>OY762226.1:0-2997500 GCA_963665465.1 Vicinamibacterales bacterium
CGAGCCGGTGCGTGCGCTCCAGCCGGCGCTGCTGATCCTTGAGATCGATCGCCATCCGGTTGAACGCGGCGACGAGGCGTTGCAGCTCGTCGGCCGAGCGGACCACCACCTGCGCATCGAAGTTCCCGCGCGCGAGCTGGCGGGTGGCGCGCGTCAAGCGCTTGACGGGGTCCGCAATCCGCTCCGCCAGATAGAGGCCGCTGCCCGCCCCGAGCACGATGAACAGGGCGACGCCGAGCAGGATGCCGCGGTCGAGATCGGCGATCTGGTCCTCGATCTCCTGCTGCCGGGACGCCAGCGGCACGGTCAGAATCGCGTCGCGCCCGCCGGCGCGAATCGGTGTGGCGGCCACCAGGTAGCGCAGCGACCCGATGGCATCCTCGGCCACGAAGCTGGGCATGCGATCGAGCGCGATCGCGTCGTATACGCCGTCCGGCGTGCGAGTCGGCAGCAACCCCGACGTGAACAGGTCGCGCTCGCTGGTCGCCACCAGCTGCGAGCCCGCGAAGATGTTCACGTCCTGGTCGATGATCTGGCTGATGAATACCAGCAGGTCGTCGTTGATGACGGGCGCCGCCGCTGCATCCGTCTGCTGCAGTCTCGACGATTCCTCGATCACCCGCTGCGCGACGGCCGCCGTGCGCGCCGCGCCGGTCTCGGCGTCGGCTCGCAGCTGCGCCGTGTAGTAGGTCCGAATCACCACGGCCAGCGCGAGCACCGGGATCACCGTGGCGGCGACGAACGCCAGCAGCAGGCGGCGATAGAAGCTGGTGCGGATCTCGCGCAGCAGCGCGCGGCCGAAGCGCTGCCGGGCGGGAGCCCACGGCGCCGCGCCCAACACGATCAGGAAGAGCACGAGGCACACGACGCCGACGAACGCCACGATCTCGACCAGCCGCACCAGATGGTCGAACAGCCCGAAGGCCGGATACCCCAGCGCGTAGATCCCGGCGCGGTTGTTGGTGACGTACACCTCGTAGTCCCGCCCGCTCTTGGCGCGCGTGGTCCAGAACGGCTCGCGGGACGCGTAGACGCGTGCGAACAGGTCCTCGTCGAGCAGCCACGCGCTCGCGCCCGAGGCGAAGATCGGCTGCAGGCCCCAGCCGTAGATGACCAGCTCGACGTCGCGGCCCACCTGCCGGTCCGCGAGCGGGCTCGCTCGCCCGCGCAGCAGCTCGGCATACGGGTTGCGCGGTGAAATGAAGGGCAGCGCCTGATAGTCGAGGGCGAGGTGCACGACGACCGACCCGCGCGCGGCGGAACCCGGCGCCTGCGGGTCGACCGTCCTGCACAGCGCCCGGTCGCCGTGCAGGACTCGACGCTCCTCGGACCCGAACGGCGCGGCCTCTCCAAAGATCTCCCAGTCGCACGTGCCGGAGATCCAGCCCTGCGGGACGCCTTCGTACTCCGGAAAGTTCAATGCGAAACGGCTGACCAGACCGCCTTGCGCGCCGTACAGCTCGACGGCGGAGGTCAGCCGCAACTGCGCCAGGTCGGTGCGGCGCCACACGAAGAACGCGCGGTCCGTATCCGGTTGCTCGACCTCCCGTTCGGGCGGCGCCGCCGTCATGGACGGCAGCTCGGGGATGGCGTCGATCTGGGCCAGCGCCCGGCCCAGGTGAGCTTGCAGCTCCTCGGGGTAGCGCGCCGCCTGCACGGCGAACTCCGTTTGCACGAGCGCGCGCTTGGCCCGCTCCGCGTGGTGCCAGAGCGCGGGGTAGAGCAGCAGGGCGGGAAACACCATGGCCAGGAACGCCGCCAGCATGCGCGACGCATGGGATGCGTGGCGAAACCAGGGCCGCAAGGTCGGCATGCTCAGCGCCGCGGCGAGCGTGCCGCCCAGCGCGGCGGTGAAGGGCCCGGCAGGCTGCCCGCCGGCCGCCACGATTGCCAGGCCCGGCGCGCTCCACGCGATGACGGCCGCGGCCAGCGGCAAGACGTCACGGCGCGCGTGCCGCCAGGCCATCCGTGTCGCCGTGAGCACCACGACGCCGCCCCAGATCGAGCCGACGGCCACGAGCAGCAGCCCGGCCAGCAACCCCGCACGCCCGGCGTCCCATGGCGACAGGGAGGTGTGCAGGAGATCCACGGCGGACGCCGACACCGTGTCGGCCGCAACGGCATGCAGGCCGGCCAGGACGGCCGCCAGCACGCACCCTCCGGCCAGATGCGTGAGCAGGAAGCACGGCGCACGGCGCAGGGACGCCCCGCGCCTGACGCCGCGCAGCGCGGGACGCACGTACTCCAGGAGCATCGCGGCCAGCAGCGCCAGCGCGACCGCCAACGCGCCGCAGAGCAGCAGATCGGCGGGGGACCGCAGCAGACCGGGCAGGCGGACGGAGCTGTAGACCTCCGCTGCGAACAGACGGCTCCGCGCCGGGGCCGGCGCGGCGGCGACGCGCAGCAGCAGCAGCGCGATGCCGAGTCCGACCGCGGCCAGGCCGCCGAGCCGCAGGTGCGCCGCGAGAGTCGCGCGGCGGGGCGGGCGGATCGAACCCGGCAGCACCGCGACGAGCAGAACCAGGACCACGAATGCCAGGCTCAGGTCACGGACGGCCCGCCGCCAGTCGCTGCGCGCCGCCCGCAGGTCGACGGCGGACACGGCCGCCTCCAGCAGCTGCTCGCCGTGCGGCGAGCGCAGCTCGAACGCACGCGGCGCAGGCCCGAGCGCAGGCTGGCCGGCGCGCGGCCGCACGACGACATCGGCAATCGGCGTGTCGAGGCGGAACGCGTCGGACGGCGTGTCCGCCACGCCCGGCGCCGGCGACAGCACCCGTTCCGCGGCGATCGAGCCGATGCGCCTCGGCGGACCCGCGCCGACGGGCTGCGCCAGGACCGGCTCGATGTAGACGAGACGCAACCCGAGCGGACCCGGTGCGACGAAGAACGAGCGGTCGCCCAGCACGCGGCGGGCGGGAATCTCGGACGGTCGCCCGGCCCAGGCACGGGCGGACGCCGCGGCGCCGTAGACCGTCACGGCCACGTCGGTGACGCCTTCGGCAACCGCCGCGGCGCGCGTGGCCGCGAAGAGCCGGGGCAGGGAAGCCGGCTCGCCGCCGATGCCGGCGACCACCTCGGGCTGGACCGCCAGGCGCGCCGCGAGCGATTCCAGCGAGACGGCCATCGCGGCAAAGCCGCGCGACACGTGACGCTCGACCTTCCGGAACGCGGCATCGTCCGACGCGCCCAGTCGGCCGATCTCGATCAGTCGTCCGGCGGCCTGGATGAGAAGCACCCCGGCCACGCCGGCCAGCACGGCGTGCCGCCACGGGCGTGGACTGCTCATCGGCTCACCGTCTCGAACGGCAGCACGTCGGCCGGCACGAACCGCTCCGGGGCGGGCAGCAGCGGCGGCGGCGGAAAGTCGAGCGGGAACGGCGCGGGACCCGTCGCCGGGCGCATGCCGACCAGGCGTCCGTCGGCAATCAGCAACACGGCCCGCAATCCGGAACCGGACAGGGACGGGGCAAGATGCGGCGGCGCGCCGAGCTCGTCGACCGCCGACAGAATGCCGGCCGGCCGGCCGTTGCCGCGATCGAACGCGCGCACCTGCGCCGACACGCCCGACACGAACAGCACGCCGCCCGCAATCACGGGCCCGGCGCGCGGGCGGCCGGGCAGCGGACGGCGCCATTGCTGAACGCCGCTGCCGCGATCGAGCGCCCAGAGGACGTTGTCCAGCGACGTGAAGAAGAGCCGACTCTCGTCCGCCGCCGGCAGGCCCACGATGTCACCGCCCGTCCGCCAGCGCCAGTCGAGGCTGCCGTCCTCCGGCGACAGGCGGTACATGTAGTTGTCGGTCGCGCCGACGAACACGGCGTCGAGTGGCAGCACCTCCCTTGGACTGCCGCGCAACGACCGCTCCCAGAGCGGCGTGCCCGCGCCGAGATCCAGCGCGACGAGCCGGCCGTCGTCGAGCGGCACGAACAGCCGGCGCCCGCCGACCGCGGGCTGCACGCGCAGCGGACCGTCGAGCGACCGCCGCCAGAGCTCACGGCCGTCGGCGGCCCGCAGCGCAACGACCTCTCCGGTCGAAATCGACACGACCAGCCAGCCTCCCGTGCGGAGGGGTGCCGCCGAGATGGGCGCTGCGAACTCCCGTGTCCACGCAGGCTGCCCGCCGGCGGCGTGCAGGGCAACCAGCGTCGCGCCGTCCGCGACGATGACGCTGCCGCCGGCCGCCGCCGGGGGGAATGCCGTCTGCCGCGCGCTGGTCCAGGCGGTGGCGCCATCGTCCAGCCGGATCGCCGCCAGCGTGCCGTCGCGGAGTGGAACGTAGGCATGGAGGTCGTCGTAGCCGGGCGGCGCGGCCGCCGGCTGGCCCAGGTCGACCGTCCAGGCCGTCTCGAGCGGAAAGAGGGAGGCAGACGCGTCGCGGACGCCGCCGGCGCCGTCCTGCGCGGCCGCGGACGCGACCCACGGCATGCCCGCGACGGCGCACATCACGGCCAGGAGGGATGCACGCCGTGCGATACCACTAGATATGGTGGTGCGACGGATGCCCACCCCGCTATAATAGCGGCACGGGGTCGGTTGATCCCGGCGGCTTGCCGCCCCCATCCACAACAAACTGGCACAGTCTTCGGTGGCCCATCAGACGATTCTCGTTCTGGACTTCGGCTCGCAGTACACACAGCTGATTGCCAGACGGCTGCGCGAGCTGTCGGTGTACTCGGAGATCCTGCCGTTCGACACACCGGCCGCCGCCATTCGGGCACGCGGCGCCGCAGGGCTGATTCTGTCCGGCGGGCCGGCGAGCGTGTCGGATGCCGCGGCGCCGCACTGCGACCCGGCGCTGTTCGACATCGGCGTCCCGGTATTGGGCATCTGCTACGGCATGCAGGAGATGACCGCGGCGCTGGGTGGCCGGGTCACGCGAGCGCCGGAGCGCGAGTATGGCCACGCGACGGTGACGGTGCAGGGGAACGGCGGCCTGCTGGCCTCGATTCCGCGGGAACTGCGCGTGTGGGCGAGCCATGGCGACATCGTCGCGAGCGCGCCTCCCGGATTCGCGGTCGAGGCGACCAGCGCCAACGCGCCCGTGGCGGCGATGGCGCATCCGGCCCGCAAGCTGCATGCCCTGCTCTTCCACCCGGAGGTGGCGCATACGCAGCATGGCGACCGCATCTTGCGGAACTTTGTATGCAATATTTGTGCCTGCAATGGCGACTGGACGATGGCGTCGTTCGTCGACGAAGCGACGGCGCGTATCCGCTCCCGCGTGGGCCCGGAGGGCCGCGTCGTGTGCGGCTTGAGCGGCGGCGTCGATTCCACGGTGACCGCGCTGCTCGTCCACCGGGCCATCGGCGACCGCCTGACTTGCATCTTCGTCGACAACGGGCTCCTGCGCCTGGATGAGGCCGAGCAGGTCCGGCGGCGCTTCACCGGGAAGCTCAGCCTGCCGCTGGTCGTCGAGGACGCGCGCGGCCTCTTCCTGGAACGGCTGGCGGGGGTGACCGATCCGGAGCGCAAGCGCAAGATCATCGGCGCCACGTTCATCGACGTGTTCGAGCGCGCGGCGGCAGCCATCGGCCGGTTCGACCATCTGGCGCAGGGCACCCTGTATCCGGACGTCATCGAGAGCGTGTCGGTCGTCGGCCCATCGGCCGCGATCAAGAGCCACCACAACGTCGGCGGACTTCCCGAGCACCTGGCATTCACGCTCGTCGAGCCGCTCCGGGAGCTGTTCAAGGACGAGGTGCGCGCGCTCGGGACCGCACTCGGGCTCGAGGACGAGTTCGTCTGGCGGCAGCCGTTTCCGGGTCCCGGCCTGGCGGTGCGGATTCTCGGCGAGGTGACCGAGGACCGGCTCGAGTTGCTGCGCCGCGCGGATGCCGTCGTCGCGGACGAGATTCGCCGTGCCGGCCTGTACCGGCAACTCTGGCAGTCGTTCGCGGTCCTGCTGCCCATTCAGAGCGTGGGCGTCATGGGTGACGAGCGGACCTACGAGCACACGATTGCCGTGCGCGCCGTCGAAAGCCGCGACGGCATGACCGCGGACTGGGCCCGGCTGCCGCACGAGCTGCTCGCCACGATATCGTCGCGCATCGTCAACGAGGTACACGGCATCAACCGGGTGGTCTACGACATCAGCTCCAAGCCGCCATCGACGATCGAGTGGGAATGAGCGCCAGCTTCGTCCACCTGCATCTGCATACGGAGTACTCGCTGCTCGACGGCGCGTGCCGCATCGGGGAGTTGCTCGATCAGGCGCAGCGTCTCGGGATGCCGGCGGTGGCGGTCACCGAGCACGGCAACCTGTTCTCCGCCATCACGTTCCATGACCAGGCCCGCAAGCGCGGCATCAAGCCGATCATCGGCTGCGAGGTCTACGTCGCGAACGGCAGCCGGCTGACGAAGAGCGGCACGCCCGGGGAGACCGCGAACCACCTGGTGCTCCTCGCGACGAACCGCACGGGCTACCACAACCTGATCAAGCTGGTCTCCGCGGGGTACACCGAGGGGTTCTACTACAAGCCCCGCATCGACAAGGACCTGCTGGCTCGACACGCCGCCGGGCTCGTCGGGCTCAGCAGCTGCCTGAAAGGCGAGGTCGCCACCAATCTGTGCCGGGAGCAGCAACGGCGGGCGGTGGAGGCGGCCGCCACCTATCGCGATCTCCTGGGTCCGGACAACTTCTTTCTGGAGATGCAGTTCCAGGGAATCGACGCGCAGCGCGTGGTGAATCGCGGGCTGCCGCCGATCGCCCGGGAGCTCGGCGTGCCGCTGGTCTGCACCAACGACGTGCACTACCTGCGGCAGGCCGACCACCACCCGCACGACGTGCTGCTGTGCATCGGGACGGGCAAGAACGTCGAGGACGAGCAGCGCCTGCGGTACCACGGCGACCAGTTCTATCTCAAGACGCCCGCCGAGATGGCGGAGCTGTTCGGCGACTACCCCGAGGCGCTGAGCAACACGGTGGCGATCGCCGAACGCTGCGACCTCGACCTGCGCACCAGCGAGAACCACCTGCCGAACTTCGACGTGCCCCACGGCTACACGCTCGGCGAGTACTTCGAACACATCGTCCGCGAAGGGTACGCGGCGCGCCTGCCCCGGCTGCGGGAGCTGGAGAGCCGCGGCGCCCTGCGTCATCCCGTCGAGGCCTACGAGGCGAGGCTCGCCTACGAGATCGACGTCATCAAGCGGATGCGCTACCCGGGCTACTTCCTCATCGTCTGGGACTTCATCCGGTACGCGCGGGACCACGGCATTCCGGTGGGCCCCGGCCGCGGCTCGGCGGCCGGCAGCCTGGTGGCCTACTGCCTGCAGATCACCGACGTCGATCCGCTGGAATTCGATCTCATCTTCGAGCGCTTTCTCAATCCGGAGCGCGTGTCGCTGCCGGACATCGACATCGACTTCTGCGAGCGCCGGCGGGGCGAGGTCATCGAGTACGTCACGCGCAAGTACGGCCGCGAGAACGTCGCGCAGATCATCACCTTCGGGACGATGAAGGCGCGCGCCGCCGTGCGCGACGTCGGCCGCACGCTGGGCATGTCGTACGCGGACGTCGATCGCGTCGCGAAGCAGATTCCGCCGACCCTCGACATGACGCTCGAACGGGCGGTGGAGGAGAGCGCGGCGCTCAAGGACATGTACCGGCGCGATGCGCGCGTCAAGGAGCTGATCGGCGTGGCGCGCCGGCTGGAGGGCGTGACCCGGCACGCCTCGGTGCATGCCGCCGGCGTGGTCATCGCGCCGCGGCCGATCACCGAGTTCGCGCCGCTCTACAAGAGCCAGAAGGACGAGATCACCACCCAGTGGGCCATGAAGGAGATCGAGCGTGTCGGCCTGCTCAAGATGGACTTTCTCGGGCTGAGCACGCTGACCCTGCTCCACGACGCCGTCGCGCACATCGGCGAGACGGAAGGGAAGACCCTGGCGCTCGACCAGATTCCCCTCGACGACGCGCGGACGTACGAGCTGTTCGGCGAGGGGCAGACGCTCGGCGTGTTCCAGTTCGAGAGCTCGGGCATGCGGGACACCCTGCGCAAGGCAAAGCCGAAACGGTTCGACGACCTGATCGCGTTGAACGCGCTCTATCGGCCGGGGCCGCTGCGAGGCGGCGTCATCGACGACTTCATCGCGCGCAAGCACGGCCGGGTCGAGATATCGTACGAGGTGGCCGAGCTCGAGCCCATCCTCAACGACACCTACGGCGTCATCGCGTATCAGGAGCAGGTGATGCGCATTGCCAGCGACCTCGCCGGCTTCACCATGGGCGAGGCGGACCTGCTGCGCAAGGCAATGGGCAAGAAGGATGCGTCGGCGATGCAGGCCCAGCGCAAGCGCTTCGTCGAGGGCGCGGTCGAGCGCGGCACGCAGAAGCGGCAGGCGACCGGCATCTTCGATCTCATGGAGTACTTCGCCGGCTACGGCTTCAACAAGAGCCACTCGACGACGTATGCGCTGCTGGCCTATCAGACGGCCTATCTGAAGGCCAACTACCCCCGCCACTTCATGGCGGCGCTGCTGACCATTGAGCGCCAGAACACCGACAAGCTGGCCGTCTACCTCGGCGAGTGCCGCGACCTGGGCGTGCCCATCCTGCCGCCTGACGTCAACAGCAGCGGCCTGCACTTCACGGTCGTCGGCGACGGCATCCGCTTCGGCCTCGCGGCGATCAAGAACGTCGGCGAAGCAGCCATCGCCTCGATCGTGAAGGCCCGCGACGCGCAGGGACGCATCACCTCGCTCAACAAGCTGTGCGAGGAGGTCGACCTGCGCCTGGTGAACAAGCGGGTGCTGGAGAGCCTCACGAAGGCCGGCGCCTTCGATTCGCTCGTGCGGTCCGAGCCCCGCCCGCCGGTGGCCGCACTGCGGGCGGGGCTGCTGGCCCTGTCGGATCGCGCGCTGGAGCACGGGAATCGGCGCCAGCGCAATCGGGACCGGGGACAGACGGAGCTGTTCGCGGAGTCCGATGCCGGCGAGCCGCTGGAGGTCGCCTGGCGCGGCGCGGGCGATCAGGTGCGTCCCTGGACGGACGCCGAGCAGCTCGCGTTCGAAAAGGAGGCGCTCGGTCTGTATCTCAGCGGGCATCCGATCGATCGCTTCGCCGGGGTGCTCGAGACGAGCGGGGTGAGGCGCGTCGAGGCGCTCGGCGATCCGGCGCCGGCCGTGGGAGTTGCCGGCATCGTTGCCAATCGGCGCCTGCTGACGACGCGCAAGGGCAGTCCGATGGCGGTCATCACGCTCGAGGATCGGGGCGGCAGCCTGGAGGCCGTCGTGTTTCCGGACGCGTACGGCAAGTGCTCGTCGCAGATCGAGCCCAACAGCCTGATCGTCGCCCACGGTCGCCTCGAGAAGGACGAGGAGACGGCACGCCTGATCGTGTCCGAAGTCCAGCCGCTCTCGGTGCTTGCCGCCGGACCGGGGAGCACCGTGGAGGTGCGGCTGGCGGCCCCCCCGCTCGATCGTCCGACGCTCGAGGCGCTCGCCGAGATCTTCGGCCGTCATCGCGGAGACGATCCCGTCGCGCTGCGGATCGAGCTGCGCAGACCGGCCCGACCGATGCGGCTCCTGGCCACGTTGCCGCAGACCCGCGTGCGCTTCTCGGACACGCTCGTGGACGAGGTCGAGCGCGTCTGCGGCAAGGGAGTGGTTGCGTGGGTGTGACGTGCGAAACGGGACCGGCCCCCGAGGCGGACGGCGCCTGATGCATCCCGCGACCGTCTGGGAACACCTGCCGTGCGACGCCGCCCGCGCGCGGGCGCTGGCGCAAGAGCTGAACCTGCACCCGATCGTCGCGCGGCTGCTGGTGTCGCGCGGCTTCGCCGCGGCCGACGAAGCCAGCGACTTTCTCAATCCGTCGCTCGATCAGCTCCACGACCCGTTCCTGCTCACGGACCTGCAGGTCGGGGTCGACCGTCTGCTCGCCGCCATTGCGCGGGGCGAACGGATCGCCGTGCACGGCGATTACGACGTGGACGGCATCACGTCGACGGTCATCCTGCGGCGCATGATCGAGATGCTGCACGGCGAGGTCGTGCACTTCATTCCCGAACGGCTCCGCGACGGATACGGACTGCAACCCGAGGCGATCGAGCGGTTGCACGGCAGGGGCGTGCGCGTCGTGGTGACGGTCGACTGCGGGATACGGAGCCGCGAAGCGGGGCGGCGGGCGAGGGAGCTGGGCGTCGATCTGGTGATCACCGACCACCACGAGCCGGAGAGCGCGCTGCCGCCGGCGCTGGCCGTGATCAACCCCCGCCGCCACGACTGCCCGTACCCCGACAAGGACCTCGCGGGCGTCGGCGTGGCCTTCAAGATGGTCCACGGCCTGTGCATGAAGAGCGACCGCCTGCGCTGGCTTCCGGGCTTTCTCAAGCTGGCGGCCATCGGCACCGTCGCCGACGTGGTGCCGCTGCGCGGAGAGAACCGCATCATCGCGCGGCTCGGCCTGGAGAAGTTGACGCGCGGCCCGAACACGGCCGGTCTCCAGGCGCTCCTCGATGTGGCCGGCCTGACAGCGAAGAAGATCGGCAGCTACGAGGTCGGCTTCGTGCTGGCTCCGCGCGTGAACGCCGCCGGCCGCATGACCACGCCCGATCTGGCAACGCGGCTCCTGCTGGCGGTGGAACCCGGCATGGCCGACGAGGCCAGGCGGCTGGCGGAGCGCCTCGATGCCGAGAACTCCCGGCGGCGGGAGGAGGAAGCGGAGGTGCTGCGCGATGCGCGCGCGCGCATCACGAAGGACCCGACCATCGCCGCGCAGAACGCGGTCGTGGTGTGGGCGGATGGATGGCATCGCGGCGTAATCGGGATCGTGGCGTCGAAGCTCGTCGACGAGCTCCACCGGCCCGTCGTCGTCATGTCGGTCGACGGCGACACCGCGCACGGCTCCGGCCGGAGCATTCGCGGGTTCGATCTGCTCGCCGGACTCGAGCACTGCGCCGATCTCTTCGACCGGTTCGGCGGCCACCGGCAGGCCGCCGGCCTGACGATGCCGGCGGACCGGCTCCCGGCGCTCCGCACAAGGCTGGCCGACTATGCGAACGAACGGCTTGCCCCGCACGATCTCGTGCCGCACCTTGCGATCGACGCGCCGCTGCGCCTGACCGACATCAACGCGCGGCTGCTGCAGGGACTCGACGCCCTCGAGCCGTTCGGCATCGGCAACCGGCGCCCGGTCTTTCATGCCGACGCCGTCGAGGTGGTCGACGGACCGCGCCTCGTCAAGAGTCGCCACATCAGCATGACGGTTCGCCAGGGACAGGCCCGCTTCCGCGGGATGGCCTGGCGGGCGGCGGACCGCCAGGAGTTCGTCCGCGCTCGCTCGAGCACGCTGGATCTGGCGTTCTCCCTGACCGAGAACACCTTCCGCGGGAACACCTCGGTCGAGCTCTCCGTGGCTGATATAAAGTGAGTCATGGCGATCGGGCGGCGCCTTCTCCGTCTCGCACTGCTGGTGTTCGTGGTCGGCCTCGGCACGGTCGTGCTGCTCGGTCTCCGTGAACGTGCGGTGCCCGCCAGCGCCATCGTCGTCGAGCGGACCGATCCGCATGCCGTCATCCAGACGCGGCGCAGCCGGATCGTTCAGGCCGATTCGCTCGGAGACAACTTCAGCGTCGCCGCCGGACGCCAGCTCACGTACCCCGACGGGCAGGTCCGCATGCTCGGCGGCGTCGAGGTGGAGGTGGGCGCGCGGAACGGCCGTGAGGGGTTCGTCCTGCGCGGCGCGGAAGCCGCGATCGACGGCAATCGGTCCGAGGTGCTGCTGTCCGGCGACGTGCGATTCGGCACGGACACGGGGCTCGAGGCCCGCAGCGAACGAGCATCCTACACGCGTGCGGACGGCGTCGTGCGCATGCCGGGCCCCGCGTCGTTCGCGCGCGACGGCATGCTCGCGTCCGGCCGGCAGGCCGTCTACGAGCGGGCGGACGACCTGCTCCGCCTGTGGGGCGACGCCGTGGTCGCCCTGGCGGCAGCCGAGCCGTCCGTGAGCATATCGGCGGAGGCGGCGCTCATTGCACAGACCGACGGCTACATGACGTTCGATGGCGGGGTAACCGTCGACGCGGACCGCTTGCAGATGGCGGCGCCCCGCGCACGGGCCGCTGTCGGCGCGGAGCAGTCGTCGCTCGAGTCGCTGCGGCTCCGCGGCGGGGCGCGGATTCTGGGCGGCGATCGGGAACCCGGCCGGCTCCGCGCGATGACCGCCTCCGACGTCCGGTTGCGCTACGCCGGCGCCGGCCGGGGACTCGAACAGGCCGCGCTCGCCGGGGACGCCCGGCTCGCCCTGTTCGGCACGGGCGAACAGGGAACGGAGATCCGCGCCGGGTCGATGGACATCGGCTTCGCGTCCGGCGGCGGCGGCGTCAGCTCGCTGGCCGCGCAAGAGACCGTCGTGGTCGACGTTGCCGGCGGCGACTCCGGACCGGGGCCGCGGATCAGCGCCGACGCCTTGCGGGGCACGAGCGGATCGGGCACCACCCTCGAGCAGGTGCGCTTCGACGGCTCCGTCGAGTACCGCGAGCGCGTCCGGCCGGCGAGCGGCGATCGGATCGGGCGCGCCGACCGGCTCGAGACGGCCTTCACGGCCGGCCTGTCGATGCTGGCGGGCGCGACCTTTCGGGGCAGCGTCGCGTTCGAGGACGGCGACGTGCGCGGCTTCGGCAACGAGGCCCGCTACCGGGTGGGGGAGGACACGATCGACCTGACCGGCGTCGACGCGTCGGGCCAGGCCCCGCAGGTGATCGACCGCCGGGGAACCGTCCAGGCGGGCACGATTCGTCTCGACTTCGACGGCCCCCGGATCACCGCGATCGGGAACGTCGAGAGCGTGCTGCGGCCCGCGGCCGACGTCGCCGGCGGCGATGTGCGGCAGCCGGGTCTGCTCGACAGCAGCCAGCCGGTGCTCGTCGTCGCCGACGAGCTCGCGTACGACGGCCGCACGCGGATCGGGACCTACGCCGGCGGCGCACGGCTGTGGCAGGGAGAAACGCAGTTTCAGGGGGACACGATCGTCCTCGACGAGGCCCTGGGCGATCTCCGCGTCGAGGGCGCCGCCCTGACCCGGTTCCCGCTGGCCCGGGCGGACGACGACCGCGGATTGCCGCGAGCGTCGCTCTCTACCGGGCGCGGCGCCGTCATGCGCTACGAGAACGCCGCGCGGCGCGTCACGTACACGACGGAGGCCGCCCTCCAGCTCCCGCGAGGCGAGCTGACGGCGGACGAGATCCAGGTGCACCTGCGGGCTGACGACAACTCGCTGGACCGCGTGACGGCCGCGGGAAACGTCGTCTTTGCGGCGCGTGGGCGGCGCGTGACCGGGAGCACGCTCGTCTACCACGATGCCGACGGGCGCTACGAGATGGCGGGACGCCCCGTGCGCATGATCGAGAAGGTCGACGGGGGGTGCCGCGAAACGACCGGACGCGCCCTCACGTTCTTTGCCACGACCGACGATGTCTCCGTGGATGGGCGGGCCTGGGTGCGCACGACCACGACCAGCGGGAAGTGCCCGGAGTCGATCAGGTGAATGACGACCCTCCGGACAGCCAATCTCACGAAGTCCTACGGGGGCCGCACCGTGGTGCGGGGGGTCAGCCTCGCCGTCGACGCCGGTGAGATCGTCGGCCTGCTGGGTCCCAACGGCGCGGGGAAGACAACCACCTTCTACATGGTGGTCGGCCTCACACCGCCCGATGCCGGGCGCGTGATGCTCGCCGGGCACGACGTCACCGGCGACCCGATGTACGTGCGCGCGCGCAAGGGCATCGGCTACCTGCCCCAGGAGCCCTCGATCTTCAGGGGCCTGACCGTCGAGCAGAACGTGCTCGCGATCCTCGAGACCCTCAACCTCGGCCGTGCCGACCGGCGGGCCCGCGCCGACCAGCTGCTCGGCGAGCTGAAGCTCGCGTCGCTGGCCAGGTCACCGGCGCACACGCTGTCGGGAGGCGAGCGGCGACGCGTCGAGATCACCCGCGCGCTCGTGATGTCTCCCGTGTTCATCCTGCTCGACGAGCCGTTCGCCGGCATCGATCCGATAGCCGTGACCGACATCCAGTCGATCATCTTCCACCTCAAGGCCCGCGGCATCGGCGTCCTGATCACCGACCACAACGTCCGCGAGACGTTGCGCATCACCGATCGCGCGTACATCGTGCACGACGGGGCCGTGTTCCGCAGCGGTACACCGGACGAGCTGGCCGCCGACGACGACGTCAAGCGGATCTACTTGGGCACCGATTTTCGTTTGGACTAAGATGGAAGTGCGGCCGCTATCTCGCCCCGTTTCGTGATGGTTATCCAGCAGAAACTGCAGACCCGGCTTTCCCAGCGCCTGATTCTCACCCCGTCGTTGCAGCAGGCGATCAAGCTGCTGCCCATGACGACCATCGAGCTGACGGACATGCTGAACCAGGAAGTCGTCGAGAACCCCCTGCTCGAGGAGGTCTCGGCCGAGGAGATGCAGCAGGCCGACGCCCAGGCGCAGGTGGAGAAGGCCGATCCGGACCCGGAGCCTCCCACCGAGAAGCAGGACACCTGGGATGACGCCGACTTCGAGTACTTCTTCGGCGACTATCTCGACGACGGCTATCGCCCGCGGGTGCCGAGCGAGGTCAAGGAGCTGCCGCCGATCGAGAACACGCTCTCGACCTCGTCGTCGCTGGCCGATCACCTCATGTGGCAGTTGTCGGTACGAACGGACGACGAGCTGCTGCGCGAGATCGGGGTCGCCGTCATCGGCAACCTGGACGAGGACGGCTACCTCGTCGCGTCAATCGAGGAGATTGCCGCGATGGGAAGCTGGCCGGAAACGGAGGTCGAGCGCATGCTGGCGCTCGTCCAGGGGTTCGATCCGGTCGGCGTGGCCGCGCGTGATCTCCAGGAATGCCTGCTGCTGCAGCTCCGCCATCTGGGCTTCGACGGGACCCCGAGCGAGACCATCGTCCGCCAGCATCTCCGCCTGCTGCAGAACAACCAGATTCCCGAGCTCGCGCGGCAGCTCGAGATCACGCTCGACGAGCTCAAGCACCACGTCGAGATCATCCGCCGCCTCGATCCGAAGCCCGGCACGCGCCACAATCCGTCGCAGTCGCAGTACGTGACGCCGGACGTGTACGTGATCAAGGTGGACAACCAGTACGTGGCGCGGCTCAACGACGACGGGTTGCCGCAACTGCGGATCAGCCCTGTCTACCGTCGGCTGCTGGACAAGAACAAGCAGAACTCGGCGGAGACGCGATCGTACGTGAAGGAGAAGTTTCGCTCGGCCCTCTGGCTCATCAAGTCGGTCGATCAGCGGCAGAAGACCATCCTCAAGGTCGCCACCAGCCTCATCGCCTTTCAGCGCGAGTTCCTCGACTACGGGATCGAGCGCCTCCGGCCGCTGGTGCTGCGCGACGTGGCCAGCGACATCGGCATGCACGAGTCCACGGTCAGCCGGGTGGTGAACCACAAGTACATGCACACCCCGCAGGGTGTGTTCGAGATGAAGTACTTCTTCCACAGCGGCATCCACAGCTCGTACGGCGAAAGCGTGTCGTCGGTCACGATCAAGCAGCGGATCCGGAAGATCGTCGACGCCGAGGATGCGCGCAAGCCGCTGAGCGACTCGCGCATCGTCGCGTTGCTCCAGGACGAGGGCCTGATCCTGGCTCGCCGTACGATTGCGAAATACCGTGAGGACTTGAAGATTCCCACCTCGAGCAAGCGCAAGGTACTGTACTGAGACGCATCGACGTTCGTATCATGAAGAGCACCGTCACCGGCCGTCACGTTGAAATCACCGACGAGATCCGTGGAATCATCACGCAGAAGCTGGCGCGACTCGAGCGCCTCCTCCACGACAACGCCGTGTCGATCCAGTTCGTGCTGACCCGCACGCGCGGGCGGTGCGGCGCCGAGGTCGTCCTGCACGTGCGGGGCGACCACATGCTGCACGGGGAAGAGGAAGGCGGCCAGTGGGAGCAGGCCATCGGGGGCGCGGTCGACAAGGTCCACCAGCAGGCTCACACCCTGAAGAGTCGATGGGAGACGCGCCACCGGAACAACGCGCGTTGACCTCGGGAACGGCGCGGTTCGTCGTCCTGACCGGGCTGTCCGGGGCAGGGAAGTCCCAGGCCATCAACGCGCTGGAAGATCTCGGCTACTTCTGCGTCGACAATCTGCCGACGTCGCTGCTGCCCACGCTCGCGCGGTTCTCCGAGAACGACGGCGCGCGTGTCACGCCGACCGCCGTGGTCGTCGACATGCGGGACCCCGCCTTCCTGGACGAGTTCCCGGCGGTCCTGGCCAGCCTGCGGCGCCGGCAGTCCCTCGGGACGCTCCTCATCTTCCTCGAAGCCGACGACAACGCCCTGGTCAAGCGCTTCTCGGAAACGCGGCGACCACATCCCCTGGCCGCCGACCGGACCGTCATCGAGGGCATCAGGAAGGAACGGACGGCGCTCGCGCGGGTCAAGCAGATGGCCGACACGGTGTTCGACACGTCGGAGCTGAACGTCCACGAGCTGCGACGGGCGTTCAACGATCTCTCGCGGGTCGGGCGGGACAAGCCGCTGGTGGTCACGGTGCTGAGCTTCGGGTACAAGCACGGAATCCCGCTGGAAGCCGACCTGATGTTCGATGCACGCTTCCTGCCGAACCCGCACTTCGTCCCCGCGCTGCGCCCGCTGACCGGTCGTGACCGCGCCGTGCAGGAATACCTGGGAGCGGTCGAGGCGACCGGCCTCTTCATCGACAAGACCGCGGAGCTGCTGCGCTTCCTGATCCCGCAGTACGCGGCGGAAGGCAAGAGCTACCTGACGGTCGCGATCGGCTGCACGGGAGGACGCCACCGGTCGGTGATGGTCGCCGAGGCGCTGCGGCCGCGTCTTGGGGGGCTGGACGGCGTGCGCCTGAGGCTCGAGCACCGCGACGCGTTCTCGGAGTGAGGAGAGCGACACCCATGCCGCGCGAGAGCGACGCGGTCCGCGTCGAGAAGCCCTGGGGCTACGAGCTGCACTGGGCCAAGACGGAGCGCTACGTCGGCAAGATCATCCATGTGGACGCCGGCCACGCCCTGAGCCTGCAGTACCACAACCGCAAGGACGAGACGCTCCTGCTCTGGAGCGGCCGGCTGCTGTTCGAGTTGCGGCACGGAAACGAGTCGCGGACGTGGGAGATGGGGCCGCGCGAGCGGATCCACATCTCACCCGGCACGATCCACCGAATTACCGCGCTCGAGGATTGCGACGTCATCGAGGTTTCGACACCCGAGCTCGACGACGTCGTGCGGCTGAAGGACCGCTACGGCCGCGCCCCGAAGGGCTAGCCTGGCTAGCCGGGGTTCGGGGAGCAGCCCCGTCTGAATTCAGAACGGAATGTCGTCCTCGGTGAGCTCCGGGCTCTCATCCGGCGCCGGCCTGCTGCGGTCGGAAGACTCCTCGGCTCCCTGCGCCCTGGGCGCCGAGCGCGGATCGTCCTGGTCGTCGCGCGCGCCGCCGCCGTCGCCTCGTCCTCCAAGCAGGACCACGCGGAGGGCGCGCACATCGGTCGAGTACCGCTTGTTGCCCTCGCGATCGTCCCACTGGCGCGTCCGCAGCGACCCCTCGACGTAGATCTGGCGCCCCTTGCGGAGATACTCGTGGAGCGTCTCCGCCTGCTTGTCCCAGAGATCGACGCTGTGCCACTCCGTGCGTTCCTGGCGCTGGCCGCTGTTGCGGTCGGTCCATGTATCGGTCGTGGCGATGCGGAGACGGGCGACGGCCGTCCCGCTCGGCGTATAGCGCAACTCGGCGTCGCGGCCCAGGTTGCCCACCAGAATGACCTTGTTCACGCTTCCCATATCGGCTGGATCCTCGCTACTGCTGGTTCAGGCGGTCGAGCGCCTGCCGGGCGAGCGTCGCCATGGTGCTGTCCGGATAGTTCGTCACCACGAGCTCGAACGCCTGCCGCGCACGCTCGCCGTAGCCGAGACGATCGAGCGCCAGACCGCGCTTGTACGACGCGTCCGGCACGATGTCGCCGTCGGGATAATTGAGCAGGACGTCGTCGAAGGCTTCGACGGCCTCCTGGAACGCTCCGTCCGCGTAGTACGTCTGCCCGATGTAGAACTGGGCGTCGTCCGCGAGCTCCGAGCGCGGGTAGGTCCTGATGTAGGCCTCGAACCCCTGGATGGAGAGCGCCCACTGGCCGTTCGTGTAGTCGGCCCACGCGGTATCGTACATCCGTTGCGGCGACATGCCGGGAGTCAGCGCGGGCGCGGCGCCGGCAGCCGCGGGCGGCGGGGCATCGAGCGGCAGGCCGGCTCCCGTATCCGCCGCGAGCTGCGTCAGGGCGGGGGAGAGCGGCGGAATGGCAATCCGCATGGCCTCGATCTCCTGCGACAGCGACGAGATTCTCACGTTCGTGTCATCGAAGCGTTCGCGCAGGATGCGGACACCGTCGGCAACCGCGCCGACGGTCAGCTGTTGATCCGCGAATGCCCGCCGTGTGGCGTCGGTCTGCGTATCGATCTTCGCCGAGATCTGCCGCAGGGCCTCGTCGAGCGACGCCATCGCCAACTGCAGGCGGGTCGTCTGCTCCTGCAACATCCGGATGTCGGCCATGATCTGCTGGTGCTCACGGTCCGCGCCGAGCGCACCGGCCGGAGCGACCAGCAGGGTCGCGGCGCACAGCATTGCCGTCAGATGATTACGCGCCATGGAAGCTCCTGTCGATAGAAGGATTGTTCAGCCTGCCGCAACGACGCCGGCGCCCGCGGGTCACCTGTCGCTGATCACCAGATGGGCGCGCCGATTCTGGGCCCAGGCGCCCTCGTCGCGCCCGGCGGCGAACGGAAACTCCTTGCCGTAGCTCACGGTCCGCAACCGTTCTCCTTCCAGACCCAGCTCGATGAGGTACTGCCTGGCCGCCAGGGCGCGGCGCTCTCCCAGCGCCAGGTTGTATTCCGCCGTGCCTCGCTCGTCGCAATGCCCCTCGATGGTGATGATCCACGTCGGGTTGTCGCGGAGCACGTCCGCGTTCTCGTTCAGCGTCCGGCGGCCGGCGGAATCGAGGCTCGAGCTGTCGTAGCCGAAGAACACCGGTCTCAGCGGCGACTCCCGATTGAGCTCCTCGAGGTCTCTCGACACGATGTCGACATCCGCCTCGATCGGGAGCACGACAGGCGCCGCCGGCGCCGGCGGCGGCTCGGGATCGAGTCGCGGCGCAGGCCCGGGACGCTCTTCCGCCGGCGGTGGCGGCTCGGGGGCGACCGGGGGCGGATTGCGAACACACGACGCGCTCGCAACGGCACAGAGCAACACCGTCTGCACGGCGCGGATGAATATACGGCGCGACATCTTGCTATCTCCTCCGACTGGCGGCATCCCGCGGCGAACCGGTGACCTCAGGGCGACCAGCTGGGCATCTCGTTGTTGCCCGCGCTGGTCAGGCGTCGCAGGCCACGACCGTCACGACCGATGATCCAGATCTGCTTGTCGCCGCTGCCCCGCGTCGACATGAAGGCCAGATGCCGGCCGTTCGGGGAGTAGCTCGGACTCTCGTTCGTGCCGAGCCCGAACGTCAGCTGACGCACTTCACTCGTGGGAATGTCGACGACCTTGATGTCGTGGCCCGGGCCGGTGCGCGACGAATAGGCGATTTCGTTGTACGGCGCCGGCGACCAGGTCGGCCGGTCACAGTACGACTCGAACGTGATCCTGCGCAGTCCGGTGCCATCGACGCCTATGACGTAGATCTGCGGCGACCCGGTGCGGTCGGACGTGAACGCAATCTGGTGGCCTTGCGGCGACCAGGTCGGCGTGGTGTCGATGCTCGGATGGTTGGTGAGGCGCCGGACGTTCGCGCCGTCCGCGTCCATGATGTACAGCTCGGGGTTTCCGTCCCGGTTGGACGTGAACGCGAGCTGCCGCCCGTCCGGAGACCAGGCCGGCAACCAGTTGTGCACGTTGGGCGTGCCGCCGGCCGGCGACTCGAGCCGCCCCTCGTAGATGTGGGACACGAACACGTCCTGGAACCCGCGCCGCCACGAGGTGTAGGCAATGGCGCGGGCGCTCGGCGCCCAGCTCGGGGTGGTGTTCAGCGACCGGCTGACCGTGACCCGGCGGACGTTCGCCCCGTCGTAGTCCGCGAAGTACACCTCCTTGGTCTGGCGATTCTCTACCAGGCCCAGCACCGACTCGCTGTCGCGGTCCGAGACGAAGGAGATCTTGGTCCGTGCGACGCCTCGCAGCCCGCGCTGCCGGCGATGAATCTCGTCCGACAGCTGGTGGGCGTAGGCGCGGACATTGCCCGCCGAGCCCGTGTACTCCACGCCGAACGCCGACTCGCGGGAGCGGGTATTGAACAGGCGGGCGGTCACTCGCAACTGGCCGTCTCCGGCGCCGGCCACGACACAGCTGACGACCCCGTCCACCCCCAGCTCCCGCCACCTGTCGAGCGGCAGGTCGGTGAGCGAGCGGGCACGGGGGATGGTGTCGTAGACGTCGCGGGCCATCACCCGGAACTCGCGCTCGAAATCGAGATCGTTCCACAGCACCTCGGCGATCGTGCGTCCGGCTTCCGCGATCCGATCGTCGCCGTCGGCGGCGAGGCAATCGGGTACCGCGAACGTCGGCTGCGCACCGATGCGCTCGCCGATGATCAGGTCGACCTCCGACTGCTGGCCGGGCGGCGACTGCAGCGCCGACGGCGCCCGGGCCTGCATCAGGACGAGCACGCCTGCACAGAATGTCACGCACAGGACCGGAAATCGCCGGAGCCGGAATCGGAATCGGATCATCGTCGGTACTCGAACGTCAAGCGAACCGTGAGACTGGGCTCGGTAAAGGCGGAGGGCAGTCCCGGCAGTTGATTCGTCAACAGGATGGCGCGCTGGGCGCTCATGTCCAGGGCGAAATAGCCGCTGCTGCGATCGACCGCCACCCCGGCGATGGCGCCGTCACGCTGAATTGTAAACCGGAGCACCGTCATGCCCGGCACCTGCTGGTTCGAATTCCACTGCCGGCGTATGAGCTGCAGCATGGTGTTGAGGTACTCCGGGCAGCAGAAGTCGGCCAGGCTGATCTCTCCGCCGCTGCCCCCCAGGCCGCCGCCCGACAGGCCGACGCCGATCCCGCCGACACCCGTGTCGGCCATCGCCGTTCCCTCGAGCAACTCGGGGCCGCGTGTCGGCGTGCGACCGCGCGCCTCGGCCGGCGCGGTCTCGACCTCTGTTGCCGGCTCCGGCCGGGGGGCTTCCTCGACTGGCAGGATCATCTCCGGGGGCGCCGGACTCGGCGGCTGAATCCACTGCGGGCGACGTGCTTCCTCCAGTGTCAGAAGCTGTTGAATCGGCTGCCCGCCGAGCGGTGTCTGCCCGCCCTCGCCGGGCCCTTCCGGTCCGCCCAGCCGGATGGCCATCGCCACGTCGGGAACGCCTTCCTCCTGGGTGGCGGTCCACGACGCCGGACCCAGCAGCAGGACAGCGCATGCCACGGCATGCGCCGCGACGGACACCGTCAGCGTGCCCCGCAGCCCCTCGGGCTCATGTCCGCGATCCGCCAGAATCTGTGATGCCGCTTCTCTCACGGTGTGTCGCCGGCGGCGAGCGCCGCGCATCCTGATCAGCGCTCGTCGGGAAAATCGACCACGAGCCCGACCTCTTCCACGCCACCCTGCTTGAGCCGGTCCATGACGCTCATCAGCTCGTCGTAGGTGATCCCCCCGTCGCCGCGAAGAAACACGTCGCGTGCCATCCGGGCCTCCATCTCGACCGCGATGCGCTCGTGCAACGCGTCGAACGGCACCGGATCCTCATCCACCTGCAGCAGGCCGTCGGTCCGAAAGCTCAGCGGAACCGTCACGAACAGGCGCTCGGTAACGAGCGGGTCCGCCTGCCGCGCCTCCGGCAGGTTGACGTCGAGGCCACGCTGCATCATGGGCGCCGCCACCATGAAGACGATCAGCATCACGAGCATGACGTCGACCAGCGGAATGACGTTGATCTCGGACAGCGATGTGGCAACGCGGGGGCCGCGCCGCTGGCGGCGTCCCGATCCGCCGTGACTGCTGGCAGGCTGTACCTTGGGCACCGGGCAGTTCCTCGGCCTCCTACGAGAAGTTGCGTTCGGTGATGTTCAGGAACTCCAGCGAGAAGTCGTCCATCGACCCGGCGAACTCCTTTATCTTCTGCGTGAAGTGGTTGTAGAAGTAGACGGCCGGAATCGCCGCGAACAACCCCGCGGCCGTCGCGATGAGCGCTTCCGCAATCCCCGGTGCAACGACTGCCAGGCTGGTCGACCCCGTGGCGCCGATCCCCTCGAAGGCGTTCATGATGCCCCACACGGTACCGAACAGTCCGATGAACGGCGTGATGCTCGCGGTCGTCGCCAGAAAGGCCACGCGCCGCTCCAGCTTCGCCACCTCCACGTTCGCGGCCCGCAGGAGTGCGCGGTCCAGCGCATCGAAGCTCTTCAGCTTGCGCCGCGCGGTCGAGCCGTTCGGCAGATCGGGACCGTTCGCGACATCCGCCTGTCGCAGCTGCGCATTCAGCTCCACGTAGCCGGCCTGAAAGATGCCGGCCAGCGGGCTGCGCGCCAACGAGCGGCAGACGGAGTGCACGTCCGAGAACTTGCTGCTGCGCCTGAACACGTCGCGAAACCGCGTCGTCTGGCTCTCGACGCGCCGGAACTGCCGCAGCTTGAAGAGAATGACGGCCCAGGATGCGATGGAGAACAGGACGAGAATGGCGAGGACGAGTTGCGCCAGCAGAGAGGAACGCCCGATCAACTCGAGCACCCCACCGCCCAGGCCTTCAGCCGACGCGCTCATGCCAGTCGTTTGAAGGAGGGCAAACACGTAAAGACCAAGAGCCCGCACCGAACCCTCCGCATTCCGACCCCGCGCGCCGCTAAAACAGCGCAACTTTGTGAAGGTAGCATGAGCGCCGGAACCTGTCAAACATATGATAAGATGGAGCTTCCATCGTTCCGACACCATCCTCTCCAGCGTCTCGCCACCACCGCGGACTGTGTGAATGATTCGGTTCCTCAGCGTCAGGAATCTCGCCATCGTCGAGCGGATCGAGGTGGAGCTCGGGGCCGGCCTGACCGTGCTGACCGGCGAGACCGGCGCCGGCAAGTCGATCGTGCTCGGTGCGCTCGACCTGCTCGTGGGTGGACGCGCGACGGGAGATCTGGTTCGCTCCGGCGCCGACAAGGCGGTCGTGCAGGCCCTCCTCGATGCGGACGACGGCCGCGAGATCGTACTCCGCCGGGAAGTCACGGCCCAGGGTCGCAGCCGGGTGTTCATCGACGACGAACTGGCCACCGTCGGCGCCTTGCAGACGCTCGGCAGGCAACTCGTCGACTTCCACGGCCAGCACCGGCAGCACACGCTCCTCGATCAGCGGACCCATCTGCCGTTGCTGGATCTGCACGGCGGGCTGACGGACAAGGCGGCGGCGGTGGCGGCGGCGCACGGCGCGTGGCGAGACGCCGAGACGCGGGTGGCGCAAGCCGGACTGCGCGCGAAGGACAGGGCGGCGCGAGTCGAGCTGCTCACGTTCCAGAGCCGGGAGATCGACGACGTCGCGCCGCTGCCCGGGGAGGACGAGGCGCTGATCGCATCACGGACCCGCCTCGCCAACACCGAGCGGCTGCTCACGCTGTGCGCTGACGCGTACGGCGAGCTGTACGAGGAGGACGCTGCGGTGCTCGCGAAGCTCGGTCGCGTGTGGCGGCGACTGGAGGAGCTGTCGGACATCGATCCGGCGTTCGCCCAGCACCTCGCGTGCCGGGACACCGTCGGCGCGCAGCTCGAGGACCTCGCGTTCTCTCTGCGATCGTATGCGGCCGGCATCGACGCGTCCCCGGCGCGGCTCGCCGAGACCGAGGCCAGGCTGGCGTTGCTGGAAGACCTGAAGAAGAAGCACGGCCCGCAACTGCAGGACGTGCTGGACCGGCGGCTCCGAATCGGGGAGGAGCTCGACGCCCTGAGCAGACACGCCGACGAGATGGAACGGCTGACAGCCGCCGCGACCGACGCCCGCCGCGCGTTTCTGGAGGTGGCGGAGCGATTGTCCGAGCAGCGGCAGCGCACGGCGCGAGCGCTGCGCGAACAGCTGGCCCGGGTGCTCCAACGCCTGGCGATGCCGCATGCTTGCGTGCAGGCCCGTTTCGCGGACGCGCCGCTGCCCCCCGAGCGCTGGCGCGCGAGCGGTATCGACGAGGTCGAGCTCTACTTCTCCGCGAATCCCGGCGAGGAGGCCCGCCCGCTGGCGAAAACGGCGTCGGGCGGCGAGCTGTCGCGGGTGATGCTGGGGCTCAAGACGCTCGCGACGACCGATCGCCCCGGGAAGACGCTGATATTCGACGAGGTGGACGCCGGCATCGGCGGCGCCGTCGCCGACAGCGTGGGCCGGATGCTCCGCACGCTGGCCCAGCGCTTCCAGGTGCTGTGCGTCACCCACCTCCCGCAAATCGCGGCGTACGCCACCTCCCACCACCATGTCTCGAAGAACGTCCGGGACGGCCGCACCGCGACATCCGTCGAGACTCTCGGCGAACAGGGTAGAGTAGCCGAGTTGGCCCGACTCATGACCGGAGGCACGTCCGTCGCGGCGCGAGAAGGGGCACGGGAGCTGCTGCAGGAGAAGTCCGGAGCGACGGCGCTCGGGAACGACGCAGCGAGGGGTGGCGGTGGGTAAGAAGGCCTGCATCGAGACGTTCGGCTGCCAGATGAACGTTCACGACTCGGAGCGCATGTCCGGCCTGCTCGAGCAGGCCGGTTACGAGCTGACGCACGACGTCGAGGACGCCGACCTGGTGGTCGTCAATACCTGCAGCGTGCGCGAGAAGGCGGAAGACAAGCTGTTCGCCCGGCTCGACGCGCTCGGCGGCCGGTCCGACCTGCGGCCGCTCGTGGCGGTTACCGGATGCGTCGCCCAGCAGGAGGGGAGTCGGCTGCTGGAACGGTCCGCGCGCGTCGACGTCGTGGTCGGCACCCAGGCGCTGCGGCGGCTGCCCCTGCTGGTGAACGAGGCCGCCGAGACCGGCCGGCGCCAGGTCGATGTGAACCCGTACGACGACGTCTCGTTCCCGCTCGGGATCGCCGCGCGCCGCGATCCCGTCAAGGCCTACGTCACCATCATCGAAGGCTGCAACGACTACTGCTCGTTCTGCGTCGTGCCGTACACGCGCGGCCACGAGCGGATGCGTCCCGCGCGCGACATCCTCGCGGAGGTCCGGGACGCCGTCGCCCGCGGGCACCGCGAGATACACCTGCTCGGGCAGATCGTCAACCATTACCACGATCCCGACCGGCCGGAGCACGACTTCGCCTGGCTGCTGCAGCAGGTGCACGCCGTTGACGGCGTCGAGCGCATCCGGTTCGCCAGTCCCCATCCGCGTCACGTCACCGCGAGGCTGATCGAGGCCATGCGGGACCTGCCAAAGGTGTGCAAGCACCTGCATCTTCCCGTGCAGTCCGGATCGTCCCGAGTGCTCGAGCGCATGCGGCGCCGCTACTCGCGCGACACCTACCTGCAGCTCGTGGCCGAGATTCGCGAAGCCATCCCGAACATCGCTCTATCGACCGATATGATCGTTGGGTTCCCCGGAGAGGATCGGGAAGACTTCGAGAACACGTTGTCGCTGACCGAGACCGTCCGGTTTCACGGCATGTTCTCGTTCAAGTACTCGCAGCGCCCGCACACGCTGGCCGCCAAGCGCATGCCCGACACGGTCCCCGAAGGGGAGAAGACGGAGCGTCTCATGAGGCTGCAGGCGCTGCAGCGGGACATTCAGGTCGCGCTCAATGCCGAGCGGGTCGGCGACGAGGTGGATGTCCTCGTCGACGCCCACAGCCGCCGGCGACCCCAGGACCTGTCCGGCCGAACCACTCAGAACACGGTCGTCAACTTTCCCGGCAGGAGCGACTGGATTGGCAGGACTCTCACCGTGCGCGTCGACCGCGCCGGACCGCACAGCCTGCGCGGCACGGCACTCTGCGACGCGTGACGGAAGACCTGGAGAACTGGGATGCAGATAGAGATGACGATTAAGGGGCTGGTGATCGATCCGATCACGAACATGCCGATCGTCATATTGCGCGACCAGGACGGGCAGAAGGTGTTGCCGATCTGGGTCGGCATCTTCGAGGCCAACGCGATTGCCCTGCAGATCGAGAACATCTCGACGCCACGGCCCATGACGCACGACCTCCTGCGGAACGTGATCAACGACCTCAACGCGGACGTCGACAAGATCGTCGTGTGCGACCTGCAGGACAACACGTTCTATGCACTGATCCACCTGCGCGTGAACGGGGAAGTCGTCGCCGTCGACGCCCGGCCCAGCGACGCCATCGCCCTCGCTCTCCGCGTGCGGGCACCGATCTTCGTGGAGGACACGGTAATCGACAACGCCAAGGCGATCGATTTCACGCCTGGCAAGGACAACTCCGAACGCCTTGCCAAGTGGCTCGAGAGCCTCGATCCCGAAGATCTCGGCAAATACAAGATGTAGCCCCAATGTCGGCCGGCCGACATTTCGCGCAAGACGCAGTCTTTTCAGCCACTTGCATCGATCGAGCGGCTCCAGGTCGGCGCGCCTGTCGCCGTCCGGCTGCCTTGACAGCGCCCTGCGTGCTTCTCTAGAATTCGTGCGGCTGCTCATGATTTCGCGGCGCTCGCCCCGAATCAGCGGCTTCCGCACCGATGATTGTCGCCATCGCCAACCAGAAGGGCGGAGTCGGAAAAACCACAACGGCGATCAATCTCGCATCCGCTCTCGCGTTTCGCGGCAAGCAGACCCTCCTGATCGACCTCGACCCGCAGGCCAACAGCACCCTGGCGTACGTCGGCCGTGAGAGCCTCGAGCGGAGCCTCTACGACACCATGGCCGATGCATCGTGCGCCCTGTCGGAGGTGATCTGCGAATCGACTCAGAAGGGGTTGTGGGTCGCCCCCTCGAAGATCTCGCTGGCGAAGCTCGAGGCCCGGCTGGTGGGGGAGTTGGACTCGCACTTCCGGTTGAAGGAGAGGATCGATCCCGTCCGGGAGCGATTCTCGCATGTCGTCATCGATTGTCCGCCGGCGTTGGGCCTGTTGACGGTCAATGCCCTGGTTGCCGCGACGCACCTCCTCATCCCGATACAGTCTTCCTACTTTGCGCTCGAGGGCACCGATGACCTGCTCGAAACGATAGAGAAGGTCCGCGCGCGCGCCAACCCGAGCCTGCAACTGCTCGGCGTGCTCGTCACCATGCACGACAAGCGGACATCTCTGGCCCGCGACATACGCGAACAGATCGCCGACGTCTTCGGTGCGAAGGTGTTCAATACGGTCATTTCCAAGAGCGTCCGCCTGGAGGAGAGCCCCGCCTATCGCGAGTCGATCTTCAGCTTCGCACCCAACTCGACCGGTGCCGCCGACTACTACAGTCTCTGCGAGGAGGTGATGGCCCGTGTCTAGGCGAGGGCTGCCGCAGACCGTCCGGATGCGCCACGACGCCCACTACGTCGATGCGCTGACCGCCGCGGGCGGTGAACCCGTCGGCCGCATGGTGTCTATCGAACAGCTCGATCCGAACCCCGACCAGCCGCGCCAGGCCATGGGCGACCTGTCGGAGCTGATGGCGTCAATCCAGGAGAAGGGCGTCATCGAGCCGCTCATCGTCCGTCAGCGCGAAGGGCGCTTTCAGATCATCGCGGGGGAGCGCCGCTACCAGGCCGCCGTGCAGATCGGCTTGCAGGAGATGCCGGTCATCATCCGCGACGCCGACGACCGCGAGCTGATCGAGATCGCGCTGATTGAGAACCTGCAGCGCAAGGACCTCACACCGTTCGAGGAAGCTGACGCGTTGCAATCGCTCGTGGACCGCTTCGAGTACACGCACGAGCAGCTCGCCAGACGTCTCGGCAAGTCCCGGACATCGATCACCGAATCGCTCGCGCTCACGTCGATACCCGAGGAGGTCAGGCGCCTGTGCCGCCTGGCGGACATCACCTCCAAGTCGCTCCTGCTGCAGGTTGCACGCCAGTCCGACCCGCAGAAGATGGTGGAGCTGGTCGAGCAAATCGCCCAGTCGGGCATGACCCGGGCCCAGGTGCGCAAGACGGCGCCGAAGCCGACCGCCGCACGCCCGAAACCGTTTGCCTACAAGTACGTCGCACCGTCGAAGGCGTTCAGCGTACGCCTCCAGTTCAGGAAGTCTCAGGTCGAGCGTGGCGAGCTGATCGAGGCGCTCGAAGAGCTGCTCGGCGAACTGCGAAGCGGCGCCTGACGCGACCCGTCGCCCCCGGCCCGGTCCATCTCGGCATCGCATCGGCATCGCGTTCCCGCTGCATGGCGTGCCACGTGACGGCACGTCACGTGGCCGCGCGCGCCGTCGACCGCCCCCGACGCGCACCGCGCCGCAAAGCCGCTGGACCGCGCACGACCGACGGCCCCGACCCGGCTGAAGCCACGTTAGTTAACATAACACCCCTTATTGGACCCTGAAGATCGGGCGGCCGGAGGCCCGGAATTGCCCGTCGGACAAGGGATTCTGCAGCGCCGCCCCGAGGAGCGATCATCGGATTCGTCGGATCCCGCGACTTTCACCTGCGGGACTGTCACCCCTCCGACGACGGCGCCACCTGCAAGCGTCAGCCCCGGCTCGGCGGATCCGGCGTGCGGGCCCTGGACACGAGGCCGACTGGACGCCGGCCCGCGGGACGGCTTCAGGAAAACGTCAGGAAATCTTCAGTTGCCGGGACGCCGGCTCGGTTCATACTTTCCAGTTGGCGCGCGGCAGGACGCTGCGCGGTGACGACGTAAGGAGCGCAGGTTGCCATCACGAACGAGGACGAGACGACGGTCCGCGTGCTGGGGGATCGCCCTGGCCGCGATGCTGGCGGCGGCGGCGATGCAACTCGCTGCCCCGGCCCCGGCCCAGGCACAGGCGAACGGTTCGGTGCGAGGAACGGTGGTTGACGAAGGCGGCGGCGCGGCGCTGGCGGGGGCGGTCGTCACAATCGAGGAGACGGGGCTGTCGGCCGTCACCGGCCCCGACGGGACGTTCGCGATCGAGGACGTCCCCCCGGGCATGTACAACGTCACGGTCACGCGGGAAGGCTTCGCTGCCCTCTCGACGCCGCTTCCCGTGGCCGCGGGACCGCCGACCCGCCTCGACCTGGAGATGCCGGCGGTGGCGTTCGAGGAACGCGTGCTGGTCACCGGGACCCGCAGCGAGCTGGGGCTTGCCGAGGAAACGGCGACCGGCAGCCGCCTGGGCCTGCGCGCCATCGACATTCCGGCCTCGATCGACGTGGTCGACAGCACGGTGATGGAAGCGCGCGGGTACCAGCGGCTCAGCGATGCAGTGGAAACGATGCCGGGCGTGCTGGCGGGTCACAATCCGGCCGCGCCGTCCAGTTTCTCGGTGCGCGGCTTCACGCGCTCGCAGACCACCATCCTGCGCGACGGTATCTGGCTCGGTCCCGCCAACATGGTCATGCGGCCGCAGAACACCTTCAACCTCGACCGCGTCGAGCTCCTGCGCGGCCCTTCTTCGGTCCTCAACGGCCAGGGTGCGGTCGCGGGCACGATCAACGCCCTGACCAGGCAGGCCGAGCCGACGGCGGCACCGGCGTGGAACGGGCTGTTCTCGTACGGCCGGTTCAACACGTACCAGACGGCCATCGGCGTGAACGGACCGATCAGCGACTCCCTTTGGTACCGCTTCGACGTGAGCCGCTACGGCTCCGACGGCTACGTCGACCGCATGAACCCCAGCTCGTCCAACGTCACCGGCAGCCTGTTGTGGCGGCCCGGCCCGCGGGCAGACCTGCGCTTCAGCGTCGACTACCTGGACGACGATGTCGGGTCGTACTTCGGCACGCCGCTGCTGCCGGTCGGCGCCGTCCGCGACCCGCTCGACGTCATCACAACCACGACCGGCGAAGGAATCGATGCGCGGACGCGCTTCCTGAACTACAACGTGGAAGACGCCGTGAACGACTCGTCGCAACTTCTCCTCCGCGCCGACGCCGAGGTGCGCCTGAGCGATCACGTCACGCTGCGCAACACGGTGTACGGCTTCAACGCCGAGCGGAACTGGCAGAACGCCGAGGGCTTTCCGTACTGCACGGCGGTCGTCGACGTCTGCACCGCGGTAGGCGAGATCCAGCGCTACTACGGCTACTTCTTCGTCGATCACGACCAGCGGATGTTCGGCGACCGGGCGCACCTCGACATCAGGACCCCGATCGGCGCCCTCGAGAACCGGGCCACCGTCGGCTTCGAGGCTTCCACGCTCGACTTCGAGCGCGGGCGCGGTTTCCGGCGGAGCATACCGCTCGCAGCGGGCGACGCTGTCGACGTCTTCAATCCCGTGCCCGGCACGTACGGGCGGCGCGAGCTGCGCGGCATCAGCCCCACGTACATCGACTCGTGGGCGTTCTTCGCCGAGGACTCGCTGCCCGTGCACGGCCGCGTCCGACTGACCGGCGCCCTGCGCTACGAGGCAATGGATCTCGAGCGCGTGAACCTGGATGCCGCCGGCGCGGTCGAGCCGAACGGCTTCGCCCGTGCGTTCCGCTGGTGGAGCTGGCGCGCCGGCGCGGTCGTGAATCTGCGCAGCGACGTGGTGGCGTACGGCCAGGTCAGCAACGCGAAGGACCCGGTCAACGCGAACATCCTGCTGGTCAACGCGAACCAGGACTTCGATCTGACCGACGCCCGGCAGTGGGAGGTCGGCCTGAAGGCGGACATCGACGGCGGACGCACACAAGTCACTGCCGCCTGGTTCGACATCGAGCGGGACGACATACTCGAGCGGTTCGCCCTCGACAGCGCGACGACGATCGGCGGCATCGAATCGCGCGGACTGGAGCTGGCGGTCTCCTCGCGTCCAACCGGCGACGCGCGGATCGGCGCGAGCCTGGCCTTCACGGACGCGGCGTTCGTGCCGTCGGCCAACTTCGTGCAGCTCGCCGGGAACACGCCGCCGAACGTGCCGACGGCTATCGGCAACCTGTGGGGCAGCTACAGCAACATCGGCGGCACGCCGCTCGAGGCGGGCGCCACGGTTCGGATCGTCGGCGACCGGCACGCCAACAACGCCAACACGATCACGCTGAATGGCTACGCCACGGCCGACGCCTACCTCGCGCTCGACCTGGATGCCCTGCGCGTGACGTTCAACGTCGACAACCTGACCGATTCGGCCTACGCATCCTGGGCGGACATCTTCTACCTGGGCCAGACCGACCCGTCGTTCATCTATGCCAACCAGGTGCTGCTGGGCGCGCCGCGGACCTACTCGGTGATGCTGAACGTGCGGTTCTGACGCACCGGCCGTTGGCCAGGGTCCGGACGACATTCCGAGCGCAATGACCGCCTTCAACCGCTGGCTGATCTGGACGCACCGCTACGTCGGGATTCCGCTGAGCGCCCTGTTCGTCCTCTGGTTCGCATCCGGCATCGTGATGATGTACACGGGCGGCATGCCGCGGCTGACGCCGGCGGAGCGGCTGGCGGCCCTGGTGCCGCTCGACCTGTCGCGGGTGCGGCTCACGCCGGCGGCCGCGGCCGCGCGCGCACGGATCCCGCAGCCGCCGCAACGCGCCGACCTGCTGACCGTGATGGGACGGCCGGCGTATCGCTTCGACGGCAGCACCGTGTTCGCGGACACGGGCGGGCTGCTGCCGCCAGCGGGTCCTGCCGCGGCACGCCGTGTGGCGACGCGCTTCAGCGGCGCGCCGGCCGCCGCAATCCACTACGCCGGCCTGGTCGAGCGGCCGGACCAGTGGACCCTGGTGGCGCGGGCGGCGTTGCCGGCGCACCGGTTCCGTGTCGACGACGACGCGGGCACGGAGCTGTACGTCTCGCAGCGGACCTCCGAGGTCGCGATGGTGACGACGCGCCGGACACGGGCGCTCGCGTGGCTCGGCGCGATACCGCACTGGTTCTACCTGCCGTCCCTGCGCATCGACCGGTCCTTGTGGGAAGCGGTCATCGTCTACACGTCGGCGGTCGGCTGCCTCGTCGCCGTCGCCGGGGTGCTGCTCGGCCTGACCCGATTCCGGTGGCGGCGGTCGCTGGACGGACGGCCGCGCATACCCTACGCCGGCTGGATGCGGTGGCACTACCTCACCGGCGCCGTCTTCGGGCTCGTCACGCTGACGTGGGTGTTCAGCGGCCTGCTGTCGGTGCAGCCGTTCACCTGGATGACGATGCGCGGGCTGCACGTGCCCGCGGAGGTGCTGAGCGGCGGACCGTTGCGCCTGGCCGACTTCCCCGCTTTCGAGCCGGCGGCATGGGCGGAGGCGACCGCCGGGCGCAGCGTCAAGGAAATCGGACTGCGCCGCATCGACGGCGCCCCCTACTACGACGTGCGTCTGGCAGGCCCGGGCGGGCACGAGGAACTCCTGCTGGCGGCCGGCGCGCTGACGCCCCGCCAGGCGCCGGCAGAAATCGACACGCTCGTGGCGCGCCTCAGCGCGGCCGTGCCGGCCGCCGCCGTGACCGACGCCACGCGGCTCGCAGCCTACGACGCGTACTATTACGGGCGCGGCAGCGAGGGTCCGCCGCTGCCTGCCGTGCGCGTTCGTTTCGGCGACCCGCTGGCAACCTGGATCTACGTCGACCCGGCGGCCGGCCGGATCGTACAGTCGTTCCACCGCTACGAACGCCTGGAGCGCTGGCTGTTCAGCGGCCTCCACAGCCTCGACTTCGCCTTCTGGTACGACCGCCGCCCGCTATGGGACATCGGCCTGATCGTCCTCAGCCTGGGCGGCCTGGCGTCGAGCGGCATCGGCCTCTGGATCGGGGCCGGACGGATCCGCAGTGCGCTCGCGCGCCGGCGGTGACGGTGGTCGTTCGCAACCCGGCCGCGCGCGGAACGCGAGCCGCGCGGCCACGCGCAGCCTCCGCCGCGACCCGGCGCTGCTAAACTCGAACGCGCCGGCCATGCTGCGGATCACAGACCGCTACCTTCTTCGGGAAGTCGTCCCGCCGTTCGTGCTCGGCCTCTTCGTCTTCACGTTCCTGCTGATGATCCCGCCGATCATGACGGTGGCCGAGGAGCTCATCGCGAAGGGCGTCGACACCCTCACCATCCTGCGCATCATGGGCACGCTGCTGCCGCAGGGGCTCGGCGTCACGATACCGATGGCGCTGCTGCTCGGCGTCCTGATGGGGCTCGGCCGCCTCTCGAGCGATCGCGAAACGGTGGCCCTGCAGGCCTGCGGCGTGAGCGTGCTGCGCATGCTCCGTCCGCTGCTGCTGCTCGGCGCCGGCGCGGCGGCCGCGACCTGCTACGTCCTGGTCGTGGCCCTTCCCGACGCGAACCAGGCGTTTCGCGAGATCACCTTCCGGACGGTGGCGGGCCGGGCCGAGGGCGAGGTCAAGCCGCGCGTCTTCTACGAAGACTTCCCCAACGTCATGCTGTACGTACGCGACGTGTCGCCCGCCGGCGACGGGTGGCACGACGTGTTCCTGGCGGACATGCGGAAGGCGAATCAGCCGGACGTGTACGTCGCCGCGCGCGGCCGCGTCGTCCTAGACGCGGACGCGCGCACCGTCGACATCGTGTTGCGCGACGGGACGGGCCATGCGGTCGATGCCGACGATCCGGCAACCTACGAGGTCCACGCGTTCGAGGAGATCGTCATCGGCCTGGATCCCGAGACGGTCTTCCCGCGCACCGGACCCCAGCGCGGGTACGCCGAGCTGGCCATGCCCCAACTGCGGCGGGAGGTGGCGCGCCTGCGCGAGCTGGGGCTGTCGCCGCACGCCCCGATCATGGAGATGCACCGGAAGTTCTCGATTCCCGCCGCGTGCCTCGTCTTCGTCCTGCTCGGGGTCGGCCTCGGCGTGACGAGCCGCAAGGACGGCAGGCTGGCGAGCTTCGCGCTGGGCATCATCGTGATCTTCGGCTACTACGTCACGATGTACGGCGCGGAGGCGATGGCCAAGGGGGCCCTGGTATCGGCGCACCTCGCCATGTGGCTGCCGAACATCGTCCTCGGCTCGATCGGGCTGGTGCTCCTGGCGTGGCGTTCCCGATCGGTCGAGCGACGCCTCGCACTCCCCTCCCTGCTCACGCGCGGGCCCGTGGCCAGGGCCTTGCGGTCGCTGCCCCGCCGGCTGCCGTCCCGGGTTCGGCGCGTGCGACTTCCCCGCGTGCGGCTGCCGAACGTGAACCTGCTCGACTGGTACGTCGCCAGGCTGTACCTGGGGGTCGTGCTGCTGGCCTTCGTCGGGCTGCTGGGCATCTTCTATATCTCGACGTTCATCGATCTGTCGGACAAGCTGTTCAAGGGCCAGACGACGGGACTGACGCTGCTCACGTACTTCTGGTACGCGACGCCCCAGTTCATGTACTTCGTGCTGCCGATCGCCGCGCTCGTGGCGGCCCTGGTCACGATTGGCCTGTTGACCAAGACCAGCGAGCTGACGGTCATGAAGGCCTGCGGCGTCAGCCTCTATCGCGCCGCGCTGCCAATCATCGTGTCGAGCCTCGTCTGGAGCGGCCTGCTGTTCGGCCTGAGCGAGACGATCTTGGCCCGCTCGAACCGGGAGGCCGAGGCGCTCCGCTTCGAGATCCGGACCGGCGTGGCGCGCGAACGGACCATGGACGTGCTGCACCGCCGCTGGATAGTCGGCGGGAACGGCTCGATCTATCACTACCTGCACTTCGATCCCGAGCGCGACGAGATCGGAAATCTATCGGTGTACGAGCTCGGGGGGCGGCCCTGGGGGCTGACCGGTCGGACGTTCGTGCGGGAGGCTTCGTTCGCCGGCGGCTGGCTCGGGCGCGGCGTGTGGCGCCGCGACTTCGCCGCGCCCGGACCGCGGAGCGAATCGCTGCCGTACCGCGCTGCGGCCGAGGCGCCGCTGCCCTTTCTGGAGCGGCCGGACTATTTCGAGACCGAGCGGCCGGACGCGGAGCTGATGAGCTTTCGCGAGCTCCGGGCGCACATTGCGGCGCTCGACGCCAGCGGGTTCGACGCCGGACCCCTGGCCGTCGGGCTGCACCGGAAGGCGTCGTTCCCGTTCGTGACGCTCATCCTCACCCTGATTGCCATTCCGTTCGCCATCACCACCGGACCGCGGGGCACCCTGTACGGTGTCGGCGTCGGCATCGCGCTCGCCTTCACCTACTGGACGGCCATCAACATCTTCGCCGCCGTGGGCAGCGCGGGGCTGCTGGCGCCGCTGCTGGCTGCCTGGGCCCCCAACCTGCTCTTCGGAGCCTCGGCGGTCTATCTGTTGCTGACGGTACGAACGTAGGAGCGCAGGCGGATCAGAGGCCGGCCGCCGTGCGCAGGGCCTCGGCCTTGTCCGTCCGTTCCCAGGTGAATTCCGGCTCCGTCCGGCCGAAATGGCCGAACGCCGCCGTGCGGCGGTAGATGGGACGCCGCAGGTCGAGCGAGTCGATGATGCCGCCCGGCGTCAGCGCGAAATGGTCGCGCGCGAGCCCGGAGATGCGGTCCTCCGCGAGCCGGCCGGTCCCGAACGTCTCGACCAGCACGGAGACCGGATCCGCCACGCCGATCGCGTACGCCAGTTGTACCTGGACCCGATCGGCCAGCCCGGCAGCGACGCAGTTCTTCGCGATGTAGCGGGCCATGTAGGAGGCCGAGCGGTCGACCTTCGTCGGATCCTTGCCGGAGAACGCGCCGCCGCCGTGCGGCGCCATGCCGCCGTACGTATCGACGATGATCTTCCGCCCCGTCACCCCCGAGTCGCCGTGCGGCCCCCCGGTCACGAAACGCCCGGTGGGGTTGACGTAGATCCGGGTGTCCGCGTCGATCAGGCTCTCCGGGATGACGCGCCTGATGATCAGGTTCGTGACGTCCTCGCGTATGCGCTCGATCGAGACCGCGTCGCTGTGCTGCGAGGAGACGACCACGGCGTCGACGCGCACCGGCGTGTCGCCGTCGTACGCCACCGTCACCTGCGACTTGCCGTCGGGCCTGAGGTAGTCGATGGCCCCGCTCCGCCGCACCTCGGACAACGCGCGGACGAGGTGGTGCGACAGCATGATCGGGAGCGGCATCAGCTCCGGGGTCTCCGAGCAGGCGTAGCCGAACATGAGGCCCTGGTCGCCGGCGCCGCCCGGGTCGACGCCCAGGGCGATGTCGGGAGACTGCCCGTGGAGCGACGAGACGACGGCGCAGGTCTCGGCGTCGAATCCGTACTTGGCCCGCGTATAACCGACCTCGCTGACCGCCTGGCGGGCGACGCCGGCGAAGTCGCCGGTGAAGGTCGTGGTCACCTCGCCGGCCAGCACGATGAGGCCGGTCGTCACGAGCGTCTCGCAGGCCACCCTGCCCGTGGGATCGTGGTCCAGCACGGCATCGAGCACGGCATCGGACACCTGGTCCGCAATCTTGTCCGGGTGCCCCTCGGTTACCGACTCCGACGTGAACACGTAACGTCCTGTACGGCGCATATGAAGGGCTAACGCTAGCAGAGCCGCAGTTGGCGGGTCAATTCACGAGCGTGGATGGAATGCGTCGTACATCGCCTTGAGGCGCACTTCGAGGACGTGCGTGTAGATCTGCGTCGTCGCGATGTCCGAGTGCCCGAGCAGGCTCTGAATCGACCGCAGATCGGCTCCCCGCTCGAGAAGGTGCGTCGCGAACGAGTGGCGGATGACGTGCGGGCTCAGATCGCGCGGCAGCCCCGCCTGCCGCCCGTGGCTCTTGAGAATCTTCCAGAACCCGACCCGGCTCAGGCGGTTGCCGCGGACGTTGACGAACAGCCAGGGGGGCGACGGTCGCCCGTCGAGCAGGGACGGCCGGGCGGCGGACAGGTACTGCCGGATCCAGGTCACGGCGGGCCCGCCCATTGGCACGAGCCTCTCCTTCGACCCTTTGCCGAGGCAGGTCAGGTAGCCGCCGCGCAGGTTGAGATCGTCGAGCCGCACCGAGAGCAGCTCGGATACCCGCATGCCGGTGGCGTACAGCAGCTCGATGAGGGCGCGATCGCGAAGGCCCGCGGGCGTGGATACGTCGGGCTGGTCGATCAGGCGATCGACCTCGTCGACGGACAGGAACTTCGGCAGTGCGGGCCAGGCCCGGGGCGCATGCAGGTCGTCGGCCGGGTTGACGCGCAGATGACCGTCCCGCACCAGGAACCGGTAGAAGCCGCGGACGCATGCCACGAAGCGCGCGACGGACCGGGGCGCCAGACCGGCCGCCATCATGTCGTGGACGGCCGCGTCGAGATCGTCGCGCGAGAGACTGTCCACGCGCGCCTTCTGGCCCGCGGCGAAACGCAACAGCGCCGCCAGGTCCCGGGCGTAGCTCTCCAGGGTGTTGGCCGCAAGCCGGCGAACGCCGCGGAGTTCGTCGAGGTAGCCGTCGGCCAACGCGCGGTTGGTCGCCGCGTGAGGCGCGTCTTCTGGCGTCGTCGTCATCGCCGTTCCGGGGCCGTTCCGGGGCGCAGGCGCCGGCGAGGTCCGCCCGGCCGCGCCGATCGGCCCTGCCAGCCGGCGAACAGGCGGTGCGGTGCGCCACCGGGGTTGTATACTACGGTAGTCGATAGTGGCCGACTATAGCCTCTACCCTCTTGTTCACGCGAGGAGCCTATGCCTCGGACGATTCGAACCGACATCATCGCCGCCGCCCTTGTGCTTCTGCTGCCGGTCTGCGCGAGCATCGCGCACGCCGCCCAGCAGCCCGACGAGCCGTTCAACGGCATCTCGGCCCCCCTCGACGTGCAACTCGAGGGATACGTGCTCGCCCAGGAGGCGCTGGCCGCCGACAGCTACGACGACGCGAAGGCGGCGGTCGACAGCCTGGTCACGCTCGCCGATCCGATCACGCAGCCGCTCGTGCGCTCGGTGGCCGCGGCCGACACCATCGAGCTGATGCGGGCGCGGTTCAAGCCGCTGTCCGAATATCTCGCCGCGCTCGACCTGCCGCAGGGCTTCGCGCGCGCGTACTGCCCGATGTACGACGGCGGCTCGAACTGGGTGCAGCGCGACGGGCCGGTCCGCAACCCGTACTACGGCTCGGAGATGCTGACGTGCGGCGTCGTGGACGCCGCGCCGGGCGCCCACATGGATCACACGCCCCGGAACGGGGGCATCGTGTTCATGGCCCCGGACAGCTTCCACCACATCGAGGGGACCTATCCCGAAGACGGGGTCTTCCGTCTCTACGCGACGGACAACTACCGCGAGCCGGTGGACGTGAGCACCTGGACCGGCCGCGCCGTGCTCGAGGAGGATTACGACGAGGCCACGGACGAGTTCATCGAGGTCACGGCGTTCGACCTGGTCCCGGCCCCCGACGGTGCGTACCTGGAGGCCCTGGTCGGCGATCTCGCGATTCCGTCCGAGGTCACGGCCAAGGTCGTCTTCGTCGAGGACTTTCCCGAGGAGCGTTTCGACTTCATCTTCGCCGAGTACTCGTCCGCCGCGCCGGCTGCCGCCGAGGCCGACGCCGACGTCGTGCGACCGACCACGGTGATGACCGGAGCGCCGGCCTCGGTACCCCTGGCCGCCCGGATTCGCCCGCCGATTCCGGAGCTGACGGCGGACATCGTGACGGCCATCGCGGAGCGCGACCTGGAGCTGCAGGCCCTCATCGAACGCGGTGCGTTCGCGGAGCTCTTCATTCCGGCCCTGCAGGCAAAGGAGCTGGCGCTGGCCCTGGGCGACCGGGCCGAGGAGCTTGCCGGACGGGAGCGCGACGACGTCAGGATCGCCGTGCGCCATCTGGTGCGCTCGGCCTGGCTGCTCGACTGGTACGGCGACCTCGGCAACAGGCAGCAGGTCACCGGCGCGTACAACATCTTCGGCGCGGCCGCGAGCGAGATTGCCCGCGTGTACGAGGACGCGCCCTAGCTCGAACCGACCAATTTCGGACAGTTGCGCAACACGCTCAAGGAGGTAGAGACCCCATGCAACGATACAGGTGGTGGCTGCTGACGCTGGCCATGGGGTTCGTGGTGGCGGCCGGCTCCGTTCCCCACGGTCACACGCCGATCAACTCCCGCTGGAACTACAACGAGCACCTGTTTCCAATCTTTCGCGATCAGTGCGGAAGCTGCCACGTCGAGGACGGCATTGCGCCGATGTCGCTCGTGACCTACCGGGCCGCCTATCCCTGGACACAGTCCATTCGCGAAGAGATTCTCGGGCTGCGGATGCCGCCGTGGCAGGCCGAGGACGGGTTCGGATCGTTCCAGAACGGCCATGCCCTCTCCGCCCGCGACATGGACATGATTCTCGAGTGGTCCAGCGGGGGTTATCCGCAGGGTCCCCGCGATCAGGTCCCGCCCGCGCCCGAGACTTCCGGGGACTGGGCGCTCGGCGAGCCGACCCTGACGCTCGAGATGCCGGAGGCGTTCACGCTCGATGCCGGCACGAGCGAGACGATTCGCTATTTCCTGCTGCCGGCCGACGCCGCCGGCCAGTCGGTCAACGCGGTCGACTTCAGGCCCGGTGCAACCGCCGTCGTGCGCAGCGCCGCGCTGTTCGTCGACACGACCGGCGCCGCCCGGACGCTGGACGAGGCCGACGCCGGGATCGGGTTCGCCGCGCCGGACGCGGGCGACTTTCCGCCGGCGCCGCCCATCGCGGTCTGGATTCCGGGCCAGGAGCCCGTGCGGACCCGGGGGAGCGGATACTCGCTGCCGGCAGGCAGCGATCTGCTGCTGCGCATCCAGTACAAGAAGACCTGGATTACCGAAGGTCAGGAGTTCTCCGACCGGAGCCAGGTTGGCCTCTACGTCGCGGACGAGGCCGAGGCCAGCATCGAGTCGCTGCTCCTCACGTCGCCGGAGGCCGTGAGCGGCCGGGAGGTGACGTTCACGCACGACGTCGATCGGGATCTGAGCCTGCTGGCGCTCCTCCCGGAGGTCGACATCGAGTCGTCGGAAATCCAGATCGAGGCCGTGAAGCCGGACGGGTCCCGCATCCCCATGCTCTGGCTGCGCGAGCCGGATTCGGGATGGACGACGCGTTTCTGGTTCGACGAGCCGCTGAGTCTCCCGGCAGGCAGCCAGCTCGAGGTCACGGCCATGCTCGATCCCGCGGCCGAGCGCCTGCCCTCCACGCCGCTGCTCGGCGCGGGCGCCAGCCCGATCCGCGTGGCGATCGACTACGTGGCGGGCACCGCCGCGGCCAACTAGGAGTCTGCGCCGTGGAACGGCGCCGACTCCTGCAGGATTGGTTGGGCGCCGAGCGGAGCCGTCAGGCGACCATTGGCGGGCTGGTCTAGTTCTGGTCAGGGACGGAGCGCGAGGCCGGGCCTCGCGCTCCCCCGCCGTTCCGCTCCGGCGCACGTCCTGCGATCGCCGCCGGCCAACGGCCCGCCTCGGTCCGCGCCCTTCCTACCCGGCAGGCGCCCGGTCCAGCAGGCCGTCGATCATCATCAGCTCCGCGTTGAGCACCGCCGCCCCGGCGGCGCCGCGGATGGTATTGTGCCCGAGGACCACGAACTTGTAGTCGAGGACCGGGCACGGACGCAGGCGTCCCACGCTGACCGTCATGCCGTTGCCGCGGTCGACGTCCAGACGCGGCTGCGGCCGGCTCGCCTCGTCGAGGTACTCGATTGGCCGGGCCGGCGCGCTCGGGAGCTCCTCGGCCTGCGGCCGTCCCGTGAACGACCTGAACGCCTCCACGAGCTCGTCGGCGGTGGGTGCCGACTCGAGGCCGACCGAGACCATCTCCGTATGTCCGTTGGTGACGCCGACGCGGGTGGTGTGCGCGCTCACCGTGACCGGGTAGGGTTCCACGCGCTGCGCCGCGAGAGAGCCGAGGATCTTCCGGGTCTCGGTCTCCATCTTCTGCTCCTCGCCGCCGATGAACGGAATGATGTTCCCCACGATGTCGAGGGAGGGCACGCCCGGATACCCGGCGCCGGAGACCGCCTGCAACGTCGTGACGTTCACGGTGCGCAGCCCGAACTGCCGCAACGGGGCCAGCGCCATCGTCAGGACAATCGTCGAGCAGTTCGGATTCGTGACGATGCGGCCGGGCCATTGCCGTGCGGCCTGCTGCGCCGACAGCAGCTGCAGGTGGTCCGGGTTGATCTCCGGCACCAGCAGCGGGACGTCGGCGTCCATGCGGTAGTTGCGCGCGTTGCTCACCACGATGTGCCCCGCGGCCGCGAACGCCCCCTCCACCTCGCCGGCGACCGACGAGTCCAGTCCCGAGAAGACGACCCTCGGCGCCCGATCCGGAACGACGGCGTCCACGACCATGTCCGCCACCGCCGGCGGCCGCGGCACCGCCAGGCGCCAGGCCGTCGCGTCGGCGAACCGGCGTCCCCGCGAGCGCTCGCTGGCCGCGATCCACGTGAGATTGAACCAGGGATGCCCCTCCAGCTGCGCGATGAACTCCTGGCCGACCATCCCCGTGGCGCCCAGGATCCCGACGTCGATCCGCCCGGCCGGCTGCCGCGCCGTCATCGCGCCGGCTCCGGCGGAAAGAACTCGTCGTGGACGGCGCGCACGGCGCGCTCGACATGCTCGCCGCCAATCACGCAGGCCACCTTCATCTCGGAGGAGCTGATGCAGTCGATGTTGATCTGCTCCCGCGCGAGCGCGGCGAACATGCGCGCCGCCAGACCGGGGGTCGACGCGAGCCGCGACCCGACGATGGAGATCTTCGCCACGTCGCAGTCGACGACCCCGTCGCTGGCCATCCCGGCCCCCTTCCATTGCTCGACCAGCTGCGCCGCCCGCTCCGCGTACTCCTCGTCGAGGACGAACGTGATGCGTCCCCGCCCCGCCGAGCTGGCACTCTGGATGATCAGCCGCACGCAGATGTCCTCGGCGGCCAGATCCTGAAACACCCGAGCCGCCAGACCCGGCTCATCGGGCACCTCGCGGAGCGTGATCTTGGCGATCTTCTTGTCGCTGCTCACCCCCACGACCTCGGCCTGCTCCATCACCATATCGTCGCTCCCGCGGATCCACGTGCCCTCGCGTGCGTGAAAGCTCGACCGCACGTGAATCGGAATGTCGTACGCCATGCACAGCTCGGCGGCCCGGGGATGCAGCACCTTGGCGCCGCTCGACGCCATCTCGATCGCTGCCCCGTAGCTGATCTCGGGCCACAGCCTGGCGCCGGGCACCACGTTGGGATCGGCCGCGAGCACGCCGTCGACGTCGGTGCAGATCTCGCACACGTCGGCACGTACCGCCACCGCCACCGCGGCGCCCGTGATATCGCTGCCTCCCCTGCCCAGGGTCGTGATGTCATGGTCGGTCGTCACCCCCTGGAAGCCGGTGATGATGACGACCCGGCCGGCGTCGAGCTCCGCGAAGATCCGCCCCGTGTCGATGGACTGGATCCGCGCGATGTTGAACGCGCTGTCGGTGTGGATGCCGCATTGCGCCGCGGTCAGCGACACGGCCGCCACGCCGCGATCCTGCAGGGCGAGCCCGAGCAGCGAGACGGACACCTGCTCGCCGGTGGCCAGCAGCAGATCCATCTCGCGCCCCGCCGGGCGCCTGGACACCTGGTGCGCCAGCGCCACAAGCTGGTCCGTCGACTTCCCCATCGCCGACAGCACGACGATCAATCCCCGGACGCTGCCGACCTGCCGGGCCACGCGGTCCGCAATCGCGTTGATCCGCTCGGGCGTGGCGACCGACGTGCCGCCGTACTTCTTGACGATGATCCCACCCTGCGTACTCGAGCCTGTCACACGTCAGCCTCACTTCCCTGCGGCGCGGGCCGCGTCACGCCCCGCGCCGGCTTCCAGCGCTCCCAGTTGCGTGGAAAGCTGGTGCAGGAACAGCCCCACGTCGGTCACGATGCCGATGGTCTGCGACGACCCCCGGTCGCCGAGCTTGGTGACCACCGCAGGGTTGATGTCGACGCAGACGACGCGCACGTGGGACGGCAGCATGTTTCCCACGCCGATGCTGTGGAGCATCGTCGACAGCATCACGACCATCTTGACGTCCACCAGTTCGCGGGCGTACCGCTCCTGCGCCGCGATGAGGTCCATTTCCGTGTCGAGGAGCGGGCCGTCGTCGCGGATGCTGCCGGCGAGCACGTACGGAATGCCGCGGGCAACGAGCTCGTGCATGATCCCCGACCGCAACGTGCCGGCCTCGACCGCCGGCGCCAGCCCACCCACACGATTGATGGCGTTTATCGCCCGCATGTGGTTCCGGTGGCCCTCGTCCCGGGCGACGCCGGCGTCGAGGTCGACGCCCAGCGAGGTGCCGAACAGGGCCTGCTCCACGTCGTGGACGGCGAGCGCGTTGCCGGCCAGCAGCACGTCCACGAACCCCCTGCGAATCAGGTCCGTGAAGTAGCTGCCGCCGCCGCTGTGCACGACGACCGGACCCGCCACGAACGCGATGCGCCCGCCGTGCGCCTTGACGTCGCGCATCATCGCAACGACCTTCGACGCACTGACCTCGACCCGGCGCTCGGTCGACACGTCGTTGGTCATGAACGCGAACCCCAGCCTGTCACGCTCGCGGAACTCGGGCGACACGCGGATGCCGACAACGCCGCAGACCACCTGGTCTCCGCGGCGAACGTCCCGCAGCTTGCGGCAGACCGCGCGGGCCTCGTGAACGACGACGACCGCATCCATGCGCTGCCCGCCGACCGCCAGCCAGCGGCCTCCGTGACGCACGACCGTCTGGTGATTCGTCGTCGAATAGAAGTCGTCGGGCACGATCCCGTCGGCCTCGGCCGGCCTGAGCAGCGCGTCGCGCAGCGGCCGAGCGTGACATCCCAGCGGCACCAGGTCCTCGAGCAGCTGCCGCAGGACCGCCGGCTCGGGGGCCGTGATCTTCAGCTCCAGACGCGAGAACTCGTCGTTGGTCCGGCCGATGTCGAACCGCAGCACCTCGAACTTGGAGCGCCGCTCGATGACCTTGTCGAAGATCACGTTGAGGAGCTGCGAGTCGACGAGGTGCCCCTCGGCTTCGACTATCTCCGAGTACGCGCCGGCGCTCGGCATCTCATCCGCCATCCGCACGCTGGTGGACCTCGTGCCGATCGGCCAGGAACGCTTCGAATTCGCGCAGCGACCGGCCGATCCGCCGCGGGGCCGGCACGCTGTCCGCCATGGCGTCGGCGGTCTTGTAGCCGTTGCCGGTGATGCAGACCACGACGGACTCGTCCCGCGGAATCACCTCGTCGCGAATCAGTCGAATCGCCGCGGCCAGCGTCGTGCCCCCCGCGGGCTCGGTGAAGATTCCCTCGGTGCGCGCGAGCAGCGCGATGGCGTCGAGAATCTCGGGGTCGCTGACGGCCGCCCCGCTCCCTCCGCTGCCGCGGACGGTCCGCAGCACATGGTAGCCGTCGGCCGGATTGCCGATGGCAATCGACTTGGCAATCGTGTCGGGCCTGACCGGCTCGGGATGCTCCAGGTCGTTCTCCAGCGCGTGGATGACCGGGGCGCAGCCCGCGGCCTGCGCGGCGTGGATGCGCGGCAGCGGACCATCCGCCAGCCCGATGTCGACCAGCTCGCGGAATCCGCGGCCGATTCGCGGCAGCAGCGTCCCGCCCGCGACGGGGCAGACCACGTGCTGCGGGAAGCGCCAACCGAGTTGCTCGACGATCTCGAAGCCGTACGTCTTCGCGCCCTCGGCGTAGTAGGAGCGCAGGTTGATGTTGGCGAACCCCCACCCGTAGCGGTCGCCCACCTGCGTGCACAGCCGGTTGACGTCGTCGTACGTGCCGTCGATCGCGACCACCTGCGGACCCGACACGGCGGAGCCCAGTATCTTGCCGGGTTCGAGATCGTGCGGGATGAACACGTAGCACGCCAGGCCCAGGCGTCCGGCATGCGCGGCCACGCTGTTGCCGAGGTTGCCGGTCGAGGCGCAGCCGAAGATCCCGACTCCCAGCTCCACGGCCCGCGTGGCCGCCACGGAGACGACCCGGTCCTTGTACGAGAGCGTGGGATGGTTGACGGAGTCGTCCTTGAGGTAGAGCTCCCGCAGCCCCAGCTCCCGTGCCAGCCGCTCCGCGCGCACCAGGGGGGTCCAACCCGAATGGAAGCCGGTGCGCGGCTCGCCCTCGATCGGGAGAAACTCGCGGTAGCGCCAGAGGTTGCCGGGCCGCGCCGCGATCAGCTCGCGGCTGACGCGCTGCCTGATCCCGTCCAGGTCGTAGGTGGCCTCGAGCGGCCCGAGGCACTTGTCGCAGACGTAGAGAGCCTCCGCGGGGAAGGCCTCCTCGCACAACGAACAGCGGAGACCGGTGAAATAGCTCATGTCGGCTGCCTCTGGGTCAGAACCGGCATCCACAGCGGCGGCCGGACGTGAAAGTCGAACGCCGACGCCTCGTCGAGTGCGGCGCGCACCGCCGCCGCGCTGCAGGCGTTGAGCGTCATGACGAACGGCAGCTCCGTCTTCGACCAGCCGGGTTCCTGGAGCACGGCGTCGATGTTCACGCCGTGACGCGAGAACACGCCGGCCAGCGCGGCGACGATTCCCGGCCGGTCGTTGATGATGAAGCGGACGTAGTGCGGCGATACGAAGTCCTGCACGGCGCCGGCCGCCGGCCCGGCCGCGAGGCGGATGGCGGCGTCGCCGCTGCCTCTCGCGATGGACTCGAGATCCGAGACCACGGCGACGGCCGTCGGATCGCCGCCCGCGCCGTGTCCGAAGAAGGCCGTCTCGCCCCCCGCCGCGCCCTCCACGACGACCACGTTGCGGCTGCCGGCCACCTGCGCGAGCGCCGAGGTCCGCGGCACGAGCATGGGCTGCACGGCCGCCTGCACCCGGCCGTCCGCGTCGCGCTCGGCCCGCGAGACCTGCCGAATGGTGCAGGCGAGCTGCCCGGCGTACGCGAAGTCGACCGCCTCTATCGCCGTGATCGTCTGCAGGGGGATGCTGCCTGCCTCGACCGGGCAGCGCAGTCCGACGGCCGACAGGATGGCCAGCTTCGCCTGCGCGTCGAAGCCGTCGACGTCGGCCCCCGGATCGGCCTCCGCGTAGCCCAGCTCCTGAGCCTCCCGGAGCGCTGCATCGAACGACGCCTGGTCGGCCTCCATGCGCGTCAGGATGTAGTTGCACGTGCCGTTGAGAATCCCGAGCACACGGAAGAGACGGTCGCCCGCAAGCCCCTCCTGCAGGGCGTGAATGATCGGAATGCCGCCCGCCACGGCGGCCTCGAAGCGCAGCCGCTGCCCGCCGCGGCGTGCAAGCGCCTCCAGCTCGGCGCCCTGCTCCGCGATCACCTGCTTGTTCGCCGTGACGACCGACTTGCCGGCTTCGAGCGCGCGGCGAATCCAGTCCGTCGCCGGATCCCGGCCGCCGATGAGCTCCACGACGACGTCGGCGTCGGAGTCGAGCACCGCGTCGATGTCGTCCGTCCAGGCAACGCCTGCCGGCACCCAGCTCGTCCGCTTGCGCTCGACGCGGCGATTGCACACGTGCGTCAGCCGCAGGCGGCCGTGCGACCCGTTGCAGAGAATGCGGGCCACGGCCTGGCCGACGGTGCCGAAACCCACGAGCGCCACGCCAAGCGGCAAGCTGCTCGTGCTGTGCTCAGGATCGCGTGCAGGCATGACGCACCAGTCAGTCGTGGACAATGAAAAAGGCCATCACCCGGTGTCGGATGATGGCCTGCTGGGATTCCCCAAATGCGGTGTCGGCTACATCACCCGCCACGCGGAACCGGCCCGGTCGGGCCGGTCGTCGTCGGCATCATGCGCGCGGGCCGATCGGGCACGACACGAAAGGAATACATGACCGCTGCTCCGAACTCGAAACGACCGTTACTTATATATCCCGGCACGCGCCAAGTCAAACCGGGCAGCCAGTCTTGACCTCTCCCGGCACATTCGTTACACATAACCACCGCGCCGCCGGCAACCAACGCCGATGCCCACGCCCTCGAAATGGAAAGATCTGCCGACCGAGGCGATCAACCCGGCGACCGTCGAGCTGGACAGGGCGTCGACCGAGGAGATCGTCCAGCTGATGCTCAGCGAGGACGGCAAGGTCGTCGCCAGCGTCCATCGTGAACGCGCGCGCATCGCGATGGCCGCGGATCTGCTGACGTCCGCCCTACGCAAGGGCGGCCGCCTCTTCTTCGTCGGCGCCGGCACGAGCGGTCGCCTGGGCGTGCTCGAGGCCGCGGAGATGACGCCTACCTTCAGCACGCCGTCGAACCTGGTGCAGGCCGTCATGGCGGGCGGACGCGGGGCGTTCTTCCAGGCGCGCGAGGGCGTCGAGGACAACTACGAGGAGGGCGCCCGCTCGATCGCACGCCTGCGGCCGACCCGCAGGGACGTCCTGGTCGGCGTGTCGGCAAGCGGCATGACGCCGTTCGTGCGCGGCGCCCTGTCGCGGGCCCGGCGCAACGGCGTCAAGATCATCTTCGTCACCTGCTGGCCGGGAACCGAGCTGCAGACCTTCGTCGACGTCATCATCGCGCCGACGGTGGGCCCCGAGGTCATCGCCGGATCGACGCGGCTGAAGGCGGGAACCGCGACCAAGATCGTGCTCAACATGCTCACGACGATCGCGATGGTGCGCATGGGCAAGACCTACGGCAACCTGATGGTCGACCTGACAACGGGGTCCGCGAAGGCGCGCGACCGCGCACGGCGCATCGTCACGACCGTGACGGGGCTGGACCACGAGGAGGCCGAAGCCCTGCTCCGCCGGGCCCGCTGGAACGTCAAGGCGGCCATCGTCATGAAGAAGACCGGGCAGCCGTGCGCCGGCGCCCTGGCCCGGCTGCGCGCGGCCCACGGGTCGGTGCGGGCAGCCATCGGCGAAGATGTCGAACCGCGGCCGAGAACGAGCCCCCGCACGCGCTAACCCCGCGTGGCGCCGCCGGGCGCAGCGCTGATGCAGATCGCCGACCTGCTGGTGCTCGTCCTGTACGTCACGGGCCTGGTCTGGCTCGGCGCCCGCTTCTCCCGCCGGCAGCGGAACATCCGCGACTACTTCCTGACCGGCAGGCAGGTCCCGTGGTGGGCGCTGCTGGGCTCGATCGTGGCAACCGAGACCAGCACCATCACGCTCATCAGCGTGCCCGGGTACGCGTTCGGCGCAGACCTCACCTTCCTGCAGCTCGCCTTCGGGTACATCGTCGCGCGGGTGCTCGTGGCGCTGGTGCTGCTGCCGGTCTTCTTCCGCACCGAGCTGCTCACGATCCACCAGCTCCTGACCGCCCGTTTCGGCAGCGCCGCGGGTCGCGTGGCGGCCTCGCTGTTCCTGACGACCCGCTCCCTGTCGGACGGGCTCCGGCTGTTCGCCACCGGGCTGGTGCTGGCGGCCGTGCTGGCGACCGTGCCGGCGGCGGAGGGGCTCGCCCGCGCCATCGCACCGGCGGCCGACAGCTCCACGGTGCTGCTGGCCGCCGCAATCGCCATCGTCGGCGCCGCGACCCTGCTCTACACCCTGCTGGGCGGCATGCTGGCGGTCGTCTGGGCGGACGTCATCCAGATGCTGGTCTATCTCGGCGGGGCCCTGCTGGCCGGCATCATCCTGTTGACGGACATCCCGGGCGGCTGGGCCGAGGTGGCCGGCCGCGCCGACGCGGCCGGCAAGTTCCGGCTGTTCGACTTCGCCCTGGATCTCTCGCGCAGCTACACGTTCTGGTCGGGGCTGATCGGCGGCGTCTTCATCAGCGCGGCCAGCCACGGGGCCGACCAGCTCCTCGTGCAGCGGTACCTGTGCTGCCGGTCGCTGACGGACGCCCGCCGCGCCCTGGTGGCGAGCGGTCTCGTCGTCTTCATCCAGTTCTGGCTGCTCCTGCTGATCGGCCTCATGCTGTGGACCTACTACACGGCCTACGACCCCGCGGCGCTCGCGGCCCTCTCGAGCGGCGGCCAGGTGCAGACGGATCGCCTGCTGCCCGCATTCATGACGAGCCATCTGCCGGTGGGCGTGAAGGGGCTGGTCGTTGCGGCGATGGTGGCGGCGGCGATGTCGACGCTCTCGTCGTCGCTCAACTCCTCCGCCGCCGCGACCGTCGGGGACTTCTACCTGCCGCTCACGCGCGGCGCCCGGTCCGACAGCCACTATCTCCGTGCCGCCCGCTGGGCGACGGTCGGGTGGGGCGCCGTGCAGGTGCTCGTGGCGCTGGCCGCCATCTCCCTCTCGCAGCGGGTCGTGGACGAGGCCCTGGGGATTCAGTCGTTCACGGGCGGCCTGCTGCTGGGTGCCCTGGCGCTGTGCGTCCTTGCGACACGCGCCGGGGCGGCCGCCCCGATTGCCGGCCTCGTGACCGGCGCCGCCGTTCTGCTCGTCATCAGGGCCGCCACGGACATCTCCTGGCAGTGGTACGCGTTGATCGGCTCGGTGACGACGTACGCCGCCGGCCGGGCCGTCGGCGCCGTGCGGGGAGACTCGCCGGCAGCCGGGGATCCCGCATGACGAATCTGGCCGAACCCGAAGCGATCCTCGCGGACAGCGTGCGCGGCGGCGCGTTCCCTGCCGCGGTCGTGGAGGTCGGCAACTCGACGGCGACGCTGTGGAGGCAGGCGTTCGGCGCGCTCAGCCCGGCGCCCGACGCGGCAGCGGCGACGAGCGGCACGGTCTTCGACCTGGCGTCGCTCACGAAGGTCATCGCAACGACGACGCTGGCGATGCGGGCGGTCGACCGGCGGCTGCTCGACCTGGACGCCCCGCTGAACCGCTGGCTGGCCGACTGGCGGGGCCCCGACCGGGCGGTCGTCTCGGTGGGCGATCTGCTCGAACATGCCTCGGGACTGACCGCCCACCTGCCCTTCTTCCGGGACTGCCGGGGACGCGCGGAGTTCGAACGGGCGATCTCGACGCTGCCCCTCGAGTACGTCCCGCGCTCCGCGTCCGTCTACAGCGACCTCGGCTTCATGCTGCTCGGCTTCATCCTGGAGGACGTGTACGGCTCGACGCTCGACGCCGCGTTCCGGGCGGTCGCCGAGCGGCACGACTGGGGCGAGCTGCGCTTTCGTCCGCCGGCGGCCTGGCGCGGGCGCACGGCGCCGACCGAGATCGACGCGTGGCGCGGGCGACTGCTGATCGGCGAGGTGCACGACGAGAACGCCTGGGCGCTGGGCGGTGTCGCGGGCCATGCCGGCCTGTTCGGGACCGCAGCCGCCGTCGGCTGCTTCGCGCGCACGATTGCCGCCGGGTTCCGGAACCGACCGTCGGCCGTCGGCGCCGCGACGTTCCGCCGCTTCATGGCCCGCTCTGCCGTGCCGGGCAGCTCCCGCGCCCTGGGCTGGGACACGATGCTGCCCACGTCGTCGTGCGGCACCCGGATGTCGCGGGCGGCCGTGGGGCATACGGGCTTCACGGGCACCTCGCTCTGGATCGACCCGCAAGCGGACCTGTACGTCGTCCTGCTCACGAACCGCGTCCACCCGACGCGCGCCAACGAGGCGATTCTGCGCGTTCGGCCCGCGCTGCACGACGCCGTCCTGCGCGCGCTGGCCTGACCCATGCCCCTGACCGGCATCGACTGGATGCTCGTGCTCGGCATCGCCGCGCTCCCGCTGGCGGTCGGTCTCGCCTGCCGCCGCCGCGCCGGCGGCAGCGTGCAGCAGTTCTTCCTGTCGGGACGCGATCTGCCCTGGTGGCTGTCCGGGACCTCGATGGTGGCCACCACCTTCGCCGCGGACACGCCGCTGGCCGTGACCGGCATCGTCGCCGCGAGCGGCCTGGCCGGCAACTGGCTGTGGTGGAACGCCGCCCTCGGCACGATGCTGACGGTCTTCTTCTTCGCGCGTCTGTGGCGCCGGGCCGGGATCACCACCGATGTCGAGTTCGCGGAGCTGCGGTACGCAGGCCGGCCGGCCGCCTTCCTGCGGGGCTTCCGTGCGCTCTACCTGGGGCTGCCCATCAACTGCCTGATCATCGGCTGGGTGAACCTGGCCCTGGCCAAGGTGCTCGCGGTCATGCTCGGCTGGGACCGGCTCACGGCGGTTCTGCTCGGGCTCGCCGTCACGGGCTGCTACACGGCCCTGGCCGGTCTGCGGGGCGTCGTCGTGAGCGATTTCCTGCTGTTCGCGGTCGCCATGATCGGCACCTGGGCGCTGGCGTACTTCGCGCTGGCGGCGCCGGGCATCGGGGGCCTCGAGGAGCTGGCGAGCCAGGTCCCCGCCGAGGCGCTGCGCCTGACGCCCGCCGTCGGCGCGGCAGCCTCCGAATCGCCCACGCTCGCGCTGTCGCTCTCCGCCTTCGTGGCGTTCCTCGGCATGCAGTGGTGGGCCAGCTGGTATCCGGGCCAGGAGCCAGGCGGCGGAGGCTACCTGGCCCAGCGCATGATGTCCGCACGGAACGAGCGGCACGCACTGCTGGCGACGCTCTGGTTCGCCATCGCGCACTACTGCCTGCGGCCCTGGCCGTGGATTGTGGTCGCGCTGGCGGCGCTGGTGCTGTATCCGGACATCGCCGACCGCGAATCCGGCTACGCCCTGGTCATGCGGGACCACCTACCGGCGGGCTGGCGCGGGCTGCTGCTCGGCGCGTTCGTGGCCGCGTACATGTCGACCGTGTCGACCCAGTTGAACTGGGGCACGTCCTATCTCGTCAACGACTGCTACGCGCGCTTCCTGCGGCCGGCGGCCGGGCAGGCCGAGCTGGTCGCGGCGTCGCGCGCCGTCACCGTCGGGCTCATGCTGCTGAGCGGCGCGCTCACGTTCGTGCTCGACAGCGTCAGGCAGGCCTGGGAGCTGGCGCTGGAATCGGGAGCCGGCATCGGCCTCGTCCTGATCCTGCGCTGGTACTGGTGGCGGGTCAACGCCATCTCTGAGATCGCCGCCCTGCTGGCGGCGGCCGTCGGATGCATCGGCATGCGGCTGCTGACGACCGTCGAGTTCCCGCAAACGCTGCTGTACCTGGTGCCCTGGACCAGCGCGTGGTGGCTGGCTGCGACCTGGCTGACGCCCCCCGAGCCGATGCCCCATCTGGTGGCGTTCTACCGGCGGGTGCGCCCCGACGGGCCCGGCTGGTTGCCTGTGGCGGCGCGCGCCGGGGGCCCCCCGCCGGCGGGCTTGCGGACCGGGCTGCTGCGCTGGGCGGTCGGCAGCGGCCTCGTGTACGCCGTGTTGTTCGCCACCGGCGCCGCGCTGTTCGGGTCGGCCGGGCGGGCGTGGCTGTGGGGTGGACTGGCGGTGGCCGCGGGCGGCTGGCTGTATCGCGATCTGGAGCGGCCGGAACGGGGAGCCGCCGCGTCGTAGACGGCGGGCGGGCGGAGCAAGGTGCGTCCCGCCGTCGTCACTGCGGCCGGCCGGCACGCCGGGGCCGCCCCGGGCCGAACGGCTGCGTCGCGTCGACCCGGCCCGGCGTTGCGGCGAGGCGCCCCGGTTACGGGGTGCCCCCGAAGCCGTCTTCCGCAGGCCCGCCCAGCCGGGCCTCCGCGCCGCCGTGAACGAACACCCACTCGTTGTACGTCGTGCGGCCGTCGTAGATCCTGATGGACTCGTCCGTGCTCCTGCTGACGACACCGGCGACGCCGCCGCGCAGCCCCTCGGCCAGCCGCGAATCGCCCCCCGCCGGGGTGGTCATCGCGCCCGCCCCGAACCCGGGGGTCCGCCGCGCCGCGCCGCCCCCCGTCACACGCTCCAAACCGCCCGCCGCACGCTCCGCACCGCCCGCCGCGCCGGCTCCGTCCACCGCGGCGGGGCCTCCGAGCAACTCGGACATCTCGGCCTGATACACGATGCGGAACTCCCCGTCGGGCACCATCGGATCGCGGTAGCGGCGGCGCAGGAAACGCTGCTCGATCAGGGTGTCGATGTCGGGAGGATACGCGCCGGCATAGATGCGCTGGTACAGCTCGATGGCCCGGGCGTACTGCTCGCCCCGGAAGATGAGCTCGAGCTCGCGTTCGCGCCGGGCGGCCTGGCTCCACACCGGCAACGCCATCGACATCGCGAGGCCCATGACAGCCAGGCCGACGAGCAGCGCGGCCAGGGCGTAGCCGCTGTCGGCCTCGCCGCCGCCGGGGAGCCTACCACTCGCTGTACGACGTGCCATCGAGCGCCGTGCCCTCGTATCCGCTGCTGACGTCGTAGATACCCTGGGTGAACGGGTTCGCGGCGTCGTACTCCGCCGCCTCGGTCCGCCACGAATCGGACGAGCTCGTGAACGGATCCTCCGGAACCGCGCGCAGGTAGCCGGCGGCAACCAGCGCGTCGAGACCGGCGGGATACTCGCCCCTGTCGGCGTAGTGCTGATCGATCGCCTCCCGCATCCGGAACAGGTCCTCCTGCAGGACCGCCTCCCGCGCGCGCGTCACCGCGTTGCGGTAGCCGACCAGCGCGATCGCGGCCAGGATGCTGATGAGCGAGATGACGATGGTCAGCTCGATCAGCGTCCAGCCGTCGCGCCGCTTGCTGAAGCGTCCTACCAATCGCTGTACCTCGTGCCGTCCAGGGCGGTGCCCCGGGACCGCGAGTACACGTCGTAGACGTTGTCGCCGCCCCAACGCGCGGCGTCCGGCTCGTCCTGGTACGAACGCAATCCCCACTCCCGGCTGCGCGTGAACGGATCGAACGGGATGCGGCGCAGGAACTTCACCCTGCGGTCGTCGTCGGCCTCGTCGAGCGCCTCGACGCCCTCGACGAGGGTTTCCAGGTCGGGTGGATACCCCTCGTTGCCGGCTTCGACGTCGTCGCCGCCAATGACGCCGAGGTCCACCGCGTCCTTGTAGCGATCGATGGCCGTGCGCATCTCGCGAAGCGCCCGCCGCAGCTCGATCTCCCGCTGCCGCTGCACGGTCACCGACGTGAGCGGCAGGACGGCGGACGCGAGGATGAGAAGAATGGCGCTGACCACCAGCAGCTCGACGAAGGAGTACCCGCGGCTGCCCTGTCGCCGCGCGGACCGGCAGGATAACCGCATGGTGCGCCTCGCCTACCGTACCGCCACGCTCGCCGGCGCGAACCCCAGCACCAGCGGCGCACCGCCCGGCGTCAGGCCGACGCCGCTGGGCGTGAAGGTGACGAGCCCGGGCCGCAGCGGCTCGACGACGACCGCTGCCAGCAGACCCGACCCCGAGGCCCCCAAGGGATCGCTCGCCCGGGCCAGCGCGAGGTCGACCCGGCCATCGAGCCGGTCGACCTCCTGCGCGAACGTGACGTCGGCGCCACCCTGTCGCATGAAGCCGCCTTCCTGCACCGCGCTCACGCGCAGCAGGCTCGGATCGTAGTCCAGGCTGAGCGTCAGGGTCGACACCTGCGACGCACCGCTGACGGATATGGGCACGGTGTAGGGCCCGGCGCCCACGCGCAGATCGTGCTCGGGCACATCGAGGGCGATTCGCGGTCCGACGGCAAGCGCGCCCGCGGCGGGAACGCCCGCCGTCGCAAGCGGCGCGGGCGCCTCCGCTGCCGGTCCTGCCGGCGGCGGCGCCGCCACGTCGTCCCGCACGGCTTCCGGCGGCCGGCCGAGGGACCGCAGCCGCCCGGCCGCGCCGCGCGTGTCGATGCGCACGGGGCTGACATCCGCCTGCGTCAGCTCGTGCGTGCGCACGATGCGCGGCGTCAGGAGCATGATGATGTCGGTCTGCTTGATGGTGTCGTCGTTGGCGGACAGAAGCTGCCTGATCACCGGCAGGTGCATGATGCCGGGAAAGCCCCGGAGCGACCGTCGATCCTCCTCGCGCAGAAGTCCGGCCAGCAGGTTCGACTCCCCGTCCCGCAGCCGGAGCCGGGTGATCACCCGCCGCGTGCCGAACGTGGGGAGCGGCTGCCCCGCCACGTTCACGCTGGGGCCGAGCGTGCTGTTTTCCACCTCGAGGTCGAGAATGATCTCGTTGCGGTACGTCACGCGGGGCGTCATCTCGACGATGACGCCGACCGGCCGGTAGTTGAACGACGTCAGCGGGTTGACCGTGGCGCCGCCCGTGGCAATCGGCGTGAAGGCCGTGGTGGGCACCGGAATGTCGTCGCCGAGGTTCAGCGTGAGCGTCGCGCCCTCCTGGCCGCGGAGCTGGGGCTTGGCCACGACCCGCGTCTCGGCGTCGGTCTCGAGAAAGTCGATGATGACCGACGGGATCGAGAAGAAGAAGTCGCCGGCTCCGACCAGCGGCGGCGAGGCGAACAGGTCGCTGCCAGCCGCCGGTCCCGGCGCCCCGTCCGGCGCGTAGACCGAACCGACCGAGTACTGGGTCAGGTCGAGACCGAATTCGCGGGCCCGCTCCCGGCTGACCTCGAGAATCTCGATGTCGACCATGATTTCGGCCCGCGGCTTGTCATTGGCCGCAATCAGCTGCCCGATGACCGCCATCACGGCCGGCGTGGCGCGCACGGCAACGGTATTGGCCGTCACATTCGGCACGATGGTCGGTTGGACGCCCACCTGCGAGCCGCCGCGAACGATCTGGTTGAGCACCGTCGCCAGCTCCTGGACGTCGGCGTTGGAGATATAGAAGGTGCGGATGATCTGATCCTCGTACTGCGCCCGCTTCTGCGGGGTCTCCGGAACCACGATCAGGCTGCGGGGGCTCAGCACCTTGTAGAAGTGCTGGTTGGCGATCAGGATCTGGTCGAGCGCCTGCTCCAGCGTCACGCCGTCGAGCTGCACCGTGTAGACGCGGTCCTGGAACTGCTGGTCGTAGCTGATGTTGATGCCGGTCGCGTTGCTGATGAAGTCGAGAATGTCCTGCAGGCTCTGATCGACGAAGCGCAGGCTCAGCGGCTCGCTGGAAGCCGGATCGAGCAGCGGCGGCCCCGTTTCCCGCCGCGCGATGGCCTGCATCTCGTCGATGGGCGCTCGCGGGCGCGATGCCTCGATCCGGTCGCGAATGGCGCGCTCGAGCTCGAGCGCGCGTTCCAGGGCGTACGAATTGCCCGGGTCGAGCTCGCCCGCGATGCGGTACTCGCGCACGGCCTCGGCCAGCGCGCCGTCGGCCTCCAACGTGCGGGCGTCGGCCAGGTGCGCGCGCGAGGCGTTGAGCATCGCGCGCTGGAGCGCGGTGCGATACGCCGCGTTGCGCGGATCCTCCTGGACGGCAAGCCGGTAGTGCTCGACGGCGCTGTCCCAGTCCCCGCTCCGTGCCGCTTCCCGGCCATGTTGAAATGCGCCTCCCGTGGCGCAACCGGCCAGCAGCCAGACCGCCCCGACCAGGGCGACCACGCGCCGCGATGTACTGCCGCTTGTCCGCACGCTATTCACGTCGTCCTGCAATCAGCGCAACCCGTCCAGCCTCAGGACCTCTCGGCCTCCCGCCAGCAGCCGCTCGAGCTCGACCCTGTCGGCAGCGATGCGGGCTATCCGATAGCGGCCGTCGACGGTATCGCCGACCCGTCCCTGGAAGACGTCGGCGCCGTCCGTCAGCACGGCAATCAACCCGGCGCTCTCCGGCGCGTCGACAACCCCGATGAACCGCAGCGGCGACGGCGGCTCCACCCCGCCCGCCCCGCCCGCTCCGCCCGCCGGACGCGGAGGCTCGCGACGAGTCCCCGCGCCGCGCGGGGAGGGCGGCGGGACAGGGTCGAGCGCCGGCTGCTCGAAGCGGAACGGATTCCGACCGGAGGCCGACCGCGCCGGGCGCGGCTCGGACAGGGCTTCCAGACGCAAGTCGAGATCCCTCTCCTGTACTGTATCGGCCGCAAGGCCGCCGCTCATGCCCGCCGGGGCGGCCGGGCTCGCGGGTCCGCGCGGCTGCCGCTCGCAGCCCGCGATGCCGCCGACGGCGATAGCCGCAACGAGCAGCGTGGGAATCCCGGGAATCCGCGCCGGGAGCTCGCGTCGCACGGCTAGGCTCCGCTCTCCACCCGATAGTAGGTCGACAGCCCCAGGGTGAGCACGAGCCCCGCATCGGACGCCTCCTCGCGCTGGCCGAGGACGACCTCCTCGATGACGAGAAACTCCGGCGCCGTCTCGAGCGCCTCGATGAAGCGGCGAATGTCGGCGTAATTCCCCGCCAGGAGCATGTTCGTGCGCAACCGCCCCAGCCCGCCGCCGTCAGCGCGCTCGCCGGCGCTCGTCCGGCGCTCCAGCACGAGACCCAGTCGGTCGGCCAGCGAGGCGAGCCGCGGGTAGGTCATCGACCGCGCCTCGGCCAGATCCCGCGGGAGCACCGTGTCGTAGAATTCCCGCAACTGGTCTCCGACTCGCGTCTGGGCCGCGAGTCGGGCGCGCGCCGCGCCCAGGTCGGCCTCGCCGGCCGGCAGGGACTCGGCTGCCGCAGCGGCGCGGGCTCCCGCTCGCACGGCTGCGGTCCGCAGCGGGTATACCGCCAGACCATAGAGCAGCAGGTCGCCCAGCAGAACGGCGCCCACGACCGTCAGCGCGATGCGCTTGTCGCGCGCGATGCGCCGGACCAGACTCATGGCTTCGCTCCGGGGCCGGCACCAGCCCGTGGCCCGCCGACCGCGCCCGGCAGGTAGCGGCCCACCAGCAGCGTGCGATAGGTTCCCGTGTCCGTCACGGACTCCTCTCGCGCCAGCATGCCCGCGAACGCGCCTGTCGCTTCGAGCCGCTCGATGAAGGCGTCGATGTCCGCGACGCCCCGTCCGAGCACGCCGATCGCCACGGTGACGTCCCCCGCGGCGATATCCGGCCGTACCGAGGTCAGCATCACGCCGGCCGGCAGCGTCTGCTCGATGCGGTTGAAGAACTCCGTCCAGGAGAACACGCGCCGCTCGATGAGGGCGTTGGCTTCGCGCGCGGCTTCCACCAACCGCTGCAGATCCGCCTCGTGGATCTGACTGCGCAGGCCTGCCACGGCGGCAGCCCCCGCCCGTACCGCGCCTTCGTCGCGCTCGGCCAGAGCCGCCAGGACGCCGCGCTCCCGCGAGAGCGTCGCGGCCTGCAGCAGGCCGGCGACGAACACGGCCCCGGCCGCGATGCCGACGAGCCCCAGCACGAGATGCACGATCCGCTCGTTGTAGAACGGCCGGGTCGACAAGTTGACATGAGTCATCGGACGGCCAGAAGCCCGATCGGTGCCGCCAGGGCCGCCAGCAGGCCACGGTCCGCACCGGGCGGCGCCGCCGCGGCGTCCGTGGTCAACGGCTCGACCGGCAGGCCCAACCGCTGCGCGAGCGGCCGTGCCAGGGTGTCGCTCCCGACGGCTGCGGCGCCGCTGCCGCGCGCCGCCACCCGCACCACCCGCAGGCCGCGGCCCGCCAGACGGTCTTCGTAGTACATCACCGTCTGATGCACGAGGTCCAACAGATCGTCGGCATCGTGTCCCGGGCGGTTCCTGAAGCAGACGAGATGCTCACCGCGGAGAACGCCAACGGAGTTGTAGCCCGCCGCGGCATGCACCGCCAGCCAGTCCCCCGCGGGCGGCGGCTGCCCGGCCAGCAGGCCGTTGACGAGGCCGAAGGCTGCCAGGCCGACCAGGCCCGGCCGGACCCCGGCGGCGACGCACGGCTGCTCGTACTCCAGCACGATCTCGCGCCGCGCGGCGACGACGACGTATTCCTGCCCGCCGTCCGCGAGCGGTGCGCCGGCCGTGTACGCCACCTGCGCGTCATCCGGCTTGAACGGCACCGACCCGCGCAGCTGCCAGCGAATCAGCCGCGCCAGGTCGGCCGCGCGCCTGGGCGCGCTGGCGAAGCGCACGAGCGACACCTTCGCAGCGGCATCCGGAATGACGAGACCTACCCGCGCGGGGCGGCGCGGAAGGCGGGCCAGGACGTCGCGCACCGCCCCCGAGACAGCGTCGCGATCCGCCAGGTTGGCCGCCGCGACGCCGGGCGCGACGGCGCCGGGCGGCAACGCTGCGCGCGCGTGTCCGAGAACCGCCGGTCCCGAGCGCGCCCGGCCGAGCGCGACGGCCGTCACGAAGTCGGGTGCGATCTCGATCGCCGCGGTCGGACCCGGGGTCGACAGCCAGGCGCGCGCCGCTTGCCATCGTGTCATTCGACGAACGTCACCTTGTTGACCTCGCGCAGCGTCGTGACGCCGTGCAGGGCGCGCTCGACCGCCGATTCACGCAGGAAGCGCATGCCTTCCGCACGGGCCGCGTTCTTGATTTCCGCCGTCGACCGCCGCGACAGAATCAGCTCGCGGATGTTGTCGGTCAGATCGAGCAGCTCGCAGATCGCGGTGCGCCCGCGGTAGCCCGTCCCGCCGCACTCGATGCACCCGCCGCCCTCGTGGAAGGCGTGCTTCCCCGCCAGCGCCGGGTCCAGCCCGGATTCGTCGAGCTCCTGCGGCGCGACGTCGGCCGGCCTGCGGCAGTCGGAGCAGATCGTCCGGACCAGCCGCTGCGCCAGCACGCAGTTGAGCGCGGACACGAACTGGTACTCCTCCACGCCCATGTTCAGGAAGCGGCCCAGGACGTCGACCACGTTGTTCGCGTGCACCGTGGTGAACACGAGGTGCCCGGTCAGAGCCGACTGGATGGCGATTTGGGCCGTTTCCGGGTCGCGGATCTCGCCGACCATGATCTTGTCCGGGTCATGCCGCAGGATCGACCTCAGCCCGCGCGCGAACGTCAGGCCCTTGCGCTCGTTGATGGGGATCTGGGTAATCCCCCTGAGCTGGTACTCGACCGGATCCTCGATGGTGATGATCTTGTCCTCGGGCGTCTGAATCTCCGAGAGCGCCGCGTAGAGCGTCGTCGTCTTGCCGCTGCCCGTCGGCCCGGTTACCAGCACCATGCCGTACGGCTCGGCGATGTACTTGCGAAACCGGCGCAGCTCGTCGTCGGGAAACCCGAGCACGTCGAGCCGGAGATCGCTGAACTGCTCGCTGATCGACTCCTTGTCGAGGATGCGGATGACCGCGTCCTCCCCGTTCACGCTCGGCATGATCGAAACGCGGAAGTCGATCGTCTTGCCGGGCATCCGCACCTTGAACCGCCCGTCCTGCGGCACGCGCTTCTCGGCGATGTCGAGCTCCGACATGACCTTGATGCGGGAGAGGATGGCGCTGTGAAACTGCCTGTCGATCGGCCGCATCGCCGACTGCAGCACGCCGTCGACGCGGTACTTCACGCAGACCGCGTCGTCCTGCGTCTCGACATGGATGTCGCTCGCGCGGCGCTGGATGGCCGTGTACACCATCGAGTCGACCAGCCGGATGACGGGGCTGGCGTCGCGGGTCAACCGCTCGACGGTCAGGCTCTCCTCGCCGTCCTCGTCGTTGCGGAGCAGCTGCAGCTCGAAGCTCTCGGTGGCTTCGTCGAGGACGCGCTGCGAACCCTCGCTCTTCTTGAGGATCGACTCGATTGCCGACGCCGTTCCCACCGCGACGGTGATCGGCGAACCGAGCAGGAGCGACAGCTCGTCGAGCCGGGGCACATCGGTCGGATCGGCCACGACGACCGCGAGGGAGCGCGCATCGCGGCGATACGGCACGAAGCCGTAGCGCAGCATCAGGTCCGCCGGAATCGACCGGAACAACTCCTGGTCGATATGAAACTGGTCCATATCGACGTATTCCAGACGATACCGCTCGGCGAGTCGTCGAGCCTCGGCCGCCTCCCCCGCCGCCTTGCCGAGCCGACCCGTGCCCGCGTCCCGCTCCCGCGGGAGCGTCCCCGGGTCGCGGTCGTCCGGCGCCGGGGTCGGCTGGCTGTCCGCCGTGGATTCGCTCATTGGACGAGCGTCCCGAGTTGCAGCAGCGGCATGTACAGGGCGATGAGCATGCCTGCGATGACGATGCCCATGACGACGAGCAGGACCGGCTCGAGCAGCGTCATGAACCGCCCCAGCGTCGTATCGATCTCCTCGTCGAAGAAGTCGGCGACGCTGTTGAGCATCTCCTGCAGGGCACCGGTCGCCTCGCCGACCTCCACCATCTTGACGGCGACGGAGGGAAAGATGCCGCGCGCCGCCATCGACGCCGACAGCGCCTGCCCTTCCCGGACCTCGCCGGAGACGATGCCCAGCTGACGGCACACGTGACGGTTGCCGATCGACCGGCCTGCCACGTCCAGCGCCGTGACCAGCGGGATGCCGCCGGCGAGAAGCGTCGCCAACGTGCGCGACAGCTGCGAGGTCGCGTACTTGCCGGCCACGGCCCCCGCCAGCGGCACGCGCAGGAGCAGGCGATCCACGACAGCGCTCCGCTCCGGCCGCCGCAGCCAGCGCCACAGCACGGCGCCCGCCCCTGCGAGCAGAAGCGCGACGGGCAGCAGGTAACCGCGGACGAGCTCGGACAACGTCATGATAGCGCGCGTCGAGAACGGCAGCTCCGCGCCCAGGCCGCCGTAGAAGCCGGCGAACTCGGGCACGACGCGCAGGACGATGATCGCGACGACCAGCAGCGACAGCCCGAGGAGGACGGCGGGGTAGATGAGCGCCGATATCGTCTTGCGCCGGACCTCGGCCATGATCCTGGCGTGGGCCACGTAGCGCCGCACCACCTGCTCGAGGCTCCCGCTCTTCTCGCCCGCCAGCAGCGACGCCGTGTATACGCCGGGCACGGCGCCGCCCTGGGCGTCGAACGCCTCCGACAGGGCCTCGCCGCTCCGGACGCGGCGGTGCACGTCGTCCAGCAGCGCGCGGAACCGGGGATTGTCGACCCGTCGCCTCAGGATGTCCAGCGACTCGACCAGCGGCAGGCCGGCCCCGAGCAGCGTCGCCAGCTCCTGGTTGAAGACGATGAACTCGCGCTGGGCAACGCCGCGTCCCCGCGGGGTGCTGACGGGCCAGCGCAGGCCGCCGTGACGCTGGAGCGAGAGAACGAGCAGCCCCTTCCTCTCCAGCTCCCGCCGCAGGTGCGCCTCGTCCTCGGCGGCGTAGACGCCCTGGACGATTTCACCCGACGCCATCCCGAGTCTGCAGCGAAATTCCATGAGCGGCGGGTCGTGCGCCGCGCGCGAGGCGCACTCGGAATCTGCACGGCGGCGCGGCCGGGCCGCCGCACGCGACGCGCACCGCTACCGGGCGGCGTCGACGAGCCGGAGCACGCGTTCGACGAAGCGGTGGGTTTCCGGATAGGGCGGCACGCCGCCGAATCTCCGCACCGACCCGGCGCCCGCGTTGTAGGCGGCCAGCCCGCCGCGGATGCCGAACTCGTCGAGCAGCCCGCGGAGGTACCGCGCGCCCGCATCGATGTTGGCGGCCGGATCGAAGGGGTCGAGCACACCGTAGCTCGTCAGGATGCCCGGCATCAGCTGCATCAGACCCTTCGCGCCCAGCGGCGACTCGGCATCGGCGCGATAGCTGGACTCCACCTCGATCAGCGCATGCAGCAGCGTGTCGGCCACCCCGTGCTCGTCGGCCGCGTCGCGAATCAGGGCGGCGTGCGGCTTCTCGGGCAGCGGCCGCGACAGGCTGGCCGGCGCCGGAGGCAGGGGCGGGAGCACGGGCAGACTGGTCACCGACTGGAAGCGATCGATGAGCCGCGCGTCGAACAGCACCTCACCGCCGCCCCTTAGCGTCAGGGCCGCCGTCTCACCCTCCACGCGATGCCCGGCGATTGCCAGCACCTGTCCCGACGCGAAATGGACCAGCTCCGTCGGCACCGGCGCCACCGCCAGCGACGAGTGACACAGACCGGCCAGGCACACGCCCAGCACACCACTCTTCAGCACACTCATCCGCCTCTACCTCAATCGTCGCGGGTCGCACGACCTGCCGGCGCATGCGGGGGGAGCACGCTACCGACAGGGTCCGCCGCGAGAACTGTGCCGCCTGGGAGTGCGGAACACGGCGAAAAGAGAGCGATGATAGCGTGTTGTCGCATTGATTGCAATGTGGTACAGTCCGGCGCGCCCGGCGCCCACTGGCCGTCGGTGGCGCGCCCGGCGCCCACTGGCCGTCGGTGGCGCGCCGCGGAGGAACTGGCCGTCGGTGGCGCGCCGCGGAGGAACCGGATGACGCTCGAAGCGCTCGGCATGGTCGAAACCAAGGGCCTGATCGGCTCGATCGAGGCCGCGGATGCGATGGTCAAGTCGGCCAACGTGGTGCTGGTCGGCAAGGAGTACATCGGCGCGGGCTACGTCACGGTGATGGTCCGCGGCGACGTGGGCGCCGTCAAGGCCGCCACCGACGCGGGGGCGGCAGCGGCGCGCCGGGTCGGCGAGCTCGTCGCCGTGCACGTCATTCCGCGCCCCCACACCGAGGTCGAGAAGATACTGCCGCACCTCAAGGAGCCGACGGCGTAGCGTCCCGCGCCCCCCGCCCCTCACCGACTCCGCCTGCCAACCGCGTGCCACGGAGCCATGAGTCAAGCCTCCGACCGCGATCTGCACTCCGTTCGTGAGGCACGCCAGCTTGCGCGGCAAGCCAGGACGGCGCAGGCCCGGCTGGGCGACCTGTCCCAGGACGAGATAGACGCCATCGTGGACGCCGTCGCCGGCGCCGCGGCGGCGGAAGCCGAGCCCCTGGCCGCGCTGGCCGTGGAGGAGACCGGTTACGGGGTCGTTGCCGACAAGGTGCGGAAGAACCTCTTCGCCGCCCGCGACGTCCATCGCTTCATCCGGCCGATGAAGACCGTCGGCGTGATCCGGCGGCACGAAGACCGCAAGGTCCTCGACATCGCGGAACCGTTCGGTGTCGTGGCCGCCCTGGTGCCGTCCACGAATCCGACATCGACCGCCATCTACAAGATCCTGATCGCCCTCAAGGCGCGTTGCGCCATCGTCATCAGCCCGCACCCGGCCGCCGTGCGGTGCATCACCCGCACCGCCGACCTCCTGGCGCGCGCCGCCGGCCGCCGCGGCGCCCCGGAGCACGCGATCGGCTGGATGACGAACGTCACGCTCGAGGGCACCCAGGAGCTGATGCGCCACCGCGACATCGCGGTCATTCTGGCAACGGGCGGCATGGGTCTGGTGCGGGCCGCGTACTCGGCCGGCAAGCCCGCGTACGGCGTCGGTCCGGGCAACGCGCCCGCCTACATCGAGCGCACCGCCGACGTCGCGAAAGCGGTCCGCGACATCATCGCCGGCAAGACCTTCGACAACGGCGTGCTGTGCTCGTCGGAGAACTCGGTCGTGGTCGACGAACCGATCGCCGGCGACGTGCAGCGCGAGTTCGAGGCCCGCGGCGGCCACTTCCTGTCGCCCGCCGAGTGCGACGCGGTGGCGAAGGTCCTGGTGACGCCCCAGGCCCTGCCCAATCCGGATCTGGTCGGCAAGTCGGCGCGCGAGATCGCGCAGCGGGCCGGCGTCGAGGCGCCGACCGGCACCCGCGTGCTGATCGCGCCTCTCGACGGCGTGGGCCGCGACTACCCGCTGTCGATCGAGAAGCTGTGCCCGGTGCTGTCGTTCTACGTCGTCAGCGACTGGCAGGCCGGCTGCGAACGGTGCAAGGAGATTCTCGGATACGGCGGGATGGGCCACACGATGTCGATCCACTCGCGCAGCGACGACGTCATCCTCGAGTTCGGTCTCCGCAAGCCCGCCTTCCGCATCGTCGTCAACACGCCGACGACCCACGGCTCGATCGGCCTCACGACCGGACTCGACCCGGCGATGACGCTGGGATGCGGCGGCTACGGCGGCAACATCACCTCCGACAACATCTCGCCGCTGCATCTGCTCAACATCAAGCGGCTGGCCCACGAGCTGCGGCCGGCGACCTCCGCGCCGACAGGCCCTCCGCCGGCCGACGCCCGGCTGCCCGAGCCGCCGCCCGCGCCGGTGGCGCCCCGCATCGACGGCGAGACGCTGGCGGCCCGCGTGCACGAGTTCCTGGCGAGCCGCGGCGTCGGCGGCCGCGAGCCGCGTCCCGCGCCGGCGCCCCCCACGCCCCCGCCGGCCGCGCCGGCTCCGCAGCCGCCGGCCACTCCCCCGCCGGCCCCGCAGCCGCCGGCCACGCCCGACGACGACGAGCCGAAGGCGGCGCCCGTCGCGTTCGTGTGCGAGGACGACGTGCGGCAGGCGCTCCGCCACTCGCGCCCGATAGTCATCGACGACCGCACGATCATCACGCCCGCCGCGCGCGACCTGGCCGACCGGCACCGCGTCTTCGTGCAGGCGGGATAGCTTCCTTCAGACGGGGCTGCGCCGGCTTCATTCAGACGGGGCTGCGCCCCGAACCCCCGGCGTCCGCTTGCGGGGACCCCTTCGCCCCGCGCCGCTCCCGCCGAGGCGCGCTGTGCGCGCCTTGCGCCGGCTGCGCCGGCGCTTCATGCAGGCGGGGCTGCGCCTCGAACCCCCGGCGTCCGCTTGCGGGGACCCCACAGCTTGCGGCATCGGCGAAGGGGTCAGAAACGGAACAGCCGATTGATCTTGACGATGAGCGCGCGGTTCTGCAGGGGGAACCGACGCGGCATCAGCAGGGTGTCGGCCCGCTCCTCGTTGTAGACCACGAACAGCTCGCTGCCGGGGTGGTATTCCCAGCGGAGCCGGAGGTTGGTGCTGACGCTGCTGGTCGCGGAGTTGTACTGCACCAGGGCGCTGACGAACATGAGCGGGTTGAGCGCGTAGATCGTCCGCGTGCTCACGAGCTGCGTATCGAACGTGCCGACGGGCAGGTCGATCCAGTTGAACGACAGGCTCGGCTCGATCGACAGCTGCGACGTCAGCTCGAGCCGCGTGCCGAAGAACCCGCTGCCGAGCCCGAAGTTGAGGCTCGTCTTCGTGCCCCCGAAGAACCCGCCGTGCTGCAGCGAGAGCCGGCCGGCGACGCGATTCTGCTGCCCGAGCTGGTAACCCACCTCCACGTCGTCGAAGCTGTACCCGCCCACGGGGACGGTGACCCCGGGGGCCAGCGCGAACGGATGGTGCAGGAACTCGTAGTTGCGGTTGTAGATCACGTCGAACAGGTTGCTGTTCTCGAAGTCGATGGCGAAACGCGCGCGGGCCTGGCGGGTCTCGAGGACGCCCCCGCGATCCGTGATGTAGTCGAGCTGCCCTTCCCAGAAAAACTGCCGGATGGATTCGATCGACCGCGGGCGCGGGCTGAACCTGAACTTGCCGAAGCTCTGCTCGAAGCCCTGGCGGCGCAGAAAGCCGATCTCGGGATTGAAGTCCTCGCCGACGACCAGCCGCTCGAGCTGCACGCCGTAGCGGTCGCCCATGTAGTCGAGCTGCGCGCGGTGGCTCGACTCGTCGTCCCCGGAATCGCCTCCCGGCGTCCGCGTCTCCGCCCAGTAGGTGCTGATGTTGAGGTTCTGGTAGAAGGAGAACAGGCCGTCCACACCGTAGACCTGGTTCGCCCCCGAGCCCACCTGCGACACCGAACGATCGGTGAACATGACGCCCACGTTGCTGCGGCGGAAGAGGTCGCGCCGGACGCGGAGGACCGAGAAGCTGGTGGCTCGCGCACCGGCTGCAGGCGCGTCGGCCGTCTGGACGTTGAGCATGCCGAGGCTGAAGCGGCCGATGCGGCCGGTCATCCGGCCGCCCACGTCAATCGGCACCTCCGCCCCCTGGCTCAGCCCGATCCGGCGGCTGTAGAACAGGATCGGCGTGTTGCTGATCCCCGCGAACTGCCCGGCGCCCGCCTCGCCGCCAAAGGCGAACACGCCCTGGTTCTCGAGGAAGAACTCGCGCTTCTCGGGAAAGAAGAGACTGAAGCGGGTCAGGTTGATCTGCTGCTCGTCGGCCTCCACCTGGGCGAAGTCCGTGTTGACGGTCAGATCCGTGACGAGGTTCTCGGTGACGCCGTACTTCACGTCGAGCCCGTAGTCGCCGGTCGCCACGTTGGACAGGCTCGGCGCGGCCGCCCGCACGCCGTTCATCTCGGCGATGGCGTACGGCTTGAGCTCGAGATCGAGACCCGCGTCCGGCACCTCGAGGCCGACCAGCGTGGCCGCCTGCGAGATCTGCATGATGGCGCTGTAGTTCCGGGACGCCGGGAGCGGAACGAGCGCGGAGTACTCGTAGTTCCAGACGACGCGCCGCTCGATGTTGAAGCCCCAGGTCTGACTGCGGCCCGGCCGGTAGCGCAGCGACCTGAACGGGATGGCGGCCTCGAACGTCCAGCCGCCGTCGAATTGCCCGACCCGCACGCTCCAGACGGGGTTCCAGTCGCCGTTCCAGCCGCGCTCGTTGGTGATCTGGCCGTCCATCCGTCCACCGAGCGGGTTGACCACGAACTCGACTGCGTTGCGGCGGTCGTGGAACGTGTCGAGCACGATGCCGACGTACTGGCCGAGACCCCCGCCGTCGCGGCGCATGTCGCTGGCGACCCACTCGGAGGCCGGCGCCGCGCTCAGGCAACGGGCGGAGACGTAGAGGGCGGTGTCGTCGAACGTGACCCAGATCTCGGTCTGCTCCGTGGCGGGCTCGCCCTCGTTCGGCATCACCTGGACGAAGCCGGAGGCCGGCGGCAGGTCCCGGTAGATCCGCTCGTCGAGGGCGCCGTCGAGATCGAGCGGCTCGGTCAACCGCACCGCCCGCACGGTCGCCTGGTTCGCTTCGTCGCGCGCGATGAGCGCCGGCGGCACCGGCGGCGGCGGCCCGTCGATGCGGCCGGGTGCGCTCGCAGCCGGCAATTCCGCCGACGGGGCCGCGGGCGGTGCATCGGCCTGATGGATCGGGGCGGGATTTGGCGCGGCCGCCGCGCGAGGCGACGCCGGCGCAGCGCCGGATGCGCCGCGCAGCGCGGCGCCGATCGCGCCCGCGACGCGATCCTGCAGGGCGAAGAGCCCGGCCAGCGTGCCGTCGACCGTCGTGGCGTCGACCGCCGTGCCGGTGCGCGTGTCGATCAGGCGCGCCACGATGCGCAGCCGGTCCCCGGTCCGCCGATAGCTGCCCGTGATGAGCCATCGCACGCCGCGCTCGGCCAGCCGCGCGGCGAGCCGATCACCGGCGTCCACGCCGGGGCCGCCGGCATCGTCCCCGCCGAACGCGGCGACATCGAGCTGCACGAGCCGCGGCAGCGCCGACCTCAGCGTCTCGACCAGACCGTCGCCGATCCACTGGTCGCCGGCGGCGCCGGTGAGGTTGGCGAAGGGAGCGACGGCGACGCGTCCCGGGACCGGCGGCGGCCCGCCGGGACCCGTCTGGCCGGCCTGCGACGTGCCCGCCAGGAGCGTCACGGCCAGCAGCACGGCGGCGCCTGCCGTCCGCCGCCTGCCGTCGGACCGCTGCCGTGCCGCCGTTTCAACGGTCTGCGGCACAGGCCCCTGCCGCAAGCGATGGGTGATACATCGCGCGGGGAGTGCGCCGGACCATTGCCCGGCGGGCTCGGACATGCCCAGCATGCTGTCTCGTCACGCCTCGTTCCGGTCAGTCGGATCGACCGTCAAGGATATCGCATGGGCGCGGTACGCAGTTCCATCCCGGCGGCGCACGGGGCCTGCTGGCACTTTTGCCTACCGCGCGGCGACCGGGCGCCGCCGACCGGGCCGGCCGCGTGCCCGGCAGCCCGCGCCGATCGTCGGCTGCCCGTCTCGCGGCCCGGCGTTGGAGCGAAACTTGCGACGGCACGCCGCGTGCTCGCCCGCCTGTGGTCCGCGGCCCTTCTCGGGGTGGAGGCCTCCCTCGTCCGCGTCGAGGTGGATGTCTCGTTCGGGCTCCCGACGTTCAGCATGGTCGGCCTCCCGGATTCGAGCGTCCGCGAGAGCCGCGACCGGGTACGCAGCGCCATCCGCAATTCCGGCTTCGAGTTTCCGGCCCATCGCATCACCATCAACCTCGCGCCGGCCGACGTTCGCAAGCGCGGCACCTCGTTCGACCTGCCCATTGCCGTGGGCGTCCTGGCCGCCAGCGGCGTCATCAAGCAACGCGAGTTCAGCGGGCTCCTCATGCTCGGCGAGCTGTCCCTCGATGGCCGCGTCGAGCCCACGCGCGGCGTCCTGCCCGTCGCGCTGGCCGCCCGCCGCCATCAGCTGTCGCTGCTCCTGCCGGCGCGGAGCGGCCCCGAGGCTGCTGTCGTGCCGGATCTCGACATCGGCATGGTCTCCTCGCTGGCGGAAGCCGCGGCGGTGCTCAACGACGAGCGCACCGCCGAGGCGCCGGGGCGCACCGCCATCCAGCCGGCTGCGGCGGAGACCGACCGCGACCTGGCCGACATTCGGGGTCAGCCCAACGCCAAGCGCGCGCTGGAAATCGCGGCGGCCGGTCAACACAACCTGCTGCTCGTCGGTCCGCCGGGCGCCGGCAAGACGCTGCTCGCGCGGAGCCTGCCGGGCATCCTGCCGCCGCCCAGCTTCGAGGAGACCATGGAGACGAGCGCAATCCACTCGGTGGTCGGGCTGGTGCCTGCCGGCGGCGGACTCGTGGACAGCCGGCCGTTCCGGGCGCCCCACCACACGGTCTCCGAGGTGGCGCTGATCGGGGGCGGCACCGAGCCGCATCCGGGCGAGGTGAGCCTGGCCCACAACGGCGTGCTGTTCCTCGACGAGATCGCGGAATTCGACCGCCGCGCCCTGGAAGTGCTCCGCCAGCCGCTCGAGGAAGGCTCCGTCAGCATCGCCCGGGCCGCGGGGGTCGCGAGCTTCCCGGCCCGCTTCATGCTGGTTGCCGCCATGAACCCCTGCATCTGCGGCTACCTGGGCGACCCGGTGCGTGCGTGCCGCTGCACGCCGCTGCAGATCAGCCGCTACCACGGGCGGCTCTCCGGACCGTTGCGCGACCGGCTGGACATCGCGGTGCCACTGGCCCCCGTGCCGGCCGGCACGCTGACCGGCCCCCGCGACGGCGAGTCGTCAGGCGCCGTTCGCGCGCGCGTCGTGACCGCACGCCAGCGGCAGGCGCAACGCTACCGGGACCTGCCCTGGCGGACGAACGCCGGTCTGCGCGGCAAGCGACTGGCGGCGTTCTGCGCGCTCGGTCCCGACGAGCGGCGGCTGCTGGAACGCGCGGTGACGCGCCTGGGGCTCTCGGCCCGCGGCTACGACCGGGTGCGGCGCGTCGCGCGCACGATTGCCGATCTGGAAGGTTCCGCGGTCGTCGGTGCCGCCCATCTGGCGGAGGCCCTCGGGTATCGGGACGAGCGGGGCTGACAGGCACGGTCGGCGCGTGGTAATCTCTGGAAGTTCTGTGCAGCGGTCATCGTCCATGCCGCGTTCCCGGTACTCCTTGGCCACAACGGACGGACACGACGTGCTTCGGCGGTGCGATATCGGTTCACGCTGGATCCTCGCGCTCGCCGGCGTCTTCCTCGCCGCGCCCTTTGCGCTCGGCGTGTACGTCGGGCTGACGGCTCAGGCCACGATCGACGATCTCCGCGCCCGCAACGCGCAGCTCGTGCTCGAAGGCTCGGCGCATCGCGAGGCCGCCGAGCGCCTGCACGGGCAGTTGCCGGCATTGCTCAGCACCATCGACGAGCTCGCGGAACGCATCGACATGGACCCGGCCCTGCGGGACTCCGTCGAACGCCTGCCCGACGCCACGCAGGCTGTGCCCGGACAACCGGGTTCGGAAGCGCTGGACGACGCCGCCGACATGTTCGACCACGTGCGCGACCTGCTCGGGTCGCTGCAGGACGCGCTGCGGGTGGTGACGCTGGGCGTGGCGCACCGCGAGGCGCTCGCCGACGCCACCCCGACCATCTGGCCGGCCGACGGCTGGCTCTCGGCAGGCTACGGCTACCGTGACGATCCGTTCACGGGCCAGCGCGACTTCCACCCGGCCGTCGACATCTCGACGCGGAAGGGCCAGCCTGTCTACGCGACGGCGACGGGACGCGTCACGCGGGCGTCCCGCAACGGCGCGTACGGCAACCTCGTCGAGATCGACCACGGATTCGGGCTGACGACCCGCTACGGCCATCTGTCGGAGTTCGTCGTCGCCGCGGGCGACACGGTGCTCCGCGGCGACCTGATCGGATCGGTCGGCGCGACCGGCAGGGCGACCGGGCACCACGTGCACTACGAGATCCGGGCCAACGGGCGCGCGCTCAACCCGCGCCGGCTCCTGGGCGGCTCGCCGTCCGTCGCCACCGACTAGTCCCGTCGCGGGACCACTCGACGTTTGGCGAGCGGTCCCCACCGCCTTCTTGACGGACCTCTCCGCCCTTCCCTAGAATCGAAGCATCCCTGCCCTAGCTCAGTCCCATCTCATGCCGCCCGCCGCAAGGGTCCATCGGCCGGGACCGTGCCGGGGCGCGCATGGCCGCCGGCGCCGGCCGCCGGCGCATTCAGCGGTCCCAGCGTGATGCTCCAGACCATCCTCAAGAAAGTCTTCGGAACCGAGAACCAGCGCCTGCTGAAGCGCCTGCAACCGCGCGTGGCGGAGATCAACGCGCTCGAGCCGGAGGTGAAGGCCCTCTCCGACGACGAGCTGCGGGCGAAGACTGCCGACTTCCGGGAGCGCGTCGCGCGCGGGGCGCCGCTCGACGATCTGCAGGCGGAGGCGTTCGCAGTCGTCCGGGAAGCCGGCTGGCGCACGCTGCAGATGCGGCACTTCGACGTGCAGCTCATCGGCGGCATGGTCCTGCACCGCGGCACCATCGCGGAGATGAAGACCGGCGAGGGCAAGACGCTCGTCGCCACCCTGGCCGCGTACCTGAACGCCCTCGCCGGCAAGGGCGTGCACGTCGTGACCGTCAACGACTACCTGGCTCGGCGCGACTCGGAGTGGATGGGACGCATCTACCGCTTCCTGGGCATGACGGTGGGCGTCATCCAGCACGACATGCAGGACGCCGAGCGCCAGGCGGCGTACGCCTGCGACATCACCTACGGGACCAACAACGAGTTCGGATTCGACTACCTGCGCGACAACATGAAGTTCGAGATCGCGCGGTTCGTGCAGCGCGGGCACCGCTTCGCCATCGTGGACGAGGTCGACAGCATCCTGATCGACGAGGCGCGGACACCGCTCATCATCTCCGGGCCGGCCGAGCAGTCCACCGAGCTCTACTACGAAGTGGACCGGGTGGTGCCCCGTCTCAAGGCCGGCGCGGTCACGCAGGGCAACGTCCCGGCGGAGCGGCGGGCGGAGCTGGAAACCACGGGCGACTTTCTCAAGGACGAGAAGCACAAGACGGTCTCGCTCACCGAGAGCGGCATCGCGAAGGCGGAGGATCTCCTCCGGCAGCGGCTGCAGCCGGGCGGGCTGTACGACCCGGCCAACATGCCCCTGCTGCACCATGTCAACCAGGCGCTGCGCGCCCACGCGCTGTATCGCCGCGACGTCGACTACATGGTCAAGGACGGCCAGGTGGTCATCGTGGACGAGTTCACCGGGCGGCTCATGCCGGGGCGGCGCTGGAGCGACGGGCTCCACCAGGCGGTCGAAGCCAAGGAAAAGGTCAAGATCGAGCGCGAGAACCAGACGCTGGCGACCGTCACGTTCCAGAACTACTTCCGCAAGTACGACAAGCTCTCGGGCATGACGGGCACGGCCCAGACCGAGGCCCCCGAGTTCGCCAAGATCTATGAGCTGGACGTGGTCGTCGTACCGACCAACCGGCAGCTCGTGCGGCTCGAGCTGCCGGACTCCATCTACCGGACGGAGGGCGAGAAGTACCGCGCGATCGTCGACGACATCGTGGAGCAGCAGGAAGAGGGGCGGCCGGTACTGTGCGGCACCGTCTCGATCGCGAAGTCCGAACGGCTCTCCGGCATGCTCAAGCGCCGCGGGGTCCGCCACGTCGTGCTCAACGCGAAGTACCACGAGCGGGAGGCCGAGATCGTCGCGCAGGCGGGCCGCAAGGGCAACGTGACCATCGCCACCAACATGGCGGGCCGCGGGACCGACATCCTGCTCGGCGGCAACCCCGAGTACATGGCGCGCCAGCAGGCGCTCAAGGAGGACGTGGCCCGGGAGGTCCCGAAGGCCGACTTCCGCTTCGTCGACGACGAGTCGTTCGTCTACTTCTCGCACGAGGACCGCTACTACCAGACGCCCCGCGCGGACTGGGAGCGGGTCTTCCAGCATTTCACGGCCCGCACGGACGCCGAGCACGAGGAGGTCGTGCAGAGCGGCGGGCTGCACATCATCGGCACGGAACGGCACGAGGCGCGGCGCATCGACAATCAGCTTCGCGGCCGCGCCGGCCGGCAGGGAGATCCCGGCTCGTCACGCTTCTATCTCTCGCTGGAAGACGACCTGATGCGCATCTTCGGATCCGATCGCATCGCCGGGCTGATGGAGCGGCTGGGGATGGAAGAGGGCGTTCCCATCGAGCACAAGATGGTGACACGCGCCATCGAGCGGGCCCAGACGCAGGTCGAGGCTCAGAACTTCTCGGTCCGGAAGCACCTGCTCGAGTACGACGACGTCATGAACAAGCAGCGCGAGAACGTCTACGCGCTGCGCCGGGAGCTGCTCGAGGGCACGATCCGCCTCGACGAGGACTCCGAGGCGGACAGCCGCGAGGTCGACACGCGCACGTACCTGATGACGCTGGCCGAAGGCCTCGCCTACGAGCAGGTGGAAACCATTTGCGGCACCGACGTCGACCCGGAGGAGTGGGATCTCGAGGCGCTCAAGCGGTACGCCGGCGAGCTGTTCGGCCTCGACGGCGAGCAGCTCGCGCTGATCGACCTGGAGGACCTCGGCACCGACGAGATCAGCGAGGCGCTGTGGTCGGCCGCCACCGCGAAGTACGAAGCGAAGGAGGCGGAAATCGATCCGGCGCTGCTGCGCCGCGTCGAGCGCGACATCATGCTGCAGGTGGTCGACGTGCAGTGGAAGGACCACCTCTACAGCCTGGATCATCTCAAGGAAGGCATCAGCCTGCGCGGTTACGGCCAGCGCAACCCGCTCGTGGAGTACAAGCGGGAGAGCTTCTCGATGTTCCAGGCGATGAAGGACCGCATCGACGAAGAGACGGTCAAGTACCTGTGGCGCCTGCGTCCTGTCGCCCGGGACCGCGACGCGGCGGCGCCGGCCCAGCCGCTGCTCCGCCGCGCGGCGCCCGTCTCGTACAGCCAGCCCGGCGAGCCGGCGCCGGCCTTCGCGGCGACCGCGGCGGGCGGCGGTCGCCCGCGTCCCGCGCGGACGGGCGGCGACGACGCCGCGGTGCAGACCGTCCGGCGCGACCTGCCGAAGGTGGGCCGCAACGCGCCGTGTCCCTGCGGGAGCGGCAAGAAGTACAAGAAGTGCCACGGGGCATGACGATGGAGACACGGACTCGAGCGGAACAGAGCCGGCTGACCGGCGCGACGATCGCCACCGCACTCACTTTCGACGACGTGCTGCTCGTGCCGCGCCACTCGCAGGTCGTGCCGAGCGAGGTGAACGTCGCCAGCCGGTTCACGCGCAACATCTCGCTCAAGGTGCCGCTGGTCAGCGCGGCCATGGACACCGTCACCGAGGCGCGCATGGCCATCGCGATGGCGCAGCTCGGCGGTATCGGCATCGTGCACAAGAACCTCGACATCGCCGAGCAGGCGTCGGAGGTCGACCGCGTCAAGCGGTCCGAGAGCGGGATGATCGTCAACCCCATCACCCTCTCGCCCGGCAGCAGCGTCTATCAGGCCCTCGAGCTGATGAAGAAGTACCGGATCTCGGGCGTGCCCATCACCGAGGACGGCCGCAACGAGGGGCGGCTCGTGGGCATCCTGACCAACCGCGACCTGCGCTTCCAGGCCGACACCCACCGGCCGATCGCCGAGGTGATGACGCGCGACGATCTGATCACCGTCCCGGTCGGCACGACGCTCGAGCAGGCCAAGGACATACTCCACCACCATCGGGTCGAGAAGCTTCTGGTCGTCGACGAGGAGTTCAACCTCCGCGGGCTGATCACCGTCAAGGACATCCAGAAGATGATCAAGTACCCCGACGCCAGCAAGGACAAGCTGGGACGGCTGCGCGTCGGGGCAGCCGTCGGGATCGGACGCGACACGATCGAGCGTGCGGAGGCGCTCGTCGCGGCGCACGTCGACGTGCTGGTGCTCGACAGCGCCCACGGCCACTCGGAGAACGTCCTCGAGATGGCGCGCCGGCTCCGGCACGCCTTTCCGTCCACCGATCTCGTGGCCGGCAACGTGGCGACCGCCGAGGGCGCCGAATCGTTGATTGACGCGGGCGTCGACGCCGTGAAGGTCGGTATCGGATCGGGTTCGATATGCACGACGCGCGTCGTCGCCGGCATCGGTGTGCCGATGGTCACCGCGGTGGGCGACTGCGCCGAGGTCGCCGGCCGGGCCGGCGTGCCGCTCATCGCCGACGGCGGCGTGCGCTACTCGGGAGACATCACGAAGGCGATTGCCGTGGGCGCGAGCAGCGTCATGATCGGGAGCCTGTTCGCCGGCACCGATGAGAGCCCGGGCGAGCTGATCCTGTATCAGGGCCGCAGCTTCAAGGAATATCGCGGCATGGGCTCGATCGGCGCCATGCGGCGCGGCAGCCGCGACCGGTACTTTCAGGACGAGTTCGAGCTGCCCGAGAACCCCGCCGACGAGGGGACGCAGAAGCTCGTCCCGGAAGGCATCGAAGGCCGCGTGCCGCACAAGGGCAGCGTCGCCGCCATGGTTCACCAGCTCGTGGGCGGCGTCCGCGCCGGCATGGGCTACTGCGGCGCGCCGTCGATTGGCGATCTGCAGCGCGACGCGCAACTCATCCGGATCACCCCGGCCGGCGTCCGCGAGAGCCACGTCCACGACGTGGTGATCACCAAGGAGGCGCCGAACTACCGCAGCGAGTAGCCGAGCTTCAACCAGACGGGGCTTCTTCCATCAGACGGGGGCTTTGCCCCGAACCCCCGGCGTCCGCTTGCGGGAACCCCTGCGCCCCGCGCCGCTCCCGCCGAGGCGCGCTGTGCGCAGCTTCCTTCAGACGGGGCTGCGCCCCGAACCCCCGGCGTCCGCTTGCGGGGACCCCTGCGCCCCGCGCCGCTCCCGCCGAGGCGCGCTGTGCGCAGCTTCCTTCAGACGGGGCTGCGCCCCGAACCCCCGGCGTCCGCTTGCGGGGACCCCTGCGCCCCGCGCCGCTCCCGCCGAGGCGCGCTGTGCGCAGCTTCCTTCAGACGGGGCTGCGCCCCGAACCCCCGGCGTCCGCTTGCGGGGACCCCTGCGCCCCGCGCCGCTCCCGCCGAGGCGCGCTGTGCGCAGCTTCCTTCAGACGGGGCTGCGCCCCGAACCCCCGGCGTCCGCTTGCGGGGACCCCTGCGCCCCGCGCCGCTCCCGCCGAGGCGCGCTGTGCGCAGCTTCCTTCAGACGGGGCTGCGCCCCGAACCCCCGGCGTCCGCTTGCGGGGACCCCTGCGCCCCGCGCCGCTCCCGCCGAGGCGCGCTGTGCGCGCCTTGCGGCGGCTGCACGGTTGCGACGCAGACTCCTGCTAGCGGCCCTCCTGGGCCGCCCGTTCCTCCGCCCGCGCGCCGCGCAGAATGTTCTCCATGCCGTAGTTGCCTTCGTGGCAGGCGTACTCGTGCAGCTCTCCGGCCACCCGGGTCAGCGGCACGATCGCCGTGAACCTGTCGGTGAAGGTCGCGGGGTCGTCGATCGTCCACTCGTACTCCACCGTGTCCCGATCGGTACGCGTGAAGCGTTCGGTCAGCACCTTGTGCTCCGAGGTGCCGAACACGCCGAAGCTCTTCGTCAGGCCGTTGAAGTTGCGCGTCTCGACGACCAGCGTGTCGCCGTCCCAGTGGCCGCGCGAGCTGCCCGACCACAGGCCGATGCGGTCGTCGAGCGGGGGCCGGTCGCCGAGGGGGACGATACGCGCATCGTGGACCATCTCGGTGACAATCACCACGTGGTCGCGGCTCTGCACGATCTGCACGTTGTTGTTGTAGAGGCTGGGGATGAACGGCGGGCCGGCGTTGAAGCCCACCAGGCAACGCTCCGACAGACCGCGGTCTTCGGGGCCGTCCGTGCCGATGCCGCCGACCACGAAGCGCACCGGCCGCTCGCCGGGCACGTCATCCATGAGCCCCCCGGCCACCGTGTCGACACCGTCCTGCGGCGCGGGCAGCCGGCCATCGGCCGGATACACGATGTGCGACGTGCGGATGTGATCGGTGATGCCGGCCCGCTCCACCCAGAAGTCGTTGTAGCCGCCCGGTCCGCCGAGCCCGGGTACCGCCTCGTCCGACGCCGCGTCCGCGGCCGCGAGGCGCACGCGCAGCTCGGCAACCTCCTCCTCGGTCATGAACTCCCGGCCGCCGAATCGCTCCGGCCGCTCCAGCGGAATGTCGGACGAGAAGTTCCAGACCCCTTCGAGCGACGGCCGGTCCCAGACGTCGCGCGGAATCTCGTCGATGCCGGACGGCTGCGCGGCCGCGGCCGCCGTCCACGCGATCAGCAGAATGCCGGTTGCCACCAGTGTCTTCATCGGTCCTCCTGTAGCTTTATTCAGACGGGGCTGCGCCCCGAACCCCCGGCGTCCGCTTGCGGGGACCCGGCACAGCGTCCGGGCGCTCGACTCGGATCTCCCTCGTATCGCCTCCCCCGTCCTCGATGTGGACGCGGATCGCGCCGCTCGGCAGACGCGGCAGGCGGTCGGCCCACTCGATGGCGACGATGCCCGCCGCGGACGCCAGCTCGTCCAGCCCGAGATCGTCGACCTCCGCCGGCGACAGGCGGTACAAATCGACGTGCGCCACCGGCAGGCGCGCCGCATAGTGCTGGATCAGCGTGAACGTCGGGCTCGACACGTCCTCCGGCGCGCCGCCCGCACCCTCCAGCAGACCCCGCACGAACGCCGTCTTGCCGGCACCCAGCTCACCGAACAGCAGGACAACGCTGCCGGGAGCGAGCTCGGCCGCCAGCTCGCGCGCCATGCGGGCCGTCTCCGCCTCACCGTGACTGCGGATCGATCGTCTCCCTGGCCGCCTGCCCCAGCGTCCCGGCGAGGTCCGAGGCCGTCATCGCGATCTCCCCGCTGCTCCGCACGGCGAGATCGCCGGCCAGCCCGTGCAGATAGACGGCCGCCTTGCACGCCGCGGCCGCGTCGCCGAGCTGCCCGAGCCACGCGGCAACGACCCCGGCCAGGACATCGCCCGTCCCGCCGCTGGCCATGCCCGGATTCCCGGTGCGGTTGACGTAGACGGTACCGTCGGGTCCGGCAACGAGCGTGCGGGCGCCCTTGAGCACGACATGCACCCCTCGCTCGCTTGCGAAGCGCCGCGCCGTGCCCAGTCGATCGGCCTGCACGTCCCCCGCCGGCCGCCCGCACAGCCTGGCCATCTCGCCGGGATGGGGCGTCAGCACGATGTCGGGGCCTGCCCGCCGGTCGAGCCGGGAGGGCGTGTCGACGCAGACGTTGAGCGCATCGGCGTCCAGCACCAGCGGCACCCGCGCGCGCTCGAGCAGGCCGTGGACCAGCCGGGCCGTGCCGGCGCCGGTTCCCAGCCCGGGACCGACCGCGATCACGTCGCAGCGCGCCTCGAGGACGGCCTCGAGCGCCTCCCCGCTGACGGTTCCCGCGGCTGTCTCGGCAAGCGGCAGCGTCATGTACTCCACGGCCCCCGCGGCAACGGTCGAGACGCAGGACCCGGGGGTGGCCACCGTGACCAGCCCCGCCCCCGACCGCAGGGCGCCGCTGCCGGCCAGACACGCAGCCCCGGTCTTCCCGCGCGACCCTGCCACGATCAGGACATGTCCGAAATCGCCCTTGTGGGCGCCCGGAGGACGCGGCGGCAGGAGACGCCGGATGCCGGCAGGCGTCAGCAGCTCGAGCCGCGGCCCCTCGACCTCCTCGATGACGGCGGCCGGAATCCCGATATCGGCGACCACCAGCTCGCCGGTGCAGGCGTCGCCGGGCGGCAGCACGAGCGGAATCTTCGGCGCCCCGAGGGCGACCGTGACCGCGGCCAGCACGGCCGCACCGGGCGGCCGCTGGCTGTCGGCGGACAGACCGCTCGGCAAATCGACGGCCACGACCGGAGCGGACGACGCGTTCACGTCGTCGACCACGGCCCGCTGCAGGCCGTCCAGCGGCCTGCCCAGCCCCGTGCCGAAGATCGCGTCGACGATCAGATCGTGCCCGGCGACGTCAGCTCTCTGCCGCGCCCACGCGGCGCTGTCGGGCACCGTGAGGACGCGCGCCCCGATGCGACCCAGAATATCGAGGTTCGTCCGGGCGTCGCCCCGCACGGCGTCCGGGTCACCGAGCACGACGACGGTGGGGTCGACGCCGCGGCCGCGCAGCAGACGGGCGGCGACGAAGCCGTCGCCGCCGTTGTTGCCGCGGCCGCACAGCACCGCGACCCGGCGCGCGCCGAGATCATCGAAGGTCGACTCGAGCGCCTCCACGACCCGTTGCCCGGCATGTTCCATCAGCACGATCGACGGGATCCCGATCTCCTCGATCGTGCGGCGGTCAACCTCGCGCATCTGCGCGGCGTCGAGCACCCGCATCCACAACTCGTTGGTACACTAGCATAGGGACCGGTCGGCGCCCGGCGCAGCCATGCAGAACGCCACGGTGAACGTGAACGGACGGATCAGTGACGGCGCCTCGGCGCTCGTGCCGGTATTCGACCACGGCTTTCTCTTCGGCGAAGGGATCTACGAGACGCTGCGCACCTACGACGGGCGCCCCTTCCTGCTCGATCGACACTTTCGGCGGCTGCGGGCCTCGGCGGCGGCCATCGATCTGGCCGTCCCGCTCAGCGACCCGCAGTTCGCAGCCCGCATCGACGAGACGATGGCCGCGGCGAAAGGCTCGACCGAATGGTACGTCCGGCTGCTCGTGACCCGCGGCGTCGGCCCGTTGAGCTATGACCCGGACGGCTGTCCGGAGCCCACAATCGTCATCATCGTGATGCCGCACGCCGAGCCGCCCGCCGCGCTCAACTCCCGTGGCATCGCGATTGTCCGCTCGTCCGTCATCCGCAACCACCCGCGCGCCCTCGACCCGCGCATCAAGTCCAACAACCTGCTCAACAATGCCCTGGCCATGCAGGAGGCGCTGCGCAAGGGCGCCCGCGAGGCCCTGATGCGAAACCACCGCGGGGAGCTCGCCGAGTGCTCGCAGTCCAACTTCTTTCTCGTCACGCGCGGCGAGGCGCTGACCCCCTCGCTCGACTCGGGCCTGCTCGAAGGCGTGACGAGGAACTTCCTGTTCGAGGTCGGTCGCGCAACGGGCGTAGCCGTGCGGGAGGCCGTCCTCACGGATGCCGACCTCGAGACCGCGGACGAGATGTTCATCACCAGCACCACCCGGGGGGTGCTGCCCGTGACGCTCCTCGACGGCCGGCCCGTCGGCTCGGGCCGGCCGGGTCCGGTGACCGGCGCGCTCGCGGAAGGGTTCCGCCGGCGGGCCCGCGAGCTGACCGCGGCGCTGCGCTAGCCCGAAGTTTCGGCGCTGATCGCGTGTAAGTCCCTGATGTCATGTTAGTTGTCCGGTTTCATGGGGTGTCGGTTCTGGCTACATTCGGGTCGTCACTCCCAAGAGCTCGAAGCCGCGTTGCTGCAGCGGCGTGGGCCGTGTCAGCAGCGTGAAGGTGGCGTCGCCGCCAGCGACCTGCATCGTGTTCGCCGCCAGCGTGCCGAGGTCGGTGAGCAGGGTGCGGAAGCTGTGCACCGGCAGGTCGTCTTCGGTGCGTTTGCGGCCGGCCTTGGCCAGCGCCGCGGGCGAGCGGCGGGCGGGGGCGACGACGGACGTGCGTTGCTGCTCGGCCGCGGCCGGGTCGTGGTCGTCGAAGAGCAGCGGGGCGAGAGCCCGGCGCATGTGCCACTCGACGTAGTAGGCCAGCATGCACAGCAGGACGTGGGCCCGCACCCGGTCGGCTCGGCGATGGTGGAGGGGCCGCACCTTCAGGTCGACCGACTTGAAGCAGCGAAACGCGCGCTCGACTTTCGCCAGGTCCTTGTAGGCGCGGACCGTCTGCGCCGCGTCGAAGCGCTCCGGCTCGACGTTGGAGCGGACGATGTAGATGCCGTCGAGCTGCTGCTCGGCCGCGATCTTCTCCTCGTTGCGGCGATAGGTGAAGCGCTCGTCGGTGATCTCGGTCACGAAGTGCTTGGCCATCTTGTAGCGATTGATTACCTTCCCGACGCGCAGGCCGATGTCGGCCGCGCCGCGCAGGGGGTCGTTCTCGCGCCGGGTCGCGGCCACGATGGGCTCGAGGTCCTCCTCGGTGGCTGCCAGCAGCTCTTCTCGCTTGCGCTGTCGTTGGGCGGCCAGCAGCGGATTGCGGCACACGATGAGCCGCTCGCCGGGGAACTCGTCGCTGGTGACCTCGGCCAGCTCCCGCTCGTCGAACAGGGACGGCGTGACCGTGCCGGCGTTGACGAGCTTGCGGATGGTCGGTGCGCGTAGCGTGGTGATCCAGCGCAGTCCCTCGACGCCCGCCAGGTCCTCGCGGATGCGCGCCGCCGTCAGCATCCCCCGATCGCCCACCAGCACGACCTGCTGCAAGTCGAACCGGTCGCGGATCTTCGCCACCTGGCTGGCCACCGTCAGCGGGTCGGCCGTCGAGCCCTCGAAGACCTCGACGGCCACCGGGCAGCCCTCGGCCGTGCACAGCAGCCCGAAGACGATCTGCAGCGTGCCCTTCTTGCCGTCGCGGCTGTGCCCGCGCTGGGCCAGCGGGCAGTGGGTGCCCTCCACGTAGCTGGAGGTCAGGTCGTAGAGCACCAGCGTGTGCTCTCGAAGGTGCCGCTTGGCGAGTCGCCGCTCGATGCCGTCTTGCCGCTCGACCAGCCAGTCCATCGCCGCGTAGAGCTCATGCGGGTCGACGTCGCCGAGTCCGAGCAGTTCGCCCAGGGTGGACACGGCGCTCTCGGCGGTCAGGGCGCGGGCGGTGGCCAGTTTCGACCGCGCGTCGATGACACGGGCAACGATGAGGGCGACGGCGAGGTCGCGGAGGCGGCTGGTGCCCCGGGCGATCAGCGTGTGCAGTCCGAGTTGCTGGAGCGTGCCGAGCACGGCAGCGACGTGGCCGTGGGGCAGGCTGCGGACGCAGGTGAAGGCGTCGTCGGGATTGACGAGCTGCTCACCGCGGAGGACGCGGCGCAGCACATCGATGGCGGGTTGGGGCAGCTTGGAGAGATTGGCGAGGGTGCGCTTTTTGACGCGGCGGCCGTCGCGGTAGGACTCTCGGAGGAGGACTGCGGGCGGCGAGGAGCGGTTGGGCACGCTCTCGATATACATGACCACCTATTATCGCATACCGCTCCCATCATAAAAAGACTACTACACCACCGTGAACACCACAATACATGGCTACATATCGCGCCTCAGGCCACCCCGGAAATCCCACAACCCCTGTCCATTCTATGAGTTAGACCGACACAGGCCCTGAAACTTCGGGCTAGGAGCTTGCGCCGCAGGACGTTTGCGGCACGAAATGAGTCCTCATCCCACGCGCTGAGCTCCGTGTCGGGGCGGCTTCGCCGGTCGGCAAGGCGGGATGGATGTTCGGTGGTTGGCGAACAGAGAGCAAAATTCGGTCCTCGCGGGCCGTAGTATGGCCCGTCAGAGACCGCGGTGCAGGTCGATTTGCCGCCGTTGCGAGCCTCATTCCCCGTGTCCTACGCCGCCTTCAGCACGTGCAGGCGCTTGACGTTCAACGCCAGGCACACCAGGTCCCACTCGCAGCGCACCTTCGCCAGTCCGCGCAGGCTGAAGCGCCGGAAGCCCAGCGCGTGCTTGATCCAACCGTAGGGAGCCTCCGACAACCACTTGCGCTTCGCATACGCCTCCCGGCCCGCCGGCGTCGCCAGCTTCTCCACCATGCGACCCGTCGCCGGATGTTTCTCCAGATCGCGGGCGGCCGTCTGCTTGCCCTCCCGGCCCGGCGCCACATACCCGTCAACGCCCCGCTTTTCCAGGTCCTTCAGGTCCCGCTCGTTGCAGTACCCCGCATCGGCCAGCACCGTCTCCGGCTGCGCGTCGAACGTCTCCTGCACCGCGTCAAGCAACACCGGCAACTCACCCTGGTCACTCGCGTTCGCCGTCAGATCCGTCGCCACCACCAACTGGTGCTCCGCGTCCACCGCCGCCTGCGCGTTGTAGCACTGCTGGAACCCCTCACTGCTCGTCTTCATGATCGAGCTCTCAGGGTCCGTGAAGTTGCTCTGCGCCTTCTCGTCCGGCTCGCCATACGCCCGCTTGTACGGCGGTCCGCCCTTCGGGTTCCGGTCCTGACCCGGCTGCCGACCCCGCATGTCGTCCGCCGCCCGTTGCTTCGCTTCCAGGCGCGACTTCGCCGCGCGAATCGCGGCCAGACGCGCTTCCCGCCGGTGCAACTCCGCCGGCAGATCATCGCCCCGAATCTCCGCGCCCAAGCGTGCGTCCTCGGCCTCGTCAACCGCATCCGCCTGACGCAACAGCGCCTCGATCTCGCTTTCCAGCCGCTGTTCCTCTTCCTGCATCCGGTCGTAGCTCATCGCCTTGTGCTTGCTCGCGTTCGCACGCACCTTCGTCCCGTCGATAGACAGCTTCCCCAAGCGCGCCAGACCCAACTCCTGCGCCAGACGGACCACCTCCACGAACAGCGCCTGGAAATCCTCAAGGTGCCGACGCCGAAACTCGCACAGCGTCCGGTGTTGCGGAAAGTTCCCCGCCGCCAGCACCCGGAACGCCACGTCCTCTTCCAGTTTCCGGGCAACCCGGCGCGACGAGAACACCCCCGTCGCGTAGGCGTAGAGCAGAACCTTCACCATCATCCGGGGCTCATACGGCGCGTTGCGGCGCCCGTCTCCCTCATACGCCATGTAGAACGCCGTCAGGTCCAGACCGTCCACCAGGTCGCTGACGTGGTGTGCCAAGTGGCCCTCGGGCAGCCACTCCCGCACGTCGGGCGGAAACAGCAGCGACTGATCCGGCGCGTAGGGGCGGAACGTAGTCGACATCAAGTCCTTTCGTCGTCCGATCTCGCCTACGATTGTCGCATCTGGTTTTCTGCGGCGCAGACTCCTAGCCCTGCAATCGTCGCCTCCGGCTCCGGTTGCCGCCCGCGCCGTGGAGCGACGAGAGCGTCGGACGGGCTCAAAGGTCGGCCCGCGTGGCGATGCGGTAGCCGACGCCGCGCTCGGTCAGGACGTAGCCAGGCATGGCCGCATCGTCGCCCAGCTTCCGGCGGAGCTTCTTCACCAGCGTCCGCACCGCCGTGGTATCGGCGAAGTCCCGCCCACCCCGCACCTGCCGCAGCAGCGCTTCGGACGTCAGCACCCGTCCCTCGTTGATCGAGAGCAGGCGCAGGAGCTCGTATTCGCTGGCCGTCAACCGCACGCGCCGTCCGGCCACGGTGACCCGGCGTTGCTCGTAGTCGATGACCATGTCTCCTACCACGAAGCGTTCCGGTTCGGCCCGCCTGCGCAGAGCCGCCCGCACTCTCGCAGTCAGCTCCGTCGGCGAGAAGGGCTTGACGATGTAGTCGGCGGCGCCGAGCTCCAGAGCCCGGGCGATCGTCTCGTCCCCTCCGTAGGCGGAAACGAAGATGACCGGCAGGTCCGCCAGCTCGAGCACCCTCTGCATCAGCTCGATGCCATCGGTGCCCGGCAGCACCAGGTCCAACAGGACCAACGCAGGCGCTTGCGTCTCGACGAGCTCCGCCAGCTGCCGCGGGTCGCCGGTCACCACCGGCACGTAACCGGCCGCGATGAGCGCATCCCGCACGTAGCGCAGGGCTCGCGGGTCGTCGTCGATCACCAGGATGCGCGACCGCTCCAGCCGTACCTTCGGCGCGGCGAGGCGGTTCGCTTCCACGGCGGCGGCGGCGGCGGCGGCCTCTTCGGCCACGGGAATCGTGAACGTGAACCGCGTTCCCCGGCTCGGCCCGACGCTCTGGGCCCAGATGCGCCCGCCGTGCGCTTCCACCAGCCCCTTGCAGATGGACAGGCCCAGGCCGTACCCCTCAGCCTCCCGGCCCCGGGCGCCGCCGGCAGTGCCGGCATGCTTGTGAAACAGGTGCTGCCGATGCTGCTGCGGCAGGCCCTGACCTTCGTCGGACACCGAGACAGCGACATGCACGCCGTCCAAGGTGGCAGCGACGTGAATGGTTGACGTATCGGGAGAGTGTCTCGACGCGTTGGAGAAGAGGTTGCTCAACACCTGAACGATGCGCCTCCGGTCGGCCATCACGCGGGGCAGATCCCGCGGCAGGTCGATGCGGATGGCTTGCCTGCCGCCGCCGCTGAGGAACGTGTTCCGCGCCCGGTCCACCAGGTCGGCCACCGCCGCCGGCTCCGGCGCGACCGACAGCGTGCCCGTCTCGATGCGTCCCGCATCCAGCAGGTCGCTGACGAGGCCGATCATGTGGTCGGCCTGATCGTCGATGATCCGGTGAAACTCGCGCATCTCGGCCGGATCGAGCTCCGGCGAGGGGCGCAGCAGCGTGGTCGCCGAGCCCTTGATGGAGGTCAACGGGGCCCGCAGCTCGTGGCTCACCATGCCCAGGAAGTCGGCCTGCAACCGCTCCAGCTCGTCCAGCGCGGTCAGATCCTGCACGGTGACCACCAGGGACTGGACAGCACCGTTCGCGGAACGGATCGGTGTCGCGTTGACCAGCATCCTCACGCTTCGGCCGTCGGGAACCGACACCACGATCTGCTCGGCGCGCACTGCCTCCGCGTCGAGCAGCTGCTGCGGCTGGAAGAACTCGTCGAGGGCGATCTCCCGCCCGTCGGCGAAGCGGCAGGTCACTGTCCTCAGCATGGCCGCCGGGGACTGGTCCGGCAGGCGCAGGGCGTCGACGGTCCGCCTCGCCTCCTGATTGAACGACACCGGCTCTCCCCTCCGGGTGTCGATTACGACGACGCCCACCGGCGAGGTTTCGATGAGGGTCTCCAGATCGGCTCGGGCCCGCAGTTCGTTCCGGTGCGTGCGCGCATTCGCGATCGCGGCCGCGGCCTGCGACGCGAACAGGAGGAGGACTTCTTCGTCCTCGCTCGTGAACTCCCGACCGCCCTCCTTGTCGCCGAGAACGAAGTGGCCGACGTGCTCGCCCCGGTGACGCAGCGGCGTTGCCTGCGCGGTCTGCGGCAGCCGCACGCCGGCGGAGAGTCCGAGCGACCGGACATAGACCGGGAAGTCCCGCAGCCGCACCGCTTCCGGCAGGTCCCGCAGGTGCTCGAAGAGCCGCGGTCCGTCGCGCCAGTCGAGGAGTTGCCGGTGCTCCTCGGGCGTGAAGCCGGAGCTGACGAAGTCCTGGAGCTGCTCCCGCTCGACGGTCGTGATCATGCCGTACCGAGCGCCGGTCAGCGCGCGCGCGCTGTCGACCACCTCGCGCAGCACGGTGCCGAGGTCGAGGCTGCCGTTGATGCGCAGAATCGCCTCGTTCAGCCGCGAGATGCGGCCTCGCAGCGCGTCGATTTCCCGCCGTAGCGCGTCGATGCTCGCCAGGGACGGCCCTTGCGAACCACGCGTCTGTCGAGGATCTGGCTTCACGTCCAATCAAGTGGCAACCATGCCACGCAAACGACACACAAGAGCGCCAATAGGACACGGCAAATCCACGCTGGCTGTGTACACTTTCCTTGCATCCGGAGCACAGACGGGCGTGACGTTGCCGGTCCCGACCTGCACATGAACGAGCTTCCCTCGGTTGCCTTGACGCAGCGGTTCCTTGCCTTGTGCCAAAAGCATGGTTCGCAACGCCTCGCGGTCTCGATGGTCGCCGTGGGCCGCAGCACGGGCGTGCCGGGGCTGCCGGCGAGCAACGACTGGACGGCGTGGGACGCGGAAGAGATGCGCGCGGCTGTCGAGTATCTCGAACGAAAGCACATCCGCTAGCAATCGTCGCCTCCGGCTCCGGTTGCCGCCCAACCAACCCTCACCAGGAGCCTACGCCGTTCTACGGCGCAGACTCCCAGCGGCTATTGGTCCACGGCGTAGGCCTCGACCGGCGGACAGGAGCAGACCAGGTTCCGGTCGCCGTGGGCGTCGTCGATTCTGCCCACGGGCGGCCAGTACTTGCCGCCGCGCACGAACGGCAGCGGATACACCGCTTCGTCGCGCGAGTACGGATGATCCCAGTCGGCGCGGGCAATCTCCTCGGCCGTGTGGGGTGCGTTCTTCAGGACGTTGTCGGCCCGATCGGCGGTGCCGTCGATGACCGCCTGAATCTCGCGGCGGATGTTGATCAGCGCCTGGCAGAAACGATCGAGCTCGTCGCGGGGCTCGCTCTCGGTCGGCTCGACCATCAGGGTTCCCGCGACCGGGAACGAGACGGTCGGCGCGTGGAATCCGTAATCCATCAGCCGCTTGGCCACGTCCTGCTCCGTGATGCCGGCAGCCGCGCGGAAGGGCCGCAGATCGAAGATGAGCTCGTGCGCGACGCGGCCGTGCGCGTTGGCGTAGAGCACGTCGAAGTGGGGCTCGAGCAGCGACTTGACGTAGTTCGCGTTCAGGATCGCGATGCGGCTGGCCTCGGTAACGCCGCGGCGCCCCAGCAGGCGGATGTACGCATGCGAGATCAGCACGATGCTCGCGCTGCCCCACGGCGCCGCCGAGACGGCCGGAATGGCCTGCGCCCCGCCCACGGGAACGACGGGATGTCCTGGCAGATACGGCGCCAGGTGGCCGGCAACCGCTATCGGCCCCATCCCCGGCCCGCCGCCGCCGTGGGGAATGGCGAACGTCTTGTGGAGGTTGAGGTGGCAGACGTCCGCTCCGATGGCCGCCGGGCTGGTCAGGCCGACCTGCGCGTTCATGTTCGCGCCGTCCATGTAGACCTGCCCGCCGGCTTCGTGCACGGCGCGGCAGATCTCCTGGATGTGCTCCTCGAACACGCCGTGCGTCGACGGGTACGTGATCATCAGCGCGTTGAGGCGGTCGGCATTGGCCGCGGCCTTTGCCTGCAGATCGTCGAGGTCGACGTTGCCCCCGCCATCGCACTTGACGATGACCACCCGCATGCCCGCCATCGCCGCGCTGGCAGGGTTCGTGCCGTGCGCCGATGCGGGGATGAGCACGATGTCGCGATGGCCTTCGCCCCGCGCGCGGTGATAGGCCCGAATCACCATCAGGCCGGCAAACTCGCCCTGGGCGCCCGAGTTCGGCTGCAGCGACACCGCCGCCAGCCCGGTGATGGCGCGCAGGGCCGCCTCCAGCTCCGCGAAGACCGCGTGGTAGCCGGCAGCCTGGGCGGGCGGCGCGAACGGATGGAGCGCGCTGAACGCCGGCCAGGTGACAGGCCGCATCTCGGTCGCCGCGTTCAGCTTCATCGTGCACGAGCCGAGCGGGATCATCGACTGGTCCAGGCCGATGTCCTTGCGCTCGAGCCGCTTCAGATAGCGCATCATCTGCAGCTCGGACTGGTGGAGCCGAAAGACCGGGTGCTCGAGAAAGGCGCTGGTCCGGCGAAGGTCCCGGGGCCAGTCCGCACCCTGCTCGCCGTCGTCCGGCGGCGCTGACCACGAGCTCCCGCGCGCGGCGGCAAAGACCCGCAGGATACGCTCCACGTCCGGCCGCCCGCTGGTCTCGTCGAGTGCTATCCCGACGTCACGGTCGCCCGCGTAGCGGAAGTTGAGCCCCTCGGCCTCGGCCGCCTCCCTGATCCCGTCGCGCGCGGCGGCCGAGGCCGCGTCGACCCGCAGCGTGTCGAAAAAGCAGGCGTGCCGCGGCGCGAAGCCGAGCGTGGCGAGGCCGCGCGCCAGGCGCCGCGCGAGCCCGTGCACGCGCTCGGCGATGGCCGTCAGGCCGCGTGGTCCGTGGTACACGGCGTAGAAGCCGGCGATGTTCGCGAGCAGCGCCTGCGCGGTGCAGATGTTCGACGTGGCGCGCTCGCGGCGGATGTGCTGCTCGCGAGTCTGGAGCGCCATGCGCAGGGCGGGCCGGCCGGCGGCGTCGACGGACACGCCGATGAGGCGGCCGGGCATGTGCCGCACATGCACCTCCCGCGTCGCGAAGAAGGCCGGGTGCGGTCCGCCGTAGCCCAGCGGCACGCCGAAACGCTGGGCACTGCCCACGACCACGTCGGCGCCCCGCTCGCCGGGCGGGACCAGCAGCGTCAGGGCCAGCAGGTCGGTGGCCACCGCCGCCAGCGCCCCCGCCTCGTGCGCCCGGGCTATCGCCGGGCCGGGGTCTGCAACCGCTCCGTCCGTGTCCGGATACTGCAGGAGCACGCCGAACGTCGTCTCGTCGATCGGCAGGGCGGCCGGATCGCCGACCACCACCTGCAGGCCCAGCGGCTCGGCCCGTCCGCGCACCACGGCCAGCGTCTGCGGGAGGCAGCGGTCGGAGACGATGAAGCGGTCCGCCCGGCCGGGTCCGCGGGCGCGGATGCGATGCAGCATCGTCATCGCCTCGGCCGCGGCCGTCGCCTCGTCGAGCAGCGAGGCGTTCGCCACCTCCATGCCGGTCAGGTCCTCGACCATGGTCTGGAAGTTCAGGAGCCCCTCGAGGCGCCCCTGCGACACCTCCGCCTGGTACGGCGTGTACGGTGTGTACCAGCCGGGGTTCTCCAGCACGTTGCGCAGGATCACGCTGGGCGTGATGCAGTCGTAGTAGCCCAGCCCGATGAACGAGCGGCACCGCGGGTTGCGCTCGGCGAATTGCCGCAGCCGCTCCAGGAAACCGGCCTCGGTCTCCGGCGGCGGCAGATCGAGCGGCCCGGTCAGGCGGATCCGGGCAGGGAGCGCGTCGTCGATCAGGGCGTCGAGCGACGATGCACCCACCACGGCCAGCATGTCATCGAGATCGGCGACCCGCGGACCGAGATGGCGCTGCTGGAAGCTGTCCGGCGAGTCGGGCGGCATCTACTTCACGAGCTCGCCATAGCCGTCGGCGTCGAGCAGGGAGTCGGCCTCGGCCGGATCGGTCATCCTGATCGCGATCAGCCAGGTCCCGTAGGGATCCTCGTTGACCTGCTCCGGCCGGTCGACGGCAGCCGCGTTGACGGCAACGACCTCGCCCGAGACCGGGCAGTACAGGTCCGACACGGCCTTGACCGACTCGATCGCGCCGAACTGCTCACCCCGGGCGAAGGTGCGGCCGATCTCCGGCAGGTCGACGAAGACGACGTCCCCGAGCTGTTCCTGGGCGTAGGCGGTCACCCCGACCTCGCTGCGGTCGGCGGCGACGCGAATCCACTCGTGGTCCCTGGTGTAGCGCAGCTCCGGCGGGTTCATGGCTGGTCAGCTCCTGCGGCGCTTGTAGAACGGCAGCCGCACGACGCGGGCGCGCCGCTGCCGGCCCCGAATGTCCACGGCGATCTCGCTGTCGGGCCTGCCGGCCTCGACCGGCACGTAGGCCATGCCGATCGCCCGGTCCAGAAACGGCGTGTGCGTGCCGCTGGTCACGCGCCCCACCTTGCCGCCGCCGACGAAGACGTCATATCCATGCCGGGCAATGCCCCGGTCGAGCATCTCGAAGCCCACCAGCCGCCGTGCGAGCCCGGCCTCCTTCTGCCTGACGAGCGCCTCGCGGCCGTTGAAGGCCCCCTTGTCCCAGTCTACAATCCAGCCCAGGCCTGCCTCCAGCACGGTCGTCGTCCGGTCGATGTCGTTCCCGAACAGCCGCATGGCCGCTTCCAGCCGCAGCGTGTCGCGCGCCCCGAGCCCGGCCGGCTGCAACCCAGCGGGCGCGCCCGCCTCCAGCAGCGCGTCCCAGACGCGACCCGCCGCCTGCGGCGCGACGAACAGCTCGAAGCCGTCCTCGCCCGTGTAGCCGGTGCGCGAGATCGTGGCCCGCACGCCGGCGACCTCCCCGCTCGCGAATCCGTAGTACCGGAGGTCGGCCAGTTCCACGCCCGTCAGCGGCTGCAGGATGCCCTCGGCGGCCGGCCCCTGCAGCGCCAGCAGCGCGTAGCGGCTGCTCGCGTTGACCGCGACAACGTCGCCGGCGTCCTTCGTCTCCTGCCTGATCCACGCGCAGTCCGCGGCGATGTTCGCGGCGTTGATCACGAGCAGGAAGTGGTCGGCCGCCAACCGATAGACGAGCAGGTCGTCGACGAAGGTCCCCTCGTGGGTCGTCAGCGCGGAGTACTGCGCCTGACCGACGTCGAGCGCGGCGGCATCGTTGCAGCAGATCCGCTGCACCGCGGCCAGCGCGTCCTGCCCGGCCATCTCGACCTCGCCCATGTGGCTGACGTCGAACAGCCCGGCGCGCTCGCGGACGGCCTGGTGCTCGGCGGCGATGCCCGCGTACTCCAGCGGCATCTCCCAACCGCCGAACGCCGCCATCCGCGCACCGAGGGCGCTCTGGCGGGCATATAGCGGAGTGCGCTTCAAGTCGGATGGCGTTGTCGCAGACATCCTGGCGGGCGCCGGCAGGCTGGTTCGCCGCGAACCGGCGTAACCGTACTATGCCGTCCGAGCACCGGTCAAGACGGGTGGGCGGCGCAGCACCGGCTTCCGGGCCGGGCGGCACTCAGACGGGGCTGCGCCCCGAACCCCCGGCGCCCGCTTGCGGGGACCCCGCTGCCCCGCGCCGCTGCCGCCGAGGCGCGCTGTGCGCAGCTTCCTTCAGACGGGGCTGCGCCCCGAACCCCCGGCGCCCGCTTGCGGGGACCCCGCTGCCCCGCGCCGCTGCCGCCGAGGCGCGCTGTGCGCAGCTTCCTTCAGACGGGGCTGCGCCCCGAACCCCCGGCGCCCGCTTGCGGGGACCCCGCTGCCCCGCGCCGCTGCCGCCGAGGCGCGCTGTGCGCAGCTTCCTTCAGACGGGGCTGCGCCCCGAACCCCCGGCGCCCGCTTGCGGGGACCCCGCTGCCCCGCGCCGCTGCCGCCGAGGCGCGCTGTGCGCGCCTTGCGGCGTCTGCGCCGGGCTCGTCGCGGGCTCCTGCCCCGATTTCGGCCCCTTGTAGGTCAGGTACGCCTGCAACGTGTGGTAGCTGATGCCGAGCATGCGACACGCCTCGCGCTTGTTGTGGTTGCAGCGATCTAGGACCACGCGGGCATAGCGGCTGCCCCACGCCCGCATCGTGTCGTCGCGTTGCAACGAGGGCCCGACTATCTCGTCGTAGGTTCGACTGATCGTCGGCGGCAGATCCCGAGTCGTGATCTCGGCAGAGGTCGCCAGTGCTACCGCTCGCTCGATTACGCGCTCGAGCTCCCGGACGTTCCCGGGCCAGTCGTACGTGAGAAGCGCGTCGACGGCGCTCCGGGAGAGCTCGAACGGCCGCACCGCACGGTAGCGGCCCAGAAAGTGATTGGCCAACGCCAGGATGTCTCCCCGCCGCTCCCTGAGTGGAGGAACCCGGATCTCGAGGCCGCTGAGGCGATAGTAGAGGTCGGAGCGGAAGCGGCCGGCGGCGACGAGCTTGCGAAGGCTCTGATTCGTCGCAACGATCAGGCGCGCATCGACTGCGCGCGTCGTATGCCCTCCGACTCGCTCCACCGACATCTCCTGAATGGCCCTGAGCAGCTTCGCCTGCGCGGCGGGCGAGAGGTCCGAGATCTCGTCCAGAAAGAGCGTGCCGCCGTCCGCCAGCTCGAACTTGCCCCGGCGGCCCCGAACCCCGGTCGCGGTCCGGTCCTCGATGCCGAAGAGCTCGGCCTCGAGCAGCGTCTCGACGAGCGCCGCGCAGTTCACGCCGATGAAGCGAGCCGGACGCCGTTCGCTCTCGTCGTGAATGCGCCGGGCGACGAGCTCCTTGCCGGAACCGCTCTCGCCCTCGATCAACACCGTGAAGGCCGTGGCGGCCACCCGCGAGATCTCGTGACGGAGCTTGATCATGGGTTCGGCCGCACCGACGAGCCGCGGCGAATCGACGGACGGGTTCGCGAAGCGCTCGTCCGGCACGGCGCCGCTCTCCGCCGCGGCGCTCAGTGCGAGACCGGCGACCCGCGCCGCGTCGAGCAACCGCTCGCGCGCCTCGGCTTCCAGCGGCCGCCCGTGACCGAGCGTGACCTCCAGATGAAGTGCAGGCCTGCCTGTCACCGGCAGCGCAACCCGCAGGACGTTGGCGTCGATTCGCGTGGCGTCGGCACCGGCCGGCAGACCTCCATCCCTGATGGCCACCACCCGCGCGTTCAGCACCCGCCGCAGCGCGGCCTCCAGCTCGGCCCGCCGACCGCGCGGGCCGTGGGGGCTGCCGATGCAGGCCACCGCCAGTGCAATCAGCTGCGACAGCGCCCCTCTGCGGTCGGCATCACCCTCCCAGACCCTCTGATTCTCACCACCCGCCGGCGCGGAGCGATCGCACGCTGCAGCCGTCCCGTTTCCCGTCGTGTGCCGAGGTCTCAGTAGTTCCAATGCCATAGTGCCAATCCCCCAGGAGTTCTCGGAGTTCGCAGCACGCGCTCCGCGGCTTCGAACCTGTCCCGACCGACGTGAGTGGCAACTACCCGAATTCCAAGATAACACGCTTGTGTTATATGCCACATGAATGAAATCGTGACCGTGCCATGTCTGACACGATTCAAAGATCGAGTCGCTCGTCGAACCGGATCATTCCCCGATAGCGCACTTCCCCATCGCCGCCGATCCCTGCGACATACCCACGGGCGACGCGTCCTCGAACCTCCACGAGCCGCTCTCGCACGCGCAGCTCGAGCACGACGACGCGTTCCGGCGCGAGGCTCAGCGCCGCCTCCACCAGCGCGCTCCGCTCGGAGAGCTCGAGCAGCCGCGCTTCGTGCGCCGGCCGAATGCGCACCGACGTTATCGTGGAGAGCACGCCATCGACGTCCGGACCGGCCCGTCCGGCTGGCTCGGCGGTCACCGGCGTCTCCAGGAGGCGGCCGCGGCGTCGAAGTACAGCACCTGCACTCTGCCCGTGGCCCCGAGCACCCGAACGGCGTACTGCTCGCGGGAGCCGTGCAGATAGAGCGTGCCGCTGGTCGCCGTGCCGAGCGGGCTGAACGTGAGCGTGTCACCGCGTCCGAAGCGGACTGGGTCCGCACGCGACCCCGCCGGCCGGCTCGACCCAATCGGGGGCACCGACGCGAGCAGGCCGAAGCGCACCGACGGATACAGGTGGCCCAGTTGCTGCGGGGGGCCGAGGGGCCGGTCGACGCCGCGGGCGACGTCACTGCCGCGGATGCCGTCCCCGTCGCCGTCCACGTAGCTGGAGAAGCGGTAACCGTCCGCGTGAACCTCGAACCGCAACCCCACCGCCGTCCCGTGTCCGACCGCGCGCGACCGTGCCAGCATCGCCTGCGCCGAGAGGTACGCGGCCGCTGCCGCCACGCGCGATTGCTCTCGCGCCACCATCAGGAACGGGACCGCCATCCCGGCGAGGATGGCGACCACGGCAGCGCCCGCCACGCTGTCCACGAGCGTCATCCCCGTGCAATCTTCGTGCTTCATGGCTGCTTGCCCGGCGCGGCGCGGGGAGCCCGGGCCTCGTGGGCTCCACGCGCCGCGCACGCTCATTGCTGGTCCGGCGTGCCAGCGACCTGCACGAGATCCCGGAGGCGCAGGAACGTTCGTTCACCGATGCCCCGGACGTTCATCAACTCCTCGATCTTCTCGAACCGGCCGTTCTCCGTTCGATACTCGACGATCCGCTCCGCGGTGCGCGGACCGATGCCCGGCAACTCTTCGAGCTCCATCCGGTCGGCGGTGTTGATCTCCACCTTGTCCGGAGCCTGCGCCGGCGCCTCCTCACGATCGGCCGACTGCACGGGGCTCTCCGCCGCCGCCGGGGCCGCCAGGCCGCAGACAAGTGCCAGCGCGCCGACCGCGATGATTTCACGCATGAGTCGCTCCTCCCTCAGGTAGCCGGCGTCCGGTGACATGTCCTGTGCCCGACCGTCAGGGGCCCCGCCTCGAGTGGCGGTTGCAGTGGAGGTCGGGCACGGCACCGGACGCTCTCGGCGGGGCCCCTGCGACAGAAGAGCAAGATGCACGCCAGGGTCGCCGCGCTCGCGCGTTGTACGGCCAACTCGTTGGCGGGCAAGGAGAAGACCAGTCGCGCCCGAGCCGCTGCCAGCGGCAGCCCGAGCGGGCCGCGGGAAACCGTCAACGCCGGTGGCCGCACCGCGCGGGCAGCGGGAGGCCGCCCGGCCGGGCAACCCGCCGCGGCCTGCAGGCGGCGCTATAATTGCGCCGCCAGAGGCTTCCTCCGGAGGACTGCTGATGAACCGTCGGATCTTGCCCGTTGCGCTCGGACTCGCGTTGACCGCCGCCGTCCCGGGCGCGCAGCCGCTGGGCCCCGGCCTCGACATCTACTGGATCGACGTCGAGGGCGGCGCCGCCACGCTGGTTGTCACGCCGGAGCGCCGGTCGATCCTGATGGATGCCGGCTGGGCGCGGGCGGACGAGCGCGACGCCCGTCGCATACAGGACGCCATGCAGGATGCCGGGGTCGACCGCATCGACTACTTCATCGCGTCGCACTTCCACGGCGACCACGTCGGCGGCCTGCCCGCCCTGGCGGCCCGCGTGCCCATCGGCCAGCTCGTCGACCACGGCGACAGCGTCGAGCAGTCGACCGAGCGCGGGCTCGCGTCGTGGAACGCCTACATCGGGGTGGCCGAGGGCCGGCGGCGCACCATCGCACCGGGCGACAAGCTGCCGCTGCGCGACGTCGAGTTCTCGTTCGTGCTGGCCCACGGCGCGACGCCGGAGCGGCCGCTCATGCCGACGGGCCCCAACCCGCACTGCGGCGGCACCTGGCCCTACCCGGACGACAGCGGCGAGAACGCCAGCAGCGTCGGCTACCTGGTCTCGCTGGGGGCGTTCCAGTTCCTGAACCTGGGCGACGTCACCCTCAACGTGCAGTACGAGCTGGCGTGCCCGGAGAACAAGCTCGGCGAGGTCGACCTCTACCAGGTGCCCCACCACGGCAACGGCGTCGCCCCGCAGCTCACGTGGGCGCTGGCGCCCGCGGTGGCCGTCATCAACAACGGCCCGCGCAAGGGCGGCAGCGCGGAGGGCTTCCAGGTGGTGGCCGAGAGCCCGCGGCTCGAGGACATCTGGCAGTCGCACCGGGCGCTCGACACCGATCCCGCCTACCGGGCCGGCGACGAGCTGACGGCCAACCTCACCGCCGAGGACGACTGCCGCGGCCACTGGATCAAGGCCGCGGTCGCCCCCGACGGGCGCGGCTACTCCCTCACGAACGGCGGCAACGGCGTCAGCCGCACGTACCTGTCGCGGTAGCCCGGCCGCCGCGCCGCACGGCGATCCGGCTAGGTGCCCGTCGGGCCCTGCGGTAGAATGGCGCCCGCCATGAACATCGCGACGCTGTCCATCCTGTCGTTGCTGCCGATCATCACCGTCGCCGTCTTCCTGGTCGGGCTCCGCTGGCCCGCCAGCCGGGCGATGCCCCTGTCGTACGGCGTCGCCATCGCGCTGGCGCTGGTCGTGTGGCAGGTTCCCGCGGTGCAGGTCGTGGCCGCGTCGATCAACGGCCTGGTCGTGGCGTTCACGGTCCTGTACATCATCTTCGGCGCCATCCTGCTGCTCAACACGCTGCAGGAGGGGGGCGCCCTGAAGACCATCCGCCGGGGCTTCACCGACATCACGCCCGACCGCCGCGTGCAGGTGATCATCATCGCCTGGCTGTTCGGATCGTTCATCGAGGGATCGGCCGGCTTCGGGACGCCCGCCGCGGTCGCCGTGCCGCTGCTGGTCGGCCTCGGCTTCCCCGGCATGGCCGCCGTGGTGGCGGGCATGATCATCCAGAGCACGCCGGTCAGCTTCGGCGCTGCCGGCACGCCGATCCTGGTGGGCGTGAACACCGGGCTGTCGGCCGATCCGGCCATTGCCGAGTACGCCCTGCAGCGCGGCTTCGCCGACTGGGATTCGTTCCTGGCGTTCATCGGCTTGCGCGTGGCCGTGCTCCACGCGGTGGCCGGCACGCTGGTGCCGCTGATCCTGGTCTCGGCCATGACCCGCTTCTTCGGTGCCAGCCGCTCGCTGGCCGAGGGCCTGCAGGTCTGGAAGTTCGCGCTCTTCGCCTCGCTGTCGATGACGCTGCCCTATGTGGCCGCCGCCTACCTGCTCGGCCCGGAGTTCCCGGCGCTGCTCGGCAGCCTGGTGGGTCTGGCCATCGTCGTGACCGCGGCGCGCGCCGGGTTCCTCGTGCCCAAGCCGGACGAGTGCTGGGAGTTCGACCGGCGGGAGAACTGGCCGGCCGACTGGACCGGCTCCATCCAGCCCCGGGACGTCGCGCCCGGCGGCGGCTCGATGAGCCTCGTCAAGGCCTGGTCTCCCTACGTGCTCGTGGCCGCCCTGCTGCTGGTCACGCGCCTGCGCGCCCTGCCCTTCGGGAGCTGGCTCCAGGCGTGGACCGTCAGCTGGCCCAACATCTTCGGGACCGACGTCTCGGCCAGCGTGCAGCCCCTCTTCCTGCCGGGCACCGTCTTCATCGTGGTCTCGCTGGCCACGTGGCGCATGCACCGCATTCCGATCGCTGCCTACCGCCAGTCGTGGACCGCGTCGCTGCGCGTCACGGCGGCCGCCTCGGTGGCCCTGCTCTTCACCGTACCGATGGTGCAGGTCTTCATCAACAGCGGCGGCGGCGCGGCCGGGTTCGAGCGCATGCCCATCGCGCTGGCCGACGGCGTCGCGGCGCTGGCCGGCACCGCCTGGCCGCTGTTCGCCCCGTTCATCGGCGGCATCGGCGCGGCGGTGGCCGGCAGCAACACCGTCAGCAACATGATGTTCTCGCTGTTCCAGTTCGAGATGGGCGAGCGCATCGCGGTCGATCCGACCTGGGTCGTCGCCCTGCAGGCGGTCGGCGGGGCTGCCGGCAACATGATCTGCGTGCACAACGTGGTCGCGGCGTCGGCGGTGGTCGGGCTGCTCGGCAAGGAGGGCGCCGTCATCCGCATGACGGTGCTGCCGTTCGTCTACTACGCGCTGCTGCCCGGCTCGGTCGGCTACTTCCTCCTGCTGTACTCGCAGACCGGCTGGATCAACGCGGGCTCGGTGCTGGTCGTGGCCATCGGCGCCGGGGCCGCCTGGCTCATCGGGCGCTACGGCGAGCGCCCGTTGCCCGCGGGGCGCACATGAGGCTGTTCCAGCCGGCCGCGCATCCGCCGCGGCCGGCCGACCCGGCCAACTTCACCGGCGACGCCACCATGGCCCGCATGGACGCCGTGTGCGGGTCTCCGGCCGTCAACGCGTACCGCGTCACGTTCCAGCCGGGCGCGCGGACGGCCTGGCACGTCCACAGCGGGCCGCAACTGCTGCTGGTCGTCGCGGGCCGCTGCCGGCTCCGGAAGGAAGGCGAGCCGGTGCAGGAGGTGGCCGCGGGCGGCGTCGCCTGCATCGAGCCGGGCGAGAAGCACTGGCACGGTGCGTCGCCGGACGCGCCGATGACGCACGTCGCCGTGAACATCGACGCCGCCACCACCTGGCTGGCGAAGGTCAGCGACGCAGACTACCTCGGCACGGCCTGACGCGGGCCGGCCGGCGGCTCACCAGCCGCAGGTCCGGCCGGCGTTCTGCTCCTCCAGCCAGGCCGCCAGCGGGGCGAAGTAGTCGAGGATGGCCGTGGCGTCCATCTCCCGCGTGCCGGCAATCGCCTCCAGCGCGTCGGGCCACGGCCGGCTGGCGCCCATCTCCATCATCGCGCGCAACCGCCGGCCGGCCGCCGCGCTCTCGAAGATCGAGCAGCGGTGCAGCGGGCCGTCCACGCCGGCCGCCTCGCACAGCGCGCGGTGAAACTGGAACTGCAGGATCTGGGCCAGGAAGTAGCGCGTGTACGGCGTGTTGGCGGGCACGTGGAACTTGGCCCCCGGATCGAAGTCGTCCTCGCTGCGCGGCAGCGCGGGGCGCACGCCCTGGTAGCGCTCCCGCAGCTCCCACCAGGCCGCGTTGTACTCGTCCGGCGCGATCTCCCCCGAGAACACCTGCCAGCGCCACTGGTCCACCAGCAGGCCGAACGGCAGGAAGGCCACCTTGTCGAGCGCCCGCCGCAGCAGCAGGCCGATGTCGCTGTCGGCGTCGGGGGCCCGGTCGAGCAGGCCGACGCGCACCAGGTACTCGGGGGTGATGGACAGGGCGACGGTGTCGCCCAGCCCCTCGTGGAAACCGTCGTTGGCGCTGTCGCGGAAGAGCGGGTCCCGCGCCCGGTACGCCCGCTGGTAGTAGTTGTGCCCCAGCTCGTGATGAATCGTGACGAAGTCCTCGTCGTTGACTCCGATGCACATCTTGATGCGCACGTCCGACTCGAAGTCCAGGTTCCAGGCGCTGGCATGGCACACGACGTCGCGGTCGGCCGGCTTGACGAACAATGAGCGCTCCCAGAACGTCGCGGGCAGCGGCTCGAAGCCCAGCGAGCTGAAGAAGCGCTCGCCGTAGCGCACCATCTCCCGCTCGTCGACCCGGGCGCGCTCGAGGAGCCGCGTCAGGTCGTAGCCGGGACCCGCGCGGTCGGGGCCGACGCTGTCGTAGACGTTCTGCCAGTTCTGGCTCCACATGTTGCCGAGCAGGTGCGCGCGGATCGGCGCCTCCTGCGGCACCACCGCCGTGCCGAACTCGTCCCCCAGGCGGGCGCGCACGTGGCAGTGCAGCGCCTCGTAGAGCGGCCGCACCTGCTCCCACAGCCGCTCGAGCTCGGCCCGGAAGTCGTCGGGCGCCATGTCGTAGCCCGACCGCCACATGTCGCCCAGGTCGGCGAACCCGAGCTCGCGGGCGCCGGCGTTCGACAGCTCGACGAAGCGCTCGTAGAGCGACCGCATCGGCGGCGCCACCTCGCGCCAGCCCGCCCATATCCCGAGCAGCTCGTCCGTGTCCCGCACGGAGGCGAACATGCGCTCCATGGTGGGCAGGTCCAGGCACTCCTCGCCATCCGGCGGACAGTACTCGCCGCGGCCGTAGAGGCTCTCCATCTCGGTCATGAGGCCGGCCAGCTCGCGTTGCAGGGCCGGGTCGGACGGCGCCACCGCGGCGAGCGACGTCTTCAGGCGCAACAGCTTGCGCTCGAGCTCGAGCGGCAGGTCCAGCGCGTCGAAGCGGGCTGCGGCGGCGGCCAGCTCGGTGGTGGCCGCCATCACCTCGGTGTTCGCGGCCGCCGCGAGGGCGTTGGTGTCGTCGGTGATAAAGTTGTTCTGGACCCACGCCGCGCGCCCGGCGTCGATCCACAGGTCGAGCAATCGCGTCTCGGCCCGCTCGATGAACGCCCGTGCCTCTTCCACCGTCGGACCGTCGGCGTCCGCGCATGCGCACGCGCCCAGGGCGGCTGCGGCCGCGCAGGCCCGCAGCCAGCGTCCGATGCGGTATCCCGACCGTTCTCTCATGAACCCGGCATTATAGTGGACGGCGTCATCCTGGCCCTGGATCAGGGCACCACCGGCAGCACGGCGCTCGTCTTCGACGCGGACGGGACCATCGCGGGGCGCGGCTATGCCGAAATCGCCCAGCGCTACCCGCAACCCGGCTGGGTGGAGCAGGATCCGCGCGAGCTGTGGACGTCCAGCCTCGACGTGATGGCGCAGGCGCTGCGGGCCGCCGGCCGCCGGCCGGCCGACGTCCGGGCCATCGGCATCACCAACCAGCGCGAGACCACGCTGCTCTGGGATCGACGCAGCGGCGAGCCGCTGCACGCCGCCATCGTCTGGCAGAGCCGCCAGACCGCCGGCATCTGCGAGCGCCTGCGGCAGGCCGGCGCCGAAGCCGCCGTCCGCGAGCGCACGGGGCTCGTCATCGACCCGTACTTCTCGGCCTCGAAGATCGCGTGGCTGCTCGAACGGCATCCGGAGGCGCGGCGGCGCGCCGAGGCCGGCGAGCTGCTGTTCGGCACGGTGGACACCTGGCTGCTCTGGCAGCTCACCGGCGGCCGGGTCCACGCCACCGACCCGACGAACGCCAGCCGCACGCTGCTCTACGACATCCACGCGCGGCGCTGGGCTCCCGACCTGCTCGAGCTCTTCGGCGTGCCGCCGGCCATGCTGCCCGCGGTGCGGCCCAGCTGCGGCGTGCTGGGCGAGACGGCGGCCGTCGAGGGCCTCGCGGCCGGCATCCCCGTCGCGGGGCTGGCCGGCGACCAGCAGGCGGCGCTGTACGGCCAGACCTGCTGGGAGCCGGGTCTCGCCAAGACAACGTACGGCACCGGGGCGTTCGTCGTCCTGAACCTCGGCCAGCGCCATCCGGTCCTGGGCAACGGCCTGCTGACCACGATCTGCTGCGATGCGGCCGGCGGGCCCGCCTACGCGGTCGAGGGCGCCATCTTCACGGCCGGCGCGGCGGTCCAGTGGCTGCGCGACGAGCTGCGCATCATCGACCGGGCCGCGGACACCGAGGCGCTGGCCGGCTCGGTCGCGGATACCGGCGGCGTCTACTTCGTGCCTGCGTTCAACGGCCTGGCCGCGCCGTACTGGGACATGCACGCCCGCGGGGCCATCGTCGGCCTGACGCGCGGCACCGACCGCCGGCACCTCGTCCGCGCCACGCTCGAGAGCCTCGCCTACCAGACGCGCGACGTCATCGACGCCATGCGCGAGAGCGGCGTCGAGCCGACCGAGCTGCGCGTGGACGGGGGCGCGGCCGCCAACGGCTTCCTCATGCAGTTCCAGGCCGACGTCCTGGGCGTGCCGGTGGACCGGCCGGCCGTCCTGGAGACCACCGCCACGGGCGCCGCGCTGCTGGCCGGACTCGGGGTCGGCTTCTGGAAGGACCCGGAGCAGCTCCGCCATCTCCGGCAGCGCGAGCGCCTCTTCGAGCCGCGCATGCCGGCCGACGAACGGGACCGCCTGCAGGCCGGCTGGCGGCAGGCCGTCGCCCGCGTGCGCAGCGGCGGGCCCGGCGGCGAGCCAGCGGCCGACGATTGAGTCGTCGCGGATGATGCGGGTTGCTGGGTCACTCCCGCCAATCTCGTTCTTCTTGCGGTCGACGTGAGGCCAGAATCATGTACGTCCTGGAATGCCACGATCCAGTGGCCGAGCCCGCCGGGGGGTGTGCTCGGCCGCGCCGGCAAGGCAGGCTAGAATCGTGGCGAGGTACCGATGAGGCCACGCCGCCCGCCCTACGATCCGGAGCATCCGATCTGGTGGGGCATCAACGAGAACGGAACGCCGAACGAGCAGAAGCTGCAAGAGATCGTAGCGGCGATCGTACGCGCCGCGAACCCGGAGCGGATCGTGCTGTTCGGGTCCGCAGCCAATGGCACGATGGATCAGGACAGCGACCTCGATCTGCTGGTTGTCATGGAGACAACCAGGCCAAGGAAGACCGCGCAACAGTTGCGCAGCCGCGCACCGCGCAAGTGTCCACCGCTCGACATCGTCGTCGCGACAGCCGCCGACGTCGAACGAACGCAGCACGACCCGCTGTTCGTGACGCACGACGCGCTAATGCACGGGCGCGTGCTCTACCATGCCAAGCCGTGAGCGGGCGAACACCATCCGGCACTGGATCCAATCGGCCGGCGACCGCCTCAAGCGGGCCGAGACCTACGACCCGGGAGAAGACACAACCCTGAACTGCGAGGACGCACAACAGGCCGCCGAGCTGGCGCTCAAGGGACTGATCGTGACCCACGGCCATGAGCCGAAGCGCACGCACGATCTGGGCCACCTGCTGCGTCAGATCGAGCAACTCGGGGAAGAGATTCCCGACGCCATCAGACGATGCGAGGACCTGAGCCGGTTCGCAGGAAGCGAACGCTACGGGTTCATCAGCGGCGATGAGGAGCCGCCGAGCAGAGAGGAACGCAAAGAGGTGACCAAGAGTGCTCGCGCGGTACTCGGATGGGCGGTGGAACGCATCCGAAACAGGGCGCCCGAAATGAAGCTCGCAGCACCCACGACGGTGCTGGAGCCCTGACACACTCCCAAGAACTCCAGAAGCATGCCGCGCATGCGGCATGCAGAGTCCTACCACGACAGGTACGTGCGGCTGACGCCGTTGCGGCCGTTCGTGAGGGAGTAGCCGCGCCCGTCGGGGGCGACCGCGGCCTTGATCCAGTGGCCGCGGCAGTCGTCCTCGGCGGTGAGGTTGGCCGTCAGCTCGTCGCCGGCCCGGTAGGCGGGATCGGTGTCGAGCGCCCGGTGCGACTGCCAGATGTCCTCGAGCCGCGGGCTCTCGGCCACCACCTGGAAGCCCTCCGCGCTGCCGCCCTTGCGCGGGCCGTTGTTGATGACGGCCACCGCGGGCGCCAGCGCCCACGTGAGCTGCGGGGCGACGCCGTTGCCGTGGTGGGGCACCTGGTAGAGGTCGACCTCGCCGAGCTTGTTCTCCGGGCACGCCAGCTCGTACTGCACGTTGAGGGTGACGTCGCCCAGGTTCAGGAACTGGAACGCCCCCAGCGAGACCAGGTAGCCGACGCTGCTGGCGTTCTCGCCGCTGTCGTCCGGGTAGGGCCAGGTGCCGCCGCAGTGCGGGTTGGGGCCCGTCGGCATGAGCGGCCGCTCCGGCGTCGCGCCGTGGGCCAGCACGAACGAGAACTCGACGTCGCGCAGCGGCAGCTTGTCGCCCGGTGCGATGGTGCGCCGCCGGCCCTCGGCCACCCCGATGTAGGCGTTCCACGACGCGAGCCCGCGCTCGGTCGACTGCTCGACGCTGTCGCCGTGGTCGACGAGCTGGCCGATGGGCACGCGGGCCGCCAGGGCGGGCAGGCCGCCGACGTGGTCGCCGTGGAAGTGCGACGCGATGAAGTAGTCGATGCGGTCGACCCCGGCATCCTGCATGGCGTCCTGTATGCGACGGGCGTCGCGCTCGTCCGCCCGCGCCCAGCCGGCATCCATCAGGATCGACCGGCGCTCCGGCGTGACAACCAGCGTGGCGGCGCCGCCCTCGACGTCGATCCAGTAGATGTCGAGGCCGGGGCCCGGCGGCTGCGCGCCCGGGACGGCGGCGGTCAACGCGAGTCCGAGCGCAACGGGCAGAATCCGACGGTTCACCGCATCCTCCAGGGATTCTCCGACACGCGGGACTACAGCGCGTGCGACCCCGGGTCGGCGGTTCAGCGAGGATCCGCCTCTCCCCGGCGCGCCCCGTGCTGCCTACTGGCATCAACTATTTCCAATGAGCAATTCCTGCCTATTGATCGTCTTGCCGCGCAAGTCTGTAAGACGTACTATTCGAGGGGACCAGTCGACTCAGCTTCACGTCCACGTTGTGCAATTCGTTGAAGTTTACAACCACATCACGAAGCTCATTAAAAGACTCTCTAACCATTAGCGGTCCTGCGATTACTTCTTGAAGCCTAAACCCTTCACCGACCACCTTAGCCGACGAATCTGAACCGAGTGATTGGACCGCCAGTCCGATTCTGATCTCTTTCTCGTGTACCCACTCTGTGCTCTTAGTACTGAGAACTTGCCGAAGCAAGACTTGAATATTGGCCCAGTCAACCGCATACCGCACAATACGCTCGACAGCCTCGTCATAATCAATAGCACCGAACTTGATCTGTCGAACAAGCTCTCGTAGAACCGAGAGTTGCCGCGATCTTGCCATCGCCTCTCGTGTCAGCGAATCCACGTCGTGGGGAATCGCGGTGTAGGACACCGGAAATCGGTATTCGGGCTTCACGGCAAACCCTAGCCCGGAAAATTCGTGAGGGGTCCGTCCCAGGTAGAGACACAAGAGCCTCCGTGTGCTAAAACGCTGTTGGCGACAGACGTTTTCGGCACGACGGAGGCTCTTGCGTGACGGACCCCACGATAGCACAGTCTGTTCTGTTCCCCGATCTGTTCGACAAGCCTCTGGTCGCGATGTTCGACCGCGAGCAGTCGAGCTCGGATGGCGGCGCCGTGCTGCTCAAGGCCGCCGAGCGCGTCTACGGGTTGGTCAAGGCATTCGGCCGGTGTCTGATTGACCGCCGGGCACCGGAGAAAGTCCGGCACACGCTTGAGGACCTGGTGGGCCAGCGGGTATTCGGGATCGCCTGCGGCCATCCCGACGGCAACGATTCGGACCGGCTCGCTGACGACCCGATCCACAAGCTGCTGCTCGGGCGCGACCCGCTGGCGGGCGGTCGGCTGGCGTCGCAGCCGACGGTCTCGCGGTTCGAGAACGGTGCGGGCCGCGTCGCGCTCTATCGGCTCGGACGCGAGTTGGCGGCGTCGGTCATCGAGCGGCATCGTCGCCGGCTGTGCGGGCGGGCGCGACGCATCACGATCGACCTCGACCCGACCGACGACCCGACGCATGGCGCGCAGCAGCTGACCTTCTTCAACAGCTACTACGACAGCTGGTGCTACCTGCCGTTGCTGGCCTTCGTGAGCTTCGACCGTGAGGCGGAGCAGTATCTGTGCGCGGCCGTGCTGCGGCCCGGCACGGCGCAGGCGACCGACGGAACGCTGGGCGTGTTGTGTCGCCTGCTTGCGCTGCTGCGGTCAGCGTTTCCCGAGGCGCGCTTTCTCGTCCGGCTCGACGGCGGCTTCGCCTCCCCGGAGGTCTTCGACTTCCTCGATGCCGAGCCGCGGCTCGACTACGTCGTGGCGATGGCCAAGAACGCTGTGTTGTTGCGCGCTGCCGAGCCCGTCATGGTGGCGGCCCGCACCGAGAGCATGCTGCGTGAGAAGACGGCGCACTTCTACCTCGACACCCGCTATCGCGCGGGCACGTGGGCTCGTGAGCGCCGCGTGGTGATCAAGGCTGAAGTCGTGCAACTCACCGGCCGGCAGCCGCGCGACAACCCGCGCTTCGTCGTGACCAATCTGCGCCAGACGCCGCGCTTCATCTACGAGAAGGTCTACTGCGGGCGCGGCGACATCGAGAACCGCATCAAGGAACTGCTCGACGGCTTGCAGATCGACCGCACGAGCTGCACCAGGTTCTGGGCAAACCAGCTGCGGGTCCTGCTGACGGCCGCCGCCTACGTGCTCATGCAGGAACTGCGGCTGAGGGCCGCCCGCACCGCCTGCGCCCGCACCCAGGTGACTTGGCTGCGCGACCGGTTGCTCAAGGTCAGCGTCCACGTCGTCCGCTCCGTCCGCCGGCTCGTCCTGCACCTGCCGCGAGCGACCCCATACCGTGACGTCTGGCGGCGCCTCGCCCTCGCTCTCGGGGCGCGCGCCGGATAGCGCGCCGTCACGCCGCCAACCTCAACCCCCGTATTGCACGCCAGCGCCCCGTCGCCGAAGCTGTCGGCGCGTTGTGCCTCGTGCGCGCCGTCACCCCGCCACGACCGCTTCACCCACGCTGCCACCGACCACACACCGCGTCCGAAACGTCCTTCGCGCGACGATCAGGCCCGACCTGGGACCGATTCGATAACCTCAAGAATAATCCGGGCTAGACATACGCCACGGTAGCCATTGGCATAGGTCACCCACGCACTATGAACATCCGCACTTGCGCAGCCGCACAAGAAACGGTCCTTGGTTCCGAGGTATTGCACGAACCTGTCCACAAATCTTTCACCACCTGGTACTCTTGCACTATTCCTCGAAGCTCGTGAATGTCGTTTCCTGGTGAGAAGAGATCGGTAAACTTGATCCGTGCCGTATTAAGAATTGAGTGTGCGTGTTGGCCCTTTGTGTAATGGAATACGTTCGGCTCGTCGACTCTCGGCGCCAAGTGTCTATCTCCGCAAGAAAGGTCGTTGCTGCTACGGATTGGTCCACGCTGTCCAGCCGCGCGTCGCCGCGCTAGAACTCTGGCGGGGCTGGTGATTTGTGCCGCAGATACACTCCAGCTGCCCCATTGACCATGCGCTACCTCGCACTCTGAACCCGACGCTTGAAGGCCAACGCCTGTTCACGCCTTGTTCTCCTCCCTCAGTCAGGCTCGCCACTTCCGAACAAGGCGGCCGTGTGGGTCCGTATACTTTGCCAATCTGAGACAGATTCGAATGTTAGTCGCGTTGAACTTGCCAGGGTAGCCTCGGTCATCCCCGTTTCCCTAGCCTTTACATTGTCCCAACCGCGTCGCGGAGTCACGATCCGGAACACGAACACGATCATCGATCGTAATGAGTGCGTGGCGACACTTCCGCAGGGCGGCACGCGGCCGGCAGTAGCTGAAGGAGATGTGGCCATCTGTGCATCGATTGAATGGCCATGGTCAGTTCACATGCCCCGCCGTCTGCGCGCCCCCAGCCACCTACCCTCACGCCAACCAGCGGCCGACGATTGAGTCGTCGCGGATGATGGTGTCGTGCCGGTCGGATCCGGTCGAGACCACGCCGACCGGGACGCCGGTGAGCTCCTCGACGCGCTCGATGTAGCGCACGGCCTCGGGCGGCAGGTCGTCGAAGCGCCGCAGGCCGGCGGTCGGGCGCGACCAGCCGGGCAGCGTCTCGAGCTCCGGCGTGCAGCCGGCGAGCCGCGGCATGCTGGCCGGCACGCTGGTGAGCGTCTCCCCGTCGCAGCGGTAGCGCGTGCAGATCTTCACTTCGGGCAGCCCGTCGAGCACGTCCAGCTTGGTCAGCGCGAGCGCCTCGAGACCGTTGACGCGCGCGGCGTAGCGCACGACGACCGCGTCGAACCAGCCGCAGCGGCGCGGGCGGCCGGTCGAGGCGCCGTACTCCTCGCCGCTCTCGCGTAGCGCGGCGCCGAACTCGCCGCCGAGCTCGGTGGGAAACGGGCCTTCGCCCACGCGGGTCGTGTACGCCTTGGCGATGCCGAGCACGCCCCCGATCAGGCGCGGTGCGATACCGAGCCCGGCGCACACCCCGCCGATGGTCCCGTTGGACGAGCTGACGAACGGATACGTCCCGTGGTCGACGTCGAGCATCGTGCCCTGGGCGCCCTCGAACATGATCCGCTTGCCGGCCCGCGCCCCGTCGTCGAGCAGTTGCGACACGTCGGCGACGAACGGCGCCAGCCGCGGCCGGCAGGCGCACAGATCGTCGAACACCGTCCGCCAGTCCAGGGGCTCGCCGCCGACGGCGCTGTTCCGCAACGCCACGTTGGCGCGCACCGCGTCGCCGAGCGCCCCGTCCGGATCGGCCGCGGCGGCCAGATCGGCCAGCCGAATGCCCCGGCGGCCGCTCTTGTCCTCGTAGCTGGGCCCGATGCCCCGGGACGTGGTCCCTATCCGCTGCTCCCCGCGCCGCAGCTCGGCCGCCTGCTCGATGTCGCGGTGGTACGGCAGGATCAGATGAGCGCGCTCGCTGATGAACAGCCGCCCATCGGCCTCGATGCCCTCCCGCCGTAGCTCGTCGAGCTCGGCGAACAGCGCCTGCGGGTCGACGACCACGCCGTTGCCGATCACGCACGTCACGCCCGCATGGAGGATGCCGGACGGGATCAGGTGCAGGATGAACTTGCGGCCGTTCACCAGGACGGTGTGACCGGCGTTGTGGCCGCCCTGGTAGCGCGCCACGATCGAGAACGACGGCGTGAAGAGATCGACGATCTTGCCCTTGCCCTCGTCGCCCCACTGTGTCCCGACGATCGCAACGTTGACGGTAGCCATGCTTGTCCGCGGTCCAAACAGCCGATGATAGCAGAACGGCGGCCCTCTGCGGGCCGCCTCGGCGCGCGGAAATAGGGATTGACACGCCGCGGCCCTTTCCATACTCTTCGGCGTCGCAGGCGCTGCAGCCACGCACCGTCACCACTCGACTACACGCAACCCCGTGGTTCCGGAACGCCCCGCCATCGAACGCAGGATACTGGCCGCCTGCGACGCGACGCCGCCCCGCATTCCCGTGCTCGTCGGCGGGTGCGGCAGCGGGCGCACCTCGCTGCTGCTGCGCGTCGCGGCCCGCACGGAGGACAACCGCAGTCAGTACATCGACGCCGAGCGGGCGGCGTCGACGCCCGAGGAATTCCAGGCGGCGGTCGCGGCCGCGAGCCCGCACGTGGCGCCGCGCGCGGCCGATGCGGCGCCGGGGCACAGCTCGACCCGGGCCGCCTTCGACGATCTGCTGGCGTTCTTCGAGAAGGCGCGCGACCAGGACGGCGGCGCCGCCACCTTTCTCATCGACGGGCTGCTGGAACTGCGCACCTTCGAGAGCTTCCCGGGACTGCGCGGCGCCCTGCGCGAGACGATGGCCGCGCTGACGCGCAGCACGAACCGGTTCGTGCTGGCCACGCGCTACGCCCATCGGGCGCGCCGCCTGCTGCGCGGCGCCGGCAACCGGATCGAGCTCATCGACGTGCCGCCGCTGTCGGCAGCCGAGACCGCCGCGACGCTGCGCCGGCTCGGCGCGGTCGGCGACCGGGACGACCACGCCGAGGTCGCCCGGCTGCTCCACGCGCTGGCCGCCGGCCGGCCGGCGTACGTGTCGACGCTGGCCGCGGCCCTGGCCGCGGCGGACGGCGCCGGCCGCGACCCGGTGCACGCGCTCGCCGACCAGATGGCGGTGGGCGCGCCGTTGTCCCTCGCGTGCCGCCTGTCCTACGAGGTCCGTCTCGGCCGCGCACGCGGATACGGCGCGCTCAAGGCCATTCTCCACCTGCTGGCGGACGAGGAGCGGCTGACGCTGACGGAGATCGCCCGCCGGCTGAGCCGCACCCCGGGCTCGACCAGGGACTACCTGCTGTGGCTCGAGGATGTCGATCTGGTGCAGGCGGAACAGAAGCGCTACGGCTTCGGCGATCCGCTGCTGCGGCTGTGGGTCCGCCTCCACAGTCGACCCACGCCGCCCGACCGGGCCGATCTGCTCCGCGAGGCGCAGGAGTACGCCGTCTCCCGGCTGCCCTTCATGGAGGACGCGGCGCTCGCCGATCCGCCCGTCCGCGCACGCCCGCCGGCCGCGCCCGAACGGCGCTGGAGCATCATCGAGATCGACTAGCGAGGCTTCCATCAGACGGGGCTGCGCCCCGAACCCCCGGCGTCCGCTTGCGGGGACCCCGCTGCCCCGCGCCGCTCACGCCGAGGCGCGCCGTGCGCAGCTTCCATCAGACGGGGCTGCGCCCCGAACCCCCGGCGTCCGCTTGCGGGGACCCCGCCGCCCCGCGCCGCTCACGCCGAGGCGCGCCTTGCGCGCCTTGTGCGCCTTGTGCGCCTTGTGCGCCTTGTGCGCCTTGTGCGAGGCGCTGCAGCGCGGCGGCCGCCGCCATCTGCTCGGCTTCCTTCTTGCTGCGCCCCTGCGCGCGGGCCACCGCTTCGTCGCCGACGCGCACGTCGACCACGAACACCTTCTGATGATCGGGGCCGTAGGTCGCGGCCACGTCGTAGCCGGGAAGCGGCCGGCCGCGCGCCTGCAGCCACTCCTGGAACGCCGACTTGTGGTCGTCGACGAGACCGGTCACCTGCTGCCCCGCCCGCAGCTCGGCCAGCGCCCGCCGGAAGTGGCGCTCGATGAACGCTTCGGCCGCCGCGAGACCGCCGTCGAGGTAGATGGCGGCCACGACGGCCTCGAACGCATCGGCGATCAGCGAGCGCTTCTGCCGCCCGCCGCTCTTCTCCTCGCCGCGCCCCAGCAGCAGGTGCTCGCCCAGGCCCAGCGCCTCGCCCAGCTTCGCCAGCGACGGCGCGGAGACGAGCAGCGACCTGGCCTTCGACTTGCGGCCCTCGTCGTAGTCGGGAAACTCGCGGTACAGGCGGTCGGAGATCACGAGGCCGAGCACCGCGTCGCCGAGAAACTCCAGCGACTCGTTGTCGGCGACCGCCTCGCCGGCGTCCTCGTGCGCGCGCGAGCGGTGCGTCAGCGCCTGCTCGAGCAGCTCGCGGTCGCGGAACGTGTAGCCGAGCCGCGTCTCCAGCGTCTCGGCGGTGGCCTCGTTCCGGAAGGCGTCGATCGTCTGCCGGGCCCGCTCCGCGTCGTCGGCACGGACCGCCAGCCGCACCTCGCCGAGACCGTCGAGGGCCAGCGGGAAGACCGCGTGCGGGGCGGCCGCGGACAGCAGCGTGCGGATGCCCGTGGTCTCGAGCAGCCCCCGCACGACGTTCGCCTCGATGTCGGACTGCGTCCGGAACACCACCACGAGCTCCGCCGGCGCGTCCATCGTCAATCCGCTCTCCCGCCCGGTTTGCGTACACTCATGACCGAGGTGTCCTTGTCGAGATCGATCCTGGCCGCCCCGCGCCGCCTCTACGACTGGACGCTGCGCTGGGCCGACACGCCGCAGGCGCTCACCGCGCTGTTCCTGGTCGCGCTGACCGAGTCGTCGTTCTTTCCGATCCCGCCCGACGTCCTGCTGATCGCAATCGTCGCCGCCCGGCCGGCCGGTTGGCTGCGGGCCGCGGCAACCTGCGCCGCCGGCTCGTTCATCGGGGCCGCGATCGGCTACGGCGTGGGCTCCGGGCTCATGACCGCCGTCGGCGACCCGATTATCGCCTTCTACGGCGCGCACCACCACTGGGCCCGTTTCGTGGCCCTGGCCGACACGTGGGGCGTCTGGTTTCTGGCGGCGGCCGCGTTCACGCCCATCCCGTTCAAGGTGGCCACGATCGCCGCGGGCGCGACCGCGATGCCGTTCGTCCCGTTCCTGGCCGTCAGCCTGATCGGGCGTGCGGCGCGCTTCCTGCTCGTCGCGGCGGTCCTGCGGGCATTCGGCACGCCGATCCGCCGCTTGCTGGAGCGGCACTTTGACGCCGCGTCGATTCTCTTCTTCCTGCTGCTTCTGGGCGGCTTCCTGGTGCTCCGCCTGCTGTAGCGGGCCGCGGGACGCAGGGTTTTCACCATGGACTCCCGGGAGTCTGCACCGTGGAGCGGCGCGGACGCCTGCAGGGTCGGCCGGGCGCCGAGCGGAGCCGTCAGGCGACGATTGGCGGGGTGGCGCTAGCCCGTCGAGGCACGGATCCAGTCGAGGTAGTCCCGGCCGCCGTCGACAATCGGCAGGACGACGATCTCCGGCACCTCGTAGGGATGGATCCGGCGCATGCGCGCGATGAGCGGCTGCACCCGCTCGCGCGTGGTCTTGACGAGCAGTTGCTGCTCGTCGTCCGTCTCGACCCCGTCGCGCCAGCGATAGACCGAGCGCACGCCGGGTTGCGCGCTGACGCAGGCCGCCAGCCGTTCCTCCACCAGGGTTCGCCCGAACGCCGCGGCGTCGGCGCTCGCCGGCAACGTCGTGCAGACGACCACGCAGTCCGTCTCGCTCACTTCCCTCCCCCGCGCGCGGCCCGCCGGCGGCCGGGCGACGGCCGCGCAACTTCCCGTTGACCGCGTGCGAACGGCATGTTAGCATCGCTGTCGCATAGTTGGCGCGGGGTGGAGCAGTCCGGTAGCTCGTTGGGCTCATAACCCAAAGGTCGGGGGTTCAAATCCCCCCCCCGCAACCAACCCTTCCTTCCTCTGATGCTCTTCACTGTGCGTTTGCCTGCCGGCGCCGCCGCCGTGATGCGTGCAGCACTGCTCGCGGCCTGTGCGAGCGCGGCGCTTGCGGCCGGCCAGGACCCCGCGGCCCTGCGGGACGCTGCCGAGCAGGGCGAGGCCGAGGCCCAGTACCGGCTGGGCCGTGCCTACCAGCGCGGCGACGGCGTGCTTCGCGACCGCGCGGAAGGCGCGCGGTGGTTGGCGCTCGCGGCCGGCCAGGGCCACGTCGAGGCCCAGAACGACCTCGGAAACGCCCATGCCAACGGGGCGGGCGTGGTCCAGGATGCCGCGGAGGCCGTGCGCTGGTTCCGTCTGGCCGCCGAGCAGGACTTCGCCGTAGCCCAGGGCAACCTCGGTCTGGCTTACGCCAACGGGGTCGGCGTGCCGCGGGACGACGAGGCGGCCCTGCGCTGGTTCCGCCTCGCCGCCGAGCAGGAGCTCGCGGTGGCGCAGCACCATCTCGGGCTGGCCTATGCCAACGGCCTGGCTGTCGAGGAGGACGCGGACGAGGCAGTGGGCTGGTTCCGGCTCGCCGGCGACCAGGGGCACGCCGCCGCGCAGTACAACCTCGCCATCGCGCACGCCAACGGCCTGGGCGGACTGTCTCCGGACCCCGGCGAGGCGGTGCGCTGGTTCCGCCTGGCCGCCGACCAGGGGCACTCGGCCGCGCAGGGCAACCTGGGCATTGCCTACTCGAACGGACTCGGCGTGACCAGGAACGCCGTGGAGGCGGTCCGCTGGTATCGCCTCGCCGCCGAGCGCGGGTACGGGGCGGCGGAGTACGCCCTGCCCGAGCTCGAGGCGATCATGACCGCGGCGGAGCTGGAAGAGGCCGAGCGCCTGGCGCGCGAATGGCGGCGCGACTTCCGGCGCACGCGACTGGGAAGGCCCTGACATGCATCGACTGCTCGCCCTGTCCTGCGCGGTGTCGCTGCTCGTGGCGGCGCCCGCCGGCTCGGAGCCGCCGCTGCCCCGCAGCGAGCCGGACGCCGTCGGCTTCTCCGCCGCGGCGCTGAACGCAATCCCCGAGGCCCTGCAGCGCCGGGTCGACGACGGCTCGATCGGCGGGGCCGTGAGCCTCGTGGCACGCCGCGGCCGGCTCGTGCATTGGGAAGCAACCGGCTACCGCGACCTGGCCGGCCGCACGCCGCTCGAACGCACCGACATCTTCCGCATCTGCTCGATGACGAAGCCGGTGACGTCGGTGGCCGTCATGATGCTCGTGGAGGCGGGCGGGCTGACGCTCGACGAGCCCGTCTCGCGCACGCTCCCGGAATTCGAGGGGGCCCGGGTGTACGACGCGGGCCAGCTCGTGGCGCCCGGCCGGCCCGTGACGATCCGCGATCTGCTCCGCCACACGTCGGGCTTGACCTACGGCCTCTTCGGCGACACGCACGTGGACGCGCTCTACCGCGAGGCGGACGTGTTCTCCGGCGATCTCGAGAACCTGGTGAGCGAGGCGGCCGCGCTGCCGCTGCTGGCGCATCCGGGCTCGCGCTGGAACTACGGCGTGTCGACCGACGTGCTCGGCCGCGTCGTCGAGGTGGTCTCCGGGCAACGGCTCGACGAGTTCTTCAGCGCACGCATCTTCGGGCCGCTCGGGATGCAGGACACCGGGTTCGTCGTGCCCCCGGCGCAGGCCGAGCGCCTGACGACGGCCTACACCCGCGGGCCGGACGGCGCGCTCCGCGAGGACGACGTCGCGCTGTGCGGCGTCCACGACGCTCAGCCCGAGCTGCTGCTGGGCGGCGCCGGGCTCGTCTCGACGGCCGCGGACTACCTGCGCTTCGCGCAGATGCTGCTCGACGAGGGAACGCTCGACGGCGTGAAGCTGCTCAGGCCCGAGACGGTGCGCGAGATGCGCACGAACCAGCTCCCCGAGCACTTGATCCCGATCAGCATCGGCGGCCCCGACCCCGGGTACGGCTTCGGGCTCGGCTTCAGCGTGCTGACCGACGCCGACGCGACGCCCTACGGCGACAACGACGGCGTCTTCCGCTGGCGCGGCTATGCGAGCACGTACTTCTGGATCGACCCCGAGGACGAGCTGATCGGCGTCCTCCTGACCCAGGTGGCGCCGCCGACCGCGCCCGACATCGAGCGCGAGTTCCAGACCCGCGTCTACGAAGCGCTGCTCGACTGATACGAGGAACGACGGCCGGAGGACGGGATGAAGCTGCTGCCGCTCGCGATCGTGCTCGCCGTCGCGCTGCTGCCCGCGGCCATGGCGGCGCAGGACCACGAGGGCACCGGACTCGCCCTGCTGCGGGACTGCGAGGAGGGGCTGCGCGCCAGCGGCGACTTCGCGCGGGCGCAGCACTGCAGCGGCGTCGTGCGCGGGGCGGCCAGGACGCTGGCGCTCCTGCAGCAGGACGGCAGCATCACGACAGAACGCGCCTGTCTGCCCGCCGGCACGCCCGACGCACGGCTCGTCACCGTCGTCCTCGGATACCTGAGCGAGCATCCCGACGACCTGCACCAGCCGGACGTGCAGCTCGTCCTGACGGCCCTCGAGGCCGCCTTCCCCTGCCAGGAGTCTGCGCCGTAGAACGGCGTAGACTCCTGGCGAGGGTTGGTTGGGCGGCAACCGGGCGCAGCATCCCTGTCTCCGCGCTCGGAATCGGGCTTCCGGACCTGGGTGGGCGTCCGGCGCTCGCAGCACGGTATGCTACTCGCATGTGTCCTCGCCAAAAATCCTCTCATCGAGAGTTTCGGTCGGCTTTCCAGCCCCTTCCAGCGATCAGCCCCGACGCGCCTCGGTGGGGCGAGCGTTTTGCTCGGGAGATGCCGTCGCTGGAGCCACCTTTCTACGGCGTGAATCTGGCGGATGCGCGCCGGGAGCACTACGACGCGCTCTTCGCGAATATCAGACTGCAGGTGCAGGGCGCCGCCGACCTTCTCGGTGGCCGACTGCACTTCTACTCCGTGACGGACTACGAAGAGATTCGGCGCGTGACCTTTATCATCTACTTCGAAACCTTCCCCGACTCACTGGCTGGACTAGTCCCCGATCAGGCCAACACGCAACCCAGTTTTCCCGACATCTGGTCGGGGTCCGACATCTGGTCGGAGTTCGCACGCCTGGCGGAGGGCTACACGTGGTGGGTCACGCCTGCGCTGCCAGCGGGCGAGACCCTGCATGTCTCCCGCTAGCCTGGCTAGCCCGCCAATCGTCGCCTGACGGCTCCGCTCGGCGCCCAGCCATGCCTACCAGGAGTCTGCACCGTTCTACGGCGCAGACTCCTGGCGGCATCAAGCTTCATTACAGACGGGGCTGCGCTCCCGCCGAGGCGCGCTGTGCGCGCCTTGACGAGGCTGCGGTGTTGTACGGGATCGTTGACGGCGGGCTGCCGGAGGACTGAGAATCGGCATCATGAGAACCCGGACAGCAACGTTCGCCATTGCTCTGGCCCTGATCGCGGCGGCCGCCGCCGCTCGACAGCCGCCGCAGGCCCCCGAGCCGGCCGAGACAGCCGCCACGCTGCCCGCCGGCGTGCCGGACCGCCCGGTGGTGCTCGCCGCGGACGGCCAACGCTTTCGCGTCGTGCCCGTCAAGGGCCTGGTCCGGCCCTGGGCGCTGGCCGTCCTGCCGAATCTCGATATCCTGGTCACCGAACGGGAAGGGCGGCTGCGCATCATCCGGGACGGGGTGCTCGACCCCGAGCCGATCGCCGGCCTGCCGGAGATCAACACGGGGGCCGTGAACTCCGGCCTGATGGACATCGTCCTGCACCCGCGCTACGCGGAGAACCAGCTCGTCTACTTCACCTACTCGAAGCCGATGCCGGGGAACCCGCACGACGACTTCCAGGGCGGGCCCGGCGGGCCGCCGATCAAGCGCGACGCCGCCACCGCCACGCTGGCGCGGGCGCGCTACGACGGGGGCGGGGCGCTGCAGGACGTGACCGACGTCTTCGTCTCCGACGCGTGGTCGCAGGGCACGTCGGGCGCACGGATCGCTTTCGGCCGCGACGGCCGGATCATCATGGTCGTCGGCATGCCCACGCGCCACATGATCGGCACGGCCGACGACGCCCAGAACCCGGCGAACCACGCCGGCAAGGTGCTGCGGCTGAACGAGGACGGCACGGTGCCGCACGACAACCCGTTCGTCGGGCGCGAGGGCTACCGGCCCGAGATCTACGCCCTGGGCATTCGCAACGCGCTGGGGCTGTACGTGCATCCGGACACCGGCCGGATCTGGGAGACCGAGAACGGGCCGATGGGGGGCGACGAGCTCAACGTCATCGAGGCCGGCCGCAACTACGGGTGGCCCGTCGTCTCGTACGGCCGCGACTACACCGGCAACAAGCTCGGCGGCCTGTCCGGGACCACGTCGGAGCGCACGTGGGCTCCCGGCATGGAGGAGCCGTTCGCGTTCTGGATGCCGTCGCCGGCGCTGGCGGGCATCACGTTCTACACGGGCGACCGGTTTCCGACGTGGCGGGGCAACGCGTTCATCGCGGCCATGGGGCGCGGGAACATGGGCACCCGCCAGCTCCACCGGGTCGTCTTCAACGCCGAAGGCCGCATCCAGCGCAACGGCATCCGTCCCGTGCTGGCCGAGCTCCAGCAGCGCTTCCGCGACGTGCGGCAGGGACCCGACGGCCTGCTGTACCTGACCGTCGACGAAGCGCAGGGCGCCGTGCTGCGCCTCGAGCCGGTCGACGAATCCTGACGGCGCCGGGCGCCCGCGGGCGGGGGCCCGCGGGCGCCGGCGCGGCCTCTTTGTGGACCCGTGGCAGTGTTGTATAGTGCCCACTCGCAGCGCCGGGCCGCCGCATGCCCGGGCCCGGGTGCTCCAGGCGCCTCACACCCCCGAAGAGAAGGAGACGAGGATGAAGCTGGTCACTGCGATCATCAAGCCGCACATGCTGGACGAGGTTCGAGACACCCTGTCGCGCGTCGGGGTTGCCGGACTGACGGTCACCGAGGTCAAGGGCTTCGGCCGCCAGAAGGGCCACACGGAGGTCTACCGCGGCGCCGAGTACTCGGTCGATTTCGTGCCGAAGATCAAGATCGAGATCGTGGTTCCCGACGACCGCGCCGCCGCCGTGGTCGACACGATCAAGTCGGCGGCCAGGACCGGCCAGATCGGCGACGGCAAGGTCTTCGTCAGCGAGATGGAGCAGGCGATCCGCATCCGGACGAGCGAAGCGGGCGACGATGCCCTCTAGCGACCGCAGCCGAGGAGGAACGACACCCATGCAACTGCTCAGCAGCCGGCTAATCCCCGTTGGCATCGTCCTCTTCGTGCTGGGCACGCCGTATGCGGCGTGGGCCCAGGACGACGCACTGAACGCCGGCGACACGGCGTGGATGCTGACCGCGAGCGTCCTGGTGCTGTTCATGACGATTCCCGGCCTCTCGCTCTTCTACGCGGGGCTGGTGCGGTCCAAGAACGTCCTGTCGGTGATGATGCAGTGCTTCGCCATCACCTGCCTGATCACCATCCTGTGGACGCTCTACGGCTACGGCCTCGCCTTCGGCGACGGCGGCGCGCTCAACGCTTTCGTGGGTCTGGGCAACGTGCTGCTGTCGGACGTGAGCGTGGGCACGGTGTCCGGCACCATTCCGGAGACCGTGTTCCAGATGTTCCAGCTCACCTTCGCCATCATCACGCCGGCGCTCATCGTCGGCGCGTTCGCCGAACGGATGAAGTTCTCCGCGATGCTCTGGTTCATGGGCATCTGGATGACGCTGGTCTACGCGCCGGTCGCCCACTGGGTCTGGGGCGGCGGATGGCTGGGCGAGCTCGGCGTGCTGGACTTCGCCGGCGGCACCGTCGTGCACATCAACGCGGGCGTCGCCGCCCTCGTGCTGTGCATCGTGCTCGGCAAGCGGGTCGGCTACCCCGACACCCCGATGGCGCCGAACAGCCTGGTGCTGACGGTGGTCGGCGCGTCGATGCTGTGGGTCGGCTGGTTCGGCTTCAACGCCGGCAGCCAGCTGGCCGCCGACGGCGTGGCGGGCATGGCCATGGCCGTCACGCACATCTGCACGGCTACGGCCGCCTTCACGTGGATGGCCGTGGAGTGGGCGCGCTACGGCAAGCCGAGCGTGCTGGGCATCGCCACCGGGGCGGTCGCGGGCCTCGTCGCCATCACGCCGGCCTCCGGCACGGTCGGGCCGCTGGGGGCCATCCTGATCGGCATCGTGTCGGGCGTGCTGTGCTTCCTCGCCGCGAGCAACCTGAAGCGGGCGATGGGCTACGACGATTCGCTCGACGTGTTCGGCGTCCACGGCGTGGGCGGCTTCGTCGGCGCGATCCTGACGGGCGTGTTCACCGCCGAGGTATTCGGCGGCTCGGGACTCGACAACGGCATCGGCACGCAGCTGGGGCTGCAGTTCGTCGGTGCGGCGGCCACCATCGTCTACAGCGGCGTGCTGACGTGGATCATCCTCAAGGCGCTGGATGCCGCCATCGGGCTGCGGGTCACGGCCACGGAGGAAGAGGAAGGCCTCGACATCGCCCTGCACAACGAGCGCGGATTCAGCCTGTAACGGCCCGGGGCCGCCTGGGAGCCCGCACCGCGGGCTCCCAGGTCCTAGGCGACCGCCCCCGCGGCTCGCAGCTGCGCGACCTCGGTGTCCGAGTACCCCGCCTCGCGCAGCACCGCCGCGGTGTGCTCACCGAGCAGCGGCGCGGGCCGGCCGGCTACCAGCGGCGTCCGCGACAGCTTGAGCGGCGTGCCGAGCGTGCGCAGCCTGCCCAGCGTGGGATGCTGCGTCTCGGCCACCATCCCGCGCGCCGCGACCTGTTCGTCCGCGAACACGTCCGCATAGGTATTGATGGGACCGCAGGGAATGCCCTCCGCCTCGAGGCGCGCCAGCCAGTGCCCGCGCGGGCGGGTGCGGGTGACCTGCTCGATGCGGTCCGCCAGCGCGCCGCGGTTGGCCACCCGCGCGGTGTCGTCCGCGAACTGCGGATCGCCTGTCCACTCGGGATGACCGAGCAACGCGCTCAGGCGTGCGAACAACCTGTCGTTGGCGGCGCCGACAGTGATGTAGCCGTCCGCGCACTCGAAGGCCTGGTAGGGCGCGCTCATGCGGTGCGCCGAGCCGAGCGGCTGCGGCACCCGCCCGCTGGAGAGATACTCGGTCGCCTCCCAGACCGAGAGGGCCACGCCGGCCTCGACGAGCGAGGTATCGACGTGCTGCCCGGCGCCCGTCCGATGCCGGTCGTGGAGCGCCGCCAGGATGCCGGCAACGGCAAACAGGCTGGCGCCGAGGTCGGTCAACGGGATGCCGGCCTTCACCGGCGGCCCGTCCGGCTCGCCCGTCACCGACATGATGCCCGACACCCCCTGCGCCACCAGATCGAAGCCGCCGCGCGCCCCGTGCGGCCCTGTCTGACCGTACCCGGATATCGACGCGTAGACCAGCCGCGGATTGACCGTGCGCAGCTGCTCGTATCCCAGGCCGGCCCGCGCCATGGCGCCCGGCCGGTAGTTCTCGACGAGCACGTCCGCAGCCGACGCGAGGCGGGCCACGACCTGCCGCCCGCGCTCGTGCTTGATGTCGACCACGATGCCCCGCTTGCCGCGGTTGACGGCGTTGAAGCCGGGGCTGTCGCCCCCCCGGGCGCCGGCCATGCGCCGCGTGGAATCGCCGGCGGGCGGCTCCACCTTGATCACGTCGGCGCCCATGTCGCAAAGTAGCATTGCGCAGTACGGTCCGGCCATGACCTGGGTGATGTCGAGCACTCGAATGCCGCTCAGTGCATGCTGCATCGGTTCCCTTCCCGCGTGCTGCAGCGGACGTTGACCAGGGAGAGACGACTCGTGCCGACCCCCCATGTGCTGTACGAGCAAGCCGGAGCCGTCGCCTTCGTCACCTTCAACCGCCCGGAGGCCCGCAACGCCATGACCTGGGAGATGTACCAGGCGCTGGTCGACTGCTGCGACCGCGTCGCGGACGATGCCGGCGTCCGCGTCCTGGTGCTGCGCGGCGCCGGCGGCAAGGCGTTCGTGGCCGGCACCGACATCGCCCAGTTCCGCGCGTTCCGGTCGGCGCGCGACGGCACGGACTACGAGCAACGGCTCGACGCCATTATCGACCGACTCGAGCGCGTCCCGATAGCCACCGTCGCCCAGATCGACGGCGTGGTCACCGGCGGCGGGTGCGCCATCGCCGCGGCCTGCGACCTGCGCGTCTGCACCCCGGCATCGCGCTTCGGCGTGCCGATCGCCCGCACCCTCGGCAACTGCCTCTCGGCCGCCAACCACGCCCGCTTCCTCGACCTCATCGGCCCGACACGACTCAAGGAGATGCTCTATACCGGGCGGCTGTTCAGCGCCGAGGAGGCCCTGGCCGCCGGCCTCGTCAACCGCATCGTCCCCGCCGGGGAGCTCGACCGGGCCGTCGGCGAGCTGGCGGCGACGATCGCCGCCAACGCCCCGCTGACCGTCAGGGCCACCAAGGAGATGATTCGGCGCGTGCAGGCCGCGCGGCGCATCGAGGCCGCCGCGGGGCACGACCTCATCACGCTGTGCTATACGAGCGCGGACTTCCGGGAAGGCGTCGAGGCGTTCCTCGCCAAGCGGGCGCCGCGCTGGCAGGGAGCATGACATGTCGCCAATGTTCGAACGCGGTTCGTCAACCTGGAGCGTCGTCGCCGGCACCTGCGTCGCGCTCGGCCTGAGCGCCGGCCTCGACGCGGAGGACTGGCCGCAATGGCGCGGCGTCCAGCGCGATGCGGTGTGGCACGAGAGCGGCGTCGTCGAGCGGTTCCCCGCGGACGGCCTGCTCGAGACGTGGCGCACGCCCGTGCGCGGCGGTTTCGCCGGTCCGGTGGTCGCCGGCGGGCGGGTCTTCGTCCTCGACTACGAGGAGACCGCGGGCAGCCGCACCATGGACGGGACGGAGCGGCTGGTGGCGCTCGACGAGGCGACCGGCGCCGTGCTCTGGACGCGGGAGTGGCCGGCCACGTACCGCAACCTGCAGTGGAAGTTCGCCACCGGCCCGCGGGCCACGCCGGCCGTCGCCGGCGGCCGCGTCTACGTGCTCGGCGCGGCAGGCATGCTGTCCTGCTTCGACACCGCCACGGGCGACCTGATCTGGCAGATCGACACCACCGTCGCCTACGACGTCACGGTGCCGGTCTACGGGGTGTCCCAGTCGCCCCTCGTCGAGGGCGACCACCTGATCGTCCTGCTCGGCGGCGAGCCGGACGCCAAGGTCGTCGCCTTCGACAAGGAGACCGGCGAGGAGGCGTGGCGCGCCCTCGATGCGACGTCGGAGGCCGGCTACTCGTCGCCGATCGTCATCGATGCCGGCGGCGTCCGCCAGCTCATCGTCTGGCATGCCACCGCGGTCACGTCGCTCGATCCGGCTACCGGCGACGTCTACTGGAGCCAGGACTTCGGCATCGGCGGGGGGATGGCTATCGCGACGCCGGTGCGCAGCGGCCGCTACCTGGTGGTGAGCCAGTTCTTCAACGGCTCGCTGATGCTGGCGCTGAACCCGGACCGGCCGGCCGCGCGCGTGCTGTGGCAGGGACGCAACCGGGGTGAGCTGCCCCACCAGACCGACACGCTGCACGCGCTCATGTCGACGCCCATCGTCAGCGGCGACTACCTGTACGGCGTCGGCAGCTACGGGGAGCTGCGCGGCATCGACGCGACCAGCGGCGAGCGGCTATGGCGGAGCGACCGGATGACCGTCCAGAAACGGTTCGGAACGGCCTACTTCGTGCGCCACGGCGACCGCCACTTCGTGACCAACGACGAGGGCTTCCTGATCATCGCGCGCTTCACGCCCGAGGGCTACGAGGAAGTGGACCGCACCCGCCTGCTGCAGCCGACGACCCGCACGCGCGGCGGCGCCTCCGGCCGCTGGGACGATCGCGCGGTGCTCTGGGCGCACCCGGCGTTCGCGAACCGGCACGTCGTCGTGCGCAACGACGCCGAGGTGGTCCGGCTGTCGCTGGCGGCCGACGACTACGAGTAGATGATGAACTCCAGCAGGTTGCCGTCGGGGTCGCGGACGTAGCGGCTCGTGCCGCTGTCCGTGCCGCCGTTGCGCCCCCCTTCGCGCGGCACCGGTCCCTCGATCACGACGGCGCCCACGCGCTCCAGCGTCTGCTCCAGCGCCGCGGCGCTGCCGCCCCAGACGAAGCAGAAGTCGCCGCAGGGCGGCACCGCCGCCTGCCCCCTGAGCGTGAACTCCGGGTTCTCCCACATCGCCGGACGATGAAAGTTGATCTTGTTGTCCCCGAAGTGGACCGAGCAGATGCGGTCGCCCTCCCGCACGTGGAAGCCGAGCGCCCGGTAGAACGAGACCATCGCCGTGGTGTTCCGCATGGGGACGGCGACGTGATCGAAGCGCACGATGCTCGGCGACGCCTGCGCGGCGCCGACGCCGGGTTCGAGGCGCGCGGCAGCCAGCGCGGCCCCCGCTCCGACGGCCTGTTTCAGGAAACGACGACGATCGGACATTTCGACCCTCCCGGGACAAGGATGGCAGCGCACGCGAGCTACCGCAAGCCGGCCGCCAGATCGGCAAGCCCGTCCAGGCCGTCGAGCAGGTTCCCCGCCACGTGCAGCCGCAGCACGCGCCGCCCCCGCGCGGCGAGCACCTGCAGGTCGCCGCGCGCCTGCGCGGCCTTGACCACTCCGAAGCTGTAGCGCCGGCCCGGCACAGGCACGTCGACCGCATCGTCGCACGTGATCTGGATGAAGACGCCGCTATTCGGGCCCCCCTTGTGAGCCTGGCCGGTCGAGTGCAGGAACCGCGGCCCGAAGCCGATGCAGGTGGCGACGCCGAACCTGCTCCGCAGCGCGTGCCGCACGCGCTCGAGCGCGCGCTCGTTCGCGCTCGACATCTCGACGTAGGCCAGCAGCGCCAGGTAGTCCGCGGCGCCCGCCCGCCCGCAGTGCGCCGCCAGCCTCGCCGCCAGCGAGTCGTGCTCCCCGCCGCGGGACGGCGCGCCGTCCCGCGGCGCGTACAGCGCCAGCTGACCGGCGCGGGCGAGCGGCTGCTCGTCCGGCAACGCCTCGCCGGCCTCGCACGCCGCCGTCAGCCGGCGCGTCTCGACCTTGCTCGCCTCGACGTCGGGCTGGTCGAACGGATTGATGCCCAGCACCGAGCCGGCCACCGCCGTCGCCATTTCCCAGCGAAAGAACTCGGCGCCCAGGTCGTAGGGGTCCCGCAACCCGAGGCGGACGACCGGGTGCCCGGCCCGCTCGAGCGCCGCCACCGCCCGATCGACGGCGTCATCCGGCGCCGTCTCGTCGTCCAGGCGCACGAAGATGCGGTCGTCGCCGTACAGCTCGGGCGTCCCCACCGTCTCGCCGTCGACCGGAATGAGCCCGGTGCCGTTCTTGCCGGTCGACTCGGCGAGGAGCTGCTCGAGCCAGGCCCCCAGCGACCGATACGCGGGCGCGATGACGAACGTCACCTTGTCCCGGCCCGCTCGCACGGCCGCCCCGAGCGTCAGCCCCAGCACGGCGCCGGCGTTCAACCGCAGCGGCGTGGACGGCAGGCACGCCGACCGTGCCGCCTCGGCGCGGGCCAGCAGGCGACCGACGTCGAGTCCCATGACCGCCGCGGGGACGAGCCCGAAGTCGGACAGCGCGGAATAGCGCCCGCCGATGCTCGGCACGCCGTGGAACACGTGTCGGAACCCCTCGCGAAGGGCCAGCTGCTCGAGCTGCGAGCCGGGATCGGTGACCGCCACGAAACGGCTGCCGACGCCGCCGGGCAGCGCGCGGGCGCGCTCCGCGAAGTAGCTCAGGAAGATGGCAGGTTCCAGCGTCGTGCCCGACTTGCTCGACACGATGAAGAGAGTGCGCGCGCAGTCGATGCGCTGCTCGACGGACCTGACCTGCGCGGGGTCGGTCGAGTCGAGCACTCGCAGATCGGGCGCGCCGACCAGCCGGCCGAAGCTCCGCCGCAGCACCTCGGGACAGAGGCTCGAACCGCCCATGCCCAGCAGCACGGCGTGCTCGAAGCCCTGCTCGCCCACCTCGCGCGCCAGAGCCCGCAACTCGCCGAGCCGCGCACGCTGATCGTCAACGACCTGCAGCCAGCCCAGCCAGCCTCCCTCGCCGGCGTCCGTCCAGAGTGACGCGTCGCCCGCCCACAGCCGGGTCATCCGGTTCCCGGATTCCCAGTCGACCGCCAGACGCTCCACCGCGTCCTCGAGCGGCGCCGGAACGGCGGTCACCATGCCGTCTTCACGCTCATTGGAAGATCTGCGGCGGGTCGAAGGTTCCGGACGAGCCGGAAGTCCGTTGCACGGGGCCGGGAGCGCAGCGGCCGGGACTGACCGTTGCGGATACGGGTACCGGGACGCGCCACGCCCCGGTACCCGTGGGCGCGGACTCCTAGTTGCCGCTCAGGGGGCTCGGCCCGCCGCGGAAGGTCAGCAGGTAGTCGCGCACTGCCTCGATCTGCCGCACCGCGTCCCCTTCGAATTGCGGATAGAACGATCCCGGGTACTCGGTCCAGAACATGGGCATCCGCGTCCCGGGCTGAATCTCCAGCGGGGCCACCAGCCAGTCGAGGATCCAGTCCGGCTGCAGCCGCTCCTGCGCCATCCGCAGGTCGGGCGCCAGGTTGTCCGTCGGCTGATCCTCCGGGATGGTGTCCAGCACGTGGCACTGCTGGCAGCGCAGCAGATCGAACAGCTCCTCGCCCGTGCGCGTCACCTCCGGCCCCGGGACGAACTCGTGCGTGCGGAACGGCCCGATCGACTCGGAGACGGCGGCGAAATAGTCGAGCACCTGGTTCCAGTGCGCATCGTCGAGCCCGAACGTCGGCATGCGCACGTCGAGCCAGGGCCGGATGGTGATGGGGGCCCGGAAGAACGCGTACAGCCACTCGGGCTTGACCTTCGCGCCCTCGGGCGTCAGCAGCGGCGGCGCCAGCGCCGGATCGTCCACGAGCTCGCGATAGTCCCCCCCGTCGGCCTCGACCTCGTGGCAGGAGATGCAGTTGCGCCGCCGCATTAGGTTGCGGCCATCCCGCAGCGCATCGCTGCGCGCCGAGCGCGGAGCCTGCGACGCAACCGGCTGCACGTCGCTCTGGAAGCTCATGATGGCCGTCGCAAGCAGCGTCACCTCTTCCTCGTTGAAGTCGAAGTTGGGCATCCGGAGCTTCTCGAGCGGCTGCAGGACGCGGCTGCGGTCGAAGCTGCGAGGATCCCGCAGCTTCTGCTTGAACCAGTCGACCTTCGTGTGCGGAATCTCGTGCACGAACGCGAAGTCGAGGCGCGCCAGCAGCTTGGTGCCCTCCTCCGACAACTCGATGCCGATGGGCTGCGTCTCCTCGAAGCCCTTGATCTCGTGGCAGCTGTAGCAGCCGTAGCGGCCGATGGCGCGGCGGCCGAGCTCGAGCTGCCGCTCCTCGGGCGCCATGGCGGCCACGGTCGCCCGGGCTTCGTCCGTGGGCACGATGGCCCGCAGGTAGTCGGTCAGGATCTCCGCGACGTCGTCGGCCGTATAGGCAGCCCGCGCCCCTTCCCCGTCCGGGCCGCCGAGCGTGGCCAGGTACGCGGCGACGTCGCTGACCTCGCTGTCGGTGAGTCGGAGGTCCGGCATGTAGGTCTCGGCGCTGAAGTGCCGCGGGTCGCGGACCCAGTCGTAGAGCCACTCGAACGACGTCTTTTCGCCGATGTTCTGCAGCGGCTGGCCGAACGTCCGCCGCGAACCGGCCTCGAGGCGGCTCTCGTCACCCGTGATGTGGCACGCGAGGCAGCCGACCGACTCGACCAGCTCCTGCCCGCGCGCGGCGTCGCCGCGACGCGGGAAGCGGACGGCAAAGTCGTGGTCGTCGGAATTCGCGAACAGGTACGCCACCACGGCGTCGATCTCGGCCTCGTTGCGGACCGCGTCCTCCGGCTCGCTGGTGTTGCTGTTGTACCAGAGGCGGGGCATCCAGGTGCTGGCCTTCATCGCACGCGGGTCGCGAATCCAGCGCGCCACCCAGTCCGGCTCCAGCTTCGACGCAATCTTCGTCAGGTTCGGTCCCGGCCTGCGCAGCCCCTCGAACCCGCGCGTCTTGTGGCAGGCGTAGCATCCGGCCCGCTCGTACAGACCGTAGGCCTCGCTCAGCTTCGGGCCCTCGGGCACGAAGACCGTCTCGCGGTGACACTTGGCGCACGACGCCTCGGTCATTTCCGTCGGCAGCATGGGATAGTCCCACAGATGGGGCTCCTCCCAGCCGAAGTCATGCTCCCAGGCGAGCGTCTGCTCCTCGCCCACGGGGGTATGCGAGGCGTGCCGGAACGTCAGCGACTGCCCCATCCCCTCGTGGCAGACCGTGCAGCCGAAGCCCCCCACCGGATGCGGCGACGCACTGCCGACGTAGGCGTCGAGGTTGGAGTGCGTCCGGAACGGCTGCGGATAGTCCTCGTATCCTTCGCGGTCGATCGCCAGGTGGCACGTCGTGCAGCGATCCATCTTCGCGACGCGCGTGAAGTTCACGTCCTCGACGATCTGCGGCGTGATGATCTGCCGCACCGTGATGGTCGGCGCCATGAAGTCCAGCAGCGGCGCGTTGAGAATCAGATCGTTCACCAGGCTGGGCTGCAGGTCGGCCACCCGCGTCCCGAGCCGCTCCGTCTCGAAAGTCAGCTCGCGCAACTCCGTGTCGACCTCCACCGCGCGACTCGTGAACACGCCGATCTCCGCCCGCAGCTCGTCGCGACGCGCCGTGAGCCGTTCGACCTCCAGACCCAGATCGAGCCAGCGCTGGTACATCTCGTCGATCGGGGCGCGCTCGCCCGCCGCGCGCTCGGGGTCGTTCTCCTGCAGCTCCTCGAACTCGTAGCGTTCCGCGTCGTACACGGCCTTGGTCGACTGGAACTCCTGGTTCGCCAGAAACAGCTCGGCCTCGACGCCCTCGAGCTGCTCCTGCAGCTCGTCGATCTGGTCCTGACTCGCTGCCGCTTCCTGTTCGGCCTGCGCCAGCTGGTCCCGCAGCTCCGCCACCCGCGCCGGGTCCACCTGCGCCTGAGCCGCGGCCAGGCTCGCCTGGGTGACCTCCATCTCGAGCTGGACGAAGCGCCGCTGGTAGTCCTTCCACTCGCGGTCGTAGTCGTCCCAGATCATCAGGATCGTCGTCACGAACAGGAAGATGCTGGACGCGGCGAAGACCACGTTGAGAAAATCGATGTTGTACGCGTGCCCGACAGACTTCTTGTCAGCCATCTGCTCTGTGCTCGCTATATGTTGAAGAAATACTCCGGTATCGACACGACGTACTTCAGATTGAACACCCACCGCGTCAGCATCTTGACGGGCAGCGACAGCATCATCAGCAGCAGCATCGCCGCCACGTAGAAGCGCGTGCCGCCCAGCAGATCGTAGTACCGCCTGAAAACCCTGGCCATGAGCGGCGGCAGGGCGGCGACGTAGACAAGCGTCAGGACGATCCCGAAGAACTCGCGCACGAACCAGTGGTCCGGCAGCGGCTGCCCCAGCAGGCGCACCCAGATGAAGTCGGAGAGCTGCACGTTCGTGAGCGGCTCGAGCTTGTGGATGTCCCAGTACTCGAAGGGCCCGAAGAAGTTCCAGTTAGGCCCCCGCAGGAACGTGCCGAGGACGATCAGCGACGACCACAGCACGAGGAAGCCGAACAGGAAGATCGTGATCTCGGCCTTCCGCTCGCGGAACGTGTAGTACCCGTTCCCCTTCGGGTTCGTGTCGATGTAGGGGATCGCCATCAGGCCCACGATGATCAGGCTCGGCAGCACGACCCCGGCCAGCCACGGGTCGAAGTAGACCAGCATCTCCTGCAACCCGAGGAAGTACCACGGCGCCTTCGACGGGTTGGGCGTGTTGGCCGGGTTGGCCGGCTGCTCGAGCGGAGCCTCCAGGCCGACCGACCACACGACGAGGATCGCCGTGCAGAGGATCAGGGCGATCAGCTCCGTGTAGACGAGATCGGGCCAGACCCAGACGCGGTCCGACTCCTCCTTCTCGATCGGGTCGTCCCCGGCGGCGATCCGCTGGTCGTTCCGCACGCCCTCGCGAATCGCGTACCACGTGAAGAAGATCACGAGGAAGATGAGCGCCACGATCGGCACGTTGTCCGGCTTGACGACAATCAGGCGGAAGTTCTCGTCGAACAGGCCGAACGCGAAGAACACCGCCAGAAAGCCCATCATGCCGTAGCCCACGGCATTCTTCGAGAAAGCCTCCCGCTTCCAGACGATGACCACGAGCGCAATCACCGACAGGATGAAGAACAACCGGGGATCAGCAAACAGATTGACGAAACCTTTGATCGCGTCCATGACGTCCCTTGCCGCCAGCGGCCCCTAGAGCGGACCGGAAATGCCGCCGTCCTTCCTCACCCGCCAGAAATGCACGGCCATGAGAAACCCGATGACGAGCGGCAGCCCCACGCAGTGCAGCACGTAGAAGCGCAGGAGCGCGCCCTCGCCGACGAACGTGCCGCCGAGCAGCGCGAACCGGGCGTCGTCGGCCGCATGAATCAACTGGACGTCTCCGAGCGCGAGCAGGGCGGCGCCCGGCCCCTCGTGGCCGAGGAACGGCGTGGCGCGCGCCATGTTCGAGCCCACGGTGATGGCCCAGATCGCCAACTGATCCCACGGGAGCAGGTAGCCGGTGAACGACAGCAGCAGCGTCAGCACCAGCATGATGACGCCGATGTTCCAGTTGAACTCACGCGGCGGCTTGTACGATCCGGTCATGAACACGCGGAACATGTGCAGCCAGACGGTGATGACCATCGCGTGGGCGCCCCAGCGGTGCATCTCCCGCATGATGCCCAGCGGCACGTGCTCGCGCAGACCGACGATGTCCGAGTACGCGTACTCCAGCGTCGGCCGGTAGTAGAACATCAGCAGCAGTCCCGTGAACGTCAGCACCAGGAACAGGAAGAAGCTCAGTCCGCCCATGCACCAGGTGTAGCGCAGCCGGACACCGTGCTTCTTGAGGCGCACCGGATGCAGGTGCAGAAAGACGTTCGACAACATCACCAGCACGCGGCTGCGGTCGTTGATGGGTGCGTTGTGCCGGAAAATCGACGTCCAGATCTGCGTCGCGGTCAGCCAGTTCCAGGCGCGGACGAGCGCACCTTCCTGCGGCTTGATCGTCTCGGTTTGGGCCATAGCGTCGTCTACACCTCGAGAAACGACTCGGGATCCGTCCACTGCCCGAGCTCACTCTGAAACTTCCGGCTCTTGTCGACCATTATCTGACCGTCCTCCGCCAGGACGATGCGAGTGCGCTCGAGAGGCCGCGGGGCCGGTCCCTCGAAGTTGACGCCGGTCGGCCGGAACCCGCTGCCGTGGCACGGGCACTTGAACTTGTTCTCCGCCGCCAGCCAGTTGGGCGTGCACCCGAGATGGGTACAGATCGAGAAGAGCGCGTAGAAACCCGGTGACTCGTGAACGATGTCGAACGGCGTGCGGATGATCCAGACGCCGAAGCGGTCCTTCCAGCGCTCGTCGACGCCGTCCACATACTCGTCCGGGAAGCCGATGGTGAACTGCTGCGGCGGCTCGTTGAGCACGTTGGGAAACATGAAGCGGCCCGTCGCCGCCAGGCACCCGGCGGTCGCCGCGGTGAACGCCCCCCACGACAGTCCAAGCCAGCCTCGACGCGACATCAACGGCGAGGTGTCGTCCGTGGCCCGTGACGGCTTCGCCGGCGCCTTGCCGGCCGCGGCACTCGTCGTCCGGCGCGCCAGCGGGGGCTTCGGCGCTGCCGCGGGCGCGGAAGTTACTTGAGGTTTCTGCTCGTCAGCCATTCAGTTGTCGTCCTCCAGCACACGGTGTCTCAACCGTGGTCGGCCGCTGCGCTGCCGTCCGCCACCGCCGGCTCGAGCAGCTCGAGCGTGCGCAAGGCCACATCCCGCACGCGCAGGCTCGCGTCGCTCCGGCTCAGCTCGATCACCCGCTCGTGGAGCTGCGACGCCTTGAGCGCCCCCACGGCCTGCAGGCCGCTGACCATCACCTCGGCGACCGGGTCCACGCCGCCGTCGACGCTGGACGCCCGATCGACGTTGCGTTGCACGTAGTCGCGATCGAGCATCCTGCCGAGCACCTGCAGCCCGTCGCCGCGGCCGTGGCGCGCGAGCGCCACCGCGGCGTTCCACTGCACGTCCGGCGCGGCGTCGTCCAGCGCGTTGCGGAGCGTGGCGGCCCGCTCGTCGGCCGGCAGCACGCCGAGCGCGTACACGGTCATCTTGCGAACCCCGGCATCCTCCGACTGATACATCGCCTCGATGTCGTCGACCACCGACGGATCGCCAATCGACGCCAGGGCCCAGATGACGCTGATGCGGGTCTCCGAATCGGGATCCCCGAGCGCTTCGACCAGCGCCTCGAGGGCGCCGGGCGGCTGCGAGCGAAGCCGCCCCACCGCCAGCGCCAGATAACGGCGCACGCGGGGGTCATCGCCGGACGAATCGGCGAAGGCCTGCACGAGGGCCGGCCCGAGATCCGGATGCGCGGCCTCGATGCCGGGCGTGTCCAGCAGGCGCGAGAGCTCGTACGCGGCCGGCCAGCGGCGGTCGCGCCCCCCGACCCGCACGTCGTTGAGGAATTCCTCTGGCGAACGCTCGTCGATTACCAGCATGCGGAATCCGCCGTAGATGAGCACGACCGCGCCTACCACGGCCAGCGGGATCAGGAAGAATTGGACGGCGAGCGCAGGCGCGCTGGCAAGCGGAGCACGGGCGGGCGCAGCTTCGCGCTCGTCGAGCTTTTTCATCGGGTGTCAGCTATCCGAGCGTCTGGGGATCCGGAGGCCGGCTGCCTGCCCTCCAGACCCAAAGAGTACTATGAAGGCCGAATTCGGGTCAAGACGGCCGCACGGCGGTCTGGTCATGTTCCCGAAACTCCTAACGCCGCATCAACGCCGCGACGAGCGACAGGATCACGCTGACGAGAACGCACGTCGCGATCGGCACGTAAATCGTCGTTCCCGCCCGCCGGTACACGATGTCGCCCGGCAAGCGGCCGAGCGGCAGGCCGGCCATCACCAGCACGCCCGCACCGGCCAGCACCAGCCCGACGACCAGCAGCGCCTTTCCCATCCCGCCCGATCCGACTACCCACCGTCGGACGCCGCGGCCGGAAAGAAGTAGTTCAACTCGAACGCGGCCGTCTCCGGCGCGTCCGACCCGTGCGTCGCGTTGCGCTCGATCGTCCTTCCGAACTCCCGCCGCAGCGTTCCACGCTCGGCGTTGCCCGGATCCGTGGCGCCCATCAGCCGCCGCCACCGCGCGATGCAGTCGGGCGCTTCGAGCGCGAGCAGGACGAGCGGGCCGGACGACATGAAGCTGGTCAGGCTGTCGAAGAACGGCTTGCCCCGGTGCACGGCGTAGAACCCCTCGGCCTCCGCCTTCGTCAGGTGCGCCAGCCGCATCGCGCTGATACGCAGCTCGGCGCCCTCGATGCGGTGAATGATCGCCCCGACGAGCTGACGCTCGACCGCGTCAGGCTTGATGATGGCCAGTGTTCGTTGCATGCCGATGCGAAGCTCCTTGCCCGCCGGGCGCCGCCGGGCGGCGCCGCGTGGGCTCTCCTACCGCAGTGACTCCATGATTTCGGCGAGGGCGGCCTTCGGCGGCCTGGTACGCTCCTGCGGAAGCTGAGCGAGCGGCTCGTCCACAAGATTGAGCATCGTGAGGAAATCGTCGCGATCAGGCTCGACGTAGATGACCCCGGTGGCGAACTCGCCGCGCCGCCGCGTCTCGTTCAGGACGCGCATGGCCTGCAGCCGGTCGAGCGGATCGTACGCCTCGTCGAGCTTCGTGAGATACAGCGTGGATCCGTCGTGCAGCGGCACGGCCTGGGTCGTGCCCGGCTCGTAGTCGACCGTGATGTCCTCGAAGAACGGCACGAAGCTGATGTCCTCGAGCGGGTCCTCGTGCGCCTTCGCGTAGGCGTAGCTCTTGGTGGAACCCTCGTGATCGTTGAACGTGACGCACGGCGACAGGACATCGATCATGGCCGTGCCGCGATGACTGAGCGCAGCCTTCAGAATCGCCATGAGCTGCTTCTTGTCGCCCGAGAACGAGCGCGCGACGAACGTCGCGCCGAGCTCGACGGCCAGCGCGCAGGTGTCGATCGGCGGCAGATCGTTGACCACGCCCGTCTTGAGCGTCGAGCCCAGGTCGGCCGTCGGCGAGAACTGCCCCTTGGTGAGGCCGTAGCAGCCGTTGTCCTCGATGATGTAGATGATCGGCAGATTGCGGCGCATCAGGTGCACGAACTGGCCGATGCCGATGGCCCCCGTGTCGCCGTCGCCGCTCACGCCGAGCGCAATCAGCTTGCGGTTGGCCAGCAGGGCGCCGGTGCCGACCGAGGGCATCCGGCCGTGCACCGCGTTGAACCCGTGCGCCGACCCGAGAAAGTAGGCGGGGCTCTTGCTGGAGCACCCGATGCCGGACAGCTTCACGACCTGGTCCGGATCGATCCCCATCTCGTAGCACGCGCCGATGATCCGCTCCGAGATGGCGTTGTGGCCGCAGCCCGCGCACAATGTCGTCTTCGTGCCCCGGTACTCTTTCGATACGAGCCCGATCCTGTTGACGTTCTTCCGTTGTTCCGGTGGTGCGACGCTGGCCACGGTATCGTCCCTCTCCGAATGCCCTATTCTCCGCCCACGCCGGCGCTGCGCGGCAGCCTGACCGGCTGCGCTCCAGTCTTCTCGGCGCGGTAGCCCTCTTGAATCAGGATGCTGTCGGTGATGGTACGCGCGTCGATCGGGTTCCCGGTGTAGTGCAGCACGCTGCGCAGGCGGCTGGCGAGATCGCTCGGCGCGTCGAGCTTGATCAGGCTCAGCATCTGCGCGTCGCGGTTCTGCTCCACGACGTAGACCCGGTCGTAACGCTCGATGAACGATGCCAGCGCCGCGCGGAAGGGGTAGGCGCACACGCGGTAGTAGGACGTGTGCAGATCCGCCTCGGCGAGCAGCTGGTCGCGACTCTCGACGATGGCCCAGTGCGTGGTGCCATAGGCGACGATGCCGATCGAGGCCTTGCGGTTGATGGTCACGACCGGCTCGGGCACCCAGTGCCGCGCCGTCTCGAGCTTTCGCGCGAGACGGTCGACGTTCTTCTGGTAGTCGTCCGGCCGCTCGCTGTACTGCGCCCACTCGTTGTGCCCGGACCCGCGGCAGAAGAACGCGGGCGTGCCGTCGCCGGGCCGGCTCCGGTAGGGAATGCCGTCGCCGTCGACATCCCGGTAGCGGCCGAACTTGCCGATCCGTTCGAGCGCCTCCTCGTCGAGGACCTTCCCGCGATCGAGCGGCTTCGTGGGGTACTCGAACGGCTTCGACATCCAGGTGTTCATGCCCAGGTCGAGATCGCTCATTACGAACACCGGCGTCTGGAAGCGCTCCGCGAGGTCGAACGCCTCGATCGCCATCGAGTAGCACTCCTCCACCGAGGCCGGAAACAGCATCAGGTGCCGCGTGTCGCCGTGGGAGAGAAACGCGGTGGTCAGCACGTCGCCCTGGGCGGTGCGGGTCGGCAGCCCCGTCGACGGCCCCACCCGCTGGATGTCGAAGATGACGGCGGGCACCTCCGCGTAGTAGGCCAGGCCGGAGAACTCGGCCATCAGCGAGATGCCGGGCCCCGACGTCGACGTCATCGAGCGCGCGCCCGCCCAGCCCGCGCCGATCGCCATGCCGAGCGCCGCAATCTCGTCCTCGGCCTGCACGACGGCGAACGTCGCCTGACCGGTCTCCTTGTCGATGCGGTACTTCCGCAGGTACTCGATGAGCGTCTCGCACAGCGACGACGACGGGGTGATGGGGTACCAGGTGACCACGGTCACGCCGGCCATCAGCGCGCCCAGCGCGGCGGCCGCGTTGCCGTCGATGAGGATGAGCCCGTTCGTCTCGTCCATCGGCTCGACGACCAGCCGGTCGCGCTTCTCGAGATGCTCCGCGGCGAACTGGAACCCGACCTCTAGCGCGCCGCGGTTGAGGGTGACGGCCTTGGGCTTGCGGCCCAGCTGCTTCTCGAGCGCGGTCTCCATGTGCCGCATGTCGATCTGGAGCAGGTTGGCGAGCACCCCGTCATAGATCATGTTGCGGACCAGGCGCCGCAGCTTCGCGTCGGTGCAGACGCCGGCCACCAGCTTGTCGAACGGAACCGGATAGAAGGTCAGGTCGTCGCGCAGCGCGTCGAGCCGCAGCGGCTCGTCGTAGACCACCGCGGCGCCCGGGTCGAGCGCGAGCACGTCCTCGCGCGCCGTCTCCGCGTTCATCGCCACCAGCAGGTCGATACCTGCCTTGCGGGCGATGTAGCCGTCCTTGTTGGCCCGAATCGTGAACCAGGTGGGGAGGCCGGCGATGTTCGAGGGGAACAGGTTCTTGCCGGATACGGGGACGCCCATCCCGAAGATGGAGCGCAGGAGCACCAGATTCGCCGTCTGGCTGCCCGACCCGTTGACGGTGGCAACCTGAATGCTGAAATCGTTGACGACCCGCTCGGTGAGATGCGTTGCTGGAGCGTCGAGTACGGCTACGTCAGAAGGCGCCATTCACGGCCTCGCCATCCACTGAAAAACAAGACATCGAAACAAAAACTCCCTATTGTAGCACGGACTTAGCCCGTTCCGAGGCGCCTCATCACCGCCCCGCCGATCTCGGCGGGGCTCCTGACCACCGTTACGCCCGCCGCCGCCAGCGCCGCCATCTTCTCGGCCGCCGTCCCCTGGCCGCCCGAGATGATGGCGCCGGCATGCCCCATGCGCCGCCCCGGCGGCGCCGTCTGGCCGGCGATGAAGCCCACCACCGGCTTGGCGAACTCCGTGCGCACGTAGGCTGCGGCTTCCTCTTCCGCCGTGCCGCCGATCTCGCCGATCAGCACGACCGCCTCGGTGGCCTCGTCCGCGGCGAACAGCCGCAGCGCATCCACGAAGCTTGTCCCGATCAACGGGTCGCCGCCGATGCCGATGCAGGTGGTCTGCCCCAGCCCGAGGCGCGTGAGCTGGTGAATCGCCTCGTAGGTGAGCGTCCCGCTCTTCGAGACGATGCCCACGCGGCCCTCGCGGCAGATGTGCCCCGGAATGATGCCGGCCTTGGCCGCCCCGGCCGAGATGATGCCCGGGCAGTTGGGACCGATCAGCCGCGTCGGGCGATCTTCGAGAAAGCGCACGACATGCAGCATGTCGAGGGTGGGAATGCCCTCGGTGATGCAGACGACGAGCGAAAGGGACGCGTCGGCCGCCTCGAGCACGGCGTCCGCGGCCACGGGCGGCGGGACGAAGATGACCGACGCGTTCGCGCCAGTCTCGCGCACGGCCTGCTCGACGGTGTCGAACACCGGCCAGCCTTCGTGAGTCGTGCCCCCCTTGCCCGGCGTGACGCCGCCGACCACCGTCGTGCCGAACTCGGCCGCCTGCCTGGCATGGAACGCCCCCTCCCGGCCGGTCAGGCCCTGAACCAGAAGGCGGGTGCTTCGATCGATGAGAACCGACATCTGCAGCGTTCACCCGGCGCGCTCAGTGCGCCGCATCGGCGGCGCCGGCGAGCGCAACCACCCGCTCGGCCGCCTCGTCCATCGCGTCCGCGGTCGTGAAGTTGAGACCGCTGTCCCGCAGCATCTGCTTGCCCTGCTCCACGTTCGTGCCCTCCATGCGAATGACGACAGGCACCGACACCGCCAGCTCCTGCACCGCGGCAATCACGCCCGCGGCCAGCACGTCGCAGCGCAGGATCCCGCCGAAGATGTTGATGAGCACCGCCTTGACGTTCGCGTCGGACATCAGGATGCGAAAGGCGTTGCGGATCTGCTCGGCGTTCGCGCCGCCCCCGACGTCGAGAAAGTTGGCCGGCGCGCCGCCCGCGAGCTTGATGATGTCCATGGTCGCCATCGCCAGCCCGGCGCCGTTGACCATGCAGCCGATCGTGCCGTCGAGCCGGATGTAGTTCAGGGCGTGCTTCGAGGCCTCGATCTCGAGCTCCTCCTCCTCCGCCGGATCGCGCAGGGACCGCAGCTCCGGATGCCGGAAGAGCGCGTTGTCGTCGAGGGACACCTTGCCGTCCAGCGCCAGCACGTCGCCGGCCGCGGTCACGACGAGCGGGTTGATCTCCACCAGCGAGGCGTCGTTCTCGCGGAAGACGGCGCAGGCCGCCCGCATCACGCGCACGGCCTTCGTGACCGCCGAGCCCGTCAGGCCCAGGCCGTACGCCAGGCGCCTTCCCCGGAACGCGGACAAGCCGACGCCGAGGTCGATCTCCTCCCGCAGGATGAGCTCCGGCGTGTCGGCCGCGACCTGCTCGATCTCCATGCCGCCCGCCGCGCTGGCCATGATGATCGGCCGCGCCGCCGCGCGGTCGATCAGCAGCCCCAGGTACAGCTCGCGCTCGATGTCCAGCGCCTCCTCCACCAGGACGCGCGACACGCGGCGGCCCTCGGGGCCGGTCTGCGGGGTGACGAGCGTCATGCCGATCAGCGTCCGCGCCGCCTGCTCGGCCTCGCCGGCGTTCGCGACCACCTTCACGCCGCCCCCCTTGCCCCGCCCGCCGGCATGGATCTGGGCCTTGACGACGACGCGGCCCCCGAGCCGCTCCGCCACCCCGCGCGCCTCGGCCGGCGTGAACGCGACCTCGCCGCGGGGAACGGCCAGGCCGTGCTTCGTGAACAGGCTCTTCGCCTGGTACTCGTGAATCTTCACGGGACTAGTCCACCGCGTCCACGGCGCCCACTAGACGTGGATGACCTGCACCAGCTCGCGCACGGCGGCGGCCGACCGGTCCAGCGCCGCCTGCTCGTCGGCCGTCAGCGTGATCTCCACGATCTGCTCCAGCCCCCCGGCGCCGAGCTTGACCGGCACGCCGACGAAGAGATCCCGAATGCCGTACTCGCCCTGCAGGAACGCCGCGCAGGGCAGGATCTTCTTCTTGTCCTTGAGAATCGCCTCGACCATCTCGACGACCGCCGAGCCCGGGGCGTAGAAGGCGCTCCCGGTGCCGAGCAGCTTGACGATCTCGGCCCCGCCGCCCGCGGTGCGCCGCACGATGGCGTCGATGGTCGCCGCGTCCATCAGCTCCGTGATCGGCACGCCGGCGACGGTCGAGTACCTGGGCAGCGGCACCATCGTGTCGCCGTGCCCCCCGAGCACGAAGGCGTGCGTGTTCTCGACGGATACGTCGAGCTCCTGCGCGATGAAGGTCCGCATGCGGGCCGAGTCGAGCACGCCGGCCATGCCGACGACCCGTTCCCGGGGGAAGCCGCTCACGCGGTAGACCACCTGGCACATGGCGTCGAGCGGGTTGGTGACCGGCACGATGACGCAGTTGGGCGAGTACTTGACGACCTGCTCGGTGACGCCCTTGATGATCTGGTAGTTCTTGGTCAGCAAGTCGTCGCGGCTCATGCCGGGCTTGCGCGCCAGGCCGGCGGTGATGACGACGATGTCCGAGTCGGCCGTGTCGGCGTAGTCGTTGGTGCCGAGCACGCGCGCGTCGGAGCCTTCGACCGGGCACGCCTCCAGCATGTCGAGCCCCTTGCCCTGGGGCACCCCCTCCAGGATGTCGAGCACCACCACGTCGGCCAGTTCCTTGTCCGCCATGCTGCGGGCGGCCGTCGCGCCGACGTTTCCCGATCCGATGACGCTCACCTTCCTGTTCATTCGTCTCAGCTCCTTCTTGGGGTCGCGCCCCGCATGTTCCCGATGCTCGCGCCGCCGTGCCGCACCCCGGGCGGCGCGTTTAGGTCACTTCCCCGTGACCTGCGACAAGATCTTCAACAGAAAGTGTGGAAAACCTTGTGAATAAATGGCCCGTCAGACGCCAGCAAGCCGCATCAAACGGACGGGTTTAGCGATTTGCACCATCGTGGTGCGGCAGGCAATACCGTGACCGGTCTCCCGCAGACGGGGTGAGATTATACTGTACGGCGTTCGGCCCCACGTTTTCATGAAGATTGTCATCGCCGACCCCCTTCCCGCATCCGTCGCCGACCTGCTGCGCGGCGAGGGCTGGACCGTGGACAGTCGGACGGATCGTGCCGGCGGCGAGCTCGAGACGGCCCTGGCGGATGCCGACGGCATCATCGTCCGCAGCGCGACGCGTGTGGATGCCGCGTTGATTGCGGCCGCCCCCCGCCTGCGCGTCATCGCCCGCGCCGGCACCGGCGTCGACAACGTCGACCTCGAGGCGGCCGGCCGACGCGGCGTGCTGGTGCTCAACGCGCCGGGCGCCAACAGCATCAGCGTGGCGGAGCACGCCTGCGCCCTCATGCTCGCGCTCGCCCGCTCCGTCAGCCGGGCCGACGCCCTGATGAAGGACGGCCGCTGGGAGAAGAAGTCGCTGCAGGGCGCGGAGCTGCGCGGCAAGACGCTGGGCCTCGTCGGGCTCGGCCGCATCGGGCGCGAGGTCGTGCGTCGCGCGCGGGCGTTCGAGATGCGGATCATCGCGCACGATCCGTACATCACCTCGCAGGTTGCCAGCGACCTCGACGTCGAGCTCGTGTCGCTTGACGGGCTCTGCGAGCAGGCCGACTTCATCAGCCTTCACGTGCCGTCGACCAGCGGCACCCGCCAGCTGCTGAACCGCGAGCGGCTGGCGCGCTGCAAGCCCGGCGCCCGGATCATCAACACGGCCCGGGGCAACCTCGTCGACGAGACGGCGCTGGCCGCCGCGCTGACCGCCGGCCGCATCGCCGGCGCCGGCCTGGACGTCTTCGAGACCGAGCCGCCGGCGTCGCGGGCGCTGACCGGCCTGCCGCAGGTGGTGGCGACCCCGCACATCGCGGCCTCGACCAAGGAGGCCCAGGAGCTCGTGGGGCTCGAGGCGGCCACCTCCGTCCGGGATTTCCTGCGCTCGGGAATCGTCCGCAACGCCGTCAACTTCCCTTCCGTGTCGCCGGAGGAGTTCAAGCGCCTGCAGCCGTACATCGGGCTGGCCGAGCGCCTGGGCAGCTTTCTCGCCCAGCTCACGAACGAGCGGATCGAGACCGTCGGCATCCGCTACTACGGCGAGCTCGCCGGCGCGAGCCACGACATGCTCGTCGGCGCGGTGCTGGTCGGCCTGTTCCGCACGGTGCTCTCCTCGACCGTGACCCTCGTCAACGCGCGCTCGCTGGCGCAGCAGCAGGGGGTGGAGATCGTCGAATCGCACAGCTCCCGCCCCCGGAACTTCACGAGCCTCATCTCGATCAAGCTGCACACCAGCGCCGGCGAGCACTGGGCCGAGGGCGCCGTCTTCGAGCCGCGGGAGCCGCGGCTGGTGCTCCTCGACGGGGTCGAGGTCGAGGCGCCGCTGGCGGGCACGCTCGTCGTCATCCGCAACAGCGACCAGCCCGGCGTCATTGGCGAGGTGGGCACGATCCTCGGTCGGCACCGTCTCAACATCGCGGCGTTCGCTCTCGGCCGCGGCGCGGACGGCGCCATCGGCGTCGTCAACATCGAGACGTGCGGCACGGACGCCGGCCAACCGGCGCCCGCGGTCGACAGCGCGCTGCTCGACGAGATCCGACAGGTCCCCGCCGTCCGTCACGTGAGCCTCGCCCATCTGTAGAAAGCCCCCGCAAGCGGCCGCCGGGGGTCCGGGGCACAGCCCCGTCTGATGGAAGCCCCGTCTGATGGAAGCTGTGCTAGTATCGCGCGTGCACCCTGTCGCGCCCCAGGGCACTCCCCCGCAGACCGCCGCCGCCTCCGCCGTCGCCGTCATTCCAGCCCGCTATCAGTCGTCGCGCCTGCCGGGCAAACCGCTGGCCGACATCGCTGGCCGGCCCATGGTCGAGCACGTCTACCGGCGCGCCGAGGCGGCGGCCTCCGTGCACGCGGTGCTCGTCGCCACGGACGACGCGCGCATCCGCGACGCCGTCGCGGCGTTCGGCGGCGAAGCGCGCATGACGGCCGCGGAGCACCGCAGCGGGACGGAGCGTCTCGCCGAGGCGGCCCGCGACCTGCGCTGCGACATCGTCGTCAACCTGCAGGCGGACGAGCCGCTCGTCGACCCCCGCGCGATAGATCTCGTGGTGCGCGTGCTGGACGAGAACCCCGGCGTGCCGATGTCGACGGTGCGCTGCCCGCTCGCCGACGCCGACGAATTCGCCGATCCGAACGTCGTCAAGGTCGTGGTCGACGCGGCCGGATTCGCCCTCTACTTCTCGCGCGCCCCGATTCCGTGCCAGGGCGACGCCGCGGCCGGCCCGGCGGAGGGCGCCTGGCGGCACGTCGGCCTGTACGCCTACCGCCGCGAGTTCCTGCTGCAGGTCGCGGCCCTGGCGCCGACGCCGCTCGAGCGCGCGGAACGCCTGGAGCAGCTGCGCGCGCTCGAGCACGGCTACCGCATTCGAACGGTCGAGGTGGCCGGCGAGCCGGTCGGCGTGGACACGCCCGGCGACCTCGACCGCGTCCGCCGCATCGTGGCAGGTGGAGCAGCGTGATGCCCGAACCCGTCCGCAACGCGGCCGGTCGTCCCGTCAAGTACATCTTCGTCACGGGCGGCGTCGTGTCCTCGCTCGGGAAGGGCCTCGCGGCCGCCTCGATCGGCTGCCTGCTGGAGGGACACGGCTACCGCGTGACGTTGCAGAAGTTCGATCCGTACGTGAACGTGGACCCCGGGACGATGAGCCCGTATCAGCACGGCGAGGTGTACGTCACGGAGGACGGCGCCGAGACCGACCTCGACCTGGGCCACTACGAGCGCTTCACGAGCACCGTGACGACGTGCGACCACAACTGGACGACCGGCAAGATCTACCTCTCGGTCATCCAGAAGGAGCGCCGCGGCGACTACCTGGGCCGCACGGTCCAGGTGATTCCCCACATCACGAACGAGATCAAGGCCGGCCTGCGGGCGGTGAGCGAGGATGTCGACATCGTCCTGGTCGAGATCGGCGGCACCGTCGGCGACATCGAGAGCCAGCCCTACCTCGAGGCGATTCGCCAGTTCCGCCGGGACGTCGGCCGCGATCACACGCTCTACATTCACCTCACCCTCGTGCCGTTCATCGGGACGGCCGGCGAGCTCAAGACCAAGCCGACCCAGCACAGCGTGCGGGACCTGCGTTCCATCGGCATCCAGCCGGATATCCTGCTGTGCCGGACCGACCGCTTCCTCCCCAAGGACATCCGGCACAAGATCGCGCTGTTCTGCGACGTCGACGAGCAGGCGGTGATCACGGCCAAGGACGTCGACAGCATCTACGAGGTGCCGCTGGTGCTCGGTGCGGAGGGGCTCGACCGCATCGTCCTCGCCGGCCTGCGGCTGCCGGACGCCACGGAGTGCAGGCTCGACGAGTGGCGGGCGCTGGTCGAGCGCCTGAAGAACCCGACCGACACGGTCACGGTGCACGTGGTCGGCAAGTACGTGGGCTACGAGGACTCGTACAAGAGCCTCACCGAGGCGCTGTCCCACGGCGGCTTCGAGCATGGCTTCAAGATCAACGTGAAGTGGGTGGAGGCCGAGGCGCTCGAGATGGACGGGGGCGAGCGGCTGCTGGCCGACGCGCACGGCATTCTGGTGCCCGGCGGCTTCGGCGATCGCGGCAGCCGGGGGATGATGGAGGCGGCGCGCATCGCCCGCGAGCGCCGCATCCCGTACCTCGGGATCTGCTACGGATTCCAGTGGGCCGCGGTCGAGTTCGCCCGCCATGTCTGCGGCTTGACCGACGCCGATTCGACGGAGTGCCACGAGCAGACGCCGCACAAGATCATCTACAAGCTGCGGGACCTGCTGGGCGTCGACGACCTGGGCGGCACCATGCGCCTGGGAAGCTATCCTTGCCGCCTCGAGCCGGGCTCGCTGGCCGAGCGCCTCTACGCGGCCGGCGCGGTCAGCGAGCGCCACCGGCATCGCTACGAGTTCAACCGGGAGTACGAGCAGCCGCTGGTCGAGAACGGCCTGCGCATCTCGGGCCGCTCGCCGGACGACAAGTTCGTCGAGGTCATCGAATTGCCCGACCATCCGTGGTTCCTCGCGGTGCAGTTCCACCCCGAGTTCCAGTCGAAGCCCCTGCGTCCGCACCCGCTGTTCGCCGGCTTCGTGCGGGCCGCCTACGAGCACGCCGTGCCGGCGGCGGCGGCGGCCGAGTCGCTCGCCTGAGCGGCCGCGTCCGCCGTCTATAATTGCGCGGTGTCACAGGTTGTCGCCGGCGGCGTGGCGGTCGGTGACGGCCAGCCGCTCGCGCTCATCGCCGGCCCCTGCGTGATCGAGAGCGAGCCCCACGCGCTCGCCATGGCCCGGGCCATCCGCGAGCGCGCCGTGCGCTGCGGCTGCGGGTTGATCTTCAAGGCGTCGTTCGACAAGGCCAACCGCACCTCGATCCGCTCGTTTCGCGGACCGGGGCTCGAGCCGGGGCTCCGCATCCTGGGGCGGATCAAGGCCGAATGCGGCCTGCCGATCCTGACCGACATTCACGAGCCGCAGCAGGCTGAACCCGCAGCCCGCGTGGCCGACGTCCTGCAGATTCCCGCGTACCTGTCGCGCCAGACCGATCTCATCCTCGCCGCCGCGCGGACCGGACGCGTGGTCAACGTCAAGAAGGGCCAGTTCCTCGCACCTGGCGACATGCGGCACGTCGTCGAGAAGATCACCTCGACCGGCCACGACCGGCTCATGCTCACCGAGCGGGGCGCCTGCTTCGGATACAACAACCTGGTGGTGGACGTGCGCGCGTTTCCCATGCTGCGAAGACTGGGCCACCCGGTCGTGTTCGACGCCACGCACAGCCTGCAGCTTCCCGGCGGGGGCGACGGGACCACCGCGGGGCAACCCGAGTTCATCGAGCCGCTCGCGGCCGCCAGCGTGGCCGCGGGCGTGGACGCCGTGTTCATGGAGGTGCACGACGACCCCGCCGCCGCGCGGAGCGACGGCGCCAACGCGCTCGCGCTGGACCGCCTCGAGCCGCTCCTGCGACGGCTGCTCGCCATCGACCGCGTGGCACGCGGCGCCGCGGCGCAGCCCGCCCTGCCGGAACGATGACAGGCAACACACCGGCGGAGATCGACGTCGAGCTCGCCCGCACGGTGCTGCGGACCGAAGCGGCCGCCGTACGGGCGCTGAGCGAACGCGTCGACGGCCGCTTCGTCGACGCCGTGCGGCTGCTCGCCGACTGCGCGGGGCGGGTCATCGTGACCGGGATGGGCAAGTCGGGCATCATCTCGCGCAAGATCGCCGCCACGCTCTCGAGCACCGGAACACCGGCCTACTTCCTGCACCCGGTGGAGGCGGTGCACGGAGACCTGGGCGTCATCCGGGACGACGATCTGGTGCTCCTCCTCTCCCGCAGCGGCGAGACGCCCGAGATCCTGCGGCTCCTCGAGACGCTGCGGCGAATCGGCGCGCGGCTCATCGCCATCACCGGCGCGCCCGAGAGCGCGCTGGGCCGCGCCGCCGACGTGGCCCTGGACTGCCGGGTCGACGTGGAGGCGTGCCCGCTGAACCTCGCCCCCACGGCCAGCACGACCGCCGCGCTGGCCCTCGGCGACGCCCTGGCGATGACGCTGATGGTACGCAAGGGATTCGGCGAGAACGACTTCGCCAACCTGCACCCCGGCGGGCAGCTCGGCAAGCGCCTGCTGCGGGTCGACCGCCTGATGCACGCCGGCGAGCGGGTTCCGCGCGTGGCGCCCGGCGCCGGGCTGCCGGAGGTCGTGGCGACGATGTCCGCCGGGGGCCTGGGCATGACCTGCGTGACCGCGGCGAACGGCGCGCTGCTCGGCGTCATCACGGACGGCGACCTCCGCAGGCGCCTGTCCGCGCCGGGCGATCTCATGGCGTGCTGCGCGGCCGACGTGATGACGCAGGACCCGATCACGGTGCCGGTGTCGACGCTGGCGGCCGAGGCCCTCAACATGCTGGAGGCCCGGCGGGTCACGTCGCTGATCGTCGTGGACGGCGCCGCCCGCGTGGCGGGCGTCGTGCACCTGCACGATCTGTGGCGCACCGAGCTGTTCTAGGGAGCGGCGCGGGACGAAGGGGCCCCCGCAAGCGGACGCCGGGGGCTTGGGGCAAGGTCCCGTCTGAAGGAAGCGCCGGCGCTGCCGGCGCAAGGCGCGCACAGCGCGCCTCGGCGGCAGCGGCCCGGGGCAATGGGGCCCCCGCAAGCGGACGCCGGGGGTCCGGGGCGCAGCCCCGTCTGATGGAAGCCCGCACAGCGCGCCTCGGCGGGAGCGGCGCGGGGCGAAGGGGTCCCCGCAAGTGGACGCCGGGGGTTTGGGGCGCACCCCATCTGAAGGAAGCGCCGGCGCTGCCGGCGCAAGGCGCGCACAGCGCGCCTCGGCGGGAGCGGCGCGGGGCGAAGGGGCCCCCGCAAGTGGACGCCGGGGGCTTGGGGTGCAGCCCCATCTGGAGGAAGCTGCGCAGCCCCGTCTGATGAAGGAGAAATGACCGAGACGCTGATCCTGCTCGCCGCGCTGGTGGCGCTGCTGATCGGGCTGACGGCAGGCAAGGCCTGGGAGCGCTACAAGCTGCGCGACGGCCGGTGGATCGACCGCCGCAAGGCGCGCGAATCCGCGCACTACATCCTGGGGCTGAACTTCCTGGTCTCCAACCAGATCGACCTCGCCATCGAGGAGCTCACGAAGGCGGCCTGGCTCGACGAGGACGCGCTCGAGATTCACTTGATACTGGGCAACCTGTGCCGTGAGAAGGGACAGGTCAGCAAGGCCATCCAGGTCCATCAGCGCCTGTTGCGCAGCCCGCGCCTGACGACGCTCGAGCACGCGCACGTCCTGTTGTGCCTCGGGCTCGACTTCAGGCGCGGCGGCTTCGTCGACCGGGCGTTCGAGACCTTCTCCGAGGTGGTGCGTCTCGACCCGGACAACAAGCACGCCCTGCTCAACCTCGAGAAGCTGCACGAGGAGCAGCACCAGTGGCGCGAAGCGCAGGTGCTCCGGCAGCGCATGGCGGAGGCGGCGGCCGATGCCGAGAAGCCCCGGGACCAGGCCATTCTCGCCTTCCTGGAGAACGAGCTCGGCCTGCAGGCCATGCGGGACGGGCAGCCCGAGCAGGCCGTCAGGCACTTCGAGGCGGCCACCGGGCTGGATCAGCAGACCGTCCCCGCCTATCTCAACATGGGCGACGTGCGCGTCGGCCAGGGCCGGCCGAGAGAGGCCGTCGAGATGTGGGAGAAGATCATCCACGTGGCGCCGGAGCGCGCGTACCTCGCCTTCTCGCGCCTCGAGGGCGCGTACGCGGACCTGGGCATGCCGTCCCGCTTCCTCGACCTCTGCCGGCGGCTCGTCGAGGCCAACCCGCAGGACTGGCGGGCGCGGCTGGCGCTCGGGCAGCGCGTGGCCGCCAACGGGGAGCCCGCGCGGGCGCTCGACCTGCTCTTCGAGTCGCTCGTGCACAACCCCCACGCTCTCGCCATTCATCAGGCGATCTGGCGGGCGCTCACGGCGCTGAACCTCAACGAGACGCTGGTCAGGCGCTACGTCGCCCTGACCCGGGAGGCCGTCTTCTACCTCGATCCGCACGTGTGCATGCGATGCCGCTACCGCAGCACGGAGCTGCTCTGGCAGTGTCCCCAGTGCCACGAGTGGAACACCTTCGTCGAGGAGCGGATCGCCCCGGCGGAAGACGGCGAGGAAACGCCGGCGGAGGTCTGACGGCGTTGCCTGGGACGGGATCGGGGCGATGCTGCGCGTGGCACTGACCGGCGGCATCGCCACCGGCAAGTCGCACGTCCGGGCCCGCTTCGCCGCGCGGGGCGTGCCGACCGTGGACGCCGACCGCCTCGCCCGCGAGGTCGTCGAGCCCGGGCGCCCGGCCTGGACGGCGCTCAGGGCCCGCTTCGACCCCGGGCTGTTCACCCTCGACGGCGCGCTCGATCGCCGGCGGCTGGCTGCCCTGGTGTTCGACGACGCCGACGCCCGCGCCGATCTCGAGGCGATCGTGCACCCGCATGTCCGCGCGGCGATCGACGCTTGGTTCGAGGGCCTCGCGGCGGCCGGCGCGGCGCCCTTCGGCATCGCCGACATCCCGCTGCTCTTCGAGACGAACCGGGCGGGAGAATTCGACCGGGTCATCGTGACGGCGTGCGACCCCGCGACCCAGCTGGCCCGCCTGGCGCAACGCGACCGGCTCTCGACGGACGCGGGCCGCAAGCGCCTGGCGGCGCAGTTGCCGACGGCCGCCAAGGCGGCGCGCGCCGACTTCGTCGTGCAGACCGGCGGCTCGCTGGAAGACACCGAGCGGCAGGTGGCAGCCGTCTGGCGCGCGCTGACCGGCCTCGCCGGCTGACGCCCGCCCCGCGCCGGTTTCCCGCGGCCGTTTCGCGCCCGTCACGCCCCGCGGGCGTGCAGGCGCTCCTCGGCCGCCCGGACCGTGTTGGACAGCAGCATCGCGATGGTCAGCGGGCCGACGCCCCCCGGCACCGGCGTCAGCGCGCCCGCCACGGCCGCGACCCCCGGGTGCACGTCGCCGGTCACGACGGAGCCCCGCTTGTGGAATGCCGCCAGCTTCTTCGATCCCGCACCGAACAGCGCCTCCACCTGGGCGCCGTCGTCGAGCCGGTTCATCCCGACGTCGATCACCGTGGCGCCGGGCTTCACGAAGTCGCGCGTCACGAACGCCGCACGGCCGATGGCCGCCACCAGGATGTCGGCCGAGGCCGCGACGGCCGGCAGGTCGGCGGTGCGCGAGTGGCAGATAGTCACGGTGGCGTGGCGGTGCAGCAGGAGCATCGCCATTGGCTTGCCCACGATGTCGCTGCGCCCGATGACCACCGCCCGGGCGCCGACAATCCCGATCCGCTCGCGGTCGAGCAGCTCGAGGATGCCGGACGGCGTGCAGGGCGCCAGCGCCGGCCGCTTCTGCACCAGGCGCCCGACGTTGGCGGGCGTGAAGCCGTCGACGTCCTTGGCGGCGGCGATGGCGTCGAAGACGCGCTGCTCGGCGTCGGCGCCCATGCCCGCCGGCAGCGGCGACTGCACGAGGATGCCGTCGTGCGCATCGCTCGCGTTGAACTCGGAGACGATGGCCAGCGCCTCGTCCAGCGACGCGGCGTCGGACAGCCGCCGGAGGTCGCTGTCCATGCCCAGCTGCTCGCTGTTCCGGATCTTGTTGCGGACGTAGATCTCGGAGCCGGGATCGTTGCCGGCCAGCAGAATGCCCAGCTTCGGCGGGCGTCCCGCGCGCTCGGTGAACGACTCGATGCGCGGTCGCAGCTGCTCGCGGATCTCGCTCGCGGCCGCGGAACCGTCCAGCATGCGGGCGGTCGCCTGTTGTACGGACACACCTTGATTCTAGCAGTGCGCGGCGCAACCCCGCGCCCTGTCCGGCGTCGGTCGCGACCGAACGGAGTCCTTCTGCTTGCGGCCGACTTCCATTAGAATGCGGCCGTCATGGCCGAACGAGGTAGTTGGGGCACGCGTGCGGGATTCATCCTGGCTGCCGCCGGCTCGGCGGTCGGCCTGGGCAACATCTGGGGCTTCCCGACCCGCGTCGGGCAGGGCGGCGGAGCGGCGTTCGTGCTCGTCTACCTCGCCTGCATCGCGCTTATCTGTCTCCCGATCATGGTCGGCGAGATCGCGATCGGGCGCCGGACGCAGCAGTCTCCCGTCCGCTCGTTCGCCCTGCTGCGGCCGGGCACGCACTGGTGGCTCGCGGGCGCGCTGGGCGTGCTGGCCGGGGCCGGCATTCTGTCGTTCTACTGCGTCATCGCGGGCTGGACCGTCGCCTACGTGTGGTACAGCCTGAGCGGGGGGCTGGCGGGGGATTCGCAGGCCGCGGGCGCATTCTTCACCGACTTCACCGCCAACGCGCCCGTCAGCCTGCTGCTGGCGCTGGGCGTGCTGGCGGTAACGGCGGTGATCCTGCTGGGCGGCATCCGGTCGGGCATCGAGCGCGTCACCAAGGCCCTCATGCCCGCGTTGATCGGGCTGCTCGTGCTGCTCGCCGCGCGGGCGGTCACGCTGCCGGGAGCGGCGGAAGGCCTCTCCTACTACCTCCGGCCGACCCTGTCGAGCCTGCTCGACGTGTCGGTCTACAACGCCGCGCTGGGTCAGGCGTTCTTCTCGCTCAGCCTCGGCATGGGCTGCATCCTGACGTACGGCAGCTACCTGGGCAGGCAGACCGGCATCGCGGGCGCGGCGCTGTGGATCGTGGCGCTCGATACCGGGATTGCCCTGCTGGCCGGCTTCATCATCTTCCCGGCCGGCTTCTCGCTGGCGGGGTTCGACCCGGACAGCAGCGGGCCGGAGCTCATCTTCGTCGTGCTCCCGCGCCTGTTCGCCACGCTGCCCGGCGGCGGCCTGTTCGGGGCCGCCTTCTTCGTGCTCCTGACGATGGCGGCGCTCACCTCCGCGATCTCGCTGCTGGAGGTGCCGGTGGCGCACTTCGTCGACTCCCGCGGCTGGTCGCGGCGGCGCGCCGTCTTCACGGTGACGCTGGGCGTCTTCGTCCTGGCGATCCCTTGCGCGCTCGGCAACGGCGCCGTGCCGCTGCTCAGCAGCCTCCCGGGACTCGGCATCGACTTCCTCTCGCTGATGATCACGGCGTGGAACGACTTCGCGCTGCCGATCGGCGGTTTCCTCACAGCGGTATTCGTCGGCCACGTGTGGCGGGTCGACCGGGCCCTCGACGAGCTGCGGCTCGAGGGCGCCTGGTTTCCCCTGCCCGGCGCCTGGGCGCTGCTCATTCGCTGGGTCTGCCCGGCCTGCATCGGCCTGATCATCGGCGGGACCTTCTACGCCATGTTCTGACATCCTCCAGGGAGCCGAGGCTGCATTGAACACGCTCACGGATCGCATCCAGACCGTCGACAGCTTCGTCTGGCAACCGTTCGCGATGCCGCTCGTGCTGGTCCTCGTGGGCGGCCTGATGACGATCGCCACCGGGCTGGTGCAGGTGCGCCGGTTCCCGCTGGCCGTCCGCTTCGTCATGGCGGGGGCGCTCGGCAAGCGCACCGAGCAGGGCGAGGGCACCATCACCCCGTTCCAGGCGCTTTCGACGGCGCTGGCGTCCACCGTCGGCAACGGCAACATCGGCGGGGTGGCGACCGCGATCCTGATCGGCGGACCCGGCGCCGTGGCCTGGATGTGGGCCACGGCGACCGTCGGCATGGCCACCAAGTATGCCGAGGCCGTGCTGGGCGTGCACTACCGGGTGCGCCGCGACACCGGCGAGCTGGCCAGCGGCCCGATGTACTACATCACCGGCGGGATCGCCTCGCCGGTCCTGGCGAAGGGCCTCGGTTACGCCTTCGCGTTCTTCGGCGCCTGCGCCGCGCTGCTGGGCACGGGCAACATGGCGCAGTCGAATACCGTCGCGCGGACGTTCGTCGAGGCGGCCCGCACGATTGCCGGCATCGACGTTCCGCAGTTCGTGCCGGGCCTGCTGATCATGGCGACGGTCGGGCTGGTGCTGCTCGGCGGCATCCGGCGGATCGCGGTTGTCGTCGAGCGGCTCGTGCCGGCCATGATCCTGCTCTACGTGGCCACCACGCTCACGTTCCTGGTCATGCACATCGGCCGCGTCCCGGAGATATTCGGGCTGATCGTCGGCAGCGCGTTCGCGCCGACGGCCGCGCTGGGCGGCTTCGTGGGCGCCTCGGTGTCGCAGGTCGTGTCCGCCGGCGTGAGTCGCGGCGTGCTCTCGAACGAAGCCGGCCTGGGCAGCGCCCCGATCGCCCACGGCATCGCCAAGGTGCGACACCCGGCCGAGCAGGGCGTCGTCGGCATCTTCGAGGTCTTCGTCGACACGATCGTGCTCTGCTCCCTGACGGCGTTCGTCATTCTCGCGTCGGGCCTGTGGACGGAGCCTGCCTACCAGAACGCGAGCGGGGATCTCACGGCGGCGGCGCTGTCCACCTCGATTCCGCTGGCGTCGCTGCTCGTGGCCGCCTGCTCGTTCCTCTTCGGCTTCTCGACGCTTCTCGGCTGGTGCTACTACGGCGAGAAGTGCATGGAGTTCATGTTCGGATCGCGCGTGATCAGGCCGTACCGCGTCGTGTTCACCGCGCTCATCCTGGTCGGCGCCGTCGCCTCGGTCCCGCTCGCCTGGGCGGTCGGCACGCTGCTGAACGGCTTCATGGCCTTCCCGAACCTGATCGGGCTGCTCATGCTGGTGGGCACCGTCCGCAAGCTGACGCTCGACTACTTCGGCGGGGCCTCCAGCAAGGCGACGTAGGCCGCAACGCGCTGTGCGGGATCTCCGCCGCGCAGCAGATCCGAGATGACGGCCACCGCCGACGCGCCGGCAGCCAGCACCGGGCGCGCGCGCTCCGGGGTGATGCCGCCGATGGCGACGACGGGGCATGCCTGCGCACCCGCCGCGTAGCGGACCAGTCCCAGGCCAACGGGGTCGTAGCCGGTCGCCTTCGTCCCGGTACGGTGGATCGGGCCGACCGCCACGTAGGTAGCGTCGTCAGCGCGGGATCGGTCCACCTGGGCCGCCGTGTGCGTCGACACGCCGATGACGGCCGGGCGCGGCAGCACGCGGCGCACCGCGTCCGGGCGCAAGTCCGTCTGGCCGACGTGGACGCCGTCGGCGCCGGCGAGCAGCGCGATGTCGGCCCGGTCGTTCACCACCACCCACGCCCCGCAGCGCCGGGCCGCCGCGACGATCTCGTCGCACCATTCGAGCGCCTGGCCGCTGCCGGCGCCGTCGACACGCAGTTGAAGCCAGCGCGCGCCGCCCTCCAGGCAGGCGTGCGCCAGCGCGGGTACCCGCCACCCGTGCCGCTCCGCCGTCCGCTGGTCGACGATGGCGCACAGGCGAGGCAGGCTCATGCGGGGGCGAAACGATCCATGAAGGCCGTGCTGAGCTCCGCGCGCTGAAAGTCCGGGTCGTCGAGGATCCGGCGCTGCAGCGGCACGGTCGTCTCGATGCCCTCGATGACGGTCATGTCCAGCGCCCGGCGCATCCGCGCCACGGCCTCCGCGCGGTCGACCCCGTGCGTGATGACCTTCGCGACCAGCGAGTCGTAGTAGGGCGGAATGGTGCAGTCGGCGTGCGCGGCCGTGTCGATCCGGATGCCCGGTCCGCCGGGCACGCTGAACACCCTGACCACACCCGGGCTCGGCCGGAACGTCTCGGGGGACTCGGCGTTGATGCGGCACTCGATCGCATGCCCGTTCCACGTGACGTCCCGCTGCTGAAACGACAGCGGCGCGCCGGCCGCGATGCGGATCTGCTCCTTGACGATGTCGGTGCCCGTCACCATCTCGGTGACCGGATGCTCGACCTGCAGCCGGGCATTCGCTTCGAGGAAGTAGAAGCGTCCCTTGCCGTCCATCAGGAACTCGAACGTGCCGGCGTTGCGGTAGCCGACGGTCCGCGCCGCATCGGTGACGAGCCGGCCGAGCTTGCGGCGCTGGCGCGGCGTGAGCACGGCCGAGGGACACTCCTCGACCAGCTTCTGGTGGCGGCGCTGGATGGAGCACTCCCGCTCGCCGAGGTGGACGACGCGGCCCTGGTGATCGGCAAGCACCTGGAACTCGATGTGCCGCGGCGCCTCGACGTACTGCTCGAGGTAGATGCTGCCGTTGCCGAAGGCCGCCGCGGCTTCCTGCCGCGCGGTCGTCCAGGCAGCCTCCAGATCGTCGGGCCCGCGCACGATGCGCATGCCGCGCCCGCCGCCGCCGGCGGTCGCCTTCAGAATCAGGGGGTACTCCAGCCGGCGCGCCGCCCGCAGTGCGTCGGCCGCGGTCGCGGGCGGCTCCTCGGTCCCGGGCAGCACCGGCAAGCCCGCCCGCTTCATGGCGCGGCGCGCCTGCGTCTTGTCGCCCATCAGGCGCAGCACGGTCGAGGGCGGGCCGATGAACGTGATTCCGCAGGCCTCGACCGCCTCGGCCAGGTCGCCGCTCTCGGACAGGAACCCGTAGCCGGGGTGGATGGCGTCGGCCCCGGTGATCTCCGCGGCGCCGATGATGGCGGGAACGTTCAGATAGCTCTCGATCGGTCGCGGCGGGCCGATGCAGACCTCCTCGTCGGCGAACCGCACGTGCAGGGAGTGCTCGTCGGCCTCGGAGTAGACGGCCACCGTCGCGATGTCGAGCTCACGGCAGGCATGGATCACCCGCAGGGCAATCTCCCCGCGATTCGCAATGAGGATCTTCTTGAACATGGCTCACGGACGGCGGCGCGAACGCCCCGCCTTCGGGGGTGCGCCGGAAGCCGCGGGGTGCTACGGCGCGGGCTCCTGTGCGGGCCTGATGGCGAACAGCGCCTCGCCGTACTGCACCGGCTGGTGATCTTCGACGAGCACCTCCACGACCTCGCCGTCGCGGTCGGCGTCAATCTCGTTCATCAACTTCATGGCTTCGATGAGGCACAGGACCTGGCCCTTGCTGACCGCGGAGCCGACCTCGACGAACGGCCGGGCTCCCGGCTCCGGCGCCCGGTAGAAGGTGCCGACGATGGGAGATTTCACCAGCTGCAGGCCGTCATCCGGAGCCTCCCCGCCGGCATCCGGCGCCGCCTGCGGCGCGACCGGCGGCGCGGCGGGAATCGCCGCTGGGCGCGCCGGGGCGCCTCCGAGCGGCCGCTTGCGCAACCTGACGTGCAGGCCTTCGCGTTCGACCTCCAGCTCCTCGAGGTCGCGCTCGTCCATCAGATCGAGCATCCGTTCGATGTCGTCGAGCTCTGTCATTTTCCTTCAGACGGGGCTGCGCCCCGAACCCCCGGCGTGCGCTTGCGGGGACCCCTTCGCCCCGCGCCGCTGCCGCCGGGGCTGGTCAGCAGACGGTCAGGACCCGGGATACTTCCGTCAGGACCTCGCAGCCTGCTGCGGTCACCAGCACGTCGTCCTCGATGCGGACACCCCCCGTGCCCGGCAGGTACACGCCGGGCTCGATCGTGAACACCATCCCGGGCTGCAGGACGACGTCCGACCCGCCGCGCAGCAGCTGGCGGGCGGGCGCAATCCGGGGCGCCTCGTGCACCTCGATGCCGAGCCCGTGGCCGGTTCCATGGCCGAAGGCTTCCGCCAACCCGTGCTGCTCGAGAACAGACCGGGCCGCCGCGTCGATTTGGCTGGCCGGAATCCCGGGGCGGACCGCGGCGATCGCGGCCGTCTGCGCCGCGAGCACCGCCGCGTGGAGTCGCGTCGCCTCGTCGCTGGACCGTCCGACGCAAGCCGTGCGCGTCAGATCCACGCAGTATCCGTGGTACACGCCGCCAAAGTCCAGCACGACGAGGTCGCCGTCGCCCAGCCGGCGGCGACCCGGCCGGGCATGCGGCAGGGCGCTCCGGGGACCCGAGGCCACGATCGTCTCGAACGCCCGATCGTCGAACCCGGCCATCGCCAGCGCGTGCTCGACGTCGGCCGCCACCTCCCGTTCGGTCCGGCCGGCGCGGACCCTGTCCAGGGCAGGTGGAACGAGGTCGGCCAACAGGCGACCGGCCGTGCGCAGGCGCTCGCACTCCGCGGCGTCCTTGACGAGCCGCTCGGCTTCCACGATCCCTTCCGTCGGCACCAGCGTCGCCGCGCCGGCCAGGCTGTCGCACAGCCACTGCCAGCGCGTCACGGTCAGGTTGGCGGCCTCGACGCCGACGCGCGCGAGGCCGCGCTCGCGCACGAGATCCCGGATCGTCTCGTCGTACGATCCACTCACCTGGGTGACGACCAGATCGGCCGGCGACACGGCCGAGTCAGCCAGCGCGCGGGCTGCCGTCACATAGCGCGCGTCCGCCACGAGCGTGACCCGCTCGGCGTCGACCAGCACCGCGGCCGCGCTCGCGCGCAGGCCGGTCAGATAGTAGACGTTGGCGAGGTGGGTAACCAGCAGTCCCTGTATGTCCAGCGCGGCGGCGCGCTCGCGAACCCGGTTGCTCCGGGAATCGCTGGCGGCCTGGCTCGTTGTCGTCATCGGCAGCCGGAACGCCGCCCGTCGCCTCCATGCCACGCGGGTCGTGGCCGTTCGGCCGGCGGAGATCGCTCGTCACCATGAGCATGACAGCAAACGCCGTCCTGCGTCACGCACCTGCCGGCGGTGTCCCCCGGTCAGGGCACGATGCGCGGCGTGAGAAAGATGAGCAGCTCGTTCGTCTGCCGCCGATCCGCCCTGCTCCTGAACAGCCAGCCGAGCAGCGGGATACGGTGCAGCGCGGGCACCCGATTGCTCGACGAGCTCTGCTCGCTCTCGAAGATGCCGCCGATGACGGTCGTGCCGCCCGAGACGACCTGCACCGTGGTGCTGGCGCGCTGCGTGACGATGGGCGGGAAGCCGTTGACCTGGCGTCCGAAGTCGGCGTAGCCGTTCTCGATCTCGATCTGCATGATCACGGTGCGCGCGGCGGTAATCTGCGGCGTCACGCGCATTACGAGCGCCGCATCCTGGAACTGCACCGTCACCGTGTTGTTCGCGACGACCTGGATCGGTATCTGGTCGCCCTGCACGATCTCGGCCTGCACGTTGTTCTGCGTCGTCACCCGCGGATGCGAGAGCAGCTTGACCTGGCCGTCGACCTCACCCGCCGACAGCACCACGTCCAGATTCAGGGCGCCGTCGAGCGCCCCGAGCGACAGGCCGAGCGCCGTGGCGGCGCTGGCGGCCGGTAAATTGACGGCCGTGCCGGTGTTCTCGGTCGGCAGCGCCCGCGCGTCGGCGCCCGCGGCCTCGGGGCCCTGCGTCCCGAGCCGGCCGCCCACGCCGGCCCGGTTCGCGAGCCCCGGCGGCGCGCCGTGCGCGGGGTCGGGCGCGACGCGGCCGGTCACGCCCCACTGCACGCCGATGGCGCGCGCGAAGTCCTGGCCGGCCTGCACGATGCGCGCCTCGATCTCCACCTGGGGCTCCGGCTTGTCCAGCTCGTCGAGCAGCCGCTCCGCGGCCGCGACCCGCTCGCGAAGATCCGTCACGATGAGCGTGTTGGTCCGTTCGTCGGTCTGGACCTGCCCACGCGCCGAGAGCAGCGGCGTCACGAGGCCGGCCATGGACGGCGCGCGCGCGTAGCTCAACGTCCTCGTGCGGACGACCAGCTCGCCGGCCAGCGCCCGCGCTTCGGCCAGCTTGCGGCGCTGCGCCTCCTCGTCGGCCAGGACCGTGAGGGGTGCAATCCGCACGACCGTGTCGTCCACCACATAGCCGAGTCGGTTCGTGCGCAAGATGACGTCGAGGGCCTGGTCCCAGGGGATGTCGGTCAGGAAGACATCGACGATGCCGTCCACCTGCGGATCGATCACGACGTTCAGGCCGCTGATCTCGGCAAACGTGCGGAGGACCGCCCGCAAATCGGCGTTCTGGAAGTCCAGGGAGACCGGCTCGCCGTCGTACGGCGGCTGCGGTCGGCCGGCCGCCGGGGCCGGCGCGGCCGCCGCGTACGCGCCGCACGCGGCGACGTTGGCGCCGAGCAGTGCTGCCAGGACGAGTCGGGCAGGAGCCCGCATGGCTACCGTGCCTCCTGCGCGCCGGCAAGCACCTTGCGCACCTCGCGCCGCGCGCCGCCCGACGACGCGTCGCGCGCGGCCTCCTCGAAGACGACGCCGTTGCGCGTCACCGCCTGCACGACGCCGTCGAGCAGGCGCTCCGCGCCGCGCACGATGTACGTGCGTTCATCGGGCGCCTCCAGCACACCCAGGTGGCGCCCGCCGGCGAACACCAGTCCCCGCAGCGCGAGATCGGCGACACGCACGCCGGCCAGCCCGCGCGGCCGGTCGACAGGCTCGCGACGCCCGCTGCCGTCCGGCCGCGGACCGACGAACGGGTCCCGGCGTCCCTGCGAGTCGTACGTCCATTCCCGCGGCGGCGGCGGCGCGACCGGCTGCGGGTGGAACGTGGTGACGACGCAGGCCGCGGCGATCGTGGCGTCGGGGCCGGGCGGTTCGATCGCACGCAGGTCGAGCTCGCCGATCCGCACGATCCGCGGCAACCTGCCGACCTGCTCGAGGAAGCGCGCCAGATCATGGAAGGTCCCGCGCAACTCGAGGCGGCTGACCTGGGCCTCGTGGGGCTCCCGCGGCTCTGCCGCCCGGGGGGCGAAGGCGCGAATCGCCAGATTCGATGCGTTCGCCAGGGTCTGCAGCCGCCGCAGCAGCGCGCCCGTGTCCCAGGCGTCCCCGGCAGCCGCCGCCTGCCTGCCGAGGCGCCGCTCGCGCGCGGCGACCTGCGCGGCGAGCTCCGAGCCGCGCTGCCGGACCTCCCGGGCGGCAGCGATCTCGCCCCGCGTCCGCGCCAGCTCCTGCTCGCGGTGCGCGATGTCGCGGCGTGCAGGCACGGCCCATGACAGGTGAAAGACCAGCACACCGAGGACGACCGCCAGCAGGATGGCGCCGACCTGACCGTGCCACGGCAGCTTGTGCAATCCGAACCTCATGCCCTCGCTCCTCCCTACGGCGCCGACGCGCCGAGGCGGGCGCGCAGCGCGAATCGCACCGCCGCGCCGACGGCGGTGTCCGCGGCCTGACTGTCGATGATCTCGATGCGGGACGCCACGTCGCTCGCGCGCTCCAGGTTGGCCGCGAAGTCCGAGAGCGCGTGCAGGCTCGCGGCGTGCCCCTCGACGACGACACCCTCCGGCGACTGGCTGAGCGCGGACAGCCACAGCCCGTCCGGCACGCTGCGGCCGATCGCGTCGAGCATGCGAACCGGCTCCGTCCGCGCCCGGCGCAGCTCCGCGAGCAGTGCCTCGCGCCGATCCAGGCTTGCGGCGCGAGCCTCGAGCGCCGCCAGCTCGTCGGCGACCGGCGCCAGCCGGCGCAGCGTCTCGCCCGCCGCGGCCAGTTCTCCGCCGAGCCACGCCGAGCGCTCCTGCAACAGCCACGACCGCCAGCCCACGCCGGCCGCGGCAACCAGCAGGATCGCACCGCAGGCGAGCGCAAGCGGCCAGCGGGCCCCGGGGCCTGCCCCGTGCTGCCGCGGCACGCGGTCGCCGGCCAGCAGGTTGATGCGGATCATCGGTCCTCCACCCGGCGCAGGGCGAGCCCGGCGGCCACCGCGGCGAGCGGACCGAGCTCCGCGGTCTGCGCCTCGCCGACGCGTCCTTCCACGGCCCCCATGCCCCGGAACGGATCGAGGTGCGCGACCGGCGTGTCGAACGCACCCTCCAGCGCGGCCGCGAGCCCGGTGACGCGCGACGTCCCGCCGCTCAGCACCAGCGTGCGGATAGGGCTGTCCGGATTGGTTGTCCGAAACAGGTCGAGCGTCCGGCCAATCTCCATGACCAGGTCGTCCGTGACGGCGCGCAGGACGGGCTCCGCGTCGTGGTACGTGCGCCCGGCGACCGGCGTGCCCGTCTTCAGCAGCTCCGCGTCGTCGAAGCCCAGACCGAGCGCCTGCTGCAGGGCCTCCGTGTAGGCATTGCCGGCGATCGCCACGTCTCGCGCATGGACCGGTTGGCCATCCTGCACCACGATCAGATTGGTGGCGGCCGCACCGGCGTTGAGCAGCGCGACGGCGCCGGCGGCCCCGCCGCAGCTCCGCTCGTACGCGTTCTGGACGGCAAAGGCATCGACGTCGACCACCACCGGGATGCGGCCGGCCCGCGCCACAACGTCCGTGCAGGCCGCGATGCGGTCCTTCTTCGCAGCCACGAGCAGCACGTCGAGCGCCTGCTCGCCGCCGGCCTCCACGGGGGGCGCGAGCACCTGGTAGTCCACGTTGACATCCTCGACGTCGAAGGGAACGCAGCGCTTCGCCTCCCAGTAGATCGAGGTGCGGAGCTCGTCGGGGCTCATGCCGGGCAGCGCGACCCGCTTGACGATGACGGCGTTGCCCGCGAGCGAGACGGCGACGCGCGGGTTGCGAATCGCGTGGTCGGCGAAGACCTTGCGGATGGCTCCGGCCACGACGTCGCGATCCACGATGGCGCCGTCGACGATCGCTCCCCGCGGCAGCGGCTCGATGCCGAGCGCGACGATGAGATGAGACCTGCCGTTCCGGCGCAGGCGCACCGCCTTGACCGCGGTCGAGCCGATGTCGAGACCGACGAGCGACGTGCCGCGGCGGCGCCGACGCCGCCGGCTGCCGGGGCGCGGGTTCGGCCCTGCGGGATCGCAATGATTGCTCACCATGCCCTGTCCTCCGGTTGCCGCCGCTGCAGCCTCGCCGCGGGCGGCCGATTCTTGACTCTCCGTCGCGATGCTCTGTAAGATTGCCGCTTGGCTGCGTGCCGGACGCCTTTCGCGGTGCGCCGACGTGACTACACATGGCAACGTTCGTACCAACCCGCAACGACCGCCAGGACGCCTGGCACGTGATAGACGCCGACTCGCTTGCGCTCGGGCGCATCGCGACCGTGGCGGCCCGCCTGCTGCAGGGCAAGCACAAGCCGTGCTACACGCCGTTTCTCGACCTGGGCGACCACGTCGTCATCGTCAACGCCAGGCAGGTGCGGTTGACGGGACGCAAGGAGACCCAGAAGCTCTACCGCCGGCACAGCGGCTACGAGGGCGGCCTGCGGGAGCAGCGAGCCGCCACCGTGCGCGGCAAGTACCCGACCCGACTGGTCGAGCAGGCGGTGCGCGGGATGCTGCCGAAGACGAAGCTGGGTGCGGCCATCTATCGGAAGCTCAAGGTCTACGCCGGTCCCGATCATCCGCACGGGGCGCAACGACCCGCAAAGTACGAGGTGCGTTGAGAGTGGCAGTCGATTTCTACGGTACCGGCCGGCGCAAGACGTCGACGGCGCGCGTGTTTCTGAAGCCCGGCACGGGATCGATCAGCATCAATCGCCGGACCCTGGAAGTGCACTTCCCCACCGCCTCGATCCGCACTCGCATCACCGAGCCGCTCGAGCTGTGCGAGGCCGCCGACAAGTTCGACGTGCGTGCGACGGCAGCCGGCGGCGGGGTCGCCGGTCAGGCCGGCGCGCTCAAGCTCGGCATCGCGCGGGCGCTGGCGCACGCCGACCCCGAGCTGCGGCCGCGCCTGAAGAAGGCCGGCTTCCTCACGCGCGACGCGCGGGTCAAGGAGCGCAAGAAGTACGGACTGGCGGGCGCCCGCAAGCGCTTCCAGTTCAGCAAGCGCTAATTCATTCGGATGGAGGCAGCTTGGCGCCGATCACGCTGAAGGAACTGCTGGAGTCTGGGGTCCACTTCGGCCATCAGACACGACGCTGGAATCCGAAGATGAAGAAGTACATCTTCGGCCAGCGGAACGGGATCTACGTCATCGACCTCAGCAAGACCGCCAGGTTGTTCACCAAAGCGGAAGAGTTCGTCTCGCGGCTGGCGACCGACGGTCGCTCGATCCTGTTCGTCGGCACCAAGCGCCAGGCCCAGGATCTGATTCAGGAAGAGGCGCAGCGCTGCGGGATGTACTTCGTCAATCAGCGCTGGCTTGGTGGCCTGCTGACCAACTTCACGACGATTCAACGCAGCATCGGCCGGCTTCGCGAGCTCGAGGCGATGGCCGAGGACGGCCGCTACGAGTCGCTTTCGAAGAAAGAGATCGCCCGTATCGAGAAGGAAAAGCGGAAGCTCCACAAGAACCTCGACGGCATCCGCCAGATGACCCGGCTGCCCGACGCGGTGTTCGTCGTGGACACCCGCAAGGAAAAGATCGCCGTCGACGAAGCCCGCACGCTCAAGATTCCGGTGATCGGGATCGTCGACACCAACTGCAATCCGGACGATGTCGACTACATCATCCCCGGCAACGACGACGCGCTGCGGTCGATTCGCCTCTTCGTGACCCGCATCGCCGATGCGGTCATCTCGGGCCGCGGCCTGCGAGAGGCCGCACAGCCGGCCGGCGGGGACAACGGGGCGCGTGACCGCTCCGGGGCCGCACCGGCACCCAGGTCCGCGCCGGCGACGGCGCACTCGCCCGCCTCGGTCTGACGCGTCCGCCCTCTTACCATGCCGATCAGTGCAACACAGGTAAAGCAGCTTCGCGACATGACCGGCGCCGGCTTCATGGAGTGCAAGTCGGCGCTCGCGGAAGCCGACGGCAACCTCGACCAGGCGGTGACGGTCCTGCGTACCCGCGGGCAGGCCAAGGCGGCCAAGCGCGCCGGGCGGACCACGGCCCAGGGGCTGGTCGGCCACTACGTGCACCTGGGCGGCCAGGTCGGCGTTCTGGTCGAACTGAACTGCGAATCCGATTTCGTGGCCCGCACGGACGACTTCCGTACCCTCGTCAAGGAAGTGGCCATGCACGTCGCCGCGGCAAGCCCGGCCTGCGTGCGCCGCGACGAGGTGCCGGGCGACGATCTCGAGCGCGAGCGCGACATCGTCCGCGCGCAGTTCGCCGACTCCAACAAGCCGCCGCAGGTCATCGACAAGATCGTCGAGGGCAAGCTCAACAGCTACTACGAGCAGGTGGTCCTGCTGGACCAGCCCTCGATTCGCGATCCGAAGACGACGATCGGCGAGATGGTCAACGCGGCCATCGCCAAGCTGGGCGAGAACATCACCATCGCCCGCTTCGCACGGTTCAAGGTGGGCGAGTCGGCCACGTAGCGTTCGAGCGGTCCGTGGCAGGAGCCTCGCTGCACCCGACCGGCAATACATCCCGCGCCGGAGCGCCGCCCGACCGGGGATGACCATGGCCGCCGCCTACCGGCGCATCCTGCTCAAGCTGTCCGGCGAAGCCCTCATGGGCGATCAGGAATTCGGGATCGATCCGCCCGTGGCGGACCAGATCGCCGGCGAGATCGGCGAGGTGCAGTCGCTCGGCGTGCAGACGGCCATCGTGATAGGCGGCGGCAACTTCTTTCGCGGCGTCGCGGCCAGCGGCCGCGGGCTCGACCGGGCGACGGCCGACTACATGGGCATGCTCGCAACGGTCATCAACGGGATGGCCCTGTCGGATGCCCTCGAGCGCCAGGGCGTCGAGACGCGCCTGGTCACCGCCATCGAGATGCGCGAGGTGGCCGAGCCGTTCATCCGGCGGCGCGCCACCCGGCACCTCGAGAAGGGCCGCGTCGTCGTCTTCGCGGCCGGCACGGGGAACCCGTACTTCACGACCGACACCGCCGCCGCCCTGCGCGCCATGGAGATCCGGGCGGAGGTGATTCTGAAGGCCACGAAGGTCGACGGCATCTTCACGGCCGATCCGCAGCTCGATCCGCAGGCGACGCGCCTCGACTCGGTGTCCCACCTGCAGGTGCTCGAGCAGCAGCTCAAGGTGATGGACGCCACTGCCATCTCGCTGTGCATGGACAACGAGCTGCCCATCGTCGTGTTCAACCTGCGCGTGCACGGAAACATTCGGCGAGCCGTCCTCGGCGAGCCGGTCGGCTCGGTCGTGTCCGCGCGAGCGGTGCCCCAACCGAGGTGAGACCATGGACATCACAGACCCACAATCGGCTGCGGAGGAGGCCCGCCGGCGCATGGCCGGCGCCGTCGAGCACGTGCGCCACGAGCTGGCCGGGGTACGCACGGGACGCGCCTCGATCGGCATCCTGGACTCGGTTCTGGTCGAGGCGTACGGGACGCGTGTGCCGTTGAACCAGGTGGCGAGCCTGGCGGTTCCCGAGCCCACGCTCATCGTCGCCACACCGTTCGACCCGTACCAGATGGCCGCCATCGAGCGGGCGATCCGCAGCGCCAACCTGGGTCTGAATCCGAACAACGACGGGCGCGTCGTCCGGATTCCCGTTCCCCCACTGACCTCGGAGCGCCGCAAGGAGCTCTCCAAGCTCGTGCACAAGCTGGCCGAAGAGAGCCGGAACAACGTGCGCCAGGTGCGTCGCGACGTCAACGACGGGCTCAAGAAGCTGTTGAAGAACCACGAGCTGGGAGAAGACGACGAGCGGCGGGCGCTCGACGAGATCCAGAAGATCACGGACACGCACGTCCACGAGATCGACGAGATCCAGAAGACCAAGGACGCGGAGCTGCTCGAGCACTAGGAGCCCGCGCGGCCCGGCCAGCATGCCCTCGCCAACCCGCCTCGAGTGCTCCGCTGCCTGCGGCGCGGCGACCCGCGACCCCGAGACGCCTCAGCACCTCTGCCCCTGCGGCGCGCCGCTTCTCGCCCGCTACGACCTGGAGTCGCTGGCGCGCACCTGGTCGCGCGACGTGCTGGCGCAGCGCGAGCCGACGCTGTGGCGCTACCGCGAGGTGCTGCCGATCGCTCCCGGACGCGCACCGGTCAGCCTGGGCGAGGGGTACACGCCGCTGGTGCGCGCGGCCCGTCTGGGACGCGCGCTCGGCATGCGATCCCTCTACGTGAAGGACGAGTCGCTGAACCCCACCAACTCGTTCAAGGCGCGCGGCATGACGGTGGCCGTGACGCGCGCGCGCGACCTCGGCGCGCGCACGCTCGCCGTCCCCTCGGCCGGCAACGCCGCCAACGCGCTCGCGGCCTACGCCGCGGCGGCCGGCCTGTCCGCCCGGGTCTTCATGCCGCGCGACGTCAAGCAGCCGTTCATCCGCGAGTGCGAGCTCTACGGCGCCGACGTGACGCTGGTCGACGGCCTGATTTCGGACGCCGGGCGGGTCGCCGCGGAGCGCGGCGCCGAAGCCGGGTGGTACAACGTCTCGACGCTGAAGGAGCCGTACCGCGTCGAGGGCAAGAAGACGATGGCCTACGAGCTGGCCGAGCAGCTCGGCTGGCAATGGCCCGACTGGATTGTCTACCCGACGGGCGGCGGCACGGGCATCGTGGGCATGTGGAAGGCGTTCGAGGAGCTGGAGCAGCTCGGTTGGATGCCGGCGGGCCGGCGGCCTCGTTTCGTCTCGGTGCAGGCGGCCGGCTGCGCCCCCATCGTGCGGGCGTTCGAGACAGGTGCGGAGCGTGCCGGCGTCTGGCCCGATGCCCACACGGTCGCCGACGGGCTGCGCGTGCCGGGCGCGATCGGCGACTTCCTGATCCTCCGCGCGCTCCGCGACAGCCGGGGCGCGGCCGTGGCGGTCGACGACGCCGAGATGATCGCCGCCATGCGCGAGCTCGGACGGCTCGAGGGCATCAGCGCCGCGCCCGAGGGCGGCGCCACGCTCTGTGCCGTGCGCACCCTCCTGCAGCAGGGCGTCATCGACCGGGACGAGCGCGTCGTCCTGTTCAACACCGGCGGCGCCCTCAAGTACCTCGAGCTGCTGCGGAACTGACGCCGCGGCCTGCCGCGGCCCCGGCTCGACCGCCTCCTGCACGGCCCGCCGCGGCCGGCCGGCGGGACGATTCCAGCTTGTATTCTCGGGGGGCGTCCGCCAGAATGGCCGCGGAGGAAGTCAAGATGCGGAATCCTCGACGGAACGGGTCGGCCGCCTTGCGGATGCCGGCAGTGCTGGTCGTCGCGGCCGTCGCAGTGGCCGGTTCGGCAGCCATTCCCGGGTCGGCCGCGGCCGGCCAGGGCGAGCCGGCGACCTTCACGAAGGACGTGGCGCCCATCCTGCAGCGCAGCTGCCAGCAGTGCCATCGCCCGAACTCCCTCGCGCCGATGTCGCTGCTGAGCTACGAGGAAGCGCGGCCGTGGGCCCGATCCATCAAGTACCGGACCGGGCTTCGCACGCAGCCCGGCGCCATGCCGCCCTGGTACGTCGAGAAGGACATCGGCATTCAGGCCTACAAGAACGATCCGTCATTGACCGACGACGAGATCGCGACGATCGCCGCCTGGGTGGACGGCGGCGCCCCCCGGGGCGATCCGGCCGACATGCCGCCGCCGCTGACCTTCTCCGCCGAGGACGCGTGGGAGCTCGGCGAGCCCGATCTGGTCCTGACGACCGAGAGCGTCGAGATGGCCGCCGGGGCGCCCGACTGGTGGGGGCCGTTCGGCGAGATTCCCACCGGCCTGACCGAGGACCGCTACGTCGCGGCGGTCGAGATGCGGGAGATCAACGATCTCGGCGGCCGCCTCGGCGGCCGGACGGTCGGCGGGCGCTTCGTCTTCCACCACCTCTGCTGGGGCACCATCGCGGCCGACGGCGAGACCCGGACGCGTTATCCGTGCCACGAGGTGGCCGCAACGCCGACATCTTCGATCCCGACGCGGGCCGGCCGCTGGGCATCGGGTCGCAGGCGGAGATCTACTCCATCCACCTGCACGCGAGCAGCGAGGACGCCAGGGCCCACGTGGAGATCGGCTTCAAGCTCCACCCGCGAGGCTACGAGCCGAGCAAGCCCCACAGCCGCATGGGCCTGTTCGGCAACAGCATGAACCTCGACGTCCGGCCCATGGAGGACAACCAGAAGTTCGAGGCCTTCACGGTGCTCGAGGACAACGTGCGCATCGTCTCGTTCGAGCCGCACATGCACGCCGCCGGAGTGCGCATGTGCATGGACGCCATCTGGGGCCAGACGACCCAGATCGAGACGCTCAGCTGTGTCGGATACGACCACAGCTGGGTGCGGACGTACAACTTCGCCGACCACGCGGCGCCGCTCCTGCCGAAGGGCACCATCCTCCGCATGACCGGCTACTTCAACAACACGCCCACGAACCCCAACGTGTCCGATCCCCGGAACTGGTCCGGCCTGGGCCACCGGTCGATCGACAACATGATGAACCACCTGGGCGAGGTCATCTACCTGACGGACGAGCAGTTCCAGCAGGAGATGGCCGAGCGGCGCGCGGCGCTCGGCCTGCGGAAGGGCCAGACCGTCGCCGGCTGCCCGCTGTGCGGCGCGGACGCGGCGGCACGGGGAGGCCAGGGCAATGATCAGCAGTAGCGCCCGACGCGCCGCGCGGCGGACGGGCGCCGCCGTCGCCGTCCTCGTCCTGATTGCCGCCGCGGCCGGGACGACGAACGCCCAGGTCGCGTACCCGCGCGGCCAGAGCGTCGTGCCCGTCTACGAGGGGTGGGAGCGGAACGCCGACGGATCGTTCAACCTCGTCTTCGGCTACTTCAACCGCAACCACCAGGAGGAGCTGGATCTGCCGATCGGTCCGGCGAACTACCTGGAGCCGGGCGATCCCGACCAGGGCCAGCCCACCCACTTCTATCCGCAGCGGAGCCGGTTCCTGTTCAAGGTCCGCGTGCCCGCGGACTTCGGCGACAAGGAAGTGGTGTGGACGCTCGCCAGCAACGGCCGGACCGAGCGGGCCTACGCCACGCTCAAGTCCGACTACTTCATCGACGACATCGTCGTGATGAACAACAGCGGCGCCGGCGGCCAGGCCGGCGGCGGCAACGACCTGTTCGGCAACACGGCGCCGACGTTGCGGGTGGAGGGCGAGCCGACGCGGCACGTCCGGGCCGGCGAGCCGATCGTCCTGACGGCGATCGCCGCGGACGACGGCATACCGGCGCCGCGCGCGGTGGTGTCCGCGGAGGGCATCGGCCAGCGCTGCTGCCCGGATTCCGCCACCGGGCTGCGGCTCTCCTGGTTCGTCTACCGCGGCGACGGGGACGTCACCTTCGATCCGCCGCAGTTCGACGCCTGGGAGAACTACCGGGACTGGACCGACTCGCCGTACTCGATCGGCTGGGAGACGCCGCCGGTCCCGCCGGGGGGACAGTGGGTCGTCAGCGCGAGCTTTGCGGCGCCCGGGACGTACGTGCTGCGTTGCCTCGCGCACGACGGCGGCCTCATGACGTCCGAGGACATCACCTTCGTCGTCAGCGAATAGGGTGAGGCGACCATGATCTATCGACGACTCGGCTACGGACTGCTCCTGTGCGCCGCCGGCGCCGCGCTCGGCGCCGGCGGCTCGGCGCTGTCGGGCTCGCCCGCCGGTGCGGCCGCCTCGCAGGCGGGCGACGAGGGCGCGCCGAGCTTCGCGTTCGACCCGACCTGGCCGAAGCCGCTGCCCGACAACTGGACGCTCGGGAACGTGGTGGGCGTGGCCGTGGATTCCCGCGACCACGTCTGGATCGTGCACCGGCCGGGGAGCCTCACGCCGCAGGAGCGCGGCGCCGACGCCGACCCGCCGCTCGCCGAGTGCTGCCGGCCCGCGCCGCCGGTCATCGAGTTCAACCAGGAGGGCGATGTCGTGCAGGCCTGGGGCGGCCCGGGCTCAGGCTACGAGTGGCCGCAGTCGGAGCACGGCATCTTCATCGACCACCTGGACAACGTGTGGCTCGGCGGCAGCGGCAACGACGACTCGCAGGTGCTCAAGTTCACCCGCAACGGCCGCTTCCTGCTGCAGATCGGCGCGCAGGGGCAAGGCCAGGGCAGCAACGACACCGCCAACTTCGGCAAGCCGGCGGAGATTCACGTCGATCCGGACGCGAACGAGGTCTACATCGCCGACGGCTACGGCAACCGGCGCGTGGCGGTGTTCGACGCCGGCAGCGGCGAGTACAAGCGGCACTGGGGCGCCTACGGCAACGTACCGACCGACGACCCCTACACCTACGATCCGGACGCGCCGCTGTCGCAGCAGTTCGGCCGGCCGGTCCATTGCGCCACGCTGGCCGCGGACGGCCGCCTCTACGTCTGCGACCGCGTGAACAACCGCATCCAGGTGTTCGAGAAGGACGGCACGTTCATCGACGAGGTCGTGATCGCCCCGCGGACGCTCGCCTTCGGCGCCGCGTTCGACGTCGACTTCTCGCCCGACGCCGATCAACGGTTCCTCTACAACATCGACGGGATGAACCAGAAGATCTGGGTCATCGAGCGCGCGGACCTGTCGATAGTCGATTCGTTCGGCTTCGGTGGGCATCAGGCCGGCGGGTTCACCGCGGCCCACAGCCTGGCAGCCGACTCGCGCGGCAACCTCTACGTGGGCGAGACGCTCGAAGGCAAGCGCGTGCAGCGGTTCCTGCGCCGCTAGCTTCTAGATGGGGCTGCGCCCCAAGCCCCCGGCGTCCGCTTGCGGGGACCCCCGCGCCGCTCCCGCCGAGGCGCGCGGTGCGCGCCTTGGGGAGTTTAGCGTCCGGTGAGTGGATCGACGCCGCCCGTGCCGGCGCCGCTCGTCGCGGTGTCCCGTGTCGCCGGGTCCGGGCCGCGCCCCTCGGCGAACGCCCGCTCCTCGACGCGCGAGCCCGCCAACTGCCCCGGCAGGCCGTAGTTCCCCTCGTGGCAGCGGGGTTCGTAGTAGATGCGGTTGGCCTGGCCGTCCTGGACGATCAGCTCCTGCCGCACCGTCCACGGCCCCGTCCACGTCGTGGGGTCCTCGACCGTCACGATGTACTCGAGGGTTCCCACGTCGAGGCGCGTCCAGCGCTCGATCAGGCGCAGGTTCTCGCGCGAGCCGCGGTAGTCGGTCTTGGGGCTGAAGTTGGCGACGTCGACCACCAGCGTGCGGCCCTCCCAGCGCCCGCGCGAGTCGCCCCACCACTGACGCACGTTCGACGGAACATGCGGGCGGTCGGTGATCGGAATGGTGCGCTGCCAGCCCTGGCCCTGCCCCACGTCGTAGAAGATCGACACCGCGTCGGGCGACTGCACGATCCGCCGGAAACCGCTGAAATCGGGGAGCAGGGCGCCCATGCAGCGCTCCGACAGGCTCCGATCCTCCGGACCGTCGTTGCGGTTCAGCCGGTCGGTGTTGTAGTGGGGCGGCTGCTCCTCGCGGAGCGGCGACGGCGGCCCGTACTCCCAGCCCGCGCAGGCCGGCTCCTGGTCGCGGCAGGTCGCGGTGGCCTGCAGGAGCGCGAGGCGGAACTCGCGCTGGGCCGTGATCCGCTCCCGCGCCTCGGGGGTCAGCGGAGGAATGCGGCCGTCCGGCGGGTCCACGATCAGCGACGTGCGGGGCCCCGTCGGCCGTATCGACTGGAACACGGCGTTGTACGCCCCGGCCACGTCGCGTTCGGTCCCCACGCCCTCGCGCGCGTCCCGGCGCGGCAGCGCCACGCGCTGCTCGTCGAAATCGGCCCGCTCCTCGGCCGTGAACTCCTCCCTTTCCGCGAACCGGGCCGGCCGTTCGAGAGGAGTGGCGAACGGGTCCGTCCAGATGCCCTGCAGATCGGGGTCGCCCCAGGCCGTCACCAACCCCTGCGCTTCCACCGCGTGGCGCGGCGAAGCCGTCTCCAGCAAGCCGACGATGGCGGCCAGCACGACCGCCGCACCGACGATCTCGATAGTGCGAGTCCTCATGGTCGCCCCCCTGAACGGTTGCCGCGGCCGGGGCGTCCCGGCTACTGCTGATCCTGCGACGTCGCGAACAGCGGCCTCCCGCCGCGCGCGGCGAGCTCCGCCTCGAACTGCTCCTGGGTCATCGGCACCATGCGAGAGATGCCGGACATCATGTCGTCGATCGAGCGGTTGCCCCAGCCCTTCCAGTTGCGCGGGTCGACCACGTTCCTGTTCGTGGCCGAGTTGTTGTACCAGGCCATGACGTGCACGAGAGTCCCGGCCGGCAGGAGGGGCGCGACATCGTCCTCGTAGACGTACACCTTCGCCCAGTTGTGGTCGTAGTCGGCGCAGCTCAGCATCTCCCGCGCATTGTTCGGGTAGATCGCCTCGAAGCACATGCGCTTGCCGCTCGAGTGCAGGTGCGGCTCGAACGTCAGCAGCTTGGTGGGCTCGGTCAGCCGGTGGAAGCCGTCGCGCATCACGTCGTCGTCGTTCGACGGGATGTCGAACTCGTAGTCGTATTGCGTCGCCCGGCGCAGGCTCGTGGCGCCGAGCTTGTACTTCGGCTCGTAGCCCTCGGGGTGCAGCGTGAAGCCCACGTCGAGGCGCGCCCGCACCTCGCGCCCGATGGAGTGCAGGTGCATCGAGTTGAACGTGATGACCGCCCCCGCCGGCAGCAGGACACCCACCTCGTCAGGATAGACCGTCGGGTTCTGGCCCAGCTCGTGCACCAGCGTGAACTCGTCGTCCCGCTCGCCGCAGAACGTCTGGGCGCCGCAGGCAGCCGGCCCGCTGGGATCCTCGGGCGACTCGGCGGTGAGCACCGCGTGGTGCACGACGAACAGGCCCAGCGCGGCCCGGCCGGTGTCGTCCACCGCGACCTCTTCCTCCCAGAGCCTGATCTCCTTGACCTCGATCGCCTTCACGTAGCGATCCTCCGTCAGGCCTGTCGGACTGTGCCCCCACTCGCCGAACCAGTCGGCGGCCTCGGCCTCGATGGTCCCCTCGGGCGACGGCACGATCAGGTCTGGCATGCCGTACGTCCAGCCGTCGCCCGGCCACTCCATCGGGGGCGGCAGATCGGCCGAATTGCCCCGCGGCGCACCGTTGTCCACCCAGGCGCCGATCAGCTCGATCTCGTCATTGCTCAGCGACGGATCGTCCTTGTAGCGCTGGATGCCGATGTTCTTGTCGATGAACCAGGGCGGCATCTCGCGGGACTCCGTGCGGTTCCTGATGGAGCGCGCCCAGGGACGGACCTCCTCGTAGGTGGTCAGCGCCATCGGCGCCCCACCCTGCGGGCGGTGGCAGTTCTCGCACGACCGCTGCAGAATCGGCGCGATGTGCTTGCTGAACGTCACCTCGGCCTCCGCCTCGGCGCCGGCGGCGGGCAACGGCGCGAGAGCCAGGCCGGCGAGCACGAAGCCGGCCAGACAGCCGGCGAGGGACAGGCGCGAATTCCAGGCGGTCTTCATCATCGCGATACACCTCTCGGTTGGCGTTCCGGACGTACGTCCTCGTCAGAGTACCACTAAGCACGACCGTTGCAAACCCTTGGATGGCGCCGGATTGGCGGCTTCCCGCCCCCCGCCGGGCGCCGCGTGCGGCAGCCGCGTCGGCTCGGACGGCTGGCTGAATACCGGCGGATCCTGTAAGGTTGTGAGTTCCCGCCCGACGGGCCGCTAGCTCAGCTGGGAGAGCGCCGCGTTCGCAACGCGGAGGTCGTGGGTTCGAATCCCATGCGGTCCACCACAAACCACCGCAAGTTACTGGACAAAAGGTAGAGGCTAACCGCTATCACCGAGTGTATCAGTAACACCATCGGGACGGCCCCTGCTTCGAGACCGAGCCGACGCCCGCCGGCCGCGCGCTCCTCAATTGCTGCGCCGCGTGGATGAGCGCGAAGGCGTCGAGCCCGGCCGCGCTGAGGTCGTCATGGCGGGATCTACGGCGGCCGCGACTACCCCACCCCCCCACCCATCATCATGAGCGTATCGGCGCCCACAACCAGAAACAGCAGCCCGCCCACGATCAGGAACGGGAGCAAGATGGCCAGCCCGAACGTCATGACGGCGGAGACAATCGACATGTGCCCGACGCGGGAGATCGCCGCGACCGCGGCGGCAATCGCGTAGAACGGAGCGATGAACCCGCCGATGAAGGGAATGACGCCGATCACGAGCGGCGCCTGCGCGAAGCCGAGCGCGCGGTACCACTCGCCCACGCTGGCCGGGCGGCCGGCGAAGAGCCGCGCCGCCGTCATCGTCAGCAGCGCCGAGACGGCGACGCCGGCGAGGCCGACCGGGATCATCACAAAGAAGAGGACGATCGTGAAGAAGCTGCCGCTCAGCGTCGAGGCGACGGCAATCACGATCAACGCCTGAAGGGTGGCCGGCGCGGCCGCCACCTCGTCGTAGACCGTCGTGTCGAACGAGAAGACCCGCCCGACGCGGGCGAGCAACCCCGCGCCCTCGCCAGCGGAAGACGGACCGGGAACGGAGTACGCGTCGCCACCGGCAGCAGCCATCATCGCACCTCCGAAAGATCCGGGTTTCGGTACAGCGGCGCCGATCTTAGCATCGGCCCGGCGCGCGCCCGGAGAACTTGTGCGGCGGTGTGCAACACGAGCCCGCCGTTCGCTCTCACCGAGGGACTCACGGCGCGGCCCGATTACTTCAGGAGTTCCATGAACGCGTCCCGCGTCAGGCCCGAAGGGGGCGGCGTGGCGTCGTGTTCGCGCAGGCTTGCTGTGGCACCCTGGCAGGGTCGGACAGCTCGCCGCCTCCCAATCGTCCTCGTCGGTCTGGAAGGCAGCAACCGCCCGCCGGCGGCGGCTACACGACCCGGTGCAACAGGTCCTCGCCGGCCGCCAGCCGCCGGCAGTTCTCGAGCGCCACGGCCAGGCTCCGCTCGAGCGTCTCGCGCGTCAGCCAGGCGAGGTGCGGCGTGCAGACCACGTTGTCGAGCGCGAGGAGCGCGCATCCGGCGGGCGTCGGCTCGGTCTCGAAGACGTCGAGCCCGGCCGCGCCGATGCGTCCCGTCCGCAGGGCATCGACGAGCGCCGGCTCGTCGATCAGCGCGCCGCGCGCCGTGTTGACGATGACCGCGCCCGGCTTCATGCGGGCGATCGCTTCGGCGTCGATCAGGCGTTCGGTCTGCGGCGTGAGCGGCACGTGGAGCGAGACGACGTCGCTCTCGGCGAGCAGGTCCGCCAATGGCCGGCGCTCACCCACCGCGCTCGGCTTCTCGCTGCGGCTGGCGAACAGCACGCGCGCGCCCATCGCCCGCAGGATCGGGCCGAGCCGGCTCGGCACCGCGCCGTACCCGACCAGCCCGACGGTCCGGCCGCCCACTTCGCCGCAACTGTCCTGGAGCTCCGGCGGGAGCTGCCAGCCCCGCCCGGCCCGGGTCGCCGCATCGAGCCGGCTCACGCGCCGCAGGGCGCCCAGCATGAGCAGCAGGGTCATCTCCGCGACTGCCCGGGTGTTGGTCCCGGGCATGTTGCAGACCGCAACACCGCGACGCCGCGACGCCTCCAGATCGATGGTGTTGACGCCGACCCCGATCTTCTGCACCAGACGCAGGCGCGGCGCGGCGGCGACGACCTCCGCGGTGACGGGCTCGAGCAAATGCCACAGGACTTCGGTCTCGGGCAGGAGCCCCGCGAAGCGAGCATGGTCCGACATCGCGCAGACGGAGACCGACAGTCCCTCGCGCTCGAGCTCCGCAAGCCGGCCGCTCAGGCGCGGACCGGCCGCATGGTGGTACACGACGTTCATGGGTGGCTTGCTCCGCTCGCTATCATACGTGCGACGGTGCCCGAACCCGACGCCATCATCGCGGCGGCGCTCCGGCGAATGGGTCTCGTTCGGACGCAGGCACTGCCCCGCATGACGCCGCTCACCGGCGGCGTCTCCTCGGACATCTGGCGGGTGGATCTGCCGGCCGGCCCGGTCTGCGTGAAGCGGGCGCTCCCCCGACTCAAGGTCGACGCGGTCTGGGAGGCGCCGGTCGAGCGGAACCGCTACGAGTGGGAGTGGCTGCGCGAAGCCGGCCGCATCGTGCCGTCGAGCGTGCCGCCGCTGGTGGCCCAGGACATCGAGGCGGGCTGCTTCGCGATGGGGTTCCTGGCTCCGCAAGCCCACCCGCCCTGGAAGGCGTTGCTGCGGGACGGCATCGCCAGCGAAACCACCGCGCAGGCGGTCGGGAAGCGTCTGGCCGCGATACACGACGCCACCGCGGGCCGGGCGGACGTCCGGGATCGCTTCGCCACCGACGACATCTTCCACGCGATCCGGCTGGAGCCGTACCTGGTCGCGACCGCGGCGCGGCATCCCGACCTCGCCGAGCGGCTGCAGGCCGTCGTCGCGCGCACGGCGCGCACGAAGCAGGCGCTGGTGCATGGGGACGTCAGCCCGAAGAACATTCTGATCGGGCCGGACGGTCCGATCTTCCTGGACGCCGAGTGCGCGTGGTACGGCGATCCGGCCTTCGATCTCGCCTTCTGCCTGAACCACCTGCTGCTCAAGTGCCTCTGGACGCCGCCGGCGAGCGCCGCGTTCCTGCGTTCGTTCGACGCGCTGGCCGAGACGTACCTCGCGGGTGTGCACTGGGAGGCGCGGACGGAGATCGAGGCGCGGGCGGCGGGGCTGCTGCCCGGCCTGTTTCTCGCGCGGGTCGACGGCAAGTCGCCCGTCGAGTACGTCACCGCGGAAGCCGACCGCGAGCGCGTGCGGCGAACGGCGCGGCCCCTGATCCGGAATCCGCCCGCAACCCTCGCCGCGGTGCGGGAGGCCTGGACCGCAGGGCTGCAGCGGACTGCATGATGGAAGCGACCGGCCCCGCCTCGTCGCCGCTGATCCAGGAGGTCTCGGCCCGCCGGGTGTGGGACTCGCGGGGGCGCCCGACCGTCGAGGCCGAGGTCCGTCTGGCCGGCGGCGTCATCGGACGCGCCATTGCCCCGGCCGGGGCCTCGACCGGCAGGGGCGAGGCGACCGATCTGCGGGACGGCGGCACACGCCTGGGCGGGCACGACGTGATGGCCGCGGTGCGCAACGTCAACGAGGCAATCGCACCCGCGCTGCGCGGACGCAGCGTCACCGACCAGGCCGCCCTCGACCGGACGCTGATCGATCTGGACGGCACGGACGACAGGCGCCGCCTCGGCGGCAACGCGCTCATCGCGGTCTCGATGGCGGGGCTGCACGCCGCCGCCGCCGCCGCGGGCCGTCCGCTGTGGCGCCACCTTCTCGGCGACGCCCCTGCCCTGCTGCCGCTGCCCGAGATCCAGATCTTCGGCGGGGGCGCCCACGCCGGGCGCCGGGTCGACGTCCAGGACTTCATGGTGATGCCGGTCGGCGCGTCGACCTTCGCGGAGGCGCTCGAATGGACCGCAGAGGTGTACCTGGCCGCGGGCGTGCGGATGGCCGGGGCGGGCCGGCGGCAGGGAGTCGCCGACGAGGGCGGCCACTGGCCGGCGTTCGACGCGAACGAGGACGCGCTGGCGTGCCTGGTCCGGGCCATCGAGGACGCCGGGCGCACGCCCGGCGACGACCTCGCCATCTCGCTCGACGTCGCCGCATCGGAGTTGCACGAAGCGGGGCGCTACCGCCTCGACGGACGCGCAATCGACGGCGATGGGCTCAGCGAGCTGTTGATCGGCTGGCTCGACCGGTACCCGATAGTGTCCATCGAGGATCCGCTGGCCGAGGACGACGTCGCCGGCATGCAGCGCTTCACGGCGGCGGTGGGCCATCGCGTGCAGGTAGTCGGCGACGACTACCTCGTCACCGATGCCGCCCGTGTCGAGCGGGCGGCCCGGGACCGGGCCTGCAACGCGCTGCTGGTCAAGCCGAACCAGGCCGGCACCGTGACCGAGACGCGGGCCGCCCTCGACGCGGCGCGCGCCGCCGGCTTCGCCGCCATCGTCTCGGCCCGCTCCGGCGAGACGGAGGACGTGACCGTTGCCCACCTGGCCGTCGGCTGGACCGCCGGCCAGCTCAAGGTCGGCTCGTTCGCGCGGTCCGAGCGCATGGCGAAGTGGAACGAGGTGCTGCGGATCGAGGAAGCGCTGGGCGACGCGGCCACGTTCGCCGGCGGCAGCGTGCTCGCGCCCCGCCGCGCCGGATAGGAACGGCACGACAACAGCGTCAGACGTGGTTGAGGAGCGCCAGCTCGTTCGGATGCGGGTGCAGGTAGCTCTGCTCGAGCAGATACGCCGCCTCCAGCCGGCGCGCGTGATGGCGCACCAGCGTCAGGGGCACGATACGCGGCACGAGACCGAGGCGGTAGTCCTCGAGCACGGCCAGCAGGTCATCGCGCGACGCCCGGTCGAGACCCCGCTTGAGGTGGCCGATGGCGTGCATGAGGGCGTTCGTGTGCCGCGCCCGGGTGGCCCGCAGGCGCATGGCCGACATGAACTCGTCCTCGTAGCGGCGGCACAGCTCGGCCCGCGGAATCTGAGACGCCTCGGCCACCAACCGGCCCAGCTCCCGGTAGCGCACCGGCGAGTGGGCCATCAGGGTCAGCTTCCGGGTGGCGTGCCAGCGCACCAGGGCGCCGACGCGCCAGCGCGCGGAGAAGAGGGCCCGCAGACGCTGGTAGGCGAACACCCGCTCGAAGAAGTTCTCGCGGAGCACGGGATCGTGCAGGCGTCCCTCCTCCTCCACCGGCAGGTTCGGGTGCTGCCGCAGGAGCTCCGCCGCGAAGATGCCGCGGCCGTTCCGCTCCGCGGCCCGCTCGGCATCGCCATGCCAGACCTTCACTCGCTCCATGCCGCAGCTTGGCGAGTCCTTCTTCAGGATGTAGCCGCTCAGGCCCGCCCGGGCCAGGGCGCGGAGGCGGCCCCGCGCGAACCGCTGCATCCGAGCGGTGAGCTGCTTGCCGCTGCGGCTGACCAGCCGCACCCCGCCGCTCCGGCTGGCGTCTCGCACCAGCCGGATGGGTTCGCGCGGCGTGCCCAACCCGACCTCCACCTCGGGACAGACCGGCACCCACTCGACCAGCGGGCCGAGCGTCTCGACCAGATAGGCGTCACGCTTGTGGCCCCCGTCGTGCCGCACGGCCTCGCCCAACAGGCAACTCGAGATGCCGATGCGAGGCGGCGGGGCGGAAGCACTCGAACGACCGGATGTCCCAGTCATAGGGGAAGTCGAGGACGCGCAGTGTAGCGCATCGCGTGTAGACTGCCCGCATCGGCAGCGCTTGGAGAGGAGGTCGTCATGCGGCATGCGGCAACCCGAATCCGTCCGGCCGGCGCAGCGGCCGGCGCGCTGGCCCTGGCCATTGCACTCGGCGCCGGCGCGGCCGCCGGCCAGACGGCGGAGTGGACGGCCTACGCGGCCGACCAGGCCGGCACCAAATACTCCCCGCTCGACCAGATCAACGCCGACACGGTCGCGGACGTCGAGATCGTCTGGCGGCAGCCGGTCATCCCCGACGCCCTCCGGAACGGCGACGCGGGCCGCGGGCCGGTCGGCTCGCAGACCACGCCGCTCATGGTCGACGGGCGGCTCTACGTCAGCACGGGCCTGGGCACGATCGCGGCGCTCGACCCGCAGACGGGCGAGGTGATCTGGAACACCGGACCGAGCGACGGCGTGCGGGTGCGCCAGACCCGCGGCGTCGCCTACTGGACGGACGGGGAGGCCGCACGCGTGGTTGCGACCCTCGGTCCGAAGCTCGTCTCGCTGGATGCCGGGACCGGTGAGCGCGACACCGGCTTCGGCGAGGAGGGCGAGGTCGACCTCCGCACCGGGCTCCTGCGCCCCTTTCCCAACTTCTACTGGAACTCGGCCCCGATCATCGTGCGCGGCGTGATCGTCATCGGCTCGTTCGTGGAGGACATCACCACGAACCAGCGGGTCGCCAACAAGGAGTCGCCGCGCGGCGACGTGCGCGGCTACGACGTGCGCACGGGCGAGCACCTCTGGACGTTCCACACCGTGCCGCTCGAGAACGAGTTCGGCGTCGAGACGTGGGGCCCCGATCCGGTGGACGATCGGGTGTCGTGGGAGTACAGCGGCAACACCAACATGTGGGCGCACCCCACGGGCGACGAGGAGCTCGGCTACGTCTACCTGCCGCTGTCGACGCCCACCAACGACTACTACGGCGGACACCGCCCCGGCGACAACCTCTTCGCCGAGAGCCTCGTCTGCGTCGACGCCCGGACCGGCGAGCGGATCTGGCACTTCCAGGCGATCCACCACGGCGTCTGGGACTACGACTTCGCCTCGTCGGCCGTGCTGGCCGACATCACCGTCGACGGGCGCGCGATCAAGGCGGTCGCCCAACCGAGCAAGCAGGCCTTCACCTACGTCCTCGACCGTGCCACGGGCGAGCCGGTGTGGCCCATCGAGGAGCGCCCGGTGCCGCAGTCGGACGTGCCGGGCGAGCAGCTTTCGCCAACGCAGCCGTTCCCGACGAAGCCGCCCCCGTTCGAGCTGCAGGGGGTGCGGGTGGAAGACCTGATCGACTTCACGCCCGAGCTGCGGCAGGAGGCGATCGAGATCCTCGACCAGTACGTCTGGGGACCGATGTTCACGCCGCCGATCGTCGTCGACCCCCGCCCGGGAGCGAAGCAGGGGACGATCTACAGCCCCGGCACCGCCGGCGGGGCGAGCTGGAGCGGCGCCGGCCTCGATCCCGAGACCGGCATCCTGTACGTCCCCTCCGCCTACAGCCACAACGTCGTCGCCCTCACCCCCTCGCAACATCCGCGCACCGACATGCGCCTGGTCCGCGAGAGGTACACGCCGCTCATCGGACCGCGGGGACTCCCGCTCTTCAAGCCGCCCTACGGGCGGCTGACCGCCATCGACCTGAACGCGGGCGACATCGTCTGGCAGGTGGCCAACGGCCCGGGCCCGCGCGACCACCCGGCCCTCCGCGACCTCGACCTGCCCTGGCTGGGACAGGGCGGCCGGGCGTCGGTGCTGGTCACGAAGTCGCTCGTCTTCCTGGGCGAGGGCGGCAACACCGGCGTCTCGACACTGCCGCAGTGGTGGAACGGCCCCGGCGGCAAGATGTTCCGGGCCTACGACAAGGCCACCGGCGAGGTCGTGTGGGAGATCGAGCTGCCGGGCGGCACCAGCGGCGCCCCGATGACCTACATGGTCGGCGGCCGGCAGTACATCATCGCCACCGTCGGCTGGGACGACATGGCGAGCGAGCTGGTCGCCATGTCCCTGCCGGAATAGGACGGCGAGCGTGGGCTGCTGATTCGTCCGCCGTCCGTACGAAGGGATCAAAGTGGTCGTCGATGGGGGTTCGCGATGCGTCCTGGGGATTGACCTCGCCTGTCGCAGCTGGAACGACATCGGTTCTGCATTGATCAGGTTCGACGACCGCCACTTTGTGGAAGCTGTTCCCGCGGCGATCACATGGCCCGGGACGGATCTGACACCGGCTGCCTTGGCCCGCACCGTCGACGTCTTCGCCCGGCAGCATGGCGTCGTGGCGATCTCGGTGGATGGCCCGCAAGGGTGGCGGGATCCGGCCGCACCCGCGCATCGGCCGGGGGTGGGGCGCGCTTCCGAATACGCAACCCGCACTCCGGGCAAGACCGGGCCCCGCGGCGTAGCATACCCGTCGACGTTCCTTCGCTGGATTCGGTTCAGCATCGACGTATTCGCCGCGCTTCTGCTCCGTCCGGATGTCGCACTTGTCAATGATCGCGCTGGAGAAGTGCGCACGCGCTCCGGGAGCTATTGGCTGAGCGAGTGCTTCCCCACGTCGACATGGCGTACCTCACGGCTCGACCCGCTGCCTGGGCATGGCAGCGCGCCACCTGGGATCGTCGAGCAATTCGCCCGCCGCCTCGTGCGAGTTTTTGGTCTCCCCGACGGCGCGGTGACGCGTGACCACGACGATCTCCAAGCCGTGGTTTCGGCGCTGCCGGCGGTAGGACTGCTTGGGGGCCCCGTGACGGCGTATGCCCGTGGTCAGCCGGCGCGTTCGGTTGGCGGTGTGCTCGTCGAGGGCTTCATATGGGACGCGGCCCCAGCCGGCGGGACGAGGGCGCCGGTCACCGTCCCGCCCGCCGTAGGCACGGTTCTCGTGGACGAGCGCGACAGGGAACTCGATTGGTGCGTCGACCGGGGTGTCGCCTTGTTCCGGCAGCTCGTGAGCCGGGCGAATGCGGGCGAAGCAGTCGGTATCAGTTACAAGGGCTTCGTCGAGCACGTCCATGGCCTCTCGTTCCCAATACTCCGGGGTCGGGGCTGGCTGCCATCGGACACTGGTGACGCATTGCGCCTTGCACACCAAGTCACCGATGCGGCCGGCCGGCGGCACGTGCGTCGTGGTGAGGTCGTCATCACGGCCGGAATGGACACCTTCATCTGGCCGACCAGGGCCCCGCACAGCAGATCACCTCGCGCGTGGGATGCAGGCCTCCCGTATTCGCGCGAGCAGTGGTTAGCGGTGTTCCCCAGCGGGCTTCGCCGGCTCATGGACGGCTCGTGAAATACATCACGCTCCGGCGCACCCGTGCCGCCTGATCCATATCAACGTCCCAAGGACGCCGGATCCCCAGCCCCCCACCCAGACGGCGGTAAAGGCGTAGTCACTCAGATCCCGCCGCCCCAGTCGAGCCCGAAGTACGCTTCGGTCCTCGCCGCGGTGCAGCCATACGCCGCCGCGCGGTCGGGGCGACGACGGGAGAAGCGGTGATGGTCGGAGGAGGCACACCTTATACCGCACGTGTCGACAGCAACGGGCGACGGAATCCGGAGGCTCTGGCAGCCGAGCAAGCCCAATAGCGATCATAAGGCGAAGATTCGTGGTATGCTGGCGACACGGGCGATGTTGGAGACGACGATGCAGTTTGGCGGTCGCTGGACGGAGACGAAGCTCGAGATCCTGGAGGCTTACCTCAACGCCTACACGACCGCGTTGAAGCGCACGCCCTTCAGGCTCATCTACATCGACGCGTTTGCCGGCACAGGGCGGATCGAGCTGCAGGAGGACGGCGAGACGATTGGCTTCCTTCGTGGCTCCACCGAGCGGGCTCTCCGAGTCTGTGACAAGCCCTTCGACGAGTTGATGTTCATCGAGAGACATCCTGCCCGGTGCGCCGAGCTTGAAAAGCTCCGGCTGGCCCATCCCAAGAGGAGGATCGCGATAGAGCAGGGGGAGGTGAATAGTGTCTTGGGCGGTCTTCGAACGGATTGGAGCACGTGCCGAGGTGTCTTGTTCCTGGATCCGTTCGCGACTGAGGTCGAGTGGACCACCCTGAAGCGGATTGCGAGCTTCAACGCGCTCGACACCTGGATCCTGTTCAAGGAGAATCTGGCGGGTCTGTTCGGCGATCGCTTCCTGCGCAAGTCGAAGCGCCTGGTCAGCTCCATGGAGTCACCACTGTTCGAGTTCATATTCTGTGTCGGGAATCCGCACGGGATCCCCGTGGCGAAACGCATAGCGAATCACATCCTGGACAAGATGTAGCGATGGCAACTCGCTCCGGCATCGAATGGACCGAGACAACGTGGAATCCCGTGACCGGGTGCTCCAAGGTCAGCCCCGGGTGCGCGCACTGCTACGCGGAGCGAATGGCGAAGCGACTGCGCGCCATGGGCGTGAGAAAGTATGGCCAAGGGTTTGAAGTTGCCGTTCACGCCGACGCTCTGGACGAACCACGCCGGTGGAGGCGGCCGCGGTTGGTGTTCGTGAACTCGATGTCGGATCTGTTCCACCCGTCCGTGCCGGCTGCGTTCATCGAGGCCGTGTTCGCAACCATGAATGAAGCCTCGCGGCACACGTTCCAGGTCCTGACCAAGCGGCCCGAGCGGGTCAGTTCGCTCGAGGGCCGGCTGCGTTGGACGCCGAACATCTGGCTTGGCGTGACCATTGAGTCGGAGCAGTGGCTCGCACGCCTCGAACCGCTGGCCGCGACCGGGGCTCGCACCAGATTCCTGTCGCTCGAACCGTTGCTGGGTCCATTGCCGGGGTTGGCCTTGACCGGCATCGACTGGGTGATCGCCGGTGGTGAATCGGGACCGGGGGCGCGCCCAATGCGACCCGCATGGGTCCGGGCGATCCGGGACACGTGCGTGCGGAGCAACGTACCGTTCTTCTTCAAGCAGTGGGGAGGGTTGTACAAGAAGCGCACGGGCCGGACGTTGGACGGCCGGACCTGGGATCAGATGCCGGCCGTCGCTGCCAGAACGCCCGACGCCGTTCCCTACCGCGCCGCGGTCCTCCGCTCGTCCGCCCGCGCGCCGGCGAGGATGCCTTCCATGCCGTAGTTGCCCTCGTGGCAGGCAAACTCGTACAGGTCGCCGTCCATCGGCTGGAGGTCGATCGACGCCGTCCACGGCCGGGCGTAGGTCTCCGGGTCGGAGACCGTGTAGGTGTAGCGGATGGTGTCGGGGGCTGTGCGGGTGAAGCGCTCCACGAGTTGCATGCCGTTGGCGGAGCCCTGATACGCAGCCTTGCCGTTGAAGTTGGTCGTCTCGACGACCAGCGTGTTGCCTTCCCACCGGCCGCGCGAGTCGCCCATCCATTGGCGGATGGCGTCGGCGATCCGCGGGCGCCCGTCCAGCGGGACGATGCGCGCGTCGTGGTTCTGCTCCGTCCAGATCACGACATGGCCGGGGGCCTGCAGCACCCGCAGGTGGTTGTTGTAGCCGCCTGCCGACATCGGCGGGCCGGCCTTCGAGTGGTGCACGCAGCGCTCGCCGGGCGTGCGGTCCTCCGGGCCGTGGGCCGGCCGCTCGAGCAGGGCCCGGCGGGCATCGCGCCGGGCGCTCCCGACTGCCGTGAACGGAATGCGGCCGTCAGGGGGATCGACGATCAGCGACGTCCGCCCCGTCGACTCGCCCCGGTCGAACCAGAACGCATTGTAGGCCCCCGTGTCGCCGGGCGGCGGCGGCTGGTCGCCTCGCGTCAGCGCATCCTGGTTGAGGGCGGTGACCTCCTCGGCGGTCAGCCGGTCCCGTCCTGCGTGCCGTCCGGGCCGCTCCAGCGGCGTGATGGTCGCGAATGACCAGGCGCCCTCGAGATCCGGGTCGCCCCACGCCGTGCGCGACGCCGTCCAGCCGTCGGACCCGGCCTCCTGCGCCTGCCCCGCGGCCCCCGCCGGGAACAGCCACGCCGCCGCGACCACCAGACACAGCCCCACGAGACATCTGCGCGCCATCTTGCACCTCCCGCTGTTCACGAGCTCGATGTTCCGCAGTCTCGCCACGAATCCGGGTGCATGTCAAGGTAGAGAACAGGTCGAGACGAACTGTACAGCGCCACCTGGGCCAAAGGCTGAGCCAGTTCATCGAGGAACACGACCCGGGTGCTCCAGCGCCGCCGTCGCTGGTCGCCGGGTGTACCTGCGTAGTTGGTGAGGAGGTCGTTGTCGTCCGCCAGCAGCCGCGGCCCACCTGCACCGACAGCGCCATCGTCGCGGGCGTGACCGGAATCGAGGCAGCTCACGTGGAGCAGCTGCGAACCGCGGTTCTGGCCCTGGCGAGGTAGCTCGACGCCGCACCGGCGCGTCGTGCCGTTTGTCGGGTACGCTTCGCCCCGATGATTGCCGATCCGTACTTCTATCTCGCCGCGGTCGCCGCGGTGCTCGTCGTCGGGATGGCCAAGGGCGGGTTCGGCGGGGGCGTCGCCGTCGTCGGCGTGCCGCTGATGGCCATGGTCGTCAGCCCGTTCCAGGCGGCGGCCGTCATGCTGCCGATCCTGATGGTGATGGACGTCCTGGCGCTGCGCGCGTACTGGCGCCGCTGGGACCGGCAGAATCTCAGGATCCTGCTGCCGGCCGCCATGCTCGGCACGCTCCTGGGCTTCGCGACCGCCCGCGCCATCTCCGCCGACGGGCTCCGGGTCCTCGTGGCCGTCGTCGCGCTCGCCTACGCGGCGCAGTACTTCCGGCACCGGCCGGGCGGCGGGACGCGTCCGCCGCACCCCGGCCTCGGCCTGCTGTGGGGCGCCACCGCCGGCTTCACGAGCTTCTCGATCCACGCCGGCGGGCCGCCCCTGCAGGCGTTCCTGCTGCCGCAGCGGATGCACCGGACGACGTTCCAGGCCACCAGCGTCCTGTTCTTCTTCGTGGTCAACTGGTCGAAGGTCGGCCCCTACTACTGGCTCGGCCAGTGGACCACGGACAACCTGCTGACGTCGCTGGTGCTGCTGCCGCTGGCGCCGGTCGGGGTCTTCCTCGGCCGCTACCTGCACGACCGGGTCGACGACGAGCTCTTCTTTCGGGTCGTCCACGCCTCCCTGCTCGTCATCGGCGTCAAGCTGCTCTACGACGCGGCGGGCGCTTGAGCGGTGATCCGGATGGCCGCATGACGACATCGTTCGCGAGCCCGGCACCCCACGGTATCGACGCCCTGATCGACGGCGAGCCGCGGCCTTGCCGATTGACATGAAATGTCCATCGACGTACACCTTGTGATCGTTGTCGCTATTCCCGCCGAAGGCGCGTCGAACCGCGGAGCTGCTGGCGCGGCTGGCCTGCAGCAATCCGTTCGACGCCGAGTTCATCGAGATCGAACGCTCGATTCTCGGGGCCGACAGCGTCTCGCGCGGGGCGGTGTGGAGTCTCGAGGCAGGCTACCAGGGGCATCCGGCCCTCGAGAAGTTGGCGTCGGTCGCCGAGCGTGTGGCGTCGGACGCCCGGGAGCGCCTGCTCCGGCCGGGATCCGCTACGGGCGAGGAGCTCGCGCTGTATTCCTACGTCGTGGCCCAGGTGCTGTACTGGCGCTACGAGCGCGACCTGCACCAGGTCCACGTCGACCCGCAGCGCGGCGGCCGTCGGCTGGCATGCTACCGGCGGTTCTGTCGGGACGTACGGCACTACATGCACCTCGACGGGATCCGGTGGCCGTGGGACCCGGAGCCGGCGCACCTGCTCGCCTGCTTCTTCCAGGTTCGCCGCGCGTTCGACCTCATCTTCCGCAACATCATCGGCGCGTCGCAGCCCGCCGCGAAGCTGCGGGGGAACGCGTGGCAATCGATCTTCACGCACGACATGCGTCGCTACCGGCGCTCGCTCTACCGTCGGATGCACGACGTCACCACGCTCGTGACCGGACCGTCCGGAACCGGCAAGGAGCTGGTCGCCCGGGCGATTGCGCTCTCCCGCTACGTCCCGTTCGACCCGCAGCGGGAAATGTTCGTGACGAATCTCGAGGGGGCGTTTCACGCCCTCAATCTGTCGGCGCTGTCGCCGACGCTCATCGAATCGGAGCTGTTCGGGCACCGCAAGGGCGCCTTCACCGGGGCGCTCCAGGATCGCGTCGGCTGGCTCGAGTCGTGCCCGCCGTTCGGCACCGTGCTGCTCGACGAGATCGGCGAGCTCGACGCGTCGATTCAGGTCAAGCTGCTGCGCGTCCTGCAGACCCGCGAGTTTCAACGGATCGGGGAAACGACGCCGCGCGAGTTCAAGGGGAAGCTGATCGCCGCAACCAACCGCGACCTGGGCGCCGAGATGCGCGCCGGCCGTTTCCGGGAAGACCTGTACTACCGCCTGTGCGCCGACCTGATCGAGACGCCGTCGCTCCGCGACCAGTTGCGCGACTCGCCCGGCGAGCTCCGCAACCTGGTCCTGTTCGTCTGCGAGCGCGTGATCGGTGCCGACGAGGCAGCCGATCTGGCCGCCGAGGTGCTGGACTGCGTCGAGCGGGATCTCGGTCCGGACTATGCCTGGCCCGGCAACGTGAGGGAGCTCGAGCAGTGCGTCCGCAACGTGCTGGTGCGCAAGCGGTACACGCCCCGGACCGCTTCACGGACGCAGGATGCGGCCGACGATGTCGCGGCGGCATGGCGTGACGGCGGCCTGACGGCGAAGGAGCTGCTCCGGCGCTACTGCACGCGCGTCTACGCGACGACCGGAAGCTATCAGGAAACCGCTCGCCGACTCGATCTCGACCGGCGCACGGTCAAGCGCTCGATCGATGCCGACCTGCTCGAACGCCTGACGACCGGCGGCCCGAACCAGCCCCCGACCTAGCCCGGACATCGTCGCCTACGGCCACCACGCGAGACCGACGCCGAGACGGAACGACGCGGCGTCGAGAGGCGCCGCGGCTCCCGACAACGTACCCCTGGCCGCCTTGACGTTCAGATCGAGGGCCCACGACTCGGACAGGTAGATGGCGAGGCCGCCCCCGACGCCGAGGGTCGGCGCGCTCGTCAAGTGGGTGGTCGCAGGTTGGCCGTCCCGGAGGACATCGCTGACCCGCCAGAACGTGAGCCCGAGATCGCCGTAGGGCACCCACCGGCGGCGGCCGGCGAGGTGCAGCCGCACACCAAGGTCGACGTGGCTGAACGTCAGTCTGTCGAATGCCTCGACCCCGCGGCTCCTGATGTCCGCGTACGCCCCGCCCACATACGGCGTGACGATCCGGTTGAGGCCGTAGCCGATCCAGAAGCCGACGAGTGCCGCTCCGTCGCCCGGATCGCTCCCGAAGGAGACCGCCGCCGCGCCGGTGCCCAGGCCGAATGCCCAGCCTTGCGTCGTGGCCGGCTGCGCGTTGCCCTCGGCGGCGCAGGCCAGGCAGAACAGGATCGGGAGCAGCATGCATCCCCGTCGGGAGCGGCTGGACGACACGGGCGCCCGCCCGCCTCGTGACGGTGGCGATGCCGGTTCTCGCCACCCGCCGACGGGCAGAGCCGCCGTCGCGACGGACATCACCCGCCCCGCTCCGGATCGGCCCGCAACGGAAAGCAGTGGCGGCCCGCCTCGTGCCGGGAGAACGGCTGTCCCCCGCCCCCGCGGAGCTCGCGCGCGACGGTGGTCCGCTCGAAGGTGGCGCACAGCTCGTAGGCTGTTTCTGCGCCGGCCTCGTAGCCGTACGGCGCGTGCGTCACCGGATCCGTGATGGCGACCTGCACGTCGGAGCCGCGCTGCAGCTCGTCGAGGCTCGCGGGGAGCCGCTCGTGCGTCGCCTCGTAGCGGTCGATGGCCCGCGAGATGGCGTCGAGGTCCTGCGCCCGCCGTGCGTCCAGGCGCTCGAGGCGCCGGCCCGTCGGCGAACCAAGCGCCGCCAGGCCTGCGGCCAGCGCCACCGCGGCCGCAACGGCGGCGAGGGCCGGAACGGGATCGCGGCGACGCGTCGCCCGCGCGTCCCCGGGCTCCCGCTCCGCCCCGCGCAGATCCCGAAGGTAGTAGCCGAACGCCCCGCCTGCAATCGCAGCCACCGTCATCGACTTCAGCACGAAGCGCAGCGTCAGCTCGCCGCCGAGAAAGCTGTAGACGAGGGCCGTGGCGGCCCCTACCAGAACGCACGAAGCGACGAAGAGCGTCAAGTAGGTGAGCTGCAGCCGGATGCGTGACGCGCGGGAGCCGGGCCGGGCCTCGACGTCGCGACGGATGATCCGGGCGACGAAGGCGAACAGCGGACTCGCCACCGCCAGCGCCGACACCGACAATCGGAGCAGCTCGCGGCTCACCTCCGGGGGCGGGCCGGCGGCGTCGGGCAGCGCGAGCTCGATCAGCCTGAACAGCACCGCGCCCAGGCTGAAGGCGCTGACGAACAGCGCCGTGAACATCACGACGTGCAGGAACGCCTCGCGCGGCCGGGTCGAGACAGTCGGCCGCGGGACCGGGATCGGAGACTCGACGTCGGCGAATCCGGCCAGCGCCCGCCGCACCTGGTCCGGCGGCCACCCCGCGCGGGTCAGGATGTCCGCGATCCGCTCCCGCGGGAGCCCCCGGTCGAGCCCCTCCCGGACGAAACCGACCAGCTCAGGGCTGATGGCCATCCTCTCGCCTCCTTCCGCCCGCTCGGCGCGACGCATCCCCATCGCGCCCTTCGGAGATGCCGCGCCCGGGTGCACGCCTCGCGCTCCGGTTCGGGATCGCCGCGATCGACCCCTGACAGTGCACGGACGGTGCCAGCCGGCGGGCATCCCTGCAAGCGGCGGTATCAAGACTGGTTGCGCTGATGAGCAGGTGTTGCTCGCACTGCCCGCCCGGCGCGGCAGGTCATTTCATGTCAGCCGATGCACATCACATGTACAGTGGAAGCGCGACGTGCGGGGATCGCAAAAGGAACCGGCGCCGCGGCGCTGCCCTGAGATCAGCCTGGCCGGGGCAGCTCGGTCAGGAGGTCGCGCGGCCCCGACAGGCGCCGCCGCGCCCAGGCCTGCACGTCTTCCTCGTGCGTGAACAGGATCACCTGGGTATCGGCGCTGACCGCGTGCAGGGTCTCCAGCAGCGCCTCCTTGCGCGCCGCGTCGCTCGCGGCTAGCGCGTCGTCCAGAATCAGCGGGCAGACTTCGCCGTCCGTGACGAGATGCCGCGCCAGCGCCAGGCGCAACAGCAGGTAGATCTGCTCGGCGGTGCCGTGGGAGAGAAGTCCGGCGGCGTGCCAGGTGCCGGCGGCGGCGCGAACCTCTACCTGCAAGGACTCGGGATCGACCTTGCAGTCGGCGTAGCGCCCGTCGGTGACCCCGGGCAGCCACTCGAGGAGGGTCGCGCGAAGCACGGGCGCAACGCTGCGATGGACCCGCTCCTCGGCGCGCTTCAGGAAGTCGCTGGTCGTGGCCAGCGTCCGGTCCAGGCGCTCGACCCGCTCCAGCTCGCTCCTGGCGGCAGCCAGCTTGTCCTCCGCATCCGCCAGGCTCGGCAGGTCCCTGGCTAGCTGATCGAGCTGCCCCCGGGCGTTGTCGTGGGCCGCGCGCGCGGTGCGGGCCTCCTGCTCGGCGGCGCCGAGCCGGTCCGGCGCTGCGCGGCGTGCCTTGGCGAGCGCGCTCGGGTCCACCTGCCCGGCCAGCACCTTGGCCTCTGCGAGCAGCCGGTCGGCTTCGGCCTGAAGGTCCGCAGCGAGCTGTTTCGCATCTGCCGCGGCTTCCGCATCCGCCGCGGCTCGGCGCCTCGCGAGCCACCACCACGTCAGACACCCGAGGCCTGCGGCGACGGTGAGCAGGCCGGGCACGACCGAGTCGGTCAGAAGCAGTCCGCCGCCGGCCGCCACGGCGGCCGCCCCGAGATACGGAGCCGCCGCGCGGAACGCGGCCGCCGGCCACGGCTCGGGCCCTGCGGCGCCGGTGCGCCGCGTCCGGTTGGGAACGAGAGCCGGGATATCCGCGGCCTGAACCGCACGGCGTTCGGCGGCGGCGGCAGCCTCCCCCGCCCGTGCCGCCCGCAGCGCCGCGGCCTCCACCTCCTTCGCTTCCGCCTCCCGCCCCAGCCGCTCGAGATCGCGTTGGTCGGCAAGATGGCGAGCCTGGGCTTCCCGCGTCCGCTCCAGGGCCAACCTCGCGGTGTCCACCCGTTGGCGGGAGCTCCGCAGCGGCTTCGTCGGCGCGTGCTCGGAACCCACGTGCGCACTGCGGTACTTGGCGAGCAGCTCCAGGGCGCGGGCGGCGGTCTCGTCGGTTCCGGCGGTCGCCGCGGAGCGCTGCAGGTCGTCCTGAAGCGCGTCGGCGTCGTTCAACAGCTCGAGGATCTGCGCCTGGCGGACGCAGGCCACGCCAAGGAAGGACCTGCGGTTGAGTCCGAGCCAGCTCGACCCGTCGGGCGCGCCGTCGTACATGACCTGGTTCGAGTAGTCGCGACTGGCCAGGTCCGCGTCGACAGCGCTGGAGTTGACCTGGTTGGCGAGGTCGTGGCGCAACTCGACGCGGCGGCCGTCCTCCAGCGCCACCACGGCGGAGACCGCCCAGTCGCCGGTGCCGTTCCACGGCCTGTGGCGGTCCCGGAACCGCCTGTCCTGCGTGGTGCCCGCACCCTTGCCGCGCCGCATGCCGCAGAGTCCCGCGTAGAGCGCCGCGTGCCAGGTCGACTTGCCCGCCTCGTTCGCCCCGGAGACGATGTTCAGTCCCGGCGCCAGCCTCAGCGTGTCGTCGTCGAACGGTCCGAAGGGGTGCGCGCGAACGGATTCGAACCGCATCGGTCAGAGCGTCTCCAGGTCGTCCCGGCCGGCGAGCGCGCGCAGGCCGGCCGCCAGCACGCGCCGCGCTTCGTCTTCCGGCAGGCCGGCCGCCTGCACGTCGCGCACGAACTGGCCCCGCACCGTCGGCTCCCGGCCTATCTCCTCGATGTCATAGCCGACGTGCAGCGCTTCGAAGCGGACCTGCGCCGCGTCGAAGAGCTCGTGCAGCGCCTGCCGCAGATCCTCCTCCCGGAGGTCGACTTCGGGATGCAGCTCGCCCTCGACGGTCAGCCGCGCGACGCCGTGCCGACCATCCGCCGCCTGGGTCAGGCGGTTGCGCACATCCTGCTGCGAGGCGCAGCCGGTGACGTCGAGCCGCAGGTCGTGCGCCGCCGTCGTCGCGACGTCGTGCCGCTGCCTGGTCAGCGTGCCGTCCGCGGCGATCGTCGCCACCAGCGCGCCGCGCTCGCCGTCCTCTCCGAACGCCAGCGGATCCGGGTTGCCGGGATAGGTGTGTCGCGCCGCGTCCCGCGGCCGGTGATAGTGGCCGAGGAAGGCATGCGCCACGCCGGCACGCTCGATGTCTTCGGCGTCGAACGCAGCGTGCGGCTGCTTGTCGCCGCCCTGCTCCGCCAGCCCGGTCCGCTCCGCGGCGTGGCAGAGGGCCACGTGCACGCCCGGGGAGTCTGCCCGGAAGCCGTCGAAGAAGTTGCCGGTGTTCGCCGGTGCGCAGTGCGCGGCGCCCCACAGGGTCAGACCGTCGGCGAGGCTCACGGGTTTCAGGCGCGGTTCGATGAAGATGCGGACGTTCGGGCTCCAGTCGACGAGCGCGTAGAGACTGTCCGGGCCGTACCAGTCGTGATTGCCCGGTGCGAGATAAACCGGGCGGGGGGCGAGATCGGCAAATGTCGCCTGGAGGAACCGGGCGGTGTCGGGCGTGACGCGGTCGTGCTCGTAGAGATCGCCGCCGCAGAACAGCGCCCCGACATCGACGTCGCGCACCAGTGCCGCGATGCGTCGCAGCGAGTCGCGCAACGACTGCCGCCGCTGTCGCGCCGCCTTGCCATCGGCACCCGCCCACGCGAAGCCGGCGTCCAGGTGGAGGTCGGCAAAGTGAACGATCTTCACGCGGCTCCTACGGCGGCGTCGCCGGTTCCAGGCACCGACATCCAGTCGAGCGTCAAGGCAACGCGAACACGAAGAGGTTGTTGCCCAGGCTCGGGCGCAGCTCGGGCGTCAGCACCGCCAGGCCTCCCGACGTGCCGGCGACGCCGGTGCTCACCGCGACGTACTGCCGGCCGTCGACGGCATACGTGATCGGGAACCCGGTGACCGGCGACCCGAGGTTGATCTCCCAGAGGACCTCGCCCGTCTCGTGGTCGAAGGCCCGGAAGCGACCGTTGGCGTCGCCGCCGAAGACGAGGCCGCCGCCCGTGGTGACGAGCGACATCGTCATCGCGCGCTGGTCGTGCTGCCACACCGTCTCCCCGGTCTCCACGGAGATCGCGCGCACCGTGCCGAGCTGGTCGAACCCCGGGGCGAACTGGTTGCGCACGGCCAGCGAGTACAGCCGGGACCCGAGGTCGTCCTCCCGCGGGGGCGTCGCCATCATCCGCGCACAGGCGTTGCGGAGCGGGAAGTACATCGTGTTGGTCAGCGGACTGTACGCGCCCGCCTCCCAGTCCTTGCCGCCGAGCCACGTCGGGCAGGCGAGGACCTCCTGGCCGATCCCCGTGAAGACGAGCTCCGCGTTCTCCTGCACCTCGCCGGTAGCGCCGTCGATGTCGCTGATGACGTTCTGAGTGATGGTCGGCGTCGCCCACAGGAACTCGCCGGTCTGGCGGTCGAGCGTGTAGACCACGCCGGTCTTGCCCGGGATGCCCGTGACGACCTTGCGCTGCTCGCCCGGGCGCAGGCGCGGGTTGATCCAGCTCACCGCGGCGGGATCCGGCGCCACCGCCGTGTCGACCAGCAGGCGCTCGAACGGATGATCGAGGTCCCAGTGGTCGTTCAGGTGCTGGTAGTGCCAGCGGATCTCGCCCGTGGCGCCGTCGAGGGCGAGCGTCGAGTTGTGGTACAGGTGCGTGTTGCCGGTGCCGCCGAGCAGGAACTTCGGGGCCGGCGAGGTGACCGAGGTTCCGACGTAGACGAGGTCCAGCTCGGCATCGTAGCTCGGCACCATCCATGCCCCAACGTGCGCGCGTTGCTCGAACGGCACGCCGCCCCATGTCTCGTCGCCAGGCTCGCCGGGGCCGGGGATCAACCGCCTGCGCCACAGCTCGGCGCCCGTCGCCGCGTCGTGGGCCGTGATGACGCAGGCGTCCGGGCCGCCCTGCGGCATGCAACTGCGGCCCGAGACCACCCGGCCGTCGGCGACGATCGGGCCGGAAGTCTGGTTGGCCGGCTGCGTGCGGTAGTCGAGGATCTCGGTCTCCCACGCCAGCTCGCCCGTCGTCGCGTCGAGCGCGTAGACATGGTCGTCGGCGCTGTTGTCGATGATCAGGTGCCCGTGGATGGCGACGTTGCGGTTGGTGGCGACCGCGAAGAGGTAGTCGTCGAGGTCGTCGGGGAGGTCGCGGCGGTACTCCCAGCGCAGATCGCCGGTGACCGCATCGATGGCCTGGATGACGTCGAACGGGTTCGGCATGTACAGCACGCCGTCGTAGGCCAGCGGCGTCCCCTCCTGCGTGCCGGCATGCAGCGCGCGCGACCAGACCATGCGCAGATCGCCGACGTTCTCGCGCGTGATCGAGTCCAGCGGGCTGTAGCCCCACCCATCGAGCGTCCGCCGCCACATCAACCAGTCCGCCGGATCGGGGTCCTGCAGCATGGCATCGGTGACGGGGACGAAGTCCTGGCTCTGGGCCCGGCCCGGCACATCGGCCGCGGCGACGAGCGCCGCGCAGGCCACCGCCGCCCAGCCGGTCCGTGATAGCGCCGATCGAGCTGAGCCCATGCTGCCTCCTCCGGAATCGGCGCCCGTCACTGCCGGGGCGTCCAGTAGAACACTTCCCACGTGTGGAGCGGCTCGTTGACGCCGGGAACGACCTCGCCGTCGAAGTCGTACCCCATGGGTATCCCGGCCTTCTCGCCGAAGCTCTCGAGATGCGGGATCCGCGCCGGGCCGAGGATCTCGGTCGCCGTCAGCGCATACGTCGCGTCGCCGAGACGGATCCAGCCGTCCGGCCGACCGCCCCGCACCCGCCCGGCCCAGTAGCCGCCGTCGGGCCGGGTGGCGGTGATGATACCGCCCGCGTCCGTCGAGTAGACGATGCGGATGACGAACGGGGGGAACCCGGCGAGCTTCATCAGCACCACGTCGTGGTCGTTGACGGTGGTCCAGTCGGCGGGCGGCGGCGTCAGCTCGCCGCCGATCACCACGCCGGGGAACCGCTCGTAGGGCGCCGTGATGACGTAGAACGACGCCGCCATGCCGACCAGCGCGCCGGCAATGGAGTACCAGGTGCTCTTCGACCAGTTCGACAAGGCAGCCCCCCGCTCAGTCCGTCCACCGCGCGCGCAGGGCGGCCCGGTCGACCTCGACGCCCCGAAGATACACTGCGGCGATCTGCCGCGTATTGCGGATGTCGTCGAGCGGGTCGGCGTCGAGCACCAGGAGGTCGGCGCGCCGTCCCGCCTCGATGGCCCCGGTGTCGATCAGCCCGAACGCCCGCGCCGCGCGGGTCGTGGCGGCCGCGATCGCCTCGGCCGGGGTCATGCCCAGCCGCACGAAGAGCTCCAGCTCCAGGTGGTCCGCGTAGCCGAAGAAGTCGCCCACCGCGCCGGCGTCGGTGCCCAGGATGACGTGACCGTGCAGGCGCAGGAAGTTGTCGCGGATCCGGCGCGCCCGCGCCTCGTCCGCGGCGGTCCGGGCGGAGGCGGCTGCAGCCGCACCGGCCGCGGCGTCGCGCAGCCTCGCGACGACCTCCTCCGGGACCTGCTCCTGGAAGAAGGGGTCGTCGTACGCCGGCCGCCGGTACGGCTCGCGCCGGGTGACCATGCCGATCGTCGGCACGATGAAGGCGTTGCGCGCGGCGACCAGCGCGAGATACTCGTCGTCGACGGCCGTGTCGTAGGGCATGTGGATGAAGCGCCGGGCGCCGGCCGCGAGCAGCCGCTTGTGGTCCTCCAGGGTGGTCGCATGCGCGATCACCCGCACGTCCTGCACCCGGGCCTCGTCGAGGATGGCCGCATAGATGTCCGGATGGAGCTTCACCCGCGCGCCCCGCTGCTCGTCGCGCGCGTCCACCCAGATCTTCAGGATGCGCACGCCGCGCGCGGCCTCGGCCCGCACGGCCTCGCGCGCCTCGGTGGGACTGCTCACTCCGTGCAGCCCCCACCATCCGGCGTCGTTCGTGAACCGGGGGTTCGGCCCGCCGCCGGGGATCCCCAGGCCGGGCGACACCAGGTAGCGGGCGCCGCCGACCTCGCCCACCCGCTGCGCCTGCCGGACCTCGAGGGCGATGTCCTCGAGGTCGCTGCCGGTGGAGATGATCGTGCCGACGCCGTAGTAGGCGTGGCGATGCAGATGGTCGATGAGGTTCTCGCGGGTGAAGTTCCCCGAGCCCCAGCTCGTGTAGCGCTCCCAGCCGAGGTGCGCGTGGGTGTTGACGAGCGCCGGCATCACCGTGCGCCCGGTCAGGTCGACGACGCTCGCCCCCGGCGGCGCCGGCACCTCGCCGGCGGTCCCGACGCGCACGATGAGATCACCGCGGACCAGGACCGCACCCTCGTCGATGACGCTCCCGTCGCCGACGATTACGCGCGCGCCGGTGAGCAGCTGGACGGCCGGGGTCGAGGCGGCGGAATCCGCCTGCCGGCCGTCAACACGCCACGCGGCGCCCGCCAGGAGCGCGAGCGCCACCAGCCGGACGCGACGCCGGGCATGACCTGCGAGCACCACTCACCTCCAACCCTTCGCCGCGCAACGCCGTCAGCCGCGCTGGGAGGCGGCGATCACGTAGCCCATGATACGCCGAGCGCCCCCCGCGGCGCGGCGATGGCCAGCGGGCTTGGCGTCATCCTCCCAGGTCTCGTAGACTGGTTGGACTTGCAACGCCAGGGGAGCGTGGGGCTTCGCGGCATGGCGGCCGAGGGTCCGAGCCCGGAGCAGCCGCAAATGCCTGCAGCGGCCCGGCTACATCCGATGAGCATCCGCCGCGTCTGCGCCTCGCGGCGCCTGACCTGCGGTCTCGTCCTCGCGGTGCTCGCGACGATCCCGGTCTCGCCGGCCGCGGGCCAGTCCCAGGAGACTTCCGCCGCGCCGGAGGCCGACGAGTCGTCGTTCGGGCCAGTGACCGCCGAGCCGACCGACGACGGCCAATCGTCGCCCCCGCCGCGCGCGGCCGGTCTCGGGCTCGGCGCCGCGCTCTCGATCAAGCAGGTCGCCGCCAGCGCCGTCGAGGACGCCCCCATCCTCGACGGCGACGTGCTGGGCGACGCCGCGTGGCGCGTCGCGGACCCGGCGACCGGCTTTCGCCAGACCGCGCCCGACGAAGGCGAGCCGGCGTCCGAGCGGACCGAGGTCCGCATCGTCTACACCCGCGACACCATCTATTTCGGCGTCGTCTGCTACGACAGGGACCCGTCGTCGATCATCGTCGCCGACAGCCGGCGCGACTCGGCGCTCACCGACGGCGACAGCTTCATGGTGGTCCTGGATACGTTCAGTGACCGGCAGAACGGATTCGTCTTCGGAACCAGCCCGGCAGGTCAGGAGTACGACGGGCAGGTGATCAACGAAGGCGGCCGCCGGGGCGGGTTCGGAACCAGCGGCGGGGGCGAATTCTCGCGCGGCGACGCGGGAGGGTTCAATCTGAACTGGGACGGGGCGTGGCAGGTCCGGACCAGGGTCTCCCGCGTCGGATGGAGCGCCGAGTTCGCCATTCCGTTGCGGACTATCCGCTACCCGGCGCGCGAGAGCCAGTCGTGGGGAGTGAACTTCCAGCGCAACATCCGGCGGCGGAACGAGACAGCCTACTGGTCACCGTTGCCGCGCCAGTTCAACCTCTACCGCGTCTCGCTGGCCGGCCAGCTGAGCGGGCTGCGGGTACCGGCCAACCGCCCCAGCAACCTGCAGCTGACGCCCTACCTGGTCGGCGAAATGGTCACGCGCGACGCCGTCCCCGGCCGGGCGCCGCTGGCGCTCGGCGACGCGGGAGGGGATCTCAAGTACAGCGTCACCTCAGGCCTCACGCTCGACGCCACCTACAACACCGACTTCGCGCAGGTCGAGGTGGACGACCAGCAGATCAACCTGGACCGCTTCAACCTGTTCTTCCCCGAGAAACGGCCGTTCTTCCTGGAGAACGCCGGGGCGTTCACCGTCAACGCGGCTTCGGCCAGCGGGCGCGGCCTGGGGCAGACGGAACTCTTCTTCAGTCGTCGGATCGGGATCAGCGAGGCCGGCGCCCCGATCCCCATCCGCGCCGGCGCCCGCCTCTCCGGGAAGGTCTCCGACACCCTCACGGTCGGCTTTCTCAACATGCAGACCGAGACGCCGGACGCGGGCGGCGCAGCCGACAACTTCACGGTCACCCGCCTTCGCCGGGACCTCCCGAACCGATCGAGCATCGGCGGGCTCTTCATCAACCGGCAAGCCACCGGACCGCGAGCCGCGGCAGGCGACTACAACCGCACCTACGCCCTCGACGGCCGGTGGGGCATCGGCCAGGCCGGCCTCGTGCAGGGGTTCGTCGGCCGAACCAGGACACCGGGCCGCCACGGTCGTGATCACGCCATGAGCCTCTCGGGAACCTACGAGTCCCAGATGTGGCGCGTCAGCTCCGGCTATCAGGAAAACGGCGAGGACTTCAATCCCGAGGTCGGCTACCTGCAGCGGCCCGGCGGGTTCCGGAAGTACGACCTCGCCATCAACAACAGGTCACGGCCGGAGGGCTTTCTCAAGTTTCAGGAGCTGCGGCCGCACGTGACCTTCACGCGCTTCTGGAACCTCAACGGGGTCATGGAGACGACCCTTGTCCACAACCACTTCATGGGTGAGTTCGAGGACAGCTCGTCGGTCGGCCTCGCCTACGACATGCGCAGCGAGACGGTCTTCGACTCGTTCTCGGTGTCCGGCCTGGCGATTCCTCCCGGCCGCTACGACTGGAGCGAGGTCATCCCCTCGTTCTTCTACAACCGCTCGGCACCGGTCAGCGCCGGCGTGCGCGCGACGTTCGCCGGGTTCTTCGGCGGCCGGATCGTGACCCTCCGCCCGACGATTCGCGCCCGCGCCGGCGAGACGCTCAACCTGGAGCTGAGCTACAGCCGTAACGACATCGACCTGCCGTCGGGCCAGACCACCACCAACCTGACCAGCGTGCGCGCCGGCTACAACTTCTCGCCGCGGCTGTTCCTCCAGACGCTGCTGCAGCACAACGACAGCGCCGAGCTCTGGTCCGTGAACTTCCGGTTCGGCTGGCTCCAGGACGCCAACACCGGGCTGTTCCTCGTCTACAACGAGACGGAAGGCATCCTCGACTACGTGCCGATCGGCGCCGGACGCAGCCTGATCCTGAAGTACAGCTACCTCTTCGACGTCCTCGACTAGGACCAGGAGCAACCGCAACGGGAACTCTCTGGTCATAGGCGCCCTGACGTGGGCATGGTCCCCTGGCGCCTTCGCAGGGTGCTGCTGCGCCTCATGGCACAGCGCGTTCGCGTCGGCGTCCTGCGGCAGCGCCAAGCTGCGCGATGGCCTGTCGGTGTAAGACTGCAGCCATTCAGCCGCGTCGACGTACCCGGCCTCCTTCGCGAGTTCGTCAAGTCTCACAGTTCTCCTTTTCCGGAGGCGCGTCCTCCCGCGCCGCCGTCTCCGAGACCATCACCTGGGTGGCTCGCGGTTCCCTCAGCTCGCAAAGAGGTCGTCGAGCTCGAGCGCCAGCCCCTCGAGCACGGCCGTGGCCAAGTTCTCGCCCCGCCCGAACGTCGCGACAGGTTCGAGGCCCCCGTCCCGCTGCCGATGGACGGCGATCGTCTCGGCCACCGGATCGACAATCCAGTACTCGAGCACCCCGTGCCTGCCGTACAAGTCGTACTTCTGTCCGACGTCCACCTTCGCCGTCGATGGCGAGAGGATTTCGATCACGAGGTCGGGTGCTCCCCGCAGGTTCTGCTCGGTCAGCCTGTCCTCTCGCGCCCGCGAGATGAACAGCACGTCGGGCTGCACGAGGTTCGTGTCCGACAGCACGACCTCGAAAGGTGCGCCCAGCACCTTCCCGAGTCCGTGCCCTCGGGCGAACCGCCCCAGCTCGCCGAGCAGTTTGCCCTGTACCAACTGGTGCTTCGTGTTCGGTGCGGGAACCATCATCAGCTCGCCGTTCAGCAGTTCGTAGCGCTCGTCGTCCGGTGTTCGGCAGTAGTCGTCGTACGTCAGCTTGACGGCGTGTTCGGTAGTGGCCATGGACATTCTCCTGCGCTGGGCAGTATCGGCCGCGCCTCGCTCGGGCGAGGCGGCCATGCTGTCCGGTTCCGATGCTACCAGCGTGTCGCGCGTCGTGCGAGACGCTTTGTCCCCGCATGTGTGGGGAAGCCAGCGACATCCTCGACGACGACATGATCAGCGCCAGCCACGGCGGGCACGCCGCTGCGGCTGAAGTCGTGGTTCCCGGCCGCGAGCAGCTTGCGCCCCGGGCAGGCCGCAGCGCCGCTTCCCCAAGCGCGCCAGCCCCAACTCCCGCGCCAGACAGACCACCTCCACGAACAGCGCCTGGAAATCCGTCAGATGCCGACGCCGGAGCTCGCACAGCGTCCGATGCTGCGGAAAATTGTCCGCCGCCAGCATCCGGAACCCCACGTCCTCTTCCAGCTTCCGCGCGATCCGCCGCGACGAGAACACCCCCGTCGCGTACCCGTAGAGCAGCACCTTCACCATCATCCGCGGGTCTTACGGCGCGTTACGACGGCCGTCCCGCTCGTACGGCGCGTAGAACGCCGTCAGGTCCAGCCCGTCCACCAGATCGCTCACGTGGTGCGCCAAGTGACCCTGGGCAACCACTCCCGCACATCGGGCGGCAACAGCAGCGACTGCTCCGGCAAGTAGGGGCGGGATGTCGTCGACATCGAGTCCTTCCCTCGTCCGCTCGCCTACAATTGCGCCGCTTCAGGATTTCGTGTGGGCAGGACGCGCGACATCCGTCTCCGCTATCATAGGCTGTCCGGACAGGACCAGGGCGGGCGTGCGGCGCAGCAGTCCGGTGCGCCATGGGCCATGACACGGAGGTTCAGATGACAGGTTCACTCTTCGGCCGCGCACTCTGGGTCGTCGTCGCCAATCTGCTTCTCGCCTCGTCCGCGGCGGCACAGGCGGTGCCCCAGCTCGATTCCTACGACGGGGTGGTCGTGCGGATCCTGCAGAGCAACAACGCGGGCACCATCCAGCACGTCATCGATCCCGAGCTGAACGAGGTCGTAGGGCTGATCAGAGGTTGTCCGAATCCGCACAACCTGACGATGCATCCCGACGCGCTCTACTACTACTGCGCGAACGAGCAGGACCATACGGTCGACGTGTTCGACACGAAGACGCTCGAGCTGGTCGAGCAGATCAAGCTGTCGCAGCGACCGAACAAGGTCGCGGTCAACAAGAAGTACCGGAAGATCTATGCGGGGATCGCGCGGCGGTCGACGAATCCACTCGGCCCCGGGGTCGAGGTCGATCCGAACCGGGCGGCGCCAGCGCTCGTCGATGTCATCGACATCGACACGCACGAGACCGTCAAGAGTATCGAGGTGCACTATCCGGTGCACAACGTCTTCGTGACCCCTGACGAACGGTGGATCGTGCTCGGTATCAGAGGCGAGGCCGGGCCGGATGATCCGACGATCCAGGTGATTGACCCCGAGACCGACACGGTGGCCTGGGCGCTCGGGCTGAGTGGATACGAGCAATACGGCCGGACGCACCACGAGGTGCGACCGATGGCCTTCGAGGCAAACGACGACGGGTCGACCAAACGGATCTTCGCGCAGGCGACCGGGATCAACGCCGTGTGGGTCATCGACTGGGAGAGCCGTGAGGTCGTCGACATGCTGTGGCCGCCCGAGCTGCCCTTGTGGGAAAAGAACGCCGACGGGATACAGTCCGGTGATATGCACGGTCTCGAGGTGCTGGCGGATCGTTCCGCCGTGTGGGCCTCGAGCCGGCTCGACAGCCGCATCTACGGCTGGAGTCTGCCCGACCTCGAGTTCATTGGCGGCGTCAAGGTGGGCCCGAGTGCCAACTGGATGACGTCGACACCCGACAGCAAATACATGTATGTCGCGGTGTCCGGGACTGACCAGACGCTGGCGGTCGATCTCGAGAAGCTCGAGGTGGTCGCCAGCATCACGACCGGCTCGCGGCCGGCCCGCATCAGCACCGTCATCCTGCCCCCCGACCGCGTGAATCCCAAGGGCACCAACATGCGGTCGTCGGAGGAGGAGTAGGCGTCATGATGACGAGAGTCGGCCTGGGGCTGATCTGCTGTCTGGCTGGGGTGGCGGCCGTGGTGCTACCGCCAGCCATTGTCGCGCCGGTCGCCGCCCAGACCCTGAGCACTGACGAGTTGGAGACGTATCGCGGCACCGTCGAGAGCGTCTTCATGGAAGACCGCGGGGGCACGACTTCAGGCTATGCGTCGTGCGTGATGTGTCACACGTGGCAGACGAGCGTGCGCTTCAGTCTGGAGACCCCGAACTCCAATGCCGGCTGGAGCAGCGAGCAGTCGATGCGCAACTTCGAGGTGGTGAGCCAGCTCATCAACACGGCCGACCCCGAGAGCAGCCGGCTGCTCTTGAAGCCCCTGTCACCCGACGCGGGCGGACTGACTCACACTGGGGGGACCTACTGGACCTCCGCTGACGACCCAGAGTACGTTGCGCTGCTCGATTGGATTCGAAGCATGCCGGAGGACGCCTTCGTCCCTCCGCCGGAGCCCGAGATCGACTTCGAGTTCTTCCGCGCGTGCGTTCAGCCCGTCTTCGCGAATCCGCGCGAAGGGCAGCTCCGCTGCAGCAACTGCCATTCCGGGGGGCTCATCGGCTTCGCGCCGGCTCCCGGACGTGGCGACGAGTGGAGCGACGAAGAGGCCCAGCGAGCCTATCGGCTGATCACCCGCGTGATCACGCCGGGCAACCCTGAGCAGAGTCGGTTTCTGCTGAAGCCCCTTCATCCCGACGGCGGCGGCGCTTACACGCACAACGGTCCGCGACGCTGGCAGAGTCGTGACGACCCGGAGTGGCAGATGCTGGCCGGGTGGGTTCGCGGGGAGCGAACCGGGTCCAGCTGTTCCTAGCAGTCCGTGGTGAAACCCCGCGTCGCACCGAGAGCGGCGAGGCGCCCGGCTGACAAGGCGTGACGAGGGAGCATTTTGGCCATATTCGACCGAGGAGCAACGCCGTCAGACGGGATGCATCGCCGCTCGAATGCAGCGGGGCCTTTTGCCACGGGCTGAATGCGCCCTCATACCTTCGAGCACGGCCACAGCCGCATCCGACAACGGCACCCGATGTTCCGCCCCCGCCTTCATCCGCGACGCCGGCACGCGCCGCTCCCGCGCCTCGATGCCGACCTCGCCCCACGTCGCCCCGCGAGCCTCGCCGGACCGTTCCGTCAGCGCCGTGAAGCGAATCGCCGCCTTGGCGCCGCGGAGCCTTCAGGGCCGGGCTGCGGTCGTATTCTCGGCTCTATTTCGCCGGTTGGGTGACCTGTGGGGCTGTCTGCGACGTCTCTCGACGCTCTCGAGGCCGTTTGGGGCGAAAACCGCCTCGTCACCGAGCCATCACCGCTTCCGCTACTGCGCGTGAGCGTGGAGACTTCCACCTCGGGCTGCTAGACGGTTTTCTCCGTGGAGCGCGGGGCTGCCGGCCCCACTGCCGGCCACTCTTGGGTGGCGCGCTCATGGGCGTGCTGCTGCGCGGGCTTGATTCGACCGTCGGTACTGCTTATGGTGAGGGCTGCCGGGTAACGGGCCCGCAGGGTATCGAAAGGAACAGCGATGTCTACCTCCAGACGACGTTTCCTGAAGAGCGCGGTAGCGGTTGGCGGCGTGACGCTGGGGCAACGGCTCGCGGCCTTGCCGGTCCAGGAGCGGCAGCTGCCGAACCTGGATCCGGGAACGGGCATAGGGCTGGAAGGCTACGGCGCGCTCGACGAGAACTCGGTCCACTACATGGCAATCCGCGTCAAGCCGGAGAACTTCGAGGCGGCGGTCAAGCGAGTCTCCGAGACCCTTGGCCTGGAGTTCGAGTACCTGGGAGGCGAGACCTCCGGGATACGCATGGCGTTGGCAATGGAGGCCCGGATCGAGATCGTGACGACGGCAAGCGACAACGTCGACACGACGGCGACGGATGCGGCCGCCTATCCCGCTGTCATGGCGGCAAGGGACATGGCCACGAAGGGGGAAGGCGCCTACCTGAGCGTCTTCGGCGTCAAGGATATCGATGCGGCAGTGGCCCGGGCCGAAAAGGCGGGCGTGCGCACCGTAGCCCGCTACGAGGTGGATCGGAGGCTGCCGGCGGACTCGAGATTCAGTGTATTCAGGGAAGCGATGCTGGAGGAGATGTACGGGATGAACTTCTGTCTCAGGCAGATAGAGGAGAAGTAAGTCCCGAGCCGACCGCTTGGAACGCCTTCACTTCAATGCCGGCCCGGTAGTTAATGTCAAGGCAGCGATAACACGAATATGGCGAAAAAACCCCGGATTAACTGGGAGTTCTGTCAGAACGCGCCGGGTTCGCCCACGATTCCACCCACGCGTGACCGCCGCTCCCGGCCGGGCGCCGTCGTTGTCACCGGATGACGTGCGGGCCGGGCGGGTCACGCCAGAACAGAACGCCCGCCGTTACGAAACCAGCCCCCAAGCAGAACAACTCGGCTTGGTGAAACACTCTTCGTCCGCCTATGCGTAAGCGATCAAGGCGACGCCCACGGCCGCATGACGGGCGATTCTACCGCGAGATCGATACCCACGCTTCGTTGCGCGCCATGTCGTAGACGCCGTACGGAATCGCCTTGCCCCCGGTGTCGGTCGGGAAGTCGTGCACCCGCCACCCCTGCTCGGTCAGCGCCGCGGTCAGTTTCGCTCGACTCTTGCACGTCCAGCGCAGCGGAGAGGTCGGGTCCCCGCGCGTCAGCGGGTCGACCAACGCTTCGAGCGCGGCCATAATGCCCGGCTGGTCCAGCTCGATGCCGGGGCGTCCAGGGCTACGAGGCCGCCGGCGGCAGCGGCGGCGGCGGGGGCGGCGGGAGCCGGGACACGCCGTCAGGGACGAACGCCGCGCCCGAGGCGGCCGAGCCGCTTCTGCCGCCGACCGTGGTGGCGAGCACGACGAGCGAGCCGCTGGACCTGACGCCGTACTTCCATGACCCCGACGGCGACCCGCTCACCTACACGGCGGTGTCGGATGACGCCGCCGTCGCCGTCGGCGACCTGGCGCGGGGCAGCAACTGGCTGATCCTCCGCGGCGTGGCGGCAGGCGAGGCCATTGTCATCGTGACCGCCCGCGACCCCGACGGCGAGCACGTCAGCCAGCCCACACGGTGACGGTGCAGACGACAGCCGCGCCCGAGGTGGCGCAGCGGCTTCCGCCGCGGACCATGCTGGCAGGCGAGACGAGCGAGCCGCTGGACCTGACGCCGTACTTCCATGACCCCGACGGCGACCCGCTCACCTTCGCGGCCATGTCGGACAACCCCGAGGTGGCGACCGCCGGCGTGGTCGACGACCTGTTCACCCTCACCGGTGTCGCGGCGGGCGCCGCGGTGGTGACGGTCACGGCCCGCGACCCCCACGACGCGGAGGCCAGCCAGACCGTCGCGGTGAAGGTCACGGCTGCCGACCCGGAGGGGGTCAAGGCGTGGGTAGCGCGTTTCGGACGCACGGTGACGGGGCACGTGCTCGACGGCGTGCAGGAGCGGCTGCGCGTGGCGCCGCAGGCGGGTTTCCAGGCCACCCTGGCGGGCCATCAACTCGGCGGCATCAGCGAAGAGGCAGCGCGAGAATGGGGCAACTGGCAACCTGGCGGCCCCGCCGCGTTCCAGCTGGAGCTCGAGGCCCTCGCCGGTCTGACCGACGAGCAGACGAGCAGCGGCGCGCCGCAGCAGGCGTCGGCAGCCCGCGACCTGTTCACCTCGTCGGCGTTCTCGCTGACGGTCGGCAACGCGGACGAAGGGGGCGGCGGCTTCGGGGCGGTGTGGGGACGGGGCGCCGTGTCGCGCTTCGACGGACGCGACGGCGGGCTGTCGCTGGCCGGCGAGGTGGCGACCGGCATGGTGGGGATCGACTGGGTGTCCCGGCGCTGGCGCAGCGGGCTGGCCCTGGCCATGAGCCGCGGCAGCGGCGGCTACAGCGGGGCGGTCAACAGCGGCGACATCGACTCGAAGCTGACCGGCCTGTTCCCCTGGGTGGGCTACGATCTGACGGACCGCGTGTCGGTTTGGGCGGCGGCGGGCTACGGCGCCGGCGTGCTGACCTTGACGCCGCAGAACGAAGAGGCGATGACGGCCGAGCTGTCGTTGAGCATGGTGGCGGCCGGGGCCCGCAGCGAATTGCTCACGCTGTCGCAACTGGGCGGCCTCATGCTGGCAGTGGAGACCGATAGGCGCCTGACGCGCACCGCCACGGGCGCCATCGCCGGCCTGGCTGCCACCGAGGCGAGCGTCTGGCAACGGCGCCTGGGGCTGGAAGGGTCGCGCCCCGTCGCGCTGGCCGGCCGGCTGTCGCTCAGGCCGAGCGTCGAGGTGGGGCTGCGCTACGACGGCGGGGACGCCGAGACCGGCGCCGGCATGGACGTGGGCGCGGGCCTCGGCCTGTCGGATTCAGGGACGGGGCTGGCGGTGGACGTGCACGTGCGGACGCTGCTGGTGCATCAGGCCGAGGGGTTCTCCGAGCGGGGCATGGCGTTCTCCCTGAGCTACGACCCGACGCCGTCGACGCCGTTGGGCGTCACCGCGCGGGTGGCGCCGTCCTGGGGCGGCCAGGCGCAGAGCGGGGCCGACGCGCTGTGGCGCCGCGAGACGATGACGGGCATGGCGCTGGGCGGCGGCGCGCACGGCTACCGGCTCGACGGCGAGGTCGGCTACGGACTGCCGGTGGGCGGCCGCTTCGTGGGGACGCCGCGGGTCGGTTTCTCGAGGTCGGAGCACAGCCGGGACTACCGGGTCGGCTACGGCCTCGGGGTGCTCGAGACGGGCAGCCTGCACGTCGAGGTGGGCGTCGACGCGCTCCGGAGCGAGAGCCCGATGGCGGGCGGGGCCAGCAACGCGCTGCGCGGTCAGGCCTCGCTGGGCTGGTGAGACTCTCGCAAGGACGGAACCCCCGCGTGGTGATGTCCCGGCCGCCGAATTCGAAGTCCAGCCGTCCGCTGGCGTCCGTGTCGACGTTGAAGCCGTGGGCTGCCGGACGACGCCGACGCGAACGCCTCGAGGCCGGGCGCCGTGTGCAAGCTCTGCGGCGTCGGGTGGTCGTACGTCGCGAGCATCCCGCCGCTCGGCCTCCGGCTCCGGAGCCGGCCCGTGCATCTTGATGAGCTGGGCGAAGTCCACGTTCGCACCGAACACGCCCTCGACGGCCTCCATGTCGCCATACCGCTTGGGCAGCGGGGAAACTCGGGGGCGACCGGTTGGGCGACTCATCCGTTCGCGCCCTCCAGCGTCACGATCGCATTTCGCAGCTCGAGGAAGTGAACCGCCCGGATCGCCGTCACGCCGGAACCGAGGGGATCGTCGGTGTATTCGAATCGGGCTCGCCCGGCCGCGTCGTAGACCTCGTCGAGCGCCCTTCTCAGCTCCGTCAGATGCGCTGCCCGGACAGGGGTCACCCCGGGCTCGATAGCCGCGTCGGTCCAGGTGAACGCGGCCAGGCCCTGCCCGAGCCGGAGCGCGGCCACCCGCAACCGCAGCTCGACCAGATGCACCGCCCGGATCGGGTCGCCGGCGTCCAGCGCGTCGGTGAACCGCGGGCCGTCGGCATCGGCGAGGGTCACCGTGGTGTCCGCCGGGCTGCCCGCGACCACCTCCGCCGGCAGGGATCCGAAGCCGATGACAACAGACTCGCCATCGTCGTCGTCGTCGTCGGCCGCGGCGGCAACGCCGAATGTCCGCTCCGTCTCTCCGCCGCCGAACGTCACGCTCGCCGGCACGCCCGCGTAGTCGGACGCCGTCGCCCCGCCGGCCGGCGTCGCCGTCAGCGGCATGGTCAGTGCCTCGGGCGGCGGTCCGCTCAACCTCACCATCACCGCGGCGTCCGTGCCGCCCTCGACCGCCACGTAAGACCGGCGCCCGAAAGACACCGTCACGGCCGAGGCGCTCTTGTCCGCCAATGCGACCTCGGCGGTGGCCCGATCCCCGGCGGATACCCCGGCTGGCAGCTCGCCGAAGCCGAGCACGACCGACTCGCCGTCGTCGGTCTCCGCGTCGGCCTCGGCGGCCACCGTGAAGACGGCCGTGATCGAGTCCTCGCCGAAGGTCACGCTGACCGGCACGACCGTGTAGTCGGCCGGTGTCGCTCCGCCACCGGGCGTCGCGGTCAGCGGAATCGTTACCGCCCGCTCGGGCGCCGCGCTCAGCAGCACCGTCACCGGCACCGCGAGCCCGCCCTCTTCCGCTTCGTAGGTCGCCTGCGCGAACGACACCGTCACGTCGGGAACGGCGCCGCCACCGCCGCCGCCACCACCACCACCACGACCACCGCCACCGCCACCGCCACCGATCAGGACGGTCACCGAAGCCATCGCGCTGCGCGTCGCTTCGACGCCGTTCACGACGGCCGCCGCCTGGTAGGCGTAGGTGCCCGTGCCGGGCAGGTCGGCATCGACGTACTCCACCTGGCTGGTCGCCTCGGCAAGGACTTCCGTCGCGGCGCCGTCGCTGCGGGTCAGCGTGTAGCCGATATCCGGCGGCGGGTTCCAGTAGGTAGTGTCCACCCGGCTCCAGCTCAAGGCCACTTGCACGGCGTTCCCCGCCACCTGCGGGTCCGCCGTCAGCTCCGGGCCGGAGCGCAGTTGATAGCCGAGCTCCCGCCAGTCCCTGTTCAGGTAGTTCCATTGCAGCACGGGGTACTGCGCGCTGGTCCCGAAGTCCCACATGTTGTCGTACTGGTCCCCGGCGAGATTCGGGTTCCAGTTTCCGTAGATGCCCGTGGCGCTCGTGGGTAACTGCAACGTGCGCGTCGAGTGCCCGCTGCCGTGCGTGGCGGTCGTGTGGCCGGACGTGTCCGTATCCCAGTAGCTGTCGCCGGAGCTGGTGCCGCTGGCGGCCGCGCCGACCAGCGGACCGACCTGGCTCTGCCCCGTCACGTACGCGGTGGAATAGCTGTAGTTGATATTCCCGAACTCCAGTCGCCCCACGAGGCCGCCGACCGCCTGCCGCCCCTCCACCCGGCCGGTGGCGTACGTGAGGTACAACCTGGAGAAGGTGTTGGGAAAGTCGGTGTTGTCGGCGGCGCTGCCGACCAGCCCGCCCACCGCGTCGTTGCCGGTGACTGTGCTCGCGGCGTAGCAGCCGATGAACGAGCTGTAGGCCGTGGCGCGTCCCACCAGACCGCCCACCGCGTCGTTGCCCGTCACCGTGCCGGCGGCGTAGCAGGGCCTCAGGCGGCCCGCGGAGAAGTCCCCCGCCACGCCGCCCACGTCGTCGTTGCCCGTCACCGCGCCCGTGGCGAAGCACCACTCGACCTGGCCCTGGTTGCGCCCCACCAGGCCGCCGACGCCGTTGTTTCCCGTCACGGAAACGTCGGAGACCCCGAAGTTCCGGATGCTCCCGTCCGCGCCGACGTGACCGAACAGACCCACGCCGTCCTGCGTGCCTCGGTCGATGAACAGGTTCGAGACGACGTGGCCGCCGCCCGCGAACGTGGCCGCGAACGGGTCGGAGTCGCTGCCGATGGGCTCCCAGCCGGCGCCCCCGTTCCAGAAGTCGTCGCCGGCGTCGGCGCCGCCGCTGCCGTTGGTGTCGAAATCCAGATGCGCCGTCAGCTCGTAGCCTTCGCACGCGACCGGACAGCCCATGTCCGGCGCGCCCTCGGCGAACGCCGCGTAGTACGGGCTCCAGTCGGCGGGCACGCCGTCGCCGTCGAGGTCGTGACGCATGGCGTCGAGCTGGGCCAGGGTGGCGACCTCGATCAGATTGTTGTCGTCGACGTCGTGGTCCCGCGTCCCCGCCCGGAGGGTCACCCCAAACACCTGGGTCGCGCTCAGATCGCCGGGGTCCTTCGCCGTGACGGTCACCGTCGCGTGCCCGGGGCCGAGCCCGAACAGGTGCAGCGAAGTCCCGTTGACGAAGGAGGCGAGCAGCTCGGTGGAACTCACCTCCACCTCGTAGGTCAGCGTGTCGTCGTCGGGATCCGTGAACGCCGCGGCGAGGTCCAGCGTCAGCGACCCGCCGCCGAGTATCAGCACCTGATCCCCCAGCCGGTCCGCCCGGTAGGGCTGCCCTTCCACTCCTACCGTCCAGTCGACTATCTCGCTGCGCACCGCCTCGCCGCCCTCGACCTCGGCCGCCACCTGATACGTATAGGTGTCGTCGACGGTGATGTCGGTATCGGCGTAGCCGAGCGTGGTGATGTCCTCGAAGAGGATCTCCAGGGTGGTGCCGTCGTGGCGGTAGACGGTGTAGGTGACCGTCGGCGCCGGGCTCCAGTGGCTGACGTCCACCGCCGTCCAGCTCAGGTTGACCTGCGTCGCGGGGTCCTGCGTCACCGTCAGGGTCGGGCCCGCGCGGAGCTGCCAGCCGAACTCCTGCCACGTCGCGGTCGTGTCCGCGTCGCTCATGTCCACCTTCAGCGCCGGGTACTGGGCGCTGGTTCCGAAGTCCCACGGATCGTCGTTCGTGGTGTCGCCGTCGAGGTCCACGTTCCAGCTCGCGTAGATGCCGCTGTAGCCCATGGGCTCCTGCAGCTCCGCCGTCGTCTTCGGCACGCCGTTGGTGCCGGTTTCGAGTCCCGAGGTGACCGAGTCCCAGTAGCTTTCGGAGCAGTCCTGGAACACGCAGCCGTCGCCCACCAGACCACCAATCGATACGTCCAGGGACGTCCACACGCGCCCGGTCGCATAGCCGGCGGTCGCACCGCCGTCGCCGAGCAGGCCGCCCATCCTTTCCGAGCTCCCGCTGGACCGCCGCATTGCCTTGCCCAGCACGGTCCCGGTCGCGTAGCTGGCGATCGGCGTGCCGCGGCCGGTCAGCCCACCGCTGTACCCGCCTCCCTCGACGCGGACCATGGCGTAGCTGCTTCGAATCTTGCCGAAGCTGTTCCCGGCCAGCCCTCCCACCCGGCCGATGTGCTCCAACGCCTTCACCTTCCCTGTAGCGAAGCAGCCGCTGATGATGCCCCAGTTGTCTCCTACCAGCGCGCCTACCCTCATCGAGAGCTGATTGAGATCAGATACACTCGCGTCGGGGGTTGCCGTCACGTCGACGTTGGTCAACCCCAGGTTGCGAATCTCCGCGTCCGTATGCACGCGGCCGAACAATCCCACCCGGCCCCTGTAACTCGGGCTGTGGAAGATGGTGATGTTCATGAACAGGTTGTCGATGACGTGCCCGCTGCCGTCGAAAGTGGCGGTGAATTGGTTGCTCGATGTGTCCGCGAGGGGCAGCCAGCCCGCGCCGCTGTTCCAGTAGTCGTCGTCCGCGTCGATGTCGCCGTCCGCGTCCGTGTCGAAGTCGAGGTCGGCGGTCAGCTCGTACCCGGTGCAGGTCCCGCTTGGGCAACCCATGCGGGTAGCGGCGTCCGTGGAACGGTTCGGGAACGCCAGGTCGTATGCCGCATTCGATGCGGTTCCGTTCCCGTCCATGTCGTACCGAATCGCGTCGAGCTGGGCCAGGTTGGCGACCTCGATCAGCCCGTCGTCGTCGGTGTCGTAGTCGGTGGTCTGCGCCTCGGCCGACGCAACGGGGAGCAGCATCGCGGTCGCCGCGAGCGCGGCGAGCCGGGACGCCTTCCGGATCGGGTTTCCGAACGCATGGCGCATCCGTGTGTCCTTACTCGTGTGCACACGTGCGCCGTACGGGGTAGAATTCCGCCGTCGGACGGCGCACGTCAGTTCAGGCTCTAGCAGGTCTCTACGGTCGTTGCCCGTTCGAATCGCCCTCTGGAGCGTGGCTGCGCTCCGGAGGGCACCTGCAACAAGTCAGTCGATACAGTCTCCCCTCGGCTGAGGCTCGCGAAATCGGCAGGGCTCCCGCCCGGCCGCCGGCGTCCTTGCACGTACCACGTGTTTCGCCGCGGACCGTGCCCTGTCAGCGGATGAATCTCGATACGGAACCCCGGTGGATCACCGGAGGCTCCTCTCAATCCAAGGCGCACCAGCGGCGCGACGACCAAACTAGAGAACCGGGATTTTGAGGGTGCTCCCGAATCGTCAGGTAGGCGGCGCCCGGGAACCGTGCCCCTCGAACTCCGCGTCGCGGGCAGGCTCCTGCGCATGCGCGAGGGGGCTGCCGGTTGCCGGAGCAAGTCTCTCGGGGGCGCTGGAAGCGATGGGCGGCGAACCCTGGACGTGGCACATTACGCACGTGTCGTCCAGTGCCTCGGCCTCGTCGTGGAAATGAGGCGTCGTCGCGAGCGCCAGTAACGCGAGCGCGACAACCGCGCCCCACCGCACCAGCGTCGACAGGCCTCCCCGCATGGTTGTCTTCTATAGCGCGTTTCCGGCGAGCCAGTCAAGGGCGCCTGGGGCTCGGCCACCGCCGCCGAGCGCAGCCCGGGGAGAGCGGTGAACGGACCCGGCACCAACTGTGTGTCACTACTCCACGAACGCAAAAGGCAACTTTCAGTTCAACCGCGTGATCGGCGGCTGGCGAGACCGGCCGGTACTTGATTTGCGTCTCAAGAGGTAATATGTTTATGCCTCATGGCGCGGGCCACCAAGGCCGAGAAGGCGCGGTTGCTCAACGCCGCGTACCGTCTGCTCGGACAGCGGATGGAGCGCGCCGAGGCGGCCCGGCATCTCGGCCGCCAGTTCGCGTTGTCGCGCCGGCAGGCCTACCGCTACCTCCAGGAAGCGGCCGGGCTGAGCGACCCTGTCCCGGCGGTCGAGCCGACCGTCGCGATCACCTTCAAGCTTCCTGTCAGCACGGTACGGGCAATCCGCGCGTACGCTCGACGCAGTGGGCTCTCCCTCGGGCAAGTCGTCACCCAAGCGGTGACGGCGTTGCTGGACAGTATCCGTCAGCGACGTGGGTGAACGACAACCCCGGAAGACTCTCCGGCAGGTGCATCTCGACTACACGTTCGATCGACTTCTCGTCGGCAAGCTCGCCCACGCCTACGCGTTGCTGGTGCCGGCCCGCACGCGTCCGGTTGCCACCCACGGAATGGAGCGTCCACATGCAGATGGCGGCGATTTACACGCGCGTGTCCTCGGAGCGGCAACGCGAAGCGCACACGATCGCGAGTCAGACGGCGGCACTGGTCGAGTGGGCGACGACGCTCGATCTCGAGGTGCCGCGGGACTGGATCTACGAAGACGACGGGTATAGTGGAGCGACGCTCGAACGGCCGGGATTGGAACGGGTCCGTGACCTGGCGGCCGCCGGCGACATCGAGGTCGTGCTCGTTCACAGTCCGGATCGGCTGAGCCGAAAGTACGCGTACCAGGTGCTGTTGATCGAAGAACTCGGACGTCACGGGGTCGAGACCCGTTTCCTCAATGCCCCGTCGAGCGCCACCGCCGAGGACCAACTGCTGGTGCAGTTTCAGGGCATGATCGCCGAATACGAGCGCGCTCAGATCCTCGAGCGGTCGCGTCGGGGGAAGCGGCACCGCGCGCGAGCGGGCGAGATCAGTGTCATGGGCGGCGCCCCGTATGGCTATCGTTATCTTCGGAAGCGAGACGATGCACCGGCTTCGTACGTCGTCGTCGAGGCCGAAGCGCGCGTCGTGCGCGACATCTACGAGCACTACACCGTCACGGGCTGGAGCATCGAGGGAATCTGCCGGTGGCTCAACGAGCAGGGCGTGGCCACGCGGAAGGCCGGGGCCCGCTGGGGGCCCTCGACGGTGAGGCAGATGCTGCGCAACCCCGCCTATCGCGGCACGGCCTGCTTCGGGAAGACTCGGATAGTCCGGGGAGCGGCCCGCCAGAAGCGCGTAACGCGGACGCTGCGGATGGGCGGCGCCGTTGCGCGTCGCGACAGTGCGCCCCGCGAACGGCCGCGCGAGGAGTGGATCGAGATCCCGGTACCGGCGATCGTCGACGAGCCGACCTTCGCGCGGGCGCAGGAGCTGCTGCACGAGAACAAGGTGCACGCCCGCCGCCGCACGATCGAGCCGAGCCTGGTGCAGGGACTGGTGAGTTGCCGCAAGTGCGGCTACTCGTTCTCGCGCATCTCGACGCGGTCGACCGCGCGCAGGATTCAGTACTATCGCTGCATCGGGTCCGACCGGTGGCGGCACTTGGCGGGTCCGCGGTGCGATGCGCGTCCGGTCCGGCAGGACCTGCTGGACGAGGTGGTATGGACCGAAGTGCTGCGGTTGCTCGAGGAGCCGGCCCTGATCCAACAGGAACTGGATCGCCGGCTGGCCGCCGCCCAGGCTGCCGACCCCAAGCGGACTCGGACGCAGGCCGTGGAGCGGGACCTTGCACGCGTGGGCAAGACCATCGAGCGGTTGCTCACCGCCTACCAGGAGGACTTGCTGTCGCTCGACCAACTACGCGAGCGGATGCCGTTGCTGCGTCAACGCGAGCAGACGCTGCGACAGGAGCTGAACGCGCTGGTGGAACAGACTCGCGACCGCGCCGCGCATCTGCGTCTCGCCGAAACGCTCTCGGCGTTTCTGACCCGCTTGCGGGCGTCGGCCGAGACGCTCGACATCGTGGAGCGGCAACGGATCGTGCGGCTCCTCGTCAAGGAGGTCCTCGTCAGCGACGACGCGCTCGTGATTCGCCACTGTATTCCCGTTCCCTCGGGACCGCCGCCAACGAGTTCCGGACCCAATGGCCGAGTCGGCGACCTCGCCGACCCCCCAAGTTACCTTTTGCGTTCACGGGGTAATCACTCATAATTCGGCGTGCATATCGTGCGTTGCCGCTGCTTTTTTCATATATGAGACATGTATTCCTCTGAACATTGACGGGCATCGACGCACTCCGGCGCGAGACGTTGATCAACGCCGTGACGCATCGCCCGTCGGGGACCGCAAGTTCGACCTGTTCGGCGCGCACCGTGTCGGCGTTGCTATCGTGTGCGACAGGCGTGCGGGTCGCTCAGTCAGGCCTGCCTGTCTGCCGCGCGACCTCGTTGGCAAATGTGCGGGCGGACGCCAGCCAAGCGCGCAGCTCGTCGGCGGTGGGGTTGAGTTCGTACGGGTGGTTGAGGTTGCCCCGATCTCGTGGACAGGTTAACGCTTCCGGGTTCACGTCATGGTCTGTACATCGACATCGTTCCCTGTGGGCGGTGTGGAGCCCGCGCGCAGCGCGGGATCCAACGGACTTGTGGGCGCCCGCAGGGCGTCCACAGGCCGGGCGCCGTCCACTGAGGTTGCCCCGACTATGTGGAGTTCCGCATAGTCGGGGCTATGCAGAGTTCGGGACTATGCGGAGCAACTCCGGGTTCCGCGTGCTCAAGTACCCGTAGAACCAAGGATTTGCGGCAGTTGCTCGGTTCCCGAGACTCCGCATAGTCGGGATGCTCTCTCCGGCCTGATGGGCCGGAAAGGAGCATTCCATGACCGTTCCCAGCTCGTGGACCCTCGACGATCTGATCGAGGCGTACACCCAGCACCAACGACGTACGCGCGGTCTGCGTCCTCAGACTTTGCGTGGCCGCGCCCGCCTCGTCCGGATGCTCGTCCGGGCCGCCCTTGGCGCGGACCCGGTCGACCCCGCTCGCCTTGCGCCGGCCGATGTGGTGACGTTCATCACGTCGCTACGAGGACGGTTCTCTCCGGGCTCGATGCGGACCGTGCGGTCGACGCTGCGGTCGTTCTTCCGGTTCCTGCGTTTCGAGGGCTTCTGCGGCAACGAGCTCGAGACTGCCCTACCGACGGTTGCTCACTGGCGGCTTGCGACGCTGCCTCGTTCGCTGACCGAGCAGCAGGTCCAGCAGGTGCTGGGATCGTTCGATACCCCGACCCCGTGCAGACAACGGGACCATGCGATTGTCCAGTGCCTGTCGACCTTGGGGCTGCGGCCCGGCGAGGTGGCCGACCTGCGCCTGGACGACATCGACTGGCGCGGCGGCACCATCGAGGTGCGCATCCGGAAGAACCGTCGTAGCGCCATGCTGCCGCTGCCTCGCGCCGTGGGCCAGGCGTTGGTCGACTATCTGAACGGCGAGCGTCCAGCCACTGTCGAGCGGCGGGTGTTCGTGCAGCGCCTGGGAGTTCGCTGCGGCAAGCCGATTTCAAGCACTGCCGTCTCCGGTGTCGTGGCGCGCGCGTTGCGGCGGTCGGCGGTCGACGCGCCGCTCGCCGGCGCCTACGTCTTCCGGCACACCGTGGCCAGCCGCATGGTGCAGCAAGGAGCCAGCCTCAAAGAGGTCGCTGACGTGCTCGGTCATCGCAGCCTCGATACCACGACGATCTACGCCAAGCTCGATCTGCCGAGACTACGTGAGGTCGCGCTTCCCTGGCCGGAGGTGCTCCGATGACGCCTCCCAGCTTCCACCGCCTGGTCGACGATTACCTGATCGCACGCCGCGGGCTCGGCTTCAGCCTCGAAACGCCGGAATGGCTGCTGCGCGACTTCGCCAGCCATGCAGACCGGATCGGACACAGCGGCCCCCTGACGATCGAGTTGATGGTCCAGTGGGCGCAGGCCTCACAATCGAGCAATCCGGAGCAGGCCGTACGCCGGCTGGCGGTGGTGCGACAACTCGCGCGACACCGTGCGCTCTTCGACCCGGCCACCGAAGTTCCACCGGTCGGCCTGCTCGGACGCATCTCGCGCCGCCCACCGCCACACATCTACACCGAGTCCGAGGTGGCTGCGCTCCTGCAGGAGGCGAGTCGCTTGCTGCCCCGACAGGGGTTGCGACCCGCTACTTATGTCGCCTACTTCGCCCTGCTGGTCTCGACCGGCCTGCGCCTCTCCGAAGCCTGCCGCCTGACGACCGACGACGTCGACCTCGTCAACGGCATCCTGAGCATCCGCGAGACGAAGTTCCGGAAATCACGACTCGTACCGCTCCATCCGACCACGACCCGAGCACTGATCCGCTACGCCGATCGCCGCGACGCGTGTCGTGCTGCATCCCGGTCGGAGCACTTCTTCCGCACCGAGCATTCGCCTCGACTCACGCGCGACGCCGTAGAGAAGGCCTTCAGCCGGCTCAAGCAGCGTCTGGGCTGGACCGGACACGGGCGCACGCGCGCTCCGCGCATTCACGACCTGAGACACACCTTCGTCACGCGACGGCTGCTGCGCTGGTACCAAGACGGCGCCGATGTCGAGCACAAGATCCTGGCCCTGTCGACCTATCTCGGCCACGCCAAGGTCACCGACACCTACTGGTACTGCACCGCTGTCCCTGAGTTGCTCGTCAACACCGCGCAGCGCTTCGAACGCTTTGCGCTCCGAGCGTCGGAGCGCTCGTCATGACGTCGGTCGAGCGCGCGTTTCCCGCACTCCTGCAGGACTTCTTTCATCGGCGCCTCGTAGCCCAACGCGGCGCCAGCGCCCACACGATCGCCAGCTACCGCGACACCTTCACGTTGTTCCTCGGGTATGCCGCACAGCGCATCGGACGGACCCCGTCGGCACTGACCGTCTCGGATCTCGATGCGCCCATGGTCCTCGACTTCCTCGACCATCTCGAGACCGAGCGCGGCAATTCCCCCCGCTCGCGCAACCTCCGTCTCACCGCCATCCGGTCCTTCATGCGCTACGCCTCGCTGCGCGAGCCAACCCTGCTGCCCATCGCGCAACACGTTCTCGCGATTCCCGTCAAGCGCTTCGACCGGCCCGTCCTCGGCTACCTGTCTCGCGACGAGATCACCGCGATCATCGACGCTCCCGACCGAACCACCTGGAGCGGACAGCGCGACGCCGTCCTCTTCGCCGTGCTCTACAACACCGGCGCCCGCGTCTCCGAGATGATCCGACTCCTCGTCGCCGACGTGCTTCTCGATCGCGCGTCGTCCCTGCTCCTGCACGGCAAGGGACGCAAGGAGCGTGTCGTCCCGCTCTGGAAGAGCACCGCAGCGCAGCTCCGGGCGTGGCTCCCTCGAATCGATAGAAGCCCCGGTGCTCCCGTGTTTCCCAATCGCGCCGGCAAGCCCCTGTCGCGCTCCGGGGTCGAGCATCAACTGCACGTCGCCTGCCGAAGGGCCTCGCAAAGCCAGCCCTCACTTGCGACCCGACGGATCTCGCCTCACACGCTACGCCACACGACCGCGATGCATCTGCTCCAGTCGGGAGTCGACATCACCGTCATTGCTCTCTGGCTCGGCCACGAGGACACGGCCACCACCCATCAGTACGTCGAAGCCGACCTCGCCATGAAGGAGGCCGCACTCCGGTGCGTCGACGATCCCGCACCTCAGCCACTCCGGTTCACAGCCACCGATCGGCTCCTCGACTTCCTGGAAGCCCTCTGACTATGCGGAGTACCGCTCCATGTAATCGCCCGCGTTCACGCAAGCCGCCGGGCGAACTCCGCATAGTCCGGAACTCTGCATAGCCCCGACTATGTGGAGTTCCGCATAGTCGGGGCAACTCCAGGTGATGGCAAGCCCGGCTCAGAGCCGACCAGGTCGCGGAAGTCCGTCGTGCCAGGTCGCGGTCGCCGAAGTAGATAACCAGGCAGAGCAGTTGCGCATGGCTGCTGCAACGTTCCAGCCCCGGTTCACGCAGGCGCCAGTACTGGCGCAGCGCGCCCTCGATGGCCTGGCGTCCGAGCGCGGCGGCGGTTCTCGGCCAGAGTCCCGCGCCGCCGGTGGTCGAGCTCCTGATCAGCGCTTCTGCCGCGGAGAGGACCCGAAGCGGCGACATCGTGCCGGACGTCATTTCGACCTCGCCAGCGAGAGGATCGATCGGGTGACGCGGTCGGTCCGGTAGACGAGCTCCTTCAGTTGCGTCGGCGGAATGGGGTCATGGGAGCCGCGGTTGGACCAGGCGACGGCGTCGCCGGCTTCCCGGCCCCACTTCGCATTGATGTGCGGGAGGACGTCGCCGGCCCGCTCGACGTCGTCGAGGAGCGCCAGTGCCAGCTTTTGGAGCAACGTCCGGGCATCCTCGGTGGACGGGTCAAATCCGGCCATTTGTGGACACCGCAAATCCGGCCATTTCCGGCATCCCGAGACGGCACGTGAGTTCTACTTCATGGGTTCGCGTATGCGCAAGGATCTGAGTCTGGTGAAGCCGGGGCCGCCAGGCCCATAGCGGCTCTCTGAGCGGAGGGACGGGCGGCGTGTCACCCGGCAGGGCCGGAGCGCACGCGGAGGACGCGCGCAGCGCGTTGACACGCCGGCCGTTCCGTAGCTACCCGTGTCGGAGCGCATCGATCGACCTCCCACCCGCGGCTGCCTGGACCTTGGTGCGCCAGCTGCGCGGCCCGCACTTGAGCACGTGCGCGTGATGGAGCAGGCGGTCGAGCAGCGCGGTGACGGCGGCGGTGTCTCCGAGCAGCTTCCCCCAGTCGTCGACCGGCCGGTTCGAGGTGAGCATCGTGGAGGCGCGTTCGTAGCGCCGCATGACCAGCTCGAGCAGGTCCTCGGCGGCAGTGTGGGGCAGCTTGCGCATGCCGAGGTCGTCGATGATGAGCAGGGGCACGCGGGTGAGCTCGACCAGGTAGGCCTTGCGGGTGTCGGCGAGCGTGGCCTCGGCGAGCTCCTCGAGGAAGGCGTGCGCCTCGCGGTAGATGACGCGGTAGCCCTGCTCGATGGCGGCGCGGCCGATGGCCTGGGCAAGATGGCTCTTGCCCGTACCGGGCGGCCCGATCAGCAGGACGTCCTCGCGCTGGGCGATGAAACGCGCGGTGGCGAGCTCGAAGACGAGGGCGCGGTTGATCTTCTTGTTGAAGGCGAAGTCGAAGCTGTCGAGCGCGCGGTCCGGGTCGCGGAATCGGGCCTGTTTGTGGCGCCGGGCGAGCAGCCGGTCCTGGCGCCGCTGCAGTTCGTCGTTGACGAGGGCGGCGACGAGGTCGATCGGGGCCATCTGCTCGACCTGGGCCTGCTGCAGGCGCGTGTCGAGGACATCGGCGATCCCGGAGAGGCGGAGCTTGCGCAGGGCCTGGTCGAGTTCGACGAGATTCATGACGGGTCTCCTGTTCTGCGGTCGATCAGATCGCGGTAGACGGTCAGTTGCCGGATGAGCGGGTCGACCTGGCGCAGCGAGAGGGGCGGCGCTGGCCGGCGGTCGAGGTAGCGCTTCAAGAAGCGGTAGGTGGGCATGCCGAGTTCGAGCGCGGCGGCGGCGGCCTGTTCGACGACGACGGGGCCGTGCTTCTTGGCGAGGGCGAGGACGCCGAGGATGCGGCGGACGCCGGCAGCCCCGTCGTGACGGTGGATGTGGTCGCAGATGGTGGCGGTCCCCGGGCCGGCCCGCTTGGCGGCCGCGAGCAGGGCGAGGGTCTTCGGCGGTGTGCGGGCGGGCCGGTCGTCGTCGGCGATGCGATGCCAGCCCCGGGGCGCGCGCAGGTGCTCGCGGAGGAGCTGGCCGGTGCTCGGGTCGAGCAGGCGGACGTGCAGGTCATTCCACTGGACGTGGACGCGGCGGCCGATCCAGCCCGGCGGCGCGCTGTAGTAGGCGGAGGCGACCTCGACGCAGCCGTCGAGATGCACGGTGCGTTGGCCGTACTCGTAGTAGCGGAAGGGCTCGAGCGGCAACGGGCCGAGCGCCGGACGTTCCTCGGCGAACATGGCGGCGACCTGGCGTTTGGTCGTGCCGTGGATGCGGGTGTCGGCCCAGCGCCGGTCCCAGCGGTCCAGGTATGCCTGGCCGTCGTCGAGGTGCTCGAAGCGGAGGCCGCGCAGCGGCGTCTTCTGGGTGTGGCCGACGCTGGCTTCGACCTTGCCTTTCCGATCGGGATCGCGGACGCGGCACGGCAGGGCGACGACACCGTAGTGGGCGAGCACGTCGCGGTAGAGCGGATTGAGCGTCGGGTCGTAGATGTCCGGGTGGAGGACGCCCTCCTTGAGATTGTCGAGCACGACGACGCGTACGGTGCCGCCCAGCCGGCGAAACGCCCGCTCGTGCAGCTCGGCCCAGACCTGGGCGCTGGAGCGGTGAACCAGCAGCCGGACGGCCTTGCGCGAGTAGCCCAGGGTGAGGACGAAGAGCCGTGTCCGCCGGTACTTGCCGGTGTCAGGGTCACGGACCATCGGTCCCTCCCCGTAGTCGACCTGTGCTTCTTCGCCCGGGGCGGTGGCGATCACCGCTCGAGCCTCGACGGCGGGCTGCTGCCGGACGGTCGCGACGAAGCGCCGCACGCTCGCATAGCCCGCCGGGAAGCCGTGGTCGTCGACCAGGTCCTGCCAGATGGCCATGGCGTTGCGCCCGCGGCCGAGCGCGTCGACGACCAGCTCGCGGTAGGGCTCGCACGCGCTCGCCCGCGGCGCACGAGTGGGACGGTCTCCGGCCACGGCAGTGGCCGTTTCGGTGCCGGTCCCGGCCGCGGGCGCCGCCGAGTCGGTGGACACCTGCGCGGAAATGGCCGGATTTGACGGTCGGGTGCGAGGACGGCCGCGGCCCTGCACCACCAGCCCGGCGGCCTTGAGGTAGCCGCTGGCCGTCTCGCGCCGCACCCCAGTCGCCCGTTCGATACGACGAAGCGACCAGCCGAGGCGCCCCAGCGCCAGGACCTGCTGTCGTTTCTCTTCAGCCAAGACGTTGCTCATGCCGGGCAGGAACGGTCTGTTCCCGACCGGCGTCAACGTCTCGGGGCGCTATCGGAAATGGCCGGTTTTCAACTGTCCACTATTGGCCGGTTTTGACCGTCGACCGAGGCCGGGCATCGGTCAGGGCTTCCTCGACCGCGGCGTGTGCCTCGCCGCGTCCGATGCGGCACCGACGGACGACTTCGGTGGACGCGGCTTCCAGTGAGAGACGGCAGTAGAGTGGCACGGCCCGCGCCGCCGCGGCGGGCGGCAGGTCACTCGTCAGCGTCAGCGACCGGGCGTCGTCCAGATACTGCCCTGCCGGGTGGCGCGTTTCCCGGCATTCCACGACCGATTGGGCGCGTCGCGCCACTTCGATCACACGGGCGGGAATCTGCAGCCGCCGGATCGATTCCGGCAGCCGTTCATCGTGTGTGAAGACGAGGACCTGCCTGGTTCGTGCCGCCATGTGGAGCACGCGGGCCAGGCCGTCCACCTTGCCAGGGTCCATTGCCTGCACCGGATCGTCGATGACGACGAAGCCGAAGGGTGATTCGGGCAGCAGCACGCGCGGCAGAAAGAGACTGAGTGCCAGGGCGTGGATTTCGCCCTGGCTCATGACACCGAGGGCTTGGCCGGCAACGCCGTCGACGCTGACTCCGAGGGCGAGTCGGCGTTGCGTGGAGCCGCCGGCAAGCTCGAGATCGTCCAGGGCAACCGCGCTGTTCTGCCGCAGCAGTACCCAGACCTCCCGTGCCCGGTCGGCAATCGGCTTGAAGCGCTCGGCGCGGACCGCGCCGGTTTCGTCGAGGAGCCATTTCTCGGCCTTCCGGAGCTTGGGAGCGGCACGGCAGGCGAGTGCGGCCTGCTTCGCGTCGGGCAGCCACTCGCGGAGCGAGCGCGCGATCGGGCGCCAGGCATCTTCTCTTCGCCTGAGTTCGGCAGCAGCTCGTTCGTGCAAGGTTGCCGCAGCGTCGTTCAGGCTGGCGTGGGAATGGCGCAAGTGCTCGACGAGAGCCTCGTCCGGGACATTGGCTGGAAGGCTCGTCCAGTGTGACCAGGCCGTCGTCAGATCGGCCGCATCGACACCGACCTCTTCTGCGCGCCGCAACTCCGGGGGTGGCTCGGTGAGCAAGGCCCGGGCCTTGTGCCGCGCTTCGTGCAGGACTTGCTGTGCCTGCATCGCGGCACGGGCCTCCTGACGCAGGCGCTTGCTCTCTCCTTCCGTTCGCTCGCGCCAGTCGCCGTCGAGCGCACCGTCGCCGCAGACCGGACAGGGCTGATCGCCATGCGCTGCATGCAGGTCGAGTGATTGTTGGAGCAGGTCGGCGATCTGTCCGGCGCGGCCGGCGTCGGTCGCAGCCATGTCCCGTGTCGTTTCGACCGCTGCCTGCAAGCGCCCGGCGGTCGCCAGCACGTCTTCAGCGCTTGGAATCGGCAGGGTCGCCAGCTTACCCAACAACGGAAGCCCGCCGTCGCCCTCGGGGTCGATCGCGCCCTCGACAACCAGTTCCAGGGTGTCGAGATCCCAGGCGTCAGCCTTGGACGCCTCGATTGCCCGTGCACAGGTCCGCGCCCGTTCGTCGTCGATTTCGACCAGTCCGGTCCGGTGTCGGCTGCAGTCGGACTCAACCGCCCTGAACTGCTTTTCGCGAGCGAGTCTCTGCTCGCGCAACCGCTTGTGCGCGTCGACCAGCGACTCGATGCCGAGCGCCGCCGACATCACGTCGAAGAGCACGGACGGCGGACTGTCAGCGATCGATCCCAGCTCGTTGTAGGGGAGGAATGGACGGTATGTCGACAGTGCGCCGTCCCCAACCGAGCGCGGCGCGTCCGTCGCCACGGCGGACGCCGCGCACGGCCGTCGATGCCGCGTCCAGCTCGGTTTCTCCCGCGGGCCATGTGCAACGGGCGACCAACGGCTGGCGTTCGCCCTCGATGGCAAACGTCGCCTCGATCTCCACGGATTCCGCCAAATGAAGATTGCGCCAGCCCTGCTTCCACACCGCCGACCGCTCCGCCCAGCGGCGGTTCTCACCTGTCAGCAGAAACTCCAGCGCTTCGGCGAAGCTGGACTTGCCGCTTCCGTTACGCCCTACGACTAGCGTCAGTCCTGGCCCAGGCGCCAGATCGAGCGTGCTGCGGGAACCGATGCCGCGGAATCCCTGCACCGCGATCCTGTTCACGAAGACGCCGGTCGCCGGCCGATCTGTCGACTCGGTGACCTCGTCGACCGCGGTCGAGACCGATGCTGCGTGGCTTCCGTCTCTGGCCAGCGCCTGCATCAACGCCGCGGCGCCCTCGAGCGCCGCGATCACGAGCAGTCCGACGTCGACGGCGAGAGCCGTGTCGGCATCGATTCTTGCCCGCACCTGGTCGGTCAACGTCGTGCCGGTGGAATTCGGTGTCCGGTCGGGAGGTGTCATGCACGCTCCGGGTGAGTATTCGTGACCAGGGCGTGACGTGGTCTGTAGACGATCCGGAGCCCTTGCGCGCGTCAGCTCCCGATGCATCTATCTCCAGCATGACGGCACCGGGGCGATGGATCTCCGGGACGAGCGGCGAGAACGGCGATGGCATCCTCCTTTCCGGAGGCGCGTCCTCCCGCGCCGCCCTCTCCGAGACCGTCACCTGGGTGGCTCGCGGTTCCCTCAGCTCGCAAAGAGGTCGTCGAGCTCGAGCGCCAGCCCCTCGAGCACGGCCGTGGCCAAGTTCTCGCCCCGCCCGAACGTCGCGACAGGTTCGAGGCCCCCGTCCCGCTGCCGATGGACGGCGATCGTCTCGGCCACTGGATCGACAATCCAGTATTCGCGCACCCCGTGCCTGCCGTACAAGTCGTACTTCTGTCCGATGTCCACCTTCGCCGTCGATGGCGAGAGGATTTCAATCACGAGGTCAGGTGCTCCCCGCAGGTTCTGCTCGGTCAGCCTGTCCTCTCGCGCCCGGGAGATGAACAGCACGTCGGGCTGCACGAGGTTCGTGTCCGACAGCACGACCTCGAAAGGTGCGCCGAATACCTTTCCGAGTCCGTGCCCTTCGGCGAACCGGCTCAGCTCACGGAGCAGTCTGCCCTGTACCAACTGGTGCTTCGTGTTCGGTGCGGGAACCATCATCAGCTCGCCGCTCAGCAGTTCGTAGCGCTGGTCGTCCGGTGTTCGGCAGTAGTCGTCGTACGTCAGCTTGACGGCGTGTTCGGTAGTGGCCATGGGCATTCTCCTGCGCTGGGCAGTACTTGTCGGTGCTCATGCGCCGTTCAGCTCGCGAAGATATCGTCGACCTCGAGTTCGAGTCCGTCGAGCAGCGTTGTCGTCAACCTCTCCCGGCGACCGAACCTGCCAGCGAGTTCGAGCCTCCCATCCCCCTGCCGATGGATGGCGACGGTTCCGGCCGCCGGATCGACGATCCAGTACTCGAGCACCCCGCCGCTGCCGTACAGCTCGTACTTGCGGCCGAGGTCCTTCTCGGCGGTCGATGGCGAGAGGATTTCGGTCACGAGGTCGGGTGCTCCCTGCACGTTCTTCTCGGTGATCCTGTGCCCGTGCGCACGCGAGATGAACAGCACGTCGGGCTGCACGACGTCGTTGTCCGACAGAACAACGTCGCAAGGCGCGACGTACACCTTTCCCAGTCCGTGCTGTTCGGTGAACCGGCTCAGCTCGCGGCTCAGCCTGACCACTATCTCCTGGTGCTTCATGTTCGGTGCGGGAACCATCATCAACTCGCCGTCCAGCAGCTCGTAGCGCTCGTCGTCCGGTGTTCGGCGGTAGTCCTCGTACCTCAGCTTCACGGCGTGCTCGGTTGTGGCCATGGGCTTTCTCCTCCGCCGGGCGGCGCTCGTCAGGCGTCTTGCGGCCGTCCTGCGGCCGTGCGCGCCCGTGTGCCTCAGCTCCGGAGCCTGCGCCGCAGAACGGCGCCGCCTCGCGCGAGGCGCGAACAGCGCGCCTCGCGCGAGCGGCGCGGAGCAGTCGGGTCCCCGCAAGCGGACGCCGGGGGGTGCGGGCGCAGCCCCGTCCAGCAGGCGCTACGGCGCCGGGAAGCGGCCGATCCGGTCGCCCTCGGCGACCTGGCCGACCCAGATCTCGTCGCCCACCTGAATCGCGACCGTGCCCAGGATGAGCAGATCGTTGGACGGATAGTTGACGACCTCACGGGCGGTCATCTGCCGCGGATCGACCTCCGCCACGCGCGAGCTCACGCCGTCGCAGGCGCCGTCCCGGATGCACTCGCGGATCGACTCGCGCGTCGGACCGATGTGGCCGGCGGCCAGCAGGTTCTCGTTGGCGCCCCAGCGAACGTTGTCGATGTGGAAGCCGACCTCCACGCCCTCCTTCTGGATGGGCATCCGTCCCCGCGACAGGCGGATCAGCGACTGCGCGCCGTAGCCCCCCACGTAGAACCACTGGCCGTCGCGAGAGATCTCCAGCCCGTTCGGACCGATGTCCTCGCTCCCCGGCACGAGGCTCCAGCCGGCGCCGGGCTGCCACTCCCAGATGTTGCCCGCCGCCGGGCTCGTCGACGCGAAGCCGCCCTCGGGCAGCGCGACCACCGAGTTCAGCCCGATGCCCTCGGGCGCCACGGCGCACCCGACCCACGTGACCGTCGGCGGACCGTCGCCCGTGCGCAGGTCGAAGACCTCGATCGACTCGCGCGCCCCGTGCCCGACCACCAGCAGCGTGTGGTTCACGCCGTCCGAGCTGCGCAGGTAGAGGCCGTGCGGCCTGAAGTCGCTCGTCAACGGTCCGGGGCAGTCCCCGTAGGTCGCGGTGTCGTGTGCAGACTGCCCCGATGCGGGCGAGAAGATCGAGGTCGTGGTGTTGTCCCGGGTGTCGGCCAGGTACAGATCCCCGCCGTCCACCATGCTCGAGACGACGACCCAGGGCGAGCTCGGGATCGGGGCCAAGTCCTCCGGGCTCGGCGGCCCGCAGAGAAACTCGACTTCCCCGTCCGGATCGCAGCCCTGCGCCAGCGGACCGGACGCGCCCAGCAGCACCAGCGCGCCCGCCATGAGCATCCCGACCATCGTTCGTGTCCTCATGAGATGTCCTCCCTCCGCACGTGTTCAGAGCGTCCTTCGGAAACGTGATCTTATCGCGCAGCCCCGTCTGTGTCCCGCTCTACCGGGTCGGGTAGCCGCCGATCCAGACAGGGCTCGACCAGGCCATGGCCCCGTCGACCTGGCGGACCCGGACGTAGTAGTAGTCGCCCTGGCGGGGATCGTTCCCATCGGTGTGGCTGAAGCTGACGTCGCGCGGGGCGCTGCGGATCAGGCGGCGGAGCGTGATGCGGTCGTCCGGATAGTCGTCGGTCGGCATCGCCCGCTCGATCCCGCCGGCGTTGAGCGTGAGACGCACCCGGCGCTCCGGAATCTCGGCCGGCGGCCGGAACAACGGGGGCGTCGACGCGGTCTCGGCGGCGGCTTCGAGATCGAGCGTGATCGACGCGCTCGGCCGGATGCCGGACAGCGTCATCCGCAGCGAGCTGGTGTCGCCGCGCGTGTGGGTCGCGAAGCGGGCGCCGTTGCGCGCCGGCTCGAACTCGAGCTGCTGGGTGTTCGGGTTCCCGAAGTCGGTCCCGGCAACCCGCTCGAGCACCGCCCCGCGCACACCGAGCTGGCCGCGCCAGTGGCGCCAGCCGCGCGGCGCATCCCCCGGATGCAGCGGCGCCGCCTGCGACGAGAACGAGAGCAGCCACTCCTCGACATCCGCCGGCCGCCCCCGGCCGACGCCGTACGTCTCGCGCCAGATCCGCTCGCCGTTCCTCAGCAGCGTGATCGACTCGATCGGCGCCGTTCCGATCACGCGGCCCTCGACCGCCCGGCTCTCCGCGTACTCGCCGCGCCGGCCCATCGCCGTGCCGTTCACGGTGACGTCGAGGATGATGCGCTCGCCGGTCGTGGCGTACGTCCGCCGCCCCTTCAGCGCGTCGAATACCGCGTCCCGGGACTTCTCCGACGCCAGCACCGCGCCGAGGCCGCCGCGCTGCGCCGCCGCGGGCACGTTCGGCGCGGAGCGGCCGGGATGCGACCGGTGGTCGTCCGACGCGGCGACCACCCCGACCTGGTGGCCCTGCGACAGGTACTGCCGGACGAACGCCTCGAAGGTGCCGCGCATCGACATGATCTCGATCAGCGGCTCGAGCCGCGGGTCGGACTGCCGGTAGTCGCCCGGCTCGTGGGCGTGCGGGATGACCAGCACGTCGGCCGGGTCGTGGCGCGCGTGCAGGCCCTGGTACAGCTCGGAGAGGGTCGGGTGCTCCAGCGCCGACACCCGCTCGCCGCCATCCGCGGCGCGCAGCAGCACGCTGTGGTGACCGCCGAAGCGGGCCGGCCGCGTCCACTCCCAGCCGAGGTACGGGACGAACCGGCCCGGCTCGTCGAACGCCTGCACCGCCCGCCGCGACCGCTCCCACCCGGCGCCGTCCAGCCGCGAGTCATCAGCCGTGTGAGCGACGAAGTCGAGCCGCGCGTCGTCGCGGGCGAACGCCAGGAAGGAGTCGACGGTGCCGATCCCCCCGGCCTGCCCCGAGTGGCCGTGCGTGTCGCCCCAGTAGATGCGGTGCGCCGGATTCTCCTCGACCAGCACGGGGTTCGCGCGGCCGCGGATCGCGCCGTCCTCGGAACGGATCCCGATCCAGTGCGGGCCGGGCTCGTCCAGCGTCAGCGCCACGACGTTGATGGCTTCCGTGCCGGCCGGCGTCACGGCGCGCACGTCGCCGCTCACGAGGACCTCGAACGCCGGAATGGCGCCGGTCGCCCGGTTGAGGAAGGCGTCCTCGGCCCGCACCGACAGCTCGAAAGCCTCGCCCGGCGTGACCACGCTCGGCGCGACGCCGCGAACGCCCGCCACGGCTGCCCCGGTGACGGCGAACGGCAGGATCGGGAGCGGACGCCACTCGTCCGACGCGTCGAGATCGACGTAGAGCGGCAACGGCATGCGCGCGCCGGAGGTGCTGCTCATCAGCAGCCCCTGCCCCCCGCCGCGCGTGTCGCCGTAGGTGATGGTCACCGTCTCGCCGGCGTCCACCCGGCCGGACGCGACCCGGAAGACCAGCGCCGGGGCGGGAGCCTCGCCGCCGCCGTGCGGACCGTCCGCCATGTGGACGCCGGTCTCGAACGCCGCGTCGCCGTCGGAGGTCTCGATCGTGACGTAGCCGTCGCCGGCCGGATCGTCGATCTGGAACGGACCGTAGTCGACGCCGGCGTGCCGCGCGACCCGGAAGCCGCCGCCGGTGGCCACCGGGCGCGTGCCCGCCGTCCAGGTCTGGCGGATGGTCTGGTACGTCCGCGCCTCGAACGGGCCGAGCGACTCGGCGCCCAGCTCCCCGAGCGCCCCGGGCTCGTCGTGCAGGGCGAACTGCCGCACCAGCCGGTCGACGGTCGCGCCCTCCCGTAGCGCCTCCGCGCCGGTCGGCGGCAACGTGGCGTGCAGGCGCACGCCCGGCCCCTCGAGGCCGACCTCCCCGCCGCCGAGCGCATAGGCGTCCACCCAGTCGGCGAGCACCCGCGCGCGTCCCGCGATCGTCGTCTCGTCGGTCGGACTCGCCGCCACCTCGGCCTCGAGCTGCTCGACGGCAGCCCGCAGCTCCGGCGAGAGGTAGTCGGCCGGCGCGCCGTCGTCGTCGCCGCCGCCCCCGCCGCAGCCGGCGGCGATCAGCAGCAGCGGCGCGAGGCAGCGCGCCGCCTGCCGCCGCCGGCCGGTCCGCAGTAACATCCTAGGCCGGCGGCACGAACGCGAGGAAGCGCCGCGGGTTGTCGACCAGGATCTTCCGGATCGCCTCCTCGGGCACGCCGGCGTAGCGCAGCTTCGGCACGAACTGCATCAGCACCGACGCCCACCCGTGGCCGTAGTAGCGCTTGAACTGCCGCATGTTGCCCTGGTCGGAGGACAGCAGGATGTGATCCTCCAGCCCCGCGTCGAGCAGGTCCTGCACCATCCGCACCTTGTCGGCCTCGGGGATGTCGGAGCGGCCCATCTCGTGCCCCAGCGTGTCGAGGCCCACGAAGGCGCCGCGCTTCGCGATCGCGGTGTGCGTGCCCAGCGGGTCGTGCTCCGGCTTGAGGGTCGCCATGTGGCCGATCACCACGCGCGAGAGATCGACGCCGACCCCCTCGATGACGTCCATCTGCTCCAGGGCGCAGCTCGGACAGCTCTCGTGCGGCGTGTGCGTGAAGATCGGCAGCCCGGTCCGCAGGTGGGCGCGGGCGATGGCCCGGTGCACCTTGCGCTCGTCGGGCCGCATCTCGAGCGACGAGGCGATCTCGCCGAACGCCCCCCAGCGCTGCGCGGCCGCGTCGGCCACCAGCTCCTCGACCAGCTCGTCCTCCGACATCTCGGCCACGCGCACCGGGTAGATGGCGAAGCCGATGTCCTCGAAGTAGCCGCCGGCCATCACGATGCGCACCTCGCTGCGCGCGGCGATGGCGTTGAGATGCTCCACCTGCTCCGGCGTGCGCCGGCCGGTCGCCGCGTCGACGATGCAGCCGAGCCCGTCGAAGGCGCAGGCGCGAAGCTCCTCGACCGCGAGGTCGACGTCGCCGCGGCCGACGTGCTCATGGAACAGCGTGGCGCCTTCGGCGAGCGCGGTCGGGTCGAGATCGCCCTGCAGGGTGCGGATGACGGCTCCTGCCGGAAACTCGGGCGCGGCCACGCTCGTGAAGCGCTGCTGCGCATGGAGCGCCGGCAGTCTCCCTCCGGCGGCCGCGGCGCCGGCCACGGCAGCCGTACCGAGCAGGCCGAGGGCTTGACGTCGCGAGTACTGGCGCTGTCTGGCGGTCGGGTCGATCATGGTCCTCTCCATCTTCATGCAACGCGTGCGTGCGGGTGTCGAATGCGTCACGCATCCTACTACATGGCTCGCCGTCGACGCGGGACAGGTCACAGCGTCCTCAGGAACGCGATCAGCGCCGCGCGGTCGCGCGCGCCCAGCGCCAGACCGTAACGGTGGCCCGGCACGGCGCGGGCTCCCCCGCCCGGCCCCGGGAACCCGGTCGGCCGATAGCCGGGCCGCAGGCGGGCCGGATCGAGCCAGTCCTCCAGCGCCGCCACCGATCCGCTGTGCCCCAGGGGACCCCGGTACCACAGCCCCTTCAGCGACGGCACCTTGTAGTAGCCGGTGCCCCGCCGCGTCCGCAACGTCAGGCCCGGGTCGGTGTCGATGGGTTCGTCCTGCACCCGATAGCGCGTGCGGTGCTCAGGCGGCGGCCGGAAGCCGGAGACCGGCAGCAGGCGGTTGTTCGTGTACAGCGGCGGCGTGTGGCAGCGCCCGCACCCCTCGCGCTCGAAGACGGCCCGGCCGGCGCGCGCGCGCTCGTCCGGCGGGTTCGGGTTCGGCGGCGGCTCGAGCGCATAGAGGTAGCGGGCCAGGGCGTACAGCTGCGCATCGCTGTAGCGGCTGCCGGTACCGACGAAGCGCCCCTGCCCCGGTGCGGGCCGCTCCCGGCCGCCCACGCCGGCCGGCATGTAGCTTCCGTAGCGCGCGAGCATGTCGAGGGTCTGGTTCGCGGCCGAGTAGCGCATCAGGTCGCCGATGGAGCGGTGCCGCACCAGGCCGGTGGCGTCCAGATACCTGCGCTCGCGGATGCCGATCAGGTCGGGTACGCGGGCCGGGTGGCTGACGCTCGTCCCGTGGCGGATCACGACGCCGCCGGGCACGCCGGCCAGCGTGGCCAGCAGCCGGTCGCGCGGCAGGCCGAGCGCGGGATCGTCCGCGGCCCACGGCGCGAACGTCAGCGGGCGCAGGCCGGCCCTGATCGCCCGCAGCGGCGCGCCCGCCAGATCGCGCGCGATCGAGCGGTCGAACGGAAAGTTGCCTTGCGCCCCGGGCACGACGGCCCCGTCGGGCAGCACGCGCGTGTGGCACATGGCGCAGGCCAGATTCCCGACCTCGAGCACGCCCTGCCGGCGGATGACCCAGCGGGCGTACGGCATGACGCCGTCCGACGCGAGCGGCACGCCGACCTCGGCATACCAGGCCGGATCGGTCACGTGCCGCGGGCCCACCGGCCCGTTGTAGCCGATGGGCGCCGAGAAGACGACCTCGCCGGCCGCGGCCCAGTCCGGCCGGCCGACGCGCTCCTCCCGGCCGAACACGACCTCCGGCGCCTGCCGTGCGAGCCACTCCCGGTAGCCCGGCGGCTCGCGGTCGGGGTGGTAGATCGGATAGCTCCGGAAGACGGGCCGTACGGGCAGCCGGTAGTAGTAGTCCTCCGGAACGTGCTGCGGCGTGTACGCGGGGACGGCGAGCGGCAGCTCGAAGTCGGCCACCTCCGCGGCGTCCCAGGTGCGGGGAATGCCGGCCGGTCCCTGGAGCGCGACGGCGGCGAGGGCAAGCCAGGCGCCGAGCTGCTGCAGCGGCATGTCCGCCTCACCCTGCCTGCCGCTGCACGTGCCTGTTCCAGGTGCCGGAGCACGAAGGCGCCCAGCTCCGCAGGCGCCCGGCCGGCAAGGCGTGAAGAGAGAGCACATTGGCCATATTCGCCCCCCCTGAGGAAGGGTCCAGCGCAGTCCCTATGGGATGCATCGCCCGTCGCATGCAGTGGGGCCTTTTGCCACGGGCCGTCAGAGCCGCCGTGCGATGAGGACCCAGACGTCCGCGCCGGGCGACCATTCCGCGCCCGCGTAGTCGCCCAGGACGGCGTCGACGCGGAACCCGGCCGCCTCCAGGCGCGCGGCCACCTGCGGAACCGTGACCGTGCGAAACGCGAGCGAGAAGCGGTGCACCGTGCGCCGCCGTCCGCGCCACTCCAGGAACTCCTGCTCGAACACCGTCAGGCCGTGCTCGCGCACCTGCCGCACCGACTCCACCAGGGTGAGCCGGCGCTGCCGGCCCAGGGGCCCGCGCAGCACCACCCGGCGGCGATACTCGCGCCACCGCGGCAACTCCGCGACCAGGTCCACCCCGAACGTCCCGCCGCGCGGCAGCACGCCGGCCACCGCCTCGATCGTCGCGGTCAGGTCCTCGTCCGAGAGCAGCGACTGCAGCATGCCGTACGGCGCCATGACCAGTTGGCAGCGCCAGCGCCGGCGGAACGGCAGGGCGCGGATGTCGCCGCGCACGATCGACGCGCGTCCGGCCAGGCGGGCCCGGCGGATCCGCAGCCGCAGCCGGCGGAGCATCGCCTCGGAACGGTCGATCCCGACGAAGCGGGGCGCGACCCGCGCCACCGGCACGGACAGGCGGCCGGTGCCGCAGCCCAGCTCCAGCACCGGTCCCCCGGCCCGCCGGGCCAGATCCGTCCAGAAGCGGATGTCCCGGCGGCCGATGGTGCGCCGGTTCTCCCAGTCGTAGAACGGTGCGTAGGCGTCCCAGCCCCGCCACCCGGCGGCGCTGCTGTCGGCAGTCGTCGGCAGTCGTCACCACCCGTTTCCGCCGTAGTATAGGAGAGCAGGGCGGCCGCGGCGCGGCTGCGCGAAAGGGAGGATTGCCGAATGAGGTCGCTGCTGACTGCGTCAATCGTCGCGTGGGCCGCCGGCGGCGCCGCGCTCGCCCAGGACCGGCCGGCGCAAGGGCCCTGGCAGACCTACGGCACCGAGAACGGCGAATGGCGCAGCTACGCCGGCGACATCGCCGGCACCAAGTACTCGCCGCTCGACCAGATCGACGCCGGCAACTTCAGCGACCTGGAGGTCGCCTGGGAGTGGACGTCGATCGACAACTTCGTCAGCCGCACCACCCCGGGCGGCGGCGAATGGTGGGCGCCGCTCGACACCATCGTCGAGTCGCTGGTCGAGGAGACCCCGAACCTCTACCGCAGCAGCCAGCCCCCCAATCCGTCGCGGCTGCAGGCGACGCCGCTGATGGTGGGCGGCGTGCTCTACTTCAACACGCCGCTGTCGCAGGGCGTGGCCGTGGACGCGGCCAGCGGCGAGACGCTGTGGGTCTTCAATCCCAGGAGCTACGAGGAAGGCACGCCGACGATGAGCTCGCCCTGGACGCAGCGCGGCGTCGCCTACTGGACCGACGGCGAGGGCGACGAGCGCATCTTCTGGGGCACCGGCAACGGCTACGTGGTCTGCGTCGAGGCGACGACCGGCCGGCCCTGCGCCGACTTCGGCCCGGACGGCAGCGGCATGGTCGACGCGATGGTCGGCATCCCGCGCGTCGAGCGCGAGGCGCGCGACTACCTCAACGCCCTGCTCTACTCGATCAACTCGCCGCCGATCGTCGTGCGCGACAAGGTGATCCACGGCTCGCAGATCGCCGACCGGCGCATCACGAGGGAGGCGCCTCCCGGCTGGGTCCGCGCCTGGGACGTGCGCACCGGCGAGCACGCCTGGGACTTCCGCACGGTGCCCAACAGCCCGGACGAGTTCGGCGCCCAGACCTGGCTGAACGACTCGTGGCGCTACTCGGGCAACGCCAACGTCTGGTCGATGCTGGCCGGCGACAACGAGCTGGGCTACGTCTACCTGCCGACGGGCACCACCACGAACGACTACTACGGCGCCGACCGGCCGGGCGACAACCTCTTCTCCGAGTCGATCATCGCCGTCGACGTCGAGACCGGCCAGCGCATGTGGCACTTCCAGGCCGTCCACCACGGGCTGTGGGACTACGACTTCCCGACGCACCCCAACCTGGTCGACGTGGTGGTCGACGGGCGCCCGATCAAGGCGCTGGCGCAGGTCAGCAAGCAGGCGTTCGTCTACGCCTTCGACCGCGTGACCGGCGAGCCGATCTGGCCGATCGAGGAACGCCCGGTGCCGCAGGAGTCCAACATGCCGGGCGAGGTGCCGTCGCCGACGCAGCCGTTCCCGACCAGGCCGGCGCCGTTCGACTACCAGGGGGTCACCGTCGACGACCTCGTCGACTTCACCCCGGAGATCCGCCAGATGGCGCTCGACGTCGTGTCGAACTACCAGATCGGGCCGCTCTTCACGCCGCCCGGACGGCCCATCGAAGGCGGCACGCAGGGCACCCTGATGCGGCCGCCCGACTTCGGCGCCGCCGGCTGGGCCGGCGCCGCGGTCGACCCCGAGACCGGGATGCTCTACGTCCCGTCGCGCAACGTCGCCGTCGCCATCCCCCTCTACACGCCCGACGCGGCCCTCGGCGCCACCATGCGTTACACGCACGGAGCGCCCGAGAATGATCGGCTGCGCCAGATCCGGGAGGGGCTGTCCTACCAGGCGCGCATGCCGCAGGGCCTGCCGCTGCTCAAGCCGCCCTATTCGCGCATCACCGCCATCGACATGAACAGCGGCGACCACGCCTGGATGGTCCCGCTCGGCAACGGCGACCGCATCCGCAACCATCCCCGCCTGCGCCACCTGAACCTGCCGCCGCTCGGCGACGGCACCATTGGCGGGCCGCTGCTGACGAAGACCCTGCTCATCAGCACGGTGCCGACCGCCGGCAGCCGGGGCGGGCCGGCCCTCGTCGCCTGGGACAAGCAGACCGGCGAGATTCGCGGCACGGTCGATCTGCCGGCCGGCACCATCGGCACGCCGATGACCTACCTCGTCGACGGCCGGCAATACATCGCCGCCACCATCGGCGGCGGGCCGCGGCTGGTGGCATTCGCGCTGCCGGCGGACTGAGGGGGGACGGCACAGGCCGACCGGGATCGAGACACCTCGCGGGGCCAGGGGGCACGAGGGACTACGGAGTCCGAAACATCTCCTGCAGCGTCTGCAGCACCTCCGCCACGGTTCCCGCGGCGAGCCGTCCCGGGCGTCGCGTCAGTCGGCGGGTGTCGACCGTGCGAATCTGATCGACCGCCACGAAGCCCGACCGGCGCCGGAAGCGGCACGGCACGCGCCAGGGATACGCTCGGCCGGCTGTCGTCATCGGCGCCACGATGGCGGTCCGCAGATGCCGATTCAGCTCACTACCACTCCCACTCCTCGTCATCGAAGGCGTTCGCGGGCGGCTGGTCGAGAAGCAGGTCGTCACCGGCCGCGCGCATCTGCCGGGCGGCCTCGGCCCAGCCGGCGCGTGTCGCGCGCACGGCAGTCACGACCAGGCGACCCGCCTCGGCCTCGAGCTCGACTTCCTCGGGCAGATCCGCCAAGTCGAGCAGCGTTTTCGGCACACGGATGCCGCGCGAATTGCCGATGCGAACGATGCGCGTAGTGACCGGCATGTGATTACATGGTCTGCACGGACCATTGGTGCCGTCAAAGCGAGCGTCCTCTCCCGCCGGACACCCGCTCCACGTCGCGCCGCCGGTGCTCGAACAGCGCCCGCAGGTCGGCGAAGATCCCGCCGAGCACGGGGTCCGCGCGAGCGGCCGGCAGTACAGGTCGACCAGCAGGGCATGCCCATCGGTACTGCGAAGTCCAGTCGGTAATGTAAGCTGAATCGCTCGACGTCGCCGCAGCCGGACGCCGCTCCGGCGTCCGGTTCGGGGGTCCGCTCGGAGCACTCGGAGCGCTCGGAGCAGCTCGGGGACGCTCGGGCGCGACGCGTGATCGAGCGCCTGCCGGCGTACCGGCGGCAGGCGACCGCCCGGGATCTGGGCTGGCACGCTCAGGACGGAGGAAAAGCGATGAAAGTGGCCGTGACCGGGGCTACGGGGTTGATTGGGTCGGCGCTCGTGCCGTTCCTGAGAAGCGGCGGCCACGACGTGGTGCCGCTGCGCCGTGCCGCGGCCGGCGCCGGTGACGGAGGGCCTAGCTGGGATCCGGCCAGCGGCGCGCTGTCCGCCGGCGCGCTCGACGGCGTCGACGCCGTGGTGCACCTGGCGGGCGAGAACGTCGCCGGCGGGCGCTGGACGGCGGCGCGCAAGGGGCGCATTCGCGACAGCCGGGTCGACGGGACGCGGCGGCTCGCCGAAACGCTGGCCGGCCTCCCCGGGCGGCCGCAGACGCTCGTCGCCGCCTCGGCCATCGGCTTCTATGGCGACCGCGGCGACCAGCGGCTCGACGAGGCGGATGCGCCGGGAGACGACTTCCTGGCCGACGTGTGCCAGGCGTGGGAGGCGGCAGCCACCCCCGCGCGCAACGCCCGCATGCGGGTGGTGCACCTGCGGATCGGCATCGTGCTGACGCCGGACGGCGGCGCGCTCGGGCAGATGCTCCTGCCGTTCCGGCTGGGCGTCGGCGGCGTGATCGGCCCCGGCCGGCAGTACATGAGCTGGGTGGCGCTCGATGACGTGCTGGACGGCATCCTGCACGCGCTGCGGACGGACGTCCTGGCCGGTCCGGTCAACATGGTCTCGCCGAACCCGGTCACGAACGCGGAGTTCACGAAGACGCTGGGACGCGTGCTGCGGCGTCCGACAATCCTGCCGCTGCCGGCCTTCGGCGCCCGCCTGGCGTTCGGCGAGATGGCCGACGGCCTGCTGCTGTCGAGCACCCGCGTCGAGCCGGCGCGCCTGCGGGAGAGCGGCTTCGAGTTCGGCTATCCCCGCCTGGAGGACGCGCTCCGCCACGTGCTCGGCCGGTCAGCCCCGTCTGGCTAGAGCTTGAAACTACAGGCCGCGGTACCAGGTCCTGAGTGCCGCGCCGATGGCGTGCGGCCGGTCCTCCTGCACGAAATGCAGGCCGGGGCCGATGTCGACGGTCGTCAGCTTCCGCATGTGCGCACGGCACCACCCCACCAGCTCCTTGCGCAGGATGGCGCCCGGACGCGCGTAGAGCAGCAGCTTGGGCACGTCGCAGGCCGAGAGCCACGTAGCGTAGGCGTCGACGAGCGCGGTCACGTCCGCCGGCTCGCCGTCGATCGGGATCTCGTTCGGCCAGCGCCAGACCGGCTTGCGGCTCGCCGGCTCGCGGAACGGTTCGCGATAGCGCGCCATCTCGACGTCGGTCAGCCGGCGTTGTATCGCACCCGGCAACACCTGCTCGACGAACGCGTTCTGGTCGACCACGAGATCCCGGCCGACCTGCGGCGTGCGGAACGCCTCGAACACCGGGCGGACGGTGCGCGGCCACTCGTCCCAGCTCACCGGCCGCACCAGCGCCTCCATGAACGCAAGGCCCCGCACGTTGGGAGCGTGACGCCGCGCGTAGTGAAAGCCGAGCGCCGAGCCCCAATCGTGGAGCACCAGGGTGAGCCGCTGCAAGCCGAGCGCCTCGATGAAACCGTCGACGTAGCGGGCATGGTCGACGAAGCGGTAGTCGAGATCCGGCTTGTCCGACCGCCCCATGCCAATCAGGTCCAGCGCCACGCAGCGCGCATCGCCCGCCAGGTGCGGCATGACGTTGCGCCACAGGTAGCAGGACGTGGGGTTGCCGTGCAGAAAGAGCACGGGATCGCCGGCTCCCGCCTCGACGTAGTGCATGCGGGAGCCGGCCACGGTCACGAACCGCGACTCGTAGGGCATCTCCGCCGAGATCGTCTCTTCGGTCATGCAGGGTGAGGGTTGCGGCGGGACCGCGGGGAGGGAACGGTATCGTACGGCGGGAGGGCCGGCCGCCCTCCCGCCGCCAGGATGGCCTGCTACTGCTGATTGTCGTTGGCCAGGTTCTGCTGCGACGGGAACTCGGCCTGGCACAGCGGGCAGCCGATCACGTAGTCGTTCTTCGACAACTGCAGCCGCTCGCGGCGCTCGGCCATCTCGCGCTCGAACTCCTCGTCGGTCAGCGCGAAGCCCTGGCCGATGTTGATGAACATGTTGGCCACGGAGCGGCGGCCGCCGCCCGACCAGTTCCGCGGGTCGGCCACGTTGCGGTTGGCCACCGTCGTGTCGTGCCAGCCGATGATGTGCAGGATGGTCCCCTTCGGCAGCAACGGGGCGTGGTCGTCCTCGTAGATGTACTGCTTCACCCAGTTGTGGTCGTAGCCGGCGCAGGTGAGCTGCTGGACGTTGTGGCCCCAGATGGCCTCGAGACACATGCGTGTGCCGGGCGCGTGCTGGTGCGGCTCGAACAGCACGATCTTGGTGTGCTCCTCCAGCACGCGGTACGCATGCAGCTGCTGGCCGGAGACGTTCGGCTTCATGTCGATGTCGACGCCGTTGCCCAGCACGTTGCTCGTGTACTTCATCTCGGGCTCGTAGCCCTCGGGATGCAGCTTGAACGCGAACTTCAGATGCGCCCGGGTCTCGCGCCCGTTGGCGTGCAGGTGGGCGTTCTCCAGGTTCAGCCGCGAGCCGGCGGCGAGCAGCCGCCCGGCCTCGGCGGGAAACACGTCCGCGTTGCGGCCCACCTCGTGCACGGGCCAGCGCGTCGTGGCCTCGCCGTCCTCGCCCTCGGGCGCGATGGTCTCGTAGGTCATGTGGTGGAACACGTAGCGCCCGCCCACCGTGGCGCTGCCCTGCGCCCGGGGCACGTCGTTGAACTCCTTGACCTCGACCGCCGCGACGTAGCGATCCTCGTCCAGGCCGATCGGAATGGTGCCCAGCGACGTCCACTTGTCGGGCGCCGCAGCCGGCACGACGACCTCGTTCGACTCGACGATCAGGTCGGGCTCGCCGATGGTCCACTGATCCGGGCCGGCGAACCGGCGCGGCGGCGGGAGGTCGGCGGGGTTGCCGAGCGGGGCCCCGTTGTCGGCCCAGATCCCGATCGCCTCGATCTCCGCCTCGCTCAGCGACGGATCGTTCTTGTAGTGCTGGATCCCGATGTCCTTCTCGATGAACCAGGGCGGCATCGCGCCGCGCTTGTTGCGGAGCGCGGTGCGGGCCTTGATGGCGCGCGCCCAGGGCCGGACCTCCTCGTAGGTAAGCAGCGACATCGGCGCCACCGAGTCGGGCCGGTGGCATTCCTGGCAGCTGCGCTGCAGGATCGGCGCGATGTCCCTGGCGAACGTGACCTCGTCGGCCGCGCCCTCCGCGGCGGGCTGGGCGCCCGCGGCGACCGGCACCAGCAGACCGACGACCAGAAGTCCGAGCCGCTGCATGCTCCTCATCGCAACTCCCTTCGAGATGGGCGGAATGGCTGCCCCATAGTATCTCCGCAAATAGTATCTCCGCAAATCGTTCCGGCGGCAACGGGTTCCCGCCGGCTTCCTCTATTGGACGGGGCTGCGCTTCAGCCGGCGGGCTCTATTCTGAAGAGCGCGGCCTTGTCGGCGTCCGTCAGGACGTACAGCAGCCCGTCGGGCCCCTGGCGCACGTCGCGGATGCGCTGGCGCAGCTCGGTGAGCAGCCACTCGCGGCGCTGCTCTTCCCCACTCGCGTTGAACACGATGCGCTCGAGGTGCCCGGTGTTGCGAATCCCGCCGGTCCGCAGCGCGCCGACGAACAGGTCGCCCGCCCATTGCGGAAACCGGTCGGCGTCGTAGAAGACCATCCCCGACGGGGCCACCGACGGCAGCCAGACGATCTCGGACTGCTCCATCCCCGCCTGCCACGGCCGCGACGCAACGCGCGGACCGGTGTACTGCCGGCTGTAGGAGACGACCGGCCAGCCGTAGTTGCGGCCCGGGCGGATGATGTTCAGCTCGTCGCCGCCGAGCGGCCCGTTCTCGTGCGCCCACAGCTCGCCCGTCGCCGGATGCCAGGCCATCCCGAGCTGGTTGCGGTGTCCCAGCGAGTAGATCTCCGGGCGGTGGCCGCCGCGCCCCACGAAGGGATTGTCGTCGGGGATGCCGCCGTCGTCGCGCAGCCGCACGACCTTGCCGACGGTGTCGGCCGGATCCTGCGCGCGGCCGCCCTTCTCGCCGAAGGCGCCGCCGACCGTGAGCAGCAGCGTCCCGTCCGGCGCGAAGACGACCCGCGAGGCGCCGGCGCCGCTGCCGTCCAGCGGATCCGAGGCGAACAGCGTCTCGACGTCGGCCAGCGCGTCCCCGTCCAGTCGCCCGCGCGCGAGCGCGACGCGGACGCCGTTGTCGCCGGGCCGCGAGTAGGTGAGGTACACCAGCCGGTTCTCGGCAAACCGCGGGTGCAGCGCGATGTCCATCAGGCCGGCCGCGCCCACCGCGTGGACCTCCGGCACGCCCGCGACCGGTCGCGGATCGAGAACGCCGCCCCGGATCACCCGCAGGCGGCCCGCCCGCTCCGTGACGAGCAGGCGGCCGTCCGGGAGGAAGGCCAGGGCCCACGGATGCGACAGGTCGCGCGTGACCGTCACCAGCCGGATCCGGGCTTCCGCGGTCTCGATGACCAGCGGTCCGTCGGGCAGGGGCACCGCCGGCAGGCCCGGCGTCTCCGACTGGGCCGCGGGCAGCCCGGCAACCAGCAGGCATCCGCCGATGGCGGCGCCGACCGCGGCGCGTGCGCTTGCGTGCAGCATCATCGTTTTCCAGCCGGCAGCGCGAAGACGAACAGGTTGTTGCCGGTGCTCGGCCGCAGCTCCGGCGTGAGGCGCATGTTGTCGGTGGAGCTCATCGAGCGCCCCGTGCTCGCGACCACGTACTGGCGGCCGTCGACCGCGTACGTGATTGGAAATCCGGTGACCATCGAGCCCAGGTTGATCTCCCACAGCACGTCCCCGGTCTCGTGGTCGAGCGCGCGGAAGCGGCCGTTGCCGTCGCCGCCGAAGATCAGCCCGCCCCCGGTCGCGACGAGCGACGTCGTGCCGGCCCGCTGCTCGTACTTCCAGACGATCTCGCCGGTCTCCGCGGAGATCGCCTGCACGGTGCCAACCTGGTCGGTGCCGGGCGCGATCTGGTCGCGCTTGACCAGGCCGTAGAGCCGCATCCCCTCGGTGTCGGCCATGATCCGCGCGCACATGTTGCGCAGCGGGAAGTACATCAGGTTGGTCAGCGGGCTGTAGGCGCCGGCCTCCCAGTCCTTGCCGCCGCTCACGTAGCCCGGGCAGACCAGCACCTCCGCCCGCTCGCGGGTGAAGACGAGCTCGGCGTTCTCGGACACCGCCCCCGTCGCCCCGTCGATGTGGCTGACCACGTTCTGCGCCACGGTCGGGGTGGCCCACAGGAACTCCCCGGTCGCCCGGTCCAGCGTGTAGACCACGCCGGTCTTGCCCGGGATGCCCGTCAGCACCCTGCGCACCTCGCCGGGCCGCAGCCGCGGGTTGATCCACGCCACGGACGCCGGATCGGGCGTCACGGCGGTGTCGACCAGGAGGCGCTCGAACGGGTGGTCCAGGTCCCAGTGATCGTTCAGATGCTGGTAGAACCAGACGATGCGGCCGGTGTCGGCATCGAGCGCCAGCGTCGAGTTGTGGTAGAGATGCGTCCGGTCGGCGCCCCCGAGCAGGAACTTCGGCGCCGGCGAGGTGACCGAGGTCCCCACGTAGACCAGATTCAGCGCCGCGTCGTAGCTCGGCACCATCCAGGCGCCGACGTGCCGGCGCTCCTCGTACGGCACGCTGCCCCACGTCTCGTCGCCGGGCTCGCCGGGCGCCGGTATCAGCGGCCGGCGCCACAGCTCCGCGCCGGTTGCCGCGTCGTGCGCCGTGACGACGCAGGCGTGCGGCCCGCCCTGCGGCAGGCAGCCCCGGCCGGACACGATCTTGCCGCCGGCGATGATGGGGCCCGCGGTCTGGTGGGCCGGATGCCGCGAGTAGTCGACGATGCGGGTCTCCCAGGCCAGACGGCCGGTGGCGGCGTCCAGCGCGTAGACGTAGCCGTCCGCGCTCGTGCCGATGATCAGGGAGCCGTAGATCGCGATGTTGCGGTTCGCTTCCGCCAGCGCCGCGAAGACGAACTCCTCGAGGTCGTCCGGCCTGGGGCGGCGGTACTCCCAGATCAGGTCGCCCGTGGCTGCGTCCAGCGCCTGGACGACGTCGCGCGGGTTCGGCATGTACAGCACGCCGTCGTAGACGAGCGGCGTGCCCTGCTGGGCGCCGGGCGCGAGCGCGCGCGACCAGACCATGCGCAGCTCGCCCACGTTGCCGCGATCGATCTCGTCCAGCGGACTGTAGCCCCAGCTGTCGAGCGTCCGGCGCCACATGAGCCAGTCCGCCGGATCCGGCTCCTGGAGCATCGCGTCCGTCACCGGGACGATGCCGTCGTCGGCCTGGGCATGAACCGCCGCTGGCTGCCCCGCCGGCAGGAAGGCGGCGGCAGCCAGCATCACGGCGCACCGTGCGGACGGTCGCATGGCTACTCCTGCGTCATGGCGTCCTGGGCGCGGGCGCCCGCGAGCATGTTGTACAGGCCGTAGTTGCCCTCATGGCAGGCGTACTCGAACACCAGGTCGCCGCGCTTCATCGGCAGCGCAGCGGTGAACGGCCGCGTGAAGGTCGTCGGGTCGTTCACGGTGTACTCGTAGAGCAGCGTGTCGTCCGCCGCCAGGGTGAAGCGCTCGGTCAGGCGCAGGTGCGTGCCGGTTCCCGCCGCCGTGGCGACCGAGGGGTTGAAGCTGGCGGTCTTGTCGGTGAAGTTCCTCGACTCGATCACCAGCGTGTCGCCCTCCCAGTAGCCGCGCGAGTCGCCCATCCACTGGCGGATGCCCGCCGGCAGGTGGTCGCGCCCGTCGAGCGGCACGATGCGCGCGTCGTGCACCATCTCGTGGAAGATCACGACGTGGTCGGACGTCTGGAAGAGCTGGATGTTCTGGTTGTAGCCGGCCGGCACGATCGGCGGACCCGAGTTGAAGCCGAGCAGGCAGCGCTCGGCCAGGCCGCGGTCCTCGTGGCTGTCGGTGCCGATGCCGGCGGCGCGCACGCGCACCGGCAGCGTGCCGCCGAGGTCCTCGGACAGCGACAGGGTCAGCATCTCGACGCCCGGCTGCAGGGCGGGCAGACGACCGTCGGGCGGATCCACGATGAGCGACGTGCGCTGGTCGTCGACCACCCGGGCCCCCTGGTCGACCCAGTAGTGGTTGTAGGCGCCGACGCTGCCGCCCGCCGGCAGGATCTCGTCGCCGCGCTCGGTCGGCGCGTTGAGCTCCGCGCTGCGCGCGGCCGCCCGCGCCTCGATCTCGGCCGCTTCCTCGGCTGCCAGGACCGCCCTGTCGGCCAGGTCCTCCGGCCGCTCGAGCGGCGTCAGCGTGCGGAAGTCCCAGACGCCCTGGAGGTCGGGCCGGCCGTCGGGCAGCCGCGGCGGGTCGAACGCCGTCTGCGCACCGGCCGGGGCAACGCCCAGGGCCAGCGCGAACACCACCGGTGCGACGACGAGAGCTCTGCTGAACATTTGCATCCTCCTGCCTGATCGAACGGAATCCGCGGCGGTCCGGCCCCTGGCCGGTCACGGTTCGCCGTCACCATCTTAACCCGGAGTGCGCGGTTGACGGTACGCCGCCGGGGACCTATGCTTTGTTTATAAAAGGACTTTGCCTCATGCCCATTCCGCCCATCTCCCTGATCGGCTGGCTGCACACGGCGGTGTCCGTCGTCGCCCTGGCCGCGGGCGCCGCCGCGCTGTGGACCCGCAAGGGCTCTGCCCGCCACAGACGCTGCGGCCGCTGGTACGTCCCCGCGATGATCGCCGCCCAGCTGACCGCCCTCCTCATCTACAGCGGCGGCGGCTTCGGCATCTTCCACTGGCTCGCCGTGACGGCGTTGCTGCTCGTCGCACTCGGCGCCTTCGCGGCCCCGCGCCAGGCCCGTGCGCCCTGGGCGCTCACGCACGTCAGCTGCATGGTGTGGAGCTACTACCTGCTCGTCGGCGGCGCCGTGAACGAGGCGTTCCTGCGCCTGGCGCTGCTGCGGCCGGTCTCGCCGTTCCAGGGCGGGCCGCCGCACTACCACGGGACGGTCCATGTGGCCGTCCTCCTCTTCTTCGGCGGCTGCTGGGCCGCCTTCCTGGGCGCACGGATGCGCCGCCGGCGGCCGCCGCATGCGCGCGGGCTGGCCGCGGAGACCGCACCATGACCATCGAGACCGGGACACGCGAGACGCGAGACGAGCCGGCCGGGATGTTCCCCGGCGACAGCGCGCCGGCGCACGACCTGGCGTTGATCCGCCGCATGATGGAGGAAGCCCAGCAGGCTGCGGCACTCGACGGCCGCCACCTCGTGCTGTGGGGCGTCCTGCTCGCCGCGGCGCAAGCCGTGCAGCTCGTGCTGTTGCTTGCCGGCTCCGGACCGGCGGGCCCGTATGCCTGGGTGGGCGCGACGATCGCCGGCGTCGGCGGGTCGGTCGCGCTCGGATTCTCCGGGCGCCGCCACCCGACCAACCTCGCAATCCGCCTGTACGGCAGCGTCTGGGTCGGGCTCTGCCTGACCATCGTCCTGCTCTTCGCGCTGGCCCTGGCCGGGCGGGGGATCGAGGCCGCGCACCTGGGCGTCGTGGCGCCCGCGACGACCGGCTTCGCGTTCTTCGTCTCGGCGGCGATTGCCGGCCTCGCCTGGCTGCGGTGGATAGCGCTCGCCTGGTGGGCCGCCGCCGCAACCGGCGGCCTCCTCGATCCCGGCCCGCTGGCCGGCACCGTGGGCATTGCGCTCTACCTCGGCCTCATGGCGCTCCCGGGACTGGCGATAGTGCGCCGCGGGACGCGCCCCTGAGCGATGCCGAAGGTTGCGCGCGGCCCGCTCGACGACACCATTCACGCCCAGGCGCGGCTGGCGATCGTGGCGTTCCTGAACGGACTGGACGAGGCGAGCTTCACCACGCTGAAGCAGTCCCTGGAGCTGACGGACGGCAACCTGAGCGTGCATCTCCGCCGGCTGGAAGATGCCGGCTACCTCGAGGTCGAGAAGGCGTTCGTGGGCCGCAAGGCGCAGACGACCCTGCGGCTCACGCCGGCCGGACGCCAGGCGTTCGCCGAGTACGTGGCGACGCTGGCGCGCATGCTGAACCTGCCGGTCGACGGACGATTCGTGCGCTGAACAGCCTGATTCGCTCGACTTACGAGCGGCAAGTTGGCATCCTTAATGGGGTTCGTCGCCCCAGGAGGCGCGCATGCGGTTGTTCGAGTTCGAGAGGCGGCAGTCGGCGCTGGCCCTGTTCGCCGGCGCCCTCGTTCTGGCGACGCCGCTCGCGGCGCCGGCAGCCAGCGGGCAGAGCCAGCCGGACGGCGCCGGCGCGCAGGCGGCTGCGGTCGTGGACCGCTACTGCCTGACCTGCCACAACGAGCGGCTGCGCACCGCCGGACTGGCGCTCGACGGCCTCGACGCGGCCCGGCCGGACGCCCATCCCGAGCTGTGGGAGCGCGTCATCGGCAGGCTGCGCGCGGGCTCGATGCCGCCGCCCGGCCGGCCGCGCCCCGACGCGGACACCTACCGGACCGTGGCCGGCTGGCTGGAGGCCGAGCTCGATCGGGCCTGGGCCGCCAATCCGCGGCCCGGCCGCATCGGCGCGGTCCACCGGCTGAACCGCACGGAGTACGCCAACGCCGTGCGCGATCTGCTCGCCATCGACCCGCGCAGCTTCGACGTGCGGCCGCTCCTGCCCGGCGACGAGACGGCCGACGGCAGCTTCGACAACTTCGCGGGCGTCCTCACGGTCTCGAGGGCCCACCTGGAACGCTACCTGTCCGTCGCGCGGCAACTGACGCGGCTGGCTACAGGCCTGCCCCCGGTGGCCCCCGGCATCGAGACCTTCGAGATTCCGCTGCACGTCGTGCAGGACGAGCGGCAGAGCGAGGACCTGCCGTTCGGCTCGCGGGGCGGCGTCGCCGTGCGGTACCACTTCCCCGTCGACGGCGAGTACCTCCTGAAGGTGCGGCTCCGCAGGCAGTACCAGGACTACATCATGGGCATGGGCTGGCCGCAGCAGCTCGAGGTTCGCCTCGACGGCCGGCTGCTCAGGCGATTCGTGGTCGGCGGCAACGCGCAGGGCCGGCCGGTCGCCGCCAGCTACGCCGGCGCCGGCGAGCCGGGCTTCGCCGGCGATCCGCGCTGGGAAGAGTTCATGCAGCTGACCGGCGACGCCGCGCTGGAGGTGCGCGTGCCGGTCGCGGCGGGACCGCGCGTGGTCGGCGTCTCGTTCGTGCGCGAGCTGTGGGAGCCGGAGGGCCTCCCGCAGCCGCTGCAGCGCGGCCGCGTGCTGACCAACGATCAGATCTACATGGGTCACGCCGCGGTGGGCGCGGTGGATATCGGCGGCCCGTACGCGGTGGGCCCCCGCTCGCAGGACACCCCGAGCCGGCGCAGGATCTTCCTCTGCACCCCGCGGGACCCGGCCGGGGAGCGCCCGTGCGCCGAGCGGATCCTGACCACGGTCGCCCGGCGCGCCTACCGGCGGCCCGTCACCACGGACGACCGGGAGTCGCTGCTGGCCTTCTTCGACGCGGGCCGGCGCGAGGGCGGCAGCTTCGAGGCCGGCATCCAGTACGGGCTCGAGCGCATCCTGGTCGACCCCGACTTCCTGCTGCGCGTCTACCGCGAACCCGTGGACCTGCCGCGCAGCCAGCACGCCTACCGCCTGAGCGACCTCGAAATTGCCTCGCGCCTGTCGTTCTTCCTGTGGAGCAGCATTCCGGACGACCGCCTCCTGGCGCTGGCCGAGCGGGGGCAGCTCGCCGATCCGGCGGTCCTGGAGCAGCAGGTGCGGCGCATGCTCGCCGATCCGCGGGCCGAGGACGCGCTGGTGCGCGACTTCGCCGCGCAATGGCTCAACCTGCGCCGCGTCGAGGAGGTCGTGGTCGACCCGCGCCGCTATCCCCACTACGACGAGACGCTGCTGCAGGCGTTCCGGCGCGAGACCGAGCTGTTCGTCGCCAGCACGCTGCGGGAGAACCGCAGCGTCACGGACCTGCTGGACGCGGACTACACGTTCGTCAACGAACGGCTGGCGCGGCACTATGGCATAATGGGCGTCCAAGGCAGCCGGTTCCGGCGAGTCGCCCTCTCGAATCGCGAGCAGCGCGGGGGATTGCTCGCGCATGGAGCGGTTTTGGCGACCACCTCGTATCCCGACCGGACGTCGCCCGTCCTGCGCGGCAAGTGGCTGCTGGACAACATCTTCGGCCTGCCCGTGCCGCCGCCCCCGCCCGGGGTGGACACCAACCTGGACGCCACGTCGGCCGCCGCGCAACTGCCGATCCGCGAACGCCTCGCGCAGCACCGTCGGAATCCTTCGTGCGCCAACTGCCACGCGGTCATCGATCCGCTGGGGTTCGCGCTGGAGAACTTCGACGTCATCGGCGGCTGGCGGACCATCAACGAGGCGGGGGAACCGGTCGACGCCCGCGGGACCGCGGCGAGCGGGGCGCCGGTCGACGGGCTGGCCGGGCTGCGCGCGCTGCTCCTGGAGCAGCCCGAGCAGTTTCCCCGCACCCTGACCGAGAAGCTGATGGCGTACGCCCTCGGGCGGCGGCTGGAGTACTACGATCGACCGGCGGTGCGGCAGGTCGTCCGCGACGCGGCGCCCCACGACTACCGGTGGTCGTCGATCGTCGCCGGCATCGTGAAGAGCCCCAGCTTCCTGCTGCGCGCCACCGGCGCGGCAGCCGGCAACTGAACGAGAGGAACCGCAGACCATGGCTATTCTGACGACGAAACCGTTGGCGCGGCGGACGGTCCTGCGCGGCCTGGGCGCGACGCTGGGGTTGCCGCTCCTGGACGCCATGCTGCCCGCGTTCGCGCCGCGCGCGCAGGCGGCCGTGAAGCCGGCCCACCGTTTCCTGGCGTTCTACGTGCCGAACGGGATGGCCATGGAGCACTGGCTGCCGGCCACCGAGGGACGCGACTTCGAGCTGACGCCCATCCTCGAGCCGCTGGCGCCGTTCCGCGACCAGATGATCGTGGTGTCGGGCCTCAAGTCGAGCTGGAACTACATCCACGCGGGCGCGTCCGGCTCGTTCCTGACCGGGACGACGCGCGGCGGGCGCAACGAGGTGGAGATCCTGGCCGACGTGTCGATGGACCAGCTCCTCGCGCGGCACTTCGCGGACCAGACGCAGGTCCCGTCGCTCGAGATGGCCATGGACCAGCCCAACAACGCGGGCGCCTGCAGCGGCCAGCTGAGCTGCGTCTACACGCACACGATCTCGTGGCGCAGCGCCACGCAGGCGCTGCCGATGGAGTGGAACCCGCGGGCGGTGTTCGAGACGCTGTTCGGCGACAGCGGCAGCACCGACTGGGCGGCCCGCGAGGCGCGGCTGCGGCAGCACAGGAGCCTGCTGGACGCGGTCACCGAGCGGCTGGCGGACCTCAAGCGCGAGCTCGGACCGCGGGATCGGGCCAAGGTCGACGACTACACGGAGGCCGTGCGCGACGTCGAGCGGCGCATCCAGCGCACCGAGGAGCAGCGCGACGTCGAGCTGCCGGTGGTCGCCCAGCCGCAGGGCGCCCCCTCGAAGTTCGAGGACCACCTGGCCCTGATGCTGGATCTGCAGCTGCTGGCGTTCCGGTCCGACCTGACGCGCGTCATCACGTTCATGATCGGCAAGGAGCAGAGCGCCCGCCCCTACCCGCAGGTCGGCGTGCCGGAGGCCCACCACCCGCTGTCGCACCACAACAACGACCCGGCGCTGGTGGCGCACATGGCGAAGATCAACCGCTATCACACGCAGCTCCTCGGAGAGTACCTGGCGAAGCTGCGCGCGACGGCCGACGGCGACGGCACGCTGCTCGACCACATGACGATCCTGTACGGCTCCGGCCTCTCCAACAGCAGCCGGCACTCCGGCAGCAACCTGCCGCTGCTGCTGCTCGGCGGGGGCGCCGGCCGGCTCGACGGCGGCCGGCACCTGCACTACGCCAACGAGCCGTCCACGGCCGACCTGCTGTTGACGCTGATGGACAAGCTGGACGTCCCGGTGGAGCGCATCGGCGGCAGCACGGGCAAGCTGCAGCTCGACTCGCTGCCGGGGGTGTGAGGCCGTGATGCGAGGCCTCATCGCGCTGATGGCCGTTCTGCTCGCCGGCACCGGCGCCGCCGCCGGCGAGGCGCCGCCGCTGGTCGACGCAGCCCGCCACACCGACACCGAGGCGTTGCGGGCGCTGCTGGGGGGCGGCGCAGCGGCCGGCGCGGCCGACGTGGACGGCACGACCGCCCTGCACTGGGCGAGCTACCGCAACGACCTGGAGGGCGCCGACCTGCTGCTGGAGGCCGGGGCCGACGTGAACGCGGCGACCGACCTGGGGGTCACGCCGCTCTGGCTCGCAGCCGAGAACGCCAGCCAGGCCATGGTGGCCCGGCTGCTCGAGGCCGGGGCCGACCCGAACCGGGCGCTGCTGCTCGGCGAGACGCCGGCGATGGTCGCCGCCCGCTCGGGGAACCCCGACGTGCTCGAGCGGTTGCTGACGGCCGGGGCCGACCCCGAGGCGCGCGGCGCGCGCGGGCAGACGGCGCTGATGTGGGCGGCGGCGCGGCACCGGACGGGCGCCGTCGAGGTGCTCCTGGCCCATGGCGCGGACGTGCACGCCCGCTCCGACGTCTGGAGCCAGGTGATGGCCGTGCCGCCCCACGGCCGTCCCGAGTACAACGCCGACGTGCCGCACGGCGGCAACACCGCGCTCATGTTCGCGGCGCGCGAGGGCGCCCTGGCCGCGGCGCAACGGCTCGTGGCCGCCGGCGCCGACGTCGACGACGCGGACGCCTGGGGCGTCAGCGCGCTGGTGCTGGCGGCCCACGCCGGGCACGGCGAGGTGGCCGAGCTCCTGCTCGCGGAAGGCGCCGACCCGAGCGCCGACGCCGCCGGCTTCGGCGCGCTCCACATCGCCGTCATGCGCCGGGACGCAAGCCTGGTCGCGGCGCTCCTGACGCACGGCGCGGACCCCAACGTGCGGCTGCGCACGTGGACGCCGACGCGCCGCGCCTCGCGGGACTTCCACTTCTGGCCGGCCCTGGTCGGCGCGACGCCCTTCTGGCTGGCGGCGCGCCTGGGCGAGCCGGACATCATGCACCTGCTCGCGCAGCACGGCGCCGACCCGCACTTCGTGCACCACGCCGACTACGTGCCCTCGCGGCGCGGCATCCGGCGCCGGGAAGCCACGACCGGCCTGATGGCGGCGCTCGGCATGGGCGGCGGGCGGCGCGTGCGGGCGTGGGTTCCGGCCGACGGCGGCGAGCCCGAAGCCCGGGCGCTGGCGACCGTGAAGCAGGCCGTGGAGCTCGGGGTGGACGTCAACGCGGCCGACCTCGACGGGCGTACCGCGCTCGACGCGGCAACGGACTGGGCATACGAGACGGTCATCGAGTTTCTCGTCGAACGGGGCGCGAAATCTGGAGGTCCGAGATGAACAGGCGACTGATCGAGTCGATCGGCGTGCTGGCGGTGCTGGTGGCCGTCACCATGCTGCTGAAGCTGGCCCCGGTGGCGGGCCAGGGGCAGCCTGCGGCGGAGGCGGGCACGGCGGCCCTCACGTCGTGGGGCGAGCCGAATCTGGAGGGCATCTGGACGACCGACTATCAGACGCCCCTGGAGCGGCCCGCGCGGTACGCCGACCGGGAGTTCTTCACGGACGAGGAGCGGGCCGCCATCGACAGCGAGCGCGCGCGGGTGCTCGCCCTCGACCGCCGGCGCGACGCGCGCGGCAGCGAGCAGGACGTCGGCGGCGCGTACAGCGCGGCCATCTTCCTGAGCCACAAGCACCTGGGCCGGCGGACGTCGCTCATCGTCGATCCGCCGAACGGCCGCCTGCCGGAGCTGACGCCGGAGGCGGCCCGCCGCCGGGACGAGATCCGCGAGTATCAGCTGGCGCTGCTGCAGCCCACGAACGTCTGCCGTGACAACCTGCCGGCCTGCGCGGACGGCGAGTACGGACCGCCGTCGCCCCGGCGCTTCGAGCCGCCGCCGTACTATCCGGCCACCGGCGCGGCCGCCGGCGGCTCCTTCAACCGGTCCGACGGTCCGGAGGACCGCGGCCTGTCGGAGCGCTGCCTCAGCGCCCGGCTGCCCGACTTCGGGGGCGCCGCGGGCTTCTTCCTGCAGGTCGTGCAGGCGCCCGGCACCGTGTCGATCTTCTACGACACCGGCCAGGGACAGGGCTGGCAGCGCGTCATCCCGGTGACGGATCGCCCGCATCTGCCGTCCGACGTGCGGCAGTGGTGGGGCGACTCGCGCGGCCGCTGGGAGGGCAACACGCTGGTGGTCGACGTCACCAACTTCACCCCCAAGACGGACTTCCAGGGCTCCCGCGAGAATCTCCACATCGTCGAGCGCTGGACGCGGATCGATGCGGAGACCATGGAGTACGTCGCCACGATGGAGGATCCGACGACGTGGGCGCGGCCGTGGACGGTCGCCATGGAGCTGAGCCTGCAGGACAACCGGGCGAACCGCATCTACAAGGAGCCCCGCTGCCACGAGGGCAACTACGGCATGCCGGGGCTGCTGGCGGGCGCTCGCGCCGACGACCGCGCCTTCGCCGCGGGGACCGGTCCCGATCCGGCCACCCTGTGCACCGCGGGCTGCGGCGGGTTCGCGGCCGGGTTCGCCGACTCGGGGGACGAGGTCGACCCGTTGCAGCGCTGAGCGGCCGATCGATTGACGAGGGACTGACGAGGGAGGATTGAAACCATGCGCAGCAAGCTGATCGTCGGAGTGCTCGGAGTCGGTATCCTGTTCGCCGCGGCCGCAACGCCGGCCACGGCCCATCACGCCTTCGCGGCCGAGTTCGACGCCAACAGCCCGGTCAACTTCGCCGGCACGGTCACCCGGATGGAGTGGGTCAACCCCCACGTCTGGATCCACATCGACGTCGCGATGGACGACGGGTCGACCGAGAGCTGGGCCTTCGAGGGCGGCACCCCGAACGTGCTGTTCCGCCGCGGCTTCACCAAGGAGTCGCTGCTGCCGGGGACCGAGATCCACGTCGACGGCTACCAGGCCAAGGACGGCACCAACCGCGCCAACGGCCGCGACATCACCTTCCCCGACGGCACGAAGCTGTTCCTCGGCTCGTCCGGCACCGGCGCCCCCTACGAGCTGCGGCCGGAGAACAACGCGCCGCGGGGCGCACGCTGAAGGTGGCGATGTCTCCGTCCGACCGCACCGCGCGGGCGGCTGTCGCAGCAGCCGCCCTCGCCGCCGCGCTCGGCCTCGTGGCCGCGGCCCAGGGCGACCTGGAGTTCCGGTCGGCCGACTACACCCACGTCGCGGGCTGGGCCAAGCTCCCGGCGCACATCACCTGGGGCAACGTCATCTCCGTCGACCCCGATCCGGACGGCGAGCACGTGTGGGCGCTCCATCGGTCGGAACCGCCCATCCTGCGGTTCGACCCCGACGGCAACCTGGTCCGGACGTTCGGCGACGGCATGTTCGTGCGGCCGCACGGGTTCCACATCTCGCACGACGGGTACGTGTGGGCGAGCGACCAGGCCGGCGCTGACGGCATGGGGCACCAGGTCTTCAAGTTCAGCCGCGACGGCGAGCTGCTCATGACGCTCGGCACCGCCGGCGTCGGCGCCGAGGGGCCCGACACCTTCAACGGGCCGACCGACATCGCGGTCGCCGCCAATGGCGACATCTTCATCACCGACGGCCACTTCAACAACCGCGTGGTCAAGTACGCCGCGGACGGCACGTTCATCAAGGCGTGGGGCCGCCAGGGCACCGCGCCGGGCGAGTTCGACCTGCCGCACACGATCGCCATCGACTCGCGGGGCCGCCTGTTCGTCGGCGACCGCTCCAACGCCCGCGTGCAGATCTTCGATCAGGACGGCAACTTCCTCGAGGCGTGGGACCAGTTCGGCATGGTGAGCGGGATCTACATCAGCGCCGACGACACCCTCTATGTCGCCGACTACCAGCAGCACAAGGCGCTGCTGGTCGGCAACGCCCGCGACGGCTCGATCACGTCGCGCATCGAGCCGGTGAACGCGGAAGGGATCATGGCGGATCGGCACGGCAACATCTTCGCCGGCGAGGTGGCCGGGAACATGCTGCGGAAGTTCGCCCGGAACTGACGGGCGCGGGGGGCGGCCCCGGCGCAGGCCGGCCGCCCCCCGCGTGCCGCCGGCAGGAGCGGCAGCGATGCGACGAATGCTTGCGGGCGGGATCGGCGTGGTGCTGGCGGCCGGCTTCCTCGGCGTCGGGGCGGCCCGCGCGCAGGGACCCGCGTCAGCGGAGATGGAGGCGGCCGGCGCCCAGCGCGCCCTCCTCGACCGCTACTGCGTCACCTGCCACAACGAGCGGCTGCGGACGGGCGGCCTGCACCTCGATCGGGTCGATGTCGGCCACGTCGGCGAGGCCGCGGAGATCTGGGAGAAGGTGGTGCGCAAGCTCCGCGCCGGCCAGATGCCGCCGCCCGGGCGGCCGCGGCCCGAGCCCGCGGCCTACGACGGCCTCGCCACCTGGCTGGAAGCGGAGCTCGACCGGGCCGCCGACACGCGGCCCAATCCCGGGCGGCCGGTCGTCCGCCGCCTGAACCGGCTGGAGTACACGAACGCGATCCGCGACCTGCTGGCCCTGGAAGTCGACGGCCGGGCGCTGCTGCCGACCGACGAGTCCGGCTACGGCTTCGACAACGTCGGCGACGTGCTGTCGTTCTCGCCCGGCCTGCTGGAGCGCTACATGAGCGCCGCGCGCAAGATCAGCCGTCTCGCCGTCGGCGATCCGACGCAGCCGCCGGCGATCGCGACCTACAAGGTCTCGCCCTTTCTCCTGCAGGACGGCCGCATCAGCGAGGATCTCCCGTTCGGATCGCGGGGCGGCACCGTCGTCCGCCACAACTTTCCGGCCGACGGCGAGTACCTGCTCAGAATCCACCTCGGACGACGGTTCGACAACAACGCCATCCAGGGTCTCGACGCCCGCGAGCAGCTCGACGTCCGCCTCGACGGCGCGCGCCTGGCCCTCTTCGACGTGGGCGGCGAGTGCGTCGGCTCGGACGAGCCGCGCTGCCTGCTGCCGCCCGGCGTGGTGCCCGTCTCCGAGTACGGGCGCACGGCCGACGAGCACCTGCACGTGCGGTTCGCGACCAAGGGCGGCCCGCGGCTCGTCGGCGCGTCCTTCGTCGACCGCGCCGTCGCGGCCGCGGAAGGCGCCGGCCCCAGCCGCCGGCCCACCTCCGAGCTGCGCAACACGGAGCTGGCGCCGATGAACGTGGGGAGCCTCGAGATCGAGGGCCCCCTGAGCGCCGCGGGACCGCCGGACAGTCCCAGCCGCCGCCGCATCCTCACGTGTCGGCCGGCGGGGGCCGCGGACGAGGAAGCCTGCGCCCGGGAGGTGCTCGGCACGCTCGCCCGCCGCGCCTACCGCCGCGCGGTCACGGCGGACGATCTCGACTCGCTGCTGGCCTTCTACCGCACGGGCCGCGGCGCGGGCGGCTTCGAGGCAGGCATCCAGTTCGCGCTGGAAGGGCTGCTCGTCTCCCCCGATTTCCTCCTGCGCATCGAGCACGATCCCGCGCAGGCGGCGCCGAGCTCGGCGTACCGCATCGGCGACGTCGACCTGGCGTCCCGCCTGTCGTTCTTCCTCTGGAGCAGCATTCCGGACGACGAGCTGCTCGAGCTGGCCGTGGCCGGGAAGCTCGGCGAGCCCGACGTGCTGGAGCGACAGGTCCGGCGCATGCTCGCCGACGGCCGGGCAGCGGCGCTGGTCACGAACTTCGCCAGCCAGTGGCTGTTTCTCCGCGACCTGCGCGTCGCGGCGCCCGACACCCAGGTGTTCCGCGACTTCGACGACAGCCTGCGCGAGGCGTTCCGCCGCGAGACCGAGCTGCTCATCGCCAGCCAGGTGCGCGAGGACCGCAGCGTGGTGAACCTGCTGGACGCCGACTACACGTTCGTCAACGAGCGGCTGGCGCGCTTCTACGGCATGCCGAACGTGTACGGCACGCACTTCCGGCGCGTGCCGGTCGCCGATCCCGTCCGGCGCGGGCTGCTGGGACACGGCAGCATCCTGACCGTGACGTCGTACTCCAACCGCACGTCGCCGGTGCAGCGCGGCAAGTTCGTCCTGGACAACCTGCTCGGCTCGCCGCCGCCCGCGCCGCCGCCCAACGTCGAGGGGCTGCAGGAAGCCGGCGAGGGCGGCGCGCCGGCGGCCACCGTGCGCGAGCGGATGGAAGCCCACCGGCAGAACGTCGTCTGCGCGAGCTGTCACGCCCAGATGGACCCGATCGGCTTCGCGCTGGAGAACTTCGACGCCATCGGCAAGTGGCGGGACAGCGAGTTCGGGCTGCCGATCGACGCGGCCGGCGCGCTCCCGGACGGGACCCGGCTCGAGGGGCCGGTGGAGCTGCGCGAGACGCTGGTCCGCCGCCACCCGGAGTTCGTGCACACGCTCGTCGAGCAGCTTCTGACCTACGCGCTCGGCCGCGGGGCCGAGCACTACGACCGTCCGGCCATCCGGCGCATCGTCGCGGACGCCGCCGAGGACGACTACCGCTGGTCGGCCCTGATTCTGGGGCTGGTCGACAGCGTGCCGTTCCGCATGCGCATCGCGCAGGGGCCCGAGCCGGCGCCGCTGCTGGCGGCCGCGTCCAATCCCGACCGAGACTCGACCGACACTCGACCGAGAGAGGTTCAACCATGAGTCCCCACATCGTCACGAGAAAGCACCTGGCGCGCCGCACCGTTCTGCGCGGGATGGGCGCCGCGGTTGCCCTGCCGCTGCTCGACGGCATGACGCCGGCGTTCGCCCGGGGCGGCGGCGCGGCAAGCGAGTTGCCGTTGCGGCTCGGCGCCCTCTACGCGCCGAACGGCATGAACATGACGGACTGGACCCCCGCCGCCGAGGGCACGGCCTTCGAGCTGTCGCCGATTCTCAGGCCGCTGGCGCCCTTCCGCGACCGGCTGGTCGTGCTGAGCGGCCTGGCCAACAACGCCGCCGACCAACTGCCGGGCGAGGGCTCCGGAGACCACTCCCGCTCGTCCGCCGGCTACCTGACGGGCGCGCACGCCAAGAAGACGGAGGGCGCCGACCTCGAGAACGGCGTCTCGATGGATCAGGTCGCCGCGAAGCAGCTCGGCCGGCACACGCAGCTCGCCTCGCTCGAGCTGGCCCTCGAGGCCAACGACCTGGCGGGCGGCTGCGAGCACGGCTACAGTTGCGCCTACACCGGCACGGTCTCGTGGGCCAGCGCGACGACGCCGCTGCCGGCCGAGAACGACCCGCGGGCGGTCTTCGAGCGCCTGTTCGGGTCCAGCGAGAGCACGGAGAGCGGCGCGCGGCTCGCCCGCCTGCAGATGGAGCGCAGCATCCTCGACATGGTCAGCGAGCGGCTGGCGCAGCTCCAGAAGCGGCTGGGCGCGGCCGACCGCCGCAAGGTGACGGAGTACGTCGACGCGGTGCGCGACATCGAGCGCCGCATCCAGATTGCCGAGGACCAGAGCAGCCGGGAGCTCCCCGTCGTGGCGCAGCCCGCGGGCGTGCCGCCGACGTACGGGGAGTACGCCAGGCTCATGTTCGACCTGTGGGCGCTCGCCTGGCAGTGCGACCTGACGCGGGTGAGCACGTTCATGTACGGCCGCGAGAAGAGCAGCCGCAGCTATCCCGAGATCGGCGTCGCGGATCCCCATCACCCGCTGTCGCATCACCAGGATCGCCCCGAGAAGCTGGCCAAGCTGACGCGGCTGAACACCTTCTACACGAGCCTGCTCGCGCACTTCCTCGAGCGGCTGCAGTCGATCGAGGAGGGCGACGGCACGTTGCTCGACCGCGTCATGCTGGTCTACGGGTCCGGCATGAGCGACCCGAACATGCACCACCACCAGGACCTGCCGACGATGCTCGTGGGTACCGGCGGCGGGCAGATTGCCGGCGGCCGCCACCTGCGCGTGGCGCAGGATCTGCCGCTCGCCAACCTGCACGTGACCGTGCTGGACAGGATGGGCATCTCGATCGACCGCCTGGGCGACAGCAGCGGGCGGCTCGCCGCCCTGTAGCCGACGCGGCAGCAGATGACCATGCCCGCCAAGGCCGGTGCGTCGAGCGCCCTGGCCGTGCTGCTGCTGGCCGCGGCCCTGCCTGCCGCCGGCGCGGACGACTTGCGGCTCATCGAGGCTGTCAGGGGCCGCAACGCGCCGGCGGTGCGGCGTCTCGTCGCGCAGCAGGCGCCGGTGAACGCCAGGCAGCCCGACGGCGCGACCGCGCTCCACTGGGCCGTTCACTGGAACGACCTCCCCATCGTCGAGCTCCTGCTCCGCGCCGGCGCGGACGCGGCTGCGGCGAACGACTACGGCGTGACGCCGCTGTCGCTGGCCGCGACGAACGGCAGCCCGGCCGTCGCGCGCCGGCTGCTGGAGTCGGGCGCCGACCCGCGCGCGGCCTCGCCGGTCACCGGCGAGACGGTGCTCATGACGGCGGCGCGGACCGGGGTCGCCGCGGTCGTGGAAGCGCTGCTGGACCATGGGGCGGACGCCGGCGCGCAGGAGACGCAGCGTGGCCAGACGGCGCTGATGTGGGCGGCCGCCGAGGGTCACACGGAGGTCGCGCGGACGCTGATCGCGCGCGGCGCCGATCTCCATGCGCGCTCGCAGGCGGGGTCGACTCCCCTCCTGTTCGCCGCGCGCACCGGCGACCCGGCGCTCGTGCGGCTGCTGCTCGACGCCGGGGCGGACGTGAACGACGAGGCCGCCGACGGGGCCACCGCCCTGGTAGTGGCCACCGTCAGAAGCAACATGGCGCTGGCCAGGCTGCTGCTCGAGCGCGGCGCGGACCCGGACCGCGGGCCGGGCTTCAATCCGCTGCACTGGGCGGCCGGCAACTGGCGCAACGTCGACACCGTGGCCGACGCCGCGGTGCGGGCCGACAACAACGAGTGGAGCGGGCTGGAGGGCCTGGAGGGTGCGGCTCGGCGCGCCTTCGTGCAGCTCCTGCTCGACTTCGGCGCGGACCCGAACGCCCCGGCCGCAGGCACCCCCGGACGCTACGCGGGCGGCCAGGCGCGGGGCGGCTACCTGGCCGGCGCCACCGCGTTCCTGGCCGCCGCCCGGACCGGCGACACGCGCCTCATGCAGATGCTGCTCGACGCCGGCGCCGATCCCCTGCAGCCGAACGGCCGCGGCACGACGCCGCTGATGATCGCGGCGGGCGTCGGCTTCCGCGGCTACAGCCCGGTGCCGGAGGCCGACGCGCTGGCGGCGCTCGAGCTGTGCGCCGCGCTCGGCGCCGACGTCCGGGCCGCCGACGCGGCCGGCGAGACCGCGCTGCACGGCGCCGCCTATCGCGGCCTGAGCGGCTCGGACACGATCATCCGGTTCCTGGTGGACCGGGGCGCCGACCTGAACGTGGAGAACGGCCTGGGCTGGACGCCCCTGGCCATCGCGGAGGGCGTCTACTTCGGCGCCAGCGACACGCGCTCGGACGAGATGGCGGCGCTCTTCCGGACGCTGGGCGCCGAGCCCACGCTGCCGGGCATCGAACGGGACGTCAACATCGCCCGTCTCAACGCGCAGCGCGCCGCGGACAGGCAGGGAGGTTCGAGATGAAGCGCCGTCTTCCCGTCGTCGCGGCGAGCATTGCCGTCGTCGCGCTGATCCCCGTTGCCGCCGCCGGCCAGGCCGTGCCGGACGGCTGGACGCCGCCGCGCACGCCCTGGGGCGCGCCCGACCTGCAGGGCGTCTGGGACTTCCGCACGATCACGCCGCTCGAGCGCCCGGCCGAGCTCGCCGGCAGGCAGGTGCTGACGGCCGAAGAAGCCGCCAGCTTCGAGGCCCGCGAGAACCGGCGCCTGAACCGCGACCTCGTCGACCCGAAGCAGGGCGGGGCCATCTACCCGCCGGAGTCGCAGGGCGGCGTTGTGCCCTACAACGAGTTCTGGTACGACCGCGGCAACCGGCTGGTCGAAGACCGGCGCACGTCGCTGATCGTCGATCCGCCAGACGGCCGGCTCCCGCCGCTGACGCCCGCTGCCCGGGCGCGGGCCGAGGCGCGCCGGGCGCACCGGCGCGACCACCCCGCCGACTCGTGGCTGGACCGGAGCCTGGCGGACCGCTGCATCGTGGGGTTCAACGCCGGACCGCCCATGGCGCCCGGCGCCTACAACAACAACGTGCAACTGCTGCAGACGCCGGACCACGTGGTCATCTTCACCGAGATGATTCACAACGCGCGCATCATCCGGCTGGACGGAAGCCCGCACGGCGCCCTCCCGCAGTGGCACGGCGACTCGCGCGCCCGCTGGGAGGACGCCACGCTGGTCGTCGAGACCCGCAACTTCGACGCTCAGGTGAGCGTCAGGGGCTCCACCGCGAACGTGCGCCTCCTGGAGCGCTTCACGCGCGTCGGCCCGGACACCGTGCTGTACGAGTTCACGGTGGACGACCCCGTCACCTGGACGCGGTCCTGGACCGCGGTGGTCCCGTTGACGAAGACCGACGCGCCGCTCTACGAGTACGCCTGCCACGAGGGCAACTACGCCATGGAGGGCATCCTCGGCGGGGCGCGCGCCGACGAGCGGGCGGCGGCTGCGCCGTAGCTTCCACCGGGGCGGAGCGTGACGGGGTCGACGGGTCGGCCCGTCTCGCCCCGTCACGTCCGCCACGGATCAGCGTTCTAACCGCCGTACTCCTGGGCCCAGATTGCGCCCATGAGCAATCCGGGCAGCGCAACTGTTTGTTTGTCGCAAGGTGCCCTGATTCGTCAAGTCGGGTAGGATGGGATCAATTCGATGCACGCCGTGCTTTCGCTCACGCTGATCGCGCTCGGCCTGCTGGCGCAGGATCCGCTGCGGGAGACCCAGGTGTCCACGCCGGAGATCGTGCGGACCGAGTACGACATGGCGGAGGTCGTCACGCCGCCGTCGCTCCCGCCGGCCGCGCTCGCCGGCTGGAAGCTGTTCGTGCAGCGCTGCGCGCTCTGTCACGACCCGCTGGGGCAGCCCTCGTATCCGGAGAGCTTCGCCCCCCTGCTCACCCGCGAGACCGTGCGCAACCTGGGCGAGGCCCGGGTCCGCACCGTCATCGGGGTCGGCACGGCGCGGATGCCGGGCTGGCAGTACACGCTGTCGCCGGAGCAGATCGGCGAAGTCATCGCGTACCTGAACACCGTGGCGCCGGAGTGATGCGCCGAGGAGGCGACATGCCCGAAACCCGACGAGCCGTCGGACCGGCGGCGGCGATCATCGGCGTCTGCCTGTTCCTGTTGGCGGGGACCTCGGCGCCCGCGGCGGCGCAACCCGCCGCGCCGACACCGCTCGCCGGCGCCGTCACCGCGGCGGACGGCGAGCCGCTGGCCGGCGTGGCTGTCTCCGCGCGGCCGGCGGGTGCGTCCGTCACGACCTCCGTCTTCACGGACGAGGCCGGCCGATACTACTTCCCCGCGCTGGAGCCGCCGCTGGCAGGCGGGCGGTACCAGGTCTGGGCGCAGGCCGTGGGCTACGAGCGCGCGAGCGCGCACGTCGTCCTCGATGCCGGGCGACGCGTGGCGCAGAACTTCCGCCTCGCGGCCGCCGCCGACTTCACCCACCAGCTCTCGGGCGTGGAGTGGCTGGACGCGCTGCCCGCCGATACGCGCGAGGACCGCCGGCTGAAGGAGCTGTTCCGCGTCACGTGCACGGAATGCCACCAGGCCGGCCTGGTGCTGCAGAACCGCTTCGACGAGCGCGGCTGGCGGGCCATGATCGACCTGATGGCGAACGTCAGCTACCACGGCTGGCGCGGCTCGAGCGGCCGGCCGTCGATCACGATCGAGTACTACCGGAACGAGCTGGCGGCGTACCTCGCGAAGGCCCGCGGCCCGGCGTCGCCGCCCCTGACGTTCGAGTTGCAGCCCCGCCCCACCGGCGAAGCGGCGCGCCACGTCGTCACGGAGTACGACATCCCCATCGCGGAGCTGCCGACCGAGCGCACGTCCATCGACGGCAGCGACTGGTCCGAGGGCATCCCGTCGGGGATGCGCGGGGGCGGCGGCATGCACGACGCGGCCGTCGACGACGACGGCAACGTCTGGATCACCGACTCGGTGCCGAACGACTTCCGGACGCTGGCCAGGCTCGATCCGCGCACCGGCCAGGTCACCGGCTTCAAGGTGACCGCGCCCGACGGCAAGCGCGCCCGCCGCTCGCACGGCATCACGAAGGCGCGCGACGGCATGCTGTGGTTCGACACGCAGGGCAGCCTCGGCCGGGTGGACCCCGAGACGGAGACCTTCGAGCTCTACACGCCGCCGCGGCCGCTCAGCGTCGGCGGGAGCCTGCAGGAGGACGGCCGGGGCAACATCTGGGTCGGCAACCGCCACGGCGCCCTGAAGTTCGATCCCGAGACCCGCGAGTTCGCGTTCTTCCAGAACAAGACCGTCGGCGACGGCCAGACCTACGGCACCGCCGCCGACCGGCTCGGGAACGGCTGGTGGGCGCAGTTCAACATGGACATCGTCGGGCACGCGAACGGCACCACCGGCGAGGTCGACGAGGTGCCGATGCGGCCGCCCGGCGAGCTCGACCGCGAGCAGCTCCTGACGCCCGCCGATCGCGACTTCTTCCACCGCATCGGCGCGATGCGCTTCTCGGGCAGCGTCTACAACCCCGGCGGGCAGGCGCCGCGCCGGCTCGCCGCCGATCCCGCGGGCGACACGGTGTGGGTGGCCAACTGGTGGGGCTCCAACCTGGCCAGGATCGACATCAACACGCTCGAGGCGACGTACTACCACCTGCCGATCGGCGCGCACCCGTATGCGACGGTGGTCGACCGCAACCACATGGTGTGGACCAACCTGTCGTCCGACGACGCGGTCGCGAGGTTCGATCCCGGCGCCGAGGAGCACACGATCTTCAAGCTCCCCAGCCTCGGGGCCGAACTGCGCCACATCGCCGTCGACGACGCAGGCGGCCCGGACGTGTGGGTGGTCTACCGCGAGGCGAGCCGCGCGGCCCGCATCCAGTTCCGGACCGAGGCGCAGCTCCGGAGCGCCCGCGCCGGGAGCGCGCTGCCGGCGGCCGCGGCGGACGCCGGCGAGTAGAAGCCGGGACGACCGACCTGCGGCGCCGGGCCGCGGTGGCGGGGCAGGCACCTGACGCCTGCCCCGCGGCGGAGGGTCGTCAGTTCTGGGTCGGTCCTCCGCTCCGGCGCGCGCGCTCGATGAGGATGTCCGCGTCCGCCCGCAGCAGCAATCGCTCCGCCACCAGCGCGTCGGCTGCGTCCGCGACCGCCGCGACGTAGGCGGCATGATCGGCGTAGCGCAACTCCAGCGACGGCCGGGGATCGCCCGCCGCCGTGCGCTCCGCCTCGGTCGCCGCGAACGGAACGAACGAGCCGGCGCCCGCGCACTGGGCGCCCTCGGCGAAGCCGGCGCGCCGCAGGTTCCAGCCGGTGTACGTGCCGATCGGCGCCGCCAGGTTGGGGTGCCTGACCCCGTCCACCATGTTGCCGTCGGCATCCGTGCGCCCGACGAGCACCGTGTAGGCGTCGCCCTCCATCGGGGGCATGAAGCGGTGGTCGGCCACGTGCAGCGGATTGTACGACCCGGAGTACGTCACGCCGGGGATGCTGGGAAACCCGCTGCCGCCTGCGCTGACGAGGCCCCCGTCGGCCACGGTCGGGAAGCGGCTCGGGGGCGGCTCCACGCCGTGCGCGACCCACTCGTGCAGCGCGATGCTCAGGGCAGCGCGCACGTCGGCCACCGGCAGCGGATTGGTCAGGTTCTGGCAGATCCCCCGGCCCGGCGGCCGCGTGTGGACGCCCGGACCGCCGCCGTGCTGCGTGCCCGCGAGCAGGTAGACCCGGACGCTGTCCGGCAGCTCGATGTGCCCGCCGGTCGGGTCGGTCACCACGAGCGACGCGCGCGCCTGCCACAGCTCGGCCTCGCCGTCGCTGTGCACCACCCTGGGGCAGGTCTCCGAGACGCGGCAGCGCTCGAGCAACCCGTCCGTCCGGCCGGTGAGCGGATCGGTCAGGGTCGCATAGGTGAACGGGAACTGGTCCCCGGGGTAGACGTGGTCCTCGTGCTGCTTCTGCCAGCGGCCCGGCTGGCTGAACGGGTAGTTGGTGAACGTCTTGCGCGAGCCCGCGATGTTCGGATGGATGCCGTCGAACACGATGCGGCCGGCGACGTCCTCGTTGAAGCCCTGATAGACGAAGTCGCGCAGCATCCGGCCGCTCTGCGAGATGCCGAGCGAGGTGGCCGTGCGCGCCAGCTCGCCGTCCGCCGCGACCGGGTTCGGACGGCCGGCGCGATCCGCGGGCTCGTAGCGCAGGAACGAGACGGCATCGCGCATCGCCGCGAAGCCGAGCCCCATCACGATCGGATCCTTCGCCTCGTAGATGAACTCGTAGATCGCCCCGCCGTCGAAGTCCGCCGGGCGGGTGATCTCGATCTCCCGCTCGTCGACGTAGCGCCACGCCAGGTCGGCCGGCCGCTCCCGCTTGCCGCCCTGCGTGCGCCGGACCGAGAGCATCCCGCGCGCCTCGAGCGAGGCCGCCGGATACGTCAGCCGGCCGCGCGAGCGGCGCTCGCCGTCGTTGAAGATGAACTCCTCGAGCGCCGCCCCGACGATGGGCGAGCCGTCGGGATTCGAGGCGACCGGCAGGTAGGCGACGATGTTCGAGGCGGTCGGCGCGAGATCGCCCTGCCAGCCCACCCGCACGAAGGCGAAGCCGCGCTCGAGCAGCGCCGCCTCGGCCGCCCCGGCCCGGCCCCGGTTGGAGACCGTGTGGTACAGGGCCCGGTTCCAGCGGCTCATGTCGATGGGCCGGTAGATCTCGACCGTGGCCCGATACTCGACGCGCCCCGCCGCGTTGCGGGGCGCCCGATCGAGGTTCACGATGTCCCGATGACGCGGATCGGCCGGGTCCACCTCGCCCGCGACGACGCCGCGCAGCCACTCGTACTGCCCGACCTCTCCGAAGTGCCGCCCGCCGAGGGCCGGCGACTCGACCACCTGCAGGTCGAACCCGGTGATCTGCGCCCCGGCGCTTCCGGCCAGGAGCGGGGCAACGACGAACGCCACGAGAAACGCGCGACCCGGTCTGCTCATGATCTCCCCCGATTCAGGCTCCGCGGCATTCTCCGCCGCCTCGGCACGCGTCCCCCGGCCTCTCCCCCGCCGCGGGCCCGCCATCTACGGCGCGCCCGAGTCCGTCTGCTCCGCCGCCGCCGGCTCGTCGCCGTCCTCCTCCGCGGCCCACGGCAGGTACGCCGCGTAGTCGATGTCCGCGTCGGGCGGCTCGCCCCCCGCACCCTGCAGGTAGTGCTCCATCCAGCGCAGGGTGCGCAGCGCGTAGTCGAGGCGCGCGGCCGACCGGGCGTTGCCGTGCCCTTCGCCCGGATAGAACACGAGCCGGACCGGCGCCTGGCCGAGCACCTTGAGCTGGCGATACAGCTCCAGCGACTGGCTGGGGTGCACGCGCGGATCCTCCTCGCCGTGCAGGATGAGGGTCGGCGTGCGGTTGCGCGTCACGTAGTAGATGGGGCTCGCCTTCGCGAAGTACTCCCAGTCGTCCCACAGCCACTTGCGATGGTGCACGTCGTACATCTCCTGCGGGATGTCGGTCGTCCCCATCTTCGAGATGGCGTTGCTGATGCCGACGAACGGGATCGACGCGGCGAACCGCTCGGAGTAGTACGTCGTGCCCCAGGCCGAGGCGTAGCCGCCGTACGAGCCGCCGGTGATGCCGACCTTCTCCCCGTCGACCAGGCCGATGTCGATCAGGTGATCGACGGCGTCGACAAGATCGTCGAACTCCGGCCCGGTCGCGTCCGCCTGGCTGATCTTCGAGAACTCGACGCCGCGGCCGGTGCTGCCCCGGTAGTTCGGGTACAGCACCGCGAACCCGCGCGCCGCGGCCACCTGGCCCGGGGCCGAGTAGCCGGTGAGCCAGCCGTTGCGGTCGTGCGCCTCCGGGCCGCCGTGCACGGACAGGATGAGCGGGTAGCGCCGGCCCCGCTCGTAGTCGAGCGGGTAGATGAGAATGCCCTCCAGCTCGAGGCCGTCGCGGGCCTCGTGGCGGATGACTTCCTGCTCGGCAAACCGCAGGCGGGCCAGCCAGTCGTTGCTGGTCGTGCGGCGCGCGGCCTCCCCGCCGGCGGACAGCGCGTACACCTCGTTCGGGTGGCGCGGCGTCTGGGCGACCAGCGCGGCCTCGCCCGTGCCGGCGACGTCGATGGCCAGGACCACCAGCTCGCCGGCCGCCAGCAGCGTCCGCCGGTCGGACCCGTCGGCGGCTATCGAGGCCACCTCCGTCTCGGCCCCGATGTCGGTGACGTAGACGAGCGTGCCGTCGGCGCGCCAGTCGAAGGTGGCCACGTGGGCCTCGAGGCCCGGCAGCAGGTCGCGCGGCGTGCCGCCCTCCGCGCTCACGACCATCAGGCGGCCCGGCGCCGGGTCGTTGCGGTCGACCGACCCCACCAGCGCGATGTGGCCCCCGTCCGGGCTCCAGTCGGCGCGGCCCAGCTTGCCTTCGATCGCGATGTCCGCCTGCACCGCCCCGTCGAGGTCCACCACCTGCAGCTTGCGCGCGACGAACGCGTCGTCGACGAGCGGCGTCGGCGTCGTGCCGACCAGCAGCCGCTCCCCGTCCGGCGCGAAGCGCAACGACCGCAGCGACCCGTCGATGCCCAGCGTCCGCACGTCGCGGTCGTCCGGCCCTTCGCCGGAGTGCAGGTCGGCCACGTGCAGCCGCGTGAAGGTCAGGTTCTCCTCGAAGATCTCCTGGTTGAAGCCCTGCCCGCGCAGCGCCGCCCGGTCGGCGTCGCGCTCGTCCGGCGCCAGGAACGCCAGCCAGCGGCCGTCCGGGCTGACGTCGAACGCCCCGATGCTGGTGGCGTGCTCCAGCAGCTTGCGGGCCTCGCCGCCGCGCGTTGAGATGCGGTAGACCGCCCGCCGCTCGTCGCCCTCGCGCCGCGTGCCGAACGCCAGCTCGTCGTCGCCGAGCCAGACCGGACGCCCCACCGAGACCTCGCCGGTGACGAACGGCACCTCGCGCCCCTCGGCATCGAGCAGGTACAGCTCCACCCACGCCCGCCCGCTGTCGTCGTCCATCGGACGCCGCGGCCTGGAGCGCAGGAACGCCGTCTGGCTGCCGTCCGGCGACGGCACGGCCGCCAGGACGGAGCGGTACATCACCGAGTGCCAGGGCTGAAAGGTGCCCTCGGCCGTCCGCGACTGGGCGGCCGCCGGCGCCGCCAGCAGCGCCGCCGCCCCCAGGCAGACCGCGGCCGACGTGAGCCGGCGCCGCGACGTTCCATCACGCAGTGCGCGTCCCATTCGCATCCTCCTTCGAGCCCGACCGCCGGCATGCCCGCGACATGGTGGGGTCGGCTGCTGACAGTCTACCGTGCATGGACACCGATCCGGTCACGCCGCATGCGCGCGGGCCGACCGGTTGCAGCGCGAATGCCGATGCCGGCGCCTCATCCTGCCGGCAGGTCGTCCGCGGACAGATCGGCCGCGCGCCACAGGTACAGCGACGCGATGCTGCGCCACGGCCGCCAGCGCTCGCCGTGGGCCAGGACCTCCTCGGCCTCCGGCAGCCCGTCGAGCCCGCGCGCGCGGGCAAACCCCCGCCGGATGCCGAGGTCGGTCGCCGGCAGCACGTCCGGACGCCCGAGGTGCAGCAGCAGCATCTCGCCCGTCCAGCGGCCCACGCCGCGAACCTGGATCACGCGCTCGATCACCGCTTCGTCCGACAGCCCGCGCACCGTCCGCGGGCCGGGCACCACGCCGCGCCGCGTCTTGGCCGCCAGGTCGTGCAGCGCCAGCGTCTTGGCCCGCGACAGCCCGGCTGCGCGCAGCCGCTCCGGCGCCAGCGCCGCGAGCGCCCGCGGCGTCGGCCGGCTGCCGTCGAACAAGGCCGCCACCCGTGCGTGGATGGCGCCGGCCGCGCGGCCGGAGAGCTGCTGGTAGACGATGGCGCGCAGCAGCGCCTCGAACGGCTGCCGCTCCGTCCGCCTCAGCGTCAGCGGACCGAGCCCGTCGATCAGCCGCCGCAGCAGCGGATCGGCCGCGCGCAGGGTCGCTACCGCGGAGCGCGTGTCACGCCGTGGCGCGGCCGTCACCCAGCCCCTCCGCTCGGCGCCGATCGAGGAGTCGCACCGCGACGCCAGGCATCGCGTTAAGCAGCTCCTGCACCGTCAGTCTCAAGTGATCCTCGGTCGCCTCGAGAGTCCAAGCGGCTCGAAACGTCACTTCAGCGGGTTCCTCCACCGCAGTCCCTCGAACCGGTCGAAATCGCCGTCGTTCGTGTACAACGTCCCGGCGTGCTCTATCGCGTACGCGGCGATGTGCGCGTCCGTCGTCAGGTCGGCGCCGGCGCCCGACGAGCGCAGCAGCTCCGACAGAACAGGCCAGTGGCGGTCCGTCGGCGTGAGCAGTGCGACGTTCGGACGATCGAGCCACTGCTGCACGTTATCGAGCGCTACGCCCACGGGCAGCGGCGCGCTGAACACGCGGCGGTTCGTCACCAGCCGCACGAAGCCCAGAACGACGGGATGGCAGAGCCCGACCGTGCCGGACGACGACAACGCTGTCTCCCACCACCGGCGTGCGCCAGTATGGAACAAACTGGTTTCATCGATGGCATACACGAGCAGGTTGACGTCCGGCAGGATCACTCGCGCGGCCGTTCCTGCTGCTCCCGCCACGCGTCGGCTGTCAACTCGTCGACCAGTTGGTTCAACCGGGTCGCATCGTATCCGGCACCAGGCGATCATCGGTCCGGGCCGCACCGCCTCGACCGGCGGCGCCCTCGCGACTCTCGCGCGCTCGCAACAACTCGCAACAGGAGATAGGCTGAAGCGATGATTCATGAAGTCTCCGCCTACCTGCATGTCGATGGCGCCGCCAGGGCGATCGAATTCTATGCCGCGGTCTTCGGGGCGACGGAGAGGCTCCGGCTGACGGACCCCAACGGGCGCATCCAGCACGCCGAGCTCGATTTCGGCGGCACCACGGTCATGCTGGCCGACGAGTTCCCCGAATACGACGTCCGGGGCCCGCTGACGCTGGGCGGCCCCTCGGCCACGATCTATCTGCGGGTCGACGATGCCGATGCGGCGATTCGCCGCGCGGCCGAGGCGGGCGCCGAGGTCCAGAGCGAGCCGCAGGACCAGTTCTACGGCGAGCGGTCCGGCAGCATCCGCGACCCCTTCGGCCACCGCTGGAACATCGGCCACCGCCTCGAAGAGGTGACGCCGGAGGAAATGCAGCGGCGCTACGCGGCGATGATGGCGGGCAACGGCGGCGCAGCCCCGTCTGAATGAGGCTTCGCCCGTGACGCGTCTCGCCGGCCGGTAGTAGCATTACCGCATGCGCTGCCAGCGTGCGCCGATCCTCGCCTGCGCGGTGCTTGCGGCAATTGTCTGCCTCGACGCGCAACCGCACCAACCGGGCCCACCGCACGCGACGGGCGACGCCGTGAGCTCGGCGCAGGCGGCCCGCGCCACCCTGGACCGCTACTGCGTCGGCTGCCACAACGAGCGCCTCGCGGACAGCTACGGCGGCCTCGCCCTGGACGCGGGCGCCGTCGATCTCGCCGACGTCGGCGCGCACGCCGCCGTGCTCGAGCAGGTGGTGCGCCGGATCCGCGCCGGCCAGATGCCGCCGGCCGGGCGCCCGCGGCCGGCCGAGCCGCTGCGGGGGTCGCTGGCCGCGTGGCTGGAAGCCGAGCTCGACCGCGCGGCCGACGCGCATCCCGACCCGGGCCGCAAGGAGCCGTTCCACCGGCTCAACCGGGCCGAGTACCGCAACGCCGTCCGCGACCTGCTGGCGCTCGACGTCGACGCGGCCGCGCTGCTGCCGCCGGACGACGCGAGCTACGGCTTCGACAACATCGCCGGCGTGCTGCGCATCAGCCAGCCGCAGCTGGAGCAGTATCTCGCCGCCGCACGCAAGATCAGCCGCGGGGTGCTGGGCGCCGACCTCCCGGCGCCCGCCGTGGCCGAGTACCGCGTCGCGGAGACGCAGCCGCAGTACGACCACATCGAGGGGCTGCCGTTCGGCACGCGCGGCGGCCTGCTCGTGCGCCATCACTTTCCGCGCGACGGCGCCTACGAGATCGCAATCGACCTGCTCTGCCGCATCCAGGGCGAGTGCGACGGCAGCGTCGGCTTCGCCGACCGGCACGAGCTCGAGGTCGCCATCGACGGCGAGCGGGTGGCGCTGTTCACGCTGGAGCCCCGCGCCGAGTTCCGGCCGCACGCCGAGCGCACCTGGCGCGTCCGCCTGCCGCTGGCCGGCGGCCCGCACGACGTCAGCGTCGCCTTCCTCAAGCTGCCGTCGATTCGCGAGGCCGACTCGCGGGTGGAACGGTTCCTCAAGCCCCACTACGTCACCGGGGTCGTCGGGGAGCCGAGCCAGATGATCTACCAGCCGTTCGTCGACCGCGTGACCATCGCCGGCCCGTTCGAGGCCACGGGCGCCGGGGACACGCCCGGCCGGCGGGCCGTCCTCGCGTGCCGCCCGGCGAGCGCGGCGGACGAGACGGCCTGCGCCGGGGAGATCCTGTCCGGCCTCATGCGGCGGGCGTTCCGGCGGCCGGTGACGGCGGCCGACGTCGCCGCCCTCATGCCGGTCTACCGGGCCGGCCGGGAGGCGGGCGGCCACTTCGAGGCAGGCCTCGAGGCCGCGCTGCGACGGCTGCTGGTCAGTCCCGAGTTCCTGTTCCGAATCGAGCGCGACCCGCCCGGCGTCGCGCCCGCGACGAACTACCGGATCAGCGACCTGGAGCTGGCGTCGCGCCTGTCGTTCTTCCTGTGGAGCAGCATCCCCGACGACGAGCTCCTCGACGCGGCTGCGCGGGGGAAGCTGAGCGACCCGGATGTCTACCACGGCCACGTGCGGCGGATGCTGGCCGACGGGCGGGCAGCCGAGCTGGTGCGCAACTTCGCCGGCCAGTGGCTGCAGCTCCGCAACCTGGACGCGGTCGAGATGGACTGGGCGCTGTTCCCCAACTTCGACGACGGCGTGCGGCTGGGGTTCCGCCGGGAGACGGAGCTGTTCGTCGAGAGCATCCTGCGCGAGAACCGCGGCGTCATGGAGCTGCTGACGGCCGACTACACGTTCCTCAACGAGCGGCTGGCTCGACACTACGGCATTCCCGGCGTCTACGGCGACCGCTTCCGCCGCGTGGCGCTGGGCGACCCCCGTCGGCATGGGCTGCTGGGGCACGGCAGCGTGCTGACCGTGACGTCGCGACCCAACCGCACGTCGCCGGTGCTGCGCGGCAAGTGGATTCTGATGAACGTGCTGGGCGCCCCGCCGCCGGATCCGCCGGCCGACGTGCCGGCGCTGGAAGAGGACGCGGTGGGCAACCACAGCCGGGCGGACACGGTGCGCGAGCGGCTGGCGCGGCACCGCCGCAATCCGGTCTGCGCCGGCTGTCACGCACAGATCGACCCGCCCGGATTCGCGCTGGAGAACTTCGACGCCGTGGGGCGCTGGCGCGAGGTGGACGCCGCGTTTCGGCCGATCGACGCGTCGGGCACGCTGCCGGACGGCACCGCGTTCGACAGCGTGCTCGGCTTCCGCGACGCGCTCGCGGCGCATCCCGAGCGGTTCGTCGCCAATGTCACCGAGAAGCTGCTGACGTACGCCCTCGGCCGCGGCCTCGAGCCGTACGACATGCCGGCCGTGCGCCGCATCGTGCGCGGCGCGGCGCCGGCGTATCGGCTCCAGGACGTGATCCTGGGCATCGCGGACAGCATTCCGTTCACGATGCGCCGGTCCGCCGGGACGGACAAGCGGGCCCGCGGCCGCGCGGGCCGCGGCGCAGCAACAACAGTAGGCACGACGCCACCCAGGAGACCTTCATGATCATCACCCGGGCCGCCCTGCCGCGCCGGACCTTCCTCCGCGGCGCGGGCGCCGCGCTCGCCCTGCCGCTGCTGGACGCCATGGCGCCGGCGCTGTCGGCGCTGAGCCGGACGGCCGCCGCGCCGCCCGTGCGCCTCGGGTTCGTGTTCGTGCCCAACGGCCTGATCCTGCGGGAGTTCCTGCCGCAGTCGACGGGACGCGGCTTCGATCTCCCGCGCATCCTCGCGCCGCTCGCGCCCTGCCGCGACCAGCTGACGGTCGTCAGCGGCCTGGCGAACGCGGCCGGCGACGCGCTCGACGCCAGCAGCGGCCCGCATTCGCGCGGCAGCGGGTGCTGGCTGAGCGGCATGCGCGCCAGGCGCACCGAGGGCGCCGACATCCGGGCGGGCAAGACCATCGACCAGTATGCCGCGGACGTTCTGGGCCGGGAGACGCCGCTCGCGTCGCTCCAGCTCGCCCTCGAGCCGAACTTCATGACCGGCAACTGCGAAGGCGGCTACAGCTGCGCGTACATCAACACGCTCTCCTGGCGCACGGCCACCCTCCCGCTGCCGATGGAAACGAATCCGCGCGCGGTGTTCGAGCGGCTCTTCGGCGAGCCGGGCGACGCGGCGGCGCGGCGGGCGCAGCGGCGCATCGACCGCAGCATCCTGGACGGCGTCGCGGCGGATCTGGACCGGCTGCAAGCCTCCCTCGCACCGACCGACCGGCGCACCGTCGACGAGTATCTCGACGCCGTCCGCGACGTAGAGCACCGCATCCAGCAGACGGAACGGCGCGCGGCCGAGGAGCCGGAAATCGAGCAGGACGCGCCGCTGGGCATTCCGCCCCGGTTCGAGGACCACGCCCGGCTGATGTTCGATCTGCTGCTGCTGGCCTACCGGGCCGACGTCACGCGCGTCGCCACGTTCCAGATTGCCCGCGAGCTGAGCCACCGGGCCTATACGGAGCTCGGCGTCCCCGAGGCGCACCACGACATCTCCCACCACGGCAACCGGGCCGAGGCCGTGGAGAAGAACACCCGCATCAACGAGTTCCACATGGGGTTGTTCGCGCATTTCGTCGAGCGGCTGCAGCGCACTCCCGACGGCGACGGATCGCTCCTCGACAACATGATGCTGCTCTACGGCGCGTCGTTCGGCGACGGCAACCTGCACGTGCCGCACAACCTGCCTGTCGCCCTGCTCGGGGGCGCGGGCGGCCGCCTGAGACCGGGACGCCACGTCAAGGCGACGTTCGACACGCCGCTGATGAACCTCGGCCTCAGCCTCCTCGACAAGGCGGGCGCCGGGGACGACGTCGCGCGGATCGGCGACAGCACGGGGCGTCTCGCCGACATCTAGGAGCCCGGACATGCGGACTGCCCTGCGCGCAACCATGTGGTCCACGCTCCTGTTGGCGGCATCCGGCATGTCGGCCGCAGCCCCCGAGTTGCCGCTCATCGAGGCGGTCAAGGCCGCTGACAGCTCGGCCGTGAGCCGCCTGCTGGCCGCCGGCGCCGACCCCGACACGGCGCAGCCGGACGGCACGACGGCGCTGCACTGGGCGGCCTACCGCAACGACCCGGAGCTCGTCGACCTGCTGCTGCGCGGCGGCGCGGGCGTCGACGCCGCGAACCGCTACGGCGTCGAGCCGCTCTCGCTCGCTGCCGCCCGCGGCCACGGCGCCGTCGTCGAGCGCCTGCTGGCCGCCGGCGCCGGCCCGGACACCGTGCAGCCGGGGGGCGAGACGGCGTTGATGTCCGCCGCACGCACCGGCAGCGACCGGACGGTCGAGGCCCTGCTCGCCGCCGGCGCCGAGGTGAACGCCGCCGAGGAGACCCGCGGGCAGACCGCCCTGATGTGGGCCGCCGGCGAGGGCCACGCCGACGTCGTGCGCCTGCTGCTGGCCGCGGGCGCCGACCTCGGCGCCCGCTCGCACGGCCCCCCTGCTGCCGCGGCGGCCGCGGGCGCCGGCACGTACACCCGGCGCGTCGAACGCATCGACGCCTTCACCCCGCTGCTGTTCGCCGTGCGCGCCGGACGTATCGAGGCGGTGGAGGCGCTGCTCGCCGCCGGCGCCGAGGCAGGCGAGACCGCGGCCGACGGCACGAGCGCGCTCGTGATCGCGGCCGCCAACGCCCACTGGGAGCTCGGCGCGCGGCTGCTCGACGCCGGCGCCGACCCCAACGCCGCCGCCCAGGGCTGGCCGGCGCTGCACCAGGTGGTCCGCACGCGGAATCTCAACATCGGCTTCTTCCCGCACCCGGAGCCCACCGGGCGCCTGAGCAGCCTCGAGTTCGCCCGCCTGCTGCTCGAGCGCGGGGCCGATCCCGACGCGCGCATCACGCAGCCCATCGTCGACGGCTACCGCAACTTCTGGACGCAGGCGGGCGCGACTCCCCTGCTGGCGGCCGCCAAGGGCGCCGATGCCGCGATGATGCGCCTCCTCGCGGAGCACGGGGCCGACGTCTCGCTCGCGAACGCGCGGGGCACCACGCCGCTCATGGCCGCCTGCGGGGTGGAGATGTTCAACCCGGACGAGGACAGCGGCACCAACGCGGAGGCGCTCGAGGCGTTCGAGGTGGCGCTCGCGCTGGGCGGCGACGTGACCGCCGCCAACGACGACGGCGACACGCCGCTGCACGGCGCCGCCTGGCGCGGCGCGAACGACATCATCCTGCGCCTGGTGGAGGAGGGCGCGGCCCTGCACGTCGAGAACCGGCGTGGCTACACGCCGCTCGAGATCGCCAACGGGGAGGAGGAGGGCCGCGTCGCGAACATCAACATCCGGCCCTGGACCGTGGCCCTGCTGCAGGAGCTGCTCAAGGAGCGCGAGCTGCCCTGGGAGCTCCGGCGCGGCCGGGAGCGTTACGCCTTCGAAACGCAGGAGCTCGACACGCGCAGCCGCGAGGAGGCCATGCGCGACTACCTCGAGCGGCTGGGCATCCGGGCGCCGGCCGAAGCCGCGGAGACTCCCGACGAACCGGAGGCGGCGGCCGCCCGCGAGCCCGCCGGCCGCTGAGCGCCGGCGCCGCCGCGGGCGCCGTGCGCGGGCCGGCGCTGCGGCCCGCCGGCACCGCGGCGGCACCGCGACCAGCCGGGGCGGTTTGTATTAGACTGCCTGCGAATGCGAAGCACGATACTCGTCGTCGTCTGCCTGCTGGTCGTCGGGCTCGCCGGCCTCTCGGCGAGCGACGAGCAGTGGCCCCGGTTCCGCGGCCTTCATGCGGGCGCCGTGCCCGACGATCCGTCCCTGCCCGACACCTGGAGCGCCACCGAGAACGTCGTCTGGAAGACGCCGGTGCCCGGACTCGGCTGGAGCTCCCCCGTCATCTGGGACGATCACATCTTCCTGACGTCGGCGGTCGCCGCCGGGGCCGAGGAGATTCCCGTGCCCGGGCTCTACGACGAGCACGATCACATCAGCGCGAACACGGTTCACCGCTGGGTGGTGTACGACATCGACTTCGAGACCGGCGCCATCCGCTGGGAGCGGGAGCTGCACCGCGAGCTGCCGCGGCTGCGGCGGCACATCAAGAACAGCTACGCGTCGGAGACGCCGGTGACGGACGGCGAGCGCCTCTACGTCTACTTCGGCAGCATCGGCCTGGTCGTCGCTTTCGACATGGACGGCGAGATCGTCTGGCGCCGGCAGATCGGCGTCTTCAACACCCTGATCGAGCTCGGCACCGCGGCGTCGCCCGCGCTCCACGGCGACCGGCTGTACATCGTGAACGACAACACCACCGGCTCGTTCATGGTGGCGCTCGACAAGCGCACCGGCGAGGAGATCTGGCGGGTCGAGCGCGAAGAGCGGGGCAACAACTGGTCCACGCCGGTCGTCTGGGAGAACCGCCTCCGGACCGAGATCGTGACGGCCGGCAGCGACGGCGTGCGCTCCTACGACCTCGACGGCACCCTGCTCTGGGAGCTCTACGGGATGTCGAACCTGACGACGCCGTCGCCGTTCGTCGCCAACGGCCTCGTCTACATCAGCTCGGGCTACCCGGGCGGCGCCCTGCGCCCGGTGTACGCCATCCATCCCGGGGCCGAGGGCGACATCTCCATCTGGGCCGACCAGGAGAGCACCTGGTCGCGGCGCTTTCCCGGGAACCGCGCCTCGTCGGAGTACGTCGCCTGGGCGTACCCGCTGCTGGGAACCTACAACACGTCGGCCCTCGTGTACCGCGGCTACTACTACACGCTGCTGGATCGCGGCCTGCTGCTGAACCACAACGCGCGCACGGGCCGGGAAGTCTACGGCCGGCAGCGCATCCGCGTGGGGAGCGGCTTCACCGCCTCGCCCTGGGGCTACAACGGCAAGGTGTTCCTGCTGAGCGAGGCGGGCGACACGTACGTCATCAAGGCCGGACCGGAGTTCGAGGTCCTGCACACGAACCCGCTGGACGAAATGACGCTCGCGACGCCCGCCGTCGCGCGCGGCAGCCTGTTCATCCGCACGCAGTCCTCGCTGTACCGCATCGCGAGGTCGGAGGCGCCATGACGCGGCCAGCGAGGGCAACGGCGGTCGCCATCCTGCTCGGGGCGGGGTGCTGCCTGCTTGCGGCGGCGCCGACACCGGCGCGGGCGCAGACGCTGGCGTTCGATGAGATCGCCCTGCTCCCGGGGCCCGCCGATCTCATCGAGGCGAGCGAAGGGGGCGCCTACGTCGCCTCGGAACGGACGCTCACGGTCTACGACCTGTCCGACCTGACGGCCCCGCGGCGCCGGGGCTCCTACACCTTTCCGGAGAAGATCTGGGGCTTCGTCGTGCGGGACGAGCTCGTCTACGTGGCCGCGGACTTCTTCGGCCTGGGCATCGTCGACGTGTCCGACCCGGACACGCCGCGGCTGCTCGGCTCCGTGAAGACGCCCGGCCAGGTCAAGGACGTCGACGTCTCGGGCGACCGCGCGGTGCTCGCCGACCACATGTCCGGGGTCGATCTGGTCGACATCTCGAACCTGAGCGCGCCGCTCGCCCTGGGCTCGGTGTACCTGGACGGCTACAGCCGCGACGTCGCGACGGCCGGGCCGCTGGCGTACGCCGTGGACGATCCCTCCGGCTTCTACGTGCTGGACCTGGCGGATACCGATTCCTGGGAGCCGGCGACCGCCCTGCAGTCGGCGGACGGTCCGCGCATGGTGGAGGTGACCGACACCGCGACGGGCGGGCTGGCCGTGCTGCTCGGCCACGGCGCCCTGCAGGTATACGACCTGTCCGACCCCGCCGAGCCGGTTCACCGCGCGACGTACGCCACGCCGGGCGGGGCGCTGCGGGTTGCGCTGGACGGCCCGCTGGCCTACGTGGCCGACGGGCTGGAGGGCATGCTGGTCGTCGACCTGACCGCGCCCGGCGCGCCGCGCATCGGCGGCGGCCACCAGCCGGCAGCGCCGGTGCGCGACGTGGCCGTCAGCGGGGATCTGGTGCTGCTCGCGGTGGGCCCGCTGCCGACCGGCATCCGGCGCTCGGTCGGCGGCGGCGAGGTGCTCGTGCTGCGCCGGCAGGCTACTCCGTCACCGTGACCGTGACGTTGTAGCTGTCGTACCAGTCGCCGTCGTAGGCAACCGCGCGGAGCAGGAACGTGCCCGGCTCGCTGAACGAGGCCGTCGTGACGGTCTCGACCGCCACCGGCCCCGGCTGCTGCGGAAACGGCGTGCGCGACGGCGTGAACGTGACCCTCCCCGGTCCGCGGTAGTGCACCCACCGCACCCCCGACGTGGCCCGGCGCCGCTCCATCTCGCCGTCGTCGTTCACCGCCGCGCCCAGCGTCAGCGTGTCGGGCAGCACGACCGACGCGGTCGATGTGTCCACGGTCAGCCGCGGCGGCGTGTTGTTGCCGCGCGGCCCCGGGAGCTCGTAGATCGGCAGGAACAACCCGACGGCCCGGTCGGTCTTGCCGTTCGCCCGCACGGTCCAGACGATCTCGTCGTCGCTCGTCCAGTCGCTCGGCACGCGGACGCCGAAGACCATCGTCTCGCGGCGCTCGACCGCGCGGCCGAAGCGGCGCCGGGGCACGAAGACGGTCGGCTGCCCGCGGTCCGGGCCGCCGGGCTCGATGTGGTTGTCCGGACCGACCGGCACGTGCAGCGTCTGCTCCCAGTTCCGGTTGAGATAGCCGAACCACAGATCGAAGGTGCCGTCGTCGTTGCGCGTCCAGCCCTCGTAGACGGGCGCGACGCGCATGCCGTGGTTGTACTGGATCTGCGTATCGGGAATGTCGATTTCCTGGGCGGGCGCGGCAGCGGCCGCCGCCAGCACGACGGCGGCCGCTGCGAGGATTGTCCGGATGTGCACCGGGCTCACTGCTCCAGCCCCCACCCTACTGGTTGTCCGTGCTGCGCGCGTTCCGGGCGGCGACGCGCGCCTTGTACTCTTCGTCGTCGAGGTAGTAGTAGCTCACCCACGCGAACGACATCTCGTCGATCGTCCGCTGGCCGTACACCACGTTGTTGCGCGGGTCCGGGTTGACGCGCAGCGACTCCGAGTTGTCGTGCCAGGTCGAGATGTGGATGACGGTCCCGGGCGGCAGGATCGGCGCCGCCTCCTCCGCGTAGTTGTAGACCAGGTGCCAGTTGAAGCGCCACTGCGGCACGCAGTTGAGCGTCACCTGGCGCATCAGCGGCGCCGGAGAGTGACCGGGCGCCTGCAGCAGGACGTTCCCCTCCTCGTCGGTCTGGGGAATGATGGCCTCGATGCACTGCGCCTGGCCGCGCGTGTGCAGGTGCGGCTGGAACGCGGTGACCACAGCGGGCCGGGTCAGCATGGTGTAGCCGTCGGTGCGCACGTTGCGCTGCCCCGCCGGAATCAGCAGGTCGTCGTCGTCGCCCATGTGCTGGCTGACGAGCTGGTACTTCGGCAGGTACCCCTCGGGATACAGCTTCATGCCGACGTGCACCATGATCGGCAGCTCCTCGCCGTAGGGGTGCAGGTGGAGACCGAAGCGGATCTGCGTACCGGCCTTGATCAGGCGGCCCGTGTCGTCGTCGAAGACGTCGCCGTTCTTGCCGACCGCGTACTCGTTGAGGAAGTTGCCCTTGGCCAGATCCTCGTCAAACTCCGTCATGGTGGTGATGACGTGGTGCACCGCCTCGAGGCTGTTGGCGTCCGGCTTCACCTCCACCGCCTTGATGTAGCGGTCGACGGTCAGCCCGGGGTCCGCCAGGATGTTCGGGAACTCGTCCGGCCCCTCCGCCGGCAGCAGGTACGGCTCGGGCATCGAGACGATCAGATCCGGCTCGCCGATCTGCCAGGCGTTGGCGTCCGGAAACTCGAGCGGCGGCGGCGCGTCGGCCGGGTTCCCGCGCGGCGCGCCGGCGTCGACCCAGGCCGCGATGGTGGCGATCTCCCCGTCGGTCAGCGACGGATCGTCCTTGAAGTCCTGGATGCCGATGCGCCGATCGATGTACCAGGGCGGCATCTCGCGCGCCTCGACGTTGCGCTTGATGGAGCGGGCCCAGGGCCGCACGTCCTCGTACGAAACCAGCGACATGGGCGCGATGGCGCCGGGCCGGTGGCAGCTCTGGCAGCTGCGCTGCAGGATCGGCAGCACGTCCTTCGTGAAGGTCGCCTCGCCGTCGGTGGCCGCGGTCTGCGCCAGCGCGGGCGCGCCGCCCGCCAACAGCAGCAACACGGCCGCGCATCCGAACAGACGGGACGCCACGGTCCCGCCGCACCAGTTCCCACTCTTCACATCACACCTCCCGCAACAGGGACGTCCGACGCAGACGCCCACGGAATTATACCAGCCCAGCGTCATTCAAGACGGGGCTGCGCCCCGAACCCCCGGCGTCCGCTTGCGGGGGCCCCTACGCCCCGCGCCGCTCCCGCCGAGGCGCGCCGGGCGCGCCTCCTACAGGTCCCAGAGCTGCGCGACCCGGCCGGTGCTGTCGCCGAGCCGCTCGGCCGGCACGCCCATCCGGTCCAGCAGCGTCATCCACAGGTTCGTCACCGGCGTCTCGTCGGGATAGCGGACGTGGCGCCCGCCCCGCAGCCCGGCTGCCCGCCCGCCGACCAGCGCCACCGGCAGGTTGTCGTGGAAATGCGTGTTGCTGTCGCTGATGCCGGCGCCGTACACCAGGAGCGACTGGTCCAGCAGCGAGCCGTCGCCGTCCGGCGTCGAGGCGAGCCGGTCCACCAGGTGCGCGAACTGCTCCATGTGGTAGCGGTTCACCTGCCCCAGGTCGTCGATCTTGGCCGGATCGTTCTCGTGGTGCGACAGCGGGTGGTGCGAGTCGGAGATGCCGATCTCCGGATACGGGCGGCTGCTCACCTCGCGCCCGATCATGAACGTGGCGACCCGCGTCAGGTCCGTCTGGTACGCCAGCGCCAGCAGGTCGAACATCAGCTTCGCGTGCCCCGCGAAGTCCCGCGGAATCCCGGCCGGCTGCTCCACGACCGGCATCTCCCGGCCGCTCTGCGCCTCGGCCATCTGGATGCGCCGCTCCACGTCCCGCACTGCGTCCAGGTACTCCGTGAGCTTGACCCGATCGCCGGGGTGGAGGCGCAGCTCCAGCGCTGCCGCCTTGTCGGAGACCGAGTCGAGAATGCTGCGGTCGCGGCGCAGGCGGGCGCGGCGGGCGGCAGGCTCGGTGCTGACGGCGGTGCCGAACATGCGCTCGAACAGCGCGCGCGGATCGTTCTCCATCGGCAGCGGCGTCGTCGGCGTCCGCCAGGCGATGGTGTTGGTGTAGGCGCAGGCGTAGGTGCCGTCGCAGGCGCCCAGCAGCTCCACCGATTCGAGCGCCAGCTCCAGCGAGGCGAGCTGCGTGTCCGCGGCCAGCTCGCGGGCGGCAATCTGATCCGCCGACACCCCGGCCAGCACGTCCGCGGCCGTCGTGCGCTTGATGTGCATGCCGGTCAGGTAGGAGCCCGCCGCCCGGGCGTGGTCCCCGCCGCCCTCGCCCGGGCGCGGGTACGCCTCCATCGCGGCCAGACCGGACAGGACCGTCAGCGCGCCGCGGTGCGGCGCCAGCGGCTCGAGCGTCCGCGGCAGGTCGAACCCCTCCCCCTCGGCCGCGGGCACCCAGTACTTCATGGCCATGCCGTTGGGCACGTAGAAGAAGCCGATGCGCCGCACGGGCGCGGCCGCGGTCCGGCCCAGCGCCGTCAGCGCCGGCACCATCCCGTCGAGCAGCGGCAGGGCGATCGCGGCGCCGATGCCCCGCAGCAACGTACGCCGCGGCAAGTGCTTCCTGGTGACAAACATCAGTTAGCGTCCCCCTAAACTACTATAAAACCGGCCACTTAGCCTGATTCAAACAGAAGCCGTCCCACACTCTAGCCCACGCCCCGTGCGGCCCGATGCGCCGCCCGCCGGCGACTGCCTGATGCGTGCCGGTCGGCCTGCAACCCGTCGCGCGTCGTCACGTGCTCTGGCGCTCGACGCCGGAGGTGCAGCCGGTCGGGCTTCAGCGCTCACGCTCCAAGTGCTCAAGAAGTCGGTCGACCTTCGCCTCGATCCGTTGGGCCGCGACACCCAGACTGCGCACCAGTTCCCCGCAGCCACGACAAGAGCCACAAACATCCAATCGATAGGGTCGAAGAACTCGTAGATTGCGAGGCCGCCACCAACCAGTCCCACAACTCCACCAGCACGAACGACGAACTTCCACGCCATCGAGTGCCAGTCTCAGTTCTCGAGCGACACGCACACTCTTCGCCCAATGGTCGACAGTGCCTCGTCGATACGCTTCATACTCGATGCCCGACCGGGGTCGAGAAGTCGCCGAACTTGAACGTGTTGCCCCTTAAGCGCCCTGGCCAACTCGTTCATGCTCACACCCTCTTGTTTCATCGCGACGTAGAGCGCCGCCTTGACTGCCACGTGCACAGGAACAGCAACACGCACCTGTCCGCGCTTTAGACCGCTTGGAACTGGAATATCATCTCGGTCCGCAATCCGAGCACCGATGGCCTCGGCCAGACAGTCCGCAGCCATCTCGATGGCGTCGTCAAGGTCTTCGCCTTGCGTGATCGCATCCGGCAGATCGGGAAACGTTACCGTGTAACGCCCACCAGGTTCACTCTCTAAGCGTGCCGGATAGGCAAAGTCCATAATAAGCTCACCATTAACAATACCAAGACGCTTATTTCGGGCGTGGCCACACCCCCCGACGCCCTAATCATCCTCAAGAGTCAAAGAATTCATCCACTTCCAATTGCTTAATAATCCCACGAATCGTTCCTTTCGTTAAATCTCTAGTAGTCCACAGGATTATTGCTCTACGACTACCGAGATGAATCGTGCGGTGTGACCCTTTACCCTCGTGCTTCTTGACGTCAACTTCAACACCACGCCTGCGCGCGCAGCGCCTGAGCTCTTGGATGAGCTGTCTTGAATTCATGAACAGTCTTTCCCCTCACCCTTCGTTCTGTGCGCATGCTCATTCCAATCCTCCTGTTAACGGCAGCAATGCTGCGGAGCCAATTCATCCATCATGGCGTACACATCCGTACCAGTCAAGCCAGCAGTTCCCAGCGGCCAGTCAGCCTGGGCAATGTCGAAGCCGGACTTGTTGGCCCGCCTGGGTGTCAACGGCGCGGCGCTGCGCACAGCGGCGGCCGGCGTCATCGTTGGGCGCATGGCCCACCCAGCCTCCGAGCGCGAGACGCATCGCTGGCTGCAGCAGCGCAGCGGCCTCGGCGAGTTGCTCGGCGTCGACTTCGAGACCGTCGGCGCCATGCAGCTCTACCGCGCCTCGGACCAGTTGGTGAAGCATCGCGACGCAATCGAGGCGCACCTGTTCGACCGCGCCCTCGGGCTCTTCGACCTGCAGCCGACGTCACCCTCTACGACCTGACCAACACGTATTTCGAAGGCGAGGCGAGCGAGCAGCCGCAGGCCAAGCGCGGGCACTCGAAAGAGAGGCGCAGCGATTGCCCCTTGCTGACCCTCGGCCTGGTATGCTCGACGGCCCCGCAGGCGCCCTCGTCGTCGTCGACCGCGGCATCGCTACCGAGGCTGCCATCAGCTGGCTCCGCGAGAACCACTATCGCTACCTGGTCGTCAGCCGCGAGCGTCACCGGCAGTTCGACGCCGACGCCGCCGTGTCGATCCAGACGCAATCGAAACAGACCGTGCAACTGCACAAGGTCGTCGCCACCGACCCCGACGAGGTGCGGCTCTACTGCTACTCGGAGGAGCGGGCCGAGAAGGAACGCGGCATCGTCGAGCGTTTCGCCACCCGCTTCGAGGCCGCCCTGACCAAGCTCAACGACGGGCTCTCGCGTCCCCGCGCCCACAAGCGCGTCGAACAGGTCTGGCAGCGCATCGGGCGCCTCAAGGCCCGGCATACCCGCGTCGCCGCCCACTACGCAGGTCAACGTCACCGCCGACGAGACCGGCAACCAAGCCGTCGCCGTCACCTGGACCCGCCGCCCGCAGGACGGCTCGATGCTCACCCATCCCGGCGTCTACTGCCTGGTGATGATCATGATGGCGGCACCTTGCGCATCCGGAACGGCACGCTCTCCACGATGCCCAGAAGGATGTCCGACCAGCGGTAGCCGCTGGCGGCGGCATCGCGCACGATGGCCCGCACGGCCGGCGCGTCGTGGTGCTCGACGCCGCGTCCCAGCGCGTACGTCATCAGCTTTTCGGTGAAGTTCCCGACGAACTCCTCCTCCCGCTCGAGCAGCGCCCGGCGGAAGGCGACCGGGCCGTCCACCGTCGAGCCGTCGGGCAGATCGGCGCTGGCGTCGATGGGCAGGCCGGCCTCGGCGTCGCGCCAGCGGCCGATCGGATCGAAGTTCTCCAGGGCGAAGCCCAGCGGATCCATCCGCGCGTGGCAGCTCGCGCAGACCGGATTCGCGCGATGCTGCTCGAGCCGCTCGCGCACGGTCGTCGGCGTGGCTCGCGAGCCCTCCTCGAGCGACGGCACGTCGGGCGGCGGCGGGGGCGGGGGCGCGCCCAGCAGGTTCTCGAGCACCCACTTGCCGCGCAGGACCGGCGACGTCCGGTTGGGATACGAGGTCACGGTGAGCACGCTGCCGTGTCCCAGCAGGCCGTGCCGCCGCTCGTCCTCCAGCGTCACCCGCCGGAAGTGACCGCCGTAGATGCCGGGAATCCCGTAGTGCTCCGCCAGTCGGCTGTTCACGAACGTGTAGTCGGACCGCAGCAGATCGAGCACGCTGCGGTCCCGCCGGAACTGGTCGTGGAAGAACAGCTCGGTCTCGCGCGCGAGCGCCTCCCTGAGATCGCCGTCGAACCCGGGAAAGAGCGCGCGGTCCGGCTCGGCAAAGCGCACGTTGCGCACCAGCAGCCACTGGCTGGCGAAGTTGTCGACCAGCGCCGCCGCGCGGGGGTCCGCCAGCATGCGGCGCACCTGGCCCTCCAGCACGCCCGGGCTGCCGAGCGCGCCGCGTTCCGCGACCGCCAGCAGCTCGTCGTCCGGCAGGCTGCTCCACAGGAAGAACGACAGGCGCGAGGCCAGCTCGAGGTCGCTCAGGGCGTGCACCGTGCCCGCCGCCAGCCCGGGCGGATCGTGCTCGATGCGGAACAGGAACTCCGGGTCGACGAGCAGGCGCTCGAGCGCAGCCTGGATGCCGCTGTCGAACGTGCCCGCAGCCCGCCCGGCCGCATGGAATCCGAGCAGGACATCGATGTCGGCCGCCGCCACGGGGCGCCGGAAGGCCCGCCGCGCCAGCGCGGACAGGATCTCGCGGGCGCACGGCGTCTCCTCCTCGGGCCGCGCCGGGCGGCAGGTGAAGATCCGCTCCCGGCTCGGCGTGGCGGCGGGCGGCGACGCGTCGTACGGCCCCAGGATCTCGACCGACTCCACCGCCGGCGCCCGATTCAGGCGCCCACCCGCCTCCGCAACGCCCGCGTAGCGGGCGAAGGCCGCGCCGACGCGGCGCGTGCCGGCGGGCACCGCCAGCCGCACCTCGAGCCCCTCGTCAGCCGTGTTGTCGTAGATCTTGCGCCGGAGCAGATCGGGCCGGTCCGGCGGTATCGGCTCCTGGCTGTCGTAGGTGAGTCCCCTCAGCTCCGCGTCGCCGCCGACGGTGAACGTCGCGATGCGCCGGCGGTCCAGGCGAATCTCCAGCCGGTCGCCCCGGTCGAGCCCTGCGATGCCGTAGTCTCCGTCCCGCCGCAGGCGCACCTTGATGAGGTACTCGCCGTCGAGCGGAAAGGTGTGGCGCATGGACAGCCCGCCGCGCGTGCCGAAGGGCAGCGCCTCGCTCGTCCGCTCCTGCTGCCGCGCGGCCCGGGGCGCGTCGTACTTCGCCACGGCCGGGCGCAGCGCCGGATCGCCGACCGCCAGCCTGGCGATGCGGGTCGCGGCCGCGAGGTAACGGTCGAGGAGCGCCGGCGACATCGTCAGCACGTCGGCGTTGTTGTCGAATCCGAAGCCCGAGTCGTCGGCCGGCAGCAGCACCCGCCCGTCGATCTCGAGCGCCAGCAGGTCCCGAACGGCGTTGACGTACTCGGTGCGGTTGAGGCGGTGCACGGCCGGGCGGCCCGGATCGGGCGCCGCCGCGGCGACGGCGTCGAGGGTGGACGCCAGCTCGCGGGCAAACCGTCCCGCCGCGGCGACCGCGGGCCGCGGGCGGCCTGCGGGCGGCATCTGGCCGCTGCGCACCTTGCGCAGGACCTTCTCCCACAGGGCGGTGTTCGCGGCGATGTCCGAGGCGTCGACCGTCCGCGACTCCAGCACCAGCCCCGCGGTCTCGAGCCGCTCGTTGTGGCAGGCGATGCAGTAGGTATCCAGCAGCTCGCGGCGATCGGCCGCCGGCGACGGCGCTGCCGCGGCCGGCCCCGGCAGCGCGGCGGTGACGAGGAGGGCCGCCGCCAGGCAGGCCGCCTTCCGCCGTGGCCGGCTTGCTCGTCCATCCATGCAGCCAAGGCAGTTTACCCACACGCCCGGCCGTTTACAAGCCGCGTCCGCTTCGACTATCGTAGCTGGGAAATCCCGCATTCATAAGGAGTTGGCCGTGATCTCGAGATGTCGCGACGGAGGCCGGGCGCTGCTGGCCGCGGGCGCCGTCGCGCTGCTGGCGGCAGCCGCTCCCGCGGCGAGCGACGATCCGCCGCTCGTGGCCGCCGCCGAGCACCAGGACTGGCCGTCGGTGCACGCCCTGCTGGCCGCCGGGGCCGACGTGAACGCGGCACAGGCCGACGGCGCCACGGCGCTGCACTGGGCCGCCCACTGGGACGACCCGGCGGCGGTGGAGACGCTGCTGCAGGCCGGCTCGGATGTCGACGCCGCCAACGACCACGGCGTCACGCCCCTGCTTCTGGCCGCCGAGAACGGGAGCGCGTCCGTCGCCGGGCGCCTGATCGAGGCCGGCGCCGACGCGTCCGCGACGCTGCCGGCGGACGGCGAGACCGTCCTCATGCGGGCGGCGCACACGGGCCGCGCGGCCATCGTGAAGATGCTGCTCGAGCGCGGCGCCGAGCCGCACGCGCGGACCGTCCGGTCCGGACAGACGGCCCTGATGTGGGCGATCGCGGAAGACCATGCCGAGGCGGCCCGCGTGCTGGTCGAGCATGGCGCCGACGTGCGCGCCCGGTCGCAGGGCCACTACACGCCCCTGCTGTTCGCCGCCCGGCAGGGCAACGTCGCGCTCGCCGCGATGCTGCTCGACGCGGGCGTCCCGGTGGACCGCGACGGTCCGGGGCCGGCCCCCCTGGTGGTCGCGATCGAGCACGGGCGCGTGCCGTTCGCCCGCTTCCTGCTCGAGCGCGGCGCGGATGCGGACATCGTGATGCGCAACGGCGGCACGCCGCTCGCCGCCGCGTTCGCCATCGGCGGCCGGCAGCTCGGTTACGACCCCGATGCCGTGGTGTACGAGCCGCCCGACAAGCTGGATCTGGTGCGCGACCTGCTCGCGGCCGGCGCCGACCCCAATCGCCGCCGGGGCGTGCCCGGGGCCGGCGCGCGCGCCTACTCTCCCGACGGGCAGGCGTCCGGCTTCGACCGCGGCCCCACCGATCCCGACAACTTCGGCGTGGCGCGCAGCTGGATCGGCGCGTCGCCGTTCTGGGTCGCGGCACACAAGGCGGACGTCGCGCTGCTCGCCCTGCTGCGCGACGCGGGCGCCGATCCGACGCTGGCCGCCGACGACGGCACGACACCGCTGATGGTCGCCGCCGGGCTGGGCCACGCGGGCGACCGCTACGAGAAGTTCTGGTCTTCCGCGGTCGCGCGCGAGGCGGTCGAGTTCCTGGTCGAGCTGGGGGCCGACGTCAACGCGGCCAACGAGGCGGGCTTCACCGCCCTGCACGGCGCCGCGTTCGTGGGCGCCGAGGCCGCGGCGGAGTATCTCGTCGCGCACGGCGCCGACGTCAACGCGCAGGACTTCGCCGGGCGCACCCCGTACCGCATCGCCCAGGGCCACAAGGGCGGCGGGATGTCGTTCGTCTCGCGGCCCGGCACGGTGGCCCTGCTGGCGCGGCTCGGCGCCGACACGGCGCTCGGCCCGCACTTCAACGACACGGAGCGCGAGGAGGGCCTGAAGGTGCGCTGAGTCCCGCCTACTGCGGCTGCTTGAACGCGGCGCTCAGGATGTGCTCGAGGCCGTAGTTGCCCTCGTGGCAGGCGTACTCGTAGATCACGTAGCTGTCGTCCCGGATCAGCGGGATCGCGAGCGTCCACGGGCGCGTGAACGCGCGGGGATCCTCCAGCTCGGCGCGGTAGTCGATGGTGTTGTCGTCGAGCAGCGTGAAGCGCTCGACGACCCGCATGTCCCGCCCGCCGCCGCGGTACGAGCCGAGGGGCTGCTGCGTGCCGAACGTCGTGTCGGAGAAGTTGGTCACCTCGACGACCAGGGTGTCGCCCTCCCAGCGGGCGCGCGAGTCGCCCCACAGCTGCCGGATGTTGTCGTGCAGCGGCGGCCGCCCGTCCAGCGGAATGATCCGCATGTCGTGGATGATCTCGTAGCGGATCAGCACGTAGTCGGGCGTCTGCATGATCTCGTAGGCGTTGTTGTAGCCCATCGGCGCCATCACCGTCGGGAAACCCTTGCTGATGCAGCGGTCCCAGAGGTCGAGATCGGTCCAGGACGTGATGCCGATGCCGTAGTGCGTCGGCCCCCAGTCGTCGACCGCCTGCTGCATCTCGGCCGTGATCGGAATCCGTCCGTCCGGCGGATCCACGACCAGCGATTCCAGCGCGATCCGGCGCTCGGTCTCGGGCTCGTCCCAGACGATGTTCACGTCGCGGTTCGGCTCCTGCTCCTGCCGCAACGCCTCGGCCCGCTCCCGCCGTGCGATGTCCTCGGCCGTGAGCGTCTCCTTGGGACGCTCCACCGGCACCCCCATCACCGCGTTGCTGGTCCAGATGCCCTGCAGGTCCGGATGTCCCCACGGCGTCCGCGGCGGCTCGTAGCCGTCCTGCGCCGCGGCCCCCGTCGCCTGCGCCGCGGCCAGCCCGGCAACCACCGCCGCGACGCACAGTCCGGCCAAGACCCGCTGAGTCATCGCTTCCCTCCCGGCTTCAATTTCCAGACGGGGCTGCGCCCCGAACCCCCGGCGTCCGCTCGCGGGGACCCCACTGCCCCGCGCCGCTACCGCCGAGGCGCGCCGTGCGCGCCTTGCGCCAAGTGCACGGTTCTACACGCGGCGGGCTGCTAGGGCTGCCTCCGCAGGTGGCCGTAGAGCAGCTCCTCGGAGAACTCCACGCAGCGGAACTCGAGCAGCTGCATGTTCTCCTCCATGCGCCGATACAGCGGGAGGCTGATCTGCCACGGCCGGGTGAACGTGTTCGGGTCCTCGATCGTCGCCTCGTACTGCAGATGGTACTGCGTGACCGGCGTGTAGCGCTCGACCACGTGCAGGGCGCTGCTGTGGTGATTTCCCGCCCGGTCGAACCAGGTCTGGCCGTTGAACGCGGTCACGTCCACCACGAGCGAATCGCCGTCCCAGCGGCCGACCGAATGGCCCATCCAGGTGTCGACCGGACTCTCGGGCACAGGATCCATGTGGATCACCCGGTTGGCGCTGGCGAACTCGTAGGCGATGAAGATCTTGCTGGAGCCCTGCACGATCTGGAAGGGAAACGGCATGTAGGTCGCGCGCGGCACGCCCGGCAGATAGCACTTGGCCTCGGGATCCTCGGTGCGGCGGTTCTCGAAGTTCTCGTGGCGTTTCGCCATGGCCTCGGGCCGGTACGGTATGGTGCCCCCGTCGACGATGCCGAGACCGCCGGGCGCGGCGCCGATGGCGCCGGTCTCCGCCAGCCTGCCGGCGTAGGCCGCGTGCGGCTCGATGTTCCAGTAGGCCGATCCGACCGCCTGCCAGATGCCGCTCAGGTCCGGCCGGCCGTCCGCGGTGCGCGGAAGCTCGTCCGACTGCGCCTGGCCCGCAGTCGTCATCGCCAGGAGGCAGAGCGCGCCCGCCGCAGCCGCCATGCCCGCCCTCGTCGTCAGATCACACCACCGCTGTGACATCGGTCTTCCGTCTCCTTGGGGTACAGATTGCCGGTGCAGCCGAGCGGATGGAGCCGGCGGCACAGACCGCCGGCTCCCGATGCCGCGGGCGCACATGGCCGCAGCCGGTCGCAAGCGGCCGGGCTGCGGCGCAGGCTCCCGGCCCTACCGTTCGGTCGGGTCGCGGCCGTCGCGCGGGGCGCCCGTGCCGGAAGAGCCGACGAAGAGCTTGCTGCCGTCCTCGAAGGTGATGTCGCGGCCGTTGGCCCGCATGGCGCCGTCCTTGGCCTGATACCCTTCGACGAAGACGACCGTCCCCGGCGGCAGGGAGTTCTTGGTGAAGCCCCGGCGCAGCAGCGCGTTGGGCGCGCCGCCCTCGACCATCCAGGCTTCGGTCGTCCCGTCCTCCTTCTCCACGTCGATGTGGATCCAGGCATGGGGGTTGACCCACTCCATGCGGGTGACCGTGCCCTGCAGGGTCACCGGCATGTCGGCGTCGAACTCGGCCGAGAACGCGTGATGCGCCACGGCCGGCGCCGCCGCCGCCAGCATGCCGACTGCCGCCATCAAACCGATCGCCAGACTCGCTCGCATCGCCTTACCTCCCGCCCCCTGTGGACAACGCCGTGGTTGCCGGTAGCTCCTCGAAAGTACTTCCCGCCACCGCCGACTGTCAAGACGCCGCGCGATGCTCAGCGGGACGCGATCCGCAGGCCGGGAACGACCGCCAGATCCACGTACGAGGGCCGGCTCGCGTCGTGGTGAACCGTCTGCCGGGCGACCTCGAACCGCGCGTCGGTGGCCGGGTCGCTGCCGGTATTGTGGTTGCGGGCCAGGTGCGGAAACGCCGACGACGACAGGTCGAGCCGGACGCGGTGCCGCGCCCGGAAAACGTTCGCGGCGTACCCCAGATCGACCTCGTACTCGTACGCCCGGCCCGGCTCGATCAGCGACGCGGGCGACTTCGAGCCGTGCCGGAAGCGGGCCCGGACGACCCGGTTCAGCACGTTCTGCGCGAAGCCGTCCGGATGCACGTCGACGAGCTTGACCGTGAAGTCGGTGTCGCGGGCCGACGACGTGGCCCAGAACTTCACCCTGACCGGCCCGATCACCGCCAGGTCCTCGTCGAGCGGCGCGCTGGTGTAGACCAGGACGTCGTCGCGGAGCTCGACCGTGGACTGATCCTGGACGCCCGACCGGAAGTAGAACCCCAGGGTCAGGCAGCAGAGCCCGCCCCCGAGCGCCGGCACCGGATCGCGCGGGTCGTACACGAACGTGTCGTCCGGGCCGTGCGGCGGGGCGGTCCTGTCGAGCACGCCGTCGCCCCAGCGCGTGTTGGCGCGGCCGCCGCTGGCGAGGTTGAAGCGCACCGTCTCGGCGCCGGCCGGCGGAAACGAGTCGCCGGTCACCCAGAAGCCGCTCCCCTGCGCGCCGCTGTCGGGCGGCACCTGCACGAACAGCTGCACGCGGGGCATGCGCTCGACGCCGTTGTCGAGCCCCTTGACGTGGTGATCGTAGAAGCGCAGCTGCAGGTCGCGCAGATCCATCCGCCCCGCGCTGCCGAAGCTCAGGGCGCCCTCGCGGCCGTGGCCGCCCCCGCCGGTCATGACGAGCATCGTGCCCCGCCGCGCCGCCTCCGAGCCGCCGCCGGCGCGCAGGCCGCCGAAGGCCCGCACCGACCCGATGTGGAACAGGTCGCCCCAGGCGCCGGTCACCAGCGCCGGGACCCGGATGCTGTCCCACTGCGCCTCGACGTCGACGCCGGCCCAGTAGTCGTCGTACTCCGGATGCGCCAGCCACTCGCGGTAGTACGGCGCCGCGGTCCGCAGGTCGGCCAGCTCCGCCAGCGGGACCTGATCGATCCACTCGCTCGCGATCCGCCGCTCGCCTTCCGCCAGGAAGTTGTCCGCGGCGCCGCGCGCCTGCTCCGCGGACGCCCCGCGCGCCAGCAGCGCGCGCCGCACGGCGTCGGGCGCGAAGAACGCGAGCGGCCAGCTCTGGCCGAACCACAGATCGAACACGCCGTTCACGTACGTCCAGTGGTCGTGGTAGTCGGTCGCGGTCTGGTTCGGCGCGATCGCGACCAGGTGGGGCGGTGCGGCCAGCGCGGCCTGCCACTGCGTGACCCCCATGTACGAGCCGCCCGTCATGGCCACCCGCCCGTTGGACCAGGGCTGGGCCGCCGCCCACTCCACCGCGTCGTAGCCGTCGCTGCGCTCCTGGTGAATGGGCCGGAACTCACCCTCCGAGCGGAACGTGCCCCGGGCGTCCTGCGAGACGGCGACGTAGCCGTGCTCCGCCCAGAACGCCATCCCGCCGCTCAGGCCGGGCGCGAAGCACCCCTGCCCCAGGCGCAGGCCGTACGGCGTCCGCAGCATGATCACCGGGTACCGGCCCGGGGCGGCCGGCCGGTAGACGTCCGTGGCGAGCCGCACGCCGTCGCGCATTTGCACCATGACCGTCTCGCACGTCACGCCGCGGGCGTCGGCCGCGATCCCGCTCTCCTGCGCCCCCGCCGCGCCGCCGGCGGCGCCCGCCGCCGCGCCGGCCACCGCCGCCAGAACGCCCGCCAGCGCGACGCCCGCGCGCACCGCCATGCCTGCCATCCGCCCACCTCCCGAGCTGCCGGTCCCGGGTAAACTCTAGTCCAGGATGTCCTATCGCGCCGTGTTCCGCTGCATCGCCGGCTGCGCCGGGGAGCACTCGCTGCTCGAGCCGCTGTACAGGTGCCCGACGTGCGGCAATCTGCTCGAGGTCGCCCATGACCTCGACGCGCTCCGCCGGCGCGCGGCCGGCTCCTGGATGCGCCTGTTCGACGAACGCTACAAGCGGACCACGTGGCCCTACGGCTCGGCGGTCTGGGGCAAGCAGGAGTGGGTGTGCCCGCTCGTCGAGGCCGACAACATCGTGTCGATGGACGAAGGGGGCACGAACCTGTTCTGGGCCGAGCGCTTCGGCCGCGAGCTGGGTCTCGACGAGCTGTGGGTGAAGCTGTGCGGCAACTCGCACACCGGCTCGTTCAAGGACCTCGGCATGACGGTGCTGGTCTCCGTGGTGCGCCAGATGATCCGCGACGGCCGCCGGATACGGGCCGTCGCCTGCGCGTCGACCGGCGACACGTCGGCGTCGCTCGCCGCCTATGCAGCGGCCGGCGGCATTCCCGCCATCGTCATCCTGCCGCGCGGCAAGGTGTCAACCGCCCAGCTCGTGCAGCCGCTGGCCAACGGCGCCACGGTCCTGGCCCTGGACACCGACTTCGACGGCTGCATGGCCATCGTCAAGCAGCTCGCGACGGAGGAGGGCATCTACCTCGCGAACTCGATGAACAGCCTGCGCCTCGAAGGCCAGAAAACCGTCTCCATCGAGATCGTGCAGCAGTTCGACTGGGAAGTGCCCGACGTCGTCGTCATCCCCGGCGGGAATCTCGGCAACGTCAGCGCCCTGGGCGCCGGCTTCGACATGATGGCGGCGCTGGGACTGATCACCCGCCGGCCGCGCATCGTCGTGGCCCAGGCCGAGGCGGCCAACCCGTTGTACCGCGCCTACCGCAACGACTGGCGGTTCGCACCCATCACCGCCCGGGCGACGCAGGCATCGGCCATCCAGATCGGCAACCCGGTTTCGATCGAGAAGGCGGTCCGCACGCTGCGGCGCTACGACGGCATCGTCGAGCAGGCCAGCGAGTCGGAGCTGGCCGACGCCGTCGCGCTGGCCGACCGTACCGGCATGTTCAACTGCCCGCACACCGGCGTGGCGCTGGCCGTGCTGATGAAGCTGCGGGCCCGCGGCGCGATCGGAGCGACGGAGCGGGTGGTGGTGATCTCGACCGCCAGCGGACTGAAATTCACCGACTTCAAGCGCGCGTACCACGAGAGCAGGCTGCCCGGCGTGGCGCCCGGGCACGCCAACCTGCCCGTCGACCTGCCGGCCGACTACGACGCCGTCCGGCGGGCCGTCGACACCGTGGCCGAGCACTGAGCCCGCGCCGCGCCCGGCAGCCGGCCGCCCCGCGGGTCCGTGCTATCATGGCCGCATTCCATGGCCATTCCCCGCATCACCAAGGAAGAAGTGAAGACGCGCCTCGACGGCGACGAGTCCGCCGCGCCGGTCCTCGTCGACGTCCGGCTGAAGTACCCCTACGAGCACAGCACCGTCCAACTGCCCGGCGCCGTGCGCGTCGCCCCGCCGGAATTCGAGCTTCCGGAGCTGCCGAAGGATCGCGACATCGTGGCCTACGATTCGGATCCCGGCGAGCTGGTCAGCGCCCACGTGGCCGCCCGGCTCATACGCGGCGGGTACCGGGCCAGCGCGCTCAGAGGGGGAATCGTCGAGTGGCTGACCGCCAAGTTCCCGACCGAGACCAAGGACGCGCCCAAGCAGAAGCCCCCGCAGGCCGGCGCCCTCAAGGGTTAGCCTTAGCCCTTGCCGTACTGGCGCTCTGCGCGCCGGGGCCTGCCCCGGCCCACGGCCAGCGCGCTCGCCCGCCCATCGCGGAGCTGATCGCCGCGCTGCAGGTCAAGTACGATTCCGTCCGCAACTTCTCGGCCGCGTTCGAGCAGACGTACACGGGCGGCGTGCTGCGGACGACGCTGGTCGAGCGCGGCACGGTGCTCATCAAGAAACCGGGCAAGATGCGCTGGCACTACACGTCGCCGGAGGAGAAGCTGTTCGTCTCGGACGGGTCCTCGCTGTACTCGTACCTCCCCGCCGACCGCCAGGTCATCGTGGGCGACGTGCCGCCCGGAGACAGCGTGTCCACGCCGGCACTGTTTCTCGCGGGCCGCGGCGACCTGTCCCGCGACTTCGTCGCCGCCTACGACGACCGTCTCGACGTGCCCGCGCACACGTGGGCCGTCGAGCTGCTCCCGACCCGGCAGGATGTCGACTACACGCGCCTGACGCTCGTGGTCGACCGCACCAGCCTGAGCGTGGTCCAGTTGCGGGCCACCGACTTCCAGAACGCCGTCTCGGCGTTCACGTTCTCCGAGCTCGAGGAAAACCGGGACCTGCCGGACGCGCTGTTCACCTTCCAGATTCCCCGCGGCAGCGAGGTCGTCACGGGCAACGGCTTCGGCCGCTGAGAGAAGATCAGACGGGGCTGCGCCCCGAACCTCCGGCGTCCGCGGGCTCGACGGCCACCCGGGCGCCGACGCCGTTGAGGCGCTCGACCAGGTTGGCGTAGCCCCGCTCCACGGTTTCCAGGGGTCCGATCCGGCTCGTGCCCCGTGCGGCGAGCGCCGCCGCGATCAGCGCCATGCCCGACCGCAGGTCGCGCGTGTCGAGATCGCGACCCTGCAGCCTGCCCGGCCCGTCCACGATCATGCGGTGCGGGTCGCAGAGAAAGAGGTTGGCCCCCATGCCGCTGAGCTGCTCGAGGGCGAACAGGCGCAGCTCGTACATCCAGTCGTGAACCAGCGTGCGGCCCCGGGCCTGGGTCGCCAGCACGCTCACCAGGCTGACCATGTCGCTCGGAAAGCCGGGCCACGGCGCGGTCTTGATCTGGCGGATCGCCGCGGGCCGGGACGCACCGACCACGAGCCGATCCGCCTCGACGGCGCAGTTGACCTTCATCCGCGACAGGACCGAGGTGATCGGCTCGAGGTCGGCGGCGCAGGCGCCGCGTATCTCCAGCTCGCCGCCGGTCACCGCCGCCAGCACCGCCCAGCTGCCCGCCTCGATGTAATCGCCGCCCAGCCGCCGCGACGCGCCCCCGAGCGGCGCCCCGCCGGCGATCCGGATGCAGGGTGTGCCGTCGCCTTCGATGTCGGCCCCCATGCTGCGCAGGAAGGCGCACAGCTCCACGACGTGGGGCTCGCAGGCGGCGTGGCGGATCTCGGTCGTCCCGGACGCGGCGGCGGCTGCCAGAATTGCCGTCTCGGTGCCGGTCACCGACGCCTCCTCCAGGTAGACGGAGGCCGGCTGGAGGCCGTCGGGGACCTCCAGCTCGTGCGTGTCGGCGGATGCCTCGCGTGCGCCCATGGCCCGCAGCGCCTGCAGGTGCACGGTGATGGTCCTGCGGGCCGGAAAGTCGCCCCCGGGCGGCGCCAGGCGCGCGCGGCCCCGGCGGGCGAGCAGCGGACCGAACAGCAGGACGGAGCCGCGCAGCAGCCCGACGAGGCGCGGGTCCGGCTCGGCCGTCGTGACGTGGCGGCAACAGACGTCGAGCGTGGAGCTGCCGGCGCCGGCGACTTCCGCGCCGAGCCCCTGCAGCAGCTCCACCATGACGCTCACGTCGCGGATGCGCGGCACGTTGGTCAGCCGGCACGGCTGATCGGATAGCAGGCACGCCGCGAGCAACGGCAGCGCCGCGTTCTTGTTCCCGTCCACCTTGACGCTGCCCGCCAGCGGGTGGCCGCCCCGGACCACCAGCGTCGTCGAGCCGCGCGCCGGCCGCCCCGTCATGGCGCTGCGTCCCCATCCGGCGGCCGCGAGTCGTTCCGGCCGCCGCCCGCTGTCCACTCGAACTCGCCCAGATAGACGATCTCGTCGCGCAGCATGACGCCCAGCCGCTCGTGGACGGCGGCCCGGCACGTCTCGATCAGCCGGCGCACGTCGCTGGCCGTCGCGCGCCCGTCGATGACGATGAAGTTGGCGTGCAGGCGCGATACGCGCGCCCCGCCGACGGCCGCGCCCTTGAGGCCGGCGCGGTCGATCAGCGCGCCCGCGAACGGCGGCACGCCGGCCGCCAGACGGTCGCGCGCCGGGTCGGGATTCTGGAAGATGCAGCCCGCGCTGGGCGCGGCGAGCGGCTGGGTCCGCTTGCGGTAGGCGAGCGACGCGCACGCCCGGCGCCGCAGGGCCGCCGGCTGCCCCGCGGCGACCGCGAACTCGGCCCACAGCACGGCCTCGCCGGTGCGCTGCAGCCGGCTGCGGTCGTACCCGAGCTCGAGCTCGGCGGCGTCGACCTGCACCTCGCGGCCGCGCGCGTCCGCCAGACCGGCGCGCACGAGGCGCTCGCCGAGCAGCGCGCCCTGAAAGTGCGCGTTGCCGTGCAGGCCGCCGCCCACCGTGCCCGGCGTCCCGGCCCATTGTTCGAGACCGGCCAGGCCGCGGCTCACCGTCCACCGCACCAGGCCGTTCAGCGTCACGCCGCCCCCGGCGCGGACGACGCCCGGGCCGGCGGTCTCGATGGCGCCGTGCCGCAGGCGCACGACGAGGCCCCGCACGCCGCGCTCGCCGACCAGCACGTTCGATCCGCCGCCGAGCAGCGTCACGGGCAGGCCGAGACGGTGGCTCAGCGCGATGGCGCGCACCGCCTCGCGGCTGCTCCGCGTCTCGAGCAGCCAGTCGGCCGTGCCGCCTGTCCGGAACGTCGTGCACCTGTCCAGCCTCACGTGGCGCCCGACCCGAGCCGCGCCGAGCGCCGCGGCAAACGCGTCGCCGACCTCCCTCATGCCCTACTCCATCAGCCTGCGCTCTTGCGCAATCAGCGCCCGCAACGCGACCTCCAGGCTGCAGGTCTCGAACTCGATCCAGTCCGCCGGGGAGAGCTGCGCGACCAGCGGCACGTCGGCGGTGATCACCGTGCCGAGGCGCGGATAGCCGCCGGTCGTCTGGTGATCCGCCATGAGCACGATCGGCTCGCCGGACGGGGGGACCTGTATCGCGCCCGTGGGCACGGCGCTCGAGATCAGATCGCCGCCCGCCGCCTGCGCCAGCGGCGGGCCCGCCAGGCGATAGCCCATGCGATTGGAATCGGCGGTGACGCGGTAGCGGCCGCCCTCGAGCGTGGCCATGCCGTGCGGGCCGAACCGGTCGTCGTGCGGGCCGGCGATGATGCGCACCCGGGCGCCCGGGCCGGCGACGCGCACGACGCCCGGCCGCGCATCGCCCGGCCGCGCGGTCCGCTCGACCTCGGCGCCGACCGCGAGCCGATCGCCCGCCCTCAACGCCCGGCCGTCGAGCCCGCCCGTCGCACTGCCGACGTGGGTGGCGCGGCTCCCGAGCACCGGCGGCGAATCGATCCCGCCCGCCACGGCGACGTACGCGCGCGCCCCGGCGTGCCGCGGCCCGAACGACAACTGCTGTCCCGCGCGGGCGACGTGAACCCGGTTCGTCGCCAGCCCGGCGCCGTCGAGGTCCAGGTCGAATGCCGCGCCGGTCACGGCGAACAGCAGATCGCAGCCGAACGCGAGCTGCGGCCCGATCAGCGTCACCTCCAGCGTGGCGCACGAGGCGCGATTGCCGACGAGCAGGTTGGCAAGCCTGTGCGAGCTCCGATCCATCGGCCCGGCGACCGGCACGCCGAGGTGCTGGTGGCCCCAGCGGCCGCTGTCCTGGATCGTGGTGAACAGCCCGGGCTGCAGGACCTCGATCACCGCTGCGACTCCACCTGCAGACTGTACTCCGCTTCCGTGATCGGCTCGAAGCGGACCCGGTGCCCCCCGCGCAGGCGGAACGGCTCGGCCCGCTCGAGATCGAAAATCCTGAGCGGGCAGCGGCCGATCAGGTGCCACCCGCCGGGCGCCTCCAGCGGATACACGCCGGTCTGGAGACCGGCGATGCCGACCGAGCCGGCCGGCACCCGCAGCCGGGGACTGCGCCGGCGCGGGATGGCAATCCGCGCATCGACGGATCCGAGGTAGGCGAATCCCGGCAGGAACCCCAGCATGTAGACGCGGTACACGGCGCTGCTGTGGAGCGCGACGACCTCGTCCGCGCTGCAGTCGGCGAAGGCCGCCACCTGCTCCAGGTCCGGACCGTGGCGTCCGCCGTAGCACACCGGCAGCGCGACCTCGCTGCCGGCCTCGACCGGGCCGCTCTCGCGCCCGGCTGCCGTCTCCAGCTCGGCGGCGACGCGGCGCACGTCCGTCCGCAACGGGTCGAAGACCACCGTGACGGTGCAGAACCCCTCCACCACGTCCAGGACGCCGGCCAGCCGCGCGGCGCGCAGCGCGGCGCCGACGGCCAGCGCCCGGGCGTTGACGGCCGGGTCGATCCGCTGCTCGAACTCGACGGCCAGCGCCGCGTCACCCACGCGCGTCAGCTTCCATCCGTCCATCGCCGTCCCCGGCCCGCGCAGCGAGCGCTGCCAGAACCCGCTCGTGGGCGCCGCCGAAGTCGCCGTTCGACATGAGCACGACGCGGTCGCCCGCGCGGGCCTCGCGCGCGACCACGCCCGCTATCTCCGCGGCGCCCGGCACGTGGCGCGCGGCCACCCCGCGCGCCGCGAGATCGGCCACGAGCCTCTCTTCCGAGAGACGTTCCGACGCCGGCAGCGTCGAGCGGTACACGTCCGCCACGAGCACCTCGTCCGCGAGCTGCAGGGCGTCGGCGAACGCCTGCTGGAAGATGCGCCGGCAGGCGGTCGCCGACCGCGGCTCGAACACCGCCCACAGACGTCCCGCCGTCCCGGACGCCCGCAGCGCCTGCAGCGTCTCGCGGACAGCGGTCGGATGATGGGCGAAGTCGTCGTACACGGTGACGCCGCGCACCACCCCGCGCACCTCGAGCCGGCGCCGCACGCCGTGGAAGCGGCCCAGCGCGGCGAGCGCGTCCGCCGGCGCGACACCCGCGCCCGCCGCCGCCGCGACGGCGGCCAGCGCGTTGCGCACGTTGAAGGCGCCCAGCAGCGGCAGGGCTGCGCTGCCCGCCGGGCGGCCGCCGCGGGTGACGTCGAACGCCGTCGCGCCCGACTCGTACCGCACGTTCTCGGCGCGCCAGTCCGCGCCGTCCGCCAGGCCGAACGTCTCCACGGCGCAGGGCGCGTCCGCGCCGAGGGCCGCCGCTTCCGCGTCGTCGGCGCACAGCAGCAGGCGGCCCCCGCCGGGCACCAGCCGCACGAGGCGCCTGAACGCGAGGCGCAGCTCGTCGAGGTCGCGGTAGATGTCGGCGTGGTCGAACTCGATCGCGTTGACGACGACGATCTGCGGCAGGTACTTGAGGAACTTCGCCGTCTTGTCGAAGAACGCGCTGTCGTACTCGTCGCCCTCGATGACGAACGGTCCGCCGCCGGACCCCGGGCGCCCGCTGGTCCCGAAGTCCGTCGAGACCCCGCCGATGAGAAAGCCCGGGTCGGCGCCGCTCTCGGCAAGCGCCCAGGCCGTCATGAACGACGTCGTCGTCTTGCCGTGCGTCCCGGCCACGACGATCGGCCGCGTGCGCCAGAGAAACTCCTCGCGCACGATCTCGGGCAGCGAGCAGTACCGAATGCGCCGATCCAGGAGCGCCTCGACCTCGACGTTGCCCCGCGACGCGGCGTTCCCGACGACGACGAGGTCCAGCTCGTCCGAGATGTGCTCCGCGCGGTAGCCCTCGAGCGGCCGGATGCCGTGGTCGGCCAGCAGCTCGCTCATCGGCGGATAGGTGTGCTCGTCCGAGCCGCGGACGTCCAGCCCGCGCTGCTTCAGCAGGACGGCGACGGTCGCCATGGCCGTCCCGCAGATGCCGATGAGATGCACCTTCCTCACGCGACCGCCGCCTCCTCCACGATCAGGCCGGGCCGCTGCCGGGCGGTCACGGTGACCGTCACCCCCAGCGGCAGCGTCAGCGTCGGGCCGCCGGTATGCCCCGAGGGAAACCCGAACAGCACCGGCCCCGGAAAGTCGGCCAGCAGCGTCGCGACCACCGACCGCGCGTCGCGTCCGGCGTCGTCGCCGCAGGCGGGGAACTCGGCGCAGACGACCGCGGCGGCGGCGGCGAGCAGGCCGGCCTGACGGAGCTGGGTGAGCATGCGGTCGAGGCGGTACGGCCGCTCGCCGACGTCGTCCAGCAGCAGGACGTAGCCGCGGGGCGGGACGAAGGCGAACGGCGTCGACAGCGACGCCAGCAACTGGGTGAGCGTGCCGCCGAGCAGCATGCCGCGCGCTTCGCCGCGCTTGAGGATCTCGACGCCGGTCGGCCGCAGCTCGCCCAGCGGCGCGGGCGCGGTCACGCAGTCCAGCAGCGAGCGCCGATCGTAGCCCGCCTCGCGCGCCGCCAGGTTGACGAGCATCGGCCCGTGGAAGCCGACGGTCCCGCAGCCGATCGTCAGGTACGAGAGCAGCGCGGTCAGGTCGCTGAAGCCGACCAGCGGCTTGGCGCTGCGCCGCATCTCCGCGAGGTCGAGCAGCGGCAGGATCTGCGCGCTCCCGTAGCCGCCGCGCACCGTGAAGATGCCGGCGATGGCCGGGTCCGTCCAGGCCGCGCGCAGCGCCGCCGCGCGCTGCGCGGCCGGCCCCGCAAGATACCCGTCGCGCGCGAACACGCCCGCATCGAAGACCGGCTCGAACCCGAGCGCCTGCAGCTCCGCGACCCCCTGCGCGAAGACGTCCCGCTCGAAGGGGCTCGCCGGCGCCAGGACCGCGACCCGATCCCCGCGCCGCAGCGCGCGGGGCCTGCGCAGCGCCGGCACTAGAGCGATTTCTCCATTTCCGCGGCCACGGCGGCATGCTCCTCCCGCCCCAGCAGCGCGCGCAACTCGCCCGCCGGCGGCGGGCGCCAGGCGCGGGCGCCGGCCAGGAAGCGGGCTTTCACGCGCTCCTGCCGTGCGAGGGCCTCCTCGACGCGCGCGCGGGGCAGCCGCTCCTGCTCCACCGCGTGGATCAGCGCCTCGACGGCGGCGGCCTGCCGATCCGTGTCGGCGCCGCACAGCAGCACCATGTCGCAACCGGCCTCGACCGCGCGCACCGCCGCCTCCCCGGCGGCGTGGTGCGCGCTGATCGCCGCCATCTCCAGGTCGTCCGACAGGAGCAGGCCGTCGAACGCGAGCTCGTCCCTGAGCAGGCCGAGGATGCGCGGCGACAGGGTCGCGGGCAGGCTGTCGTCGAGGGCGGGATACAGCACGTGCGCGGTCATGATCGTGGCGACGCCCGCCGCCGCGGCCGCGCGGAACGGCTGCAGCTCGACCGCGCGCAGGCGATCGGCCGCATGGAACACGACCGGCAGCTCGGCGTGCGAGTCGGCATCCGTGTCGCCGTGGCCCGGGAAGTGCTTGCCGCAGGCCGCCACGCCGCCCGCCTGCAGCGCGTCCACCACGGCCGCGCCCAGGCTGGCCACCTGCGCCGCCTCCCCGGACAACGCCCGATCGCCGATCACGGGATTGTCCGCGTTCGTGTCCACGTCGAGCACCGGCGCATAGTCGAGCGTCACGCCCACGGCGCGCAGCTCGCGGGCCAGCGCGGCGCCGAAGCGGGCGGCCAGCGCCGGATCGCCGCGCCCCAGCGCGCGCATGGGCGGCCAGCGCGTGAACGGCGCCCCCAGGCGGGCCACGCGCCCTCCCTCCTGGTCGACGCTGACCCAGGGCGGCAGATCGCCCGGCAGGGCCTGCGCCGCGCACGCCACGTCCGCAACCTGCTCCGGCGACTCGATGTTGCGGCCGAACAGGATGATGCCGCCGAGCCCCGCGTCGCCGGCCAGCGAGCGCAATTCGGCCGGAATCGACGCGCCCCCGAACCCGGCAATCACCAACTGACCGATCCGGCGGCGGAGGGGGCTCGACATGACAAGCGCAACCGCGCGCTACGGCGGGCAATCGAGCGCAACGGTGCTCACATTATAATGCGCGCGTGCAGGTTCGCTCATCGGCGCCCACCCGGCTGGACCTGGCCGGCGGGACCCTCGACATCTGGCCCCTCTACCTCCTGCACGAGGGCGCGCGGACCCTCAACGTCGCGATTACGCTGCGGGCCGAGTGCGTGCTGTCGGAGCACGCCGCGGGCGGCCTGCACGCGACCTCGCGCGACACCGGCGCCGTGCTGCGGGCATCCCACTGGTCGGCCCTCACCGGCGATGAGGAACCGCGGCTGGCGGCCCGTCTGCTCCGCCACTTCCGGGCCGAGAACCTGAGCGTGGTCACCGGGTCGCAGTCGCCGGTGGGTGCCGGGCTGGCCGGGTCGTCGGCGCTCAACATCGCGCTCTGCGCCGCGCTGGCCGCCTGGCAGCGGAAGTCGTACGCGCCCGAGGCCCTGATCGACCTGGCGCTGAACCTGGAGGCCCAGGTGATCCGCGCCCCCACCGGCGCCCAGGACTACCGGCCGGCGGTCTACGGCGGCCTGGCCTGCCTCGAGCTCGGACCCGAGGGCGTCCGGCGCCGCGCCCTGCCGATCGACGCAGGCGAGCTGGACGAGCGCATCGTCGTCGTCTACACCGGGGACTCCCGCAACTCGGGCGTCAACAACTGGGAGGTCATGCGGCGTCACCTGGACGGCGACCGGCAGGTCGTCGACGCCCTCGGCCGCATCCGCGACGTCGCCGTTGCCATGGAGGACGCGCTGGAGCGGCGCGACTGGCCGGAGGTCGGCCGGCAACTGGCGGACGAGTGGCGCATCCGCAAGGGTCTGGCGCCCAACGTGTCCACGCCGGCCATCGACGCGCTCGTCGACGCGGGCCGGGCCGCCGGGGCCCGGGCCGCCAAGGTGTGCGGCGCCGGCGGCGGCGGCTGCGTCCTGTTCCTCGCCGACCCGCCCGCCGTCCCGGCGGTGCGAGAGGCGCTGGCGGCCGCCGGCGCGCAGGTCCTCGACGTCGGCGTCGACACCGAGGGCCTCCGCGTGCAGAGCGAGTGACTGTCCGCGGCACGGTCGTCGGCGCCGCCTGTGGACAGCCGCAGGCCTCTTGAATGACAATGTCATGCGTTACAGGAGGACGCGCTCCAATGACCGCCAATCAGATCGTCCAGGCCCGCATCGACCCGGCCGTCAAGCAGGAGGCGGCCGCCGTCCTCGCCGCCATGGGACTGACCGTCTCGGATGCCGTGCGGCTGCTGCTGACCCGCGTGGCCCGCGAGAAGGCCCTGCCGTTCGCGCCGCTCGTCCCCAACCAGGTCACCATCGACGCGATGAAGGAGGCCCGCCAAGGCGGCCTCCCGCAGTTCGACCGCGTGCAGGACCTGCTCGACGACCTGCATGCGGACGATTGAACGCACCACGCAGTTCAAGCGCGACTACAAGCGGGAGTCGAAGGGCCGGCACCGCGCCTCGCTCGACGCCGGCCTCGCGTCTATCGTCGAGGCCCTGGCTACCGATCAGCGGCTCGCCCCGCGCCGGCACGACCATGCGCTGAGCGGCGAGTGGGCCGATCACCGCGATTGCCACGTCAAGCCCGACCTGGTCCTGATCTACCAGAGGCCCGATGCCGGCACCTTGCGACGGGTGCGCCTCGGGTCGCACGCCGAGCTCGGATTCTGATCCGGCACCACGGTGTGGAAGTGCCCGCGCAACCACCGCCGCACTCGCTGAGCGCCCGCGCCTGCGCGGCGCCCGCCGTCTCGTAGTCCACCGCCCAGCCGTACCGATCGTCCTGCCGCTCGTCGACCGCCAGCGCCCCCACCGGCGGCTGCGCCGAGGCCGCAGACGCCATCCGCAGCAACACGCAGAAAACGAGCGCCAATCGGATCATCGGGAACCTCCTCGGGGTCCTTGCACCTCCGCCGCCGGCAGGCGCGATCCTATCAGCGGTCCGCGCGTCGACCCGACGGCTGCGTGGCCGCGGCGGGACGCCGTCCCGCCGCCCAGGCGCAGCGGATCTCCCGGACGAGGCGCCGCAGCTCCGCCGGCGGGGCGCCGCCCAGTGCGGCGAAGAGCCCGATGGCCGCGAGCCCGGCGGCGCCGCTGGCGGCGACCTCCGGGACGCGCTCGAGCGTGACGCCGCCGATGGCCAGGACGGGGACCGGGAGCGTCTCGGCCGCCCGCCGCAGCGCGCCCGCGCCGACCGGCGGCCGGCCCGGCTTCGAGGCCGTCTCGAAGACGGTACCGAGCAGCACGTAGTCGAGGCCGGGCGCGGCGGTCGCCCGGACGCCTTCGTCCAGGCCGTGGATGGAGCGCCCGACGATCCAGCCGGCCGGCGTCCGCGCCCGCACGCGCGCCGCGGAGAAGGAAGCGCCCTTGAGATGCACGCCGGCGGCGCCGTGCGCCAGCGCGACGTCGACGCGGTCGTTGACGACGACGCGGGTGCGCGTGCCGCGCGTGCGCTCGACGGCGCGCGCCACCAGATCGCCGAGGGCCCGGTCGGCGAGTCCGGGCTCGCGGATCTGCACGAGGTCGATGCCGGCCTCGGCCGCGGACGCGATGAGCGCCAGCAGCGGCGCCAGATCATTCGGGTCCGCGCCGGCGAGGCGCGCACGGTCGGTCACCAGGCACAGGACGGGCGGCGTCGGGTCGCGGGGCAGCGCGCCGGCCCGGGCCGTGCCGCCGGGCCGCTCAGGAGTGGCGGGCGGCATCGGCCCACAGCGATCCGCCGGCCCGCGCCGCGGGCCGGCGGAGAATCCTGGCCGCGGCGGCGGCCACGTCGACCAACGCCGCGCCGGCGCTGAGGACGCCGACGCCCGTGACGGCGCCCCGGACGACGTGGCTGGTCAGGGCGGCCTCGAGAAACGGCAGCGACTCGACGAAGTAGTTGCGGTCCCAGTACACCGTCCAGGGCGCGACGATGAGCACCAGTCCGACCTCGGCGAAGTAGAAGACGAGCAGGACCTGGAGGAAGCGCGTGATGTCAGCCTCCCGGGCGGGGCGGGGCGGGATGTCGCAGCGCGCCGCGAGCCGGTCGTCGCGCTGCCCCCATCAGCCCATGCTACCAGACAGCGACCGCGGCCGGAACGAGCGGCGGTGGGCCGGCGAGTAGCCGAACCGCCGCAGGGCCGCGAGGTGTCGCTCGGTCGCGTAGCCCTTGTGCCGGTCGAAGCCGTAGCGCGGGTCCGCCGCGTGCAGCCGCCGCATCTGGCGGTCGCGCGTGACCTTCGCCACGATCGAGGCCGCGGCGATGGCGGCGCAGCGGCGATCGCCCCCGCGAACCGCACGCTGGCCCATGGGCAGATCGGGTATCGGAAAGCCGTCGGCCAGCACGAAGTCGGGGGCGGGAACGAGCGCGGCCACCGCGTCGCGCATCGCCCGCAGCGAGGCGCGATGGATGTCCAGCCGGTCGATCTCGTCCGCGTCGACCGCGGCCAGCGCCCAGGCGGCGGCCCGCGCCGCGATCGCGGCGTACAGGCGCTCGCGCGCGGCGGGGGTCAGGAGCTTCGAGTCGCGCAGGCCGCGCACGGGCCGGTCCGGATCGAGCACGACGGCCGCCGCGACGACCGGGCCGGCGAGGCACCCGCGCCCGACCTCGTCCACGCCGGCCACCCGCTCGAATCCCTGCCGCCGGACGGCGTTCTCGAGCGTGCGCCGCGCCCAGGGCCGAGGCACGGGCCGCTATCGGCGCCGGCGCTCCCGCAGGCGGGCGGCCTTGCCGCGCAGCTTGCGGAGAAAGTACAGCTTGGCGCGGCGCACGCGCGCCGAGCGGACCACCTCTATCCTGTCGATGATCGGGGAATGCAGCGGAAAGATCCGTTCGACTCCCTGGCCAAACGAGACCTTGCGCACCGTGAACGTCGCGCGGGCGCCGCCCCGGTGCTGGGCGATCACGAGCCCCTCGAACACCTGGATGCGCTGCTTGTCGCCTTCCCGCACCTTGACGTGGACGCGCACGGTGTCGCCCGGTCGCATGTCGGGCCGTTCGCGTAGCTGGGGCCGTTCAACCGCCTCGATCGCGTTCATATCCCTGCTCCTGCCTTGCCAGCCTGCCCGGACCCTTGCAGGTCCTGCAGGATCTCGCGTTCCTCTTCGTCGAGCACGCTGCGCTGCAGCAGATCCGGGCGCCGCTCGATCGTCCGGCGCACCGCGGCCCGCTTCCGCCAGCGCCGAATCTCGGCGTGGTTGCCCGAGACGAGCACCTCCGGCACGCGGCAGCCGCCCATATCCGCCGGCCGGGTGTAGTGCGGCCAGTCGAGCAGATTGCGGGCGAACGAATCCGCCCGCACCGACTCCGCGTCGCCGACGACGCCCGGCACCTGCCGCGCCACGGCCTCGACGACGACCAGCGCCGGGAGCTCGCCGCCGCTGACCACGTAGTCGCCGATGGAGAGCTCCTCGGTGGCGACCTGCTCACGCACCCGCTCGTCCACGCCCTCGTAGCGCCCGCAGAGCAGCACGACGTGGTCCAGCCGGCTCAGGCGGAGCGCCTCGGCGTGCGTCAGCGGCGCGCCCTGCGGCGACATGAGCACGACGGCGTCCGGCGCGCCGCGCTCGCGCCGCAGGTGCTCGGCCGCCCGCACGAACGGCTCCGGCTTCATCACCATGCCCGGGCCGCCGCCGTACGGCGCGTCGTCGACGGTGCGCCGCCGATCCCGGGCGAACGCCCGCAGGTCGTGCACGGCAATGTCGAGAATCCCATGCTCCACGGCGCGCGCGATCAGTCCCTCCGACAGCAGCGCCTCGACCATCCGCGGGAAAATCGTGACGACGTCGAACTTCACCATGCCTCACCGGGCCTCACCGGGCTTCACCGCCGGCGGTTCAGCTCCAGCAACCCGTCGGGCGGATCGACGACGATCAGCCCCTGCTGCGGATCGACCTGCACGCAGATCGGCTCGACCAGCGGCACGTCGATCTCGGCATCCGCGCCGGCCGCCGCGTCGCCCGGGCGCACCAGCAGGCGATGCGCGCCCGCGGCACGGTGCACCGCCGTCACCGTGCCGACCGGCGCGCCGTCCGGGGTGCGCACCGCGCAGCCGATCAACTCGTGGTGGTAGTACGTCCCCGGCGACAACGCCGCCAGCTCGGTCTCCGGCACGCGCAACTCGACCCCGGCCAGCGCCTCCGCCTGCGTCATCGTGTCGACGCCCCCGAGCAGCAACAGGGGCCGGCCGGCATGGAACCGCGCGGCAACGATCCGCAACGACCGCGCCCGGCCGTCGATGCCGGCGTACAGCACGTTGCCCTCCCGGAAGCGCTGCTCGGGAAAATCGGTCTCGGGATTGACGATGACCTGGCCGCGGTTGCCATGCGCCCGCGCGACGCGCCCCACCACCGCCAGCGCGTCCCACGACACCGCCTCGCCCTCACTCATCGGCATCCAGGAAATCGACGCGCGCAAGGTCGCCGTCGAGTTCGGCCGCGGCGGTCACCAGCGCACGGATCGCCTCCGCCGTGCGGCCCTGGCGGCCGATGAGCTTGCCCAGGTCGCCCGGCTCGGTCCGCAGCGCCACGCGCGTCCCGTCCCGCCGCTCCGTCTCCGTCACGGCCACCGCGTCCGGATGATCGACCAGCGCGCGCGCCACGACCTCGACCACGTCGCGCGCACGCGTCATGCGCCTGCCTGTTCGGCTCCGGCCTGGTCCGCGGCCTGCGGCGCCGCGCCGTCGTCCTCGGCGGGCGGCGCGGGGTGACGGGCCAGCAGGGTCCGCACCGTGTCGCTGGGCTGCGCGCCGCGCGCCACCCAGTGCTGCAGCCGCTCCCGGTTCAACACCAGCGTCTCCGGGTTGGCGGTCGGACTGTAGTGCCCCAGCACCTCCAGCGAGCGCCCGTCGCGCGCGGTGTGCGACTCGATCGCCACCACCCGGAAGAACGGCCGCTTCTTGGAGCCTACCCGCCGCATTCGAATCGTGAGCATACGTCTCCTGCCTCTCCGGCGCAGACTCCTAGCTGGGCATCTGCCGCCGTCCGAACGTACCCGGACCCGCGCGGGCGCGGCGCACCTTGGACTTGCGCTTCCGCCCGGCAATGCCCCGCACAGTCTTCAGCATCTTCCGCATCTGCGCAAACTGCCGCAGCAGGCGGTTGACCGCCTCCACCGACACGCCGCTGCCGCGCGCGATGCGCTTGCGCCGGCTGCCGTCGATCAGCACCGGCCGGCGGCGTTCCTCGGGCGTCATCGAGTCGATGATGGCCGTGGTCCGCGACAGCTCCCGCGGATCGACCTCGGGCTTGCCGCCCGGCAGCGCGTTCATGCCCGGAATCAAGCCCATCAGCTGATCGAGGGGCCCCATCCGGCGGACCATCGCGAGCTGCTCGCGCAGATCGTCCAGCGTGAGCTGATCGCGAAGCAGCCGCTGCTCGACCTCCTGCGCGCGCTCCCGCGTGACCGCCTGCTCGGCGCGCTCGACCAGGGTCAGGACGTCGCCCATCCCCAGCATGCGCGACACGACGCGGTCGGGCCGGAACGGCTCGAAGTCGTCGAGCCGCTCGCCCACGCCGCTGAAGACGATCGGCACGCCGACCACCGCCACGATCGACAGCGCGGCGCCCCCGCGGGCGTCACCGTCCATCTTGGTCAGCACGATGCCGGTGACGCCGATGCGCTGATGAAACTCGCCGGCGCTCCTGACGGCGTCCTGCCCCGTCATCGCGTCGCCGACATACAGCCGGTCCGACGGTTCGACGACCGCCGCGATCGACTCCAGCTCGGCCATCAGCGGGTCGTCGACGTGCAGCCGGCCGGCGGTGTCGACGATGACCACGTCGCAGCCGAGCGCCCGCGCCTGGGCCACGGCGGACCGCGCCCGCTCGGCCGGATCGGGCGTATCCGCCGGATCGTGCACGCGCAGGCCGGCCTCCCCGCCCACCACGTTGAGCTGCGTGATCGCCGCGGGCCGGCGCACGTCCGTCGACACCAGCAGCGGATGGCGCCCCTGGCCCGCCAGCCAACGCCCCAGCTTTGCGGTCGTCGTCGTCTTGCCCGAACCCTGCAGGCCGAGCAGCATGACCACCTGCGGGCGGCGGCTGGTCGCCTTGAGCCGCGGCGCCTCCTCGCCGAACAGGGCGAGCAGCTCCTCCCTGACGATGCCGACCACCTGCTGCGCGGGGGTCAGGCTGGCGAGCACGGCCCGGTCGACCGCCCGGTCCCGCACGCGATCGACGAACGCCTTGACGACCTTGAAGTTGACGTCCGCCTCCAGCAGCGCGAGGCGAATCTGGCGCAGGGCCGATTCGACCGTTTCGGGCGTCAGCCGGACCTCGCCCCGCAGCGTGGAGAAGACGGCGCGAAAGCGGTCGCCCAAGGCGTCGAACATGCTGGAGCCGAATGCGGTGGATGGCGTCTAAGCGCCTGTAAAACAGCCGCTTATCGTAGCCTGGAGAAGGCTGCGGTGTCAATGGAGGGGCAGGCGCCGGGTGCACGGCAAACCCTGTTGCCGTTGCGCAAGCGCGGATGTCCGAGGTGCCAGGTCGGCTCGGGAAGCGACCGGCGCCGGACGACGGCCGGGGCGCATCGCTCTTCCAGCGGTCTCGCGTGCTCGCGAAGCGCCGGATTGTCATGTCCGGGCTGCCGAAGCGCACCGCGCCGAGCCGCGCTGCTTTTTTCGTCCTGCCTGCATTTTCTGCTTGACAGCCTCCGTCGGGACCGAGTGCTTCGGGCGCCGGCATCGCCGCGGCCACCGGCGAGCTGCTGGGCCTGATCCGCGAGTTCGACGCGCGCAACGGCTGGACCGGCTTCGCCTCCTGCGCCGAGTGGCTGAGCTGGCGCACCGGCCTGGCGCCCGGCGCCGCCCGCGAGCACGTGCGGGTCGCCCGCGCCCTGGCCGAGCTGCCTCTGCTCCGCGACGCGTTGCGGCGCGGCGCCGTCTCCTACTCGAAAGTGCGCGCCGTCACCCGCGTGGCCACGCCCGAGACCGAGCAGGCGCTGCTCGACGTGGCGCTGGCCGGCACAGCGGCGCACGTCGAGCAGATAGTCCGCACCTGGCGGCGGGTCGACCGCGCGGCCGAGGCAGCCGAAGACGCGCAGCGGCACGCCTCGCGGTCGCTCGCGACCTGGGTGGACGAAGACGGGATGGTGGTGGTGCGCGGCCGGCTGACGCCCGAGGTGGGCGCCGCCGTGCGGCGGGCGCTCGACGCCGCGCTCGACGCCGAGCGGCGCGAGGCGGGGTCGGACGGTGCGGCCGGGGATGCCGCTAATGACGTGGCCGACGGCATGGCTCCGACGCCGGCGCAGCGGCGGGCGGATGCGCTGGGAGCGGTGGCCGAGTGCGCGCTGGCCGGCGGGCTCGACAAGGGCACGGCCGGCGACCGCTATCAGGTGGTCGTGCACGTGGACGCCGACACGCTCGCTACCAGCCTGAACGCATCCGCCTCGGACACGGTTGCCGGCGACGGAAGCGGGACGGACGCGGCCCGCGACGCCGGAGGCAGGCAGCCCGGTTTGTACGTTCCCGCGGGAACGTACAAACCGGGCTCGGCGGCTGCCGGCACGGCGGACGAGCCGGCGCGGGCCGGCAGCGCGGTCGTCCCGGCCGCCGCCCGCCGTCACGGGTCCGCCGCTGGCGTCCGCGATGACGCGACTCGACCGGGAGGACATCCGCCCGGGTCCGCACGCTGCGACGCCGGCGTGGCGCGGCGAGCGGCTGGACGTGGACTGGGCGGTCGGCGTGCTGTGGAGGCCGCGGGGCGGTGCGCCGCCCGCCGTCGGCCCGGCCGCGTGACCTCGCCGGCACACCAGACGACACGGCGGCCGCCGACGTCCCAACCAGGGCGGGGCGCACGCGTATCCACCACTTGACCCGCAGCTTCAGCCAACGGCCGTGCCGAAAACTTCCGGGAGCGACGTGCCGTGCGCAGAAGTGAAACGCGTCTCGCGAATCCGACGTGCACCCGCGGGCGCCGGGGCCGCGCTCACACCGACGAAAGCTTGTGCCCCAGCTTCTCTTTCTTCGTCTTGAGATAGGCCCGGGCGAACGCCGACGTCGACACCTCGAGCGGCACGGTCTCGCCCACGGACAGCCCGTAGCCCTCGAGCCCGACGAACTTCCGCGGGTTGTTGGTCAGGAGCCGCATCGCCTGCACGCCGAGGTCGCGCAGGATCTGGGCGCCGATCCCGTAGTCGCGCTGGTCCGCCTTGAACCCGAGCCGCTCGTTGGCCTCGACGGTGTCGAGGCCCTGATCCTGCAGCTCGTAGGCGCGTATCTTGTTGCCGAGGCCGATGCCGCGCCCTTCCTGGTTGAGATACAGGAGCACGCCGCGGCCCTCGGCCGCGATGCGTTGCATCGCCGCATCGAGCTGCCGGCCGCAGTCGCAGCGCGACGAGTGGAACACGTCGCCCGTCAGGCAGCGCGAGTGGACCCGCACCAGGATGTCCCGCCCGTCGCCGACGTCGCCCCTGACGATGGCCACGTGCGTCTCCCCGTCGATCACGCTCTCGAAGGCATAGGCCTGGAACAGGCCGTGGTCGGTGGGCAGCCGGGCGGTGGCGACGCGCTTGACGAGACGGTCGTTGCGCATGCGGTACTTGATCAGATCCGCGATCGTGATCATCGCCAGGCCGTGCCGGCGCGCGAAGCGCGTCAACTGCCGGACGCGCGCCATCGTGCCGTCGTCGTTCATGATCTCGCAGATCACGCCGGCCGGATAGAGCCCCGCCAGGCGCGCCAGGTCGACCGCCGCCTCGGTCTGCCCAGCCCGCACGAGAACGCCGCCGCGCCGGGCGCGCAACGGGAACATGTGCCCCGGCTGGGCCAGGTCGGACGGATTCGTGTCGGGATCGATGGCGGCGCGGACCGTGGCCGCGCGATCGGCCGCGGATATCCCGGTGCTGGTGACGCCCTTCGCCTCGATGGAGACCGTGAAGGCGGTCTCGTAGCGCGAGGTGTTGCGGTCGACCATCATGGGGATGCGGAGCTGCTCGAGCCGCTCCGCCATCATCGGCAGGCAGATCAACCCGCGGCCGTGGCGCGCCATGAAGTTGATGGCCTCCGGCGTCACCTTCTCCGCGGCGATCGTCAGATCGCCCTCGTTCTCGCGGTCCTCGTCGTCGACGACGATGACCATCTCGCCCTTCCCGATGGCCTCGATCGCGTCGGCGACCGGCGCGAACGGGCCCGGACGGCGGCCCACGCGCCGGGGCCCTTGCGGGCCGGTCCGATCCGACTTCCGTTCAGCACTCACCCCTGATCTCCAGACGAAGAGGGCGGGCCGGCCGCTGGCAGCACCCCGCCGCGCACGGCCTCCAACGCCCGCAGCACGTACTTCCCGATGATATCGCACTCGAGATTGACGGCCCCGCCCACGGGGGCGGCGTGCAGGTTCGTCTCGCGCCAGGTGTGCGGCACGATCTGGACGTCGAAGCCGCCGCTGTCGGGCGCGATCACCGTCAGGCTGATGCCGTCGACGGCAATCGACCCCTTCTCGACGACGAGCGGCTGCAGGTGGGGCGGAAACCCGACGCGGATGCGGTGGAAGTCGGCCTCGGCGCGGATCGCCTCGATCCGGCCGACGGCATCGACATGACCGAGCACGAAGTGCCCCCCCAGCCGGCCATCGGCGCGCAGCGGCCGCTCGAGATTGACCAGCGCGCCCGCGGCCGCCGCGCCGAGCGCCGTGACCCGCGCCGTCTCGGGCGACACGTCGGTGGCGAACGAGCTGCCGTCGGTCCGGACCACCGTCAGGCACACCCCGTTGACCGCGACGCTGTCTCCGACCGACAGCTCGGCCGCCAGCGCGGACGCGACGCGCAGAACGCGCCCGGACGGCTTCGACGACACCTCCGCGACGCGGCCGACGGACTCAACCAGACCGCTGAACATCACCTTGCAACAGGACGTCGGGGCCGTACCGCTCGACGCGGGCGGACCCCAGCCTGGCCACCGAGACGACGTCATCCAGCCAGGGCACGCCGTCGCCGCCGATCGCCAGCGGCGCGATGTAGCGCTGCACGCGGTCGACGACGCCGGACGTCCAGGCGGCGCGGTGCACCGCCGCGCCGCCCTCGAGCAGCAGCGACGTCACCTCCAGCTCGGCGAGCCGGGTCACGGCCTCCCCGATCGTGCCGTTCTCGACCGCCTCGATCGTCGCGCCGGCCGCCCGCAGCCGGGCCGCGGCCGCCGGCCGGTCGCGCAACGCGCGGCGGGTGGTCACGATCAGCACCGGACCCGCAGCCAGGGTTCGCAGCACCCGGGCGGCCGGCGGCGTGCGCAACCGGCGGTCCAGCACGACCCGCGCCAGCGGACGGGCCCGCGGCGAGCCGCGCGCCGTCAACTGCGGATCGTCGACCAGCACCGTGGTCGAGCCGACGCCGATCGCATCGACCTCGGCCCGCGTCCGATGCACGGCCGCGGCCGCCGCCTCCCCGGTAATCGCGGTCCGGGTCCCCGCGCGCATCGCGATCCGCCCATCGATGCTCGTCGCGATCTTCACGATCACGAAGGGACGGCGCCGCGTGGCCCAGGTGAGGAACACCTCGTTGAGCCGCGCCGCCGCCGCCCGCCGCACGCCGACGTCCACCTGCAATCCGTGGGCGCGCAGGTACGCCGCGCCGGCGCCGGCCACCCGCGGATGCGGATCGACGATAGCGATCACGACCCGCCGCAGCCCGGCGTCGACGATGCGCGGCGCGCACGGCCCGGTGCGCCCCGTGTGGGCGCACGGCTCCAGCGTGCAGTACAGCGTCCCGTTGCGGGCGCCGCCGCCCGCCTCGTCCAGCGCCCGCACCTCGGCGTGCGCCTCGCCCGCCCGCGCGTGGAACCCCGTGCCCACGACCACGCCCTCGTCGGACACCACCACCGCGCCAACCATCGGGTTGGGACTGGTCTGCCCGCGGCCCTGCCGCGCCAGCGCGAGGGCGCGCTCCATGTGCATCTCGTCGACGCCCCCCCGCACCGTCACGGCCATTGGGTTGCAAACAGCGCGTCGACGTACGCGTCGGCGGCGAACGGGAGCAGATCGTCGAGCGTCTCGCCGACGCCGACGTAGCGGATCGGCAGCCCGAGCTCGGAGGCGACCGCCACGGCAATGCCGCCCTTCGCGGTCCCGTCTATCTTGGTCAGGACGATCCCCGTCACGCCGGCGCGGTCGAGGAACTCGCGGGCCTGCACCAGCCCGTTCTGGCCCACGGTGGCGTCGAGGACCAGCAGCACCTCGTGCGGCGCCCCGGCCACCGCCCGCGACGCGACCCGGCGCATCTTGTCGAGCTCGGCCATCAGGTCGGCGCGGGTATGCAAGCGCCCGGCCGTGTCGACGAGCACGATGTCGCGGTCCCGCGCCCGCCCGGCCTGAATGGCGTCGAACACGACCGCCGCCGGATCGCCGCCCTCGCGCGCGCGCACCAGATCGACGCCGGCCCGTTCCGCCCACACCTGGAGCTGGTCCACGGCGGCCGCACGAAACGTGTCGGCGGCGCAGATGAGCGGCCGGCGCCCTTCCTGCCGCAGCAGCCGCGCCAGCTTCCCGACCGTCGTCGTCTTGCCCGAGCCGTTGACGCCGACGACGAGGACGACCTGCGGCGACGCCCCGCCGGCGGCGACCGGCTGCGTCCCGGACAGTATCCGCAGGATCTCCTGCTTCAGCAGCTCCTGCAGTCCGGGCGTTCCGGGCGCCGCGGGCAGCCGGCCCAGTCCGGCGGTGATGCGCTCCGTGGCGGCCACCCCCACGTCCGCCTGCAGCAGCACCTCCTCGAGGGCTTCGATCGTCTCGCGCCCGGCCGGCCGCGCAGCCTGCCCGGACCGCGCGCCGACGATCCCGTCGAGGCGCTCGCCGAGCTCCGCCGCCGTCCGCCGCAGCCCCGCGCGCAGCCTGTCGAGCAGCCTCATCGTCGTCTCCGCGAACCGGGGGCGGCATCGCCGCGGCGTCGCGCGACGCCGGCGCCGGCCGGACGCGCGTTCGCGGCCCGGCGCGTCACCGGGCCTCCACTTCGGAACGCTGTCGTCTCAGCATCAGATCCTCCACCGCCGTGCGCGGCGCCTTGCGACCTGCCAGCACGTCGGCCATCTGCGACGCGATCGGGAGCTCGACGCCGTGGCGCGCGCCCAGGGCCAGCGCCGCGCCGGTGGTGCGGATCCCCTCCGCTACCGTCTTCATCTCGGCCAGGATCTCCGGCAGGCGACGGCCCCTCCCCAGCTCGATGCCGACGGACCGGTTGCGACTGAGCCGGCCGGTGCAGGTCAGCACCAGATCGCCCAGGCCGCTGAGACCGGCCAGCGTCTCGCGGCGCCCGCCGACGGCCGAGGCCAGCCGCGACATCTCCGCGAGGCCGCGCGTTATCAGCGCCGAGCGGGCGTTGTCGCCCAGCCCCAGCGACTCGGCGGCGCCGGCCGCAATCGCGATGACGTTCTTGAGTGCGCCGCCGATCTCCACGCCGACGACGTCCTCCGTCGCGTACAGGCGGAAGTAGCGGGAGCGGAACTCGTGCTGCACCGCCGCCACCGCGTCCGTGCTGCGCCCGGCCACCGCCACCGCGGTCGGCGCCTCGCGGGCGAGCTCGAGCGAGAAGCTCGGACCGGACAGCACGGCGATCGGCTGCCCGGCGGCGAGCTCCTGCCCGATCACCTCCGACATGCGGAGCAGCGTGTCGACTTCGAGTCCCTTCGTGGCGCTGACCACGACGGTGTCGCGTGCCAGCACGGAGCTCGCCCGGCGGATCACGTCGCGCGTGCCGTGCGAGGGCACGGCCGACACCACGCACGCCGCACCGCGCAGCGCGAGCTCCAGATCGGCGGTCAGCCGCATCGACGCCGGCAGCTCGACGCCGGCCAGGTAGGTGCGATTCACGCGGGTGGCGGTCAGCTCGGCCACCAGCGCCTCGCTCCGCGCCCAGAGGGTGACGTCCTTGCCGAGCCGGGCGAGATGCACGGCCAGCGCCGTGCCCCAGCCGCCGCCGCCCAGCACCGTGACCCGCTCCATCAGCACGTGGACTCTCTCGCTTCCGCCGCCGACCGCGGCGCGCCGCCGAGCGGCACCTCGGACAGCGTCCGATACGCGGCGCCGGCGGACGACAGCCGGCTCTCCATCAGCACTATCCGATCCACGAGCCAGGCTGCCGGCGGCGGCGCGATCGCCGCGAGCCCGGCCTCGAGCGCGCGGCGGCCGGCCCGCCGCCCCGGCCGCAGGCGTCCCACGGTCAGGTGCGCCCGATAGGGACGGTCGTCCGACGGGTAGCCCAACGGCAGGAGGTGCTTCCCGACTGCCTGCCGCAGGGCGGCCAGCTCGGCGCTGCCGTCGCCGATCCCCAGCCACAGCACGCGCGGCGGGCCGTGCGCGGGAAACAGACCGGCCGGACCCAGGGCGGCGCGAAACGGCGGCCGACCGCCCGCCGCTGCCAGCGCCTCGACGACCGCTGCCGCGGTGTCCGCGCTCGTCTCACCGAGAAACTGCAGCGTCAGGTGCAGGTTGCGAGGCGCGATCCACCTCACGCACCCCGTCCCGAATACACGACGCCGCCGGGCCCTGTCAATCGTGCCGGCCACGGCGGCGCGGGTCGCGGGATCGAGCGCAACGGCGACGAAGAGGCGCATCGGCTATCGCAACAGCGCCCGCCGCAGCAGGTCGAGCGCGGCCTGCGAGGCCTGAAACCTCACCTGCTCGCGCTCGCCCGGCAGGCTCAGCCGGCGCACCCTGCGCGATCCGTCCGGCCCGGCCAGCGCCACGTAGACGGTGCCGACCGGCTTGTCGGGCGAGCCGCCCCCAGGTCCCGCGATGCCGGTCACCGCGATGCCGTAGTCGACGCCGCCCCGCTCGCGGGCGCCGGTCGCCAGCGCCTCGGCCACCGGCTCGCTGACAGCGCCGTGCGCCGCGATCGACGCAGCGTCCACGCCCAGCAGCGCGACCTTGGCCGCGTTGCTGTAGACCACCCAGCCGGCATGCACGTAGGCCGAGCTGCCGGCCACGTCCGTCAGCCGCGACGCGACGAGTCCGCCCGTGCACGACTCGGCCAGCGCGACCCGGCAGCCGCGCTCGCGCAGCAGGCGTCCCACCACGGCCTCGAGCTGCGCGCCGTCGCTGCTCACCAGGTCGCGTCCCAGGACGTCGGTCAGCTCGCTGGTGGCGTGGTCGAGCGCGCGGGCGGCGGCCTCCTCCGTCGCGGCGCGCGCCGCGAGGTGCAGCTCGATCTGACCCAGCGACGCGAGGATGCTCGTCTCGATCGGCACCGGCGCCGACCGCCAGCGCGAATACACGGGATGCGCGGCCTCGTCCACATGCGACTCGGTGCGGCCGGTCACCCGGATCACGCGCCGATAGATCCCGTGCCCGCCGCTCAGCGGGGCGATCCGCTCCCGCGCCACCGCGTCGAACATGGCGCGCAGCTCGCGGGGCGGCCCCGGCAGCGCGACGCACGCGACGCCGGACCGCTCGATCCACAGCCCCGGCGCCGTCCCCTTCGCATTGGCGAGCGCCGCGGCGCCCCGCGGCACGAGCGCCTGGCGGCGGTTGATGGCGGGCATCGGCAGGCCGCGGGCCGCGAACCGGGCGCGAATGGAATCCACCACGTCCGCGTCCTCGTCCAGCGGCAGCCCGAAGACGGCCGCGACCGTCTCGCGCGTGATGTCGTCGTCCGTGGGACCGAGTCCGCCGCTGAGCACGACGAGGTCGGCCTGCGGCAGCGCCAGCCGCAGCGCCCCGGCCAGCTCGTCGCGCTGGTCGCCGACCACGGCCTTGTACCGCACGCGGATGCCGAGCTCGTTCAGCCGCTGCGTCACGAACAGGGAGTTGGTGTCGATCCGGCTCGGCGTGAGCAGCTCCGAACCGACCGCGATGATGACCGCCCGGGACATCGGGGCCGCGGGCATCAGGACACCGTGACGGGGATCCCCGCCGCGAGCAGGAGGCGCAGCGCCAGGTTGGCGTACAGGCCGGCGATCACGTCGTCGGTCATCACCCCCCAACCGCCCCGCAGCCGCTCCGCCTGCCGCGCGGGGAACGGCTTGACGACGTCGAAGAAGCGGAACGCGAGGAACCCGGCCAGCGCGCCGCCCCAGGATACCTGCAGCCCCAGCAGCGTGATCAGCATGCCGGCCACCTCGTCGATGACGACCTGACCGGGATCGGTCTTGCCGAAGTGCCGCTCGCTCGCCGACGACGACCACACGCCGACCGCCAGGACCACGGCCAGCAGCCCGATCTGGACCTGCGTGCCGCCGAGCAGGCCCGCGGCGCCGTACAGCGCGAGCCCGACGATCGATCCGGCGGTACCCGGAGCGACCGGCACATGGCCCACGTATCCACAGGTGGCGATGAAGATGCTGGGGTTGCGCATTGCTCAGGAACAACCGACCCGCCGACACGGCGCTCCCAAGGGCATGCGGAAGCGCGATTATACCGTATCGTTAGACGCGGCCGGGCGCGCCGCCGGAACCCGAACCAGGCCCGATGCCCCAGCTCATCGAAGCCGTGCCGAACGTCAGCGAGGGACGCCGCGTCGAGATCGTGCGGCGGCTGGCGGCGGCTGCCGGCGGCGCGCCCGGCAGCCGCCTGCTCGACTGGTCGTCCGATGCGTCCCACAACCGCACCGTGCTGACCCTCGTCGGCGATGGAGAGGGACTGCTGGCGGCGCTGCTGGCGCTGTACGAGGTCGCGACGGCCGCCATCGACCTCCGCGCGCAGCGCGGCGAGCACCCGCGCGTCGGCGCGGTCGACGTGGTGCCGTTCGTGGCGCTCGACGGCGCCTCGCGCGGCGACTGCGTCGCGCTCGCCCGCACGCTGGGGCGCACCGTGGCGGAACGGTTCGGCATTCCGGTGTTCCTGTACGAGGACGCGGCCACGAGGCCCGAGCGGCGCGCGCTCGAGGACATCCGCAGGGGCCAGCTCGACGGCCTCGGGGACCGCATGGCGCGCGACCCCGAAACCTGGCGTCCGGACTACGGGCCGCCGCGGCCCCACGCCAGCGCGGGCGTCTCGGTCATCGGCGCCAGGCCGATCCTCATCGCCTTCAACGTCAACCTGGACACGGACGACGTGCGGATCGCCCGCCGCATCGCGCGCACCGTCCGGGCCCGCAACGGCGGTCTCCCCCACGTCAAGGCGATCGGCGTACACCTCGCCGAGCGCCGCGCGGCGCAGGTGTCCATGAACCTGACGGACTACCGGCAGACGCCGCCCCAGCGCGCGTTCGAGGCCGTCGAGCGCGAGGCCCGACGGTTGGGCGTGCGCGTCGCCGGCAGCGAGATCGTCGGCCTCGTCCCTGCCGACGCCCTCGTCGAGTCGGCCGTCAGCCGCCTGCGAATCGAACGCTTCCGGCCGGATCAAGTGCTCGACGCGCGAGTCGGCGGCCCGCTCCGGCCTCAACGTTCCTTGGCATCGAGCAGCCCCCGCAGCTCCGTCATGAACTCGGAGACGTCCCGGAAGTGACGGTAGACCGAAGCGAACCGCACGTAGGCGACCTTGTCGAGCCCCTTGAGCTCCTCCATCACCAGGGCGCCGACGTCGGCCGTCGAGATCTCCTTCTCGGGCCGCTCCTGCAGGCTGGCCTCCACCCGGTTGGCGACCGCCTCGAGGGCCGCCACGCTGACCGGCCGCTTCTCGCAGGCCTTGAGCATGCCCGCAATCACCTTGTCGCGCCCGAACCGTTCGCGGGAGCCGTCCTTCTTGACCACCATGTACGGAATGTCGTCCATGCGCTCGTAGCTGGTGAATCGGCGGCCGCAGCCCAGGCACTCCCGGCGGCGGCGGATGACGTCGCCTTCCCGGCTCTCGCGCGAGTCGACCACCTTGTCCTTGAGGTGACCGCAGAAGGGACACTTCATGGCGCACGCCGGTCCTCTGCCGGCCGGCGGGTCGGGCCGGTCCGGCCGCTGCCGGCCGCCGCCTGCGGCGGCCCCGCCTCGCGCTGCGCCAGGCTCCGCAACCCGGCCAGCCGCATGCCGTCCTGCCCCATGAGCACGAGCCCCAGCACGGTGACCGGCCCGAACCACAGCAGGTGCAGCACCAGCGCGGCGCCGACGGCCTGGTCGGGAGACGCCTCGTAGAGCACCGTCGCACCCAGCTGGTACGCGGCATGATAGCCACCGACACCGGCCGGCGTCGGCACGGCCACGCCCATCACCGCCAGCGTCGTGAGGATCACCGCCCCCGGCAGCCCGATGTCGATGCCGAACGCCGCCGAGACGCACCAGAGACTCGCGGCGACAGCCGCCCAGATCGGAAACGACCAGGCCAGCGCCGTGCCGAGCGGGCCGCCGCCGCGCGTCGCCGCCACGGCCGCGAGGAAGCGCTGCACCGTCCCCGCGAGCCGCTCCATCCCGCCGAACGGCAGCCGCGCCAGGCGCCGCCGGGCCCAGCCGCCCGCCCGCTCGGGGTGGGCCGCCGCGCCAAACATGACGCCGAGCGCCGCGACCGCGAGCAGGCCGGCAGCGAGCGCGGCGATCCTCAGCGCCGCCAGCAGATCGGTGCTCGGCACGGAGGTCCGTGGACCGACGAGCGTGACGAGCACGGCGAAGACCAGGCAGACGACCAGCATGTCGAGCAGGCGCTCGATCACGCTGGTCGCGAAGACCGCGGCCACGCTCAGCCGCTCCCGGCGGGCGAGCACGTACGGTCGCACCACCTCGCCGAGCCGGCCGGGAAAGAGGGTATTGGCCGCGAAACCGATGAGCGTGGCCCGCAGGGTCGCGCGCAGGCGCGTCCGCGCGACCGGCCGCAGGAGTCGTCGCCAGCGCTCCGCGCGCAGCAGATAGGAAGCAAGCGCCAGCACCGCCCCCGCCGCCAGCAGGTCCGGCCGCGCGTTGGCCAGCTCGCCCCACACGCGCTCGAGGTTCGCGTTGCGCAGGAAGAACGCCATCAAGCCGAGCGTGAGGACGGTAATGACGACGGTGCGGACGTGGCGCGCCATGTGCTGCGATCGGATCGGCGGGTGGCCGCCACTGTACTACAGCCGCGCGCGGCGCCGCCGACCCGCCGCGCGCGGTTCCGCCCGGCCGGTTCATTTCCCGCTTGCAGCCCGTCCCGCTTGCCGGTAAGCTGTTGTCCTTTCCCACCCGCGAGGTTGGCTAGTGCCTACGGCGTCTCCCGTTTTCGAAACTTCGTTCGCCGGCCTGACCGTGCACCGTCGGGGCAAGGTCAGGGACATGTACGAGGTCGGCGACCGGCTGCTGATGGTGGCCACCGACCGCATCTCGGCGTACGATGTCGTGCTCGGGTCCGCGATACCGGACAAGGGGCGCGTGCTGACCCAGTTGTCCGCCTTCTGGTTCACGCGCACCCGCGATATCGTGCCCAACCACATGGTGTCCGTCGACCCTGCCGAGTACCCGGCGGCGCTGCAGGCCGAGGCGGAGACGCTGCAGGGACGCTCCATGCTGGTGCGGCGCACCACGCCGATTCCGATCGAGTGCGTGGCGCGCGGGTACCTGGTGGGCTCCGGCTGGCGCGAGTACCAGGAGACCGGCCGGGTCTGCGGCGTCGAGCTGCCGCGCGGCCTGCGCGAGGCGGACCGCCTCCCGGAGCCGATCTTCACGCCGGCCACGAAGGCGGAAAGCGGCCACGACATCAACATCAGCGAGGACGAGACGGCACGGCGCATCGGCCGGGAGCTGACCGATCGTCTGCGCGTGCTGACCCTGGCGCTGTACTCGCACGGGGCGGCGCACGCGGAGACGTGCGGCATCATCGTCGCCGACACCAAGTTCGAGTTCGGCACCACCCCGGCGGCCGAGGGCGGCGAGCTCATCCTCATCGACGAGGTGCTCACGCCGGACTCGTCGCGGTTCTGGCCGCGGGATCTCTACACGCCCGGCCAGGCGCAGCCGAGCTTCGACAAGCAGTACGTGCGGGACTACCTCGACGGCATCAGCTGGAACCGGCGTCCGCCCGCGCCCGAGCTTCCGCCGGATGTGGTGGCGCAGACCCGCGAGAAGTACAGGGACGCGTACCGGCTGCTCACCGGTACCGCGCTCGGCTGACCCGCCGGCCGGGTCGGCCGGGTTGCGACCCCGCGGTCGCGAGAGGACGGACGCGTGCGGCACGAACTCGACCGGTTGATCGACGAGATGCTGAGCAGCGGCATCAACTACGATGATGCGCGGCAGATCATCGAGCGGCGCTTCATCAGCCGCGCGCTGACGCGCACCAAGGGCAATCTGGGACGCACCGCGGACCTGCTCGGGATTCACCGCAACACGCTGAGCCGGAAGATGGCGGCGTACCGCCTCAAGCGCTCGGCCTGACCCCCCGGCCCCGGCAGCGGCGCCTTGATCGTTGGGCCGTTTGCGCTATAATTGGCAGTTGGACCGAGCGACTGCCAGCCCGACAGGGGCACCGCAGGCCGCTGCGGTCGGGATCGCCACTTTCCGTCAAATCATTCGAAGGGAGCATGACGTTCATGGCTGTCAAGGTTCGCCCACTCCACGACCGGCTCATCATCGAGCGCATCGAGGAAACCGAGCAGAAGGTGGGAGGGATCATCATTCCCGACACCGCGAAAGAGAAACCGCAGCAGGGGAAGGTCGTCGCCGCCGGCAAGGGCAAGGTCAAGGACGACGGCACCGTGACCCCGCTCGACGTGCAGGCTGGCGACAAGGTGTTGTTCGGCAAGTACTCGGGCCAGGAGATCAAGCTGGACGGCGACGAGTTCCTCATCATGCGTGAGGACGAGATCCTCGGCGTCCTGGAATCCGACTAGTCTTGCGATTGGAGTCTTGAGGAATGGCAAAGCAGATTGTGTACGGTGAGAACTCGCGTCGGGCCATCATCCAGGGGGTGAATCAGCTCGCCGACGCGGTCAAGGTGACGCTCGGACCGAAGGGGCGCAACGTCGTGCTGGACAAGAAGTTCGGCTCGCCGACGATCACCAAGGACGGCGTGACGGTGGCCAAGGAGATCGAGCTCAAGGACCCGCTCGAGAACATGGGCGCGCAGATGGTCCGCGAGGTCGCGAGCAAGACCTCCGACATCGCGGGCGACGGCACCACCACGGCCACGGTCCTCGCGCAGGCGATCTACCGCGAGGGAGCCAAGAACGTCGTCGCGGGCGCCAACCCGATGGAGATCAAGCGCGGCATCGAGCGGGCCGTCGAGACGGTGGTCGGCGGGCTGCGTGCGATGTCGAAGGCGGTCAGCGGCAACATGATCGCCCAGGTCGGCACCATCTCGGCGAACAACGACGAGACGATCGGCACGATCATCGCCGAGGCCATGGACAAGGTCGGCAAGGACGGCGTGATCACGGTCGAGGAGGCGCGCACGCTCGAGACCTCGCTGGAGGTCGTCGAGGGCATGCAGTTCGATCGCGGCTACCTGTCGCCCTACTTCGTCACCGACCCGGAGCGCATGGAGGTCGTGCTCGAGAATCCCATCATCCTGATCCACGAGAAGAAGATCAGCTCGATGAAGGACCTGCTGCCGCTGCTCGAGCAGGTGGCCCGCCTGAGCCGTCCGCTGCTGATCGTGGCCGAGGACATCGAGGGCGAGGCGCTGGCCACGCTGGTCGTCAACAAGCTGCGCGGCACCCTGCAGGGCGCGGCCGTCAAGGCGCCCGGATTCGGCGACCGCCGCAAGGCCATGCTCGAGGACATCGCGACCCTGACCAACGGCAAGGCCATCACCGAGGACCTCGGGCTCAAGCTCGAGAACATCCGCGTCGAGGACCTCGGCAAAGCCAAGAAGGTGACGATCGACAAGGACAACACGACGATCGTCGAAGGCGACGGCACGCAGGCGGCCATCGAGGGCCGCGTCAGGCAGATCCGCTCGCAGATCGAGGACACGACCTCCGACTACGACCGCGAGAAGCTGCAGGAGCGGCTCGCGAAGCTGGTCGGCGGCGTGGCCGTCATCAAGGTCGGGGCGGCCACCGAGACCGAGATGAAGGAGAAAAAGGCGCGGGTCGAGGACGCCATGCACGCCACGAAGGCGGCGGTCGAGGAAGGGATCGTCCCGGGCGGCGGCGTCGCGTTGCTGCGGAGCGTCGACGCCCTCGACAACCTCAGCGTCGGCGGCGACCAGCAGATCGGCGCCAACATCATCCGCCGCGCCCTCGAGGAGCCGATGCGCTGGATCGCCCAGAACGCAGGCTACGAAGGCTCGATCGTCGTGCAGAAGGTGCGTGAGGCCGGCAGTCGCGACGAGGGCTTCAACGCCCAGGCGGAGCGCTACGAGAACCTCGTCGAGGCCGGCGTCATCGACCCCACCAAGGTGGTGCGCACCGCGCTCCAGAACTCGGGCTCGATCGCGTCGCTGCTGCTGACCACGGAGGCGCTCGTCGCGGAGATCCCCGAGGAGAAGCCGGAAGCGCCGCCGGCCGGCGGCCACCCGCCCGGCATGGGCGGCATGTACTAGCTTCGCCTCCGCCTGCCACTGTTCGAAGCCCGTCGGCACGCCGTGCCGGCGGGCTTTTTCTTGGAGCTCACGGTGGGGGCCCCGGCAGCCACGGGGCCGCTCAGCGGAGATTGAAGTCGAGCGCGAGGTTCACCAGGATCGCGACCGGCTCGCCGAAGCGCGTCCCGGGTTCGAAGAGCCACTCTCTGGCAGCCTTGATGGCCTCCTCGTCCAATCCGAAGACCGGGTCGAGCGAGCGGGTGATGCGCACGTCGCCGACCGTGCCGTCGGCCAGGACGACCATCTCGAGATAGACCGTCCCGGTGATCTTGGCGCGCAGCGCCTCGGCCGTGTACTGCGGCCTCACCTCGCGGAGCAGCCGGGGATTGACGATGCCCGCACCCGGCCGGTAGACGCCGCCGCCGACGCCGCCGCCCTCGCCCGGACCGAGACCCGGCCCCGTACCCGATCCGCTGCCGGTCCCCTCGCCCGTACCGCCGCCGCCGCCGCTGCCGCTGCCCTGCGCCCCCGCGGCATCGGCGGCGAGGTCGTCGAGCACGCCGCTGCGGGTCTGCGGCGCGGCAGCCATCGACACCGCCGGGATGTTCATCTCCTGGGTCTCGAGCACCTCGGGCTCGGGCTCGACCTCGGGCTCGACGAAATCGGGTTCCTCCTGGACGGGAACGCTCAGCGGCGTCTCGTCGGCGCCCGCCACCTCGAGCGGCGGCGCCGGCTCGAGAGACTCGTTGCCGCCGCCGCCACCGCCGCCGCCGGGGCCCTCCTCGGGTATCCAGACGATGCTGTAGCTCTCGCGGTTCGGAATGATGAGCTCGAAGACGGGCGCCGGCGTCAGGCTGATGATCAACGCCAGCAGCGCGCCGCCAACGATGTGGCTCACCAGCGAGGCCGTGAGAGCACGGCCCATGCGGTCTTCCGTCGCGCCGACGAGGAAGCGCACGTCGAGGGGCCCGAACGCGGGCGGGCGAATGGTGAGCTCGGCGAGGCGCGAGCCCGATGCGGCGTCCGGGGCTCCGGCCGCAACCTCGAGCGGCGGATCGGTCGCCGCGTCGACAGGCCGGGCGGACTGCTTGCCGGCTCGCCGCCGGCGCGCCCACGGCGGGCGATCCGGCGAAAACGGAATGCGACCCAGGTTCAGGCTCATTGTCGCAGCGCTGCGAGACCGGGTGCCCGGACCGGGCTTCAGTAGACGGGGCTGCGCCCCCTACCCCCGGCGTCCGCCTACGGGGACCCCATAGCCCCGCGCCGCTACCGCCGAGGCGCGCCGTGCGCGCCTTCCTCTAGATGGGGCTGCGCCCCAAACCCCGGCGTCCGCTTGCGGGGACCCCATCGCCCCGCGCCGCTACCGCCGAGGCGCGCCGTGCGCGCCTTGCACCGCTAGACCCGGCCGGTCCAGGCGCCGATCGCCGCGTTGCCGCCGCCATACGCGTGCAGCACGGTCAGCGCGTCCGAGGCGAGCGCCTCGCTCTCGATGCCGACGAGCACGCCGCCGCGCGCCGTAAGCGTTTCGAAAATGAAACCGTCGTGGGCCTGGAAGCCGGCCCGGCGGATCGTGGCGGCGATGCCGGCCTTGCCGAGACCCTCGTCGCCCCCCTGCAGGGCGTCGACCAGCGGGCCGCGCGCTATGGCGGTCCCGAGGCCGCTGACGTCGACGGGCGCCGTCTCGGCCGCCAGCACGCGTTCCGCCAACGCCGAGACGGCCTCGGTGTGCTTCGCCACGATCGACAGCGAATCGGCGGTGAACCCGCGGCTCTTGAGGGCATCGAGTCCGCGCTCGGCCCACGCGGCATCCTGGAAGACACCGACCGTGAAAGTGATTCGTTCCTCGTTCTCTGCCATTCGGAACCTCACGCAGACGGGGCTGTGCCCCGAACCCCCGGCGTCCGCTTGCGGGGACCCCACAGCCCCGCGCCGCTCCCGCCGAGGCGCGCTGTGCGCGCCTTGCGGCGTCTGCAGCGCTCTGCGGCGCAAGCTTCGGGCCGCAATGCCCAGTGTACACCAGCGCGCGGCATCCCCGGCGCCGGCGCGCCCCCCTCACAGCACGAGCCTGGCGTCGCCGACGCGGCGCGTGATGCGCTCGCGGTCGAGATAGCCGAGGAGGGGGATCGCGTACTTGCGCGTGACGCCGAACCGCTCCTTGAACATGCCGACGTCGATGCGCACCGGCCCGTCGGCCGCGGCCTTGAGGCCGGTCACGTCCGCGCGGAGGCGGGACAGGTGCTCCGCATGAAAGAACAGCGTCTCGACCTTGACGAGCGTGCCCTCGCGGACGAGCAGCTTGAGCAGGCGCTCGGCCAGATCCGCGCTGACGCCCGCGGCCGTCGCCACGCTGCCGGGACCGGGCGGCATCAACCCGGACGCATGGAACAGGCCCGCGAGACGGTCCCGGGCCCGGGTCTCCGCGGCCGACAGCGCGACCTCGTGCGACGCGAGCGCCAGGTGATCGGTCGCCACGAGCACGCACTCGGCGACCAGGTCCGCGACGACCTGGTCGAACACCGCGACGGCCGCCCGCTCACCCAGCCGCTCGCGGGCCTCCTCCCGGGACAGTCCGGGCTCGAGGGGGTGGGCCGCGTGGAACTCGGAGACGAGCTGCAGCAGGCGGCGCCGCACGGTGTCCAGCTCGTCCGGCGCCACCAGCAGCTCGCCCACGACGGCGACCTGCCCGGCCGCCGCCATCCGCGCGACCGCCCGGTCCAGCACCGCCGCGCCGACCCCCAGGCGCGGGACCAGCGCCGCGCGCGATACGCCGCGTCCGGCGCCCTCCTCGACCATGGCCGCGACGACCGCGCCGAGGCCGCCCGGAGCGCCCAGTCGCTGCAGTCTGAACACGCCGCGCGGCGACCGCAGACGCCCGCGCGGCGGCTGCGGGTCGAGCACCTGTCCCCCGGCGATCGTTATCGGCGGCGAGTAGGCGCGCAGCACGAAGCGGTCGCCGCGTGTCAGGGCCAGCGGCTCTTCGAGCCGGACGCGCACGAACGCCTCCGCGCCGGGCTCGAGGGCATTCGGGAACGCCGGCTCGTCCGTGTCGACCGCCATCGTCGTCGGCCCGCACACGGATACGCGCGCCATCGCCTCGGCCGTGCCGTGGTGACACCGCACCCTGGCGCCGTGCCTGAGCGGGCGCGCGCTCCCCAGCACGGTGAGCGCCGCATCGAAGCGCCGCGTGGTCTCGAGGCTGCCGCGCTCGACGAGCGTGTCGCCGCGCCGCAGATCGGCAACCTCCACGCCCTGCAGGTTGACCGCCACGCGTTGTCCGGGGCCGGCCGCCTGCTCCTGGCGGCCGTGCACCTGCAGCCCGCGCACCCTGACGCGGCGGCCGGCCGGCAGCACGTCCAGGTCCATGTCGAGGCCGAGCGTCCCGGCCCCGAGCGTGCCTGTCACGACGGTCCCGAAACCCCGCACCGTGAACACGCGGTCGACCGGCAGCCGGGCGGCCCCGTCCGCAGCGCGCGTCGGGAGCGCGCCCGCCACGTCGTGCAACGCTGCCCGCAGCCGGTCGAGCCCGACGCCGGACCGCGCCGAGACGTCGACGAGCGGCGCGTCCGCGAGCGGCGTTCCCGCCAGCAGCTCGCGGACCTCGAGTTGCACCAGCTCCAGCATCTCGCTGTCGACCAGGTCGCACTTGGTCAGCGCCACGACGCCCGTCGTCACCCCGAGGAGCCGGCAGATGTCGAAGTGCTCGCGCGTCTGGGGCATCACCGACTCGTTCGCCGCCACCACCAGCAGCACGGCATCGATGCCGCTGGCGCCGGCCAGCATGTTCCGCACGAACCGCTCGTGGCCCGGCACGTCCACGAACGCCATGTTCACGTCGTCCAGCGAATAGTGCGCGAAACCCAGGTCGATCGTGATCCCGCGCACCTTCTCCTCCTGCAGGCGGTCGGGATCGACGCCGGTCAGCGCCTGCACCAGGGCGCTCTTCCCATGGTCTATGTGACCCGCCGTACCGACGACCACGTGTCTCATGGCACCCGCCTCCGGAGCCTCACCGGCGGCGGCGGCGCGGGCCCCCGGCGGCACCGCGACCGGCCCGCCGCCGGGTCCGGCCGGGACGCCCCTCCGCCCGCCGCACGCTGTCGAGGATCTCCACCAGCGCCAGCTCCAGCTGGCGGTGGTCCCGGTCGACCCTCACGAGCTGCACGTGCACGGAGTCGCCCAGCCGGTAGACCTTCCGCGTGTTCTCGCCGCGCAGCTCATGCCGGCCCTCGACATGGCGGTAGTAGTCGTCCGCCATGCTCGAAATGTGCACGAGCCCTTCGACGAAGTGCTCGATCAGCTCGATGAAGAGGCCGAACGCGGTCACGCCCGTCACGTAGCCGGTGAACTCGTCGCCGACCTTGTCCGCCATGAAGCGCACCTTCGTCCACTGGACGATCTCGCGCTCGGCGTCCTCCGCGCGGCGCTCCCTGGCCGACGTGTGGCGGGCGAGCTCCGGCAGGTCCTCCCGCCAGCCCTCGCGCACGTCCGCGGCGGGCGTCCCGGACCGCGACTTCCGCAGCGCGCGGTGCACGATCAGATCGGGATAACGGCGGATCGGCGACGTGAAGTGCGTGTAGTGAGTGGCGGCCAGCCCGAAGTGACCGAGGTTGGCCGGGTCGTAGCGGGCCTGCTGCATCGTGCGCAGCATGAGGAACGCCACCGGCCGCTCGGCCGGCTCGCCTCGCAGGCGCCGCAGCAGGCGCCGAAAATCCCCCGGCGCGACGCGGTCGGCAGGCACCCCGAGGCTGAAGCCGAGCGCCGCCGTGAACGCCTCGAACTCGGCGATCTTCAACGGATCGGGCGCCTCGTGCACACGGAACAGGACCGGGACGCCCTGGCGTTCCAGATGACCCGCCACCGTCTCGTTCGCCACGAGCATGAACTCCTCGATCAACCGGTGGGCGAGGTTGCGCTCCGCGGCGACGATCGCCTCGACCCGTCCCTCGTCGTCCAGCAGGAACTCGGCCGCCGGCAGGTCGAAGTCGATCGACCCCCGCCGGCTGCGCCGCCCGTGCAGCGTCTCGAAGAGCTCGGCCATCGACTCCAGGAGCGGCACCAGCGGCTCACGGGCCGCCCGCACCGCGGGATCGCGGTCGGTCAGGATGGCGTTCACCTCCCCGTACGTCAGACGGGCGTCGCTGTGGATCACGCCGTCGTGGATCTCGTATCCCAGCACCGTCCCGCCGGCATCGATCTCCATCAGGCACGACTGCACGAGGCGATCGACCCGGGGCCGCAGGCTGCACACGCCGGTGGCGAGCGGCGCGGGGAACATGTGGACCGCGCGGTCCGGAAAGTAGACGGACGTGCCGCGCTCGAGCGCCGCCGCGTCCAGGGCGCTCCCTTCCGGAACATAGTGCGCGACGTCCGCGATATGCACGCCGAGCCGGCAGTTGCCGTTGGGCAGCCGCTCCAGGGTGACGGCGTCGTCGAAATCCCGCGCCGTCTCGCCGTCGATCGTCACGGTCTGCAAGCCGCGGAAGTCGCGCCGCCCGACGATGTTGCCTGCCGCTACCGCGTCACCGGCGCGGGCGGCCTCCGCGACGGCCGCGGGTTCGTGCTCGTCGGGCAGGTGGTGCTTGCGGATGATCAGTTGCGTGTCCACGCCCGGCGCGTCGATGTCGCCGAGCACCTCGCTGACGCGGCCGACCGGACCGCGGGTGGCGGTCGGCCAGCGGGTCAGCTCGACGGCCACCATGTCGCCGGGCGCGGCGGTCGACCCCTCGCCGGCAGGCACGTGCACATCCATGATCAGCCGCCTGTCGAACGGGAGCACGTAGGCCAGCCCCGCCTCGTCGACGTCATAGCGGCCGACCAGACGCTCGGCGGCCCGCTCGAGAATGCGGACGATGCGTCCCTCGACCCGGTCGGCCGCCGGCCTGCTCTCGATGCGCGCGACGACGCGGTCGCCGTGCATGGCCTGGTTCAGGTTGGCGCCGGCGATGTAGAGATCGCCGGCCAGCTCGTCGACGGGATGCTCCGGCTTCACGAAGCCGAAGCCGCGCGGATGCACGTGCGCGCGCCCCGTCACCAGCCGCATCCGCCCCGGAAGCCCGTAGCGGTTGCCGCGCACCTTGATCAGTGCCCCGGCGCCGACCAGGACAGCCAGCCGCCGGCGCAGGCTGACGCGCTGCTCGCGCCGCAGGCCGAGCTTCTGCATGAGCTCGCGCACCGTCGCCGGATGGTCCAGCTTCGCGCGGATGTCCTCGAGAATCTGTTCGGCGGTCAGCATCGTCAGTCGAGCAGCAGCACCTGCAGGTCGCCGACGTTGGCGCGCGTCGGACCGAGACGCACCAGGTCGCCCAGGCGGTCGAGGAACGGATAGGCATCGTTGCGATCGAGGTGTCCTCGCAACGCCGAGGCGCCGCCGGCGCCGGCCCGCGCCAGGGTCGTCGAATCGGCGATCGCGCCTGCCGCGTCCGTCGGCCCGTCGACGCCGTCGGTCCCGACGCTGGCCAGCGCCGCGCGGTCGAACAGCTCGCCGAGCAGGGGCGCGGCGGCAAGCGCGAACTCCTGGTTCCGCCCGCCGCAGCCGCCGCCCTTCACCTCGACGGTCGTCTCGCCCGCGGACACGACGCACGCCGGGCGCGGGAGCGCCGAGCCGACCGCCGCCGCGCGGCGCACGTGCGCCTCGCCCGCGACGCGCGCCTCGCCGGTGACCGGTTCGGACAGCAGCTCGACGTGATAGCCGAGGTCGGCCGCCTTTCGCGCCGCGGCATCCATGGCATCCAGGCGGCTGCCGATGACGTGGACGCGCGAACGCTCCAGGCGCGGGTCGCCCGGCTTGGGCGTCTCCGGCATCAGCCCCTGCCGTCCGCGCACGAGCGCCAGGCGGGCCGCCGGCGGGAAGGTTGCCCGCACCGCACCCGCGTCCGCCACCGCGAGCGCGTCGGCGAAGCTCGTCGGATCGGGCGCCGTCGGCCCGGAGCCGATGACGGCCGGGTCGTCGGGGACGGGGCCGACCACGTCCGAGACGGCCAGGGTGACCACCTCGCCGGACGCGGCCGCCGCCAGCCGGCCGCCCTTGATCGCCGAGAGATGCTTGCGGACGCAATTGATGCGGTCGATCGCGACGCCGCCCGCCAGCAACGAGCGGGTGGCCTCCATCTTGGCGTCGAGGGTCAGGCCGGCGACGGGGACCGTCAGCGCGGCCGACGCCCCGCCCGACAGCAGCACGACGAGCAGGTCGCCGGCGGCGCACCGCCTCGCGAGCGCCAGGGCGCGCCGCCCCGCGGCCACGCTGCCCGCATCCGGGACGGGATGCCCGACCCGCTGCCACTCGAGCGGACCGGCCGGCGCCCCGCCGCCGGTGGGAGCCGCGACGAGGCCGGCCGTCACGGACCCGCGGCACAGGCCCAGAAAGGTCGCGGCCATCGGCTCCGCCACCTTGCCGGCGGCGATCACCGTGATCGCGCGGCCGCGCAGCTCCGCGCCGAGCGGGGTGTCCGCGAGCGCCCGCGCGAGCAGCCGCTCCCCGGAGACGGCAGCGATGCCGGCGTCGATGATGTCGAGCAGATGGCGCCGCATGGCGCCGAGCGCGTTCCTCAGTGGGACTTCTTCTGGTCGGGCCAGTCCGAGAGGCGTGTGACGCCGTCGATCCTGCGCAGCAGACGGCTCACGAGCAGCGCTCCGTTCTCACGTTCGCACAGGCGGTCGACCTCGGACATCAGGCGCGTCAGCGCCGCATCGACGTCGCCGATGGCCTTTTCCGAATAGTACTCGCGCTGCTGTTCGAGACACCGGCGATGCCTGAGCAACTCCTCCCGGTAGAAGCTGCTGCGGCCGGCAACGGCCCGGCGCCGGGACTCGCGCCCAAGCAAGCCGTCGCGGTTCGATAGCGGCATCAATCTCGGACGTCCAGTGTAGCCGTCGCCCTCCGGCGGTGTCAATTCGACGACACCTCCTCCGGGGTGCTCCCGGCCTCCAGCGCGCTCTGCACCATCGCGCGCACCAGCCGCGGGTTGGCCTGGCCGCCGGTCTGCCGCATGACCTGGCCTACCAGGAACCCGAGCGTGCCCGTCTTGCCGGCACGATAGCTGGCGACCACCTCCGGATTGGCCTCCATGGCCGTCTTCACGGCGCTGCCCAGCACCCCCGCGTCATCGATCTGCGCGAGCCCTTCGGACTCGACGATTGCCTGCGCCGGCTCCCCCGACTCCGCCATCCGCTCGAACACGGTCTTGGCCGCCGAGCCGCTGACGGCGCCGCGGTCCACCAGCTCGATCAGGGCGCACAGGGCGGCGGGATCGACGCGCATCTGCCCGATGTCGATACCGTGCTCGTTCAGGTAGCGGCCGACGGGGCCCATGATCCAGTTGCTGGCGGCGCGCGGGTTCCCGGATGTCCGTGCGGTCTCCTCGAAGTAGCCGGCGACGGCCTCCGACTGGGACAGCCAGGCCGCTTCCGGCTCCCCGAGGCCGTAGTCGGTCAGGAAACGGCGCTTCCGCTGCTCCGGCAACTCGGGCAGCGACGCCCGGATGGCCGCGACCCAGGCCTCGGGCACCTCGAGGGGCGGCAGATCGGGCTCGGGGAAGTAGCGATAGTCGTGCGCCTCCTCCTTGGTCCGCATGGGCCGCGTCGAGCCGCTCGCCGTGTCCCAGAGGCGGGTCTCCTGGACCACGGTGCCGCCGCTGCGCAGCACGTCGGCCTGGCGCTCGAACTCGTAGTCGAGCGCGCGCTGGAGAAAGCGGAAGGAGTTGATGTTCTTCACCTCCACCTTCACCCCGAGCCCCTGCGTCCCGGCGGGCCGCATCGAGACGTTCGCGTCGCAGCGCAGGCTCCCCTCCTCCATGTTGCCGTCATTGACGCCGATCGCCAGAAGCAGCGCCCGGAGCCGGCTGAAGAAATCGGCCGCTCCCGCGCTGGAGCGCAGGTCGGGGTGCGTCACGATCTCGATCAGGGGCACGCCGCTGCGGTTGAAATCCAGGTGGGTGGCGCGGCCGGAGCCGGAGAACCCTTCGTGCAGCGACTTGCCGGCGTCCTCCTCGAGGTGCACGCGGATGATGCGCACGGCCACGCTCTGCCCGTCGGATTCGTAGTCGACGCGGCCGTCGGTGGCCAGCGGCTGCTCGTACTGCGAGATCTGGTAGCCCTTCGGCAGGTCCGGGTAGAAGTAGTTCTTGCGCGCGAAGAGGGACGTGGGCTGGATCGTGCATCCCAGGGCCAGCCCCGCGCGCACGGCCAGCTCCACGACGCGCTTGTTGAGCACCGGCAGGGCGCCGGGCAACCCCAGGCAGACGGGACACACGTGCGTGTTCGGCGGGGCGCCGAACTTCGTGCGGCAGCCGCAGAAAATCTTCGTTTCGGTGCGGAGATGGGCGTGTATCTCGAGTCCGATGACCGGTTCGAAATCCATGGGCGGGCGCCCTGGCAAACCGTCACGCGCGGGGGCCGGCACTCCTGATGTCGTCGTCAGCCTCGGCCTCGAAGCGCTTGAAGTTCTCGGCGAACATCCCCGCCAGCTTGCCGGCCTGGGCGTCGTAGTCTGCCGCGTTGTCCCACGTCCCGCGCGGGGTCAGCACCCCGGCCGGCACGTCCGGACAGCTCAGCGGGACGTCGACGTTGAACCGCGTGTCGGTCTCGTAGGCCACGTCGTCCAGCGCCCCCGACAACGCCGCGGTGATCATGGCGCGCGTATGCCCGATCGGCATGCGGTGGCCGACGCCGTGCGCGCCGCCGGTCCAGCCGGTGTTGACGAGCCACACCTTCGAGCGGTGGGTCGCGATCCGCTCGCCGAGGAGCTTCGCGTAGACGGTCGGGTGCCACACCATGAACGGCGCGCCGAAGCAGGTGCTGAAGGTCGCCTGCGGCTCGGTGACCCCCTTCTCGGTCCCGGCCACCTTGGCCGTGTAGCCGGCCAGGAAGTGGTACATCGCGCCCGCGGAGCTGAGGCGGGCAATCGGCGGCAGGACGCCGAAGGCATCGGCCGTCAGCATGACGATGTTGCGTGGGTGATCGCCCTGCCCCGACGGCACCCAGTTGTCGATGAACGAAATCGGGTACGCCCCGCGCGTGTTCTCGGTCAGCGAGCCGTCGTCGAGGTCCAGCCGGCGTGTCGTCGGGTCGATCACCACGTTCTCGAGCACCGTGCCGAAGCGGCGGGTCGTGGCGTAGATCTCCGGCTCGGCCTCCGCGGAGAGCCGAATCGTCTTCGCGTAGCAGCCGCCCTCGAAGTTGAACACGCCCCGCTCGCTCCAGCCGTGCTCGTCGTCGCCGATGAGCCGGCGGTGCGGGTCGCTCGACAGCGTCGTCTTGCCCGTTCCCGAGAGGCCGAAGAACAGCGCCGTGTCGCCCGCCGCGCCGATGTTGGCCGAGCAGTGCATCGGCAGGACGTTGCGCAGCGGCAGCAGATAGTTCATCACCGAGAAAATCGACTTCTTGGTTTCGCCGGCGTAGCTGGTCCCGCCGACCAGCACGAGCCGCTCGGCCAGGTTCACCAGGATGAACACGGGGGACCTGGTGCCGTGCAGCGCGGGATCGGCCGCCATCGACGGCGAGTTGATCACCGTGAACTGCGGTGCATGCTCCGGGTCCACCGTGCCGGCCGGCCCCGAGAGGAACATCGTCCGCGCGAACAGGCTGTGCCAGGCGAGCTCGGTGATGATGCGGACCGGCAGCCGGTACTCCCGATCGGCCCCGGCGTAGCAGTCCTGAACGAACAGGTCCTTGCCCCGCAGCGACGCCAGCATCTTCTGCTTGACGGCCTCGAACTGGTCCGGCTCGATGGCCTTGTTGACGGGGCCCCACCACACGTTGCCTTCGCTCGACGGCTCGCGGACCAGGAACCTGTCGTTCGGGGACCGTCCGGTGTGCACGCCGGTGAGGCATACGAGCGGACCGTGCTCGGCCAGCACCCCCTCGGAACGTCGAATCGCATGCTCGTAGAGAGCCGCCGTGCCGAGGTTGCGGTACACGTTGCGCGGTTCGGTGATGCCGTGGGCGGCCAGGCTGAACGTGGACGCGGCGTCTTGCATGTCTGCTAAGGTCATGATCGGGGGTCGTCGGGTGCCGGGCGAACGAAAAATCGTAAACGCCGGTGCGCGGGAAAGTCAAACGCATGCGGGACTTGGCCGAGCTGGCGGCAGGCGCTCCTCGTGCCGATACCCACTGCAGCAACGACGTCAATCCCAGTCAACGGTGACTCGACGAATGACCACACACAACCCGCTCCGTTCGGCCCGCGTCCCGGCCCCGGCCTGCGTCGTCGTCTGCATCGCGCTGCTCGCGGCCGGCTGCTCCGGCACGCCGCCCGTCGCACGCCCCGACCTTGCGCCGGGCGCGGACCTCTCCGGCATCGAGCTGCGCATTCGCACGCACGACGGCAAGCGCCGCCGCATGGCGCTGGACGACTACGTGCGGGGCGCGATACTCCCCGAGGCGGCCCTCTACGACCTCGATGCCGACGCGGCGCTGCGAGTGGCCCAGGTGCAGGCGATCCTGGCGCGCACCTACGCGCTCTCGAACCTCGATCGGCATGCCCACGAGGGCTTCGACCTGTGCGCGTCGACACATTGCCAGGTCTACCGTGATCTCGAGGATTGGCCGGCGCACCGCGTCCAGCTCGCCGAGGAGGCCGTGAGCTCGACGCGCGACGTCATCGTCAGCTATGCCGGTCGGCCCATCAACGCGGTCTTCCATGCCGACTGCGGGGGCCATACCAGCGCCGCCGACGTGGTCTGGTCCGGTGCGTCGCCGGCCTACCTGCGCGGGACGCCGGATGCCTTCTGCCTGCGGGACGGCTCGGCGCCGTGGCGCTTCGAGACCAGGCTGTCCGCGTTGCGCCGGGAGCTCAACCGCCGCGACCGCACGCGGGTCGGCAAGCGCCTCGACGAGCTGGTGGTGACCGACCGCGATCCGGCCGGCCGCGCCGAGCGGGTCACGCTGCGGGGCGAGCACACGGTCGAGGTCCGCGGGGAGCATCTGCGCGCCGCGGTGGTGGCCGGCTTCGGCGCCCGGTCCGTCAAGAGCACGCGGTTCACCGTGAGACGCGAGCGCGACACCGTCGTGTTCGAGGGACAGGGTTTCGGCCACGGCGTCGGACTCTGCCAGATCGGCGCGCGGGCGCGGGCGCGGGCGGGCCACTCGCCGCGCGCCATCCTGGAGCACTACTACCCCGGGACAGCCGTCGGCGGGCCCCGCAGCCGCCTGACCCAGCCGCGCTGAGGCGGTGCGGCGCGCCGGCGACAGGCAGGCCTGACGCCTTGCCCGGCCTCCGCCGCCCCCCGGCCACGGCCCGCTGGTCTATCATTGAAGCAGGGAACGTGCGGCGTTGGCGTCCGTCCGATGCCCGTGGCGAAACCACCTGCCGCGCCGCCATCCGAAACATGAGCAACGTGCGCCTCGCGGCCAGCGCGCAACCTGCCGGCGAGCCGACGACCACGGCACTGGTCCGGCAGATCAAGGGGCTGCTCGCAAGCGGCGACTCCGCCGCGGCGCAACGGCTCTTCGGGACGCTGGTCAACCGCTACCAGCGGCGCGCCGCCCGCATCGCGTACCACTACCTGCGCGACCCCGTCGAGGTCGAGGAAGCCGTGCAGGACGCGTTCCTGAAGGTGTTCACGCACCTGCCCGCGTGCCGCGCCGAGGCGCGCTTCGAGCCCTGGTTCACGCGCATCGTCGTCAACGGCAGCCTGGATCGGCTGGCGGCGCGCAGGCGGCGCCGGCGGTGGCTGGCGGCGGCCGGCAGCGAGCCCTGCAGCGTGCACGAGGGGCCCGCGGCGGACGGTCCCTCGCCCGAAGGCGCGCTGCTTGCCCGCGAGAGCCGCCGCCGCCTGCTGGAGGCTGTCGAGCGCCTGCCGGATCGGCAACGCTCGGCCGTGCTGCTCACGCGGTTCGAGGGACATTCCCCCCGGGAAGCGGGCGCCATGCTCGGGTTGAACGAGGCCACCGTGCGCGTGCATCTGTATCGCGCCGTGCGGACGCTGCGCGCGCGTCTGCGCGGGCGACGCCCGCGTGCCGCGGAGCGCAGGCGGGCGGAGAGCGCATGAGCATGCGGCCCCTGTCCGGCTCGCGGCACCTGACCGACGCGGACGTGCTGGCCGTGCTGTTCCCGCCGGCCGGCGCCGGCCGGAGCCGGACCGCGGCAGACGCGCGTCACGCGCGCCGGTGCCCGGCCTGCGCCGCCCGCGTGGCGGAGATCCGGCGGCTGCTCGACGACCTCGCCGCAGCCCACGACGGCGCGTTCGAGGCCGCCTTTCCGCCGGGGCGGCTGGCCGCCCTGCACGACCGGATCCTGCGCGGCCTGGACGAGGCGGACGACGATCGCCCGCGGCAGGCCCGCGTTCTTCGCTTCCCCGCCGGCCGGCGCCGCCACGCGCGCGACGCGGCGACTGGCCGGCGGCCGGGGCGCCACCCCGGACTGCTCGGCGCGGCCGCCGCGGCCGCGTTGCTGATCGCGGGGGGCCTGGTGTACCTGCCGCGGCCCCTGCCGCCCCCCGCCGCCGCGACGGCGCCGCCGGAGCGGGCGGCGACCGCGCCGGCGGCAGGCCGCGTATCCGACGAGGCGTTCATGGACGCCGTCGACCGGGCCCTGCAAGAACCGCACGTGCCCGAGCTCAGCGCACTCGACACCCTCACGCCGCGGGTGCGCGAAGCGGCGATCGATCTCTGGTAACCCACGCAGCCATGTCTGGAACCGTGTATCGCAAGGGGCTCGACCTGAAGCAGGACGTTGCCGGCGCGATTGCGAGCGACTACCACAGCCGGCTGATCGACACGATGAGAGAGGCGGGGCACGTCTCGCGGGCCGGTCGCCTGACCGTCCGCCTGCCGCGGGAGTTCGGCTTCTGCTACGGCGTCGATCGCGCGGTCGACTACGCGTATCAGACGCGGCACCGGTTCCCGGACCGGCGCGTCTTCCTGGCCGGCGAGATCATTCACAATCCGAACGTCAACGACCGGCTGCGCGAGGCCGGCGTTCGCTTCCTCGACGACCTCGGCGCGGCGATCGACCGCCTCGACCCCGCCGACGTCGTCATCATTCCCGCGTTCGGCGTGATGGTGGAAACTCTCGAGCGCCTGCAGCGCCGGGGCTGCACGCTGGTGGACACCACCTGCGGCTCGGTGCTCAACGTCTGGAAGAACGTCCGCAGGTACGCGCGCGACGGGTACACGGCCGTCATCCACGGCAAGGCGCGCCACGAGGAGACGCGCGCCACCGCGGCGCAGGCCGCTGACGTCGACGCCGGGAGCTATCTCATCGTTCTCGACCGGCCGCAGGCGGAGATCGTGTGCGGGCGGATCCGCGGCACGATCGACCGCGCGCGGTTCCAGGAGACGTTCGCGGACGCCTGCTCGCCGGGATTCGATCCGGACCGCGACCTCGAGCGCGTGGGTCTCGCCAATCAGACGACGATGCTCATGTCCGAGTCGATCGCGATCGGCGAGATGATTCGGCAGGCGATGCTCGACCGCCACGGTGCGACGGCGCTGGCCGAGCACTACCGGGCGTTCGAGACGATCTGCAGCGCGACCCAGGACCGCCAGGACGCCGTGGTCGAGCTGCTCGACGAGCACCCTCTCGATCTCGCCGTGGTGATCGGCGGCTACAACAGCAGCAACACGCGCAACCTGGCGCGGATCTGCGCGGAACGGATCCCGACCTATCACATCGCCGATCCGGCCTGTCTCGTGTCGGCCACCGAGCTCCGCCACCGTCCCCTGTCGGGAGCCGCGCCGCCGGGTTCCGGGCCGGGCGCCGAGCAAGCGACGACACGGGCCTGGCTCCCGCCGCGGGGCGCGGTCGCGGTGGCGGTGACCGCCGGCGCGTCGACTCCCGACAGCATCGTGGGCGAGGTCATCGAAAAGCTCGCCGACTTCGCCGCCAACCAGTAATCCACGGCGGCGGTAAACGAAACTGCCGCGGCCGCCGTCTCCAGAACACAGGGGCGCAACCAAGGAGGATCCCGCATGCAGCGAGGCCGCATGGCTGTCCTTGCCTGTCTGCTCCTCGTTCTGGTCGCAGTCGACGGCGCCGCCGCTCAGCGACGACACAAGTGGTGGCAGTCGGACGAGGTGCAGGCCGAGCTGGGGCTGACCAACGAGACCTCGACGGCGCTCGAGGCGATCTTTCAGGCCGCGCGACCGAGGCAGCGGGAGCTGATGCGACGGCTGCGCCGGGAGGAGCGAGCCCTCTCGCGCGTCATCCGCGCGCCGGAGGCCGGCGAGGCGGCGGTCATACGCCAGATCGACCGGGTGGAGGGAGTGCGCAGCGCGCTGAGCCGGGAGCGGATCCTGATGCTCTACCGCATGCGCCGCGAGCTGTCGGCGGAGCAGCGGGACGCGCTGCGCGAGTGGCTGCACCGGAACCGACGCCATCGAGAACAACCATCCGCCTGCCGCTGAGGCGCGGGCGGCAAGACAGTCGCGCCGGCGGTGAGCCAGGCAGCGCCACCGGCCGCCATCAGGAGGATTGAGACGCAATGATCGCAACACGAGGGCATATCTGGTCGGTGGGCCTGCTGGTGCTGCTCGGCACCGCGCCCGGCGCCGCACAACCCCCGACCTTCGACGTGACGCAGCTGCTCGCGGGGGGACAGGCGCTGCCGGGCCAGCGCGTGTTCGACCTGACGGTCGACGACGCGATCGAGCGTGCCCTCGACCGCAACCTCGACATCGCCGTCGAGCGTCTCAATCCCCAGCTCCAGGACCTCTCGGTGGCGGAGGCGCACGCGGCCTTCATGCCCAACCTCAACTCCAACTTCGACATCGGCCGCAGCCTGAGCCCCTCGCGGTCCCAGCTCGACGGCGCCGGGCGCCTGCTCGAGCGGCCGGTCGACACGGAGACCGGCGCCGCCGCCGTCGGCATCGAGCAGGCGACCCGGTGGTACGGCGGCCGCTACTCGGTCAACTGGGAGAACGGGCGGACGGAAACGAACAACGTGTTCTTCACCTACAACCCCAGCTTCCGAAGCTCCGTGGCCCTCTCCTACACGCAGCCGCTGCTGCGCGGGCGGCGGATCGACGGGCCGCGGCGCCAACTGCTCGTCAGCCAGCTCAACCGCGACATCTCCGACATCGACCTGCGCGAGACGGTCACCAACACCGTGGCGGAGGTGCGGCGCGCCTACTGGGAGCTCGTCTACGCGAAGGCGAGCGTCGAGGTTCAGCTGCAGGCGCTCGAGCTCGCCGAGCAGCTCGTCCGCGACAACCGCGCGCGCGTCGAGATCGGCACGCTGGCCCCGATCGACATCGTGCAGGCGCAGTCCGAAGCCGCGCAACGCCGGCAGGCGGTGGCCGAAGCCGAGCAGGACCTGCGCACGGCCGAGCTGGCGCTCAAGCAGCTCGTCGTGGGCGGCACCGGCGACGAGCTGTGGGCCGCCGAGGTCAACACGATCGACCGGCCGGTGGTGGATCAGAGACCGATCGACGTGGACGCGGCGATACGGGCGGCGCTCGACGCCCGCACGGACATCTCGCGCACCCGGCGGCAGCAGGACATCAACGACGTCACGTTGCGGAACCTGGAGAACGACACCCTGCCGTCGCTGGACGTGGTCGGCTCGTTTCGGCTGCAGGGGCAGGGCGGCACGCAGCTCATCAGCGACTTTCTCGGCGGCAACCCCGTCCAGGCGTTTCCGGGCGGGTACCGGGACGCCCTCGACCACCTCCTCAACGTCGACTACCCGGACTGGACCGTCCAGCTCCAGCTCTCCTACCCGCTGGGCCAGAGCGCGCAGCGCGCGGCCCACGCCCGGGCGCAGCTGCAGATCCGGCAGACACGCGCCCAGCTCCAGCAGCTCGAGCTGCAGATTGCCACGGAGGTCACCAGCGCGGCGGTCCAGATCGAGAGCGTGCAGGAGCGCATCGACGCGGCGCGCGCGGCCCGCGAGCTGGCCGAGGAGCAACTGGCGGCCGAGGAGAGCAAGTTCGAGGTCGGGACGTCGACCAATTTCTTCGTCGTGCAGGCCCAGCGCGACCTGGCAACCGCGCGCGACAGCGAGCTCCGGGCCATACTCGACTACCAGAATGCCGTCATCGAGTTCGAGCGGGTGCAGCAGACGTCGCTGTCCCGGGTCGGCATCTCGATCATCCAGTAGGCGGCGGGCGGCCTGAAAGGGAGCACGATGAAGAAAGCGGTCGCGGTGGTCGTCCTGCTGGCGGCAGGCATCGGCTCGTACGGGTACTTCGGCTCCCGCGCCGGCGAGTTCGTCCCGGAGGTGCGAACCGTGACGGTCACGGTCGGGGACGTCGTCGATACGGTCGTCGCGACCGGCGCGCTCGAGGCCGTCACCACCGTGCAGGTCGGCAGCCAGGTGTCCGGCATCATCCGGGACCTGTACGTCGACTACAACTCCATCGTCCGCGCGGGCGACGTCATCATGCGCCTGGACCCGTCGCTCTTCCAGACGCAGACGGAGCAGGCGCGCGCGAACCTGCTGCGGGCCGAGGCCGACGTGGAGCGGCTCGAGGTGGCCGCCGACGACGCGCGCGCGCAGCTCGCGCGCTCGGTCGACCTGGCGGCGCGCGAGCTGATCTCGACGACCGAGCTCGAGGCTGCGCAGGTCGCCGTGCGCGCCGCCGACGCCGAGCTCAAGTCCGCCGCGGCGCAGGTCGTGCAGGCGCAGGCCTCCCTCAAGCAGCACGAGGTCAACCTCGAGCACACGGTGATCCGGGCGCCGATCGACGGCATCGTCATCTCGCGCCTGGTCGACGTGGGCCAGACGGTGGCGGCGAGCCTGCAGGCGCCGGAGCTCTTCGTCATCGCCGCGGATCTGACGAAGATGCGCGTGATCGCCAACGTCGACGAGTCGGACGTGGGCCGGATCCGGCCTCGCCAGCGCGTGACGTTCACGGTCGACGCGTATCCGGCGGACGAGTTCGCGGGCGAGGTGTCGCAGATTCGGCTGGAGCCGGTCGTGCAGCAGAACGTGGTGACGTACGCGACCGTCATCGATGCGCCCAACCCGGACCTCAAGCTCAAGCCGGGCATGACCGCGACGATCACTCTCGAAATCGCCCGCCGCGAGAACGTGCGCAAGGTGCCGAATGCCGCGCTTCGATTCCGGCCGACGCCCGGGACGTTCGCGGCCCTGAACCAGGACGTGCCCCCCGGGCTGCGGGCAGGCGCCGGGCCGGGGTACTCGCGCCGCCCGTCCGAGGCGGTCCCGCGGCCGGCCGAAGGACCGGACGCCGCCGCGCGGGCGGCAACCGCCCGGGCACCCGGCGGCGCGCGAACGGGCGGCTTCCGGGAACGCGTCCGCGCGCTGCCGCCGGAAGAGCGGGAGCAGTTCCGCAGGCGGCGCCTGGCGCGCGAGCGGGCGGGCGCGCCGGCCGGAGCCGCGGCGGGGCGGCGCGCCGCGGACGCCGCCGCCGGAGCGGGCCTGCCGGCCGTCGAGCGCGGCGCCACGACCATCGACGCCCTGTTCGGCCCGCTGCCCGAGACGACGTCCGCCGGGCAGGTATGGGTGCTGGAGGACGGGTTGCTGGCGCCGGTGGCGGTCGGGCTCGGCCTCTCCGACGGCACCGCGACCGAGCTGTTGAGTCAGGCTGCGGCCTCCGGCCGGGGGACGCCCGACGGTCGGCTGCAGGCGGGGACCGAGCTCGTGAGCTACGTCTCGACACCCGACAGCGGCGCGCCGCAGGTCGGGCGCAGCGATTCGCCGCTGATCCCTCGCTTCGGCCGGGGCCGGCGACGGTAGACTGGACGAGGACGATGTCTCTTCTCATCACCTTGCGCGTCGCGCTCAGGGCGCTCGTGCGCAACAAGCTGCGCACGGCGCTCACCATGCTGGGCATGATCATCGGCGTGGCGGCCGTCATCACGATGGTCGGTCTCGGCCGCGGCGCCCAGGACGAGATCGAGGCGCAGACCGAGGCGGTCGGCGCCAACATGATCCGGGTGCGGGCGGGGAACTATCGCCGCGGCGGGGTCAGCATGGGCATCGGCGGCGCGCCGACGCTGACGACGGCGGACATCGGCGCCATCCGCGAGCAGGTGCCGGGCGTGCGGTACCTCTCGGCGTCCGTGAGCACGCGCGACCAGGTCGTCGCCGGCAACCGCAACTGGGCCACCCAAATCGAGGGCGCCGACGTCGAGCTGCCGTTCATCCGCCTGTGGGACGTCGACTACGGCACGTTCTTCGACGCGACCCACGTGCGCGCCGCCGCCAAGGTCGCCGTCCTCGGCACCGTGGTCCGGGACAACCTGTTCGGCCTGGGCGCCGACCCGGTCGGTGCGCGGATCAGAATCCGGAACCAGTCGTTTCAGGTCGTCGGCGTCATGGCCGCCAAGGGCGCCGGGGCCTTCGGCCAGGACCAGGACGACGTGATCTTCACGCCCTACACGACCGTGCAGAAGAAGCTGCGCGGGCGCGACGGCATCAACATCTCGGGGATCTTCGTCTCCGCGGACTCCCCCGACAGCGTCGAGCGGGTCGCCGCCGACATCGGCGCCGTGCTGCGGGCAGAGCACGAGCTGGTGCCGGGCGAGCCGGACGACTTCATGGTCCGCTCGCAGACCGACGTGACGGAGATGCGCTCGCAGATGACGCGCACGATGACCGGGCTGCTGGCCAGCATCGCCGGCGTCTCGCTGGTCGTGGGCGGCATCGGGATCATGAACATCATGCTGGTGTCGGTCACCGAGCGCACGCGGGAGATCGGGCTGCGCAGGGCCGTCGGGGCCAAGCGCCGCGACATCCTGTGGCAGTTCCTCGTCGAGGCGGCGGTGCTCAGCCTGGTCGGCGGCCTGGTCGGCGTCGGCCTCGGATACGGCCTCTCGGCCGGGCTGACGCGCTTCCTCCAGTGGCCGACCGCCATCCCCGCCGACACGGTCGCGGCGGCCGTCGTGTTCGCGGCGGCCACGGGAATCTTCTTCGGCTTCTACCCCGCCCGGCAGGCGGCGCTACTCGACCCGATCGAGTCGCTGCGGTTCGAGTAGCGACGGCTACAACAAGCGCGCCGCCGGCGCGTCGAGGTGCGCGAGCAGCGCATCCGCGCTCAGGCCGGTGACCGGGTCCACCAGGTCCGGCGCCACCTCGGCCAGCGGCGCGAGCACGAAGCGGCGTTCCCTGAACCGCGGGTGGGGCACCTCCAGCGCGGGCGTGGACACAATCAGGCTGCCCATCAGGATGAGGTCGAGGTCCAGCGTGCGCGGGGCGTGGCGAAACGGCCGTCGACGGCCGCGAGCGTCCTCGATCTCGTGCAGCCGCGCCAGCAGGTCGGCCGGCCCGACGGCCGACCACCCGACCACTACCCCGTTGAGATAGCGCGGCTGGCCGGCGGCGGCGGCGCCGCAGGGCGCCGTGTCCATGAACGCGGAAGCGACCGGCTCCGCGAGAATCGACCTCAGGCGGGCGCAGGCGTAGCGCAGGTGGGCGTCCCGGTCGCCCAGGTTACTGCCGAGCGCGACCGCGGTCCGGAGCAGGCGGGCGGGCATGCGCAACAGCTGCCGGGATCATGCCTGCTGCTTTTCCTTGCACTTGATGCAGACGCGGGTCCAGGGGATCGCATTCAACCGCGCGGGGGCAATCGGCTCACCGCAATCGCTGCAGATCCCGAACGTCCCCTGGCTCATCCGCCACAGGGCTTCCTCGATCGCCTTCATGATCTTGGCGTCGGTCTGCCGCACCTTGAGCTGGATGTGGACCTCGTTCGTCCCGTCGGCCTGGTCGGCGAGGTCGCCCTGGCGCGTGTTGTACTCCATCGACGTCTGGAGCGGCTTCATTCCACCCTCGGCCAGGATCTCGCCCCGCTTCCGCAGCAGTGCCTCCTTGTATGCCGTCAGGTCCATGGTCCCTCCGTCGACGCCGCGCCCCCCCTCCTGAAACACCGATCATAGCACGCAGCCCCCGGCGGGCCGACCCCGCCGCTACTCCGCGCGCAGCGTCCCCAGCGGCTTGCGGCGCAGCACGTCCAGGCTCGACACGACCCCCACGCTGCCCACCACCAGCGCCGTCACCACGACGCCGCTGACGTTGACGAGAAGCGACGGGAACCAGGCGATCTCGAACACCTGGCGGGCGAGCGCCCACGTCAGGATCAGCGCGCCGATGGAGCCCACGCTGCCGGCGAGGATGCCCAGGACGCCGTACTCCAGGACCAGCATCAGCGTCAGCATCCGCGCGTTCGCGCCCAGCGTCTTGAAGATGGCCGCCTCGCGGACGCGCTGGAACTTCGTCATCGCCACCGCCCCGACCAGGATCAGGCCGCCGCTGAGCAGGGCGATGCCGCCGACCACGGAGATCGCGAGCGTCACGTAGTCGAGCACGCGCCGCACCGTCTGGAGCACCGTCAGGCCGTCGATCACGGACACGTTCGGATAGCGCGCAACCAGATTCCGCTGGAGCGTCGCACGCGCCGCGCCGTCGGCCGGCCCCTGCATGAACGCGATGTACGTGTGCGGCGCGTCGCCGAACGATCCGGGGCGGAACAGGAACATGAAGCCGCCGCTGCGGGTATCGTCCCACTGGACCTCGCGCACGCTCGTCACGCGCGCGGCAATCTCGCGGCCCAGCACGTCGAAGCGGACGGTGTCGCCCAGCTCCAGCCCCCGCTCGTCCTGCAGGTCCTCCTCGATCGATATCTCCGGCTCCACGGCCGGGGCGTCGTCCCAGAACCTCCCCGCGATGACCCGCTCGTTCTCCGCCAGGCTGCCGCGGTAGGTGACCGTGTACTCGCGTCCCAGCCCCGCACGGCGCGCGCCGCGCGCGCTGTCGAACGACAGCCGGCGGCCGTCGACCCCCGTGACGCGGGCCCGCAGCACGGGGATCAACGGCGGCGCCTCGCCGACCCCGGCCTCCAGGATGGCGCGCACACCATCCGCCTGGTCCTCCTGGATGTCGATGAGGAACATGTCGGGCGCGTCGTCGCGCAGCTCCCGGTCGAAGTTGCCGAGCAGGTTGGTCTGCATCGCGCGCACGCCGATGATGAAGAAGCTGCCCAGTCCGACGGCCAGCAGGATCACCCGCGTCTGGTTGCCCGGCCGGCTCAGGCTCAGCGCGGCGTGCCGCAACGCGAACCAGGGCGCCCGCTCGAGCGGCGCCGCGGCCCTCACCAGACCCTGGCCGATGAAGTGCAGGGCCGCCGCCACCGCGGCGAACCCGCCGCTCACGTACAACCCGACCTCCAGCGACGCCGCCTGCCACACGGCCACCGCCACCAGCCCCGCGCCCACCAGGCCGACTGCCGCGACCTGCGCCCAGTCGATGCCCGCGGGCGGGCGCACCGCGTCCCGGCGCAGCAGCAGGAGCGGCTTCGCGTGGCGCACCTCGAGCAACGGCACCAGCGCGAAGAGCACCGACACGAGCAGGCCGACAGCCACCCCCTGCACCATGGCCGAGCCGGTCAGCGCCGTCGACACGGTCGTCAGTCCGGCCGCGGTCGCCGCCTGCGCGGTCAGCGAATCCGGCACGGACGCCAGCGCCGCGCGGGCGAAGCCGATGCCCAGCAGGCTCCCGCCGAGCCCCAGCAGGCCGATCTGGGTCACGTAGACCGCGAGGACCCGGCCACCCGTCGCGCCGAGGCACTTGAGTATCGCCACGCTGCGCAGGCGCTGCTGGACGAAGACGCGGGTCACGCTCCAGACCCCGATCCCGCCCAGGATGACGATGACGAACCCAATCAGGCTCAGGTAGTTCTCGGTCCGCCCCAGATTGCGCTCGATGCGGCTCTCGTGCCCCCGATACGACCGCACGCGGGCCATCTCGTCCTGCAGGTCCTCGCGCAGCACGGCCACCAGCGGATCGATGATCGGCGCCTCGACCTGGAGCAGGATCTGGCGGGTGGCGCGGCTGGCGAATCCCAGCACCCCCGTCTCCTCGAGCGCCGCATAGTCGACGAGCACCCGGGGGCCGAAGCTGAAGGCACCCAGCCGGCGCCCCGGCTCGGTGAAGATCACGCCGCGAATCGCGAACGCCACGTCCCCGATCAGGACCTCGTCGCCCACCGCCAACCCGAGCTGGGCGAGCAGCTCCGGCGCCACCAGCGCGCCATGGTCCCGCAGCAGCTCGAAGGAGTAGGCCGCTTCGCCGGCCAGGCGGAACCGGCCGTAGAACGGAAACTCGGCGCGCACGCCGCGCAGCTCGACCACCTTCGTGCCGGCCGTCGCCGCGTCCGCCACGCGCACCATGGTGGTGATGTCCACGATCTCGGTGCGCCGCAGCGGCGCCACGTCCGCCAGCCGTCCTTCGATGATGCGCTGCGCCTCGTCCGACCAGGGCCGGTCGCTGCGAATCGAGATGTCGCCGGCGAGCAGGGTGCGGGCTTCCGCGGCCAGGGCGACCCGCACGTTCTGGATCAGCGAGCGCAGCGCGACGATGGCGGCCACCCCGACCGCGATGCAGATGAAGAAGAAGGCCAGGCGCTGCCACGACGAGCGCAGCTCCCGATAGGTCATGCGGAGGATGAAACGCATCGCGGCCGTCAGCACGTCCTTCCGTCGCGCATCGAGAGCACGACGTCGGCGCGCTCCGTCAACTCCGGGTCGTGCGTCACCATCACGATCGTCGTCTTCCGCTTGCGGTTGACGTCGACCAGCAGATCGACCACGTGGCGGCCGTTGGTCGAATCGAGGTTGCCGGTCGGCTCGTCGGCCAGCAGGATCGGCGGGTCGTTGGCCAGCGCACGCGCGATGGCGATGCGCTGCTGCTCGCCGCCCGAGAGCTGCGAGGGGTAGTGATGGCCCCGGGCCGTGAGCCCGACGTCCCGCAGCAGCCCCGCCGCCTTGTCCGCGGCGCGGGCCTCGCCGGCGATCTCCAGCGGCACGAGCACGTTCTCCAGCGCGGTCAGCGACGGGAGCAGGTGGAAGAACTGGAAGACGAACCCGATCTTCTCGCCGCGCAGCCGCGCGAGCCGGTCCTCGTCGAGGCCGGTGACCTCGACGCCGTCGATCGCGATCTCGCCGCTCGACGGCGTATCGAGACCCGCAATCAGACCCAGCAGCGTCGACTTGCCGCTGCCGGAGGGTCCCACGATGGCCAGGAACCGGCCGGCCGGCACCTGCAGGTCGATCGGGTGGAGGATGGTGAGGGGGCGACCGCCGCTGAGCACGGTCTTCGACACGCCGCGCAGCTCGATCATCGTCCTGCCGGCCGGTCGTTCATCGCGCGGCTGCCTCGATCGCCCCCAGCATCGGCTCGAGCGCGGACCAGACGTGGGCCGCGACGCGCTCGGCGCCCCGGGCGTTGGGATGGATGCCGTCCTCCTGGTTGAGCGCCGGCACGCCGGCCACTCCATCCAGCAGAAACGGCAGGAACTCCACGTCGTGCTCGGCCGCGAGCTGCGCGAACACGCGCCGGAAGGCGTCCGTATACAGCGCGCCGAAGTTGGGGGGCGACTCCATGCCCGCCAGCAGCACGCGGATGCCGCGCGCACGGGCGGCCGCGATCATCTGCGCGAGATTGTCGCGCATCTGGTCGACCGGCAGCCCCCGCAGGCCGTCGTTGCCCCCGAGGGCCAGAATCAGGATGCGCACGTCCCCGTCGAGCGTCCACTCGAGTCGCCGCAGGCCGCCCGCCGTCGTCTCGCCCGACACGCCCGCGTTGACGACGCGCAGGCGGTGGCCCGCGCGGTCGAGGCGCTCCTGCAGCCTGGCCGGATAGGCTTCCTCCGACAGCAGTCCGAGACCGGCCGTCAGCGAATCGCCGAACGCGACGATCAGCGGCTCGTCCGCCCGCCGGGCACGCGCGGGGTCCGCCCCGCCGTCCGGCGCCGCGGAGGCCCTTCGCTCCTCACCGCCCGTGGCCAGCGGCGCGCACGCCGCGGCCCACAGGCAGGCGAGCGCCGCGCTGCATGCCACGGCACGCCGCCAGGGGACGCCACGCTGCCCTGCTCGCCTCATACGATCCTTCTATCCTACACGCCCCGCGCGCCGGCCTTCGATCGGCCGCCCCGGCGCCGGCCGCGCCAGATCCAGATGTACGCGGCCGCGTTGAGCACCAGCACGACGACGCCGAGCACGATCTGCCCGGTCCTCGTGAGGCCGGCCGGGTACAGCAGGGCCACCACGTACCGCTCGACGAAGTCGCCGCCGTACCCGCGCGCCCCGGCGCGGGCCCGCAGCCAGTTCTCGAGCGGGGTCAGCGGACAGATCGCCCCGGACCATTCGATGGCGACGCCCCAGACCGCGGCCGGGAGGTGCGCCCAGGCCAGCCGCGGCCGCCAGCGTACCGCCAGACCGCCCAGCACGACGAAGGCGACGAAGGCGAGATGCAGCAGGACCACGGCATCCGCCAGCAACGACCACAGCACCGGCTCCTCCCCGTCGACCCGACCAGCCGCGTCTCCAGGATAGCCGGCGGGCGCCCGACGTGCAGGCGACGGCGCCCGCGGTAGCCGTCGCCACGCTTTTCGGGTACGATGCCGGGACCTTCTCCACAAGGCGACATGGCGCGTGTCATTGCTTGCAGTCTGCTTGCGGCGGGCGGAGTGGCCGTGGCGGTAGCGTCACAGCCGCCGATCACCGCCACCGGAGGCATCACCGCGATCGAGGGCATCAAGGTCGGGCACCACACCCTCGCCGCCCGCCCGACCGGCTGCACGGTCATCCTCACCGAGGGCGGCGCGGTCGCCACCGTCGACGTCAGGGGCGCCGCGCCGGGAACGCGCGAGACCGCCCTGCTCGACCCGACGAACACCGTGCAGCAGGTCCACGCCGTCGTGCTGGCCGGCGGCAGCGCGTTCGGGCTGGCGGCGGCCGACGGCGTCATGCGCTACCTCGCGGAGCGCGACATCGGGTACGAGACGCAGGCGGCCAGGGTGCCCATCGTGCCCGCCGCCATCCTGTACGACCTGGCCGTCGGCGGCGATCCGTCCATCCGCCCCACGGCAGACTGCGGCTATCGCGCCGCGCTCGCGGCCACCCGCGGTCCGGTTGCCGAGGGCAGCGTCGGCGCGGGCGCCGGCGCCACCGTGGGCAAGCTGGGGGGGCCGCGGCGCGCCATGAAGGGCGGCATCGGCACCGCGCTGATCGAGCTGCCCGACGGCATCCGCGTGGCGGCGCTCATGGCGGTCAACGCGGTCGGGGACATCTACGAGCCGGCCACCGGCGCCTTGATTGCCGGCGTGCGCGACGGCGACGGCCGGCGGCTGGAGGGCGCGCAGCAACTGCTGCGGCAGCCTGCGCCGGCGGCGCCGCCCGGGGAGCACACGACCATCGGCGTCGTCGCCACGAACGCCGCGCTCGACAAGGCGCAACTGGGCATCGTCGCGCGCATGGCCCACGACGGCCTGGCGCGCGCGGTCCGGCCGGCGCACACCCCGGTGGACGGGGACGCCATCTTCGCCCTGTCGACCGGCGGCGCGGCGAACCCCACGAGCCTGTTGCGGATCGGCGCCCTGGCGGCCGACGTGACCGCGGAGGCCATCGTCCGCGCCGTTCGCGCGGCCAGCGGCGTGCCGGGCTTCCCGGCTGTCCGCGACCTCAAGGAGAGCACACCATGAACGCTGTCGTTCTCGCAGCTGTCGGCCTGATCGCGATCTTCGCGGGCTACCGCTTCTATTCCAAGTTCATGGGCGAGCGGATCTATCGGCTCGACCCCGACTTCCAGACCCCGGCGCACGCCATGCGCGACGACATCGACTACGTCCCGACTAACCGCGTGGTGCTGTGGGGGCACCACTTCACGGCGGTCGCCGGCGCCGCGCCCATCATCGGTCCGAGCATCGCCGTGGTCTGGGGCTGGCTGCCGGCATTCCTGTGGGTGGTCATCGGCACGATGTTCTTCGCCGGCGCGCACGATTTCGGCGCGATCTGGGCGAGCGTGCGCAACAAGGCGCTGTCGGTCGGCTCGCTGACCGGCGAGGTGGTCAGCCACCGCGCCCGGAACCTGTTCATGATCGTCGTCTTCTTCCTGCTGCTGATGGTCAACGCGGTCTTCGCGGTCGCCATCTCCAGCGAGTTCATCAACACGCCGGCGAGCGTCATCCCCGCCTGGACCGCCGTCTTCGTGGCGGTCGGCATCGGCGTCCTGCTCTACAAGGTGGGCGTCGGGATCACCTGGCCGACGGTGGCCGGGACGGTCATCCTCTACGCGGTCATCTACCTCGGGGAGCTGTTCCCCGTGACGCTGGCCGAAACGGCCGGCGTCGCGCCCGCGGCGCAGTGGATCCTGATCCTGTTCGCCTACGCCGCGGTGGCGTCGATGCTGCCGGTCTGGCTGCTGCTGCAGCCGCGCGACTACATCAACGGCATCCAGCTCTTCGTCGGCCTCGGCATCCTCTACGGCGCCGTCCTCATCGCCGCCCCGACCGTGGTCGCGCCGCCGATCAATCCGAACGTCCCGCCGGCCACGCCGCCGCTCATGCCGCTGCTGTTCGTCACTATCGCCTGCGGCGCGATCTCCGGCTTCCACGGCCTGGTCAGCTCGGGCACCACGTCCAAGCAGCTCAACAAGGAAACGGACGCGCGTTTCGTCGGCTACCTCGGATCGCTCGGCGAGGGCGCGCTGGCAATCGTCGCCATCATCGCGGTCACCGCGGGCTTCTCGATGACCGAGTGGCAGGCAGCCTACGTCGACGCGGAGAGCTTCGGCGCGGTGGGCGGCATCAGCGCGTTCGTCGAGGGCGGCTCGCGGATCGCGGCCGCAGGGCTCGGCCTGCCGATCGGCTTCGCACAGACGCTCCTCGCGGTGATGGCGGTGCTCTTCGCCGGTACGACCATGGACGCCGGCGTCCGGCTGCAACGCTACATCGTGCAGGAGTGGGGCACCATCTACGACATTCCCGTCCTCCAGAACGGCTACGTCGCCACCGCCGTCGCGGTGGGCGCGTGCCTGGTTCTGGCGTTTGGCGCGGGCGGGGCCGACGGAACCGGCGGCATGATCATCTGGCCGCTGTTCGGCACCACGAATCAGCTCCTCGCGGGGCTGACGCTGCTCGTCATCAGCGTCATGCTGGTCAAGCTGGGGCGGCCGGCGCGCTACACGCTGATCCCGATGGTCTTCGTCACGACCATGGCGCTGCTGGCCGCGCTCTACCAGCTCAGCACCCTCTACGCCGACGGCAACTACGTGCTGCTGGCCATCGACATCGTGATCGTCATCACCGCCATCTTCGTCATGCTGGAGGCGGCATCCGCGCTCATGCGGGAGCGCCGCGCGGCGGCTGCAACGGCGAGCTGATGCGCGGCTCCTGGCGTCAGCGGGTCGCGGCGCGCCTCGCCACGGCCCGCGTGCTGCTCGGCGAGTTCTACGCGGCGCCCTACCGGGGCGCCGTGGCCCGCGCCCGGCGCGACGAGGACGACCTGTTCATGCTGTTCGTCTACGCCGAGCTGATGGGGGTGCCGAATCCTGCGACCTACTACACGCTGGAGCTCCAGCCGCTCCTGCTGGAGCGCTTTCACGAGTGGCACACCCGGATGGGCCTCGAGCACTCGCCGCTCGACCACTTTCGCTGCTGCTAGCAGGCGCCGCGAGGGCGCCTCGGCGGCAGCGGCGCGGGGCGAAGGGGCCCCCGCAAGCGGACGCTGGGGGGTCCGGGACGCAGCCCCGTCTGAAGGAAGCGCCGGCGCAGCCGGCGAAGGCGCGCACAGCGCGCCTCGGCGGCAGCGGCGCGGGGCGAAGGGGCCCCCGCAAGCGGACGCCGGGGGTTCGGGACGCAGCCCCGTCTAAATGCAGCGCCGGCGCAGCCGGCGAAGGCGCGCACAGCGCGCCTCGGCGGCAGCGGCGCGGGGCGAAGGGGCCCCCGCAAGCGGACGCCAGGGGTCCGGGACGCAGCCCCGTCTAAATGCAGCGCCGGCGCAGCCGGCGAAGGCGCGCACAGCGCGCCTCGGCGGCAGCGGCGCGGGGCAAAGGGGCCCCCGCAAGCGGACGCCGGGGGTCCGGGGCGCAGCCCCGTCTGAAGGAAGCTGCGCACAGCGCGCCTCGGCAGCAGCGGCGCGGGGCGAAGGGGTCCCCGCAAGCGGACGCCAGGGGTCCGGGACGCAGCCCCGTCTAAATGAAGCGCCGGCGCAGCCGGCGAAGGCGCGCACAGCGCGCCTCGGCGGCAGCGGCGCGGGGCGAAGGGGCCCCCGCAAGCGGACGCCGGGGGTTCGGGGCGCAGCCCCGTCAAAATAAAGATGCTCGACGATCTGCTGGCGCACCAACTGGTGTTCGTGGGCGGCAAGGGCGGCGTCGGCAAGACGACCATCGCCGCGGCGGTGGCCGTCGCCGCCGCGGATCAGGGACGGCGGTGCCTGCTCGTCTCCACGGACCCGGCGCACTCGCTGGGGGACATCTTCGGGCGCGAGATCGGCGACCGGCAGCAGGAGCTCGGACCGGACCTGTGGGGCGTGGAGATCGATCCGGACCGCGAGGCGGCGCGCCACATCGACACCGTGAAAGCCCAGATGAAGGCGCTGGTGCATCCGCGCCTCTACGGGGAGGTGGACCGGCAGCTCGACCTCGCCCGCGACGCGCCGGGCTCCGCGGAGGCCGCCCTCCTCGAACGCGTCGCGACGCTGATGGGGCACGACGGCTCGCGCTACGACCTCGTCATCTTCGACACGGCGCCCAGCGGCCACACCGTGCGCCTGCTCTCGCTGCCGGAGGTGATGGGCGCGTGGATGGACGGCCTGCTGCGCCACCGGCAGCGCGCAGGACGCCTGACGGCCGCCCTGGGCCGTCTCGGCGGCGGGCCGGCCGCCGGCGACGAGCTCGCGCTCATCGACACCCCCGCGGACCACGAGCCGGGGAGCCGCGAGGCGCAGATCCACGAGCGGCTGCAGGCCCGACGCCGCACGTTCCTGGTGGCGCGCGAGCGGCTGCTCGACCAGGCGACCACCGCCTTCGTGCTGGTGATGAACGCCGACAAGCTGTCGATCCTCGAGAGCCGGCGCGTCCGCGACCTGCTGTCCCGCTTCGACGTCGGCGTCTGGGGCGTCGTGGTCAACCGCCTGCTGCCGAGCGCCGCCGGCAACTTCCTGGCCGCGCGGCGGACGCAGGAGCAGGCCTACCGCACGGAGATCGACCGCCTCTTCGCGCGCGTGCCGCGGGTCGCGGTGCCGCTGCTCGAACGCGACGTCCACGGCACGGATGCCCTGCGGCAGGTCGGGGCGCTGCTGCGGCGCCGCTGGGAGTCGGGCTAGACCCGGGGAGGCCGTCGTGGGCATTTCTCCGGTCGCCGCCGCGCTGCTGGCCTTCGCCGCCTACTGGGCGGCCTATCGGTTCTACGCGCGGCACCTGGCCCGGCGGCTGTTCGCGCTCGACGACGCCCGGCCGACGCCCGCGCACGGGCTCCGCGACGACGTCGACTACGTGCCCGCGAACCGCTACGTGCTGTTCGGGCACCAGTTCGCCTCGATCACCGGTCTGTCGCCCATGCTGGGGCCCGCCATCGCGGTCATCTGGGGCTGGCTGCCGGCGCTCGCCTGGGTGGTGCTGGGCGCCATCTTCGTCGGCGCCGTGCACGACTTCGGCGCGCTCGCCGTCTCCATCCGCGCCCGGGGCCTGTCGATCGGCAAGGTGACCGAGAGCCTGGTCGGACCGCGCGCCAAGACGCTGTTCCACCTGCTCATCTTCTTCCTCATCGCCCTGGCCATGGGCGTGTTCGTGCACGTCGTGGCCACGCTGTTCTCCCCGGCGTTCTATCCGGAGTCGGTGCTGCCGACAGCCGCGCTCATGCTGGTGGCCGTCGGCATCGGCGTGGCAATCTACCGGCTCGGCTGGGACCTCCGGGCGCTGACCGCCGCGGGCCTGCCGGTGCTGCTGCTGCTCGTCTGGGCCGGCATCCGGCATCCGGTCGTCGGCCCCTCGCTGGCGCAGTGGAAGTGGCTCCTGCTGCTCTACTCGTTCGCCGCCAGCGTGCTGCCGGTCTGGCTGCTCCTGCAGCCCCGCGACTACCTGAACAGCCTGCTGCTCTACGTCGGCGTCGCCGCGATGTACGCCGGCTTCTTCCTGACCAACCCGTCGTTCGCGGCGCCGGTGCTGGACGTCGACCCGGCAGGGGCGCCGGCGATGTTCCCGTTCGTCTTCATCGTGATTGCCTGCGGGGCCGCCAGCGGCTTCCACGCGCTGGTCTCGTCGGGCACCTCGGCCAAGCAGCTCGACCGGGAGACCGACGCCCCGCTCGTGGGCTACGGCGCGATGCTGGGCGAGTCGCTGCTGGGCGTGATGGCGGTGCTGGCCTGCACGGCCGGCTTCGTGTCGCGGCAGGACTGGCTGGCGCGCTACCAGAGCTGGGAGACGGCCGACAGCCTCGGCGGCAACATCGCGGCGTTCATCGCCGGCACGACGCGGTTCCTGTCCACGCTGGGGTTCTCCGCGGAGCTGGCGACGGTCGCCGTCGCCGTGCTCGTCGTGTCGTTCGCCCTGACGTCGCTCGACTCCGCCACGCGGCTGCTGCGCTACAACGTCACCGAGATCGGCGAGACGCTGAACGCCCCCCTGCTCGGGAACCGCTACGTGGCGTCGGCCCTTGCCGTCGCCGCCATCTGGTTCTTCGCGTTCTTCCAGGTGCAGGGCGAGTTCGCCGGACTGGTGCTCTGGCAGCTGTTCGGGACGACCAACCAGATGCTGGCGGGGCTGGCGCTGCTCGCGATTACGGTCTATCTCCTGCGGCGCGGCAAGCCGATCGTCTATACGCTGGCGCCGATGCTGCTGATCCTGGTCTCCACGCTGTCGGCCATGAGCATCAACCTCGCGGAGTTCTGGACGAACGCCCAGTGGACGCTGCTGGCCACCGGAACGGTCATCCTGGTGCTGGCCGTCTGGCTCGCCGGCGAGGCGTGGATCGCCGTGCGCCGCTTCGGGCGCCGCGGCGCGACCGAGCCGCTGGAGGTCAGCTTCCGGCAGGCGCCGGGCGCGGCATTTGCCCGGGGCGGGACGCAGACTCTAGAATAGACGCGGTTTCCACGGAGGTCGACACGTGAATCCTTGGCTGGCAGTCCTGATTACCGGCATCCTCGCGTTCGCCGCTCACATCCTCTTCGTGCTCGCCGTGCGCAGCAAGTAGCGGACGGCGGGCGGCGGCGCGTCCCGCCGCCCGCCGTCAGTTCCCGCTAGTCGCGCAGGCCGAAGACGAACAGCACGTTGCCGGCCGCGGCCGCGACGTACTGCGCATCGTCCACCTGGTAGCTCATCGGCCCGTTGTGGATCACGCCCCCGAGCGTCGTCCGCCACAGCAGGTCCCCGTCACGGGCGTCGAACGCGTAGAAGTACCCCTCCCGGCCGCCCGTGAACAGCACGTCGGACGCGGTGGTCAGGATGCCGCTGGTCGTCACGTCGGTCATCTCGAACTTCCAGCGCTGCTCGCCCGTGCGCGAGTCGAGCGCGATCACGGCGCCGTTGCCGACCGCCTCGGTCCAGCGGTTGACGTGGCCGCGCGTCAGCGCCGGCGGGGCGGCCGCGCCCGGGATGGCCGGCATCGGCCGGCCGCCGAGGAACAACTGGCCCTCGCGGTAGTCCTCCGGTTCGGACGACGGCTCGAAGATCGCCCCGTAGTTCTCCCAGGCGGACAGGTAGAACAGCCCGGTGCCCGGGTTGTAGGACGGCGAGTACCAGTTCGTGCCGCCCTGCACGCCGGGATAGGTGACCTCGCCGGGCCCCTGCGGCGTCTGAATCGGCCGCCCGCTGTCGTCGAGCCCCTCGGCCCAGTTGACCGTCACGAAGGGACGTCCGTTGATGAAGCGGCCGGTCACCCGGTCCAGGGCATAGAAGAACCCGTTCCGGTTCGCCCACAGCATCACCTTGACCACCTGCCCGTCGCCCGTCTCGATGTCGGCCAGCACCGGAATCTGGACCGCGTCGTAGTCGTACGGATCGTTCGGCGTGAACTGGAAGTACCAGCGCAACTCGCCGGTGTCGGCGTCGAGCGCCACGACGCTGTCCGAGTACAGGTTGTCGCCCCGCCGCTGCGCCGGGTTCCAGTCGGGTCCCGGGTTGCCGATGCCCCAGTACGTCAGGTTGAGCTCGGGGTCGTACGACCCGGTGAGCCACACCGAGGCGCCGCCGGTGCGCCACGAGTCGCCCGCCCAGGTGTCGTTGCCCGGCTCGCCCGGACCCGGGATGGTGTAGAAGCGCCAGGCCTCTTCACCCGTGGCAGCGTCGTATGCCGCGATGTAGCCGCGGATGCCGTACTCCCCGCCGGCGACGCCCACCACGACCTTGTCCTTGATCACCAGCGGCGCGACCGTCATGGCATAGCCCTGCGACGGCTCGCCGACCGCGGTCTTCCAGATGGGCCGCCCCGTCACCGCGTCCAGCGCGATGAGCTGGGCGTCGATGGTCGCCATGAACAGCGTGTCGCCGAGGATGCCGACGCCGCGGTTGATGCGGCCGCAGCAGGGCCGGGACTCCGGCGACGGCGTGTGCTCGTAGACCCAGAACACGCGCCCCGTCCTGGCGTCGAGCGCGACCACGTCGTTGGGCGCCTGGGTGACGTACATGATGCCGTCGACCACCAGCGGCGTCGCGGTGAAGTTCTCGAGCGACCGCGCCTGGAACACCCACTTCACCTCCAGGTCGTCCACGTTGGACGGGGTGATCTGGTCCAGGAGGCTGTGCCGCGTGCTGGCGTACGACCCCGAGTAGGTCAGCCAGTTGTGCGGCTCGCTCTCCGCATTCAGCAGGCGGTCGGCGGTGACCTGCGCGCCGAGGCCGGCAGTGAGCAGCAGCGACAGGACGCACGTCAGAGCAACGGATCGGGCCATGGTCAGTCCACCCCCTTGAGAGAGAGGAGATAGGCGAGCAGGTCCGAGAGCTCCTGCTCGCTGAGCTCGTCCTCGTAGGACGGCATCGGCGACGTCGTGAGCACCGTGTATTCCGCCAGGTCGGCCTTCTCGAGCGAGACGAGCCGCTCGTCCTGGTCGATGATCTGGACGGTGAACGTATCCTCGTTCAGGCGCCGCCCGCTCAGCTCGCGCCCGTCGCGCGTCACGGCGCGGACCGGCCGGTTGACGGGCAGCATCGAGCCGGTCGGATCCAGCAGCGACCGCTCGAGCGCGCCGGCCGAACGCACCGCGCCGATGTCGGTCAGATCGGGCGCCGCCCGCGACCCGCGGCCCGCGATGCGGTGGCAGCTCAGGCAGTCGCCCTTGCCGGCGAAGACGGCCTGGCCGCGGCCCGCGTCGCCCACCGTGAGCGTGGCCGGATCGACATCGCCCATGGTGCGGATGAAGGCCACCAGCCCGGACAGCTCGGCCTCCGTGTACTCCCCCGGCGGCATCGCGGTGTCGGGCAGGCCGTTCGCAATCACCGCCTGCAGCTCCACGTCCGACGAGGCGTTGCGAAACGTCCCGCTGCGCAGAGTCACGCCGGCAATCGCGTCGCCTTCGGCGCCGTGACAGGCCGAGCAGTTGTCGGCGTACAGCCGGGCGCCGAACTCGATGTCCGCCTGTTCGTACTGGCCGGCATGCTCCTGCGCCCGGAGCGCCCCGCCGGACGCCGCGAGCAGGACTGCCGCCGCCAGCGTCAGGAATCCTGCATGTCGTCTGTCTCGCATCTGCATCTCCCGCCGGAACAGACGTTCATTGTAGTGCAGTCTCGCTCGGGCTGCCCCGTTCCGGCCCGGCCGGTCTATAATCGGCCCATGCTCGCCCCTGTGCGCACCTCGCTCGTCCTGGCCCCCATCGCGTTGCTGGCCGCCTGCGCCGCCGGGCCGCCGGATGCCGGCAGCCTGCAGGATTCGTTCGCTGCGCAGATCGCCGCGGTGGGCGGGGTCAGCGATTTCGAGCGGGACGGGACCGAGCTCACCTTCTCCGGCCCGGACGGCGCCGGCGGGCAGGCCGCCTGGCAGGTCGGCATCGACTCGGTGGTCGTCGCGCCGCAGGACGACGAGGCCTACCCGTACCGCGGCAACATCCTGTCCTCCTGGCATGCGAACGGCAAGTCGGTCGAGCCGGTGGGCTCCATGTCCAATCTTCCGTCCGATTTCCTGGACGCGGGCATCGCGCAGGATTGCTGGGGCCTGTGGTCGGCGGCGGAGGGCCGGTGGACCTGGTAGCGGCCGCGGCGGCCCGGCCGCACGCCCCGGAGGTAGTGGCGCAGGTCGCATATGTTGGGCGCGATCCGGCACGTATCGGGCTAGAATAGGCTGTCTGCCGTGCGTGGCGCCGGCGGAAGCGGGCGGCCCGCCCGGCCTGGAGGACCAACATGTTGCAACGCGTCGGAAGATCGTTTCTGGCTGTCGCGCTCGTCGTCGCAGCCGTCGCGGCCACGCTGTGGCCGGCGGAGACCGCAGGCCAGGACGAGGCCTATCGTGCGCCGCGCCTCATCGGCACGGAGTACCCGGACCTGAACGGCATCTGGCAGGCGATGGGCACGGCGCACTGGAACGTCGAGGACCATTCCGTCGATGCGGGGCCGTTCCCGACGCTGCTGGGAACCTGGGGCGTCCAGCCCGCCGGCCGGAGCGTCATCGTCGGCCGCGGCCGGATCCCGTACCAGGACTGGGCGCTGGAGAAGCGGCGCGAGAACTTCGAGACGCGCCTCACCATGAACCCGGACGAGCTCAGCACGCAGGGCGATCCGGAAGCCAAGTGCATGATGCCGGGGATTCCCCGTGCGACGTATCTGCCTTTCCCCTTCCAGATCATTCAGGTGCCGAGCAAGATCCTCGTCGCCTATCAGTTCAACGTCGCCAAGCGCACCATCCACATGGAGAACCACGTGGAGGCCCCGATCGACTTCTGGATGGGGTGGTCCAACGGCCATTGGGAGGGTGACACGCTGGTGGTGGAGGTGACGGGATTCAACGGGCTGACCTGGCTCGACCGCTCCGGCAACTTCCACAGCGAGGCGCTGCGCGTCGTCGAGCGCATTACGCCGATGGGCCCGAACCACCTGATGTACGAGGCCACGCTCGAGGATCCGAACGTCTACACCGAGCCCTGGACGATCCGCATGCCGCTCTATCGCCGGCTGGAGGAGAACGCCCAGCTGCTCGAGTTCCGGTGCGTCGATATCGTGGAGGAGTTCATCTACGGCAGCCTCGTCAAGGGAGCGCAGCCGTAGTGGTGAGTAGTCGAGAGCACGACAGGAGGCTTGAGATGCGAAAGCTGTATTTCGCGGCCGGGGCGGCGGCGGCCGTCCTCGCCATGGTGGGGTTGGGGGCCGTACCCGCTGCCGGCCAGGGCCAGGAGGAAGACGCCTACATGGTGCCGCACACCGCCTGGGGCGACCCCGACCTCCAGGGCTCGTGGGAGAACCGCACGCCCACGCCGCTGGAGCGTCCCGTCGAGTTCGGGACCCGGGAGTTCCTGACCGAGGAAGAGGCGGCGGCCCGCGCGGCCAGCCAGGTCGGCCTGCCCGACGGCGAGGAAGGCATCATCGCGGACGACCTGGTGGCCGCGGATGTCCAGCGCGTCGAGCGGTCCAACAGCATCGATCCCGACCGCCCGGGCCAGAGAATCTCGGGCGCGGAGTACAACGCGTTCTGGAACGCACCGGTCAGCCCGCGCCTCGCGGCGCGGCGGACGTCGCAGATCGTCGATCCCGCGGACGGCCGGCTGCCGCCCTACACGCGCGAGATACTAGAGCAGTGGGACGCGCGGGAAGCGGCGCGGGCCCACCGCGGGGAAGCCGACTCGTGGGTGGACCGCAACGTCATGGAGCGCTGCATCCTCCGCACCGGCCTGGCGATGGGCGAGATGAACGTCCCGAAGGACATCTATCAGCTCCCCGGCCAGATCGTCTTCGACCTGCAGTACGGCGTGGTGCGCATCGTCCCCCTCGACGGGCGTCCCCGCCTGGGCTCGGACATCACCCAGTGGTGGGGCGATTCGCACGGCCGCTGGGAGGGTGACACGCTGGTCATCGAGACCACCAACTTCAACAACATGCAGAACGGCGGCCCCGTGATGCCGTCGCACGGCGGCATCTACGGCCACAACCACGCCCACTACCACATGGGCACGGGTGAGCACCTGACGATCACGGAGCGCCTGCGGCGGACGGGGCCCGACACCATCGAGTACGCCTACACGATCAACGACCCGAGCGTGTATGTGAAACCGTGGACGGCCGTCAACATCTGGCACCTCGACGCGAACGAGCCGGACGTCTACGAGTACACCTGCCACGAGCACAACTACGGCATGGTGGGCCTGCTCAAGGGCGGCCGGGCGGACGAGCAGATCGCGATGGACGAGGCGGCGCGGGAGGTGAACGACCGCGGGCCGCAGATCGCCGCCGAGTGGGCGGAAACCGAGGCGTGGGAAGCGGCGCAGGGCCGCTGAGCGGCGGAGCGCTGGGCTTCGCGAGCTGGACATCGAACAGGGCGAGTTGAACAGCGAGTTGAACAGGAGGAGATTCAGATGCGAGCGAAAGTGGCCATCGTCGGTTGCCTGGTCGGTCTGTTCGCCGTCATGACGGCGGCGCCGGCCGTGGCGCATCACGCGTTTGCAGCGGAGTTCGACGCCAACAAGCCGGTCTCGCTGCAAGGCAAGATCACGAGGATGGAGTGGGTCAACCCCCACTCCTGGCTGCACATCGACGTCACGCGGGAGGACGGCACGGTCGAGGCCTGGATGGTCGAGGGCGGACCGCCGACCAGCCTGCTCCGCCGCGGCTTCACCAAGCGGGATCTGCCGATCGGGGACGAGGTCTTCGTCGAGGGCTACCTGTCCAAGGACGGCTCGAACAAGGCCAACGGCCGCGACATCACGTTCGGGGACGGACGCAAGCTGTTCATGGGGTCGTCCGGCACGGGCGCGCCGCGGGACGGCCGCGACCCGACCGAGCGTTAGCAGCAGCTCCACGGGGCGCACCGCTGCCCTTGCGGCCGGTCCGCCCCCTGTCGTGACGCCGGCCGGCACGCCGCATCGCGTGCCGGCCGGCGCTGTTCGTTTGGCGCGACCCTGACCTGCCGGGCCGCGCATGCAGCAACGCGGTGCTGGCTCACCCGGCCCGCGCCTCGACGCAGGAGGAGGCAGCAGCCGATGAAGAATCTTGTGGGGACCCTGGCTTTCCTCGTTGCCGCCGCCGGTTTCGCAGCGGCCCCGCCCGCCGCGGCCGAAGAGGCCGAGGCGGAAATCACCTACACCAGGCACATCGCCCCGATCATCCAGCGCTCGTGCGAGAGCTGTCACCGGCAGGGCGGGTTCGCCCCGATGTCGCTGATGACCTACGACGAGGTGCGGCCCTGGGCGCGCGCGATCAGGCAGCGGACGGCGACCCGCGAGATGCCGCCCTGGTTCATCGAGCCCGACGTGGGCGTCCAGCACTTCAAGAACGACCCCTCCCTGAGCCGCGAAGAGATCGCAATGGTGGCGCGCTGGGTCGACAGCGGCGCCCCGCGCGGCAACCCGGCCGACATGCCGCCGGCCCGCGAGTACCTCGACCGCACGCAGTGGGCCATCGGTGAGCCCGACCTGATCGTCGAGGGGCCGGAAGTGCTCGTCAAGGCCGTCGCCCCCGACTACCACCGCGAGCTCGGCCCCGTGGCGACCGGCCTGACCGAGGACCGCTACATCGCCGCCGTGGAGGTGAAGGAGACGCGGCTCGACGGCAGCGCGTTCAGGAAGGAAGAGGAGCAGGGCATGAACCTCTTCACCCTGCACCATGCCGGGATCCGCGAGCTCGGGTTCGACATGGACGCCCCGGACGGCTTCTACCTGATCTACGAGGTCGGACAGAACGAGACGGTCTATCCGGCGGACACCGGCGTCCGCCTGCGGGCCGATTCGGCGCTGACCTACACGGTGCACATGCACTCGGTGGGCCGCGACGTCCCCGTCCGCGTCGACGTCGGGTTCAAGTTCCACCCGCAGGGCTACGAGCCGAAGTACAGCCAGTCGGGCTACAACGCGGGGCTCGTCGGCGGCAGCAACGTCCGCGAGGATCTCGCCCTGCCGCCCGGAGACGACTCCATCCGCTACGACAACTTCCAGACGATGAGCGAGCCGGGCATCCTCACCACCTTCGAGCCCCACCTGCACATGAGCGGCGACCGGATGTGCGTGGAGGCCCAGTACCCGAACGGCTACCGCGAGATCCTCAACTGCTCGGGGTACGACCACAACTGGGTGCGGACCTACGTCTACGAGGACGACTACGCGCCGCTCCTGCCGCGGGGCACGATCCTGCACATCATGGGGTGGTACAACAACTCGGAGACGAACTCCAACAACATCGAGCCGCGCAACTGGAAGACCGGCGGCAACCGGTCCGTCGACGAGATGTTCGTGTTCCTGCCCAAGCTCACGCTGCTGACCGACGAGCAGTTCGCGGCAGAGGTGGCGCGGCGCGAGGCGCTGCAGCTCGGCGCCAGCACGAACCAGCAGAACGACTAGCGGTTTCGGAACGCTCTCCCCCAGGCGTCCCGCCGGACCTCGTCCGGCCGGGGCGCCTGCCACCAGCAAGGAATGACCATGAGTGCTCGTGTTCAGCGTCGATTCGCATGGCGCTGGGCCGCGGCGGCAGCGCTCGCGTGGCTGGCCCCGGCCCTCTGCTTCGCGCAAGACAACCTCATCATGAAGCGCGGGCAGCGCATCGCTCCCATCTACGAGGGGTGGATGGCGAACCCGGACGGGACGTTCGACCTGATCTTCGGCTACTTCAACCTCAACAGCGAAGAGCTCATCGACGTCCCGGTCGGCCCGGACAACAGCATCGAGCCGGGCGGCCCCGACCAGGGTCAGCCCGCCCACTTCTTCCCGCGGCGCAGCCGGTTCACCTTCCGGATCACGGTGCCCGCGGACTTCGGCGAGCGGGAGATCGTCTGGAAGATCACCGCCAACGGCGAAACCGAGTACGCGTTCGCCACGCTGAAGCCCGACTACATCATCGACGAGCGGATCATGATGATGAACAACGGCGGCTTCGGCGGGCGCGGGCAACGGCTCGGCGAGCCGGACAACGTGCCGCCGAGCATCCGGCTCGAGGGACCGGCGACACGATCCGCGAAGGTCGGCGAGCCGCTCGCGCTGACGGCGTACGCCAGCGACGACGGCAACCCGCGCGGCGGCATCGGCGGCTCCAACGACCTCGGCCTCGGCATCGGCTGGTTCGTCTACCGCGGCCCGGCCGACGCAATCGCGCTGGAGCCGGAGCAGGAGCATCCGGAATACCGCCGGCAGAAGGCGACCGCCGCGCGGCTGCGGCAGACCGCGTTCTCGAGCGCCCGGCGGCCTGGCGTGGCCAGCGCCGGCGGCGGTGCGTCGCTGGTGGAGCTGCCGCCGCCGGACGTGGTGACCGATCGGCCCGTCGAGGTCACCGCCACGTTCAGCGAGCCCGGCACCTACACGCTGCGCGCGATGGCCCACGACGGCGGCCTGCACGGCACCGCGGACGTGACCGTCACCGTCGAGCCGTAGCGCGACTCCCGGCCGGCGGGCGCCACCCGCCGGCCGACCCGTTTCCCGCCTACCCGACGACCTCGTCCACCCGGCTCGCGTCGAACGCGAGGCGGCCGCGCACCAGCTCGGCCTCGCGGAACGTCTGCTCGTAGCTCCACACGGCGTCGTGGATCTCCCCGCCGGGGCCGTCGATGACGTAGTAGGTGGCGAGCCCCTTGAACGGGCAGTACGTCGTCTTGCCGGTCTTTCGCAGGCGCGTCATGTCGATGCCGTCGCGGGCCAGGTAGTGGCGCGGCGGGTAGCCGGCCTCCTCCAGCGCCACGACGTCGGTCGTCGCCGCGAGCTGCATCCCGCCGGCCGTGACGGCCACGCGCACGTGGCGCGGCACGAACGCGATGCGATGCGCGGGAGCGCGGGCGAAGCCCGGACCGGATGTGCCGGGCGAAATGTCGGTCGGTCGTTCAGCCATGGCTCATTATCCCTCGTCATCCCTGCGTCGCGGGGGCGGCGGCACCCGCCCGGCGTCCGCGGCCGGCAGCCGGCGTCACTCCAGGGCCTGAATGGCCCGCCGCAGCTCGTTGACGTGCAGCGCCCGCACCGCGACGCCCGCCTGCACGGCGCCCGTGTAGCGCGGCCGGCCGCGGCCCGCCGCGTCGTAGGCCGCGTCGAGCGCCGTCCGCAGCTCCGTCAGATGCAGCGCCCGCACGCGGGTGACGCCGGCCCGGATCGTGCGATCCGCGTACGCGAACGGCTGCAGCCCCGCCGTCACCCGGAGGGCATCGATCCGCTCGCGCAACTCGCTGAGATGCACGGCCCTGACGACCGTGTCGCCGGCCACCACTGGATCGTCGGTGAACCCGCTCGCCCGGCTGTCGTCGTCCTCGATCACGCCCGTCGCCTGCAGCCCGTCGGGTACCTTCACGTCCCGCGGCAGCGGGCCGGACGCGGCCACGGCCACGGTGAACGTCTCGTCGGTCTCCACGAGATCGTCGTCCGTGGTCGGGACGGCGAACGTAGCGCCGGTGGCGCCGGCCGGGATCGTCACCTCGCGCCCGGTGACGGCCGTGTAGTCGTCGCCCGCGGTCGCGGTTCCGTCGATGGTGCTCCAGGCCAGGACCACGTCCGCGTCCACGGCCCGCGACAGCCGCACCGTGAACGGCACCGGCGAGCCCTCCGCCGCCGAGCCGGCCTCCGCCGACACCGTCGGGTCGTCCGAGCGCACGAACGTCAGCCGCGCCATGCGCACGTCCGAGAACCTGCCCATGCCCCGGATGCTCGCGATCGGTTGCCGCGGTGAAGTCGGCGGGTTGCTCAGGCTGAACCCCGTCCCCTCCTCGGTGCCCGCGTCGTACGGGAACAGATCGATCTCGAGCCCCGGCAGCCATCGGCCCCGGCCGTCGAGCAGGGACCGTCCGGAGATGCCGACGAACCAGTCCGGGCTCGGCCCGATCATCGAGAGCAGGGTGATCAGCGGGTGGCTGCGGGTAACCGTGACCTCGAACGTCGCTGCGCCCGTCCCGCCGCCCCTGACAACCTGCATGATGACGGAGACGGCATTCGGGTTGCCCTCGATCTCCCGCCGGAAGGGCGGCGTGAAGCCCAGCTCCGCCACCTGCTCGACGCCGGGCGTGGCCAGGCTGCCGGGCTGCCAGAACGTCACCATGGCATTGTGGACGGCGCCGATCAGCGTCGTGAAATGCCCGCCGGACACGACCCCGCCCGGCGTGCTGGCGGTCGTCCAGTTGCCGTGGAACGTCACCGTGTAGGCGGCGGAGTCGGTGCCCGTCTGAGCCCGCAGCGGCACCGCGGCCGGCGGCGCCGCGAGCACGACCGGTAACGCCGTCGCGCAGGCGAGCCGGCGCAGGCCCCGGCGCCGGGCGAGGCCGCCGCACCGCTCCGGCATGCGTCCCACGCGGAGAGTTCCTGCCGCCGCCGCCCTACTGCACCGTCACCGCGTTGATGGTTACCGGCGTGACCGGCACGTTCTGATGCGGACCCTGGACGGCGGTGTCGACGCCGGCGATGGCATCGACGACGTCCATGCCGTCCGTCACGCGCCCGAAGACGGCGTAGCCGTACTCTTCCGGGGTCGTCCCGCGGTGGTCGAGGCCGCGGCCGGCGTTGTCGCGGTGGTTGATGAAGAACTGCGCGGTGGCGCTGTCGATGGCGTTGGTGCGCGCCATCGCGATGGTGCCGCGCGTGTTGCTGATGCCGTTGGCGGCCTCGTTGCGGATCGGCTCGCGCGGGATCTTGTTGATCAGGTCCGTCCCCATGCCGCCGCCCTGGATCATGAAGCCCTCGATGACGCGGTGGAAGATCGTGTCCTCGTAGAACCCGGCATAGGCGTACTGCAGGAAGTTGCGGACCGAGATCGGCGACCGATCCTGGAACAGCTCCAGCGTGATGTCGCCCAGCGTGGTCGCCATGACCACGGTCGGGTTGCCGGGAATCAGGCCGCCGGTGGACAGCCTGATGCGGTAGACGCCCGTGCTCGCGGTCATGTACAGCGTCCGCCCGTCGTCGCCCCACGCCACGTTGGCGGTCACCTCCGGCATCAGGATGGTCCCGAGGTGCGCCCCGTCCGGACCGAGCACCCAGACGCCGCCCGGCCCGGTGGCGAAGAGGTTGCCCCGCAGGTCGACCTTCATGCCGTCGGCGGCCCCCGGGGCCGTCTGGTCGTTCACGTCGTAGAAGACGCGTCCGTTGGACGCGCCGTTCTCGTCGAGGTCGTACGCCATCCACACCTTCTGGTTCTCGTCGGAGTTGGCGACGTACAGGGTCGACTCGTCGGGCGACAGCGCGATGCCGTTCGGCCGCGTCTGGTCGCGCACGAGCAGCTCGAGCTCGCCGTCCGGGCTCAGCCGGTAGATGCCGTTGAAGTCGAGCTCGCGCAGCGGCGATTCCTCGAGTCCGTCGAGGCCGTAGGACGGGTCGGTGAAGTACAGCGACCCGTCGGAGCCGTAGGTGAGGTCGTTGGGGCTGTTCAGGCGGCTGCCCTCGAAGCTGTCGGCCAGCACCGTCCGGGCGCCGTCCCCGTCGACCCGCGCGATGCGCCGGTTGCCGTGCTCGCAGATGACGAGCCGGCCCTCGGCATCGAGCGTGAGCCCGTTCGACGAGATCGACCGCAGGCCCTCGCGGTCGCCCTCGAAGACCGGATCGATGAACGGGCTGGCGCCGTCCGCCGCGGCCCACTGGTGGATGGCGTTGGCCCGCACGTCCGAGAACAGCAGGCGCGACTCGCCGCGGACCCAGACGGGGCCCTCCGTGAACACGTAGCCCTCGGCCACCCTCTCGATGGTCGCGCCGGCCGGCACCAGCGAGTCGAGCCGCCGGTCGACCCTGAGAATCGAGCCCTCGCCCGCGACCTCCGGGGCGGGGCCGGCGTCCACCTCCTCGGGCGGCGCTTCCGGGGCTCCGCCGCAGGCGATCGTCCAGGCCGCGAGCGCGGCCACCAGCAGACTGGTCGGTTTCATCATCTTGGTCCTCTTGATCCTCACGGTCCGCGACCGAACGTGAACGCCTGGAGGGCGACCGTCTCGTACGCGGGCCCGTCCTCGGTAATGCGGATGAACCGATCGACCGGGACAGCGGTGAACGTCTGTGTCAGGCCGGTCGTCGGCCAGAACACCTCCAGCTTCTCGATGCGGGCCGCCCCGCCGAGACCGATCGTCTGCCGCAGGGGGTTCGCGCCGAAGCTGCCGCCGCTGTCGACGTGCCGGTAGACCGAGCGCGTGGCGCCAGCGTCGACGATCTCGGCCCGGATGCGGGCGCCGATGGCCGAGCGGTTCGAGCGCACCCCGACCAGCCTGATCGTAATCCAGTGGTTGCCCAGGCCGGGGTTGCGGTACAGCGCGTTGCCGAACCGGTCGCCGGGATAGGCCCCGCCCATCTGCTCGAAGACGTCCTGGTCGCCGTCGTGGTCGAGGTCGGCGAAGAACACCCCGTGCCCCTTCTGCAGATGGCCGAAGCCGCCCGCGTAGGTCACGTCGTCGAAGCCCCGGCCGTCCCGGTTGCGGTACATCACGTTCGGCATGAGACTTTGGTACGGCGGATAGCCGGTGCCGACGTAGAAGTCGAGGTAGCCGTCGTTGTCGAGGTCGCCGAAGTTGGCCCCCATCGCCGCGTTCGGGCGCACGAGCCCGTAGCGGCTCGCGACCTCCTCGAAGCCGCCCTCCCCCGTGCCGCGATAGAGCCGCGCCAGCTCGATGTCGAGCGGCAACCCGAGCGCGCTCGCGGCCAGGTGCTCGGTGCGGGCCATGTAGGCCGACACGTAGAGGTCGAGCACGCCGTCGTTGTCGACGTCCCAGAACCAGGCCGGGAAGCTGGCCAGCGGCCGCTCGACGCGCAGCCGCCGCGCCATGTTGGTGAACGTCCCGTTGCCGTTGTTGCGGTAGAGCCGGTTGCGGCCGTTGTGGTTGGACACGAACAGATCCGGAAGGCGGTCGCCGTCGTAGTCGCCCCAGACCACGCCCTTCGCATAGCCGTGGTTGAGCACGCCGGCCGCGGCGGCCACATCCGTGAACGTCCCGTCGCCGTTGTTGCGGAAGAGCTGGCTCGGCGCCCGCAGCGCCCGCGAGCTCTCGTTCCCGACGTAGAGGTCCAGGTCGCCGTCGTTGTCGTAGTCGCCCCACGCCGCGGTCTGCGTCGGATAGTGCGCGTCGCCGAGGCCGGCGGCGAACGTCACATCCGTGAACGTCCCGTCGCCGTTGTTGCGCAGCAACGAGTTCGGATGCCGGCCGTGCTGGTGCAGCCAGGCGCCGCGCAGCACCAGCAGGTCCACGCCGCCGTCGTTGTCGTAGTCCGCCTGCACGAGGTTCAGGCCGCCGAACAGGCCCCGCAGCCCCGCTTCGTCCGTGCGCTCGGTGAACGTCCCGTCGCCGTTGTTCCGGAACAGCCGCAGCTGCCCCGACGTGTCCCAGGTCGACGTCGCGACGTCGAGGTAGCCGTCGCCGTCGAAGTCCTCGGCCGCCGCGCCGCCGCTCATGTCGAAGACGTCGAGCCCGAGGTCCGGCGCGACGTTGGCGAAGCGGGGCAGCTCGCCGACCACGCCGAAAGCCTCGGCCGGAATCAGGTGGGCGGCGGGCACGCTGTCGGGGTAGCCCCCGATGGTCATGTAGGCGATGTTGAGCAGCCAGCGCGCGGACAGGTGCAGCTTGACGGCGTCCTCGTCGAGGTTGTCGCCCGCCGGCGCCGGCGTGCCGTCCAGCACGGCGGCCAGGGCCGCGATCGCCTGCCGCGAGGGGGCCTGGTCGCTGTGGATGCCGTCGCCCCGGAGCGGCAGGATGCAGGCTGCCGCGTTGGGGTGATGCGCGCAGTTCCGCGTTTCGCCGAGCCGCAGATACGCCACGCCCAGGCGATAACGCGTCTGGTTGCGTATGCCGGTTGCCGCGGGCGGCACCAGCTCGAGCGCCTGCTCGATGAGCCGTATCGCCTCGGTCTCGTTGCCCAGCCGCAGCTCGTGGTCGGCGACTGCCAGCGTCCGGCGCCAGCGCGCCGGTCCGGGCGCCGAGCGCGGCAGGGCCGCCAGCTCTCCGCGCGCCCGGATGGCCGCCCCCTCGCCGATGTAGCTGTTCGTCTCCACCGCGCCGTCGGCGACCTGCCTGAGCGCCGCCAGCATCCGGCCATGGCTGTCGGCGGGCGACGGCGCGCCGGCCTGCGCGAAGACCGGCGGGGCGACGAGCGCCAGCGCGCCCAGCACGGCCGCCAGCGCGACCGAAACCGGCGCACCCTGCAGCCCCACGGCGACTCCGCGTCCTCGAGGATGAGCAGGCATTCTCCGCGGCAGCAGGCGGCCGCTCACGGTCCGAGGCTCGACAGCTCCCGGCGGGCGTCGGCATTGGCGGGCGACAGCCGCAGCGCCCGCTCGTAGCTCGTCCGCGCCGCCCCCCGCTCGCCCTGCGCCACGTGCACGCGCGCCCTGCCGATCCAGGCCCGCACGGAGTCGGGCTCGGCCGCGATGGCGCGGTCGAACGTGCGCGCCGCGGCCGCGAGCCGACCGGACAGCGCCTCGGCCGTGCCCAGCTCCACGAGCACCTCGTCGTCCTCGCCGAGCACGGCCAGCGCGGCCTGGAAATCGCCGATCGCCTCGCCTGCCCGCCCGGCCAGCAGGCGGGCGCGTCCGGCCTGGAACCGATCGCGGGCACGCTGCCGCCGCCAGCCCTGCCTGATCTGGTACAACCGCCGCGGCTCGAGATCGGCCAGCCGGGTGTAGTAGTCGATTGCCTGTTCGTACTCGCCGCCGGCGAAATGCGTCTCCGCCAGCAGCCGCAGCGCCACCTCGTTGACCGCTTCGTCGCGGAAGGACGCCAGCAGCGCGTCGAGCACCGGCTCCGTCACGGCGCCCCGGAAGAGGCGCCGCAGCCGGCCCTCCCCGTCGAATACGTACGTCGACGGGAGCGCCGCCTCGGCTTCCGTGCCGAAGAACTGCGCCATGACGTCCTCGTCGGCGAGGAACTGCGAGTACGGGATCCCGAATCGCTCGATCGTCTCGCGCACCGAGTCGAGGTCCTGCAGCTCGACGCTCAGGCCCACGAAATCGACCTCGTTCTCGTAGCGCCCGGCGAGCTCGACGAGCTGCGGGAGCTCCTCGTTGCAGGGGGCGCACCACGGCGCCCAGAAGTTGAGCACCGCCGGCCGGCCGCCGGCCACCGGCGCCGGCTCGCCGTCGAGGCGCTGCGCGACGACCGCGGGCGAGGGCGCGGCGGTCAGCGCGGGCCGGGTTCCGTCCGACCAGCGCGCCAGCGCGCGCGACTCGACGTCCGCGGCGCCCTCGCGGACGTCGAGCAGGCGGTCGACCGGCAGGTCGGTCCACACCTCGACGGCGCCCGACGGCCAGCGCACCTCGAGCGCGTCGACCGCGGTTGCCTGCCCCAGTCCGAAATGGAGGTCCAGCGGCACCTGGGCGCGGAAGCCCTCGGTGATCTTGACGAAGTCGCGGCGCTCCCGGCCGCCCGCCGTCAGCACGACCTCCGCGCCCAGCGCGTCGCGCCGCGAGCGGGTCGCCGTCAGCCGGACGCGGGCGAAGCGGCGCGGCGCCGACGTGTTCTCGAACAGCCGCAGCCCCCGCAGCGTCAGCAGCGCCAGGTCCAGGTCGCCGTCCCCGTCCACGTCCACCGGTGCGGCCGCGCGGCCGTCGTGGTCGGCGTCCAGGCCGAACACGTAGGCGCTCTGGACGAACGGCTCCGTCGAGCCGTCCGGCCGGTAGAACAGGTGGTCCCGCTCGTAGCCGCTGAACGATCCGCGGAAGTCGTCGGCCTGCTCCACGAGCACCGGCTCCGGCGGCGCCTGCTGCTCGAGGCCCTCGGCGTCGGCGACAACCTGTCGCCAGAAGAACGTTCAATAGTCGGGCGCCTCGGGATCCACGTGGCTCGTGTTGCCGTTCGTGACGAAGATCTCCTTGTCGCCGTCGTTGTCGAGGTCGAAGAAGTGCGAGCCCCACGCCCAGCCGGCCTCGTTGACGCCCAGCGGCACCCCGCGGTCGCCCGACGCGCCGCCCGCCTCCCCGAGCGTGAAGAGCTGGTTGCCGCGGGCGAGCACGCCGAGACGGTCGTGCATCGCGTCGCTCACGGACCCGGTCAGCCGCACCACGCGGTGCCCGGCATGCGAGTACATGTTGGAGAGATAGACGCTCCAGTCGCCGCTGTTGTCCCAGTCGGCGATGGTGATGCCCATCGTGAAGGCGCCGTCTCGCGCCAGCGGGTGATCCTCGAGGGCCCGGAACGTGCCGTCGCCCCGATTGCCCCAGACGACGTTGCGGCCGTAGTCGTTGCCCTCGAAGAGGTCGACGTCGCCGTCCCCGTCGAAGTCGAAGAACTGCCCGACGTACGTATAGCGCGTGCCCGTGATGCCGCGGCTCTCGGACTCCTCCGTGAAGCGCAGGCCGCCGTGGTTGATGAACAGCAGGTTGTCGTCGCCGTCGTTGGCGTCGACCCGGTTGAAGCGGCCGCCGGTGCCCGAGCGGTTGTTCTGGTAGCCCCCGACGAAGATGTCGAGCAGCCCGTCGCCGTTCACGTCGCCGGCGGTCAGCAACTGCGACTCGTAGCGGCGCACGCCGGGGGGGTTGTCGAATTCGAGGGCGCGCGGCAGCAGCCGCCACTCCCCTTCCCGGCGCGTGAAGACGCCCAGCCACCCCCGCGCGCCGCTGTAGACGATGCGCGTGCCGACGATCTCCTCGAGCCCGTCGCCGTCGAGATCCACGAACAGCAACTGGCTCGGAATCAGCCGGTCGTCCCGGAACGGCAGCGCCTCGCGCACGAAGCCCCCGCGGCCGTCGTTGAGGAAGAGGACCGCGTGGTTGGCCGCCTCGGTGGCGACGATGTCCCAGAACCCGTCGCGGTTCCAGTCCACCACGCCCAGCGCGGAGTCGATCAGGCTCATGCCGCCGTTCGCCGCGTCCTGCCGAATCCGGATGTTCGCCTCGGAGCGGTTGAAGTGCAGGCCCACCGCGTCCGTGATGTCCCGGAACGGGCCCGCGGGATTGCTCACGCGGGTCGCGTCGACGACGTCCAGGCGGCGGATGCGCCATCCGCCGTCGGCGGCGTCGACCAGCTCGACCGCGACCGTGGCGTTGAGCACCGTGCGGGCGCCGTCCGCGGCGGGGCCGCCGAGCTGGAAGTGGGCCAGCGCGAACGCCCGGTCCCGCTCGGGCGCGAGGAGAAACTCGAACATCTGCCACGCCGCGCGGTCGACCGACACCCACGCGTCCACGTGGGCGCGGAGCACGCCGAGCAGGGCGTCGCGGCCCAGCGGCGCCAGCCCGTCCCCGGCGTAGCGACGGATGGCGAGCGCATGGTCGGCCACCGCCGTGCCCTGCCCGGGCAGCGGAAAGCGCCCCTCGAAGTCGGCCGTGAGGGCGCCGGCCGCGAGCCCCCAATCGAAGCGGCGCAACCCCGCGATCAGCGACGCGTTCAGGTCGTCCTGGACGCGGGACTGCGTCTCCTCGGAGACGGCGACGTCGGTGACGTAGGTTTCCGGCGGCGCGAGGGGGAACGGTGCGGGGACGGATTGGGCGCCGGCGGCAAACGCCGGCAACGCGTGGAGCACCGCCAGACCGGCTGCCACAGCTGCCGATCGGCGGAGAACGCGCCTCAGGTGGTGTGCGGCTCGCATCGTCAGCAACCCCATGACGTGGGACTACCCTCCCAGCGAGCAGTATATCTGCACGCGGCGCGGCGCGCCAGACGGCCCGCCGCCGCTCGTCACGGGAAAGCGATATCGCTTGACACGATGTTTCGGCAGCGTAACATGGCCGGGAGTCAGGGTGGCTTCGCTCGTCGAATCGCCACCGGTTGGCGAACCTCGTCGGTGCGGTCACCCCATGCGTCGTGACGCAGCTAAGGAGGCTAACGTGTCGAGACGAGGCGTTCGCATCGCGTGTCTGCTGTCGGCGTTTGTTCTGCTTTCCACCGGCGCGGCCGCCCAGACGGGCAGCATCGCCGGGAGCGTCGTCGATGAGACGGGCGGCGTGCTGCCCGGCGTGACGGTCGACGCCGCCAGCCCGGCGCTCATCGAGGGCAGCCGGACCACGTTCACCGACGGCTCCGGGCTGTACGCCATCGAGGGGCTGCGCCCCGGGACCTACACGATCACGTACACGCTGCCCGGCTTCAACACCTTCATCCGCGAGGGGATCGAGCTGACGACCGGGTTCACGGCCAACATCGACGTCACCATGGGGGTCGGCGCAGTCGAGGAGACGGTGACCGTTTCCGGCGCGTCCCCGGTGATCGACGTGCAGAACGTCGTCCACCAGGAGAACATCTCCCGCGAGACCCTGGACGCGATTCCGACCGGCAAGACCTACTGGGGCTACGCCGCGCTGACGGTGGGCGCGACCACGGACATCCTGGGCGGCGGGCAGGACGTCGGTGGCAGCGTCGGCGACACGTGGGGCCACGTGCTGGTGCACGGCAGCTCGAACACCGACGGCGACATCCTGTGGGACGGGATGTCGATCAACGCCTCGGTCACGGCCGGCGGCGGCACCGGCAAGATCTTCTTCATGAACCAGGCCGCCATCCAGGAAGTGGTGATGTCGACCGGCGGGATGGACGCCGAGACGTCCACCGGGGGCGTGGGCATGAACGCCATTCCCCGCGAGGGCGCCAACGCCTTCAGCTACTACGCGAACATCAGCGGCACCAACGAGCACCTGCAGAACCTGAACTGGAGCGACGCGCTCGGCGCGCGCGGGATGCGGCAGGAGCAGATCCACGGCATCAAGGACATCTGGGACTTCGGGGTCGGCATCGGCGGGCCCATCGTGAACGACCGGCTGTGGTTCTACACGGCGCATCGCTGGTGGGGCACCGAGCGGTTCGCGCCGCGGAGCTTCCACAATCTGGCGCCGCGCGTGCCGTCCACCGGGTTCGCGGTGGACTACCAGCCCGACTACGACGATCCGACGGTCATCGAGAGCCGGCAGCGCGACAACTCGCTGCGGTTGACGTGGCAGGCGACCGAGCGCAACAAGATCACGCTGACGCGGCACCAGCAGGTGAGCTGCTTCTGCCAGCAGTGGGCCGTCTTCGGCCTGGTCGACCACAACGCCTCCGCCGACTACTTCCAGGATCCGGTCTCGCTCACGCAGGCCAAGTGGACCATGCCGGCCAGCAACCGGCTGCTCTTCGAGGCGGGCGTGTCGTACGTGTTCAACACCTCGACTCCCAGCACGCAGCCCGAGGTGCAGCCGCAGGACGTCGGCGTGTTCATCGTCGATCCGCTGATCTTCCTCAACGTCCAGACCTTCTCGCCGAGCACCCCGGCGCTGTACGGTCGCGGGCACACTTTCCCGAACCTGACCTCGCACGGCTCGGTGTCGTACGTCACGGGGTCGCACACGTTCAAGGCGGGGTTCGAGCACAGCCACTTCTGGGAGGAGCACCCATACGCCACGATCATCAACGACCTCCAGTACGGCTTCTTCACGCCGGGCGTGTCCTTCCGGGTGCGCCAGTACGGCACGCCGCGGAACTCGTTCATGCAGGCGAACGATCTCGGGTTCTACGCGCAGGACCAGTGGACGATCGACCGCCTGACGCTCAACCTCGGCGTGCGCTACGACTCCATCAACGGCTACGTGCCGGCGCAGTCGCACCCGGCCAGCCGCTTCGTGGACTCCTTCTCCACCGGGCGCATCGACAACGTGCCCAACTGGAAGGACATCAACCCGCGGCTGGGCGCGGCCTACGACCTGTTCGGCGACGGCCGCACGGCGCTCAAGGCGAACCTGGGCCGCTACGTCTTCGCGGTCGGCACGTCGATCGCCCAGATCCACAATCCGATGGAGGCGATCCAGATCTTCTCGGACAGGACCTGGAACGACAACACGTACGAGGCCTTCGGCCTCCCGCCCGGCAACGGCGACTTCAACCCGGACTGCAACTTCGACAACTTCGACGCGAACGGCGAGTGCGGGGCGATCATCAACCCGGAGTTCGGCACGCCCATCATCACGAGCCGCTTCGACGACGGCGTGCTCGAGGGCTGGAACAAGCGCAAGAACAACTGGCAGTTCTCGGTCGGCATCCAGCACGAGATCACCGAGGGCTGGTCGGTCGACATCGGCTACTTCCGCCGCGCGAACGGCAACTTCGTCGTGCTCGACAACCTGAACGTGGGTCCGGAGGACTTCGACGAGTACAGCATCACGGCGCCCGTCGATCCGAACCTGGGACCGGTCAGCGGAGAGGTTCTCGACGGCCTGTACACCATCACCCCCGAGGCGCAGGCCCGCGGGACGAACAACGTGTTCTACTTCGCCGACCGCTACGGCGACATGAGCGAGACGTTCAACGGCATCGACGTCGCGTTCAACGGCCGGCTGGAGAACGGCATCACGCTCACCGGCGGCATGGCCACGGGCGCCATGGCGTCCGACGAGTGCTTCGTCGTCGACTCGCCCCAGCAGATGCGGCCGGGGTACTGCAACGTCTCCCCCGGGTGGTGGCGGTACGGGACGCAGTTCAAGCTGAACGGCTCGGTGCCGCTGCCCTACGAGACCGAGTTCGCGTTCGTCTTCCAGAACCTGCCCGGCCTGCAGCGGCGGTCCGTGTACAACGCCGGGGCGGATCCGGCCGAGCGCGCGGCGATCGAGGCGCAACTGGGCCGGCCGATGGCGGTTCCGTCCGAGGAAATCGCGCTGTTCCCGTCCGGGGTGGGCTTCTACGAGGATCAGCCCTCGTCGTCGCTGCCCTACAACGGCTTCACGTTCCTCGAGAACAGCACGCAGTTCGAGCCGCGCCTGACGCAGCTCGATCTGCGCTTCACGAAGATCGTCAACGTCGGCGGCGCGCGGGTACGCGCCTGGTTCGACATCTACAACATCTTCAACTCCAACGACGCCACGAACATCGTCGACAACTACGTGTCCGGAGGCCTGTACCCGGCCATCTCGGACATCATGAACGGCCGCCTGTTCCGCTTCGGCGGCCAGTTCGACTGGTAGCATCCGGCCGTGGGGTCCGCGCCGTTCCGCGGCGCGGACCCCACGGTTGCCTGAAGGAACGGAATACCGGATGACGACCCGACGCATCCTCCCGCTCTCGCTCGTCCTCCTGCTCGCCGGCGCGGCGACCGCTGCCGCACAGACCCTTGCGTCCGATCTGCAGCAGGACTGGCAGCGCATGCAGCAGATCATGATGGGCATCGCGGACGCCATGCCGGAGGACGGCTTCGACTACGCCTCCACGCCCGAGCAACGGACCTTCGGCGAGCAGATCCTGCACGTCGCCGGGGGCAACGTGATGCTGATGGGGTTCCTCGGCGCGCAGGCGGAAGGGCCGGCCATCGATCGCACCAACACCCGCACGTTCGGCTACACCGCCGCCTCGAAGGCCGACGTCCTGGCGGCGCTCGCGGACTCGTACGACTACGGCGCCGCCGCTCTCGCGGAGTTCGACGACGACGCCCTGCTGGCGCGCGTCCAGGGGCCGCCGTTCCTGCAGCAGCCGTCGCGCCTGCGCCTCGTCTACTTCGTGATCGGCCACGCGTGGGACATCTACGGACAGATGGCCGTCTACCTGCGCCTCAATGGCGTCGTCCCGCCGGCGAGCCGCGGCGGCGTGTAGCGTTGGTGGTCATCCGACCGGAGCGGCCGGACGATCACGAGCAGGTCCGCGCCGTCAACGATGCGGCCTTCGGCCAGCCGGACGAGGGCGCGATCGTCGACGCCGTGCGCCGCCGCGGGGTGCCGATCATCTCGCTGGTGGCGGCCGACGCCGACCAGCTCGTCGGCCACATCCTGTTCACGCCGGTCACGCTGACGCCGGCAACCCCGCGGCGCCTCTGCGGCCTCGGTCCGATGGCGGTGCTGCCGTCGCACCAGCGGCGCGGCATCGGCAGCCGGCTCGTCCGCGACGGCCTGGAAGCGTGCCGGGTCGCCGGCTGCGATGCGGTGGTCGTCGTCGGCCACCCCTCGTACTATCCGCGCTTCGGGTTCGGGCGCGGCCGGGACCACGGCCTGGCCTGGGACCACGACGTGCCGGACGATGCCTTCATGGCGCTGGCGCTGGCTTCCGCCGGACTCGCCGGGTGCGCCGGCGTCGTGAGCTACCTGCCGGAGTTCACCGCGGCCTGACGCGCCGTCGACCGGGCGGCATCGGCGCCGGCCGCTTGGCCGCGATCTGCCAGCGCGGTGTAGAGTGGGGACCTGGAGGGCATATGTCCGTGATCCGCTGGATGCTCGTGGCGTGTCTTGTGCTGTCGGCGACCCAGGCGCTCGCGCAGTCGGGCGATCGTTTCGTCCCGGTGACCGATGCGGAGCTGCAGAATCCCGACCCGGCCGACTGGCTCATGTGGCGGCGGACGCTCGACAGCTGGGGTTACAGCCCGCTCGACCAGATCGATCGCGACAACGTGGGCGACCTGCGGATGGTCTGGACGCGGGCCCTCGGTCCGGGGCTCCAGCAGGGCACGCCGCTGGTCCGTGACGGCGTCATGTACATGCCCAACCCCAGGGACGTCATCCAGGCCATCGACGGCGGCACGGGCGATCTCGTCTGGGAGTACCGGCGGTCGCTCCCCGCCGACGTGGACGAGTACCTCATCACCGTCCTCGCCGAGATCAACAGGAATCTCGCCGTCTACGACAACCTCATCATCGACACCAGCGTCGACGACTACGTCTTCGCCCTCGACGCCGAGACAGGCCGTCTGGCGTGGGAGACGCAGATCCTCGACTACACGAAGAACCCCGCCAACCAGACCTCCGGGCCGATCATCGCCGACGGCAAGATCATCTCGGGGCGCAGCTGCACGCCGCGGGGAGGTCCGGAAGCCTGCGTCATCACCGCCCACGACGCCAGGACCGGCGAGGAGCTGTGGCGTACGCGCACGATCCCCGCGCCCGGCGAACCCGGAGACGAAACCTGGGGCGACGTGCCGTTCGAGGAACGCAAGCACGTGGGCGCGTGGATGGTGCCCAGCTACGACCCGGCGCTGAACCTGCTCTACATCGGCACGTCGGTCACGTCGCCGGCCCCCAAGTTCATGCTCGGCGGCGCCGACAAGAAGCACCTGTACCACAACTCGACCCTGGCGCTCGACGCCGACACGGGCGAGATCGTCTGGTACTACCAGCACCTGAACGACCACTGGGACCTCGATCACCCGTTCGAGCGCCTCCTGCTCGACACGGCCGTCGCGCCGGACCCGGCGGCAGTGAGCTGGATCAATCCGCGGCTGCGGCACGGCGAGGTGCGCAAGGTCGTGACCGGCATTCCCGGCAAGACCGGCATCGTCTACACCCTCGACCGCGAGACCGGCGAGTTCCTGTGGGCGACGCCGACGGTCACGCAGAACGTGGTCAGCGGCATCGACGGCGCCACCGGCGCCGTGTCGGAGAATCCGGAGGTCGTCTTCACGGCCCGCGGACAGACGGTGCTGGCGTGCCCGACGCTGGTCGGCGGCAAGGACTGGGAAACGGGCGCCTACAGCCCCGAGACCGGGCTGATGTACTTCCCCTTGCGCAACGCCTGCGCGCGGATGATGGCGATGGACAGCACGGACGACGTCGCCTCCTCGCTCTACGCGCTCGCCGTCCGCAACGAGCTGGCGCCGGGCGCCGACATGCTCGGCACCGTCCAGGCGATCTCTCCGGAAACGGGCGAGCTCGTCTGGAAGTACGAGCAGCGGGCAGCGACCACGTCGCTCGTCGCGACTGCCGGCGGCCTCGTGTTCGGCGGCGACCTCAACGGGCGCTTCCGCGCCCTCGACGCCGAGACCGGGGAGGTGCTGTGGGAGGTGAACCTGGGCTCGCCCGTCACCGGGTTCCCGACCACGTTCGCCGTCGACGGCCGGCAGCATGTCGCCGTCAGCACGGGCACCTCGCGCACCGTGGTGCACTTCGCGCCCCTGACGCCTGAGCTGCGCCCGAGCTTCGGCAACAACCTGTTCGTCTTCGCCCTGCCCTAGGCCTAGATGACGAGATGCCGATGGTGATGGCATTCACCGCTCGGCCGACTTGAACCTTTGCCGCGCACGAGCCCGCAGGCCCTCCTCCCGCTCGGTTCGCGGCGTCCGCACTTCCTTGCACAGCCGCCGCAGAAGGCCGAGGACTCCGTTTCGAGTCAGTCCGGGAGCTGTTCAGGAGCGGGCGGGCGGGGTCCCGGAGGCGCCTCAGGCCCCCGTGAGATCGACGCGACTGCCCCGCCGGCCGCCCCCTGCCTCGCCGTCCGCCCAGAGCATCCGTTCTGCCCGCGCCAGCAGCGCCCGCAGCCCGCGGCGATGGAGCGCGGACACCGCGACTCCGCCGTGCCGGCGCGCCAGCGCCTCGCCCTCGCCGTCCTCCATCCGGTCGACGTGATTGAAGACGAGCAGCTCCTGCGCCTCGATGCCGATGTCCCGCAGCACGCGGCGGACGGCCTCGATGCGCCGCTCGCTCTCCGCCGTCGCGGCGTCGACGACGTGCAGCAGCAGCGAGGCGTCGGCCAGCTCCTCGAGGGTGGCGCGAAAGGCGGTGACGAGGTCCGCGGGCAGGTCGCGTATGAACCCCACGGTGTCGGTGATGATGACCTCGCGCTCGCGCGGGAAGCGCAGGCGGCGCGACGTGGGGTCGAGGGTGGCGAACATCTGGCCGGCGACGTGCACCTCGGTGCGCGTCAGGGATCGCAGCAGCGTGCTCTTGCCCGCGTTCGTATAGCCGACGATGGACAGGACCGGCACGGCGCGGCGCGTCCGCCGCTGCCGCCGGTTCTCGCGTTGCACGGCGAGCGCCCGCAGCTCGCGTTCGAGCCGCGTCAGGCGGTCCCGGGTGCGCCGACGGTCGACCTCGAGCTTCGTCTCGCCCGGGCCCCGTCCCCCGATGCCGCCGGCCAGCCGCGACAGCGAGATCTCGGCGCGCTGCGCGAGCCGCGGCAGCAGATACCTGAGCTGGGCCAGCTCCACCTGCAGCTTGCCGCCGCGGGTGGTCGCATGCTGCGCGAAGATGTCGAGGATGAGCTGGGTGCGGTCGATCACCCGCAGCTCCATGCGTTCGCCCAGGTTGCGTGCCTGCGTCGGGGTCAGGTCCTGGTCGACGATCACGAGATCCACGTCGTTCTGGAAGGCGCGGATGACGAGATCCTCCAGCTTGCCGGAGCCGAGCACGGTCTTGGGGTGGACCCGGGGCCGGCTCTGCGTCACGACGTCGACGATGTCCACCCCGGCGGAGTGGGCCAGCTCGCGCAGCTCTGCGATGTGGAGCCCGAGGTCGTGCGTGCTGCGGCCGGCGGTGACCGAGACCAGGATCGCGCGGTCGCGCCCGCCGATGCGCTGTCCGCCGGCGTCGCGCGCGAGCGCCGCCTCGCGGTCGCGGATCCACGCCTGGAAGTCGAAGGCGAGCTGCGCGGGCGCTTGCGGGTCGAGATGTTCGATGCAGGCGTTGCGGTCGCCCGGGGCGTGGTCGCCGGCGGGCGTGAGAGCGGCGGTGTGGGCGAGCGCGGGCAGGCCGTCGCCGTCCACGCCCACCGTCACCATCGCATCGAGGCGCAGCAGCAGCAGGTCGGTCCGGTCGTCCCGCGTCAGCCCCTCGTCCCTGAGATGGGTATGCACGCAGCGCAGGCCCCGCAGACGCCCGCGGCCGGCCCGCAAGCGGCCCCAGTCGGGCAGCGCGATCGAGTGGGCGTCGCCGACCATCACGTGCTGAACCAGCCCGCGGCGATCGAGCAGCACCCCGACCTGGCGCCGAATCTCATGGCTGATCCCGGTCAGGTGCCGGGCAAGCTCCTGGGTGATCAGCCGATCGGCGGGTACCCGGCGCCGGAACAGGCGCTCGAGCCGGCGGGCCTGGCTGGCCTTGAGACCGCGCCTGTCGCCGAAGACCTCGATGGGACGTGCCTCCAGTCACGGGCGCGGCGTGGCCGAACCCGCCGTCGCCGCCAGGTCCGTGACCAACCCGCCCTCCCGGCGAGGAAGACGGCCAGTGTCACACGACTCTGGGTGGGTCCACGAACCGGCCGATCGCGTCATCGGCAACCGGCAAGTAATTGTCGCTGATCATCGTTCGCATTTTGAGTCCTCAACGGTCATGCCGTGGAGGCGTTCGAGCATGGAGCCATCGATTATCTCCTCGAGCCGGTGCTCTGGCCGCGCCTGCAGGACCCGCGTCGGGACTGTTGCCTCGCCCATCTTCGGGGCGTGTACGCACACGACCACGCCGACCGGCAGCTCGTACGTGTCGGTCACCCGAGCACCCACCAGCCGCCGCGCACGCCCCCCGGCGCCGACCCACGCGGCGGCCGCGCAATCCCCAAAGCCCCGGTCTGCCACGACGGTGACTTTCACACCGGCCGGCAGCACCTCCCGCAAGCGGCACAGCACCTCGTACTCGTAGCGCCGCTGATTGCCCTTCAGCGTCGAGGACGCCACCGTCTTCCACAGCAGGGGCGTCGCGCGCCCATGGCCCGTCACCATCGACAGCACGATCGTGTCCTGCCCGTCGAGACTACCGGCAGCGGTGACGCGGAGAACGCCGACGACGCGCCGACTGGGGCGTAGGCAACTGCCCGGCCTACGGTTTCCTGACGTGATCCGGCAGCCCGCCGGCGTCGAGCTCCAGTCTGACCGCCCACGCGGCGGTGTTACCTCGCTTCGAACATTTCCGGCGGAATCGGACACGATTTGCGACAGGCAACGCCGAAGTAGTAGAGCGGTTGGCCGTCGATCGACAGCCGGTGCCGGTACCGTTCCATGTGATAGATGTCGAGGTATTCGCTCAGGATCAACCTCTTGATGAATACGGAGAATCCACTCGTGTCGCGGTCGTCAAGGAACGTCTCCTTGATGTTGAACGCGACCCAGCCGCCATCGTCAACAAGGTTGAACGCTTCGGCGAACACACGTACGGGAATGTCGCCGAAGCCGAGCGCCGCCACCGAGAGCAGACAATTGAACCGCCAGTTGGTCAGGTGCTCGCGCTGGGCAGCGCTCATCCTCGACATGTCCATCACGTGGAAGTCGTCGTAGACGCCAGGTCGATCACGCCCCACCGCCATGGCAGCCGGCGCTGAAATGTCCACGCCGACGAGGCGAGCGACGCCGACCTTCTGCAACGCCGAACCGACCATGCCGTTGCCCGCGCCGAGGTCGAGGACGCGCAATTCGTTGAAGAGCCACGGTTCCTCGGCCATTGCATGCTGCAGGATAGCCACGACCTTCTCGGGTGAACGGCATTTCAGGCGATCGTAGAAAAGCTGTTCGTACAAGCCCTGATGTGCGTAGATCGTGTCGTAGTTGTGGAAGCGGATCTGAGTTTCCACACCGCCCTCGTCGACAAGCGCGAAGTAGGTTTCGTCTTGCGAGAGACCGTTCGTGTCGGACGCCGGAAAGCGGATGTTGTGTCGTTTCGTAGGCATGTGTATTCGTAACGAGCCGACAGCCAGGAACATCGCCCGGGACTGAACGACCCCGTACTGTGAGCCAATTCTAGCAGGCCGGGTTCCCGGGTTCTCCGAGGTCGCGCAGGGGCACGTCGCGAACGTGCGGCAGCAGGTCGACCCCGGTAGTTCCGCCGCCGCGTGCCGCTTGCCGCCCTTCTCGTGAAGCCTGATCCACCCCCGACTCCCGCAGCCGGCGATCACCATCCTCGGCGTCGAGGAGGGTGACGCGGAGCACCTCGGTTCAGCAGGCGCGGGACGGCAATGCCAATACCGGCGATGGCGATGCCAGCGGTGATGAGGCGCCAGAGCAGCCGTGCCTCGAGAGCGGAGAGCTCCGCCCGGAGCGTCTCCGGCGTCACGTGTTCGCCGTGCTCGGCGGCCTGCCGCGCTGCGTTCGTGATCACCGCCGGGGAGCTTCAGCGACTACCATGTGGCTCCAGGGCGCCGATACATCGTCAATCTGACGGGTGGCGGACAGCTCGGGGTGGCGGAAGGCAAAGTCGATTTGCCCGCAGGGTCGGTCGAATACATCGACGATCTGACAGGCCAAGGGCACACGACGGCCAACGTCGGCAATGCACCTCGCGTCTCGATCCACCTCGAGTTCGCGGACCAGAACCAGCACATCGGACCCCTCGGCGACGGGCAGTAGCCCAGCACGCAATGAAACAGTCATCCGTATCCGTTCTGTTCTCCCTGGCGGTGCTCCTGGTCATCGCGTACCAGCGACTTGCACAACCTGACCCTGGCGTCGCCGGAACTCAATCGGTTCGATAAATCGGGCAAGGATGCGGCCGAGTGGCAGCCGCCACAGAACGAGTGCTGGTTCGCGCAGCGCGTGATCGACGTCAGGCTGGCGTACGACCTGACGCTCGACCGCGCAGAGGCAGACGCGCTGGATCGGATGCTGGTCCATCCCCACTGCCCGGATCGCCCGCAGGAGATGGAACGTCAGCGTCCTCGACGTGTACATCGCATGTCGCAAGTCGGACGTCGGCGAGCATCGATCTCCAGCGCCGACCGCTCAGCCATCCCCCGCTTCGGCGTTTCAGGATCGTCTTCAGTGTCGTCATCGGTCCGTTCAGGCGGCCGTTTCCGAGGCCGTCACCGGCTGGCTGCCGACTGCTCACCTCGCCAGGATGTCGTTGAGCTCGAGCGCCAGTCCGTCGAGCACGGCCGTTGCCAGGCTCTCGCCCCGGACGAACCGGCCGGTGCGTTCGAGCTTCCCGTCCCGTTGCCGGTGGACGGTGACCGTCTCGGCTACCGGATCGATGATCCAGTACTCAAGCACCCCGTGTCTGCCGTACAGCTCGTGCTTGTCCTCGAGGTCCCGGTTGGCGGTCGACGGTGAGAGGATTTCGATCACGAGGTCGGGTGCTCCCTGCACGTTCGCGTCGGTGATCCTGTCGGCGCGCGCTCGCGAGATGAACAGCACGTCGGGCTGCACGACGTCGGTGTCCGACAGAACGACGTCGACAGGCGCGACGTACACCTTTCCGAGTCCCTGTTGCTCGACGAACCGGCTCAGCTCGCGGCCCAGTCTGAGCAGTATCTCCTGGTGCTTCATGTTCGGTGCGGGAACCATCATCAACTCGCCGTTCAGCAGTTCGTAGCGCTTGTCGTCGGGTGCCCGGCAGTAGTCCTCGTACGTCAGCTTGACGGCGTGCTCGGTTGTGGCCATCGGCTTTCTCCTGCGCTGGGTGCCCCTCGTCAGCCGTCGTGCGCCGCTTGCGGGGCTGTGGCCGCTCGCGCGTCCTTCCTGCCGGCTCCTCCAGCCGTTGGCGGACCGTCCCGAAGCCGGTCCGCTGGTCCCGAGCGCCGGCCGGCGCTCGCCTGGCTGGTCATCTCTCGGTGCTTCTCGTGGCTCTGCTCCGATTCCCGGTTTGCGTCCGCCGCCTCTCGCTCGGGCGACGCCGCCACGTTGCCGGGTTCCGATGCTACCAGCGTCGCGCGCGTCGTGCGAGACGCTTCATCCACGCGGCTACGGGAGTCGACCTGTCCGCGGCTTCGCGCGCCGGCGAGTGCCAGCCTCGGTCCACCCCGCCCAAGAGCGGTGGGTCTTGCTCGGCAGATCCCAAGGACATCCGAGCGGTTCGGTGGCTCGTCTCGGGCCATCAGTGCCTCCGATCGCCCGCGGTCAGGAGTCGTCTTGTCTTACGGTCAACGCGTGGCACCGCGTTCCTGCCTGCTGCAGCCGGTTGACGTCCGCGGAGGGCCCGGCCTTTCGGGCGGCGTCGGCGCCTCCGCGGCCCATTGGTCCGCATGGTTCCCCTGCGCGCTCATCTCTTGCTGGTGGGCGGCTCCGAGCTGTTTGAGCAGGGTGTGCCGCCGTCGCTCTTCGTCGTTCAGTTCGATGTCCGGAACTTATTCCTACCATCTCGCCTGGCGTCCATATCCTTGAGCTATCTGTCCCACAGCTCGCGTTCGCTTCGCGTCATCAGGCGGCGCCAGACGCCACACATCACCTCAAGGCACAGACCGAACCGCTGGACCTCGAAGCAAGCAGACGACAGCGTCCGGACGACATCGCCGACCGGCCCCTCGACCAGGCGCGCCAGCTCCTCGAGGCGCTCCCCGCGGCCCAGTCGACCCGGACTTGGCCCGCGCGGCAGGCGGCGCCGGGCCCGTGCTCGCCGAGTAGCCCACGACATCGCGTCGTCATGGAGGTAGCCGCAACCGATCTGGAACCGGGTCAACGCTCGCCGTCCACCTTCCTCGTCGCCCCGATGCTGCGTCTCGACGGGTCGGCGGCGGCAACCGCGCGCTCGGCTGCCGCCTGCCGCTCGGCCAGCTTCCTCGCGGCGGCGATGGTGCGCGCGGTCGCCAGTTGCGGCTAGATATCGCCGGACAGTAGCCTCCGCGCCGTCGCGGCGAACTCGGCCAGGCGCACCGGCCGGTAGTTCACCAACTCGACGTTGACGTTCAGATGCCGCGACGACCGCCGGGCAGCTATCCGCGCAGCCGTCCCGTGCAGGTGTCCGTGGATGTTCACGCAGCCGCGCGGCACCGCCTTGAGCGGCTCGTGCGTCATCAGCAGCGGCGGCACCGTCTCGCACACCAGCGTCGGGTACGCGGCCTCGAATGAGTAATCCTTCGGCGGCCGGTCTATCAGCGTGTCGTGGTTCCCGGCCACCCAGAATCTTCGTGCCCGGCAGCGCCGCAAGGGCCTCGTCGAGGGCGGCCCGCGGCGCTCCGACGGTGACGTCGCCCAGGCAGATGATGATGTCGGCCTCGTCGACCGTCTGCAGCCATGCCTGTAGCAACGCCGTTTTGCATCTGCCAGATCGTCGGGAACGGTCTGGCGAAGACCGAGATGACCTGAGCATGGTCGAGGTGCAGGTCGCTCCACACCCATGTCCGGTTGGCCTGGCCGGTGCTGAGGCGCCCGCCCGCGTGGGTCGCCATCCATGCGAGCATGGCCCGCGTCTGCCACGGAGTGACGTGCCAAGCGGCTCTCTCGGCGGCCAGGGCCGACTCCAGCTGCGCGCGGTACAGCGCGTCGAGGGTGATCGGGTTCATTGGCGCCGTCCCGCCTCGCCCGCCCAACGGCACTGTTCCATGGTCATCGCCAACGCCTCGGCGGTCACCTTGAGCGGCACCGCCCGCGTCCGCTCCTCAAGTTCCGCGAGTTTCGAACGCGTGGTCGCGCGCCTCGGCCAGCGTGACGAGCGGAAACCCGCCGAGGCCGATGTCGCGCCGCTTGCCGGCAACGACGAGCCGCTGTACCCAGGACTTCGATCCGCCCGGCGCGACGTTCAGGTACAAGGTTGAGGACGGGCCGTCGCCGTACCGGCCTGGTTTCGAGAGCGAGCGCACCATCGCAATGGACGGTGAAATGCGCTCGGACGACCTGAAACCGGCAATCGCGGAACTGGCCAGTATTTATGGGCTCTGGTGGTCACTCCTGAAGTCGATTGAAACGGCGGGGTGGTGCCGGGGGTGGGGCTCGAACCCACACGGCCCGTCAGGGCCACGGGATTTTAAGTCCCGTGCGTCTGCCAGTTTCGCCACCCCGGCACGGCAGGCGGTCTGTCGCCCTCGGGCAAGTGTAGCGTGACAACCGGGGAGGCTCGCACGTATCCTGTTCGACGACCGCAAGCACCGCGCAACGCTCACGGGTTGAGGAGATGGCCGCATACCGCGCTCCGCGCTGCCGTTCGATCGGCGTGCCGGTCGTGCTCGCGCTCCTGCTCGCACTCGGGGCGGCGGGCTCCTCGACCCTTGCGGCGGGGAGCCCGCCGACGCTCGATGCCGCGACGCGCGCGGGCCTCCTGGAGCGGGCGGGCGATCTGCCGCGCCTGCGCAGCCTGCTGGTATCCGTGGGCGGCGAGCTCGTCGAGGAGCACTACTTCAACGGCGCGTCGGCCCGCCGCCAGGCCAATCTGAAGTCGGCGTCGAAGACGCTGATCGCCATCCTGACCGGCATCGCCATCGACCGCGGGCATCTGGCGGGCGTCGATCAACCCATCGTCGACTTCTTCCCCGCGGAACTCGCCGGCGACGATGCGCTCAAGCGCACGATCACCATCGGCGACCTGCTCAGCATGCGGTCGGGCCTGGAGACGACGTCGAACCGGAACTACGGGCGCTGGGTGCAGAGCCGGCACTGGGTGCGGCACGTGCTGTCGCGGCCGATGGTCGACCGTCCCGGCGGGCGGATGATCTACAGTACCGGGAGCACGCACCTGCTGTCGGCCATCCTCACGCGCGCCACCGGCATGAGCACGCTCGAGTTCGCGCGCAAGCACCTGGCGGGGCCGCTGGGCATCACGCTGCCGGCGTGGCTGCGCGACCCGCAGGGCGTCTACTTCGGCGGCAACGAGATGACGCTGAGCCCGCGCGCCATGGTTGCCGTGGGCGAGCTGTATCTGCGCGGCGGGTCGAGCGCCGAGGGGCGCCGGGTGGTTTCGGCCGAGTGGGTGCGCGAGTCGCTGGTGCCGCGAACCGTGTCGCGGTACAGCCGGCGGGCGTACGGCTACGGCTGGTGGCTGCGCACGCTGGGCGGCCACGCCGCCTACTACGCCTGGGGCTACGGCGGCCAGTTCATCTTCGTGATTCCCGAGCTGGACAGCGTGATCGTGGCGACCTCGTCGCCGAACCCGGGCGCCGGGCGCCGGCAGCACCGGCGGCAGCTCGACGAGCTGATCGCGTGCTGGATCGTACCGGCAATCAGGCAGGCGGCACGCGGGGCGCACGAGGAGGCTGCGCCGTCGTAGCGGTGCAGCGCCATCGACAAGCGCGACCGTGCGGGCCGGCGGGAGCAGACGGGAGGCGGGCATGAGGATCTGGAACAGACGCGCGGCGGCGGCGGCCGGACTGGTCGCGCTCTGCGCGGCGGGCGCGAGCCAATCGGCCTCCACCGGGCAGGCGCAGGAGCGTCCGGTGGTGAGCCAGGCGCAGTACGAGCAGTGGTTCGACGAGCTGTCGAACTGGGGCCGCTGGGGGCCGGACGACGAGATGGGGGCCCTCAACCTCATCACGCCCGCCAAGCGGCGGGAGGCGGCGGACCTGGTGACCGAGGGCTTCACGGTCTCGCTGGCGTCGATCGCCAACACGGAGCGCACCATCGACAACCCGTGTCCGGTCGAGTGGCAGATGTCGAGAGCCGCGCCGGGCGGCGCGAGCGACACGGTCAGCTACCCCTGCATCCACGGTCCCGGCACGACCCACATCGACGGCTTCGCCCACCGCTTCTTCGACGGGAAGATGTGGAACGGCTACCCGATCGACGAGTTCGTCACGATGGAGCGCGGGGCCACGAAGAACGCGATCCTGACCATGCGGCACGGGGTGGTCACCCGCGGCGTGCTGTACGACATCCCGCGTCTCCGGGGCGTGCCGTACCTGGGCGCGGGCGAGCGGATCGGCGTCGACGATCTGGAAGCCTGGGAGGCGCAGTCCGGCGCCCGGGTCGGCCCCGGCGACGCGTTCCTGCTACGCTGGGGACGCTGGGCGCGCCAGGACGCCGGCGGGCCCTTCGACACCGGCGCCGAGTCGGCCGGCCTCGACAACACGGTGATCCCGTGGCTGCGCGAGCGGGACGTGGCCATCATCGGCTGGGAGACGCCGGCCTACATGCCGCAGCCGCCCGGCGACCTGCCGCGGCTGGCGCTGCACGACTTCGCGCTGACGATGCTCGGCGTGCACCTGCTGGATCGCGCCGACTTCGACGACCTGGCCGCGGCGGCCGCCGAGCGCAGCCGCTGGGAGTTCATGCTGACCATCGCCACGCTGCCGATCCCCTACGGGACCGGCTCGCCCGTCAACCCGATTGCCGTCTTCTGACCGCGACGGCTGCAGACATCGACACCACGACTAGAGAGGACGACATGCTGCTGAACAAGAGGCACTGGCCGGCCGCCATCCTGGCGCTGGCAATCGCGTGCGGCGGGGCCGAGGCGCCGCCGGAGACAACCGGGAGCGAGGCCGCCGCCCAGGCGGATACCGGCGCCGGCTCCATCCTGCGGGTCGACCCGCGGCTCGACGCCCTGGTGCCGGCCGAGGCCCGCATCGAGAAGCTGGCCGACGGGTTCGTCTTCATCGAAGGGCCGGTCTGGATCGGCGCCGAGTCCCACCTGCTCTTCTCCGACGTCCGGGGCAACGCCATCCACCAGTGGTCGGCGGCGGCGGGCGCCAGCCCGTTCATCCAGCCGGTCTTCGACGGCGACCCCGAGGGGCTGGCGCTGGCCGGCTCGAACGGCCTGACGCTCGATGCCGAGGGGCGGCTCGTCATCTGCGAGCACGGCAACCGGCGCATCAGCCGCGTCGAGGCCGACGGCTCCCGCACGGTCGTCGTCGACCGCTTCGAGGGCAATCGGCTCAACAGCCCGAACGACCTCGTCTACGGCTCGGACGGCTCGCTGTACTTCACCGATCCGCCGTACGGCCTCGAAGGCCAGGAGGAGTCGCCGCTGCGCGAGCTCGACTTCAACGGCATCTTCCGCCTGCGTCCCGACGGCGAGCTCGAGGTGCTGGTGCGCGACCAGTCGCGGCCGAACGGCATTGCGCTGTCGCCCGACGAGTCGACGCTGTACGTCGCCAATTCCGACCAGGATCCCAAGGTATGGATGGCGTACGACCTCGACGAGAGCGGCGCGTCGAACGCGCGCGTCTTCTACGACGTGACCGATCAGACGGCGCCCGGCGCCCCCGACGGCTTGAAGGTGGACACGGCGGGCAACCTCTTCGCCACGGGGCCCGGCGGCGTCTGGGTGTTCACGCCGGACGGCGAGCACCTGGGCACGATCATGCCCGACGAGAGGCCGGCCAATGTCGGCTGGGGCGACGACGGCCGGACCCTCTACATGACGGCGCAGACCGGCCTGTACCGGATTGCCCTGAGCACGGGGGGCGTGCTCCCCGGCCCTTGACGCGGACGATACCGACGGCGGGGCGGGCCGCAGCGGCAGGCGGGGAACCGGCGGCTGCGGCCCGATTGACAGGGCCGCGGCCGGAGGTCCATACTACCGGCTGCTTCGGGGAGACGCTCGACATGACCGACAAGACCGAAAAGACCACCCTGGTCGACCGGATCGGCCTCTGGGTGCTGGGCAGCACCCTGTTCCTGTACATCGGACTGCTGCCGAACGTGCTGTACTCGCGCTACCTGGGCGATGGCACGGTACATCGGCACACGTACGCCACCGTCGCCGCCGTCCTGGTGCTGTTCTGGCTCTACGCCAAGTTCAACGACGCCCCCACCCGCGTCCTCACGCTCGTGTTCGGCGTCGGGCTCCTGCTCTGGGTGTGGTTCACGATGCCGGCTGTCGGCTAGCCCGGCAATCGTCGCCTCCGGCTCCGGTTGCCGCCCAACCAACCCTCACCAGGAGTCTACGCCGTTCTACGGCGCAGACTCCTAGGACGCCCGTTCCGAGCCGCGGCGCGGGGTTTCGCCGCGGACTCCTAGTGAACGCGATCGGGGGCCGGCGGGGCCCCCGCCATGACCCGCTTGATCGCCTGGGTCAGCCAGTCCCTGTCGATCTCGAACGGCCCGGCCACGATCGCCGCGCTGGCGCTCTCCATCGCAATCGCCACGCCGCGCTCGAGCGGCGTCACGATCCAGCTCAAGCCCCGCAACTGGATGGAACGCGCCTCCTCGCCCGGGTTCTGAACGCGCTCGAACTCCTGCAGGGCCAGGTGCAGCACCTCGCGCACGTCGTCGTCGGTCCACGCCTCCGGGGTGACGGCATGCTGCACCGACCGAGCCACCACGTCCTCCCGTCCCTTGAGCAGCACCTCGACCGTGAACGTCATCCCGCGGCATCCCCCAGCGCGTCGAGCTGCGCTTCCAGCACGTCCGGATCGCCGGTCGGCTCCCGGCACGCGAAGTTCGAGCAGACATAGGCCGTCGCCTGGCCGTCGCGCATGTGCAGCGGGGCGACGAACGGCAGGATCTCGCCGAGCGCCGCCTGCGCCTCGCCCGGCGCCACGTTCACGCGCACGGCGAACGGCAGATAGCGGGCCGCGACCCGGCGGCGCAGCGCGACCGTCCCGGGGTCGGCCCGCTCCCCCACCACCACGATCTGCGCGGCCTGCGCGTGACAGGCCGAGACAGCCGCCGCCAGCAGGGGCACGGCGCGTGCGCCCTGGCCCAGACCCGGCCCGAGGCGCGCCAGCGCCCGGTCCAGCCGCTCCCGGATGCGGCCGTCGCCCGTCAGACGGGCCAGCGTCAGCAGGTTCATCGCCGAGACCGATCCCACCGACGGCTCGGCGCCGTCGTAGTCCTCCTTCATGCGCAGGAGCACGGACGGATCGTCGCCCGTCGTGTTGAACCAGCCTCCGCCGTCGGCATCCCAGAACAGCTCGTCCTGGCGCGCCTGCAGATCGAGAGCCAGGCGCAGCCAGCCGGCATCGCCGTCGACCTGGAACAGCTCGAGCAGCCCCCAGATCAGGCAGGCGTAGTCCTCGCCGTAACCCGCAATCGACGCGCGGCCCCGGCGAAAGCGCCTGAGCAGCACGCCGGCCGCGGGGTCCCACAGCGTCGCCTGCGCGAACCGCGCCGCGCGCGCGGCGGCCTCGAGCAGCGCCGCGGCGCGCACGCCCCCGGCGCCGCCGTCGTCCTGCCGCCCCTCCAGCACGTGCGCGGCGCGCGCGAGCGCCGCAATCATGAGGCCGTTCCAGGCCGTCAGCACCTTGTCGTCGAGATGCGGGCGCGGCCGGCCGGCCCGCGCCTCGCGCAAGCGGTCGAGGGCGCGGCCCAGGGCGGCCCGCACCTGCTCGGGCGGCCGACCCGAGAGCCGCGACACCTCGTCGACCGGGCGCGCCGAGTACAGCTGGTTCCGGCCCTGCAGCTCCCCGGTCGGATCCTGCACCGCGTTGCCGCCCGCCTCGACGCCGTAGCGCAGCACCGCGACGGCGGCGTCCTCCTGCAGCAGCGCCTCCAGCTCGGGCTGCGTCCACAGATAGAAGGCGCCCTCCGCCTTGGGCGCGCCGGCGTCCGCCGCCTGGCCGGGCTCGACGCTGTCCGCGTCCTCGGCCGAGTAGAACGCGCCTTCCGGGCCGGTCAGGTCCCGCAGCACGTAGGCCAGCGTCTCGTCGGCCACGTCGAGAAAGCTGCGGTCGCCCGTGGCCTGGCCGGCCTCCAGGTAGGCCAGCACCAGCTGCGCCTGGTCGTAGAGCATCTTCTCGAAGTGCGGGATGCGCCAGCGCGCATCCACCGAGTAGCGGTGAAACCCGCCTCCGACGTGATCGCGCAGGCCGCCGTCGGCCATCGCCCGCAGGGTGTCGGCCGCCATCGCCAGCGCCTCGCGGTTGCCGGTCCGGGCGTGCTCGCGAAGGAGAAACAGCAGCTCCGGCGGCCGGGGGAACTTCGGCGCGCGGCCGAATCCGCCATGCTCGCGGTCCAGCGCCTGCCGGAACTGGTCCACCCCCTGCGCCAGCGTGTCGGTGCCGGCCATCCGCGCGTCCGCGCCGCCGGCCGCGCCGGGCCGCACCGCGCGGAGCCGCTCCAGCAGCGTCTCGGCCGACTCCAGCAGCCGCGGCCGCTCCTCGCTCCACAAGCGGGCGGCCTCGCGCAGGATCTCGGTGAATCCCGGACGCCCCCAGCGCGACGAGGGCGGGAAGTACGTGCCGCCGAAGAACGGCTTGAGCTCCGGCGTCAGCCACACGCTCATCGGCCATCCGCCGGCGCCCGTCGTCGCCTGCACGAACGTCATGTAGACGCGATCGACGTCGGGACGTTCCTCCCGGTCCACCTTGATCGCGACGAAGTGCCGGTTCAGCAGCTCGGCCACGTCCGGATTCTGGAACGACTCGTGCTCCATGACGTGGCACCAGTGGCAGGTCGAGTAACCGACCGACAGGAAGATCGGCTTCTCCTCGGCGCGCGCCCGGGCGAACGCCTCCTCCCCCCAGGCATGCCAGTCCACCGGATTGTCCGCGTGCTGCAGCAGGTAGGGGCTCAGCTCGGCCGCCAGGCGATTCGGCATGACTCGACAGCGCCCTACGGATCGCCGCCGTCGGGCTCGCTCCAGGCGGGGTACGAGCCGAGCGTGCGCACGGACGGGGCGAACTCCGCGAGGTTCATCAGGGCCCTGGCGCACCGGAAGTCCTCGCGGTTCGTGGCCAGGTCGGCATAGAAGAGGTACTCGAACGGCCGGTCCGGAATCGGCCGCGACTCGAGCTTCGTCAGGTCGATCCCCCGCAGCGCGAAGACGCTCAGCGCCTTGAACAGCGCGCCCGCCTCGTTCGCGACCGCGAACACGATGGTCGTCTTGTCGGGCGTCCCGAGGGGCACCGCCTCGCGGCTGACCAGGAGAAAGCGCGTGATGTTGTCGGCGTAGTCCTGGATCCCGGATTGCAGCACCTGCAGGTCGAAGACGCGGGCCGCGCGCTCCGACGCGATGGCCGCGCTCTCGCGGAGGTTCTCCTCCCGGATCATCTTCGCGCTGCCCGCCGTATCGTAGGTCGCGACGATCTCCACGTCCTGCAGCGTGCGCAGGAAGCGCTCGCACTGCGCCAGGCCCTGCGGATGCGAATAGACCCGCCGCACCTGCTCGAGCGTGGTCCCCTCAAGCACGATCAGATGGTGGACGACCGGCAGCTTGATCTCGCCGACGATCGGGAGATCGTGCTCCAGCAACAGGTCGTAGTTGCGGTGAATGGTGCCGCCGATGGTGTTCTCGATGGGCAGGATGCCGTGCGTCGCCTGCCGCTCCGCGACGCCGGCGAAGACGTCCTCGAACGACGGCCGCGGCACCACGTCGGCCGCCGGATTGAAGCGCAGCGCGGCGGCTTCGCTGTAGGCACCCGGCTCTCCCTGATAGGCGATACGCATCGCGCTCCCGTGCAACGACCCCTCGCCAGCATGATACACGGGCCGCCGGACGACGCGGTCACGGTCTATAATCGCGGCATGCCGCGACCGACGACGCGTGCCCCGCAGGCGCCCTCGCCCGCGGCCGCCAAGGCCGACGAGACGGTCAGTTGCGAGCGGTGCGGCGCCGGCATGTTCCGGATGCACGCCGTCTGGCGCTGTCCGGCCTGCGGCTACAAGACCGACTGCTGCGGGTGGTAGTCACCCGCCCGGCGGCACCCCTGCCCAGCCGATGGCCGTGATCGAGTCCCGGATCCGCACCGATACGCCCGAGTTCCGTGCGAACCGCGAGGCCATGCGGCAGCTGGTCGAGCGGCTCGACGGGCGGCTGGGCGACGCGCGCGAGGGGGGCGGCGCCGGCGCGCAGGCACGCCACCGCGAGCAGCGCAAGCTGCCCGTGCGCGAGCGCATCGACCGGCTGCTCGACCCGGGGTCCCCGTTTCTCGAGCTGTCGCCGCTGGCGGCGTTCGGCATGTACGAGCAGACGGTGCCCGCGGCGGGGCTGGTCACCGGGATCGGGCGGGTCGCGGAGCGCGAGGTGATGATCGTCGCCAACGATGCGACGGTCAAGGGCGGCACCTACTTCCCGGTCACCGTCAAGAAGCACCTCCGCGCGCAGCAGATAGCGCTCGACAACCACCTGCCGTGCGTCTACCTGGTCGACTCCGGCGGGGCGTTCCTGCCGCTGCAGGCCGACGTCTTTCCGGACCGCGAGCACTTCGGCCGCATCTTCTTCAACCAGGCCCGGATGTCCGCGCTCGGCATCGCGCAGGTGGCCGTCGTCATGGGTTCCTGCACGGCGGGCGGCGCCTACGTGCCGGCGATGTCGGACCAGACGATCATCGTCAGGGGCACCGGCACGATCTTCCTGGGCGGTCCGCCGCTGGTCAAGGCGGCCACCGGCGAGGACGTGAGCGCGGAGGAGCTGGGTGGCGCCGACGTGCACACGCGGCTGTCGGGCGTCGCCGACTACCTGGCGGACGACGACGATCACGCGCTGCGCCTGGCGCGGTCGGTGCTGTCGGCCATCCCCCGCACGCCGCGGCGGATCCCCGATGTCGCCGCGGCGGAGGATCCGCTCTACGACCCCCGGGAGCTGCTGGGCATCGTGCCGGCCGATCTCCGCAAGTCGTACGACGTGCGCGAGGTCATCGCGCGGCTGGTCGACGGGTCGCGGCTCGACGAGTTCAAGGCGCGCTACGGCGTCACGCTGGTGACCGGCTTCGCGCGCGTGCACGGGATGCTCGCGGGCATCCTGGCGAACAACGGCGTGCTGTTCTCCGAGTCGGCGCTCAAGGCCACCCACTTCATCCAGCTGTGCAGCCTGCGCAAGGTGCCGCTGATCTTCCTGCAGAACATCACCGGCTTCATGGTCGGCCGGGACTACGAGCAGCAGGGCATCGCGAAGGACGGGGCGAAGATGGTGCATGCCGTCGCCAACACGCCGGTGCCCAAGCTGACCGTCATCATCGGCGGCTCGTTCGGTGCCGGCAACTACGGCATGTGCGGCCGCGCCTACGATCCCCGGCTGCTGTGGACGTGGCCCAACGCCCGCATCTCCGTCATGGGCGGCGAGCAGGCGGCCGGCGTCCTGGCCACGGTCAAGCGCGACCAGGCGCAGCGCGCGGGGCGCGAGCTGTCGAGCGCCGACGTCGAGTCGATCCGCGCGCCGATCCTGGAGAAGTACGAGCGGGAGGGATCGCCGTACTACGCCACGGCGCGGCTGTGGGACGACGGCATCCTCGACCCGGTCCGCACGCGGGCGGCGCTGGCGCTGGGACTGGCGGCCGCCGGCAACGCCCCGGTTCCCGACGCCTCGTTCGGCGTGTTCAGGATGTGATGTTCAGCCGCCTGCTGATCGCCAACCGCGGCGAGGTCGCGCTGCGCATCGTGCGCACGTGCCGTGCGCTCGGCGTCGAGACCGTCGCCGTCTACTCGGACGCGGACGAGGCGGCGCCGCACGTCGCGGCCGCCGATCGCGCGGAGCGGCTCGGTCCAGCAGCGCCCGCCGAGAGCTACCTCGCCGGCGCGCGCATCATCGACGCCGCGCGCCGCGCCGGCGCCGACGCCGTCCACCCCGGCTACGGCTTCCTGTCCGAGAGCGCGGCGTTCGCGGAGGCGTGCGGGCAGGCCGGGCTGGGCTTCGTCGGGCCGTCGCCCGACGTCATCGGGGCCGCGGGCTCCAAGGTCGATGCCCGCCGGCTGGCCGCCGCCGCCGGCGTGCCGGTGGTGCCCGGCAGCGAGCCCGCGGACCAGACGCTCGAGGGCCTGCGGGCCGCCGTCGCGGCGGTCGGCTGCCCGGCGCTGCTGAAGCCGTCGGCCGGCGGCGGCGGCAAGGGCATGCGGGTGATCCGGGAGGCTGCGGAGACGGAGGCCGCCATCGCCCAGACCCGCCGCGAAGCCGTGGCGGCCTTCGGCGACGGGACCCTCTACGTCGAACGCCACCTGCAGCGCCCGCGCCACATCGAGGTGCAGGTGGCCGGCGACCGCCGCGGCCGCGTGGTGCACCTGTTCGAGCGCGAGTGCTCGATCCAGCGCCGCTATCAGAAGGTGATCGAGGAGAGCCCGGCGCCGGCGCTGCCCGCGGCGCTGCGCCGGGAGCTGACCGCCGCCGCGACGGCGCTGGCGCGGACGGCGGGCTACGACAACGTCGGCACCGTGGAGTTTCTCGTCGAGGGCGCCGGAGACGGCAGCCGCTTCTACTTCCTCGAGATGAACACGCGCCTGCAGGTCGAGCATCCGGTCACGGAGCTGACCACCGGGGTCGATCTCGTGTGGGGACAACTGGAGATTGCCGCCGGCGGCCGGCTGCCGTGGACCCAGAGCGCGCTGCGGCAGCGGGGTCACGGCATCGAGTGCCGCGTGTATGCCGAGGATCCGGCGGCCGGCTTCCTGCCGCAGGCCGGCCGCATCGAGCTGTACCGGGAGCCGGCGGGCCCCGGCATCCGCATCGACAGCGGCGTCGAAGAAGGCAGCCTGGTGCCGGTGCAGTACGATCCCCTGCTGGCCAAGGTGGTCGCCTGCGGCGAGCGTCGCGACTGGGCGCTGGCGCGCATGGTCGAGGCACTGCGGCGCTATGCCATCCTCGGCGTCGAGACGAACCTGCACCTGCTGTTGCAGGTGCTGCGCCACCCCCGCTTCGTCCGCGGCGAGCTGGACACCGGCTTTCTCGACGCGGAGCGCGACGCGCTGCTGCAGCCGCCCGGCGGCTCAGCGCTGATCGCCGCGCTGGCAGTCGCGGCGGCGAGTCGCCTGCGCGGCGACGGCGGCCGTCCGGATACCGCCGCGGCGGCGCCGGCCCGCGCGAGCGATCCCTGGACCGACCTGCCGGGCTGGCGGCTGGGACGCCCATGACGTCCGGGAGCCGACGGCTGCGGGTCCGCAGCGGGACCGTCAGCCGCCAGGTCGAGGTCGCGCCGGACGGCGCCCTGCGCGTCGAGGGAGCGGCCGAGCCCGTGGACGTGACCCGCCTGGACCGCAACACCTACCGGGCGGCCGTCGACGGCCGCCGCATGGCCGTCTGGACCGTGGACGACGGCGACCGTTGCCGGGTGTTCGCCGACGGCTGCAGCTTCACGTTCGAGCTCGATCTCGCCGTCGCCGCCGCGGCCCGCAGCGCACGGCCCGACGAGGATGCCGCGCTCGCCGCGCCGATGCCGGCCACCGTCGTGGCCACGCGCGCGGAGCCCGGCCAGAGCGTGCGCACGGGCGACGTGCTGGTCGTCCTCGAGGCGATGAAGATGGAGCTGACGATTCGGGCGCCCGGTGACGGCGTCGTCGACGCGGTGCACTGCCGGCAGGGCGACCTGGTGCAGCCCGGCGTGCCGCTGGTGACGATGCGGCCCCGGCGCGGCGCGTGACCGGAAGGCGGCCGGGCATCGGGTATAATGAGGCTCGTATGTGGACCAAGCTCATGAACCGGCCCCGCAAGCGGGCGCCGAAGAACATAGCCGTCATCGACCCGGACAGCTGCTTCGGGGCGTACGCCTGCTCGATCTGTCAGGCCGCCTGTCCCGTCGAGGACTGCATCGTCGAGGAGCAGGACGCCAACGGCCGCTGGGTGTGCGCGGTGCGCGTCGACAAGTGCATCGGCTGCGGCCTGTGCGTGACGCTCGGCAACCCGACGGCGCCCCAGCCGCGCGACTTCGGCTGCCCGCCCGACTACGACGCCATCAACATGATGGCGTTCGACGACGTCGTCCGCCTGCTCGACGACGAGCCGGCGGACGCGCCCGACCCCGGAACATCGGAAGGCGCCTCGGCCTAGCAGCCCGTGGTGAAACCCCGCGGCTCCTAACGCAGCACTTCGCTCATCGGCGGACCCGAGTAGCCCGTCATCTCCAGGTAGCCGCGTCCCCGCAGCGGCCGGCCGCCGCGCGTCCCCGCGGCGGTGACCGCGCCCTCCCAGTACGTCACGCCGGTCGACTCGCCGGTGCGCAGCTCCTGGCCGTCCACCACGGCCCGGACATCGAGCGCGAGGCCGGCCGACGGCACCTCGACGCGCCACTCGACCGGATAGTCCGCGCCGCTCGCCGGGGATGACCACCGGCGGCCGGGAACGAGGCGGAAGTCGCCGGCCGCCAGCGGGGTCGGCTGCCCGTGCTCGTCGACGAGCGTGCCCGCCGAGTGCGGATCGATGGATCCGTCGCGGCGCCTGAGCACGAAGACCATCAGCTCCGTGCGATCGTCGAGCTGCAGCGAGAACCAGTCCCAGCCCTGCTGCGACGGCTCGAGAAAGCTCGTGCCGAACTCGTGATCCATCCAGCTCAGACCCTCGACGTCGACTGCCGCGCCGTCGACGAAGAGCCGGCCGCGGGTCTCGAGGCGCGTCAGCGAGTAGTAGTGCGACGCGTTGCCCGGCTGCGCTCCCTTGCGGCTGTAGCCGCCGCTGCCGTGCGCCACCGGGGGCTTGACCGGCACCAGCCGCAGATCGACGCCGAAGCCGTCGGGGTCCTCGCGCGCCCGCAGCCGGTGCGCCGTGCCCTCCAGCGCGACCCGCCACCCTGCGTTCCACACGTCGAGCGTGTCCGTCGCGGCGCCGGCCCACCCCACGCCGGACCGGTTGAGCCGTTCCGCCGTCAGGTGCCGGCCGCTGTCGACGTCGGTCACGGCCAGGTGCGCCATGTACAGATCGCGGACCGCCCAGCGGGAGGGATTGGTCGGGCGCGCGTCGACGCCGACGCGGAAGAACGTGAGCTGATAGCCGAAGCGACGGCCGTCATCGGCCGCCAGGTTGCCGGTGTAGTACCACCACTCGATGCGGTAGTCGGGATGGCTCGCGTGGTCGCGGGGCAGCTCGAGCGCGCGGTCCCGACGGGCCCGGCGCCACTCGGTCTCCTGCGCGCCGCCCGCACCCTGCAGGCCGGCCAGCAGCGCGGCGACCGTCGTGACGACCGGCAGCGCCCTCGCCCAGGTCATCCCGCGGCTCCCCGTTGCGCCGGATCGAACCGGCCGGCCAGCCGGGCCGGATACAGGCCCGCCACCGCCGCGCCCCCCAGCACGAGCGCGGCCGCCCGGAGCAGGAAGGCCAGCGGCACGTGAAACTGAATGGTCCATCCGAAGCTCTGGACGTTGATGACGTAGATCAGGATCAGCGAGAGGAGGACGCCCACGACCAGGCCGATGCCGAGACTGACCGCCCCGAGCAGGACCGCCTCGATGACGATCATGCGCCGCACGTGCCTGCGTTCGGCGCCGACCAGACGCAGGATCGCCAGCGGCCGGCGACGCTCGAGCGCGAGGGTCAGCAGGGTCGCCGCGACGCCGAACATCGACACGCCGATGGCGATCGCCTCGAGGGCGTACGTGATGGCGAACGTGCTGTCGAAGACCCGCATCACGCCCTGCCGGAGCGACGCGTTCGTGTTGATGAACACGGGCCGATCGGCGCCCAGCGACGCCAGCACCTCGCGCCGCACGCGGTCGGGCTCGGCGCCCGCGGCGAGATACGCGGTGAGACCCGACGGACGCTGCTCGCCGTAGTACCTCGCGAAAGTCGGCTCGTCCATGACCACGAGACCGCGGTCGGTCGAATAGTCGTAGTAGACGCCGGTCACCCGGAAGGGTTGCTCGCCGCGCGCCGTCTGCAGCCGGATCGTGTCGCCGGCCGCCGTGTCGAACCGCAACGCGAAGCTCTCGGAGACGACCACGGCCGGTCGCCCGCGCGCCTCGACCAGCGCGCGCCGCCCGTCGGACGGCTCCTTGAACAGCAGGTTGCCGTGCTCGAGCATGACGTCGAAACGCCCGGCCCCGACCACGATCAGGGAGTCGCCGTGCGACAGATCGACGCCGCGGAAGCCGTCCACGGCCAGCACGGCGTCGTGCCCGGCAAGCGCGGCCTCGACGTCGGCGGAGACGGTCGCGCGCGCGCCGACCGGCGACTGGCGGGCGGCCGCAATGAACAGGTCCGCCTGCAGCGTCTGCCCCACCCAGTACGTGACGGTCTCGCGGAAGCTGCCGATCATGATCGCGATGGCCACCATCATCGCCAGGCTCACGGCCAGCGCCGCCACCGAGATGGAGACGCGCCGGATGGCGCCCCCGAGGTTCGTGCGCGCCAGCTCGCCCTCGAGCGGCATCCAGCGCCGCGGCAGGCGCAGGCGCCGGAGCCCGTACAGCGCCGGGGGCACGAGCAGTGCCGCCGCGAAGACCACGGCCAGCACCGCCAGCAGGCCGAACACGGGCAACCCCGATACCGCCGGGCGGGTCGCGCACCAGGCGCCGGCTGCCAGGAGCAGCGCCGCACCCCCCAGGTAGCGCCTCGGCAGCCGCCCCCGCAGCAGCAGCTCGCCCTCGTTCCGCAACGCGCCCAGCGGCGTGAGCCGGGCCCCTTCGCGCGCCGGCAGGAAGGCGGCGATCAGCGCCAGCGGCACCCCCACCGCAAACGCCAGCGCCACGTCTCCGGCCGCGAGCGGCGGCACCTGCGCGGCCGACGCCACCCAGAACGTGCTCACCGTCGACGCCGTCATGCGCACCGCGCCCTGCGCCAGGACCCAGCCAAGGGGTACCCCCGCGGCGCATCCCACGAACGCCAGACCGGCCGCCTCGCCGAGGAACAGCGCCAGGACCATGCGCCGCGAGGCGCCGACGGTGCGCAGCATGCCGATCTCGGCGCGGCGCGTGATCACCGCCACGGAGACCGTGTTGTAGACCAGGAACATGCCCACGAGCAGCGCGATGTACGACAGCGCCGTCAGGTTGAAGTGGAAGGCGGCCAGCATCTTCTCGACTTCGGCGCCCCGGCGCTCGGGGCGCCGCACCGTCAGGCCCGGCGGCAGGCGGCCGGCAATCGCCCGTTCGGCGGCGGCGACATCGAGGCCGTCGGCGAGACGGACGTCGACCCGATCGACGCGCCCGAGCCTGTCGAGCGCCAGCTGGGCCGCGGCGATGTCCATGAGGACGAAGTTGCCGTCCAGCACCTCGGCCGGCCCTTCGCGGCCCAGCAGCCCCCTCACGATCAGCTCGACGCGGCGATCGCCGCTGATCAGGTCGACCGGGCTGCCGACGTCCAACCCGCGGCGCCGCGCCAGCTCCGCGGTCAGCACGACCGCCTGCGGATCGGTCAGCAGGGCCAGGAACCGCCGGGTCGTGAACGCTTCCGCGTCCGCCTCGCCGACGAGCGGATAGTCGCGAAGGGACCGGTCGCGGAGGATGTCCACGCCCAGCAGCCGCACCAGCTCGGGGCCGGCGTCCGCGGCGCTGCCGCGCGCGAGCAGGACGTCACCCTCGATGACCGGGCTGGCCAGGCCGTACTCCCGCAGCCATCCCAGCTCCGCCAGGCGCCGCTCGTCCACGCCGACGCCAGCGCCCGCGATCTCCAGCGACGTCCGGCCCGACATGGCGTCCAGGGCCGTCTCGAAGCCGCGCACCGACGAGGCGTTGGCCAGGCGGATGGCGATGACGACCGCGATGCCCACCGCGATGCCGACCACCGTGACGCCGGTGCGCGGCAGATCGCTCCGCAGGGCCTGCAGGATGAACCAGCGGAAGAGGCTCACCGGATGCTTCCCTGGGCCCCGGCACGGTCCGTGGCGGCGGGCGCGTCGGCGACAATCGCGCCGTCGCGCATCTCGATGACGCGTCCCGCCGTCGCGGCCACACGGTCGTCATGGGTTGCCAGCAGCACCGCGGTCCCGAGCCGCGCGTTCAGCTCGAGCAGCAGATCCAGCACGCGCGCGCCGTTGCCGGAATCCAGGTTGCCGGTCGGCTCGTCGGCAATCAGCAACGGCGGGCGGTGGATCACCGCGCGTGCGACCGCGGCGCGCTGGGCTTCGCCCCCCGACAGTTGCGCCGGGTAGTGGCCGCCGCGGGCCGCGAGTCCCACGCGCGCCGCGGCGCTGCGCGCCCGGTCGGTCGCCGCGGACGCCGGGGTGCCCGCGAGCAGCAGGGGCAGCGCGATGTTCTGCTCCACCGTCAGCGTGGGCAGCAGGTTGAAGAACTGAAAGACGAACCCGACGTGGCGGCGGCGGAGGCGGGTCAACGCATCGTCGTCGAGGGCGGCCACCGGGCGGCCGGCGATGCGCACGGTGCCGCGCGTGGGATGGTCCATGGCGCCGCACAGATGCAGCAGCGTCGACTTGCCGCATCCCGAGGGACCGACGGTCGCCACGAACTCGCCGGCGGCGACCGTGAAGCTCGCACCCCGCACGGCAGCCACCGCCAGCTCGCCGCGGCCGTAACGCCGGTGGACGTCGACGAGCTCGAGAACGGGCATCGTGGCGCGTTAGCGCAACCGTCCCGGCGCGGCGACGTACCCGCGGCGCGCACGCACGCGGTAGTCGCGATTCTTCACGCGCACGCTGATGCGGTGGTACCTGCCGTCGGGCGGGTGGGTAGGCGTGTAGCCGAGCATGTACTGATGATTCAACTCTTCGGCGATGCGCTCGGTCGCAGGCGCGAGGTCGGGGCTGTCGCGGACGACCTCGGTGTAGCCGCCGCTCTCGTCCGTGATCCTGCGCAGGGCGCGCGTGTCCACGCGGTCGTTGATTGGACGCGACTCGGGCGCGTCGATCGCCACCGCGTACACGAAGGCGTCCGAGCGCCGCAGCATGCTCTGGATGCGTCCAACCCCGACGTCGCTGGCCGTGTCCGATCCATCGGAGATCAGCACGACGGCCGCGCGCTGATGGGTGCGGCTGCCGAACAGGGGCAACGCCAGCGCCAGCGCATCGTAGATGGCCGTGGCTCCGTACGGCCGCACGCCGCCGAGCCGTCCGCCCAGACGCGCAGGGCCGACGGTCCAGGGCTCCTCGAGCCGGGGATCGTGGTTGAAGACGATCAGGAACACCTCGTCGGCCGGCTCGAGCAGGTCGACGAGGAAACGATCGAGCGCCAGGCTCGCATCGCCCATGCGCTGGCCGTACATGCTCTCGCTGACATCGAGCAGGATCCCCAGACTGACCGGCACGCGGCCACGCTGGAACTGGGTGACCGTCTGCGGGATGCCGTCGTCGAGCACCTCGAAGTCGTCGACGCCCAGATCGCCGACGAGCCGCCCGCCGGCATCGCGCACCGTGGCGGTCACCTGCACCACCTCGACGCCGGAGCGGAACACCTCCGGTTGCGGGTGGCCGGCGGCGGCCAGCGCGGCCGGCAGCATCGCCAGCACGCCGCCGATTGCTCTCGAACCGGGACGCATGTCTTCGCTCCCCGCGGGCGGCCGGCGCCGCCCTTCCATTATAGTGTCGGTACTGCGGTATCCGTGGCGGACAGCCGATGACGAACACGCCGTCCTACGTGCGCGGGTCGACCGATGCCCCGCTGTCGCACGAGACGATCGGAGCGATGCTGCGCCGGACCGTCGCGCGGTTCGGCGAGCGCGAGGCGCTCGTTTCGCGCTCGCAGGGCTACCGGGCGACCTACGACGAGCTCTGGGACGCGACGACGCAGCTCGGCAAGGCGCTCATGGCGCGCGGCATCGAGGCGGGAGACCGCGTCGGCATCTGGTCGCCGAACCGCTACGAGTGGGTGCTGACCCAGCACGCGACTGCCCGCATCGGCGCCATCCTCGTCAACGTGAACCCGGCCTACAAGTCACGCGAGCTGGAGTACGCGCTCAACCAGTCCGGGATCCGCCTGCTGCTGCTTGCGCGCGGCTTCCGGACGACCGACTACCGCGCCCTGCTGGCGGAGGTGCGGGGGGGCTGCCCGCCCCTGGAGCAGGTCGTCGTCATCGACGACGACTGGGACGCCCTGCTCGCGCAGGCCGCCGCGGTGGACGACGCGGCGCTGGCGCGGCGCGAGGCCGGCCTGGACTGCCACGACCCGATCAACATCCAGTACACGTCGGGCACCACCGGGGCCCCGAAGGGGGCTACGCTGTCGCACCACAACATCCTCAACAACGGCCACCTCTGCGGCGAGATCCTGGCCTACACCGAGGCGGACCGGGTCTGCATCCCGGTGCCGTTCTACCACTGCTTCGGCATGGTGATGGGCAATCTGGCCTGCGCGAGCCACGGGGCCTGCGTGGTCGTGCCCGGCGAGGCATTCGACGCCGGGCTCACCCTGGAGACGGTCAGCGCCGAACGCTGCACCTCGCTCTACGGCGTGCCCACCATGTTCATCGCCCAGCTCAACCACCCCGACTTCGACGGCACCGACGTCAGCAGCCTGCGCACCGGCATCATGGCCGGCGCACCGTGTCCCGCGGAGGTCATGAAGCAGGTTCACGATCGGATGAACATCCGCGAGATCACGATCTGCTACGGCATGACGGAGACGTCGCCGGTCTCCACGCAGACGCGGCGGGGCGACTCGTTCGACCGGCGCGTCTCGACCGTCGGCCGCGTGCATCCGCACGTCGAGATCCAGGTGGTGGATCCCGAGACGGGCCGCGTCGTCGAGCGCGGGACGTCGGGCGAGCTGTGCACCCGCGGCTACAGCGTCATGCTCGGCTACTGGAACAACACGGAGGCGACGGCCGCCGCCATCGACGCCGAGCGCTGGATGCACACGCGCGACCTGGCGGTGATGGACGAGGACGGCTACCTGCGCATCGTCGGGCGGCTCACCGACATGATCATCCGCGGCGGCGAGAACATCTATCCGCGCGAGATCGAGGAGTTCCTCTACACCCATCCCGATATCGAGGACGCGCAGGTCATCGGCGTCCCCTCCAGGCTGTACGGCGAGGAGGTCATGGCCTGGGTCAAGCTCAAGGCCGGCGCCGACGTCGACGACGAGGCTTTGACCGCCTTCTGCCGCGGCCGCATCGCCACCACCAAGATCCCGCGCTACTGGCAGCGGGTCGACGCATTCCCGATGACCGTCACCGGCAAGGTCCAGAAGTTCCGCATGCGGGAGCTGGCGACCGCGGAGCTGGGCCTCGACAGCCGGACCGCCGACGCCCGGTAGCCGGCCAGCGGGCGCACCGCGGCGCCCCCTGCGCTCGGTTGACCCCTACCGGACCGTGGTGTACGCTTGCGGCGCGTTCGGGCGCCTTGGCGTCAGCCATGGCTTGACGAAGAATGCGGCGCTGATAGGATACGAAGCAGCCGTGCTGGGAGGTGTAGTGTGAGACGACTCGTTAGTGTGCTTGTTCTGTCGCTGCTGCTCGCGCCGGGCGCCGCCTTGGCCCAGGGACTCACCGAGGAGCCGATCGGGACGCTCGCGCAGCTCATGCGCGGCATCATGTTTCCGAACGCCAACAAGCTGTTCGACGCCCAGGCCGTGGAGCCGGGCGGTGAGCTGGTCAGAATGAACGAGCAGCTGGACGAGCTCGTCGGCGACATCCTCGCGGAGCGGTTGATCAACAGCATCAACAACGCCGCCGCCGACTCCGTGGCCTCTCTCGTGGGCTCGACGTCCGCCCGCTTCGCGGCGATCTACCGCGGCTGGCAGGAGGTCGAGGGTGCGGCAGTCGCCCTCGCCGACGGCGCCAAGCTCGCCATGATGGAAGGCCGCCTGTGCGACAACGGCGTGGCGGCGCCGGTCGAGCGCGCGGACTACCTCGAAGGCGCCCGGCTGCTCGAGGAATCCGCCGTCAAGGTGCTCGAAGGTGCGCGCACCCGGGACTACGACGCGGTCTGGGACGCGATCAACTACGTCAACGACTCGTGCACGCACTGCCACAAGACCTACCGCGACGGTCCGGACAGCAGACAGGAACCGCGCTGCCAGTAGGCGGGTGAGCCCCGGGAGCCGTTCGCCACGGCTTCCGAGACAGGAGGCAGTTACGGATGTCGTTACGGAGCGTGTTCGAGTGGCTGGAAGCGATGCCGATGAGCACGGCATTGCGCGAGTCGATCTACGGCTATCCGATTCTGCTGACGTCGCATGTGGTGAGCATGTGCGTGATTGCGGGTCTGCTGGTGATGATGGACCTGCGGCTGACGGGGATGGGCAATCTGCACACCCCGGTTTCGCACATACAGAACCGCCTGTTCAAGTGGCAGATGGTGGGTCTGGCGATGTCGGTCGTCAGCGGGGGCCTGCTGTTCTACGGGCAGCCGATGCGGTTTTACGGCAACTTCTGGTTCTGGATGAAGAACCTGCTGCTGCTGCTGGCGCTGGCCAACGCGATGTATTTCCACCGGACGGTCTACCGTTCGGTGGACAAGTGGGACAACGACCCCGTGCCGCCGGTGCCGGCGCGGGTGGCCGGCGCGCTGGGTCTGGTCTTGTGGGCGGCGGTCATCGTGACGGGTCGCATGATTGCCTACAGCGGTCTGGTTCCGCAGTGGTGGCTGGACCTGGAGTTGACGCCGTAAGAGGGCGAGGGCGCAATGGTCCTGGAATTCTTCGAGTGGATGGAAGGCAGCGCGCTGAGCCTGACGTTTCAGTCGGCGGTCTGGTACAGCCCGCTCATTCAGGTGATGCACCTGGTGGCGGTGGCGTTTTTCTCGGGCTCTCTGCTGGTGGTGGACCTGCGGCTGCTGGGCGTGGGTCTGACGGCGCAGCCGTTGCGTCAGGTGGCCGAGGACGCGCAGCCGTGGCTGGTGGGGGGGCTGGTGGCGCTGGCAATCACGGGCACGCCGACGATGGCGTCGACGTCGATCAAGCAGTACTACAGTCCGTTCTGGTGGTGGAAGATGGAGATGCTGCTCTTGGGCCTGATCTTCATCTTCACGGTGCGGCGCAAGGTCATTGCGGCCGACGAGGGCTCGCTCGGCCCGGTCTGGCCCAAGGTCGTCGCACTGACCTCGATGGGCATCTTCCTCGGCGTCACCATCGGCGCCCGCCTCATCGGACTGTCCTGACGCGAGACGGGTAGCCCGGCACTCCCTTCCCGGCGGCGCCGTCCGGCGCCGCCGGGAGCGCTCCCCACGCTCCGGTTCCGCCTTCACTCACCGCGCGAGTTCCAGCTCGCCCCTGATCAACGACAATTGCTTGTCGGCGCATCGCCTCGCCTCATCTGCTGCCGGGCGAGCATTGTTGCCTCGGAATTCCCTGCTCGTGCGTGAAGCAGGCGTCGTGGGCGACGCGGTGGAGCGGCTCCGCGGCGCCTTCCCGTTTCCGTTGCGGGACGTCGACACCGACAACGGCAGCGGGTTTCTCAACGAGGTGTCGATCGGCTCCTGCAAGGAGCACGGCGTCGAGCTGACGCGGTCCGGGCACATCGATGCCCTGCCAAGGCGACAACGGCTGCCTCGGCAGGGCATCGACCCACCCTGCGTCACGTGTACAAACGAAAGCCCCGGGCGCCACAAGGGTGCCCGGGGCTCAGGTGAATCAACCGCTGGTCGAAGCGGGTGCTACCGCTCGGTCGCGTCGCGGCCGTCGCGCGGGGCGCCCGTGCCGGACGAGCCCATGAACAGCTTGCGGCCGTCCGTGAACGTCAGGTCACGGCCGTTCGCCTTGTTCGTGCCGTCCTTGGCCTGGTAGCCGTCGACCATGATCTCGGTGCCCACCAGCAGCGAGTCCTTCGTGAAGCCGCGGCGGAACAGCGTGTTCGGCGTGCCGCCCTCGACCATCCAGTCCTGGCCCTCCGCGGTCCGGATGTGGATCCACGCATGCGGGTTGATCCACTCCACCCGCGTGACCTCGCCGGTCAGCTGCAGCGGACGGTCCGCGTCGAACTCCGCCGAGAAGGCGTGATGCGCGACCACCGGTGCCGCCGCCAGCGCCACCAACCCGACCATCACCAGTCCTGCGATTGTTCTTGTGCGCATTGGTTCCTATCCTCCTGATACGTTGAAGACCCTCGTGAGTCCGTTGTCACCAGCCTGCGACCTGCGTCGGTCGCGCCTACCGGTTCGGCCACAGCGGGGGCAGACCGGTGCGATCGCCCTCGTAGCCCTTGCGCAGGTGCCCGTACATCAGCTCCTCGACGAACTCGACGCACTTGAACTCGAGCAGCTGCATGTTCTCGTCGACGCGACGATAGAGCGGCATGCTGATGCTCCACGGCCGCTCGTAGATCTCGGGATCCGTGATCGTCGCCTCGTACTGGAGGTGGTTCTCGCCGGTAGCCGTGTAGCGCTCCTCGACCCGAATGGAGTTGCTGTGATAGTTGCCGGACCGGTCCAGCCACGTCTCGGGCACCTGGCTCGTGACGTCGATCACCAGCGTCTCGCCGTCCCAGCTGCCGCGCGAATGGCCCATCCAGGCATCCGCCGGCGCCTCGAAGTCGGGCCGGTTCATGTAGACGATGCGGCTTGCGCTCGCAAACTCGTAGGCGAAGAGGGTGTACTCGGGCGTCTGCACGATCTGGAACGGGAACGGCTGATACGTCGCCCGCGGGACCCCCGGCATGTAGCACCGGACAGCCGGGTCGTACAGCAGCTGGTTCTCCCGGTTGGCCACGCGCTGGGCCAGCGCCTCCTGCTTGTACGGCAGCTCGCCGCCGACGACGATCCCCAACCCCGCGGGGACGCCGCCGAGCGCACCCATCTCGAGCGAGGGCGCGGTGCTCGCCGCATGGGGCTCGATGTCGTGGTGGGCGGACCCAAGGGCCTGCCAGATCCCGTTCAGATCGGGGCGCCCGTCGGCGGTCCGCGGCGCCCGGTAATCCTGCGCCGGCACCGACTGCACGGCCAGCAGGACCATGAACGCCGTAACGGCCACCACGCCCATCATGGTGCCCTTGTGATTGAGCCGATTTCGCATGCTGGTTCTCCTCCCTGGACTCTCGTGACGATACGACTTCGGTAGCTGGCGCCGCCGGAACGGCGCCCCCGCACCCCTGTGCGGACTGTCTTATACCCTTCCGGCTGCCGCGCTGTCAACAGCCGCGGAGGCCTCCTTCCTCGTCGGCCGGGCCGGCCCACCCGGCCTGGCGCCTACTGCCCCTCCGCGGCCTGGATCGTGACGGCGCGCAACCCGTCCTGATCCGCCGGAAGCTCCTCGCTGCCCGTCGGCATGTCGCTCCGTTGCAGCATGTAGGCAATGACGTCGACGTACTCCGCCGTGTCGAGCGAGCCCGGATTGTCCTGGGGCATGGACACGCTCATCACCATGAACAGATCGCCGAGCGACAGGCCGTCCCAGAATCCCAGGAACGAATTGCCGGCCAATCCCGGCCCCATCTCGCTGCCGGCCAGGTCGTCGCCGTGGCAGACGGCGCAGCTGCCGTTGTAGACGTCCTCCCCGCGCGCAGCCTGCGCGTCGGTATACACCCCGCTCCAGGTGGACTGCCCCTCCTGGGCGGCGACGGGGCCGCCCGCAGCCATCGCCGCGCATGCCAGCACCGCGGCGCAGCGCCCGACCCATGTCCTTCCATGCGGTCCGTTCACACCCTTGCCCCCTTCTCGTTCCAGCCGGCTCCCGGCCTGCTGAGTCGTCAACGGTCTCACCTCAAGAATGCCCGCCGCGGCCACCGCCTGCCGCAGGGGGGTATTAGTTTATCATCCGTGCGGGCCGCGCCGGTCAAGGCATGAAAAGGCACAAAAAAGCCTTGGGTGCCATCCGACACCCAAGGCTCAAGTGAATCGACCGCTGGTCGAAGCGGGTGCTACCGCTCGGTCGCGTCGCGGCCGTCGCGCGGGGCGCCCGTGCCGGACGAGCCCATGAACAGCTTGCGGCCGTCCGTGAACGTCAGGTCACGGCCGTTCGCCTTGTTCGTGCCGTCCTTGGCCTGGTAGCCGTCGACCATGATCTCGGTGCCCACCAGCAGCGAGTCCTTCGTGAAGCCGCGGCGGAACAGCGTGTTCGGCGTGCCGCCCTCGACCATCCAGTCCTGGCCCTCCGCGGTCCGGATGTGGATCCACGCATGCGGGTTGATCCACTCCACCCGCGTGACCTCGCCGGTCAGCTGCAGCGGACGGTCCGCGTCGAACTCCGCCGAGAAGGCGTGATGCGCGACCACCGGCGCCGCTGCCAGCGCCACCAACCCGACCATGACCAGTCCTACGATTGTTCTTGTGCGCATTGTGCTACTCACCCCCTTGCAAATAGTTTACCCGGCCTGAACGCGGTGTCAAGTCACGATGTCGAATCCCGTTTCAGCGTGCGCAGTCGAGCTGCCACTCTTCGGTCGTGCGGCGCACGGACAGCCCGTCCCGCGGCCGCTCGAGCGCCAGCATCAACAGGCGGTACTGACCGGCATCCCGCCCCGGATTGCCGCAGACCGTGAGCCGGTCGCCCGGACGCAGCGTCCTGCCGTTCACGCCCAGTTGGCGCAGCCGGGTGGCCCCCTCGAGCTCCACGGCCCAGGTCAGCGGCCGGCCGCGCCGCCCGCTGACCTGCAGGTGCACGAAGGAGTGCGGATCCTGGTAGACGAAGCGGTCGACGCGGCCCTCGATCGTCGCCGTGCGGCCGACGTCGTAGACCTCGGTGATCAGATGATGCGCGCCGACCTGCACACTCAGGACGGAACAGCCCGCAAGCACGACGGCTAGCGTGAGTGCCTGGCCCCGCATGCTGCACCCTACTCTATCAAGACAGCCGCGACAGCCAAAGCACGGCAGGCGCCGCCCGCGCCGTACGGCCCGGTCGCTTGGATTAGAGTAGTCGAGGAACTTCCCGATGCTTGCCGGCGACGAAACTTCCCCCGCGTCCGGAAGCGGGCCCCAGCAGCGGCTCCTGGTCGTCGAGGACGAGCAGAAGGTGGCCGAGGCCCTGCGCGAAGGCCTGGAAGGGGAAGGCTACGCGGTCGCCGTGGAGACGACGGGCGAGGCGGCATTCTTCCGGAGCAACACCGAGCCGTTCGATCTCGTCCTGCTCGACCTCGGGCTGCCCGGCAGGGACGGGCTCGACATTCTCAGGGCGCTCCGGGAGGGCGGCGTGGACACGCCCGTGCTGATCCTGACCGCTCGCGACACGATCACCGACCGCGTCGGCGGTCTGAACAGCGGCGCCGACGACTATCTCGTCAAGCCGTTCGCGTTCGAGGAGCTGCTTGCGCGGATTCAGGCCGTCGTGCGGCGCGGGCGCGTGTCGACGCCGTCGCGCCTGGGCGTCGGCGGCCTGCACGTGGACCTGACGACGCGGCGCGTTGCGCGCGACGGGCAGCCGATAGAGTTGACAGCCAAGGAGTTCGAGCTGCTCGAGTACCTGCTGCGCCACGAGCGCCGGGTGGTCTCCCGGGACACGCTGGCCCGCGAGGTCTGGCGGGACACTTTCCGCAGCATGACGCTGGACAACGTCATCGACGTCCACGTCTCGCGGCTGCGCCGGAAGGTCGATCGCGACGGGCTCGTCAAGTTGATCCACACGGTGCGCGGCGTCGGTTTCGTCGTGCGGGAGGGTGAACCATGACCCGTTGGTGGTTCCCGCGCAGTCTGCGGGTGCGTCTGACCGTATCCCACGTGGCGGTCATGCTGCTGGTGCTGATGGTGTACGTGGCGGCCGTCTTCGCCCTGGTCGCCCGCAACGCCTCGCAGAGCCTCGACGACCGGTTGCGCGGCGACTTCCGGTGGGCCGCCGAGATGGCCCAGCAGGGTCCGGACGGCAGGCTCACCTGGTTCGAGGGCGAGGACTGGGCCGAGGACAATCCCTGGCTGGTCGTCTCCGGCGAGCACGGGGAGCCCGTCTTCCGGACCGCCGTGGCCAGACGGCTGCCGGTGCCGGGCAGCGAGGCCCTGGCGCACGGAGCGGACGGCGGCATCGCGGCGTTGCCGACCGAGCTCGTCCCGTTCAGGGTCCTCAGCGGCCGGGCCACGGTCGCGGGCCAGCCCGTGGTCATTCAGGTCGGCCGGTCGGAATCGCTGATGCGGCAGGAGCTGGCCGAGCTCATGCTGGTCCTCGTCCTCGGTCTCCCGCTGAGCGTGGCCGTCGCCGGCCTGGGCGGCTACTGGCTCGCCAAGGGCGCGCTGGCTCCGGTCGAGCGCATGGCGGATCGCGCGCGCGCGATAACCGCCGACCGGCTCGGCGAGCGCCTGCCCGTCGACAACCCGCGCGACGAGCTGGGCCGGCTGGCGGCGGTGTTCAACGCGACGCTGGGACGGCTCGAATCGTCGTTCGATCAGATGCGCCAGTTCACGGCCGACGTCTCGCACGAGCTGCGGACCCCGCTCACCGCCATCCGGAGCGTCGGCGAGGTCGGGCTGCGCGAGCGGCGCGACGAGGCCGGCTACCGGGCAGTCATCGGCAGCATGCTCGAGGACGCGGGTCGCCTGGCCAGCCTCGTCGACCGCCTGCTCACCCTCTCGCGCGCCGACCTCGGCGAGGTCGAGCTCTCGACCGATGCGATCGAGCTGGGCGAGCTGGCCGAGCACGTCGCCGCCGACCTCGGCGTGCTCGCCGAGGAGAAGAGCCAGTCGCTGACCGTCGACCGGCCGGCGGCGGTCCGCTGCCTGGGGGATCGGCTCGTGCTGCGGCAGGCGCTGATCAATCTGGTGGAGAACGCGATCAAGTACACGCCGGCCGGCGGGCGCATCGACCTACGTTCCTCGGCGGCGGGCGGACAGGCGCTGATCGAGGTCCGCGATACGGGTCCCGGCATCCCCGCCGAGCGCCGCCGGCGCGTCTTCGACCGCTTCTACCGCGGCAGCCACCATCGGTCGGGCGAAGCGGGGGCGGGTCTGGGCCTGGCGATCGCGAAGTGGGCCGTCGAGGCCAACGGCGGCGAGCTGACGTACGAACCGGCCGCCGGCGGCGGCAGCCGGTTCCGCATCCGGTTGCCCGCCGCCCAGGATGGGAAGGCGGCCGCGCGCAGCGGCGCGGCCCGCGCGGACCAGGCGGTGCGCTACGCGGCCCGGACGGCCTAGGCTTCAATCAGACGGGGCTGCGCCCCGAACCCCCGGCGTCCACTTACGGGGACCCCTTCGCCCCGCGCCGCTCCCGCCGAGGCGCGCGGTGCGCGCCTTGCGGAGTCTGCGCGGTTCTACGGCGCAGACTCCCAGGAGTCCTGCAGGCGTGCGCGGTCCTGCGCCGGAGAGAGCGCCTGAACGCTACTGCGACTCGGGGGCGTCCTCGCGCACGCGCCCGCGATCCTCGTCGCCCACCCAGTACAGGTTGTGGCAGCGGTCGCAGGAGCGGTACAGCGTCTCGCCGAGCTCGAAGACCAGCTCCGCGTCGCGGGCCTCGGCTGCCTCGTGCACCAGCATGGCCGCGTCGGACATGTTCTGGGAGAGCTGCATCCAGCCTTCCTGATCCCGGGCCCGGTCGCCGATCATCAGCAGGTTGGCGGACTCGATGATGGTCATCGCCCCGTTGGCCACGACCGCCCAATCCTCGTCGGTCTCGGGCTCCCACTCGTGACGGCCCTCGGCAGTGATGATCGTGCCGGACGAGTCCCACACGGCATCGGCCGCCGGATCGAGCATCATGCTCATGAGCTGGCTGACGTCGGCCACCGGCCGCAGCGGCGGCCCGCTCGGCTCGGAGCCGCAACCCGCGACCAGGAATGCGCCGACCGCTGCAAGTATCAGGAACCTTCGCATGCTAGTTTCCTCATCCCCGTTCTTTGACGATCCGGTTCAACGCGGCGCCGCCAAGCGGCCGCCGCGGAAATTGTACACTGGCCGCCCCGTCGAGCAACCGCACCCTGAGGAGAGCAACGTGATCCGACGCAGCCCGTTCGCCGCCGCCGGCCGCTGGTCGCGCACGACGCTGGCCGCCCTGCTGATCGCTTTGCCGGTGGCCGCACGGCCGCCGGCCGCGGCCGCCCAGCCGGGCGCGCACTGGGCGGGCACGTGGGCCGCCGGCCTGCAGGCCCAGGCGCCGCCGCCCCCGGACGCGGCGAGCCAGGCCCAGGGCGCCGGCCAGGACCTGTTCGGACCGCTGGCGCACGTCCGCAATCAGACGCTGCGGCAGATCGTGCGGGCGACGATCGGCGGCTCCCGCCTGCGCGTCGCGTTCACCAACGTCTTCGGCACGGCGCCGCTCGAGGTCGGCGCGGCCCACGTGGCCGTGCGGACCGCCGGCCCGGCGATCGAGCCGGGCGCCGGCGCAGCCCTCACGTTCGGCGGCCGGCCGGGCGTCGCCATCGCGGCGGGCTCGACGGTCCTCAGCGACGCCGTCGACCTCGCCGTGCCGGCGCTGGGTCACCTCGCCGTCGACCTGTACCTGCCCGGCGACAACCGGGCGGCGGGCTCGCCGGCGTCGACGCTACGCGGCGCCTGGACGACGGGCTACGTCTCCCCCGCCGGCAATCACAGCGGGGCGGAGGACATGCCGGTCGAGGCCACGCTGCAGTCGTGGCTGTACCTGTCGCGGGTGGAGGTCGCGGCCACGCCCGCGGCGCGGGTCGTGGTGACGCTCGGCGACTCGATCACCGAAGGCTTCGGATCGACCGCGGACACCGACCGCCGCTGGCCGGACGTCCTGGCCGAGCGGCTGGCCGCCGAGCTGGGTCCCGACGCGCCGGCGGTGCTCAACGTCGCCATCTCGGGCAACCGCCTCCTGCGCGGCGACGACGGCGCGTTCGGCACGGCGGCCGGCAGCGGCGCCGGCGCCCCGAATCCGAACGCCGGCTTCGGGCCGAGCGCGCTCGGCCGCTTCGATCCCGACGTGCTGCTCCAGCCGGGCGTGACGCACGTCGTCGTCCTGGCATCGATCAACGACATCGGCATGGCCGGGGACGCGGCGACACCGACCGTGGAGGAGCTGATCGCCGGCCACCGCGCGCTGATCCAGCGTGCGCGCTCGCACGGCCTCACGATCTACGGCGGCACGCTGACGCCGTTCGAGGGCGCGCTGTACTTCACCGAGGCGGGCGAGGCCAGGCGGCAGGCCGTGAACGAGTGGATCCGCAACAGCGGGGAGTACGACGCGGTGATCGACTTCGACGCTGTCGTGCGGGACTCCGCCGAGCCGCGCCGCATCCTGCCGCCGTACCACCCCGGCGACTGGCTCCACCTCAACGACGAGGGCTATCGGGCGATGGGCGAGGCGATCGACCTGACGCTCTTCGGCGCGCCGCGCTGACCGCCCGCGGGCGCCGGCGTCGACAGCAGGGCCGCCCACCCGGGCAATCGCGGCGCGGCGCCGCCGACTGCCCGGGCGCCCGGCCGCCGGCGTCTCAGTTGCCGGCGATCCTGAACTTCTGGACGCGCCGGTTCCGTCCCACCTCGGCACCGAACACGTTGCCCCGCGAATCGACGGCGATATGGTGCAGATTCGTCAACTGGCCGGGCTCGCTGCCCAGCGACCCGAACTCGCCGACCGTCTCGAGGGTCTGGCGGTCGATCAGCCACACCTTGCCGTTGTTGAAGTCGTTGGCGTAGATCAGCCGCTGCTCGGGATCGGGCGAGAACGCGATCCGCGCCACGGTGCTCGGCCCGGGTCCGCTGCGATTCACGAAGCCCTGCTTCACGTAGTCCCCGGCCACGGTGAAGACCTGGATGCGCCGGTTGCCGCGGTCGGCCACGTACACGTGCCCGTCGCTCGACACCCCGAGGCCGTGCACGATGCCGAACTGCTCCGGCCCCGTGCCCATCGTCACCAGCGGGTCCTCGCGCGGCGCGGGAGCGGGCCGCGCCACGCCGATGTCGTACGCATCCTCGGGCTCGTTGCCGAAGGCGCCCCACTGCCGCTTGTAGGCGCCGCTGTCCGCGTCGAGCACCCAGACCCGGCGGTTGCCGTAGCCGTCGGCGACCAGGGCCTCGTTGGTCGGGGCGTACACCGCCACGTCCGCGGGCTGACGCGGATTGTCGGTGTCGGCGTTCCCGCCGCTCGCGCCGTAGCTGCCCTTCTGGAACAGGAACTCCCCGGCGCGGGTGAACTTGAGAATCATGTCGTCGGCCCGGTCCGACACGTTGTTGCCGGCCCGCGGGTTGATGCCGGTGATCCAGACGTTGTCCTGGTGATCGACGAAGATGCCGTGCTCGGTGTCCGGCCAGTCGTAGCCTTCGGCCGGCCCGCCCCACGCCTGCACGAACGCCCCGTTCGCATCGAACTCCATCACCGCGGGCGCCGCGTTGGCCGACTGCTCCTCGGGAACGGTCCGGGGCCGCGAGAGCACCCACACGTGGTCGCGCGCGTCGACCGCCACCGACGTCGGGACGCCCATCACCCAGCCATTGGGCAGCGCCGGCGGGAACGACGGATCGAGCTCGTAGGTCGGCACGTCGGCCGCCGCTCCCTGGGCGGCCGCGCCCGGGGCGCCGGCCGCGGCGAAGGCCCCGACAGCCGCGAGGGCGATCAGCGCCGGTCGTACGGTCCGCGTCATGCATTGGAACATTGCTTCTTCTCCTGGTTGTCTTGCGTGATTCAGGGTCTCGCCGGGAGCCGCGCAGCCGGCGGCGGCGGACCGCCGGCCGGTCGGGCGCGACGGCGTCCGGCATGGTGCGGACCACGACGCCGGGAACTCGCCCGCGCCGTGCGTAATACTATAGAATACCGGCCCGAAAGCACGGTCCCGTTCACAGTCAGGATGCTCCGCATGAAACGCTTCGCCGCAGCAACTGCTCTCCTGGTCCTGTCTGCCGCGCCGGCTGGAGCCCAGGCGCCCGACGGCATGATCGAGTGGCCGTACGTCGGCTCCGAGCAGGCGCACACCAAGTATTCGACCGCCGACGAGATCACCGCCGCCACCGTCGGCGAGCTGGAGATCGTCTGGCAGTGGGAGCCGAACGAGCTGCCGCTCGCGGAGTTCGGCACGCGGCCGGGCGCCTTCCAGGCCACGCCCATCATGGTCGACAACATCTTGTACGTGTCGACCATGTACACGCGCGTGGCGGCCCTCGACGCGGAGACGGGCGCCGAGCTGTGGACGTTCGATCCCGGGGCCTACGAGGGCGGGCCCCGCGGCGCCGGGCCGGGCGGCTTCAAGCACCGCGGCATCGCTTGGTGGCGCGACGGCGACGATGCACGCATCTTCCTCAACAGCCGCGACCGGCTGTACGCCATCGATGCCGCGACCGGCGAGCTGGACGGCGGCTTCGGCGACGGCGGGAGCGTCCTGCTGACCGAGGGCCACGGCCGTCCGGTCAGCCGCTTCGACTTCGACCAGACGTCGCCGCCGGTGGTTTTCGAGGACCTGGTGATCGTGGGCAGCCGGGTTCCCGACCGGGTGCAGCGGCGCTTCGACCCGCCGGGGACGGTGCAGGCCTACGACGCGCGCACGGGCGAGCGGCGCTGGGTGTTCTTCACCATCCCGCAGTCGAACGACGACTTCGGGGCCGACACGTGGGAGGACGAGTCGTGGCGCTACACGGGCCACGCCAACGTGTGGGGACTGATGTCGCTCGACGCCGAGCGCGGCCTGCTCTACGTGCCGACGAGCACGCCGAGCGGCGACTACTGGGGCGGCCGGCGGCTGGGGGCGAACCTGTTCGCCGAGTCGCTGGTGTGCCTGGACGCGCGCACGGGCGAGCGGCAGTGGCACTTCCAGGCGGTGCACCACGGGGTGTGGGACTACGACTTCAACTCGGCGCCGAACCTGGTGACGATCACGGTGGACGGCCGCGAGATCGACGCGGTGGCGGAGGTGTCGAAGCAGGGCTTCACGTATGTGTTCGACCGGGTGACGGGCGAGCCGGTGTGGCCGATCGAGGAGCGTCCGGTGGACACGGAGACGGACGTGCCGGGCGAGGTGCTGTATCCGACGCAGCCGTTCCCGACGAAGCCGCCGCCATTCAGCGGCCAGGGCGTGTCGCTGGAGGATGCAAACGACCTGACGCCGGAGATCCACGCCCTGGCGGTCGAGGAGATGCAGCGGTTCCGGCTGGGCCCGCTGTTCACGCCGCCGAGCCTGCGCGGCACGCTGATGCGGCCCACCACCAGCGGCGGGGCGGACTGGGGCGGCGCGGCGTTCGACCCGCAGACCGGCCTGCTCTACGTGCGGACGTCGGAAGGCACGGACACCAACCAGGTGTGCCTGAACACCGGCGACGATCCGGACGTGGACGTCGACTACAGCAACAACTGCCCCCACGGCGCCGCGGCCATGATCTTTCAGCTCGCCGACCGGCCGGGCGCCGCCCGGGTCGCGCGCAGCCGGCTCGGGCCGATTCCGCTGATCAAGCCGCCGTATGCCTATCTGGTGGCGATCGACCTGAACGCGGGCGAGATCGCGTGGAAGGTGCCCTTCGGCGAGGGCAGCCGTGTCATGCGCAACCACCCGCTGCTGCGGGGCGTGGAGCTGCCGGAGCGGCTCGGCACGCCCGGCAACCCCGGGCCGCTGGTGACGAAGGGCGGCCTGGTGTTGCTCGGCGGCGGCGACCCGTACCTGTATGCGTTCGACAAGGCGACGGGCGAGGAGATCTGGCGCGGTGCGACGCCGTTCCGGACGAGTGCGAACCCGATGACCTACCGGGCGCGGTCGGGGCGGCAGTTCGTCGTCATCGCGACCGGCGCCGGCCCGGACGCCGCGCTCGTCGCCTTCGCCCGACCCGAGCAGCCATCGTAACGTCCCGACAAGAAGAGCTGGAGGTTTCCCCAGATGACGAGGATCACGATTCACCCGCGGAAGAGAACGACCCGCGCGGCGGCGGCCGGTTGCCTCATCGGCCTGCTGGCGGCCGTGCCAGCCGCCTGGGCGCAGGAGCACCCCGGACAGGCCGCCTACGAGCAGGTCTGCGCGATCTGTCACGGGCCCGAGGGAGCCGGCGGCCTGGGGCCCGGCCTCGCGCCGCTGGGCTACGACGCCGACTACGTGCTGGCCATCGTCCGCGAAGGCTACGGGGAGATGCCGCCCATCTCGGTCCGCGAGCTCTCCGACGAGGAGGTGGCCCAGGCCATCGAGTACCTGCGGGCGCCCGGCGCCGCGGCCGAGGCCGCCGCGCCGGCAGCCGGCCAGGAGGCGGCCGAGGCGGCCGCGGAGCATCCGGATCTGAGCGGCATCTGGCAGGCGGTCAACGCGGCCTCCTGGAACCTCGAGGACCACAACGCCGAGGACGGCGTGCCGGCCGGCCTGAGCGTGGTCGTCGAGGGCTCGATCCCGTACCGCGACGACGCGCTGGCGCAGCGCCAGGCGAACTACGAGAACCGGCTGACCGACGACCCGGTGCGCCAGTGCTTCCTGCCCGGCGTGCCGCGCATCATGTACATGCCGTTCCCGTTCCGGATCATCCAGACGCCCGACTACCTGGTGATGACCTTCGAGTTCGCCCATACCGTGCGGATCATCTACACGGACGGCAGCCCGCACCCGCTGCCGAACGACTTCTGGATGGGCGATTCGCGGGGACACTGGGAAGACGGCACGCTGGTCATCGACACGACGCACTTCAACGACCAGACCTGGTTCGACGCGGCCGGGAACTACCACAGCAACCAGCTCCACGTCGTCGAGCGCCTCACGCCGATGGGCGAGAACCACCTCATGTACGAGGCGACCATCGAGGATCCGGAGGTGTTCACGGAGCCCTGGACGATCCGCATGCCGCTGTACCGGCGCCTGGAGGAGAACCTCCAGATCCTCGACTACGATTGCGTCGACTTCTTCCTCGACTCGCTGATCGAGGCCGACGCGGCTCCCTGAGGCAGGCAGGCAGGAGGACAAGAACAATGCGTACGATGGGTTTTGTTGTTGCAATTTTCGGGCTGGGTCTGCTGCTGGCTCCCCCGCCGGCGGCCGCGCACCACGCGTTCTCGGCCGAGTTCGACGCCGACCGGCCGCTGCAGCTGCTCGGCACCGTCACCCGCACCGAGTGGATCAACCCCCACTCGTGGATCCACATCGACGTCGAGGACGACGACGGCAACGTCGAGAGCTGGGCCATCGAGTGCGGGGCGCCCAACGCCCTGATCCGCCGCGGCCTCAACAAGAACTCGGTCCCCGCCGGGACCGTGCTGGTGGTCGACGGCTTCGGCGCCAAGGACGGCTCGAACACCGCCAACGCCCGCGACATCACCCTGCCCGACGGCTCGCAGTTCTACGTCGGCTCGTCCGGCACCGGCGCGCCCGGCCAGCCGTAGGGGCAGGCCCGACGATGCGCTGCAGCATTCCGGCGTCCGCCGCCGCGCTGGCGGTGCTGGCGCTGCTGGCCCCGGCCGCCGCCGCCCAGCAGGTCGAGATTCTCGATACGCAGATCCAGTACAACCGGGGCCAGAACGTGGCGCCGCTGTACGAGGGCTGGATCCGCAACCCCGACGGCACCGTCGACATGTGGTTCGGCTACCTGAACAAGAACTACGAAGAGGTGCTGCACGTGCCGGTCGGGCCCGACAACCGCATCGAGCCCGGCGGGCCCGACCGCGGCCAGCCGGCGGTGTTCCTCCCGCGCCGGCGGGAGGGCGGAGCGGTCGCCCGGCGCGAGAACTACGTGTTCCGGGTGTCGCTGCCCGCCGACTTCGGCGAGGACGACGAGGTCGTGTGGACGGTGACCGCCCACGGCAGGACGGACCGCGCCGTCGGCACGCTGCTCGACCTCTACGCCCTGCAGGGACCGCCGGGAGGCAACACGCCCCCGGCCGTCAGCCTGACCGCCGATCGGGCGTCCGTTGCCGTCGGCGAGCCGGTCACGCTGACCGCCACCGTCAGCGACGACGGGCTGCCGGTGACGGCGCGCCGGCCGGGCCATGTCCGGTGGCTCCGGTACCGCGGCCCGGGAGCCGTTGCTTTCGATCCCCCCCGCACGGCGTTCCCCGAGGCCGACGGTCCCTTCGCCGGCCGCGAGTTCAGCAGCCGCGCCACGTTCAGCCGGCCCGGGACGTACGAGCTGCGGGCCGCCGTCAACGACGGCGACATGAACCAGGCCGGCTGGCCGCGCATCCCCGCCACGACCTTCGTGTCGCTGACCGTCGAGGTACGCGCCGAGTGAAGGGGTAGCCATGACGTTCGTCGCGACGCTGGAGCCGAGGGCCGTCTGGCGCCACTTCGACACGATCCTGACCATTCCGCGCGCCTCCCGGGGCGAGGCCCGGATGCGCCGGCACGTCGTGGATGCCGCGGCGCGCTGCGGCTGCGAGCACGCGGTGGATGCGGCCGGCAACGTCGTGGTGCGCAAGCCGGCCGCCGCCGGGCGCGAGGCGGCGCCGGTCACCATTCTCCAGTCGCACCTCGACATGGTGCAGGAGAAGAACGCCGACGTCGCCCACGACTTCGCGACCGACGCCATCGTGCCGCGCCGGGACGGCGACTACCTGAAGGCAACCGGCACCACGCTCGGGTCGGACAACGGCATCGGCGTCGCGGCCATGCTGGCCGTCATGGAGGCCGGCGACCTCGTCCACGGCCCCCTGGAGTTGCTGTTCACGATCGACGAGGAGACCGGCCTCACCGGCGCGGCGCAGCTCGATGCCGCCCTGCTGGCCGGACGGCGCCTCATCAACCTCGATTCCGAGGAGGAAGGACTCGTCTACGTCGGCTGCGCAGGCGGCGGCGACACCCGCATAACGCTCGCGACCGCGGCCGCCGCGGCGCGCGACGACGAGGTCGCGGTGCCGCTGGCGCTGACCGGCCTCAAGGGCGGACACTCCGGCTGCGACATCCACCTGCAGCGCGGCAACGCCGTGGCCCTGCTGGCGCGGGCGCTCTGGGCGGCCCAGCCGCGGACCCCGTTCCGTCTGAGCCGACTCGAGGGCGGCAGCGCCCACAACGCCATCCCCCGCGAGGCGTTCGCCACGGTCGTGGTCGGCGCCGCCGGGCGCGAGGGCGCCGTGGCCGCCATCCGCGAGGAGTTCGCCGCGATTCGGGACGAGTACCGGCCGGCCGACCCCGGCATGGCGCTGGCGGTCGGTGACGCGGACCGCGCGGACACCGCCTGGACCCACGAGGCCACGACGACCGTCCTGCGGCTGATCGCGAGCCTGCCGCACGGCGTCGACGCCATGAGCTACGAGATCCCGGACCTGGTCGAGACGAGCAACAACCTCGCCACGGTCAAGGCAGCCGACGGGGGGCTCGTGATCACAACGAGCTCCCGCTCGTCGATCGACGCCGCGCTCGAAGCGCTCCGCCGCCGCATCCGCGCGACCGCCGAGCTGGCCGGCGCGGACGTGGACCAGCGCCCCGCCTATCCGGGCTGGAAGCCGAACCTCGACTCGCCGCTGCTCGAGGTCGTCAAGACCGTCCACGCCCGGGAGCTGGGCTCGGCGCCCGGCGTGAAGGCGATTCACGCAGGGCTCGAGTGCGGCATCATCGGCAAGAAGGTGCCGGGCATGGACATGATCTCGTTCGGCCCGGTCATCGAGTTCCCCCACTCGCCCGACGAGCGCGTGCACATCGAGTCGGTGGGCCGCTTCTACCGCCTGCTGACGGCGACCCTGGCCGCACTGGCCTAGCCGGCTACATTAAGACGGGGCTGCGCCCCGAACCCCCGGCGTTCGCTTGCGGGGACCCCTTCGCCCCGCGCCGCTCCCGCCGAGGCGCGCTGTGCGCGCCTTGCGGCGTCTGCGCCGCCGCTGCATCAAGACGGGGCTGCGCCCCGAGCGCCCGGCGTCCGCTAGCCGGCGAAGCCGGAGCCGCCGCCTGCGTCGGCGCCGCCTGCGTCGCTGGCGGCCGCGGGCGGTTCCGCTCCGGACCGCCGCCCGGCGAAGAGACCGCCGGCAAAGCCGATGACGGCGAAGAAGATGTTCGCAAACACCTGCCGCAGCTCGCCGGGCAGGTTCCCGGACGCGAGCAGAATGCCGCCCGACCCCACCACGAGCAACAGGAGCAGGGTGCTCGTCGAGGAATTGGAGAATCCCGACTGCTTCGTGAAGAAAAACCCGATCAGCGCGACCAGATTGATGGCCACGACTGACACCAGCACCCATTCCTGAAACTCGAAGTTCATCCGCTACCCTCCGCTAGCCAGCCAATTCCAAAAATACCACGGAAAATTGACCGCCTTCCCGTAAATATGGAAATATGGCGACATGAAGACGACCATCGAGCTGCCCGACACCACGTTCCGGCAGGCGAAGGTGCTCGCGTCCAGCCGTGGCATGACCCTGAAGCAGCTCTTCACCGAAGCCCTCGAGGACCGGCTTCGCCGGGACGCGGCCGACCGCGCCCGGGTCGGACGGGAGGCGCCCTGGATGGCCGGGTTCGGAGCGCTGGCCGATCTCGCGGTCGAGAACCGCCGCCTCGCCGGCGTCATCGAGGAAGAATTCGAGACGCTGGCGCCTGACGACATCGCGTGATTCTCGACACCAACGCCCTGTCGGCGTGGGCGGAGGGACGCCCGGCGGCCCGCGCGGCGCTGCGGTCCGCCAGCCGCCTCGTCGTGCCCAGCATCGTCCTCGGGGAATACTATTTCGGCGTTCGCCAGTCGCGGTATCGCCGGCGCTACGAGGACTGGCTGCGCCGCTACCTGCCGCTGGCCGATATTGCCGTGGTCACCCACGCGACCGCCGGCGTCTACGCCGACATCCGCCTGGAGCTGAAGCGCGCCGGCAACCCGATCCCGATCAACGACGCCTGGATCTCCGCCCTCGCCCGCCAGCACGGTCTGCCGGTGCTGAGCGACGACACGCATTTCGACGCGGTGCCGGACATCGAGCGCATCGCATTCTGAGGGGCGCTCGGGCCGCCGGGGCGAAGCTGTGGCGATGCACGACCCGAGCCCGGCGTCGCCTTGGTGACGCGCTGCGGCATGTGCCATGATCCGGGGGAGGCCGGCGCCGCACGACAGGCCGCCGGGACAGGAGCGCGGAGGCAGACTGATGATGGGCACGCACCGTCTCGTTCGCAGATTGGCGCGCACGCGGCCTCGGGCGGCAGCGCTGACTGCCGCTCTGGCACTGTGTGCCGTGGCGGCACCCGCGCTGGCGCAGGACGGCGAGCCCGGCGAGTGGCGCCACTACGCCGGCAGCGTCGACGGCCACAAGTACTCGCCGCTGACCCAGATCTCCAGGGCGAACGTCCAGCAGCTCCGCGTGGCATGGCGCTACCCGTCGCCGGACCTCGCGTTCCAGGACGATCCAGTCCTGCGGCGGTCCCGCAACGAGGACACGCCGCTGATGGTGAACGGCCAGCTCTACAGCATCACGGGCCTGGGCATCATCTCCGCGCTCGACCCGGCCAGCGGCGAGGTCCGCTGGGTGCACGACCCCGAGAGCTACAGGCTCGGGCGTCCGAACAACGGCGGGTTCCTGCAGCGGGGCATGGGCTACTGGACCGACGGCACCGAGGAGCGGCTGCTGATCGGCACCGCCGACGCCTACCTGCTGTCGCTCGACGCACGGACCGGCCAGCCCGACCCGGCGTTCGGGAACGACGGCAAGGTCGACCTGACCGTCGGCATCCGGGACGTCGTGCGCAGCACCAACTTCTCGGCCCGGCGGCCCCTGGTCGCCGGCGACATCGTCGTCATCGGGAACTCCATCGGCGATTCCTCGCGCACGCGGCGCATGCCGCCCGGCGACGTGCAGGCGTACGACGTGCGGACGGGGCGCAAGCTGTGGACCTTCCACACGATCCCGCGCGAGTACGAGTCGGGCTACGAGACCTGGCTGAACGGCTCCGCCGAGTACACGGGCAACGCGAACGTCTGGGCCGGCATGGCGTACGACCCGGAGCTCGACTACGTGTACATGGCCACCTCCACGCCGACCAACAACTTCTACGGCGGCGAGCGGCCGGGCGACAACCTGTACGCGGAGAGCATCATCTGCGTGGAGGCGCAGACCGGCGCGCGCGTCTGGCACTTCCAGGCCATCCATCACGGCATCTGGGACTACGACTTCGCCGCCATGCCGGTGCTCGGCGACATCACCGTCGACGGCCGCACGATCAAGGCCATCATGCAGGTGAGCAAGCAGGCGTTCACCTACGTGTTCGACCGCGCGACCGGCGAGCCGGTCTGGCCCATCGACGAGCGGCCGGTGCCGCCGTCGACCGTGCCCGGCGAGCAGGCGGCGCCCACGCAGCCCTTCCCCACCCGGCCCCCGGCGTTCGACCTGCAGGGCACGACCGAGGACAGCCTGATCGATCTCACCCCGGAGCTCAGGCAGCGCGCGCTCGAGAAGCTGCGCCAGTTCGACTACGGCCCGCTCTACACGCCGCCGACGGAGCGCGGCACCCTCATGCTGCCGGGCCTGATCGGGGCGGCGAGCTGGGGCGGCGCCGGCTTCGACGCGGAGACCGGCATCCTCTACGTGCCGTCGCGCACCTCGCCGTCCATCGCCCGGCCGACCCGGCCCGGCGAGCGGCGGCGGAGCATCCCGCTGCGGGTCGGCGCCGACACGACGGTCGAGGGCATTCCGCTCTTCAAGCCGCCCTGGGCGCGGCTGACCGCCATCGACATGAACCGGGGCGAGGTCCTGTGGATCAGCCCGCTCGGCAACGGACCCCGCAACCACCCGCTGCTGCGCGATCTGGACCTGCCCCCGCTCGGGGACCACATCGACGGCCAGAGCATCCTGGTAACAAGCGAGCTCGCCTTCGCGGCCGTCTGGCGCCGCGACCGCCGCGACGGGAGCCGCCTGACGCCGAGCTGGGATCCGTGGGGCGACCCGGACGCCGGGCGCAAGCTGATCTACGCGTTCGACAAGCGGGACGGCGAGCTGCTGCACGTCGTCGAGCTCGACGGCTTCGCGGCGTCGGCGCCCATGACGTATCTTCACGAAGGCAAGCAGTACATCGCGGTGGCGGTCGGCGGCAACGAGGACAACGCGCTCGTGGCGCTGAGCCTGCCCGACTGACGCACCGGCAACCGACGGACGAACCCCATGCCAAGCATGCCGCTCACGCGCTCGAAAGCCAGCCTGCTGCTAGTGATGGTCTCTCTCCTGCTGGCCGCCGGCCTGTCGGCGCCCGGCGCCGCCCAGGAGCCGCGCACCGTCTGGGATGGCGTCTACACGGAGGCGCAGGCCACGCGCGGCGAGCAGGTCTACCAGGACGAATGCACGTTCTGCCATCTCGACGACCTGATGGGCGACGCGTTCGCCACGCCGCTGATCGACGACGCGTTCACGTTTCGCTGGGACGGCAGCTCGGTCGGCGATCTGATGACGGTCATCCAGGTCACGATGCCGGCCGACCGCCCGGCGACGCTCAGCAACGAGGCCGTCGCGGACGTCATCGCCTTCCTGTTCCAGATGAACGAGTACCCGGCCGGCGACGCGGAGCTGGCGGCCGATCAGGCCGCGCTGGAGGCGATCTCCATCGCCGCCGCGCCCGCGCCGTAGGCGCACCCCCCGCGTGCGGCGACGGCGCCAGGAGGGCTCCGAGCGGACTCGGCACCACGCTGCTACCTGCGACAGGTGGGCTCGAGGCCCGCAAACATGGGATAGTGCTTCACGCCCAGGGTCTCGAGCGCCGCGTCTTCCAGGGTGGCCGTCGCCGCAATGATCGCGTCAGCCAGGCCGACGCCGTGCGAGGCGCCGTAGTCGCGCTTGTAGAGTCCGCCGAGCCGGCCGATGTCCCCCGTAACCGGGACCACCCGGAACAACCGGAGGAGGTCGTCGAGAACGGTCTGCTCGGTCCCTCCTTTTTCACCCCTGACTCCCGCATACAGCTCGGCGACGGTGACGGACGACACCAGGATGCGTCTCGAGCGGGTGCCGACGAACGACATCGCCTGCTCATGACCGCGCAGGAAATCGATCAGCACGTCGGTCTCGAGCAGGATCGGCTTCACCATCGTTCAATTCCGATCCCACCCGCGCCCCAGCGAGTCGAGGGCGGCAACCTCTGCGCGGTCCCGCCACACGCCCGCAGCCCGTCGGAGGATCGCCGCGCGGCGGCGATGGTTGTTCTGATCGATGAAGCGCTCCACGACCTCGCGAATGACCTCGCCGGTCGCCTCGTGTGGCATGATCGGCCGGTTGGACTGTGGAGGCACGCCCTGAGCAAGAACGTACCCATCGGGCGCTCGATCCTGGTCGGCTTGCTGATGGGGTCTCCCCTGCTTGCCGCGGCAGGGGTCGGCGAGGGCGACGACGGCATCGGCCTCGCGCGCGAGACATTCGTCGATGCGTCCCGCCCCACGAAGGCCAGCCGGCCGTTTCCGGGTGCGCCCGACCGGCGGCTCGACACCTGGATCTGGTACCCGGCCGAGGGCGGCGGCGCGGCCCCGGTGGCTGACGCGCCGGCTCGCGCGGGCGGTCCGTGGCCGCTGGTCGTCTACAGCCACGGCACCGACGGCCAGCCGGACAACGCCACGCACTTCATCGAGCACCTCGTGCGCAACGGCTACGTCGTGGCCGCGCCGGCCTTTCCGCTCACGTCGAGCGTCGCCCACACGCGGTTGCCGGCCGCTGACGTGACCGACGCCGGCAACCAGCCGGGCGACGTCAGCTTCGTGATCGACTCGCTGCTGGCCCATCCGCGGTTCGGGCCGATCATCGACGCCGAGCGCATCGGGGCCACCGGCATCTCGCTGGGTGGCATCACCACCTACTTCCTGAGCTTCGGAATCCCGACACGTGACGAGCGGATCAGGGCCAGCGCGCCGATCGCCGGCGGCGATCCGCCCTACGCCGCCCTGAGCTTCGGGCTCGGGTTCAACGGGGTCGTCCCGGCGCCGGTCGACACGCCGGTCCTGCTGCTGGTCGGCGACGCCGACATCTTCGAGGCGCAGACCGCCGGTCCGGCCGCCGCCTACGCGCGGCTGCTGCCGCCCAGGCGGCAGGTCATGATTCACGGCGCGCCCCACGTCTGGTTCGGCGACCGCGACCTCGTGCCGCCGGACGACCTCAACCCCGACTGCCTCTGGTTCGCCGAGAATGCGGGCGGCCAGCCCCCGCAATGCGCCGAGCGGCGCCCCCTGATCGACCCCGCCCGCCAGAAGGAAATCACGCGGCACGCCCTGCTGGCCTTCTTCGACGCGTACCTGAAGGACGACGCGGACGCTCTCGGACGCCTTGACGCCATCGGCGAGACGTTCGCCGAGGTGACGCTCCGCCAGGAGCTCGCCACCCCCTGACGGCAAGGCGCGCACAGCGCGCCTCGGCGGCAGCGGCGCGGGGCGAAGGGGTCCCCGCAAGCGGACGCCGGGGGCTTGGGGCGCAGCCCCATCTGGAAATTAATCCGAAGTTTCAGGGCCTGTTTCGGCCGAACTCATAGAATCGACAGGAGTTGTGGGATTTCCGGGGTGGCCTGAGGCGCGATATGTAGCCATGTATTGTGGTGTTCATGGTGGTGCAGTAATCTTTTTATGATGGGAGCAGTATGCGATAATAGGTGGACATGTATATCGAGAGCGTGCCCAACCGCTCCTCGCCGCCCGCAGTCCTCCTCCGAGAGTCCTACCGCGACGGCCGCCGCGTCAAGAAGCGCACCCTCGCCAATCTCTCCAAGCTGCCCCAACCCGCCATCGATGTGCTGCGCCGCGTCCTCCGCGGTGAGCAGCTCGTCAATCCCGACGACGCTTTCTCCTGCGTTCGCAGCCTGCCCCACGGCCACGTCGCTGCCGTGCTCGGCACGCTCCAGCAACTCGGACTGCACACGCTGATCGCCCGGGGCACCAGCCGCCTCCGCGACCTCGCCGTCGCCCTCATCGTTGCCCGTGTCATCGACGCGCGGTCGAAACTGGCCACCGCCCGCGCCCTGACCGCCGAGAGCGCCGTGTCCACCCTGGGCGAACTGCTCGGACTCGGCGACGTCGACCCGCATGAGCTGTATGAGGCGATGGACTGGCTGGTCGAGCGGCAGGCTGGCATCGAGCGGCGACTCGCCAAGCGGCACCTTCGAGAGCACACGCTGGTGCTCTACGACCTGACCTCCAGCTACGTGGAGGGCACCCACTGCCCGCTGGCCCAGCGCGGGCACAGCCGCGACGGCAAGAAGGGCACGCTGCAGATCGTCTTCGGCCTGCTGTGCTCGGCCGAGGGCTGTCCGGTGGCCGTCGAGGTCTTCGAGGGCTCGACGACCGACCCGCTGACAGTGGCCAGCCAGGTGGCGAAGATCCGCGACCGGTTCGGCTTGCAGCAGGTCGTGCTGGTGGGCGACCGGGGGATGCTGACGGCGGCGCGCATCCGCGAGAACCTGGCGGGCGTCGAGGGACTGCGCTGGATCACCACGCTGCGCGCACCGACCATCCGCAAGCTCGTCAACGCCGGCACGGTGACGCCGTCACTGTTCGACGAGCGGGACCTGGCCGAAGTCACCAGCGACGAGTTTCCCGGCGAGCGGCTCATCGTGTGCCGCAATCCGCTGCTGGCCGCCCAACGCCGGCGCAAGCGAAACGAGCTGCTGGCAGCCACCGAGAAGGACCTCGAGCCCATCGTGGCTGCGACCCGGCGCGAGAACGAACCCCTGCGCGGCGCGGCCGACATCGGCCTGCGCGTCGGGAAGGTGATCAACCGCTACAAGATGGCCAAGCACTTCGTGACCGAGATCACCGACGAGCGCTTCACCTATCGCCGCAACGAGGAGAAGATCGCGGCCGAGCAGCAGCTCGACGGCATCTACATCGTCCGCTCCAACGTCGAGCCGGAGCGCTTCGACGCGGCGCAGACGGTCCGCGCCTACAAGGACCTGGCGAAAGTCGAGCGCGCGTTTCGCTGCTTCAAGTCGGTCGACCTGAAGGTGCGGCCCCTCCACCACCGCCGAGCAGACCGGGTGCGGGCCCACGTCCTGCTGTGCATGCTGGCCTACTACGTCGAGTGGCACATGCGCCGGGCCCTCGCCCCGCTGCTCTTCGACGACCACGACCCGGCCGCGGCCGAGCAGCAACGCACGTCCGTCGTCGCCCCCGCCCGCCGCTCGCCCGCGGCGCTGGCCAAGGCAGGCCGCAAACGCACGGAAGACGACCTGCCGGTCCACAGCTTCCGCACCCTGCTCACCGACCTCGGCACGCTGGCGGCGAACACGATGCAGGTCGCTGGCGGCGACGCCACCTTCACGCTGCTGACACAGCCCACGCCGCTCCAGCGGCGCTTCTTCGAACTCCTGGGGGTGACGCCCCGAATGTAGCCAGAACCGACACCTCATGAAACCAGACAACTACAGCAAATATGGTGACTTGCACGCGATCAGCGCCGAAACTTCCGATTAATTCGTCGGCCAGAGCACGCCCTGGCTGTTCGTACCCTCGGCGCCGGCCGGAATCGGCCCCATGCCCTTGTAGACGAACTTCTGCACGCGCGACCCTTCGTAGGTCTCGGTCGTGTAGATGTTGCCGTCCGAGTCGACGGCGATGCTGTGCACGGCGAAGAACATGCCCGGCTGGCGGCCGCCGTCGCCGAACGCGGTCAGCACCTCCAGCGTCTCGCGCAGGAGGATGTAGACCTTCATGTTCTGCCCGTCGGCCAGGTACAGGTACGTCTGCTCCGGATCGTGCGAGAAGTCGATGTCCCAGGTCGATCCCTGCGACAGGGTGGCGGGCGCGACGAGCGCCTCGGTGACGAAGGTCCCGTCCTTCTGGAACACCTGGATGCGGTCTTCGGCCCGGTCGCAGACGTACACCAGGCCGTCGTTCGAGATCTCCGAGCAGTGCACCGGCCCGCGGAACTGCTGGGCGGGCTCCGAGCCCGGCGTGTAGCGGCCGAGGTCGGCCCCGTCGTCCGGCTCGTTGCCGTACGCGCCCCAGTAGCGCTTGAGCTCGCCGGTCTCCATGTCGATGACGGCAACGCGCCGGTTCAGGTAGCCGTCGGCGAGGTACGCCTCGTTGGCGTCCGGGTCGATCCCGATCTTGGCCACGCGGCCGAAGCTGTCGGCGTCGTGGCTGTCGCGCTCGAACTGCGGCTGCCCGTCCTGCTCCCCGGCGGCGCGCGCGCCGAACGCCCCGAACTGCTTCAGGAAGCTGCCGTCGCGCGCGAACTTCAGCACGTGCGAATCGGGTCCGCCGTTGCCGCCTATCCAGACGTTGTCCATGTGGTCGATGGTGATCCCGTGGTTCGACACCGGCCAGGTGTAGTCCCCCGTCTCGGTTCCGGGACCGCCCCAGCTCGAGAGCAGGTTCCCCTCCTGGTCGAACTCGAGCACGGGCGGCCCCGGCGCGCAGCACTCGCTCAGCGGGGGATCCTGGACCAGGCCGATCTCCGTCCTGGCGACGAACTGGTCCGGCGTGTTGCGGTGGACGACCCAGATGTGGTCCCGCGAATCGACGTCGACGCCGATGGTCGCGCCCATCAGCCAGTGGTTCGGCAGGTTCTTCGGCCACAGCGGGTCGACCTCGAACATCGGCGCCATGCCGCCTGCGCCCTCCATGGCGGCCTGCTGCTCCTCCGCGGCCTCCTCCACGATGGACGAGCCGACGCCGCAGGCCACGATCAGCCCCAGCAGGGACAAGCCGGCGAACAGTTTGCGGGTGCTTCGCATCGGGTTCCTCCTGATCGCGATCAGCGGACGGTCCCGCTGTCGCAGGTGCACATGCCACTCGCGTTCCGACCAGTCCCGGATCGGACCGCCGGCAACGAGAATGGCCGGGTCAGCGAAGGATCATGTCCGTTGCCTGATTCCCCTCGTGGCAGGCGTACTCGTACAACTCGCCGGCGTCTTCGCTCCCCGGCTCGTTGCGTGTGAACCCGAACGCGATCTTCCACGGCCGCGTGAACACCTCGGGATCCTCTATCGTGGCCTCGTAGGTCATGGTCGCCGCGTCCACGATCGTGTAGCGCTCGACCACGCGCATCGCGTCGCTGTGGAACGTGCCGACGATGTCGAACCAGGTCTTGTCGTTGAGGTTGGCGGTTTCGACGACCAGCGTGTTGCCTTCCCACCGCCCGCGCGAGTCGCCCATCCAGAGCCGGATCCGGTCGTCGAGCCGCGGCCGTCCGTCAATCGGAATCACGCGGGCGCTGTGGTTCCACTCCGCGAATATGACCACGGCGCCCGGTTTCTGGAGAATGCGGTACTCGTTGTACGGCGTGACGTAGTTGATGCGCGGCACGCCGGCCGGCAGGCAGCGCGAGTTGGGGTCGAGATGCCTGCGCTCCGGCGGATCCGTGTAGTTCGCGCTGAGCCACTGCCGCTTCGCCGCGGCCCACGGCCGAAACGGGATCCTGCCGTCGGCCGGATCCGCGACGATGGTGCCCTTGGGTAACGGCACGCCGTAGATGACCCCTTCGCGTTCGCCCTCCGGCTCGAGGCTGATGAACGCGGATGGAGGAATCCCGGCGTTCGACCAGTAGCCCTGGATGTCCGGCTGGCCGTCCGGCGTGCGCGGCGGCTCCCATGACTGGGCCAGCGCGCCCCCCTGCAGCGTCAGGCCGCAGACCGCAAGGCATGCCGCGGCGCGCGCGGCCGCTGCTCTCCTCGGCATCTCGTTCACCTCTCGGTGGCGCCGCGCACGCCCGGCGCAGGCGCCTCGTCCCAGGGCAGGAACGGCTCCGCGAACTCGAGGCACTCGTATTCGAGGATCTGGAGGTTCCGCTCGAGACGGCGGTAGAGCGGGAAGCTCATCGTCCAGGGCCTCGTGAACGTCTGCGGATCCTCGACCGTCACCTCGTACTGCATGTGGTTCGGGCCGATCGGGGTGTAGCGCTCGACGAGCCGCAGCGCGTCGCTGTGGAAGTTGCCGGCGCGGTCGAGCCAGGTCCGGCCCGTGAACTGGGCAACGTCGACCACGAGGACGTCGCCTTCCCACCGGCCTCTCGAGTCGCCCATCCAGAACGGGGGAAAACCTTCCTTGCGCCGGCTCCCGTCGGTGTGGATCTGCCGCACGGCGCGTCCGTACTCGAATGTCATCAGGACGACATCCGGGGTCTGCGTGATCTCGAAGGGGAACGGCATGTACATGATCCGCGGCACGCCGGGCATGTAGCAGCGGTGCAGCGGATCGCGCTCGTCGGCATGGGCGCGGTTCTCGTCGCGCCTAGCGAGCGGCGCGGGATGGTACGGCAGCGGCCCGCCCTCGACGATGCCCTGCCCGGCCGGGACCCCCTCCCGGGCGCCATGCGCCTCGATGTCCCAGGCGGCCGTGGTCAGCGTCTGCCAGATCCCGTTCAGGTCCGGTTTCCCGTCGGGGGTGCGCGGTCCGTCGTACCCGGCAGGCTGAGCCGCCGCGGCGGCCGGCCCCGCTGCCAGGACGAGCACCGCAACGAGCGCTGCCGCCGGCACCGACAGCAGGCCGAATCCCGCGCGCATCGACGAGACGCGCGCGCAGGCGTTGGCTGCCGATCCCATCACGGCCTCGCTGGCACGGGCTCCTACGCGACGATCTGGGGAATCGGCACCCCATGGACGTCGGTCAGCCGCATGTCGCGGCCGTTGTAGCGGTACGTCAGCCGCGTATGGTCGATGCCGAGCAGGTGCAGGATGGTCGCGTGCAGGTCGTGCGCCGACACGCGCTGCTCCACCGCCCGGTAGCCGAAGTCGTCGCTCGCGCCGATCACCTGCCCGCCCCGGATGCCGGCGCCGGCCATCCAGCCGGTCATGGTGCCCGGGTTGTGGTCGCGTCCGACGCCGCGCTGGGAGATCGGCATGCGGCCGAACTCGGCGTGCCACACTAGCAGCGTCGAGTCGAGCAGGCCGCGCGCCTTCAGGTCCGTCAGCAGGCCGGCGATGGGCAGGTCCGTCTCCGCGGCGTGCAGCGAGTGGTTCTCCCGCAGGTTGCTGTGCGCGTCCCAGGTATCGGTGTTCTGCTGGCCCAGACCTCCGTGGAAGAGCTGCACGAAGCGGACGCCGCGCTCCACGAGGCGCCGCGCCAGCAGGCACTGGCGGCCGAACGGCTCGGTGATCGGGTCGTCGAGGCCGTAGAGCCGCTTCGTCGCCGCCGACTCGGCGGAGATGTCCACCGCCTCCGGGGCGCAGCCCTGCATGCGGTAGGCGAGTTCGTAGGACGCGATGCGCGCGGCCAGCTCGGAGTTGCCCGGATTCCTCGCCAGGTCGATCTCGTTCAGCCTGGCCAGCGCGTCGAGTCGCGCGCGCTGCTGCGCCACGCTCATGCCCTCCGGCGGCTGCAGGTCGACGATCGGATCGCCGACGGCGCGGAAGAGCGTCCCCTGGTAGGCGGCCGGCATGAACCCGGCGCTCCAGTCGTTGGGCCCGCCGAGCGGCCCACCGCGGTGGTCGTTCATCACCACGAATGCCGGCAGGCTGGCGCTCTGGGAGCCGAGCCCGTAGGTGACCCACGATCCGACCGCCGGAAAGCCCATCCGGATCTGCCCGCTCTGCATCTCGTAGGTGGCCTGGATGTGGTCGTTCGAGCGGCCGTAGAGGGAGCGGATGAACGCCAGCTCGTCGACCTTCGCACCGAGGTGCGGGAAGATCTCGGACACCTCGATGCCGCTCTCGCCATGCCGCCGGAACTCGAAGGGACTCGGCATGAGCGGGCCGGGATGCCCCTGGCGCACGACCACCGAGTCGGCCAGCGGCTGGCCGGCGTGGCGGGCCAGCGCCGGCTTCGGATCGAACGTGTCCACCTGGCTGACGCCGCCGCTCATGAAGAGCGAGATGACCGCCTTCGCGCGCGGCTCGAAGTGGGGCGGTTTCGGCGTGAACGGATTGCCCGCCAGCGGCGCGCCGCAAGCGCCGGGTTGCGCGGCGCCCGCCGCCAGCACCCCCTGGCGGCCCAGCAGGTCGACGAGCGCCAGGCCGGCGATGCCGCCGCCCGACTGGAAGAGGAAGTCGCGCCGCGACCAGAACGCCTTCCTGCGGCAGTGGTGATGGTGGCTGCGCATCGTGGCTACCTCAGGTAGAGGAACTCGTTCAGGTTGAGCATGACGTGCGCCAGATCGACCAGCCCCCGTCCGGCGGCCAGCTCGCCCGCGACGGCGGCCTCGTCGGCGGTCGGCGGGCGCGTCAGCGCGATGCGATAGGCCAGCTCGATCTGCGCCTGCCGATCCCCCGGCGCCGCGCGTTCGAGCCGCTCGGCGAACAGCCGCGCCTGGTTCAGCACGAACGGGTTGTTCATGAGCGTCAGCGCCTGCGTGGAGACGGTCGACACGTTGCGGGCGGCCGCCGTCTGGTTCTGGTCGGGCAGATCGAACGTCTCGAAGAACGGGAAGCCGAGCGAGCGGCGCCGGTAGACGTAGACGCTCCGCCGCCACACCTGCGGACCGTCGGGCTCGACGCACCAGATGCCCTCGTGCGGCACCGCGATGCGCCGGCCGTCCGGCGGGCTGCCGCACCAGAGGCCCTTGCCGCCCGACGTGCGCAGGATGTCCTCGGGCACGTGTGGAAAGACCGGCGGGCCGCCCACCGTCAGATCGATGGCGCCGCTGACGGTCATGATGGCGTCCCGCAGCGCCTCGGCCTCGAGCCGCTGCGGGCGGTAGCGCCACAGCAGGCGGTTGTCGGGGTCCGCCGCGGCGCTGGCCGCGTGCGGGTACGCCGACGTCATCTGGTACGCGGCGGACGTCATCAGCAGCCGGTGCGCCTCCTTGACGCTCCAGCCGCGATCCATGAATTCCACGGCCAGCCAGTCGAGCAGGGCCGGGTGCGTCGGCGCCTCGCCCATGCGGCCCAGGTTGTCGAGCGTCCGCACGATGCCCCGCCCGAAGTGGTGGTGCCAGATGCGGTTGACGATGACGCGCGCGGTCAGCGGGTTGTCGCGCGACGCAATCCACCCGGCCAGCGCCAGCCGCCGGCCGGCGGTGCGCCCGTCCGGCCGCGGGACGACCGTGGGCGGATCGCCGTAGGTGGCGGCGCCGAGGAAGCCGGGCTCCATCTCCGAGCCGGGGCTGAACGGATCGCCGCGGATCAGGAAGTGGCTGGGCGGCGCCTCGTAGTCGGGCCCGCCGGGCTCGTGCAGGAACGTCCCCGGCTCGTCGGGCGGGATGCGGCACTCCGGGCAGCCGATGACCTGGTCGCCGGGGCCGTCGGGCGCGAAGCGGTAGTCGCCGTCCGTGACGATCGCCGCCATGGCCGGCTCGGGGGGCCGCCGGGCGTCGAGCGCGGCGAGCCGCTCGCGCAGCGCGTCGACCCGGGCCCTGTCGGGCGCGGTCATGGCCGCGGCGATGTCCCAGCGCGGCGAGTTGATCGAGAGCACCTGCGCCGCCAGCAACTGCTCGCCCGGCGTGCGCTCGGCCTCCGGCTTGAACGCCGCCGCCTGCACGTGCGCCGGGAACCGCTCGCGGATGAGCTCGTTGCGGAACCGCTCGCGGTACGGCGCCTCGATCGCCGCGATCTCGTCCTCCAGCGGCTGCTGCCGGCGGTCGATCGCGGCGTTCTCGGCTCGCCAGGCGTCGGCCGCCGCGCGGTCGAGCAGCGGCCAGTCCGTCTCGACGTAGCCGAAGATCGACGCCTGCAGGCGGTAGTAGTCCCGCTGCGGGATGGGGTCGAACTTGTGATCGTGGCAGCGGGCGCACTGGACGGTCATCCCCAGCATCCCGCGCCCGATCGTCTCGAGCACGTCGTCGAGGTAATCGTGCCGCCGCTCCGGGTTGTCCTTCTCGCGGAACTGGACCCGCGGCCCGGCCCGCAGGAAGCCGGTGGCAATGAGCGTCTCGTCCGTGGCGTGGTCGAGCTCGTCGCCCGCGATCTGCTCGCGGATGAACTGGTTGTACGGCTTGTCGTCGTTGAACGCGTCGATCACGTAGTCGCGGTAGCGCCACGCGTGCGGCCGCGTGTAGTCCTGCTCGAAGCCCGACGAGTCGGCGTAGCGGGCCACGTCGAGCCAGTGCCGGCCCCAGCGCTCGCCGTAGTGGGGCGAGGCCAGCAACCGGTCGACGAGCCGCTCCCAGGCGCCGCGCGCCGTATCGGCCAGGAACTCGTCGGCCTGAGCCGGCGTCGGCGGCATGCCGGTGAGATCCAGGTAGGCGCGGCGCAGCAGCGTCAGCCGGTCGGCCCGCGGCGCCGCCACGACCCCCGCCTCCCGGCGCGCCGCCTCGAGAAAGCGGTCCACCGGGTGGGTGAACGCGCCGGCCGCCGGAACCGGGGAGCGTGTCGGACGCCGGAAAGCCCAGTAGTCGCGCGCCCCGGGGGGCAGCTCGCCGCCCTCCAGCGCCGCCAGCGCGGCACCCGCCGTGGTGGCGGCGCCGGCGTCCCAATGCGCGCCCTGCTCGATCCAGACGCGCAGGGCCGCCACCTCGGCGTCCGTCAGCGCCTCGCCGCCCATCGGCATCGCGGGCCGATCGAGGCCCGCCACCATGCGGAAGAGCCGGCTGTCCTCCGCGCGGCCGGGCACCAGCGCCGGTCCCTTCGCGCCGCCCTCGAGCGCGCCGGCGCGCGTGCGGAGATCGAGGCCGGAAAGCTGCGCCGCGGCGCCGTGGCAGTTCCAGCAGCTCCGCTCCATGATGGGGCGGATGTGGTCCTCGAACGTGACGCGCGGCGTCTGGGCCGCGGCCGTGGCGGCCAGCGCCGCCGCGACGGCGACCGTCAGGACGGCCGTTACCAGCGATCGTGCACTGCGCATCATTACTTAGACGGGGCTGCGCCCCGAACCCCCGGCGTCCGCTTGCGGGGACCCCTGCGCCCCGCGCCGCTACCGCCGAGGCGCGCTGTGCGCGCCTCGCGGAGACTCCTGGCCAACACGATAGCATCAACGCTGCATCCCGACCTCATCACTGCCGCCGGGGGCGGCGGCCCCGCCGCCGGCACGATGGCGGGCTGTCTCTTGCACGGCGGGTGCGTCCGGATGCATCATGGGCCTGTTCGGACGAGAACGTACACGAGGAGGAAGGCAATGAGATTTCGATATCAGGCGGTGGCGGTTGCGGTGCTGGCGCTCGTGGCCCTGGTGCCGGCGCTGGCCGCGGCACAGTCGGAGGTGCCCGCGACGCCGTGGGGCGATCCCGATCTCCAGGGCGTCTGGGACTACCGCACGCTCACGCCGCTCGAGCGGCCCGTGGAGCTCGGCGACAAGGCGTATCTGACCGAGGAAGAGGCGGCCGAGCTCGAGCGCGAGACGGTGGCCCGCAACGAGCGCCTGCTCACCCGCGAACGGCAGCGCGCCACCGCCAGCGATCAGGTCGACCGGCGCGAGGACGGCACACCCGGCTTCTACAACAACTTCTGGCTGGACCGGGGCACCACGGCCATCGGCACGCGCCGCACGTCGCTGATCGTCGAGCCGTCCAACGGCCGCCTGCCGGCCCTGACGGCGCCTGCGGCGCGCCGGGCGGCGTCCGCGGAAGCGGAGCGCATCGCCGGCGTGCGCCGCGGCATGCTGCCCGCGGCGAGCTACACCGACCTGGACGCGGGCGACCGCTGCATCCAGCACGCGAAGGCCGGCCCACCCCTCAGCACCGGCGGGTACAACAACAACGTGCAGATCTTCCAGGCCCCCGGCTACGTGGTGCTGCTGGCGGAGCAGAACGCCGACTCGCGCATCATTCCGCTCGACGGCCGGCCGCACGTGGCGTCGGGAATCCGGCAGTGGATGGGTGACTCGCGCGGCCGCTGGGAAGGCGACACGCTGGTCATCGAGACCGTCCACTTCAACGGCAAGCACGATCAGATCGGCCGGCCGCTGCTCAGTTGGGGCGAGAACCTGCGGCTGACCGAGCGCCTGACGCGCATGGACGCCGACAACCTCATGTACGAGTACACGGTCGACGACCCCACCATCTGGACGAGCGCCTGGACCGCCCAGCATCCGATGAAGCTGAATCCGGACCCGCTCTACGAGTTCGCCTGCCACGAGGGCAACTACGGCCTCGAGGGCATCCTCGCCGGCTCCCGCGCCGAGGAGGCGGAAGCCATGGCGGCGTCGAAGTAGCATCGCCCGGCGGGCGGGGCGGCCAACGGCCGTCCCCCCGCCTGTTCCCCGCCCGTCAGCCGCCCGGGCCGAACAGGTCCTGCATGACCAGATAGCCCCCCTGGCGCATCCCCAGCGCCGCGTAGGTCGCCTGCGCGCGCGCGTTCTCCCGCTCGACGTACAGCCGCACGCCGACCACGCCCGGATCCGCCGCCGCCCGCTCCCGCAGGTGCTCGTACAGCGCCCGGCAGACGCCCCGCCGCCGGTGATCGGGATGCACGTACACGCTCTGGATCCACCAGATGTCGCCGTTGCGCCAGTCGCTCCACTCGTGGGTGTGCATCATCTGGCCGATGATGTCCGGCCCGCAGGCCACGTAGTAGGCGCCGCGCGCGGCGTCGGCCAGCAGCCCGCGCACACCCCGGCGCACCGTCTCGCGATCCAGGTGGATGTCTTCGCTCTCCGCGGCCAGGCGGATGTTGAAATCGACAATCGTCTCCAGATCGTCGAGGGTGGCCCTGCGAATGGCATGCCCGTTCATGGACATTTCCGTCAGTCCCGCCCGGTCAGCGGCTGCAGGCCGGTCTCGGCGACCACCGGGATGACCTCCGCGGACGACAGGTAGTCGATGAGCCGCCGGCCGCCCGCCGCGTTCGGCGCCTCCGCCATGACGCCGGTCGAGAACGTGGTGACCCGCTGGTACTCGGACGGGACGGGACCCGCGTACGCCGCCCCCTCGATCGACAGGATCTCGCTCACCTGCTGGAAGCCGACCTCGACCTCGCCGCGCGCGACGACGGCGGCCACGCGCTCGCTGACGATGCGCCGGCTCTTCGGCTCGAGCTCGGCCGAGAGGCCGAGCCGCGGAAACAGCTCCGTGGCCAGGTACGTGCCGCTCACGCTCGCCGAGTAGCCGATCGATTCGGCGGCGAGCAGCGCCTCCCGGAAGGCCTCCGGCGTGCTGATGTCCGGCACGGGGGCGCCCTCGCGCACGGCCATGCCGATCGACGAGCTGGCCAGGTCCACGCGCGAGTCGGCCTGGACGAGCCCGCGGGCGGCCAGATCGTCGAGCCCCGCCTGCGACATGATCAACACGTCGAACTGCTCGCCCCGGTCCAGCCGGGACGGGATCGAGTCCGGCGCGCCGCCCGTGGACGCGCCCTGGGCGGTGACCAGCCGGATGCCGGTGGCGGCCTCGAAGCGCGGGGCGAGCACGTCGTACGCCGCGGCGAAGCCGCCGGACGTGAGCACGCGGACCTCCCCGGGCGCCTGCGCCTCGTCCGCGGCCTGCTGCGCGCGGGACGGCGCCGCGCAGGCAGCAATCGCTGCCGCCAGCGCGAGCAACAGAGCTGCAACCGGGCCCCTCGGGCTCCTGCCGTATCCCATGCCAACTGATACTATCAGCACACTGATGGACCCGGGCCGCACGTACGACGTCCTCGTCGCGGGCGGCGGCAACGCGGCGCTCTGCGCGGCCCTCACGGCCCGCTCGGCGGGCGCGAGCGTGCTGCTGCTTGAGTCCGCCCCCAGGCACTTCCGCGGCGGCAACAGCCGGCACACGCGCAACCTGCGCTGCATGCACGACAGCCCGGCGCATCCGCTGACCGGCTCCTACCGTGCGGAGGAGTACTGGCAGGACCTGCTGGACGTGACCGGCGGGCGCACCAACGAGGCGCTGGCGCGGATGGTGATCGCCGGAACGGCGGCCTGCCGGGAGTGGATGAGCGCCCACGGCGTGCGCTTCCAGCCGTCGCTCGGCGGCGCCCTGCATCTCTCCCACACCAACGCGTTCTTCCTGGGCGGAGGCAAGGCGCTGATCAACGCCTACTATCGCGCGGCCGCGCGGCTTGGGGTCGAGGTCGAGTACGACGCCGAGGTCCGGGATCTCGACATCGAGGATGGACGGTTCCGGGGCGCGTCCGTGGCGCGCAACGGACGCGTCGAGGCGGTCCGCGCCAAGTCCTTCGTGGCGGCGTCCGGCGGCTTCCAGGCCAACCTCGACTGGCTGCGGGCGGCGTGGGGGGCGGCTGCCGACAACTTCCTGATCCGGGGCACGCCGTACGACACCGGTCGCGTCCTGCGCGCGCTGATGGACCGCGGCGCCCGCACGACGGGCGATCCGACCCAGTGCCATGCCGTGGCCATCGACGGCCGTGCGCCCCGCTTCGACGGCGGCATCGTGACCCGGGTCGACTGCATCCCGCTCGGCATCGTGGTCAATGCGCGCGCCGAGCGCTTCCACGACGAGGGCGAGGACCTCTGGCCCAAGCGCTACGCCATCTGGGGGCGGCTGGTGGCCCGGCAACCGGGCCAGACGGCGTTCGTCATCTTCGACGCGCGCGCGCGGGGCCTGTTCATTCCGCCCATGCTGCCCCCCTTCGAGGCGCCGTCCATCCGGGCGCTCGCGGAGCCGCTGAGACTCGACCCGGCCGCGCTCGAACGCACCGTGACTGCCTACAACGCGGCGGTACGGCCGGGCGCCTTCGATCACACGGCGCTCGACACCTGCTCGACAGCCGGGCTGACGCCGCCGAAGAGCCACTGGGCGCGGCGGATCGACCAGCCGCCGTTCTGCGCCTATCCGCTGCGTCCCGGCATCACGTTCACGTACCTCGGCGTGGCGGTCGACGAGCAGGCCCGCATCATCTGGCAGGACGGAAATCCCGCCGAGAACCTGTTCGCCGCCGGCGAGATCATGGCCGGCAACATCCTGGGGCAGGGCTACCTGGCGGGCCTCGGCATGTCGATCGGCACGGTGTTCGGCCGCAAGGCCGGCGAGGAGGCGGCGCGCCGTGTCCGCGGCTAATTCAGACGGGGCTGCGCCCCGAACCCCCGGCGTCCGCTTGCGGGGACCCCACAGCCCCGCGCCGCTTCCGCCGAGGCGCGCTGTGCGCGCCTTGCCCGGTGTGGACCGGTCCCCGGCGCAGACTCCCGACGCGGCGCCGGACCTGGACCTGGTGCGGCTGCCCCTGCCGCTGGTCGAGGAGGGACGCCACGCGGCCCGCATCTGCAACGCCTGCCGCTACTGCGAAGGACTGTGCCCCGTGTTCCCCGCCATCGAGCGGCGGCTCGACTTCGGGGAGCGGGACCTGAGCTACCTGGCCAATCTCTGCCACGACTGCGGCGAATGCCTGGACGCCTGCCAGTATGCCCCGCCGCACCCCTTCGGGGTCGACGTGCCCCGCACGCTGGCCGCCCTGCGCCGCGCGTCCTACCGCGCCTACGCCTGGCCCGCCGCGCCGGGGGCGCTCTTCGAACGCAGCGGGCTCGCGCTCCTGCTTGGCGCGGCCGCCGCGCCCCTGCTCTTCGCGCTGGCGCTGGGCCTGCTGGCCGGGGGCGACGCCTTCCTCGCACCGCACAGCGACGAGCAGGGCGCCTTCTATCAGGTCATGCCGCACACGGCGATGGTCGGCCTGTTCGGTGCGCTGGCCTCGTTCGCCGCGGCCGCCCTGCTGGTCGGCCTGCGCCGCTGCTGGCGCGATTTCGGGCGCGGCGCGGGGGCGGCGACGGACCGCGCCGCCCTGCGGCAGGCGCTGCGGGACGTCGTGACGCTCCGCCACCTGACCGACGGCGACCCGGACGGACACGCGTTCCGGCGCTGGTGGCATCACTGCACCGTCTACGGGTTCCTGCTCTGCTTCGCCGCCACCACGGTGGCGGCCTTCTACCACAACGTCATGGGGTGGCCGGCGCCGTATCCGCTGTCGAGCGTGCCGGTCGTCCTGGGCTCGCTCGGCGGCGCGGGCCTGCTGGTCGGCCCGGCCGGTCTGCTGTGGATGAAGCTGCGCCGGCCGCCGGAGCGGCGCGACCGGGCGCAGCTCGGCATGGATCTCGTGCTGCTGGCGCTCCTCTTCGAGACCAGCCTCACCGGCTTCCTGCTGCTGGCGGCACGCGAGTCGGCGGCGATGGGACCGCTGCTGGGCGTGCACCTCGGCGCGGTCGCGGGGTTGTTCCTGCTGCTGCCGTACGGCAAGTTCGTGCACGGCCTGTACCGTTTCTGCGCGCTCTTCCGCTGCGCGCTGGAGGCGAGGTCGTAGCCATGCGACTGCTCTGCACGGGCCTGCTCGCCGCCGCGCTGGCGTGCGGCGGCCAGACGGGCACGGCGCCCGAGGTGCTGACCATCCTGGCGCCGGCCGCCCCCGGCGGCGGCTGGGACCAGACGGCGCGCGCCATGCAGGCGGCGCTGCAGGCGGACGAGGCCGCCGGCGGCGTGCGGGTGGTGAACGTCGCCGGCGCCGGCGGCACCATCGGCCTGGCGCAGTTCGTCAACGACAACGCGGGGCGCGGCGACGTGCTGCTGGTGACCGGCCTCATCATGGTCGGCGCGGTGCTGACGAACCGCTCGGCCGTGACGCTGGAGGAGACGACGCCGATCGCCAGGCTGACCGGCGACTACGAGGTGCTGGTGGTCCCCGACGACTCCCCGTTCGCCAGCCTCGACGCCTTTCTCGACGCCTGGCGGGACAGCCCCGGATCGCTCGCCATCGCGGGCGGCTCGGCCGGCGGCACCGACCACATGCTGGCCGGCCTGCTGGCGGCGCGGGTCGGCATGGACCCGACCGCGATCAACTACGTGCCGCATTCCGGCGGCGGCGAGTCGATCGCCTCGATCCTGGGCGGCCAGGTGGCGGCGGGGATCAACGGCGTCAGCGAGCTGGCGGCCCTGATCGAGGCCGGCCGACTGCGGGCGCTGGCGATCTCGAGCGCCGAGCGCCTGCCGGGCCGTGCCATCCCGACCTTCGTCGAGCAGGGCGTCGACCTGACGCTGACCAACTGGCGCGGCGTGGTCGGCCCGCCGGACCTGGCGGACGACCAGCGCGCCGCGCTGACGGCCCGCATCGATGCGCTGCAGGGGTCGCCGGCATGGCAGGCGACCCTCGCGCGGAACGACTGGATCGATCTGCACCTCTCGGGTCCCGAGTTCGAGACGTTCCTGGAAGCGGAGCGCACCCGCGCGGCCGCCGTGCTCGCCTCGATCGGGCTCGCGCAATGACGGCCCGCGCCGACCTGCTGCTCGGCGGCGCCGCCATCCTGCTGGGTCTCGTGCTCGTCGCCGGCGCTTCAGGAATCGACACCGGTTTCGGCTACGACCGCATCGGGCCGCGCACCGCGCCGTACGGCGTCGCGCTGGGCCTGCTGCTGCTGGGGGGCGCCCTGGTCGCGCCGACCCTGCGCGCGAGCCGGCGCCCCGACGTGCAGGCGGCCGCCCCCCTGCGATCCGGCGCGCTGGGCTGGCTGGCGCTCGCGGGCGTGCTGTTTCTCGCGCTGGCCGGCCGCGCCGGCTTCATCGCGGCCGCGAGCCTGCAGTTCTGGCTCGTCGCGCGCGCCTTCTCCGCGAACCGCCCGCTGCGCGACGGCGTGGTAGCCGTGCTGCTCGCGGCGGCCGTCTACGCCGCCTTCTCCCGCGGCCTGGGCCTGGCCCTGCCGGCGGGGCTCCTGGAATCGCTGCTCTTCTGATGTTTTCACGTAGAATCATCGCTGGCAGAAAACTGAACCGGCGGCCCGGGAAGGGTTTCTTTTCGGCAAGGAGGCAGAAATGTGCGATGAACGAACCGATGCGGCAGTCACCAGGTACCTGGAGGCGAAGAAGCTGACGCGGCGGCAGTTCGGGGCCGTATCGGCCGGGGCGGGATTGGCGTTCCTGCTGCCGCGGCCGGCGAACGCCCAGGAAGTGACCGAGGCCGAGATCGACGTCACGACCCCCGACGGCGTCTGCGACAGCTACTTCGTGCATCCCGCCAGCGGCGCCCATCCCGGCGTCCTGATCTGGCCGGACGCCTTCGGCCTGCGGCCCGCGAAGCGGCAGATGGCCAAGCGGCTCGCCGAGTCCGGCTACTCCGTGCTGGTGGTCAACCAGTACTACCGGTCGCAGCGCGCGCCGATCGTCGACAGCCGTGACTTCGCCGCGGTGGCCGGCACGCTGCGGCCGCTGATGGGGACCCTGAACGCGGAGACCCACATGAGCGACGCCAGGGCGTTCGTGAGCTTCCTCGACAGCCAGGCGTCGGTGGACAGCAACCGCAAGATGGGCACCATGGGCTACTGCATGGGCGGCCCGATCACCATGCGCACGGCGGCCGCGCTGCCGGACCGCATCGGCGCCGGCGCGTCGTTCCACGGCGGCGGCCTGGTGACCGACCAGCCGGACAGCCCGCACCTGCTGGTGCCGCAGATGACGGCGCACTACCTGTTCGCGATCGCCGAGAACGACGACGAGAACGAGCCGGAAGCGAAGAACGTCCTGCGCGAGACGTTCGACGCGGCCGGGCTGCCGGCGGAGATCGAGGTGTACGAGGGTGCGCTGCACGGCTGGTGCCCGCCCGACACGCTCGTGTACCACGAGGCCCAGGCCGAGCGGGCGTGGAGCCGTCTGCTGGCGCTCTTCGAGGGCGCGCTGTAGCGCGACCGTTCGGAGACGTCACGATCTGCTGCAGGCGTCCCGCGGAATGGACCCGTGGGGCGCTCGCAGCACCCCGTTGGCTCAGCCGGCCGCCGTCCAGGGACCACGCCCCGTCGTCCGCTGAGCTCGATCCAGCCCTCGTTCCCGGCGCGGGCCGCCCGCAACGCTCAGTCCGCGAGCCGGCGCCCGCCGATCCACACCGCGTCAATCCGCCGCGTGTGGCGGATGTCCGCCAGCGGATCGGCGTCCAGCACGACGAAGTCGGCGTGGTGCCCGGGCACCAGCGTGCCCAGTCCGGCCAACCCCATGACCCGGGCGGCGCTGCCGGTGGCGGCGACGAGCGCCTGCATCGGCGTCAGCCCGGCCTCGACCATCAGCTCGAGCTCCACGTGCTCGAAGTAGCCCTGCCAGCGTCCCAGCTGCGTGCCGCTGTCGGTGCCCATCACGATCGTCACGCCCCCGTCCGCCAGCAGCTTCAGGTTGCGCCGGGCCTGCGCCAGCACCGCCCTCGCCGCCGCGGCCTGCCCGCTGCCCCGCACCCGCGCCTGCAGCTCCGGATCCCGAATCCGCTCCATCTCCGCCCGGTAGGCTTCGCCGCCGCGCAGGAAGAACGGGTCGTCGAAGAACGCCGGCGTCGTCTCGTACAGGAAGAGTGACAGCGTGCGGGTGAGCGTCGGAACGTAGCCGACGTCCCGGCTCGTCAACGCCGCGATCAGCGCCGTGTCGACGTCCCGGTCGCGCACGCTGTGCACGATGGCGTCCACGCCGGCGTCCGCCAGCCCCTTCGCGTCGTCCAGCGTGACGGCGTGCGCCGCCACCCGCAGGCCGCGCCGGTGCGCCTGATCGATCAGCGCGCGGTAGACTGCCGGCCCCATGTCGTCCGGCCGGTCGTCGAGCCGCGTCTTGACGACGTCGACGCCCAGCTCGGCGACCTGATCGACGCCCGCGCGCGCCTCGGCCTCGCTGGCGCCGACGACGTTCGGACCGGACGGAAACAGCCGTGCGCGGTCGAGCAGGTTCCCGCGCGCCTGCTCGTCGCGAACGCGAACGCTCTCCTCCGCCATGCGCCACGGGTAGGGTTGGCGTGGCGCGTCCGCGCGGTGGGCAGCGGAACGGCCGTCGCCCAGCGTGTACACGGTGGTGACGCCGAAGCCGGCGTACACGCGGAGCTGCGCCGGCAACCGCTCGCGCAGCGGCAGTGCCTCGTCGCCGTCGTTGAGATGCGCGTGGGCGCTGATCAGTCCCGGGATGATGGTCTTGCCGGTGACGTCGACGCGCGTCGCATCGTCCGGCAGCGGCACGTCGGCGGCCGGGCCGACGGCTCGAATCCGGCCGTCGGCAATCAGCAGCGCGGCCCGCGCGAGCGGCGGCCCCCCGGTGCCGTCGATGATGCGCCCGCCGGTCAGCACGACCGCGCCGCCGGGAGGCGGCGCGGGCTGCGCCAGCAGCGCCGCCGCAAGCACCAGAGACCCGCCGCCCGTCGCCAGCGCGAGCAGCCCGCGGCAAGAGGCGCCGCTGCATTCGACGGTCGATGCATCCCGCAAGGAACGGCGCTGGACCATTCCTCGGAGCGGCATCACTCGAGGCCGGGCACGCCTCTGACCCAGGCCGTCGGGCCGTCCTCCCACTTGTTGTGCGTCAAGCGCACAACGGTCCGGTCCGCGAGGCGGATGGCGTGCAGCTCGCCGTACGGCTGGGGCTGGAAGATGACGCGCAGCAGCGGCAGCTCGTCGCTGAACTCGCTGCGCTGGGACGTGAAGAGCACCCACTCGTCGTCGGGCGAGAACTTCGGGTGCATGTCGTTGCCCGGGTTGCGGGTCAGCCGCTCGGGCGGGCCGGGCTCTCCGTTCCGGTCGAACGCAATGGTGTAGATCTCGAAGTTGCCGTCCCGAAACGACGTGAACGCGACGCGATCGCCGCCGGACGAGAACGCCGGCATGGTGTCGGTCGCCTCGTGCCGGGTCAGCCGGCGCGCCCCGGTGCCGTCCGCGTTCATCACGTAGATGTCGGCGTTGCCGTCGCGCAGGCTGCGGAAGACGATGCGCCGGCCGTCCGGGGCGAAGTCCGGGAACGCTTCGTTGGTGTCGGAATCCGGCGTCAGGTTCACCGCGCCGCTGCCGTCGCTGCGAATCTTCCAGATGTCCACGTCCGACGCGGCGGAAGCGAACGGCGGGCCGACGGCAAACGCCACCCAGCCGCCGTCGTACGACCACGACGGCCCCCACGCCGAATCGGGACCGCGATAGCGATCCGCCCCGGTCCGGTCGACCAGCACGCGCTTGCGGCTGCCGTCCGCCCTCGACGCCACCAGCCGCGCGAACGCCTCGCTGGTGGCCACCTCGCCGGAGGTACGATCGACGGCCGGGATGTAGCCGCGAATGCCAATCAGGGAAACTTGCCGATCCGGCAGGTGGACCGGCACGGGCACATGAACGGGAAACGCCCCCGGCGCGTCGCTCTCGAAGCGGGAGGCCGGCTCCAGCGGTCCCGGCCCGTGCGCCAGCAGGCGCCCGGAGACGGGGTCGACCTCCGGTGCCCAGTAGTCGCGCTCCGTGTCGCCGGCGACGCGCATGTCGGCACCGTCCGGCCGTGCGGTCAGAATCGTCCAGCGGTCGTCGCGCCGCGCCGTGAACGCCAGCCGCCCGTCGGGGCCGAAGGCCGGCGACAGCGCCGCCTCGCCCGCGGCTGATATCGGCTCGGTCCCGGAGCCGTCGATGCCGGTGCGGTAGATGCGCGACTCCCCGTCGCGCTGCGAGTAGAAGACCACCGCCTGTCCATCGGGCGTCCACGCCGGCGCCCCGTCCCAGCTCTCGTGCCGCGTCAGGCGCCGCACGTCGCTCCCGTCCGCCTGCATCACGTACAGCTCGCTGGCCAGGTAGGTCGGCGGAGGCCCCGGCCCGGTGCTCGTCGCGACCGCGGTGTCGCGGCTGCTGGAGAACAGAATCCGCGTGCCGTCCGGCGAGAACGCCGGGTTGTAGTCTCCCGCGGCGTGGCGCGTCAGATTCACGGCCTCGCCCGCGGCGGGCGGGTCCTGCGGTCGGAACGGCATCACGAAGACGTCCGCGTTGCCGCTGCGCGTGCTGACGAACAGCAGCCGCTCGCCGTCCGGCGAGATGTCCGCCGCGTCCTCCATCGCGGGACCGGCGATCAGCGGTCGCGCCGGCGCACTGCCGTGCAGGTCGAGCACGTACAGGTCCGGGCTGCCGCGGCGCTCCGACGTGAACACCACCCAGCGCCCGTCGGGCGAGAAGGCGCCGTTGTAGTCGAGCCCCGGGTCGGTCGTCAGTCTCCGCGGCTTCGACCCGGGCCCGTCGAAGAGGTACAGGTCCCAGTTGGACGGCTGGATGGTGCTGTAGACGATGGTTTCCCGGACCGGCTCGGCCTCCTGCGTGCCCTGCGCGCGATCCGTCGCGACGCCCACGACGAGGAGGGCCAGCAGGCCCGCGGCCGCCGGCGGCCAGAGGCCGGAGCGGCGGATGCCGTGCCGCCGTCGAGACCGCCGCCTGCCGTTGGTGTCGCACGCCCGGCTGCTCTCGAAGACCTGCATCGCTGCGCCCCCTTCCGGTGCCCCGCCGGCGCGAGACGTTTTGTCCAGACTACAGTACAGTTGCTCCAAGCCATTCGATGGAATCGACCTCGGCGCTCCTGCAGGGATTCGCGGTCGTCCTCCAGGACGGAAACCTCCTGTGGGCCTTCCTCGGGGTCGTGCTGGGCACGGTCGTCGGCATCCTGCCCGGCATCGGACCGGCGCTGACGGTGGCGCTGCTGCTGCCCGTCACCTTCCAGCTCGGGCCGGTGGGCGCGTTCATCATGTTCGCCGGCGTCTACGCCGGCGCCATGTACGGGGGATCGACCACGTCGATTCTCATGAACACGCCGGGCGAGAGCGGCGCCATCATCACGGCCATCGACGGACACCGCATGGCCCGGGCCGGGCGGGCGTCCGCGGCGCTGGCCACCGCGGCCGTCGGCTCGTTCGTGGCCGGCACCCTCGGCATCGTCGGCCTGACCCTGGCCGCGCCGGCCCTGGCGGAGATTGCGCTGCAGTTCGGTCCGGCCGAGTACTTCGCGCTGATCCTGGTCGCGTTCGCGACCGTCGCGTCGGTGCTGGGCGCCTCGCCGCTGCGCGGGCTGGCGAGCCTGCTGCTCGGCCTGGCGCTGGGCCTGGTCGGCATCGACCTGCAGACCGGCCAGGCGCGCTACACCTTCGGCATCCCCAACCTGCTCGACGGCATCGACGTCGTGGTGGTGGTGATCGGCCTGTTCGCCGTCGGCGAGGTGCTGGCGATGGCGGCCACCCCGGCGGCCGCCGCGCAGGCGGCGCGCGTGAGCGGCTGGACGTGGATGACGCGCGCCGACCTGAGGCGCTCCTGGAAGCCGTGGCTGCGGGGCGCCTGCGTGGGGTTCCCGCTGGGGGCGCTGCCCATCGGCGGCGCCGAGATCCCGACGTTCCTCTCCTACTGGATGGAGAAGAGGCTGTCGCGCCACCCCGAGGAGTTCGGCCGAGGCGCCATCGAGGGCGTGGCCGGCCCGGAAGCCGCCAACAACGCGTCGGCGGCCGGCGTGCTCGTGCCGCTGCTGACCCTGGGCCTGCCCACCTCCGCCACGGCCGCGATCATGCTGGCGGCATTCCAGCAGCACAACCTCCAGCCGGGACCGCTGCTCTTCGCATCGCAGCCGGAGCTGGTATGGGGGCTGATCGCGAGCCTCTACGTCGGCAACGTCATGCTGCTCGTGCTGAACCTGCCGCTGGCGCCGGTGTGGGCGCGGCTGCTGGCCATCCCGAAACCGCTGCTGTCGGCCGGCATCGTGCTGTTCGCCACGGTCGGCACCTACAGCCTCAACGGCTCGCTGTTCGACGTGGGGCTGATGTACGTGATCGGCCTGGCGGGTTTCGCCATGCGGCGCCTGGACGTGCCGGTGGCGCCGGCCGTCATCGGCCTGATCCTCGGGCCGCTGGCCGAGCAGCAACTGCGGCGGGCGCTGGCGATCGCCGAGGGCGACGTCGCGGTCCTGGTCACCCGCCCCCTGTCGGGGACGCTCCTGCTGCTGGCCGCCGCCGCGATGCTGATTCCGTGGCTCCTGCGCCGCGAGGGCTCCGCGGGGTCCGCGCCGTAGTGCGGCGCGGACCCCGGCAGAGCTGGTCGGCAGCGATCGGAGCCGCCCGGCGACGATTCCTTCAGCGGCCCAGCAGGCCCGCGATGGGCGCGGACAGCGACAGCCGGGCCTCCTCCGGCAGGTAGCACACCGTGTCGCTGCACACCTGGTAGTCCACCACGACGTCCAGATCGACGGTCTCCCGGCCCTCGGCGAACAGCTCGGCCATCGCCGTGACCGGAATCGCGACGTCGGCCGCCCCTTCGTAGACGTTCAACGTCACGTCCAGCGCGTCGAAGCGCATCGGCATCGTCGGCGGGTAGACGGCCTCGCCGATCTCCAGGCCGCTGACGGGCTCCAGCCGCACCGTGGTCGGGTAGTAGTCCTCGGGCAGGGGCTGGGCGTAGATGTGGTAGCCCTCCTCCATCTCGAGGCGCACGTTGAGGGTGCTCGCCACCTCCAGCGTGAGCTGCGGATCCGAGAGAAAGGCGCTGAACCTGGCCCGCGGGGCGCCCTGGTCCGCGCCCGGCGCCTCCTCGTGGCGCAGGGCGCGCCCCAGGGCCGAGTCGAGGATCGTGCCCGCCGACGTGCGCGTGGCGTAGTGCTCGTTGAAGAACTTCTCGGTCACCACGCCGTCCTCGTCCACCACATACGTGCCCGGAAACGGGAGGCCGTAGAAGCGGTCGGCCAGCGGTCCCTCGGGCTCGATGAGGGTGTTCAGGATGCCGAACTGCGTGATCACCGCCGAATCGTCGTCGGCCAGCAGGTCGTACTCGATGTCATGCTGGTCGCAGAACGCCGCCAGCTCGGAGACCGAGTCGTAGCTGACGCCGTAGATCTTGAACCCCGCCGCCTCGAAGTCCTCCAGTTGTCCCTGCAGCTCGACCAGCTGCGTCTGGCAGTAGGGTCACCACACCGCCGAGCGGTAGAACACGACGACAGCCGCGTGTCCGTCCCGGTCGGCGTGGAAGTCGATGAGCTCGCCGTGCTGATTGGCCAGCGTGAAGTCCGGAAGGCGCTCGCCCAGCGCCGGTCCGGTCGGAAAGTCGGCCGAGGCCGGGTAGCGCCGCGCCGCGAAATCGACCGGGAGGCCTTCGACGGTCAGCCCCCGTTCGTCGGTGAACGTCTCCTGCGGGTTGTCGAACGCCTCGTGGGCGCCGCGCACCTCCGGCATCGCCGCGGGTGCTTCCGCGGCTTCCTCGGGAGCGGGCGCGGGCGGCTCGGGGCTCACGCACCCGGCTGCCGCCAGCACCGCGAGCGCGAGGCCGCACGCCGCACCGTGCCAGCCGCGCTGCCGCGTATCACGTTGCATCTGCATCCTCCGGTTCCGCTCCCGGACCGTCCGGGAGCCGTGATCTGCCGCCCGGCGGACGAGCGGCGGGCCATTCGTTGCCGCTACGATAGTGCCTGCCAGCCGCCCTTGTCCAATGAGCCAGCCGCCCGGAACGCAGGTCTCCACGTGTCCCCTCTGCGAGGCGATGTGCGGCGTGCTGGTCGAGGTCGACGGCCGGCGCATCCGCGCGGTCCGCGGCGACCCGGACGATCCCTTCAGCCGCGGCTACATCTGCCCCAAGGCGGCGGCGCTCGCCGATCTGCACGACGATCCCGACCGCCTCCGCACGCCGCTGATCCGGGAGGGCCGAACGTGGCGCGAGGCTGCCTGGGAGGAGGCGCTGGAGCGCGCGGCCGCGGGTGTGGCCAGCGTGCGCCGCCGGCACGGCCGCGATGCGGTAGCCGTCTACTACGGCAACCCGGTGGCCCACAACCTCGGCCTGATGACCCACCTGCTGCCGCTCACGCGCGCCCTCCGCACCCGCAACGTCTACTCCGCCAGCTCCGCCGACCAGTTGCCGCAGATGCTGGCCGCGCTGCGCATGTTCGGGCACTTCGGCCTGATTCCGGTGCCGGACGTCGACCGGACCGATTTCTTCCTCATCCTGGGCGCGAACCCGCTGGTCTCCAACGGCAGCCTGATGAGCGCGCCGGGCCATGCGGCGGCGCCTCGCCGCCGTCCGGGCCCGAGGCGGCCGCGTGGTGGTCGTCGACCCGCGCCGCACGGAGACCGCCGCGGCGGCCGACGAGCATCTGGCCATCCGGCCGGGCACCGACGCCCTCCTCCTCGCGGCCCTGCTGCACGTGATCTTCGCCGAGCAGCGGACGAACCTCGGCCGGCTGGCCGGCCGCGTCAAGCGGTTCGACGCGCTGGCCGAGCTCGTCGGCGAGCTCCCGCCCGAACGGGTGGCGCAACGGACCGGGATCCCCGCGCCGGCGATACGGCGGCTGGCGACCGACTTCGCGACCGCGAGCCGGGCGGCCGGCTACGGCCGCGTGGGGCTCTGCACGCAGCGCCACGGCACGCTCGCGGTCTGGCTGCTGCAGGCGCTCAACCTGGTGACGGGCCGCCTCGACGCGGAGGGCGGCCTGCTGCTGACGACGCCCGCGGTCGACGGCGTCGGCGTCCTGGCCCGACTGGGCTTCCGCGGCACCTTCGGCCGCTGGCGCGGCGGCAGGCTGCGACTGCCGGAGTTCACGGGCGAGCTGCCTGTCGCCGGGCTGGCGGACGAGATCGAGGCGAGCCGGAACGGCGCCGTGCGCGCGCTGATCACCGTGGCGGGCAACCCCGTCCTGTCGGCCCCCAACGGGCGCCGCCTCGACCGGGCGCTGGGCGGCCTGGAGCACGTCGTGGCGATCGACCCGTACCTCAACGAGACCACGCGCCACGCGCACGTCCTGCTGCCGCCCGCGCCGCCGCTGGCCCGCCCGCACTACGACCTGGCGCTCAACGTGTTCGCCGTCCGCAACGTCGCCAAGTACGCGGCGCCCGTGCTGCCCCCGGCACCGGGCGAACGTCACGACTGGGAGATCCTGGCCGAGCTGGCCGGCCGGCTGTTCGCCCCGCGCCCGCTCCGCCGGGCGGCCGTCCGCGCCCTGGCGCAGCTCACGCCCGACCGCATCCTCGATCTGCTGCTGCGTCTCGGGCCGCACAGGCTGTCGCTGGCCCGGCTGCGCGCCGCGCCGCACGGCGTCGACCTCGGCCCGCTCGAGCCCGGCCGCATCGCCCGCCGCGTCGCCACGCCCGACGGCCTCGTCGACCTCGCCCCGGAGGACTTCGTGCGCGAGGCGCGGACCCGCCTCCTCGACGAAGCGGAGCGGCAGGCCAACGGCGATCTGACGCTGATCGGCAGGCGCGAGCTGCGCAGCAACAACTCCTGGATGCACAACAGCCCGCGGCTGACGAAGGGCCGCCGCCGCTGCACGCTGCTCGTGCACCCCGACGACGCGCTGCCCCGCCGGCTCGCGACCGGCGACCTCGCCGAGGTCGCGTCCGACGCCGGCAGCGTGACGGTCCTCGTCGAGGTGACCGACGCCGTCCGCCCCGGCGTCGTCAGCCTGCCCCACGGCTGGGGTCACGACCGCGACGGCATCCGCCTCGGCGTCGCCGGCGAGCAGCCCGGCGCGAGCGCCAACGACGTCACCAGCGAGCGCCACCTGGACACGCTCAGCGGCAACGCCGCCTTCAACGGCCTTCCGGTGACCGTGCGGCGCCCTTCTTGAACTCGGCGCACCAAGCGCTCCAGAGCGGCTGCGCCAACGGCTCTGCACCCAGCGCCGAAGGGCGGGTGGCCGCGTCAGCGAACCGCGAGTGTCGCGCCGGCGCAACCCCTCCGCAACCTCGGCCAGCAGGCGGCAAGAGAAAGCCACACACACACACAGGAAGTGCCATGTGTTATATCTGGTGGACGGGGTGCTGGTGACGGTGTACCGCCGCCGCCAACGGCTGAGACTCGGTGGTCGGCACCGGGCGCGACGTGGCCGTCCGCGAACACTTCCAATGTGGGGTGCGGGGCGACGCGGTTTCGCAGGTTAACGAATTCCAGCCACATCCTGGACAGAGGAGCAAGTGATCATGAACAGCAAGTACACGCCGCTCGAATCTCACCTGCGTGATTCAGGGCTTGCGCAGGTAGCGATGACTTTCGAGGATATCGAGCGCGTGATCGGTGCGCGACTGCCTCCGGCCGCCATCAAGCACCGTGCAATGTGGTCCAACAACCCGAGCAACTGGGTCATGACGAAGGCGTGGCTCGCGGCGGGGTACGAGACCGAGAGAGTCGACATGGACAAGCGCAATCTCGTATTTCGGAAGGCAGCACCGGATGCGCCTGCTCCCGATGCTGGCGGCAAGTCGTCCACGGCCGAACGCAGCGGTTCTTTGGCAGACGTCTTCGGCGCGCTGAAGGACACCATAACGATATCGCCTGGCACGAATCTGACGGACCCGATCGACGAGGACTGGAACGCTGCGCGGTGACGGCCACGTGACCGACTTTCTGCTCGACACGTGCGCCGTCATCTGGACCGCCCACAACGATCCGTTGCGTGAACCCGCCGCGAGCGAGCTGCAGGACGCCTACCGGCGCGGGCGGCGGTTGTTCGTATCGCCCATCACGGCGTGGGAAATCGCGATGCTCGTCGCGAAGGAGAGAATCGCGCTGGCGTTCGACCCCGACATCTGGTTCCAGCGCTTCTGCGAGCTGCCTTCGGTGACGCTGGCGGCGATGCCGACATCCGTCCTGGTCTCATCAACCTGCCTGCCGGGACGACCGCCGCGTGACCCGGCGGATCGCATCATCATCGCCACGGCGCGGGCGTTCGGGTACGTGCTGGCTACTCGTGACGCCAAGGTCCTGGAGTACGGCGCCCAAGGTCACCTGCGCGTCATCGAATGCTGACGCGATCACTACGCATGGCGATCCGCCGTCTACGGTTCCGCATCCGCCGGCAGGCCCCGCAGTCCGTCCTCTCGACGATCCGCCAGGATCAACGCGATTGCATCACCGAGGTTGCGGCTCGTCCGCGCGGCGCCCCCCGGCGCAGACTCCCCAAGGCGCGCACGGCGCGCCTCGGCGGGAGCGGCGCGGGGCTGGGGGTCCCCGCTAGCGAACGCCGGGGGTGCGGGGCGCAGCCCCGTCTGACTGAAGGCTGACAGCCTACCGCGGGCGCTGCTCGTTGTCGTACGGCGCGCCGGTGCCGGACGAGCCCATGAAGAACTTGCGCCCGTCCTCGAACGTCAGGTCGCGGGCATTGGCCCGGGCCGTGCGGTCCTTGCTCTGGTAGCCGTCGACCACCACGACGGTGCCCGGCTGCACGTAGTCCCGGCGCAGGCCGCGGCGCAGCAGCGTGTTGGGCGTGCCGCCCTCGACCATCCACACCTCCTTGGTCCCGTCGTCGTTGGTCACCTCCAGGTGAATCCAGGTGTGGGGGTTGACCCATTCCACCCGGACGATCGGCCCCTGCAGGAGAACCGGCCGGTTCGGGTCGAACTCGGCGCCGAAGGCGTGGTGCGCGACGACCGGGACGCTGGTTGCGGCAACCGCGAGCAGGCCCGCGGCGAACAGGCAGAGCGTGGTGCATGACGAACGGCGCAGCTTCGCGTGCATGAGGCCTCCGATTCTGTCTTCCGTCTTGTGATATTCGACTCCGATGCTCTGGCCGGTCGGCCGCTCCGGCTAGCGGGGCGGCTCGGGCACGCGTCCCTCGCGGACGTCCTCCTCGAGCAGCCGCGCGCCGCCGAGGATGCCCCGGAACGAGTAGTTCGCCTCGTGACAGGCGTACTCGTAGACCCTGTTGCGGGTGGCGGGCCAGATGTACTCGCCGCTCCACGGCGCGGTCCAGACCGTCGGGTCGTCGACCGTGAACTGGTAGAGGAGCGTGTCGGCGTCGATGCGCGTGAAGCGCTCCACGACGTGCAGGTTTCGCGAGGCCCCGCTCAGCGCCGGCGTGTCGTTGAAGTTCGTCGTGTCGACGACGAGCGTATCGCCCTCCCAGCGGCCGACCGAGTCGCCGAGCCAGTGGCGGATTTCGGGCGGCGCGTGCTCGTCGTTCATGCGCACGATGCGCGCGTCGTGCACCATCTCCGCCAGGATCATGACGTGGTCGTCGGTCTGCACGATGCGCTTCAGGTTGTTGTAGAGCACCGGCAGCATCGGCGGCCCGGCCGTCGACCCGAACCCGAGCAGGCAGCGCTCCGCGAGCGGCCGGATCTCGGGGTCGTCGTAGGGACCGGGCGCGTCGAGGCCGTTCTCGATCAGCCACCACGCGGTGCCGCTGTTCGGCCGCAGGAACGCAGCCTGCTCGGCCCTGCGCGCCTGCGCCTCGGGCGTCAGCGGCGGCTGCCGGCCGTTCGGCGGGTCGACGATGATCGACGTCCGCCACTGGCCGTCGATCCGGAACGCCGAGCTGCCGCGGTCCATCCAGAAGGTGTTGTAGCCGCCGACGCCGCCCGCGGCGCCGATCGAGCCGTCGCCGCCCACGGGCGGCGCCTCGCGCGGCGGGGCCGCCTCGATGTTGCGCTCCTGCGGGATGCCGAACCTCGCGGCGAGCGCTACCGGCTCGCCCGCGGCGATCGCGGCGGCCTCTTCCTCCGTCAGCGTGAGGCGGTCGCCGAGCTCGGCGGGACGCTCGAGCGGCGTCAGGGTCGCCGTGTCGTAGGTGCCCGACAGGTCCGGCCGCCCGCTGGCGGTGCGGTGAACCTGCTGCGCGTCGACCGCGCTGGCCGCCACCATCAGCAGACCGAGCGCGAGCGCCGCGGGGGGCGCGATTGCGTGCCGGATTGGGACGTGCATCTGGACCTCCTCGGTCTGTTCGAGCATGGGCGTCGAGTGTCTAGCGCGGCAGCGGGCTGCGGCGGAGGTCGCCGAAGAGCAGTTCCTCGACGAACTCGACGCACTTGAAGTCCATCAGCCGCGCGCCCGGCTCGATCCGGCGATAGAGCGGCATGCTGATGGTCCAGGGCTCCGTGAAGACGTTCGGGTCCTCCATCGTTGCCCGGTACTGGATATGGTCCGGGCCGATCAGCGTGTAGCGCTCGACGACGCGCAACTGGTTGGTGTGGTGGTTGCCGGCGCGGTCGAACCAGGTTCGATCGTCCTGCCCGGTCACCTCCACCACCAGCGTGTCGCCCTCCCAGCGCCCCACGGACTGGCCCATCCACGAATCGGTCTCGGCCGGCCCGACGTCCGTCAGATAGATCTCGCGGACCGCCCCGGCGAACTCGTAGGCGATGAAGATGCTGCCCTCGTTCTGCAGGATCTGGAACGGGAACGGCATGTAGGTGGCGCGCGGGACGCCCGGCATGTAGCACTTGATCTCCGGGTCGCGGTCGAGCCAGTTGGCCTGGTTCTCCTGCTGCAGGGCGCGCGCCTCCGGCGTGTACGGGATGCGGCCGCCGCCCTCGATGACCCCCATGCTGCCCGGCACGGCGCCGACCGCGCCCAGCCGCAGGACCGGGACGTCCGGGAGCAGGCTTCGAGGTCCCTGCCGCAGCTGCATCGCGGGCCTGGCGATGTGCGGCTCCACGTCGTAGTGCGCCGCGCCGAGCGCCTGCCAGACGCCGTTCAGGTCCGGGTTCCCGTTCGCCAGGCGGGGCGGCTCGAAACCCGCCGATTGAGCGGCGGCCGGAGCCCCCGCCAGAATGCAATACCCGGCCCACGCAACCGCCGCGGCGGTGATCATCGTCTTGCTCGCCTTCGACATCACGATACGTTCCTCTCGTACTGGCGTCGCCCCGCTACGGGTGGACCACGACGGTCACGTCCTCCACGGCCGTGAGCCCGCCGTCGTGCGCCTGGCACCGCAGGACGTAGGTGCCGGGGTCGCTGAAGGTGACCCGCACCTCCCAGGTCTTGTCCGGGGGAACCGGCGGAACCGTCCAGCCCGGCGCCCACGGCGAGTCGGAGCCCTCCCGGGTGTCCTCCCACGCGCGGAACTGCTCCGGCTCGAAGGCCACTTCGCCGGCGCCGCGGTACACGAACCAGGCGAGCCGCAGCCCCCGCGCCGCGTTCTTGGTGACCCGCCCGGGCCGCTCCGGATCGGTCGGCGGGAGGGCGACGGGCGTCAGCAGGCCGTCGTCCTCGACACGGGCCGTCAACGCCAGCGCCTGCCCCGCCGCGACGCGTCGCGTGGCCGCGCCCTCGACCTCGAGCACCGGGGCCTGGTTGACGAGCAGCTCGTCGGCGGCCGGCGCGCCGTTGTTCCGCTGCAGGACGAGGTCGTCGATGAAGTAGTCGGGATGGAGCGTCGCGTAGGCCCGCTTCGTCTCGCCGTTGGGGCTCGTCAGCGTCCACACCACCTCGTTGTCGCCGAAGTCCGCCGGCACCCGCACGCGGAAGAGGAACCGGTTGCGCCGGGGCAGGAAGTGCGTCGGCTGACCCTGGTCGGGCCCGCCGGGCTCGACGTTGTTGGCCGGCCCGATCGGGATGTCGATCTCCTCCTGCCAGTTGCGGTTCATGGTCCCGAACACGAGGTCGAAGGAGCCGTCGGCATTGCGCTCCCAGCCCTCGTACGCGGGCATGACCTCCTGCCCGGTCAGGTAGCGCGGCTGGGCGCCGCCGTCGACACCGGCGCCGAGCGCGAACGCCGCGAGCAGGAGCGCGCACGCCCGGCCGGAATCCTGCGGCCGGCAACGCTGGCCGGTCATCCGCATCGCCTCCTACTGGTCGCCGGCGTCGGCGCCGAGCGGATCGTCGAGGCCGCAGAGCGGGCAACCGACGACGTTGTCTCCCGTCCCGATCCCGAGCCGCTCCCGCCGCCCGGCCAGCTCCGCGCTGAACTGCTCGTCGGTCAGGTAGATGCCCCGCGCGAGGTTGATGAGCATCTGGTCGACCGAGCGCATGCCCGCCCCGGACCAGTTGCGCGGATCCGGCACGTTGGGGTTCGTGGGCGAGTTGTTGAAGTAGCCGACCAGGCGCAGGATGGTGCCCTTCGGCAGCAGCGGCGCCGCGTCGTCCGCGTAGGTGTAGACCCGCACCCAGCTGTGGTCGTAGCCCACGCAGTTGAGCGTCTCCCGCATCTGGCCCCAGATGGCCTCCAGGCACATCCGCACGCCGGCCGCGTGCATGTGCGGCTCGAAGATGGTCATCTTCAGGTGCCGCGGCACCGTGAAGTAGATGTCTATCTCCTGGTCGGGATCCATCGGCTCGAGGTCGAGATCGACGCTCGCCCAACTGATGCCCTGCTCCCTCACCGTCGGCTCGTACCCCCGCGGGTGGAACCTGAAGCCGACGTCCAGGCGGGCCCGCGTGTCCGCGCCGTTGGAGTGCAGATGGCCGTTGGGAAACACGACGGTCGCCCCGGCCGGCATCAGCCGGCCCGCCTCGGGATCGAAGACGTCGGCGTTGCGCCCCACCTCGTGGGTCGGCCAGCCGCCGAGCCGCTGGCGCTCCTGGACGGCCTTCTCCGCGCCCGGATCGACGACGCCCAGCACCGCGTGGTGGATCACGAACAGCGCGCCCACCGTGTCGCGCGCGGCGCCCGTCCGCGATTCGGTGACCTCCTTGAACTCGAGGGCCGCCACGTAGCGGTCCTCGGTCAGCCCGCTCGGCGACTCGCCGTGCGGACCCCACCAGTCGGGCGCCTCGGCCGCCACTTCGACGCTCGGCGACGAGACGACCAGATCGGGCTGCCCGATCTCCCATTCGTCCACGTCGATGAACGCCAGCGGCGGCGGCAAGTCGGCCGGATCGCCCCGCGGGGCGCCGGCGTCGGCCCAGGCCGCGATCTTCGCGATTTCCGCGTCGCTCAGCGACGGGTCGTTCTTGAACTGCTGGATGCCGACGTGCTTCTCCACGTACCAGGGCGGCATGGCCCCCGGCTTGTCCCGCAGCCCGGTGCGGTACTTGATGGACCGCGCCCAGGGGCGCACCTCGTCGTAGTCGATCAGCGACATCGGGGCCAGCGAATCGGGCCGATGGCAGCGCTGACAGCTCCGCTGCAGGATTGGCGCGATGTCCTTCGTGAACGTCACCGGCTCGCGCGGGGCGGTCTGTCCGGCCGCGGCGAGGGGGAACACCGCCGCGGCGAGCGCGGCGCACAACCCGACCGCCGACCGGCCGCCCGACCTGCCCGCTCCAACCTTGATCGCCATCTGCACTTCCCCCGCCTCTGGGCTTCAAGTCATACGGGGCTGCGCCCCGAACCCCCGGCGTCCGCACCGTGGCACGGCGCGGACTCCTAGCCGCCGAGCTCCGCGTACACCGCGGTCAGGAAGCGCTCGGGGTCGCCCCACTTCGCTTCGTAGGCCGCCGTCGTCCCGGCCGCCGCCACCTGATCGTAGGTCATCCCCTGCCCGACGAGCGCCTCCACCTGGCCGGCCACGTCGATCACCATGTCGCGGAACTCGACCACGTCCTCCCGCATGGACACCTCGCCGTGCCCCGGCACGATCAGCGTGTCCGGCCCCGCCCGCCCGGCGATGATGCCGAGCGTGTCGATGGTGCCCGGCAGGCTCCCGCCGTTGTTGCGGTCGATCACCGGGAAGGCGACGGTGCGGAACACGTCGCCCACGACCATCACGTCGGAATCCCTGAAGTGGATGACGCTGTCGCCGTCCGTGTGCGAGGCCGGCACGGGGAAGATGTGCACTTCCTCGCCGTTCAGGTGGACGGTGACGTCCTCGCTGTAGGTGACGGACGGCAGGGCCGCCGCCGGCATGGTCTCGGCCAGCCGCATCCGGACCCGGTCCTGCGCCATGATCAGGATGCCCATGCGGCCGAGGTTCTCGTTGCCGCCCACGTGGTCCCCGTGCACGTGGGTGTTGATGACGAAGCGGATGTCGCCGCTGGAGATGCCGCGGATCGCCTCCACGATGCGGTTGGTGAGCGGGGCGAACTGGTCGTCGACCATGAGGACGCCGTCGTCGCCCACCGAGAGGCCGATGTTGCCGCCGCGGCCGGAGACGTAGTGCACCGTCCCGCGCACGTGATGCGTCGCGATCTCCACGGCGTCCCAGTCGACCTCCTGCTGCGCGCCGGCTGCCGCGACCGAGAGCAGAATCGCCGGCAGCCCCACCAGCAGCCCCAGGCGCGCGAGTGTCGAGCGTGTCTTCATCTGAAGGCTCCTCTCCTGCCCGGCTACATCTGGAACAGCCGGTTGATCTTCACCACGAAGCCGCGGTTGCGCAGCCCGGTGTGGCGGCTCGGCCGCAGCGCCTCCAGGTCGCGCTCCTCCGTGTATACCACGAACAGCTCGCTGCCCGGACTGTACTCCCAGCGCAAGCGCAGGTTGTTGCTCCAGCGGTCGGTGCTCGAGTTGTACTGCACGAGCCCGCTGAAGAACATGCGCGGGTTGAACGCGTAGTTGAGACGCGTGCTGACCAGGGTGGTCGTGAACTCTCCTTGCGGCAGGTCGATGGCGTTGAACGAGACGGTCGGCTCGATCGAGAACTGGTTCAGCACGTTGATGCGGCCCTGGCGGTACTCGACGGCGCGGATGTCGCCGCTCCAGAAGCTGCCGGCGGTCAGCGCCAGGCCGCCGCTGGCCCGGCGCTGGCCGCCGAGCGTGTAGGCCACGGTGCCTGCCGTGAACCCGTAGCCGCCCACCGGCAGCGCGACGTCCCGGGCAATCCGGAACGGCGCCTGCAGCAGCTCGTACGAGTTCGTCAGGTTGGCCTCGAAGAGGTCGCTGTTGTGGAACTCGACCGCGAAGTCCACGGTCCGCTCGCGCGTCTCGACGAGCCCCTGGTCGGCCGTCGTGAAGTAGTCGACGCCCGCCTCCAGCGAGTAGCGCCGGACGAGCGCGCTCGCCTGCGGCCGCGGGCTGAAGCGGCCGGACAGGTTCGTGCGGCGGTAGTTGTCGCGCTGCAGGAAGCCGATCTCGGGCAGGAAGTTCTCCTCCACGACGAGGTGGTTGACGGTGAGGCCGTAGCGGTCCCCGCCATAGTCGAAGCGGCCCTGGTAGCTGGCGTCGCGGCCCGCGCCCAGCGGCGTGCGGGTGCGCGCGTAGTAGGTCACGAAGTCGAGGTTCTCGTGGAACGAGAACGTGCCGTCGACGCCGTAGGCCTGGCTCGCGCCGGGGCCGACGAGCGATACCGAGCGGTTCGTGTAGATGGCCCCCACGCTGCTGCGCCGCAGGAGGTCGCGCCGGATGCGGAGCACCGTGAAGTTCGTCGAGGCGGTGCCCGCCTCCGGCGAGGCCTCCGTCTGGATGCTGAGGGCGCCGACGTCGAAGGCGCCCGCCTTGCCCGTCATGCGTGCGCCCCCGTGGATCGGCACCACGACCGGCGCGCGCTCGGCGTCGCCCTCCAGGCCTATCCGCCGGCTGTAGAAGAGCGTCGGCGCGTCGTTGGGCTGGCCGGGGCTGCCGGCCCCCACGCCTGGGCGCGCGAAGCCGAAGATGCCGCGGCCCTCGAGGAAGAACTCGCGCTTCTCGGGAAAGAACAGGCTGAAGCGCGTCAGGTTGACCTGCTGCTCGTCCACCTCCACCTGGGCGAAATCCGTGTTGTAGGTGAAGTCCGCCGTCAGGTTCTGCGTGATCCCCAGCTTCACGTCGGCGCCGACCGCGCCGCTGCCGTCGTTGTCGCGGATCGGGACCGAGTGCCGGTCGGTCGTCACGCCGCCGATGGCGTAGGGCTTGATCTCGAGGAGCCGGCTGGCGTCCGGCGGCTCGAGCCCCACGAGCGTCGCGGCCGCCGAGACGCGGAAGATGCCTGCCGCGCCGCGGCCGCCGCCGGCCGAGATCGGGATCCGCGTCAGGTACGTCCACTCGTTCTTGCGGCGCACGGCGCGGCGCATCTGCACGCCCCAGAGCTGCGGCGAGCCCGACCGGTAGCGGAGCGTCTTGAACGGTATCTCCATCTCGACCGTCCAGCCCCCGTCGAAGCGCCCCGTCCGGACGTCCCAGACCGGGTTCCAGTCGCCGTTGGGGTTGCCCTCGTTCGTGAACTGCTGGTCGGCGCGCGCTCCCAGCGGGTTGGTGTAGAAGTTGTAGCCGTTGCGGCGGTCGTAGAACGTGTCGAAGAAGACCGTGAAGGTGTCGTTCTGGCGCAACTGGTTCGTGTCCCGCCGCATCTCGTTGGCGACCCACTCGCTCTCCGGCGCCGAGTCGTGCACGCGCGCCGACACGTAGACGTTCGTGTCGTCGAACAGGATCCAGGCTTCCGTGCGCTCCGAGGCCGGCGCCCCTTCCACCGGCACCTGCTGCAGGAAGTCCGTGATCGGAGGCACCGTGCGGTACACCTCCTCGTCGAGCGCGCCGTCCAGCCGGATCCCGGCGGCGAGCCGGATGGCGCGCACGGTGGTCCGCCCGGACGCGTCGCGGTTCATCACGGCCGGGGCCACCGGCGGCGGCGGCCCGTCGATGGCCGCCGCGAGCGCCGCGTCGAAACCCGCCGCGGCCGGCGCGACCTGACCCGGCCGCGGGTCGTGGAGCCCGGCGGCGCGGGTCGGGGAACCGCCGCGGGGCTGCGCCAGGAGCGTCCCGGCGGCGCAGGACGCCGCCAGGCAGAACGCCAGCGCGGCGCGGCCCGCTGCCCGCGCGGGCCCGCCCCGCGTCCCGGCCGCGAAGCCGCCGCCGACTGTGCTACCCTGCCCTCGGATAAGCCGCGTCATAGCCCCCGGGATGGTTTCCGCCCCGGGGATCATACGGCCACCAGCGGGAACGCGTGCGTGGCAGCGCAGGAGGTACCGCGATGAACCGGAATCGAGCCGCCCTCGCACTCGCGGCCGCCGCAACGCTCGCCGCGCCGGGCGCCGTCTTCGCGGCCGACTACCACCACGTGCACATCACGGCCTCGAGCCCGGCCCGGGGCGTCGACTGGTACACCGAGCACCTGGGCTGCGAGCCCGTCGCCGACCGCGACGACGCCGCCACGTGCGACGGCGTGGAGCTCGTGTTCGTCCCGCAGCCGACCACGGGCGGCAGCCAGGGCACGGGCGTGAACCACATCGGCTTCTCGTTCCCGGATCTGACCGCCAAGATGGCCGAGCTCGAGGCCATCGGCGTGCGCGGCACCGGGGTCCGGCTGCAGCGCTTCGACGACGGATCGATGGTGCGCGACATCCCGGGGCTGTTCAAGATCGCCTTCATCTTCGACCCGTGGGGGACGCGCATCGAGCTGGTCGAGGACACGGAGCGGCTCGGCTTCCACCACATCCATCTCAGCGCGACCGACCCGCAGGCCACCCTCGCCTGGTACCGCGACGTCATGGGCGGCGAGCCGGCCACGCTGAAGGGCCGCCTGGACGGCCTCGAGTTCGGCGACATCCTGCTGCTGGCCACGGCCCATCCGGAGGGCGCGCCGCCGGCGTCGACGCGCGGCCGGGCCATCGACCACCTCGGCTTCGTGGTGCCCGACCTCGACGCCGAGGCGCCCGCCCTGCGCGGCCGGGGCGTGCGCTTCGAAGCGGAGCCGGCGGTGCCCGAGAACGCCCGCACCGCGGCCCGGCGCGCGTTCGTCAGCGGCCCCGACAACGTGCGCGTCGCCGTGGTCGAGACCGGCTTCGCCGGCGTCGGCGGCGAGCTCGCCGCCGCCATCCGCAGCACGGACGCGCTGGAGCCGTACGACGCGCCGCGCACGTCCTGGGACGAACCCGACCTGACGGGCATCTGGACCGGGAATCCGTCGCACGGCATCCCGCTCGAGCGCCCGCTGGACGTCGACGCGGACGAGCTGACCCCCGAGGAGGCCATCGCGCGGCGGGAGGACGGCACCCTGGGCAGCATCTGGGGCTACGACCGGGAGTGGCGCGACGTGACGCTGAGCTACGGCCACGCGGCCGTCTCCACCCAGGTGGCGATGATCGTCGACCCGCCGGACGGGCGGCTGCCCGAGCGCACGGCGCACGGCCAGGCGCTCTACGAGCGCGTGCTGGGCAACTACGAGTCGCGCCCCTACGCCGGCCCCGAGAACGTGCGCCCGGCCGCGCGCTGCCTCACGCGCGGCATCCCCGGCATGATGATGCCGACCGTCTACAACAACGGCCTCCAGATTGTGCAGGGACCCGGCTACGTGGCCATCACCAAGGAGATGATTCACGAGACGCGCATCATCCCCACCACGGAGCGCCCGCGGCTCGGCGCGAACCTCGATCTGTGGCTGGGCGATCCGCAGGGCCGCTGGGAGGGCGACACGCTCGTGATCGAGACGACCAACTTCGACGACCGCGTCGGGTCGATCGGACGGCCCGTCTGGGCCTCGTCCAGCGACGCGCTCGCGCTGACCGAGCGCTTCACGCGGGTCGGTCCCTCGACGCTGCAGTACGAGTTCACGATCGACGATCCGACGATCTGGACCCGCCCGTGGACGGCCATGTTCCGTTTCGATCGCGACGACTCGCAGTACGAGCTGGTCGAGTACTCCTGCCACGAAGGCAACTACGCCATGACGGGCATCCTGAGCGGAGGCCGCGCGGTTGAAGCTGCCGCGGCGGCGGAGGCGGAAGCGGCCCGGTAGCCGCAGACGTGACTTTCGGCATCGAGCTGGACCGAGAAGACGACGGCCGTTGGCTGGCCGAGGTGCCCGCCCTCTTCGGCGTGATGTGCTACGGAACGACCCGGGCTGACGCCATTGCCCGGGTCCAGGCGCTGGCGTTACGGGTGATCGCGGATCGATTGGAGCACGCCGAAGCCGAACCCGCACTGCTGCGCCTGTCCTTCGAGGCGGCGTGAGTCGCTGGCCCGCTCGCGCAGAAGGCGAGCGCGGTTTACGGGCCGGGGCCGCGGCGCTCGGCCGCGCGGACGGCGCTCAGGATGTTCGCGAGCGCGTAGTTCGCCTCGTGGCAGGCGTACTCGAACAGCAGGTAGTCGGGATCGCGCTCGAACGGGAACGCCACCGTCCAGGGCCGCGTCCAGGTCCGCGGGTCGTCCACCTCGACCTCGTAGTGCAGCGTGCCGGCGCCTTCCAGGCGGAAGCGCTCGACGAGGCGCAGTGCCGTGCTCGTCGGATTGCCGTTGCCGTTGCGGGCGTACGACCCCGTCCGCCCGTTGGTGTTCGTGGTCTCCACCACGAGCGTCCCGCCTTCCCAGCGCCCGCGCGAATCGCCCATCCACTGCCGGATGCCGGACGCGATGTGCGGGCGGCCGTCGAGCGGAATGATGCGGGTCTCGTGAATCATCTCGTGGTGGAGAGTCACGAGTCCCGGCGACTGCAGGATCCAGACGGCCGACGAGTAGATGTTCGGCAGCGAGGACCCCAGCACGCCGCGGCTGATGCAGCGGTCGTAGGGCCGCAGGTCCTCGGGGCCGGCGTGCGGGTAGTCGGGCGCCGTCCGCGTGCGCCACGCCTCCGCCCGGCGCGCGCCGTCGTCCGTCATCGGCGGCAGCCGGCCGTCCGCGGGATCGACGATCAGCGAAGCGAGCGCAGGCGCCGGCCGCCGCTCGCCGAAGCCCTCCGCCGGCACCAGCCGCGGCCGCACCCGCGCGGCGGCGGCCGCATTGCGCGCCGCGAGCTCCTCCTCCGTCAGCACCGCGCGCGCGCCGAGCTCCGCCGGGCGCTCGAACGGCACCGTGACCAGCGCGCTGCTGAGCCACATGCCCTGAAGATCGGGATCGCCCCAGGGCGTGCGGGGTGCGTCGGGGCGCGTCTGCGCCAGCACCGGCGCCGCCGCCAGCCGCTCGAGAGGGCCTCCAGCCTGCGCTGCGGCGAGCAACAGGGCCGCGACGGCGAGGAGACGAATCGAGGGTGGGATCGAACGTCGGGTGCGCGGCATGGCGGCGGTCATCGGGGCCGCGCGGCGCTCAACCCGCACGGCTCTGCGCCGGCTCGGCCGCCGCGTGGGCGCGGCTCGCGGCCGCCACCGGGCGCGGTTCCCGGCCCTGGGGCCTGGGCACGAGGCTGATGTCCTGGGCCGTCAGCTCGCCCGGCTTCGTCGGCGAGGGCCGCAGGGCAAACTCCAGGATCAGGCGCCGGCTCGGCAGATACGCCGCGTTGACGCCGGCCTTCTGCAGCTCGCTGCTGTGCACGAACGTGGAGGCGTACGGCGAGTCCTCGCGCGTCGTGTCGGTGACCCACAGCGGGCCGTCGAACGACTCCAGGTAGCGGATGAAGCCGAAACCCTTGACGCCGTCGTACCAGTGGCACAGGCCGCGAACACGCGATCCCTCCCGGCCCCAGTCGGGCCCCTTCGACTCGCCCGGCAGCAGTCCCGGAATCAGGTAGCCGGACACGAACAGATCCGCCTCGCGCCGCAGATCGCCGGACACGTTGTCGAACGCCACGACCTCGACGCGGCAGCCCATGTTCTGCAGGGCCCGCGCCACCTTGGCGAAGTCCCCGTCGCCCGTGGCCAGCAGCACGCGGTCGATGTTGCGCGCCTCCAGCAGCACGTCGACCGCCATGTCCAGGTCGCTGTTGGCCTTGCCGAACCGCTTGCCGTCCTCGTTGACGTACCACTTGACCGGCTTGACGATCACCTTGTAGCCGAAATCGCGCAGCGCCTCGTGAAAGCTCTCCACGTTGCGCTGGTAGGTCTCGTCCGTCGCGGCCCGGTCCCCGTCGAAGGAGGTGTACGAGTTGAGCCGCAGGGCGTCCGCCCCGTCGCGGCAGGCGAACTCCCGCAGCACGTCGTAGCGCAGGCTGCGGCCCCCGTTCCTGGTGATGTTCTCCGTGTCGACGTACACCCCGACTCGCACGACGCCTCGCCTTCCGCCTCCGGCCGCGTCCCCGTGACGCGGCGCAACGATCCAGTATACGTGCGCGACGGCTTCACGGCTGCAGCCAGTCGGCGACCGGGCCGCGGGGCCTACTCCGCCGTCAGCCGCCGGCCGGCAATCCAGACGGAATCGATCGCGCGCGTGTTGGCGATGTCGTCCAGCGGGTTGGCGTTCAGGACGACCAGATCCGCCCACTTGCCGGGCTCGAGCGTGCCCAGGTCGTCGAGACGCATGACCCGCGCGCCGTTGCCCGTGGCGGCGACCAGCGCCTGCATGGGGGTCATGCCGGACTCGACCATCATCTCGAGCTCGACGTGCTCGAAGTAGCCCTGCCAGCGGCCGAGCGACGTGCCGCTGTCGGTGCCCATGGCGATGGTCACGCCGCCCTCCGTCAGCAGCCTGATGTTGCGCCTGGCCTGCTCCAGCATCCCCTTGGTGAACTGGGCGGTCTCGCTGTTGCGCACCCGCTCGTGGGTGGCCGGATCGCGGATCTCCTCCATGTCCGACCGGTAGGCGTCGGCGCCGCGCAGGAAGAACGGGTCCTCGAAGAACGCCGGCGTGGTCTCGTACAGGAACACCGACAGGCAGCGCGTCAGCGTCGGGATGTAGCCGACGTCCAGGCGCACGAGCTCGTCGATCAGCTCCTGGTCGACGTCCTGGTCGCGCACGCTGTGCGCCACCACGTCGACGCCCGCCTCGAGCAGCCCCTTCGCGTCGTCGAGGTCGATGAGATGCGCCGCGACCCGCAGATCCCGCCGGTGAGCCTGGTCGATCAGCGCGCCGTACACCGCCGGCGTCATGTCCCCGGGCTGGGCGTTGAGGCGGGTCTTGATGATGTCGACGCCCAGGTCCGCGACCTGATCGATGCTCTGGCGGGCCTCCTCCGCCGTCTCGGCCACCACGTTGGGGCCGGAGACGTACAACCGCGCCCGATCGAGCTGTTCGCCGCGCGCCTGCTCGTCGCGCACCCGCACGCTCTCGACGCCGTCGTCGCCCAGCGTGTGGATGGTGGTGACGCCGTAGTCGGCGTAGAGCCGGAGCTGCCCGAGCAGCTGCTCGTGGAGCGGCAGCGCGGGGTCGCCGTCGTTCAGATGCGCATGGGCGTTGATCAGCCCCGGGATGACGGTCTTGCCGGAGACGTCGACGCGCTCCGCCCCGTCGGGAATCGACACGTCGCCGGCCGCGCCGACCGCCTCGATCCGGCCGTCGCGGATGAGCACCGTGGCGCCCTCGAGCGGATCTGCTCCGGTGCCGTCGATGACGCGCGCGCCGGTCAGCGCGACCGTCCCGGGCGCCTGCGCCAGCGACGGGTGGGCCGGGACGCCCACCAGAACGAGCAGACCCGCCAGCGCACCCACTGCCTGTGACAACGTGACACGAGCCATCGCGCACCTCCTCCTTCATTCAGACGGGGCTGCGCCCCGAACCCCCGGCGGCCGCTTGCGGGGACCCCTGCGCCCCGCGCCGCTCCCGCCGAGGCGCGCCTTGCCGAGTCCGCGCCGGGCTTCAACCAGACTCCTGGCCGATCACGAGCGGCGCCAGGTCCGTGATGGCCGCCACCGTGTGGTTCGCCGCGAACCCGAGCTCCTCCGGCGGCTCGGCGGCCGCGCGCTGAATCCAGAACGTGATCAGCCCCGCGGAGGCCGCGCCGTTGACGTCCCACGAGTTGGACGAGACGAAGCCCAGCGCCGAGCGGTCCACCCCGAGACGTTCCAGCCCCAGGTTGTAGACGCGCGGGCTGACCTTGAAGATCCTGACCTCCTCGACGCTGATGATCATGTCGAGCAGGTGGTCGATGCCCGCGCTGCGGGCAGCCGCCTCCAGCATCCGGGGCTCCCCGTTGGAGAGAATCGCCAGGCGCAGGCCGCGGCTCCGCAGGGCCTCCAGACCGGGCCGCACGTCGGGGAACGCGGCCAGCGACAGGTACGCCTCCATCAACCGCTCCCGGCGCCGGGCGTCGAGATCCAGGCCGAGGCTGCGGGCGGCGTACGCCAGCGCATCCTCCGTGACCAGCCAGAAGTCGCGGTGGCGCCCCATGAGGCTGCGCAGCAGGCTGTACTGGAGCTGCTTGGCCCGCCAGCGCTGCGCCAGCGCGTCGCCCTGCCCGGGAAACAGCTCCTCGCACAGCGCCGTCACCGAGAAGACGTCGAACAGCGTCCCGTAGGCGTCGAACGCGAACGCCTCGATGCCCTCGGCGCGGGCCGGCTGAAGGGCCGCCCCCCGCACGACGCCTGCCCCGGCCGCTCCCGCACCCAGGCTTCCGATGAACGCTCTGCGACCGGTCTCCATGCTGCTCCTCCCGGGACTGCGGCGCGCGGTCGGCACCGGCGCCGCATCGGGCACATTATCCCACCAATCCCGACCGCGCCCCGCGGGAGAAACGCCGCCGGCACGGGTTATGGGGCATCATTAGCACCAGCGGACCGCAGCAGCGGGCGTCCCGGCCACGGCAGCGGCGCAGGCTCCCGGCAGGATCGGCCGGGACGCCGAGCCGCGCCGCCGGCGGCGCTTGCGGGCGAACTCGGACCCAGGAAGGAGCGCGCGATGCTCGCACAGCTCGGATCGGGACGGCGCGCGGGCGCCATGGCGGCGGCGGTGCTCGCCGCGGCGGCGTTCGCAGGCGCCGGCCTTGGCGCGGCCGACGACGACCTCGTCACCGTCGATCGCTTCGTGCCCCACACGTCGACGGTGCCCGCCAACGCGGGCGAGCGGGTCGGCCTCTTCCTGCGCGAGAAGCTGAGCCGCGAGACGGCCGCGCGCCTCGCGGCCGGCGAACCGCCGCACGGCAAGGTGGTGCTGTTCGTCCACGGCGGGTCCCTGCCCTCGGTGCCGGACTACGACCTGCCCTACAAGGACTACTCGTGGATGGCGCACCTCGCCCGCGCCGGCTACGACACGTTCGCGATGGACCAGACCGGCTACGGGCTCTCGCCGCGGCCGATGATGGACGACCCGTGCAACATGGACGCCGACAACCGCGCGCTCGTCACGCCGAACCCGCTGGCCCGCGACTGCGAGCCGCGCTACCCCCGCGGGCTGACGACCAGCCAGTCGGACTGGGACGAGATCGGCCGCGTCGTGGACTACATCCGCGCACAGCGGGGCGTCGACACGGTGAGCCTGATCGGCTGGTCCGCGGGCGGACCGCGCACCGCCGGGTTCGCGGCGCGCCACCCGGACCTCGTCGACAAGCTGGTGCTGTTCGCCCCCGGCTACCGGCCGGACCAGCCGTCGACGCCGCCGGAGCTGCCGGCCGGCCGGGCGCCGATGCGCCTGCAGACCCGGGACCGGCTGGAGAACGGGCGCTGGCGCTCGACCGTCGCCTGCGACGATCAGGTCGATCCGGGGATCCAGGAGGTCATCTGGCAGACCGTGATGGCCTACGACCCGCTCGGCTCGGTCTGGGGGCCGCCGCACGGCGTGATGCGCGTGCGCACCTCGGCCGGCGCGTGGGGCTGGAACCGCGAGTACGCCGCGCGGGTACGCGCGCCGACCCTCATCCTCGTCGGCGAGCACGACTTCCTGCTCGAGCCCGACCGGCAGCTCTACGCCGACCTGACCGGCGCCGAGAGCAAGGTGCTGGTCGAGATGGGCTGCGCCACCCACTTCGCGGTCTGGGAGACGACGCAGTACAAGCTGCTGCACGAGGCCTCGCTCGAGTGGCTCGAGCAGGGCACGTTCCGGGGCAGCGCGGCCGGCCGGTTCACCGCGGGCCCCAGCCGCACCGCTCCATGACCGTGCAGCCTCCCCCAGCGACGGCGGACAGGCCTGCCGGCCGCTGGGCCAGGCTCGGGGTGCTGCTGATGGCCGGCTCGCTGCCCCTCTGGCCGATCCTGCTGCTGGTCCCGTTTCTCCCGCTCGGCATCGCCGCGCGCGGTGCGGTGGGGACCGGCATCGTCGTCCTCGCCGAGATCATGTTCTGGGGCGGCGCCGCGCTGGCCGGCCCGGCGGCGGCGAGACGAGTCCGCTCCTGGTGGCGCCGGCCCCGCGACATCTGACCGCGGCCGGACCGCCCCTACAGCTCGCGGATGCGCACGTTGCGGAACTTCACGACGCCGAGACCGTACTGCAACGCGATGGGGCCGTCCGCGTACGTCGAATCCTCCATGTCGACGGTCTGCGTGCCGTTCAGCGTGACCGTGAGCCGCGCGCCCTCGGCCCGGATCACGTAGGTGTTCCACATGCCGCCCGCGTTGATGACGGCCGACGGCGCGGCGAAGTGCACGATGCCCCCCGTGCGGTAGGTCTGATCGGCCCGCGTGTCGTAGATGTTCACCTCGTACGAGTTGTTGTCGCGGACCGACTCCGGATCCTGGCAGCGGACGAAGATGCCGCTGTTGGCGGGCTCGTCCACCCAGAACTCCAGCGTGAGCTCGAAGTCGCCGTAGGACCTCGGCGTGACGAGGAAGCCGCTGCCGCTGTCGGCCTGCACCGCGCCGTCCGCCAGCTCCCAGTTCGCGTCGCCGAGGACGTTCCAGCCGTCGAGGGTCGAGCCGTCGAACAGCGTCACCCAGCCGTCGTCGCCCTGGCCCGACGCCGCACGCTCGGCGTGAAGACCAGCGACCCCGATCGAAAGCAGCCCGAGCCCGAGCAGAACGATGGTTGCACGCTTCATCTGTCTCTCCTTGTGCCGTTATCGCCCCATTCTATGCGCAACCCGCGCATCCCCACGAATCGGGCCGCGTCGACCTCCGGTTCGGCCGCATCCTGCCCGGCTGCCGTCAGCTCCGGACGCGCATCTGCTGCAGGTAGTCGACCGCCGACCGCATCTGCTCGGCGTCCCACGCCGTCCAGTCGTCGTCCTCAGGCAACCCGGGGAACCCGGCCTTCCGGCCGACAGCGACCAGCCGAACCGCCCTGCGGTGCGAACCGTGGTGCTCGCATTCGACCAGGAATTGCCGCGTCAAGGCGACAGAGGGAAGTTCGCCACGCATCCGACTCCTGATTTCATATCACAAAGGAATGGTTGCGCACCAAAATCCGTGGAAAGTCCCGGTTTTTCGACCAACTACCGCAGGCAAGGCATTCCACATTGACATGATATGATGTCCCCTGATCATGAACGGTCGCGACCGCGATCGGATTCCTCCCACAAGCGCGCTGATCGCCTTCGAGAGCGCCGCGCGGCACGCCAACTTCACCCTGGCGGCGCGCGAGCTGCGCACCTCGCAGGCCGCCGTCAGCCGCCAGATCGCCAGGCTCGAGACATGCCTGTCGGCGCGCCTGTTCGACCGCTCCCGCGCCGGCGCGACCCTGACCGACGCCGGCAAGCGCTTCCGCGACGGCGTCGTGGCGGGTCTCGCGGCCATTCGCCGCGGTTCCGCCGAGGCGGCCGAGCTGTCCCAGGCCGAACAGGTCGTCATCGCCTGCTCGCACGATGCGTCCCACTTCCTCATCATGCCGCGCTACGACGCCCTCCGGCGGGTGCTCGGCGAGAACGTCCGGGTCCGCATCGTCACCTACCACCACACCAGCCAGAGCCTGCCGCCCGACCCGTCCGCCGACATCCTGCTGACCTGGAACGCGGCGGGCGTTGCCCCGCAGGATCGCGTGCTGGTCATCAAGGAGGCCGTCAGACCCGTCTGCTCGCCCGCCTACGCCGCCGCCCATGCGGACATCCTTGCCGGGGCCGTCACCGGCTGGAGCGGGCTGACGTTTCTCGACCTGGTACGGCCCAACGAGGGCTGGGCGTCGTGGGAGGACTGGTTCGCGGTCGCCGGATCCCCGGACGGGGCACCGCGCCGGGTCGGGTTCGACTGCTATGCCTACGTGCTGGAAGCCGCCGCCGCCGGGCAGGGCATCGCGCTGGCCTGGCGTCACCTCATCGAGCGGTCGCTGGAAACGGGCGTGCTGGTCGCGCTCGGCGACGGGTTCGTCGCAACCGACAACCTGTACTCCGGCATGCTCACCGAGAAGGGCCGCCGCAAGCCGGTCGCGCGCCGGTGCCTCGCGTTCTTCGACCAGTGGGACTAGCCGGTACCGGCGTGCGATGATGATGTGCCGAGAGAAACCGCTATCGATCCCCCGAAGGAGGTCGTCCATGCGTCGACGTTCACCGCTCGCGCCGTGTGTTCTCGCTGCCCTGTCCTTCCTGCTGGCGCCGCTCGCCGCGAGCAGCCAGCCGGCCGACGAGGCGTGGACGGTTCCGCGCACGGCCGACGACCGGCCGGATCTCCAGGGGGTATGGGCCAACAACGCCGCCACGCCGCTCGAGCGTCCCGCGCAGCTCGCGGACAGGGCGTCGCTGACGGAGGAGGAAGTCGCCGAGCTCGCGGCCGCTGCCGAGCGCCTGTTCGGCAGCGGCAACGACGCGGGCTTCGCCGACGGCGTCTTCAACGCGGCGCTGGCCGACGCCACCTCGCACGAGTCCGTCTGCACCGGAACCGGCAACTACGGCTCCGCCTGGATGGTCGATCGCGACTTCGACGACCGCACCTCGCTGATCACGCGGCCCGGCAACGGGCGGCTCCCGGCCCTGACCCCGGCCGCCGCCGAGCGCCAGGCCGCCGCGCGCGCGGCGCGGCGCCAGCGCACCTACGACGGACCGGAGGACCTGCCGCTGCAGTCGCGCTGCATCACCTTCGGCATGCCGCGCGTCGGCGGGCTCGGGGCGGGCTACAACAGCTACTACCAGATCTTCCAGACCGGCGACCACGTCGTCCTGTTCCGCGAGCTCATCCACGACGCCCGCGTCATCCCGATCGGCGACCGCCCGCACGCGCCCGCGAGCATCCGGCAATGGCACGGCGACTCGCGCGCCCACTGGGACGGCGACACGCTGGTCATCGAGACGACGAACTTCGATCCCAGGCACAGCTACCGCGGCTCGTCGGTGAACATGCATCTCGTCGAGCGCCTGACGCGCGTCGGGCCCGAGACGATGCACTACGAGATCACGGTGGCCGACCCCACGACGTGGCAGTCCCCCTGGACCGCGCTCGTGATTCTGAGGAAGTCCGAGGACGCCGTGTACGAGTACGCCTGCCACGAGGGCAACTACGGCATGGAAGGCATTCTCGCCGGCGCCCGCGCGGCGGAGGGCGACGAGCAGTAGCAGCCGGGCGTCCACACGCCGCGGCGCGGCGCGGACGCCCCGTCCCGCCCGTCTCAGTGGCCGGCGCCCGCCTGCTCTTCCTGGCGCGCGCCGGCCAACTGGTTGTAGAGGCCGTAGTTTCCTTCGTGGCACGCGTACTCGTACAGCGTGCCACCCCGCTTCATCAGCAGGACCGCGGTGAACGGCCGCGTGAAGGTGGTCAGGTCGTTCACGATGTACTCGTAGCGCAGGGTGTCCTCGGCGGCGAGGCTGAAGCGCTCCGTCAGGTGCAGGGTGGCGCCGGTGCCGGCCGCTATCGCCACCGTGGGGTTGAAGCTGGCGACCTTGTCGGTGAAGTTCGTGGTCTCGACCACCAGGGTGTCGCCCTCCCAGTAGCCGCGGGAATCGCCCATCCACTGGCGAATGCGCTCGGGCACGTGCTCGCGCCCGTCGAGCGGCACGATGCGGGCGTCGTGAATCATCTCGTGGAGAATGACCAGGTGGTCGCCGGTCTGGAAGAGCTGGATGTTCTGGTTGTAGAAGCCCGGCAGGATCGGCGGACCCGTGTTGAACCCGAGGATGCAGCGCTCGGCGAGGCCGCGGGCCTCGTGGCTGTCGGCGCTGATCCCCGCCGACCGGACACGGACCGGCAGGCTGCCGCCCACGTCCTCGGCGAGCGAGAGGACCTGGTTCGCCGCCCCCGGCTGCAGCGGCGGGACGCGTCCGTCGGGCGGATCGACGATGAGCGACGTGCGCTGGTCCTCGATGATCCGGGCGCCCTGGTCCATCCAGTAGCTGTTGTAGGCGCCGACGTCGCCGCCGACCGGCAGCACGGGCCGCTCGGTGGTCGGCGCGAGAGCCGCCGCGCTCTGCTGGGCGGCCTCGGCCTCGATCGCGGCGGCCTCCTCCTCGCCGAGCACCGCCCTGTCGGCGAGATCGGCGGGCCGCTCCAGCGGCGTCAGCGTGCGAAAGTCCCACACGCCCTGCAGGTCCGGCCTGCCGTCGGGCAGCCGCGGGGGATCGAACGGCGTCTGCGCGCCGGCCGAAGCCGCACAGACCGCGAGCACCGATACGGACGCCGCGACGACGAAAGCTGGCCTGGTCATGCTCTCCTCCTGCGTTCACACGGTGACACTGCCTGTGGTCGCCCGCGAACCAGCCCGATCAAGGCGCCGGCTCCGTGCGGGCGGGCGCCTCAACGCCCGGCCGGGCTCTCCCAGGTCGCCGCGTTGCGCGGCCCGAACGCGCGCGCGGTGCGGAGAATGCCCAGCATGATGCCCGCGTTGCCCTCGTGGCACGCGAACTCGTAGATGGCGGCCTGCTGCCGCTTGAGGGTGACGACGGCCGTCCACGGCCGCGCCCACGTCGTCGGATCCTCGAAGGTGACCTCGTAGCGGATTGCGTCGGACGCGACACGGGTGAAGCGTTCCACGAGGCGCAGGTTCTCGGCGGCGCCGAGGAAGTTGGCCTGGGGCGAGAAGTTCGTGGTCTCGACGACCAGCGTGTCGCCGTCCCAACGCCCCACCGAGTCGCCGTGCCACTGGCGGATGCGCGGGGACGGATGCGGCGATCCGTCCAGGCGCACGACCCGCGCGTCGTGGTTCGTCTCCATCATGAGCACGAAGTACCCGGGAGACTGGAAGATCTGGTAGTAGCCGTACAGGGGGTCGCCGCGCGGGCCGGGGCCGATGCGCGGCATCCCCGGGGTCACGCAGCGGGCACGCGTGTTCAGATCCTCGGGCCCCGCCGGATCGACGTCCCGGGCAGTCAGCGCCGCCCACCGCTCGGCCGCCGCCGGCAGCAGCATCGGCAGCCTGCCGTCGGGCGGGTCCACGATCTGCGCGGTGCGGTTGTCGAACTCGCGCTCCACCATGAAGTTGGAGCTGCGGTTGGCCCCGCGCCTGCGAAAGGCGTCGACATCCGCCAGGGCCGTCAGGAACAGCGTGTCGCCGATGGCGAGGTCCGCGTCGTTCTCCTTGAAGATGCGATCCGCCCGCCGCGACAGCTCGGCCACTTCCTCGTCGGTGAGAAACTGCCTCCCGGCCAGCGCCGGCGGCCGTTCGAAGGGCGTCGCACTGGTGTTCACCCACACGCCCTGCAGGTCCGGCTGGCCGTCGGGCGTGCGCGGCGCCGTCCACGCGCCGGCCGCCACCTCCTGGGCCGCCGCGGGCTGGGGCGCCAGCGCAAGCACGGTGAAGGCGGTCGCCAGGGCGCTCGCGAACGCGAATCGCATGTCGGTCATGTTCGCCTCCAATCCGGAACCCGTCCCATCTTACCGCCGAAGCCTGCCGAATCGGAGCCCCGGCTTGACACTCGCGGCGCGCAGGGCGGTTACAATGGCGCCAGCCGTTGTTCCGCCGGCTCCGGGACGGATCGCGACACGGGCCGGCGCGTTTCCGGGAGGCGACAATCGTGAAGACACTCCAGAATCGGAAGACGTCCGGGAATCCGTGGGCCTGGGCCGCCGTCGCGGCCCTCTCCGCGTCGGCCCTGCTCGGCGCGGCCTCAGGCGCCGAGCAGGACGGGAGCGACCGGGCAGCGCTGCTGGCGGCGCTGCCGCCGGCGAGCGCGCTGCCGGACGGCTTCCCGGCGGCCGGCGAGCTGGCCGGCCGGGGCGTCCTGCACACCGCCGGCGGCCAGTGGACGTTCCGGCAGCACGACGGCGGGGAGACCCACGGCTCCGACTCGCTGCCGTTCTGGGAGAAGCGCATGCGGGGCGGCGCCCACACGCAGGGCGCGGTGTTCGGCGTCGAGGACGGCGCGGTCGTGTCGACCGGGTACCTCGTCCGCCAGGCCGATATGGCGGCGGGCAACAGCTTCCGCAACCTGAGCCTGCGGGGGCTGGATTTCCCGGCGCCCCAGCACCTCACGGTCGACTTCGTCGCGGACGAGAGCGGTGTCGACAACGCGTACCTGCTGCTGTGGCACTTCCTGCCGCTCGAGGGCAAGGCCGGCCCGACGCTGCCGGCCGGACCGCTGCCGCCGGTCACGAGCCTGCCGCCGAGGTTCAGCCTGTACGCCTGCGAGGAGTTTCCGGACGACTTCTGCCCGCGCATGGGGCGCCATCACCGGGACCTCTCCGGGGGATCGACGCGCCATCCCACGGCGACGGGGGATGACGGCGTCGTCTACGGCGAGGCGGCCGGCAAGCTGATCTTCATCGAGTACATCTTCGGGCAGCAGGATCTGATGGACGGCGCTTCGTGGCCGGCGATCCCGCTCAACGGCCTGGCGATTCCGCCGATCAACAACCTGCACCTGCTGCACTACAACGGCGAGGACGGCGCCCCGGGGCGGTACACCGCGCACATGTACTTCGTGCCCGAGAAGATGTACCTCTCCTGGGACCGGCAGCCGGCGGAGCTCGAGTAGCCGCGGGGACGGGAGCGATGCGTCCAACTTCAGGCGGGGCTGCGCCCCGATCTCCCGGCGTCCGCGCGCGGGGCCCCCTCAGCCCCGCGCCGCGCTCGCCGAGGCGCGCCGTGCGCGTCCTGGGGCCCTTGCGACGAGCCGGCCGGCGGCCCGTCCGAATCGCGGCGGCGGCCGGGCTGCTGGCCGCCGCGCTCGCCGCCGGTGAGCCGGGGGCGGGACCCGCGGGCGCGCAATCGGCGCCGGCCGCAGCCGACGACTACGCGGCGCCCCGGACGCCCTGGGGCGATCCGGACCTGCAGGGCATCTGGAGCACCGGCTACATCGAGACGCCGCTGGAGCGTCCGGAGGAGTACGGCAGCCGGGAGCTGCTGACCGAGGCCGAGGTGGCGGCCGAGCGGGAGCGGCTGAGCGCGCAGCAGGACCACTCGACGGGAGGCGCGCAGCCGACCACGCCGCGGCCGGGCGACACCGGCACCTACAACACGGTCTTCAGCGGCCGGGGGCGGGACGTCATTCGCACCCGCCGGAACTCGCTGATCGTCGATCCGCCGGAAGCCAGGATTCCGTGGCGGCCGGGCGTGCGGGAACAGGTGGCCGACGAGGTGGCGCTGGCCGCCGGCGTCCGGGGCAGGTTCCGTCACGAGGGCACCGGCGGCCCGGAGGATCGACCGAACGATCGCTGCCGCGGGATGATCCTGCCCCACCGCTTCGGCACCTGGGAGGCCGGCGGCGGACACCACCGCATCGTGCAGAGCCCGGGCGCCGTGACCATCTACTACGAGTACGGCCCGCACGGCGGCGCCTACCGCACCATCCCGCTCGACGACCGGCCGCACCTGCCGGGCCGCATCCGGCAGTGGCTGGGGGACGCGCGCGGCCGCTGGGAGGGCGACACGCTGGTCGTCGACACCACGAACTTCACCGCCCGGACCAGCTTCGAGGGCGCGCGCGACAACCTGCACCTGACCGAGCGCTTCACGCGCGTCGGGCCGGACTTCGTCCTGTACCGCGTCACCGTCGAGGACGAGACGGTGTTCACCCGGCCCTGGACCATGGAGATTCCGCTCACGCTGCAGGACGCGAGAGAGAACCGCATCTTCGAGTCGGCATGCCATGAAGGGAACTACGCCCTGACCGGCATCCTGGCCGGCGCCCGCGCCGAGGACGCCGGCCGCTAGGAGTTGGCGCCAGGGCGCCAACAGGAGCGGAGGGTCGAGACCATGCTCATCAAGCCGACGCCGGCCGTGCGGTCCTCCGAGATCACGGACGAGCGGCACTATCTGCGGCGGCGCGAGTTCCTGAAGGCGGCCTCGGCCGGCGCGCTCGCGGCCGCCGCGGCAGCGGGCCGTCCGCGGCGCGCCGCCGCGGCGCAGGAGCCGCTGGCGCCCGTGGCGCCCAGCCCGTTCAGCACCGACGAGAAGTGGAACTCGTTCAGCGACATCACCAGCTACAACAACTTCTACGAGTTCGGCACCGAGAAGGAGGATCCGGCGCGCAACGCTGGTCAGCTTCGAACGCATCCCTGGACCGTCCGCGTCGACGGGCACATCGGGGTGCCCGAGGCGGACTACGCGCTCGAGGACATCCTCGGGCCGCATGCGCTGGAGGAGCGCGTCTACCGGCTGCGCTGCGTCGAGGCGTGGTCGATGGTCGTGCCCTGGGTCGGCTTTCCGCTCGGCGACCTGATCGAACGCTTCCAGCCGACCTCCCGCGCGCGCTACGTCCGCTTCGAGACGCTCTTCCGGCCCAGCGAGATGCCCGGCCAGCGGCGGCCGATCCTGCAGTGGCCGTACGTCGAGGCGCTGCGGATGGATGAAGCGATGCACCCGCTGACCATCCTCGCGGTCGGCCTGTACGGCAAGACGCTGCTGAACCAGAACGGCGCGCCGCTGCGACTCGTCGTGCCCTGGAAGTACGGCTTCAAGAGCATCAAGTCGATCGTCAGGATCCAGTTCGTCGAGAACCGGCCGCGTACGTCGTGGAACGTGTCCGCCCCCAGCGAGTACGGCTTCTGGGCGAACGTGAATCCGCACGTCGACCACCCGCGCTGGAGCCAGAGGAACGAGCGCCGCATCGGCCGCTTCTTCCGCCAGGAGACGCGCATGTTCAACGGGTACGCCGATCAGGTGGCGCATCTGTACGCCGGCATGGACCTGCGGCGCGACTACTAGCCCGCGCGGGATGCGCGGCCCGGGCATGTCGGGCCATCTGTGAGCGAGGAGCAACGCGGTCAGGCGGGACGCATGGCCGCTCGAATGCAGCGGGGCCTCTTGCCACGAGCCGTCAAGCCTCTCGTCTTCGCGGCCTGCCTCGTGCCGCTGGGGCTGCTCGTCTGGCGCGGCTTCACCGGCGGGCTGACCGCCAATCCGATCGAGTTCGTCACCCACCGCACCGGCGACTGGACGCTGCGGCTGCTGCTCATCACGCTCGCGGTCACGCCGCTGCGCCGGCTGACCGGCTGGAACGCCCTCATCCGGCTGCGCCGCATGCTCGGCCTGTTCGCCTTCTTCTACGGCAGCCTGCACCTGCTGACGTACGTGGTGCTCGACCACTTCTTCGCGTTCGACTCGATGCTCGAGGACCTGACGGACCGGCGCTTCGTGACGGCCGGCTTCACGGGCTTCGTGCTGATGATCCCGCTCGCGCTGACCTCCACGCAGGCGATGGTGCGGCGGCTCGGCGGCCGGCGCTGGCAGGCGCTGCACCGGCTGGTGTACGTCAGCGCGTGCGCCGGCGTGGTCCACTACCTCTGGCTCGTGAAGGCGGATATCCGCCCGCCGCTCGCCTACGCGGCGCTGCTGGCGCTGCTGCTGGGATTCAGGTTGTACCGGCGGTGACACGCGGCCGTCGCCGGGCGGACCGCGGGGCGGCTCAGCCGCCGTCGCCGCCGCGCGCGATGAGCGCGGGCGGAACCTCGACAACCCGGCCGCCGTCCGGCACGCAGGTGGCCTCCCCCGGCGCCGCGTCGCGCGTGCAGCGGGAGAGCGGCCGGCCCCGGTAGACCCACTGCGACACGCCGTCCGGGCGCGGCGCAACCGACCACTCGCCGAACGGCACCGCGGCAGCCGGCGCCCGCAGCGGCGCCCATACGGCCGCGCAGGCTTGCCGACAGGCGGGCGGCGCGACGTACAGCGTCATGCCGTCCGCGTCGGCCAGCACGACGCCGAGGGGCGTCGTCTCGGCCACGATGCCGGGCGGCGCTCCCCTGACATCGAAGCGCGTCTGACGGGAGCCGGCCCGCAGGTACGAGCGGCGGCGTCCGCCGCCTGACGGAAACGGATCGACGGTGGCGATCTGCCAGACGTTGCCCTGCCCGATGGCCCAGTCCTTCTGCTCCTCGTGCCGGTAGCGGTAGAGCGGCCGTCCCCGGTACGCCCATTGCGGCGCACCGTCGCCGCGCGCGACCAGCGACCAGTCGCCGAACGGCCTCGCCGCCGCGGCTGCCCGCACGGGCGGCCATACCGACGCGCAGGGCCCGAGGCAGGTCGACACGCCGGGCTCCGCATCGCGGCGCGTCACGTACAGCGTGTACCCCTCGGCATCGGCGAAGACCGGCCCGATGGGCGTGCTGCCGAAGGAGATCTCGGGCGGCGTCGCCGGCAGCGCGGCCTGCTGGGCGCCCGGCTGCGCCGGCCAGCCGGCGGCGAGCGCCGCCAGCACCATCAGGTATCGTCCGCGCCGCATCGCCATGCCTCCCCCGCCGGGCACCATGGACTGCCGCCTCTCCTAGGCGACGACCTCGCCGACAGGGTTCCGCGTCTCCATCGAGCCCGTGCCGAAGGTGTCGACCGGCACCTCCATCACCTGCATCGCGGTCAGGGCGATGCGCGACACCGGGTCGGCCTTCCCGATGACGCTCAGCCCCGAGCGCACGCGTCCGCCCGCGCGCCCGGCGAACATGACCGGCAGGTTGTCGATGTTGTGGTCCTTCGCCAGCTCGGTCTCCGAGTGCGCCACGACGAGCATGCGATCGAGCAGCGTGCCGTCGCCTTCCGGCATGCCGTCGAGAATGCCCAGGAACGTGCCCCACGCCTGCATGATGTCGGCGACGAACTTCGTGGACTCGGGCTGGTAGCCGAGGCCGGCGTCGATCGGCTCGTCGTGCGTCAGCTGGTGATGCGAGGTCGCGCTGCCGCGGCGCGTCAGCGACGACGCGCCGTTGTTGAAGCTCACGTTGAACACCTTGGTCTGGTTGCAGGCCAGCGCCATCGCGAGCAGCCGCACCAGAACCTCGTGGTTCGCGGTGACGTCCTCGAGCACGTTCGCCACCTCCCGCTCGCCCGCGGGAGCCGACGGCACCTTGCACGCGACCAGCGGCTGCGGCTTCTGGAGCTGCAGGGCCAACTGGCTCTCGACCTGCCGGACGCCGGTGAAGTACTGGTCGAGACGCGCCCGGTCCGCCGCACCCAGCTGCCGCTCGAGCGCCCGCCGCTGCTCGGTGACCGCCGACAGCACGCTCCGGCGCGCCATGGTCACCGGATCGGGCGTGAAGGCGGCGGCGTTGGGATCGACGAAGCCCTCGCCGAAGACGCGCTGATAGAAGCGCGCGGCGGACGTCTCGACCGGGTTCATCTGCCCCGCGCCCTGGCCGCTCAGCGTGTTCGTGCGGTCGCCGATGGCCGACACGTCGAGCGTGCGGAACCGCGTGCCGCCGCCGATGTGCGCCGCGATGACGCTGTCGAACGACGGCGCCGGGAGCGTGCCGCCGACGCTCGGCGCCACGCCGGTCCGGAAGCACGGCCCGCCGGTGGCGTGCGGAAAGTTGGGCTTGCCGTCCGTCAGGCAGTCGAAGCCGCCGAAGATGGTGACCTTGTCCTTGTACGGCGCCATCGGCTCCGTCTCCGGCCGGATGTCGTAGTCCGGGCCGGGCCGCGTCGGATGAAAGCGGCCGGGGGTCACGCCGAGGCCCCAGAACCAGGTGCCGAACCGCACCGGCAGGGGGGCGCCCGCGGCCAGCGCCGTCCCGCTGTCGTTCAGGAAGCAATCCAGGTAGGGCAGCGACACCGCGACGGTCGCGCCCTGGCAGATGCCGCGCAGGACGGTGCGCCGGCTGATTCCCGACTTCATCGTGCAACCTCCTCACCCGTTCCGTTGTCGTTCGTCCCCTCGGCCGCGAGGAAGGCGGGGCTCGCGGCGACGGCGCCCAGGAGCGCCCGCAGCCGATAGCCGTCCGCCGCGAACCGGGACGCCATCTCCGCCGCCCACGGCAGGTCGCCGGGCGCGAGCGACCGGCGCAGCGCGTACTCCGCGACCCGCCGGGCCAGGCACCGCGGCGCCGCCGGATGGCGGCTCACGGCCTCGCCCAACGCCACCGCACCGGTCACCTCCGTGCCGTCGAGCTCGCCGCTGACATCGATGGGCGCTCCGTTCTCGCTCGTGCGGTACGCCCCGACGCCGTCGAAGTGCTCCAGCGTCAGCCCGATGGGATCGGTGATGCGGTGGCAGCCCGCGCACACGGGGTTGCTGCGGTGCACCGCCAGCCGGTCGCGCGCCGTGCGCAGGTCGCGGTTCTCCGTATCCTCCAGCAGCGAGAAGTCCACGTCCGCCGGCGGGTCCGGCACCGCCTGGCACAGGAGCAACTCCCGCAGCGCCTGGCCGCGCAGCGTCGGCGAGCTCCGCCCGTCGTGGGAGAACGCGGCCAGGAAGCTCATCTGCGTCAGCAGTCCCGCGCGGGCGCTGTCGTCCGGCAGCTCGTAGCGCACCCAGGGATCGCGGCCCGGCCTGACCGGCAGCCCGTAGACCTGGCCCAGGGCGCGCGTCATGAAGAGGGTCCGCGAGGTGAACAGCTCGCGATAGTCGCGGTTCTCGCGGACGAGCAGCTCCACGATCGTGCGCAGCGTCTGCTCCGGCATGTCCGCCTTGACCTCGCGCACGAACTGCGGATACAGGATGGGGTCCTTCGCCAGGTCCGCGATGCGCTCGAACCCGAGCATGTCGGCGAACAGCGTCCGCACGGACGCCTCCAGGCGGGGGGAGGCCAGCAGCCGGTCCACCTGGCGCGCCAGGCCCTGCGCCGCGTGCAGCTCGCCGCGCTCGGCGGCCGCCAGCAGCAGCGTGTCCGGCGTCGTGTCCCACAGGAAGAAGCTGAGGCGCGCCGCCTTCGACCAGGCATCCAGGCGCACGTGGCCGGGCCGCGCGGGGTCGGGCTCGGTGACGTCGATGTCGAACAGGAAACGCGGCGACACGAGCATCGTCTCCAGCGAGAGGGCGAGGCCCGTGTAGAAGCTCCCGCTCAGGCGGGCGCCCTCCCGCGCCGCCGCGATCTGGCGATCCAGATCGGCGTCCGCGAGCGGCCGCCGGAACAGCAGGCGCCCGACCCGGGCGAGGAACGCGCCCGCGCATGCGTCGTCCGCACGGTGCTCGGCGGCGGGCCGGCAGCCGACCAGCAGCGCGCGGTGTTCTGCGTCGACCACCTGCGCCGCGATTGCGCGGGCCATCCGCGTGTACTGCTCGAAACCGGCCGGCGAGACCGCAATCGTGCTCACGTTGGACGTCTGCAGGCCGTGCGGCGGCCGCACCAGCGGGTCCAGGCGCCCCGCCACCTGGATGTCCGTGCCGAAGATGTCCGCGATGGCGTTGCGGTACTGCGTCTCGGTCAGGCGCCGCATCGCCGTCGCCGCGTCCGCGGCGGGCTGCGCGGCGACGGCGCCCGGCCCCGCCGCCAGCAGCGCCAGCAGCGGCGTGGCGCACGCCAGCAGGCGCCCGGCGAACCCGGCCGGGGTCCGCGCCGTCTCATCACGCGGACTGCTACCGATCATCGGCTCCCCGGACGTCGTCGTGAATCACGAACGCCGGAATGGCGGTGAGGCGGTGCGCCGCGGAGATGGTGGTGCACTGCCCAGTCCGCGGATCGGGGTCGCCGTCGGCCATCATCACGAAGGTCTTGTACTCCGAGGCGCAGTCCATGTTCGCGGTCGAGGCCGTGGCCCGGCAGCAGTACGCCATGGTCGAGATGTTCATGAGCGGCCGGTAGCCGCCGAGCAGCCCGTTCAACCCGCCGTCCGGCCCCAGCCGGAGCCTGAAGCGGACGCGCCGGAACTCCTGCGAGTAGACCTCGCCGAATGCGCCCCACGTGGACATGCGGTAGCGCAGGTGCAGCCTGTCGACGCCGTCGATCAGCAGCTCGCCGTCGACGATGCGGCCCGTCGCCTCGTTGCGCCAGAGAGGGTTCGACGAGACGCGGAAGGACTGCTGCGGGAGCGGCCGGCCCGCGGGCGAGCGGAGAATCAGGTCGCCCGCCTCCAGGGAGTAGAACCCCACCTCGACGCGGTCGTCGTTGCGCGGATCGTCGAGGTCGCGGATTTCGATCAGGAACGGATCGAGATCGCCTCCCGCCTGCTCGCTCTCGGCGGTGCCCCGCCGGCTCTTGTAGCAGCCGACGGCGCGATAGAGCTGGTTGTCGACCGCGGGCTCGCCGTCCAGCCCTTCGAACTTCGGATGCTCGCAGGTCAGGGGCGTGGCGCGGCCGTCCGGCGTGCCGTCGAGATTGAGGCCGTACGCCACGCTGCTCTGCACCCCGCGGTGGGGCGGGTGACGGGGATCGTCCAGGAACGCCTTCGGGTTCTGGCAGACGTTCTCGCCGCCGGGGCCGTTGATGAACTCGCCCTTCCAGGCGTCGGCGTACTCCTCGGCGTTCTCGGGCCGGAGAAGCCGTTCCCGTTCGTCCGGGCCGAGCGTGGCGAGGAAGTTCTCCTCCACCGTCGGCTCGAACCCCGCGGGACAGTCCGATTCGAAGGGCCCGTAGTGCATCGCCAGCCGCGAATCCACGACCAGGAAGCCCCGCGTGCTCCCCTCGCGGGCGCGAACGCCGCCCTCGAGCGCCCCGGCGGCGAGTGCCGCCGGCAGGATGCAGGCCAGCAACCGCCGCCACCGCAGGCCCCTGCAGCTACAAGTCATGACGCCTCCATTGCCAGCCGGGATCCGACTCCTGGCCGGGATCCGTGCTAGCGGGGATCCGGCGGCGGCCGGCGCGGGCCGCGCGCCTGAAACAGGCGAACGACGCCGATGTGGTTCGCCAGCGCCGCGTAGGTCCACGCGGTGCGACCGCGCTCGTCCCGTGCGTCGAGATCGGCGCCCGCTTCCAGCAGGACGCGCACCGCGGCGACGTGGCCCGCGGCGGCGGCCTCGATCAACGGTGTCCTGCCCGTGCCGTCGGCGGCATTGACGTCCGCCCCGTTCGCCAGCAGGAACCCGACGGTGTCGAGGCTGCCGCTCGCGGCGGTCGCGATCAGCGCGGTCACGCCCGCCCCGTCGCGGGCATCGACGTCGATCCCCTGCGCCAGCAGCGCCTCGACGACCCCCGCATGGCCGTCGCGCGCGGCGAGCACCAGTGCATCGCCGCCGGCCGCCCCGGCGCCGGCCTGCGCCAGCGCCGCCATGATCTCGAGATGACCGTTCGCCGCGGCGTAGGTCACCGCCGAGCCGCCGTAGTTGTCCTCGCGCGCGGCGTCGGCACCGCCGCGCAGCAGCGCCTGCACCACCTCCACGTGGCCGTTGAGGGCCGCCGCCATGAGGGCGGTCCGCCCGTCGCTGTCGCGGGCTTCGACGTCGGCGTCGCCGGCCAGCAGGACGCCCACAGTGCCGACCGCGCCGCCGAACGCCGCGCCCATCAGCGCCGTCGAGCCGGTGCTGGTGGCGTCGTTCACGGCCACCCCGCTCGCCACCAGCGCCTCCACCGCCTCCGGGTAGTCGGCGGAGGCGGTCATCATCAGCACCGTCACCCCCTCCCGGTCGCGCGTATTGACGTCTGCGCCGGCGGCCACCAGCCGCCGCACCACGTCCGCGTGGCCCTGCCCCCCGGCCAGGGCCAGCGGCGTCAGCCCGCCGCCGTCCCTGGCGTCGGGCACGGCGCCCGCGTCCACGAGAGCACCGACGATATCGGCATGCCCGGAGAAGGCGGCGTGCGCCAGCGGGGTCCGGCCGCTCCGGTCCGCGACGTGCAGCGCGCCGGATGCGCCGCGCAGCAGGACCTCCACGACCTCCGCGTGGCCGTTGCCGGCGGCATGTATCAGCGGCGTGAGACCGAGAATGTCGGCGACGGCGCCGTCCGCGCCGGCCGCCAGCAGCGGCCGCGCGACGCCGGCGAAGCCGCGCTGCGCCGCGTACGTCAGCGCCGTCGAGCCGGACTCGTCCGCCGCGCCGACATCGGCGCCGTCCCCGAGCGCCTCGCGGACCGCCGCGGCGTCGCCCGCGTACGCCGCCTGCAGCAGCCGGGCGTCCACCGGCCGCAGGGCGCCGGCCGCCGGCTCCTGCTCGGCCCGCGGCGGCCTCGGCGGCGCGCCGGCCGCCGCCGCATCGGACAGCGCCCAAGCGGCGACCACGGCCGCGGCGCCGGCCAGCACCAGCACTCGTCGGGTCATCGGCCTCGTCTCCCCGCGCGTGTCGCTATCGCGAGCCGTCGGCCGCAGCCCGTTCCGCGGCGCGCTCGCCGGCCAGCATGTTCGGCAGGCTGTAGTTGCCCTCGTGGCAGGCGTACTCGTACAGCGCCTGGTCGCTGCGCCGCATCGGTATCGATACCGTCCACGGACGCGTCCACGTCTGGGGATCGTGAACGGTGAACTCGTACTCGAGCGTGTCGGCGTCGACGCGCGTCAGCCGCTCCACCAGCCGCAGGTTCTCGCTGGAGCCGAGCGAGCCCATCGGGTTCGACGAGGTCCACCAGCGGTCGGTCACGAAGTTCGTCGTCTCGACCACCAGGGTCTCGCCGTCCCAGCGGCCGCGCGAATCGCCCGACCACTGGCGGACGTCCGCGTCGAGCCGCGGCCGGCCGTCGAGCGGCACGACGCGGACCGTGTGCACCATCTCGGTCAGCAGGACGACGTGGCCGGGCGTCTGGAACACCTGCAGGTTCTGGTTGTAGGCCGCCGGCATGATGGGCGGACCGGCGTTCAGCCCCAGGATGCAGCGGTCGCCGGCATCCAGATCCAGCCACGAGTCGGCCGGGTGCGCGCGGCGGTAGGCCAGGGTCTCGTCGGCCCGCCGCTGCGCGCTGGCGGTCAGCGCCGGCAGCCGCCCGTCCGGCGGATCGACCACCAGCGACGTGCGCCGCGTGCCGACGGTGCGCGTACCGCCGTCGAGCCAGAAGTTGTTGTAGAACCCGGGCGACCCGTCGGCCCGGCGGTCGACGCTGCCGCCCGCCGTCGTCCGCTCGGGCGCGCGCTCCAGCAGCCGGGAATCCCGGTCGACCACCGCCTGCTCCAGGCTCGCCGCCTCCTCCTCGGTCAGGAACTCGCGGCCGCCCAGTTCCGCCGGCCGCTCGAGCGGCGTGATCGTGCGGAAGTCCCAGACCCCTTGCAGGTCCGGGTGCCCCCACGGCAGCGGGGGCACGTCGCCCTGGGCGGTTGCGGGCGCCACGCCGGGCGACGCCCACGCGACGAGCACGGCCAGGGCGGCCGCGAACAGCAGGATTCGTCGACGCATCGTGTCCTCTCCTGTCTCGAGTCTCTTATCTCGAGCCCTCGGCCGCGGCCCGCTCGTCGGCCCGCGCCCCGGCCAGCATGTTCGCCAGCGAGTAGTTCCCCTCGTGGCAGGCGTACTCGTAGAGCACCCCGTCCATGGCCGTCATCGGCACCAGCGCGGTCCAGGGGGTCGTCAGGCGCGGGTCGTGCACCGTGATGCGGTAGTCGATCGTGTCGGCGTCGGTGCGCGTCAGGCGCTCGACCACCCGCACGCCGCCGTCCTCGCTGTGACCGTGCCGCAGGTTCACCGTCTCGACGACCAGCGTGTCGCCCTCCCAGCGCCCGACCGAATCGCCCATCCACTGCCGGAATGCCGCGGGCAGGTGGCCGCGCCCGTCGAGGGGAATGATGCGCGCCTCGTGAACCATCTCGACCAGGATCACGACGTGGTCCGCCGTCTGCACGATGTGGTAGTTGTGGTTGTAGAAACCGGGCAGCATGCCGCTCGGCATGCCGCGCGAGATGCAGCGGTTGTAGGTGCTGAAGTCGACCCACGACTCGCGCGGACGCCCCCCGTCCCCGAAGCGCGCACGCTCCGCCTCGCGCCGTTCCGCCTCCGCCGCCGTCGGCGCCGGCAACCTGCCGTCCGGCGGATCGACGATCAGCGACGTGCGCATCGAGAGCTCGCCCTTCTCCAGCCAGAAGTCGTTGTAGGCGCCGGTCGGGCCGGCATTGAAGGCCGAGATGCCCGAGTCCGGATTGCGCTGCGCCCACTCCTCGTCGGTCAGGAACTCGCGGCCGGCCAGGTCGGCGGGCCGCTCGAGCGGCGTGGTCGTGGTATTGGTCCAGAACCCCTGCAGGTCCGGATCGCCCCAGGCCGTCCGCGGCTGGGCGCTCTGGGCGGCCGCCGGCGGGACCGCGGAGAATCCGAGCGCGGCCAGCAGGGCCACGGCACTCACGGACAGAAGCACTCGCTGAGTCATGTCCCTCTCCCTTGCAGCAGCGCGCCGACTCCCGGGCCCGACGCCGCCTTGCGCGTCACCGGGCTGCGCCAGCGTTCGATCGATGCCATTGTACGCCCAAGCGCCCCGGCGCCGCGCCACGTTTCCGCCCGTCGCAACGCTCATCGAGGACCTCCGCCGGAAGAATGCGAAGCGCCAAGTCTTGGGAGGATAACGAGATACGGCAACCGACGGCGTTGACCGACCGGCCGCAGTCGTGCTACTTTCCGCCCGCCCACACACCCAAGGAGCCCGGATGAAGGAAGCCCTCGTCGCCCAACTGGATATCGCCCAGGAATACTTCGACCGCAGCACCGCGAGCCTCACCGATGAAGACTCGGCGTTCGCACCGGCGGAAGGGCTGTTCACCGTGGCCCAGCACGTGGCGCACGCCGCCCACACCATCGACTGGTTCTTCGCCGGCGCCTTCGACCCGAACGGCTTCGACATGGGCTTCGAGGAGCACGACCGGCAAATTCGCGGCGTGCAGTCCCTGACCGAGGCCCGCGCCTGGTTCCAGCGGGCGCTCGACAACGGCCGCGCGCTCGTGCGCGACAGGAGCGAGGCGGAGTGGTCGGCGCCGATCGCCGACGGCGTCGTGATGGGCGGCATGCCGCGCACGACGATCTTCGGCGGCATCACCGACCACACGGCGCACCACCGCGGCGCCCTCACGGTCTACGCGCGCCTGCGCGGCAAGACGCCGCCGAACCCGTACATGTAGGGCGTTCCGTGGCGCGGTCTGGATGCCGCTTGCGGCGTCGCTACCCCGTTGTTCAGGCGGTGTTCAGGCGGCTTCGACCTTGCCCTGGCTCTGGATGAAGGTCGAGACGGTGCCTTCGAGCTTGCCCGTCCGGTCGCGCAGCTCGCCGATGTCGCGGCTGATGACGTCGACGCGGCTCTCGACGCGTCCCAGTCGGCGGTTGGTCTCGTCGAGGCGGGTGTTGAGCTCGGTTTTCGTGTCGTCGATCCGCCGGTTGGTGTCGTTGAGGCGTTCCTTCAGGTCCGTTCTCACGTCATCGACCCGCCGGTTGGTCTGCTCGAACTGCCTGTTCATGCTGCGGATCATCACGCCGAGTATGGCGACGATCACTCCGGCGCTTCCCAGGATCGACGTCACGATTGTCGTGGTCTCGCCCATCTGGGCTTACCTTACCATCCTGCTGTGAGGCTTCAAGCCCGGCTTGACGCTCCGTTGGGCGATCTCGTCCGACTTTAGAAGCCCCGCGGCCCGGCGTCGACGGCGAGACCTGCGGTCGCCCTTCCGTCGGTGTGGCCCTGCGGCAACGTGCGCCAGACGCATCGGACTTGACCGATGATCACGGAGTCTGTCGGCCACGGCCTCGGGACGCCGGAGGCTGACGAGATAGGCGGCGGCGACGGGCAGGATCAACTGCGGGGCGGCAGCGGGAACGACACCATCCGTGGGGGCAACGGCCCCGACTCGCTCTACGGCGATCGAGACGACGAGGAGATTCACGGCGGAGACGGCGACGACGTCGTGCGGGGCGGGCGCGGCAGCGACACCATCTTCGGCGACCTCGGCGTCGACGTGCTGTTCGGCGACCGCGACGACGACTTCCTGTTCGGGGGCGAGAGCAGCGATGTCCTGCTGGGCTGGCCGGGCGACGACGGGCTCGAGGGCGGCGCCGGCGCGGACTACCTCAGTGGCGGCGACGAAGTCGCCCTTTGAGAAAGTGGCCGTCGTTGGTCTCGCCGTCGGGGTCGTCTTGTCGCGGCGGACGGCGACCAGCAGCCCGTCGGCCGTAGCTTGCAGGGCGGTCGGCGATGTCGTTGTCGAGGGTGATGGTGGTGGTGTCGTCAGGCATCAGTGCAACACCTTCGGCGGCGGTGGAGGTGAGCTGGATCGCTCGGTAGCTTCCCGTATGACGTCGAGCAGGGCGTAGACCCGCGCGTCGAAGTCGGCCTCGCTCGTCATCGGCGCCTTGTTCATGGTGTCGATCACCTGCTGGTGCAGGCGCCTTGCGTGGTCTGTGGCGCCGCACCACGTCACCGCCAGCCGCGCGGCTGTGCAGAGGGCTGACAAGACGCCGGCTGTCAGGTTGCGCTTGGACTCGTCGCTCGGCATCCGGCCGCTACCACTGTGGGCGACGAGGCGGCCGTGCCGACGGTCGGGGTCGCCTCGTCACTCACGTTCGGTCACCTCCTCAATGAGCCGCTGCAGGCCGTTCGATCTGCTGTTCGACCGTCAGGCCCGCGGGCCTCCCACGCCTGCGGATTTCGCGCAGGCAGCCATTTCTCGACCCCGGCAAGGGGTCCCGCATGCTCGACCGCGCGGCGGTGCGACGAGGCCCACAAGCTGTCAGCCACGTTCGTCGGGTTTCGTCTTGGCGGTAGAGCAGCTCGTCGGCGACCGTGCCGGCCGGCGTCTTGTAGGTCAGCTCGAGCGCTTCCGAGCCGAACCACTGCACGCTGACGACCGTGACCAAGCCGTCGGCATGCACGCCGCGGACGGCGCGACGGGGTTGCAGGTCTTAAACCGTACGCGGAAGAAGCGATCAAGGAGCGCGAGGCGGCAGCTGAGGGTGTCACTCTCCCGGCTGGTCGTTGCTCGGCAGCACCACCCGCTCGATTGTCAGCAACCTCTGGTCCACCTTCCCGACTGCGATCTCGACGTTCCGGACGACCCGTCGATGTTCTGGATGAACGGCGGTCCCTTCCACCGCGGCGTGCTCGAGCGGCGCGAGGACCTCGCCGACCTCAACTGTCCCCACTGTCGTGCGGCCGCGGGGCGAGCCCGCCCCGGCGGCGGCGCCCCTGGGGGCGGCCGGGCCGCGGCGCAGCCGTTGCTGTTCGACTGAGCCATGCGGCGCTGGACACCGACCGAGGACACCGCCGTGCGCCTGGCCGATGCGCCCGACGCCGCCGACGGTGGCCGCCGGGCTGCTCGAGCTCGCCGACCGGCTCGGCCGGACCGAGGCGGCCGTTCGTTGGCGCGTCTCGCGCCTGCGGGAGCTGCAGCTCGAGGGCGACGTCGCCGGCGGCGCCATCGCCTAGAATGGTCCCCATGGACCCGGCCTCCTGGACCGTCATCGGCGCCGCGATCGCGATTCTCGTCGCGCTCGGCGCCGCCTTCCGCGGCCTGCGCGCCGACTACCGCGACCTCGGCCGCCGGATGGACGCCCAGGGCGAGGACCTGCGGCGCCGGATCGATGCTCAGGGCATGGACCTGGGCAGCCGGATCGACGCTCAGGGCAAGGACCTGCGCAGCCGGATCGACGCTCAGGGCATGGACCTGGGCAGCCGGATCGATGCTCAGGGCATGGACCTGGGCAGCCGGATCGACGCCCATGGGCGGGAACTCGGCGAGCAGATCGGCCAGCTGCGTGAGCGGATGGCGCACCTTGAGGGCCTGCTTGAGGGCCTCCGCGAGGCGATCACCGGGAAGCGGGTCGCGTAGCGGCGCCTGGTCGCGGGCGGCGTCCGATAATCGGATCTTCCGTTAACCCCGCCGCGCACGCCGCCTGAGCGCCGAAAGTCCCCGAATTCCGGCCCTGATCCGCACTCGCTGATCCTCGCCATGGCTCGCGCTGTCGTCAGCGGCGTCGTGGAAGAGCCCCGTCACGCAGCCGCACCGCAGCAGCCTGCTTAGACTGGTTGGTTGGGCAGGCTCCGATCTGCCCTGTCCGTACCCAGAGGCGGAGCTGGAAGCTCTCGGCGACCTCGCCGGCGCGCTCCGCGAATACCGCCGCACGGTGGGACCGCCGATTCTCATCGCGGGCCAGTCGCTCCCGACCTTCGGCACGCGCAACGTCGTCACCCGCCTGCGGCTGCGCGACGGCGAGTCGAACCTGCTGGCCGGCCTGCTCAACCAGGAGGAGCGACAGATTCTCAGGAACTTCCCCGACCTGCTGCGCCTGCCGATCATCAAGCAGCTCTTCCCGGCCAACGATGACACGGTGTACCAGACCGACATCGTGATGCTGCTGACGCCGCGCATCGTCCGCGCGCATCAATTGACGCAGCAGGACATCAGTCCGATTCACATCGGCACGCAGCGGAACCTGGGCCTGACCGGCCCGCCGCCGCTCATCGCACCCCGTCCCGAGGCCGGAGCCGGCACCTCGCCCTGGCAGCTCCTTGCGCCGCCGTCTCGCGTCGCCGCCGCATGCTCGGGATGTATGATGAAGCCGCTGGCTAGCAGCCCGTGGATCTCACCACGGGTCGCTTCAATAACGGGTATGGCGGCACGAGCCTGCAGCACCGGCACCGGGGCCATGTTTGAGGCGACAACCGCATCGTGGTCATCTACCGTGCGCGACCTCCGACGCGCCGGTGCGATGAACGCCGGTCCGAGGCGGGTGTTCGAGGATCGGCTCGCGGCGATGCTCCTGCCGCCCGTGGAGGCTGGCTGATGCTGATGTCGAAGTGGGGGGGCGGGGCGCTCGTCCTGGTCCTGGTGCTGGGCGGGCTGGCGCTGACCGGCAGAAAGGCGGTGCACGCCGAGCGGATGATCCCCCGTTCCCCCGGGGTGATCTGGACGGCGCTGATGGATACGGGTCGGTACGGGGAATGGAACCCGATCTTCGTGAGCGCCGAGGGCCGTTTCGAAGAGGGGGGCACCGTCCGCTACCAGATGAAGACGCGCGACGGCGGAACGACGCCGGTAGAGCCCCGCGTGCGACGGCTTGTCGGCGAGCGGGAGCTCAACCAGTTCGGCGGCATGCGCGGCGTGCTCACCTTCGACCATACCTGGCGCCTCGAGCCGGTGGCTGGCGGCACGCGAGTGACGCAGCACGAGGAGTACCGGGGCATCGGCGTGTGGTTCTGGGATCCCGCGTGGGTGGAGGAGGCCTACCGGGACGCGCTAGCGGCACTGGAACGGCACCTGGCGGGATGACGGCCCCGGCGGCCGCTGCACGCGGCGGGCGGACTCGGCACCCCTCTTGACTGTAGCCGGGTCGAAAATGTACCCGCACTACTTCCTCTCCCGGCCCCGGCGCTTCGGCAAGAGCCTGCTGCTGGACACGCTGAAGGAACTGTTCGAGGGAAGCGAGGCGCTGTTCGCAGGGCTCCACATCCACGACTCGTGGGACTGGTCGGTCCGCTACCCGGTGGTGCGCCTGAGCTTCGGCGGCGGCAACTTCACGGAACCTGGGCAGCAGGTGCATCTGTTCGAGTTCAAGGTCGAGGAGTCGACGCGACGGGCGCCGCGATGGCCCAACTGAAGGACCGGCGCTACGCGGACAAGTACCGCAACCGGGGCGAGCCCATCCACCTGATCGCGGTCGAATTCAGCAGCGAGGCGCGCAATCTGGCGTCGTTCGCGGTGGCGCGTGCATGAGTCCTACCGCGGCAGCGCGAAGCTGAGGATCAGGTCGCCGCCCCGGCGGCCGCGGTCGCCGCCGCCGGACGCCACGGTCACGAACTGCTCGCCGTCGACCATGTAGACGGAGGGCGCGGCGTAGATGCCCGAGCCGGTGTTGAACTTCCAGAGCTCCTCGCCGGTGACGGCGTCGTAGGCGTAGAAGTAGCCGGCGATGTTGCTGCCCGCGCCGACGAAGACCAGATTGCCCGCCGTGACGACCGGGCCGGACTGCCCGTAGCCTTCGAAGACCTGCCGCCAGGCGAGCTCGCCCGTCGTCGGATCGTAGGCGGAGACGACGCCGCGCGGCTCGCGGGTCGAGCCGAACGGCCGGTCGATGGCGTTGACGTAGAGCAGGCCCGTCTGCGGACTGTAGGCCAGCGGCGCGTAGCTGGCGCCGCCCCCCATGCCGGGCGCGAAGATCTGGTCCGGCCCGCGCGGCGTGAACTGCGGGACGATGCGCTTGCCCTCGAGGTCCTCCGGCGGGATGTCCGTGGGCTCGACCGGCGAGACGGGCTCCATGCGCTCGCCGTTCGCCTTGTGCGGAATCGGCTGTGTGGGCCAGGGCTGCTCGCCCGGCGTGTCGGTCTCGGTGGAGACCGGCGTCTCGATGATGGGATGAATCGGGTCGCCCGTCCGGCGGTCCAGGAGGTAGAGCCACGAGTTCTTGTTGGCCTGGGCCAGCGCCTTGACCGGCTCGCCGTCGACCTCCATGTCGAACAGGATCGGCTGGCTGCCGTTGTCGTAGTCCCAGACGTCGTGATGCACGAGCTGGTAGTACCACTCGAGCCGGCCCTCGTCGAGCGAGAGCGCGATGACCGAGTCGGTGAACAGGTTCATGCCCGCGCGCCGGGTGCTGTCGCCGAACGGATTGCCCACCGCGACGTAGACCATGCCCAGCTCGGGATCGATGGAGGGCGTCTCCCAGATCCCGCCGCCGTTGCGCACGCCGCCGACCCAGGTCGGCCCGGCGATGTCCCAGCCCTGGTCGCTCTCGTCCTGCGGAATGGTGTTGAAGTGCCACAGCACCTCGCCGGTCTGCGCGTCGACGGCCAGCACATGGCCGCCGGGAATGAAGCTCTCGCTGCGCGTCGACCCAACGTAGATCACGCCGTCGTGGATCTGCGGCGCGGTCGTGAACCAGTAGCCCATGGAGATGGCCGTCTCGACGTCCGGGTAGCGCAGCCTGAGCACGTCGAGGATCACGCTCGCCTGGCCGTTCTCGCCGAAGCTCTCGAGCGGCGCGCCGGTCTTCGCGTCGAGCGCGAAGATGAACGAGCCGGCGGCGCTGTAGACGACGCCGTTCTCGTAGGTGACGCCGCGGTGGCGGAAGATGTAGCCCTCGCGGCGCGCCCCGCCGAGCAGCTCGGTCACGTCGTAGGTCCACAGCAGGTGGCCGTCGGCGCCGTCGACGGCGTAGACGCTGCCGCGCGCATCGGTGACGTACATGACGCCGTCGACGATCACGGGCGTGGTCTGGTTGCTGACGCCGTCGATCACGCCGTGCTGGAAGAGCCAGCGCGGCGTCAGGGCCCCGATGTTCTCCGGCGTGATCTGGTCGAGCTCCGAGTAGCGGCTGCCGGCCAGATCGAGGTTGTGGAGCCGCCAGTCCACGTTCTGGGCCCCGGCCGGCTGCGTCAGGGCTGCCGCCAACACCGTCACTGCGAGGGCTGTCCGAATGCTGTTCTGCAGCGTCACGTCCCACCTCCAGCCGCGAGCGGATGCATCGCGACCCCCATTCTACGGACCCGGCGCCGGCCGCTCCACCTCTCGCACACGATTCCCCCCCGGCGCGTGACCCCGGGGCCGTCTGGATCGCCCCGCCGGGACCCCGCTATGATGGCCGGCACAGCGCCGGCAAGAGCGAGGAGGAACCCGTGGGACCAGCCCAGCCGTGTTCGACCGGCGCCGCACTTCGCAAGCCGGACGCCGCCGGCCGGTCGGGCCCGCGCCTGCGCCGTCTCGCGGCCGCCATCGCGGCGGTCCTGCTGGCGGCGGCCGCCTCGCCCCCCGCGCTGCGGGCGCAGTCGACGGCGCCGGCCGGCGAATGGCGCGCCTTCGGGGCCGAGCCCGGCAACACCAAGTATTCGCCGCTCGACCGGATCACCGTCGAGAACTTCACCGACCTGGAGATAGCCTGGCGCTGGATGTCCATCTCGACCGACGTGACGCGCACCCGGCCCGAGATCGACGCGCTGCAGTTCAAGACCATCCCGCTGATGGTGGGCGGGCTCGTCTACGTCAGCACCGCCGTCGGGCAGGTAGCGGCGCTCGACGCCGGCACGGGCGAGCTGGTCTGGTCGTACGACCCGCGGACCTACGAGCGGCTCGACCGCCCGGCCAACGTCGGCTGGCACCACCGCGGCGTCTCGTACTGGGAGGACGACGCGAGCGGCGACGCCCGCATCTTCATCGCCACGCACGACCTGTTGCTCGCGGCGCTCGACGCGCGGACGGGCGCCCTCTACCCCGGCTTCGGCGACGGCGGGACGGTCGATCTCGGCGGCAGCCTCGGCCGCGCCATCGACCGCAGCCGGCTGACGCACTCGCAGCCGCTGGCCGTCGTGGGCGACACGGTCGTCGTCGGCAGCATCGTCCAGGACACCTTCCTCACGCGCCGCGAGGCGGACCCGGGCCACGTGCGCGGCTTCGACGCCCGCACCGGCGAGATGAAGTGGATCTTCCACACCATCCCCCAGGGCGACGAGTTCGGCGCCGACAGCTGGCAGAACGAGTCGTGGCGCTACAGCGGCCACACGAACGTCTGGGGCACGATGGCGGTCGACGAGGAGCTCGGCTTCGTCTACCTGCCCACGGGCACGCCGACCAACGACTGGTACGGCGGCATGCGGCCGGGCGACAACCTGTTCGCCGAGAGCATCGTCTGCGTCGACGGCGAGACGGGCGAGCGCATCTGGCACTTCCAGGCGGTGCACCACGGGCTGTGGGACTACGACTTCCCGACCGCGGCCAACCTGCTCGACATCACCGTCGACGGACGCGAGATCAAGGCCCTGGCGCAGACCAGCAAGCAGGCGTTCACCTACGTCTTCGACCGCGTCACCGGCGAGCCGGTATGGCCGATCGAGGAGCGCCCGGTCCCGGCCGGCGACGTGCCCGGCGAGTGGTACTCCCCGACCCAGCCGTTCCCGACGAAGCCGGCCCCGTTCGATCTGCAGGGCATCACCGAGGACGACCTGATCGACTTCACCCCCGAGCTGCGGGCGGACGCGCTGCGCATCGCCGGGCGGGCGCGGCTGGGGCCGATCTTCACGCCGCCGCCCCTGCGCGGCGACGGCGGTCCGCTCATCCAGGCGCCCGGGCCCGGCGGCGGCATGAACTGGCCCGGGTCGGCGGTCGATCCCGAGACGGGGCGCCTGTTCGTCCCCTCGCAGACCCGGCTGCGGGCGGTCGAGCTCGTCGAGTATCCTCCGCCCGCGACGGTCGGCTACTTCACCGATCCGTGGGCGGCGCCGGTGCCCGGACCGCGGGGGCTGCCGCTGGTCAAGCCGCCCTACAAGCGCATCACGGCCATCGACCTCAGCACCGGCGACCACGCCTGGATGAGCCCGCACGGGGACGGCCCCCGCAACCACCCGGCGCTGCGCCATCTCAACCTGCCGGCGCTCGGCGGCCACGTCGGGATGCACGGCGGCGGTCCGCTGGTGACGAAGACGCTGCTGATCGTCAACTCCGGCGGCCGGTACGCGGCGGACGCCGCGGAGGCCGCGCGCACCATCACCGCGTACCACAAGCGGAACGGCGAGTATCTCGGCTCGGTGGACCTGCCGGCCGTGCCGTACGGCAACCCGATCACCTACCTGCACGAGGGCAGGCAGTACCTCGCGGTCGCCGTCGGCGGCGGGGGCGGCGCCGCGCGCCCGGAGCTCGTCGCGCTGGCGCTGCCGGAGTAGGCAGCCCCTCGGCGCCTACCGGGAGCCGGCGGCAGCCGCTTCGGCGGCGGCCCGGTCCTCGGCCCGGGCGCCTGACAACTGGTTGTAGATGCCGTAGTTCCCTTCGTGGCAGGCGTACTCGAAGATGACGCCGTCCAGCTTTCGCATCGGCAGCGCCACGGTGAACGGCCGCGTGAAGGTCAGCGGGTCGTCGACCGTGTACTCGTAGTGCAGCCGGTCGTCGCCTTCGCGCCGGAAGCGCTCCGTCAGGCGGTAGGCGTCGCCCGTGCCGTACGCGGTGCGGATGTTGGAGCCGTAGGCCACCTCGTTGACGAAGTTGCGGGTCTCAACGACCAGCGTGTCGCCCTCCCAGCGGCCGCGCGAGTCCCCCATCCACTGGCGGACGTGGTCGGGCAGGTGCGGCCGCCCGTCGAGCGGCACGATGCGCGCGTCGTTGATCATCTCGTTGAACAGGACGACGTGGTCGGGCGTCTGGAAGATCTGCACGTTGTTGTTGTACGCGTCCGGCAGCATCGGCGGCCCGACGTTGTTGCCCACGATGCAGCGCTCCGACAACCCGCGGTCCTCGGGGCCGTCGGTGCCCGCGCCGCCCGAGCGGTAGCGGATCGGCCGGGCCGCAGGCACGTCCCGCTGGAAGTCGGCTTCCTGCTCCACGACCCCCGCCAGCCGCGGCGGCAGCCGCCCGTCCGGCGGGTCGACGATCAGCGAGGTGCGCCCGCCCGAGATCACGTTCGTGCCGAAGTCGAGCCAGAACCGGTTGTACCCGCCGACGCTCCCCGGGGGCGGCACGCGATCGACGTTGTTGCGTATGGCCTCGGCCTCGAGCTCGGCCGCCTCCTCGTCGGTCAGCACCGCCTTGTCGCCGAACTCCTCCGGGCGTTCCACGGGGGTGAGGGTGCGGTAGTCCCAGACCGCCTGCAGATCCGGGTCGCCCCAGGGCGTACGGGCCACCGCGCCGCCCTCCGCCGGCTGGGCGCCGGCGATGACGGGAAGCACCAGCAAGAGGCTCACGGAGACGACAGCTCTCAGCGCCACGGGTCCCCCCTTTCGGAGACGGTGCACGGCGCGCGGGAAACCGAACCTTGCGCGCGACAGTGTCCTGATCAATCATGTGTTGTACTCGGGTCAGTGTGAGCAAATCAAGACAGATCAAGGAGGCAGGAAAGATGAGCCAGCGAATTCCAGCGGCGATGTGCGCCCTCGCCGCGGTCGTGTTGCTGACGCCCGCGTTCGCGGCGGCCCAGCCGGCAGAGACGGCCGAGGCGCCCCGCACGCCGTGGGGAGCCCCGGACCTGCAGGGCGTCTGGGACTTCCGCTCCCTCACGCCCCTCGAGCGCCCCGCGGATCTCGCCGACAAGGCCTTCCTGACGGAGGAAGAGGCGGCGGAGCTCGAGCAGAACGCGCTCGCCAGGAACGAGGAGCTGCTGAACCGGCCGGCGCGGCGCACGGACGTGACCGACAGCGTGGACCGCGGCGAGGACGGCGCGCCCGGCTTCTACAACAACTTCTGGCTGGACGGCGGCACGTCGCCCGTCGAGACCCGGCGCACGTCGCTGATCGTGGATCCGCCGAACGGCCGCAAGCCGGCGATGACGGCGGCCGCGCAGCAGCGGCAGAGCGAGATCGCGAGGGAGCGGCGCGGCATCGGCATGCACGCACCCACCCCCGGCGGCTGGATCGAGGACTTCGGCAACGAGGGGCTGCAGCTGCGGTGCATCACGGGCTTCAATTCCGGCCCGCCGATGACGCCCGGCGGCTACAACCAGAACGTGCAGCTCTTCCAGACGCCCGACCAGATCGTGCTGCTCAACGAGATGAACCACAACTTCCGCGTCATTCCGCTCGACGGGCGCCCGGCCACCGGCCTGCCGCAGTGGACGGGTGAATCGCGCGGCCACTGGGACGGCGACACGCTGGTCGTCGAGACGAGCAACTTCCTGCGCGAGACCAGCTTCTCGTCGGGCCAGACCGATGAGTACCTGCAGTTGACGGAGCGCTTCACGCGCGTCTCGTCGTCGACGCTGATGTACGAGGCGACGGTCGACAACCCCACCGTGTGGGAAACGCCCTGGACGTACGAGATCCCGATGCAGTGGAACGACCAGCCGCTGTACGAGTACGCCTGCCACGAGGGCAACTACGGGCTCTACAACATCCTGGCCGGCGCGCGCGCCGAGGAAGCGGCGGCGGCGCAGGGCTCCGAGTAGCCCTCGACCAGTCCCGGCGGTATCCGGAGCCGACCCCGCTCACGCGGGGCCGGCTCTTTTTTTGCGCGCGGCCTGCCGGCAACCGGCCGGCCGCCGCTCACGGATCGATGCGGTAGACGCGGTTGTCCCGGTAGGCCGAGACGAAGAGCGCACCGTCGGCCCCGACCGCGATGCCGGCCAGCTCGCCGATGGACGTCGACGGGCCGAGGGCCCGCCGTTCCGGGCCGCTGAGCGCCAGGCCGTCCACGACCGGGGTCGCCGCGCCGGACGCCGGATCGATGCGCGTGACGCGCCCGGCCTCGACCTCGACGACGTACAGCGCGCCGTCAGCGCCCGCGGCGATGCCTTCGGGCCCGGCCAGGCCGCTGGCCACCGTGCGGGCCGGGTCGACCGTCTCGCCGTCGTCGAGAATCTGGAGCACGCTCCCGCTGCGGTCCGCCACGTACAGGTCGCCGCCGTGCAGCGCCAGGCCCGCCGGCTCCGCCAGCCCGCCGGCAATCGCGGCGCGCTCGTTCGGCGCGTCGGGATGGACGCGCAGCACGCTGCCGGTGCCGTACTCGCTCACGATGAGGTCGTCGCCGTACGCCAGCGCGTCGACCGCCTCATCGAAGCCCTCGACCCGCGCCACGACCGCGTCCGCGTCCGGATCCCAGATGGTGACCATGGCGGGGCCGCCCAGGCCGGGTCCCGACAGCACCAGGTGCTCGCCGTACGGATGGACCGACGCCGCCTGCCCCACGTCGGTGACCATCGCGCCCGCCGTGTGGACGTTGGCGCCGGTCACCGGGTCCAGCTCCCGCAGCGCGCCGCCGTCGGCCAGGAACAGGCGGCCGGCCGGCGTGTAGGCCACGCCGCCCGGCGAGTTGACGCTGCTCGGCAGCACCACGCGGTTGGTCTCGGGGCCGGTGACCTCGACGATGGAGCCGTCCAGGAAGCTCGAGACGAAGATGCGGTCGTCGCCGTCGAGCGCCAGGTTGTCGAGACCGACCCCTGGCCGGCCGACCACCTCCCGGTCGCCGCTCGCCACGTCGATGCGCACCACCTCGCCGCGCTGCGTGTCGAGCACGTGCAGGCGGCCCGCGGAATCGAACTTGACCGCCGCGGGTATCGCGAAGTCCGTCGCCACGATCTCCACGGCGCCGCTGTCGACGTCCACGCGGGCGACCTCGCCGTTGAACCAGCGCGGGCCGTACAGCCTGTCGTCCGGGCCCCAGTCCATGCCGTTGAGCCCGCAGCCGGGTCCCAGCTCGTCGTTGATCAGGCGCGGCTCCTCGACGCCGTCCGGATCGATCTCGAACAGGTGCGTGCCGAGGAAGCACTGCGACACGAACAGGCGGCCGTCGTCCGAGAACGTGATGGGATTCGCACCCGGACCGGGCGCGCCGACGATGCTCGTCGTCCCGTCGGGCGCGCGCCTGCCCACCTCCCCGCCCGCGATGTCGGTCCAGTACATCGAGCCGTCGGGACCGAAGGCGAGGTCGTCGGGGCCGTTGACGCCTTCCTCGGGGCCCCAGCTCCCGACGGTCTCGCCGCTCTCGGGATCGATGGCGAGAATCTGCGAGCTGACGACGCTGGCGATATAGAGGTTGCCGTCGGGACCGAACATGATCCCGTTCGACCCGTGCAGCGGCCCGCCCTGGGCCAGCACGGCAACCGTGGGTCCGGGCGCGCCGGACTGCGCTGCAGGCTCGCCGGCGCCCCCGCCGCCGAGGGCCGGAGAAACGCCGGGCAGCAGGACGGCGCCGAGTGCGAGAACGGAACAGCGAACCAGGCGGCGAAGCGTGAGCAGTGGGATGTGCAAGGTATCCTCCGAAAAGTGAGAAGTGCCGGGATGATAGCAGGCCGGCTGCCGCACGGCGCGCGCATGCGCCACGAGCGCGCGGTTGCCGTCCCGGCGCGCGGCGAGCAGCCGGACCCGGACTGCCGCGTCCCCGGCGGTCGCTGTATGATGCTCTGGCCGTTCATCCCCGGAGGAGGAATCATGCGCAGGAACACGCCGTTGCTCGCCGCCCCGCTGCTCGTACTGATCACGATTGCAGGCTGGCTGTACGGGCAGCCGGAGGCCGCGGCCACGCTGACAGCCGAGGACCGGGCCGAGATCACGCAACTGTACGCCACCATGTACCAGGGGTCGGACTTCCGCGACGCCGACCTGTGGCTCTCGGCGTTCGCCGAGGATGCGGTGTTCGTCTTCCCCACCGGGGATCAGATCGCGGGCCACGAGGCACTGCTGGCGTGGCGCGAGCGCAGCTTCGGCGGCGAGACGGGCGACTCCAAGCGGCGCCACCACGTCCCGAACATCCGCATCGTGCCGACGGCCGACGGCGGGGCGACGGCGCGCGCCTACTGGATCGAGCTGGACGTCGCGGCCGCCCCGTCGAGCATCAAGAACACCGGGACCGCGGACGACGTCTTCGTGAAGACGGACGCCGGCTGGAAGTTCGAGCACCACGCCGTGCACCTCGACGTGCCCATCAACTGACGCGGATCGGCCGCCGGGTACGCCGCGCGGCTGCCTGACGGCCGGCTTGACGGAGGTGGCCACCAGAAGCTACCTTGAGGCCGTGCGATCCGTCGGCCTGAAGGTGCTGAACAACAAGCTCAGCGAATACGTGCGTCTGGCGGCTGCGGGCGAGACAGTGCTCGTGACGGATCGCGACCGTGTCGTCGCGGAGATCGTTCCGCCCCGGGCCGAGCGGAGCCCCATTCTGGCCGACGCGCTGCTCGCGGACGCGGTGCGCAAGGGCTGGTTGTCGCCGCCGGCAGCGCCCGGGTCGCCCCCCCCTCCGGCACCGGCGCCGATTGCGACGCTGGAACAGCTCCTGACGGAGCTGGACCAGGACAGAAGCGACCGTTGATCTACCTTCGCGGGCAGGCGCAGACCATCGAGCTCGCCACGTACGACCGGCGCATGACGGATGCCGCCCGCGCGCTGGGCATTCCCTTGTTCGAGCTGCGGGGCTGACGCCGCGACGTCGCGATGGCGCTGGACCGCGCATGATAGAGTCGCCGCAACCAGGCGGCTCGAGCCCCAGGAGGTTCCGATGCATCAGCGACATCTCGCGGCGGCGGCAGGGGTCGTGGCCATGGCCGGCGTCGCGCTGCTCGCCGCAGCGCCCGCGGGCCAGGAGCAGGCGGCCGACGCGGCGGCGTTCGAGCCGGCCCGCACACCGTGGGGCGACCCGGACCTGCAGGGCATCTGGAGCCCGGGCTACATCCTCACGCCGCTCGAGCGCCCCGACGAGTTCACCGGCCAGGAGTTCCTCACCGACGAGGACGTGGCGGCCCTGGAGGAGCGGGCCAGCGTCCGCCGGCGCGACGTGCGGGCCGAGGCGGGGTCGGTCGAAGACGTCGAGGGGGCGTACAACGAGGCGTTCACCGGCCGCGGCAAGGAAGTGATCCGGACCCGCCGCACCTCGCTAGTCATCGACCCGCCCGACGGCAAGATTCCGTTCACCGCGCACGGCCGGGCGGTGGCCGACGCCGCGCGCGCGAAGATGCGGAGCGAGCTGGCCGACGGCCCGGAGGACCGGCGCGACCTGGACCGCTGCCGCGGCGTCAGCGTGCCGTTCATCAGCGGCACATCGGGCACGTTCAGCCGCATCGTCCAGACGCCCGGATCGGTGACGCTGTACCACGAGGACGGGCATATCGGCGGCGGGTACCGCACCGTCTCCCTCGCCGGCCGGCCGCACGTCCCGGCCCACATCCGCCAGTGGCTCGGCGACTCCGTCGGGCGCTGGGAGGACGACACGCTGGTCGTCGACACGACCAACTTCACCGGGCTGACCAGCTTCAACGGCTCCGGCGAGCAACTGCACCTGGTGGAGCGCTTCACCGCCGTCGCGCCCGACCTCGTCATGTATCTCGCGACCGTGGCCGACCCGGAAGCCTGGACACGCCCCTGGACCATCGAGCTGCCGCTGCAGCGGATCGACAACGAGGACAACCAGATCTTCGAAGCCGCCTGCCACGAGGGCAACTACGCCATGACCAGCATCCTGGCCGGCGCGCGGGTGCTGGAGCGCGAGGGGCGCTGAGGTGAGAACCGACGGCGCGGGCTCCTAGCCCTGGGAGTCTGCGCCGTAGAACGGCGTAGACTCCCAGTGAGGGTTGGTTGGGCGGCAACCGGAGCCGGAGGCGACGATTGCCGGGCTAGGAGCTTGCGCCGCAGGACGTTTGCGGCACGAAATGAGTCCTCATCCCACGCGCTGAGCTCCGTGTCGGGGCGGCTTCGCCGGTCGGCAAGGCGGGATGGATGTTCGGTGGTTGGCGAACAGAGAGCAAAATTCGGTCCTCGCGGGCCGTAGTATGGCCCGTCAGAGACCGCGGTGCAGGTCGATTTGCCGCCGTTGCGAGCCTCATTCCCCGTGTCCTACGCCGCCTTCAGCACGTGCAGGCGCTTGACGTTCAACGCCAGGCACACCAGGTCCCACTCGCAGCGCACCTTCGCCAGTCCGCGCAGGCTGAAGCGCCGGAAGCCCAGCGCGTGCTTGATCCAACCGTAGGGAGCCTCCGACAACCACTTGCGCTTCGCATACGCCTCCCGGCCCGCCGGCGTCGCCAGCTTCTCCACCATGCGACCCGTCGCCGGATGTTTCTCCAGATCGCGGGCGGCCGTCTGCTTGCCCTCCCGGCCCGGCGCCACATACCCGTCAACGCCCCGCTTTTCCAGGTCCTTCAGGTCCCGCTCGTTGCAGTACCCCGCATCGGCCAGCACCGTCTCCGGCTGCGCGTCGAACGTCTCCTGCACCGCGTCAAGCAACACCGGCAACTCACCCTGGTCACTCGCGTTCGCCGTCAGATCCGTCGCCACCACCAACTGGTGCTCCGCGTCCACCGCCGCCTGCGCGTTGTAGCACTGCTGGAACCCCTCACTGCTCGTCTTCATGATCGAGCTCTCAGGGTCCGTGAAGTTGCTCTGCGCCTTCTCGTCCGGCTCGCCATACGCCCGCTTGTACGGCGGTCCGCCCTTCGGGTTCCGGTCCTGACCCGGCTGCCGACCCCGCATGTCGTCCGCCGCCCGTTGCTTCGCTTCCAGGCGCGACTTCGCCGCGCGAATCGCGGCCAGACGCGCTTCCCGCCGGTGCAACTCCGCCGGCAGATCATCGCCCCGAATCTCCGCGCCCAAGCGTGCGTCCTCGGCCTCGTCAACCGCATCCGCCTGACGCAACAGCGCCTCGATCTCGCTTTCCAGCCGCTGTTCCTCTTCCTGCATCCGGTCGTAGCTCATCGCCTTGTGCTTGCTCGCGTTCGCACGCACCTTCGTCCCGTCGATAGACAGCTTCCCCAAGCGCGCCAGACCCAACTCCTGCGCCAGACGGACCACCTCCACGAACAGCGCCTGGAAATCCTCAAGGTGCCGACGCCGAAACTCGCACAGCGTCCGGTGTTGCGGAAAGTTCCCCGCCGCCAGCACCCGGAACGCCACGTCCTCTTCCAGTTTCCGGGCAACCCGGCGCGACGAGAACACCCCCGTCGCGTAGGCGTAGAGCAGAACCTTCACCATCATCCGGGGCTCATACGGCGCGTTGCGGCGCCCGTCTCCCTCATACGCCATGTAGAACGCCGTCAGGTCCAGACCGTCCACCAGGTCGCTGACGTGGTGTGCCAAGTGGCCCTCGGGCAGCCACTCCCGCACGTCGGGCGGAAACAGCAGCGACTGATCCGGCGCGTAGGGGCGGAACGTAGTCGACATCAAGTCCTTTCGTCGTCCGATCTCGCCTACGATTGTCGCATCTGGTTTTCTGCGGCGCAGACTCCTAGCGCTCCGGCATCGGCAGATACGCGATCATCCGCCCCCGGTAGGTGCCCAGCCAGAGCTCGTCGCCGAGCTGGATGGCGGTGGTCGAGCCGCCGAAGTCGTCGATGTGCGGGTGCTCGAATATCCGCCGCACGTCGAGCGTCCAGGGGTCGATCGTCGCGACGTTCGACGTCTCCCGGGCGGTGTCCCGCGGCTCGCGGACGTTGCCGTGACCGGCAGCGAAGATCAGCGAGCCGTCCGCCGACATCCGCAGGTTGTCGGGCCGGAAGCCCAGCGGCAGGACGACCTTCTGAATCGGCGTCTGCCCGCGCGACAGGCGCGTCAGCTTCTCCTCCCGCCACCCGGCGATGTACAGCCAGCGGCCGTCGCTCGAGATCTCCAGGCCGTTCGGCGCGCTGTGCTCGCTGCCGGGCACCCGGGCCCAGCCGGTGTCGGCATGCCACTCCCACACGTCGCCGGTGCGGGGACTCGTGGCCACGAAGCCCCCCTCGGGCGTCGCCACCACCGCGTTGAGGCCGAGCGGCTCCGGAGCCACCGCGCAGCCGACCCAGGTCAGGGCCGGCGCGGCCCCGCGGGCGTCCACCTCGAACACCTCGATCGACTCCCGGAATCCGTGGTGCACCACGTACAGCGTATGGATCCGGCTCGGGCCGGGCCGCAGGTAGAGGCCGTGCGCCCGGAACTCGTCGCCCTCCTGCGGGTCGATGGGGCCGGGGCACGTGGGGTACGCCGCGGCGTCCAGCCGCTCGGCGGGCATGGGCGCCGGGAACACCGGCGTGGCGGTCTTCCCGGGCACGTTGACGAGCTGGATGCGGCCGCCGGCGCGATCTCCGGAGGCGATGATCCACTCCGTGGCCGGCACGACGGCGAAGTCCTCCGGGCTGACGACGTCGCAGATGAACCGGATCTCGCCCACGTCCTCGCACGCCGCCGCGACCGGCGGCGCAGCCCCCAGGTCGAGCGCAACGGCAGCCGACACGGCCAGCACGAATCTGAACCTCTTCACGTCGTCCTCCAGAATCAGTCGCGGAACGGCTCCGACTCGCTCACCTGCACCTGAAACCGCCGGAAGTCGGTGTAGGTGGCCGTGCCGTCGACGCGCGAGCGCTGCCGGCGGTTCTCGTAGCGCTCGCGCATCTCGGCCGGCACCAGATGACCCAGCCCGCTGTCCAGCCGGTAGCGCACGGCGATGGTCGCCTCGACCTCGGAGTCGCGCACGCCGAACTCGCTGATCAGGACGCGGCCGGTGGCCGGCTCGATCCAGAAGCGCCCGCTGGCCGGCATGTTGCCGCGCTCGCGCCCGCGGATCAGCGTGGTCGGCCACTCTTCGCGGTAGGCGACGACCCACATGTCGCCGTCGGGCCGATCCAGGTCGAGCCGCGGCTCGTCGTCGTCCGCCCGCTCGAACTCGAAGCGCGCCCTGTTGTCCGGGTGCAGGAAGAGCAGCGCGAGCGTCGGCACGTTGAAGTTGCGGCGCACGTCGCCGATGTTGTAGCGGGCGCTGTCGCGGACGATGCCGCGCACCTGCTTGTCCGTCGACGCGGACGAATCGAGGAACAGGTCGCTCAGCCGCTCCTCACGGTCGCGCACCGGATCCCCGTCGACCTCGAAGACGTCGCGGAACCCGTAGTACCAGCCGGCATTGCGCGGCCGCACGAGCAGGTAGTCCGAGCGCAGCGTGCGCCGGTAGTAGGAGCTGCGGCTGCCGGCACGGCTGCCGATGCCGCCGCCAGCGGGGATCGTCGCACGCTGCTCGTAGCGTTCCTCCGCGACGGTGCCCGACAGGCGGGCGCTGAACTCGCCGACGTAGCGGGTGGCCCGCTCGAGCACGTCGACGAGCGACGGTTCCTGCGCGCCGGCGGCGGCCGGCATCGCCAGCAGCGACAGCGCCAGCAGCGACGCCGCGCCGAGGACACCCCTCACGGCTGGACCCGGCCGCCGCCCGCCGGGGACGGCGGCGCGATGCCGCTCGCGTCAGGCGGCACGTAGACGACCACCACCGAGATGCGCATGCGGATCGCCTGGCCGTTCAGATGCACCGGACGGTACGTGCGCTGCTCCAGGGCGGCCACGGCCGCGGCGTTGAGCTCGATCACCCACGGCGGCGAGGCCCGGCCGGGCCTCGCTCCCGAGAACGGCTGGGACCGCACCACGTCGGCCTCCTCGACCGTGCCGTCCTCCTCGATGACAGCCGCCAGCTCGATCACCCACGCCTCGTCCATCTCGGGCGGGTACGCGGGCGCCACCGTGCTCACGACGGCCGGCACCCCCGGTCCGACGTCGTCGACGACCATGACGTCCTCGCCGTCCGGCACGACCCGGTACAGGGCCGACCCGTCCAGGACGTAGAGCTCATCGTCGCTCTGGGCGGCCGCCGGGCCGACGTGCCCGGGGGCCGCCACCATGACCGTCACCGCCGCAGCCGCTGCTGTGCGAGCTCTCATTCCTGCCCCTCTCACGCGTGGGCACGCCGGTAAGGTCAGGTCCGCGCCGCTGGGCGGCGCGAACGCCTACCGCGACTGCCCGGCGTCCGCCGCGGCCCGCTCATCGGCCCGCGCGCCGGCGAGGATGTTGCCGAGGGCATAGTTGCCCTCGTGGCAAGCGTACTCGAAGAGCGCCTCGTCGCTCTTCTGCATCGGAATCGACGCCGTCCAGAAACGCGTGTCCACGGTGGGATCGATGACCGTGAACCGGTAGTCCAGCCGGTCCTCGCCGACCCGGGTGAAGCGCTCGACGAGACGCGCGTGCTCGCCGCCCGAGAACGTCAGGAAGAACCGCCCGATGTTCGTCCGCTGCTCGGCCTTGCGGGCGAAGTCTCTCGTCTCGACGACCAGCGTGTCGCCGTCCCAGTAGCCGCGCGAGTCTCCGAGCCACTGCCGAATGCCCGACCGCGGGTGCGCGCCGGTGTCCAGCGGAATGATGCGCGTATCGTGGATCATCTCGACCTGCAGCACCACGTAGCCGGGCGTCTGCAGGATGAGGTAGTTGTGGTTGTAGAAGCCGGGGATCATGGCGCCGGGCAGGCCGCGCGTGATGCAGCGATCGTAGAGGTTCATGTCCTCCCAGGAGCTGGGCGGGGCGACCCAGCGCGCCAGGAACTCGCCGCGCTTCCGCGCCGCCCCCGGCGTGAGGGCGGGCAGGCGGCCGTCGGGCGGGTCGATGATGAGCGACGTCTGGCGGATCAGGTTGCCCCGCTCCACCCAGAACTCGTTGTAGCCGCCCACGTTGCCGGGAGTCGGCGGCCGGTCGAAGCTGACCTCCGCCTGCACCTCCGGGTCGAGCACCGCGCGCTGCTCCTCGGTGAGCGTCGCCTGCCCCGCCAGCTCCTCGGGCCGCTCCATGGGCGTCGTCGTGGTGTTCGACCACATGCCCTGCAGGTCCGGGTCGCCCCACGGCGTGAGGCCCTGGGCGGCGACGGATGCCGCACCCGGCCACAGCAGACCGGCGACGACGGGCATCACGGCCAGCGCCATTCGTGCTCGCGAACTCATCTCGCTACCTCCCTGTCAACGGTTCCCCGCTTCAGTTGGTACATGCCGGTCTCCGGATCGTGCGCGGCGCGACCAACGTCGTGATCGTATCCCGCACGAGACCGATCGCGTCATTACTTTTCCCCAATCGGAGAATCCAGCGCCGTTCGCGTTGACGGCGGATGCCGCCTGCGGCACGATGGATGCGTGAATCGAATTGGCCGCGTGTCGGCCGGGAACAGTCTGGAGTCGCTGATGTCCGACCGTCGTCTGCCGTACCGCCTGACCGGGGCGCTTGCCGGCGCCGTCGTCTGTCTCCTGACCGTCGCGCTCGACGCCGAGGACTGGCCGCAGTGGCGCGGCGTCGACCGGGACGCCGTGTGGCGGGAGACCGGCATCGTCGAGCGCTTCGCCGAGGACGGGCTGATCGTGAAGTGGCGCACGCCGGTGCGCGCCGGCTTCGCCGGACCGGCCGTCGCCGACGGACGCGTCTTCGTCCTCGACTACCAGGAGACGCAGGGCAGCCGCACGATGGACGGCCACGAGCGGCTCCTGGCGCTCGACGAGGAGACCGGAGCCGTCCTCTGGACCCGGGAATGGCCGGCCACGTACCGCAACATCGTGCCGGTGTTCGCCACGGGACCGCGGGCCACGCCGACCGTCGACGGCGACCGCGTCTATATCCTGGGCGCCGCCGGCATGCTGCTGTGCTTCGACACCGCCACCGGCGACCTGCACTGGCGGATCGACACCGTGGCCGACTACGGCGTCACCGTGCCGGTCTACGGCGTGGCGCACTCGCCGCTCGTGGAGGGCGAGCTCCTGATCACGCTGCTCGGCGGCGAGCCCGACGCCATGGTCGTGGCGTTCGACAAGGCGACGGGCGCCGAGGCGTGGCGCGCGCTCGAGACGGTGTCGGAGGCGGGCTACTCCTCGCCGATCGTGACCACCGCGGGGGGCGTGCGGCAGCTGATCGTCTGGCACCCGTCGGCGGTCACGTCGCTCGACCCGGCGAGCGGCGGCATCTGGTGGCAGCACGACTTCCCCCTCGCGAGCGGCCTGACGATCGGCACGCCGGTCCGCAGCGGGCGCTACCTGCTCGTGACGCAGGTCGAGAACGGCGGCCTGATGCTGGCCCTCAACACCGACCGTCCGGCGGCCCGCCTGGTCTGGACGGGCGAGAACCCCAACCGCACCGACCGCCCCGTGCAGAGATCGATGACGTCGACGCCGATCGTGGTGGGCGACGCGATCTACGGGCTCAACAGCTACGGCGAGCTGCGCGGCGTGGACGCGACGAGCGGCGAGCGGCTGTGGTCGAGCGACCGGCTCGTGCCCGAGGACCGCTGGGCGAGCTCGCACCTCGTGCAGCACCAGGACCGCTCGTTCATCTCCGTCGAGACCGGCGACCTGGTCATCGCGCGCTTCTCGCCGGCCGGCTACGAAGAGGTCGACCGGACGCACCTGCTGACGCCCACCACCCGTACCCGCGGCGGCGGCTCCAACCGCTGGAGGAGCCACGATCGCCCGGTCCTGTGGGCGCACCCGGCGTACGCGAACCGCCACGTGATCGCGCGCAACGACGCGGAGGTCGTGCGCCTGTCGCTGGCCGCCGCGGACTACGAGTAGGGCGCCGCCGGCGCCAGGACGTCAACCAACGCTTCGACGGCTTCAAGCAGGATGTCGACCGACGCGTCGACGGCCTCGCCAGAGACATGAACAAGCGGTTCGACGAGGTCAACCGCGAGCTCGCGGACCAGCGCGAGCGCATGGCCAAGCTCGAAGTCTCCCTCGAGGGCTTCCTCGCCGGTCGTCGCGACCGCGACGCCGCGTAGACGTCGATCGCGACTGCCGTTCGCGTTGGGGTCCGAGAGCGACGTTCGATGCGCTGGATCGCGGCGTTGCTCATCCTGCTGCCGCTCGCGGCGCACCCGCACGCGGCCGACGACATCCAGTCGTGGACCGACGTCGAGCTCCGCGTCCTCGCGTCGGACCGGATCGCCTGGACCGTCGGGGGCGTCGCCCGCGTGCGCGATTCGCTGGGCAGCGCGTACGACCGGCGGGCGCAGACCGACGTCGAGCTGGCGCTGACCGATCTGCTGGACGTAACGGTCGGCTACGTCCTGCGCAACCGCGTGCGGACCGGCTTCGGCTTCGGCTGGGACCACCGCCTGCTCGCCGGGCTGACGTATCCGCTCCTGCGGCGGGACGTCCGCGTCGAGGGCACCACGCTGTACGAACGTCACATCGGGCGGCCCGACGTCCCCGATTTCAACCGCTACCGCCAGCAGATCGAGGTGGAGCGCCCCCGCGCCCGGCTGTCCCCGTGGCTCTACCAGTCGCTGGCGTTCGAGCGCCGGGGCCTCGTGCGGTCGCGGTCGCGGATGGGCGTCCGCTGGCGCTTCGCGTCCGGCCACGCGCTGCGGGGCGCCTATCAGTACGAGTCCATCCGGGACGGCGCCACCTGGCGGCCGCGGCACGCCATCTACTCGGAGTGGAGCTTCGATCTGACCGCGGGAGCATCCAAGCAAATGGACTGATCCAACAGGTTGGACCCACTCGCTGCCGCCGGCTGCGCGCCGGACGCCGTATTCCGGGGTCCGGCGCCCACGAAACGACGGGCACACACTTTGCACCCGTACGGGCGGCTTTTGTTCGGGCACCGACCGGCGGAACGTGTCGATGCCGGGTCGAGGCCTCGGGAGTCGCTGTCGCGGCATGGTGCCGGACGGCGAGCTGACTGGGCAGCAGGACCAGCCCTAACGCGGGAGGTATCTGTGCATCGGAGAGTCGTTCTTGCGGCGGGTTCGTTGGTTTTATCAATACTCCTGCTGCTTCCGGCGGGCGCGGCGGCCCAGACCGGCAGCATCGCAGGCGAGGTGGTGGATGAGACGGGCGGCGTCCTCCCCGGCGTGACGGTGGAGGTGACCAGCCCGGCCTTGATCGAGGGCGTGCGGACCACGTTCACCAACGGCGCGGGCCTGTATGCGGTCGAGGCGCTGCGCATCGGCACCTACACGGTGACATTCACCCTGCCCGGCTTCAACACCCTGGTCCGTGAGGGGGTCGAGCTGACCACCGGTTTCACGGCCAACATCGATGCGACGATGGGCGTGGGCGCGGTCGAGGAGACAGTCACCGTCTCCGGGGCCAGCCCGATCATCGACGTGCAGAACGTCCAGCACCAGGAGAACATCTCCCGCGACACGCTGGACACCCTGCCGACGGGCCGGACCTACTCGGGCTACGCCGCGCTCACGGTCGGCGCCCAGACGGACGTCCTCGGCGGCGGCCAGGACGTCGGCGGCAGCGTCGGCGACACGTGGGGCACCGTCATCATCCACGGCAGCTCGACCTACGACGGCGAGGTCAACTGGGACGGCATGTCGGTGACGGCCTCGGTCACGGCCGGCGGCGGCACCGGGAAGCTCTACTTCGCCAACCAGGCCGCGGTCCAGGAGGTCGTGATGTCGACCGGCGGCATGGACGCCGAGACGGGCTTCGGCGCGGTCGCCATGAACTACATCCCCAAGGAAGGCGGCAACGCCTTCAGCTACTACGCCGCCGTCAACGGCACCAACGAGAACTTTCAGTCGAGCAACTTCGGTGACGACATTGCGGCGCGCGGGCTCAACGAACAGCAGGTGCGGGGCCTGAAGAAGACCTGGGACTTCGGCGCCGGCCTCGGCGGCGCGCTCGTGCAGGACAAGCTGTGGTTCTACACGGCCCACCGCTGGTGGGGCACGCAGCCCTACACGAGCCTCAGCTTCCCGAACCTGGCACCGCGCCAGTCGTACGGCGCGACCGACTACCAGCCCGACTTCGACAACCCCAACGTGCAGGACAACCACACGCGGTCGAACAACCTGCGGCTGACCTGGCAGGCAAGCGAACGCCACAAGTTCACCGTGTCGCACGACAACCAGGACCACTGCCTGTGTCAGTTCTGGGCGGTCTTCGGCGTGGTCGACTACCTCGCGTCGATGGACTACAACTACGACAACATCAGCAACTCGCAGGCCACGTGGGTCTTCCCCGCCAGCAACCGGCTGCTGTTCGAGGCGGGCGCCTCGTTCACCCGCCCGTCGGGCAGCCCGGCCCAGCAGCCCGAGGGACTGCCTACCGACATCGGGGTGCGCATCTTCACGCCATCGTTCATCAACCTGAACGCGCAGGCGTTTTCACCTAGCACGCCGGCGCTGTACGGCACGAACAACAACTTCCCCAACTTCAGCACGAAGGCGTCGATGTCGTACGTGACGGGGTCGCACAACCTGAAGGTGGGCCTGAACACCCGCCACCTGCAGGAGAACCACCCGCGCTCGTTCATCAACAACGCCCTCAGCTACGACTTCTCGGCGCCCAACGTGCCGCTGCAGATCAACCAGTTCGGCACGCCCCGCAACTCGTTCCAGCGGGCCAACATCCTGGGGATCTACGCCCAGGACCAGTGGACGATCGAGCGGTTGACGCTCAATCTCGGGATCCGCTACGACCACCTGAACGGCTACGTCCCGGCGCAGACCCATCCGGCGAGCCGGTTCGTGCCCAGCTTCTCCATCGACCGCATCGACAACCTGCCCAACTACCACGACCTCAACGCGCGGCTGGGCGCGGCCTACGACCTGTTCGGCGACGGCCGCACGGCGCTCAAGTTCAACATGGGGCGCTACGTGAACGCCGTCGGGACGAACCTGGCGCAGGTCAACAACCCGATGGAGTCGATCATCCTCTCGTCGAGCCGGCTGTGGGACGACGCGAACGGCAACCTGGAGCCGGACTGCAGCCTCGACGACTTCAGGGCGAACGGCGAGTGCGGCGCGATCATCAACCCGGAGTTCGGCCAGCCGATTCCGACCACGAGGGCGCGCGAGGACGTGATGACGGGCTTGAACAACCGCCGGGCCAACTGGCAGCAGTCGGTGGCGCTCCAGCACGAGGTGGTGGACGGCCTCTCGGTCGAGGTGGCGTGGTTCCGCCGGTCGAACATCAACTTCCAGTTGATCGACAATCTGAACATCGGGCCGGAGCACTTCTCCGAGTTCAGCATCACGGCCCCGGTCGATCCGAATCTGGGAGAGGTCAGCGGGCAGACGCTCAGCGGGCTGTACACGATCACGCCCGAGGGAGCGGCGCTCGGCACCAACAACCTGATCATCCCGGCCAGCGATTACGGCAATCCCACCGAGATCTTCAACGGGGTCGACATCTCGTTCCAGGGCCGGCTCGACAACGGCATCACCCTCGGCGGCGGCATGGCCACGGGAGCCGTGGAGATCAACGAGTGCTACGTGGTCGACGACCCGACGCAGGCCCGGGCCGGCTACTGCAACTACGCGCCGAGCTGGGGCGACGGCACCCAGGTCAAGTTCAACGGGCTGGTGCCGCTGCCCTATGACGTCGACTTCTCGTTCGTGTTCCAGTCCCTGCCCGGCGTGATCCGGCGCTCGAACTATCGGGCCGGCGCCAACCCCGTCGAGCGGGCGCTGATCGAGGAGCAGATCGGGCACGACATGGTCACCGGCTTCGAGGAGATCCCGCTGTTCCCCTCGGGCATCGGGTTCTACGAGGACCAGCCGTCCTCGTCGCTGCCCTACCTGGGCTTCACGTTCCTCGACAACTCCACGCAGTTCGAGCCCCAGCTCTACCAGCTCGACCTGCGGCTGACCAAGTCCCTCGCCGTCGGCGGCGGGCGCTTTCGGTTCGACTTCGACATCTTCAACGTCTTCAACGAGAACGCCATCACCCGCATCCTGGACGACTACTCGACCGGCGGCACGTACCCCCGGCCGACGGCCGTCATGAACGGCCGGCTGATCAAGTTCGGCATGACGATGGACTTCTAGAGAGGCTGCGGGCCGCGGTCCGCAGCGGCCAGTCCACCGGGCGGGGGGCGTTCCCCCCGCCCGGTTTTTTTTGCGCCGGGGCCGCTCTGCGACCCGCAGGCTGCAGGCGCCTTCCCGCGGCCAGGCAGTAGTCCAAGCAAATGGATGAATCCAATAAATTGGACCAATCGGCGCAGCGCGGCTCGAGCCGAGCACCGCCTTTTCGGGCTTGATCCGCGCCGGGGAACGGGCACACACTTTGCACTCTTGGCGGGTGGCAGGTTTGCGCGTCGACACGCGCTTCAGCGTGTCGATTCCGAATCGAAGTCACAGTTGGCGTCGTCGCGGCGTTGGTGCTCAGGTAGCGGAAACCATGGGCTGCACAGCCAGCCCTGCTCCGGGAGGTAGGCCATGCACCGAAGAGTCGTTCCGGCGGCGGGTTCATTCGTTCTGGCGGTACTCCTCCTTCTACCGGCGGGCGCGGCAGCCCAGACCGGCAGCATCTCGGGACAGGTGGTGGACGAGACCGGAGGCGTCCTCCCCGGCGTCACCGTGGAGGCGGCCAGTCCGGCGCTGATCGAGGGCGTGCGGACCGCCTTCAGCGACGGGTCGGGCCAGTACACCCTCGAGGCGCTGCGGCCCGGCACCTACACGGTGACGTTCGTTCTGCCCGGCTTCAGCACGTTCATCCGCGAGGGCATCGAGATCGCCACCGGGTTCTCGGCCAACGTCGACGCCACGATGACGGTCGGCGCGGTCGAGGAGACGGTGACCGTCTCGGGCGCCAGCCCGGTCATCGACGTGCAGAACGTCGTGCACCAGGAGAACATCTCCAACGAGACCCTGGACATCCTGCCCACCGGCCGGACCTACTCGGGCTACGCCGCGCTGACCGTCGGCGCGCAGACGGACATCCTCGGGGGCGGCCAGGACGTCGGCGGCAGCGTCGGCGACACCTGGGGCACCGTCATCATCCACGGCAGCGCGACCTACGACGGCGAGATCATGTGGGACGGCATGTCGGTGACCGCCTCGGTCACGTCCGGGGGCGGCACCGGGAAGATGTTCTTCGCCAACCAGGCCGCGGTCGAGGAGGTCGTGATGGCCACCGGCGGCATGGACGCCGAAACGGGCTTCGGCGCCATCGCCATGAACTACATCCCCCGCGAGGGCGGCAACGCCTTCAGCTTCTTCGGGATCGCCAACGGCGCGAACGAGAACATGCAGGCCCTGAACTGGAACGAGTCGCTCGGGGCGCGCGGACTCGACGAGAGCCAGGTGCAGGGGCTCAAGAAGAACTGGGACTGGGGCGCCGGCTTCGGCGGGCCGATCGTCCGCGACCGGCTGTGGTTCTACACGGCGCACCGCTGGTGGGGATCGCAGGCGTACGCGACGGGGAGCTACCACAACGGGGCGCCGCGCGACCTGCCGTACGGCGCGGCGTTCTACGAGCCCGACTTCGACCGGGCGACGGAGCAGGAGAGCACCACGCGCGACAACAGCCTCCGCCTGACATGGCAGGCGAGCGAGCGCCACAAGATCACCTTCTCGCATGCCGACCAGGGCCACTGTCTGTGCCAGTTCTGGTCCGTCTACGGCACCGTCGATCACAACGCCTCGCTGGACTACGACTACTCGGACATCCGCAACACGCAGGCCTCCTGGACCTTCCCGGCGAGCAACCGGCTGCTGTTCGAGGCGGGGGTTTCGATGACCCGGCCCGCGGGTGACCCGAAGCCGCAGCCCGAGGTGATGCCCAACGACATCGGGGTGCAAATCGCGAGTCAGGGCATCAACATCAACGCCCTCATGTGGCTCGGCGCGAACACGCCGGCCATCTATGGACAGAACAACAACTTCCCCAACTTCACCTCGCGCGCCTCGATGTCGTACGTGACCGGGTCGCACAACTTCAAGGTGGGCATGACGCGCACCCACGTGGGCGAGAATCACCCGGGGTCCTATCTCCAGGGCGGCCGAGCCTACATCTTCACCGAGCCCGGGGTTCCGGACTCGGTTCGGCAGTACGCCTCCCCCACGGCGTCCTATCAGGAAGCGGTGCTCACGGGGATCTACGCGCAGGACCAGTGGACCATCGACCGGCTGACGCTCAACCTCGGGGTGCGCTACGACCACCTCAACGGCTGGGTTCCCGCCCAGTCGTCCCCGCTTGGCCTCTACACACCCGTCGTCTCGACCCCGCGCCTGGACGACTTCCCCAACTACCGCGACCTCGGCGCGCGGTTGGGCGCGGCCTACGACCTCTTCGGAGACGGCCGGACGGCGCTGAAGTGGAACTCGGGCCGCTACGTGAACGCCATCGGCACGATTCTGGCGCAGGCCAGGAACCCGTTGGAGTCGATCATCCGCAACACGGAGCGGTCCTGGAACGACCTGAACGGGGACCTGATTCCGGACTGCGACTTCACCAACCTCCACCAGGCGAACGGTGAGTGCGGGGCGGTCATCCACCCCGAGTTCGGCACGCCCCGCGTGACCCGCTCGTTCGCCCCGGGCGTGCTCGGCGGCTGGAACAACCGGCGGGCCAACTGGCAGCACTCGGTCGGGATCCAGCACGAGCTGATGGAGGGGCTGTCGGTCGAGGTGGCGTACTTCCGCCGCAACAACATGAACTTCCTCGTGGCCGACAACCTCAACATCGGGCCGGAGCACTTCACCCCGTTCACCATCATCGCGCCCGAAGATCCGACGCTCGGAGCCTATAGCGGCCAGGTGATGGAAGGCCTGTACACCATCAGCCCGGAAGGGGCCGCCCTGGGCACCAACAACCAGATGGTGAATGCCAGCGAGTTCGGGGACATGTGGGAGACCTTCAACGGGATCGACTTCATCTTCGACGGGCGCTTTCCCAACGGCATCACGCTCGCCGGCGGCGTCGCCACGGGGGCGTCGGAGATCTACGAGTGCTTCGTCGTCGACAATCCGATGCAGGCGCGGGACGGATACTGCAACTTCGCGCCGGCCTGGTCCGACAGGACCCAGTACAAGCTCAACGGCTCGGTGCCGCTGCCGTACGACATGGCCTTCTCGTTCGTGTTCCAGAGCATTCCGGGAGAGCGCCGGTTCTCCAACTACACGGCTTCCCGCCAGCTCGACTTCGTTGAAGAGCAGCTCGGTCACCCGTTTCTGGAGAGGAGCTTGCAGGTCCCGCTGTTCCCCGGCGGCATCGGGTTCTACAGCGACGCCCGGGGCGGCACCCTGACGACTTCCCGGTACGTCGACAACTCGGTCCAGTGGGAGCCGCAGGTGAACCAGATCGATCTGCGCCTCACCAAGATCCTGCGCTTCGGCGGGGGGCTCATCCGGGCCAACTTCGACGTCTTCAACATCCTCAACGCCGGCGCCGTCACCCGCGTGATCGACAGCTACACCACCCCGGGCGACTACCCGCGCGTGACGGGGATCATGAACGGCCGCCTGGTCAAGTTCGGCGCGACCATCGACTGGTAGGCCGAGCCGAAATCCAATCGGCGATTCCGCAGGGCGGGGGGGCAACCCCCCGCCCTTTTTTTGCGCCGCCGGCAACGACCGGCCGATCCGTTGCACGCCCCCCGACCCGCGCCTGCCGCCGATCGCATCCAGCCGAGCGGCGATTTTCTTGGGGCTTGACCCACACTGAAGAACGGGCGCACACTTGCGCTCTGACGGAATGGCACGCCCCGTGCCTCGACACGCCCTTCGGGACCGTGTCGAGGCCGGGTCGAAGCCACGCGATTCGTCGTAACGGCGTCGTTGGTGCTAGGTGGCGGACAGGCTGGGCGGCAGCCAGCCCTAATGCGGGAGGTAAGCCATGCACCGGAGAGTCGTTTTCGCGGCGAGTTCGTTCGTCTTGTCGTTGTTCCTCCTTCTTCCATTGGGCGCGGCAGCCCAGACCGGCAGCATCGCAGGACAGGTGGCGGACGAGACTGGAGGCGTCCTCCCCGGCGTCACCGTGGAGGCGTCCAGTCCGGCGCTGATCGAGGGCGTGCGGACCGCCTTCAGCGACGGGTCGGGCCTGTACACCCTCGAGGCGCTGCGGACCGGCACCTACACGGTGAGGTTCACCCTCCCCGGCTTCAGCACGTTCGTCCGGGAGGGCATCGAGATCACGACCGGGTTCACGGCCAACATCGATGCCACGATGACGGTCGGCGCGGTCGAGGAGACGGTGACCGTCTCGGGCGCGAGCCCGATCATCGACGTGCAGAACGTCGTGCACCAGGAGAACATCTCCAACGAGACCCTGGACATCCTGCCCACCGGCCGGACCTACTCGGGCTACGCCGCGCTCACCGTCGGCGCGCAGACGGACGTCCTGGGTGGCGGCCAGGACGTCGGCGGCAGCGTCGGCGACAGCTGGGGCACCGTCATCATTCACGGCAGCGCGACCTACGACGGCGAGGTCATGTGGGACGGCCTGTCGATCACGGCCTCGGCCACGTCCGGGGGCGGCACCGGGAAGTTCTTCTTCGCCAACCAGGCGGCGGTCGAGGAGGTCGTGATGGCGACCGGCTCCATGGACGCCGAGACGGGCTTCGGCGCCATCGCCATGAACTACATCCCCAAGGAAGGCGGCAACGCGTTCAGCTTCTACGGGATCGCCAACGGCGCGAACGAGAACATGCAGAACCTGAACTGGGACGAGTCGCTCCAGGCGCGCGGACTCGACGAACGCCGGGTGCGGGGGCTCAAGAAGAACTGGGACTGGGGCGCCGGCATCGGCGGGCCGATCGTCCGCGACCGGCTGTGGTTCTACACGGCGCATCGCTGGTGGGGGTCGCAGACCTACGCGTCGGGAAGCTTCCGGAATGGGGCCTGGGACAACCCGGAACGGGTCCGTTCGTACGGCGCGGCGTTCTACGATCCCGACTTCGACCGGCCGACGGTACAGGAGAGCACCACGCGCGACAACAGCCTCCGCCTGACGTGGCAGGCGAGCGAGCGCCACAAGATCACCGTGTCGCATGCCGACCAGCGCCAATGCCTGTGCCAGTTCTGGTCGATATTCGGCGCCGTCGACCACAACGCGTCGGTCGTGTACGACGTCGGCGACATCAGCAACACGCAGGCCACCTGGACCATGCCGGCGAGCAACCGCCTGTTGTTCGAGGCGGGGGTCTCGTACACGAGTCCCAACGCCGTCCCGCGGCCGCAGCCCGAGGTGGACCTCGACAATGACATCGGTGTCTCGATCGCGTCGCAGGGCATCAACATCAACGCGCTCATGTTCCTGGGCGCGAACACGCCGGTCAACTATGGAGAGAGAAACCACTGGCCCAATTTCACCATGCGGGCCTCGATGTCGTACGTGACCGGGTCGCACAACTTCAAGGTGGGCATGACCCGCACCCAGGTGGGGGAGAACCACCACAATTCCTACCTTCTGGGCGGCAGGGCCTACATCTTCAGCGAGCCCGGGGTTCCGCTCTCGGTCAGGCAGTACGCCTCCCCCTCGCGTTCCTATCAGGAAGCGGCCCTGCTGGGGATCTTCGCGCAGGACCAGTGGACCATCGACCGGCTGACGCTCAACCTCGGGGTGCGCTACGACCACCTCAACGGATGGGTTCCCGCCCAGGCGTCCCCGGCCGCCGGCCTGTACACGCCCATCGTCGAGACCGCCCGCCTGAACGACTTTCCCAACTACAGGGACCTCAACGCGCGGCTGGGCCTTGCCTACGACATCTTCGGCAACGGCCGGACGGCGCTGAAGTGGAGCACCGGCCGCTATGTGAACGCCCTCGGCACGATCCTGGCGCAGACCAGGAACCCGTTGGAGTCGATCATCCGCAACACGAATCGGTCCTGGGACGACCACAACGGGGACCTGATTCCGGACTGCGACTTCACCATCCTCCACCAGGCGAACGGCGAGTGCGGGGCGGTCGTCCACCCGGAGTTCGGCTCGCCCACCGTGACGCGCTCGTTCGCGCCGGGCGTGCTCAGCGGCTGGAACAACCGGCGGGCCAACTGGCAGCACTCGGTCGGGATCCAGCACGAGCTGACCGACGGCCTGTCGGTCGAGGTGGCGTACTTCCGCCGGGACAACTTCAACTTCCTCGTGGCCGACAACCTCAACATCGGGCCCGAGCACTTCACCGAGTTCAGCATCATCGCCCCCACCGATCCGGCGCTCGGCGACGTCAGCGGCCAGGTGCTCGGCGGCCTGTACACCCTCAGCCCGGAAGGGGCCGCCCTGGGCACCAACAACCAGATGATTCCGGCCAGCGACTACGGGGACATGACGGAGACCTTCAACGGGGTCGACTTCATCTTCAACGGGCGGCTGCCCAACGGCATCACGCTCGCCGGCGGCATCGCCACGGGGGCGGTGGCAGTCAACGAGTGCTTCGTTGTCGACAATCCGTTGCAGGACCGGGCCGGATACTGCAGCTACGCGCCGAGCTGGGGCGACAGGACGCAGTACAAGTTCAACGGTTCGGTGCCGCTGCCGTACGAGATGGCCTTCTCGTTCGTGTTTCAGAGCGTTCCGGGAGAACGTCTGTTCTCCAACTATGCGGTTGGCCGCCAGCGGGATTTCGTGGAACAGCAGCTCGGTCACGAGCTGCTCGAAACGGGCTTGACCGTCCCGCTGTTCCCTTCCGGCATCGGGTTCTGGACCGACGCCAGGGGCGGCACCCTGACGACTTCCCGCTACATCGACAACTCCGTCAATTACGAACCGCAGCTGAACCAGTTCGATGTGCGACTCACCAAGCTCCTGAGATTCGGCGGGGGGCTCATCCGAGCCAACTTCGACATCTTCAATATCTTCAACGCCAGCGCCGTCACCCGGGTGAGCGACTCCTACACGGACCCCGGCTCGTTCCCGAGTGTCGCGGGCATCATGAACGGCCGCCTGTTCAAGTTCGGCGCGACCCTCGACTGGTAGGCCGAGCCGAAATCCAAGCGGCGATTCCGCAGGGCGGGGGGGCAACCCCCCGCCCCGCTTTTTCTTGCGCCGCGGCCACTCGCGGCCGCCCGCACCGGCTGCACACCCCCGCTTCCACAGTCGAGCAGCACCGCACCCACCTCGCTTGCCCCGAGCCGCAACGCGCGTCTAGGATAATTGGACGTGCATTTTCCATTTTTCGAGGCTAAATGGAATTCGTCAGTCGATTCTTCCGAATCCCCGAGCAGAGTTGCTTTCTGTTCGGCCCGCGCGGCACCGGCAAGAGCACGTGGCTGCGCCACCGCCTGCCCGCAGCGCTGTACCTGGACCTGCTCGACCCACCTCTTCACCGCAGCCTGAGCGCCCGTCCCGAACGCCTGCGGGAACTGCTGGCGGGCTCGCCGCAACGGCGGACGGTGGTCGTCGACGAGATTCAGCGTGTCCCCGAGCTGCTCACGGTCATCCATGCCGTCCTGGAGGAGCCAGCGCCGCCACGCTTCATCCTGACCGGATCGAGCGCCCGCAAGCTGCGCCGCGGCGGCGTCGATCTGCTGGGGGGCCGGGCCCTGCAGTGCACGCTGCACCCGTTCATGGCCGCGGAACTGCCCGCGTTCGACCTGGCGCGCGCGCTGAAGATCGGCCTGGTGCCCCTGGTGGCCGGCGCGTCGGATCCAATCGTGGTACTGGAGGGCTACGCGAGCCTGTATCTCGATCAGGAGGTCAGGGCGGAAGGACTCACCCGCAGCATCGGCAGCTTCACCCGCTTTCTGGAAGCGGTCAGCTTCTCGCATGCGGCGCAGCTCAACGTCTCGGCCGTGGCCCGGGAATGCGAGGTCGAGCGCAAGGTCGTCGCCGGCTACGTCGGCATTCTCGAAGACCTGCTGCTGGCCTTCCGGTTGCCGGTCTTTCGCAAGCGCGCCAAGCGCGCCACGGTGGTCCACGACAAGCTGTACCTGTTCGATGCGGGCGTGTTCCGCTCCCTGCGCCCCAGCGGCCCCTTCGACCGGGTCGGCGAAATCGACGGCCAGGCGCTCGAGGGGCTGGTGGCTCAGCACCTGCGGGCATGGGTCGCGTACTCGCGGCACGACGCGGAGATCTTCTTCTGGCGCACGCGCGCGGGGACCGAGGTCGACTTCGTCGTCTACGGGCAACCGGGCCTGCAGGCGTTCGAAGTCAAGAACGCCGCCAGTGTGCACCCCGGCGATCTGCGGCCGCTGCGGGCTTTCCGCGCGGACTACCCGGAAGCGGTCGCCGCACTGCTCTACCGCGGCCGGGAGCACCTCCGGATCGACGGCATCTGGTGCCTGCCCGTCGACGACTTCCTGCGCCGGATGGTGCCCGACGAGGGGCTGCTGGCCTGGCTGTAGCCGGCTCGGACGATCGGGATCCGCGGCGGTGCGCCTACGCCTCCCCCAGCGGCGCGTGGTCCAGGCCGTGCGCGGCGGCCACGGCGGCATGCGTCACCTGCCCGTCCACGACGTTGACGCCCTTCGCCAGCGCCGGGTCGCGCTCCGCCGCGGCGCGCCAGCCGCGGTCGGCGATCTCCAGGGCGTAGGCCATCGTGGCGTTGGTCAGCGCGTAGGTCGACGTGTGGGGCACCGCACCGGGCATGTTCGAGACGCAGTAGTGCACCACGCCCTCCTCCACGTAGCGCGGGTCGTGGTGGGTCGTCGGCCGGCTGGTCTCGGCGCACCCGCCCTGATCGACGGCCACGTCGACGAGCGCCGACCCGGGCTCCATCTGCGCCAGGTGCGCGCGCGTGACCAGGCGCGGCGTCCGCGCACCCGGGATGAGCACGGAGCAGAGGACCAGGTCGGCCGACGCCACGGCGCCCTCGATGTTGGCGGCGTTCGACATGAGCGTGGTGACGTGCCCCTGGACCACGTCGCGCACGTAGGCCAGGCGCAGCGGGTTGATGTCGATGATCGTGACCTCCGCCCCGAAACCCACGCCGACGACGCACGCGTTCAGCCCGACGACGCCCGCGCCGATGATCGTCACCCGGCCGCGCCGGACGCCCGACACGCCCGGCAGCAGCAGCCCCTTGCCGCCCGACCGCATCTCCAGCGACGCGGCGCCCGCCTGGATCGACAGCCGTCCCGCCACCTCCGACATCGGCACCAGCAGCGGCAGCGTCCCGTCGGCGAACTGCACCGTCTCGTAGCCGATGCCGACGACGCGGCGCTCGAGCATCCGGGCCGTCAACTCGCGCGAGGCCGCCAGGTGCAGATAGGTGAAGACGATCTGGCCGGACCGCATCCGGTCGAACTCGGGCTCGAGCGGCTCCTTGACCTTGAGCACGAGGTCCGCCCGTTCCCAGACGTCGCCGGCCACGGCGGCGCCGGCCGCCCGGTAGGCGTCGTCGGGAATCGCGCTGCCGATCCCCGCGCCGGCCTCGATGACCACCTCGTGCCCGTGCGCCGCGAACGCCGCGACGCCGGACGGCGTGATGGCCACGCGATTCTCGTCTGCCTTGATCTCCGCCGGAATGCCGATGCGCATGGTACGACCGTACCACGACGCCGCCGGGTCGTGATGCGCACTGCCGCGGTCCTGATTGCACGCGTCACACGCGGGGTGTATGTTTCTTCAAGACAATACACATTCGCTGGCAGGGCCCGTCTACATGCGCACGAACATCATCATCGACGACGACCTCCTGGAACGCGCCATGCGCGCCACCGGGGCGAAGACCAAGCGCGAGGCCGTCGAGCTGGGCCTGGCGTCGCTTGTCCGCCTGAAGGAACAGGAGGACATCCGTGACTTGCGCGGCAAGCTGCGGTGGACCGGCGATCTGGACAGGACGAGGCGCGACCGGTGATTCTGGTCGATTCCAGCGTCTGGATCGACTACTTCAACGGGCGGCGCACCCTGCAAACGGACTACCTGGACGGGCTGCTGGGCAACGACGTCGCCGCGACGGGCGACCTGATTCTCGTGGAAGTGCTCCAGGGCTTTCGAGCCGACGCCGATCTGGCGGCGGCGAGGGACGCGATGTCGAGGTTGCCGTCCTTCGACCTGCTCGGGCGCGAGCGGGTGGACCGCGCGGCAGGCCGCTATCGCGAGCTGCGCGCGGCCGGCGTCACGCCGCGCAAGACGGTCGATGTCGTCATCGGCTCGTTCTGCATCGATGAAGGGCTGCCGCTGCTATTCTCCGACCGCGACTTCCTGCCGATGGTCAGTCATCTCGGATTGGTCTCGGCAATGCCGTAGCGAGCCGCGGCGCTCCCCGACGGCGCCTATGCCGTGAAGACGGCGATGACGGTCCAGCAGACCGCGGCCAGGGCGGCCGCCACCGAGGCCTGGGGAATCTGCGTCTTGACGTGGTCCATCAGGTCGCAGCCGGTGCAGACCGAGCTGAGCACCGTCGTGTCCGAGATCGGCGAGCACTGGTCGCCGTAGACGCTGCCGTCCATGACCGCCGCGAAGCAGAGGGTCATGAACAGCTCGGGATGCGACAGCCCCTGCGCGCCGGCGACCGCCCAGGCGAGCGGCATGGCCAGCGGGAACGCCACCGCGTAGGTGCCCCAGCTCGTGCCCGTGGAGAAGGCGATGACCATGGTCATCAACTGCAGCAGCACCGGGAGCAGGAAGTACGGCACGGCGTCGCCCAGCTGGTCCACCAGGAAGACGCCGCCCCCGGTCTGCGTGCTGACGCTGCCGATGGTGATGGCCAGCAGGAGGATCACCGAGCCGAGCACGACGCCCTTGATGCCGTCGTGGAACCCGCCCATCAGGTCCTTGAGCGCCATGCCCCGCGCCAGGGCGATGCCCGACGCCAGCAGCAGCGCCGCGCCGAACGCCCACTGCACGTTCGGCGAGCCGGAGACGACGAAGGTGCCCACGGCCACGCCGATGAGCAGGGCGAGCGGCAGGAAGAACTCGAGGACGTGCGGCGCGTAGCCCTCGGGCACCTGGCTCGCCTGCAGCTCGCGGGCGCTGAGCGGCGCGGCCCCCTCGCCGTCGAGCCGGCCGGTGGTGCGGGCGCGTTGCATGGCGGCCGCGAGGCGACGCCCCAGAAACAGCGGCCTCTCGACGCTCAGCAGGAACGTGCCGAGCACCGCGAAGATCGCATAGAAGCAGAACGGCACGCTTCGGAAGAAGAAGGCGATGCGGTCGGTCTCGGTCGCCAGGAAGCTGACGCCGGAGACGAAGATGAACGCCTGCACGTAGCCCGGCCAGGCGTTGAACGCGAGCTGCGACGCGATCGGCGACGCGGTCGAGTCGACGATGTAGGCCAGCTCCTCGTGGCTGATGCGCTCCTTGTCGGCAATGGGCTTGACGGTGGTGCCGACCACGACGGTGCTGACCGTCCCGCCCTGGAAGAAGACGATGCCGAGCATCCAGGCCACGAGCTTGGCGCTGCGCGGGCCGCGCACGAAGCGCGCGGTCATGAACTCGGCGAACGCCTGCGCCGCGCCGGTCCGCGACCAGACCCCCATGAGGCCGCCCAGCAGCCACAGGTACAGCAGCAGGACCCCCGCCGAGTTGGTGGTCGCGAGCGACGGGATCAACACCTCGCCGGTGATGTCGTACCTGCCGAGCAGCAGCGCGCCGGAGACGATGCCGGCGCCCAGCGCGGTGACCGGCTCGCGCGTGAGCCAGCAGAGCACCACCGCCACCAGCGCGGGCAGCAGCGACCACCAGCCCCAGTGGGCCCGGGCCCGCAGCTGGTAGTAGACCGTCGCGGGCCGCCCGTCGCGAATCTCGGTGGCCGAGACGAACTCTTCCGTCACCGGCGGGGTCTGGCGCGAGCCGTGGACGGCCGCGGGATTGAGCCGCGCCTGATCCAGCGGCACCGCCTCGAAGTACGCGCGGCGCCCTTCCGACAGGTAGTAGAGCCGGCCGTCTCCGGCCGTCCGCACGTCCAGGGTCACCTGGTCGACGTTCCAGGTCGGCGGGACCGTGGCGCCGACGATCCACGAGACGAGGATCGCCACCGCGAAGACGATGAACTTCTGGATGCCCGCGGTCATGTCGCCTCCGCCGCGCTTGCGGCCGAGCGCCGGCCGGCGCGGAGCAACCATGCTAGTCTACGGCGAACTGGCGCGGAGGTGCCATGAACCCGACACTTGTCCCGATGAATCGGTTGCCGGCGCTCGGCGGCGCGTTGGCGGTGCTGGCCGTCGCCTGCGGCGGTGCGGAACAGCCGCCGGCAGAGCCGGAGCAGCCGGCGGAGACCGCCGAAGCCGCGCTGCCGACGTTTGCGCACGACCCGTCGTGGCCGCAGCCGCTACCCAACAACTGGGCGCTCGGCGACGTGTGGGGCGTGGCGGTCGACTCGCAGGACAACCCCTGGATCGCGCACGCCAACAGCGACCGCATCCAGGCGCTGCTCGCGGTGGAAGGCAAGGAGCTGGCGCCGCCGATCATCCAGTTCGACCAGGAGGGCAACGTCCTCCAGGCCTGGGGCGGGCCGGGCGAGGGATTCGACTGGATGGAAGATACGTTCGCCGCCGAGCACGGCATGTTCATCGACCACGAGGACAACGTCTGGGTCATCGGCGGCGGCACCCGCGCCGACGGCGGCGTCGTGCTCAAGTTCACGGCGGCCGGCGAGTTCCTGCTGCAGATCGGAGAGAACGGCCGGACGAACGGCAGCCTCGACGAGCGACTGCTCGGCGGCCCCACGACCGCCGCGGTGCATCCCGACACCAACGAGGTCTTCGTCGCCGACGGCTATACCAACCAGCGCGTCATCGTGTTCGATGCCGTGACCGGCGAGTTCAAGCGCCTGTGGGGCGCGTACGGACGGCCGCCCGACGACGGTCCGGCCGAGGATCTGACCCCGGACGGCCCGCCGCCCCAGCGCTGGGACCCGACCCACTGCGTCCGGGTCGCGCACGACGGGACGGTCTACGTCTGCGACCGCGGCCACAACCGCGTGCACGTCTTCGAGACGGACGGGACGTTCATCGAGGAGGTGTTCGTCGAGCGGGCCACGCCCGCACCGTGGCGCTTCGACCTCGAGAACAACCAGTACCTCGCGCGCGACGAGCCCGGCCCGGGCGTCGGGTCCGCCTCGATGGCCGCCTTCTCGCACGACCCGGACCAGCAGTACCTGTACGTCGGATCCGCCACCAGCTACCGCAAGATCTACATCCTCGACCGGGGCACGCTGGAGCTGGTCGGCGACATCGACACGCGCGGCGGCAACCACGAGATGGCGGTCGATTCCGTCGGCAACATCTACACCGTGGACGGCTACTCGCGCTGGCCGGAGCGCTACCTGATCTCGACGGCGCCGTGACCGCGGGACACTTCGGGGCCTGTAGTACGATGGAGCCTCCGCCCGCAGGGGAGAAACCCGCATGAAGCGACTATGCGCCCTGGCCGTCGTGGCCTCGACCGCCCTGCCCGCCGCCCAGGACGACGCCGGCCGCATGGTCGAGTGGCCGTACGTCGGCGCGGAGCAGTCCCACACGAAATACTCCGCGCTGGCCGACGTCGACCGGACCAACGTCGGCGACCTCGAGATCGCCTGGCAGTGGGACCCCAACGAGATGCCGCTGTTGGAGCACGGCGCCCGGCCGGGCAGCTTCGAGGCCACGCCGCTGATGATCGACAACACGCTCTACTTCTCCACCATGTACTCGCGCGTCGTCGCGCTCGACGCGGAGACCGGGGCCGAGAAGTGGGTGTTCGACCCGCGCGTCTACGAGCTGGGCGGGCGAGGCGCCAGTCCCGGCGGCTTCAAGCACCGCGGCCTTGCGTTCCGCCGCGAGGGCGACGACCTGCACCTGTTCCTCAACAGCCGGGTCCGCCTCTACGCCCTCGACGCTGCGAGCGGGCAGCTCGTCACCAGCTTCGGCGACGGCGGCAGCATCCACCTGACGCAGGGCCACGGCCGCGAGGTGCGCGACGACGACTTCGACCAGACGTCGCCGCCGGTCGTCTTCGAGGACCTCGTCATCGTGGGCAGCCGCGTCCCCGACCGCGTGCAGCGCCGCTTCGACACGCCCGGGTCGGTGCAGGCGTTCGACGCCCGCACGGGCGAGCGGCGCTGGATCTTCTTCACGGTGCCGCAGTCGAACGACGCGTTCGGCGCCGACACCTGGGAGGATCAGTCGTGGCGCTACACGGGCCACGCGAACGTCTGGGGCCTGATGTCGCTCGACGAGCAGCGGGGGCTCCTGTACGTGCCGACGAGCACGCCCAGCAGCGACTACTGGGGCGGGCGGCGGGTCGGCGCCAACCTGTTCGCCGAGTCGCTCCTCTGCCTCGACGCGCGTACCGGCGAGCGCCAGTGGCACTTCCAGGCGGTGCACCACGGACTGTGGGACTACGACTTCACGTCGCCGCCGAACCTGGTCACCATCACCGTCGACGGCCGCACCATCGACGCTGTGGCCGAGGTCTCGAAGCAGGGCTTCACGTACGTCTTCGACCGGGTCAGCGGCGAGCCGGTGTGGCCGATCGAGGAGCGCCCGGTCGACACCGCCACCGACGTGCCGGGCGAGGTGCCCTGGCCGACGCAGCCGTTCCCGACCAGGCCCCCCGCCTTCGCCGGGCAGGGCGTCTCGCTGGACGACGCCAACGATCTGACCCCGGAGATCAACGCCCTGGCGCGCGAGGAGATGAGCCGCTTCCGGCTCGGCCCGCTGTTCACGCCGCCCGCGCTGCGCGGCACGCTCCAGCGCCCCCGCATCGACGGCGGCGCCAACTGGGGCGGCGCCGGCTTCGACCCGCAGACCGGCCTGCTGTACGTCCGCTCGTCCGAGGGCACCAGCGCCAACCAGGTGTGCGAGGTGCTGGGCGAGGACCCGGACGTGGACGTCGCGTTCAGCAACAACTGCCCGCACGGCGCGGCGGGGCAGATCTTCGCCGGCCGCCCCGGCGCCACCGAGATGGCCCGCAGCCGGCTGGGGCCGATCCCGCTGACCAGGCCGCCCTATGCCTACCTCACGGCCATCGACCTGAACCGGGGCGAGATCGCCTGGCGGGTGCCGTTCGGCGAGGGCAGCCGGATCGTCCGCAACCATCCGCTGCTGCGCGGGGTCGACCTGCCCGAGCGCCTGGGCACCCCCGGCGCCAACGGGCTGATGGTGACCGGCGGCGGACTGGTCTTCATCGGCGGCGGCGACCCCTACCTCTACGCCTTCGACAAGGCGACCGGCGAGGAGGTGTGGCGCGGCGCGACCCCGTACCGCACGAGCGGCAACCCGATGACGTATCGCACGCCGTCGGGGCGGCAGTTCATCGTGATCGCGACCGGCGCGGGCCCGGACGCCGCCCTCGTCGCCTTCACGCTGTCCGACTAGCGAGGTCCTGCCGATGCGACGACCACCGATCGGGCTGTGCTGCGTGCTCGCGTTCGCGCTCGGGGCCGGGACGGCCGGCGCCCAGGAGCCCGCCATGGTCGAGTGGCCCTACGTGGGCGGCGACCAGGCCCACAGCAAGCACTCCGACCTGGCCGACATCGACCGGGCCAACGTCGCCGATCTCGAGATCGCCTGGGAATGGGACGCCGGCGAGCTTCCGCTGCCCGAGTACGGCACCCGGCCGGGCCGCTTCGAGGCCACCCCGCTGATGATCGACGACACGCTCTACGTCTCCACGATGTACGCGCGCGTCGTCGCGCTCGACGCGGAAACGGGCGAAGAGCTGTGGCGGTTCGATCCCGAGACGTTCCGCTTCGGCGGCGAGGGCACGCCGCCGGGCGGCTTCAAGCACCGCGGCGTCGCCTACTGGCGCGACGGCGAGCACGTGCGGCTGTTCCTCAACAGCCGCTACTGGCTGTACGCCCTCGACGCCGCCAGCGGGCAGCTCGTGGCCGACTTCGGCGACGGCGGGCGCATTCCGCTCACCGAGGGGCTCGGCCGCGACGTGCTGCGCGACGCGTTCGACCAGACCTCGACGCCGGTGGTCTTCGACGACCTGGTCATCGTCGGCAGCCGCGTGCCCGACCGCATCAAGCGCCGCCGGGACACGCCGGGGACGGTGCAGGCCTTCGACACCCGCACGGGCCGGCGGCGGTGGGTCTTCCACACGATTCCGCAGTCGAACGACGCCTTCGGCGCCGACACCTGGGAGGACCAGTCCTGGCGCTACACCGGGCACGCCAACGTGTGGGGCCTGATGTCGCTCGACGAGGAGCGCGGACTCCTGTACGTCCCGACCAGCACGCCCAGCAGCGACTACTGGGGCGGGCGGCGCATCGGTGCCAACCTGTTCGCCGAATCGCTCCTCTGCCTGGATGCCCGCACCGGCGAGCGGCAGTGGCACTTCCAGGCGGTGCACCACGGGCTGTGGGACTACGACCTCACGTCGCCTCCCAACCTCGTCACGATCACGGTCGACGGCCGCACGATCGACGCCGTGGCCGAGGTGTCGAAGATCGGGTTCACGTACGTTTTCGACCGCGTCACCGGCGAGCCGGTGTGGCCGATCGAGGAGCGCCCGGTCGACACCACCACCGACGTGCCGGGCGAGGTGCCCTACCCGACGCAGCCGTTCCCGACGAAGCCGCCGCCGTTCAGCGGCCAGGGGGTGGCGCTGGCCGACGCGAACGACCTGACGCCGGAGATCAGGGCGCTGGCCGAGGAGACGATGCGCGGGTTCCGCCTGGGTCCGCTCTACACGCCGCCCGCGATGCGCGGCACGCTGATCCGGCCGATGGTCACCGGCGGCGCCAACTGGGGCGGGGCCGCGTTCGACCCGCAGACCGGCTGGCTCTACGTGCGCGCGTCCGAAGGCACGAGCGTCATCCAGGTGTGCGAGCGCAGCGACGAGGAGCATCCGACGGCCGACGCCGAGTACGTGGGGGGCAGCGCCTGCACCGAGGGCCGCGAGCAGGTCCGCGCGCGGCTGGGCGCCATCCCGCTCGTCAAGCCGCCGTACGCCTGGCTGGCGGCCATCGACCTCAACCGGGGCGACATTGCCTGGAAGGTGCCGTTCGGCGAAGGCAGCCCGGCCGTCCGCCGGCACCCGCTGCTGGCCGGCGTCGAGCTGCCGGCGCGGCTGGGGACGCGCGGCAACAACGGGCCGCTGGTCACCGGCGGCGGGCTGCTCCTCATCGGCGGCGGCGACCCCTATCTGTACGCGTTCGACAAGACCACGGGCGAAGAGGTGTGGCGAGGCGCCACCCCCTTCCCCACCAGCGGCAACCCGATGACGTACCGCACGCGGTCCGGCCGGCAGCTCGTCGCCATCGCCACCGGCGCCGGCCCGGACGCCGCGCTCGTCGCCTTCGGCTTGCCCGAATAGACACACGCACCACCGAGGGAGAATCCGCATGGCCCGTCCGCTACTCGCGTGCCTCATCGCCGTTTGCCTGCTGGCCGGACTCGCGGCCGCCGCGGCGGCGCAGCTCAACAGCTTCGAGCCGATCACCGACGCCGAGCTCCTCGACCCCGACCCGGGCGACTGGATCAACTGGCGCCGCACGATCGACGGCCAGGGGTACAGCCCGCTCGACCAGATCGACCGTGACAACGTCGGGAACCTGCAGCTCGTCTGGTCCTGGGAGACGCTGGCCGGCACCGACGAGGTGACGCCGCTCGTGCACGACGGCGTCATGTTCATCCCGAGCCGCAGCGGCGTGGTGGCGCTCGACGCCGTCACCGGCGACGAGCTCTGGGCGCATCTGCGCAGCGGCCGGCCCATGCCCTCCAACCCCGACCTGCCCTCCAACCGGCAACCCGGGCTGGCCCGGCGCAACATCGCCATCTACGACGACAAGATCTACGCCGGCACGAGCGAGGCCCAGCTGATCGCGCTCGACGCCCGGACGGGCGAGCTGGTGTGGGAGCAGCAGGTGGCCGACCACGAGCTGGGCTACCGCTACACGAGCGGGCCGATCATCGTCAAGGGCATGGTGGTCGCGGGCATCACGGGCTGCGAGTACTACAAGAACGACGTCTGCTTCATCTCGGCCCACGATGCCCAGACCGGCGCCCAGTTGTGGCGCACGTCGACGGTGGCCCGCCCCGGCGAGCCCGGCGGCGACACCTGGGGCGACCTGACGCTCACCTTCCGCGCGGGCGCCGACGCCTGGATTCCCGGCAGCTACGACGCGGACGCCGACCTGATCTACTGGTCCACCGCGCAGCCGAAGCCCTGGGCCAGCGCGCAGCGCGGCACCGAGGGCGCGGCGCTGTACACCAACTCGACCCTGGCGCTCGACCCGGAGAGCGGCGAGATCGTGTGGTACTTCCAGCACATTCCGGCCGAGACGCACGACCTCGACGAGGTGTTCGAGCTGGTCGTCGTCGACCGCGGCAACCGGCGCGCGCTGTTCAAGATGGGCAAGATCGGCGTCCTGTGGGAGCTCGATCCGAAGACCGGCGAGTACCTCGCCGCCCACGACCTCGGCTTCCAGGACATCGTGGACCTGCATCCGACGACCGGACAGGGCATCCTGCGCCGCGAGCGCATTCCGCAGCTCGACGTCCCGGTCGACTACTGCCCCGGCCCCGGCGGCCTCAAGAACCTGTGGGCGATGGCCTATCACCCGGAGACCGAGGCGTTCTACATCCCGGTGATGCCCGGGTGCGCCCACTCGACCTTCGGGCCGATGCCCGAGCCGGCGGAGATCGGCGGCGGCGGGGTCGGCCCGAACGACCGGCGCTTCCTGGCCCATCCGCAGAGCCCCGACCACCTGGGCATCTTCGTGGCGCTGCACAGCCGGACCGGGGAGGTGCTGTGGCGCCGCCCCAGCAAGCTGCAGTACGGCACGTCGGCCCTGACCACGGGCGGGGGGCTCGTGTTCGTCGGCAACCTCGACCGCCACATCTACGCGCTGGACGCGCGCAACGGCGACGTCCTGTGGCAGACGCGCACGCCGACGGCCGCGGACGGCTTCCCGATCACGTACGCCGTCGACGGACGCCAGTACGTCGCAATCCCGTCCGGCCCGGGCTGGTTCCTGGCATGGCGCAACGCCGAGCTGGTGTTCGACGACGTGCTGCGGCCGCGGACGCGCGGCTCGGTGATGCACGTCTTCGCGCTGCCGGAGCACGCAGATCCCGACCCTGCGGCCGGGACGCCACGGTGACGGCGGAGTGACGGCCCGCTACCGGGCTATCACGGTCTTGAAGCGGCGCGCCAGGATCGCGACCAGCAGTCCCTGGTACGCCAGGCCGGCCAGGAAGTAGAGCCCCGCATGGGGCTCGCCGGCTGCGAGCATCCAGAAGAGCTTCAGGGGCCAGTAGAGCGGGACGATTCCGAACGCCACCTGCCACGGCGAAGAAACGAACCAGGCAAGGACGGGCGGCCACGCGAGCACGCCCACCGCCTTCAGCAGGGCGAACCCCTGCACCTTGTTCGCCGCGAAGGCGGCCACGAACAGCGCGTAGAGCGGCGCGGCGGGCGCCGCCTGCACGGCGGCGGCGAAGGCCGGGACCACGCCCATCGTCACCAGGTCCGCGATGCCGATGCTCGCCATCATCACCGGCACGCTCACCGCCATCGGGACCGCGATGCGGTAGGCGAGATATCCCTGCGCCGTCAGCGGCGTGACCTGCAGCGCGGTCAGCGTGCGGTCGTCGCGCTGGTCGAGCAGCAGGAAGCCCACCACCGAGCCCATCAGCGTCGGGACCATCAGCACGAGGAAGCTGGTCAGGAGCGGGTAGTACGGGGTGAGGTCGAAGCCGTTCCGCTCGCCGAGCCATGAGTCGATGACTGGAATGCCCCAGCGGAATGCGAACGCGAGGACGATCGGCATGCCGACCAGCCAGCGCAACATGCTGTCGCGGGCGATGCTCTTGAGGTCGACCGGCCCGAGCCCGCGGATCACGGCGGCCGCGGTCGGCATCAGCGGCTCCCCTCGCGGGCGACGATGTAGCGGTCGAACGCTCGCCGGCCGGCGAGCAGCAGCAGCCCCGCCCACAAGGCGCCATAGAGCACGCCGTAGACCAACTGCCACGCCGGAATCGGCTTGAACGCCCCGGCCAGCAGCACGAGCGGCGCCGTGAAGGGGTGGAGATAGAGCAGCCAGCTGTCCCAGAGGCCGAAGTAGTGCAGCATCGGGAGCGAGAGGATCGCCGTGAAGAGCACCGAGGGGAACATGAACTCGTTGATCGACCGGTAGCGCGCGACCAGGACGAATCCCGTCAGCGTATAAAGGATCGCCGCCAGCACGATGCCGGCCGCCAGCCGGCCGCCCGCGAAGCCGCCGCCGTGCGCCGACCAGACGATGACCACCTGCTCGACCAGCGAGAGTGCGGTCAGCGTCGCCGTCTTCGAGCCGATGTACTGCCAGTCAGCGAGCGGCGTCACCACCTGGGCCTCCAGCGTCCCCTCGCCCTTCTCGAGCAGCACCAGGCCGGCCACGAAGTAGAAGTTGACCATCACCAGGTTGCCGAACACCACGGCGGGCAGCACGTAGCCCCAGTCGATGGAGGGGAGAAGGGTGAGCAGGACGAACCAGCAGGCCAGCACGAAGGCCACCGCGTAGTAGAAGCCGTTGCGCGCCTGCAGGCGGAAGTCCAGGCTCAACGTGGCGGCCAGCGCGTGCATCGGCCTACTGCAGGCTGTGGCCGGTGACGCGCAGGAAGACGTCCTCCAGGGTCGCTTCCTGCGTGTGCAGCGTGCGGACGGTGGCGTCGCGCAGCAGGGCCAGGAAATCGGCGTTGGCGCCGAGCCCGTCGAGCGGGAACTCGCGCCGCCCGGGGCTGCCGTCGAGCACGTACTCCATCGCGACGGTCCGCGCGCCGTGGGCCAGCTTCAGGGCGCGCGGCGACTCCACGAGCCGAATCTCGCCGCCGACGATGAAGGCCACGCGGTCGCACAGCTCGTCGGCCACCGTCATGTCGTGGGTCGTCAGGAACACGGTGCGCCCGGCCGCCTTCAGCTCCCGAATCAGTTGCCGTATGCGCCGTGCGCTGGCGGGGTCGAGCCCCGCCGTCGGCTCGTCCATGAAGATCAATTGCGGGTCGTTGAGCAGGGCGCGCGCCACGCCCAGCCGCGTCTTCATGCCCTTGGAGTACTCGGCTACCAGGCGCTCACGATCCTCCGCCAGCCCCACCATCTCCAGGAGCGCCTCCGGCCGTTGCGTCGCTCCCCGGTACAGCGCCCGGAAGTAGCTCAGGTTCTCGATGCCGGTCAGCCGGAGATAGTGGTTGGGCAGCTCGAACGAGACGCCTATCTCCTCGTAGTAGCCGGCCCCCCAGTCCGCGAGGTCGCGGCCGAGCACCGAGACCGCGCCGCGGTAGCCCCGCAGGAGTCCGATCAGCACCTTCTGGGTGGTCGACTTGCCGGCGCCGTTGGGTCCGAGGAAGCCGAAGATCACGCCGCGGTCGATGCGGAAGGAGAGGTCGCGCACCGCGGGGTTCGCCGCGGACGCGTAGGTGAACGTCAGCCCGTCCACGTCGACTGCCGGCATGCGTGCGGCACCCCAGATCCTTGACCTTTGACGCTATTAACGCAGCTCGTTATTGTCGTGGCCGTGAGACGGTTCAAGGATACCGACACCGAGCACGTCTTCGAGGGACGGCGCGTACGCCGCCTGCCCGATGACATTCAACGCCCTGCCCGGATGCGAGTTCAGCGGGTCGTGGCCGCGATTGCCTTGGCGGATCTGCGCCTGCCGCCGTCGCAGCGCCTCGAGGCGCTGCGCGGCGACCGGCGCGGCCAGCACAGCATTCGCATCAACGACCAATGGCGCGTGTGCTTTCGTTGGACGGAGCACGGCGCCATGGAGATCGAAATCACCGACTACCACTGAGGAGAACCCAGATGCCGCAATCGCCGCCCATCCATCCCGGAGAGCACCTCGCCGAGTTCCTCGACGAGCTCGGCATCAGTCAGTACCGCCTCGCGAAAGCGATGGGAGTGCCGCCACGGCGAATCAACGAGATCGTCCATGGTCACCGCGCCATCACCGCGGATACCGCGCTGCGGCTCGGCCAGGCGTTTCGGACGACGCCGGAGTTCTGGTTGAACCTGCAGCAGATGCACGACCTTGATCGTGCCCGCGCTGTGGTCAATCTGCCGCCCATCCAGCCGCTGGTCACTTGAGAAAGGAGATCACGAACCGCGCTGGCCCGCTTGCGCCCGCCGTCGGCCGCGCCGCTGCCTTGCCGCGCCATGACCGCCGCGCGGCGCCTCAGCGGCCGGCGGCACGAGAGTCCTGGACGCGGGCGCCGCGGAGCACGTTCACGATGGCGTAGTTCCCCTCGTGGCAGGCGAACTCGAAGAGGGGGCCCGGGGTCACCCCCCGCCGCGCCTGGTCCGTCGCCAGCGTGAAGCGGACGGTCCAGGGCTGCGAAAAGCGGACCGGATCGGTGATCGTCGCCTCGTAGCGGATCGTCTCCGCAGCGGCGCGCGTGAAGCGCTCGACCAGGTGCAGCGTCGAGGCCGGGGCGCGCCAGACGTGGCGGAACCGGTCCTGCGGCCGATCGGGGAAGTAGCGGCTCTCGACCACCAGCGTCCTCCCCTCCCAGCGGCCGCGCGGCTCACCGTTCCACTGCGCGATCCCGGTCTGCGGGCGGCCGTCGATCGGGATGATCCGGCGCTGATGGTACATCTCGTGCAGGATCACGACGTCGGTCGGCGTCTGGAGGATCTGGTGGTTCGGGTTGTCGCCGAACCAGACCTGCGGGAACCCGTCACCGAAGCACCGCTCGCCCGTGTCGAGGTCGACATGCGAGTCCCAGGGGCCGGTCCCGTACGGCCGCTCGTGGTCGCGCGCCGTGGGCAGATAGGGGATGCGGCCGCTCGGCGGATCGACGATCAGCGACGTGCGCCGGCTCGGGTCCCAGGCCGTGCCTTCGTCGAGCCAGAAGAGGTTGAGGCCGAGACTGCCGTCGGGCCGGTAGTCGACGTCCCCCCCGGCCGGCGCCCGCTCCGCAGGCCGGTTCAGCAGGCGTTGCTCCTCGACGCGCGCCTCGGCCTCGAGCGCCGCGACTTCGGCCTCGCTCAGGAACTCGCGTCCCCGGTACTCGGACGGCCGTTCGAGCGGCGTCAGCGTCGAGGCAACCCAGATTCCCTGCAGGTCCGGGTCGCCCCAGGCAGTCCTCGCCGCCTCCTGGGCCGGGACGGCGACGCCGAGGCCCGCGGCCAGCACGATGACGGCGCACGCGGACAACTTGCGTTCACCGCCCAGTCGGCGCGGCGCCGCGCGCGATTCGGCCGCAGCGCGCGGCGGGGATGCTGCCGGCTCGTGCCCCCCGCAGGCCAGTACCGGCAAGGCCGGGTACCTGGGATAGCGCGGTTCCCGATCGGAAAGCTCGCAGCGATAGTAGCGACTGTTCACGCGCGCCGTGACGACGCGCACGTGCCGGCAGCTGCGGCACAGGCCCACGGCATCCTCGGGGTCAGTTCGTTGCGGCGTCACGCCAGTATTTCCAGCCGCGTCCCTGGTGCCCGAAGTCGCAGCGCCCGGGGTGCAGGCATTCCGCCAGGATCTCCGCGGATTCGACCAGGCGCGGGCCCGGCCGGTTGAAGTACTGGTTGCCGTCCACCATGACCACGCGCCCGTTGCGCACCGCGGACAGCCGCGCCCAGTCCGGATGGGCGGCCAGCGGCGCCATCTCGCGGCAGGAACGCTCGATGTCGAACCCGCACGGCATGACGGCGATGACGTCCGGATCGGCATCGACGAGCTGCTCCATCCGCAGGTAGCCCGAGTGCTGCCCGGCCGCCCCGAAGAGGTCGGCGCCGCCCGCGCAGTCGACCAGCTCGGGGACCCAGTTGGCCGCGCCCATCAGCGGATCGATCCACTCGATGCAGGCCAGCGACGGCCGCGACGGCGCCGCATCCACCGCGTCCCGCACCGCTGCGAGCCGTTCCGTCAGGCGGCTCACGAGCGCGTCGCCGCGGGCCGCATCGCCCAGCGCCGACGCGACCGTCCGGATGTCCTTCCAGATGTCGCTCAGCGACATCGGCTCGAGCGACACGATGCGGGGCCGCGACCCCACGAGCCGGCACACGGCGTCCTCGACGTCCTTCAGGCTCACCGCACACACCTCGCACTGCGTCTGCGTGACGATGACCGTCGGCGCGAGACGATCCAGGAGCTCGGGATCGACGCGGTAGACGGACAGGCCGTCGGCGACGATCGTCCTCACCTGCTCGTCGATGGTGCGGCTCGCGGCCTCCAGCGCCACCTTGGAGGTCGAGCAGGCCGGCAGCGCGGTGACGGCGGACGGATAGTCGCATTCGTGGGAGCGGCCGACCAGTTGCTGCCCGAATCCCAGCTCGCAAACGATCTCCGTGGCGCTGGAGATCAGGGACACGATACGTTGCGGGGCGCCATTGCCCGCGGCGGGCGGTTCGGTCACGGACTGCCTCCTGCGCCGGCACCCGGCGCCGCACGGGCGCCCTGCCGGGGAACGAGGTCGGCGAACACGAAATCGTCGCGCTCGACGACCGGTCCGTGGGCGACGGCCACGGGGCGCCGAAAGATCGGGCCGTCGAACACGAACGAGTGGAACTCGCCGTTCTCGCCGCACGGGTCAACGCCGCGCGGCAGATCGGCCAGCAGCGCCGCGTCGAATGCGCGGCCCGCGAACGAGGCGTCGAGCGCGGCCGGATTCACGCATACCAGCACCGCCTCGAATCCGGCCGCGACGAACTCGTCGGCCAGTTGCGCGGTGTCACGCTGCCAGAGCGGGAAGACGCACTCGAGGTCCCAGGCCGCGAGCTGCCGTTCGCGATACGCCCGCAGGTCCTCGAGGAAGATGTCGCCGAAGGCCACGCGCCGTATGCCGGCCGCCCGCAGGTCCGCGAACGCCCGCCCCATCTCGCGCTCGTAGATCGCGTTCGAGCTCGCGGGCGGCACGACGACCTCGGTCAGGGGAATCCCGATGGCCGCCGCCTGCTGCCTCAGGAGAACGCGGCGCACGCCGTGCATGCTGACCCGGTCGTACTCGCCCGTGACCGTCGTCAGCAGGACGTCGACGTGGTACGTCCGCGCACGCACGATCTCGGACAGCGCCATCGCGCTGTCCTTGCCGCCGCTGAAGCACATGGCGATGGACTCCCCGTTCATGCGTTCCGTGATCATAGAATGGTTCGTCGAATCCGCGAACGAGGAGGCTTCCGATGAGATTCCGTCATTCCGCATCCATCGTCGCAGCGGGCGCCATGGCAGCGGCGGTGCTGGCCGCTTCGCCCGCGGCGGGCCAGGGCGCCCGCACCGCCTGGGGCGATCCGGATCTGCAGGGGCTCTGGAACATGACGCACGGCACGCCCCTGGAGCGGCCCGAGGGCGTCACCGCGGCCGTCCTCAGCGAAGAGGAGCGCGCCACCCGGCGCGCCGCGCGGTCGAACGCCTTCTTCACGCCCCGGGACGGCGACCCGGGCTTCTACAACGAGTTCTGGTTCGAGTGGGGCAAGGAGGACAACCGCACGGCCATGATCGACGATCCGCCCGACGGGCGCATCCCGATGAATCCGGGCGTGCGCGAGCGGGAGGACGCGGTGCGGTCCGCGCGGCGGGAGAAGGCCGAGTCGCCCGACACCTGGCTCGACATGTCGGTCTACGACCGCTGCATCACGCGCTGGGCGCTGCCCGCGCTGCCGACCAACTACAACAACAACTGGAACATCCTCCAGGCGCCGGGCTACGTGGTCATCTTCCAGGAGATGATCCACGACGCGCGCATCATCCCCCTCGACGGGCGGCCGCACATCGACGCCGGCATCCGGCAGTGGCTCGGCGACTCGCGCGGCCGCTGGGAGGGCGACACGCTGGTCATCGAGACCACCAACTTCAACGGCAGGCACAACTTCAACGGCTCGCGGGAGAACCTGCACCTGGTCGAGCGCATCAGGCGCGTCGACGCCGACAACCTCGACTGGCAGTGGACCATCACGGACGCCTCGGTCTACTCGCAGCCGTGGACCGGCTCGCTGCCCCTGACCAGCACCGAGGGGCCGCTCTTCGAGTACGCCTGTCACGAGGGGAACTACGGGCTGTACAACATCCTCGCCGGCGCGCGGGCCGAGGAGGCCCGGGCAACGGCGAAGTAGCCGGCCGGCAGCAACGCGGGGACCGGCCCGGGCGGGCCGGTCCCCGCCGCCGACTACTCCTGCAGCTCGGCGTAGATCGTCTCGAACGCCGCCTCGAGCCGATCCGTCCGGTAGTCCGGATAGCCGTCCGACAGGTCGAAGGCGGCCGCGGCGTCCGCAGCCGCCTGACCGCTCTCCAGCCCCGCCCTGGCCGCCGCCAGCACGTCGGCGTTGAAACGCTGATAGCGCACGAAGTCCGACCACGAGGTCATCGGAATGTGGCCGGGGATCACGGTGTCGACCCCCGAGATGCCCGCCACCGCCTTCGCCAGCGTCTCCGGATACGCCACGCCGCTGCCGCCGTTGTTCCGATCCATGAACGGCGAGTCCTTCCAGGCGAACATGTCGCCGGTGTGCATCACGCCCAGCGCGGGAAAGACGATGAACGTGTCGCCGTTGGTGTGGCCGGGACCGAAGTGATAGAGATCGATCTGCCCGTCGCCCGACCCGATCGACATCCTCTCGCTGTACGTCGCGTCCGGCAGGAAGCGGGCGCCGTCGCCCTGGAAGGCGTCCATCCCTTCCATGTTGGCCTTGGTGTTCTCGTGCGCGACGATGGTGACGCTGTCCGGAAAGGCGCTGTTGCTGCCGACGTGGTCGCCGTGCGTGTGCGTGTTGATGATGGCCACCACGGGCTTGTCGGTGACGGTCCGGACCCGCTCCAGGATGGTCGGCCCCCACCCCGGCAGCTTGGTGTCGACGATGGTCACGCCCTCGCTGGCGATGAAGACCCCGATGTTCCCGCCGCTGAACGCGTCGCGGTTCCACGGCCCCTCGCCGGCGATGTAGTAGAGGTTGTCCTTGACCTTCACCAGGCCGGCCGCGTCGAGCTGAAGCGGCGACGGCCCCTGTGCCGCGCTGACCGCGATCGACACCGCACCGACCGCCATCAGGACCCCCAGCAACATTCCTCGCCTCATCTTGCAATCCCCCCTAGAAGAACACGCGTTCCACGAACCAGAACGTGCCGGCCAGGATGACCACCACGGACCCTGCGACCGCCAGGCGGCGGCCGGCGACCTCGCTCCAGCCTCTCAGCGCCGTGAGCAGCCAGGCCGCCACCACGACGATGGCGAGCTGCCCGAGCTCCACGCCGACGTTGAACGACAGCAGCGACCAGGCCACGTCGCGCGTCGGCAGCTCCATGGCCCGCAACACCGAGGCGAAGCCGAACCCGTGGATCAGGCCGAATCCCAGCGCGATCCAGGCCCGCATGTCGCGGCCGTCGCCCACCAGCAGGTTGTCCGCCCCGACGCAGACGATGCTCAGCGCGATGGCCGGCTCCACCAGGTGCGCCGGCGGGTTGAACAGGTTGAGCACGGCCGCCGACAGCGTGATGCTGTGCGCCAGGGTGAACGCCGTGACCACGATGAGCAGCTGCCGGATCGAGCCGCCGAGCAGCAGCAGGCCGATCAGGAACAGCACGTGATCCGGGCCGATCATGATGTGGTGCACGCCCTGCGGCACGAACTTCCCGATCACGGCGCCGGTCCCCTGCCAGGTGCCGGTGAAGTACTCCGTCCGAGGATGGTCCGTGTCGAGGATGGCCTGCGTCCGCAGGTCGTCCCCTTCGTACACGTTGAGGAACGTCTGGTGCTGCGGATCGTACGGAAACAGATCGGCGGTCACGATGAGGCTGCCCGGGATCCGCTCGAGGTCGTACGCGAAGCGCAGCCGCACCGACTGCCGGTCGCGCAACACCTCGGGCTCGGCCCAGACGGCCGTCAGCGCCCGGCCGCCGGCAGCCAGCTCGAGCCGCGGCCCGAGGATCTCGCCGATCTCGTCGGCGCGCCGCTCGGCCACGCCCGGCACCAGCAGCCGCTCCGGCTCGTCGATGCCGAGCTCGTGAGCGAGGTCGATCATGTGGGCGACGAGCGACGCCTCGATCGACCCGCCGCCGATTCGCAGGTCCAGATAGCTGAACGGGATCGGGTGGGCACCGGCCACCCGCCCGGACACCAGCCACACGGCGGCCAGCAGCACCGCAATCCGCCAGCGTCGGCCTACAGCATCACGCATCGTGCACTCCCCTGGGCCCCTAGGGCGCCTCGCGATACGCCGCGCGCGCCGCCGCGCCGATCCAGCGCTCCCCCGTCCAGCCCCGGTAGGCGGCCCGCATGGCGCTCGTCACGAGCTCGGCGGTCTCGTCGACCGACCGGCCGGACGCCTTGAGCCCTCGCACCTGGGCGTCCAGCGCCTCCAGGTAGGTCCGCTGCTCGTCGATCAGCGCGCCCTCGCCATGCGGGCCGTGGCTCGGCACGACCCGCCGCACCTCCAGCGCCGCCAGCTCGTCGAGCACGGCGCGCCAGGCCGCGACGCTCGATGCCGGGCCGACGAAGACCGGAAACTGCCGGTTCATCACGACATCCCCGGCCAGCAGCACGCCGTCGCCCTCCACGTGCACCATCGTGTCGCCGCGGGTGTGCGTGGGTCCCAGCGCCAGCAGCCGGGCGCGCACGCCGCCCAGGTCGAGCACGTGCTCGCGCTCGAAGAGCACGTCCGCGGCGCGATACCGCACGCCGGACAGCAGCTCCTCGACGAGCGGCGAAAAGGTCCGGAACCGCAGCAGCCCCTCCGCGCCGAGCTCGTCGATGTCCTGCTGCTGCGACCGCGCGCGCACGATCGTGGCCGACGCGGGAAAGGCCTCCTCGCCCGCGGCGTGCTCGGCATGATAGTGGGTGCTGACCACGTACAGGTCCGGGCCCCGGCGCACGCGGGCGACCTCGCGCAGGATGGTCCGGGCATTGATGGGTCCGAGCCCCGTATCGACCACCAGCGTCGCCCGGCTGCCCACGACGATGCCCACGTTGGGCACCAACCGGACTCCGTTTTGCGGAATCACGTACACGTGCTCCGAGATCCGCTCGACGATGCCCTCCCGAATCAGTGCGTCGGGCCCGCCGGCGGGCGACTGGGCTGCGACCCCGGCCGCCAGCAAGCAGCCCGCGGCGACCGCGGCGACGCGGCGGCGCCATCCCGAATGCCCCCGCGTCCTCATGGCTCCGCCGGGATGCTCACGTGCGGCGCCACCGGGAGCTCGAGATGGGAGGGATGCTCCGGGTCGTGGAAGACGGTCTGCGTGGCCACGACCAGCTCGGCGTCCTGGCCGAGCGGGTGCCCCGTGTTGGGATTGCGGTCGTAGTGCGGAAAGTTGGACGAGCTGACCTCGAGCCGGATGCGGTGGCCGCGCCGGAACACCGTCGCCGTGTCGCCGAGCGGGATGGTGTACTCGTAGATCTCCCCCGGCGTGATCAGCGACGGGGCGCTCTTGGACCCGTGGCGGTAGCGCGCCCGGACGATGCGGTCGAGCACGTTGTGCGCGATGCCGTCGAGGTGCACGTCGACCAGCTTGGCCGTGAAGTCCGTGTCGCGGGCGGTCGACGCGGCCCACAGCCTGACGGTGACCGGACCGATCACGGCGAGGTCCGCCGCGAGCGGCTCGCTCGTGTACACGAGCACGTCCTCCCGCAGCTCGAGGCCGGACTGGTCGAGCGCGCCGCGCATGAGAAAGTCGCCGCAGCACAGGTTGCCGCCCAGCGTGGGAACCGGGTCCGCCGGGTCGTAGACGAAGCGGTCGGGCGGCCCCGCCCCCGCGTCCCGGCTGAGCGTCCCGTCGCCGTGGCGGGTGTTGGCGTGCCCGCCGCTCCCCAGATGGAAGCGCACCGGCCGCGCGGCGGGCAGCGGAAAGTCGTCGGCCGCGAGGTAGAAGCCGCCGCCCTGCGTGCCGCTGTCGGGCGGCACCATCACGAAGAGCCGCGCGGCGGGCTCCTCGTCGAGGCCGTTGTCGGCTCCCTTCAGGTGGTGGTCGAACCAGCGGGCCGCCAGCGTCTCGTCGAACGTCCGGGCCTCCGGGCCCCAGTCGATGAGCCCCTGCTCCCGCGTGTGCCCGCAGCAGGTCATGACCAGCTTCGTGCCGCGGCGCGCGGCCGGCGACCCCGCGCCGCTCCGCATGCCGGCGAAGTTGCGGATCGTCCCGACGGCGAAGACGTCGTACCAGCCGCCCGTGTGCAGCACCGGCACGGTGATGTCGCCGTAGCCCCGCTCGACGTCGACCCGCCGCCAGTAGCTGTCGTAGTCCGGATGCGCCAGCCAGTCGTAGTAGTAGGGCGCGTCCGCGCGGAAGGCCGGCATGCTGTTGAGTGGCAGCGTCCAGATCCACCTGGTCAGGAGGTCGCGGCGGCCGGCCTCCAGCCGGGCGGCCACGCGCCGGTCGATCTCCTCCAGCGACAGCCCGAAACCGTCCAGGCTGCGGCGATAGCTGTCGCCGACGAAGAAGGCCAGCGTCCAGCCGAGGTTCAGGTGCAGGTCGAAGGCGCCGTTCACGTAGGTCCAGTTGTCGTGATAGTCGGACGCCGTGATCTCCGCGACGGCCGTCACCAGGTGCGGCGGCGACCGCATCGCGGCCTGCAGCGTCGTGACGCCGACGTAGGACGCGCCGAAGATGCCGACGCGGCCGTCGGACCACGGCTGCGCCGCGGCCCACTCCACCGTGTCGTACCCGTCGCTGCCCTCCTGCTGGAACGGATCGAACGCGCCGCCGGAGCGGTACCGCCCGCGGGCATCCTGGCTCAGGCCGGCGTAGCCGCGGCGGGCGAAATCCAGCATGCGCGGGTTGTCGCAGTTGCTGCCGGCCGCCAGGCTGCCGCGCGTGTAGGGGCTGCGCGTGAGAACCACCGGATGGCGGCCGGCTGCGGCCGGCAGGTACACCTCGGTGGCCAACCGCACGCCGTCCCGCATGGGGACCATCTCGACGCGGCACGCGACGGGGTCCGCGTCCGGCTGGGCGGCGGCGGGCGCGGCGAGCGCCGTCAGGAGCACTGCCGGCAGGAGCGTGGCGGCACGAGCAATCGTCATGGGCGACAGCGTGTCTGGTCCGAACGATAGCATGGCACCCCGGCAGTGCCAACCACCGCGCCACGGCTCCTCGCGCAAGGTCCCCCGCGGCGGTTGCCGGCGTGCACGCTGCGGCGACCGCCGCGACTTAACCCGCGCGACGGTAGCGGCTTACGCCCGATCTGCGCTAGGATTCCCCATGACCTCCCACCTCGCGCAGAGGTCCGCGTCAGGTGCCCGATCCGTGGTCGCGCTCGCCCTCGCCGGGGTGTTCTCCTTCGCGGCCCCCTCGATGGGCGCCGCCGCGGCGCAATCCGCCTCGTCATCCGCACCATTCGCAGATCCCGACCGCAGGCTGGTCGACGCGGTGCAGCAGCGGGACTTCGAGACCGCCCGCAGCCTGCTGGCGGCCGGCCGCGGCGTGAATGCGCCGCAGGGCGACGGCGCCACGGCGGTGGCGTGGGCGGCGCACTGGAACGAGCTGGACCTCGCGTCGGCACTGATCGGGGCCGGCGCCGACGTCGGCGCGGCGAACGATCTGGGCGTGACGCCGCTGATGCTGGCGGCCGCCAACGGCAGCCTGCCGATGGTCGAGCTGCTCCTCGCCGCGGGCGCCGATCCGGACGCAGCCCGTCCCATGGGCGATACCGCCCTGATGTTCGCCGCGCAGGCCGGCAGCGTCGCCGTCGTGCGGCGGCTGGCCGCGGCCGGGGCGAATGTGAACGCCGCCACGGCCGGCGGCCATACCGCGCTGATGTGGGCCGCGGCCGAAGCGCATGCCGGCGTGGCGCGGGCGTTGATCGACGAGGGCGCGGCGCTCGTCGACGTCCGCACGACGGCCACGCCCTACGTGCCGCGCCGGCGGCGGCCGCGGCGCGGGCCGATCCTGCTGCGCGAGGGCGAGGCGGCCAACCCGGCGGAGTTCCCTCGCGACGGCGAAACCGATCCGCCGCGGACGGCGGGGGGCTTCACTCCCCTGCTGTACGCCGTGCTCGCCGGCGACGGCGAAACGGTGCGGGTGCTGCTCGACAGCGGCGCGGACGTCAACGACGCGTCGCCGGACGGCAGCTCGGCGCTCATGCTGGCCCTCGCGAAGCGCCACGAGGAGCTGGCGCTGCTGCTGATCGACCGCGGCGCCGACCCGAACTACGACCGGCGGGACGCAGCGCGGGACGCGCGGGCGCGCGCTGCCGGGACGCCGGGCCGGACACCGGTCGAGGCGGCCGCGGAGACCGTCGACTTCGCGGGCTATGCGGCGCTGCATCTGGCGGCGGCGACGGGCCAGCACCGCGCGCTGCGTGCGCTGCTGGCGGCGGGCGCCGATCCGGACGCCCCCATGGACCGGCCCAAGCGCTTCACCGACGCGTTCGAGGTGGGCGTGTTCGCCTCGCCCGGCGCCGGCCGGCTGACCCAGCGCGGCACCACGCCCTTCATGGTGGCGGCCAAGACGGTCGACATCGAGGCGATGCGGATCCTCGCCCAGGCCGGCGCCGACCCCTTCGCGACGACCGCCGACGGCACCACGGCCCTGATCCTGGCGGCGGGACTCGGCAAGCGGGCCGCCCAGGACATCACCTACTACGAGTGGGACGAGCACAGGGCGATCGACGCGGCGCGCTACGCCCTCGGGCTGGGTCTCGACATCAATGCCGCCAACCAGTGGGGCGCCACCGCCCTGCACGGGGCCGTCTATCACGCGGCCGGCGACCTCATCCGGTTCCTGGTCGAGAACGGCGCGGACATCGACGCCGCCGACTGGGAGGACCAGACGCCCCTGCGGCTGGCGCGCGGCCACATGATCTGCTGCACGACGTACGTCGAGCATCCCGAGATCGCCGACCTCCTGCACGAGCTCGGCGCCGACCCGACGGCGGGAACGCGCGTCACCTTCGGACTGCTGGGCTATCACGCCGACGAACGGGAAGGCGACGACGGCGGGGCCGCGAGCCGCGAACCTCGCTAGGAGTCCGCGCAGGGGTCCCCGCAAATGGAGAGCCGCATGACGATGCGTGCAACGTCCATGACGCTGGCGCTGGCCGCCGGCATCCTGGGCCACGCGGCCGCCGGGGCGGCCCAGCCGGCCGCGGGCGAGCCGGCCGAGCCGCACGGGGCGGTGCTGAAGCGCTACTGCCTCGGCTGCCACAACCAGAGGCTGCTCACCGCCGGCCTGGCGCTCGACACGGTCGACGTCGCCGACGTCGGCGCGCGCCCCGACGTGTGGGAGAAGGTGGCCCGGAAGCTGCGCTCGCGCACCATGCCGCCGCGCGGGCGGCCGCGGCCCGACGGGGCGACCTACGACGCCGTGGCCGGCTACCTGGAGGCAGCGCTCGATCGCACGTGGGCCGCGCATCCGAATTCCGGCCGGCCCGCGGTGCAGCGCCTGAACCGCTCCGAGTACGTCAACGCCGTCCGCGACCTGCTGGCCCTGGAGGTCGACGGCCGCGCGCTGCTGCCGGCCGACGAGTCCGGCTACGGGTTCGACAACATCGGCGACGTGCTCTCGGTGTCGCCCGGGCTGCTGGAGCGCTACATTCTGGCCGCCGCGAAGATCAGCCGCTGGGCGCTCGGCGACCCGACGCTGCCGGCGGCGACCGCGCTCTACAAGACGTCGCCGCTGATGCTGCAGGACGGCCGGGTGAGCGACGACCTGCCGTTCGGCTCGCGCGGCGGCCACGCGGCGGAGCACCACTTCCCGCTCGATGCCGAGTACGTCCTGCGCGTGCGGATCGGGCGCGGCCGCGAAGGCTCGCACGCGCTCGAGGTCCGCCTCGATCGCGAGCGGGTCGCGACCTTTCCCGTCGGCCGCGGTCAACGCGGCCCCTTCGAGGTGCGCCTGCCGGTGCAGGCGGGAACGCGGCTCGTGGGGCCTCGTTCGTGGGCGATCTGAGCCAGTCGCTGGCCATCGACGGCCGCCCGCCGCGCCCCTCCGTCACCAGCTACGCGTACGCCCTCTACCCCAAGCGGCCGCTCGTGACCGCCCTCGAAGTCGTCGGCCCGTTCGACGGCCGCGTGCCGGCCGCGACCCCCACCCGGCAGCGCATCTTCGAGTGCTACCCGCGGATTGCGGCCGAGGAGCGGCCGTGCGCCGAGCGGATCCTGCGCTCGCTCGCGCGGCAGGCCTACCGCCGGCCGGTCGACGCCGGGGACATCCGGCCCCTGCTGGCGTCGTTCGACGCCGGCTACCGCGAGGGCGGCGGGTTCGAGGACGGCATCCGGTGGGCGCTGGAAGCCATCCTGGTCTCGCCCGGGTTCCTGTTCCGCATCGAGCGCGACCCGGCCGGCGCCGCGCCGGGCCGGCCATACCGCGTGAGCGACCTCGACCTGGCGTCGCGCCTGTCGTTCTTCCTCTGGAGCAGCCTGCCGGACGAGGAGCTGATCGCGCTGGCGGCCGCCGGGCGGCTCGGCGAGCCGGACGTGCTCGAGCGGCAGGTGGCCCGCATGCTGGACGACCCGCGCTCGCGGGCCTTCGTGGAGAACTTCGGGGGCCAGTGGCTGTACCTGCGCAACCTGCGCTCGGCGGCGCCGGACCCCAGCCTGTTCCCCGACTTCGACGACAACCTCCGGCAGGCGTTCCGCCGCGAGACCGAGCTGTTCTTCGACGACCAGCTTCGGAGCGACCGCAGCGTGCTCGACATGCTGCGCGCCGACTACACGTTCGTCAACGAGCGGCTCGCCAGCCACTACGGCATGCCGAACGTCTACGGGAACCACTTCCGGCGCGTCCCCTACGCCGACACGCGCCGGGCCGGCCTGCTCGGGCACGGCAGCCTGCTGACGGTCACGTCGTACCCGCATCGGACATCGCCGGTCGTGCGCGGGAAGTGGCTGCTGGAGAACCTGCTCGGCGCGCCGCCGCCGCCGCCGCCGCCGGACGTGCCCGGGTTTCCCGAACGCGGGGAGGGCGGCCGGCCGGCGACGGTGCGCGAGCGGCTGGAGGCACACCGGGCGAACCCCGTGTGCGCGAGCTGCCATGCCCCGATGGACCCGCTCGGCTTCGCCCTCGAGAACTTCGACGCGGTCGGCCGCTGGCGCACGGTGGACAGCCAGGTCGGCGCCCCCATCGAGAGCGCCGGCACGCTGCCGAACGGGACGGCCTTCGCCGGCGTGGCGGAGTTCCGCGCCGCCCTGCTGCAGCAGCCGTGGGCGGGCCAGTACCTGGCGAATCTGACGTCGAAGCTGTTGACCTACGCCATCGGCCGGGGGGTAGAGTATTACGATCGGCCCGCGGTCCGGCGGATCGTGCGCGAAGCGCAGGCATCCGGCTACCGCTGGTCGTCGCTCATCCGCGGGGTCGTTCGCAGCGCGCCGTTCCGGACGCGCATGCCGCGCGCCGCGGAGGATGCGGTCGCGCAGCGGGCGTCGGCGCCGTAGAACGTGCCCGGAAGCGTCAGGAGAGGCGATGATCATCACGAAGAAGCACCTGCCCCGCCGCACGATGCTCCGCGGCCTCGGCGCCGCGCTGGCCCTGCCCCTGCTCGACGGCATGGTGCCGGCGCTCTCGGCGCTTCGCAACACCGCCGCGAACCCCATCCGCCGCTTCGGCGCGGTCTACGTGCCCAACGGCATGGAGATGCGGCAGTGGACCCCCGCCGGGGACGGTGCCGACTTCGAGTTCTCGCGCATCCTGAAGCCGGTCGAGCCGTTCCGCCGCCACCTCAACGTCCTCAGCGGCCTGGCCGACAAGCCCGCCATCCCCCGCGAGGGCGAAGGGGTGGGCGACCACGCGCGGGCGGCGTCCACCTGGCTGACGGGCGTGCACGTGAAGAAGACCGAGGGCCCGGACATCCGGGGCGGCCAGTCGCTCGACCAGCTGATCGCCGGGCGGGTGGGCCGCGAGACCCAGCTGTCGTCGCTGGAGCTCGCGCTCGACTCGGTGGAGGTGCTCGGCGCCTGCGACCAGGGCTACAGCTGCGCCTACGTCAACACCATCTCGTGGCGCACGCCGACCACCCCGCTGCCGATGGAGAACGACCCGCGCGCGGTGTTCGAGCGCCTGTTCGGCGCCGCGGACAGCACCGACAGCGCCGCGCGGCTGGCCAGGCTCCGCGAGGACCGCAGCGTGCTCGACTTCGTCAACGCCGAGGCGCAGGCCCTGCGGCGGTCGCTCGGCAAGGCCGACGGCGCCAAGCTCGCGCAGTATCTCGATGCGGTGCGCGACGTGGAGCGGCGGGTGCAGACCGCCGAGCGGCAGGCCGACCGGGAGATGCCGGTCTTCGAGCAGCCGGTCGGCATCCCCGACACGTTCGAGGAGCACGCCAGACTGATGTACGACCTGTGGGTGCTCGCGTTCCAGACCGACCTGACGCGCGTCGGCACGTTCATGATCGGCAAGGAGGTCAGCGGCCGGTCATACCCGGAGATCGGCGTACCCAACGGACACCACGGCGTGTCGCACCACCAGAACGACCCGCAGCGGCTCGAGGCGCTGGCGAAGATCAACACCTACCACATGCAGATGTTCGCCTACTTCCTCGACCGGATGCAGGGCACGCCGGATGGCGACGGCTCGCTGCTGGACCATACGCTCCTGCTCTACGGCACCGGCATCAGCGACGGCAACCTGCACTTCCACCTCGATCTGCCGATGCTGGTGGCGGGCGGCGCCGCGGGTCATCTCGAGGGCGGCCGGCACCTGCAGTACCACGACGACACGCCGCTCACGAACCTGTACCTCGCGGTGCTCGACAAGCTGGGCATGCCGGTGGAGCGGTTCGGCGACAGCACGGGCCGGATCGACCACCTGACCGACGTGTAGGGGGCGGAATCAACGGACGAGCCGGCCGTCGCGCACCCACGCGTCGCCGCCGACCGTGACCGTGGTGTCCGTGAAGAAGTTCCAGCGCACGTAGCCGCCGGCCACCGCCCCGCCCAGCTCGGAGTTGTCGCCCAGCGACAGCCGCACGATCCCCGCCCCGTAGCCGTAGTACGGGATCCAGGGATTGCGCGCCGGCACGGCCAGCAGCGGGTTGAAGCCGAGCGCGAACTCGCGGAAAGCCCGTGCCTCCTCCGGGACGCCTGCCAGCTCGGCCTCCACGGCCTCGCGGCCGGACTCGGCGCTCACGCCGGCGACGCGGCCGTCCTCGATGCGCAGCCTGAGGCCGCTGACCGGGCGGCCGTCCCACTGCGACGGCGGAAAGGCGATCACGCCGTTGACGCTGGTCTCGATCGGCGCCACGCGGATGGCGCCGGCCGGCAGCTCGATCTCGCGATCGATCAGGATCACGCCGCGGTCGGTCCGCGCCCGCGAGGCGTCGCCGTCTCCCAGGTTCACCGGCCGGTCGCCGATGCGGAAGCGGACGTCGGTGCCGAGCGGCGACGTCACGCGCACCTCGCCGCCGCGCATGGCGGCGACGAAGCGGTTCTGCACGGCAGTCAACGCCGCGTAGTCGGTCTCGAGCACCGCCCGCTGGTAGACCGCGTCGATCTCGGCCTGGCCCGGCAGCGGCTGCCCCGCCAACGCGAACGCGCTGCCGTTGTGCGTCCAGTGGAAGTGGATCGTCCGCCCGCTGTCCGCCCGGAGCAGATCCTGCAGGGCGGCGTAGACGGCGTGATCGGGCCGCGCGCCGGGCAGCATGATCGCACCGTCCACGTCGCGGAGCATGTCCCGGTACACCGCACGGGCCGCGTTGCGCCCGCGGGCGAGCAGCGCGCCGTCCCAATCGCCCGGATACGGCTCCGCGACGACGTCGATCACGCCGAGGTCGACCGCGCCGGCCCGCAGCAGCGCGTAGCGCAGGGGCGCAATGATCTCGTCGAACTGCCCGGGGCGCGCCACCAGCAGGATCTTCTCGCCCGGCGCCGGTGCGAGCTGCGTCACGAGCCGCTCGGCCAGCGCCTCCCAACTCATGGTCAGGCGCGGCTGGGCCAGGGACGCGGCGGCAATCGACAGCAGGGCGACCAGGGTGGCGGCGCCGACCAGTCGTGCGCTGCGGATCATGAGATGCCCTCCACGGGGTCAGCGTGCCGAGGGTCCGGCCTGCCCGCGCGCGACATCCATCACCATGCGCGCGAGCAGGTACAGCCGCGGCGTCAGCGAGTCGAGCTCGACGTACTCCCGCTCGTCCGAGTGGGCGCCGTAGCCGACCAGGCCGAACCCTTCGATGACCGGCGCATCCGTCTCGAGCGCCGCGAACGCCGCGTCGGTACCGCCGCCCGCCGCCTGCTCGGTCACGCCCAGCGCGCGCCCCAGCTCGCCGTAGACGGCCTGCGCGTGGGCGGCCAGCGCACGGGAGGCGTCGTTCGTCTCGAGCGGCGGCCGCCGGCGCTCGAACGAGACCTCCACGGTGGTCTCGGGAACGAGCTGATTCCCTACCCGCTCGCGCACCCGCCGCTCCACCTCGTCGTACGCCGCCACCCGCAGCACGCGGAAGTCGGCGGTGGCGCGCGCGGCCGCGGGAATCACGTTGCGGGCCGAGCCCGCCGACGCCAGCGTCCAGTTCAGCTTGATCCCCGCTTCCGCGTCGCTCAGGCCGCGCATCTGCAGCACCTGGTGCGCCAGCTCGTACAGCGCGTTCCTGCCCTGCTCCGGCGCCCCGCCGGCGTGCGAGGCCCGGCCCCGCACCTCGAGCAGCACGGCCCCGATGCCGGCCGTCGTCAGCGCCAGGCGGTCGGACGCGCCGCCGCCCTCGCACGAGAAGACGGCGTCGTGCTCGGCCCCCAGCGCGGTGATCAGGTGCCGCGACCCGGCCGAGCTGACCTCCTCGTCGGCGTTGATCAGCACGGTGATCTGCTCGTAGTCGTCGAAGCCGATGGCGCGCAGGAGCGCGAGCACGTGCAGGATCAGCGCCACGCCGCTCTTGTCGTCCGCGATGCCGAGGCCGTACGCTCGCCCGTCGCTGACCCGGAACGGCTGCTCGGCCAACTGCCCGCGCAGGTAAACCGTGTCCATGTGGGCCAGCAGCAGGATGCGGCCGCGGCCGCGGCCGCGAAAGCGCCCCACGACGCTGCGGCCGATCTCGGCGGGCGTGTCGACCATCACGTACGGGTCGTCGTGGGCGACCAGCTCCACGTCGCCCCCGAGCGCACGCAGCCGGTCGGCAATCACGCCGGCGATGCGGCGCAACCCCTCGGCATCCCGGCTGCCCGACTCGATCGACACCAGCTCGCGCAGCGTCTCGACGAACGGCGCCCGCTGCGCTTCGGCGGCGGCCAGCACGTCGGGCTCGGCCTGCGCCTGCACCCGGGCGGCGCCTCCCGGCAAGCACAGCACGAGGAATCCGGCAACGAGCGACAGGACCCGGCACATGACGTCGGCGATCATACTCCGCCCGGCGGCGCGGGCGGCGCGCACAGCCGGCCCGCGCGGCCGCCGCGCCGCCGGTATGGTGTACGATACGTGGTTTGTCGTGGACGCGAAGACGCCTGCACACGCCTGGAGCGGCCGGCGCGCGCCGGCCGCTCCAGGCGAGACGACCTGAGACGACGCATTCGGGGGCACCATGTCAACTGCGAGAATCACCTGGACGAAGATCGACGAGGCACCGGCGCTGGCCACCTACGCGCTGCTGCCCATTGTGCGCGCGTTCGCGAAGGGTACCGGCGTGGACATCGACCTGCGCGACATTTCGCTCGCGGGCCGCATCATTGCCGCATTTCCCGACCGCCTGCGCCCGGACCAGCGCATTCCCGACGAGCTGAGCGCCCTCGGCGGGCTGGCCAGGACGCCCGCCGCCAACATCGTCAAGCTCCCCAACATCAGCGCCTCGGTCCCCCAGTTGCGGGCCGCGATCGCCGAGCTGCAGAGTCACGGCTACGACGTGCCCGACTACCCGGCCGAACCGGCTGACGACACCGAGCGGGCGATCCGGGCCCGCTACGCGGGCGTGCTCGGCTCGGCCGTGAATCCGGTGCTCCGCGAAGGCAACTCCGACCGCCGCCCGGCCGCCTCGGTGAAGCGGTTCGCCCAGAAGCACCCGCACCGCATGATGCGGGCGTGGCCGGAATCCGGATCGCGGGCGCGCGTCGCGCACATGGACGGCGGCGACTTCTTCGCGAGCGAGCGCTCGCTCACCGTCGGCGCGGCGTGCGACGTGCGCATCGAGTTCGTCGGCGGCGACGGGACGGCCGCGGTGTTGAAGCCGTCGGTGGCGCTCGAGGTCGGCGAGGTGATCGACACGGGCGTGATGAACGTGGCCGCCCTGCGCGCGTTCTTCGCCCGCACCATCGACGAGGCGCAGGCGGAGGGCGCGCTGCTGTCGCTGCATCTCAAGGCCACCATGATGAAGGTGTCAGACCCCATCATGTTCGGCCACTGCGTCTCCGTCTACTACGAGCAGGCGCTCGGCAAGCATGCCGACACGCTGCGCGAGGCGGGCGCGAACGTCAACGACGGGCTGGTCGGGGTGCTCGACAAGCTCGACGCCCTGCCGGCGGACAAGAAGGCCGAGATCGAGGCGGACATCGCGGCGGTGTACGAGAGCCGGCCGCCGCTCGCCATGGTCGACTCCCGCAAGGGCATCACCAACCTGCACGTGCCGAACAACGTCATCATCGACGCCTCGATGCCGAACGTCGTGCGCGACGGCGGCCGCATGTGGAACAAGGACGACGAGCTGCAGGACACCGTGGCGATGGTGCCGGACCGCTCGTACGCGACCATGTACCAGGCCATCATCGAGGACTGCCAGCGGCACGGGCAGTTCGATCCGTCCACGATGGGCAGCGTCACCAACGTCGGCCTGATGGCGCGCAAGGCGGAGGAGTACGGCTCGCACGACAAGACGTTCACCGCCCCCGCCGCCGGCACCATCCGCGTCGTCGACGCGGCCGGCGCGGTCCTCCTCGAGCAGACGGTGGAGCCCGGCGACATCTTCCGCATGTGCCAGACGAAGGACGAGCCGATCCGCGACTGGGTGAAGCTGGCCGTCACGCGGGCCCGATCGTCCGGGGCGCCCGCGGTCTTCTGGCTGAACGAGGAGCGCGGCCACGACGCGGAGATCATCGCCAAGGTGAAAGCGTACCTGCCCACGCACGACACCGAGGGGCTCGACATCCGCATCCTCAAGCCGGTGGACGCCATGCGCCTCTCCCTGGAGCGGATCCGGCGGGGCGAGAACACGATCGCCGTCACCGGCAACGTGCTGCGGGACTATCTCACGGACCTGTTCCCCATCCTCGAGCTGGGCACCAGCGCCCGCATGCTGTCGATCGTGCCGCTGCTCAAGGGCGGCGGGCTGTTCGAGACCGGCGCCGGCGGGTCGGCCCCGAAGCACGTGCAGCAGATGCTCAAGGAAGGCCACCTGCGGTGGGACTCGCTGGGCGAGTACTGCGCGCTGGTGCCGTCGCTGGAGCTGGCCGCGGCGCAGACCGGCAACCCGCGCGCGGCGCTGCTGGCCCGCACGCTCGATCAGGCCGTCGAGACCTACCTGGAGAACGCCCGCTATCCGTCGCGGAAGGTCAACGAGATCGACAACCGCGGCAGCACGTTCTATCTGGCCCTGTACTGGGCGCAGGCGCTCGCGGCGCAAGACGCCGACGCCGAGCTGAAGGCGCGGTTCGCGGGCCCGGCCGCCCAACTGGCGGAGCGCGAGTCGACCATCACGGCCGAACTGCTCGCCGCGCAGGGCCTCCCGGTCGACGTCGGCGGCTATTACCGCCCGGACGACGAGCTCGCCGCGCGCGCGATGCGGCCGAGCCCGACGTTCAACGCGATCATCGACGCGCTGTAGCCGCCGCGGCGATGGGTCGCGCTGGCGCGCACGGCGCGCCTCGGCGGGAGCGGCGCGGGGCGAAGGGGCCCCGCAAGCGGACGCCGGGGGCTCGGGGCAAAGCCCCGTCAGATGGAAGCCCGCACGGCGCGCCTCGGCGGGAGCGGCGCGGGGCGAAGGGGCCCCGCAAGCGGACGCCGGGGGCTCGGGGCGCAGCCCCATCAAGACTTAAACCGCTTCAATCGCGTCGCCGACGTGAATGCGGCCGGGTCGCTCGACGCTCGCATAGACTCCCAGGTTCCCCCCGGCCTCACTGACCAGCCGCCGCATCACGGTGGGGTCCTGCGGCAATTCCGCGAAGCCATGGGTCGTCATCACGCAGCGCGGACACGTCATCCTCACCTGCCACACGGAGTCTCCGACCCGAACTCGTCGACCGATCCACTGTTGTTCCGGGAAGCGGGATTGCTCTGTCGCCTTGATCGTCACGCTCGGCCGAAAGCGTCGGACGTCGATCTTCGCCTCCGGGGCGGACCGCAGAATCGTGGCGACCGACTCCGCCGTGAGAAGCATCAGCGGTGCGAGATCGACAAAGGGCTTCACCGGCCGACCTTCCGACTCGAGAAACTCTCTCGGAATACCCGACAGGTCGGGCAGAGGCTCCCCCGGCGCCCGCGCGAGTATCGCCTCGAGCTCGGCGGGACTGGCCGCGGGAGCTCGCTCTGCCGGAGGCGACTCGCACGGCCACAGGGTGACCCGGTGCCCCAGGTAATCGCTCAGCCGCCGGCCGGCGGACGGATCATCCGCCCGGAATGCGTCCCCCGTCGGAAGCTCGATCTCGGGCACGCCCGCCCCGGAGCGCGGCGACCGCCCGATGCAGCCCATCAACGCACCGACACGTTTCCCGGTCATGAAGTTGCCGCGCAACTCGTCGCGCACCGCCCAGACTCGATCGCCGACGATCCCAGCGTCATGTATCTCGGCGCTCTCGAGGCTCTCGCCCAGCATGCTCTTGACGGGATAACGGAATATTGCTGCCACAATCCCAAGCGCAGCCATCTCACATTCTCCCTGGCGGCTCTTGCCTGTCGCCGCAGGTACTCTCGGGACGCGGGCAGCCAGGGCCGTGACTCGCCCTCGTTGCAGCACCACGACGAGAGCGCGACGCCCCACGGTCCTCCCGTGGTTACTCTCGGTTCGCGCCGCCGCGGCGCCTGGCCTCCAGCGCCTCCCAGAGCGCCGCGCCCGCGGTGTCGACCGCCGTTCCGGGAGCGATCGCCGAGCTCAGCTCCAGGTGCCGGTCGGTCGCCGGATCGAAGGCCGGCCATGGCGGGAGCCCCTCGCGGTTGGGATCGCCGGTGGCGGCGAACTGCACCCAGTAGGCGCGCATCGCCCTGGAGAGCGCCGTGTCGGTGTCCGTGTAGTCGCCGACCGGGGTGAGGCCGAGCGGCCGTTCGCCGCCCTCGTCGCGGCGGGTCAGGGTGCCGAAGACGTAGACCAGCTCGGCCGCGTGGTGCGATCCGAGATCGGCGCCCCAGGCGGTCGGCGGCACGTGCGTGAAGTGGTACAGCCAGGTTGGCGCGCCGGCCCCGGCCTGCGCCTCGGCGTGCGCGCGCACCGGCCCGGCGAAGAACAGGTCGTGGACCACCTTGTCGACCGCGGCCTTCGCCGCGGCGGACGACGAGGCATCGTAGTGCGCGAGCATGTCGTCCGCCAGCTCCGGGTAGACGGACCGGACGTAGGCCTCGAACGCCGCGGCGTCGGGGATGTCCATGCCGCGGGTCATCAGCGAGCCCTCGTTGCCGTTCAGGCCGGTGACGAGCGGCACGGCGTGCTGCCGGCCGGCGCGGTACATCGCCAGCGGATCGTCGGGAATCACCCAGCCGTCGACGTTCGGGGCCCAGACGTTCCCGGTCCGCATGAACGGGCTGCCCGCGTCGGCGTTCGACGCCGCCAGCACGTCGGCGGCGCTCGCCGCGCGCATGCCGGCCAGCGGGTCCTCGGCGCCCTCCGCGATCCCCAGCGCCGCGGCCACCCGCTCGCCCTGGGCCTCGGCCGGCTCCGAGCCGCGGGCCGGCTCGGCCAGCGGGCGGTCCCAGCCGGTGATCCAGTTGCTCTGGGCGATGGCCCCGTGGAACAGCCCGGCCGCCTGCGGCACGAGCATCACGGACATCACGGCGCCGCCCCCGGCCGACTCCCCGAAGATCGTCACGCGGCCGGGATCGCCGCCGAACGCCGCGATGTTGTCGCGGACCCACTCGAGCGCCGCGACCATGTCCAGCAGGCCGTAGTTGCCCGAGGCGCCGTGCGGCGACTCGGCGGACAGTGCGGGATGGGCGAGGAAACCGAACACGTTCAGGCGGTAGTTGATGGTGACCACCACCGCGCCGTCGGCCGCCAGCTGCGTCCCGTCGTAGATGGCGGTCGAGCCCGAGCCGCCGGTGTAGCCGCCGCCGTGAATCCAGAACAGCACCGGCCGCGGCTCGCTCGTTTCGCGCGGCGCCCACACGTTGAGCAGCAGGCAGTCCTCGTCCTGCCGCACGTCCTGCCCCCCTTCCTGGACGCAGATCGGGCCGCTCGCGGACGCGTCGCGCACCCCCTGCCAGCCGACGACCGGCTGCGGCGAACGCCAGCGCAGGTCGCCGACCGGCGGCGCGGCAAAGGGAATCCCCCTGAACGCGATGACGTCCGCGTTGCGCGCCGCCGCCGCGCCGCGGATGGCGCCGCCGGTGACCATGACCGGCGTCTCCGGATCGAGCATGGTCTGCGCCGCGGCAGGTGCGGCGACGCCGGCCGCCAGCAGCAGGCCGGCCGTGACGGCCGCGAAGCACGTGACGAGCGCAGGGCGGGTGTGGGTGCTGTTCATGGACATCTCCTGTCTCCCGGCTCACTCCCGGGCGGCGGCGCCGGCCGCAGCCCGTGTCGACAGCGCCGTGCGTTTCGCCGGCGCACGCGTCGGATCCTATCCCACCGCCGCCTGCGACGGCCGGCGGCGGCGCGGAGCACCGCCCGGCATCCTCTGGCTGTCCATCGTCAGCCTGTTCCTCGCCGTGCTCGGCGTCCATGTCGGCCTGCGCCAGTCGGCGCGAAGTGGAAGAGCGGGCGAGGGGGATCGCAGGACAGATAGACGGTCCACTGGTCGCGCCTGTCTGACCACGGTGCCGGCCACCTGCGCGCTAGCCCGGCAATCGTCGCCTCCGGCTCCGGTTGCCGCCCAACCAACCCTCGCTAGCAGTCTACGCCGTTCTACGGCGCAGGCTCCTAGAGCGCGAGCAGCGCGGGTTCCTCGACGACGGTCCTGAACGCGGCCAGCAGCGCGGCGCCGGTCGCGCCGTCGATCGTGCGGTGGTCGGCCGACAACGTGCAGGTCGCGATGGTGCCGACCGTCACCGCGTCGCCGGCCACGACCGGGCGGGGCCGCGCCGCGCCGACGCCGAGGATGCAGCTCTGCGGCGGGTTGACGATGGCGTACAGACTGTCGACGCCGTGCATGCCGAGGTTCGAGATGGTGAACGTGCCGCCGGCGTACTCCTCCGGCGTCAGCTTCCCCGCCCGGGCGCGCGCGCCGAGCGTCTTCAGCTCCCCCGAGATCGTGCGCAGCCCCTTGCGGTCGGCCTGACGAATGATCGGCGTGAACAGCCCGGTCGGCGTGTCGACGGCGACCGCGATGTCCACCGTATCGTAGAGGCGCACCCGGCCGTCGGCCCACGACGAATTGGCGGCGGGGACGCGACGCAGCGCCAGGGCGGCAGCCCGGACGATGATGTCGGTCAACGTGAGCTCGAGGTCCGGATCCTGCGCGTTGCCCCTTGCACGCAGCCGCAGCGCGGCATCCATGGCGCAGTCGACGCCGAGATAGAAGTGCGGGATGCTCTGCTTGGCCGCCTGCAGCCGCTCCGCGGTCACGCGCCGCGGCGCGGAGAGCGGCTCCTCGCGCGAGCCGGCCGGCGGCGTGGCTGCAGGCGGGTCGGCAGCGCGCTCGGCGGCCGCGGCGGCCGGAGGAGCTTCCGCGGACGCCTGTGCGGCCAGCGCGCGCTCGACGTCGGCCTTGCCGACCCGCCCGCCCCGGCCGGTCCCCTGCACCCGGCCGAGGTCCAGGCCCGCCGCGGCCGCCATCCGCCGGGCGAGGGGTGACGCTCCCGGCGCCGACGCCGAGGCGGCCGCAGACGCCGGGCGCGGCTCGGGAGCGTCCGGCCCGGCCGCGTCAGGCACGGGCGCCGCCGCGGGCTCGGCCGGCAGCGTCCCGTCGCCGTCGTCCGCGATGACCGCGAGCAGCGCGCCCGTCTCCAATCCCTCCGTCCCGGCCGCGACGTGTATCCTGCTGATGACACCGCTGGCCGGCGCCTCGATCTCGACGTTGGTCTTGTCCGTCTCGACCTCCACGATCGCCTCGCCGGCCGCGACCGTTTCGCCCTCCCGCTTGAGCCAGACGGCGAGCTTCGCCGACGCGGCGGTCTCCGCGAGCTGGGGCAGCCGAAGCTCGGTAGGCACGGGTGACGACCTCACATCAGGCGGCGCACGGCGATCCGCGCGGCCGCGTCCAGGATCGCGTCGGCGTCGAGACCGTAGGCGCGATACAGATCGGGAATGTCGCCGGATTGCCCGAAGCGCTCGACGCCGAGCGGCTGCACGCGGTACCGTCCCACCGATCCCAGCCACGCGAGCGCCGCGGGATGGCCGTCCAGCACGGTCACCAGCCCGGCGTCGGGCGACAGGGGCTGCAGCAGCGACTCGACGTGGGACGGCGCACCGTCCGCGGCGCCGCGCAGGCGTCGCCTCCAAGCCTGCTGGAGCCGGGCCGCCGAGGTGACGACCAGGAGGCCCGCCCCGGGCACGTCCTCGGCGAGTCGGCCGTGCGCCTCCAGCGCCTCCGGCACGACCGCGCCCGACGCCGCGATGGCCAGCTCGGCCCCCTCGGCCGGCGGGATCAGCCAGTAACCCCCCTCGATGATGCCGGCCCGCAGCGCCCGCGAGAGCGCGCGCTGCGGCTGCTCGATCGGCCGCGTGGAAAGCCGCACGTAGACTGCCCCGCCGTCGTCGGCCTGCATGTAGTCGAAGCTCCAGCGGAGAATCTCCGCCAGCTCGTCCACGTAGGTCGGCTCGAACATCGTCAGCCCCGGCTGCCCGATCCCGATCAGCGGCGTGAGCACCGACTGGTGCGCACCGCCCTCGGGCGCCAGGCTCAACCCCGATGGCGTGGCGACCAGGAGAAACCGCGCGTCCTGGTAGCAGGCGTAGTTGAGGGCGTCGAGGCCGCGGCTGATGAACGGGTCGTACAGCGTGCCGATCGGCAGCAGCCGCGCCCCGAACAGCGGCCCGGTCAACCCCAGCGCCGCCAGCAGGATGAACAGGTTGTTCTCGGCAATCCCGAGCTCCATGTGCTGCCCGGCCGGCCCCATCGTCCAGTCCTGGGCCGAGAGCGTGCGCTCCTGTCGGAACGCATCCGGCTGCCGCGACGGCGCGAAGACCCCGCGCCGGTTGACCCAGCCGCCCAGGTTGGTGGACACGGTGACGTCGGGCGACGTCGTGACGATGCGGTCCGCGAGCGCCCCGTGCCGCCGCGCGATGTCGGCCAGCAGGCGGCCGAACCCCTCTTGCGTCGACTGGCGCCCGGCCGCCGGCGCGTCCAGCGCAGCGGGTACCGGCACGCGGGGCGCCCGGTGCCGGCGCTCGGCCGGCTGCTTGAAGGGGACCGCGGCGAGAAAGTCGTCGATCGCGCCGGCGGGCAGATCGCAGCCGGCCAGCGGCTCCCATTCCTCGCCCGCGGCGATTCCCATCCCGCTGCGGAGGGTGGCGATCTGCTCGGACGTCATCATCCCGGCGTGGTTGTCCTTGTGGCCTGCGAAGGGCAGACCGAAACCCTTGATGGTGTACGCGATGAGACAGGCCGGGCGCTCGTCCCGGGCCGCCTCGCCGAACCCCTCCAGGACGCTGTCGAGGTCGTGCCCGGCCAGATTCGTCATGAGCGCCGCCAGCGCCTCGTTGTCGTGCTCGTCGAGCAGCTCCCGAATCCCCGCGGTGTCGCCGAGATCGCGCTCCAGCCGCGTCCGCCAGGCCGCGCCGCCCTGGTAGGTCAGCGCGGAGTACACCGGGTTGGGGCAATCGTCGATCCAGGCCCGCAGCGCATCGCCGCCGCGCCGGCCGAACGCCGCCTGCAGGCGCTTGCCGTACTTGAGGGTGATGACCCGCCACTCCATCGTCCTGAAGACCGTATCGAGGCGGTTGAAGAAGCGGTCCGCGACGATGGCGTCGAGGCTCTGCCGGTTGTAGTCGATGATCCACCAGACGTTCGTGACCTGGTGCTTCCAGGACTCGAGCAGCGCCTCGAAGATGTTGCCCTCGTCGAACTCCGCATCGCCCGCCACCGCAATCATCCGGCCCGGCGGCTCGCGGTCGCTCGCGATCTGCTTCTTGCGCAGGAACTCCTGGGCGAGCGCGGCGAAGGCGGTCATGGCGACGCCCATGCCGACCGAGCCGGTCGAGATGTCCACGTCGTCGCGGTCCTTCGTGCGGGAGGGGTACGACTGCGCCCCGCCCAGTGCGCGAAAGCGCTCCAGCTGCTCGCGGCTCTGGCGGCCCAGGAGGTACTGGATGGCGTGGAACACGGGACTGCCGTGCGGCTTCACCGCCACGCGGTCCTGCGGGCGCAGGACGTCGAAGTAGAGCGCCGTCATCAGGGTCACCATCGAGGCGCACGATGCCTGGTGACCGCCCACCTTCAGACCGTCACGCTTCGCCCGCAGGTGGTTGGCGTGGTGGATCATCCAGACGCTGAGCCACAGCACCTTGCGCTCGAGCGCCGTCAGGCACCGCCGCTTCAGGTCCTGCGCCGCGCCGGCCGCGGCCGGCGACAAGCGACTGGCCGGGATAGCCATGGGAGAATCCGATGTTGCGTCGCTCGGTCCAGGCAGCCTATTCTAGTCGATGACAAGCGCGCCGGCATTGCTATCTGGCTTGCGGAATCGGCCGTCCACGCAATATTATTGCGCACGCGACCGGCAGGGGCGAAGGGGCCCCCGCAAGCGGACGCCGGGGGCTTGGGGCGCTGCCCCATCCAGATGAAGCTCGACGCGATAGACCGGCAGATCCTCACCCACCTGCAGCGCAACGCGCGCATGTCGAACGCGCGGCTGGCCGAGCGGGTCGGCCTCTCGCCCGCCCCCTGCCTGCGCCGGATCCGGGCGCTGGAGGAAGCCGGCATCATCCGCGACTATGTCGCGCTCGTGGACTCGCGCACCGTGGACCGCGCGGTGACCGTGTTCATAGAGATTCGCCTCGATCTGCAGGTGAAGGACCGGCTCGATATCCTCGAGCGCGCGATCCGGGAGTGGCCGGAGGTCCTCGAATGCAACCTGATGACCGGCGACGCGGACTATCTGCTGCGCGTCGCCGTTCCGGACGTCGACGCGTACGAGCACTTCCTGCGCGACAAGCTGACGCAGCTCGAGGGCGTCGCGAGCATCAAGTCGAGCTTTGCTCTCAAGCAGGTCAAGTACACGACCGCCCTGCCGATCGACGCCGGCCGGCAATCCGCTCCCTGACCCTTCGTGCCCGAGGAGACTGCCATGACCACCAACGACGACCCGCGCCGCGCCCCCTCGCAGCCGCCGCACGCGCTGGACCGGCGGACGCTGCTCGCACGGACGCTCGGCGCCGCGACGGCGGGTGCCCTGCTCGGCGCCCGAACCGACCTGGCGGCCGCCGCGGCCGCGCAGACGTCCGGGGCGCCCGGGGTTGCGCTGCCGCAGGGAATGCGCGTGGTGGTCACGGGGCACGACGCCGAGGGGCAGTCGTACATCGTCCGCGACGAGCGCGTCACGACCGACGCCGCGTTCCCCAATCTCTTCAGCACCACGGGCGACGATGCGTTCGGGCCCGGCCCGGAAACGGTGCCGCGGACGTTGCATCCCACCGATTCGCCGCAGCTCGAGCCGGACCTCGGCGGCGCCAACTTCCACTTCGTGGCGTTGCCGCCGACGACGGCCGACTCGCCCCCCCGCTGGCACCGCACCGAGACGGTCGACATGAACGTGCTGCTCGGCGGCGAGCTGGTCCTCATGCTCGACAAGGAGGAGACGACGCTCGGCCCGGGCGACGTCGTGATTCAGCGCAACACGAATCACGCCTGGAAGAACCCGACCGGCGCGCCGGTCTACTGGGCGGCGGTGCTCGTGCCGATTCGGCAGCGGACGTGAGGCAGGCGCCGGGCGCGCCGGGCGCTCACTGCCGCAGGCGCCATGCCAGCAGGATACCGGCGGCGCCCAGCATCAGCCAGACGGCGGGGTCCACGGGCCGGCCGCCGAGGGTCAGGCTCAGGAAGAACGCGACCGCCAGCACGAACACCGTGGAGAGGACGACCACCGGCCACCGGCGGGGAGCGTGCGCGGGTGCCGGCTGGTGCTCCGGCTCGCGCGTGGCTTCGCCGCAGCGATAGCAGATCAGGGCGTTGTCGGCAATTTCCGTCCCGCAGCTCTTGCAGTGCATACGTCAGCGACCGGTAGCGGCAGCGCCGGGGACCGTCGCCGTGCGCTGCCGGATTTCACGTGACACCCGCGCGAGCTCGACCAGCACCTGCTCGAGCTCGCGCGCGTACTCCGCCGCGTCCAGCGACCCCTTGCGCGACCTCAGGCCCGCCACCCGATCGGCGAGGTCGTCCCGCCGGGCGACGAGCGGAGCGAGCGACGCATCGGCCGCGGGCACGGGCCGGTCCACGCCCGCGCCGACGAACCGCCGGGCCGCCAGGTACCCGTCCGATCCGGGCCGCTCGGCGTCGCCGCCGACACCGTCGCCGGAGTCGTCGAGCACGGCGCGCTCCGTGGCGAGGCGCCCCTCCTGCTCGTACCAGAGCCGCACCTGAGCGCTGGACGACGCGAACGCCTCCCACACCGATACGCGCCCGTCCCTGTCGCCATCGGCCGCGCCGTCCTCGAACGCCCTGACGAAGAACCGCGGAAACACCGTATCGTAGCGCTGGACGGGCGATCCCGTGGCCGCGATCACGATCCGTCCCTCCCGCGCCAGCGCCGCGACGAACGGGAAGCTCGATGCCGTCGTGTTGACGAAGACGGCGCGTCCCGGCAGCGAGTCCAGCAGGCGGTTCCAGTCGGCGGCCGCGAGGTCCGGCCCCACGAGATTGAACTTCGCCTCGACCCCGTCGTACGTCCCGTGGCCCAGCAGGACGACAAGCAGATCCGAGTCGGCCGTCATGCGCCGGCGCAGCGTCTCGAACCCCTCCGCCACGCCCTCCCGCGACGCCTTCCCGACGCCGGGGCCGGGAGTCTCGGCCAGCACGATCAGGTGGTCGTCGCGAAACTCGGCCTGCGAGCGCAGCACGTCGACCAGCGTCTGGCGCCACGCCTCGTACGTCTCGACGTAGGCCGCACTGCCGGACGCGCCGCTGACAACCAGGCTGTAGGTGTCCCCGCGCGCAGGCGCGGGCACCGCCAGCGCGGCCGCCACGACGCACGCGGCAACGGCTCCGGTCCGCATCGTCTAGCGCAACCCCCAGGCGCGCCGCAGCGACCATTCGGCTGTCAGGACGGCCAGGACCAGCGCGAAGCTCCACGCGCCGTGCCACAGGGGGCGGAGCAGCGGCTCGGGTGCGGGCGCCGCGGCCGCCAGCAGTCCGCGCAGCCGCCCCAGCTCGCCGGCCGCCAGCAGCCTGCCGCCGCTGGCGGTCGCGAGTCGCTCGAGCACCTGCGCGTCCGCGCGCGGGTCCGCGAACTCCGCATCGGCGCCGCCCACCAGGAACCACTCGGTCACCGGCTCGAGCGCCGGCCCGGCCCGCGCGTCGACGCGATACACGCCGTCGAGCTCGGCGTGCAGCCGCGCCTCGTAGCGGCCGCTCTCGCGGACCGCGAGCACCGCGTCCACGGCGTGGACGATGCCGGTCGGCGTCGTGACCTCGACGACCGGCGCTGCATCGGTGACCGCGCGGTACTCGGCATCCAGCACCCGCAGTCCGATCTCCACCGGACCTCCCGGCGCCGGCGCCGGCGCGACAGTCAGCGTCAGCCGCTGCGGGGCAAGCGCCGTGAGCCAGCGCGCGGCCTGGCGCCAGAACGTGTCGTAGGTCCGGCTCTCGGCCGGCATCAGCATCTTCCAGCGCCAGGCCGCCTCGCCGGCGAACACCATCGAGCGGCCGCGGCCGTAGCGCTGGACCGCGACGAGCGGACCCGAGCCGCCCTCGGGACGCCCGACCAGCGCCAGCACGGACGCCCCCGCGCGGGCCGCCCCCAGCGACGTGCTGCCCGCCAGCGCGGGCAGCTCGCCCCAGCGCGCGCGCGTCTCGTCGACCGTCGCCCCCAGCCGCATCATCGGATGCACGGCGCCGTCGTCCGTCAACAGCAGCCGGTTGCGGTTGACGAAGCGGCCGGCGGCGCTCACGGTACGCCCGCGGTCGGAGAGCGCCAGCGGGACGACGGCCTCCAGCGCGGAGCCGAGCAGTCCTTGCGGGGCGAGCGATGTCGATCCCAGCAGCAGCAGCCCGCCGCCGCGTTCGGCGACGAACTCCGCGGTCATCGCAAGCTGGGCGGGCTGGAAGAATCCGGCCTCGACGTTCGCGAAGACGACCGCGTCGTAGCCGAAGAGCGCGCGGCGATCGCGGGGGTAGCCCGTGGCGAGCGCCGGCGTGCGCCGCGGGTCGCCCTGGACGTAGAAGGTGTGCTGGCCGCGGGCGTTCTGGCCCTTGCGCACCACGGCATCGAGGGCGACCCCCCGATCGGCCAGCCAACTGCGCTTGAGGAAGCTGTGCTCGTGTCCCGGCGACCCCTCGATCATCAGCACGCGGCGGGGCCGGCCGGGCGGCTGCACCAGCACGCTCCGCCGGTTGTTCTCGAGCACCGGCTCGGCAGCGGCCGCAGCGACCTCCACCGTGTAGAGCGTCGCCGCGTCGGGCCGCGGCGAGACCCGGAACACGGCCCGTGCGGGCACGCCGTCTCCGGGCGAATCGACGCGGCGCACCTCGACGAGTCGGCCGTCCTCGAACAGCCGCAGCGCGCTCGCGTCGCCCGCGCCCCCCCGGAGAACCACCTCCGCGCCGAGCTCGACGACGGAATCGACGACCGCGGCGTCGCCGGCCGTCAGGCTGGTGACCTCGCGATCCGGGAACGCCGCACCGGTGCCGATGGCGACCGCGTAGATCGGTCCGGCGCCGGACTCGACAACCTGGGCGAGATCGCGGGCGCTGGTATCGCCGCCATCGGACAGCACGACGATCCCGGCGACCGTCCTGCCCTCGTGGCGCCTCGCGACAGCCTCCAGCGCCGCGGCCAGGTCGGTCCGGGGCGCGGTCGGCTCGACCGCCTCCGGATCGGCAGGCGCCTGCGGTGCGTCGAGGGTTGCCACCTCGACGTCGAAGCGGTCCGCGAGCGCCGGCAGGATCTCGTCGCGCACCAGCGCCGCCGCGCGGTCGATGCGGCGCGCCGCGCCCCCGACAGGCAGGCGCATGCTGCGCGAGTTGTCCAGCACCACCGGCACGACCGCGTCGCCGGCGGGCCCCGGCTCGCTGGCCACGGGCTCGAGCAGCAGCAGGAGGAGGAGCAACAGCGCGGCGAGACGCAGCGCCGTCAGCACGGCCCGCCGGCCAGCCGTCAGCGGCACGATCGGTCGGGCATACGCGGCGCAGGCGGCGGCCACCGCCACGCCGACGAGCACCGTGACGAGCCACGCCGGAACGCCCGCAGCCAGTGACATGCTCGGAAGGCTCAGCGGGGCGTGGGACGCGCGGCGAGCGAGCGATAGTAGCGGTCGACCAGGCGGCGGTACGACTCCAGCGTCGCCTCCCCGGGTCCGACGTGCAGCCGCCCGTCCGCCTCGTCCGCCGCGAGCGCCCGCGAGCGGGACGCCTCGAGCTCCTCGAGCACGTACCGCAGCTCGCCGTACAACGCCGGCCACTCGGACAGGTCCTGCTTGTAGGCCTCCGTGCCCGGGGCCGCGCCGCTCCGCCAGTCGCGGGCCCAGCGCTCCAGATCCCGCGCCAGGTCGGGCCGCCCCTCGCCGAGCTGCTCCAGCAGGTCGGCGAGCTCGCCCAGCCCGGCGCCCGATCCGGCCTCCTGCCCCTCCGGCCGCGCGCCCGACCGCGGTCCCGGCGCGGCGTCGGCGAGCTGCTCCTCGATGCGGGCGAGCCGCTCCCGCAGCCGCTGGGACTCCGCCAGCTCCTCAGCCAGGCGCCGCGCGTTCTCGTCAGGCTGCCCCGCGCCCGCCAGCTCCGCCGCCACGCGCTGCAGCGCGGCGGCCAGCGCCGCCGGCAGCTTGGGTCCGCTGGCCTCGCGGTCGGCGGCGCCGCTGCCGTCCTCCTCGCGCAGCGCCGCGGCGAACGCGCGCATCCGCCGCGCCACCTCCTCCTGTCGCAGCTCGCGCGCGGCCGCGTCCAGCGCCGCCTGCCCGGCGGGGTCCGCGGCGCGCTGCAACTGCTCGATCCGCTCCGCGAGCGAATCGACCCGCTCCGCCAGGTGGTCCTCCCGGTCGGCGAGCTGCCGGCGGGTCGTGCGGTCCGCACGCCGGCCGCGACCGGCGGCCTCCGCCACCTCGCGCTGCGCGGCCGCGAGCTGCTGCGCCTCGAGCTGCAGGTCGTCCTGCGCACCCTGCCCGGCCGGGCGCTCGCCGCCCAATCGCTGTCCCAGGCGGCGCAGGCCGTCGAGCGCCTGCCGCCCCTCCTGCGCCGCCTGCGACACGTCGCCCTGCCCCAGTTCGCCGGCCGCGCGCTGCATCCGTTCGAGGGCGTCCCGCATGGCCTGTTCGGCGGCCTGCCCCTGCTCGGGTCGCGGGTCTCCCGGTCCGCCGGACGGCGCCATTGCGCGCCGCAGCTCCTCGGTCCGCTGCCGGATCTCCTCCTGCTCGCGCGCCAGCCGCTCGAGGCGCCGCCTGCGCTCGGCGGCTTCGGGCGCCGGCTCCCGCGCCAGCTCCTGCTGCTGCCGGTTCAGCGCCGCCTGGCGCTCGGCCAGCGCGCGCAGGCGGCGCCGGACCTCGTCCTCCTCCCGCTCCTCGCCGGCGCCTCCCGGCGACGATCGGTGCTCGTAGTTCGTCTGCTGATCGCGCTTCAGGTCGCGGTCGAAGAGCGCCGACAGGTCTTCCCGCGCACCCACGCCGCCGCCCGGTCCGGGCCGGCTGGCGCGCTGAGTCACCTGCGTGCGGCCCATGCGGGCCTGCGCCCTGAGCAACTGGTTGAACGCGGTCATCTCCGGAGGAATCGCGGCCGCCGTGCGCAACTCGCGCAGCTCGGTCTCGGCCGCCGCCATCGCGTCGATGGCGAGGCCGAGCGCGTCGCCGCCCGGCGCGTCCCCGGCGCCCACCTGCGGCACCGGCCCGCGCAGGCGCGCCGCAAGCAGCTGGGCCGCGAGCCGCACATCGCCCTGCGCGTCCGCCACCGTCTCCACGTCGTCGCGGGCGCGGTCCGCGGGGGGTTCGCCGTCCAGCTTCCACGTGGCGACGATGATCTCCTTCTGCACCTCCGCGAGCCTCCGCAGATCCTCCGTCTCCGGCCCCGTGTCGCCCTGGCTCGGCGCTTCCTCGAACTCCCTGTCGAAGGGGCGCACCTGGAGAAAGTAGATATCGCTGCGGACCTCGGGACGGCCCGCGTCGGTGTCCCGCGCGCGCACGTGATAGGTGATGAAGTCGCCGGGCTGCAGCCGCAGATCCTCGCCGAAGATCGTGTGGGTGCCGGATGCCCGGGTGGCGCCCGCCGCGACGCCCAGGCTGACGACCCGCTCCGGCTTGCCCATCACGCCGTACACCAGCTCGAAGCTCTCGAGCCCGAAGTCGTCGGCGGCGCGCGCCTCGACGGCGACCTCCTCGAGGGGCGTGATCTCCCGATCCCCCGCGGGACGCAGGATCTCCACGCCCGGCGCGCGGTCCTGCACGGCCCGGACGAAGTAGTCGCCGCCGCGCGGGTTGGTCAGACCGTCCGCGTCGTGCACCCGGACGCGGTAGGTATCGTCCGCGAGCACCTCGAACGAGGCCGCCAGGGCGCCGTCGACCGCCTCCAGCGGGAGGCGCGTCCCGGCACCCAGCTCCAGCCAGCCGCGGTCGACCGGCTTGCTCGTGCGCACGGCAACGGTCACGCGGGTGCCGGCCGGCGCGTGAATGTCTCCGCCGTCGGCCTCGACGCGCGACGGCAGCCCGGTATGCGCCGGATACTCGTACGCCACGTCGATGCGGCTCACCCGCGGCGGAAAGAGGGCCGTGACCGCGTACTCGTCCGACGTCAGCGACGCCGCCCGCACGCGGTAGGTGAAGCTGGCGTCGACCGCCGGCAGGTCGAGCTGGTACGCCTCGCGGGCGGCCGTCATCTCCAGGGCCCGCTCGGTTCCGTCGCCGGCCGTCAGCGTGACGACGGGCAGCGACCGCGTGCCGCCCCCGACGCCGGTCCGCAGGACGGCCCGCAGCCGCAGCGGCCGGCCCGCGACGACGCGCGCATCGCCGGGGTCGACCTGCAACACGGCGCCGTACGGGAATGCGTGGAGCCACGCCGTGCGCGCGATGCGGCCGAGCGGACCGCCGCCCAGCCCGACGAGCAGCAGCAGCGCGCCGACCGCCAGGCCGCCGGCGGCGGCGGCCAGCAGCACGTCCCGCCGCGGCAGCACGCGCTCGATGTCGACCCCGCGCGCGGTACGCGCGGCGTCGCCCAGCAACAGGTCGCGCAGCACCGACGGCCGGCTGCCGGCCGCGACGTCCGCGGCGCTGACCAGCCGATCCTCCAGCGTCGGACAGCGCTCCTCGATGTAGCGCGCCACCTGCCGGTTGCTCGGACCGCGGCGGAGCCGCCACAGCGCGCGTGCGGCCAGGCCGGCCGCCAGTGCCAGGGCGGCGGCGAACAGCCAGACCATCACCGCGTCCACCGGCCGCAGCGCACGATCCGTCAAGAGGACGATCAGGAGCAGGCCGGCCGTCGCGCCGGCGACCCGGGCGGCCGCCTGCATCGAGCGCCTGGTCAGCCATCGCCGGCGCACCCGCGCCAGGAGCACGGCGAGGTCGTCGAGAGCGGTCTGCTGCACGGTAGGCCCTGCCTCTCGTGTCGTGGCCTTCATTCTGTCACGCCGCGGTGCGGCCGAGCCAGGATTCGGCAACCAGCACGAATGCCATGGCCAGCAGCAGGTACCACCAGTAGCGTTGCTCGGCCTCGCGGCCGGCGGCATCGACCGGTTCCGACGCCGCGGCGTCGGCCGGCACGGCCGCCCGGCGGATGCGGGCGCCGAACTCCGCCGCCGTCAGCCGCGACGGATCGGATTCGCGAGGATCGACGTTGAGCACGATCGGACGGCCGGAGGCGGGATCGACGGTCGCGCCGGGCCGCGGCTCGACCCCCCGCGGCGCATCGGCCACGAGCAGCTCGCGCACCGGCCGGCGCCGGCCGCCGAGGTAGCGCACCGCCTCGTGCACGAACGGCACGAAGGTAGACTGCCGCGGAAAGTCGTTCCACTCGTTGTTCAGATCGGAGGCGAAGACGAGGACGCGGCCGCGGCCCGCCGTCCGCTCCACCAGGGCCGGCGCGCCGTCCGAGAACGCCGCGAGCACGCGGCCGTCGGCCCCGCCGACGCGCATGGCCTGCCGGAAACGCACCTGCCCCAGCACGCCTGCCAGCCCGTCGAACGCCGCGAACAGCGGATGACGCGTCGCCGTCACCGACCAGGTCAGCGCACCGTCACCGCCGTGCGGGGCCGGTGCCGGGTCTGTTCCGAGAAACTCCGCGACCAGCGCCGGATCCAACCGTGGCCCCAACGCGATCAGCAGTCCGCCGCCCGCGTTCACGTAGGCCGCCAACTGGGCCCGCGCCGACCGCCCGAAGCCCGCGGTCTCGAGCAGCAGCGCGGCCGCGACGCCGTCCAGCGCGGCCGCCGAGATGCCCGCCGGCGCGAGCTGACGGACGACGAACGGGCTGTCGTCGCCGGCGGCCAGCAGCGCCCGTTCCAGGTAGAACGCGCCGGCCTCGGCGCGCGCGTCGGCCGTCACGAGCGCAATCGCGAGCGGCGCCGGCCCGTCGAGCAGCCAGTAGCGTCGGTCGTCCGCCGACAATCCCCCGGGATCGTCGACAGCCACCTCGAGCACGCCCGCGGACGGCGGCGCCGCGTCGAAGCTCAGGGTGATCGCACCGGGCGCCAGCTCGACAGCCGCCGACTCCACCGCGTTGCCGTCGACGCGCAGGGCGACCGTGCTCGACCGCGTCCGCGCGCCCGTGTTCGCCACCACCGCCGCCGCGCCTGCCGGGCCGATCTCGATCGCCGTCACCGCCAGGTTGGAACCGGCGGCCCCGACGTCGACGGTCCGGACCGTGACGCCCGGCGGCACGACGCCCGCGCCGGCAGCCTCCCAGCCGGTGCGCTGCAGATCGGTGATCACCACGATGCGCCCGTCCCGCGACCCGATCGAGCGCGCCGCGGCCGCGAGCGCCGCCGCGTAGCGGGTCGCGCCAAAACCGGGCGCGGCACGCTCGAGCGCCGCAGTCGCGGCCGCGCGGTCGGCCGTCGGCTCCGCGGCGACCCGCGCCCGATCGTCGAACATCACCAGCCCCACCAGATCGCCCGGCGGGGCCTCGCTGATAGCGGCGCGCGCCGCCGCGCGCGCGCGCTCGAAGCGGCCCGGCTGCGACATGCTGAAGGAACGGTCGACGGCCACGATGGTCACCGGCCGGCCCGCGAGGCCGGTCGCGTCGAAGAACGGCCGCGCGAAGGCGAGCGCGAGCAGCAGCAGCGCGGCGATGCGAAGGGCCAGCAGCAGCCACTCCCGGATGCGCCGGCGATGCGCCTGCACGAGCGGGACGCGCTGCAGGAACCGGACGTCGCTGAACGGCAGGCGCGGCGCGGCCTCACGCCGCGCGAAGTGCAGGACGATCGGAATGGCGATCGCCAGCGCGCCGGCGAGGAACGCGGGGAACAGGAACGACATCTTCATTCAGACGGGGCTGCGCCCCGAACCCCCGGCGGCCGCTTGCGGGGACCCCAATGCCCCGCGCCGCGCCCGCCGAGGCGCGCCGTGCGCGCCTGGCGCCGGCTGCGCCGGCGCTGCATTCAGACGCGGCTGAGCCCCGAACCCCAGGCGGCCGCTTGCGGGGACCCCTGCGCCCCGCGCCGCGCCCGCCGCAGACGCTTAGTGGCGTCGGCTCCTGGCCGACAGGTACGCGAGCAACGCCACGTCGAGCGGCTGCGACGTGTCCACCAGGCAGTAGTCGATGCCCGCCAGACGCAGCTCGCGCCGGTAGCGCGCCAGCAGGGTGCGCAGCTCCTGCAGGTAGTGCCCGCGCACCAGCGGCGGCACGGCGGCCACCTCCGCGTCCGTCTCCAGGTCGCGGAAGCGTGCGGGACTCTCGAACGGAAACGTCAGCTCCGCACGATCCAGCACCTGGAACACGACCACGTCGGCGCCCCGGAACCGAAGATGCCGGAGGCCGCGCACGACGTGGTCCGGCTCGTCCAGCAGGTCGGAGATCAGCACGACCAGGCCGCGCCTGGAGAGCGCCTCGGCCAACCGGTTGAGCGGCTTCGACACGTCCGAGCCGCGGCCCGACGCAAGGGTGTCGAGCGTGAGCAGCACCCGGCGCAGGTGGCCCGGTCTGGCGCTCGCGGGCAGGTGCCGGACCACCTGCTCGTCGAACGCGAGCAGCCCCACCGCGTCCCGCTGGCGATTCATCAGATACGCGATCGAGGCCGCCAGGTAGGCGCCGTACTCCTGCTTGCTGACGCCGGCCGAGCCGTAGCCCATCGACCCGGAGACGTCCAGCAGGATATGGCAGTCCAGGTTGGTCTCTTCCTCGAACTTCTTGACGTAGTGGCGGTCGGTGCGCGCGTACAGCTTCCAGTCGATCAGCGACGTGTCGTCGCCCGGCATGTACTGCCGGTACTCGGAGAACTCGACGCTGAAGCCCTGGTAGGGGCTGCGGTGCAGGCCGATCAGGAAACCCTCGACGATGGTCCGGGCCCGCAGCTCCATCGATCCGATGCGGCCGATGACGGCCGGATCGAGATAGCGCAGCTCGTTCGCGCGGGGCGCGGTCGCCATGTCACATGCCGCTGGCGGGCAACGGCACGGCGTCCAGCAGACGGGCGATGACCTGCTCCGCGTCGACGCCTTCCGACTCGGCGAAGAAATTCGTGACCAGCCGATGACGCAGCGTCGGCCGGGCGAGCGCACGCACGTCACCGACCGACACGTGGTAGCGGCCCTGCATCAGCGCGCGCGCCTTGCCGCCCAGAATGAGCGCCTGCGACGCCCGCAGTCCCGCGCCCCAGCGCACCCATTGCTCGACGAAGTCGGGCGTGTTCGCCCGCCCCGGCCGGGATGCGTCGACCAGGCGCACGGCATAGCGCGCGACCTCGTCGGATACCACCACCTGCCGCACCAGGCGCTGAAATTCCAGGATGTCGGCGCCGGCGAGCACCCGCTCGGGCGTCTCGCCGACGTCGGACGTGGTCGAGGTCACCACGCGCACCTCCTCGTCCTCGGGGAGGTAGGACATGACGACGTTGAACATGAACCGGGACAGCTGCGCCTCCGGCAGCGGATAGGTGCCCTCGAGCTCGATGGGATTCTGCGTGGCCAGCACGAGAAACGGGCGCTCGAGCTCGTACAGCCGTCCGGCCGCCGTGACGTGGTACTCCTGCATCGCCTCGAGCAGGGCGGCCTGGGTCTTCGGAGGCGTGCGGTTGATCTCGTCGGCGAGGATGATTTGCGCGAAAACCGGTCCCTTGACGAAGCGCAGGGCGCGGTGCCCCTCGCGCTCCTCCAGCACCTCGGTGCCGGTGATGTCGGCGGGCATCAGGTCGGGCGTGAACTGGATCCGCTTGAAGGTCAGGTGCAGCACCTGCGCCAGCGTCTTGACCAGCAGCGTCTTCGCCAGGCCCGGGACGCCGGTGATGAGACAGTGGCCGCCCGTGAACAGGGCGGTCAGCACCAGGTCGAGGGCCTCGTCCTGACCGACGATGACCTTGTGCAGCTCCGTCAGGATCCGGTCCCGCCCCGTGATGACGCGTTCCGCGACCTGCCCGGCGGTTGTCGAATCCATCGCGTGTCGGTGTGCGTCGGGGGTTCGGGGCGGCGTCCCGCGGTTGTCAATGGGTGAGCGCGTACACGATCTCGTTGATGATCATGCGGTAAGACTTGGCGGTGTACTGCACGTAGCCGGGGTACTCCTCCGCGTTGGACCACTCCCAGCCGTCGCCCATGTCGGTGTTGAAGTTGGCGAACACCATCGCGCGCCCGTCGTCATCCAGGATGGCGTGCAACTGCGGCCTGTGGCCGCCCTTCTCCCAGGTCACGCCGTTGAAGAAGGACCCCAGGCCGGCGATCTGGGGATACTCCGTGAGCTCGTAGAAGCAGCTGAAAACCGGATGGTCGAGCGGCAGCTCCACGAGATGCCGGTCGGGAAACACCCGCGCGAGCTGCCGCTCGACCAGCTCCCACTCGACCGGCCCGTGAAAGTCGTCGAAGGTCGCCGTGCCGCCGCGCAGCAGGAACTCGCGGAGAATCCCGGCTTCCTCGGCGGACCATTCGATGTTGGCCGGCTCGACGAAGTAGATCCACGGATGCTCCCAGAGGCGCCGGTCCGTCAGCTCCATGACGAGCGGCTCGTTCACCTCGAGCGACGTCACCCGTCCCATGCGGCGCGACAGGTTCTGCTCGGCGGCCGGGCCGTCGATGGCCCACGGATCGCTCCAGTACCGCCGGCGGAACTGCGCCAGCCGATCGGGCTCCGAGCTGTAGCGGATGCGGACGAACGTCCAGTCGAGCCCGTCGAGGCCTGGCGGGACGAGTTGCGCGCTGCCGGCCGCCGGCGCCCGCAGCAGCAGGAGCGGCGCGACGAGCGCCGCCAGGAGCAGCGCCGCGCTGCGCCCCGGCCGCCGCGCCCGTGTCACGGCTCCGCCTCGATGGCGCGCAGGAGCAGCTCCTGGGCGCGTTCATAGGTCGGCGCCATCTCGAGCGCCGCCAGCGCCGCGCGCCTTGCCTGCTCGGGCTGACCGGCCAGCAGATAGCTCTCGGCCAGGTCGCTGTGGGCCGAGACCCGATCGACCGGCCCGGCTGCCAGCCCGACCTCGAGCTCGCGGATGGCCACGGCGGCGTCGCCGCTTGCCAGCGCCAGCCGGCCGAGCGCCAGGTGGGGCACGGGATCGAACGGATCGATGCCGACGACGCGATCGTAGGCCAGCGCCATCCGGTCCTCGTCCCCGGCTTCCTCGGCCAACGCGGCCAGTCGCCGCGCCGCCTCCAGCGACGTCTGGTCGAACTCGAGCAGGCGCTCCAGCTCGCGCAGGGCCAGGTCCCGGTTCCCCTGCTCCTGGGCGATCGCCGCGATCACCCCGCGGGGGCTGTCGATGCCGGTGGCCATCGGCGCCAGCATCGACGCGCGCTCGAGCGCCGCCAGCGCGTCGTCGAGCTCGCCCGCCTCGCGCAGCGCCTTGCCCAGCTCGAACTGGACGGAGAATCTGCCGGGGTACTCGGCGGCCAGGCGCCGCAGGGCCGCCAGCCGCTCCGCCGGGTCGGGCGCTCGCCGCTCGCCCGCGGCGGCGTCCGGGCTCTCCGGCGCCGGGTCGGCCTCCGCCTCGATCGGCCGCAGCGCTTCGCGCAGCGCGCCGAACCGACTGTCGACCGCCTCGTCGAAGCTGGCCTGCAGCGTGTCGAAGTCGAGGCCGACGCCGGCCAGCGCCTCCTCCGTGTCGAGCCCGTCGCCGTAGCTCGCAATCAGTGCGTGCAGCGTGTCCTGGCCGTAGCGGTCGATGAGGTGGTCGACCACCACCGAAGCCTGGAAGTACGCCAGCGAGATGGTCTCGGGCCGCGAGAAGCCGCCGTTGAGGTCCCGCAACGAGAGCACGGAGCCGTCGTTGAGCGCGCGGGCGAACGCCAGCTCCTGATCGCGCCCCCAGGCGGGACGGGCCCGTTGCTCCTCGTACACCGACACGCCCTCGGTCAGCCAGCGCGGCACGCGCTGCTTCGACATCTGCAGCGTGATGACGTGCGCGATCTCGTGCCAGAGGGTCGCCCGCCAGTTGAAATCTCCGGGCGGGCGGGCGCGCGGCGAATCCATCGTGACCACGCGGCCGAAGCAGGCGCCCAGCGCCCCGATCATGCCGGGCAGCCCCAGATTGCGCACGGCGAAGTCGTCGTGGCGCGGAAACACCTCGATCAGAATCGGCCCCTGGACCTCGACGGCGTAGACCGCCGCCAGGGCATCGAGCGCTTCCTGGGCGAGAGACAGCACGTACTCGCTGAGTATCGGCGCCTCCGTCGGGTGCAGCCGCACGATGAGGTCGCCCCGCTCGAACGTCTCGAACTCGTCGAGCGTGTCCATCATCTCGAGCAGGTTGTAGGTGATGACGTCGAACGGATCGTCCGCGAACGACCGCTCCAGCACCTCGCGCGCGCCCTCCTCGTCGCCCGTGCGCAGCAGGTGCATGCCGAGCTCCGCCAGGGCGCGGGTGTTGCCGGGATCGATGGCCAGAGCCTCGCGCACCAGGGCGGCCGCCTCGTCGAAGCGGTACGCCCGGGCCGCATGGCTGCCCGCGATGCGGTAGACGTCGCCGTAGGCGGGGTTGATGGCGAGCGCGCGATCGACCTCCGCCTCGAAGTCGGCAATGCGATCCTCGAGATAGGCCATGGCCGCGACGAGCGCACGCGTCTCGAGGCTGGCCTCGTTGAACGCGAGTGCGCGGTCGATGGATGCGCGGGCCGCGTCCGCGTTCCGATCACCGAGCTCCTGCTCGGCGACGAACAGGTGCGCCGCGACGTAGTCGGGATCGATCTCGAGCGCACGGTCGACCGACCGCCGCGCGACGGGGGGGTTCTCGTTCACCAGCGCCCGGGCCAGCCCGAGGTGCGCGGGCGCCCACTCGTCGTCCAGCTCGAGGGCCTCGGTGAACGACTGCACCGCGTCGGCCCGGTTGTACTTCTCGAGAAACAGCTCCCCCCAGGCCGTGTGGATGGCCGGGTCTTCGGGCGCCCCGATCGCGGCCGACCGCAACAGCCCGTTGGCCTGACGGTAGCGTCCCAGCGCCCGGGCCGCCAGACCGCCGCGGTACTTGTCGACCGGTCGTCTCGAGCGCAGCCCCCGCGCCGCGACCCCTTCGAGATACGGGGCCGCTTCGTCGGCGCGGCCGAGATGCCGGAGCAGCCGGCCCAGCTCCAGCCCCGCCGCGCTGTCCGGCGCCGCCTCGGCGACCGGCGCAAGCCGCTCCCGGGCCTCGCGGTACAGGCCGCGCAGCACGAGCGTGCTGCCGTGCACGGCGGCCGCCGCCGGATCGGTCTCGGGACGCGCGGACGCCAGCGTGATCGCTTCGTCCAGCTCACCGTGCGCGAGGGCCCGGGTGGTCTGCTCGTGAAACTCCCGTTCGGCGGTCGCGGGGTCCGCCTGTTGCGCACGTGCGGCCGGAGCCCCGGGCGCGAGCGCGCAGAGTGTCAGCGCGACGGCGAGCGGCCCCGCCGGGACAGCGGGTGTCCGGACCGACCGGGCGGCGCAGGCTCGCGGCTTCACCTGCAGCATTTGCGCCGATTATAAACGAGTCAGAAGCAGGCGAGGTTCTGGTGCGACGGGCTCTCGAAGCGCCGGCGGCATTTCCGGCACGCGAGCATGTCGTCGACCCGCATGTGATGGTTGCGCAGGCCGCTCGTTGAAGAACTCGCGCTCGTGCAACGGTCCACGCCTCAAGCTTCCTTGCGAAACGTCACGAGCGACCAGATGCGGGGAATGTTGACCTTCTCGATCGAGATGGGGTCGAATCCGGTCTGCGCCAGGAACCCGGGAAGATCCAGGTCGGCCTTGAACCCGATGTGCACGGTCAGCGGCGACAGGATGCGCTCCACCCGCGCCAGCAGCCGGTTCCGGCTCCGGAAGTGGTTGAGCACGACGACATGCCCGCCCATGCGGCAGACACGATGCATCTCGCGGGTGACCCGCACGGGATCGGGCACGACGCTGATGACGTACGGGGCGTAGACGATATCGAACGACTCGTCGGCGAAGCGCAGATCCGCGGCGTCCATCCGAATCAGATCCACGTTGCGCACGCCGTGCGCCTTGATGCGCCGTCCGGCCTTGGCGAGCATCGAGGCGGAGAAGTCGATGCCGGTCACGAAGCAGTCGCGCGGGTAAAGGGGTGCGTTGATCCCGGTCCCGATGCCGACCTCGAGAATGCGGCAGCCGGGGCGCAGCGGCAGGCGCCGGATCGCCTCGAGCCGTCCGGCGTGCAGCGTCGGCCCGAAGAACAGGTCGTACCAGGATGAGATCTTGGTGTAGACGTCCTCGACGAAGTCGTTCTCGACTTCGGTGACGGACAGCGCGCGAGACACGCTCTCCTCACCCCGGTTGGCTACGACCTTGTGCCGCGATCCGGGCGGATCGAACAACGAAATCAACTGTTACCGCTTCCTTGGCTTCGCGCGACCCTGCTCCGCCCCGTGAACGCCGCAGCAATACGGAGAGGCGCGGGCAAGCATCGGCCGCCCGGCGGCAGTCGCATTGTAATACATTTGGCGGCTCCGGCTGCCGAAGATCGTGGATCGACGCGCGCTCCGGGCGTGGGCGGCGACATGCCGGTATAGTTGACGAGGTCGATGCCGGTCGAGGTGAAGCTGCTCTCGGCGACCCAGTTCCTGCTGACGACGCTCGTCGTCAAGCTGGCGGTGGTGGCGGCGCTGGCCACGATGCTGGTCCGCTTCCGCCAGTTCCGGCGCATCCTGCTGACCGAGCAGCGCGCGTGGCGCGAGCGCCTGGTATTCGCCGCGGCCTTCGGCCTGCCGCTGTGCGGCGGCGTCACGGCACGCCTGCTGCTCAGCTACAACGCCAGCGATCTCTCGCTGGCGGGGCCGTTCCTGGCCGGGTTGATCGCCGGGCCGTATGCCGGCGCCATCGTCGGCGCGCTGGCCGGCGCGCCCGCGCTGGTGGGGGGCGAGGCAATCGCCATGCCTTTCGCGGTCGGGTGCGGCTTCTGCGGCGGCGGGCTGCGGGAGGTCTGTCCCAAGGAAGTTATCTGGCGCTTCTCGCCGCTGTCCATCACCGACCTGCACCGCCACGCGTGGCGGATGCTGAGCCGGCTGCGGGTCGACTGGCACGTGGTGCTGCTGGCGGCTCCGGTGGGCCTCGAGCTGCTCCGCCTCGGCCTGGGCCTGCGGTTCGGATCGCACCTGTTCCACATGCAGCCGCCGAACGCCTGGCTGGCGGCCGTGGTCATCCTGGCGACCGTGCTGAGCGTCACGATCCCGATCAAGATCTGGAACACGGCCCGGATCGAGCATCGTCTGCAGGAGCAGGACAAGCTGCTGCTGTCGACCCGCCTCGAAGCGCTGGCCAGCCAGATCAACCCGCACTTCCTGTTCAACACCCTGACGTCGATCTCGTCGCTCATCCGCTCGCAGCCGGAGACGGCGCGCACGCTCATCGTGAAGCTGTCCGGGCTGCTGCGGCGGTTGCTGCGCAGCCAGGAGCACTTCGTGACCCTGCGCGAGGAGCTCGAGGCGATCGACGAGTACCTCGACATCGAGATGGTTCGTTTCGGCCCGACGCTGGTCGTCGAGAAGGAGATCGGCAGCGCCAGCCTCGACGTCGTCATGCCCAGCATGTTGCTGCAGCCGCTCGTCGAGAATTCGATCAAGCACGGGCTGACCCACAAGATTGGCGGCGGCCGCGTGACGATCCGCAGCGAGCGGATCGGAAGCCGCGCGGTGATCGAGGTGGCCGACAACGGCACCGGCATGAGCGACACGTCCCTGACCGGGGAGGGCGGCAACGGCGGCATCGGCCTGCGCAACGTGGATGAGCGCCTGCGCGTGATCTACGGCGAGAACTACCGCCTGCAGCTCGAGAGCACGCCCGGCCACGGCACGTGCGCGCGGATCGAGATCCCGCTGCTGGAGGACGTCGAGCAGCCCGCAACGGCCTAGGAATCTGCGCACGGCGCGCCTCGGCGGGAGGCAGGGGCCCCCGCAAGCGAACGCCGGGAGTTCGGGGCAAAGCCCCGTCTATTGCAGCGCCGGCGCAGCCGGCGCAAGGCGCGCACAGCGCGCCTCGGCGGGAGCGGCGCGGGGCGAAGGGGTCCCCGCAAGCGAACGCCGGGGGTGCGGGGCAAAGCCCCGTCTGAAAAATGATGAACCTGCGGGTGCTGGTCGCCGACGACGAACGCCCGGCGCGGCACGAGCTCTGCTTCCAGCTCGAGCACCTCGACGGGGTCGAGGTGGCCGGGCAGGCCGGCGACGGCGTGGAGGCGCTCGACCTGATCGAGCAGGTGCGGCCCGACCTGGTGTTGCTCGACATCCAGATGCCGGGCCGGACCGGCTTCGACGTGGCCCGCGAGATCCTGGCCCGCGAGGTCGACACGCGCGTGGTGTTCGTCACCGCGTACGACCAGTACGCGCTGGAGGCGTTCGAGGTCAACGCCGTCGACTACCTGCTCAAGCCGATCGAGCCCGGGCGGCTCGACCGGACCATCGAGCGCGTGCGGCGCCAGCTCTCGTCCGAGCGGGGGGCGGGCCGCGGCGCGACGGCGGTGGCCCGTGACGAGCTGCAGCGCATCGTCCAGTACGTCGCCGAACGGCAGGTCCGCCGCGAGCAGCTCGCGGTCAGGGTCGGCGACCACTTTCGACTCATCCCGTCGAGCGATATCATCTATGCGTCGCTGGCTGACGACGGCGTTACGGTCGTCACCAGCAGCTTGACCGGCACCTCCAACTACCGCACGCTGGACGAGTTGCACTCGAATCTCGATCCTGCGGTATTCTGGCGGGTGCACCGATCGCATGTCGTCAACATCAACAAGGTCAAGGAGATTGTGCCTTGGTTCAGTCGCAACTACATCCTGAAGATGCAGGACGCCAAGCGAACAGAGATCCCGGTGAGCCGCACCCAGACGAAGCGGTTGCGCGAGCACCTGAACCTGTAGGTCCGGCCGACTGGCGCGAGGCGACCGCCCAAGACGCCGGCGCCGTGGACGCGGCCGGGATTCCGGTGCCGACGCACGGCGGACAGCTTGGCCGCCTGGAGCTGCAGCCGCCCGACGCGCGGCAGGCGATGTTGCGGAGATTCGGCGAGGAGCTGCTGACGTGGCTGAAGACGTTCGCTTCGGCCGCCGTCTACGCGACGCTCATCGTCACGTTCGGGTTCCAGGTGGCGCGGGTCGAAGGCCGCAGCATGGAGCCGACGCTGCAGGACCAGGATCGCCTGATCGTCAACAAGGCCGTGTACCAGTTCTTCGGCGAGCCCCAGCCCGGCGACATCGTGATGCTGTACTACCCGCGCGACCCGGACAAGTCGTTCGTCAAGCGCATCGTCGCCATGGAAGGCGACACGGTCCGCATCGAGAGCGGCAAGGTCTTCGTCAACGAGGTGCCCCAACCCGACCTGTACGTGCCGCCGGAGTTCAGGAGCTACGAGAACCACGGCCCGGAGGTCGTGCAGGAGTCGTACTACTTCGTGATGGGCGACCATCGGAACAACAGTTCCGACAGCCGCGACTGGGGTCAGGTGCCGCAGAAGTACATCATCGGCCGCGTCCAGCTGCGGTGGTGGCCGCTGACGGACATCCGCCTGTTCTGAAATCAGACGGGGCTGCGCCCCGAACCCCCGGCGTCCGCTTGCGGGGGCCCCTGGCCCCGCGCCGCTGCCGCCGAGGCGCGCCTTGGGGAGTCTGCCCGGCCGAGTTGCTCAGGCGTACAGCGCCTCGATGTAATCCCGCCACTTCTCCGTGACGACGCGGCGCTTGATCTTCAGGGTCGGCGTCAGCTCGCCGGTCGCAATGCTCGGCTCGGCCGGCACCAGCGCGTGCTTGCGCATCTGCTCGTGCGGCGCCAGCTCGGCGTTGACCGCCTCGACGACCGCGTCGAAGAGGCGCCGGACATCGGGCCGGGCCACCAGCGCGGACCGGTCCGTATCGGGCGTCTCGCGCAGCGCCGTGGCGAGGGCGGCGAAATCAGGCATCAGGAGGACGGCGACGAACGGCCGGCGGTCGCCCACGAGCAGCGCCTCCGCGACGAGGGCGTGCTGCTTGAGCCGCTGCTCGATCGGCTGCGGCGCGATGTTCTTGCCGCCGGCGGTGACCAGCAGCTCCTTCTTTCTGTCGGTGATGACGAGATAGCCGTCCTCGAGCCGTCCGATATCACCGGTGTGGAACCAGCCGCCGGCCAGCGCTTCCGCGCTGGCCTCGGGCTTGCCGTAGTAGCCCTGCATCACGTTCGGGCCGCGCGCGAGCACCTCCCCGTCGTCGGCCAGCCGGAGCTCGACCCGCGGCAGGGGCTTGCCGACCGTTCCGAGACGCGGTGCGCGCTCGGGGTTGACCGTCAGCACGGGCGCCGTCTCGGTCAGGCCGTACCCCTCGATCACCGGGATCCCCACCGCGAACAGGAACTCGCCCACCGCCGCCGACAGCGGTGCGCCGCCGGATACGACGTAACGGAGACGCCCCCCGGTGCGGCCGCGCACCTTGGACAGCACCAGCCGGTCCGCCAGCGGGAACGCCGCGCGCGCGTATCCCGAGGGCTGCTTGCCGCTGAGCGGCCCGGCGTTGCACGCGCGGCCGATGCCCATGGCCCAATGGAACAGCCGCTGCCGGACCGCCGGCCCCTGCGCGACCGCCTCGAGCACGCGCGCGCGCAGCTTCTCGTAGACGCGCGGCACGCCGGTCATGACCGTGGGGCGTACGCGCTGCATGTCGCGCGCAACGGTGTCCAGCGACTCCGCGAAGGTCACGGTCGTGCCCCTCAGCAGGTACAGGTAGATGACGACGCGCTCGAACGCGTGGCTCAGCGGCAGGAACGACAGCGCCTCGTCGTCCTCGGTGATGCCCACCATGGTGCCCACGTCGGTCAGGTTGGCGACGATGGCGGCGTGCGTCAGCATCACGCCCTTCGGGTCGCCGGTCGTGCCGGAGGTGTAGATGATGGTGGCCAACTGGTCGGGGGCGATTGCCGCCACGGCCTCCTTGTGGCGCCGCGCCAGCCCATCCTCGCGCATCAGCCGCTGGTGGCCGCGCGCCCGCACCGCCGCGCAGGTCATCTCGCGCCCCGCGGGCGGCGCGTCGGCCGGCGCGTCGATCACGACCAGCGCCCGCAGATCCGGCAGCTCGGACCACACGGCGCGCACCTTCGCCGCCTGCGTCTCGTCGGCGGCCACGACCACCGTCGCCCCGGCGTCCGCCAGGATGTACTTGACCTGCTCGGCCGGCAGGGTCGGGTAGATCGGCACCGTGACGGCGCCGCACGTGAGAATCGCCAGGTCGGCGATCACCCACTCCGGACGGCTCTCGCTGAGCAGGGCCACCCGCCGTCCGGGACGCACCCCGAGCCCCGTCAGCCCCAGGCTGAGGTCCCGGACCTGCTCGAACAGCTCGCGGCTCGCGTAGGTGTCGTAGCCGTCCGCCGTGCAGCGCCGCACCAGCTCCGGCTTCGGGTAGCGACCGGCAACATGCGAAGGAAGATCGGCCAGTGTCGAAATCGTCGGCTCGTCCATGGCATCACCCGGCCCGATAGGTTCCCGACCGACCGCCCGTCTTCTCGATCAGGCGGATCTCGCCGATCACCATTGCCCGATCGGCGGCCTTCATCATGTCGTACACGGTGAGCGCGGCAGCCGACACGGCCGTCAGCGCCTCCATCTCGACGCCCGTGCGGGCCGTCGTCGTGACGCGCGCCTCGATATCGTACCCCGAGGCCTGCTCCCGCAGGTCGACCTCCACGTGGGTCAGGGGGATGGAATGACACAAGGGAATGAGCTCCGCCGTGCGCTTGGCGGCCAGGATGCCGGCGATGCGGGCCGCCTGAAGCGGATCGCCCTTGGCCACGGCGCCACGGCGCACCAGGGTCAGCGCCTCGGGGCTCACGCGGATGTGGCCGCGCGCGACGGCCACCCGCGTGGTCGGATCCTTGCCGCTGACGTCGACCATGCGGACACGGCCGCTGGCGTCGACATGCGAGAGCGTGCCGCCCGCCTGCCCGCCGCCCGCCGCTTCCGGTGCCCGGCCGCGCCCGGTCATGATTGCGGGCAGCGCCCCACCCCGTTGGCCAGGTAGAACGAGAGACTCTCCAGCGAGACGGTCAGGTCGACGCTCTTCAGCTTGACGTGCGGCGGCACGCGCAACGCTCCCGGCGAGAAGTTGAGGATCGCCTTGATTCCAGCCTGCACGACGGTCTGCACGACGTCCCGTGCCGATGCCTCCGGCACGGCGATGACCGCAATCGTGATCCCCTCGCGACGGGCCACCTGCTGCAGGTCACCAATATCGTAGATGGTGACCCCGCTGCGGGAGATGCGGCCGACCTTCTCCCGCAGATTGTCGAACAACGCGACGATTCGAAATCCTTCCTGGCGAAAGCCCGGATAGTCGGCCAGCGCGAGCCCCAGGTTGCCCGCGCCGACGATGGCCACGCCGAGCCGGCGGTCGAGACCGAGAATCGATCGCAGCTCCCGCCGGAGATCCTCCACCACGTAGCCGACGCCGCGGACGCCCAGATCGCCGAAATGCGACAGATCCTTCCGAATCAGGGCCGCGTTCAGCCCGAACTGCTCCGCCAGCGCCTTCGACGACACCGTCTTCACGCCCTTGCCGTCGAGCTCGTTGAGGAAACGGAGATAGAGAGACAAGCGGCTGGTAGTCGGTTCGGAGATCTGCTCGGACATCGGACACAGGAATGGGCTGCGATTCTATGGCCCCCGCCGGCACCGGTCAAGGCGCGCGGCCGCCTGGCGCGTGCTAAGATGCGGCAGGGCTGCGATTTACGGCCCGGGAGCATTGCCGGTGAGCCGATTCCCACGGTCCGCGGTCGCGTTCTGGATCATCGTCGCGTCCTCGACCCTCCCGTGGACGGGCCACGCCCAGCCCGCGGGCCGCCGTGCCGCGACCCTCGCCTCCCTGTCGAGCTCGCCCATCTTCTTCCACGGCCAGGAGGTCGTCGTGCAGGCCGACGCGGTGCGCGAGGGTGTGCTCACGTACCTGGTCGACGGCGAAGACCGCCTGGTAGCGCTCGACGTGCCGCCGCCCCTCGCGGGTACGGCCGAGCGTCTCGAGGTGTCGGGACGATTCTACGACGTGGGGCGGCTCGAGCCCGACGACTCCCGCGCGGGCCACCTGCCGTTCGCGCGGCTCTCGGAGTCGCTCCTCGGCAAGTCCTGGCCGGGCGTCGGCGAGCTGCTGGTGCTGGCGGCGGCGGCCACGCGGGGGGTGGCCGGGACGCCCGCCGTCACGCTGCGCACGTTGGCGCTCGACCCCGCCGCGTACCTCGATCGGGCCGTCACCGTGACCGGCCGCTTCCGGGGCCGGAATCTGTACGGCGACCTGCCCCGGCCTGCCGGGCGGAGCCGCTGGGACTTCGTGCTCGCATCGGTGGGCGCCGCGGTGTGGGTGGTCGGCAAGGAGCCGAAGGGGGACGGGTTCGAGCTGGACGTCCAGGCGCGCATCGACACTGGACGCTGGCTGCGGGTGACCGGGCGCGTCGAGTCGCATGCCGGCATGGTGGTCATCGACGCGGCCGAGCTGGCCCTGGCGGATCCCCCCGCGACGGCCCGACCGGCGGCGCCGGTCGCGGCCCGCCGGGGTCCCCCGCCCCAGGTCATCTTCAGCGCGCCGCTGGCGGACGACACCGACGTCCCCAGCGACACGACGGTCCGCATCCAGTTCTCGCGCGACATGGACCCCTCATCGTTCGAGGGGCGGGTCGCCGTGTCCTATGTCGCCCGGCAGGCGGGGGCCGACACGGATCCGGGGGAGGGCATCGCGTTCGAGACGGCCTACCGGGCACGGAACCGCGTGCTCGAGATCCGCTTCGACGAGGAGCTCGAGCTGTTCCGCTCGCTCGACGTGCGGCTGCTCGACGGGATTGCGGCAACCGACGGCCAGCCCCTACAACCCTGGGCGCTCTCCTTCTTCATCGGCGGCTGACGCCCCCGCCGCGAGCAAGGCCTGCACGGCGGCGTGGGTGCGCTCGATTAGTCGATCCCGCTCCGCCAGGTCTTCCGATTCGACCTCGACCGGCGGCCCGATCCGGATGCTGACTGTCACCGGCCTGATGATCGCGCTGCCCCGGCGCATCGCGGCCCGCGCGCCGCTAATCGCCATCGGAACCAGCGGCGCGCGCCCCTTGATGGCCATGATGAAGCCGCCCTTCTTGAAGGGCTGCAGTCGACCTGTCCGGCTGCGGGTGCCTTCGGGAAAGATGAGGAACGAGGCGCCGGCGCGCAGGCCCGCGGCGGCCCTGTCGATCGCCCGCATGCTCTGCTCGCGGTTCTGCCGCTCGATGGGCACGAAGCCGGCGATGTCGAACGCCCGGCCGAGCACCGGCAAGCGGTGGATCTCGGCCTTGTAGAGAATCCGGAGCCGCGGGTGGATCGCCGCCAGCGCCATGTACAGGAGGGGCGGCTCCAGATTGCTGGAGTGGTTGACGCAATACACGGCGGCCCGATCGCGCTGGACGTGCTCGCTGCCGACGACGCGGCACCGGATGCCGGCGGCGGCGAGACCGAGCCGCACGCCGCCCCGGCCCAGCCTGTAGAGGACGTCGGGCCAGTGAAAGCACAAGGCGAGCAGCATCCCGGGCGGGCCCAGGAGGACGACCCACAAGCTGACGCCGATGTAGGCCGCCGCGGAGCGAATGGCCGCGACTACCGTACCCGACAGCTCGGCCATGGGCCGTTGCAGTACCGCATGCAGGAATGGCTCGACCCGGGGACGCAGGGGCCGCGCCGCATTCGTCGAAGGGGAAGGTTGCTACGAGGCGGCCTGCGCCGTGCGACGCGCGGCGACCCGGGCCGAGGCCTTCTTGACCCCGGCCTTGGCCGTCTTGGACTTGGCGACCTGGCGGTCACGATTGACCAGGCACCGGTCGAGCGCCTTGTTCACCCTTTCCTCGATGGCTTCGGAAGACTGGCTCGTCACCTCGGAGACTTCGGACACGACGAGGAACTTGGCCCGATCGAGCATGCGCTTCTCGCGAAACGACAGGTTCTTGGACTGGCTCAGGAAATTGAGGCTCTTGAGAACGTCCACCACGTCGTAGATCGAGCCGGTCCGCATCTTGTCCGAGTTGTCCTTGAACCGGCCCTTCCAGTTCTGGTGGTTCTCGATCTTGCCGTTGCCGAGCAACGTGAAGAGCTTCTTGACTTCATGGTCTGCGATCGCCCCCCGCAGCCCCACGCTCTCCACGTTGTCAATCGGCACGAGGACGGTCGTGTCGCTGGACGCCATGCGCAGCGAGTAGAAGCCGCATGTGGTGCCGAGGATGGTCTTGGTCTCGATCCGCTTGACCACGCCGATTCCATGATTCGGGTAGATGACCTTGTCCCCGACCTCAAATTCCAACGTGTCCTCCCGGAAAAGATGAGACGCGCAGACTTTCAGGCAGACGCCCATTGTAGCGCAACCGCCTGCGGTTGACAACCGGAAACTACTCAAAACAAGCCGTTTGCCCGGTTCCAACGACCGCCGCGCGCCGCCGCTGGGCGTTCCTCCACACCGAATCCGGCACGGCCGATCCCGCGCGCCGGTCGGGGTCCGGCGCCCGCGCCGCCCGCGTCCTGTTGTAAAGTAGGCACGCGTACAGGAGTCTTGCGATGATCCAACGTCTGATGATGCTCGGGCTGGTGGCGGGACTGGTTGCCGCGTACCCGTGGGCGCTCGTCGACCGGCCGCGGCTGACGGCCCAGGAAACCACCCTGGCACCGTTCGTGCCCACGCCGCAGGATGTCGTCGACCGGATGCTGGAGCTCGCAGGCGTCACCGAGAACGACGTGGTCTACGACCTCGGGTGCGGCGACGGCCGCATCGTCATCACCGCCGCCCGGCGCTTCGGCGCCCGGGGCGTAGGCGTCGACATCGACCCGCGCCGGATCGCGGAATCGAACGCCAACGCGCAGCAGGCCGGCGTCCAGCACCTGGTCCGCTTCCTGGAGCAGGACGCGATGACGGTCGATGTCTCCGAGGCAACCGTCGTCACGCTCTACCTGCTGTCCTCGTCGAACGTGAAGCTCAGGCCGCTGTTGACGTCGCAGCTTCCGGTCGGCGCACGGATCGTCTCGCACGCCTTCAGCATGGGCGACTGGGCGGCCGATGAGGTCGACCGGTTCGAGGACGTACGCGGCAACACGCGCACGCTCTACCTGTGGAGGCACGACGGCACCGCCAGACCGTAGCTTCCCCCCGCGCGAGTCGCCCCCCAGGCCGGAGTGGCGAAATTGGCAGACGCGCTGGACTCAAAATCCAGTGAGGTTCACCCCTCGTGTCGGTTCGAGTCCGACCTCCGGCAAACCCACCGCTCGGCAGGCTGCTAGACCGAAGTTTCGGCGCTGATCGCGTGTAAGTCCCTGATGTCATGTTAGTTGTCCGGTTTCATGGGGTGTCGGTTCTGGCTACATTCGGGTCGTCACTCCCAAGAGCTCGAAGCCGCGTTGCTGCAGCGGCGTGGGCCGTGTCAGCAGCGTGAAGGTGGCGTCGCCGCCAGCGACCTGCATCGTGTTCGCCGCCAGCGTGCCGAGGTCGGTGAGCAGGGTGCGGAAGCTGTGCACCGGCAGGTCGTCTTCGGTGCGTTTGCGGCCGGCCTTGGCCAGCGCCGCGGGCGAGCGGCGGGCGGGGGCGACGACGGACGTGCGTTGCTGCTCGGCCGCGGCCGGGTCGTGGTCGTCGAAGAGCAGCGGGGCGAGAGCCCGGCGCATGTGCCACTCGACGTAGTAGGCCAGCATGCACAGCAGGACGTGGGCCCGCACCCGGTCGGCTCGGCGATGGTGGAGGGGCCGCACCTTCAGGTCGACCGACTTGAAGCAGCGAAACGCGCGCTCGACTTTCGCCAGGTCCTTGTAGGCGCGGACCGTCTGCGCCGCGTCGAAGCGCTCCGGCTCGACGTTGGAGCGGACGATGTAGATGCCGTCGAGCTGCTGCTCGGCCGCGATCTTCTCCTCGTTGCGGCGATAGGTGAAGCGCTCGTCGGTGATCTCGGTCACGAAGTGCTTGGCCATCTTGTAGCGATTGATTACCTTCCCGACGCGCAGGCCGATGTCGGCCGCGCCGCGCAGGGGGTCGTTCTCGCGCCGGGTCGCGGCCACGATGGGCTCGAGGTCCTCCTCGGTGGCTGCCAGCAGCTCTTCTCGCTTGCGCTGTCGTTGGGCGGCCAGCAGCGGATTGCGGCACACGATGAGCCGCTCGCCGGGGAACTCGTCGCTGGTGACCTCGGCCAGCTCCCGCTCGTCGAACAGGGACGGCGTGACCGTGCCGGCGTTGACGAGCTTGCGGATGGTCGGTGCGCGTAGCGTGGTGATCCAGCGCAGTCCCTCGACGCCCGCCAGGTCCTCGCGGATGCGCGCCGCCGTCAGCATCCCCCGATCGCCCACCAGCACGACCTGCTGCAAGTCGAACCGGTCGCGGATCTTCGCCACCTGGCTGGCCACCGTCAGCGGGTCGGCCGTCGAGCCCTCGAAGACCTCGACGGCCACCGGGCAGCCCTCGGCCGTGCACAGCAGCCCGAAGACGATCTGCAGCGTGCCCTTCTTGCCGTCGCGGCTGTGCCCGCGCTGGGCCAGCGGGCAGTGGGTGCCCTCCACGTAGCTGGAGGTCAGGTCGTAGAGCACCAGCGTGTGCTCTCGAAGGTGCCGCTTGGCGAGTCGCCGCTCGATGCCGTCTTGCCGCTCGACCAGCCAGTCCATCGCCGCGTAGAGCTCATGCGGGTCGACGTCGCCGAGTCCGAGCAGTTCGCCCAGGGTGGACACGGCGCTCTCGGCGGTCAGGGCGCGGGCGGTGGCCAGTTTCGACCGCGCGTCGATGACACGGGCAACGATGAGGGCGACGGCGAGGTCGCGGAGGCGGCTGGTGCCCCGGGCGATCAGCGTGTGCAGTCCGAGTTGCTGGAGCGTGCCGAGCACGGCAGCGACGTGGCCGTGGGGCAGGCTGCGGACGCAGGTGAAGGCGTCGTCGGGATTGACGAGCTGCTCACCGCGGAGGACGCGGCGCAGCACATCGATGGCGGGTTGGGGCAGCTTGGAGAGATTGGCGAGGGTGCGCTTCTTGACGCGGCGGCCGTCGCGGTAGGACTCTCGGAGGAGGACTGCGGGCGGCGAGGAGCGGTTGGGCACGCTCTCGATATACATGACCACCTATTATCGCATACTGCTCCCATCATAAAAAGATTACTGCACCACCATGAATGCCACAATACATGGCTACATATCGCGCCTCAGGCCACCCCGGAAATCCCACAACCCCTGTCCATTCTATGAGTTAGACCGAAACAGGCCCTGAAACTTCAGGCTAGCCGCTAGGAGCTTGCGCCGCAGGACGTTTGCGGCACGAAATGAGTCCTCATCCCACGCGCTGAGCTCCGTGTCGGGGCGGCTTCGCCGGTCGGCAAGGCGGGATGGATGTTCGGTGGTTGGCGAACAGAGAGCAAAATTCGGTCCTCGCGGGCCGTAGTATGGCCCGTCAGAGACCGCGGTGCAGGTCGATTTGCCGCCGTTGCGAGCCTCATTCCCCGTGTCCTACGCCGCCTTCAGCACGTGCAGGCGCTTGACGTTCAACGCCAGGCACACCAGGTCCCACTCGCAGCGCACCTTCGCCAGTCCGCGCAGGCTGAAGCGCCGGAAGCCCAGCGCGTGCTTGATCCAACCGTAGGGAGCCTCCGACAACCACTTGCGCTTCGCATACGCCTCCCGGCCCGCCGGCGTCGCCAGCTTCTCCACCATGCGACCCGTCGCCGGATGTTTCTCCAGATCGCGGGCGGCCGTCTGCTTGCCCTCCCGGCCCGGCGCCACATACCCGTCAACGCCCCGCTTTTCCAGGTCCTTCAGGTCCCGCTCGTTGCAGTACCCCGCATCGGCCAGCACCGTCTCCGGCTGCGCGTCGAACGTCTCCTGCACCGCGTCAAGCAACACCGGCAACTCACCCTGGTCACTCGCGTTCGCCGTCAGATCCGTCGCCACCACCAACTGGTGCTCCGCGTCCACCGCCGCCTGCGCGTTGTAGCACTGCTGGAACCCCTCACTGCTCGTCTTCATGATCGAGCTCTCAGGGTCCGTGAAGTTGCTCTGCGCCTTCTCGTCCGGCTCGCCATACGCCCGCTTGTACGGCGGTCCGCCCTTCGGGTTCCGGTCCTGACCCGGCTGCCGACCCCGCATGTCGTCCGCCGCCCGTTGCTTCGCTTCCAGGCGCGACTTCGCCGCGCGAATCGCGGCCAGACGCGCTTCCCGCCGGTGCAACTCCGCCGGCAGATCATCGCCCCGAATCTCCGCGCCCAAGCGTGCGTCCTCGGCCTCGTCAACCGCATCCGCCTGACGCAACAGCGCCTCGATCTCGCTTTCCAGCCGCTGTTCCTCTTCCTGCATCCGGTCGTAGCTCATCGCCTTGTGCTTGCTCGCGTTCGCACGCACCTTCGTCCCGTCGATAGACAGCTTCCCCAAGCGCGCCAGACCCAACTCCTGCGCCAGACGGACCACCTCCACGAACAGCGCCTGGAAATCCTCAAGGTGCCGACGCCGAAACTCGCACAGCGTCCGGTGTTGCGGAAAGTTCCCCGCCGCCAGCACCCGGAACGCCACGTCCTCTTCCAGTTTCCGGGCAACCCGGCGCGACGAGAACACCCCCGTCGCGTAGGCGTAGAGCAGAACCTTCACCATCATCCGGGGCTCATACGGCGCGTTGCGGCGCCCGTCTCCCTCATACGCCATGTAGAACGCCGTCAGGTCCAGACCGTCCACCAGGTCGCTGACGTGGTGTGCCAAGTGGCCCTCGGGCAGCCACTCCCGCACGTCGGGCGGAAACAGCAGCGACTGATCCGGCGCGTAGGGGCGGAACGTAGTCGACATCAAGTCCTTTCGTCGTCCGATCTCGCCTACGATTGTCGCATCTGGTTTTCTGCGGCGCAGACTCCTAGAAGCTAGAAGCCGCTCACGGTCACGAGTCCCCGTAAGACCAAGCAGAAAGGCGCGCACAGCGCGCCTCGGCGGAAGCGGCGCGGGGCGAAGGGGCCCCCGCAAGCGGACGCCGGGGGTTCGGGGCGTAGCCCCGTCTGAATGAAGCCGGGCGAAGGGGCCCCCGCAAGCGAACGCCGGGGGTTCGGGGCGTAGCCCCGTCTGAATGAAGCCCAACCCCCCGTCTGAACTCAGGCCCCCGCCGTCTCCAGGAGCGAGCCGCCGCCGAAGCTGAGGCGCTCGGGCGCGGGACCGCCGCTCGTCACCCGGATCGCGCAGTACTTGAATTCCGGGATCTTGCCGACCGGGTCGAGCACCGGGTTGGTCAGCATGTTCGCCGCCGCCTCGTAGTAGCAGAACGGCACGAACACCGCGCCGCGCGGGGTGCCGTCGTCCGCCCGCGCGTACAGCGTCACGCTTCCCCGCCGCGACTCGATGGTGATCGTCGCGCCGGGCGCCACGCCGAGCTCGTCCAGGTCCAGGGGGTGCACCGAAGCCACCGGCTCGGGCTCGATGTAGTCCAGCACCGACGCGCGCCGCGAGATGGCGCCCGTATGCCAGTGCTCGAGCTGCCGTCCGGTGATGAGGACCAGCGGGTACTCCTCGTCCGGGCGTTCGTCCGCGGAGATGAGATCCGCGGGCACGAACTTGGCGCGTCCGGTCGGGGTCGGGAACTTCTCCACGAACATCACGGGCTGCCCCGGGTCGCCCTCCTTCACGCACGGATAGGTGACGCAGGACTCCGCCTCCAGCCGATCCCAGGTGATGCCGGCGATCGTGTCCATGCAGCCGCGCATCTCCTCGAACACGTCGCGCGGATGGGAGTAGTTCCAGTCCAGGCCGATGCGCCGCGCGAGCTCGTTGATGATCCAGAGATCCTCGCGCGCGTCGCCGGGCGGGTCGAGCGCCTTGCGGCCGAGCTGCACCATGCGATCGGTGTTCGTGACCGTGCCGTCCTTCTCGGGCCAGGCCGTGGCCGGCAACACGACGTCGGCCAGGTAGGCCGTCTCCGTGAGGAAGATGTCCTGCACGACCAGATGGTCCAGCGCGGCGAGCGCCGCCCGGGCGTGGTCGACGTCGGGATCCGACATCGCCGGGTTCTCGCCCATGATGTACATGCCGCGAATGTCGCGCTTCCTGGCGGCATGCATGATCTCGACCACGGTGAGGCCGGGATCGGGATCGAGCTCGACGCCCCAGAACTTCTCGAAGCGCTCCTTCGCCTCGGGCTTGGCCACCCCCTGATAGTTCGGGTAGACCATCGGGATCAACCCCGAATCGGATGCCCCCTGCACGTTGTTCTGACCGCGCAACGGGTGCAGGCCCGAGCCCGGCTTGCCGATCTGCCCGGTCGACAGCACCAGCGCAATCAGACAGCGCGCGTTGTCGGTGCCGTGCACGTGCTGGGATATCCCCATCCCCCACATGACCATGGACGCCCTGGACGTCGCGTACAACCGCGCGACCTCGCGGATGGTCTGCGCGTCGACGCCGCAGATGGGCGCCATCGCCTCCGGCGAGAAGTTCTTCACGTTCTCCACGAGGGCCTCGTAGCCCTCCGTGCGGTCGCGGATGAACGCCTCGTCGACCAGCCCCTCCGCGACGATCGCGTGCAGCATCGCGTTGAGCAGGGCCACGTCCGTGTCGGGGTTGAACTGCAGGTAGTGGGTCGCGTGGCGCGCGAGACCGGTACGGCGCGGATCGGCGACGATCAGCTTCGCGCCGGCCCCGGCGGCATTCTTCATCCACGTCGCGGCGACCGGGTGGTTCACGGTGGCGTTCGAGCCGATCACGAAGATCACCTCGGCCTTCATCACGTCCCGCACCTGGTTCGACACGGCCCCGGAGCTGATGCCTTCCATCAGCGCGGCGACGCTCGAGGCGTGGCACAGGCGGGTGCAGTGGTCGACGTTGTTCGAGCCGAAACCGGTGCGCACGAGCTTCTGGAAGAGATAGGCCTCCTCGTTCGTGCCCTTGGCCGAGCCGAAGCCGGCGAGCGACCGCTTCCCGTGACCGTCCCGGATCGCCCGCAGGCCGTTCGCCGCCGCGTCGAGCGCCTCTTCCCAGCTCGCCTCCCGGAACACCGTATCCCACGCGTCCGGGTCGACCCTGAAGTCCTTGTGCTTCTCCATGCCCGGCTTGCGGATGAGGGGTCTGGTCAGGCGGTGCCGGTGCTGCACGTAGTCGAAGCCGTAGCGGCCCTTGACGCACAGCCGGCCGGCATTCGCGGGGCCGTCCCGCCCCTCGACGAAGAGGATGCGGTTCTCCTTGACGTGGTAGGTGAGCTGGCACCCGACGCCGCAGTACGGGCAGACCGAGTCGACCTGCTTGTCGGCCTCGATCTTGCCGGCGTCGCGGGCGGGCATGATGGCGCCCGTCGGGCACGCCTGCTCGCACTCGCCGCAGCCGACGCAGGTGGAGTTGCCCATCGGATCGTCGAGGTCGAAAACGATCTTCGAGTGCTCGCCGCGGAACGCGTACCCGATGACGTCGTTCATCTGCTCTTCGCGGCAGGCGCGCACGCAGCGCGTGCACTGGATGCAGGCATCCATGTTGATGGCGATCGCGGGATGCGACAGGTCTTCCACCGGCTGGCTGCGGGCCGGAAAGCGGGGCTCGCCCACCGCCAGCTTCCGCGCCCAGCGGTCGAGCTCGGAGTCGAGCGTGTAGGTACGGTCCGCGATGTCGGACAGCAGCAGCTCCAGGACCATCTTCTGGCTGGTCAGGGCCCGCCGGCTGTTGGTGGTGACCTCCATGCCAGCCTTGGGCTGGCGGCAGCAGGAGGGCGCGAGCACCCTCTCCCCCTTGATCTCGACCACGCAGGCGCGGCAGTTGCCGTCGGCGCGGAGCCCGTCCTTGTAGCACAGATGGGGAATCTCGACGCCGTGGCGCCGCGCGGCCTGGAGGATGGTCTCGTCCTCGCCGCCGGCAATGGTCCTGCCGTTCAGCGTGAACTCGACGGGGGTGGCCGCCGTATCCGTCGCGACACTCTCACCGTTGACCCTGATGTCGATCGCCATCGTCGCCCCCGAGCTGCCCGGTGCGGCGGGCAGCCGTTACTGGATCTCCTGCGGAAAGAACTTGACCACCGAGCGGATCGGGTTCGGCGCCGCCTGCCCCAGCCCGCAGATCGAGGCATCCATCATCGCCTGCGACAGCTCCTCGAGCAGCGCCTCGTCCCAACGCGGCCGCTCCATGAGCTTGAGCGCCTTGGCAGTGCCGACGCGGCACGGCGTGCACTGGCCGCACGATTCGTCCGAGAAGAACTTCATCACGTTCCGCGCGGCATCCGTCGCGCGGTCCCGGTCGGACAGAATCACGATGGCCGCCGAGCCGATGAAGCAGCCGTGCTCGTTCAGCGTGTCGAAGTCGAGCGGGACGTCACCCAGCGCCGCCGGGAGGATCCCGCCCGATGCGCCGCCGGGCAGGTAACCGTAGAACGTGTGCCCCTCGAGCATCCCGTCGCAGTACTCCTCGATCAGCTCCCGCACGGTGATGCCCGCCGGCGCCAGATGCACGCCCGGCTTCCTCACCCGTCCGCTCACCGAGAACGAGCGCAGCCCCTGGCGGCCGTGACGGCCGTGGCCGCTGAACCAGTCCGGCCCCTTCTCGAGGATGTCCCGCACCCAGTGGAGCGTCTCCATGTTGTGCTCGAGAGTCGGCCTGTTGAACAGGCCGACCTGGGCCACGTAGGGCGGCCGCATGCGCGGCTCGCCGCGCTTGCCCTCGATCGACTCGATCATCGCCGACTCTTCGCCGCAGATGTACGCGCCGGCGCCGCGCCGGAGATGCAGGGGCGGCAGCGGGCACGGCGGGTTCGCCTGCAGCGCCGCGATCTCCCGCTCGAGAATCGCGCGGCAGCCGTGGTACTCGTCGCGCAGATAGACGTAGACCTCGGCGATGCCGACAGCCCACGCCGCGACCAGCGCCCCTTCGAGGAAGCGGTGCGGGTCGCGCTCGAGATAGTACCGATCCTTGAAGGTCCCGGGCTCCCCCTCGTCGATGTTGATGGCCAGCAGGCGCGGCGCCGGCTCGGCGGCAACCAGCTCCCACTTGCGGCCGGCCGGAAACCCGGCGCCCCCCAGGCCGCGAAGTCCCGAATCCTGCATCGCCGCGATGACGTCCCGGCGGCTCCTCGCACCGTCGCTGCAGGCTTTCGCCAGCGCGTATCCGCCCTGCTCGCGGTATGCGGCGTAGTCGACGTGGCCGGGGGTCACGATCTCGAGATGCGGGTGCGACTCCCCGGCTGCCGGATGGGTCACCGCTCCGGCCGCGACCAGGTTCGCGATCTTCCCGGCCGTGGCGTGCGGCACCGGGTTCTGTCCGACCACGGCGGCAGGCGCCGTCTCGCAGCGGCCGATGCACGGCGCGTGGAGCACGCGCACGTCGCTGCCGAGCGTCTCCGGCAGGCTGGCCAGCAACTCGAGCGAACCCGCGAGCTCGCAGGCGATCGAGTCGCACACGCGTACCGTGGTCGCCGGCGGCGCGGGGTCCCCCTCCTTGACGACGTCGAAGTGGTGATAGAACGTGGCGACCTCGTAGACCTCCGTCATCGCCAGGCCCATCTCCGCCGCGAGCGCGACGAGGTGCGGCGCGGACAGGCAGCCGTAGCGGTCCTGAATCCGGTGCAGGTGCTCGATGAGAAGGTCGCGGCGGCGCGGCGCATCGCCGAGCAGCTCGGCCACCTCCGCGCGCGCCCGCGGGTCGACCTGGCGTCCCTTGGGCGTCGCGCGCAAGCGCGCGGGCATCGCCGGCTGTTTTGGGCTCATATCGTTGGCTCGATCCCGACCGGGCAGTGGCTCAACCCCGGCTTGTCGCAGTTTTGCAAGGATAGTGAAAGGGTGATCCCGAAGCAAGCGCGGCCGCCGCCGGACGGGCGCGGTGCTATCATGGCGGCAGTGATGCGCGTCGAGTTCCTCGGCATTCCGCGGGAGCGCGCCGGTGTGGCGGAGCTCGAAATAGAGGCGGCGACGCTGGGGCAGCTCGTCGACGCGCTCGTGGCCCGCTATCCGCCGCTCGCCGACCTGGTCGCCGCCGGGCAGACCGACCGGCTCGGACCCTTCGTCGCCGCCAACCTGAACGGCGACCGGTTCGTGACCGATCCACTCACGAGGCTCGCGGAGACCGACCGCGTCCTTATCCTCTCCGCCGACGCGGGGGGCTGATCGGAGCAACGCGTGCCGTCCGGGTACCACGGCAGCTATCTCCGCATCGACGTCTCCGACGGCAGCGCCGAGCGGGTGCCGTTGTCCGCCGGCGTGCTGCGCCGCTTCATCGGCGGCGCCGGGCTGGGCGCCTGGCTGCTGGCGGAGGAGAGCGGCTCGTGCCCGGACGCGCTGGCAGCCGCCGCACCCTTGATCTTCGTCTTCAGCCCGCTGGTCGGCAGCCCGCTGACCACGTCCGCCAAGTTCGCGGTGGTCAGCCGCAGCCCGCTGACCGACCGCATCAACGATTCGCTCGCCGGCAGCGGCTTTGCGCTGGCGGGCAAGCGCTGCGGCTGCGATGCCATCGTGATCGTCGGGCGGGCGGCCCGGCTCTCGGTGCTGGTCATCGACGACGGCCGGGTGCGGCTCGACCCGGGCGGCGACCTGCGCGGCGCCACGTGCGGCGAGGCGGAGACGAAGCTGCGGACCCGGTTGGGACCCGAGTACAAGATTGCGTCCATCGGGCCGGCCGGCGAGCGACTCGTGCGCTACGCAACCATCTCGCATGACGGCCGCCATGCCGGCCGCGGCGGGAGCGGGACGGTGCTGGGCAGCAAGAACCTGAAGGCCGTGGCCGTGCGGGGGACCCGCTACGTCGCCTGGGCGCACCCCCGCGAGCTGACCGAGCGCAGCAGGCAATTGTCGAAACGCTCCTTCGGCCCGGCGACCGCCAAGTACCGCGAGCTGGGCACGGCGGCCAATCTGCTGACGTTCAACCGCTTCGGGGCGTTGCCGACGCGCAACTTTCAGACCGGGACCTTCGACGAGGCCGCGCGCGTCTCGGCCGAGGAGATCGGCGCCACCCACGCCCGCACGCGCGCGAGCTGCGTGGCCTGCACCATCGGCTGCGAGCACATCTACGCGATCGAGGACGACGCGGGAACCCGGCTGGAGTACGAGAGCCTGTTCGCGCTGGGACCGCTGTGCGGCGTCGGCGATCCCGACGCCGTGCTGCGCGCGTCGAAGCTCTGCGACGAGCTGGGCATCGACACGATCAGCGCCGGGGGCACGATTGCGTTCGCCATGGAGTGCGTCGAGCGCGGCTGGCTCGACGAGCCCTGGCTCGCCTTCGGCCGCGGCGACTCGGTGCTGCGCGCGATCGAGCTCGCGGGTCGGGGCGAGGGTATCGGACGGCTGCTCGCCGAGGGCAGCCGCCGCGCCGCCGAGGCCATCGGTCACGGGAGCATCAGGTTCGCGCCCCAGGTGAAGGGACTCGAGATTCCAGGCTACGAGCCGCGCGCGTTGCAGACGATGGCGCTGGGCTTCGCCGTCGGCACGCGGGGCGCGGACCACAACCGCAGCGGGGCGTACGAAGTGGACTTCTCGGACGCCGTCGATCGGCGGCACGTGACCGTGGACGCCGTGCGCCACGCGATCGACACGGAGGACCGGGCGGCCCTGATGGACTCGCTCATCCTTTGCAAGTTCCTGCGCGGCGTGTTCGACGACTTCTACGGCGAGGCGGCGGAGATGCTGAACCTGGTCACCGGCTGGGACACCAGCGCCGCCGAGCTGCGCCGGGCCGCCAAAGGGATCGTGCACGCCAAGCGGCGATTCAACCGGCGCGCCGGCTGGACGCCGGCCGAGGACACCCTCCCGGAGCGCTTTCTCCAGGGCGCCCTGCCGAACGATCCGACCGCGGCCCTCAGCCGGGAACGGCTCAGGGCCGTGGTGGACGAGTACCACCGTCAGCGGGGGTGCGAGGAGCCGAGTCCCGCGGTCGACAGCGCCCCGGCGTAGTCCGCGGGCGTGTTGACGTTCCTGAGCGTGAGCAGCTCGGGATCCGCGTCGGCCACCTCGTCCGGCGCGACGCGGCGCGTGCGCGCGGTCTCGAAGAGGAAGGCGGGACGCAGGCGGTCCTGCGCCAGCAGCGCCTCGACGTGCGGCAGCGTCCGACGTCGATAGACCGCCGCGAGCGGGTGCGCAAAGCCGTCGGTCTCCGGCACGGCGATATCGTGGCCGCCGGCCAGCTCGATCATGCGCCGCACGAAGGCCGGCACGAGCAGCGGCACGTCGCAGCTCGTGACGTACGCGGCGTCGACGGTATCGGGCAAGGCCCGCAGCCCCGCGCGGAGACCCTCGAGCGGCCCGCGACCCTCCCGCGCGTCGCGCGCGATCGTCACCGCCTCCGGCAGCTCGGGCAGCGGCTGCCCGGGCGCGGCCACGACGACGACGGGCGCGACGACCGTGTCGAGCAGACGCACGACGCGCTGGAGCATCGTCTCGGGGCCGAAGGCCAGCAGGGCCTTCGGCGAACCCATGCGCGACGACCTCCCGCCGCACAGGACCACGCCGGCCGCGGACGTACGCCCTGCTAGAGACGGACTTCGCACACCGGTACGTCCTCGAGCGCGCAGGGATGATGGGCCGCAACGACCAGGGCCGGCTCGCCGGCCTCGATGGTCCCGAGCGCGCACGCGCGCCACGCTGCGATCGCGTCCTCGTCGAGCCCGCCCTCCGGCTCGTCCACCAGCAGTATCGCGGGGCGCCCGACGATGGCCCGCGCGAGCGCGAGGCGCCGCTGCTCGCCGTGCGACAACGTGGCGGCCTCGCGCTCCAGCAGCGCGGCGAGCCCGAACGCGTCCGCGATGCCCTGCACGCGTGCCGGCGCCGGCCGCGTCAGATCGAGATTGCGCCGCACGCTGCCGGAGAACAGGTAGGGCACGGAATGGACGTAGATCGCGCCCCCGCGGCCCATCCCGCACGGCCGCTCTACCCGTCCCGAGACGGGTCGCAGCAGACCGGCGAGCGTCTTCAGCAGGGCGGTCTTGCCTGAGCCGTTGGGCCCGGTGACGTGCCACACGACACCGCCCACCACGTCGAGATCCGCGATGGTCGCGGCCGCCTTCCCGGCGTAGCCGACCGCCAGCCGGCGCGTCCTCAGCACGGGGCTCCGGGGCTCGCTCATCGTTCCACCAGGACGGCCTGCATGAGCGAGTTGGTCACGACGGCCACCGTGAGCAGGATCAGGCCCACCGCGATGGCCCGCGCATCGTCGCCGCGGTTGTACTCGAGCGCCACGAACGTGGTCAGCGTGCGAGTCGCCCCCCGGATGTTACCGCCGACGATCAGGGCCGCCCCCAGCTCCGTGAACGCGCGCGCGAACGCCAGCAGCGCACCGGTGACGATGGCAGACCTGACCTCCCACAGCAGCCAGCTCATCTGCCGCGTCCACGGCACGCCGTGCGTGGCCAGCGATTCGCGCGCCGCGGGCGCCAGCCGGTGAAGCGCACCGAGGACGACGGCGACGACCATCGGCAGGGCGAGGACGAGCTGGGCCAGCGCCATCGCCGCCCGCGTATACAGCAGCTTCGTCCACCCGAGGGGACCGCTCGCCGACAACAGGAAGTACAACGTCAGCCCGACGACGACCGTCGGCAGCGCCGCCAGCCCGTGGGCCACCCAGAGGCCGATGCGCGTGCTCCGCGGACCGGCGGCCGCCAGCAGGTAGGTGGCCGGCAGGCCGAGCGCGACGGCCACGGTCACCGCGGTGACGGAGACCCCGAACGAGACGCCGGTGACCTGCCAGACCTCGACGTCCCCGCCGACGATCAGTAGCAGCGCTCTGCCGATCTCAGCAAGCATCAGGGTCGATCGCCCGGCCGGTCGCGGGAAGCGCCGGCCGGCCAGACGCGGAATGCCGTGCGGCCGTTGATCAGGAAGCCGTCGACTCGGTGCCGGCCGTCGCCGTCGGCGAGCCAGTCCGTCAGCGCGGTCACCAGTTCCCGCTCGGCGCCACCCAGGCCGGCCCGCGCGAAGATCGCGTAGGTGTTGACCAGCTCCGGGCCGCCCGCGTACACGCTCGTCAGCGCGAGCCGGGACCGCAACTGCTCGAAGGTGGCGCCGTCCGTCAGCGTGTAGGCCCCCTGCTCGCTCGCCACCCGCAGCGTCGCCGCCATGCCCTGGCCGGTCTCGAGCAGGTGCTCCCGCGACGGCCGCCGCCCCGCCAGCGCCCACAGCTCCTGCTCGCGGGCGTGGGTGCCGGAAGCGTCGCCGCGGGAGACGAACAGGCCCCGGCCGTCCACGATGCGGTGCAGCGCGTCCACGGTTCCCGACGCCTGCCCGACGCCCGCGGGGTCCCCGGACGGCCCGACGATCAGGAAGCTGTTGAACATGACCTTGCGATAGCCGCTGATGACGCCCGCCTCGAGCGCGGCAGCCTCGGCCCGCGGATCGTGCGTCAGCGCCGCGGCGGCGTCGCCGCGGCGCAGAAGGCCCAGCGCCCGGCCGCTACCGATGGGCAGCGCATCTATGCGGACATGATGCTCCCGCTCGAAGGCGGGCAGCACCGCCGCCAGCAGCCCCGAGTTCTCGACGCTGGTCGTCGTGGCCAGGCGGATGCGCGGCCTGGAGTCGCAGCCGCATGCGGCCGCCAGGCACAGCATGAGAGCCGCGACCGAGCGCAGGCGCCGGCATGTCATGTGTCGAGCCCACAACGCCCGCGGGCCCCGCTCAGGATGCGCTGGTCTCGGCGACGGGCGGTCGAACGATGAACGGAATGACGGCGCTCACCAGCATGAGGCCGGCGATGATGTACAGCGCCTGATCGTAGCTGCCCGTGCTCTCCCGCAGCCTGGCGATCAGGGTCGGCCCCAGCACGCCGGCCGCGCTCCACGCCGTCAGCATCAGGCCGTAGATCGATCCGACGTGCTCGGTGCCGAAGTAGTCGGCCGCGAACGCCGGCATGGTGCCGAAGCCGCCGCCGTAGCACAGGAGGATGACGAGCGTCAGCACCGAGAACGCCACCAGGGCGCCGGCCAGCGGCAGCAGCCAGAACGCGACGGCCTGTAGCAGGAACATGCTGAGAAACACGGCGCGCCGGCCGACGAAGTCGGACAGCCACGCCCAGAACAGGCGCCCGACACCGTTCGCGATGGAAATGAGCCCCACCGTGGCGGCGGCCACCGCGGCGGTCACGCCCGTGATCTCCTGCGCCATCGGGGCCGCCTGAGAGATGATCGCGATACCGGCTGTCGTATTGAGGAACAGGAGCGTCCAGAGCCCGTACCACTGCCAGCTCCGCAGCGCGCCCTGCAGCGTGTAGCCCGCCGCCTGCCGCCCGCCCGCGGTCGACGGCTCCCAGCCGGCCGGCTTGTACCCGGCCGGCGGATCCTGCATGAACAGTGCGGCGGCAACGATCATCACGAGGTAGGCGACGCCCAGCACCGCGAAGGTGCTCAGCACGCCGATCGCCTCGATCAGGCCCGTCGCGATCGGCGCGGTGATGAGCGCGCCCGCACCGAATCCCGCTACCGCCAGGCCGGTGATCATGCCCCGCTTGTCGGGAAACCACTTCACCAGCGTCGCCACCGGCACGATGTAGCCCAGGCCCAGCCCGATGCCGCCCAGCAGGCCGTAGGAGAAGTAGAGCCACCACAGGCTGCTCGTGAAGCTGGCCAGGAAGATGCCCAGCCCGTACAGGGCGCCCGCCGCCAGCGCGACCACCCGCGGGCTCGACCGGCGCATCCACATGCCGCCGCCGAACGTGGCGAAGCCCACGACGAAGATGGCGATCGTGAAGGTGAGCGTGACGTCGGAAATCGACCAGCCGAACTCCTCGACCAGCGGCGTCCTGAACACGCTCCAGGCGTAGATCGCACCCAGCGCGATCTGCATGACGACGCCGGCGGCCGCAATGATCCAGCGGTTGGGGATGGGCTGGGACATAGGCGCGAAGGATAGCAGATCGCCCGCACCGAAAAAAGGCGCGCCAGCGTGCGGCGCGCTACGCTCCCCCGCGGAAAAACGCCGGTACGGCGACGATCTACAGCCGGCCGATCCACATCGCCACGGTCAGCCGGACCTTGCTGAGCGGGCATCCCGAATCGCTATCGTGCCGCGGCGCGTCCGCGCCGGCCGGGTCGCGTGGCCCGGTCCCCTACTGGAACGCCTGCGTGAACGCGCGGCGCTGCCCCAGGCTCCCCAGCAGCAGCAGCTCGCCCCCACCCGGCAGCACGGTATCGGCCGTCAGCGGACTGATGAAGCGATCGTCGTGCTGCAGGGCGACCACGCTCATGCCGGTCCGCGATCCGATGCCCGACTCCTGCAGGGTCCGGCCGGCGAGCGAGCGCGGCAAGCCGAGCGGGAACAGCCTGACCTCCTCGCCCAGCAGCACCGGCTCGTAGCCGTCCAGCAGGGACATCACCGCCTCGACGCCGAGCGTCGTGTCGCTGAGCACGAAGTCGGCCCCGGCCCGATGAATGGCTTCCACGTTGCGCGTCACGCGGCTGACGATGTGAATGTCCGGATTGAGACGCCGGCAGTAGATGGCCAGATAGCTGTTCATGGCGTCGTCGCTCGTGGTGAGCAGCACCGATCCGGCCCGCGTGACGCCGGCGCGCTCGATGAGCCGGCGGTCCGCGGCGTCGCCCGGAAAGACCGCATGGACCTCGTCCCGGATCGCCGCGAGCATGTCGCGGTTCCGATCGATGGCATGCACCACCGCGTCCCGGCGGCGGAGCTCGCGGGCGGCGGCCTGGCCCACCTTGCCCACCCCGATCAGGAGCACCGGCCCGGGCGAGTCGGCGGTGTCGGGCAGCAGGCGCTTCAGATCGGCCAGCTGCGGCAAGGTGCCGATCACCACGACGATGCTCGCGTCGTTGACCACGGTGTGCGGGTAGGCCGGCCGCAGCGAGCCGCGCTCCCACAGGCCCACGACGCTGAGCCCGGTGCGCCGCCGCAGGTGGGTGTCGCGAATCGTGGACTGCACGAACGACGTGCCGCGCGCGGGAAACTCGGCAATCTGGAGATCGCGGATCGAGCCGACGACGTGGGCCTCCGCCCGACCCGAGTGCACGCGGCTCGCCAGATACTCGCCGAGCCGCTTCTTGAGCGGGAGCACGGCGTTCGCCCCGCTCAGCTCGAGGATGTCGATCGAGTCCTCCTCCTCGGCCACGGCGGCGACCGGCACGTCGGCGGAGACCTCGCGCGCAATCAGGGTGATGTTCGTGTTCTCGGTATCCGTGCCGTTGGCGAAGACGAGCCGTGCCTGACTCGTCCTCAGCCGCTCGTACGTGAGCTGGCTGTCGTTCTCCCCGGCGATAACCTGCATGCCCTGCTCCAGCAGGTCCGCGGCCCGCGCCGGATCCGGCTCGATCGTGAAGCAGGGCACGCCTTCGGCGTCCAGGCGTTGCGCCAGCCCGTCCGCTATCGGGTCGTACTCGGCGATGATCACGTGCTTCGCGGTCCCGCGCGGCACCTCGCGGGGAACCCGGCTGCGCTCGTGGGCCTCGAGCCAGGGCACGTAGAGCAGCTGGACGAGCAGGAACGGCAGCATGACCAGCAGGAAGACGAGGCCCGACCCCAGCACGAGCAGGCTGAAGACGCGGCCGATGTCGCTCGCGAAGGTCACGTCGCCGAAGCCCAGCGTGGTCATCACGACGAGCGTCCAGTAGAACCCGGTGATCCACGAGTGCTGCTGGCCCTCGACGTACAGCATGATCACGTGGAACAGCACCGCGTAGGTGCTGACGAGCACCGCGAGGAAGCCGAGGTACCGCAGCAGCCGGGTCAGGTTGGCGCGCGTCTCGCGGCGGCTCGTCAAGTAGCCCAGCTGGCGGGCGAGAATCGTCATCGGGGACCGGGCGTCAGAAGCGGAGGAGCCGTGTGAACTTGACGATGAAGGCGCGGTTCTCGAGCATCGGCAGCCGGCCGGGGCGCAGGGTCGTGTCGCGCTGGTCGTTGTAGACCACGAACAGCTCGCTGCCCGGGCTGTACTCCCAGCGGAACCGCACGTTCGTCCCCATCTGGTCGACGGCCGAGTTGTACTGCACGAGCGTCGACAGGAACATCCGCGACGTGAACGTGTAGGTCGCGCGGGTGGTCGCGACTGTCGCCGTGAATCGCCCCTGCGGCAGGCTGATGCGGTTGATCTGGACCGTCGGCTCGATCGACATCTGCGGCGTCACCCCGATGCGCCCCTGGCGGTACCCGAACCCCGTGATGTCGCCGCCGAAGAACTCACCGCGCTGCACGAACGCGGTGCCTGAGACCCGCCGTTGCTGACCCATGAGATACGACAGGAAGACGTCCTGGAAGCCGTACCCCCCGACCGGGATCGCCACGTCCGTGGCCACCTCGAACGGCTCGACGAGCAGCTCGTAACTCCGCATGAGGTCGACGGTCACGCGGTCGCTGTTCTCGAACTCGGTCACGAACTGCCCGCGCACCGCGCGGGTCTCGAGGTCGCGCCGGCCGTTCTCGATGTAGTCGAGGCTGCCGCCGAACGTGAACTGCCGGATGGCTTCGATCGCGGGCCGCGGGCGGTAGTGGGCCGCCACGAACGAGCGCCGGAAGTCCAGGCGCCGCAGAAACCCTATCTCCGGGTTGAAGTTCTTGCCGACCTGCAGGTGGTCCACCTGCAGGCCGAACAGGTCGGCGTCGTAGGTGAATGCCGCCTGGTAGCTCGCGTCGTCGCCCTCGCGGCCGTACGTGCGCGTGCGGGCGTAGTAGCCGTTGAAGGTCACGTTGTCGTAGAACGCGAACGAAGCGTCGGCGCCGTAGGCGTCGTTCTCGCCGTTGCGGTCCAGCGACACCGAGCGGCGCGTGAAGACGGCGCCGATGCGGCTGCGGCGCAGGATGTCCTGCTTCACGCGCACGACCGTGAAGTTCGTGGCCAGCGCGTTCGCGTCGGGCGCGTCGTCGGTCTGCATGTTCAACAGGCCGACACTGAGGTTGCCGACCTTGCCCGTCAGCCGCCCGCCGCCGACGATGGGCACCGTGCGCCCCTCCTGCAGGCCGATGCGCCGGCTGAAGAAGACCAGCGGCACGTCGCTGCCGGAGCGGGTGCCGGGCGGGCCCTGCAGGCGCCCGCCGTTGTTGCCGCCGCCGCCCTCCCCGAGCACGTTGGGCCCGGCCCCGAAGTCGAAGATGCCCCGCGCCTCGAGGAAGAACTCGCGCTTCTCGGGGAAGAACAGGCTGAAGCGCGTCAGGTTCACCTGCTGCTGGTCCACCTCCACCTGCGCGAAGTCCGTGTTGTAGGTGAAGTCGGCCGTCAGGTTCTGGGTCACCCCCCACTTGGCGTCGACGCCCGCGTCGCCGGCGCCGCGGTTCGAGAACGGCGGGCTGGCCGTCAGGTCCGTGGCCGACGAGCCGATGGCGTAGGGCTTGACCTCCAGCCGCCGGTTCTCCGACGCCACCTCCAGTCCGACCAGCGTGGCGGCGGCCGACAGGCGGAACATGCCGGGGCCCGCCGCGATCGGCACCGGCGTCAGATGCGCCGTCTCGTTCTTGCGCCGCATGCGGCGCCCGAACTGGATGCCCCACAGCTGCGACCGCCCCTGCTGGAAGCGCAGCGACTTGAAGGGAACCTGCATCTCGACCGTCCAGCCGCCCTCGAAGCGGCCGGTGCGCACGTCCCAGACGGGGTTCCAGTCGTTGTTCGGGCGCCCCTCGTCGCTGATCTCGTAGTCGAAGAAGCCCCCGATGGGGTTCACCAGGAACGCCATGCCGTTGCGCCGGTCGTAGAACGTGTCGAACCCCACGCTGAACCAGTCGTTGTTGATCAGCTGAAAGCCGTCGCGCTGCATCTCGTTGGCGATCCACTGGTCCGGGGGCGCGGAGTCCCAGCAGCGCGCCGTCACGTAGACGTTCTCGTCGTCGTAGAAGACCCAGACCTCGGTGCGCTCCGTCGCCGGGGCGCCCTCGATGGGCAACTGCTGGACGAATCCGCTGACCGGCTGTATCCGCTCGTAGATGGCCTCGCGGAGCGAGCCGTCCAGGTCCAGTTCCCCCGTCAGGCGGAACGCGCGCATCGTCGCCCGGCCGTTCGCGTCCCGACTGATGACCTCGGGGGGCACCGGGGCCGGCGGCCCGTCGATCGCCCCGCTGGAGACCTGCGGCGCGAAGCCGCCGCCGCCCGGCGCCTCGCGCGCGCCAGGCGCCCTCTCCGCGGGGGGTGGCGCCGGCGACATGCGCCGGGCGTCCGCAACGGCCTGGTCGACGATGGACGTCGCGTCGTCCTGCAGCAGCGCGGCGGCGACTCGATCCTGGAGCGTGAAGAGCTCGCCGAGCGGACCGGCGACGTTGGCCGCGCGGGTGACCGTGCCGCTGGCCACGTGCACGAGACGGGCGGTGATCCGGATGCGGTCCCCGATGCGCTGGTAGCCGCCGGCCACCACCCACGGCGTGCCCAGGCGGCGCCCGACCTCCAGCGCCGGCAGACCGCCCGCGGCGCCCGCGGCGACCGCCGCGAGGCTGGCGACGCGCTCGAGGTCGACCGCCACCGTCTCGGCGACGCCGGCCCCGATCCAGTCGTCCTCCGGCGCGCCGGTGATGTTGACGAACGGCACGACGGCCACGCGGTCGCCGGCCCGCGGCACGCCGCGGTCAGCCGCCGCGGGCGCCTGGGCGGTTCGCACGACGGTCGTCGCGACGAGCACGAGCGCTACCGCCAGGGGGATGCGGGCAGGCAGAAACCGCATTCGCTCATGCGCCGGACGATCCGCGGCGCGGGCTCGGCGGCGCGGGTCCGCCCCGTCGAACGGCGCCCGGTTGAGCCGCTACGTCCAATGGCGCTATCGTTGTGCGCGAGACCAGGTCGATGCAGAAGTTGGCACTGATGACGGTCGGATTCATCGTCGTGTGCAGCATCGCCCCGTCGCTGCTGCCGCTCGAGGGCCTGGTGGCCGCGTTCCTCGGGTTCGTCGGCTACGTGGTCTGGCGGGTGCTGCCCCGCTGACCGCACGGAACGGGCGCTGCGACGGCCGGCGCGCCAACAGCGCAGCGTACTCCGAAAGTCGACCGGCGCGCCAGCGCCGGCGGGCCCTGACTACAGCGCCCTGCCCCGCCGCCGGAGAATCTCGTCCCGGCGCCGGTGCGCGTACGTCCGCAGGTCCGTTATCTGGTCGAACTCGTCCACGATTTCACGGCCGATCAACTCCTCGAGCACGTCCTCGAGCGTGACGATCCCCACGAACGCCCCGAACTCGTCGATGACCGCCACCAGATGCTGGCGGCGATCCAGGAACGTTCGCAGGAGCTCGTCGAGCGGCGTCGAGTCGACCGCGAAGTGCAGCGGCCGCATCATGTCGTCGAGCGTGAGGTCGAACTGGTCCCGGGCGACGGCCGCCAGCACGTCCTGCCGGTGCACGACGCCCACCAGGTCGTCCGGGTCGGCGTCGTAGATCGGCACCCGGCTGTGCTTGCCCAGCTCGTCGAGCGCGGCGGCCTCGCGCGCGCTGACCCCCGCATCCAGCGTGAACACCACCGGCCGCGGCGTCATGACGTCCTTCGCCGTCCGCGTCTCCAGCGACAGCACGTTGCGGATGACGCTCGCCTCGTGCGGCTTGAGCGTGCCCGAGCGCAGGCCCGATCCGACCAGGGTGAGCAGTTCCTCGTCGGAGACGCGGTGCTCCTGGTATCCCGTCGCAACGAGCTTCGTCACCACCCGCGTCAACGCCACGAGCGGCCGGAACGACACGACCAGTCCGTGCAGCGGGTACGCGATCCAGGCCGCGAGGCCGCTGGCGTAGACCACGCCCACCGTCTTGGGCAGGACCTCGGCGAACAGCAGGATGGCCAGCGTGAAGGCCGCCGAGAAATAGACCACGTTGCCGTCACCGAACTCCCGCGCGGCAATGGCCCCCGCGAGCGCGCCGCCGCCCGTGTTCGCGATCGTGTTCAGCGACAGGATGGCGGCGATCGGACGGTCGACCTGCCCCCGCAGGCGCGTGAGCAGGCGGCCCGACCCGTGCCCCGCCCGATCGAGCACCGCGATGCGGCTGGCAGGGACCGAGTAGAGCACGGCCTCGAAGAGGGAGCATGTGGCCGACGCGATCACGACGAACCCGACGACGAGCATCAGCTCGGGCATGAGAGACATGGCCTCCGTCAGGACAGTCTACCCGGCAGCATTCGGACGGGGCTACGCCCCGAACCTGTCAGGCGACGTGGAAGACTGCGCCCTGGCAATGGAGGACACCGGCAAGATCGTTCATGATGGAGGCATGGCCGCGGCGCAGTTCGCGCGCGGCGGAGCTACCCCTCCCGCACGCCGTCGCACCGCGAGGTTGCGGTAGGCGTCGTCGAGCGGAGCGAGCGCCCGCGCCCAGCGGCGGCTCAGGGCGTGGCCTCGCGCCGCGCCGGCTATCGCGCGCCGCCGCGCGGGGTTCGACGCCAGCCCGAAGATGGCGTCGGCGAAGTCCTCCACCCGCCCCGCGGTCCGCCCCGGTCGGACACCAGAAGGGAGCCGGCGCTCGAGACGCCGTTGACCTTGGCGAAGTCGTTGTCGGTGAAGACCGCGACGCGGACCGGCTGGTGGGTCACGATCAGGCCGCCTCCGGCAGGCGAACCGCGGCGGACGCGGGCTGCGCGACCAGGTCGAAAAGCAATCCCCGGTTGAACCGCGCCTCCCGCACGAAGTGCGCGACGGCCAGAACCAGCGGGATGGCGACCACCGGCATGGCGGCGAGCCCGCACCACCAGAGTGCGTGGTGATCCCAGCACCAGGGCCGCTGGACGAGCATCCGGAACCGATCGCTGTAGAAGCCGGCCGCCGCGCGCACGATGTCGTTGGCCAGCCGGAAGTAGCCGCCGTGCTCGCCGCCGACCCGCGCGCGCCCTGCACGCAGCTCATGCATGAACTCGTCGCGCGTCGCGGCGGCAGGCGCCTCGACCCAGGTCCTGCCGATCGCGTACGGCGTGTGGGCGTCGCTGCCCGCCGCCGCGACCTTGCCGTAGGCGGCAGCCAGACTCGCCGCCGTCCGGTTCTGGCCGGCGAGCCGGGAGCCGTTGCGGATCTCCAGGGCGTCCACCCACGGCAGCAGCGCGGTCACGTGCGAGCCCGTGATGGGTCCGTTCCACCCGGAGGCGACGTGGTTCAGGGAGGTGAATATCCCCTGCGCGCGCAGGTACGGCAGCAGGTCGCGCACGTCGCGCCGGCGGCGCTGGATCTCGTCGTGCTGCGTCTCCGTGATGTCGAGCACGTTGAGGTGGACGCAGAACGGCTCGTCGGGGAACTCGGCCGTTACCTCGCAACCGACGATGACGTCGTCGCGGTCACCGAGCACGAGGGCGCCGCCGATAGCATCGTGATCGGTGATTGCCACCAGGTCCATGCCGCGCGCCTTGGCGAGGCGGTAGACCTGCTCCGGCGTGTTGTACGACTCGCGCAGCACGCGGCCTAGGCCCGGCAGCGTCGAGGGTCCCGAGTACCTGGTGTGGACATGCAGATCGGCTCTCATAGCGCTCCTCTTGATGCCGACGGTGTCGGGCTGCACGTTCGCCGGCACGGGAAACGTGTGGACATCGCAGGCCATCCGCGTCGAACCCGGGTGGGCAGCGCCCGACGTATCGGCCACGTCCCGAGTGTTGCGCCTCGGTTTGACGGCGCCGTGACCGATTCGTTAGCGACAGGTAAACGCGGCCGGTGTTACGAACAATTCCCCGAACCGTCACCGGCTCGACGCACGCATGCCGCATCCTTGCCGGCCATGGGAACCGGACCGCCATGGCGGGAGTGTTGCAAGTGTCGGACGCGCTGCTGGCGGTCACCCGGCGCCGCAAGCCGGCGGCGGGAACGCGGGAGTGACTCAGAAGAGTCCGGCAAGGGGCGCCGCGACCATCTTGACGGCCAGCGCGAGCACCGCGAGGACGACGACCACCGGTGCGGCGGGGCTGACGACGTTGAGGCGGCGGAACAGGTTGCACACGAACCCCACGCCGCGCTGCGCGGGCGTCCGCGGGCTCTTGCTGTACTCCATCGACGCCTTGACCACGTAGAACACGGCCACGTTGAGCACGATCCCCAACGCCCGCCACGGGGCCCAGCCCCAGTGGTCGACGTAGTAGTTGCACTTGAGAAGGACCCGCGGCGGCCGGTCCGGCTCGTACGACCCGTTCACCCAGTGCAGCTCGTTGTGGAAGTCCAGCAGGCCGAACGTGTAGGTCCGCATGTTGGCCTGCGTGCCGCTGGTGTCGAAGACCACCTCCAAACGGTCGTCGGCCGACAGGTAAATGAGCGAGCGGACGACCGAGCCGCCCGGCAGGAAGCGCAGGTTGCCGTCGTAGTGGCGGTCGAACAGGCCCTGGTCGCCGCCGCGGTCGTGGTTGTAGCGGGAGACGTAGATCTCGTCGGTCATCGGCAGCGGAATGAGCGCGCTGCCGGGGAACGCCGACCGGATCGGCCCCAGCACCTCGTCCGCGTAGCGCAGCTCGTCGATGCGCGGAAGGATCTCGCGCGGCAGCGTCTCAACGTAGCGGTGCATCGAGCATTCCCGATGCAGGTGCCGGCTGAAATGCCGTAGCGACCAATCCCGCACCGCGTCGACCGTCCGCCGCCGGTCCTCGTCGGAGAACCGGTCCACGATCGCGCGGAACGTCCGCGGCTCGACGTGCAGGTCGACGTGCTCGACGAACGCGGTCAGCACCGTCAGGGCGACGTGGCCCGCGATCAGCAGCGGGAACTGGTCCCCGAGGGCCGGGCACAGGATGGCCGCGCCGGCGAACTGCATGACGCTGCCGGCGTGCATCGGGTGCGCGATCGTGTTGTACGGGAACGTCGTGACCGCCGCCCGCGGCACCGCGCCGAGCTCCACTCCGTAGCAGGTGCGCGTCAGGCCGAGCGCCCGTACCGCCAGGGCGTGCAGCACGAGACCGCCGGCGAGCAGCGACAGCCCCGCGGCGGAGAGCCGCACGTCTCCCGACCAGACCGCCAGCACGGCGAGCAGCCCGAACGCCAGCGACCGGAGACCGACAGAGCGGACCGCGAACGACGCGGCATCCGTACGCCGGAAGACGAACGCCTGCAGGTTGACGCCGTGATAGGCGAAGCTCGGCAGGTAGACGAGCACGCCCAGGCCCTCGAACACGAACGCGAGCAGCAACAGGGCCGGCACCACGAAGAACGCGGTCTTGAGGAATCGGTTCACGGTCGACTCCCGATGTCCGGGCGCACGGCTGCAGCACGGCGGCATGACAGCGTCGACGATACGGCGGCGTTGTGTCGCCTCTTGATGCCGACGGTGTCGGGCTGCACGTTCGCCGGCACGGGAAACGTGTGGACATCGCAGGCCATCCGCGTCGAACCCGGGTGGGCAGCGCCCGACGTATCGGCCACGTCCCGAGTGTTGCGCCTCGGATTGACGACGCCGTGACCGATTCGTTAGCGACAGGTAAACGCGGCCGGTGTTACGAACAATTCCCCGAACCGTCACCGGCTCGACGCACGCATGCCGCATCCTTGCCGGCCATGGGAAGCCGGACCGCCATGGCGGGAGTGTTGCAGGTGTCGCTGAACGACTGGCTCGATCGCCGACTGTTCGAACTCGTGCATGGCCACAATCTCGTCTACAACACCTGCTGGGAGGACCCGCGACTCGACCGCGTCGCCCTGGAGCTGGGGCGCGACGACACGCTGCTCGCCGTCACGTCCGCCGGGTGCAACGTGCTCGACTACGCGCTGACGGGACCGCGGCACATCCACGCGGTGGACCTCAACCCGCGCCAGAACGCGCTGCTCGAGCTGAAGCTGGCCGGGATACGCCACCTCGACTTCGACCGCTTCTTCGGCATGTTCGGTCGCGGCTACCTCCCGGAGGCGCGCGAGGCGTATCGTGACCTGCTGCGCGCCGACCTGAGCCCCTGGTCGCAGCGGTACTGGGACCGCTGGATCGGCTTTTTCTCCAATCCGCACCGGTCGTTCTTCTTCCGCGGGGCCGCGGGCCTGTTCGCCCAGGCCGTCAACGTGTACGTCAACCATGTCATCCGCGTGCGGCCGCACGTCGACGCGATGCTCGAGGCGCCCACCCTGGAGCTGCAGCGCGAGATCTGGGAGAGCCGCCTGCGGGAACGCTTCTGGAGCCGGGCCATGCGGTTCGCCATCGACCGTCGCGCGACGCTGTCGATGGTCGGCGTGCCGAAGGCGCAGCGCCGGCAGGTCGAGAGCCACTACGAGGGCGGGATCGTGGCGTTCGCTCAGGACTGCCTGGATGCGGTGTTCGGGCGCCTGCCGCTGTCGGACAACTACTTCTGGCGGGTGTACCTGAGCGGCCGCTACACGCCCGAGTGCTGCCCCGAGTACCTCAAGCCGGTCAACTTCGAGCGACTCAAGGCCGGCCTCGCGGACCGCATCAGCGTGCACACCGACTCCGTGCAGCACTTCCTGGAGACGAACGAGGTGCGCATCTCTCGGTACGTGCTGCTGGACCACATGGACTGGCTGTCGGACCGCCACTTCCCGGCCCTGGTCGGCGAGTGGCAGGCCATCCTCGCGAGGGCGGCGGCGAGAGCGCGCGCGATCTGGCGCAGCGGCGGCCTGCGCACGGACTTCCTGGATCGCGTCGCCGTAGAGCACCGCGGGCGCCGGCGTCCGTTGCAGGACTTCCTCTTCTACCATCGCGAGCTGGCGGCCGACCTGCACGCCCGCGACCGCGTGCACACCTACGGCAGCTTCGCCATCGCCGACGTGACGGCGGCGGCCTGACTCGCGTCCCGGGAGCAACCTCGATGACGTTCCTGTCGGACCTCAGGGTCCTCTGTCACCTGGCGCTCAAGCCGGTGCGCGGCACCGACCACGCCGGGCGGCTCGACAGCTTCTACGCCGGGCAGGCGGAAGACTACGATGCCTTCCGGGCGCGCCTGCTCCCGGGCCGCACGTCGCTGCTGCGGGACGTGCTGGCGCGAACGCCGGACGGCGGGACCTGGGTCGATCTCGGCGGCGGGACCGGCGCGTCCCTGGAAATGGCGGCAGCAGAGTTGAACCGGCTCCGACGGGTCCACGTCGTCGACCTCTCGGACGCGCTGCTGGCGGTCGCCCGGCGGCGAATCCGGAAACGCGGGTGGTCGAACGTCGAGACCGTCCGCGCGGACGCGACCACCTGGCGACCCGCCTCGGGAGCCGCCGACGCGGTCACGCTCTCCTACGCCCTCACGATGATCCCGGACTGGTTCCGGGCGGTGGACAGCGCCTGGGCGATGCTGCGCCCCGGCGGCGTCATCGGGGTCGTCGACTTCTACGTGTCGCGCCGGCACGCGGCGGCCGGGCGCGCACGCCACGGCTGGGCGCCGCGCAACCTCTGGCCGATCTGGTTCGGTGCCGACGACGTCCACGTCTCGCCGGATCACCTCCCGGCGCTCGAATGGCGCTTCGCGACGCTCGGGCTCGTCGAGGGGCGGACGCGGCTGCCGTACCTGCCGTTCCGTGCGCCGTTCTACCGCTTCGTCGGCCGCAAGCCGGCGTCGGGAACGCGGGAGTGACTCGGAAGACCGTGGCGAGGGCCGCCGCGACCATCTTGGGCTCGTGGGTGGCAGCAGCGCGGCGAACTTGCGACAATGACCATCGACCATGCCTGCACGACGATTCTTCACGGACGTCGGCCGCTACTTCGATCGCGCGGCCGCCCTGGGCGCCCAGCCGGCCGGCTTGCTCGACCAGATCAAGCGCTGCAACAGCATCTACCGCTTCGACTTCCCCGTCCGTCAACGCGACGGGACGCTGACGGTGGTCCGCGCCTGGCGCGCCGAGCACAGCCACCACCGGCTCCCGGTCAAGGGCGGCATCCGCTACAGCCCCGAGGTGGACGAGGACGAGGTCATGGCGCTGGCGGCGCTGATGACCTACAAGTGCGCGATCGTCGACATCCCGTACGGCGGCGCCAAGGGCGCCATCCAGATAGACGCGACGCGCTACACGACCGAGCAGCTCGAACGCGTCACGCGGCGCTACACGCACGAACTGCTGCGCAAGAACTTCATCGGGCCCGCGGTCGACGTGCCGGCGCCGGACCTTGGAACGAGCGCTCGCGAGATGGCCTGGATCGCGGACACCTACCAGGCCGTCCGGGGCGATCAGATCGATGCCCTGGGGTGCGTGACCGGCAAGCCCGTGGCGCAGGGGGGCGTCGCCGGGCGCACCGAGGCGACCGGACGCGGGTTGTACTACGTGCTCCGCGAAGCCTGCGCCCAGCCGCAGGACATGCAGCGCCTCGGCCTCGGTCCCGGGCTCGACGGCAAGCGCGTCGTCGTGCAGGGTTTCGGCAAGGTCGGCTTCTGGGCCGCGACGTTCTGCCACGCCGACGGCGCCCGAATCGTCGGCATCGCGGACCAGACCGGCACGATCGCCAGTCCCGGCGGCCTCGATCCGGAGGCCGTGCGGCGGCACGTCGACACCACCGGCAGCGTGGCGGGGTTCCCGGACGCCACCATGCACGCCGACCCGCGCGCGGCCCTCGAGCTCGACTGCGACGTGCTCATCCCGGCCGCCGTCGAGAATCAGCTCACCGCCGAGAACGCCGGCCGCGTCGCCGCCCGCATCATCGTGGAGGGCGCCAACGGCCCGACCACGCCGGAAGCGGACGCCATCTTCGGCTCACGCGGCATCCTGGTCGTTCCGGACGTCTACGCCAACGCGGGCGGCGTCATCGTGTCGTACTTCGAGTGGCTCAAGAACCTGGCCCACGTCCGCTTCGGCCGCCTGGAGCGCCGCTACCAGGAGCGCGCCGACAACCGGCTGCTGGGGGTCATCGAATCGGTGACGGGCGCCACGCTGAGCGCCAGCGACCGCGCCCAGGTCGTGCGGCCGATCCACGAAATGACCGTGGTCAATTCCGGTCTCGAGGAAACCATGGTCAGCGCCCATCAACAAATCCGCCACACGATGGACACCGTGGACGGGGTCGACGATCTGCGCACGGCCGCCTACTACCTCGCGATCGAGCGCGTCGCGCAGGCCTACGTGCAGAGGGGCGTGTTTCCGTAGAGTCGTTGATTCAAGTTCCGGGTGCGGGGAATCCATTCGGCGCCGTGCCCGCCGAGGCGCGTCAGGAACGCAGATCCAGGCAGACGAGCGTGTCGCCGTTCCTGACGTAGAGCAGCCCGCCGGCGATGGCCGGGTAGGCCCGGACCACCGGCGGCAGGACGGGCGCCCGCGCCAGCGGCGTGAACCCGTCGGGGGAGGCCTCGGCGATGACGAGCTCGCCAGTCTCGCGGACGATGACCAGCCGGTCGCCGGCCAGGGTGATGCTGCCGGCCCGGAAGCCGTCGACCGACCATTGCACGTTCCCCGTCCGCAGCTCGACGGCCCGCAGGCTCGGACCGTACTCCTGCCGCCCATGGAACCCGTACAGGTAGCCGTCGTGGAGGACGCTCGTCGCGTAGTGATTGGACAGCGCGTCGTCGGACGACCAGAGCGGCGTCAGCTCCGATCCGGCGACCCGGAACACCGCGGCGCCGGTGCGGTACGACGCGGACACGAAGATCAGGTCGTCGACCACGAGCGGAGTCGCCGCGTTGACCGAGGCCCCCAGGCGTGACCGCCAGCGCCGCTCGAACCGCACCTCGCCGCTGGCCGGATCCAGCCCGACCAGTCCGTTGCGCGTGAAGAAGACGGCATGCCGGACGCCGCCCAGATCGGCCGCAACCGCCGACGAGTAGCTGGCCTCGTCGGAGGTGGCGGTCCACAGGACGGCACCGGACGCGGCGTCGAACGCCACGATGCCGGCGTCGTCCGCGCCGATGTTGGCGATGACGCGGTCGCCGTCGACCAGCGGCGAGCCCGCCGCGCCGAAGAACCCCTTGCGAAAGCCGAACCGCGCCTGCGTGTCGACGTGCCACAGGGAGGCACCGGTCTCCAGGCTGACCGCATGCAGCTGCCCCTGCGCGCCGAAGGTGAAGACGCGATCGCCGGCCACCACCGGGACGGCGCGCGGGCCTTCGTCGAAGCCGAAGTCGTCGCGGTAAGCGGTCGGGTAGTCGTGACGCCAGAGGGGACGGCCCGTCAGCGCGTCCAGCGCCTCGAGCACCTCGCGGTCGCCGACCCGGTGAAACAGCAGCACCCGCCCCCCGGCGACGGCCGGCCCGGCGAACCCCTCGCCCACGGCGCGGGTCCACAGCGTGGCCGGGCGATCCCCCGGCCAGCTGGTGCTCAGCGGGGGGCCACTGTAGCGCCCGTCACGCTCGGGCCCCAGGTACTGCGGCCATTCCTGGGCCTGCGCCATGAGCGACCAGCCCGCGAGTGCGACGACCGAAACCACCAACCGCGATTTCATCCTGTTCATTGGCGCGGACCGCCTCCCTGCGGGCCGGCTGCCGAGGCCGCGGCCAGCGGCCGTACCGCCGCCTGGGGCCACTCGCGTGCCAGCATGGCGTAGACGACGTGGTCGACGAAGCGGTCGTAGAGCCACTCGGCGTCGCGCAGCAGCCCCTCCTGCCTGAAGCCCAGGCGCGTGGGGACCGCGCGGCTCCGGTGGTTGGCGACCGCGCAGCGGATCTCCACCCGGTTCAACCGCACGTCGTCGAAGGCATGGGTGAGCAGCGCGCGGCAGGAGGCGGTGACCAGCCCGAGCCCCTGATAGTCCTCCCCCACCCAGTATCCCAGCGACGTCAGACGATTCCGCCAGTCGATCGGGTGATACCCCACGATGCCGGCGATGCGATCGTGCCGGCGGATGGCCAGCTGCAACCCCTTGCGGCTCTCGGCGTAGCTGCGCGCCGCCTGAATGAACGCCCGCGTGTGGGTGACGCGCTTGATGCTGTCGAGCCACGGGAGCCAGCGCCGCAGATGGTCGCGGTTGGCGTCCGTCAGAAGGAACAGCTCGCTCGCGTCCTCGATCTCGAGCGGCGCGAGCGTGACATGCTCGGCGACGGCAATCGGTCGCATGACTCGAATCGTTCGCTGCCAGGCGATTATAACCGCGACCCGAGCCCGCGCCGCGGGGTGGACGACGAGACGCGCGGCGGTCAGCTCGCCGGGGTCTCGTCCGTGATCCGGTACAGCCGCGACGCGGTGCGTATGAACAGACTGCGGTGGGCGATGGCCGGCGTGGCCATCGTGAACTCGCCCAGCGGGTTGGTGGCCAGGATCTCGAACTCGGGCCCCGCCTTGATGACGAACGTGTCGCCGTCCTCGCTCAGCGCGAAGATCTTGCCGCCGTACGCCCACGGCGACGCGGTGAAGGCGGCGCCGACCGTGATCCGCTGCCGGCCGTAGACCTCCTCGCCGGTGCGGGCGTCGTGACAGGTGAAGTAGCCGCGGTCCAGCAGCGTGTAGTAGTAGTCGCCGTAGACGATCGGCGACGTGTTGTACGAGCCCGACCGGGGCTGGAACCAGGCGACGCCCGCGGGCAGCGGCTCGCCCTCGGACGCGGTCAGATCGCCCGCGGCGCCGGGCCGAATGGCATAGACCGGCCGCTGCCGGTCGCCGATGTAGCCCGAGCTGAGGTACAGCAGGCCGAACCGGGAGAACGGCGTCGGCGCGACGATGGACGACATGCCGGTCAGCTCCCACAGCGGATTGCCGGTCAGGTCGTACGACCGCACCCTGTCCGTGCCTGTGGTCACGATCTCGGTGCGTTCGGCGTTCTCCCAGACGTAGGGCGTGGACCAGTTGGTCCCCTCGTCCCGGTCCGCGCGCCACAGCTCGGCGCCGGTTTCCTTGCTCAGCGCGACCAGATAGGACTGCTCGTCGTTGTCGTTGACGATGTAGATGCGATCGCCGTGGAGCACCGGCGACGCCGCCGTGCCCCATCCCGCCCGCGTGGCAACCGGATCGAACTGCCGCGACCACAGCAGCTGGCCGTCGAGGGTCAAACAGAAGAGCCCCACGTTGCCGAAGTACGCGTAGACGTGCTCGCCGTCGGTGACCGGCGTTTCCGACGCATACGTATTCTTCAGATGATGCGAGCTCGGCGGAATCCCGCGGTGCACCTCGAGCTCCCAGCGCGTCGCGCCGGTCGACGCGTCGATGGCGTACACCATCCAGCGATGCTCGTCGGTCGGCACGCCGCGCTCGCCGCCCAGGTACAGCCCGCCCAGCGGCGCCTCGACGTCGCCCGTGCTCACGACGGTCGTCAGGAACACGGTGTCGCCCCAGACAATCGGGGAGCTCCAGCCGAAGCCCTCGATGTCCCGGACCCAGGCCACGTTCTCGGTGGCGCTCCACGTCTCCGGCAGCCCGGCTTCTTCCGACACCCCGAGCGCGCCGGGGCCGCGAAACCGCGGCCAGCCCTCCTGCGCCGCGGCCGCCGGAGCAAACACCGCGGCGATGATCGCCGCCGCAACCGCCGTCATCACGCGCTGCATGGCCATCATTCTACGGCATTCCCGGCGCCGCGCACCGGGCGGCTCCAGCGCACCGGCGGCACGCTTCCGGTCGCCCCGCGCAAGCCGCCCCGCCGCAATCCCCGCATGCCGCTATAATTGGCCAAGAGCGCCGTGCAACGGTGCCGACTCCGCACAGCGCGCCTCGGCGGCAGCGGCGCGGGGCGAAGGGGCCCCCGCAAGCGGACGCCGAGGGTTCGGGGCAAAGCCCCGTCTTGATGAGCGCCGGCGCAGCCGGCGCAAGGCGTGCACAGCACGCCTCGGCGGGAGCGGCGCGGGGCGAAGGGGCCCCCGCAAGCGGACGCCGGGGGTTCGGGGCGCAGCCCCGTCTGATTGAAGATCGAGGATACCTGCATGCGCCTCGCCGCTACCGTCACCGCACTCGCCTGTCTTGCGGCGGTCGTGCCGCGCGCCGGCGGGCTCCAGCCCGCCGCGGAGGAGCGCTTCGGCGGCCGCCTGTCGCGGATGCCGGTCGACCTGGTGACGACGCACACGGTGCGCGGATCCGGCGCGCTCAGCGCCACGCTGGACGGCGTCGAGCTGACGATCGTCGCGACGTTCGCGGGCATGAGCTCGCCCGCGACCGCGGCGCACGTGCACCTGGCGCCCCGCGCGCGGCCGGGGCCGGTGGCCTTCGGCGTCGACGTGCCGGCGGCGGACGCGGGCCGCATCGAGGCGACGGTCGCCCTCACCGACGAGCAGGTCGCGACGCTGCGGCGCGGGCACTACTACCTGCAGATCCACACGGAAGGAAACGCCGGCGGAGAGCTGCGCGGCTGGCTGCTCCCGCGCCCGGAGCCCGCGCCGTAGCACCGCGAGGACCCCCTTCTGTCCATGCCCGGTGGAAGCAAGCCATGATGAACCTCGACGACATCGACGGCAACCTGCCGCCGGACGAGTCTCCGCCGCCGGACAACCAGCGCCTGATCCGGCTCGTCGCCCTGGCCGCCAGCGTCGCCGTCGTCGCCCTCGGCATCGGGGTGTACTGGCTGCTCACGGACGACGACACGGAGGAAGCGCCGGCGACGCCGGCGCAGGTCGCGGAAGCCCCCGCCCCCCAACCGCTCGACGAGCCGGACCCGGCGCTGGCCGAGCCGGAACCCGTCGAGGTGCCCGAGCTGGAAGCGAGCGACCCGTTCGTCGGCGCGGTGGTCGGCGGGCTGTCCTCCCACCCCGGTCTGGCGGCCTGGCTCACCGGCGAGCGCATGATCCGCCGCTTCGTCGTCGTCGTGGACAACGTCGCGAACGGCCGCAACCCGGCCCAGCACCTGCCTTTCATGCGGCCCGGGCAGCGTTTCAGCACGACCGGCGAGGCGCCCGACACGCGGGTCGCCGCGGCCAGCTATCGGCGCTACGACGTCCACGCCGAGATCATCGATTCGCTCGACGCGGACGGCGTCGGCGCGCTGTACGGCCTGCTCGAGCCGCTGCTCGACGCGGCCTACTCGGAGCTGGGCTATCCGGACACGCCCTTCAGCAACGCGCTCCGGCGCGCCATCGACCACCTGCTCGAGGTGCCCGCCCTGAACGGCCCGCCGGCCGTGACGCGCGGCATGGTGTTCTACGAGCATGCGAGCGAGCGCCTCGACGCGCTCACCTCCGCGCAGAAGCAGTTCATCGGCATGGGACCCGACAACGTGCGCATCGTGCAGGCCAAGCTGCGTGCGATCGCGCAGGCGGTCGGGATCGCGACAAGCCGCTGAAGGGCCGCTCCCGCGCCACCCGCGGGGACGCGCCGCGGTCCGGCCCGGCGGATGGTATCGTGGGGCGCATGGTCCGCCTCGCGCTGTGCCAGGCCAACCTGCCGGTCGGCGACATCGACGGCAACCTCGAGCGCCTGCGCGCCCGGATCCGCGAGGCGCGCAGCCTCGGCGCCGACCTCGTCGCCTTCCCCGAGCTCTCGATAACCGGCTATCCGCCGGAGGACCTCCTGCTCAAGCCCGGCTTCCTGCGCGACGCCGAGGACGCGCTGCTCGACCTGGCCGCCGGCGTCAGCGGCATCGTCGCGCTGGTCGGCGCGCCCCACGGCGAGCTGGAGGCCGCCGCCGCCGCGGGCCGCCGGGCCGCCCTCCACAACGGCGCGGCCGTGCTGGCGGATGGCGCGATAGCGGCCTTCTACCACAAGCATCACCTGCCCAACTACGCCGTCTTCGACGAGCGGCGCTACTTCACGCCCGGACGGGAAGCCGTCGTCATCGAGATCGGCGGACGCCGCCTCGGCGTCACGGTCTGCGAGGACATCTGGGCGGCGGGCGGGCCGGCCGAATGGGCCGTGCTCGAGGGTCGCGCCGAGATCGTCGTCAATCTCTCCGCGTCGCCCTACCATCGCGCGAAGGGCCGGGAGCGCGAGCAGCTCTTCGCGTCGCGCTGCGTCGACCACGACTGCTTCCTGGCATTCTGCAACGCGGTGGGAGGCCAGGACGAGCTGGTCTTCGACGGCCATAGCCTGGTGATCGCGCCCGACGGCACGGTAATCGCCCGCGGGAAGCAGTTCGAGGAGGAGCTGCTTGTCGTGGACGTCGAGCCGTGCCGGACGCGGGCCGGCGGCGCGGGACGGGAGCCGGCGCACGCGGGGCGCGGCCCGACGCCGGTGCCGCCGGGCGCGCGGCGGGCCGGGCGCGTCTCCATCGTGCCCCTCTCCGGCCGCACGTCGCCCGAGCGGCCGCCGGCCGGGTCCCGGCCGCCCGCGCCCGTGCTCTGTCCGGAGGCGGAGGTGTACGGCGCGCTCACCCTCGGGACCGCCGACTACATTCGCAAGAACGGGTTCCCCGGCGCCGTGCTCGGCCTCTCGGGGGGGATCGACTCCGCGCTGGCGCTCACGGTCGCGGCCGACGCGATCGGCCCGCAGGGCGTGACGGCCGTCTCGCTGCCGTCGCGCTACACCGCGGCGATGAACCGCGAGGACGCGGCGATCCTGGCCGGCCGCCTCGGCGTACGCCTGATCGAGCTGCCCATCGAGGACCTGGCCGCGGCGTACGACGCGGCGCTGGCCGAGCCGTTCGCGGGCACGGCCCCGGACGTCGCCGAGGAGAACCTGCAGGCGCGCATCCGCGGCAACATCGTCATGGCGCTCTCCAACAAGTTCGGCTGGCTGGTGCTCACGACCGGCAACAAGAGCGAGATGAGCGTCGGCTACGCCACGCTCTACGGCGACATGGCCGGCGGCTTCGCGGTGCTCAAGGACGTGCTCAAGACGTGGGTGTACCGGCTGGCCGTCTGGCGCAACCGCGACGGCGAGGTGATCCCGCAGCGGATCATCGACAAGCCGCCTACGGCCGAGCTGCGCGAGAACCAGCTCGACTCGGACAGCCTGCCGCCCTACGACCTGCTCGACGGGATCATCGAGGCCTACGTCGAGCAGGACCGGAGCCCGGAAGAAATCGCGGCGCTGGGCTTCGAACGGGCCGTCGTGGAGCGCGTGGCGCAACTCATCGACCGCGCCGAGTACAAGCGGCGCCAGGCCCCGCCCGGCGTCCGCATCTCCACGCGGGCCTTCGGCAAGGACCGCCGGCTGCCGATCACGAACCGCTACGTCCCCCGCCGCCGCTGACGCACCCCGGCCTGCACCGCTCACAGCCGGATCATTCGTGACCGGGCCAGCGTTCGGCGCCCGGGTGGAGCCGGCGGAGGAGCGGCTGGCGGCCATTCTGCACGACGTGGCGGCGGTTGTCATCCCGGCTGCCGCGCGTCCCCCGCCGGCCGGCGTGATAGGGTCTTGCCGCAGGAGGTTCAGCGATGGCCGTCACCGTAGGGGAGCCCGCTCCCGACTTCACCCTGCACGAAACCCCGGACCGGCAACGCAGCCTGCGCGACTACCGCGGCAGGAACGTGGTGCTCGTCTTCTTCCCCGGCGCGTTCACGGGCGTGTGCACCACGGAGATGTGCGCGCTGCGCGACCGCATCGACCAGTTCGGCGCCCTGAACGCCGAGGTCGTCGGCATCACGGTCGATGCGCCCTTCGTCCAGCAGGCCTGGAAGGACGCCAACAACGTCGACTACACCTTTCTCAGCGACTTCAACCGGGAGGTCGTGGCCGCCTACGACGTCGCGTTCCCGGGACTGGCCGGCATGCAGGGGTACGTCGCCGCCAACCGCGCCGTGACGGTGATCGACGGCAACGGCGTGGTCCGCTACCACTGGGTCGCCGGCAACCTGGGCGTCGAACCCGACTACGAGGCGCTCCGCGCCGCGGTGGCTGCGCTGGCGTGAGGGCCGCCTGACCTCATTGAGACGGGGCTGCGCCCCGAACCCCCGGCGGCCGCTTGCGGGGACCCCATAGCCCCGCGCCGCTCCCGCCGAGGCGCGCCTTGCGCGCCTTGCGCGCCTTGTTCGGCGTCAGCGCGGCGGGAGCGTCAGCAGGCTGCCCGGCGGCCGCTGCACGTCGAACGCCTTGAGGGTGTAGTTCACCAGCGTGTAGTGGCCGACCAGGCCCGCGAGGTCCATCAGGCCCTCGTTGCCGAAGAGCCGCCGCGCAGCCTCGAACGCGTCGTCGCTGAGCTTCGGCGCGCGTATCAGCTCGCGCACGACGCGGATGATCGTGCGTTCCGGCTCGCCCAACCCCGGCAGATCGCCCGCGTCGGCGAGCGGGCGGTCATGCCGCAGCAGCTCGATGATCTCCGGCTCGAGCCCGGCGTTGCGCCCCAGCGTCTCGTGCCCGGACCACTCGTACGGGCTGTCGAGCGCGCGGGCGGTGGTCAGAATGGCCAGCTCGGCGAGTCGCTGGTCGCGCTGGCCGTCCGCTCCGAAGCGCAGGTAGGAGCTGGCCGGGAACAGGTGCTCGGCCATGCGCGGGCTGTACATCCACATCCCGATCGGACCGCGCAGGCCGGTGGCGTAGCGGCTGTCCGGATTCACGATGATGTCGAACACGCGCTGGCCCTCGGGATCCAGCGACTCCCGACGGATGCGGGGCAGCCGCGCCCAGGAATCCTCGTGGATGCCGTCCGGGATGTCTTCGGCGGTCACCTCGTGCGGAGTGAACGTGTCGTCCTGGGCTGCAGCCGCGCCCGCTGCCTGCGCCTCGACGACGCGGCCGGTACAGACGGCGAGCACGGCCACACAGACGACCAGCGCCGGGAACCTGAGCTTCACGGGAACCTCCTCCGCCGGGACCGGCCGTGGCCGCGCCGCAACTCGGCGCGCAACACGACGCCCTCCGGCCTCTGTCGAACGATCGGATACTATGCTCTCTCGCCGCCGGCGCCCGACGCAAGCCTGTCCAACCGGGACTCCCCGCGTGCCCGGCTGCGTCGGACGGAGCCGCCCCGACGAGTGCGGCGGCGCGCCTGCGCTATCCTGTGGCGTCGCTCGGCCCGAGATCAGTGACGTGAGACGCATTCCCGAGATCTACGCCGCAAAGCGCGCCAGCCGGCGGCCCGTGGTCTCCATCGAGTTCTTCCCGCCCAGGACGCCGCAGGGCGACGAGAGCCTGTTCCAGCGGGTGCTGCCCCGCCTCGCGGCGGCCCGACCCGACTTCTGCTCGGTCACCTGCGGTGCCGGCGGCGACGGCGTGCGCGCCCGGACGTTGCAGATCGTCGATCGCATGCAGCGGGAGCATCAGCTCACCACGATGGCCCACGTCACCTGCGTCAGCTTCACGCACGCGGAGATGGACGCGTTCCTCGACGAGGCGGCTGGCCTCGGCATCCGCAACATCCTCGCGCTGCGCGGCGACCCGCCTGCCGACCAACCCGACTTCCGGCGGCCGCCCGGCGGCTTCGACTACGCCTACCAGCTCATCGACGTGCTGCGGGCGCGGGCGAGCGACTTCGCGATCGGCTGCGCCGGCTTTCCCGAAGGCCACCCCGACTGCGCCGCGGGACGGCAGGCCGACTGGCAGCGGCTGCGGGACAAGGTCGAGCACGGCGCGGAGTTCATCCTCACGCAGCTCTTCTTCGACAACGCCGACTACTTCGAGATGGTCGACTACCTGACCGGCCGGCTCGGCGTCACCGTGCCGATCACGCCCGGCATCCTGCCCATTCTCAATGCGAGACAGATCAAGCGCTTCACGGCGCTCTGCGGCGCGGCGCTGCCCGCGCCCCTCGTTGCGGAGCTCGACCGGCTCGGCGACGACGACGAGGCGGTGGCGGCGTTCGGCGTCGACTTCGCCACGCGGCAGTGCGAGGCGCTGCTGGCGGGCGGCGCGCCCGGCCTGCACCTCTACGCCCTCAACCGCTCGCGGTCGGCGCTCGCGATACTCCGCAACCTGGGACTGGCGCAGGGAGGGACAGACGAAGGAAAGAAAGGCGCGCCGCCCGCAGCGGCGGACGGCGCGCCGTGACGCGATCGCTTCAGGCCGGGAAGACAGTTCCCCGACGGACGGGACCTACTGCTGCTGGTCCTGCGCCAGCGCCTCGGACGGCCACTCTTCGGCCCCGCAGAGCGGGCAGCCGACGACCACCTCCCCATCCTCGAGATCGAGCGCCTCGCGCCGGCTCGCGACCTCGGCCGCGAACTCCTCGTCGGTGAGGTAGACGCCGCGCATCAGGTTGATGAACATCTGGTCGACCGAGCGGTGTCCCCCACCCGACCAGTTGCGCGGATCGGGCACGTTGGGGTTGGACGGCGAGTTGTTGAAGTAGCCCGTGATGCGCAGGATCGTGCCCTTGGGCAGCAGCGGCGCCGCATCGTCCTCGTAGTTGTAGACCCGCACCCAACTGTGGTCGTACCCCGAGCAGTTGAGCGTCTCGACGTTGATGCCCCAGATGGCGTCCAGGCACATCCGCACGCCGGGGGCATGCATGTGCGGCTCGAAGATCGTGATCAGCGCGTTCTCCGGCAGCGTGAAGTAGGCCTCCATCTGCTGATCGGGATCCATCGCCTCGATGTCGAGATCGACCCCGTTGCCGAACGACATGCGCGCCCACTTGCGCGTCGGCTGGTAGCCCCGCGGATGGAACTTGAAGCCCACGTTGAGGTGGGCCTGCGTGCGGGCGCCGTTGGCGTGCAGATGCATCGAGTTGAACTGCAGCTTGGAGCCGGCCTTCATGATCCGGCCTGCCTTGGGATCGAAGAAGTCGGCGTTGCGCCCCACCTCGTGGGTCGGCCAGCGGCGCTGCGCGGCGAGCGGATCCACCTCGTCCGGATCCGGATTCGGGTCGGTGACCCCGAGCGTCGCGTGGTGCACCACGAACAGCCCGCCGACCGTGTTGCGCGTCGTCCCCTCGCTGGACTCGGTGATTTCCTTGTACTCGAGCGCCGCCACGTAGCGGTCCTCGGTGAGCCCCGTCGGCACCTCGCCGATCGATCCCCACCAGTCGGGGGCGTCCCCCTCCACCGTGACGCTCGGCGACGACACGATCAGATCGGGCTGCCCGATCTCCCACTCGTCCACGTCGATGAACGCCATCGGCGGCGGCAGATCGGCGGGATCGCCCTCCGGGGCGCCGTTGTCCGCCCAGGTCGCGATCAGGGCGATCTCCTCGTCGCTCAACGACGGATCGTCCTTGAAGCGCTGGATGCCGATGTCCTTCTCGATGAACCAGGGCGGCATGACGCCCTGCTTGTCCCGGAGCCCGGTGCGGTACTTGATGGCCCGCGCCCAGGGCCGGACCTCGTGGTAGTCGATCAGCGACATCGGCGCCAGCGACTCGGGCCGATGACACTTCTGACAGCTCCGCTGGAGAATGGGCGCGATGTCCTTGCTGAAGGTGACCTCACCCTCCGGGGCAGCCTGCGCAGCCACCGGCGCCGGAGACGCAACCAGCACCACGACTGCCGCGCCAAGCACCACCTGCCACGCGAACGCCCGCCGCCGGTCTTGCCTCGTCGTCATCTGTGCCCTCCTGGATGCCAACGCTGTCTGCAACACACCGAGAGTCCGTGCCATTCTATCGACCCGCCTCGAAAACGGCAATCCCGAAAGGACCGGCCGCCTGCCCGACCGCCGCAGACGGAGCTTGACATGCACGTGCGATTCGGGTGTACCTGAACCGTCCCGGCGCCGAACCGCGGGCCGGGCGGAGGGAGATGCAATGACCAGGCGACTTGTCGAAACCATCGGCGTGGCGGCAGCGTTCGCGGCGCTGCTCGGACTGCTCAACCTGGTGGCCGGATCCGGCCCCGGATCACCGTCGATGGGGGGCATGGAGGTCGCGGCCGCGGCGCCTGCGGGCGGGGCGCAGCCGGCGGCGCGCGGGCCCCGCACGTCGTGGGGCGACCCGGACCTCCAGGGCATCTGGAACGATCCGTACCAGATCCCGCTGCAGCGGCCGGAGCAGTTCGCGGACATCGAGGTGTTCTCGGACGAGCAGCGGGCGGCGCTCGACCAGCAGCGCGGAGGCATGCTGCGCCGGGACGAGCGTGCGCCGATCGGCACGGAGCGCGACCTCCGCGGGGCCTACAACGCGGTCTTCGAATCGATTCGGCCCACCGGGGACCGCACGTCGCTCGTCGTGGACCCGCCGAACGGCCGCATCCCGCCGTACACGCCCGAAGCGCAGCAGCGGTTGCAGACGGAGCGGGAGTTCCGGCTGGCGCTGCTGCAGCCCACCGAGACGTGCCGCCTGCAGGAGCCGGCCTGCGCCGGGTGGTCGTACGGACCGGTGTCGCCGCTGCGCGAGGAAGTGCCGCCCTTCTACAACACGGGACGGCTGAACCGCAACGACGGGCCGGAAGACCGTAGCCTGACGGAGCGCTGCATGGGCGGCGGGCTGCCCGTCTTCAACGGGTTCCGCCGCATCGTGCAGTCGCCCGGCGCGGTAGCCATCTTCTACGACGTGGGCCAGGGACAGGGGTGGCAGCGCGTCATCCCGGTCGGCGCGGGCGAGCACCTGCCGGGCGGCGTCCACCAGACATTCGGAGACTCCCGCGGCCACTGGGAGGGCGACACCCTGGTGGTCGACGTCGCGAACTTCTCCCCGAAGGGCAGCTACCGCGGCTCCCGCGAGAACCTCCATCTGGTCGAGCGCTGGCGCCGGCTCGACGAGACGACGCTGGAATACGTCGTCACCATCGACGACCCGACGACCTGGACACGTCCATGGACGGTGCGGCAGGAGCTGGAGCTGCAGGACGGCCAGGCGAACCGCATCTACTACGAGCCGCGCTGCCACGAGGGGAACTACGGCCTGCCGGGGCAGCTCCTCGGGAGCCGGGTGGAGGAACGGGCATTCGCCGAGGGGCGCGGTCCGGACCCCGCTACCCGGGACACCGCCACCGGCGGCGGCACCATCGACGACCCGTTGGGCAGATAGAAAAAAGCCCCGCCGCAACGCGCCCATGCGTTGCGGCGGGGCTGTCGATCGCAACCGGACGCAAGCGATCCGGTAGTCCCCGCTGCGCTCCCTACGCCAGGATGCCGTCGACCACCTTGCCGTGCACGTCGGTCAGGCGGAAGTTGCGGCCCTGATACGGGTAGGTCAACCTCGTGTGGTCGATGCCCAGCACGTGCATCAGCGTGGCGTGCAGGTCGTGGATGTGCACCGGGTCCTTCACGATGTTGAACGCGAAGTCGTCGGTCTCGCCGTACGTCGTGCCGGCCTTGACGCCGCCGCCGGCCATCCAGATCGTGAACGCCCGCGGGTGGTGATCGCGCCCGTAGGTCTCGTCGGTCAGCCGCCCCTGGCAGAAGATGGTGCGGCCGAACTCGCCGCCCCAGACGACGAGCGTGTCGTCCAGCATCCCGCGTTCCTTCAGGTCCTGAATCAACGCCGCCTGCGGCTGGTCGACGTCCTTGGCCTGGACCCTGATCCGCTTCGGAAGCTGGGTGTGCATGTCCCAGCCCCGGTGGAAGAGCTCGATGAAGCGCACGTCGCGCTCGGCCAGCCGCCGCGCCAGCAGGCAGTTGGCCGCGAAGGTGCCGGGCGTGCGGGCGTCGGGCCCGTAGCGTTCGAAGACGCTGTCGGGCTCGTCCGACAGGTCGGTCAGCTCCGGCACCGAGGCCTGCATGCGGTAGGCCATCTCGTACTGCGTGATGCGCGTGGCGGTCTCCGGATCGCCGAACGTCTCCCGGTCCTGCTGATTGAGCTTGCCCAGATCGTCGAGGAACCGGCGCCGGAGGCTTCTGTCCACCCCGGGCGGGTTCGACAGATACAGGACCGGATCGCCGGTGGAGAGGAACTTGACGCCCTGGTGCTCCGAGGGCAGGAACCCGCTGCCCCACAGCCGGTCGTACACCTGGTTGCCGCCGCGACTCGAGACCATGACGACGAAGGTCGGCAGATCGCGGTTCATGCTCCCGAGCCCGTAGGCCAGCCAGGCGCCGACGCTGGGCCGGCCCGCCAGCTGGTTGCCGGTCTGGAGGAAGGTCATGCCCGGATCGTGGTTGATCGCCTCCGTGTGCATCGTCTTGATGAAGCACAGCTCATCGGCGATCTTGGCCGTATGCGGCATCAGCTCGCTGATCCACGCCCCGGACTGGCCGTGCTGGTCGAACTTGAAGATGGACGGGACGATGGGGAAGCCCGCCTGCGACGCCGTCATGGGGGTCAGGCGCTGCCCCTGCCGGACCGAGTCCGGCAGATCGGTCCCGCGCATCTTCGCCAGCCCGGGCTTGTGCTCCCAGAGGTCGTGCTGTGAGGGCGCTCCGCCCTGGAACAGGTAGATGACCCGCTTGGCCCTGGGCGCGAAGTGCGGCAGCCCCGGCAGCCCGCCGATCGACTCCGCCGCGGCGCCGGCCCCCTTGGCCAGGAGATCCTCTTGGACCAGCGTTGCCAGGGCGGCGGCGCCGATCCCGGTGCTCGAGAGCTGGATGAAGCGCCGCCGCGTCAGAAGCCGGTCAAGTTCATGGTGCATCGGCTATTCCTTTGTGATGGTCCGGTCGAGGTTGAGGATCAGGCTGGCCACCATCGTATGGGAGGCCAGCTCCGCAACGTCCAGCGTCTCGTCGCGGGGGGACTCCCCCATGCTGACGAGCTCGAGTGCGGCCGACCGATCGGCCTCGTAGCGGTCCAGGTACGTCTCGAAGGCGCCCAGCAGGACGGCCTCGGCGTCGGGTGTCGGCCGATGGGCCGTCGCCAGCCGATAGGCGTAGCCGATGCGCTCGTCGGGCGTCGTGCCGCCCTCGGCAATCATCCGCTCCGCCAGCTTGCGCGACGCCTCCACGTAGGTGACGTCGTTCATCAGGTTCAGGGCCTGCAGCGGCGTGTTGGTGCGGCTGAGGCGAACGATGCACGTCTCGCGCGTCGCGGAATCGAAAGCCAGCATCGACGGCGGCGCGAGCGTGCGCTTCCAGTACGTGTAGAGGCTGCGGCGGTACAGGTCGTCGCCCTCGGAGCGGACGTACTGCTGACTGCTCTGCTCTTCCCACAGGCCCTCGGGCTGATACGGCCTGACCGACGGCCCGCCGACCTCGTCGACGAGCAATCCCGCGATTGACAGCGCCTGGTCGCGGATCATCTGCGCCGGCATGCGCATCCGCGGTCCGCGCGCCAGCAGGCGGTTCTCCGGATCGGCCTCGAGCGCCTCCGGCTTGATCGGCGACGCCTGCCGGTAGGTGGCGCTCGTCACGATCAGCCGCTGCAGCGCCTTGACGTCCCAGCCGGACTCGACGAAGGTCGTCGCGAGCCAGTCGAGCAGCTCCGGATGACTCGGGTACTCGCCCTGCAACCCGAAGTTCTCGGCCGTCTTGACGATACCGGTCCCGAAGTACATCTGCCAGAAGCGGTTCACGGCCACGCGGGCGGTGAGCGGATGGTCCGGCTGGACGAGCCAGCGGGCGAACGCGAGCCGGTCGTTCCCCTCTCCCTCGGCCAGCGGCGGCAGCACCGCCGGCACCCCGGGCTCCACCCGTTCGCCGGGCACGTCGTAGGCGCCTCGAATCAGCAGGTGCGTGTCGCGGCGCGGCTCCATCTCCTCCATGACCATGACGGTCGGGAAGCTGTCCCAGAGCTCGGCACGCCGGCGCTCGAGATCCTTGACCTTGCGCGACGCCTCCTGAACCGGTTGCGCGGCGTACTGGTCGATGAAGGCGAGCCGCAGCTTCGCGGCCTGCCCCGCCGTACGGCTGGCGGGCGCAATGCGCGCAATCTCGGTCAGCGTCTCACCGGTCGCCACGACCGCCGCCTGCTCCGGCGTCAGCACCTCCGTGTAGATGCGCACGTCATCGATCATCCCCTGGAACCGGGGCCTCGAATCGGTGGATCCGGACTCCTCGGGAGCACTGCCGCTGGCCCCGATGCGCAGCGGTTCCCTGGTCCGCATGGGGTTGTTGATCCCGTCGAGCAGGGGGTTGATCTCCCGCGACTCGCCGTTGACGTAGATGCGGAAGCTCTCCGGCACGTGCTGTCCGTCGTAGGTAACGAGCACGTGCTGCCATTCGTTGAGCGGCAGCGTGTCCACCGACTCGATCCGCAGCCCGTCGTCCGCGTAGCGCTGGGACAGGTTGACCTGCAGCTTGCCCTCGAGCAGATACAGGCCCCACCCCTGCTCGCCCTGGTCGCCGGCCAGCGCGCGCGACACGATCACGCCGTCGGGCGCCGTGGGATAGATCCAGGCGGCCAGGGTGAACGGCTCGGCGTAGGTGAAGTTCGCGATGTCGCCCGCGTTGATGAACCGCTTGCCGTCGAAGCTCATCGCCTCGCCCACACGGCCGGGGGCGAAGCGCGGCAGGCCGTCCTCCAGCGTCACGTTGATCGGGAACGTGTAGGTCACCGGCCCGTCCCTGGGCGGCCGCAGGTGGGAGGTCACGCCCTGGTGCGGCGCCACCGGCTCGGGGCTGTAGGTGCCGCCGATGTCGCCGTCGAGCGGATGATGGACGAGCAGCTTGTCGCGCAGGACCCAGTCGATGGGCCACGCGTCGCGCAGCGAGCTCTCCCACTCGGCCCGCGCCTCGGCCGCGTCGGCCTCGAGCCGCGCGAACTCCTCGCGCGCCTCGTCGAGCTCGGCGTCGAGCTCGGCCAGCTCGGCGAAGTTCTCCTCGGTCGGCGCCGTGATGTTCGGCGGCGAGTTGAAGTACTTGAACGCCTTCGCCCCCAGGCCCCGCAGATTGCCGCGCTCGGGCACGTTATTGAAGTAGGAGTAGATCTGGTAGAACTCCTTCTGCGAGAGCGGATCGAACTTGTGGTCGTGGCAGCGCGCGCACCCCAGCGTCAGCCCCATGAACACCGTCCCCGTCGTCGACACGCGATCGACCACGTTCTCGGTCAGGAACTCCTCCGGGACGATGCCGCCCTCGCCGTTCTGGCTGTGGTTGCGGTTGAAGGCGGTGGCGATGCGCTGCTCGAGCGTCGCGTCCGGGAGCATGTCGCCGGCAAGCTGCTCGATGGTGAACTGATCGAACGGCATGTTGTCGTTGTAGGCGTCGATCACCCAGTCGCGGTAGCGCCACATCTCGCGCGGGGCGTCGGTCTGATACCCGCTCGAGTCGGCGTACCGGGCGCCGTCCAGCCACTCCACCGCCATCCGCTCGCCGTAGGCCGTCGAGGCCAGCAGCCGCTCGACGTAGCGCTCGTAGGCATCGGGCCCGTCGTCGTTGAGGACGCCGGCAATCTGGTCCCCTGTCGCCGGGAGCCCGGTCAGATCGAACGTGACGCGGCGAAGCAGCGTGAGGATGTCGGCCTCGGGCGAAGGACTCCAGTCTTCCTGCTCGAGCCGGGCCCGGACGAAGCGGTCGATCGGGTTGCGCACCCATTCGCTGTCGGTGACCGGCGGCGCCGCGGGTCGCTCGGGAGGAATGAACGCCCAGTGCGACTGCCACTCGGCCCCCTGATCGATCCACAGACGCAGGGTCTCTATCTGCTCCGCACTCAGGGCATCCTCGTCGGTGCCCGGCATGACCGGCGTGTTCAGGCCGAGACGGTAGGGCATCCGCATGCGGGCGTCGGCGGCGCTCACCCGGTGGATGAGCATGCTCTCCTCGGCGTTGCCCGGAACGATGACCGGACCGCCGAATTCGCCGCGGTCGCCGAAGGGGCCCTCCGCCACGTCGAGCCGCAGGCCGCGCTGCCGCGCCTGCGCGTCCGGCCCGTGACAGGTGAAGCACTTCTCCGACAGGATCGGCCGGACCTCGCGGGCGAAGTCGACCGTGCGCTCGGGCACCGGCGCCGCATCCGCCGCAACCGCGACCGCGCCGTCCCGGTGCGCGCCGCCGTCGATCCACAGGCGGACGGCCTCGATCTGCTCGTCGCTCAGCGAGCGTCCGGACGACGCCGGCGGCATGCGCTGAACGCTGTCGCCGGTGGTCAGCCGCTGGAACAGCGGGCTGGCGTCGGCGTCGCCGGGCACGACCAGCGTCTCGATGAAGTCGTGCGTGTCGAGTCGCAGATCGGCCTGTCGCGAGTTCTCGTTCGGGCCGTGGCAGGCCAGGCACGAGCGCACGAGGATCGGCCGGATGTCGCGGTTGAACTCGAGCGGCTGCGCAGGTTCCTGCGCGGGTGCGGCGAGCAGAACGCTACCGAGGTACCCGGCGGGCACCAGCGCGAGAACGGCAAACAGAAGCACGACGCGGCGCGGAGTTGTGTTCATGGCATCCCTCAGGACGCATGGTAGGACTCCGGCCCGCGCTATGCAAGCAGATCCTTGGCCTGACGGCGGCGGCGGCGCATTTTGGGCGCGCGGGACATCCCGGCGGGACGCCCGGGCTCACGGAATCGCCGGCCGGAGCGTCAGCTCCGGTCCATCCACTCGACGAACCGTGACGGCTCCTCCACGATCATCACGCGCACGACGCGCTGATACTCGTGCATGAGCTGCTTCGCAGCTTCGCGGGCGGCGTCGGCCGAAGGATACTGCGACGCGGCGGCGGGTGCGTTCGTGGCTCCACCTCGAACGGTGGCGACAAGCTTGAACATGGTGTGCCCGCGGATCATACCATCTCGCGCGGACCGCCCCGACCAGGGCCTTCCCCTACCGCGCCGGGAGGCTGCGCCAGGACGTCGTGCCCAGCACCAGGTCGATCACCTCGCCGTAGCTGGCGATCCCGGCCTCGACGCGGTTCGCGCGAAGATAGCTGTCGTAGATGCGATTGGCGTTGCGCTGCACGACCGGCACGGCCCCGCGCAGCCGGAGCGCCACCGCGCGCAGGTCGGCGGCGGGCCCGGGGGCCAGACGCCCCCAGACGCGGGCGCGGCCGGTCTCGTCGAGGTGACGCACCACGCGCGGCAGCAGGTACAGCCACGCGCTGTAGCGCGACGCGTCGTCGCCGGCCAGACACGTGAGCCAGCCCACGAAGCTCGCCTCGGACTCCGCCGCGTAGCCGGCGAGATGGGCCCACTCGTGCGCGACGACGTACGGCCGTTCGAACGGCAGCACCGCGTCGTTGACCAGAATCTCGAGCGTGAACGGACTGATCATCCCGTCGATGCCCGCCCATTCGAAGTACGGTCCCAGCAGCGTCGTCTTCGGGACCCCGACCACCGCGGTGCGGCCGCCGCCCAGGCGCCGCTGCACATGCTCGAAGGCCGGCCCCAGGCGCGCCGGCAGCGCGTCCAGCGCCGGCCACGCGGCGCGCGGCGCCGCCGCGTACAGCGCGTTGAGCCGGTCCGCGGTCTCGACGCCCAGCTCCACCAGCGCGTGCGCGGTGACGCGGCCGGCGTCGTGGCCGAGCTTCGCGGCGAGCGGCTCGCGGCGGTAGTTGAATCCCCACACCAGCAGGAAGACCAGGTAGATGCCGGCCGCCAGCGCGATCGTGCGCAGCCCGGCGGCCGCGACGGCGCGCGGCCGGCCGCCCGCGCCGGGGCGCCGCAGCGCCATAAACCACCACATGCCGACGCACGCCGCCACGCCCGCGAGCAGCAGGTCGAACACGGCGAACGGAACGCTGTCGGACAACGGCGTCAGCAGGTTCTGAAGCGCCGGATAGAAGCGGCGCGCGTAGAGCGCCTCGACCCCGGCCGCAGGAGTGGGCAGCACGGCCAGCAGGCCGGCCCCGACGACGAGGGCGGCACGCGCGTATCGCACGCGCATCATTCTCCCACGGCCGCGGCGCACGGATCCCCGCGCCGTGCCGCGGGCTGCTAGACTCACCCGATGGGCCGGGAGGACGCGGAGAGCTGGGGCCGTTCGACCGTCGAAACGGCGTGCCCGCTCGATTGTCCCGACACGTGCAGCCTGGCGGTGTCGGTCGAGAAAGGGCGGATCGTCCGTATCGACGGGTCGGCGCGTCACGACGTGACCGCGGGCTTCATCTGCGGCAAGGTGCGCCGCTTCGGCGAGCGGGTCTACGGCGAGGACCGGCTGCGGAACGCCGGGCTGCGCAGCGGTCCGAAGGGACGCGGCCGGTTCAGGAACGTCGGCTGGGAGCAGGCGCTCGACGTGGTGGCCAGGAAGATGCTGGCGATCCGCGAGCGTTGGGGAGCCGAGGCCATCCTGCCGTTCTCGTACGGCGGCTCGAACGGTCTGGTCACGCAGGACACTGCCGACGCGCGGCTCTTTCGCCGCTTCGGCGCCAGCCGGCTGGCGCGCACCGTCTGCGCCGCGCCTACCACGGCCGTCAGCAGCGCCCTCTACGGCCGCATGCCGGGCGTCGCCTACGCCGACTACCGGCACGCGCGCCTCATCATCGTCTGGGGCGCCAACCCCTCGGTATCCGGCATCCACCTGGTGCCCCACATACGCGCGGCGATGAACGACGGCGCCGCGCTGGTCGTCATCGATCCGCGGCGCACCGCGCTGGCCAGGCAGGCTGACATCCATCTCGCGGTGCGCCCGGGCACCGATGTCGCGGTCGCGCTGGCGCTGCACCGCTTCCTCTTCGAGCACGATCTGGCCGACGAGACGTTCCTCGCCGCCCATGCCCGCGGCGCGGATGCGCTGCGGGAGCGCGCCGCGGAATGGACCGTCGAGCGCGCCGCGGCAGTCGCCGACGTCGATCCCGAGCTCATCGAGCGCGTGGCCGAGCTGTACGCGGAGACGTCGCCGGCGGTGATCCGCTGCGGCTGGGGGCTGGAACGCAACCGGAACGGCGGCAGCGCGGCCGCGGCCGTGCTGGCCCTGCCCGCGGTCGGCGGCAAGTTCGGCGTGCGCGGCGGCGGCTTCTCGATGAGCAACGCAGGCGCCTGGTCGCTCGACCCGGAAGCATGGATCGAGGCGGACGAGCCGGACACCCGGCTGGTCAACATGAACCGGCTGGGCCGGGCGCTCACCGAGTACCGCGACCCGCCCGTGCAGATGCTCTTCGTCTACAACGCCAATCCGGCCGTCACCGTGCCGGACCAGAACCGCGTGCTGCGGGGCCTCGCGCGGGACGACCTGTTCACCGTCGTCTTCGATCAGGTCATGACCGACACGGCGCGCTGGGCGGACGTCGTCCTGCCGGCCACGACTTTCCTGGAGCATTACGACATCGCCCGGAGCTACGGCGCCGTCAACCTCCAGCTCGTGCAGCCGGTCATCGAGCCCGTGGGCGAGTCGCGGCCGAACGTCGAGGTGTTCGCCGCGCTGGCGGCCCGGCTGGGTCTCCCGGCCGGCGGCGCGCCGGAAACCGATCCCGAGGCGCTGATGCACGTCACCGGCACCATGCCGGAGCCGGTGCGCGAGAGCCTGCTGGGGCGCGGGAGCGCCGAGCCGGCGTGCCCGGTGCGGCCGGTGCAGTTCGGGGACGTCTTTCCGCGGACGCCCGACGGCAAGGTCGATCTGTTCCCGGAGGCGCTCGAGCGCTGCGCCCCGCAGGGCCTGTACGCCTATCGCGGGGACGCGCCGGCGGAGGACCATCCGCTGGTGCTCCTCTCGCCGGCCAGCGAGAAGACCATCACCTCGACCCTCGGCGAGCTCAGGCCCCGTCTGGCCGCGCTGCAGATCCACCCGCGGGACGCGGCGGCGCGCGACCTGGCCAGCGGCGACACGGCGCGAGTCTTCAACGCCCTGGGCGAGATCCATTGCCCGGTCATGCACAATACCGACATGAAGCCCGGGACCGTGGGCCTGCCCAAGGGCCTGTGGCGCAAGAGCACCATGAACGGGTCGACCGCCAACGCCCTCGTCGGGGACGCACCGACCGACATCGGCGGCGGCGCCTGCTTCAACGATGTCCGCGTCGAGGTGACGCGGGTCGTGACGGCCACTCTCGGCAGCCGGGACATCTCCATCTGGACGACGGCAACCGAACGGACACACTAGGGACCACTACACATGGCTGCTGCTGAGCACGACGACAAGCCGGCGGGTGACGGCGCGGGCGGGCGCACCGTCCTCTGCGCCAAGTTCGGGAGGAAGCTCCCCGGTCTGAGCGAGCCCCCCTGGCCCGGAGAGCTCGGGCGGCGGATCTACGAGAACGTGTCGGCCGACGCCTGGAAGCTCTGGGAAGAGCGCATGACGATGCTGCTCAACGAGTACCGGCTCATGCCGTGGCAGAAGGAGGCCCAGCAACTGGTCGCCAAGGCCATGGAAGAGTTCTTCTTCGGCGAAGAATCGGCGCCGCCGCCGGACTACGTCCCGCCACAGGCCAAGCAGTAGCGACTCCCGGATCCGGGCGGAGCCGGGGAACGATGCGCCGCCGCCCCGGGGCGGGCGCGGCGCGCCCGGCGCGCGCGGCTCAGCGCCGCTCGCGCGCCGGGCGAACGAACTGCAGGCTACGCGTTTGCCAGCTCCAGGCCGCTCTTGATCGGCGCAATCCCGGGCAGATCCCATTCCTCCCACATCGTGTCGACCATGCCCTGGATGTAGTCGATGTCCTCGTCGATCAGGTGCGCGAAGCGCCCCTGTTTCATGAGGTACTCGCGCACCGGGATGCGGCCCTTCTTGTGCGGGTCGTAGGTGTAGCTGACCTTGCCGTCGAGGATCTCGTAGAGCGGGAAGATGCCGGAGCGGATCCCCAGCTCGCCGAGCTCCCGCGAGTACCCGGGGTGGAAATCCCAGCCCTTGGGGCACGGGTCGAAGGTGTGGATGAACGTGGGGCCACCGACGTTCAGCGCCTTGCGCGTCTTGTTCATGAAGTCGAGCACCGGGAACGTCGCACTCGCCGTGGCCACGTAGCGGCAGGTCGGGTGCCCGACGGCGAGCATCGGCGCCAGGTTCTTCTTCCAGCGGGCGTGCATGATCCGCCGCACGCTGCCGGGCGGCGTGAACGTGGTCTGCGCGCCGTAGGTCGTGAGCCCGGTGGCCTGAATGTCCGTGTTCGCGGCCGACTCGTTGTCGTAGAGGATGATGAGCAGATCGTAGTCGGTCTGCAGGGCGCCGGACATGCCGGACAAGCCCATGTCGCCGCCGCCCAGGTCGCCGCTGAAGTTGATCACGTTGATCTTCTCCTTGGCGATCTTCCCCTTGCGCATGAGCGCCCGCAGGCCGGCCGCCATGCCGACCGCGGAGGCGCCGCCGGCGCCGAGCTGCGTGTGCATCCACGGAATGATCCACGGCGTGGTCTGATAGCTGGTGTTCGCCACGTACATGCAGCCGGTCGCGCCCGTCGCGACGGTGCGCGGACCGGACGCCTTGGCGAAGTCGCGCATGACCAGGGCCGACTCGCAGCCCTGGCAGGTGCGGTGCCCCGACGTGTAGAACTCCTCGAGCGGAGCGTCCTTGGCCTTCTTGAGATGCTCGTAGTCGATCACCGGCAGCGTAGTTGCCATCTCCGTCATCCTTCCTTGCCGTGGGACTCGCGTCCCACACTCGGCGCGCGAGACCGGCCGGAACCAGCGCCGGCCGCGGCGCCTACCCGCTCTTCACTTGCAGACTACTCGCGCAGACCGGTCCAGCTGACGATCTCCTCCGGCATGTCGCCCCGCCCGGCGGCCAGCGTCTCCTCGTACATCTTGATGCATTCCTCGATCGAGATGTCGCGCCCGCCGAGGCCGCCCATGTAGTTGATGACGTTGGGGCGTTCGCGCAACGGATAGAGGCAGGACCGCACCTCGTGCATGAGAATCCCGCCGTTGTCGGGCGATCCGTGGGCGAAGTCGCGATCGATGACCCCCACGCCCTTGAACCGGCCGAGGCACGCGCGCAGCTCCTCGGTGGGGAACGGCCGGAACCAGCGCAGGTTGACGTAGCCGACCTTGTACCCCTTCGCTCGCAGGCGCCGGCACGCGGTCCGCGTCGGCATGGCCACCGCGCCGATGCCGATCAGCACCGCCTCCGCGTCCTCCGTCATGAACTCCGCGAAGTACGGATTGTCGTAGCGCTGGCCGAAGATGGCGTTGAACTCCTGATACGCCTCCTTGATCACGTGCCGGGCCCGGCGGGCGGCCTCCCAGTTCTGGCGCCGCAGCTCCATCACCCAGTCCTCGTTCACCTGCGGCGCGATGGAAACCGGATTGTCGGGGTGCATCCGCCGCTCGCCCAGATCGAACGGCGGCAGGAAGCTCTTGACCGCGTCCTCGGTCGGCACTTTCACCATGTGCTGCGAGTGCGTCAGGAACGCGCCGTCCATCGCCAGCGCCATCGGCATGCGAACGCGCTTGTCCTCGGCGATGCGATAGCCGATGAACACGTGCTCGAGGGCCTCCTGCGCAGTGCTCGCCCAGCAGAGCAGCCAGCCCATGTCGCGGAGCGACATGGCGTCGTTGTGCTCCACGCCGAATGCGCCCGGATCGTCGAGCGCGCGGTTGCCGACCAGAAAGAGCGGCGGGAGGCGATCCGTGGCCGTGACGACCAGCGCCTCGAACCCGTACATCCAGCCCGTGCCGCTGCTGCCGGCGAACGCGCGGGCACCGACGGAGCTGGCGTGCTTGACGATCTCGAACTGCGAGTGCTCGCTGTCGGCGACGATGTACTCCGAGTCGAGCTCGCCGTCCGCGATCAGCTTCGACAGCATGTCCATGACTTCCGTATACGGCCGGATCGGGTAGGCGGCAATCACATCCACGTCGGCCAGCTTCACGGCATGCGAGACCGCCTGACAGCCGGTGAGCAACTCCTCGCGGTCCCAGACCTCTACTGCTTGGGCAATCGTCACGATCCCTCCTTACGCGACCCTACGCGACAAGGCCTTCACACCTTGGCCGGAACGGTCGTTCCTTCGCTCTTCTCCACACCGGTCCCGGTCACGTGCGCATAGCGGATGCGGGTCTTGCCCTTCTTCTCCTCCGCCCACTTGACGTACTCGGCGGGGTCGCGCTTGTGGTGCTCCCACGGGCTGTCGGTGTTCTCGAACTCGAGCTCGTCGACCATGACGATGCATTCCTTGACCGGACAGACCAGGGCGCACTTGTGACAGCCCGTGCACACCTCGTAGTTGACGTCGTACAGGCCGTCGTCCGTCGGATCGAAGCACTCGTCCGGACAGTCCGCCCAGCACAGGGTGCACTTGATGCACAGATCGAAACGGACGACCGGCCGCTCGGTCTTCGACGTGCCGTGCTTGAAGCCCTCGTTGCGATTCTGGCCGCGCGGGCCGAGCTCGAACCCGCGCGGGACGGCAGGCACCACGACGCCGCCTTCCTCGAATTCGTGCCATTTCGGCAGCACCGGGATCTCGTGCGGCCACTCGATGCCCTGATCGGGATTGACCACCTTGATGCGGTGCAGCGTCGCCTCGTAGGCCTCGCGCGCGGCGCGCGCCCGGTGCTCGTCGCCCGTCGTCTCCAGGAGGAACTCCTCCACCGCCTCGATGCCGATGACCCCGGGGTCGACGGCCGCAATCGCCCCGAGACAGCGCTCCCGGGTCAGGTCGTCCTTGTAGACCCACAGCCCGGCCAGGCTCGGGTCGCCGTCCAGCGTCGCCAGGCGATAGGGATACGGCTTCCGCTCCAGGAACCGGATGAGGTCGTCATGCTCGCGCCGCGAGACCATCAGCAGGCAGCCCTTGTGACCGATCTTCTCGTTCACCGGACGGATGCCGTGCCAGCCCCAGGGCTCCACGCCCTTCGCCATCGTGTCGTCGACGACCAGCGACACGTCGGCGGCGTCGATGTCCAGCTTCGCCCCGCACTCGGCCTCCAGCTCCTCCTCCGAGAGATCCGGCGAGACGAAGGCGAAGTACTTGCACGGTATCCCGTTGCGCTCCGGGGCGTCGCTGTAGCGGCCATTGGAAAAGGCAACCCGCCCCATCCGGCTGGCTATCATGACGATGTCGCCGCCGATGTACTTGCCGAGATTCTTCTGGAAAATCCCTCGGTACTGGACCTCTACGCGCTTGATCATAAAGCCGCCTCTCCCGGTGTCCCGCTGGTTGGCGCCTGGGACGCTCCCCACTCCCCCGGGACCGCCAGGCCGTTCAGGCCGGCTCGCGACGAGCCGGCCCGCGCCTCATCGGAGCTTCGATTCGAGATTGTGCGATCCGATCATCTTGTGTATCTCGAACATGCCCACGTTGCCGTGGTGCTCGACGATCTTCGCGTCGATCACCTTCCAGAGATGCGTCTCCGTCCACTTCACCGGCTTCCCGGTCGGAGGCACGCCCATGAACGATCCGCGGTGAACGCCACCGTCCACCTCCACGGCCGTTGCAATCCAGTGTTCGTTGGATATCTCGGCGACCACCTGGTAGCGCAGGTCCGGAAACGCCCTGCGGGCCGCCATCATCGCCTTGAGCAACCCGTCCCTGTCCGGCGTCTCGACCAGCGGCGTGTGGTCCACGAAACCCGGTGCCAGGACCTCGTCAGCCACCGCCAGATCGCCCTTGCCCAGAACCTCCTCGTACAGCCGCCGCACGGCGGCCCTGTTCTGCACGCTCATGGGTCACTTTCCCTCGGCACCGACGGACCCGCGACGGCCGAGCTGGGGAGCTGACACCGAGCGGCCGCTCTCCCGCCAGCCTGGACGAGCGAGGTAACAGGATTCTAGCGGACTGACCGGCATAGCTCAACTTGGTTCGACAATCGGGATCGAGGGCGCGATCTCGATTCGCAATCGGCCGTGAGCGGCGCCGGGCGGTCGCGCGCGGCCGCAGCGCATCAGCCGTGATCGCCCGCCAGCCGGCGGATCGGCCCGCTGGCCAGCAGCAGCAGCACGCCGGCGCCGACCGCGACCAGTCCGATGGCGCTGAACAGCTGCGGGAGCGGCAGGCTCTCGATCAGGCCCGCCGCCAGCCCGGCGAGCAGGTTGCCGAGCGCCGCCGCCATGAACCAGATGCCCATCATCTGGCCGACGAGCCGCTTCGGAGACAGCTTCGTGATGCTGCTCAGGCCGACCGGGCTCAGGCACAGCTCCCCCGTGGTGTGGAAGAAGTAGGTCACGACCAGCCACATCGGGCTGACGCCGCCGCCCTCCCCGGCGAAGGTCGCCCCCCAGGCGAGCACCAGGAAGCCCAGGCCGAGCTGGACGAGCCCGAACGTGAACTTCACGGGGATCGAGGGATTGCGCGTCCCGAGGCGGAGCCACAGGGTGCCGAACAGCGGGGCCAGCATGATGATGAACAGGGGGTTGACCGACTGCAGCCAGGTGGCCGGCAGCTCCCAGCCGAGCACGCCCCGGTCGGTCAGCCGCTCGGCGAACAGGTTCATCGACGAGCCGGCCTGCTCGAAGCCCGACCAGAAGACCGCGGCCGCGATCAGCAGCACGGGGATGACCGCCACGCGCCGGCGCTCGTCCGGGTCCAGTCCGCCCAGCAGGAACACGTACGCGAAGTAGAGCACCACCAGGATGGTGATGATCACGCTGGCGGCCTGCGCCACGCCGAGCATGGACAACGTCAGCACGCCGGCCGCGTGCAACGCGGCCAGCAGCACCGCGAGCGCCGCCAGCACGCCGCTGCCGCCCGCCAGGGCGCGCACCGCGCGAGCCCGGTCGCCGGCGTCCTGCGCGCGCAGGACGCCGGCCTCCCCCAGGCGCCGCCAGCCCCGGACGTACTGCACGACCCCGAGCAGCATCCCGACGCCGGCGGCGCTGAACCCGAGGTGCCAGTTGATCTCCTCGCCGAGGTAGCCGCAGATGAGCGGACCGGCGAACGCGCCGATGTTGATTCCCATGTAGTAGATGGAGAATCCGGCGTCGCGGCGGGCGCCGCCCTCGGGGTACAGATCGCCCACGATCGCGCTCACGTTGGGCTTGAGCAGACCGGTGCCGAGCACGATCAGCAGCAAACCGAGATAGAAGGCGGTCAGCGTGGGAATGGCGAGCGTGAAATGCCCCGCCGCAATGACGATCCCGCCGTAGAGCACCGCGTTCCGCTGTCCCGTCAGGCGGTCCGCAATCCAGCCGCCCGGCAGCGCCACGGCGTAGACCGCGAACGTGTACAGGCCGTAGATGGCGGTGGCCGTGACGTCGGTCATGCCGAGACCGCCGCGCGCCACCAGGTCCGTCATGAAGAGCACGAGGAGCGCGCGCATGCCGTAGTAGCTGAACCGCTCCCACATCTCCGTGAAGAAGAGGGTTGCAAGGCCGGCGGGATGGCCGAACCACTCGGTCGTGTCTCGCTGCATGGGGTGCTCCTGCGGAGTCGCCGCTTCCGGATGCCATGCGATGATAACGTGAGAGTCACGCCGGCGGCGTTGCGCGCCCGGCGTCGGCGCACCATGCCACTCGACGAGTACCGGCGCAAGCGCGACTTCTCGAGGACGCCCGAGCCGCGGGGCGGCGCGGCGCGGCGGGGCCGGCGGAAGGCCGGCCCGCGCTACTTCTGCGTGCAGAAGCACCTGGCCAGCCGCCTGCACTACGACCTGCGACTCGAGCACGAGGGCGAACTGCTCTCGTGGGCGGTACCCAAGGGGCCGTCGCTGGACCCGGCCGACAAGCGCATGGCGGTGCGGACCGAGGACCACCCATTCGACTACGGCGACTTCGAGGGGGTGATTCCCGCCGGCTACGGCGCCGGCGTCGTCATGCTCTGGGACTACGGCACCTGGACGCCCGCCGGCGACGACGTCGATGGGATGCTCGCGCGCGGCGACCTGAAATTCGACCTGGACGGCTACAAGCTGAAGGGCTCGTGGGCGCTCGTCCGCACCCGCGATCGCTCGGCCGCCGCGCCCCGGCAGCGCGGGCGCAACTGGCTGCTGATCAAGCACCGGGACTACTGGTCCGGCGCGCTCGACATCACCGAGTTCGCCCCGCTCAGCGTCAAGAGCGAAGGCGACTTCGAGGACATCCTGGCCAGCGACATGCCGGCGGTATGGCGCACGGGACGGCCAGCCGGCGGCGGCACGCTCAATCCGCGGCTGCGGGCCGTGATAGAAGGCGCCGCCCGCAGGATCCGCGGGAAGCCGGCGGACGACCCGGGCCGTTGACCGGATCCGCACGGCGCTTCCTTCGGCTGACATGAACGAGCGGCGAGCCGGGCAGGTGCGGCAGCGCGCAGGCGGTCGGCACGGCCGGCGGCGCATTTCGGAAATCGTCATGCAGCTGCCGACGGCCCGCCGGCCCGCGCTCCTCGCGGCGGGTGCCTGCGCGTTCTGCGCCCTGGTGCTGCTCAATGTCGGCGGCTACCGGTTCGGCATTTCGGATCAGGCGTTCTACGTGCCGGTCGTGCTGCAGGCCATCGACCCGGCGCTGTTCCCGCACTTCGCGCCGCACATGGCGGCGCAGGACCGCCTGTTCGCGTTCGACGACTGGCTCGCGCCGGTTCTGCGCGCGACCGGCGTCTCGGTGCCCGTCGCCTTCCTGGCGGGCTACGTGCTCACCCTCCTGCTGCTCTACGGTGCGGCGGTCGGCATCGGCCGCACCCTGTACAGGACCTGGTGGGGCGTCGCCGGCCTGGTGGCCGGGCTGACGCTGCGCCACCAGATCCTCGACACGGCCGCCAACACGCTGGAGCCGTACTTCCACCCGCGCCTGTTGGCGTTCGGTCTCGGGCTGGCGGCGGTCGCGCTGTTCCTGCGGTGCCGCACCCGGCTGGCCCTGGCGATCGTCGCCGGCGCCCTCTTCGTGCACCCGACCACCGCGGCGCTCTTCGCGATCTGGCTGCTCGCCGCCGCCCTCGTGGCCGAGCCCGGCGCGCGCCGCGTGCTCGCCGCCGTCGCGCTGGCGTCCGGCGGCGCGGCGGCCCTCGTTGTGCTCGGCCCGTTGCGCGGGCAGCTGGTCGTCATGGACGACACCTGGCTGGGCGTGCTGGCGTCGAAGGACTACCTGCTGGCCCACGAGTGGCCGCCGACCACGTGGGCGCTGCACCTGGCGGTCGCCGCCCTGATCGCCGTCGTCCACGGTTACCGCCGCGCACTGGGCCTGGCCTCCGCGCGCGAGACCGGCCTGGTCGTGGGCTGCGGCGTCCTGCTCCTGCTGTTCCTGCTCTCGGTGCCCCTCTCGGCGGCGCGGCTGGCGCTGGCCGTGCAGCTCCAGCTGAACCGGATCTTCTGGCTGCTGGACATCTTCGCCAGCTGCTACCTGGGCTGGCTGCTCATCGAGAGTCCGCTCAGGCTGAGGAGGACGACCGGGCCGGCGCGCGCCGGCCCGCGCTACGCCGCGGTGGCGGTCGTGGTCGCGCTGGCCGTGGCGCGCGGCGGCTACACGATGCTCGTGGAACGCGCCGGACAGCCTCTGGTGCGGACCGGGCTGGCCGCAACGGACTGGACCCGCGTCATGTCCTGGGCGTCCGGTCAGCCGGTGGGCACCCATTTCCTGGCCGAGCCCGGGCACACCGGCAGCTACGGCGCGAGCCTCCGGGCCGCCAGCGGCCGCGACGTCTACCTCGACGGGATCAAGGACATCGGCATCGCCATCTACTCGCGCGACATGGCGCACGACATGGCCCGGCGCATCGCGGACCTGGGACACTTCCAGACCCTCGATCCGCAGCATGCGCGCCGTCTGGCCCGCCGCTACGACCTCGACTACCTGATCACCGAGCAGCCCCTCGAGCTCCCGCTGGCGCAGCGGTTCGGCCGCTTCGCCGTCTACGAGCTGCGGCCGAACGACGTCGACGCGGCGGACGGCACGCGGCCCGGCGGCACCCGGCCCCGAGACGACCAGGCACCGTGATCAACGACTTCGCGCCCGCGCCGCGCGTCGACGGCGGCCATCGGATGACGCTCTTCACGTGGGCCCGGCCGCGCGCGTTTCCCGGCCTGCCGGCGCCGCAACGACGCTACTTCGATGTCGCACCCGACGCGCGGGTGATGGCGCACTGCTGCTGGCAGCCGGCGCCGCGCCGCTGCCCGACGATCCTCGCGCTGCACGGCCTGGAGGGCTCGAGCTCGGCCCACTACATGCGCGGGCTGGCCGACAAGGCGTTCGCCCGCGGGTTCAACGCCGTGCTGCTCAATCAGCGCAACTGCGGCGGCACCGAGCACCTGTCGGCGGGCCTGTACCACTCCGGGCTGACTGCCGACCCGCAGGCCGTCATTCGCGAGCTGACAACCCTGGACGGCCTGCCGTCCATCGTCGTGATCGGCTACTCGTTGGGCGGCAACGTCGCCCTGAAGCTGGCGGGCGACTACGGCGGCGACGCGCCGGACGCCGTCCGCGGCGTGTGCGCCGTCTCCCCCACCATGGACCTCGCGCGGTGCGTCGAGGCGCTGGAGCGGCCGAGCAACGCGCTCTACCAGTGGAACTTCGTCCGCAACCTGAAGCGGCGGATGCGGCGCAAGGCGCGGGTCGTGCCGGGCCGCTTCGACCTGCGGCCGCTGCGAGGCGTGCGCACCGTCCGCGCGTTCGACGAGGCGTTCACCGCACCGCACCACGGCTTCCGGGACGCGAGCGACTACTACTACCGGGCCAGCAGTCTGCGGGTCGTCGACCGCATCACCCTGCCGACGCTGATCGTCAGCGCCGACGACGACCCGTTCGTGCCGGCCGAGCAGTTCCGGGAGCCGGCCGTGACGGCGCATGCGGCCGTGACGGTGGTCGTCACGCGCGGCGGTGGACACTGCGGATTCTTCGCCGCGCCGACCTCAGGTTTCGACGGTTACTGGGCGGAGGCCGCCGCCGTCGCGTTCGCGGCCCGGCACGCCGGGCGCTGACAGCGCCTCCTGCAGCAGCCGCGCCAGCTCCGGTCCCTTGCCCTTGTCCTCGTGCTTGAAATAGACGAACACGTCCGAGCACGCCTGCGTGGCCATCCTGATGGAATCGGCCCAGCGACGGATGTCCTCGTGATCGTACGCGTCGTCGCGCAGCCTGAAGTAGCCGTACGGCGCCGTGACGCGCAGCGGTGTGGTGAGCCGCTTGCTGTCGGCCACGCACAGCGCCAGGCGGCGTTCGGTCAGGCGCTCGAAGACCTCGGCCGCGTGCCACGAGGCGTGGCGGAACTCGAAGGCGGCGCGCACGCCCGACGGCAGCGTATCGATGAACCGCTCGAGCACGCCGAGATCCTTCCGGAACCAGGGCGGCAACTGGAACAGCAGCACGGCCAGCTTCTCTTCCAGCGCCGCGGCCGCCCCGCAGAACGCGCGCGTCAGCTCCTCGCACTCCCGGAGCCGCGCGTCATGGGTGATGCGCCGCGGCGCCTTGAGCGTGAACCTGAACCCCGACGGCGTGGCCGCGGCCCAGCCTTTCAGGAGCTGCTCCGTCGGCAGGCGGTAGAAGGTGTAGTTGATCTCCACTGTCGGCAGCCGCTCCGCGTAGTACGGCAGCATCTTCGCGGAAGCGAACCGCGCCGGGTAGAAGCTCCCCTTCCACTCCGCGTAGTTGTAGCCGGATGTGCCGATCCAGCACCTCGTGCCGTCGGCGGGCATGGGTTCGCGTGCGCTTCAGTCGAGGTCGAAGTCGCGGGTGGGCCGCTCGATGGGCTCGCGCCTGGCCTGTTTCAGCGCCTCGTCGAAGCGCTTCGACAGGGCCGCGCCCCGGCCCTTCTCATCGACCACCGACTGCCGGAAGATCGCCTCGCGGCGCGCGGCTTCCGCACTGAGGATGTGCTCGGCCTCCCCGAGCTCCGGCTTGTCCTCGCGCTCGGGCTCCCTGTGCGAGACGATCCGCTTGAGATTCAGGTCGATGACGAGGGTCGATCCGCAGCAGGGGCACGGCAACTCGAGCTCGGACGCGAGCGTGGTCATGCGGCCCCCCGGCTACCCCTCCTCCTCGTACTCGCCCTCGGCCGCCGGGCTGATGCGGGTGGATGGCCTCAGGGCCTCGCGGTAGTCGTAGACAGGCATGCCCTGCACGTGCAGCGCGAGATGGCAACCCGGTGCCTTGCGGTCGACGACGACGGTGACCGGGCTGCCCTCGACGCCCTCGCGGAACCGGAGACGGCAGCCGCAAGAGAGACGCGCATGTGCGAAGCCCTTCAGCATGCTGAGATGATACTACACTGCGACCCCGCACCGGACCGGACCGCTAGAGCAGCGACTTGAGCTCCCGCTCGAACTCGTCCTTGGTCGCGATCCCCATGTGCATCCTGCACAGCGTCCCCTCGCGGTCGATCCAGTAGCTGACCGGGAGCCCCCAGATGGGTCCGTAGGCCTCCTGGAAGTCGTCGCGGCCGAGCCCGACGAGCATGGGGTAGTTCACGCCGAACTCCTCGGCGAACGGGCGGATCTGCTCGGGCGTGTCGTCCACCGACAGGCCGAGCACCTGGAACCCCTGATCGCCGTACTCGTCCTGCAGCTCGATGAAGCCCGGGATCTCGATCTTGCACGGACCGCACCAGGTCGCCCAGAAGTTGAGCAGGATCACCTTGCCTTCGAGCTCGGCCAGGTTCACCTCGTTGCCGTTCATGTCGGCGATCGTGAAGTCCAGGGGGGCCGGACGGGCGTCGTCGTCGCAGGTCGCCGCCGGGGTTGCGGCCTCGGCCACCTCCACGACCTCTCCGCCCGCGCCGGGCGCGGGCGGCTCGACGGTCACGCTCCGAATGGCCGGCAGCGTCAACAACCCCAGCGCCAGAGCGGCTCCCGCAGCAAGCATCCACCGTATCGACATGTTCGCTCCTCGTTGTGCCCGAAGTCTTCCGCCACCCGCGCGACGCCGATGCCGCCGCCCGCGGATGCGGGGCCGGCCGGCTCCGCGGCCGGCAAGCACCCGCAACCTCATTGTAATCCGCCGCGCCGCGCTCCGCAGCATGCCGATCCGGGCCGGGCGGTTCGTTGCCGCCCCATTCGGGCTACGGTAATATGAGATGAAGTGTCAGCCCTGCCTGGTCTGCCGGGAGGTACTTCCATGTCACGCAGCCAACCTCGGTCCGGAAGCGGGATCCGCGTCTCCGTCGCGCTGGCGCTGGCGCTGGTCTGCGCGGCCGCCGTCCCGCTGGACGCCCAGACGGACTTCATCCCGTACTGGGGCAAGAACCGCGTCAAGTACGACAAGTTCGACTGGCACATCTACACGACCGATCACTTCGAGATCTACTACTACCCCGAGCTGGAGGAGCACCTCGAGCGGATCGCGGGCTACGCCGAGAGCGCCTACCAGGAGATCAGCGCCCGGCTGCGCCACGACCTCGCCTTCGTCGTGCCGCTGATCTGCTTCAAGACCCACAGCGAGTTCGAGCAGCAGAACATCATCCCGGGTGCCAGCCCCGAAGGCGTCGGCGCGTTTGCGGAGCCGCAGCGCAATCGCATCGTGCTGCCGATCGACGAGGGCCCCGACGGGCTCTACCGGCTGATCACCCACGAGCTCACCCACGTCTTCGAGTTCGACATCATTCCGCGCGGCCTCATCCGCAACAGCGTGCCGTTGTGGGTCGACGAGGGGCTGGCGGACTATCTGGCCGGCGTGTGGCGGCCGCTCGACATCATGCAGGTGCGGGACGTGGCCGTGTCCGACACGGTGCCGTCGATGACCCAGTTCCAGCGATACGGCGGCTTCGCGAGCGGGCGGGTCGTCTACAACCTCGGACACGCCGCCTTCGAGTTCATCGAGGAGCGCTGGGGCGACGACGGCATCCGGCGCTTCCTCTTCGCGCTGCGGCGCACGGCGGTCGGCGGCGGCGGCGACCCCTACGAGGAAACGTTCGACCTGGAGGCCGAGGAGTTCGACGACGAGTTCAAGAAGTACCTGGACGAGCGGTTCGAGGCGTTTCGCGACAAGGAGCGGCCCACCGACTATGGCCGCAACCTGGCGCCCGATCCGCTGCGCTCCCGATACCCCATCCTGATCTCGATCGAGGCCTCGCCATCCGGCGAGGTCATCGCGGCGGCGGCCCTCAACCGCAAGGATCGCGAGCTCGACATCGTGCTCGTCTCGTCGCACACGGGCGAGGTCATCCGGAACCTGACCGAGGGGTTCGATCAGGACTTCGGGTTCCAGTACATCGCGACGCTGGGGCTGCGCTTCAACACCGTGCCGTGGATGTCCTGGTCGCCCGACGGCGACCGCCTGGCCTACTTCGTGCGCAAGGGCAAGCACAAGTCGCTGGTCGTCCAGAACGTCGTGACGCGCGAGATCGAGCAGCTGATCGACCTGGACATGGTGGACGAGCCGGAGTCTCCCGACTTCTCGCCCGACGGCCGCAGCGTGGTCTTCTCGGCACTGACCCGGGCCGTCGGCGACATCTACCGCCTCGACCTCGAGACCCACGAGGTCACGAACCTGACCAGCGACGGGCTGGCGGACTACGCGCCGGTGTACGCGCCGGACGGCAACAGCGTCCTGCACCTGAAGCGCGCCGGCAGCAACAACAAGCTGTTCAGGCTCGACCTCGCGACCGGCGAGCAGACCCAGCTGACGTTCGGCACCCACGACGAGGGCGGCGCGCAGTTCATCGACGAGCGCACCGTCGTGTTCTCGTCGACGGCGGTCGATCCCGGCCAGCCGATCGAGGCGGACGTGGCGCGCGACGGCGAGATCTTCAACGTGTGGACGCTGGATCTCGAGAACGGGGAGCTGCGCCAGTACACCGACTCGGCGACCGGCAACGTCAACCCGATCGTGCTCGCCCCCGGGGAGGACGATCCGGCCGACCGGATCGCCTTCATCACGTACTACAAGAGCGAGTACGGCCTGCACACGGTGGTCCGCGACGACGCGCTCTACACGGCCTCCACCACGGACTTCGGCGGGCCGGGGCCCGTCATCGACTTCCAGGCGCCCCTCACGCACACCCTCATCGGCGCCAACGCGCGGGAGAAGGGCGCCTTCGAGAACATCTACCTGGAGGGACGGCCCCCGCTCAACCTCGGCATGACGAGCAACGGGGACTTTCTCGGCGGAACCCAGGTCACGTTCACGGACGTGCTGGGCGACCAGCAGTTCAGCGTGCTGGCGTACTCCGTCTCGGTGTACCGCACGCTCGGGTTCTCGTACGCGAACCTGGCGGGGCGCATGCAGTTCGCGCTGCAGGGCTACTCGCAGGAGCAGTTCTTCTACGGCTACCAGCCGGGGCTCGCGTTCAATCCGGGGCTCGTCGGCCTGCTGAGCCGCGACGACGCCATCGCGGTCCGCACCGTGCGCGGTGGGTCCGCGTTCGCGATCTACCCGTTCGACCGGTTCCGGCGGCTGGAGTTCTCCGGCGGACTGTTCAGCTACAAGGAGCGCTACGACAACCCGTCCCTCCAGGTGGCGTCCGAGCAGTTCCAGCAGGCCAACTTCGGCACCGTGCTCTTTCGCGACGGCAACTTCATGCCGCTGGGCATCAACTACGTGCAGGAGACGAGCGTCTTTCGCGAATTCGGACCGATTGCCGGCAACACGGTCCGTCTGGCGTACGAGTATGCGCCGTCGTTCGGCCAGCTGTTGTCGCGGCAGACCGTGGACCTCGACGCGCGCTACTACCTGCGCATTGCCGAGACGGGCGTGCTCGCACTCCGGGGCCGGGGCTTCAAGAGCTGGGGCGAGTTCCCCGACTTCTTCTACTTCGGCGGCAACTCCGACATGCGGGGATACGACTATCTCCAGTTCCTGGGGCACCAGACGTTCTTCGGCAACATGGAGCTCCGCTTCCCGCTGATCGAGGCCATGGCCACGCCGATCGGCGTGCTCGGCGGCATCCGCGGCGCGTTCTTCTTCAACTTCGGGATGGCGGGCTTCAACGACGTGCCGCTCAACGGGTGGTCGAGCAGTCCGAGCATCGTGCGGCCGGTGGTCGGCTACGTCCAGAACTCCGACACGGGCCGCTACGACGAGGTATTCGGCTCGCCGGTGGCCATCGACGGATTCCGGCTGGTGAACGCCCGCGCCTCCTACGGCTTCAGCCTGACGACGCTGGCCATCGGCATCCCGATCCACCTCGACTGGTCGTGGCGGACGCTCTTCAACAAGGAGTGGGAGGATGTCGTGTTCGCCGCGACCGGCGGCAGCGAGGACTTCAGGCGCGTGCGGCTGTCGCTCTGGATCGGCTTCGATTTCTGACGCGGAGGTCGCCGCGGTTCACAGGCGCGTCAGCCGCAGCAGCGCACGTTCCATGTCCAGCGTGACACGGTAGTTGCGCAGGAACGTGTGACCGACGATGCCACCGATGTGGAAGCCGAGCAGGGCGCTCGGCCGGTGCAGGTTGAGTACCACGACCGCCAGGTTGTCGTACCGGATCTGGTCGCTGAACGCCAGACGCACGCCGGGCAGCAGGAAGGCCTCCTTGTCCCAGCCGGACGTGCCGAAGACCTGCAGCGGGATGTGACGCGGCGGCGCCAGGCCGATGCTCCCGACCGTGCCGATGCTGAGCGAGACCACCTCCCCGCCCGTGTCGACCACGAAGCTCCGCGGAAACTCCTCGTTGAGCACGCCCCGCACCAGCGCCAGCCGGTGGACGCGCATCGGCAGCTCGATGTCGGCCGGACTCTCGGGCAGCCGCCGGGCGAGCGTCATCTCCCGGGTCTCGTAGTCGACCACCGCCGACAACCCGAGCGCCACCGGGGAGATGCTGTCGCGGACGCGGCGGACGGGAAGACCGGTCAGCGGCGGGTTCTTGATGATGGCCGGCAGGTTGCGGACTTCCAGCGAGCCGATCTCGAGCGCGTCGACACGCCCTATCTCGAGTCCCCGCACGCCTACCTCGCCGACGCCAGCGCTGATTGTCGTGGTGATCGCCGGCACGCCCATCCGCTCGGCGGTCTGTTGCGACAGCACCATCTGCTCGGCCCCGGTGTCGACCACGAGATCGATCACCTCGCCGCCGTTGACCCGCCCGCGCACGACGACCTTGTCCTGATCCAGGCGAAACGGAACGGTGTGCAGCCGGTCGGGCTCCCTCGCGATCTCGAACGGTACGCGGTCGCCGAACGACCGCAGCAGCAGCACCTCGGATCTTGCCCACTCGCTGCGCCGGTTCCGCCTGACGGCGGGGAGCCGCTCGACGTACCGCTCCAGCGCCTCGGCCGCCTCCGGGTACCTGTGGAGCCGGCGATAGATCGTCCCCAGGGTGTGGTGGAACTCGCCGCGCGCCGCGTCCGCGGCAGTCGCGGCCCGGGCCTCGACGAGCGCCTCCTCGAGCCGGTTTCGGGCCGCCAGGCTGCGGGCGAGGCCGTGCCGTGCCGCACCGCTCGCGGGGTGTTCGGCCAGGACGTCGCGATACAGCTCCTCGGCCTCGTCGAACAGCCCGTACGCCCAGAACGCATCGGCCTGCACTGAGCGGAGCTCGGGATCGGACGAGCCCAACCCGCCCAGGAACAGCGCCTCCCGATGTGCGCGGTTGAACTCGGCGACAGTGAGGAGCGAGCGCACCAGGCCGCCTGCAGCACGCAACGTCTGGGCCGGCGTGGCGCCGACCTTGGCCCGCTCGTACGCGCCGATCGCTTCCCAGTAGCGCTCGTCGCCGAGGAGCAGATCCGCCAGCTCCAGCTGCAGCTCGCTGCGTGCGGAATCGGGCGTGGAGCTCGCCCCGGCCGCTGCGGACAGCGCGACCGCCAGCGCGAGCGCGCACAGGCACCCGCGAGCACCGATCAGCCGGCGGCTTCCCGTAAGCGACATAGGCGCCACCCCCCTTGCGGCGACGGCAGATAGAACCGCTCCCGCAGCGAGTCCTGGCGGCAGGCGGTTACCGGTTGTACTGCTGAATCGGCACCCCGTCGTACATTTCGTCGACGCGGAGAATCTGCGAGCTGCGGCTGTAGGTACCCAACTCGTAGTCCTCGCTCATGATGAGCGCCTTGACCGGCTTGGTCGGGCAGACCTCGGCGCACAGGCCGCAGAAGCTGCACCGGGACAGGTTGAAGTCGAAGTAGTCGAGAACCTTGATCTTGTGTCCCGGCTCCCGGTGCCCGCCCAGGTCGATCAGCTCATCGGGGCAGGCCTTGGCGCACTGATCGCACACGATGCAGGTCTGCGCGCCCGTTTCGGGCTCGACCTGCAGCCGGAGCACGCCGCGAAAACGCGGCGCGACCGGCCGGCGCTCGGCGGGATACTGGAAAGTGAAGGCCGGCCGCGGCGTGTACCGGAGGGTGACAAGGAGCCCCTTCAGCAGATCGACCAGAAAGATGCTCCGCAACAGGCTGCTCAGTGACTGCACGTCCTACCCCCGATCCGCAACCACGACCGGTTCCGACTGCCCCGCCATGATGACGCGCTCCCGCCGCAACACCGTGCTCTCCTTGCGGATCTTGTCCTGCAACCGCATGAGCCCGTACAGCAGGGCCTCCGGGCGTGGTGGACAACCCGAGACGTACACGTCGACGGGGACGATCTTGTCCACGCCCTGCAGCACGCTGTAGGTCGGAAACGGCCCGCCCGCGTTCGAGCAACTGCCCATCGAGATGACCCACTTGGGCTCGGGCATCTGATCGTACAGCCGCCGCAGCACGGGCGCCATCTTCTTGGTGACGGTGCCGGCGACGATCATCAGATCCGCCTGCCGCGGCGATGCGCGGAACACCTCGGCGCCGAAGCGGGCGATGTCGTAGCGCGACGTCGAGGTGGCGATCATCTCGATTGCACAGCACGCCAACCCGAACCCCATCGGCCACAGCGACGACTGCCGCGCCCAGTTCAGCACCTGGTCGACGTTCGTCGTGATGAAATTGTCCGAGAAGCGATGATCAATCAACCCCATTCGCAGATCCCCGCATGCGGAACGGTCGGGCGCAGGAGCACCCGGCTGCCCTGCCGCCTGCTACTTGTCCGCGTAGTACTCCGCGTCGATGTCGATGTAGTTCTTCCACTCGTCGGGCACTTCGTCGTTCGCGAAGATCGCCTCGACCGGACACGCCGGGACGCACGCGCCGCAATCGATGCACTCATCGGGATGGATGTAGAGTTTCTCGGCCGCCTCGAACTCCTCTTCATCCTTGCGGGGGTGGATGCAATCCACCGGGCATACGTCCACGCACGCGGTGTCCTTGGTACCGATGCACGGCTCGCAAATTGTGTACGCCATCAAGTCCTCCGTCTCACGAACCCTACCAGCCCCTGTCCCGGCCGGCCGGCCAACAGCCCTTCAATCCGCGGGCCGGACGCGCAAACGCTCACGGACCGCCTGTGCCGTAACGACAAAAAGAACCTTGGGCGGGGCCCGATGACCGACTCAACCGCCATGCACCCGAACCACCGAGTGGAACGAAGTGCAGGCCGGTGCCAGCATACACCGGCCCCGCGAACCCGCGCAAGCGGGCTTCCTTCGGACGGGGCTGCGCCCCGAACCGCGCCGCTACCGCCGAGGCGCGCCGTGCGCGCCTTTGCGGAGTCTGCACCGTCTTGTCCTAGCTCGCGGTCTCGCCCGGCCGCAGCTCGATGACCGCGACTCCCGTCGGCTCGACGAGCTGGCGGAGGCGCGCCGGCGTGCCGGTCAGCTCCGGAAACGTGCCGTAGTGCATCGGCACCACGCGCCGCACGCCCAGCAGCTCGCAGGCGATGGCCGCGGCGTCCGGTCCCATCGTGTAGCGGTCGCCGACCGGCAGGAAGGCCAGGTCGGGCGCATGCATCCGGCGTATGAGGCGCATGTCCCCGAACACGGCGGTATCGCCGGCGAAGTACGCGCACAGGCCGTCCTCGAAGCGCAGCACGTACCCCGCGGCCTCTCCCAGGTAGACCGGCAGACCGTCCTCCGTCAGGCTGCTGCTGTGCTCGGCCGGCACCATGTGCACGTGCAGGCGGTCGAGCGCGAGCATGCCGCCCTTGTTCATCGGCAGCAGGCGCTGCAGCCCGCGGGTCTCGAGCCAGCGGCAGATCTCGACGTTCGCCACCACCGGAGCGCGGGTGTCCCGGGCCGCCTGGACGAGGTCTCCCACGTGGTCGGCGTGGCCGTGCGTGACGAGAATCAGGTCGGCCTCGCGTATGCGCCGCCACTCGGCCGGGCAGGCCGGATTGCCTTCGAGCCAGGGATCGATCAGGATGCGTTTCCCGCCCGGAGACGTCAGCAGGAACGTCCCATGACCGATCCAGGTGATGGCGAGTCGTTGGTCCATGGGGCAGGCGCCGCAAGGCTTCCGATCCCGGCCGCAATGACGATAACATTGCCTGCGGCCGTGGCGACGAGCACCTCCATTCCGATTGGACTGGTCCGGGGGCGGAAACCTCTCGCCGCCCAGGCCAGGCAGTCCAAGCCCCGCTGGCTCCGCGTGCGGGCTCCCGGCAGCGCGCGCTACATCGAGCTCAAGCGGCTCATGCGGGAGCTGGCGCTGCACACGGTCTGCGAGGAAGCCGCCTGTCCGAACATCGGAGAATGCTGGGACGGCGGCACCGCCACCTTCATGATCCTCGGCGACGTCTGCACGCGCTCGTGCGGCTACTGCAACGTCGTCCACGGGCAGCCCGGGCCGGTCGACACGGCCGAGGCCGGGCGGCTGGCCGCGGCGGTCGCGCAGCTGGGGCTGCGCCACGTGGTCGTGACGTCGGTCGACCGGGACGATCTCGCCGACGGCGGCGCGTCCGCCTTCGCCCGCACGATTCGGGCGATCCGCGCCCGGGCGCCGGACTGTCGCGTCGAGGTGCTCATCCCCGACTTCGCGGGACGCGCCGCCGACCTCCAGACGGTGCTCGACGCCGGGCCGGACGTCCTGAACCACAACATCGAAACGGTCGAGCGGCTGTACCGGGTCGCGCGTCCGGGCGGGCGCTACGCCCGCGCCCTGGAGCTGATTGCGCGCAGCGGCCGCCGCGCGCCGCACATCCCCAGGAAGTCGGGCCTCATGGTCGGCCTGGGCGAGCGCTGGCCGGAACTGCTGGACACCCTTGCGGACCTGCGGCGCGCCGACTGCGAGCTGCTGACCATCGGCCAGTACCTGCGCCCGTCGATCGCCCACCTGCCGGTGGACCGCTACTACACGCCGGCAGAGTTCGACCGGCTCCGCGCCGCGGCGCTGGAGCTCGGGTTCGCGCACGTGGAATCCGGCCCGCTGGTCCGCAGCTCGTACCACGCCCGCGAGCAGACCGACGCCTTCGCCGACGCCCGGGCGCGATGACCACCTCGCTGGCCGCGATCCGCCGGCAGATCACCGCCTGCGACCGCTGCCCGCGGCTCCGGGCGCACTGCGCCCGGGTCGCCCAAGAGAAGCGCGCCGCCTATCGGGATCAACCGTACTGGGGCCGACCGGTGCCGGGCTTCGGCGATCGGCGCGCCCGCGTGCTGGTGCTCGGCCTGGCGCCCGCCGCCCACGGCGCGAACCGCACCGGGCGGGTATTCACCGGCGACGGATCCGCAGACTTCCTGATGCGGGCGATGCACGGCGCCGGATTCGCCAACCTCGCCAGCTCGCGGGCCCGGGGCGACGGGCTCGCGCTGACGGACGCCTATATCGCGGCAGTCGTGCGCTGCGCGCCGCCCGGGAACCGGCCGACGCCGGCGGAGATCGCCAACTGCCGGCCCCACCTCGAGGCCGAGCTGCGGGCTCTCGCCGACCTGCGCGTCATCGTGGCGCTGGGGAAGGTCGCGTTCGATGCGTGCTGGCGCATTGCCGCCGGTCCCGCGCGGCGACCGCGGCCGCGCTTCGCGCACGGGCTCGTCATCGAGGCCGCCGGGGCCTGCTCGCTCGTGGCCTCGTACCATCCGAGCCGGCACAACACCAACACGGGCCGGCTGACGCCGGACATGCTGGCCGCGGTATTCGAAACGGCCCGCCGACTGGTCTCGTCCTGAGCAGGGCGGCCGCGCCTCACGCGGGGCGCCGCTTCGGGCGGTAGACGTGCGTGCTCTGCCCGAGAGCGACGTCGGCCGCCTCCGACACGGTCTCGGACAGGGTCGGATGCGGATGGATCGTCAACTGCAGGTCCCCGGCCGTCGCACCCATCTCGACGGCGAGCACCCCCTCGGCGATCAGCTCGCCGGCGCCCGCGCCGACGATCCCGACGCCGACGATCTGCTCGGTGTCGGGATCGATCACGAGCTTCGTCAACCCGCCCGGCCGGTCCAGCGTGGCGGCGCGGCCGGACGCGGCCCACGGAAAGCGCGACACTTCCACGCGCCGCCCGTCGCGAGCAGCTTGCGTCTCGGTCAGGCCGCACCAGGCGACCTCCGGGTCGGTGAAGACGACGGCCGGAATCGCGGCCGGCTCGAACGCCGCCGCGCGGCCGGCGATTGCCTCCGCCGCGACGCGTCCTTCGTGGATCGCCTTGTGCGCGAGCAGCGGCTCGCCGGTCAGGTCGCCGATGGCGAACAGCGACGGCTCGGCGGTGCGGCGCTGGGGGTCGACCTGCACGAAGCCCTGCTCGTCGAGGACGACCGCCGTGCGCGCGAGCCCCTCGATGCCCGAATTGGGCGCGCGCCCGACCGCCACCAGGACAGTGTCGAACACCTGGCGCGGCGCATCGATGTCGGGTCCGTCGAGAACGACCTCCACGCCGTCCGCGACCGGGTTCAGCGCCGACACCTTGGTGCCCGGATGAATTGCCGCCGTGCGCTCCCGCAGCCGGCGGGCGAGAACGGTGACCAGGTCGCGGTCGACGCCCGGCAGCAGCCCGGAGGTCATCTCCGCCACCGTGACCGCCGCGCCCAGCGCCGCGTACACGGTGCCCAGCTCGAGTCCGATATAGCCGCCCCCGACGACGAGGAGCGTCCGGGGCACGCGCCGCAGCTCGAGCGCCGCGGTCGAGTCCAGCACGCGCTCGCCGGCTGCAGCCAGCGCGGGCGGCCGCGCCGGACGGGACCCGGTGGCCAGGATGGCGAAGTCGAACGGCACCGTGTCCGTCGCGCCGTCCGGCCGCTCGACCCGGATCGTGTGCGGGTCGACCAGCGCCGCGCGCCCCTGGACGTAGTCGACGGCGCGCTGCCGCGACAGCTGGGCCAGCCCGCCGGTCAGCGAGTCGACCACGCCGTCCTTCCACGCGCGCAGGCGGGCCAGGTCGATCCGCGGCTCGTCGAACGTCACGCCCCAGGCGTTGGCGCCGCGGGCTTCCTCGAGCACGCGGGCGACGTGCAGCAACGCCTTCGACGGCATGCAGCCCCGGTGCAGGCAGACGCCGCCCGGCAGCGGCGCCTCGTCGACGAGGCTCACGCGCAAGCCGAGATCGGCGGCGTGAAACGCCGCGGCGTAGCCGCCCGGACCGGCGCCGATCACCACGACGCGCGTCGGTTCCGACATCTCTCGTCTGCTCGCGGGGCCCGCTCGCACTCCAAACAGACTAAGTTACTACAGGACAGCCGGCACCGGCACGCTCTGGCGCGCTTGCGGAGCGAATGCCTATAATGGCGGGCACACTCGCCGCGCGGCGCCGGCCGCGCGGGCACATCCACGCGCTATCGCGAGGTCACTATGTCGCAACCGGAAATCGTCGTCGGCATCGGAGGCGCAGCGGGGGACGGCGTCGCCTCGGCCGGCAACACCCTGGTTCTCTCGCTGGCCCGTCAAGGTCTCGCCGCCTACAGCTACAACAGCTACCAGTCCGTGATCCGCGGCGGCCACTCCTGGCTGCGGCTCCGGTTCTCGGCCGACAAGCCGCTGAACCACGGCGACCAGGTCGATGCCGTCATCGCGCTGAACCAGGACACGCTCGACCGCCACCTGCAGGAGCTGCAATCCGGCGGGCTCGTGCTGTACAACGGCGCGAAGCTGAGCCCGAGCTACGACCCGCCGCCCGGCGTCCAGCTCTGCGCCCTGCCGGTGCCGGAGCTGGCGCCCGGATCGCAGCGGCTGCCCGTCATGCAGAACACGGTGGCCGTCGGGGCGCTGATGCAGTTGATGGGGCTCGAGATCGGCGGCCTCGAGTCGGTGCTCCAGTCGACCTTCGCCAAGAAGCCGGCGGTCGTGGCTTCGAACATCGATGCCGCGCAGGCCGGGTACGATTACGCGAAGGCGAACTTCCGATCGCTCCCAACGCAACTGCAGCCGACGGACCAGAAGTGGGCCCAGACATCGGGCAACCACCTGCTCGCGATGGGCGCCGCGCTGGCCGGCTGCAAGTTCTACGTCGCGTACCCGATGAGCCCGGCCACGCACATCCTGGAATGGTTCGCGGCCCACGCGCAGCGCCTCGGCGTCTGCGTGCGCCAGGTCGAGGACGAGATCTCGGTCATCAACATGGCGATCGGCGCCGGCCACATGGGCGTCCGGAGCATGTGCGCCACCTCGGGCGGCGGCTTCGCGCTGATGACGGAGGCAATCGGCATGGCCGGCATCATCGAGACGCCGGTCGTCGCCATCAACGTGATGCGGGCGGGGCCCTCCACCGGGGTGCCGACGAAGACCGAGCAGGCGGATCTGAACCAGGCGTTCGGCGCCAGCCAGGGCGACTTCCAGCGGGTCATCATCGCGCCGACCAGCATGACGGACTGCTTCAACACGCCGCACGAGGCGTTCAACGTCGCCGAGCGGTATCAGATTCCGGTCATCATCCTCTCGGACCTGCTCATGAGCGAGGGCAGCGAGACGGTCGATCCGGCGCTGCTCGACGTCGACTTTCCCGTCGACCGCGGCGAGGTGATTGCCGAGCCGACCGGCAGCAGCGAACCCTATCTGCGCTACAAGAACACCGCGTCGGGGATCTCGCCGCGCGCCCTGCCGGGTCTCCAGGACCACCTGTACGTGTCGGGGACGGACGAGCACGACGAGGACGGCGTCCTGCTCAGCGACGTCTACACCGATCCGGTGCGACGCAAGAAGATGGTCGACAAGCGGGTCCGCAAGATGGAGACGGTGACCCGCTACCTGCCTGCGCCGAAGCTGGAAGGTCCAGCCGCCGCGGAGGTGACGCTCGTCGGCTGGGGCTCGACCTGGGGCACCATCGTCGAGGCCGCCGAACGCCTCCGGCAGGAAGGCATCACGACCAATCACCTGCACGTCAAGTTCCTGGTTCCCCTGCACGTCGACGAGATCACCGCCATCCTCGGCGAGAGCCGGCGCATCCTCATCGTGGAGAACAATCAGAGCGGACAGTTCGCCCGTCACCTGCGCGCGGAGACCGGCATCGTCGCGCATGGGCACATTCGCAAGTACGACGGCGAGCCGTTCGAGCCCAAGCACATCGTGGCCGGCGTGAAGGACATCCTTGCCGGCGCGAAGGTCGTCGATGTGCTGTCCGCGGAGCCGGGCTGGCGGACCGACCATCCGACCGGGACCAGCGGCCCGTGGGCCGGGCTCCGGCTCGACAGCGAATCGAAGGCACTCGTCTGATCGCGGACGCACCGGGACAGGCACAGGAGAACCAGACACATGGCCATGGCAGCTCCCGTACTCGAAGCCAAGGATTTCAAGCCGGAGGTTCCCCCTGACTGGTGTCCGGGTTGCGGCGACTTCGGCGTGCTCAACGGCATGTTCCAGGCGTGCGCCGACCTCGGGCTCGAGCCGGCGCGGGTGATGGTGGTGTCCGGCATCGGCTGCTCGTCGAATCTGCCCGGGTTCTTCCGCTCCTACGGCGTGCACAGCCTGCACGGGCGGGCACTGCCGTTCGCCACCGGCGCCAAGCTGGCGAACACGTCGATGACCGTCATCGCGACGGGCGGCGACGGCGACGGCTACGGCATCGGCCTGAACCATTTCATCCAGGCCATGCGCCGCAACATCGACGTGACCTACATCGTGATGAACAACGAGATCTACGGCCTGACGACCGGGCAGGTCTCGCCCACCAGCGAAACGGGGATGAAGACCAAGACGACGCCGCTGGGCAACCTCGAGGGCATGCTCAACCCGCTGGCCCTGGCCCTGGCCTCGGGCTGCGGCTTCGTCGCCCGCGGCTTCAGCGGCCAGCCCAAGCATCTGACCAACCTCTACAAGCAGGGCATCGAGCACAAGGGCTTCTCGCTGATCGACGTGTTCAGCCCGTGCGTCACCTTCAACAAGGTGAACACCTATCCCTGGTTCCGCGAGCGCGTCTACAAGGTGGAGGAGTCCGATCACGACCCGACGAGCTTCCACGGCGCGATGGACCGGGCGCTCGAGTGGGGCGAGCGGATCCCGATCGGCCTGATCTACCGCGACCCCGACCCGCGGCCGTCGATCGATGCGCTCGACCCGGCCCTGGACGGCGACGCGCTCGTGCACCAGGGCTACACGATCGCAGCCGAGACTCGCCGCGACCTCATCCGCGAGTTCATGTAGGGTCGACGACATGCGGCCTACCGCCCTGGGGGATCTGCGCCGCGCGGTTGACGCCGGCCGGCTCCCGCATCGCAGCGTCCGCTACGAGTTGCGTGACAACCTCATCGCGAAGCTGCGCCGGGGGGAGACCCTGTTTCCCGGCATCATCGGCTACGACGATACGGTCATCCCGCAGATCTGCAACGCCGTCCTCTCGCAGCACCACTTCATCGTCCTCGGCCTGCGCGGGCAGGCGAAGACCCGCATGCTGCGCGCGCTGGTCGATCTGCTCGACGACGAGCTGCCGGTGGTGGACGGTTGCGAGATCAACGACGACCCGCTGGCGCCGCTGTGCGGGACCTGCCGCGAGCGGCTGCGCGAGGAAGGCGACGCCCTGCCGGTCGCCTGGCTGCCGCGCCCGCTGCGGTTCGTCGAGAAGCTCGCGACGCCCGACGTCACCATCGCGGACATGATCGGCGACATCGACCCGATCAAGGCGGCGCGGAGCGGGCGGCAACTGTCCGACGACCTGACCGTGCACTACGGGCTGCTGCCGCGCGCCAACCGGGGCATCTTCGCGGTCAACGAGCTCCCGGACCTCGCCGGCAAGATCCAGGTGGGCCTCTTCAACATCCTGCAGGAAGGCGACGTCCAGATAAAGGGCTACCCCGTCCGGCTGCAACTCGACGTGCTGATGGCGTTCACCGCCAACCCCGAGGACTACACCGCGCGGGGCAAGATCATCACGCCGCTCAAGGACCGCATCGGCTCCGAGATTCGGACCCACTACCCCCAGACCCGGCACGACGCCATCGCCATCACGGAGCAGGAGGCCTGGGTCGATCGCCCGCCGGACCGGAAGAAGCGGACCGCCGGCGTGAAGGTGCTGCCGTTCGTGCGCGAGGTCGTCGAGGAGATCGCGTTCCAGGCCCGCGCCGACAAGAAGATCGATCGCCGGTCGGGCGTCAGCCAGCGGCTGCCGATCACCTGCCTGGAAAACGTGGTCTCCAACGCCGAGCGCCGGGCGCTCGCGGCCGGCGAGCAGCCGGTGGTGGCCCGCGTGACCGACGTGTACGCCGCGCTGCCGTCCATCACCGGCAAGTTCGAGCTCGAGTACGAGGGCGAGCTCCGCGGGGCCGATCAGGTAGCCCGCGATCTCATTCGCGCCGCCGTGCGGCACGTGTTCGACGGCTGGTTCGACGGCGTCGACAGCGGCCCGGTCGTCGAGTGGTTCGAGATGGGCGGCTCGCTCCAGGTCGCCGACACGACACCCGCGGACGAGCTGCTGCAGCAGACCCGCGACATCCAGGGCCTGGGCGAGCTGGCCGAGCGCGCCGGCGTCAAGGCGACCGACCCGCCGCCGGCCGTGGCGGCCGCCGTCGACTTCGTGCTCGAGGGGCTGTACGCGCAGAAGAAGATCACGCGCACCGACGAGCGCGAGTACCGGGCGGCCGAGCCCGCGCGACGCGCGGTGCGTTCCGCCGAGCAGCTCTTCGATCCGAACGCGTCGCTGCCGGGATCAGGCAAGAAGAAGTACTACAACTGACGGCCCGTCTCCTGCGGGACCTCGCATGCGGTATCGCTACACACGCTTCACGGGCGACGATCTCGAAGGCCTCGACCTCGAGGAGCTGGTCTCGAAGCTCTCCGAGCTGCTGCTGTCGAGCGGCTTCGCCGATCCGCACGGCGACCGCGACGCCGCGGACGGCGGCGACGACCGCACCCTCCAGGCGCTGCACGACGCCATCCTGGAGGCGCTGCTCAACGGGGGTCTGCTCTCGGACGACGCGTTGTCGCGGCTGCTCGGCGATCCGGCCGACGCCGACCAGGACGCCGAGCCGTCGCGGCTCGAGCAGCTGATCCGGGACATCGTCGAGCGCCTCGCGCAGCAGGGCTACATCACGGTCCAGGGCGACGGCGAGCGCAGCGGCGAGCAGGCGGGCGGATTCGGACCGGATGCGAACCTGCCGCCCGCGACGTTCGAGATCACGGACAAGAGCCTCGACTTCCTCGGCTACCGGGCGCTGCGCGACCTGCTGGGCTCGGTCGGTCGGGGCAGCGTGGGCCGCCACGACACCCGCGACGTGTCGACGGGCGTCGAGGCCAGCGGGACGTCCAAGCCGTACGAGTTCGGCGACACGCTCAACCTGGATGCGAGCGGCACGATTCTCAACGCGGTGCGGCGCGCCGGCCTGTCGCAGGGCGAGCGCGGCGCCGCCATCGACGTGCAGTACCCCGACCTGATGGTGGCGCAGGGCGAGTACCAGAGCTCCTGCGCCACGGTGCTGATGCTCGACTGCAGCCACAGCATGATCCTGTACGGCGAGGACCGCTTCACGCCGGCCAAGCAGGTCGCCCTGGCCCTGGCCAACCTGATACGCCGCCAGTACCCGGGCGATGCGCTGAACGTGGTGCTGTTCCACGACTCGGCCGAGGAGATCCCCATCCAGCAGCTCGCGCGCGTCCGGGTGGGCCCCTACTACACCAACACGCGCGACGGGTTGCGCCTCGCCCGGCGCATCCTCGAACGCCAGCGGAAGGACATGCGGCAGATCGTGATGATCACCGACGGCAAGCCGTCGGCCCTCACCGGCGCCGACGGGCAGATCTACCGCAACGCGTTCGGACTCGATCCCCGCATCATCGCGGCGACGTTCGCGGAGGTCGCCACCTGCCGCAAGGCCGGGATCATGATCAACACCTTCATGCTGGCGCGCGACTACGAGCTGGTGAGCTTCGTGCGGCGCGTCGCGTCCATCTGCCGCGGCAAGGCGTACTTCACGACGCCCTACACGCTCGGCCGCTACGTGCTGATGGACTACATGGACAAGAAGACCCGCACGGTGCACTGAACCGCGCGGGCGCCGCGGAGCTTCATCCACTTACGACGACGACCAATCCTCGAACCGAGCGAACAGATCATCTGAGGTCTCGCACTCGATGATCCAGTCGCCCACTTGCGCCAAGCGATCCGCATCCTCGACGCCCTCGAGCTTCGCGGCCAGCCGCTCGGCCGCGGTTGCATCGAACTTCCGCGCCGCCTGACGGCACAGCAATTCCCGCTGGCCCTGCTCTCGGCCCTGTTCGACCCACTCCGCAGTCCACTCCTGAACGGTCTCGGCCAACATCGCCCGCACCTCCTCAAGCCGCGGCAGCGGCCCGGTCACCGACCCGCGGAACCGACGCGGCAGCAGCACTTGCGCCGCCCACTCCCCGAACGCCGCCGTCAACTCCTCATCATCCTGCTTCCGCAGCAGATCGATCAACGCCTCCAGCAACGCTGGTGCCCGCGCTCGATCGCGATTCGTCTCGAGCGCGATCAGCGCCGACACCAAGTTGCCCGACGGCAGATCACGACGACCGACCCGGGCCTCATCCACCAGGAAGTACCGCTGCGACGGCTGATACCGCGCCAACGCCGCTCCGCGACCAGAGGCGATCAGTTCCGCCATATCCACCGGCGCCGTCCACGGCCGCCGGCCGTTGTAGATCACCACCGGCAACACCGGCGGCAGGCCGGAGCGCTCCCGCAGCACTCCCTCGGCAATCAGCTTCTGATATAGCAGCGCCGTGTACGTCAGCATGCGGACCGCCATCGACCGGTCGACTGCGGACTGGAACTCCAGGAGCAGCACGACGTACAGCCACCGGTCGTCCTTGAAGCGGAGGCGCCACACCAAGTCGCCGTGACGCTGCCGCAGGTCGTGGCTGACGTAGCTGGCCGGGAGCGGCGTCAGCGAGTCCAGGTCGAGCTCGGCGCTCCAGTCCCGGGCAGCGAAGCCGCGCAGCAGGTCCCGGACCATCCGGGGCCGCGAAAACAGGCGCTTGTACGCGGGGTCATCCATCAGACGAGCCGATAATAATGCGCCAATGGTCACCGGACGACGGCCAACGGGGAGCGGCTTGACGCCGACGCCGCCATCTTCCAGATCAGCACATCGCAAGCTCCATCGGCAACGCCGAGTCCAGGTTGTGTCAGCATTGCCGCCGCATCGGCATACCGCACCGCGTCCAGTATCGCGCCACGGCGCGATACTGGACAGCGAGGTCGGACGCATAGCGTGGGACCATCTGCGGGTCTCGCCAACCGCCGGCCGGCTAGACGGCCGTGGTCGATGCGCCTCAGCGTATCAGCCGAACGAGGATCCGCGGCGTGTGACTCGAGGAAACAGCCGGTGCGGAACAGCCGGCCGTCGGCCGCGGAGGAGTCGGACGCCACTCGACATCGGCGACCGGCACGTGGATGATAGACACCAGTGCGGGGCGGCCGCTCAGGACGGCGATATCGCCGAGGGCGCCCCACCGAGGGCGATCAAGTAGGCGAGCGGGGTCACGTGCACTCTGCGCCCGACGGGGATTGGAGCCGAACCGCACGGTGCATGACACCGCGCCAACAACGCGTGATCGTGGGACAATACGTAGGACGGAATGAACGTCCACAACGTAAACGGTTGATAGGAAGCGGATTGCATAACGAGATATTGTCAAATGTTGTGGATCGGGAGTCTGGCGTGATCAGGCAGCCTCCTTCTGGACCTCCTGCTCAGTCTGGCAGCGTTCCTCCAGCACGCCATCGATGAACGGCACGCCGGCGCGCACCAAGGGCAGCAGGTGCGCCCCGTTCAAGCGGCGCCACCGTCGCTGCGCCATGTCCAAGAGCTTGTAGGCCATCAGAAGCCCCTTGGTGCGGGAGCCAGCCCCCTTCGTCACACGCTGCCGCAGGCGGACCGTGGCGAACGGCGACTCGATCAGATTCGACGTCCGCAGGTGCCGCCAGTGATCGGCCGGAAAGGCGAAGAAAGCCAGCAGGGCGTCCTGGTCGCCCACCAGGCAGGCAGTCGCCTTCGGATACTTCGCCTCGAACTCGGCAACGAAGGCGCCGATGGCCGTCTCGGCGTCGCTCCTGGTCGCCGCATACATGACCTCGCGCAGCGCCCGCTTGGCTCGCGGCCGAAGGCGTTTGGGGAGCTTGTCGAGCACGTTGGCCATCTTGTGGCACCAGTCGCGCTGGGGAGTCGTCTCCGGCCAGACATCGCGGACCGCGGCCCAGAAGCCGAGCGCGCCGTCCCCAATCGCCATCACCGGCGCGCGCAAACCACGCCGGCTCAGGTCCCGCAGCACGCTTGCCCAGCTCTCCGCGCTCTCCCGATAGCCGTCCTCAAGCGCCATCAACTCCTTCGTCCCGTCCGCCCGCACCCCGAGCATCACCAGTGTGCAAAGCCGGTCGTCTTCCAGGCGGATGTTGAAGTGGATCCCGTCGACCCACACGTAGACGAAGTCGCACCCCGACAGGTCCCGGCGCCGGAACGCCTGATACTCGGTGTCCCAAGTGCCCGTCAGCCGCGCGATGTTCGTCGCGCTCAGACCCGCCGCGTCCTCACCGAGCAGCACCGGCAACGCCTCGCGGAAGTCGCCCGTCGACAAGCCGCGCAGATACAGCAGCGGCAGAACCTCGGCCACCTGCGGCGACCGCCGCATGTACGGCGGCAGGATCCGGCTCGTGAACCGCTGCCGCGCGCCGTCGTCGTCAACCCGCTGGTCGTTCACCCGCGGCGCACAAACCTGCATCGTCCCTGCACCGCAGGTCACCGTGCGGGATCGCCCACGGCCGTTGCGCACGACCAGCCGCCGGCCGGCTGCGTCGTGCGCGTCGGCATGCGCCTCGATGTAGTGCGCAACCTCTTCCTCCAACGCCGTCGCCAGCATCCGTCGCGCGCCCTCTCGGGCCACCTCATCGAGGGTCGGAGCGACGCTCTCGGTCGTGCCGGCGTTGTCTTCGCGCGCTGGGTCGAGTACCTTCAGCATTGGGTGGTGTCTCCTTCCCCCCGGCCCGCCAGCCAGGGTGGTTTTCGTGTTCACGTGGAAGGATACGCCACCTGTTTCACGCCGCCCGATCCACAACTTTCGGTTATATCTCTTGCATAACCCCATCACCCTGAACTGACCAAGCGCCACCTCATGCTGCTCCCGATCTTCCCGCTGCCCAACGTCGTGCTGTTCCCGAACGTCTTCCTGCCGCTGCACATCTTCGAGCCCCGCTACCGCGAGATGGTGCGCGACGCGCTGACCGGCGACCGTATCATCGGGATGGTGCTGCTGCGGGCCCCGGGCGACGGCGAGCCGGCGCCCCCCGTGTACCCCATCGGCTGCGCCGGGCTGATCACGCACCGCGAGCGCCTGCGCGACGGCCGCTTCAACATCGTGCTCCGCGGCCTCCACAAGTTCCGCATTCTGGAGGAGGACCGGGCGCGGAGCTACCGCCGGGCGCGCGTCGAGACCATTGCCGAACCCGATGTCGCGGAGGGGCTGTCCGAGGCGCGGCAGCGGTTGGAACGGCTGCTCGCGCGCCGGCTGGAGCTGCTGGGCTCGGACTCCAAGGTGCCGCCCGGCATGGGTGACGCCGACCTCGTCAACGCGCTCTCCCAGTACCTCGAGTTCGACCCGCTCGAGAAGCAGGCGCTCCTGGAGCGGAACGGCCTGCTCGAGCGCTGCCGGTCGCTCGCCGATCTGCTGGAGATGAAGGCGTTTGTCGAGAACGGAAACTTCCCGCTGACCCACGCGCAGTAGCCGGTTGACCGGGCGGTCCGCACGGCGAGCGCGTCAGGCGCCCGGAAGGCGCGGCCGACCCTGCGCCCGCACGCGCGCTGCCGCGCCGGGTCGGCCCGCTCAGGGTCGCAGGTCCGGCCGGCGCGCGATGTGCTCCACGACCACCCGGCCGTGGAAGCGGCCGTTCTCGATGAAGACCTCGCCGCGGTTGGCGCCGGCCACCACGGAGCCCGCGAGATAGAGGCCCGGCACGTTCGTCTCGTACGTCTCCGGGTCGTGCTGCGGTATGTTCGTGGCACGGTCGACCGCCACGCCGCAGGCCTCGAGCAGCTCCAGGTCGGCCAGGTAGCCCGTCAGCAGGAAGACGCCGTCCGCTGGCAGCACCTCGCGGGCCCCGGCACCGTCGGCCGCGATGCGCTCGACGACCACCTCGCTCGGCCGTATCTCCACGACCCGTGTCTCGAAGCGCGCGGCGATCGACCCCTCCTTGATCCGGTTCTCGATGTCGGGCTTCACCCAGTACTTGATCGACGCGCCCAGGACCGCGCGGCGGTGAACCAGGGTCACGTGGGCGCCGGACCGGTAGAGGTCCAGCGCGGCCTCCGCCGCCGAGTTCTTGCCGCCGACGATGACGACCTGCTTGCGGTAGAACGGATGCGGCTCGGTGTAATAGTGCGACACGTGGGGCAGGTCCTCCCCCGGCACACCCACGCGATTGGGATGGTCGTACGTCCCGGTCGCCAGCAGCACCGTGCGCGCCTGCCACGCCGCTTCACGCCCCTCGCCGTCGCGGGTCCGCACGGTGAACCGACCGCCGGCCTGCCCCGGGGCCGGCTCCACCGCCGTGACGGCGTGCGCGAACGCGATCTCCAGCTCGTACGTGTCGACGACCCGCCGGTAGTAGCGCAGCGTCTCGTCCCGCGTCGGCTTGTCCCGGGGCGAGACGAACGGCAGCCCGCCGATCTCGAGCAGCTCGGGGGTGGTGAAGAAGACCATCTGGCTCGGGAAATGAAAGAGCGAGTTGACCAGCACGCCCTTCTCGAACACCCGGAAATCCAGGCCGGCCTCGCGGGCGGCGATCGCGGCGGCCAGTCCCGCGGGGCCGGCGCCGATGACAATCAGATCGTGGCAGTGCATCACGGATGGGTAGCGGACGGAGAAATCAACGTGGACGATAGGAAAGCAGCACGTCGCTCAGGACCGCGATCGGCCTGCCGACGGAACGGAACGTGTCGCGGCCGTCGGCCCGCACCACCTCCAGGCTCTGGCCGACGATGGACACCTGGTCGAGCCCGGCCGGCAGGGTGACGGACACCCGCTCGGTTCCGAGCGGGGCGACCGCCTTGATGCCCAGCGGACCGGCGCCGCCGCCGACGCGGTCGATGAGATCGGCGGCGGACCTGAATTCGCTGAGGACCGCCCCGCGGCTGACGACCTCGCCCTCCATCGTGGCCACCGCGATCGACGCGACGTACCGCGCGTACCCGCCCCCGCTGCGCGCAGCCTGCCCGGAGTACGCGTGGCGGTTGTGCAGGTCGAACGTCAGGGTCGCCTCGCCGCCGCGGCGCGGCAGCACCACCAGGACCCCCAGCGCCGGGTCGCGTTGCACCTCGATGTCGCAGAAGGGAATCTGGGTGACGATCCCGACGCCGAGCACCGACGGGCAGCGCACCTCGACCGGTTCGTCCGTGAGCGTCTGCGCCGCGGCCCCGGACGTCGCGGCCGCCGCCAGCACGACCAGCAGGGTGCGGAACGCCATCGTCAGCGTGTCTCGACGCCGAAGGTCGGCGAGGCCGGGTCGAGCGCCGCCCGCATCCCGCCCCGCTGCTTGAGAAGCTCCAGGAATTCCATCCGCGTGCGCGCGTCGTCCCGAAACGCGCCCAGCATCGCGCTGGTGACCGCGAACGAGTTCTGCTGCTGGACGCCGCGCATCAGCATGCACAGGTGGGTGGCCTCGATGACCACCCCCACCCCCAGCGGATTCAGGGTCTCCGACAGCGTCGTCGCAATCTGGTTCGTCAGTCGCTCCTGCACCTGCAGGCGGCGGCTGAACATCTCGACGAGACGGGGAATCTTGCTGAGGCCGATCACCTGCGTGCGCGGCAGGTAGGCGACGTGGCACTTCCCGAAGAACGGCAGAAGATGATGCTCGCACAGGCTGTAGAAGTCGATGTCCCTGACGATGACCATCTCGTTGCAATCGACGGTGAACAGCGCGCCGTTGACAACCGCCTCGACGTCGGTGTCGTAGCCGCTAGTCAGAAACCGCAGGGCGCTGGCCACGCGGGCCGGGGTGCGGGTGAGTCCCTCGCGGGTCGGATTCTCCCCCACCTCCGCCAGCAGCACCTCCACGGCGTCGCGTACCCGCTGCTCGTTCATCTCCTGCCTTCGCGCCGGACGCACCCCGCTCAGTAGGCGTAGAAGCCCCGCCCTGTCTTGCGGCCCAGGCGGCCCGCCGCCACCATGCGCTTGAGCAGCGGCGGGGCGGCGTACGCGGGATCGCGGAACTCGTCGTACATGATGTTGGCGATGTAGTAGGTCGTGTCGAGCCCGACGAAGTCGAGGAGGGTGAAGGGCCCCATCGGGTGGCCGCAGCCCAGCGCCATGCCCTTGTCGATGTCTTCGAGCGTGCCGACGCCGGACTCGTAGGCGCGGACGGCGTCCAGCAGGTACGGGATGAGCAGGCGGTTGACGATGAACCCCGGCCGATCGGGCGCGGTCACCGGCTGCTTTCCGAGCGACCTGGCGAACTCCATCCCGCGCCGGTAGGTGTCGTCGCTCGTCGAGAGTCCGCGAATCACCTCGACCAGCTTCATCACGGGAACCGGGCTGAAGAAGTGCAGGCCGAAGAACCGGTCGGGGCGCCGCGTCGCCGACGCCATCTCCGTGATGCAGAGCGACGACGTGTTGGAGGCGAACAGCGTGTCCTCCCCGACGACGGCGTCGAGCGCGGCGAACATCTCGCGCTTGGCGTCCAGATCCTCCACGATGGCCTCGACGACGATGTCCGCCCCGGCCAGGTCGGCAACGTCCGTCGTGCCCGACAGGTTCCCCAGCGTCGCGTCGCGCGCTTCCGGAGTCACCTTGCCGCGCTCGACGCCCGCCGCCAGGAAGCTCTCGATGCGGCCCAGCCCGCGGTCGACGAGCGTCCGGTCCACCTCCCGCACGATGGTCCGGCAACCGGACTGCGCACAGACCTGGGCAATGCCCGATCCCATCAGGCCGCATCCGAGCACGCCTACCGTCTGCATCGGCACCCCCCGCCCCTTCGGCGCCGTTGCCGGCGCCACGTACATCCGGTCGATCATATCAGCCCGCGGCTGCAGGCCGCGCGCAGCGGCCGACGGGCGCCGCGTTCAACAGCCTCCCGCGGCGGGCCCTGCCCCGGCGAGGCGCCGCACGCTGGCCGATCACGGCCATCGCCTGCGGCGGGGGCGCGGGGCAAAGCCGTCAGGCGGCGTCCGGCGAGCCGCGTGCGCCCGGTAGTCGCCGCCCGGTATCCAGGCCGCATCGCCGAGCGGCCGCGCGTAGAAGTAGATCCAGGCCCACTGCCGTGGACCGCGCTCGCGGCGCACCTCGACAGCCTCGCGGACATATTGGCTGCGCAGGACGTCGCCGGGCACGCAACCCTCGATCGCGTCGACGCGAGGCAGGAGCCTGGCCGCGCAGGTCACCGCGTACAGCTCTCCCCGCACCGTCCCTTCCGCCCGGATGGCGGCAGGATACGGGCCGAGGTCGAACAGCGCCGCCCGCACGGCGCCCGGCCCGACGAACCGCAGGAACGGCTCGATCGCCACCCGCCGGCGCAGGCCGAAGCCGGACATCAGCGTGCCGTAGAAGAAGATGTGTCCGGGATGGGAGTGCGCCGTGATCGCGCGCGCGCCGGTCGTCACCTGCCCATCCTACCCGAGGGCCCGCAAGGCAGCGGAACCATGCGATGCTGGTAGCATCGGCATCGTGCTGCCGGCGGCCGGCGCTGGTGGCCGAGGTGCTCCACATGAGCAACGGGAACCGGAAGCGGGAACGGAGCGTTCGCTACCAACCTGACGAGCGTCCACCGGGCGGCGTGGTGCTCGGATGCGGCGCGCAACTCGTCGTGCTCGGCATCACCGGCCTCGTCGCGTTCCCCACGATCGTGATCCGCGCCGCGGGAGAAAGCGAGGCGTACCTGTCCTGGGCCGTGTTCTGCACCGTGGCCGTCAGTGGCTTCGCCACGCTGCTGCAGGCATCGCGGCTCGGCCGGATCGGCGCCGGGTACATCCTGACCACCGGTCCGGCGGCTGCCTTCATCGGCATCTGCGTGACCGCCCTGGTCGAGGGCGGACCGGGCCTGCTCGCCGTCCTGGTCGTCGTGTCGTCCCTGCTCCCGCTCGCCATATCCGCACGTCTGTCGCTGTTTCGCCGGTTCCTGACCCCGACCATCGTCGGCACGGTCAACATGCTGATACCCGCCACCGTGCTGCCCGTCGTGTTCGGCCGCCTCACCGACGTGCCGGCAGACGTACCGCGGCTCGCGGCGCCGATCGCCGCCGCCGCGACGGTGCTCGTCATCAGCGTGGTCTACCTCAAGGGCGCGCCGAGGCTGCGTCTGTGGGCGCCGCTGCTGGGTGTCGTGGCCGGTTCGATCGTCGCCGGGACCTTCGGGTTCTACGACCTCGACCGCGTGCTCCGGGCTTCCTGGGTGGGGCTGCCGCAGGGCGCGTGGCCGGGACTCGATCTCGACTTCGGACCGGCGTTCGTGGGCCTGCTGCCGGCCTTCATGCTGGTGGCGCTCATCGGCAGCATCCAGACGATCACCGCCGGCATCGCCGTTCAGCGCGTCTCGTGGCGGCGGCCGCAGGCCGTCGACTACCGGGTCGTGGAGGGCGCCATGGCCGCGGACGGGGTCAGCAAGCTCCTGTGCGGCGTCGGCGGCATCATGCCGACGCAGACGACGACGGTCAGCGTCCCCACGATCGAGATCACCGGGGTCGGCGCCCGCAGCGTCGGCGTCGCGGCCGGCGCAGTGATGATCGTGCTCGCGTTCCTGCCCAAGGCGCTGGCGGTGGTGCTGGCCGTCCCGGGGCCGGTGTATGCCGCCTACCTGATCGTGCTGCTGGCCCTGATCTTCGTCCGCGGCATGGCCGAGGTCGTGCAGGGCGGGATCGACCACCACAAGGGACTCATCGCGGGCCTGGGGTTCTGGGCCGGCGTCGGCTGTCAGAACGGCATGATATTCCCCGACTACCTGGCCGGCGCCGCGGGCGGCCTGCTGGCGAACGGCATCACGGTTGGCGGGCTGGTCGCCATCCTGATGACCCTGTTTCTGGAGGTGACGTCGCCGCGCGTGGACCGGCTCGAGGTGGAGGCCGACATGTCCGTCCTGCCGCGGATCCGGGAGTTCATCGGCACGTTCGCAGCGCGCTGCGGCTGGGACTCGAGCATGGTGGAGCGCCTCGAGGCCGCCGGCGAGGAGACGCTGTTGACGCTGGTCGGCGACGGCGAGGGCGAGCAGCCTGCGCAGCGGCGCCTGTTCCTGTCCGCGCGCAAGGAAGGGGAAGGTGCGGTTCTGGAATTCGTCGCCGGGACCGCGGCCGGGCACCACAACATTCAGGACCGCATCGGCCTGCTGGCCGAGCGGCCCGACGACGCGCTGATGGAGCGCGAGGTGTCGCTGCGGCTGTTGCGCCACATTGCGTCCTCCGTGCGCCACCAGCAGTTCCACGACACCGACATCGTGACCGTGCGCGTGGATGCGCCGGCGACAGGCCGCGACGGCCGCTGAGGACGGGCCCGCCGCCCGCGAATATGGTCTAATTCCAGGATGCCGAGTCACTTCCGACAGGCGTCCGGCGGCGCCGGGCGCTCCACCTGCATCGCCGCCGGCGTCCTGTTGCTCGTCGTGGCCGCCGGAGCGGCATTGTCGGCCGAGGACTGGCCGCAGTGGCGCGGCGCCGACCGGCTCGGCATCTGGACCGAGACCGGCATCCTGCGCGAGTTTCCGGACGAAGGGCTCGTCGTCAAGTGGCGGGCGCCGGTGGGCGCCGGCTTCGCCGGGCCCGCCGTGGCCGGCGGCCGCGTGTTCGTCCTCGACTACGCCGAGACCGACCAGCGCACGATGGACGGCAACGAGCGCATCGTGGCTCTCGACGAAGCGAGCGGCGAGGTGCTGTGGACGCGCGAGTGGGCCACGACCTACCGGATGCTCATGTTCAGCTATGCCACGGGGCCGCGCGCCACGCCGACCGTCGACGGCGGCCGCGTCTACCTGACCGGCGCGGCGGGACGCATCTTCTGCCTGGACGCCGCGACCGGCGCGGTGATCTGGGAACGGGACACCGTGGCCGAGTACGACGCGTACATCCCGGTCTGGGGCTCGTCGGTCGCGCCGCTGGTCGACGGCAACCGCGTCATCTTCGTCGTCGGCGGCGAGCCGGACGCGCTGGTCATGGCCTTCGACAAGCACACGGGCGAGGAGCTCTGGAGGGCGCTGGAGCCGCGCACCGAGATGGGCTACAGCCAGACGACCCTCATCGAGGCGGGCGGCGCCCGGCAGTTCATCGTCTGGCACCCCTGGGGACTCTCCTCGCTCGACCCGGAAACCGGCGCGGTGTACTGGGAAGAGCCGTTCCCGGGGGGGCAGGCTCCGATCGCCGACGCCGTCCGCAGCGACTCGTACTTGCTGGTGTCGGGGTTCTACACCGGCTCGATGATGATGCGGCTCTCCCCCGACCGGCCGGCCGCGACGCTGCTCTGGAAGGACGAGGGCAGCGATCGCATCCTCGTGGACGGCGTCGAGGTCGCCGAGTCGGACGGATTGCACTCGAACATCACGACGCCGCTGATCGTGGGCGACTACATCTACGGCATCGGCAGCCACGGGCATGTGCGCGGGCTGCGGGCAGACACTGGCGAACGCATCTGGGAGGCGGAGGGACTGACGACCCGCAACCGCTGGGGCTCGGCCTACTTCGTGCAACACGAGGACCGCTACTTCGTCTACAACGAGAACGGCGAGCTCATCATCGCCCGCTTCACGCCGGAGGGCTACGTCGAGCTCGACCGGACCCACCTTCTGAACCCCACCTCGCGGACCGGCTACGGCCCGTCGCGTCCCGGCTCCCGGTCGCGGAGGCGTCACGGGCAGAGCGATCGCCTGGTCGTCTGGGCCCATCCGGCTTTCGCCAATCGCCACGTCGTCCTGCGGAACGACGAGGAGGTCGTCCGGGTATCGCTGGACGCGGCCGACTACCAGCCGACTGCGCCGCAGGACCCCGCGGCCTCGCTGCCCGACGCCGTTGACAAACGGCCCGACGCCCGCCAAGAATGAAGCGCTCAGGACTGGATGAGATCGGCACGGCGTGTAATCCCGCCCGGCAAGGAGGCGTGACATGAGGCGTCTGAACAGGAATCTGTTGCAGTTGGCGGCGCTCGCGGCGGTCATCGCGGCGTTCGGGGCCGCATCGCTCGCAGCGCAGGAGGCGCCGCGCACGGCCTGGGGCGACCCCGACCTGCAGGGCGTCTGGACGAACCGCACCACGACGCCGCTCGAGCGGCCCGACGACTACCAGGGGCAGGAGGTGCTCTCCGCGGAGGAGCGGGCCGAGCTCGACGCGCAGGCCGAGGCGAACCGCGATCGCCCGCCGCCGCCCGGACGAACCGGCGCCTACAACAGCTTCTGGCTCGACCGCGGCCTGCGGACCGACCGGACGTCGCTCATCGTCGATCCGCCCGACGGGAAGTACCCGGCGAAGACGGACCGCGTGCGGGAGAGAGACGCCACTTTCGCGGCCATGCGCGACGGCACGGCGTTCGACACCTGGGAGGACCTGAACCTCTACGACCGGTGCATCACGCGCGGGATGCCCGGCGCCATGGTGCCCGGCTTCTACAACCACAACTATCAGATCCTGCAGACGCCAGACCACGTGGTGATCCTGGTGGAGATGATCCACGACGCGCGCATCATCCCGCTGGACGGCCGCGCGCATCTGCCCTCGCAGCTCGGGCAGTGGCTGGGCGACTCGCGCGCCCACTGGGAGGGAGAGACGCTGGTCGTCGAGACGACCAACCTCACCCCGAAGGGTGATGAGCGCCTGCGCAACCTCGTGCATGCCGCGAGCGCGGACGCCCGCGTCGTCGAGCGGTTCACGCGCGTCGCCGCCGACCGCATCGACTACAGCTTCACGCTGACGGACCCGGCCAGCTACGAGCGCCCCTGGACCGCCGAGATCCCCATGGTGCCGCTCGGCGGAGAGATCTTCGAGTACGCCTGTCACGAAGGAAACTACGGGCTGGAGAACATCCTGGCGGGCGCCCGCTCCGCGGAGCTGGAGCAGACGTCCGGCTCGCGCTGACCTGCGCGCGCCGACCTGCGCGCGGTCGCGGGCCGGTCACGCTTCGACGTAACACCCTGTACGCCGCCCGTCCTCGGCCGAGGGCGGGCGGCGCACCTCCCCGAAAACCGAGGCTCCCGCGGCAACCCGGGGCCGTCCGGCGCCTCGCCCCGCTCCAAGGAGGCGCAAGATGGCTCTGATCAGGCTGCAGGCGACCGTTGCGTTGGCCGCCGCCACGGCGCTCGGCGGTGCACCCGTCGCGGCACAGGAGGCGCCCCGCACGCCGTGGGGCGATCCGGACATCCAGGGCATCTGGGTCGGCTCGACGCTGACCCCGCTCGAACGGCCGGCGGAGTACGCTGGCCGCGAGTTCCTCACCGAGGCGGAGGTCGCCGCCATCGAGGGTGCGGCCGTCGCCGAAGACGACGCCCTCTTCGAGCGACCCGCCGAGCGCACCACGGCGGGGGGCAGCGTCGACTGGCGAGCGGACGGCACGCCCGGCTTCTACAACAACTTCTGGCTCGACAACGGCACGGCGTGGGCGCCGAACCGCCGGACGTCGCTCATCGTCGACCCGCCGGACGGCCGCATCCCGTACACGGCCACCGCCGAGGACGGCTACCGGCCGCACGGGTCGGGCCCCTGGGATTCCCACCTCGACCTCGACACGGGGGAGCGCTGCCTGGGGGACGGGCTGCCGCAGATCTGGTTCGGCTACAACCCGAACCACCAGATCTTCCAGACCCCCACGCACGTCGTGATCGTGCACGAGATGTTCAACCAGCGCCGCATCATCCCGCTCGACGGCCGCCCGCACGCGGGCATCGCGCAGTGGAACGGCGCGCCGCGCGGGCGCTGGGAGGGAGACACCCTGGTGGTCGAGTCGCGCGACTTTCCCGCCCGGCCGCACGACCGGTGGATCAACACGTGGCGCATTCCGACGCCGACGCTGCACATGGTCGAGCGGTTCACCCGCGTCGACGCGAGCACCATCGAGTTCGAGGCGACCATCACCGACCCGTCGCGCTTCACGCGGCCATGGACGGTGCGCTTTCCCCTGTCCGCCGATCAGTCGGAGCGCGGCGTGGCGGCCGGCCAGCTCTTCGAGTTCGCCTGCCACGAGGGCAACTACGCGGTCGCAAACGTGCTGAGAGGTGCGCGGGCGCAGGATCCGTAACGCCGTGGCGGCCGGCCATCGGACCTCGCCCGGTGAGCCGGCTGCCGTCCGGAAGGAAGTGGCTACGCGAGGTCGCCCGCGAGCCCGAGCGGGCCGGCCTGCGTCCGCATGGACCCGATGACGTTCGCGATGTGCTCGTCGAGCGGCAGGCCTATCTCCTCGGCCCCGAGTCGGAGGTCGTCGCGACTGACCGCGCGGGCAAAGGCCTTGTCCTTCATGCGCTTGCGCACGGAACGCGCCTCGAGGTCGAGGACGCTCCGCGACGGCCTCACGAGCGCGGCCGCGGTTACGAATCCCGCCATCTCGTCGCAGGCGAACAGCGTGTGCTCGACCGGCGCCTCCCGGACGACGCCGGTGTGGTCGGCGTGCGACAGGATGGCCCGGATGATCCGCTCGGGATAGTCGAGCCCCCGCAGTATCTCGCTGCCGCGGAAGGGATGGTCCTCGAGGCTCGGCCAGCGCTCGTAGTCGAAGTCGTGCAGGAGCCCCACGATGCCCCACTCCTCCTCGTCCGCGTCGGCGCGCCGGGCGTACCCCCGCATCGCCGCCTCGACCGCCAGGGCATGCTTGCGCAGGCGGTCGCCGGCGGTGTACTCGGTCAGCAACGACCAGGCCTGGGCGCGTGTCGGCGTCATCGGGCCTGCTCCGCCAGCCGCTGCTCGCCGGCCGCGACGATCGACGCCACGGCCGCGTCGCCGGTGACGTTCGCCGTCGTCCGGCACATGTCGAGGATGCGGTCGACACCCAGGATCAGCGCGATGCCGGCCGTCGGCACGCCGATCGCCTCGAGGATGATGACCAGCATCACGACGCCCGCGCTCGGGACGGCCGCGGTGCCTATCGAGGCGAGGAGCGCCATCAGCACGATGGTCGCCTGCGCCCCCAGCGCGAGGTCGATGCCCAGGGTCTGGGCGATGAACATGGCGGCGACGGCCTGGTACAACGCCGTGCCGTCCATGTTGATGGTCGCACCGAGCGGCAGGACGAACGCCGCCACGTCCCTGGGCACCCCGAGATTGCCCTCCGCCACCTTCATCGTCACCGGCAGCGCGGCGGCGCTCGACGACGTCGAGAACGCGACGAGCTGCGCCGGAGCGACACCGCGGAAGAAGTCCCGCGCCCGCAGCGGCGTGAGCAGCTTCAGCAGCAGCGGGTACGTGATGGTGACCTGCAGCACCAGCCCCGCAAGCACCGCCAGGCAGTAGAAGCCGAGGGCCGCCAGCAGCTGCCCGATGTCGCCCGGGCTGTCGCCGGCCACCGAGGCGATCGTGTCGGCAATCAGGGCGAACACGCCGACCGGCGCGAAGACGATCACCAGCTCGACGATCTTGACGATCACGGCATTGACGCTGCGAAAGAAGTCGAGCAGCGGCTGTGCCTGCCCGGACGGGATCAGCATCAGCGCGATCCCGACCAGGAACGCCACGAACACCATGTTGAGCATGTTGCGGTTGTCGGCCGCGGCCCCGATGATGTTCGCTGGAATCACGTCGACCAGCGGCTGCAGCGGCCCGCGGGCCCGGGCGTCCGCGGCGGCCGTCTCGCGCGCGTCCAGGTCGTCCTGGTACGCCTCCTGGAGACGGCCGCGCAGGCTGTCCGGCACGGTCCCGCCGGGTTCGAGCAGGTTGACCACGGTCAGGCCGATGAGCAGCGCGACCAGCGTCGTGCCGACGTAGATCACGGCGGTCCGGCCGCCGATGCGGGACAGCTGGCTCAGGTCCGTGAGCGACGCAATCCCGGTGATCAGCGATGCCAGCACGAGCGGCACCGCGATGAGCAGCAGCAGGCGCAGGAAGATCGTGCCGAACGGCGCGATCCAGTCGCTCGTGAACCCGCCCCAGCCGGCGGCCGCGGCCACGACGCCGTACAGCAGGCCCAGGCCGAGGGCCACGAGGATTCGCCAGTGTGCTTGCTTGTGCCAGGCCATGACGTTTCAATCAATCAGACGGGGGTCTTGTGCCGGACCGCGGCGCAGACCACGCGGGCGGCAGATGCCCTTGTCACCGGTCGTTGCCTCCCAGCGGGAGCGACGCGTCGGCATTCAGATCCAGCGGCGCGGTCAGACCCGCGTGCAGGTTGCGCAGCCCGGCCGCCGCGATCATCGCGGCGTTGTCCGTGGCCAGCGCGAGGCTGGGGAGCTGGAGGGGCAGCCCGGCCTCGTCGCTGCGCTCGCGGGCGGCGGCCCGCAGGCGGCTGTTCGCCGACACGCCGCCGGCGATGCCGATGCTGCGCGCCCCGAACCAGCGCGCCGCCTCGAACGTGCGCTCCAGCAAGGCCTCGACGACCACGCGCTGAAAGCTGGCGCAGATGTCCGCCACCTCCGCGGCGGGCAGCGCGGCGCCCTCACGCTGCTGCAGCCGCCTGGCGACGTGCCGCTTGACGGCGGTCTTGAGCCCGCTGAAGCTGAACTCCGTGCGCCCGCGCAGGGCGCTCGCGAACCCCGCCGGACGGGCGAGCGGCGGACCCGCGTTGCGGTCGGCGTGCGTCATGCGCGCCACCGGGAACGTCACGGCCCGGTCGTCGGCTTCCCGGGCGAGACGGTCGATGACGGGCCCGCCCGGGTACTCGAGGCCGAGCAGGGTCGCGACCTTGTCGAACGCCTCCCCGGCGGCATCGTCGCGGGTCCGGCCGGCGAGGCGGTAGTCGCCCGCAGCCGGCACGTGGTAGAGGCTCGTGTGTCCCCCGGAGACGACGAGGACGACGGCCGGCAACGCCGGCGTGCCGTTCTCCACCACCAGCGACTCGATGTGGCCGGCCAGATGGTGGACCGGGACCAGGGGCACGCCGAGCGAGCCCGCCAACGCCTTGGCGAACGCCACCCCGACCAGCAGCGACCCCACCAGCCCCGGCCCCTGGGTGACCGCCACGGCGTCGACCGCCGGCCAGTCGATCCCGGCCTCCTCGAGCGCGCGCTCGACCACGCCGCAGATGTCCCGGACGTGCTGCCGCGACGCGAGCTCGGGCACGACGCCGCCCCACTCCCGATGAATCTCGACCTGCGAGGCGATGACGCTCGACCCGACACGCCAGGGCCGCGCGGCGTCGCCGGTGTCGGACACGACGGCGGCCGCCGTCTCGTCGCACGACGTCTCGATGCCGAGAACGATCATCGTGCCGCGCTCCCGCCCGCGCGCTCGCACGCGACTCTCAGGCTGTCGCCGAACGGCGACCGGCAGATGCCCCGCTCGGTGATGATGCCGGCGACGAGCCTCGCGGGCGTGACGTCGAATGCCGGATTCCACACCCCCGCGCCCTCCGGCGCGGTCCGCTTCGAGCCCACGTGCGTGACCTCGCGCCCGCTCCGCTCCTCGATGGGAATGTCCGCGCCGGTGGCGGTCGACAGGTCGATGGTGGACACGGGCGCCGCGACGTAGAACGGCACGTCGTGCTCGCGGGCCAGCACGGCCACCGTGTAGGTGCCGATCTTGTTGGCGACGTCGCCGTTGGCGGCGATGCGGTCGGCGCCGACGACGACGACATCGATCCGGCCGTCCCGCAGCAGCGGACCTGCCATGCTGTCCGTGATGACCGTGGTCTCGATGCCGTCCCGCAGCAGCTCCCACGCCGTCAGGCGGGCGCCCTGCAGGAAGGGGCGCGTCTCGTCCGCGAACACGGCCACCTGCTTGCCGCGCTCGACCGCCGCGCGGATGACCCCCAGCGCCGTGCCGTAGCCGCCGGTCGCGAGCGCACCCGCGTTGCAGTGGGTCAGCACGCGCCCTGCCGCCGGCACGACCTCGGCGCCGTGCGCGCCGAGCGCCCGGCAGCTGGCCACGTCGTCATCATGTATCTGCCGCGCCGCGGCAACCAGCGTTTCCCCTATCTCCGCGGGCGAGCGGCCGGCGCGCACGGCAGTGGCGAAGCTGTCCTTCATCCGCTCGATGGCCCAGAACAGATTGACCGCCGTCGGCCGGGTGGCCGCCATCAGCTCGCACAGCTTGTAGAACTCGGCCGCCAGCTGCCCGGAGCCCCGCGTCCGGCTGCGCTGCACGCCCAGCGCCAGCCCCATCGCCGCGGCGACGCCGATGGCCGGGGCGCCGCGAATGACCATGTTCCTGATGGCGCGCGCCACCTCGCGGGGGGTCCGGCAGCGGACGTACGCCTCCTCCGCCGGCAGCTTGCGCTGGTCGATCATCACGACGGCGTCGTTCTGCCACTCGATGGTCGGCAGCATCCAAACCGATCATACAGTCGGACGCGCCGCAGCTCCTCCGAGGAGTCCGCACCGTAGAACGGAGACGCCGCAAGGCGCGCACAGCGCGCCTCGGCGCGAGCGGCGCGGGGCGACGGGGTCCCCGCAAGCGGACGCCGGGGGTTCGGGGCGTAGCCCCGTCTGAAGCTAGATCAGCACGCCTGCGATCGCGGCGTTGATCAGCGTCGCGGCGAAGCCGCCGAGCAGGGCCCTGGAGCTGAGACGCGCCAGGTCGCCGCGGCGCTCCGGGGCCATCCCGCCGATGCCGCCGAGGAGGATGCCGATCGAGCCGACGTTGGCGAAGCCGGTCAACGCGAACGTCGCCAGGGTGTGGGACCGGCTGCTGATGACGCCCTCGTACTCGCCGGCCAGCTTGACGTAGGCGACGAACTCGTTGGCGACCAGCTTCGTGCCGAGCAGGTCGGCCACCGCCGGGACGTCGGCGGCGGGCACGCCGAGCAGGGCGGCCGCCGGCGCAAACGCCACGGCGAAGATGCGGGCCAGCGACAGGCCCGGGCTGAGCAGGCCGATCGCGAAGTCGATCATGGCGATGAACGCCAGGAAGGCAATCAGCATCGCGGCGACGTTGATGGCGACGCGCATGCCGTCCGCCGCGCCGGCCGCCGCCGCGTCGATGACGTTGACATGCGTGCGGCCCGCCGCCTTCGCGACCGCGCCGGCGGTCGCCGGCCGGCCGGTCTCCGGCATCAGGATCTTGGACAGGTAGAGGCCGCACGGTGCGGCCATGACGCTCGTGGTCAGCAGCGCCACCGGGTCGGCGCCGAGGCTGAGGTAGACGCCGAGGACGCTGCCGGCGATGGTCGCGAGCCCGCCGGTCATCAGCGTCAGCAGCTCGGAGCGGGTCATGCCGGCGATGTACGGCTTGACGATGATGGGCGCCTCGGTCTGGCCCATGAACACGTTCGCGGCAGCCGACAGGGTCTCGGCGCCGCTCGTGCGCATCAGCGGCATCATGAGGCGCGCCATCAGCGTCACCAGCAGCGGCAGCACCCCGAGGTGGTACAGCACGGTGAACACGGACGAGACGAAGATGATGACCGGGAGGGCGGCGAACGCGAGCACCAGACCGTCGGGAAACACCTGCCCCATCGCCTCGGGATCCGCGAGCACGCCGAACACCAGCCCCGAGCCGGCGTTCGTGAACTCGAGGAAGCGGGTGACGACGGCTGCCAGCGCCGAGAAGAACTCGTAGCCCGGCCGTACGCCGCCCACCTCGAGGCGCAGGATGAGAACGGCAATCAGCAACTGCAGGCCGACGCCCCAGCCGACCGTCCGCCAGCGGATCGCGGAGATGTTGGCCGAGCAGGAGACGATGAGCGCCCCGAAGCAGAGCACGCCGAGTCCCGCGCGCGCCCGGTCCGGCAGCATGTCCTGCAGGGCGAACGCGCCCGCGGCGAGCAGCAGCGCGGCCCCGGCAATCACGACGCGCAGATGGGATGTCCGCATGGCGCTCTGGGGTTCCACGGGCACTGCATCTTACGACACGACCGGCGCGGCCCCGGTCGGCGCGGCGCGCATTCACGATATACTGCGAATCGTGCATCGCCCACGCCTGCGCACGGGGTTGATCGTACTGGCCGCAGCGTTCGCGCTGGCCCTGCCGGCCCGGGCCCAGCAGGTCGGCGACATCCCCACCCCGGAGGAGTTCTTCGGCTTCCCCATGGGTGCGGACCGCCAGCTCGCGCACTGGGACCGGATGGTCGACTACTTCACCCTGATCGGCCAACGCTCCGAGCGCGTCGTCGTCGAGGAGCTCGGCAAGAGCACCAACGGACACCCGTACCTGCTGGCGGTCGTCTCGACGCCGGACACGATTGCCGCGCTGCCGCGCTACCAGGCAATGCAGCACGAGCTGGCCGACCCGCGGCGCACGTCCCCGGAGCGGGCGGACGAGATCGCGCGCACCGGCAAGGCCGTCGTGCTGGTCGGCGCCAACGTGCACGCCACCGAGATCGGCACGAACCAGGTCATGAACGACCTGATCCACCAGCTCGCCACCGAGCGCTCGGCGTGGGTGGATCACCTGCTCGACAACCTGATCGTGCTGCTCATCCCCTCGCAGAACCCCGACGGCCAGCGCATGGTCGTCGACTGGTACCGCCGCAACCTGGACACGGCGTACGAGGGGTCGCCGTTGCCGAACCTCTACCACGAGTACGCCGGGCACGACAACAACCGCGACAGCTACATGCTGACCCAGGTCGAGACGCGCTATCTCAACGACGTGCTCTACCGGCAGTGGCTTCCGGAGGTGTATCTGGACAGCCACCAGATGGGCAACAGCAACGCGCGCATCTTCGTGCCGCCGTTCAAGAATCCGCCGAATCCGAACGTCGATCCGCTCATCTGGTCGCAGGTCAACCAGCTGGGCCAGGCCATGGCGGGCAAGCTGCACGAGGCCGGCAAGCCCGGCGTCCTGTGGGGCGAGCTCTACAGCGGCTACTGGCAGGGGGCCAACAACACGAATCCGTGGTGGCACAACATGGTGGGGCTGCTGACGGAGGTCGCGAGCACGCAGCTTGCGACGCCGGTGCGCCAGCAGCGCATCTCCCCGTATCGGCGATTGGCTCGCGGCGGCTCGCTCGGCATCCGGCGGGGACTCAGGCTGCCGCTGGCGCCGCCGCGCGACATCCAGCCGCGGATGAACTACCCGCGGCCCTGGCTGGGCGGCCTCTGGACGTTCGGCGACGTCGTCGAATACAACGCGCTGGCCATGCGGGGCCTGCTCGAGAGCGTCGCCAACGGCAGGACGACGTTCAAGCGCAACTTCTACCTGATGAACCAGCGGGCGATCGACCGCTTCGCCGAGGGCTCGCCCTATGCCTTCTTGATACCGGCGGCCCAGCGCGATCAGCATGCCGTCGCGAAGCTCGTGCAGCTGCTGCAGGCCGAGGCGGCAGAGATCGAGGTCGCCGAGCAGCCGTTCACGGCGGACGGGAACGTCTATTCGTCCGGGACGTACGTCGCCCGGCTGTCGCAACCCTTCGGCCGCTGGATCAAGGACATTCTCGAGCCGCAGACGTACCCGGACATTCGCTGGCCCTACCCCAGCGCTCCGCTCGACAAGCCGTACGACGTCACGGCCTGGACGCTCGGCATGCTGATGGGCGTCGAGACGATACGGATCGACCGCCCGTTCGAGGCGTCGCTGCGGCCGCTGGCCGCGGAGGCCGAGGCGCCGGCCGGCCGCGTCGTCGGGGACGGCGACACCTACGTGATCTCGCACGACACGAACCGCAGCTTCACCGCGCTGAACCGCCTCCTCGCGTCGGGCGCCTCGGTGAGCTGGGCTCACGACGAGCTCGACCTCGGCGCGCTGGGGCGCTATGGGCGCGGGGCCATGCTCGTCACCGGCGTCGACCGGTCGGTGCTCGAGGAGCTGGCCGGCGCGCTGCGGCTGCACATCGCCGCGGCGGATCTGCCCGACGACCTGGGCGGGTTGCGCATACACGCACCGCGGCTCGCGGTCTTCGAGCCCTGGGGCGGCAACATGGATGCCGGCTGGACTCGCTGGGTGCTCGAACAGCACGAGTTCAAGTACACGCGCGTGCGGAGCGGCGAGCTCCGCGCAGCCGGACTCCACGACCGCTTCGACGTCATCATCTTGCCGGAGACGCGCTCGGTCACGCTGATCCAGGGCCTGCTGGGACCGAACGTGCGCCCGGAGTACCGCGGCGGCATCGGCGCGCAGGGAGTCCACAACCTGGTGCGCTTCGTCCGCGACGGCGGGACGCTGATCACGCTCGGCAACGCGGCGGCGTTCGCCATCGAGCACCTCGGCGTGCCGCTGGCGAACGTGGTCCGCGGACTCTCCGAGGATGCCTTCTACTGCCCCGGCTCGATCCTGCGCGTCAGCATCGACACGACGCATCCCCTGGGGTACGGCATGCCGCCGGTGGCCGACGCGATGTTCGTCGCAAACGGCGGATACCGGCCGACCCGCGCCAACCCGAATGTCGAGGTCGGCACGATCGCGCGCTATCCGAACGGACCGTTGCGCCGCAGCGGCTGGCTCATCGGCGAGGAGCGGCTGCGCGGGACGGGCGCCGTCATGGAGGCCTCCGCCGGCCGGGGACGGGTCATCCTGCACACCTTCAGGGTGCAGCACCGCGGGCAGACCTGGGGCACTTTCAAGCTGCTGCTGAACGCCATCTTCTACGGCCCCGCCGTGGTCGGCCAACCCGCGGGACGCACGTCGCTCGACGCCCGCTAGGAGTCTGCGGCGTAGAACGGCGTAGACGCCTGGCGAGGGTTGGTTGGGCGGCAACCGGAGCCGGAGGCGACGATTGCCGGGCTAGGAGTCTGCGCCGCAGAAAACCAGATGCGACAATCGTAGGCGAGATCGGACGACGAAAGGACTTGATGTCGACTACGTTCCGCCCCTACGCGCCGGATCAGTCGCTGCTGTTTCCGCCCGACGTGCGGGAGTGGCTGCCCGAGGGCCACTTGGCACACCACGTCAGCGACCTGGTGGACGGTCTGGACCTGACGGCGTTCTACATGGCGTATGAGGGAGACGGGCGCCGCAACGCGCCGTATGAGCCCCGGATGATGGTGAAGGTTCTGCTCTACGCCTACGCGACGGGGGTGTTCTCGTCGCGCCGGGTTGCCCGGAAACTGGAAGAGGACGTGGCGTTCCGGGTGCTGGCGGCGGGGAACTTTCCGCAACACCGGACGCTGTGCGAGTTTCGGCGTCGGCACCTTGAGGATTTCCAGGCGCTGTTCGTGGAGGTGGTCCGTCTGGCGCAGGAGTTGGGTCTGGCGCGCTTGGGGAAGCTGTCTATCGACGGGACGAAGGTGCGTGCGAACGCGAGCAAGCACAAGGCGATGAGCTACGACCGGATGCAGGAAGAGGAACAGCGGCTGGAAAGCGAGATCGAGGCGCTGTTGCGTCAGGCGGATGCGGTTGACGAGGCCGAGGACGCACGCTTGGGCGCGGAGATTCGGGGCGATGATCTGCCGGCGGAGTTGCACCGGCGGGAAGCGCGTCTGGCCGCGATTCGCGCGGCGAAGTCGCGCCTGGAAGCGAAGCAACGGGCGGCGGACGACATGCGGGGTCGGCAGCCGGGTCAGGACCGGAACCCGAAGGGCGGACCGCCGTACAAGCGGGCGTATGGCGAGCCGGACGAGAAGGCGCAGAGCAACTTCACGGACCCTGAGAGCTCGATCATGAAGACGAGCAGTGAGGGGTTCCAGCAGTGCTACAACGCGCAGGCGGCGGTGGACGCGGAGCACCAGTTGGTGGTGGCGACGGATCTGACGGCGAACGCGAGTGACCAGGGTGAGTTGCCGGTGTTGCTTGACGCGGTGCAGGAGACGTTCGACGCGCAGCCGGAGACGGTGCTGGCCGATGCGGGGTACTGCAACGAGCGGGACCTGAAGGACCTGGAAAAGCGGGGCGTTGACGGGTATGTGGCGCCGGGCCGGGAGGGCAAGCAGACGGCCGCCCGCGATCTGGAGAAACATCCGGCGACGGGTCGCATGGTGGAGAAGCTGGCGACGCCGGCGGGCCGGGAGGCGTATGCGAAGCGCAAGTGGTTGTCGGAGGCTCCCTACGGTTGGATCAAGCACGCGCTGGGCTTCCGGCGCTTCAGCCTGCGCGGACTGGCGAAGGTGCGCTGCGAGTGGGACCTGGTGTGCCTGGCGTTGAACGTCAAGCGCCTGCACGTGCTGAAGGCGGCGTAGGACACGGGGAATGAGGCTCGCAACGGCGGCAAATCGACCTGCACCGCGGTCTCTGACGGGCCATACTACGGCCCGCGAGGACCGAATTTTGCTCTCTGTTCGCCAACCACCGAACATCCATCCCGCCTTGCCGACCGGCGAAGCCGCCCCGACACGGAGCTCAGCGCGTGGGATGAGGACTCATTTCGTGCCGCAAACGTCCTGCGGCGCAAGCTCCTAGGCGCGCACGGCGCGCCTCGGCGGGAGCGGCGCGGCATGATTGAGGCCCAGGAGCCGCTGCACGTGACCGAACCGGTCGGGGCGCTGGCCGTCGCCGCCACGACGCTCGCGCTGGCGGTCGCCCGGCTCGCCTGGACCGCGCACCGCCACGACGCCTCGTCGCCGGACCGGCTCGTCGCCGAGCTGCGTCTCGCGCAGGTGTCGGCGCTGCTGCTCGTGCTTGCGGCCGGCACCTACGCCGGCGCCGCCGTCGTCAGCCGGACGCCGGGCGCCGGGCTGGACATCGCGTTGGCGACCGGGTTCCTCGTCGTTGCCGCGCTGGCCACGACCTGGGCGCCGGGGCGGGCGTTGACCGTGCTCGCCCTGGCCTGGGGCGCGCACGGCCTGCTCGCCCTGGGACACCAGATCGGCCTCCTGCCGCCCGGCACCGTCCCCGCCTGGTACTCGACGGCAAGCGCCATCTACGCCGTCTGCATGGCCGGCGTATGCTATCTCCCCAACCTGCGGCAACGATGACCGGACGCCCCGGCGCGCCTCGAGCGGCCGTGGGTGGCGGTGAGGAGGGCGACATGGACCGGACAGCGGCGGGCACGTTTCTGCACATGGCGCGGTCGCGGCTCGTCGTGCATCTGACCGGACAGATCCGCGCCTGCCTCGACGCGCTGAACGACGAGCAGATCTGGTGGCGGCCGAACGAGCAGGCGAATGCCGTGGGCAACCTGGTGCTGCACTGTGCCGGCTCGACCCGCCACTACATCGGCCGCGTGGTAGGCGGCACCGACTTCGTGCGCGATCGCGACGCGGAGTTCGCGGCGCGGGATCCGCTGCCGAGGGCAGTGCTGCGCGGGCAGCTCGATGCCGCCGTCGCCGAGGCCGACCGGGTGCTGGCCGCGTTCGATCCGGCTGCCCTGCTCGAACCGACCACGCGGACGCCCAAGCCCTCCACCTACCTGCAGGTCATCGGCCTGCAGCTGACCCACTACGCGGCCCACACGGGACAGATTGCCTACGCGACCAAGCTGCTGCGGACGGACGCGCTCGACGACCTGTGGCGGAACACGCCCTCGCACTGACGCGCCGCGGGACGGCTCCCGGACCCCGATTCGCGCAGCGCGTGCTCGCGGTGGTCAGGCGCATTCCGCGGGGGCGGGTGGCCACCTACGGCGACGTGGCCGCGCTCGCGGGACGTCCGGCGGCGGCGCGCGCCGTCGGCAACATCCTGGGCCGCTGCCGGAGCCCCGGCGTGCCGTGCCACCGGGTGGTGGCCGCCGGCGGCCGCCTGGGCGGCTACGGCGATCTGCTGGTCAAGCGGCGGCTGCTCGCAACCGAAGGCGTCCATGTCGCCGGCGGCCGACTGCGCCACTTCGCGCGCGTTCATTGGCGAATCTCGTCGGAAACGCGCTATTATTGAGCGAGCGGAGGGGTCTGGATGAAGCAGTTGATGGGCTTGGGAGTCATGCTCGTGGGGTGCGTCGCCGTGCTCGGGGCGTCGAGTGCGAGCACGCAGCTGGCCCCGGCGGACGTCGATGTTCCCACGGGCGAGGTCGCCCTGGGCACCGTGAGCCTGCCGCGCAGCGTGATGGCGGACGGCCAGACGTTGAGCGCCGGCAGCTACGATGTCCGCCTGACGGCCAGACCGGCGGCGCCGGAGACCGCCGGCGCGCTGAACGTGCTGGAACGCTGGGTCGAGTTCGTGCAGGGCGGCGAGGTGCGCGGACAGGAAGTCGTCACCATCGTGCCGGCCAGCGAGATCGGCGACGTAGCCAAGAGCGCCGCCCCCGGCTCGGGATCGGCGCGCGTCGAGATGCTGCGCGAGAACGAGTATCTGCGCGTGTGGATCAACCAGAGCGGGACCCACTACCTGATCCACCTGCTCGTCGGCTAGCCCGGCAATCGTCGCCTCCGGCTCCGGTTGCCGCCCAACCAACCCTCGCCAGGCGTCTACGCCGTTCCACGGCGCAGACTCCTGGCAGACTCTGCAAGGCGCGCACGGCGCGCCTCCTCACAACGTCATCACGTCGAACTGCTCGTGGTGCAGTTGTGCGTCCGGCTTCAGTCTCGGACGCCGCCCGAGCACGCGTTCGAGCTCCCGGAGCACGCCGCGCTCTTCCTCCTTGAGCGCGCGAGCGATGTCGGGATTCACGCGCAGCAGCACGGCGTGGCCGTTCAGGTCGCCGGCCAGTTTCTGCATCTCGGACAGGATGTCGTAGCAGATGGTCGACGTCGCCTTGATGACGGCGCTGCCCGAGCAATAGGGACACGGCTCGGTCAACTGGCGTTCGAGGCTCTGCTTGGCGCGCTTGCGCGTGACCACGATCAGGCCGAACTCCGACACCTGGACGGCCTTGGACGGCGACCTGTCCTTCCGCAGCTCCTGCTCGAGGGACTGGTAGACGCGCTGGCGGTTCTTGCGCTCCTCCATGTCGATGAAGTCGAGCACGATGATGCCGCCAAGGTCCCGCAGGCGGACCTGCCGCACGATCTCCTTCGCCGCCTCGAGGTTCGTCTTGACGATCGTGTCCTCGAGCCGGCCGGTCCGCTTGCCGACATAGCGGCCCGTGTTGACGTCGATCGCCACCAGTGCCTCCGTGTGGTTCACGACGATGTAGCCTCCCGACTTCAGCCAGACCTTGCTCCGCAGCGCCTTGTCGATCTCGGCCTGGACCCCGTACTCGTCGAAGATCGGGAACTCCTTCGTGTAGTGGTGCGTGCGCGGCACCAGCGTGGGCATGATGCGCTCGATGAGCCGCAGCGCCCGCTTGCACTCCTGCGCATCGTCGATCCGGATGGCGGAGAAGTCCTCCGTCAGGAAGTCCCTCAGGAGCTTCGCCACGAGGCTCTCCTCGCGGTGGATCACCGCGGGCGCACTCGCCTTCTCGGTCTTCTGCCGGGCCTCGGTCCAGAGCTGATGGAAGTACGAGAGGTCCGCGACGATGTCCTCGTCGGGTCGGCCCGCAGCCGCGGTCCGCAGGATGACGCCGCCGGTGAACCCGTGCTCCTCGCGAAACCCCCGCACGATGCCCCGCAGCCGGCCGCGCTCGTTGCGCGCGTCGATCTTGCGGGAGACGCCGATCTGATCGACGGTCGGCATGAAGACCAGGAACCGGCCCGGAAGCGCCACGTGTGACGTGATCCGGGCGCCCTTCGTGCCGAGCGGATCCTTGACCACCTGCACGAGGATCTCCTGGCCCGCCTGGAGGAGCTCCTCTATCTTCGCGTTGGGGTCGGCGCCGCGCTGGACGTCGTCGTCCTCGGAATCACCCGCCTCGAGCCGTTCGAACTGCTCGACGGTATCGACGACGTCGGATACGTACAGGAACGCGTCGCGCTCGAGTCCGATGTCGACGAAGGCGCACTGCATGCCCGGCAGCACCTTCGAGACCCGTCCCTTGTAGACGTTGCCGACGGTGCCGCGCTGGCTGATCCGCTCGACGAATACCTCGGCGACCTGATCGTCCTCGAGAATCGCGGCCATCGTCTCGTGCAGAGACGAGGAAACGATCAACTCCTTGTTCATGCGAAACACTCTCCGTCGGACTCGCCGACGCGCGCCGGCCCGGGTCGGTCACCGGCGGCAGCGGCGCGCCGGCGAGCACGAGCCCGCCGGCCAACGGTCCGCGCACCGTCATCGGCACACCGTTCCACGTCACGGCTGTCATCTCCGGCGAGTCGCGATCTCGCCGCCGCTTCCGCGGCGGTCAACTGGCAAAACGGCGCATTCCGACGTTCAGAATGAGCCCGAACCCCATCAGCGTCGCAATCAGCGACGAGCCGCCGTAGCTCATCAGCGGCAGCGTCAAGCCCTTGACCGGCGCGAGCCCGGCCGACATCGTGAGGTTGTAAATCACCTGAAAGGCGAATCCGGCAGTGATCCCCACGACCAGCAACAGCCCGACCCGATCCCTCGCCACCCGGGCCGCCTCCAGCGACCGCATGATGACGAACAGGTACAGCCCGAGCACCACCAGCACGCCCCGGAACCCCTGCTCCTCGGCCAGCACCGAGAACACGAAGTCGCTGTGGGCGACCGGCAGGAAGTTGTACTGGCTCTGCGTGCCCTGCAGATAGCCCTTCCCGGTCAGCCCGCCCGACCCGACGGTGATGCGCGCCTGGATCTGCTGGTACCCGGCGCCGCGCGGGTCCCGTTCCGGGTCGACGAAGCTTGCCAACCGGGCGCGCTGGTAGTCCTCGAGCGCGTAGGTCCACGCCACGGGACTCAGCAGCACGCCGATGAGCGCAAGCGCGGCCAGCAGCTTCAGACGAAGCCCGGCGAACACCATGATCGCCAGACAGACGGGCAGCAGCGTGACCGCCGTTCCCAGGTCGGGCTGAACGATGATGAGCAGGAACGGCACCGCGACCACCAGTCCGCCGATGACCCAGTCCAGGACGCGGGTCTTCGCGCGCTGCTGGGTCCCGTAGAGCGTCGCCAGGGCCGCCGCGACGGTCATGCGGGCGAACTCGGACGGCTGCAGGTTGACCGGACCGAGGTCGATCCACCGCCGCGCGCCGCCCTGCTCCGAGCCGATGACGAGCGTGCAGGCGAGCAGCAGGGCGAGCCCCCCGTAGATCAACGCGACGCGGTTGGACAGCACGCGGTAGTCGACGCCGAGGCAGACCGTCATCGCGGCCAGTCCGATCGCGAGGGCCCACAGCTGCCTTGCCAGCTGCGGTCCGATGCGGCCCGTCGCCGCCTCGTAGGTGGTGCTGTAGATCATCGCCAGGCCGAGCAGGCACAGCGCGCATACCGAGGCCAGCAGGCTCCAGTCGAGGTGACTGTACAGGCGGCGATCGAACATCTCGCTTGCTCGCTATCCTTCGTCCGCAACGACGCCGGCCGCGTCCGGCCGGACCGGTGCGGGCCGGACCGGTGCCGGCAGCACCGGCAGGCGCCGGCCTTCCTGCTTCGCGAAGAACGTCTCGAGCATGTGCCGCGCGATGGGAGCCGCCAGGTAGCCGTGACCCGCGTGCTCGGCAAAGACGACGCCGGCGATCTGCGGATCATCGCGCGGGGCCGCGAAGACGAACCAGCCGTGATCGCGGAAACGCCGAGCATCGCCGGTCGCGGCCTCGGCGGCCGCCCGTCCGGCCAGTGAGATTACCTGCGCCGTGCCCGTCTTGCCGATCACGTCGCGGCCGCGAATCCGTGCGCGACCGGCCGTACCCGCCCGATTCACGGCCATCCACAGGCCGCGCTGCAGCGTCGCCACCGTCTCGGGGCGGAGATCGATCCCCGCCGGCTGCGGGCGGTCCGCCGGGAGCCAGCCCTCCGCCGTCCGCGCGGCCTTGAGCAGATGCGGCACGACCCGCTTGCCGCCGTTGGCCACGGTCGCCATCATCACCGCCAGCGAGACGGGGGTAACCGCGACCGACCCCTGGCCGATGGCCACGGAGATCGTCTCGCCAGGGTACCACCGCTCGCCCAATAGCCGGCGCTTCCATTCTCGCGACGGCACGGTGCCGGTCGCTTCGTGCGGCAGGTCGATGCCGGTCGGCCGACCCAGCCCGAGGGCGGTCGCCCAGTGGTGGATCGCGTCGATGCCCGCACGCTGTCCGAGCGTGTAGAAGTACGTGTTGCACGACTTCTCGAGCGCCTCGTCCATGGCGACCGTGCCGTGGCGGCTGTGGCACCGGAAGAAGCGGCCGTAGAAAACGCCCCCGCCCTGACAGTCCACCCTGAAGTCCGGCCCGGCGATGCCTTCCTGGAGCGCGGCCACGGCCACGACCAGCTTGAACGTGGAGCCCGGGGAGTAGCGTCCCTGGAGCGCGCGATTCTGCAGCGGCCTGCGGGCGTCGTTGTTGAGCATCGACCAGGTCGACCCGTCGATGCCGCGGGCGAAGTCGTTCGGGTCGTAGGCCGGCAGGCTGGCCAGCGCGAGCACCTCGCCCGAGCGCGGGTCCAGCGCCACGGCGGCGCCCGTGAAACCCGCGTGCGAGAAGGCGTCCTCCGCCGCCCGCTGCACGTCGAAATCGATGGTGAGCTGTAGCGGCTGGCCCACGGCCGGCGGCAGCTCCTCGAGCGTCCCGAGCTCGCGGCCGATGCTGTTGACCGCCACCCGGCGGGTGCCGTCCTCCCCCATGAGCAGCCGGTTGTACGCCTGCTCGACACCCGATTGGCCGATCACCGCGCCCATCCTGATGCGCTCGTCGGTCGCGGCACGGAGCTGGCTGCCCGTGACCTCGCCGACGTACCCGAACAGGTGCGACGCAACGGTTCCGCTCGGATAGTGCCGCGTCGGGTTCCGCTCGACGACCACCCCGGGGAGCTCGAACGCGCGCGCGGCAACGGCCGCCACCTGGGCCTGCGTCGCGTCCTTGACGAGCGCGACGGGCCGATAGAGAGGCACGTCGGCGCCAGCCTCGACGGCGTCGCGGAGCGCCCGCAGGTCGGCGCCGGTCGCCGCGGCAACCAGGCCGAGGGTCCGTTCCAGGTCCGTGACCTGCTCGCGGATGAGGCAGATGTCCAGCGAGTAACGGTTCTGCACCAGCACATCGCCGTGCCGGTCGACCACCGCCCCCCGCAGCGCCCTCAGATTGAGAACGCGCTGGTGGTTGTTCTCCGCCATCTCGGCGAAACGGACGTGCTGGCCCACCTGGAAGCTCCAGAAGCTCAGCGCGATCACGCAGAAGGCGGACGCGACGCCGGCCTGGGCCAGGCGCAGCAGGCTGCGGCATCGCTCACGGCTGGCGGAGAGGTGGTCGTCCGTGAGCTCCGAATGCATCGTCACCTGCCCGCGCGGGAGCGTTGCTCGGACGTGATGGACATGACCCAGGGCCGATGCATGCCGTGGCGCCGGCGCCACGGCATGCGCCGCACGGCAACCGGCAGGGCGCGCGCGAGCATCAGCAGCGCGACGCCGAGCGCCCCGTCGGCCGCGACCCGGCTCAGCACGAAGGTGGCCGTTGCCGCCGGCGCAGCTCCCACGAGCGCGTGCACGGCCAGCAGGGACACCGTATGGAACGCGCTGGCCAGCACGATCAGGACCAGGTGCTGCCCGATGGTCTCGATGATGAACCGCGAGCCGGCCATCCCGACCAGCACGCCCGTGGTGCTCTTCGCCAGCCCGCTGATCCCGACGAGCCCGCCCGACAGCGTATCCTGAAGCAGCCCGCCGACGGTGCCGGCCCACAATCCCGCGACGCGGCCGCGCGAGAGCGCCGCGAAGATCACGACGATCAGCACGAGATCGGTCGGCAGCCCCTCGCTCGCCACCATGCGCACGATTGCCGTCTGGACCAGCAGCGCCGCAGCGAGCGCCAGCGCAACTCCGATGGCGGTCACTCGCTTGCCACGCTCAGCGGGGGCGGCGGCTCGTCGTCGCTCACGATGACCAGCACGTCCTCCAGCCGGGAGAACCTGACTGCCGGCACGATGCGTATCGCCAGATCCAGCTCCGGTCCGGGAGCAACCGCCCCGACCGTTCCGATGACGAATCCCGGCGGATAGATCCCATCGGTCCCCGAGGTCACCACCCTGTCCCCGGCCTTCACATCCTCGAGGTGGGAGACGTACTCCATGCGCAAGTCCGTCCCGTCGTCACTGCCAGTCACGATCCCGGACACCCGCGTGCGTTCCACGCGCGCGCCGGCGGCCGCAAGGTGGTCGACAAGCAGCTGCACCCGTGACGCCCGGCGGCTCGGGGTGCCGACGATGCGCCCCACGACCCCCGCGGGCGCGATGACCGCGTCGTTCGCGTGCACGCCGTCTTCCGCACCCCGGTCGACCGTGAGGGTCCGGACATAGGGTGTCGCGGCGGTGGCGATCACCCGCGCACCGACCGTGCGCAACTCCACCGCCCGCCGCAACCCGAGCAGTTCCTGCAGACCGCTGGCCTGTTGAGCCAGTGCCCGCTGCTCCTGCAGCAGCAGTTGGAGGTCGGCCACCGTAACGGCCAGCGCGTCGTTCCGCTCGTGCACGTCGCGCAGCCCCACGTAGTGCGACCAGGAGTGCGACACGGCGCCCCGGGCCGACGTCAGGAGGCGCTGCATTTCCGCGAACGCGCGGAACGCGACGTTCTCGAGCGGGCTCCCGTGCAACCCGCCGCCGGCCTGGGCGGAGATCAGGATGAAGTGGCCGACCATGACGGCCGACACGAGATAGCCGGTGCGCTGGCGGTGCTCCACGGGTACTGCCCCCCTCCCCGGCCGCGCCTTGTCCAGCCGCAGGGACGGAACTGGCCCGCCGCCTTTCTACGGCGCCGATTCCTAGTCCTTCGCTATCCTTCTCAGCAGACCGAAGTCCGACAGCATCTTGCCGGCCCCCTTCACGACGCACGAGAGCGGATCCTCGGCCATCTCCAGCGGCAGGCCGGTCTCTTCACGGAGCCGCTTGTCGATGTTCTTGAGCAGCGCCCCGCCGCCGGTTATCGTGATGCCGCGATCGACCACGTCGGCCGACAGCTCGGGGGGCATCTGCTCCAGGGCAACGCGCACGGCATCGACGATCGCCTTGACCGTCTCGGCCAGCGCCTCGCGAACCTCGTCGTCGCTGATCGTGATGGCCCGGGGGATGCCCTCGACCAGATGGCGCCCCTTGATCTCCATGGTCTGCGGCTCGTCGAGTGCGCTGGCCGAGCCGATCTGCATCTTGATCTGCTCCGCCGTGCGCTCTCCGATGAGCAGGCTGTACTTTTTCTTGATGTACTGGATGATTGCCTCATCCATCTCGTTGCCTGCCACCCTGACGGCGCGGCTGTACACGATGCCCGCCAGCGAGATGACGGCGACGTCCGTCGTGCCGCCGCCGATGTCGACCACCATGTTGCCGAACGGCTCGGTGATCGGCATGCCCGCCCCTATCGCGGCGGCCATGGCCTCTTCCACCAGATGCACCTCGCTGGCCTTCGCCCGGTAGGCGCTGTCCTTGACGGCCCGCCGCTCGACCTGCGTGATCTGAGAAGGCACGCCGATCACGATGCGCGGCCGCACCCAGACCGCACGCTCGTGCGCCCTCCGGATGAAGTAGGTGAGCATCTTCTCGGTGGCCTCGAAGTCGGCTATGACGCCGTCGCGCATGGGCTTGATGGCCACGATGTCACCCGGCGTGCGCCCCACCATCTCCTTCGCATCGCGCCCGACAGCCTCTATCGAGCCGGTGGTCTTGTTGAAGGCCACGATCGACGGCTCGTTGAGCACGATGCCCTTGCCGCGAGCAAAGACGCAGGTGTTGGCGGTTCCCAGATCGATCGCGAGATCGTTCGAGAACAGGGAAAAGATCGAGCGAATACTCAAGCCGGGCGACGCCCTCCGGGCAAACTGATTCGATTGTGAAGCGGATGCCCTGAATTCCTGGATGAAAACTATAACATACGCCTTTCTCCCGACCCGGATGCCGGCCTCGGGAGACGGATCGACCGGATGACAGGATTCGCGCGCGGCGGCTACAATCAGCAGCATGACGATGCTCGACGGCATGCGGCGCCACAAGGGCTGGCTCAAATGGAGCCTGGCCCTCGTTGTCCTTGCGTTCATGTTCCTGTACGTCCCGGGATTCGTCGACGAGACGGCCCTCGAGGGGATGCCGAACGAGGTCCTCGCCAGGGTCGGCGAGCACGAGATCACGGTGGCGCGGTTCCGCCAGATCTACCTGGCTCAGCTGCAGAGCTACCGCCTCCAGTCGTCCGGCGAGGTCACCGAGGAGGTGCTGCGCTCGCTGGGCGTCGATCGACAGATCCTGCAGGCGCTCATCAGCCGCTACGCGGCGCTGTCGGAGGCCGAGCGGCTCGGCCTGACGGTGAGCGACGCCGAGGTCCGCCAGCGGATCGTGAGCCTGCCGGGGTTCCAGGAGAACGGGCAGTTCGTCGGCGAGCAGCGCTACCGGCAGGCGCTGCAGTTCCAGCGCCCGCCGATGACCCCCGCGCAGTTCGAGGAGGAGGTACGCAGCGACATCCTGTTCGAGCGGCTGGAGGCGGCCGTCACCGGTTGGGTCACCGTCTCGGACGAGGAGATCGCCGCGGAGTACCGCCGGCGCAACGAGAAGGTGATGGTCGAGATCGTTGCCTTCCGCGGTGACGACTACCGGGACGAGGTGGAGGCATCGGACGGGGAGATCCAGGCGCTGTACGACGAATCGCCCCTGGCGTACGAGGAGCCGGAGAAGCGGCAGCTGCGGTTCCTGCTCGTCGACGAGTCGGCCATCTTCGAGACCCTCGCGCCCACGGATGCGGAGGTCCAGCAGTACTACGACGCCAACATCACCCAGTACACGACGCCCGGGCAGGTGCGCGCCAGCCACATCCTCCTGCGCACCGGGGAGCAGGACGAGAGCCAGGTGGAGGCCCGGGCCCGGGAGCTGGGAGACGAGGCGCGCGCGGGGGCCGACTTCGCGGAGCTGGCGCGCCAGCACTCGCAGGACGAGGCGACCGCCGCCGAAGGCGGCGATCTCGGGCTGTTCGGACGCGGCCGCATGGTGGCCGAGGTCGAGGCCGCCGCCTTCGGACTCGACGTCGACGCCGTCTCGGATCCCGTCCGCAGCGCATTCGGCTTCCACGTCATCCGCGTGACCGAGAAGCAGGAGGAGACCACGCAACCGCTCGAGGAAGTCCGTGAAGCCATCGAGAACACGTTGAAGAACGAGCGGGCCACCGCCCGGGCCACGGCGCTCGGCCGCGCGATTGCCGCCGAGGCCTCCACGCCGGAGGAGCTGGAGCGCGCCGCGGCTGCGCGGGGGCTCGAGCTGCAGGAGTCCGGCTTCGTCGCGGCGGGCGAGCCGATCCTCGGTCTCGGGTTCGCCCCGCGGGTCTCCGCGGAAGCCTTCCAGATGGAGGAAGGCGCCGTCGCGGGACCGATTCAAACGCCCACGGGACCGGCGTTCGTCACGGTCATCGGCCGCCAGGAGCCGGTCATCCCACCCCTGGAGGACGTCCGGGACGATGTGCGCCGGGACGTGCTGCGGCGCAAGGCGCTGGAGCTGGCGCGCGAGCGGGCGGACGAAGCCGCCGGCGCTTTGGCTGCGGGCGACGATTTCAGGACGACCGCCGAGGCCGCCGAGCTCACCGTCGCCGCGAGCGGGCTGATCGCAAGGGGCGCGGCGTTCCCCGAGGTCGGCGTCAGCCCCGCCCTGGAGCGCACGGCGTTCGCGCTGCCGCCGGGCGGCGTGAGCGGCGTCGTCGAGACGGGCGGCGACGCGCTGGCGGTGGTGCATCTGGTCGAGCGCGAGGACGTCACGGACGAGCAGGTTGCGGAGGCGCGCGACACGCTGCGGGCGGAGCTGCTGCAGAACCGCCAGAACGAGTTCTACAGCTCGTACATGTCCCAGGTCCAGCAGCGGCTGTCGATCGATATCGACTACCAGGCGCTGGAGCTCGCCGTGGGCGCCTAGGAGTCCGCGCCGTTCCGCGGCGCAGACTCCCGGCTATTCCACGTACACGTACGGCATCAACGCCAGCGGCTCGCCGGGGCGAAAGTGGCGGAGCGGCACGGTGAGCGCCGAGCCGATGCGCGCCGCCGGCGTCTCCAGCCAGCCCGCCGGCAGGAGGTGGGAGCGGATCTCGAGACCGCCCGCGAGCACCTCGAGGAACGAACGGGGCCGCGGGTACGGCACGAGCGTGACCTCCTGATCGGCCGCGAGACCCGCCCGCTCCTTCGCGATTGCGACCGCCCGCGCCAACCCGCCCAGCTCGTCGATCAGGCCGGCGCCGAGCGCCTGCCGGCCGGTCCAGACGCGCCCCTGCGCAACGGCGTGGATCGCCTCCCGGGTCATGCCGCGCCCCTCGGCCGCCTTGGCGACGAACTCGTCGTAGAAGGCGTCGACCAGCGCTTGCACGCGGGTCCTGGCCTCGTCGGAGTACGGCGTGTAGACGGAGTTCATCTCGGCCATGCGGCCATCGGAGACCGCCTCGACCGCGATGCCGAGCTTGGCGAACATGCTGCCCAGGACCAGCTTCCCGCCGACGACGCCGATCGAGCCCGTGAGCGTCGCGGGCTGCGCCACGATGACGTCGGCCGCCATCGCCACGTAGTAGCCGCCCGAGGCGCCCAGGTCCGACATCGACGCGACTACCGGCTTGTCCGCGGCAGCCAGCACGATCTCGCGCCAGATGAGATCCGACGCGACCGCCGAGCCGCCGGGACTGTCGATACGCAGGATGATGGCCTCGATCGCCTCGTTCTCGCGCGCGGCGCGCAGCGATCGGACGAGGGTCTGCGCGGCCGCCACGCTCCCGCCGCCGGCATCGACGCTGCTGTCGCCGAGCACGATCGGTCCGACCGCGTACACCACGGCCAGGGACGGTCCGGCGTCGAGCCCGAGCGACTGCGGGTCGACGCGGCGGTACTCCGCGTACGGGAGTTGTCCGGGCGGCTCGCCGCCGCCCGCCAGGCGCTCCAGCAGCTCGTCCTCGTACGCCAGGCCGTCGACCAGCCCGCGCCCGACCGCATCGTCCGGCAGGAACGGACCGTCGTCGATCAGCGCGCGCACGGCAGGCTCCGGCAGTCCCCTGCCCTCGGCGACGCCCGCGACGAGCTGCTCGTACAGATCCCGGCTGAGCGACTCGTTCATCTCGCGGTGAAACGGGGTGAACGTCGTCTCCGTGAACACGTTGGCGGCCGTCTTGAAGTCGCCGGCGTGGAGCATGTCCGGGTACGCGCCGATCTTGTCGAGCGCCTCGCGGGCGAACGGCTCGTACATGGCGACGCCCACCAGGTCCAGGGGGCTCGTCGGAGCCAGGAATATCTCGTCGCAGGCCGTGGCCAGGTAGTACTGCTGGCCGCCGCCGAACTCGAGATAGGCGACGGCAGGCTTGCCCGACTGGCGGAAGTCGCGCACGGCGGCACGGATTTCCTGCACCTTGCCCCACAGGCCGGGCTGCGCCGGCGGGACGAGCACCACCGCCCGGACGCGGTCGTCGACTCGCGCCTTGCGCAGCGCGTCGACGACGCCCCCCACCGTGTCGCGCGGCCCGAGGAGCTGCCCGAGCGGGTGGTCCGACGGCCGCTCCGCCAGATTCTCCGGGACGCGCAGCCACAGGACGGATTCGGTCTGGATGTCCGGGCCGCGGGTCGCAAACAGGATCGTGGCCGCCACGGCGGCCATCGACACGAAAACCGACAGCACGACGAAGAGCAGAACGAGACGTGCGGCGCGTGCAAGTGCCACGTCTGAGTCTCCTTGTGGAACCCGGTGCTATACTCTTTGCTCTCGTTGCGGAAGTGGCGGAACTGGCAGACGCGCAAGCCTCAGGAGCTTGTGGGCTTCGGCTCGTGGGGGTTCAAATCCCCCCTTCCGCACCAGACCACTGTACACGGTTCCGCGATCGTTGTGACGGAACCGCCGGCCGCAGTGGAGGGCGACCATGAAGACGGTTTCGTCGCCGTCGGCGCGGTTCCCGCTTGCGGGTTGCTCGTCGTTCGGGCTCTCGTCGGCGGCGCTGCGCAAGAAGGCTCGCCTCGCGGCACGCTGCCGCCGATGTGGCGGAACACTCTCGGCGTGCAGTTGCCCGAAAGGCTTCACGGGACTGCCGGATTGACGGCGGATTACAATCGACAGGAGGTCTGCCATGAACGTGATCTGGGCTCTGACGATGCTGCTGGTGCAGCCGCCCGCGGCCCCGGTTGAGCTCGACTTCGAGTACTACCGGACGCAGGTCGAGCCAATCTTCCTGGAGAAGCGGGCCGGCCTGACGCGCTGCGTCGTGTGCCACGCCGGCGACGAGCGCGTCGCCTTTCTCGAGGGGCTCGAGCCGGGCGCGGCGACCTGGACCGAGGAGCAGTCGCGCAGCAACTTCGAGTCCGTCTCCGCGCTGGTGACGCCGGGCGATCCGCTGGCCAGCCGGCTGCTCGTGCATCCGCTCGAGCCCGCCGCCGGCGGCGACGAGTTCCATACCGGAGGACGGCAGTTCAGCTCGCAGGACGACCCGGCGTTCGAGACGCTCGCCGCCTGGGTCCGCGGGGAGACCAGCGGGCAGTAGAGCGAGGCAACCCTATCCGTACCAGTGAGACAGGAGCTCAACGATGGTCATGACACGCAGCTCGATCTTCTCGTTGGCGGCGGCGGCGCTCCTCGTGCTGCCCATCACGGCGGCCGCGCAGGGTACCGTGCGCATCGTGCAGACGAACAGCGCCGGCGACAACGTCCACATCATCGATCCGGTCACCAACCAGGTCGTCGGCGAGATCCAGGGCATCGAGCGGGCGCACGGCGCGGCCCCCTCGCCCGACGGGCGCTGGCTGTACGTCGCCAACGAAGCCGATGACACCGTCGACATCGTCGACGTCGAGGCACTGAAGGTGATCAAGAAGGTCCCGCTCACCGGGCGACCCAACAACATCGCCGTCACGCCCGACGGACGCAAGGTCTACACTGCGATCGCGGAGGCGCCGGGCGCGCTCGACGTGCTCGACACCTCCACGAACGAGATCGTCGCCACGATCTCGGTGCACGGCGGCGTGCACAACACCTACGTGACACCCGACGGGAAGTACGCCATCGCCGGCATGGTCGGCGGGCGGAACATCACCGTGGTGGACACGATGACCGACCGGCCGGTCTGGACCACCTACTTCGACCTCGGCATCCGCCCCATGGCGTTCGACACGAATCCCGACGGGTCGACGCGGCACATCTATGCGCAGCTCTCCAACTTCAACGGCTTCGGCGTGGTGGACTTCGAGACGCGCAAGGAAGTGACCCGGATCGAGTTTCCCGAGGTGCCGCCCGATCAGCAGACGCCGGGCCACGGCGGCAACACGGCGCACGGCCTCGGCGTGACCCCCGACAACAAGTACCTCGTTGGCAACAGCAGCTTCAACAGCAGCGTGTACGTCTACTCGCTGCCGGATCTGGAGCTGGTCGGCGGCGTCAGGGTGGGTCACTCGCCCAACTGGGTCACGATCACACCCGACAGCCGGTACGCCTACATCTCGCTGTCGGGCAACAACAGCGTCGCCGTGGTCGAGATTCCGACCGTCGAGAAGGTGGCCGAGATCCCGACCGGCGGGCAGGTGCCGAAGCGCAACGCCACGCTGGTCCTGCCGTAGCAGCGCCAATGCCCGTTCCCTCGTCCACCGACGCGGCGGCCGTTGCCCTCATCCTGGCAGCGGTCGCCGTGCCGGTGGCGCAAGCCCAGCCGCGCTCCGTGGACGACGGCGTGTACACGGCGGCGCAGGCCGCGCGCGGTCAGGTGCTGTACGACGACCAGTGCGCAGCGTGCCACGGCCCGATTCGGGCGTTCGTTCCGGAAATGGCGGCCCTGCTCGGCGACCACACGTTCCGCGCCAACTGGCGGGGCCGCTCGCTCGCCGAGCTGTTCGGCCTCATCCAGGAAACGATGCCCCAGGACGCGCCGGGCTCGCTGTCGTCGCAGCAGTCGGCCGAGATCGTCGCCTACATCCTGAGCGGCAACCGCAAGCCCGCCGGCGACACCCCCCTGGCGGACGACCCGGATCAACTGGACGGCATACTCTTCGAATAGCCGGCCATGAACCGCGCCCTGAGCGCGTCCCGGTCCACCCGCTCGCCCCGCAGGTAGACGTCGGCGATCCTGCGCGTGTTCGTGATGTCCGCCAGCGGGTCGGCGTCGAGCACCACGAACGAAGCACTCCTGCCGACGGCGACCATTCCGAGGTCGTCGAGGCGCAGAATGGCGGCGTTGACGCGCGTGGCCGCGACGATGACCTCCATCGGGGAGAGACCGCAGCCTGCCATGTCCCGCAGCTCGGTGTGGGTCGTCCACCCGACGCTGACGCCCGAGTCCGTCCCCATGCCGATGATCATCCCGGCCTGGCGGTTGCGCGCCAGGTTCCGGCACTGGAGCTCGAACGACGCGCCTGGCCCCTCCGCCGCCAGGCGTTCGGCCTGTGCCCGCAGGTTCTCGATCTCGAACGGCGGCAGCGTCTCGCCGAGCCAGGGCAGGTCGTCGGGTGTCACGGGCGATCCCGGCAGGTTGGGAACGGTCCAGACGTAGGGATACGCCCGGACCAGCTCCATGTACTCCGCGTCGATGTCCCGGTCGCGCACCGTGTGCGCGAAGCCGTCGACGCCCGCGCGCAGCAGGTCCTTGGCGTCGGCCAGCCCGCTCGTCGAGCCGAGGTGCGACGTCACCTGCATGCCGCGGGCGTGAGCCTCGTCGATGATCGCCCGGTAGACCTCGGGCTGCAGCTTGGGGACCGTGCCGCCGCGGTCGTCGACCCAGATCTTGACCAGCTCCACACCGTGCCCGTGGAGCTCCTCGACGGCGGCGCGGCCTTCGGTCTCGGTCCGCGCCCCGCGCGGAATCCCCAGACGGTACTCCTGCTGGGGGCCGGCCATCGGCGTGGCGGCGATCCCCCGCCCCGACGTGAGGAAGCGCGCGCCGTTCGGGACGACCTCCTCGCGCAGCTCGAACGCCAGCGCCTCGTCGAACTCCAGGCCCAGGCTCATCGTGGCCGCCACGCCGTGATACGCCGAGCGCTCGAGGTGCTCGATCAGGTTGGCTCGCGTGTAGTTGTCCTTGCTGTGCGTGCCGTCCTCGACGCTGGTCAGCCCGATGTGCTGGTGGGCGTCGATCAGCGCGGGAATCACGGTCTTCCCTGTCAGGTCCACCCGCGCCGCACCCGCCGGCGGCTCGCGCTCGCCCCGGTTCCCCACCCAGTTGAAGACGCCGTCCTCGACGAGGAACGCGGATCGCTCGACGGGCGCTTCCCCGCCACCGTCGATGAGCCGGGCGCCCTCGAACCACACCCCGGTCGATGCCGGCTCCGGCGCCTCGCCAGCGGGGCCGCAGGCAGTTGCCGCCAGCACGAGCGCGCACAGGGGTCCGGCCACCGCGAGACGACGAACGTCGGGAGCGCATGCCGCTGCCATATGAGGGTCTCCGTCCAGGATGCGTCACGGCGAGACGGCCGTCCAGCCACCTACGGCCGGCCGAAGATCGCCAGGTAGCTGTCCGCGAGGTCGAGGTCGACCTCGCGCTCGAGACTGAAGCCCGCGGACAGGATCTCCTCGACGGCCTCCGCCTTGCCGACGCGCAGATGCGCCATCCGACCGGGCGGCGTGACGCCGGGAATCCTGTCGTAGTCCAGCACCACCCAGCGGCCACCCGCTTTCAGCGCCCGATGGATGCTGGCGAGGATCACCGGCGGATCCTCGAAGTGATGGTACGTGTCGGACGAGAACACGAGGTCGACGGAGGCGGCCGGCAGCTCGACGGACTCGCCGCTGCCGCGCACCACGCGCACGTTGTCCAGCCCCTCGGCGGCGAACTTCCCGGTGAGGAACTCGATCCAGTTGGGCGCGATCTCGACGGCGTAGACGGTCCCCGTCGGCCCCACGGCCGCGGCCATCAGCTCCGCGTAGAAGCCGGAGCCCGCACCGACGTCCGCCACCGCCATGCCCGGCTCGAGTCCCAGGGCGGCGACGACGTCATGCCGGCGCGCGAACGCCTCGCGGTCGGCTGACTCGAAGCGGGCGGCCACCGCCGCCGTGTCCAGGTCGGCGCTGCGGAAGCGCTCGTTGATGTCCTGGCCGGCCGGCGCCTGCCGAGCCGACGGGAAACCGCCCCCGACCCCGGCCAGGACGACGAGGACCAGCAGCACGGGCCCCGCGCCACCCCCGACGACGGCACGTCGCAGCTCCATGGCGTCCTCCTCCCGTCTACCCCGGAGCAAGGCTCGAACGGGCCTTGCTCCGGATACGAGCTCATGTTACCCCGCAGGCGGCGGCGGAGGTAGGATCGCGTACGAACCACGCGCCGGGCGGCTCGTCGGTGCGGTGGACTAAGCGGGAACGGACGGTGTACCGTGAGCCGGTCGTGGCCGCGCGACGAGAGACGCGTGGGGAAACGAACCAGTCCAGGAGGAGAACAGTGATCCGAACAGTCTTGCTCGCCGTCGTCATCGTTTTCGGTGTCAGTGGGATGGCCGCGGCCCAGGACCCGCCCGATGGGTGCGGTCCGAAGGGCGATCTGCCGGCCGACCTGTCGCACAACGCGGCGGCTGATTCGCGCTGCTTCGAGGTGCGCATGTACACCGCCGAGCCGGCGGTCGACGGCGACGGCGGCATCAACGAGCTGCACCAGCGGTTCCGCGAGGGCGAGGTCGCGATCTTCGAGAAGCACGGCGCCGAGATCGTGGCGGTCTGGCAGCGGCTCGACAACCCGAACACGCTCGTCTGGATGCTTGCCTACCGCGACCGCGCGCATCGGGACGAGGTCTGGGCGGGGTTCCGCGATGACCCGGAGTGGGATGAGCTGCTGGCCAAGTACCCGGCCCCGCTCGAGGGGATCGAGGTTTTCTGGATGAGCGCCAGCGACTACTCGGCCCTCAAGTAGCCGAAATCGTCACCAGGGTGGCTCCGGCCGTTCCCGACGACCGGGCCGCCCTGCTCTCATTCATCGCCGGCAGGTGCCGGCCATCGCCGGCAGGTGCCGGCGGTGGTAGGATCGCCTGCCATGTACTCGCAGGGCACCGCCACTCCGCGCCTGGTCTGGTTCTGCGCGCTGTGCGCGGCAGCCGCCCTCGCGCTGGCCGCCCCCGCCGCCGAGCGCGAGTGGCTGGCCGGCGACTCGCACATCCACAGCCACTGGAGCACGGGCTACGACCACCGTGCCAGCCCGCCGACCCCGATCAAGGGGCGGGACGCGCTCTACTCGACGCCGCGCAACGCGGCGATGGCGCGGCGCTTCGGGCTGAGCTGGATGGTCACCACCGACCACGGCGGCCCCTACCACTCCAAGGTGAACCTGCAGCAGGCGTACCGCGAGCTCACGCTGTCGCGCGAGCTCGTCCCGGAGGTGCTGCAGTTCTACGGCATGGAGCTCAACATGCCGGGCATGGACCACCACACCCTGATCATTCCCCGCGCCGAGAACGAGGCGCAGGTGCTGCACGAGATCGAGAGCCGTTTCGACGCCAACGAGGACTGGGCCCGCCCGCCCGACCCGCGACGGCAGTCGGCGGAGCTCCGGCGGCAGGCGCTGGCCCACATGCAGGGGCTCGACCGCCTGCCGATCCTCTTCGCGAACCATCCCTCCCGCTCGGCGCCGGCGATCGGCCGCTACGGCCGCGACGAGCCGTGGGAGCTGCGCGAGAACAACGACCTCGCGCCGGACGTGTACCGGGGGATGGAAGGCGCGCCCGGCCACCAGGCCGCCACCCTCAACAAGAACGACAGCCTCAGCTACCGCGGCGCCTACTGGAACCCCGGAGCACAGACCCTGGGCGGCTTCGATCAGATGACGGCCATCGTCGGCGGTCTGTGGGATGCCCTGCTCGGTGAAGGGCGCCGGTTCTGGATCGTCGCCTCGTCCGACTCCCACTTCCACTACGCCGAGCCGGTGCGAGCCGGCAGCGACTTCTGGCCGGGCGAGTTCCACAAGACCTGGGTCCACGCGCATCCGACCTATGCCGGCGTCCTCGACGGCCTGCGGCAGGGGCGCATGTTCGCAGTCGCTGGGGACCTCGTGTCGGAGCTCGAGGTCCGCCTGACGAGCGGAAGGCGCGAGGCGGGACTCGGCGGCACGTTGCATGTCGCGCGCGGCGCGCAGGTCACCGCGACGGTCCGCTTCCGCGACCCCGAGACCCCGAACGGGGCAGGCGAGAACCCCGCCGTCCGCCGGGTCGACGTGATCGTCGGCGAGGTGCGGGGCCCGTCCGCCGATCCCGCGCTCGACCGCAACCCGACGACGCGCGTCCTCGCCCGGTTCACGCGCGAGGCGCTCGACCGCGACGGGGAACGGTACACCCTCGAAACGCCCCTGCCCGCGGCCGACCGGAACCTGTACGTGCGGGTGCGCGGCACGAGCACCGACGACCTCGAGCCCGTGATGGACGGTCTCGAGGAGAACCCCTGGCACGACCTCTGGTTCTACTCGAACCCGATCTTCCTCGACGTCGAGTGACGGCGCCGGGGCGGACCTCCTGACGCTCCCACTCCTTCGCGAGTCTCGGCCAGCACCAGATCGACCACGGCCCGCAACGCTTCCGTCTCGGTGCCGCTCTCCACCCGGCGCAACCGAAACAGGTCGAGCTGCCGGTCGGCGCTACTGCCTTCCCGAATGACGGTGAGCACATGGCGGAGCCCCTGCTCGCAGCCGAGCACGCGAGCATCCTGCGCCAGGTCCTCCACGAGCCGCGCAGCGAAGTCCTGGATATCCACGCGGCCTTCCGCGCCGTACACGTCACCGAGGAACGCCAGCACGCCGTAGCGCTGGGCGAGCCAGCGGTTCTCGGCAATGATCTCGGTCGGCGGATCGGCGGGCAGCCCCCCTGCCCTGTCGAGGCGCATCAGGCGCCGGATCAGCGCAGCGTAGAGCGCCACGATGCTGGCCACGTCGTCGAGACGCGGGCAAACGTCGCAGATTCGCATCTCCACCGTCGGGAAGCGCTGGGACGGGCGGATGTCCCACCACAGCTCGCTGGCGCTCCGGATGAAGCTCATGCGCCGATAGGTCGCCAGGAGACTCTCATACGCCGCCCACGACGACAGCGGGTTCGGCAGACTGGTGCGGGGCAGCGCTCCCATGACATTCAGGCGGTAGGACTTGTAGCCCGTCTCCCGCCCGCCGTGGAACGGCGACGATGTCGACAGCGCATGGAACAGCGGCAGGTACGGCCGCATCGCCGTCATGATCCGAATCCGCGAGTCGGGGTCGCCGAAGCCGGCGTGGATGTGCATGCCGCCGATGAGTTGCTGCCGCATGCTCTCCTGAAAGGTGACGACGAATCGCTCGTAGCGTTCCCGCGGCGTGATCAGTTGGGACGTCCATTCGGCGAACGGGTGGGTCGACGACGCCAGCACCGCCACCCCGTACGTTGCGGCCCCCTCGATCACCAGACGGCGGGTCTCCCGCACCGCCTCGCACGCCTCGGTCACCGACCCGCACACCCTCGTGCTGGTTTCGATCTGCGTCCGCAACATCTCGTGCGAGACCGTGTGCGGACCCCGGTTCCGTTCGCACGCCTCGAAGATGCCTGGATCCGGATCGGACTCGAGATTGCGGGTGTCGGGGTCGACCAGGAAAAACTCCTCCTCGACTCCGAGCGAGATGTCGAGATCGGAGGCACCCACGCTCATCCTCACATCATCGCATGCGGTCTTCGCTTTTCGTGGTCGACTGGGCTACGCTGGGGCCCGAACCGTGCGAGGCGTGGGCGCTCCGACGACCGGCAGTTCGGCGTCCGCAGGCAGGCAGCCCCCGTGCGCGCGGGGATGGACATCCAGGCAGATGGCGTGGGTCGTCGCTCTTGTGGTCGCCGCGTTCGCGGCGCTGGCGCCGTCCCAGGTTCGTGCGCAACAGGGCCCGAATGCGCACCACAACGTCATGGTGCGCGTCGTGCGGGTGACGCCGGACTGGCACGCATACGACATCGAGGGCGGCGGCGGATGGCCGGCTGCTGTCCCGATCAGGGAGAGTGACGTCCTCAAGTTCTTCGAGGTCGCGATCTGGGAAGAGACGAAGTCGATTCACTTCTACGAATTCGACAACGACTTCGATCCCCACGGGTGGGATCTCACGCCCGAGGAGCAGACAGCCCGCCGGGAGAGCTACCGAATCCAACGGGTGGACGGCCTGCCTGAGCCCTGGACCGAAGCCCGAAGCCGTTTCATCAAGCAGGCGTTCGCGGACTTCAGCTCCCACCTGGCGGCCCGGTATCCTGATTCGGATCACCACTTGATGTACAACGGGCACGGCGGACCGGGCGGGCAGCTCTTCGCCGGCCAGTTGACGTACCGCGACGCCGGTGATCTGCTGGCCCACTGGACAGGGGCCCTGGGCCGGCCGCTCGGCGTGATCGACATGGGAGGTCCGTGCAACAAGGGCTCGTTTTCGGACCTCGAGAACTTCTGCCAGCACGCGCGCTACTACGTCGCGTCGGATCTGCCCAACGGCGGATTCACGATGGACGACTGGACGAGCGAGAAGTACACGGAGACCGACCCGGAGTCGCAGTATCACGCGCTGCTCGCGGGGGCCTCGAGCCTGGAGGAGGCACTGGTCCGCCGCATCGATCTACTCAGAAGAAGCTACGAATACTCGCGCGACAACATGACCGAGTCCAGGACGCGACAGGGCAACTACCTCTACTCCTGCCGGGCATTCGCCGAGTTCAGGCCGGCGTTCCTGGTGTTCCCGAGCGGCCAGGGCGACGGGTACGAGATCTCTGACGACCTGTACGACTACCTGGTGACCCGTGGGGCGGACGACGCTCTGCTCGAACGCTTCGATGCCGTGTTCGTGCACCGTGCCGACAATCGGGACTTCTTCGAGTGGGGGCCGGGCGCCAACGGCCTGCTCATGCGCTCGCCGGGTCGCCATCCCGCCGGCGCCAATCGTTCACCGGTCGCGGTGGGCACGCTGGCGCCGCTGACGCTCGGCGACGACGCGGCCGTGACGGTGGACGTGGCCTCGTCGTTCCGCGATCCGGACGGCGACGCGTTGACCTACGGCGCGACGTCGTCGTCGCCGAGCGTCGTGTCGGTGTCGGCGTTCCGGAGTGCAGTGACGGTGACGCCCGTGGCGGCAGGCACGGCGGCCGTGCAGGTGAGAGCGACCGACCCTCGCGGTCTGAGCGCCACGCAGGCGTTCACGGTGACGGTGGACCGACCGCCCGCCCCGTTCACGGACCACCCCATCCAACCCGGGGTGACGCCGGTCAGGGCCGTCCACTTCACGGAGTTGCGGACGCGGATCGCCGTCCTGCGGAGCGAGGTGGGCCTCGACCCCTTCGCCTGGACGGACCCGATCCTGCGGCCGGGGGTGACACCGGTCAGGCTCACCCATTTGCGGGAACTGCGAGAGGCACTTTCCGCGGCGTACTTCGCGGCCGGTCGGGCGGTGCCGCGCTGGACGGATTCAACCCCCGCCTCGGGGTCGACACCATCAAGGCGGCACACGTGATGGAGTTGCGGGCGGCGGTGATGGCGCTGGAGTGAGGTGAGGCGACGTCCAGTGGGAGCCTTGGGTCCGATAGTCTCTCGATGCCCCCAGCCGTCGACGCCCCGGCGAAATCGGTGCCAGCAGAGGCGGCGCTGTGAGCACCGGTCAGTCCGAAGCCCTTTCCCGCCCCCCCGCCAGTGCGCGGGTCACCGTCGTGCGTTCGCGCCGCCGGCGTCGACCTCCTCCTCGAAGCGGGCCGCCCGCAGCCTGGAGGCGCGCTGGCGCACCGCCGCCTCGCTGCGCCCGAGCCGCTCGGCGAGCTCGCGCAGGCGACCGCCGCCGTGCTCATAGTCGAGCGCATCGGCCAGGCGCACCGCGACGTCCTCACTCGGGGTCCAGCGGCGGGGCATCGGCTACGTCTCGGAGAACTCGGCCCTTTCGCGGCGCATCGTGGATAGTGCAGCACGGGTGGTGGTCGGCGCCGCAAGCACCATTTCATCGTGATGCAGGCACTGGTCGATCCAGCCAGGGCGGCCCCGAAATGCGAGACACCCGACGGAAGCTCATCTATGCCTCGCTCGCCTCGGTCTCGGCCTCCGCCGCCTCGGCCGACGTATTACGTCGCTTCCGCGCCGGCCTCGCTGATCCTGCCGAAGACGCCGACCGTCCCGGCTTTCCGCCAAGCGCGGCAATCGCCGCATCGATTCTGGCGACACGGTCCAGCAACGCGGCCCGTTCGGTCTGGAGCAGTGCCACGACTTCCTTCATCGCCACTCCCGTCTCGTCAGTTCGCCATCCATGTCGTCGGTGGAATCGAGCGGCGAGGCGTCCCGGCCCTGGCGGCGCGCGTGGCCATTCGATGAGCCCGAATGCGGATCACCGCTGGGGAACATGACTCCGTTCAGGCGGCGTGTGGTGGAGGCTTCTTGCACGTGACCTCGTGCCCTGACCAGACCGTCTCGCAGGAAGAGCGGCAGGCATCAAGGGACGCAACATTGCGCAGGGTGTAGACTAGCGGACTTGGCGTGACTACTGTGTCCTTTTGGGAGCATACCACGTTGGAGTTCTGTGACAATTGTCGCGGGAGCGATGGGGGATCGAGGGCTCATGCATCCCCTTATTTTGGCAGGCATCAGATCACGCCGAAGACCTCTCGATACACGCGCTGTTCCATGAGCATGCTTCCGAACGTCTCCATCAACGGACGAATGCGATCCTCGGGCCAGTTGGGGAGATGGTGGTACAGCATCAGCCCCTGCCGAAACAACGAATGCGTCCGCCGCTTCACCGTGTTCGCCTTCAGCCAGCGGTCATAGCCGATGCGCTCGCCGGCCGCGCCCAGCAACGACAGCACGGCAATCGCCAACGCGCTGATCAGCAAGAGGCGGTCCCGCCGGTCGGGGCGCGAAACATGCATCGACGACAGCCCCATGCCGAAGCGCATGTCCTTGATGTCGCGAAAGCCCGCCTCAATTCCCCACCGCTTGCCGTAGTACCGAATCAGGACCCGCGTCGGGACTGTTGCCTCGCTGGCCACCAGGCACCACGGTTCGTCCATCTTCGGGGCGTGTACGCACACGACCACGCCGACCGGCAACTCGTACGTGTCGGTCACCCGAGCACCCACGAGCCGCCGCGCACGCCCCCCGGCGCCGACCCACGCGGCGGCCGCTCGCCGCTCGCCTCGCGCATTCGTCACGTAGATGTCTCCGCGCAATCGAATCACGTATTCGAAGGCCAGCTCCGTCGTCAACGCGTAGAACAGCTTGCAATCCCCAAAGCCCCGGTCTGCCACGACGGTGACTTTCACACCGGCCGGCAGCACCTCCCGCAAGCGGCACAGCACCTCGTACTCGTAGCGCCGCTGATTACCCTTCAGCGTCGAGGACGCCACCGTCTTCCACAGCAGGGGCGTCGCGCGCCCATGGCCCGTCACCATCGACAGCACGATCGTGTCCTGCCCGTCGGCCGCGAAGCTCGTCCAATCCAGTGCGACGACCACTTCGGTGCGGGCGCCGACGATGAACGGCGTCCAGTATGCGAAATAGGTCCAGACCTCGACGCCTCGATTGCTCAGGAGCCGATCCACCTGCTTGACGCCATGCTTGGTCAACGTGCCCATGGCCTGGGCCAGGCCGCGGCCCACTGCATGGATTGCCAACGAAGCGCTCGTCAGCACGCCCAGCGTGGCGTTGGCCAACGACAGCACCCGTTTGGCATGCAGGTCGCCCTCGTACAAGGTGGTGATGAAGTTCAGGATGTCGTGTTTCCGGAGCCGTTGCTTGGACGAGGCCGGCCGATCTTGTCGTATATGCACGCAGTCATATTTTAATTCAACGTGCACCACCCTTCAAACTCTATGACTGATGGAGGCGGGAGGATCTGCCCTATCAATTCATATGTGAAATGAGGGGATCTCTGAGGATCGAGGGACGCACCAATGTGCCGGCCCGGATAGGGGTCGCTCGGGGTCCGAGGAAGGGTGGCCGATTGGAGAGTGCGCGGAACCGCTTCTCGCAACTGATAGCAGCGATTCGGCGCTGTCGGCCGCGACGCCGACCTGCATCTTCAACGAGCGCAGCGTCGGTTACCGCATGCCCCGCCCGGGCGAACCGTAGAATATGGCCAAGATGCTCCCTCGTCGCGCCTTGCCACCCGGGCGCCTGACCGCTCTCGGTGCAACGCGGGGTTCACCACGGGCTTCTGGCTGACGGCCGCGCCTCGGCCTTCTACCCCGGATTATTCTTGAGGTTATCGAATCGGTCCCAGGTCGGGCCTGATCGTCGCGCGAAGGACGTTTCGGACGCGGTGTGTGGTCGGTGGCAGCGTGGGTGAAGCGGTCGTGGCGGGGTGACGGCGCGCACGAGGCACAACGCGCCGACAGCTTCGGCGACGGGGCGCTGGCGTGCAATACGGGGGTTGAGGTTGGCGGCGTGACGGCGCGCTATCCGGCGCGCGCCCCGAGAGCGAGGGCGAGGCGCCGCCAGACGTCACGGTATGGGGTCGCTCGCGGCAGGTGCAGGACGAGCCGGCGGACGGAGCGGACGACGTGGACGCTGACCTTGAGCAACCGGTCGCGCAGCCAAGTCACCTGGGTGCGGGCGCAGGCGGTGCGGGCGGCCCTCAGCCGCAGTTCCTGCATGAGCACGTAGGCGGCGGCCGTCAGCAGGACCCGCAGCTGGTTTGCCCAGAACCTGGTGCAGCTCGTGCGGTCGATCTGCAAGCCGTCGAGCAGTTCCTTGATGCGGTTCTCGATGTCGCCGCGCCCGCAGTAGACCTTCTCGTAGATGAAGCGCGGCGTCTGGCGCAGATTGGTCACGACGAAGCGCGGGTTGTCGCGCGGCTGCCGGCCGGTGAGTTGCACGACTTCAGCCTTGATCACCACGCGGCGCTCACGAGCCCACGTGCCCGCGCGATAGCGGGTGTCGAGGTAGAAGTGCGCCGTCTTCTCACGCAGCATGCTCTCGGTGCGGGCCGCCACCATGACGGGCTCGGCAGCGCGCAACAACACAGCGTTCTTGGCCATCGCCACGACGTAGTCGAGCCGCGGCTCGGCATCGAGGAAGTCGAAGACCTCCGGGGAGGCGAAGCCGCCGTCGAGCCGGACGAGAAAGCGCGCCTCGGGAAACGCTGACCGCAGCAGCGCAAGCAGGCGACACAACACGCCCAGCGTTCCGTCGGTCGCCTGCGCCGTGCCGGGCCGCAGCACGGCCGCGCACAGATACTGCTCCGCCTCACGGTCGAAGCTCACGAAGGCCAGCAACGGCAGGTAGCACCAGCTGTCGTAGTAGCTGTTGAAGAAGGTCAGCTGCTGCGCGCCATGCGTCGGGTCGTCGGTCGGGTCGAGGTCGATCGTGATGCGTCGCGCCCGCCCGCACAGCCGGCGACGATGCCGCTCGATGACCGACGCCGCCAACTCGCGTCCGAGCCGATAGAGCGCGACGCGGCCCGCACCGTTCTCGAACCGCGAGACCGTCGGCTGCGACGCCAGCCGACCGCCCGCCAGCGGGTCGCGCCCGAGCAGCAGCTTGTGGATCGGGTCGTCAGCGAGCCGGTCCGAATCGTTGCCGTCGGGATGGCCGCAGGCGATCCCGAATACCCGCTGGCCCACCAGGTCCTCAAGCGTGTGCCGGACTTTCTCCGGTGCCCGGCGGTCAATCAGACACCGGCCGAATGCCTTGACCAACCCGTAGACGCGCTCGGCGGCCTTGAGCAGCACGGCGCCGCCATCCGAGCTCGACTGCTCGCGGTCGAACATCGCGACCAGAGGCTTGTCGAACAGATCGGGGAACAGAACAGACTGTGCTATCGTGGGGTCCGTCACGCAAGAGCCTCCGTCGTGCCGAAAACGTCTGTCGCCAACAGCGTTTTAGCACACGGAGGCTCTTGTGTCTCTACCTGGGACGGACCCCTCACGAATTTTCCGGGCTACGGACGACTATGGAACACTATCCGGCTCTGGCAACGCGAACACGAACAGGTTGTTGCCCGCGCTCGGGCGGAGCTCGGGCGTCAGGCGGATGAAGCCTGACGCGGTGCCGGCCGAGCCGGTGCTCACCGCGACGTACTGCCGTCCATCGACCGCGTAGCTGATCGGGAAACCGGTAACCGGCGAGCCGAGGTTGATCTCCCACAGCACCTCGCCCGTCTCGTCGTCGAAGGCCCGGAACCGACCGTTCACGTCGCCCCCGAACACCAGCCCGCCTCCCGTGGCGACGAGCGACATCGTGGCCGCCCGCTGCTCGTGCAGCCAGCGCGTCGCCCCGGTCTCGGCCGAGATCGCCTGGATCGTGCCGAGCTGGTCGGTGCCCGGCGCGAGCTGATTGCGCACCGCGATCGCATAGTGAATGCTCGCCTCGCGCGTGGCCAGCATGCGGGCGCAGGCGTTGCGCAGCGGCATGTACATGGTGTTGGTCCGCGGGCTGTAGGCGCCCGCTTCCCAGTCCTTGCCCCCGATCCAGGTCGGGCAGGTCAGCACCTCCTGGCCTTCCGCGCCGAAGATGAGCTCGGCGTTCTCCGTCACCGCGCCCGTCGCGCCGTCGATGTCGCTGATCACGTTCTGCGTCACCGTCGGCCGCGCCCACAGGAACTCGCCGGTCTCGCGGTCCAGGGTGTAGACGATCCCGGTCTTGCCGGGGATGCCGGTCACGACCTTCCGCACCTCGCCGCGTTCGAGCCGCGGGTTGATCCAGCTCACCGCCGCCGGGTCCGGAGCCACCGCGGTGTCCACCAGCAGCCGCTCGAAGGGATGGTCGAGGTCCCAGTGGTCGTTCAGGTGCTGGTAGTACCAGACGATCTCCCCGGTGTCGCCGTCGAGGGCCAGCGTCGAATTGTGGTAGAGGTGCGTGTTCTCGACGCCGCCGAGCAGGAACTTCGGCGCCGGGGACGTGACCGACGTCCCGACGTAGACCAGGTTCAGCTCCGGGTCGTAGCTCGGCGCCATCCACGACCCGACGTGCACACGCTCCTCGAACGGGATGCCGCCCCACGTCTCGTCCCCGGGCTCGCCCGGCGCCGGCACGAGGCGCCGCCGCCAGACTTCCGCGCCGGTGGCCGCGTCGTGTGCGGTGATGACGCAGGCCTGCGGGCCGCCCTGCGGGCGGCAGCTCCGGCCGGAGATCGCCTTGCCGCCGCCGATGATGGGGCCGGAGGAATGCCTGGCGGGGTTGACCGTGTAGTCGAGGATCTGCGTCTCCCAGACCAGCCGGCCGGTCACCGCGTCGAGCGCGTAGACGAAGCCGTCGCCGCTGGTGTCGATGATGCGGCTGCCGTGGATGGCAATGTTCCGATTGGTCGACGACCCGGCGACGTACTCGTCGACGTCGTCCGGCAGCGCCCGCCGGTACTCCCACCGCAGATCGCCCGTCACCGCGTCGATGGCCTGGATGACGTCGCTCGGATTCGGCATGTACAGGACGCCGCCGTAGGCCAGCGGTGTCCCTTCCTGGTTGCCCGCCGTCAGGGCGCGCGACCAGACCAGGCGCAGCTCGCCGACGTTGTCCCGGTCGATCCGGTCGAGCGGGCTGTAGCCCCAGCCGTCGGGCGTGCGGCGCCACATCAGCCAGTCGCCCGGCGCCGGATGCTCGAGCATCGCATCGGTGACGGGCACGAACGCGGCGTCAGCTTCGGGCTGCGCGCCGGCGGCGACCGGCGCCAGCGCCGACAGCGCCGCGCCAACGAGCAGAACGCCTCGCGCAACGAGACACATTGGCTGCATATTGGCCTCCGTTCTTGGGGAGCCCTGGCAGGGCCCCGTCACAGCGCGTCGCGCGACATCAGGAAAACGTACACCTGCCGGATCTCGTCGCTCGAGAGCAGCTCCCCGAAGGCGGGCATGTTCGTGCCGCCGCGGCCCCCAGCCACGACGTCGAGGAACCGGGCGGGGTCGAGTCCGGTCCCGAAGATGCTCGCGCCCGCGCCGCCGCCGGCACGGTGACAGCCGACGCAACGCTCCCGGTAGATGCGCTCCCCCGCGGCGAGTGCCGCCGGGTCGCCCGCTGTCGCGCCGGGGAACGCCGCATCCGCTGCCCCGCTCCCGGGCGACCCGGACGCCGCCGTGAGCGGGTCGCTGCCTTCCGTGGGCTCGAAGCCGTACCCCGGCAGGACGCGGCCGCCGAGGGTGTGGCCGGGCTCGCCGACCCGCGGCAGGCCGCCGGGAAGCGCGGTCAGGTTGGTCCCCTCCTGCACGCGCGCCGCGGCGCCGTCCAGCGCGAACACCCACAGGTTCCCGGCCTTCGGCTCGGTGTAGTAGAACGTCATGTCGCCGCCGATGCCGCCCGACGGCACGGCCACGTACTGCGTGCCGTCCAGCTCGTAGGTGATCGGGCTGCCGATGATGCCGGAGCCCGTCTGGAACTGCCACAGCACTTCTCCGCTGCGGGCGTCGATCGCCATGAAGTAGCCGCGCATGTCGCCCGTGAAGACCAGCCCGGACGACGTGGCCACCGCACCCGCCCAGAACGGCGCCGGGCTGACGACGCGCCACAGCACCTTGCGCTCCACCACGTCGAAGCCCACGAAGTTGCCGGGATTGTCGCTGGTCAGGTACTGCTGGTAGTCGCCGCCGAGATACCACTCGCCCCGCGTCGGCGGCGCGAACTGGTCCTCGGCCCAGAACCTGTAGCCCATCGCCCACTGGTTGGACATGAAGTAGAGCGCGCCGAGCTCCGGGTTGAAGGCCAGCGGCTGCCAGTCGATGGCCCCCTCGAGGCTGGGAATGATGGGCCCCACCTCGGGACCGCCCGACTGCGCGATCATCTCCGGGTTGACCTGCGGGCGGCCGGTCTGCGGATCGAGGCCGAACGCCCAGTTGATGCCGGGCACGATGGGCTCGCCGTAGAGGAAGCGGCCGTCGGTGCGGTCGAGCGCGTAGAAGAAGCCGTTCTTGTCGTGGTGGAACAGGGCCTTGACGAACCCGTGCTCACCCAGGGTCAGGTCGGCCAGCACGGGCGTGCTGACGGCATCGTAGTCCCAGCAGTCCCAGGGGGTGTACTGGAATCCCCAGCGAATGTCGCCGCTGCCGGCATCGATCGCAATGGTCGCCGCGGTCCACTGGTTGTCGCCCTTGCGGACCTGGCAGTTCCAGGGTGCCGCGTTGCCGGTGTTCCAGTAGACGAGGTCGAGATCGGGGTCGTACGCGCCGGTGGTCCAGGTCGGGCCGCCGCCGTTCTTCCAGGTGTCGCCCGGCCACGTCTCGTTCCCCGGCTCGCCCGGACCGGGAATGGTGTACGTCGTCCAGCGCGGCGCGCCCGTCAGGGCGTCGTACGCCTTGACGAAGCCGCGGATGCCGAACTCCCCGCCGGCCACGCCGGTGAGCACCATGCCGTCGACCACCAGCGGCGCGCCGGTGATGCTGTACCCCTGCTGCCAGTCGATGACCTCGACCTCCCAGACCACGGCCCCGGTATGCCGGTCGAGCGCGACCAGGCGGGCGTCCATCGTGCCCACGTAGACCAGCTCGCCGAACAGCGCCACGCCGCGGTTGTTCGACCCGCAGCAGTAGACGCGCTCGACGTCGTCGGAGAGCTGCGGGTCGTAGCTCCACGTCCGCGCGCCGGTCCGCGCGTCGATGGCGAACACGCGCGACTCGTCGGCCGAGAGGTAGAGCACGCCCTCGTGCAGCAGCGGGGTCGCCTGCAGGCCGCGGTTCTCGCCGCCCGTGGCGAAGACCCACACCGGGCGCAGGCCGCTCACGTTCTCCGGCGTGATCCGGTCGAGATCCACGAAGCGGTGCCCGTGGTAGTCGCGGCCGTACATCAACCACGCGGAGTTGTCCGCGCCGGCCTGCTCGAGGTCGGACGTGGTGATCTCCTGCCCCTGCAACGTGGGCCAGGACACTCCCGCCACGGCAGCGAGCAGCACGGCGAGCGTGGTCCTGGTGCCGGTCCAGCTCCCGACCCAGCGTGATCGCTCAAGGGCGGTCCCCTGCCGGCAGCAGCAGCTACGGACCGCTACGGATTCCCGTCCCGTTGCGGCAGTGCGAACACCCACATCACCCCCGTGCCCTGTGGAATCCTCGTACCGGTGAGCCGTGCGTACGACGTGGTCTGGCCGATGCGGCCGCCGGCGCCGACCGCGAGGTACTGGCGCCCGCCGACCTCGAAGGTCACCGGCGCACCCGAGATGTCGCCGTTCAGCCGAGTCTCCCACAGCAGGGCGCCCGTCTCGACGTCGAGGGCGAACAGGCGGCGGTCCGCCGTGCCGCCGAACACGATGCCGCCGGCCGTCGACAGCGCCGCCGCCGTCATCGCCGCCCCGCCGGGGAAACGATGCTCCCACGCCCTGCGGCCGCTGATCGGGTCGAACGCCACGAACTCGCCGATGTAGTCGTAGTCGGGGACCCGCTTGACCCGCCCCGCCATGCCCCGGTAGACCCGGCCCGGCCGGTACTCCTCGGAGACGAACGTGACGTCCATGCAGCTGTTGTTGATGCCCACGTAATAGAGGCCCGTCAGCGGACTGTAGCTGGGCGAGTTCAGGTTCCGCGCGCCGTGGTAGTGCGGGCAGACCTCGAACACCCGGTCCGAGTCCACGTCGTCCATCGTCGGGATGAGCGCGGGGTTGTAGATCGGGATGCCGATGTCGGTCCAGCCGGTGATGAGGTTGTCGTAGCCGGTGCGGAACGCGCTCAGGAACTGGCCGGTGACGCGGTCGAGCACGATGCCCCAGCCGATCTTGCTCGTCTCGATCAGGGCCTTGCGCTCGCGGCCGCCGATGACCAGGTCGACGAGCATGCTCTCGTGCGTCGCGTCCAGGTCCCAGTTGTCGGACGGCACCACCTGGAAGTGCCACTGCATCTCGCCGGTGTCGATGTCGATGGCCAGGATGGAGTTCGTGTAGAGCGCATCGCCCGGCCCCCGCAGCGTCGACGCCCAGGGCGTCGGCTGTCCGGTGCCCAGATAGACCCAGCGCAGCTCCGGGTCGTAGCTGATGGTGTTCCAGGTGAGGCCGCCGAGCGGCTCGATCTCGTGCTCGCTCCACGTCTCGTAGCCCGGCTCGCCCTCCGCCGGCACCGTATAGGTGATCCACAGCCGCTCGCCGGTCTCGGCGTCGTGCGCCACGACGGCGCCGCGCGCGCTGCGGTCGCCCCCGGCGAACCCCAGCACCACCTTGCCGTCCGCGATCAGCGCGGGATGCGCGTGCCCCAGCCCGGTGGTGTAGTCGCCCGTGCTGACCTCCCATTGCTGCTCGCCGGTGCGGGCGTCCAGGGCCACCAGCGCGGCATCCGCCGTGCCCCAGTAGATGGTGTCGCCGTAGACCGACACGCCGCGATGACGGTTCAGCGCCTGCGACTTCTCGATGTCCTCGGGGTAGGCCCGCGTGTGCACCCACACGACGTCGCCGGACTCGACGTCGAAGCAGGTGATGCGGCCGCTCCCCTCGGCGACGTACATGAGCCCGTTGGCGACGACCGGCGTCGGCACCCAGCGGCTGCCGTCCCGCATCGAGTAGGCCCAGACGAGACGCAGGTCGCCGACGGTCTCGCGATTGATCTGGTCGAGCGGGCTGAACCCGGTCACGTCGTACGTCCGCCGGAAGCTCATCCAGTCGCCGTCGCGCGGATTGAGCAACCGCTCGTCGGTAACCGGCTCCCAGTCGCGCTCCTCCGGCTGCCCGAGTGCGGCGCCTGCCTGCATGAGCTGTAAACCGACGAGGAACGCCAGAACGAACAGGCCGCGTCCGAATGCTCGCATCGATCTGTCTCCTTCCCGACGCCCGGCACCCGGGCGTCGCAGCGCCGGCGCAACACCGAACCCGGGCATCATCGCCGATGCGCGCGGCGGGCGCAACAGCGCGAACCGACCCGGCTCGCCGCGACCCGAGCTTCCGTGGCCGGGCCGGCCGCCGCCGCTTGCGTTGAAAAAAAGCCGTTGGTGAGTGATCATTGACGCAGCCCGCGTCCGGTGGACATGCGCGGGGGGAGGATCCGATGAACCACGCAAGTCGGGCGGCTTTGGCAACAGTTGTCGCAATCGCGTTCCTGGCGCCGGCGCTCGCCGCCGGCCAGAGTGCGGCCGCGGGCGAGGCGGCCGGGGCGTCGGAGTGGACGATGCCGCGGACTCCCGACGGTCGGCCCGACCTTCAGGGCTACTGGACGACCCAGACGTTCACCCCCATCGAGCGGCCCGAGCATCTGGCCGACCAGGAGTTCTTCTCGGAGGAGGAGGCAGCCGCGCTGAACGAGCAGCTCACGGCCGAGGGCGTCGACCCCCTGCGGCGCGATGCCGTCGAGATCGCGGACGCGGAAGCCCGCGAGGAGGCGCTCTATCAGGAGAACCGCGACGCGTCGTACGTCCACTACGACAACCAGGTCTGGCTGCGCACGCCGGTGCCGAAGGGGCTGTCGAGTCGGCGCACGTCCTTGCTCACGTATCCGCGGAACGGCCGGTTCCCGCCCTACACGCCGCAGGCCGCTGCACGCATGGAGGCCCAGCGCGTGATGAACAGCACCGTGTTCGACGGGTACGAGACGCGGCCCCTGTCCGAACGCTGCGTCGTCTGGCGGCACGAGGGCCCGCCCATGCTCCCGCCGTCCTACAACGACATCCACCAGATCATGCAGACGCCCGACCACGTCGTCATCTTCACGGAGATGTCGACCACCATTCCGCGCATCATCCCGCTCGACGGCCGCCCGCACATCTCCGACCGGATTCGGCAGTTCCCCGGCGACTCGCGCGCGCGATGGGAGGGGGACACGCTCGTCATCGAGACGCGCAACTATGCCGAGCGGCGGCGCTACCGGGGAGCCAGCGGGCACATGCGCGTCGTGGAACGCTTCACGCGCGTCGCCGAGGACCGCATCCACTACGAGTTCACGGTGGATGACCCGACCACCTGGACGAGCCGCTGGAGCGCGGAGGTCCCGCTGGTGAAGACCGAGGGGCCGCTGTACGAGTACGGCTGCCACGAAGGCAACCACGACATCCGTCACATCCTCGAGATCAACCGCAATCTCGAACGGCAGGCGGCCGAGGCGGCCGCCTCGCAGGATTCGAAGTAGGCCGCTCTACCGCGGGCGGCCTCCGGTGCCGGCAACGAACGGCGCCGGAGGCCGCCGTCGCGCCCCGCTACGATCCCGAGCGTTGCCGGCCCGCCCGGTCCCGCCGACACCCGCCGCTGCTGCGATCATCGCCGATCATGGACGCCGCCACCGCCACCGCCGCCGCGCGACGACCCTCGATCCTGTTGACGGGCGCCACGGGCTGCATCGGCGGGCGGCTGCTCGCCGCCCTCGAGCAGGAGGGTCATGCCGTCCGGTGCATGACGCGGCGTCCCGCCGCCCTCGCGACCCGCGTCGGGCCCGATACGAGCGCCGTCTACGGCGACTGCCTGGAGCCCGACTCGTTGCCCGCGGCGCTTGCCGGCATCGAGACTGCCTACTATCTGGTCCACTCGCTGGGCGGCGCCCGCGACTTCGAGGCGCAGGATCGCGCGGCGGCCCACCACTTCGGCGCCGCCGCCCGTGCCGCGGGCGTGCGCAGGATCGTGTACGTCGGCGGCCTTGGCGCCACGACCGGCCTCTCCCGACATCTGCGCAGCCGGCACGAGACCGGCGCGGTGCTGCGCCGCTCGGGCGTACCCGTGGTCGAGCTGCGCAGCAGCATCGTGATCGGCAGCGGCAGCCTGTCGTTCGAGCTGATCCGCGCCCTCGTCGAGCGCCTCCCGATTATGGTTTGCCCGTCCTGGGTCCGCACCCCGACGCAGCCCATCGCCCTCTCGGATCTGGTGGCCTGTCTGCTGGCCGTGCTCGACCTGCCGCACGGCGGCAGCCGCGTGTTCGAGGTCGGCGGCGCGGACGTCGTCGCGTACGGAGCGATCATGCGCGAGTACGCGCGGCAACGGGGGCTCCGGCGCTGGCTGATCCCGGTCCCGCTGCTCACGCCGCGCCTCTCGAGCCTCTGGCTCGGGCTGACGACGCCGGTCTACGCGCGCGTCGGCCGCGAGCTGGTCGACGGGCTGCGGACGGCGACGGTGGTGAGCAGCGACGACGCCGGGGCCACCTTCCCCACTCGCCCCCTCGGGCTGCGGCAGGCCATCGCGCGGGCGATCCAGGAAGAGGACGCCGCGTTCCGGGCCACGCCCTGGTCCCCAGCCTCCCTGTCCGCCGGGACGGCCCTGCGCTGGGGCGGCGTCCGCGTCCGCACCCGGCTGCTCTATTCGCGCGCCGTCGATCTGCCGGTCCCCGCGGCGGCGGCGTTCGCGCCCATTCGGCGGCTCGGCGGCGCCAACGGCTGGTACTACGGCAACTGGCTGTGGCGGCTCCGCGGCCTGGTCGACCGCCTGCTCGGGGGGGTCGGCATGCACCGTGGCCGGCGCGACGGCGAGCGTCTGGCCGCCGGCGACACGCTCGACTGCTGGCGTGTCGACGTCTGTGAGCCGAACGTCCGGCTGCGGCTCGCCGCCGAGATGAAGCTGCCCGGACGCGGCTGGCTGGAATTCGACCTCGCGCCGCGGGGCGAGAGCGCCTGCACGGTCCGACAAACCGCCGTCTTCGACGCGGCCGGTCTCCGAGGGCGCTGCTACTGGCATGCCCTGTACCCGATTCACGTCGTGCTGTTCAACGGCCTGCTCCGCAGCATCGCCCGGCGTGCCCGCGACGAGGCGGCACAACCTGGCGCGTCGCGACCCCCGATCCGGAAATCGCCGCCCTCGGCGCGGACACGATCTGGTGAGCCAGCATAGCGGCATGGAAGGCGCTGTGCCGTGCCATCGGACGCAGGCACGGCCGTGCGCCCTGGCTGCTGATGGCCGGCGACGCCGAGCAGAATGGCACGGACCTCGTCCGCGCCGACGTCGGGCGGGAAGTCCGACCTGCGACCCGCGCTACGGCAGCCGCAGCGCCGCCAGCGAGCCGGGCAGGTCGGGACCCGCCACCTGCACCACGATGTACTGCCGGCCTTCGTGCAGGTAGCCCATCATGCCGTACTGCCCGGAGGCGGGCAGCGCCACCGTGCCCAGCCTGGCGCCGGTCCGCTTGTCCAGCGCGTGCAGCCGCGGGGAGCCGCCGACGCCCTCGGCCGTGATCACCAGCGTCTTCGTCACCATCGTGACGGGGTGCGACAGGCGGCCGGTGTTCGGAAGCTCCACGCCCTCGAGCGCCGGATGGTCGCGGATGCGGTCGGGGGTGTCGCCGTTGGGCGTCTCCCAGAGGTGCTCGCCGGTGTTCATGTCGATGGCGACGATGCGGCTGTAGGGCGGCTTGAAGATCGGCAGGCCCTGCGGTCCGCGGAAGTCGCCGCGGTTGAGGACCGCGAAGTCGGCAAAGGTGCGGCCGGTCGTCTTGATGTCGTCGGGCTGATCGATGGCGGCACCCGGCACGATGTTCTCCGAGCGGCAGCCGCGCCGGGTCGAGACGTAGAGCACGCCGGTCCCGGGATCCGCCGACGTGGGGCCGAAGATGTTCGACGCCCCGCTCGGGCAGCTCACGAACGACCGCAGACCCGACGGATGGCCCCGCTGGATCGGCGGATTGAAGATCGGCCCGAGACGGTAGTCCTTGACGATCTCCAGCGCCTCGGCCCGCAACTCGGGGGTGAAGTCGATCAGATCGTCCTCGGTGAGCCCCTGCATCTCGAAGGGCGCCGGGTGTGTCGGCATCGGCTGGGTCGGCGAGAGGCGCTCGCCCGGCACCTCGGACTGCGGCACCGGCCGCTCCTCGATCGGCCAGATCGGCTCGCCGGTGACCCGGTCGAACGTGAAGGCCCACCCCTGCTTGGTCGTCTGGACGACGATCTCGCGCGGGACGCCGTCCACGGTCACGTCGAGCGCCACCGGCGCCGTCGGATTGTCGAAGTTCCAGATGTCGTGGTGCACGGTCTGGAAGTGCCACGCGCGCTCGCCGGTCTGCACGTCCAGGGCGATGACGCTCGTGCCGTACAGCCCGTCGCCGGGCCGGAACCCCCCGTAGAAGTCGATCGTCGGCGGGTTCGTCGGCACGTAGACGAGCCCGCGCTGCGGGTCGGCCGACAGCGGCGCCCACGACGAGATGTCGCCCGTCCACTCCCAGGCGTCGTTCTCCCACGTGTCGTGGCCGAACTCGCCGGGGCGCGGAATGACGTGGAACTTCCACTTGAACTCGCCGGTCCGCGCGTCGTAGCCCATGATGTCGCCCGGCACGTTCTCGATGCGCGTCTGGTGGTAGCCCTGCTCGGCCGAGTTGCCGACCACCACCACGCCGTTGACGACGAGCGGCGGCGACGAGCTGGTGATGTAGCCGAGCTCGCGCGGGATGCCGAAGTCCGCGTCGTAGGGCCCGTCCCAGCTCTGCCAGGGCCCCCAGTCGGCGATCAGATCGGGCAGCATGTCGACCACGCCGGTCTGCGGGAAGCCCGGGAGCGGGACCGCCGTGCCCCAGTTCTCCAGCGGCAGGCCGGTCCGCGCGTCGAGCGCGTGCAGGAAGAAGGCCGGGCTGATGATGTAGATGACGCCGCGCCCGTCCACCTCGGCGTAGGCCACGCCCTTGCCGTAGCCGTTGCGCATGCCGCGGTCGAAACGCGTCGTGTGCGGCTCGCGATGGATCCAGAGCGTCTCGCCGGTCGCCGGATCGATGGCGACGACGTGGCGGCGCTCGCCGGCGACGCTATACAGGACGCCGTCGACGTAGATGGGGGTCGCGCGCGACACGCCCAGCACGCCCGGCCCGAAGTTGTCGCCCCGCCAGAGCCACGCCAGCTCGAGGTCCTCGAAGTTCTCGGCGGTTATCTGATCGACGTCCGAGTAGCGGGTGTGCGCGGCGTCCCCGCCGATGTAGCGCCACTCGCCCTGCGGCGCGCCGCCTCCCTGCCCGGCGGCGGGCGCCGGCGCCAGGAGGGCGACACCGAGCGCGGCGGCAACGAGGAGACCCGGCGCAGGCCTGGGACGGCGGAACCGCTGAGTCGAGCTGTTCATCTGCTGATCCTTCCTTCAGACGGGGCTGCGCCCCGAGCCCCCGGCGGCCGCTTGCGGGGGCCCCTTCGCCCCGCGCCGCGCCCGCCGAGGCGCGCTGTGCGCGCCTTGCGCCGGCTGCGCCGGCGCTTCCTTCAGATGGGGCTGCGCCCCGAGCCCCCGGCGGCCGCTTGCGGGGGCCCCTTCGCCCCGCGCCGCTGCCGCCGAGGCGCGCTGTGCGGGCTTCCTTCAGATGGGGCTGCGCCCCAAGCCCCCGGCGGCCGCTTGCGGGGACCCCATTGCCCCGCGCCGCTACCGCCGAGGCGCGCTGTGCGGGCTTCCTTCAGATGGGGCTGCGCCCCAAGCCCCCGGCGGCCGCTTGCGGGGACCCCATTGCCCCGCGCCGCTACCGCCGAGGCGCGCTGTGCGCGCCTTGCGCCGGCTGCGCCGGCGCTTCCTTCAGATGGGGCTGCGCCTCGCCCCCCCGGCGGCCGCTTGCGGGGGCCCCACAGCCCCGCGCCGCTACCGCCGTGGCGCGCCGTGCGGGCTTCCATCGGACGGGGCTTTGCCCCGAACCCCCGGCGGCCGCTTGCGGGGGCCCCACAGCCCCGCGCCGCTACCGCCGAGGCGCGCCGTGCGGGCTTCCTTCAGATGGGGCTGCGCCCCAAGCCCCCGGCGGCCGCTTGCGGGGGCCCCACAGCCCCGCGCCGCTACCGCCAAGGCGCGCCGTGCGCGCCTTGGCGAGTCCGTGACATTCTACGGGGCAGACGGCTACGGCACCTCGACGATTTCGAGCTCCTGCAACGCCGACAGGTTGGCCGGCAGCGGCGTCTCGCCCGCCGGATAGCCGTTGAGCTGGAGCAGGTAGGCCACCACCGCCGCGTACTCGCCGGGGCTGAGGCTCCCCGGATCGCCCTCGGGCATCAACGTCGAGATGATGTCGAACAACTCGCCGACGCTGCGGTCGACCCAGCCCAGGCGGAAGCGGGCGCCGGCGAACTCGCCGGAATCGTGACAGCCCGCGCAGACCTCGTCGAAGGTCCGCTCGCCGCGCGCCGCCTGGGCCGCCGTGAAGGCGCCTTCCAGCACTGCCTGGGACGCTGCGGTCGGCGCGCCCGCGACCGGCGGCGCCCAGCCGGCGGCCACCCCCACCGCGGCCAGGGCGATTGGAACCAACGCAAGACACCGTGAACCGCGAGTCCGTGCGCGACGCCTCGTCTTCATGCGAACCTCATGCCCCTCGATGCCGGCATCCCGAACTCGCGCATCATCGCCGATGCGGGCGATCTGCGCAACACCGCGGGCGCCCGCCAGGCCGGAAGTCCACCGTGCCCACCTCGCGGCGCCCGTTCTACGACCCGGACGCCTCCCTTGCGGAATGCATGGCCGCTCGAATGCAGCGGGGCCTCTTGCCGCACGCTGCTAGGATGAGGATCGGAGCTGGAGGTGACGCCGTGTACTACAGAGTTCGCGCGCGGTTCCGCGAGGAGACGGCCGGCGAGTTCCGCCGTGTGCTGCGCGACGGCACCATCGCCGCACAGCAACCCGACGGACGGGAGATCGTCGCGTCGATGGGCCGCGCCGTCGTCACCGGCGACGGCAGCATCGAGTGGAGCTCGGTGTGCTATTGCGAGCCGCCGCTCCGCCACGAGCGCTCGACCGTCTACGACCGCTTCTTCGAGGGCCTGACGACCGAAGCCGTCGACGGCTACCAGCCCCACGCCGGGCGCCCGTTCCTCGACCATCTCGAACGGCTCGCGGCGGCACGGAAGTAGCCGCGGGCCTGGCGCGCGCACCAGGGCCCGTGCCCTACACGCCCGCCAGCGGCTCGAGCGGCAGCGCTCCGGATAGGCTCGGTTGGTCTGCTCCTTGCCGAGCGTGAACACGAACACGCGCGTGATGTCGGCCTGGAACGCCAGGGCCAGCAGTTCGAACATCAGCCTGGCGTGCTCGTCGTACGATTCCGGGGCACCGACGGGACGCTCCGGCAGCTCCAGCGTCGACTCGCCCTGCTGGCCGCCGCTAGGAGTCTGCGCCGTAGAAAGGCGCCGACGCCTGGCGGTTACGGCTCGCACCCCGGGTCGGGCGCGATCATCGCCAGCGAGCTGAGGTTGATCCGGTCGCCGTCGGGGTTCCTGATCAGAAATCCCTTGGCCTCCATCCGGTGGCCGGCGTGCTCGGACGGGTCGGGGTAGGCGCTCATCAGGGTGAACGTCCGTTCGCCCAGCGGCTGCCCGGCGAGTGCCTGCAGCGCGTCCGGACCCGATCCGGACGGGTCCCGCGTGCGGGCCGCCGCCGTGCTGCGGGTCAGCACCCAGTCGCCATCCGATCCCCGGCTCAGACAGCCCGCCACCTGCACCAGCGCAAAGCTCGGGACCGGCCCCGGCCCGTCCCGGCCCTCGATCCGGATGTCCGCCAGACCGTCGGCGCGCAACTCGCGCGACCCCGACGGAAAGCCGTTGAACTCGAGGATGTAGGCGACGCTGTCGAGATAGGCGGCATCGCTGAGCGTGGCCGGCTCGTCGAACGGCATCAGCCGCCGGATGCGCGTGAACAGGCTGTTCACGTTGTCCTCGCGCCAGTCCTGCATGAAGCGCTCGCCCGCCAGCGGGCGCGCCTCCGACGAGCCGCTCAGGTCGGAGCCGTGGCACGCGGCGCAGTGGCTGTCGTAGACGGTCTTGCCGCGCGCCGCCTGACCGGCCGTGTAGACGCCGTCCCACACGGTCACGCGGTCGTCCTGGACCTCCGCCGCCGCCTGCTGCGCGCCCGCCGCACCCAGCCCGCACAGCGCGACCACCGCGGTGGTCGCGGCCCGCGCCAGGAGCCCCCGTTCCGTCGATCGCGCGTGCATCATCTCGTTCATCTCTTCCTGCTACGGCGAGACCGTCACCGTGACGTGGGCCGTGGCGTAGAGGTACCCGTCGTCGGCCAGCCCGCGGAGCACGTAGGTCCCCGGTGCACTGAAGCGCGCCGTCGTCACGATGCGGCCGTCGTCGGGCACCGGGGGCGGCGTCCAGCCCGGCGTGTGGTCCTCCATCGGGGCCGTCCAGGGGTCGAACGTGACGCCGCCGCCGGGTCCGCGGTACTGAATCCAGGCTATCCGCAGCCCGAGCGCGTTGCGGCGTCCCGGCGGCCGGCTCTGGCGTGCGGGGCGCACCGCGGGTGTACCGTCGTCGCCGATGATCGCGGTCAGCGTGAGCGGCTCGCCCACGCGCACCGACCGCTCCGCGGGCTCGACCAGCCTGATCGACGGCGCCGCGTTCACGATTTCCGGCACGCCCCCGCCGCTGCGGTTCATCGCCACCACCTGCTCGTCGATGATCTGCTCGGGCACCAGCCAGCCCACCGCGCGGTCGGTCCGGCCGTGCGCCGTGACCGTCCAGACCAGCTCCTGCGAGCCCCAGTCGGCCGGCACCCGCACGCGGAAGCTGAACCGCTGCCGGCGCGGATAGAAGAAGGTCGGCTGTCCCTGATCGGCCGGACCGGGCTCGAAATGGTTGTCGGGGCCGATCGGTACGTCGAGGTGCTCCTCGTAGTTGCGGTTGAGGTAGCCGAACACCATGTTGAAGCTGCCGTCGGCGTTCCGCTCCCAGCCCTCGAAGACAGGCTGGAGATTCTGGCCGCTGTGGTACGTCTGCCCGGCCGCCGCGGACGCCGCGCCCAGCGCGAGCGCGCAGAGGAGCCGGGCCACGCGGCAGGCGGTGCGTCGCGTGGCCGCCATCAGTCGTCGTTCGATCGGCGCGCGCGCTCCGCGGCCCTGCGCTCGAACTCCGCCTCCGACATGTGGAAGAAGCTCATCCAGGCGAAGCTCATGTCGTCGATCGAGCGGTTGCCGAAGCCCACCCAGTTCTTCGGGTCGGGGTTGTACCGGTTGGAGGCGGTGTTGTTGTGCCAGCCGATCACGTGGAGGATGGTGCCGGCCGGCAGCAGCGGCGCCTCGTGGTCGGCGTAGTTGTAGACGATATGCCAGCCGAAGTTGTGCTTCGTGCAGCTCAGCGTCTCGATGCGGCCGCTCGGATGGATGGCCTCCACGCACATCCGGTCGCCGCGGATGTGCATGTGCGGCTGGAAGCCGGTGACCTGGGTCGGCTCGGGCAGCGCGTAGTAGCCGTCGCTGCGCGCCGCGTCCTCGCCGGCGCGGATGTCGAGCGTGTCGAAGCTGTCGCCGATGTGACGCGAGATGAGGACGAGATCCGGCACCTGCCCCCGCGGGTAGAACTGGAAGCCGACCCGCGTGCGGTCCCTGATCTCCTCGCCGACCGAGCTGTAGTGCATGTTGAAGCGGATTTGCGTGCCCGCCTTGATGAGCCGGCCGGTTCCCTCGGGGAAGATGTCCCCGTTCTTGCCCATGGCGTACTCGTTGAGGAACCCGCCGCCTTCCTCGCCGTCCTCCTCTTCCCAGAGCATCGTCGTCGCCACGTGGTGCACCACCCGGTAGGCGTCGGGCGACGGCTTCGTCTCGACCGCCTTGATATAGCGGTCCTCGGTCAGCCGCGAGTCGGCCCAGACGTCGAGCCAGCGGTCGGCGTCCACCGCCCCGATCGCCTGCTCCTCGGGCAGCTCGACGACCCACTCGGGCGTGCCGATGCGCCACTCGTCGAAGGCTGCGAACTCGATGGGCGGCGGCGCATCCTCGCGATTGCCCCGCGGCGACCCGGCTGCGACCCAGCGCCCGATGGTGGCGATCTCCTCGTCCGACAGCGACGGGTCTTCCTTGAAGGCGCGCACGCCGACGTTGCGCTCGATGTACCAGGGCGGCATCTCGCGCTGCGCGGTCCGGTCGCGGATGGCGCGGGCCCACGGCCGCACCTGCTCGTAGGTCAGGAGCGACATGGGCGCGACCGCCCCGGGACGATGGCACTGCTGGCACGCGCGCTGCAGGATCGGCAGCACGTCGCGGGTGAACGTCGGCTCCTCGGCGGCCGTCTGCGCGAACGCCGCGCCGGCCACGGCCAGCAGCAGCGCCGCGACCGCGGCAATCAGCCCCAGCCGCGCGGCCCGCCGCGCATAGGCGCAACAGTAGATGTCGTTCATCGTCGAGCCTCCAGATTCCCCTTTTATATCACGCGAGGTGTTCGCGCCGTTCTACGGCGCCGACTCCTGCCGGCTCGCGGCCACCTCGTCGTGGAACGCCTGCAACGCCTCCGTGCTCAGCGGCCAGTCGAGGTCGGCGGTCTGCACGTGGTCCGCCACGTCGTCGCGGCTGACGCCGGCCTCGATCGCCGCCCGCATCCGATCCTGCAGCGTCTGCATCCGGTCGCGGAAGGTGCCCACCTCGTCCCTGCCCAGAATGGGCCCGTGCCCGGGGATCACGGTGTCGAAGTCGAGCGCCAGCACGCCGTCCAGCGTCGCGGTCCAGGCCAGCCCGCTGCCGCCGTTGCCGTAGTCCATGAAGGGCGCGAGCGTGCTCCCGTCCGTCCGTTGCCCCCAGATGAAGAGGTCGCCGGTGTGGATCGTCCGCAGGTCCGGGAAGTAGATGACGGCGTCGCCGTTCGTGTGACCCCGACCGAAGTGATGGGCCTGCGCCTCGACACCGCCGAGGAACACCGCGGTCTCGCTGCCGAACACGATACGCGGCGCTCCCGGCTGGTTGTTGCGGACCATGTTGGCGCGCGCGTTCCGGTGCGAGATCACCTCGCCGACCGCCATGAAGTCGGCGTTGCTGCCCGCGTGGTCGCCGTGGTGGTGCGTATCGAGGACGTACCTGATCGGCAGCGACGTCACCTTCCGCACCTCGTCCGAGATCATCCGGAAGCTGTGCGGGAACTTGTTGTCGACGAGGATCACCCCGTCGTTGGTCACCCGCACGGCCACGTTGCCCCCGGTCACGCCGCCGTCGTAGCCCGGAATCACGTACAGCCCGTTCTTGCCCGGCACCGGCCGGATCGCCGTCAGCTCCGCGAGCTCCTCCGGCGCCAGCGACTGCTCGGCTGCAGGCCGCGCGGCCAGGGCCAGCGCCGCGACACCCAGCACGATCGGCGATATCCGCGCCATCACCCTCAGCGTGCGCATGATGCTCCTCCAGCAGTCCCACCCGCCGTCTCACGGCGCCGGGCGCGGTCTGCGCGGCGCCCCTACGGGGCAGCGGCGGCCGCGTCCGTCGCCCGCTGACCCGCCAGGATGTTGGGCAGCGCGTAGTTGCCCTCGTGGCAGGCGTACTCGAACACCGGATCGTCCATCGCGGTCATCGGCACCGCCACGGTCCACGGCGCCGACCACACGGTCGGATCGCTGACGGTGATCTCGTAGGCGATCGTGTCGTCGCTGACCCGCGTCAGTCGCTCGACCGTGCGCAGGTGCCCGGAGCCGGCAATCATCACCCCGCCGCGGGTGGTGACCTTGTCGGTGAAGTTCGTCGTCTCGATGACCAGCGTGTCCCCGTCCCAGTGGCCGCGCGAGTCGCCGAGCCACTGCCGCAGAGAGGTGGCGGGACGCGCGCTGCCGTCGAGCGGGACGATGCGCGCGTCGTGAATCATCTCGACCAGGATGGCGACGTGGTCCTCGGTCTGCACGATCTGGTAGTTGTGGTTGTAGAAGCCCGGCATCATCGCGCCGGGCATGCCGCGCGTGATGCAGCGGTCGTAGGTGTTGAAGTCGAGCCAGGAATCGAACTGCGCGGTCGGGCTGAACGAGTTGGGCAGCACGCGCTGCCGCTGCCGCTCCGGCCCCGTGAGCGGCGGGAGCCGGCCGTCCGGCGGATCGACCACCAGCGACGTGCGCAGGTTGAGCTCCCCCTGCTCGAGCCAGAAGTCGTTGTACGCGCCGGTGGGCATGAACGCCGAGCGCTCCTCGGTCGAGACGCCCGACTCGGGATTGCGGGCGGCCCGCTCCTCCTCCGTGAGGAACGTCTGGTCCGCCAGCTCCGCGGGCCGCTCGAGCGGCGTCGTCGTCTTGTTCGACCAGGTGCCGGTCAGGTCCGGCGCCCCCCACGGCGTCCGCGGGGGCGCATAGCTGCCCTCCTGCGCGACGCTGGCGGGCGCCGCCGCCAGCGCGGCCGCACCCACGAGCAACCCAGCCGCAACCATCCTGATTCTCCACGCGTCAGCAGCGGACGTCATCGCAAACCCCCTCGAGAGAGTCGTGTCTGAAGGTGAAGGTCTAGGTTACCGCAACGAACCGCGGCGTGCGCCGGCGGGCGGGTCGGAGCGCCGCGACGCGCATCATCAGGCGATATGCGCGCCACACCTGGCCGCTATCCGTCTGGCGAGGCGCTCGAAATCGGCGTAGCAGTCCCGGACCGCGTAAATGTGACCGCCGAGCGCGCCGTCCGCGGCCCTGAGATGGAACATCGGCTTGCGGGCCTCGTGGGCCATGGCCATCAGGCTCCGGTAGTGCTTCAGCGTGGCGAGACATTCGGAATCGCCCCCCGTCGAGGACGAATCGCGTTCCCCGTCCTCAAGCGCCTCCTTCCGATAGACCTCCGGAATCCTCTTGATCCATTTCTGGTACGCCTGTACCGGACGCCCCTCGCGCACGGCGTGCTGCATCACGATGTACCCTGCCGGCTCGATGCGGGCGGACGGCAATTCCAATTCCTGCGTCCGCGGACGACGATCCAGACGATCTCTCCATTCCGTACGCCAGTCCCGGAGCGTCGGTCCGACGTTCCGGAGCGCCTGCAACGAGAACAGGTCGGGAGCCAGGGGGAAGACGACGAAATCCGCGGCAATGAGCGCCGCGCGGTTGATCGCCCCCAGGTTGGGACCCACGTCGATCAGGGCCAAGTCTGCATCCTGTTTGCGCACGGCGTCGAGAATCGTGCGATGGAATGCGGATTCCGTGCGAAACGCCGACTCGTCCCGGCCCAGGCAGTCCGGCCACGCCGCCGACAGCCTGGCCTCGAAGCTCGACAGCCCCAGGTCTCCGACGACCAATCCCAGATTCGCACCTATCTGCTCGACATGCGGCTCCCGGATGTCACCCAGACCGCGCAGTATCGGTGAAACCGCGCCGAGAATGCTTTCCGGGTGGCCATCGTCCGGCCACAACTGCTCGAGTCGCGCCTCGCTCAGAAACACGGCGCTCAGGTTCGCCTGCGGGTCGAGATCCGCGGCCACTACCGAGAATCCGAGCTCCGCGTACATCCAGGCCAGGTGGTATACCAGCGTGGTCTTGCCGACCCCCCCCTTGTTATTGAAGAAAGCGATCGTCTTCACGGCGCCCTCCGGATGGTCGCCAGTACGTGCGTGGCTTCAAATGTGAATTCCGGCTCAGGGTTTCCGTTCCCGCGCAGGGCGTCCTGTGCACGAATGACACCGCGCCCGAAGGCGTTGACATACCCGAGGGTGGCGAGGGCCTCGGACACAACCGGATTACGATAATCCGTCTGCCGCGGAAAATTCTCCGGAGACGCCATGCCGTACAGTCCACCCGGGTTCTGGATTTCTATGCGGTCGTCGTACCAGTAGAACCGCACCGGCGCATTCGACTCGTATGAGCGGTGTATGATCGCGTTCGATAACAACTCCCTGATCGCCACCGGCGGATAGTCGGACACGGTTCGCTCGCGGAACGCCGTTGCTGCCACCGGGCGCGACTGCGCGGGTAGCGAAACGAATCCCTGCAATTCTCTCAGGACGGTGATCAGGTCACCGCTGAAGCGAGTTTCGGCAACCGGGTCGTCCGCCATCGTCGTACCGGCCCAGCGGACGAACTGGATGCTCGCGCCCGGGACCCAGTGAAGTGGATCCCTGGCGAACAACAGGGCTCCTGCGTTCGTCGGACAATCTGCCGCCAGGTCATAGAACCGCAGCGAAGCCATCTGTTCTTCGATCGCCCGGTCGTTCTCGTCGAGCACTGCGCGATCGACCGCAGCCGGCAGGTAGGTAACCAGGAAGAGGTCCGGGATGAGGTCATCCACCGTGCAGCCTGTGCAGGGACGGAGATCGAACGTCCGCTGCAACGCGGTGCGCTTCTCGATCAGAATCAACTCCTCCTGCCGGTTCGCGCCTCGACGGGACGGACCGACCCGTATCCAGACCCTGCCCTTGTACCGCACGGGCGGCAGGTCGGAAGGCATGACTTCGACAACGGCCACCTCACCCTCCGGCAACGTGTACTTCTGCACGGTCATGGCCGGAAGCGGTTCGATATTGACGTTGGAACGCAACGCCCCGAGGTTCTTCAGCAGCGCGTCGGTCACGGTCAGACCGCTGACCGTCCCGTCATCGCCCGCGCCTATGACGAGATACCCGGACCGTCGGTGATTGGGAAAGTCGTTGGCGAAGGCGCAGATCGCCTCCCCGAACTTGTCGGTATTCTTCGTCGAGACGGTGAGCTCCACGCGATCGGATTCCCGATCCGTGATCAACGCGCGCAACTCGCCTGCGGTCAGCACCAACCACCTCCCGCTCCAGCGTACAACAGGGAGTCCAGTACGCACCGGCGGCATGCCGCGCCGCAACGGACAGACTGGTTCCGGAGGAAACAGCGCTTAGGAGCCGGCCTCTGTCAGCTCGATGGCCAGGCCGTCGAGATCCTCGATCAGCACCGCCCGCGTGTCGCCGAACGCGTAGGGCCCGTCGAGGAGCGGGATGCCGGCAGCCGCCAGACGCGCCAGCACCGGATCCAGGTCCGGGTAGCTGACGGCCACGTGATCGACCACCTGGCCGCGCGACCGCGCCAGGCGGCGGTCGAGCTCGGGCCCGCAGCGCCCGTCCCGGCACTGGCGCGAGTACCACGCCCAGCCGGCGTTCGCCAGCCGCACGTTGCCGATCGGGCTGCGGAGCTGTCCCATCGGGAGGAAGGTCGGATAGCTGACGTCGCCAATCTCGACGTCGCACGGATCGTACGGCGGGCGGGGGGCTTCCGCGCCGGTCTCCGGATCGCGCAGCGGCGGCAGCGTCAGGCCGAGATGCTCGACGTACCAGTTGGCGGCGCACAGCGGCTGCTCGTGCCAGAGGTGGGTGTGCCCGTGGAAGAGCTCCGTCGTCTCGGCGGTCCCGTTGAACTCGCCCAGGATGCCGTCCGGATCGGGATCGATCGAGTTGACGTGAACGTGGTGAAAGCTCGGCACGGGCAGGGCGATCGGCGCCGGCGCGTCCGGTGCTGCCAGCCCGCCGCCGCAGGCGACCGCCACCAGCGCGAGCGCCGCCGGCAGCGCGCGGCGGAACCGGGGCGCAGCCCCGTCTGATTGAAGCCGGCTACGCATCGGCCTCGATGCCCGCGCGGGTCTCCGCCACCGCCAGATCGACCACGGCGCGCAGGGCCTCGTCCTCGCTGGCGCCGTCGAGCCGCTTGAGACGGAAATGGTCGATCTGCCGATCGGCGCCGCTGCCGTCGGCGATGATGGTCAGCGCGTGCCGCATCTCCTCCTCGCAGCCGAGGGCCTGGGCGTCGGCCGCCAGCGTCTCGACGAGCGCAGCCGCATAGTCGCCGATATCCAGCCGCCCGCCACCCTCCGTATCGCCCAGGAACGCGAGCACACCGTACCGCTGGGCCAGCCAACGGTTTTCGATGATGATCTCCGTGAGCGGCTCGGGCGGCAGCCGGTCCTCGCGGACCTGCCGCAGCAGCCGGCGCACGAGCGACGCGTAGAGCGCCGCGATGCACACGGCGTCGTCGATGCGCGGGCAGACGTCGCAGATGCGCAGCTCGACCGTCGGATGTGCGCGGGACGGGCGGATGTCCCACCACAGCTCGCTGCTGTCCTGGATGAAGTTCATGCGCTGGTAGGAAGCCACGACCCGCTCGTAGTCCGCCACGGACAGCAGCGGGCCCGGCACGCTGGTGCGCGGCAGCGCGCCCATGATGGTCAGCCGGTACGACTTGAAGCCGGTCTCGCGGCCGCCGTTGAAGGGCGACGAGGCCGACAACGCATGCAGCAGCGGCAGGTGGCGGCGCAGCGCGGTCATCACCTCGATACGCTCGTCGGGACTGCCGAAGCCGGCGTGGATGTGCATGCCGCTGACGATGAGGCGCCGCACGCTCTCCTGGAACGTGGTCGCGAACCGCTCGTAGCGCTCCTTGGGCGTGGGCATCTGCTCTTCCCACGCGGCGAAGGGATGCGTCGCGGCGGCCATCACCGCGGCGCCGTGCGCGGATGCCGCGTCGACCACCACCCGCCGCGCCGCGCGCAGCGCTTCGCGCACCTCCCCCACCGAGCGGCAGACGGGCGTATTGCTTTCGATCTGGGACCGGAGAAACTCGACGACGACCTTGTGCGGTCCCCGGTTCCGCTCGCACATCTCGAAGATGCCGCGGTCCGGGTCCGCGAGCAGATCGCGGCTCTCTGGGTCGATCAGGAAGAACTCTTCCTCGATGCCCAGCGTCACGTCGAAGTCGGACTCGCTCACGGGCCGCACCTCACGCCGGTCGTCCTGCTGCGTGGCAGGCACCTGCGATGTCGCGCCGGCCGCCCCGCCGCAATCGAATCACGCCTGGCCCGCCAATCGCCGCCTGACGGCCAGGTCGCAGCCTTCTATTCGCCGACGACGGCGATTCCCCAGGGCCGCTCGCCGGCCGGCACCGTGGCGACGACCGTCATCGATTCGGTGTCCACGACGCTGACGTCGTTCGACGGACCGTTCGCCGTGTAGAGATAGCGGCCGTCCGGGGTGATCCCGATGCCCCAGGGCCGGTCGCCCACCTCGACCGAGGCGAGCGGCTCGTGCGTCGCCGCGTCGATCGCGACCACTTCCCGGCCGCGGCCGGTCGTCACGTACACGCGTGCGCCGTCCGGCGCGACGACGACGCCCATCGGCCGCACCAGCTCGCCGCTGAGCTCGATCGTGTGCAGCACCTCGTGGACCGCCGTGTCGACCACGTGGACCGTGCCGCCGTTCTCGGCGGTCACGTAGGCCCGACTGCCGTCCGGCGCGAACGCCGAGGCGCGCGGGCGCGCGCCGACGTCGAAGCCCGCCACCACCTCGTTGGCGGCCGTGTCGATGACCGACACCCGGTTCTCGTTCTCGGACGTGACGTAGACGACGCTGCCGTCGGGGCTGATGCGGACCCCCTCGGGCTCCTCGCCGACCGGCAGCGCGGCCAGCACCTCGCCGGTCGCGACGTCGACGACCGTCGCCTCGCCCGCGTCCTCGTTCGCCACGTAGAGGCGGGTGCCGTCGGCGCTGACCGCGACCTGCTCGGGATCCGTGCCGGCTCGCACCATCCCGGTCATCTCACCGCTCGCGAGGTCGACCACGCCGATGCCGTCCGCCGCCCGGTCGGGCGGTGGCAGCGTGCTCTCGTCGGTCCCCGGCGGCGACGGCGGCGACCCGCTGAGCGCGACGAACAGCCGCGTGCCGTCCGGCGCCACCTTGATGCCGCGCGGACGCTTGCCGAGCGGAATCGTCGCGACCACCTCGTTCGTGCCGCCGGCGATCACGGTCATGTCGCCCGAGTACTCGTTCGTGACGTATACGTGGTACGGCGCCGGCGGTGCGGACTCGGCCTCGCGCGGCGGGTCCGCGGGGGGCGCCTCGCCCCCCGCGCAGCCGGCGAGCACGCCCGCCGCCAACGCCGCCGGCAGCCACCTGCCGCCGCCCCGCTCCCGCCGGGCTGCCGAGCTGCTCATGGCTCCACCCCTATCTCTCCTGTCTCTCCCATCGCCCGCGGGTGCGCGTCCCGCCTACCGCGCCAGCGGGTCGGGCCGCAGCTGGAAGTGCACCATCTTGCTGCGCGTGCCCTTGCCGCCCTCGGTGTGCCAGATGTAGTTCGAGCCGTAGTTGGCCCACAGGCCGCGGCCCTTCCAGCCCGCGTCGGGATCGTCGATCCGCCCGTCGAGCCCCCGCGAGTAGAACGCCATCGGGTACGGCACGCGCAGGATGGTCCACTCGCCGCTCGCCGGATCGAGAACCAGCAGGGCGTCGGATGTCGAGCCGTTCGCGATCGGCATGTTGTCGCCCAGCCCGAGCGTGTTGTACTGGTCGACCCAGCTGTAGTAGTGGAAGTCGGCGCTGCCCGGCGTCTCGACCCCCTTCATCTGCGGGCCCGGCACCGGATAGAGCGTCCAGCCCTCCGGGCAGTGCTGCCCCGTGGCCTCGGGTCCGCCGGTCACCTGACACTTGCGCCGGTCGAAGCTCGCCATGTGGCTGCTGCCCGACAGCGCCGTCCAGATGACGCCGTTGCGGTCCACGTCGATGCCGCGCGGCGCCGAGCCGGTCTGCGCCGGGTCGAGGTCCGGGTTCTCGATGGACGGCGGCTCGTAGACCTCGGCGATGCAGCTCGCGGGCGGATTGTCGCCGCGGTCGAGGCGCACCAGGCGGCCGGGGAACGGCCCTGTCCGCGTGATCCACACCGAGTCGTCGATCGAGCTGGCGATGATGCCGTAGCCGAAGCCGTTGATGCGGGTGTCGCGGGACGGATCGTGCCCGTCCTGTCCCGGCTCGTTCCACGGCCTGGTGATCACGCCGTCGCCGTTGGTGTCGATGACGGTCGGGCACCAGCCCTGCGAGGCCTGCTCGTCGCCCGTCGCGTCGTACCCTTTCGTGTCGATCCAGCCGATGACGTTGCCGTCCCCGCTGAACCAGAGCGTGTCGTCCGCGTCCTCGCCGAACTGCAGGTGGTGCGTGCCGTAGCAGGTGTCGATCAGCTCGAACGAGCCGGTCTCGGGGTCGTAGTACGACGCCTGCCGGCCGCTCGCGTCGATCGGCCAGTACTCGGCGAACTTGTTGGACGAACCTTCGCGGCACCAGTCGGGGTTGGGCCGGTTGCGCACCTTCGACGTCATCCATACCCGTCCCTGCGCATCCATCATCGGATTGTGCGGGTCGGAGGCGTTCTCGTGGCCGTCGGGGCCGCCGCGCCCCCAGAGCAGCTGCTCGCCCCAGTAGTACGAAGGCTCCACCTGCATCTGCGGGAAGCGGGACGTCACGCTGTCCTGATCCTCCGGCCCCACCGGAATCTTGAGCTCGACGGCGGTGTTCTCGTTCGGATCGACGACGGTCAGGGTGCCGTGCCCGGCCGAGACGCCGTACACCGGTCCGCCGCCGTTGAGAGTGGGGTTCCGCTTGTCGGTCGTGATCTCGTCGTGGATGAACGAGCTGTCGGTGCCCCAGTCCCACAGCGTCACGATCAGGTTCCGCTCGACGCCCTCGGGGCGCGGGGGCCGCGGGGGCAGCTCGCCGGCGGCGATCCGCTCCGTCCAGTCGGCGAACATGGCGACGCCGCGCGCCCGGCCGAAGCGGTCCATTGCGGCGCTCATCTGGTTGCCGCGCTGCCCCGTCTGGACGCGATGGTCCCAGGCCGCCGCGGCGGAGTCGAAGTCGTCGCGGCGCTGCACCACGCGCGTCGCGGTGTTGCCTAGCTGATGGCAGAGCTGGCAGCCCTGCTTCATGTTGTCGACCCACGCCGCCTGGCTCTTCATCGCCGGCGAGATGCCGTTGCCCTCGGGCCCGGTGCCCGGAAACTCGCTCGGCGCGGGCGGCTCGATCAGCGAGTACCAGTAGTTGCCCGGGTAGTACTGCGCGGCCGCCTCCTCGTCGGGAGCCACGACGGCTTGCAGCGCGACGTCGTCGAGCGGCGGCGCGAGCTGCACCTTCGCGGAATCGACGAGGCCGTAGCCGCGCACCCAGACGTCGTACGTGGCGTCGGGCAGTTGCGGCAGCACGAAGCGGCCGTCGTCGTCGGTCACGACGATCTTCGCGAGCTTCGTGTCGAGGTCGTCCGTCTCCGCGATGACCCAGACCCCGGCCTCGGGGCCCGCGGCGCTCTCGACCACCCCGCTGATGTAGCCCTCGGCATCCTCCACCGCGCTCTCGGCCGCCGGCATGGCCGCGCCCGCGGCCAGCGCGGCGCCGAGCGCCGCGACCGCCAGCCAAAGCCGTGAACGCCTCCGCCGTGGCGCGTGTGTGCGTCCGCTCATGTTGCCTCCTCCCGGTTCGTCGTGTCCCTATTGTATGCGCCCCGTGGCCGATCCGCACGGGTTGCGAGCGCGGCCGAGCGGGGCGTGGCAACCAGCTCCCGGCTGCGGTAGCATGAACCGCTCGCGCCACGCCGGGCCGCCCGGTTCCGGGCCGCGGGCGCCGGGGCAAGGCTGGAAAGGAAGGCAGACGATGGCCACTTCGAGACGACGGTTTCTGACGGCAGTCGGTGCGGCCGCGGGCAGCGCGGGCATCGTTGGCCGACCGCGGGCCCTGGCGTCGAACGGGGCGCCTGGCTTGCGCGCCGGCGGCGCACAGGCCGCCGACACCTTCTCCCCGTCGGAGCTCCTCGCGCGGCACGAGCAGGCAACGGTCGCGGCCGCCGCGGCGCCGCCCGCCGGGCAGGCAGACCCGCGCATGCCGTCCCAGGCGGAGGTCGAGTCGTGGTACACGGACCGCCGCAACTGGGGCCGCTGGGGAGACGACGACCAGAAGGGCGCCGTCAACCTCATCACGCCGGAGAAGAGCGCCGCGGCGGCCGGGCTCGTCGCGAGCGGCCGCAAGGTGTCGCTGAGCCGCCCCTTCGAGCCGGAGCAGCACTTCCTCCGCATCAGCCCGCGCCCGGGCGGCGCCGGCGCCGTCTCCGACTACTACGGCTTCATCTACCACGGGCAGACCATGACCCACATCGACGCGCTGTGCCACATGTGGGACAGCGACGGGATGTGGCAGGGCCGCGACCCCGAGGCCGAGGTGACCACGCAGGGCGCCGCGTTCGGCGCGGTCGGCGCCTGGGGCGACGGCATCATCACCCGCGGCGTGCTGCTCGACGTGCCGCGCCACCGCGGCGAGCCGCACGTGACGCCGGAGCGGCCGGTGCAGGGCTGGGAGCTCGAGGAGATCGCGCAGGCCCAGGGCGTCGAGGTCGAGCCGGGCGACGCGCTCCTCGTCCACAGCGGCCGGGAGGCGTACGTGCGCGCCGGCAACCAGTACGCCGGCGGGGACCGCCCCGGCCTCGGCGTCACCTGCGCCAGGTTCATCCGCGATCACGACGTGTCGCTTCTCGGCTGGGACATGATGGACTCGCGGCCGGATCCGTACGGTCTGGCCTTCCCCGTCCACGGCGTGCTGTTCAACTACGGCGTTGCGCTGATCGACAACGCCCTGCTCGAGCCGCTGGCCGAGGCGTGCGCGGAGGAGGGACGCTACGCGTTCCTGCTCATGGTGCTCCCGCTCAAGGCCACCCGCGGCACCGGCAGCCCGGTCAACCCGATCGCGATGTTCTGAATTCAGACGGGGCTACGCCGAACCCCCGGCGTCCGCTTGCGGGGACCCCTGCGCCCCGCGCCGCTCCCGCCGAGGCGCGCTGTGCGCGCCTTGCGGAGTCTGTGCCGTTCCACGGCGCAGACTCCTGGCGCTGGCGGCGGAAAACGACTGGCCGAGCCGCTGGACCCGCAACGGCGCCTCGACCGGGGTCACCGGCGGCTCGGGTTCTCACGGAGTTAGGACATGTCCCGGAAACCGGCCTTCTGGGCGGCATTCGCCGCATTCGCCGTCGCGTGCGCCGCGTTCGCGGTGGCCAACTTCCCGCGCGCCGTGCCCATCGCCGAGCTCGACCTCGAGATGGACCGCGCCACGGCCCTGTCCGAGGCGCGCCGGCTCGCGGACAACCACGGCTGGGGGCCGTCCGGCTACCGGCAGGCAGCGACGTTCCGGGTGGACGACCGCGCCCGCAGCTTCGTCGAGCTCGAAGGGGGCGGGCCCGCCGCGTTCGCCGGGCTGCTGGACGAAGGCCCGTTCCATCCCTATCAATGGGTCGTCCGGCACTTCCGCGGCGGCGAGGTGCGCGAGGTGGTGGTGCGCTTCCGCCCCGACGGTGCGGCCTACGGTTTCCGTGAGCGGTGGTCCGAGGATGCGCCGGGCGCCGCGCTCGCCCCGGACGCGGCCCGCACCATCGCCGAGAACGGGACCGGCGCTCCGTGGAACGTCGCGCTCGACCGCTACGAGGCGGTTGAGGCGTCCGAGGTGGAGCGCCCGGGCGGGCGGGTCGACCACACGTTCGTCTACGAGCGGCCCGACGCGCAGGCCGGCGAGGGCCGCTTTCGCCTGCGCCTCGTCGTGAGCGGCGACCGCCTGACCGAGCTGACGCACGTCCTGCAGGTCCCCGAGGCCTTCGACCGCCGCTACGAGGAGATGCGCTCGGCCAACGAGGGCATCACCATCGCCGGCAGCTTCGCCGTGGTCCTCCTCTACGGCGTCGGCGGCATCGGCGTCGGGCTGATCGTGCTGCTCCGCCAGCGGCGGGTGCTTTGGCGCATGCCGCTCGTCTGGGGCGGGTCGATCGCCTTCGCGCAGCTCCTGGCCGGACTGAACCAGTGGCCGCTGCTGTGGATGCGCTACGACACTGCGACCTCCGAGACGAGCTTCGTCGTTCAGCAGTTGACCACACAGATCGCCGCGTTCCTGGCGTTCACCGTCGTCTTCACGCTCTCGTTCATGGCCGCCGAGAGCCTGTCGCGGCGCGCGTTCCCCGAGCACCTGCAGTTCTGGCGGGTCTGGTCGCGAGAGGGCGCGCGCTCGTGGACGGCGCTCGGTCATACCGTGGCCGGCTACCTGATCGTCGGCATCGACCTCGCGTTTCTCGTCGCGTTCTACTGGCTCACCATCGGCTACCTGGGCTGGTGGTCGCCGTCCGACGCGCTGGTCAACCCCGATTCGCTGGCCACGGTGCTGCCGTGGCTCAGTCCACTCGCCATCTCGCTGCAGGCCGGTTTCTGGGAGGAGTGCCTGTTCCGGGCCGTCCCGCTGGCCGGCGCCGCGCTCATCGGGGATCGGCTCGGCAACCGCCGGGCCTGGATAGCAGGGGCGTTCGTCCTGCAGATCGTCATCTTCGGGGCGGGCCACGCCGCCTATCCGACGCAGCCGTCCTACGCGCGGCTCATCGAGCTGGTCGTTCCCTCAACCATCTTCGGGCTCCTGTACCTCCGTTGCGGCCTGCTGCCGGCCATCGTCATGCACTTCGCGTTCGACGCGGTGCTGTTCGGCCTCCCGCTGTTCGTGTCCACCGCGCCGGGCGCTTGGATGGATCGGGCGATCTTCGGATTGATCTTCCTGGCGCCGCTCTGGGTGACGCTCGGCGCCCGCTATCGCGGCGGGGGGTGGATCGAGGCGCCGGCGGCGCTGCGAAACGGGGCCTGGAGCCCGCCGGCGGCGGAGGCGCCGGTTGTGCCGGAGCCCGCGCCCGTGCGGGAATCGGCGGGCCTGCCGGCCCTGCCGGCGGTCGCCGCCGTCGGCGTGGTGGGGCTCGTCCTGTGGGCGTATGCCGCGCTGGTCCCGAGCGTGGCGCCGCGGCTCGAGGCGGGCCGCTCCGAGGCGGAGGCGGCAGCCCGCGAGGTGCTGGCCACGCAGGGTGTCGACCCGAGTGAGTGGACCGAGACGAGCCGGGTGATCAGCGGCCTCGGGCTTCCGCACCGCTTCGTCTGGAGCGAGGCGGGCGAGGAGCGGCACCGCGCGCTGCTCGGCGAGTACCTGGCCACGCCGCGCTGGTACGTGCGGTACGTCCGCTTCGAAGGGGACGTGGCGGCGCGCGCCGAGGAGCACATCATCCGGGTCGGTCCGGACGGTGCGCCCGGGCGACGAAGCCACCGGCTCGCGGAAGATACCGCCGGGGCCGGACTCTCGGAAGCGGCGACGCGCACGTTGGCGCGGGAAGCGCTTGCCGCCGCTGGCGCGACCGCCGACCTGCCCGAGGTGTCCGCCGAGTCGACGCGCCGGCCCGCGCGAACGGATTGGACATCCACCTTCCGCGACCCGGCAGTCGGCGATCTCGCGGGCGGCGAGGCGCGCGTGGCGATCGAGATAGCCGGCGACGAGGTGGTCGACACGCGCCGCTACGTCTTCCTTCCGGAGGAGTGGCGCCGGGCCGACCAACAGCGGGGGACGGCGCTGTCGATCGCCGGTTTCGCGTCGACCATCGTGCTCGGCCTGCTCCTGGTGGCGGGCGCGGCCCTGGCCGTGGTCCGCTGGACGCGCGGGGCGTTCGACCTCGGGCTCGCGCTGGCGGTGGCAGGGCTCGCGCTGGCTGCCGCGGTCGTCGCGACGGCAAGCAACTGGCCCGTGCTCATGAACACGCTGTCCACCGCCCAGCCGCTCCCGCTGCAGCTCGGCATCGGACTGACCGGTGCTCTCATCGGCGCCGGCCTGATCGCGACCCTGCTCGGACTCCTGGCCGGTTGCACCGCCGTGCCGGGGAGAGGGGAAACGGAGGCGGACCGCACGCCCACGCTGGGGACGGGGCTGGCCCTGGGTCTAGGGGTGCTCGGAGCGCTCGCGGCGGCCGGCAGCGCGCTGGGCGGCGCCCTGCCGCCGTGGTCGTCCTACGGTTCCGCGTCCGCCGTCGCTCCGTGGCTTGCCGCGGCGGTCGAACCGGTGCAGGGGTACTTCACCCTGGCGCTGATGGCGCTGCTGGTGGTGACGGCGGCCAACACGCTCTCCGCGCACTGGACGCGGCGGCAGGCGGTCGTCGCGGTCGCGCTGGTGCTCGTGGGAGCGGTGCTGGCGCCGGGAACGTCGCCGGACGACGTGGTGGCCTGGGCGATCCTCGGGCTAGTGAGCGGCGCGCTGCTGCTGGGCGCCTACGTGTGGGTCCTGCGGGACCATCCGGCCCTCGTGGTCCTGGCCGCGGCCGCCATGACGGTGCCCGAGATCCTCGATCGCGGAATGGACCAGGCCTACGGCGGCGCGCTGGTCGGGTCGCTGCTGGGCGCGGCCGTGGTCTCGTGCATCGCCTGGCGCTGGTTCGCGCACCTGACGGCGGCGCGTCAGGTTGGGTCCAGCAACGTGTGCTCGAGATCCGGCACACGCTGGTAGTCGCTGTCGAACGTCAGCTTCGGGATCAGCGCCAGTCCCGCTCGTCGACGACCCGCTGAGCGCGCAAGGCGGCGCTGAACTCCGCGAGATCCTCCGTCGTCCACTGCATGGCGTCAACGGCTCGCAGCGCCGGCCGCCGCATGTCATCGCGAGGGCGGCGGGGACGAACCCGCCGCCCTCGCCGCTACTGGGCCCCGGTCAGAACGAACTTCTGCATGCGCCGGCCGTCGAGCGTCTCGCCGATGTACAGGTTGCCCTGCGAGTCGATCGCGACCGAGTGCGGGCTCTCGAAGTAGCCGGCGTTCCGGCCCCGTCGGCCGAGGCGGTCGACCGTCTCGAGGCCCTCCCGCTGCACGGCCCACAGGTAGTGGTTGCCGCCGTCGGCGTTGTAGAGGAACGACTGATTGTCGTCGTGCGAGAAGTCGATGTCCCAGACGGACGCGCCGGCCGTCTCGCGGCCGATGAAGCCCTCGGACAGGAACGTCCCGTCCTTCTGGAAGATCTGCAGGCGGTGGTTCATCCGGTCGCAGACGTACACGAGGCCCTCGTTCGAGAGGACCACGCAGTGGACCGTGTCGCCGAAGATCGGCGGCGGGTCGGCGTTCTGGTCGTAGCGCGCCAGCGGGCCGTCGTCCGGCGCCCGGCCGTAGGCGCCCCAGTGCCGCTTGTACTCGCCCGTGTCGGCATCGAACACGATGACGCGCCGGTTCGTGTAGCCGTCCGCGACGTACACCTCGTTCGCGTCGGGATCGACGCCGATGTCGGCCGGCGAGTGCATCCGCTCGATGTCGTGGCTGTCGCCCGTCTCGCCGGGCGTGCCGATGTGCAGCAGGAACGTGCCGTCGCGGGTGAACTTCAGCACCAGCCCGTCGTCGTCGCCGTTGCCGCCGATCCAGACGTTGTCCTTGTAGTCGATGAAGATGCCGTGCTCGCTCTGCGGCCACTCGTAGCCCTCGCCCGGCCCGCCCCAGGCCTGCACGACGTTGCCCGCCGGATCGAACTCGATGACCGGGGGCGCCGGCACGCAGCAGTCGGAGGTCGGCGGATCGTCGGCCGCGCCGCGCTCCCGCGCGCTCAGCGACCCCGGCCTGTGGAGCACCCAGATGTGATCGCGCGAGTCGACCGCCACGCCGATCACGTGGCCCATCAGCCAGTTGTCGGGCAGCTCCTGCGGCCAGAACGGATCGACCTGGTAGCCTCCTCCGGCCTGCGCCGCCGGCGCCGCGGAGGCGCGCGCGGCCTCCTCGACGGCCTGCTGCGCGTAGATCAACGCTACGAACGCCACGACGAGCCCGCCGAGCACGTGAACGGTGGTGCCGCGTTTCATGGTCGCGCCTCCTTGGAGGTCCGCATTATATCGATCTCCCCGCGTTCCCCGCACTCGCCGGCCCCCTTGCGCCGGCCCCGCGTTTTCCGGGATACTGGCGGCAATCCCGCACCTGCCAATGACACTTGCGACGCGGCTGTCGGCCGCCGCACTGACCGTGTTCGTGGTTGCGGGCACGGTCGGTCTGCCGGCGGCCGGCGATGACCTGCGGCTGATTCAGGCGCTGCAGCGGCGCGACGGCGCGACGGCGCGGGCGCTGCTGGACGACGGCTTCGACGTGAACGTGCGCCGGGCCGACGGCGCCACCGCGCTGGCCTGGGCGACGCACTGGGACGACGTCGAGATCGCCGGCCAGCTGCTCGCGGCCGGGGCCGACCCGAACGCGGCCAACGCGCTCGGCGTGACGCCGCTCATGCTGGCCGCCACCAACCGCAGCGGCCCGCTGGCCGCGCTGCTCCTCGACGCGGGAGCGGATCCGCGGGCGGCGCGTCCCAACGGCGAGACCGCGCTCATGCACGCCGCGCGGGCCGGCGCGGTCGACGTGGCGCGCGCTCTCGTGGCTCGCGGCGCGGACCTCAACGCAACGACCTCGCGCGGCTTCACCCCGCTGATGTTCGCGGCCGCCGAGGGTCACGCGGCCGTGGCCGGCGTGCTGGTCGAGACGGGCGCCGACCTCGCGGCGCGCACCGAGGCCATCGTGCCGCGGCAGACGGGCTATCGCCGCAGCGCGGCGAACGACGGCAATCCGCGCCGGCTGCGCGACAATCAGGCGCTGCTGATCTCCCAGCTGCAGCAGGACGGCGACCTCGAGCCCCGCCGGCCGCAGGGCGGGTTCACGCCCCTGCTCTATGCCGCCATGGCGGGCGACGCGGACACCGTGCGGCTCCTCGTGTCAGCCGGCGCCGACGTGAACGAGACGGCCGCCGACGGCACCACCCCGCTGATCGTCACCCTGCAGCGCGGCATCGAGGAAGGCCTGTGGCGGCTGCCCGGGGGCCGCAATCAGGCTGTCGCGGCCCTCCTGCTCGCGCGCGGCGCCGACCCGAACCTGGCCGCAGCCGGCTACACGGCCCTGCACGTGGCCAGCGCCACCGGGCAGCACGAGGCGGCGGAAGCGCTCCTGGCGCACGGGGCGGACCCGAACGACACGCAGCTCCGGATGCCGCAGCGGTTCATCAACGCCCTGATCCCGGGCGATCCGTACCTGACCACCGGCTGGGTCAGCCAGATCCGCGCCACGCCGTTCATGCTGGCTGCCAAGTCGGTCGACGTGCCGATGATGCGGCTGCTCCTCGAGCACGGCGCGGATCCGCTGCTGACCGCCGAGGGCGGAGCGAACGCGCTCATGCTCGCCGCAGGGCTCGCCAAGCGCCACGCCACGGACGTCGGGTACTTCATCTGGAAGGAAGCGCAGGCGATTGAAGCGATCGCCCTGGCCATCGAGCGCGGTCTGGACGTGAACGCCGCCACGCACCGCGGCGAGACGGCGCTGCACGGCGCCACGCGCCACGCGGCGCACCGCGTCATCGAGTTCCTCGTCGAGCAGGGGGCCGACCTCGACGCGCGCACATGGGCGGACCAGACGCCGCTGCGGCTCGCCGAGGGGTACCTCTACAGCGGCACGTACGTCAGCTACCCGCAGACCGCGGACCTGCTGCTCTCGCTGGGCGCGGATCCGGAGGCCGGCACGCAGCTCAACTTCGGGTTGACGTCGTACGGCGACAAGGACGCGACCGGCGGCGGAGGGCCGGCGCGATGAGAGCGGGAACCGTTGCCGCTGCCGGCGTGCTCGGCGCCATCCTGGCCGCGTTGCCCGCGTCCTCCGCGGCGCAGGCACCGCGACAGCCGGACGTCGCGGCGTACGGCCGGGCGCTCGGCCGCTACTGCGTCACCTGCCACAACGAGCGGCTCGCAACGGCCGGGCTGCTGCTCGACCGCGTCGACATCGCGCACGTGGGCCGGGACCCGGCGGTGTGGGAGAAGGTCGTGCGCAAGCTGCGGACGGGGCTGATGCCGCCCGACGGCCGCCCCCGCCCCGACGCCGCGACCTACGCGGGGCTGGTCGCCCATCTCGAGACGGCGCTCGACCGCGCGGCGCAGGCGGCCCCGGATCCGGGCTGGCCCGCGCAGATCCATCGCCTCAACCGCGCCGAGTACGCCAACGCCGTGCGCGACCTGCTCGGCCTGGAGATCGACGCGCGCGCCCTGCTGCCGGCCGACGACTCGGGCTACGGCTTCGACAACATCGGCGACGTGCTGACCGTCTCGCCCGGCCTGCTGGCCCGCTACCTGTCGGCGGCCGCCAAGATCAGCCGCCGCGCCGTCGGCGACCCGACGCTGCGCCCCGGCGCCACCCTGTACAAGACCTCCCCCCTGCTGCTGCAGGAGGGACGCATGAGCGAGGACCTGCCGTTCGGCTCGCGCGGCGGGCTCGCCGTGCGCCACCACTTTCCCCTCGACGGCGACTACCTGTTCCGGATCAGCCTGGAGCGCCCGCTCAACCAGCCGGTATCCGGGAGCGGACACCAGCTCGAGTTCCGTCTGGACCACGCCCTGGTCAAGCTGTTCGACTTCGACAGGTCCGGGAACCGGCGGGCCGGCTCGGGTGTCGGGGTCGGCGGCCTGCTCGACGTGCGCATCCCGGTCAGGGCCGGCACCCGGCTGGTCAGCGCGTCGTTCATCGGCGCGCTCGACCGCAGCATTCCGTACGATGCGCGCCCGCCGAATCCGCCGGTGGCGAGCTTCCAGTACTCGCGCGTGCCGATCAACCCCATCGTCTTCAGCATCCAGGTGGTCGGTCCCTACCACGGACGGACGCCCGATGCCGGCGACGAGGTGCGCACCCGGCGCGCGATCTTCTCGTGCGCGCCGGTAAGGCAGGCCGACGAGACGGCCTGCGCCCGCGACATCCTCTCGGACCTGACCCGCCGCGCGTTCCGCCGGCCCGTCACCGCCGCGGACGTCGACCCGTTGCTCGCGTCGTTCGAGGCCGGGCATGAGGCGGGCGGCTTCGAGAGCGGCATCCAGTGGGCGCTGGAAGCGCTGCTCGTGTCGCCGGAGTTCCTCTTCCGCATGGAGCGCCACCCGGCGGACGTCGAGCCGGGGACGCCGTACCGGCTCGCCGACATCGACCTGGCCTCGCGCCTGTCGTTCTTCCTCTGGAGCAGCATCCCGGACGCCGAGCTGCTGGCGCTGGCGGAGGCCGGACGGCTGAGCGAGCCCGCCGTGCTCGAGCGGCAGGTCCGGCGCCTGCTCGACGACCCGCGCTCGAACGCGCTGACCGCCAACTTCGCCGGGCAGTGGCTGTTCCTGCGCAACCTGCGCACGGCGGCGCCGAACGCGGTGCTGTTCCCGACGTTCGACGACAACCTCCGGGAGGCGTTCCGGCGCGAGACGGAGCTGTTCTTCGACAGCCAGGTGCGCGCGGACCGCAGCATCCTCGAGCTGCTGGCGGCCGACTACACGTTCCTCAACGATCGGCTCGCCCGGCACTACGGCATCCCGGGCGTGTACGGCAGCCACTACCGGCGCGTCCGCTACCCGGACGAGCGGCGGGCCGGCCTGCTGGGCCACGGCAGCATCCTGACCGTGACCTCGCACCCCAACCGCACCTCGCCGGTCGTGCGCGGCAAGTGGCTGCTGGAGAACCTGCTGGGCTCGCCGCCGCCGCCGCCGCCGCCCGACATCCCGGCGCTGGTGGAGAACGACGAGGGGAGCGCGCCGGCCACGGTGCGGGCGCGCATGGAGCAGCACCGCGGCAACCCCACGTGCGCCGCCTGCCACGCGAAGATGGACCCGCTGGGATTCGCCCTGGAGAATTTCGATGCCGTCGGCCAGTGGCGATCGTCCGACGCCGAGGCGGACGCGCCCATCGACGCCTCCGGCACGCTGCCCGACGGCACGCCGTTCACGACGCCGGCCGAGTTCCGCCGCGGCCTGCTGGCCGAGCCGTGGGCCTCGGAGTTCGTCGGGACCGTCATCGAAAAGCTCCTGACGTACGCGATCGGGCGGGGGCTCGACTACCGCGACGCGCCGACCGTGCGCGCCATCCGGCGCGAGGCCGAGACGGCCGGCTACCGCTGGTCGTCCATCGTGCAGGGAATCGTCAACAGCGCACCGTTCCGGATGCGGCGCATGCCCGATCCGGCCGCCGCGCGCGCACAGTAGAGAGGGTCACGGGCCATGTTCATCAGCCAGAAACACCTCCCGCGACGGACCGTCCTCCGCGGCCTCGGCGCGTCGCTGGCGCTCCCGCTGCTCGACGGCATGGTGCCGGCCTACGCCGCCCTGCGTACGACGGCGGCCAACCCCGTGCGCCGTCTGGGCGCGTTCTACGTGCCGAACGGAATGGAGATGCGGGCCTGGACCCCGCTGGGCGAAGGCCGCGAGTTCGAGCTCTCCCCGATTCTCAGGCCGCTCGCCCCGTTCCGCAACCAGCTCAACGTCCTGACCGGCCTCGCCGACAAGGTGGCCGTGCCGCGGCCGGGCGAGGGCATCGGAGACCACGCGCGCGCCTCCGCGACATTCCTGACCGGCGTCCACGTGAAGAAGACCGAGGGACTCGACATTCGCGCCGGGGTCTCGATGGACCAGATTGCGGCCCGCACGCTGGGCGCCGAGACGCAGCTCGCCTCGCTGGAACTGGGCGTCGACTCCGTGGAGACGCTCGGCGCCTGCGACGCCGGCTACAGCTGCGCCTACACCAACACCATCGCGTGGCGCTCGGCGACGACGCCGCTGCCGATGGAGAACGACCCGCGCGCCGTCTTCGAGCGGCTGTTCGGCTCGACCGACAGCACCGACGCCGCCGCCCGGCTGGCCCGCATCCGTCAGGACCGCAGCGTGCTCGACTACGTCGGCGACCGGGTGGCCGGTCTCCAGCGCACGCTCGGCCCCGGGGACCGGACGAAGCTCGAGCAGTACTTCGACGCCGTGCGCGACGTCGAGCGCCGCATCCACATGGCCGAGGAGCAGAGCGACCGGGAGATTCCGCGCTTCGACCAGCCGGTGGGCATTCCGGACACGTTCGAGGCGCACTCGCGGCTGATGTTCGACCTGCTGGCCCTGGCGTATCAGACCGACCTGACCCGCGTCGGCACGTTCATGCTCAGCCGCGAGGTGAGCGGCCGCGCCTATCCCGAGATCGGCGTGCCCGACGCGCACCACGCGTGCTCGCACCACCAGAACGACCCGGCCAAGCTGGAGAAGCTGGCGAAGATCAACACCTTCCACATGCAGCAGTTCGCGTACTTCCTGGAGAAGCTGCAATCGACGCCAGACGGCGACGGCACGCTGCTGGACCACGCCGCGCTGATCTACGGCTCGGGCATCAGCGACGGCAACATCCACTTCCACATGGACCTGCCGGTCGTGGTGGCCGGCGGCGCGGGCGGGCGCCTGAAGGGCGGGCGGCACCTGCGCTACGCCGACGACACGCCGCTGACGAACCTCTACGTGTCGGTGCTCGGGAAGCTCGGCGTGCCCGTCGAGCAGTTCGGCGACAGCACCGGCAGGCTGCCGTATCTGTCGGAGATATAGAAGGGGCCGGCCGGCCGCGGCTGGCCGGCCGACCGGCAATCCGTTCGACGGCAGACGCCTACCGGGCCGGCACCTCCTCGGCGCGCGCGCCGGCGAGGATGTTGGTCATCGCGTAGTTGCCTTCGTGGCAGGCGTACTCGAACAGCGGCCCGTCGATGGCGGTCATCGGCAGCGACACGGTCCAGGGCGCCTCCCAGACCGTCGGGTCGACCACCGTGAACGCGTAGTCGACGGTGTCGTCGTCGACGCGCGTGAAGCGCTCGATCAGCCGCAGGTTCTCGTCGCCGCCGAAAACCGTGCCGCCGCCCTGGGTGTGGCCGAGCTCCTGCCGGCCGTTCACCTTGTCGGCGAAGTTGGTCGACTCGACGACCAGCGTGTCGCCCTCCCAGCGGCCGCGCGAGTCGCCCATCCACTGCCGCACCGCCGCGGGCGGGCTCGGACGCCCGTCGAGCGGGATGATACGTGCATCATGAACCATCTCGACGAGGATGACGACGTGGTCCGGGGTCTGCAGAATCTGGTAGTTGTGGTTGTAGAAGCCGGGCATCATCGCCCCGGGCATGCCCCGCGAGATGCACCTGTCCAGGGCGTTGAAGTCTTCCACCGAGTCGAACCGGCTGCTGGAGAACGTGGAGACGTGGCCCCGGCTCTGCAGCGCCGCCTCCTCCGGCGTCACCGGCGGCAGGCGCCCGTCCGGCGGATCGATGATCAGCGACGTGCGGTTGCCGAGCGTCCCCCGCTCCATCCAGTAGTTGTTGTAGGCCCCGACCGACACCGGCGTCCCATCGCCTTCCGGGTAGCGGTTGTCGAGGTCGACGCTGAGAGCGACCTGCTGGTCCCGGACAGCGTGCTCCTCGGCCGTCAGGAACTCCCTGTCCGCCAGGTCGGCGGGACGCTGCAGCGGCGTCGTCGTCGTGTTCGTCCACGTGCCCTGCAGGTCGGGATCGCCCCACGGCGTCCGGTGCGAGGCTCCGCCGGCCTCCGCGAGCGCGGCTGCCTGGGCTGACGCCGCCGCCGGAGCGAGCAATACGAGCGCGAGGACGGCCGGCAACGCAACGGCACAACGATGGATCATGGTCCTGTCTCCTCTGATCTCCATTATCGGCGCGGCGCGCGTGCCGCGCGCCCCACAACTCTCCGTCGCGCCGCAGCAATCCCGGCCTCAAGTCACGTGCACCGTTGCTCGTAGCATCCCCGCTCTCCCGTCTTGAGGTTGCAGCAAAGGCAACGGCAAGCTGCATTCTTGCCCCTCGCAACCACTACGCACCCGTCGATCCGCGGGCAATCCGGCACGGAGTCCAATTCCTGGTCCAGTGTTCGTCGGTCTGCACGTGCTCCAGACGAACACTCTTGCAAACATTGTCCGCGAACTCCACCGCCGGGAACCCGCGCGCCAACCGCACCACGACACCTTCGCGCTCGCCGCCCAGCGCCGAAGGCCCGCGGTGTGCGTACTCCACGAACGCGCGTATCTCCCCAACCGACCGGAAGCAACCCTTGAACAAGACAGGCACGAGCGGTATTCCGTGCCGCGTTGCATAAGCCTCGACCTCGGCAAAAGCAGCGAATGCTCCTCCCCCGTCCCGAAGCGCAAAAGCGTAGAAGGTCGCCCGCTCCGCCACTGGATCGTAAATGATACTGTGCACGCCGTAGATGTCCTCGCCGTACAGATAGACGTCGGGCTCGTTCACCTTCCAGGCGTGGTGCTTCTTGACCATTGCCATCCACTTGGCGTCGGAGGGAAGCGACACGCTGCGTCCGTACACCCGGCCACCGTGCAGAAGCGTATTCCCTCCATCCAACTTCTCGGTTACGACGACCGCATCTCCGACGAATCGCGCCGGATCACGGTGCACGTCGTCGTCACGACCAAGCGCCGGCGACCACGGCCAGTACGGCGTACTCGGATACTTGGCACTCAGTGCCACACTGCGATCGCCTCGTTCGATCACCGGCCTCGGTGACCTCCAGCCCGACGGTACTGCGGGCAAAGCTGCCTGACTTCCACTCCCAGTTGATCCATCAATGCCTGGTGCTCTTGCCAATCGCTATCGGTAGCGTTCACGACGTGCACCCTTGCGACGAGCGCGACCGCAAGGAACTTTCGATCGGAGCGGTCAAAGGTATTGTCCGGCAGCTCCTCAAAGCCCCGGCGATCGTCATCGCACGGCGTCACCACAACCCGTTGCACATGCTCATCCTGACACTGACGATCCCATACATGCTTGAAGAATGCGTCGCCCACACCCGGCCTGCCCGAGACATTCAGGCGCCTCATGTACTCCTGCAGGATAAGGCACCGGTCATCGATGGCAACAACTTCTTCGGCCACCAAGGTCCTGAGCGTTTCGACACAGCTCAACCGACAAGCAACATCCGCGTCCGTCTCCCGACCGTTCGCGACGACCGCAACGTTCGTATCCACGACGAATGCCATCACCCCGATTCCTCCATTTGTCTCCTCAAGGAAGCCTCGGCGATCGCTGCGATCTCACCCATCTCGTCTCCAAAAAACTTGTCGGGCCAATTCTCAATCTCGCCCCATTTGTTCAGTACCAGGTCGCCAACCTGCGCCCAGCCTCGATTCGACGAGACGAAGTACAATCTGACATCCTCGGAGGAGACCTCTTGCTCCGCGACGCGCCGTTGCAGACGCCGCAAGAGGTGCTCGCTGTGACTCTCCACGACAATTTGTACGTTTCGCACGCGGGCAACGTTCAACATCACGTCCGCCAAGCCACTCTGCACGGCCGGATGAAGATGGATTTCGGGCTGCTCCATAATCACCGTCGAACCTTTCGGCACGTAATAGAGCAGTACCAACGCCGGAAGGATCTGTGACACGCCAAATCCAACGTCCGTCAGCAACGTCTCCACGCTCGACGCCGATGTCCTAATGATCGCGCGGTAGAGGTTGGTTCCCTTGGCAATCTCCTCCAGACGGAAGTCGTGAATCAGTCCCAGGTCATGCAGCCAGTGGGCGATCATTGCCTGAAATGACTTGTGCCGTTTGCGGAATCCGAGGCTCCTCGTCTCCTCGCGGGCCGTCGCGGCGAGAATGGCGTCCATCGTACGCTCACCGCGTTGGCCGACGTCCTCCGGGCTTGAGCCGGCCCAGTGATACTCGCGTCGCGGGTACTCACGCAGCGGTCCGAGGTAATAGAGGGAGTCCATCAGATTCTCGTAGGCCAGCTCGAAGTCTCCAAGGAAATGGGCATTCTGAAAGTAGCTCTTTGCCTGACCAGGAAAGAGGTAACTCTTGATCGGATGGGGAAGGGGCCAGGGACGCCCCTGGTTGCGCACGAAGCTGAACTCCGGTGTGTCGGTTGCCAGCTCGAATTGCTGCTTCGATGGTACGGCCGGTCGCAACTGGAAATCGATGTCAGCAAAGCGGTACGCGAGTTCGCGGGGCCAGATGCTCTTGTGTCGAAATCCCACCGCACAACGCGTCTGGAGGTGGGCACCCCGGAACAGCGGGTCGGAGGACGGGACGAACGGATTGTCGATCGTCAGCGTCTTCGGCAGCGCCCATTCAAGGAGCCAACCGATTTCCCGGCTCTTGTCATGTCGGTGAACCACATCTTCGAATGTCCCCATGTTCACCATGGCCGACGGCCCGCCAAAGTCCAGAACGATGCCGCGGTCGGTAGCGTTCCTAGTCTGCTTGAGGAGCAGGAGAAGATGCAGAAGGCTGCTCTTGCCGGCACTGTTCGTCCCGAAGAATCCGGTCACCTTGCCGAAGGCAAGGTCAGCCTCGCGCCATGCTTTGAAATTCTCCAGCTTCAGGCGGCTCAGCATCCGATTCCTCCGGGCGCGAGGATCGTTCGTCTTGTCGGAATCGCCACGTGGTTGGTTGGACCCGGGACGCGCGACATGTGAAAGAACGGGGGCAGTGCAGGTTTGACGACAGCCTGCGCCAGACTGCCGCCCCTGCCGGACATGCGGAGAATCGGGAGCCCGCGGCCGCGGGCTCCCCTCCAACCGCTACCCGATCATCACCGTGCGGGGGTGCTGGGCGTTGTGCTCCAGGAAGGTCATCTTGACCTCCAGCTCCTCGGCGGTCGGCTGCACCTGGCCGTTGACGTCCGTCACGCGCGAGACGACGGTGTGCTCGCCCGGCGTGGCCCCGTGCCAGTCGTAGGTGAACCACTTCCAGCCGTACTTGGCGCGGGTGGCCGAGCTCAGCTCCGCGGGCTGCCACGCCCCGTCGTCCACCTTGACCTCCACCGAGCGGATGGGCGTGCCGTCGTTGAGCACGACGCCGAACACCTGGTGCCGGGTCCCGTCGGTGCTGACGCGCGCGATGTACGACTTGAGGCGCATGCGGGTGATGGCCGTCTCCTTCCACTTCATCTCGCCGTTGACCATCTCGCCCTTCAGGGTGCGGTACCAGCGCGCCTGGTACTTGCCGAGGTAGGCGTCCTCCTGCACGTGGATCTCCGCCAGGAACTTCACGTTGGGCGCGCCGTACCAGCCGGGCACGAGCAGCCGCAGCGGGAAGCCCTGGAACGGCGTCAGCGGCTGGCCGTTGAGCGCGTACGCCAGCAGCGGCTCGGTCGAGAGCGCCTTGTCGCGCGGCAGGCTGCGGCCGTACTGCTGGTCCACCGTGTAGGTCCGGCCCCGGAACTCCACGTCCTCCTCGCCGTGGTCGGCGCCCAGGAAGACGACCTCCCGCGCGGCGTCCAGCACGCCGGCGCGCTCGAGCACCGTGCGCAGCGACACCCCGGTCCACAGGCCGTTGCTCGACAGGCCGTTGAGCGGCCCGCGGTTGCCCGAGCACTCGAAGCCGAAGACGAGGTTGCGGCTGGGCATCGACCGCAGCTCGTTGATGGACAGCGACAGCGGCCGGTCGACGAGGCCCGACACCTCGAGACGGTAGCTCGCGATGTCGATCTCGGGGTGCCCGTAGTGCTGCGTCGTGAAGAACTCGTCCCGGTGCGTGTAGACGCTGTCGATGGTGCGGATGTCGAGCAGGCGCCGGTCGGGCGTCCGCCGCCAGTTGATCACGTCCGGCAGATCGGTGAACGGCACGACGGTCTCGCCCTGCGCGAGCGCCGGCAAGGTCAATTCCGGAATCCCGAACATACCCATGCCGGCCAATGCGAGGCTGCCCTTCAGCACGTCGCGACGGCTGCGCTTCTGTGTCGTGGACATCGAATGTCTCCTCTATCTTCCGATCGAGAGGTCAGTCGGCTTGCGGCTCCCTGTTCTTACCACAATCGGTGCGGCGGCGTCACCCGCATGCAGGCCCGCGGCGGGGGCAGGGACATCCGTTGCTGGACCGCGCGATTCGTGATAGCTTCCGGGCCGCGGCGCTGTCAGGCCGCCTCACATGAGGAGAACCCAGACGATGACGAGGTTTGCCGCACCGCTCGCCCTCGCCCTGCTCGCTCTCACCGGGCATGCCGCCCACGGCCAGTCGGACCTCCGCGCCACGAACGCTCCCGGCGCAACGCAGGCGCAGTTCGAGCGTTGGATGACCGAGCTGTCGAACTGGGGCCGCTGGGGGGCGGACGACCAGGTCGGGGCGGCCAACCTGATCACGCCCGCCAAGCGCCAGCAGGCGGCGGCCCTCGTCGAGACCGGCGAGGCCGTCTCGCTCGGCCACGACGTCGGCGACGAGCTGGGCAGCGACCCGAACCGGCCGTTCGGGCTGAACATGATCATCTCGTTCGATCCGGATCGCATCCGCGACCGGCTCGACATCGACTACCACGGGGGGTTCTTCACGCATCTCGACGCCGTCTGCCACGTGGTGTACGGCGGCAAGCTCTTCAACGGCCACGACATGCGGGAGACGGTGACCGACGGGGGCTGCGAGCACCTGGGGATCACCGGCCTGCAGGACGGCGTCGTCACGAAGGCGGTGCTCGTGGACGTCCCGCGCCTGCGCGGCGTGCCCTACCTGGCGCCCGGCACCCGCGTCTACCGCCGGGACATCGAGGAGTGGGAGGAGCGCACCGGCGCCCGGGTCGAGCCGGGCGACGTCCTGCTGATCCGCACGGGCCGCTGGGCGCGCCGGAGCGCCGAGGGCGGCGGCAACGCCGGGATGGACGCGTCGTTCCTGCCGCTGCTGGCCGAACGCGACGTCGCCCTGTTCGGCAGCGACACCGCCCACGAGCTGCGCGACAACATCCCGGGGTTCAACGAGACGGTCATCCACAAGTTCACCGTCGTGGCGCGCGGCATGAACCTGTTCGACAACCTCGACCTCGAGGCCGCCGCGGAGACCGCCGCCCGCCTCGGCCGCTGGGAGTTCATGTTCATGGCGAGCCCGGTCCGCGTGCCCAGGGGCACCGGCTCGCCCATCAACCCGATCGCCGTGTTCTAAATCCAGATTTGGACGGGGCTGCGCCCCGAACCCCCGGCGTCCACTTGCGGGGACCCCTTCGCCCCGCGCCGCTCCCGCCGAGGCGCGCTGTGCGCGCCTTGCGGAGTCTGCACCGTTGCACGGCGCAGACTCCTCGCCGGGGTCCAGGCCTCACGACAAGGCGCCGGCGGCCACACGAGACTACGCGGCCAGGGGATCCAGCGGCAACCGGCCGTTCGCATGGCCGAGCGACTCGGCGGGCACGCCCAGCTTGTCGAGCAGGCTGAGGTGCAGGTTCGCCAGCGGCGTGTTCTGCGGGTAGCAAACGTGCCGGCCGCCGGTGCCCGCCCCGCCGCCGGCGAGCAGGATCGGCAGGTCCTGCGACGCGTGCGCGTTGCTGTCGGCCATGCCGGCGCCGTAGACGATCATCGAGTGGTCGAGCAGTGTCCCGTCCCCGTCCGGGGTCGCCTCGAGCCGCGCCAGGAACTCCGCGAAGAGCTGCACGTGGTACTGGTTGATCCTGGTCAGCTTCGCCAGCTTGGCGGCGTCGCGCTGGTGGTGCGAGATCGGATGGTGGGCGTCGGGGACCCCGATCTCGGCGTAGGTGCGGCCGGTGATCTCGCGGCCCATCATGAAGGTGACCACGCGCGACAGGTCCGTCTCGTAGGCGAGCGCCTGCAGGTCGAACATCAGCCTGGCGTGCTCGCCGAGCGTGCCGGGAATCCCGGCCGGCTGATCGACGACCGGCAGCTCGCGCCCGCTCTGCGCCTCCGCCATCTGGATGCGCCGCTCGACGTCGCGGACAGCGTCGAGGTACTGGGCCAGCTTGGCGCGGTCACGCGCACCGATCTCGCGCGACAGCTCGCCGGCCCGCTCGGTGACCGAATCGAGGAGGCTGGCATCCTTGCGGAGCCGCGCCCTGCGGACGGCCGGGTCGGTGCTGCCGCTGTCGCCGAAGAGACGCTCGAAAACGACGCGCGGGTTGTTCTCCATCGGCAGCGGCGTCGTATCATTCGCCCACACGATCGTGTTCGTGTAGGCGCAACTGAAGCCGTCGTCGCACGAGCCGGCGAAGTCGCGCCCGTCCAGCGCGAGCTCGAGCGTCGCAAGCTGCGTCTCGCGTCCCAGTGCTCGGCCCGCGAGCTGGTCCATCGAGACCCCGGCCGACAGATCCGAGCCGTTGTCGGGCTTCGCCCCGACGCCGGTGAGGAAGCGCGTCGAGGAGCGGGCGTGCGGGCCTTCGCCGTCGACGCCGTGCATGCCCGACAACACCTCCACGTGCCGCCGGAACGGCTCGAGCGGCTCGAGGATGGTCGGAAAGTCGAACCCGGACCCCGCGGTGGACGGCGTCCAGTCGTTCATCATCATCCCGTTCGGGACGTAGACGATCCCGAGCCGCTTCACGGGCGCCGCCGCGGTCTTCCGCATCGCCGCGAACGCCGGCACCATGCCGTCGAGCAGCGGCAACGCGAGCGACGCACCCAATCCCCGCAGCACGGTACGGCGGGGAATCGCCTTCCTGGTGATGATCATGAGGCTGACCTCCGCATGCGGAACGGTGTGCTCTTCACTATGCCGACGACGATCGCCGACCAGCGGTAGTCCTCCGCGGACGCGGCACGGGTGATGGCGCGCACCGTCGGGCGGTCGTAGTACTCCGGTCCCCGCCCGATCGCGTACGCCAGGAGCTTCTCCGTCAGGGTGCCGATGAACAGCTCGCGCCGCTCCAGCAGCAGCGTCCGCAGCCCGGTCGGCCCCTCGAACACGGTGCCGTCGGGCAGGTTGCCCGAGGCGTCTATCGGCTGACCGGTCTCGCCCGTCCCGCGCCACTTGCCGACAGCGTCGTAGTTCTCCAGAGCCAGCCCCAGCGGGTCCATCGGCGCGTGGCAGACCGAGCAGGCCGGGCTCTCCCGGTGGCGCGCCAGCCGGTCCCGCACCGTCGCCGGCCCCCCGTCCTCGCCGCGGTCCGGCAGGTCCGGCACGTCGGCCGGCGGCGGCGGCGGCGGCGTGCCGAGAATGTTGGCCAGCACCCACTTGCCCCGCAGCACCGGCGACGTTCGGTTGGGGTACGACGTCACGGTGAGGAGACTGCCGTGGCCGAAGATGCCGCCGCGCCGCTCGGCCACCTCCGGGTCGAGCCGCACCCGCCGGAAGTGGCTGCCGTAGATGTCCGGCAGGCCGTAGTGCCGCGCGAGCCGCTCGTTCACGTACGTGTGGTCGGCCGCGAGCAGGTCGAGGACGCTGCGATCCTCGCGAATCAGGCTCTCGACGAAAAGCTCGGTCTCCTGCCGGAACGCTTCCCGCAGGTTCTCGTCGAACTCCGGAAAGGCCAGTGCGTCCGGCGTGACGCCCCGCAGATTGCGCAGGTAGAGCCACTGGCCCGCAAAGTTCCGAACGAGCGCCTTCGCCCGGGGATCGGCCAGCATCCGGCGCGCCTGTCGGCCGAGCACCTCCGGGTCGCTCAACCGGCCCTGCTCGGCGAGGGCGAGGAGCTGCTCGTCCGGGCCGCTCGACCACAGGAAATACGACAGCCGCGCCGCCATCTCGAGGTCGGTCAGCACGTAGGCGGTGGCCGGCCCGATGTCCACGGGGTCGCGTTCTACCCGGAACAGGAAGTCGGGCGCGATCAGCACGCGCTCGAGCGCGTGCTGGATGCCGGCGTCGAAGCTGCCGCCCCCGCGGCCGGCGCGGTAGAAGTCCATCAGCGTCGCGAGGTCCCCCGCAGCGACCGGGCGGCGGTAGGCGCGCCGCGCCAGCGACGTCAGGATCTCCCGCGCGCAGGCCTCCTCGTCCGCCGCCGCCGCGCTCGCGGGCCGGCAGGTGAACAGGGCGCGCCGGGAGGGCGTGTCGCCCGGACCGGCGCTGGCGTAGGGACCGCCGATCGCCACGTGCTCGACGGCTGCGTAGCCGTCCCGCATCTCGTTGACGGCCACCGCGAAGATGCTCTGGCGCGGCTGGAGCACGCCCTCCGGCTCCGTCAAGCGCCGCACGAACGCGACGCTGACCACGTGCGGGCCGGCCTTGGCCGGGAAGCGCACCCGCAGGTTGGCGTCGGCGTAGAGCATGTACTCTTCCCAGGCCGGATCGCCGAACTGGTTGCCCGCGTAGCTGGCCGGCGCCTGCACGCCCTCCGGCTCCTCCCCGCCGAAGACGAACGACCGCACGAGCGTGCCGTCGAGCCGCACCTCCAGCTCGTGGCGCGACCCCATGCCGCGCACGTAGTTCACGTAGTTGCGGTGCAGCCCGATCTCCAGGTCGTACTCGCCGTCAACGGGGAAGAAGTGGCGAATGCCGATCCCGCCGCGGGAGCCGAACGGCACGTCGTCGCCCACCCGATCGTCCTGCACCAGGAGAATCGGCACCCGGTAGATGTCGGTGCCGGGCCCCGGCGGAGTCTCCCCGACCGCCAGCCGGGCGATCTTGCGACCCGCCGCGAGATAGCGCTCCATCAGGGCCGGCGAGACCGTCAGGACGTCGGCCATGTTGTCGAAGCCGTACTCGTCGATGTCGTCCGCCGGCAGGAGCGCCGCCACGTCGACGTCGAGCGCCAGCAGATCGCGGATGGCGTTGGCGTACTCGGCGCGGTTCAGGCGGTGAAACGCCTCGGTGCGCCCCGGGTGGGGATGCGCCGCGGCGTAGCGGTCGATTTCGGACTCCAGCCAGCCCGCCACGGCGTCGTAGGTGCCGGTGGCGGGCCGCGGCCGACCCACCGGCGGCATCGTCCGCGTCCGGAGCTTCGCGACGACCTTCTCCCAGACCTCCGCGTGCGCCCCGACCTGCGACAGGTCGCGCCCGTCGAGGGTCAGACCGGCGGTGCGAAGGCGGTCGTTGTGGCAGGCGACGCAGTAGCGGTCGAGCGTCTGCCGCAGCCGGACGGCGTCCGCCGCGAGGGGTTCCTGCCGCGCCGCGGCCGGCCCCGCCGACGCGAACAGCGCCGGCACGGCGACGGCCGCTGCGGCCAGGACCGGCAACCATCGGCCACGCGCAGGGATCATGGCTCCCGGTAGTCTGTGCGAACGCCGGCGGGGTGTCAATCGTGATGCCGCGACCCGACTGGGGTAGCATAGCGCCATGCTGCACGGATCTCCGGCGGAACGGCTCGTGCCCCTGCTGGCGGCGGTCATCGTCCTGGCGACGGGGGCTCCCGCGGATGCGCACGGGGAACCCGATCTGACTGCGGCGGTCAGGGCGGGCGACGCCGCCCGCGTGCGCGCCCTGCTCGCGGCGGGCGCCGACGTGAACGCCCCGCAGGGCGACGGCGCGACCGCGCTCCACTGGGCGGCCCACCGCAACGACGCGCAGACCACGGCGCTGCTGATCGCGGCGGGCGCCGACGTCGACGCGGCCAACGCGCTCGGCGCGACGCCCCTGTGGCTGGCGGCCACGAACGGGAGCGCGCGGATCGTCGCGCGGCTGCTCGCGGCCGGCGCCGACCCCAACGTGGCGCTCAGGATGGGCGAGACGCCATTGATGGCCGCCGCGCGGGGCGGCAGCCGGCGGGTGGTCGACACCCTCCTCGCGCACAGCGCCGACCCGAACGCCGCGGAGCGCGAGCGCGGCCAGACGGCGCTGATGTGGGCGGCGGCGCAGGGGCACGCCGGCGTCGTGCGCCGGCTGACCCGGCACGGAGCGGACGTGCACGCCCGCACGCGGGTCTGGCGCCAGCTCGAGAACACCGCCGGCAACACCAATACGAGCGGCAACTTCCGCATGGCGCACGGCGGCTCGACGCCGCTCCTCTTCGCCGCCCGCCACGGCGACGTGGAGACGGCGCGCGTCCTCCTCGAGGCGGGCGCCGACGTCAACGACGACGCCGCGGCCGGAACCAGCGCTCTCGTCATCGCCGCCCACAGCGGCCACGCCCCCCTGGCGGCCCATCTCCTCGACAACGGCGCCGACCCGAACGCCGCCGGCGCCGGCTACACCGCGCTGCACGCCGCGGTGCTGCGGAGCGAGGCCGCCCTGGCGGAAGCGCTCCTCGATCACGGCGCGGACATCGATGCGGTCGTGGAGCGGGGCACCCCGGGGCGGCGGTTCAGCGCCGACTACAGCATCCGGCACGAGGCGGTGGGCGGCAACGCCTTCTGGCTCGCGGCGCGCTACGGGGAGCTGGCGATCGCCCGGCTCCTGGCCGACCGCGGGGCCGACCCGCACGTCTTCCCCGCCAACGGGATGTCGTCGCTCAAGGCAGCGATGGGCGTCTCCCGCAACCCGCGGGAGAACCGGCGCAACCGCGTCGACGCCCCGGAGATGGACCGGGCCGACATGGAGCGGTTGACTCTCGAGCTCGCGCGTACCGTCCTCGACCTCGGCGTCGACGTCAATCAGGGCGACGAGCGCGGCAACACCCCGCTCCACGACGCCGTGCTTGCCGGCTTCGCCCCGGTCGTGGACCTGCTTGCCGCCCACGGCGCCGATCTCGACGCGACGAACGACGACGGCGTGACGCCGCTGACCCTCGCCGAGTCGAGCCTGCCGGTCCCCGGCACGAACGGACTGCGCGCGACGCGCCCGGAGATCGCGGCACGGCTCCGCGCGCTGGGCGCGAACGACTGACGCACGGCGCCCGCCAGCCGATCCGGGCCGTCAGCCGAGGAGCCATCAGTCTGCCCGTGCCGTATCATTGGGATCTCGGAAACGTCGGCGACGCAACACGCGACGCGCCTGTAGCTCAGCTGGATAGAGCATCGGCCTTCTAAGCCGAGGGTCGCAGGTTCGAATCCTGCCGGGCGCGCCATCTCCTCGGGCCTCCCTCCTCCAGCGGAGAGCTCTTTTTCTCTGGATTGCGCCGCTGGTCGGCCGAGAACGTCGCCCCACCGCTACGCGTTGCGGCCGAGGTGAGCCTCAGTCCCGGTCGGGTGGCCGGCGGGCGCGCTTGAGTTGGGCCCGGCGGCGCTTCTTCTCTTCCTGGCGCCGCCTGGACGCCAGGCTGGGTCGCGTCGCCTGTCTCGTCTTGGCAACGACCGTGGCCCGGCGCACGAGCGATACGAGCCGCTCGAGCGCATCCTGGCGGTTTCGCTCGCGGGTACGGAAGCGGTGGGCGTTGATCAGGATCTCACCGTGCTTCGTCGCCCGCGCCCCCGCGAGCTCGAGGAGCCGGGTGCGGACGTCGTCCGGCAGCGATGTCGACCCGCGCGCATCGAAGCGAAGCTGGACCGCGGTTGCGAGCTTGTTGACGTTCTGCCCGCCGGGTCCCGGCGCACGCACGAACTGCTCGCCAATCTCGTCCTCGCCAAGACTGATTCGATCGGTGACGAAAATCGCCATGGGCTTTCCGGCGCTGCCCGTTACCGCATTGGGATGACCGTCGACGAGTTGCGGACGGCCCGCTCCATTGCAAGGCCGTCGAACATGTTACGCCACAGGTGCGCGACGGCCACTCCGGCAGCGGATGACCGCACGCCCATGCCCTCGGGGATGTGCCGGAGGCGATGCGCTTGGCGACGTCCCGTCTCCGGGGAGCACCTCGGGGCACGTGGAGCGGTCGGCCTGCTAAGCTGAGGGCCGCAGGTTCGAATCCTGCCGGGCGCGCCATGCCGCCTGCCGCCCCCCTCAATCGTGCGAGCTCCTCCAGAGTCGCCCCGACCGCAGGAGACGTCGATGGACCGAAGGACCCTACTGAAGATCGGCGGCAGGGCTCTGATCGGGGCCGGGCTGAGCGGGTGCGCGGTGCGCTCCCGGTCCGTGGTCCGGCCCCCGCTGCGGCTGGCGCCGGTGCGCGCGGAATGGGACCGGATCATCCGCACCACCGTGGGGCTGCGTCCCCACCGCCCGTCAGGGTTCCTGCTGGCCGTCGACCGGCTGGACGACACCACGGTGATCCACAACTACGGCCACGGCGGCGCGGGCATGTCGTTGTCCTGGGGCACGGGCCGCATGGCCGCCGAGCTGGCCCTCGCCCACGATAGCCGCCGGGCGGCCGTTATCGGCTGCGGGGTGGCGGGCCTCACTGCCGCGCGTCAACTGCAGCGACACGGGTTCGACGTCACCATCTACGCCATGGCGGTGCCCCCGAACACGACCTCGAACATGTCGTTCGCAGGGTTCACCCCGACATCGGGGCTCGTTGACGACGACCTGCGTTCCCCCGCGTGGGACGCGCAGTTCCGTGCAGCCGCGGAGCTCTCCTACCGCCAGCTGCAACTGCTCGTGGGAAGGGGATACGGCGTGTCCTGGCTCGCAAGCTACGCGCTGGGAGCCAGGGCACCGCGCGCACCCGGCCAGGGCGCAGGGGACGAGGAGCCGCTGCTTCCGGCGCACCTTCGCACGGGTACGACGCTGCTGGGACCGGGAGAGCATCCCTTTCCAACCCGGTACGCGAACCGGCGCATCCAGATGCGCATCGAGCCGTCCATCTATCTCGATGCCCTGGTCCGCGACGTCGTCGCGTTCGGCGGGCGAATCGTCATCCGCAGGTTCGCCGAACCGAGGCAACTGACGGAGCTGGACGAATCGCTCGTGATCAACTGCACCGGGCTCGGCGCGCGCGACCTCCTTGGCGACGACGAGCTGGTGCCGCTCAAGGGACAGCTCACCGTCCTCGTGCCCCAGCCGGAAGTGGACTACGGAACCTCCGGCGGCCTGCCGGGCTCGTCCCGGGACGGCGGCCTCGGCATCCACATGCAGCCGCGCAGCGACGGCATCGTCCTGGGGGGCACGTCCGAGCGCGGAGCGTGGTCGCTCGATCCCGACCAGGAGGCGATGAAGCGCATCGTGGACGCCCACGGAGCCGTCTTCTCGGCAATGAGAAGCTGACTCGCGGCCCGACGCGGCGGCGGTGTTCAGGTTGCGGCAGGTGCCGCCTGCTCGGGCGCGCCCGTGTTGCCGGGCGTCAGCAGCCCCGGTCGGGCGGCGTGCCTTCGAAGCGCTCCGTCGCGGCCGAGAGCTGGACGATCAGGCCGTCCGGGTCCGGAACCAGGACGCTGGTCGGTCCGGCCTGCCGCACGCCCTCGAAGCCGGCCTCCTCGAGCGCACCCGCCACCCGCTCCGCGTCGAAGTTCTCGATGCCCACGCCGAAGTGGTCGATCTCGCCGGCCACCGCGCTGCCCGCGGTCAGGCTGCAGTTGCCGCCCTCGACCGGGCAGAGGCTGATCAGGCCGCCGTCCGGGAAATCGAGCGCGTAGGCGTCGCCGACGATGTAGCGGCGGGGCGGCAGGCCGAGCAGGTTGCGGTAGAACTGCTCCGACCGATCGAGGTTCGCGACGCCGAGGTTGACGTGCTGCAGCGAGCGCGCCCGCACCGGGCTGCCCTGTGCCCCGGCCGCCGCGGGGGCGGCCAGGACCGCGAGGGCGCCCAGCAGCTGCCGCCGCGTCAGGCGGCCGTCCTCGTACTGCTTCAACAGCGTGTCGAACGACTCTGTCATCTGGCTCCTCCCGTCCTGCCGCAAGGGCTACGGCTGCGCGTCGTCCGGCCCACCGAGGCGCACGAACTTCTGGATTCGCTGTCCGGAGTTGACCTCCGTGGTGTACAGGTTGCCGCGCGAGTCGACAGCCAGGTTGTGCAGCCGGTGGAACTGGCCGGCGTACATCCCCATCCGGCCGAAGTGGTCGCGGACGGTCAGCGTCGCGCGATCGAGGATCCAGACGACGTTGTTCGTGCCGTCGGGGATGAACAGCCACTGCTCGTCCGCATCGACCGACAGCGTCACCCCCGAGACCGAGCCGCTGCCGAGCGTGGCCGGACGCACGAACGCCTCGCGCAGGAACGTTCCGTCCTTCTCGAAGACCTGCAGGCGGTCGTTCGTGCGATCGGCCACGTATACCAGGCCGTCGTGCGAGACGGCGACGTCGTGCACCGGGCTGCGGTAGTGGCGGATCGGATCGGCCTCGGGATCGTAGGGCGGCAGCTCGGTGTCGTCCGGGCGCTCCCCGTAGGCGCCCCAGTGCCGCCGGTAGGCACCGGTCCCGGCGTCGAAGACGATGACGCGGCGGTTGCCGTAGCCGTCGGCGACGTAGACCTCGTTCGTCTCCGGATCCACCCGGATGCCGGCCGGGCGGCCGAGGTTCTCGGTGTCGTTGCTGCCGCCGCTCTGCCCGGCGCGGCCGATCTGCAGCAGGAACTCGCCGTCGGCCGTGAACTTGAGGATGTGCGCGTCGGTGGCCGCGTTGCCGCCGATCCAGACGTGACCCTCGTGATCGATGTGAATCCCGTGCTCGTTCTCCGGCCACTCGTAACCGTCGCCCGCGCCGCCCCAGGAGCGCAGCACGGTGCCGTCCGGCGCGAACTCGATCACCGGCGGCGCCGGCACGCAGCACATGCCGTGCTCGCCGCTCTGGCGGGCATCGAGCGAGCGCGGCCGATGGACCAGCCACACGTGGTCGTCGGCGTCGACCGCCACGCCGGCCGCCTGGCCCAGGATCCAGTTGTTCGGCAGCGGCGGCGGCCAGAACGGATCGACACGGAACTCGGGAACGTCTGCCGCGGCCTGCTCCGGCTGGGCTCCGGCCGCCGCGGCCGAGAGCACGAACGCGCCGACAAGGAGCATCCCGACGAGGCCCCGCGTACGGTTCCAGCTGCTTATCGACATTGGATTCCTCCCCCGGACGGCACGGCAACGCCCTGCCGTCGGACTCGAACGGGGACAGCATAGCCCAGCCTGCAAGCGGTCGGAGCGCGCGCGTATAATCGATCGGACCGCTGCCGGGCGGCCGCGCTCGAGCGCTTCGGGTGCGGATGGCTGGCCGCCCCGGTCCACGGCGGGACCACATCCAGGGAGGACAATGTGAATCTTCGATGCCTGGCGCTGCTCGCTGCGCTCATGGCAGGCAGCGCCCTCGCGCCGCCTGCGGCCACCGCCCAGTCGGACACGGAGACCTGGGAGCCGCCGCGGCTGAGCGACGGGCGCCCGGACCTGCAGGGCGTATGGGACTTCCGGACGGCGACGCCGCTCGAGCGGCCGGCCGGCCTCGGCGAGCGCACGACGCTCACCGACGAGGAGGCGGCGGCCGTCGAGTTCGGCGCTGCGCAGTTCCAGCGGGCCGCCGACGCGGCGCCGCCGGACGGCAGCGTCGGCGCGTACAACGCCTTCTGGCTCGACTTCGGCACCACGGTCACCGACGACCGGCGCTCGTCGCTGATCGTCGATCCGCCGGACGGACGCCTGCCGGAGGTCGTGGCCGGCGCCCTCCGCCAGGAGGGCTCGCTCGACGCCGACCTGCCGGGCCGGCGCCCGGTGAGGCTGCGCTCGGCCGGCATCGGCGCGGACGGTCCCGAGGACCGCGGCCTCGCCGAGCGATGCCTGCTCGGCTTCAACTCGGGGCCGCCGATGATGCCGAGCGCCTACAACAACAACATGCAGCTCTTCCAGAGCGCCGGCCACGTCGTCATCCTCAACGAGATGGTGCACGATGCGCGCATCGTGCCGCTCGACGGGCGCCCGCACGCCCCGGACGCCGTCCGCCAGTGGGCCGGCGACTCGCGCGGCCGCTGGGACGGCGACACGCTCGTGATCGAGACCCGCAACTTCAGCGACCGCACGGCCAGCTTCGACCCATCGGCGCTGACCGCGCTCGGCACCGGCGCCACGCTGCGGCTCACGGAGCGGTTCACCCGCGTCGGCGACGACACGCTGCTCTACGAGTACACGGTCGACGACCCGGCCACGTTCACCCGGCCGTTCACGGTGGCGGTGCCGATGCAGCGCTCGACGCTGCCGCTCTTCGAGTACGCCTGCCACGAAGGCAACTACGGCATGGTCAACGCGCTGTCGGGCGCGCGCGCCGCCGAAGCAGCACGCTAGGAAAGAGGTACCGATGCAAAGAATCCTGCCGCTCTCCATCGTCGTCGCCGCGTGCCTCCTGGGTCTGCCCGCGCCGGGCGCGGCGCAGTGCGAGGCCGACGGCGATGTCGCGTTCGTCTGCGGGCCGGTGAGCCCGGAGGACCTGGTCGCCGTGCCGGACACGCCCTGGATCGTCGTGTCGAGCATGGAGGACGAGGGCTACCTCAGCCTGACCGACAGCCGCGACCACACGTCGACGACGGCCTACCCGCTGGAGGCGTCCGCGCCGCGCCACGACACGGCGACCTACGGCTCGTGCCCGGGACCGGACACGAGCGGGTTCCGGCCGCACGGCCTGGACCTCCGCCCGGGAGAAGGCGGCGTGCACACCCTGTACGTCGTCCGCCACGGCGCCCGGGAAGCGGTCGAGGTGTTCGAGCTCGACGCCGCGGGCGAGCGCCCGACGCTCACCTGGATCGGCTGCGTCGTGGCGCCCGAGTCGGTCAGCCTGAATTCGGTCGCGGCCCTGCCGGGCGGCGGGTTCGGCGCGACGAACTTCAATCTGGAGCAGGGGCAGGTCTGGGAATGGCAGCCGGCAGTCGGGTGGGCCGCCGTGCCGGGCAGCGAGATGGTGGCTCCCAACGGGCTCGTGGCCTCGCCGGACGGGCGCTGGTTCTATATCGGCGGCTGGGGGACGCGCTCGCTGGTCCGCGTCTCGCGCGGTCAGACGCCGCCCAGCGTCGACGCGGTCGACGTCGGGTTCCACATCGACAACGTCCGCTGGGCCCGCGACGGCTCGCTGCTGGCCGCCGGGCACCTCGGGAGCGACGGTCCGGCGTCGATCTTCGCCTGCCTCGGCGAGCGCGCATGCGACGGCGTGACGTCGCGGGTGGCCTCGGTCGACCCGGAGGCGCTGACGGCGCGCGAGATTGTGCGCCACCCCTCGAACGACCACCTCATCATCGCGACGGTCGCCCTGCGCGTCGGCGACGAGATCTGGGTGGGCGGCATCGGCGGCAGCGAGCGCATCGCGCGCTTCGCCGCACCGTAGACGCGTCTGCGCGCCGGGGCGGGCGCATGCGCCCCGCCCCGGCCGCGTCAGCCCGCCCGCGCGGCCCGGAACCTCTCCAGCTCTTCCCTGACGGCGGCGAGGACGCGGGCGATCACGGCCACGTCGTCCACGAATCCCAGGCCGAAGATGAAGTCGGGCACGAGATCGGCCGGCATGAGGAAGTAGACGACCGCGCCGACGATGAGCAGCAGGTTGGCGTTCGCGACGCCGGGGTACGTCCCGCGGGCCCATGCCCGCAGCAGGTCGAGCATCGTCCCCAGCTCCTCGAGCACGGGCTCGAGCCTGCGGACCCTGCCGGCAGCCGCCAGCTTGCGCCCGGCCTGCTCGATGACCCGCAGCAACTCCAGCGGCGACTCGACGAGGCGCCGGGCACGTGCGTGCGCGAAGCGTGGCAGCTCCATGGCGGCGTCTGGAAATATACAATGCGCTCTCTAGCGATGCGAGCGGACGTTGAGCTCAGCGGCAGCGGACCAGCCGTCCTCGCGCCCTCTCGGCCGGCGCGTCCCCTGCTGAAGTGGGCCGGCGGCAAGCGGCAGCTCCTGCCCCGGATCCGCCCCTTCTATCCGGTGCGCTTCGAGCGCTACATCGAGCCGTTCGTCGGCAGCGGCGCCGTGTTCTTCGACCTGTACAACCACGGAAGACTCGCCGGCCGGCGATCCATCCTGATCGACCACAACGCCGACCTGATCGGCTGCTACGCGACCGTGCGCGACCACCCGGCCGAGGTAATCCGGCACCTCGGCCGGCTGGCCGCCGGCCACGCGGCGAATCCCCGCGAGCACTACTACGTCGTGCGGGACAAGGAGTTCAACCCGGCCCGGCGACGCATCCTCGACGCCGGTGTCCAGGGCAGCGCCCGCTACACGCCCGCCCTGGCCGCGATGCTCATCTATCTCAACCGGACCGGGTTCAACGGCCTGTTCCGCCTGAACTCCCGCGGCGGCTTCAATGTGCCGATCGGGCGCTACGCGAACCCGCGCATCTGCGACGAGCCGACCATCAGGGGCGTGGCGACGGCGCTCGCGGCGGGCGTCGAGCTCGCGGAGGACAACTTCGAGCGCGTCCTGGGCTACGCCGAGGCCGGCGACTTCGTGTACTTCGACCCCCCCTATGCGCCGCTGACCCGTACGGCGCTGTTCACGTCATACACCGCGGGCGGCTTCTCGCTGGCGGATCAGGAGCGCCTCCAGCAGGTAGTGCTCCAGCTCGCGGCCCGGGGCTGCCGGGTGCTGCTCAGCAACTCGACGGCACCCGACATCGCCCGTCTGTACGATGGCAATCCCGACGCCGCGTCCGCCGGCCTGCGGGCCCACAAGATCCCCGCCCGGCGGGCCATCAACTCCGACGCGGCGAGACGCGGCGCGGTGCTGGAGTACCTGGTGACGAACATCCCGTGCGGGAGAGGAGGAAGCGAGCATGCCGCGCGATGAGGCCCCGGCGATTCCCGCCGGCGAGGGCGGCGCCCGGGGGCGCAAGATTCTCGTCGTGTACGGCCGGGACGAGCGGGCGCTCGCCGAGCTCGAGGCGATGCTCAGACGCTGGCAGGTCGAACCGTTGCTGCTGGGCCACCTCCCGTTCGAGGGGCAGACGGTGATCGAGGAGCTGGAGCACTATCGCGACGACATCGCGTTCGGCATCGTGCTGGCGACCTCCGACGACGAAGGGCATCGCAGGGGCCGGCCCGAGCAGAAGCTCCCTCGCGTCGGACAGGCCGTCGTGCTGGAGCTCGGCATGCTGCTGGCCAGCCCCGGCCTGGGCCGCGCGCGAGTCGCCATCCTGCTGCAGGAGACAGCGCAGCGGCCCTCCGACATCGAGGGGCTCACCTACATCGGCTTTCGCGACAGCGTCACCGAGGCGGGCACCGAGCTCGCAATGGAGCTGACCCGGAACGGCATCCCGATCGCCATTCACAACCTGTAGCACGGCCGCAGCAGCGCTGAGCGGGCCGCGCGGCGTCAGGAGTCGCCCAGGGCAGCCTGGCGCGAGTCCCGGATCGGAATGATCTGGTCGAAGCCGCTGATCCGGAACACCTCGTGGATGTAGTCCTGCATCGAGCACAGGACCAGGGTGCCCTGCTTGCCATGGAGCTGCTTGGCGGCCAGCAGCAGCACGCGCATCCCCGAGCTGCTGATGAAGTTGAGCCGGCTGAAGTCGACGACCAGGCGCAGCTCGCCGGCACCGATGTGCTCCGCCACGGTGGATTCGAACGCCCGCGCGTTGGCGCTGTCCAGGCGCCCCACCGGCAGCAGCACCAGGGCGCCTTCCTCCCGCTCCTCCTCGACTTCAATGTCCATGATTCCCCATCCGGACGATAAACGCCTGTCGTCCGACCGTTCAGGCCGACGCCGGCTCGAGCCGGTGCTCGAGGGTCACCCGGTTCCAGCCGTCGGTGAACTCGTAGGACAGGCGGTCGGCGAACTTCTTCACCAGGTGCAGTCCCAGGCCGCCGACGGGCCGTGCGGTCAGCGACGAGGTCACGTCCGGCCGCGAATCCTCCGTCGGATCGAACGGCTGCCCGTTGTCCTCCACGATCAGCACCAGGGCGTGGCGCTCCAGCCGCAGCCTGATCCGGATCTCCGGATCGCGAACGCCGCCGAAGCCGTGCATCACGACGTTGGTGATCAGCTCGTCCAGTGCGAGGTTGATGACGTACACCTTCGGGTCCGGCACGCCGTGCGCGTCCCCGAACTCCTCCACCCGGCTCGCCAGCTCGTGCACGTCCGACAACCGCGCCGGGATCGACAACTGCAATTCTTCAGGCATCCGGCTGCACCCTCACGGAAGAAACCTCCATCGCCGCGCGCTCCCGGGCCGCCGCGTCAATGCCGCCGCAGCACCAGGCAGGTCATGTCGTCGGCCGCCGGCGCACCGGCCGAGAACGCCTGGATCGACGTCCAGGCGTGGTCCACGATCTGCTCCGGCGAGCGCTCCGCCGCGCCGTCGAGCGTCGTCTCGAGCCGCTCCTTGCCGAACAGCTCACCCGCCTGATTGACCGCGTCCGTCAGCCCGTCGGTATACAGGAACAGCGTCTCGCCCGAGCCCAGCTGCTCGCGGCCGGCCGTGTACGGGAACTCGTCGATGACGCCCATCGCCACGCCGCCGGTCGCCGGCAACGGCCGCCGGGTGCCGTCCGCCCGAACGAGAAACGCCGGCTCGTGCCCGGCACAGACGTAGTCCATGACCCCGTCCTTCAGATCGACGATCGCCACCACGCAAGTCACGAACAAGCCCATCGGGTTCTCGCTGCACAGCGTCCTGTTCGCCTTCTGCGCAATCGCCGCGACGTCGCTGGTGCCCGCCGCCGCCGACGTGATGGCGCCCTGCGCCGCCGCCATGAACAGCGCCGCCGCGACCCCCTTGCCCGACACGTCGCCGACGGTGACGAACAGCCGGCCGCCCGCCGGCTCGAGCATGTCCACGAAATCGCCGCCCACCTGCTGCGCCGGCGTCATCCGGGCGTACGCGCCGTAGGGACCCAGCTCCGCGTTCCCCTCGCGCACCAGCGCGGCCTGCACGGACTTGGCCATCTCCAGGTCCTGCTCGAGGGCCTCCTGCGCCAGCCGCAGGCTGCGGTTCGTCGTCTGCAGCTCCGCCGTCCGCTCGGAAACCAGCGTCTCGAGCTGCTCCTCCCGCATGAACACCTGCGCCGTCATGTCCGAGAACACCCGCGCGAGGCTGCCGAGCTCGTCCGTGCGTCGCTGCACGGCCTGCAGCGGGACCTCGTTCGGCGGCCGGCCGCTCTCGACCTCCCGCGCCGCGGCCGCAATCACCTCGATGGGACGCGTCACCCAGCGCGTGCCCCACAGGGCGGCCACCGCCGTCAGCCCGAGCAGTGCGAACGCGATCACCGTCGTGTTGACGGCCTCGAGGCGCACCGTCTCCGCGATTTCGTCCAGGCTGACGGCCAGCGCCAGCCCACCGATGGGAATCCCGCCGGTGTTGATGATCGGCGAGGCGACCCAGATGCCCCGGTCGGCCGGCGACAGCAGGCTGAGCTGCGCGGCGCTGACCACGCGTCCCTCGGCCATCGACTGTTCCACGAGCCCGGCCGCTCGGCGGTCGAACGTGCGCGCCGCGTCGCCGCTGCCGCCGCCCGTCTGGCCGGCGCGCGGCGCCGCGGCGGCCATGTCGCGGTCGAGGTTGACCACCCACAGGGCCTCGAGGTTGCGCGACTGCACCAGCAGGTCCGCCTCGCGCTGGTAGACCGAGTACAGCAGGTTGCCCGCGCCGCCCTCGATGGGGAGCCCCACCTGCACGAGGTGCGGGGCCGAGGCGGTCGCGGCCACCGTCACGTACTTGTACAGCGCCTGGTCCGAGGGCCGCGGCGCCGTCGGATGATCCACTATCCGTTCGGTGCCGGCCAGCAGCGGCTCGACCGCGTCGGCGTGCAGCAGCCCCGACGGCGCGCCGCCGGCCAGCGGCGCCGGCTCGCTGGTGTAGGCCACGGCCCCCGTCGGGTCCACGATCCGGATCTCCCCGATCGCCGTCGTGGCCACGATGCGCCGCAGCCGGTCGCTGACCTCCTCCGCCGTCCACTCGGCGCTCTCCGCCGCCGCCACGAGGTAGTCCACGAGCGTGGCCTGCACCGCCATGTGCTGGGCCAGGATGCCCTCGATGACCGCGGAGACGTCCGGCCGCTGCGTCGCGTAGACGTTGGTCAGGATCTCCTGCTCGCCGAAGGCCAGCGCGTTGCCCACCTGCACGATCCGCGGCTGGTCGACCCCCCCCACGCCGACGTACTTGTAGACCTCCTGATCGATCTCGCGCACCTGGGCCGGCTGCGTGATGAACTCGTCGCCGTCGAGCGGCGCCGCCAGCAGCACGTAGAACTTCGAGGCCTGCGGCTGCACGCTCGGGTCGGGGTCGAAGCGGAACGGCACCAGTGCGCCGTTGCCGTCGCGCACGTTCGTCAGATACGCGAACCCCTGCGCGTCGGTGATCCAGAACTCGTCGAGCACCGTGGCGGCGGTGATCGCATCGAGCGTCGCGATCACCTCGCCGGGCGACTGCCCCGCCGCCTCGGCCGCCGCCACCAGGTGCGCGGCAATCCGCGCCTGGGCCGCCATCTGCCCGTCGAGCGTGGCGTCGAGCGTGCGCGCCACGTTGGCCAGCGAGATCTCGCCCATCTCGGCGAAGCTGGCCGACAACAGCTCCACGAGATGGATGGCCGAGCTCTCCGCCTCGTCGCGCAGCGCCGTCGCCGCGTTGAACAGCAGGGTGGCCGACGTGGCCGTGATCGTCACCGCCAGCAGCACTGCCAGCGCGAGAAATCCGCGCACGGCCAGCCGTACCTGCCGCGACCGAATGCCCGTGAGCGGAAGCGTTGCCGTAGCCACGGAGGATCGACTCATCTTCACCTGCCCTGTGCGGCGGCGCCGCTCAGAGCCGCCACATGATCCACAGTTGCACCAGATTCTCGTCGACGTCCACGCCGAGCTTGTTCCGCCAGTACTGGTACTCGACGCCGATGAACAACTGGTTCGCACTGCCCGTCAGCGCCTTGCCGATGTCCCAGCCGAGCTGCGGCTGGGCCAGGATCCAGTCCTCGACGACCCCGCCCAGCTCGTCGGTGGTGGCGCCGATGTACTCGGCGTGGCCGGTGAACCAGAATGCCTGGGTGCCGAGCTCGAAGGCCGCTCCCCAGTTGACGTCGACCATGTAGCTGTCGCTCGTCCGGGGGGCGCCGCCTTCCGCCACGCCGTTGTTGGCGTCGATGAACGCGGTGATGTCGGTGTTGAAGAACACGAAGCCGGGAACGTCCCAGGAGAGCCGCGCGCCCGGCAGGTACTTGAAGAAATCGGCGTCGCCGCCGAAGTTGATGCCGCCGATGAGCTGGACGTCCCGCAGCGGTCCGGCGCCGACCTGCCGCCGGGAGATCCGGCTGAGGCTCAGCGTCGGATACCACTCGCCGTACAACTCGACGTCGTTGAAGCCGTCCGGACGGTTGTCGTCGAGATAATCGATGAAGAAGAAGCTCTCGCCGAGCGACCAGGCTGCGGCCTGCTGAATGGTGAGGATGGAGCTGGCCACCCCGTCGCCCGAGAACGGATTGACGAGCTTGCCGTACTGGTAGTGGAACTCCATCTGGGCCGAGGCCGCGGCGGGCGCCGCCAGCACGAGCGCCGCGGCGACCGCGGAACGGACCAACGACCGGATAATCACAATGGACATGCTCCAAAACGGCAGTCTAGCACGCGTGGTTCGCGGCCCGCCGCGGACGCCGCGCGAGTCCTGCTCAGGCTTGCGCATCAGGATCCCCAGGCGTAGTTGAGGCGGGCGTAGTAGTACCCGCCGTTGCTCCCGAACGGCGTGTGCGCGCTGAATCGATTCCCCTTGGCGCGCGCGATCGGGTTTTCTTCCGGGTCGTTGCCGAACACGTTCCGGCCGCCGACGGCGAGCGTGACGGACTCGCCCAACGGATGCGACGCTTCCACGTCCACGACGGCGTCGCCGTGGTAGACGTACAGGTCCCGTGAGTCGAACCACTCGTCGTAGTAGCTCAGCCGCCCGAGCAGTCGCCAGCGGCCGAGCGCCTGCCGGACGGTGGCGTTCCAGCGCGTGCCCGGAATCGCCTCCTCGAGCTCGCGGACCCGCAGGGCGTCGAGCACGTCCGGATCGAATCGCGTCACGGCCGTGCCGGTGTGGTTGAAGAGGAAACCGAGCGTCGTGCGGCCGTCGAGCTGCGGCGGCGCGTACGTGGCGATCAGGTCGAGGCCCTGCGTCCGGGTCTCGAAGTGGTTCGTGAAGAAGCGGAAGTTCTGCAGGTTGCGCGCGCTCGTGACGCCCTCGGCGATGAGGCCGTCGACCTCCGCCGGCGCGAGCGCGAAGAGCTGCGTCAGCGCCAGCCGATCGGCGAGGCGAATCCGGAAGTAGTCGGCCGTGATGCTGAGCGCCCCGGCCTCCAGCACCGCGCCGACGGCGTAGCTTGCCGAGCGCTCCGGCTGCAGCGGCTCGCCGCCCCGGAGCTGGGCCACGCGAGACGTGGACGGGATGGTGCCGTTGTTGACCAGGTCCATCAGCTCGTGGTCGAACTCGGTCGAGACGTTGAACGCGTTCTGCTGGCCGGGGGTCGGCGCGCGGAAGCCGCTGCTCGCGCTCGCCCGCAGCGCGAGCGCGGCGGTCAGCCGGTAGCGTCCGGACAGCTTGCCGTTGGTCGTGGTGCCGAAGTCCTCGAAGTCCTCCAGCCGCAGCGCGCCGCCCACGGTCCAGGCCTCGTCCTCGCCGCGCACCTCGACATCGCCGTAGAGCGCCGTGTTGGCGCGGCTCCAGCTCCCGGCGGCAATCGGGCTGAAGCCCGGGAAGCCGTTCGACCCCGCGCTGAAGCCTTGCGGCGCGTACGGACCGATCCGCCACGACGCCTCGTCGCCCAGCCCGATCTCGAACTGCTCGTTGCGCCACTCGGCGCCTCCCGCCAGGTGGATCCGCGTGGTGAGCGGATAGCTGAAGTCGACGTTCAGTCCGGCCTCCGCCTGCCGGTAGAGGCCCGGGTCGAACGCCGTGGGCGTGGCGGGACCGAGCGAGGCGTTGACGGTGTCGTGGATGAAGAAGTCGGCCTCGCTCGAGCCGGCGCTGGCGCTCGCGTCCCACAGCACGCCGCCGCCGAGCTGCCCGCGCGCGCCGGCCACCAGCGACGCGTCGCGCACGTCGCCCCCGAACTGCGGCGTGAAGCCGCCGGGAAAGCGCTCCTGGAAGGAGAAGCAGGCCGGATCGGCGAACACCCGCGCCAGGGCGCCCGCAGCGGGTCGACCGTCCGCAATCGGCACCGCGGGGCAGCGGGCCGACCCGTCGGCCACGCCGTCCTGCGCGTCCAGCACGTCGCCTACCAGCAGGCTCCGCCCGCCGTCCGCGCTGAAGACCGCCGCCCGCGTATTGGGATTCCGGAAGAAGAAGCCGCTGGCGACCCGCCGGCTGGCGTAGTTGGCGTGGCCGTAGGCCTGCACGCCGGTGGCGAAAAGGTGGCCGAAGTTGCCCCACAGCTTGAGGTCGTCGTCGATCCGGGGCGAGCCCCAGACTTGCGCGGGATCGGCCACGGCGTCGTTGCCCGCCGCAATCAGCAGCGCGGCATCGTCACGCTGGACGCTGCGGCTGGTCGCGCCGGCGTTGCCGTATTCGAGGCTGAGGTTGGCGAAGCCGGTGCGGCCGAGCGGCAGGCCGGTGTTGGCGGCGACGGTGTACGCACGGCCGTCCCCCGCGCCGTAGCCGCCGGTGTGCAGCTCGACGCTGCCGCCGGACCGGTCGTCCTTGAGCAGGAAGTTCAGCACGCCGGCGATGGCGTCCGAGCCGTACTGCGCCGCGGCGCCGTCGCGCAGCACCTCGATGCGCCGCAGCGCGATGGCCGGGATGGTCGAGATGTCGGGCCCCTGCGCGCCGTCCGCCACGCCGTTGCCGATCCAGGTGATGACCGCGCCGCGATGGCGGCGCCTGCCGTTGACGAGCACGAGCGTATGGTCGGGCGCGAGGCCGCGCAGGTTGGCGGGGCGGATGAGCCGGGCCGCGTCGCCCACGGGCTGGGGGTTGACGTTGTACGACGGCACGATGGTCCGCAACCGATCGGCGACGTCGGTGTACCCCTGGCTGACGATGTCCTCGGCGGGAATGGCGTCGATCGGCACCGTCGACACGGTGACCGACCGCGGCTGCGCCCGGCTGCCGACCACCACCACCTCGTCGTCGAACTGGGGCGGCGCGGGCTCCGCCGGCTCGTCCGCCGCGACCTCGCCGGCCGGCCGGTCCTGGCCGGCCTGCGGGTCGTCGGACTCCTGCCGGGCCTGGCCCGGCGCCGGCCGCGGAGACAGGGTCTCGGCGCGCGCCGGCGCATACCACGCGGCACACGCCGCCAGGCCCAGTGCGAGCGCCCGCCACGGCAGGCGTCCGCGCCGCGCCGTTCTGCGGCGCAGACGCCTAGCCTCCCCAGCCATAGTTGAGGCGCGCGTAGTAGTAGCCTCCACTCAAGCCCCACGGCGTGAAGCCCGCCAGGGCAAGGGTGACGTCGTAGAAGCCCGGATCGAGCGCGGTGAACGTGAAAGCGCCGCTGCCTGCATGCCCGAAACAGCGGAGGCCGTGGCCAGGACAAGGAGCCCGCCGGTCGCCATGCGGACGCCTGCCGAACGCGCCTTCCCGTCCATACTGCCTTGCACCCCCGATTCCGAATCGCGCGGGCACGCGACGAAGTGCGCAGCTCTTGTCACGAAATACGCCAGTATGCGACAGCTCAGTATACTGTCCGTCGGCCGCAATCCGTTCGCCGCCCGCCCGGCGGCGACGCGACGAGTCGGCCCCGCGCGCGATCCCGCGCGCCGCGCCGAGTCATGCCGAACGTTCGCGCCCGCCCGTGCCGCCTCCATCGCGGCCTGGCCGCCCTGGTGCTGGCGGCGGGGATCCTTGCCGTGCACGCGCCGCAGCTCGCGGCCCAGGCCGGGACCACCACCGGCGTCATCCGCGGCACGGTCCGCGATCCGCTCGGCGACCCGGTGGCGGGGGCTGTCATCGTCGTGCAGCACCGCGAGACCGAGCTGCAGACCACCGTGGAGACCTCCGCGTCCGGGACGTTCGTGCGCGCCCTGCTGCCGCCGGGGACGTACGACCTCACCGTGGCGGCGGCGACCGCCGGCTTCGGCACCGAGCGCATCGAGGGCGCGACGCTGCGCGTCGGGGAAATGCTCGACCTGGCCGTCGGGCTCAGGGTCGTGACCGCCGAAACGGTCACGGTCGTCAGCGAGCTGGCGCCGACGCTCGACACCGCGGACGTCACCAGCTCGCAGCGCGTGCTCGAGGACGTGGTGGACGGGCTGCCGAGCGACGGCCGCAACTTCATGAGCCTGACGCTGCTCACGCCCGGCGCGTCGATCTCGCAGGGACCGGACGGCGACGAGCTGAACATCAGCGGCCAGCGCGGGATCTTCAACAACTTCATCGTCGACGGCGCGGACTTCAACAACCCGTTCTTCGGCGAGCAGCGCGGCGGCCAGCGTCCGGCCTACACCTTCAACCAGGACGCCATCGAGGAAGTGGTGGTCGTCAATCAGGGGGCCACCGCCGAGTTCGGCCGCTCGGCCGGCGGCTTCGTCAACGTGATCACCAAGTCGGGAACCAACGAGTTCGCCGGCTCCACCCACTACTTCGGGCAGTGGGACGAGATCGCCGCCCCGTTCCCGGCGGCGCGCGGCGGCGGCCGGCCCGATTTCCACCGCAACCAGGCGGGCGCGACGCTGGGCGGCCCGCTCGTGCGCGACCGGGCGTTCTTCTTCCTGGCCTACGACCAGCAGGCGGCCGCCGAGACCAAGCAGGCCACCCGCCATGTCCGCAGTCCGGCGAACCTGCAGCGTCTCGAGCGCTTCCTGCAGGCGCGCTGGCCGGGGCTGTTCGACGACGAGTTCGGGCCCATCCGGCGCACGGACGACGCGCGCTCGCTGCTCGCCAAGCTCGATCTGAATCTAGACGGCCGCCATCAGGCCTCGCTCAAGTACAACTACACTTGGGCCGAGCAGGTGAACGGCACCTTCGACGTCGACTCGTGGGGCGCGTCGGCCAACGGCATCGAGGGCGGCCGCTCGCACGCGATCAACGGGAGCCTCCGCTCGCTGCTGACCAACGCGCTCTCCAACGAGGTCCGGGTGCAGGCGGCCCGCGAGGATCGGCCGCGCTGGTATCGGGGACCGCTGCTGCCCGGGGCGCTCCTGCCCGGGCCGCCGCAGTTCGCCGCCCTCGGCGGGCGGCCGTTCCCCGACATCGCCATGGACTTCGCCGACGGCTTCCGCCTCGGGCTGCCCTTCTTCCTGCCGATCGATCCGTCGTTCGACACGCGGCTGCAGGTGGTCGACAACGTCTCGTTCGCCACCGGCAACCACCTCGTCAAGGCCGGGGTGGAGTACAACCGCACCCGCGCCGAGCAGCAGTTCATCGGGCTGGCGAACAGCCGCTACATCTTCGATTCGGTCGGGGGCTTCATCGGCTTCGTCACGCACGGCGACCGCTACGTCACGTGCTCGGACGGATCGGCCGGCGCGTTCGGGGCCTGTCCCCCGGGCTCGGCGGTCACCGGCCCGGTCCTGCTCTATCTGCAATCGGCGACCGTGCCCGGCGTCCCGCCCGAGCAGCTCGGGCGCCAGCAGTTCCTGACGCACGAGCTCGGCGTGTTCGTGCAGGACACGTGGCATCCGCACGAGCGGGTGACGCTGGATCTCGGGCTGCGCTGGGACGGGGCCTGGCACCCGAACGTCTTCATCGAGCCGGACGAGACGTTCTTCGCGCCGTACCTGGGCGATCCGCGGTTCCCCTCCGACGGCCGGATTCCCGACGACCTCGACAACCTGCAGCCCCGCCTCGGCCTGGCGTGGGATCTGGCCGGCAACGGCCGCACGGTGCTGCGCGCCAACGCCGGGTCGTACGTGGCCCGCATCCCGATGCTCGTCTTCGCCCAGCACCGGACGACCAACGGCGCCTTCCAGCAGATCCTCTTTCGCAGCAGCGCGGCGTCGGCGCTGGGGCCGGTCCCCGCGATCGACGAGCAGATCGACACCTCGGCGGCGCCGCCGTTCCTCCCGGACATCCAGGTCGCCGACCGCAACCTGGAGCTGCCGCGGACCTGGTCGCTCAGCACCGGCATCGACCGCGACCTGGGTCGGGGGATCGCCGCCAGCCTCGACTACATCCACGCGCGCACCGACAACCTCTTCCGCTTCGTCAACCGCAACGACGCGGTCCTGGGCGCGCCGTTCGGACTCGGGACGCACCCGCACGCGGGCGGCATCAACGCGCTCACCGTCACCGAGAGCAGCGCCCGCTCGCGCTACCACGCGCTCACGGCCGGGCTGCGCGGGCGGGGCGGGGTCGGCGGCCGCCCGCTCACGTTCGAGGCGCACTACACGCTGGCGTTCGACCGCTCCGACGACGACAACGAGCGCGATCCCTTCACCCTCCGCTACGCGCACGCCGGCAACCTGGCGCCGGAGTACGGCTGGTCGGATCGCGACCGCCGCCACCAGGCGAGCGGGTACGTGCTGGCCACCCTGCCCGCCGCGGTGCAGCTGAGCAACGTCGTCCGCTACGTGTCCGCGTCGCCGGCCTCCGAGCAGTGCGCCAACCGCGGCGCGCGGGCCGCGCAGCCGGCGGACCGGATCTGCGCCGACGGCTCGATCCTCGCGCGCAACACGCTGCGGCGGGAGAACGCGTTCTTCACGTGGGACCTGCGGCTGTCGCGCCGGTTCGCGCTCGGCGGCGGCACCGTCATCGAGCCGATCTTCGAGGTCTTCAACCTGACCAACACGGACAACTTCGTCGACCCGGCCGTCGGCTCGCTCCTCTTCAACTTCGACGGCACCCTCCGCAGCGGCCTCGGCGACACGCGGCGCGCGCAGGTGGGGCTCAGCGTGCGGTTCTGATCCGGCCGACCGCTTGCTCCCGCCCCCGGAACCATGCATATGTTGACCAATGAGTTACATTTGCATGGATGGTCAAGCGCCGCCTGCAACCCACGGTCCAGCGGCTCCTGGACAGCAACCCTGCGGTGGCGTTGATCGGACCGCGCCAGGTAGGCAAGACCACGCTGGCCCGAGAGGTCGCCCGCGACTGCCACGCCGTCTACGTGGATCTGGAACTGCCGAGCGACCGCGCCAAGATCAACGACGTCGAACAATACTGCGCGGAAAACGCCGACAGCCTGGTGATTATCGACGAGGTGCACCGCGCGCCCGGCCTGTTCGCCCCCCTGCGGAGCATTATCGACGAACGCCGGCGGGACGGCAGGCGGGCGGGACACTTCCTGCTGCTCGGGTCGGCATCGATTGATCTGCTGAAACAGTCGAGTGAGACGCTCGCGGGCCGTATCACCTACTGCGAGCTGCATCCGTTCGGGGCGATGGAAGTTACCGGCAACCAGCGCCGCCTCTGGTGTCGCGGCGGTTTCCCGGAGAGCCATCTCGCGCGCAGCGACGAGGCCAGCCTGGACTGGCGGCTGGCCTTCATCCGGACCTATCTCGAACGGGACATCCCTCAGCTCGGACCGCGCATTCCAGCCGAAACGCTGCGCCGTTTCTGGACGATGCTGGCCCACAACCAGGGGCAGATGCATAATGCGGCAGCGCTTGCGCGCGGACTGGACGTCAACGGCGTCACGATTGCCCGGTATCTCGACCTGCTGGTCGATCTCCTGCTGGTCCGGCGGTTGCAACCCTGGCGGTCCAATCTGGGCCGCCGCCTCGTGAAGGCGCCGAAGGTCTACGTCAGGGACAGCGGCATCTGCCACGCGCTCCTGGGCATCGAGACGGTCGACGACCTGTTCGGGCATCCCGTCGTCGGCGGCAGCTGGGAGGGCTTCGTCATCGAGAACATCGCCAGTACCCTTCCGTCCCGCGCGTCGTGCGGCTACTACCGCACCGCCGGGGGCGCGGAAGTCGACCTCATCGTCGACCTCGGCGCCGGCGAGCTCTGGGCGATGGAGATCAAGTCCAGCTCGGCGCCCAGGGTCTCCAGGGGATTTCACGACGCCTGCGAGGACCTGCGGCCTGCGCGCAGATTCGTGGTTCACGCGGGTGACGAGAGCTTCCCGTTGGCGAAGGACATCCGCGCGGTAACGCTGCACGCAATGATGGAGCTGGTCGCCCGGTCCCGTTGACGCCGGGTCCCCCACGTTGCGTCGTTCCCGCAGCGGGTCCGGCCCCGCGGACCATGTGTCGTGCGCCAGCCGCGCACCGCTGGATGCAGGCTGCCGCTCCGGCGATCCGCCCCGATTCCGACTTGCCCCCGGGCGCATCCGCGCTATGATCGAGCACCCCTCCCGGCTGCGGGGTGCAAACGGCCCCGGGGGGCTTTGCGAGGGTTACAAGGAAGGTGCTTGCCATGCCGCTGCTGAACCGATTGATCGTCACGCTCGTCTTCGGCCTCGCCGTCGCGCTGCTGTTCGCGGGCGGGCTCCGCGCGCAGTCCGAATCGGGCTTCCCGCAGTTCTTCGCGCCGGTGGTTGCCGACCCCGCCGCCGAGCCGCTGCCGAACCCCACGCCCGGCGTCCTCAAGGAATGGGCCGCGCTGCCCGACGGGCGCGAGTGGGGCTCGACGGCCGGCATCGACATCGGCCCCGACGGGCACGTCTGGGCCTACGACCGCTGCGGCGACTTCGGCCTGCAGGGCGGCTGCGTCAACTCGGACGTCGACCCGGTCCTGAAGTTCGACCGGCACACCGGCGAGGTGCTGACGTCGTTCGGCGCCGGGCTGTTCGTGGTGCCCCACGGTTTCCACGTCGACGCCGACGGCAACGTCTGGGTGACCGACTGGCAGGGCAACGAGGAAGGCACGAAGGGCCACCAGGTGATCAAGTTCAGCCCGGAGGGCGAGGTGCTGATGCGGCTCGGCACGGCGGGCGTCGCCGGCAGCGGGCCGGACACCTTCAACCAGCCGTGCGACGTGATCACGGCGCCCAACGGCGACATCTTCGTCTCGGACGGCCACAGCGGCCAGAACCCCGATCCGGCTGCCGGCTCCACGGGCCGGATCATGAAGTTCACGAGCGACGGCCAGTTCGTCAAGGAGTGGGGCCGCATCGGCTCGGCGCCGGGCGAGTTCCGCACGCCCCACGCGCTGGAGTTCGACTCGCAGGGACGCCTGTTCGTCGCGGACCGCGGCAACCACCGCATCCAGATCTTCGACCAGGACGGCAACTACCTCGATTCGTACTACCAGTTCGGCCGCATCAGCGGGCTGTTCATCACCGACGACGACACGCTGTACGCCATCGACTCGGAATCCGACCGGATCCGGCACCCCAACTGGCGCAACGGCGTGCGGATCGGGAAGGCCACGGAAGACAAGGTCATCGCGTTCATTCCGCCGCACTTCTCCGACGTCCGCCTGCTGGGTACGGCCGGCGAGGGCGTGGCCGTGGACGCCGACGGCAACGTCTACGCCGCGGAGGGCCCCAACTCCCGCCGCCAGGCCGGCGGGGGGCTGACGAAGTACCTCGCGCGCTGACCGATCGCGGCGCAGCGCATCAGATTCACGTCGCACGGACGAGTTCTGTCTGGAGGAAGACGATGAAAGCCGACCGGAGAACACCTCGACCGGCCATCACGCCGCATCTCGCGCTCGCGCTCGCCGCCCTGCTGCTCCTGCCGCTCGCGGCCGTTGCCCAGGAGCGCGGCACGCCGGAGGGCGAGTGGTGGTATCAGAGCGGCGACGCCTGGGGCACCCGCTATTCGCCGCTCACGCAGATCGACGCCGACAACTTCGAAGACCTCGAGGTGGCCTGGGTGTGGCGCGGCGACAACTTCAGCCCGCACGCGTACTACCTGTCGCGCTCGACGCCGAGCTACATCGACGGCGTGCTCTACACCGTCGCCGGCTACCGCCGCACGATCGTCGCCATCGATCCCGCGACCGGCGAGACGCTGTGGACGTATCGCGAGCCCAGCACGAAGCGCTGGGAGGAGTCGATGCGCGCCAGCTACGGCAAGGGCGTGGCCTACGCGGAGATCGACGGGCGCGGCGTCATCTACGTCATCACGCCGGCCTTCTTCCTCCACGCGCTCGACGCCAAGACCGGCGAGCACCTGGAGGGATTCGGCGGGCCAGTCGGCATCCCCGGCTTCCCGGAGACCGGCGTGATCGATCTGCTGGCCGACCTCGGCTACCCGTACGACCCCGAGAACGGGATTCCGATGGAGATCGGCTACATCACGAGCTCGTCGCCCCCCATCGTGGTCAACGGCACCGTCGTGGTGGGCAACGCGCACGAGCAGGGATACAACCAGACGCGCATCGAGAACGTGCCGGGTCACATTCTGGCCTACGACGCGCGCACCGGCGAGCACAAGTGGAAGTTCAACGTCATTCCCCAGTCGGAGAGCGAGTTCGGCTTCGACACCTGGGAGAACGACGCCTGGCAGTGGACGGGCGACGTCTCGTCGTGGGCCCCGCTCTCGGCCGACCTCGAGCGCGGCATCGTCTACATTCCGACCAACGCACCGACCATCGACTACTACGGCGGGTTCCGGCCCGGCGACAACCTCTTCGGCGACAGCGTGATCGCGCTCGACGCCGAGACCGGCCAGCGGCTCTGGCACTTCCAGGTGAACCACCACCCGATCTGGAACTACGAGATCGCCAACGTGCCGATCCTGGCCGACGTCACCGTGGACGGCCAGGATGTGCCGGTGCTCGTGCAGCCGACCAAGCAGGGCTTCACCTTTGCCTTCAACCGCGTGACCGGCGAGCCGGTGTGGCCGATCGAGGAGCGCCCGGTCCCGCAGTCGATCGTCCCCGGCGAGCAGCTGTCGCCGACCCAGCCGTTCACGACCTGGCCCGCGCCGCTGAATCCGCTCGGGCTCAGCGAGGACAACATCATCGACTTCACGCCGGAGCTGAAGCAGGAAGCGCTCGACATCATGGCGCAGTACCGCATCGGCGGCCCCTACATGCCGCCGCTGCCCAACAACCACACCGAGCCCGTCAAGGGCTGGGTGGGCTGCTCGGGCGGGATCAACATCACCCACCCGGCCGTGCTCGATGCGGACACCGGCGTGCTGTACCAGTCGTCCGGGCCCGGGTGCTCGGGCCGCACGGTGCAGCCCGGCGCGGCCGTCGACGCACCCGACCACGGCTGCACGTCGGACTCGGGACGCTGCACCACGACCGGCACGACCCTCTCCGACTGGGTCAGCGGCGGCGGCGTCGGCTGGGGCGGTCCCCAGGGCCTGTCGATCCACAAGCCGCCCTACAGCAAGATCACCGCGATCGACATGAACACGGGCGAGCACGTCTGGGAGGTTCCGGTCGGACGGGCCGACGACCGCGTCATCAACCATCCTGCCCTCGCCGGCGTCGACCTCGATCCCGAGGCCCTCGGCGGACGGGGCCGGGCCGTTCTCATGGCGACCGGCAGCCTGCTGCTGTCCACCGAGGGCGCCAACGAGCGGCCGGTGCTCAACGCGCACGACAAGACGACCGGCCGGAAGGTCGGCACCGTCGAGCTGCCCGCGCCCGGCCAGTACGGCATGATGACCTACCAGCACGAAGGCCGGCAGTTCGTGATCGTGCAGATCGGCGAGGGCGGCGTCTTCCCGGGCTCGCTGGCGGCGCTCGCGCTGCCGGTGGACGGTTCGGGGAAGTAGCCCGGAAACCAATCCTCCAGGCGTCGGTGCCGCTCAGCGGCACCGACGCCCGAGGCCCGAATCATCGGGTCGCGGGCCGCCGCCCGGGCGGCGGCTCACGACGCCTCGTCCTCCAGCCTGCGGAGAATGCCGGCCGCGCGCAGGCTGACCATCTGGCTGCGTATCCAGGACTGCCGCCCCCGCACGTAGGCTGACGGATCGTCGACGCGCAGGACGGACGGGTTGGGGAGCACCGCCGCGAGCAGCGCGGCCTCCGCCTCCGTGAGCGCCCCGGGCCGTTTGCCGAAGAACCGTTCGCTGGCCGCGCCGACCCCGAATATCCCCTCGCCGAACTCCGCCACGTTGAGGTACACCTCGAGGATGCGGCGCTTGCTCCACAGCAGCTCCAGCTCGGTGGTGATGCCTGCCTCCAGCGCCTTCCGGACCAGGCTCCGCCCCGGCCACAGGAACAGGTTCTTGGACACCTGTTGCGAGATGGTGCTGGCGCCCCGCAGCGGCCCGCCGCGCCAGGCCGTCTCCACGGCGTCCCGCAGGGCGTCGAAGTCGAAGCCAGGGTGATCGAGGAACTTCTGGTCCTCCGCCGCGATCACGGCCAGCGCGGCCGCCGGGGCGATGTGCTCCCAGTCGACCCAACGCGAGTCGAGCGGCGCCTGCCGAGCCTCGTCGAGCTGGTAGCGCAGCATGAAGGCGGTCGTCGGCGGGGGCACGATGCGGAGCGCGAGCAGGGTCAGGGGCGGCACGCCGAGGACCGCCAGGACCAGCGCGACGCAGGCCTTGCGCAGCCTCCGCCTCCACCTGCCCTTGCGCCTCGGGCGCCGACTGCGTCGCGACGAGCGGGCCACGGGCACCACCTTAGCAGCAATCGCCGGCGCGAGCGGTGCGCGGCGACAACATCCGGGGCGCGCCCGACCTGGTGATCGAGATCCTGTCTCCGGCCACCGCCGACCGGGACCGGGGCTACAAGCGCGCGCTCTACGCCAGCCACGGCGTGGCGGAATACTGGCTGGTGGATCCGGCGGCCAGGACCATCTGGATTCATGGTCGGCGGGACGGCCTGCTCGCGGTCACGCACACGTTCGGCCTGCAGCAGACACTGCGCTCGCCGCTGCTCGCCGGCTTCGAGCTCGAAGTGGACGACGTCTTCTCCAGCTAAGGAGTCTGCGCCGTAGAGCGGTGCAGCCTCCGCAAGGCGCTCACAGCGCGCCTCGGCAGGAGCGGCGCGGGGCGACGGGGCCCCCGCAAGCGGACGCCGGGGGTTCGGGGCGCAGCCCCGTCTGATTGACGCTACCGCTCCTGCGCCCGGGCGCCGCGCAGCATGTTCTCCATCGAGTAGTTGCCCTCGTGGCAGGCGTACTCGAGGATCGGCGCGTCGAGTGTCGTCATGGGAATCGCCGCGGTCCAGGGCCGCTCGAACTCCGTTGGATCCGTGACCGTGAAGCGGTAGTCGAGCGTGTCGGCGTCGACGCGGGTGAAGCGCTCCACGAGGCGCATCGCGCGGCTGGCGCCGAAGACGGTGTTGGATACGCGCCGCTCGTACACCTTGTCCGTGAAGTTGGTGGTCTCCACCACCAGCGTGTCGCCCTCCCAGCGCCCCCGCGAATCGCCCAGCCACTGCCGCACCCCGGCCGGCAGATGGGGCCGCCCGTCGAGCGGGACGATGCGCGCGTCGTGGAGCATCTCGGCATGGATGACGACGTAGTCCGGCGTCTGCAGGATCTGGTAGTTGTGGTTGTAGAAGCCGGGCATCATGGTGGCCGGCAGGCCGCGCGTGATGCAACGTTCGAAGACGCTCGGCTCCTGCCAGGTGGCCGGATAGGACGCCGACGCCCGGGCCGCGTCCAGCGCGTCCGCGCGGCGCTGCGCACGCCGCGTCACGGCCGGCAGCCGCCCGTCCGGCGGGTCCACGATCAGCGACGTCTGCAGCGTCCGCGTGCCCTGCTCGAGCCAGAAGCTGTTGTAGGAGCCCGTGCTGGTCGGCGGCGGTGCCTGCTGCAGGACCACGAGCTCGGTGGCGCAGGCGCGCGCCTCCGTGCGGGCGCGCGTCTCGTCGAGCTCGGCACGCTCCTCGAGCGTCAAGCGCTCACGGCCGGCCAGCTCCAGCGGCCGCTGCAGGGGGGTCGTCGTGGTGTTCGTCCACGTGCCCTGCAGGTCCGGATCGCCCCAGGCCGTCGGTGGCACGCCAGACGCCCCGACGGGACCGGCCGCCGACTGGCCCGCCGCGGCGACGGCCGGCAACGAGGTGAGGGCGAACACGGTCAGAATCGCGAGACATGCACGGCCCATCGCAATCCTCCTCTGCGCGCGGATCACATCCCCGGGGGGTTCTCGTCAGCGGACGGCCCGTAGATCGACGGCACCGCCACGTCGTTCAGGCGCAGATAGACGCCCAGCTGGGCCCGGTGGTGAATCAGGTGGTTGAGGACCCACCTGCGCAGGACGACGAGCTTGGGCAGCGTCATGATCTGCTGGCCGTTCTGCAACATCGTCCACGGCTTCAGCAGCTCGTCGTCGGCCGCCCCGGCGATGGCGGCGCGCGCCTCGGACGCGAGGCGGTCGAGCGTCGCGACGAGCTCGGCGCTGCTGGCCGCGGGCGGAGGCGGATCGAGCGGCTTGCCGCCGGGCGCCACGTCGAGCTCGTCCTGCGCCATGGCGAGCGTCGCCCAGGACGGAATGTTGGCCACGTGGCCCGCGAGCCAGCCCATCGTTCCGGACTTGTGGTGGGGCGACCAGTCCAGGCGATCGTCGGGAACCCGCTCCAACGTCGCCCGCGTGCTGGCAATCTCCTGGTCGAACTCGGGCAGCAGCGCGTCCCTGATCGGCATCGTCAACCTCCCGGTTACCAGTGTAGCCGCAACGCCGTGTCCCTGCGAGGCGGCCGCCGGCCGGGAGCCGCAAGCGCCGCGCAGTCGAAGGCCCCGCCTGTTCGTATACACTGGGGCGTTCGCTGCACCATGCCAAGCCCGTTCCGTATCCTCCCAGTCATTGCATGCCTCGCGGGCGCCGCCGCGGCCGAAGCCCAGCCGGCGGTGCAGGACCCCGGCACCGGGACACGGACGGCAGGCTTCGCCGTGGCGGGTGCTCTCCCGCCCGCCCATGCGCGCCGGATCGAAGCTGCCCCGCTGCTCGACGGCAACGTCCTCGGCGATCCGGCCTATGCGGACGCGGAGGTGGCCAGCGGCTTCCGCCAGAACACGCCCGACGAGGGACGGCGCTCCTCGGAACGCACGGAAGTCCGCATCGTCTACACGGACGACACGCTGTACTTCGGCATCGTCTGCTACGTCCGCGACCCGCGGACGATCATCGTGGCCGACAGCCGCCGCGACTCGTCGCTGGACGACACCGACAGCATCCAGATCATCCTGGATACGTACCTCGACCACCAGAACGGCTTCGTCTTCGGCACCAACCCGGCCGGCGTCGAGTACGACGGGCAGGTGACCAACGAGGGCGAGGGCAGCGGCCGCATGGGCGGGGGCGGCGGGGGCGGCGGCGGGGGCGGCGGCAGCCAGCAGCAACGGGGGTCGGGCGGCGGCTTCAACCTCAACTGGGACGGGGCGTGGCAGGTGACGGCCCGCGTCTCGGAGATAGGCTGGACGGCCGAATTCGCCATCCCCTTCCGCACGCTGCGCTACCCCGGCGGCGAGCGGCAGACGTGGGGCGTCAACTTCCAGCGCAACATCCGCCACCGCAACGAGAGCGCGTTCTGGGCGCCGCTGGGGCGCCAGTTCAACCTGAACCGGCTGTCGCTGGCCGGCCGCCTGCAGGGCATCGAGGTGCCGGCCCAGCGCAACCTGAAGCTGACGCCGTACGTCCTGGGAGAGGCGGTGCGGTCCACGGCGCAGCGCCGGGCCGTCGGCAGCGGCGACGTCGGGGCCGACCTGAAGTACAGCATCACGCCCAGCCTGACGCTGGACCTGACCTACAACACCGACTTCGCGCAGGTCGAGGTCGACGAAGAGCAGATCAACCTGGACCGCTTCAACCTGTTCTTCCCCGAGAAGCGGCCGTTCTTCCTCGAGAACGCCGGCCTCTTCTCGATCGGGCGGCCGGGACAGATCGAGCTCTTCTTCAGCCGCCGCATCGGCATCAGCGACGCCGGCGAGCAGGTGCCCATCATCGGCGGAGCCCGCCTGTCGGGCAAGGTCGGCAGCGACACCAACGTCGGCTTCCTCAACATGCAGACCGCGGCGTTCGGCGGCAGCGGCGCCTCACAGAACTTCACGGTCGCGCGCGTGCGCCAGGACCTGGCCAGCCGCTCGAACATCGGCGCCATGGTGGTCAACCGGCAGGCGACCGGCAGCCTGGCCGGGACGGGCGACTACAACCGCACCTTCGCGGTCGACGGGCGCTTCGGCATCGGCCAGTCCGGCACGCTGTCGGGTTTCGCGAGCGACACCGAGACGCCGGGCGGCATCGCCGCGGACACCCACGCGCTCGGGGTCACGGGCGAGTACGAGAACGAGAACACGCGGCTCAACGTGCGGTACACGGAAGTGGGTCCGAACTTCAATCCCGAGGTGGGCTTCTACCAGCGCCGCGGCTATCGCCGCATGGACGCCACGATCTTCACGTTCTTCCGCCCGGACAACTTCATCGGCATCCACGAGCTGCGCCCGCACGTCTCGCACCACACGGTGTGGAACTTCCACACCGGCCTGCACGAGACGCAGTACACCCACATGGACAACCACTGGGAGTGGGAGGGCGGCCACGAGGCCCATACGGGGATCAACCGCACGCGCGAGGGCCTGTTCGTGCCGTTCGAGATCTTCCCCGGCGTCTTCGTCCCGCCCGGCGTCTACGATCACAACGAGTCGCAGCTCACCTTCAACTCCAACCGGGGCGCACCCGTCAGCGGCTCGATCCGGAGCACGATCGGCGGGTTCTTCGGCGGCGACCGGGTGCGGCTGATCCCGGAAGTGACGGTGCGCCTGGGCGAGACGCTCAACGCGCAGTTCCGCTGGGACCGCAACGACATCCAGCTGCCGGGCGGCGACTTCGTCACCAATCTGTCCAGTGTGCGCGTGTCGTACTCGTTCACCACGCGGCTGTTCCTGCAAGCGCTCGTGCAGTACAACGACCGGGCCCACCTCTGGTCGTCGAACGTGCGGTTCGGCCTGCTGTCGGACGCCAACACGGGCCTGTTCATCGTCTACAACGACATCCAGGGCCTGGCCGCCCTCGACGCGCGCTTCGACCCGCACCTCGACGTCGACGACGCCGCCTTCGGGCGCACGCTGACCGTCAAGTACAGCTACCTGTTCGACCTGCTGCGGTGAATCGAGCCGGTGGGCGACTGCCGGCGGTGCGGCGATGCAGGATCAGCCCGCGGCGGGGGGTCAATGCTCGGGACCGCGCAACAGCCTCCACGCACTGGCCCGGTCCGGTGATTCCGCAAGCGTGAACACCGCGCGCTCGACATCGACCGCACGAATGCCGCGGCAGGGAGAGGCCGGTTCCGCATTGGCCCGCGCGGCGATCCGCGTGCACCACGCAGCCCACTCCTTGTAGACGCACTCGTTGTGCCGCGTGATCCTGACCTGGGTCTCAGCCTTCCTGCCGAAGTCGGCCTTCCTGCGAAACGTGAGCGCCCGCAGGGGCGTGAAGTCCGGCGACTGCGAGAACGCCTCGGCAATCTTCATGTCCAGCACCGGTTGCCTGTCCGGATTGAGGAACATCACAATCTTGGTCACGAACGACATGCCGCTGAACTGCGGCAAGCCGATGCCCTTGATGTCGAGCAGTCCCGGCGCCGGCGTGAGGCAGGCGATTCCCATGAACCTGTCGAGCTGATCCTCAGTGACATTCCTGCGAAACTCTTCTACCCTGAAATCCCTTCGCCCCGGACTGTTCATGTAGCCCCAGTAGAGGACGTTCGAAAGCCCGTCCCTCACGTCGCACCGGTTTCTAGCCAAGAGCAGCCGTCGTACCCACGTCTCCACACTGCGCATGTCTGAGTGGGAAACTTCGTCATGCTTCTCGAAGTCGTAGGTAACGGTCGGGAAGTCGTACCTCTCAATGGCTGCACGCAAGTCCGAGGCATAGGCGGAACCTCGCGCCAGCAGCTCGGGTACGGCCGGCACGAGACGGGTCGGAATCGCCATGATCGTCTGATCCGGATAGGACCGGGCAGTCCCATCCTCGGCAGCCGCCTCGTCCTCGGACTGCCCCTCATAGTAATCTAGCACCGTAGCCACTCGTCGTTGATCCCACCCGCTGGGAAAATCAGACTTCTTCATCGCAGTCATCGCCGTTTGCCCTTCTTCAACATACGGCGGTAGCGGGCGATCGTACACCGTCCCTTGTCTACCGCCAATCCCGGCCCTCGTGGAGCTTCTGTCGGGAAGCTCGTCCGGACAGCCCTCTTGCGTCCGCCGCTTTGCCTGGGGCCGCGCGTCCGTGTCATCGTTGCGCGATGGCCGATCGGGATGTTCTGGCGCGTACCTGGCTCGATCAGGCGCGCGCAGACCTGGCCGCGGCCGAGGACAGCGCCGCCACGGGGCATCACGAGTGGGCCTGCTTCCAGGCGCAACAGGCCGGGGAGAAGGCCCTGAAGGCCTTAGCTGTACGCGCGCGGACGGACCAGCATCGTCACGCACAGCCTGCGCCGCCTCGTGCGGGAAGGCGCGGAGGCCGACGCTTCGCTGGCGGCGCTCGACGACGATGCGCGCTGGCTCGACCAGCACTACATCCCCACGGGCTACCCGAACGGTCTCGACGCCGAAACGACGCCGTCGGCCTACTACGAAGCGAAGGACTCGGAACGATGTCTGCGGTCTGCTCGCTCGATCCTGGAGCGCGTGAACGGATCCTTGACGAGCTGACGCGGCTCGCGGACGGCCTGCGCCGCGACTTCGCCGTGGATGCGGTGTACGTGTTCGGATCGTTCGCCCGCGCGGCCGAGCACGAGGGCAGCGACATCGACCTGCTCGTCGTGGGCGAGTTGCCGGGCCGCGTCTTCGACCGCGTCGGCGAGGTGCTGCGGCGCACGACGCTCCCGGTCGAGCCGATCGTCGTCGCGCCCGCCACGTTCGAGCGCCGCCGGCGGCAGCATCATCCCCTCTTCCAGGCGATCGTCGGCGAAGGCCTGCGTCTGGTCTAGAATCTGGGGCGTCGCACCGGCGAGCGCCGCCGGGCCAGCTTGACGGGGCGGTCACATCCGATGTAGAAACCGCACCGCACCCCCCTGACGACCACGAAACGAGGAAAGACGCATGACCTACGGAACACGCAGGGCAGGAACGTCGACACGGCGGGCGGCATGGGCCATCGGACTGGCCGTGGCGCTGTGCTCCGGGCTCGCGGCGGCGCCGGCCGCACAGGAGCCGGGCGGCAGGCTGAACCGCATCATCGAGCAGTTCGAGGCGGGCGAGACGGCGCTCGCCAACGAGCACTGGCGGATCGTCTCGCTGGAGCACAACCCGTTCCTGGTCGACGACCTCGAGGCGTTCCTCGGCGAGCTCGTGGACCAGGGCGGCGCGCGGCCGCGGCTGACGCCGATCGTGCGCATTCCGCACGAAGCGGATCAGGCCTACCACCACGTGGTCAAGCAGATCCTCGACGCGGGCGCGATGGGCATCGTGCTGCCGCAGGTGCGGACCGCGGGCGAGATCGACGCGCTCGTGCGCGCGATGCGGTATCCGCCGCAGGCCGGCGCCGAGTATCCGGAGCCGCGCGGCCGGCGCGGCTGGGGCCCGACCGGGGCGCGGCGGGTGTGGAACCTGGACAACGACGAGTACGCCAGCCGGGCCGACGTGTGGCCGCTCAATCCGGAGGGCGAGCTGCTGGCGATCATCATGATCGAGACCCGCGAGTCCGTCGAGAACATCGACGAAATCCTCCAGGTGCCGGGACTCGGCGGCGTGTTGATCGGACCGTCGGACCTCAGCCTGTCGCTCGGCGTCGGCACGCCGGCCGCGAACCCGCGCGCGCCCGAGGTGGAGGAAGCCATCGCCACGGTCGGAGAAGCCTGCGTGCGGCACAACGCGCTGTGCGGCATCTACACGAGCTCGGACGTCGCGGCGCGCAGCACCCAGGGCTTCAAGCTGTTCCCGGTACCAGGACGCTGAGCGCTTGTGGCGGGGGCCGCCCGGCACCCGCCGCGAGCTCGACCGGAGCCGGGGGCGGTCGGACGGCCGCCGCCCGGCACGCACTGAGCTGACAAGATGACGGCATCGGTCCGCTACGGCGCGCTGCTCGGCTTGATCGTGCTCACGGGGCTGGCGGCCTGGTTCGTCGCCGCGCCGGGCAGCCCCCCCGAGCGGACGGACGCGCCCCGGTACACCGTGGAGGCCCGCGAGGAGGTACCTGGCCTCGGCGCGGTCGGGCAGGTGCTCCTTCCGACCCTTGCGCGCGGCGACGCCGACCTCGAGCGCGTGGCGCGCGAGATCGCCGACGCCGAGGGTTTCACCGTGGCGTTCTACTTCTCGACGACGGCGGCCGTGGAGGCCCACCGCCTGGCCACCCGCGACGCCGCCGCGCTCGACGCGCTGCGGCGCGGATTCCTCGGGCGCCTCACGCGCGGGGAGTTCACGGCCGGCGCGGAAATATACCCGTAGCAGACTCCGTTTGCTGCGACACCCAGTCGGTTTTTTCAGGAGGCTTCGATGAATCAGAGAGTACCCGTTGCGTCGTTCGTGACAGTGGCGTTCGCGCTGCTCCTTGCGGTCCCGTCTGCTGCGCAGGATGGTCTGCCCCGCACCGCCTGGGGCGACCCCGACCTGCAGGGCCACTGGACGAATACGACCACGACACCGCTCGAGCGGCCGGACGACCTCGGGGACAAGGAAGTGCTGACCGACGAGGAGTGGGCCGCGCGCAACGCCGTCTCCGGCCTGAGCGACGACCGGCCGTTCGACACGGTCGGCTTCTACAACGACTACTGGCTGGAGCAGGGACAGCTGCACGAGCGCACGTCGCTGATCGTCGACCCGCCGAACGGGAAGCTGCCGGCCCTCACGCCGCAAGAGGAAGAGCGGCGGGCGGCGCAGGCGCAGTACCGCGTCGAGAACCCGCCGGGATCGCCGGGGATCTGGACAGACCTGAACGCGTACGACCGCTGCCTCACGCGCGGCATGCCGGGCTCCATGATGCCGGGCTTCTACAACCACAACTACCACATCCTGCAGACCCCCGACCACGTGGTGATCCGCGTCGAGATGATCCACGACACGCGCATCGTTCCGATCGACGGGCGCGCCCACGTGGACGAGCCCATCCGCCAGTGGCTGGGCGATTCGCGGGGGCACTGGGACGGCGACACGCTCGTCGTCGAGACCACGAACCTGGGCGACCTCGAGGACTGGGGCGCGACGGTCTTCGCGACCGGCAGCGACCTGCGGCTCGTCGAGCGCTTCACGCGGGTCGACGAGAACACCATCGACTACCAGTTCACGGTGCACGACGAGAGCACCTTCACGGAGCCGTGGACGGCCTCGCTGCCGATGACGGCGCTGGGGGGCGAGCTCTACGAGTACGCCTGCCACGAGGGCAACTACGCCATCGCGAACATGCTGCGCGGCGCGCGCGCCGAGGAGGCCGAAGCGGCCGGCGGGCGGTAGGCAGACGAGCCCCGTCTACCAGGAGTCTGCGCCGTAGAACGGCGTAGACTCCTAGCGAGGGTTGGTTGGGCGGCAACCGGAGCCGGAGGCGACGATTGCCGGGCTAGTCGACAAAGCGGTAGCCGAGCCCGAAGACCGTCTCTATCTGCTGAGCCGCGGGACCGAGCTTGGCGCGGAGCCGTCCGATGTGGACGTCGACCGTGCGCGGGCTGACGTAGCGGTCGCCGGACCAGACGCGCTCGATCAGCCGATCCCGGGACAGGACACGGTCCCGGCTGGCGATCAGCTCCCACAGGAGCAGGAACTCGCGGCGGGTCAGGTCGACGGCTCGCCCGTCGACCGCTACGGCCACGCGGACGAAGTCGGCGACGAGCCTGGCGCCCTCGTAGACGTTCGGTTGGTCGGGCCGGGGCGCTCGCCGACGCCGCACCGCACGGGCCCGCGCGGCGAACTCGTGCACCCCGAACGGGCGCGTCAGGCAGTCGTCCGCACCGAGGTCGAGAGCCAGTACGCGATCGGCCTCCGTGAGGCGGGGCGACGTGACGATGATCGGCACATCGGCGCCCTCGGGGCCGGCCCGCAGCCGCCGGCACAGGTCGAGGCCTTCCCTGTTCGGCGGCGCAATGTCGATGACAATCAGGTCGGGAGACTCGTCGCGGACCCACTGCAGGGCCACTTCCGGCGTGCCGACGACCTCCACTTCCGCTCCCCCGCCCTGCCCGAGCGCGTAGCGGACGAGTCCGCCGACAGCGAACCCCTCCTCGACGACGAGGATGCGCCGCGCGGCCGCCGACTCCCCGGTTGCGCTCCCCCGCACGTGGGGGAAGCCGGCCCGCCAATCGTCGCCTGACGGCTCCGCTCGGCGCCCAACCAACCCTGCAGGAGTCCGCGCCGTTCTCCCGTGCAGATTCCTGGTTCTAGTCGACGACATAGCTGAACAGCTTGAACTCGCGCCCGCGTTGCAGCACCGAGCCGAACAGGCGCACGTCCCGCTCGACTCCCTCGGGGTCCCGGACCGTCACGCGGCTGTCGCGGTGCACGGTGAACGTTTCGTACGGCGTGGACTCGCCGTCGAAGGTCATGTCCAGCAGCTCGTAGCGCCTGCCGCCCGCGCGTGCGAGCAGGCGGCGCAGCTCGTTGGCGCTCTTCTGATGGAGGTCGCCCCAGGCATACTCGAACGGCAGCCCCCGCTCGGGGCGGCTCGACGGCAGCTCGGGCCACACGACCGTCCGGAACTCCATCTCGCTGAGGGCGAGCGCCAGCAGCGTCCCACCGTCCTCCTCGGCCAACGCGCCGAGCACGGCCTCGGCCACCGCCTCCGGTGACTCGAAGGCATGGCCCAGCGGCGACGGCGCGTCGCGGGCCGCCGGTCGGACGCAGCCGCCGGCCAGCAGCAGGCAGAGGGTGGCCAGGCCCGCGCGACCGATTCCCGCTAGTTGACCGCGAAGCTGGTCCATCCCTGCCACCACGTGTCCTGCCCCGATCCCGCGGGTCCCACCGCGCCGATGAAGGGCGCCGCGTCGAAGAACTCGTCATCCGCCGGCGGCATCGCGGGCGTCACCGTGCCGGTGATCGCCGGCGAGCCCGCGGCCGGACTGAAATCCGGCTCCGACAGGTTGAACGGATCGACGAGCAGCGGATCGAGTGCGGTCGTGACGTTCGTGCTGCCGGTCACCCAGCTCTTCGTGGTGATCGACGCCGTCGCGTCGTCGCTGTCCGGGCGGAACTCGCCGTCGCAGCCGCTGACGCTGCAGTTGCCGTAGACGATGCCGCTCTCCATCGTCATCGGCGTGTCCGTCGTGCCGGTGATCTGCGTGAACGTCTCGGTGCCGTCGACGTCGATCGACGCCTCCTTGAAGCCGTGCACGATGAAGTTGCGAATCGTGGCCGACGTGCCCTCCCGCAGCAGGATGCCGGTGTCGCTCTCGCTGCCCTGGTCGGTGTCCGGATCGCCCAGCAGCGTGAGGTTGTACAGCGTCGGGTTCGAGCGCGGCAGCAGCGTGTTGTTGTCGCCGTTGTTGTCCGCCTCGATGCCCTGGTCGGCGTCGTCGCCGCTCTGCAGGGCCACCAGGAACTGGCCCTTGCCGGTCCAGCCGTCCGTCCAGTCGAAGCTGTCGTCGGCAATCCCGAAGCAGATGACGTGCTTCACCTCCACGGTCCCGCCGAAGAACTCCATGCCATCGTCCTTGTTGAACGACACCATCACATGGTCCACCTCGGTGCCGCGGCCGACGCCCTGGAACGCGATGCCGTTCAGCTCGTTGTCCGGGCTGAACTCGGTGCCGGCGAACTCGACGCGCGTGTAGTACAGGTGACCGCTGTCGTCGTCGGGATCGTCGCCCCCGTAGTTCCCCGTGTCGCCCTCGCCCACGGAGGTGCCGCCCGGGACGTTGAGCGGCGCGTTGCCGTTGATGATCAGGCCGCCCCAGTCAGCCCGCGCGCGATCGCCGATCGGCTGATCGCTGCTGAGCACGACGGGCGCCGCGGCCGTGCCGTTGGAGTGGATCCGGGCATCCCTGGCGATGATCAGCGTCCCGTTCGTCGCGAACTCTCCGAATACCTCCGTCCCCGCGTCCAGCGTCAACGTCGCGCCCGACTCCACGAAGACCGCGCCGCGCAGGACCCAGTAGCTGTTCGTGTCGAACGTCGTATCGCTGCTGATGCGGCCGCTGACCACGCACACCTGCTTGTCGATGCCCGCCTTGGTCCGGCAGTTGATCGTGGCCTGCGACGAGACGGGACCACCGGCCCACATGACGGCACCCAGCACGAGCAGGACGCACGCAACCGCACGCCGCCCCAATCGGCATATCGTCCAATTCCGGTTCATCACTGACATTCCTTCCTCTCGCCTTCCTCTCGCCTTCCTCTCGCGTGCGCTCGCGCTACGGGTGCAGGTCGATGCCGAACGACACCGCGCGCCCGAGCTTGAACACGCGCTGGTCCCTCCCGGACTGGGTGAACAGGAACGGATCGTCCAGCAGGTTCTCGAAGGCGACCCTGAGGCCGAACGCGTCCCAGCGCTGCGACAGGACAACGTCCACCGAGCTCCGACCCTCTTCGATGATGTCGGGCAACCCGAGCGACCCGACGTCGCTGATCCGGTCACCGAAGTAGTTCCAGAGCAGCCGGGCCGCAAAGTTCTCCATCCGGAATTCGGCCATCGCGTTGAACAGGTTCTTGGACGTTCCGGCGAGCGGACGCATGAGCGAGGTCTGGACCTGCCCGGCCTGCCGGCCGATGGTGACCTCGGAGTCGACGAGGGTGTAGTTCACGCCGACCAGGAAGTACTCGTGCAACAGCTTCCGGCCCTCGAGCTCGAGGCCGACGTTGCGCGCCGAATCGGCGTTGGCGAACGACGTCCGCAACTGCGCGGTCGGCTCGACGACGCGCTCGATGGGCGTGTCGAACTGCTTGAAGAAGAAGCTGGCGGAGACGACCTCTTCCGCGCCGGGAAACCACTCCCAGCGGGCATCGACGTTCTGGATGAGGGACTGGTCGAGGTTGGGGTTGCCGACGACGGCCCGGCCGCCGACGACGTCCGTGAACTCGAACGGTGCGACCTCGCGGAACTCCGGGCGGTTGACCGTCTGGCTGTAGCTGATGCGGAGGTTCTGGTCGTAGGTGAGGGCATAGACCAGGTTGGCGGCCGGGAACACGTTCGTGGCGTCGAGGGCGGCGCTGACGATGTCGGTGCTGCCGCCGACGTTGCGGCTGAACGGGTCGAAGGTGTCGACCGTCTGCCTGTACGACTCGACCCGGGCGCCGCCCACCACGCGCCAGCGGGCGGTCAGCGGCAGGTCGAGCATGCCGTAGAAGGACGTGATCTCCTGCGTGCCGTCGTAGGCGTCGGTCGGCCGCGTCTCCTCCTTGAGCTGCCACGCGCGCCCTATGTTGGCCGACGTGAACAGTTCCTCGGCCGGCTGCGACAGGTCGAGGCCGGACACGTTGCGCGGCGTGAAGCGCAGGCGGCGCGACTCGAATGCGCGGTCGCGTTCGAGATAGCCGCCGCCGAACTTGATCTGGGTCCCGAGGCCGCCCCACTGCTCGAGCAGCGTGCTCCAGTTCGCCGACACCTCGATGCTGTCGTCGCGCTGGTCGTTGAACTGCCGCAGGCCGCTCTGTGACTCGTCGGCGAGCACGAAGGCCTCGCGCGCCGGGTCGAACTCGTAGAGCGTCTCGCGCAGGTCGGGCTCGGCGCGGTCGGCGAACGAGAAGGCCGCCGTCCACTCCAGCCGGCTGTTCGACGCACCCGGGAACAGGTGGTCGCCGCCGATGTGGTGGGCGCGAATCTGCTCGTCGATGAAGTAGAGCCGGCGGTTGCGGAGATCGGTGTCGGCATCGCTGTTGAAGCCCTCGAACCGCCGCGCCTGGTCCGTGCCGAGATGCGTGTAGAAGTTGTCGAACGAGAGCTGGTGGTTCGGCGTGAACTGGTAGGCCACGTTGCCCACCGCGCCCAGCGTGCGCTCGTAGGTGGAGATGTCGAAGTCGTAGGGGCCGTTGAAGACGTCGATCGCGCCGCCCTCCTCCACGTTGAAGAAGGTCTGCCGCTCGTCGACGAACGACGACGACTGGGCATGCCGGACCGTCCCCACGACCCCCAGGTTGCCGAACCGGCCGCCGAACAGGCCCGAGTAGCTCTGGTCCACCGGATGGTCGCTGTCGACCGGATCCCACACGTTGTCGAACGCGCGGCCGAACTGCTCGAGCTCGCTCTGCAGGAAGCCGACCTCGTCGTTGGTGAACCGGCCGCCGCGAATGACCTTGCGGTCCGGGATGATGCCCGGCAGCGACCGCGTGCCGTCGTCGAACCCGGTCCACTCCCGCCCGCCGCTGGGGTACGAGAGCCCGCGCGTGCCGGTCGTGACGCTGTTCCAGCCGCCGCCGGCGCCGACCTCCCAGGACGTCTCGACGGGCAGCTTGAGCGGGATGATCTCGACCAGGCCGCCCGCGAACTGCGACGGCTTGTCCGGCGTGTAGGTCTTGCTCACCTGCACGCTGTCGATCAGCGCGGCCGGAAACAGGTCGAGCGGAACGACGCGCCGGTCGGGCTCGGTCGTCGGCAGCATGGCGCCGTTCAGCGTCGTGTTGCTGTAGCGCTCGCCGAGGCCGCGAACGAAGACCGATCCGCCGCCGACCACCGACACGCCGGTGACGCGCTCCATCGCGTCGGCGACATTCGAGTCGTCGTTGGCGCTCATCTCCGCGGCGCCGATGTTGTCCTGGACCGTCGGCGCCCGCATCCGCAACATGAGCTGCGCGGCGGCCGTGGACGATTCGGCCTCGAGGTTGGCCGCCGTCACCGTGACCTGCTCGGCAAAGACGTTTGACGCCAGCGACACCTGCACGCGCGTCAGCCTGCCGGCCGTCACGTCGAGCGTCACCATCTGCTCGGCGTAGCCGGGAAACGCCACCCGGAGATCGTACGAACCGGGGGGGACCCGGAAGCGATAGTTGCCGTCCAGGTCCGTGTACTCGATCTGGTCGACCGGGCCGGTCAGCTCGACCGGTATGCCGGGCAGCGTGATCGCGTTCGCCTCGTCGATGACCTCGCCTGCAACGGTGCCCAGTTCCTGCCCCTGCGCGGGTGCCGCCGCGAGCAGCACCGGCAAGGCCCATCTCCACATCGTCCTCCGCATCTGTGTTCCTTCCCCTTCGGACATCTGAAATAATGCCGCTGTCGGCTTCAGGACACGGCCCGTCGAAGCCACAGCCACGATACCGAGGACGTATGTCCGAGGTATGAATGGACCGTAAATTCGGCATGAAGGCGCCGTTAAATGGACGTTAGGAACGTTAAGCGCACGTTTCGCGGTGCGGCCCGGCCCACGGCAGCGCGGGGCCGCCGCGGCGGCCCGATGTCACAGCTCGTCCGGCTCTGTCCGATCGCCGCGATCGCCCTGGCGGCAGGGTGCGGCGGCGGCCCGGAGCCGCGGGGCGGGGAGGAGCGGGCGGTTGGCGAGGCTGCGCCCGCCGTCGAGCAGCAGGCGCCCGAGGCCGGGCTGCCGGTCGACGCCGAGCCGGGGACCGACGCGGAGACGGATGTCGCGGCGGCGCCGGCCGTCGGTCGGGATCAGGCCCTCGACGTCGCCCGCCGGCAGGTCCTGTTCGAGCCGGAGACCGAGCTGGCCGAGCTGGCCGCCGACGAGCAGCCGCCCGTCTGGCGCGTAACGCTGCGCGGGCGGCGGCCCGGCGGCTCGCTGTTCGCGTTCGAGGAAGCCACCGTCACCGTCGACGCCGGCACCGGCAACGTGCTGGGCGTCGAGACCCGCTGAGCGCTCAGGCGCGCCCGAGCAGCCGGTCGAGGCTGAACGAGCCGGAGCCGCGCGACGCGAAGTACAGGAACACGAAGCAGTACAGCGCGGCCAGCTCGCCCTGGTTCACGATGGGCCAGAACCCCTGCGGGGCGTGGGCCATGAAGTAGGCCGCCGCCATCTGCCCGCTGCAGACGAACGCCACCAGCGGCGTGTACAGACCCACCATGATCAGCGCCCCGCCGACCAGCTCGACGAGCCCCGCGATACCCAGCGGAAACGACAGGACGGACACGGGGAACACGTTCGCGTCGGCCCCGAGGCCGCCGAACAGCTTCTGCACCCCGTGCGCCAGAAACAGGAAACCCGCCACGGCGCGCGCAGCGGAGTAGATCAGGTCGGACCTGGAACGGAGCAGTTTCATCGGCACCTCCCGCCGCCATCCAGCTTAGCCGCTGCGGAACCGGTTGGCCATTGCGGAACCGCCGCGCGGGCCCCTACGGGCTCAGGGGCCGGAAGTAGTCGGGGAGGTCGGGCTTCGTGTCGACGAGGATCTCGACGATCGCGGCGCGGTCGGCCGCCGACAGCCGCTCGTAGACGGCGTCGGTGACGCGCCCCGAGAGAATGTCCCACATGCGCTCGTAGATCGCCGCCTTCGCCGGCGCCGGCAGCGCGTCGAACGCCCGCGTGTAGATCATGTAGCTGCACGGGTAGCGCATCAGGCGCCGGTCGAGGTCGAGCTCCCGCAGCGACCGCCCCCGGCTGTCGCGCGGCCCCCGCGCCGCGAACGCCGCGGCGAAGCCCCCCGAGCCCCGGATCGGACGGGCCAGCGGCGCCTCGTCCACGAAGAGCAGGTAGTCGACTAGGTAGACGATCGAGTCGCGCAGCAGCTCCGCGGCGCCGTCGCCCGCGCGCGCCCCGCCGGCCGCCTCGCGGTACAGGATGCGCCGGGCCTCCCAGCCGACCTGCGTGATCAGGTTCGTCATGTGCGCCTGGTGCTCGAGGACCATCAGCGCCGCCATGTCGCTGTGCTGCGCGAGGTAGCCGGTCGTATCGAACAGCCCCTCGAGCGACGGCAGCTCGGGGCGGGGCACGCCGATCGTGGCCTGCGGATCGTCCACGTCGGTGACCTCGACGTTGCCCATGTGGGCGAACGGCTCGTGCCGTCCGGTCGCGTACCAGCCGCCCCAGCGGTCCTCGATGCGGGCCCGGTGATCGGACGTGAAGCCCGTGGCGTACGCGTTCGGGTCGGACGTGAGCGGAAACGTGCTGAGCACCTGCAGGCCCGGCACGCCGAGCGTGTCCCAGGTCAGGTGGCAGGCCAGGCACTGGTCGTCGCGCTCGAACTGCGGCGTCGCGGCGGGCGATTGGGCCAGCGTGTAGAAGATGCTGCCCTGCCGCCGATCCTGCACCGCCAGCTCCAGCTCGTCGGAGCCGCGCACCCAGGCGACCGCCACGTCGTCGCGGAAGAAGATGGCGCGCGGGTTGCGCGAGGTGATCAGCGGCGCCCGGTTGCTGGTCGGCGAGAACACGGTGACCTGCGACTCGACCGGGATGTCGAGCGCCTCGAGCACCGCGCGCAGGTAGCCGGACTCGCCGTCGAATGCCAGCGCGACGGCGGCCTCCCGGACCTGCCGGTTCAGATCGACGACGGCGTTGTCCAGGGGGCCGGTCGAATACTCGATGGCCGGGTGGTCGCGCGATGCGCGGAACGCGTTCGACGGCTGGCCGTGAACCGTGACGACGGCGGCCGCCGCCAGCGCGCCGGCGCTCAGCGCGATGCCGTTACGCCAGCCGCGCGCCGTGCCGATGGCCGCGGTCGGACGCACCAGGGTGGATGAACGGCGCCCCCATGTCGGGCGCCCGGGGAAACTCCGTCGTCCCATGGCAACCTCCGGTCAATCGACGGCCGCCCGCCGCACCGCGTGTCCCGGGTCGCGCCGGCGGCCATGGCTGCTATCCTAACCGACAGCCCGGCGCGAGGGGCGCAGCACGCGCCGCGATGGGCGCGCCCGGCGGGAGGAAGACCCATGCCGCGAACGTCAACGTCAAGCGGGACGGCACTCGACCACCACGCGGCCGTCCCGGCCGCGCACGGCGTGGGTCGCCAGGCGCGGCGCGGGGCGAAGGGGTCTCCGCAAGGGCCTGGCGGGAGCTCGGGGCGCAGCCCCATCGGAAGAAGCTGGCTCGCGCTGGGCCTGGTGGCCGCCCTGGCGGCGGCCGGCCCGGCGGCGGCGCAGCACGGCGCACCGGCCAACGGTGAATGGCCGACCTATGGCGGCGACCTCGGCAGCACGAAGTACTCGCCGCTGGATCAGATCGATCGGGAGAACTTCGGCGACCTGGAAATCGCCTGGCGCTGGCAGTCCGCCGACGCCGTGCTGAGCGTGGCGCTGCCCGGCGGCTCCGAGCTGCGCGCCGGCTCGCGGCAGATCTTCGAGGAGCTGAACCGCCGCGACCCGCAGCGCTGGCGCGACGCCCAGCCGCCGACCATCACGAACTTCAAGGCCACGCCGCTGATGGTCGGCGACCGCCTCTTCATCAACATGCCCACATCCGCGGCGGCCGCCATCGACGCCCGGACGGGCGAGACGCTGTGGGTGTTCAACCCGAAGAGCTACGAGGAGGGCACCACGACGATGACGGCGCGCTGGAACCAGCGCGGCGTGGCGTACTGGTCGGACGGCCCGGCGCGGACCGACGAGCGGATCTTCTTCGGCACCGGCAACGGCTACCTCGTCTGCGTGGACGCCGGGACCGGGCGGCCCTGCGCCGACTTCGGCGAGGGCGGCCGGCTGGACCTGATGGAGGACATCCCGCGCGCCACGCGCGGCGATCGCGACTGGCTCAACGCCCTGCTCTACTCCGTGCAGTCCCCGCCGATCGTGTTCGGCGACACCGTCGTCACGCCGATGTCGATCTCCAGCTACAACAACCGCCGCGAGATGCCGCCGGGCTGGATGCGCGGGTTCGACGCGCGCAGCGGGCGCACGCGCTGGACGTTTCACACCATCCCCCGGGGCGACGAGTTCGGCAACGAGACCTGGGGCGGCGATTCGTGGCGCGAGACCGGCAAGGTGGGCGTCTGGACGATGATGAGCATCGACCCCGAGCTGGGCTACATCTACCTGCCGCTCAACACCGCGGCGCCCGACTACTACGGCGGGCACCGCCCGGGCGCCAACCTGTTCGCCGAGAGCCTCGTGGCCCTGGACCTGGAGACCGGCGAGCGGGTCTGGCACTTCCAGATCGTCCACCACGGGCTGTGGGACTACGACCTGCCCGCCGCCCCGAACCTGCTCGACGTCACGGTGGACGGCCGGCCCGTCAAGGCGGTGGCGCAGATCACCAAGCAGGGCTTCACGTTCGTCTTCGACCGGACGACCGGCGAGCCGGTGTGGCCGATCGAGGAGCGGCCCGTCCCCACCGACACGGACATCGAGGGCGAGGTGCCGTGGCCGACCCAGCCGTTTCCCACGCGCCCGGCGCCGTTCGACTACCAGGGCGTGGCCATCGACGATCTCGTCGACTTCACGCCCGAGATACGCCAGCTCGCGATCGAGGCGGTCGCGCCGTACCGCATCGGCCCGCTCTACACGCCGCACAGCCTGCGCGGCACCGTCGTGCGGCCCGGCTTCAGCGCCGGCAGCTGGGGCGGCGCGGCCGTCGACCCCGAGACCGGCCGGCTGTACGTGCCGTCCGCCATCCGCTACACCGTCAAGCACTTCCGGGCGCCCGAGCCGGGCGAGGACACCAGCCTGGCGGTGCTCGAGGCGCGCGGCGGGCTGACCCACCGCCCCCAGCTCCCGCAGGGGCTGCCGCTCTTCAAGCCGCCCTACTCGCGCATGACCGCCATCGACATGAACACGGGCGAGCACGTCTGGATGAAGCCGCTGGGCAACGGCGACCGCATCCGCAACCTGCCCATGCTGCGCGACCTGGACCTGCCGCCCCTCGGCGGCGACAGCGGGCGCGTCGGCCCCGTGCTGACGAAGACCCTGCTGATCCACGCCCTGACCGCCGGCGGCAGCGACGGCGGCCCGCGCCTGGTCGCCTTCGACAAGGCGACCGGCGAGGAGATCGCGTCGGTCGACCTGCCGGGCGGCGCCATCGGCACGCCGATGACCTACCAGTCCGGGGGACGGCAGTACATCGCGCTGACGGTGGGCGGCGGGAGCGTGCCGGAGCTGATCGCCCTGGCGCTGCCGGAGACCGCGGGCGGAGAGTAACGGCTACGACCCGCCGGCCTTCTCCGCGGGCGCCTCGGCGCCGGCCTCGCCTCCGGGGCGCGGGAACACGGCGAACATCAGCCACAGCAGCCCGGCGATGATCAGCAGCAGCATCGCCCAGCGCATGACGCTCGCCAGCAGCAGGAGGTCGAACGCCGGCAACCCGAACTGGAAGGGAAACTGGCTGAGCTGCGCCGCGCGCTCGCTCATCCAGTGCCAGCTCGTGTGCGCGACGAGGGCCGACAGCAGGATGGTGCCCAGCCGCTCCGCGACCACGAAGCGGAACAGCAGGCTCAGGGCCGGCACGAGCAGCACGAGCACCAGCAGCTGGCCGAGCTCGACGCCGACATTGAACGCGAGCAGCGACGTGAGCAGGTGCGAGCCCGCGAACTGCAGCGTCTCGCGCAGCGCGAACGAAAAGCCGAAGCCGTGGATGAGCCCGAAGCCGAACGTGAGCAGCCAGCGGCGCTGCCACTGGACGCCCACGATGTTCTCGAACGCCATGTAGACGATCGACATGGCGATCATCGTCTCGACGAACGGCGGGAACCACAGGGCGTCGGGCGCCAGCTCGAACGCCGACGCGATGAGCGTCACCGAGTGGGCCACGGTGAACGCCGTGACGATGGCCGCCAGCGGCAGCAGCCGCCGAAACGGGATCACCAGGCAGGCGAGAAACAGCAGGTGGTCCAGACCGTCGAGGATGTGCTCGAAGCCGAGGGCGACAAAGCGCAGGGCGGCCTGATGCCAGCGCGGGTCGAGCCGGACCAGGCCGGGGTTGCCCGAGTACTCGAAAACGCGCACGGTGCCGTCCGGGAGGACGAACCGCAACACCGTGATGGTGCGAATGCCGAGCCGCCCGAGCGTCGGATCGAGGGAGAACTGGGCCTCGTCGGAGCGGATCGGGTACTCGAACAGCGCGTCGAGCATCGCCTGCTGCCAGAAGATCTCGGTATCGGGCGGCAGCGGGGGGCCGGTCACGTGCGCCAGCGCTTCCTCGTAGCTGGCGAACGACCGGTCGGACGGCAGCGAGACGCGCACGGCGCGCAGCTGCTGGCCAGTGAGCCGCCGGTCGTCCTCGTACACCTCCAGCTCGTCGCCGACCCAGACCATCATCGCGTCGCGCAGCATGCTGCCGGCGGCGGGGATGTCGAGGTAGCCGGGCCCGCGCTGGGGAAAGATGAAGTCCCGCATCGCGCCCAGCGGCACGCGGACGATCAGGCGCAGCCGGTCGCCCTGCGGCGCGACGATCGTCTGCACCGTGACGTCGCCGGGAATGTCGTGCGCCACCGGCTGGGACGGCGCGGCGAGCAGCAACCCGGCCACCAGCAGCACCGTTGCGAGCGGCCCGCGTGTGTTCGATCGAACCATGATCAGATCGCCTTGATGACAACGAGCGTCCGGTCGTCCTGGCGCGCCACCGAGCCGTGGTGCCGCACGTCCCGCATGACCGCGTCGCAGATCTCCTTGGCGCTCGACTCGCGCGACTTCTGCAGCACCGCCACGAAGCGATCGACGCCGTACGGCGCGTCGTCGGCATCCGCCGTCTCGACGATGCCGTCCGTGTAGAGGGCGAGCAGGTCCCCGTCGGCCAGGGTCACGTGCCCTTCGACGTAGCGGGGCGCGTCGAAGAGCCCGAGCGGCACGCCGCCTTCATCGAGCAGCTCCACGCCGCCGCCGGCGCGCAGCAGGATCGGCGGCAGGTGGCCCGCGTTGGAGTACAGCAGGCGGCGGTCGAGGACGTCGGCGAACGCGAAGAAGAGCGTGACGTACTTGCCGTCCTCGACCGAGTTGTGAAAGAAGCGGTTGGCGCGGCGCATGATGGCCCGCACCGCCAGCTCGTAGCCGACCAGCGACGCGATCGACGCGCGAATGGCGGCCGCCAGCAGCGCCGCCGCGATGCCCTTCCCCACCACGTCGGCGATGACCACGCCCCAGCGGTCGTCGCCGATCGGGATGAACTCGTAGTAGTCGCCCCCGACCGCCAGCGCCGTCTCGTGCGCACCCGCGATGTCGAATCCCGCCAGGTCGGGCGTGGTGCGCGGCAGCAGGCCTTCCATGACCTGCCGCGCCAGGTCCAGCTCGCCGTCGAGCCGGCGCTTGGCCACCATGGCCCGCTGCAGCCGGACGCTCTCGATCGTGCCGGCCACCGCGAGCCCGTAGGTGGCGAGCAGCTCCGCCGCCTCGGCGCCGTAGCCGTCGGGGCGGTCCGACCACACGTCGAGCGCGCCCAGCACCCGGTTGGTCGCGCTCAGGATGGGCACCAGGAGCCGCGAGCGGGCGCACGGGCGCCCCGCCAGCGCCTCCGGCGTCGTGTCGGCGGTCATCTGGATCGGCCGGCCGGTGGCGAGCACCTTCCCGATGACGCCCTGACCGTCGAAGGGCGCCTCCAGGTGGGCGACCGGGAAGTCGCAGCCGCGCACGAGGGTGTAGCGCAGCGTCTGGCCGCGGCCGTCGACCACGTACACGCCCGCGGCGTCCGGATCGACGAGCTCGGCGAGTCCGTCGAGGATGCCTTCGAGGATGTCTTCAGGCTTGCGCAGCGACGGAAGGCGAAACGCGTCGACCATGACGCGGGCGGCCCGCACCGCATCCGTGCTGATCCCGACAGGCCGCGGCGGCGCGGGCGCTGAGGACCCCGTCTCGGTCGGCATCCACTCTATTCTAGCCCGCCAATCGTCGCCCTGCCGCGTCGCTCGGCGCCCAACCAGCCCCCGGAGTGCGCGCCGTTGCGCAGACGCCCGCCGCCGGCCGGGCCGGCAGGCCGCGTGCTAGACTTGTGGTTTCGGTCCGACGGTGAGTGTAGCTCAATGGTGGAGCGCCGGACTGTGGCTCCGGAGGCTGGGGGTTCGAGTCCCCTCACTCACCCCATCCGGTTGGCCTTGACGTAGCGCTCCCCATGGAATCGATGCAGAATGCGCTGCGGATGACGGCGCGCCGCGTGCTGCCTCTCGTCGCTTCGTTGCTGGTGGCCGTCTGGCCGGGCGGCAGCGTCGGGGGCCAGCAGGAGCCGCCTGCCTGGCGCCAGCTGGGCGGCCCGCACCGCAACTTCCGGGTCGACTCCACGGCCGCAGCCGCGTGGGGCGCAGACGGACCGGTCCGCCTCTGGAGCCGGCCGCTCGGCGAGGGCTACTCGTCGATTCTCGCCGACGGCGACCTCCTGGTCACGATGTACCGCGAGGACGACGACGAGGTGGTCGTCGCGCTCGACGCGGCCACCGGGGCCACGCGCTGGCGGCACGCGTACCACGCGCCGCTGGTCCACGACGGCTACTTCGACGTCTGGCTGAACTCCGCCGGTCCGGGTCCCTACTCCACCCCGCTGATCGCCGGCGACACCGTCTTCGCGGTCGGGGTCGACGGGCGCTTCCACGCGCTGGACAAGCGGACGGGCACGCTGCGCTGGGCGCACGACCTCGTCGACACGTTCGACGTGGGCGAGTACAACGCCTTCGCGTCGAGCCCGATCGCGTACGGCCGGACCGTCATTCTGCCGCTGGGCGGCAGCGGCGGCGGCGTGGTGGCGCTCGATCGGGAGACCGGCGCGACGATCTGGCGCAGCCCCCCCTTCGACCTCGCGCCCGGCTCGCCGGTGCTGATCGACGTGGACGGCCAGGACCAGCTCGCGGTGCTCGGCCAGCAGGAGCTGGTGGGGCTGGATGCGCGCAGCGGACGCCGACTGTGGCGCCATCCGCACGCGAACGAGCTCGGTCTCAACATCAGCATGCCGGTGTGGGGCGACGACAACGCCCTGTTCCTGTCGTCCGGCTACGGCGGCGGCAGCCGGCTGATCCGCCTGTCGCGGGTCGACGACCGGACCACGCCCGAAGAGGTGTGGTTCAACAGCCGGATGCGCTTGCACTTCGGCAACGCGCTGCGCATGGACGGGCTGGTGGTCGGGAGCACGGGCGACTTCGGACCGGCCTTCGTGGCCGCGCTCGACGCCGCGACCGGCCGCGAGGTGTGGCGGGAGCGGAGCTTCGCCCGCGCCCAGCTGCTGCAGGCCGGCCGCCGGCTCGTCATCGTCGACGAGGACGGGGACATCGCCGTGGCGTCGGTCACCCGCGAGGGGCTCCACGTGCACGCGCGCGCGGCCGTGCTGACGGCGAACGCGTGGACCCCGCCGACGCTGGTGGGCGACGTCCTGTACGTCCGCGACCGGCAGAACATCCTCGCCCTCGATCTGGGCGGCCGCCGCGCACCGCGGCGGGCCGCAGCGCCCCGCTGACGGTGGCCGGACAGCGACCCGGCATGCCGGACGTTGTGCGCGGACGCCGCCGTGACGCGAGACGAGGCGTGGCGCGGCACGCCGTCGCGTTCGCCGCCGCCATCCTGGCGGCGCTGCTCGCGGCCTGCGGCGCGGCATCCTCGGCGCCGCCGCCCGCACCGGCCGCGGCCGTCCGCGCCGGCGACGGCTCGGGCGGGGTCAACGACCCGGCCGTCCGCGACCGCCCGCACGTCGTGCTGGTGTCGTTCGACGGCTTCCGGCCCGACTACCTCCGCCGTTTCGACACGCCGCACTTCGCGCGCCTCGCGGCCCGCGGCGCTCGCGCGGAGGGACTCGTCAGCGTCTTTCCCTCGCTGACCTTTCCGGGGCACTACTCCATCGCGACCGGCCTCTACCCTGAAGCGCACGGCATCGTCGGCAACCGCTTCTACGACCCCGTGCGCGACGACGAGTTCGACTTTCGCGACGACGACGATCCCGGGGACGGCTCGTGGTGGGGCGGCGAGCCCATCTGGGTCACCGCCGAGCGGCAGGGCCTGGTGACCGCGGCGTTCTTCTTCCCCGGGACGGAAGCCGACATCGGCGGCGTCCGGCCGAGCCGCTGGCGCCCCTACGACAGCGGCGTGCCGAACGCCGAGCGGGTGGCGCAGGTGCTCGCGTGGCTCGCCCTGCCGGAAGACCGGCGCCCGCACCTGGTCACGCTCTACTTCTCGCTGGTCGACGGCGCGGGCCACAGCCTCGGCCCCGACGCGCCGGGCATGCGCCGGAGCGTCGAGGCGGCCGACCGGCTGCTGGGCCGCCTGCTGGACGGCGTCGACGCGTTGCCGCACGCCGCCAGCGTCGCGCTGGTCGTCGTATCCGATCACGGGATGGCCGCGCCGGATCCGGATCGACTGACCGTGCTGCCGGACGTCGCCGACCTCGGCGGCGTGCGGCTCGTGGCCGCGGGCCCGGCGATGAGCGTGCACGTGGGCGAGCCTGCGCGGAGCCGCGCGCTGCGCGACGAGCTGAACGCAGGACTGACGCATGCCCGCGCCTACCTGCGCGAGGACATCCCGGCGCGGCTGCGCGTCCGCGGCAGCCCACGCATCGGCGACATCCTGGTGATTCCGGAAGGGCTCGGGCTGGTGGGCTTCCGGCGCGTCGTCGAGCGGGTACGGCAGCTGCTGCGGCCCGGGATGCACGGCTGGGATCCGCAGCTCCCGGCCATGCACGGCATCTTCCTGGCGGCCGGCCCGGGCATCGAGGCGGGCGTCACGCTCCCGCCGGTCGAGGCGGTCGACGTCTATCCGCTCGTCGCGCATCTGCTCGGCCTGACCCCGCACCTCGATGTTGCCGGCGACCTGGCGCCGTTCGCGACGGCCCTGACGGAGGCGGAGTAGGACATGCCCACACGCGTGCACGGCGTTCTCGAACGGGCCGGCACGGCCGTCTTCCCCGGCGTCTACGACACCCTGTCGGCAAAGCTGGCGGAGCGGGCCGGGTTCGATCTCGCGTTCGTCTCGGGCTACGCGGTGTCGGCGACCCACATCGGCGAGCCGGACCTGGGGCTGCTGACGCAGACCGAGGTCGTCGAGCGCGCGCGCTGCATCTGCCGCAGCGTCGACATCCCGATCATCGTCGACGCCGATACCGGCTACGGCAATCCGTTGAACGTGGTGCGGACCGTCGACGAGCTGATCGCGGCCGGCGCCGCCGGCTGCTTCCTCGAGGATCAGCAGTGGCCGAAGCGGTGCGGGCACATGCGCGGGAAACGGGTGGTCGCGCGCGCCGAGTACCTCGCCAGGATACGCGCCGCCGTCGACGCTCGAGGCGACCGCGACTTCTTCATCGTGGGCCGCACGGACGCCATCGCCGACGGTGGCCTCGACGAGGCGCTGGCGCGGGCGGAGGCGGCGCGCGCCGCCGGCGCCGACGCCACGTTCGTCGAGGCGCCGCGCTCGCCGGAGGAGCTGGCCACGGTCGGCCGGCGGGCCCCGCGGCCGACCGTGGCCAACATGGTGGAGCGGGGCCGGACGCCGCTGCGCTCGCGCGAGGAGCTGGCGGCGCTGGGCTTCCAGCTGATCCTGTATCCGCTGACCGGCCTGCTCGCCGCCGCCCGCGCGCTCGAGACCGCGTACGGCCGGCTGCAGGCGGAGGGAGGCAGCGCCGGATACCAGGACGGCCTGTTCGCCTTCGACCGCTTCAACGACCTGCTGGCCGCGGATGCCAGGCAGGACCTCGCCGACCGCTACGGCGGCGGGTCGTAGGCGCACCCCGCGGCGGCGCGCGAGCGGGACGCCACCGATTCGGGAGTGGCGCGCCTTCCCCGCCGGACGATATAATTCCGCCTCTCCTGGAGGTGACGTGTGAAAGTCCCTGTCAGCATCAAGATCAACGGCCGCCTCATCGAGCGCGAGGTCGAGCCGCGCCTTCTGCTGGTCTACTTCATCCGGAGCACTGGTGAGCTGACCGGCACGAAGATCGGCTGCGATACGAGCCAGTGCGGGGCATGCACGGTGCTGATCGACGGCGTCTCGGCCAAGTCCTGCACCACGCTGGCGGTGCAGGCCGCCGGGGCCGAGGTCACGACGATCGAGGGGCTGGCGGACGGCGAGCGGCTGCATCCGCTCCAGGAGAGCTTCTGGAACAAGCACGGACTGCAGTGCGGTTTCTGCACGCCCGGGATGATCCTGGCGGCGCACGAGTTGCTGCGGACCAACGCGTCGCCCAGCGAGGCCGAGATTCGCCACGGGCTCGAGGGCAACCTGTGCCGCTGCACCGGCTACCAGAACATCGTGCGCGCCGTGCAGGATGCCGCGGGCGCGGCGGCGGACGGCAAGTAACGGAGACACAGCGATGAGCAGCAGAATCTTCGGCTCCGGAATCCGCCGCCGCGAGGATCCGCGCCTGATCACTGGCAGCGCCACCTACACCGGCGACATCCGGCTGCCCGGCATGGTGCACGCCGCGATGCTCCGCAGCAGCCACGCGCACGCCCGCATCACCCGCATCGACACGAGCGCGGCCGCCGCGGCGCCGGGCGTGATCGCCGTCTACACCGGCACCGACACCGAGGGCGCCCTGCAGCCGATGCCGTGCGCCTGGCTGCTGCCCGATTCCGGCCTGAGGGTCGCGCCCTATCCGTGCATCGCCAAGGACGTCGTCCGCTACACCGGCGACATCGTGGCGGTGGTCGTGGCCGAGCGGCTGTACCAGGCGCACGACGCCGTGGATCTGATCGAGGTCGACTACGAGCCGCTCCCCGCCGTCACCGACCCCGAGCAGGCGGCCGCCGCGGACGCGCCGCAGCTCCACGCCAAGGACCTCAACGGCGACGACATCGAGGGCAACCAGGCGTTCCACTGGACGGTGGCCGGCGGCGACGTCGACGCCGCGTTCGCCGCCGCCGAGGCCGACGGCGTCGTCATCAAGGAGCGCATCCTCCAGCAGCGGCTCATTCCGAACGCGATGGAGACGCGCGGGGCGGTGGCCCAGTACACCCGGGCGAGCGGCGAGCTCACGCTCTGGAACACGACCCAGAACCCGCACATCGTCCGCTTCCTGTGCTCGGTCGTCACCGGCGTGCCGGAGGACAAGCTGCGCGTCATCGCACCCGAGGTGGGCGGCGGCTTCGGGAGCAAGATCGCGGCCTACCCCGCGGACTTCGTCACGGTCTTCTGCTCGAAGATGCTGGGGCGCCCGGTCAGGTGGACCGAGACCCGCAGCGAGAACTACCAGGCCACGACGCACGGCCGCGACCACGTCCAGGACGTCGAGCTGGCGGCCACGAAGGACGGCCGGATCACCGGGCTGCGGTGCACCGTCCGCGCCGGCATGGGCGCCTACCTGTCGACCGCCGCCCCCGGCATTCCGACCATCCTGCACGGGCTGATGCTGTCGGGCTGCTACACCATTCCGGCCCTCAAGGAGGACGTCTACGGGGTCTACACCAATGGCGTCCCCGTGGAGGCGTACCGCGGCGCCGGGCGGCCGGAAGCGACGTTCATGCTCGAGCGGCTCATCGACATGCTCGCGCACGAGCTCGGGATGGATCCGGCCGACGTCCGCCGCAAGAACTTCATCCCGAAGTTCGACGACGGCCACGAGGTCGTCACGACGCTCAACTACGACAGCGGCGACTACCCCGGCGCGCTGGAGAAGCTGCTCGATCACACCGGCTACCCGGCGTTGCGCGAGAAGCAGAAGGCGGGCCCCGCGAACGGCAAGTACCTGGGGCTGGGCCTCTCGTCCTACGTCGAGATCTGCGGCCTCGGACCGTCGCAGGTCGCCGGCGCGATCGGCTTCCAGGGCGGACTGTGGGAGAGCGCCATCGTGCGCTTCCACCCCACCGGCAAGGTGCACGTCTTCATCGGCGCCTCGCCGCACGGCCAGGGCGAGGAGACGACCTTCGCCCAGATCGTCGCCAGCGAGATCGGCGTCGACGCGGGCGACGTGAAGATCGTCCACGGCGACACCGACCAGACGCCGATGGGCTGGGGCACCTACGGCAGCCGGACCACCGCGGTGGGCGGTGCGGCGCTCGCGGTCGCGGTGCGCAAGATCCGCGACAAGGCGAAGGTGCTGGCGGCGCACCTGCTCGAGGCGTCGGTCGAGGACATGGAGTACGAGGACGGCAAGTTCTTCGTCAAGGGATCGCCCGACAAGGCCAAGACGATCCAGGACGTCGCCCTGATGGCAAACGTCGCCTGGGACCTGCCCGAGGGGATGGAGGCGGGCCTGGAGGCGTCGACCTTCTACGATCCGCCGAACTTCGTCTTCCCCTACGGCGCGCACCTCGCGGTCGTCGAGGTGGACGCCGCCACCGGGCACGTCGAGCTGACCGGCTACACGGCGCTCGACGACTGCGGGCCGCAGATCAACCCGGTCATCGTGGAAGGCCAGGTGCACGGCGGCGTCGTGCAGGGCATCGGCCAGGCGCTCTGGGAAGGCGCGGCCTACGACGAGAGCGGGCAACTGGTGACCGGGTCGATGCTCGACTACGCCCTGCCGCGCGCCGACGGGCTGCCGCCGATCGACGTCATCTCGACGGTGACGCCGTCGCCGCACCATCCGCTCGGCGTGAAGGGCATCGGCGAGGCCGGCACCATCGCCTCGACCGCCGCGGTCTACAACGCCGTCATCGACGCGCTCAGGCCGCTGGGCGTGACCCGGATCGACATGCCGTTCACGCCCGAGCGGGTCTGGCGCGCGATCCAGGAAGCGAAGGGGAGCTGAGCCATGTTTGCTGCCGACTTCGACTACTACCGCGCCGACTCGGTGGCCGCCGCCGGCCAACTGCTCGCCGCGCACCCCGGCGCGAAGCTCCTCGCGGGCGGCCACAGCCTGATCCCGCTGCTGAAGCTGCGCCTCTCGGCGCCGGCCGCGGTCATCGACATCGGGCGCATCGCGGAGTTGCGCGGCATCTCCGCCGACGGCGACGGCCTGCGCATCGGCGCCCTCACCACGCACGCGGAGATCGCGGCGTCGGACGCGGTCAGCGAGCACGCCGCGGCGCTCGCCGAGGCGGCCGGCCAGATCGGGGACCCCGCCGTGCGCAACCGCGGCACCATCGGCGGCAACGTCGCCCACGCCGACCCCGCGTCCGACCTGCCGACGGTGCTCTCCGCGCTGGGCGCCACGCTGACCGTGACGGGCCGGGACGGCGAACGCTCGGTCGCCGCCGGCGACTTCTTCAAGGGTGTGATGACGACCGCGCTCGGCGAGAACGACCTGCTCACGTCCATCCGCGTACCGTCGTCCGCGGGCCGCGGCACCGCCTACGTCAAGTTCCCCCACCCGGCCTCGCGCTACGCCGTCATCGGCGTCGCCGTGGCGCTGGGCATCGGCACCAGGGGCAGCGGCTGGATGGCCAAGATCAAGGGCGAACCGAAGGAGACCGTCTGCACCGGCGCGGCGGTCGCCGTCGGCGGCCTCGTGCCGGTGCCGGCGCGCTGCGGCGCGGTCGAAGCGGCGCTCAACGACCGGCCGCCCACGAGCGAGACGTTCGCCGCCGCGGCCGGCGCGGTCATCGGCGATCTGGGCAGCGACCTGCTCGGCGATGTCTTCGCATCCGGCGAGTACCGCAAGGCGGTCGCGCCGGTGTACGTCCGGCGCGCGATCGAAGCCGCGGCCGGGCGGGTCGGTTAGAACGGTCGCGTCACTCGTCGCGGATCAGGACGGAGCGTTCCGCCGCGAGCCGGTCGCGCCGGCCTCGACAGCTCACAGCGAGCCCCGCGGCGCCACCCACTCCATCCGCTGCCGAGTGACTGCCGCGATGGTGTCGAAGTCCGCGTCGTAGTGCAGCACAGTCATGCCGGCCGCCTCCGCCGCGGCGGCGATGATCAGGTCCGGTATCGGCAGGCGATGGCGCCCGCGGCCTGCCAGCAATCCCTGGACCTCGACGGCGCGCCGGAAGATCGCCTCCGTCAGCGCCACGTGCCGGTAGGCGAGTTGTCGGCGGGTTCGCGTGCGCGCGTGGTCGGATTGATTGCGCGTCGAGTAGAGCACCTCAAGATCGATGATTGCACAAGTCGCCGCCTCCCCCGCTTCGATGATCGGTCCGAGACGCGCCTGCACCCGCGGATCCTCCATGCGGGCCAGTGCGCTCTTGTCGATCAGGTACGGCATGCGTCAAGAGTCGGCGCGTGGTTCGGACCGCCATGCCCCGGCCATGACCCGGGCGTCCGCAAGGTCCAGTCCCTCCATGTCCGCCAGCGCCCTGATCTCCCGGCGTCGCGCGGCGCCGCGCACCACCTCACGCAACGCCCGGTCGATGGTCTCCTTTATCGAGGAGGTGCCGAGCAGGCTGCGTGCCTCTTCGATCAGGGCCTCGTCGATGTCGACGCTGGTTTTCCGCATGGGGTTTACTCCGGCAAGCGCGGGTCGATGATATACGAACCTCCTCCTAACTGATATCATGCACCGTCCGAGTGATCATGTCTGCATCGCTACCGGCCTCCATCGACGAACTCAGGCGCCTCCTCGCCGAGCAGCGGTACATCGCCGACGACGGCCTCGCGACGTCCGTCTATCTCGCCCTGAAGCTCGAGCGCCCGCTGCTGCTGGAGGGCGAGGCGGGGGTGGGCAAGACCGAGGTCGCCAAGGTGCTCTCGACCGCGCTCGGCGCCGACCTGATCCGCCTGCAGTGCTACGAGGGACTGGACGTCAACCACGCCGTGTACGAATGGAACTACGCGCGGCAGCTCATCGAGATCCGCCTGGCCGAGTCCGGGGGCGCCCCGGGGGGCGACCGCCGCGCGCGCGCCGGGGAGCTGTTCGGTCCCGACTTCCTCATCGAGAGGCCGCTGCTGCAGGCCTTGCGGGACGGCCGGCCGCGACCGCCGGTGCTGCTCATCGACGAGCTCGACCGGGCGGACGAGGAGTTCGAGGGCTATCTGCTGGAGCTGCTCTCCGACTTCCAGATCACCATTCCGGAGCTCGGCACCATCAGGGCGTCGTCGCCGCCCGTCGTCGTGATCACCTCGAACCGGACGCGCGAGCTGCACGACGCCCTCAAGCGGCGCTGCGTCTATGCCTGGATCGACTACCCGAGCTTCGACAAGGAGCTGCAGATCATCACGACCCGGGTGCCCGACGCCCCGGCGACCCTCGCGGCGCAGGTCACCGGCTTCGTGCAGGAGCTGCGCCGGGCGGAGCTGTACAAGGTGACCGGCGTCTCGGAAACGCTCGACTGGGTGGCGGCGCTCGTCGCGCTCGACAAGCGCGAGCTCGACGCCGAGACCATCGAGCGGACGCTCGGCATCGTGCTCAAGACGCAGGAGGACATGCAGAGCATGCGCGGCGACCGCATCCAGGACATGCTGAACCGGGCCAAGACCCCGGGCGCGCGCCCGTCCGGACCCGGGCGCGCCGCGCGCGACTGATGTACCTGCTTCACAACCTCGTCCACTTCACGCGGCTGCTCCACCGCCTGGGTCTCGACGTGCAGGCGGGACGGACGCGCGACGTGGCGGCGGCGCTGGCGCACGTCGACGTGGGGCGGCGCTCGGACTTCTACCACACGCTGCGGAGCCTGCTGGTCCACCGCGTCGACGACCTGGCGCTGTTCGACGAGGCGTTCCGCGTCTTCTGGCGGCGGCCGCACGGCGAGTGGACGGCGACGGACCTCAGCGCCATGGGCGAGACGCGCCGCTCCGGACCGCCGGAGTACGAATCCGAGGCACCCCCGGAACCGGATGCCGGCGACGCCGGCGACGGACGCCAGCCCGGCTACCGCGTGGAGCGGATGGCGGTCCTGAGCTACAGCGACCGCGAGGCGCTCTACGCCAAGGACTTCGAGCACTTCTCGGAGGAAGAGGTGTCGGCCGCCGAGCAGATGATGGCCGAGCTCGAGTGGGAGCTCGGCGAGCGGCAGTCGAAGCGCTGGACTCCCGGGCGGGGTCCCGCGCTCGACCTGCGGCGGGCGGTGCGCGCCAACATGCGCTACGGCGGCGAGCTGCTCGACCTGCCGACGCGGCGGCGGAAGACCCGGCGCCGGCCGCTGATCCTGCTGTGCGACGTCAGCGGCTCGATGGAGCGCTACAGCCGGATGCTGCTCCACTTCGTCCACGCGCTCACGGGCGGCGGACGGCTGGGCCGGGTCGAGTCGTTCGTCTTCGCGACGCGCCTGACCCGCATCACCCACGAGCTCTCGGCGCGCGTCGCCGACGCCGTCGTGCCCACCCTGCCGCGCAAGATCGACGACTTCGGCGGCGGGACCCGCATCGGCGCCGCGCTGCGGACCTTCAACGTCGAGTGGGCGCGGCGCGTGCGCGGCCAGGGCCCGATCGTGCTGCTGATCTCCGACGGCTGGGACCGCGGCGAGCCGGACATGCTGCGTGCCGAGATGGCGCGCCTGCAGCGCTCGTGCCAGCGGCTCATCTGGCTCAACCCGCTGCTCGGATCACCGGACTACCTGCCGTTGACGCGCGGCATGCAGGCGGCGCTGCCGGCGATCGACGACTTCCTGCCGGTGCACAACCTGGCGAGCCTGGCAGCCCTCGCCGGGCACCTGAACAGCCTGCCCGTGCGCTGCCCCGCGCGGCGCCGGCCGATCGCGCCGCCGCGGGCGGACGCCGCCGGCTGATCCAGAGCGGGCGAATCTCTGTATCCTATCCGCGATGGAAGTCTCTGCCACGTACCTCTTCGACGCCCCCCGCCAGCAAGTCTGGGATCTGTTGATCGATCCGCAGGTGATCGCCGGCTGCCTGCCCGGCTGCGAGTCGATGGAAGAGACCGGCCCGGACACCTATCAGGCGAGCCTGACGATCGGGGTCGCCGCCATCACCGGCCGCTACCAGGGAACCGTGCGCATCGCGGAGAAGCAGGAGCCGGGGCGCTACACGCTCGAGGTCGCGGGCAAGGGCAAGCCCGGCTTCCTCACGGGGTCGGCCTCGGTCACGCTGGCGGAGACCGACGGCGGCGACCGGACGAGCGTCGCGGTGGCCGGCAAGGCGAACGTCGGCGGCACGATCGCCCGCGTCGGGCAGCGGCTGCTCGGCAGCGTCTCGAAATTGATGATGGACCGCTTCTTCGCCTGCCTCAACGCGAAGGCCCGCAGCGGGGCGGCCACATGAGACGGGCCCTGACCCTGCTCGCCGCGACCGTCGCGCTGGCCGTCCTGGCGGCCGGCCTGCTCGTGACGGTCGGCGACCTGCGCATCGAGCTGACGGGCGGCGGGCTGCTACCCATCGTGTCGTTCGGCGACGTGGACGAGCACTTCGACGCGCTCGAGCTGAACCGCTCCCAGCACTACTCGCGGCTGCTGCCGGCCGGCCCGGCGGCCGCGGCGGGCGGCGGCGCCGATCCGGCAGCCCCCGGCGACGTCTACTGGACCGACTTCCGGGGTCCCCGCCGGGACGGCCGGTACACCCAGGCGCCGGTCCTGACGAGTTGGCCGGCGTCCGGGCTCGCGCCCGTCTGGTCGCAGCCCGTCGGCGGCGGGTACGCCTCGTTCGTCGTCGCACAGGGGCGGGCGTTCACCATCGAGCAGCGCCGCGAGCGCGAGGTGGTGGCCGCGTACGACGCCGCCAACGGGCGCGAGCTCTGGACCCACGGCTGGGACGCGCGCTTCGCCGAGGCCATGGGCGGCCCCGGGCCGCGGGCGACGCCGACCTGGCACGCGGGCCGGGTCTATGCCCTGGGTGCGACCGGCCGTCTGTGGACGCTCGACGCCGCCACCGGCGACGTGGTCTGGCAGCGGGACATCCTGCGGGACGCCCAAGCCGACAACCTGCCCTGGGCGATGGCCGCCTCGCCGCTCGTGGTCGACGACCTCGTGGTGGTGCAGCCCGGCGGCCCGCGCGGCTGGTCGGTGGTGGCGTACGACCGGGCCACGGGTGACGTCGTGTGGCACGCGCTGGACGACGTCCAGGCCTACACCTCGCCGATGACCGCGACGCTGGCCGGCGTCCGGCAAATCCTCACGGTGACCGCGCAGCGGGCGGTCGGCCTGCGCGTCGACGACGGGACGCTGCTGTGGGACTTCGCGTGGGTGACGCCGACCGTGCCCAGCATGGCGCAGCCGATCGTACTCGGCGACGACCGCGTCTTCCTGTCGGCGGGCTACGGCCACGGTGCCGCCGTCATCGAGGTGACGCGCACCGACGACCGGCTGGCCGCCCGCGAAATCTGGGGCAACCAGCGCATGAAGAACCGCTTCAGCAGCGCCGTCCTGCACGAGGGCTACATCTACGGGTTCGACGAGTCCATCCTGGCCTGCGTCGACGCGGCGACCGGGGAGCGGCAGTGGAAGGGCGGGCGCTACGGCTACGGCCAGCTCCTGCTGGCCGACGGCCACCTGGTCGTCCTCACCGAGCGGGGCGACCTCGTGCTGGTGCGGGCGACGCCGGCGGGCCACGAGGAGGTGGCGCGCTCGGCCGCCATCAGCGGCAAGACGTGGAACGTGCCGGCGCTGGCGGAAGGGCGGCTGCTGGTGCGCAACGCCCGCGAGATGGCCGCCTTCGACCTGTCGGGCGGCTGAGGCCGCGCGGCGGTGCTCACGCGCGCCGGCTGCGCCGCGGGGCAGCCCGGCCGCCGCGCTTGGCGGCCGCCGTCGCCTTGGCCGGCTTCTTCTTCCCCTTGCCGACCGAATCGAGGCTCTTCCGCAGCGCCTCCATGAGATCGATCACCTTGGCCGGCGTCTCGTCCTCGGCCACCACCACCTGCTCGCCGGCGACCTTGGCATCGATGACCCGCCGCAGCTCCGCCTGGTACTCGTCCGTGAACTCGGTGAGGTCGAGGCCGCCCTCGAAGTTCCCGATGACCTGCCGCGCGAGCTGCACCTCCGCCGCGCTGGCTTCCTCGGGAATCTGGTCGAGCTCCTCGATGGCCGACATCCGGCGCACTTCCTCGGCCGGCCGCAGGGTGAACATCGCCAGGCCGCGCTCGCGCGGCTGCACCGCCACGATGTTCTCCCGCCCGGAGATGGCCAGCTTGCCGATGCCGGCCTTGCCGCGCAGCGCCTCGCGCAACACCCCGAACGCTTCGGCGGCCACCTTGCCGTCGGGCGCCAGGTAGTAGGGCCGCTCGACGTAGATGGGGTCGATCGACTCCATCTCCGCGAAGCGCAGCAGGTTGATGATGCGGGTGGACTCGGGCCGCGCCTTGGCGATGTCTTCGTCCTCCATCACCACGTAGCGGCCCTTCTCGAACTCGTAGCCCTTCACGATCTCGGTCTTGTCGACCTGCCGGTCGCAGGCCGGGCACCACTTCCGCTGCTGGATGCGCGACTGGCACTCCGCGTGCAGCTGATTGAAGTGGATCGAAGCCGCGGCGTTGGTGGCCGGAAACACCCGCACCGGCACCGTGACGAGGCTCACTTTCAGGAAACCCTTCCAGGTGGAACGTGCAGCCATGACTCACCCAGTGTATCGGCGGCAGCCGCGTCTTCCCCACCCCCGCGCTGTGTATTCTGGAACGACTTGCCTGGACGGTCGCCAGCCCGGGACCGGGCGGCGCGCACCACCGCGTGGCGCGAGCCGCCCGGCGACGTGCGTCCGATGCTCGCCGAGCTCGCCGACGCCGCGTCCCACGCGCGCCTGCTCGCCCGGCCCGACCTCGTCTTCGAGCCGAAGTACGACGGCATCCGGGCGCTCGTCCAGGTGGAGCCCGCGGGCCCGGAAGGACCCTTCGTGCGCATCTTCTCGCGCCAGGGCAACGACAAGACCGGCGAGTTCCCGGACCTGGCCGAGCCGTTGGCGCGCTTCGCCCGGCGCCTCGACCGGCCACTGCTGATCGACGGCGAGATCGTCGCCGTCGACGGGCGCGGCAAGCCGCTCGGGTTCCAGCACCTGCAGGGCCGCCTGCAGCGGCGGGACGCGGCGGCCCGCCGCTCGTCGCAGGCGACGCCGGTGGCGTTCATCGCCTTCGACCTGCTCCGCGACGGCGCGGACGACCTGCGCGCGTGCCCCTTCACGGAGCGGCGCCAGCGGCTGGAGACGCGCCTGCGGCGCACCGGCTCACGCGCCCTGCGCGTGACGGCCAGCACGACCGGCAGCGGAGGCCGGCTGCGACGGCGCGCCGAGCGCCTCGGCTGGGAGGGCCTGGTCGCGAAGGAGCCGCAGTCGCGCTATGCGGCCGGCCGGCGGCATGCCGCGTGGCGCAAGCTCAAGTTCACGCGCACCGCGGAGTTCGTCGTCGGCGGCTGGACCGATCCCGCCGGGGCGCGCACGGGGTTCGGGGCGCTGCTGCTGGGCCGCCGCCCCGGGGCCGTCCCGGACGACGACGCGCCGGCCGGCGGCGGGGGACGCGGGACGGCAGCCGGACCCGGGCCTGCGCTCGTCTTCGCGGGACAGGTCGGCTCGGGCTTCACGCAGGCCGAGCTGGAGCGCATCGCCGCGCGCCTGGCGGAGCTCGCCGCGGATGCGTCGCCGTTCGCGGACGCGCCCCCCGCCCGCGGGCACCATTGGGTCAGGCCCGTGCTGACCGCGGAGGTCAGGTTCACGGAGTGGACGTTCGACGGCCTGCTGCGCAACCCCGTCTACCTGCGCCTGCGCGACGACGCGCCGGCCGCGGGCGGCCGGCGGCGGGAACGGCGCGCGCGCGGGACGCCGGCGACCGGCGCCGCGCAGCCCGCCCCGACGCCGCCGAGCGACCCGGGGCTGGGCGCGCTGCTCGACACCGTCGCGGAGCTCGAGCAGCGCCGGGCGCGGGGCACGCTGGCGTTGCCCGACGGGGGGCGCGTGCCGGTCGGCAATCTCGACAAGGTGTTCTGGCCCGAGCCGGGCATCACCAAGGGCGAGCTGCTCCGCTTCACGCTGCGCATCGCGCCGTACCTGCTGCCGGTCGTCGCCGACCGGCCGCTCGTCATGAAGCGCTTCCCGAACGGTGTCGAGGGCAAGTCGTTCTACCAGCACCGCGCCCCGGACGCGCTGCCCGAAGGCGTGCGCGCGGAAAGCGTGCGGGAACACCCGGAGACCGCCGACTCGGAGGTGCCGTACCTCGTCGGCGGCCAGCTCCGGACGCTCGCCTACATGACGCAGCTCGCCGTCATCTCGCAGGACCCCTGGTTCTCCCGCCTGCCTGCGCTCGACGCGGCGGACCACGTCGCGCTCGACCTCGATCCGCCGCCCGGGACGCCGTTCGCGCAGGTGCTCGACGTCGCCTGCTGGCTGCACGACGAGCTCGAGCAGCTGGGCACGCCCAGCTTTCCGAAGACCTCCGGCGCGAGCGGCCTGCACATCCACATCCCGCTGCCGCCGGGGACGCCCTACGAGGCCGGCCTCATCTTCTGCCAGATCGTGGCCACCATCGTGGCCGGCAGGCAGCCGGCCACCGCCACCGTCGAGCGCACCGTCCGGCGGCGGCGGGCGGGCGCGGTCTACATCGACTACCTCCAGAACATCTACGGCAAGACGCTGGCGGCCGCCTACAGCGCGCGGGCGAGCGCGTTCGCCGGCGTGTCCACACCCCTCACCTGGCAGGAAGTGCGCGACGGCGCGCGGAGCGGTCTCGACCCCGGCGACTTCACGGTGCGGTCCATCTTCGCCCGTCTCGAGCAGGTCGGCGACCTGTGGGCGGCGCTCCGCACCTCGAAGCCGGCGCGGCTCGAGGCGGCGCTCGCCTACGACCGGCGCAGCCGCTGAGCGCTCGCGCCCGCATCGCCGCGGGCGCGTTGTACGATGAGGCCGAGCGCATGCTTGGGAAACGCCACCGGGCCCGCCTGCCCCTGCTCGCCGCCGCGGCCGCCGCCGCCGGCCTCGGCGCCTGGGCGCTGGCGGCCCGGCCCCTCGACACCGCTGCCGGCCGCCAGCCTGCGCCCCGGGGCCGCTGGACCGAGATCGTCGGCGCGGTGCACGTGCACACGACGCACTCCGACGGCGCCGGCAGCGTGGACCACGTGACGGCGGCTGCCCGCCGGGCGGGGCTCGACTTCGTCATCGTGACCGATCACAACACGTTCGGCGCCAAGCCGGCGGAGGGCTACGCGGACGACCTGCTGCTGCTGGTGGGCACCGAGATCTCCACGCACGCCGGCCACCTGCTCGCGCTCGGCATCGACGAGCCGGGCTATCGCTTCCCGCCCACCGCGCCCGACGTGCTGCGCGACGTCGCGCAACTCGGCGGGACGGCGATTGTCGCGCACCCGACCAGCCCGCGGGACGACCTCCGGTGGAAGGCGGAAGAGCTGCCCGGCGGCTGGGGCCTCGAGGTGTTCAACGGCGATACGCAGTGGCGCCTGGCCCCGCCGCTTGGTCTCCTTTCGAGCCTCTTCGTCTATCCGCTGCGCAGCCGGCACGCGCTCGCGCGCCTGCTGACGCGGCCGGCCGCCCTGGAACTGTGGGACGAGCTGCTGAGCCGCCGGCACGCCACGGGCATTGCCGGGGCCGACGCGCACACGCGCCTGCCGTCCTACGAGTCGGTGCTCGGCGTGGCGCGCAACCACCTGGTCCTGGACGCCCCTCTGACGGGCGATGCCGCGCGCGACGGCGGCGCGATCGTGGACGCCCTGGCACGCGGACGCCTGTTCGTCGGCATCGACGGGATGGCCGCCACCGACGGCTTCTTCTTCGTCGCCGAGCGCGGCGGCCGCACGTGGACGATGGGCGACACCACAGGGCCGCATCCGGCCCTCACGCTGCGCGCAGGCGGCACCGACGCCGCGGGCGCACGGTTCAGCCTGCTGAAGGACGGCGCCGTGCTGGCGACCGGAAGCGGCGCCCTCGAGGCGCCGGCAGCGGGCAGCGGCGTCTACCGGGTCGAGGTGAGCCTGCCCGGGTGGGACGCGCCCTGGATCCTGTCGAATCCGATCTACGTCTTCGACGACGCCGAGAGCCGCCGGCGCCGGGCGCACGCCGCGCTCGCGCCGCCGGCGCCGGCAGTCGTCCCGGCCGCGTACCTGGACAGGTTCGAGAACGAATCGATCTTCGCGACGGCGTCCGATCCCACGTCGTCGATCACCCTGGCCACGGAGCCGCGCGGCGGCGGCGCGGACGGTGCGGCCGCGCGGGTCGCCTACCGGCTCGGCGCCCGGACGCGCGCGACCCCGTCGCCGTACGTCGCGCTCACGAGCTTCGCGCCCAGGGACCTCTCGAGCTACGACGGGCTCACGCTGGCCGTCAGGGCCGACGGGGTGTACCGCCTCTGGATTGAGGTCCGCGACCGCAATCCCCGCTCGTCCGAGGCCACCGAGTGGTGGTCGGCCTCCGTGAAGGCGACCCCCGAGTGGCAGCGGCTGACCGTTCCGTTCAGTCGCCTGCGGTCGCGGGACCCGGCAACCGACGGACGCCTCGACCTCGACGAGGTGGAGGCCGTCATCTTCATCGTGGACGCCGACGCCGTGCCGGCCGGCACGGCCGGCACGCTGTGGTTCGACGACGCGGGCCTGTACCGCCGGCCCGAGGGCGAGGAGCAACGACCATGACCTGGATGCGCATTGCAAGAACCGCCGCCGCCGGCGCCGTCGGGCTGCTGGCCGTGGGCCTGCTCGCCGGCGGGGCGGGCGCCCAGTCGCGCCAGCCCGGCCTGCACCTCGATGTCGACGAGATCCGGGCCATTGCCGGCCGGGTGACCGCCGGCCGCAGCCTGCAGCCGGCTACCTGGCCGAACGGCGCCCGCGTCGCGGTCATGATCTCGTTCGACGTCGACAACCACACCACGACCATCGTGCGCAACGCCGAGCCGTCCATCGGCGCCCTGTCGCAGGGCGAGTACGGCGCCCGGGTCGGCCTGCAGCGCGTCGTGGACCTGATGGACCGGCACGAGATCCCCGCGTCGTTCTTCATTCCGGCGGTGAGCCTCGTCCTGCACCCGGAGATGGTGGACGTCATCGCGGCCTCGGGCCGGCACGAGTTCGGCGTGCACGGCTGGATCCACGAGCTGAACAGCGCCCTCGACGCGGAGACCGAACGCGAGTTCGTCAGACGGGCGGTCGACTACCTGACGGAGGCGACCGGACGCCGGCCTGTCGGCTACCGCGCCCCGTCGTGGGACTTCAGCCCCGACACGCTGGACATCATCAAGGGACTCGGCTTCCTCTACGACAGCTCGCTGATGGCCGACGATCGACCCTACGAGCTGCTGCAGCACGGCGAGCCGACCGGCATCGTCGAGCTGCCCGTCGAGTGGATCCTCGACGACGCGCCGCTGCTCAACCCGCGCGGCGCCAGCTACACGCCGCCGCGCGAGCTGCTGCAGGTCTACATCGACGAGTTCGACAAGGCCTACGAGGAGGGCACGATGTTCCTCCTCACCACGCACCCCCACATCATCGGCCACCGCTCGCGCATGGTCATTCTCGAGGAGCTGATCGAGCACATCGCGGCGCGCGGCGACGTCTGGTTCGCGACGCACGAGCAGGTGGCGCGCTACGTCAGCGAGCAGGCGGGATTGTGACCGTCGGGACACGGCAGCCGGGGTTGCGCCCGGGCGCACGGGCAGCCGTTGCCCGCCGCGGAAGGTTCGGCCTAAGATGGGAAACGACGATGCGCGCCCGTAGCTCAGCTGGATAGAGCGCCGGGCTTCGAACCCGTTCCAGATCGTCCGAAAACCTCAACAAACCCCGGTTTTGTTGGGGGACACGCGGTCCGACAGAGGACTCCCGGGGACCGAAAAGGACTCTCGGAGACAGAAACGGCTGGCAGTACTGCTGGCAGTACTTCGCGCGAGTTTGTGGGCCATGATCCAGGTCAGAACCCTCCATCCCGATGCCGTGCGAGTCGGGAATGCCGCGGCTTCGCGTTCGCGTATCGGCTCACGCTGCCGGTTCGGACCGGTTCGGCACGGACGCTGACCCACCAAGGTGCTGCGCAAGGCGTCAACACACTGCTCATCACTCGCAGCTGAGCCAGGAACAGCACCGCGGCGGACCACACCACCTGAGTCCAATACGCCAGCGCCGAGAGTTCCACGAGTCGGCGGGCTCGCCCCGAACCGGCCGCACCGACGACATCGACCATCACGACCGCAGCCGCGCGCACGGCGAACGCGAGCAGCCCGACGATGGCGAACAGGGGGACGAATGTCACAGCGAGAGTCCAGTGCGGCACAGGGGGATCCTGCAACAGGAGGCTGATCGCGGCGCCCGCCGTCGCATGCTGTCGCTGGAATAGAACCCGTTCATTTGCTTGAACTTACAGACATGCTTGGACAGCCATGTACTGTTCCGTGCACAATCCGGAGACTCGACGAGACCCGACAGCACGGGACGAATTCAGCCCTTTCTGGACCGATCCTGAGTGTCGATAGGGTTGCACCGAGCCCCACTCTTGACCTACTGTCATCGGTCGCCGGGCAACGGGGATCACCGCATCGCTCCGGGTCCGGCGGCCGAGCTCAACGCGGCGGCGATAACGGCGGGCTTCGTGGGGTCACGCCCTTGATCCGCGCCAAGTCGTCGGCGCTCTCCTGGCGCAGTCTGCTCGAGAGGTCCGCATTCGTCGAGCACGGCGTCGACGGCTCGGGAGGATCGGTCACAGCGCCTGACCCACGTGACGATGCTCGGCGTCGGTCGGCAAGGTCTGCCTGGGTACTCTTCCGGAGTCCGGCGAGGAGGACGATGGTCGTGGGTGCTGTGCGAAACCGCGCTCTTTTCGGTTTGGCAGGGCCCTCCGGGCGCGCTGCAACGCGCGCCACGGGCCGTCGCGGCATTCAAACACGTCCCGACGGCGTTTCATCCGCGGCGCCCCGGCGGCCATACGCGGATCGTCGCGTGAACCTCAATGCGCGCCTCACCGTCCCTTCAAGACGAAAACGGCGGACCATCATGTGAGCCGAGAGCCCGACGGCCCCTCCCAGCAGACCGTGCAGCAGCACGTACAGGCCGGCGTCGTAAGAGGTCAGGCCAAGGGAAGCGTTGAGCAGCCTCATGGCGGCAACGGACGGGGCGGCCAGTACGGCGGCCGGAATCGCCGCGATGGCCACGATGAAGGCAACGAACTGCGCCAGGAGCCAGATCACACCGATGACGAGGGCTATGAGGAGCACATAGTGCATTATCGGCCTCCACCGTCATCCGCGGCGGCCACCGTCGTCGCCACGCGCGGCGCGCCGGCGACGAGAGCGCTGGCGAAGGCACTCGTAGACGTCTTGCACCCACCGGGCGACGCCCCCGGTGCCCCGGCCGTACCACATGACGGCCATGGCGAGGGAGACGATCACCAGCGCCAGCGATACGACGCCGTTGAAGTGGTACTGGAACTCGCCGCCGAAACCGACTCCACGCTCCGCCCAGTGAACCTGCTGCCCGAACAGCCAGCCGACGACGATGCCGCCCACAGCGGCGCGGACGGGCGCCGTCCGGGCGAGCTTCGCCCCGTGCTCGGCTGGCGCTTGAAGATGGGGGAGCATGGACATCACCGCGATCGACATGTCGTCGGGCGTTCCCAAGTCCCGGAACCACGGGCACTGCCGCGCATCCGCAGTGCTCGCGCGGTGCGCCGCGGTTCTGAGCGCGGCGAGGACAGGAACGCCGGGTACGCTCGTCGCCAGCAGGGTGACGAGCACGTCGTCGTCGGGTTCCGGCACCGTCACGCCCCGCGTGCGCATCTCGGACCGGATGCGTTCATGGTCGGCGACGGTCTGTTCCCACCGGCGCCACACCTCGGCCACGGCCTCTCTCCCCGGCAGGGAGCCGGCCAGCATCAGGATTCTCTCGCGATACAGCGCGAGGAACGTCGTCCGCGCGTCGCCGCCGGCCGCACTCGCCGCCTGCCGGGCGAGGGCGGCGAGACCCTCGACGGAAAGGTCCGCGTCGCGGAAGCGCAGGGGCGCGCTCGGCGCGAGGTGGTAGATGAAGTTGAACACCTGGGCGTCGAGGGAGAGGTCGGCGTCGTCGATTTCCGCCAGCGCGTCGCCGAGGGGCTCGAGCCCGAGCCCGTCGGTTACCCACGTGCGGACGTCCGGGAACCGGCGTTTCCAGAACGACTCGGCCTTGGCCCAGTCCCGGCTCAACGCGGCGCCGAGGTCGGCGGGGGTTCGATAGCTCCTGCCGTCGAACTCGATCGCGGCCGTCGGCGGCTCGCCGGAAGGCGGGGCGCTCTCCTCCGCGACGGCGAGGCTCGGGTCGTCGGGGTCGGCGATCCACTTCGAAACGGCGGCGCCGTCCCAGCGGGCGGACGGCGTGCGGCGCAGCAGCCCCCGGCAGAGCTTGCGCCAGCTCGGGTCGGAGAGTCCTTCGGTCAGCTCCTCGACGTTCTGCGTGGCGAGCTGGTGGCTGATCACGGCCTCGGAGAGACCGTCGTAGGGATGCGCGCCCTGGAGCATCTCGAGGAGCATCATCCCCAGCGACCAGTAGTCCCACGTGGTGTGCTCGATCACCACCATGCTGCGGCGGGTGGACTCGTCCGACACGATGCTGCCGATGGCCTCGGGCGGCGCGTACCGGATGGTCCGAGCGGTATCGGTGAAATGCACCGACGCATTCATCACCGAGGAGATGCCGAAGTCGGTGATGACCAGGTCGAGAGGCGTACGGCTGCGCACCAGGACGTTGCCGGGCTTCAGGTCCCGATGCTCCAGCGGCAGCGCGTGCAGGCCCGCCAGCGCGTCGTTCAGTTGCCGCAGAACGTCGACCACGAGGCCGTCGGGCAGCTTCGGCCCCTCGCGTTCGAGGAGCGCACGCAGGCTGCCGTGCTCGACGTACTCCATCAGCTCCCACCAGCGGCCGGCGTCCTGCCCCCAGGCTTCGAGCCGCACCACGTGGGCGGGGTCGGCGGCCCGGACGCGCGTGAACACGTCCTCCTTGGGCGCGATGCCCTGGCGGTACACCTTCGCCGCGCGGCGAGTCACGCCGGCGGTGTCAGAAGCGTCGCGGCGCGGCGCCACGACGTAGAGGTCCGCCTCGGCGCCGCGCGCGGGTAGCGCCTCGACCACGCGCCAGTCGGCGGCCAGTGCCGCCGGCAGCCATCCGGCCGCCTGCTCCTGCTGCGAAGGGCCGGCGGACGGGGGCGGCGTCGCCGGCCCTTCGCGCACGGTGGCTCCGTCTTCGCGTTCGCGCGCGGTGACTCCGCCGTCGCGGACCGTGGCCCGGTTCTCGCGGACCGTGGCCCTGTCTTCGCTCCTGGTGGCCAGGCTCTCCCGGACGGTGGCTCCGCGGTCCCGGACGGTGGACCCGCCCCCACGCACGGCCGCGGGGTGTTCCCGGACCGTGGCCCCGCCTTCGCGCACGGTGGCTCCGCCTGCGCGCGCGGGGCCGGCCGGGCTCTCCCGCACGGTCTTGCCGCCTCTCCGCATGTCGCCTCCCGGGACGCGAATCGTCAACCGTCGCCATCCGCGGTTCGAACGGCGGCCAGCACGATCGAGACGTTGTCGGGCGCCCCCGCCGCCAGCGCGCTCTCCAGCAGCCCGCCGACCCGGCTCCGGGCGTCGTCCGACAGAGCGCGTTCAATGGTCTCCAGGGGCACGGCGTCGGTCAGTCCGTCGCTGCAGAGCAGGTAGCGCCGCCCCGGTCTGGTCGACTCGCTTCCGACGTGCGGATCGATCTCGAGATACGCATCGGCGCCCCCCAAGGCCTGCGTGATCCGGCCGCTCCCGGAGCAGGCCCACGCGGGAACGTCGTCGACGCTGAGCTGGCGCACGAACCCCTGCCGGACGCTGTAGACCCGGCTGTCGCCCACGTTGAACCAGACGGTCCGGTCGCGCATCGCCACGATGCCGGCCACGGTCGTCCCCATGCCCCTCAGCGTGGGATCGTGGTCGACCGCGGCGAACAGCTCACGGTTGACCGCGCGCAACGCGCCGGCGACCTCGGTCGGGCAGGCGCTGTCAGGCGCGAGCCGCACCAGCGCCTGCGCCGCCCGCCGGCTGGCCTCGCGACCGCCCACGTGACCACCCATGCCATCGGCGACGAGCACCAGGGTCGCCCCGGCGATGTCGTGGACGGACCGGCGCGGCGTGTCCATCGACTCGCCGCAAGTCCAGCCATCGACGACGATCGTGTCCTCGTTGTGCGCGCGGACGCGCCCCCGGTGGGTAACGGCGGTCACTTCCATCAGCAGCCGCCCGGCACCCTGCACGTCAGCCACTCCCGCGTCCCGCGCCTCGCGCGGTCGCGATGTCGACCTGGACCTGCAATCCCTCCGAGAAACCGACCCGGTCGCCGTCGTGAATGGCTCTCGTCTCGCCTTCCGCGAGGCGGGCGCCGTTCACGTAGGTCCCGTTGGTCGAGCCCAGGTCCCGGACCGTCCATTGGCCCTGCGCAGCGCTCACCACAGCGTGTCTCCTGGAGACCGTCGGAAAGGCATCCAGCCGTCCGCTGATCTCGGAGAGTCCCGCCTCGCGGCCGATGCCCAGTTGCCCGGCAACGGGTACTCGGCCCCACGGAAACACGAGCGCGCAGGCGGCGAGCGGCTGGCCGTCGCGCACGGTGTGGCCACCTGCGCCCGCCGGCGGGTTGGGGCGATCTTCACCACCGCCGTGGACCGCGTCGCCGTGCACCGCGCCGTCGGCCGCCGCCTCTCCCGCACCACCCCCGATTTGGCCGCTGTCGACAACGCCGACGTCAGCCAGCGAGGCGCCGCAGTCGGCGGCCGTACAGAACAACTCGTCGGGCTCGTTCTGTCCACCGCACAGCCTGCACACCTTCACGCGCGCCACGACACGTCCCCCAGCACCACGCCGCTTGCCCGCACCCGTTCCTCCAGCCGGTCGAGGTCGCCCGGCCCCGGGATGCCGATGAACCAGACGGCGCCGTGTTCCAGGCTGACCTGGATACGCGGAGCGTCGCCGCCATGCTGCGGCGCGTCGGCGTCGGCGTACCGCGCCCGCCCGAGCCGCGTCAGCGGCACGAGGGGCTGGTTGCTCGAACCCCGCCAGCGGGGGGGCGCCGCCCGCCCGGCGCCCGCGCGCACGGCGACGTAGGGCTCCGGAATGAGAACGTCGAGGAGCGCGAGGACGTCCGCGTGGCCTTGCTTGAGGGCGCCGAGGGGAAGCCCGCTGTAGCACAGCAGGTCGAACGGGCGTTCGAGCATTCGCCGCCACGCATCCAGCGCGAGGAGCAGCCCGCCCAGCGCCCGCGGCTGCTCGAACGGCTCGCCGCCGGTGACGGTGATCCCGTCGATGCCGTGCGGGCGCCGCGAGTCGCACCAGGCGAGGACCTCCGCGACGTCCACGTCCCAGCCCCCGCGGGGGTCCCACGTGTCGCGGGAGACGCAGCCCCGGCAGCCGATGCCGCATCCCTGGACCCACAGCCCCAGCCTGCGCCCGTAACCCAGCGTGGTGACGGGAAAGTGTGCCTTGTTGAGCCGGATCGTCATGCGAGCGTCACCTTGAAGACGCCGTCCTCCTCGAAGAGCCGCTCGACCGCGACGGTCCCGCCCGCCGTCCGATCGGCGTCGAACAGGGCGCGCGCCAGCGGGTTGACGAGCACCGTCTCGAGCCGGTTACCGACGCCCCTGCCGCCGTGGGTCAGATCGCGCAGGCACTGCTCGGCCAGCATCGCGCGCGGCTGCTCGCCGATCGTCAGCGTCAGGTCGTGCTCGTCCTGCACGCGCTCGACCACGTTGCCGAGCATCTTGTCCATGATCTGGTGTGCGAGATCGGCGCGGATGAAGTCGAACACCACGATGTTGTCGCCGATCCGGTTCAGCAGCTCGGGACGCTGAAGCCGGAACCTGAAGTGATCCCGGATGGCCTTGTGTATTCTCCGGGAGACCTCGGCGTAGTCGTCGTTGTGGGACACGTTCAGAACCGGCTCTCCGTGCTCGTCGCGCACGTACACGCCCAGGTTCGACGTGAAGACGATGACGGTCTCGGAGAAGTACACGGTGTCGCCGCGCCCGTCCGTCAGCCGTCCGTCGTCCAGTATCTGGAGGAACTTGTCGAGTATGCGGGGATGCGCCTTCTCGATCTCGTCGAACAGCACCACCGAGAACGGACGCTGGCGCACCGCGTTGACGAGCTCTCCGCCCGCATCGTAGCCGACGTATCCCGGAGGCGCGCCGATGAGCCGCGCATCGGAGTGCTCCGACGAGAACTCGCTCATGTCGAAACGGATGCAGGCCTGCTCGTCACCGAAGAGCAGGCGAGTGACGGCCTTGGCGAGCTCGGTCTTCCCGACGCCGGTGGGGCCGGCGAAGAACAGGATGCCGCGGGGCTTGTTGCCCGAGCTCGACGCCTGCGCGGCGGTGAGGCCGGTGACCGACCGCTTGAGTATGTCGAGCGTCTGCTGCACGGCCCGGGTCTGTCCCTTGACCGACGCGGTGATCTCGCGGTCGCCGGACCGGATTCGATCGTAGAGGTAGGTCTGGCGCCACGGGTTGTCGGCGATGCCCACCCGGTAGGCCCGAATCGCGTCCCCGATCTGCGCGAACGGCAGATCCTGACTGCGGGCGACGGAACGTATCTGCATCATGGCGCGGACCGTCAACCCGTCGGTCAGGCTCGCGAACGCGCCGGCCGCGCTGGAACGGTCCTCCGCGCTCATCGCGTCGACGCCGGGCAGGTCGCGGGCCAGCCGCTCGGCGACGGCTTGCCGCGCCTGCTGGTCCGGCATGTCGGCCACCACCGTGCGGATGCGGTCGTTGCCGACCACGAACCACGCGGGCAGGTCGTTAGCCTGGTCGACCAGCCAGACGATGGGATTGAACACCAGCCGCCCCGTGTCGGGCCTGCGCAGCTCGTACGTCGTGTCGGCGAGCTTGCCGCACGCGGTGAAGAAGCCGTACTCGGCGTCCTCCAGGTCGTTCGCGCTCTTGACGAGCCGCGAGGCGTACTCAATGACGAAGGCGCAGCAGAGCTCGCGACGGGCCGATACGTCGAAGAGCCGCTGCTGAAGCGCCTCGAGCGATTGCAGCTCGTTCCGCCCCTGCCGGCCCAGCGGGGTTCCGAGCTTCTGTTCGATCACCTGCCGCCGGTCGTCCGGGAACACTCGAATGCCGGACACCCGGTCGTAGATGAGAAGGCCCTCGCAGCCTTGCTCGCGAAGCAGCTCCCACAGGCAACTGACAACCGGCTGCAGCAGCAGCCCGTCTTCGCTCCGGACCAGGTGCACGTCCCTGGTGTTCCCCTCGACGACGAACTGCGAGCAGATGGGCAGGTACTGCGCCAACTGCCGCAGCCACCGCGGAAAGGCGTCGACGCTCGTCGCGGCGGGGCGGGCGCCGGCCGGCGGCGGCGGCGCGGAAGCGCCGGAGGAGCCGGGTCGCTCCGACCCATTGGCGGTGTCAGGCTCGGACGGCTGCGACATTCTCGGGCTCCTCGATGAATCTGCCGGTGTCCCCAAGGAGCGCGTTTTGCGATCCACCTTCGCCACGGCGCCAGCGATTCGGGCCGCGAAACCGCCGGAAAGCGACGGTCCGACGATACGTTCTAGCGCAAGTCGCTGGTCGGACGTACCACCAGCACTAGCGAACGACCCGCGACCTCAGCCGGGTGGTTCGCTTGCGCTTGCGCCGGGCCTTGGGCTCGGCCCCTGTCTTCAGGGGCGCGATGGTCGCGACGGGCACCTCGCCCGCCACGTGTCGCGAGGCGACCCGCCCACGGACGCCCCGATGCTCGGCCGCCGCGAGAGCGGCGGCGAGGTCGCGGCACCAGGCGGTCTCCACGTCACGGTCAGTCCCCTCGCGCTCCGCGCTCCGCGCGTCGTGGGCATCGAGGCCGGCGTCGTCGACTTCGCGAACCACCCTGGCCTGCAGGAGCGGCGCGCCGACTTCCGCCCGCAAGGACACGTGGTAGTCGTAGGCCATGTCCTGCTTGCGGAGCAGCATGTCCGGCGCCTCGGCCGATGCCGTGGCGAACCCGGCCTCCACGACGTAGCCGAGATTCTCGAGCTCCTTCGTGATGACGTCCAGCGCAAGGTCGCGATCCGACGCCTCGGCCGCCCGGGCCGCGACATTCTCCACCCTGTGCGCCATGTCCTGCGGCACGGCGAGCGGGGCCCCGCCCTCGACGAGCCGGCGAAGGTCCCGGTCGAGCTCCCGGACCGCCGGTCCTTCGAGCCCCACCAGCCGCTCGCGCCATCGCGCCACCTGCTCGACCTCGCGCCGCCGCGCCTCGGCCGCGGCGTTGGCTCGCTGAATGTCGAAACGCAGTTGATCGAGCAGGGCCCTTCGACGGGCCGCCCCCGGCGCCGCAGCCGCCTCCTCGGCCCGCTGTTCGACCGCCGTCCGGTCTTCGTGCGATGCCTCCGCCGCCAACGTGCCCAGCAGGCGCGCGACGTCCTCGGCGCACCGCCGCATCTCCTGCTCCTCTTGCCGCGCTCTCTCCTCGGCCGCGCGGGAATCGTCGGCGCGGAGCTGCGAGGCCGCTTGCAGCGACGTGCGCATCCTGAACAGCGTCGATTGTCGGGCCAACTCCCGCCGGGCCTGCGCCAGGCGGTCGGCGAGTTCGCCGACGACGGCGTCCAACGTGTCCGCATGACGGGACTCGAGTGGCTTGGCCGGAGCCTCTCCATGGGGCCATGCCGGGAACGCCTCGCCGTACCGTCGCCCGGCTTCGCGCCATCGCTCGGCAACCCTGGTCAACTCCCGGGAGAGCGCCGTGCCACGCGCCTGGAGCTGTTCTCGCCGGATGCGCCGGCGCTCCCGCTCCGCCGCGGCCGCGGCCACTTCGGCGCTGACGGAGTAGCTCACGGACTTGGGGCCGCTCATGGCGATGAACCGTGATAGACGAGAACCCGCAACTCTGATTGCGCCGACGTGCCGATTCGTACGAGACACGACCTCCGCGAGCCGAGGACCCCCTCTATGGTTCCGGGTCAGTTCGTGACGGTCTTCGCCAAGTCTCCAATCTGGGATCCCGTGCCGGCCAGGATCCGCCCGATCGAAGACACCGCATCCACGTCGATCAATTCGAGCGTGCCGACTTCGGAACTCAACCGACGCAGAATCACCGCCGGATTCGGGGCATGCCGGACCGGAACCGCCGTCTCGGGGTTGCAGCCGGTCGTCGACCTACATACGCCGTTTCTTCGGGGGTCAGTTTTCGGTGTCGCCTCCCTGAAGTGTGCAGTTTTCAGTTGCCAGAAGTGTGCAGTTTTCGATTGCCATTGACAGCGACCGCTGTTCGCAAAGTCCTGCTCGTCGAGAATGCGGTCGAGCATCTCGCGCTCGATCACCGAGTAGGTCCCGTCGTTGACGAGGGCGGTCACGAGCATGTCGGAGATGCCCTGGCCCACGTCGATGTCCGTACCGAACAGCGCCGCCGTGGCGCTGCGCACGGTCGAGTAGTCGAAATCGAGGACTGAGCCTGGGCGATTGCACCGGCATTCAGGGTGTTCAACCCGATGGCGAGAGCCAGAGCGGCGACGGAAGGGCGCCTGAACGGTGTGACCTGTGGTCTCATGGATCGACTCCTCTCCGAGGTTGCAGCCCGACGGCGGAGCGGCACCTGCTGCGGGCACGGAATCAACTTGTACAAATCACGGAGCCATAGAGTCGCGATTATACAACCCTTGTGTGCGCGGCAGTGGCCACTGTCGATGGGCGGGGCTGCTGACCAACCGGCTCCCGTCCAGCGCTGCTGGCCGGCGCGCGTCGACCGAGCAGCGCAACCATCACCCGGATGGGGGGCGGCCCCGCGGCCGGCGCCGGCGTTGAGGCGGCGCTCAGCGGAACCGTCGCCGCCGCCGTCCATTCCCGAGGCTTTCGGGCTCCCGCCGCCGCCCGCGTAGCCGGGTGACCCCCGGAATGCCGCTTTAGAAACGCGTCCGGTTGCCGCGGCTCGGCGCCGCCGTGGGGCACGCGCTGATTCGCCGACCCTTGCGCACAAGGTGCCCGATGAGGCCCGAAGCGCCCGGCCGCCGACTTGACCGACCACGTCTACCGACTGACCGCCGATGGTCCCCGTCGCCCGTCACGTCACGCCGCCGGTGGTCGTCGTAATCGCCGTGAACCCACCGCGTCAGCCGAACCGACCTCGGGGCGACTCCAAGATCCCTGCCCCTTCAAGCTGATCTCAGCCCGTACCGACCCGCTAAACGAATACGTCGTGCTTTTAAGGCCGAGGTGCCCGGTGACGGTCTCGCCGACGACGCTCGTCGCGGACGGGGAGGTTGCAGGTGTGTGTGAAGGACAGGCGCTCGTCGGCTGCCCTCAGTACTCATTCCTCCGTAGTGACCGCAGGTACTCGTAACACTCGGCGACTGTGAAGGGCCGTCGTCTACGTCGATTCTGGCGGGATGGTGCATCCCCAGCCTGTCCATGAACACTGTCGCATCATCAACCGCCCGTTGTGGGTCCTCCTTCATGAAGTCCGGGTTGCCGGAGGCCGCCGGATTCATGATCGCGGGCTTGAAGATGCGAGCTACTTTCTCGTACGCCGCTTCGCAGCCTCGGTGCAAGCGCCACCGTTGGAAGGCACTCCACCCGCCGTCGCGTACCAGCGAGAACGTCCCCAGCATCGCCAGCGTGAACAGCACGTACGACCAGCCCCCCAAAGTCGGTGGTGACGAGCTTGGACAGGAAGACACCGGCCACCGTGCCGGCGATGATGTTGGCGACTGGAATGTAACGGGATTCCGTGCTTGGCAACGTGAGTTATAAATTTACCACAAACTATTCATTATGAACGGTTTATTGTCATCTGGACGACCTTCGTTCCCCATTGATTACCACTTCCCGCACAGGAATCCAGAGGACCATGCAAGCCGGCCTCGGATCGCTTCGCTCTGCCGTTCACTCACTCCCCGGGGCGCTGTTCAGCGCCAGCAACGCAGCGAGCACGGCAAGGAACTCGACAACAACGGGTTGTGCCAGCTTCCGGGACTGGGCGACTCAAGGACAGGACCACCCGCGGGAGGTTGTCGAGGCGGCGCTCCCTAACGTCGTCCAGAACAAGGTCAAGGCCGCCTACGCCCGGTCGGACCTATTCAAGCCGCGGCGGCTGATGGACGAGTGGTCGGTGTATCTTGCTGGAGAGCGCGTGAGGACCGGCTGATGGTCGGTCCTCCTCGGAACCGAGCCAGCGGCATCCCGCGCAGCGCAGGCTGCGACATCCTCACCACGCCCTGGACGCCGGCCACACGCACCCGCTAACCTCCGGCGGTTTTCACGACGTCTCCAACCTGGAAGTCGGCACCCGCCACAATCCGCCCGATCGCGGAGATCGCATCCACATCGGTCAACTCGATCGCGCCGACCTCGGAACTCAGCCGTCGAATGATCGCATCGGTTGCGGGATCGCGGATCTCGCGCGTGACTCGCTCGATCGTCATGCGATCTCCCACCCTAACACCGGCATCGCTTCCTACGTTCACGATGATGAGATTGCCGTCCACCGCGGCAACCAGACCTTCCACCACAACCTGTCGCAGTTCGATACGACCGCTCTGCGATACCAGTTTTCCACTGAGGTCATCCGTCGCCAAACGCACGGCTTCGCCGAGGATCGTGTCCTGAAAATCGCTGCTGCCGAAGTTGACGCGACCGGCGCCGAAGCCACTCCAGCTTCCTCCGCCGCCAAGGATGGATGTGCTCCTTCGCGAAGACTCGCCTGAGCCTTGCGCGACGGCCAGGACCTCTGCGGTGTCAACATCAATGATGCGCGCATCGATGGCCACGACCGCCTTTGTCTCTCTCCGGTCGAAGCCGCCGAATCCCAACCGACCAGCAGCTCTGCCGACGCCTCCCAGGCCCGTGCTGCGGGTGTCGTTGCCAAACTGCGTGACGCTGCCCACGATGATCGCATCGACGCTCAGCACCTGTCCGATCTGCGCCGCGGAACGGGAATCGGCGCGGTCGCTGTTCGAGAAGTCCTGCTCGTCGAGGATCTGATTGAGCATCGCCCGCTCGATGACGGAGTACGACCCGTCGTTGACCAAAGCGGTCACGAGCATGTCGGAGATGCCCCGGCCCACGTCAATGTCCGTGCCAAAGAGGGCGGCCGTCTCGCTGCGGACCGTCGAGTAGTCGAAATCCAGGATGGCAACGCGCTTGGTGCGGGTCGAAGCTTGACTCTGCGCGCCCGCCAACCCCGGTGCGCTGAGGGCCAAGAGGAGAACGAGTGACGTGAAGCGATACATGAAATCCTCCACGCGGCCCTGTCTGGTGCACAAGACTGCCTGCCGGACCGCATGCCAGATTCTACCCCGTTTCTCGGAGGTTCGGGTGAGGCAATTCAGAAGTTGAGCAGCGTGCGACCGTCGCCGCACGGCGCGCACAGCGCCGGGCGTGACCGAGTGGCTCGCCAACGAGCCGGTCGAGCGCCCCGGCCCGACGAAGCCCCGCTGTCGCTGCGCGCGCTGCGTCGCCGCCCGCTCCTCTTCCGGCGCACGCGGTCCTGGGCCGGCCGCCACGTCTACGCTGACGTACATCTGCTCGGCATCCGCATCAGCCACCGCTTCGCTTTCGAGATGCCGATGACCGGGCCGCCCCTGTCGGCGGGAGCGCTCGATGCCGCCGGCCGCTCGGCGTCGGACGAAGGTCCACGTTCACTGCTGCTAGCCCACGTGCTCGGGGCGCACCCGTGACGTGCTCCTGGCCGTCATCGCCGCAGCGGGTTCACCTGTCCGCGCCCTTCGCGGCAAGGTAGGCGGCAACGTGAGTTTCCAGATCCAAGCAAACCACTCCATAATATGAAGTTAACGACAGAGGGGCAGCTCTGATCCCCCCGTCCCTTACCACTTTCGAGGCCGGAATCCGCCGGACCATCCGAGCCACTCGCGAACCGCGCCCGACCGAGGTTCGTTCACCTGCGTAGCCGTTCCGCATCCCGAATGCCCCCGCCGCGCGCCGTGCCCCAACCCTGTCGCTCCATCAGAACGAGCGGGTGTAGCCCACGTAGACGCCGACCGCGCGCACGCCGAACCGGTGGTCGATGCGCGGCATCCCGAGCGCCGACCCATCCCCTCCGGTGCGGAACTCCAGAGCAGCCGCCGAGTACCGGACTTCGAGCCCGATACGGTTCGCCAAGCCCCCCCACTCCACGCCTGCCCCGGCAACCCAAGGCCGCAACGTGTGGTCGGCCACGACCCGGATCGAGTCCCCGCCGATGTCAGAACCGCGCCGCACGGTCGCCTGCTCCCAATGCACGCCGGCGACGAAGTAGACCGATCCACCCTTGCCCAGCAGCCCGCCCGGCGCGTACCCCAGCCGGGCGTTCGCGCCCAGGCCGCGGTTCTTCTCCACGCTCCACGGACCCGGCCACACGTCTCGTTCCCCAACGCCCGTGCCTTCCCGCAGGTAGCCCGCCGGGCCGGCGCCTCCGTGGAACGCCGCCTCGAACTCCCCCGAGACGTACACCCGGCCGGCGACGAAGGTCCGGTAGCCGAGCGACGCCCGCACCGTGCCGAACCCGCCCTGCGCCTCGTTCGTCGCCGTCTCGTGGCTCGCGGGCGGCACGTCGAGGCCGATCACCTTCGTGTAGTCGGCGCTTGCCCGGTCCCACCCGGCCGCCACTCCGGCGTACAGTCCTTCCTGCGCGCCCGCGTACCGTGGCGCCGCGATCAGGAGCACGCAAGCCGCAAGCAGGTGCCCTCTGTGACCTCGCATCCAAACCACCGAACCGGCCATGCCGATGCAACCCAGACAGGAATCGCGTCACTCCGCGACGCCACGTCTGGATCGTAGTCGATACGTGCAGCTATCACCACTTCAGGCAGTCGGTCCCACGCGGCATCCGTGTTCGTATCCGGTCCGTTCGCTCCACCAGACCGGCCTCATGGGCCGCGGCTGAGTCCGCGCGCGAGTCCCCGCGCCGAGCCGCCCCAGGGATCCGGCCTGCACGCGGGCGCGGGGAACGGCTGCGTCGCACGGGTGCTAGTGTCCTGTCCCTGAAGAAACTGTTACAATATGGGCGCCCTCATCCTCTCCGCTTCAAGGAGGTGGCATGCGAACGGGACGCCCAACGGTTGCCATTGTTCTTACCGATACTGAGCGGCAGCACCTCGAGTCGATGGCGCGGCGGTCGCGCACCGCTCCGCAACTGGCGCGTCGAGCGCGTATCGTGCTCGGCTGCGCGGCGGGCCAGAACAACAAGATGGTTGCCCGACGCCTGCGGCTGTCTGAGGCCACCGTCGGCAAGTGGCGCAGACGCTTCGCCCGGGACCGGGTCGACGGGTTGCTCGATGAGCCACGGCCGGGCACACCGCGCACCGTGACTGACGCCCAGGTCGAACAGGTCGTCATCACCACGTTGGAGACGACCCCGGCGGGCGCGACGCACTGGAGCACCCGCTCGCTCGCACGCGCGACCGGCCTCAGTCGCATGTCCGTCAGTCGCATCTGGCGGGCCTTCGGGCTGCGTCCCCACCGGAGCGAGACCTTCAAGCTGTCGCCCGACCCGCTGCTGATTGACAAGGTCCGCGACATCGTCGGCCTCTACGTCAACCCGCCCGACCATGCCGTGGTGCTGTGCGTCGACGAGAAGTCCCAGATTCAAGCCCTCGACCGCACGGCGCCCTTGCTGCCGATGCAGCCCGGCCAGGCCGAACGGCGAACGCACGACTATCGGCGGCATGGCACCACGTCGCTGTTTGCAGCGCTCGACCTCAAGACCGGAACCGTGATCGCCAAGACGCACCGCCGCCACCGGGCCGTCGAGTTCCGAAAGTTCCTCGACCACGTCGACGAGAGCGTGCCCGTCGACCTCGACGTGCACATCATCATGGACAACTACGCGACCCACAAGACGCCGCTCATCTGGGCCTGGTTCGCCAAGCGGCCGCGGTTCCACGTCCACTTCACCCCGACCTACGCCTCCTGGCTCAACCTCATTGAGCGCTGGTTCGCCGAGCTGACCACGAAGCAACTACGACGCGGCGTGCACCGCAGCGTCCGTGCCCTCGAAGCCGCCATTGACGAGTTCATCGCCGCCCACAACGCCCGCGGCGCCCCCTTCGTCTGGACCAAGACCGCCGACCAGATCCTGGCGAGCATCGCTCGGTTCGCTCGGCGCACCCTCAACCTCACACAGGCACCCGAACTTATGTCACGAACCATTGGGACAGGACACTAGCAGGTTGCTGCGTCTCGGAGACATGGATGCCCGGCTGGCATCGCACAGGGCTGGACTCGCGACCCTGGACTTGGCTGCCGGCGTGGTCCCAGAGCGACGGAGGACATGCATGCGCGTTTCTCGCTTCGCCGCACCCGCCCTCGCCGGCGTGCTGGTGCTGGTTTCCGCGCCCGCTGCGACTGCTCAGCACTCTGCCGGCGAGCGGCGCTCCGGATGGTACGTCGGCGGCGGCGCGGGGGTGAACTGGGCCTCGGACATCAACCAGCGCGGCTCGAACCGCGACCACCTCTGCTATCCGAGATACGCCTGCTTCGACGAGAAGCCGCGGCCCGAACAGTCCGGTTACCGTTGGGCCTACGACCTGCAGACAGCCGTCGGCGCTCCGTTCGAGTTGTCCACCGGATTCGACTTCGACCGCTTGCGCCTGGAGCTGGCGTTCGCGCAGCGGATGAACGGCATCGAGCAGGTGTTCCGCAGTGTCAGCGACTACGCGGGGCGTCCCCTCGACCGTCGCCGCAGCGGCACGGTCACGTCCGATACCGAGCTCTGGATCGACGACCTCAACGTCCGCACGCTGGCGGTCAGCGCGTATTACGACTTCCGAAGGGGCGCCGGCTGGTTCGCGCCCTACGTCGGCATCGGGCTTGGCCCGGCATTCGCCGAGATCCGCGGATTGCACTACGAGCAACATTACCGGGACCCGGCGGGCAACGACGGAGCCTACGACCCACCGCTGTCACACTACACGTCGCGGCAGGACGCCGACATGACGGACACCGTGCTGGGCGGCCACCTGCACGGCGGGGCGGACTTCGGCGTGTCCGACCGGATGGCGTTGGGCGCGAAGTTGACCTATACGCTCCTGGGCGACATCGAGTACACCGGCACGTACCAGCAGCACCCGCTGCACACGGTTGACCCGAACTTCTCCAACCACACCGCCTTCACCGGCACGCGCTACTGGACGTTGCTGTTCACGGTCCGGTACGCGCTCGGCGGCTGATCGGGTCGGCATGGGAGGCCAGTACCGCCATGCCGGGTCAGTACAGCTCGGTTCGGGCGCTCTCCGCCTCGCCAGCGTCGATCTCGACCGCGTCCGAGCCGGCGATCTGGTCCGCCAGGACCTGCCCGTAGGTCGGGTACCGGGCGCGTTCGACCTGAGCTTCTGGCTCCCAGAGCCGGGCTCGAATCAGCGCCTTGGCACAGTGGAGGAACGCCTCCTCGACCGTCACCTTGAGGACGGAGATGGGTAGCTTGCCCTTGATGGCCAGCGGCTCCAGCAGCTCTTCGTCGGTGGAGACCTCCGCCCGCCCGTTCACCCGAAGCGTCTCGGTCAGTCCCGGTACGAAGAACACCAAGCCCACGTAGGGACGTTCCACCAGGTTCATCAGGGTGTCGACTTGACGGTTTCCCGGCCGGTCAGGCAGCAGCAGCGTCTTGTCGTCCAGCACGTGAGCCAGTGACCCCGGCGGATCGCCCCGTGGAGACGCATCGGCCCGCCCGTCCGCGCGGGCCGAACTGATGACGTAGAAGGGCGACAGGCCGATGAATTTGCGGCAGTGCACGTCCAGACGGTCCAGGACCTTTAGGCCGGCCCGCGCAGCCGGAGGCCGGTAGACCGTCCGCAACTCCTCCATCGTGTTGACGGCCATTTGCTACGTCCCCCTTGATTGGCCTCTGGATGGCAACGCCTCCGCACCGCACAGGTCGCCGCATGAGCGACGCCCGACCGCCGAGATCGGTCGTGTCGGTTCACGCGGCGGCTTCTCCAAGCCGTGCCTAGCTTGCGGCGCGCGTTCGCTTCCGCTCGGCGCCCGGTCCAGACAGCGCCGGCATTGCGTGGCCAGGGCACCGCTGACGAGCACAGCGCGGGGTCGCTTGCCGCAGGCGCGACACAACCCCGCGGCAAGCCGCGTGCGTCGCAACTCGGCCATCCTCCGTCGCGAGGAGTCTACACACGCCTTGCACCGTGCGCCTTTCCACCCGGATGGGAGGCTCGCCGTGCAGTCTGCGCACCGGCCTTCACCGCTGAGTCGCCGCCGACGTTCGACGTTGTGCTCCCGATGGCGGAGCTGACATTTCTCGCCGATGGTCAGTCCAGCCGCAGCCGAGCGTCTCTGACAAGCCTGACAGAACCCGCGCGCCCTTGCGACTTCGCGCGATTGCCGAACGCGCTGACTGTTCCGCAGCCGGACACAGTGCCGGCAGATGCGTCGTTCGTCGAAGTCACGAAGTGGCCGCCAACGCCAGCAGCAGCGGCAGAGCTTCGCCGCCGCCTGCACCAGTGGTGGTGGCGACGGTCGATGCACCAGTTCGTCCCGACCGTTCCAGATCGACTCATACTCATAGCCGCGCATGCCGACCGAGGATGTTACGCCGTCGCCGCTCGCGCCCATCGCCGTGCCAGACGACATCCTGCACCGCTCCTCGCCGACGCCGCCGACCACGTGCATCCTGCCGTCGTCATCGCCGTCGTCGCGTGCGATCGCCCACAGAGCTGCCTACGCCTTGCCAGGGGCTTCGGGGGCGTAGTGTGGAGCCAACCCAAGCTGCGAGCACGCTCGTTCGTACTCCGTCCGCGCCTTCTCGTAATCCGCGCTGGCCTTGACGAGTGCCCGCTCTGCCGCGAAGAACGCCAGCCGGGCCTTGATGACCCCGTCCAACTCCCCCTGCTTCATCCCATTTCCCATAGTTCTCCCGCGCTCCGCCATCGTATCACCGCAGCAGCGGGTCGTCCGCGGAGCCCGGCTCGATTCGGGTCTCGGCTCGTGGAGCCGATCGGCGCCACTGGCACGGTCGCTCCCTTCGCGGTATTCTCGCACGGAGGGTGAAACCGCGCGGCCGTCATCCGAAGAGAGGCTGGAGCGATGGGCCTGTTCGCCGTGACGCGCAAGGCCACCTCGGTACCGCTCGTCATCGAGGCGGCCTCGGTCGTCGCCGAGAATGGCGAGTTCGTCTTCCGAACCGTCGACGGGGACTCGCTGGTGACGTTGGCCGCGGAGAACGTGCGGCGCGTTGAGACGGTCCATGCGCAGGCACCGCCGCCGCCGACCTTGCTGCGACGTGTCCTCTCTTGGTGACGGCGGCGCCAGCAGCCTGCCCACAACCGGTCAACGAACGCACACCGGGCCGGCCCTCAAGGCCCGACGGCGCCGCGACCAGCCCGCAGGTGCGTCAACTCGCGGAACACAGCCCGCACGTACGATCGCGTCTCGGCGAACGGAGGAATGCCACGGTGGGAGCGAACGGCGCCCGGACCCGCGTTGTACGCCGCGACCGCCAACACCATCCCGAACTCGTCCACCAGCCGGCGCAGATACGCAACCCCCGCTTCGATGTTCTCGCGCGGGTCGAACGCGTCCAATACGCCGAGCGCCTGCTGCGTCCTTGGCATCAACTGCATGAGACCCTCAGCGCCCGCAGGTGACACCGCTCGTTCGCTGTAGCCCGACTCCACCGTGATGATCGCGTGCACGAGCATCTCGTCGACACCGTGGCGCCGCGCCGCCGACGAAACCACCTCGGCGTACGGCAGGTTCGTGTCTGCCGCCGAGACGGGAACAACCAGGAGCATCGCCAGCACGGCCGCCGTCAGTCGACACCATCGCATGCCCCCTGTTGTCGGTCGTTGGCGTCATCCCGGCCAGTCTCAGAGCGTCGGACGGACCTACAGGGCGAACTCCAGACCGACGAGGCCCTCCGACACCTGCCAGAGCTTCGCGGCGACCGCTTCGTCCGTCGACTCAGACGACGACCCGCGTCGGATACCCGCGAAGCTCGCCGAAGCCGTCCGGGCCGTAGTAGCCGCCCGGTTCCGCGCCGCTGGCCGTGGCCGCGTACAGTGTCGGCAGCGCCCCGCGCCACGTCGGCATGGCGACCAACGGGTTCAGCAGCCGCAGCAAGCCACTGTAGCGTTGCAGGTCCGTGCCCGTATAGCCCGGGTGCGCCGCGACCGACATCGTCTCGATGCCGGCGCGGTCGAGTCGCCGCTGCAATTCGTAGGCGAACAGCAGGTTGGCCAGCTTGCTCTGCCCGTACGACCGGTTGGGATGGTACCTCCGCGACTCCCAGTGCAGGTCGTTGAAGTCGATCGTGCCGAACCGGTGGGACACGCTGGAGACGGTGACCACACGCGACCCGCTCGTCGTCCGCAGCCGATCCAGAAGCCGGGCCATCAGGGCGAAGTGCCCCAGGTGGTTCGTGCCGAACTGCAACTCGAACCCGTCGACGGTCTTCGACGCCGGCGGCCACATGACGCCCGCGTTGTTGATGAGCAAGTCCAGGCGGTCGAACCCGTCGCGAAACGCGGCGGAGAACACACGGACCGACTCGAGGTCGGCGAGGTCGAGCACCATCGCGTCGAGTGTTCCCGAAACGCCCCCGGCGGCGATGCCGGCCGCGACGGATCGGCCCTTCGCCTGATCGCGGCAGGCCAACACGACGTGTGCGCCACGCCGGGCAAGTGCCGCCGCGGTCTCCAGTCCGATGCCGGTGTTCGAGCCCGTCACGACCGCGACCCGCCCCGACTGGTCGGGCATGTCGCGTGCCGCCGTCCACTTCCTCCTCGGCATTGCTCTTCCAATTCGCCTACCGTCAACCCGCGCCTGACGACCGTCCAGAACAGTCTACAGGCGAGCAGTCTTGCGTGTCGCGTGACACCTCGGCGGCTGAGGCGCCGTCCCGGCTTCAGGGCTGCCGCCAGGACAGCGCTGCCGCCAGCATAGTCGGGCCAGTAAGCATGATCGTGTGCTCACCGGCGTCAAGGGGCTCCGCTGCGCTCCGCCCCCGCTCCGCGGGGCTACGCCCTTGATCCCGGCTCCGCGCACGCTCCACTACGGGCCTTCTTGTCCGACGATGCCGAAAGCCATCGGGCTCCACGCCAACCTTGCATCAGCTCCGCCACCATCAGAACGCCACCGGGCTCGCCGCCCACCGTCACGCAGTCTTCCGTGCGGCCCGTGCGGCCGCGCCTTCGACGGCTGTCGCGGCCGCCCGAGCGAGCGCGTCGAGGTATTCCTCGGTGACGGCGTACTGCAACATGCGCCGATCGCAGTCGGCGATGAGCTTGCCGACCTGCCGCAGTGCTTCATGGTCGAGCATGGCGTTCTCCTCCAGCGAAGACATGACGACGAGACTGCTCACGCTCCGCGACGTGACGGCGATGACCGCGCTGTCGCGCTCGGCCATCTACGCGCTGATGGCCGAGTCGCGGTTCCCGAAGCCGATCCGGGTCGGCGCCCGCGCCGTCCGCTGGGTCAAGCAGGAAGTGGCGCGGCGGTGGCGTTCACGTGCACGTCCCCGCCGCCCGCTGCGACCTGGAGAGGGGCAAAAGCCTGAACATCGCGCCGCCCGGCTGGCAGAAGACCTTCGGCCCGCTGCGTGACGCCTTCAACCCACGAGCACGGCTGGAGCGGGCCCGACGACCCGGCGCGGGCCAGAGCGCAGCAGCCCGGACACCGCGCCTACGTCGACGCGGCGAAGCTGCGGGCCGGGCTGGCGGTCGAGGCCGACCCGCGCGAGTTGATCCGGGACTACCTGATGCAGCGCGTCGAGCACGGCGTCGTCCGCAGCCGTGCCGATGTCGTCGCCGCCCTCTAAGGGTCCACGCAAAAATAACTTCCTAGAAGCTCCTGTAGTCTCGCAGTAGAGCACACCGGCGTCGCAACTCTCGTGATCGGCGACCAGTCCTGCCAGGACGGATATTTTCTGGATTCTGAGAGGTGCAGCCCGTTCTGGTTATGGCATCATTGCGGGAATAGGAGTCCGCAATGGTGCCATAATGAGACCAATCCAGTTCTCCGCCGACACGATCCTCGCCCTGCTCCGCAACCAGACCATCGCCTCGCTGGCCGAGGTCATGGCCGCGCTCGGCGCCCGCGCCAGCAGGCGCACCGCGTTCCGCAAGCTCAAGGACATCGACGCCCGCACCAGCTACTCGCATCGCGGCGGCTACTACACCCTCGACCAGCTCGCCCACTTCGACGAGCGCGGCCTGTGGTCCTTCGCCGGGGTCCGCTTCTCCCGCGCCGGCACCCTGATCGCAACCGCCGAGACGTTCGTCAATCACGCCGAGGCCGGACACGTCGCCGAAGAGTTGGACAACCTGCTCGGTGTCGGCACCCGGGACGCGCTGCGCAAGCTCGTCGATGACGGGCGGCTGACACGGCACAAGCTCGCCGGCCAGTTCCTCTACTGCGCGGCCGACCGTGCGCACCAGACGCACCAAGTGCGCGCCAGACGCCTGCTGCTGGCCACGCCCGGATTGGGACAACCCCTACCCGACGCCGACCTGATGCCCGACGAGTTGCGCGCCGCCATCGTGTTGTTCGCCAGCCTGCTCGACGAGCGGCAGCGGCGCCTGTTCGCCGGCCTCGAAGCGCTCAAGTGCGGGTGGGGCGGTGACCGGCGCATCGCCCGACTGCTCGGCATCGACCCGTCGACGGTCGCTGCGGGCCGGCGGCAACTGGCCGAGCGTGACGTCGAGGTCGACCGGGTGCGGCGCGCCGGCGGCGGACGGCGGTCGACGGAAAAAAAACGCCGGAAGTCATCGCCGCCATCCAAGCCTTGATGGAGCACGAGACGGCCGGCGACCCGGTCAGCGGCCTGAAGTGGACACGCCGTACGACCGCCAAGCTCGCCGATGAACTGTGCGCGCTCGGCATCGACGTCTGCCCGCAGACGGTCGCTCGACTGCTCAAGGCGATGGGCTATTCGCTGCGCGTCAACCACAAGAAGCTCGCCGGGGCCTCGCATCCGAGGCGCGACGACCAGTTTCGACACATCACCGAACTGCGCGAGCGTTGCGCCGCCAACAACGTCCCGGTCATCAGCGTCGATACCAAGAAGAAGGAACTCGTCGGCACGTTCCTCAATCCCGGCGCCAAGTGGGACCGCAGTCCCGAACCGGTCAACGACCACGACTTCCGCTCCGATGCCGAGGGCCTCGCCATCCCCTACGGCATCTACGACCCGCGGGCCAACGCCGGCACCGTCTTCGTCGGCCAGACCGCCGACACCCCGGCGTTCGCCGTCGACTGCATCGAGAAATGGTGGCGCACCGAGGGCCGCAACCACTATCCCGACGCCGACGCCCTGCAGATCCTGGCCGACGGCGGCGGCAGCAACAGTTGCACCGCGCGCGCCTGGAAATTCAACCTGCAGCACCGCCTCTGCAACCGCCACGGCCTGCGCGTGACCGTGGCCCACTACCCGCCGGCCACGTCGAAGTGGAACCCCATCGAACACCGCCTGTTCTGCGAGATCACCAAGAACTGGGCCGCCCGCCCGCTCGACAGCTACCAGACCATTCTGAAATACCTGCGCACCACACGCACCGCCACCGGACTGCGCGTGCGCGCGCATCTCGTGCGCAAGACCTACAGGACCGGCATCAAGGTCACCGACACGCAAATGCGGGAGCTACGCATCACACCCGACAGCTCAATGCCCAAATGGAACTACACCATCGAACCCATGTAACGAAAAAACGGAAGTTGTTTTTGCGCCGGCCCTAAGGATGCGGAACGTGCCGCGGCAGGGCAAGAACTACGTGACCGCCCACGACCCGGAGACCGGGAAACGTTGGCGGCTGAAGGGAGCGCTGTACGAGCATGACTTCAACCCGGAGCGACTTCGCCGACCGGCTACGCCAGAAGTGGGAGACCGACCGGCGGGAGATCGAGCAGACCGGCACGCAGGAGCTGCAGCGGCTTGGCGCGAGCTTGAGCAGCGCTGCGAGCAGCGCGCGGCGCTCCATCGAAGCCGATATGGCGGCGTGGACCGGACGGACTCGATCGGCGCTGATGCGCGCGTGGCTCCTGACCGCGGCGGCGGGCCTGACAGTCTTCCTCGTCATGTGCGGCGGCATCTGGGGGACGATGCGCTGGTTGTCGACGAGCATCGAGGACCGGCTCCAGGCGCTGGCGATCCTCAACGTGGACATCGAGCACGCCCGCGAGACCTTGACGCACCTGGAGGAGACGACGTGGCGCGTGGAGCTGCGCGAGATCGACGGGCGAACGGTTCGTCGTGCTCCCGGCTGGCTCGCTGGACTCTCCGCCCTGGACCGTGGGCGGGCAGCCTGCCGTGAAGCTGTCGAGCGAGTGAGGGAGCTGTATGGACGAGCTACAACGGCGATTGATGACGGCCTTGCGGCGGTTGTCCGAGCAGTCCGAGCGGGAGCGGACGCAGCAGGCCGCGCAGGCCGAAGCCTGTCAGCAGCAGGTCGAGACCTTGCGGCGGCACGTCGAGCGGCTCGCCGGGCAGGTGACGAGCTTGACCGAACACTACAGGACGTTGGCCGCGACGTTCCGCGAGCCGTGGAGATGATGCGGCAGCAGAGCCGCCAGCGTGGGCCGGAGCGGGATTTCGGCCCGAGCCGCTAGTATTGCGCCGAGGTCGAATTCGTAGCACGTGGCCAGCCTGACTCTCCGCCGACCGAGCCGGCGATTGTGCGCTCAAGGCTCCATCGCGATACCGCTCAACCCAAGGCTGCCTTTTTCGAGTCCGCGGTGCCGTGCGCCTGCGAGAGCCAGCCGACCAGCGCTTCGAGTGCTTCGCGAGGGGTGTCACCGTAGAAGGCATCAGGGCGCTCGGGACGTCCCGGTCGCGAAGGAGACACGCGCTCCAGCGATTCCCCTGCACGGGCGTGACTTCAACGGTGTACCTTCCCCCGCCGATGGTTTCCTCGAAGCGTTGAGCGTTCATGATGGCCCTCCTGCTCTCTTCTGTGAGAGTCTGAGTCGCCATGTCGTTACAGTTGTCGCTTTCGCCGCCGCCGCGGAACCCCTGCGGACCCACCCGTCAAGCGGTGAGATGTCGTCGGCGCTGCGACTGCGCGCTCGACGACGGCGATCACCATCGAGCCCGCCGTTCGACGGGTCGCCGCGGCGCCGGTGGCGGGAGGTGCTCCTCTGATTGCACGGACCTGTTGACGATCCGCATCCGCCGCTCGCAGAATCTCTACAGATGAGCAAGGTGGCGAGGCTCCCCGGCATCGAGGAAGCCGCTCGGTGTCCGCTGCTCGACCGCGATCCCGAGGCGTGGCTTCGGTGCTGCACGGCGCGGTTCCTGCCCATGGCCCGACGGATCGCCGGTGACGATGCGACCGCACACGATGCTCTGCAGGACAGCTGGATCATCGTGCTGGAGAAGCTCTACCAGTATCGCGGCACGCCTCCCGCATGCGGTTGGGTCGGCGCCATCGTGCGTCACGAAGCAGGTCACCGGGCGGCGGGAAAGAACCGCGCGGCCTTCGTCGCACCCGTCGAACGCGCTGCGGACGCCCCGAGTCCGGACGAGGCCCTGCAACGGCGCCAGTTGCTGCGGATGCTGCTTGAGGCGATCGACCAACTGCCCCCGACGTACCGTGAGGTCGTGCTTCTGCGGGATGTCGCCGAACGCCCCGTTGCCGAGGTCGCCCGTGAGCTGCACATTTCCCGATCCAACGTGGCGGTGCGCCTGCACCGGGCTCACAACCGCCTGCGCCGCCGGCTCGTGGAGTCGCTCCAGGCTCCGAAGGCCCAGCCGCCCTCCGGCGCGTCCCCGTAGGTCCTCCGTCCGTGGCGGCGGACATGGCCGTTGCCGTAGCATGGTCGAGAGAGTCGGCAGGAATCCGCTCAATTTGATCGACTCGCTCCTCGACCTCGATCCCTCTCCGCGCGTTTCCCAACTGCTGGGTCGGCATCGTGAACCTTCCCGTGCTGCTCGACGTGACCGCCAGTCGCCGGCCGTCGTCGCGCGGATCACGGTCAGTACGACGTCACGGGTGCGCGCCGGAGCACATGGGCCGGTGGCAGCGAACGCGGATCCCTGACCATCCACCGCCGTTGAGCGTCCGCCGTATCGAGTGCTCCCGCCGACAGGAGCGGCGCGGTCTTCGGCATCTCGAAGGCGAAGCGGTGGCTGGTGCGGATGCCGAGCAGGTGTACGTCGGAGTAGATTTGGCGGCCGACCCGGGATCGCGTGCGACGGAAGAGACCGCTACGGGCCGCAATGCAGCGCCCGCAGAAGCAGCGCCGCAGGTCGATTCCGGCGAGCAGGAAGAACCCGCGGATGAGATGGCCGCCACGACCGCTCGGGTACCGTTGGGAAGCGTGTGCGTGCATGATGCCCTCCTTCTTTGTAGTAGAGAGTCCGAGGGGGCACGCCATTACAGTTTCCGCTGCGACCTCCGAAACGGCGGCGATCGCCGGCGGAAACCTCGCGGTACGGCAGCGCCGGCATGTGGCGGACCCTCACGGGACGCTGCGGCAGCGCCGCCGCGGATGGCTTGGCCGGGAGGTAGACGCTTGCCCGGTGCCTGAAGTTCGAGCAGCGGGCGTTCGTGCCGTCAGGGAGCTTCGGCCTCCAACGCTTGGTATTCGACCAACTCGCTCCGAACGCGACGGCGGATCGATTTCATGCCGAACAACACCTTCACGTCGAACTCGATCCGCGAATGCGCAAGCGTCCAGAGATCCGGTCGGATCCATTGCAGATCGAACTGGCCCGTGGCATGACGGAGCGTGCCGGCGATACCCCACAGCCAGCGGAAGGGACGCTGCATCTCGAAGGTGACGCGGACCACCCGGTAGTCGTCCTGCGTGATCCAGAGGTGGCCGTTCGAACGGTTGAGAGCCTTGTCGATGCGGCTCCTGTCCGGCAACCGGCCTGCTCGGGGCACGAAGTGGAGCACCCAGCACGACTTGCCTCGAACGATGTCCGTCCCGACCAGCGTCGTGTGGTAGCGAGCCATCAACTCGCGGTCGAAGTCGACGTGCATCTCGTCGGGATCGTATCGCTCGCCGCGTGCGGCGTGCCGTCGCGCTTCGCGGATGAACTCGGCCTTCCGGTTCTGCTCGTCCCGCAAGTCGTCGCGATCGAGAGGATCTCCATCACGGCCGATGAGCTCCGAGTAGAAGTGACCCTCGAGTGGATAGTGCCGGCGCCGGCTCGTCTCGGTACGGGTGACGTTCCCGTCTGCGTCCAGCGACTCGACCGTTCCGGCGGTTACGTATTCGAAGTAGCTGCCGAGCTCCGAGTCCCACTGCCTCGATGCCACGTCGAGGGCGCGCTCGACGATGGTGGAAGCGTCCACTGGGTTCCCGGCGACAAGCTCGCCGGCCGACTGAGCGGTGGCCGGCCCCGGCACGCAGATCAGGCCCAAGCAGAACGCCAGCGCCCCTCTTGCGCGTACGGCTACCACCCGCTGTCGGGGCATCAAAACGCAGCGCCCGCAGAAGCAGCGTCGCAGGTCGATTCCCGCGAGCAGGCACAGCCTGCGGATGGGATGGCCGCAACGACCGTCAGGGAGACGTTGGGCGGTGGATGCGTGCATGGTGCCCCTCCTTTCTCTCTATGAGAGTCCGAAGGGGCACGTCATTACAGTTCTCGCCGTGACCTCGAAAACGACTGAGGGAGTTGCCGCGAATCGGCGGCGTTGCGAACCGCGTGCTCGACGGCGATGGCCGCGGCGACAGTCGAGTGGAACGGCAGTCTCATCAGCGACGCAGCGTCACTACCTGTCCACGCTCTTCGACGAGGTACTCGGCCCAGTCGTTCATGAGCACCCGCCGACGCTCGAACAGGTCCGAGCGGGCGTAGGCCGCCTCGACGCGGTTCTGAACCACGTGCGCCAGCGCGGCCTCGATGACCTCCCGCGGGTGATTGGTCTGTTCCGCGGCCCAGTCCCGAAACGACGAGCGGAAGCCATGCGGCACGGCCGCGATCCCGTGCAGCCGGAGCATCTTCGGCAGCGCGACGCCGCGACCGGCCGGCCGCTTCGCATCGGGAACACGAAGCCGTCGCCGTCGCCGAGCGCCCGACCGCATCGGGCCGGTGCTCGGTTGCCTCCCATCGGTGTCGTAGCGTCTTGTCGATATCCTACTCGTGATCTCGGCAGGCTTGAGCATCGAGGAGGATGCCTGCGGTTCCTGTGGGCGCCGCCAACGGCGGCGTACAGAGTGCTGTGGGAAACGCGCTTGCAGCGACGGCGCGGTTGGCGGGTGCGTCGTGTATCCGTCGCATCGAGCGGTCCTTGAGCTCGATGCGGTGCGCGTCGTGGAGCAGGCGGTCGCAGATGGCGTCGGCTTGGTTGGTGTCGCCGATGACGGCGTCCCAGTCGGCCTCGGTGGACGGGTCAAATCCGGCCAGTATGTCCAGCTGGTCATACTGCAGAGCATCTTTCGGTTGGCGGCGCGGCGGCGACCGGCGGGCACTGGCAAGGCGTTCACCGCGCCGGTGACCGAAAGATGGATTGGACGAAAACCGCCGCCCCGCCGTTGGACTTCTATGGGCGTTGCATTGTGGGCAGACGGCACGGGCGGGGATCTGCTGGGTCGGTACGAGGAGGTTGGCGACCGCCGGCGTCCAGCGGCGATGGCCGCGAAGGTGGTCGTGCAGCCCGCCGCGAGGATCGCAGACACGGGTCGACCACCCCGGCGACTCCGGGAGCAGCGGAGGCGCACCTGGCGGACGTCGAGGCGCGAGTCACGATGAATCCACAATGGCCGGACACGCCCAAGCGCCGGCGGGGTGGTCGGCCGGTTGCATGTTGCCTGCGTGGCAGCGAGGACACTGGCGCAACGAGCGGCCGGTCAGCGCCTCATAGCGATCCCGATAGTCAGTGCTCGGGGCGTCCTGCTGTGGCGCTGGTGGTGGCGGCGCGCAGAGCGCCCGCCGGCACTCGGCCAGCTTCCGCTGTCGGGCGCGATCGGCGAGGAAGCCGTAGTGGCGGATCCGGTGGAATCCGGGCGGGAGCACGTGCAGCAGCATGCGGCGGATGAACTCGGCCGCCGCCAGCGTCATGGTCTTGCGGCGGGAGGCGCCGTTGCTGCGGTAGTCGGTGTAGCGAAAGCGCACGACGCCGTCGGCGAGGCTGCACAGGCGCTGGTTGCTGATGGCGATCCGGTGGGTGTAGCGGCCGAGGTAGTCGCGTCCGGACCTCGGGACGGGTCTCTCCGACCCCCTACTCGCCCCGCGGTTCCGGCGCCGGCAGGACGACGCGCTCGATGATGAGGAGCCTCTGGTCAACCTTGCCGAAGGCGATCTCGACGTTGCGCAGGCGGGTAGCGAAGCCTTCCATGCGAGCGTTCACTTCGGTGCGGAAGTCCCGAAGCTCACCACGCACGTCGTCGATCTTGGTGTTCACGCCGGCGATCAACGAAACCATCAGGGCGGCGAGACCCACACCTGTCGTCAGGATGGCCGCGACGATGCCGATGCCGGTCCCGACGATCCACTTCGTGTCGGTGCTCATGCCGGCAGCGTAGCACGGGCGACGCGCGGACCGGAAAACACGCGGGCGGGCCGGGTGGGCGTCGGCAGGTGGAGTTGCTCGACGAGGGTGACGTGGCGGCGATCGAGCTTGTCCGAAGGCACGTCACCCGAGTCGGCCGGGGTCGAGCTTGATGCGCATCGCCTGCAGCATGTCGAGGAGCGCGGCGCGTGACTCCCGAGTGATTATCGGCGCAACCATCCAGCGCACCAGGATGGGAATGGACCGGCTCAGCGTCACGACCTCGCACTCCATCAGCACGCCGGCGGCGACCTGCTCGTAGCGCCAGTACACGTTCAGCCGCCACAGAAAACCGCGGTCGTTGCCCACCGGCTTCTCGCGTTCCTCCGGCGTCCCGAAGTGCTCCAGCTCCGCGATTCGCGTGGCCTCGCTCCGGCTCCAGGCTTGAGTGCCGCCCGGGCGGACGTACTCCACCTCGTGCTCGGTGTTGTAGTGTCCGGTGACGACCGCCTTGCGGCTCAGCTTGAGGAACAGCCGCAACTGGTTGCCCTCGCGCCAGAGGACGCGCGATTCGAGGACGTCGTTCTGCAACTCATGGGGCGGGATCACAAACTGGAGGCCGTCGACGACGTGTTCCACGTCGGCGTTCGGTACCAGGATGGCACCGCGCCAGTGATGAATCTGGCCTTTCGGCACCTTGATCGCTTCGCCGTTCTCGTCACGTGTTTCCATCCGAGCGACAACCGGGTGCCCGTCGAGCAGCTCCCGGCGCGCGTGTTGCGCGTCGGGGTGGAAGTCCAGCACGAGGAACCGCTCGCCGTGCGCGAGCTCGCGGGCGATGCGCTGTTCTGTCGCCTCGGTGTACCGACCCCAGGCCGCGAGCGTCTCCGGCTTCAGTTCTGCGGCGCCGAGGATTGCCGTGCAGCTCGCCGCTAAACCTAGAGCCAACCCCAGGTTTCCCCACGACCGGTGGGCGTCCATCGTCCGTTTCTCCTTTCCCACGCGATGCACCTCGAACGCCGAGGTCCGGCCGTGCCGTCGTCGGGCGCGAGGCTACAAGGTGATCCGAGGGCCACCTACGATTCGTGGGTTGAACATCGGCGATACTGGCTCAGCGCCAGCAGCGGCCAGTAGAGCCGGTACAGGTGGTAGTTGATCATGAAATCTCGCGGGAACCCGGTGCCCGTGAACTCTGGCTCCGCCCACGATCCGTCCGCCTGTTGCGTACGGACGAGATAGTCGACCCCCCGCTTGGTGCCCTCCGCCCCGGCGTGCCCAGCCGCGATCAGGCCGATCAGCGCCCAAGCCGTCTGGGACCTCGTGCTCGGTCCCTGTCCGCGCCGCGTCGGGTCGAAGTAGCTCTCCACGCTCTCGCCCCAACCACCGTCGCCATGCTGGTGGCGGAAAAGCCAATCCACTGCCCTGCGGATGTAGGGCTGGTCCATATCCTCGCCGACCCACTTGAGGGCCGGCAGAACGGCCCCGACGCCGTAGATGCAGTTGACACCCCACCGACCCCACCAGGAACCGTCCGACTGTTGTGTCTCTCGCAGGTACTGCAAGCCGGCTCGGACCGCCGGGCGGCTGGCGTCGAAGCCCATGCGTCCCATCGCTTCGAGGGCGTGGGCAGTGACGTCTTCGGTGGGCGGATCGGTGACTTCGCCGAAGTCGCAGAAGGGAATCGCCTCGACCCAGCGCTTGTCGTTGTCCGCGTCGAACGCGCCCCAGCCGCCGTTCCGGCTCTGCATGCCTTCCAGCCATCCCAGGCCTCGGTCCAGGGCGAGCCTCACACGCGGCTCGTCGCCCCAGTCCATCCTGTGCAAAGCAATCAAGGCCAGCGCCGTGTCGTCAGTATCCGGATAGGTGTCGTTGGTGAACTCGAACGCCCAGCCGCCCGGCCGGACACGCGGTCGCCTGACCTGCCAGTCCCCGCCTTGTTCAAGGATCTGCTTGCCGAGAAGCCATCGGGCGGCCCTGACCATGGAAGGCTCTTCCGGGGATATACCGGCGTCCTGAAGCGCCACGACCGCCAGGCATGTGTCCCAGACTGGTGACAGGCACGAGTCGATGTGGAAGGTGTCGCGCGTTTCCCTCGCGAAGCCCTCGAAGCCCTCCAACCCCTTCCTGATGACCGGATGCCCGTTCCCGTACCCCATTGTGCGCAGTGCCATCAGCGAATAGACCCAGGGCGCCTGGATTCCTCCCCACGAGCCGTCAGCCTCCTGATGGTCCAATATCCAGCGCTCTGCCTTCTTCAGCGCGGACTCTCGCAGGGGCCGGCGCACGATGACCGCCGGTCTCCGTTCCAAGAGCCGCACTCCGCGCGCCGCGGCCCTGAAGACCGCCTCCAAGCTCAGTCGCGTTCCGTTCCTACTAGGTTGGCGCTCCGTCGTCTCTCTGCCGGCGGGATGGAGCTCGTCGAGGCGGGCCGACTCTGGCACGGCGCAGTGCGACTTCTTGGTCAGAAGGATCGAGCAAGGGATGATGGTGCCCCTCGCCCAGCTCGCGAAATCGTACACGCTGAACGGGAACCAGGCCGGGAGGTGCATGATCTCCACGGGAAGAGTTGGCAGGTCCTCCCATTTCCACAGCCCGAACAGCGCGAGCCAAAGCTTGGTGAAGACGCGCGCGTTCGGCACGCCCCCGCGCTCGAGGATGAACCGCCGTGCCTTGACGAGAACGGGGGCATCGTACGGGACGCCGGCCAGCCGTATCGCGAAGTAGCATTCGATGGCGATGCTGAGATCACCCGGCCCGCCGTACCAGATCGACCAGCCCCCGTCTTCAAGTTGCTTCTTCTCAAGGTAGTTGACGATCTTCCTCCACCGCTTGCGGTTGGGTACGTCCATGAAGTACGTGAGAAGGAGGTATTCGGCCGTGACCGCGCAGTTCGCCTCCAACTCGCCCCACCAGAAGCCGTCCTTGTGCTGCAGTCCGAGAAGGTGCTCGGCAGCCTTCGAGATCGCCCTGTCGATTCTGGCGGTGGTCGCCGCACCTTCCCCGCGGCGATGGCGGTCCAGAACGGCAACGGCGGCACGGCCAGCACTCACTGCGGAAGTCCCCGCGCCAGAAGCCCATCGAAAGCGGCCTTGAACCATGCAGTGAACCGCATCGGATTCTCGGCGAGTTGCGCTTGAACGGCCGCCACGCTCTCCCACCTCCAGTCCTCCACCTCACGCGGGTCTGGGAGGGGAGTTCCGTGGAACCGTCCGACGATCACGTGATCGAATTCATGCTCCACCAGTCCGGCCCCCAACGTGGCACGGTAGACGAAGCCAAATACGGTTTCGAGCTGGCAATCGAAGCCCATCTCCTCCTGCAACCGCCGGTGTGCGGAATCGAGCAGTGATTCACCGGGTCGAGGATGACTGCAACAGGTATTGGACCAGAGGCCTCCCGAGTGGTACTTTCCAGACGCGCGGCGCTGCAAGAGCAGGCGGGTGCCCGCGTCGAAGACGAAGATCGAGAACGCACGGTGCAGAATCCCGCACCGGTGAGCTGTCACCTTATCAACGACGCCGGTCTTGCGATCCTGCGCGTCGACAGTGATCAACAGCGTATCGGTTGCAGCGGCGTCATCTGGCATCCCTATATCAGTCTCCAGCGACAGTCCTTTGTTGAGGGCGATCTCCAACGTCCGCTGCGAGGTGTGCGGGCCGGTCGAACTCCGCGTTGACCCTCATGCATCCCCTTATTTGGCAGGCATCAGATCACGCCGAAGACCTCCCGATACACGCGCTGTTCCGTGAGCATGCTTCCGAAAGTCTCCATCAACGGACGAATCCGATCCTCGGGCCAGTTGGGGAGATGGTGGTACAGCATCAGCCCCTGCCGAAACAACGAATGCGTCCGCCGCTTCACTGTGTTCGCCTTCAGCCAGCGGTCATAGCCGATGCGCTCGCCGGCCGCGCCCAGCAACGACAGCACGGCATCCGAGGTATGAAGCGACACCACGTCGCCGGACGCGACGCACGGGCCGCCGTTGTGGTCGACCAGCGTGAACCGTCCGCGAGGCCCCGGCCGCGGTTGATCGGCGCGCACCGCGGCGCCGCCGTTGCCGACCGCGACCACGTACTCGCCGCTGCTGGCCTGTAGGCGAACGCGCCCGCCGTCGCCCAGGCACGGCGCCCGCCAGTAGTGTGTAACGTACCGCCGCATCCGGTTCAAGTGAAGCGCCGCGAACGCTGGTCCATCCGTACGCCTCGACGGCTTGTCACCGCGAACCCCGATTGTTACCCGGCGATCTTGTGATTGGGATTCGAGAATCGAAGCGGACCTGTGTATGGCTGCCCCCCTTCGGTCTCCACGCACTCGGTTCCGTACGCCATGATCGTGACAATGCTACGCGTGCTCTGATTGCGATCAATCGGCCCCGCAAACCTGACTCCCGACGGGTACCGAAGAGCCCTTAGGTTCCACGTCGTCCCTTCCGAATCCAGCAGGAGCCGGTACCGCTCATAATGCAGGCCCATGTTGTGCCCGGTTTCGTGCGCGAGACTCCTCGCGTCCAACCAGCTCGTCGTGTACGCCGACAACGCTGTCCAATCTCGAGCCTGATCAGGATCCGCCACGACTGGGTCGTCCGGCCAGTCCGGCCAGCCGAAGTCGCCATAAGCATAGCACCAACTCGGCGAGTCTCTGCCGGGGTGCACTGGGCGAACGCAGCCCTTGCGTCGCGGGGTCTTGCGTCGTCGTCGGCCATGACACACAGCACGTCGCGCGTCCGGCTTGCGCGCTTCAGGCGAGCGACTCACGCCGCGCTGTCCCATCAGTCCGCGCTGGCTGTGCCAGCGGGGAATGGCGCCCGCGTCGCATCGTCGCGCCGCAGCCGTTCGAGCGCCGCGCGGTGCTTCGCCAGCTCGGGCGGTGCATAGATCATGGTTGTCTCGGGCCGGGTGTGTCCATAGAGGTCCTGGATGTCGGCCACGTCGGTCCCTGCCCTTCGCAGCCCCGCGGCGAAGGAGTGGCGGATTTGGTAGGGGGCGTGGTTGACGAGTATCGAGCAGCCGTCGGCGAGCGTCGGCTCCATCGATTCGCCGCTGACCTGGATGATGCGGCAGTGGCGGGCGCGTGAAGGAGAGAGACAGCATGGATGCCAACGTCACGGAGATCGGGCGGCACCGGCTCCGGAAGACGACGCTGCTGAACGCCCTGGTGTCGCTGCTGCCGGCCGGGGGCCGCATCGTCTCCATCGAGGACACGCTGGAGCTGCGGCTGCGCCGCGCCAACTGCCTCCGGTGGAAGCGCGCGGGCTCGCCGGCCGCGACGTGACCATCCGCAACTTGGTGCGCCACGCCCTGCGCCACCGTCTCGGGCCGCACGAATGCGTGGCTGGACACATGTTGACATAGGACAGGTTCTGGGACATGGTTAATACACTGGAAGACCTGCAGCACGCCCCGGCAGATCGACGAATCACCCAATGAATACGGGCAGATGCAGGCCATCTCGGGTGATTTCGTTGCTGATCGAAGCCGGTGAGGAATCGTCGCTCACGCGACGGTTGGCGATCACGTGATCTTGAAGGACGACACCGTGGTGGCGACCGTGCTGGTCCTCGCGGTCCTTGGATTCGTGCTCGGTCTCGGCCTCGGCACCGTGACGGGTAGCTGCTGATGGAGGCCGCGCTTCTGCTGCTCGAGATCAAGATGCGGGCCGAAAAAATCGTTCAGCAGAACGAGGCGATCGATGAACGGCTGCAGATGATCGAGCAACGCCTCAACGCGATCGACGCCAAGCTCAGCCGGATCGAGCGGTCCGTTCGGAAAACCGATGATGTGAGATTTTGAGATCGAGATCGCCGCATGCGCGGCGAGGGGGGCGCGTCTGTGCTGGTGGCGTTGACCTTGGGAAGCGCCAGCAGTAGGGGGACGGGCGTGCTCCAGTTTTTCTGGTGATCGCCGATGCCCAAAGTCAGGACCCTGACTGACGACGAGATTGCCGTCCTGAAGTCGTTCGGACACGTGAACCCCTGCGGGTGCGTGCTGGATCCCGATCAGATCGTCGTGCGGCGAACCCCGATGCCCGGGAAGCCGATCAAGCACATCCCGACCGTGCATGTCACGCTCGAGTGTCCGGAGTGCCACAGGGACTGGGATTTCTTGGCACCGTGGCCGATCATGCGAGAACCGGTGTCACGGCACTGAAATGGGTCATCGAGTGGTTGTGGGAATCCGATTCGTCCGATGTGTCCCTGGATGAGGCCCAGATGATGATCAATCAGGCCATAGACGGCTTGGACGCCCGCTTCCAGCTGATCGACTATCGTCTTGATTTGCTCGATGATCGGATGGGCTCGCTCGATGATCGGATCGATGAGATCCTGGATCGTCTGCCAGCGCCAGCAAACGACCAGTAGAGCGCGTTGACGTCCTGATTCTGTTCCGGCCGGCGCATCACGCGCCGGCCGTTTTTCTGTGCCGCCCAGCCCGCCGAACAGCCAGATCATGCCGGCCGAAGCATGCACGCCGCAACCTCCTGCGCACGCAGCACTTCGCACCGCCATGCACTCTGGACCCAGTCAGAAATGTCGGGTTCATGCTCCCGATCGGCCGCCACGAGCCCCTGAGCGGCCCGATCCTGCACCGTCATGCACTCAGCACCAGAAACTGCATGCGCAGCCCGATCCGGCTGAATAGTGTTCCCGAAGACTTGACGGGGAAAAGGGCGGCAGGGGCGCCGTAAGTCGCCTACTGCTGGTCAGTTGCGGCGATTCCGGCCGTGCCTAACCATCGCTATAATCCCCATAATCAGCCTGGAGCGACCCCGCCCAATGGGTGTGACGCAGGAACGCCCATTGGACCAGAAAACCGGAGGTGTTCTTGGGGTCGCTCCGGGCTTTTCCCTGACCCTTTTCTCTACCCCGTGCTCGGATCGTGGGTGTTCGGTTCGGTCACCGGGCCGGGGCTGCGCCGTGTTTCCCGATCCGCTGGCCGCCCCGGTGAGCCGGCCGTTTGCTCGGTCGTGTCCTCCGTCACTGGCGCTGGATCCTGGGTGTTTCAAGGCGGCCGGTGCTTGGCGTCGATTCCGGTCTGGATCTCCGGGTGCCGCTGCCTGTGGTCGGGGTCGTCGGTTGGCTCGGCGGCGGCTGTTGGCGGAGAGAGTGCACCGTGTTCCCGTTGGGAGTCGCCGACGGTGCTCCGCGACAGCGGGGCGGAGAGCCGTGACGCCGGCGGAGCACACGCTCACGCTGGCTGGCCCGACGATGCCGCTGGTGAGGTTCGACTCAGGAACGGGAGCCGTGCTTGATCCACACCTACCCAATCTGACACTATACGGTGGCCTTGGCGTCGACCCGGACTCTGGGGGCCGACGCTGTTGCCCGGACGCTGCCGTGTAGACCAATGGGCGGTACGGAGTCCGCGGGCAGCGCGGAGTGACCCCGCCGCATAGTTGCACCACCCTTTGGATGAACTCGAACACGGCCCGCAGTTGGGGAACAAGGGCGGATGAGCAGAACCATTCTCGTGACAGGCAGTTCGGGAGGGCTCGGCAGGGCCGTCGCCGAGTATTTCGCAGGCCGCGACGGCGGCTGGAACGTCGCCGCCACGATGCGTGATACGGCCAAGGGTGGCGTGTTTTCCGACATGCACAGCGTCGGCGTCTTCGAGCTGGATGTTACCCGCCCGGAGACGGTTCGGGCGGCAGTCGAGGAGACGGTCGCGACGTTCGGCCGGATCGACGTGCTGTTCAACAATGTCGGCTATGGCGGGCTGATGGTATTCGAGGAGACCGCGGACGAGAGCTTCCGCCGAGCGTTCGAGACGAATTTCTTCGGCCACCTGGAGGTGATGCGTGCGGTGTTGCCGGTGATGCGCGCCCAGCGCTCGGGGTTCATCATCAACGTCACGTCGCTGGCCGGGCTGTTCGGCATTCCGCTGCAGAGCGCCTATTGCGCGAGCAAGTTCGCGATGACCGGGTTCACCGAGGCGGTCAAGTGGGAGCTTGCGAGCCAGGGGATCGATGCGACGGTGTTTGAGGTGGGCGGGATGAAGACGGAATTCGCCGCACACATGACGAACTCGCGGGAAGTGCCGATCGGCGACTATGACGCCTATATGCGCCGGATGATCCCCGCGATCGAAACGGCTACGAAGAAGTTCCAGGCGCACGCAGTTGACCCGGTCGAGGTGGCGTCGTCCGTGTACCGGCTGGTGCACATGAAGCGGAAGCCGTTCCGCTACCATCCGACCCGGGACGGCAAGATCATCGGCGTCCTGAAGCGGCTGCTTCCAGACCGCCTGTTCCGCAAGGTCAGCGCGATGGGACTCGATTGAGGGCGCGACCGTCCTGAAGGTCCTGCACGGCCGGCAGTTCTCGCATCTCGCGAGCGCCGATTGCTGGGCCGCCCGCCGGATGGGCTTGTCCGTGGTGTCCACCGGCGCAGACTGCCCGGGCCGTTGCTGTTCTGCTGCACGCTGCTGATCGATTTCTCCGCACGTTGTCCGGCCGAGAGTCATCATCGGGCTGACGCTCACCCGGCTGCCTGGGATCTCTGGATGCTGTCGCCAGATCGGGTTCAGATCGGGTTCGGCCCCGAACTGATCGGCGTTCGACCTGGCGACACCGTTGAGCGGCCATCGCCTTCCGTCGTCGGTCTCGAAAAAGACTGCAGGAGATCCGGACACGTATTCGCACACGACCGTCCCTGCGTCCTCCGTGAACGGCCACGGACTGCCCGTCCACGTGCTCTCTGAGACGTTCGGGTCGTTCGACCTGGACACCGTAGACGCAGGCGCATCGGACGCCGTGCCCTCGCCGGTATTCGGTTAGCGGGTGATCTCCCAATAAACATGGGCTGAAAGTGGGCTTGGAGTGAGGAGGTTTCAGCGCCTCGACGAGGTTGCTGCAAGCGACAGTATGTTCGCGCGGGTTGCCTCCCCGGTCGCGATGCGACGGGACACTGAACGCCAGCCGCCGCGCGGGAGCATCGGTGGCTCTCTCTCCGTGAAGTCGGGTGGCGACCGAGGGGGTGCGGTCTCCCCCTCCCTGCGGCGGGGCGGCCGCGGGGACCGGTCGCACGTCGAGGTCGTGTGTTCGGACGTTGTCCGCCTACGCGGGCGGCGGCGGAAGGCCGAGGAGCTCGGGGACAACGGGCTCGACCGCGCGCAACATCGCGGCGAACAGCGGAGGCAGGTCGAGGCCGCGTTGGCGCGCGGTGCGCACGACGCTGGCCATGTCAGCCAGCACGACATACTGATCAGTATGTCCAGCGTCGCGTTATGACAAGTGACCGTGGGCGAGACGGCGGCGGTCGGGGTCCAGCACGCCGTCTGCTTGTCATAATCAGAGGCTCCCCAGGAAGGCCAGCAGCGAGGAGTCGGCCTTGAACCGGCGCGTTTTTTGGCCGAGCGGCTCGAGTTTTCGCAGGGCGTCTTCCTTGAGTTGCAGGTCCGCCTCGACGTATTGATGGGTGGTCTCGAGTCGCTCGTGGCCGAGCCACAGCGCGATGGTGGCCATGTCGACGCCGGCCTGGAGCAGGTGCATCGCAGTGGTGTGGCGGACGACGTGCGGCGACACGCGCTTGGCGGCCAAGCTCGGACATCGCTCGCGAGCTCGCCGGCAGGCCTGGTCGAGCAGATGGGTGACGCCCTGTCGCGTCAAGCGGTCGCCGCGCGCGTTGCGGAACGCATAGTCGGGCGCGGCTTCGCCCTCTTCGTCGAACCACTGGCGCAGGCAGCGTCTGGTCCTGGTCCACAGGGGAACTGCCCGCTCCTTGCGGCCCTTTCCGAAGAGCTGAACGACCGCGGTGGGGCCGAAGCGTACGTGGGAGCGCCGCACGGCAATGAGTTCGGAGACCCGCGCCCCGGTGTTGTACAGCGTCAGCAGGAGGGCGTGGTCCCGCCGTCCGCCGTGGGTCGAACGGTCACAGCCTGCCAGGATGGCGTCCATTTCCGGACGTGTCAGGTAGGCGACCTGTCGTCGTGGCGTGCGTTTGCGGGGAATCGCCAGGACGCGAGACGCCAGGTCGACGCACTCAGGCGTACGTAGCGCTGCGAACCGGACGAAGGAGCGGACGGCGCCCAGACGCGCATTGCGCGATGCAATGCAGTTGGCGCGGTCTTCTTCGAGGTGGTCGAGGAACGCGAGGATGACGGGAGCATCGAGGTCGTCGAGTGTGAGCACCTCGGGCTTGCGCTGACAGTGCTGCTGCAGGAACGTCAGCAGCAGGCGAAAGGCGTCGCGGTAGGCGTGGATGGTCTGTGGGCTGACGGCCTTCTGCTGCAGGAGATGGTCGGCGAAGAACGCACGGAGCAATGGGCCCAGCGGGGCACGGGCAGTCATGGCGCCCCCTTCCCGTCGACGAACGCCTCGAACCGCGCGGCGGCCGGTTCGAGCACCGGCGGCGTGGCCGTCAGATACCAGTAGGTGTTTTGCGGGCTGACGTGGCCGAGGTAGACGGCGAGCGCGGGGAGCCGATCGCGGACTACGACTCCTTGCTGCGCCCAGGCGGCGAGCCTGCCTACGGCGAAGCTGTGGCGCAGCTTGTGCAGGCTGACGCCCGGGGTGCCGACCGGCCCGCGCAGGCCGAGTCCGCGAGCCAACTGCACGAAGGTCCGGGCGAGGACGTGGTAATGGAGTCTGGCGCCGCGTTCGGAGACGAAGAAGGCGCTGCACAGGCCGTCGTAGCCGAGAGCCCGGCGTTGTTCGGCGTAGGCCCGCAGCGCGGCGGCGGTCGTAGGATGGAGCGGCACGAGGCGCGACTTCCGGAACTTGGTGCGTCGAATCTGCAGGCACGGAAGGTCGCCGACGAGATCGACGTCATCGATGTCGAGGCGGATCGCCTCGCCGGCGCGGAGCCCACAGCTCGCCAGCAGCCCGACCATGGTGGCGACGGTGTGCGGACGCAGCGCATTGGGTGGTCCGAGGGAGCGGGCGGCGTCCATCAGAGCCACGATCTCGTCGGACGCGAGGATGCGCGGGGTGGGACGTTTGCACGTGCGGACCAGCCCGGCACCGGGGACATTGACGTCGGGCTCGGCGGCGCGGACCATCGTGAGAAACCCGCGCACGATGCTCAACCGCCGCGCGTGCTGGCTTTCGGGGCTCGCCGAGGCCCACTCGACGGCGACCGGCACGACCGGGGCGTCGTGGCCGCGCCGTTCGAGATGCTCGACGAAGTCGTGCAGGAGACGTACTTCCCGTTGCATGGTGAAGCCGATGGCGCGGCGCAACGCGACGTAGGTCTGCAAGTACTGGCGCCAAGCCTCGCCGGTCATCGTGCACCTCCGGGCCACGGCAGGGCGATCGTCGCCAGTGTCTCGCGGTCCAGCTTGGCGTAGATGGTGGTGGTCTCCAGGCGGGCATGGCCAAGCAGGTCCGCGACGGTCTTCATCGGCACGTCGCGGCGAACCATCTGGGACGCAAAGGCGTGCCGGAACAGGTGGGCGCCGGGCCGCGGGACGATGACACCGGCGCGACGCAACGCCCGTTCGGCGATGGCCGTGACGCCCGAGCCGCTGAGCTGCCGATACGGCGGCAGCGCGGTGACGAAGATCACGTCCGGCGGACTCGCCGGGGGCCGGGAGCGCAACGTGGCAACCAGGTCCGCCCCGACGTCGGCTGGCAACGGGAATCGTCGCTCCTTTCCTCCTTTGCCGGTCACACGGACAATCCCGTTGTGCCAGTCGACGTCCTTCACCGTGAGGGCAGCGGCCTCTGCTGCCCGGAGGCCGAGCCGGCTCAGCAGCAGCAGGATGGCGCGGTCACGACGGCCGTTGGGGCGCGTCTCGTCCACCGCGGCCAGCACCCGCAGCACCTCGGCATCGGCGAGGGCGCGGGGCAGTCTGGCGTGCTTCCATTCGCGGATGGTCGGCACGGCCCCCGCGATGCCGGCCGGAACCACGCCGTGGGTGGCCAGGAAGCGAAGAAACGCACGGGTGGCCGTGGCCGGGCTGCGGCAGGACGACTGACAAAGCCCGCTGGCCCGGGCCTGCACGAACGCCGCGATCGTCGGTACGGTGAGGCGGGACCAGTCGGGCGTCGGCGTCCCCGCGCACTCGGCAAGAAAGGTTGCGGCGTAGCGCCGGTACATCCGCCGGGTCCCGACGACCAGGCCATGCGCTTGCACGAGGTGATCGTCGAAGCGCTGCAGCCACTGCTCGGACTCGCATGGCGCGGCGACCGGAACATGGCGTGCCGCTACCCCCCGAGTCCACAGATGCGCGGCCAGCAGACGGACGCCGTATGCCACATCCGACAGCACGCCGTTCGGGCGCGTCGGAGATGGTCGACGGGACAGCCCCGTCACGAACCGAGTGACCAGCGTCTCGTCAACGTCCGGCGCCGCAACGCGCTGCTGATCCAGCCAGGCACTGAAGATCGCGGCGGCTCGCACGTGCCGGCGCACGGTGCTCGTCGCGTACCCACGCGTCACGAGTACGTCGACGAAGTCGTCGACCCAGCGACCCAACGGCCCGGACCGGATCTGGGCGCAGATGCGTGGGCGAACGGAGAGCGTTTCAAGCATGGTCTCCTCCTTGGGCCCCCTGACGCTGGGAGCCGGAAGAGACCATGCGTACTATGTCAAGCTCGCGGTAGCGCCGATGCCCGCCACGTCAGGGGCAACGGCGTTCGCCTGACGGTCACTTGTCATAACGCGACGCTGGTCATACTGATCAGTATGTCCAGCTGGACATACTGATCAGTTTCTCGCGCTGCGCAACAGCCAGGACCTGCTGGGTGTCGGCGCCGTGGCGGGTGCGGTTGCCGCCACACACCTTGCCGATGACCACGGCGGGCCGGATGGCCTGTTCGGCGCGCCAGTTGGTGGCGTCGAGCGAAGGGTCCCACAAGAACAGGAACACGGCCGGGAATTCGGTGGCCAGATGCGCCGCGAAGCGCTCGGCGTCGGCCAGCGGCGGCGGGGCGTCGACCAGACGCCCGAGCCGGGCCGTGAGTCGGCCGCGGGCCGTGGCCATCGCGTGCTCGCTCAGCGCTCCCGCGTTGCAGCGGTCCCGGGACCATCCGGACAGTCCCTGGGCGGGCGACGTGGCGGCGGTCCTGCGGGCCGGCCTCGACCTCCCGGAGCTGCTTGCAGCGTTGGAGCAGGTGGTTCTTATTCCGATATCGGAATAAGAACCAGTATGCCGATGTCCGGATTATGCCAATATACGCTCTGATGTCGCCGTCCTGCACGGCGTCGACGGCGAGACGGTCGGCATAATCACCACGCGCTGACGGGCAGAGACTCTTCTCTCAACCGACGAGAGAGGAGGCCTCCATGGCGGATCCGTCACGCGTCCCCATCTCCGGCCTCATGCATCCCCTCATTCTGCGGGGCGTCAGATCACGCCGAAGACCTCTCGATACACGCGCTGTTCCAGCAGCATGTTCCCGAACGTCTCCATCAATGGACGAATCCGGTCATCGGGCCAATTGGGAAGATGGTGATACAGCATCAGCCCCTGCCGGAACAACGAGTGATCGACGACAATTATTTTTGCCGGTTGCCAAGGCGGTGATCGGTCGGTCGCGGTGGCGGCCGCGAGGCGTGTGACACTGCCCGTTTTCCTCGCGGAGGACGGGTTGGTCACCGATGCCCAGGTTCGGCGATTGCGCGAGAAGCGGATGGCAGGCAAGACGCTGGGGGCGGCGGCCGCGGCGGCGGGGATGAGCGAGCGGTCGGCGCGCAAGTGGCAGAGCGGGCCGTTGCCGTCGACGGCGAAGGCGCCGCGGTGGTGGCGCACGCGGGAGGACCCGTTCGCCGACGTGTGGCAGTCGGAGGTCGTGCCGCAGCTGGTGGCCGACACCGACGGCCGGCTGCAGGTGCTGACGCTGTTCAAGGCGCTGTGCCGCCGGTATCCGGGCCGCTTTCAACCGGGGCAGCTGCGGACCTTGCAGCGGCGGGTCCGCGAGTGGCGAGTGCAGTACGGTCCCGACCGCGAGGTGTACTTCGAGCAGGTTCCGGTCCCGGGTCGGGAAGCGGCGTTCGACTTCACCGACTTGAGCGACCTGGGGGTGACGCTTCGAGGTGTGGCGTTCCCGCACCTGCTGTTCGAGTGGGTGCTGAGCTACAGCCGGTGGACGTATGTGGAGCTGGCGCTGAGCGAGACGTTCGAGGCGCTGGTGTCGGGGCTGCAGGGCGCGCTGTGGACGCTGGGGGCGGTGCCGGCGGTGCTGCGTCACGACAACCTGTCGGCGGCGACGCACGAGCTGAGGCGCAGCGGCGGTCGTCAGTTGACGGTGCGGTTCCGGCAGGTGCTGGACCACTACGGGCTGCGCTCGTCGCGGATCCAGCCGGGGAAGCCGCACGAGAACGGGGTGGCCGAGCAGGCGCACTTCCGGACGGCGACGGCCATCGAGCAGGCGTTGCTGTTGCGGGGTGGCCGAGACTTCGTCGACGAGGCGGCGTACCTGCGCTTCGTGCGTGCGGTCGTCGACGAGGAGCGGAATGCGCCGGCGGCGGCCCGGCTGGCCGAGGAGCGTCCGTATCTGCGTCCGTTGCCGTCGGGTCGGGTCCCGGAGCACACGACGTTCGAGTGCCGGGTGCGGAAGTGGAGCACGATCCGGGTCGGCGGCCGGGTCTACTCGGTGCCGTCGCGGTTGATTGGTCACACGGTCGAAGCGCGCCAGCATCCGTCGACGGTGGAGGTCCTCTACGGCGGCCGGGTGCTGTGCACGATGCCGCGTCTGCGGGGCGAGGCGGAGCACCGGATCGACTACCGCCACATCATCGGGAGTCTGGTCCGGAAGCCGGGCGCGTTCGCGCGGTATCGCTTCCGGGAGGAGCTGTTCCCGTCGCTCGTGTTCCGGGCGGCGTATGACGCGCTCGGCCGGTCGCACGGCGAGCGGGCCGACGTCGAGTACGTGCGCCTGCTGCACCTGGCGGCCACGACCAGCGAGCGGCGGGTCGAGGCGACGCTGCGGGCCAAGCTCGACGCCGGCGCTCGCTGCGACTACGCGGGCGTGCAGGCTCTGGTTCGTCCGCCGGTTCCGACCGTCCCCGTGGTCCACGTTCCCCGCCCGGATCTCTCGCAGTACGACGCGCTGATCGCCGGAGGTCTCGTCGGATGACAGCGGCGAGCACGCAGGTGACGTCGCTGCTGACGCAGTTCGGGCTGACGACGGCGGCCGACGAGCTCGTGCCCCGACTGACGCAGGCCGGCCACCCCGAGGCGATGCCGGTGCTGGTCGAGGTGTTCGAGGCGGAAGCTGAAGCGCGCCGTCAGCGCCGGATCACGCGGTTGCGTCGCGCCTCGCGGTTGCCGCCGGGCAAGACGTTCGCGACGCTCGACACCGGCAGGTTCCCCGCTCCGGTCGCGCAGCAACTCGAGACGCTGGCCACCGGGGCGTTCCTCGAGATGGCCACCAACGTTCTTGCGTTCGGTCTGCCGGGGGTCGGCAAGAGCCATGCGCTGAGCGCGATCGGACACGCGCTGGTCGAGGCCGGCCACAGCGTGCTCTGCGCGCCGGCCTACGCCCTGGTGCAGGAGTTGCTCGGTGCGAAACGGGACCTCGACCTGCCCCGCGCCCTCCGGAAGCTGGACCTCTTCGAGGCGATTTTGCTCGACGACCTGGGCTACGTTCAGCAGAGCCCGGACGAAGCCGAAGTGTTGTTCACGCTTCTGGCCGAGCGCTACGAGCGCCGCTCGGTGATGGTGACGAGCAACCTGATGTTCAGCCAGTGGGACCGCATCTTCCGCGACCAGATGGCCACGGCCGCGGCGATCGACCGGCTCGTACACCACGCGGTGGTGATCGAGTTCGACGTCCCGAGCTACCGCACGGACCGGTCGCGCCGGAAATCGCCGCCGTCACCTGCTCCCCGGGGACGCGCCCCGGGGCCGCTGCTGCCCCGAGCCCGCCGACGGTCGACCTCGTGAACGGCCGGCCGGTGCCGCTTCGACCGTCGAGTGCTGCGCTCCGGACGGCGTAGCTGCGGGGCGGGCGGCGTGTCAACGCGCTGGCGCGCGCCCTCCGCTTCGCTACGGCCCTTCGGGTGACACACCGCCCGCCCCGCCACTCAGATTGCAGTTATGGGCCTTGCGGCCCAGCCTGGACGGGGCGTCCCGGCCGACCACGACCCTCGGTGGACACCGTGGACCGCGTTGACCTCGCCGACGAGTTGAGCCGGCAAGAATGGCTGTCGCGAACCGGCAAAAACAGTTGACGCTGAACAACGAGTGCGTCCGCCGCTTCACCGTGTTCGCCTTCAGCCAGCGGTCATACCCGATACGCTCGCCCGCCGCACCCAACACCGACAGCACCGCAATCGCCAACGCGCTGACCAACAGCAGGCGGTCCCGCCGCTCCGGGCGCGACACATGCATCGATGACAGACCCATCCCGAAGCGCATGTCCTTGATGTCCCGAAACCCCGCCTCGATCCCCCAGCGCTTGCCGTAGTAGCGAATCAAGACCCGCGTCGGGACCGTCGCTTCACTGGCCACCAGACACCACGGTTCGTCCATCTTCGCATCGTGGACGCACACGACCGCGCCCACCGGCATTTCGTAGGCGTCGGTCACCCGAGCCCCCACCAGCCGCCGCGCACGTCCCCCGGCGCCGACCCACTCGGCGGCCACCCGCCGCTCGCCGCGCGCGTTCGTCACGTAGACGTCGCCGCGCAACCGAATCACGTACTCGAAGCCCAACTCCGTCGTCAACGCGTAGAACAGCTTGCAGTCGGCAAAACCCCGGTCGGCCACGACGGTGACTTTCACCCCGTCCGGCAGTACTTCCCGCAGACGGCACAGCACCTCGTACTCATAGCGCCGCTGATTCCCCTTCAGCGTTGACGAGGCCACCGTCTTCCACAGCAGGGGCGTCGCGCGACCGTGCCCGGTCAACATCGACAGCACGATGGTCTCCTGCCCGTCGGGGGCAAAGCTGGTCCAATCCAGCGCGACGACCACTTCGGTGCGCGCGCCGATGATGTACGGCGTCCAGTAGGCGAAGAAGGTCCAGACGTCGACGCCTCGGTTGCTCAGCAGCCGGTCCACCTGCTTGACGCCATGCTTGGTCAACGTGCCCATGGCTTGGGCCAAGCCGCGCCCCGCCGCGTGGATTGCCAGCGAAGCGCTCGTCAGCACGCCCAAGGTAGCGTTGGCCAGTGACAGCACCCGCTTGGCATGCAGGTCGCCCTCGTACAAGGTGTTGATGAAGTTCAGGAGGTCTTGTCTCTGGAACCACTTCCCGGATGACGTCCGCCCCTGTCCCTGTGGTTGCATGGAACCATATTCTAATTCCAACAACGCTACTCTCCCACTTCGTGGAGACCGAGCGTGCTATCTCGAAAGGACTTTCACCACATTGGATTCATATGGCAACAATGAGGGGATCTCTGAGATCTCCGGCTCGCTTGAGCCGTTCGCAGCGGGCTATGCGACCGAGCTCGCGCGGCAAGGCTACACACCACGCTCGACAAGGACGCAGTTGTATCTGATGTCCCACGTCAGCCGTTGGCTGCACGCCAAAGATGTCGACGTCGCCGATTTCCCGCGGCGAACGCGGCAGTTTCTGGAAGCGCGGCAGGCCGCCGGCTACAAGCAGCATCTGACGGACAGGGCGTTACGCCCGTTGCTGGCGTACCTCCGGGCGTGTGGCGCGGTCCGGCCTGCGCCAGCGTCTACCCCGACGGGGCCCGTGGACGAGACCCTGGCACGCTATCGGCACTATCTCGCCGTCGAACGGGGGCTGGGCGAAGCTACCGCGCGTGGTTACGTCGATGCCGTCCGCCCCTTTGTGCGCCGCTGCGTCTCGGCCGACGGCCTCGCACTCGACATCGAGGAACTCGACGAGGCCGAGGTAACCGCGTTCATGGTGACGCGTTGCGCTGAGCAATCCAGACGAGCCGCGCAACTGACAGCAACCGCGCTGCGCTCGCTGCTGGCCTTCCTCCACGTCACGGGGGCGATCGCTCGTTCCCTGGTGAAGGCTGTCCCGTCGGTGCCCGGCCGACGATTGGCGGGGCTACCGTCCCGCCTCGAGCCCCACCACGTCCGGCGTCTGCTCACCGCTTGCGATCGCCGGACTCTCGGCGGGCGCCGCGACTTTGCGGTCATCACCACGCTGGCCCGTCTCGGCCTGCGCGCCGCCGAAGTAGCGGCGCTGCGTCTCGACGACCTGCAGTGGCGCGCCGGCGAGATCGTCGTGCACGGCAAGGGACAGCGGGTCGAGCGCATGCCCCTGCCGACAGATGTGGGTGACGCGATCGCGGCCTACCTACGCCAGCGTCCGGCCCGCGCCCAGGGACGCGCCGTCTTCGTCCGCCTGCTCGCTCCCCTGGGACCGCTGAGCCCGACCGGTGTGACGCAGATCAGATCGTATCCGCCGCCGCGCAGCGGGCCGGCCTCGGGTGCATACACGCCCATCGGCTGCGCCATTTCGCGGCAACGCAACTGCTCAACGCGGGCGCTCCCCTGTTCGAGATTCAGCACTTCCTGCGCCACACCCGCCTGTAGACGACGGCGATCTACGCGAAGGTCGACTACCACGCCCTGCGTACGATCGCAGTCCGTGGCCGGGAGGTGCAGCATGACGTGCCTGCGCCAAGCCCTGGCCGACTATCTGGCGATGCGACGAGCGCTGGGCTACTGCTTGGCGCGCGGCGAGAAGCTCCTCGGACAGCTACTGACCTATCTCGAAGACCGTGGGGAAACCCGCCTGCGGACCGAGACCGCCCTTGCCTGGGCAACACTTCCCGCCGGAACGGATCCGAGCTGGTGGGCAAGCCGACTCACCGTGGTCCGCAGCTTCGCCACCTACCTGCACACGGTCGACCCCGCGACGGAGATACCGCCTGCCGACTTGCTACGGTGGTCATCCGCAAGGTGTGTGGCGGCAACCGCACCCGCCACGGCGCCGACACCCAGCAGGTCCTGGCCAGCGTCGTGCGCACCGCGCGCCAACGCGGCCTCGACCTGCCTCCGCTGTTCGCCGCGATGTTGCGCGCGGTCGAGCCCGTTGTCCCCGAGCTCCTCGGCCTTCCGCCGCCGCCCGCGTAGGCGGACAACGTCCGAACACACGACCTCGACGTGCGACCGGTCCCCGCGGCCGCCCCGCCGCAGGGAGGGGGAGACCGCACCCCCTCGGTCGCCACCCGACTTCACGGAGAGAGAGCCACCGATGCTCCCGCGCGGCGGCTGGCGTTCAGTGTCCCGTGGCATCGCGACCGGGGAGGCAACCCGCGCGAACATACTGTCGCTTGCAGCAACCTCGTCGAGGCGCTGAAACCTCCTCACTCCAAGCCCACTTTCAGCCCATGTTTATTGGGAGATCACCCGCTAACCGAATACATAGAGAAAAGGTATTCGAGAGGTTCTTAAAGGTAGACGAGAAGTTCTCGGAAGTTCTTCAAGAAACGCAGTACCTGCGCGGTGTTCTGGATCGACCACAGAATTCACAAGGTGAATCAAAGTCTTGCCATGAGAAGTAGGCTAAACGTGAGAATCTTCCGTTGACGAACGGCTGCGCGATCGTGAACAATCCCGACAGGAGGGTCATGCAGGAAGCGGTGCCCACGGCACGCCGCGCGCCTCATGCCGACCGGGGCTGATAGCCCGGGGTCGAACCCGAACTGGTGAGTGTGCACCAGGCGCACGCTTGTAAAGCGGCTACCTTCCCAGTCGGTCAGCTCTCCAGGGCCAGCGGGTTTCGACCCGCTGGCCCGACCTTTTCACCCCCGCGCCTACGATTTTCTGCTCGCCAACGTGGATCCAACGGAGCTGACCGAGGAGCAGGAGGCTCTGGCCCAGGCGCTGACGGAACTGCATCTACTGTGGGCAGAAGCTCACACGGAAGTCGAAGAGCTCGGGATAATGCTTGCGGCAGAGCCACTGGCGCAGCCGTCGCGTGGCGTGCTGGTTGACGGTGCGGTACGCTGGGCTGACCTGTCCGAGGGCGAAGTAGTTCGCCCAGCCGGTCAGCAACCGGTTCAGGCGCGCTACCATGTCCTCCGCTGACAGGAGCCCGTGGCGCGGCGTCGTCAGCTCGCTCACTCGACGGCAGATGCTCTGGACGCTCTTCCGACTCGGGCGGGTGCCGATATAGGCGGCACCCGTGGTCGGTCGGTAGTTGCGGCCAATCCGGTAGCCGAGGAACGTCATCGGCTCCTCCGGCACCCGACAGCAACGGCTCTTCTCGGCGTTCATCGGCAGCTTCAGACGCCTCATCAGCCCCGCGACCGCTGCCAGCATTTCCGCTGCCGGCGCCCGGCCGAGCACCGCGAGGTCGTCTGCGTAGTTGACGATTTCCGCCTTGAAGCGCCGGGCGTAGCCCAGCACCTTCCAGCCCAAGATGAAGCGACGCATGTAGACGTTGCTGAACAGCGGCGAAATCGGTGACCCTTGCGGGGTTCCCTTCCGCTCGCGGCGCGCCCGGTTCGTGAGGCGGCGACCGCCGTGCCCGTCGTCTTCCTCCACCGCCATCTCCAGCCACGCCTTGACCCAGCCCAGCAACCGCCCGTCGCTCACGCGTCGGGCGATGGACTGGAGCAGTTCGGCGTGCGGGATTTGGCCGAAGTAGTCCGACAAATCGGCGTCCACCACCTCCCGGTGCCCGTTGTCAGCAGCCGATGCACGCGCCTGACCGCGTCATGCGCGTCCCGGCCCGGCCGATACGCATACTGCTCCGGTTGCAGGTCGCTCTCCGGGATCCTCTCGTGTTCGCCGTCCCGGTCGATGCCGCTCCCCGCTCGACCCACCGTGTGCCTGATGTCCGTCCGTTGCTCTCGCGACCGCCTGACCTCCTCTGTGCGTCCGGTGTGGTCGATCGAGGAGGCGGGATTCGGGTTCGGTCGTGGTCAAGGTGCTGCGGTTCCGGCGAGTTCGTGTTCCGCCGGTTCCGCGATGGGAGGGTGCTGAGCAACGTACTGCGCCCAATCGTCCATCAGCCGCCGCCGCTTGAACAGGTCCGACCTCGCGTAGGCCGCCTCCACCTTGTTCCCGACGACGTGGGCGAGCGCCGCCTAGATGACCTCGCGACGGTGCTCCGTCTCCTCCGCCGCCCAGTCCCGGAACGACGAGCGGAACCCATGAGGAACGGCCGGGACCCGCCGCCCCTCCAGCAGCCGGCGCAGCACCTTCTCTTCGAGCGGCTCCCCGTCGCCCACCGTGAACACGACCCGGCCGCCGCCGTCGCCGAACGTCCGCGCCGCGTCGAGGCTCTCCACGGCGCGGCGGCACAGCGGGACGCGGTGCTCGCGGTTCGCCTTCATCCGGCCGGCCGGGACGGTCCACACGTGGTCCGTCGTGTCCATCTCATCCCATCGCGCCCCGCGTACCTCGCCCCACCGGGCGGCTGTCAGCACGAGGAACTCGAACGCGAGCTGACCGCCTCCGCCGTGTCCGAAGCCCGGACCGCCGCGACCGCCGCCGCCACGTCCCGATGCGGCAGCGCCCGCATGTGCCGGACGACCTCGTTCTGCTTGCCGAGCACCGGCCCGGCCGGTCACACGGGTTGTCCGGCCGCAGGTTCATCGCGATAGCCCACTCCATCACGGCGCTGATGCGTTGCCGCACGTTCCGGGCCGTCTGGACCTTCACGTGCCAGATCGGCGTGAGGACCTCCAGCACGTCAGCGCTCGCGATCTCGGAGACGGGCCGGTTGCCGATGCGGGGGAACGCGTGGCGTTCGAGGCTGTTCAGCGAGGTCCGCGCATGGATGGGGCTGCGCTAGCCGGCCCGCTTCCCCTCGACGACGCGGGCCGCGGCGTCGGCGAAGGTCGGCATGGCGTCGGCGCGGCGCTTCTCCGCGAGCGGATCGCCGCCCTCGCGGGCGAGCTTGCGGTTGGCCATCGCCCGGTCCCGTGCCTCGGCCAGCGGGACCAGGGCGGTGCTGACCATCTACAATATCGTGCAAAGTATTTATGGAACGTGGGTTATCTTCATTCGCGTGACCCTGAATCCCTCGTTGTTCCCCTCTTTCTGAACAGGAGTCGACTGGCCCCCCGAAGCCGTCCGTGGACAGGCAGCGGGCGATTCCCAGACGGCCGGCCCCGAATCGGTGCGTGAGGACGCTCATGCAACGAAGGCACGCAGGCCCCTCCACGTGCTGTAGCACATCGCGACCAGGGCCAGCGAGAATGGGAAACCGGTCGTGATGACCGCGGCCTGCAACGCGACGAGGCCGCCGCCGAGCAGCAGGGAGATGGCCACAATGCCCTCCAACGTGCACCAGAACGCCCGCTGAACAACCGGCGCGTCCAGCTTGCCGCCGGCTGTAATCGTATCGATGACCAGCGACCCGGAGTCGGAGGACGTGACGAAGAAGATCACGACCAACACGATCGCCACGAATGAAGTCACGCTGGCCAGCGGCAGCCCGTCCAGCATGGCGAAGAGGGCGATCTCCGGCTGCTGCGCCTGCACTGCGGCGACCACGCCCCGATAGCCGTGGTCGACGTACTGGGATATTGCGGTCCCGCCGAAGGCGTTCATCCAGAGTACGCAGCTCAGCAACGGAGCGATCAGCATGCAGCCGATCAGCTCGCGCACGGTGCGGCCACGCGAGACACGAGCAATGAACATCCCGACGAAGGGGGACCACGAGAACCACCAGGCCCAGTAGAAGAGGGTCCAGTCGTGCATGAAATCGAGGTCCTCGCGGCCGACCCAGTTGCTCAGCGGGCCGAGCGTCGCGACGTACCAGCCGAGGCTGACGCCGGCGCCGGCCAGGATGTCGCGCGTCGGCCCGGTCGCCACCACGCACGCCAGCAGGAGCAGGGCCAGCAGCAGGTTGGCTTGGCTGAGCCGCTTGACGCCCTTGTCGATGCCCATGACCACCGACGCCAGCGCCATGGCGGTGATGCCGGCGATCAGCAGCACCTTGGTGGTGGTGGAAGCCGGCACGCCGAACAGATGGGCCAGTCCGGCCGCCGTCTGTTCGGCGCCCAAACCGAGCGACGTGGCCAATCCGAAGAGCGTGGCGACGACGGCGAGGGTGTCGATGAGGTGACCCCAGCGCCCCCAGATCGCGTCTCCCAGGAGCGGATAGAATGCCGACCGGAGCGTCAGCGGCAATCCGAGGTTGTACGAGGCGAACGCGAGAGCGAGAGCGACGACCGCGTAGATGGCCCAGCCATGGACGCCCCAGTGGAAGATGGTGGCGGCGATTCCGATCCGTTGCGCCGACGCCGCGTCCGTACCGTCGCTGCCGAGCGGGGGGTGAAGGAAGTGCTCGACCGGCTCCGCCACCCCGAAGAACATCAGGCCGATGCCCACCCCGGCGGCGAACAGCATGGCGAACCAGGCGCCGGCGGAATAGTCCGGCTGTGCGTGAGGGCCACCCAGTCGAACGCGCCCGAGCGGCGTCACCAGCAGCAGCAGACAGAAGAGCAGGAACAGATTGGCTGCCGCCATGAGCACCCAGTCGAACGTCGAGGTGAGCCAAGTGCGCAGCATCCCGAAGGTGGCCGCCGCATCTTCCTGGAACACCAGCACGCCGGCAACGAACCCGATGACGGTCAGGCTGGACACCACGAAGACCGGATTGTGGATGTCGAGGCCGAAGATCCGGATATTATCTTGACCGAATTCGTAGTCAGCCTTCATGGCGTCGCCCGGCGCGCTACGATGCATCGGCGCGGCGGACGCGCCAATCATGAGGCCGCCTCGTGCACGCCGAGACGGCCTGCAAGGATGACCCATGAGTGCGCCCAAACCTGCTGTTGTCGATCAGGCCACCCTCGACTGGGAAGGCTGGAGCGACCCTACGCTCGCTGGCGAGAGCGCGGTACGCTGGAAGATCCTGATCACCGGCGAACGCACAGCGAGCCGAGGCCTCGTCACGGGCGTTGCGCAACTGGCGCCCGGCGCGCAACTCCTGCCGCATCACCACGAGCCCGAGGAAACCTACTACATCGTCAGCGGTCAAGGGGAGATGGAGATCGACGATGAGACGACGGCGGTCGGCCCCGGCTGCGCCATCTACATCCCTGCCAATGCTCGGCACGCGCTCCGATGCACCGGCTCGGAGCCGCTGCTGTTCGTGTTCGCCTTCGCCCGGGATCGTTTCGACCAGATCAGGTACCACTTCGTCCAGTAGCGGCCGCGGTCCTGCACGGGGGGCGCCGACGACGACACCGTCAGAAAGAGACGGTCGCGGTCATCGAGATCGTCCGTGGCGCTCCGAGCCACGCTGCGTTCTCGGTGATGGCCGACAGATACGCCTTGTCGAGCAGGTTGTTGGCCACGATCGCGAACTCCGTCGACCGGAGCAGGTCGCTCAACGCCTCGCCCGAGAAGCTGATGTAGGCGTCCACCAGCCAGTAGTCGTCCGCGTACCAGTCCGACAACAGGCTGACGCGCCGCGACGACGTGTACTTGGCGCTCAGCCCCATGCCAAGCGGACCGCTCCGGTCCAGCGAGACGACCCACAGCCGGTCCGGCACGCCGGTAACGTCGGTCCCCGCCACGATGCCCTGATTCGCGTCGACCAGCGGGTCGCCGGTCCCGATGTACTGCGAGTCGTTGAACGTGAAGGCGGTGTAGAACGACGTCTGGCGCGGCAACTGCACCGTCGCCGAGAACTCGACGCCGCTCGTGTCGATGCCGCCCGCGTTGAAGTACGCGCCGCCGCCCGGGATCAGGTAGTTGGGACCGGCGGCCGTCGCCGGCCCGAGGTAGAAGATGCGGTTCTGGAAGTCGATGGTGTACCAGGTGGCGCTCAGCGCCAGCCGGTCCCCCGCGTACTGCAGCCCGACGTCGATGTTCGAGGCGGTCTCGGGCTCGAGCAGGTCGAGGCTGCGCCCCGGCACCTCGAGGAGCAGGCTGCTGATCGCCTTGAAGTTCTCGGAATAGCCGGCGAACAGGTCCAGACCTTCGACCGGCGTCTCGTACGTCACGCCGCCGGAGAGGAGCAGGTCCGAATCCGAATCGACCTCCAGGTTCGGATCGACATTGAACAGGTCCTCGCGCGACACGCCGACCAGGTACTGCTTGACGCCGCCGCTCAGGGCGAACGGCCCGGCAAAGATCGTCTCCTCCACGTACCACTTGAAGACTTGTTGCGGGAACTGCCACTCGTACTGCTGCCAGTAGGGCTGCTCGTTCCAGTTGAAACTGAGCGTCGGATCCAGAATCTGGTGCCAGTCGCGGCCCAGGTCTCGCTGCGTGTTCTCGTACCAGATGCCCGCGCGCAAGGTGCTACCCGCGGCCCCGATGGTGGCGAACCACTCCTCGTCGAGCGTCAGGCCGACGCGGTCCTTGCCGTAGTGGCTGTGGCGGTACGACTGCACCGCCGAGGCGCCGGGGTGGCACGCCGGGTCGACCGCGGGGCCGCCCGAGCCGTAGTAGTTGAAGATGTACGACGACGTACAGCCGGGCATCGGTCCGACTGCGGCGCCGTCCGGGTTCACGAAGCGGATCAGCCCGAGCTGCGAGCCGCCCTGGACGGGCGTCCCGCCCATCAGCTCCGATTCCGGGCCGCCGCCGTCGTCGGTGACGTCGGCGATGAAGGGGGGCAGCCAGTCGCCGCGGCCCCGGTTGCGGTGGAAATAGCCGCCCAGGCTCAGCGAGGTCACGTCGCTCAGCGACCACTCCGCCTTCAGGTAGCCGAACGTGTTGTTCCGCCGCGTCTGCCAGCCGGGCCGGTAGAACTGGTTCAGGTACGGCACGCCGGGCCACTCGCCGACCAGCCGGTCCCAGCGCGGGTTGGCCCGGAAGTCGGCGTCGCTGTAGAGCCGCTGGTAGACGTCTTCATGAATGCTGTCGTACGAGAAGTAGCTGGTCAGATCGAGGCGTCCGTGCGACGAGACGAGCTTGGCGGCGACGTGCTCCCGCTCGTTGCGCGCCGAGCCCTCCACCCAGTCGGTCGCCTCCTGGCGGACCGCCGCGATCCAGGCGCGGGTGTCTCGGCCGAACAGCGGCCCCGTGTCGACCCGCATGGAGAACCGCTGGCCCTCGTTCTCGCCGATGGTGCTCGACGCGGTGTAGGTCCGCTCGACCGCCGGGTCGTCCGTCAGGTAGTCGAACGTGCCGCCCAGCGCCTCGACCGACCGCGAGGCGATGTCGGCGGTGCCCTGCGACACCTCGACGCCGCCGAGGTTCATCGGGTCGATGAAGCGGTTGGCCTTCGAGCCGCTCCAGTAGTCGGACGTGCCGTTCGGAAAGCCGTCGATGGTGGTGCCGATCTGCGCTTCGTTGATCGTTACCTGGAAGCCGCGCACGGCGACGTTGCTCGACCAGTCGTCGAAGCCGTACGCGTCGCCCTCCTGGACGGACACGCCGGGGAGGTTGTCCACCACCGATGTGACACCGGTGATGCTCGACTGCTGCATCATCATCGGTTCGGCGACGACGTTGCGCGCGAAGATGCGGGGCTCCTCGGCGACGACGCTGACCGTTTCGAGCAGCCGCGCGACCTGCATCACGATCGGGACCGTTGCTGTGATGTCCGCTCCCACCGCGACAGGGATATCCACCGTCTCGAAGCCCGGCAGGATCGCCGTGATGCGGTAATCGCCGGCCGCCAGTTCGGTCACTGCGTACGAACCGTCCGCGCCTGTCACCCGCTCCTGACGCACGTCGGGGCCACTCACCGTCACCACAACGCCGGGTAACGGGTTGCCGTTCGCGTCAACGGCAGAGCCTTCGATCACCCCTGCTGTCTGCGCCGCCGCCGGTGCGGCGACGGGAAACGACAACAGCACCGTGACGATGCCGAGTCGGGTAAACGTGCAGCGGAGCAGCATCATGGTCTTCATAGCGGCGTCCCCCCTCACCAGGAGAGTATCTCACCTCAGTCACTCCCTGTGGGTCGTGCGCGGCCGGGTCGCACCGCCAATGGCACGCCCTACGGTCTCCGACGGCGTCGTCGGGCCAGCACACCATCCGCACGTGCTCACCGGCGTCAAGACCCTCCGCTGCCGCTCCGGCCCGCCACGGGCGGGCTGGCTGTCTTGAAGCCGGCTCCGCGCGTGCTGCAAACCGGCAATTGCCCGACGATGCCGCACCCTGACCCTGCTATTCATCTCACCCGGCGCCGAACGGACCTCAGTCGGCCGTGGCCTCGGGACAAGCGCCGCATTTGCGGGCTGTGACTCCCGGCCAAGGATGCAATCACGGTCCCCCGCGGACCGAAGAATCGAGGCGGCCGGCGGCGGAGGCAGTGACCGGAAAGGACGGAGGTGCGGCGATGAGCGAACGAGACGAGAGCGGCGCGGAAGAGCGGGCGCCGGTACAAGTAGCGACCCGCGAGCAGTTCGACGAGGCGGTCGAGGAGTTGTTCCGGACCGGGCAGCCCGTCAAGGCCCCGTCGCTGGCGTGATGGGCAAGCTGCAAGAGAAGGCCGCCGAGTACCACGAGGAGTTCGCCGCCCGCATCATCAAGGCCCTGGAAGCGGAGACCGCGCCGTGGCAGAAGGTGCACGGTGGCCAGCGACCCGCCGTGCCCCGTGTTCAGCGCCTGAAGCAGGTCGGCGGCCTCGGCCCCGCGCACCTCGCCGACGACGATGTGATCGGGCCGGTGCCGCAGCGCGTGCCGCACCAGGTCCCGGATCGTCACGCCGCGACCGGCGAGCCCGCGCGCCTCGGAGCTTAGGCAGTTGGCGCGACGGAGCCTCAACTCTAGTGTGTCCTCGATCGAGATGACGCGGCCCTCGGCCGGCAGGAGCGCCACCGGGGAGTTCAAGAGGGTCGTCTTGCCGGGCCGGTGCCGCCCGAGATCAGGACGTTGCGCTCGGCCTGGAGCACCGCCGCCGTCGCTTCGACCACCGGCGCCGGCAGCGAGCCGCTCGCGGTCAGCTCCTCGATGGTGAACGCCCGGCCGCCGAAGCGGCGGATCGTGATCGCGGTCGCCGACGCCGCGGGCGGGCTGCACACAGCCACCCGCGAGCCGTCGGCCAGCCGCGCGTCGATGATCGGGTCGGTCGCCGGGTCCTCGCCCAGCCAGCGGGCGGGCGATCTGGATCGTGCCCCGAGCTACGGCCTCGGCCGTCAGCGACGGCGCTTTTCGATGCGGCGGACACACGGCGCGCCCGGCCAGCGCGCGAAGGAGACGACATGCGTTTTCGGCCGACTCAGGTGGTCGGCCAACACCGCGCAGGCCCGACGTGGGGGCCGGCGGGACGGCGACGGGTTCCGCGTCCCCCGTCCTCGGTAGGAGACCAATCAGGATGACGAGACAAAGGACGTGCGGTTCGTGAAGGCGGCTCGCGGCGCGCGCTGAACGCCTTGCTCGCCCCCAACGTTGCCCGCGCCGCCGCCGGCCGATCCGGACAGCATGGAAATGGCAAGCAGAAAAGACTCCCCGTTGTTGAGTTGTCGTGGTCATCGCGCCGTGGCCGGACGGAGCGTAGCGACGGGAGGCCACGGCGCGATGAGCGCTATTGCCGTGTCACCTCCTCTGGCGCCTGGGATGCCTGATTGCGTGTGGCGGCCTTGAGCCTGTAGCTGTCACCGGCGGTCGCCAGCACGGTGGCGTGGTGGACGACCCGGTCGATGACCGCGGCGGCGGCCGTCGGGTCGAGGAAGACCTCGGACCAGCGCGCGAACGGCAGATTCGTCGTCACCACGAGGCTGCGGCGCTCGTAGCGCTGGCTGATGAAGCCGAACAGCAAGTCGGCCCCGGCCTTGTCGAGCGGCACGTATCCGAGCTCATCGACGATGACCACGTTGTAGCGGGCGAGCTGGTCGAGCTTGCGTTGCAGCCGGCCCTGCTGCTGCGCCTCGACGAGCAGCGTGACCAGCTCGGCGGCGGTCACGAACCGCACGCGGTAGTCGTGCTGGCAGCAGGCCATCCCCAACGCGATCGACAGATGCGTCTTTCCCGTGCCGACGCCGCCGACGAACACGACGTTGGCGGCCTCGGCGACGAAGCGGCAGTCGAAGACCTGCAGGACCGCATCGCGGTCGAGGCCGGGCTGGGCGTCGAACGCGAAGGCGTCGAGCGTCTTGAGCATCGGGAAGCGGGCGTCCTGGATGCGGCGTTGGATGCGCCGCTCCCGGCGGCCAGTCACCTCCAGGTGCACCAACTGGGCCAGGTAGTCGGCCGGCGCCTGGCGCTGGCGGGCGGCCTGCTCGGCCAGCGGCCGCCACTGGGTCGCGATCGTCGACAGGCACAGCGTCTTGAGGTCCGCCGCCAGGTGCGGGGGCTCGATGGTCGTCGTCGCCATCAGCAACGGCCCTCCACCAGCGCGTCATACGCCGAGAGCGTCGGGGCGGGCACGGCGATCTCAGCCAGCTCCGGACGCACGCCCGTGACCGGTGGGCAGACCGGCGGCGGGCCGCTCTGCTGCTGCCGGAGGATGAGCCGCACCGTCTCGAGACGCGGCGAATGACGCTCGAGCGCGGCCGTCACCGCGCGCTCGACGGCCGCGGCCGGGTGCGTCTCCATCAGCCGCAGCATCCGGACCCACTCCTGGTCGGGCTTGCGCGTGTGCCGGGCCAGCTCGGCCCGCACCTGCTGCCAGACGGGCGCCAGACGCCAGTCGATGAGCGCCGTCGCCTCGGCCACGGCCCGGTGTTTGCGCTCGAGCAGCGGCAGCACGTGAAACGCGTCGAGGACCTTCGTGCCTCTCGAGAACGCCCGGACGTGCTGCGCCACCACCTCGGCGCCGACCGCGACCGCCACCCGGTCGTGGTACAGCTTCACCCACACCGGCCGGTAGGCGTGGCGGATTGGCACCGAGTAGGTGACGTGGTCCACCCGCACGTGTCCGAACTTGTCGGCCACCCGCGCAACCACGCGGCAGGTGGCGGGCAGGTGCGCGGGCAGCGCCCGCAGATGCTGCCGCTCGAGCGTCAACGCGTCCTCGACCGAGCGCCCGTCATCGAGGTGGCGCGTCGGCAGGTCCGCCGCCAACTCGCGGAGAATCGCCGCGTTGAGCGCCGCCCAGCTCTCCACCGCCAGCCGCGGCCGGAACACCAGATTCCGGACGTATTTCACGCCCGTCTCCACCGAACCCTTCTCCCAGCCCTTGGCCGGCGCGCAGAACTCGGCCCGGAACGGATACGCGCCCCGGAACGCCTCGAACGCGTCGGTCTCGACCCGGTCGCGGCCGGCCAACACGTCCTTGACCGCCAGCGACGTGTTGTCGAGCACGGCGCGATCCACAGGACCCCCGAAATAATGGAAGGCCGATTCGATGCCGTCGAGCAGCGACTCGAGCCGCTCGACCGGGTACGCCTTGGCGAAATACGCATTCGAGTACGGCAGCGTGGCCACCAGGTACTTCACCTTGCACGGCACGCCGGCGATGTCGACCCAGGCTTCGCCGAAATCGACCTCCATCGTCGAGCCGGGAAGCGCGCTACGGTGCACGAACGCCTCCTTCGACGTCACCGTCCGCTTCAGCGCCGCCACGTAGCGGCGCACCGTCCGCGGCGAAACCGCGCCGGCCAACGGCAGCAGCAACCGCCGCACCCGCTTCGCAGTCAGCTTCCGATCTTCGCGCAGCCACTGCTGGATCTGTTCCCGCCATGGGTCCAGGCTGCGAGCCCGCAGCGAAGAGACCCGCACCGGCGGCGTCGGCCGGCCTACGGCCCGGCGCACGGTCTTGACATCCAACTGCAGCCGCCGCGCAATCTCCTTCTTCGGTACCCCCTCCACCACATGCAGATGGCGGATCTCGGCCCACTGGCTCATCCTGATCACCTCCGCGTCCTCCCGGTCATGTCGACGAGACGACCCTGTCTCGTCCCGTCGATCATCACCAGGAAACCGCTGCTTCCGAGTGCTCAGGGGGTCCCTGTACCTTTCCCGATGACGCCGCGGGAGGGTCTCGCGGCGTCGGGCAGGCCACCGGGAGTACCGAGGGGTCCCAGTGCTTCGAGCACCTGAAAAGGACTTGTGCCCCGGCGGTCCAGCCACCGATGGATGCCCCGTGGGGAGTTTGCGCCGTAGAGCGCCAGTACAGGGAACGGCAGGCATCGGGGCGCGCCCGTTCGATTCGGCAGACCGGAGGTTCAACTTGAAGCTGACTTGGTTCGTGGGTATCGACTGGGGATCGCAGAAGCATCAGGCGTGCGTGCTCGACGCCGCCGGGAAGGTGCTCGGGGAACGGGAGTTTGAGCACGGCGGCGCGGGGCTGTCGCAGATGGCCGACTGGCTGCTGTCATTCGGGGCCGCTGACGAGAGTGAAGTCGGCGTTGCGGTCGAAACGCCGAGCGGTCCCGTGGTCGAGAGTCTGATGGAGCGGGGTTTCGTCGTCCACTCGATCAACCCGAAGCAGCTCGACCGTTTCCGGGACCGCATGTCGCCAGCGGGCGCGAAGGACGACCGGCGCGACGCCCGGGTGCTCGCCTCGGCGCTGCGCACCGACCCGCACTGTCTGCGACAGCTGGAGCCGACCGACCCGGCGATCATCGAGTTGCGGGAGTGGTCCCGTCTCGACGAGGACTTGACGCGGGAACGCGTTCGCCTGGCGAATCGCATGCGGCAGCAGCTCTGGCGCTACTACCCGCAGTTCCTCGACGCGGTTGACGACGATGTCGCGGCGCCGTGGGTCCTCGACCTCTGGCGACGTCTGCCGACACCGCGCGCGGCTCGACGCGTTCGCGAGGTGACGCTCACCAGAGTGTTGAAGCAGCACCGCATCCGTCGGATCAGCGCCTCCACCCTACGTGATCGGCTGCGAGCGCCAGCCGTCAAGCTCGCCCCGGGCGCGGCCGAGGCCGCCGTTGCACACGTGCGGCTCGTCGCCGAACGCCTGGCCCTGGTTAACCGCCAGCTCGACCACGCGCACCGTGAGCTCGGCCGGTTGGTGGATCAGCTCACCGGCGCTGCCCCAGCGGACGACCCGAGCGCGTCGACGGAGGACGAGCCCTCGTCGCAGGAGCCCCGGGATGCGGCCATCCTGCTGTCGCTGCCGGGCATCGGCACCAAGGTGCTGGCCGCGCTGCTTGCCGAGGGTGGCGATGCGGTAAGACGGCGGGACTTCGGTGCCCTTCGCTGCCTCTGCGGGGTGGCTCCTGTCACCCGCCGTTCCGGGAAGAGCATGATCGTGACGCGGAGGCTGGCAGCCCACAACCGGCTGCGCGATGCCGCCTATCACTGGGCCCGCGTCGCCGCCCACCGCGACCCGGCCAGCCACGACAAGTACCAGTCGCTCCGGGCTCGCGGTCACGGCCACGCACGCGCGCTGCGCTCGGTGGCGGACCGCCTGCTCAGCGTCGCCTGTGCGATGCTACGCGACCGCGCCCGCTTCGACCCGCACCGTGTCCGAAGCGCAACTACGTGAGCCGAGCCTTGAGCCCTTCGGTCTCGGCGTTCCGGCTTGGTCTGCGGTGGTGGGGGTTGCTCTCGTCCAGTCCTCCCGGTCTGCTGGATCGGTTCTCCGCGACAACGGAGCGGCCACCTTGCGCCGCTTGCCAGCCTTAAACGAGGGCCAGCCTTCTGGCTGGCCCTCAAGAGCAATCCGCACGGTCAGTCGCGGCAGTCACCCGTAGGGCCGGAACGAAGTGGAGGACCCGCGTAGCGGGTTGACGGCCGCGGGGCAACCGTGCGCGACGGATGCCCCCTCAACGGCCTTGCCAAATGGTGGGGAGTCCTTTTCCTCTTGCCGCTACCATCCTGGTCCTGGTTGCCCACGCTGAGCGTCACCCCCACGCCCCGCTCGCGGTAGCCCGCCGCCGAGTGCACCGCCAGCACCCGGCCCTGCGCATCGACGCGCACCCTGCCGGCTGCCGCCCGCAGCCCGCCGGCCACCTCGAGGCCGCCGCCCGGCTGGCCCGCCCCTCCGTCGCGACGCACGTGCGCCTCGCCGAACGGGGCCAGGGAGACCCCGCCCAGCCGGAGCGGCCGCGACACCTCGGCCCCCACCCGCACCTGGTTCACCGCCGCCGTCTGGTCGTCTATGGACTCGTCGCCCGCCGCGGTCCGCAGCTGTGCCCACGCCCCGTCGGCCCGCACCCCGAACCGCCAGCCGCCGGCCGCCGGCCGCCGCGCCCAGCCGCCGCCGCAGCTCGACGAGGCCCAGCCGCAATCCCAGTCCGCTCTCTCCCCGCCGGCCGCTCCGGCGCACGTTCTCCGCCGCGCCCCAGCCGCCGCCCGCCGTCGCCCACACCGACGTCGCCCCGTCCGCCCACTGCACGTAGGGATGCACGGCCGTCAGCGTCGTCGCCAGCGCGCCCTGCGACCCGCCCGCGCGCCAGTCGCCGCGGCCGCGGCTGCGCGCCACCGCCAGGCCGGCCAGCCAGCGCTCCGTCACCCAGGTGTCCACGCCCGCGTAGCCGGTCAGCAGCGAGCCGTCGTAGCTGGCGGCTGCCGACGGCTCGCCCTGGAACGCCTGGACGTCGCCCTGGCCCCACACCTGCCAGCGCCGCCCCGCCCCACGCCCTTCGTCGGCATCCTGCCCGCCGCCCAGCGACAGCAGGAACTCCGAGCCGCGCAGCGGGTCCGCTCCGCCGCCGAAGCCGCCGAAGCCGCCGAGGCCGCCGAAGCTCCCGAAGCCTCCAGGGCCGCCCGTGACGCCGGCGACCCCGCCCCGCCCGGCGGCGGCCACGCCGTGCAGTCCGGCAGCCGCCGGCATCCCGCCCGTTGCCGGACCTCGGGCCGCCGGCACGCCGGACCCTCCGCCGCCCGCGCCGAATCCCGGCCTGCCGGCCGGGCCGCCATAGGGGGTCGTCCAGGACGACAGCCAGCTCGCCAGCATCTGCTCACCCGCCGCCCGCGCCGCAGCCTGTCCCAACGGTATCCCGCGCCCCAGCAGGGTGAGCCGGGACCCTTCCGAGCGGCCTGCCGTCACCCGCCGGCCCAGGGTCATCCGCGCGCTTGCCAGGTGCGAGCGGGCCATGCCTGCCAGCGTGTCCCGCACCACCCCGCGTACGAACCGATCGCTCACCCCTACCGCGAACGTCTGCGTCGCCGTCAGGCCGCCCTCGTCCTCGGCCGTCACCGTTACCGCCGCCGACCCGTAGTCCGCCGGCACCAGCGTCAGCACCGCTCCGGTGACCGCCGCCGCCGCCACCGACGGGTCCGACGACGACGCGCGGTACGCCAGCGCGTCCCCGTCGATGTCCTCGAAGAAGGGCGTCAGCTCCACCGTCGCCGCGTCGCCGCCCTCGTCGAGCGCCTGGTCCGGGATCACGCCGACCGCCACCGGCGAGTCGTTCACCGCCCGCACCGTCACCTCGACCGCCGCCTCCGCCGTCGCGCCGTTTCCGTCCGCGACCACGTAGGTGAACCGGTCCACGCCGTGGTAGTTCACGTCGGGCGTGTAGCGCACCGCGCCACCCGTGACCGCGGTCGCCCCGTGCGCCGGCGCCGACAGCGATGCCACCCGCAGCCCATCCCCATCCGGGTCGCTGTCGTTCGCCAGCACGTCGACCGTGACCGCCTGGTCTTCGTCGGTGGCCGCCTCGTCGTCGTTCGCCTGCGGCGGCTCGTTCATGTTGGTGATGGTCACGGCGACGCCCACTTCCGCCTCCGCCCCGTACGGGTCGCGCACGCGCACCGTCAGCTCGTAGCGCTTCGCCTCCGATTCGAAGTCCTCGCCGGGACCGATGTACCGCAGCGCCCCGTCTCGCGCCCCCACCTCGAAGCGCGACCGGTCGCCGGACGCCAGCTCGTACGTCAGCTCGTCGCCGTCGAGGTCTGTGGCCGCCACCTCGCCGAGGGCGACCGGCCGCCGGCTGCCGTCGATGTTCTCGCCGAGCTCGAAGGCATACTCCGACGACTCGAACGCGGGCGGTTCGTTCGCGACCTCGACGATCACCGTCGCCGACACCGAGGCGCCGCGCCCGTCGGAGACCCGCACGCGGAACCTGACCCGGCCGGTCGCCTCCGGCGCCGTCCAGCGTGCCGTCGCGGCGTCCGTCTCCTCGCCGAAGACGCCCTCCGGTGCACTCCACGCGTACGTCAGGTCGTCGCCGTCCGGATCGGACGCCCTGGCGGTCAGTTGCACCTCGCCGCCCGGGGGCACCGTGCACGGGTCGCATGACACCGACACGCGGGGCCGCAGGTTCGGCGGGGGCTCGGGGGGCTCGGGGGGCTTGGGGGGCTCGCGGGGCCGCGGCACGTCGATGGTCGCGGGGGCTCCCGTTCCTTCCGCATTGCGCGCTCGAACCCGCACCGTGTAGGCGTCGCCCGCGCCCACCCCGGAGATCTCGAAGCTGGTCGTGGTGGTCGTGGCTTGCGTCCACGTGGAGCCGCCATGCAGCCGGTACTCGACGTCGTAGCCGGCTACCGCCGTGCCCGCGGCTCCGCTGCCCGACATGCGCGCGGTGTCGAACGGAACGACGACGCTGCTGTCGCTCCCGTCCAGGAAGCCGGCGGGGGGAGCCCAGTTGACGGAGAGGATCCCCGTGTCGCTGTCGAGGCTTCCCGTGAGCGAGCGCACCGGCGCCGGTGGACCCGCATCCTTCACCACGACCGTCAACTCCAGGGCCGAACCGTCGCAGCCGGTCCTCTGGCCCTCTCCCGGAAGGTTGTTGAGACTGTGCCCGCTGCTGACGCGGACCTTGTAGAGGTTGTCGCCGCCGCTGTCGGTCGGGGTCTCGTAGTCGGGCGCGGCCGTGAGATTCAAGCGGCCGGTCCCGGAACTGGCGGATGTGGAGGTGGGTGTCACCGCAAAGAGGGTGCTGTCCTCGCCGGCGGAGGACGGCCATGCCGAGAACGTCACCGCGTCGCCGGCCACCAGGCACCTGTAGGTCATGACGGGATCGCCGGTCCCCCAGGTGCGCGTACCCGTGCCGTGGGCCGACCAGGCGAAGGCCAGGGCCGGGTCTACGGTTGCACCCTCGTAGATCTCGATCCGCGGAGTGCCCCAACGCAGGTCGCCGATGGACTGTGCGTCCGTGAACTGGGCCGACGCGTCGTACCTCACCCGGATAATGAACGCGGCCTGGCTTGTTGCGCCCTCGAAGATCCCCCCGTCCACCTGCACGTCGGCGCCGACCGCCCCGGAGGCGCCGTATACCGCGGCGAAAGCAGCGGGAGACACGGACTGCGGCGTGATCCGGATCTTCGTGTTGCCCTCGAGAAAAGTGGCGTCCAGCAGCAAATCCGTTATGGGCACGACGCTGCCGCCGACCAGCTCCCCCCTGAGCTCGTAGGTGGAGGAGGAGGAACCCGCGGAAAACGTGATCTCGTTCTTCGGAGTAGCGGGCTGGTGGCCGGCAGGGAAGAGCACGTAGCTCGGGGTCTGCGCGCGGCCAGGTGCGACGGACGTCGCAGCGAACGCGAGGGCCGCGATGACCACCGCCGGTCGGGGCAACGGGCGATGGCGAACGCCCCCGCCCCACGCCGGCCGCCGGCGGTCGCGTACCCGTTCCTCCACCCCTGCATGAACCATTGGATGCATCTCGTACATGACACGTCTCGCGCTCAGCGCCGCCGCCGTCCGCCGCCGCATACTCTGTCGGCGTCTCGCTGCTCTGCGGATCCTCGTCAGGTCTACTGGTGCGGCCTCGCCAGGCCAACAACTCGCCGCACGCGGTGCTATTGGTTGACCGCCGCGTCGCCAAGGCGCCTACGACCTCCAAAGGATGTTCGTTTCCCGTAAGACACCCTTCAGCTATTACTGGCGTCGCGAGGACGGAAACCGAACGCACGTCGGCAACTTTTCTTCACGAGCCGGCTCTCCAGCCCCCGATCCTGCGGTTGGGAGGTCGGGGTGGTCGTCGACCGCGCGTAATTTTCCGCCCGGCCGTTCGGTTTCCGGATCCCATCCGCCTATGGAAACAAGAGCTTCGCGTCGAGGGGTCTCGCCGTCGTCACCGCGGCGGCGGGTCTTACTGGCCGACCGGAGCACCGAGATTGCGAATCTCGACGCGCGGCTCTGGACCCGGATCGCCGGCGTACGGACCGAGATGGCGAATCTGCACACCAGGCTCATCCGGTGGATGGTCGGGACGGTGATCACGACCGCCACGTTGACCGTCGGGATCCTGCACCTCAATCGGGTACGCGCGGGCGATCTCGGCTGGCAGGGGGGGAATGCGGCGACACTTGCTACGGGTGGAGCGACTGCTCGCCGCGGATGGTCACGCTGCGGATGATCACACGGATGCGTCCAGATCGACGATTGTCAATTGCATCGACGACCTCGCTCGGCAACCGGGTACGGTTCGATGCCCTTGCCGTTCTGGTTCTTGGCCTGCTTGGGTTGACCGCCGGCAGTTCCGGGGCGCAGGGTCCCGTCTGGACGGATGATCCGCTGGTGCCGGGCGTGACACCGATCAAGACGGCGCACTTCACGGAGCTGCGGACTCGCATCAACGACCTGCTCGCTGGTTGCGGCAGTCCGGCCTTCGCGTTCACCGACGCCACGTTAAAAGCCGGTGAGACACCCATCCGCGCCGTGCACGTCATCGAGCTGCGGGCGGCGTTGGGCCGCGCCTACGATGCCTGCGACGGCATCCGCCCGACCTGGTCCGACCCGTCGCCGGCACGGGGCTCAGCGATCCGGGCCCGCCACCTGACCGAGCTGCGCGATGCGATCGGCGCTCTCTCGGCTCGATCTCCATCGCTGGAGTCGTACTACGCATACATCCCCCTCAACGTCGTCGACCCGAGCTATCCGCTCCAAGGATCCCTTAACAGCCCGTGGAAGAAGTCGCGGAACCGGCCTGGCCGCGGTGCGATCGAACCCGTACACTGAACGACCATGGCGATGGGCAAGAAACCAGCAGCGCGACAGGGGTCGCCGCTGTGGGTGACGACGGCGGATTTGCCGACGAATGCGGGGCATCCCTTCTTCGAGCGTCTGAACCGGGTCCTGGATGACGCTGGGTTTGACGCGTTCGTCGAGGGACTGTGCGCGGTGTTCTACGCGTCTCGGATGGGGCGGCCGAGTCTGCGTCCTGGGCGGTATTTCCGGATGCTGTTCATCGGGTATTTCGAGGGCCTGTCGTCGGAGCGTGGGATTGCATGGCGGGTGGCCGATTCTCTGAGCCTTCGGTCGTTCCTGGACCTGGATTTGACCGAGTCGGCACCGAACCACTCGACGCTGTCGCGGACGCGTCGGCTGATCGACGTGGAGACGCACGGAGCGGTCTTCACGTGGGTTCTCGAGCGGCTGTCCGAAGCGGGTCTGGTGCGTGGCAAGACGGTCGGCGTCGATGCGACGACGCTGGAAGCGAACGCGGCGATGCGGAGCATCGAGCGTCGGGACACGGGCGAATCGTACGAGGCGTTTCTGCAGCGTCTGGCGGAAGCCTCGGGGCTTGCGACGCCGACGCGCGCGGAGTTGGCGCGGTTCGACCGGTCCCGGAAGGACAAGAAGACATCGAACAAGGACTGGCAGTCTCCCCAGGATCCGGACGCGAAGATCACGAAGATGAAGGACGGCCGGACGCACCTGGCCCACAAGGCCGAGCATGGGGTCGACCTGGAGACGGGCGCCATTGTCTCGGTGACCGTGCAGGATGCGTCGGCGGGCGATTCGGCGACGCTTCCGGAGACACTGACGACGGCGGCCGAGCAGGTCGACGCGGTTCAGCCGGACGGTGCTGGCATCGAAGAGGTGGTCGCCGACAAGGGGTACCACAGCGACGAGACGCTGGTGGCGCTCGACGAGATTGGGGTTCGCAGCTACGTTTCGGAGCCCGAGCGGGGTCGTCGCCGCTGGCAGGACAAGAAGACGGGAGAGACACCGCCGGAGAAGCGGGCTGCGCAACGGGCATTGTATGGGAACCGCCGTCGTATTCGCGGCGCGCGGGGCCGTCGTCTACAACGGCGGCGTGGCGAGTTGGTGGAACGGCCTTTCGCGCACCAGTATGAAACCGGGGGGCTGCGTCGGGTGTGGGTGCGCGGTCATGAGAATGTCCGCAAGCGGGTGCTCATCCAGGCGGCCGGCTGCAACCTCGGACTGCTGTTGCGCAGCCTGACCGGCGTCGGCACGCCCCGGAGCCTGCAGGGGCGGGCTCTTTCGGCGATTTGCGGACTGATCGGGCGTCTGATCGACCTCTGGGGGCGTCTGACGGGCGCCTGGAGGCCCAAATGGAGCCCGACGACGTTCGTCGGCTCAATCGCTCATCGCCAAGCCGCCTGAACAGTTCGGCTCAGCGAACAGACTTCTTCCACGGGCTGTTAACGCATCCGCGGATCTCGACGGCGACGGGAATGAAGACTTGATCATCTTGGGCAACGACTATCCCGACGGCGAATCGACAAGCTACAGCCCCCAGCCGGGACGCGTCCTCTTGGGTGACGGCGACGGCGGATTCACGGTGGCACCGAGTGAGCTGTATCCCGTTGACACGTTGAATACCGTCCACCCTCGAAACGTGCCCTTCGGCGACCTGAACGGGGATGGGCGACTGGACATGTTCGTCGCCGACCACGGTTGGGACGCCGATCCATGGCCGGGTGAACAGAATCGCTTGTATCTGTCGCGGCCGGGTGGCGGCTGGCGTGACGCCACCGACGAGCTGCCGCAGCTCAGCGACTTCTCTCATTCAGCGGCCATCGGCGACGTCCGCGGCCGTGGCGTGATTGACATCATCGTCGGTAACGGCTACCCCGGGCAGAACGGGATTCTGCCGTACGCGCTTCTGAACGATGGTCATGGGTCGTTCGAGCTCGAGCGAGCCATCCTGCCCGTCGGCCCCGGCGAGACGATGGACGCCAACAGCGCGCACGTCTTCCCGGGGACCGTACTGACGGACCTCGATAGCGACGGGCTGCCGGAGTTGATCGTGACAGCCGACGCCGGCCATCCTTATCCTCACCACAAGAACCACAACTCAACCATCTTCTGGAACCGCTCGGGAGCATTCAGCGAGACGTACAAGACAGTCCTGCCCAAGCCCGCGCCGTTCGTCGATTCCCACATCGACCTCCATGCTGCCAGCATCGACGTTGATGGCGACGGCGTGCAGGATCTGATCGTTGTGGGAACCCAAGGCGATCCCTTCTATGACGGCTGGTTCGTCCAGTTGTTGATGAACCGGGGCGACGGCACGTTCATCGACGAGACGTCCAGTCGACTGCGAGCAGCCGAGTGGTTCGGCGGCAGCGCCGGAGAGGAGACCGGTGCGCCGTGGGCGCGGTGGGTAGAGGTTCTGGACTTCAATGGCGACGGGGTGTCGGACTTTGCGGTGGCACCCGTTTCGGGCGGACAAGGGCGGCTGCCCCAGAATCATCCGCTCATTTGGTTGAATGATGGCAGCGGGCGGTTCGCGGCGCTCAAGGTGCAAGACTTCGTGCCGCCGGAAGACGAATGGCGGGTTGCCGGGTCGCAGCTCATGAAGACGCGCCACGGATACAGCTTCATTGACGCCGCGTCCTATGCGGGTAGCGGCGGTCTCATCGTCACGGGATTGCTGGCGACCCGGCCGTATCCCTAGCCCGCGCTTGGAACTCCAGGCGAAGGCCGGCCCGGAAGACCCGCGGGTTCAGAATCGCGATGATCTGGTGATAGCGAGGCCCCGAGATGGTCCGGAAGTTCGGCACCGCCGCGTCGCAACAGACTGTGCTCCGTCACGCAAGAGCCTCCGTCGTGCCGAGAACGTCTCTCGTCAAGGCCGAGCGGGCGGCGGCCTGGCGAGGGCGAACGGCCAACTTCTGGTGTCGGTGAATACATCGTGATCCTGTTTCTGGTGATGCCGGGCGGGTGGCGGAGGACGGCCCTGGCCCTCTTCACGATCGGGTGGGCGGTCGTGCTGGCGTGCCCGGCGGCGGCGCAGGAGTATCGGGTGTCGATCGAACGGAGCGGCGACGCCGAGCCGCGGTTCAGTGCGCCCGGCCGCCGCTCGTCGTACTGGTTCGGGGTCAGCGTGAGCCGGGCCGACGAGCTCGAGTGCCTGACGCTGAAGGCGAGCAACACGGGCGTGCCGAAGCCCCGGCCGTTCGTCGGCCGGGTCGAGTTGAACGTCCCGCCGTGCTCGCTGCCGCCCCGCCCCGGCGCCGAACGCGGCGGTCGCGATCCGGAGCGCGTCAGCCTGCCGGTGCGGGCGCGCAACTCGTTCTACTGGATCGCGCCGGAGTGCTCGGAGGGCGACCGCGCACGCCTGCAGTTCAACGTCATGGCCGAGTGGCGCGGGTCGGCCGGCGCACCCGTCAGGTGGGCGAACGCCGAGATCGACTTCTCGACGCTGCCGTCCTGCACGACGCCGCGCTCGTCCGGCGGCGGCGGTGGCAGCGGCAGCGCTGGAGGCGGCGGTGGTGGCAGCGCTGGAGGCGGCGGTGGTGGCAGCGCTGGAGGCGGCAGCGCCGGCGGCGGCGGTGGTGGCCGCACGGACGGGCGGCTGACTGCGTCTCCGGATCCTGTAACGGCGGGAGCCTCAGTCACGGTCACGGCGAGGCTGGGCGATGAGCACCGGGCGTGGGGGCGTGTGTCGGGGGCAAACAGGCGGTCAGCCTGGTGGGGCCAGTCGTTCATTGCCACGCCAGGGATGCAGAACGAGCTGGCGGGACGCGGGGCGCGGCTGGATCTGTCGGAGCTCTGCCCGACGCACAGGCCCGGCCGCGCGCATGAGCTCCGTATCGATCCGCTGCTGAAGACCTGCACGTTCACCGTACCGGGTCATTCCTGCCGGAGCGGCACGCTGGGCAGGAAGTGCTGGCCCCTGCTCGTGGTGCTGTTCACCAGCGTCCCGTCGAGTGGCGGGCCGATCTTCTACAATCACCGGCTCTGCATCAGAGTCCGGCATCCGAGCGACAGCGGGATTGTCAGCCATGCCGACTGCTGACGAGTTCATGGAGAGCTGACAGGCAGACGGCGGTTGGAGCTCAGGCCGGGAGGTCTCCGCGGCGAACGCCGCGAAGCGCGTCGGCGAAGGCGTTCGCGGTTGCCGGGCGGGCCGACCGGCGAGCCGTCAGCATCATCGCCGCGAACGCGACCACGGCCGCCGACGGGCCGGAGCCCGCCGCCGCCGGGGCGCCGCGCTCGAGTCGCTGACGTCGAATGCGCTCCTTCACCTCGCCGACGTCGCCCCCCGCGAACGGATGCTCCCCTGAAGCCATCTCGTACAACATCACGCACAACGACCAGAGGTCGTCGGCTTCGGAGGCGGGGCGGCCGGACAGCACCTCGGGCGACAGGTAGCGCGCGGTGCCGCCCCCGCTGGTCGCGTCGTTCGCCTCGCGGGCCAGGCCGAAGTCGAGCAGCTTCGGCGACCCGTCGGCCGCGAACCCGACGTTGCTCGGCTTGACGTCCCCGTGCAGGTAGCCGGCTTCGTGCAAGGCCGCCAGGGCGTCGGCCAGCAGGACGACGATGTCGAGCGCGCGCGCCGCCTGCATCGGTCCGTGCCGAAGCCGGTCCGCGAGCGTGCCGCCTGACAGGAACTCGACGACGAGGAACGGACGGCCCCGCCACGACTCGATGCCGTGGATCTGCGCCACAGCCGGATGCGTGACCGTGGCCATGGCCCAGGCCTCCGGCTTCGAGCCCATCAGACGGAAGACGGACGCGCCGGTCAGCGTCTTGATGGCGACGTCCCGCTCGAGCCGGAGGTCGCGCGCCAGGTAGACCGCCCCCATTCCTCCCTTTCCCAGACACCGCGTCAGCCGGTACTTGCCCGCCAGCAGCTTCGGTCCTTCCGTCTCGACGTACGCGGTCCCGCAGTCGCACGCTGCCGGCTCACCGGCCTCCGACACGCATCCGCAGGCCGGGCACTCCTCGGCCGGCGGCGCGTCCACCGGCCGGGCTCCCGCCGTGCGCATCGCGAGCACGCGTTCGCCCGCCAGCCCGGCCACCGCCGCCAGCGCCTCCAGAAACGGAAGGTCCACCGGCCGAGCGAGCCGGCCGTCCAGGCGCCGGCCCGCCACCAGAACCCCCAACAGCTCAGCGCCGGGGCCCGGGATCGGCACCATGGCGTCGGCGTCCGACTCGACGACCCACCGCCTGTCGTCATGCAGCAGCAGGTCGAAGTACGACGCTTCGTCCTGTGGATGGACCCGCAGCGTGCCGCCGGCCGTCTCCAGCATGCTGACCATGGGGGACGCACTCGCCAGGGGCGCCATCTCGCCGTCCGGATCGGTGAAGTCGTCGGCTTCCGCCGCGGCAGCGGTCCGCAGCAGCAAGGTAACCGGGGTGCCGCAGCCTCGTTTCGCCGTCCGTTGCACGATTCGGCAGACGGCCGTGACGCGCCCCACCTTGGCCAGTGCCGCCGTCGCATCCGCCAGGGCCTGTCGTTGGTCGGCGGTGTCGGGATAGAGCCACGCATCGAGGCGGACCAGCAGTCGCCCGCGGGCCGCGGCCGCCAGCAGCAGGACCGCCGAAACCGCGCCCAGCAACTGCACCGCCGGGTCGGCGGCGACCGTGCCCAGCGTCTGCTCCCGGCGGTTGGCCAGCAGCCATGCCAGGACCGCCGCCGGCCCGGCGGCCCCGATGCCGAACAGCCACCCGTGCGTCAGCAGCCGGCCCACCGATGCCCGCACCACTTCGCGCACGTGCGGCACGCGGGCGGCGAGCACCGAGCACCAGAGCAGACCGATTCCCGGAAATCGCAACGCATGCAACGCCGCGATGGTGGGAGACCATTGGTAGTTGGACAGAGTATCCCCTGCAGTGAACGCCTCGGCGACGTTGTGCGCCGCCTGCAACCCGATGTACATCAGGAACCCGACGCTGAACAGAACGACGCGCCGGGTCTCCTCGGCCGGCGCCGTGTGCGCGCGCAGCACGACCACCACGACCGCTCCGAGCGACAAGATGTTCAGGACGACGAAGATCCCGTCGAACACCACCCAGGAAACAGCGAGGGGTACGCGGCCTGCCCGGACGAGCACCAACCACGTCACGATCCCGACCCACGTGAGGCAGCCGACCAGCACGCTGATCGGCACCATCCGGCGCGCCAAGCCGTCGAGCCGGGTCCCGCGACGGACCCGCGGGCACTCTCGAGCGAACGCCCACAGGAACGCCGGCGCGAACAGGAACGGGTACACATACGGGAAGGCGAAGTCGGGATAGCCGAACGGCTCGGCTGGAGGAGCCCCCCGGAGGATGCCGAGGAGCGCGAACGGATTGATCGTTGCGGCCGTCAGGAGGAAGTACACGCCCAGCAGCCACGTCCGGTGGTCGCGGCGCCCCGCGAACAGGAGCAGGCACGCGTTCGCCACGGGCGCGGCCGTCAGGAGCGTCAGGTACGAGGCGAGTCGCCGTACTCGCGCCGGAAGTCGTTCCAACCCCACAGGCCCAGCGCCACCAGGGCAGCCACCCAGAGCGCGGCGAAGGCGATCAGAGCTTGCACGGCGAGGCGGACGAAGACGCCGCCGGGCAGCCGGGAGCCCATCGCCGTCTCGCCCGCCGCCTCCTCTTCCTGCACGCGGCAGCTGGCAAGCACATCGGCGACGACGCGCAGGTTCTCGAGCGTCCGGTGACTGGCCGGTGTGGCCTCCCGCGCGCACCGGTCCCAATCCACGTCCTGGTTCAGCGTCAGCGCGTCCGCCACGTCGACGACCAGACGGTCGCGCTCCTCCTCACCCATCCGACATGCTTTCGCTCGGCCGTGTTCAGACACCGACAGCCGCACTGCGCGGGCCGTGTGCCTTCTAATGGAACCGGCGTTCGCGAAGCGGAAACCGAACAGGCGGGTCCTGCGTCAGCGATCCGCCATGACGTCGCCCAGCCGAATCAACGCCCGCCGTAGCGCCATGCGCGCCGCATCCGGACTCGGCATCCGTTCGGCGAGCGCGAGCTGCCGGTAGTTGTAGCCGAGCTCGACGCGGCCGGCGATCAGCCGTCGGTCCCGGGAGGTCAGACGCTGCAGGCCATCGACGTAGCGTCTCCAGGCATCGTCGTCGACGAGCCGCCGCAGTTGAGGCGCGCCGTCCTCGGACATCCGAACCCGTTGCTCCGGCGCAATGGCGTGACGGCGCCGCGTCGCCCGCCGCAGCTCGTCGCGGATGCGGTTCTCGGTAACCCGCCGCAGGTAGGCCCGCAGTGAGCTCGCGCGCTTCGACTCGAACCAGTCGAGACGCGCGAACGTGTAGCCCAGCACTTCCTGCACGACGTCGCTGGTGTCGAGAGAGCCCCGTGCCCGATGCGGCAGGCGGCCCCGTGTCCATCTACGGAGCCAGGATCCGTACCGCTTGAACAGCGCCTCGGCCGCCCCGCGGCTGCCCCGCCGGACCTGCTCCAGGAGGCGCGACTCGGACGAGGACGTGGAGGCCGGATCGCCGCGCGCCATCGACGACGGTTCGGGCTTCAACACCATGATTCCACGCGAGATCATGTGCGAAGCCGCCTGAGCAGGCAAGGGCCGGGCCGCCTGCCGCCACCCGGGAAACGCCCTGGACCGCTTCCGCACGGGGATGAAACGCCGCCCGCTCGAGGATCACGGGCGGAGCGGTGCCCGGCCGGTCGTAGTGCGCTCGGCGACTTCCATTTTTTTCGACTCCATCCGTTCGCTTCTTGGCGTTCGGACGCCTTCAACCATATAGATGGGTTACCACCTGACAGCCGAGCAGGGCCAGGACATCGGTCAGCTTCTCGGCCGGAGCGGCTAGCTTCTGCCTCTGCCGCCTCCAAGCGAGGGCGAGGGCCGCCAACACGAGAGCGAAGTTCACCGCCCAGAGACCGATGATAGCGGCCACATCGATCGCCGCTGGCTCTGCAAGTTCCCTCGACCGCCGGGGCCGACGCCCCGGACGCTCCCGACGGGCCCAACGCCTCCGCCTTAAGCGCTTTGCCCGTGTCCAGCGTCCGGTCGAAGTTGAGCGTCACGCTCTTCCGCGACGGGCCGCTGTTACTGGACGGGCCGCTCATGCCCGACACCTGGCGCGTCACGCACTTCGACGCCCGCTTGTTGGTCACCGCCTGGTTGTTGATCGCGCCCGCGTCCGTGCTGTCGAGGCCCTGGATGGGGCACGTGCTGGGCACTTGGTGTAGTTCAGCGTGAACGAGGGCGCGCAGGGCTACACCGGGTGCTCCAGGTGCAGTAAGACCCGCGGGACAATTGGTGCCCCCGATATGGTCCAGAATCACCTCGACGGCGGCGACGCTGAAGCCGGAATCCGTCGAAAACGTGACCTGCGACGCAAGCGGCACGCTGTCCGGATCGGGGGCCTCGTCGAGGTCAGCGTCAGCCGGACGCCGGCCACCACCGCCGGGTCCGTAGCCGCCAGCTCCGGCTGGCCTGATTCCAAGGTCGTGCGGTCGAAGTTTCGACTGCCTAGACTACGGTCCATGACACGGACAATGACAAGATCAGAACCAGGAACGAGAGACACTCGGCGGCGTAGTGTCGTGATGCTGGCCGTGCTCGTGCCGGCATTGATGGCATTGACGCTGCCGGCGCCGGACGCGGCCGCGGAGCCTCAGGACAACGACCGGCAGGAACAGGCGGAGGGCCGGATGGACCGACCGGTGGAGGAGCTGGCCCGCGCCCTCGGGATGACGCCGGCCGAGGTCGAGGCTCTGGGATTGTCGCGCGCGGAGATCGAGCGGCTGCTCGCGGGATTCGCGGAGGAGACGGTGGTCGTCGGCTCCCGTGCGGAGCCGCGCAGCGCCACCGAGTCGGCGGTCCCGGTGGACGTGCTGTCGGCTACCGACCTCGTCAGCCAGGGGGCGGGCGACCTGAAGGACCAGCTTCGCACCCTCATCCCGTCGTTCAGCGCCAACACCCAGCCGATCAGCGGCGTATCCACGGTGGTCCGCCCCGCCATGCTGCGCAACTTGGCGCCGGACCACACGTGTTCAGCGTCAACTACTTTTGCCGGTTCGCGCCGACTATTTTTGCCGGTGACGTGAGACGTCATTGGCGGCCGGGACGCCCCCGTCCAGGCCGGGCCGCAAGGCCCATAACTGCAATCTGAGTGGCGGGACGGACGGTGTGCCACCCGACGGGCCGGAGCGGAGCGGAGGACGCGCACCAGCGCGTTGACACGCCGGCCGGCCCGCAGCTACGCCGTTCGAACGGGAGAGCACGACGGTCGAAGCGGCACCGGCTGGGCGTTCACGAGGTCGACCGGCGGCGAGCTCGGGGCAGCAGCGGGCCCGGGGCACGTCCCCGGGGAGCAGGTGCCGGCGGCGATTTTCGGCGGGACCGGTCCGTCCGGTAGCTCGGGACGTCGAACTCGATCACTACCGCGTGGTGGACCAAGCGGTCGATCGCCGCGGCCGTGGCCATCTGGTCGCGGAAGATGCGGTCCCACTGGCTGAACATCAGGTTGCTCGTCACCATCACCGAACGGCGCTCGTAGCGCTCGGCGAGCAGCGTGAACAGCACCTCGGCTTCGTCCGAGCTCTGCTGAACGTAGCCCAGATCGTCAAGCAAAATGACCTCGAAGAGGTCGAGCTTCCGGAGGGCGCGAGGCAGGTCGAGGTCGCGTTTCGCGCCGAGCAGCTCCTGCACCAAGGCGTAGGCCGGGGCGCACAGCACGCTGTGGCCGGCCTCGACCAGCGCGTGCCCGACGGCGCAGAGCGCGTGGCTCTTGCCCACGCCCGGCAGGCCAAACGCGAGCACGTTGGCCGCCGTCTCGAGGAACGCCCCGGTGGCCAGCGTCTCCAGCTGCTGCGCGACCGGCGCCGGGAACCTCCCGGTGTCGAGCGTCGCGAACGTCTTGCCCGGCGGCAACCGCGACGCGCGACGCAACCGCGTGATCCGGCGCTGGCGGCGCGCTTCGGCTTCCGCCTCGAACACCTCGACCAGCACCGGCATCGCCTCGGGGTGACCGGCCTGCGTCAGCCGCGGCACCATCTCCTCGGCCGCCGTCGTCAGCCCGAACTGCGTCAGCAGCGACGTCACCTGCGTGCTCGCCGCCGTCATCCGACCAGACCTCCGGTGATCAGCGCGTCGTACTGCGCGAGATCCGGGCGGGGAACGCGGACCACGGGAATGGTTGGAACCGGCGGACGAACCTGGGCCTGCACGCCCGCGTAGTCGCAGGGGTCGCCGGCGTCGAGACGGGCGCGAAGCGTCGCCTCCACCCGCCGCTCGCTGGTCGTGGCCGCCAGGTGCAACAGGCGCACGTACTCGACGTCGGCCCGCTCGCCGTGCGTCCGGCCGAGCACGTCATACGCCGCCCGGAACACGAGCGACGGGAACAGCTCCTCCCGGAAGCGATACCGCGCGAACGCGCCCGGTTTCCGGACCAGACTCCCGATGATGTGGCGGTAGTCGATGCGGTGCTCCGCCTCGCCCCGCAGACGCGGCATCGTGCACAGCACCCGCCCCCCGTAGAGGACCTCCACCGTCGACGGATGCTGGCGCGCCTCGACCGTGTGACCGATCAACCGCGACGGCACCGAATAGACCCGGCCGCCGACCCGGATCGTGCTCCACTTCCGCACCCGGCACTCGAACGTCGTGTGCTCCGGGACCCGACCCGACGGCAACGGACGCAGATACGGACGCTCCTCGGCCAGCCGGGCCGCCGCCGGTGCATTCCGCTCCTCGTCGACGGCCGCGCGCACGAAGCGCAGGTACGCCGCCTCGTCGACGAAGTCCCTCTCGCCCCGCAACAGCAACGCCTGCTCTATAGCCGTCGCCGTCCGGAAGTGCGCCTGCTCGGCCACCCCGTTCTCGTGCGGCTTCCCCGGCTGGATCCGCGACGAGCGCAGCCCGTAGTGGTCCAGCACCTGCCGGAACCGCACCGTCAACTGACGGCCGCCGCTGCGCCGCAGCTCGTGCGTCGCCGCCGACAGGTTGTCGTGACGAAGCACCGCCGGCACCGCCCCCAGCGTCCACAGCGCGCCCTGCAGCCCCGACACCAGCGCCTCGAACGTCTCGCTCAGCGCCAGCCCCACATACGTCCACCGGCTGTAGCTCAGCACCCACTCGAACAGCAGGTGCGGGAACGCCACGCCTCGAAGCGTCACCCCCAGGTCGCTCAAGTCGGTGAAGTCGAACGCCGCTTCCCGACCCGGGACCGGAACCTGCTCGAAGTACACCTCGCGGTCGGGACCGTACTGAATCCGCCACTCGCGGATCCGCCGCTGCAGGGTCCGCAGCTGCCCCGGCTGAAAACGGCCCGGATGTCGCCGGCACAGCGCCTTGAACAGCGTCAGCACCTGCAGCCGTCCGTCGGTGTCGGCCACCAGCTGCGGCACGACCTCCGACTGCCACACGTCGGCGAACGGGTCCTCCCGCGTGCGCCACCACCGCGACGCCTTCGCCGTCGACGGCAACGGCCCGCTCTGCCACTTGCGCGCCGCCCGCTCGCTCATCCCGGCCGCCGCCGCGGCCGCCGCCAGCGTCTTGCCTGCCATTCGCTTCTCGCGCAATCGCCGAACCTGAGCATCGGTGACCAACCCGTCCTCCGCGAGGAAACGGGCAGTGTCACACGCTCCGCGCGTGTCCCCGCGACGGGCCGATCAGCGCCTCGTCGACCGGCAAAAATAATTGTCGTTGATCACCTGCGCACCGGCGGGTCGCGGTACCAGTTCCTTGCGCTGCCCGAGGAGGTTCGTGGACCGATGCGAAAGGTGAAGCCGACGGGGCTCCGACCTCGTCATCCCAACTACTGGCGCGCCCGAGAGGAGTGCTTCGCTCGCTCGGGCGGTCTCTGTCAGGAGTGCGGCGTCGCGAAGGCCGTCGAGGCCCATCATTGGGCGGTGACGTACCCGCCCGACGCCGTTGTCACGGCCGATGACTTGATCGCGCTCTGCCCCTTCTGCCACCTCCGAGTGACGACGTGCCGCCGGTTTCTGCGCGCCGGCGGGTTGCGGCACCAGTACCTCGCGCTGCTCTCGGAGGTCATCGACCGATGCGCCTTGGATTCACGCTCACCGGCGTCTCCCCCCTCATCCAGCACAACGGCGCGGGCGCAGTCGATGCGCGAAGCGATCTCAGCATCCAGATCGCTGAGATCGCAGCGAAAAAGGGCACTAACCGCACCGCCGTCGACGACCGCCAGCTCCGCGGCCTCGAGTGCCGCCGGTCGCTCTACCTCGATGGCGACGGCAAGCCCGCGATCGCGGAAGCCGCGATTCGGTCGCTGATCGAGACCGCAGCCCGCAAGACGAAGCAGGGCCCGCAGGTGCGTGAGGGACTGCTCATCGAGTCGGCCAAGTTCCACTACGACGTCGAGCGCTACGGAAAGACGCTCGACCAGCTGGCCGAGACCATCGCGCGTGAGCCCGGTCAGGAGCAGCGCGTCGGCCTCGGCCATCCGCTTGCGCAGGCGGCCGAACGTCTCCCGCGCCGTCTTCGGGGTGTTGGTGAACACCACGCATGTCGCTGGCCCCGAGAGTCGAAAGCGGCGGATGCGCTCGACCGGACTCGTAGTTCGTCAGACTCTTCGGGGTGATGCCGACGGCGCGCCGCGCCCGGCGGTGGTATCCCTTGGCCCCCAGTTTGGGGATCTCAGAAGCACCAGGCGTGCCTGCTCGATACTGCCGGTGCCGGGGAGGTGCTCGGGGAACGGGAGTTCGAGCATGGTGGCGCAGGCCTGTCGGAGATGGCTATGTGGACGCCCGTGCTGCTGTCAAGGTTCCGAGCCGCTTCCGGATTCTCGCGTGGGTCCCGGAGTTGGCCGAGTAGACGTCCGAACGCTCCGCCACCTCTCCGGGATGGACCGAGCCGCGTCGCGTAGCCGCCCCCGTTACGGCGCCTCCCCCAGGGTCGGCTTGGTCATCCGGCCAGTGTTTTCGGTGGCCGGACGAATCCGTCCGGCGACAACCAGCTCTGAGCCGGCGCGAGCGACGAGTCACCTGAAAGGCCGAAGCGCAAGCGGAGGAGACGCGAAGCGGCTTGACTCGACGGGAGCAGAGGCTACCTCTCCGCATCACCACCTACCCACATGAATTCGTGAAGACCCGGTTCCGACTCGGCGAGCGTAGCGAACAGGTTGCGGCTCTATGTTCGGCCTATGAATCCAGGTCTCGTGCCTGGTGGCCCCGATGGAATCAGCCGATCCGCGCCTCATTCGGTTTGCGGGCTTGGTGCCCAGCCATTTCCTCAGGCTTGACGGATCGCGGTTTGGCCTGTTTGCCATCACACCTCGTCGTTGCTTACGCAACCTTCAACGAGCTGGTCGGTTTACTTCGCAGGTCGGACGAATGTCATCGACTCGAGAGTCGCCGGCGGTGTTCACTCCCTGCCTTGCGCCAGGCAGATTGACGGGCGAAAGTTCGGTTCGTACGCCCGGTCATGGGCCAGCAGCGCCCAGATCGTACGCGCCGTCTTGTTCGCCAGTGCGACGACGACGACGTTCGATGGGCGGCGTCTGACGAGTCCGAGCTGCCACGCTGAGGGCAGCTTCGCGTGCACGAGCGCGGAACGTGCGCCGTGGATCAGCAGCGTTCGAAGATAGGTGTCCCCACGCTTCGAGATTCCGAGCATGCGTACTCGCCCACCCGTGCCGGTGTGTCGAGGAACGAGACCGAGCCAGGCCGCGAATTCCCGTCCGGACCGGAACGCTGTCGGATCGCCCATCGTAGCGACCGCGGCGGTCGCGCTCAGCACTCCGACACCCGGGATCGCTGCGATCCGCCGGCTGGCCAGAGTCTGGCGGTGCCAGACCGTGAGACGACGCTCGATCCTGTCGATCTCGCCGTCGAGGTCGGTGACCCGAACCCACTGCTCGCGCAGCGTATCGACGACCAGTCCCGGCAACCGCTGCGAAACGCGCTCGAGGGCGGAGGCTATATCCCGCCGCATTCCGGCTCGGCCCTGAGGCATCACTTCGCCGTGTTCGGCCAGCAGACCGCGCAGGCAGTTAATCTGGGCGGTACGGAACTTCACCAACTGCTGGCGCATGCGATGCAGGGCCAGGATCCCCTGCTGCTCCTCGCTCTTCACGGCAACCGTCTTGACCCCGGGTTGCTGAACCGCCGTCCAGATCGCCCGCGCGTCGTGCGCGTCATCCTTGTTGCCCGTCACGAATGGCCGGACCATCTTCGCCGGTAGCAGGCGGACCTCGTGGCCCAACGCCAGTAGTCGGCGCGCCCAATGCTGCGCGCCGCCGCAGGCCTCCATGCCGATGAGGCACGGCGCGCGATTGGCGAAGTGCTCGAGAAACTTCGCCCGTGTCAGGCGCAGCCCGATGAGCTCGCCTGTCTCCGTCTCGACCCAGTGCAACTGGAACACCCGCTTCGCAATGTCCACGCCGACGACGGTTCTGCTACTCTGCATGCTGGACCCTCCGGTTGCCCGGGAAGACCTTGCGTCTTCCCCCCTTGGCACTCTGATGCCGTCGGCCCGTGGGGGTCCACTTCTTCAACCCCACGGCCCGACATCAAGAACGAAGGGCGTCCATTCCATTCGGACTGGCTGCTGTCGTTCACGGTGGGCAACGCTGTCAATGTCGGCGTGGCCATCGAGACACCGAGCGGGACGGTCGTCGAGAGCCTGCTGGACCACGGCTACGCCGTTCACTCGATCAATCCCAAGCGCCTCGATCGCTTCCGCGACCGCCTCTCGCCAGGGGGGGGAAAGACGAGCGGCGGGATGCGCGGGTGCTGGCCTCGGCGCTGCGTACCGACGCGCACTGTCTGCGACGGCTCGCGCCGACCGACCCGGTGATCCTCGAGCTACGCGAGTGGTCGCGCCTGCGCGAGGAGCTGACGCGGGAACGCGTTCGCCTGTCGAATCAGATGCGACAGCAGCTCTGGCGCTACTACCGATCCTGCCACACCGTTCCCGACTATACGACGCTCTCCCAGCGCTGTTACTCATTCGCATAGGCGGGGAGAGTGGTGAGCCGCGTGTCCTCGATGGGCCCACCCACCGTGAAATGGTAGAGGTCCTGGTAGGTGAGGTCATGGAGGCCAAGGACACGATGCATGGGGTCGTCGAAGTAACACCCGATACCAGTACTCCGAATCCCGGCAGCTTCGGCTTCTAGATAGAGCACCTGGCCAATCATACCGGCCTCCCAGAACAGACGTGGATAGAACCACGGACCATTCTGTTCAATGGGTGCCTCGTACTCCGCGATCATCCCAAGACTGAAGCACCCATCGCTTGCGATGTCCTGGTGACACGAGACCTGCCGGGCGAATTGCTGGGCCTCGGCTTCGATGAGGCAGTACAGCTCCAGTTGCGGCGGACATTCGGCGGGTCGCTGCCATTGATCCGCCTTGGTGAACGCTGCCCGAAGAGCGCGTGTCTGTGACGCGTCGCGCACGAGGAGGTACAAGCCAGCAGGAAGATCCTTTACGCGGTGAACAAAAATGGCCAAGTGAATGTGCGGCGTCCACGGAAGAGTGCTTAACGGAATGCTTCCCGGTACCGCCAACGTTCTTTGAAGAATCCGATAGAACGTGTCTCGGGTGACGTGAGTTGTCCTGTCCATCGCCACCGCGCTGCGGCGCTGACGAACGACCGTCCGGAGAGAAACCGACCGATGGTCGTAAGAATACGAAGGCTGCGGACTCTCGCGTCGCTCGTACGGCTGCCGACTTCGCGGCTTTCGGGCGGCGGCGGCCGTGGTCTCGACACCCCAGTCGAGGTGAGATGGGCTGAGCTGATTGGCGGTGCCCTGCCAGGTAAGAGACCTCAAGGCTTGCATCTGATCTTCCTGGAGCCCCATAACCTCCTCTGCGTGCGGACCCACCGCCATAAGCACATCTGGCTCCTCCGACTCGGCGTCGTCATTCCCTGTGCCCATGAGCAGCGCCAATTCTTCTGTGCCCAGGTCGTCCAAGACCTTTGTCTGCCACCCGAGGCCAGCCGCAGCAATAACGATCGCGCCAATCGCGTGCCCGACATCGTGCTGGCAGTAGCGATAGGCCCGCTGGCCATATTTCCAGGCTTCTCGCCAATGAATGGACGTCAGTCCGACAAGAAATATGTCCGCCGGCGCTACTAGCCACAATGCGTTCCACATTCCCCGCTCGAACTCCGCCCGTACCTCCAACCCATGCTCCTTCGGAGCGTAGTGACACACCATGGGCCGATCGCCCAGCCCATCGATCGGACCACAGATCAAGTAGCCCTCGGTGGGATGTAGATTGCCGCTCGACGGATTCACGCGGAGTGCCCAACTGTGCTCGCCGGTGCTCTTCCAAGCTGAGATTGCCAAGCTGTCATAGAAGAGTTGCGAGATCGTCTGAAAGGTCACCGGAGCGGCGGGAATCCGGCCTCGAACAAAAGCGTCGTCGTACAGCGGCTCGTTCGTGGCTGGGAACTTCTCGAGAGATACGAGCCGCGCCCCCTGGTACCGCCGAAACGGCTCTGGCTGTGTGGCCCAATCCAAAGCCCCTGGCCCCTGAGCATAGCTTCGGAAGTGATGTTTTGTGATCTCGTGGTAGTGAAGAACCTGCTGCAGTGCGGGACGGGCGCCTAGATTGTCTTCGGAATCGCCGGTCATCTCTTGATCGTTTACCATTCGTCCACCAGATTCTAGCAGGTTGCGGAGAAAATCCGGCGGTTAGTGCGCCGAGGGCTGAACAGGTTTCTCTCGGTCACGCCGCCTCCGGATGCAAGGCCGCCCACAGGAGCCACCGTCACGACCGGACCCGGCTTGTGCTCGGCCAGGCGCCGGAAGCGGCGACACAACCGCTGCTGCGCCTTGTCGGCCATCGCGATCACCCGCGGCGGCTGGCCGCTGCGCCGCTGGGCGAGTGTCCGGCTGACCCCGGGCCGGTGCCGATAGTGCCACGCCGCCTCGACCACCAGCCGCCGCGCCAAGCTGTTGCTTGTCTTCGTGATCGGCCCCCGGCGGTGGGGGTCGCCGCTGGAATGCTCCCCGGGCACCAGGCCCAGGTACGCCATCAACGCCCGCGCCGTCGGAAATCGCTGCACATCGTGCAGCTCGGCGAGCAGCAGCACCGCGGTCAGCGTGTCGATGCCCCGAAAGCACCGCAACCAGCCCACCGGTTCCCGATACGGGTCCGTGTCCGCCACGGCGACCGACTGCTCTCGCTCGCTGAGGCATGGGCGCCACCGCGCAGGACCGCTACGAGACGACGGGGATCGCGGGAGGTGTCTACCAGTTCCGCTGGATCTTGCGGGTCGCGGCATCGCCCACGGACCGTTCCAGCGTCTGGCGTACCACCGACTCGCGCTTGTCCGAGTCCACATCCTTCCACCGCAACCCCAAGGCTTCGCCGAGACGAAGTCCGAGGGCGAGCCCTACAGAGATCAATGCTTCGAGGCGATGACCGCTCACGGCTCCGAGCAGCGTCCTTGCCTGTTCAGGCGACAGCGGCTGGATCTCCCGCGGGCGAGCGGGGTTGGGCCTGGCGGCAGTGCCGCCAGGCACCCGCCTCAGTCTGGGAGCATGAACGTCACGAGCATGTTGCTCCCGATTGGCGCCTCAAGCTCGGCCGCGTAGTTGTTAAGGCGGAAGTATCCGCCACCGCCGACCGGCACCGTGAGGTATTGGCGTCCGCCGGCAGTGTAGGTGACGGGAAACCCCGTGATCTGGCTGCCAAGGATCGTCTCCCACAGGACCTCGCCCGTCTCGGCATCAAACGCGCGGAAGCGACGGTTGAGATCGCCATGAAAGACCACGTTGCCGCCGGTCGCCAGGACCGAACCGGCATTCGGTGCCCGCTGACTGAAGCGCCAGACCTCGCGTCCCGTCGAGATATCGATCGCACGTAGCTCGGTGAGGTCGCCCTCTTCCTCCAACCCGGGCTCAGGGATCGTGAACCGCGGGCCCGTGCCGTTGGCGGAGCGGTCGTTGGCCGTCTGGTTCAAGCAGGACCGATTGAACGGGATGTAGAGCAGCTGGGTCTCTGGGCTGTAGGACCAGGACCAATACCCCTTCACGTTGTGTCCGCAGATGATGTACTGCTCGCCGATCTCCTTGGCCACGAGGTCCATGTTGATATAGACTTGGCCGGTTTCGACATCGATGTCGCTGATGACGAACCGCTCGGTCGAGGTGAACGGAATCGGGTCGGCCCAGAGGAACTCGCCTGTCTGGCGGTCGTTGACGAACAGTCCACCGGGCTCTCCCATCGTCACGACGACCTTGCGCTCCTGTGGTGCTCCAGCCACCGCGGGACTGATCCACCTGACAGCGTCGGGGTCGGGGTTTACGACGATGTCGATCAGCGTCCGCTCCTGCACGAAATCGTGGTCCCAGTCGTCACACGGCAGGTGCTGGTAGTACCAATCCATGGCCCCAGTGCCTACGGCCAGGGCGACCGTCGAATTGGAATAGAGCTCGCACGGGGTGCGGTCGCCGACGTCCCATGTGCCGCGACGCACGATCCTCGGGAAGGGTGACGGCACCGCAATGCCCCAGTAGGTGAGACCCAGCTCGGGATCGTAGCTGCCCGGAACCCCCCACGGAGAGACGTGCGTTCGCCGCGCGGTCGGAACGTTGCCCCACGTCGACCCGCCGGGATCGTCGGCTCCGGCCGCCGTGTAGAAGCGCCACTCCTCCTGGCCGTTGTCGGCGCTGTATCCCGAGATGAAGCATCGCGCCCCGCCGGCGCTGCTGCACGCGCGTCCGGTCAGGACCTGTCCATCGACGATCATGGCCCCTGAGGAGTGCGTCACACGGTCGTGGTAGTCAGACAGCTGGCTCTCCCAGTTCAGCGCACCCGTACGCGCATCCACAGCGACCAGGTGAGAATCGCCGGTCAGATGGAGGATGTTGTGGCCGTAGATCGCCAGGCTGCGGGTCCGATCGCCCAGGGTGGCGTACTCGCGGATATCGGCGGGCAACTCCCTCTCGTAGTCCCAGATCAGGTCTCCGGTCGTGGCGTCCAACGCCTGCAGGTGATCGCCGCCCGGGTGCGCGACATACATCACACCGTCGTAGACGAGCGGCCTCAACTGCATCGGGCCCTCGTCCATCGCGCGCATCCAGGCCAGCTTCAGATCACCCACGTTGTTCCGGTTGATCTCGTCGAGCGGGCTGAAAGCGTGATGGTCGTAGGTCCGATGGACCAGGAGCCAGTCCTCAGGGTCGGGATCCCTCAGCATCGCATCGGTCACGGGGACGAACTCGTCCGGGGTGCGTGACTGTGCTTCGAGAGACTGGAACTGACCGAGAGACACCACCATCAGCAAGACCGCCAACGACACCGTGCGCTTCTGATTCGCCATTCGTCTCTTATCCTTTCCGGAAGACACACGCTTCACTCTACCGGGTTCTTTGACCCTGGCTGACAGATGGCAGGAACCAGTGTTTCGCTCCAGTCCTGCTCCCGTCCTCGTACGCTTGACGCAAGTTCTCGCTCTCGTTGCGACCGGACAGTTCAATGGCTTCACTACCCTGCGCTCGTACGGCTCCGCACCGTCTTGCGGCCAGCAGGTGGGACGCCAACGTCGGCGGAGAGGGAGAACGCCACGCTCGCCCACGCCGAACAGCTCCAGGAAGGCGAAGCGCGACGGGCGACGCAGATCGGGATGACCGGTCATCCGGCGCAGGGCGGTGGCGACATCCGATCCAAGCGCACCAACATTGAGACGACGGGCGGACGATGCAACGGCGCGCGGAGCTTGCGCGCCGAGTGCGTCCCCGGCGTCCGCGAACGTCCGGCGAACGAACACGGACGCTGGAACAGCGATCCGGGCGCTCATCCGTGCCGCATACCCGGTGAAGCCTTCAATTTGCCCCGTCCCGAGCCCACGCGGTACGGCCGTGGCCGATGGGAGCCCTATGGCTCCCGGAACAGCTTCCATTCATCCAACTCCCGGCAGTCCACCGAAGGCGTGAGGCCGCGCTCCAACCGGAGCGGCCGACCGCCGTCAACGCCTTGACGCGATCAGTGTACCGCTTGTAGTCATCCGACAACTTCAATGGGGTCGTGTTGGCGAGAGAGCCGACAGCTCGGATCGCTGCTCCACCTCCGGCGGGGACACGCTGTCATGCGACTGACGACGCTGGAGCGTCCGGACGGCGATAGTGCTGCTCTTCGCACTCGACCGGCGGGAGATAGCCAATCGGGGCGAGGAGCCTGCTGTTATTGAACCAATCGACCCAGTCGAGCGTGGCCAGTTCGACCGCTTCGACCGTGCGCCAGGGTCCACGACGGTTGATGACCTCGGTCTTGTAGAGACCGATGACCGACTCGGCCAGGGCGTTGTCATACGAGTCGCCGCGGCTGCCGACAGAGGGCTCGATCCCGGCCTCCGCCAAGCGTTCGGTGTAGCGGATCGAAACGTACTGCACCCCGCGGTCGCTGTGATGCACCAGCGCCGGCGCCGAGCCGAGCGGTCGGTCGTAGAGCGCCTGTTCCAACGCATCGAGCACCAGGTCGGTGCGAAGCGTCTGTGTGACCCGCCATCCGACGATGCGCCTCGCGAAGGCGTCGACGACGAAGGCCACGCACACGAAACCGCGCCACGTCGCCACGTAGGTCAGGTCGGCCAGCCAGAGCTGGTTGGGGCGGGTCCAGACACGGCGAATCTCCACCTTCAGCTGGCCATCGCGCACCGCCCGCGCCGGCAGCCGCGTCGGGTCCGCCTGCCGGGCCTTGTGCGCGTGGTACGTCGCCGGGGCGATGGGCAGCACGTCGCAGATCGACTCGCCCCCCCAGGCGGCGCGGTGCGCATCTCGGAATCTGCGGCGGCGGTGACGGAGCGGTGGGGTTGCTGTCCCCGCCGCACGAAGGCATAGTGGAGGCCAGCGAGAGCGCGGCGCGCAGCCCGCGCTCGTACGCGGGCCGGTTCCCGACGCGATACCTCCTCTCGTGCTTGGGGTTCACGCTGCTGGATTCAGCGGTTCGCACAGTTCGCACGGCCGCCCGCTCTCGGCCGGCGGCCTCTGCAGCGGGACGATGCTGCGGCGAACAAGAATTTCGTGCGCTCGGTGGCCTTCCGGTGTATAAGCGAGCCATCCGGGGCAGGCAAGTCGGAAATCCCGGTTCAGAGGCGCCCGCCAGCGGTGCTCCTGCTGATCGAAAGGGAGGGTTCCATGAACTGGAGAGGCATGCGCCTGGCGGCGTCATTCGCCGTCCTCTACGGCGCGCTCACGGTGGCTCAGGCTTGGGGCCAGGTCGTGAGCATCGAGGTCCTGTCGTCGTTTCCCGAATTGGTGACGGGCGGTGACGCCCTGGTGAGGATCACGGGAGCGAACGCCGCGCCGCGTGTGACGGTCGACGGCAGCGATGTCTCGGGTGCGTTCGTCGCCGACGGCAGGGGAGGATGGATCGGCCTGGTCGACGGACTGGTCGACGGAGACAATGCGCTGGCCGTGTCGGCCGGCGGTGGTCGGGCGACGCTCACCCTTACCAACCATCCGATCAATGGCACCCTGTTCGCAGGCCCGCAGCAGACGCCGTTCGTCTGCGAAAACGAAGCCCACGGACTCGCGCCTGCGACGGATGAGTCCTGCGCGGCTTCGACGATTACCGGCTACCACTATCGGAGTACCGACGGCACCTGGAAGCCGTTCGATCCCGACGGTGCGCGGCCGACCGACATCGACCGGACCACGACGATGGACGGCAAGACCGCGCCGCTCATCAACTGGTACGAGAAAGGCGTGATCAACAGGTCGGCGTACGTCATCAGCCTCTTGCACGATCCCGCCGCCGGGCCTCTCCCGACGCCGGTCAGCAACGAGACCGGCTGGAACGGCAAGCTGATCATGTCTCACCGGGGCGGCGTGCGGGCCGGTTTCCATCAGGGCCGCACGATCGGCACGCTCGATCCGGAACGGGGGTACGTGGGCGGCGAGAACAACAACCTCCATGAGTCCCTGATCCGGGCCGGCTACGCACTGGCAGGCGGCTCGCTCATGGTCACCGGGACCACCACGAACCACGTGGTCCAGGCGGAGACCTCGGCAAAGATCAAGGAGCGGTTCATCGAGCTCTTCGGCCCGCCGGAGTACACCATGAGCATGGGAACCTCGGGCGGCTCGATGTCGCAACATCTCATCGCCCAGAGCTATCCGGGGCTCTACAACGCCATTCTGCCATGGCGCAGCTATGCGGACGTGTTGACCTTCCAGACACCACTGAATGACTGCAACCTGCTGGTGAACTACTTCGAAGACACTGACGTGTCCTGGACCGACGTCCAGAAGCGCGAAGTTGCCGGCAAGCTGACATACGGGTTCTGCACAGGTCCCGCCAGGGTCTTCCCGAACCTGTCACCTGACAACTGCGACTCATCGGTCACGGAGGCCAGGACCCTCCAGCCCGAGAAGTGGAAGGATGTGCGCTGTACCTATCAGGACAACCTGGTCGCCGTGTACGGCCTCGATCCCGAGACAGGACTCGCCCGCAGTCCATGGGACAACGTGGGCGTCCAGTACGGTCTACGGGCGTTCACGGACGGCATTATCTCGTTCGAACAGTTCGTGGAGCTGAACGCTCGGATCGGCGGCCATGACCTCAACGGCGTCATCGTGCCTGGAGAGCGTGCTCGCGCCGACGCGGACGCCGTGCGGATCGCCTACGAGACCGGCCGTCTCAACACCGGTCAGGGTGGTTTGAGGAACCTGCCGATCCTCGACGTCCGCGGGTACACCGACGGTATCTGCAGCGTTGCACCGTGTCCACCGCGCGATCCGACTAACGTCGACGTGCATGACGGCTACCACACCCTGGTCGCGCGCGCCCGGCTGCTCAAGGCCAACGGCAACGCCGATAACCACGTCAGGCTCGTAGCCCATGAAGTCGGCCACCGCGGACCCGATTCGATCCTTGGGGTCGTGTCGCCCCAGGCGGTTGCGCAGGTCGACAAGTGGTTGACCGACATCCTTGCCGACACGTCGGACATGCCGCAAGCCGGGAAGGTTGCAGCCCACCGGCCCCCGGACCTCGTCGATGCCTGCTACACGGCGGCCGACGCGAAGATCACCGACATGGATCGCTGCGCCGAGTTGTTCCCGATCGCCTCCGACGCCCGGATCGTGGCGGGGGCGCCGCTGGCCAATGACGTCCTCAAGTGCACCCTGAAGCCGGTCGACCCGAACGACTATTCGATGATCCTGTCCGCAGAGCAGCTGCGTGCCCTGCGGCGGACCTTCCCCGAAGGCGTCTGCGATTGGTCGAAGCCAGGTGTCGGCCGGGTGCCGCTCGCCGGCACCTGGGCAGTCTTCGCCGGTCAGCGGGAGGTCAGGTATCTGAGGCCCGCCAACTGATCGGGTGGTAGCGGCAGGCTGAGCCTCGAACGCCTGTAGGGCCGGCACCAGGAAGATGCTCAGCAGGACCATGACGATCGACGTCAGGACGGTGACGACGGCGCCTGTCCTGAACATCGTCCCGAGTCCGACGGCGCCGGACGCGAACGTCACGGCCACCACGCCGCTGGCCCAGGGGAGCGTCACCGCGTCGGCCGTGCCCGCGATGATGCGGGCGAGAATCGGCGAGTTGTAACCGAGGGCGTCGGCGATCGGGAACAGCGTCGTGGCAACCGTCACCGAGGCGGCGGGCCCGTTGGCCAGTTGCGTCAGCAGCGGCGTGGCGAGGCCCGCCACCCACGGCAACGCGCCCGCGGTGACGTTGCCCGTGAGCAGGGCGGCGAGCCAGTCGGTCACGCCCACGCTGGCCAGCACGTCCGCCAGGGCCATCCCGCCCAGGACCAGAAACAGCACGTTCCAGCCGACGCCTTCCCGCACGTCCCCCGCCTCGAGGGTCGGCTGGCCGCGGGCGTCGACCGGCAGCGCGAAGAGCAGCACCATGGCCACCGGGGGCGCGTACCAGATGTCGAGGAACTCGATGCTGACGAACGTGGGCAGGATCCACAGGACCAGCATGACGACCAGGACGAACAGGACGTTCTTCTCGCCCCGGCTCATCGGGCCCAGTCGCGCCAACTCCCGCCGCAAGCGGGCGCGGTCGGGGATGGCCTGCACCTCCGGGCGGAGCATGAGCGTCAGGACGAGGTAGCAGATCGGGAGGTGGGCCGCGGTGAGAATGACGCCGGTCGACGTCCACTGCGCGAACGTGACGCTGTAGGCGGTCAACCGCTCCAGCAGCCCGAGGGTCACCGGGTTGTAGACGGCGCCGGCCGGCGTCGCCATGCCCCCCGCGGTGGCGCCGTAGAGGACGGCAAGGCTGGCCGCCGCCGCCAGGCGGCCCGCGCCGGGCGACACCGAGCGGGCGATGGACAGCGCGATCGGCGTCATGATCGCGGCGACCGCGAGGTCGCTGACCACCGCGGACAGCAGCGCCGACACGGTCATGATCGCGAGGATGAGACCGCCGCCGGCGCGCGCGACCCCCGGCAGGCACAGCGCGGCGAGCGCGATCCGCCGGGCGAGGCCGTGCTTGCCGAACGCGTGCCCGAAGAGCATCACGCCCACCAGGTAGGGCAGGATGGTGTGGCCGTAGCGGGCGGCCACGTCGGCGAAGGGCATCACCCCGCCGAGGGGCAGGAGCACGAACGGCAGGAAGCTGGTGACGGCCCAGGGCACCGGCTGAGTCGCCCACCACGCGAGGACCCAGGCGTAGGCGCCGAGGGCGAGGTGCCCCTCCGGCGCCAGCCCGGCCAGCGGCGCGGCGCGGACGGCGGCGAACGCGGCCGGCCCCGCCAGCAGGCGCAGCCAGTACGCCCGCCGGGCTTCAGCGGCGCCCACGGTCCTGCTCCGGGACTTCCACGCGCACGGTCACGATGTCCGCGTCGTGAAACTGCTGGTGGCGGACCGAGGACGCGATGTGCCGCAGCAGGCGCAGCGAGACCTCCCGCTCCATCAACACGTCGTCGGGGCTCTCGGCCAGCAGGCCCATCCGGTCCTGCAGGTTCTCCTCGCCGGCCGCGGCGATGAACTCGAGGACGGCGCCGCCGGCCTCCTTGCGCGCCCGCAGCAGCAGCCGGCGCCGCGCGCGCTCCTCCCGGTCCTCGTCCTGCCCGACCAGCGTGAGCAACGTCTCCTCGCTGGCCGCGTCCAGACGGTCGACCATCGTCTCGCCCCAGCCGCTGCGCGACGCGAACGCCCCGAGGAACTCCCTGATCTTCGGCAGCGCGGCCAGGTCGAGGGCCGCCTCGATGCGGCGCCGGCGGGGCGCGGTCACCTCGAGGAACAGCGTCATGAAGATGGCCACGAGACCGCCGGCGGTTATCCCGTTCCGCAGCACCCCGCCGGCGAGCTCGGCCAGCAGCTCGGGGAATATCAGGCCGTTCTGGCAACCGACGCCGACCCAGAACGCGACGCCCGCGATCATTGCCTTGCGGTGGTCGATCCCGCCCTGCAGGATCTCCGTCATGCCGCGCACGAAGCTCATCGCCAGCACCACGGTCAGATAGGCCGCCGCGACCGGGCCCGGTATCGCCAGGACCAGGGCGAGCAGCTTGGGCAGCAGCGCCAGCGCGATCAGCAGGCCCCCGGCGGCGACGCCGGCCGCGCGGGCGGCGACCCCCGTCAGCTCGATGGTGGGCACGTTCACGCCGATGGTCTGGGTCGGCATGATGCCGGCGACGCCCGACAGCAGCTTGCCGACGCCGTCGGCGGCCACCGCTCCCTGCACGGCCCGGTAGTCCACCGCCCGCGGCCGGCGCCACGACACCCGCTGGATGGCGACGGCCCCGGTGATGGTCTGGATGGTGCCGATGACGGCCACGAACACGAAGGCCGGCAGCAGCGCCACGAACGCCGGCCCCGGGTCGAGCTCGACGCCCGGCCAGGCGGCCGGCGGCAGACCGATCCACGGCGCCGCGGCCACGCGGTCCGGATCGTAGAGGCCCACGGAGCCCGCAACCGCCGAGCCGGCGACGACCCCGACGAGGGGCGCCCACAGACGCAGCGCCGCGTTCCCCTTCAGCGAGATGCCGCTGATGATGGCGATGGTCGCCAGCGCGGTGAGCGGGGCGCCCAGCTCGGCCGCGCCGGGCGGTGCCTCCGTCAGGCGCCCGAAGACGACGGGCAGCACGGTGGCCGGCACCAGCATGTTCACGGTGCCGACGATGGTCGGCGTCAGAAGGCGCCTGAACAGGGCCAGACGCAGGGAGATGACGATGGGGACGAGCGACGATGCGACGACCAGCGGCGCGAGCAGAGCCGGACCGCCTGCCGAGAGGGCGCTGACTGCCACCCCGATGAAAGCCACGGCGGGGCCCATCGTGAGCACATACCCCGCGCCGACCCGGCCCAGCCTCGCCGCCTGCAGCACGGTGCACACGCCGCTGATCGCAACGGCCCAGAACACCGCCCAGGACAGGTACGCCTCGGTCCCGCCGGCGGCGCGGATCACGATCGTCGGAATGATGACGATGCTGGCGAGGCCGAGCACCACGAGTTGCAATCCGCAGCCGAGGGCGATGCCCGGCGGGGGCTGCTCGGAGGGTTCGTAGCGCAGGCTCGGCCCGCGCTGCCTGTCGACGGCACTCATGAGGCGTCCTGCCCGGAGTCAGGGAAGCAGAATCGTCAACGGCGAGGCGCGCGCCGGTTTTCGCGATACTTCACGCACATGTGTCCGCCGATCCGCTCGAGCGCCACGCCGAGGTCGGAGTTGGAGTCTGCAGGGCGGCCGGGCTCACAGCTCGATCCCGGACCAGTCGGCTGCGTAGACGGCTTCGGTCATGGCCTCCCACCAGGCCGTCTGGCTCGGGTCGCTCATGTCCAGCACGATGCCCTCGCCCCGGAATGCCCCTTTGTCGGGTACCCGGGTGTCGACGTTGACAGCAATCGCGACGAGCCAGGGCAGGCCTGCCGAGCGCTCGCGGAGCCTCGCGTGGATGACGGTCAGGTGTGCCCCGACGCTTTGTGGGATGATGCCGCCAGCCGCCCTGGCCAGTTCGCCGTAGGTCACCAGCCTCCGGGCGGCAGCCGCGGCCTTGAGTTCGCGCAGGATTGCCTTCGTCGCATCCGATGGTTCAACCATCCTTCAACGCTCCGCCGTGAATGTGCTGCTGCCCTTGCTCTCCATCCCCCGGGTGGCTGCCCCGGCCACCAGCGCTTCATGCACGTGTCTGAGCTACGCCCCGGCTCCCCTGCCGGATGTACCTGGTGAGCGACACAACTCCCCTTCTGTTACATGAGACGTCTGGAAAGCACGAACCGAACGGACCGGCCGCAGGATGGCGGCCGGTCCTTGCTTCAGGGGAGAATTCCGGACAGCGCGTCGGAGAATGCCCGCGCGGTCGCCGGCCGTGCCGCCCGCGACGCGGTCAGCATCGATGCCGTGAAGGCAACCACGGCCGACGACGACTCGGAGGCCGCCGCCGGCCAGACATCGCGGCCGAGGCGCCGGCGCCGAATACGCCCCGCCACCTCGTCGACGCCGCCGCCGGCGAACGGGTGCTCGCCCGCCACCATCTCGTGCAGCACCACGCACAAGGACCAGACGTCGTCGGCTTCCTCGGCCGGCAGGCCCGAGATCACCTCCGGCGACAGATAGCGCAGCGTCCCGCCCTGCGTGTCGGCGTCGTTCGTCTCGCGAGCCAGACCGAAGTCCAGCAGCTTCGGCAACCCGCTCGGCATGAACCCGATGTTGCTCGGCTTGACGTCGCCGTGCAGATACCCGGCCTCGTGCAGCGCCGCCAGCCCAGCGGCCAGCAGGGTGGCCACCGAGACCGCCCGCTGGGCTGAAACCGGTCCGCGCCGAAGCTTGTCGGCCAGCGTCCCACCAGACAGGAACTCGACGACGAGCAACGGGCGGCCCCGCCACGACTCGATGCCGTGGATCTCGGCCAAAGCCGGATGGCTCACCGTGGCCATGGCCCACGCCTCGGGCCTCAGCCCCATCAGCCGTGCGACCGACACGCCTGTCAGCGTCTTGACGGCGACGTCGCGCTCGAGCCGCAGGTCGCGGGCCAGCCAGGCCGCGCCCATGCCCCCGCTTCCCAGGCGTCGGGTGAGCCGGAACTTGCCCGCGAGCAGCTTCGGGACCTCCGACTCGACATACGCCAGCCCGCAGTCGCACCCCGCCGGCTCGCCGGCTGCGGTCAGGCATCGGCACACCGGGCACTCCTGCGCGGCCGGCGCTTCCAACCACCGGTCGCCGGTATCCTGTGCGACACGCAGGCACGCGACCGCCAACCCGACCGCCGCCCCCAGCGCTTCGAGGAACGGCATGTCGACCGGCCGCACGATCCGGTCGTCGAAGCGGCGGCCCACCACCACGACACCGAGCAGTTCCGCGCCCGGTCCCGAAACCGGCACCACGACGTCGGCTTCGGTCTCCGACACCCACGCCGCTTCGTTCCGAGGCAACAGCTCGAAGTGCGAGGTCTTGTCGCTCGGATGCACGCGCAGCGACCCGCCGGCCGTCTCCAGCATGTGGACGACGGCCGAGGCGCGCGCCAGCGACGCCAGTCCTCCATCCGGCGCCCGGAAGCTCTCTTCGGTCTCCGTGCGGCTGGCGACCAGCAGGACGGCGGGCGACCCGCACGCGCGCCCGACCGTGCGGGTCACCGTCCGGCGGACGCCCTCGATCCCCTCTGCCTGCGCCAACGCCGTCACGGCGCCGGCCAGCGTCTCCCGCTGGTCGGTGGTCTCGGGATGGAGCCACGCGTCGAGGCGGGCCAGCAGCCGCTTGCGGCCCGCGGCCACCAGCAGCAGGACCCCGGCCGCGGCGGCGAGCGACTGCACCAGCGGGTCGGCGAGGACAGCCCCCACGGTGCGCTCCAGCCGGCTCGCCACCAGCCAGCCCAGCGCCGCCGCCGGCACCACTGCCAAGACCCCCAGCAGACGCCCGCGCGCCAGCAGTCGCGCGTAGAAACCCCGGATCACCTCCCGCGGGTGCGGCACCCGCGCCGCGAGGACCGAGTACCACAGCAGCGCGATGCCGGGGAACCGCAGCAGCGCGACGGCCGCGACCGCCGGCGACCACCGGTAGTTGAACAGCCAGCCTCCCGGCGAGAACGCCTCGACGACGGTGTCCGCCGCCACCAGCCCCTTCCACAGCAGGAACCCGAGGCCCAGCAAGGCGAAGCGCCTTGTCTCTTCGGCGGGCGCGGCAGGCGCCCGCAGCAGGACGACCACGACAGCGCCCAACTGCAATACGCTCAGGGCGGCGATCGACCCATCGAGAACCGCCCAGAACAACGCCTCGTCCAGGTAGCCCGCCCGCGCCGATTCCAGCGACGCCGCCAGCGCGACCCAGAGCACGCACCCGAACGTCACGCAGACCGAGACCATGCGACGGGAGAGGTCGTCCAGACGCGTTCGCCGATGCACCCGGGGACACGCGCGGGCGAACGCCCACAGGAACGCGGGCGCGAACAGGAACGGGTACACCCACGGGTAGCCGAACAGCTCCCGCGGATCCATTCCCCACAGCAGGGCCAGCGGCACCGAGGGGTGCACTATCGTCGCGTTGAGCAGGAAACAGGCCGCCAGCGTCGCCGTCCGCCGATCGCGGCGCATCGCCAACAGCAACACGCACGCGCTCGATACATTTCCGATCAGCACGCCGTCGAAATAGATGGCCAGGTCGCCGTACGCCCGGTGGTAGTCGTCCCAGACCCACGCGAGCAGCGCCAGCGTCGCCGCCACCTCGACTGCGGCGACGGCGATGAGCGCGTAGGCGGCGCGGCGGACGAAGACGCCGACAGGCGGTTCGACAGTGGTCGCCGCCGAGGGACCCGGCGGCGCATCCGCCGCGGCGTCGAAGGCCTCGCGGACCCGGGCGAACACCCGCAGGCCGTCGAGCGACCGGCGGCTGGCGGGCGTGGCCAGGCGCGCGCAACGGTCCCATTGCACGTCCTGGTTCAACGTCAGCGCTTCGGCCACGTCGACCACGACCTCGTCACGACCGCCGTTGTCCACAGAACCGTCTCCCGACACTGCACCCTTCTGGTCTCTATAGATACAGACGCCCGTGAGGCAGGACCCGAACGGCCGCATCGCGCGAAACCCGCCGGCCCGCTTCAAGCGCAGGCAGCTCGCCTCCGGAACGGACCGGCTCCGGACAGCCGCGCGCCCGAGCCGACCGGACGGCGCCGACGAACGACACCGTCAGGATTGCCGCTTCAAGGCCGGGGTGGCGTCACTCAGCCGGAGCAGCGCGCGTTGCAGCGCCATGCGCGCCGCGTCCGGGCTCGACAGGCGCTCGACCAGGGCGAGCTGTCGGAAGGTGTACCCCAGCTCGGTGCGGCCGACGATCAACCGCCTGTCGCGAGGCGGCAGGCGCTCGAGCCCGTCGAGGTAGAGCCTCCAGGTCTCATCGTCGAGCAACTGCCGATGTTGCGGCGCCGTGGCGGCCGAAGGCACGACCGGCTCGGGCGTCACCCTGATGTCGCGGCGACGAGTCACCTGCCGCAACTCGTCCCGGATCCGGTTCTCGACGGCGCGCCGCAGATAGGTCCGCAGCGCCCGGCTCTGTTTCGCCTTGAAGCCGCCGAACCGCGCGAACGTGTGATGCAGCGCGTCCTGGACCAGGTCGCTGGTGTCGACGGCCGCGCGCGCCCACGACGGCAGGCGGCCCCGCGCCCAGCGCCGCAGCCAGCCCCCATAGCGCGCGAACAGCACGTCCAACGCCGAGCGACTGCCCGCGCGCGCCCGCGCGAGCAGTCGCCCCTCGGAGCTGGAACCACGCGGGGCGGATGGTAGAGACGACACAGCGCCACGGATCGTGCACCGCGGCGGCGGCGATCGGCAACCCTCCCCTGTTTCGGCCGGCAGGTGCACCGCGCCGGCGAAGAGACCTTCATCGACTTCTCGGGCAGGCGGCCGACGCTGGTCGACCGGCGCACGGGTGCACTGATGGCGGAGTCGGGCGCCCGCGCTGCACGATGTCCTTGCTTACGCAGCGCGTCGAGATGCGCATGTCCATGTCCCGACCCGCCCGCCCCCCGATTGCTCTGAAGCGGACGGCACCACGTCCCGCGCTCCGGATCCGTCCGGAAACGGTATGCTCCACGGCAACATGACCGGCACTGTCGACGCCATCCCGCTCGCCAATCTCAGCCTCACGCTGCTCCCGGCGCTGGTGGTGATCGGCATCCTCCGGCGCTGGTCGGCCGGCGCCGGTGCCGCGCTCCACGGCATCGGCCGCATGGTCGTGCAGCTCGCGCTCGTCGGCTACGTGCTGACGTTCATCTTCGGCACGGCGCATCCGGGCGTCGTGCTCTGCACGCTGACGGTGATGCTCGCCGCCGCGGGCTGGATCTCTCTCAGGCCGGTCGCCCGGCGCCGGCGGGCCGTCTATCCCCATGCCCTGGCGGCGATCGGCGCGGGCGGGGTGTCGACCCTGGTGCTGGTCACCCAGGGCGTGCTGGCCGCCGATCCGTGGCACGACCCGACGGTGCTGATCCCGCTGGGCGGCATGGTCTTCGCCTCGTCGATGAACGCGGTCAGCCTGTCGGCGGAGCGACTCGACGCCGAGCTCGCGCGCGGGGCGGCATACGAGGACGGGCGCGCCATCGCGCTGCGCTCCGCGCTCATCCCGCAGGTCAACAGCCTGTTCGCGGTCGGCCTCGTGTCCCTGCCGGGGATGATGACCGGCCAGATCCTGTCGGGCATCCCGCCGCTCATCGCGGTGCGCTACCAGGTGATGGTGATGGCCATGCTGCTCGGGGCGGCGGGCATGTCGGCGGCGTGCTTCCTGGCGCTGGAGCGGCCGCGGCCGGGCGTCCCGGCAGGCCGGGGCCCGGCGGGCTAGCCCGCCGCAGGCGCGGGCGCCGGGGGTGCGGGGCGCAGCCCTGTCTGATTGTTAGCGCTAGAATCGGGTCTGCAGCGCGGCAAAGGCATGCTCATCTTCAAGATGGCGTGGCGGAACATCGGCCGCAACCGCCGGCGGACCGCGGTCACCGTCGGCGCGATGGCGTTCGGCCTCTACGCCATGGTCATCTGGTTCGGCATGCTGCAGGGGCTGCTGGACGACATGGAGGAAACCGTCGTCGAGGTCGAGCTCGGCGACCTGCAGATCCACGCGGCGACCTACCTCGACGACCCGTCGCTCTACACGGACATCGACGACGCCGACGCGCTGCTCTCCGGGCTGGAGGCGGCCGGCTTCCGGGCGAGCGCGCGCCTCGTCGGCGCCGGGCTCGCCGCCGCCCACGACTCGGCCGCCGGCGCGTCGCTGCGCGGCATCGACGTGCAGGCCAACGCCCGCGTGAGCGTCATTTCGACCCGGCTGGCCGAGGGGACGTGGCTCGGCGACCGCGACCCGGCGGGCGTCGTGGTGGGACGGCGGCTCGCCCGCGCCCTCGACCTGACCGTGGGCGACGAGCTGGTGATCCTCAGCCAGACGACCGACGGCGGCATCGCGAACGATCTCTACGCCGTGCGCGGCATCCTCGACACCGTGGGCGACAGCGTCGATCGGTCCGCCGTCTTCCTCACCGAGGCGGCGTTTCGCGAGCTCTTCGTCATGCCGCAGGGCGCGCACGAGATCGTGGTGCGCAAGCCGGACGACCTCGAGCTGGCCGCCGCCCTCGAGGCGGTGCAGGGTCTGGCCCCCGGCCTCGACACGCGGTCGTGGCGCTCGCTGGTGCCGACGCTGGCGACCTACCTCGACTCGGCCCGTCAGATGATGGGGATCCTCTCGGCCATCATCTACATCGTCGTCGCGATTCTCATCCTCAACGCCATGCTGATGGCGGTGTTCGAGCGCATCCGCGAGTTCGGCGTGCTGAAGGCGCTGGGCGTCGAGCCGCGCCAGGTGCTGTCGCTCATCTTCGCCGAGAGCGCGCTGCAGACCGGCCTCGCGCTGGCGATCGGCCTGTCGCTGGCGGTCCCGACGCTCTGGTACCTGGCCGAGTTCGGCATCGATACCGGCGCGCTCGGCGGGGTGAGCGTCATCGGCGCGACGTTCGCCACCGTGTGGCAGGCGACCGTATCGCCGGCCACGTTCGCCACGCCCTCGCTCACGCTGATTGCGCTGGTGCTCCTGGCGGTGATATACCCGGCAATGAAGGCGGCCCGGATCAGCCCGGTCGAGGCGATGCGGCATCAGTAGAGAGGTCAACAGTGAGGTCTCCCTCATGACGAGCAGCAGCCTCGCGGCGATGGCGTGGCGCAACCTGTGGCGGAACCGCCGCCGCACCGTCATCACGCTCTCGGCCATCGTCTTCGGCGTCTTCCTCTCCGTCATCATGATGGCGATGCAGGATCGGAACTGGGCCGACATGATCCGCCTGGCGGCCCGGCTCGGCGCGGGCCACGTGACCCTGCAGCACCCGGAGTACTACGACAGCCCCACTCTCACCCGCCCCGTCGGGAGGACGGACGAGCTGATGCGCCTGGCCGCGGGCAACCCGCGCGTCATCCGCACCGTGGAGCGGATCACCGGATTCAACATGCTGGCGACCGCGCGCGAGAACATCGGCGCCGGCTTCATCGCCGTCTCGCCGGAAGACGAGGACGAAGAGACCCTGTCGCTGCTCGAGGCGGTCGTCGAGGGCGGGTTCTTCGCGTCCGCGTCCGACCGCGGCATCATCCTCGGCCGCAAGCTGGCCTCGAACCTGGACGTCGAGCTCGGGTCGAAGGTGGTCTACACGCTGACCGACAAGGAAGGCGAGATCGTGAGCGGCCTGGCGCGGGTCTCCGGCATCATCGAGACCGGCTCGCCCAGCGTCGACGGCGGCATCTGCCTGCTGCCCATCGACACGGTGCGGGAGCTGATCGGCTACGGGCCCGACGAGGCGATCCAGGTCGCGGCGTTCGTCGACGATCAGCGCGTCACCGACCGCGTCGTCGCGGACCTCGGCCGCGCGGCGCCTGCGGGCGTCGCGGTGCTGCCGTGGCACGAGCTGCAGCCGGACCTGGCGGTCTTCATCGCCATGAAGGTCGGCGGCTCGCAGGTCATGATGTTCGTGCTCGCGCTGCTCGTGGCGGCCGGCATCTTCAACACCCTCTTCGTCAGCGTGATGGAGCGCCTGCGCGAATTCGGCATCATGGTCGCCGTCGGGTTCAGCCCGGGGCAGCTCTTCCGGCTGGTCATGTTCGAGAGCGCGTGGCTGGCGGTCGTCGGCCTGGCGGGCGCCGCCCTGGTCACGATCGGGCCGTACCTCTACCTCGCCTCGACCGGCATCGACATGTCGGGCATGATCCCGGCCGACCAGATGGAGATTGCCGGCGTCGGCATGTCCACCGTCATGCAGGTCGGCATCTACGGCGAGAGCGTCCTGCTCATCGGCGCGTCGGCGCTCGCCGCCATCCTGCTCTCCGGCGTCTATCCGGCCTGGCGGGCGGGGCACGCCGATCCGGTGGAGACTATCCGGCTGGTCTGACGGCCCGGGGGCAAGACTTGACGAACAGCGCCGACGGCACGGTTCCGGTCGTGGAGCTGGAAGACGTCACCAAGGCCTACCAGCAGGGCGACCAGCGCGTGGAAGCGCTGCGCGGGATCGCCATGGCGGTGCGCGGCGGCGAGTTCACGGCCATCAGCGGCCCGTCGGGGTCCGGCAAGACGACCGCGCTCAATCTGATCGGCGCGCTGGACACACCCACCTCGGGGACCGTCCGCCTGGAGGGCGCGGACCTCGGGACGCTGTCCCGCCAGGCGCTGAGCCGCCTGCGGCGCGACCGCATCGGCTTCGTGTTTCAGGCCTACAACCTCATCCCCATTCTCAGCGCCTGCGAGAACGCCGAGATCGTGATGGCCGTGCAGGGCGTGGCCGCGGCAGAGCGCCGGGAGCGGGTCATGCGGCTGCTGGCCCGCGTGGGGCTGGAAGGACTGGAGCACCGGCGACCGCTCGAGCTCTCCGGCGGCCAGCAACAGCGCGTGGCCATCGCGCGGGCGATCGCGGCCGGGCCGGCCGTCGTGCTCGCGGACGAGCCGACCGCCAACATCGACTCCACGACGGCGGACGCCCTGCTCGACATGATGGAGAGCCTGAACCGGGAGCAGCGGGTCACCTTCCTCTTCTCGACGCACGATCCGCGGGTGATGGGGCGCGCGCGGCGCCTGATTCGGCTCGTCGACGGCCGCATCGAGAGCGACGAGGTGCGCGGCTGACACCCGCCGTTCGCGGCGTCCCGGGGGGCGGCTGTGAGGAGACATCGGCCATGACCACGATCGACGCGGGGCAGCGACCGGCGGTCCGCCGGCAGTCCGTGTTCGGAGCCGCGGTGCCCGCGCTCGCGGCGCTCGCGCTTGCGCTGCCGGCGGCGGCGCAGGAGGACGAGCAGCCGGAGTCCGGCGAGGTGCCGGAGTTCGCCGAGGAGGTGACGGTCCGGGTGACCGCCCGCAAGCGCGAGGAGAACCTGCAGTCGGTGCCCTTCTCCATGGCCGCGCCGACGCAGCAGACGCTGCGCAACCGGGGCGCCCGGAGCATCGAGGACGTCTCGGCGAACGTGGCCGGCTTCTCGGTCCAGAACCTCGGCCCCGGCCAGAGCCAGATCGCGATACGCGGCGTCTCGGCCGGACAGATCGTCCGCGACCAGCCCGGCGTCAAGGAGCAGGTGGGCGTCTATCTCGACGAGTCGGTCGTCTCGCTGTCGCTCTTCACGCCCGACATCGATCTGTTCGACATGTCGCGCGTCGAGGTGCTGCGCGGCCCGCAGGGCACGCTGTTCGGATCGGGCTCGCTGTCGGGCACGGTGCGCTACATCACCAACCAGCCGCAGCTCGGCGTCCTCGAGGGAACGGGCGAGCTCGGATTCGACGCGCTCAGTGCGGGCGGGTTCGGCAACAACACCAAGGTCGCCCTCAACGTGCCGCTCGGCGCGGCGGCGGCGGCCCGCGTCACGGCCTACAACACGATGCTCGGCGGCTTCATGGACGCCGTGCAGCCCGACGGCAGCATCGGCGAGGACGTCAACAGCGGCCGCCGAACCGGCGCGCGGGTGGCCGTGCTCGTGCAGCCCAACGAACGCTTTTCGATCACCCCGCGCGTCATGTACCAGGACGTGTCGATGGACGGCTGGAACCGGATTGACGTGTACAACATCCTCGCCAATCCGTTCACCACCACGCGGCCGGCATTCGCGCTCGGCGAGCGCCAGCTGTTCACGCAGTTCGACGAGCCCTACGGCGACCAGTTCATGCTGGGCGACGTGAAGGTGGAGTACGACTTCGGCCACGTGCTGCTGACGTCGATCACGTCGGTCACCAACCGCGACGTCGAGGTCGTCCGCGACTCCACGGCGCTGGCCGCCAGCGTGGCCGGCGGCACCATCGGGCTCCCCGAGCACGTCTACACGCTCGACGCGCCGCTGATCGACACCACGACCGCGGAGGCCGTGACGGAAGAGCTGCGGCTGTCGGGCGCTGCCGGACGCGTCGACTGGGTCGGCGGCCTCTTCTACAGCAGCGCCCGGCGGCGCTACGGCCAGAACCTGCCGATCACCGGCTTCGAGGCCGCCTCCGGCATCCCGACCCGGGGCGAGCACGCGGCCCGCGACGAGCTGTTCTGGTCGAACCTGCTGTACGACTTCGACCAGCTCGCCCTGTTCGGCGAGGTGTCGGTGGCCGTCACCGAGCGGTTCCATCTGACCGGCGGCCTGCGCTGGTACGACTTCGACGAGCAACGCATGCAGACGTTCGACGGCATCTATGCCGAGGCGGGGACCAGCCACGGCGACATCGCGGCCAGGGGCGTGGCGCCGCGCGTCATCGCCAGCTACGACGTCACCGGCAGCACGCAGGTCAACGCCCAGGTCTCGAAGGGCTTCCGCCTGGGCGGCATCAACGATCCGCTCAACACGCCGGTCTGCACGCCGCGGGACCTGGAGACGTTCGGCAACCGGGATACCTGGGAGGACGAGCAGCTCTGGAACTACGAGGCAGGCGCCAAGTCCACGTTCCTCGGCGGCCGCGGCACGCTGAACGTCTCCGGCTTCTACATGGACATCCGCAACCTGCAGGCGACAGTGACGGCAGGCTCCTGCTCGTCGCGCATCATCTTCAACGTGCCGGAATCGCGCAGCGCCGGCATGGAGCTCGAGCTTGCCGCGCAGCCGACGCCCCTGTTCGACTTCGCCGTCGCCGCCAGCGTGGCCGACGGCCGGCTGCAGTCGACGCTGGAATCGTTCGACGCCGACGGAAGCTCCACCGGCATCATCGCGGGCATCGAGGCGGGCAAGCGCATGCCGACCACGCCGCTGGTCCAGGCCACGGCGGCCGCGACGTGGCGCTGGCTGATGGGCGGCTGGGTGGGCTACCTGAGCGGCACGTTCCAGCACGTCGGATCACGCTATACGCAGATCGGCGACCAGGCGGCCGGCTTCGGCACCGTCGACCTGCTCGCGCTGCCGAACACGATCGGCGGGCCGCTGACGCAGAGCACCTTCGCCTTCGATCCGGAGCTGCCGGCCTACAACATCCTCAACGTCCGCGTCGGCGTGCTCGACGGCGTCTGGGACATCGCCTTCTTCATCCACAACGTCACGGACGAGCGCGCGTTCCTGGCGCTGGACCAGGAGCGGGGCACGCTGGCCCGGGTGGGCTTTCTGACCAACCCGCCCCGGCGCTTCGGCGTCGCCACGCGCTTCGACTTCTAGCAGTCCGTGGTGAAACCCCGCGCCGCGGCCGTGCTATAAGGGTGCCATGAGCGCGACTCTGTCCCGGCGCGAATGGCTGAAGCGAGCGGTCGCCGGCGCCGCGGCGGCGGTTCCGCTGGGGTCGCCCGCGGGAGCGGTCGGCGCCGGCGGGCAGGCGCCCGCCGGCGCGTCGTTCGAGACGCTGACCGCGGCGGAGGGGGAAACGCTGGAGGCGGTCGCGGCCCGGCTGATCCCGACGGACGAGCACGGGCCGGGTGCCGCGGAGGCCCGCGCGGCCCGCTACGTCGACCGCGCGCTCGGCGGCGCGCTGGCCCCGTCGCTCCCGGCCTACCGCGCGGGGCTGGCCGCCCTCGATCGCTTCGCGGAGACCGCGGCGGGGGGCCGCTTCGCTCGTCTCCCGGCCGCTGCTCGGGACGACGTGCTGCGGGCGGTCGAGCGCGGCTCGGCGGCGGGATTCGCCGGCGGCTCGGCGGCGTTCTTCGCGATGGTCCGCTCGCACACCCTCCAGGGCACCTTCTCGGACCCCGCGTACGGCGGGAACGAGGGCTTCGTCGGCTGGGAGCTGATCGGCTACCCGGGCGTCCGCACCGCGGTCGCGCCGGCGCTGCAGCGGATGGATGTCGTGCCGCCGGCGCGGCAGGTCTCGGCCTACGACTACCCGGCGTTCGCCGCCGCCCGCAGGAGGAGGATCCGTGGCCGTTGAGCTCCCGAAGACCGACGTCGCCGTCATCGGCCTCGGCGCGGCGGGCGGCGTTGCCGTCCTGCCGCTCGCGGAGGCGGGGCTGGAGGTGGTGGGCCTGGAGGCGGGCCGCTGGCTGAGCGCCCGCGACCACGCCCCGGACGAGCTGTTCAACAACTACCGCGGCTGGCCCGACTCCGTGCAGAAGGCGAACCGCGAGGTCCCCGTGCATCGGCGGGATGCGTCGGCGCCGGAGACGCGGGCTGCGATCCACCCGATGATGAACGCCGTCGGCGGCACCACGCTCCACTACTGGGCCCAGAGCTGGCGGCTGAACCCGTGGGACTTCCAGGTCGCGAGCGAGACCGCCCGTCGCTACGGGACGTCGCGGCTGCCGGCCGGCACGACGGTGGAGGACTGGCCGTTCGGGCTGGAGGAGCTCGAGCCGTACTACGACCACGTGGAGCACGCCATCGGCGTGTCCGGGCAGGCCGGCAACGTCGGCGGCGTGATCGACGAGCGCGGCAACGTCTTCGAGGGCCCGCGCCGCCGCCCCTACCCGATGCCGCCGCTGCGCGGCACGGGCTTCACGGAGCTGATGACCGGCGCCGCGCGGCGACTCGGCTGGCATCCGTTCCCCGGTCCGGCCGCCGTCAACAGCGAGCGCTACGACGAGCGCGCAGCCTGCGAGTACCACGGCTTCTGCAACCGTGGCGGCTGCCACCTCGACGCCAAGAACTCGACCGCGGTCACGACCATCCCGCGCGCGCAGGCGACCGGGCGCCTCGACGTGGTGACCGAGGCCCACGCGCGTGCGATCCGCGTCGACGGCGACGGGCGCGCGACCGGCGTCGAGTACGTCAAGGACGGCGAAACCTGCGTCCAGCCCGCCGGCGTCGTCCTCCTGGCCAGCTACACCTACGAGAACGTGCGCCTGCTGCTGCTCTCGAAGTCGGCGGCCTATCCGCGCGGGCTCGCCAACAACGGCGGGCAGGTCGGCCGGCACTACCTGAGCCACGCGCAGCTCGGCGGCGTGACGGCGCTCTTCCCGCACGACCTCAACCGCTGGTACGGGCTGCCGGCGCAGGGCGTGGCGGTCGACGACTGGGCCGACGACAACTTCGACCACGCCGACGTCGACTTCATCGGCGGCGGCAACCTCTGGGTCTACTCCGACCGCCGGCCCATCGAGGCGGCCAGCATGAGCACCTTCGGCCGTGCGCCGTCCTGGGGCTCGGCGTGGAAGGCGTTCGTCATGGAGAACGCCGACCGCACGTGCGGCTCCTACCTCCAGAAGACGACGCTGCCCTACGAGGGCAACTACCTCGACCTGCACCCGACGCTCACCGACCCGCTGGGCGACCCCGTCTGCCGCATCACCGCCGACTACCGCGAGAACGAGCACCGCATCAACGACTTCATCCAGGACCGGATGGAGGAGTGGTTCCGCGAGGCGGGGGCCATCGACGTGATCCGCGGCGGCCTCGGCACGATGGGCCCGACCACCCACGCCTACGGTGGCACCCGCATGGGCGACAACCCGGAGACGAACGTCGTGGACCGCTGGGGCTTCGCCCACGAGGCGCCGAACCTCGGCGTCCTCGGCGCGTCGGTCATGGGGACGAGCGGAGCCCACAACCCGACCCTGACCGCGCAGGCCCTCGCCTGGCGCACGGCCGAGCACCTGGCCGCGAACTGGCGGTCGATCGCGGGATGAGACGATCGCCGCGCTGCACCGCGCGGGGATCGAGAGGACCTGCGATGAGAGGGCGGGAACGTGTCGCCGCAGGCGACGACTCGCGGGCCGGGCTCCCGGGGCCGCGGGGTCAACGGCCCGGCAGCGTCTCCCCTCGCAGCCAGCGCGCGAGCGCCTTGCCGGGATCGGCGATCTCCTCGACCGAGCCGTACCAGTACGCCTCCCAGCCGGATGCCGGGAGGCCCGCGAACAGCATCAGGTTCAGCGGGTAGATGTCGCTGTCGCTGCAGCGGCGGAAGTCGTCCCGGAACAGGAAGGTCGGCTTGTTCCAGGCAATCGCCAGGCCCAGCTCCACCATGACCCCTTCGTCGGGCGGGCAGCCGTTGACCACCGCGAACAGCCCGTCGGCCGCCTGCACGTCGCGCACGTCGGCGCGGGCGATCCGATGGGCCCAGTTGCCGCCCGTCCTCTCGCCCGGATCGTTGCGCGCAAACGGCTCCCACACCTCGGCGCCGGCCGCCGCCAGCGCCGCGACGAGCGCCGCGAGCGGCCCCTGCCGCTGCTGCGTCGAGAAACCGTAGGGATTCGCGAGATAGAGGGTCTTGCGCATCGCGGAGCCAGTGCGCCTCATGCTACCGGCCGGTCGAAGCGTAGCACGTCCATCCCCTGTCGGACCCGGCCCGGACCCTGCGGGCGACTGGCCGGTTGCGGCAGCGCGGCGGGTCGACTAACCTGCACGCGATGACCGCGCCGCTCTGGCGGTTTCGCGTCGCCATCGGGGCGCTGGCGGTGATCGGCATGCTCGCCGCCGCCGCGGTGCTCCGGAGCACCGCGCAACGCGACGGGCTCGAGCCGCGCGTGGACGCCCTCTTCGCGCGCTGGACCGGACCGCGCACGCCGGGCTGCGCGGTGGGAATCATGCGGGGCGGCGAGCTGCTCTTCGCCAAGGGGTACGGCGCCGCCAACCTCGAGTACGACGTCCCGATCACGCCGTCGACGGTCTTCCACGTCGCCTCGGTGTCCAAGCAGTTCACGGCGCTGGCGCTCGGGCTGCTGGCAGCCGACGGCGAGGTCGCCTGGGACGACGACATCCGGCGCCACGTCCCGGAGCTGCCGGACTTCGGCGCGCCGATCACGCTGCGGCACCTCGCCCACCACACGAGCGGGCTCCGCGACCAGTGGGCCATGCTGCAGATGGCCGGCTGGCGCTGGGGCGGCGACGTCATCCGCCAGGCCGACGTGCTCGACCTGCTGTCGCGGCAGACCGCCCTCAACTTCGCCCCCGGCACCGACTACGTCTACAGCAACTCGGGCTACACGCTGCTGGCGGTCGTCGTCGAGCGGGTGTCGGGACAGACGCTGCGCGCGTTCACGAGCGCACGGCTGTTCCGGCCGCTCGGGATGACGCGCACGGTGTTCCGGGACGATCACACCATGCTGGTCCGCGACCGCGCGTACGCCTACGCGCGGGACGGCTTCGGCCGCTACCGGCTCAGCATCCCCGACTTCGCCATCGTCGGCGCCACCAGCCTGTTCACCACCGTCGAGGACCTCGCCCACTGGAACCGCAACTTCACCAGCGGGGAGGTCGGCGGCCGCGACGTGCTCCGGCGGCTGCAGGCGCACGGCATGCTGGACGACGGCGCGCGCCTCTCGTACGCGTTCGGGCTGGCGCACGGGACGCACCGCGGGCGGCGCACGATCGGCCACGGCGGCACGGACGCCGGCTACCGCAGCGAGTTCCTCCGCTTTCCCGACGAGGACCTCGCGGTGGCGGTGCTGTGCAACACCGGTACCGCTGCCCCGGGACGCCTGGCGCGCCAGATCGCCGACGTCGTCCTGCCGCCGCCGGCCAGCGTGGCCGGCCCGGCCCGCGACGCGGGCGGGCGGTCCGCGCCGCGGCGTCCCCGCGCGCCGGCGCCCGGGCTCGGCGAGGCCGGCATCGAGCCGACCGCTGCGGCCGACCTGGCCGGCTACTACCGGCGGCCCGGCAACGACGTGCCGCTGCGTGTCGTCGCTCGCGGCGACGATCTCGTCCTGCTGGCCGGAGGTGTCGAGCAGCCGCTGCGGCGGACCGCCGACGGCAGGTTCCGCCTCGGGGGGACCACCGAGGTGACGTTCACGCCCGGCGGCGGCGGCCGTGCGCCGACGCTCCGTGTCGGCGGCCCGCCGCGGCCCGTCTACAGCCGCGCGCTGCCCGTCCGCCCCTCGGCGGAGGCGCTCGCGGCCTACGCCGGGTCGTACTACAGCGACGACCTCGCCGTGGAGTACACCTTCCGGGTGGAGGCAGGCCGGCTCGTCCTCCGGAACCGCAAGCTGGGCCGCATTCCGCTGGCGCCGACGTTCGCCGACGGCTTCTACGGCCGGGCCTGGTACTTCACGTTCCGGCGCGACGACGCGGGCGCGGTCTCCGGGTTCACGGTGAGCACCTCGCGGGCCTGGAACATCGCCTTCCGGAAACGCGGGTAGCGCAAGACCACACTGTCAAGCAAGCGAGGGTGTCAATGAAGATCGCCACGTTCGTCACCGCCATTGCCGCCGCGGCCGGCGTGCTGCTGGCCGGCAGCGCCCGGGACGCCGGCGCCCAGCCGGCCGGGTCCGGCCAGGGGTTCGATGCCGCGGAGTTCGACTACGGGACGCGCTTCGAGCTGCCGGACGGGCAGGCGCCGGAGATCTGGAATCCGGCCAAGCGGAAACTGGTCGCCGGCGGCCCGATGATAGGCGGCACGGTCCGGGCGATCGATCCGCGGACGTACTGCGCCATGGCCGGGGCCGGGTACGACTTCGTCTGGGTGGAGATGCAGCACGAGGCGATCTCCTGGGAGCAGGTGGCGCGCATGTGGCGCACCTGCCCGGGGCCGGCGGCGCCCGGCGCGCGCGCGCTTACGCCGACGAGCGCGAGATCCAGCACGCTACGGACATGGGCGCCCTGGTGGTCGTGGTGCCGACCGTCGACAGCGTCGAGGAGGCGCAGGCCGCGGTCGACTGGACCTACTTTCCCCCGCTCGGCCGGCGCAGCTTCGGCGGGGGCCAGGGACCGCGCGAGATGTGGACGGGCGTGCCCGGCGGCTACCGCCAGACCTGGAACGACAACGTCGTGCTGATCCTGATGATCGAGACGCTCGAGGGCGTGGAGAACGCCCGCGAGATCGCCCGCATCCCGGGCGTGACGGCGCTGTTCGCGGCCAGCGGCGACCTGGGCAACTTCTCGGGCTTCGGCGAGGGCGACCCGGAGTACGAGGCGCTGATCACCGAGGTGGCCGCGGCCGCCGTCGACGCCGGCATCCATGCCTGCGCGCCGCTGCGCTGGGCCGACCGGCCGGCGTTCACCTGCTTCCAGGCGGGCACCGAGACGGCCAACATCCTGCGCGGCGCCCAGGCCGAGATCCAGCAGGCGGAGCAGCGCTTCCGCGGCACGGGGGGCGGCGCGCCGGCGGCGCGCGCCGGAACCGCCGCGCTGCTGGCGGAGCTGACCGCGCAGTGCGGCGCCATCACCTACGAGGCCGACTGCTACGCCGCCGTCGAGAGCGCCGCGGCCGGGGTGCAGGACGCCGTGGAGGCGGAGCGGGCGCAGGTCGTCCGGCGCATTCGGGAGGTCATGGGCGCGAACCCCGGGCAGGCTGCCCGCATCGGCGAGATCGCCGCCGGCGCGGGGCTGACGCTCGGCGCGCCCTGACGTACGGCGGGCCGACGCCGGCGTCGGTGAGTCCCGGCTGCCGGCCGGCGGCGGCTTGTTCGGGGCGGCCGCTCGGTGTCAGGCGTCCAGCATCTTCTTCAGCCGCGCGTAGACCTCGCGCCGGTGGCCGACGGCGACGACCAGAATCTCGATGCGGGATTCGGTGAGGCGGTAGACGATCCGGTAGTCGCCGGTGCGCCAGGAGCGCAGTCCCTTGAGGGCGAGTTGCAGCGGCTTGCCGCGTTCGGGATCCGCACGGAGCGTGAGCAGGGCAGCGAGCAGGCGCCGGCGGACGGCGGGATCGAGCCTCTTGATGGCGCGGGCGGCGCTAGTCGCGTAGACGAGGTTCCACGTCATCCCAGACGTCCTCGTGCTTCAGCACCTCGCCCGCTTCCGTTTCCGCCAGGCCCTGCTCGATCGATTTCGCCAGATCCTGGTCCGCCAGGATCTCCAGCGTCTCGATCAGGCCTTCGTAGTCGGTCAACGAGAGCAGCACGCCCACGGGACGTCCGGAACGCGTGATGACCACCTCTTCGCCGAGCGCCTCGACGTCCGCGAGGAGCTTCGCGAGATGGGTCTTGGCCTGTGACAGCGGAACAGTGGTCATGGCGTCTCTCCAGACCAGATTATAGGCCTTGGTTCTGGTCCATTCAATGGAAGTCCCGGCTGCCGGCGGTCGGCGGGCGGCTCGGGATCTCCGGCGTCCAGAGCGCATCGGCCACGACGTGGACCACCCCCGACCCGGACTGGAGCTTCCCGCTCACGCCGAGGAACGACGCGGTCCGCGCCAGCACGGCGTAGTCGTCGAACACGCGGCTCCAGATGACGACGTTCACGAAGCCGGTCTCGTCCTCGAGCGTCATGAAGGTCACGCCCGACGCGGTGCCGGGCCGCTGGCGGCAGATCACGAGGCCGGCGTAGCGCACCTGGCGGCCGTCCGGCAGCCCGGCGACGGTGCGGGCGTCGGGCAGCTCCTGCGCCGCCAGGGCCTCGCGCAGCGGGGCCAGCGGATGGCCACGGGTGCTGTGTCCGCTGAAGCGGTAGTCCCAGTCGATGGTCTGGAAGTCGTCGAGCGGTGCGAACTCGGGCAGCGGCTCCGACGCGGCAAGCGGCAGCGGGGTAGCAGGCGTCTTGCCGAGCCCGTGCGCCGCCCACAGCGCGGCCCGGCGCCGGCCCTCGAACGGCGCGAGCGCGCCCGCCTCGGCCAGCCGCCGCAGGATGCGCTCGTCGAGCCCCGTGCGGCGGGTGAAGTCCGCCAGCGAAGCGAACGGCCGCTCCGCGCGGGCCGCCGCCAGGCGCCGCCAGTCCCGATCCTCGGAAAAGCTCTTCACGTACCGCAGCCCCATGCGTACAGAAAACCTCTCCTCCGTGTCATCCGGCTCGAGGGTGCAGTCCCAGTCGCTGGCGGTCACGTCGACCGGGCGCACCGCCACGCCGTGCCGCACCGCGTCTTCGACGATCGTCGCCGGCGTGTAGAAACCCATCGGCTGCGCGTTGAGCAGCGAGCACGTGAACACGTCCGGGTAGTGGCAGCGGAGCCAGGCCGTGGCATACGCGATCAGCGCAAAGCTGGCGGCGTGGCTCTCGGGGAAGCCGTAATCCCCGAACCCGCGGATCTGCTCGAACACCCGCTCGGCGAACTCCCGATCGATCCCCTTCGCCATCATGCGGGTCACCAGCCGCTCGTGATGCCGCTCGATCCGCCCGGTGCGGTGCCAGGCCGCCATGTCGCGGCGCAACTGATCGGCCTCGCCCGGCGTGTAGTCGGCCGCCACCACGGCCAGCCTCATCACCTGCTCCTGGAACAGCGGCACGCCGAGCGTCTTGCGCAGCACCGGCTCGAGGCAGGCGTGCGGGTAGACCACCGGCTCCTCGCCGCTGCGCCGCCGCAGATAGGGATGGACCATCCCGCCGGTGATCGGACCGGGCCGCACGATGCTCACCTCGATGACCAGGTCGTAGTAGTGGCGCGGCCGGAGCCGCGGCAGCATCGCCATCTGCGCGCGGCTCTCGATCTGGAAGACGCCGACCGTATCCGAGCGGCAGATCCGGTCGTAGGTCTGCGGGTCGTCCGGCGGAATCCGGTCGAGCGACAGGCGCCGGTCGTAATGCCGCTCGAGCAGCCGGAAGCCGAGGTCGAGCTGCGTCAGGGCGCCGAGCCCCAGCAGGTCCACCTTGAACAGGCCGAGGTCCTCCAGGTCGTGCTTGTCCCACTGGATGACCGTCCGGCCCGGCATCGCCGCGTTCTCGACGGGCACCAGGTCGTGGACCGGCTCGTGGCCGAGCAGGAAGCCGCCCGGATGAATCGAGAGGTGCCGCGGGACGTCGCGGATCTCCTCGCACAGCCTGAAGAGGTGATCGTGGAGCGGCGAGGCCGGATCGAGGCCGGCGTACGCCAGCCCGGCCGCGTCGAGCGCATTGCCGTGCGACAGCAGCCTCGCGAGGCGGTCGACCGCCGTCGCGGAGATCCCCAGCGCCCTGCCCACCTCCCGCACGGCGGACCGTCCGCGGTAGCGGATGACGTTCGCCACCATGGCGGCGTGGTCGCGGCCGTACTTCCGGTAGACGTGCTGGATCACCTCCTCGCGCCGCGCGTGCATGATGTCGAGATCGATGTCGGGCGGCTCGTGCCGCTCGCGCGACAGGAACCGCTCGAACAGCAGCTCGACCCGCGTCGGATCGACCGCCGTGATCCCGAGGCAATAGCAGACCACCGAGTTCGCCGCCGAGCCGCGGCCCTGGCAGAGAATCCCCTGCTCCCGGCAGTAGCGGACGATCTCCCACATCGTCAGGAAGTAGCCGCCGTAGTCGAGCTCGTCGATCAGCGCCAGCTCCTTGTCGATCTGCTCGCGGATGGCCGGCGGCACATCGCTGCCGAAGCGCGCGCGCGCGCCGTCGAGGGTGAGCTCGCGCAGCCAGGCCGACGACGTCCGGCCGTCGGGCAGCCGCTCGGCCGGATAGCGGTAGCGGATCTCGGACAGGGTGAAGGCGCAGCGCGACGCCACCTCGCGCGTCCGCTCGACGAGCGCCGGCTCGTCGGCGAACAGCCGCGCCAGCCTGTGGGGCGCCTTCAGATCGTGCTCGGCGTTCGGCCTGATCAAGCGGCCGGCGGTGGCCAGCGTGACGCCGTGGCGAATGCAGGTGAGGACGTCCTGGAGATCGCGGCGCGCCGGCGTGTGATACAGCACCTCGGCGGCGGCGACCAGGGGCAGGCCGGCCCGCTCGGCGCGCCGCCGCAGGCGCGCCTCCTGGCGGACCTCCCCGGCATGCCGGTGCCGGGCCGCCAGCGCATAGAGCCGGTCCCCGAACGCCTCGCGCAGCAGTCCGGCGAGCGGGTCCGGCTCGGCGGTGCGGACCAGCAGGCTGCGGCCGCCGCCCCAGAGCGCGATGAGCCCTTCGGCCCGCTCGCAGACCTCCGGCCAGGTGACGCGCGACTCGCCTTTCGGCCGCCGCAGCCGGCCGGCGGTGAGCAGCCGGCAGAGGTTGGCGTAGCCGGTGCGATCCGCCGCGAGCAGCACGCAGGTGGAGGCGGGCGCCGCAGCCTCGGCGGCATCGGCGTCGGCATCGGCGACGGTGACCTCGGCGCCGACGAGCAGGGACACGCCGAGCTCCCGCGCCTTCACGTGCGCGCGCACCATGCCGTGGACGCCGTCGCGGTCGGTCAGGGCCAGCGCCTGCAGCCCGAGCGCATGCGCCTGCTCGACCAGCTCCTCGGGGTGGCTGGCCCCTTCGAGAAACGAGAAGTTGCTCTTGCACCAGAGCGCGGCGTACGACATGGGCCCGCTGCATTCGAGAGGCGATGCATCCCGCCTGACGGCGTTGTTTCCTCGGTCGCATATGGCCAATATGCTCCCTCGTCACGCCTTGTCAGCCGGGCGCCTCGCCTCTCTCGGTGCAACGCGGGCACCACGGGCCTCCCGGCTGGACCGCGCTGCTACTGCACCTGTCCCTGCCAGCGCCACCGCCGGTGCGGCCGGTCGTAGTAGATCCAGAGCACGTCGCCGTCACGCATCCGGGCGAAGTAGTACTCGCGGTGCACCGCCGACCGCCACCACCCTCCGGACACCAGGTAGGGCCCGGCGAGGTCCCTGACGTGGCCGGAGACGCCGCCGCGCACCAGCCAGCCGTCCGGCTCGTGCCGCGGTCGCGGCGGCAGCGGCACCGGCCGGGCATGGATGCGCCGCACCAGCGGCCGGCAGGCAACCTCGCGCGGCGCGGAACGCGCCAGCGCAGCGAGCGGCTCCCAGGCGAACTGCGCTTCCGGCAGGTGTCCTTCGGTGAGACGCGCCCGCAGCACCGCGTCGTCGCCGAACTCGGCCCGGATGCGGGCCAGCGCGCGGTTGGCCGCCGCCAGGTCGCGGCGCGGCCGCTCGACGAACAGCCCCTGCTGCGCGGCCGCGGTCCTGACGGCGCGGCCGGTGACGCGCAGCTCGGTGACCCCTGCGCGCAGCGCCAGCGCCTCGAGGCGCAGCCGCACCAGATTCATCAGCTGGCCGACGTCCAGCGTGGGCGCGGCGGGGCGGATCTGCTCGGTGTGCGAAGCGTTGCGGTCCAGCCGCAGGTGCAGCGTCAGCTCGGCCAGCTGCTCGTGGCGCTCGACGACGGCGATCAGCAGCCGGTCCAGCAGGCGCTTGACGAAGAAGAGGAGGCGCTGCACGTCGGTCTCGGCCGCGTCGAAGTAGTGCTGCGCGGAGAGCGGATCCGTGACCCGCAGCGGCTGCAGCGGCACCTGCAGATCGTCGGCGGCCAGCCGGTGCAGGCGCTGCGCCTCCGGACCGAAGCGGCGGCGCAGCCCGGCGGGCGGCAGCTGCAGGAAGGCCCGCACCGTGCGGACGCCGAGCTTCCCCAGGCTGTCGCGGAGCCCCGGGTCGATGCCCAGCCGCTCCAGCGGCGTCTGCCCGGCCAGCACCCGCTCCCTGGCCGCATCCCGGACCACCGCCACCTGCCCGGCCGTGACGGTCTTGGCGATCGCATAGGTGCCGAACCGCGTGAAGCCGACGACGGCCGCCGCCTGCAATCCGCCCGTGCGGAGCGCCGCGGCAATCTCGTCCGCCCACTGGCGGAGCGATGCGTACAGGTGCGACAGACCGGAGGCATCCAGCCAGAAGACCCCCGGCTCGTCCCGGCAGGGCTCGACGCCCGGACTGAAACGGCGCAGCCGGGCGAGCGCGTCCGCCACGCCCTGCTCGACGTCCGCGGGCGGCACCTCGCCGGCGTGCAGCGTGCGCGCCAGCGACAGGCCGGCGGCGTAGCGCATCCCCTTGCGGATGCCGGCCGCGCGCGCCGGCCCGTTCATCCAGAGGACGACGCCCTGCGGCTTGTCGCGGTCGACCACCGCCACCGGCCGGTCGGTCCAGCCGGGATGGCGCTTCAGCAGGAGCTGGAGCGGAAAGGCCGGCAGCTCAACGCACGCCATCCGGTCCACGACACCACTCCTCGGCGCTCCATCCCGGGCCGCGCCGCTTGTCCTTGAGCATGCGTACCTGGCACGCGAAGCGGCCGTCCCCGCGGCGCATGCCCCGCGTGTGCCCGCGCACCGAGACGAGCGACCCGAGCGACGGCTGGCGCTCGGTCTTGGCCGTCAGGCAGAGGATGAGCGTGCCGTGGGCGAGCGCCTGCTCGGCCAGCCGGGTCTGCGTACCGAGCGGCAGATCGAGGCAGTCGCCCAGGTCGACGACCAGCAGCCCGAAGGCGCCGGAGCGGGCCAGCTGCTCGGCGGCCCGCACCCGCCGGCGCACGCCGGCAAGCCGAATCAACGGCAGCGCCGCCAGGTCGACGCCGCCATCCGCCGCATCGGGCGGGAAGAAGGTGCTCCCGGCCGGGCTGATCCACACCACCGGCTCGCCCTGCTGCTGAACCTGGCGCACCAGACCGAGCGCCAGGGTGAGCGAAGGCGAGGCGCCGGTGCCCGACAGCTCCGCCAGGCAGCCGCCGAGCGCGGCGCTGGTCCAGGCCGCCGGGGCCGGGGCCGACAGGGCGCGGTTCACCCAGGTCCGGGACGCGGAGACGAGTTCGTCGAGCCTTATCGCTGCGTTCGCCATGGTTGTCGCATGCCTCGCGTCGGGAGCCCGCGGCGCGGGCTCACAGGATGCGCCGGACCTCGATCACCCTCCCGAGGAGGACCACCGCGCCGGCGTCGAGCACGATCGGATCGAAGGCCGGGTTCTCGGGGCGCAGCTCCACGTCACGTCCCCGCGGCCTGAAGGTCTTGACCGTGGCGTCGCTGTCGACCAGCGCCACGACGATGTCGCCGGGGGCGGCGGTCGGCTGCCGGCGCACGATCACGATGTCGCCCGGCAGGATGCCCACCCCGGTCATGCTCTCGCCGCGCACCCGCAGCGCGAACAGCTCGTCGTCGGCGGCGCCCCGGGCGGCGACCGGCAGGTAGCCGTCCGGATCCTCGATGGCTTCGTCGAGCGCGCCGGCCGGGACCTGGCCGAGCAGCGGCGCCAGCACGGTGCGCGCGCCCCCGGCCAGCGCCGGCAGGCCGTACCCGCGCGCCTTGTGCCGGCCGGCCACCAGCCGGCCCTCCGCGACGAGCTGCTCGAGGTGCTGCCTGGCCGTCTGGACCGCCCGAAAGCCGAACGCCTGCTGCACCTCGCGCACCGTGGGGGGCTGCCCCGCGAGCAGCCGCTCCCGCACGAACGCGAACACCTTCCCGCGCGTCTCACCGGGGCGCGTCCGTCCCATCTGCGGGACTATGGCATACATTTGTCTGTCAACGCAACAAGCCGCTTGCCGGCATCGCAACGACCGTGGTACAACCTTCTCGCAAGGAGACCTCCATGACATCCCAGCGCACGTTCGCCGCCGTTCTCGCTCTCTGTCTGGTGCCGGCCGTCGCCGTGCCGTCCCATGCCGGCAACGAAGCCGCCGAAACCGTGACGTACTACCGGGACATCCTGCCGATCATGCAGGGCAACTGCCAGAGCTGCCATCGGCCGATCGGCCAGAACATCGGCGGCCTCATCGCCCCGATGTCGTTCATGAGCTACGAGGAGACCCGGCCCTGGGCCCGCTCCATCGCGCACAAGGTCGAGGCGCGCGAGATGCCGCCCTGGTTCGCGTCGGCGCCCACCGGCGTCTTCTCGAACGAGCGCGGCCTGAGCGAAGCCGAGATCGACACCATCCTGAGCTGGGTCGAGGCCGGCGCCCCCGCCGGTGACGCCGCCGATGCGCCGGCCCCGAGGCAGTGGATGGAGGAGGCCAGCGACGGCTGGTCGGTCGGCACGCCCGACTTCACCTTCAAGATGCCCGAGCCGTACTTCGTCGAGGACGACATCTACGACCTCAACATCCGCTTCTTCAAGACGCTGACCGAGGAAGAGCTGACGGAAGACACTTGGGTCAGGGGCTGGGAGTTCAAGACCGGCACCGCCGGCGTCGTCCACCACATGTGCGCCTCCGTGCGGCCGCCGAACGCCGAGGTGCCGGTCGACGGGACCGTCGTCGACGAGGGCGCCGACACGGCCGGCCAGCTGCTGAGCTGCATCGCCGAGGGCGGCGAAGGCGCCATGCTGCCCGAGGGCTTCGGCGTGCTGCTCGAGAAGGGCTCGACGATCTCCTTCAACATGCACTACCACAAGGAGCCGGCGGCCGGCTCCGGCGTCTGGAGCCAGTCGGAGATCGGCTTCTTCGTGTCCGACGGGCCGGTGCGCTACCAGGTCAAGAACGACACGGTGGGGAATCGCAGCTTCGAGATTCCGCCGAATCATCCGAACTACCGGATCGGCTCGTCGCGCCTGCTCGAGAAGGACACGCTGGTGCTGAACTACTGGCCGCACGCGCACATGCGCGCCACCGCGGCCCGCTACACCGCCATCTACCCCGACGGCACCGAGGAGCTGCTGCTCGACGTGCCGCGGTACGACCAGAACTGGCAGGTGACCTACAAGTACAAGGAGCCGAAGCTGCTGCCGAAGGGGACGCGCATCGACGTCGACTTCTGGTACGACAACACGTCCGAACGGGCCGCGCGCAGGGGCTTCGACCCGAATCTGGCGTTGGGCCACGGTCCGCGGACGGACGACGAGATGTCGCTCGGCTTCATCGGCTATGCCGAGGTCGAACCGGCAGCTGCGGCGGCCACCAACGACAACTGACGGCCGCACCTTCGTTCGCATGGAACACCTGGGAGCGCGCCGGCTCGCCGCCGGCGCGCTGACCGTCTGTTTGGCGGCGGCAGTCGCGACCGCGCAGGCTCCGCCGCGCGGCGCCGCGGCTGACAACCTGATCCACGCCGAGCTGACGCTCGACGCGCAACTGATCAGCGTGGCGTTCCGGCCCGATCTGTCGGCCGCCGGCGGGACCCATCTGGCCCTGCTCGCGGGCGCCGTCGGCGCCCGCGCGCGGATCGGCAGCCTCACGGCCCACCCCGCCCTGCGCATCGGCTCCGTCGTGCCGGACGCCGAAGCGTCGCGGCCGGCCGACGACGAGGCGCCGGCACCGCCCGTCAGCCACGAGCTGTGGCTGGCACGGACCGTCCGGGGCTGGGAGCTCGAGGCCCACGCGGCCGGCCGCCCCGACCCGCGCATCATTCCGCTGGCGCATCGCCCGACCGACGCGGCGGCTCCCACGTTCACCGCGGCGCTGCACGCGACGGCGGCCGAGGCCGGCCGCCTCGTGCTGCGCTGGGGCGCGCATGTCTGGAGCTCGGACTTCCGCTTCGACGAGCTGCCGCCGCGCCCGCCTCAGCCGCAGCTCACCTCGGGCAGCAGCGGCACGGCGCGCGAGCGCGATACCGACACGACCCCGATCTTCCGGAGCAACACGCTCGACGAGCGGAACGAGACCGCGCTCGTGCTCCCGGACGGCCGCCGCGTCAGCGTCCTCTACTGGAAGAGCGTGGACGTCGAGGACGAGGACTACCCGACCCTGGCGTCGACGGCCGACGGCGCGATCGTCGAGCTGATCCGGGCGCCGGTCCTGCGCCTGAGGAGCGAGGCCGGGCTGCGCGCCGGCGGGGCCGACCTGCCGACCGGCAACCTGGCGCCGGGCTTCGCCGGGTCCTACGGCCTGTGGCTGAAACGCGCCGGCGACGGCTGGCAGTTCGTCTTCAACAACGAGCCGGATTCCTGGGGCACGCAGCACGACGCGGCCTACGACGTGGCCGCGGTGGACGCCTACTACTCGCGGTCGGACGGTGCGTTCCGGCCGTTGGGCGTCACGCTCGCGCCGGCAGGCGCCGGGAGCGGCCGGTTGATCGTGCACTGGGGGCCGCACGAGTGGGCCGCCGACTTCACGGTCGTCGACTGAAAAGGTTCGAGATGAGAAGACGCTGGCTGGAAGTGACCGGTGCGGCGGCGGTGCTGACAGGTGTGATCGGGCTCCTGCAGCTGGCGCAGGTGCCGGTGGCCGGCCAGGATCGGGAGGCGCTGCTGACCGCGTGGGGCGATCCCGACCTGCAGGGCATCTGGACCACCAACTACGACACGCCGCTCGAGCGGCCCGCCCGCTACGCCGACCGCGAGTTCTTCACGGAGGAAGAGCGGGCCGCCATCGACAACGAGCGCGCGCGGCTGCTCGGCCAGTACCGGCGGCGCGCGGCACGCGGCACCGAGCAGGACGTCGGCGGCGCCTACGACGCGACGATCTTCCTGACCCACAAGCACCTGGGCCGGCGCACCTCGCTCATCACCGACCCGCCGGACGGGAAGCTGCCGGCCCTGACGCCCGAGGCGCAGCGGCGGCGCGACGAGACCGACGAGTACAACCGGGCGCTGCTGCAGGCCACGGAAGCCTGCAGGCAGGGCCGGCCGGGCTGCCCGCCGTACGGGCCGCCGTCGCCGCGCCGCGACGAGGCGCCGCCCCACTACCTGACCGTCGAGGTGAACCGCTCGCACCACCCGGAGGACCGCAGCCTGTCGGAGCGCTGCATGGGCAACCGCCTGCCGGACTTCGGGAACATCACCGGCTTCTTCCTGCAGGTCGTGCAGTCGCCCGACGCCGTGTCGATCTTCTACGACACCGGCCAGGGGCAGGGCTGGCAGCGGGTCATCCCGGTCACCGACCGGCCGCATCTGCCGGCCGGCGTGCGCCAGTGGCGGGGCGACTCGCGCGGCCGCTGGGAGGGCGACACGCTGGTGGTGGACGTCACCAACTTCACGCCGAAGACCGACTTCTACGGCTCGCGCGAGAACCTGCACCTCGTCGAGCGCTGGCGGCGCATCGACGCCGAGACGATCGAGTACGTCGCCACCATGACGGATCCGACCGCGTGGGTGCGGCCGTGGACGGTCACCTTCGAGCTGAGCCTGCAGAGCAACGAGGCGAACCGCATCTACAAGGAGCCCCGCTGCCACGAAGGCAACTACGGCCTGCCCGCGCTGCTGGCGGGCGCCCGCGCCGACGAGCGCGCCTTCGCGGAAGGCCGCGGCCCGGATCCCGCCACGCTGTGCGTCGCCGGACCGACCGGCGCCTGCGGCGGGTTTGCCTTCGGGTTCGCCGAATCCGGGGACGAAGCCGATCCGCTGCGGCGCTGACGCAGTCCGACCGTCCGCTCAGGACGCGCCGGCCGCAGGCTTGTATCCGACCGCCCAGAGATCGAAGTCGCGGCGCTCGACCCGCACGTTCCTGAACCCCGCCCGCACCAGCTTCGCCCGCAGGCTCTTGGCGGTGAACCCCGTCTTGTGCGCCATGAACCGGTTGCCCCTGCCGATCGAGGGCCGGTGGCCGTACACCACGTCGATCGGGTGGATCGGCCCCGCCGGCGACTCGTACAGCACGTCCTCCAGCTTGTCCTCGGCGATGTAGCGACAAACCGTCTGCAGATCCGGCAGGGTGATCAGCGCGAACCCGCCGCGCTTCAGGACGCGGCGGAACTCGCCCAGCACGATGGGCACCTGGTGGGCGTAGAGGTGCTCGACGTTGTGCGACGACCAGACAGCATCGACGGACGCCGTCGCGACAACCCCCATGTCCAGCATGTCGCACACGACGTCCGGCCGCACGGCCGGGTCGATGTCCAACCGCACCTCCTTCCACGCGCCGCCGCGGAAGGTCGGATGGAGCTTGAGGGGATTGGGGCTGCCGCAGCCGACGTGCAGCACCGTCCGCGGCGGTGCCGTTCCCGCCTGCGTGGCCATCGTCCTATCGGGGAGCTGGCTCGAGGAGCGTCAGGCGTGCCGTTCTCGCAGCGGCGAATGTGGTCGTAGCGGCTGCAGCCATGGCCAGGGCTGGCGACCGTTCCCTTTACGGCCGCACCTGCAGGCTGATGCTCGAGGCGTGGTCGGCGCCCATGTAGATGGTGTTCTGCGCCACCACCGGCGGCGACACGCGCCTGGCGAACGGCTCGCCGGTGTTCGGGTTGACGTCGAACTGCGGGAAGCTGCTGCTCGACACGTCCACGCGGATGCGGTGCCCCGCGCGGAACAGGTAGCTGGTGCTCCACAGGTCGACCGTGACCTCGACCATCTCGCCCGGGACGAGCGGCTCCTCCTTGACGGCGTACGCGCGGCGGAAGCTCGGCCGGTCCTGCTCGAACGACCGGAAGCGGGCGCGCACGATGCCCTCGGCCACGTTCATGGCGTAGCCCTCGGGGTAGTCGGCCGACGGCGGGTACTGGTCGATCAGGTTGACCACGAAGTCGGTGTCGACCGCGCTCGACGACACCCACAGGCGCGCCACGACGGGGCCGGAAACCTCCACGTCCTCCTCCAGCGCCGGGGTCTCGAAGACGAGCACGTCGGGCCGCAAGCGCAGCGGCAGGTCGTCGTCGCAGTGCGGCAGCTCGATCCGGCAACGCTGGTCCTGCGGCCCGGCGCGCACGGGCAGGCCGGAGCTCACGCGGCCCCCGATCGCCGGCACGGGGTTCGCGGGATCGTGCGCATAGGTGATGGAGCCGGTCGTCGGCGACGCCGTCGTCAGGCCGCGGTCCGCGCCGAGGTAGTAGCTGATCGGGCTGGAATCGGCCGGCGGCCACTCGCTGAACTCCTGCCACGTGCCGCCCGCCTGCAGCCGGCCGGCGGCGTTCATGACGCCTTCGCCGCCCTCGATGCGGAAGGCGCGGATCAGGTTGCCCGCCTCGACGCCGCGGTCCTTCCCCTTCACGTGCTGGTCGAACCACCTCATCATCTCGGTCCCGACGTGTATCGGGGATGTCGGTCCGAGGTCGACGTCGCCGGCATAGGTGCGCAGCGAGTACACGTTGCCGTGCTCGCCGCCGCTGATGACGAGGTGCACCGGCGATTGCCGGCCCTCGCCGTACGCCGCGAGCTGATCCAGGGTGCCGCCCAGGAACGCGTCGTACCACTGGCCGATCAGCAGGATGGGCACGTCGGCGGCGTTCGCGAAGTGCTTCGTGACGCCGTTGCCCATCTGCTGCCAGTACTCGTCGTACAGCTCGTGGTTCTGCCAGTCCTGGTACCAGTCGTCGTAGCTGGGCGTCAGCGCGAGCGGCGAGAAGCCCTTGGTCAGGGGCGACAGCCGCATCAGCCGCAGCGAGTTCTCGATGTCGCGGTTCGCCTGCAGCGCCGCCTCAACCGCGGGATTCGCCGCGGCCTCCTGGCCTTCGGCCGCCAGCCGGAGCACGTAGTTGACGTTGTGCGACAGCAGGAACGCCCCGCCGCGCCAGGCGCCGTCCTCGTGGTAGTTGCCCGGCCCGACGCGGATGGCGGCCGCCACCAGGCCCGGCGGGTTCTGCACCAGGATGGCCTGCGCCGTCGAGGCGAAATAGGACGATCCGGTGGCGATGATGCGCCCGTCCGACCAGGGCTGCTTCCGGATCCACTCGACCGTGTCGAAGCCGTCCGGACCCTCCTGCGGATAGGAAGAGAAAACGCCCTCCGAGTCGAACTTGCCGCGCACGTCCTGCACGACCATCACGTAGCCGTCGCGCGCGTAGTCGTTGCCGTCGGGTGCATTGGGATAGAAGCGGTACTTGCTGTACGGCGTGCGCTCGACGACCGTGGGCCAGGGGCCGGGCAGGGCCACGCCGTCCCGGGCCGGCAGGTACAGATCGGTCGCCAGCCTGACGCCGTCGCGCATCGGCACCATCACGTCGCGGACGATGGCGACCCCGTACTCCGGCTCGAGGGCGTCGCGCGCGGGATAGGCCCCGCCGCCCGACGATTGCTGGCCCGCCAGCGTCCCGGCCGCCGCAGCCAGCAGGGCGACCAGCAGACACAGCTTCGGAAGTCGTTGCGGAACTGCCGTCATCTGTCTTCCTCTTCCTCGGCCCTGGCGCCGGCCAGGGTGTTGTACATGGCGTAGTTGCCCTCGTGGCAGGCGTACTCGAAGAGCGGACCCTCGCTCTGCCGGATCGGGATGCGCGCGGTCCAGGAACTCGTCCACGTATCGGGATCGGTCACCGTCACCTCGTACACGAGCGTGTCGGCGCCGGCGCGCGTGAACCGCTCGACCAGGCGCAACCCCGCCTGCGAGCCCTTGAAGTTCGTCTTGCCGGAGAAGTTGGTCGTCTCGACCACCAGCGCATCGCCTTCCCAGCGGCCGCGCGCATCGCCGTGCCACTGGCGGATGCCCTCGGCCACGTGCGGCCGGCCGTCCAGCGGAATCACCCGCGTCTCGTGGATCATCTCCATGTGGATGACCACGTGGTCGGGCGTCTGCAGTATCAGCGTGTGGTTGTTGTAGAAGTCGGGCAGCCGCGGCAGCCCGCGCGTGAGGCAGCGCTCCCACAGGCTGCGCCCCTCGGGACCGTCGCTGTGGCGGCGGTGCTCGATGTCGCGCGCCGAGACGCCCTGGTTCGACTCGAGCGTCAGCGCCTCCCGCCGCGCCCCCGCCGGCGTGAGCGTCGGCACCCGGCCGTCCGGCGGGTCCACGATCAGCGACGTCTGGCGGGAGATGTCGCGCACCGGCATCCAGAACTGGTTGTAGCCCTGGAGCAGTATCGGGTCGCCCGGCCGGGGTCCGCCGCTGTCGACCTGCCGCCGGTCGTTGGCCGCGGCGGCCTCGGCCAGCTCCTCGTCGGTGAGCTGCTGCCGCTCACCCAGCCCGGCGGGCCGCTCGAGCGGCGTGACGACGTCGTTGGCCCACAGTCCCTGCAGGTCCGGATCGCCCCACGGCGTGCGGCCCTGCGCCGCCGCGGGCAGCGGCATCGAGAGCGCCAGGGCAACCGCGGCCGCCCCCAGGACGTGCGTGCGGCCCGTCACGGAATCACCCCCGTCGTGGTCAGCCGCACGCGGTACAACCCGGTCGAGGCGGTCATGTACAGGGTCTGGCCGTCATCGCCCCAAGCCACGTTGGCAGTCACCTCGCCGGTCATGATCGTGCCGAGGTGTACGCCGTCCGGCGAGATCACCCAGACGCCGCCCGGCCCCGTCGCGAAGACGTTGCCCGCCGAGTCCACCTTCATGCCGTCGGCCACGCCGGCGGCGCCCTGCGGGTCGTCGATGGCGAAGAAGACGCGCGGGTTCGAGGCCCCGTCCGGGCCGAGGTCGAAGGCCATCCAGCGGATGTCGTCGGCCGCCGAGTTGGCCACGTACAGAATCGACTCGTCGGGCGACAGCGCGATGCCGTTCGGGCGCGGCACGTCCCGATCCAGCAGCTCGAGCTCGCCCTCGGGGCCGAGGCGGTAGACGCCGTTGAAGTCCAGCTCGCGCAGGGGCGACTCGTCCCGCCCCTCCAGGCCGGAGCCGGGATCGGTGAAGTACAGCCAGCCGTTCGACGCGTAGATCGCGTCGTTCGGACCGTTCAGCCGCCGGCCCTCGTAGTGGCCCACCAGCGTCGTGCGCGTCCCGTCGTCCTCCAGCCGGGAGATGACGCGGTTGCCGTGCTCGCACAGGACGAGCCGGCCGGTGGCGTCAATGGCCAGGCCGTTGGAGCTGACCGACCGCAGGCCGGTCAGGTCGCCCTCGTAGACCGGATCGATGTAGGTCCGCGCCCCGCCGGCCTCGGTCCACTCGTACACCTCGTTCCCCCGCACGTCGGAGAACAGCAGCCGCGACTGGCGCCGGTCCCACACGGGACCTTCGCTGAAGGCGAAGCCCTCGGCGAGCTTCTCGATGCGCGCGTCCGGCGGCACGATCGCGTCGAGCCCCGGGTCGACGCGCACGATCGAGCCGACGGTCTCCGCGGGCGGCGCCTCGGCCGGCTCGGGCTCGGGCGCAGGCTCCGGCGCGCCGCAGGCAATCAGGGTGCAGGCCAGCAACGGCAGACACGCAGACAGCAGTTTGGTCATGATTCCTCTCGTCACTCCGGCAGCGCGAAGGCCGACAGCGAGTGCCCGGCAATGATGGTCACGTACTGCCTGCCGTCCACCTCGTAGGTCATCGGCCCGCTGGCGATCTCTCCACCCAGGTTCATCCGCCACAGCAGGTCGCCGGTGCGCGCATCCATGGCCTGGAAATAGCCCGAGCGGGCGCCCGTGAACAGCAGGTCCGAGGCGGTGGTCAGGATGCCGCTGCGGATGACGTCCGCCAGATCGAAACGCCAGCGCTCCTGGCCGGTCAGCGCGTCGAGCGCCAGCACCGCCCCGTATCCGGCCTCGGCCGTCCAGTCGTTGATCGGGCCGCGCCGCGTCGGCGGCGTCGCGGCATCCGGCACCGGCGCGTAAGTGCCCGGGAGCCCTCCCAGGAAGCTCTCGCCCGGCTCGTACTCCTGCGGCTCCGGGTTGAAGATGGAGGCCCGCTCCTCCCAGGCCGGCACGTAGAACAGCTCGGTCTGCGGGCTGTAGGACGGCGAGTACCAGTTCGTCGCGCCCTGGACCGCCGGGAACGTCGGCTCGCCCGGCGGCTGCGGCGTCTCGATCGGCCGGCCGCTGTCGTCCAGCCCGGCCGCCCAGTTGACCCTGACGAACGCGCGCCCGCTCAGGAAGCGGCCGGTCGCCCGGTCCAGCACGTAGTAGAAGCCGTTGCGGTTCGCCCACAGCATCACCCGGAACAGGGTGTCGTTGCGCTCGATGTCGGCCAGCACGGGAATCTGCACGGCATCGTAGTCGTACGGATCGCCGGGCGTGAACTGGAAGTGCCAGCGCAGCTCGCCCGTGTCGACGTCGAGGGCCACCACCGAGCTGGTGTACAGGTTGTCGCCGGGCCGCTGGGCCGGGTTCCAGTCGGGCCCCGGGTTGCCCACGCCCCAGTACGTCAGGTTCAGCGCCGGGTCGTACGAGCCGGTCAGCCAGACCGAGCCCCCGCCGTGCATCCAGGCCTCCGGATCGCAGTAGGTCTCCGGATCCGGCGGACAGGGCTCCCACGTCTCGTGCCCCGGCTCGCCCGGCCCCGGAATGGTGTAGAAGCGCCAGACCTCCTCGCCGGTGGCCGCGTCGAGCGCCGCGACGAAGCCGCGGATGCCGCGATCGCCGCCGGCGGTGCCGACGATGACCTTGTCCTTGATCGCCAGCGGCGCCAGCGTGAAGGAGTATGCCAGCGACTTGTCCGCCACCTCGACGTCCCACAGCTCGGCCCCGGTCACCGCGTCGATGGCCACCACGTGCGCGTCGAGCGTCGCCATGAAGAGCCGGTCGCCCAGCACCGCCACGCCGCGGTTGTTCGATCCGCAGCAGGCGCGGTGGTCCGACGGCGTCGGATAGCGGTAGATCCAGAACACGCGCCCCGTCCGCGCGTCCAGCGCGATGACGTCGTTGGGCCGCTGCGTGACGTACATGACGCCGTCGACCACCAGCGGCGTCGCCTCCCAGGACGGCCCGAAGGTGCCCGACTGGTACACCCACTGCCGCTCCAGATCGCCGACGTTGTCGGGCGTGATCCGATCGAGCCGGCTGTAGCGGTCGCTGAAGTAGTTGCCCGAGTACGTCAGCCAGTTGGCGGGCTCGTCGACCGCGCGGTCGAGGCGGTCGGAGCCGACCTGCGCCACCGGCGCGGCGGCCGCGAGCCCCCACAGGAGAACCGACGCCAGTAGCCGCTGAACCGCCGTGTGTCGCATCGTCATGGGCTTACAATACTACCCAATCCAAGGAGCCCGGTAGCCGCATGCACAGACCCCGGCCTGCACTCCCCGCCCGCGCCGCGCTGCTGTCGACCTGCTTCCTGCTGGCGTCCGCGGGCGCCGCCGCGGCCCAGGCGCCGGGCGGCGTGCCCGTCTTCGAGCTCGATCCGTCCTGGCCCGCGCCGCTGGCGGATGCCGACGCCCCCTGGCCCGACCTGGACCGCAACGCCACGTCGGTGGCCGTCGACCCGCGCGACCATGTCTGGATGATGCAGCTTCCGGCGCCGGAGGAGCTCGAGGCGGAGAGCGCCGGCGGCCCGCGCGTGCCGCGGGTCTTCGAGTTCGATCCCGCGGGCAACGTCGTCCGCAGCTGGGGCGGCCCCGGCACGAGCGACGTCTGGATGCTGGAACCCGACGCGGACGTTCCGTACCCGTCCGGCACCCCGGCCGAGCACGGGATGTTCGTGGACCACGACAACAACGTCTGGGTGACCGGCAACGGCCACGTGGCGCTGAAGTTCTCGCCCGCCGGGGAGCTGCTGCTCAAGGTCGGCGAGCCGGGCCGTACGAACGGCAGCAACGATACGGCGCTGCTGGGCAACGCCTGCGAGCTGACCGTCGACGCCGCGACGAACGAGCTGTACGTCGCCGACGGCTACAACAACCGGCGCGTCGTCGTCTTCGACGCGGCGACCGGCGCCTACCGCCGCCACTGGGGGGCGTACGGCAACCGCCCCGTCGATTTCGAGCTGACGGATGACGGCCTGTACGCCGACGACTCCCAGCTCTACGTGCCGGACGCGCCGCCGCAGCCGCAGTTCCTCGCCGTGCACTGCGTGCGGGTGGCGCAGGACGGCACCGTCTACGTCTGCGACCGCCAGCGCAACCGGGTGCAGGTGTTCCAGCGCGACGGCGCGTTCGTCACCGAGCTCTCCGTCGCCCCGAACACGCCGGCCGAGCTGGGGTTTCCCCAGGGCGTGGGCGCCGTCAACTTCGGCTCCGCGTCGACCATCGGCTTCTCGACCGACGCCGGACAGCGCTACCTCTACGTCGGCGACAACATGAACGACACGATCTGGATCTACCGGCGGAGCGACCTGGAGCCGCTCGGGTCGATCGCCACCAACCGGGCCGCGAACCACTACCTGTCCGTCGACTCGGCCGGCAACATCTACAACAGCGGACTGCAGAAGTTCGTCTTCAGGGGCGTCCGCTAGTGCTGATCGTCCGCCCGCATCCAATCCGGGTCACGCCCTGACGACGACGCAGCCCGGCGGGACCCCGCGGCGCCGAGAGGCGGCCGAGGGCGTCTGCGCACCACGCGCGGCGGGGCTGGCGATCGCCGCCATGCTGGCGCTCGCGATCGCCGGCGCGGTCTGGCCCGCCGTGCCGCCCGTGGCGCCCGCCGTCCTGGCCTGGGTCGCGCTGGCCCTGCTGTGGGCGCGGGTCGGCCGGCGGCAGCAGGTGCAGGCGCTGCTGTTCATCGCCGCGGGCCTGGCCGCCTTCCTGTGGGGCGTCAGCCGCGGCGCGCCGCTGCGCGTCGGCAGCCTGCTGGGCCAGAACCAGCCCATCCTGTCGATGCTCGCCGCCGTCACGCTGCTGCGGCTGCTGAACCGGCCGCCGCGCACCGCCGACGCGGAGCTGCCGCGGGGCCTCGGCGCCTACCTGCAGAGCCTGCTCGGCGTGCATGCGTTCGGGTCGGTGATCAACATCTCCGCCGTCATCATCATGTCCGACCGGCTGGCCCGCGTCCGGCCGCTCGGGTTCGACGAGGCGCAGCTCTTCAGCCGCGCGTTCAGCACCGTCGCCTTCTATTCTCCGTTCATCGGCGGCGTCGCCCTGGCCCTGGCCTATACGCCCGGCTCGAGCCCCGTGGTGATGATGCTGTTCGGGGCCCCGCTGGCGGCGGCGGCGGGCCTCTGGCTGTACTGGTACGCGCGCAGCGGCCGGGCCGAGGACATCGAGAGCTTTCGCGGCTACCCGCTGCAGCCCGCGGACCTGAAGGTGCCGCTGACCCTCGGGGCCGGGGTGCTCGCCGCGGCCGCCGCGCTGCCCGGCCACTCGGTGCTGGCGCTCATCACCCTGGTCGCGCCGGCGGTGGTCCTGGCCGCGCTGCTCAAGCGGGGCGGCCTGCGCGGCCTGCGCCCGGCGTGCGCGGAGTACGTGCAGACCCGCGCCCCGCAGATGGGCGGGGAGCTGGCGCTGTTCCTCGGCGCGGGCGTGCTGGCGGCGGGCGTGGTGGCCGCCGCCGCGGGCGCAGGCGGCTGGGTGCTCTTCGCCCGCCTCGACGCCTTCCACGCCAGCCTGCTGGTGCTGGCCTTCGTGGTGACCTCGCTGGCCTGCATCCACCCGGCGGTGCTGGTGGGCGTCACCGTGGCGCTGCTGGAAGCGGTCGAGCTCGATCCCACGCTGCTCGCCACGACCTTCGCCATGGGCTGGGGCCTGGGCTGCGTCGTCAACCCCCTGTCGGGCGTCAACGTGGTGCTCGCCACCCGCTACGGCGCCAACAACTGGCGCATCGCGCACAGCAACGTCGCCTTCAGCGCCGCCCTGTACGTCGTGGCAGTGGGTCTGCTCTACCTCTACGAGCACACGCGGCTGTAGCCCGCGCCGGCCCGGCCGGTCGGCGCATCCGCGTCCCGCGCCTCCCGCGAGCTGTCCGTCAGTAGTCGTCCGCCGCCAGCGAGACCCGGATGATCTCCTCGGCGTTGCGGTGCACGATGTGACGGTTGGCGTAGGCCGGGTGGGCCCAGTTCACCATGCGGTCGTGCCGCTTGCGCGGGCCGTAGCCGGCGCTGGTAGTGGCGGCGATGAGCGTGGTCCGGTCGAACTCGACGTAGCCCTCGGGCGTGAACTTCGCGATGATCAGATCCCCGTCGTCGTTGTTGACGAAGTAGCGGTCGCCGTGGCGCACGATGAATGCGCCGCCCCAGCGCGCCTGCGGCGTCATCTCGCCGCTCATCCACAGGCGCTCGCCGGTGCGGGCGTCCAGCCCGCGCAGCTCGCCGTAGCTCCCGACGCCGTACAGGTAGTCGCCGATGATCACCGGCGGCGTGATCACGGTGTGCAGGCCGTCGGTATCGGTCGGCATCTCGCTGCGGCTCGAGCCCTTCCACATCAGCGTGGCGCTGGGCCGGTCGGTGCCCAGCCGCATCATCAGCGAGCCGTTGTAGAACTGGCTGACCAGCAGGTAGTTGTCGACCTTGAGCGGCGTGATGACGTTCATGCTGGAGCCGGTCTCCCACGGCTCCTCCCAGTACGTCTCGCCCGTCTCCGGATCGAGCGACGCGAGACCCGCGGTATGCCAGATGATGAGCTGCCTGACCCCGCCGGCCTCGTAGATGATCGGCGCGCTGGAGCTGCCGCCGCGCACCTCGAGCGCGCGCCACAGCTCGGCGCCGGTCCGCTTGTCGAACGAAACCACCAGCGCATTCGGCTCGCCGCCCACCACGGCGATGAGCTGCTCGCCGTCGACCAGGGGCGCGCTCGGGGTGCCCCAGGGCGCCATGCTGGCGTCGTACTCGACGAGGTAGTTCCGGTGCCAGACGACCCGGCCCGTCTCGACGTCGAGGCACCACAGCAGCCCGGTGGCCCCGAGCACGTAGACGCGGTCGCCGTCCACGGTCGGCGTGGCCATCGGCCCGGCGGCGTACGACGCCATCAGGGCCCGGTACGTCGCCCCCCACGAGTAGCTCCACAGCTCCTCGCCCGTCTGCTCGTCGAGGGCCACGATGCGCTCCGTGCCGTCCAGGGTGCGCGACTCGGGATCCTCCAGCCAGTCGGTCACGAAGACGCGGCCGTCGGCAACCGCCGGACCGGAGAATCCGTTGCGGATCGGCGCCCGCCACTTCACCTTCAGTCCGGCAGCGGGGAACTCGTCGATGATCCCCGTCTCGTACCACACGCCCAGCCGGCCGGCGCCGCGCCACTGGCGCCAGTCCTCGGCCGCCACGGTCGCCGTGGCGCAGACGACCGCCGCGACGAGCCCCGCGCCGAGCCGCAGCCCGGCGCGCCCCAGATCCCTGATCCGCATCGATCGCTCCTCCACGGGTACCCGTTAGCGCAGGATGTCGCTGTCCTCCGCCATCCTGACGATCACGTCGGCATCCTCCTGCAACAGGAGCCGCCGTGCCACCGAATCGTCCGCGGCCCGCTTGACGGCCGCCACGTAGCCGGCGTGATCCCCGTAGCGCTCCTCGAGCGACAGGCGCGGGTCGCCGTCGGCAAGCCGCTCCGCGCGCGTGCGGGCGAACGGGAAGAACGACCCCGTCAGGCCGCACAGGTCGCGGCCGCGCGGGCCGGCCGGGTACAGGTTCCAGCCGGTGTTCGTCCCGACGGGCACCGCGATGTCGACCGTGCGAACCCCGGCGATGTCGTGGCCGTCGCGGTCGGTGGTCGGAACGAGCACCTGGTACGAGGCCCCGCGGGCCGGCGGCAGCACGGTCTGCCGTCCGCCCCGCGAGCCGAACGTGGGGCCGAAGCCGAGCACGTCGAGGCCGTTCACGGTGGTCGGGAAGCTGACGCCGGGAATGTTGGGAAACGTCCGCGCCGCCTCGTCCACAGTGGCCAGCGTGCCCCGCCGCACGTCCGGGTAGTTGCTCTCGGGCGGCTCGATGCCCTGGTCGGCCCACTCGTCGAGCGCCACGAGCAGCGCGCGCATCGGCGGCGCCGCGCCGCGGTAGCTGTTCGTGACGTACTCGCAGGCCCCGCGGTCGGTCGGCACGAACCCGACCCCCGGACTGCCGCCGTGCGGGTGGCTGGCCAGCAGGTACAGGCGCACGTTGTCCGGGATGGGCACGGCGTTGCCGTGGCCGTCATGGACGTTGAGCGAAGCCTTCATCTGCCAGAACTCGTTGCTCGTGTCGACGTGCAGCACGAGCGGGTCGGTCGCCGGCCGCTTCAGGATGCCGTCCCGGATGTTCGTCACCGGATCGGTCGTCACCGCGTACGTCAGGGGCGGGTACGACTGCGAGGTGAAGTCCGCCGTGCGGTCCTGCCGCGAGTAGATGTTGGGGTCGGCGAACTCCACGTTCGCGAACAGCCGGTGCGAGCCCGGGATGTGGATGCGCACCGCGTCGAACACGCGGCGGTGCGACTCGTCCTCGTTGAAGCCGAGGTACAGGTAGTCGCGCATGTACATCCCCGTGGACGAGATGCCGAGCCCGTAGGCGCGGCGGATGCCCACGGCGTCCGCGCTGCGCGCCAGCGGATTCGGTGTCCCGGCGTCGTCCGCCGTCGCGTAGCGCAGGAACGAGGCGACATCGCGCGTGACGGCGTACCCCAGCCCCATGATCCACGGGTTCCGGGCCGGGTAGATCAGCTCGTACACCTTGTCGGCCTCGAACCCCTCGAACAGGCAGATATCGACCGTCGAGGGCTGCAGCGACGCCTCGCCCGCGGGGCACTGCCCGAACGCCCACCGATCGGCCGCAATCGGCCGCCGCTTGCCGTCGATGGCGTCGCGCACCGTCAGCGTGGACTGCGTCGTGTCGGTATCGGCGGTCTCGTAGCTGAGGAAGCGGTCGTTGCCCTTGAGCGGCAGCGTGTAGGCACGCGCGTCCAGCGGCTGGCGCGTCGGGTCGGACGGATACTCGATGCGGATCCGCGAGACGATGGCGCTGCCGTCGGCCTGCAGGGCGACCGGCAGGTTGGCCCCCAGGCGCGTCGCGGTCGTCAGCACGTCGCCCGCCCAGCCGGCGTCGACGAAGCTGTAGCCGAGCCGGAAGAACAGGCCGTCGCCGGAGTCCGGATCCGCCCCGGCCGGCAGCGGCGGGAAGGTCTGGAACGGGAGCTCGATGGCGTTGCCGCGGTTGTTGACGCCGTGGAGCAGCTTGCCGTTGCCGCGCGCCAGGTCCACCGGCTTGATGATGAAGAACGGCGCGCTGAACTCCACGAGCCCGCGCGCGTTGCGGGGCGCGCGGTCGAGGTTGACGATCACCGCGTTGAGCGGATCGTCGGGATCGACCTCGAGGTAGACCGTCCCGTCGAGACGCTCGAAGGGTCCCGCCTCGCCGAAGCTCTTGCCCCCGGCGTACGGGGCCGTCCGCTCCACGACGATGCGGGCCACGCGCGCGTCGGCCGGTTGCGCCGCCAGGGCCGCCCACAGCCCGCCGAGAAGCACCGCTGCAACTGCTCGTCTCATCACAACGCCCCCTTGTCGCTACTGCTCGGCGGCACGCGCACCGGACAGGATGTTGAACAGTCCGTAGTTGCCCTCGTGGCAGGCGTACTCGTACAGCACGTCGCCCCGCTTCATCGGCAACGCCGCCGTGAACGGCCGGGTGAACGTGGCCTCGTCGGCGACCGTGTACTCGTACAGCAGCGTGTCGTCGGCCGTGCGCCGGAACCGCTCCGTCAGGTGCAGCGTCGCGCCGGTGCCGACCGCCCGGTCGATCGACGGGTTGAAGCTGGCGATCTTGTCCGTGAAGTTGGTCGACTCCACGACCAGCGTGTCACCCTCCCAGCGGCCGCGCGAGTCGCCCATCCACTGCGTGATTCCCGCCGGCAGAGGCCCACGCCCGTCGAGCGGCACGATGCGCGCGTCGTGCACCATCTCGTTGAGGATCACCACGTGCTCCGCTGTCTGGAAAATCTGAATGTTCTGGTTGTAGCCGCCCGGGGAGATCGGCGGACCGGAGTTGAAGCCGATCAGGCAGCGCTCGCCCAACCCCCGGTCCTCGTAGCTGTCGGCGCCGATGCCGGCCGCGCGGACGCGCACCGGACGGCTGCCCGGCAGGTCCTCCTCGAGCGACAGGACGTGCATCTCGACCCCCGGCTGCAGCCCCGGCAGCCGGCCGTCCGGCGGATCGACGATGAGCGACGTGCGCTGATCGTCCGTGAGCTGCGCCCCCTGATCGACCCAGAAATTGTTGTAGGCGCCCACGTCGCCGATGGGCAGCGTGCCGTCAGGCGCAATGGCCGCCGCGGCCGCCGCCTCGTACGCAGCCGCCTCCTCGGCGGTGAGCACGGCCTTGTCGGCCTGCCCTGCCGGGCGCTCGAGCGGCGTCAGCGTCCGAAAGTCCCAGACGCCCTGCAGGTCGGGGCTGCCGTCCGGCAGGCGGGGCGGCTCGTACGGGGTCTGCGCACCCGCCGGGAGCGAGCCTCCGGCGGTCACGGCAAGCAGGGCGAGCACGGTGACGATGTGGCGAACGTGCATCTCATCCTCCCGGCCGTCACGCGGCCGTCAGCGCAAACGAAGTTCAGAAGCCTCTAATGATATCGTGCAGCGCACCGCATGCCGACAGTGTGCGCCGAACTGACGCTCGACATCGACCGCAACGCTGCCTGGCGCCGGCTGCGCGACCTGTCTGCGCCGCACCTGTACGTGCCGGGGCTGACCGGCGCCGCGTTCACCGGCCCGCAGCGCGAGGGCGTGGGCGCCAGCCGCCGGGTCCGGATGGGCCGGCTGCTCACGCTCGACGAGACGGTGACGGCGTGGCGCGAAGCCGAGGGCATCAGCCTGCGCCTGCACCGCGGCGCGCGGGGCCCGCTGCCGCCGCTCCGGCAGCACTTCTTCGACTACGGCCTGGCCGAACGCGACGGCGGCGTCTGGCTGGTCAACCGCATGCGCTACGAGGTAGGGCTCGGCGCGCTGGGCGTTCTGCTCGACCGCCTCCTGCTGCGGCGCGTCATGGTCCGCTGGCTGCGAGACGTGACGCTGGCGCAGAAGATCCACTACGAGACCGGCGAGCGCGTGACGCCGGCCGTGCTCGCGGCCTGGAAGGCGCGGCCGCCGGGCGGCGGGCAGCGCTGAAACCCGGGTGGCCGCGCTCTTGCCACGGCGCGCGGCGCGGTCGAGGGTTCAGGCCGCGGCCGGCACGCGGACGAAGACGCCGCGGCCTTCCTGGCGAACCGGGTGCGCGGCAACCGGCCCGTCCGCCGGCCCGCCGCATGGGCGCCCGTCGGCGAGGGCGAACCGCGCGCCGTGCCAGGGGCAGACGACCCGGCCCTGCTCGACCCGCCCGAGCGCAAGCGGCCCGCCCGTATGCGAGCAGCGGTTGTCGAGCGCGTGCAGGCGCCCCGCCTGCTGCCAGACGGCGATCTCGCGGCCGCCCGCGACGACCGCTTGCGGCGCTCCGTCATCCAGGTCGGCCCGCTCGGCCACGCGGACCCAGCGCCCGCCGTCGCCGGCCGGCGGCGGGACCGGCGGGCTGGCCGCCCCCGGAGACTCCTGCCCCGGCACGCCGGGCCATCCGCCGTGGCACAGCTCGACCGCCAGGTCCTCCTCCCAGATGTGACTCGCGCCGCGTTCCACGACCCGGCCGACGAGCGGCCGCAGCCACGACCAGCCGGGAACGAGCGGCACGCGGTACGTCTCCTCGATCGCCGTTTCGTCGCCGCGGTCCATCAGGTGCGTGTCCACGCCGACCCCCCGCAGGAGCCCCCGGCGGAAGCGAATGCGAATCCGGTCCGGCGGCAGCCAGACCTGCTCGGCGACGGTCCGCAGCCGCAGGCCCAGCCAGGAGGGCCAGCGCTGCTCGAACAGGATGCGCCTGCCGTCCACCTCGAGCACCCGCGCCGCGCCCAGCGTCGTGGGGTGCACCGTCTCGAGGTGCTCGAGATCGAAGTACTGGGACAGCACCCGCTCGAACGGATACGGAATCCGCACGCGGTAGGTAACGCTGATGGCCATTGTCAGTGGCTGCGACGCAGCCGGCTGTCTTCAGTCGAATCTATCAATCAGCTGGTCGCCGACTCCGCCCTCACGCCCCGCACCGCCTCGATCGCCGTCTCGATGTCCATGCGCGACACGTCCAGGTGCGTGACCGCGCGGATCGCGCCGCCGGCGGCGCCCATGCGGACGCCCCGCGCGACCAGGCGGCTCAGGAACTCGGTGTTGCCGATGCCCAGACCCTGGACGTCGAAGAACACCATGTTCGTCTCGGGTTGCGGCGTGCGGACCTCGATTCCGTCCGTCGCGGCCAGACCGGCGGCCAGCAGCCGCGCGTGCTCGTGGTCCTCGGCCAGCCGCTCGACGTGGTGGTCGAGCGCGTACAGGCAGCCTGCGGCCGCGATCCCGGCCTGGCGCATGGCGCCGCCGAAGAGCTGCTTGTAGCGGCGCGCCTCCGCGATGAACGCCTGCGTTCCGGCCAGGACGGCCCCGATCGGCGCGCCGAGGCCCTTGGTGAAATCGATCCAGAGGCTGTCGACAGGGGCCGCGAACCCTGCGGCGGCGACGCCGGACGCCGAGCAGGCGTTGAGCAGCCGGGCACCGTCCATGTGAACCGGCACGCTGCGCTCGCGGGCGCACGCCGAGACCGCTTGCAGCGCATCGAGCGGCCAGACCGCGCCGCCGCCGAAGTTGTGGGTCTGCTCGACGCAGACGACGCCCACGGGCTGTCCGTACGGCACCGGCACCGCGGTCACCCGCTCCATGGCGGCCGCGAGCTCGGCCGGCGTGAAGATGCCGCGCGCGGTCCGAATCGGCTCGACGAGCACCCCGGAGCAGAGCGCCGCGCCGCCCGACTCGGCGCGGATGACGTGCGCCATCCCGTCGGCGATCAGCGCGTCCCCCGGCCGGGTGTGCACCTTGACGGCCACCAGGTTGCACATGGTGCCGGTGGGCAGCCACAGCGCCGCCTCCTTGCCGAGCAGCTCCGCCACCCGCGCCTGCAGAAGGGCGACGGTCGGATCCTCCCCCTTCTGCTCGTCGCCGACGTCCGCGGCCGCCATCGCCGCGCGCATGGCGGCCGCGGGCCGGGTCTCCGTGTCGCTGAAGAGCGAGATCACGTCGCCTGGCATCAAGAATCAGACGGGGCTGCGCCCCGAACCCCCGGCGTTCGCTTGCGGGGGCCCTTCGCCCCGCGCCGCTGCCGCCGAGGCGCGCTGTGCGCGCCTGGCGCCGGCTGCGCCGGCGCTGCATTCAGACGGGGCTACGCGCCGGCCCCCCGGCGTCCGCTTGCGGGGACCCCACTGCCCCGCGCCGCTGCCGCCGAGGAGCGCCGTGCGCGCCTTGCGCGGGCTCCTACCGGGAGCCGGCGGCGGGGGCCTGCTCCTCGGCCCGCGCGCCGGCGAGCACGTTGACGATGCTGTAGTTCCCCTCGTGGCAGGCGTACTCGTAGAGCGGGCCCTCCGTCACGCCGCGCGCCGCCTGATTGGTGGTCAGCGGCATGCGCACGCTCCAGGGACGCGTGAACTTCGCCGGATCGGTCAGCGTGAACTCGTACTCCAGCGTGTTCTCGTCGACGCGGGTGAAGCGCTCGACGAGGTGCATCGTGGTCGTCGGCATGCGCCACGTGGCGGCCCAGCGCTCGGCGGTCCCGTCGACGAACCGCGTCGACTCGACGACCAGCGTGTCGCCCTCCCAACGACCCCGCATGTCGCCGTTCCACTGCGCCAGCCCGTGCGACCGCTCGTCGAGCGGTACGATCCGCCGATCGCGGAACATCTCGTGGACGATGACCACGTACCCGGGCGTCTGCAGGATCTGGTGATTCGGGTTGTAGCCCAGCCAGAACATCGGCACGCCGTCGGTCATGCAGCGCTCCCCGGTGTCGACGTCCACCCACGAGTCGCGCGCGCCGTGCACGCGGAATTCGCGCTGCAGCCGCTCGCGCTCGGCCATCGCGTCGGTGTAGGGGACGCGCCCGTCGGGCGGATCGGTGATCAGGGCCGTGCGCCGGTCCGGGATGACGCGGGTGCCGGGATCGAACCAGATCTGGTTGTAGGTGCCCGGATCGCCCTCGCGCGGCACGCGCTCGACGAACCGGTTCCGATCGGCGCGCTGCTCCAGCTCCGCGGCCTCCTCCTCGGTCAGGAACTGCTGCCCGGCACGATCCGCGGGGCGCTCCAGCGGCGTGAGCGTGGAGCCCGTCCAGATGCCCTGCAGATCAGGGTCGCCCCACGGCGTCCGCGGGAGAGCCTGCCCGGCGGCGGACAGCGGCGCCAGACACACGGCGGCGACGGCGGCGACGGCGACACAGCGACCTGGCATGTGAAACCTCCCTCGGTGGATGCGAAGTGCGCTCCAATTCTAACCCGCGGCGGGCCGGGCGCCGGCGGACCGACTGCCCGGATACCGTAAACTCGTGGGCATTCGGGAGGGGCGCGCTGACGCCGGCATCCGGGGGCTGGATGAGCGTACTGATCAGGAACGGCCGCATCGTGACCGCGGCCGACGACTATCGCGCCGACATCTTCGTCGAGGGCGAGACCGTCACGCTGATCGGCCGCGGCCTGACGCCGCCTGCCGACCGCATCATCGACGCCGCCGACCGCCTCGTGCTGCCCGGCGGCGTCGACCCCCACACCCACATGGAGATGCCGTTCGGCGGCACCGAGTCGTCCGATACCTTCGAGACGGGCACGCGCGCCGCCGCCTTCGGGGGCACGACGACCATCGTCGACTTCGCGATCCAGAGCCGCGGGACCTCGACCCTCGAGGCCCTCGACACGTGGCACGCCAAGGCGGCCGGCAAGGCGGCGATCGACTACGCGTTCCACATGATCGTCACGGACCTGCCCGAGCGGCGGGTGCCGGAGATGCGCCGGCTCGCGGACGAAGGGGTGACCAGCTACAAGCTGTTCATGGCCTATCCCGGCGTCCTGCTCGCGGACGACGCCACCATCTTCCGCGCCATGCGCAAGGCGGGCGAGGACGGCACGCTCGTCTGCATGCACGCGGAGAACGGCGTCGTCATCGACGAGCTGGTCAAGGCGGCGCTGGCCGCGGGACACGTCGAGCCGAAGCATCACGCGCTCACCCGGCCCACGCGCCTCGAGGCGGAAGGCGCGCACCGCGCGCTGGCGATCGCCGAGGTGGCACGGGCGCCCGTCTACATCGTGCACCTGAGCTGTCACGATGCGCTGATCGAGCTGCGGCGGGCGCAGGCGCGGGGCGTGATGGCGCACGCCGAGACCTGCCCGCAGTACCTGCTGCTCGACCTCGACGCCTACGACGAGCCCGGCTTCGCAGGCGCCAAGTACGTCATGACGCCCCCGCTGCGCGAGAAGTGGAACCAGGACGAGCTGTGGCGCGGCCTCCGGACCAAGGCGCTCGACGTCATCTCAACCGACCACTGCCCGTTCTGCCTGCGCGAGCAGAAGGAGCTCGGCAGGGACGACTTCAGCCGCATCCCGAACGGCGGCCCCGGCGTCGAGAACCGCATGAGCCTGATCTTCGAGCACGGCGTCAACGCCGGGCGGATCGACGTGAACCGCTTCGTGGACCTGACGTCGACGACGCCGGCCCGGATCTTCGGGATGTTCCCGCGCAAGGGCACGATCGCGGTGGGGTCGGACGCCGACATCGTCATCTTCGATCCCGAGCGGGAGGTCACCATCAGCAGCAGCGACCCGCGCACGCACCACATGAACGTCGACTACAGCGCCTACGAAGGCTTCCGGGTGCGCGGCTACCCCGAGACCGTGCTCTCGCGCGGCCGCGTCGTCGTCGACAACGGCGCGTATGTCGGCCGGCCCGGGGACGGCCAGTTCATCCGGCGCGGCCCCTACGGCGGTGCCCACGCGCCCCTGGCAGATTCCCGGAAGCAGCCCGCGGATCCCGGCAGCCGCAGCCCGGCCGCGGACGGAGACTGACGATGCCGCACTCGACCTCGACGCCCGGCGTCGTGGCCGGCCGCCTGTCGGAGCGGGCCTACGACGACAACTTCGCCGATCTGCACCCCCCCTACACGGCCCACGAGGCGGCCGTCGCCGCGGATCGCTGCTATTTCTGTCACGACGCGCCGTGCGTCGCGGCCTGCCCCACCGCCATCGACATCCCGCTGTTCGTTCGTCAGGTCGCCACGGGCACGCCGCGGGCCGCCGCGAAGACCATCTTCGACCGGAACATCCTGGGCGGCATGTGCGCACGCGCCTGCCCCACCGAGACACTCTGCGAGCAGGCCTGCGTGCGGGAGGCGGCCGAGGGCCAGCCGGTGGAGATCGGCAGGCTGCAGCGCTTCGCCACCGACGCGCTGATGGCGCGGGGCGGGCACCCCTACGAGCGCGCGGCGCCGACGGGCAGGCGCATTGCGGTCGTGGGCGCGGGACCCGCCGGCCTGGCCTGCGCGCACCGGCTGGCGCTCAAGGGGCACGCGGTCACGCTCTTCGACGCGCGCCCGAAGGCGGGCGGTCTCAACGAGTTCGGGATTGCCAGCTACAAGACCGTCGACGACTTCGCCGCCCGCGAGGTCGACTGGCTGCTCGGCGTCGGCGGCATCGCGGTGGAGCTGGGCCGGCGCCTGGGAGCCGAGCTCACGCTCGAGCGACTGGCGCGGGAATTCGACGCGGTCTTCCTGGGCATCGGCCTCGCCGGCGTCAACGCGCTCGGCTCGGCCGGCGAGGCCGCGGAGAACGTGCGCGACGCGGTCGACTTCATCGCCGAGCTGCGCCAGGCGCGGGACCTGTCGACGCTCCCGGTCGGGCGGCGGGTGGTCGTCATCGGCGGCGGCATGACCGCGATCGACGCCGCCGTGCAGGCCAGGCTGCTCGGGGCCGACGAGGTTGCCATGGTCTACCGCGGCGCACGCGACCGGATGGGCGCCTCGGCGTTCGAGCAGGATCTGGCTACCGCGAAGGGCGTGCGCATCGTCACCAACGCCCGCCCCGTGCGGCTGGTGGCCGACGGCGCGGTGCGGGAGGTCGAGTTCGTGCGCACCGCGGATCGGCCGGACGGCTTCGAGGATACCGGCGAGACGTTCCGGCTGCCGGCCGACCAGGTGTTCAAGGCGATCGGGCAGCGGCTCGACGCCGCGCCGGAGGGACTGGCGCTCGCCGGCGGGAAGATCCGGACGAGCGATGGCGGCCGCACCAGCCGGGCGGGCGTCTGGGCCGGCGGCGACTGCGTGGCGGACGGCGACGACCTCGTCGTGACGGCGGTCGCGCAGGGACGCGACGCCGCCGAGGACATCCACGCCAGCCTCACGGGCTGACGCGCTGACGGGCTGACGGCAAGGAGCCGCTGACATGGCGACGCTCGCGAACGACTTTCTCGGGATCAGGTCTCCCAACCCGTTCTGGCTGGCCTCGGGCCCGCCGACCGACAAGGAGTACAACGTCCGGCGCGGGTTCGAGGCGGGCTGGGGCGGCGCGGTCTGGAAGACGCTGGGCGAGGAAGGGCCGCCGCTGGTCAACGTCAACGGGCCGCGCTACGGCGCCGTCTGGGGCGCGGACCGGCGCCTGCTGGGCCTCAACAACATCGAGCTGATCACCGACCGGCCCCTCGAGCTGAACCTGCGCGAGATCAAGGCTGTCAAGCGCGACTATCCCGATCGGGCAGTGGTCGTCTCGCTCATGGTGCCCTGCGAGGAAGAGGCCTGGCAGCGCATCCTGCGGCACGTCGAGGAGACGGGCGCCGACGGCGTCGAGCTGAACTTCGGCTGCCCCCACGGCATGAACGAGCGCGGCATGGGCTCCGCCGTGGGCCAGGTGCCGGAGTACGTGGAGATGGTGACCCGCTGGGTACGGGCCGCCACCCGGATGCCGGTCATCGTCAAGCTCACCCCCAACGTCGCCGACGTGCGCCGCGCGGCGCGCGCGGCCCGGGCGGGGGGCGCCGACGCCGTCAGCCTGATCAACACCCTGAACTCGATCACCTCGGTCGACCTCGACACCTTCAGCCCCGAGCCCGAGATCGACGGCAAGGGCAGCCACGGCGGCTACGCCGGGCCGGCGATCAAGCCGATCGGGCTGCACATGGCGGCCGAGATCGCCCGCGACCCCGAGACGGCCGACCTGCCGCTCTCGGGCATCGGCGGCATCGCGACCTGGCGCGACGCCGCGGAGTACATCGCGCTCGGCTGCGGCAACGTGCAGGTGTGCACCGCCGCCATGACCTACGGCTTCCGCATCGTCCAGGAGATGATCGCGGGGCTGACGCTGTGGATGGAGGACAAGGGGTTCGAACGCCTGTCCGACTTCCAGGGGCGCGCCGCGCGCAACGTCACCGACTGGGAGCACCTGAACCTCAACTACGTCGCCAAGGCGCGCATCGACCAGCAGCTCTGCATCAAGTGCGGCCGCTGCTACGCGGCCTGCGAGGACACGTCGCACCAGTCCATCGCCATCAGGGACGGCCGGGTCTTCGAGGTGATCGACGCCGAATGCGTGGCCTGCAACCTGTGCGCCGTGGTGTGTCCGGTCGAGGACTGCATCACGATGGAGCCGCTTCCCGTCGGGGCGGTCGACGCCCGCACCGGCAAGGTCGTGGAAACCTACGCCAACTGGACGACGCACCCGCACAACCCCGCCGCCCGGCCGGCGCGCGGACCCGCCTCCTGACGCCGGGCCGGCGGCGGCCGCGCGCCCGCTTGGCATAGAATGCCCCCGGAGGAATCCTGGATGCGCAATCAGCCCTACATTTCGAGATGTCTCGTCCTCGCGGCCGCCGTGCTGCTGACGGCCCCCTCCGGCCCGGCGCAGGCGCAGCCGCAGGGCGAGTTCACGCCGGTCACGGACGCGATGCTGCAGGACCCCGCCCCGGGCGACTGGCTCATGTGGCGCCGCACGCTCGACGGCTGGGGCTACAGCCCGCTCGACCAGGTCGACCGCGACAACGTGGGCGACCTGCGCCTGGTCTGGTCGCGGGCGCTGACCGCCGGCAGCCAGCAGGGCACGCCGCTGGTCTACGACGGCGTGATGTACATGCCGAACCCGCGCGACGTCATCCAGGCCATCGACGCTGTCACCGGCGACCTGCTCTGGGAGTACCGCCGCCCGCGGCCGGACGACCTCGAGGAGTACGTCGCGGCGTCGCTGGCGGAAGCCAACCGCAACATCGCCATCTACGGCGACCTGATCATCTCGACGAGCCACGACGACTACGTGTTCGCCCTCGACGCCGCCACCGGCCGGCTGGCGTGGGAGACGCAGATCCTCGACTACCGCGTGAACCCGGCGCACCAGACCGCCGGTCCGATCATCGCCGACGGCAGGGTCGTCTCCGGGCGCGGCTGCATGCCCGAGGGCGGTCCGGAGGCCTGCGTCATCACCGCGCACGACGCGCGGACCGGCGCCGAGCTGTGGCGCACGCGCATGATCCCGGCCCCCGGCGAGCCGGGCGACGAGACCTGGGGCGACGTGCCCTTCGAGCAGCGGCGGCACGTGGGCGCCTGGATGGTGCCCAGCTACGACCCGGCGCTGAACCTGATCTACGTGGGGACGTCGGTGACCTCGCCGGCGCCGAAGTTCATGCTGGGCGGCACGGATCTGGCGCACCTCTACCACAACTCGACGCTGGCGCTCGACGCCGACACCGGCGACATCGTGTGGTACTACCAGCACCTGAACGACCACTGGGACCTCGACCACCCGTTCGAGCGCATTCTGGTCGACACGGCGGTGACGCCGGATCCGGGCGCGGTGAGCTGGATCAACCCGCGGCTGCAGCCGGGTGAGCGGCGGCGGGTGGTGACCGGCATTCCGGGCAAGACGGGCGTGGTCTACACGCTCGACCGGGCGACGGGCGAGTTCCTGTGGGCGACGCCGACCATCACGCAGAACGTCATCAGCGACATCGACGGCGCCACCGGCGCCGTGTCGGAGAACGGCGAGCTGGTCTTCAGCGCGGAAGGCCAGGAGGTGCTCGCCTGCCCGACGTACAACGGCGGCAAGGACTGGGAGGCCGGCGCCTACAGCCCGCTGACCAACGCGATGTACTTCCCGCTGCGCAACACCTGCGCGCGGATGATGACCGTGACGAGCGCCGACACGCTGCCCCTCGAGCTGTACTCGCTGGCCGTGCGCAACCAGATCGCGCCGGGCACCGATCAGGTCGGCACCGTCCAGGCCATCTCGGCGGAGACCGGCGCCACCGTCTGGAAGCACGACCAGCGCGCCGCCACCACCTCGCTCGTGACGACCGGCGGCGGCCTGGTCTTCGGCGGCGACGCCAACGGGCGCTTCCGGGCCTTCGATCAGGAGACCGGCGAGGTGCTGTGGGAGATCAACATCGGATCGTCGGTCTCCGGCTTCCCGATCACCTACGCCGTCGACGGCCGGCAGTACGTCGTGGCCAGCACGGGGACGGGCAACCCGATGTCCTTCCTGCCGCTGACGCCCGAGCTGCGCCCGAGCATCGGCAACAACATCTTCGTCTTCGCGTTGCCGTAGGAGCAAGCCGAGCGCCGAGAGCGCCATCCCGACAAGGCACTCTCGGCCGCCTTCGTCCGTTCCGCCCCGCCAGGACGGCACGCGGACGGCAACGGCTTGTACCTGTTCGTCCAGCCCACCGGGACCCGAAGCTAGGTCCAGCGGCTCGTCATCCCGCGGCCGGCGCCGCGAACTCGGACTCGGCGCCGCCACGCTCGACCCGCTGGCCAAGGCCCGCCAGCAGGCCCTCGCCAACCGGATGCTCGCGCGGTCGGGCGGCGACTCCCTCTCCGAGAAACGCCGCGCCGAGGGCGTCCCCACCTTCGCCGACGCTGCCGAGCGCCTCCTCGAACAGAAGCGCGGCGGCCGGCGCGGCCGGTGGCACGTACAGAACTGGTGGCGGAGCATGAAGCGCTACGTCTTCCCCCGTATCGGCCAGCGGCCGGTCTCAGAGGTCAACACGGCCGACGTGCTGGAAATCTTCACTTCGGTCTGGCACGTCAAGGCGGAGACGGCGCGGGTGGTGCGTCAATGCCTGCGGACGGTGTGGGAGTGGGTCGTAGCGATGGCGTGGAGATCGGACAATGCGTGCAATCGGGTGGCGCCGGTTGTCGGTCCGCGGAACGACATCGTGACGCGCCGCCGGCGCTGCCCCACAAGGACGCGGCCACCGCGATCGAGACGGTGCGGGGCTCGAAGTCGGCGCAGCCTGCCGTCAGGCTGGCGTTCCGCTGAGAGTACAATGAGCGAGGATGCATCTCAAGCACATCGCCTTTTCCGAACTAACGGGGAAGCAGCGGGAGATCTACAACTTCCAGAAGGTGGCGTCGCTCCTTGCAGACTACGGATTCAACTGCATCAAGCTGGACGACGACTGGCAGGGGGCGGACTTCCTGGCGTACCACAAGGATGGTTCCACGACGCTCAAGGTGCAACTGAAGGGCCGTGTGACGATCTGCAGGAAGTACCAGGACAAGGACTTGTACCTCGCCTTCCCCGCGTACGGCCGCTGGTATCTGCTTCCACACGACGACCTTGTGCAGATCGCGGGCGAGACGACCCCGTGGCTTCAGTCGCAATCATGGATCGGTGATGGCCTGTACAGCAGCGACAAGCCGTCGAAACTGATGCTCGAGCGGCTGTCGTCCCACGCCCTTGAGCCGAACGGCTCGGCAGTCAGCCCGTGAACCGCTGTACCCCTGGAAGCCCGGTGACCGTTCGAACTGCGCGACCCGGTGGCCGAATTTCGCCCGAAGGGAGCGGGTGGGTCGAAAAGCCGGTGCCGAGGTCAGTCGGCATTCGGCGTTGAGCGGCGACGCTGGGTACGGTTCGCTGTCGGAGCGGGTAGACTCGCCGAGGCTTTTGCATGTCAACGACAGTCGGGTCCATCAAGAGCGTGGCGATCCGCAAGGTGTGGCCGACGGAGCATGCCGACTTTACGCCGTGGCTCCAGACGCACATCGGCGAGCTCGACAATGTCCTCTGGCTCGGATTGACCAACCCGCAGCGGGAGGTCGGCGCCGGGGACTTCAGTATCGACCTCGTTGCGGAGACAGACTTCGGCGATGTCGTCATCGAAAACCAGTTCGGACGGAGCGACCACCGCCACCTCGGTCAGCTCGTGACCTACCTGTCGCAACGGGACGTTGAGCGAGCGATCTGGATCGCCGAGGAAGCTAGGAGTCTGCGCCGCAGAAAACCAGATGCGACAATCGTAGGCGAGATCGGACGACGAAAGGACTTGATGTCGACTACGTTCCGCCCCTACGCGCCGGATCAGTCGCTGCTGTTTCCGCCCGACGTGCGGGAGTGGCTGCCCGAGGGCCACTTGGCACACCACGTCAGCGACCTGGTGGACGGTCTGGACCTGACGGCGTTCTACATGGCGTATGAGGGAGACGGGCGCCGCAATGCGCCGTATGAGCCCCGGATGATGGTGAAGGTTCTGCTCTACGCCTACGCGACGGGGGTGTTCTCGTCGCGCCGGGTTGCCCGGAAACTGGAAGAGGACGTGGCGTTCCGGGTGCTGGCGGCGGGGAACTTTCCGCAACACCGGACGCTGTGCGAGTTTCGGCGTCGGCACCTTGAGGATTTCCAGGCGCTGTTCGTGGAGGTGGTCCGTCTGGCGCAGGAGTTGGGTCTGGCGCGCTTGGGGAAGCTGTCTATCGACGGGACGAAGGTGCGTGCGAACGCGAGCAAGCACAAGGCGATGAGCTACGACCGGATGCAGGAAGAGGAACAGCGGCTGGAAAGCGAGATCGAGGCGCTGTTGCGTCAGGCGGATGCGGTTGACGAGGCCGAGGACGCACGCTTGGGCGCGGAGATTCGGGGCGATGATCTGCCGGCGGAGTTGCACCGGCGGGAAGCGCGTCTGGCCGCGATTCGCGCGGCGAAGTCGCGCCTGGAAGCGAAGCAACGGGCGGCGGACGACATGCGGGGTCGGCAGCCGGGTCAGGACCGGAACCCGAAGGGCGGACCGCCGTACAAGCGGGCGTATGGCGAGCCGGACGAGAAGGCGCAGAGCAACTTCACGGACCCTGAGAGCTCGATCATGAAGACGAGCAGTGAGGGGTTCCAGCAGTGCTACAACGCGCAGGCGGCGGTGGACGCGGAGCACCAGTTGGTGGTGGCGACGGATCTGACGGCGAACGCGAGTGACCAGGGTGAGTTGCCGGTGTTGCTTGACGCGGTGCAGGAGACGTTCGACGCGCAGCCGGAGACGGTGCTGGCCGATGCGGGGTACTGCAACGAGCGGGACCTGAAGGACCTGGAAAAGCGGGGCGTTGACGGGTATGTGGCGCCGGGCCGGGAGGGCAAGCAGACGGCCGCCCGCGATCTGGAGAAACATCCGGCGACGGGTCGCATGGTGGAGAAGCTGGCGACGCCGGCGGGCCGGGAGGCGTATGCGAAGCGCAAGTGGTTGTCGGAGGCTCCCTACGGTTGGATCAAGCACGCGCTGGGCTTCCGGCGCTTCAGCCTGCGCGGACTGGCGAAGGTGCGCTGCGAGTGGGACCTGGTGTGCCTGGCGTTGAACGTCAAGCGCCTGCACGTGCTGAAGGCGGCGTAGGACACGGGGAATGAGGCTCGCAACGGCGGCAAATCGACCTGCACCGCGGTCTCTGACGGGCCATACTACGGCCCGCGAGGACCGAATTTTGCTCTCTGTTCGCCAACCACCGAACATCCATCCCGCCTTGCCGACCGGCGAAGCCGCCCCGACACGGAGCTCAGCGCCTGGGATGAGGACTCATTTCGTGCCGCAAACGTCCTGCGGCGCAAGCTCCTAGCCCGGATTATTCTTGAGGTTATCGAATCGGTCCCAGGTCGGGCCTGATCGTCGCGCGAAGGACGTTTCGGACGCGGTGTGTGGTCGGTGGCAGCGTGGGTGAAGCGGTCGTGGCGGGGTGACGGCGCGCACGAGGCACAACGCGCCGACAGCTTCGGCGACGGGGCGCTGGCGTGCAATACGGGGGTTGAGGTTGGCGGCGTGACGGCGCGCTAGGTGCAGGACGAGCCGGCGGACGGAGCGGACGACGTGGACGCTGACCTTGAGCAACCGGAATCCGGCGCGCGCCCCGAGAGCGAGGGCGAGGCGCCGCCAGACGTCACGGTATGGGGTCGCTCGCGGCAGGTGCAGGACGAGCCGGCGGACGGAGCGGACGACGTGGACGCTGACCTTGAGCAACCGGTCGCGCAGCCAAGTCACCTGGGTGCGGGCGCAGGCGGTGCGGGCGGCCCTCAGCCGCAGTTCCTGCATGAGCACGTAGGCGGCGGCCGTCAGCAGGACCCGCAGCTGGTTTGCCCAGAACCTGGTGCAGCTCGTGCGGTCGATCTGCAAGCCGTCGAGCAGTTCCTTGATGCGGTTCTCGATGTCGCCGCGCCCGCAGTAGACCTTCTCGTAGATGAAGCGCGGCGTCTGGCGCAGATTGGTCACGACGAAGCGCGGGTTGTCGCGCGGCTGCCGGCCGGTGAGTTGCACGACTTCAGCCTTGATCACCACGCGGCGCTCACGAGCCCACGTGCCCGCGCGATAGCGGGTGTCGAGGTAGAAGTGCGCCGTCTTCTCACGCAGCATGCTCTCGGTGCGGGCCGCCACCATGACGGGCTCGGCAGCGCGCAACAACACAGCGTTCTTGGCCATCGCCACGACGTAGTCGAGCCGCGGCTCGGCATCGAGGAAGTCGAAGACCTCCGGGGAGGCGAAGCCGCCGTCGAGCCGGACGAGAAAGCGCGCCTCGGGAAACGCTGACCGCAGCAGCGCAAGCAGGCGACACAACACGCCCAGCGTTCCGTCGGTCGCCTGCGCCGTGCCGGGCCGCAGCACGGCCGCGCACAGATACTGCTCCGCCTCACGGTCGAAGCTCACGAAGGCCAGCAACGGCAGGTAGCACCAGCTGTCGTAGTAGCTGTTGAAGAAGGTCAGCTGCTGCGCGCCATGCGTCGGGTCGTCGGTCGGGTCGAGGTCGATCGTGATGCGTCGCGCCCGCCCGCACAGCCGGCGACGATGCCGCTCGATGACCGACGCCGCCAACTCGCGTCCGAGCCGATAGAGCGCGACGCGGCCCGCACCGTTCTCGAACCGCGAGACCGTCGGCTGCGACGCCAGCCGACCGCCCGCCAGCGGGTCGCGCCCGAGCAGCAGCTTGTGGATCGGGTCGTCAGCGAGCCGGTCCGAATCGTTGCCGTCGGGATGGCCGCAGGCGATCCCGAATACCCGCTGGCCCACCAGGTCCTCAAGCGTGTGCCGGACTTTCTCCGGTGCCCGGCGGTCAATCAGACACCGGCCGAATGCCTTGACCAACCCGTAGACGCGCTCGGCGGCCTTGAGCAGCACGGCGCCGCCATCCGAGCTCGACTGCTCGCGGTCGAACATCGCGACCAGAGGCTTGTCGAACAGATCGGGGAACAGAACAGACTGTGCTATCGTGGGGTCCGTCACGCAAGAGCCTCCGTCGTGCCGAAAACGTCTGTCGCCAACAGCGTTTTAGCACACGGAGGCTCTTGTGTCTCTACCTGGGACGGACCCCTCACGAATTTTCCGGGCTAGGCCCGAGCACGTCAAGGCCGTGGAGACGCTGAACAAACGCCGCATCGGGCAAGTCTGGATGGTCACGGTGCGCGCCATCGCGATCGGCGACTCCGCGCCTGCCCCGCTTTTTACGGTCGTTGCCGAGCCGGCCGACGTCGAGTCAACGGAACTCACGCCGAGTCAAGTCAAGAGGCGTGAGTTCCTGGCGACCCTCTTCGCCCGGGCACAGGATGAAGGGATCGACTCCCCTTTCAAGAACCTCGCCCCGCGCGTTGACGGGATACTCCACATACCTGCGAGGGGTCAGGGGCTGGTCTACCGGGTCGCGGTCAATCGCCACGGGTCCCGGGTCGTCATCACGAACGCGAGGGGCAGGTGGCTCGGGGCACTGGCCGCGTTGCTCACGGACAGGCAGAAGATCGACCAGGACTTTGCGGCGGCCGGCCTGCCGCAGCCGCTCGAATGGACGGATACGGTGACCGCCGGTCGGTGGGTGATCGGTTACAAGGTCGACGTGAACTACCAGGACGAACCCGACTTGACCAAGATGGACGAGCTCAACCGGGCCACAGCGGCGATGAAGCATGTATTCGACCCGTACCTCCGGCAGCTCGATCCACAGCTCGAAGAGGATGGCCCTGGGCCATCGGTCGAGTAGCCGCGTGGGCCCGGGACAGGCAGGCAGTGAACGGGACGCGGCGCTAGTAGTACCAGGGCCGGGCCGTTTCCCGTCGCGCGGCTGAACCGGCGAGCTTACAGCCCCGGCACCATCAGGTGCGCGCCCGACGTGCCCGCCTCCATGAGCCGGACGCCGTCCGACCCCCGCGAGTGCCAGTTTACGGCCTTACGCGCACGTACTTCTGCAGGTTCCGGGGCCGCGGCTCGCCCCCGTAGATGTTGCCCGCGGTGTCCACCGCCACGAACTCCGCCCCGTTGCCGGCGACCTCGCGCGGGTCGCCCCAGACGAAGGGAATGAACTCGTCGACCCAGCCGGTCTTCGCGTCGCCGATACGGATGCCCAGCTCCCAGCCCGGGTTCTGCACGTCGTCCGACTCCGAGTCGGCGACATAGATGCGGCCGTGGGCGTCGAAGGTGATGCCGCTCGGGCGGCCGAACTGCGTCCACTGCGCCAGGAAGTTGCCCTCCTGGTCGAAGATCTGCACGCGGTTGTTCGAGCGGTCGGCAATGAACACGCGGCCGTCGTTGTCGATGGCGATGCCGTGCAGGGTGCGGAACTCGCCCGGCGCGTAGCCGGTCGTTCCCCACTCCATCAGGTAGTTGCCCTCGGCGTCGAACTTCACCACGCGGTTGTTGGTCTCGTTGGCATGGCCGTCGGCGACGAAGATGCTGCCGTCGTCCGCCACCACGACGTCGGCCGGCGCGTTGAAGTGGTCCTTGCCGTTCCCGGCCTCGCCCGGCGTGCCGAGCACCATCAGGACCTCGCCGGTCGGACTGAACTTGACCACCTGGTGACCGCGGTCGCCGCCCTCCGGCGTGCGCGCCTCGCTCACCGCGTCGGTCACCCAGACGTTGCCGTCCGGGTCGACGTCGATGCCGTGCGGCCAGATGAACATGCCGCCGCCGAAGCTCTCGACCGCGGTGCCGTCGGGCGCGAACTTGATGACCGTATCCAGATCCGAGTCCAGGCACTCCCACCCGAAGCGTTCCGGCCCCGCGTCGCAGCGCAGTATGGCCCAGAGGTGCTCGCCGTCGTTGTCCACGGTCGCGTCCCCGACCGCGCCGACGATCCGGCCGTCGGGGAACTTCGCCCAGCCGTCGACCAGGCGATAGGGGTTGGGATACGGTTGGCCGGCCGTGGCGGCCAGCCCGATCCCAAGGGCGAGGGCAACCGTGATCCCCAGATTGGTTTTTCTCAGCATGACCTGCACTCCCGCGCAAAAGGGCACGAACGCCATTTCGCAGCCCGCTTTCCTCCGCGACTGCGCGACTACGCCCACCAACGATCGCATGCAATCACTTTGTCGGCAACCGGCCGGCCGGCGCGGGCTCGCGCCTCGTCACCCGTAGCGCTGGCTTGCAGATATGGTCGTGCCAACGCTGCCGGAGCATGATAGCGTTCCGTGGAGCGCGGGCCCGCTCCGCAGCATGCCGACGTCCCCTCGACGGCGGGGGTGTGGCCGGCCCGCGAACCGGAAGGCATCAACCCTGACGGCAGCGTTGTCGCATGATGCGGGTCGACAGGGCCGGACAGAACAGCTACCGAACGGGAGGACCCAATGGAGAGCCCGATGGAGAAATGGATGCGAAAGGTCGGCGTGCTGGCGGTGACAGGGGCAGTCTGCGTCGCACTGGCGCCCGCGCCCGCCGCGGCCCAGCAGGCCGGCGACGGCTGGACGGTGCCGCGCACGCAGCACGGTCAGCCCGACCTGCAGGGCGTGTGGGCGAACAACAGCGTGACGCCGCTCGAGCGGCCGGACGCGTGGGCCGGCAAGGCGACGTTGACCGACGAGGAGCTGGCCCAGTTGCGGTCGGCGGCCGCCGAGGTCACCGCGAGCGGCCTCGACGCCCAGTTCGGCGACCAGCTGGTGCTGGCCGCGCTTGCGGGCGTCAGCGACGCGGATTCGTACGACACCACGGGCAACTACAACCAGTTCTGGCTGGCCGACCGTGACTTCGACCACAACCGGACGTCGCTGATCGTCGATCCGCCCGACGGCAAGGTGCCGGCGCGGACTGCCGCCGCCGAGCGCGCCGGACGCGGACTGCCGCCGCCGATCATTGCGCCGAAGGCCGATACCTGGGCCGACCGGCCGCTGAGCGAGCGCTGCCTCAGCTTCGGCGTGCCGAACCTGCTGGCCGGCTACAACAGCTACTACCAGATCCTGCAGACGCGCGACCACGTCGTGATCCTGATGGAGATGATTCACGACGCGCGCATCGTCCCGATCGACGGACCGCCGCACGTGAGCGACGACATCCGTCAACTGCACGGCGACTCGCGCGGCCACTGGGACGGCGACACGCTGGTCGTCGAGACGACGAACTTCTCCGCGCTGGGGGCGTTCTGGAACGCCGGCGAGGGAGTGCGGGTCACCGAACGCTTCACGCGCGCGAGCGCCGACACGCTCCACTACGAGGTCACGTTCGACGACCCCACGACCTGGACGCAGCCCTGGACCGTCCTGATCCCGCTGAGGCACAGCCCGGATCCGCTGTTCGAGTACGCCTGCCACGAAGGCAACCTCGGCATGGAGGGCATCCTCTCCGGGTATCGCGCCGAGGAACGGGCCGCCGGCGACGGATCGCGGTAGCGCCGCCCCGGCGGTGCGCGGCAGGAGTCAGCGCCGTTCTACGGCGCTGACTCCTGGCCGACGCCGCCCGCCAGATACCGGCGCCCCGTCAGGACCATGGCGCCGAACCCCAGCCACGTGGCCGCGAGCCACCCCAGCCCGCCCAGCCAGGGCACCGCGAACAGCAGGTAGAGCGCCAGCACGCCGGCGGCCATCGCCGCGTACGGCGAGGCGTCGGGCCAGCCGACGCGGGCCAGCAGCCACTCCCCGGCGCAGGCCGCGATGGGCAGCTTGGCGAGATACAGGGCCACGCCGAACAGCAGCATGACGATGAGGCCGATCGGCACACCGACCACGGTCAGCATCACGACCACCGCGGCGATCGGCACGATCAGGAACGCGCCGAATCCGAGCAGCGCGCCGAGGGTGCTCTCCGCCTGAATCGACGACACCAGCTGCTGCACGACGCGCGGGACCAGCGCGACGAGCAGCAGGCCGACGAGCAGTGCGGACCCGAACTGCCAACCCCAGAACCAGCTCCGGAAGACGCGGCCCACCCAACCGCGGTCCGAGTCCTCGTCGCGGACCGGCTCCCGATGGCGCACCGCCCCTCCCACCCGCGCGACCTCTTCCGCGCTCAGGGGCGTCCGCGTGCGATAGTCGAGGTCGCCGTCGATGCGGGCGCCGGGCGCCAGCTCGAGCCGGTCGGCAACGACCCTGGCATCGCCGCGCACCGTGCCGCGGACGATGATCTCCCCCGCCGCCACGCGCAGGTTCTCCTCCACCGTCCCCTCGACCTCGACGATGCTGCCGGTGGCCATCAGGCGGCCCCGGACCACGGCGCCGTCGAGGAGCTGCAGCCGGTTGCCCGCCGCGACCAGATCGCCGTCGATCGTGGTGTCGACGGTGAGCTGATCCCCGGCTACCCGCGCGGCATCGCCCACGGGGCCGCGCAGGTCTATCGTTCTCCCGGCCGCGAACAGGTCGCCGTCCACCCGACCGTCGACGAGCACCCGCTGCCCGAGCGCCAGCAGGTCTCCGGCCAGCTGCCCGTCGATGCGGACCGTCTCGCCCGCGGCGTAGAGATCTCCCTCGCGGACCTCGCCGCTCGGCACGGTCACCGCGGCGCCCGCCTCGGCCCCCTGTGCCCCGGCCGGCGCGGGCGCGCCTGCCAACGCGCCGGACAGGATCAACCCGACCACCCTCACCCGAGCCATGTGTCGTCCTCCATTCGTCGATGCTGCCGTCCTCGACCCCGGGGGCGCAACGCAATTGCGATGGGCGGTCGCGGAACGCGGGTCAGCGGTCGGGAACGGCGGCTGGGCGGCCGTCGTCACCACGGGAAGATCTCGCGCAACTGGCGGGCCCGCCGGCGGGACAGCGGCACCGTGCCCGCCCCCGGACACACAATCGTGTAGGCGCCGGCGTCGGCCGGCCGAATCTCGGCGATCCGTCCGAGGTTGACCAGGCGGCTCCGGTGCGCCCGAAAGAACCGGCCCTCGAGCTGCCCCTCCAGCTCGGACAGGGTGCGCTCGACCAGGTACCGCCCCGTGGCGGTCCGGGCGAAGACCAGCGCGTCGTCCGCCTCGAACCAGACGATCTCGTCCGGGTCGAGCAACAGGACCCTTCCGCCGCTGCGCGCGCTGAGGCGCCCAGGACGGGACGCCGCCGCCGCGGGCCCCTCGCCGACCAGCCGCCGCAGCGCGTCGAGCTCGTCGAGGATGCGCCGGGCCGAGCCGTCGCCGTCGATCCGCTCGCGGGCGCGTTCGAGGGCCTGGGCGAACCGCTCCCGGCCGACGGGCTTGAGCAGGTAGTCGATCGATCGCACCTCGAACGCCGGCACCGCGTAGCGGTCGTAGGCGGTGACGAATATGACGTGCGGGACGTGCCTGACCCGCTGCAGGACATCGAAGCCGGTGCCCTCGGGCATCTGCACGTCGAGGAAGCACAGGTCCGGCGCGGTCTCCTCTATCAGTCGGACCGCGGCCTCCGCATCGGCGGCCTCGCCGGCGAGCTCGAAGTCGGGATGCGCGGCGAGCAGCCGCTTCACCCGGTTGCGGGCCGGCCGCTCGTCGTCGATGACGACGCAGCGGCGCCTCATGACGCGCGCTCCCCGGCAGCGGAGAGCACCGCCGCGGCGGGCAGCGTCAGCCGCGCGCGGGCGCCCGCGCCGGCCGGTCCGGCGGAGAGCGTGACGGCGGCGCGCGGGCCGTAGCACGTCCGGAGCCGGCGGGCGATGTTGCCCAGCCCGTGGCCGTCGCGGATCAGCCCCGCTCCGTCGCGGGAGAGCCCGACCCCGTCGTCGACCACGTCGATGCGCAGCAGCCCGTCGTCGAGGACGGCGGAGATGTCGATGCGTCCGCCGCCCACCCGTGGAGCGAGCCCGTGTCCCACGGCGTTCTCGACCAGGGGTTGGAGCATCAGGCCGGGCATGCGCACCGCCAGCGAGTCCTGCTCGACATGCCAGCCGACCCGCAGCCGGTCGCCGAAACGGGCGTGCTCGATCCGCAGATAGCCCCTGGTGAAGGCGATCTCGTCGCGCAGGGGAACGGGCGTGGCGTCGGCCGCGTCGAACGCGTAGCGGAACAGGTCCGCGAACGTCTCCAGCAGCTCGTCCGCCGTGCGCGCGTCCTCCTCGAGCAGCGAGCTGATGGTGTTGAGGGTGTTGAAGAAGAAGTGCGGGTTGATCCGCGCCTGGAGCGCAGCGAGCTCGGCGCGCGCCGCCTCCTCGCGCAGCCGCGCCTCGACCAGCCGGACCTCGCGCATCTCGCGCAGGGCGTCCTGGAGCCGCAGCCGCATCTCCTCGTAGCCGAGCACGACGCCCCCGACCACCAGGGCGATGACGCTGTTGAGAGCGATGACCCCCACCGCCAGCCGCGGCTCGCGGAAGACGAACAGCGGATAGGCGCCGAGCACCGCAAGGCTGCCGAGGACCGCGCCCGACAGCAGGGCGAGGACCAGCAGCGGGAACCGGAGCAGGCCCGAGCGGCCCCGCAGGCGCGGAAACAGCCAGACGGAACAGACCATCGCGGTGAGGCCCACGACGTTCGCGAAGAGCACGGAGATCACGAGGATCGGGCGCTCGACGCCGTCGCCCTGGAACACGCTCACGCCGAAGCCGACGCCGAGGCCGGCGAGGCTGCTGGCCGCGATCCACAGCCCGGCGTGGCGGCCGAGGCGTGCGGCCGTGCGGGGGCGGCTCACGTCACCCTCGCGAGGACGAGGGTGACGTCGTCGTGGGGATCCACGGGGCCGCTCCACTGCAGCAGGGCGTCGAACACGATCTCGATGATCGCATCGAGCGGGCGCCCGCGATGGACCCGCAGCAGCTCGGCGAGCCGCGCCGCCCCGAACTCCTCGCCGTCGGGCGCCGGGGCCTCGGTGACCCCGTCGGTGAACAGCGCCAGCAGGTCTCCCGGAACCAGGGTGCGGGCGGCCGTCGCGTAGGTCGCGCCCTCGAACAACCCGAGGGGCATGCCGCCTTCGTCGCAACGCGCCGTGTCCCGTTTCCGGACGAGGATCGCCGGCAGGTGCCCGGCGTTGGTGTAGGCCAGGCGGCGGGTCTCGCGATCGAAGGTCGCGAGGAACGCGGTGGCGTAGCGCGCGGCGGAGGACGAGCCGAACAGCGCCTCGTTCAGGTCGGCCGCCAGCGACCCCGGGGTCTCCGCGGTGGCGAAGCGGCTGCGCACCGAGGCCTGCAGGCTGGCCATGAGGAGCGCGGCGGAAACCCCCTTGCCGGACACGTCGGCGAGGACCAGGCCCAGCCGGCCGTCGCGGTCCTGGAGGTAGTCGTAGTAGTCGCCGCCCACCGCGATGGCCGGCCGGCAGACCCCCGCCAGCTCCAGTCCCGCGACAGGGGGCGCCGCGCGGGGCAGCAGCTCGCGCTGGACCTCGCGGGCCACGCTCAGCTCGCGCTCGAGCGCATCCCGCTCGCGGAGGACGCGGTACGACGCCTCGATCTGGCGGCGCATCCGGTCGTAGGTGCCCAGCGCCACGGCGACGACGGCCGCGAGCACTGCGTTGCCCGCCACGGAGAGCAGGGCCGCGCGCGGCCGCGCCAGCACGTAGAACGGATCGATGTTGATGACGAGGGCCGAGCCGAAGATCGTGCCGGACACCACGATCAGCGCGTCGAGCACCAGCCTCAGCGCGCCGGGCAGCCGGGCCAGCAGCGGGAAGACCACCCGCGCCGAGATGTACGCGCTGTAACCGACGACCTCGGCGAACAGCACGCTCAGGCGCAGGACAGGCGCGAACTCGGCGCCGGCGGCGAACGAGACGCCGACCGCGAACACGACGCCCACCGCGAGCCAGGCAGCGGTCCAACCCGCCAGGAAGTGCCAGCCCGGCGCGGCCACCGCGTCGACCGGTCTTGCCACCCGCTCCCCAGCGTACCACGAGCGGTCCGCGGCCCGCGTCGTGGACGAGCGCCCGCGCACGGCGCTGCGCAGGCCGGACGGCCTCAGCGGCCCGGCGCCCGGTACTGGACCGTCTTCTTGACCGCCAGGTCGATCTCTTCCGGCGTCAGGAGGGGCGTCGTCCGGATGTTGAAGGCGCCGCTGGCGGTAGTGACCAGAGAGACGGTGGCGGCTGTCGTGTTGTCCGGCAGGTCGACGATCAGGTGCACGTCGCCGTCGCCGAAGCCGTAGTAGAAGGACTCGACGCTGCCCCCGAGCGACTTCATCAGCAGGTTCACCGCGGTGCGCCGCTTCGATCCGCCGTCCTTGAGCAACCCCTTGACCCCGGTATCCGTAAACGAAGCCTGAACGAGGTACTTCGGCAACCCTCACCTCCCTGAAGACAAACCCCGACTCTACCCCCCGGCGGCGCCCGGCTGTCAAGCAGCTGTCAGGCGGCTGCCCGGCGTCCGCGCCGCGCGGTGGTACAATGGGCGTCCCTTGACCAGACTTGCAGCAGTGTCCGCCTGGACGTGGTGCGCGGTCCTCGTCGCGCTGGCGATCCCGCACCCGGCCGCGGCTCAGGAACCGGCGCTTCCCGAGAGCTTCGACGAGCCGATCCCGCTCTACACGTCGTCGCTCGGAACCTTCACCCGCCCGATCTCCTCGACCAGCGCGAAGGCCCGGCAGTACTTCGATCAGGGCTTCCAGCTCATGTACGCGTTCGCCAAGGAGGACGCCGCCCGGTCCTTCCGCGAGGCGCAGAAGCACGATCCGGACTGTGCGATCTGCTACTGGGGCGAAGCATGGGCCTGGGGCTCGTATCTGAACGGCCCGATGCGCGTGGACGAGGCGCCCCGCGCCTACGCCGCCGTCCAGAAGGCGTTGCGGCTCGCGGCGCAGCACGCCAGCCCGAAGGAGCGCGACTTCATCGACGCGCTGGCGGTGCGCTACGTCGAGGACTTCGACCCGGACACGCGCGAGGAGCAGGATCGCGCATACGCGGACGCGATGCGCCAGGTCGCCGAACGTCATCCCGACGATCTGGACGCGGCCACGCTGTACGCCGACGCACTCTTCCTGCTGGAGCCGCGCCGCGGCACGCGGGACCTCGACGATCCGAACGTGCGACGCCTGCACGGCGTGCTGGAGGCCGTTCTGGCGGTCGACATCCGCCATCCCGGCGCCTGTCACCTGTACGTCCACGCGACCGAGTCGACGATCCGCCCCGAGCTGGCCGAGCCCTGCACCGAGTATCTCGGCAATTCCATTCCGGGTGCGAGCCACATCAACCACATGCCGTCGCACACGTGGAACGAGATCGGCCGCTGGGGCGACTCGGTGCGCGCGAACACCCAGGCCTGGCACTCCGATCAGAAGGCGGCGACCGGCGAGGGACTGGCGATCTATCCCACCCACAACCTCCACATGCTGCTGTTCGCCGCTTCGATGGACGGCCAGGGCGCCATCGCCATCCAGGCCGGCAAGGACTACGCCAAGCTGACCGACGACACGCTGTACCACGTCCTCACGCTGCTGCGCTTCGGCCGCTTCGACGAGATTGCCGGGGTGACGGCGCGGCCCGAGACGGAGGTCTCGGCCGGCCTGTGGGACTTCGCCCAGGGCTACGCCCACCTGCGCCGCGGCGAGGCCGAGTTCGCGCAGGCCTATCTGGCCCGCGTGCGGAGCATCGCGGAGACGACCGAGCAGCGCCTGCGGTTCCACCCCGGCCAGAGCATTCTCGACATCGTGGCCGGGATCCTGGAGGGCGAGATCCAGCTCGCGGGCGGCGACCTCGACGGCGCCATCGCCGCGTTCGAGCGCGCCGTGGATATCGAGGACGGCCTGATGTACGACGAGCCGGAGCCGCTGCCCTTCGCCGCGCGGCACTGGCTGGGCGCGGCCCTGCTCGAAGCCGGCCGCTACACGGACGCCGAGCGCGTCTACCGCGGCGACCTCGCGGACCATCCGCACAACGGCTGGTCGCTCTTCGGCCTGCAGGCCGCGCTCGCGGGGCAGGGCCGGTCGTCGTCCGATGTCGACGACGACCTCGCCGCCAGCTGGGCGCGGGCCGACACCTGGCTGCGCGCGTCGCGGTTCTGACCACGGCCGCACGGACGGCGCCGGAAGTTCCGGAGGATGATCCAGCTCGACCACCTCACCAAGCACTACGGGCCGGACGCGGTCGTGCGCGATCTCACGCTCACGGTTCGTGACGGCGAGCTGCTGATCGTGCTGGGCGGCTCGGGCTGCGGGAAGACGACGACGCTGAAGATGATCAACCGGCTCGTGGAGCCCACGTCGGGTACGGTCCGGCTCGACGGCAGCGACACCGCGACCATGCCGCCGCACGAGCTGAGGCGCCGGATTGGCTACGTGTTCCAGCAGGTGGGGCTCTTCCCCCACATGACGATCGCGGAGAACGTGGCCGTCACGCCGTCGCTCCTCGGCTGGGGTGCGGCGCGCACCCGGGCCCGCATCGACGAGCTGCTCGCGCTCGTGGAGCTCGACCCGGCGCTGGTCCGCGACCGCCGCCCGGACGAGCTGTCCGGCGGCCAGCAGCAGCGGGTGGGCGTGGCGCGGGCCCTGGCAGCAGGGCCGGCGGTCATGCTGCTCGACGAGCCGTTCGGGGCGCTCGACCCGCTCACGCGCGAACGGCTGCAGGAATCGTTCGTGCGCGTCCGCCGCGAGACCGGGCTGACCGCCGTGTTCGTCACGCACGACATGGCCGAGGCGCTGATGCTCGGCGACCGCATCGCGGTGATGCACGAAGGCCGCCTGCAGCAGGTCGGCAGGCCGCACGATCTCCTCACCCGGCCCGCCTCCCCGTACGTGCGCGAGCTGATGGACACGCCGCGGCGGCAGGCGGCCGCCGTCGAGCGCCTGTCCGGCGAACCGACGGCGTGAGCGAGCAACTGGCCCTCTTGCCGGAGTACCTCACCGCGCACCTGCAACTGACCCTGATCGCCCTGCTGCTGAGCGCCGCCGTCGCGTTGCCGCTGGGCATTGCCGCAACCCGGGTGCGGCAGCTCGAGCCGCCGGCGCTGGCGGTGGCCGGCGTCATTCAGACCGTGCCGGGCCTGGCCCTGCTGGCGCTGATGGTTCCGGTGCTGGCGGCCATGGGCCTGCACAGCATCGGCTTCCTGCCCGCGATCTGCGGCCTCACGCTGTACGGCGTGTTCCCGATCCTGCGCAACACCGTGACCGGCATCAGCGGCGTGAGCCCCGTCTACAAGGAAGCGGCCCGCGGCGTCGGCATGACCCCGCTGCAGCAGCTCGCGCGCGTGGAGCTGCCCCTCGCGATGCCGGTGGTCGTGGCGGGGCTGCGCACGGCCACGGTCTGGCTGGTCGGGATGGCCACGCTGTCGACGCCCGTCGGCGCCACCAGCCTGGGCAACTACATCTTCAGCGGGCTGCAGATACGCAACTACGTGGCGGTCGTCGTCGGCTGCGCGGCCGCGGGCGGCCTGGCGCTCGTGCTCGACGGGCTGGTCCGGGCCGTCGAGGACGGGCTGGTCCGGCGGCGCCGCAAGCAGGTGGCGGCCGCCCTGAGCCTGGCGGCTCTCCTCTACGGCTATGCCGGCATCACGCTGGCGGCCGCGCGTTTCGACGGTCGCGAGCGCCCGGTGGTCATCGGCTCGAAGCCCTTCACCGAGCAGTACGTGCTGAGCGCCGCCATCGCCCGCCTGGTGGAGCGCGAGACGGGCCGCCGTACCGAGCTCGTGCAGTCGCTCGGGTCGACGGTCGCGTTCGACGCGCTCACCGCCGGCGAGATCGATCTCTACGTCGACTACACCGGCACGGTCTGGGTCAACCAGATGCAGGGCGCCGACTCGTTCCCGGGCCGCGCGGCGGTGACCGAGCACGTCCGCCGCTTCCTCCGCGACCAGCACGACGTGACGCTCGCGGCCATGCTCGGCTTCGAGAACACCTACGCGCTCGCCGTCCGCGGCCAGGACGCCGAGCGCCTCCGCCTGCGGACCATCAGCGACCTCGCCGCCGTCGCGCCGCGGTTCGTCTTCGGCAGCGACTACGAGTTCTTCGCCCGGCCCGAATGGCCGTCCGTCCGCGACGCCTACCGGCTCTCCTTCCGCGAACTGCGGTCGATGGACGTGTCGCTGATGTATCAGGCGGTGGCCACCGGCGAGGTCGACGTGATCAGCGCCTACGGCACCGACGGGCGGATCGAGGCGTTCGAGCTGCGGGTGCTCGACGACGACCGCGGCGCCATCCCGCCGTACGACGCGATCGTCCTCGCCGGTTCCCGGATCGCGCGCGTCGCGCCGGACGTCGTCGCGGCAGTGGCCCGTCTCGACGGCGCCATCAGCGCCGAGCGGATGCGCGCGATGAACTTCGCGGTCGACGAGTCCGGCGAGGATCCGTCCCGCGTTGCCGAGCGCTTCGTCCGGACGCTGCCGTAGCAGGGAAGCGGAAACCGATGTCGCTGCTCAGGCTGCTGGGCTTCGGGACGGAGACGGACGCGGGAGCGGACGACCACGCTGCCGGCGACACGCGGACCATGCGCCGCATCTCCGCCGAGCTCGAGGCGCTGCCTGCGGCCCGCGCCCGGTACCTGGCGGCCTTCGCGTGCCTCCTGGGCCGGGTCGCGCATGCCGACTCGTCGGTCAGCGCAGCGGAGACGGCGAAGATGCAGGAGATCGTCCAGGTGCTCGGCCACCTGCCCGCGGCGCAGGCCGTGCTGGTCGTCGAGATCGCCAAGAACCAGGTGCGGCTGTTCGGCGGCACGGAGAACTTCCTCGTAGCGCGCCGCTTCAGGGAGCTGTCGACCCCCGAGCAGCGCATCGAGTTGCTCGACTGCGTATTTGCCGTGTCGGCCGCGGACGAGTCGATTACCGTCGCCGAGGAAGGCCAGGCGCGGCAGATCTCGCAGGAGCTCGGCCTCACCCACGAGCAGTTCGTGGCGGCGCGGGCCGCCTACGTCGAGCACGTCGAGGCGCTCAAGGCGTTCCGCCGGCGGCAGGCGTCGGGGGCGGCAGCGTCCGCGGATTCGCGTCGAGCATGACGGCGACCCAGCGGAACTCCCTGGTGTTCTCGAGCGCGATCTTGACCACCATCGTGAGGGGCACCGAGAACAGCATGCCGATCGGTCCCCACACCCAGCCCCAGAAGACCAGCGAGACGAACACCACCAGCGCCGACAGCCCGAGCCGCCGCCCCATCAGCGTGGGCTCCACGACATTACCGAAGATGATGTTGATGACGAGGTAGCCGAGCGCCACCACGCCCGCGCGGGCGAAGCCGAACTGCAGCGCGGCCAGCACGACCGCCGGCAGCGCGGCGATGATCGACCCGAGCGTCGGAATGAAGTTGAGGAAGAAGGCCAGCAACCCGAGCAGCAGGGCGAAGTCGAGACCCAGCAGCGCCGCCCACGCGCCCAGCAGCAGGCCGGTGACCGCGCTGATCGTCGACTTGATGACCAGATAGCGCTGAACCTGCCGGGTCATCCGCTGGAGCGGCAGGAAATCGTTGCCCTCGCCGAACGCCGCCCGCAGCTTCGTGCTGAACCCGACCGCCTCCATGAGGATGAAGGCCACGGTCAGCAGCACCAGGAAGGTGTTGGAGGCAAACGACGCGATGGCGCCGAGCGTGCCCCCGAGCAGATCGAATACGCCGCGGACCGGCAGCAGGTCGAGCGCCCGCCAGTCCTGCGCCGGGAAGCCGGTTTCGCCGACCAGCCGCAGGCCCGATTCGAGCAGCGACTGCAGGCGCGCCTGATAGCGGGGCGCCGCGGCGCCGAACTCGTTGACGGAGCCGCCGACGATGACGCCGAACACGCCGACGATGCCCACGGCCGCCAGGATCGTGGACAGCGCCGCCAGGGGCCGCGGCACGTGCCAGCGCTGGAGCCAGCCCATCAACGGCGCGCTGACGACCGCCAGGAACACCGCGACCAGGAACGGCAGGACGAGCTCGGCGGCGGCCCGCAGACCGGCCACGACCACCACCAGGCATGCGGCGGCGACGAGAAAGCGGATGCCGGCGTCGGTGTAGGGGTGCTCCTGGTCGCTCATTGCTCGCGCTCGAACAGTGTCAGCGCGAACCGGCATTCGGGCTCGATCCACTGCTCGCGCCGGGCAAGGCCCGCGCGCGCGCCCAGGGCGACGATGTCCTCCGGCTCGTACTTGTAGACGCTCTCGGTCCAGATCCGCTCGCCCTCGGCGAGGTCGATGCAGCAGCCGGCGTCCCGGATGCAGACCAGCTGGTCGGCGAGGCTCTCGAGGTACACCTCGATGCGCGAGGCGTCGGGGTTCCACAACACCCGGTGCTCGAACAGATCCAGATCGAAGTCGGCGTCGAGCTCGCGATTCAGCCGCACCAGCAGGTTCCTGTTGAAGGCCGCGGTGACGCCCAGGGGATCGTCGTAGGCCGCCACGAGCGCCGCCTCGGGCTTGACGAGGTCGGCGCCGAGCAGCAGCCGGTCGCCCGGCCGGCAACGGCACCGTATCTCGTGCAGGAACCGATCGGCCTCCTCGGGTGAGAGATTGCCGATGTTCGACCCGAGAAACAGCACGAGCGCGCGGTCGGCGCCGCCCGGCCGCCGCAACGCCGCCTCGAGACCAGCCTCGTAGGCGGCCTCGTGCGCGGTCAGCGTCACGCCGCGGTGGCGGGACAGCACCTGCAGCGACTGTGCGAGCGCCGTTTCCGAGATGTCGACGAGATGCACGTCGGTCGAGCGGCCCTCGACCGCGGACAGCAGCATGGACAGCTTCGCCCCGCTGCCGCAGCCGAGCTCCACGACCGTGCCGCAGGCACCGGGCCCGCACATGACGGCCTCGGCGTGCGCCGCCAGCAACGCGCACTCGCTGCGCGTGATCGTGTACCAGGGCAGCTCGCAGATGGCTTCGAACAGCCGCGACCCGAGCGCGTCGTAGAGATACTTCGCGGGCACCTGCCGGGGGCGCCTTGCCAGGCCCTCGGCGACGTCACGGGCGAGCTCGACGGTCGGATCGGCGGCGAGGGTCGCGGCCGGGCTCGAAGACTCGTGCATCCGGCTCAGCGTGCGTCCCGCGCGCAGCGAAAGGTGGCGTACATGTACGGATAGTGCGGCCGGAACCAGTTCCGGAAGCTGCGCCTGACCAGTCCGCGGCCGGTTGCCGGCGACGCCCCCTTGACCACGAAGTGCTCGCCGTCGAAGAAGTCCGCCGAGTACTCCGGATAGGATGCCATCGTCGCGAACCCCGGAAAGCCGTTGAAGACGGTGGACGTCCACTCCCAGCCGTTTCCGACCAGGTCGTGGACCCCCCAGGCGCTGGCGCCGGCCGGATGCGAGCCGACCGGCACCGGATCCCAGTACCGGAAATCGAAGTTGCCGCGCGTCGCGTCGGGCTCGGCCGACCCCCAGGGCTGCGATCGCTCCCCGCCGCCGGGCGTGCCGTAGGCCGCGCGGTGGAACTCGGCCTCGCTCGGCAGCCGCAGCCCCTTCCAGGCCGCGTAGGCCGCCGCCTCGTCGTGCGTCACGTAGACCGGCCACGCCGCCGGCAGCGGGAGCCGTTCGAACATCCCGCGCCACAGCCAGCCGCCGGCGTCCCGCTCCCAGAACAGCGGGTGCTCGCGCCCCGCCTCCTGCCGCCGCCGCCACGCGGCGGGCGTCCAGACGTCGCGATTCGCGTAGCCGCCCGCCTCGACGAACGCGAGGTAGTCCTGGTTCGTCACGTTGTAGCGGTCGATCTCGAACGCCGGCACCTCGTGCACGACGCAGGCCGGAAACTCGTTGTCCCAGCCGAAGGGCAGGTCGTCGACGTCGCTCCCGAGCGTGGCGCTGCCGGCGGGCACCCGCACCCGGTCCCGCGCCGGCGCCTCCCCGTCGAGAACCGGCTCGGCGCCCGCCGGCTGCCGCTTCCGTCTTGGCGGCAGCCGGTGCCACATGTAGAGCAGCGTCTCCTGGTGCATGACCTCGTGCTCGAGCATCGTGAACACGCCCTGGCCGCGGCGGAGCACCGGGTTGGCGTCGCCCTCGATGACGGCGGTCTCGAGCGCCTCGAGAATCACGCGGTCGGCCTCGCGGGCGTAACGCTGCACGGTGTTGCGGTCGGGCCAGGCGTCGATGGCGGAGCTCGCCGCCGCCCGCCCGTCGCTCGGGTCGATGCCCCGGGCGAACAACACCTCCAGATCGCGGTCGATGCCGGCGTGCCCCAGCCCCTTCTTGAGGAAGCAGTTGACGCTGAACGCGGGAATGTGCCCTTCGTAGAAGACGAGCGGATGGCGCAGGGGAATCGGTCGCTCGTAGTACGCCGCCGCATCGACCAGATCGAACAATGCCGCCGTACGGGCCCGGGCGTCGCGGTACGCGTCGATGGCCGCCCGGCGGTCCAGGCGGCCATCAGGCCGGATGTGCGAGTTGTTCATCGGCGGTCTATGGTACCAGGAAGTCAGCGCCGGTATGCTAGTGTTGTGCTCGTCACGTCACCGCATACTGCGAAAGTGGCGGAACTGGCAGACGCGCCGGACTTAGGATCCGGTGGCCGAGAGGCCATGGGGGTTCAAGTCCCCCCTTTCGCACCAACCGGCCCGCGTCACCCCGGCAGCGTCCACGGCCCCCTGTCAGCGACATGAAGGCGGAGTTCACGGACCTCGGCGAAACCCGCACGCGCGTTGCGGTCGAAGTGCCGTCGGCCGACGTCGACCGCGAGATCGAGCGGCTTGCCCAGCGCTATCGGCGCTCGGCCCGCGTCCCGGGCTTCCGGCCCGGGAAGGCGCCGGCGCGCCTGATCCGGCAGCGGATGCACGATCAGATCCTGCACGAGGTCGCGGAGAACCTCGTCGAGAAGGCCGTCGACGAGGCCTTGCGCGAGCGTGGCGCGGAGCCGCTGGAAGCCCCGTCCGTCCGTGACGTCAACGTCGAGGAGGGCCGGCCGCTGACCTTCACGGCCACCTTCGAGACGCTCCCGCCGGTGGATGCGGGCGAGTACCGCGGCCTGACCGTGCGGCGGACGCCCATCGAGGTCACCGACGCCCAGGTGTCGGATGCCCTCGACGAGCTGCGGCGGCAGGCGGCGCGCGCCGAGCCGGTCGAGGACCGGGGCGTGGCCATCGGCGACACGGTCACGGTCGACCTCGAACGGCGCATCGTGCCGAGCCCGGACGCCGCGGACCCGCCTGCGCCGCCCGAGCGGCACGCCGGGGTGCAGATCGAGGTCGGCGCCGAGGCCAACCCGCCCGGATTCGACACCCATGTCGTCGGCCTCGAGGTGGGTTCGGAACGCACGTTCACCGTGCGCCATGCGGAGGCCGGCGACGCCCCGGAGCTGGTTGGCGCGGACGTCGAGTACCGCATCAGCCTGGAGGCCATTCACCAGCGCGTCCCGCCGGAGCTCGACGACGACTTCGCCCGCGCGGTGGGCGACTGCGATACCGTCGACGCGTTGCGGGAGCGGGTGACGGAGGATCTGAACGCCCGGGCGGAGCGGGAGACCGACCGCCGCATGCGCGACGATCTGCTGCTGCAGCTGGCGGGGCGGCTGACGGGCGACGTGCCGGAAGCCCTCGTGACCCGCGAGCTCGACCGGCGCGTCGAGCGCCTCGCCTCGCAGCTCGTCGCCCAGCGCGTCGATCCCCGGCGCGCGGGCATCGACTGGGAGGAGTTCCGCGCCGAACAGCGCAACCCGGCCGTCGATGCGGTGAGGAGCACGCTGGTGCTCGACGAGATAGCGCGGCGGGAGCGCATCGAGGCCACCGAGGACGACATCGCCGCGCAGGTCGACCGGCTGGCCGCCCGCACCAACCGCGGGGCGCCGGCCATGCGCGCCCTGCTCGAAAAGGAGGGCGGGGTCGCGTCGCTGACCGTCGGCATCCGGCGGGAGAAGACAATCGACTTCCTGCTGGCGCATGCTACGATCGTCGCCGCGTGATCGCGGACCCTGCGGGCCGCGACCGCGTCCCTCAACAGGCCGCCGCCCCGGTAGCCGCGCTACGGGCGCGGACGGCGGCAGCCGGAACCGAGAAACCACATGCCCGACTCGCAACTCCAACTGATCCCGATGGTCGTCGAGCAGACCAACCGGGGCGAACGCGCCTACGACATCTACTCGCGGCTGCTCAAGGACAGCATCGTCTTCATCGGCGCGCCCATCGACGACGCGCTGGCCAACCTCGTGATCGCGCAGATGCTGTTCCTGGAAGCCGAGGACCCGGACCGCGACATCCTGCTCTACCTCAACAGCCCGGGCGGCTCGATCTCCGCCGGGTTCGCCATCTACGACACCATGCAGTTCATCAAGCCGGACGTGCAGACCTACTGCATCGGCCAGGCCGCGTCGATGGCCGCCGTGCTGCTCGGCGCCGGCGCCAAGGGCAAGCGGTACTCGCTGCCCAACTCGCGCATCGTCATTCATCAGCCCCTGATGACGGGTCTCGGCGGCCAGGCCACGGACATCGACATCCATGCGAAGGAGATACTCCGCATGCGGACGCGGCTGAACGAGATCCTGTCCGCGCATACCGAGCAGCCGCTCGAGCGCATCGCGGAGGACACCGAGCGCGACTACATCATGAGCGCGGAGCAGAGCCGCGAATACGGTATCATTGACCAGGTGATCGAGCGGCGCGGCTGAGCGGCGGTTCGTCCATGGCGAAAAAGAGCGACGAAAGTGAAGTGTTGCGGTGCTCGTTCTGCAACAAGGATCAGAACGACGTCCGGAAGCTGATCGCCGGCCCGACGGTATTCATCTGTGACGAATGCGTCGATGTCTGCAACGACATCATCGCCGACGACAACCGGTCGGAGGCCAAGACCGAGCCGCGCGCCGCGCTGCCCGTCCCCCAGGAAGTCAAGAAGTTCCTCGACCATTACGTGGTCGGCCAGGAGCGCACCAAGAAGAAGCTGGCGGTCGCGGTCTACAACCACTACAAGCGGGTCGAGATCCAGAAGCGGTCCAAGAACCGCAGCGACCCCGAGCTCACCAAGTCGAACATCCTGCTGATCGGGCCGACCGGCACCGGCAAGACGCTGCTGGCCCAGACGCTGGCGCGTCTGCTCGCCGTCCCGTTCACCATCGTCGACGCCACGACGCTGACCGAGGCCGGCTACGTCGGAGAGGACGTCGAGAACATCATCCTCAAGCTGCTGCAGGCCGCCGGCGGCGATATCGAGAAGTGCCAGCAGGGCATCATCTATATCGACGAGATCGACAAGATCTGCCGCAAGGACGAGAACCCGTCCATCACCCGCGACGTGTCGGGCGAGGGCGTGCAGCAGGCGCTGCTCAAGATCATCGAGGGGACGGTCGCCAACGTGCCGCCCCACGGCGGCCGCAAGCATCCGCACCAGGAGTTCTTCCAGGTCGACACGACCAACGTGCTGTTCATCTGCGGCGGGGCCTTCGTGGGGCTCGACAAGATGATTCAGCGCCGGCGCGGCAGGAAGACGCTGGGCTTTCAGGCCGACATCCGTTCATCCGAGCAGAACAGCGTGGGCTCGCTGCTCTCGCACGCGGAGCCCGAGGATCTCATTCGGTACGGCCTGATACCCGAGTTCGTCGGCCGCCTGCCCGTGATCGGCACGCTGCACGAGCTCGACAAGGAAGCGCTGATTCAGATCCTGACCACGCCCCGCAACGCCATCACGCGGCAGTACCAGCGATTGTTCGAGTACGAGGGCGTGACCCTGCGCTTCGCCGACGACGGCCTCGAGGCGATTGCCGAATCCGCGCTCGAGCGCAAGATTGGCGCGCGCGGCCTGCGCATGATCATCGAGGACCTGATGCTGGATCTGATGTACGAGCTGCCGGGGCAGAAGAAGGCAAAGGAGTGCGTGATCACGCGCGAAGCCGTGCTGGCCAAGAGCGCGCCGCTCACCCTTCTGGAAAAGGCCGGTTGACGTGGAAATCTACGAAACGCTGCCCATCGTGCCCCTCCGGGACGTCGTCGTCTTTCCCCACATGATGATGCCGTTCGTCATCGGGCGCCCGTCGTCCACGCGGGCGCTGGAACACGCGCTCACGAAGGACAAGCGCATCTTCCTGGCGGCCCAGAAGGATGCGGCCAAGGACGATCCGAGTCCGAACGACATCTTCACCATGGGTTGCGTCGCCAACATCGTGCAGAGCCTCAAGCTGCCGGACGGCAACGTCAAGGTGCTCGTGGAAGGCGTCGATCGCGCACGCACGGTGGAGTGGAAGGAAGACAAGGGCTTCTACCGGGTCGTCGCCAAGGTGCTGGCGCGGGCGGCTGACGAGGAGGGCGACGTCGAAGGCACGATGAGCCGCGTGGTGTCGCTGTTCGAGCAGTACGTCAAGCTCTCCAACACGCTGCAGTACGACGCCATGATTGCCGCCGTCCGCGTGGACGACCCCAGCAAGCTGGCCGACACGATCGCCGCGCACCTCGTGGTGGGCGTCGAGGAAAAGCAGAACCTTCTCGAGATCATCCCGCCGGTCGAGCGCCTGGTCCGCATCGCCAGCATCCTGGAGACCGAGGTCGACAAGCTGCAGGTGGATCGCCGCATCCAGTCGCGCGTCAAGAAGCAGATGGAGAAGGCGCAGAAGGAGTACTACCTCAACGAGAAGATGAAGGCGATCCAGAAGGAACTGGGTCGCAAGGAGGACCGCGGCAACGAGGTCGACGAGCTCCGGAAGAAGATCGAAGAGAGCAAGATGCCGCGCGAGGTCGAGGAGAAGGCGGCCCAGGAGCTCAAGCGGCTGGAGGCCATGCCGCCGATGTCGGCGGAGGCCACGGTCTCGCGCAACTACCTCGACTGGCTGATCGCGGTGCCCTGGTACAAGCGCAGCCGCGAGGGGCGCGACCTCGGGCGCGCGGAGCACATCCTCAACGACGACCACTACGGGCTCGAGAAGATCAAGGACCGTATCCTCGAGTTCCTGGCCGTGCGCAGCCTGGTCCGGAAGCCGCGCAGCACGATTCTCACGCTGACCGGCCCGCCCGGAGTCGGCAAGACCTCCTTGGCCAAGTCGATCGCGCGCGCCACGAACCGCAAGTTCGTACGGCTGTCGCTGGGCGGCGTCCGCGACGAGGCCGAGATTCGCGGCCACCGGCGCACCTACATCGGCGCCTTTCCGGGTCAGATCGTCCAGATGATGAAGAAGGCCGGGACGCTCAACCCGGTCTTCCTGCTCGACGAGGTCGACAAGATGTCGATGGACTTCCGCGGGGACCCGTCGGCGGCCCTGCTCGAGGTGCTCGACCCGGAGCAGAACCACACGTTCCTGGACCACTACCTGGACGTCGAGTACGACCTGTCGCACGTCATGTTCATCTGCACGGCGAACGTGCTCCATACGGTGCCCCAGGCGTTGCGCGACCGGATGGAGGTGCTGCAGCTGGCCGGCTACACCGAGCTCGAGAAGATCGAGATCGCCAAGCGCTTCCTGCTGCAGAAGACCCTGAAGGCGAACGGATTGACGCCGAAGCACCTCAGCTTCGCCGACGAAGCCTACGAGACGCTCATCCGGCGCTACACCCGCGAGGCCGGCGTCCGGAACCTCGAGCGCGAGGTCGCCTCCATCTGCCGCAAGGTGGCGCGCAAGGTGGTCGCCCAGGGCAAGAGCTTCACGCAGACGATCGCCTCCGAGCAGATCACGGAGTATCTCGGCGTCCCGAAGTACCGGCCGATGCTCGCCGAGCGGGAGAACGAAATGGGCATCGCCACCGGACTGGCGTGGACGGAGGCCGGCGGCGAGCTGCTGCTCACCGAGGCGATGCTGATGCCCGGCAAGGGACAATTGACGCTGACCGGCAAGCTCGGCGACGTCATGCAGGAGTCGGCGCAGGCGGCCATGAGCTACGTTCGCGCCAAGGCCGAGGAGTTCGGCATTCCGAAGAGGTTCAACCGCAACACCGACGTGCACGTGCACGTGCCCGAGGGCGCCATTCCCAAGGACGGCCCCTCGGCCGGCATCACCATCACCACGGCCCTGGTCTCCACCCTCGCGCGCATTCCGACGCGCCGGGACGTGGCGATGACCGGCGAGATCACCCTCCGCGGCAAGGTGCTGCCCGTGGGCGGCGTCAAGGAGAAGGTGCTGGCCGCGCACCGCGCGGGCCTGAAGACGATCGTGCTGCCGAAGGACAACGAGAAGGATCTGGCCGAGATTCCCAAGGCGGTGCTCGACACCCTCGACCTGTACATGGTCGACACGATGGACGAGGTGCTGCGCGTCGCGCTCGCCGAGCCGATGCGTCCCAACCTCCCCGCCGAGGGCGAGCCGGTGCCGGCCCCGCAGCCGGACGACCGGATTACCCACTAGGAGCGGCGCGGGGCTGCGGGGGCCCCGCAAGCGGACGCCGGGGGTTCGGGGCGCAGCCTCGTCCGATGGAAGCCGCGCCGTGAAGATCCTCGACGGAGCGTTCGTCACCAGCGTCGCGGACGGCGGCGCCCTGCCTGTCGACACCGACACCGTCATCGCGCTCGCCGGGCGCTCCAACGTCGGCAAGTCGAGTCTCATCAACGCGCTCCTGCGCCGGCGGGTCGCGCGGGCCGGCGGGAAGCCCGGAACCACGCGGCTGCTCAACGTGTACCGCGTGCGCACGTCGAACGCGGCCCGGGGCGGGGCGCTGCACTTCGGCATCGTCGACCTGCCCGGGTACGGCTACGCGCGCGGCGGAGACCGGACGCGACGCGACTTCGACGCGCTGACCCGCCGCTTCTTCACCCGGCTGGTCGCGGACCCGGGCCGCTCGCGGGCAGGAGGCGCCGGGGCCCGCCTCGCCGGCACGCTGCTCGTCGTGGACATGCGCCATCCGGGCCTGGAGAACGACCGGGCGGCGTACGCGTGGCTGGTCGACCGCCGGTCCCCGGTCGTGGTCGTCGCAACCAAGGGCGACCGGCTGTCGAGGGCCGCGTGCGCCCGCGCGCAGGGCGACCACGAGGCCGCCCTCGCGTGTCCCGTCCTGCCGGTGTCGAGCCGCACCGGAGACGGCATCGGGCCGCTGTGGTCGGTGCTGGCCGGGCTCGTTGCGGACGGGGTGCGTTGACCTGCTATAATTTGTGGATCGTGCCGGCCGGAAGGAGCAATCGGTGAAGCAGGGAATCCATCCGAAGTATCACGACGTGGAGGTGCGGTGCGCGTGCGGGGCGACGTGGGGCACCCGCTCGACCAAGGAGGAGCTGCACCTGGAGATCTGCTCGAGCTGCCACCCCTTCTTCACCGGCCGCCAGAAGCTCATCGACACCGAGGGCCGCGTCGAGCGCTTCACCAAGAAGTACGGCAAGGTGACCGTCGCCGCCCGCCTGCAGCAGGAGGCGGCGCGCCGCAAGCAGGCCGCGATCCGCCGAGCCACCTCCTGACCCCTTCCGCGGTCGACCGGATCGAGACGCCCCGCCGAGCCACCGGCGCGGGCCGTCCGAACCCGTAGGCGACATGTCGCCCTTCACTCCTGAGGTAAGCGAATGTTCGAGAGAGTCCTCGGGTGCCGCACCGTGCCGGTGATCGGCACGACGGCGATTGCGCTCGCGGCGGGCATCGTGTTCGCCGCGGTCGTTCCGGCGGCCGCACAGCCTCTCACGTCCCGCGTCGAGGGGACCGTGCAGGACGAGACCGGGGCCGTCATCGCGGGCGCGGCGGTGACGATGACGGACGTCGACACGGGCGTCGCGCGGGAGACCGCCACGGACGAGCGCGGCCTCTACCTGTTCCCCCTCGTGCCGGCGGGAACCTACGCGGTGCAGGCGAGCGCGGCCGGTTTCACGACGACGGTGGTCGAAGACGTCCGGGTGGCCCTGAACGCCCCCACGTCCATCGACGTCGTCCTCGAGGTGGGCGCGGTGACCGAGACGGTCGTCGTGGCGGCGGCGGGGCCCCAGTCGCTGCTGAACACGGCCAACGCGGAGCTCAGCACCAACCTCAGCCGGGAGCAGGTCCGGGACCTGCCCCTGAACGGCCGCAGCGTCACGCAGCTCGCGCTCTCCCAGCCCGGGGTGACCGGCCCGTCCGGCGCGCGCACCGCGTCCATCAGCGGCGCGCGGGGGACCTTCAACAACTTCACGCTGGACGGGGTCAACAATCAGGACACGTTCATTCGGACGGACGCCCTGTTCGGCGACCTGCCCGTCAAGGAGAGCTTCATCGAGGAGATCGGCATCACGACCGGGAACGCGGATGTCGACGACGGCCTGGGCGCGTCGCAGACCCATTTCGTCACGCGTTCCGGGGCCAATACGTTCGCTACCGAAGTGTTCGTCTATCACCGCAACGAGGCCTTCAACGCCACCAACTTCTTCAACAAGGCCGCGGGGCTGGAGAAGGAGCGCGTGCGGGAGCACGAGTTCGGCTTCAACGTGGGCGGGCCCATCGTGAGGAACAAGGCGTTCTTCTTCTTCAACTACGAAGAAGAGCGAGTGCCGGGAACTTCGTCGGTGGCGCGCACCGTCCTGACGGATGCCGCGCGGCGCGGCGACTTCAGCTACGTCCGGCAGGACACCGGCCGGTTGGCCACGGTGAACCTGTTCAACCTGGCGGGCGTCGCCCCCGATCCGGCCATCCGGTCGCTGGTCGCGTCGACGCCGGGGCCCAACGACGCCAGCGTGGGCGACGGCCGGAACACGGCCGGGTACCGGTTCAACGCCCCCGACCGCTCCGACGGCCGCTGGCTGGTGTTTCGCGGCGACTACGTGGTCAGCCCGCGGCACTCGCTGAAGGGGACGTTTCACCGGTTCACCCTGGATACGCCGAACGCCGTGGGCAACGACATCGGGATCGTCTTTCCGGGGCGGCCCGGCGCCGGCCAGGGCTCGTGGCGCATGCTCGGGTCGTTCGGCCTGACGAGCACGCTCGGCAACAGCGTCGTGAACGAGGCGCACTTCGGCTACAAGGGCACGAGCGTCTGGTTCAGGAACAACGAGACCTTTCCCGACGGCTATCGCCTGAGCTTGTCCGGGTTCTCGAATCCCGTCCGGAACTTCATGGACCAGGGGCGCGACGACCTCAATCTGGAGCTGGGCAACAACCTGACGTGGGTCAAGGGCGCGCACACCCTCAAGGTGGGCGGGAGCGCGCGGTGGAACCGGGTGAACGCCTACAACGACGCGGGGCTGGTGCCGACCTACTTTCTGGGCTTCGGCGTCGGCAACCTCGATCCGCTCGTGCCCGCGTTGTTCCCCGGCGGGATCTCTGCCGACGAGCTGGACACGGCCTCGGACCTGCTGGGCACGCTCGGCGGATTCGTCAACCAAGTCTCGCAGACATTCAACGTCGTCTCGAGGACGTCCGGGTTCGTGGACGGCGCGACCGAGCGGCGCATGCTGAGCCAGAACTTCCTGAGCTTCTACGTGGGAGACACCTGGCGGGTCGCGCCGGACACGAGCCTGACCTTCGGCCTGAGATGGGAGATGCACACCGTCCCCGACGAGACGCAGGGCCTGGCCCTGCTGCCGGTCGGCGGTGTCGACGCGGTGCTCGACCCGGACGCGGTGGTCGACTTCGCCGGCGCGGCGGCCGGAAGGCCCTTCTTTGGCAGCGACAGGAACAACTTCGCGCCGAACATCGGCATCGCCCGGCAACTCACCGACAAGCTCGTCGTGCGCGGCGGCTACTCGCTGAACTACGTGCTCGACAACAACCTGACGACCGCGTCGAACGCGTTCGGCAACAACGAGGGCCTGAGCCAGACCGTCGCCATGCCCGGGCTCAGCGGCACGGTCAGCAGCGGCGGGGTGGTCCCTGTCGAGGCGCCCGAGTTCAACATCCCCCGCACGGCACGCGACGGCATCCTGGCCGATCCCCAGGCCGCCCTGTTCACGTTCGACCCCAACCTGCGCACGCCGTTTGTCCAGCAATGGAACGTCGGGGTGCAGTACCAGCTCCTGTCGGATACCGCGGTCGAGGTGCGCTACGTCGGCAACCGCGGCAACGACCTGTTCCGGGCCATCGATCTGAACCAGCTCCTGCTGCCCGAGGCCTTCGTGGCGGACTTCAGGCGCGCGCAGCAGAACCTCGCCGCCAACGGGGACCCCAGAATCGGCGATCCGCTGCAGATCTTCCCCCTGCTGGGGCTCGGCGGCTTCCTGCATTCGGGGGGCGTGCAGAACTGGATTCGAAACGGCGAGATAGGGCAGTACATCGGCGGCTTTCTGGCTCCCAACCGGCGGTTCTTCTTTGCCGGAGAAGGCGGAGAGAGCTTCGGCGGGGCGCTGCCTATCAGCTACTTCTACACCAATCCGAATACGTTCGTCGGCGACGTCGTCGGCAACCACGCCTTTTCCAGGTACAACGCGCTGCAGCTCGACGTCCGCAAGGCCTGGCGCGCGGGATTGACCGCGCAGTTCAACTACACCTGGAGCCGGGTGACGACGGACTTCGCCGGCACGGCGGCCAACTTCCGCGCGCTCTTCGACAATGCGCAGCCCGAGCTGGAGATCATGCGTCCCTGGTTCGACATCACGCACACGCTGAACGCCCTCTGGGTGTGGGAGATACCCGTCGGCGAAGGGCGGCGCTGGATGGACCGGCGCGACGCGCTGAGCGCGGTCGTGGGCGGATGGAACCTGAGCGGGTTCGTCAGGATCCATTCCGGCGAGGCGATCAACCTCGTCTCCGGACGGGGCACCATCAACCGCGGCGGCACCCGGGCGATGACCAACACGGTGCATCTGACCGGCATCGACATCGACGAGCTGCAGAGCCGGACCGGCGTCTACCACCTCCCGGACGGCGGCGTGAGCCTGTTCGATCCCGGCCTGCTGGCCGAGGGGGGTGGGCTCGATCCCGCTCTCTTCGAGAATCCGGCCATGCTCGAGGCCGGGACGCTGCCGCTGTCGCCCATCAGCGGGCCGTGGTACGCGACGCTCGATGTCGGGCTGCGCAAGAACATTCCGCTGCCGTTGTCCGCGGGGGCGCGGTTGCAGTTGCGCATCGACTTCTTCAACGTGCTCAACCGCACCAACTTCAACGTCGGCAGCATTTCCGGTATCAGCAACCTGGGCATCCACAACCGCCACGACCCCAACAGCACGGAGTTCGGCCTGATCGACTCGGCGTTCGCGGCCCGCGAGATGCAGGTCGGCATGAAGCTGACGTTCTGACTACTTCCGGATGCTGTAGAGCCTGGAGGCGGTGCGGATGAGCAGCCGGTCGCCGACGATGGCCGGCGAGGCCATGGCCATCTCGTCCAGGCTGTTGGTCCCGATCACCTCGTACTCGCGGCCGGCGCGGATCACGTAGGTGTCGCCCTGCTCGCTCAGGGCGAAGATCTTGCCGTTGTAGGCCCAGGGCGACGACGTGAAGCTCGCGCCCACGCGGATCCGCCGGCGGCCGTAGATCGGCTCGCCGGTGCCCGCGTCGTAGGCCTCGAAGAACCCGCGATCGAGCAGGCTGTAGTAGATGCCGCGGTAGATCAGCGGCGAGGTGTTGTAGTTGCCGGCCTGGGGCTGGTACCAGGCGACGAACTCGTTCGACTGCTCGCCGTCGCGGAGGGAGATGTCGCCGCTCGCGCCGGGCCGAACGGCGTACGCCGGCCGGTGCTCGTCACGGAAGTAGCCGGAGTTGACGTACACGAGCCCCTCGCTCGCGAACGGCGTCGGGATGGCCGCCCATGACATCCTGCCGTCCATCTCCCACAGCAGCCGGCCGTCGAGGTCGTAGGAGCGGATGCGGTTGACCCCCGAGGTCACGATCTCGGTGCGCAGCTCGTTCTCCCACACGTAGGGTGTCGCCCAGGTCGACACCTCGTCGCGGGGCGTCCGCCACAGCTCCTCCCCGGTGTGCTTGTCGAGCGCGGCCAGCCACGACTCCTCCTCGTTGTCGTACAGGACGATCACGCGGTCGCCGTGCACCACGGGGGAGGAGGCCGACCCCCATTCCGACCGGGTCTGCCGATCCGGAATCAGCACCTGCCAGACCTCGTTGCCGTCCATGTCGAAGGCATAGAGGCCCAGGTCGCCGAAGCGCGCGTAGACGCGCTCGCCGTCGGTGGCGGGGTCTCGGACGCGTAGGTGTTCTTCATGTGGCGGGGAAACGCGGGCCGGCCGGACTTCACGGAGCGCTGCCACAGCACCGCGCCGGTCTCGAGGTCCAGGCAGTAGACGCGCCAGTCGTGCTTCAGCGGCACGGGTTCCGGGCGTCCGCGCGGGGCGTAGAGACCGGGCTTCGGCCGCTCGAACTCCCCCACCGCAGTGACCGTCGTCAGGAAGACCCGCTGGCCCCAGACGACCGGGCTCGACCAGCCGAGGCCGGGAATCTCCGTCACCCACTCCACGTTCTCCGTCGTGCTCCACCGCTCGGGCAGGTCCGGGTTGTCAGCCACCGCGGCGTCCAGGGCCGCCCCCCGGAAGTGGGGCCAGTTGTCGTTGGCGGCGGCGGCCGGCGCCTGGGCGAGCACCCAGCCCGCCGCCAGCAGCCACACGACGAGTACCACCCGTTGCATCGGTCGACCTCCATTGCCGTCCGGCCCGAGGAAGAAGTACGGCGGCAGGGCCCGGCGCCTCGTGTCCACCGGACCCTGGCGGGAGTCGGCGCCGTTCCGCGGCGCAGATTCCTAGCGTCTAGCGGCCCGGCAGCATGACGTGCGCCGCGGAGGTGCCGACCTCCATGACGTAGGCGCCGGCCTTGCGGTACTCGCCCCCGCCCTCCTCGTTGTCCGGGATCCCGAGCGACTCGCTCGTGGCGAACGGGACGGCAATGGTCATGTGCAGCCGCGTCGACGACATGTCCTGGCCGCTCACCGTGTAGTAGACGCTGCCGAACTTCGAGAGCTCGCGCGTGCCGTTCTCCTCGGCCTCCGCGCGCATCGCCTCGATCTCGTCCTGCGTCTTGCCCGACATGCTCCACGCCCGGTTCTGCTGGATGCGGGCGATGTTGTCCATGTTCGTGCACTGCACGCTGAACGCCCGGCCGGGCTCGTCGGAACGGTCCCAGCAGACGAGATCATTGGTGCCTTCGCGCAGCACCTCGTATTCGCCCTCGTTGTCGAGGCGAATCACCGTCGCGTCGTCCCGCAGCAGCGGCGGGGCCGCCATGACGGCGGTCTGGATCGCGATCTCCTTGGCCTGCATGTCGAGATCGTCCTCGACGGACTGCGCCGCCGCCGGCAGCGCGGCCGCCAGCGCCAGCACGCAAGCGCCAAGCACCATTCGTTTCATCGGTCGCCTCCCCTCCGGAATACCCGTGCGTGCGCGGCCGATGACCACGCCCGTACATCATCTCACGTCGCATGCCGCGGGCGAGCCTCGATTGCGATCGTCCGGACAGATTCGGACGCGATGAGTTAAGGCGTGATCGTCGTCAACCGCCGCGGTCCCCGTTGTCGCGCGCGGCATCCCTGCTAGGAGTCTGCGCCGTAGCGGTAGTCGAACACGCACGAGGCGCCCGCCACCTCGCGGAACCACACCGTGGCGCTCGCTCCGAACGAGTCCGTCAGCCGGACCGGCTCGTTCAGCGCGAAGCGCACCGGCTGGGTCTGGCCGTCGTTGACGGCAACGTTGTCCGCGTAGAGGTACGTGCGATCCAGCGTGTCGATGATCGGATTCAGCCGCCCCTGAACGCCCGGCAGACGTCCCGTCCTGTTGGCGATAATCAGCGAGCCCCCGTCTGCGACCGGCTTCATTCGGACCTCCAGCGGCTCGTCGGGCTGATGATGGCGCGTCACGTGCGCCGCGAGTCCCTTCGCCGCGCACAGCACGGTCATCGGCAGCTTCGCGTAGAACACGAAGTCGGCGCGTCCCGACGCGTCGGTGCGCGCCTCGCGATACGTCCGGTTGGGGTAGAGCATCAGCACGTTCACGTCCCGCAGCGGCCGGCCCGTGTCAGCGTCCCGAACCGTGACGCGGGCCCCCACGCCTTCCGCCTGCGGCGGCCTGGCGGCCGGCAGGACGACCTTGAGCTCGCGCTCGCCGATCAGGTCGAAGACCGGTCGCTCGCCGGCCAGCGCAAACGTCTCGTCCTCGATGACGGCGACGCCCTCGCCCCGCCGCTCGATGAAGCACCGCCGTCCGCCGGCGCCAGGCACGTCGCGGACCGGACACTGTCCCAGCCGCGACGCCAGCAGCTCGTTGCGCGTGAACTGGCTGGTGCGAAGGTCGTCGGTCGTCATCGAGTTGCACAGCCCGCCTGGCGAGTACAGCTCCAGGCGGTCGTCGAACATGAACAGCCGTATGCGCGACCCCGACACCGCGTAGTCGCGATGCACCGCCGCGTTGACCACCGCCTCGAAGACGGCGCGTTCACTGAACTGCGGCACGTCAGCGCGGGCCGGATCCTTGTACGCGGCCACGCGCCGGTTGCGGACCACGAAGCGCATGGCGTCGCGTATCTGCCGGTCGAGGGGTCCCGCAATGTCCTGCGCGTCGATCTGCTGGCCGGCGTCCATCCGCAAGCCGCGGTAGCAGACCGCCTGAATCCACGCGTTCGGCAGCCATTCCCGCGGATCCTCCGCCGCCAGCAGCACGCCCCCGACCGTGGCCCGGAGCGCGCCGTGCCGGTCGTCCTTGAGGAACTTCAGCTTCGACAGCGTCACCTCCGCGGGCTCATCGGCCCGCGAGCTCGCGTACTGCCGCCACAGCTCCGGCCTCAGGCTGTTGACGCCGGTGCCCCGCACTACCTGTGTATCGGTGGACGCGACATCCGACTGCCCCCGCGCCTGTGCCAGCCGGCGGACCTCTGCCGCATCCATCTGGCGCTTCTTGTGCCCCCGGCGACGGAAATGCCCGCCCGGCGACCGATGCACCGTCGCGCCCTCCGGCATCTCGACGACCAGCGCGCCGCCGCCCGCCGGCCCCGGCGCCGACACGCGGAACAGACTGAAGTCCAGCGGCGGCTTCACGCTGTCCGAACAGATCTCGGTCACGAGGTCGGCCAGCGCATCCAGTTGCGCGGGGTCGAGTCTCTGTGGCTGGCGCTCGTCGGTCACACCGAGAACGAGCCGCCCGCCCCGGCCGTTGGCCAATGCCGCCAGCCCGTCGGCCAGATCGTCCCGTCTGGGGCCGACGACCCGCTCGCCGCGGAAGCGAGCTTCCTTCAGCTCCAGCTCCGTGTCCTCACCGAGCGCGACCTGCCGCCACACATGTGAGGCGTCGATTCGCATCGCGTCGTTCACCTCATTCAGCCGCCCCGGTCTTGCCGTGGAGCGCGTAACCGCGCCCTCCCTCGGACGCCCGTTCGCCGCCATCCCTCGTGCCCGACCCGATTCGGCGACGAATCGGGCTCCGTCCCAGTGTCCGGAAATACCGCGACTCCTCCGATTTGACATACCGCCATGACTGCGGAACCACAAAATCCGACAACCGCGCTCTCAGTACTTCCAGGTGAACGGGCTTGTCGTACTCCCACACCTCGGAAATCCTCAAGGCGTACGCAATGGTACGCCCAGCATAGTAGGCGTCGAACTCCCGCCTCTCGACGTGTGCGATTCCCTCCACCTCCTTCCACACCTCTTCCGGAGATCCGCTCCAGACCTGTTCCACCCGAAAGCCGCCGCGGAGGCATCTCACGGGGCTCGAGACGTAGATGAATACGTCGCGATTCTCGACGCACGGAATACGGCGTCGCAACTCCGCCCTCTTGAGTCCCTGAAAAACCAGCTCCGCATAGCACGGCTTCAACGACAGTAGCAGTGGTTTCGTCTTCATAACAGCCTCGGAAACCCACGTCGGAATATCTCCTCGAACACGTTCGCGGGTATTCGTCGTGGAGATTGCAGCGTCAGTCCAACCTTGTTCCTGCTGAAGATTTCCCTCATGGTGGCCAGGGATATCGGTTCGCGAAAAGGAAACGTGTGAGAGAATACGAGGGCCATGATCTCCGTGGCCGGTCTACCCTCGCACATCTCGTACAGATCCTGCCACTTCAATATCCCGAATTTCTGGAACCTTCGGTACAGAACCTTGGGGGTATCAACAGCAACCTCATCGAGTCGAGACACGGCAACGACCTGCTTGGCCTTGCCGCTCACATACCACAGAATCCGAGCCGGCGGCTTGAGGATGCGTTGATGAGTCCTGCGACGATAGTATACATTCTGCCACCGCAACAGGATTTCCGGCCTGCCCCCGAACAAATCCTGCGCCGACTGACGTCGATCGAAAAGACTCATTGCATAGGCTGGACGTATCGGCAGGACGACGTACGTCTGGTCAGTCGCGCGAAGATTTAGTGGTGAGCAATGCCCTTCCAGATCCAGATCTGTCAGATCGCGATATGTGTTCGAGGATGATGGCCACAGTTCGGCAATCCGTTTCAGCGTCGTCGACTGGTCGAAACACGCCGAAATGCAGAATCTCACAAAATTATCGCCGCACTTCGTGAATCCTGTCTCCAGCAGTCCATGGCTCAGAGCGGAAGCCATGGACTCGGAATCGACCCGAACCATGCACAGATCGTCTTCCACGGCTCTGGCCAAAATGTCCGCGGCCACGAATCGACCGAATTGCCGCTGGTCTACCGTTCGAGCGATTCTCACCACCGGTGCGACGAGTCCTCGGTCAGGATCTCGGACAAGTACTCGAATAACGATAGCGTCGTTTTCCCGTTGTAGGACCTCCACGGCAAATAGCTTGGGATCCGCGAGGAACCGGTTCAGCTTCGTCCTGAAGCTCCCCTTCCGTTCTCCATCGTTCAGGAACAGTTCGAATGGGATGCTCGAAAAATCGTCGTGGGTCCAGCGACGCCATGCCAGGGCCACGCCCGCGACGCGCGTCGGCCCGTAGGATTGTCGTTCGAGCAATTCGTGATGTCGGATGATCACGTCAGCGGGAGATACGACCTGTAGTCCTGCCAAAGCGGAGATTCTCGCGGCCTTCTTCAGGAGCTTCTCGTCTCTGGTGACGAACGTCCGCACTTGGGACGCCGCGGTCTTCGCAAGGTGCTGGATGTCGGACACCTGGCTCGGTGTCCGGCTAGGAAGGTCCTTTGCCAAGGCGGCGACAAAGTGGTCGACGGATTGGGGATCGTACTCGACAGTTGGAAATCCACGCGCATGTTGACGCGATAGTTCCCGTTGTTTAGAGTTTTGGTTTCTATTGATCTCCAGATAGATTTCGTCCGTCAGTAAGATACGGACACAATCTGCCATGAAATCCGACAGCAATGACTTGGAGATTCTCGTGGTATCGTTGTCTGGTTCGTGAAGGTCAAAGAAGACTTGAGAATCGACGACGATGTCGACGGTCTCGTCGGACGCTTTGGCGCGGAACAGTCCCAGGCGATCGTCCGGGGTCAAGTCGAGGTACCACAGGGTGAGCGTACGGCCGGCCGATCGAGCAGGTTTCTCGTCGAGAGGAAGGAAACCCAAGACGGGCCACATGTCATTGGCTGGGTAGTCGCGACGACAGTGGAGCCTTATGCCGGTCTGCGTAGTAGCGGCGGCCCTGAGGGCGTCGACGAGGCGTCTCGCTACCTGCTGGCCACGGAAGGCATCGGCGATGCACAGATGGACCACGCGAAAACGCGATGGGTTGGCGGCGTAGAGCAGGTAGCCAGCGAGCTCCCCGGGGCCGTCCTTGGCGCCGATTGCCGTACGGCGACGGATGTACTCGTCGAGCGCCTGTCGTGGAAGGAACCCGAGCGTGCGGCTGTTTCGCTTCATCAACTCGTCGACATCGTCGGCGTCGTAGAGCGTGAGGGGCGAAATGGTGATTTGCGTGCTCATTCCTGGGGCTCTACCTGGGTTGGACGTGTGGTGGCCTAGTCGTACCATATCAGCAGCTTGGGGTCTTCCTGAAGCACGTCGCCAGGGATCTTGCGGGCGACCTCGACGATGCTGGCGTAGTCCTTGGTCTGCCATGCTCGACGGAAGCCACCGCGGACGACCTCAAGGCGAAACAACTTCAGGCAGCGCTGGATGGAGGCCCGGTACTCCTCGAACTCGCGGAGCAGACCGCGGGTGCGGAGCTGGGCGAGGTCGGTCGCCTTGTGGGGATCGGGGACGTACCAGCGGTCCTTGGCCTTGACGCGGAGAGCGTGGTGGTCCTTCGGCAGGTTGCGGAACTCCTTGAAGTTGGTGGACAGGTAGGCGTGGATCGGGGCCGGCACTTCGCCGCTGCCGTCGTAGCGGATGAAGTTCTGGGCGAGGAACTCGGACAGGTCGACCATACGCTCGTGCTTTAGCCAGCCGGCGAGCTCGCGGATGAACTTGGGGTGGATCTCCTGGAATGTCTGCGGCTTGCGCTCGAGCTGCTGGCGAAACCACTGGATGGCGGTTCCTCGTCGCGGACGAAGAGCTCGAGCTGGACGATCTCGCGGGCGGCCAGCCGTCCTCGCCGACGAGATCGGCCCGCTCGGCGATGGCTGACAGCACGGACATGAGGCGGGACTTGCCGGTGCCGTCGTTGCCAACGGCCGGGAAGCGCTTGTTGTCGGCCGGCTCGTCGATCTGGATCTCAGGAGCTCGATGTTGTCGATCAGCACCAGCGGCGCGTCGCTGCCCACCACCTCCCCTCGGTGCAGCCACGAGAATCAACCGGTGGTACAGCGCCTCCGCGCCGTCGATGCGGACCAGCACCATTTCCGACAGAGCATCCAGCATGGCTTCCCGCAGACCGCTGGCGGCCGCCGATCTACACTTGGTGGGGCCTCCCTGACGGGCCGATCCTAGCACCTCGGCTGAGCGCCGGCGCGCAACCGCTGGCCCTCCCCGCAAGCAGCCGGCAGAAGGCCACGCTGGCGTCGGCCGACGATGATGTGCTGTCGAGCTGCGCTGCCCGGGCGTATACAATGCGGAGGCAAGAGCGGGCCGCCCTCGTGGCAGGCGGCGGCTCCGGGAGTCATGACGATGAAGAAATCCCTGTTCGCAGTCCTGTTTCTCGTCGCCGGCGCAGCGGGCCTTGCCGGGCTGCCGGGCGGCACGCCCGGTACCGCGGCAGCGGCGGCGCAGCAGGCCGAGGTACCCCCAGTCCCCAGTCCCGACCTGTACGCCGGCTCACCCTATCTGCGGGAGCTGCGGAACTCGCTGGTCTACGGCGAAATCTGGGAGCGGCCCCAGCTCTCGAAACGGGACCGGAGCCTCATCACCATCGCGGTCCTGCAGGCGCTGACCCGCGAAGAGCTGGCCATCCACATCCCGCGCGGGCTCGACAACGGCCTGACGCCGGAGGAGGTCTCCGAGATCATCCTGCACGTGACGTTCTACGCCGGGTGGCCTACCGGCGTGCAGGCGTCGCTGACCGCGGCCGCGGCGTTCGAGGAGCGCGGGCTGACGCTCGGCGACCTGCCGGGCGCGCCGGCGCCCGACAGCGAGGTGACGACGCCCAGCGGCCTCAGCGATGCCTACCGCGCGGTCCCGCGGCTCGGCGCGCTCAGGAACAGCCTGCTCTACGGCAACATCTGGGAGCGGCCGCTGCTGTCCAAGCGCGACCGCAGCCTCGTCACGGTGGCGGTCAACCAGGCGCTGTACGTCACGAACGAGCTGCGGCTGCACATCGACCGGGCGCTCGACCAGAACGGGGTCACCCCCCAGGAGCTCTCGGAGGTGGTCCTGCACGTGACCTTCTACGCCGGGTGGCCCGCGGCCGTGAACGCCGGCCGGCTGCTCACGGCGGCGCTGGAAGCGCGCGACCTCTCGTTCGACGAGCTTCGATAGCGGGCGGGATCGGCCGGTTCCGCGGATGCGCCTCGCCCCGGGGACTGGCCGGGGCGGTCCGCCGCCCGTTCAGAACAGCGAGCGCGACTGGCAGCCGTCGACCGTGATCGACGCGCCGCTGATCCAGCTTGCGCGCGGCGAAGCCAGGAAGGCGACGACGTCGCCGACCTCCTCGGCCCGGCCGAAGCGGCCGAAGGGCAGGTTGCGCCTGACGAACTCGGCCATCCCGGCCGGGTCTTCCTGCTGCCGGCGGTGCCACGAGCCGCCGGGAAACGAAATGGAGCCGGGCGCCACGCTGTTCACGCGGATGTCGTCGCCGGCCAGTTGCTGCGCCAGCGCCTTGGCGAGGCTGATCTCGGCCGCCTTCACCGCGTTGTAGGTCATGCGGCCACCCGATTCGCGGCCCCAGATGGAGGCGATCATGATGATCGCTCCGCCGCCGGCCCGCCGCATGTGGGGCACCGCCAGGCGCGACGCCCGGATGGCCGGATAGAGGGTGTCGTCGAACGCCGCCCGCCAGTCGTCGTCCGTCGCCTCCAGCAGGCCCCCGCCGCCGGCCCGGCCGACGTTGTTGACCAGCACGTCGAGCCGGCCGAACGTGTCCGCTGTGCGGCCGACCACGGCGCCGAGATCACCGGGATCGGTCAAGTCGGCCCGCACGGCGAGTATGCGTCCGCTGCCGCCGGCCTCCCGCTCGAGGAGCGCCTCGGCCTCGGCCAGCCGCGCCTCGCCGCGGGCGCAGATGCAGACGCGGCACCCTTCGCGCGCGAGCGCGGACGCGCTGGCGAGGCCCAACCCGCGGCTCGAGCCCGTGACGAGCGCTACCTTGTCTTGCAGTTGAAGGTCCATGAGGTCAGGCCGTCCGCTGCCGACCGTCGCGGTCCGGACGGCTCACGGCCGCCCGCCGGTCAGGTCGTTGAGCCGCCAGTCGAACGCCTGATAGCGCAGCGTGAATGCGTTCGCCTGCAGGAAGGCCTGTTCGCTCGGAAACAGCGACGGCTCCACGAGGGTCAGGATGGCGCGCTCGATCGGCGACCGCTCCGCGGCTTCCCAGCCGCCCTCGGCATAGGCGGCTACCAGGTCCGCTTCGCGCCAGCCCAGGATGGGGCTCACCCGCACCTCCTGCGCGATGCGATCCAGCCTGACGTGGTGCGGGTCCGTCGCGAACTCCTGGACGACCGCGGCGAGCTGCTCCTCGATGCGGCCGGCCGTGTAGGCTTCGCTCCGCAGCCGGCCGCTGCTCACCGCGCCCCGGCCCAGCGCCAGGAACAGCCGCGGGTCGCCGAAGGCCGGAAGCACGTCGCTCTCGATGGCGTCGAGCGTCAGCGTGCGTCCCGCAACACGATGGGTGCGCCCGTCGAAGGCGCCCGGGATCTGACGGATGCTGTTGGCCGGATAGTTCGACGCGCGGCCGCGGATCGGATAGTGATCGATCACGGTGCGGAGCACCAGCCCGTTGTAGGCGTTCAGCCAGAAGGCCTTCGCGTCGGCCGCCGGCCAGCCGGCAAAGCCGGGCGGTTCGGCGGCGACCGACCGGACGAAGCGGTCGAGCCCGGCGCGATCCTGGCGCAGCGCGGCGTAGTAGACGAGGCCGTCGCGCACGTACAGATCCAGGAGACGGTCGAGCGCCTCGATGCCGGGCGCCGGCTGGGCCCGGCCGGCCAGGCTCAGGACACCCGCCATCAACGCCGCACACGCCAACCCCGATTTCAACGCCACGCTTGGCCTCCGCTGCCCGGAGCGGGCATGATACAACAGGCATCGGACGGCAGGCTCGAGGCATGTTGGCAGCGGCAGCGCTCGGAATGGTGCTCTACGGCCTCTTCTCCCTGGTAGAGGGCGTCGCGGACCTGCTCGGCTCGGGCCCGCTCGAATGGTGGGCCGACCTCTGGCTCATGGTGGGCGGCGCGATGCTGGTCGGCGGCGCGATCTTCGTGCGCGCCTCGATGCCGGGCGGCCTGGCGCTCGCGGTGGCCGGGCTGCTGGCCCTGCAGTCGATCAGCCTGCACAACGCCGGACACCTGTACGGGCAGGTCCTGCTCCTGCCGCAGCTTCTCCGGCTGCTCTTTGCCGCCCTGCTCGTGGCGCTGGCCTGGTTCGGCTGGGAGTCGCCGGACGACGAGCCGACGGCGGAGCCCGGCGAGGAGCCCGGCGAGGAGCCCGGCGAGGAGTCCGCGTCGTAGAACCGCGCGGACGCCCGGGGGCCCGAAAACCTGCGCCGGCCAGCCGCCCGCACGGTAGGATGGACCCGTGAAGCTGGCGGCGGCACCGATATGGCTCAGGACGAGCACTACCTGAAGACGGAGCTCTACGAGCTCGTGCGCAGGGATCCGGCGATCTTCGAATTCCTGCAGGCCGGCTCCCTCGACGGCATCTGGTACTGGGACGTCACGCGGCAGGACCAGGAATGGATGAGCCCCCGCTTCAAGGATCTCTTCGGCTACCGCGACGACGAGATCCCCAACACCTCCGCGTGGTGGATGGAGAACATCTTTCCCGAGGACCGCGCGCTGGCCCTCGACAATTTCGCCAGGCACCTGGCCGACCCCAGCCATCCGTACGACCAGATCGTGCGCTATCGGCACCACGACGGCAGCACGGTCTGGGTGCGCTGCCGCGGCCTCGCCGTCCGCGATGCGGGCGGCCAGCCGATCCGCCTGCTGGGTTGCCATACCGACGTCACGGCGCTCAAGCGCGCGGAGGAGGACCTGCGCAGCCAGGCCACCGAGCTGCGCACCGCCCGGGACGCGGCCGAACGCGCCAACCGCGCCAAGAGCACCTTCCTGGCGAACGTCAGCCATGAGATCCGCACCCCGCTCAGTGCGGTGGTGGGCACGGCCGAGCTGCTCGGCGACACGGCGCTGACGCCGACGCAGCGCGAGTACGTGGACGCCATCCGCGAATCAGCCGACGCGCTGCTCGACGTCATCAACGACCTGCTCGACTTCTCGAAGATGGAGGCGGGCAAGCTGACCGTCGAACGCCGGGCCTTCGGCCTGCACGGTTTTCTCGACACACTGCTGAAGTCGCTCGCGCCCCGGCTCGGCCGCAAGGACGTCACCCTCCGCAGCGCCGTCGCCGACGACGTGCCGGACGCGCTGGTCGGCGACGCCCGCCTGCTGCGCCAGGTCCTGTCGAACCTGCTCTCGAACGCGATCAAGTTCACCGAGCACGGAGAGATCGTCCTGCGCGCGCGGCCGCTGGAGCAGGCCGACGGCAAGGTCTCGCTCGGGTTCGAGGTCGCCGATACCGGCATCGGGATCTCGGCGGACAAGCAGCAGGTGATCTTCGAGGAGTTCGTGCAGGCCGACGTCTCGACGACGCGCCGCTACGGCGGAACGGGGCTGGGCCTGGCGATCGCCTCGCGCCTGGTGGACGCGCTGGGCGGCCGCATCGGCCTCCGCAGCGAGCCGGGCAGGGGCAGCACGTTCCACTTCACGGCCACCTTCGACCTCGGCGAGGTGCGAGCCGGCGAGCGGCTGCGGAAGCACGCCCCCGCGGTCGAGCTCCGGCCGCTGCGCATCCTGCTGGTCGAGGACAGCGTCCCCAACCAGCGCGTGGCGGTCGGCATGCTCGAGAAGACGGGGCACGCGGTTCGCGTGGCGGCCACCGGCACCCAGGCGGTGGAGGCGTGCTCGGCCGAGCGATTCGACGTCGTGCTGATGGACCTGCAGATGCCGGAGATGGATGGATTCGAGGCAACCCGGGCCATCCGGGGGCACGAGCAGGAACAGGGCAACCGAACGCCGATCATCGCCCTGACCGCGCGCTCCTCGCGCGGCCACGGCGCCCACTGGCGGTCCGTCGGCTTCGACGGCTATCTGGCCAAGCCGTATCGCTCGCGGGAGCTCCTCGAGGCGATCTCCGCCGTTGTCGCGGCGGCGCCGCCGCCCGGCGCGCGAATCCCGCCGGCCGCCGCCGGCGGCTCCCGGGCACACGTGGACTGGGACGCCGCGCTCGAGGGGGTGGACGGCGACAGCGAGCTGCTGCGGAAGGTGGTCGACGGGTTCCTGGGTCAGCAGCCGTCCCTGTGCGCCGACCTCCGCGCCGCGCTCGAGGCCGGCGATCTGTCCGTGGTGCGGCGGGTAGCGCACACCGTGGGAGGGTCGCTGCGCCTGTTCCACGGTGCGCGCGTGGTCAGCCTGGCAAACGACCTCGAGGACTGTTGCCGGGACAGCGAGCCGGGCCGCGCGGCGACATGCTGGCGAGCGCTCGAGCGCGAGCTCGCCACGGTCGTCGGCGAGTTGCGGGACTGGATGCGGGACCGGGCCTAGCGACCTGGCGAGAGACGCAATCATGGCCTGTCTGCTGGTGGTGGACGACTCGACGGCCGACCGCGAGATGGCGGCGCACCTCCTCGCCCAGGAGTCCTGGAGCGTGCTGCACGCCGCCGACGGGCAGGCGGCGCTCGCCCAGATGCAGGATCACGACGTGGACCTCGTGCTCACCGATCTCGTCATGCCCAACCTCGACGGCCTCGCGTTCGTGAAGCAGGCGAAGATCGATCACCCGCTCGTCCCCGTCGTCCTGATGACCGCCCGCGGCAGCGAGGAGATCGCGGTCCAGGCGCTCGAGGCCGGGGCCGCGAGCTACGTCCCGAAGAAGACGCTGGTGCGCGACCTGGTCGAGGTCGTGGAGCGCATCCTGGAAGCCTCCGGGGAGCGCAAGAGCTACACGCGCCTGCTCGGCAGGTTGCAGGCGGCCTCGTTCGTGCTGGAGAACGATCTGCAGCTCATCTCCTCGCTCGTCAGCTACCTGGCGCAGATCCTGCGGGACTCGGGCATGTTCGACGAATCGAGCTGCCAGCGGATCTCCACCGCGCTCGACGAGGCGTTGACGAACGCCTACTATCACGGCAACCTCGAGGTGCGCTCCGAGATCCGCGAGCACGACGCGCGCGCCTACCGGCTGCTCGCCGAGCAGCGCCGGCAGCTGGCCCCGTACCGCGACCGGCGCATTCGCCTGCAGGCAAGCCTGACGACCGACGCGGCGCGCTTCGTCATCACGGACGAGGGGCGGGGATTCGACGTCGGCGGCGTCCCGGACCCCACGCTGCCCGAGAACCTCGAGCAGCCCAGCGGCCGCGGCATCTTCCTGATGAAGACGTTCCTCGACGACGTGCAATACAACGAAACGGGCAATCAGGTAACGCTGCTCAAGCGCCGTCCGGGCTGACCGGCGCGCCCCCTCGCTGCGGCACCGCGCGGACGACGACGACCGTCTTGTCGTCGCCGGGGTCCGGATTCGCCCGTTCGAAGCGAGCGGCCGCGCGGCAGATGAGGCGGGCCAGCTCGGCCGCCGACGCGTCGCCATGCTCGGTCATCACCGCGCGGACACCGGCCAGATCGAAGAACCCATCGGCTTCGTCCTGCGCATCGATCACGCCGTCGGTGCAGATGACGAGCCGGCCGCCGTCGAGCATGACCGTCTGCTCCTCCCAGGACGCGTCCGCGAAGAGTCCCGGCGGCGGTCCGGTCGAGGCCAGCATCGATTCCGTGCCGTCGCGCAGCAGCAGGGCGCGCGGATGCCCGGCGTTGACGAACGTGAGCTCGCCGCCGGGGCACGCCAGCACGCCGCAGAAGAGCGTGACGAAGCGGCCGTCTCCCCTGCCGTGCAGCAGCGCCCGGTTGAGCTTGTGCACGAGATCGAGCGGGGCCATGGACTGCGCGGCCTCGGCTCTCAGGATGCCCTGGGCCTCGGCCATGAGAATCGCGCCCGGGATTCCCTTGCCCGAGGCGTCTCCGACCGCCAGCGCGACACGATCCCCCGGCAGCTCGAGGAACCCGTAGAAATCGCCGCCGACCTCCCCGCTCGCGCGCAGGTGCGCGCCGATCTCGTGGCCGGGGGGCGCGGGAACCGTCGCCGGCAGAAACGAGCGCTGGACGATCGCCGCGAGCTCGAGCTCGTGCTCGATGCGGTGGGTCCGCTCGGCGAGCAACCGATGGCGCTCGCGCGCGTAGCGGATGCTCCGCACCAGCAGATCGACCGTCAGCCGATCCTTGACGAGGTAGTCCTGTGCGCCGCGGTGGACCGCTTCCATCGCGACACCCTGGTCGTCGAGGACGCCGAGCACGACGACGGGCAGCGTCGCGGCCAGATCGGGAATGGCGTCGAAGCCGTCGCCGTCCCGGCCAGCCGGGCGCGCCAGCCCCAACAGGACCAGGTCGTATGCGCGGTCACGCAACTCGCCCGCCGCCGCGCGCACATCCGCCACCGCCGCGACCTGGAACGACGCGGCCCCTGACCGCTCCAGCACGGACCGCACGCGCGCGACGTCGCCGGGATCCTCCTCGACGAGCAGCACGCGCGCGGACGCCGGCGCCGTCCAGCCGGGCTGGCTTTCCTCGACCAAGGTACCCGCCGCTACGGAAAGCTCTGGACCGCCTCCGCCTCCGACACGAACGTGTCGAACACCATCTCGAGCTTGGTCGTCACGATCAGGTCCTGGACCCGCTCGGTGAGGTTGAGAAGCTTCAACTCGCCCCCGGCGTTCACGACCGCGCCGCGCTTCGACAGAAGCCCGCCGAGCGCCGCGCTGTCGATCACCGACACGCCGCCGAGATTCAGGATCAGCTTGTTGCGGCCGCCGCCGAGGAGATCGTCGATGCGATCCGCAAGCGTCTCGCCCGCCTCCCCCGCCAGCTTCCCTCTGAGATCGAGGATCGTGATCGGCCCTTCATCCCGCTGGTTGATCCGCAGCGCCATGATTCCCCCTCACCGCAAATGCTGACCCAAATGGAGCCGGAACGCAATACGGGGGTAGCGCCCGCCGGCAGCACCCTGAGGCCGACCGCCGGCAGGCGCGCGCTACGCGCAGCCGCTGGTCGCGCCGCAGTTGACGCACTTGTAGCAGGCGCCGTTGCGGATCATGATGGCGCCGCACGTCGAGCAGGGCGGCGCGTCCTGGTCGTTCTGGATGGCGTACGACGTCCCGCGATCCGCGCGTCGCCCGGCCGGCTCGCCGCCGGCTGCCACGGCGGCGTCGGCCAGCGTCAACTGCTCGACTGCATCGGCCTCGTGCGCGGCGTCCGGCTCGTCCCGGACGTTGACGCCGGCGTGAAACTGCGCGTCCGTCGAGAGGAACTTGGTGGCCATCCAGCGGAAGACGTAGTCGACGATCGACTTCGCCACGCGCACGTCGGGATTCTTCGTCATGCCGGCCGGCTCGAACCGCTGGTGGCTGAACTTGTCGACCAGCACCTGCAGCGGCACGCCGTACTGCAGGGCGTAGGACACCGCCTGCGCGAAGGCGTCGGCAAACCCGGAGATGGTCGAGCCCTCCTTGGCCATGACCAGGAAGATCTCGCCCGGCACGCCGTCCTCGAACAACCCGACGGTGATGTAGCCCTCGTGGCCGGCGATCTCGAACTTGTGCGTGATGGCAGCGCGCTCGTCCGGCAGCTTGCGGCGCACCGGCCGGGACTGCTCCTGCGCCGCCCGCGCGCTCTCGGCCGGCGCCTCCGCCCGCGACGTGTTGAGCGGCTGGGTCCGCTTGCTCCCGTCGCGGTAGATCGACACCGCCTTCGCGCCGAGCCGCCAGGCATCGACGTACGCCTGCTCGACCTGCTCGACGGTGGCATCCTGGGGCACGTTGATCGTCTTCGAGATGGCCCCCGAGATGAACGGCTGCGTGGCGCCGATCATCTTGATGTGGCCGGTGTAGTGAATCGACCGCCGGCCCTGCGCCGGCTTGAAGGCGCAGTCGAACACCGCGAGGTGCCGATCGTCGAGGTGCGGCGCGCCCTCGATGGTCTCGTGCTCGTCGATGTAACCGACGATCTCGTGTACCTGCGCGTCCGCATAGCCCAGCCGCCCGAGCGCCATCGCCACCGTCTGGTTGACGATCTTCATCAGGCCGCCGCCGACGAGCTTCTTGTACTTGACCAGTGCGATGTCGGGCTCGACGCCCGTCGTGTCGCAGTCCATCATGAAGCCGATGGTGCCGGTCGGCGCCAGCACCGTCGCCTGGGCGTTCCGGTAGCCGTGAGCCTCGCCCAGCTCCACGGCCGTGTCCCAGGCCTCGGCCGCGGCCTGGTACAGCTCGCCGGGCACCTCGCCGGCGTTGACGTCCCGGAGCGCGTCCCGATGCTTGCGCATGACCCGCAGGAACGGCTCCCGGTTCCGGGCATAGCCCGCGAACGGCCCGCCCTGGTCGCGGGCGACGCGTGCCGACTGCGCGTACGCCTCGCCGGTCATCAGCGCCGTGACGGCGGCCGCGTAGCTCCGCCCGCTCTCGCTGTCGTACGGCACGCCGCGCGACATCAGCAGGGCGCCGAGATTCGCGTAGCCCAGGCCGAGCGGGCGGTAGTCGCGGCTGTTGCGCCCGATGGCCTCGGTCGGGTAGCTGGCGTTGTCGACGATGATCTCCTGCGCCGTGATCAGGGTGTCCACCGCCGCCCGGAACGCCGCCACGTCGAGCTCGCCGGTGCCCGGGTCGAGGAACCGCATCAGGTTGAGCGACGCCAGGTTGCAGGCCGAGTCGTCGAGGAACATGTACTCGGAGCAGGGGTTCGAGGCGTTGATGCGCGCGGTGCTCGGACACGTGTGCCAGTCGTTGATCGTCGTGTCGAACTGCATCCCCGGATCGCCGCACACGTGGGTGCCATCTGCAATCATGTGCAGCAGATCGCCCGCGCGATGGGTTTCCATGATGCGGCCGTCGGTAACCGAGCGCGTCTGCCACTCGCCGTCGTCGAGCGCCGCCCGCATGAAGTCGTCCGGCACGCGCACGCTGTTGTTCGAGTTCTGGAAGAAGACCGAGTTGTACGCGGTGCCGGTGAACGAGCCGTCGTAGCCGGCGTCGATCAGGGCCCACGCCTTCCGCTCCTCCTCGACCTTGCAGTTGATGAACTCGACGATGTCGGGATGATCGGCGTTGAGGATGACCATCTTCGCGGCGCGGCGCGTCTTGCCGCCCGACTTGATCACCCCCGCGAACGCGTCGTAGCCCTTCATGAACGAGACGGGACCCGAGGCCGTCCCGCCGCCGGCGAGCAGCTCGCGCGACGAGCGGATGGGCGACAGGTTCGTGCCTGTGCCGGACCCGAACTTGAACAGCATCCCCTCGGTCTTCGCCAGGGTGAGGATCGAGTCCATCCGGTCGTCCACCGAGTTGATGAAGCAGGCCGAGCACTGCGGCGCGGGCTCGAAGCCGCAATTGAACCAGACCGGGCTGTTGAAGGCCGCCTTCTGCAGCACGAGCAGGTGCTTGAGGTCGTCGCTGAACGCCTGCAGGTCCTCCTCGCCGCCGAAGTAGCGGTCCTTCCGGGCCCACGCCGTGATGGTGTCGACCACCCGGCCGACAAGCTGCCGGACGCTGCGCTCGCGCTGCGCCGAGCCGAGCTGCCCGCGGAAGTACTTCGAGACGACGATGTTGGCCGCCTGCTGCGACCAGGCCTTCGGAATCTCGACGTCGCGCTGCTCGAAGACCGTCTCGCCCTTCTCGTTCGCAATCACGGCGCTGCGCGTCTCCCACTCGATCTCGTCGAACGGGTCGGCGCCCGGATGGCTGAAGAAGCGATCGAACGTCAGGCCCGGCGCGGTATCGTCAGGCGCCGCAGCGGCCACCGGCCGGGGTGCGGGATCTGGCGGAAGTTCGTGGGCGACCGGGTCGTGGGCGGATGCGGTGCTGCTGTCGAGGATGCTGTCGTTCTGGATGTCGTGTGCCATATGTAGGGTCTGTATTGTAAGTGAAACGCAATATCTTGTGAATAGCGGAATCGCATTCGCATCGCTGTGATAGCATCGCCCGATGCTCTCAGAGGCGGAAGACGCCGCCCGGGGGCCGCTCGAGCCCCCTGCGCGGCCGCCCGGGCGCCCGCCCTTCGCCGCCGGCCGCCCGCAGCTCGCCGCCGCGCTGGAGGTCGTCCTCTGCTCGGGCTTTCCGACGCAACTGGCGCTCGCGGTGGTCCTGACGCGGCTGGGCATCGCGTCGCTCGGCAGCGGTGGCGAGCTCAGCCTGCTCTACGTCGTGACGCTCTCGCTCGGCGACGCCGTTCTGCTCGTCGGCCTGGTGGCGTACTTCCTGCGGCGCGGCGGCGAGCGGCCGCTGGCGGTGCTGCTGGGGTCCGGCCCGCGCAAGCCGGACGTGCTCCTAGGTCTCGCGCTGATCCCGCTGACCGTGCTGCTGGCGGCGGGCGGGCTCCAGCTCCTGCACGCGTTCTGGCCCTCGCTCCGCAACGTGTCCGGGAACCCGCTCGAGGGGCTCATCCGCTCGCCCTTCGAAGCGCTGGTCTTCGCCGTCGTGGCAATCGTCGCAGGCGGCCTGCGCGAGGAGATCCAGCGAGCCTTCATCCTGCGCCGCTTCGAGCAGCACCTGGGCGGCGGCTGGCTCGGCCTGGCCGTCTTCAGCGTCGTCTTCGGCCTCGGCCACTACATCCAGGGCTGGGACGCCGCCATCGTCACGGCGGTGCTGGGCGCCATCTGGGGTGCGCTGTTCCTGCTGCGGCGCAGCATCGTGCCGGCGGTCATCAGCCACGCCGGGTTCAACGCGAGCGAGATCCTGATCGTGCTGGCCGGCACCGCCGCCGGCTGAGGCCCAAGCCTCACCGCCAGGGGTCCCCGCAAGCGGACGCCGGGGGTTCGGGGCGCAGCCCCGTCCGATTGGCGTCAACGCCGCGCCGCGTCGCGCGGCGCAACGGGCTGAGAGCGCGGGACGCGCAGCACCTGGCCACGCCCCACGAGCTGCGCCACCCAGGCGCTCACGTTGGCGGCGCGGCTCTCGCGCTCCACGCGCTGCTGCACGAGCGGCCGCAACGCGGCGAACGACGGCGGGCGGCCGTCGGCGGCGAGCTCGTCCAGGTGCTCCTCGTAGTGCAGGCGCAGTTGCTCCTCGGTCGGCATGCTCAGGCGACCGAAGCGGGTCTCCACGTACGCGTCGCGCCGCGCGTCGTCCCGCAGGACCTGCCTGAGGTCGTCGGCGGTGTAGCCCACGCGCGACAGCACGGCTGCCAGCTCCGCCTCCGACGCGAACCGGGCGGCCACCGCCGCCAGCCGCCGCTCGACGTCGGCCGGCGGCGGATCGCCCACCACGTAACGGTCGACCTCGTCCAGGACCAGGCGCCGCTCGATCAGGTAGGTCAGCACCTCGTCCTCCCGCTCGAGGGCCGCGTCCGCTCCCGGCCGCGCCAGCTGCAGGTCGACGAACGCCCGCACGTCGGACTGCATGATGACGTGACCGGCCGCGACGGCGAGAATGCGATCCAGCGTTTCGGCGTGCGCCGGCCAGGCGCCAACCGCCGCCAGCCACGCCGCGCACGCGGCAGCGAGCACCCCGGCGGCGGACGCGGCACGCCGCGGCCGGCTAGAAGGCCTGGCCGATGCTGATGTGAAGCGCGGTGAGCGATTCCCTCTGGCGGTCCGGACCACTGCCAAGCTCCTGGCGGTCGAGCTTGAATCCGAGGTCGACCCGGATCGGACCGACCGGCGAGCGATACCGGACGCCGAACCCGGCCCCGCCCCGGATGCGTCCCAGGTTGAGGCTGCTCACCCGATCGTACACGTTCCCGGCGTCGAGAAACCCCACGATCCCCAGATCGCGCGTCACGGGCACGCGCAGCTCGCCGTTGAAGACGACCACGGCGTTGCCGCCCTGCGGGAACCCGGCGGCATCGATCGTTGCCCCGGGCTCCCCCAGCGGGATGCCGAGCCGATCGAACGCGAAGCCGCGCACGGTGGTGTCGCCGCCGGCGAAGAACCGTTCGCTGATCGGCAGCAGCGGGCGCCCCGGCTGTCCCCCCGCGACCGGCGAGAGCTGCCGGAAGCCGACCGCCAGCCCCACGCGGGCACCCGCCGCCACGACCACCCGCCGCACGCCGGGGAGCCGGCGATAGGCGAACGCCTGCACGAACGTCTTGGCGAAACCCACCTCGGAGCCGATGCCGCGGGCCGCGACCTTGCCGTCGACGCTGAGCACCTCGCCGGCAGCCGGGTCGACCACATCGTCGCGCGTGTCGCGCACGATGCTGCCCATGAAGGCGGACAGCCTCACCTTCTCGAAGAGCCGGTCGACGAGCGGCACGTCCTCGGGGTTGAGCTGGATGTTCGACGTATCGTTCTTGCCCCACGTGTAGGCGGCGCTGGTGCTCAGCGTCGGCGTCACCTGGCGCCGCGCCTCCGCGTTGACGCCCCGGCTGAACAGATCGAAACCCGGCCGGATCGCCTCCTCGATGAACCCCGTCACGAACAGGTCCCAGCCGCGGCGGAACGCCCGCGGCTCCGAGTACGTGCCGACCACCCGGTACTCGTTGAAGCCGAGCCGCCGACCGGGCTCCGCCGCGACCGGATCGATCGGATCGTGCTCGCGGCGGACGCTCACGCGCGTGAACAGATCGATCGACCGGTTCTTGCCCCACAGGTTGCGCCGTCCGATCTGCACGAAGCCCCGCGGGGCGAATTCGATCTGCTCGACTGCCTGGCTCGTCCCGCCGGCCGGGTCGGTCCGCCGGCGCAGCCGCTGCGAGAGCTCGAGACCTCCGCCGTACCCGAGTCGCGTCGCCGGCGCCTCCTCGACCACGATCACCACATCGCGCCGATTGCCGCCGCCGTGGCTGAACTCCCGGATGTCGATGCGCCGGAACAGCCCGAGCGCGTTGAGCTGGCGGCGAGTTTCGGCGACCGAGGCCAGCCCGAGAGGCTGTCCCGCCTCCAGCGTGATCTCCCGGCGCACGCTCCCGGTATCGATCTGCTCGTTGCCCACGATCAGGACGTGCTCGATGAAGATCTGCTCCCCCTCCGCGATTTGGAAGACCAGGTCCACCGTCTCGAGTCCCTCGTCGAAGCGCGGCTCGACGGTCACGACCGCGCGCTCGAACCCGGCGTTGAGGTACAGGGCCAGAATGCGGTCGCGATCACCCACGGCCTGCCGCGCGCTGTAGGCGCGGCCGACCGCCGAGTCGATGAGCGCGCCGAGCTCCGCGTCGGTGCGGAACGTGTTGCCCGTCACGGTCACGGAGCTCACCTCGGTCCGCGCGCCCTCCACGATGTCGATTGCGCAGGTCACCCGCACGACCGCCGCCGCGCCCCCCGACGGCCGCTCTTCGACGCGCGGCTCGACCCGCACCGTCGCGTAGCCCTCCTGGCGGTAGTGCTCGGCGATCCGCCCGAGGCTGGCATCGAGCTCGCGCATCACCAGCGGGTCGCCCGGCTCGAGGCTCACCAGCGGCTCGAGCGCCGTCCCCGGCACGGCGCGGTGCCCCGTGACAACGACCTCGTCGACCTCGTACAGCCGACCGCTGTCGACCGTGAACACGAGCGACAGCTCTTCGCCCTCGACCTCGCGCGCGTGGGTCACCACGGCGTCGCGATAGCCGCGGTCCTGCAGCAGCGCGGAGATGCGCCGCTCGGCGTCTTCGAGCAGGTCCTCGTCGACGGAGCCCTCGCGCTCGATCGGCACGAGCGACGCGAGATCCGCCTCCGGCACCTCGTCGCCGGCCAGCTCCACGGTGATGCGCCGCCCCTGGCGGACGTTGAGGATGAGGTGGACGCGGGCGCCCTCGGCCACCACCTCGATCTCGTGGCTAGCGCTCGCCTCGTAGTAGCGGTTGCGCCGCAGTTGCTCCTCGTACGCGCGCAGGCGGCGGTCCACGTCGACGCCGTCGTACGGCCTGCCCGCGTCGAGACCGAGACGGGCCAGTATCAGGGGATACATCGTGGCCGAGGCGCCCCGCACGATGACCCGCTCGATCCGCGCGCGGGCGCCCGCCAGCACCTCGACGTGAAGCACCCGCTCGGGGCCGCGGCCCGCGACCCGCGTGCCGACCTCGGCCTGCAGGAACCCGCGCTGGCGGAGCAGGCGCATCACCGTCTCCGCGGCCGCGGGGGCCTGATCCAGACGAAACGACGAGCCGTGGGCGTCGCTGATGGCGCGCCGGATGCTGCCGGGCGGCACGCCGGGGCGGCCCGTGACCTCGATGCGCTCGATGACCTGCAACGGCTCCAGCGCATAGCGGAGCCGCACGCCGTCGGCCAGCAGGCTGCCGTCGACCTCGACGCTGGCGAAGCGGCCGAGGCTGAACAGGTGCGTCACGCTCTCTCGCACCTGGCGCATCGACAGTGGCGCGCCGACCCGTGTCTCCACCAGCTCCAGCGCTCGCTCGTCGCGCAGCGGCAGGCCGCCGCTGTGCAGCTCCACCGCCACCACCGGCTGGCCGACGAAATCGTCCACCTCGGCGCCGCGGGCGGGTGTGCCGAGCAGCAGCGCCGCCAGGACGCCCGGGAGCACGCGGCGCGGCCGTTGCCACGGTCTCCTGCGCATCAGAACGCGTGCCGCACCCGAAAATCGAGCGCGTAGGTGCGATCCTCGTTCTGGGAGAGGATCCAGGACAGGCGGTCGTTCTGGTCGTACTCGAGCACGACGATGATGTCCTGATTCGCGCCGGTCAGCGTCCGGGAGAGAGTGACGTGCGCCCGGTCGGAGATCCGCTTGCCGATGAGCAGCCGCGCCGTGGGCAGCAGCTGCGCCGACTGCTGCGCCGACGGATCGACCAGCGACGGCGTGATCTGGAAGGTGTCGACGCCGAACGACTCCTCGACCACCCGCCCGACGCCCGACGACAGCGGACTCGTCAGCAGCCGTGCCGCACCGGCCTGGAACAGCTCCTGCCGCGACTCGTCGAGGGCGCGCAGCGTCCGCAGCTCGGCCGCCTGGGGATCCCGGATGTTGCCCAGCAGCAGCGACATGATCTCGAACTCCGGCAGCGGGGGATCCGACGAGAGCTCGAAGCCGAGCCGCTCCATGGTGCCGACCACGCCCAGCGTCACCCGGTACGTCTGACCCGGCGCGCGCACGTCGGTCTCGGCCTCGATGTCGAAGAACGGCTCGATGGCCGTCGGGCTCGCGAACCCGATGCTGCCCCGCGTCACCCGATAGCGGTTGCCCTCGAAGAACACCTCGCCGCGCTCGATCTCGGCATTTCCGAACAGCTGCGGCTGCGCGTAGGTCCCGCCGAGGGTGAGCTCCGCGCTGGACACCACGCGGGCGGCGTTGTCGCTGATGCGCAGCGTCGACGGCGCGCTGATGCGGACGTCGAGGCGCAGCGGAAACGCCGGGTCCACCGGCTGCGACAGGGTCTCGTCGGGGCCGAAGTCCAGCAGGCCGGTGCTCGGCTCGAACAGCTCCAGCAGCACCGCGTCGCGGACATCCACCGCCCCCGACAGCACGGGCGCGTCGGCGCTGCCACCCAGCGCCAGCTCGGCGTCCACCAGCGAGCGCACTCCCTCGGGGAACCGCAGGCGCAGGCCGGTGCCGGTCGCCGTGACGCTCAGCTCGTCGAGCGCGTAGCCCCGCAGGCCGACCCGGCCGCCGAACTGCACGGGACCCGCGCCGAGCTCGCCGGTGAGCTCGTCGAACCGCAACCCGTACGGCTCGAACACGATCCGGCCCGCGATGTTCTCCAGCCCGTGGGGAAACGACAGGTGGCGGATCCTGCCGCCGTCCACCGCCGCCTCGCCGGTCACGAGCGGTTGCTGCAGCGAGCCGCCGATGCGGGCAGCCAGCCGGGTGTGGCCGGAGCCGCGCAGATCGGGAAAGATCTGCTGGAGGAAACCGAGGCTGCCGTCACCCGTGGCCTCGAGCGCCAGGCGCTCCCCGCCCAGGTCGATGCTGCCGGTCAGATCGATCGCCGTCCCGTCGCCGGTCAGCCGCATCCGCTCGACGTCGACGACATTTCGCTCCAGGGCGAGGCGCAGCGGCCGGTCATTGCGCAACGTGTAGCCGTAGACGTCGAGCTGCAGCTGCTCGATCGTGGACGCGACCTCCAGCGCCCCGATGTCGCGGAGCGGACCGAGCACCTGCAGCGTGCCGCTCACCTCGGCGGTCAGCTGCTGCGGCAGCGCCGGCTGGAACGCGCGCACGTACGGGTCGATCGTGGCGTCGCTGAAGCGCAGCAGCAGCTCCGAGCGGGTCGTCGCCAGCTCGACGCGCCCGGAGCCCGAGACCGCCCCGCGCGGCGAGGAAGCCTCGGCTTCCAACCCCATGACGCCGCCGCGCACGTCGATGCGGCCGGACAGGGAGCCGACCACTTCGCCCCCGATGGTCAGATCCCGCACCGCGCCGCGCACCTCGTAGCGTGGATCGTCGAACGCCCCGACGCCGTCGACGGTGAACCGGAGCCGCCCGCCCAGCGGCACGCGCTCGACGCGGGCGGCGTCGAGCGACGTCACCGCGATGCCGCGCCCGGCGGCGTTGAACGAGTACGTCCCGTCCCAGCCGATGAACGCGGCGCCGGTCACGAGGCCGCCGCCCTTGCGCACCTCGAGGCCCTCGATCCGCACGCCGGTCCCCTCGAAGCGCAGACCCGCCGCCGCGGCGTCGAACGTCTCGCCGTAGGCCTGCGGCTGGTCCAGCGTGAGGCGACCCACGCCGTACGGGCGGCGATAGCTGCCGAAGAGCCGGATTGCGCCGGTCAGCGGGCCGTTGATGTCGTAGCCGCTCAGGTCGAACGCGCGGCGCACCCGCTGGGCGGGGAACGATGCGACCTCGAAGCTCGCATCGATCTCGTCCTGGCCGTCGCCCCGGCCGCCGAGCGCGAAGCGGCCGTCGATCTCCAGCGTTGCGTCGCCCTGGACGAACCGGGTGTCGGAGACGTCGAGGTAGCCGTTCTCGACCGTGATCGTGCCGCGCCCCGCACCCCACGGGACGTTCCAGGCGCTGATGGCCTGCCCGTCGAAGCTCGCCTCGATGCGCGGCGACGCGAAGGTGCCGAGCATGACGCCCTCGAGCTGCCCCCGGCCGCCAACCGCGATCTCTTGCGTCGGCGCGCCGAACGCGGTCATGAACGCCGCCATCAACCGGTCGCTCTCCTGCCAGTCGGCGCTCGTGACGCGGAACGGAATGCGGGACCGGCCGCCGTACGCCGTCCGGCCCTGGAACTCGATCTCCGTGTAGGGCGTGGCCAGACGGCTGGGTTGGAGCTCTATCCCCGCCGGGTCGACCGAGTAGGCGATTGCGCCCCCCACGGGAAACGACCAGCGGCCGCCCCGGCCGGCGAACGGAGTCGCCGCGTACGAGTCTGCGTCCGCCGGACCGGCTGTCGGGTCCGCGCGGGTCATGAGCCGGGCGGCGGGGATCGGCGTCACCGACAGTTGCCCGTCGCCCAGGCGCTCGGCGAAGGCGCCCAGCGGCCAGCCCAGCACGTTGCGGCCGCTCGCCCGGCCCCGTGGCCTGACGCCCCCGACCGGCAGGTCGTCGACCAGCGCGGCGAGATCGACGCCGCTATAGACGGTGTCGAGCAGCGCCCGGCCGGGCGTTGTCCCGCCGAGCGGCTGCATCGAATAGCCGAATTCGAGGGCGCCGCCGTAGAACGGCGACCGGCCGTCGAACACCTCGAAGCGGTCCGCGGTCCACACCAGCGAGCCTTCGATGCCGGGAAACCGCAGGCCGTTGAGCTCCGCGTTCGCGCTCCGGAACGCGCCCGCCAGCTCGCGGCCGCCGTCGAAGATGTGCCAGGTCCCGGTGAACGTCGCGCCGCCCGTGACGGTGAAGTTCTGGTCCGCGAAGAAGATATCCTTCATCGGCGGCAGGTCGATGTCCGAATCGACGATGCGGTAGGTCTGCTCGGGCCAGTTGAGCAAGTCGACCTGGCCGGTCAGCTCGGACGTGAAGCCGTCCATCGTCAGGCGGATGTCGGTGAGGTCGACCAGCCCGCCGTCGAGCGCGTAGGTGGCGTCCATGGCGACCGTCATCGGCTCGAACGAACCGATCCGCACCGTGCCGCCCCGGAACGACACCTCGCCGCCGTATCCGTCGCGCTTGGCGATCGTGAGGTCGATGTTGCGCGCGGTGACGGTCCACGGCGCGCCGTGATCGCGGAAGACGAACTCGCCGTCGTGCGCCAGCAGGTGGCTCAGGGTGGTGACGAAGGATCGCCGGGGGCTCGCGTCTGCCGGCAGCGCACCCTCTCCGGGCGCGGTCTCCGCCCCGGGGGGGGCCTCCTCGCGCGCGTCCGCTGCCTCCGCCGGCGGCGGCGACCGTCTGGTGGCGAACGCCGGGAAGCTGTGGCGGCCGTCGGGGAAGCTCTCGACGAGCATCCGCCAGCCGGCCATCTCCGCGCCGTCGATCAGGATCTCGCCGCGCAGCAGCGCCACCCACGAGGTGCTGACGACGATCCGCTCGGCGCTCAGGAAGGGGTCGTCGCCCGGCGACAGCCCGTCGATGACGAGGTCCTCGACGAGAAACCGCCCCGGCAGCACGTAGGTGCCCAGCCGACCGATGCGCACCGCGCGCCCGAGCCGCGACGAGGCCGCCGACTCGGCCTGCGCGCGCACCGCCGGTCCCAGGTCGATAGTCACGAGCGAGACGATGCCCGCGGCGAAGAGTCCGAAACCGGCGATGACCGCCCAGCGGGCCCGCCGCCCCGGCACCCAGCGCAGCACCCGCCACCGGGCGGGGACGGCGGCGGCCGGCTCCGCTGCCGGCGGAGTCGGATCCGGTGCCGGCGCGGCGGTCGGTTCGTCAGTCATTGCCAGCGGCTATTCGATCACGACGAGCACCTTCCCCGCTTCCACCGAGGCGCCTTCCGCCACCGTCACCTCGGCGACGCGGCCGGCGCGGGGGGCGGTCAACTCGTTCTCCATCTTCATGGCCTCGACCACGACGACGCCCTGGCGGGCCTCGACCTCGTCGCCCGGCGCCACCAGCAGCTGCACCACCTTTCCCGGCATCGGCGCCGTGACGTGCTGACCGCCGTCCCGCTCGCCGCCGCGCGCACCACCCCCGGTGAACCGCGCGCGGCCGGCGTCGACGAGCGCGCGGACGACCGCGCCGTCGACGTGCACGTCGACGGCGCCCTGCCCGGCAGCATCGACGCACCGCACGGCGTGGCTGCCGAATCCGCCCTCGACCAGCACCAGCGAGAGCGTCTCCGGGTCCGTCCGGCGGGCGTCGACGACGCGCGTCACGCCGTCCCACGCAACCCGGAACCGCCCCGGATGCGACCTCAGGGGCTCGACCGCAACCCGCCGGCTGCGGCCGGCGACCTCGATCTCGATGGTAGTCTCAGCCATTCAGCGCCGCAATCCTGCGCGACGTGCCGCCTGCTGCCACGGCGTGAGCGGCCCGCCGGCCGGGACGCCCGCCGGGCGGCCGGCGCCGGCATCGAGGACCGCCCGCACCGCGGCCGCGATCACCGCGACCTCCTCGACCTCCGGCGGCGGCGGCAGCAGCGGGCCCGGCGGCCGGGCGGCCAGCGTGCGGTCCAGGAAGCCCGTATCGAAGCGCGCGGCAGCGAAGTCGGGCCGGTCCAGGATCCACCGGAAGAGCGGGATCGTCGTCCGCACGCCGCCGACCTCGTACTCGGTCAGCGCCCGCCGCATGCGGTCGATCGCCTGGGGGCGCGTCTCGCCCCAGGCCACCAGCTTCGACAGCATCGAATCGTAGTGCAGCGGCACCTCGTACCCCGGCGCCACGCCGCTGTCGTCGCGGATGCCGGGGCCGTCCGGCCTGCGCAGGCTCGTGATGCGGCCGGGGCAGGGAATGAACCCGGCCTCCGGATCCTCGGCATAGACCCGGCACTCGATGGCATGGCCGGCGGGCGCCAGCATGCGCTCCGCGTCGAGCTCCAGCTTCTCGCCGCGTGCAATGCGCAGCTGCCATTCGACGAGATCGACGCCGGTCACCATCTCGGTCACCGGGTGCTCCACCTGCAGCCGCGTGTTCATCTCCAGGAAGTAGAACTGGCCGGCGTCGTCGAGGAGGAACTCGACCGTCCCCGCGTTGGTATAGCCGACGCCGCGCGCCAACGCCGCGGCCGCCGAGGCCAGCGCCTGCCGCGTGGCCACGTCGACGACCGGCGAGGGCGTCTCCTCGATCACCTTCTGGTGGCGCCGCTGAATCGAGCACTCGCGTTCCACGAACGGCACGACCCGGCCATCGTCGTCGCCGAGCAGCTGCACCTCGATATGCCGCGCGACCTTGATGCAGCGCTCCAGATAGACCGTCGCATCGCCGAACGCCGACTGCGCTTCGGAGCGCGCCGCCCGCACCGCGGCCGGCAGCGCGTCCGGCCCGTCGACCAGCCGCATGCCCTTCCCGCCGCCGCCGGCCACCGCCTTGACGAACAGCGGGTAGCCGATGCGGTCCGCCGTGCGGGTGATCTCGTCGGCGGTCAACCCGTCGGGCAGCGGGCCGTCCGTGCCCGGCACCACCGGCACGCCGGCCTGCTGCGCCGCCTGACGCGCCGCGGTCTTGCCTCCCATCAGCGCGATGACGTCCGCCGCCGGCCCCACGAAGCGCAGGCCCGCGGCGCGGCAGGCGCGCGCGAATTCCGCGTTCTCCGCCAGGAACCCGTAGCCGGGGTGCACAAAGTCCGCGCCGGTGCGGCGCGCCGCGGCGACCAGCTTCTCGATGTCCAGATAGCTCTCCGCCGGCCGGTCGGCGCCCAGGTCGACCGCCTCGTCGGCGTAGCGCACATGGGGCGCCAGTCGATCGCTCGGCGAGTACACGGCCACGGTCGGGACGCGCATGTCACGACACGCGCGCATGATCCTGACCGCGATCTCTCCCCGGTTGGCGACGAGAACTTTCACGGGCGTTCAACGCAAGCCGCAGGGCTCATAGGGGAATGTTGCCGTGCTTCTTGGGCGGATTCGTGTCGCGCTTGCCCTCGAGGCTGCGCAGCGCGGCGATCAGGCGCGGCCTGGTGGTCCGCGGCTCGATGACCTCGTCGATGAAGCCGCGTCCGGCCGCGACGAACGGGTTGGCGAGCTTCTCCCGGAACTCCTGCACCCGCTGCTCGCGCTGCGCCGCGGGATCCGGGGCCGTCTCGAGCTCCCGCTTGTACAGGATGTTGACGGCGCCTTCCGGCCCCATCACGGCGATCTCCGCCGTTGGCCACGCGAGGTTGACGTCGGTGCGGATGTGCTTGCTCGCCATGACGCAGTACGCGCCGCCGTAGGCCTTGCGGACGATGACCGTCACCTTGGGCACGGTCGCCTCGGCGAATGCGAACAGCAGCTTGGCGCCGTGACGGATGATGCCGCCGTATTCCTGCTGCGTGCCGGGCAGGAACCCCGGCACGTCCTCGAAGGTCACGAGCGGAATGTTGAAGGCGTCGCAGAAGCGCACGAAGCGGGCGCCCTTGACGGAGGCATCGATATCGAGCGTGCCGGCCAGATGCGCGGGCTGGTTCGCCACGATGCCGACCGACTGCCCCCCGAGGCGCGCGAACCCGACCACGATGTTGCGCGCGAAATGCCGCTGCACCTCCAGGAACTCGCCGTCGTCCGCCACCGCGCGCACGAGGTCCAGCATGTCGTAAGGCTGGTGCGGCACCTCGGGAACCAGGGTGTTCAGCTGCTCGTCATCGCGGTCGACGGGATCGGCCGACTCGACCCGGGGGGCACCGTCGAGGTTGTTGCTCGGCAGATAGCCCAGCAGCGTGCGGATCAGGGCCAGGCACTCCCGATCGTCCGCAACCGCGAAGTGCGCCACGCCGCTCCGCTCGTTGTGCGTCATCGCGCCGCCGAGCGCCTCCTTGGACACCTCCTCGTGCGTGACGGTGCGGATCACGTCCGGACCGGTCACGAACATGTAGCTCGTCTCGCGCACCATGACGTTGAAGTCGGTGATCGCCGGCGAGTAGACGGCGCCGCCGGCGCACGGGCCCATGATGGCGGAGATCTGCGGAATCACCCCCGAGGCCAGCGTGTTGCGCAGAAAGATGTCGGCGTAGCCGGCGAGCGAGAGCACGCCTTCCTGGATGCGCGCGCCGCCCGAGTCGTTCAGTCCCACGATCGGCGCGCCGTTGCTGACCGCCAGGTCCATGATCTTGACGATCTTGGAGGCGTTGGTCTCGGACAGCGACCCGCCGAACACGGTGAAGTCCTGGGCGAACGCGTACACCTGGCGGCCGTCCACCAGTCCGTGGCCGGTCACGACGCCGTCCCCGGGAATCAGCTCCCCTTCCATCCCGAAGTCGCGGCAGCGATGGGTGACCAGCTTGTCCATTTCCCGGAAGCTGCCGGCGTCGAAGAACAGCTCCATGCGCTCGCGGGCGGTGAGCTTGCCGGCGGCGTGCTGCCGCTGCCGGCGCGCCTCGCCGCCGCCGAGCTCCGCCCGCCGCTCGTAGTCCTCGAGAACCTGTCGCGTGTCCATACGTCTTCGTGCGGTAGTGTAGTGTCTATGCCCTGGCCGCCTGTGCGCGCTCCCAGTCGGCCAGGAACTTCCGCAGGCCGATGTCGGTCAGCGGGTGCGCGAACAACCCGTCGACGACCTTGGCGGGGCAGGTGCAGATGTCGGCGCCCAGGGTGGCCGCCTCCACGACGTGCAGCGGACCCCGCACGCTGGCCACCAGCACCTCGGTGGCGAACTCGTGCATGCCGTAGATGTCCACGACCTGGCCGACGAGATCCATGCCGGTCGCCGCGATGTCGTCGAGCCGGCCGACGAACGGGCTGACGTACGCCGCCCCGACCTTGGCGGCCAGCAGCGCCTGGGCAGCGGAGAACACGAGGGTCACGTTGACGCGGATCCCCTCGCTGGTGAGCCGCTTGCACGCGGCGACCCCCTCCCGGCCGAACGGCACCTTGACCACGATGTGCTCGTCGAGCAGAGCCAGTCGACGCCCCTCGCTCACCATCTCGTCGGCGGCGGTGGACACCACCTCCGCGCTGACCGGCCCCCGGACCAGCCCGCAGATGGTGCGGAGAATGGCGTCCGGGTCCCCGCCCTCCCGCGCGAGCAACGACGGGTTGGTCGTCACGCCGTCCACGATGCCGAGCGGCAGCAGTGCCTCGATGTCGGGCACGTGCGCCGTATCCACGAACAGCTTCATCGCTCGCACCTCACGCCGAATCGGCGGCGACCACGTCGTTCGCCAGCGAGCCGACGCCGGCGACCTTCACGACGATGCGATCTCCCGCCTGCAGCGGACCGACCCCCGACGGGGTGCCGGTGGCGATCACGTCACCCGGCAGCAGCGTCATGACCGAGGAGACGAACTCGACCAGGTAGCCGATGTCGAAGATGAGCTCGCGGGTGTTCGACGCCTGACGTCGTTCGTCGTTGAGCCACGACTCGACGTCGAGCGCACGCCAGTCGACTCCCACGGCCACGGCCGGACCGACCGGGGCGAACGTGTCGAAGCCCTTGGCGCGAGTGTACTGCACGTCGCGCTTCTGGAGGTCCCGGTCCGTCACGTCGTTCACGCAGGTCAGACCGAGTATATAGTCCGCGGCGTCGGCGGCCGCAACGCCCCGCGCGCGGCGCGCGATCACCACGCCGAGCTCGGCCTCGTAGTCGACCCGGCCGGCCCCGGCGGGCAGGACGATGGCGGCGTCGGGTCCGACCACCGCCGACGGAGGCTTGAGGAAGATCAACGGCTCGCTGGGCAGCACCTTGTTCATCTCCCGCGCATGGTCGCGGTAGTTCAGCCCGACCGCCACGATCTTCGACGGCTCGAGCGGCGCCAGAAGCTGCAGATCGGCCGGATCGACCGGCGTGCCGGCGGTGTAGCGGCCGAACAGGTCGCCCTCGAGCTCGTTCCAGTCGCCGCCGGCGTGCAGCACGTGCATGCGCCGGCCGGCGCGCTCCGCCCGGTAGATCCAGTGCGCCGCATCGTTCATCGCGCTTGCTCCCTGACCCGCTCGGACGGCGGGCTGACGTTGGGCGGCAGGGCGTCGTCGACGGCCTGCACTGCGTACTCGTAGCTCACCCCGGCCTCCGCCGTCGCGTCGCGATACGTCGTCGCCGCGACGGGCTCGGCGGTCAACGCGCCGAGTGTCGCACCTGCGCCGCGCGCGCGCAAGACCACGTAGCCGGCGACGTCGTCCTCGGCGTTCGGCGTCCAGACGAGGTTGACGACGCCGGCGGCCGCAACCGCGGCCAGACCGGTCGGGGCGGCCGGCGCGAACCTGTCGACCAGCTCGCGGCAGGCAGCCTCCGACGGCGCGCTGCGCACGTCCGTCCCGTCGATCTCGTCGACCGTCCGCACGACGAAGCAGCGCTCGACACCGAAGACGGGATTCGCTTCGCGATACGACGTGCCCGCGAGCGGCGCGGCATGCAGCGGCCGCGGCGCGCGCGCAGCCGCGGCGTCGGGGGACGCCGCGGCATCGTACACCTCGTAGCGCGTAGCGGTGCGCAGGGGCAGCAACGCCCGCGACGGCAGCTCCGCATCGGCGGCGGCCCGCTGCACCGGCCGGCCGGCCGTGGCCGGCGGAGACCACGCGAGCGCGATCCGGTCCTCGTCGTACGTCACGCGCGGGGACGCGGGCGGCTCGGGCGCAGGCCCGAGCGGCACCGCCTGCTGCTGCGACGGCCGGCTCTCCCGGCCGCGGCCGGAAACCGCCAGGGCAACGTAGATCCGGGCCGGGGGACGCGGCAGCGGTGGACCGACCAGCGGCCCGGCGGGCCGCCCTTCGCCGTAGCCGTTCATCTCCCTCGGACCGTCGTCTCCGATCGCCACCGGCTCCATCGCCGTCGGCGTCAGCTCCTCGATGACGGTCACCCGATCGCCCTGGGCCGGCAGCCCGCCGCCCGCCGCCGCTTCGGCGCCGGCGCCCGGATCGCTTGCATCGTCCCCTGCCGGCCGGGCCACCCCCAGCCTCGCGACCAGCGTGGCGGCGTCGAGCCAGTCGTCGAAGGTCACGTCGCCCAGGGCATCCGACGCTGCCGCGGTCAGCGCGTACAGATCGACCCGCTCGAGGTCGGCCGGCTGCGTGCCGTCGTTGTTGGCGTCCGGAATCCCGAACTGCACGTAGACCTGGTCTCCGAAACGTTCCGCGGACAGATCGGCGACCGGGGCGGGCACGATCAGGCGCGGGGGAAGCGGGTCGCCCCGCACGCCGCACGCCGCGGAAAACGTGGCGCAGAGGACCGCGGACAGACCGGTTCCGGCACGGATCACAGAATGTATCGCGATAGATCCTCGTCCTTCACGATATCGATGAGCATCCGGTCGACGTAGGCGCCGTCTATCACGACCCGCTGCTCCAGCATGTCGGGCGCATCGAACGACACCTCGTCGAGCAGCTTCTCCATGATGGTGTGCAGCCGCCGGGCGCCGATGTTCTCCGTGCGCTCGTTGACCATCGTCGCGAACTCCGCGATGCGCCGCACCGCCTCGGGCTCGAACTTCAGCTCGACACCCTCGGTGGCCAGCAGCGCCATGTACTGGGTGACCAGCGCGCCCTTCGGCTCCGTCAGGATGCGCACGAACTCGTCCGTGCCCAGCGCCCCCAGCTCGACCCGGATCGGAAACCGCCCCTGGAGCTCGGGAATCAGGTCGGACGGCTTGGCCATGTGGAACGCGCCGGCGGCGATGAACAGGATGTGGTCCGTCCGCACCATGCCGTGCTTCGTGTTGACCGTGGTGCCCTCGACGATAGGCAGGATGTCGCGCTGCACGCCCTCGCGGCTGACATCCGGTCCCTGCACGCCCTCCCGCCCGGCGATCTTGTCGATCTCGTCGACGAATATGATGCCGGCCTGCTCGACCCGCTCCACAGCCGACCGGCTCACGCTGTCCATGTCGACGAGCTTCTGCTCCTCCTCCTGGGCCAGATGCTGCAGCGCCTCCGGCACCTTCAGGCGCCGCTTGCGCGAACGGCCCTGGAAGAGGCCGGGCAGCATCTCCTTGACGTTGATGTCGATCTCCTCGATCGAAGAGCCCGTCACGACCTCGAAGGAGGGCATCGACCGCTCGCGGACCTCGACGTCGACCACCCGCGCATCGAGCCGGCCGGCGTGCAGCTGGTCGCGGAACTTCTCCCGCGTGCGCTGCGCGTGCTCGCCGGCAGCATCGGCATCGGGCGCGTCGGCCACCGGCCGTACCGGCGGCAGGAGCAGGTCCAGCAGGCGCTCCTCCGCATTCTCGCGCGCCTTTCCGCGCACCTCGACCAGCCGTTGCTCGCGGACCATGTCCACCGCCAGCTCGACCAGGTCGCGGACCATCGACTCGACATCGCGCCCGACGTATCCCACCTCGGTGAACTTCGACGCCTCGACCTTGATGAACGGGGACTGGGCGAGCCGGGCGAGTCGGCGGGCGATCTCGGTCTTGCCCACCCCGGTCGGGCCGATCATCAGGATGTTCTTGGGCGCCACCTCCTCGGCCAGCTCGGCCGGCAGCTTCTGGCGCCGCATCCGATTCCGGAGCGCGACGGCGACCGCCCGCTTGGCGCTCGCCTGTCCGACGACGTACTTGTCGAGCTCGGCGACGATCTGGCGCGGCGTCAGCGTGTCGGCGCTCGTCACCGTCGATTCGGGAAGGTAGATGGGCATGACTGGCGGGACCGACGGCGCCGTTACAACTCTTCGATCGTGACACTGGCGTTCGTGTAAATGCAAATGCCCGCCGCGATCGTCAGCGCCTCCTGGGCGATGGTGCGCGCATCGAGCTCGGTATGCCTTGCGAGCGCCTTGGCCGCCGCCATGGCGTACGCCCCGCCGGACCCGATCGCGACAATCCCGTCATCGGGCTCGATCAGATCGCCGGTGCCCGACAGCAGGAAGGTGGCCGAGGAGTCGACGACCACCAGCATCGCTTCCAGGCGGCGCAGCATGCGGTCGGTGCGCCAGTCCTTGGCGAGCTCGACGACCGAGCGTTCGAGGTTGCCGCGATACTGCTCGAGCTTCGCCTCGAAGCGCGCGAACAGGGCGAACGAGTCGGCCGACGAACCGGCGAACCCGGCCAGAATCCGGCCGTTGTAGAGCCGCCGGATCTTGCGCGCGCTCTGCTTGACGACGGTGTCGCCGAGCGTGACCTGCCCGTCGCCGGCCAGCACGGCCTGCTCGCCGCGGCGCACCGCCAGCACCGTCGTGGCGTGGAAGTCGGCCACCGCTCACCCTGCCTGTCGCCGCGCCCCGGAACGGGCGCGCCGAAAGAGGAAGAAGGCCGGGATGCCGGCCGCGATGATGAGCAGACCCGCGGCCGAGGTGCCGGGGCTGCGCCAGATGGCGTTGGCGACCATGAACAGGCTGGCCGTCGCGAAGACGAGCGGGGCCAGCGGGTAGCCCCAGGCGCGGAAGGGACGCGGCGCCAGTGGCTCGCGGCGGCGCAGCACGAACAGCGCGGTGACCGCGACGCCGGCGAACAGGACGACGGCGAACCCGGTGTACTCCACGAGCTGCTCGAACGTCCCGGTCAGCACGAGCAGGCCCGCCCAGGCGCTCTGGGCGATAATGGCCGCCGTCGGCGTGCGGAACGTCGGATGCACCTCGGCGAGGCGGGCGAAGAACTGGCCGTTCTGCGCCATGGCGTAGTACACGCGCGGTCCCGCCAGCACCATCGCGCTGATGCTCGCCGCGATCATCACGACCGACGCCGCGGCGAGCGGCGCGGCTCCGGCCGGACCGAACAGCCGGTCGGCAGCCGCGTCCACGACCCGGACGTCGACGGCCGCGAGCTCGGCCACCGGCAGCGCATAGACGTACAGCGCGTTCAGCAGCAGATAGATCGCGATGACGACCACGGTGCCGATGCCGAGAGCCAGCGGCACGTTCCGCCCGGGGTCGCGCATCTCCTCGGCCACGTAGGCGGCCGCGTTCCAGCCCGAGTAGCTGAACATCACCGGAATCAGCGCCAGCGCCCAGCCCGCCGGTGCGACCGGCCCGGCAGCGGCGGCGAAGTTCGCGCCCGTTCCCATGCCAATCGTGAAGCCGAGGGCAACGAACGCCATCAGCACGAGCACCTTGAGGGCGGCGAGCACGTTCTGCACGATCCGTCCGGGACCGAGGCCGACGACGTGCACCACCGAGAGTCCGGCGATGGCCGTCAGCGCCACGACGGACTGCGGGGACAGCGTGAGCGTCGCGACGCCCAGCGGCACCTGCAGGAGCGGTGTCGTGTCGGCGGCCGCCGGCACGAAGCGGCCCAGGTAGCTGGCCAGGCCGACGGCGCTGGCGGCGATGGCTCCCGAGAAGCCGGCCACGAACGACGTCCAGCCGGTGAGGAAGCCGGCCACGGGACCGAACGCCTCGTGCAGGTACACGTATTCCCCGCCCGCCCGCGGCCGCAGCGCCGCGAGCTCGGCGTAGGCCATGGCGCCGGCGAACGCGAGCACGCCGCCGGCCAGCCACACGCCAAGCATGGCCCAGGCGTTGGGCACGGCCTGGGCGACGAACGCGGGCACGATGAAGATCCCGCTGCCGATCACGTTCGAGACGACGATGGCTGCGCCGTCAAGTGGACCCAGATCCCGGCGCAGCGCCGGCGAACCGGAGGAGGTGGCGGCGGCGGCGGGCGAGCGAGAACGGTGCGGCACAGGGGACCCTCTACTGAGTGAGGAGCTGCCGGTCGATCTGATGCTCGCCCAGTCTCACCCACGGGTCCGCCCGGTGCTTGATGAAGAGCTCGACCTTCACGTCGACGAAGTCCCGGTGCTGCAGCATCTCGACGCGAGGCTGCTCGCCGGTGTACCCGAGTCCGGATTCCATCGTGAAGGGCCCGGCGAGGGCCCCGGGGTCGAGTCCCTCGCGGCCGACCGCGCGCACGTAGGCGTTGCCCCACTCCTGGATCTCCCCGGCGCAGGTTCCCGCCGCGGGATCGGCCGGGGACACCTCCGATACGGGCGGCTGCCCGGCCTGGGCCACCTCGCAGCGGCGAAAGACGCCGTTCAGCTGCAGCGTGCGCACGTGCGTGCCCGAGCTGTTCCTGAGGCGGAACGAGATGGTGGGCACGAGCTTGCTGCGGCCCAGATCGTCGAGACCGACGTCCAGCCAGCCCGTCGTCACGTCGATGACGTCCAGGGTGGCGGACATGTCCAGTGCGGGGCCGCCGCACCCGGCGGCGAGCACGAGGGCCAGGACACCCAGGATCCCACCCCTTGCACCGACGACCACGGCTCCGCCGCGCCCCTCGCCCATGCAGGAATTGTAGATCAGAAGCCGGCCCGCCCTACCGCGTCTCGACGCGGCCGCGCGCCTCTTCCAGCGACAGCCGGCCGTCGCGCAACGCCGCCAGATCGCCGCCCCGGACCCGGATCTGCAGGGTGGGGCGCTCGCCGGCACGGACCCGCGCGGCGCGCGCGTCGCGCGCGGCGACGGTCAGCCACTCGAAGTCTCCGAGCGCGCCGGGCAGGGCGCCGCCGTGCATCATCAACGCGTCGGTGAGCGCCTCCCTGAGCGCCGTGCGATAGAGCTCTTCCGGATCCACCGCAAGCGGCGCCGGCGCGCCGTCGACGCGCGCAGCGGGCGGCGCGGGAGCCCCGGCGGCGACGGGAGCGGCGGGGGCCGGGCGCGCCTGCTCCTCCACCTCGCGCAGCGCCCGACTCAGCGCGGCCCGGCCGGGGCCGTCCTGCATGGCCAGCATGCGGCGCCGCAGGCTCGCCAGCGCGGGGCCCGTGCCGGCGTCGAACGGGTGCAGCACGCCGAGCGACCAGAGGAGGCTGCGCCGCACGACCGGGTACTCGACGTAGAAGAACACCCCGTAGTCGTCCAGGACGAAGCCGCGCGCCTGAATCGACCCGGCAAAGAGGAGCAGGCCGGGAACCGGCGTCGGCAGTTGCCGCTCCACCACGCTCACGCCGCGGCTCACGGCCCGCTCCAGCTCCTGCTCCAGGCGGCGGACCTGCTGCGCGACCGTCTCGTCGCGGCTGCCGCCGGGCTCCGGCACCTGAGCGGGCGCCGACGCGGGCAGCGCGCCGGTCAGGACGAGCGACGCCAGGCAGGCCCTCAGGCCGGGGGCGACCCGGGCGCGGGACGGCGGGCGCGCCTCACGGGACGCCCGCCCCGGGCTGCCTCCGGCGCCCTGCCGGGGCCGGCCCGCCGAACCGCGCAGCCCGCCGATCATTGCCTTCGGCTCCACTTCCCGCCCAACCGGTCCCTCGGGCGTCCGCTACTGCTGGGAGACGCGCACCAGGTAGTCGGTGACGCCTTCGAGCGCGCCGAGCTCCCGGCGCAACTCCTGCTGGTCGGCACGCCGCTGCACGTCCAGCTCCTGGGCCAACTCCGTCAGCCACAGCGCCCGCTCCTGCTGCTGGCGGCGCTCGCTCTGCGCGATCAGGCTCTCCAGCTGCTGCAGCAGGGCATCGTGATTGATCGCGCGGGTCCGGGGCGCCGGTCGGGACGCATCCGCGGACGGCGTCAGGTCCCGCCGCAGCTGCCGTTCCAGCGCCACCAGATCGGCACGCCAGGGCACCGCCGCAGCGGCGGGCTCGACCGCCGCCGCATCCGCCGTGGCGGGCGGCCCACCGGCCGCTGCGGTCAGCGAGCGCACGTAGTCGACGAGCCCGGCGCGGAGCACGAGCGCGCCGTCGCCGTACCGCACCTCCACGCCGCCCAGCACGAGCCCCGCCGCGAACACGACGACGGCCGCCGCCAGCCCCCAGGCCGGGCGCCGGGCGAACGCCCACCACGGCGCGCTGCGCGTCTCCCGCTCCGACACCACCCGCAGCCCGAGCGACGGCTCGGGCACCGTCCACGCGTCCAGCGCACCGCGCACGGAGCGGAACGCCGCCGCCTCGTCCGCGCACCGGGCGCACACGCCCAGGTGGCCCTCGACGCGGGCGCGCTCAGCCGGGTCGCACTCGTCGTAGAGATAGGCGATGAGCGCGTCCCGGTCCCGGACGCCGCACGGAGAGACTCCATCCATGTCAGGACTCCTGCGCCCCACGCCGCGCCGACCAGCTCGGGCGAACCGCGGTCGACGCGCTCAGCCCCTGACGTTCCAGATGCTTCCGCAACACGCTCAGGCCCTGGTACAGGCGCGTCTTCACCGTGCTGAGCGGGCACTCCGCGAGCTCGGCAATCTCCCGGAACGTGAAGCCGTGATACTCCTTGAGGACGATAACCGTTCGCTGCTCGGGCGGCAACGAGGCCATGGCCTGCGCGACCGCGCGGCCGAGGTCGCGGCGGACGATCAGATCCTCGACCGTATCGTTGATGGGGCTGACGACCCCCAGATCGCCCGGCTCGCCGTCCTCGGGCGGTTGCACGAAGCCGCCGCGGCGCTGGCGGCGGAGCCAGTCGTGGCACAGGTTGAGCGCAATCCTGTACAGCCACGACGAGAACCTGGCCTGCCCCTTGAAGCGCTTGAGTCCGCGAAACGCCCGCAGGAACGCTTCCTGGCAGATCTCGCGGGCGTCCTCGTCGCGACCCACCATGCGATAGGCGAGCGCGTGGATGGGGCGCTCCCAGCGCACCACGAGCTCGTTGAACGCGTCCGTGCCGCCGCGGGCGGCGATCTCGACCAGCTCCTCGTCGGTCCTGTGCATGCGTGTACGTGCTGTCGACTGCCTCTCCAAAGCTTAGACGAACGAACAGGGCCGAGAGTCGGCCGCTCCCTCCGTCGTGTCAGAATCACAGGCGGCCGACCGTCGCGACGATGATTCAACTCTCCTCCATCCACAAGGCCTTCGGGGCCCGCGTGCTCTTCGACGACGTCACCTGGCAGGTGCAGCCGGGCGAGCGGGTCGGGCTGTGCGGCCCGAACGGGGCGGGCAAGACGACCCTGCTCCGGATCATGGCCGGGGGGGAGGAGCCCGACGCCGGCACGCTGGCCCGTCCGGCCGATCTCACCGTCGGGTTCCTGCCGCAGGACGGCATCGCTCACGCCGGGCGGACGCTGCTCGACGAGGCGCGCGCCGCGTTCGGCGAGCTGCTGGCGCTCCAGACCGAGATGCGCGAGATCGAGACCCGGATGGCCGCCGACGACCACCACGGGACGCTGCTGGCACGCTACAGCGAGCTGCAGGAGACGTTTCAGCACCAGGGCGGCTACGACATCGACGCTCGCGTGACCGCGGTGCTGCGGGGACTCGGATTCGGGGAGGCGGACCTCCCGCGCCCCACCGAGGAGTTCTCCGGCGGCTGGCAGATGCGCATCGCCCTCGCGAAGCTCCTGCTGCGCCGGCCCCGGCTGCTGCTCATGGACGAGCCAACCAACCACCTCGACCTGGAGGCCCGCAACTGGCTCGAAGACTTCCTCGTGGGCTACCCGCACGCCGTCGTCCTGGTCTCGCACGACCGTTTCTTCCTCGACCGCGTCGTGACCTCGATTGCGGAGCTCAGCCTGCGGACTCTCACGAAGTATCCGGGCAGCTACAGCGGCTATCTCGTCGAGCGCGACGCGCGCCTGGCGCGTCTCCGGGCGCGCAAGCAGCAGCAGGACGAGGAGGTGGCACGCATGCGGGCCTTCATCGACCGCTTCCGCTACAAGGCGACGAAGGCGGCCCAGGTGCAGAGCCGGATCAAGATGCTCGAGAAGGTCACGCCGATCGAGGTGCCGCCCGAGCGCAAGCGCGTCCACTTCAACTTCCCGGCCAGCGCCAAGAGCGGCCGGACCGTGCTGGAGCTGCGGAGCGTGTGCAAGGCGTACGGCGCGTTGCGCGTCTTCGACGGCGTGAACGTGCACATCGAGCGCGGCGACCGGATCGCGCTGGTGGGCCCCAACGGCGCCGGCAAGTCCACGCTCATGCGGATGCTGGCGGGGGCGGAGGCGCCGGACAGCGGCGCGCGGGTGGCGGGGCCGCACGTGGTGGCGCAGTACTTCGCCCAGGACGAGGCCAACCGGCTCGACCCCGCCCTGACTGTCCACGGGACGCTGTCTTCCGGCTCGCCAATCCACATGGTGCCGGCCATCCGGAACATCCTGGGCGGTTTCCTCTTCGAGGGCGACGACGTGCACAAGCGCGTCGAGGTGCTCTCGGGCGGGGAGCGCACCCGGCTCGCGGTGGCCCGCATGCTGCTCCACCCCTCGAACACGCTCCTGCTCGACGAGCCGACCAACCACCTCGACATCGACTCGACCGACGTCCTGCTGGACGCGCTCGCGGACTATGGGGGCACGCTGATCTTCGTCTCCCACGACCGCTACTTCGTCGACCGGCTCGCGACCAAGGTGCTGGAGATCGGCGACGGGACCGCGGTGCTCTATCCGGGAACCTACGAGGAGTTCCGCTGGAGCATCGCGCAGCGTGCGCTCCCGGACGCGGCCCCCGCGCCGCGGCCGCAGCGCACGCCGGCGCCCGCCCGCCGCGGCCGCGGCGCGGAGGAGCGCCGGCTGCAGGCCGAGGCCCGCCGCCTGGAGCGGCGCCTCCGCACCCTCCAGGGTCGGATCGCGAAGCTCGAGCAGCGCATCGGCGAGCGGGAGCAGGCCGTGCGGGCCCTGGAGACCGACATGGCCGCCCCCGGCTTCTACAGCGACGAAGCCAGCGCCAAGGCGGGCATCGACAGGCACCAGGCGCTCATGTGGGAGGTCGGCGACCTGATGAACCAGTGGGAAGCGATGCAGCGGGAAGCCGACGACCTGACCCGGCAGGTCGGCAAGCACGGGGCCTGAGCTTGCGGGCCGCCGACTCGAGCGGCGTCGTCGCTCGGGGCGCAGCCCCGTCTTGATGAGCGCCGGCGCAGCCGGCGCAAGGCGCGCACGGCGCGCCTCGGCGGAAGCGGCGCGGGGCGAAGGGGTCCCCGCAAGCGGACGCCGGGGGCTCGGGGCGCAGCCCCGTCTGAAGGAAGCTACGACGCGCGCGGATGCGTCTGGCGATAGAGCCTGGTCAGCTGCGCGGCGTTCACGTGGGTGTAGCGCTGTGTCGTGCTCACGCGGGAGTGCCCGAGCAGCTCCTGGATCGATCGCAGGTCGGCGCCCCGCTCGAGCAGGTGGGTGGCGAACGAGTGGCGCAGCGCGTGCGGGCTGATGCCCATCTTCGCGCTCGTCTGCAGCACGTAGCGCCGCACGAGCCGGTCGACGCTCCGCGCCGACAACCGCCCGCCGCGATAGTTGAGGAAGAGGGGATCGCCGGCCGCCCGCTTGCCCCAGGACCTGCTCCGATCGGGCGCGGCCGCCAGCAGCGTGCGCCGATCCTGCAGGTAGCAGCGAATGGCGGCCGCCGCCGTCCGGTTGAACGGCAGCATCCGCTGCTTGCCCCCCTTGCCGTCCACGCGCAGCATCCGACTGCTCAGGTTGAGGTCCTCGAGATTCAGGCCGACCAGCTCGCTCAGGCGCAGGCCCGACGCATAGAACAGCTCCAGCATGGCCCGGTCGCGCCGGCCGAGCGGCGTGCCGGCGTCGGGCGCGGCGAGCAGCTCCTCCATCTCGACCGTGTCCAGGTGCGCCGGCATCCTGCGCTGCACGCGCGGCGCGACGACGAGCGCACCCGGGTCCTGCTGCAGGTACCCGGCCCGGCGCAGGTAGCGGCCGAAGGAGCGGATGGCGGCCAGCCGGCGCGCGGACGACGTGCTCGAGTCGCCGCGCCGGTGCAGCTCGCCGAGGAACGCGCGGATGCCGCGGTGGTCGAAGTCGGCCGGGCCCAGCCCGCGGCCGCCGCCCGCGCGGCCCTCGAGAAACGCCAGGAACTGCTGGAGGTCGCTGCGATACGCCGCCACGGTGTGGCTCGAGGCGTTGCGGTTGTAGCGCAGGTAGTCGAGAAACGAGTCGAGCTGGTCCTTCATGACGGCTGTGCCGGGACCGCGCACGGCGCCAGCACGGCGCCGGCCCACGCGGCCAGATCGTCGAGCGCCCGCTCGGCCAGCGCCTGGCGCCGCGCGCGCCGCTTGCGCGGCGACCGCTCCTCTGACGGAATCAGGCCGAACGTCATGTTCGTCGGCTGGTAGTCGGCGGCGTCCGCGTGCGAGACGTAGTACGCCAGCGCCCCCATCGCCGTGGTGCGCGGCGGGGGCACGAGCGGCCGGTCCTGAACCAGGGCCGCCGCGTTGAGACCGGCCATGAGCCCCGACGCCGCCGATTCCACGTAGCCCTCGACGCCCGATATCTGGCCCGCGAAGAACAGGTCCGGGCGAGTGCGCGTCTGCCAGGTGTCGAGCAGCACGAGCGGGGCGTTGATGTACGTGTTGCGATGAATCATGCCGTAACGTACGAACTCACCCTGCTCCAGGCCCGGAATCAGCCGCAGCACGCGACGCTGCTCGCCCCACTTGAGCTGCGTCTGGCACCCCACCAGGCTGTAGTGGTCCGCGGCGAGGTTGTCCTGTCTGAGCTGCACGACGGCATGGGGCCGGCGCCCGGTCGCGGGGTCGGTCAGCCCGACCGGCTTCAGCGGTCCGAAACGCAGGGTGTCCGTGCCCCGGCGCGCCATCACCTCGAGCGGCAGGCAGCCTTCGAAGAACCGCGACCGATCGATGTCGTGCGCCTCCGCCAGCTCGGCGGTCAGCAACGCCTCGTGCAACGTCCGGTACTCCTGCTCGTTCAGCGGGCAGTTGAGATAGTCCCCCGCGGCCGATGCGTCCCAGCGCGAAGCGCGGAACACCTTCGCTCGATCGATCGTATCGGCCGCAACGACCGGACTGATTGCATCGTAGAAGTAGAGCTGGTCCTGACCGACCAGCGCCGCGACCTCGGCCGCCAGCGGGTCGGAGGTCAGCGGACCGGTCGCGATGATGACCGGCGACCCGGCCGCCGCCGGAATCTGCGCCACCTCCTGGCGGGCCACGGTGATGAGCGGGTGGCTCTCGATGGCGTCGGTGACACCGGCCGCGAAGCGCTCCCGGTCGACCGCCAGCGCACCGCCGGCCGGCACGCTCGTCTCGCCCGCCACGCGCATGATCAACGAGCCCAGCCGCCGCATCTCCTCCTTGAGCAGCCCGACGGCGTTCTCCAGCTTGGCGCCGCGAAAGGAGTTGCTGCAGACGAGCTCGGCCAGGCGGTCGGTCCGGTGGACGCGGGTGCCGCGCACCGGCCGCATCTCGTGGATCGTCGCCGGCAGCCCGTGCGCGGCGATCTGCCAGGCGGCCTCGCAGCCGGCCAGGCCGCCACCGATAATCCGAATCATCTTCGCAGGACGCGGGGTGTCGCCACGGACTCCCTTAGACGGCCGCCAGCTCCTCGCTGCGGACGTAGTCGCAGGCGTCGTTGTGGCACAGCACCTGACGCCCGTGGCGCTTGGTCACCTTTTCGAGCAGAAACGGCGCGTCGCACGCCGGGCACGCCTCCGGCAGCGGCTTGTTCCAGACGGTGAAGTCGCAGTCGGGGTAGTTGGCGCAACCGTAGAAGACCCGGCCGCGCCGCGACTTCCGCACCACGATGTCGCCGCCGTCCCGAGGACAGGCCACGCCGGTGCTCTCGTGCTTGAGGTAGCGGCACGCCGGATAGCTGGAGCAGGACGTGAACTCGCCGAACCGGCCCTGCTTGACGACCAGCTGCTTGCCGCACTGCGGACAGGACTCGTCGAGCGGCCGATCGGGCTTGGCCTTGGCCAGCCCCTGCGAGGTCGAGATCAGCTTGCGCGTCGTCTTGCACTCCGGATATCCCGTGCAGGCCAGGAACTGGCCGAACCGGCCGCGCTTGACCACCATCGGGCGGCCGCAGTTCTCGCAGGTCTCCTCAGTCTCGTCGTTCGACTCGTCCGTCTTCTCGAGCTCGCGCGTGCTGCGGCAGTCGGGATAGCCGGAGCAGGCCAGGAACATCCCGAACTTGCCGATCTTGACGACCATCGGCTTGCCGCACTTGTCGCACGTCTCGTCGCTCGGCAGCCCGTTCGCCTTGACGTCGGGCATCGACGCGACCGCCTTCTCGAGATCGGTGCTGAACGTCTCGTAGAACCCGTTGATCGTGCCCTGGTAGTCGGCGGCCCCCTCCTCGATGCGATCGAGGCGCTCCTCCATCGCCCGCGTGTAGGCCACCTGGAGGATCGCGTCGAAGCTGCCGGACAGCAGATCGGTGACCAGCCGGCCGAGCCGGGTCGGCGTGAAGCGGCCCTCCGTCTTCGCGGCGTACTCGCGCTGCTGCAGCACGCCGATGATCGAGGCGTAGGTGCTGGGGCGGCCGATGCCGTTCTCCTCCAGCTCCTTGACCAGGGACGCCTCGCTGAAGCGCGGCGGCGGCTGCGTGAACTTCTGCTCGGGCGTGAGGGCCTTCAGCGTCAGCCGCGCGCCCTCGACCAGCGGCGGCAGCAGCCCCGACGCGGGCTCGTCCTCCGTCTCGGCGGTGGCGGCCGGGGCCGTCACCGCCTCGAGGTCGGCGCCGCTGTAGACGGCCATCCAGCCGTTGAACTTCGGCACCGAGCCCTTCGCCCGGAACCGATAGCCGGCGGCGCCGATCTCGACCGTCGTGTCATCGAACGTGGCCGGCGGCATCTGCGACGCCACGAAGCGGTTCCAGATGAGGCGGTACAGGTAGTGCTGCTCCCGGCTCAGGTGCGGCCGCACCTGCTCGGGGGTGCGGCTGACGGACGTCGGCCGGATCGCCTCGTGCGCGTCCTGCGCGTCCTTCTTCGTGCGGTGCCGGTTCGGCTTGGCCGGCAGGTACTCGGCGCCGAACGCCTCGCCGATATGCGCCCGCACCTCGCCCAGCGCCTGCTCCGCCACGCGGGTGGAATCGGTTCGCATGTAGGTGATCAGACCGACCGATCCCTCGCCCGGCAACTCGATGCCCTCGTACAGCTGCTGGGCAATCTGCATCGTCCGCTTCACGGGAAACCGCGAGACCTGCTGCAGCTTGCTGGTGATGAACGGCGGCGCGGCGTGCCGCCGGCGCTCCTTCGTGACCACCGACTCGACGACGTAGGCCGCCCCGTCCAGCTCGGCCAGCACCGCCTGCGACTCGGACTCGCTGCCAATCTTGACCGCGCTGTTGCCCTTCTTGACGAGCCGCGCGCCGAACTCCGGCGGCGCGTCCCCCGCCAGGCGGGCCTTGATGTGCCAGTACTCCTCCGAGACGAACCGCTCGATCTCGCCCTCGCGGTCGCACACCAGCTTCAGCGCCACGGACTGGACGCGGCCCGCCGACAGCCCGCGCCGCACCTTGTCCCACAGCAGCGGGCTCAGCTTGTACCCGACCAGCCGATCGAGCACCCGGCGCGCCTGCTGCGCGTCCACCATGCGCTGGTCGATCTCCACGGGGTGGTCGAGCGCCGCACGCACCGCGTCCCGCGTAATCTCGTTGAACATGAGGCGGCTGACGCGCCGCTTGCCGGCGCCGAGCTCCCGGGCCAGGTGCCAGCCGATCGCCTCGCCCTCCCGGTCGGGGTCCGTCGCCACGTAGACGTCGCTGACGCCCCGCGCGGCGTCGCGGAGCTCCTTGATCACTTTCTTGCGGGCGGGAATCGCCACGTACTCCGGGGTGAAACCCGCCTCGACGTCGACGCCGAGCTTGTTCTTGGGAAGGTCGCGGATATGCCCCATCGAGGCCACGACCCGGAAGCCCGAGCCCAGGTACTTGTTGATCGTGCGGGCCTTGGCCGGAGATTCCACGATGACCAGCGATTTCGCCATACTCCCTCTCGACTCCATCCCTACCCTACCACCATCCTCAACGGCCCGTGGCACGGGGCGCGCTGCATTCTAGCGGGTCCGGCGCCGTCCCCGGCAGGATGCATCGCCGCGCCGCGCGGTTTCAGCGCGGGTTGTCAGGACCGGCTGAAGCGCCCGCCGGCGAGGCGGGTGATGCGGCCGTCGAGCTCGAGCTCCAGCACGCGCGTCGAGAGCGCCGAGCGGCTCAGCCCCGACAGGCCCGCCAGCTCGTCGAGGTCGTAGCTCTCACCGGGGTCCATCCACCGCAGCAGGGAACCGGCCTCCTCCGCGGCCTCAGGCCGCCGACCCGCAGCGTCGCGCGTCCCGATCTGGGGACTTGTCTCCTCCAGGATATCGTCCGCTGTCTCGACGACCTTCGCACCGTCCCTGATCAGGGCATGGCCGCCGCGGCTGCGGCCGCTCAGCACGTTGCCGGGAACGGCCATGACCTCCCTGCCCTGCTCGGCCGCGCAGCGGGCCGTGATGAGCGAGCCGCTGCGCTCGGATGCCTCGACGACCACCACGGCCAGCGACAGGCCGCTGATGATGCGATTGCGGCGCGGGAAGTGAAACGGCCGCGGCGGCGCGCCCGGGGCGAGCTCGCTGACGGCGGCCCCCTGCGCCGCAAGCTGCTCGAGCAGCGCGCGGTGCTCGGGCGGATAGACGACATCGGCCCCGCAGCCCAGCACCGCGATCGTGACGCCTCCCGCGGCGAGGGCGCCGCGGTGAGCCGCCGCATCGACGCCGCGCGCCAGGCCGCTCACCACCGCCACGCCGCGCGCGGCCAGGTCACCCCCCAGGCGTGCCGCGACCTCCCGCGCGTAGGGCGAGCCGGTTCGCGATCCGACGATGGCGACCGCCGGCGCCTCGAGCGCGGCCGGCCGGCCGCGGCACCACAGCAGCGGGGGCGGATCGGGAATTGCCGCCAGCAGCGGGGGATAATCCGGCGCGCCGAAGGGCAGCGGCGCGATCCCATGCTGCCCGGCCCGACGCAGCAGCCGCACCGCCTGGCGCGCGGCCTGTCCGAGCTCGTCCTGCAACGCCGCCCCCGCCGCGTCGACCCGGGCGAGCAGCTCGTCGGGACCCGGGAGCACGCGCTGATCGCCCTCCCCGCGGCTGGCGCCGCGCGGCTGCAGGAGGCGCCGGACGCGCGGCATGCCGAGCAGCTCCGCGAGGATGACGGCTTCGAGAAGATCCACGTCGCGGTTTTCGGGAAGGCGGGCGGGCCGGTCGGCGGGGACAATGCGGGGTCCGTGAGCCGGCGACACCCGTGGCCCTCGGCGGCCGGCCCGACCCCGCGCCTGATCACCATTGTCGCACGGCGCGGCCGGTGCTTGCGTGCGCCAGACGTGCTGGCTATAGTGAGGATCAACCGCATGTTCAGCAGGAGACTGGTCGCGGCGTGCGTGCTCGCGGCCGCCGTGGGAACGGTCGCCGGCGCCGACACGCGCTCGGATGCCCGGGCGCAGGTCGAGTTCGGCATCGAGGTGGCGCACCGCGGGCTGTGGCAGGAAGCCATCTACCGCTGGGAGCGGGCCGTGGAGATCGACCCCGACTACGCGGCGGCCTGGAACAACCTCGGCATCGCCTACGAGCACGAAGGCCTGTTCGACAAGGCCCGCGACGCCTACGAGCGGGCGCTGGATCTCGAGCCGGACAACATGATGATCGAGCAGAACTACGATCTCTTCAGGGAAATCAATGACCGTATCAACGAGAGCGGTCGGTAGCGTCGCCGTGCTGGCCGTTCTGGCCACCGGCTGCATGAACTACTACGAAGTCCCCGTCGAGACGCCGCTGCGGCCGAAGCTCGACGTGGCCGGATTCCAGCGCGTGCTGGTGGCGGGCTTCGTCACGGGCGGCAGCGACGACGTGGACACGAACCTCGAAACGGCGCGGCTGCTCAAGAGCCAGCTGCGGAGCAACTCGGAGTTCCAGGTCATCGATGCCGATGTGCTCGAGCTGACCGTGATCGCCGCGGAGCAGGGCGGCTCGTCGAGCTTCGCCGGGAACGGGAACGGGAACGGGAACGGCGGCGCGGCCGGCAACGGGCGCGGGGCCGAGGACGAGGAGGACCGGGAGAGCTACTCGGAAGAGGACCTCGAGCTGCTCGAGCACATCTTCGCCAACACCAGCTACTGGCAGCAGCTGGGCGAGGAATACCAGAGCCCGCTGATCGTGACGGGGACGGTCTACTTCACCCCGCACCAGCGGTCCGGCATGGTCACGCGGCAACGGGAGATCTACGACGAGTTCGGGCGGCGGCAGGTGGCTCCGGTGCGCGCATACCGCGACCGCCGCGGCTTCGTGTTGAGCCCCAAGTTCATCTTCATCGACGGCCGCACGGGCGCCACGCTGTACACCGAGCGCCACCGGGAGGAGATCCTGTACGACGCGGCACGGAACACGCCGGCGCTGTCGTCCTACTTCGAGCTGATGGACCGCCTGATTCCCTCGTTTCTGGGCACGCTGAGCGCGGAGACGATCAAGGGCACCCGCATCCTGCTCAAGTAGTGCCGGTGGCGCAGGACGGTCCCGGCGCTTTACAGTCGAGGTCCCGGGGTAGTAGGCTGTGCGGTTGGAAAAGGACGGAAGCGTGTACGCAGTCATCCAGAGCGGAGGACGGCAGGTCCGGGTCGAGCCCGGAGCGGTCGTCACGGTCGACCACATTGCGCTCCCGGCCGGTGAGCAGATCACCTCCCGACAGGTGCTGTTCGTGGCCGGGAACGACGGCAGCTTCGTCGCCGGCGCACCGTTCGTTGCCGGTGCGCGCGTGACGGGCATCGTCGACGGCTTCGAGCGCGGACCGAAGGTCCGCGTATTCCGCAAGAAGCGTCGCAAGGGAAGGCGCCGCACGATAGGCCACCGGACGGCCCTGACGCGCGTGCTCATCACCGGCATCGAAACGGACGCGTCGAATGGCACATAAGAAGGGACAGGGCAGCTCACGGAACGGGCGTGACAGCCAGGCGCAACGGCTCGGCGTCAAGCGCTTCGACGGGAACATCGTCAAGGGGGGCGCCATTCTCGTTCGCCAGCGCGGCCGGCGGTTCCGTCCCGGCCTGAACGTGGGTCTGGGCAAGGACGATACCCTGTTCGCCATGACCGCGGGCCGGGTCGCCTTCGAGGACCACGGCGCGCGCGGACGGGTCATCAGCGTCCATCCGCTTGCCGGCGTGTCGAACGGTTCCGCCTGACACGCAGCAGACTCCATTCCCGCGCGTGTGCGTCAGCGCAGCGTATGTTCGTCGACCAGGTCGACATCCAGGTGCAGGCGGGTGACGGCGGCAACGGCTGCGTGAGTTTTCGCCGGGAGAAGTTCGTGCCCCGCGGCGGCCCGAACGGCGGCGACGGCGGACACGGCGGCTCCGTCCTCCTGCGCGCCAGCGTCCATCGCAACACCCTGGTCGACTACCGTTTCCACCGCCAGTTCCAGGCCTCGCGCGGTGCGCACGGCGAAGGGTCGAGCCGCACGGGGAAGGCAGGCCGCGACCTGCTGCTCGACGTGCCGATCGGCACGCTCGTGTACGAGTGGAACGACGAGCGGCTTGCGCAGCTCGCGGACCTCAAGGCGGAAGGCCAGCAGGTCCTCGTCGCCCGCGGCGGGCGCGGCGGGCGCGGAAACGAGCGCTTCGCGACGTCGACGAACCGGGCCCCGCGGCGCGCCGATCCCGGCGCCCCGGGCGAGGCCCGGCGGCTGAGGCTCTCGCTGAAGCTGCTGGCCGACGTCGGGCTGGTGGGGTTCCCGAACGTCGGAAAGTCCACGTTGATCGCCCGTCTTTCCGCCGCACGCCCGAAGATTGCCGACTATCCGTTCACCACGCTGACCCCCCATCTCGGCGTCGTGCGACTCGACGAGGACCGCAGCTTCGTGCTCGCCGACGTGCCCGGGCTCATTGCCGGCGCGCACGAGGGGCACGGGGTCGGCCTGCGTTTCCTGAGCCACCTGGAGCGTACCCGGGTGCTCGTGCACGTCGTCGACGTCTCGTCCGCGTCGGGCCGCGATCCGGTAGAGGACTTCGAGACCGTGTGCGGGGAGCTGGCGTCCTACTCGAGCGAGCTGCCCGACCCCGACGGGTCCGGCGCGCGGGCGCTCGGAACCCGGCCCCAGATCGTCGCGGCGAACAAGATCGACGCGCTCGACGACGCGGCGAGACTGGAGCGATTGCGGCGCTGGCTGGAGCCGCGATCCATCGCGGTGCACCCGATCTCGGCCGCGACGGGCGCCGGCGTCGGCCCGCTGCGCGAAGCTATCTGGCGGGCGCTGGCGTCCGCGGACGCGGCCGTCTCCGAGGCGTCCGAGGTACCCCGCGCGTGAGGCTGCAGGGCAGAATCGGCGTGCTTGGCGGCACGTTCGACCCCATCCACTGCGGCCACCTGGACGCTGCCGACGCCGCCCGCCGCGCGTGCGACCTCGACACGGTGCTGCTGGTGCCCGCACGCACGCCGCCGCACCGCAGGAGCGCGCCGCTGGCGTCGGCCTACCATCGCTTCGCCATGGCGGCGCTGGCGTCGGACGGCAACGACGAGCTCGCGGCCTCGGACATCGAGCTGGCGTTCGACGGCCCCTCGTTCACCTCCGTGACGCTGGCGCGCCTGGCGCACGAGGGCCTCAGCCCCGGGCAGCTCTTCTTCATCATCGGCACCGATGCGTTTGCAGATATCGCGTCCTGGTACGACTACCCCGCCGTGCTCGACCGCAGTCACTTCGTTGCGGTCTCCCGGCCGGGCTGTCCCCTGGCCGCCCTGCGCGAGCGGTTGACCGCGCTTCGCGAACGGATGCGCGAGCCGGCCCGTCGAGCGGCGACCGCCGGGCAGGAGCCTGCCATCTGGCTCGTCGAGGCGTCCACCCGCACGGTCTCGTCGTCGCTTCTGCGGCGCCGACTGACGGGCGGCCAGTCGATCGACGGGCTGGTGCCGGATGCCGTGGCCCGCCACATCGCGAAGCACGCGCTGTATGCACGCGTGTCAGCGGCAGGCAGCTTGCATGAGTGAGCGAGAGACCCGGCCCGCGCGGACGGTCGACACGCTGCCGGAGGGGGTGAGGAACGCCGTCCGGTCGGCCCAGGCGAAGAAGGCCTTCGACGTGGTCGTCCTGTTTCTCGGCGGCTCGCACGCCTTCACGGACTACTTCGTCGTCTGCTCGGCCCGGAGCGCGCGCCAGGTGCGCGCCGTCGCCGACGAGATCCGCCAGCAGCTGCGCGCCGCGCAGGACGCACCCTCGCATGTCGAAGGCTACGACCACGGCGAATGGGTCCTCATGGACTGCTTCGATTTCGTCGTCCACGTCTTCACGCCGGACACCCGCCGCTTCTACGACCTCGAACGGCTGTGGGGCAGCGCCACGCGCATCCCGATACCCGAAGTCCCCTGAGCGCCGCGCGCAGCGCGGCAGGCGGACCGCCGCCGCGCTGCGCCGCCTGGCGGATGGCCTGCTCGGCGTCGCCTGGGCCCCCCGCTGCGCGGCCTGCGACGCGGTGCTGCCGCGGCCGACGGACGGCGTGGTGTGCGCCGACTGCTGGCGCCGCGTCGCGCGGATCACGCCGCCGCTGTGCGATGCCTGCGGCGCCCCGCTCGCGGCGGACCCGGCCGCCGCCGACGCCGCCCTCCCCTGCCGGCGCTGCCCGGCCGGACCCGCGCCGCCGGGCGCGCTGGAACGCTGCCGCGCGGCCGGGTGGTACGACGGCGCCCTGGGGGCGATCATCCAGGCATTCAAGTACCAGGGCCGCCAGTCGCTGGCGGCGCCGCTGGCCGCGCTCATGCGCGAGGCCGGCCGGGAGCTGCTCGACGCCGCCGACCTGGTCGTCCCGGTGCCGCTGCACCCGCGCCGCCGCTGGGAGCGGGGCTTCAACCAGTCGCGGGATCTGGCCGCGCGGCTGGGTCCGCCGCTCGCGGACATCCTGCTGCGAATCCGGCACGCGCCGCCGCAGGCCACGCTGCCCGCCGGGCGGCGGCAGGCGAACGTGCAGGGAGCGTTCGAGCTGACCGGGCGGGCCTGGCTGCGGGCGGGCGCGGTGGTAGCCGGCAAGACCATCGTCGTGGCCGACGACGTGTTGACGACCGGCGCCACGCTGGCGGCGTGCGCGCGGGTGCTGCGGGCGGCCGGGGCGCGCGAGATCTACGGCCTCACGGCTGCTCGAGTCGCGGATCGACCGCCGCGGCAACGGCCGCGGCCACCTCGGGCACCGGCCGCTCGCCGTCCACCGACAGCCACCCGGGCTGCTGCGCCTGGCGCAGGTAGCTCTCCCTGACCCGGCTCTGCAGGGCGAGATCGTCCTCGTAGCGGTCGCGGCCGACCGCCTTGCGGCCCACTGCCGTTGCGGGCGCGATGTCGAGCAGGATCGTCAGGTCGGGCTGCGGCAGGAAGCGCTGGAGCTCCGCGAGCCAGGCCGGGTCGAGCCCGTGCGCCTCGCCGTACGCGACGCTCGACGCGACGTACCGGTCGCAGACCAGCGCGATCCCCGCCGCCTGCCAGCGATCGAGGTCCGGGCGCCGCTCGTAGCGGTTCGCGATGTACAGCAGCTGCATCACCTCCGGCCCGTACTCGCGCTCGCCCTGCAGCGCCCTTGCAATCTCCTCGCCTATGGCGGTCCCGTAATCGGGAAACGAGACCACCCGGGCCTTGTAGCCGGCGGCCCGGATGCGGTCGCGCAGCAGTCGGGCCTGGGTCTCCTTGCCGCTCTGGTCGAGACCTTCGATGGCAATCAGCATCGGCGGTGATCAGGTTTCGAGCGCGACCATGTCGTCACTCGTCTGGCGGCGGCGGATGATGCGCCATCCGTCCTGTTCGTCGATCAGCACCTCGGGCGGCAGCGGATGGCGATTGTAGTTCGACGCCATCGCGGCGCCGTAGGCCCCCGCGTCGCCTATCGCGACGAGATCGCCGACCTCCGGGCACGGCATCGAGCGCGCGGCCCCGACGACGTCGCCCGTCTCGCAGATCGGCCCGACGACGTCGCAGACCACCGGCCGGACGGGCCGCGGCTCCAGCGGCTCGATGCGATGGTACGCCCCGTAGAGCGCCGGACGCAGCAATTCGCTCATCCCGCTGTCGAGGACCACGAAGCAACGCTCGCCGCCCTGCGGCTTCACGTCGACCACGCTCGCCACGAGCACGCCGGCGGGGCCGACGATCCAGCGTCCCGGCTCGGCGACGATCGCGAGCCCGGTCGGCCTCACCGCATCGCTGACGGTGCGCGCGTACAGGCCCACGTCCAGGGTCTCGGAGCCGTCGTAGGAGATGCCGAGGCCGCCTCCCACGTCGATGTGCTCCAGCGCGCAGCCGGCGCCCGTCAGGTCTGCCGCCAGCAGGGCGACGGCGGCCAGCGCGTCGCGGATCGGACCCGGGGCGGACACCTGCGACCCGATGTGCACGTGCAGGCCGACGAGCCGCAGACCGTCGCACGCCAGCGCGCGGCGGCAGATCTCGCGCGCCGCCGGGAGCGGCACGCCGAACTTGTGCGCCCGCCCGCCGGTGGAGATGTGCGGGTGACCGCCCGCCGCGACATCCGGATTCACGCGCAGCGCCACCCGCGTGCGCACGCCGCGCGCACGCGCCAGCCGGTCGATGCGCTCGAGCTCTCCCGCGCTCTCCGCGTTGACGGCGTGCAGATCGAGCGCAACCGCCTGCGCCAGCTCGGCGGCCGTCTTGCCGACACCGGTGAACACGATGTCGCGCGGCGCGAAGCCGGTCCGCAGGGCCACGTCGATCTCGCCCCCGGAGTTGGCGTCCACCCCCGCGCCCAGCGAGCGCAGGAGGCGGGCGACGGCGAGCGTCGAATTGGCCTTCAGGGCGTAGTGCACCCGGTGCGGATAGTCGCCGAGAGCCGCGTCGAACGCGGCGTAGCGCCGCGCGATCTCCGCTGCCCGGTAGATGTACACGGGCGTGCCCACGCGCCGGGCGATCGCGGCGAACGCGACGGCCCGGTGCGCCGCCGGCGAGGGGGCGACCGGCGAATCAACCACGGAACCTCCCTGTCGTGGAGCTGGTGCGCAAGCGGGCGCATTGTACGTGCAACGCGTGGACGCAATCCAGCGCGTGGCGTACACTCGCCCGGCATGTCCAGCGACTCCCCGCCGCCGGCGCCCACGACGGACGAGCTGGTCGCGGCCTGTCTCGACGGCGACCAGGGAGCCTGGGACCTGATCGTGCGAAGATACCGGCACAAGGTCTTCAACGTGGCGTACACGTTCGTGGGGCGGCACGAGGAGGCCGAGGATCTCACGCAGGAGATCTTTCTGAAGGTGTTCAAGGCCCTGAGCACGTTCGACCGGCGGGCCAACTTCCAGACCTGGCTCGTCAGCGTCGCCCGCAACCTCTGCATCGACCACTATCGGCGCGTTCGCAGGGAGCGCGAGACGTTCGACCGGCGAGTCGACGTGGCCCAGCTGTCGCCCGCCGCGACAGGTCCCGACCCCGCTGCGCGGCTCCAGGGCGTCGACCGCCGCGAGCTGCTGCGACAGGCGCTGCGGGAGGTGCCGGCCACGCTCCGCGACGCGGTGGTGCTGCGGGACATCCAGGATCTGGCGTACGACGAAATCGCGCGGCGGCTGACGCTGCCGGTGGGCACGGTGAAATCGCGGATCAGCCGCGGCCGGCGCGAGCTGGCCCGCCAGATCGCCAGGCTCGGGGAGCAGCCGCCGGCCGGCGAGCCGCGATCCGTGCTGCTGAACACTTCCGCGCACGGAGCTCGCGAATGAACGTGTCGACAGATCGCACCGCAGGCATCGACATCGTCCGCGTCGGTGAGACCCGCCTGATATACCCGCTGCTGACGGCCTTCACGGATACCGTCGCGCCACTCCTCCGCGGCGACGCGCCCAAGGTGGTCATCGACATGTCGCGGGTGGTCTACATCGACAGCGCGTCGATCGGCTGCCTGATGGACCTGTACCGGCAGGCCTCGCAGACCGGCGGCACCGTGAAGCTCGCGGGTGTCCAGAGGCGGGTCGAAACGATGCTGACGATGACGGGCGTTCCGAAATTCATCGAGCTGCACGCCGACGAATCGAGCGCCGTCGAGAGCTTCGGGGAGTAGCCATGCGCATCATCACAACCCATTCCGGGCTGCAAGTCAGACTCGACGGCGACCTGCTGGCCGTCATCGAGGCGCTCGACAAGGAGCTGACCAGCCGGCACGGGCTCGACCGCACGTTCGAGGACATGATGCGCGAAATCCATCACCTCATCGACCAGATGACCGACGCCGAGCGGCGTGCGTACCTGATCGAGAGCCTGTTTCTCAACACGGTGACGTACGAGAACGAAAAGGCGGGCGCCTACCTGCGCAAGCTGATGCGAGAGTAGCGGGGACGCCCCTACGAGGCTGGCGCCGTGTCCTTGACCGGGACGGCTGCCGGCGCGTGCGCGGCGTCGGGCTCGACCGGCGACTCGACCAGGCGCCAGGCATCGGTTGCCTCCAGAATCCGCCTGGCAAAGCTGGCGTGCAGCGCGTGACCGCCGCGATGCGCCACCAGGTGGCCGATCAGCGGGTGCCCGAGCAGCGCGAGATCGCCGACGACGTCCAGGATCTTGTGGCGGACGAACTCGTCCTCGAATCGCAGGGAGGTATTCAGGACGCCCGTCTCGCCCAGCACCACGGCGTTGTCCAGCGAGCCGCCGAGCGCCAGCCCCTTGCGGCGCAGCAGCTCGACCTCTTTCAGAAAGCCGAACGTCCGGGCCGGGGCGATCTCCTCGACGAACGACTCCTCGGTCAACCGCAGCGTGCGCGCCTGATGTCGCACCAGCGGGTGATCGAAGCCGATGCTGTAGGTGACCCTGAAGTGGTCCGACGGATACAGCGCGATCCGTTTCCCGCCGCGGGACAGCGAGACGGGCCTGACGATCTTCAGAAAGCGGCGCGGCGCCGCCAGGGCCCTGACGCCCGCCTCGTGCACGAGATAGACGAACGAGGCCGCGCTGCCGTCCATGATCGGGACCTCGGCCTGATTCAGCTCGACGGAGGCGTTGTCGATCCCCAGACTGAAGAGCGCCGCCAGCAGATGCTCGACGGTCTCGACGGAAGCATCGTCCCGGGCCAGACCGGTGGCGTAGTTCATGCTGGCCACGTAGTCGATCCTCGCCGGGATCTCCAGCCCGTCCAGATCGAGCCGCTTGAAGACGATGCCGTGCCCGGCGGGGGCGGGCCCGAGCCGCAACGTACCCTTCTGCCCGGAGTGCAGCCCGATCCCGGAACACGAAACGGGTCGGCGGACCGTCTGCTGAGTATGCACTTGAACCTGCGAGTTCGTACTCACTACGTCCTGACCATGGGCGAGCTCGGCGCCGACAAGAGGGAATGCAAGAGTTCACGCGAGACGGGCCGCGGCTGCAAAGATCCGATGGTGGTTAGCCTGCAACGGCCACTCGGGGAGCAGATCTTATCCCTTTTACCACACCTGCCCACTGCTGTCAGCATCTTTCAGGCCTGCAGCGTCCCGCTGCCGGCTGGCGCGCCGAGCGCCCGGCGCAGGAAGCGGCCGGTATGCGAGCCGCCGACCTCCATGACTTCTTCCGGCGTTCCCTCGGCGACGAGCGTGCCGCCCGCGTCGCCGCCCTCCGGCCCCAGGTCCACGATGTGGTCGGCCGTCTTGATGACGTCCAGATGGTGCTCGATGACGACCACGGTGTTCCCCTGCTCGACCAACTGGTTGAGGACGTCCAGCAGCCGCCGGGTGTCCTCGAAGTGCAGACCCGTGGTCGGCTCGTCCAGAATGTAGAGCGTGCGCCCCGTACCCCGCCGCGAGAGCTCCTTCGCGAGCTTGACGCGTTGCGCCTCGCCCCCGCTCAGCGTCGTGGCCGACTGGCCCAGCTTGACGTAGCCCAGCCCCACGTCCTGGAGCGTGCGCAGCTTGCGGGCGATGGGCGGGTAATGCTCCAGGAGCTCCATCGCCTGGTCGACGGTCAGGTTCAGCACGTCGCCGACCGAGGCGCCGCGATAGGTGATGTCCAGCGTCTCCCGGTTGTATCGGCGCCCCTTGCACTGCTCGCAGGTAACGTAGACATCCGGCAGGAAGTGCATCTCGATCGCGATGACCCCGCCGCCCTGGCACGCCTCGCACCGCCCGCCCTTGACGTTGAACGAGAAGCGACCCGGGCGGTAGCCTCGCGCACGCGACTCCGGCAGCATCGAGAAGAGCTCGCGGATGAAGGTGAACAGGCCGGCATAGGTGGCCGGGTTCGACCGCGGCGTGCGGCCTATCGGAGACTGATCGATCTGAATCACCTTGTCGATCAGGTCCGTGCCCTCCAGCTGCCGGTGCGCCCCGGGCTCGTCCGCGGCGCGGTACAGCTGCTGCGCCAGCGCACGGTACAGGATGTCGTTGACGAGCGTCGACTTGCCGGAGCCGCTGACGCCGGTCACCGCGATCAGCAGGCCCAGCGGCAGGCGAACGTCGAGGTCCTTGAGGTTGTTCGCGCGCGCGCCGCGAATGACGAGCGCGCCCCGGAGCGCGGGGCGGCGCGCGCTCGGGGTGGGAATGGTGCGCTCCGCGCGCAGGTACTGACCCGTCAGCGACCGGCTGCCGTTCGCCAGCAGCTTCGCCGGCGGGCCCTGGAAGATCACGTGGCCGCCATGCTCGCCGGCGCCCGGTCCCAGGTCGATGAGATAGTCCGCCGAGCGGATGGTCTCCTCGTCATGCTCGACGACCACGACCGTGTTGCCGAGATCGCGCAGCCGACCCAGCGTGTCGAGCAGCAGCCTGTTGTCGCGCTGGTGCAACCCGATGGACGGCTCGTCGAGAACGTAGAGCACGCCGGTCAGGTTCGCGCCGATCTGCGTCGCGAGTCGAATCCGCTGCGCCTCGCCCCCCGACAGGGTGGCCGCGCCGCGCGCCAGCGTGAGGTAGCCCACGCCGACGTTCGCAAGGAAGGCCAGGCGATCCCGAATCTCGCGCAGCACCCGGTCCGCCACCAGCCGCTCGCGCCCGGTCAGCTCCAGTTGTTCGAAGAGCTCCCGCGCCTCCGCGATCGGCAGGTTGACGTAGTCGGCCAGCGTGCGTCCGTGAACCCGCACCGCCCGGCTCTCCGCCCGCAGCCGGGCACCGTCGCACGCCTGGCACGTGCGTAGCGAGCGGTAGCCTTCCAGCTCCTCCTGCTGGGTCCACGTAGCGGTCCGGTAGCGCCGGCGCAGGTTGGGAATGACGCCCTCGAAGTCGCGGCCGAACGGATCCGGCGGCGCCGCGGACCGCCGACGGCGCGGAGCGGGCGTCCGGCGGGCCCCGTCCGGTCCGTACAGCAGGATCTTGCGCTTCCTCTGCGGCAGCCGCCTGAACGGCGTCTCGATGTCGATCTCGTAGTACGCCGCCAGAGCGGCGAGCGCCTCGCGCACCGGTTTGGCGTCCGCGCGGCCCCAGGGCTGAACCGCGCCCTCGGCCAGCGACCGGGTGTCATCCGGCACGATGCGGAGCGGGTCGAAGTCCTCGACCGCACCCAGCCCCTGGCAGTCGCCGCACGCGCCGTGCGGCGAGTTGAAGGAGAAGATGCGCGGCGTCAGCTCCGGCATGTTGATCCCGCAGTGCACGCAGGCCAGCCGCCTCGAGAACAGGCGGTCGCCGCCGCCCAGCGTGTTGACCGTCACTACCCCGTCGGCCAGCGCCAGCGCCAGCTCGATCGAGCGCGTGAGCCGGCGCACCGCACCCGGCCTGACGATGAGCCGGTCCACGACCGCCTCGATCCAGTGGTTCTTGCGCCGATCCAGCCGCGGTTCGTCCTCGAGCGACCGCACCTCCCCGTCCACCCGCACCTTCAGCAGCCCCTTGGCCCTCAGGGCCGCCAGCTCCTTCTTGAACTCCCCCTTGCGCCCGCGCACGACTGGCGCAAGCAGATTGATGCGCTCGTCCGTCGGGCCCGCCATCACCGCGTCCACGATCTGCTCCACCGACTGGGAGGTCACCGCTTGCCCGCAGGACGGACAGTGGGGCACGCCGACATTGGCGAACAACAGCCGCAGATAGTCGTAGATCTCGGTGACGGTGCCGACGGTGGAGCGTGGATTCGAGCCGGTGGTGCGCTGCTCGATGGAGATGGCCGGGGACAAGCCGTCGATCTGGTCGACGTCCGGCTTCTCCACCTGCTCGAGGAACTGGCGGGCGTAGGCGGAGAGCGACTCCACGTAGCGCCGCTGGCCCTCCGCATAGACGGTATCGAAGGCCAGCGAAGACTTGCCGGACCCCGACAGGCCGGTGACCACGACGAAGCGGTCACGCGGAATCCTGACGTCGATGTTCTTGAGGTTGTGCACGCGGGCGCCGCGTACATCTATCCATCGGTGCGGCATCTGGACGGTATGGGACCGCCGCTGCGGCCCGAATCCACGATGCTACCACGACAGCCCCGCGGGCGCCCCACGGACGCACGCACGCGCGCCGCCGGAGTAGAATCGCGGCTGCCGGGTTGCCAGGCGTCTCGCCGTACAACGGCGCAGACGCCGCACGGGGCGAAGGGCCCCCCGCAAGCGGACGCCGGGAATGCGGCGCGCAGCCCCGTCTGAGTGAAGCAGAGGCGCAGCCTCTGCAAGGCGCGCACAGCGCGCCTCGGCGGGAGCGGCGCGGGGCGAAGGGGCCCCCGCAAGCGGACGCCGGGGGTTCGGGGCGCAGCCCCGTCTAGTGGAAGCTGCGCACAGCGCGCCTCGGCGGGAGCGGCGCGGGGCGAAGGGGTCCCCGCAAAGGGACGCCGGGGGCTTGGGGCGCAGCCCCATCTGAATAAAGAAGGCAGGGGGAAGGCATGACGGATCGGATCGCCGCCGGGGGGCTCCAGGTCGACAGGCTGTTGTACGACTTCATCAACGACGAGGCGTTGCCGGGCACCGGGATCGCGCCGGAGAGCTTCTGGCCCGCCTTCGACCGGCTGGTCCACGACCTGACGCCGCGCAACCACGCGCTGCTGGCGAAGCGCGACGACCTGCAGCGGCGGCTCGACGCCTGGTACCGCGAGAACCGCGACGAGCCGATTGACCTCGCCGAGTACAAGGACATCCTCCGCGAGATCGGCTACCTGGTGCCCGAGGGCGACGACTTCGCGGTGCGCACGGCCAACCTCGACCCCGAGATCTCGGCCATTGCCGGACCGCAGCTCGTGGTTCCGCTGACCAACGCGCGCTACGCGCTGAACGCGGCCAACGCGCGCTGGGGCAGCCTGTACGACGCCCTCTACGGCACCGACGTCATACCGGAGGACGGCGGCGCGGCGCGCACGGCCGACTACAACCCCGTGCGCGGGGCCCGCGTGATCGCCCACGCCCGCGAGTTCCTCGACGCGGTGGTGCCGCTGGCCGGCGGCAGCCATGCCGACGTGGCGTCCTACGCCGTGGCCGGCGGCGTGCTGGCCGCCACTCTGCGCGACGGCGCCACGACCGGCCTGGCCGACGCGTCGAAGCTGGCCGGCTACCGCGGCGAGCCCGGCGCGCCGTCTGCCGTCCTGCTCCGCAACCACGGCCTCCACATCGAGATTGCAATCGACCGCGAGCACCCCGTCGGCCGTGACGACGCCGCCGGAATCAAGGACATCCTGCTGGAAGCGGCGACGACGACCATCATGGATCTCGAGGATTCGGTGGCCACGGTCGATGCCGAGGACAAGGTGCTCGCCTACCGCCACTGGCTGGGCCTGATCAAGGGCGACCTGACCGCCCGCTTCGAGAAGGGCGGCCGCGCGGTCGACCGGGCGATCAGCGCCCGGCGCGAGTACACCGCGCCGGACGGCTCGCACCTCGCCCTGCAGGGAATCAGCCTGATGCTGATTCGCAACGTCGGACACCTGATGACCAATCCGGCGGTGCTCGACCGGGACGGCAACGAAGCGCCGGAAGGCATTCTCGACGCGATGATCTCGTCGCTGATCGCCATTCACGACCTCGGCAGCCGCCGCAACAGTCGTGCCGGCTCCATCTACATCGTGAAGCCGAAGCTGCACGGGCCGGACGAGGTGGCCTTCACGGACGAGATGCTGGCGCGGGTCGAGGACGCCCTCGGTCTGGACCGCTTCACCCTCAAGATCGGCATCATGGACGAGGAGCGGCGCACCACCGTCAACCTGAAGGAGTGCGTGCGCGCCGCGTCCGACCGCGTCTTCTTCATCAACACGGGCTTCCTGGATCGCACCGGCGACGAGATGCACACCGCGATGGAAGCCGGGCCGATGATTCGCAAGAAGGAGATGAAGACCGCCGACTGGATGGTCACCTACGAGGACTGGAACGTCGACGTCGGCCTGGCTTGCGGCCTGCCCGGCCACGCCCAGATCGGGAAGGGGATGTGGGCCATGCCGGACCTCATGGCCGACATGCTGCGCGAGAAGATCGGCCACCCCGAGGCGGGCGCCGATACCGCCTGGGTGCCCTCCCCCACGGCGGCGACGCTGCACGCCACGCACTACCACCGGGTCGACGTCAGGGCGCGTCAGGCCGCCCTGCGCACGCGCCCGCCGGCCGACCTGGACAAGATCCTGACGATCCCGCGCGCCGAGCGGCCGCACTGGTCGCCCGAAGAGATTCAGCAGGAGCTCGACAACAACGCGCAGGGCATCCTGGGCTACGTCGTGCGCTGGGTCGATCAGGGCATCGGCTGCTCCAAGGTGCCCGACATCAACAACGTGGGCCTGATGGAGGATCGGGCGACGCTGCGCATCTCCAGCCAGCACATCGCCAACTGGCTGCACCACGGGATCTGCAGCGAGGCGCAGGTGCGCGAGACGTTGCAGCGGATGGCCGCGGTGGTCGACGGGCAGAACGCCGGCGACCCCCACTACCGGCCGATGGCGCCCGACTTCGACGGCAGCGTGGCCTTCCAGGCCGCCTGCGACCTCGTGTTCAAGGGCCGCGCGCAGCCGAGCGGCTACACGGAACCGATCCTGCACGCGCGGCGGCAGGAGGCCAAGGCAAGGTTCGGCAGCAAGCCGCCGGCCGTCTGATTTCAGACGGGGCTGCGCCCCGAACCCCGGCGTCCGCTTGCGGGGGCCCCTTCGCCCCGCGCCGCTCCCGCCGAGGCGCGCTGTGCGCGCCTTGCGGCGGACGGGGCTGCGGCCCGAACCGCCGGGGTGCGCGACCAGGCCGGCGCCGGTCAGGCGGTCGGGTCGGCCTGCCCGGCCGCCATGCCGTTCGCGCCGACGCGGTAGGCGGTCTCGTTCGAGGCGACCACCAGGCTGCCGTCCGTCGGGTCGAAGGCGAGCCCGACGAGCGATTCGGCCGCCAGAACGCAGGTGGCCGCGCCGTCCTGCGCCACGCGGTAGACGCCGCTCGAGCCGGCCAGCGCCTCGACGACGTGGAGGGTGCCGTGAGCGTCGAACGCCACCCCCTGCGGACGCCCGAAGCAGGTGCAGACCTCGTCGAGCCGTCCCGTGTGATCGAGGCGGTAGACGCGGTCGTACGTCGACAGGGTCGGGGACGTCACGTACAGCGCGTCGTCCGGCCCCCAGGCCAGATGGAACGCGGCCACGCTGGACGGCAACGTCGCGAACGCCGTCGCCCGCCCGGCGCTGCCGACGCGGAAGACGGTCCCGGACCGATCGCCGACATAGAGCGTGCCGTCGGGACTGAACGCCAGCCCGCAGGCGACGCCGAGCTCCGACACCAGCTCGTCGAACGAGCCGTCGGCATGCACCCGGTACACGGTGCCCTCGAAGCGACTCGACACGTGCAGCTGGCCGTCGGGCGCGAACGCCAGCGACGTCGCGTTGGTGATGCCCGAGAGGAACGGCTCGCGAAAGCCGTCCGGCCGCACGCGGAACACCGATACCGGCGTCTGCTCGCCGCGTGTGCCGCTGTAGGTGAGGTAGACGGAGCCGTCGCCGTCGATCGCCGGGTTGTCGACCTGATGCAGCCCGGTCGCCAGACGCACGCCGATGTCGACGAAGGCCGCCGCGCCAGCCGCGCCGCCCACATGGACCGCCGTGCGGCCGCCGTCGAGTCCCGGCGGCACGATGACCGACACGGCCTGCCCGGAAACGTGAACGACGCGGGCAGGCGTCGCACCGAGGCGCACCTCCGGCGGCGCTGAATCGTCGGCGGGCAGGTCGACGACCTCGATCGTGACCCGCCCGCCCTCGACCGCGCACGGCGGGCGCACGGCGTCGATGCGGGGGCGTGTACCGGCCGCTGGGGAAGTGCTCATCCTGACGGGCTCGCGCGTCCGCACCCGTGCACGGCGCGGACACCTACGTTTCGTCGAGCTCGACGTTCCAGTACAAGTAGTCGCGCCAGCACTCCGGCGCGTTGCGCAGACCGAACGTCAGGCGCACCACGGGCGGACGGGCCGGCCGGCGCGGCGGCCGGATGACCCGCATGCGCGCCTGGGCCGGAGTGCGGCCGCCCTTCCTGCGGTTGCACGTCACGCAGGAGGTGACGATGTTCTCCCAGTCCTTCCGTCCCCCCTGCGATACGGGCACCACGTGATCGAAGGTGAGCTCCGAGACGGGGAAGTGCTCGCCGCAGTACTGGCAGCGGTGGTCGTCCCGCGCGTAGATGTTGGCGCGCGAGAACGGGACGTAGTCGAAGCGCTTGCGGATGGTGATGTAGCGCAGCAGCCTGATGACCGACGGCAGCTTGAAGCTGACGGACACCGAGCGGACCTCGCGGTCGTGGACCGCGATGACCTCGACCTTCCCCTGGCACCACAGCGTGATGGCCTTGCGCCAATCGACGATCTTGAGCGGCTCGTACGTCGCGTTCAGCAGCAGGGCCTGTTCCATGATCGCCAGCGCCCATTCTCGCCCGACACGGGCCGGTTTGGCCAGACGTTTGCGGTCATTGCGCCGAGCCGGGCACGACTACCTTGAGCCGCTCGCCCGGCGGCGGCGGCTCGTCGACCGCATAGCCGTTTATGACCGCCAGCGTCGCCGCCTCCACCGTGTCCGCGCCGGCCTCGCGGGCAATTCGCTCCCACGTGTCGCCGCCCCGGGCGACGTGCAGCGCAATCTCGTTCGGGACGATGGCGTCGGCCTCCTCGACCGTGAGCGGCCTCAGCGACCGCATGCTCCGGTCGACGTCGCGTTCCACGCGCGCCCACTCCCGGATCGGCGCGACGGCCGCGAGCGCATAGACCCGCGGGGCGTGCCGGACGTACGCGACGCGCGCGTGCACCTGTCCGATGTCGTCGACGTCGCGCCGGTAGGCGGCGAGATACGCATCGAGGCCGTTGATGAGCGTCCGGCTCCCCGGCGCGACCTGTCCCTCGCGCCCCATCTCGCGCTCGGCCAGGGCGCGGAGATCCGCGCCGGCGGCGTCCTCGACCAGCCGCAGGGCCATGTAGGCGTCCTGCCCGGCCGCCTGCGCCGCGACGAGGGCCGCGCTGTTGCGAATCTCCCAGCCTTCCGGAAACTGCAGGCCGAACCGCAGCTCGGGATGCAGGAACTCGTTGGCCCGGGCGATGCCGTCTTCCGGATTGTCGCCGAACCGCAGCCCGACGATGCGGTCGAGGTAGCCCGCGCGGTCCACGCGCAGCGCGCCCGGGTCGCCCTCGCGCAGCAGGCCGGCCACGATCGGCTCCACCTCGGCGACGCGCGACGCCGGCTCGGGATGCGTCGACAGCCAGTTGGGAACCCCCCGGCGGTCGCTGGCCTCGCCGATCCGGCCCAGCGTTGCGAGCATGCCCGCGACGCCCTCCGGATGCCAGCCGGCGGCGGCGGCGTACTCCGCGCCGAGCCGGTCGGCCTGCAGCTCGTCGTCGCGCCCGAACCTCAGAAACAGGACGCCGAGGCCGGAGGCGGCCGCGTCCACCCAACCGGGCGCACCGTACGGATTGGCCCGCATCGGAGGTACGAGAATCTGCCCCAGCACCAGTCCGATCTGCGCTCCCGCCGCGCGCGAGTAGGCCTGCACGGAATGGCGGGCGGTGACGTGGCCGATCTCGTGCCCCAGCACGCCGGCCAGCTCGGCCTCGTCGCCCAGATACGCCAGAATCCCGCGCGTCAGGTAGATGTATCCACCGGGCAGCGCGAACGCGTTGACCGCGGGAGAGTCGACGATCGCGAACTGCCACGGCAGGTTCGGCCGGTGCGAGCGCAGCGCCAGGCGGTGGCCGAGGTCCTCCACGTACGCCTGCAGGGACGGCGAGTCGTACACGCCCATCTGCTCCCGGATCTGCTCGTCCGCGTCGCGCCCGATCGAGAGCTCCCTGGACTCGGTCATCAGGGCGAGCTCCCGGCCGCCGGTGACGGGATTCGTGGCGCAGGCGGCCGCCGCCGCCAGCACGCCGAGCGCCGCCGCCCGGGAAGCCCTCATGTCCGCATCGCGAGCGCCGCCAGCGCGCGGCGGATCTCCTCGGCGGCGTCCGGCCGCACGGGTCGCAGCGGTGGCCGCGGATCGCCGCCGGCGTACCCCGCGGCGCTCAACGCCGCCTTGAGGCCGGGCACGCCGTGCACGCGCGTGACGAGCCGCGCCAGCGGCGTCAGCCGGCGCTGCAGGGCCCGCGCCTCGGTCAGTCGCCGCGCGTTGACGAGATCGAAGAGCTCGACGCACAGCGCCGGCACCGCGGACGCCAGGGCGAGTATGCCGCCCGCCGCGCCCGAGAGCAGGCTCGCGTAGAAGGCGGGGGCCGAGCCGGCCAGCACGTGGAAGCCGTCCGGCGTCGCGTCGACCAGCTCGGAGATGAAGCCGATGTCCCCGCCGGACTCCTTCATGCCCGCGATGTTGGGATGGGCCGCCAGCCGGGCCACCGTCGCCACCGTCAGGCTCACGCCGGTGAGCGCGGCGAAGTTGTACAGCAGGACGGGCACGGGCGAGGCGTCCGCCACCGCGGTGTAGTGCTCGACCATGGCCTCGTCCGCGACCCAGGCCTTGAAGATCGACGGGGTGCGCACCAGCACCGCGTCGGCGCCCAGGCCTGCGGCGCGGCGCGCGGCCAGCACGGTCCCGGCGGTGGACTCCCGCGCGACGCCGGCGATCAGCAGCCGTTCCGCCGGCACGCGGGCCCGGACGGCTTCGATGACCCGGTCGGATTCCGCGTCGTCGAGCAGTGGAGCCTCGCCGTTCGAGCCCAGCGCCACGAGCCCGTGGAGGCCGGTCGTCATCCAGCGATCGCAATTGCGACCGAGGGCTTCGATGTCGAGCTCGCCGCTGTCGAACGGGGTCGGAATGGGGGGAAAGACGCCTCGCAGGTCCATGTCATTCGCGATCATCGCGATCGGGGGCGCCGCCGCGCAGGTCGTGCTCGGCGATCAGCAGGTCGGCCACCACCCGGCCGCCCACCAGGTGCTCCTGGATGATGCGCTCCAGCGCCGCCGGATCGCATTCACGATACCACGCGCCCTCGGGATAGACGACGGCCACCGGCCCCCCTTCGCAGACCCGCAGGCAGTTGGCCTTCGTCCGCAGCACCCCGCCGCGTCCGGACAGGCCCAACTCCCCCAGCCGCCGCTTCAGGTAGTCCCAGGCCGCGAGCCCGCGGTCCTTCCCGCAGCACTTCGGCTTGGTCTGATCGCAACAGAGAAAGATGTGGCGGACCGCGGCGTCGACGCCGACCGCGGCGGCCGCGCGCCGCTGGCTCTCCACGCTGCCCCACTCGGCCGCTGAGTCCGTCATCGGGAATGGAACTGAAACGCAGGCCGCAAAGAAAGGTAGGATAGCATCCCGATGGCACGGCGACTGGCGCTGCTGGGCAACTGGACAACGGTCTTCCTCGGCACGATCGAGCGCGTCGGCAACGCGCTTCCGCATCCGGCCACGATCTTCGCCATCCTGGCCCTGCTGACCATCGTCGTCTCCGGCCTCGCCGCGGCGGCGGGCCTCGAGGCCGCCCATCCCGGGACGGGCGAGACGATCCGCCCGGTCAGCCTGATGACGCTGGCCGGGCTCCATCGCATCGTGACCGAGATGGTGGGCAACTTCACGGGCTTCGCACCGCTGGGCACCGTGCTCGTGGCGATGCTCGGCATCGGCGTGATGGAGGCCAGCGGCCTGATCGGCTCCGCGCTCAGGCTGCTCGTGCTCTCCGCGCCGCAACGGCTGCTCACCTTCGTCATCGTGCTGGCGGGCGTGCTGTCGAACGCCGCGAGCGAGATCGGCTACGTGCTGCTGGTGCCGCTCGGCGGCATCATCTTCCTGGGGGCCGGACGACATCCCATCGCCGGGCTGGCAGCCGCGTTCGCGGGCGTGTCGGGCGGCTACAGCGCCAACCTGCTGCTGGGCACCGTCGACCCCCTGCTGGCGGGGCTGTCGGAGGAGGCGGCGCAGATAGTCGACGCCGGCTACCGGGTGAACCCGGCCGCCAACTACTTCTTCATGGTCGCATCGACGTTCGTGGTCGCCGGAGCCGGCGCGTGGGTCACGGAACGGATCGTCGTGCCGCGCCTGGGACCGTACGAGGCCGAGGGGGAGCGGACCGCCATCGAGCAGCTCAGCGCGGCCGAGTGGCGCGGCCTGCGCTTCGCGGCCGTCGCGGCGGCAGCGTTCGCCGCCCTGTTGCTGTGGGGCACCGTGCCCGCCGACGGCTTCCTGCGCAACCCGGAGACCGGCAGCCTGCTGCGCTCGCCGTTCCTGTCCGGCATCGTCGCGTTCCTCTTCGCCGGCGGCACGGCCGTCGGCGTGGCGTACGGGGCCGGCGCCGGCACGTTCCGCAACGACACCGACGTGATGAACGGCATGGGCAAGACGATCGGCACGCTCGGCACGTATCTCGTGCTGGTGTTCTTCGCCGCCCAGTTCGTGGCCTACTTCAACTGGACCAACCTGGGCCTCATCATCGCCGTGAAGGGCGCGGACGCGCTGCGCGCCTCGGGGCTGGGGGGCATTCCCCTCATGCTGGCCTTCGTGATGCTGTCGTCGCTCATCAACCTGTTCATGGGCAGCGCGTCGGCCAAGTGGGCCGTCATGGCGCCCGTGTTCGTCCCGATGTTCATGCTGCTGGGCTACACGCCCGAGCTGACCCAGGTGGCCTACCGCATCGGCGACAGCACATCGAACGTCATCGCGCCGATGATGTCCTACTTCGCGCTCATCGTCGCGTTCTTCGAGCGCTACGACAAGCGCTCGGGAATCGGCACCGTGGTCGCGACCATGCTGCCCTACACGGTGGTCTTCATGATCATCTGGTCCGTGCTCCTGATGGCCTGGATGCTGCTGGGGATCCCGCTCGGGCCCGGCGCCGGCCTGTACCTGTGACGCAGGCCGCCCGCGCGCCGATGCGGCTCCCCCGCCGCGCCGCTTCTGCGATAATGACCGCTCCGATGTCCCCGCGCGCGCTGCTCACCGGCCTGGTCGTCTGCACCGGACTGGTCGTCTGCGCGGGCCTGCTCGGCCTGCAGACGGCCGACGGCCAACCGCCTCCCGCCGCCGGCGACTCGATCACCGCCGCCGACCTCGAGCGCGAGGTCGCCTTCCTCGCGTCGGATGCGATGCGCGGACGGCTCACCGCCACGGCGGAGAACCGCCGGGCCGCCCAGCATATCGAGGACGGCTTCCGGCAGTTCGGACTCAGCCCGGCGGCGCCCGGGTCGAGCTACCGCCAGCCGGTCGAGCTGCTCACGGCCAGCCTGGGGGAGCCGAACAGCCTGCGGCTGCATGTCGGGACGGACGTCGAGGCCGCCGAGAACGTGCGCGACTTCTTCCCCGCGCCGTACAGCGGCAGCGGGCGCGCCGCCGGCCCGGTCGTGTTCGCCGGCTTCGGGATTGCGGCGGCCGATCTCGGACGCGACGACTACCGGGACGCGGACGTGACCGGCAAGGTCGTGCTGGTGCTCGATCACGAGCCGGGCGAGTTCGACCCCGACAGCCCGTTCGCCGGCGTCGTCGCCAGCGAGCGCGGCCGGGCGCTGCGCAAGGCGCTCGAGGCGCAGCGGCGCGGCGCCGTGGCCGTCGCGATCGTGGACGACGTCCACAACCACGCGCGCCGCTGGTCCATGCAGGACCTGGCGGCACGGGCATGGCCGCGCCGGCCGCCGCGCATCCCCAGGTACCAGCTCGCCGCGTGGGTCCGTGAGGTGCGCATACCGGCCGTGCGGATCTCGGTGGAGCTGGCCGGGCGCCTGGTCGCCCCGACCGGCCGCACGCTGCGCGAGCTGGCGCTGCAGGCCGAGACGCCGGGCGGCGCGGCAGCCGTGGAGATCCCGGACGTCAGGCTGGAGGTCGAGACGGCGGTGCAGCACGAGGCGACGGCGGTCGACAACGTCGTCGGCCTGATCGAGGGCGCCGATCCGGTCCTGCGGCACGAGTGGCTGATCATCTGCGCGCACTACGACCACGAGGGCGCCAACGCCGCGGGCATCTTCAACGGGGCGGACGACGATGCTTCCGGCGTGGCCGGCCTGCTGGAGATTGCGGAGGCGTACGCGCTGGCCCGCCGCGGCGGCGTGCGGCCGGGCCGCTCCATCCTGCTCGCGGCGTGGAACGCGGAGGAACAGGGACTGTTGGGCGCCTGGGCTTACACGGAGCAGCCGCTCGCGCCGCTCGGCAACACCGTCGCGGTGCTCAACATGGACATGATCGGGCGCAGCGAGGAGGTGCCTCCGGGCGGGGGCTACCGCTTCGCCGGCCTGCCGCCGCAGACCGCCGAGTCGAATCGGAACGCCGTCAACATCATCGGGCACAGCTTCAGCGACGGGCTGCGGGCCGCCACCGCAGCGGCGAACCGCCACGCCCGGCTCGACCTGCGGTTCCGCTACGACAACAACCGCTCGAACCTGTTGCGGCGCAGCGACCAGTGGCCGTTCCTGTTCCGCCGCGTCCCGGCCATCTTCGTGCACACGGGCCTGCACCCCGACTACCACACGCAGCGCGACCGCCCGGAGACGCTCGACTACGACAAGATGGCGCGCGTCGTCAGGCTCGTGTACGACCTCAGCTGGGATCTGGCGCAGGGCGGCGAGCGCCCGACGTTCGACCGCCCGGCGCCCTGAAGTCCGGCCTCATGCCCGGATCGGGCGGGGCACCGGCGAAGCGGCAGTCGACGGCCAGCGCCGCCGCGAGCAGCGCCAGGTACCGGCGGCGCGGCACCTCGACTGCCCCGAAGCGGGCCAGGTGGGAAGTCAGCCACTGGGTGTCCAGCAGCCGATACCCGCGACGCCGCAGTCGCTCCACCAGCAGGCACAGCGCCACCTTCGAGGCATCCGTCACCGTGTGGAACATCGACTCGCCGAAGAACGCGCCGCGCAGGCTCACCCCGTAGAGGCCGCCGGCCAGCCGTTCCCCTTGCCAGACCTCGATGGAATGGGCGTGCCCGGCCTCGTGCAGCGCCGTGTAGCTGGCGATCAGCTCGGCGTCGAGCCAGACGCCGGTGTCGCCGGGGCGTTCCGCGCACGCCGCGATCACCTCGGCGAAGGCGCGATTCGTGGTCCCGCGGAACCGGCCCTGACGCAGGACCCGCTGCAGCCGGCGCGGGACGTGCAGCCGCTCGATCGGCAGGATGCCGCGGTGCTCGGGGGAAAACCAGCCGATGCGCCCCTCGACCGCCATCGGGAAGAAGCCCTGGCTGTACGCGCCCAGCAGCGTGTTGATGGGGATCATTCCTACGTCGTATTATCACGCGTGTCCGAGCATCGACAGTCCGGCGTGCACACCTCGGAGGCGGTCACGGGCGGGGTCCGCGTGCAGGTGACCGCGCGCTACTCCCCCACGCGGTCCCAGCCGCAGCGCAACCTGTGGCTTTTCCTCTACACCATCGAGATCTCGAACGAGAGTACGGACACGGTCCAGCTCATCAGCCGCCACTGGATCATCACGGACGCCGAGAACCGGGTCGAGGAGGTGCGCGGGCTGGGCGTGGTCGGCCAGCAACCGACCCTGGCCCCCGGGGAGTCCTTCGAGTACACGTCGAGCTGCCCGCTGCAGACGCCGTTCGGCACCATGGGCGGCACGTACCAGATGGTGACCGGCGGCGGCAGGCGCTTCGAGGTCCAGATCGCCACCTTCACGCTCAGCGAGCCCTACACGATTCATTAGTCAGACGGGGCTGATTGCGGTAGGGACGCCGGTTGCCCGGCGCCCCCCACGCAGATCCGGACGTGCCCGTTCAAGACTAACCCCGCCGCCCGCCCGGCGCGTGGAGGGCGGCCACCTGCACGCCGGCGGCCTCGAGGCCACGCCGTACAGCGGCGGCCAGCGCGGCGGCGCCGGGCGTGTCGCCGTGGATGCACACGGTGTCCGCCTGGACCTCGACCGGCTCGCCGGTCGCGGCCGTGACGACCCCGGAACGCATCATCTGCAGCACGCGGTCGACCACGACGGCCGGATCGTGCACGACGGCGCCAGGCCGCGACCGCGACCGCAGCGCGCCGCTCGCCTCGTAGGCGCGATCGGCGAACGCCTCCGAAGCCACGTCCAGGCCGGCAGCCAGGCCGGCGTCCAGCAGGCAGCCGCCTGACAGGCCGACGAGCGTGAGATGCCGGTCGGCCGCCGCGACCGCCCGCGCCACGGCGTCGGCCAGCATGCGGTCGCGCGAAGCCATGTTGTAGAGCGCGCCGTGCGGCTTGACGTGCCGCAGCCGCCCGCCCTCGGCGGCCACCATCCCGGCCAGCGCCGCTATCTGGTACAGGACCAGATCCTCGATCTCGGCCGGGGCGGCCTGCATCTCGCGGCGCCCGAACCCGACCAGGTCCGGGAATCCGGGATGCGCGCCGACGGCCACGCCGAGCCGGCCCGCCAGACGCACCGTGCGGCGCATGACCGACGGGTCGCCGGCGTGCAGCCCGCAGGCGACGTTGGCCGACGTCACATGGCCGAGGACGCCCTCGTCGTCGCCGAGCTGGTAGCGGCCGAACGATTCTCCGACGTCGCAGTTGAGGTCGATCCGCAACGTCGTGAATATTACCCCTCCACACCGCGCAGGGCACCGGCGCTGGTATGATTCCCGGATGTTGAATGCGCGCGGCGGCCTCGCCGCGCAGGACACGCTCGCGGTTTCGCCGACGCGCCGCGCCGGCGATCGGCTCCGCTGAATGAACATGCCGAATGCGGCAACCGGCGCCGGCGGCGAGGCCGACGGCGTGCTTCAGTGGCTCGCGCAACGCTATCCGCGCGAGGTGGAGCTCACCGACGAGCGGCGCATGGAGTTGCGGCTGATGGGCGAGGAGGACGTTGCGGCCGTGCTGGCCTTCGCCGGCACGCTGGCGCCGGACGACCTCATGTTCCTGAGGGTGAACATCACCGAGCGGCCCGTCGTCGAGCGCTGGGTCGAGTCGATCGGCGCAGGCCGCACGGTGACCGTGCTGGCCCGCGAGGACGAGAGCGTGGTCGGCGAGGCCACCCTGCTGCACAACGAGGCCGCCTGGACCCGGCATCTCGGCGAGATCCGGATCCAGATCTCGCCCCGCGCCCGGCGGTGCGGGCTGGCCCGCCTGCTGGCCGGCGAGATCGACGCCATTGCCAGGCATCTCGGCCTGCAGCTGCTGACGGCCCGCATGACCCTGGACCAGTCGGCCGCGCAGGCCGTGTTCAGGCAGCTGGGATTCCAGCGCGAAGCCGTGCTGTGGGACTACTCGATCACGCCGGATGGACAGACGCGGGACGTGCTGGTCGCGACGAAGCGGCTGCAAGGGTGACATCAGGAGGACAGACTGTGACTGACGAGAAGGTGCCGGCGGGGTTCGATGCACTGCTGACCGAGGATCGCGTCTTCGAGCCGCCGGAGGAGTTCCGCAAGAACGCCAACATCAACGACCCCGCCGTCTACGAGCGCGCCGACGCGGATCCGGAAGGCTTCTGGGCCGATTTCGCCAAGGAGCTCGAATGGAGCCGGCCGTGGGACCAGGTGCTCGACTGGCAGCCGCCCGACGCGAAGTGGTTCGTGGGCGGCAAGATCAACGCCAGCGTCAACTGCGTCGATCGCCACGCCCTGGGCAGCCGCCGCGACAAGCGCGCCATCGTCTGGGAGGGCGAGCCGGGCGATCAGAAGACGCTCACCTACGGCGAGCTCCACGTCGAGGTCCAGAAGTGCGCCAACGTGCTCAAGCGCCTCGGCGTGGGCCACGGCGACCGCGTCGCCGTCTACCTGCCGATGATCCCCGAGCTGCCCATCGTGCTGCTGGCCTGCGCGCGCATCGGCGCCGTGCACAGCGTCGTGTTCGGCGGCTTCAGCGCCGAGTCGCTGCGCGACCGGATCAACGACATGCAGGCGAAGCTGCTGGTGACGGCCGACGGCGGCTACCGCCGGGGCGGCGTCGTGCCGCTCAAGAAGATCTCGGACGACGCGCTCGACGGCTCGCCCAGCGTGGAGAACGTGCTGCTGGTCAAGCGCGAAGGGTTGGAGACCCCGTTCGACGTCGTCGCGGGGCGCGACCACTGGTACCACGAGCTGATGGCGCAGGTGCCCGATACCTGCGCGCCGCGCGAGAACGACGCCGAGGATCTCCTGTTCACGCTGTACACCTCCGGCACCACCGGCAAGCCGAAGGGCATCGCGCACACCACGGGCGGCTACCTGGTGGGCACCTACGCCACCTCCAAGTGGGTCTTCGACCTGAAGGAGGACGACATCTACTGGTGCACCGCCGACATCGGCTGGGTGACCGGCCACAGCTACCTGGTCTACGGGCCCCTGGCCAACGGTGCCACCTGCGTCATGTACGAGGGAGCGCCCGACAGCCCCGGCCGCGACCGCTTCTGGGACATGGTCGCGCGCCACAAGGTGACCGTCTTCTACACCGCGCCGACCGCCATCCGCGCGTTCATGAAGTGGGGTCCGGACCACATCCGCAAGCACGATCTGAGCTCCCTGCGCCTGCTCGGCTCGGTGGGCGAGCCGATCAATCCCGAGGCGTGGATGTGGTACTACCAGCACGTCGGCGGCGAGCGCTGCCCCATCGTCGACACCTGGTGGCAGACCGAGACGGGCAGCATCCTGATTGCCCCGCTGCCCGGCATCACCCCGCTCAAGCCCGGCTCCGCGACGCGGCCCTTCCCGGGGCTGAAGCCGCAGATCGTGACAGAGGCCGGAGAGCCCGTCGAGGTGGGCGGCGGCTACCTGGTCCAGACGCGGCCGTGGCCTTCGATGCTGCGCACCATCTACGGCGATCACGACCGCTTCGTCGCCACCTACTGGAACCGCTGGGGACATGACGTCTACGTCACCGGGGACGGCGCCAAGGTGGACGAGGACGGCTACTTCTGGCTGCTGGGCCGCGTCGACGACGTGCTGAACGTCGCCGGCCACCGGGTCGGCACCATGGAGGTGGAGAGCGCGCTCGTCGACCACCAGCAGGTCGCCGAGGCGGCCGTGGTCGGCAAGGAGCACGAGATCAAGGGGCAGGCCGTGTGCGCGTTCGTCACGCTGAAGGAAGGGGTGACGGCCACCGACGAGAAGCTCGCCGAGCTGAAGCAGCACGTCGCGACCAAGATCGGCGCCATTGCCCGTCCGGACGAGATCATCTGGACCGCCGACCTGCCGAAGACGCGCTCGGGCAAGATCATGCGGCGCCTGCTGCGCGACATCGCGGCGCGCAAGGCGCTGGGCGACGTGACCACGCTGGCCGATCCGACGATCGTGGCCAAGCTCCGGGAGCAGTACGAGGAAAAAGAGGGTTAGTGTTGATCCAGCGGCTCATCCGGGCGATTCCGCTCGGCGTGCTCCTGTTGGCGGGCGCCGCGGCGGCGCCCGCCAACGCCGCCGACCTGTATGCCTGCGCCGACCGGCCCGAGGGCGCCGCGGAGGCGGTCGGCCTGACGGTGTGCGACGCCCTGCCGACCGACGCGCTGTCCGCGCGGGCCGGACCCGAGAACCTGCAGGTGCGGGAGGGCGCGCTCGTGACGGACGTGCGGCCCGGCGGCATCTCGAGCGTCGCCGGCTTCGACGTCGGCGACCTGATCTACCGCGTGGGCGGCGTCGACGTGCCGGACGCGCGAACGGCGGTCGAGAACCTCGACCGCGTCGGCTCGCGGGCCGACACGGTCGTGAACTTCCTGCGCGGCGGCAGGCCCTACCGCATCAAGCTGCGGCGCGAGTAGCCGCCAGTGCGCGTGATATCATCGCCCTTCCATCTCAACAAGGAATGAACGGATGACCAAGGCTACAGACAGCTTCCTCGTGCCCGTGGCCTGCCTGCTCGTCTGGTCGACGCTCCTGATCGCCGGGACCGCCTCGGCGCAGGACTGGCCCAGCTGGCGCGGCCCGGGGCAGAACGGCGTCTCCGACCAGGTGTCGCTCGTGTCGAGCTGGTCGAAGGACGGCGAGAACCTGATCTGGTCGGACAGCTGGATCGGCCGCTCGACGCCGGCGGTCTTCGACGGGCGGGCCTGCGCCAACGGCCGGACGGGCGACGGCGTCTCCAAGCAGGAGATCGTCGCCTGCTGGGACGCCGAGGACGGCACCAAGCTGTGGGAGCACGAGTTCAGCGTCGCGAACACCACCGTGCCGTTCAACCGCGTCGGCTGGGGCAGTGTCACCGGCGACCCCGAAACCGGCTACCTGTATGCGCTGAACATCGACGGACACCTGAACGTGTTCGACCGGGACGGCGCCATCGTGTGGAGCTGGCGCCTGGCCGAGGAGCTCGGCCGCGCCTCCGGTTACGGCGGGCGGACGTCGACGCCGGTCATCGACGAGGACAGGCTCGTCCTCTCGGTCATCGGCGGCATGTGGGGTGACTACGCCGGGCCGCCCCGCCACCGCTACGTCGCCTTCGACAAGCGGACCGGCGAGGTGCTGTGGATCTCGACGCCGGGCGGCAACGTCGCCGACATGAACACCCAGTCGGTGCCGATCGTCACCGTCATCGAAGGACAGCGGCTGCTGCTCGACGGCAACGCCGACGGACACATCTACGCGCTGCTCGCGCGCACCGGCGAGAAGGTCTGGGAGTTCCACCTCTCGCAGCGCGGCATCAACGTGTCGCCGGTCGTCGAGGGCACGACCGTCTACGCGGCGCACAGCGAGGAGAACGTCGACAGCGGCTACATGGGGCGCGTGGTGGCCATCGACGCCACCGGCAGCGGCGACGTGACCGCCACGCACGAGCTGTGGCGCGCCGACGAGCTGGCGGTCGGCTTCTCGACGCCGGCGTACCGCGACGGCCTGCTGTACGTCATCGACAACTCCGCGAACCTGAGCGCGCTCGACGCCGGCAGCGGCGAGGAGATCTGGACGACCAGCATCGGGACGGTCGGCAAGTCGTCGCCGGTCTGGGCCGACGGCAAGCTGTACGTCACCGAGGTGAACGGCAACGTCACCATTCTGCAGCCCGGCAGCGACGGCGCCGCCGTGCTCGACCACGAGGAGCTGGCCGTCGAGGACGGACGCTACGCCGAGATCTACGGCTCGTTCGCGCCTGCGTACGGGCGGCTGTACCTGACGGCGGAGTCCGGCATCTACTGCATCGGCGACCCGAGCGCGCCGTTCGAGGCGCGCGACACGCCGGCGGCGGCGCTGGGCGAGGAGCTGCCCGCCGGCGAGGCGGCCAGCCTGCAGGTCGTGCCGGCGGAGGTCATCCTCTCGCACGGGGACTCGGTCTCGTTCCGCGTCCTCGCCTTCGACGCCAACGGCCGCGCGCTCGGCGAACGCGACGCTGCGGAGTGGGCGCTCGACGGCCTGGCGGGCGCGCAGCTGTCGGGCGCGGGAGCGCTGTCGACCGCCGGCGGCTCGCCGACCGCGAGCGGCAAGGTGACGGCGACCGTCGACGGCCTGACCGGGAGCGCCCAGGTGCGTGTCTTCGGACCGCTGCCGTGGGCGGAGAACTTCGAGAACGGCCGGCCGCGGTTCTGGATCGGGGGCGGCGGCAACCTGCGCGGCGTGGACGAAGGCGGCCAGCAGATGCTGCGCAAGGGCCCGTCGCGCACGGGCATCCATCGCCACGCCCTCTACCTGGGGCCGACGGACATGTCCGGCTACACGATCCAGGCCGACGCCATGGCCACCCAGCGGGGCCGGCGGCGGGCCGACCTCGGGTTGATCAACAGCGGCTACACGCTGGACATGCAGGGCAACGCGCAACGCCTGCAGTTGCAGTCGTGGGCCGCCGAGCTGCGGATCGACGAGCGGGTGCCGTTCGAGTGGGAGCCGGACGTCTGGTACACCCTGAAGCTGCGGGTGGACCGGGACGGCGAACGCACCACGATTCGGGGCAAGGTGTGGCAGCGCGACGATGCCGAGCCGGCCGACTGGACGATCACCACCGAGGACCCGGTGCCGGTCGACCGGGGCAGCCCCGGTCTGATTGCCTACTCGCCGGCCGACGTCTTCTACGACAACGTAAGGGTGATGGAGAACCAATGACTCGACACGGACTGACAACAGGTCTGGCGGCACTGCTGCTGCTGGCGGGAGGCTACGCGGCCGAGGCGCAGGACGTCGGCATGTTCGGCAACACGCCGGCGCGCAACATGGCGTCGGACGAAACCGGCCTGCCCGCCGAGTGGGACGTGCTCAGCGGCAAGAACGTGCTCTGGTCCCAGCCTGTCGGGTCGCAGGCCTACGGCGGCCCGGTGGTCGCCAACGGGCGCGTGTTCGTCGGCACCAACAACGAGGGGCGCCGCGACCCCGCCATCGAGGGCGACAAGGGCGTGGTCATGACCTTCGACGCCGAGACCGGCGAGTTCCTGTGGCAGATGGTGCACGACAAGCTGCCGGCGGGCCGCGTCAACGACTGGCCGCTGCAGGGCGTCTGCTCCACCGCGCACATGGAGGGCGACCGGATCTACTACGTCTCGAACGAGGCGCACGTCGTCTGCGTCGACGCGCAGGGCTTCAAGGACGGGGAGAACGACGGGCCGTTCACGGACGAGGCGGACACGTCGGAGATCGCCGGCGACGTCATCTGGTCGTACGACATGATCGGCGAGCTCGACGTCTTCCCGCACAACCTGGCCACCGGCTCGCCCCTCGTGATCGGCGACATGCTGTACACGGTGACCAGCAACGGCGTCGACGAAGGGCACGTCAACGTCCCCTCGCCCTTCTCGCCGAACTTCATCGCGCTGAACAAGAACACCGGCGAGCTCGTGTGGGAGAACGCCGTGGTCGGCGAGAACGTGCTGCACGGAAGCTGGACCAACCCGGCCTATGCCGAGATCGACGGTCAGGCGCAGGTCATCTTCGCGGGCGGCGACGGCATCGTCTACAGCCTGGACGCCGCCACCGGCGAGATCGTCTGGCAGTTCGACTGCAACCCGGAGGACTCGATCTGGGCGCTGGGCGGACGGGGGACCCGGAACAACATCCTCTCCACGCCCGTGGTCCACGACAACAAGGTGTACATCGGCGTCGGCCAGGACCCGGAGCACGGCGAGGCGCCCGGGCATTTCTGGGTCATCGACGCGACCGGCACCGGCGACGTCACCGACACGCATGTCGTCTGGCACCGCGGCGGCGAGGACTTCTACCGCACGATGTCCACCGCGGCCATCCAGGACGGCATCGTCTACATCTCGAGCCTCTCGGGATTCCTCCACGCGCTCGACGCCGAGACGGGCGAGTACTTCTGGACGTACGACACGTTCGCGGCGGTGTGGGCCTCGCCCTTCGCGGCCGACGGCAAGGTGTACCTGGGCGACGAGGACGGCGACATCGTGGTGCTCCGGGCGGGCCGTGAGCTCGAGGTGATCGGGGAGTACACGCTGGGCGCCGCCGTCTACAGCACCCCGGTGGTGAGCGACGGCGTGATGTACATCCTGACCCGCAACCGCGTGTGGGCGCTCAAGGAAGGCGCGCAGGGCGACCCGCTGTAACGCAGGCGCGACGCGTCCGATTGGAAGGCGAGAGCCGGGTCCGGGGCAGCCCCCGGACCCGGCTCTTTTTGTGCGCCAGAGCTAGAAGCCCAGCCCGCCGCCCCCGAAGCCGAAGCTCGCGCCGAGGCCGAAGACCGTCGAGCGGGCGGTGTTCCGCCCCGCGATCACCCGTCCCGCAAAGAAGTTCAGGCTGAGCCTGTCGGTGACGTCGGCGATCACCCGCCCGCCCAGAATGTGCGCGTCCTCCTCCAGCGCGGGGAACCTGGCCGGCGAGAAGCCCGGCCCGCCGATGTCGATCCCGGACGTCGCGTTGACCAGCCGGTAGTCGACCCCGACGGTCACCGCGCCGGCCGGAAAGTAGCCCGACAGGTTGTAGAAGACGTCCGACGGAACGTCGACGTCGCCGGTCGTTCCACCGATAGCCTGCTCGTTGATCTCCGCGCTCCCGCGGTGCCGGTAGCCCAGCTCCGTCGAGAACCCGAACCGCTCCCAGAACTTGCCGACGATGACCGACGCCTCCACCCCGTGGGCCCCGTCGCCCAGCGAGTTGATGTAGCCGGTGTCGTAGGCGCCGGCGGCCACCACCCCGACGCGCAGCGCGACGCTCGGCGCACCGCTGATCAGCTCGTCGACCACGCGCCACGTGAGGGCGACGTTCGAATCCCCGATGCCGTTGAAGCTCTCCGCCGGGCTCGGACCGACCGGCCCGGGCACGAAGCTGCGGGCCCAGGCCGACTGCACGTCGAGCGCCAGCGCATCCGTGAAGGCGTAGTTGACGCCGAACCACAGCGTGCTCTGCGCGAGGTGCGCTCCGGTGGCGCCGAGCGGGCCCTCGGTCTGCGTGTCGCCGGCGTAGAAGTCGACCGCGCGCTGGGACACGAACGAGACGCTGACGGCGCCGGTCTCGGGCTCCGCGATCCAGGGCGTGTTCTGAGCCTGGGCCGATTGGATCGACAGCGAGGAGAACAGGGCCGTGCAGGCCAGCACGGCCGCGAGCGAATAGCGATTGCGGTACATGGTCGTGCCTCCTCCCGCCTACAGCTTGTAGCGGCGGGTGAGGAAGTAGTGGATCAACTCCATCTTCAGAGCGCAGTCCTCGTCCTCGGCCGCCGTTGCGCCGCCGCAGAGCGCCCTGGCGGCCTCGTCGTCGGCAGTCCCGGTCTCGCCGCCCTCGAACACTGCTTCGAGACTGGCCGTCAGGCTGCGGGCCCGGTCACGGTCGAGCTCGTTCCTCTGCAGCGGACAGTCGTCGCACGCCAGCTCGTTGAACGTGAGCGCCTTGCCCTGCGAGTACGCGGCGCGGGGGCTTACCTTGCCGGCGCCCGGCCCGATGGAGCCCGAAGCCGCGGCGGACAAGTGAAAGAGACCGACGCCGGCGGCCAGCAGCACGCCCAGGCAGATGTTGCGGATCATCCCTCGTTCCTCCCTGTCGCTCGGTGTCGTCCATTCGACGTTGATGCCTCGAACATGACAAAGGCTCCCAATATGACGCAGGGAGCTCCGAAAATAGCTCAGAGGGCGCCCAATAGGACTATACGCATCAGCGCTGCTGCTGGTTCAAACTCCAGTCGTAATCGTGCTCGACGGCACCCTCGAAGCCGTCGAGCTGCGCCGCGAGATCGTCGTCGGCATACTCCGTCACGTGCGCGAGCACCGCCTCCTCGGTGTCGCCGAAGTCCTCCGGGTACCACTCGTAGATGCTCGAGAGGACGACGAAATCCTCGTCGACGACGTCCACGCCCCGGAAATTGTTCACGTAGTCGCGCGCGCCGGTCTCGAGCAGCATCTCGGTGTTCTCGGCGGTGAAGGCCGTCTTCAGCAGATGCGGACAGCCGTAGGCGGCGCAGTTCACCGCGTAGTGAATCCGCTTGTCGCGCCAGATGGGGCGCAGGATGCCGTGCTCGATCCCGTCCAGGGTCAGATCCTGGCCGGCGACGTTGGCGTGCACGTCGCCCCACGGGCCCGTGTACGGGACCACGCCCTCGTGGATGTCCCGGATGGTGTCCACCGGATAGGCATCGAGCACGACCTTCACGGTCAGCGCGTTGTAGAGATTGATCCAGTAGGCCATCTGCTCCGCGCGGGCGTAGTCGCGGGGGTCGAGCCCCTGCAGGTAGTCGAGATAGCCGGCCAGCCTGGCGCTGTCCGCGGCGCTGGCCGCCAGTCCCTCGTAGTCGACGAGATTGACGCCCGCCGCATCAGGAGCCACGTAGCCGTCCAGGATGTCCTGCCAGGCGCCGTGATCGATGCGCTCGACGCTGCTCTCGTCGCTGGCATCCCAGCCCGCTATCTCCACCGCTTCCGGAGGCCCGCAGGCCGCGGCGACGAGCAGCGCCGCGAGCACGCCCGCGAGCAGCCGGCATCGCCCGCTGCGCTCCGCATCCGTCTCAATCCGGATTCGCTTCATGATCGTCCTTCCTGATCGTCCGCTGACATGTCTGTCGACTGCAGTCTGTCGACGTCGCTACGCGCCGCGCCCACTGCGCAGCCGGACGATCATTCCCAGAATACCCATACTGGCGCCGATGACGCCCCTGACGGTACCCCCCACCTTCGAATGCCCGAAGCGCCTGCGGCGCGAGCTCACCGGCGTCTCGACGAGGCGCAGTCCCCTCTGGATCGCCTTGACCTGCATCTCCACGGTCCAGCCGTAGGCCGTGTCGCGCATGTCGAGCCGTCGCAGCGCGTCGGCGCGGATAGCCCGGAACGGCCCCAGATCGGTCACCCGCCGGCCCCACAGGAGCCGGATCAGCAGGGAGGCCACGCGGTTGCCGGCAATCTGCGGCGGCGACAGGGCGCCCGGCTCGCGGCGTCCCGGCACGCGCGACCCGATCACCAGGTCGGCGCCGGCCGCGATGCCGCCCAACAGGTCCGGCGCCTCCGCGGCGTCGGACGACTGGTCCCCGTCGACGAACAGGACCACGTCCACCGGCCGCAACGCGGCCAGGGCCGCCAGGCACGCACGACCGTAGCCGGGCCTGCGCTCGGCAACCACGCGCGCACCCGCCGCGCGCGCGTGCGGCGCCGTCGCGTCGGTCGAGCCGTTGTCGCACACGACGATATCGTCGATGACGGGCTCGCCGCCCGGCGTGCGCAGCGCCAGCAACCCGCCGACGACGGCGCCGATGTTGTCGGCCTCGTCGCGTGCCGGAATCACGACGCCGACCGTCAGCCGTTCGTGCATTGCGGGTCGCCGCGGCGCCGGTCTTCAAGGCGTCCGGCCGCGCGCGCCCGGCGGCGCCGCAGCCCGTCGCAGACCAGGCCTGCCCCGACCAGGCCGAACTCGAGCCAGCGCGCCCAGAGCGGCTGCGCGTAGGGGTGCATCGCGTAGTCCTGCATGTTGAGGCCGGTGATGTAGCTCAGAAGAACCGCCGCGGAGGCGGTCCAGGCCCAGACGCTCGGGTGGACGGTCGCGAACGGCAGCAGCCAGAGCAGGTACCACGGGTTGATCACCGGCGATGCCGCGAGCAACGCGCCATACAGCCAGTCGCCCCGCGGCACGCCCGGTGTCCCGGCCCGCCAGTACTTCCAACAATACCATCCCCAGAACGCCGCGAACGCCAGGCCCAGGACGAGTCGGGCCTCGAAGCGCGGCACGGCCCCCGCGAGCAGCCCGAACAGCGCCGAGTTGAACTCCCATTCGCGCGCGAACACCTGCAGCGACGCGAGGTCGGTCCCGCCGCGCAGGACGAACGGTGCATACACGGCGGCCAGGGTGCCGCCGCACAGGAGCCAGTATCTGAAGCGGGCCCTGGCGAGCAGCAGGGGGACCAGCACGAGCCCGAACGTCTTGCTCCCCGCGGCCAGCCCCAGGCAGACGGCAACGGCGGGCCAGCGGCCGCCGCGGGCCAGGACGATCGCCGCCAGCAGCAGGCAGGCGCCCGCGCCGTCCGGGTGCGCCGTGAACGCGATCTCCTTGATCACCAGCGGGCACCAGGCGTAGAGCAGGACGTTGCGCGCCGGCGCCAGACGCAGCAGCAGGGCCACCGCCGCGAGATCGATCGCGATCAGGATGACCTGCAGCGGGACCACGCTCGCGGGCTGCAGCCAATACGCCAGCAGGAAGATCGCCTGCGTGACAGGCGCGTAGATGGTCGGCAGCTCCGGATAGTTGACGCCGTCGAGGACGCCCTGGAACAGCGCCGGCACGGCGGGGTCGACGAAGAACGCTTCCGGCGCCGCGCCGTAGGGCGTGCCGGTGGTCGCGAAGCGGTAGCCGTCCCACAGGTAGCGGTAGAAGTCGTCCTCGAAGAACGGCCCGCCGGCCAGGCCGCAGAGCCGGAAGACGACCGCCCACGCAAACAGCCGTCCGATCGGAAACGGCTCGCCGCGCGCGCGGACGTGCAGGTAGAGGCCGGCGACCGGCAGGCCGGTCCACGCAACCAGCAGGAAGAACGCCGCCAGCTCCGGCTCGCCGGGCCGCCGCGCGAGCACGGCCAGGGCGGCATAGCCCAGCGCGCACCACAGTCCGACCGCATCCACCCGGCGCCGGGTCGCCGCCCCCGGCTGCCTGCCGCCTGCGGTGGGTCTCATGGTGCCGCAGCGAACCGGGCGGGCGGCGCTACTCCCGCGCGGCGGGCGTCAGCTCGGTCGTCATTCGTTCACCGTCGCGCATGAAGACGACCTCGACCGGCTCGTCGACCTTCAGCAGGTCGAGCGCGTAGGTGTAGTCGTAGATGTTCGTGATCGTCTGGCCGGCGAGGCCGACCACCACGTCCCCGCCGCTCAATCCGGCCGTCTCCGCCGGTCCGCCGGCGACCACGCCGGACAGCAGCAGTCCCTCCACGTCCGAGGCGTAGTCCGGGATGGTGCCGGTGAAGATGCGCATGACCGCCCGCCCGCCGGGCCGCGCCTCCGGCTCCGCCCGCACGAAGTCGGGCGCGGCGGAGCGGTTGGCGAGCTCCTCCGCCACGGCGGTCGCCAGCTCCACGATCCGGTCGAGACCATCGTAGTTGAGCGCGTCGGCGTCGTCGGTCGGCCGGTGATAGTCCTCGTGGCTGCCGGTGAAGAACGCCAGCGTCGGCACCTGCGCCGCGTTGAGGCTGCGGCTGTCGGTCGGCAGGTACGGGTCGCGCACGAACGACAGTCCGAGCCCGAGCGGCTCGTTCAGCTCCTCGACCAGGTCGGTCCAGATGGAGCTGCTGCCGACGGCCTGCACGCTGAGCGTGTCGCGCAGCCGGCCGACCATGTCGAAGTTGAGATACGCGGCGACCTGATCCATGGGTACCGGCGCCTGCTCGACGAAGTCCGCCGACCCGAGCAGGCCCAGCTCCTCGCCGGACCAGAACGCGAGGATGATCCCGCGCTCGCGCTCCATCGGCGCCAGCGCCGCACCGACCGCCAGGACAGCGGCCACCCCCGAGGCATTGTCGTCGGCGCCGTTGTGGATCTGCCCCGCCTCGTCGCCGCGCGCCAGCGAGTCGCCGCCCCGCCCGCGCCCGAGATGATCGTGGTGGGCGCCGAGCATGAGGTACGGCTTCTCGGCTGCCGCGGCTCCGGTCGGCGGGAGATAGCCGAGCACGTTGTGGCCCGTGCGCTCCACGCGGTCGAGCTTCGTCTCGATGGTCGCCTCGAGCGGCAGATCGAAGCCGGTGACGTGCGGATTGCCGCTGTCGAACGACGCCTGCACCTCCTCGATGGACCGGCCGGCGCTCTCGACGATGGCCGCGCCGAGTACGCCGTCCACCGTGGCGGCCACGATCCCCGAGTCGCTCACCGCCGTGTCGAAGGTCAGCGGAATCAGTTCTCCGGCGTTGGGCGATCGCGGCCCGGTGACGACGATGATGCCGGCGGCCCCGTGCTCGCGCGCCGCGAGCGCCTTGAAGCGCAGGCCCGCGTAGCGCGCCAGCGTCCCCCGCAGCTCCCCTTCCGTGTCCTCGGGGAAGTAGCGCAGCACGACGACGATCTTGCCGGTCACGTCGAGGGTGGCGTAGCTGTCGTAGCTGAAACCGTCGGTCTCGGGCACGGAGAGCCCGTAGCCTGCGAAGACGAGCGGCCCCTCCGCCGTGCCCGTGTCCGAGAACGACAGCGCACGCACGGACGGTCCCGCCCCGGCCGGCGGCCGCAGGTGCGTCCCGTCGTCGGCGGTGATCTCGACCGTCGTGCCGGTGTCCGTCACGCCGGCGGTGAAGGCGAACGCCTGGCGGAAGCCGCCCACACCCGGCAGCGGCCCGGCACCGAACGCGCCGAGCTGCTCGATGATGTAGTCGGCCGCCCGCCGGATGCCCGGCGAGCCGGTCAGGCGTCCCTCGAGCTCGTCGTCGGCCAGACGCTCGACGATCGCGCGCGTGTCGAGCTCGGCCGGCGGCGCCGGCGCGTCCTGCGCCAGCACCGAGCGCGGAACGGACGCTGCGCACGCGCACATGGCCAGACCCAACGGAAGCAGGCGTCCAATCGTCGATGGCATGGGTATTCCCTCTCTGTCTCGTGCGGCCGGGGCCGGCGGCATCAGCCCGCGGCCGCTTCCACGGCGCGCTCCCGGGTGAAGGCCGGCGGCCGCTCCAGGACCTCGACCACGGATCCGGACAGCGCGCTGACCCGCGCCCCCGGGGTGACGATACCGACCAGGTTGAGGGGATCGGCCGCGGAGAGGCGCAGGCAGTCGCCGGTCTCGACCTGCGTCTGGGCCCGGCGCACGCTCCGCAAGGCATCGACCGCCTCGGGCCGCGCGAACTGCTCGCCGAGGAACCCGTCCACGAAGCGGCCGCCCCGTATCTCGCCGCGCGCCTCCAGCGTCCGCAGGGCCCGCAGCAGCTCGCGCCAGGGAGGCGCGAGCGCTTCACGCGCGATGAGGTCCCGGAACACGACCCCCCACCGCGCCAGCAGCTGGCGGGCGAACGCCTCGACCCGCGTGCCGGCCTCCGCGCGGGATGCCGGCGCCGGGGGCGCCGCCGGCATGCGGAGCAGCGCCCACCGGCCGGCGGCGTGGCGGGGGCGCGCCGCCCGGAACCGGCCCTCGCCCCGGCGCCGCTTCGGATCGATCAGGGCGCGCAGGTTGTCGAAGCCGTCCGCCGTCACGAGGCCGGCCGCGGCCAGCTCCCACAGGCCGTCCTCCACCTCGCTCGGCAGCCGGCCCGTGGCCCGCACCAGATCGCGCAGGAACGAGGCGCCGAGCGCCGTGAGCTGCTCCAGCACCGCGCGGCCCGCATGCGAGAGCGCCGGCTGCTCCCCGCCGGCCTCGCCCACGTCCGGGACGAGCCAGCCGGCATCCTCGCGCAGGAAGAACGTCACCGGCGCCACACGGGTGGGGCGGACGCGGCGGCGAGCGCGCGGGGGTGCCGCCTCGCGCTCTGCCGGCGCGGCGGACACGGCGCCCGCGAACGCGGGATGCGGCGAGAGCCGCCCCCACATCACGTCCCCGGAGAGACAGAGCCCATCGAGCAGCTCGGGGTCGTAGTCGGCCACCCGCCGCGCCAGCACGTCGGGCTCCCAGGCCGCGGCCGAGGTCTCGTAACCCTGCAACTGGCGCAGCACCTGCAGCAGCCCCGCCGCGCCGTGCAACTGCGTGCCCGGCGCCACGTGCTGCCAGCGCGCCAGGAAGCGCACGAAGTCGGCCGCGGCGACCGGCTCGATCTCGCGGCGCAGACGGCCCAGAGTCAACCGGTGGATGCGGGCCAGCACGCGCCGGTTGCACCACTCGGTCTCGTCGCAGGCGCCGGCCGGCGAGAACTGGCCGCGCAGCACCTGCCCTTCCCCCTCGAGACGCGCCAGCCCGGCGTCGACTACCGGCAGCGGCAGCGCCAGCGTGTCCGCGAGCACGCTCGGCCGCTGCGGCCCGGACGACTCCAGCCAGCCGCGGAGCACCTCCGCGGCCGCGTCCTCGCGGCTGCCGGGCGCCGGCTGGTCGACATCCGGCACGTCGCGCGTGAGCCTGCAGCCCGGATGCAGCGCCTCCGCCACGCGCCGGCGCTCCGTCGCCAGCCACAGCCGGCGGGAGCCGACGACGAGGCTGGTCGCCCGCCGCGCCCGCTCCAGCGCGTCGTACCACCCCTGCCACGCGGCGACGGGCGGCGTGACCGCCAGGGTGAGCAACGCGTCGTGGAGCTCGTCGGCGTCGCGCACCACGGGCCACGACTCGAGCGCCACCTCAGCGATCGCCGCGGCGTCCAGCGCGCCCACGTCGCGCGCATCGCGCGGCAGGGTGCGCCGCAGTTGAACCGCCCGCGCCCGGCGCTCCTCCAGCGGCGCGTCGTCGAGAAAGGCGTACGGGTTGGCGTTCAGGATCTCGTGGCTGAAGACCGACGGCTCGGCCGTCTCGATCGTCCGGGTCGCGATGCGGCCCTCGTCGATGCCGGCAATCACCGCGCGCAGCCCGTCGATATCCATGGCCTCGTGCAGGCAGTCGCGGATCGTCTCGTCGACCAGCGGATGGTGGGGTATCCGGATCTCGCCCGTGAGGTTCTCCTGACAGGCGACCTGATCCGGAAAGACGGACGCCAGGAGGTCGTCCGACCGCATGCGCTGAATGGGCGGCGGCACCTTGCGGCCTCCCGCGAACCGCAGGACGGCCAGGGCGCGCGAGGCGTTCCAGCGCCAGCGCGCGGTGAACATGGGCGCGGGCAGCATGGCCTGCGTCAGGACGTCCTCGACGGTGGCGGGGGTGAGGAAGCGGTAGATCGCATCGAGCGGGAAGCTGTGCTGCTCCGCCAGCGAGATGACGATGCCGTTGTCGGTGGCCGCCGCCTGCAGCTCGAAGTTGAACGAGCGGCAGAACCGCTTGCGCAGCGCCAGTCCCCAGGCGCGGTTGATCCGCGCGCCGAAGGGGGCGTGGATGACGAGCTGCATCCCGCCTCCCTCATCGAAGAAGCGCTCCGCCACCACGGTCCGCATTGTCGGGAGCGCACCGAGGCCGGCCACCCCGGCCGCGACGTAGGCTGCCGCCTGCTCGGCGCCGGCGGCGTCGAGGCCGCACTCCGCCTGCAGGAAGGCCTCGGCCGCGCCGTGCCCCGCTCCGGGGGTCGCACCGGACCCGCCCGCCAGCTCGGCGATGCGGCTGCGTACCGCCGACACTTCCGCCGACAACTCGGCCGTCCGTCCGGGGGCCTCGCCGCGCCAGAACGGGATGGACGGCGCCGCGCCCCGGGCATCCTCCACGCGCACCCGGCCCGCCTCCACCCGCCGAATGCGCCACGACGTGGTGCCGAGCAGAAAGACGTCGCCCGCCAGGCTGTCCACCGCGAAGTCCTCGTCCACCGTGCCGACCGTGCCGCCCTCGGGCTCGGCCACCACGAGATAGTTGGCGTTCTCCGGGATCGCCCCGCCGGACGTCAGCGCCGCCAGCCGGCCGCCGCGCCGGCCGCGCAGTGCGCGATTGACCCGGTCGCGGTGGACATAGGCCCCGTACCGGCCGCGGTCGGTGGCAATCCCGTCGGAGAGCATGGCGAGGATCTCGTCGAACTCGGCCCTCGGCAACTGGCGGTAGGGGTGCGCGCCCCGCACCAGCTCGAACAGCGCGTCCTCCTCCCACGGCTCGCAGGCAGTCGCCGCCACGAGCTGCTGCGCCAGGACGTCGCGGGGCCAGTCGGGTATCCACCGCCGGTCCAGCACGCCGCGCCGCACCGCCCGCACCAGGGCCGCCGTCTCGAGCAGCTCGTCGCGCGTCGTCGGAAAGAAGCGTCCCTTCGGCACGTGCGTCCGCTCGACCTTGTGCCCCGAGCGCCCGACGCGCTGCAGGGCCACGGCAATCGAGCGCGGAGAGCCGATCTGGCAGACCAGATCGACCGATCCGATGTCGATCCCCAGCTCGAGCGACGCGGTCGCCACCACGGCGCGGAGCCGGCCCGCCTTCAGCTCGGTCTCGGCCTGGTGCCGCAACTGGCGCGACAGGCTGCCGTGATGAGCCAGCACCGCGTCGGCGCCGGCGCGCTCGGCCAGGTGGTGGGCCACGCGCTCCGCCAGCCGCCGCGTGTTGACGAAGACCAGCGTCGTGCGGTGCTCGGACACGAGCTCCGCGATCCGGTCGTAGATCTGCCCCCACATCTCGTTGGAGGCCACCACCCCGAGCTCTTCCTCGGGCATCTCCACCGCCAGGTCGAGCTCGCGCCGGTGCCCGGCGTTCACGATGACCGGGGCGGCCTGGCCGGACCCCTGCAGGAAGCAGGCGACTTCGGCGATGGGATTGACGGTCGCCGACAGGCCGATCCGTTGTGGCCGGCCGCCGCCGGCCTGGCGCACGAGGCAGTCGAGCCGCTCCAGCGTCAGGGCCAGATGCGAGCCGCGCTTGTCGTCCACCATGGCGTGGATCTCGTCGACAATCACGACCCGCGTGTGCCGCAGCGCGCGCCGCCCGCGCTCGGCCGTCAGGAGAATGAACAGCGATTCGGGCGTCGTGACGAGGACATGGGGCGGCTGGCGCACCATCAGCTCGCGCTCCCGGCGCGGGGTGTCCCCCGTGCGGACGCCGGTCCTGATGGGCGCCAGCGGCTGGTCCGTCGCGCGGGCGAGCTCGGTGATCTCGGCCAGCGGGGCGTCGAGGTTCTTGCGGATGTCCGTGCTCAGCGCCTTCAGCGGCGAGACGTAGACCACCTCCGTGCGATCCGTGAGGCCGGACGGGCCGGCGGCGCGCCCGATCAGATCGTCGAGGCAGATCAGGAAAGCGGCCAGGGTCTTGCCCGAGCCTGTCGGGGCCGAGATCAGCACGTCGCGCCCGGCGCGGATCTGCGGCCAAGCTTCACGCTGGGGCTCGGTGGCCCCCGCGAAACGGCGGGTGAACCACGCGCCGGTCAGCGGATGAAACCCATCCATGCGCGCGGCTATTGTAGCTCCGGCTGGGCCGTTACGTGGCTTGGCGGCCGCCGGCCTCGAACAGCCGGTCGCACGCCTGCTGGAACCGCTCGGCGAGACGCTGTCCCTCGGGTCCCGGCAACTGGCCGAGCTTGCGCCGCTCCGCCTGCAGGCGCTTGACCTGCTCGATGGCGGCCCGGCGGCGCGCGCCCTCGTCGACTCGCACCCCCATGAGGTTGCTGGCGAGCGCGTCGCGCCAGCGGGCGGCGAGGATCTCGGCCGGCGACGCCTCGGGTTCGGTCTCCTTGACGACGAGCGATTCGACGCGCCGGCACAGCTCGTCGAGCCGGGCGAGCTGCCGCGCCGGGTCGAGCTCGGTCCCCTGAAAGGCGGCCGGAAACGCCGCGACGAGGCGGCTGACCGCCTGTCCGAAGCGGGCCGCGAGCCGCCGGCGCAACACCTGCGGCAGATCGGGAGCCTGGCGCCACTGTTGCTGCAGCTCCCGCACCTTGTCGGCCAACCCCTCCGGCGGGTCGCCGGGCGGGTCGTCGGCCGGCAGCAGGGCTTCGAGCTCGCCGCACAGCGCCTCGCGCGCCGCAACCTTGTCCGCGGCGGCCTCCTGTTCGGCGGCCTGCACGCGGCCGACGACCGCGTCACAGGCGGCACGGAAGCGCTGCCAGACCGCGTCGGACCGCTTGCGCTGCACCGCGCCGATCTGCTTCCACTCGGCCTGCGCCTGGCGTGCCTGGGCAACTGCCGTCGGGATATCGGCAACGTCTGCCAGCGCCTCGACGCGCGCGATCAACGCCTCCTTGCGTTCGAGGTTCTGCGCCCAATCCTGCTTGCGCTTCGCGAGGTCGTCCTTGCGCCGGGTGAAGAACGTGCTGCAGGCCGCTCGAAACCGGTCCCAGGTCTCCTGCTGCTGGCGCCGCGGAACGGGACCGATCTGCTTCCACTCGGCCTGCAGCTCGGTGATGCGCTGCACGGTCCTGAGCCAGTCGGTCGACGGCGCGAGGCGCTCGGCTTCCTCGACGAGCGCCAGCCGGCGCTCGAGGTTCCGCTCGCGATCGGCGGCCTGCGCGGTCAAGTGCGTCTGGCAGCGCGGGTAGACCTGCGCGTGGGCCGCCTCGAAACGGGCCCGCAGCTGCTCGCCGCGATCCTTCGGCACGTCGGCCACCTGCCGCCACTTGACCATGACGTTCCGGTAGCGGGCAGCCAGTTGCGCGTCGTCCTCGACGCCGGCCAGCGACTCGAGCTCGGCGCACAGATCCTCCTGCACGCCGAGATTGGCCCAGCGCTGCCAGTCGGCAAACTCGCGCAGCTCCCGCACGCGGCCGAGCAGCGCGGTCTGCACGCGCCGCAAGCGCCGCGCGACCGCCGTGCGGACGCGCCGCGACGCCGCGGCGTCCGCGGCCTGGATCTCGTCCAGCGCCCGCCGGACGGCGCGCAGGTGCCGCTCCGCAACCGGCAGCTCCAGCTTGTCCGAGGCCGCGGCGGCTTCGGCCGTGCCGCACAGCCGACCGAAGCGGTCGACGTCACCCCGCGCCGCGGACCCCGACTGGGCCGCAGCCGGCTCGGACGCTGCCCCGGCCGGGGCGGGGTCGACGGCCGGGATATCGGCCGGCACCTCCGCGGCCGGAGCATCGGCAGCCGCCCCCCCCGCAACCGGAGCAACGGCAGCGGGAGCATCGGCGGCCGGAACCTCCGCGGCCGGAGGATCAGCGGCCGGAGGATCGGCAGCGGGCACATCCGGCGCCGCGGACGAGGCGCTCTCCGCCGGGGGCGCACCGGCCGCCGGCTCGGTGCCGGGATCGCCGCCGCCCTCGGCCGCAGCTCCGCCGCGGGCAGGGACATCCGCCTCCTGGGCGTCCGGGTGCGCGTGCGACTCGTCTACCGTCTCCATGGGCGCGCTGCGATCGTAGACGCTACTGGACAGGTTGGCAAAAGTTATGCATACTCGGGACCGAATTCGGAAGCAGTCGCAAAAGGACGAGAAACCCGTGTATTCCAAGAGGATAGCCCGGTGTCGCCACTGACGGAGCGGGACGGCAATCCCGATTATTGGATTTTCGGATCCCGCATTTTGGATGAGAAGGAGAGCATCTCATGTCGCTTCGCATGCTGGTCGCCGCCGGAGCTGTCGTCATGACGCTGGGCGCTGCGAATACCGCCGCACAGGACAATCCCACGGTCGTGGTGGAAACGAGCCTCGGGAACATCACGCTCGAGCTGTTCCGGGACCAGGCGCCTGTCACGGTCGACAACTTCGTGCAGTACGCGAACGACGGCTTCTTTGCCGGCACCGTGTTTCATCGCGTCATCCAGCAGTTCATGATCCAGGGCGGCGGCCTGACGGCCGACCTGCAGCAGAAGTCCACGCGGGACCCGATTCGCAATGAGGCGACCAACGGCCTCAGCAACGAGCGCGGCACGATCGCCATGGCCCGCACGAACGTCGTCGACAGCGCCACGGCGCAGTTCTTCATCAACACCGTCAACAACGCGCGCAGCCTCGATCACACGGGCACCGACGCGCGCAGCTTCGGCTACGCGGTGTTCGGCCGGGTAACGGACGGAATGGACGTGGTCGACAGGATCGCGGCCGTGCCCACCGGCAGCCAGGGCCCGCACCGGGACGTCCCGCTCGAGCCGGTCGTCATCACCGGCGTGACCGTCAACTAGGCCATGCCGCGCAGCAGCAGGTGGACGTGCGCCCTTCTGGCGGCCGTGCTGGCCGTCGCCGGCACGGCCGCGGCGGAACGGCAGGATGCGCCCCCCAACCCGCGGGTCGTCATCGAGACCACCGCGGGCGACATCACCGTCGAGCTGTTCCGGCAGGACGCGCGGGTGTCGGTCGTCAACTTCCTCACCTACGTGCAGAACGGGTTCTACACCGGCACCCTGTTTCATCGCGTCATCCGGGGCTTCATGATCCAGGGCGGCGGCTACGACGCGGATCTGCAGCCCAAGACCGAGGGGCTGCGCGGCGGGATCCTGAACGAGGCCGACAACGGCCTGCGAAACCGACGCGGCACGCTGGCCATGGCCCGCACGGGCGATCCGAACTCGGCACGGGCGCAGTTCTTCATCAACACCGTCGACAACCGCTCGCTCGACCACCGGGATCGGAGCGCGCGAGGCTTCGGCTACGCCGTGTTCGGGGAGGTGGTCGACGGCATGGACGTCGTCGAACGCATCGAGCGCACCCGCACGCACAGCCGCAACGGCCTCGACGACGTGCCCCGCGACCCGATCATCATCATCCAGATCCGACGGCTCGACTGAGCCCGCCCGTGCGGTGCCGGCGGGCCCGCCGGCACCGCGGTCCCGACCGGTCGTTCATGTCCTCGCCGACGCATTCGACGGCACTCGGCACGGCACTGGCCCGTGTGCTCGACGTGGTCGACGAGCTCGCGAGCGAGTTGCGCGGCAGCGGCGACGGCCGTCAGGCACGCCTCGACGACTCGCTGGAGCGCGACCTCGGCATCAGCAGCCTCGAGCGGGTCGAGCTCCTGGTGCGGCTCGAAGACGCGTTCGGCGTGCGCCTGGGAGATAGCGCCATGGTCGAGGCGGAGACGCCGCGCGACCTCGCCGCCGCCGTCGCCCAGGCGGACCCCGCGCTGGCCGACACCCCGCGGCTGAACACCGCGACGCACGCCGCGGCCACGATCGAACCGCGTGCGGCCGACACGGTCGTCGATGCCCTCGAGTGGCACGCGGACCGGACGCCGGATCGCGTCCACATCCGCCTCCGCGAAGAGGACGGCGTCGAGACCCCCCTCACCTACGGCTCGCTGTGGCAGGCTTCCACGACGATCGCGAACGGGTTGACGGCCAGGGGCCTGGGGCGCCGCGAGACCGTCGCCATCATGCTGCGCACCGAGCGGGCCTTCTTTCCCACCTTCATCGGGACGCTGATGGCCGGCTGCGTCCCGGTGCCGCTGTACCCGCCCGCACGGGCCGACCGCATCGAGGAGTACGCGGAGCGCCAGGTCGGCATCCTGCGCAACGCGGGCGCCCGCCTGCTGATCACGTTCACCGCCGTCGAGCGGCTGGCGGCGCTGCTGGTAGCCCGCGTCCCGTCGCTCACGGCCGTCGTCACCGCGGACTCGCTCGCGGCCGACGCGGCGTCGCCGGCACCCGTGCCGCGGCGACCGCGCCGCCCCGGGGACGAGCCGGCCCTGATCCAGTACACCTCCGGCAGCACGGGCAGCCCCAAGGGCGTGCTGCTCTCCCATGCGAACCTGCTCGCCAACATACGCGCGCTGCAGGAGGCCCTCGCGATCCGGTCCGACGACGTCGTCGCCAGCTGGCTGCCGCTCTATCACGACATGGGCCTCATCGGCGCCTGGCTCGGCACCCTCTACGTCGGCGCCCCGCTCGTCCTGATGTCGCCGCTGGCGTTCCTCGCGCGGCCGGTGCGCTGGCTGCGGGCGCTCCACGACCACCGCGGCACGGTATCCCCGGCGCCCAACTTCGCCTACGACCTGTGCAGCCGGCGCATCCGCGACGACGAGCTGGCGGGACTCGACCTGAGCGCCGTCAGGCGCCTGCTCAACGGATCCGAAGCCGTGCATCCGGACACCCTGGAACGGTTCGCCGCGCGCTTCGCCAAGTACGGCCTCGAGCCCGCGGCCCTGTGCCCTGTCTACGGTCTGGCCGAGTGTTCCGTCGGCCTCACCGCGCCGCCGGTGGCCCGGGGGCCGCGCATCGACCGCGTGAGCCGGCGCGATTTGCAGGAGCGCGGACGCGCGGCGCCCGCGGCAGACGACGAGACCGCCCTGGGCATCGTCTCCTGCGGGCGGCCCCTGCCGGGGCACGAGGTCCGCGTCGTGGACGCGGCCGGCGCCCGCGTCGCCGAGCGGCGGGAAGGGCTCGTCGAGTTCCGCGGCCCGTCCGCGACGGCCGGGTACTACCGCAACCCTGCCGCCACCCGCGAGCTGATCGGCGCCGACGGCTGGCTCGCGACGGGCGACCTCGGCTATCTGGCCGACGGCGAGCTGTTCCTGATCGGCCGGCGCAAGGATCTCATCATCAAGGGCGGGCGCAACCTGCATCCGCACGAGGCCGAGGAGGTGGCGAGCGGCGTCGCGGGGGTGCGCGCGGGGTGCGTGGCCGCCTTCGGCGTTGCCGATCGCGAGCGGGGCACCGAGCGCTTCGTCGTGATCGCCGAGACGCGGCTGACAGACGCCGCGGAACGTGCGCAGCTCGAGCGCGCCGTCGCCAATCGCATCACGGCCGCGCTCGGCGTGCCGCCGGATCTCGTGGTGACCCGCTCGCCCGGCGCCGTGCTCAAGACGTCGAGCGGCAAGATTCGCCGCTCCGCGACGCGTGAGGCGTACCTCGCCGGACGCCTGTCCGACAAGCGGCCGGCCGTGGTCGCCCAGTGGGCGCGCGTGCTGGCGCGTTCCGGGTTCGCCACGTGCCGCCGCTGGTGCGGAACGGGCCTGCGCGGCGCGTACACCGTCTACGTCGCGGGGCTGTTGCTGCTCACCGCGCCGGTCATCTGGGCAGTGCTGGCCGCCGGTCCGCGAGGCCGCTGGGCGACACGCCTCGTCGGGCGCTGGACGCGGGCGATGCTGGCCGTCGCCGGCTGCCCGGTCGACGTGGCCGGTCTGGACGGCGTGGCGGGCCTCGGGCCGGCCGTCTACGTGGCCAATCACGCCAGCTACCTGGATTCGGTCCTGATGATGGCGGTCCTGCCGGTGGATCTGCGCTTCGCCGCCAAGGGACGCCTGGCGCGCTATCCGCTGATCGGCACCGCGATCCGCAAGGGCGGGCACATCGCCATCGAGAAAGGGAACCTGTCGCAGCAGATGGCCGGGGCGGGCGCGGTCGTCGCCCCGCTGCGGCAGGGGGAATCGCTGTTCGTGTTTCCCGAGGGCACGTTCGTCGCCGCGCCCGGCCTGCTCCCGTTTCGCCTCGGCGCGTTCCGGGCCGCCGTCGAGACCGGCCGGCCCGTCGTCCCGGTTGCCATCAGCGGCACGCGCCGCGTTCTTCCGGCCGGCACGCCGCTGCTGCGGCCCGGCCGCATCACGGTGACGATCGGGCGCCCGCTGGCACCGGCCGCGAGCGACTGGCAGGAGATCGTCCGCCTGCGCGACCTGGCCCGCACGGCGATCGAGCAGGCAGTCCGCGAAAGCTCATCTTAGACGGGGCTGCGCCCCGAACCCCCGGCGTCCGCTTGCGGGGACCCCGCTGCCCCGCGCCGCTCCCGCCGAGGCGCGCCGTGCGCAGCTTCCTTCAGACGGGGCTTCGCCCCGAACCCCCGGCGTCCGCTTGCGGGGACCCCGCTGCCCCGCGCCGCTCCCGCCGAGGCGCGCCGTGCGCGCCTTGCGGCTCCTGGTGGGGCTCGACTGCCCTCAGCCGGTGTCTTCGCGCGCCAGCCGCGCGAGGGCCTCCCCGCTCAGGCGGTACGTGGTCCACTCGTCCAGCGGCACCGCGCCGGCGCGGCGATAGGCCGCGATGGCTGGCGCGTTCCAGTCCAGCACCGACCACTCCACGCGGCCGCAGCCGCGCTGCCGGGCCAGCCGCGCCAGGTGCGCCAGCAGCCGGCGCCCGAATCCCCGCCCCCGGAAGGCCGGCCGCACGTAGAGGTCCTCGAGATAGATGCCCGGGCGGCCGAGAAACGTGGAGAAATTGCGGAAGAACAGCGCGAAACCAACGGGATCGGCATCCTGGCGGCCGATCACCGCCTCGGCAGCCGGCCGCTCCCCGAACAACGCGGCCCGGACATCGCGCTCGGTTGCGACCACCGCCTGCGCGAGCCGCTCGTACTCCGCCAGCTCGCGAATGAATTCCAGGACGAGCGGCACGTCGGCAGGCGTTGCGGGATCGATGCGAAAGGACATCTCACGCGCCGGCGCGTGCCAGCGCCTGCGTCAGATCGGCGATGAGGTCGCCCGCGTCCTCGATGCCCAGCGACAAGCGGACCAGGTCGTCCGGCACCGGCGTGCCGGGGCCCTCGATCGGCGCGCGGTGCTCCACCAGGCTCTCGACGCCGCCCAGCGAGGTGGCGTTCCGGAACACGCGCAGCTCCGCCACCACGGCCCGGGCCGCCGCCTCGTCGGCCACGCGGAACGAGACCAGCGGTCCGCAGCCGCCCTGCATCTGGCGCGCGGCGGTCTCGTGACCCGGATGCCCGCTCAGCCCCGGGTACAGCACCTGCGCCACGCGCGGATGAGCGGCCAGCGCCTCGGCCACCCGCTGCGCGTTCTCCGACGCCCGGGCGACGCGCAGGAAGAGCGTGCGCATGCCGCGCAGCAGCAGCCAGGCCTCGAACGGCCCGAGCACGGCGCCGCGATACGCGCGATCGTGCTTGATCCGCGCCCACGTCTCGTCGTCGCGGGCGGTGACCAGCGCGCCCGCCAGCACGTCGGAATGGCCGTTGAGCTGCTTGGTCGCGGAATGCATCACGAGGTCGGCGCCCAGGCGCAACGGCCGGCACAGGACCGGCGTCGCCACGGTGCCGTCCACCACGACCCGCGCGCCCGCCGCATGGGCAATCTCCGCCGTCGCCGCGATGTCGGTGACGGCGCACATCGGATTCGACGGCGTCTCGACCCAGACCACCCGGGTCGCGCCCGGACGCAGCGCCGCCCGGAGCGCCGCCAGGTCGCCGTTGGGCACCAGGTCGAGCGCGATGCGTCCGCTCGCCGCAAGCTCCCGCAGCCACAGGCGAAGGGTCCAGTACATCCCCACCGGCGCGACGACGTGGTCGCCCGGCGCGAGCGTCTCGAACACCGTCGTGGCGGCCGCCATGCCCGAGCTGAACAGCAGCGCCTCGTGCCCCTCCTCCAGGCGGGCCAGCAGCGCCTCGGCCGGGTCGTACGTCGGATTCTCGTCACGCGTGTACGAGTGGCCGCCCGGGTAGCTGCCGTCCGGCGCGCGTTCGTACGTGGCCGACGGCACGACTGGCGGCACGATCGCCGCGGTCGATGGATCGCGCCCGCCGAGCGCCTGGGCGGCGAGCGTCTGCGCGCGGAGGTTCGACGGCTTTTCCATCGTTGCCTGCTCCCGAGACGGTGCGGGTTCCCCGCGGCGTGGAGGGCTACGTGGGCGACGGCCCGATGTCGACGGTGATGTAGCGCCACCGGCCCTGGCGGAACCGGACGACGCTCAGCGTCGCGCGGGTCATGTGTCCCAGCACGATGGCCATCCAGATGTCCTCGGGACGCAGCCCGGGACCGGCCGCGAACCAGGTGCACCAACCGATCGGCACGATGACCTGGGAGACCATGGAGATGTAGAGGGGGCTGCGCGTGTCGCCGGTGCCCTGCAGACCGCCCGTATAGGTCAGCGCCACGGTGACGAAGAAGCCGGACACCGCCAGATAGCTCAGCAACTGCCGCCCGAGCTCGTACGCCACCCCCTCGTCGAGCGCGAAGATGGCCAGCAGCGGCCGCGGGAAGCCGATGAAGAGCAGGCCGACCACCGTCGCACAGGCCAGGCCGATGCCCGCCGCGACCTGCGCGGCCCGGGCGCTGCGCGCCGGCTGCCCCGCGCCGAGATTCTGTCCCGCGACCGCCGCCGTGGCCCCCATGAGGCCGACCGAGGTCCAGGTGATCAGGGCGAACAGCTCCGTGTAGCCCACCGAGTACGCGGCCTGCGCCGCCGCGCTGTGCTCCAGCGATCCGACGAAGCGCAGCAGCAGCACGCCCGCCACGTTCATGACGACGCCCTGGAAGCCGGCCGGCAGGCCGAACCTGAACAGCTCCCGGATGACCCGCCAGTCCGGCTTCCACGACATGTCGCTGGAGAACCGGACCACGAGGCGGTCCGAGAACAGCAGCGTGAGGAACACCATGGCCACCAGCCCGCTGGCAATGGCCGTGCCCATGGCCGCGCCCATCGTGCCGAACGAGGGAATGGGGCCGAGCCCCCGGATGAGCACGACGTTCAGCCCGATGTTGAGGGCCGTCATCAGCGCGCCGAGGCGCAGCGGCGTGCGCGCGTCGCCGGCCGCCCGCAGCGCGCCGTTCATCATGAAGAAGAGCAGCATCCCGATGCTGAACACGAAGACGATGCGGATGTAGGACAGCGCCTCCGCCTGCACCTCGGGCGCGGCGTTGATCATGTCCAGCAGGAACGGGGCCGCGAAGTACCCGACCGGCGCCATGACGCCGACCGCCATGAACACCGCCGTCAGGAAGGCCTGGTAGACCGTCCGGTTGACCTTCTCCGCATCGTTGGCGCCCGCGAACCGGGCGACGAGGACGCCCATCCCCGTGAACACGGACGCCACGAAGACGATGACGAGGAGGAAGAGCTGCATGCTGACCCCGATGGCCGCATTGCCCGCGTGGCCCACGTAGTGTCCGACCATCGCCTGGTCGACGATGCCCTGCAGGCCGCCGATCATGTTCGCCAGCATCGCGGGCCAGGCGAGCTTCCACACCGCCCTCGCAAGAGGGCCATCCACGATGCTGCGGTCGAAGCGCTGCGGTCGCCGACGGTCGCTCATGCGATGCCCGTTAACGGCGGGAGGCCGAGATCAGTAATGTAAGATGGGAAGTCGCATCGTGGTGCCGGAATCCCCGTCACTCTATCAGATCGAAACGCGGGTCCGGGCAGCGCTCGCCCGGCCGCTGCCCGGCGCCGCGGCGCACCTCAACCTGGCGCCGCGCCCGCGGCGCGGCTGGCACCCCGGCCGGGTGCGCCCCGGTGCCCGCGCCGCGGCCGGCCTCGTGCTCCTCTACCCGCACGACGAGCGGCCCCACGTGCTGCTCACCGTGCGTTCCGGCGGGCTGCCCCAGCACGGCGGCCAGGTATCGCTTCCCGGCGGCAAGGTCGAGCCGGACGAGACGATCGAGAACGCGGCGCTGCGCGAGGCCGCGGAGGAGGTCGGGCTCGAGCCGGCCGGCGTGCGCGTCCTCGGCGTGCTCTCGACGCTCTACATTCCGGTGAGCGACTTCGCGCTGCACCCGGTCGTCGGCGTGGTCGACGCGCGCCCGGCATTCCGGCGCCACCTGCCGGAGGTGGCGCGCATCGTCGACGTGCCGCTGGCGCTGCTGCTCGGCCCGCTCGGGGCGCCGCGGCGGGGCGCCGTCTGGCGGCGCGGCGAGCAGGTGCTGGTGCCCTACTTCGAGCTGCTGAGCGAGCGGGTGTGGGGCGCGACCGCGATGGTTCTGGCCGAGCTGCTGGCGCTGCTCGGCGCGGCGCCGGCCGACCCCTGGGGCACGGGCGCGGAGGCCGGCGTGAACATGCAATAATCGGCCTGCCCGCGGCGCACGACGCCGGACGCAGGCCCAGGAGGACCAGCCGTTGCCCGAACGGTCACGCAGCCGCCGGCAGCGCGACGCGCCGCTGCTCGACGCCGCCGAGGCAGGCGGCGCCGGCCCGCCCGCAGCGGGGGGCGACGAGGCCGTCGCCCTCCACGAAGCCGCGCAGTCGCGGTACCTGAACTACGCGCTGTCGGTCATCACGTCGCGGGCGCTGCCCGACGTCCGTGACGGCCTCAAGCCGGTGCAGCGCCGCATCCTGTACACGATGTGGCAGCAGCGCCTCACGGCGGACGCCAAGCCGCGCAAGTGCGCCAAGGTGGTCGGCGACGTGATGGGCAGCTACCACCCCCACGGGGACGCGGCCATCTACGACACGCTGGTGCGCATGGCCCAGCCGTTCGCGATGCGCTACCCGCTGGTCGAAGGGTTCGGCAACTTCGGCTCGCTCGACGGCGACAGCGCGGCCGCGATGCGCTACACGGAATGCCGCCTCGACGCCGCCAGCGCCGAGCTGCTGTCCGAGCTGGACCGGCAGACCGTGCCGCTGCGAGCGAACTACGACGGCACCCGCGAGGAGCCGGTCGTCCTGCCCGCCCGGCTGCCCAACCTGCTGATCAACGGCGCCACCGGCATCGCGGTCGGCATGGCGACGAACATGCCGCCGCACAACGTGCGCGAGGTGTGCACCGCGCTCCTGAAGCTGCTGGAGGATCCCGCGATCGACAGCGCCGGCCTCTGCCGCTACGTCGCAGGTCCCGACTTCCCCACCGGCGGGCAGGTCCTCAACACACCGGACGAGCTGCGGGAGATCTACCGGACCGGCAGCGGCACGATCCGCGTGCGCGCGACGTGGGAGCCCGGGCCGTCGGCGCGCGGCTCGAAGGCGGTGCACGTGACGAGCATCCCCTACGCCGCCAACAAGGCGCAGATCGTGGAGCGGATCGCCGAGATCATTCTCGCCCGCAAGCTGCCGCCGCTCATCGACGTCGCGGACCAGTCGACCGACCAGGTGCAGATCGTCCTGCAGCTCAAGAGCGATGCGGACGAGCGGCTGGTCATGGCGTACCTGTTCCGGCACACGCCGCTGCAGACCAACTTCGCCGCCAACTTCACCTGCCTCGTGCCGGCCGGGCAGGCCGAGACGGCGCGGCCGGAGCGGCTCGACCTGCGCCAGCTCCTGTGGCACTTCCTCCGCTTCCGGCTCGAGGTCGTCACCCGCCGGCTCGAGCACGAGCTCGACGCGCTCAACAAGCGCATCCACATCCTCGAGGGCTTCGCGCTGGTGTTCGACGCCCTCGACGAGATCATCAGGCTGATCCGCGGCTCGGACGGCAAGGCGGACGCGGCCCGCCGGATCATGGCGCGCTTCGAGCTCGACGCGGAGCAGACCGACGCCATCCTCGAGCTGAAGATCTACCGGCTGGCGCGGCTGGAGATCCTGGTCATCCGCGAGGAGCTCGAGGCCAGGCGGGCGCGCGTCGGCGAGATCGACCGCCTGCTCGCCGACGAGGACGCCCGCTGGGCCGTCGTCGGCGACGAGCTGCGGGAGATCCGCGACACCTACGGCGACCCGGCGTCCAACCCGCGCCGCACGCTGATCGCGGCCGCCGAGGACGACCAGTTCACGGCCGACGACTTCATCGTCGACGAGGACGCCGTCGTGCTGATCTCGCGCGACGGCTGGGTGAAGCGCCAGCGCGAGGTGCGCGACGTCGCGGGCACGCGGCTGCGCGAGGGCGACGCCCTGCTGGCGGCCTTCGCCGGCAGCACGCGCGCCACCTGCGTCTTCTTCAGCAACCTCGGCGCCGCGTACACGTGCCGGCTGATAGACATTCCGGCGTCGACCGGCTACGGCGAGCCGATCCAGCGGCTGTTCAAGCTGAAGGACGGCGAGCGCGTGGTGGCGGCGTTCAGCCTCGACCCGCGCGTCACGGCGGCGATCGCCGCACCGGCGGAGGGCGAGCCGCCGCCGACCCACGCCGTCGCCGTCAGCAGCGACGGCTTCGCCCTGCGCTTCAGTCTCGAGCCGTTCGCCGAGCCGAGCACCCGCGCCGGCCGCCGGTTCGCACGCCAGGCCCGCGGCGCCGAGATCGTCGGCGTCGCGATCGTGCGCGACCAGGCGGTGCTCATCGCCGCCACCCGGCAGGCGCGGGCCATCCTGTGCGACACCGGCGAGATCAACTTCCTGTCCGGTCCGGGCAAGGGCGTGACCCTGATCAAGCTCGACCGGCAGGAGGACGCCGTGCTCGGCTTCGTCGCCTCCACCGGCGCCCGCGACCTGCTCACCGTGGAGACGAGCCGCGGCGCGGCGCAGACCGTCAGCACCGCCAAGTACGAGGTCACCCGGCGCGGCGGCAAGGGCCGCGAGCTGCTCCAGCGCGGCCGGTTCACGCGCGTGGTCCCGCCGCCGGTCGCGACGCCCGTGCTGCGGTCGTAGCAGCCTGCCGGGCAGATCGACCGCGCGGCACACCTTTCGTGTTATATTCGCCTCATGAGCGACCGCTCGCGCATCGAGTGGACGGATGCCACCTGGAATCCAATCCGCGGCTGCTCCAAGGTCAGTCCCGGGTGCGCGCATTGCTACGCCGAGACGTTCGCGGAGCGTTTTAGAGGAGTGATCGGGCACGCTTTCGAGCGCGGCTTCGATCTCCGGCTGGTTCCGGAAAAGCTGAGCCAACCCCTGTCCTGGCGGCGCCCGCGGAGAATCTTCGTGAACTCGATGAGCGACCTGTTTCACGAGGACGTGCCTGCCGATTACATCGCGTCCGTCGGCGCGGTGATGCGCCAGGCCAGATGGCACACGTTCCAGGTGCTGACGAAACGACACGACCGCATGAACCATCTGCTCGCCGGCGAACTGCGCTGGATGGGCGATCTCGCCAACGTCTGGTACGGCGTGAGCGTGGAGAATCGCACTCACGGTCTGGGCCGGCTCGACGTGCTGCGGAAGACCCCTGCCGTCGTTCGCTTTGCCTCCATGGAACCGCTCCTGGAGGATCTCGGCCACATGGACTTGACGGACATCCACTGGGTGATTGCCGGCGGTGAGAGCGGTCCGCGAGCCAGACGCGTGGAGGAGGCCTGGGTCGTGGGCATCGAACGTCAGTGCAAGGAACGCGGAGTGCCGTTTTTCTTCAAGCAATGGGGCGGCGTACGCAAGCACTCGACCGGGCGACTGCTGAACGGTCGAACCTACGACGACTTCCCGACCACGCCGAACGACGCCGATCGTCGAGATCGAGCATGACCGTCTCAGATACAAGTCCCGAGTACTGGCAGGCATACGGCCAGTTCCAGAAAGTCAAGCACGACCTGATCAAGGGGTACCTGAGTGGCTGGCTCCCGAAGCTCGGTACATGGGCTGGCCGGGTGCTGTACGTGGACACCCATGCCGGGCGCGGACGGCACGCCTCCGGCGAAATCGGATCGCCATTGGTTGCACTCGATACACTTCTCCATCACTCCTACCGCAACAAGCTTCTCGAGAAATCGGAAGTCAGGTTCTTCTTCATCGAACAGGATCCCGGCAACTTGAAAGCTCTGAATGACGAGCTGGATGACATCGGCGACTTGCCTGCTCGCGTTCATGTCAATACGAGCAAGGGAAACGCCTACGACGTGCTGTCAGGTGTCGTTCAAAGCCTTCGCGAAAGCGGAACACCGATGGCACCGGCATTCATCTTTGTCGACCCGTACGGCTTCAAGGTGCCTGGAAACCTGCTTGGAGAGTTGTTGAACGCCGGGCGGGTCGAGCTATTCCTCAACGTCATCTGGCGCGAGCTCGACATGGCCATCCGCCAGCGGCGTGACTCGGGACACGGCTTGGCTATCGCACTCGACGTCATCTTCGCGGGTGATGAATGGCGCAGGATCGAAGGCGAAACTCCAAACGAGCGTATGAATCAAGCCGTGGAGCTCCTCGGGAACAGGATCGGCGCTCGATGGCAAACGTATATCCGCATGACCAGCGGTGGTACCGCGACCCGGTACCTGCTGCTGCATCTGACAAACCATGACGAAGGGCGCGACCTCATGAAGGAATGCATGTGGAAGGTCGCTCCGGATGGCGGCTTCGAAGTCCTTCAACATGATGACTTCAGACAGCCGTTCCTGATCACGCCTTCGCCCAACCTCGCACCGTTACGGAAATGGCTGCTCGAACACCTGGAACGACGACCACACGCAAAAGAGGAGCTCCACCGGAAACTGCGGCCAACACCCTGGCTCTCATCCCATCTGAACAAGGTCGCGCGTCAACTAAGCCGAAGTTTCGGCGCTGATCGCGTGTAAGTCCCTGATGTCATGTTAGTTGTCCGGTTTCATGGGGTGTCGGTTCTGGCTACATTCGGGTCGTCACTCCCAAGAGCTCGAAGCCGCGTTGCTGCAGCGGCGTGGGCCGTGTCAGCAGCGTGAAGGTGGCGTCGCCGCCAGCGACCTGCATCGTGTTCGCCGCCAGCGTGCCGAGGTCGGTGAGCAGGGTGCGGAAGCTGTGGACCGGCAGGTCGTCTTCGGTTCGTTTGCGGCCGGCCTTGGCCAGCGCCGCGGGCGAGCGGCGGGCGGGGGCGACGACGGACGTGCGTTGCTGCTCGGCCGCGGCCGGGTCGTGGTCGTCGAAGAGCAGCGGGGCGAGAGCCCGGCGCATGTGCCACTCGACGTAGTAGGCCAGCATGCACAGCAGGACGTGGGCCCGCACCCTGTCGGCTCGGCGATGGTGGAGGGGCCGCACCTTCAGGTCGACCGACTTGAAGCAGCGAAACGCGCGCTCGACTTTCGCCAGGTCCTTGTAGGCGCGGACCGTCTGCGCCGCGTCGAAGCGCTCCGGCTCGACGTTGGAGCGGACGATGTAGATGCCGTCGAGCTGCTGCTCGGCCGCGATCTTCTCCTCGTTGCGGCGATAGGTGAAGCGCTCGTCGGTGATCTCGGTCACGAAGTGCTTGGCCATCTTGTAGCGGTTGATCACCTTCCCGACGCGCAGGCCGATGTCGGCCGCGCCGCGCAGGGGGTCGTTCTCGCGCCGGGTCGCGGCCACGATGGGCTCGAGGTCCTCCTCGGTGGCTGCCAGCAGCTCTTCTCGCTTGCGCTGTCGTTGGGCGGCCAGCAGCGGATTGCGGCACACGATGAGCCGCTCGCCGGGGAACTCGTCGCTGGTGACCTCGGCCAGCTCCCGCTCGTCGAACAGGGACGGCGTGACCGTGCCGGCGTTGACGAGCTTGCGGATGGTCGGTGCGCGTAGCGTGGTGATCCAGCGCAGTCCCTCGACGCCCGCCAGGTCCTCGCGGATGCGCGCCGCCGTCAGCATCCCCCGGTCGCCCACCAGCACGACCTGCTGCAAGCCGAACCGGTCCCGGATCTTCGCCACCTGGCTGGCCACCGTCAGCGGGTCGGCCGTCGAGCCCTCGAAGACCTCGACGGCCACCGGGCAGCCCTCGGCCGTGCACAGCAGCCCGAAGACGACCTGCAACGTGCCCTTCTTGCCGTCGCGGCTGTGCCCGCGCTGGGCCAGCGGGCAGTGGGTGCCCTCCACGTAGCTGGAGGTCAGGTCGTAGAGCACCAGCGTGTGCTCTCGAAGGTGCCGCTTGGCGAGTCGCCGCTCGATGCCGTCTTGCCGCTCGACCAGCCAGTCCATCGCCGCGTAGAGCTCATGCGGGTCGACGTCGCCGAGTCCGAGCAGTTCGCCCAGGGTGGACACGGCGCTCTCGGCGGTCAGGGCGCGGGCGGTGGCTAGTTTCGACCGCGCGTCGATGACACGGGCAACGATGAGGGCGAGGACGAGGTCGCGGAGGCGGCTGGTGCCCCGGGCGATCAGCGTGTGCAGTCCGAGTTGCTGGAGCGTGCCGAGCACGGCAGCGACGTGGCCGTGGGGCAGGCTGCGGACGCAGGTGAAGGCGTCGTCGGGATTGACGAGCTGCTCACCGCGGAGGACGCGGCGCAGCACATCGATGGCGGGTTGGGGCAGCTTGGAGAGATTGGCGAGGGTGCGCTTCTTGACGTGGCGGCCGTCGCGGTAGGACTCTCGGAGGAGGACTGCGGGCGGCGAGGAGCGGTTGGGCACGCTCTCGATATACATGTCCACCTATTATCGCATACTGCTCCCATCATAAAAAGATTACTGCACCACCATGAATGCCACAATACATGGCTACATATCGCGCCTCAGGCCACCCCGGAAATCCCACAACCCCTGTCCATTCTATGAGTTAGACCGAAACAGGCCCTGAAACTTCAGACTAAGGAAGGAAGGACATCTCGACTTCGACACGACCGCCGGTCTATACTCCGTGCCACCCAATCGACGACTGTTTTCTTTTATGATCTGATCTCGCTTGCCGTCCTGCGGTCGGTTCTCCTCTCGCTCGCAGGTTCCTTCCATCGTCGCCATCGACTCACATCCACGAAAAGATAGCCTCCGGCGGGTGGATCATGCCCGCAGGTCGCACAGGACAAGGAAGGTTGCCCCCCGGACATTGCGGCCGGCAGCAGGACGTGGTTCGACGGTCCGACAACCAGCCGTAGCAGGCACGGCACGACAGTGCTGCGGCTGCAACAACTTGCCGGGCGGTAACCCGGCGCATGTCTTCGCCGACCGCCGTGTTCGGACCGTTCAGGTGCTGTCGCGGCACCGCACCAGAGCTCACGCTCGGCGTGCCCGTCGCGACGTCGGAGGCCTCGGACTTGATCATCTCGCGGCACTGCCGGCAGCGCCATTGGCGTCCGGACGCGGCCGCCACAGCACGCTGACGGCCCAGTCGACGTCGAGGCGCTCGCCGCGCCAGGCCGGCGTGGCCGTGTGCGGGCCGATCCGGTTGCCTGCCCGGTCGAGCCGAGCCGTTACCGGCCCCAGCGGTGCACCCGCCACCGCCGGCAGCCGCGGTGCCGCCGGCAGCTGTCGGCCGTCCGGCCGCACGAACCGGGCCTCGCCCGAGGCGCCGAGCACGACCCGGAACCCCTCCTCGTGCACCGCCCGGTGATGGCGCCGACACAGCAAGACCAGGTTGCCGAGGGCCGTCGCCCCGCCGTGCGCCCAGTGCCGCACGTGGTGAACATCGCAGCGGGTTGCCGTGCATCCGGGGAAGCGACAGTGGCGGTCGCGCGCCGCCAGGGCCCGGCGCAGGGCCGGCGAGATGGACCGTGTCCGCCTGCCGACGTCCAGCACCTCGCCGACCGGCCCGTGGCGCATGGTCACGGTGGCGGCGTCGCAGGCCAGCCGCCGGGCCGTCTCCGCTGAGACATGCATGCCGCCCGCCTCGTCGAGCGCCGACTGGCCACAGGCGGGACCGGGACCTGCGGTCCGCTCATACGTTCCCGCGGGAACGTACGGTGCCGGGGTCCGGCACCCGCGGCCGCCCTCCGTGTCGCCGCTCTCAACCGGAGCCGACTCGCCGTGACGCACCTCGGTCGCATCGTCCTGGCCCGCCGCGCCGACGGCTGCCAGGGTATCGGCGTCGACGTGCACGACCACCTGGTAGCGGTCGCCCGCCGTCCCCTTGTCGAGCCCGCCGGCCAGCGCGCATTCGGCCACCAGGCCCAGCGCATCGGCTCGCCGCTGCGCGATGGTCGGCGACATCCCGTCCGCAGGTTCCCCGGCCGCTGCGCGCGGCTCCCCGGCGACTGCCGCCGCCGGCTCCGTTGCCTCCCCGGCCGCTGTGTCCGCAGCCGCCGGGTCCGCTGCCGCCTTCGGCGCCCGGCCGACCGCCTTCTCCGGCTCCGCCGCGCCCGCCCCGGCATCGAGCGCCGCGTCCAGCGCGCGCCGCAGCACCGCGCCCACCTCCGGCGTCAGCCGCCCGCGGACCACGACCATCCCGTCGTCGTCCACCCAGGTCTGCAGTATCCGCGATTCGTGCCGGCGCCGGTCCTCCGCAGCCTCGGCCGCGCGGTCGACCCGCCGCCAGGTGCGGACCACCTGCTCGACGTGGGCCGCGGTCCCGGAGAGTGCAACATCGAGGAGCGCCTGCTCGTTCTCGGGCGTGGCCACGCGGGTGACGGCGCGCACCTTGGAGTAGGAGACGGCGCCGCGGCGCATGGCGGCGCTCAGCCGCGGGAGGCTGGCCAGGGCGTGGGCGACGCGCACCTTCTCGCGGGCAGCGCCGGGGGCGAGGCCGATGCGCCAGCTCAGCCAGTGGGCGCAGGAGGTGAAGCCCTCCCAGCCGCCGCCCTGGTCGAACTCGCGGATGAGGACGAGCAGCTCGCAGGTGGCCGCCTGGATGTGGGCGGCCAGCTCGGCGATGCGGTCGGCGAGCGCCTCGACGCCGGGGCGGGGCTCGTCCGGGCGCGGCTCGTCCGCAGGTGCGGGCTGGAGAGCCGGCGGCCCGGTGAGGGCGGGCACGGCTGCGGCAAGAGCGGGTGGCGGCCCCGCCGGCGGCGGGGCCGCGAGCGGGACCGATGCAGCGGAAACGGCCCGGGAGTGAGTGTCGTCGACAGGCATGTCTTCATCATAACCCCTGCTTTTTCAACGGCTTGCACGGCGCCGGGCAGCCCGATCGGCCGGTCGTGCGGCTTCGCTCCCTCACCTGCCGGCGACCGGCACGTGGCGGCCGGCCAGGGCAGCCGGAGGGGCATGCCTGAAGCCGGTCCACATCCTCGGCGACCGGCCCCGAGCAGGGCTGTCAACCGAAAAATGCATGCGGGTGAAAAAAGGTCCCAGGCTCGCCGGCCCGGCGGGGCGGACGCCAGGGAATCCGGGCTGCCGATGTTCCGCGGTCGGCGGCGTGGCGGCCGTGCCAGTCTCGCCGGGGGACGCAATAGATGGCAGCCTTCGACGGCGACGGGACCGACGACCAGTACTTCGGCACGCCGGACGCCGACCGGTTATACGGGCACGGCGGACAGGACCAGTTGCGGGGCGCCGCCGGCAACGACTACGTGAGCGGCAGACCCGGTCCGGATTCCCTCCACGGCGATCAGGGTGACGACTGCATCGTCGGCAACGACGGCGTTCGCCTGGCTCCTGCCGGTCACAGGATCGCAGCCTCATCGTGACGGGATTGTCGGGGGTGGGCGCGCCTCCCCGCGGTGAAACACCAGCGTCGACCGGCCGTCGCCGGCGGCGAGGCGCTCGACGCGGACGCCGAACACGGACGCGACCAGGTCGTCGTCCAGCACGCGCGCCGGGGGGCCGGCGGCCCGCAGGCGGCCGTCGTGCAGCACGGTGACCTCGTCCGCCCAGCGGGCCACGATGTTGAGGTCGTGCAGCGCCAGGGCGACCGTCGTTCCGGAGTCGGCCAGTGCCCGCAGCAGCGTCAGCGTCTCGATGACGTGATCGATGTCGAGGTTGGCGGTCGGCTCGTCGAGCAGCAGCGCGCCCGATCCGGTGGCCAGGCTGCGCGCAATCACGGCGCGCCGGCGCTCGCCCCCGGACAGCTCGGTGACGAAGCGGTCGGCGAGGTGTGCGACGTCCGCCCGCGCCAGCGCCGCGTCGACGGCCTCCGCGTCCGCGGGACCCGGCGCGTCGAAGCGGCCCAGGTGGGGATGGCGCCCCATGGTCACCAGCTCCCGCACGGTGAACGGGACGTCGATGCCGGTCTCCTGCGGCACGAAGCTGATCCGCTGCGCGAGCACCCGCCGCGAGAGCTGCGACAGGCGTGTCCCGTCCAGCGCGGCGTGACCCGAGGTCGGGCGCCACAGGCCGGCCAGCAGCCGCAGCGCGGTCGATTTTCCCGCCCCGTTCGGCCCGACGAGCGCCGTGATGCGGCCGGGGGCGGCCGCGACCGTGACGTCGCGGACCAGATGCCGGGCGCCGATGCGGAGGCCGGCGCCGTCGAGGCAGAGGCTCATGGCAGGCCGAAGCGTCCCCGTTGCCGCCGCAGGAGATAGAGGAAGAACGGCGCGCCGAACGCGGCCGTGACGATGCCGAGCCGGATCTCCTCCGGTGGGTTGATTGTGCGGGCGATGAGGTCGCAGACGATCAGGAACGACGCCCCGCCGAGCATGGCTGCCGGCAGCAGGATGCGGTGCGAGGGTCCGAGCACCAGCCGCAGCATGTGCGGCACGATCAGCCCCACGAAGCCGATGACCCCGCTGACCGCCACGGCTGCGCCCGTGAGCATCGCCGCGGTCATCAGGATCAGGCGGCGCACCCGCTCCACCTCCACGCCGAGGCTGGCGGCGGTCTCCTCCCCGAGCACGAGCAGATCCAGATCGCGCGTGTACCAGCGCGCGCCGAGCGCGCCGAGCGCCAGCGGCGGGAGACACATCCAGACGTGCGTCCAGGTCCGGTTGTCGAGGCCCCCCATCATCCAGAAGACGATCTCGCTGGCCACCTGCCAGTTGACCACGCTCAGCGAGATCAGCAGCGAGGAGACGGCGGTGGCCAGCGCGCCGAGCGCGATGCCGGCGAGCAGCAGCGTGGCGACCGGCGTGCGGCCGGCCCGGGTGGCAATGGCGTAGACGGTCGCGAGCGCCGCCAGCGCCCCCGCGAAGGCGAACAGCGGCAGCCAGAACACGGCCGTGGCGGACAGTCCGCTGACGAAGGTGATCACGGCGCCGAGAGCCGCGCCCTGGCTGATGCCGATGACGCTCGGCTCGGCCAGGGGGTTGCGGAAGAGCCCCTGGAGCTGCGTCCCGGCCACGCCCAGCGCGCCGCCGGCGAGCGCGGCGACGAGCACGCGCGGCGTCCTGATCAGCCAGATGATCACCTGGTCCGCATGGGACACCTGTTGGAGGTCGACCCAGCCGTCGGGCAGCGCGCGGGCGGCGAGCACGCGGGCGACGGTGCCCCAGGAGATGGCCGTGCTGCCGACGGCTATTGCCGCCACCGCCGCCACCGCCAGCAGGACCGCCAGCAGCGGCAGGCCCACCCACGCCGCGGCGCGAACCTGCGACTGGCTGCCGGCCTCGGTCACGGCCTGTCCGGGTACAGCGCGGCGCCGACGGCCTCGATCAGGCTGGCCGCATGGTGCGACATCGTGATGAACCGGCGGTGGTCGAGCACGAGGATCTGCCCGGTGCGCCCCGCGACCGTCACCGCCACGCCGGGCTGGTCGAGCAAGCGCCGCCGCACGGCGTCCTCCTCGCCGGCCGGCGCATCGGCAATGATCCAGTCGGGATCCCAGGCGGCGATCTGCTCGCCGCTGATGGTGCCGTGCGGACCAACGCCCTGCTCGGCGGCCACGTTGACGGCGCCCAGCTCCGTCAGGATGTGATCGAAGAGCGAGCCGGCTCCGAACGTGCCGGACAGGGCGACGTACACCAGCACGCGCGGCGGCGGCGCTGCGGCCGGCCGGCGCGCTATCGCGGCGGCGACGCGCGCGCGGAAGCGCGCTATCTCGCGCTCGGCCGCACGCTCCTCGCCGGTCACCCGGGCGACGGTTCGCAGGCCGCCGACGATCTGGTCGAAGTCCTCGAAGACGGTCAGCAGCCGAAACGTCGGGATGCCCGCGGCGCGCGCCAGTGCGACCAGGTCGGCGCGGGCGGTATGCGACACGAGCAGCAGGTCGGGACGGCGCCGGAGCAGCGCCTCGCCGTCGTCGACCACCGCGACGTCCGTCCGGGCGAGCGCGTCGGCCACGTAGCTGTAGCGCGCATCCCGGGCGACCGGGCTGACCGCGACAATCCGCGCCGGCGGAACGACGGCGAACAGGAAGTGGTCCGTCACCAGCGCCTGCGACGCGATCCGGGACGGCGGCCGCGCCAGCCGCACCGCGTCGCCGCGGTAGTCCCGCACGGTCCGCGGAAACCCCGCCGCCGCGGACGCCGGGGACGGCTCCGCGATGGACCAGCCCGCCTGCGTGCCGGCGGTGGCGCGCCAGGCAACCACCACCAGCAGCACGCAAGCCGCGACTTCGAGCGCCGCCCGCAGCCGTCCCGACCGCATGCCCGGGCTCATCCGCTCACCATGCGCGCGACCACTTGGGCCCATCCGTCGCCGGGGTCCTCAGCGCCGCGTCGACGCCGGCCTCCACCTCGATCTGGCGACCGAGAATCCAGAGCAGGTCGGAGAGGCGGTTGAGATACGCGAGCAGCTCGGCGCCCACCTCCGCGCCCGATTCCGCCAGCTGCACGACGCGGCGTTCGGCCCGCCGGCAGCTCGTGCGCGCCACGTCGAGGGCGGCGGACGCCGCGTGCTCGCCGGGAATCGCCCAGTCGCCCAGCACGCCCTCGATCGCCTCCACGCGGCTGACCTCCGCCGTGAGCCGCTCGACCATGGCCGCGGTCACGGCCGGCTCCGCTCCGCTGCGGGGCGCCGGCGTCGCCAGCACGCCGCCGACGGCGAACAGCTCGCGCTGTATGTCCTTGAGCAGCTCCGCAACCGCCGCAGTCGGGCAAACCGCCCGGGCGAATCCCACCTGGCTGTTCAGCTCGTCGACCGCACCGTACGCCTCGACCCGCAACGAGGACTTCGAGACCCGCACGCCGCCGACCAGCCCGGTCTGGCCGCGGTCGCCCCCCTTGGTGACGATGCTCATTCCCGATGTCTCCCCTCTCGGGTCGAGGCCGCGGCCTGTTCCCGTATCATCTGCAGCACGATGCTCGTCACGCCGGTCGACGGCGCGCAACTCCCGCCCGCGGGCGGCGTCGCCCTGCGCACGGCCGCGCTTGCGCTCGGGTCCGCCCGCAGCGCGCAGTGGAAGGCTCGGCCGACGCCAGACGAGACGCCGGCCCGTCAGGCGCCTGACGGGCGGCTGGCGAGCCGCCTGCACCGGCGACGAGGCATGACAGGAAGGGACCTCCTTTCGGCGTCTCCACGCGCCGAATTGCACGGACCGGCAGGCCGGACCGCGGGGCTTCGCGACCGTCCCGATGAGCGGTCTCCTGACTCGCGGATCGAGGCGCGACGGCAACGTCTTCCCGTGCTCGTCGAGCACAGTGACGGGCACCCAACGGCGCCCATGTGCCGCCCGCTCCCCGCTTACAGTGGCGGGACCGTGTGGGAATCGCACCCACTTCCCGGAATCATCGGGAGCAATGCTGTCGGCCGGCAGTATAGCACTGCGCCGGCCGCCGGCAGCCGGCGGCCGGGCAGGAAGCGCAGGAAGCGGAGGAGATGACCGCGGCGGAACGGATGCGGGCGGCGGAGGTGCTGTGCCGCGGCGATCTGTTCGTCGCCAGGCGGTCCGGACGCTACCTGCTGGTCGAGCTGACGGCTCCGCACCGCGTCGTCAGCACCTCCGTCCAGTGCGGCGGCGAGCGCGACGACCTGTCGTTCCTGGCCAACCACCAGAGCTGCGAGGCGACAGGCGACGCAGCCCGCTACGATCGGATCGCCGGGCTCGGGCCCGCCGGGTACCACGCGCAGGTCTGCGCCGAGATGGGCGTCGCGCCCGACCGGACGGCGGTCATGGGCACCGCCGCCAACATGGCCTATGCCGCCCACCACGCGGCGACCTTCGACGACCTCCGCGTCGACGCGCTCGTGACCGCCGGCGTCGCCGGCAACGCCGCCCGCGCGGGCGATCCGGCGGGCTGGACCGAGGCCGCGGACGGCCGCTGGCAGCGCGTCGGGACCGTTGGCGCGGACGATGCGGACAAGGCGGCGGCGCCGCCGGCCGGCACGATCAACACGATCCTGCTGCTCAACCGCCCGGTCACGCCGGCCGCCCAGGCGCGCGCGGTCGTGACGATGACGGAAGCCAAGTCGGCGGCGCTGGCCGAGCTGGCCGCGCCCAGCCGCTACTCCCCCACCATTGCCACCGGGACCGGCACGGACCAGTTCTGCGTGGCGGCCCCGCTCGACCCGCGCCGCGTGCCGAAGACGGCCACCGGCCCGCACGCCAAGCTCGGCGAGCTGATCGGGGGCGCGGTGCTGGCCGCGGTCAAGGAGGCGCTGCGCTGGCAGAACGGGCTCGAGCCCTCCCTGACGCGCGGGCTGTTCCATGCGCTCGGACGCTTCGGCCTGACCGAGCGGCGCGCGCTCGAACGGCTGGCCGAGCTGCTGCCGGCGGAGCACTTCGCGCTGCTCGACCGGAACCGCAAGGCGGTGTTCTGGGAGCCGGGCGTGGCGGCGGCCGCCTACGCGTACGCGGCGGTCCTCGACCGGGTGGCGTGCGGCACCCTGCCGCCCGGCGTGGCGGGCGAGACGCTGCGGCAGCAGGCCGCCTGCCTCGCCTGCGCGCTCGCCGCCCGCCCGCCGGAATGGCCGGCGTTCCGCGCGGCGCTGCTCGCCGCACCGGACGATCCGGTCGAGCTGGTGCTGCACGCCGTGGCCGCGGGCTGGAGCGCCAAGTGGACCTGAGCGCGCTGCAGCCGCGCATCGATCTGCTCCTGGCTGCAGCGGCGCTCGACGCGGCCCTCGGCGATCCGGTCTACCGCTGGCACCCGGTCCGGCTGCTGGGCGCATCGCTCGCCTGGTGCGAGCAGCGCCTGCGCGCGGCCGGGGCGGACGGGCGCGCCGGCGGCTGCCTGCTGTTCGGCATCCTCGGCACGTTCTGGGTCGGCGGTGCGTCGCTCGCGCTGCTGGGGGCTCACCGGCTGCACCCGGCGCTCGCCGGCGGCGCACATCTGTTCATCGCCTACAGCCTGCTGGCGTACGGCGACCTGCTGGCCCACGGCCAGGCGGTGAACCGTGCCGCGTCCGCGGGCGACCTGCCGGGAGCGCGGCGCGCGGTGGGCCGGCTGGTCGGACGCGACGTCGACGGGCTGGACGCCCCCGCCTGCCGGCGCGCCGCCGTCGAGAGCCTGGCCGAGAGCCTGACCGACGGCGTCGTGTCGCCGATCGCCTGGTACGCCCTCCTCGGGGTACCGGGGCTGGTGCTCTGCAAGGTGGTCAGCACGATGGACTCGATGGTCGGCTACCGGACGCCGCGCCACCTGCGTTTCGGGTGGTGCGGCGCGCGGCTCGACGACCTGCTCCAGGCGCTGCCGGCGCGGGCGACCTGGCTCCTGGTCGCGCTGGCGGCCGCGGCGCTGCCCGGCTGCTCCGGGCGGCGAGCCCTGGCGGCCGGCTGGCGCGAGCACGCCGTGCTGCCCGGGCCCAATCCGGGCTGGAGCGAGGCCGCCATGGCCGGCGCCCTCGGGCGGCGCCTCGTCGGCCCCATCCGCCTGCAGGGCCGACTCGTCACCGAGACGTGGCTCGGCGACCCGGCGCACCCGCCGGCAGGGACCGGCGCCGACTACCGGCGGGCGCAGGCGATGGTCCGGGTCGCGACCGCGCTGGCGCTGGCCGCCGCGGCCGGCTGGATCCGGCTCGTGCCTAACCCGTCTTGAAACCCGCGGCCTGCAGCGCCGCGCGGGCATCCTCGAGCAGCCCGGCGGCGGCCGCCGGGACCGTCTCGCCGGCGCCTGCCAGCTTGCGCCGGAGCCCGTACAGGCGAAACCGGACGCCCTCGGGATGGAACGTCTCGACCGCCCGTATCAGGTGCGCGCAGTCCTCGGCCGCGGCCGGCGCGCCGCCCGCGGCCCGCAGGCACTCGCCGAGCTCGCGCAGCCGAGCCAGCGCCGTCGTTCGCTGATCCGGGGCCATGACGGCACCATGCTACACTGGATTTCCACGGTTACAGGCGGTCCCGCCTCGTGGCGTCCTGGTCCCAGCAGGGTGCCGGCGCAAGACGATGGCACAGACCTATACGGCGAAAGACATCACGGTCCTCGAAGGACTCGATCCGGTCCGCAAGCGGCCCGGCATGTACATCGGCGGGGTCGGTTCGCCCGGGCTGCACCACCTCGTGTGGGAGATCCTGGACAACGCGGTCGACGAGGCCATGAACGGCCACGCCGGCAACATCCACGTGCGACTGCACGCGGACCGCTCGTCGATCACGATCGCCGACGATGGCAGGGGCGTTCCCGTCGACCGCCACCCCAAGAGCGGCAAGAGCGCGCTGGAGGTGATCTTCACGACGCTGCATGCCGGCGGGAAGTTCGAGCACCGCACCTACCGCACCGCCGGCGGCCTGCACGGCGTGGGCGCCAGTGTCGTCAACGCGCTGTCGGCGGAGCTCGTCGCGACGTCGAAACGCGACGGCTCGCAGTGGGAGCAGCGGTTCCGGCGCGGCCGGCCGGTGGCGAAGCCGCGGCAGCTCGGCAGCGCCCGCGGCTCGGGCACCACGGTGTTCTTCCGCCCCGATCCGCAGATATTCCCGAAGACCGAGTTCGACCCGGCGGCCATCGCGGAACGCCTGGAGGTCGTCAGCTACCTGCACAAGGGGGTGCGCGTCGCCTTCGACGACGAGGTCCGGGGCGAGAAGCGGGTCTTTCAGCACGCCGACGGGCTGCAGGACTATCTGGCCCACATCGTCGCCGCGCGCCGCGCGGGGACGGTGCACGAGCAGGTCTTCACGCTGGGCAGGGACCACGACGAGACCGGCTCGCGCGTGAACCTGGTGCTGCAGTGGACGGAGGCCACCGACGAGCATGTCCGCAGCTACGTCAACGGCGTGCCGACCGGCTCCGGCGGCACCCACGAGAACGGCCTGCGGGCCGGCGTCGGCAAGGCCGTGCGCAACTTCATCGAGACCCATGGGCTGAGTCCGAAGGGGGTGACGCTGGCCGCGGACGACATCCGCGAGGGCCTCACGGGCGTGCTCAGCATCTTCGTGCGCGACCCGCAGTTCCAGGGCCAGACCAAGGACCGCCTGAACAATCCGGAGATCGCGGCGGCCATCGACTCGGCCGTGCGGCCGGCGCTCGAGCACTGGCTGAACCACAACATCAGCGTCGCCCGCGCCATCGTGGCGCGCATCGTCATCGCCGCGCGGGCGCGCGAGGCGAGCCGGGCGGCGCAGCAGGAGGTCACGCGCAAGGGTGTCGCCGCGGCGCGGCTGAGCCTGCCCGGCAAGCTGAGCGACTGCTCCGCCCGGACCGCGGCGGACCGCGAGCTGTTCATCGTCGAGGGCGACTCGGCCGGCGGCTCGGCCAAGCAGGCGCGCGACCGGCGGCGGCAGGCCATCCTGCCGCTGCGCGGCAAGGTGCTGAACACCGAGAACGTGTCGCCGGCCAAGGTGCTCGAGAACAAGGAGCTGTCGGACCTGGTGACCGCGCTCGGCTGCGGCTTCGGGAAGACCTTCAACCTCGAGAAGCTGCGCTACGGCAGGATCATCATCCTGGCGGACGCCGACTCCGACGGCAACCACATCGCGACCCTGCTGCTGACCTTCCTCTACCGGCATCTGCCGCAGCTCGTCAGCCAGGGCCGGGTCTATGTGGCCCAGCCCCCGCTCTATCGCGTCGACGTCGGCAAGGAGACGTTCTGGGCGCTCGACGAGGCGCACCGCGACCGGCTCCTCGACCGCTTCGCGCGCAACGGCCACCGCGGCAAGGCCGAGATCACCCGCTTCAAGGGGCTCGGCGAGATGATGCCGAAGGTGCTGTGGGACACGACGCTGAATCCCGAGACCCGGCGCCTGCTCAGGATCGACGTCGACGATCGGCTCCTGACCGACCAGGTGATGAACGGCCTGATGGGCAAGGACGCCTCGCTGCGCTTCCGGTTCATCATGGAGCAGGCCGACCAGGTGCAGGACCTCGACGTGTAGCCCGGCTGTCCACGAACGCGCCGCGGCGGCGCCGGCCATGACCATCGATCAGCTCATCGACGGCGCGCTGCGACCCGTGGCCGATGCGGTCTCGGGCGTCGTCTTCTACGCGCTGCCGCTGCCGGGAGCCGAGCTGCCGCTCATCGTGGTCTGGCTCGTGGCCGGCGGCCTCTTCTTCACGGTCTATCTGCGCTTCATCAACGTGCGCGGGTTCGCCCAGGCGCTGCGCATCGTCTCCGGGCGCTACGCGCGCGCCGGCGACCCGGGCGAGATATCGCAGTTCAGCGCGCTCACCACCGCGGTATCCGGCACCGTGGGCATCGGCAACATGGCCGGCGTGGCCGTCGCCATCTCCACCGGCGGCCCGGGCGCCACGTTCTGGCTCATCGTCGCCGGCCTGCTCGGCATGTCGGCGAAGTTCGCGGAGTGCACGCTCGGCGTGCTGTACCGGCGCCGCCACCCGGACGGCTCGGTCTCCGGCGGGCCGATGCACTACCTGGAGCGGGGTCTCGCCGAGCGCGGCTGGCCGGCGCTCGGACGGCGGCTCGGGCTCTTCTACGCCGCCGCCCTGGTGCTCGGCTGCCTCGGCATCGGCAACATGTTCCAGTCGAACCAGGCGGCGGCGATCCTCACCGACATCACCGGCGCGGAGGCCAGCCTCCTCGCCGGCCGCGGCTGGCTGGTCGGGCTGCTGCTGGCGGGCGCCGTGGCGCTCGTCATCCTCGGCGGGATCAGGACGATTGCCAGCACCACCGTCCGGCTGGTGCCGGCCATGGCGCTGCTCTACGTGGCGCTGGCGCTGCTGGTCATCGGGCTCAACGCCGACCGGCTGCCGGGGGCGGTCGCGGCCATCTGGCAGGGCGCCTTCACGTCGACCGGGATGGCGGGCGGGGCGCTGGGCGCGCTGGTCATCGGGTTCCGCCGGGCCGTCTTCTCCAACGAGGCCGGCCTGGGCAGCGCCGCCATCGCCCACGCCACGGCCCGCACGCCGCAGCCGGCGAGCGAAGGCTTCGTCGCGCTGCTCGAGCCGTTCATCGACACCGTCGTCATCTGCACGATGACGGCCCTGGTCATCACCACCACCGTCTACGATCCGGCGCTCGCCGGCGGCGGCGTCAACGGCATCGAGCTGACGACCCGCGCGTTCGCCTCCACCCTGCCCTGGTCGCCCGTGCCGCTGGCCGTCGCCGCCATCCTGTTCGCGTTCTCGACGATGATCGCCTGGGCCTACTACGGGCTGAAGGCGTTCACGTACCTGGCCGGCGAGGGCCGCCTCCAGGACCTGGGCTTCAAGCTCGGCTTCTGCCTGTTCGTCGTCGCCGGCGCCGCCGTCGACCTCGGGGCGGTCATCGACCTGTCGGACGCCCTGGTCTTCGTGGTCGCCATCCCGAACCTGATCGGCCTCTACCTGCTGGCGCCCGTGGTGAAGCGGGAGCTCGCACGCTACCGGCCGTAGCGGCGGGCGGGTTCGGCATGAGTCTCGGACTGACCCCGGCCGGGCAGCTGCGGTGGGCGCCGCGGAACGGCGACACCGTTCCGCCGGCCCTGTCGCACCTGCAGTCGGTCTTCGACAGCGACTGGCGTGCGGCCCTCTTCACGCTCGCGGCGGACCGGATCGACACGCAGGGAGCGCCCGCCGTGCGCTACTGGCAGGAGATCGCCGCACGCCATCTGACCGCGCTTTGCCAACTGCCCGAGCACGAGACGCGCGTGGAGGTCGAGCCGCCCACGCCGGCCGAGTGCGCCGCCTGGATCCTGGCCGCCCCGCCGATGCACGGCGGCGAGTACCTCTCCGCGGAGAGCCTGCAGCGCATCTGGACGCACCTGAACGAGTGGGTGTGCGAAACGGTCCCGGCCGCCGGGGGGTTGGCGGCGTTTCTGCGCACGCGGGCCCCGAGCTGGCATCAGGTGGGACGGGTCTGCTTTCACCTGGCCGAGAACCGCAACGACGAGGCGCGGCCGTTCGCGTTCATGGCCACCTACGCCTCCGGGTTCGGCACGGCTGGACGCGTGAAGCATCTGCCGCTGCGCCGCGCGCTCGAACAGTACGCCGGGGCGCGCAACCGCGCGGCGCTCATCGCCCTGCTGTCGCCGATCCAGCAGGCCGCCGAGACATGCGACTGGGTGCGGGAGCTGGTCGACTCGGGCGACGTCTACCGGGCGCTGGCGTGGGCGCCGGAGCGTGCCTACCGGCTCCTGCGCAGCGTGCCGGCGCTCGAGGCGAGCGGCTTGTCGGTACGGCTGCCGAACTGGTGGCGCAAGCGGCCGCGCCCGCAGGTCGCCGTCACGATCGGCGGCACGACCCCGTCGCGGGTCGGCGCGGATGCCATGGTGGCCTTCAACGTCAACGTCGCGCTCGGCGGCCAGCCGTTGTCGCGCAGCGAGCTGGAGGCGCTGCTCGACGGGGACGACGGCCTGGTGCTGCTCAAGGGCCAATGGGTAGAGGTGGACCGGGATCGGCTGCGGGAGGCCATCGAGCACTGGGACGCCGTCCGGCAGGTGGCTGGCGATGACGGGATCTCGTTCATCGAAGGCATGCGCCTGCTCGCGGGCGCGTCGGCCGACCTCCGGGGCGAGGAGCAGACCGAGTCCGAACGCTCCTGGGTCCACGTCGCGGCCGGCGAGGCCATGCGCGAGCTCCTCGAGGGCATGCGCCGGCCGGAAGCCCTCGACGCGGCGACTGCCGGCGGGGCCCTGCAGGGGGTGCTGCGGCCGTATCAACGCGACGGCGTGGCCTGGCTGCGTCTGCTGACGCGCCTGGGCCTGGGCGCCTGCCTGGCCGACGACATGGGCCTGGGCAAGACCGTTCAGGTGCTGGCGCTGCTGCTGGGCGACCGCGGCGACGCGGAGGCGGACGAGCAGCGGGCGCCGGCGCTGCTCGTGATTCCCGCATCCCTGCTCGGGAACTGGCGCCGCGAAGCAGCGCGGTTCGCGCCAACGCTGAGCCTGCGGTTCCTGCACCCCGCGGAGACCGACCGGCAGGCGCTGGCGGAGGTCGCGGCGGCGCCGGCGCGGCAACTGGCCGGCGTCGACCTGGTCGTCACCACGTATGCCATGCTTGCCCGGCAGCCCTGGCTGGCCGACGTGCAGTGGCGCTTGGTCATTCTGGACGAGGCTCAGGCCATCAAGAACCCGGCGACCCGGCAGAGCCGGGCCGTCCGTGCACTTGCCGCCCGTGCCCGCATCGCCATGACGGGCACGCCGGTGGAGAACCGTCTGGGCGACCTGTGGGCGCTGTTCGACTTCCTCAATCCCGGGCTGCTCGGCTCGCGCGCCGTGTTCCAGGCGTTCGCGAAGCAGTTGCAGGCGCGCGACGAGCAGCCGTTCGCGCCGCTGCGCCGACTGGTCGCCCCCTACATCCTGCGGCGTCTCAAGACGGATCGCCGCATCATCGCCGACCTGCCCGACAAGACGGAGACCACCTGCGACTGCCACCTGACCCGGCCGCAGGCGGCGCTCTACGAGCGCGTCGTGCGGTCCATGGAGCGCGAGCTGGAATCGACCGAGGGCATCGCCAAGCGGGGTTTGGTGCTGCGGACTCTCATGCAGTTGAAGCAGGTCTGCAATCATCCCGGCCAGCTCTCCGGCGACGGCGACTACCGTCCCGCCGACAGCGGCAAGTTCATGCGTCTGGCCGAGATCGGCGAGGAGCTTGCCGGCCGCCAGCAACGGGCGCTGGTGTTCACGCAGTTCCGGGAGATCATCGATCCGTTGTCGGAGCACCTGGAGGCGGTCTTCGGCCGCCCCGGACTCGTGCTGCACGGCGGGACCGGCGTCAGGCGGCGGCAGGATCTGGTGGACCGGTTCCAGCGCGACGACGGGCCGCCGTTCTTCGTCCTGTCGCTCAAGGCCGGTGGGACAGGCCTGAACCTGACGGCGGCGTCGCACGTCGTCCACTTCGACCGCTGGTGGAACCCGGCAGTCGAGAATCAGGCCACCGACCGCGCCTTCCGCATCGGCCAGCGGCGCAACGTGCTGGTCCACCGTTTCGTCACACGCGGCACCGTCGAGGAGAGAATCGACCGGATGATTGCCGAGAAACGACAATTGGCCGATGATCTGCTCGACGGAGACAGCGAGATCAACCTCACGGAGCTGTCCGACGACGAGCTGCTGGATCTGGTTCGTCTCGACGTTACGCGCGCGAAGCCCTAGCGGACGCCGGGGTGCGGGGCAAGGCCACGTCTGATTGAGGCGCCGGCGCAGCCGGCGCAAGGCGCGCACAGCGCGCCTCGGCGGGAGCGGCGCGGGGCGAAGGGGCCCCCGCAAGCGGACGCCGGGGGTTCGGGGCAAAGCCCCGTCTGATTGATTTGCACTGGTATCCCCCGTACGTGCCGGTCGGCGCCCGACGCGCCAGAGCCCTGCTGGAGATGCGTGAGCTCCGTGCGCGGGGCCTGAACGTGCAGCCGGTCGAGCTCAAGGGACGCACCATCGCCCGGAGCTTCTGGGGCCGTCGCTGGTGCGAGCATCTGGAATCGTTCTCCGACTACGTGAACCGGCTGCCGCGCGGCCGCACCTACGTGCGCAACGGCTCCGTCTGCCATCTGGAGATCCGCACCGGCGGCGTCGACGCCATGGTGGTCGGGACGGACCTGTACCGCGTCACGGTGCGAATCAGGAAGCTCGGCAAGCAGGCCTGGAAGGCGGTCAGGACCGCCTGCGCGGGGCAGATCGGCTCGGTGCTCGAGCTGCTGCAGGGCCGGCTGTCGGATCACGTCATGGACGTCGTCACCGATCGGGACACCGGCCTGTTTCCGAAACCGCGCCAGATCGAGCTGGCCTGCGACTGCCCCGACTGGGCAACCATGTGCAAGCACGCGGCGGCCGCGCTCTACGGCGTCGGCAGTCGCCTCGACGAAAGGCCGGAGCTGCTCTTTCTGCTGCGCGGCGTCGACGAGGCCGAGCTGATTGCCGCCGACATGGCGCTGCCCCGCGGCACGTCGACGGCCGACACCCTCGCGGACGACGACCTCGGGGACATCTTCGGCATCGACCTCGGCGGCGCGGACGGCGCGCCCGACCCGCCCGCGCGGCAACGGCCGACCCGCACCGCACGGGCGCGGACACGGGCCGGAAGCAGGCGGACCTCGCGTCACGCACCGGGCACGAGCACGGCATCCGGACCGGCTGCTGCGCCGGACACCGGCGAGCCGGCATCGGCTTTCCACGCGACGGGCGAGCTGGTGGCCCGGCTGCGCCGGCGCGGCGGCTTCTCGGCAGCGGAGTTCGCCGCGCTGCTGCACGTCTCCACGGCGACGGTGCGGCGCTGGGAAGCTGCGTCGGGGCCTCTCGCCATGCGCCCCTCGCACCGCGACGCCCTGGCGGCGCTGCGCCGGGCCATCGAGAACCAGGCGGACTGACGGCGGGCCGGCGGCCTCAGCGCTTGCGGAGCCCCGCGGGCACGCGCACGCCAACGTTGATACCATAGGTGGGTTTCTCCGATGTTGAACCCGTTCGACTTTCAGCTGCGGACGCGGCTCGTCTTCGGCGCCGGCACGGTCGAGCAGCTCGGCCACTTTGCGCGCGAGTTGCGCTCCAGCAGGCCGCTCCTGGTCGCGGACCATGGGCTGCGCGAAGCCGGCCACGTCGAGCGTGCGCTGCGCCTCCTGCGGGCCGCGGATCTCGATCCGGTTCCCTTTCACGACTTCGACGTCAACCCGGACACCACCATGGTCGAGCGCGGCCGGGCCTTCGCCGCGCCGCAGGGCGTGGACGCGATCATCGGCCTCGGCGGCGGCAGCTCGCTGGACTGCGCGAAGGGCATCAACTTCCTGCTGACGAACGGCGGGGCGATGGCCGACTACCAGGGCTACGGGAAGGCGTCGCAGCCGATGCTGCCGATGATCGCGGTGCCGACGACGGCGGGGACCGGGTCGGAAGCGCAGAGCTACGCCGTGATTGCGGACGCCGAGACCGGCCTGAAGATGGCCTGCGGCGACCCCAAGTGCGCGTTCAGGCTGGCCCTGCTCGACCCCGAGCTGACGCTGTCGCAGCCGGCGCCGGTGACCAGCGCCGCCGGCTTCGACGCCATCGCCCACGCCGTCGAGACCGCGGTGACGACCCGTCGCACCGCGCTCTCGACGGCGTTCTCGCACGAGGCCTTCCGCCTGCTGGTCGCCAACTTCGAGCGCGTCCTGGAGGCGCCCGGCGACGTCGACGCCCGAGCGGCGATGCACCTGGGCGCGGCCTTCGCCGGGGTGGCGATCGAGCAGTCGATGCTGGGCGCGGCGCACGCCTGCGCCAACCCGCTGACCGCGCGCTACCACATCACGCACGGCGTGGCGCTCGCCATTCTGCTACCGCACATCGTGCGCCGGAACGCCACCCCCGACCAGGCGCTCTACGCCCCGCTGGTCGCCGCCGCGCTGAACGGCGGAGGCGGTCCCAGCGGCAACCATCTGGCCGATCGCCTCGTCCAAATCGGTAGGGCCGGCGGCTTCCCGAGCCGCCTGCGCGAAGCGGGCGTGCCGGAGGGAGACCTCGCCGGGCTGGCCGATCAGGCCGGCCGGCAGTGGACCGCGGCGTTCAATCCGGTGCCGTTCGGCCATCTGGACGCTTTGGAGGTGTATCGATGCGCATATTGACGAGAGGAGCGCTGGCCGCGGCGGCCGTGCTGGTGCTGAGCTCCGCGGCCGCCGGTCAGTCGACCACCGCCACTGCCGAGACGTGGGCGCAGTTCCGCGGCACGCCCGAGCTCAGCGGGGCGTCGCTGACCGATATTCCCGACGACCTGGAGCTGCTGTGGACCCTCGACGCCGGCGAATCGATCGACTCGTCCGCGGCCATTGCCGACGGCGCGGTGTACGTCGGGACCTACAGCGGCGAGCTGCTCGCCGTGGATCTCGAGAGCGGTGCGGAGCGCTGGCGGTACACGGCCAGCGAGGAGATGGGGATCGGCGAGTCGTCGCCGGCCGTGGGCCACGGGCTCGTCTTCGTCGGCGATCTGGCGGGCGTCCTGCACGCGGTCGATGCCGGCACCGGCGAGGCGGCGTGGACGTACCAGACCGAGGGCGAGATCAAGTCCTCGCCGGTCGTCAGCGGCGACACGGTGCTGATCGGCTCCTACGACGGCCATCTCTACGGTCTGGCGGCAGAGACGGGCGAGTTCCTCTGGAAGCACGAGACGCTCAACTACGTGCACGCCACGCCGGCCGTGGTCGACGGGGTGGCGTACTTCGGGGGCTGCGACGAGATGTTCCGCGGCGTGCGGGTGGCCGACGGCGAAGAGGTCTTCAGCGTGCCGGCGGGCGCCTACACGGCGGCGTCGCCGACGACGGACGGGGACCGCGCCTACTTCGGCACGTTCAACAACGAGGTCATCGGCATCGACCTGGCGTCGCAGGAGCTGCTCTGGCGCTACGAGCATCCGCGGCGCCACTTCCCGTTCTACTCGTCGGCGCTCAACATCGACGGCACCATCGTGATCGGCGGGCGCGACCGCATGGTGCACGCCATCGACCAGGCCTCCGGCGAGGCGCGCTGGACGTACATGACCCGGGCGCGCGTCGACTCGTCGCCGGCCGCTGCCGGCGGCCGGGTCTACATCGGCTCGGGCGACGGGCGCCTCTACGTGCTCGACCTGGCGACGGGCGAGAAGCTGTGGGAGTTCGATACCGGCGCGCCCCTGTCGGCGTCGCCGGCGATCGCCGCGGGCAAGCTCGTGATCGGCTCGCAGGACGGGGTGCTGTACTGCTTCGGCTGAGCCGCCGGGGCGCCGGACGCTGTCGCCGCGTGGCGGCGCAAGCCGGGGCCGGGCCGGCCCGGCTCCCCGCGCGGGACAGCGGATCGATGCTGCTATAGTAGCTTTGATGAGCGACGCGCTTCCCGCGGCGGCCGCCGTCGAGACGGAGGTCGGCAGCTACTTCGTTGCCAACTACCCGCCGTTCTCGGTCTGGACGTCCGAGGCCGTCGCCGAGGCGGCCCGTCCGGCGCTGGCCGCCCCCCCGGCCGACGTGCCGCTCGGTCTGTACCTGCACATCCCGTTCTGCCGCAAGCGCTGCCACTTCTGCTACTTCCGGGTCTACACGAACAAGAATGCCAGCGAGGTGCAGTCGTACCTCGACGTCCTGGGGCGCGAGTGGGAGCTGTACGCCGCGCAGCCGGCCATTGCCGGCCGGCCGCTCGACTTCATCTACTTCGGCGGCGGCACGCCGTCGTTCCTGTCGGTCCGCCAGCTCCGGGGCCTCGTCGACCGGCTGTCGGCCGTCAGCCCCTGGTCGACCGCCAGCGAGATCACCTTCGAGTGCGAGCCGGGGACGCTCACCGAGCCGAAGCTGGCCGCCATTCGGGAGCTGGGCGTCACGCGTCTCAGCCTCGGCGTCGAGCACTTCGACGACCATGTCCTGGAGCTCAACGGCCGCGCGCACCGCTCCGCCGAGATCTTCCGCGCGTACGAGTTCGCGCGCTCGATCGGCTTTCCGCAGATCAACATCGATCTGATTGCGGGCATGCTCGGCGAGACCGACGACAAGTGGCGGGACGCCGTGCAGCGGGTGATCGCGCTCGACCCCGACAGCGTCACCATCTACCAGATGGAGCTGCCGTTCAACACGACGATCAGCGGCGACCGGCTGCAAGGCGGCGGCCAGTTCCAGGAGACCGTGGCGCCCTGGTCCACCAAGCGCCGCTGGGTGGACGAGGCGTTCGCCGCGCTGGAGCGCGCCGGCTACGCGATCGGCAGCGCGTACACCGCCGTCAAGGATCCGGCGCGCACGCGGTTCGTCTACCGCGACCGCCTCTGGCAGGGCGCCGACCTGGCGGGCCTGGGCGTGGCGTCGTTCGGCCACGTCAACGGCGTCCACATGCAGAACCTCGACTCGTGGGGCGCCTACGCGGAAGCGGTCGAGGGCGGCCGCATCCCGCTGAACCGCGCCTACCGTCCCACGGAGGAAGAGCGTTTCATCCGCGAGCTCGTCCTGCAGCTCAAGCTGGGCTCCATCCGGCCCGCCTATTTCCGGGACAAGTACGGCGTCGACCCCCGCGACCGGTTCACGGGCCCGCTCGCGTCGCTCGATCGCGACGGCTACCTCGACGAGGCGTCGCCGGACGCGGTCCGCCTGTCCCGCAACGGGCTGCTGCGGGTCGACAGCCTGCTGCCGCGCTTCTTCCTGCCCGCGCATGCCGACATCCGGTACACGTAACGTGGCGACGCCCCGTAGCGCTTCGTCCCAAACCCCGGTTCGCTCCCCACGCGCCGCCGCGCCGGCGGCCACCGGCCGGCGCGGCATGCTCTACCCGCTCGACCTCGTCTACCGGCGGGCCGGTATCGACGTCCCGGCGTTCGAGGAGGTCGCGCCGGACGACATCCCGCTGCCCTACCGTACGCTGCTCGTGCACGACTCGGACATGACGCTGACCCTCGAGCGGCATTTCGGCGGGCGGGTGGTGCTGCGGCCGTTGTCGACCTTCTCGCTGGGCGGCTCGTACTTCCGCCGCGTGCTCCTCGTCCAGGAGTACGCGGGCCAGCCGGTCGAGATGGGCGCGATCCGGATGGAGCTCGACGCGTTCGATGCGCCCCTGCGCCGGCAGATTCTCGACAACGAGATCCCGCTCGGGAGCATCCTGCGCGACCGACGCTTCGAGTACGCCAGCCGGGTCAAGGCGTTCCTGCAGCTGACGCCCAACCCCGAGATGATGGGCGTCTTCTGGATGCGCGAGCAGCGCGTGCTCTACGGCCGGCGCACCGAGGTCATCCGCCGCGGCCGGAAGATCGGCGACATCGTCGAGGTGCTGCCCCTGGTGATGCGATGAGCGGGACGGCGACAGGCAACGGCGCGCACTACGACTGCGTCGTCATCGGCGGCGGACCGGCGGGCAGCACGACCGCGACCGTGCTGGCGCAACACGGGCGCCGGGTGCTGCTGCTCGAGCGCGAGCCGTTTCCGCGCTACCACATCGGCGAGTCGCTGATGCCGTATACCTGGTTCACCTTCGAGCGGCTGGGCGTCCTCGACTGGTTCTCCCGGGCGGCGTGCCCGAAGAAGTACTCCGTGCAGTTCGTCTCGACGAGCGGCGCGGTCTCGCAGCCGTTCTACTTCTTCGAGACGATCAAGCACGAGTGCGCCACCACCTGGCAGGTGGTCCGCAGCGACTTCGACGGCATGCTGCTGGCCAACGCCCGCGACAAGGGCGTCGAGGTGCGGCAGGGCGTCGCGGTGCGCGACCTCGTCATGCAGGGCGGCCGGGCGGTCGGCGTCACGGGCGACGTCAGGAACGGCGGCCGCGAGGAGTTCCGGGCGGATGCGGTCGTCGACGCCTCCGGACGCGACACGCTGCTGGCCGGCCGGCTGGGCTGGAAGCGGCGCGACCCGGACCTGAACAAGATATCGATCTTCACCTACTTCAAGGGCGCGGTGCGCGACCCCGGCCTGGACGAGGGCGCGACGACCGTCGCCTACATTCCCGAGAAGGGCTGGTTCTGGTACATCCCGCTCCCCAACGACGTCGTCAGCGTCGGCGTCGTGGCGGAAGCCGACTATCTCTATCGCGACACGCGCGACCCGCAGGCGATCTTCTTTCGCGAGGCGGAGGACTGCGTCTGGATCAGGGACCACCTGCGCCCGGCCGCGCACATCGGGCCGGTGCGGGTCACCGGGGAGTTCAGCTACCGGTCGACGGAGATCGGCGGCGACGGGTTCTGCCTCGCCGGCGACGCGTTCTCCTTTCTCGATCCCGTCTTCTCGACCGGCGTCTTCCTGGCGCTCAAGAGCGGCGAGATGGCCGGCGACGCGATCCATCGCGGCCTGGATGCCGGCGCCATCGGTGCGTCCACGTTCGGGGACTACCGGCGCGACCTCGACTGGGCGCTGGACCAGTTCCGCCGGCTCGTGCTGTCGTTCTATGATCAGACCTTCAGCTTCCGCGAGTTCGTGAGGGCGCACCCGGACCTGCATCCGCGGCTGGTGGATGCGCTGGTCGGCAACGTCTTCGCCGACCTGCGGGGGCTGTTCGACGCGCTCGGGCGGTTCGCCGGGCGGAGCACGCAAGCGGAAGGCGCGAGCGACGGCGCATGTCGACAACAGGCCCCGGCCACCCCGTGGTCAGCCGGCACCGACTCGGCCGGCGAGTCCAGTTCTACGAAACCGATGCCGCCGGGATCGTCCACTTCAGCTGGTTCTACCGCTACATGGAAGAGGCCGAGCACGCCCTCTGGCGAGCCGCCGGCCTGAGCATCACCCCGCCGCCGGAAGACGGCATCGGGTTCCCGCGGGTCGCGGCCTCGTTCGACTTCCGCCGGCCGCTGCGCTTCGAGGACGAGTTCGAGGTCGAGATCGCCATCGCCGAGATCGGCGAGAAGTCCATCCGCTACCGCGCGCTGGTCGAGAAGGACGGGACCACCATCGCGACCGGCAGCCTGACCATCGCCTGCGTGCGCAAGCGGGCGGGCGAGCCGATGCGGGCCACGGCGATCCCGGCCGGGATCGCCCGGCGCCTGCGGGTGGCGCAGGCCGCCGAGGCCGGAGCGTGAGCCGATGCCGGACACTGGCCCGATCCCGGCGGCCGAGCGCCAATCGCGGGACGCGCTCGCCGCGTTGCAGGCCGAGCGGCTGGGGCGGCTGCTGCACGCCGTCGACGGGCGCAACCCGTTCTACACGGCCAAGTTGCGGGGAGCCGGCATCGCGCCGTCCGACCTCGTCCTGCCCCGGGACCTCGCCCGGCTGCCGCTGACCACCAAGGCGGAGCTCGTCGCGGATCAGGACGCCGCGCCGCCGTGGGGGACGGTGCTCACGTATCCGATCGAGCGTTACACGCGCTACAACCAGACCTCGTCGACGACGGGGCGGCCCCTGCGGTGGCTCGACACGACGGAGAGCTGGCAGTGGATGCTCGAGTGCTGGCGCGCCGTGTACCGCGGGGCGCGGGTCGGGGCCGACGACCGGATCCTGTTTCCGTTCTCCTTCGGACCGTTTCTCGGATTCTGGACCGCGTTCGACGCCGGGACCCGGCTCGGCGCCCACTGCGTGCCGGCCGGCGGCATGACGAGCGAGGCGCGCCTGGCGCTGATCGACGTCGTCCGCCCGACCGTCATCTGCTGCACGCCGACCTATGCCCTGCGGCTGGTCGAGGTGGCCCGGCAGGTGCGCGGCGCTGGCCTGCCGCTGGCGGACAGCTCGGTGCGCGTGCTGATCGTGGCCGGCGAGCCGGGGGGCAGCATCCCGGCCACCCGCGAGCAGATCGAGCGGGGCTGGGGAGCGCGCGTCATCGATCACCACGGCCTGACCGAGGTCGGACCGGTCAGCTTCGAGTGCTGGGAAAACCCCGGGGCCTTGCATCTCAACGAGTGCGAGTACATCGGCGAGGTGCTCGACCCGGACACCGGGCGGCCCGTGCCGGCCGGCGAGCCGGGCGAGCTGGTCCTCACGAACCTGGGCCGCACGGCCAGTCCCCTGATCCGCTACCGCACCGGCGACCTCGTGGCGCTCGACGCGGACCGCTGCGCCTGCGGCCGGACGCTCGCCCGGCTCGACGGCGGGATCCGCTCGCGCATCGACGACATGGTCCACGTCAGCGGCGTGAACGTCTACCCGACCGCCATCGAGGCCGTGCTGCGGGCGGTTGCCGAGGTGGTCGAGTACCGGGCGACGGTCACCTCGCGCGGCGCGCTGCGGGCGGTGGCGGTCGAGGTCGAGCTCGACCCGTCCGCGGAGCAGCCCGACGCCGTCTGCCGGCGGATCGAGCAGCGGCTGCGCGTGGCGCTCGGCCTCAACGTCCCGGTCAGTACGGTCGCCGCGGGCAGCCTGCCGCGCTTCGAGATGAAGGCCCGGCGCTGTGTCGTAGTACCATAGGCGGATATGCAACGCCACGTACCGTTTGCCTCACGGCTGCTGCCTCTTCTCCTGGTGCTCGCGCTGACCGCCGCCTGCGGCGGCGGCGACGCGGGGGACGCCGGCGATGCGCCGGAGCGCCGCTTCCTCAGCATGGGCACCGCCCCGCCCGGCGGCGCTTTCTTCGTGGTCGGGAGCGCGCTCGCGGAGGCGCTCAACGAGACGGGCGCCGAGCTGGGCTACAGCGTGACCGCCGAGGCGACGAGCGGGTCGCAGGAGAACATCCGCCGGCTCGCGAGCGGCGAGCTGGACCTCGCGCTGTCGAACGCGGCGATCACCTACTTCGCCGTGCGCGGCACCGAGGGCTGGGACCGCGCCTATTCCGTCCGCTCGGTCATGACGCTCGCGCCCAACGTCGCCCTGTTCGTGACGCAGTCCTCGTCCGGCATCGCCACGCTCGACGACCTGCGCGGGCGGCGTGTCACGGTGGGCCCGGCGGGGGCCGGCTTCGAGTACTTCGTGGAACCGCTGCTCGCGGCGCACGGCGTCACCTACGACGAGTTCTCGCCGCTCAACGCCACGCAGCAGGCGGCGGTCGACATGCTGACGGACGGCTCCGCGGACGCGACGTTCCTCGGGGGCGCCGTGCCGACTGCCTCGATCACCCAGGCGGCGGCGTCGCTCGAGCTCACGTTCATCCCGTTCGGCGAGACGGAGAAGCAGCAGTTGATCGACGAGTACCTCTTCTTCCGTCCGGCGACCATTCCGGCCGAGACCTACCGCGGGCAGGGCGAGCCGTTCGAGGGGCTCGACGTCGGCTCGATGCACCTCATCGCGTCCGCCGACGCCCCCGACGACCTGATCTACAACGCGGTCAGGCTGCTGTACGAGAACCAGGCGCTGGTCGTCGAGAAGCACGCGGCCGGGCGGGCGATCAACCCGCGCAACGTCGTGCGCGACACCGGAACGGAATTCCATCCCGCCGCCATTCGCTTCTACGAGGAAGCCGGGATCTGGCCGCAGTAGGCGCCTGTGGCTGAGACCCGGCCCCGACGCGATCTCAGGCTCGCGGTGAGCAGCGGGCTGGGCGTCCTTCTGTGCGCCTTCACGCTGCTCGAGGTCAACTATCCGCTGTTGGCCCCGCAGAGCCGCCTCGCCTTCTTCGCGTTGGTGGGGCTGGCGCTGTGCTTCCTGAACGTCCCCGTCCATCCCGGGCTGAAGGACGATCCGCGGGCGCGCGCGGGCGACGTCGCGCTCGCGCTTCTCGCCGTGTGCTGCTGCGGCTACATCGTGGTGCAGAGCGATCCGATCTTCGACGCGTGGTGGATCGACGGGCAGACGCTCGGCAACCGGGCCGGCTTCGAGACCGCGCTCGACACGACGATCGGCTTCGTCGGCCTGCTGCTCGTCGTCGAGGCGGCCCGGCGGGCCCTCGGCCTGGCGCTGCCGCTGCTGGCGGGGGCCTTCATCCTCTACGCGCTGTTCGGCTCCGCGTTTCCGGACTGGCTGTTCCCGCACCGCGGCTACACCATCCCGCGCGTCGTGGCGCAGACGTTCCTCCACAGCCAGGGCATCTTCGGCGTCGCGTTGAACGTCATGTTCACGTACGTCTTCCTGTTCGTCATCTTCGGGGCCTTCCTGGAGGCGACCGGCGCGACGCGCTTCATCGTCGACTTCGCGCAGCGCGTCTTCGGCCGCAGCTCCGGCGGCCCGGCGAAGGTGGCGGTGCTGAGCAGCGGATTGATGGGGTCGCTCTCGGGCAGCGCGGTCGCCAACACGGCCACCACCGGGACGTTCACCATCCCGATGATGCGCAGCGCCGGCTTCCAGCCGGTGACGGCGGCCGGCGTGCAGGCCGCCGCCAGCTCGGGCGGGGCGCTCATGCCGCCGGTCATGGGCGCCGGCGCCTACATGATGCTCGAGATCGTCGACCCGCCGGTGACGTATCTGGAGATCATCCGCGCCGCGCTGATCCCGGCGATCCTGTACTACCTGTCGCTGCTGCTGATCGTGCACTTCCATGCCCGGCGGATGTCGATCACGTCGCCGGACTCCTCGGCCGAGCCGGTCGCGACGGTCGGCGCGACGGGCAGCGGCCGGGCGGCGGGCATCGTCTTCTTCACGGCGCTGGGCAGCCTCATCCTGTTCCTGATTCTGGGCTATACGGCGTTTCGCGCGGTCACGCTCTCGCTGGTCGCCATCGTCCTGGTCAGCAGCATCAACCCGACGACCCGGCTCGACCCCCACCGCACGCTCACGGGGCTCGTCAACGCGGCCCGCGGCGTGGTCCCGCTGGTGGCCGCCGCCGCGTGCGTCGGCATCATCATCGGCGTCGTCACGCTGACCGGTATCGGCACCCGCCTGCCGGCGACGATCATCCCGCTGGCCGAGCAGAGCCTCTTCCTCGCGCTCGTCCTGATCATGGTGTCGTCGATCATCCTCGGGATGGGGCTGCCGTCGGCGGTCTGCTACCTCCTGATGGCGACGCTCATCGGCCCGGTGCTCGGCAATCTCGGGGTAATCCCGCTGGCGGCGCACCTGTTCATCTTCTACTTCGGGATGATGTCGATGGTGACGCCGCCCGTCGCGCTCGCGGCCTACGCCGCGTCGTCGATCGCGGGCACGCGCATCATGCCCACCGGCATCGCCGCGTTCCGCTTCGCCCTCGTCGGCTTCACGCTGCCCTACATGTTCATCTACCGGCCGGAGCTGCTGATGCTGACGGCCACGGGCGAGCCGGCCGGGTTGCTCGACATGCTGCTCCCGGTCGCCATCGCGACGCTCGGCGTCACCTGCTTCGCCGCCGGCATCGCCGGACAGTTCCGCTCGCCCCTGCCGGTGGGGCTGCGGCTCGCGGTGTTCGCGGCGGCCGGCCTGCTCCTCGCGCCCGGCCCGACGTTCACCATGGCCGGCCTGGGCGTACCGATCTTCGACGTGGCGGGCGTCGTGCTGGCCGGCGGCGTGCTGGCCGCCAACCGCCCGGCGGCGTAGCGTCATTCAGCCGGGGCTGGGCTTCATTCAGATGGGGCTGCGCCCCAAGCCCCCGGCGTCCGCTTGCGGGGACCCCGCAGCCCCGCGCCGCTCCCGCCGAGGCGCGCTGTGCGCGCCTTCCTCCAGATGGGGCTGCGCCCCAAGCCCCCGGCGTCCGCTTGCGGGGACCCCGCAGCCCCGCGCCGCTCCCGCCGAGGCGCGCCGTGCGCGCCTTCCTCCAGATGGGGCTGCGCCCCAAGCCCCCGGCGTCCGCTTGCGGGGACCCCGCAGCCCCGCGCCGCTCCCGCCGAGGCGCGCCGTGCGCGCCTTCCTCCAGATGGGGCTGCGCCCCAAGCCCCCGGCGTCCGCTTGCGGGGACCCCGCAGCCCCGCGCCGCTCCCGCCGAGGCGCGCTGTGCGCGCCTTGGGGCGCCGGTTGGGGACGGGCGTAGTACGATGGCCGGATGCCGTCTCGGGCGCAGGATCTGCTCGGCCGCGTCTTCGGCTACGACCGCTTCCGCGGGCAGCAGGAGACGATCATCGAGCACGTGATCGCGGGCGGCGACGGCCTCGTGCTGATGCCGACCGGCGGCGGCAAGTCGCTCTGCTACCAGATTCCGGCGCTCGTCCGCAGCGGCGCGGCCGTCGTCGTCTCGCCGCTGATCGCGCTGATGCGCGATCAGGTCGCCGCGCTGCTCCAGATCGGCGTGCGGGCCGCGTTCCTCAACTCCACGCTCACCGCGCGCGAGGCGCACGACGTCGAGGCGCGGCTGCGCGCCGGGCTCGTCGATCTGCTCTACGTAGCCCCGGAGCGGCTGCTCGGCGAGCGCACGCTGGCGCTGCTCGACGAGGTCGACCTGGCGCTCTTCGCCATCGACGAGGCGCACTGCGTCTCGCAGTGGGGACACGACTTCCGGCCCGAGTACCTGCAGCTCTCGACGCTCGGCGAGCGGTATCCGGACGTGCCGCGGATTGCGCTGACGGCCACCGCCGACGAGCCGACGCGGCGCGAGATCCTCGAGCGGCTCGGCCTGACCGCTGCGCGCGTGTTCGTCGGCGGCTTCGACCGGCCGAACATCCGCTACCGGGTCGTGCCGAAGCAGGGGCCGCGCGAGCAGCTGGCCCGGCTCCTGGACGCCGAGCACCGGGGCGACGCCGGCATCGTCTACTGCCTGTCGCGGCGGCGGGTCGAGGAGACGGCCGAGTGGCTGCGGGGACGCGGCATCGACGCCCGGCCCTACCACGCCGGCCTCGGCGGCGCGGAGCGCAGCGCGGCGCAGGACGCGTTCGTGCGGGGCGAGGGCGTCGTCATCGTCGCCACGATCGCCTTCGGCATGGGCATCGACAAGCCGGACGTCCGCTTCGTCGCCCACCTCGATCTGCCGAAGAGCCTCGAGGCGTACTACCAGGAGACCGGCCGCGCCGGCCGCGACGGGCTGCCCGCCACGGCCTGGATGGCCTACGGCCTGCAGGACGTGATCATGCTGCGGCAGATGGTGAACGGCTCCGAGGCCGACGAGGCGCGCAAGCGGATCGAGATCCGCAAGCTGGACACGATGCTGGGCTACTGCGAGCTGGCGACCTGCCGGCGACGGTCGCTGCTGGCGTACTTCGGGGAGACGCCGCCGGAACGATGCGGCAACTGCGACAACTGCCTGCAGCCCCCCGAGTCGTGGGACGCCACCGAGGCGGCGCAGCAGGCCCTGTCGTGCGTCTACCGGACCGGCCAGCGCTTCGGCGTCGGCTACGTGATCGACGTGCTGCGCGGCAAGGACGACGAGCGGATCCGGCGTTTCCGACACGACCGCATCCCGACGTTCGGCGTCGGCGCCGACCTCGACGCCGGCCAGTGGCGGTCGCTCGTCCGCCAGCTCGTGGCGCGCGACCTGTTGAGCGTGGACGTCGACGGCTACGGCTCGTTGCGGCTGACCCCGGCGGCGCGGCCCGTGCTGCGCGGCGAAACCAGCGTGGAGCTCCGCCGCGACGCCCGTGCGCCGGCCCAGCGCCGCGGCGCGCGGGAGGCGCGCGACCGCGTCCGGTCGGCGCTTCGCCCGGAGAACCAGGCGCTGTTCGACGCGCTGCGGGCGCGGCGCCGCGAGCTCGCCGAGAGCCAGGGCGTGCCGCCCTACGTCATCTTCCACGACGCGAGCCTCGTGGAGATGGCGGAGCGGCAGCCGCGCTCGCTGGCCGAGTTCGCGGAGGTTCCCGGCGTCGGCTCCGCCAAGCTCGAGCGCTACGGCGCGATGTTCATCGACCTCATCCGGGCGCATGCCCCCGAGCAGCCCTCCCCGGCTGCCGCACAGGGTCCGTAGCCCGGCAATCGTCGCCGCCGGCGCGGCTGTATACTGTTCGCCGGCATCAGGCGGCAGGGGCCAGACGGCAATCCGGAAAGCAATGAAGATACGCACGATCGACGCGCTCGAAGTCATCGATTCCCGGGGCAATCCCACGGTCGAGGCGCGGGTCCACCTGGACGACGGGACCGTCGCGGCGGCACGCGTGCCGTCGGGCGCCTCGACCGGCGAACGCGAGGCGGCCGAGTTGCGGGACGGCGGCCCGCGCTACGGCGGCAAGGGCGTGCGGCAGGCGGTCGCCAACGTCAACGGCGAGATCAACCGGGCGCTCAGCGGCCGCGACGCCGCCGATCAGCGCGGCCTCGACCAGCGGATGATCGAGCTCGACGGCACCCCGAACAAGTCGCGGCTGGGCGCCAACGCCATGCTCGGCGTCTCGATGGCCGCCGCCCGCGCCGCCGCCGCGGCGGCCGGCGTGCCGCTGTACCGCCACCTCGGCGGCAACGGCGCGGCGCTGCTGCCCGTCCCCTGCCTCAACGTCATCAACGGAGGGCGGCACGCCGACAACACCGTCGACTTCCAGGAGTTCAAGATCGCCCCGCACAACGCGCCGTCGTTCGCCGAGGCGCTGCGCATGGGCATCGAGACCTTCCACGCCCTGCGGGCCCTGCTCAGGGAGCGCGGCAAGTCGACCGGCATCGGCGACGAGGGCGGCTTCGCGCCCGACCTCGCGAGCAACGAGGAGGCGGTCGAGCTCATCCTCGCGGCCATCGAGAAGGCCGGCTACCGCCCCGGCGCCGACATCGCGCTCTGCCTCGATCCGGCCACCAGCGAGATGTGGCGCGACAGCACCTACGTGGCGTTCAAGTCGGGCCAGTCCACGCGGAGCACGATCGAGATGATCGAGCTGTGGCGCTCGTGGATCGGCCGCTACCCGATCATCCTGATCGAGGACGCGCTCGCGGAGAACGACTGGGACGGGTGGGCGCGGCTGACCGCGTCGCTCGGCCAGCGGGTCGAGCTGGTCGGCGACGACATCTTCTGCACCAACCCGGGCATCCTGCGGCGCGCCATCGAGCGCGGCGTCGGCAACTCGATCCTGGTCAAGCTGAACCAGATCGGGACCGTCTCCGAAACGCTCGAGACCGTCCGCCTCGCGCAGCAGCACGGCTACGGCGCGTACATGTCCCACCGCTCCGGGGAGACCGAGGACACGTTCATCGCCGATCTCGCCGTGGCCACCGGCTGCGGCCACATCAAGACCGGGTCCGGCTGCCGCGGCGAGCGCACCGCGAAGTTCAACCGCCTGCTGCGCATCGAGCACGACCTGGGAGACGAAGCGAGGTTCGCGGGCCTGGGCGGCTTCCGGCAGTCCATTCTCTGACGCCGGACAGGGGAAACCGGCGCGTCGCCGGTCCCCTCCCTGCGTCACCCCCGCCGCGAGTGACGCGAGCGGCGCTGGCTGGCGCGGCGATACCTTCCGGATTCGAACGAATCCGCCTGGCCGTCGCGGCCGAACGCCGCCAGGTGCAGCACCTCATCGCCGGCCACCAGGGCCGCGCCGGCCACCGCCGGGCTGTCGATGCGCACGTCGCGGCCCAGTCCGACGGCCGGGTAGTCGCGGGCCTCCGCCGCGACGACGCCGGCGATCAGTCGATGCGCCGCCGCCGGCGGCGGCCCGTGCCCGTTCTTCGCATCCGCCTCCAGCGCGTCGAGCGCGTAGCCGCGCAACAGCTTCGGCAGCAACGGGGCGAAGGTGGACTCGTGCGCGAACAGATCGAGGCCCGCGAAGCGGGAGCCGACCAGGAACACGGCACCGACCTGCCCGGGCCGATGCCGGAACGCCGCGACGTAGTCCTCGAGGGACCCGCGGTGCCGCTCGTAGACGGCCCCCATCGCGTCGGTGGGCGAGCTCACCGACATGGCCGCCATCTTGTCGTCTATCGCGTCCCACACGGCGCCCTGATCCGAGTGGCGGCTGTCCGGATCGCGGCTCATGCCCCGGCTGACCGACTCGAGCTTGCTCCGGCGGCCGCGGGCGAAGTGCGCGCGGTCCGAGCGCCGGAACACGACGTCGTCGTCGTATCCCCAGCGGCCGCGCTCGACACACGACACCGGAATCCGGGTCTCCTGCTGCGGCGGCGCCAGGATCGAGACGTTGAGCGTCCGGTTCTGCCGGGCGCCGACCAGCTCCTCGCCCTCGACGAGCAGCACCGGCCTGTCGCCCCCGTTCCTGAACAGCAGCTCCGGGACGCTCCCGTCGTGCGACACCTCGGCTACCTGCGCCGTCCCCGCTTCGAGCGCCTCGTCCAGCGTCAGGTAGGCGCGCGGGGCGGCACCCGCGCTGCCGTCGAGCAGCGGCAACATGGCCATCTGACGCTCGACGATCGGTTCGCCCAGCGTCAGGCCGGCGATGGCTTCCAGGATGATCTGCATGGTCGCACCCCCTTCTCCACGTGCGGCTCGCCGTGGATCCGGCCAGAGTAGCCATGCGACGTGTCAGATCCTGTCAGACTCACTTGCATGTCGATGGATCAGCCCGACGGAAAGGCGGCTCGCACGAGACGGACCGCAAGGTTCGCCGGCGCGCTCATGTTGTGCGGTGGGGTGCTGTCCGGGACAGCCCCGCTGGCGGCCGCGCCACAGGACCCCGCAGGCACGGAGCCACGGCATCTCACACTCCCGCCGGCGGGATTCCAGCCCGCGGGCCCCGTGATCGATGGTCCGCCCGCCCCGCTGCCGCCGGCCACGATCACCCGCGACGCGCGGGGCGGGGCGACGGTCCGCGCCGTCCGCATCGATGAGCCCCTGCAGCTCGACGGCGTCCTCGACGAGCCGATCTACGCGCGTGTGGAGCCGTTCGGCGGCTTCATCCAGCAGGCCCCCGACGAGGGCGCCCCGGCCACGGAGCGTACCGACAACTGGATCTTCTTCGACGACGAGTCGATCTACGTGGGGGCCCGCGTCCACGAGTCGGTGCCCGAGTCGGCGTGGGTCGCCAACGAGATGCAGCGCGACTCGTTCCAGCTCATCAACAACGACGGGTACATCGTCGTGCTCGACACCTTCTACGACCGCCGCAACGGCTTCGCCTTCCGGGTCAATCCCATCGGGGGCTTCAGCGACCGGCAGGTCACCGACGAGGGCAACCCGAATCCCGACTGGAACCCCGTCTGGGACGTGCGCACCGGCCGCTTCGACGGAGGCTGGACCGTCGAGATGGAGATTCCGTTCCAGTCGCTCCGCTTCCGGCCCGGGGCCGACCAGGTATGGGGCATCCAGTTGGGCCGGGACATCCGGTCGAATTACGAAGAAGCGTATCTGACGGCGGTGCCGATCTCGGCCGGTCCGGGGCAGTTCCGGCTGTCGGTCGCCGGCACCCTGGTGGGCCTGGAGGTGCCGGCGGACAGCCGCACGTTCGAGATCAAGCCCTACGCGATCGGCTCGCTCAACACCGACCGGACGGTCGTGCCGCCGATCTCGAACGACGGCGACGGGAGCGGCGGCGTCGACGTCAAGTACGGCCTCACGGAGAACCTGACGGCGGACTTCACCTACAACACCGACTTCGCGCAGGTGGAGGTGGACGAGCAGCAGATCAACCTGACGAGGTTCAGCCTGTTCTTCCCGGAGAAGCGCGAGTTCTTCCTCGAAAGCCAGGGCATCTTCGACTTCGGGCGGGTGGCCGGCTTCGGCGACTTCGGCGGATCCACGCGGGGCATCCTCAACGCGCCGCCAGGCGTATTCCCGCCCGGCGACGCGCCGACGCTCTTCTTCAGCCGGCGCATCGGCCTGGACCAGGGAGGGCGGACGGTGCCGATCGTGGGCGGCGGACGCCTGACCGGCAAGGTGGGCGACTTCAGCGTCGGGGCAATCAACATCCAGACCGGCGACGCGCGAGCCGGCGATGCCCTGCCGACCAACTTCAGCGTGCTGCGCGTCAAGCGCGACATCCTGCGCCGGAGCCGCGTCGGCGCCATCTTCACCAACCGCTCGGTCTCGCTGCGGGGCGACGGCGCGAACCAGGCGTACGGCCTCGACGGGTCGTTCTCGTTCTACGACAACGTGAACATGTACGGCTACTACGCGCGCACGAACACCCCGGGCCTGCAGGGCAGGAACGAGAGCTACCGGGCGGCATTCTCCTACGAGGGCGACCTCTACGGACTGCTCGCCGATCACCTGCAGGTCGGCCGCAACTTCAACCCGGAGATCGGCTTCATGCGCCGCGAGGACTTCCGGCGCAGCTACGTGTACGCGCAGTTCAGCCCGCGGCCGGAAGGCATCGAGGCGGTGCGCCAGTTCACCTGGGGCGGGAGCGTCGACTACATCGAGAACGGCGCGGGGCAGCTCGAGACCCGCATCCTGTCGGGCCGCTTCGAGACCAGCTTCGAGAACAGCGACAGCCTGAGCGCGGACATCCAGCAGGACTACGAGTTCCTCCCCCTGCCCTTCGCGATCACCGACGAGGTGACCATCCCCGTCGGCGGCTACGAGTTCACGGACTTCCAGGTGTCCTACGAGATGGGACCGCACCGGCGGGTGGCGGGAAGCCTCTCGCTGCAGCACGGCCAGTTCTTCGGCGGCGACATCACCGCGGTCGGCTATTCGCGGGGCCGCATCGAGGTCTCGCGGCAGTTCGCGGTCGAGCCCAGCATCTCGTGGAACCGGATCACGCTGCCGCAAGGGAGCTTCACGGCCCAGGTGGCCACGACGCGGCTCACCTACACCTTCACGCCCCGCATGTTCACCAGCGCGCTGCTGCAGCACAACTCGACCAACAACGTGCTGAGCACGAACGTGCGTCTGCGCTGGGAGTATCAGCCGGGGAGCGAGCTGTTCGTCGTCTACAACGATCAGCGGGACACCTGGATGAACCGCGGCTTTCCGATGCTGCAGAACCGTGCCTACGTCGTGAAGCTCACCCGCCAGTTCCGCTTCTGAGCCGGAACTGCCTCGTATCGCCGACCCCGGACGGCGGTCCCGCCGGCGCGCGGCGCCGGGAGCAGGCACATGGACAGGACCGAATCGAAGATCACGTCCCAGGGGCAGGTATCCATCCCGGCTCGCATCCGTCGCAAGCTGGGATTGACGCCCCGGCTACGCGCGCTCCGGCGTGGCCGGCGCGGAGAAGTAGCGGGCCAGCGCGGCGTCGCTCGGCCGGCGCGTCAGCCACGAGACGACGACCATCAGCAGCGCGGAGACGAGCGTCATCGGCACCACGGGCATGTAGCCCCAGACGGCGGTCCCGCCCGGCGTGCGCGTGATGACGTCGACGGCCCCGACCGTCCAGAACGGCACGACCGTGCCGGGCGGCGGCGCGGGCACGGCGGCCTGGAAGACCGCGATGGCCGCCACGGACCCGGCGGTCCACACGGTCACGGCCAGCGCGCCCCACTTCGTGCTGCGCTTCCAGAAGAGCGCGGCCACGAGCAGCGGGAACAGCGCCGAGTAGCCGGAGAACGCGTACTGCACCGCCAGGTTGAAGATGCCGGGCGGCGCCCGCAGGGCAATCGCGTACGCCACGGCCGCGATCAGCACCACGAACAGCCGGCCGGTCTGCACCTGCGCCCGCTCGCCGAAGCGCCGCTTCCCGCCGTAGAACGCGAACACGTCCTCCGTGAACATGGTCGAGAGCGCGAGAATCTGCGAGTCGCTGGCCATCACGGCAGCCATGATCCCGGCGCCCAGCATGCCGGCCAGCCACAGCGGCGCGTAGTGCTCGAGCATCAGGATGATGACGTCGTCGCCGGCGGCCACCTGCTGCAGCTCGGCCACCTGAGCCGCCGACAGCGCCGCGTCGCCCGCGGCCAGCAGCGCCCGCGCGTCGAGCTTCGCGGCGATGGCCGGGACGTCGTGCATGGCGTTGGCCGCGACGCCCAGGAAGACGCAGGGCAGCCAGATGGCCAGGATGCACAGCGGATAGAAGGTCACCGTGCTCTTGAACTGCTGCATCCGGCGCGCGGTGAAGCAGAAGATGATGATGTGCGGGAAGACGATGGTCGACAGCGGGATGAACGTGTAGCTCAGGAAGAAGCGCGGGGAGATCCGCTCGCGGGTCAGCAGCGACGCGGTGCCCTCGGCCCCCAGCAGCGACTCCATCGCCTGCGGGTAGCCGCCGATGCTCGATCCGACCAGGATCAGCGCGGCCGCGCCGAAGCACAGGAACAGCACCGTCTGGAACGTGTTGACCCACGCGGTGCCGCGCATGCCGCCGAAGAACACGTAGCTCATCACGACGACCGCGACCACGCCGCCGCCCAGCCAGTACGGCACGGCGCCGCCGCTGACGGCGCTGAGCGTGGTGCCGCCGCCCATGACGGCGATGATGATGTAGGGCACGAGCAGCGCCGCCTGCAGGGCGAAGATGGCCGTCCCGATGTGCGTGCACTCCCAGCGGTCGCGGAACATCTGCACCGGCGTGATGAAGCCGTGCCGCTTGCCCAGCGCCCACATCCGGGTGCCGATGAAGAACAGGGCGACCGGAATCACCAGGGCCGACGACGACGCCATCAGCCCGAACGTGACGATGCCGTTCGAGAACGCGTGGCCCGCCGAGCCGAGGATGGTGAAGGCGGTCATGTTCGTCCCGAACAGCGACAGGAGGAACACGGCGGGGCCCAGCGATCGGCCGGCCAGGAAGTAGCCCTCGGCGTCGACCTGCCGGTAGCGCCGGAATGCGAAGATGCCGATGTAGAGGATGACGCCCAGGTAGGCGAACACCACCAGCGCGGGGATCATCGTCCGCGGGCTCCCCGCGCGCTGTCCGTCGCACCGCCGCCCGCCCGCAGCTCGCCGCGCGCCTCGGCCTCGCGTTCCAGGCCGGCCGGCCACGCGAAGCGGATCAGCAGCACCATGAGCACGGCCACGGCGGCCGAGTACGCGGCGTGGTAGAAGAGGCCGATCGGCAGGAACCCGAACACGAGCGGCCGGGCGGTGTCCCAGAACCAGACGTCCTGGTGCAGGACGTAGAGAGCCGCGACCGCGAGAGCCAGCATCCAGCGCGCCATGAGTCCAGGGACCCTACCATACTAGAATGGCGCCATGAATACTTGGTTGCTGTTCGTCCTGCTCACCGTCTTGAGCTGGGGTACCTACATCCCGACGCTGCACAAGGGCCAGGCCGCGCTGGGCGGCAGCGGGGTCCACTCGTTCCTGCTGGTGGGGCTGGCGTACCTGGTCGTGGCCATCGCTGTCCCGGGCGCGATGGTGGCCCGCGCCGGAACCTGGAACGTGTTCGAGTCGACCAGCGGCGTGGCCTTCACGTTCGGGGCCGGCGTGCTGGGCGCGCTCGGCGCGCTGGGCATCGTGCTGGCGCTCGTCAACGGCGGCCGGCCGACGGTGGTGCCGCCGCTCGTCTTCGCCGGCGCGCCGGTCGTCGCCGTGTTCGTGGCGATGCTCTACAATCCGCCGCGCGAGAGCCCGTCGCCGCTGTTCTATCTGGGGATCCTCATGGCCGCCGCCGGCGTCGGCCTGTTCATGGCCAACCGCCCGCACTGACGCCGCTGGCGGCGGCGCGGGGCGTAGGGGTCCCGGAGGGAGCGGACGCCGGGGGGGGATCGGGGCGCAGCCCGTCCTATGGAAGCCCGAGCAGGAACGCGTACTGCAGCGCGGTCTCGCGGTAGCGCTCGTGGCGGCCCGAGGCGCCGCCGTGGCCCGCGTCCAGGTTGGTCTTCAGCAGCAGCAGGTTGTCGTCCGTCTTGCGGGCGCGCAGCCGGGCCACCCACTTGGCCGGCTCCCAGTACTGCACCTGCGAGTCGTGCAGGCCGGCCATCACCAGCAGGTGCGGATAGCGCCGGGCCGACACGTTGTCGTACGGCGAGTACGACTTGATGTATTCGTAGTAGCGCTCGACGCCCGGATCGCCCCATTCGTCGTACTCGCCGGTCGTCAGCGGGATGCTCTCGTCGAGCATCGTCGTGACCACGTCGACGAAGGGGACCTGCGCGACCGCGCCGTGAAACAGGTCCGGCCGCAGGTTGAGGACCGCGCCCAGCAGCAGGCCGCCCGCGCTCCCGCCCATGGCGAACAGCCGCTCCGGACAAGTGTAGCGGAGCTCGGTGAGCCGCTCGGCGCAGGCGATGAAGTCCGTGAAGGTGTTCTTCTTGTTCAGCAGCTTGCCGTCGTCGTACCAGCGGCGGCCGAGCTCCTCGCCGCCCCGGACGTGGGCGATGGCGTAGACGAACCCGCGGTCGAGCAGGCTCAGCCGGGGCGACCTGAAGCCCGCGTCCATGCTGATGCCGTAGGCGCCGTAGCCGTAGAGCAGCAGCGGGCTGGTGCCGTCCCGGGGCGTGTCCCGCCGCGCGACCAGCGAGATCGGCACGCGCGCGCCGTCGGCGGCGACGGCGTGCAGCCGCTCGGTGCGGTAGCGCGCCGGATCGTAGCCGCCCAGCACCTCGTCCCGCTTGACCAGCGTGCGCTCGTGCGTCCGCATGTCGTAGTCGAAGGTCGACGCCGGCGTGCTCAGCGAGCTGTATCCGAAGCGGAGGACGTGCGTGTCGTCCATGTGGTTGTGGGCGTCGATGAACGCGTCGTAGGCGGGTTCGGCGAAGGCCACGTCGTGGTCGCCGCCGCCGTCCCACGGCCGCACCCGCAGCCGCACCAGGCCGTCGCGCCGTTCCTGCAGGACCAGATGGTCGCGGAACAGCTCGAACGTCTCCAGCAGGACGTCGTCGCGGTGCGGGACCAGCTCGCGCCAGTGCGCTTGCGCGGGCCGCTCGTCGGGCGTCTCCAGCAGCCGGAAGTTGCGCGCCGCCGCGTTGCTGCGGATGTAGAAGCGCCCCCGGTAGTGATCGATCTGATACTCGTGGCCGCGCTGCCGCGGCAGGAAGACCGTGAAGCCGCCGTCCGGCCCATCCGCGTCGGCGTAGCGGTACTCGGACGTCAGCGTATGGTGCGAGCCGATCAGGATGTAGCGCTTCGAGCGGCTCTTCCCGACGCCGCAACTGAAGGTCTCGTCGCCCTCCTCGTAGACCAGCTCGTCCGTCGAGACGTCGCGGCCCAGCGAGTGCCGCAGCACCTGGAACGGCCGCAGCGTGGTCGGATCCTGGCGGGTGTAGAACAGTGTCCGGTTGTCGTTCGCCCAGACCGCGTCGCACACGACGTCCGGAATGACGTCCGGCAGGTCGGCGCCCGTCGCGAGGTCGCGAAAGCGGATGGCGTAGCGCCGGCGCCCCACGGTATCGACCGCGTACGCCAGGAGCCGCTCGTCCGGGCTGACGGCCAGGATCGCCGCGTCGCAGAACTCGTGCCCCTCGGCCAGGAGGTTGACGTCGAGCACGACCTGCTCGGCGTCCGCGTCCAGCGGGGTCCGGCAGTAGATGCGGTACTGCCGCCCGTCCTCGTAGCGCCAGTAGTAGCGGTGGGTGCCGTCCCGATAGGGCGCCGACACGTCCGTCTGCTTGATGCGCCCCTTGATCTCCTCGAACAGGCGGTCGCGCAGCTCGCGCACATGCTGCAGCCGGTGCTCGAGATAGGCGTTCTCGGCCTCGAGATGGGCGCGCACCTCGGGATCGTCGCGCTCGCGCAGCCAGTAGTACTCGTCGACGCGCACGTCGCCGTGCCGCTCGAGGCGGTGCGGCCGGCGGGCGGCAATCGGCGGCTTCACGGGCGTCGCCTCGCAGGATGGCTCGGGAACCGGCGGTTCCACGATGCGAGGTTGAAGATGCCACAGGCACGAACAACTTCGCGGCGCCACGGCTGGTTGTTCGGTCCACGCCGCGGTAGATTCCTCGCGAGGGATTCCGTCCTGGTCAACAGATCTGCCGCGCTCAACGTGTTCAAGGCAATCAACACACGATACTCGATCGGCTTTTCGGCCCGCCCCGCCGCCCATTCGTACAGCCAGGAATCCCGATACTTGCACTTGAGATCCTTCTCAAGTTGACCGCTTCGCATTTTTGCGATGAACTTGTTGCGCCTTTGCGCGGTAGCCTGCTGCTGCTGAGGATCCTTCACCTCGACGAATAGATATCGATCGGCGAGCTCGACAACGAAGTCCACCGCCTTCATGCAGTGACTTAGGGTCCACGCAAAAATAACTTCCTAGAAGCTCCTGTAGTCTCGCAGTAGAGCACACCGGCGTCGCAACTCTCGTGATCGGCGACCAGTCCTGCCAGGACGGATATTTTCTGGATTCTGAGAGGTGCAGCCCGTTCTGGTTATGGCATCATTGCGGGAATAGGAGTCCGCAATGGTGCCATAATGAGACCAATCCAGTTCTCCGCCGACACGATCCTCGCCCTGCTCCGCAACCAGACCATCGCCTCGCTGGCCGAGGTCATGGCCGCGCTCGGCGCCCGCGCCAGCAGGCGCACCGCGTTCCGCAAGCTCAAGGACATCGACGCCCGCACCAGCTACTCGCATCGCGGCGGCTACTACACCCTCGACCAGCTCGCCCACTTCGACGAGCGCGGCCTGTGGTCCTTCGCCGGGGTCCGCTTCTCCCGCGCCGGCACCCTGATCGCAACCGCCGAGACGTTCGTCAATCACGCCGAGGCCGGACACGTCGCCGAAGAGTTGGACAACCTGCTCGGTGTCGGCACCCGGGACGCGCTGCGCAAGCTCGTCGATGACGGGCGGCTGACACGGCACAAGCTCGCCGGCCAGTTCCTCTACTGCGCGGCCGACCGTGCGCACCAGACGCACCAAGTGCGCGCCAGACGCCTGCTGCTGGCCACGCCCGGATTGGGACAACCCCTACCCGACGCCGACCTGATGCCCGACGAGTTGCGCGCCGCCATCGTGTTGTTCGCCAGCCTGCTCGACGAGCGGCAGCGGCGCCTGTTCGCCGGCCTCGAAGCGCTCAAGTGCGGGTGGGGCGGTGACCGGCGCATCGCCCGACTGCTCGGCATCGACCCGTCGACGGTCGCTGCGGGCCGGCGGCAACTGGCCGAGCGTGACGTCGAGGTCGACCGGGTGCGGCGCGCCGGCGGCGGACGGCGGTCGACGGAAAAAAAACGCCGGAAGTCATCGCCGCCATCCAAGCCTTGATGGAGCACGAGACGGCCGGCGACCCGGTCAGCGGCCTGAAGTGGACACGCCGTACGACCGCCAAGCTCGCCGATGAACTGTGCGCGCTCGGCATCGACGTCTGCCCGCAGACGGTCGCTCGACTGCTCAAGGCGATGGGCTATTCGCTGCGCGTCAACCACAAGAAGCTCGCCGGGGCCTCGCATCCGAGGCGCGACGACCAGTTTCGACACATCACCGAACTGCGCGAGCGTTGCGCCGCCAACAACGTCCCGGTCATCAGCGTCGATACCAAGAAGAAGGAACTCGTCGGCACGTTCCTCAATCCCGGCGCCAAGTGGGACCGCAGTCCCGAACCGGTCAACGACCACGACTTCCGCTCCGATGCCGAGGGCCTCGCCATCCCCTACGGCATCTACGACCCGCGGGCCAACGCCGGCACCGTCTTCGTCGGCCAGACCGCCGACACCCCGGCGTTCGCCGTCGACTGCATCGAGAAATGGTGGCGCACCGAGGGCCGCAACCACTATCCCGACGCCGACGCCCTGCAGATCCTGGCCGACGGCGGCGGCAGCAACAGTTGCACCGCGCGCGCCTGGAAATTCAACCTGCAGCACCGCCTCTGCAACCGCCACGGCCTGCGCGTGACCGTGGCCCACTACCCGCCGGCCACGTCGAAGTGGAACCCCATCGAACACCGCCTGTTCTGCGAGATCACCAAGAACTGGGCCGCCCGCCCGCTCGACAGCTACCAGACCATTCTGAAATACCTGCGCACCACACGCACCGCCACCGGACTGCGCGTGCGCGCGCATCTCGTGCGCAAGACCTACAGGACCGGCATCAAGGTCACCGACACGCAAATGCGGGAGCTACGCATCACACCCGACAGCTCAATGCCCAAATGGAACTACACCATCGAACCCATGTAACGAAAAAACGGAAGTTGTTTTTGCGCCGGCCCTTAGCCCGTGGCTGCCGCCGTCGAACTTCCCTCCACTCAGCGCGTGAGGGACATGGATCTCCAGGTCGCCTTCAGTGAGGATCATCCTGTCCCCAGCTGCGCTCGATCTCGCGGTCGTAGAGATCGGTGAAGGTATCGGCTATCGCGTTCGGGTGAATCTCCAGATAACTGTATGTCGTAGCGCACATGACCTCACCCGTCCCCTCCTTCCGGTACAGTGAGTGGAATGCTACCTCATCGGCGGCGGTAGTGCGGAGGTCAAGTTCCTTGAGGATGACGTAGTCGTGTGTCGCCAGGAGAACCTGTACGCCGCCGCGCTGCAACTCAAGAAGGATGTCCACCAGACTGCCAAAAAGCCTTGGGTTCAGATTCGTCTCCGGTTCATCCCAGAATAGTACGGAGCCGCTCTGTAAGGTACCGTTCTGTATCAGGAGCCATAGCAAGCCTAGTTTGCGTATGCCTTCAGCGAGCAAAGAGAACTCAAGGTTGCCCTGCTTGTTGCGAAGGAAGAACTCTTCCCTCTGCACGGTCACCTTGCCGTCAATGGTAGCTTGGAGGCTCGCCAGCAACAGTTTACGCTGTTTGTCCATGGGACCTCGAAGCAATGGCAAGTACGCCCGGTCCAGAATGTCCCTGTAGACCTCCTCGAAGTGGATTTCACGCCTCGAGTAGAGCGAGCGGAATCCGGGGGCATTGGAGAGCATCTCCTTGACCGGAACGTAGGCACTCTCGACGCGTTCCTCCAACCATGTCTTGCTGCCTATCGTGTGTGCAGATGCTGCTGACGTGGCATGGTTGGAGAACGATGATCGCAACGTCATGGAGTTACGATACAGTTTTGTCCACCCGCGAGTGCTCCCCTGTTGTCGCCTGACCAGACGCCCCAGAGCGCGGCCCGAGGGCAAGAACACCGAAACCAGCTTCTCTGCGAAACCCACAGTGCCCTTGGAGACGTCGCATGCCGCGTAGCACACCTTCATCAGGTGCGTCTTGCCGGTACCGTTGGCGCCGACAAGGACGTTGATGCCGGGACACAGATCCAGCTTCAGGCTCTTGAACGCGGTGAAGTTCTCGAGCTCGACTCTTGTCAGTGCCATCGCATCCCCGTCCCCCGGCGGCGTCGCCGAATCCCCAAAACGCTACGGCGTCTTCACCGGCGGCGCCGGGCGGGCGGGCAGCGACTTGGGGCTCTCCCGCATCATCCGCAGCACCTCCTCGACCGCGCGCTCGAGCTGCGGGTCGCGGCCGGCGATGACCGAGCGCGGATCGTTCTCCACCTCGATGTCCGGCTCGACGCCGACGTTCTCGACCACCCAGCTGCCGTCGGCGCCGTTCGTGCCGAACTGCGGGACGTTGACCGAGCCGCCGTCGAGCAGCGGGCCGTGGCTGGTGATGCCGATGACGCCGCCCCACGAGCGCTTGCCGATCAGCGGCCCGAGGCCCGCCTCGCGGAAGCGGTACGGGAAGATGTCGCCGTCGGAGGCCGAGTCCTCGTCGAGGATGCAGACGAGGTGCCCGTGGAAGGCGACGGCCGGATAGGTGTCCGGCGTGTCGTAGGTGCGCGCGAAGCCGGTGCCGAGGACGCGGCGCCCGAGGCGCTCGATGAGCATCTGCGACACGTTGCCCCCGCCGTTGCCGCGCACGTCGATGACGAGGCCTTCCTTGCGGATCTGCCCGTAGAACCACTTGATGAATTCCTGGATCCCCGCGGCGCCCATGTCGGGGACGTGGAGGTAGCCGACGCGCCCGTCGGTCATCTCCGACACCCTGCGGCGGTTGGCCTCGACCTCGGCCAGGTAGCGCAGGCTGCGCTCCTCGGTGACGGGGTTGAACGTCACTTCCCGTGCGCCGTCGAACGTCGGCTGGTCGTTCAGCGTCAGCCGCACCGGCCGGTCCGCGCGGTGGCGCAGCACGCGGTACGGGTTGTCGGACCCGCGCAGCTCCTCGCCGTCGACGGCCAGCACGTAGTCGCCGACCCGGGCGTCGACGCCGATCTCGGTGAACGGCGCCCGGTAGCGCGGCTCCTCGTTCTGGCCGGCGAAGATCTCCGCGATGCGGTAACGGTCCGCGCCGGCGTCGAGCTCGAAGACGGCGCCCGGCAGGGCGACCACCGGACGGTCGGGCGCCTCCCAGTCGCCGCCAGCGATGTAGGCATGGCTCACGCTCAGCTCCGCCACCATCTCGCCGATGACGTAGTTGAGATCCGAGCGATGGGCGACGTGCGCCAGCAGCGGACGATAGCGGTCGCGCAGCGCCTCCCAGTCGTAGCCGTGCATGTTCTCCACGTAGAAGAAGTCGCGGAACCGCCGCCAGACCTCGTCGAAGATCTGCGTCCACTCCTCGGCCGGCACGCGGTCGACCATCACTCCGGCGGTCGACACCCTCCGGGCATCGCCGCCCCCGGCCGGATAGACGTTCCACGCGCCGCCCTCGCGCACCAGCACCTGCTCGCCGTCGCGCGAGACAGCGTAGCCGCGGATGCCCTCGGCGATGGTCTGCGTCTCGCGGTCCTCGAACGTGAAGCGCTGCAGCGCCGGCTGCACGTCGCCGCGCCGGCCGTAGTACGAGGCGCCGCCGCGGATGACGAAGACGCCGTCCTCGGCGCCGCTCAGGCCGACGTAGTTGTCGAACGTCACCGGCAGCCGCACGACGCGGCCGGCGAGCCCGTCGAAGTCGATGGCGATCGGCCGTTCCTCGTCGTCCCCGTCCCCGTCTTCCTCGTCATCCGCTTCGCCGTCCCCGCCTTCCGAGTCGGGGTCCGACTCCTCGTCGCCGCCGGTCACTTCGACCTCGTCGCTCTCCGGCGGCAGCGGGTGCTCGACGTCCCGCCGCAGCGCCAGCGCGTAGATGCCGGTCTCGCGATCGACCAGGTAGTTCCACTCGAACGAGCCGAGCTGCGGCGCGAACTGCCGGTCGGAGAGGTAGTAGAGATAGTCGCCGTCCGGGTCCCAGGCCGGGTTCCATTCGTGGAAGAACTCGCCCGTGATCCGGTGCAGCTCGCGGTCGTCGAGGCTCCAGACGTAGATGGAGCGGAACCCGGTCGGGTCGCTCATCGAGAATGCCAGGTAGCCGCCGCGGGGCGACCAGACGTAGTCGCGCAGCGGGCCGCGCGCCTCGTCGGCGACGTCGATGACGACCTGCGTCTCGACGTCGATGACGTACAGCCTGCCGTCCTTGTCGCCGAAGGCCAGGTGCTTCCCCGTCGGCGACCACTCCGGCGCGTAGCGCATCGCCCGCCCGCCGGTCGTGAGCTGCTCCGGCTCGCCGGAGCCGTCCTGCGCAACGAGGTAGATCTCGTCCTCGCCGGTCGCATCCGAGACGTACGCGATGCGGCGGCCGTCGGGCGACCAGCGCGCCCACTTGTCGTGCGCCGACGAGCTGCGCGTGAGGTTGCGCGTCGGACCGTTCTCGATGGGAGCCGTGAAGACGTCGCCGCGCGCCACGAAGAGCGCCCGCTCCCCCTGCGGGCTGAGCTCCGCGTCCTCGATCAGATCGGCCGCGGCCACCCGCGACGGCCGCATCGCGAGCCCGTCGTCCGGCACCATGATCGCGATCGGGCGCGACGCGCCCTCCTCGATCGAGTAGATCTGCAGCTCGCCGTTCAGCTCGTAGACGATGCGGCCGACGCCGTCGTCGCCCGGCCAGCGGACGTCCCAGGTGTCGCTGCGGGTGAGCTGCATCGTCTCGCGCGACGCGAGGTCGTACGCATAGAGGTTGAGCGTGCCGTCGCGATCCGAGGTGAAGTAGATGGCGTTGCCGATCCACATCGGGTCCCGGTCGGCGCGCCGGTGCTCGGTCACACGCTCCACCGCGTGGGTCTCGCGGTCGAAGATGTAGAGCTCCTGCGCCCAGCCGCCCTCGTACCGCTTCCACGTCCGGAAGTCGCGAAAGAGCGGCGAGTAGACGACGCGCGTGCCGTCGGGCGACAGGTCCCCCGCCCCGGACTCGGGCATCGGCAGCGGCACGGGCAGGCCGCCGTCGGCCGACGCGAGGAACAGTCGGCTGTCCGACAGGTCGGTGCTGTAGCGCAGCGAGCGGAACAGGACCGCCTGCCCGTCCGGCGACCAGTCGTAGACCTGGTTGTCGTAGCCCCAGCGCGGCGCGAGCGGACCGCGCGCCGGGTAGTACGTGAGCTGCCGCGGCACGCCGCCGGAGGCCGGGATGACGTAGACCTGCTCGTCGCCGTCGTACTGGCCCGTGAACGCGATGCGCGAGCCGTCGGGCGAGAAGCGGGGAAACAGCTCCAGGCCGGGATGGGCCGTGAGCCGCGTGGCCAGCCCGCCGTCGGTCGAGGCCAGCCACAGGTCGCCGCCGTAGCTGAAGACCACCCGCTCGCCGTGAATGTCGGGGAAGCGCAGCAGCTTCGTCTGGGCCGCGGCCGGCGCCGCCGAGCCCAGCGCGAGGACCAGGGTCGTGCCGCCCACCGCCAGCATGCTGGGGATCCGTCGAAGCATCTCTGTCTCCTCCTGGGTCGGGCTTGCATCCGGACGATGACCGTCCGGCCTGCCGGCGATCCGAATACTACCTTCGGCACTTCCTGCCCGCCGTGCACGTCAAGCGCCTGATCCGCACGCTCCCCTGAAGGCCTGCATGGACATCAGCGAGGCGCCCGGTGGTGGAGCAGCAGGCCGGGGATCCGCCCGAAATCGCTGTCGAGCGTATAGACGGCGCAGTCGTGCCGAATGGCCAGCGCAGCGGTTACCGAATCCGAGAATCCTATCAGGCTCAACTCAGGCCATCGAGGAACCGCTCGCGCCGCCGGTCGGCAACCGCCGCCTCACGCTTGACATCGGCAGTCCGCATGTCCAGCCAGGCGGCCTTGAGCCCCTTCAGCTTCTTCTGCCGCAGGTACTCGGCGGCAGCCTCGTTGAGGGCGGCGCTTCGGGAGCGCGCGCCGGTGGCTTCGACCAGCTCCCGCAACAGGCGGGCGTCGATGCTTATCGTGATCCTCATCAGGATGCCTCACCGCCCTGGATCATCACCACCATACATCTTCCAGCCGCACCATTCGATGGCACGGCGGCGCGGCCGGGGCGCATCGTTCCCGCTGGACGTGGGGGCCGGAAGCAGGCCGGAGCGGCAGTCCGTGAGCAGCCGCCCGGCCGCCGCCGGAGCGGCCGCGCGAGTCTACTTGCGCAGCGTGCGCTCGACGTAGGCGCGGACGGCATCCTGGACGGGCGGCGACAGCCACGCCGCCAGCACCTCCTCGTCGAGCGACCGCATGTAGCGGGCGACGCGGTCGCGGCCCGGCTGGCGGATGGCGCGCTTGGTGAGCGCGAACGAGGCGGGCGGCAGCGAGCCGAGGTGCGCGGCAACCTCCACGGCGCGGTCGAGCAGCGCATCCGGCTCGGCCAGCTCGTCGACGAAGCCGCTTGCGAGCGCGTCGTCCGGCGCGCAGGTGAGCCCGCGATAGACCACCGCCTGCAGCCGATGCGGCGCGAGCACCAGCCGCAGGATCTCCATCGCGACGGTCGGGAACGGCACCCCGACCGACAACTCTGGCGTGCCGATGCGGCCCGTGCCCGCGGCCATCACGCGGTAGTCGCAGGCGCAGGCCAGCAGGCAGCCGCCCGCGATGGCATGGCCGTTGACCGCCGCCACGAGCGGCTTCGGGAAGGTGAAGGTCCTGAAGAGGGCCTCGCCCAGCAGCGGCAGCAAGGCCGCTACGTAGTCGCGCCCCCCGTCCAGCAGCCGACGCAGGTCCACGCCGGCGGAAAACACCTTGCCGGTGCCGGTCAGAACCGCGGCCCGGCTGTCGGCCTGCTCGAGCCGGCCCAGCGCGGCAATCCACGCGCCCAACAGCTCGGTGTCGAGCGCGTTGACCTTGCCGTGGGCGAGCTGCGCCAGCGCCACGTGGCCGCGGGATTCGGTCGTGATCATGCGGGCACCCTCCGCAGGCGGCACAGCCTGTCACGGCGGCGCGGGCAGCCGGGCTCACGACCGCGACCGCGCCGCGCTACTGTCCTCCGCCGGTCACCTCGATGCTGATCGTCGTGCAGAGGCCTTCCTGCGTCCGATGCTCGTCGTCGCCGATCTGCACCGTCAGCGAGTACGTCTGCGCCGGCGCGTTCTCGAGCGTCGTGGTGTTGGAGCCGTCGCCGAAGTGCTGCCAGCCCTGGCCTTCGGGAATGATCTCGCCCACCGGCAGGCAGCCGGTGTCGTACCCCAGGTGGTAGTGCCCCATCCCCGCGCGCGGCGTGTCGGTCTCCGCATCGAACCCCTCCGGAATGGCGGAGATCGGATAGTTCTCGGCACCGAACTCGATGTCGATCACGTCCCCCGAGTGCTGCGAGCCGTCCGCCGGTGTCACGAAGAAGACGCGCGGCGCATCCTGGGCCGCGGCGGCGTTCCCGCTCGACGCCGCGGTCCCCCCGTAGGCAACCAGGCCCACGACCAGCACCAGACCAGCCAATCCGCTCACGCCCATGTCGCATCTGCTACGGTGCATCCTCTTCGCCCCTTCCACGATCCGGGCGACTCGCCCATCGGATCACTAGTCGCAATCAATCGCCGCGGGCGACGCCCGGCCGGCGTCTCCGCCCGGGCCGCCATCCATCGCGGCGGCGCTCTCCCACCGATCGCGCGCGGACCATCCTACACCAGACGTCGCTGCGGCAGACTCCGCGCAGGGCGGCACCGCCGCTTCGTCCCTGGCGCAACCCCGCGGCGCCTACTCCGCGCGGAGCGCGGCGAGCAGCGGCGCGCGGACCACCGCGACCGTGGCCGCCAGCGACGCCGTCAGGCCCGTCGCGACCACGACGGCCAGCAACGCGCCGAGCGACAGGACCGGCAGCCCGACGCCGCGCTCGATCCACGCCGGCGCAATGGCAACCAGGGCGGACACCGTGCCGGCCAGCACCCCCGCGAGCAGCAGGAAGGCGTTCTCGGCCAGCACCATGAGCGACACGTGGCGGCCGTTGTACCCGACGGCGCGCAGCAGCGCCAGCTCGCGGTGCCGCTCCAGCACGTTCCTGAGCAGCACGGCGCCCAGCCCGAACGTGCCGAGCATGAGGCCCAGGCCGCCCAGCGTCTGGAACGTCGCCAGGTAGGTGTTCTCGACGCGGTGGAACGCGGCCAGGCGCTCGCCGGCCGAGACGACGTCGAAGCCGTAGTCCGCGAGCCGGTCCTCGAGCGCCGCGGACACCTCGGCCTGCCGCTCGGGCAGCGCGTCGATCAGGAAGAAGCGGTACCCGTCGTAGTCCCGGAACACCCGTTCGAAATGCTGCTCGCCGATCAGCAGCTCGCGCTGGAAGATGCTGTCCGACAGGGCGGCGACGATGCGCAGGCGCAGGGGACGATCGGTGTCGCGGTTGATCACGAAGTCGTCGCCAATCGACAGGTGCAGCGCGTAGGCCAGCGACGTCGCATCGGCAATCGCCGGGATCGCTCCGTCGTCGAACTCCCGGTCGAGCAGCAGCCAGGGGTTCTCGACCTCGGCCTCGGACTCCGCGAGGCTGGCGCCGAACGCGAACCGGCCTTCGGCCACGAAGTCGCCGGTGGGCGCGAGAATGCGGGGGTCCTTGGCCTGGTAGAGGTTGAGGCAGCTGGCGTCCTCCCCGGGGCGCACCCGGAACCGCCGCAGCGTGACACCCTCGAGCGGGCCGTCGGGATCGTACAGGTCGGCTATGTTCAGCGTGTCGCGCCCGCCGGGGCTGGACGTGTCCTGGGCGATCGGCAGCAGCGTGTCGGCCAGCAGCGTGAAGCCCCCGGTTCCCGAGCGCGGGTCGAGATCCGCAGCCGTGCCCTCGCGGCGGAACGCGTCGACCGCAACGATGATGAAGGCGGCCGACGCGATGAGCGCGATGCACAGGACGCTGCGTCCGGGACGGTAGGCGGTGTTGCGAAACCCGAGCTGGGAGACCGACCACCGCCCGCCGGCGTGGCTCGCGGGTCGGGCGTACAGCCAGGCCGCCGCGAGCGCCAGCATCGCGCACAGCAGCAGCATGCCCCCGGCGAAGAAGCCCACCGTGGCGCTCAGGAGCTCCACGGCCGCGGCGGCCACGAGCAGGGCGCCCGCCACGGCCAGGGCCAGCGCCCCGTGCAGCGCGGTTGTCGCGCGCCGCGTCGCCGGCGCGCCGGCGGCAGCGGTCACGGCCTGCGTCACCTCCGCGAGCGCGCCCGAGAGCAGGCTGCGCGGGGAAGCGGGCTCGATGGAACGCAACGTCCACGCGATTGTCCCGAACGCGGCCAGCACGCCGCCGGCCGCCCCGCCGCCCAGGGCGGTGAACGACACGTGCAGGGTGAGGCGGGTCGTGCCGACCGCGTCCACCCACCACGTGCGCAGCCCGAACATGACCAGCTCGCCGTACGCGACGGCGCCCGCCGCGCCGACCAGGCAGCCGGCGACGGACAGCACGAGCGCCTCGCACCAGAACAGCCGGCGGACCGCCGCCGCGGGGAACCCCGCCGCCTTCAGCAGGCCGACCTCCCGCAGCCGCTGCTCGATCCCGAGCCGGAAGAACAGGCTCGCCAGGAGCAGCGCGGACACGACCAGGAAGAAGCTGAAGTAGAGGAAGTAGAGCCCGAAGTCCGTCACGCCGGCCGACGCCTCCAGCGCGAGCGCGCGGGCCGGGTAGACCACGAGGCCGAGTCCGAGGGGATCGAGCCGCGAGCGCAGCGCGGCGGCGAACTCGCCGGCGTCGGGCTGCGTCTCCCCCGTGGCGGACCGGATCCGCACGGACGTGAGCTGGCCCCAGCGGGACGCCCAGAGCTGCTGCCCCACCTCGAGCGGGATGAACGCCTTCGGCGTCGTCCGATGCTCGTCCCAGTAGTCCTCGTCCTTGGGACGAATCAGCCCCAGGTCGATCTCGAACGGCGGGTCCCACTCCGTGACGTCGTTGGCTTCCGTGATCCCGGGATAGTCGGGCGCCAGCCGGCGGTCGCCGGCGGGTCCTTCGATCGGCACGACCGCCGCGACCTGCAGCGTGGTCTGGCGGGTGGCCAGCCGCCCCCCGTCCTCCCAGACGTAGTACTCGAGCTCGAGCGTCTCGCCCGGCTCGGCCTCGAGGTCCTCTGCCGCCCAGCTGTTGAGGACGATCGGCGCATCGGCGCCGGTCGCGGCCGGCGGCGCGTCGGCGGTCACCGCGCGCAGGTCCAGGGCGGTGATCAGGGAGTACGGCGTCACGCGGTCGCGCAACCGGATCTGATTCGCCAGATAGGTCAGGACCGGCTGCTCCCGCAGCCCGAGAGCGTCGGCGGCGTCCGCTACGGCGGCCGCGGTGTCGTCGCTGATCAGGCCGGCCGCCGACTCGACGGCCAGCGCCCGCGGGACCTCGAGCGGAACGACCCGCAGCCCCAGATCCGCCAGGGCCGTCGCATCGCGCACGGCCGCTTCCGCGGCCGCCAGCCGCTGATCGGCGGTGGCCGCGCCGTCCGCCGCCCGCAGCAGAAGGGTGTTCACGTGCCCGGCCTGCTCCAGCTCGCGCTGCAGGCGCGTGAGCGACACGAATACCGAGCGCGCCCGGCCCTGCTGCGGGCGGAACGAGAACTCCCCGAGCACGTCCGGCGGCAAGACCCGCGCAATTCGCAGCCGCAGCGTCCGGCCGATGTCGTTCCGCCGGCCGTGGAGCGAGCTGATCGGCACGTCGGACGGCTTCTCCACCCGCACCAGCAACGCCTGATCGATCTCTGCGGCCAGCTCGTTGGCCAGCCCCTCGCTGACGAGCACCTCGTTGCGCGCCGGCGTCTCGATGCCGCCGGCCTGCCCGTGAAACGCCCAGAACCGGTCGTCGACCCCGTACACCTGGATGGCCGAGGCCCGCCGGCCGCTCTCCTGATGGGTGACGAAACCCTCGACGGCGACGATGGGAACCGCCCCGGCGAACGTGTCCTGCATGCCGTCCCGCGCGAGCAGCTCGGCCGCGAGCTCCTCGCGCACGAAGGCGGCGCTCGTCACGACCTGGTCGACGGCGCCGAGGCGCTCGAGCGCCAGCCCGCGCAGGCTGGCCCGCACCGACGAGCCGACCAGCAGGGCGCCGGCGAGCACCGCCACGGCGACCGCCACGCCGGCGACGACCGCGAGGTTGGTCTTCCAGAAGTGGGCGATGTTGTGGCGAACCAGGGTGAGCAGGGACATTTTCAATTGGGCGCAATCCGCTCCAGGCGCTGGTTGTTCAAGCGGAAACGGATGGCGCAACGGTCCGCCAGCCTGTCGTTGTGACTGACGATCACCAGGATCGTCTGCTGGCGCTGGTGCAGGGCGAAGAGCAGCGACGCCACCGTATCGGCGGAATCCTGGTCGAGGTTGCCGGTCGGCTCGTCGCACAGCAGCAGCAGCGGCTCCCGAATCAGCGCTCGGGCGAGCGCCACCCGCTGGCGCTCGCCGCCCGACAGCTCGGCCGGCCGATGGTCGACGCGCTCCCGCAGCCCCACCTGGTCGATCAGGTCGAGGGCGCGCTCGCGTGCGCCTGCATCCGGGTCGCCGACGAGGGTGGGCACGAGCACGTTCTCGAGCACCGTGCACTGCGGCAGCAGCAGGTGATCCTGAAAGACGAATCCGACGCGGGTGTTGCGGAACGCCGCCAGCGCCCGCTCATCGAGCGCGAACGGATCGCGGCCGTCGAGCATCACGCTGCCGGCCGTGGGCGGCTCGAGCGCGCCCAGCACGTACAGCAGGGTGCTCTTCCCGCTGCCGGACGGCCCCATGATGGAAGCGGAGTCGCCCCGCCCGAGCGAGAAGCTGACGTCGGAGAGAATCGGCAGCGCTCCCCGGGCGGTGGGGTACTGCTTGCTCAGGTTCTTGACTTCCAGCAAGGGTCACATACCCCGCAGACCCGACGAGGGGATCGTTACGACGCCATCTGGAAGGCGCGCGGCCGGAAGAGGAAGTCGACGATGTTGCCCTCGTGCGGTTGCAGCCAGTTGAGCCGGATCGTGGGAATCGGTCCGATGTTCAGCCGATCGACGTTCCGCGCGTCGAGCAGCGCGCGCTGGAACGCCGCGTCGGAGGTGAGCGCCGTGGCCACCAGCGTCGGTCCGATGGACGCCAGCATCCGCTCCTGGGGACACTCGACGACGGTGACGAACGGGAACATGTACTCCTTCTTCACCGCGGCCGGGGCCGGCGACTCGCAGTGCACCACCGTGGGCCGCAGGTAGTCGCAACGCTCGCGCGCCTCGTGCCGGCTGCCGTCGTTGAACCTGGCGGTCACCTCCGTGACCCCCGCCTCCGCCACGGCGTTGTCGATGTCGGCCGATATCGCGGCCGCCTGACCCGGTACCGTGAATGCGGCCAGCGCGGCGTTCGGATCCTCCGGCGGCAGCGGCGCGATCGGACCGATCCGCTCGGCGATCGCCGCGGCGATCTCCCGGGTGTGCCGGGACGCCCAGATGCCCGAGCAGTTGATGCAGCCGCGCCCGCTGTTGATCAGCACGCTGTCGACCATCAGGTCGAGGTGGCTCTCCCAGTTGTCGACCTCGTCGTCACCGAGCAGGATCTTGCTGAAGCCGGGCCCGTGCACCTGCACGCCCGGGTTGCCGGCGTACTGCTCCACCGTGGCCGTGCCGCCGAAGATGAGGCTGCGCGGCGTGTTGTTGAGCACCGCGGCGCCCACCTCGCCGAGGCCCGGATACAGGGCCACGGCCTCGCGCGGGATGCCTGCCTCGAAGAACGCCTGGGTCATGCGCCACGGCGTCCACGGCTCCTGGGGCCCCGGCTTGAGAACCAGTCCGATCTGCAGCGGAACGATGGGGAGCCACAGGCTGTGGACGCCGGGCGAGTTCGACGGCAGCACCATGCCGAGCACCGGCGTCGTCGCCTGGTAGCTCCGCATCACGCCGCCTTCCTCGCCGTAGCCGCGGGTCAGGATGCCCGGATCGAGGCCGCGCGTCAGCGACAGCAGGATCTCGTCGATGTGCTCCAGCACGTACCGCAGCTTCTCCATGTTCATGCGGCACATGTGCTCCGGCAGCCCCGTGGTCGCGGACTGCTGGCGCACGAAATCGTCGGGCGACTGGCCCTCGTCGCCCAGCGGCAGCTCCGCCGTCGAGAACAGCTCGGCCGCCTTCTTGACCATCCCCACGAGCTCGGTGGCCGGCACGTCCCGCAGCGCTTCGCGGGCGCGCGACGCCTTGCGCATGTCGCGCGCGACGAGACCGGGGTTCGCCTGACTCACCTCGGCCACCGGCTCGCCGGTGGCGAAATGGACGACCTTGTCGACCTCGAGGCTCCTGTACGGGTTCCCCCACCGCAGAATCGGAAAATGGATCACGCTAGATGCCTTCCTCCACCTGAATCGTGACGCGCGCGCAGAGGCCCTCGTCCGCCTGCGCGCGATGCTCGTCGTCACCGAGCTGCAGGACGAAGCTGTGCTCGCCCGGCTCGAGCATCATGTCGATGGTGGCCGACGCGTCGCCGAAGTGCACCCACGAGGGATCGTCCCGCGGGATGACCTCGCCCACCGCGGTGCAGTCGGTATCCAGGCCCAGATGGTGATGCCCCATGCCGCCCCGCGGCTGCTCCACCGCGTCCGGGACCGCTGCCAGCTCGTAGTTCTCGATGCCGAACTCGAACGCGACCGGCGTGCTGGCCGAATACGTCCCGCCGTCCTCCGGCGAGACGAAGAAGACGCGCGGGTTCATGCTCGCGGGCTCGGACTCCATCGCGGGCTCGGACTCCATCTCCGGCGCCGGCTCGGGGTCGGCCGCACACGCGCCAAGCGCCAGGACGAGCGGCGCCACGGCCAGCCAGCCGCACCTCGTCGCTGCCGTTCCGACATCACGCATTGCGTTCCCTCTCCTTCAGTACACGCCAACCGTCGTGCTCGACGCGATCCCGCTGAACGGGCGTACGCCGCTCACCCCGTCCCACGGATACAGCTCGCAGGGCGGCTCGCGCTCGCCCTCGTCGCGCTCCAGGAAGCGGGGGACGAAGAACTCCTTCGTCAAGGTGGTCAGCATCACGCGGCCGGTGTCCCCGTAATCGACGACGCGGTCGGCGTCGTCGGGATCGACGACCTGCAGCACGGCGCGCGGCTGCGGCGCGTAGTAGGTGATCTTGTACCCCTCGTCCGGCCCGCTGCGCGGGCTGGCGGCCAGCCCCATCAACGTGTTGCCGTAGGTCGGCGTCATGTAGACGCCGTCGAGCAGCTCCTCGTTGGCGAACCGGTTCCACTGGGGCGTGAACTCCGTGCCCCCGGCGAAGATGCCGGTGATGCCCGTGTCCTTGATGCTCGAGCCGTCCGCCTCGAGCCGGTTGGCGAGCGCCTCGATCAGCTTGGGCGTCGAGAAGAGGCACTTGATCTCGTGGCCGGCCGACAGGACGGTGATGGCCTGATCGATGACGTGCTGCTGGTACGCCTTCAGGTGGTCCATCCACCCCTTCTTGATCAGCTTGATCACCCAGCGCGGATCGAGGTCGACGCAGAAGCAGATTCCGCCGCGGTACTGGGCCAGGTGCTCCACCGCCAGGCGCAGCCGACGCGGCCCGCTCGGCCCCAGCATCAGCCAGTTGGAGCCCCGGGGAAAACACTCGTCGGGCAGCGTCGCCGAGAACAACTCGTAGTCGGTGCGGAAATCGTCGATGGCGACCCGGCTCTTCGGCACGCCCGTCGTGCCGCCGGTCTCGAAGACGTAGATTGGCTTGTCGGCGTAGGCGCGGGGCACCCAGCGGCGCACCGGGCCGCCGCGGAGCTGCTCGTCCTCGAAGTGGCCGAACTTGACGAGGTCGTCGAATCCGCGCACCTCGGTCCGCGGATCCCACCCGGCGCGGCTGGCCCAGTCGAGCCAGAACGGGCACCCGGTCGCCGGGTCGAAGTGCCAGTCGACGACCTCGCGCACCCAGGCGTCGAGCGCCTCGCGCTCGGCCCCCGCGCGTGATTCGGTGCCGGCTGCTTGCATGCTCATCAGCCACGGATCTTACACTAAAGCCAGGTCCGGCCGCCCTGCCCCGGGCGGCCTGCAGAGGGGGAGCGAACAGATGCCCGGACGTCTGGAGCAGGTATGGCGGAAGCGGTTTCGCCGCGGGCCGATGGACCCCGTCGCCACGGCGTCGCTGCAGGCGGGCCGCGGTCTCGGCGACAGCGCCGACGCAGGCGGCAAGCGTCAGGTCACCATCCTGTCCGCGGAACGCTGGCGGCGCATCTCGGACGAGCTCGGCGTCGCGCTCGACCCCCGGGTGCGGCGGGCGAACCTGCTCGTCTCCGGGGTCGATCTGGAACGCAGCACGCACCAGGTGCTGCGCATCGGCTCGTGCCGCGTCCGCATCGTGGGGGAGACCCGCGGCTGCGAGCGGATGGACGAGGCGCACCCCGGGCTGCTCGCGGCGCTCGATCCGCCGTGGGCCGGCGGCGCCTTCGGCGAGGTGCTCGACGGCGGCGACATCGCCGTGGGCGACGCCGTGCAGTGGGAGGAGGAGGAACGCCCGGCGGACGAGCCCGGCTGAGCCGGGCCAGCCGCTCAGAGCAGCGCGTCGGCCTTCGCGGCGAAGACGAAGTCGCTCTCCGTCAGGCCGTCGATCTTGTGCGTCCAGATCGTGACCGTCACCCGGCCCCAGGCCAGGAAGATGTCGGGATGATGGTCCTGGTCTTCCGCCATCTCGCCGACCCGCATCGTGAAGTCGAGCGCCTGCCGGAAATCGTCGAAGCGGTAGGTGCGCTCGAGATGGTGCCCGTCGATCACCTGCCAGTCGCGCCCGAGCCGGGCGTGCAGCGCCTCGAGCTCGTCGCCTGCGAGCGCCGGCACGCCGCCCCGGCACGGAACGCACTGCTTCGCGGCCAGATCGCTCATGTATTCACTCCCGTCGACGTCGACGGGATCAGCATAGCGGTTCGCGCGGGAGCCCGCCAGCGCCGTCCGGCGGCGCCCGCCCGGCGCGGGGCCGTGGCCTATACTGGGGGATTGGACGCCTGAATCGACGAGGAGAACCGCAATGGCCGAACCGACGCCGCAGACGTATCAGAACCACACCCGCTGGGTAACCGGGTTTCATTTCGTGGCGATGCCGATCCTCGCGCTGAATCTCGTCTGGAACCTCTACCGGCTGATCACGAGCTTCTCCGTCGAGACCGTCGTCGGCCTGCTGCTCGCCGTCGCGCTGACGCTCGGCCTCGTCCTTGCCCGCACCTTCGCGCTGGCGGCCCAGGACCGCGTCATCCGCCTGGAGGAGCGCCTGCGGATGCAGACGCTGCTGCCCGACGATCTCAAGCCCCGGATCAACGAGTTCACGACCGGCCAGCTCATCGCCCTGCGCTTCGCCAGCGACGCCGAGCTCGCGGACCTGGCGCGCAAGGTCCTCGAGGAGAAGATCGCGGACCAGAAGTCGATCAAGGAGGCCATCAAGGTCTGGCGGCCCGACTATCAGCGGGTCTGACCGCGAGCGCCCCAGGCGTCGACGATATGGGCCGCCCTGCGCAGCCCGTCGGCGGCCTGCAGCACCTTGGCGCGCAGGCGCGGCGCCAGATCCGGACGGTCGGCCAGATACTCGTCGACGATGCGGGCCGCGCCGGCCGACTGGTGACCGCCCAGCGTGGCGTGCAGCCAGCGCTCGGGGAAGAAGATGTCGCCCGTCCGCTGAATCTCCTCGAGCAGGTCGAGGCTCGGGCGGATGTAGCGCTCCGACTCGGGCGCGCGCAACGGGTGGTGCAGCAAGCCGAGGGCCGTCAGCACCCACGGCTCGCGCTCCCGGTTGGCCGGCTCGTCCAGCCCGGCGAAGAAGGCATCGCGCACGGCGCGATCGGCCGCCAGGGCCGGCCTGACGAACGCGAACGTGGCGCGCCGGTCGGGATTGTCGATGCGGTCGTGCTGCGCGGCCAGGATCTCCGCGCTGCGCGGCACCCCCCGCACCGCCAGTTGCTGGGCCAGGGCCGTGAGATCGCGCGGGGAGAGCGGCACGCCGGGCACTTCCTCCTCCGCGTTCCAGATGCGCTCGAGCCGGGCCAGCGCGTCCGGCGACGACGCGAGGTCGCGGTAGGCGCGGAAGTACGTCGCCGCCAGGCTCCGGCGGTCGGCCGCGGCGGCGACCCGGCGCCATAGCAACGCCTCCAGATCGGGAGCCAGCACCGCCCGGCGGCTCGGCAGCAGGTGGCGCCAGTACGTGGAGGTGAGGTAGCCCAGAATGCGCGAGACGTTCTGCTCGTCCGGCTCCGCCGGCAGCGCGCGCCGCGCCAGGTCGACCAGCGCCTCGGGATCGACCTCCCCTTCGAGAAGCGACTCCCAGAGCGAGATCCAGGCGATGGCCCGGGTGAGCGCGTCGTCGATGTCCGGCAGCGCGGCCAGCAGGTAGTCGCGGGTCCGCTCGTCGAGCACCAGCGCCCCGTAGCCGATGCCGCCGCCGTTGGCCAGAACGTAGTCCGGCAGCGGCCGCCCCGCGGCCTCGGGCACGTCCGCCGCCGCCGCGCGGAGCTGCGCCGGCAGCACGTCGCGCCGCGCGCCGCCGTAGCCCAGGACGACGTCGAGCCGCTGGTTCCACAACCGGCCGGCGCCCGTCGGGTCCGACTGCCGCAGCCGGAGGCTGGCGATCGCGGCGCCGTCCGTCGCCAGCTCCACGTCGACCCGCGGCCGTCCGCTCTCCTCCACCCACACGCGGCTCCAGGCAGCCAGGTCCTCCGGGGTCCGCCGATCCAGCACCTCGATGAGATCCGCCCAGCTCGCGTTGCCGTAGGCGTGGGCGGTCAGGTACTCGCGCAAACCCGCGCGCAGGGCCGTCTCGCCGATCAGGCGCTCGAGGTGGGTGAAGACGATTGGCGCCTTCTCGTAGATGATCGGGCCGTACAGCGTCCCCGCCTCGTTCAGGTTGTCGAGCGGCTGCCGGATGGCGTTCGCGCCGGCCGTGCGGTCGACGGCGTAGGCCGCCGGGTAGTGCGCCAGCAGAAAGCGCAGGGCGTGGTCCACCTCGGGGAACGCCGGGTTGACGATCCTGGCCGCCATGAAGTTGGCGAACGTCTCCTTCATCCAGACGTCGTCGAACCAGTCCATGGTCACCAGGTCGCCGAACCACATGTGCGCCGTCTCGTGGGCGATGAGGCTGGCCCGGCCGAGATGCGCGTTCTGCGTGGCGCTCTCGTCGAGCAGCAGCGCATGCTCGTGGTAGAAGATCGCGCCGGGATGCTCCATGCCGCCGTACTGGAACGCCGGCACGAGCACGAAGTCGAACTTCTCGAACGGGAACGGGATGCCCGTGTACTCCTCCAGCCAGGCCAGCGCGGAGGCGTGCAGGTCGAAGATGGCGTCGGCGTTCCGCAGCAGCCGCTCGCGGTCCGTCTCGCGGTGATACATGGCCATGCGCCGCCCGGCGCGCACCGCCGTCTCCACCTGGAATTCCCCGGCCGCGAAGGCGAACAGGTAGCTGCTGATGGGATCGGTCTCCGCGAACTCGAACCGCGCCCGCGCGCCGCGGACCTCGTGCGCGGCGAGCGACCCGTTGGCCACGGCGCGCCAGCCGGACGGCACTTCCAGGCGCAGCCGGAAGCGCGCCTTCAGGTTCGGTTGGTCGAAGAGCGGCAGCGCGACGCGCGCCCGGTCGGGCACGAACAGCGTGTAGAGAAAGTCGTCCCGGCGGTTGAGGGCCCCGTCCCCGGCGGTGAAGTCGATGGCCACCGTCACCGGGCCGGCGGGCACGCCGCCGGCGTCCGCCCCCACGATGACGTGCTCGTTGCGCGTCTCGAAAGGCACGGGCTCGCCGCCCACCCGCACGGCGTGCACGCCGCCGGCCGGTTGGGCGAAGTCGAGGACGACGGGTCCGGGCTCCGCCAGCGTGAAGGAAGCCACCACCCGGCCGGCCACCGCCTCCGACCGGGCGGCCGGGATGGCGAAGTGAACGTCGTAGCGCAGATCGGTGATGGCGGCGGCGCGCCGCGCGGCGAGCTCGACCGATACGCCGGCGTCCACGGCGACCACCGCGTCACCGGCGCAGCCGGCCGTGGCGAACAGCAGGGCGCAGGCGCTCGCGGGCAGGGCCGCCGCGCACGCGCGAAGCGCCCGAGCCCGGTGGATCATCGGGGACCTCCACATCCTCCATCGTGCCAGATCCTGGCACGTCGCCCTCGTTTTCGCACGATCGTTCGTTGCGCCCCGGGGAGACTGCGTGCGGCCGGCGTGCTTCCGGCGTTGACTTGCACGGGCGGTTCGCGTTCAGATCGCTTGCGACGCGCGCCGGCCGCGGCCAGCGGCCGGCCCGAACACGCCTGCGAGGCGACAGGAGGTGCGAGATGAATCGGAAGCTGCGCGATCGGTTGCGGATCAGCCTGCTGCTCGGCGTCTTCGCCGCGGTATCCGGCGTCTGGCTCGTGCAGGCCCAGCAGACGACCTTCACCGGGACGTCCTTCCGGATCGAGGCCGAGGGCATCCGCGTCTCGTCGCGCGGATTCGAGGCCGGCGCCCGCACGCACTGGCACACCCACAGCGAGCAGCTGCTGTTCGTCAGGGAAGGCCGGCTCCGTTACCAGGTCGAGGGTCAGCCGGTGGGCGAGGTCGGTCCCAGCGAGACGGCCCACCTGCCGCGCGGCGTCCGGCACTGGCACGGCGCCGTGCCCGATGAGCCGTTGACGCACGTCTCGGTGACCTTCCCGAACGAGGCCGGGGAGCACCTGGCCATCGAGTGGCTGGAGCCGGTCACCGACGACGTGTACGAGAGCGGCGCCGGACAATAGCCCGGTGCCCGACCCGATCCGTCAGGAGTCGGCGCCGTCCTGCGGCGCCGACTCCTGCTTCCGGATGGCGTAGAGGTTGGTCGCCGTGCGCAGCAGCAGCGTACCACCGGCGACGGCAGGCGTGGCGAGGGCCATCTCCCCGAGCGCGTTCTTCCCCAGCAGCTCGTACTCCGGACCGGCCGCGATGACGTAGGTGTCCCCGTCCTCGCTCAGCGCGAAGATCTTGCCGTTGTACGCCCACGGCGACGAGGTGAACGTCGCGCCCGTCTCGATCCGCACGCGGTCGTAGACGGTGCGCCCCGTGGTCGCCTCGTGGGCGGTGAAGAAGCCGCGGTCGTGCAGCGTGTAGTAGATGCCGCGGTACAGCAGCGGCGACGGATTGTAGGACGCGATCGTCGGCTCGTACCAGCGGATGTACTCGTTGGCGCGCTGCCTGGCGCCCAGCGTGATGTCCCCCTCGGCTCCGGCCAGCACGGCATACACGGGGCGGTGGTCGTTGCCCACGTAGCCCGAGCTGACGTAGATGATGCCGTCGCCGGGCAGCGGCGTCGGTATGTTCACGTCGGTCATGCGTCCCGAGAAGTGCCAGAGCAGGTTGCCCGCCGGGTCGTACGAGCGGACCTCGTTCTTCGCCGCCGTGACGATCTCCGTGCGCAGGTCGTTCTCCCAGACGAACGGCGTCGACCACGAGCTCGGCTCGTCCCGCTGCACGCGCCAGTTCTCCGCGCCGGTCGCGGCATCGAACGCCGCGAGATACGACGTTCGCTCGTTGTCGTGCATCACGAGCACCTGATCGTCGAGCAGCGCCGGCGACGCTCCCGGACCCCAGCCCCAATAGTCCGGCAGGGCCTCGATGTCGCGCGACCAGATCAGGTCGCCGTCGAAGTCGTAGGCGAAGAGGCCGATGTCGCCGAACAGCGCGTACACCCGCGTGCCGTCGGTCACCGGCGTGGCCGACGCGAACGAGTTCTTGGGGTGCAGGCTCGACGCCACCGGCCCCTGGTGCGCGGTCCGCTGCCAGAGCAGCTCGCCGCTGCCCAGGTCGAGACACAGGACGATCCAGCGGTGGTTGCCGGGAGGAGCGCCGACGCCGCTCGCCGGCACGTACAGGCCCGGCTGCGGACCCTCGTACTCCTCCTCGGCGACGACCGACGTGAGGAACACCCGGTCCCCCCAGACGATCGGGCTCGACCACCCCAGACCCGGAATCGGCACCTTCCACGCCACGTTCTCGGTGGCGCTCCAGGTCTCGGGCAGCCCCGCGTCGTCGGCGACGACCGCCGTGCCGTCCGGCCCGCGGAACTGCGGCCAGTTGTCCGACTCGGCCGCGGCGGGCACGCCCGACCAGATCAACAGCGCCAGGAGCACCGGCGTGCAGCTCACCCATGCGATCCGTTTTCTCACTGAGTCCCCCTGCAAATCGTTCATGACGACGAGTCTCCCAGCACCTCTTCCGGTGTCCGGTCCTGCAGCGCGAACGGGTTCATGACACGCACGGCGCCGAACTTCTGGTCGTGCTGAAGGTCCTCGGTCAGGAGAACCCTGCATTCGCAGGCCTGCGCAGCGGCGACGATGAGAGCATCCCACCAGGAAATGGAAGAGGAGTCCTGCAGGAGCCAAGCCCGTTCCAGCGTCGGGAGGTCAACCGCCACCGGCCGCCATACCGCCAGCACCGCGACTATGTCTCGGGCTTCCGACCGGTCGAAGTTGAGCCGCCGCGTTCGGGTGAGGGTCGCGTAGAGCTCCTGAAGAACCTGAAAGCTCAAGCGACCCAAGCGCCTGCGCGCGAGGAGCCTGATCCACTGCTCGGCGCACGCCTGCTTCGACGGGTCCGAGCGATCGTGGCGGTAGACGAAGACGTTCGTATCAACGAAGACCGGGCCTGTCATACAGATCCGCGCGGGTCGGCCTCCGACCGTCCGGCCATTCGAGCTTCCGCGGCTTCATCGCAAGATAACGCTTCATCGCAATCTCGTACTCGTCCTCCTGGCGCCGCATCCCGGCCAGCAACTCGGCGAGCCATCTCGAGACGCTACGGTCGTTCTCGGCTGCCTTGACACGCAGCCAGCGGGCAACATCCTCAGGCAACGTAATCGTGACGTTCTTCACGGCACAAAAATAAGATTACACTGAATTCGTGTCAAGCTCTCGTGCATTCTGACACCCGGTCGGGCAACTCAGGCGGACCTCAGTCCCGGTCTTCCGCAGGTGTCGCACGTTCCGCGACGCTCGCGATCGCGTCGAGCTTGTCCCCAATTTCCGGGTCGATCTCGTCTTCCGGCACGTAGTCGGCCAGCTCGTAGAAGTTCTTCTTGGCCATCAGGTTCGGCAGACCGAGCTTTCTGGTCAGCATGCGCTGAAGCGCTCCAGGTGCTCGCCCGGCTGGACCGCCGGGCTCGATAGACAATAGCCGTGGACACAACCGATGGACAATCCGCAGATCGCGAAGTGGAACACCCGCTACGTCGAGGGGAACCGGCCGGCTGCGGCAGGGCCGTCACCGCTGCTTGCTGCCGCCGTCGACGGCGTGCGGCCGGGCCGCGCCCTGGACCTGGGGTGCGGTGCGGGGCGGCACGCGGTCTGGCTCGCGGAGCGCGGCTGGCGGGTGGACGCGGTCGACGGTGCGGCGGCCGGCATCGAGCTGCTGCTCGCGAGCGCCCGGCGGGCGGGCTGCCGCGACCGGATCCGGCCGCACGTCGCGGACCTCGAAGCGGAGCCGCCGGCATTCGTGATAGCGGAGGGGGCGTACGACCTGATCGTCGACTGCTTCTTCCTCCACCGGCCGCTGTTCGCAGCGATACGCCGGGGCGTGCGGCCGGGCGGGCTGCTCGTTGCGGCGCTGCACCTGCCGGCGCCCGGCGCCGACCGGGGACACGGCTACGTGCTGGAACCGGGCGAGCTGCAGAAGCTGGTGACCGGTTGGGGCTGGATCCTGCTCCACAGCGATGAGCGGGGGCCGAGCGGCGGCGGTGCGTCGGACCACGGCCTCGGCGTTGCCGAGATCGTGGCCCGACGGCCGCAAGTTGCAGCGGCGGGACGCGAGACCCGCACCCTCAGTCGCGATAGGTCTTGACCGGGGGCAGCTCGGCGCCGGTCAGCCCCTTCGGCTCCTCGCCGGCCACCACCGGCATGCGCAGCGTGCCGATGCCGTCGATGCTGGCCTCGACCACCTCGCCCGGCTTCAGGTAGCGGTCCTCCTCGCCGCGGGTCTGCGCCGCGCCGGCCGCGGTGCCGCCCGAAGTGCCGTTGTTGATGACGTCGCCCGGGTAGAGCGTGATGATCGACGAGGCGTACTCGATGATCTCCCAGAGCGAGTGGATCATGTCGCCGGCGCGGGCCTCCTGCAGCGTCCGGCCGCCGACGCTGAGCGTCTGCCGCAGGTTCTCCATCGGATCGCCGTAGAACTCCTTGGGAGCGATCCACGGCCCCTGGGGCGCGAACGTGTCGTGGCCCTTGCCCACGAACCAGTCGGACGTGAAGGGCGCGCCCCCCGGCGGCCGCCCGCCGCGGTCGGAAACGTCGATCGACACCAGGTAGCCGAAGACGTAGTCCTGCGCGTCGTCCGCCGACACGTACTTCGCCGGCCGGCCGATGACCGCCCCGAGCTCCACCTCCCAGTCGGTCCGATCGCGGCCGTGCGGGATGACGATCGGCTCCCCGCTGCCGACGACCGCGCCGCGGCTCGGCTTCAGGAACAGGTACGGCACGCCCCGCTCCTCGCGGCGGCGGCGCATCTCCGCTTCCCGCTCCTCGGGCGTGGCGCCCTCGAACACGTGGCTGTAGAAGTTGACCGCCGCGTTGAGGATCTTGCCCGGGTACAGGATTGGCGCGCGCATCCGCAGCTCGCTCACGTCGTAGACGTAGTCGGCCTGGCCGCTGCCCGTGAGCTGGTTGCTCCCGACCACGTGGTTGACGATCTCGTACAGCCGGTACTTCAGGCCGTAGTCCCAGCGCCCGATCAGCTCGAGCATGTCCTCCGGCATCGGCACGTGCGAGTACTCGGGGTTCGACTCGAGCGCGAGGGCGGCCACCTCGATGTCGATGACCAGGCTGTCGCGCAGCACGAGCCCGACGTGGGGCACGCCGTGGATGTCGAACGTGCCGACCTTGAACGGTTCGACAGACTCGACGCCGGGCCCCTGCGCCACGGGCGCCGGCGTCGTGAACAGGGCGATGACTGCCGCCAGAATCAGGATTCGTCGCATGGTTCTCCTTGTGGGGGCCGGTGCCCACTCGATCGTTGGGAATTTGCTAGCCGGTTGTACTCCCGCCCCGGCGACGTGTCAAGGCGGGCGCCGGGTCCCGAGCCCTCAGGAATCGGCGGCAGCCGCCACGTCGACGTCGAAGGCCGCGGTCTCGACCGCGCCCCCGATCTTCACCTGGACCACGATCCGCCAGGCGCCCGGCCGCGGAAAGACGAAGGGGAACGCGACGGTGCTTGCCGGCTCGGTCGCCGCGTGCATGCCCATGGCGTGCGCGGGCGTCGTGACGGACCCGGCCTGCGCCGCTTCCGCGGCCGCGAAGCGGGCCTGGGCGGCGAGATTGATGCTCCCGGCCGGATGCAGGTGGACGAACACCGACCCGTCGTGGTGCAACACGGCCGCGTGGCCCAGCATGCCCATATACGGCTCGAGCGCGGAAGGCGCGCCGTCGGCCTCGAGCGCCGAGAAACGCAGCGTCGTTTCCCGGTCGTGCACTGGTGCCTGCTCCCGTTCCCAGCGGATCGTCCGTCCGCTCGCTGGCGCGTACGCCGCCGAGCGCGGCGCGCCGCGCGGTTGCAGCTCCGCCCAGGAGTCGTCGGGGTCGCCCCCGGAAGACGCCGTTGCGGGCGCAGCGCGTGGAGGCGAATCGCCCACCGCGGTCCCGCCGCCACCGGCGGCCGGAGGCGGCACGCGCACCGCGTCGACCAGCGTCGGCGCGAATCCGTTCTCGTGCACGATGTCGGCGAAGATGCGGTACTCGCCGCCCGGAAGCGGCGGCAGGGGGACGGTGAAGACGTCGTCGCCGGCCGCCACCGGGTGGACGTGGGCGAACGCCGACAGCGAGTCCGCCTCCACCAGGAACATGTGCATGAGCTTGCCGTGGTCCGGCAGGAGCGCGGCGCCGGGCAGGTGCCGGTTGGCGCGCCACTCCGGGTCGTCGATCGTCAGCGTGAGGCGCGGCCCGTCGCCGCTCGCGGCAATCGCGGACGACGTGCTCCAGGGCTGGTAGATCCGGCTCCGGTGGGCGGCGTCGACGGCATCCCACCAGGCCCAGCCGCCGCCCAGCGCGGCGCCGAGCGCCAGCGCGCCGAGCACCGTCGCCAGCCGGCCCCGGCGCCGGCGCGTCCGGTCGGGCTCCACGCCGGGCTCGAGCACGCTCTCCCGCACGGCGGCGCCGAAGAGGGTGACGGCGCCGACGACGAGGAACAGGCCGGCCGCGGCCAGCGCAAGGCCGACGACTGGGGTCATCTCCAGCTGCCGCTCCGCCACCGCCATGACCGGCACGAAGACCGTTCCTTCGCCCTCGGCGCCGGCCACCGCCACCTCGATGCTGTACGAGCCGGCAGTCATCAGCCACAGCTCGCCGCTGTAGAGGTCGGCCTCCCCGCGCACCGGCGGGGCGGCGTCCGGCGGGGGCGCGCCCTCGAGCCCCACGTCCGAGCGCAGCGGGCGCACGGTGACGCGCTCGACGCCCGTCCCGCTCAGGATGCGCACCGAGGCCTGCGCCAGACCGGGAATGACGCCGGGTGTGCGCACGATGACCCGAATGCCGTACGGCCCGGCGGCGCCCTCGAAGTAGGCGTTCGACGTGCCGACGTGCGCGGCGGGCGCCGCGGCGGCGGCCGCGATCAGGACGACGGCCAGCCCGGCCAGGAGCGCCCCGCGGCCCAGTGCCGGCACGCCGCGCGCAGACGCCGAGCGACGCCGGGGATCGACGCGCACGCTACCGGCGCACCCGGGCCATCCAGTTGCCGCACCACAGGCCACCCAGGGCCGAGGCGGCGGCGGCCAGGGCGACCCAGCCGGCGTCGGCCGCGGCCAGCGGACGGCCCCAGAACTCGTACTGGAACGCGCCCGGCGGGATGTGGTAGTCCCACTGGTCGGCGGCGAAGAAGAAGTTGCGGGCGTGCTCGGTGAGCAGAAACCCGGCGAAGAACCACTGCACGACGCCGAGCGCGACGGTCGCGGCGACGCCGGCGGCGGCCGCGCCGAGCCACTGCCGCACGCGCCCCGCGCCCGCGGGCAGACGGTTGACGACGACGTCGACGACCAGCGCCGGCGCCACCAGCAGGATGGGAAACGACGGCGGCACCATGCGCTCGACCTGCCGCATGACGGGCGCCAGCATCGGCTGCGCCGGAAAGAGCTGCAGGATCCAGATCATCAGCAGCGTCACGCCCATGTAGACGGCTGCCGCGCCGGTGCCCCCCCAGCGTGACGACGCGCCGCGCGCGACGGCGACGAGCAGGAACGGAAAGATCGCCGCGCTGACGACGAAGAACGGGCGGCCATGGTGGAGGTTCGGCGCCATGATGTACTCGGCGAACAGCGTCGCCAACATGAGGATCAGCAGGCCGCCGGCGTAGACGAACAGCCGGCGGAGCATGCGATCCGCGCCCGGCGCGTTGTTCTGCCGCGCCAGAGCCATGAGCATCGCGCCGAGGCCGATGCTGAAGATGCCCGTCCCCAGCACGACGTGCGGCGGGCTCAGGATCTCGACGTCCAGGCCGTAGGCGTTGTGCCACCAGTCGTCGAAGGGCGCCGATACGATCATCGCCAGCGAGCCCCAGATGCAGACCCAGGCCCCGAGCGGTCCGCGGAAGCCCCAGAACGAGACGCCGGCGGCCCGCTCGCGCGCGTCGCCGGCGAACGTCGTGCGCAGCACGAGCCATCCGCACGAGAGGCCGGCGACGACGCCGCCCAGGTAGATGGCCAGGTGGGCGGGCGTCCAGAACGAGTCGCGGCCGATGGTGCGGTGCCAGGAGATGTCCCACAAGCCGCCGACGATGACGCTGGTCGACGCGAACGCGACGGCCCACAGGTGCCAGGGAACGGCGGACGGCGAGGCGGCCGCGCCCGCATCGGCGAGCACCGCTGCCGATGCGGGTTGCGCGAGCGTGCTCATCTCCTACCCAGCGTACTCCAGAGGGGGCGCCGGGTGGCCCGCCGCGTGGAGGGTCGCCGCGCGCCGCCGTGCAGGATCGCATGGGCGCCGTCCCGGTCCGCGCGCCCGCCGTCAGGAGCCGGCCTGCTCCAGGCTCTCGGCCCACGTCTCGACCATGCCGCTCGACGCCAGCCACAGCCCCCCGTCGACCACCAGGGTGACGCCGCTGACGAACGACGCGGCGTCGGAGCAGAGGAAGAGCGCCGCGTCGCACACGTCCCGCATCGCCCCCAGCCGGCGCAGCGGCGTCCGCTGCGCGGCGCGGTCCTTCGCGGCGCCGACGAGCAGCCGGCGCACGCCCTCGGTATCGGCGATGGGGCCGGGCGCGATGCCGTTGACGCGGATGCCGTAGCGGCCCCACTCCACCGCGAGGACGCGGGTCAGCGCGTCCACGCCGGCCTTGGCCGCCGACACGTGCAGTTGCGCGGCCGTACCGAGATAGTGCAGCGTCGCGCTGATGTTGAGCACCGCGCCGCCCTGCTTCCTGAGGTGCGGCAGCGCCGCCTTCGAGGCGTGGAACGACCCCTTCAGGTCGATGTCCACCACCGCGCCGAAGCCGTTGGGCGAGAGGTCCTCGGCGAGGCAGAGGAAATTGCCGGCCGCGTTGTTGACCAGGATGTCGAGGCGCCCGTCCAGGGCGGCCGCCCGGTCGACGGCCGCCGCGACGGCGGCCGGGTCGCGGACGTCCGCCGGCACGGCCGCCGCCAGCACGCCCCGCGCGCGGATCTCCTCCGCGGCCGCCTCGAGCGGCTCGGGGCGCCGGCCGAGGATGGCCACGTTGCAGCCGTGGCCGGCCAGGGCCAGGGCGATGCCCCGGCCGATGCCGGTGCCGCCGCCCGTGATCAGCGCCGTCCTGCCTTGCAGCAGATCAGGTTGAAACACCATCGCCTGACTCCCCCTCCGTATAAGATCGCCGTGCCTTGAAGCTGCTCGCCGCGCTGACCAACGCGTTCCCGCTGTGGGTGCTCGCCGCCACCGTGCTCGCGCTGGTCCGCCCCGAGCTGTTCGGGTGGTTCAGCGGGCCGCTGATCCCGCTCGGTCTCGGCATCATCATGCTCAGCATGGGCATGACGCTCGGCTTCGACGACTTCCGCCGCATCTCCCGCGAGCGCCGGCTCGTGCTGCCCGGCATCGCGCTCCAATATACGTTGATGCCGGCCCTGGGGTGGGGGCTCGGCGTGGTGTTCGACCTCCCTGCGCCGCTGGCCGCCGGCCTCATCCTCGTCTCGTGCTGCCCGGGCGGAACGGCCTCGAACGTCATCGCGTTCCTCGCGCGCGCCGACGTGGCGCTGTCGGTCACCATGACCGCCGGCTCCACGCTGCTGGCGGTCGTCATGACGCCGGCCCTGACGGCGGCGCTGGCCGGCCAGCGCGTCGCCGTCCCGACGGCCGACCTGCTGCTAGACACCGTGCAGGTCGTCATCGTCCCCGTGGTCGCCGGGGCGCTGCTCAAGTGGCGCTTCCCGGAAGCGAGCCGCCGCATCCTGCCCGTGGCGCCGCTGGTGGCCGTCATCGCCATCACGCTCATCGTGGGGTCGGTGCTCGGCGCGGGCCGCCAGCAGGTGATCGACGCCGGCCTGCGCCTGCTGCTCGCCGTCGTCTGCCTCCATGCCGGCGGCTTCGTGCTCGGCTACCTGGCGGGCCGGCTGCTGCTGCGGCGCGAGCTCGCCGCGCGCACGGTGGCGATCGAGGTGGGCATGCAGAACTCCGGCCTCGGCGTCGTGCTGGCGCAGCAGAACTTCGCCAACCCCCTCGTCGCGCTGCCCTGCGCGCTGTCGGCGCTGTTCCACTCGCTGGTCGGCAGCCTGGCCGCCGCGATCTGGCGCGCGAGCCCGGCGCCGCGACCTCCGCAGTCACCGTGACGCGCCGGGAGTCGTGTCTCGTTGGACGGGGCGGAGCGGGTGGCGCCATCGAAGCCCGGGAAACCGATCGAAGTCGGAGTCGGTCGATACCAGCGTGCATCCGTGCTCGATCGCGATGGCCGCGTGCTGTGCGTCGGCGACGAGCTTCCCCTTGACGCGGGCGGCGCGGCACAGCCTTTCGAAAATGACCATGTGATCGGGGCCGGGACCGACGATCCGGGCCTTCGGCCGCTCGACGAGCTCCGAAACAAAGCCGAACGCATCGTCGATGGTCGATGGCGGACTGAAGATGCGGTCGTTGGTGGTTATTCGAACGAAGCCCGACAGCACCAGGACGGACAGTGCGAACGGCTCCGGCCCGGTAGCCAACCCGGAAAGCCATGCCGCGTACTCGGCGTGACTCGGGCTCGAATCCCTGCGGTGGGCGTAGGCCAGCACGTTGACGTCCGGCAACAACATGCCGCTCAGGAGCCCCCGCGGACGAAGCGGGCTTCGTCGTCTGCCGCCTCGATGGCTCGCGGTCGATCGAGGTCGATACCCGGACGCGGACCATTGCCGCCGACAGTGATCAGGCGAAACGGCCTCGGCGGCGGCGGCGTCCGACGCTTGAGGGCGTCGTCGAGCGTTCTGGCAATGAAGGCGCTCACGCTGACGCCCTGCGCGGCCGCCTCTCGCCGCACCTGCACCGCAAGTCGGTCCTCGAGCGAAATCGTCGTCCTCATTATGAAGAGAATAACAAAGGCGAATCATCGCATCAACGCGAAGCGAACAGTGTCAGATGGGGGTTGCCGGCGTGGCAAGGCGAGCGCGCACGAAGTGGACCGATTGCTGCGGTCGGTGCCGTGGCAACCGAAGCGTCTACAACGGCATCGTTGTCAACAGAGCCGTCGCCTGGAATCGCTCCAGGCTCGCGGCACCATCACCCCGTCGCTGCGGCCGCCCGTGACACCAGCGCGCGCACGCGCGGCTCGAGGTCGAGCGCAAGTGCCGCCGCGCGGCCTTGCGCCGACATCTTGCGCCAGGTCTTGCCCAGGATGTCGACGAGCTTGTCGTCGGCGTGTTGCGCAGCGAAGGCGGGCAGGTAGTGCTGCAGGAAGACCAGGCAGGCGACGTCCTCGAGGAGCTGGACCTCCGGGTCGGCCTTGAGCCGCTCCTTGCGCAGCAGCGCCCCTACGCGGGCGACGGTGTCGTCGCCATAGCCGGCCTCGCGCAGGATCGTGCCGGCGGTCTCGGCGTGGAATTGCGCCAGGTCCGTCCGCCAGCGGCGGTAGCCGTCGCGGCCCTCGGGATACGTGTCGCGCGGCACGGTCCAGCGGCGGATGTGCTGGCAGCGGACCGCCAGGCGGACCGCCTCGGGCGCTCCGGGCGCGAAGCGCTCGAGCGTCGCGGTCATGCGCCGCGCGTAGGCCAGCTCGCGCGGCTGTTCCACCCCGTCGACGAGCTCGCGGTTGGGATCGTCCGCGTTGGCCCGATCGAAGCGGGCGAATGCGTCGCGCAGCCGCGCCGCGCCGGCCGCGCTCCCGTCAGACGTCCCCGGCGACGTACCCCTCCTTCTCGAGATGCAGCACGATCTGCTGCGCCGCCTCCTCGGCCGTGAGCCGGGTCGTGTCGATGCTGATGTCGGCGTCGGCCGGCTCCTCGTAGGGGTCGGAGATGCCGGTGAACTCCTTGATGATGCCCGCGCGCGCCTTGGCGTACAGCCCCTTGCGGTCGCGCTGCTCGCAGACCTCGAGCGGCGTCGCCACGTGGACCAGGATGAAGCCGCCCAGCGGCTGCACCATCGACCGGACGTCCTTGCGGACGGCGTCGTAGGGGGCGATCGGCGCGCAGATGGCGATGCCGCCGTTCTTGGTGATCTCGGACGCCACGTAGCCGATGCGGCGGATGTTGATGTCGCGGTGCTCCTTCGAGAATCCGAGCTCGCTGGACAGGTTCTTGCGGACGAGATCGCCGTCGAGCAGCGTGACGGGCCGCCCGCCCAGCTCGAGGAACTTGACGAGCAGCACGTTGGCGATGGTCGACTTGCCCGACCCGGACAGGCCCGTGAAGAAGACGGTGAACCCCTGGTTGTGCCGCGGCGGGTGGCTACGTCGCAGCTCCCCGGCCACGTCGGGGAACGTGAACCAGCCCGGGATGTCCTTGCCGCCGGCCAGGCGCTCGCGCAGCTCCGTTCCGGAGAGGTTGAGCGTGCGGGTGCCCTCGGCGACCTCGTCCACCGGCGCGTAGGAATCGCTGGCCTCGACGTAGACCATCATCCGGAACGGCACCATGGCGACGCCCAGCTCGGCCTCGTGCCGGCGCAGCAGCTCCTGGGCGTCGTACGGACCGTAGAACGGCGTGCCGGACGAGTCGCTGCCCGGTCCCGCATGGTCGCGGCCGACGATGAGGTGCGTGCAGCCGTGGTTCTTGCGGATGATCGCGTGCCACACCGCCTCGCGCGGGCCGCCCATGCGCATCGCCAGCGGCAGGAGCGACAGCAGCGCCGTCTTGCCCGGGTAGCGGTGCAGCAGCGCCTGATAGCAGCGGACGCGCGTGTAGTGGTCGACGTCGCCCGGCTTCGTCATCCCGACCACCGGATGAATCAGCAGGTTGGCCTCAACCTCCTTCGCCGCGCGCAGCGTCAGCTCCTGATGCGCCCGGTGCATCGGGTTGCGCGTCTGGAAGGCCACCACCCGCGTCCAGCCCAGCTTGGCGAACTCGGCCCGCAGCTCCCGCGGCGAGTGGCGCAGGAGCCGGTAGTCGTAGTGCGTGACGGGCTGCACGCCCGTCAGCGTGCCGCCGACGTAATACGGCTGGGTGCGCTCGAGCAGGTGCGCCACACCGGGATGCTCCGGGTTCGCCGAGCCGAAGACGGCCTCGGCCTCGGCCCGGAGGTCGGGCCGCCAGACGTCCTCGACCTGCAGCGCCGCCAGCATGACGCCCTCGGGATCGCGCAGCGCCAGGCTGGCTCCGGGCGTCAGCGTCGAGGCCAGCGCCTCGGAGACGTCCAGCGTGATCGGCATCGGCCAGAGCGTGCCGTCGGCCAGGCGCATCTCCGCGCACACGCGCTCGTGGTCGCGCCGCGCCATGAAGCCGGTGAGCGGCGAGAAGCCCCCGTTGAGCAGCAACTCCAGGTCGCACAGCTGGCGGGGCGTGAGGTCGTGGGACGGCCAGTCGCGCGATTCGGTCCTGAGCGCGGCGGCGCGGTTCTCGTCCACGATCAGGTTCACGAGCTTTCCGCCATGCGGCGGGATGAGATGGTCGGCCAAGGCAAGCGTCTCCTGTTGACGGTGAGCGGAACGATGGGAACCCTTCAGGGTATCACGAAGGCCCGGGAGGCACCGGACGGCCGGGCCTCAATCCGAGCACGAAGCGGCCGTTGCGCAGCGACGGCTTGTTGTAGGTGAGCGGGCTCGGGTGCGGCTCGCCTTCCGCCGAGTGACGGTAGACGCAGTCGCCGGCCCCGACGTCCCATTCCATGGTCGGACCCAGCCGCGGGTAGATGTCCGCCCTGCCCTCGGCGAGCAGGCAGAACTTGAGCGAGCTGCCGACCTTCAGCCGTTCCCTGACCGTGTACCCCGCCAGGAAGTCCTCGAGCTCCGGGCTCGGGTGCGAGCGGCTCTCGACGACCCGCAGCGGCTGGCCCGGATCCGCCAGGCGCGAGCGGATGCGTTCGGACCGCCGGGTCCCGCGCCGCTTCCACGCGCCCTGCCCGCTGGCCGCGTAGTAGACGACGCCGAGCGCCGGCGCGGCCACGGCCCCCAGCACCGGCTCGCCGTCCTCGATCAGCGCGATGTTGACGGTGAACTCGTCCGTCCGCCGCAGGAACTCCTTCGTGCCGTCCAGCGGATCGACCAGCCAGAACCGCCGCCAGCTCCGCCGCTCGGCGGGCGCCGGCAGCGGGCCTTCCTCCGACAGATAGGGAATGGCGGGATCGAGCGCCCGCAGCCGCGTCCGAATCACCTCTTCGGCCGCCATGTCGGCAGCCGTCACCGGCGACCCATCCTCCTTGCGCCGCACCCACGCGCCGTTGCCGCGGTAGAGCCGCAGGGCGGCGTCACCCGCGGCCGACGCGATGGCGGCGACGTCCTCGATCGAAATGGCGGCAGTCATGCAACCTTGCAGTGTACCCCGCAAGGCGTGCGTCGCGCGCCTCGGCGGGAGCGGCGCGGGGCGCAGGGGCCCCGCAAGCGAACGCCGGGGGCTTGGGGCGCAGCCCCATCTAGAAGAGGCTGACGCCGGGGGCTTGGGGCGCAGCCCCATCTAGAAGAGGCTGACGCCGGGGGCTTGGGGCGCAGCCCCATCTGAATGAAGCCGCCGCGCTTGACCGGCGGGATACCATCGTTCACCGGCCCCGCCGAAGCCGGACACGTCATGGCCAGATTCAGGTTCGGACCGGGGCTGCTCGTCTCCGCCGCGTTCATCGGTCCGGGCACCATCGTCACCGCGAGCACCGCCGGCGCCGGCTACGGCGCCGCCCTGCTGTGGGCGATCGTCTTCTCGGTCGCCGCCACCATGGTGCTCCAGGACATGGCGGCCCGCGTGGGCATCGCCGGACGCCAGGGCCTCGCCGAATCCATCCGCGCGAGCATCGCCTCGCCGCTGCTCCGGAGCGCCCTGATGGCGCTCATCGCGGCGACCATCCTGCTCGGCAACGCCGCGTTCCAGGCCGGCAACCTGCTCGGCGCGTCGGTCGGGCTGAACCTGGTCACCGGCATCCCTCTGGGCGTGATCGTGGCGCTGATCGGGACGCTGGCCGGCGGCCTGCTGCTGACCGGGCAGTACCGGACGATTCAGAACGCCCTCATCGCGCTGGTCGGACTGATGAGCATCGTGTTCTGCGGCGTCGCAGCCCTGACCGCGCCGAGCCTCGGGGAGCTGGCCCGCGCCGCCCTCGTGCCCAGCGTGCCCCCCGGCGCGCTGATCGTCGTGCTGGCGCTGATCGGAACGACCGTCGTCACGTACAACCTGTTCCTGCACGCGAGCACGGCGCTGGAGCAGTGGCCCGATCCGTCGCGGGTCGAGGAGAACGTCCGGGAAGCCCGGCTCGACACGATCTGCTCGGTGGCGCTGGGCGGGCTCGTCACCGCGTCGGTGCTGATCACGGCCACGCCGCTCCAGGGTCTCGGCGTGAGCGCCGACGCGGCGGCGGTCGGCCAGCGGCTCGAGCCGCTGCTGGGCCCGGCCGCCCCGCTCCTGTTCGGGGCGGGGCTCTTCGCCGCCGGGTTGACGTCGTCGATCACCGCCCCGCTGGCCGCCGCCTACGCCGCCGCGGGCGCGTTCGGCTGGACGCCCGACCTGCGGAGCGCCCGGCTGCGGATGCTCGGCGGATTCGTGCTGATCAGCGGCATGCTGTTCGGCCTGCTGTTCGGCGGGTCGCCCTACCAGGTGATCATCGTGGCGCAGGCGGCGAACGCGGTGGTCCTGCCCATCCTGCTGGTGCTGCTGCTGGTCATCGCGAACCGCACCGACATCGTGGGCCGGTTCAGGAATACCCGGTTCGTCAACGCGCTGGGGATCCTCGTCGTGCTGGTGATCGGCACGCTCTCGGTCATCCAGCTGGCCCGCCTCACCGGCCTCGCGGACTAGGACCAAGGCGGGAGCGGCGCGGGGCGAAGGGGTCCCCGCAAGCGAACGCCGGGGGCTTGGGGCGCAGCCCCATCTGAAGCAAGGCGCGCACAGCGCGCCTCGGCGGGAGCGGCGCGGGGCGAAGGGGTCCCCGCAAGCGGACGCCGGGGGCTTGGGGCGCAGCCCCGTCTGAAGCAAGGCGCGCACAGCGCGCCTCGGCGGGAGCGGCGCGGGGCGAAGGGGTCCCCGCAAGCGGACGCCGGGGGCTTGGGGCGCAGCCCCGTCTGAAGCAAGGCGCGCACAGCGCGCCTCGGCGGGAGCGGCGCGGGGCGAAGGGGTCCCCGCAAGCGGACGCCGGGGGCTTGGGGCGCAGCCCCATCTGAAGCAAGGCGCGCACAGCGCGCCTCGGCGGGAGCGGCGCGGGGCGAAGGGGTCCCCGCAAGCGGACGCCGGGGGCTTGGGGCGCAGCCCCATCTAGACGCTGCTACCGCCAGCGCAGCAGGCGCCGCTCGATCCGTTCGGCGCACGCGAACAGGATCAGCACGATGGTCATGATCGTGAGGATCAGTGCGATGGTCAGCGCGGCGTTGTAGGTGCTCTGCGCGAACTGCAGCAGGTAGCCCAGCCCGCGGCTGGACGCGACGAACTCGCCGACCACCGCGCCGGTGAACGCGAACCCCACGGCGACCTTGAAGCTCCCGAGCACCCAGCTCGTGACGGACGGCACGTACACCTCGCGGATCAGGACCCGGCGCCCGCCGCCCAGGGTCCGCACCCGCTCGACCAGGCGCCGGTCCACCTCACGGAAGCCGTTGTAGACGGCGAAGAAGATGAGCACGGCGACGAGGATCGTCGCCAGCGCCAGCTTGGACGCCAGACCGATGCCGAGCCAGATGACGAACAGCGGGGCCAGGATGACGCGGGGTATGGCGTTCAGCAGGATCATGACCGGCTCGAGCAGGTCGGCGACGGGCGGCGCGAGCGCGGCGGCGAAGCCCAGCGCGATACCCAGCACGAGACCGAGCAGGAGGCCGGCGAACGCCGCGGCGGCGGTCGCGCCCAGGTGCGGCCAGAGGTCGCCGCCGGCAGCCAGGTCGAACATGACGCCGGCGACGGCCGACGGCGGGGGCGCGTAGAACGGATCCAGCGCGCCGGCGCGGGAGGCCGCCTCCCACACCGCCAGCAGCGCCAGCAGCGCGGCGCTGCGGCGGACCAGCGCAGTGCGGCGCCGGCCGGTCATGACGTCGCCGCCTGCGGCAACCGGTCCGCCGCCGCCAATTCATCCCACAGCCGCCGCAGCAGCGGCCCGAAGGCGGGATGCCCGCGCGCTTCCAGCACCCGCCGCGGCCGCGGGATCCCGACGCGGTGGCTGGCGCGGATCGCGGCGCGCGGCCCGTGGCCCAGCACGTGCACGACATCGGACGCGCTGATCGCCTCTTCCAGGTCGTGGGTCACCAGCAGGACGGTGAGCCGCTCGCGCTCGACCCACTCGAGCAGCTCCTGCGTGATGCGGGTCCGCACGATCGCGTCGAGGGCGGCGAACGGCTCGTCCATCAGCAGCAGCCGCGGCCTCAGCGCCAGCACCTGCGCCAGCGCCACCCGCTTGCGCTGGCCGCCGGAGAGCTGAGCCGGATAGCGGTCGCCGTAGCCGGCCAGCCCCAGCATGTCCAGCCAACTGTCGGCCTGCTCGTCGGCCGCGGGCGGCGCGACGTCGCGGATGCGCAGCCCGAGCGCGGCGTTCTGGCGAGCCGTGCGCCACGGCAGCAGCGCGTCGTCCTGGAACAGGAAGCCGACGTCCCGCATCCCGACGTCGAGCTCCACCGTGCCGCGCAACGGCTCCAGCAGGCCGGCCACCACCCGCAGGATGCTGGTCTTCCCGGAGCCGGAGGGTCCGCCGAGGGTGGCGAACTCCCCCGCCGCCACCTCGAGATCGATGCCCTCGAGCACCGGCTCTCCACCGTAGCCGACCTCCAGCCCGCCGATCCGCAGCATGGGCTTCGCCACGACTGCTAGCCGGCGAGCGCGGCCGCGTCCAGCAGGCGTCCCAGGTCGACCTGTCCCGGCCGCAGCAGGCCGGCGACCTCCTGGGCGCGCAGCACGCGGCCGGCCGCCTCGACGTCCACGTCGACGCGTTCGGGGTACAGCGACTGCCGGTAGCGCTCGATGACGGTCTCGAGGCGCGGGATGTCCCCACCGGCCACTAGCGCCTCCGGCAGCGCCGCCACGATATCGGCCGGCGGCAGCTCCCGCGCATCGGCCAGGCCGGCGGCCAGCGCCGCCGCCAGCCGCCGTATCTCCGACAGGCGCGCATCGCGCTCGGCCGATCGCACCGAGACGCCCATGAACGCATACGGACCGCCGAGATGGCGCCGCGCCTCCTCGATCTCCATGAAGTTGACCAGCTCGCGGCCGCCGGCCTCGACGATCAGGGACAGCGCCGGCTCCTGCAGCATGGCCGCGTCCACCTGGTCGATCCGCAGCGCGTCGAACACGTTGGTGCCGATGGCGGCGAACTGCATCGCGCCGGTGTCGGCGCCGGCCTGGTCCAGGAGAAACAGGAGCAGGGCGTGGTCGGCGTTGCCGAGGGCGGAGATCCCGACGGTCCGGCCTTCCAGCGCCGCCACCGAGTCGATGGCGCCGGCCTGCGCCGGGGCGGTTGCGAGCGCGAACAGCGGCAGCCGCCCGGTGGATGCCACCCGGCGGATCGGGGCCCCGTTGGCGGCCGCCTGCAGCGCGACGTCGAACGACGTGCCGGCGTAATCGACGGCGCCGCCCACCAGCGCCTGCATCGCCGCGTTCCCGCCGCGGGTGTAGATGAGCTCGACGGCCAACCCCTGCTCGGCAAAGCGCCCGCGCGCCCGCGCCACCTCGTAGGGCACGACGCACAGGAGCTGGCCACAGAAGGCCAGCCGGATGGCGGTCTCCCCGTCCCGCGGCGCCCTGCCGCAGCCGCTGACGGCGATGACCCCCGCCGCGCCCACCAGACTCTTCAGCGTGGTGCGCCGGTCCCACTCGGCGCCCGGCGCCGGCCAGCGGCGATCCGTCGCATCCGACCCGGCCCGCGGTTCGGAGACCACCCCCAGCAGCTTCGGGTTCGTGGCCTCGCAGCAGCCCATGGCGGGGACCATACCACGCGGCGCCGACCCTGCTACGATCGGCAGGCGCCGATGACTGCCGTCACACCGTCGAGCTGGCCGAGCACCGAGCGGGCGCGCGCGGCGACCATCCTCGTGGCCGTGCTCCTCATGCTGGGCATCGATGCCCTTCCGGAGCCCGCGCCGATCCCCCGCGGCGACGACCTGATCACGCTGACCGGCCCCGGCAAGGCGTGCCTGGCGATCCTCGCCTTCGCCATCACCCTGTGGGTCACCGAGGCGGTCCCGTTCGCGGTCACGGCCCTGTTCGTCCTGCTGCTCATCCCGGTCCTGGGGATTGCCGACTATCCCGCGGCGGTCCGTGCCGGCTTCGGCAACACGCTGATCACCTTCTTCATCGGGGTGCTGCTGCTGTCGACCGGTTTCACGCGGTCCGGGCTCGGAACGCGGCTGGTGCTGTACGTGCTGCGCGTCGTCGGGACCCGCACCGACCGCGTGCTGCTCGGCTTCCTGGTGGTCGGCGCGCTGCTGTCGATGTGGATAACCGACATGTCGGTGGCGGCCGTGCTCCTGCCGCTGGGGGTCGGCGTGCTGCGCGACGCGGGACTCGAGCCGCTCAAGAGCAACTTCGGGCGCGCGCTGATGATCTCGTGCGCCTTCGGCCCCCTCATCGGCGGCATCGGCACGCCGGCCGGCGCCGGGGCCAACCTGGCCGCCGTCGGCTACCTGCGCGAGCTGGCCGGCGTCGAGATCACGTTCCTGCGCTGGATGGCGTACGGCGTGCCGGCGTCGCTGCTCATGATCCCGGTCGGCTGGCGCCTCCTGCTGCGGGCCTTTCCCCCCGAGCTGGATCGACTGCCGATCCGCGACGCCGAGATCGCCGACCGGCTGGCGGCGCTCGGGCGCCCGACCCGTCTCGAGATCTGGACGCTCGTCGTCTTCGCGGGCACCATCACCGTCTGGCTGACGACGCCGCTGCTGGCCGCGTGGACCGGCGGCCTGATCGACCCGCCGCCGCAGGCGGTGGCGCTCGGCGGCGGACTGCTGCTGTTCCTGCCCGGGCTCCGCGTGCTGGTCTGGAAGCAGGCCCAGCGCGACATGGACTGGGGCGGCGTCATCCTGATCGTGGCCGGCCTGTCGCTCGGCGTCATGGTGTTCGAGACGGGCGCCGCGCGCTGGCTGGCGCAGGTGATGCTGGGACGGCTGGCGCTCGTTCCCGACGTCCTGCAGCCGTTCGTCATCGTCCTCGTGGTGGCCGCGCTGCACCTGCTGTTCTCGAGCAACACCGTCACCGGCGCCATCATCATGCCGATCCTGATCGCCCTGGCCCAGGACCTGGGCCTCGACGTCTGGACGGTGGCCGCGCCGGCCGCGTTCACCTCGTCGCTCGCCTTCATCCTCGTCACCGAGAGCCCGACGAACGTGCTGCCGTACTCGGCCGGCTACTTCTCCATCCGGGACATGGCGCGGGTGGGCATCGTGATGACGGTGGCGGCCGCCGCGTGCGTTACGATCGCGATCGTGACCGTCCGGAGCCTCGGCGGCGGGTAGGTCCGCGCCCCGGCACCGGCGCTTCCCGCGCCGGTGGGGCGGCCGGCGGGAGGACATCATGACCTGGAGCAAGGACAGCCTGCGGTCCGCGGCCGCATGCGGCGTGGCGCTGGTCGTTGCGGCGGCCGCGTGCGGGCCGCTGCCGGCCGCGGCGCAGGACGCGCCGCGGTACGAGCTCGATCCGCTGTGGCCGAAGCTGCCGTTCGGCGAGCGCTGGCTCACCGGCGGGCTGGGCGGGATGTGCGTCGGCGGCGGCGACCGGGTCCTCATCCTCAACCGGCAGAACGTCGTGCCGGGGGATCTGGATGGGGCGCACCTGGCGCCGCCCGTGATCGAGCTCGATCCCGAAGGCAACGTGGTCCGCGGCTGGGGCGACCCCGCCCTCATCGGCGACCGGCTGCACGACTGCCACGTCGACGCCGACGGCAACGTCTGGCTCGTGGCGGCCGGCACCGGCGCGGTGCAGAAGTACGCGGCCGACGGCAGCGAGCTCCTGCTGCAGATCGGCGAGACGGGCCAGTACGACTCGTCGGACGGCACGCGGGAGGGGCGGCCGCTGAACTCCGACCGGGCCCGGTTCTTCCTGCCGGCCAGCCTCGACGTCGATCGGCGGACCGGCGACGTCTACGTCGCCGACGGCGAGACGCCAGCGGGCAACTTCCGCATCGCGGTGCTCGATCGCCACGGGCGGTTCCTCCGCCAGTGGCCGCTCCACCGCACCGCCGCCGAGCGGGACATCGTCCCGCTGCCGCACTGCCTGCGCCTGTCCGACGACGGGCTGGTGTACGTCTGCGACCGCCGCGCCGACCGCATTCAGGTGTTCGACACGATGGGCAGGTTCGTGCGCAACATCGACGTGCCGTTCCACCCGGTCACCCCGCGCGGCGACGACCGCAGCGGCACGCGGGGCACCGCCGTCGTGCTCGCGTTCTCCCCCGACCCCGAACAGCGCCTGCTGTTCGTCCTCAACCAGAACAGCGTCATGGTCGACGTGCTCGACCGCCGCAGCGGCGAGGTTCTGACCAGCTTCGGCGGCGGGCCGGGGCGCTACCGCGGCCAGTTCACGCTGCCGCACGGCATCGGCGTCGACTCGGCCGGCAACGTGTACGTGGCGGAGCAGGAAGGCCGGCGCATCCAGAAGTTCACGCGCGTCGACCCGTGAGCAGCTCGCGGGCCGGCGACGCTTGGCGCGGGACTTCCCGCCGTGCGGGGCCAACCGGACGCGGCGAACCGAGCGCCGGTGGACGCCCCTGGAAGACAAGGAGAGAAGCCATGTCGGACGCAGGTCGACTTGAAGTGAAGTTGCTCGCCGCGGCGCTGGCGTGTCTGCTGCTGGCGGCGGGAGCGGCCATCGAGGCCCAGTCGTCGACGACCAACCCGTATCGGGCGACCTTCGGCTGGGAGCAGCTCCCGGCGGGGCGCGTGCTGGGCACGGTGAGCGGCGTCTTTCCCGATCCAGACGGCCGGCACCTGTGGATCCTGGACCGCTGCGGCGCGAACCAGTGCGCGGGCTCCGACCTCGACCCGATCCTGAAGTTCGACCTCGAGGGCAACCTCGTCGACAGCTTCGGCGCCGGGCTGTTCGGGTTCCCCCACGGTTTCTTCCTGGACCACGAGGGCTTCCTGTGGGTTACCGAGGGCGGCTCGCACGGCGACTCGCGCGCCACGCCGGGCGAGCAGATCGGCATCGGCCATCAGGTGCTCAAGCTGAACCAGCAGGGCGAGGTGGTGATGCGCCTGGGCGAGGCGGGCGTCTGGGGCGACGACGAGGCGCACTTCAACGGGCCGTCGGGCGTGGTCGTGGCGCCCGACGGCGACATCTGGATCGCGGACGGGCACCGCGGCGGCAACAACCGCATCGTCAAGTTCTCGAAGGACGGCACGTTCCTGCTGTCGATCGGCGGCGGCGTCGGCTCGGAGAGCAAGGAGGCCGCCCGCTTCAGCGACCCGCACGACATCAAGATGGACTCGCGGGGGCGCGTCTACGTCGCCGACCGGGGCAACAGCCGGGTGCAGGTCTTCGACGGCGAGGGCAACCTCCTGCACATCTGGACGCACTACGGCAAGCCGAGCGGGCTGTTCATCGACGGCAACGACATTCTGTATGCCGGCGACGGCCTCTCCGGCATGGTGCGCACCGGCCCGCCCGACAACTGGCGCAGCAACCTCGGCTGGGAAAAGGGCATCCGCATCGGCAGCCTGAAGACGGATCACGCCTGGGTGACGCACTTCGTTCCGCACCACGAGGTGGACGTCGGCGCCGGCGTCGAGTTCCTGGGCGTGGACTTCGACGGCAACATCTACGCGGGCGAGGTCAGCCGCAGGCGGCTCGTGCGCTACGTGCTGCACCGCCCGTCCGAGCTGCTCGGTCACTGACGGAGGCTGCGCGGGCCCGCTCGAGCACGCGGGCGCGGCGGCATGGGACGATGGAGCTGTCGGCGTACGGGCGGCGGCTGCTGCGCGACTCCGGTGCGCGGTCGCTGATGGCGGACCTCGGCGCGGTCGCGGAGGCCGGGGGCGACATCATGAACCTCGGCGGCGGCACCCCGAGCCTCATCCCGGCCGCCGAGGCGGTGTTCCGCCGCCACATGCAGCGCCTGCTGCAGCCCGGCGGCGCGTTCGGGCGGGCGATAGGCACGTACGGCGGCCCCGACGGCGACCGCGGCTTCGCCCGCGCCCTGGCCGGGCTGCTCCGGCGCGAGCTCGGCTGGGCGGTCGGCCCGCGCAACATCGCCCTGACCAACGGCAGTCAGTCCGCCTTCCTGGCCCTGTTCAACCTCCTCGCGGGTCCGGCGGGCGGCGGGCGCCCCACCCGCCGCGTCCTGCTGCCGCTCGCCCCGGAGTACATCGGCTACGCCGACGTCGGCTTCACACCGGGGCTGTTCGCGTCGCGCAGGCCCGCCATCCACGAGCTGGGCGACAAGCTCTTCAAGTACGGGGTGGACTTCGAGGGGCTGGACGGCGTCGAGGACATCGGCGCCATCTGCCTGTCGCGCCCCACCAACCCGACCGGCAACGTCGTCACCGACGCGGAGGTCGAGCGCCTGCGCGCCGCCGCCCGCGCACGCGGCGTGCCGCTCATCCTGGACACCGCGTACGGGTCGCCGTTCCCCGGCATCGTGTTCGGCGACGCGACGCCGGTCTGGGACGAGCACACGGTCGTCTGCATGAGCCTGTCGAAGCTGGGGCTGCCGGGGCTGCGGACCGGCATCGTGATCGCGAACGAGGCGATCATCGAGGCGGTCGTCGCCGCCACGGCCATCTTCTGCCTGGCGCCGGGCAGCCTCGGCCCGGCCCTGGCCACCGATCTGGTCGCCGGCGGCGAGGTGCTCGCGCTCGCCCGCGACGTCATCAGGCCGCACTACGCGGCCCGCGCGCAGCGCGCCGTCGATCGGCTCCGCACCGGTCTCGAGGCGTACGACGTTCGCATCCACAAGCCGGAGGGGGCGTTCTTCCTGTGGCTCTGGATGCCGGGTCTGCCCATCACCAACGCCGCGCTCTACGAGCGGCTCAAGGCGCGCGGCGTCATCGTCGTGTCGGGCCACTACTTCTTTCCGGGGCTCGAGGACGACGACTGGCGGCACAAGCGCGAGTGCATCCGCATCAGCTACGCCGACGACTGGGAGCGCATCGAGCGCGGCCTCGACATCATCGTCGACGAGGTGCGGCGGGCCTGCGACGACGGCCCGCGGGGCGGCGGATCGTAACCCCGCCCCCCGCGCTCTCCTCACGCCCGGTCGGGGTCGTAGAACGGGGCGTCGCCCCTGATGGTGACGCGGTAGCCGTGGCGGGTCTCCGGGTAGTAGTCCCAGATCGCCAGGTGCTGGGTGCAGCGGTTGTCCCAGAAGGCGACCGAGTGCCGGCGCCACTGAAAGCGGCAGTGGTAGTCGGGCCGCGCGCAGTGCCTGAAGAGGAAGGCCAGCAGCGCGTCGCTCTCGGGCAACGGCAGCTCCTTGATGCGCGTCGTGAAGCCCTCGTTGACGTAGAGGGCCGGCCGGCCGGTGACCGGATGCGTGCGGATGACCGGGTGCTCGGCCGACGGGTAGCTGTCGTCCCGCAGGTCGCCGGCGCCGTAGCGGCCGCGGTAGTACTGCTCGCCCTCGTGGACGGCCGTCAGGCCGGCGAGCATCCGCTGCATGCGGTCCGACAAGCCCTCGTAGGCGGCATACATGCTGGCGAACAGCGTGTCGCCGCCCGACGCAGGCAGCTGAACGATGCGCAGCATGCTGGCCATCGGCGGCTCGACGTCGCACGAGACGTCCGAGTGCCACAGGCTGCCCGCGACGAACTCGACCTTGTCGTCGCCATGCACGACGAGAACCTCCGGATGCTCGGCGTCCTTCGGCGCGGCCGGATGAATGTGCAGCTCGCCGAACCGGCGCCCCAGCGCCTTGTGCTGCTCGAACGTCAGGTCCTGGTCGCGAAAGAACAGGACGAGGTGCTTCGCCCAGGCGTCCCTCAACGCCGCCAGCACGACGTCGTCGAGCGGCCGGGTCAGATCGACGCCCGACACCTCGGCGCCGATGACCGGGGTGACCGGCTGGATCCGCAACGTGCCGGCTTGCACGGCCGGCTCTGGAAGATTGGGCATGGCGCTGCCCGATTATAGCGATCCCGCTGCTATACTGCGGGCCGATGCGCGCCACACGCGAGCGGCCGCGACGGGTGGGCGGCGCACCTCGATGAGCGCTCGTCTCACCGCGGTCGGCGCCGGTCTCGCGTGTCTCCTGGCGGCCGCCTGCAGCGCGCCGCAGCCGCCGTCGGCGCCCGCAGCGCGCGAGCGCGCGCCTCACCGTCATCTGCTGATCGTCCTCGACGGCCTGCGGCCCGACTACGTACAGCCGGCGCTGATGCCGAATCTTCACGCGCTCGCCGAGCGCGGCGTCGTCTTCACGGATCATCACGCCGTCTACCCGACCGTGACGCGCGTCAACGCGGCCTCCATCTCCACCGGCGCCTATCCGGAGACGCACGGCCTGCTGGGCAACTCCGTCTTCTTTCCGCGCGTCGACGCCACGCGCTTCCTGAGCACGGGCGAGCGCGACAACCTGCTCCGCATCGAACGTCTCGAGGCGCCGCTGCTCGCGGCGCCGACGCTCGGCGAACGCCTGGCCGCGGCGGGCCTGCGGCTGCTCGTCGCCAGCGCCGGCTCCAGCGGCTCCTCCTACCTGCTGAATCACACGGTCGCCGGCGGCGGCATCATCCACTACGAGTATGCGCTGCCGGCCGCGCTCGGGGAGGCGGTGCGCCGGCAACTCGGCCCGCCCCCAGCCGCCGCCCTGCCCAACCGCGCCCGCAACCGCTACATCGTCGACGCGTTTCTGGAGGTCGGTCTGGAGCGCGTCGACCCCGCGGTCGCCATCCTCTGGCTGAGCGACCCCGACACCACCGCGCACGCCAGGGGCATCGGGCATCCCACCGCCGTCCTGGCGCTCAGCGCCGTGGACGAGGAGCTCGAAAGGATTCAGGACGGACTCCGGGCAGCCGGCCTGCTCGAGACGTTCAACATCTGGGTGGCGTCCGACCACGGCTTCTCGACGCACACCGGCGGCGTCGACCTCGACGCGCTGCTGGCTCCCTTCGCCGGCGAGCTGCCCGACGGGACCCCGCGCATCGTCGCCGGCGGCGGGGCGATCTACGTGCGCGACCGGGACCCGGACACCGTGGCGCGCATCGTCGAGACGCTGCAGGGCTCGGATCGGGTCGGCGCCATCTTCACGCGCGAAGGCCGCGTGCCGGGCACCCTGGGGCTCGACGTCGCGAGATGGGACCACGAACGCGCCGCCGACATCCTCTACTCGCCGGCCTGGACGGAGGCCGAGAACTCATACGGCTACCGCGGGACGAGCGCGACGGGGGGCACCGCCGGACACGGCAGCGCGAGCCCGTACGACATCCACAACACGCTGGTCGCGGCCGGCCCCGACCTCGCGGCCGGCCGCGAGGTCTCGCTGCCGACGTCGAACGTCGATCTGGCTCCCACCTTCCTCTACCTGCTCGGTCTGGCGGCGGCGCCGACCATGGCCGGGCGGGCGCTGATCGAGGCGCTGGCCGCGGGTCCCGATCTGCCGGCCGAGCGCGAGCCGGCCGAGATCACGGCGGCCACGCCCGACGGCCGCTACCGCGCGGTGGCACGCACGTCGACGGTGTTCGGCCGGCGCTACCTGGACGCCGCCGCCGCGGAGCGCCGCTGACGACCCCGACCGGGGCCCCGGCTTGACGCCGACCGGAGCCCCGGTCCAGAATAGATGCGGATGCATTGGCACGCGCGCTTCGGCGGGGCATGTTGTTGCTGCTGTATGGAGGCCCCTGAGGGCCCCCGCGCCGCCGGTCGCGTCGTGTTGACGTAAGCCAGACAACGTAGACAACCACTCAACGCACAAGACTGAAGGCCCGGGAGGCAAGTGCTTCCCGGGCCTTTTTTGTTTCCATGGACTACGGACCGAGCCTGATTGGCCTGCTCGTCGGCATCGTGGTCGGCGGCACGTCGACCGGCGGCGGGGCGCTCCTCACGCCCGCGCTCATCCTGATCACCCGCGTTCCGGCGTCGATCGCGATCGGCTCCGACGTCCTGATTGCCAGCGGCATGAAGCTGTTCGGCGGCGGGATCTACGCGTTTCGGGGCGAGGTGCACTGGCAAACCGTCGGGCGTCTCGCGGTCGGCTCCCTCCCGGGCGCCGTCGTGGGCGTGTGGGTGCTCAACCGCCTGCCTGCGGACGCGCTCGATGCGTACCTGAGCCGCGGGCTCGGGATCATCCTGATTGCCGCCGGGGCGGCGGTGCTCGTCCGCTTCACCATCGGCGCGCGGGCTCATCCGCGGCACGCGCCGCCGCGACCCGTCACCGTCGCGCTCGGCTTCGCGACCGGCGTGCTCGTGAGCATGACCAGCATCGGGAGCGGCTCGCTGCTGCTGTGCATCCTCGCTCTCTGCTACCCGCTCAGCGCCACGACCATCGTCGGCACCGACCTGGTGCACGCCCTGCTGCTCTCGTCGATCGCGACCGTCGGCCACGGACTGGCGGGTCGCGTGGACGTCGCGCTCGCCGGCACGGTGCTGGCGGGAGCCGTGCCCGGCGTGCTCATCGGGGCCCGACTCGCGACGGCCGTGCCGGAGCGCGCGCTGCGGGCCGGTCTCGCGGCGGTGCTGATCGCCATCGGCCTGCAACTCGCACTCTTCAGCACGTCACCGGCACGAGCCGAACCGCCGGCGCCCAGCCCGGAAACCGTCGCCTGCGGCTCCGATTGCCGCCCAACCAACCCTCCCGGGAGTCTGCGCCGTTCTACGGCGCAGACTCCCGGTGCACCGGAAGGAAACGTCTCGTGGCACAGAGCACCCTGATTCCCCCGGCCGACGCCGGCATCGACAGCGACTACCTCGACCGGCAGGCGGCGGCGCTCGAGCACCGGACGCCGCTCGACGTGCTGCGCTGGGCGGCCGACCGGTACGCGCCCCGGTTGACGTTCGCCACCGGTTTCGGTCCGGAAGGATGCGTGCTGATCGACCTCATCGGCCGTCACCGCCTGCCCGTCGACGTCTTCACGCTCGACACGGGACTGCTCTTCCCCGAGACGCGCGAGCTGTGGAGACGGCTGGAGCAGCGCTACGGCATCGCGATTCGGGGCGTGACGCCGGCGCTGACGGTTGCCGACCAGGCCGCCGTGCACGGCGAGCGCCTGTGGGAACGCGCTCCCGGGCGCTGTTGCGAGCTGCGCAAGGTCGTTCCGTTGCGGGCGGAGCTCGAAGACGTCGATGCGTGGATTACGGCCATCCGGCGCGACCAGACGCCGCAGCGGGCATCCGCGCTCGTCGCCGAGTGGGACGCGAAGTTCGACATCGCCAAGATCAACCCGCTGGTGCGGTGGACCAGGCGGGACGTGCGGGCGCACCTGCTCGCGCACGACGTGCCGTACAACCCGCTTCACGAGCGAGGTTATCCGAGCATCGGCTGCGAGCCCTGCACCAGTCCGGTCGAGACCGGGGAGGACGAGCGGGCCGGGCGCTGGCGCGGCAGCGCGAAGACCGAGTGCGGACTGCACGGCCCGGCAATTCCGGCGACGCCGGCGCCGCGAGAAGCGTGAGAGGCGCCCCCGCAAGCAGACGCCGGGGGTCCGGGGCGCAGCCCCGTCTGGAAGGAAGCACTGTTAAGATGCTCTTTCCGATCTTCCTGAAGCTGGCGGGCCGCACCGTGCTGGTCGTCGGCGGGGGGCGGGTCGCCGCGACGAAGCTCGACGGCCTGCTGGCGGCCGGAGCCGGCGTGCGGGTGGTCGCCCCTTACGTGGGGGGCGAGCTCGAGCGGCTCGGCGTGGCCATCGAGCGGCGGCCCTTCGAGCCGCGCGACCTGGACGGCGTATGGCTCGTGGTCGCGGCGGCAACGCCGGAGGTCAACCGGCAGGTGGCCGCCGCGGCCGAGACGCGCCGCGTCTTCGTGAACGCGGTGGACGATCCGGCCAGCGCCAGCGCGTACCTCGGCGGCGTCGTGCGGCGGGCGGGCGTCACCGTGGCCGTCTCGACCGACGGGCGGGCCCCGGCGCTGGCGGGCCTCCTGCGCGAGGGACTGGATGCGCTGCTGCCTGAAGCCGAGCTCGAGCAATGGCTCGCGACGGCCGAACGCGAGCGGCGTGCGTGGCGTGCGCAGGGGACGGCGATGGAGAAACGCCGGCCGCTCCTGCTCGACGCGTTGCTGCGCCGTCACGGCGGGGACGGCCCTGCCGGGGAATGAAATGACGGGATTCGTTTCGCTGGTAGGCGCGGGGCCGGGCGACCCCGAGTTGCTCACGCTGCGCGCGGCGCAACGGCTGGAAGCCGCCGATCTGGTGCTGTACGACGCGCTGGTGGCGCCCGAGATCGTGGCGCGCGCGCCGCGTGCCCAATGCTTCTGCGTGGGCAAGCGCGCGGGCGCCAAGTCGGTCAGCCAGACCGCCATCCAGCGGCTGATGATTCGCGGCGCACGCCAGGGCAAGCGGGTGGTGCGGCTCAAGTGCGGCGACCCGTTCGTGCTGGGGCGCGGCGGCGAGGAAGCGCTCGCCGTGTGCGAAGCGGGCGTGCCCTTCGAAGTCGTCCCGGGCGTCACGAGCGTCGTTGCCGCGCCGGCGCTCGCGGGGGGTACCGTTGACGCACCGCGGCCTGGCGTCGGGGTTCCTGGTGGTTTCCGGTCACGCGGAGGCGGTTTTCGGGCCCATCCTCGACATGGCCGCGCCGCAGTCCGTGACGATCGTGGTGCTGATGGGGCTGGCGGCGCGGGGGCAGATCGCGGCGCGGCTCCTGGCAGGCGGCTGGCAGCCGGGGACGCGGGCCGCCGTCGTGCTCGCGGCCGGCACGCGCGAGATGCGGACCTGGAGCGGGCGGCTGGACGAGCTGGAGGCCGCCACCCTCGATCTGTCCGGCCGGCCGGCCGGGACCATCGTCGTCGGAGACGTCGTGGGATTGCGCGCCCTGACCGCGGCCGGCGAGCCGCCCGCGTTCGCCGCACCCGCAGCGGCCTCGGGCGGCTAGGCGCGCCTCGGCGGGAGCGGCGCGGGGCGAAGGGGTCCCCGCAAGCGGACGCCGGGGGTCCGGGGCGAAGCCCCGTCTGATTGAGGCGCCGGCGCAGCCGGCGCAAGGCGCGCACGGCGCGCCTCGGCGGGAGCGGCGCGGGGCGAAGGGGTCCCCGCAAGCGGACGCCGGGGGTTCGGGGCGAAGCCCCGTCTGGTTGAGGCGCCGGCGCAGCCGGCGCAAGGCGCGCACGGCGCGCCTCGGCGGGAGCGGCGCGGGGCGAAGGGGTCCCCGCAAGCGGACGCCGGGGGTTCGGGGCGAAGCCCCGTCTGATGGAAGCTGAGGGAGTCCGTGGCGGAAGCTCCAAGGGGTGTGACGTGACGTGGAAACAGCAGCTGGCCGACAGCATGCCGACGGAACTCGCTGCCGAGATCGAGACGTTCGAGAGCCAGATCGCCCTGCGCAGCCAGGGCAAGATCGACGAGAAGGTCTTTGCGGAGACCCGTCTCCGGCGCGGCGTCTACGGTCAGCGGTACGACAACGGCCGCCGCAACGACGGCACCGGAACGCGCCCGCTGGCGTATCCGGCAGACCGCCTGACCAAGGGCCCGGACACGGTCTGGGACGCGCCGGGCATGGTGCGGATCAAGATCCCGTTCGGCGGGCTCACTCCGGACCAGATGGACACGCTGGCCGGCCTGGCCGAAGAGTACAGCGACGAGGTGTGTCACATCACGACGCGCCAGGACGTCCAGCTCCACTTCGTGCACATCGACGACACGCCCGACCTGATGCGGCGCCTGGCGGCCGTCGGCATCACCACCCGCGAGGCCTGCGGCAACACGGTGCGGAACGTGACGGCGTGCCCGCTCGCCGGCGTCTGCCGTGACGAGACCTTCGACGTCACGCCGCATGCGCACGCCTGCATGCGCTTCCTGCTGGGCCATCCCGACTCGCAGGACTTCGGCCGCAAGTTCAAGGTGGCGTTCTCGGGGTGCAGCGAGCACGCGTGCGGCCTCGTCTCGATGCACGACCTGGGTCTGGTGGCGGCCACCCGCACGGTCGACGGGGAACTGCGGCGCGGCTTCGTCACGTACGTCGGGGGCGGGCTGGGCGCCGTGCCCCATCAGGCCAAGCTGTTCGACGAATTCCTGCCGGAGGAAGAGCTCCTGCCGCTGGCGCAGGCCATCGCCCGCGTCTTCGCGCGGCTGGGCGAGAAGAAGAATCGGGCCCGGGCGCGCATCAAGTTCCTGGTGGCCCAGCTCGGCCTCGACGAGTTCAAGCGGCTGGTCCTGGAGGAGCGCGCCAGGCTGGCGGACGATCCGCGCTGGCGGGCGCACCTCGCGGGGGCGGAGACCTACGGCGAGAAGCCGCTGAAACCGGCTGCGCCGCTCAACGGCGGCGCCGTCCCGGACGGATTCGGCGACTGGCTGCGGACCAACGTCTATCGCCAGCGGCAGGCCGGCTACGCGGTAGCGACGGTCAGCCTGCCGCTCGGCGACCTGAGCGCCCGGCAGATGCGCGAGCTGGCGGCGATTGCCCGCCGCTACGTCGGCGACACGGTGCGCACGACGGTGGAGCAGAACATCGTGCTGCGCTGGGTCAGCGAGGCCGATCTGCCGGACCTGTACCGCGACCTGACGGCGGCCGGGCTGGGTGAGCCCGGCGCCGGGACCCTGAGCGACGTGACGGCCTGCCCGGGCACCGACACGTGCAAGCTCGGCATCGCGTCGTCGCGCGGCCTCGCGGGCGAGCTGCGCGCCCGGTTGAGCACGCCGGACGGGCGACCGCACGACGCGGTCGCCGGCCTGCGCATCAAGACGAGCGGCTGCTTCAACTCGTGCGGCCAGCACCACGTCGCGGACCTCGGGTTCTACGGGGTCAGCCGGACGGTGGACGGCTATACCGTGCCGCATTTCCAGGTCGTGCTGGGCGGCCAGTGGACCGCCAACGCGGGCGCCTACGGGCTGGCGATCGGCGCGGTGCCCTCCAAGCGCATCCCCGAAGCGGTCAGCCGCATCACGGAACGGTACGTCGCGGAGCGCGAGTCCGACGAGACGTTCCAGCAGTTCACCCGGCGGGTCGGGAAGCGCGCGCTGAAGCAGATGCTCACGGACCTGATGAAGGTGCCGTCGCACGCGGAAGGCCCGGAGTTCTACTCCGACTGGGGGGACCCGCGCGAGTTCACGCTCGGCGACATGGGCGTCGGCGAGTGCGCCGGCGAGGTCGTCTCGCTCACCGAGTTCGATCTGGCGGCCGCCGAAGCGCAGGTGTTCGAGGCTCAGCTCGAGCTCGAGGAGGGCCGGCACGAGGAGGCCGACGGGCTGGCCTACGACGGCATGCTGCTCGCCGCGCGCGGGCTCGTCAAGACCGAGTTCGTGGATATCTCGGACGATCCCGACGAGATCGTCGCCGAGTTCCGCGCCCGCTTCTTCGACACGAAGCTGTTCTTCGACAAGTACGCCGGCGGCAAGTTCGCGATGTACCTGTTCCGGCGCCACGAAGCCGCCCCGCGGCGGCAGACGCCCGAACGAGCGCGGCAGCTCGTCGAGGAGGCTCAACTGTTCCTCGAGGCGAGCCATGCCTGCCAGGCGCGCCTCGCGGCCGGCGCGACGGCCGTCGCTGCGACGCAGGTGCCGGCCCGATGAGTCGGCCCGTCGACGACCTGCAGCGCTGCGGGCTGAAGGTCTTCTTCGCGCGCGGCGCCAATCCGGACGTCCGCGCGTTCATTCCGATCTTCCACCGCTGGATCCAGACCGGCGCCGTCGACGGCCTGCTGATCGACGTCGCCGACTACACGCACCTCGCGGACGGCCCCGCGGTTCTGCTGGCCGGCCACGAGGGCAACTACGCGATCGACAGGACGGACGGCCGGCTGGGGCTCTACTACTACCGCAAGCAACCCGCGGACGGCGCGCTGGGCGATCGTCTCGCGCTGCTCGGCCGCACGCTGCTGGCAGCCGCCGTCCGCCTCGAATCGGACGCTGCGGACGAAGGGTGCCGCTTTGCGGGCAGCGAGCTGCAGTTCGTCGTGAACGACCAGCTGCTCGCCCCGCCGGCGGCCGCGACCGTCGCGGCGCTGCGGCCCCACCTCGCGGCGTTCGCCCGCGTGCTGTTCCTCGACGGCGCGGAAGCGGTGGCGGAACCGGCGGAAACGAAGGATCGGGTCCGGCTCTCCCTCCGCTCGAGACGCGACACGGCGCTCTCCGATCTCCTCGAGCGCCTCTCGTAAGGCATTCATCGAACGGCCTTTGGACGCCGGACGGCGCGCCTGTGACCCAGGTGCGGCGGGTCGCGCCCCGGCAGCCCCAAGGTATTCGATATTCTTATGCTATACGTTCTCGCTATTAGCTAAGGTGTGCTAGAGTACCTCCCTCGATGCACCTCGAGTCGCTCAGCATCTTCTGTGACGTAGTCCGGCATCAGAGCTTCTCGCGGGCCGCGGCGCTGCATTCGGTGAGTCAGTCCGCCGCCAGCCAGGCCGTGCGGCAGATCGAGCAGCGGCTGGGTGTACAACTGATCGACCGCTCCACGCGGCCGTGGCGGCTGACAACGGAGGGCAAGCTGTTCTTTCAGGGGTGCCAGGAGATCATCGAGCGCTACCACGAGCTCGAGGACGCGGTGCAGCGGCGCCAGCACCCGTCGGGCTATACGGTGCGGGTGGCTTCCATCTATTCGGTCTCGCTGCACGACCTGAGCGGGTACGTCGACCGCTTCCAGAGCCTGGTGCCGGGCGCCACGGTGGATATCGCCTACATGCACCCCGATCGCGTCTACGAGCACATTCGGAGCGACCAGTCGGATCTGGGCCTCATCTCGTTCGCGCATCCCGGCCGGGGCTTCACTGCCATCCCCTGGAAGCGCCAGACGATGGCAGTGGCGTGCCTGCCCGGCCACCGCCTCGCGCGCCTGGCGCGCGAGCAGCGCGGCCTGCTGCCGCGGAACCTCGCGGGGGAATCGTTCGTCACGTTCGATCGCGGCCTGCCGGTGCGGCGGCAGATCGACCGCTTCCTGCGGAAGCACGAGGTCGAGATGGCGGTCGTGGCGGAGTTCGACAACATAGAGAACATCAAGCAGGCCGTCGAGGATGGCGCCGGCGTCGCCATTCTGCCGGTACCGACGCTGCGCCAGGAGGTGCGGCGGCAAGCGCTCGTCACGGTGCCGCTGCGCACGGCCGCGGACAGCGCGCCGCTCGTGCGGCCGCTGAGCATCGTGCACCGGCGCAAGCGCCGCCTCAATCCGGCCGTCACGGAGTTCATCAAGCTCCTGTGCGCGGACGACGGCGCGCTCGACGCGGCACGGCGCACGACCGCGCCGCATGCGCCCGCGGCAGGCGAGGCCGTAAGGTAGGACCGTATGAGCAAACTGCACGTTGCGCCCCAGGGACTCTACGACCCGCGGCACGAGCACGATTCGTGCGGCGTGGGCTTCGTGGTGAACATCAAGGGACACAGGTCCCACCAGCTCGTGCGCCAGGCGTTCCAGGTGGTCATCAATCTGCTCCATCGCGGGGCGTGCGGCTGCGAGACGAACACGGGAGACGGCGCCGGGATGCTGATCCAGCTCCCGCACAAGTTCTTCCGGCAGGAGGCCGGACGGGCGGGGATCGACCTCCCGGAGCCGGGCGCCTACGGCGTGGGCATGGTGTTTCTGCCGCGCGACGCCGACGAGCGCACGCGCGTCGAGGAGCTGTTCGGGCAGATCGTGGCGGAAGAGGGCCAGCAGGTGCTGGGCTGGCGCGACGTCCCGACCGACGATTCGTCGCTCGGCCGGACCGCGCGCAGCGGCGAGCCGGCCATCCGGCAGATCCTGATCGGGCGCGGCGGGTCGCTCGAGCCGCACGCGGACGCGCACGCGCGCTTCGAGCGCAAGCTGTACGTCATCCGCAAGCGTGTCGCCCGGGCGGTGGAGCGGCTCGGGCTGCGCGAGGAGCACCTTTTCTACGTCGCGAGCCTGTCGTCGAACACCATCGTCTACAAGGGCATGCTGATCGCCGATCAGATGGAGAAGATGTTCCCCGATCTGTCCGATCCGGCGGTCGAGTCGGCCCTCGCGCTCGTGCATCAGCGCTTCTCGACGAACACGTTCCCCTCGTGGCCCCTGGCGCATCCGTACCGCTACGCCGCGCACAACGGCGAGATCAACACCCTGCGCGGCAACATCAACTGGATGCGGGCGCGCGAGGCGCTGTGCCGGTCCGACCTGTTGGGCGACGACCTGCACAAGCTGTTTCCCCTCATCCGGGAAGGCCAGAGCGACACGGCCACCTTCGACAACGTGCTCGAGTTCCTCGTGCTGACCGGCCGGCCGCTGGCGCACGCCGTCCTGATGATGATCCCGGAGCCGTGGAGCAACCACGAGTCGATGAGCCCCGAGCGGCAGGCGTTCTACCGCTACCACGCCTCGCTCATGGAGCCCTGGGACGGGCCGGCGTCGATTGCCTTCACGGACGGCACGGCGATCGGCGCCGTGCTCGACCGCAACGGCCTGCGGCCGTCGCGCTACTACGTGACGAAGGACGACATGGTGATCATGGCGTCCGAGGTCGGCGTGCTGGACGTGCCGCCCGAGAACGTCCTGGTCAAGGAGCGCCTGCACCCCGGCCGCATCTTCCTGGTCGACACCGAGCAGGGCCGCATCATCGACGACGCGGAGATCAAGCAGGGTCTGGCCGCCGAGCATCCGTACGGCGAGTGGCTGGCGCGCGAGACGATCCATCTGGACGATCTGCCGCCGGCCGACTACACGCCGCCGCCGACGCGCGAATCCGTCCGCCGGCGTCAGCGGGCGTTCGGCTACACGGAGGAGGATCTGCGGATCCTCGTCGGCCCGATGGCAGCGGCCGGCGCCGAGCCGATCGGCTCGATGGGCACCGACACGGCGCTCGCCGTCCTGTCGGATCGCTCCCGGCTGCTCTACGACTACTTCGCGCAGCTGTTCGCCCAGGTGACCAACCCGCCGCTCGACGCCATCCGCGAGGAGCTGGTCACCGACATGGGCTCGACGCTCGGCTCGGAACGCAACCTGCTGCAGCCGGAGCCGGCGAGCTGCCACCAGATCAAGATCGACTACCCGATCCTCGACAACGACGAGCTGGCCCGGCTGCGCGCGGTCTCCGACCCGGCGTTCCGGTCCGTGACGCTGCCCATGCTGTTTCCCCCCGCGGAAGGCGCCGCCGGGCTCGAGCGGGCCATGGAGGCGCTCTGCCGGCGCGCGAGCGAGGCGGTTGCGGACGGCCACAGCCTGATCGTGCTGTCCGACCGCGGCGTCGACCGCGACCACGCGGCGGTGCCCGCGCTGCTGGCGACGGCCGGCGTGCACCATCACCTCGTGCGCGAGGGCACGCGCACCCGCTGCTCGCTGCTCGTGGAATCGGGCGAGGCGCGCGAGGTGCACCACATGGCCCTGCTGCTGGGCTACGGCGCCGCCGCAATCAACCCGTACCTGGCCTTCGAGACGCTCGAGGATCTGATCCTCGAGGGCGCGCTGGCCGACGTCGACGTCGGCACGGCCGTCCGCCACTACATCCGGGCCTGCACCAAGGGCGTGCTCAAGGTGATGTCCAAGATGGGGATCTCGACGCTGCAGAGCTACCGCGGCGCGCAGATCTTCGAGGCGGTGGGATTGAACAGGGAGTTCGTCGATCGCTACTTCACCTGGACGGCATCGCGCCTGGGCGGCGTCGGCATCGAGACGGTGGCCGCCGAGGTGGTTCGCCGGCACGGCCTGGCCTATCCCCAGCGTGGACGCGACGACAACGAGCTGGATTCCGGCGGGGAGTACCAGTGGCGCCGCGACGGCGAGTACCACCTGTTCAACCCGGAGACCGTCTTCAAGCTGCAGCACGCGGCGCGCAGCGGCCAGTACGCGATCTACCGCGACTACGCGCGCCTGGTCAACGACCAGAGCCGCAAGCGCGCCACGCTGCGCGGTCTCTTCGAGCTGCGCCGCGGCGCCGAGCCGCTGCCGATCGAGGAGGTCGAGCCGGTCGAGAACATCCTCACGCGGTTCGCGACCGGCGCCATGTCCTACGGCTCCATCAGCCAGGAAGCGCACGAGACGCTGGCGATCGCGATGAACCGGCTCGGCGGCAAGTCGAACACGGGCGAGGGCGGCGAGGACCCCGCCCGCTACACCCCCGACCCGAACGGCGACCTGCGGCGCAGCGCGGTCAAGCAGGTGGCGTCCGGCCGCTTCGGGGTGACGAGCGAGTACCTGGTGAACGCCGACGACCTGCAGATCAAGATGGCGCAGGGCGCCAAGCCCGGCGAGGGAGGCCAGCTGCCGGGCTTCAAGGTGTACCCCTGGATTGCCAAGGTCCGCTACTCGACGCCGGGGGTGGGCCTCATCTCGCCGCCGCCGCACCACGACATCTACTCGATCGAGGACCTGGCCCAGTTGATCCACGACCTGAAGAACGCGAACCCGCGGGCCCGGATCCACGTGAAGCTGGTGGCGGAGGTCGGCGTCGGCACGGTGGCGGCCGGCGTCTCCAAGGCGCATTCCGACGTCGTGCTGATATCCGGCCACGACGGCGGCACCGGCGCCTCGCCGCAGACCAGCATCAAGCATGCGGGCGTGCCCTGGGAGCTGGGGCTCGCCGAGACGCAGCAGGTCCTGGTCCTCAACGACCTGCGGGACCGGATCGTCGTGCAGGTCGACGGACAGATGAAGACGGGACGCGACGTCGTGATCGCCGCGCTGCTGGGCGCGGAGGAGTACGGCTTCTCCACCGCGCCGCTGGTGGTGTCGGGCTGCATCATGATGCGCGTCTGTCATCTCGACACCTGCCCGGTCGGCGTCGCGACGCAGAACCCGGCGCTGCGGAAGCACTTCACCGGCAAGCCGGAGTTCGTCGAGAACTACTTCCGGTTCGTGGCCGAGGAGGTGCGCGAGCTGATGGCGGAGATGGGCTTCCGCACGCTGGACGAGATGATCGGCCGCTCGGACCGGCTCGACTTCAAGGCGGCGGTCGATCACTGGAAGGCCAGGGGGCTCGACCTGTCGTCGATCCTGCACCAGCCGGACGTGCCGGCCACGGTCGGCCGGCGGCGCGTGCAGGCGCAGGATCACGGACTGGACAAGGCGCTCGACAACGAGCTGATCCGCCGCTCGGAGGACGCGCTGGCGCACGGGCGGCCGGTCGAGTTCAGCCTCCCCATCCGCAACGTCAACCGCACGGTCGGCACGATGCTGGGCTCCGAGCTGACGCGCCGCCGCGGCGGCGCGGGACTGCCGGACGACACGATCCGGATCAAGCTCGCGGGCTCGGCCGGTCAGAGCTTCGGCGCCTTCGTCCCGCGCGGCATTTCGCTGACCATCGAGGGGGACGCGAACGACTACTGGGGCAAGGGGCTGTCGGGCGGCCGGCTCGTGATCTACCCGCCGCGCCAGTCGCCGTTCGTGGCCGAGGAGAACATCATCATCGGCAACGTCGCGCTGTACGGCGCGACCGCCGGCGCGGCCTTCGTGCGGGGCGTCGCGGGCGAGCGCTTCTGCGTCCGCAACAGCGGCGCGCACGCCGTCGTCGAGGGCATCGGCGACCACGGCTGCGAGTACATGACGGGCGGCCGCGCGGTGATACTGGGCCGGACCGGACGCAACTTCGCGGCCGGCATGAGCGGCGGCGTCGCCTACATCCTGGACGAGGACGCGGACTTCGAGGGGCGCTGCAACCCCGGCATGGTCGATCTGGAGGCGCTGACCGACGACGACGAGGCGTTCGTGCGCCAACTCGTCGGCCGGCACGTCGAGCTGACCGGGAGCACGCGCGGTCGGCGGCTGCTCGCCGACTGGCCGGCCTGCCGCGCCCGCTTCGTGAAGGTGATGCCGCGCGACTACAAGCGGGTGCTGGCCGCCGAGGCGCGGGCACGCGCGGAGTCGCGCGAACCGGAGTTCGGAGAGTTGATCGGCGCGGCGTCGTAGCCGCCTGCACGCAATGGGGAAACTGAAGGGATTCATCGAGATAGAACGCCAGAAGGCGCCTACCCGGCCGGTGGCCGAGCGGGTGCTCGACTGGCGCGAGGTCTACCTGCCGTACCGGACGTCGGATCTGCGCGCCCAGGGGGCGCGCTGCATGGACTGCGGCATTCCGTTCTGCCATCAGGGCTGCCCGCTGGGCAACCTGATCCCGGACTGGAACGATCTGGTCTACCGGGGCAAGTGGCAGGAGGCGATCGAGAGGCTGCACAAGACGAACAACTTCCCGGAATGGACCGGGCGGCTGTGTCCCGCGCCCTGCGAGGGATCGTGCGTGCTGGCCATCGACCGCGAGTCGGTGACCATCAAGTCGATCGAGCTCTCCATCGTCGAGCGCGCGTTCGAGGACGGACGGGTCAGACCGTCGCCGCCGCCGACCCGGACCGGCAAGACGGTGGCGATCGTCGGCTCCGGGCCGGCCGGGCTGGCCGCGGCCGACCAGCTCAACCGGGCGGGCCATGCGGTGACCGTCTTCGAGAAGGCCGACCGGATCGGCGGCCTGCTGCGCTACGGCATACCCGAGTTCAAGATGGAGAAGCGGTTTGTCAACCGCCGGCTCGACCTCCTGGAGGCTGAAGGGGTCAGGTTCCGCACCGGCGTGCACGTCGGCGTCGACGTGCCCGCCGCGGAGCTCCGGACGCAGCACGACGCGGTGCTGCTGGCCGGCGGCGCCGGCTGGCCGCGCGACCTCAAGGTGCCCGGCCGGGAGCTGGCGGGCATTCACTTCGCCATGGACTACCTCACCCAGCAGAACCACCTTTGCGAGGGTGACATCGTGGATCCCGAGCGACTCATTTCGGCGGCCGGCAAGCGCGTGGTCATCATCGGCGGGGGCGACACGGGCGCCGACTGCCTCGGCACCGTGCACCGCCAGGGGGCGGCGGCGGTGGCGCAGTTCGAGCTGCTGCCCCGCCCACCCGACGCGCGCGCGACGGACAACCCGTGGCCCGACTGGCCCAACGTCTTCCGCGTGTCCGCGGCCCACGAGGAAGGGGGCGAGCGGGTCTACGCCGTGTCCACGCAGCGCTTCTCGGGCGACGCCGAGGGCCGCGTGACCACGCTTCACGCGAGCAAGGTGGAAATGCGCCGCGACAACGGCCGGCCCGTCTTCGAGCCGGTTCCCGGCAGCGAGTTCGAGATGCCGGTCGACCTGGTGCTGCTGGCCATGGGATTCCTGGGACCCGACCGGCCGGGCATGTTGACGGAGCTGGGCGTGCAGCTCACCGAGCGCGGCAACGTCTGGCGGGACGAGGCCTGGATGACCAGCGTACCCGGCGTCTTCACGGCGGGCGACATGCAGCGGGGCCAGTCGCTCATCGTGTGGGCCATCGCCGAAGGGCGCAGCGCGGCCAGGGGCATCGATGGATTCCTGATGGGCTCGTCGAATCTGCCGGCGCCGCTCTAACTGGTTCCGTGACGAAACCTGCCGAACCCGAGATTGCGCCGCTTGTCCTGCTTGCCGATATCAACGCCGAGCTTGTCGGTGCGCGCAACAGCCGCGGGGGCCTGCAGCGCGCGCTGGAGATCCTCGCGCAGCGGCGGCGGGTGCTGCAGACCTCGATCGTCCTGAAGGATCCGGACTCCGACCAGTTGCAGATCGTCGCGTCGGAAGGGCTCACCCCGGAAGGCCAGCGCGCCACGTGGGCCATCGGCGAGGGCGTGACGGGGCGCGTGGTGCAGTCCGGGCGGCCGGTCGTCATTCCCCAGATCAGTCAGGAACCGATGTTCCTGCATCGCACGGGGCGGCGGAAGCGCAGCGGGCGTTCCGACACCAGCTTCCTGTGCGTGCCGATTCCGGGCGACCGCAAGGCCATCGGCGCGTTCAACGTGGACCTCCCCTTCCGGAAGGATCGCAACTACGAGCGGGATCTGCAGCTGTTCCGGGTGGTGGCGACGATGATCGGGCAGGCGCTCCGCCTCAAGCAGATGGTCGAGGCCGAACGCCAGCGGCTGCTCGACGAGAACGCCCACCTGAAGCAGGAGCTCAAGGAACGCTACGACTTCTCGCACATCGTCGGGACGAGCGGCCCCATGCGCCAGGTCTTCGAGCAGATCGCGCAGGTCGCCTCGACGAACACCACCGTGCTGATTCGCGGCGAGTCGGGCACGGGGAAGGAGCTCATCGCCCACGCCATCCACTACAGCTCCGCGCGCGCCAGGAAGCCCTTCGTCAAGGTCAGCTGCGCGGCGCTCCCCGACTCGCTCATCGAGTCGGAGCTGTTCGGCTACGAGCGGGGCGCCTTCACCGGCGCAACCGCGCGCAAGAAGGGCCGCTTCGAGCTCGCCGACGGCGGCACGCTCTTTCTGGACGAGATCGGCGACGTCAACCCGTCGACCCAGGTGAAGCTGCTGCGCGTGCTGCAGGAGCGCGAGTTCGAGCGGCTGGGCGGCACCGAGGCCATCCGGGCCGACGTCCGGCTCGTGGCCGCAACCAACACCGACCTGGAGAAGGCGATCGCCGCCGGCACGTTCCGCGAGGACCTGTACTACCGGCTGAACGTGTTCACGGTCTTCGTGCCCCCGCTCCGCGAACGCAAGACGGACATCCTGCTGCTGGCCGACCACTTCCTCGAGAAGTACGCGATCGCGCACGGGCGCAGCATCAAGCGCATCTCCACGCCGGCCATCGACATGCTCATGGCCTACCACTGGCCCGGGAACGTCCGCGAGCTGCAGAACATCCTCGAGCGCGCCGTGCTGGTCTGCGACGGCGCCGTCGTGCACGGCCACCACCTGCCGCCGACCCTCCAGACCAGCGAGGCGTCGGGCACGGTCACCGGCATGTCGCTGTCGAACGCCGTGGCGGCCTACGAGAAGGATCTGCTGCAGGACGCACTCAAGACCACCCGCGGCAATCGCGTCAAGGCGGCCCTGCTGCTCGATTCCACGGAACGGATCATCAGCTACAAGGTGAAGAAGTACCGCATCGATTGCCGCCGTTTCCGCACGTAGCAGCCAGGCAACACGAAAATGTCGGATCGGGACGGCCGACGACATTTTTGAAGGCGGCACGCCGCCAGACAGGGCGGCTGTCGGATTCGCCCGCGAAAAGCGGCTCACTCACCCTCCCCACCCGAGTCTCCAGTCGCCGGCGAGGCTTCGCGCCCGCCCCCTCCAAGCGGACGGAAGAGACATTAGTGTGGCGTTATTCTTCCGGGATCTACATTTTCGTCGTGCGCCCACCTCGCCGGATCCGCCGCGAGCGGCATTTTCCCTCGGGTTCTGCGGGGCGTTCCGCCGATCGCCCGCAGCCCAAATGTGGCCCGCATCTTGCAGTATGAGTTTCGACCACGCTTGCTGGTGCACGGGACTGCTCCGCGGGACACGGAGTCGCCGGCGCGCGGAGGGACAACGCGTTCACCACGACCGTACTGGAGAGTGGCCATGAAGCTCATCACCGCCATCATCAAGCCTCACATGCTGGACGAAGTGCGGGACGCCCTGTCGAAAGGGGGCATCCAGGGACTCACCGTGACCGAGGTCCGGGGATTCGGCCGACAGAAGGGACACACCGAGATCTATCGGGGCGCCGAGTACTCCGTCGATTTCGTCCCCAAGATCAAGGTCGAGATCGTCACCGACAACGACCAGGTCGAGGGCATCGTCGCCGCCATCACGGAGTCCGCGCGGACGGGCGAGATCGGCGACGGCAAGATCTTCGTCAGCGACATGGGCGAAGCGGTCCGCATCCGAACCGGGGAAGCCGGCGCGGCGGCACTCTAGCCGGAAACCACCATGCAGGTCGAGGAACCCATCATGAAGAAGAGGTCTGGGAAGTCAATCGCGCGCCACGGCGCGCTGGCGCTCCTGCTGCTGGTCCTGACGCCGTACCTGGGGTACGCGCAGGAAGCGTCGCTGGAGATGTTCACCGCCAACAACACCTGGATGCTGGTGGCCACGTTCCTGGTGTTCATCATGCACCTCGGATTCGCATGTCTCGAATCCGGGCTGACGCAGGCCAAGAACTCGGTGAACATCCTGTTCAAGAACACCGCGGTCGTCTCGATCGGGCTGATCACCTACGCCTTCGTGGGATTCAACCTGATGTATCCGGGCGACTTCGCGCTCGGACAGTTCCTCGGCTTCGCCGGCTTCGGGCTCGACCCGGGCGCCGAGGGCAACACCGTGGCCTACGCGGACGGCGCCTACACGTACTGGACGGACTTCATCTTCCAGGCGATGTTCGCGGCCACCGCCGCCACCATCGTGTCCGGCGCCGTGGCCGAGCGCATCAAGCTCTCCTCGTTCCTGGTGTTCACCACCATCTACGTGGCGTTCATCTACACGATTGCCGGCTCCTGGAAGTGGGGCGGCGGCTGGCTCGACGCCATGGGGTTCTACGATTTCGCCGGCTCCACGCTGGTGCACTCCGTCGGCGGCTGGGGCGGCCTGGCGGGCATCATCGTCCTGGGCCCGCGGCTGGGCAAGTACGGCAACGGCAGAATCAGGGCGATCGCCGGGCACAACATGCCGCTGGCGACCATCGGGGTCTTCCTGCTCTGGCTGGGGTGGTTCGGGTTCAACGGCGGCTCGGTGCTGAGCGCCGACCCCGAGCTCGTGTCGCTGGTGTTCGTCACCACGTCGCTGGCGGCCGCCGCGGGCGTGATCGGCGCCATGGCGGCTTCCTGGGGCATCCAGCGGAAGCCGGATCTCTCCATGATCCTCAACGGCGCACTGGCCGGCCTGGTCGGCATCACCGCCGGGGCCGACGTCGTGAGCGTCAACGCGGCGATGCTCATCGGCTTCATTGCGGGCCTCATCGTCGTCGGATCGGTGCTGTTCCTCGACCGCAGACATCTCGACGATCCCGTCGGCGCGGTGTCGGTGCACCTCGTATGCGGCGTGTGGGGCACGCTGGCCGTCGGGATCTTCAGCGCGGATCACTCGCTCCTCACGCAGCTGATCGGCGTGCTCGCCTACGGCGCCTTCTCGTTCGCCGCGGCCCTGCTGATCTTCTTCGCGATCAAGCTGAGCCTCGGGCTGCGCGTGAGCGCGGACGAGGAGCGGCTGGGCCTCGACGTCGGAGAGCACGGGATGGAGGCCTACGGTCTCCGCATGGGAGAGTGACAGTCATGAGAACGGCAGCCAATGCGAGAAAGGGAGCGACGATGACACGAGCAGACGCGCGAGGTCGGGCGCCACGGATGGTGCTCGTCATGCTGGCGGCAGCGACCCTGATGACCGGACCCGCGGCGGCGCAGGACGGCCCCAACACGGGAGCGATATCGGTCAGCACGGGCATCGACTTCGGGACCGCCTACTACTTCCGCGGCATCGTCCAGGAGACCGGCGGGTTCATCGCGCAGCCGTACCTGGAGGCGGGCATGTCGCTCTACGACGGCGAGGACGGGAGCGTCTCGCTCGCCGCCGGAACCTGGAGCAGCCTGCACTCGCGCACCGACGCGGGATTCGATGGTGCGCCCGGGATCTTCTACGAGACGGACTTCTATGCCGGCCTCGGCTTCGGCTTCGCCGGCGGCTGGGGAGCCGACGTCACCTATACGGCCTACATGAGCCCGCGCGGGAGCTGGGGCACCGTCAAGGAAGTCGCCGTCGGGCTGAGCCACGACGACATCATCGCACCCTACATCACGGTCGCCTTCGAGCTCGACGGGAGCGCCGCCGGCGACAACTCGGGCACGTACCTGGAGCTCGGCATCGAGCCGTCGCTGCCGCTCGACGACGCGCCCGTCGGCGTCTCGTTTCCGATCGCCGTCGGCCTGAGCCCCAGCGACTACTACGATCCGGGGGGCGTCAACGAGGCTTTCGGCTTCTTCAACATCGGCGCGATGCTCGGCGTGCCGATCACGGGCATTCCGGAGTCGTACGGCTCGTGGGAGTTCACCGCCGGCATCAACCTGCTGTTCTTCGGCGACGGGCTCAAGGCCATCAACGGGAGCACCGACGGCTTCGAGCCGATCGGCATCTTCGGCATCAGCCTCGGCTACTAGGGCCTGTGCCGCGGGGCGGCGCGGGCGTGCGGTACTGTGAACCCTGATAAGATACGTCGCGTCGGCCGGCCCGTTGCCCGCGGGCCGGCCGACCGACCGATTCGGCCTTGTCTTTTTCGGGGGAGCACATGATCGCAGCTGCTCGAACCCGCACCCGGCGCTGGTTGTGCGCCGCGTGCGCGTTCGTCCTGGCCGGTGGACTCGCAGCCGGTTCCGCGCAGGCGCAAGTGAACGACGGCAGCGTTTCGTTCACGACCGGCGTCGACTTCTCGCACGCCTATTTCTTCCGGGGCATCAGGCAGGAACGCGAGGGCTTCATCGCGCAACCGTACGGAGACATCAACGTCGACTTCTACTCGAACCCGGATGGCCAGGGAATCACCTCGGTCACCTTCACGCTCGGCCAGTGGAACAGCATGCACTCCGCGTCGACCGGCGCCGACGAGATGTCGGACAACGTCCCCGGGTGGTACGAATCGGATTTCTACACCGGCGTGACGCTGCTCATCGACAACTGGGAAGCCGGCGTCGTCTACACGGCCTACACGAGCCCGAGCCACGCGTTCGGCACGACGCAGGAGCTCGCCCTGAGCCTGCAGATGGACGACAGCGGCCTGCTGGGCGGCTTCTCCCTGTTCCCGCATGCGCTGCTGGCGTTCGAGACGGGCGGCGGCGCGGACGGCGGCGCCGACGAGGGTGTCTACCTCGAGCTCGGCATCGAGCCGGGGCTGACCATCGTGGAGGATGCCGCGAGCGTGAGCTTTCCCGTGACAGCCGGCTTCAGCCTGGGCAACTACTACGAGAACGGCCTGCCGAACACCGCGCCCGGACACTTTCAGGACCGCTTCGGGTTCTTCGGCGTGGGCGCGATGCTGGCCGTGCCGCTGCCGGTCGCCGAGAGCTTCGGCGCGTGGGAGCTCACCGGCGGCGTGCAGCTCCTCACGCTCGGGAGCTACCTCGCAGCGCTCAACGACAGCGACGGAGCACAGGTCATCGGCCTCGTCGGCATCAGCATCGGCTACTGAAGAACCCGCCCGGTTTGCTCCGAACCACGATGGCACCAGAGCAGGCGCCACCCACGCCCGCAACCGAAACGCTGCGCGGAACGCTGCAGGCGGCCCGTGACGAGCTGGCCGGGGACACCCTGCTCGCGCGCGGCGGGCTGCAGAGCCTGGCCCGCTACTCGGACCACGTCGACGGCCTGATTCGCCAGATCTACCGGGCCGCACGCGCCCACACCGATGCACCGGCCACCGTGGTGGCGCTGGGCGGCTACGGTCGGCGGCAGCTGTGCATGCACTCGGACATCGACCTGCTGTTCGTGTTCGGCAGCTCGATCGGCGCGCCCGAGGAACGCTTCCTGCGGTCGATGCTGCACCCGCTCTGGGACCTGCGTCTCGACGTGGGACACCACGTCCGCGAGCTGGCCGACCTCGCGCAGCCCGACACCGACAATCCCGAGTTCCTGGTCGCGTTGCTCGAGGCCCGCTACCTCGACGGCGACGCCGCGCTCTTCGAGCAGCTCAGGACGCTGTGCCAGGGATCCGGCGCGGCCTGGCGCGGCCCGATGCTGGCGGCCCTGCGCGACCTGCTCGAGCAGCGGCACAGCCAGTTCAACCGGACGCTGTACCACCTCGAGCCCGACATCAAGAACGCGCCGGGCGCGCTGCGCGACATTTCCGCCGTGCGGATGATCACGCAGTTCGAGGATCCGGCGCGGCGGCTGGACATCCGCGTCAAGATCGGGCGGGTGGACGAGGCCGAGGACTTCCTGCTCCGGCTCCGATCGGTCCTGCACCTGAAGCTCGGACGCAACCTCAACGTGCTGACCCACGAGCTGCAGGAAGTGGCGGCGCCGATGTTCGGATCGCCGGACGATCAGCCGGCCGGGCAGGTGGAAGCGCTGATGAGCACGTACTTCCACCATGCGCGCATCGTCAACCGCGGGCTCGGGGCGTCGCTCAGGGCGCTGGAGCAGCCGGCGGGCGGCACGCCGGTCGACGTGGCGGACGACCTGCAGCGCCGCGACGACGAGATCTGGTTCACGGACGGCACGCGCGCCTCGCTGCAGCCGCGCGTCTGGCTGCGGGCGTTCGAGACGGCGCTGGACGAAGGCTGCACCGTCTCGGAACAGGTGCTGACCTGCATCGAGCGGCACGGCGGACGCTACTCGCCCGAGCGCTTCTTCCCCGCGACGGCGCAGCGCGACGTGCTGCTGCGCGTGCTGCGGCCGCGGCCCGGCCTCTACGCCCGCCTGTCGGACATGCACAACTGCGGTCTGCTGGGCCGCATGTTTCCGGAGTTCCACAAGGTCTACTGCCTTGTGATTCGCGACTTCTACCACAAGTACACCGTCGACGAGCACACGCTGCAGACGATCCGCAACCTCGAGCTGCTGTGCCAGCCGACCACGCGCAGCCGCCGGCGCTTCGCCAACCTGCTGGCCGAGACGCCGGGGGCCGAGCTGCTCGTGCTCGCCCTGCTCTTCCACGACGTGGGGAAGTGGACCAACAAGAACCACTCGGAGGAAGGCGTCCGGATGGCGCAGGGCGCGCTGCGGCGCATCAAGCTGCCGGAGCCCGACATCGCCACCGTGGAGTTCCTCATCCGCCACCACCTGCGGATGTCGACCTTGGCCTTTCGGCGCGACACCGACGATCCCGAGGCGGTGATCCAGTTCGCGCGGCTCGTGGGCAGCGAGCAGCGCCTGAAGCTGCTGTGCCTGCTGACCCTCGCCGACGTGTCCGCCGTCGGGCCGGACGTGATGACGCCGTGGAAGGAAGACCTGCTGTGGCGGCTGTACGTCGACGCCTACAACCGGCTCACGCTGGGCTACGGCGACGACGTCATCGACACGACCGCGGCCAGCCTCGCCGACCTGAACGAGGACCGTCCCGCCGACATCGCGCAGGGCGAGCTGGAGGCGTTTCTCGAAGGACTGCCGCAACGCTACCTGCGTCTCGTCGACAAGCCTCACGTCTACGAGCACGTCCGCCTGTCGAGGGACCTGCGGGCGCCCGACGTACGCTGCCTGCTGGAGCAGAAGGGCGCGGCCTGGGAGCTGGCGCTGGTGTCGGCCGACCAGCCCGGCCTGTTCTCGAAGGTGTGCGGCGTGCTGTCCTACTTCGGCATGGACATCCTGCGCGGGCAGGCGATGACGAACCGGCACGGGACCGCAGTCGACCTCGTGGAGTTCACGGACCGCGAACGCTTCTTCGAGCTGAACGAGGCGGCGCGCCCCGACCTCACGAACCTGCTCGCGGACGTCGTGGGCGGCCGGCAGGACATCGACGAGATCCTGCTGCCGAAGCAGCGGGGCATGGCGCGGCGCGAGCCGGTCCGCATCAAGCCGATGGTTCACTTCGACAACGAGTACTCCCGGCGGTTCAGCATCCTCGAGATTCTGGCCCAGGACGCGTGGGGGCTGCTCTATCGCATCAGCACGGTGATCTCGCGGCACCAGTGCGACCTCGAGTTCGTGCTGATCTCGACCGGGGGCAACCGCGCCATCGATGTCTTCCACCTCACGAAGGGCGGCGCCAAGCTGTCCGGGGAGGATGCGGCCGCGTTGCAGGGAAGCCTGGAGGCGATGCTGGCAGCCCGTGCTGAAACTCCGGATCGCACCCGCCGCGGCGCGGCACCCGACTCATGAAGCTGATCAAGGCAATCGTGCGGCCGAACAGGGTCGACGTCGTCAAGGACGCGCTCGCGAACAGCGGCATCTCGGGCATGACGGTGACCGAGGTGCGCGGCCACGGTCGCCAGCGCGGGCACTCGACCGTCTATCGCGGCAGCGAGTACGAGGTGAGCCTGCTGCCCAAGATGAAGATCGAGGTCGTCGTGCCCGACGAGCTCGTGGACGATGCAATCGAGGCGATCATGGACGCGGCCCGGACGGGTGAGATGGGCGACGGACGGGTGTTCGTGCTGCCCGTCGAGCAGGGCTACATCATTCGCACTGGCGAGAAGGACGCAGTGTAAGAGCACAACCACTGGCAGATTGGGAGGAATCGGATGACACCACAGGAAGTGACGGCAATCATCAAGGACAAGGGAATTCAGGCGGTCGACCTGCGCTTCATCGACCTGCCCGGCCTTTGGCAGCACTTCACGATGTCGACGAAGGAATTCGGCGAGGACGCGTTCGAGGACGGCGTCGGATTCGACGGGTCGAGCATCCGCGGGTTCCAGGAGATCCAGGAAAGCGACATGCTGCTGGTGCCGGACCCCGCGACGGCGTTCGTCGACCCGTTCGCGGCCGCACCGACCCTGATCCTCATCTGCAACGTCAAGGATCCGGTCACCGGCGAGTCGTACTCGCGCGACCCGCGCTACATCGCCCAGAAGGCGGAGGCGTACCTCAAGTCGACCGGCATCGGCGACACCGCCTACTTCGGCCCCGAGCCCGAGTTCTTCATCCTCGACGACGTCCGCTTCGGCCAGAGCTACAACGAGGGCTTCTATCACCTCGATGCGGCCGAGGGATTCTGGAACGCGGGCCGGGTCGAGAACCCGGACGCGGCCGGCCACTCGCGCAACCTCGGATACAAGCCGCGCTACAAGGAAGGCTACTTCCCCGTGCCGCCGATGGACAGCCATCAGGACCTGCGCACGGAGATGATGCTGGTGCTCGAGTCCATCGGCGTCGAGATCGAGGTGCACCACCACGAGGTCGCCACCGCCGGCCAGGCCGAGATCGACATGCGGTTCGACTCGCTGGTCAGCATGGGCGACAAGCTCCTCAAGTACAAGTACGTCATCAAGAACGTCGCACGGCGGCACGGCAAGGTCGTGACGCTGATGCCGAAGCCGGTCTTCCAGGACAACGGCTCGGGCATGCACGTGCACCAGAGCATCTGGCGGGGCGGCGCGAACACGTTCTTCGAGGCCGGCACCTACGCCGACCTGAGCCAGACCGCGCTCTACTACATCGGCGGGATCCTCAAGCACGCCCCGGCGCTGCTGGCGTTCTGCAACCCGACGACGAACTCGTACCGGCGGCTGGTGCCCGGCTACGAGGCGCCGATCAACCTCATCTACTCCCAGCGCAACCGCAGCGCCGCCGTCCGCATTCCGGCCTACTCCCGCAGCGAGAAGGCCAAGCGGGTCGAGTGCCGCTTCCCGGATCCGACCTGCAACGGCTATCTCGCCTTCAGCGCGATGCTGATGGCCGGACTCGACGGCATCCAGAACAAGCTCACGCCGCCGGGACCGCTCGACAAGGACCTGTACGATCTGCCGGCCGAGGAGCACGCGAAGATCGCGAGCACGCCGGGCAGCCTCGCCGAGGTGCTCACCGAGCTGGAGAAGGACCACGACTTCCTGCTCAGGGGCGACGTCTTCACCCGCGACGTGATCGAGAACTGGATCGCGTTCAAGCGGGAGAACGAGGTCGATGCCATCCGCCTGCGGCCGCATCCGTGGGAGTTCGCGCTGTACTTCGACATCTAGCTGGAACGCGCGCGCATGGACGCGAGTCGGCGGCACTCCGCCGCCGACTCGCGCCACTCCGTACCAGACCCCGCCGCGGCACGCTGCATGGCGAGCGACTCCCCCGTCAATCCGCGCGACCTGCTGCTGGCGCGAGACCTCGAGGAGACGCGCGCCCGGCAGTACCTCGCCGAGCGCGGCTTTCGCCATCCGGCCGAGGCCGACCAGCGCCTGCAGCAGCTGGCCGACGACTTGCCGACTCGCCTGGCGCTCGGGGAGCTGGCGGACCTGCTGCTCGAGACGCTGCTCGGGGCGCCCGATCCGGACGCGGCGCTGGCCGGATTCTGCCGCTACACCACCAAGCGCGTCCCCAAGAGCTCGTTCATCGGCTACCTGCAGGACGACCCTCGCGCACTGCAGATTCTCACGCGGGTGCTGGGTGCGTCGCCGCTGCTCGGCGAGATCCTCATCCGCAATCCCGAGTACCTCCACTGGCTGCAGGGCGAGCTGGACTGCCCGCCGCCCGATGAGGTGGACTACCGGACCGAGGTCGATGCGCTGCTGGCGCACGACAAGACGGCGGCGCGCCGGCTCGACTCCCTCAAGCGCTTCCAGCGGCGCGAGACCCTGCGCATCGCCGCCCGTGACCTGCTGGACAAGGACACGTTGCGAGCGACCACCGAGCAGCTGTCCGACCTGGCCGCGGTCGTCACCGCCGGCGCCCTGCGGATTGCGGAGCGCGACCTCGCGGAGAGCGGGGACGCCGCTGCGCGCGGATCGTTCGTCGTCATCGGACTCGCCAGGCTGGGCGGCCGGGAGCTCGACTACCGCCAGGACATCCGCCTGCTGTATGTCCACGAGCCGGACGACCCGGACGATGAGGGCGTCCAGGCCGGCTTCCGGCAGCTCGCGGAGCGGCTGACGGCAGTTCTCACGGACCCCACCGCGGAAGGGTACTGCTACCGCGTCGACCTCGGGCTGCAGCTGCAGCCGCCCGGCACCCGCGGCGGCCCGGCCTGCTCGCTGCAGGCGGCCACGCGGTACTGCGCCGGCCTCGGCGAGACCGGCGCGCGCTTCGATTTGCTGCGGGCCAGGCCGGTTGCCGGCGACCTCGAACTCGGCCGCCGCTTCCTGGACGGCATCAGGCCGTTCGTGTACCGCGAGCACGTCGACCAGGCCGCCGTCGGCTCGCTGGCAGGCGGGCGGGCGGGCACGGACCGGGACGGCGCGGGCCCGCAGGGCGGCGGCCGGGTCGCGGCGGTCGGCGGCGCCCTGCGCGAGGTCGAGCTCGCGGTCCAGGTGCTCCAGATCGTCCACGGCGCCGGTCGTCCCGACCTGCAGGGCGGGAGCACCCTCTCCGCGCTGGCGGCGGCGCATGCCCGCGGCCTCCTCGGCGAGGCCGCGCACGAGGATCTCAGGAGCGCGTACACGTTCCTGCGCACCGTAGAGCATCGGCTGCAGATTGCCGGCGCGGCCGACACGGCCGGGCCGGCCGCGCCGGAGGCCACACCGAGGCGACTGGGCTTCGAGACGGCGACCGAGCTCGAGACGACGCTCGCCCGCCACCGCGACCGGGTGCACGAGATCTGCCTGAACCTGCTCGAGCCGCGCGGCAGCGACGGTTGACCTGTCGGCCGCCGTGGCCCCCTCAACCGGGATCCGTAATCGATGACACCTGAATTCTGGGCCATCATCGGCGTCGGGATCGGCATCGCCGGCCTGTTCGACACGTTGATCGCGGCCTTCGCGAAGCCGAGAGAGGAATGAGGCGCCACGGCGCGGCCCGCAGCCGAAGAAGGACGCAGGTCTTCGCCGCTGCCGTCACGGCACCAGCAGCAGCTTGCCGATGTGCGTGCTGGACTCCAGCAGGCGGTGCGCCTCGGCGGCCGCGCCGAATCCGAACGTGGCGTGAACCACCGGCCGCAGCCGCTTCGCCGCCACGTGCGGCCAGACGTGCTCGCGGACGGCCGCGGCAATCCGGCCCTTCTCCGTCACCGCGCGGGAGCGCAGGGTCGAGCCGGTGAGCAGCACGCGCCGCGACATCAGGGCCGCTAGGAGTCTGCGCCGCAGAAAACCAGATGCGACAATCGTAGGCGAGATCGGACGACGAAAGGACTTGATGTCGACTACGTTCCGCCCCTACGCGCCGGATCAGTCGCTGCTGTTTCCGCCCGACGTGCGGGAGTGGCTGCCCGAGGGCCACTTGGCACACCACGTCAGCGACCTGGTGGACGGTCTGGACCTGACGGCGTTCTACATGGCGTATGAGGGAGACGGGCGCCGCAACGCGCCGTATGAGCCCCGGATGATGGTGAAGGTTCTGCTCTACGCCTACGCGACGGGGGTGTTCTCGTCGCGCCGGGTTGCCCGGAAACTGGAAGAGGACGTGGCGTTCCGGGTGCTGGCGGCGGGGAACTTTCCGCAACACCGGACGCTGTGCGAGTTTCGGCGTCGGCACCTTGAGGATTTCCAGGCGCTGTTCGTGGAGGTGGTCCGTCTGGCGCAGGAGTTGGGTCTGGCGCGCTTGGGGAAGCTGTCTATCGACGGGACGAAGGTGCGTGCGAACGCGAGCAAGCACAAGGCGATGAGCTACGACCGGATGCAGGAAGAGGAACAGCGGCTGGAAAGCGAGATCGAGGCGCTGTTGCGTCAGGCGGATGCGGTTGACGAGGCCGAGGACGCACGCTTGGGCGCGGAGATTCGGGGCGATGATCTGCCGGCGGAGTTGCACCGGCGGGAAGCGCGTCTGGCCGCGATTCGCGCGGCGAAGTCGCGCCTGGAAGCGAAGCAACGGGCGGCGGACGACATGCGGGGTCGGCAGCCGGGTCAGGACCGGAACCCGAAGGGCGGACCGCCGTACAAGCGGGCGTATGGCGAGCCGGACGAGAAGGCGCAGAGCAACTTCACGGACCCTGAGAGCTCGATCATGAAGACGAGCAGTGAGGGGTTCCAGCAGTGCTACAACGCGCAGGCGGCGGTGGACGCGGAGCACCAGTTGGTGGTGGCGACGGATCTGACGGCGAACGCGAGTGACCAGGGTGAGTTGCCGGTGTTGCTTGACGCGGTGCAGGAGACGTTCGACGCGCAGCCGGAGACGGTGCTGGCCGATGCGGGGTACTGCAACGAGCGGGACCTGAAGGACCTGGAAAAGCGGGGCGTTGACGGGTATGTGGCGCCGGGCCGGGAGGGCAAGCAGACGGCCGCCCGCGATCTGGAGAAACATCCGGCGACGGGTCGCATGGTGGAGAAGCTGGCGACGCCGGCGGGCCGGGAGGCGTATGCGAAGCGCAAGTGGTTGTCGGAGGCTCCCTACGGTTGGATCAAGCACGCGCTGGGCTTCCGGCGCTTCAGCCTGCGCGGACTGGCGAAGGTGCGCTGCGAGTGGGACCTGGTGTGCCTGGCGTTGAACGTCAAGCGCCTGCACGTGCTGAAGGCGGCGTAGGACACGGGGAATGAGGCTCGCAACGGCGGCAAATCGACCTGCACCGCGGTCTCTGACGGGCCATACTACGGCCCGCGAGGACCGAATTTTGCTCTCTGTTCGCCAACCACCGAACATCCATCCCGCCTTGCCGACCGGCGAAGCCGCCCCGACACGGAGCTCAGCGCGTGGGATGAGGACTCATTTCGTGCCGCAAACGTCCTGCGGCGCAAGCTCCTAGGTCGACCTCCCCGGTCGCGCCGCCCATCAGGCCGATCACCACGAGCCGTCCCTCCACCGCCAGGCTGTCCAGGTTCCGGCGCAGATAGGCGCCGCCCACCATGTCGAGAATCAGGTCGACGCCCCGGCCGTCCGTGGCCGCCCTGACCGCGGCGACGAAGTCGTGCTCGCGGTAGTTGACGGCCAGCTCCGCCCCCAGGCGCGTGCAGGCCGCGCACTTCGCGTCCGACCCCGCCGTGGTGAACACGCGCGCGCCGTGCAGGCGCGCCAGCGGGATGGCCACGGTCCCGATGCCGCTCGAGCCGCCGTGCACCAGCAGGGTCTCCCCGGCCGCCAGCCGGCCCCGCTCGAACACGTTGGTCCAGACGGTGAGGCAGGCCTCCGGCAGCGCCGCGGCCTCGACCAGGGCCACGCCGGACGGCACCGGCAGGCACTGCGGCGCGGGGACGGCGCAGTACTCCGCGTAGCCGCCGCCCGCGACGAGCGCGCACACCGGCTCGCCGACCGACCAGCCCTCGACGCCGGGACCGACCGCGGCGACCGTGCCGGACACCTCGAGGCCCGGCACGTCCGAGACGCCGGGCGGCGGCGGGTAGCGGCCCTCGCGCTGCATCACGTCGGCCCGGTTCACGCCGGCCGCCGCCACCTGCACCAGCAGCTCGCCGGCGGCAATCGGCGGCACCGGCCGCTCGCTGCGGACCAGCGACTCGGCCGGACCGAAGCCTGCAATCTCCACGGCGTGCATCGTCTGTGGTACCGGCATCGAGGCTCCCGCAATCGTCTGCCGCGCCCGCCGCCCGGCAGGCGCCCGCCGCTCCCGTGTGCGACGCGGCGACCCGGGGGTCGGGCCGCGAGTGCAAGAAACGGCAGCGCACGAGTATAATGCGCCGTCCCCCCCGATCCCTCGTTCGCGGCCGGCGTACCCGTCGAGCGGGTCGCACGGCGCGGACCGCGAAGGTGACCGGATGAGCTTGCGACTCGTGATCGTCGGCTACGGCCGCATGGGAAAGGCCGTCGAGGCGCTGTGCGGCTCGTACGACTGCGAGGTCGTGGAACGTCTGGACATACACAACAATCAGGGGGGCGAGGGAATCGACGCCGCGCGCCTGCCGGCCGCCGACGTGGCGGTCGACTTCTCGACGGCGGACGCCCTGCTCACCAACCTGCCGCGGCTGGCCGCGGTCGGGCTCGACGCGGTGATCGGGACCACCGGCTGGAACGCGCACGAGCAGCGCATGAAGGCGCTGGCGGCCGACGCGGGCATCGGGGTGATCGCCGCCGCCAACTTCTCGCTCGGGGTCAACGTGTTCGAGGCGATCGTCGAACGGGCCGCACGGCTGCTGCAGCCGCTCGACGAGTTCGGCGCCTGCATTCACGAGACGCACCATGCCGCCAAGATCGACGCCCCGTCCGGGACGGCGCTCGCCCTGCGGGACGCCATGCGCCGGTCCGGCTACGAGGCGGCCATCGACATGGCATCGACCCGCGTCGGGTCGGCGCCGGGCACCCATACCGTCGGCTTCGACGGCCCGTTCGAGGCGCTGTCGCTGACCCACACCACCCGCGACCGCGCGACCTTCGCGCACGGCGCCATCGCGGCCGCCCGCTGGGTGCACGGCCGGCGCGGCTGGTTCACGATGCGCGACGTGCTGGGGCTGGAGCCGTAGTCGTGCCCGCACGCTGGTCCGGGTGCGGGACGGCGCTCGTGACCCCGTTCGACGCCGCGGGCGGCCTGGACGAGGACGGCGTCAGGCGGCTGGCGCGCCGGCAGATCGACGCCGGCGTGCACTTCCTGGTGCCCTGCGGCACGACCGGCGAGAGCCCGACGCTGACGCACGCGGAGAAGCTGCGCGTCGTCGAGCTGGTGATCGCCGAGGCCGCCGGCCGGGTGCCGGTGCTCGCGGGCGCCGGAGGCTACGACACGCGGTCGACCGTGGAGCTGGCGCGCGAGCTGGCGGCGCTCGGGGCCGACGGCCTGCTGTCAGTCACGCCCTATTACAACAAGCCGACCCAGGAGGGCCTGTACCGGCACTTCCGGGCCATTGCGGAGAGCGTGGACCGGCCGATCATCCTGTACAACGTCCCGAGCCGGACCGCCTGCAACATCCAGCCCGCGACGCTCCTGCGCCTCGCGGAGATCGACAACATCGCCGGCGTCAAGGAAGCCTCGGGCGATCTCGGCCAGATGTGCGAGATCTGCCGCACCGCCCCGGCCGACTTCAGCGTGCTCTCGGGCGACGACGCCTTCACGCTGGCGCTCCTGGCGCTCGGCGGGCGCGGCGTGATCTCCGTCGTGGCCAACGAGGCGCCGGCCGAGATGGCGCAGCTGGTGGACCACGCGGCGGGCGGCGACTTCGCCGCGGCGCGCGCGGTGCACGAACGCCTGCTGCCGCTCATGCAGGTCAACTTCGTCGAGTCCAATCCCATTCCGGTCAAGGCGGCGCTCGAGGCGATGGGCCTTGCGCCGGCCCGCTACCGGCTGCCGCTCGCGCCGCCGTCGGCGGCGGCGCGCGAGCGCATCGAGGCCGTGCTCGCGGCGCTCGGCATGCGCGGCGACGCCGGACGGGCCGGCGGCGGAGGCACGCCGTGACTGCCGGCGCCGCAGCCGAGCTGGCGCTGGAGATCGAGCGGCTGGCCGCGCTCCCGGGGGGCGGCGAACGGGCCGAGGCGCGGGCCGTCTTCGCGCGGCTGCGCGCCGAGCTGTCGGCCGGCCGCGTGCGCGCCGCCGAGCCGGACCCGTCGGCGCCGAGCGGCTGGCGCGTCAACGCCTGGGTCAAGCAGGGCATCCTGCTGGGGTTCCGCTCGGGCGAGCTCGCCGCCTACCCCGCCGCGAGCCCCGATCAGCCCTTCCTCGACAAGGACAACCTGCCGCTCAAGCCGCTCGACGCCGCGTCGAAGGTGCGGCTCGTGCCGGGCGGATCGTCGATTCGGGACGGCGCGTACCTCGGTGCCGGGGTCATCTGCATGCCCCCGATGTACGTCAACATCGGGGCCTGGGTCGGCGACGGGAGCCTGATCGACTCGCATGCCCTGGTCGGCTCCTGCGCCCAGGTGGGCTGCCGCGTCCACGTGAGCGCGGCCGCGCAGATCGGCGGCGTCCTCGAGCCCGTCGGGGCCCTGCCGGTCATCGTCGAGGACGACGTGCTGGTCGGCGGCAACACCGGCCTGTACGAGGGGGCGGTCGTGCGCGAGCGGGCCGTCATCGCCGCCGGCACGGTGCTGACCGGCTCCACCCCGCTGTACGACCTGCCCAACGGCCGCCTGATCAGGGCCGCCCCCGGCGAGCCGACCGTCGTGCCCGCCGGCGCGGTGGTCGTGCCGGGCGCCCGCGCGGTGACCGCGCCCGCCGGACGCGAGTGGGGGCTCTCGCTCGCCACGCCGGTGATCGTGAAGTACCGCGACGACCGCACCGACACGCGCACCGAGCTCGAGGCATGGCTGCGGTAGCGGCGGACGTCGTCGGCCTGGCGCGCGGCCTGATCGACATCGACTCGACCAGCGGCCGCGAGGCGCAGGCGACCGACTGGCTGGCCGGCCGGCTGCGCGAGCGCGGCTACCGCGTCACCTCCCAGCCGGTCGTCGACGACCGGGTCAACCTGATCGCGACCGTCGGGCCCGCCGAACCCGAGATCGTCTTCTCGACGCACATCGACTGCGTGCCGCCGTTCTTCCCGAGCCGCATCGAGGGAGACGTCCTCCACGGCCGCGGCGCCTGCGACGCCAAGGGCATCCTCGCGGCGGAGATCGGCGCGCTCGACCGGCTGCGGGCGGCCGGCGAGACGCGGGTCGGCCTGCTCGTCGTCGTCGGCGAGGAGCACGGCAGCCACGGCGCGCGCGCCGCCAACCGGCTCGCCACGCGGTGCCGCTACCTGATCAACGGCGAGCCCACCGACAACCGTCTGGCCGCGGCCACGAAGGGCGCCTACCGCGTGCGGCTGTCGGCCACGGGCCGCGCGGCGCACTCGGCCTACCCCGAGCTCGGCGACTCGGCGGTCGAGAAGCTCCTCGACGCGCTCGTGGCCCTCCGCGGCCTCGACCTGCCCGCCGATCCGCTGCTCGGCGCGACGACCTACACCGTGGGCCTGCTGTCCGGCGGCGTGGCGCCCAACGTGGTGCCGCCCGCCGCGGAGGCCGACGTCAACTTCCGCACCGTCGCGCCGGCGCCGGGCGTGCGCCGGCTGCTCGACGGGCTCCCGGGCCCCGTCGCCATCGAGGACGTCGTGGTCGTGCCGCCCGTCAGCCTGACGACCGTGCCGGGCTTCGACACCGAGGTCTTCGCCTTCACGACCGACATCCCCTTCCTCTCCGCCTGGGGCAAGCCCTTGCTGCTGGGCCCGGGCTCCGTGCACGTGGCCCACACCGCCGACGAGCACGTCGCCATCGACGAGCTGGTCCGCGCCGTGGACCTGTACGCGACGCTGGCGCGCGAGCTGCTGGCCGGAAGCGGCTGACCGGGCCCTGCGGCGGTTCAACCCAACCGTTCGCGGATGTTGCGCAGCTCGGCGATATCCAGCAGATGCCGTGGCCTGCCGGCGCGCTAGTATTGGCAGCAAGTGACACGCACGGTATTCGGCGCGTGTTTCTCGATGACGGAAGCTGGTACTGGAACCTGAAGCCGGATTTTCGTTTCGGCGACGTCGTGGAGATATGACCAGCACGCGCATGGGCCGGCGCTAACCTGCGGTACGTCGAAGGATCTCTGCACCCGTCTGCTCGCCGCCGCCGCAGACTGAGGCCGGCACCGCGGGCCGGGGTCAGCGGCGGACGACCTCCGCGTCCACGATCTCCACGCGGTTGACGGGAGTCTCGCCGTCCGTCGGCTGCACCTCGATGGCCGCCACCACGTCGAGTCCCTCCACGACGACGCCGAACACCGTGTAGACGCCGTCCAGCTCGGCGGCCGTGCCGGTCACGATGAAGAACGACGTCGAGGCGCTGGCCGGATCGTCGAGCCGCGCCATCGACACGATGCCGCGGACGTGCGGCGTGTCGTTGAACTCCGGCTCGAGGTTCCCGACGAACCGCTGCTGCCGGTCGGTGAGCGGCTCGCGGCGCGTCGGCAGGTGCCCGCTCTGGATCACGAAGCCCGGCACGACCCGATGGAACGCGACGCCGTCGTAGACGCCCGCGTCGACCAGGCGCAGGAAGTTCCGGACATGGTTCGGGGCGCGGTCCGGGTACGGATCGATGGCGATGCGGCCGTGAGTCGTGTCGAGAACCGCACGCCAGGCCGCCAGCTCGGCGTCCGACTCTTCCGAGAACGGCGGCGCCTCGGGAGGCCGCCGGTCGCGGAGCGTGACGCTGCGGAGGACGACGCGCTCGGCCGCGCGGCCCTCGGCGTCGACCGGCGTCTCCGAGATGCGCGTGACGACGTCCATGCCCTCCGCGACACGGGCCCACACCGTGTGCGGCCCGTCGAGTCCCGGCTGGTCGACGACGCAGATGAAGAACTGCGCGCCGCCGCTGTCGGGCTGGCCCGGGACGATCACCGTGGAGACGGCGCCCCGCGTGTGCCGCTGCTCGTTGACCTCGGAGGCGACGAGGCCCAGGCCCCCGCGGCCGTACACGTCCTGGCGGGCCGGATCCTTCGTGAGCGGGTCGCCGCCCTGCACGACGCCGTGCCGCACCATGCGGTGAAAGATGGTGCCGTCGTACTCCCCCGCCTCGGCCAGCGCGATGAACAGCCCGACGTGGTTCGGGGCGTGCTCGGGCAGCAGGTCGATGACGACGGTGCCCAGGTCCGTCTCCAGCACGCCCTGCCGGCCGGCCATCTCCGCGACCGACAGCGGCGTGACGTACGGATCGCGATCCTGGGCGACGAGACCGGGCGCCGCGGCGAGCCAGATCAGCAGTGTCAGGAGTTCACGGGATTTCACAGACTCACCTCGCTGATCTAATACCATGATCCCATGCCGCTGCTGAACGAATACAACGGAGACGGAGACGATGACAAGGAACCGGCGCCGGCGAGCCGCCGCTGGCTGTACGCGCTGATCGCGGTCGTGCTCGCCGCCGGCGCCGCGTATCTGCTCGTGTCCGCCCTGCGCGAGCCGCCGCTGGAAGTGGAGCGGGCCGCACCGGTCGAGGCGCCGCCCCCGCCGCCCGCCCCGCCGCCCGAGCCGGAGCCCGAGGTGGCGGAGGCGCCGCCCCCGCCGCCGCGGCCCGCACCCCGTCCGGAGCCGCCGCCGGAGCCCGAGCCGCCGCCGCCGCCACCGCCGATCGTGCTGCGAGTGACCAGCGACGTCCCCGGCGCGGACGTCTTCATCAATCGCGAGTACGCCGGCACGACCCCCTTCGAATCGCACGACATCGTTCCCGGGCGGTACCGCCTCAACGTCTCGGCCTCGGGCTACGAGGGCCACGCCGAGGACGTGGAGATCACGAGCGAGCTGACGGCTGTCGACGTGCGGTTCAGGCTGGTCCGGCTGGACGAGCGCGTCCCCGTCGTCCACAAGCACCGCTTCGGCGACTGCGAGGGCGAGCTGGTCGCGAGCACCGCCGGCATCACCTACGACACCGACGACGACGACGCGTTCGAGGTCGCCCTCGACGCGCTCGAGGAGTTCGCCGTCGACTACCTGGAGCACAATCTCCGCATCAAGGTGCGCGGCGGCCGCACGTACAACTTCACCGACCGGCAGGAGAACGCGGACGCCCTGTTCGTGTTTCACCGCGAGGTGGAGGAAGCGCGCGAGCGGCTTGCCGCCGGCGAGCCGCCGGCCCCCCGCTGATCATGGCGCCCACCCGGTGTCCCTGGGGCGATTCCGATCCGCTCTACGTCGACTACCACGACAACGAATGGGGCGTGCCGCTGCACGACGACCGCAGGCTCTTCGAGATGCTCGTGCTCGAGGGCGCCCAGGCCGGGCTGAGCTGGCTGACGATCCTCAAGCGGCGCGACGCCTACCGCCGCGCCTTCGACCGCTTCGACCCGCGGCGGGTGGCGGGCTATGACGACGCGGCCGTCGCCCGCCTGCTCGCCGACGACGGCATCATCCGGAACCGCCTCAAGATCAGGGCGGCCGTCACGAACGCGCGGGCGTACCTGGACGTGCAGCGGGAGTTCGGCAGCTTCGACAGCTACATCTGGGGCTTCGTCGACGGCCGCCCGATCCAGAACGCCTGGCAGACGCTCGCCGAGGTGCCGGCGCGGACGCCGCTGTCGGACGCGCTCAGCAAGGACCTCAAGGCGCGCGGCTTCTCCTTCGTCGGCTCGACCATCTGCTACGCCCACATGCAGGCGACGGGCATGGTGAACGACCACGTCGTCGACTGCTTCCGCCACCGCGCCGTGCAGCGCCTGGCGGGCTGAGACGGCCGGCTCAGACGCGCATCACGCGAAACGCGAGCGGCGGCGGCGGCTTGGCCGCTTCCGCGAGCGCCTCCGCGATCAGGTGATGGTGGGGCGAGAGGTGGCAGACGGGGTCGGTGGCGGTGGCGTCTCCGGTCATCAGGAACGCCTGGCAGCGGCAGCCGCCGAAGTCTATCTCGCGGCGCTCGCAGCTCTGGCAGGGCTCGGGCAGCCAGTCGCTGCCGCGGAAGCGCTGGAAGACGTCCGACCGGAACCAGATGTCGGCGAGCGACGACTCCTTGACGTTCGGGAACTCGAGGCCCGCTATCTCCCGCGACGTCTGGCAGGGCAACGCGCAACCGTCGGGCGCGACGGCCACGAACACCATGCCCCAGCCGTGCAGGCAGGCCTTCGGGAACTCCTGGAAGTAGTCGGGCAGCACATGCACGACATCGAGGCCGCCGGTGCCGGCCGCCCGCAGGTCGTCCACGACGCGCTGGGCGCGCTCGACCTGCTCGCGCGTCGGCATGAGCGCCGCGCGGTTGCGGAACGCCCAGCCGGTGTACTGCGTGTTCGCCAGCTCCAGGCGATCGGCGCCCCAGTCGATGGCGGTCCTGATGACGTCGCCGATGCGGTCCAGGTTGTGCCGGTGCAGCACGACGTTGAGCGTCACCGGAAAGCCGATCCGCTTCGCCGCGAGCACGGCGTCGCGCTTGCGGTCGAACGACCGCGCGCCGGCGAGCCAGTCGTTCGACTCGGGCTCGGTGTCGAGCAGGCTGACCTGCAGGTGATCGAGGCCCGCCTCGCGCAGTCGCTCGATCGTCTCCTCGCTGGCGACCGTGGCGCCGGTGCTCAGGTTCGAGTAGAGCTCGAGCCCGCGCGCCGCGCGGATCAGGTCGAAAATGTCGCGCCGCACGAGCGGCTCGCCGCCGGAGAGGTGGAGCTGCGCCACGCCGAGCTCGGCCGCCTGCTCGAACACCCGCACCCAGGTGGCCGTGTCCAGCTCGTCGCGGTAGCGCGCCAGCTCCAGCGGATTGCTGCAGTACGGGCACTGCAGCGGACAGCGGTACGTGACCTCGGCCAGCAGCGCCCGCGGTCTGGGAACCTCATTCGGCGGCGTCACGCAGCAGTCCCTTCTCGGCCAGCTGCTGAAGGAACTCCCGGACGTCGGCGCCGGGGTCGGAGCCCGGGTAGGCTTCCTTCAGCGCGGCGATCAGATCGTCCATGGAACGGCCGTCGCACAACCGGATGATGGCCGTTCCGGGCTCGTTGAGAACGATCATACCCTCCGGATAGACCAACTGGTGCTCGTTTCGGATCTTGTCCCAGCGGTAGCGCGTGCCCGGCGCCAGCACCGGGCGCGCGATGGCCGCATCCGGCGTCACGCCGCGGCCCCGGCCGTGGGCGCGGCGCAACGCTGATAGATGGCGTCGAGCTGCGCCCAGAGCAGATCGCACTTGAATTGCAGCGCCGCCGCCGCCCGCTCCTGCTCCGGGCGGGTCCGGCAGTGGTCCAGCACGATCCCCAGGCCGTGGTCCGTGTCGCGCGGGGCCTGCGTGAGCCGCGACCGGAAGTACGCGAGGGCGTCCTTGTCGACCCAGGTGTACTGGGATTCGAACGCCGCCAGCCGCGTCGCCATCAGGCCCGGCGAGAACAGCTCGGTCAACGACGAGGCCACGCCCTCCACCCACGGGCGCGTCTCGACGAAGTTGACGTAGGCGTCGACGGCGTAGCGCACGCCGGGCAGCAGCCGCCGATCGTCCTCGAGCTCCTCGGGCGCCACGCCGATCGCCTGCGCCAGGCGCAGCCACTTGTCGATCCCGCCGATGGTCGTCTCGGTGCCGTCGTGGTCGTGGATGCGCTGGATCCACTTCTTCCGGACGTCGCGGTCCGGGCAGCGCGACAGCAGGATGGCGTCCTTGATGGGAATGTTCTTCTGGTAGTAGAAGCGGTTGGCGACCCACAGCTGCAGCTGCTCCCGGTTCAGCCGCCCCTCGTTCATCAGCCGGTGAAAGGGATGCTTGTCGTGGTAGCTCGCCTGCCCGATCGATCGCAGCTGCGCGGTGAACTCGTCCCGTGACCACGGTTCCATTGGTGCTCCCCAGCGGCCAGCAGCGACAGTCCTGCCGGCTGCAGGCCGCGACCTGGCCGCTCAGAGATCGAAGACGTCCCCGTCGGCGCCGACCCGCACGCCGGCCGCATCGACGCGGCGACGCTCCTGACTCGCGGCGTTCAGCATCGGGTTCGTGTTGTTGATGTGGACGTAGACGCGGTGCCGGACGGGCAGCCCGCCCAGCCATTCGAGGCTGCCGCCGGCGCCGGACACCGGCAGGTGCCCCATCTCGCGCGCCGTGATGTCGGTGATGCCCGTCGTGCGCGGCTCGTCGTCCGACCAGAAGGTCCCGTCCATCAGCACCGCGTCCGCGCCGTCCACCGCGGCCCGCAAGGCCTCGTTCACGCCCGGCAGGCCCGGCGCGTAGACGGCATGCGTGCCGCGCGCGGTGTCGGTAATCCGCAGGCCGATGACGGAGCCCACCGCGTCCGCCGCCTGCATCCCTGGCACGAACCGCGGCACGTCGCGGCCGACCTCGAACGCGCGGACGCTGAGGCCGCTCCCGCCGCCGCCGGACGCGGGCAGCTCGGTGGGCTCGTCGAGCGGCAGATCGAACCACGGACGCTCGGCGAAGTGCGACAGCACGGGCGCCACCGGGAAGTGGTCCGTCAGCCACTGGCGCACGAGCGGCGTCGACACGACCGGGAACGCGCACCCCTCGCGGATGAGGAGCAGGCCGGACATGTGGTCCAGCTCCGCGTCCGTGAGCAGGCAGCCCGCGATGGCGGTCGCACGACCGCCGCCGCCGCCCGGCGTCAACTCGGGCGCGTCCTGAATCTGCTGGCGGATGTCCGGGGAAACGTTGAAGAGAAACCACCGCGCGCCGTCGGCGGTGATTGCAAGGGAAGACTGGGTGCGTGCGGAGACCTCAGCGGACCCCGCACGCACACCAGAACAATTCGGGCACCGGCAATTCCATTGCGGCAGGCCGCCGCCGGCTGCCGAGCCCAGGATTCGAACGCGCACGGCGTACGAACCTTGTCGATCTCTCCTAGCTGTTGACGTAGAACGTGACTTCCATCGACAGCGAGATCGCTTTGAACTCGGGCTTCGTCCAGGTCATCTGGCTACTCCTTGAGTAAGTGGTTGCCGCGACAAACGAACGTCCGAAACTCTGAATGCCGGAGCATAGCACCGCGGCCAGGCACATGCAAGCCACTTTTTCGCCCCGGGCACGTCGCCGTCGGACACACCCGTCAGACCTGCAGGCTTCGCCAGCGGCCGCTCCGAAACAGCCGCTGCATCAGCACGAGTTGTACCACAGGAGCCACCACCCACGCCAGCAGCGCACCCTCGGGCACCCAGCCGAGCCACAGCAGCAGGGTCAGCGTGCAGGCCAGCAACAGCCCCCACTGGGTCACGATCGTGTAGCGCAGGATCGGCCGGGTATCGCCGACGCCGGTCAGTGCGCCCTGCGTGCCGATGCTGAGCGAGCTGAAGAACTGCGCGACCGCGAACCAGCGCAGCACGGTGGCCCCCAGCCCGGCGACCTCCGGATCGGCGATGAACAACCTCGCGATGGGCTCGGCCAGCAGGATCGTCGCCCCCACCACGCCCGCCATGAACAGCCCCAGCAGCAGGACGGCGCGCCGGCCGATCGCCTGCGCCGCGTCGTACTGCCGCGCGCCGACGGCCTGGCCGACGAGCGTCGCCCCCGCCACCTGGAACGCCAGCGCCGGCAGCACGCTGACCAGGCGCACCTGCAGGCCGACGCCGACGGCCGCGTGCAGCGCCGCCCCCAGCGGCACGGCGCCCAGCAGGGCCAGGTAGACCAGCCGCGCCCCGTTGCGGGCCACGGCCGCCAGCGCCGGCGACGTGCCGATCCCCAGGATTCTCCGCACCAGCAGCCAGTCCACGCCGCCCCACGGCCGCAGCCGCAGGCGGGCGTGCGGCGTGCCCCGCACGAGCAGGATCACGTAGAGCAACGCGCCGACCGCCCGGGCCGCAACGGTGCCGATGGCGGCGCCCGCCACGCCGTAGGCCGGCAGGCCGCCGGCACCGAAGATGAACACGTAGTTCAGCACGATGTTGAGCACGCTGACGACGCTGACCAGCTTCAACGGCGTCAGCGTGTCCCCGGTCCCCCGATAGACCGCCGCCGCCACGAGATTCATCCACAGGAACAGCGTGCCCAGGAAGTAGATGTGCAGGTAGGGCACGCCGTGCGCCATCGTCTCCGCGCTGGCCTGCAGCGCGACCAGCAGCGGGCGGCTCGCCAGGTAGCCGATCGCCGTGGTCGGCAGGCCCAGCACGACGACGAGCCGCAGGCTCTGGCGCACGACGCCGTCCACCTGCCGCCGGTCGCCGGCGCCCACCCCCTGGCTGACCAGGGCGATGACCCCCGTCGCCACCGCCAGCGCCGCCGACTCGAGCAGAAACGTGACCTGCCGGTTGAGGCCGATGGCCGCGGTCGCGGCGCTGCCGAGCCCGCGCACCATCAGGAAGTCGGCACTGCCCAGGCTCAGCTCCAGCAGGCTGTAGACCAGGGTCGGCCAGGCGAGCGCCCAGATGCGCCGGTACGAGCCGCGTTGCGTGGGATCGGTCATGCGCGGGAGAAAAATAGCAGGATTCGCGGCTTCATCAAGACGGGGCTGCGCCCCGAACCCCCGGCGTCCGCTTGCGGGGACCCCATAGCCCCGCGCCGCTCCCGCCGAGGCGCGCCGTGCGGGCTTCCTTCAGACGGGGCTGCGCCCCGAACCCCCGGCGTCCGCTTGCGGGGACCCCATAGCCCCGCGCCGCTCCCGCCGAGGCGCGCCGTGCGGGCTTCCTTCAGACGGGGCTGCGCCCCGAACCCCCGGCGTCCGCTTGCGGGGACCCCATAGCCCCGCGCCGCGCCCGCCGAGGCGCGCCGTGCGGGCTTCCTTCAGACGGGGCTGCGCCCCGAACCCCCGGCGTCCGCTTGCGGGGACCCCATAGCCCCGCGCCGCGCCCGCCGAGGCGCGCCGTGCGGGCTTCCTTCAGACGGGGCTGCGCCCCGAACCCCCGGCGTCCGCTTGCGGGGACCCCATAGCCCCGCGCCGCGCCCGCCGAGGCGCGCCGTGCGCGCCTTGACGAGTCTACGCCGGGCTGCGATCGGGTGGGGCTGCGCGCCGCCCATCCCGGAGCTAGACTGGTCAATGATGACCACGGCCCGCCCCGGCGCAGCGTCTCGCGCGGACACCGGCGCACCCTCGGCCGCCGCGCGCGCCGCCGCCGCGGCGGCGGCCGCGCACGTCGACTCGGCCATCGCCACGCTGGCGGCGCTGGTCGCGTTGCCCACGGTGGCCGATCCGCCGACGCCCAACGCCCGCCTGCCGGTCTTCCGCGACCTGAAGGACTACCTGGCAAGCTGCTGCCGCGAGCGGGGATTCGACTGCGAGGACCACGGGGCCGCCGTCGTCGTCGGCCTCGGCCGCAGCGCCGACCGGCTCGGCATCCTGACCCACGGCGACGTGCAGCCGGCCGACGCCGCGCGCTGGCGCGGCGATCCGTTCCGCCTCGACGCGTCCAGCGAGCCCGGACGGCTCATCGGCCGCGGCGTCGAGGACGACAAGGCGTCGATCGCCACCGCGCTCGCCGCCATGCAGGTCTTCGCGGCGCGCTGCCGGGCGCGGCGCCGCATCGAGCTGATCGTCTCGCTGGCCGAGGAGTCCGACTGGACACCGTTTCGGACGTTCCTCGACGGCTGGCATCCGCCCGCCCTCAACGTGGCGCTCGACGCCAAGTACCCGGTCGTCACCGCCGAGAAGGGCACCGGCAGCATCGTGCTCGGCGTGCCGCCGGACCCTGACCGCTCGCGCGGGCCGGCGGCGGGCGGACGCCTCGTGTCGTTCGCGGGCGGCGAGGCGCGGACCCGCGTGCCGGCCGCGGCGGCCGCGGTCGTCGAGGACGCGCCGCCGGATCTGGCGGCGGCGCTGCGCGCGGGCGCCGACCCGGCCTGCGGCGTCGCGATCGAAGTCGACGCGGACGGCCGCCGGCTGACGGTCCGGGCGCAAGGCGCCGCGGCGCACTCGTCGACCCCGTCGGAAGGACGCAACGCCGTCACGCACCTCGCCGCGCTGCTGGCGCGCCGCGACTGGCCGCCCACGCCGGCGAGCCGCATGGTGCGGCTCATCGACGAGCTCGTCGGCACCGGCGACCACGGCGAGCGCTTCGGCGACCTGGCCTGCGCGCACCCCTTCATGGGGCCGCTCACCCTGGTGCTGACCGAGCTGAGCACGCGCAGCGACGGGGGTCTCGAGGCATCCCTGAACATCCGCTGCCCCGCGGGACGCGGCCCCGACGACGTCGAGGCGGTGGTCCGCAAGGCGGTCGCCGCGTGGACCGCCCGTCACGGCGGACCGCCCGTCGGTTGCCGCGTCAGGCTCGGCGCCCCCTACTACCTCGAATCGGCGCCCCACGTGCCGGTGCTGGTCGACATCTTCCGCCACTACACCGGACAGCGCGACGCCGGCCCCATCGCGGTCGGCGGCGGCACCCAGGCCCGGCTGCTCCCGAACGGGGTCAACTTCGGGCCGTCCATGCCGGGGGCGGTCTACACCGGCCACAGCGACCACGAGTTCGTCACCGTCGATCAGCTCCGCCTGAACCTGACGATGCAGACGGCCATGCTCGTGGAGCTGGCCGCGGCGTGAGGCCGCCGGTGTGGAACCCGGGGCGCGTGGTTCGTTCGACTCGCCCTGCCTCAAGAACTGTGAGACGATCGGCTCTTCTAGGGAGGGGACGCGATGCGCAACCGCCCCGATTACGGCAACGCGACCCCGGTCGACCTGGCGCATGCCCTGCTGCGGCCGCTACGACCGCGCCCCGCTGGAGACGCTTCACCCGGACGTCCGGGGAGGGGATGACGAATCGGAAGGCCACGCTCGGTTGACCATCCGCCGGACAACTCGGAGGTTCCGAAGGAGCGTTAGATTCGGGTCAATACCATGCGAGTGATCGTTGCCGCAATCGCGGTCTTGGGGGTGGGCCACGCCACCGCCTCCGGGCAAACTCTATTGGACGCAGGAATCCGTCTGGCCGCCGTGCAGGAAGGCATCCACATTTACGCAGAGATCGGCGGCAACCCCGATGAGTGCCCGCTCAGTTCCCAGGTTCTAGAGGCCGAAGCAGAGCGCGCTGTACGGCGAGACGGGATTACCAGATCGTCAGAATCTCTGGCGTCCCTGGGCATCAACGTGATCGTCTTCCCGGAACAACCTCGACGGTGCGTCACGAGTGTGAACATCGACCTGTGGGTTGTAGTCGAAGCGGACACGGAGTTGGTGGTGCTGGCCGCTCGCGCCAACCTGCTCTTGACCGGGCCTGAGTCCGTTCACGCCGGCCGTGTGCGCACCGCCGTTGAGGAAGGGGTTTCGGTGATCGCCAACGCGCTCCGGCGCGCGCGAGATGATCAGGAACGGGAGCAATGATCGGCGTTCTCGGCCATCTCGCCCTGCAGAAGTGGGCGCCCGACCCGCCAGGCGAGAACGGATGGCGCTTCTTCGGCGGCATCTTGGTGCTCGCTCTGCTGGTGATGTTGTGGAACGCGCTGTGCGGGTTTTTCGTCTAGCACCACCACCCGGCCTTCACGCTTGAGGCTACGATCGCGCCCCGCTGGGCAGCTCGTTGTCCGCGATGAGGTTCCGGTAGAGGAGGTTCCGGCCGACCAGCCGCGCGACGAGGATCCACATCTGCGCGATGGTGTCTGAGTCGCGGATGTTGTTCTTCCCGGCGAACTCCTAGACCTAGCGTTCCAGGTGCTTCGGGCCGAGCTTGTGGAACGTGCCCATGTGCGCCCGCTTCAGAATCGACCAGAACGACTCGATGCCGTTGGTGGGCCATGCGGCGGACGTACTCGCCGACGGAGTGCTTGACCGACTCGTGCCGGCGCTTCACGCCGACGTAGCCCGTCTCCCCGTCCGTGTAGACCGTCGGCTCCGGCGTGACGTTCCCCTCGACGAATCCGCGAAGCGTGCGGCCGGTCGTGTCGGGCGCCACTGCCGCGCGCACCTTGCGGGTGGCGCGATCCTTCACGCCGATGACGGCCATCTTGTCCACGCCGCCGCGGCCGGTCAGCTTCTCCCGCTGCCAAGCGGGCATGTTCTTCGCCTTCCGGCCGATGTACGTCTCGTCCGCCTCGACCGGGCCATCGAACGGGTGCTCGTCGCGGAAGGCATCGTGCGACCATGCTTCACGGATGCGGTGCAGCATGAACCACGCCGTCTTCTGCGTGACGCGCAGGTCGCGGTCGAGCTTCATGCTGCTGATGCTCTTCAGGCTGGTGAGCTCAAAGTAGATGGCGATGGCCCACTTCCGCAGCGGAACCTTCGAGCGGGCGATGGCGGTCCCGGTGCGGACGCCGAAGTAGCTCCGGCAGTCCGAGCACCAGTAGGGCCTTGGCTTCGCGTTCGGCACCCGGCCGGTGTTGATGCTGCCGCAGTTCCCACAGCACCGGCCGTTCGGCCAGACGACGCCCTCGAACCACTCTGCTGCGGATTGCTCAGTAGGGAACATCTCCAGCAGCTCAGTGAGCGTCATCCCCTCGCAGTGCGACCGCCCCGGCCCGCCGTGTCCCTTCGTCGATGAGCAGCCGGAGGCACAGTCAGCCAGGAAACCATAACCGGTGACAATCCAAAAGAAACCATGACCTGCTCGATTGTGCGGCGTTATGGTTCGTTCAATAGCCGGCCGGCCTGCCGACACCGCCGCGTGCCGCGCGCCGTTGCGCAGGACCGCCAAGTGCGGGAAGATGCAGCGAGCGGGCGCCGCGGCGCGGCCGATGCCGGCGCCGCCCGCGCCAGCCCGCCGGGAGGTGACACATCATGCGGCATCGACGCATCGCGGCCTCATTGCTCGTAGCGGCGCTCGCGGCCTGGGCGGCGCCGGCCGCGGTCGGCCAGACCGCCGAGGCCTGGGAGCCGCCGCGCCTGCCGGACGGGCGCCCCGACCTGCAGGGGGTGTGGCTGAACAACGTGGCCACCCCGCTCGAGCGCCTCCCGGAGCTGGCCGACCGCGCGCACCTGACCGCCGAGGAGGTGCAGCGGCTGACGGCGCGGGCCGCCCGCATCTTCGCCAACGGGCGCAGCGCCTTCACCACGCCCGAGGGCGCGTTCCGCGCGGCGCTGCAGAACGTGGAGACCTACATCGCCTGGTCGACCAGCAGCTCGATCGGCATGATCGACGTCACGTTCACCGACCGCACGTCGCTCGTCGTCGATCCGCCGAACGGCCGCGTGCCGGCGCGCACGGCGGCAGCCGAGGCGCGCGAGGCCGCGGTCGACGAGGGCTGGGAATTCAAGACCGGCCCCGAGGATCTCAACAGCATCCACCGCTGCATCACGACGGGCGTGCCGCGCCTGGGCGGGAACTTCGGCGCCGGGCCGTACACCTACTACCAGATCGTCCAGACGCCGACCCACCTGGCGTTCGTCAGCGAGGCGTTCCACGACGCCCGGATCATCCCGCTCGACGGGCGGCCGCACCTGCCCGCGCCCATCCGCCAGTGGAACGGCGACTCGCGCGGCCGCTGGGAGGGCGACACGCTGGTGGTCGAGACGACCAACTTCTCGCCCAAGAGCTACTACCGCGGCGCGGCCGAAGGCCTGCATCTCGTGGAGCGGTTCACGCGCACCGGGCCGGACACGCTGGCGTACCGCGTCACGCTGAGCGATCCGGCGACGTGGGCCGCGCCCTGGACCGCCGAGGTGCCCCTGCAGCGGCGCGACCAGCCGATCTGGGAGTTCGCCTGCCACGAGGGCAACCGGTCCATCGTCGGCATGCTGCGCACCGCCCGGCTGGAGGACGCGCGCCGCTGAGCCCGTCTCTCCGCGATGCCTTGCTTGGGGTGGGGTCCTGATCCATCATGGGGGTGTTCAGGGGAGAGCGGAGAGAGCCGAGGAGAACGAAGATGAACCATCGATGTCTCGCAGCGTTGTTCACCGTGGCGGCGGTCGTGCTGCTGGCGCCGGCGGGCGGCGCAGCCCAGAGCTGGGAGGCGCCCCTGACGCCGTGGGGCGATCCGGACCTGCAGGGCAGCTGGACGAACACGACCACGACGCCGTTGGAACGGCCCGTGGAGTTGGCGGATCAGGATGTCCTGACGGACGAGGAGCGAGCCGCCCGCGACGAAGCCGGACTCGTGGCCCGGGAGCAGCGCGGCATCGAGCCGGGCACCGGCGAGACCGGCTCGTACAACAACTTCTGGGTCGAGCGGGGCGTCAGGATGGCGCGCACGTCCCTGATCATCGACCCGCCGGACGGCAGGCTGCCGCTGGCGCCCGCCGAGATCGAGCGCCGCGCCGCGCGCGAGTCGTACCGCAACCGGGAGCCGGCCGGGCCGGAAGACCGGAACCTGTACGAGCGCTGCATCTCGCGCGGCATGCCGGGCTCGATGATGCCCGGCTTCTACAACCACAACTACCAGATTCTGCAGATCCCGGGCTACGTCGTGGTCCTCGTCGAGATGATCCACGACGCCCGCATCATTCCGCTGGACGGGCGGCCGCACGCGGACCGGCGGATCCGCCAGTGGCTGGGCGACTCGCGCGGCCACTGGGACGGCGACACCCTGGTCGTCGAGACGAGCAACTTCATCCCGGTGAGCGGGCGCGCCCTGACCGTCTTCGGCGCCAACGAGACGACGCGCCTGGTCGAGCGGTTCACGCGGGTCGACGAGGACACGATCGACTACGAGTACACCGTGACCGATCCCACGGAGTACTCGCGGTCGTGGACGGCGTCGATCCCCATGACGCGTCTCGACGGGGACCTCTACGAGTACGCCTGCCACGAAGGCAACTACGGCCTCGAGAACATCCTGGCCGGGGCGCGCGCCGCGGAGCAGGCCGCCGGGGCCGGCTCGCGCTGACGTCGTCCTCCGTCGGCCGCGCACCCGCGCGCGGCCGACGGAATCCCGCCCAGGCGTCTGCGCCGTAGAAACGCGCGGGGCGTCGGGGTCCCCGCAAGCGAAGCCGGGGGTTCGGGGCGCAGCCCCGTCTGAAGCTAGTTCCCGTCGTACACGTGCTGCACGGTCGTGCGCAGCGCCTGCTCGGGCGCCGCGAAGTCGCTGTACTCGGCCGGCACGCGGTAGGCGGCGACCACCTCGTCCACGGAGCGGCCGGCGGCTTGGCCGTTCTGCGCCTTGCTCACGACGTCGTTGAAGAAGCCGCTGAAGTCGACGAAGTCGGCCCAGGCGACCGGCGTCGGGTTGTGCCCCGGCATCACCGTGTCGACGTCGGCGACCCCCGCCACGGCCTTGCGCAGCGTCGCGCCGAACTCGGTCGCGCTGCCGTTGCCGTTGGCGACGTCGATGAACGGCAGGGCCATGCGCTGGAACATGTCGCCGGTGTGCATGGTGCGCGCCGCCCTGAAGACGACGAAGGTATCGCCGTCGGTGTGGCCGCGGCCGAAGTGGTAGAGGTCGATCTGGTCGGGCCCGCCGTACAGCGACAGCCGCTCGGAGTAGGTGGTCCGCGGCAGGTACGTCGCGTTGTCGCCCTTGAACGCGTCGCAGTTGGTCACCGGCTCGCAGCTCGGCCGCGCCATCTGCGCGCGCGTGTTCTCGTGCACCACGAACTCGACCGTGTCGGGCAGCTCGATGTTGCCGCCGCTGTGGTCGAAGTGGGTGTGGGTGTTGATGACCGTGGTGATCGGCTTGTCGGTGATGCCGGCCACGTGCCCGATGATGTCCTGCCCGTAGCCGTTGATCTTCGTGTCGACGAGCGCGACCCCGTCGGCCATGACGAAGATGGCGGTGTTGCCGCCGCCGCCCATGCCCTCGACGGACGCGGCGTTCGCCAGCATGTAGAGGTTGTCGGCAACCTCCTGGACCTCGAGGTCGACGCGCTCCTGCGCCTGCCGCGCCTCGTAGGTCGCCGCCGTCAGCAGAAAGCCCGCCAGCATCAGGATTCCGAGGCTCGTGCAGCGTCTCATCAGTCGTTCCTCCTTCGGGATCGGATGGTGGCCGACATTCTAGCGCCAAACGATGCCGCGCCAGTCACCTGCTGCGCTAGAGTACACGCCACACAAGGAGGTGCCATGCACGCGAACATCACACGCCGTCAATCGCCGGAGGCCCGCCGGATCGCGCCGGCCATCGTCGCCGGCCTGGCCGCCCTGGCGATCGCCGCGGGAATCGCCGCGCCCGACGCCCAGGCCCAGGAGCGGACCCGCATCAACAAGATCATCGAGGCCATCGAGCAGGGGCGGCCCGCCATCGCCAACCAGGACTGGCGCTTCGTCGACATGGAGCACTCGCCCTTCTCGGCCGAGCGCATCGTGGAGGTTTTCGCCGAGGCGGATCAGGATCGCGACGACATGGGCCGCCTGCGCCTGACGCCCATGGTGCGCATCCCGCAGGAGGGCGACGAGGACTTCAAGTGGGCCATCAAGCAGGTCCTCGACCTCGGCGGCCTGGGCGTCATCGTGCCGCACGTCGACACCGGCCCGGAGGCCGTGCGCCTCGTGCAGGCCGCCCGCTACCCCCCGATGCAGGACGACGCGCAGCCCGCGCCGCGCGGCGAGCGGGGCTGGGGTCCCGGCCGGGCGGCCCGCCTGTGGGGCGTGGACACGGCCGAGTACCACGCCCGCGCCGACGTGTGGCCGCTCGATCCGGACGGCGAGCTCTTCGTGGTGGCCATGGTCGAATCGGCCGAGTCGGTCGGCAACATCGAGGACATCCTGGCCGCGCCGATCAGCGCGATCCTGGTCGTGCCCGGCGACATGAGCATCGACCTGGGCCTCGGCCCGGCGTCCGGCCCGGAGAACCACCCGGAGGTCGACGCCATGTACGACAAGGTCCTCGCGGCGTGCAAGGCCCAGGACCGGGTGATCTGCGGCTGCGGCGACGGCGCCGTCCGCCTGCAGCAGCGCATCGACGAAGGCTGGGGATTCATCCTGCCGCTCGGCGGGTGACGCGGCGCACGTGAACGGTCCCGGCGGGGGCCTCGCGCCCCCACCGGGACCCTGTCCTCGCACGGCGCCCGCGCCCGGCGCCGTGCTGCGGCGCAGAGGCCTAGTTCAGGCCGGCGGCGTCAATGCCCGCCTGGGCGCAGATGGCGTCGTTGGCACCGGTGTCGCCGCTGACCCCGATGCCGCCGATGTGCTGGCCCTCGGCGGTCATGATCGGCAGCCCGCCCTCGAAGTAGTTCAGGCCGGGCACGAAGGCGGCGGCGGAGACGCCGTTGCCGAAGGCAGCCTGACCCCACTGCTGCGTCGACCGCGGGCTCAGGGCCGAGCTGCGGGCCTTGGCCAGCGCGATGTCGTGTGACAGGAGCTGGGCGTCGTCCATCCGGTGGTAGGCCTTCAGGTTGCCGTGGTTGTCCATGATGGCGATGTGCATGCGCCACCCTTCCTCCCCCGCCTTGGTCAGGCAGCCGTGAACCATGGTCATGGCGGCGCCGCTGGTGAGCATGGGACGGTCCTCGACCTGGGCAGCGGCGGGGACGGCGGTCAGCGCGAGGGCGGCGAGACAGACAGCGACGAAACAGCTACGTGCACGCATCGACTTTCCTCCAGAGATTGGTGTGAACGGGATCGGTGACAAGACCAGGTGAGTATATCCGGCAGCGCTCTCGGCCGGAAGGTGGCAGCGGCAGCCCCTGCCGAGGCTGTCGACCTGGCTCGACAAGGGAGCACGAGCGAAGCATACGGTGCTCCTCCGCGGCGTCACCCCGCTAGACCCAGAGCCTGCCGAAAGCGCAGCACGAAGCGCGAGAAGCGGCTGTCGATGAACGTCCAGCCGCGACCCGGAGTTGCGGCACCCCGTTCACGAAGCGCCGCCCACGACACGCAGGTGCCCCTGCCAGCACTCGGTCCGGCGAGTGGCCGGCAATCTTCGCGGCGGACCTGACGCCGGCACAGGTGGACGCGATCACCGAAGCTGTCCGTCAGGCGGCCGACCATGGCCATCACGTTACGTCTGAGCAATTGAAGGCCGGCATCGCCGAGCTGCGGACGGAGATCGCCGGCCTGCGGGCAGATCTGACCTAGCGGATGCTTGCCGTTGCCGGCCTAGTCATTAGCGAGGGAGCGCAGCAGGTCCGCCATGCCCGTGTCGCTGTAGTCCGTCAGGCTGCGCGTCAGGCGGGCCGGCGCGCGGGCGTTCAGCGCGCGGTCCAGCGGCGTCTCCCCGCGCTGATTCGTGGCGTCCAGCCGGGCGCCGCGGCTCACCAGAAACTCCACGACGGTCTTGAACCCGTGGTAGGCGGCCATGTGCAGGGCCGTGTCGCCGGCCGCGTTGGCGGCGTTGACGTCGGCGCCCAGCTCCACCGCCGCTCTCACGGCGTCGATGCCGCTCGCCATGACGCCGCGGCGATCCGGATCCTGCGTGAGGGCGATCTCCATCTCGGCCGAGTCCATCTCGCGGCCCCGGCGGTCCCGGCCGGCCCGGCCGAACCCGCGCGTGAGCATGCCGGCGGCGGCCATCAACGGCGTCACGCCGCCGTCGAGACCCGCGTGCGGGTCGGCGCCGCGCTCCGCGAGCAGGCGCATGACGTCGCCCCGGCCGAACTTGGCCGCCAGAAAGAACGGCGTCGCCCCGACCCAGTTCATGTTGAGCGCGAAGAGCTTGCCCTGACGGGCATAGCGGGTCCCGCTCACCAGGCGGGCGTCGAGGTCCGCACCCCGATCCAGCAACGTCTCCACCAGCGCGGCGTCCCCTCTCAGGATCGCCGCGTGCAGGGGCGCGTAGCCCGCCGCGGACGCGTTCGGGTCGGCGCCCGCGTCGAGCAGCAGGGCCGCCAGTGCGCCGTGGCCGCTGTGGGCCGCCACCACGAGCGCGCTGGTGCCGGACGGCGAGGTCTCGTCGGGGTCGGCGCCGGCGGCCAGCAGCAGCCGCGCGGACGCCAGGTCGCCGACGCGCGCGGCGAACAGCAGCGGCGTGAACCCGCCCTCGTCGACCACGGTCACGGCGCCGGCGCCGCGGGGCCGCGGCGAGCGTGCGGTCACCGTCGGGCGGACGTCGGAGCGGGCACGGACGTCGGCGCCGGCTGCCAGCAGCAGCTCGACCAGGCCGGCATGCCGCTGCGACACGGCCCACATCAGCGCGGTCTGGCCTTCCGTGGCCTCCCGCGCCCGCACGTCCGCGCCGTGGGCGAGCAGCGCCGCCACCGCGGCGGTGCTGCCCGTGCGCGCGGCGGTCATGAGCGCCGTCTCGCCGCTCGGCAGCGCCGCGTGCGGCGAGGCCCCGGCCGCCAGCAGCGCCCGCACCAGCGGGGCGTTGCCGTTCTCGCACGCCAGGTAGAGCGGCGTGACGCCCAGCTCGTTCGCGAGGCCGGGCGCGGCGCCCGCGGCGAGCAGCAGCTCCGCCGCCTGGACGTCGTCGAGGTAGGCCGCCCAGTGCAGTGCTGTCGCGCCGTCGGGCTGCGCCGCGTCGACGTCGAGCGCCTCCTGGAGCAGGGCCCGCACGCCCGGCGCGTCGCCGTCCCGGGCCGCCCTCACCAACCGCAGATCGGGCGGCTGGGCCAGCGCGGACGCGGCCAGGAGCAGCCCCAGGCACGAGGCGACGACGTTCCGAACGATGCCGCTGCCAGGCATCCTAGACGCCCGAGAGGGTCTCGATCTCGCCCGTGCTCGTGCCGAAGCCCTCGACCGGCAACCCCAGCTTGTCCATCAGGCTGACGTGCAGGTTGGACATGGGCGTCGGGTCGGGGCACTGCACGTGCCGACCGCCGTCGAGCGCGCCGCCACCGCCGCCCGCGAGCAGGATCGGCAGGTTCTCGGACGAGTGCCGGTTGCCGTCGCTCAGGCCGGCGCCGTAGAGCACCATCACGTGGTCGAGCAGCGAGCCGTCGCCGTCCGGCGTCGCCCGCAGCTTCTCCAGATAGTACGCCAGCAGCGAGGTGTGATACGCGTTGATCCGCGCCAGCTTGGCGAGCTTGTCCGGGTCGTTCTGATGGTGCGAGGTCGGGTGGTGCGCCTCCGGCACGCCGATCTCCGGGTAGGTCCGGCCGCTGTACTCGCGGCTGAGCATGAAGCTGACGACGCGGGTCAGGTCCGTCTGGTAGGCCAGCACCTGCAGGTCGAACATCAACTTCGCGTGCTCGTCGAAGGACGTGGGGATCCCCAGCGGCGCCGCGATCTCCGGCAGCGGCTGATCGACCTGCGCCTCGGCCTTCTGGATGCGGCGCTCGATGTCGCGCACCGCCTCGAGGTACTCGCCGAGCTTGCGGCGGTCCCGCGCCCCGAGGTCGCCGCGCAGCGCCGCCACCTTGTCGGTCACCGCGTCGAGCAGGCTGCGGTTCTGCTCGATGCGCGCCAGGCGCGCCGCGGGATCCGTGCCGCCCGCATCGCCCAGCAGCCGCTCGAAGACCGTGCGCGGGTTGGTCTCCATGGGCAGCGGCGTGGTCGCGCTGCGCCAGCAGATCGTGTTCGTGTAGGCGCAGGTGTAGCCGCCGCCGCAGGTCCCCACGTCGTCGCCCGACTCCAGCGCCAGCTCCAGCGAGGCGAGCTGGGTGTGCCGGCCGGCCTCCCTGGCCACCAGCTGGTCCATCGACACCCCGGCGCCGAGCTCGGAGCCCTGCGTGCGCCGGGGCGGCACGCCGGTCAGGAAGCTGGTGGCGCCGGTCTCGTGGATGTTGTCGGGCCCCTTGTTGCTGAGGCCGGAGACGACCAGCAGGCGGTCCCGGAACGGCGCCAGGGGCCTGAGCGTCGGCGTCATCTCGAAGCCGGCGCCGGCCGCCGCGGGCGTCCACTGCTCCATCACCATGCCGTTCGGCACGTAGACGACGCCCAGCCGCTGCACCGGCTGCGCCGCGGTCCGGCTCAGGGCGGTCAGCGCCGGCACCATGCCGTCGAGCAGCGGCAGCGCCAGCGTGGTGCCGATCCCGCGCAGCACCGTCCGACGAGGGAGAGCCTTCCTGGTGATCATCATGATTCCGATCTCCGCATGTGAAACGGCGTGCTCTCGACGATCCCGAGCACGAGCGACGACCACGTGTAGTCGCTCGCGGCGGCCTCGCGCAGGATGCGCCGGATGCCCGGCATGTCGTAGTGCTCGAGCCCCCGGCCGAGGGCGTACGTCGCGAGCTTCTCGGTGACCGTCCGCACGAACTGCTCGTGCCGGCTCAGCAGCACCGCCCTGAGGCCGGCCAACCCGTCGAACCCGGTCCCGTCCGGGAAGGCGCCCGACGCGTCGATGGGGCCGCCGCCGTCGCCGGTGGCCCGCCACTTGCCGATGGCGTCGAAGTGCTCGAGGGCGAAGCCGAGCGGATCCATCGGCGCGTGGCAGCTCGCGCAGACCGGGTTGTCGCGGTGCTGCTCCAGCCGCTCGCGCACCGACGCGGGGCGGCCGCCCGCGCCGCGGTCCGGCAGCGCCGGCACGTCGGGGGGCGGGGGCGGGGGCGGCGCGCCGAGCATCTGCTCGAGCAGCCAGTGGCCCCGCAGCACGGGCGAGGTCCGCGTGGGATAGGAGGTCACGGTCAGAATGCTGCCCTGCCCCAGCAGGCCGCCGCGCGCGCCGTCGTCGAACGTCACCCGCCGGAACCGGCTGCCGTAGACGTCGGGAATCCCGTAGTGCCGCGCCAGCCGCTCGTTGGCGAACGTGTAGTCGGCCCGCAGCAGGTCCAGGACGCTGCGGTCCTCGCGGATCTGGCTCGCGACGAACAGCTCCGTCTCCCGCCGGAAGGCCTCGCGCAGGTTGTCGTCCCACTCCGGGAACAGCTCCGGCGTCGGGACCACGCTCGGCAGCGTGCGCAGGGCCAGCCACTGCAGGGCGAACCCGTCGACGAGCGCCTGGGCGCGGGCATCGGCCAGCATGCGCCGCACCTGGCGTTCCAGGACGCCCGGGTCGCGCAGCCTGCCGCGCGCGGCCACGCCGAGCAGCTCGTCGTCGGGGATGCTGCTCCAGAGGAAGAACGAGAGGCGCGCGGCCAGCTCCAGGTCGCTGATCGGATGGATAGCCCCGCCGCCCCCGGCCGCGGTGCGCTGCCGCTCGACCCGGAACAGGAACTCCGGATCGACCAGGATGCTCTCCAGCCCGCGCTGGATCCCGGCCTCGAAGCCGCCGTCCCGCCGCCCCGCCTCGTAGAACGTCAGCAGCGTGTCGAGGTCACCGCTCGTCACCGGCCGGCGAAACGCCCGGCGCGCGACCGAGGCGAGAATCCTCCGGGCGCAGGGCGTCTCCTCCACGGCGGATGCCGGGCGGCACGTGAAGAGCCGGCGGCGGCTGGGCGTCTCGCCGGCGCCCGCGGCGCTGAACGGACCCGCGATGCCGACCTGCTCGACCGCGGCCTCCGGCGCCTCCGACGGCGAGCTCCAGCGCTCCGCGACGGCGAGCACCTTGCCGGTCGCCCGCGGCTGCAGCACGCCGTCCCGCTCGGACCGGGCCTGGACGAACGCGACGCCCAGCACCCGCGGGCCCGCCCGGGCGGACAGCCGGAAGGCGAGCTGGTCGTCGGCGTGCAGCGCGTACTCCTCCCAGGCCGGGTCGCCGAGCACGGCGCCGGCGAACGTGCGCGGCGGCGGCGTCCCCGGGGCCCCGCCGATCTCGAACGCGGCCACGCGCTGCCCGTCGAGCCGCACCTCGAGCCGCTGCGGCTTCTGCAGACCGCGCACGTAGTCGTAGAGCTGCCGCTGCAACCGGATCCTGACCTCGTACTCGCCGTCGAGCGGGAAGTTGTGCCGGATGGCGACGCCGCCGCGCGATCCGAACGGCAGCTCCTCGCTCATCCGCAGGTCCTGGAAGCGCATGGCGGGGACGACGTAGGTGTCCGTCGTCGGCTCGATGTTCGGCGCGCCCACCGCCAGGCGGCTGATGCGGCGCGCCGCGAAGATGTACCGGTCGAGCAGCGCCGGGGACACCGAGAGGATGTCGGCCATGTTGTCGAAGCCGAGATCCGCGTTGTCGGCCGGCAGCAGCGCGCCGGCGTCGATCTCGAGCGCGAGCAGGTCCCGTATCGCGTTGGCGTACTCCCGCCGGTTGAGGCGGTGGAGGGTGGTGCGCCCGGGATCGGGCGCGGCCGCGGCGGCCTCGTCGAGCGCCGTCTCGAGCGTGGCGGCGACGGCCGCGTAGGCGGCCTCGTCGGGCCGCGGGCGGCCCGCCGGCGGCATGGAGCCGGTGCGCAGCTTGCGCACCACCTGCTCCCAGTCCGCGGCGTGGTCGCCGACGCGCGCGGGATCCATCGTGTCCAGCGCGAGCCCCGCGGTCCGCAGGCGGTCGTTGTGGCAGGTCTCGCAGTAGCGGCCCAGGACCGCGCGGACGGACTCGACGCCCGGCGCACTCGCGGCGTGCACGTCGACCTGGCCAACGGCGGCCGCCGCGACGCCGGCCCCCACCACGCATGCCGCCAAGGTCCTCATCGTCTACCCTCCGAATCCCTCGGGACGCCGCATGCCGCCGCTACGCGGATACCGTAGTCTACTCCCGCTCGTCGTGATCTCGCGCGCGCGAATGCGTCAGTGCACCGTCCCGGTCCAGGTGGGGGTCGCGCCGCGCTCCGAGCCGGCGGGCTGCGCGCCCGCCTCGGATGCGCAGTCGTCACATCCGTGGCACGACGTCGTCTCCCTGCTCCGCGGGGAGGCGAAGATGCCCCGCAGATGCCGGTAGAGCGAGACGACGGCGGTCCCGACAATCGCCGCCACCGCAGCTTCCTGCCAGTCCATCACACCCCCCAGCCCAGCAGAGATCCCGACTGGTAGACGAGGAGCGACGCCCCGTAGGCGAGCACCGACATGTAGGCGAACATGAACAGCGGCCAGCCCCACGAACCCGATTCGCGCCGGACGACGCCGATCGTGCTCATGCACTGGCACGCCAGCACGAAGAAGACCATCAGCGAGATGCCCGCCAGGGGCGTCATCAGCGGAGACCCGTCGGCGCGCGTCGCCTCCTGCAGCGATGCCCGCAGCGACTGGCTCTCCTCGTCGGCCTCCGCAATGCCGAAGACGATGCCGAGGGTCGAGACGAAGACCTCCCGCGCGGCGAACGCGCCGAGGATGCCGACCCCGATGCGCCAGTCGAAACCGAGCGGTTCGATGGCCGGCTCGATCAGGCGCCCGACGCGCCCGGCGATGCTGTACTCCAGGCTCTCGCTCGCCTCGCGGCCGTCGAGCAGCGCGATCTGCTCGGCGCGCGCATCCGGATCCGTCACCGCCACTTCCACCGCGGCGCGCTGTTCCGCGTACCGCTCCGCGATCTCCCCGCTGCGCGGATAGGAGAGCAGCGCCCAGAGGATGATGGTCATCGTCAGGATGATGGTCCCGGCATCCACCAGGAACTTCCGCAACCCGCGCCACGCCACCAGCGCCACGTTGCGCCAGAGCGGAACGCGATAGGGAGGCAGCTCCAGGACCAGCGGCAATCGCGGTCCCTTGAGCACGGTCCGGCGCAGCACGGCCGCGGCGCCCAACGTCGCGGCCACCGAGAGCGCGTACATCGAGAACAGGACCGCGGCGCCGGCGCTGAGCAGGCCCAGCACCCGCGCGTCGCCCGCGAACACGACGGCCGTCACCAGCGCGTACACCGGCAGCCGGGCGCTGCAGGAGACCATCGGCAGGGTCAGCATGGTGATCAGCCGGTCCCGGCGGCTCTCGATGGTCCGGGTGGCCATCACCGCCGGGATCGCGCAGGCGAAGCCGGACAGCATCGGCACGAACGCCTTGCCGTGCAGCCCGACCCGGCCCATCAGCCGATCGATGACGAACGCGACGCGTGCGAGATAGCCGACGTCCTCGAGCACCGCGATGAAGAGGAACAACATCGCGATCTGCGGCACGAACACAACCACGTTGCCGACGCCGGCAATGACGCCGTTGACCATCAGATCCTCGAGCGGGCCCGCGGGCAGAAACGCCGTGACGCCGGACTGCAGCACCGCGGTAGCCGACTCGATGGCGCCAATGAACGGCTCGGACCAGGCGAACAGCGCCTCGAACAGCAACGTCATGACGACGGCGAAGACCCCCAGGCCGTAGAAGCGATGCGTGAGGATGCCGTCGATGCGATCCGTCCAGCCGCGGTTGCCGGCCTCGGTCGGCGACTCGCGGCGCACGTCCGCCACGACGTTCTCTATCCACCGGTAGCGCGCGCCGATGACCTCCTGATCCAGGTTCACCTGCTCGCCCGCGGCCCGCAGGCGCAGGTTGTCGACGGTCTTGCGCGCGGCGGCCGGCAGGCCCTCGACGTCGTCCTCGTCCGTCGCATGGGACAGGAGCGACCAGACCGCCCACGACCGGCGGGCAGCCGGCGTCCGATCGAATGCGCCGCCGCGCAGGGTCCCTTCCACCTGCGATACCGCGCTCTCGACCGCCGCGGGGAACTCGACCCACTCGACATCGCCCCGCGGGGCCAGCTCGATGGCGCCCCCGATGGCGCGCCGCAACACGTCCAGCCCCTCGCCCGTCGAGCCGACCGTCGGCACGACGGTGATGCCGAGCCAGTCGGAGAGCCTGCCGGCGTCGACGGTGACGCCGGCCGCCTTCGCCTCGTCGACCATGTTCAGCGCGACCACCACCGGCACGCCGGTCTCGACGATCTGCAGGACGAGATAGAGACCGCGCTCGATCGTCCCGGCGTCGACCACCACCACGACCGCGTCGGGCACCTCGCCGCGCCGCCCCAGCACCTCGTCCACCGCGACCTGCTCGTCCGGCGAGTGCGTGCTGAGGCTGTAGGTACCGGGCAGATCGACCAGCTCGACGGCGGCCCCGTCGGGCAGCGCGATCTGTCGCGACGACCGGGTCACGGTGACGCCGGGGTAGTTGCTCACCTTGGCGCGCGCGCCGGTCAGGGCGTTGAAGATGGTCGTCTTGCCCGAATTGGCGTTGCCGGCAACGAGCACCCGCGGGACCCGCGTTCTCGCGACCGCGGGGCGCGGCGGATGAGCGTCGAAGCGGGTCCGCCCGGCGGGTGCTCCATCGTCGCCCCCGGTATCCGCCTGACCGAGCGGCACCAGCGAGACCTCGGCCGCATCCGCGGACCGCAGGCTCAGCAGGTAGCCGCGCAGCCGGATCTCCAGGGGGTCGCCGAACGGGGCGCGGCGGACCATTTCGACCCGCGCGCCCGGCAGCAGTCCCATCTCCATGAGCCGGCTGCCGACGCGCCGCTGGCAGTCGATGCGGTGGACGACAGCGCTCTCGCCGATCGGCAGTTGATCGAGCGTATGGAGGCCTTTGTGCACTGTTGGAGTCTACAGCAGGCGCCGGCCCGTGCTGCATCGAACCGTGACGCGACGCGGGAGGGCCATCGGACGCCGGGGGCTTGGGGCGCAGCCCCATCTGAATCCGGAGGGCGCCGACTATAATCGAGCCCGCAGCAGTCATTCTCGGACGCACAGGAGGTCCCCATGACGCTTCCGGCCTCGCGCGCACTCCTATTCCCGCTCGTCGCGGCCGTCGCGCTGGCCGCCGCGGGTCTCCCGGGGCAGGCCCAGGACCGGGACTTCACCCCGGTCACGGACGCCGTCCTGCAGAATCCGGATCCCGCGGACTGGCTCAGCTGGCGCCGCACGCTCGACGGGTGGGGCTACAGCCCGCTCGAGCAGATCGACACCGGCAACGTCTCCGACCTGCGGCTGGTCTGGTCCTGGGGGCTCGAGCCCGGCGTTTCGCAGACGACGCCGCTCGTGCACGACGGCGTCATGTACCTCGTCAACCCCGGCAACGTGGTGCAGGCCCTCGACGCGCGGACCGGCAACTTCATCTGGGAGCACCGCCGCGAGATGGACGAGCGGCTGCGGCCCGCCGCGCAGATGCGCAGCCTGGCGATCTACGAGGACCTGATCATCCTCAACACGGTCGACGCGCACATCGTGGGGCTCGACGCCCGCACCGGCGAGGTGCGCTGGGATACGGACGCCGCGCCCGACGACGACGGCTACGGCTTCTCGAGCGGACCGGTCATCGCCGACGGCACGATCGTGGCGGGGCTGCGGGGCTGCGAGCGCTTCCGCGAGGACACCTGCTACATCGTCGGCGTCGACGGCCGCACCGGGCGCACGCTGTGGCGCACCTCGACCATCGCCCGCCCGGGCGAGCGCGGCGGCGACACCTGGGGCGACCTGCCGCTGCTGTTCCGCGCCGGCAGCGACGCCTGGATTCCCGGCAGCTACGACCCGGTCAACCGCCTCGTCTACTACGGCACCGCGCAGGCCAAGCCCTGGACGCGCGACGCGCGCGGCACGGACGGCGACGCGCTGTACAGCAACTCCACGCTCGCGCTCGATCCGGCCACCGGCGAGATGCGCTGGTACTTCCAGCACATCCCGGGCGACAGCCACGACATGGACGAGACGTTCGAGCGCATCCTGATCGACTACGACGGCCGGCAGTCGGTGTTCAGCATGGGCAAGCTGGGCATCCTGTGGGAGCTCGACCGGGCGACGGGCGCGTACGTCAACGCGGTCGACCTCGGCTATCAGAACCTCGTCGACGTCGACGCCGAGACGGGCACGCTCACCTACCGCGACGGCATGGTGTCCGACGTGGGCGAGCAGCTCTACTTCTGTCCCAGCACGGGCGGCTTCAAGAGCCTGCGCGCGATGGCGTACCACCCGGACACCCGCGCGCTCTACGTGCCGCTCAACCTGCACTGCGAGACCGCCGCGTTCGGGCCGGTCGAGATGCGCGCGGGCGGCGGGGGCACGGGCGGCGTGCGCGGCCGTCTCAACCACTTCCATCCGGACGCGCCCGAGCAGCTCGGCGAGTTCCAGGCCCTCGACATCCGCACCGGCGAGACGCTCTGGAAGCACCGCCGGCGCGCGCCCTACAACACGTCCGCGCTGACCACCGGCGGCGGCCTCGTGTTCGTCGGCGACTGGGAGCGCTACGTCTTCGCCTACGACGCCGCGAGCGGCGAAGAGCTCTGGCAGAGCCGCCTGACGACCATGGCGAACGGCTATCCGATCACCTACGCCGTGGACGGCACGCAGTACGTCGCCTTCGGGGCCGGCGGCCCGCTCGGTGCGTCGAGCTGGACGAGCATCGTGCCGGGCGACCTGCTGCGCGAGCTGCGCAACCCGCGCGCCGGCAACGCCCTGTTCGTCTTCGCGCTGCCATAGCCCGGCGCTCGTGGTGACCGGAGACCGCATCTGGGCCGGCGGCGCCCTGCGCGAGCCCGACGGCACGATCGTGGCCGAGCTGCCCGGCGGCGCCGGCGGCCACGGCATGACGGTCGGGCGCGACGGCGCCGTCTTCGTCGCGCGGATCGGGCAGGGGCGCGTGCAGAAATTCGTTGCGAACGAGGCGGAGTAGGCGCCCGGCCGGGGCGCGCGCGGCCTCACGCGCGGAAACCGAGCGGGGCGGATCCGGCCTGGACATGCGGGCGATCGGCATCGTCCTCGGCATGCTGCTGGCGGTTGCGCCGGCCGCGGCTCAGCCCGCAGCCGGAGCGGCCGCCGCGCGCGCGGACGCGCCTTCGTTCACCGCCGTCGCCAGCCAGGACCCGCCGCGGCTGGACGGGGTCGTGCTGGGCGATCCGGTCTGGGAGCAGGCGCCGCCCGCCACGGGCTTCCGCCAGACGCAGCCCGATGAAGGGGCGCCGGCGTCCGAGCGCACCGAGGTCCGCGTCGTCTTCACCGAGAGCACGCTGTACGTCGGCGTGGTCTGCTACGACCGCGATCCGGGCTCCATCGCCATTGCGGACAGCCGGCGGGACGCGTCGCTCGACGACGGCGACAGCGTGCAGTTCATCCTCGACACCTTCCTCGACCGCCAGAGCGGCTTCGTCTTCGGCACCAGCCCGGCGGGCCAGGAGTACGACGGGCAGGTGGTGAACGCCGGGGAAGGCCGCCTCGGGCGCAGCACCACCACCTCGAGCGGCTCCGGCGCCGGGTTCAACGGCAACTGGGACGGCGCGTGGGAGGTGCGCACGTCGCTCTCGGACGTCGGCTGGAGCGCCGAGTTCGCCATTCCGTTCCGCACCCTCAACTATCCCGGCCGCGCCGTGCAGGCCTGGGGCATGAACGTCCAGCGCAACATCCGCCGCCGCAACGAGATCGTCTACTGGGCGCCGCTGCCCCGCCAGTACAACCTGCTGCGGCTGTCGATGGCAGGCCGCGTGTCGGGGCTCCGGCCGCCGCCGACAGGGCGCGGCCTCAAGCTCGTCCCCTACGTCATCGGCGACCTGACGCGCAGCGACGAGCGCTGGCGCACCACCGCGCTGGGCGACGCGGGGGTCGATCTGAAGTACAACGCGACCCCCGCCCTGACGCTGGACCTGACCTACAACACCGACTTCGCGCAGGTCGAGGTGGACGAGCAGCAGATCAACCTCGACCGCTTCAACCTGTTCTTTCCGGAGAAACGGCCGTTCTTTCTCGAGAACGCCGGCGTCTTCTCGGTGAGCAGCGTGCGGCAGGTGGCCGGCGCCAACCCGGCCCAGACGGAGCTGTTCTTCAGCCGCCGCATCGGCATCGGCCCGGACGGGCGCGAGATCCCGATCCTCGCCGGCGCCCGGCTCTCCGGCAAGGTGTCCGATGCGGTGTCGGTCGGCCTGCTCAACATGCAGACGGAGGAGGTGGCGGGCGTGTCGCCCGCGAACAACTTCACGGTCGCGCGGGCGTACCGCGACCTGCCGAACAGCTCGCAGATCGGCGCGATCTTCGTGAACAGGCAGGCGACCGGGGCGCTGGCCGGCAGCCGCGACTTCAACCGCACCTACGGCGTGGACGGACGGGTCGGGCTGGGGCAGAACAGCCAGATCGCCGGGTTCGCCGCCGAGACCGACACGCCCGGCCTCGAAGGCCGCGACCACGCCTACAACCTGGCCTGGGATCACAACTCCGAGCGCTGGCGCTTCACGCTGGGCTACGTGGAGGTGGCCGACAACTTCAACCCGGAGGTGGGCTTCCTGCGCCGGCAGGGCTTCCGCAACATCGACTCCGGCTTCTCGTTCATCGCCCGGCCGAGCGGCATCTCCTGGCTGCACCAGGTGCGGCCGCACGCCACCTTCAACCGCTTCTGGAACTTCGGCGGCTTCCAGGAGAGCTCGTTCCTGCACATCGACAACGACCTGGAGTTTGCCGACAGCTCGCTCGTCAAGACCGCCTGGAACGTGACCGGCGAAGGCGTGACCGAGCCCTTCGAAATCTCGACGGGCGTGATCGTGCCGGCAGGCGTCTACGACCACCACGAGGCGCAGCTGGCCTACGAGTCGAACCGCGGCGCGCCCGTCAGCCTCGGCGTGCGGGTCCGCGTCGGCGGGTTCTTCGGAGGCCGTCGCGCCGCGCTGGGACCAACCCTCAGGGTGCGCTCGGGCGACCGCTTCAACGCCTCCCTGCAGTGGAGCCGGAACGACGTGGATCTGCCGGGCGGCCAGTTCATCGCGAACCTCACCAGCGCCCGGGTCGCCGTCAACTTCTCGCCGCGGCGCTTCTTCATGGCCCTCGTGCAGTACAACGACGCGGCCGGCCTCTGGTCGGCCAACCTGCGCGTGGGGCTGCTCGGGCAGGCCAACACCGGGCTCTTCATCGTCTACAACGACACGCGCGGCCTGCACGACGCGATACCCTTCGGCGGCGGCCGGAGCCTGATCCTCAAGTTCAGCCGGCTGTTCGACCTGGCGGACTGAAGGCGACCGGCCGGGGCCGTGGCGGGGTTTTCGCCGCGGACTGCTACAGCGGCGGGCGACGGACCGTGAGACCGGCCAGGCCCTCCCAGGCGTGCGCGAGCTGCAGCGCCTCGAAGTCGCACTTCGGCGGCGCGACTATCTGGATGCCGACAGGGAGCCCGTCGGAGGTGAAGCCCGCCGGCACCGAGACGGCCGGGCAGCCGGTCACCGTGATCAGGTAGCAGGCCGCCATCCAGTCGATGTACGTCTCGAGGCGCACGCCGTTGATCTCGCGCACCCAGTCGGTGTCCACGGGGAACGGCGCGACCTGCGTGGTGGGACAGACGAGGTAGTCGAAGCGGCCGAAGAAGTCGACGATGCGGTCGAACAGGGCGGCCTGCCGCACCTCGGCCCGCGTCACGTCCATCGCGCTCAGGGCCAGGCCCTGCTCCGTGTTCCAGACGACGGTGTCCTTCATCGCCGCCCGGTGCTCGCGGAGGTGCCGCTCGTGCGTCCGGGCGAAGGCGAACGCCCGCAGCGTCCGGAACGTCTCGTCGGCGCCGCGCAGGTCGGGCTCCGCCTCCTCCACCGCGCAGCCGAGCTCCGCGAACCGGGCGGCCGCCCGGCTGCAGACGTCGAGCACCGCCGGCTCCACGGGACGGCCGCCGAGCGTGGGGCTCCAGGCGACGCGCGTGCCGGCGAAGCCCCGCCCCAGCGGCGCGCGGAACCGCGCGCCCGGCGTTTCGCTCGAGTGCGGCACGCGGCGATCGGGGCCGGCCATGACCGACAGCAGCAGGGCCGCGTCCGCGGCGTCGCGCGCGATGGGGCCGGCGACGTCGAGGGGGTCGAACAGCACGGCGCGGGGCCACATCGGGACCCGCCCCGGCGACGTGCGGAAGCCGACCACGTTGCACCACGAGGCCGGGTTGCGGAGCGAGCCGCCCACGTCGGTGCCGTCCGCCAGCGGCAGCATGCCGCACGCCACCGCAACCGCGGCGCCGCCGCTGCTCCCGCCGCAGGTGCGGTCCGTCGCGTAGGGGTTGCGGGTGACGCCGAAGACCGGGTTGAAGGTCTGCGAGCCGGCGGCGAATTCCGGCGTGTTGGTCTTGCCGATGACGATCGCCCCGGCGGCCCGCAGGCGCTCGACGTAGAGGGCGTCCTGGACGGGCACGAAGTCGCGGTAGATCGGCGATCCGAACGTGGTGCGGATGCCGCGCGTCAGCGTCACGTCCTTGACGGCGACCGGCAGCCCGTGGAGCGGCCCCGGCGACTCGCCGCGGGCGAGCGCCGCGTCGGCGGCCCGCGCGCCCTGCAGCGCCGCGTCGGGCAGCAGGGTCACGATGGCGTTCACGCGGGGGTTGACGGCGTCGATGCGCGCGAGGAAACGGCGCATGAGCTCCTCGGCGCCGAGCTCGCGCGCGGCGAGCCGCCGGACGAGCTCGCGCGCCGGGGCGAAGACGAGGTCGGCGTCGCCGCCGGGCGCCCCGGACATGGGGCTCAACGGTGCCCCGGCACCGGATGCGGCACGTAGGGCTCCTCGAGCAGCCGGCACTCGTCGTCGTCGAGCGTGACGTCGAGGGCGGCGATGAGCGTGTCGAGATGCTGATCGCGCGTCGTGAACTCGCGCCGGGCGCGGCCCGGAATCTCCTCGCTGACGCCGCGCGAGTACATGTCGGCCGTGTCGAAGAAGTTGATGCGCCAGGCGGCCGAGCCGAAGGTCATCGTGCCGAGGCAGAGGCGGGAAACCCGCAGGCCGGTGCGGCCGAGGTTGACGTACTGCATCGGGGGCGGGCGCGAACGGGGGTCGGCTCAGGGCACCGTGTGGTAGTGGCCGTGCGCCGGATCCCACACCTGCCGGGGGCCGGAGCCGCCGGTGTTCGTGAAGCTGTAGACGATGAAGCCCGCCAGCGCGATGGCCACCGCGGCGACGGCGTACGACGCGGTGCGCGACCAGCGCTCGGTCTTGCCCGCGCAGCACTGCTTGTACTTGCGGCCGCTGCCGCACGGGCACGGATCGTTCCGGCCGACCTTGCGTGCCATGCTGCCTCCGTTGCCGTCAGTATACTGCCCGCACGCCGGCGGCAACACCCCCCGGCGGGAAGGACACTTCCATGATCACCGACAGCGCACTCGTCGCCCTGGCGGGCCTGGTGGCCGTCGTCGCACTCCTGTTCCTGCTGATCACCCGCTTCAAGTGGCACGTCTTCCTCGCGCTGCTCGTGCCGATCGCCCTGTTCGCGCTGATCCCGGGCATCGACCGGCAGGCGTTCATCGACGCCTTCGAGCAGGGGTTCGGGCGCACGATCCAGGGCATCGCGGTCGTGATCGTCCTGGGCTCCGTGCTGGCCGAGGCGCTCAAGCACACCGGCGGCATCGAGCGCATCACGGCCTCCATGATCCGCTGGGTCGGCGAGACGCGCATGCCGCTGGCGTTGACGCTGAGCGGCTTCGTCATCGGCCTGGCGATCTTCTCGGACGTCGGCTACCTCATCCTCAACCCGCTGGTGCATTCCGCCGCGCTGTCGAGCGGCCTGAACATGAGCGTGATGGCGACCGGGCTGGTCGGCGCGATGCAGCTCACCCACGCCATGGTGCCGCCGACGCCGGGGCCGCTGGCCGCGGTCGCGCTGGTGGGCGCCGACATCGGCCGCGTCATCCTGTACGGCGGCATCGTCACCCTCGTGGCCTCGCTCGCCGGCTGGGTCTACGCGCGCGCCGTCGGCCCGTACATCGAATCGCCCCCGTCGCGCGAGTTCGTCGGGCAGTCGTTCATCGACCAGGGGCGCGAGGCGGAGCTGCCGCCGACCTGGCGGGCCTACGCCCCGATTCTCATCCCGCTCGGCCTCATCGCGGGCCAGAGCGTGACGGCCTTCGCGCTGCCGGCCGAGCACGTCGTCAACCGCGCCATGCTCTACCTCGGCTGGCCCGTCGTCGCGCTCGGCATCGGCATCCTGCTGGCCTACGGCAACACGCGGGCGGACCAGGCCGAGGCGCGCACGGCGACGTGGATCGAGGATGCGCTGCGGGCGTCGGCGATGATCATCATGGTGACCGGCCTCGGCGGCGCGCTCAGCCAGATCCTGCGCGCGACCCCGGCCGTCGACGCCATCGCCGACGCGGTGGCCGCGACGGGGCTGCCGGCCATCTTCCTGCCGTTCGTGCTGGGCGTCGCCGGCAACATGATCACCGGCTCGACGACGGTCGGCGTGATCACCGCCGCCTCGGTCGCGGCGCCGATGATGGACACGCTGGGCCTGAGCCCCGAGGCGACGATGCTGGCGGGCGCGGCAGGCTCGATGATCATCAAGTACGTGAACTCGAGCTACTTCTGGGTCTGCACGTCGCTGTCGCGCATGCCGCTCAAGTCCGCGCTGCTGTCGTACGGCGGCGTCACCCTGGTGAACGGGGTCGCCGCCATGGCGATGGTCTACCTGCTCTGGATTGTGGAGTTGATCTAGACCTACCGACCCGTGACGGTGACGGTGACCTCGCGCGCCGCCTTCAGCGCGATGTCGTGGGCCAGCGCGCGCAGCACGTAGGTTCCCGGCCGGCTGAAGGTGACCGTCGTGCTCAGCTCGCCGTCCGGGCCCAGCAGCGAGGCGGCCCACTCCGGCACGGGCTCGATGCCCTGGCACAGCGGGCTCGCGCCCGCGCGGCGCCGCAGGTCCGGGTTGAACTGCGGCGGATCGAAGGTCACGTGCTCGTCGTTGCCGCGATAGACCAGCCAGCCGGCCATGAGCCGGGCGAGATGCGTTCGGTCCGGACGCGGCTCGGGCAGGCCGTCATCGCTCACCCGCGCCGTCAGCGCGAGCGGCTCGCCGACGGCCACGGTCCGTGCGGCGGGGCCTTCGAGCTCGACCACCGGGTACTGGTTGTCGCTCTCGCCGAAGCGCTGCCCGTAGCTGGCCTCGTTCATCATCGTGATCTGCCGGTCGAGGACGTACTCGGGCCTGAGCGAGGCGTACGCCCGCTCCGTCCTGCCGTGCGCGGTCAGCGTCCACACGAGCTCCCGCTCGCCGAAGTCCGCCGGCACGGGCACCTTGAAGACGAACTCGGCGCGCCGGGGAGTGAAACGTGTCGGCTGGCCGCGATCGGGTCCGCCCGGCTCGATGTTGTTGTCCGGGCCGATCGGCACGTGCACCGTCTCCTGGCAGTTCCGGTTGAAGAACCCGAACACCATGCTGAACGTGCCGTCCGGGTTGGCCTCCCAGCCCTCGAAGGCCGGCACGACGTTCTGCCCGCGATCGTGCGCCCACTGCGCGGCGGCGTCCGGCGGGCACACCGCCGCCAGCACGGCGGCGACCGCCGCGGCAACCGCCGTGCAGCGTCCCGAGCTCATGTGCACCACTCGCAAAGCCTCACCCAGGGTGGCCGCCAGGGTCAGTCCTGATTGTCGGTCCGCCGGCTCTCGCGCCCGGCCACGCGATCGGACGCTATCTCGGCGAACTGCTCGTCGGTGAGGAAGGTGAACTTGGCCAGCAGGACGAACATGTCGTCGATCGACCGCTCGCCGTGTCCCTTCCAGTTGCGCGGGTCGACCACGTTGCGGTTCCCGGCCGAGTTGTCGTACCAGCCGGTCAGATGGAGGACCGCCCCTTTCGGCAACAGCGGTGCGTAGTCGTCCTGATAGACGTAGACCTTCGCCCAGTTGTGGTCGTAGCCTGCGCAGCTCAGCAGCTCGCGCCGCGGGCTCAGCCGGTAGTTGTGGGTGTTCTCGTCCGGCGGATAGATCGCTTCCAGGCACATCCGCCGCCCGCTCGCGTGCATGTGGGGCTCGAAGGTGTTCAGCAGGCCGGGCTGCGGCATGATGTAGTAGCCGTCGAGGCGGACGCGGTCCTGGTCCGCCGGAATGTCGAGCGCGTCCCCGATGCCCCCGATCGCGCCGAACTCCCAGCTGCCGTACTTCGGCTCGTACCCCTCGGGATGGAAGACGAAGCCCACGTCCGCGCGAACCGGCACCGCCTCGCCCGACGCGTAGAGGTGCACGGTGAACCTGAGGTCCGAGTCGGCCGGCAGGACGACGCCGACGTTCTCCGGGTAGGTCGTGGCGTTCTGGCCGATCTCGTGCGTCAGCCGGAACTGCGAGCGCCCCTCTTCCGACGCGTAGTACTCGTCGCCGGTGTGGATCCCCATGTGATGGATCGTGAAGCGCCCGTAGCCGCTGCCCTCGTTCGCCTGGCGCCGAAGCCGCGCCCGGGCCCCGTCCTCCAGCAGCCGCACCTCCTGCACCTCGACCGCCTTGATGTAGCGATCCGTGGTCAGGCCGGTGGGCACGGGGCCGTACTCGTCGTGGTAGTCGGCGGCCACGGCGGGCACCGTCATGACCGGCGTGGACACGACGAGGTCGGGCTCGCCGATGGTCCACACGCCCTCCTCCGGAAACACGAGCGGCGGGGGCAGATCCGCGGGGTTGCCGCGCGGGGCACCGTTGTCGGCCCAGGCGGCCAGGGTGGCGATCTCCGCGTCGCTCAGCGAGATGTCGTCCTTGTAGTGCTGGATGCCGATGGTCTTGTCGATGAACCACGGCGGCATCTCGCGCAGCGCGGTCCTGTCCTTGATCGCGCGGGCCCAGGGACGCGTCTCCTCGTAGGTGAGAAGCGACATCGGCGCCACGGCATCCGGCCGATGGCAGTTCTGGCAGGAGCGCTGCAGGATGGGCGCGACGTCCTTCGCGAACGTCACGTCGGTGTCGCGTTCGGCCTCGGCCGCGCTGGCCGGCAACGCAGCCAGTCCGGCCGCCGCGAGCACGGCGACCACGAGCAGCATCTTCACGGAACCCGGAGCGATTGCTTTTCTTGCCACGGCCAGGGCCTTTCTCGCCGTCGAGGTGGGACGGCGACGACAGAACAGGCAATTTTCGTACGAGCGCGGTCCCCAGTCAAGCGACCGGAGCAGGCCCGGGCCGGCGGACGCGACGATTACGGTGGCACGGACCGGCCGGGAGAAGGAATAATGTCGATGGAGGAGATGGCCATGACCCAGCCGATTCGTCCTGTCCTGCGAGGAGACCTGCGGCTCGCCTCCCGACTGCCCCGGCGCGTCTTCCTGGAGCGTGCGCTGCGGGCCGGGACGCTGGGCGCGGCGGCCCTCTGGACGCCCGGCGTGCTCGCCGACGAGCTGTTCGTGACGCCCAGCGGCCGCGCCCTCGAAGGGCCGTTCTATCCGGACAAGATGCCCCTCGACACCGACAACGACCTGCTGATCGTCAACGACGCGATCACCCCGGCGGTCGGCGAGGTCACGCATCTCTACGGCACGGTCACCACCCGCGCCGGGACGCCGCTGCGGAACGCGTTCGTCGAGATCTGGCAGTGCGACACCAACCAGTCGTACCGCCACGCCGACGGCGTCCGCGAGGATGTGCCGCCCGACTCGAACTTCCAGGGCTACGGGCGCTTCCTCACCAACGTGCGGGGCGAGTACTACTTCCGCACCATCAAGCCGGTCCCGTACATCATCGGCGACATCTTCCGCACGCCCCACATCCACTTCGCCGTCAGCCGCAACGGGCAGCGGATCTTCACGTCGCAGATGCTGATCAACGGCCACCCGGACAACGCCCGCGATCGGCTCACGTCGCGGATTCTCGATCCGCTCGCGAAGGAAACGATCCTCGTCGACTTCAACCCGCTGCCGGGGTCGAGGATCGGCGAGCTGACCGCCCACTTCGACATCGTGCTCGGGCAGACGGTCGAGGAGCTCGACGACGGGACGCCGAGCTGGGGCCTCGGTCAGCCGGAGACCATGCGCGGCAGCGGCTGAGCGCAGCCGCGAGCGGACCCGGACAGGAGTCGACGATGGGATTTCGAGCGCTTGCGTGCGGCGCGGCGATGGCCTTCGCGGCGGCGTCGGGACTGGTTGCGACGGCCGGCTGCATCGTGGAGGAGCCGGCGTCGGACGCGATGTCCGGGGACGAGGACAGCCTGCTGCGCCTGCAGCCGGCCTTCGCGGCCCTGGACGCCGACGACGACGGCGAGATCTCGGCGGGCGAGATCGACGCGGCGCCGGCCGTGCTCGCGGCGCTCGACGGCGACGGCGACGGCCGGCTGGCGGGTGACGAGCTGCGACCCGGCGGCCGGGGTCCCATCGGCGGCCCGGCGCGGGCCCCGGCCGAGGCGACGGCGGCGTTCATGGCGTTCGACGGCGACGGGAACGGCACTCTGGAGGGCGCGGAGCTGCCGTCGACGTTCCGCAGCCTCGTGACCCGCGCGGATGCCGACGGGGACGAGGCCGCCACCGAGGCCGAGATCCTGGCGCTGCTGACGTCGGAGGCCGCCGGTCCCCCCGACGGCGAAGGGGACGGGACCGCGGCCCGCGAGGGCGGGGAGCCGGCGCCTCCCGCACCGCTCATGGCCGCACTCGACGCGGACCGGGACGGCACGGTCTCCGCGACGGAGATCGTTGCGGCGCCGCGGTCGTTGCGCGCGCTCGACGGCGACGGCGACGGCCGGCTCACGACCGCCGAGCTGCGGCCCGCCGCGGACGGCGAAGCGGACGGGGGGGCCTGAGCCGCGCTCGATCCCGGGCTTCGCACGCGGGCGCGTCAGAAGCGCAGGAGCCGCGTGAACTTGACGATGAAGGCGCGGTTCTCGAGCATCGGCAGCCGGCCGGGGCGCAGGGTCGTGTCGCGCTGGTCGTTGTAGACCACGAACAGCTCGCTGCCCGGGCTGTACTCCCAGCGGAACCGCACGTTCGTCCCCATCTGGTCGACGGCCGAGTTGTACTGCACGAGCCCCGACAGGAACATCCGCGGCGTGAACGTGTAGGTCGCGCGGGTCGTCGCCACCGTTGCCGTGAACGCCCCCTGCGGCAGGTTGATGCGGTTGATCTGGACCGTCGGCTCGAGCGACATCTGCGGCGTCAGCCCGATGCGCCCCTGACGGTAGCCGAACGCGTTGATGTCGCCGCCGAAGAACGTCCCGCGCTGCACGAACGCGGTGCCCGAGACCCGCCGCTGCTGGCCCATGAAGTACGACAGGAACACGTCCTGGAAACCGTACCCCCCGATCGGAATCGCCACGTCGCTGGCGATCTGGAACGGCTCGATGAGCAGCTCGTAGCTGCGCAGGAAGTCGAGGGTGATGCGGTCGCTGTTCTCGAACTCGGTGATGAACTTCGCCCCAGCCCCGCGGGTCTCGAGGTCGCGCCGGCCGTTCTCGATGTAGTCGAGGCTGCCGCCGAACGTGAACTGGCGGATGGCCTCTATCCCGCGTGGCCGGGGCCGGTAGTGCGCCGCCACGAACGAGCGACGGAAGTCCAGACGCCGCAGAAACCCTATCTCCGGATTGAAGTTCTTGCCGACCAGCAGATGTTCCGCCTGCAGGCCGAACAGGTCGGCATCGTACGTGAACTGCCCCTGGTAGCTCGTGTCGTCGCCCACGCGGCCCTGCGTGCGCGTGCGGGCGTAGTAGCCGTTGAACGTCACGTTGTCGTGGAACGAGAACGAGGCGTCGGCGCCGTAGACGTCGTTCTCGCCGTTGCGGTCCAGCGACACCGAGCGGCGCGTGAAGATGGCGCCGATGCGGCTGCGGCGCAGGATGTCCTGCTTCACGCGCACCACCGTGAAGTTCGTGGCCAGGGCGTTGGCGTCGGGCGCATCGTCGGTCTGCATGTTCAACGCGCCGATGCTGAGGTTGCCGACCTTGCCGGTCAGCCGGCCCCCGCCGATGATGGGCACCGTGCGCCCCTCCTGCAGGCCGATGCGCCGGCTGAAGAAGACCAGCGGCGCCTCGTTGCCGGCGCGCGTGCCGGGCGGACCCCCGAGCCGACCGCCGTTGTTGCCGCCGCCGCCGGTCCCGATCAGGTTGGGCCCGGCCCCGAAGTCGAAGATGCCCCGCGCCTCGAGGAAGAACTCGCGCTTCTCGGGGAAGAACAGGCTGAAGCGCGTCAGGTTCACCTGCTGCTCGTCCACCTCCACCTGCGCGAAGTCCGTGTTGTAGGTGAAGTCGGCCGTCAGGTTCTGGGTCACCCCCCACTTGGCGTCGACGCCCGCGTCGCCGGCGCCGCGATTCGTGAACGGCGGGCTGGCCGTCAGGTCCGTGGCCGACGAGCCGATGGCGTAGGGCTTGACCTCCAGCCGCCGGTTCTCCGACGCCACCTCGAGCCCGGCCAGCGTGGCGCCGGCCGACAGGCGGAAGATGCCGGGGCCCACGGCGATCGGCACCGGCGTCAGGTGCGAGACCTCGTTCTTGCGCCGCACCTGGCGCTCGAACTGGATGCCCCAGAGCTGCGACCGCCCCTGCTGGAAGCGCAGCGACTTGAAGGGAATCTGCATCTCGGCCGACCAGCCGCCCTCGAAGCGGCCGGTGCGCACGTCCCAGACCGCATTCCAGTCGGTGTTGGGGTTGCCCTCGTCGCTGATCTCGAAGTCGAAAAAGCCCCCGATCGGGTTCACCATGAACGCCATGCCGTTGCGCCGGTCGTAGAACGTGTCGAACGCCACGGCGATGCGATCGTTCTGGATGAGCTGGAACGAGTCGCGCTGCATCTCGTTGGCGATCCACTGGTCCTCCGGCGCGGAGTCCCAGCACCGCATCGCCACGTAGACGTTCTCGTCGTCGTAGAAGACCCAGACCTCGGTCCGCTCCGTGGCCGGAGCGCCCTCGATGGGAAACTGCTGGACGAAGTCGCTGGCCGAGCGTATCTCGTCGTAGACGGCCTCGCGCAGCGAGCCGTCCAGGTCCAGCCCCGCGGGGAGACGGTGCGCGAGCAGCGTCGCCCGCCCGTCCGCGTCCCGGTTGAGGACCTCGGGGAGAACCGGCGCCGGCGGCCCGTCGATCGCGCCGGCGGCGACGCCCGGTGCAAAGCCTGCGGCCCCCGGTGCGGCGGCGGCCCGCGCGGGGCGGTCGCGCCCCGGCAGGACAATCCCCGCCGGCGGTGCGGGCGCGGGCGGGGTCACGGCCTGGTCGGCGACCGCAGCCGGGCCATCCTCGGCCATCGCGGCGGCGATCCGGTCCTGGAGCGTGAACAGCTCGCGGAGCCGGCCCGTTACGTTCGCCGTCCGCGACACCGTGCCGGTCTCCACGTGCACCAGCCGCGCGGTGATCCGCACCCGCTCGCCGACCCGCTGGTAGGCGCCCGAGACGACCCACGGCGTGCCCAGACGGCGACCCACCTCGCGGGGCAGCAGGCCGCGCGCGTCGCCGCTGTCGACCGCGGCCAGGCTGGCGACCCGCTCCAGGTCGACCGCCACCGTCTCGGCGAAACCGGCGCCAATCCAGTCGTCGTCCGGCAACCCGGAGATGTTGACGAACGGCAGCACGGCCACCCGCTCGCCCGGCTGCGGAACGAGCCGTTCGGCCACGACCGGCTCCTGGGCCGCCAGCGTGGCCGGCACGGCGACGAGCAGCAACGCGAGTGCGGCAGCGCCTCTAGCCATGATCTCCAATCCGCCAGCCACGCCGGCGTACACCGTATCGGAATCAGGCCGGTCCAACTCCAGACGCCGGACACGGCCGCCGTCGTCGGTCAGCTCACGGAGACCCCATGACCCCCCGCCAATGGACCGGTTCTCCTATTCTCCTACTTCGCGAGCGGGTGCGGCCGGACCTGGAACTTGACCGCCTTCTGGTGCGTGCCGGGACCGCCCTCGAGGTGCCACGCCGCGTAGTTCGAGTAGCTCGACCAGAGGCCCTTGCCCTTCCAGCCCGTGCTCGGGTCGTCGATCCGCCCGACCGACGAGCGCGAGAAGAAGCCCATCGGATACGGCACGCGCATCGTCACGAACTCGCCCGTCGCGGGCAGGAAGACCTGCAGCGAGTCGGTGTTCACGTCGCCGTAGACCGGCGTCTCCGGGCCGAAGCCGAGCACGTCGTGGTGGTCGATCTGGGTCAGGTAGCTCTCGTCCGAGTTGATCGGCATCTCCGCGTTCTCGAACGTCGGCTTGTACATGCGGTTGAACGTCCAGCCTTCGGGACAGCTCTGCCCGCTCGCGGTCGGATCGCTGGTGTCGGCGCACCTGCTGCGGTCGAACGAGGCGAAGTGGCCGCTGCCCCGCCAGTCCTGCCAGGCGACGCCGTCGCGGGTCACGTGCAGGCCGCCGCTGCCGTAGGGCGGCGGATCCACCACCGTCGGCGGCGGCGTGTACACCTCCGAGACGCAGGAGAGCGGCGGGTTGTCGCCCAGCTCGAGGCGCACCAGCGTGTTGTCGGTCGGGCCGTTGTCCGAGCACCAGATGCTGCCGTCCGCGTCGTTGACGGCCGGCGAGTAGCAGCCGAACGCCACGCGGTGGTCGCGCGCCGGGTCCACCGGCTCGTCCGGCTCCGTCCAGCCCGGCGAGATCACGCCGTCGCCGTTCGTGTCGATGACCGTCGGGCACCAGCCCTGGGCCGCCTCGGCATCGCCGGTCTCCTCCCAGACCCTCGTATCCACCCAGCCGACGCCCTCGCGGAAGCCGTAGTAGAAGCGTCCGTCGTGGCCGAGCTGGTTGTGGTCGGCCGAGAAGCAGGTGTCGATGCCGCTGAACGCCTCCGTCTCCGGGTCGTACATGAACACCTGCCGGCGCCCGTTCCGCAGGGGGAAGTAGTCCGCGAAACGATTCGCCGCGTCCGTGCAGAAGCCGGGCTGCGCCTCCTGGGCCCGGACGCGCCCCGTGAGCCAGACGCGGCCCTCCCCGTCCATGGCCACGCTGCGCGGATCGGCCGCACGCGCCCAGAACGGCTCGTTGCCGTAGTAGGGCGACTCCGGCGTGTCGGTCTGGATGCGCGGCGCGTCGGTCGGGATGTGGATGTTGAATGCGCGGTGCTCGACCGGGTCGATGACCGCCAGGATGTCGCTCGGCTGGACGACGCCGTAGACCAGGCCGTTCGCGTTGACCGTGGCGTCGCGCACGTCGGACGGCGTGCTGTCGGTGCGCCCGTCCTGCTCGGTGCCCCAGTCCCACAGCGTGACCACGACGTTGCGCTCGTAGCTGGCCGGCCGCGGCGGCGTCTGCCGCGGCGCCTCGCCGGCGGCCACGCGGGCGGTCCAGTCGGCGAACATCGCCCGCTGCGGGCCGAAGCGCTGGAACCCGGCGTTCATCGCCGCGCCCATCGGCCCCATGGCCGCGCGCCGGTCCCAGGCCTCGAGGTGCGAGTCGACCGCGTTCAGGATGCTGCCGGGAATCTCCCGCGTCGCCTGGTTGCCGATCTGGTGGCAGCTCAGGCACACGGTGACCATGCTGCCCAGATCCCGCTGCGAGTGCTCGCCCGGCGGCAGCTCGATCATCGACAGCCACCACGCGGCCGGATAGACCTGCGCCGCCGCCAGCGCGTCGGGGGCGACGACGGCGTCGAGATCCAGGGCCTGGCCGGGCCTGGCCGACACGCGGGCGGAGTCGACGAGGCCGTAGCCGCGCACGAACACCTCGTAGTCGGCGTCCGGCAGGTCGGGCACGACGTAGCGCCCGAGGTCGTCGGTCACGACGCTGCGGATGAACCGCGTCGGCAGGTCCGTCGTCTCGGCGATCACCCAGACGCCGGCCTCCGGACCGTCGCTGCTGGTCACGACGCCGCCGATGTCGTCCGCGTCCAGCTCGATGCCGCCGGCCGGCTGCGCCGCACCCCCCGCAGGAACCGCCGCCAGGCCGAACATCACGGCCACCGCGGCCGTCCCCAACATCAGCACCGACTTCATCGGTCCGCTCATCGCTGCCTCCCTCTCCGAGCCGCAGGCTCACCTGCCGCCGCCGCCGGCCCCACTGCACGGGGTCAGCCGCCGACAATAATAGCCCGGGGGGCGCCGGTCCGACCGCGGGAGCCGCCCAAGAACCCCGCTGACATCAGTCCCCTCGAGTCGTCATGCCGTGATCAGGGCGTCCAGACGCTCGAGGAGCGCTTCGTAGTCACGCACCCAGGTGAAGAGCGCTGCAACCGTCTCGGCCGGCAGCCCCATGCGTTCCGCCAGATCGCTCAGATACTGCTCTTCTTCTGCGCTCATCTCATCAGCCAGGGCCAGCGTCACCGCATCGCGGTAGACCAGCACCCGGGTGGCCCACGGCAGCGCCGACAGATCGCGGGGTACTTCGGGAAGGTTGTCGAGGTCCACGTCGAAATGGGCGGCGTGCTGGTCCAGGAGCTCTCGCTCGGCCGGATGGAGTCCGTCCACGTGTGCGATCTCGGACAACGTCGCAACGTACATTGCCGGCGACAGGCCGTGGAGCGGATCGTGCAGCGGGTCCATGTTCATCCCTGAATGAAGGCGTCGACATCACCGGTTGTACGGAGAATGCGCTCCTCGGGGACGCCGACGGCTTCGGCAACGTGGACGCTTGCTTCCAACAGGGTGGTGTTGTTCTCCAGATCGAACGCGGTTGCCGCCAGGCGCTCCAGGTTTCCGAACCAGGCGCCCAACCGCTGCACCAGGGCACGGTACTCCTCGTCGAGATGCTCGAAGGCGTTCCGCTCGTACTCGGCGAGACTCGCGTCCAGTGCGGACGCCGATTCGCCGAGGCCTTCCTGCAGAGCGGACGCGACGAGCTTGCTCGCGAGGCTCCCGATCAGAGCGCCGAGCATCGGGATTGGCACCAACGTCGGGCCCGCCGCGACCGCCAGCCCCGCAACCGCGGCGTCCATGGCGACGATGTGCGACAGCTCGACGAATTGATCGCCATCTATCGTTCCAGCACGATGATCCCGCACGAGCGCTCCGACACCCATCAGGGCGCTGGCCAATGAGCCGGCAAACGGTGCGGCCAACGCCGTTGAGTTGCTCAAGGCATAAAAGGCATAAACGGTGCTTCCGGCAACTGCGCCGCCGCCGGCACTCTGCGTGGCGACGACACCGACGTCCTGCCAGTCCTGGGTCGAGAACTCTCCCCGGAAGGGACTCTTGCCCTCACGGCACTTCACCCAGATCGCTTGCGCCAGACCGATGCCACCACCGGCCGCGGCACCGAGTGCTGCGGCCTTGCCCAGTCCGGCCATGGAGGGACTGTGCTCGGCGCGCGCGGCCCGCCGCAGATCCTCGTTTTCCCCGGCGAGTTTTTCCTCACGGTCCCGAAGCGTGTCGTGAACCCGCCCTCGTTGAACCTCGGAGTAAGTGGCCTCGCCCGACTCGATCAGGTCGTTGGCTGACCGACCCGTCGCCTGTTCGAGATCCTCGACTCGACGTTGGATCGCGACGGCCCGCCGGTCGGACAGACCCTCTATCCCGCCAGTCTGGCGCAGTTCCTCCAACCGCTGGTACTGGTCACGCGGAATGTGGTAGCGGCCCCGCTCGTTCACGAAGTCCGGGCAATTCTCCGCATGGGACGCGACGCCGTCCAGGGTATTGCGCAGACCGTTGTAGTACTTCGCCTGAATGTCCACATCGGCTACCCGGTAATCCACCGGGTCGGTGCGCGGAACTCCATCGAACGTCGCAACCGGGACCCGGCCGTAGAGCACATCTCTCGCACGGCTCACACCCACGTGAACCTGCTCGGCAATCTCGCCGTGCTTGGTACTTGCCCTGCCGAGAATGTGTTCCGGCGATCCCACGAAGTCCCGGACGACCTGCAATTCCCCTATTGCACCGAGAAACGCGCGATCCTGACCCCGCAGCGCGGCGGCGAGTTCGCCGGCGCGATGCGCAGCGTCCAGAGCGCTCCAGGCCGCGGCAACCTGAGCGGCGACATGCGCCCCGGCCCCATCGGCGGGAGACCGTCTCACAAGACGACTTCCTTGCAAATCAACTCGCTGAGCGAGCGAATGTGATTGATGAGGGCACCCAGACGTTCCTTGTGTTGCCAACCGAACTGACGGTAGTCGTGCGGCGCGTGACTGCAGAGCCAGCCGAGCGACGCCAGCGTCCCCTCGGTGTACGCGCGCGTGCTCGTCCCGAGTCGCTCGATCTCCTCGTGAACCGTCCGGAGGGAACGGATCTCGCCTTCAACCTGGACACGCTCCTTTACGGCTTTCTGCGCGAGGACACCATTGCGGTAGTGGAGATAGGCGCCTGATCCCACGAGCGCGAGACCGCCGACCGTCCAGCCCAGCGGTCCGGCCAGGGCCAGGAGCGCGTTGCCGGCCGCCATGCCGCCGCCGCCGGCTGCGAGCGCGCCGCCGCCGAGCCAGGCGAGAGCTGCCTTGGTGGCTGCAGCACCGGACAAGGCGGAGATGGCGGTTCCCGTCGACGCGCTGCCGAATGTCGTGGCCACCGCCAGGGCCGCAGTCGGACCGAATGCAGCCAGGCTTACCCCGGCTGCCGCCCCGGCCAACCCGACACCACTCCCAATCTTGTCGGACTTGGCGGCCTCCGCCTCGATGCGCTGCACGGTGCTCTCGAACCTATCGATCTCGATGCGAAACGCGCGAACCGACTTGTCGAACTCCTTGGGCGTGTTCGCCAGCCCGTTCACGTACTCCTCGACGGGCTCGATCACCTCTGCGACAACCCGTTGCCGCTGTTCGAACAACCGTACGCTGGCCTGCTCAACCTGCTTGCGAAGAGTCTCGTGTTCCTCGAGCGACTCCTGAAGCTTTTCGACAGCGGCGCAACGAGCGGACACATTGAAAACACGCCCGCTGGGCACTTGGCGCACAAGAGGATTCCGGAGGTCTTCTGATTAATGATGCACGAAGGCGCTCGTCTTCGTGCCTTGGCTCAAGCCGGGAAAACGTCGTCCAGTGGGAGTTCCAGGCCCTTGAGCAGCGGCGTGTGCAGGGTGTCCCGGCGACCGAGGGTGTCGGTGAGCTCCAGCACGCCGTCCCGTTGCCGATGGACGGCGACGGCCTCGGCCATCGGGTCGAATACCCAGTACTCGAGCACTCCGTGTCTGCCGTAGAGCTCGTGCTTGTACCCCAGGTCGCGGTCCGCGGTGGACGGGGAGAGTATCTCGATCACGAGGTCGGGGGCTCCCCGCACGTTCTCGGCGGTGATCATGTGCTCCCGCTCTCGGGAGATGAACAGCAGGTCGGGCTGCACGACGTCGGTGTCCGACAGGACCACGTCGAAGGGGGCATAGAACAGCTCGCCGAGTGCACGGTCCTCGATGAACTGGGTCAGCTTGTAGCCGAGCCGCCTTTGCACCCTTTGGTGCGTCGTGTTCGGAGCGGGAACCATCATCAGATCGCCGTTCAGCAGCTCGCAGCGCGTGTCGTCCGGTGCAGCGCAATAGTCCTCGTAGGTCAGCTTGACGACGCGTTCCGTGGTGGCCATCTGGGTACATCTCCCGCTTGTGCTGGTGATCGGGAGCCTCATCATAACGGTGTCAGTCCGTATTCCGCAGTTCAGCCGGGTCGGTCGTGCGCACGCCCTTCCACGCGGCCCCGGCCTCGACCTGTTCGCACGCCGCGCGGAACGTCGGAACCCTCACAGCCGGCCACCGCCGTCGGATCTGTCAACCCTCTACCGAACGCCATCATGCTCTGGCAGCGAGATATAACCGAAAGTTGTGGATCGGGCGGCGTGAAACAGGTGGCGTATCCTTCCACGTGAACACGAAAACCACCCTGACTGGCGGGCCGGGGGGAAGGAGACACCACCCAATGTTGAAGGTACTCGACCCAGCGCGCGAAGACAACGCCGGCACGACCGAGAGTGTCGCTCCGACCCTCGATGAGGTGGCCCGAGAGGGCGCGCGACGGATGCTGGCGACGGCGTTGGAGGAAGAGGTTGCGCACTACATCGAGGCGCATGCCGACGCGCGCGACGCAGCCGGCCGGCGGCTGGTCGTGCGCAACGGCCGTGGGCAATCCCGCACGGTGACCTGCGGTGCAGGGACGATGCAGGTTTGTGCGCCGCGGGTGAACGACCAGCGGGTTGACGACGACGGCGCGCGGCAGCGGTTCACGAGCCGGATCCTGCCGCCGTACGTGCGGCGGTCGCCGCAGGTGGCCGAGGTTCTGCCGCTGCTGTATCTGCGCGGCTTGTCGACGGGCGACTTCCGCGAGGCGTTGCCGGTGCTGCTCGGTGAGGACGCGGCGGGTCTGAGCGCGACGAACATCGCGCGGCTGACGGGCACTTGGGACACCGAGTGAGGTTGCCCCGATCTCGTGGACAGGTTAACGCTTCCGGGTTCACGTCATGGTCTGTACATCGACATCGTTCCCTGTGGGCGGTGTGGAGCCCGCGCGCAGCGCGGGATCCAACGGACTTGTGGGCGCCCGCAGGGCGTCCACAGGCCGGGCGCCGTCCACAGGGCCTGGGTGGAGACGTTCGAACTCGAGCGGCGATCGATAGCCCAGCGCGGAATGACGCCGCCGCGTGTTATACCACCCTTCGATGAACTCGAACACGGCTACCCGCGCTGCGGCGTGCGTCGACAACCTCGTGCGGTTGAGTAGCTCGCACTCGAGCGTTGCGAAGAAGCTCTCGGCGACCGCATTATCGAAACAATCGCCCACCGAGCCCATCGACAGCGCCACGCCCCATTCGTGGCAGCGAGCGCCGAAGGCCAGCGACGTGTACTGGCAGCCCTGGTCGGAGTGATGCACGACCGCTTCGGGTCGGCGCTGCGCGACGGCCATTTCCAACGCGTCGATGACCAGTTCCGTGCGCAGGTGCGCGGCCATCGCCCAACCGACGGAACACCCGACACACTACCCATCTCGACGACCTTCCCGACTTCGCGACCATCACTCGTGAGGCGCATCCATTCCAAGGCCAACGTCTCGCTGTCTTGAGGCGGATGCAGCGGCAAGGTGGGCACCAGCTCCTGTTGCTGTTTCCAGATGGAGGCCGGCGGTTGGTGCCGGTCGCCTGGACCGACGCCGCATCAGACGGCGCGGACGACCGTGTCGCCCGCGCCGCACACGCTCTGGCCGGCATCGCCGACTTGTTGCGGATGCGGACGATTGTCGACGCTCTTCTCCATCGCCTTGAAGCGGAGGAGGAGCATGCAACTGAACCTCGGCTTTCTGAAGGACCTGCGCCCCTTGACGGACCCGCGCCTCGACCCGAACGTATGGGCGGTGCTGGAAGACGAGCAGCGCATCGCGGTGCTCGGCGTGCTGGAGAGACTCATCGTGCAAGCGGCGCGACCCGAACCGGAGAAGGAGGGCGAGGATGAGTGAGACGAAAGTCCAGCCCACCCACCTGCGCCGCGCCGCCGTCGTGTACGTGCGACAGTCCACTGTTGCCCAGGTCGAGCAGAATCGCGAATCGACGCGACGGCAATATGACTTGGCCGAACGGGCGCGCCAGTTCGGGTGGCGCGCCGATCAGATCACGGTGCTCGACGAGGACCTGGGGTTGTCCGGCGCGACCACGCAGGGGCGTGGCGGCTTCGCCCGCATGACCGCGCAGGTCGCCCTCGGACACGTCGGCATTCTCCTCGGCCTGGAGGTCTCGCGGCTGGCCCGCAACAACGCCGACTGGTACCGGCTGCTCGACCTGTGCGGCATCACCGACACTCTGATTGGCGATGCCGACGGGGTGTACGATCCGAACATCTTCAACGACAGGCTTATCCTCGGGCTGAAGGGGACAATGTCAGAGGCCGAACTGCATGTCCTGCATGCGCGCCTCGACGGTGGGATCCGCAACAAGGCGGCCCGCGGAGAGCTGCGTTGCGGTCTGCCGGTCGGGCTCGTCTGGGGCGAGCGCGACGGCGAGATCCGGCTGCATCCCGACGAAGCGGTCACCGGGGCTGTTCGCGCGATTTTCGAGCGGTTCGCCGAATTCGGGTCGGTGCGCCGCGTCTGGTTGTGGTTCGTCTCCGAGAAGCTCACCTTCCCGCTGCGCTTGAACCACGGCGACGCCATCCGCTGGGTTCCTCCGTCGTATCATGCGATTCATCAGGTACTCACCAATCCGGCCTATGCCGGCGCCTACACGTACGGCAAATCGCGGCAGGAACGCGTCGTCGACGAAAACGGTGTGGTGCGACAGCGTGTGCGTCGAGTACCGCGCTCGGAGTGGCCGGTGCTGATCCCCGACCACCACCCGGGCTATATCGACTGGCCGACCTACGAGGATAACCTCGCCCGCATCGGCAGCAACACGCGGCCGCGACCGCATGCGGCGGGGAGCGGCGCGGTCAGAGAAGGAAGCGCGCTGCTGCAAGGCATCGCCACGTGCGGCCACTGCGGGCGGCGGCTGTATGTCCACTACCAGGGACGAAACGCCTCGCCGGGCTATCACTGTTCGGGTCAGGACATCGTCCAGGCAAGCGGCGTGTACTGCCTGTACATCGGCGGCGTACAGATCGACCGGGCGGTGTCCGAGGCCGTGCTCGACGCGGCGCAGCCGGCCGGTCTCGAGGCCGCGTTGCGCGCCGCCAAACGGATCGAAGCCGATCACGACGGCGCGCTCGAACAGTGGCGTCTGGCCCTCGAACGGGCGCGCTATGAAGCCGAGCGCGCCGAACGCCGGTACTGTGCCGTCGAGCCCGAGAATCGCCTCGTCGCCCGCGGCCTCGAGACGGAATGGGAACAGCGCCTGAGCGAACTCGAACAAGCGCGGTCCGAACTCGAACGCCGCGAGCGGCGCCGACCGCGCGAACTGACGACCGACGAGCGCAAGGCCGTGCTCGCACTTGGCATGGACCTGCCGCGGGTCTGGGAGGCGCCCACCACCACGGCGCGGGACAAGAAGGAGTTGCTGCGCACATTGCTCGACGAAGTCATCGTCGCCGCGCCGCGCGGCGGGCAGACCGCCCACCTGACGCTGCGCTGGCGCGGGGGTATGCTGACCGAACTCGACATCGATCGCCCCCAGACGCGCCAGCCGCCGATCCGAACCGACGAGGACACCCTCGAACTTGTGCGCCGCCTGGCCCAGCACTATCCCGATGCCGTGATCGCCGGTATCCTGAGCCGCCAAGGCAAGAAGACTGCCTACGGCCACCCCTTCACCGCCATGCATGTCGGGAACCTGCGCCGCAACTGGAATCTCGGGCGCTTCGACCCGGCGACGCGCTCGACCGACGGTGAAGTGGTCAGCATCCAGGAAGCGGCCAAGCGCCTGGACATGGCGCCGTCTACGCTGCACCGCTGGATCAACGATGGATTCATCGCGGGCGAACAACTCACCCCCGGCGCGCCGTGGCGAATCCGCATCACCCCGGAGCTGCTCGCCCGCTTCGTCGAACAGACGCCGGCGGGATACGTGCCGATGCAGGACGCGACTCGACTCCTCGGCGTGTCGCGCCAGACGGTGTTGCAGCGTGTCAAGCGCGGCGAACTCGACGCCGTGCATGTCCACCACGGGAAGAGAAAAGGCCTGCGAATCAAGGTGATCGACGACCAAGCCACGCTGTTTGGACACTCCTCATAAGTCCGGGGGCAGTATGACGATGGATCCACGACCCGCCGGCTGAAGACGTCGAGGACGATGGCCAGGTAAAGGAAGCCCGCCAACGTCGGCACGTAGGTGATGTCGGCTGCCCATAGGCGGTTCGGCTCGTCGGCCTCGAAGCGGCGCTCGACGCGGTCCGGCGCCGGCCGGGCCCGTACCGCCCGGCGCGTCGTGCGGGGGCCGCGGCGCCGGCTCACGCCGGCGATGCCCGCGGCGCGCATCACCCGCGCGACCCGCTTGCGGCCGACCGACACGCCGTCGTCGGCCAGGTCGGCGTGAATCCGCGGCGCGCCGTACGTGCCCCGGCTGCGAGCGTGAATCTCCCGCACGCGGGTGGTCAACTCGGCATCGGCCCGGGCGCGAGCCGAACGGGGGCGTCGACGCCACGCGTAGTACCCGCTCGGGGAGACACCGAGCACGCGGGCCATCGTGGCGACGCGGAACCGAGCCTGATTCGCACTCATGAACCGGTAGTCCTCCCGGGTCCGGTCTCCCGTGCGAACCAGGCAGTTGCTTTTGCCAATATCTCCCGTTCTTCGCGCAGCCGACGCACCTCACGGCGCAGCCGGCGAATCTCTTCACGCTCCTCGGTGTTCAGGCCGTCGGCGCGCTCTCCCGCGTCGCGGTCAGCCTGCGCAACCCAGTTCCGTATCGCCTCGGCCGACGGCTCGAACTCCCGAGCCAGTTCGCCCGGTGTGCGTCCGGACCGAACCAGCTCGACCATCTGCTGCCGGAATGCCGCCGGGTACGGCGGTCTCGACTTCGGCATCGTGGACTCCTCCTCACCAACAGGTTAGGTGTCCACGAAATCGGGGCTATGCAGAGTTCGGGACTATGCGGAGCAACTCCGGGTTCCGCGTGCTCAAGTACCCGTAGAACCAAGGATTTGCGGCAGTTGCTCGGTTCCCGAGACTCCGCATAGTCGGGATGCTCTCTCCGGCCTGATGGGCCGGAAAGGAGCATTCCATGACCGTTCCCAGCTCGTGGACCCTCGACGATCTGATCGAGGCGTACACCCAGCACCAACGACGTACGCGCGGTCTGCGTCCTCAGACTTTGCGTGGCCGCGCCCGCCTCGTCCGGATGCTCGTCCGGGCCGCCCTTGGCGCGGACCCGGTCGACCCCGCTCGCCTTGCGCCGGCCGATGTGGTGACGTTCATCACGTCGCTACGAGGACGGTTCTCTCCGGGCTCGATGCGGACCGTGCGGTCGACGCTGCGGTCGTTCTTCCGGTTCCTGCGTTTCGAGGGCTTCTGCGGCAACGAGCTCGAGACTGCCCTACCGACGGTTGCTCACTGGCGGCTTGCGACGCTGCCTCGTTCGCTGACCGAGCAGCAGGTCCAGCAGGTGCTGGGATCGTTCGATACCCCGACCCCGTGCAGACAACGGGACCATGCGATTGTCCAGTGCCTGTCGACCTTGGGGCTGCGGCCCGGCGAGGTGGCCGACCTGCGCCTGGACGACATCGACTGGCGCGGCGGCACCATCGAGGTGCGCATCCGGAAGAACCGTCGTAGCGCCATGCTGCCGCTGCCTCGCGCCGTGGGCCAGGCGTTGGTCGACTATCTGAACGGCGAGCGTCCAGCCACTGTCGAGCGGCGGGTGTTCGTGCAGCGCCTGGGAGTTCGCTGCGGCAAGCCGATTTCAAGCACTGCCGTCTCCGGTGTCGTGGCGCGCGCGTTGCGGCGGTCGGCGGTCGACGCGCCGCTCGCCGGCGCCTACGTCTTCCGGCACACCGTGGCCAGCCGCATGGTGCAGCAAGGAGCCAGCCTCAAAGAGGTCGCTGACGTGCTCGGTCATCGCAGCCTCGATACCACGACGATCTACGCCAAGCTCGATCTGCCGAGACTACGTGAGGTCGCGCTTCCCTGGCCGGAGGTGCTCCGATGACGCCTCCCAGCTTCCACCGCCTGGTCGACGATTACCTGATCGCACGCCGCGGGCTCGGCTTCAGCCTCGAAACGCCGGAATGGCTGCTGCGCGACTTCGCCAGCCATGCAGACCGGATCGGACACAGCGGCCCCCTGACGATCGAGTTGATGGTCCAGTGGGCGCAGGCCTCACAATCGAGCAATCCGGAGCAGGCCGTACGCCGGCTGGCGGTGGTGCGACAACTCGCGCGACACCGTGCGCTCTTCGACCCGGCCACCGAAGTTCCACCGGTCGGCCTGCTCGGACGCATCTCGCGCCGCCCACCGCCACACATCTACACCGAGTCCGAGGTGGCTGCGCTCCTGCAGGAGGCGAGTCGCTTGCTGCCCCGACAGGGGTTGCGACCCGCTACTTATGTCGCCTACTTCGCCCTGCTGGTCTCGACCGGCCTGCGCCTCTCCGAAGCCTGCCGCCTGACGACCGACGACGTCGACCTCGTCAACGGCATCCTGAGCATCCGCGAGACGAAGTTCCGGAAATCACGACTCGTACCGCTCCATCCGACCACGACCCGAGCACTGATCCGCTACGCCGATCGCCGCGACGCGTGTCGTGCTGCATCCCGGTCGGAGCACTTCTTCCGCACCGAGCATTCGCCTCGACTCACGCGCGACGCCGTAGAGAAGGCCTTCAGCCGGCTCAAGCAGCGTCTGGGCTGGACCGGACACGGGCGCACGCGCGCTCCGCGCATTCACGACCTGAGACACACCTTCGTCACGCGACGGCTGCTGCGCTGGTACCAAGACGGCGCCGATGTCGAGCACAAGATCCTGGCCCTGTCGACCTATCTCGGCCACGCCAAGGTCACCGACACCTACTGGTACTGCACCGCTGTCCCTGAGTTGCTCGTCAACACCGCGCAGCGCTTCGAACGCTTTGCGCTCCGAGCGTCGGAGCGCTCGTCATGACGTCGGTCGAGCGCGCGTTTCCCGCACTCCTGCAGGACTTCTTTCATCGGCGCCTCGTAGCCCAACGCGGCGCCAGCGCCCACACGATCGCCAGCTACCGCGACACCTTCACGTTGTTCCTCGGGTATGCCGCACAGCGCATCGGACGGACCCCGTCGGCACTGACCGTCTCGGATCTCGATGCGCCCATGGTCCTCGACTTCCTCGACCATCTCGAGACCGAGCGCGGCAATTCCCCCCGCTCGCGCAACCTCCGTCTCACCGCCATCCGGTCCTTCATGCGCTACGCCTCGCTGCGCGAGCCAACCCTGCTGCCCATCGCGCAACACGTTCTCGCGATTCCCGTCAAGCGCTTCGACCGGCCCGTCCTCGGCTACCTGTCTCGCGACGAGATCACCGCGATCATCGACGCTCCCGACCGAACCACCTGGAGCGGACAGCGCGACGCCGTCCTCTTCGCCGTGCTCTACAACACCGGCGCCCGCGTCTCCGAGATGATCCGACTCCTCGTCGCCGACGTGCTTCTCGATCGCGCGTCGTCCCTGCTCCTGCACGGCAAGGGACGCAAGGAGCGTGTCGTCCCGCTCTGGAAGAGCACCGCAGCGCAGCTCCGGGCGTGGCTCCCTCGAATCGATAGAAGCCCCGGTGCTCCCGTGTTTCCCAATCGCGCCGGCAAGCCCCTGTCGCGCTCCGGGGTCGAGCATCAACTGCACGTCGCCTGCCGAAGGGCCTCGCAAAGCCAGCCCTCACTTGCGACCCGACGGATCTCGCCTCACACGCTACGCCACACGACCGCGATGCATCTGCTCCAGTCGGGAGTCGACATCACCGTCATTGCTCTCTGGCTCGGCCACGAGGACACGGCCACCACCCATCAGTACGTCGAAGCCGACCTCGCCATGAAGGAGGCCGCACTCCGGTGCGTCGACGATCCCGCACCTCAGCCACTCCGGTTCACAGCCACCGATCGGCTCCTCGACTTCCTGGAAGCCCTCTGACTATGCGGAGTACCGCTCCATGTAATCGCCCGCGTTCACGCAAGCCGCCGGGCGAACTCCGCATAGTCCGGAACTCTGCATAGCCCCGACTATGTGGAGTTCCGCATAGTCGGGGCAACTCCAGTCCGCCGACGTCTGGGTTCGTGGCGGTAGCGCCCACAAAATGCTGACTGGTAATCTTTTGTGATTCGTCGTCGGAGGCTGGCCGGGGGTCAGGACGTGTCGCGAGATCCGGTCCAATCCCGACCCGCCCCGACGACATACTCCATGCCCGTCGACTGCTTGCCAATCTGCACGGTCACCGGGCCGGCCACGGGTTGCTCGTCGGGTCTGGAGGGCCTGTTGATTCTGCCGCCGAGAGCCTCAGGACGCCGGCCGCGAAAACGACGCTCCACTTCCAGAAACTGTTCGGCCTGCCAGCGAACAAAGGCTCTCGTCTCCGGTGGCAACGTCCGCATCACTCGCCATGCACAATGGACACGGCAGACCACGGCCAGGGTCAAGACGCCGGCGTCGTCACAAACTCCGCCCATCGGTGCATCAGGCCACGGCGCTTCTCGAACAAGTCCGACCGGGCGTAGGACCTCTCCACGTCGCTTCCTACCTGATGCGCCAGCGCCGCCTCCGCGACCGCATGCGGCGCGCTGGTCTGCTCGCTCGCCTAGTCGCGGAACGACGAGCGGAAGCCGTGCACCGTGCAACGGCCCCCGTAGAGCGTCCGCACGACGTGAGCCAGAGACGTCGCGTGGATCTGCCTGCTCGCGCGCGTCGGGGCCGGGAAGCACCAGCCGTCCGGACCGTGCAGCCTCCTGGCACGCTCCAGCGTGGCCATCGCGGCAGGCGACAGCGGCACTCTATGCTCACAGCCACCCTTCATGCGCTCCTCCGGTATGCGCCACTCTGCCGCTTGCAGGTCGATCTCGCTCCACGCGGCGCCTCGTGCTTCACCCGAACGAACGGCCGTCAGGACCATGAACCGAAGACACAGCTTCAGAGTCTCGCTCGCCGTGCAAGCCGCGATGGCGTCCAACGCCGTCCCCACCTCCGAGTAGGGCAGCGCCGGGTGGTGCCTCTTCGCCTTTCGAGCCGATGGCAGCGCCGCGCCGATGCCGTCGGCGACATTGAACTCCAGGTGCTCGCGGGCCACACCCCATGCCAGCGCCCCGCGGATCCACCCGTGCAGCTTCGATCCCGTGGCCCGCTTGTCCGCCATGACCGGGGCCAGGATGGCGATCACGTCGGCCCGACGGATTTGGTCGATGCGCCGGTCCATGATCGAGCCGCAGTACCGCTCCAGAGCACGCCGCCGATTCTCTGCCCCCAGGCCCTTCCACGTGGCCCCGGCCTCGACCCGTTCGCACGCCGTGCGGAACGTCGGGGCCCTGACTGCCGGACGACCGCCGTCGGGTCCCCACCGCGCCGTGCCAGCCGACGGTTGGCGAAGGCGGCCGCGCGCGCCTCGGCGAGCCCGACATACGGGTATCCGCCGAGACCGAGGTCGCGGCGCTTGCCGTTGACGGTCAACCGTTGCACTCAGTGGCGGCTCCGGCCGCTGGGCTCAACGACGAGGAAGAGCGTTCCGCCGTCGCCGTGGGTCTCGGCCGCAGGGTCTGGATCTGCTTGGCTCTGAGTCGTCCTGCCATGGGTATTCGATGCGTTTTTCACCCCACGACTATTCCACGTTAGGACATGGAACAGGCGGACCCGGCGCGGAAGGACTCGGAACAGAGATCGCAATCCATGCCAGTAAAACGGGGATCTGTTGGTCCTCTACGGACTACTACGGAACGCTGTCATGCTCCGGCAGTGCGAAGACGTAGAGGGCGCCGCCGCTGCTCGGGGCGTAGACGTCCGGGCTCACGGTGCGCCGGATGCTGGTGAACGGCCCGGTCTCGGTCGGCACGGCCACGTACTGCCGGCCGTCGATCTCGTACGTGATCGTGAAGCCCGACGCGGAGTTGCCCAGGCGCGTCTGCCACAGCACCTCGCCGGTCCGCACGTCGAACGCCTTGAAGTAGCGATCGACGTCGCCGACGAACGCCAGGCCCGAGGCCGTGGCGACGACGCCCGTCGAGAACGACGCCCGCTGCTCGTGACGCCACAGCTCGTCCAGCGTCCGCACGTCGTAGGCGCTGAGGCGGCCGAACGTGCCGTTGCTGCCCTCCCGCTCGAAGAACCGGACATCCGAGCCGGTCGACGATCCGGCCCCCTCGACCTGCTCGAACGCGCGGGCCGCCAGCTCCATGCAGTGGTTCTGATTCAGCGGCACGATCAGCGCCGACGTTTCCGGGCTGTAGGCCGACGCCGGCCAGTTGTGACCTCCGTAGTACGCCGGGCAGGAATGGATCGGCTGGCCCACCTCCATCTCGATGATGTCGCGGCGATAGGCGACGCGGCCCGTCGCGGGGTCGACGGACTCGAAGATGTCCTGGAACACCGTCTCGCGGACGGCCCGAAAGGCGCCGTCGCCGCGCGCCAGCTTCCACATGAGCCCGTCCTTGCCCACCGTGAAGAGCAGCTCCTCGCCGTCGACGTCGATCAGGACCCGCTCGAAGACCGTGTCGAGGTCGAGCGACTCGCCCGGCACGTGCTGGAAGTACCACGCGATGCCGCCGGTGCGGGGATCGAGCGCCAGCGTGGAGTTGGAGTACAGCACGGCGTCCGACGTCGTCAGGCCCCGGCTGACGGCCGCCCACGGCTTGGCCTGGGCCGTCCCGATGAAGAACAGGTCCAGGGCCGGATCGTAGGTGCCCGGAATCCAGGTCTCGGCCCCGCCGCGGACGCCGCGCGGCAGGTCGCCCCACGTGTCGCCGCCCGGCTCGCCCGGCTGCGCGATCGTCGACGTGCGCCACAGCTCCTCGCCCGTCTCGGGATCGTGCCCGGTGATGAAGCACCCGGCCTGCGTGAAGCGCCCGCAACCGGTGATGCCGCTGATGACCACGCCGTCCGCGATGGTCGGTCCGGCCGTGTGGTAGAAGCCGTCCGCCTCGTCGGCCTTCTTCGTCTCCCAGGCGAGCGTGCCGGTGCGGGCGTCGACGGCGACGACCGACAGGTCGGCCGTCGTCATGAAGACCTTGTCCCGGTAGAGCGCGATCGTGCGCATCAGGTTGGAGCGGCGGCCCTCCGGATACTCGCGGCGGTACTGCCAGATGATGTCGCCGGTGCGGGCGTCGAGCGCCTGCAGGACGTTGCCGGGATTCGCCAGGAACAGCACGCCGTCGTGCACCAGCGGCGTCGTCTGCACGCGGCCGGCCTCCATCGTCCACACCCACGCGAGCCGCAGCTCGCCCACGTTGTCCGGCGTCAACTGCTCCAGCGGGCTGTAGCCGTGGCCGAGCGGCGTCCGCCGCCACGACAGCCACTCCTCGTCCGGGGGATTCTCGAGCAGCGCGTCGGTGACCGGGGTGTACGACCCGACCTCGCGGTTGACCAGCGCGGGCGGACCGCCCGTCGGCGGCGCGAGCTGGTCGGCCGCCGCGACGGCGCCCGCGGCCCCGGGCGCGACGACCCGGGCCGAGTCGGCGCGCAGGGGCTCGGCCCCGGCCGCGTGCCCGTTGGCCTGCAGGATGTAGGCGACGATGCTCAGGTAGGCGGCATCGCCGAGCGACCCCTCGCCGCCCGGCGGCATCGTGCTCCGGATGTGCTCGAGCAGCGCGCGCGCCGACCGCGCGCCCCAGGCCGCCGCGAAGCTCGGGCCCGCCAGCGGCGGCCCGAACCCGCCGCGCAGGTTGTCGAGATGGCACTCCGCACAGCTCTGCTCGTAGGCCTCCCGGCCCGCCGCAGCCTGGGCCTCGACGTAGGCCCCCGCGGCCGGCGGCTGGGCCGCTGCGGCGAGCTGGCCGGTTGCGACGGCCAGGGCTGCCGCCAGGCCGACGGTCCACCGCAATCCAGCGATCCGCATTCCTTCACCCCCTGACAGTCCAACGGGAAGCCGCGCCCGGTCCGTCGAACATTTTCCGTCGAACATTATCGGCCCGCGCGCGCGGCGCGCAGCCGTTGCAGCACGATGGCCGCCGCCGTCGCGACGTTCAGCGAGTCGACGGCCGGCTCGATGTCGACGCGCACCCGTTCGTCGCACAGGTCGAGCGCCGGACCGCTCAGGCCGTCCCCTTCGTTGCCGAGCAGCAGCACCAGCGGCGCGTCGGACGGGCGCGCCGCGAACGTCTCCAGGTCCTGCGCGCGGCAGTCCGGCGTGAGCGCCACCAGGCGCGCCCCGGACGCCCGGATGCGCCGCAGCGCGTCCGGCCACTCCCCCGCCACGCGGAACGGGAGCGTCAGCGTCGTCCCCATCGAGGTCCGGATGGCCTTGCGATACAACGGATCCGCGCACGTGGGCGACAGCACGACGCCGGCGGCACCGAACGCCGCGGCATTGCGGAATATGGACCCGACGTTGTCCGGATTCGAGACGCCCTCGAGCGCGACCAGGGGGCGCGACGGCCCGGCCGCCAGCCTCTCGCCGTCTACCGAGCCGCCGGGGCGCATGCCCAGCGCCAGGCAGCCGCGATGGAACCGGAACCCGGTGATCTGCCGCAGCCGGGCCGAGTCGGCGAGATAGACGTCCAGACCGCCGTCGCCGCCGCGGCAGGCGGCGAGCGCCGGCTCCAGGCGCGCGAGCGCGCCGGCGGTCAGCAGCAGGGCGTGCGCGCGGAACCGGGAGGCGAGCAGCCGCTCGACGGCCAGCCGACCCTCGGCCACGAACAGGCCGCGCTCGCGCATGAGGGCCGGGTCGGAGACGATGCGGAAGTCGCCGACGCGTTGATCGTCGACCGACTCGATCGCGATGCGGTTGATCCGCACGGGTCACGCCACGGGCTGTCAGGCCGGGCGAACGACCGAACGCTGGCTGCGGTGGCCGTCGAGCACCTCGAGACCGAGCGGCTTGCTGAGGTAGACCTTCGCCTCGCGGTTGTCGTCGTTCCGCGGCTCGAACTTGATGACGTTGAACTGCAGGTGGTCGAGCGTCCCGCGCATGTTGTACAGCTTGTTCTTCGTCTTGACGACGATCTCGTCGAAGCCGTTGTCGAGGGCCCAGGCCTCCTGCTCCTCGGTCAGGGCCCGGAAGAAGCCCTGGCCGCGCCAGTCGCGGCGCGTCCCCCCGATCCAGCTGTACAGCACCTTGCGGCCGGTGAACGCGACGCAGTCGCCGAGGCGGGTCACGAGATCGACGAGCTTCGCGTCGGTCTCGTTCCGCCGCAGCTCGTGCGACACCTTGTAGGCCACCGGCACGACCGTCGCGGGGTCGTCCGGCAGCGGCGCCTCGGCCATCAGGATCTGATGATCGCGGCTCCCGAGGCGCTCGATGACCTCCGCCGACGTCTTGCGGCGCGAGAACTCGCCGAAGTACTCCTCGATGTACTCGATCTCGAGCGCGCCCTGCTGCAAGTCGTACTGGCGGATGAGGTACTCCATGCAATCGGGCGCGCATTATACACTGCGCTCGTGCCGGAGCTGCCCGACGTCGAGGTGTACGTGGCCTGTCTCGCGCCGCGCGTAGTCGGGCAGCCGATCGAGCGGATCCGGCTGCTGCGCCCGTTCGTCCTGCGGTCCGTCGCGCCGCCGCTCGACGCCATCCGGGGACGCACGGTGCGGTCCGTGGAGCGCCTCGGCAAGCGCATCGTCATCGGCGTCGAGGGCGACCTGTTCCTCGTCCTGCACCTGATGATCGCCGGACGCCTGCGCTGGCGCCCGCCGGGCGCGGCCGTGCCGAAGAAGCTGGGCGTGGCGGCGTTCGACTTCGCCAGCGGCACGCTGCTGATGACCGAGGCGGGCTCCATCAAGCGCGCGGCGCTGCATCTCGCGTCCGGACGCGACGGCCTGCAGGCGCACGATCGCGGCGGGCTCGACGTGCTCGGATCCGACCTGCCGGCGTTCCGCGCCGCGCTCACGCGGGAGAACCACACGCTGAAGCGGAGCCTGACGGATCCGCGGCTGTTCTCGGGCATCGGCAACGCCTACTCCGACGAGATCCTGCACGCGGCGCAGCTCTCCCCGCTGGCGCTGACGCGCAACCTGGACGACGGCGCCGTCGCGCGGCTGCACGCGGCCGCGCGCGCGACCCTCCGCGACTGGACCGCGCGGCTGCGCCGCGAGGCGGGCGAGGGATTCCCGGAGCGGGTCACGGCGTTCCATCCCGCCATGGCGGTCCACGGCCGCTACGGCCAGCCGTGCCCGACCTGCGGCGGCCCGGTCCAGCGCATCGCCTACGCCAGCAACGAAGCGAACTACTGCCCGGCCTGCCAGACCGGCGGCAGGCTGCTCACCGACCGCGCGATGTCGCGGCTGCTCAAGCGCGACTGGCCGCGCACGCTCGAAGCGCTGGAAGCGCTGAAGGCGGAGCGCAGGGAGGACGCGGCCGGCAGCCCTGCGGAGAATCTCGAATGACAGTGAAGCGTACCGAACGACGCGCCGCGGCGGCGCCGACGGCAGCCACGGCGCTCTGGCTGGCGACGCTGGCCCTGCTCGCGGCCCAGCCCGCCGCGGCGCAGCAGGAGGCGCCGCCCCCGGAGCCGCAGGAGCAGCCCGCCGGCGGCGACCCGGACGCGGGCGACGATCGGCCGACCTACCTCGAGTCGGTGACCGTGGCCGCCACGCTGCGCCCGGTGCCGGTCGGCGACATCGCCGGCACCGTTTCGGTCATCGAGGCCGCCGCCATTCAGGGCCGGATGCTGGAAGACCTGTCGGACCTCGTCAAGTACGAGCCGGGCGTCCACATGGAGAACGACGTGACCCGCTTCGGGCTCAACGGGATCAACATCCGGGGCACGGGCGGCAACCGGGTGCTGACGCAGATCGACGGCGTGCAGACGTCCGAGCAGTTCGACTTCCGGCTGCTCGGCATCTCGCAGATGGGGATCGACCCGGACATGCTCCGGTCGGTCGAGATCGTCCGCGGCGCCAGCTCGGCGCTGTACGGCAGCGATGCGCTCGGCGGCGTCCTGTCGCTCGTCACCAAGGACCCGGCCGACCTGCTCGGCGGGGACCGCTTCCATGTCGGCGCCAAGACGACCTGGGACGGCCGGGCGAACGATCTGAGCGGCAACGTCTCGCTGGCCGGGGGCAACGACCGCGTGCAGGGCATGTTCTTCGGCAGCGTCAACCGGGGCGATGCGTTCAGGACCCGCGGCACCGTCGAGACCGAGGACGATACGCGCACCGCGGCCAACCCCCAGAGCCGCCGCGGCGCGCAGGTCCTGGCCAAGCTGACCTTCACGGCCGCGCCCGGCAACCGGCTGCGCGCGGCGGCCGAAATCCACGAGACGCGCGTGGACACCGACGGGTTCTCGCAGCACGGAACGCTCAGCACCACCTCGAGCGACTTCTTCGCCGGCATCCGGGGCGTGCCGGTGCTGCCGCCCGGCCCGACGATCCGCATCGACACGGCGGACTTCGATACCGTCGACACGCAGGAGCGCTGGCGTCTCTCGCTCGACCAGACGCTGGCCGGGCGGGCCGGGCTGGACCTGATCTCGTGGATGGTGCACGGCAGCCGCAGCGACACGTCGCAACTGCTGGAGGACGAGCGGACCGTCACCACCCTGTTCGGGGGACGCCCGATCGCACCGCCCGCGCCCGAGCAGCGCCTTGGCACGTTCGACTTCGACCAGCGCACCGTCGGCGGGACGGCGCAGGGACGGAAGCTGCTCGGCGGTCCGGCGCGCGGCGTCATCCTCACCTTCGGCGGGAGCTACCAGCAGGACCGGTTCGACACCCTGCGCGACGTCGAGACGCGCTTCGCCGGGCCGGGACCCCCTGGGCCTGCCGCGGGTCCCGGCCCGATCTATCCGACCAAGTTCTTCCCCGCCAGCGACGTCACCGAAGCCGGCGCGTACCTGCAGGCGGAGGTAGAGACCAGCCGCGTCACCATCACGCCCGGCGTGCGCTACGACCGCTTCGCGACGGACGCCGACCAGCACGACGCCATCTACCTGGCCACCCTGAGCCCGGAGCCGGTCGACTTCTCCGCCGGGGCCCTCTCGCCGAAGCTCGGCGCGGCCGTGCGCGTGAGCGACGCGCTCACCATCCACGCGCAGTACGCCAGCGGGTTCCGCGCGCCGCCGTACAGCGCCGTCAACAACGGCTACACCAACCTCGCCGTCGGCGTCCGGACGCTCCCGAACCCGAGCCTCCGCCCCGAGACGAGCGACAACATCGAGGTCGGCTTCCGCAGCACGTTCGACCGCGTCAGCATCGGCGTCACCGGCTTCTCGAACCGCTTCGACGACTTCATCGCGTTGACCACGCTGCCCCTGGCGCCGGGCGCCCGCCTGCTGGAGTTCCAGGCCCGGAACCTCGACGAGGTGCACATCGCGGGCGTCGAGGTGCGCGGCGAGGCGCACCTGGGCGAGCGGGTGACGCTGCGCGGCAGCTTCGCCGCCATCAGCGGCGAGAACGTCGTGCTCGACGAGCCGCTCGAGGAGATTGCGCCGAGCGACGGGACGGTCGGCCTGCAGTACCTGGCGGGGTCGGGCGCCTGGGGCAGCGAGCTGTCGGTGCGCTTCACGACCGGCAAGCAGGCGGCCGACGTCGGCCAGCATCAGTTCGCGCCGCAAGCCTACACGGTCGCCGACCTGGTGGGCTTCGTCTCGCTGGGCGGGCCGCCCACGCTGCGGCTGGGCGCGCTCAACCTGACGAACGCCCGCTACTTCGAGTGGTGGAACGTCCGCGGGCGGCGGGCCGACGACCCGGTCATCGATCGCTACTCCAGCCCGGGAACGAGCTTCATCGGATCGCTCGCGTACGACTGGTAGGCATCTCGCCGCCGCGGCTCGCCGTCGTGCGGGCCGCCGGCCGCGCAGCCTCAGCCGACCGCTTCCCGGCTCTCCTGCGCGTCGGGCGCGACCGCGGCCGGGTCGTAGGCCAGGTTGGGCGCCAGCCAGCGCTCGGCCGTCGCCACGTCGACGCCCTTGCGGGCCGCATAGCTGGTCACCTGGTCGCGCCCCAGCCGGCCGACGCTGAAGTAGCGCGCCTCCGGGTGCGCGAAGTACAGGCCGCTGACGCTGGCGGCCGGCGTCATGGCCGCGCTCTCGGTCAGCGCGATGCCGGCCTCCGCCGCGCCCAGCAGCTCGAACAGCTTGAACTTCTCGCTGTGGTCCGGACACGCGGGATAGCCGAACGCCGGCCGGATCCCCCGGTAGCGCCCGGCCAGCAGGTCCTCGGCCGCGAGCGATTCGCCCGCCGCGCAGCCCCACTCGCGCCGCACGCGCGCGTGCAGCCATTCCGCGCACGCCTCCACCAGGCGGTCCGCCAGCGCCTTGACCATGATGGCCCGGTAGTCGTCGTGCTCCCGCTCGTACGCCTGCGCGAGCTCCTCGGCGCCAATCCCGGCGGTGACCGCGAACCCGCCCACGTGGTCGGTCAGTCCGCGCCCCCGCGGCGCGACGAAGTCGGCGAGCGAGCGGTGCGGCCGGTCGTCCCCGAACGCCTCCTGCTGGCGCAGCAGGTTGAAGCGAACGAGCTCCGCCTCGCGCGCGCCGGCCGCCGGGTCGTACAGCACGAGATCGTCGCCGTCCGCGTTGGCCGGCCAGAAGCCGTAGACGCCGCGCGCGGTCAGGCGGCGGCCGGCCACGATCTCGCCCAGCAGCTCCGTCGCGTGCGCGTACAGCTCGCGCGCCGCCGCGCCCTTCGCCGGGTCGTCGAGAATGGCCGGAAAGCGCCCCTTGAGCTCCCAGGCCGCGAACAGGAACGTCCAGTCGATGTACGGCGTCAGCGCGTCGAGCTCCACCTCGACCGCGCGGCGTCCCGTGAACGCCGGGACGGGCAGCTCGGCCGCGTCCCAGTCGGTGCGCAGCGGATTGGCGCGGGCCGCCGCGTGGGTCGCCAGCGCCCGCGCGCCGCCGCTCGCGTGCTGCTCCCGGAGCCGCGCCTGGGCCGCACGGTTGTCCACGTCGAAGGCCGGCCGCTGGGCCGGACTGAGCAGGCGCGAGACCGCGTCGACCACCCGCGACGCGTCCGCCACGTGAACTGTCGTCCCGTCGTACGCCGGGGCGATCCTGACGGCGGTGTGCTGGCGCGAGGTGGTGGCGCCGCCGATGAGCAGCGGCACCTGCATCCCGCGCCGTGTCATCTCCGTCGCGACGTAGACCATCTCGTCGAGCGACGGCGTGATCAGCCCGCTCAGCCCGACGAGGTCCGCGCCCTCGTCGGCGGCGGTCTGCAGGATGGTGTCGCACGGCACCATCACGCCCAGGTCGACCACCTCGTAGTTGTTGCAGCGCAGCACGACGCCGACGATGTTCTTCCCGATGTCGTGGACGTCGCCCTTGACCGTGGCCATCACCATCTTGCCCTGCGACGATCGGGCGTTCAGCTCCGCCTCCATGTAGGGCTGGAGGTAGGCCACCGCCTTCTTCATGGCGCGGGCGCTCTTGACCACCTGCGGCAGGAACATCTTGCCGGCGCCGAACAGGTCGCCCACCACCTTCATGCCGTCCATCAACGGGCCCTCGATGACGTCGAGCGGGCGCGCGCACTGCTGGCGCGCCTCCTCCACGTCGGCCTCGATGAAGTCGACGATGCCGTGCACCAGGGCATGGCTCAGCCGGGCCCCGACGCCCGCCTCGCGCCAGCCCAGATCGACCTCGCGCGCCCGGGCGGTGCCCTGCACCCCCGCGGCGAACCGCACCAGCCGCTCGGTGGCGTCGGGCCGCCGGTTGAAGATGACGTCCTCGACGTGCGCGAGCAGCGCCGGCGGTATGTCCTCGTAGACGGCGAGCTGGCCGGCGTTGACGATCCCCATGTCCATGCCGGCCTGCACCGCGTGGTAGAGGAAGGCGGCGTGCATCGCCTCGCGCACGACGTCGTTGCCCCGGAACGAGAACGACAGGTTGCTGACGCCCCCGCTGACCTTCGCGCCCGGGCAGCGCGCCTTTATTTCCCGCGTCGCCTCGATGTAGTTGACGGCGTAGTCGGCGTGCTCCTCGAGGCCGGTGCCGATAGCCAGGATGTTCGGATCGAAGATGATGTCCTCGGGCGCCACGCCGGCCCGCGTCGTGAGCAGCCGGTACGCGCGCTCGCAGATCGCGACCTTGCGCTCGCTCGTGTCGGCCTGGCCGGTCTCGTCGAACGCCATCACGACCATCGCCGCGCCGTAGCGCCGGATGAGGCGCGCCTGATCGAGGAAGGCGGCCTCGCCCTCCTTGAGGCTGATGGAGTTGACGATCCCCTTGCCCTGGACGCACTGCAGGCCGGCTTCGATGACCGACCACTTCGAGCTGTCGATCATCACCGGGACGCGCGCGATCTCCGGCTCGGTGGCGATGAGGCGCAGGAAGCGGCCCATGCACGCCTCGGAGTCGAGCAGCCCCTCGTCCATGTTGACGTCGATGACGTTGGCGCCCCCGCGGACCTGCTCGAGCGCGACGTCGGCCGCCGCGGCGTGGTCCTCCTCCCTGATCAGCCGCGCGAAGCGGCGCGATCCGGTCACGTTGGTGCGCTCGCCGACCATCAGGAAGTTGCCGTCGGGCCGCACCGCGAGCCGCTCCAGTCCGCTGTACTCGGTGACGGGCGCGGCGTCAGGCTCCGGCAGCCGGCGCGGCGCCACGTCCCTGACCGCGTCCGCCACCGCCCGCACGTGGTCCGGCGTGGTGCCGCAGCAGCCGCCGAGCAGGTTCACGAAGCCGCTCGTCGCGAACTCGCGCAGCAGCGCGGCCGTCTCCGCAGGCTGCTCGTCGTACTCCCCGAACGCGTTCGGCAGGCCGGCGTTGGGATAGCAGCTGATCCACGTGCCCGCGATGCGGGCCAGCTCCGCCAGGTACGGGCGCATCTCGCGCGCCCCGAGCGCGCAGTTGAGCCCCACGGAGAAGGGCCGGGCGTGCGCCACCGACACCCAGAACGCGTCGATGGTCTGACCCGAGAGCACGCGGCCGCTGCGATCGGTGATCGTCACCGACAGCATGAGCGGCAGCTCGACGCCCTTCTCGTCGAACACCTGCCGGACGGCGAAGATCGCCGCCTTGGCGTTGAGCGTGTCGATGATCGTCTCGATCAGCAGCAGGTCGCAGCCGCCGTCGATCAGGCCGCGGGCCTGCTCGGCGTACGCGTCGCGGAGCGCCTCGAAGGTCGTGGCGCGGAAGGTCTGGTCGTTGACGTCGGGCGACATCGAGAGCGTGCGGTTCGTCGGGCCGAGCGCCCCGGCCACGAAGCGCGGGCGGTCGGGCGTGCGTGCGGTCCAGCGCGCCGCGGCTCGGCGGGCGAGGCGTGCGGCCTCCCGGTTCAGCTCGTGGACGATCGGCTCGAGACCGTAGTCCGCCTGCACAATCGACGTGCCGTTGAACGTGTTGGTCTCGATGATGTCGGCGCCCGCCGCCAGGTAGTCGTCGTGGATCGCCTCGATCACGTCGGGCCGGGTCAGCGCCAGCAGGTCGTTGTCGCCCTTGAGGTCCTGCGGGTGATCGGCGAACCGCTCGCCGCGGAAGTCGGCTTCCCCGAGCCCGCGCCGCTGGATCATCGTGCCCATGGCGCCGTCGAGGATCAGGATGCGCCGCGCCAGCGCTGCCTGCAGCACGGGCCGCGCGTCGCCGGCGTCGGACAGGTTTGCTCGCTCGGTCATGGGTTCAGCCGTCGGCGCACCCGTGCCCGCGTGAGCAGGCGCGGCGTCCGGGAACGGGAGCGCGTCAACTCCCAGTGTAGAGGATGCGCCAGACGCGGCCGGCGGCGTCGTCGGTCACGTAGAGGGAGCCGTCCGGCCCCTGGGCGACGCCGGCCGGCCGGTGGGCGGCGTCGCGGGAGCTCATGGGCGGCGACGCGCCGGCGAACCCGTCGGCGAACGTCTCCCACTCGCCGCTGAGCTCGCCGTGGTCGCGCGGCGCGAACGCCACCTGATAGCCGCCCTGCTCGAACGGCGCCCGGTTGAAGGATCCGTGGAACGCCACGAACGCGCCGTCGGCGTAGCGGGCGGGAAACTGATCGCCCGTGTAGAACAGCATGTCGTGGGGCGCCCAGTGGCCCGGGAAGGTGACCAGCGGCCGCTCGTACCGCGCGCAGTCGCCCTCGTCCCGGCCGTCGCCGCCGTACTCCGGCGCCAGCATCCGCTTGTCCTGCAAGTGGTCGTAGTAGCAGTACGGCCACCCGAAGTCGGCCCCGTCGCGCAGCCGGATCAGCTCCTCCGACGGCAGCTCGGCGCTCTCCTCGTCGTCGTAGTACGCCCCGAAGAGCCTCCCGAGCGAGTCGCGCCCGTGCTGCATGGCGTGCATCGCCCCGCTGACCCGGTCCCGGGCGATGCCCAGCAGATTGCGGGTGCCGATCGCGAAACGGTACCCGTCGTCGGCCTGCGTCTGGCCGGGACGGCCGGCGTCGAAGCGCCAGACGCTCGCCTGCCGCTCCCGCTGCGGACACGGCTGCAGCCCGGGTGATCCCGGCGTCCTCGGCCGTTGCTGGCAGTTGTTCGAGGGCGCGCCGACGTTCACGTAGATGTGCCCGTCCGCGTCGAACGCGAACGGCTTGTCCGGGTGCCCCCGCTGCAGCGGGAAGCCGGACACGATCGACTCGGCGGGCCCGGCCGGCCGTAGGCGTCCGGGGGTCAGCCGATAACGGAGGATCTCCGTGAACGTCGAGACGTACAGATGACCGCCGTGGAGCTGGAGACCCGTGCCGTAGTGGTCCGCGAAGCGCTCGACGACCTCCGCGCGCCCGTCGCCGTCGGCATCCCGCAGCGCGATGATGCCTTCGTCCTCGTCGCCGGTCGCGCTGCCGCGCGCGCCCCGGTTGCGCACGTAGATGTCGCCGTTGGCGGCCACGTCGAGGTGCCGCACGCGGCCGAGCCCGTCGGCGACCACCAGCGCGCAGAAGCCGTCGGGCAGCACCAGCCCGCCGTTGTCCGCATCGCACGCGGGCCGACCGGCTCCCGCCGGCTGCGCGCCGCCGGCCGCGGGCAATCCGAGGCAGGCGGCCGCTGCCGCGAGCGCGACGGCCGCCGCGCCGACGGATCGCTCGTATCTCACTGGCGCAAGCCGCGGAACGACCCGCAGTTGAGCATCTCCGAGCCGTGGTACGGGTTGGCGATGAAGCCGTCCTCCTGAATCCACGACTTGCGGGCCATGGGACAGAAGGCCAGCCGCAGGTCGCCCAGGCCCGCCTCGCGCGCGTAGCCGATCACGGCGTCGCTCAGCAGGCCGAAGGCCGCCCGCGCCTTCGTCAGATCGTCGGCCAGCGCCACCGCGCGCGCCGCCGTGACGATGGCCGCGCCCGTGTCGCCGAGCTCGGCGGCGGCGGCGGCAACGGCCTCTGCAGCGTCCGCCACGCCCTCGATGGAGTCGCCGGCCAGCGCGCCCTGGATGTGCAGATAGGGCGCCGCGACGGCGGGCGACAGCTCGGCCGCCGCCGACCCCGCGAGGAGCGCGGTCGCCGCCGCCGTCAACACCAGCAGCCTCGTCATGTATCTACCCATGGTCTGTCCCTCCTGGCAAGCACGGCAAGCGTACCACGTCGACGGCGCGGGCCACACGAAACGTTGCGCCGCGTGAGCCGGGTTGCTAAGCTCGCGGCATGAGCATGAGGCGCGCACTCGTCGCGGCGGCGGCCGTTCTCGTGACGTTGCAGGCGGGCTCGCTGGAGAGCCAGCAGTCGCAGCCGCTGTTCCGGAGCGGGACCGAGCTGGTGGATCTGTACGTGACCGTGACCGACGGCAACGGGCGTCTGGTCCCGGATCTGCTGCTCGACGACTTCACCATCTTCGACGACGGGGAGCCCCAGGAGATCGCGCTGTTCGAGAACAGCGTGCGGCCGATCACGGTCGTCGTGATGCTCGACACCAGCATCAGCACCACCAACGTGATGGACCTGATCATGGCGGGCGCCGAGCAGTTCCTGATCAGGATGCTGCCGGACGACCGCGCGCGGGTGGGCGCCTTCAACGACAAGATCGAGATCGCCCCGGCCGAGTTCACTGGCGACCGCGACGAGCTGATCGGCGAGCTCGACGGGCTCGACTTCGGCAACGACACGCGCCTGCACGACGCCGTGGCGGCGTCGCTCGACGCGCTCGTCGGCGTGCAGGGCCGCAAGGTCGTCCTGGTGCTGACGGACGGCCAGGACAGCGCCAGCGACATCGGCTGGAAGGACGTCCTCGAGCGGGCGGTGGCCGAAGAGGTGATGGTCTACTCCATCGGCATGGAGGTCGAGTACTTCGACGGGCTGCGCAACCGGCGCACGCGGCCCGACCGCAGCCTGCGCGCGCTCGCCGAGGAGACGGGCGGCGGCTACTTCGAGCTGGAGGAGGAGGACGAGCTCGGCGCCACGTTCACGCGCGTCTCGCAGGAGCTCCACAGCCAGTACGTGCTCGGGTTCTCGCCCAGGACGCGCGACGGCCAGGTCCATACCCTGGACGTGCGGGTCCGGGGCCGCGGCATGGCCGCGCGGGCGCGCCGCAGCTACGTGGCGCCGTCCGACACCGGCCAGGCCCGCCGCTGACGGGCGCGCGCGCCGACGACCGCCATGTACTCCCCGCGGGTCGAGCTCGCACTCGCCACGGCGCTCGAAGCGCACGGCCTCAGCCGGCGCAAGGCGGGGCGCGGCTTCGAGGTGTCGCACGTGACGTCGGTCGCCATGATCGCGGCCGATCACGGCTGCGACGAGGACACCATCGTCGCGGCGCTCCTGCACGACACGCTCGAGGACACCGCGCTCGAGCCGGACGTCATCCGCTCGCGGTTCGGCGCGCTCGTGCTGGCCATGGTGCAGGACGTCTCGGAGCCGCCGAAGCCCCGCCCGTGGCGGGCGCGCAAGGAGGCCTACATCGAGCAGTTGCGGGTGACGCCGCGCGCCGGCGCGCGCGCGGTGGCGTCGGCCGACAAGATCCACAACCTGTCGAAGATGACGCAGGGGCTGCGCACGCAGGGACACCCGTTCATCCGGCCGTTCAGCGCACCGCTCGACGCGATGGTCTGGTACCACCGCACCGTGCTCGCCACGCTGCAGGACGCCTGGTCGCACGCGATCCTCGAGGAGCACGCGCGGCAGGCCACCGCCTTCGTCGCCGCGGCCGCCGACGCCGACGCGACCTGACCCCTCCCGTCAGGGGGCGAGCCCGTCGGCCAGCGGGTCCTCCCCGTCGAGCAGGAACTCGTGGTCGCCGGTGATCCACGCCTCGCCCGCGATGCGCACCACGACGGCCGGGAGATCGCCGACGGTGGTCCGCTCCTCGAGCCGGCCCACGAAGCGCGTGCCGGTCAGGCTCTCGTGCACGAACGGCCGACCCGGGTCCAGCATGCCCATCGCGTCGACCACCGCCATGGCCGCCGCCGTGCCGGTCCCGCTCGGGGAGCGATCGACCCGCTCGCCGGCGAAGATCGTGACACTGCGCAGGTCGGCCCCGCCGCCGTCCGGCGCCCCCACGACGACGGCGCCGTGAACCCCGCGGAGCGCGGGATCGCCGGGGTGGACGGGCGCGACGGCCGCGTCGACGGCCCGGCGCAGCTCCGATCCGAGCCGCCGCAGGGCGGGCATGCCGGCCGGCAGCACCGCCGCGCCCAGCGCCTCGCCGTCGGCGAGCGCGTAGAACACGCCGCCGAACGCGACGTCGACGGTCACCTGGCGCTCCCCCAGGCGCACCGTCACGCCCGGCTGCAGCACGAAGGCGGGCACGTTCCGGAACGACACCCCCGCGATCCGGCCGCCGGACCGCTCGGCCCGGGCCGTCACCGGCCCCGCCACCGTGTCGAGCACCACGTCCGGCGCCGGGTCGGCCAGCTGGATCAGTCCGCGCTCGAGCGCGATGGTGACCGCCGCGATGACGCCGTGGCCGGACATGGGCGCGTAGCCCCCGGCGTCCATGAAGATCAGCCCGGCGTGCGCGCCCGGCGTCACCGGCTCGGTCAGCACCGCGCCGCACAGGCCGGCATGGCCTCGCGGCTCGCACATGAGCGCCCGCCGCAGCCGATCCCAGCGCCTCCGCAGCCAGTCGCGCTTGTCCGCCATGGTGGGTCCGCGCGGACGCGGGAACCCGCCCACGACGAGCCGCAGCGCCTGGCCGGCCGCGTGCGCGTCGATCGTCCGGATGCGCCGCAGCGATCGATCCGCCACCGGAAGAGTGTCCACCGCGGCGGGCCGGTGCGCAAGCCCGCCGCCGGACGGCGCTGACAAGCCGGGGAGCCGCCCGCTATCATTGGCGGGCATGTCGATTCGCGCCGGCCGGCCGGGTTTGGTCGTGGTGCTCGCGGCCGCGCTGCTGACGGGCTCGCTCGGGCCCGCCGGTGCCGCCGAGGGGGCCGGGGGCCGCGCGGACCTCCTGCGGCAGGGCTACGATCTGGCGTACAACCTCGACCACGACGAGGCGGTCGCGGTCTTCACGCGGGCCATCCGCGAGGCGCCGGACGATTCGGCCGCCCAGCGCGGGATGGCCGCCGTCACCTGGTTCCGCATTCTCTTCCTGCAGGGCAGGATCCTGGTCGACAACAACCTGGCCCGCACGGGCGGCACCATCAGCCGCCGGCGCATCCGGACCCCGAAGCCGCCCGAGGATCTCGCCCGCACCTTCGAGTCGCACATCGAGCGGGCCGTCGCGCTGTCGGAGGCGGCGGTGCGCCGGGACCCGGACGACCCCGACGCGCACTACGAGCTGGGCGCCTCCGTCGCGCTCGCGGCGTCGTACAAGGCATCGATCCAGGGCGAAGCGCTGCGGGCGCTGCGCGAGGCGAAGCAGGCGTACACCGCGCACCAGACCGTGCTCGAGCTCGATCCCCGCCGCAAGGACGCCGCCCTGACGCTCGGCATCTATCGCTACCTGGTCTCGCTGCTGCCCCGGGCTTTCCGCATGCTGGCGTATCTCGTCGGGTTCGACGGCGGCAAGGCCGAGGCCCTGCGGCTGATCGAGGAGGCGGCCGCCTACCCGGGCGAGACCCGCTCGGAGGCCCAGTTCGCCCTCGTGCTGCTCTACAACCGCGAACGCGAGTACGGCGGCGCGCAGCGGGTGCTGGGCGACCTGCGGCGGCGCTTCCCGCGCAACCGCCTGCTCTGGCTCGAATCCGCGGCCACCTGGCTCCGCGACGAGCGGGCCGTGCCGGCGGAGCGGGCGATCGACGCCGGGTTCGCCGCGCTGGCGCGGGACGATCGCACGCGCATGGAGGGCGAGCAGGCCGTCTGGCACCTCACGCGCGGCGCCGCCCGCGTGGCCCGCGGCCGCACCGCCGAGGCGGTGCCGGATCTCGTCGCGGCCGACGCCGGCCCGGCCGCCGCCTGGGCCAGGGGGCAGGCCCACATCGAGCTGGGCAAGATCGCGGATCTGGAAGGCGACCGGCGGGAAGCGCGGGCGGCCTATGATCGCGGCCGCCGGTTCTGCCGCCAGGCGCGGCACCGGCGCTGCGCCGACGCCGCCGAACGCCTGAAGCGCCACGGCTACCCCCCGCCGGACTGAGAGTCTGCGCCGGGGGTTCGGGGCGCAGCCCCGTCTGATTGAAGCCCCGTCTGATTGAAGCCCCGTCTGAAGGAAGCGGCCGATCATGCAGCACGAAAAGCTCGCGATTCTCGTGGCCGGCGGGCCGGCGCCCGGCATCAACAGCGTCATCAGCGCGGCGACCATCAGGGGCCGGCTGGCGGACGTGGAAGTCATCGGGATCCACGACGGCTTCGAGTGGATCATGCACGGCGACATCGACCACGTGACGCCGCTGACCATCGCCGGGGTCAGCCGCATCCACTTTCGGGGCGGCTCCCACATCGGGATCTCGCGCGCCAACCCGACGCTGCGGGAGGAGCACCTCGAGAACACCGTCGTGTCGCTGCTGCGCCTGGGCGTGACGCGGCTGATCACGATCGGCGGCGACGACACCGCGTACTCGGCCCACCGCCTCGTGCAGCGGGCCGCGGAGCGCATCCAGGTCGTGCACGTGCCGAAGACAATCGACAACGACCTGGACCTGCCGCCCTACGTGGACACGTTCGGGTTCCAGACGGCGCGGCACGCCGGCGTCGAGATCCTCAAGAACCTGATGGTCGACGCCAAGACGACGTCGCGCTGGTACTTCGTCACGGCCATGGGGCGCAAGGCGGGACACCTCGCGCTCGGCATCGGCAAGTCGGCGGGGGCCACGCTGACGCTCATCCTCGAAGAGTTCGGCGGCCGGCGGCTGCGGCTCAAGACGCTGGTCGACACGCTGGCGGGCGCCGTCATCAAGCGTCTGACCGCGGGCCGGCGCGACGGCGTGGCGGTGCTGGCCGAGGGCCTGATCCTGGGGATCGATCCGGACGACCTGACCGGGCTCGAGAGCGTCGAGCGCGACGACCACGGCAACGTGCGGCTGGCCGAGATCAACATCGGCGCCCTGCTCAAGGGCGCCGTTGCCGCGCGGCTCGCGGAGCTCGGGCTCAAGACGACCATCGTCGCCAAGAACATCGGCTACGAGCTGCGCTGCGCCGACCCGATCCCGGCCGACATGGAGTACACCCGCGACCTCGGCTACTGCGCCGCCCGCTACGTGCTGGCCGGCGGCAACGCCGCGATGATCTCGATGCAGGCGGGACAGTTCATCCCCATTCCGTTCGAGAAGCTCATCGACCCGGAGACCGGCCGCGCGAGCGTGCGCCTGGTCGACATCGACTCGAGCCGCTACCGCATCGCCCGCCAGTACATGCTGCGCCTGCGCCGCAACGACTTCGACGACCCGCACGAGCTGGCGAACCTGGCGGCGACCGCCAACATCCCGCTGGAGCGCTTCCGGGACGAGTTCGCGTACCTGGTGGAGCACGAGCCGCCGCCGATGGCGCTCGATCTGCAGCGCGGCTTCGTGCCGGACCCCGACCGGACGCCGGCGGAGAGCTGACGGACGCGCGCGGGGCAGCGCCCGCCACGCGGCCCGCGGCAGCGGGCGAGCGGAGGCCCGGGCAGCCTGGTTGTGACGTTGTGCCGCACGCACCAGGCCGGCCCGGCCGCGCGAGGCCGGGCCGGCCTGCGGTGCATCAGGTGAGCGACCCGATCCGGTCCGTGCTGTCGCCGAAGCTGTCGACGTGCACGCCCAGCCGGTCGAGCAGCGAGACGTAGAGGTTCGAGATCGGCGTCCCGAGCGGATGCCGGACGTAGCGGCCGCCCCGGATCCCGGCGCTCTTGCCCCCGACGACCGCCACGGGCAGGTCGTCGTGGAAGTGCGTGTTGCTGTCGCTGATGCCGGTCCCGTACAGGAAGACGGTGTGGTCCAGCATCGTGCCGTCGCCCTCGGGCATCGCCTCCATCCGGGCCGCCAGGTGCGCGAACTGCTGGAAGTGGTACTCGTTGATCTTGTGCAGGCGCTCGAGCTTGCCGTACTCGTCCTGGTGGTGCGACAGCGGATGGTGCGAATCGGAGACCCCGATCTCGGGGTACGCCCGGCCGCTGACCTCCTTCGCCAGCATGAAGGTGCTGACGCGGGTCAGGTCGGTCTGGTACGCCAGCGCCAGCAGGTCCATCTGGAGCTTCGCGTGGGTGGCGTAGTCGTCGGGGATGCCCGCGGGCTCGTCCACCAGCGGCAGCTCGCGCGAGCTCTGCTGCTCGGCGGTATTCAGGCGCCGCTCGACGTCGCGTACCGAGTCGACGTACTCCGCCACCTTGAGCCGGTCGCCCGGCCCGAGAATCCGCTCCAGGCGCTTCAGCTCGGACGAGACGGCGTCGATGATCGTCCGGTCGCGCTGGAGCCGGGCCAGCCGGGCCGCCGGATCCGTGCTGCCGCTCGTGCCGAAGAGGCGCTCGAAGACGGCGCGCGGATCGCGCTCGACGGGCAGCGGCGTGGTCGGCGTCCGCCAGGCGATGGTGTTCGTGTAGGCGCAGCTCGAGCCCCCGTCGCAGGTCCCGACCATCGCGTTGGACTCGATGCCGAGCTCGAGCGACGTGAGCTGGGTCTCCTTGCCCAGCTCGCGCGCCGCGACCTGGTCCATGGACACGGCCGCGTAGACGTCGGCGCCCGCCGTGAGCCTGAACGTGGTGGCCGTCAGGAAGGTGCCCGCCGACCGGGCGTGGTCGCCGCCCCCTTCCATGAGATCGGCCGGCTTGTCGGCGAGGCCGCCCAGCAGCAGCACCTTGTCCTTGAGGGCCGACAGCGACTGCAGCGTCGGGGGCATGCCGTCGATCCGCCCCTCGGCCTTGGGCCACCAGTAGCCCATCGACATGCCGTTGGGCACGTAGAAGACGCCCAGCCGGCGCAACCGCGCCGGTGACGCCGCCGTCCGGCTCAGCGCCGTGAGAGCCGGCACCATCGCGTCCAGCAGCGGCAGGGCCATCGTGGCCCCGGCGCCGCGCAGCACCGCCCGACGAGACAAACGCTTCTTGGTAATGAACATGGACTATTGCTCCGCCTGCTGTTGACCGGTCTGCCGCACCAGCCGCTGCTGGAACGGGGTGCTCTCGACGATGCCGAGAATGAGCGACGACCAGCGATAGTCGTCGCGGGCCGCATCCCGCGCGATCCGGCGCACGGTAGGCGCATCCAGATAGTCGACGCCGCGTCCGAGGGCGTACGTCATCAGTTTCTCGATGACCGTGCGCACGAACTCGTCCTCGCTCTGCTCCAGCAGCGCCGCGCGAAAGGCCGCCGGATTCTCGATGTGCGTGTCGCGCCAGGTGATTGCCGAGTCGATTGCCGCGCCCTCGTCGTCCTCGCGCCAGCGGCCGATCGCGTCGAAGTTCTCGAGCGCGAAGCCCAGCGGATCGAGGTTGGCGTGGCAGCTCGCGCAGACGGGGTTCGAGCGGTGCTGCTCCATCCGCTCGCGCAGCGACGTGGGCTTGCTCCGCCCGTCGTTCTCCGGCAGCGGCGGCACGTTCGCGGGCGGCGGCGGCGGCGGCGAGCCGAGCAGCGTCTCGAGCACCCACTTGCCCCTGAGCACGACCGACGTGCGGTCCGCGTAGGACGTCACCGTGAGAACGCTGCCGTGCCCCAGCAGACCCTGCCGCGAGTCGTCCGGGACCGGCGTGCGGCGGAAGTGGCTGCCGTACACGTCGGGAATGCCGTAGTGCTCGGCGAGCCGCGCGTTCACGTAGGTGTAGTCGGCGCGCAGAAGGTCGAGCGCGCTGCGATCCTCGCGCACCTGGCTCTCGAAGAACAGCTCCGACTCCCGCACCATCGCCTCGCGCAGCGTGCCGTCGAAGCCGGGGAAGCGGAGCGGATCCGGCACCATCGTCTCGAGGTTCCGTATCTGCAGCCACTGGCCCAGGAAGTCGTTCATCCAGCGCGTCGCGCGCCGATCCGCGAGCATGCGCCGCGTCTGCTGCGCCAGCACGGCGGGGTCGCGCAGCCGGCCGGCCGCGGCCGCCTCCAGCAGCTCGTCGTCCGGGATGCTGCGCCACAGGAAGAAGGACAGCCGCGTCGCCAGCTCCAGGTCGCTGACCCGGTAGGCGGTGCCGGCCGCGGCGTCGATCGGATCGGACTCCGCGCGCATGAGGAACGCGGGCATGCTGAGGAGCGCCTCGAGCGCGCGGGCGATGCCGCTCTCGAAGTCCCCCGCGGCGCGGCCGATCTCGTAGATCGCCATCAGGGGCTGCAGGTCGGCGTCGGTGACGGGGCGCCGGTACGCGCGGCGCGCCAGCGTGCGGACGATCTCCCGCGCGCACGGCTCCTCGTCCTGCGCCGTGGCGGGCCGGCACACGAAGATGCGGCCGCGGCTCGGCGTGTCCTCCGGGACGCGCCCCAGGAACGGCCCGTGGATCTCCAGCGTCGCGATGCCGGCCACCACGTTGTCGCCCTCCCCCCGGGAGGCCGACGGCGCCATGTCGGTGAAGGCCACCGACACGAGCCGCGTGCCGGCCCGGACCGGGAGGCGCACGGCCAGATCGTTGTCGGCGGTCTGGTTGTACAGCGCGATCTGCTGGTGGACGATGTCGTCGTCCGGCGGCGCGATGCCGCCGCCCGTCAGCGTGTACTCGACCTGCCCCTCGAACTCGCCGCCCACCGAGAGGCGCCCGACGAGCGCGTGGTCGATGCGCAGCTCGATGTGGTACTCGCGCTCCGCGATGTTCCCGAAGATCGTCTCCCCGACGTCGCTGCGCTGCAACCGGATGCGGAAGAGGTAGTCGCCGTCGAGCGAGAAGGCGTGGCGCGCGGCCAGGCCGCCGTGGGTCGCGAACGGCAGGTCCTCGCCCATGCGGGCTTCCTGCCGCGTCCCGGTGGGGAGGCGGTAGGTCTGAATCGCCGGGCGGTTCTCGAGCGTGCCGACCGCGAGGCGGCTGACCTTGGTGGCCGCGGTGATGTAGCGATCCATCAAGGCCGGGGTCATGGCCAGCACGTCGGCGTTGTTGTCGAAGCCGAAGCCGGCCATGTCGCTCGGCAGCAGCGCCTCGCCGTCGATCTCGAGCGCCAGCAGGTCGCGGACCGCGTTCACGTACTCGGTCCGGTTGAGGCGGTGCGACGCGACGCGGCCCGGGTTGGGCGCCGCGGCGCCCACGCTGTCGAGCTCGGCCTCGAGCGCCGTCAGGAACGCGTCGACCTGCGCCCGCTCGGGCCGCGGCCGCCCCTGCGGCGGCATCTGCCCGCTGCGCAGCTTCCTGGCGACTTTCTCGAAGAGCTCGCGGTGAGCGGCCACCTGGCCGATGTCGACCTGGTCGAACATCACGCCGGCCGTCTGCAACCGCTCGTTGTGGCAGCTCACGCAGTACCGGTCGAGGAGCGCGCGCGAGGGCGCCTCCGTCTGACCGGCGGCCGGCAGCGGCGCCGCCGCCACGACCATGCCCGCGAGACATACGGCGCCTACCACTCTCAGATTGGACATAATGGAGCCTTCTTCCGGCGGTCGCCCGCCTGCGTTACGTTTGGCCGTTTGTACCACCTTTGCGGCCGGCACGCAAGAAAGCTAGAATGCGGGGGCAGCCGAATCGACCGCCTCAGCGAACCCGAACGCGGGAGGGCACCCATGCGCGTCCTGACGAAGCGTCTCGCCGGTTTGTGTCTCGCCTTCTTCCTGGCCGCACCCGGCGGCGCCGCGGCCGGGGCTCCGGATCTGCGCCTGGTGGACGCGATGGCGGAGCGCGACACCGCGCGCGTCCGCGCCCTGCTCGACGCGGGGCTCGACCCGGACGCCGCCCGCGCCGACGGCGCGACGGCGCTGCTCTGGGCCGCCCACTGGGACGACGCCGAGGCCGTCGAGGCGCTGCTCGCCGCCGGGGCCGACCCCAATGCCGCCGACGACCACGGCGTGACGCCGCTCGCCCGCGCCTGCGAGAACGCGAGCGTGCCCCTGGTCGGCCGGCTGCTCGACGCCGGCGCGGACCCGAACGCCGCCCAGACCAACGGCCTGACGCCGCTGATGGCCGCCGCCCGCACCGGCAGCCTGGCCGTGGTCGAGGCCCTGCTCGCGCATGGCGCCGGCGTCGACGCCGCCACGGCCGCCACGCACGAGACCGCCCTGATGTGGGCCGTGGCCGAGGGCCACCGCGACATCGTGCGCGCCCTGATCGCCGCCGGCGCCGACGCGCGTCCCAACCGGCGGCAGGCGCTCTCGCCGCTGATCGCCGCGGCCGAGAACGGCGACATCGAGACGGCCGAGCTGCTGCTGGCCGCGGGCGCCGGCGTCGACGATACGGGCTCGGACGGCGCGCACCCGCTGGCCTATGCGGTCATCGTCGGCCGAAGCGCCTTCGCCCGCTTCCTGCTCGAGCGCGGCGCCGACCCGAACGGCGCGGTCGACGGCGTCACGGCCCTGCACGCGGCCGCCGGGCCGGTCGACACGTGGCTGAAGGCCTGGAACCGCCAGCACGGCGGGGGGCAGATGCGCCGGGGCCGGCTGGCGCTCGGCGACCGCCTGCCGCTCGTCGACGCCCTGCTCGCCAGCGGCGCCGATCCGGACGTGCGCATGACCGCCTCCGGCATGACCTCGCAGGGCTTCGTCCGCAACGGCGCGTACGACACCTTCACGACCGGCACCGGCGACGTCGCCGGCGCCACGCCGCTGTGGGTGGCGGCCTTCGCCACCAATCCCGGCCCGGGCTGGATGTGGGACGGCTGGAAGACGCACAGCTCCACCGGAGAGATCCTGCGCAGCCTGCTGGCAGCGGGCGCGCGTCCGGACATCACGTCGGTCGACGGCACCACGCCGCTGATGGCGGCGGCCGGCTGCGGGCGGGTGTCGTACTGGACCAACACGCCGCGGGCGCTGCGCCAGCCGATGGCCGAGGAGGCAGCGGGCATCCTGCTCGACGCCGGCATGGACGTGAACGCCACCAACGAGGGCGACTACACGGCGCTGCACTGCGCGGCCTTCAGCGGCCTGAGCGAGGTCGTCGAGCTGCTGGTGGCGCACGGCGCCGACATCGACGCGCGCGACTGGCGGGGGCGCACCGCGTTCCGGCTGGCCGAGGGCGCCAAGCAGTCGTTCCACTACCAGGCGTGGCCCGAGGTGGCGGCCCTGCTCGCGGGCCTCGGTGCCGATACCAGCATCGGGATTCCGGGCACCGTGCAGGAGCGCCTGCGCGGGCTGGTGGCGGTCCGGCAGGAGTCGGCGCCCTAGGAGTCGGCGCCGTAGAACGGCGTAGACTCCTAGCCGGGCCCGACTGCCGGAGGTCGACCGGGCGGCGGATCGCAAGTGATCGTCAACTGAACACGAGGGGCATCCAAATGCACTTCCGAATGAAGCGTCTCTGCGGCCCGTGTCTCGTTCTCCTGCTCCTGCCGCTGGCCGGCGCTGCCGCCGCGGGCGCGCCCGACCTGCGCCTGGTGGACGCGATGGCGGATCGCGACACCGCGCGCGTGCGCGCCCTGCTCGACGCGGGGCTCGACCCGGACACCGCCCGCGCCGACGGCGTGACGGCGCTGCTCTGGGCCGCCCACTGGGACGATGCCGAGGCCGTCGAGGCGCTGCTCGCCGCCGGCGCCGACGCCAATGCCGCCGACGACCACGGCGTGACGCCGCTCGCCCGCGCCTGCGAGAACGCGAGCGTGCCCCTGGTCGGCCGGCTGCTCGCCGCCGGCGCCAACCCCAGCCTCGCCCAGACCAACGGCCTGACACCGCTGATGACCGCCGCGCGCACGGGCAGCCTCGAAGTGGTGGAGGCCCTGCTCGCGCACGGCGCCGACGTCGACGCCGCCACGGCCGCCACCCGCGAGACCGCCCTGATGTGGGCCGTGGCCGAGGGCCACCGCGACACCGTGCGCGCCCTCATCGCCGCCGGCGCCGACGTGCGTCCCAACCCGCGCCAGGCGTTCTCGCCGCTGATTGCCGCGGCCGGGAACGGCGACATCGAGACGGCCGAGCTGCTGCTGGCGGCGGGCGCCGGCGTCGACGACACGGGGTGGGACGGCGCGCATCCGCTGGCATACGCCGTCATCTTCGGGCAGGGCGCCTTCGCCCACTTCCTGCTGGAGCAGGGCGCCGACCCGAACGGCGCCGTCGACGGCGTCACGGCGCTGCACGCCGCCGCCGGTCCGGTGAACACGTGGCTGAAGGCCTGGAACCGCCAGCACGGCGGCCCGCCGCGCGCTCGCGCCGGCTCGTCGCGGGCACCCAGCAGCCGGCTGGCGCTGGGCGACCGCCTGCCGCTGGTCGATGCGCTGCTCGCCAGCGGCGCCGATCCCAACGTGCGCATGACCGCCTCCGGCGTGACGGAGCAGGGCTTCGTCCGCAACGGGGCCTACGACACCTTCGCCACCGGGACCGGAGACGTGGCCGGCGCAACGCCCCTGTGGGTGGCGGCGTTCGCCACCAACCCGGGCCCGGGACGGCCGCGGTTCGGCTGGCAGACGCACCGTTCGACCGCCGACATCCTGCGCAGCCTGCTGGCGGCCGGGGCCAGTCCCGGCATCACCACGGTCGACGGCACCACGCCCATGATGGCCGCCGCCGGCTGCGGGCGGACGGCGCACTGGACGAACACGCCGCGCGCGGCGCGCCAGCCGATGGCGGAGGAGGCCATCGCCGTCCTCATCGAGGCCGGCCTGGACGTGAACGCCACCAACGAGGGGGACTTCACGGCGCTGCACTGCGCGGCCTTCAGCGGCCTGAACGAGGTGGTCGAGCTGCTCGTGGCGCGCGGCGCCGACATCGACGCGCGCGACTGGCGGGGGCGGACCGCCTTCCGCCTGGCCGAGGGCGCCAAGCAGTCGTTCCACTACCAGGCGTGGCCCGAGGTCGCCGCCGTGCTCGCCGGACTCGGGGCCGATACCAGCCTCGGCATCCCGGGCACCATCCACGAGCGCCTGCGGGGGCTCGTGGCCGCCCGCTAGCCTCGCTAGCCCTGCAGTCAACGGCGCCCGCGGCAGGCGCCGGCGCATCGTTGCGAGTGAGCGTTGAAATGAACGCGAGGGACACCCAATGCACTGCCCAATGAAGCGTCTCGCCGGCCTGTGTCTCGTTCTCGTGCCGCTGGCGGCCGGCACCGCGGCGGCCGGGGCTCCCGACCTGCGCCTGGTGGACGCGATGGCCGACCGCGACACCGCGCGCGTGCGCGCCCTGCTCGACGCGGGGCTCGACCCGGACGCCGCCCGCGCCGACGGCGCGACGGCGCTGCTCTGGGCCGCCCACTGGGACGACGCCGAGGCCGTCGAAGCGCTGCTCGCCGCCGGGGCCGACCCCAATGCCGCCGACGACCACCGCGTGACGCCGCTCGCCCGCGCCTGCGAGAACGCGAGCGTGCCTTTGGTCGGCCGGCTGCTCGCCGCCGGCGCGGACCCGAACGCCGCCCAGACCAACGGCCTGACGCCGCTGATGACCGCCGCCCGCACGGGCAACCTCGCCGTGGTCGAGGCCCTGCTCGCGCACGGCGCCGGCGTCGACGCCGCCACGGCCGCCACGCACGAGACCGCCCTGATGTGGGCGGTGGCCGAGGGCCACCGCGACATCGTGCGCGCCCTGATCGCCGCCGGGGCCGACGTGCGCCCCCACCGGCGGCAGGCGTTCTCGCCGCTGATCGCCGCGGCCGGGAACGGCGACATCGAGACGGCCGGGCTGCTGCTGGCCGCGGGCGCCGGCGTCGACGACACGGGTTCGGACGGCGCGCACCCGCTGGCCTATGCAGTCATCGTCGGCCAGAGCGCCTTCGCCCGCTTCCTGCTCGAACAGGGAGCGAACCCGAACGGCGCGGTCGACGGCGTCACGGCGCTGCACGCCGCGGCCGGCGACGTCGGCACGTGGCTGAAGGACTGGAACCGACAGCACGGCGGCCGGCGGGCCCGGACGGGCCGGTTGGCGCTGGACGAGCGCCAGCCGCTGGTCGACGCCCTGCTCGCCGCCGGCGCCGATCCCAACGCGCGCATGACGGCCTCCGAGGTGACCGGCCAGGGCTTCGTCCGCAACGGGGCCTACGACACGTTCGCCACCGGGACCGGAGACGTGGCCGGCGCGACGCCTCTGTGGGTGGCGGCGTACGCCATGAACCCGGGCCCGGGCAGCGCGTCGTTCCGAAACCGGCGGCTCCAGCCCACCTCGACCCGGGAGGTCCTCGAGAGCCTGCTCGCCGCCGGCGCGCGCACCAACCTGACGCCCAACGACCGCACGACGCCCCTCATGGCCGCGGCAGGCTGTGGGCGGGCGGCGCACCTGACCAACGTGCCGCGCGCACCGCGCGTGCCCAGCGCGGAGGAAGCGGTCGACATTCTCATCGCGGCCGGCGTGGACGTGAACGCCACCAACGAGGGGGACTTCACGGCGCTGCACTGCGCGGCCTTCAGCGGCCTCAACGAGGTGGTGCGCCAGCTCGTGGCGCGCGGCGCCGACATCGACGCGCGCGACTGGCGCGGACGCACGGCGTTCCGCCTGGCGCAGGGCGCGAAGCAGTCGTTCCACTACCAGGAGTGGCCGCAGGTCGCGGCCCTGCTCGCCGAGCTCGGGGCCGACACCAGCCTCGGCATTCCGGGCACCATCCACGAACGCCTGCGCGGCCTCGTGGCGGTCCGCTAGGAGCCTTCGGATGACGCAACGTCTGGCAGGCTGGGTGATGGTGCTGGTCGCCGGCACGGGCGCCTTCGCGTTCGCGCAGAAGGTGGTCGGGCCCGAGCAGTTCGACGAGGCGATGAAGACGATCGGCGCGGCCATCGAGGGCGTCGAGGAAGCCGTCGGCTCGGGGTCGTTCGTCGAGGCCAAGACGCCGCTGGCGCTCGCGCGGCAGGTGCTGGCCTCCACCCGGCCCGAGCTGCAAGCCCTCGGGCTGCCCGATGCCGTCCGGATGAACCGCGAGGCCGTGGCCGCCCTGGACGTGCTCGACGTCGCCCTGTCGCCGGCCACGGTCGATGCGGCGGCCGTCGCCGCCGCCGTGGAGGACGTCACCCGCACCTGCGACGCGTGCCACGCCGTCCATCGCGAGGGCGACCTGCGGAGCGGCTACCGCATCCGGCCCACGCCCCGCTGAGAGCTCTGTCAGACGGGGCTGCGCCCCGGACCCCCGGCGTCCGCTTGCGGGGACCCCATCGCCCCGCGCCGCTCTCGCCGAGGCGCGCTGTGCGCGCCTTGCGCCGGCTGCGCCGGCGCTTCCATCAGACGGGGCTGCGCCGCTGTGCCGCGCAGACTCCTACGCCGCCCGCGGCTCGAACGCGAGAAAGCGCCGCGGGTTGTCGACCAGGATCTTGTGGATGGTCTCGTCCGGCACGCCGAAGTAGCGCAGCTTCGGCACGAACTGCAGCAGCACCGTGGAGAAGCCGTTGCCCCAGTTCGCCTTGATCTGCGCCGTGTTGGCGAAGTCGGACGACAGCAGGACGTGGTCCTCGTAGCCGGCTTCGAGGGCGCTCAGCACCATGTCGACCTTCGTGCGCTCGGGGATGAACGACTGGCTCATCCGGTGTCCCACGGTGTCGAAGCCGATGAAGGCGCCGCGGCGGGCGATCTCCTTGTGCGTCTCCCACGTCGGATCGTCCGAGCGCTTGATGGTCGAGAGGTGGCCGATGCAGAGGTGGGCCATGTCGACCCCCTGCGCCTCGTAGATGTCGATCTGGTCCAGCGCGCACGTCGGACAGCTCTCGTGCGGCACGTGCGTGAAGATCGGGAGTCCGGTCCGCACGTGCACCTGGCTGATGGCGCGCAGCATCTTGCGCTCGTCGTCGTGCATCGCCGGAAACGAGCTGCCGACCTCACCCAGCGCGCCCCAGCGCTCGCGGGCGGCCTGCGCGATCATGTACGCGGCGATCTCGTCCTCGGGGAGCCGGATGATCTCCGCGGGATAGCGCGGGGCCAGTATGTAGCTGCCGCCCAGCACGATGTGCACGTCGCAGCGCGCCGCCATGGCGGCGAGGTTCTCGAGCTGCTGCGCCGTCCGCGGACCGGTCGCCGAGTCCACGATGCAGCTCACGCCATCGAAGCCGGCCATGTCGATCTCCTCGACCAGCAGGTCGACCATCTCGGCGTTGGTCGGCGGCGCGGGAGGCGGCGTCCCGGGCGCCCGGGGCTCCGCCGGCGGGCTCGCGTAGTCGAAGGCCAGATGCTCGTGGAACAGCGTGGCGCCGCTCCCCAGCACCTGGGGGTCGACGTCCGCCAGCAGCGTCCGCACGACGGCTCCCTCGGGAAACGCAACGCCGGACGTGGCGCCGGCGCCCGCCGGCTCCTGCACCAGTGCGGATGCCGCACGCACCGCAGGCCTGCCGGAGCCCGCAACGACGCCGAGGCCCGCCCCGGCCGCGCCCGCGCCGAGCAGCCGCAGCGCCGCCCGCCGGCCAACGCGCGCCGGACGCACGTCTCTCACAGTCATGGTGTCCTCCGAGCGTGTCGTTCAGGATGGCCCCGTGCGCGACGCTGGCAGCGCCCGGCCCCGGAGTTGGGTAGTTGGTAGCGGTACGGGGATTCGAACCCCGGTCCCGTGGCTGAGAACCACGTATCCTAACCCCTAGACGATACCGCCACACGGCGATCGGATAACTAATTCTATATCATATACGGGCGTGTCTCGCCTGCTGCTCGCGCTCGCGCTGGTGATGGTCGTCGGCCTGGCCGTGGGTCTCTACGTCGGGGCCGGACGGGCCCCCGGACCGGCCATCGAGATCCTCCAGCCCGCCGACCTGGTCGGCCGCTCGGCGGTCTTCCAGGCCGTCGTCGAGGCGCCCGGCAGCGAGCTTTCCGCGCTCGACGCCGTCATCCAGCAGAACGGCGTCGTCTATCCGCTGTTCTCGCTGGCCTCCGCCGAGGAGGCCGACCTCGACCAGGACGGGCCGGACCGGCTGCGGATCACCCGCTCGTTCGACCGCGAGTCGCATCCGGAGCTCCGCTCGGGCCCCGCGCAGGTGCGCGTCTCGGGCACGCGCCCGGTCCTGTTCGGCCTGCGCGAGGCCAGCGCGTCGGTGGCCGCCGACGTCGAGGTCAGGCTCCAGCCCCCCCGGCTGGCCGCCCTCTCCACGTTCCACTACATCAATCACGGCGGCGCGGAGGCGGTCGTCTACACGGTGTCGCCGCCCGACGCCGAGTCGGGCGTGCGGGTGGGCGACAACCTCTACCCGGGTTACGCCGCGTCCGGCGTGGTCGAGGGCGCCGGCGACGACCTCCGCCTGGCCTTCTTCGCGCTCCTGCACGATCAGGATCTGGACACGCCCATCGAGCTGTACGCCCGGGACGCCGCCGGCAACGAAGCGAGCGCCGCGTTCGATCACCGCCGCTTCCCCAGGAACTTCAGGCGGTCCCGCATCGAGGTGAGCAACAGTTTCCTGCGGCGCGTGGTCCCGCCCATCGTCAGCCGGGCGCCGGAGCTGGCGGACGAGGAGCCCGGCGGCTCCGACGGGGACCTGCTCGAGCTGTATCTCTTCATCAACGGCGAGCTGCGGCGCCTGAACCGGGCGAAGCTGACGGAGCTGGCGGCCGAGACGAGCCCGCACATGCTCTGGGAGGGCGCGTTCCGCCAGCTCGGCAACTCGCAGGTGGAATCGGGTTTCGCCGACCACCGCACCTACACCCACGAGGGCGAGGAGATCGACCAGCAGGTGCACCTGGGATTCGACCTGGCCTCGACGGCGAACGCGCCGGTCCTCGCGGCCAACCGCGGCACCGTGATCTACGCCGACTACCTCGGGATATTCGGCAACTGCGTGATCCTCGACCACGGCATGGGCCTGCAGAGCCTGTACGCGCACCTGTCGGCGATTGGCGTGGCGGTGGGCGACCTCGTGGAGCGCGACGACCCGCTCGGCCTGACCGGCCTGACCGGCCTCGCGGGCGGCGACCACCTGCACTACGCCACGCTGCTGCAGGGACGTCCCGTATCGCCGATCGAATGGTGGGACCCGCACTGGATCGAGGACCGCGTCCTGCGCAAGCTCCGGGCGCTGTCCCCGGCCGCCGTCCCCGAAGTCCGCTAGGAGTTCTGCGCCGTAGAACGGCGCGGTGCAACACGACGCCTTGCGATACGCTGGCTGACGATGGCGGCTGCGCCCGACGTCGTGGTGATCGGCGCCGGATCGTTCGGCGCCTGGTCCGCCTGGCACCTCGCTGCGGCCGGCCACCGCGTGACGCTCGTCGACGCCTTCGGCGCCGGCCATTCGCGCGCGAGCTCCGGCGGCGAATCGCGCATCATCCGGCGCGGCTACGGCGACCGGGCCCTGTACTCCCGCTGGGCGCAGGCGTCGCTGCCGCAGTGGAAGGCGTTGGCGGCCGACAGCGGCCAGGCGCTCTTCCTGGAGACCGGCGTGCTCTGGCTCGGCCGCGGCGAGGACGACCACGTCGACGCCAGCGAGCGCATCCTGGCCGGGCTCGGCGTGGCGACGGAGCCGCTCACGCGCGCGGACCTCGCGGCCCGCCTGCCCCAGCTCGACCCCGGCAGCGCGGCGCGGGGCGTGCTCGAGCCGGGCGCCGGCGTCCTGCTCGCCCGCCGCGCCGTGCGCGCCGTCGTGGACCGCGCCCGCCGCCGCGGCGTCGACTGCCGCGTCGCGGCGGCCGCCCCGCCCGGCCCGGTCCGCCGCGTCGACGCGATCGAGCTCGGCGACGGCAGCCGGCTGTCGGCCGGGACGTTCGTCTTCGCCTGCGGCCCGTGGCTGCCGCGGCTGTTTCCGCGCCTGCTCGACCCGCTGCTGCGGGTGACGCGCCAGGAGGTCTTCTTCTTCGGCCCGCCCGCGGGCGACCAACGCTTTGCCCCACCGGCGATGCCGGCCTGGATCGACTTTCGCGACGGCGCCTACGGCCTGCCGGACATCGAGGGCCGCGGCGTCAAGATCGGCCTGACCGCGCTCGGCCCGTCCTTCGACCCCGCCGGCGGTGACCGGACGCCGTCCGCCGCCGGCCTGGCCGCGGCGCGGCAGGTCGCCGCCGCCCGGCTGCCGGCCCTGCGCGCCGCCCCGCTCCTCGAAGCCAGGGTCTGCCAGTACACGAACACGCCGAGCGGCGACCTCCTGCTCGACCGCCACCCGGACCACGCGAACGTGTGGCTCGCCGGCGGCGGGTCCGGTCACGGCTTCAAGCTCGGCCCCGCCGTGGGCGCCTACGTGGCCTCGCAGGTGGCCGGGACGGCCCCCGCCGAAGACCTCGTGGCGCTGGCGGCCCACCGCGGCGGCCAGACGCGGACGGTGCTCTGAGCCGGCCGCCGGCCGCCCCGCCGCGGTGCTCTGCGGCCGCGGCGCGGCGAGCCGCTCAGGGCGCGGACGCCGGCAGCGCGTACTGCCGGAAGGTCAGGCTGATCCGCCCCGCGAGACCGATCTCCGCCGGTCCCGATCCGGGCAGGATGCGCGCCACGCCGTGGTAGCGCAGCCGGCTCGGTCCGCCGAACACGAAGGCATCGCCCGAGCGCAGCTCGACCGCCGTCGCCGGCTCGCGGCGGCGGAACCCGCCGAGCAGGAAGCGCGCGCTGTCGCCGAGCGACAGCGAGACGACCGGCACGCCGGCCTTGAGCGCGGAGGCGTGCTCGTCCTTGTCCTGGTGCAGCCCCATGCGGCCGTCGTGCCCGTAGCGGTTGATGAGGCAGATGTCCGGGCCGAGCTCGAAGCCGACCGCCGCGGCAGCGTCCACCGCCAGGCGCGCGAGGTCGGGCGGCAACGCCGGCGCCGGCAGCCCGTCGTGATCCGACCGCACCGGCTCGTACGTGTAGGTGCGGGCGTTCCAGTGGCGGCCGAGGCAGAGCATGTCGCAGTGCATGTAGCCGCCGCCCCGGACGCGCGGGCGGTAGAAGCCGGCCGGGCGGGCGGCCAGCGCCTCCACCGCGGCGGCGAGCCGGCGCTGCGCGGGCGGCGGCAGGAATGCCGGCAGATGGAACGCCCCGGGGGCGGCTTCGACGGCGACCACGACAGCCCATGGTAGCCAAAAGCGCGCCGGGCTGTGCTATTCTGGGCAGATTGAAAGCCGTTTCAGGAGAGAACCGTACCCGCTTGGTCCCTCCGACTCGCTCGATCCCGAACTTGACGTTAGGAGAGCTCAGATGCAGCACCGAACAGTGTGGACGTTCGTCTCAGTGATCATTCTCGCCGCGGGCGCGTGCGGCGGCGGCGAGGACGCGCCCGCCGCGCCGGCCGCGCCGGCCGCGCCGGCCTTCGACCCGGCTACGGCCGGGACGGTGATGGGCATGATCTCCCTGGAAGGGACAGCCCCGGAGCCCGAAACGATCCGCATGAATTCGGACCCGGCCTGCGTCGAGCTGGCGACCGAGACCGACACCGAGTACTACATCGTCGGCGACGGCGGCGGGCTGGGCAACGTGTTCGTGTACGTCAAGGAGGGGCTCACCGGCACGTTCCCGGCGGCCAGCGGGTCGGTCGTCCTGGACCAGCAGGGCTGCCGCTACACGCCGCACGTCTTCGGCGTGCAGGTGGGGCAGACGATCGAGATCGTCAACAGCGACATGACGCTGCACAACATCCACGCGACGCCGAGCGTCAACGCCGAGTTCAACATGGGACAGCCCATCCAGGGCATGCGCTTCGAGCGCGAGTTCGACCAGCCCGAGGTCATGGTGCCGTTCCAGTGCGACGTCCACAGCTGGATGAACGCCTACGTGGGCGTGCTCGACCACCCGTTCTTCGCGGTGACCGGCGCCGACGGGAAGTTCGACATCAGCGAGCTGCCGCCGGGCGACTACGTCATCGAAGCCTGGCACGAGGAGCTCGGCACGCAGACGCAGAACGTGACCGTCGGCGAGAGCGCGACCGTCGACGCGAGCTTCACGTTCACCATCGGCTGACGGCCGCATTCGGCGCGGGCGGGGCCCGGCGCCCCGCCCGCCTCCCTTCTTCCTCCGCGGCGGGCACGGTCGGCCCGCGGTCTGGCGGGATCATGCTCTGGCTGCATCGCTACAGTCGGTTCCTGGCTGGCGCCTCGCTGGTGCTGATCACCGCGGGCGGCCTCGTCACGAGCACCGGGTCGGGGCTCGCCGTGCCCGACTGGCCGAGCACCTACGGCTACTTCATGTTCACGTTCCCGCTCTCGAAGATGGTCGGGGGCATCCTGTACGAGCACGGCCACCGTCTGATCGCCAGCGTCGTGGGGCTGCTCACCATCGGGCTCGCGGTGTGGCTGTCGGCGATCGACCCGCGGCGCTGGATGCGGCGACTCGGCTGGGCGGCGCTGGGCGCGGTCATCGTCCAGGGCCTGCTGGGCGGCATCACCGTGCTGCTCTTCCTGCCCCCGGCGGTGTCCATCAGTCACGCGGGACTCGCGCAGCTCTTCTTCGTGCTGGTGACCAGCCTCGCGGTCTTCACCTCGCGCGGGTGGCTCGCACGCTACGGCCGCGACGCGGCCGGCGAGCGCGCGCTCGCCGGCGACCGCATCCTGAGGCGGCTCGTTGTCATCGCGCCCATCGCCGTGTACGTGCAGATTCTCCTGGGCGCCACGATGCGCCACACCGGCGCCGGACTGGCCATCCCGGACTTTCCGCTGGCCTTCGGCCGGCTCGTCCCGCCCGCCTGGGACCCCGCCATCGCGATCCACTTCGCGCACCGCGTCGGCGCCCTGCTCGTCACGCTGCTGGTGCTGGCGACGGCCGGGCACGTGCGCGGCCGGCACGCGGGCCGGCGCGAGCTGGTGCGGCCCGCCCTGCTGCTGGTGGCGCTGGTCCTGGCCCAGGTCGGCCTGGGCGGCTGGACGGTGCTCAGCGAGCGGGCCGTCGCCGTCAACACCGCGCACGTCGCGACGGGCGCGGCGCTGCTGGCCACCACCGTCGTGCTGGCCCTGCGCACGTGGCGCGACCGCTTCGACGCGGCGCAAGCCGCCGGCGACACCGCCCCCGGCCTGCGGGGAGCAGCGGGATGAAGGCGGCGGCGGCGGCCCTGCCGGCGTCGGCGACGCGCGCGGCCGACTTCCTGGCGCTGACCAAGCCGCGGCTGAACTCGCTGGTGGTCGTCACTGCCGGCATCGGCTACTACCTGGGCGCGCGCGCGCCGCTCGACCTCGCCGCGCTCGCGCACACCGTCGTCGGCGCGGGGCTCGTCGCCGGCGCCGCGGCCGCGTTGAACCAGGCTGCCGAGCACGATCTCGACGCGGCGATGATGCGGACGTGCCGGCGGCCGCTGCCCGCCGGCCGCGTCTCGCCCGTCGAAGCGCGGCTGTTCGCGCTGGTGCTGGCAGCGGCCGGCCTGTGCGAGCTGGCGTACGCCACCAACTGGACCGCGGCGGCGGTGGCGCTGGCAACGCTGGTCAGCTACGTCGCCGTCTACACGCCCCTCAAGCGCCGCACGCCCTGGGCGACCGAGGTCGGCGCCGTCCCCGGCGCCCTGCCGCCGGTGCTCGGCTGGGCGGCGGCCAGGGGCGCGGTGACCACCGAGTCGTGGGTCCTGTTTGCCATCGTGTTCCTGTGGCAGATGCCGCACTTCCACGCCCTGTCGCGGCTGTACCGGGACGACTTCGGGCGCGCCGGCCTGCCGTTCCTGGCCGTGCTCGACGCGAGCGGCCGGCGCACCGCGGCGCACGTGCTCCTCTACCTGGGCGCGCTGCTGCCGGCGAGCCTGGCGCCGGCTGCCGTCGGCCTGGGCGGCGCGCCGTACGTCGCCGGCGCCGCGCTCCTCGGCGTCCTCTTCCTCGCGGTCGGCGTGCGCTTCGCCCTGCAGCGCACCGCGGCCCGCGCGCGAACGCTGTTCCTGGCCTCGCTGGCCTACCTGCCCCTGCTGTGGGGCCTGCTCGTGGCCGAGCGCGCCTTCGGCGGCGGCGCGTAACCCGTCATGGATCTGACCGACCTGCCCACGCTCAACGCGGCGCTCAACAGCATCTCCGCGACGCTGCTGGCGTGCGGGTACGTCCACATCCGGCGCCGGCGCATCGCCGCCCACCGCGCCTGCATGCTCGCCGCCTGCGGGACGTCCACGCTGTTCCTGATCTCCTATCTCGTCTACCACGCCAACGTCGGCTCCGTGCCCTACACCGGCCAGGGCCTCGGCCGGGCGGTCTACTTCGCCATTCTCGTCAGCCACATCGTGCTGGCGGCCCTCATCCTGCCGCTGGCGCTGACGACCCTGGCCTACGGGCTGCGCGCACAGTTCGAGCGGCACCGCCGCATCGCCCGCTGGACGCTGCCCATCTGGCTCTACGTCTCGGTCACGGGCGTGGCGGTCTACGTCATGCTCTATCTGTTGTGAACGATCACTGAGCGAAGAGACGCATCGCGGCGATGATCGCGCCGCCGGTGGCGACGATCCAGCGCACCGTACGGGTTTCGCTCGCGGCGATGGCGGCCATCACGTCAGCTATCCGGGCGTCGAGCCGGTCCGGTGTCACGTGATCACCGTCTTCCTTCGCGATCATGGCACCCCCCTACGTGCGAACCGCCGAGGGCAAGGCCCCGCGGAACTGCTTGCTGAGCGCCAGCTCCTGGCGCTGGTAGGACGAGCCGATCGACGTGCCGTAGATCTTGTCGGGCACCTTACGCAAATCGCTGTATTCGAGGCGGCCGACGACCTGACCATGGTCGATGGCGAACGGCACCTCGTGCGCCCTGACCTCCAGAACGGCGCGGGTCCCGTTAATCTCGCCGGAGCCGTAGCCGAAACCCGGATCGAAAAAGCCGGCGTAGTGGATCCTGAACTCGCCCACGGACGGATCGAACGGCACCATCTCGGCAGAATATTGCTGCGGCACCCGCACCCGCTCACGCGATCCGAGGATGTAGAAGTCGCCCGGATTGAGTATCAGCCGATCTCCCGGACAATGCGCGATTGCATCCCAGAATCGCTCAGGGTCATAGGTTTCCTGCAGATCTATCAACGGCGCGTTGCTCTTGCCCTTGTAGGCGACTACCCCGGTGCCCTGGTCGCACCTGAGACTTACCGCAAGTTCCACTCCTCGGTCTCGAACCGCGGCGGTGCCGGGACTGGTCTCATCGAGATAGACCAGCCTTTCCTTCTTGTCCAAATCCCTCAGCCTCGTGTCCGAAAGTCGGGGATCTCCTCGAATAAAGCGGATCTGGGACAGACTGAGTCCGGGGCTGACTGTTACCGGGAACGTCCGGGGCATGATTTCCGCGTAGAGGGGTCCCTCATACCCTTGCTTGACGTGCTCGAACTCGGTGCCGTAGTCGGTGATCAGACGTGTAAACACGTCCAGCCTGCCGGTCGTGCTCTTCGGATTCGCCTTCGCCTTCAGATCCTTGGGAAGACGGAGCTCCTCCACCAGCTTCACCAGGTACACACAGCCTTTTTCAAGAATGGTGCGCCTCGATAGATCGAGCTCTGCCATGGCCAGGTCGGCCAGCTTGCTGTCAACCTTTTTCTTGTTTCCCGGCAGGAAGCTGGCCTGGAGACGGTACGCACGGGATCCAAGGCGCAGGTCGAGGCTGGCGGGCTGGATCTGCCTGGGATCGATGGACTCGGGGAGTATCCGGTTCTCCTCGATGAGATCCCGGATTTCTTGAGAGGGAAGCACCCCCTTCGAACGCTCCGAACTCTCGGACTGCGGCGATCCGTGAAACAGCTTCGATGCCTGATTGTCCACCAGGTTCAGCGGCCCCTGTCTTCGAGATTCTTGACCCGTTCAGGCCCGCGGGAAACGTGTGGTCCCCGGCCAGCTCAGCCCTCACTCTACCAACCGTCCGGCCGGCGAGCCAGCCCGGTCTCGAGTTGCGCCAGGACGCTGTCACCGGATGCGAGCGCATCGATCCGGCACCGGGAGGATTTCGATCCGCTACGATCCACGCACGCGATGCGCGTCCTGTTCCTGCACAGCAACTTCCCGGCCCAGTTCGGCCCGCTCGCCCGCTACCTGACGGAGCAGGGGCACGACGTCACCTTCGGCACGTCCTGGGACGGCGCGGCGCCGGACTGGGTGCGCCTGGTGCGCTTCGGCGCCCACCGCGAAGTCGGCCCCAAGCAGCACCCCTACCTGGTCTCGACCGAGGGCGCGGTGCTTCTCGGCCAGGCGTTCGCGCGCGCCGCCTGGCGGCTGAAGGCCGACGGCTACGCGCCCGACTGCATCGTGGCGCATGCCGGCTCGGGCGTGGGCCTGTACGTCCGCGACGTCTGGCCGGAGGCGCGTTACGTCGGCTACTTCGAGTGGTACTACCGGTCGCGCGGGGCGGACGTCGGGTTCCCCGACGGCAACGTCTCGCCCGACAACCAGCACCGCGTCAGGACCCGCAACGCCCCGATCCTGCTCGACCTCGCGGCCTGCCACGTCGGCATCGTGCCGACCGAGTATCAGGCCGCGCAGTTTCCGCCCGTCGCGCGTCCCCGGCTGATCGTGCAGCACGACGGCGTCGACACCGACTACTTCGCGCCGCAGGCGCGGCGCCTGAAACTGCCCGGCCTCGACCTGACCCGGGCCGACGAGATCGTCACCTACGTGGCGCGCGGCCAGGAGCCCTACCGCGGCTTCCCGCAGGCGATGACGGCCTTCGCCGAGGTGCAGAAGCGCAGGCCCGGCGCCCACATCGTGGTCGTCGGCGACGATCGGGTGGCGTACGGCAAGAACCTGCCGGACGGCGACACCTACCGGCAAAAGATGCTGCGCGAGCTCGACCTCGACCGGGACCGCATCCACTTCAGCGGGCTGCTCGCGCGCGACCACTACCGCGACGTCCTGCTGGCCTCGGCCGTGCACGTCTACCTGACCGTGCCGTTCGTGCTGTCCTGGTCGATGATCGAGGCGATGAGCGCCGGCTGCGTCGTGGTGGCGTCGAGCACCGACCCGGTGCTCGAAGTGGTGCGCGACGGCGAGAACGGGCTGCTCGTGGACTTCTTCGACACCGGGCGGCTGGCCGACCGCATCTGCGACGTGCTGGAGCGCCCGGACGCCTTCGCCGCCCTGCGCGAGAGCGCCCGGCGAACGGCCGTCGAGCGCTACGCCGCGTCGCGCCTTGTGCCGCTGCGCGCCAGGCTGCTCGAGCTGGCGGCGGCGGGGATGCTTGGCGACACCGGTCCCTGACCGCGCGGCCGCGGCGGCGCGAGCCGCACCCGCGCGGCGGAACCGGCCGCTCCGTCGGCTCGCCACGGGCCGTCGCCGAGCATCGAGCCGATGCATCGCGCCGATCAGCGGTACAGGAGGTACGGCGCCCGGCGGCGGCGCCAGGCCCGCTCGCCGGCGACCCACGCCGCCGCGACGGCCGCCGGATCCTCGCCGGCCCGGATGCGCTCGAGCGCCTCCCGCGAGCCCAGCAGATGGACCGTCCCGTCGAGCTCGAGCCGGTCGCCGTGCAGCCGCTGCAGCGCGGCGGCCACCTCCAGGCCGAGGCGGACCGGCTCGAGGGCGTCGCGATCGGTGACGATGATCTGCACGCCGCCGCACGGCTGCCCGGCGTAGCGGCTGCTCCGCGGCGAGAACGTGACGGGATAGAAGCGCACGCCCGGCAGGCGCCGCGCGTTGAGCCGGCGCGCCAGCGCGGCGCCGTCGACCCACGGCGCGCCGAGACGCTCGAACGGCGTGTCGGTGCCCCGGCCCACCGACAGGTTCGCACCCTCGATGGCCCCGATGCCCGGATACAGGGCGGCCTGGGTGACGGTGCGCATGTTGGGTGACGGATCCACCCACGTCAGACCGGTCTCGTCGAACCACAGCTCGCGGCGCCAGCCCCCGAGCTCGACGATTTCCAGGTCCACCCCCAGCCCGCGCTCGGCATTGAACAGCCCGGCCAGCTCGCCCAGGGTGAGCCCGTGGCGGACCGGCAGCGACAGGTAGCCGGTGAACCCCAGCCGGTCCGCGTCGAGCAGCGGCCCCTCGACAGCCTCCCCGGTGATGGGATTGGGCCGGTCGAGCACGACGACGCGGAGGCCGCGCTCGGCCGCCGCCTCCATGGCGTAGGCCATCGTCGTGGCGTAGGTGTAGAAGCGGGCGCCCACGTCCTGCAGGTCCACGACGATGGTGTCGACCCCCTCCAGCATGCGCGCGGTCGGCCGGCGCGTCGCGCCGTAGAGGGAATGGATCGGCAGTCCGGTCCGCGGCTCGCGCGCGTCCGCCACGGCCGCGTCGAGGTCGGCGCCGAAGCCGTGCTCCGGGCTGAGCAGCGCCCGCACCTCCACCCCCGGCGCGGCCCGCAGCAGGTCCAGGGTGCGGGCGCCGTCACTCGCACGGCCGGCCCGGTTGGTGAGCAGCGCCACCCGCGCGCCCCGCAACCGGGCGAACCGCTCGCCGCGAAGCACGTCGATCCCGGTGCGGACCTCGGCGTCGCGGCGCTCCCCCGCCGCGCCGTCGCGCCCGGACGGGCGGGCGGCGACGGCGGCGGCCGCCAGCGTCGCCACCCGCGCGCGCAGCGCCCGCACGTCGCCCGCCCCGGCGGGATGCACCCGGCTCGAGAGCAGGATCACGAGCGTCTCGCTCGCCGGATCGATCCAGATCGACGTGCCGGTGAAGCCCGTGTGGCCGAACGACCCGATCGGGAACAGGTCGCCCCGGCTGCCCGCGTAGCGCGAGTCGATGTCCCAGCCCAGCCCCCGCAGGTCGCGCAGCCCGGGCGGCGTGGCCGGCGACGTCATGCGCGCCACGGCCAACGGCGCCAGGACCCGCGCGCCGCCGAGCGTGCCGTCCGACAGCAGCATCGCGCCGAAACGCGCCAGGTCCGACGCGGTGCCGAAGAGGCCGGCGTGGCCCGCGACGCCGCCCATCCGCCGCGCCGTCGGATCGTGCACGACGCCGCGCAGCATCGCCGCGCCCGCACCCACGCCCGCGCACGGCCACTCCAGCGGCGCGCACGCCTCCGTCGGTGCGATGCGCGCGCGCAGCCGGGACGGCGGACGGAACATGGTGTCGTCCATGCCCAGCGGCGCGAAGATGCGGCGCGCCGCGAACGTCTCCAGCGGCAGGCCGCTGACGCGCGCCACGACCTCGCCCAGGAGCACGAAGTTGAGGTCGCTGTAGATGAAGCGGGCGCCGGGCGGGGCGAGCGGGCGCTCCTCGAACGCCCGCTCGAGGGCCGTCTCGTACCCCGCGAACTCCCGCTCCAGGTCGAAGCCGGCCCGCAGGCCGGAGACGTGCGTCAGCAGGTGCTCGACGGTGATCCCCTCCTTGCCGTGGCGCCCGAAGCCGGGGAGATAGCGCGCCACCGGCAGGCCGAGCCGGACCCGCCCCTCCTCGACGAGCATCATGACGGCCGTCGTCGTCGCCACCACCTTGGTGAGCGAGGCGAGGTCGAAGATCGTGTCGACCGTCATCGGCTCGGGCGCCGGGACCAGCGCCCGGCGGCCGAACGCCTTGCGGTAGACCGTGTGCCCCGCGTGCCACACCAGCACGACCGCCCCGGGCAGGTCCCCGGCCGCGACAGCCGCCTCGACGGCGCCGTCCATGCGGGCGAGCAGCGGCCGGTCGATGCCGGCAGCGGCGGTCCGCGGCTGGGCGGCGTGTCCGGCAGCGGCGGCCGCGAGCGCGAGCAGCGCCGCGAGGAGCGGGCGTCCGGGGAGCCGGCCGGAGCGGTGGGGGCCGCGCATCGGGATACCGGGTGCGAGACGGAAGGACCGACCGGCCGCGGGTGCGTCCGAGTTGCGGCGCGCCTGGATTATACTGCGCTGGACATGCTGTCCCCGCGCCCGACGAACGTGACCACGCGGCGGCGCCTCGTCGCCGGCCTGGCCGTCTCGCTCTGCGCCTGGCTGGCGCCCGTGGCCGTCCTGGCCCAGTCCGGCCTGGTCCAGGGCCGCGTGCGCGGACCCGACGGCACGCCGATCGCCGACGCCCGGGTCACCGGCGAGAACCTGCGCAGCGGGCGGACCGTCGACGACCGCACCAACAGCGGGGGACGCTTCGCCTTCATCGGCCTCACGCGCGGCCCGTGGCTCTTCACGATCGAGAAGTTCGGCTACGAGACCGCCACGGGCATCTCCAACATCTTTCGCTCGGGCCGCACGCGGATGACGTTCGTCATGGAGGTCGATCCGCTCCGGCCGCCGGTGCCCGACACCGGCGTGCTCGCGGGCATCGCGGCCGGCGATCTCCAGGAGAGCGTCGACGCCGCCCACGCCCGCTTCGACCGCCGCGACTTCGACGGAGCGATCGACGCCTACGAGACGCTCCTCGAGCGGGTCCCGCGGCTGACGAGCCTGCACCTGCAGATCGGGCACGCGTACCTGGAGCAGCGCGACTACGAGCGGGCGCTGGCCGCCTATCGCGCCGTGCCGGTCGAAACGCCGGCCGCCGCCGAAGCCGTCGCGGCCATCGCGGCGCTCGAGGCCGCGGTCGACGCCGACCGCTGAACTCGGCCTCGCCCCGCGGCCACGCTACGCCGCCTTCACTCGAGCGCCTCGTAGACCAGCGTCTGGAACTCGCGCTCCAGATCGTACGCCGCGAAGGGGTTGATCTGCGTCCAGACCATGCCGATCAGCAGATGCGGAAGATGTCGTCCGGCTCCAGCGGGTCGCCGGCGTCGAGGTCGCGCAGGCCCACGGCGTCCCAGTGCACGACCTGCCCGCGGCGCGCGACCAGCGTCATCACGCCGGCCGCGCGGCCATCGTCCACGTAGGCCTGCATGGCGGGGCGGATGCGGGCCAGCCCGTCGGCGGACAGGCCGGCGCTGTCGGGAGCGGCGAGCGGCAGGCCCGCGGGCTGCGCCTGGTCCGTCTCGGCGGCGGGCGGCGGCGAGTCGCCGCTCATCTCGGAGGATCCGCACGCGGCGGCGGCCAACACGGCCAGCGGGAGGGCGAACCGGACTGCTTTTCGAGGCATGCTCAAGAGTGTATCGTGTGCCGGCAATCGGATATATACTGGTGCGCATACCCAGCAAGAGGAGTGATGCCATGCCCCGTTTACAGCACGTAGTTCGTCATCTCATCGTCGCGGCGCTGCTGCTCGGCCTCGCCGCGCCCGCGCTGGCGCAGAGCGGCCGCATGAGCGGTCAGGTGGTGGACAGCGAGACCGGCGACCCCATCGTGGGCGCCCAGATCACGATCCAGAAGCCGGGCGACGACACGCGCGAGGCAGTGACCGACGATGACGGTCGCTTCTCGCTGATCGGCTTCGCGAGCGGGCAGTGGCAGGTGTACGTGCGCGCCGAGGGATACCGGGACGACCTCGGCAACGTGAACGTCACGCAGTCCACGACGCCGCAGGTGGACTTCGAGCTCAACCGCGAGCGGCACGCGCTGGTGCAGGCGCTCGGCGAGGACGCGATGGAGGGGCTCGATCCCGACGAGATCGAGGCCCAGCTCGCGGCAGCCGACGCGGCGTTCAACACCGAGGACTGGGACGGCGCCATCGCGGGCTACGGGTCGCTCCTCGAGCAGCTGCCCCAGCTCACCAACCTGTACTCCCAGATCGGCCAGGCCTATCGCGCGCGCGGCGACTACCAGGAGGCGCTCGAGGCCTTCGAGATGCGGCTGGCCGCCGAGCCCGACAACGAGAACGTGCAGACCGACATCGCGCGGACGAAGCTGGCCATGGGCGACTTCGAGGCGGCTCAGGAAGAGCTCGCCGCGGCAGCGTCCGGGCTCGACGCATCGCGCGAGGACCTCTACAACCTGGGCGAGCTCGAGTTCGCGCAGGGCGCCGTAGACGCCGCGGCCGGGTGGTACGAGAAGGCCGCGATGGTCGACCCCAACTGGGCCAAGCCGATCTTCAAGCTGGCGCTCGTGGCGCTCAACAAGGGTGACATGGAAGGGGCCAAGGCGCACTTCCAGCGGGTCGTCGAGCTGGATCCCAACTCCGAGGAGGGGACGCAGTCCTCGGCGACGCTCGCCGCCCTGCCCTGATCCGGACTCACAGGCAACGAGGAAGGTGCGGGGGTCGCGCGCCCCCGCCCTTTTTTTGTACGGCCCGCGCGGCGGCACGCACGCGGGCCGGCGAGGCATCGCAGATGACACAGTTCCGGTCGGCGGCCGTGCTCGGCGCCGGCACCATGGGAGCGCAGATCGCCGCGCACCTGGCGAACGCCGGCGTGCCGGTCCTGCTGCTCGATCTCGACGCGCGGACGGCGGCCGCCGGCCTCGAGCGCGCCCGGGCGCTGAAGCCCGACCCCTTCTTCACGCGCGCCACCGCGCGGCTGGTGGCCACCGGCGGGTTCGACGCCGATCTGCCGCGGCTGGCCGAGTGCGACTGGATCGTGGAAGCCGTCGTCGAGCGGCTCGACGCCAAGCGGGAGCTGCTGGCGCAGGTCGAGACGCATTGCCGGCCGGATGCCGTCGTCAGCTCGAACACGTCCGGCATTCCGCTCGCGCTCATCGCGGAGGGGCGCTCGCCCGAGTTCCGGCGCCGCTGGCTCGGCACGCACTTCTTCAATCCGCCGCGCTACCTGGCGCTGCTCGAGGTCATTCCGACCGCCGACACCGACCCATCCGTCACGGACGCCGTCAGGCGCTTCGCGGACCGCGTCCTGGGCAAGGGCGTGGTGACCGCCCGGGACACGCCGGGCTTCATCGCCAACCGGATCGGCCTGTACGGCGTGGCGCAGACGCTCGAGCTGCTGACGAGCGGCCGCTTCACCATCGAGGAGATCGACGCGTTGACCGGACCGGCGATCGGCCGGCCCCGGAGCGCCACGTTCCGGACGATGGACATCGCCGGCCTCGACATCCTGGCGCACGTCGCGCGCGACCTGAGCGAGCGCCTCGACGCCGAGGACGAGCGCCGGCTCTTCCGGCCGCCCGCGCTCATCGAGCAACTGGTGGAGCGCGGCTGGACCGGCCAGAAGGCCGGCCGGGGCTTCTACCGCCGGGAGCGCACGCCGGCGGGCAGCCGCATCCTGACGCTCGATCCGGCGGCGCTCGACTACCGCGAGCGCCAGCCGCCGCGGCTGCCGGCGCTCGACGCGGTGGCTGGCGTCGACGACGTCCGCGAGCGGGTGCGCGCGCTGCTGCGGGCCGACGGCCGCATCGGCGAGCTCATGCGGGCGGTGCTCGGCCGGACGCTGCTCTACGCCGCCGCCGTGACGCCCGCGATCGCCGACTCGGTGGACGACGTCGACCGCGCCATGCGCTGGGGCTTCGGCTGGGAGCTGGGACCGTTCGAGCTGTGGGAGGCGCTGGGCGTGGACACGGTGCTCGAGGCCAGCGACGTGGCCGAGGCGCCCCCGCTGGTGCGGGACCTCGCCGCCGCGCGCCGCGAGCCGCCCCCGGACATGTGGATCCTGAGCCGCGCGAAGGCGGAGCGGCCGCTCGTCAGGCAGAACGCCGGCGCCAGCCTCGTGGACCTCGGCGACGGCGTGCTCGCCGTCGAGTTCCACTCGAAGCTGAACGCCATCGGCGGCGACACGGTCGAGATGCTGCGGCTGGGCGTGCGGGAGGCCGAGCAGAACTACGAGGCCCTGGTCGTCGGCAACGACGCCACCGCGTTCTCGGCCGGCGCCAACCTCATGCTCATCCTGCTGGAGGCCGAGGAGCAGAACTGGGACGAGATCGATCTCATGGTCCGGACCTTCCAGGCCGCGGTGATCGGCCTGCTCGACGCCGACGTCCCGGTGGTCGTGGCGCCCGCCGGCCTGACGCTCGGCGGCGGATGCGAGATCGCCCTGCACGCCGACCACGTGCAGGCGGCGGCCGAGACCTACATGGGGCAGGTGGAGGCGGGCGTCGGCCTGGTGCCCGCGGGCGGGGGCGCGAAGGAGCTCCTCGCGCGGGCCATGGCGCGCATGCCCCGCGGCACCCGCGATCCGCTCCCGCTGGTGCAGCAGGCGTTCGAGCTGATCGGGTTCGCACGGGTATCGACCAGCGCCCTGGACGCGAAGCAGCTGGGCCTGCTGCGACCCGGCGACGGCATCACGATGAACCGCGAGCGCGTGCTGGCGGACGCCAAGACCTCCGCGCTGCGCATGGCGGGCAGCGACTACCGGCCGCCGCGCGCGCGTCCGCCCATTCCGGTCGGCGGCGAGGGCGTGCGCGCGTCGCTGGAGCTCGGCGTGCACCTCGCCTGGCGGGGCGGGCGCATCAGCGACCACGACGCGCTGATCGGGCGCAAGCTCGCCCACATCCTGGCGGGGGGCGCGCTGCCCCACCCGGCGGCGGTGTCCGAGCAGGTCCTGCTCGACCTGGAGCGCGAGGCGTTCCTGAGCCTGTGCGGCGAGGCCCGCACGCGCGAGCGGATGGCGCATACTCTGAAGACGGGCAAGACGCTGAGAAACTGACCCGCATGCTCGATGTCGGATCGGGACCGCCGGTTGTCGTGCTGCCCGGCGTGCAGGGGCGCTGGGAGTGGATGCGTCCGGCAATCCGCGCGCTGGCGGAGCGCTGCCGCGTGCTGACCGACTCGCTGCCCGGCGAGCGCGGGAGCCTGGCCGGCCTCGATCCGGCACGCGGCTTCGACCTGCACGTGGCCTGGGTCGACGCGTTGCTGGACCGCGGCGGCCTGGAGCGGGCAGTCGTGTGCGGGGTCTCGTACGGCGGGCTGGTGGCGCTGCGCTATGCCGCCGTGCGGCCGGCGCGCAGCGCGGCGCTGATCATCGTGTCGTCGCCGTCACCCGCGTGGCAACCGAACTGCCGCGTCGACTGGTACCTGGCCTGGCCCCGGCTGCTGTTCCCCGTCTTCGCGCTGTCGTCGCCCCTGCGGCTCTATCCGGAGATCGCGGCGGCGTTTCCGAACCTGCTGCGGCGCGGACGGTTCGGGTTGCAGCACCTGCAGCGCGTCACGCGCTACCCGTGCGCGCCCGCGCCCATGGCGCAGCGGGTGCGCCTGCTCGCGGGCGCCGACTTCGCGGCCGACTGCCGGCGGGTGGGAGCGCCGGCGCTCGTGGTGACGGGCGACCCGGGGCTCGACCGCGTCGTGCCGGTCGAGAGCACCCGCGAGTACGTCGATGCGCTGGCCGGCGGGGCGGAGTACGCCCGCATCCCGGGCACGGGGCACATGGGGCTGATGACGAAACCGGACCGGTTCCGCGACATCGTGGGCGGCTTCGCCGCGGTCCACGCCGCCGCGGCGCCGGCCCCCGTGGCGGTGCCGGCCTGAGGGAGGACCTCGCGACATGACCGAAGCAGTCATCGTTTCTGCCGTGCGCACGCCGGTCGGCAAGGCGCCGAACGGTGCGCTGCGCACCACGCGCCCGGACGAGCTGGCGGCGGTCGCCATCGGCGAGGCGCTCGAGCGCGCGCCGGGACTCGACCCGGCGGAGATCGACGACGTCATCCTGGGCTGCGCCATGCCCGAGGCCGAGCAGGGCATGAACGTGGCGCGCATCGCCAGCCTGCGGGCCGGAATTCCGGTCGAGAGCGCGGCGGTGACGATCAACCGCTTCTGCTCGTCCGGGCTGCAGGCCATCGCCTTCGCCGCCGAGCGCATCGCCTGCGGATCGGCGCGGACCATCGTCGCCGGCGGCACGGAGTCGATGAGCCTGATCCCGATGGGCGGGCACAAGATCGCGCCGAACCCGGAGCTGATGCACGGCTACCCGGACGTCTATCTCAGCACCGGCCTGGTCGCCGAGAACCACGCCGCCCAGTCGCGGATCTCGCGCGAGGAGCAGGACGCCTTCGCCCTGCGCAGCCACCAGCGCGCGGTCGCGGCGCTCGACGCCGGCCGCTTCGCCGAGGAGACGACCCCGGTCACCGTGCGGGCGGTCGCCGGCAACGCCCGGGCGCCGCGCGTGGAGGAGCACACCTTCACGGCCGACGAGGGCCCGCGGCGCGACACCTCGGCCGAGGCGCTGGCCGGGCTCCGGCCCGCCTTCCATGCCCGGGGCTCCGTCACGGCCGGCAACTCGTCGCAGATGAGCGACGGCGCCGCCGCGGTCGTGGTCACCTCCGCCGAGCGGGCGGCGGCCGCGGGGCTCGCTCCGCTCGGGCGCTTCGTGGCGTTCACGACGGCGGGGGTGCCGCCCGAGCTGTTCGGCCTCGGGCCCGTGCCGGCTATCCGCAAGGTCCTCAAGCTGGCCGGCCTGACGCTCGACGACATGGACCTCGTGGAGCTCAACGAAGCCTTTGCCGCGCAGGCGCTGGCCTGCCTCCGGGAACTGCCGATCGACCCCGACCGGCTGAACGTCAACGGCGGCGCGATCGCGCTGGGGCATCCCCTCGGATGCACGGGGGCCAAGCTGGCGGCGACGCTGCTCCACGAGCTGCGCCGCCGGCAGGGCCGCTACGGCCTGGTCACGATGTGCGTCGGCGGCGGCATGGGCGCCGCCGGCATCTTCGAGCGAGCGTGAGAGATGACGACAACGACAATCACGACGGCACGACGCGGCGGCGCCTGGCTGCTCGACGACGTCCCCCCGGCCGAGTCGTTCACGCCGGAGCGGATGACCGAGGAGCAGCGGCTCATCGCCCAGACCACGCGGGAGTTCGTGGTCAACGAGGTGGTGGCGCGGAACGACCAGCTCGAGACGAAGGACTGGGACCTGGCCCGCCGTCTGCTGCGGCGCTGCGGCGAGCTCGGCATTCTCGGCACCGACGTGCCGGAGGAGTACGGCGGCTTCGCGCTCGACAAGGTCAGCGCCGCCATCATCGCCGGCCAGCTCGGCCAGTCGGGCTCGTTCAGCACGACGTTCGGCGCCCAGACCGGTCTCGCCGTCCTGCCGATCCGCATGTTCGGCACCGCGGACCAGAAGCGGCGGTACCTGCCGCGGCTGGTGACGGGCGAGTGGGTCGGGGCCTACTGCCTCAGCGAGTCGGGCTCGGGCTCCGACGCGCTGGGCGCCAAGACGCGCGCCGTGCGGCGGCCGGACGGCAGCTTCGTGCTCAACGGCGAGAAGATGTGGATCTCGAACGGCGGGTTCGCCGATCTGTACGTCGTCTTCGCCAAGGTGGACGGCGAGCACTTCACCGCCTTCCTCGTGGAGCGCGGCTTCGAGGGGGTGAGCAGCGGCGCGGAGGAGCACAAGATGGGGCTCGCCGGCTCGTCGACCACGCCGGTCATCCTGCAGGATGCCCGCGTGCCGGCGGAGAACCTCCTGGGCGAGGTCGGCAAGGGCCACAAGGTGGCCTTCAACGTGCTGAACTACGGCCGCTTCAAGCTGGGGGCGGCCACTGTCGGCGGCGCGCAGGCAGCCATCGGGGAGGCCGCCCGCTACGCCGCCCAGCGGCGGCAGTTCGGCCAGCCGATTGCCACCTTCGGCGCGATCAAGCACAAGCTGGGCGAGATGACGGTGCGCGCGTATGCCACCGAATCGATGGTCTTCCGCACCGCCGGCCTGATCGACGGGGCGCTCGAGGACCACGCCGCCGAGGACGACGACGCGCTCCTCGCGGCGCTCGAGGAGTACGCCGTCGAGTCGTCGATCCTGAAGGTGGCCGGCAGCGAGAACCTCAACTACGTGCTCGACGAGAACATCCAGATCCACGGCGGCAACGGGTACGTCAAGGACTACCCGGCCGAGCGGCACTACCGCGACTCGCGGGTGAACCGCATCTTCGAGGGCACGAACGAGATCAACCGGCTGCTGATTCCGGGCATGCTCGTGCGGCGTGCGCTGCGCGGCCAGCTCCCGCTCATCGAGGCCGCCAGGCAACTGCAGGACGAGCTGCTGAGCCCGCCGCCCCTCGCGGCGGACGACGACGGCCACCTGGCGGCCCAGGCCGGCGCGGTGCGCATGTTCAAGAAGGCCGGCCTGGCCGTGCTGGGACTCGCGATGCAGACCTACGGCGAGAAGCTGTCGGAGCAGCAGGAGCTGCTCTCGTTCACCGCCGACATCCTGATCGACACCTACGCGGCCGAGAGCATGGTGCACCGAGCCCGGCAGGCCCACGACGACGGGGTGGCCACGGCCGCCCTGCAGGCCGACGCCGCCCGCGCCTTCGTCAGCGACGCCGCCGGCCGCATCGACGCCGCGGCCCGCTCGTCGCTGGCGGCAATGGCCGAGGGCGACACGCTGCGCACGCACCTGGCGGCCCTGCGGCGGCTGCTCAAGGTGCCCCCGGTCAACACCGTTGCGATTCGCCGGCGGCTGGCCGATCGGACCGTGGAGCGGGCAGGGTATATTTTCTAGACGTGATGCCTCGATTGCCTCCCGGACGAGCGTACCGTGTCCGCGCCGCGCTGGCGGCCGCCGCGCTGGCGGCGTGCGCGTGCAGCCCGCCGGCGCCCGACGAGGCCGGCTACGTCGAGCGCCTGCTGGAGGACCGCGCGCTGAAGGACGAGTTCTTCGCCAACGCGCCGGACTCGCCGGTCCCGCTCGACCGGCGGTCGTGGATGCTGCCCGTCCGCTACTACGAGCCCGACCTCGGGTACCGCGTGCCGGCCCAGCTCACCGTCCCCGACGAGCAGCCGGTCTTCCAGGTGCCGACCTCGACGGGCCAGGTGCGTGCGATGCAGCGCGTGGGCACGCTCGAGTTCATGCTCGACGGCGAGCCGCGCACGCTGGCGGCGCTGGTCGAGCTGCCGGTGGCGGAGGTGACGCGGCTCTTCGTTCCGTTCCGGGACGAGACGAGCGGCACGGAAACGTATCCGGCCGGGCGCTACCTCGACCTCGACCGTACGCCCACCGGCATCTACGACCTCGACTTCAACCGCGCCTATCATCCGACCTGCTACTACGACGAGGAGTTCGACTGCCCCTTCCCGCCCCCCGAGAATCGTCTCGCCACCCCGGTGCGCGCCGGCGAGCGGCTGCCCCCGGAGGACGAGCAACGGTTCCCCGTCGGGGGCGTGCCGCCGGCGGCGCCCGAGAGCCCGGATGCCGGCGGTGGCGGAGACTGACGCGCGGCCCCCGCTGCAGGGGGTCGTCTTCGACTTCGACGGCGTCCTGGCCGACACCGAGCCGCTGCACCTGGGCGCCTGCCAGGCGGTGCTGGCCGGCACGGGCCTGACCCTCGACACCGACGCCTACTACGACCGCTACCTCGGCTACGACGATGTCGGGGTGTTCACGGCCCTCGGCCGCGACCAGGGCGTGGCGCTCACGGACGACGGGGTCCGCGAGCTCGTCGCGGCGAAGGGGCGCCGCTTCGAGGAGCGGGTCCGCGGCGGCGGCGTCCTGTTTCCGGACGCGGCCGCCTGCATCCGGCGGCTGGCCGCGGCGCTCCCGCTCGGCATCGCGTCGGGCGCGCTCCATCACGAGATCGAGGTGATTCTGGCCGGCGCGAACGTCCGCCAGCACTTCCGCGCGATTGTCGCGGCCGACGACGTCGAGCGCTCGAAGCCGGCGCCCGATGCGTACCTCCGGGCGGTGGAGCTGCTGCACGGCGGCACGCCGGGCCTGGAGCCGGCGGCCTACCTCGCCGTCGAGGATTCGGTGTGGGGCATCGCCGCCGCCCAGGCCGCCGGGCTGCCCTGCGCCGCGATCACGAACAGCTACCCGGCCGACGTGCTGGCGGCGGCCGACCTGGTGCTCGGCAGCCTCGGCGAGCTCGAGGCCGTCGTCCTCCAGAGGCTGGGCCGTACCCCGCCAGCGGACGCCGGCGGTGCGGGGCAAGGCCCCGTCTAAATGATGCTGATTTCGTCCGAGTTCATCCACAAGTTCACGCAGGTGGCCAAGAGCCCGGAACCGGACCTGGCCACCGCCGCCCTGCTCATCGCGCGCCTGGAGTATCCCCGTCTCGACGCCTCGCGCTACCTCGCGCGCCTGGACGAGATGGGCGCCGCGGCGGCGGAACGCCTGGAGAGCGCGCCGTCCGCGGACCCGCTGCAGCGGATCGAGACCCTCAACGGCTACCTGTTCGACGAGCAGGGCTTCGCGGGCAACCGGAGCCAGCACGACGACCCGCGGGACAGCCTGCTGAACGCCGTCCTCGACCGGCGGACCGGCATCCCCATCACGCTGGCGCTCGTCTACATGGAGGTGGCCCGGCGGGCCGGCGTGCAGATCGACGGGGTGAACTTTCCGGGACACTTCCTCATGCGGATGCCGCACCGCATCGCCCGCGCGGACCACGTCGACACCGACCTGATCCTGGACCCGTTCCACGGCGGCGCCGTGCTGTCCGAGGCCGACTGCCGGCGGCTGCTGCACGATCACGTGGGCGAGCACGCCACGTTCAACCGCCGCCTGCTCGCGCGCGCCACCAAGCTGCAGATCGTCGTGCGCATGCTGGTCAACCTCAAGCGGACGTACGTCCGCATGCGGTCGTTTCCCCAGGGCCACACCGTGACCGAGCTGCTGGTCGCGCTCGACCCGTCGGCCATGGCCGAGCTGCGCGACCGGGGACTGCTGGCGTACCACCTCAACGACTTCTCCGCGGCGCTGCGCGACCTCGAGGCGTACCTGCGCTTCACCTCCGGCGGCGAGCGCGAGCGGCAGGAGGACGGCGAGGAGCACGCCCAGATCTGGGAGCACGTCAAGGCGCTGCGGCGGCGGATGGCCAGCCTCAACTAACTTCAGACGGGGCTTCGCCCCGAACCCCCGGCGTTCGCTTGCGGGGACCCCTTCGCCCCGCGCCGCTGCCGCCGAGGCGCGCTGTGCGCGCCTTTCAGCAGGCGCCGATCTCGTTGTAGAGCGCGGCCGAGGCGACGATGCCGTTGTGGAAGTTGCCCAGGTCGAGCTTCTCGTTCGGGGCGTGCGCGTTCTCGTCGGGCAGCCCGACGCCGAACAGCACGGACGGCAGGCCGAGCACCTCCTGGAACGTCGCGACGACCGGAATCGAGCCGCCCTCCCGGTTGAACACCGGCCGGCGGCCGAAGCCCTGCTCGATGGCGCGCCCCGCCGCCTGCACGAACGGGTTGTCGAAGTCGGTCATCCAGGGCTTGCCGCCGTGCATGCGCGTGACCTGCAGCTCGACGGTGCGCGGCGTCACCTTCCGGAGATGGGCCTCGAACAGGTCGGCGATCCGGTCCGGATCCTGGTCGGGCACGAGGCGCATGCTCACCTTGGCCATCGCGACCGCCGGGATGACCGTCTTCGCGCCGTCGCCCGTGAACCCCGACAGCAGGCCGTTGACATCGAACGTCGGGCGGCCCCACAGCCGCTCCAGGGTCGTGTAGCCGCGCTCGCCGAACAGCTTCGGGGCGCCCAGCTCGTGGCGGTAGCGGCGCTCGTTGAACGGCAGCCGGGCGAACTCGGCGCGCTCCTCGTCGCGCAGCGGCCGCACGTCGTCGTAGAAGCCCGGCACCCTGACGTGCCCGCCGCGGTCCTTCATCTGGCCCAGCACCTGGGCGAGCACGAAGGCCGGGTTGGCGACCGCGCCGCCGAACGACCCGGAGTGCAGGTCGCTGTGCGAGCCGCGCAGGTCGATCTGCAGGTAGGTCAGGCCGCGCAGCCCGTAGCAGATGGAAGGCACGCCGCGGTCGAACATCGGCGAATCGGAGATGACCACGACATCGGCCGCCAGGTCGTCCTTGTGGTCGCGCACGAACGCGTCGAGGTGCACGCTGCCGATCTCCTCCTCGCCCTCGAGGATGAAGCGGATGTTGACCGGCAGCTTCCCCGTCTGCCGCAGGCAGGCCTCGACGGCCTTCAGGTGCATGAACACCTGCCCCTTGTCGTCGGCCGCGCCGCGCGCGTAGATCTCGCCCTCGCGCACCGTCGCCTCGAACGGCGGCGACTCCCACAGCTCCAGCGGATCGACCGGCTGCACGTCGTAGTGGCCGTAGAAGAGGATGGTCGGCGCCCCCTCCGCGTGCAGCCAGTCCCCGTACGCCACGGGGTTGCCCGGCGTGTCGAGCAGCCGGACGTTCTCGAGGCCGACGCGCCCCATCTCGGCGGCCGTCCACTCGGCGCACTGCCGCACGTCGCCCGCGTGCTCGGGCAGGGCGCTGATGCTCGGGATGGCCAGGTACTGCTTGAGCTCGTCGACGTAGCGGTCGCGGTTGACGTGGATGAAGTCGGTGACAGTGTCCATGACGCTCCTTCAATCAAGGCAAGTATAGGGTACAGGTCCGGGTCGGACACGACGGACATTCGAGGGGACATCTGTCGGGACATTTTTGGAGCTAGAATCTGTGTGATGGACCGTCGCGCGTACGAGCGGAGTCATCCGTGGATCACCTTCACGGTCGATCTCCGCGCCGCGACGCCCAGTCTCTGGACGCTGCTGGGCCAGGCGGCGGCTCTCTGCCGGCAGATCGCCGGCGCGGCCCTGCCGCCCGGCGCCGCCCGCGAGATGCAGACGCTCTACCTCGTCAAGGGCGTCCAGGCGACCACCGCCATCGAGGGCAACACGCTCAGCATGGAACAGATTCGCGCGCGGGTGGACGGACGCCTCGAGCTGCCGCCGTCGCAGGAGTACCTCGGCCGGGAGGTGGACAACGTCGTCCGGGCCTGCGGCGCGATCGCCGACGACCTCATCCGCGACCGCCCTCTCGGGCTCAGCCCGGCCTGGGTCGCGGCGTGCAACCGGCAGGTGCTCGCCGGCCTGGAGGAGCACCTGGAGGAGGGCGTCGTTCCCGGCGAGATCCCCGCCCACGCGGTCGGCGTCGGCCGCTACCGGGGCGCTCCGCGCGCCGACTGCCCCTACCTGCTGGACCGGCTCTGCCGCTGGCTGGAGGAAGAGCCCGGCCTCTCGTTCCCGGCCGACGAGAGCACGGGCCGCATCGCCACGGCGATCCTCCGCGCGATCATCGTCCACCTGTACATCGCCTGGATCCACCCGTTCGGCGACGGCAACGGCCGCACCGCCCGGCTCGTCGAGCTCATGCTGATGGCCCGGGCGGGGGTGCCGCTGACGTCCGCGCAGCTTCCGAGCAACCACTACAATCTCACGCGCGCCGAGTACTACCGCCAGCTCGACCGCGCGAGCCGTGCGAACGGCGGCCGCGGCGATGCCCTCGGGTTCCTGCTCTACGCGCTGCAGGGCTTCGTCGACGGACTGCGGGAGCAGTGCGACTACATCGACGGAATCCAGCTCTCCATCGCCTGGGAGCACTTCGTCTTCGCGCGCTTCCGGCAGGAGCGCCGGTCGCCGGCGCTGAGCCGGCGCCGCGAGCTGACGCTCGCGCTCACCGCGCGGGACCGACCCGTCCCGCGACCCGAGCTCCGGCGCCTCGGCCCGGCCGTTGCCGAGCTGTACGCCGGCAAGACCGACAAGACGCTGACGCGCGACCTCAACTGGCTGCTGCAGGAAGACCTGCTCGAGAAGCATGCAGGCGGCTATCGGGCGCGCATCGATCGCATGCGCGGGTTCCAGCCCGCGCGCGCCGAACCGGCGGAGCGCGGAACATGACCATGACGACCTACTCTCACAGGACGCTGGCGGCGGTCGCTCTCGCCGGGCTGGCCTGCATCACGGCGCCCGGCGCCGCGCATGCCCAGGATGCGGCCATCGAGGGCGCCGTCACCGACGCGACGGGGCTCGCGCTGCCCGGCGTGACCGTGGAGGCGCGCGGGACGCAGCCCGGCGGCCCGACCGCGGTCGCCGTGACCGACGGCACCGGCGCGTTCGCCATCAGCGGGCTGCCGCCGGGCACGTACGACGTGGCCTTCACGCTGCCCGGCTTCCACGAGGCCGTGCGCGCGGTGGCGCTCGGGGCCGCGGCGACCGTCACCCTCGCCGTCGAGCTGGCGGTCGAGCTCGCCGAGCAGGTGGTGGTCGTCGGCAGCCGCGGCCGGCCGCGCTCGGTGACGGAGTCGCCGGTGCCCATCGACGCCATCCCGTTCGAGGACGTCATGCGCCAGGGCGTGACGACGCTCGACTACCAGCTCCGCACGCTGGTCCCGTCGTTCAACGTGGCGACGCACCCGATCAGCGGCGCGGCCTCGCTGGTGCGGCCGGCCAGCCTGCGCAACCTCGCCCACGACCACTCGCTGGTGCTGGTCAACGGCAAGCGCCGCCACCGCTCGGCGATTCTCGTCTGGTTCGGCGGCGTGACCGACGGCACGCAGGGGCCGGACATCTCGACCATCCCGTCGATCGCCCTGCGGCAGGTGGAGGTGCTGCGCGACGGCGCGTCGGCGCAGTACGGCTCGGACGCCATCGCCGGCGTGCTGAACTTCCTGCTCAAGGACGCCCGCGAGGGCGGCAGCCTCGAGTTCAACACCGGCACCTACCGCGCGGGCGACGGCGACGCCTACAACATCGCCGGCAACGTCGGCCTGCCGCTCGGCGAGACGGGGTTTGCCAACCTCAGCTTCGAGTACGGCAACGCCGACCCCACCAGCCGCAGCGTGCAGCGCGCCGACGCCGCGGCGCTGATCGCCGCCGGCAACACCAGCGTGGCCGACCCGGTGCAGATCTGGGGCGACTCGCGGGTGGACGACGAGGTGAAGCTGTTCGGCAACTTCGGCCGCCAGCTCGCCCGCGACGTGCAGGTCTACGGCCACGCCAACTACGCCGAGAAGGCGGCGACCCAGGGGTTCTACTACCGCAACCCCAACACGCGCGCCAACATCTTCAGCCTCGACAGCGGCCAGTCGCTGCTCGTCGGCGACGTGCTCGACGCGCGCGACGGTGTGCGTGACGGCTCGGCCGGCTGCCCCGCCGTGCCGATCGCCGCCCACCGGCCCGACCAGGCGGCCCTGGCGCAGGTGTTCGGCGACCCCAACTGCTTCACCTTCCAGGAGATTGCCCCGGGCGGCTTCACCCCGAGCTTCAGCGGCGTCATCACCGACGTATCGGCGGTGGCCGGCGTGCGGCGCAGCGCGGACAGCGGCCTGAACTGGGACGCCAGCGCCAGCTACGGCGCCCACGAGGCGGACTTCTTCCTGTTCAACACCGTCAACGCCTCGCTCGGCCCCGCCAGCCCGCGCGACTTCGATCCGGGCCTCTACCGGCAGGCGGAGGTGAACCTCAACTTCGACCTCTCCTACGCCGCCACCGAGCTGATCCACCTGGCCGGCGGCGCCGAGTGGCGCGACGAGCGCTTCACGATCCGCGAGGGCGGCCGGCCGTCATGGGAGGTCGGGCCGTACGCCGCGCAGGGGTTCGTCTCCGGCTCGAACGGCTTCCCGGGCTTCCCCGACTACACGGCCGGCACCTGGACGCGCGCCAACGCCGCCCTCTACGGCGACGTCGAGCTGCGGCAGCCCGACGACCGCTGGACGGTCGGCGGCGCCGTGCGCTTCGAGCACTTCGACGTGTTCGGCGCCACGACGAACGGCAAGCTGTCGGCCCGCTACGGGCTGAGCGACGCGGTGTCCGTGCGCGGCGGCGTCAGCACCGGCTTCCGCGCGCCGACGCCCGGCCAGCAGAACACGTTCAACGTGCAGTCCACCATCAACCCGGAGACGCTCGACCTGGTCGACAGCGCCACCGTGCCGTCCACGTTCCTGGCCGCGGAGCTGCGGGGCGGCCGGCCGCTCGACCCCGAGACGTCGACCAACGCGACGGGCGGGCTGGTGGTCGACACCGGACCGTTCACGCTGACGGCCGACTACTTCCACGTCGACGTCAGCAACCGCCTGGCCCTGTCGCAGTTCTTCAACCTCGCCGCCGACGAGCGCGCGCTGCTGCTCGCCGAGGGCATCACGTCGGCGCGCACGCTGGCCTCGTTCCGCTTCTTCATCAACGACTTCTCCACGCGCACGCAGGGCGTGGACGTCGTCGCCACCTACACGCCGCTGGCGCTGCGCGGCGACACGGTCTTCAGCTTCGCGCTGAACCGCACCGACACCGAGGTGACGAAGGACTCGGAGCTGCTGGGCCCCGGCGACGTGCTGGCCCTGGAGCGGGGCGTGCCGGAGACGCGCTGGAACGTGGCCGTCAACCAGCGGGTCGGCCGCGTCGGCCTGCTCGCCCGCCTGCACTACTACGGCGCCTGGGTCGACCACCTCGACGCGCGCTCGGTGCGCCGCGCCGACGCGCCGCTCCTCGACGGCCGCTACATCCTCGACGTGGAGGCCGGCATCCCCCTGGCCGCCGACGTCACCCTGGCCGTGGGCGGCCAGAACGTCCTCGACACCTTCTCGGACCGCATGGACCTGTTCGCCGCGCGCTTCGGCCTGCCCTACAGCCAGTTCACCCCCTGGGGCCTGAGCGGCGGCTACTACTACGCCCGCGTCAACTACGCCTGGGGACAGTAAGACGAAATCCTCTCGGCGCGCGATGAGGGACGACGGGGCTGCGAAGCTGCATCCTGAAGTATTGCGAAGGGCGGCCAATCCCTTGTACCTTATGTGGTTGGACCAGCGGGCGCAGGGGGCGCTGGTGCCCCAATCTGGGCGCGCTCGCGACGAAGACAGCCGCGGCCGTGGCGGCTGAAGGGGGAAATTCAAGATGAACGTTCAGCTTGCCGTGCGGGTTCTCGCCGTCGTGTTCGCGCTGGGGTCGCTGGCGCCGCTGTCTGCCGGCGCGCAGCCGGCCGAGACGTCCATTCCGCGCACCGCCGACGGGCGGCCGGACCTGCAGGGCGTCTGGGACTTCAGCTCCGTCACGCCGCTGCAGCGGCCCGAGGAGATGGCCGACCAGGAGTTCCTCACCGACGAGGACATCGCCGTGATGGAAGCGCGGGCCGCGGGCCGCGTCGACACGGCGCCGCCGGCCGGCAACCCCGGCAGCTACAACCGGTTCTGGTTCGCCGACGGCACGCGCGTGTCCGGCACCCGGCGCACGTCGCTGATCACCGATCCGCCGAACGGCCGGCTGCCGTCGTACACGGAGACGGGCCGCACTCGGATGGCCCTGCGCGAGGAAGCCCGCAACCGCAACGCCGGTCCCGAGGACCGCGACGTGGACGAGCGCTGCATCCTCGGCTTCAACTCCGGCCCGCCGATGCTGCCCGGCGCCTACAACAACTACGTGCAGGTGTTCCAGGGCGACGACCACGTCGTGATTCTCAACGAGATGGTCAACGATTCGCGGATCGTCCCGCTCGACGGGCGTCCGGCGCTGCCGGCCGGGATCCAGCAGTGGCGCGGCGACTCCCGCGGCCGCTGGGAGGGCGACACGCTCGTCATCGAGACCACCAACTTCAAGGACATCGGCACCGCGCACCCGGCCCCGAACATGGAGCTGCTCGAGGCGCTGGGTCCGCTCATGCACCTGGAGGAGCGCATCTCCCGCCTCGACGCCGACACGCTGCTCTACCAGTTCACGGTCACCGATCCGACGGCGTTCACCGCGCCGTGGAGCGCCGAGCTGACGATGACGCGCGCCGAGGGCCGGCTGTACGAGTACGCCTGCCACGAGGGCAACTACGGCCTCTACAACATCCTGGCCGGCGCCCAGGCCGAGTACCGCGCCGCCGCGCAGCGGTAGGCCGCGGGCCCGAAGGAAGTCACGAACCCGTCGGCGGGGGGGACGCCCGGTGCGTTCCCCGCGCCGACGGGTCATGCGGCGTTCGGATCCCGGCCTCAGCCCGCCTCCGTCCCCTCGTTCAGAATCGACAGGTAGCGGTCGTAGACGAACAGCCGGTTGCGGCGGCGGCCGGTGATCTCGCGCGCGATCGCGAGCTGGACGAGCAGGTCCATCGCCGCGGACGACGCCGGAAAGGACAAGCCGGTTCGCCGGCGAACCTCGGGCAGCGAGAGCAGCGGGCGCGCGGAGAGCGCGCCATGGACGCGCAGCGCCGAGCCGGCGCGCCGGCCGTGCCGTTCGATGGCCGCCCGGTCCGACGCGAACACGTCCGACAGGCGGCGGGACGCCGCCACCGCGCCCTCGGCCGTCGAGCGCACCCCGTCGAGGAAGAACGCCAGCCACTGCTCCCAGTCGCCGGTGCGGCGAACCTGTTCGAGCAGCTCGTAGTACGCGCCGCGACGCTGCTTCAGGTACAGGCTCAGGTACAGCAGCGGTTCCCGCAGGACGCCCGCCTGGCAAAGCAGCAGGGTGATGAGCAACCGCCCCACGCGGCCGTTGCCGTCGAGGAAGGGATGGATCGTCTCGAACTGCACGTGGGCGAGGCCGGCGCGCATGAGCGTCGGCAGTCCGTCGTCGTGCGCGTGCAGAAAGCGCTCCAGCCCTGCCATGCAGTCGGGCACGACGGTGTGCGGCGGCGGGACGAACAGCGCGTTGCCGGGCCGCGAGCCGCCGATCCAGTTCTGCGAGCGGCGGAATTCACCCGGCAGCTTGCTGGAACCGCGCCCTCGGGACAGCAGCACGCCGTGGATCTCGCGGATCAGGCGGTTCGACAGGGGAAAGCCGCCCCGCAGGCGGTCGAGGCCGTGCTCGAGAGCGCCGACATAGCTCGAGACCTCGACCACGTCGTCGAACGGCACGCCGGGCGCCTCGTCCAGCTCGAACAGCAGAAGGTCCGACAGCGACGATTGCGTGCCCTCGATCTGCGAGGAGAGCACCGCCTCCTTCCGCACGTAGGTGTAGAGAAAGAACTCCTTGTCCGGCAGGAGGGCCGAAACGCCGTCCAGGCGTCCGAGGGCAAGACCCGCGGACTCCAGGGACTGCTGGAGCGGCCCGTCGAGCGCGAGCGCGGGCACCGGCGGCAACGGATTCGGTACGAAGGCGCGTACCGTTTCCCCGCCGGCTGCGGTAACCTCGTAGCGGCCCGTTTCTCCGCGCTGCATGAGGGCTGCCGGTCTCGTTCAGCGAAACTTAATAGCCGGATGCGCTATTAAGCGTTCGCTTGTCAAATATTAACAGAACGGGCAGCCGTTGAACGCGGCCTCGCACGGCCCCCCGGGCAGGTGCCGAGCAGCGATGCGCGAGCCTTCAGGCGCCGGGCGTCTCGATGGGCAGGTCCTCCCGGTCGCCCCACTCCTTCCACGAGCCCAGGTAGTTGCGCACGCGCGGGTAGCCGAGCAGGCGCAGCGCCAGGTAGCTGTGCGCGGCGCGGTAGCCGCCCTGGCAGTACGAGACGACCTCCTTGTCGCGCGTGACGCCGGCCGCCTCGTACATGGCCTGCAGCTCGGCCGCCGGCTTGAACGTGCCGTCGGCGGCCAGGTTGCGGGTCCACTCGATGTGCACCGCGCCCGGGATGGCGCCGCCCCGCCTGGCCCGCACGTTCGTGCCCAGGTACTCGCCGTCGCTGCGCGTGTCGAGGACGACGGTGTCCGGGCGGCCGAGCCGGCCCAGCACGTCCTTCCAGGTGGACAGCACGCGCTCGTCGTTGCGCGCCACCTCCCAGTCGGCCTTGCGGGGCGGCCGCGCCTCGCGCGTCACCGGCAGTCCCGCCCGCTGCCAGGCCCCGAAGCCGCCGTCGAGCACGCGCACGTCGGGATGGCCGAACAGCTCGAGGAACCAGAACGCGCGCGCCGCGCGGATGCCCGACTGCTCGTCGTACGCCACCACCGGCCGCGCCGCCGAGACGCCCCGCGCGGCCAGCAGGTGCGCGATGATCCAGAGGAACGCGTCGAGCGGCGCCGGATCCGTGTCGACCAGGCTGACGCCGAACAGGTCCAGGTGCGCCGCGCCTGGCAGGTGCCCCGCCGCGAACTGCTCCGCGGGCCGCAGGTCGAGGACCACCACCTCGCCGTCCGTCCGGTCCGTCTCCGCGTCCCCTCCGATCGGCGCCGCCAGCTCCGCCGGCGAGATGAGCAGGCCCGGATTCTCGTAGCTCTTTGCGTCTGCGGCGTTGGCCGTCATCGTTTCCCTCCTGCTGGACCTAGACGAGAACCCACCGGCCATCCTCTTCCCGTGCCCGCCCCTCGTCGTGCAGCTTGACGAGATGCGCCCGCACGGTCTCGGCGGCCGGCCGGCGCAGGTTGGCCGGCAGCTCGTCGTAGATGCGCCCGGCGATCGCCTCGTGCGTGGCGCAGCCGTCCCGCAGCGCCGCCACCACCTGCTCCTCGCGTCGCCGCCGGTGGTCGACGTAGTGTTCGACCAACGCCGCGACGTCGTCGATCTCCGGCCCGTGGGCAGGCAGGACGCGCGCCGGCTCAAGCTCCAGAATCCGCTGCAGGCTGGCCAGGTAGTCCGCCAGGCTGCCGCCGAAGCCGGCCGGAATGACCACCGTGCCGCCCTGTATCAGCAGGTCCCCGCAGAACAGGACGCCCTCGGCCTCGTCGAAGAGGCAGGCGTGGTCGGGCGCATGGCCGGGCGTGTGCACCACCCGCAGGCGCCCGTCGCCCGCGGCCACGTGCTCCCCGTCCCCGACGGCGCGCCAGTCGACCAGGTAGCGCGCATCCTGCTTCGGCCAGGGAATCTTCACGAACTCGGCCGCCGGCCAGCGCTCGGCCAGCCCCTTGCACCCCGCCGCGTGGTCGACGTGGGCGTGCGTCACCACCACCCGCGCCAGCCGTGCCGAGCCGAGCCCCCGCTCCAGCCCCGCCACGTGGCGCAGATCGCCCATGGCGGCGTCGATCAGCGTCGGCTCGCGGCCGGGGAGCAGGTAGGTGTTGTTGCCGGCGCCGGTGTAGGGACCCGGATTGAAGCCGGGAACGAGGATTACGTTCACGTGGTCACGACCGGCCGGTTGACGGCCCGCGGTGCGCTGTAGATTATACGGCGTGCCGCATCCCGCTTCGGACGCCCCGTCACCGAAGGCCGTGGCCGCCGTGCCGCTCCTTCGCCGCGTGTCGATGAAGCGGTTCCGGAGTTTTCCCGCCGCGAGCATCGAGCTCGACAATCCGACCTTTCTGATTGGGCAGAACGGCGCCGGCAAGAGCAACCTCGGCGACCTGTTCGCGTTTCTCGCCGAGGCGATGACCTCCCCGCTGCCGGCCGTATTCGATCGTCGACGGGGGATCGGAGCCGTCGGATATCGCGATGCGATCACGCGCGCGTTCAACCTGGGACTGAAGGTCGAGTTGGAAAACGTGAACCCGGACACGAGACGAGCCGTCTATGCCTTCGAGCTGGGTCCCGCAGGGAGCCGTGGATTCGAAGTCGTCCGTGAGCAATGCGCCGTCGAGCTGACTGACGGGTCGCGAAACTGGTTCGATCGCGTCGGCGACGAATTTGGAACCAGTGCAGACTCGCTGAAGCCCGTTTTGGACGCCAGCGCGCTGGCGCTGCCCCTGATCGCGGGCGACAAGCGCTTCTATTGGGTTCTGCAGTTTCTGACGAAGATGCAGGCGTACCGGATCGACCCGGCTGTGCTCCGAGAGACGCAGGATCCGAGTGGCGGGACTCGGCTACATCCCGACGGGAGCAACACCGCCAATGTGCTGCGCGAAATAGAACGGGAGTCGCCCGGCGATTGGCAGAAGATTCGCGCTCTGCTCGAAAGCGTCGCGCCGGGAACGATTGACGTGCGGCCGACCAGGCAGGGCGACAAGCTCTCGTTGGAGTTCGAGCAGAAGGCGGCCAGCTCCCGACGGGTGAAGTTCTCGGCGTTCCACATGTCCGACGGCACACTGCGGGCACTGGGCCTGTTCGCGGCGGTCTTCCAGCAGCCGCAACCGTCCGTTCTCGTGATCGAGGAACCGGAAGCCACGATGCATCCTGGTGCGCTTGGTGCGATCCTCGACCTGTTGAGGCACGCCGCGCGTTTCATGCAGGTAGTTGTGACGACCCACAGTCCCGATGTCCTCGACGCCTCGTGGATTGAGGACCGCCATCTCCGAATGGTGGGTTGGGAAGACGGAGCGAGCCACGTAGCACCGGTAGCCGACAGCTCGCGGGCAGCCTTGAGGGAACGTCTGATGGGAGCAGGTGAACTGCTGCGGTCCAATGCGCTGGCAGGCGCCGCCCGGTCGGCGCTCGAACCGCACGAGATCACGTTGTTCGAGGAATTGCCGAAGTGACGATACAGCCGATCGTGGAGGGCCATGGCGAGGTGGACGCGGCTCCGGTTCTGTTGCGGCGGCTGATTGCGGAAGCAGAGTCCTGGGAGACGACGATCGGCAGACCGATCAGGCGCAACCGCGGTCAGTTGGTCCAGCGACCCGAGCTCGAGAAATCCATCAGACTGGCGCGCCTTCAACAGAACTGCGGCGGCATCCTTGTCATGTTCGACGGCGACAGGGATTGCCCGGCTGCGCTGGGGGCCGCGGTGCAACAGTGGGCTGTCGCCGCGGCCGGAGAAGTCCCCTGCGAAGTCGTCCTGCCGCACCGGGAATACGAGGCATGGTTTCTGGCCGCGATCGAGTCACTGCGGGGCCATGGAGGCATCAGGCCTGATGCCGTTCCCCACCCGGAGCCCGAGGCGCCGCGCGGCGCGAAGGAACAGTTGGAAGCCCGAATGCACCCGGGCGGAAGCTATTTCGAGACGACGGATCAGCCCGCCTTCAGTGCGATGTTCTCCATGGAGGCCGCTCATCGCCGATGCCGGTCGTTCCGCAAGCTGACCAGTTCGTTCGGCGCTCTGCTGCGCGCGATGGGCCACGAGGTCACCCCGTGGCCGCCAGCTGCCTGGACGGAGGAAGGCTGAGGACAGCGTGGTGCATTCAGCCTCAGGTGTCGAATCGTTCACCCCGGCCGAGTGCGAGGCGCTCGCGCCGTACTTCGGCAACACCGACAGCCCGGTCTTCGTCCTGACCAACCTGCCGGAGGTCGTCAAGGGCGCCCTCTTCGCGCGCTACTCCCGCTCGGCCAAGTCCGTCCGCCGCCTCTTCCTCGACGAGTTCCTCGACCACATCCGGGCCGGCGACGCCCGCACCTCGACCGCCGGCCTCGAGCGCGCCGAGCGCCTCTACGCCCGCGTTTTCGGCGACTACGGCGACGACTCCGTCGCCCAGCTCGGCGGCGCCCACATCGCCTGCGAGGGCGTCTCGAACGTCCTCACCAAGGTGCTCGAGCGCGGCCGGCTCATGTCCTACCTGGAGCAGTCCACCCGCTACGTCCCGTACACCGACCGCCCCGGCGGCCGCTGGAAGTACGTCGTCCCCGCGGAGATCGACGACCCCGCGCTGCGCGCCCTCTACGTCGAGCGCCTCGACCGCGCTTTCGAGACCTACGCCCGCTGGATAGAGCCGATGCAGGCGCACTTCCGCCGCCTCCACCCGCAGTCGAAGGAGGACTCGGACGCGGTCTACGGCGCGGCGACCCGGGCCCGCGCGCTCGACGCACTGCGCGGCCTGCTGCCGGCGGCGACGCGGTCCAACGTCGGCATCTACGGCTCGGGACAGGCCTACGAGGCGCTGCTGCTTCGGTTGCGGGCGCATCCGCTGGCCGAGGCCCGCGCCACGGGCGAACTGATGCTGCCCGAGCTGCGCAAGGTGATCCCGGCGTTCCTGACCCGGGTGGATCGGCCTGACCGGGGCGTGCGGTGGGCCGAGTACCTCGCTGGCCGGCGAGCAGCCACCGCGCAGGTGACCGATGAACTGGTCGGCCAGCTCGATGCCGAGTCTCGGCCCGAGGTCACGCTGACCGACTTTGACCCCGACGGGGAGATCAACGTCGTCGCGGCCGCGTTGTACTCCGCTTCCCCGCTACCCCACGACCAGCTCATCGCCACGGCCCGGGTCATGCCGCTGGAGGATCGGATGCGCGCGCTGCGCGCCTACGTCGGGGACCGCGCGAACCGGCGCCACAAGCCCGGACGGGCCTTCGAGCGGGCGGCGTACACCTTCGACGTCCTCTCCGACTACGGCGCGTTCCGCGATCTGCAACGCCACCGCATGCTCACCATCGACTGGCAGCACCTCACACCAGCCCACGGGCGCACGCGCCCCTCCGCCATCGACGACGTGGGCGCCGCCCGCGACTGGCGCCGCGTCACCGAGGACGCCGCCGATCTGCACCGCCGCTTGGACATCACGAACTCACCGGTGGTGGCACAGTACGCCGTGTCAATGGCGTACCGGATCCGCTTCTACCTGCAGATCAACGCGCGCGAAGCGATGCACGTCATCGAGTTGCGGACCGCGCCCCAGGGCCATCCCACCTACCGCCGCGTGTGCCAGGAGATGCACCGGCTGATCGCGGAGAAGGCTGGACATCGGGCGATCGCGGACGCGATGAGGTTCGCGGATCACTCCGCCGTGGAGCTTGGCCGGTTGCACGCAGAACGAGCGACAGCGCGAAAGCGGCAGGGCACCCTCGACGGGCCGGCCGGCTCATCGCTACCTTGATGTCGACAGTCACCTGGAGGAGTAATGGCTCCGCACGGTTCGCAGACCAAGTGGCAAGTGTTTCTTGGATTCGTGTTGCTTGCCGTGATCCTCCTACTGGTTTACTGGGCTGTCACTTCGCTGTGGCGTGCGTTGTCGGCTACACCCGCGGTCGGCGCCGCCATCGCCGCCGCAACCCTCGGCGGCGTGCTGACTATTGCCGGGCACTTTATCGTCAAACATCTTGAAAGACGAGCAGCGATCGTTGCCCAGTTGAGAGAGAAGAAGATTCCCGTATATGAGGATATCATCAGACTCCTGTTCGGGATCGCGTTCGGCGGCAAAGGCGGACGGAAGAAACTCAACGAACAGGAAATGGTAAAGGCCACGGCCGATATCACCGAGAAGTTGACTATCTGGGGATCAGATGAGATGGTCCAGGAGTTTCATGGGTTCAGAATTTCTGCGTTAAACCAGCACGCAGGCTACGACACGTTGCTGCGCGTTGCAAACCTGATGCTCGCAGTACGGAAAGACCTGGGCCACAAGAACAAGGACATCGGAAGGCGAGAGATTCTCGGCTTGTTCATAAATGACCTCCCGAAGTCCATAAAGTGAGGAGCTCGCGCCATCAATTGAGCCGTCGGCCAATTTGCGGCCACTTGCAGGCCGCCTACTGCCCGCACGACCATTTCTAGTTCTAAGTTAATCGCAGCCTCGGCAATAGATAGCCCGATAACACTTGACATACACCATCGCCGCACCATCAGTGCCTACCTCAACAGCATTATAGGCAACGTGATCCACCTCACCTCACACGACCACCACCGGTCGCCCGCTCCTCGTTGCCAACTACTCGTCCACGCTAGCATCATCGCCCGGCGATAGGTCGTTCGGGTCGTAGTCTTCATCACGCGGCAACCCCCGACCCCGTCGATGGATCGCTTGGGTATCCATGCCCGCAGCTTCCTGGCTATCAGCTTGCAACGCTCCCGAAAAAAACGATCGTAATCGTCCTCCCAGACCCCGAATGTGTCGAGATTAATCAGGTGCGTTTTCATCGTTTCGCCAAGGTGCGGATTTTCTCTTCTGAACGTTCCCATGTAGTCAGATGGCGCCTTGGCCTTAATCTCCCTCTTATTGAGGTAGTCGTCCACGATAGTAATATTGGCAATGTGGTTGATGTACCACGGTTCCTCGCCGTGCTTCATCAGGTAGGCTCGAGGAAAGAAGTGATGGTAATTCTTGCTGTTGGCTCGTTGCAACCAGTCGTTGGCCACATGCACCTTCGCACCGGAAGCGAAGGATTCAGGTTGCTGGTATGAGTACAGACAGAGAATCGCCTTGACAAAACTACGTCCAGCGTTGAAGTACCCATACGATTCTATCGAATCCGCGCTGAGATCCACACCGAGGTCCATGTCGTCGTAGTTGGGTTCCCTGCCCAATAGCACTGCATCGACCCGCTTGATATCGACAGCAAGCTTCGTCTCAAGGGCCGACGTGTACCGGCCGGAGAGCGAGATTCTCCAAAAGAGCTCCCGCATCCAATTGCGCTGGTCGCCCTTCGGCTCCTTGCCGGCTTTGGCAAAATAGTACGCGAAGGGCACAATCAGCGCGGCGTACGGGAGGAGTTTAGATACCGGAATCCGAAAGTAGCTCCGAAAGTAATCACACGCGGCTTCGACGGCTTCCTTAATGGTTGCCCAAGTCTCGCGGAATTCGACTGTATTCAACCGCAGGATATCCTGCTTCCGGCATTGACCGACCATGAGTAGACTGACAAGTTGGAGTAGCGCGGCCGGCGGGACGGTGCCGTAATCCACGGTCTCCAGGCGCGTTCGTAGCGCCCTGTACCGCTCGGCCAAGTCGAATTCAGTTTCCTGGTCGTAAGTCTTGGCGACCATGATCTCGAAGACCGAAAGGGGCTGCCCGCTGACGTTGATTCGCGTGAAGATTTCCGTAGCGACGTCAATTGGTGCATCCTGGATCAGGATCACGGAGAATTGGTAGGTCTGGAGCCGCCTCTGGTAATTCTGAAGTCGCTGCCGTCGCTTGGCGTTGAGGCTCGCGAGCAGTTCGAAGTCGCCTTTGAGCAGGTCGACCAGACGGACGCAATCGCCGTCCTTGTCGGTCGAGGCGACATCTCCCTGCGGAGCAATGGCCACGAGCGGTGCCTCCGCACCGTCGTCAGCGTCGGCGTCGAGATGCACGAAGATCTTTCGGAAGTCTTCGGGCCGCTCGTCTCGGGTGACCGTTAGTCCCTTACAGGCAGCGTAGAGGCTCGTGAGCCGCTGCTGGCCGTCGAGGACCTGTTCGGAATAGTCGCCCTTGGGAGTCGGGGGGAGCGTCTGTCCACCGATGTTTTTCACGAAGCGGAGCTGCTCCCTAGTCTTCCACAGGATAAACGTGCCGATCGGAAAGCCTTTTAGGATGCTGTCGATCAGTTTGGCCGACTTTTCCCGCGGCCACACAAATTCGCGCTGAAACTGGGGAATCTTGAGTGTTCCAAACTGGATACCCGACATTACCTTCTCGAAATTCCGCGATTGCGGGTCCGGCTGGTTCATCGATACCCCCCTTTGTGCCACGCCGCGGGGTGGCCGGGCTGTAGAATGTTGGTGTGTTGATAATGTCGGCCACGCCAGTCAGCCCGTAGCGCGCCCGGGTGTCGGGACCTGCCGGGAAAGAACGGTACGACGGCGACACGGGTTCCGGCAAGTACTACCGGTGCGCCGCAGTTGTTTGCACAAGTATCTCTCGGGCGCCGGTGACTCAGGAACCCATAACGTGCGCACGGGCGGGGCAGCCTGATTGAGAGGATAGGTAACATCAATTAACCAACTCTGGGGTGTCCATGTTGCCGGAGTTGCCCAACGCCATGTTCGCGGCGGGCGGGCCGCCGAAGGACACGCGAGGCTCGGCGGGTGCCCACGCACCCGCCGGGGGCTGGCGGCACTTTCCGGCTGCGCTGAGGTCGTGGTAGCACACCGGTTCGTGGGCGATGCGACTTCGAGCACCTGAAACAACCGTCGCCCCGGCGCGAGGGGAAATTCGTTGCCCCAGACTTCCCCCCTGACTCCGGTTAAATGGATACCCCAGAAACCAACTTATGAAGGTACGGCAGCGGATGCCATCCCGCCTCAGATCTCCCCCTCCCCCACCTCAACCAACACCTCCACCTCAACCGGCACCCCCCCAGGCAGCGACCCTGCCCCGTACGCCACCCGCGCATGCCGCCCAGCATCCCCGAACGCCTCCACCATCAGGTCCGAGAACCCGTTGATCACCGCCGGCTGCTCCCCGAAGTCGGGACCAGCGTTCACCAACCCCATGACGCGCACGACCCGGACGACGCGGTCGAGGTCGCCGATGGCGTCCTTCACGGCCGCGAGGGCCTGCAGCGCGCACGAGCGGGCGGCCTGGTAGGCGGCGTCGACGTCCATCGTGTCGCCGACCCGGCCGGTGATCAGCCGGCCATCCGCGTCGCGGGGTATCTGGCCGGCGATGAACAGCAGGTTGCCGGTGCGCACGGCGGGGACGTAGTTGGCGACGGGGCTGGCGGTCGGGGGCAGCTCGAGGCCGAGTGCGGCGAGGCGATCTTCGACGGTGGACACGATTCGCGGCTCCTTGGTTCCGGGAGCGCCCGCGCCTCAGGCCGGCCCGGCGGGCTCGTCCGGTTCGGCGGCCTCGCCCGTGTAGAACGCGGCGGTGCGCCGTGCCGCGGCCCGCGCGGCGTCGGGGTCCTCGCCGGCCGCGACGGCCGCCTGCCCCCACGCGTCGCTGCTGCCGGTGATGAATGCCTTGCCCTCGGGCGAGGCGGCGAAGGCGGTTTCGTCGGGTTTCGGCTCGGCCGGCTGCTCGAGATGCAGCGCCAGTCCTCCGAGCGCCATCTCCCAGCCGACGCCGGTCGCGCCGGGCCCGTACTGCTCGAAGGGCGGCGCGAGGTGCGAAGTGTGGATGAGCGTGAGCCGCGCGCGGCCGGCGCCGTCGCCCGCGAGGCGCACCTCCACCCAGCTCATCTGCCCGCCGAACTCCCAGGTCATGGCGAAGCTCGAGGGCCGCCGGCAGGCCGTGATGGTGCCGCCCGCGTTGCCCTCCAGTTGATAGTGGCCGCCGAGCTCGAGATTGCCGCTGACGGGCGCGAACCAGCGCGGGATGCGCTCGGCGTTGGTCACGGCGTCCCACAGGTCGTCGAGCGTCGCGGCGAAGCTGCGCGCGAGCGTGACCGTCCGGGCGGGACGGCCGTCGCGCTCCGGCAGCGCGGTGGAGCGCTCGACGGCGGCGAGTTGGGCTGCGGCGTCGAAGTCCATGCGGCTACGCCCCGGACACCGCGGCGTCCTCCTTGTCCCAGTAGCGGCCGTACTCCTGGAGGAAGGTCAGGCTCTCGAGCGAGGCCATGCGGTCGAGGAAGAGCACGCCGTCGAGGTGGTCGGTCTCGTGCTGGATGACGCGCGCGGGGAAGCCCGAGGCGGTCAGCGAGACCTGGACGCCGAAGCGGTCGCAGGCGGTCACCTGGATGTCGGCGGCGCGCGGGACGCGGCCGCGCAGGTCGGGGATGCTGAGGCAGCCCTCCCAGTCCTCCTCGGTCGCGGCGCCGACCGGCTCGACCACCGGGTTGATCAGCACCACGGGCGGCATGCTGGAATCGGGGTCGTCGACGCCGGCCACGAACAGGCGCAGGCTCTCGTGGACCTGGGGCGCGGCCAGGCCGATGCCGCGGTACTCGCGCATGGTGTCGAACATGTCGTCGATGAGGCGCTGGATGGGCGGCGTGTCGATCTCGGACGGCTCCAGGGGCCGCGTCGGGGTGCGCAGCACGGGGTGTCCCATGCGCGCCACCTTGAGGATAGACATGTTCGTCGATTATACGGTAGGGTCCGACTGCGGATGCCGGCCCACCAGCACGACGCGCCCTACCGCTTCTGCCCCCTCTGCGGCGGGGGGCTCGAGCCGCGGGTGGTCAAGGCCGGCGAGGCCGAGCGGCCCGCCTGCGGGGGCTGCGGCCACATCGTCTACTTCGACCCGAAGATCGCGGTCGGCACGGTCATTCGCGGCGCCGACGGCCAAATCGCTCTCGTGCGGCGCTCCATCGAGCCGGGCTACGGGAAGTGGGTCTTCCCCGGGGGCTACGTGGACCGCGGCGAGGTGCTGGCGGCGGCTGCGGCCCGCGAGGCGCTGGAGGAGTCCAACCTCCACATCCGGCTGGACGGCCTGATCAACCTCTACTCCTACACCGGCCGCACGCCGATCATCGTCGTCTACGCGGCGACCGCGGTCGGGGGCGAGCTGCGGGCGGACGACGAGTCGCTCGAGGCCGCCTGGTTCGGGGTGGACGCCATTCCCTGGGCGGAGCTCGCCTTCCGCAGCACGCGCGAGGCGCTGCGCGACTATCTCAGCGGGATCCTGCACCCCCATCTGCCGGAAAGCTGAAATCCTCGCGCTCGGCGGCCTCGACCGCCCGGGCGACCAGCTCGTCGACGGGCAGCCCCCGCTCGGCGGCCTCGATCTCGCCCCGCCGGGCCTTGGTCGCCGGGTGGCGCGGCGTGAAGAGCTGGCAGCAGTCCTGGTCGGGAATGATCGAGATGGGATACGTGCCCAGCGCGATCGCCTCGTCGGAGATCTCGTTCTTGTCCGAGCCGACCAGCGGCCGCAGGATCGGCAGGCTCGACACCACCGAGTCGATGACGCCCAGGTTCTCGAGCGTCTGCGAGGCGACCTGGCCCAGGGCCTCGCCGGTGACCAGCGCCCCGGCGCCGGCCGCCCGCGCCAGCCGCTCGGCGATGCGCATCATCAGCCGGCGGTAGAGCACCACGCGCAGCGGTGGCGCGACGGACACCACCACCTGCTTCTGGATCTCGCCGAACGCCACCATGTAGAGGCGCGAGGCGAGCTGGTAGCGCGTCAGCAGCCGGGCGATGTCGCGCACCTTGTCCTGCGACGCGTGCGACAGGATGGGGTAGCTGTGGAAGTGCAGGAACCGGACGCGGCAGCCGCGCTTCATCAGGCGGTAGGCGGCCACCGGCGAGTCGATGCCGCCCGACAGCAGGCACAGCACCCGCCCGCTCACCCCCGACGGCAGGCCGCCGGGGCCGGGGTTCCGGTCGAGGGCGTAGAAGGCCTCGCGCGGCAGGATCTCGATGCGCACGTTGAGCTCGGGGTCGCCGAGATCGACCGGCCAGCCGCGGGCCTCGTGAATCAGCCCCCCCACGCGCCGCTCTATCTCGGGCGACTTGAACGCGTAGGCCTTGTCGGCGCGCCGCGCGGTGATGCGGAAGCTGCGCGGCGTGCGGCCGTCGAGGTCGGCCAGAATGGCGGCCGCCAGCTCGTCGAGGTCGCGGCCGGTGCGGCGGGCGCGCGCGAAGTTGGCCACCCCGAACATGCGGCCGAGCCGGGCGCGGACCTCGTCCCAGTCGGTGTCCGGGCCCAGCACCACCTCGATGCGCCCCATCAGCGCGCGGACGCGCACGATATCGAGGTCCGCCAGGGCCTGCCGCAGGTTCGTGACGAGGCGCTCGACGAACCAGGGACGGTTCTTCCCCTTGAGGGCGATCTCCTGATAGTGGACGATTACCGATTCCATACCCATTGCATCCGCCGCCGGCGGGCAGCCCTATAGCATAATTCCCCGCATGCGCGATCTGATCGGGATCGCCGTCGTCGTCCTGCTCGTCTTCGCCGCGCTGCGCATGGCGACGGCGCTCCAGGGCTATCGCCGGGGTCACGAGCAACGGCGCGAGCGGCTCGGCGCCGAGGGGCGCTCGGTCGTCGCCGAGGTGCCCGTCCCCGACGGCCTGCTCTTCTTCGCCCAGGACGCCGGCGCGTTCTACTGGGGGGAGCGGCGCATCCCGAAGCGCGACGTCAGGGCCGTCCAGGTCCGGTTCGGCGACGTGCCGCTCTCGACGGCCCGGGCGCGGCGGTTCGGCGGGCCGGAGCCGGCCGGCGCGGACGCCTCGGCCGGGGTGCCCGACATGCCCGAGCGCGCCCGCTGGGACGTCGCCGTCGAAACGACGGAAGAGACGGTCGTCGTGCCCTGCGGCGCCATTCGCGAGCACGTCTCCCAGGAGCTCGCGCGGCGCATCTTCGAGGCCGTCGGCCAGGCCATCGCGGAGTGCGACCGCGAGGCCGGCCGCCCGGCCTCGTGACCGCGGCGCCGCACGGCCGGTCCCGGATGCGGCCTCACGCCTCCCGGGCCGCCGCGGACGCGGGATCGACGAACGGTGTCGCGGCGACGACTCCCCCGCCCCGCCCGGCCGGCAGGTCGACTTCCACCTGCGTGCCCGTCTCCGCGAGGTCGCGGGGCAGGTAGCCCAGGGCGATCACCTGCCCCAGGGCGGGCGACGCCGCCGCGCTGGTGATCTGCCCGACCGGCTCGCCCGCGCGCCGCACCGCCGCGCCCCGCTCGGGGACGGCCGCGGCGTCGGCGCCGCCCGCCGGACCGAGCGCGAGCCCGACCAGCCGCCTGGCCACCCGCCCGCCGCCGCGGTGCAGGATGCGGACGACCACCTCCTGGCCGACGTAGCAGCCCTTGGTGAAGCTGATCGCGCGGTCCTCGATGCCGGCCTCCAGGGGGATGGTCTCGCCGTCCATGTCGACGGGAAACCGCGGCCGGCCCGCTTCGAGGCGCACGGTCTCGGCCGCCGCGGGGTCGACGTCGGCGCCGCCCGCCGCCAGCAGGGCCGCGTGCAGCGCCGCGGCGCGCTCGCGCGGAACGGCCACGGCGACGCCCGGCACGCCGAGCGCGTCGGTCCGCAGCACGGCCGTCGTCTCGCCGCCGTCCGCCGCCGCGCGGCAGCAGCCGTGGGGCTCGAGGCCGCGGACGCCGGCCGGCGTCTCGCAGGCGATGCCCAGGGCGTCGAGCGCGGCGGCCGCCACGTCCAGGGCGGCGGGGCCGTGGACGCCGTAGCCGGCGCAGGCCGCGCCCCAGTCGGCGACGTCGACGTCCTCGGCGAAGACGAGCTCCTCGAAGCGCGCGGTCAGCAGCGGCCCGACGCCGGCGTCCACGTCCAGCAGCAGCCGCTCGCCGAGGTTGAACACGTCCATGTCCGCGATGAGCCGGCCCTGCGGCGTCAGGTAGGCGGCGTAGCAGCCCGCGCCGGGCGCGAGCGCCGCCACGTCGTTGGTCAGCAGCCCCTGCAGGTAGTCCGCCCGGTCGGCGCCCCCGACGGCGATGCAGGCGCGCGCCGACCGTTCGAGGATGCCGGCGGCGCGGCGCAGGGTGCGGTAGTGGTCCAGGAGCATGGCGGCGGCGCCTCAAATGATATGCTGAAAGTCGTGCGAATCCCTTGCATCCTGCTGGCCCTGGGCGCGCTGGCGGCGCTGGCGGCCCCGGCCGCCGCGCAGGCGCCCGCGGGCAACGCGCCGGCCGAGGGCGGGGCCATCTTCACCGTATTCGCCCGCTCCGCGCCGATCGGCGTCGAGCGCGTCGAGGTCTCGCGCACCGAGACCGGCTGGCGCATCGAGTCCATCGGCCAGATCGGGCCGCCCATCGACCTCGACATCCGCTCGTTCGCGGCCGAGTACGACGCGGCCTGGCAACCGCAGCGGCTCGCCATCGACAGCGTGCGCAACGGGAGCGCCTACCGCGTCGAGGCGACCTTCGCCGACGGCACCGCCACCAACGACGTGCAGCAGGGCGACGACCGGCTGACCAGCACGCTGCCGGTGACGGCCGACGCCGTGGTGCTGCCCGACTTCTTCTTCGGGGCCTACGAGGCGCTGGCGGCCCGGCTGGGCGGCAGCGGGCCGGGCGACGCCGTCCCGGTGTACGTCGCGCCGCGCCGGGAGGTGACGGCCGCCGTGCGCGGCGTGCGCCGCCAGGCCATCGAGACCGCGGGGGGCCCGGTGTCGGCGCGCATCTACGACACGGTGTTCGAGTACGGCCAGCAGCGGCTGGAGGGCGACATCTGGATCGACCAGGCCGGCCGTCTGCTGCGGGTGAACCTCCCGGCCGTGCAGCTCGACGTCGCGCGGCAGGATCTCGCGCTCGTGTCCACGCGGCTGACCGGCGCGCGGAACGCCGGGGACACCGACGTGCGCGTCCCCGCGCCCGGGTTCAGCCTGGCGGGCAGCGTCACCGTGCCGTCCGACGGGCCGGCGCCCGCGGACGGCTGGCCGGCGGTGCTGCTGGTGCCCGGGACCGGCCTGGTCGACCGCGACGAGAACCTGGGCGGCATTCCCATCTACGGGGAGCTGGCGAGCGGCCTGGCCGACGCGGGGTACCTGGTGCTGCGCTACGACAAGCGCGGGATTGGCCAGAGCGGCGGACGCCCCGAGTCGGCGGGGCTCGAGCAGTACGCGGAGGACGTCAGGACGATGGTCCGCTACCTGGAGCGGCGCGACGACGTCGACCGCGACCGCATCGTCGCGGTCGCGCACGGCGAAGGGAGCTGGATCGCCCTCGAGGCGGCGGCCCGGCACCGGGCCATCGACGCGTTCGCGCTGCTGGCGGCGCCGGCCGTGCCGGGCGCGGAGCTGGTGCTCGAGCGCCAGCGCATCCAGCTCGAGCGGCTCCAGACCGGCGGCGACGATCGCGACGAGCAGATCGCCCTGCAGACCCGGATCATCGCGGCCGTGCTGGACGAGGGCGCCTGGGACGACATCCCGGAAGACCTGCGGGAGCGCGCCGATACGCGCTGGTTCCGCAGCTTCCTCGAGTTCGATCCGGCCGACGTCGTGCGGCGCACGCGCCAGCCTGCCCTGATCGTGCACGGCGAGGCCGACCAGGACATCCCGGTGGCGCACGCCGACCGCCTGCTGGCGCTGGCGGAAGCCCGCCGGCGGCGCGAGGCCACCGTGGAGCTGGCCCGGCTGCCGGGCATCGACCACCGCCTGCTCGCGGCCGGGACGCCGACGGTGGACGACTACAGCCAGCTGCTCGAGCGGCGGGTGGCGGCGGAGGTCGTCGCCGTCCTGGTCGACTGGATGGATCGGGTCGTCCCCGACGACCGGCGCTAGCAGGACCGCGCCATGTGGGTACTGCGCTCGAACGACCCCGCCGTGGTCATGCGGCTGCCGCCCGGCGCCATCCGCACCATCGGCCGCAACCCGCGCGCCGACTTCGTGGTCGACTCGCCGCTCATCTCGCGGGTGCACTGCCGCCTGGCGGCAACCGACACCGGGCTGACCGTCGAGGACCTGCAGAGCACCAACGGCACGTACGTGAACGGCGAGCGCGTGGGGCAGTCGCCGTTGCAGGACCACGACCGCCTGCGGCTCGGCCGCTTCGAGCTGACGGTGTCGGCGGAGCAGGCGGAGTCCGCCTAGCGAGGGTTGGTTGGGCGGCGCTACTTGCGCGGCCGGGCCGGCCGGATCTCGACGCGGCTGGGCAGGCTGCGCGGATCGTGCTGCAGCAGGTCGACCACGACGCGCGCCACGTCGCCGGCCGTCAGCTTCCAGCTCGTGTCCGTCGGCGGGTCGCCGGCGAAGCGGGTGTCGACCGAGCCGGGCGCCACGCAGCAGACCCGAATCCCCTCGTGGCGCACCTCCTGCATCAGCGCCTCGCTCAACGCGTCGACGCCCGCCTTCGACGCGCAGTAGGCCGTCGCGCCCGCGAACGGGTGCGAGCCCGCCAGGCTGCTGACGTTGACGATCCAGCCGCCGCCGCGCCGGCGCAGCGCCGGGATCGCCGCGCGGCAGCAGTGGAAGACGCCGCCGAGGTTGGTCTCGACGATGTCGCGCCAGGCGTCGTCGGACTGCGCGGCCAGCTCCCCGAACCGGCTGACGCCGGCGTTGTTGACCAGGATGTCGAGCCCGCCGAACAGCGCGGCGGCCCGATCGACCAGCAGCCGCGCCTGCGCCGGGTCGCGCACGTCGGCCTGCAGGGCCTCGAGCCGGCCGGCCGCGCTGGCCGCGTCCCGGCCCGGCGCCGGCGACCCCGACGACCGGCCGCAGACGAGGACGTCCACGCCGCGCGAGACCAGCGCGGCGGCGATCGCCGCGCCGATGCCGCGCGTGCCGCCGGTGACGACCGCCGCGCGGCCCGCCAGGGCCGATGAAGCGCTCATGGACGTCCACTAGAATACCGCGAGTGTCTATCGTCGCCGTCGTCGGAGCCGACGCCCTCGGCGGCTCGATCGCGCACAAGCTCGCGGGGCGCGGACGCTGCAGGGTGGTGCGGCTGATCGACCCGGCCGGCGGCATCGCGGCCGGCAAGGCGCTCGACATCCGGCAGGCGGGGGCGGTCGAGGGGTTCCACACGCAGGTCACCGCGCACGACGACCTCGACGCCGCCGGCGGGGCGGACGTCGTCGTCGTGGCGGGGCCGGCGGGCGCACCGGAAGCCGGCGGCGACGACGACGCCGCGCTGGCCGCGCTGCGGCGCCTGCGCCTCGTCGCCCGCCACGCGGTCTGCATCTGCGCCGGCGTCGCCCACCGCCGCCTGATCGGCCGCGCGGTGGCGGAGCTCGCGATGCCCCGGCGCCAGGTGCTCGGCACGGCGCCGGCGGCGCTGCAGTCGGCCCTGCGCGCCATCGTGGCGCTGGAGCTGCGCTGCTCGGCCGCCGACGTGTCGCTGGCCGTGCTGGGCGCGCCGCCCGACCGGCTCGTGGTGCCCTGGAGCGCGGCGACGGCCCGCGGCTGCCCCCTGAGCCACCTGCTCGCCCCCCCGCGCCTCGCCCGGCTGCGCGACCGGGCGCGGCTGGTCTGGCCGCCGGGGCCGTACGCGCTGGCATCGGTGACCGCCCGCGCCTGCGAGGCCGTGGCGGCCGGCGCCGGACCGCGCGCGGTGTCCTGCTTCACCGCGCTGGACGGCGAACTGGGCGTGCGCCGGGCGGTGGCCGCCGTTCCGGTCGAGCTCGGCCCCGCCGGCGTGACCCGCATCCTGGAGCCGGCGCTCACGGGCCAGGAGCGCGTGCAACTCGAAACCGCCCTCCAGGCCGGCCCGGACCAGTAGTCGCCAGGCGCGCACAGCGCGCCTCGGCGGGAGCGGCCCCAACTACCGGCCGAACACCTCGGCGAACTCCCGCACGAGCACCGGCTCGACGTCCTGCACGGCCAGCGGCCGGCCGCTCAGCGCGGCCAGCGAGGTGACGCCGCGGCCGCGGATGCCGCAGGGGCGGATGAGGCCGAAGTAGTCGAGGTCGGTGTCGACGTTCAGCGCGAAGCCGTGGCTGGTGACCCAGCGCGACAGCCGCACGCCGATGGCCGCCAGCTTGCCGTCTCCCACCCACACGCCCGTCAGGCCGGCCACGCGGCCGGCCGCCACGCCGAAGGCGCCCGCCGTCCTGATGAGCACCTCCTCCAGGTCGCGGACGTAGCGGTGGACGTCGCAGCGGTCGGGGCGCAGGTCGAGAATCGGGTAGCCGACGAGCTGCCCGGGACCGTGGTAGGTGACGTCGCCGCCGCGCGGCGCCTCGTGCACCTCGACGCCGCGCCGCGCCAGCTCGTCCGCGGACGCCAGGATGTTGGCGCGGCTGCGCCGCGCGGCCACGCCCAGGCTGACCACGTGGGGATGCTGCAGCAGGAGCAGGACGTCGGGGATGCGGCCCGCCTGGCGCTCGGCGACCAGCCGCTGCTGGAGCGCGAGCGCCTCCCCGTAGGGCACGGTCCCGAGCCGCCGGACCTCGAGCGGGAGCCTCCCCCCGCCGGCGCTCGTCACGTGGTCCCCGCTACAGGAGGCTCTCGTCGAACTGCTCGATCTTCTGCCGGACCGCGGCCATGAATCGATCCGCCACCGCCCCGTCGATGATGCGGTGATCGAACCCGAGCGTCAGGTAGGCGCGCAGGCGCACGGCAATCGCGTCGTCGATGGCCACCGGCCGCTTCTCGATCACACCCACGCCCAGAATGGCGAGCTGCGGCTGGTTGATGATCGGCATCCCCGCCAGCGAGCCGAACGACCCGTGGTTGGTGATGGTGAAGGTGCCGCCCTCGACCTCCCCGGGCAGCAGGCGGCGGGTCCGCGCGCGCTCCGCCAGATCGGCGATCGCGCGGCTCAGCTCCATGACGCTGAGACCCTGCGCCCGCTTGACGACCGGCACCAGCAGGCCGTCCTCGAGCGCCACGGCGATGCCCAGGCCGACGTCCTCCGGGTAGGAAATGCTGTCGCCGTCGAGCGTGGCGTTGACGATCGGCACCTCGGCAATGGCATCCACCACCGCCCGGGCGACGAAAGCCAGGTAGGTCAGCTTCGCCCCGGCCTGCTGGTAGTCGGACCTGCGTCGCTCGCGCAGGCGCGCCGCGTGCGTGAAGTCGACGTCGAAGACGGTGTGCGCGTGCGCCGCCGTCCGCCGGCTCGCCACCATGTGCTCGGCGATGAGCTGGCGCATGGTGGACAGCGGCTCTGTACGGGCGCCGGCCGTCCGGCGTTCTACGTGCTGGAGGATGTCGGCCTTGGTGATGCGGCCCCCGGCGCCGGTGCCCCGCACCGCGGACAGATCGACGCCGTGCTCCCGGGCGAGCCGGCGCACGAGCGGCGAGAGTCTGCGTGCGGCCGGCGCATCGCCCCCGACCGCGGCAGCCGCCGGCGCCGGCCGCGCGCCGGCCGCGGGTGACTCGGCCGACGCATCTGCCTCGCGGGCGGGTGGAGCGGGCGGGTCGGGCGCTTCGGCGGTGCGGCCGATCACCGCGACGATGCTGTCGATCGGCACCGTCTCGCCCGCCGGCACCCGGATTGCAGTGAGGATCCCGGCGACCGGCGACGGAATCTCCGCGTCGACCTTGTCGGTCGATATCTCGAACAGCGGCTCGTCGCGGTCGACCGGGTCGCCGACCGCCTTGTTCCAGCGAACGATGGTGCCTTCGGCAATCGACTCGCCGAGCTGCGGCATCAGGACGTTCGTCGCCATCGCCAGCGAATCACCCTTCGCACCGGCACTGCCGGCGCCTACGAACCCGGCAGCACCGAGTCTTTGAGCTGCTTCGCGATGCGGGCCTTGACGACCGTCTTGGCAGGAATCTCGATGGCCTCGCCGGTGGCCGGATTGCGTCCCATCCTGGCCTGCCGACTCTGCACGACCAGCTTCACCATGCCCGGCAGGACGAACTCGCCGGAACGCTTCAGCTCGCTCTCCGACAACTGCTGGAGCTCGTCGAAGAACCTGCGGGCATCCGCCCGCTTGATACCCAGCTGCTCGGCAAAGTGCGAAAAGAGCTCGGACTTGCCCATTCGTCGGGCTTCAGCCATCGGCATCCCCCTAGGTCTTGCTACGTCCAGAAGACTCTCGCCGAACGCCCGCCTGCGCGGGTGGTGACGGCGAGAAAGATCAATGAAAACGCGCCGTATGTTAACTTGGCGGTATGCGTGCGTCAAATCGTGGCGGGCAGCGCGCCGGCGCGCGCGGCCGCGTCACAGGCTGCTAGAATCATGCCATGCCGGAGGCCGCGATTGAAACGTTCGAGAACCCGGCACCCGGGCGCGACTACGAGATCGTCATCCGGTATCCCGAGTTCACGTCGGTCTGTCCGATGACAGGGCTTCCGGACTTCGGCGAGATCCGCATCACGTACGTCCCGGACGAACGCTGCCTCGAGCTCAAGGCGCTGAAGATGTACCTGATCGGGTTCCGCGACCGGGGGGTCTTCTACGAGCGGGCCACCAACGAGATCCTCGACGCGCTGGCGGGCGCCTGCCGTCCCCGCCGCATGACGGTGACCGGCGACTTCTCCGTGCGCGGCGGGATGACGACGCAGGTGACCGCCACGTACGCGGGGTCGTGAAGCGGCCGCCGGCCTCCCGATGACAGAGCCCCACGAGGTGCCGGTCGACGGCGTGCTCGACCTGCACTTCTTTGCCCCGCGCGACATCGAGTCGGTCGTGGAGGAGTACCTCCGCGCGGCGCTGGAGGCCGGCCTGCCGGAGGTCCGCCTCATCCATGGCCGCGGCATCGGCGTGCAGCGCCGCACCGTGCACGCGGTGCTCGAACGGCATCCGGGCGTCGAGGCGTTCTGGGACGCCCCCGAGTCGCACCTCGGGGCCACGGTGGCGCGGCTGGCGGCCGGCGGCGGGGGCTCCTCGTGACGCGCGGCGCCGGGGCCGCGCGGGCCGGGGCGCTCGCGAGGCGGCTGCTGGTCGCGCTGGCCGCGGCCGGCCTGTCCGCCGGCGCGGCCGCCGCGAGCCAACTGCCGGTCCTCGAGGTGGAGGCGCCCGAGTCGATGGCGGCCATGGCCGCGCGCGCGCGGGGCTTCGACACGCGGGCCCTGGCCAGCGTCATGGTCCTGACCGGTCTGGCGGACGCCGGCCCGCCGATCCGCGTGCGGCTGGTGCCGGAGCGGGCCGAGCTCGCGCGCGCCACCCCCGCCTGGGTCGCGGGCTTCGCCGACGCGTCGCGCGATCTGGTGGTGCTCTTCCCGCAGCGGATCGGGTCGTATCCCTACGGCTCCCTCGAGACCGTGCTGCAGCACGAGGTGGCGCACGTGCTGACGGCGCGGGCGGCCGGGGGGCGCCGGGTGCCGCGCTGGTTCAACGAGGGACTGGCCAGCGCCGCCGAGCGGACCTGGGGTCTGGGGGCGCGGTCACGCTTCGCCTGGGAGGTGGTGGCCGGCGGCCGCCTGACGGCGACGCAGATCGAGGGCCTGTTCGCCCAGGAGCGGCGCGACGTGGCGCGCGCCTACGTGCTGTCGGACGCGCTGGTGCGCTACCTGCTGGAGCGCCACGGGCCGCGCGCGCCCGCGCGCATCCTGTCCGTCATGGCGCAGGGCGCCCCGTTCGAGATCGCGCTCTACGCCGCCACGGGCGCGTCGGTCGACGCGGTCGTGGCCGGCTTCTGGGCGCGCCACGACGTCTGGAAGTCCTGGGTGAGCTTCGCCGGCCAGCCGTTCGTCCAGTGGTCGCTCATCACGCTGCTGGCGCTGGCGGCCATCTGGCGCCACCGGCGCCGTCGGCGCGAGCGCCGGCTGCAGTGGGAGCTGGAGGAGCGCGCCGAGGAGCAGGCCTGGGAGGAGCACCGCCGCCGCTACCGCCTGCACTAGGAGATAGTCAGCAGCGTATAGCCGGCGACCACCGTGCCCAGCAGGGCGGCGCCGTAGCACACCACGGCGATCGGCGGCCGCATCCCTTCCTGGATATGGAAGAGGTCGTAGACCGTATACCGCAAGCGGTGCGCCACGTGGAACAGCGGCAGGAAGATGAACACGAAGAGGTACAGCCGCGTGATCGGATGGGTGACGAGGCCGTGCAGCGACTCGTAGTCAGGCGCCGCGAGCCACCCGAGCGGAAACGCCAGGCCGAAGAGCAGGACGTGCACGGGAAACAGCAGCGCCGCCACCATTCCCCCGCCCCCGAACAGGAACCACAGGAACGGCGTTATCCCTTTCCTTGCCATCGCCATCTATACCTCACAGCACGATGAAGGCGACGACCAGCGAGGCGACCGCCCACCCCGCATAGTGCGCCCCGGCGATGACACGGTCCGGGACGCGCTCGCCGCCCAGGTGCACCCGCATCGTCGTGGGCACCAGCGCGAACCAGGTCACGGCATGGTAGAGAATGGCGGCGAAGGCCACCAGGCTGAAGGCGACGTACGCGGAGCTGCCGAGCCGCGCGACGAACGCGGCGTACGCCTCGGGACCCTGGCCCAGCGCCTGCACCAGCTCGAGCGTCAGCACGGCGAACACGCCGACGAAGACGCACGTCAGCTCGCGCACGATGAAGCGGAAGTACGCGCCGTGCTGCAGCCACCACGCGAACGGCATCGGGCGGCGGTAGAGCTTGAGCTCGACGGTCGGGGGCAGCGACGGGTTGCTCACTTCGCCCCCCACGGCAGCAGCATGGACTTCATCCAGTCCGTCGCGGTCGCCATCTTGTAGAGCTGGATGGCGCCGGCCGGATCGACGTTCTTGGGACACACCTTCGTGCATTCGCCGACGAAGGTGCAGCCCCACATGCCCTCGTGCTCGTTGAGGATGTCCTGCCGCTCCTCCGCGCCCGCGTCCCGCGAGTCGAGGTTGTAGCGCTGGGCGAGCGCGATGGCGGCCGGCCCGGCGAACTCCGACTCGAGCCCGACCACGGGGCAGGCCGAGTAGCACAGCATGCAGTTGATGCACATGCTGAACTGCTTGTACGCGTCGAGCTCGGCCGGCGACTGGCGGTACTCGGCCACCTCCGCGACCTCCACGTCGTCGCGGATGATCCACGGCTTGACGCTCGAGAGCTTGCCCAGGAAGCTGGTGATGTCGACCACCAGGTCCCGGATGACCGGGAAGAACTGCAGCGGCTCGATGCGCACCGGCTCGGACGGCCGGTAGTCGGTCAGCGGCACCGCGCAGGTCAGCTTGGGCACGCCGTCGACCATCATGCCGCAACTGCCGCAGACGCCCATGCGGCACGACCAGCGGAAGGTCAGCGAACCGTCGATCTCGTTCTTGACGTGGTTCAGCGCGTCGAGGAGCACCCAGTCCTTGTTGTACGGCACCTCGTACGACTGGAACGTCGGCTCGGACTGCTCCTCTGGCCGATACCGCGAAACCGTCAGCTTGATTGTCTCCGCCATGTCGCTACCTTCCGTAGACGCGGGCGGCCGGCGGCCAGCGCGTGATGGTCACCGGCAGATACGCGATCCGCGCCGAGCCGTCCGCCTCGCGGTAGGCGAGCGAGTGCGCCAGATAGCGATCGTCGTTCCGCTCGGGAAAATCCGACCGCTGGTGGGCGCCTCGCGATTCGGTACGCTCCAGAGCCGACCGCAGAATGACCTCCGCGAGGTCGAGCATGTACTCGAGCTCGAGCGCCGAGACGAGCTCGGTGTTGAACGTCGCGCTCCGATCGTCGAGCTTCAGGTTGCGCGCGTGCTGGCGCAGGCGGCCCATCGTCTCGGTGCCTGCCGCGAGCTTGGCGCCGGTGCGGTAGATGCCGGCGCTCTCCTCCATGGCCGTCTGCATCTCGGCGCGCAGGCTGGCAATCCGCTCCGTGCCCTTGGACTCGAGCAGGCCGCGCAGTCGCCGCTCCTCGTCGCGCACCTGCGCGCTCACGGCCCCGCCGGCGGGCCCCGCCCTGTCCGCGTACTCGGCGGCGACCCGGCCCGCGCGGGCGCCGAACACGAGGCACTCGGTCAGCGAGTTGGAGCCCAGGCGGTTGGCGCCGTTGAGGCTCACGCACGCCACCTCGCCGGCCGCGTACAGCCCGGCGATGGGCGTCGCCCCGTTGATGTCCGTATGCACGCCGCCCATCATGTAGTGGACCACCGGCCGCACGGGAATCATCTCGTGGACCGGATCGATGTTGGCGTACTTCAGGCACAGCTCGCGCACGAACGGCAGGCGCTTGTCGATGACCTTCTCGCCGATCTGGCGGATGTCGAGATTGACGAAGGCGCCGTACGGCCCCTCGAGCGTGCGTCCCTTGTCGAACTCCTTGACGAACGCCTGCGAGAGGCGATCGCGGGGCCCGAGCTCCATCGACCGCAGCACCGGCTTGGGCTCCGGCTTGCCCAGCTCGTAGTCCTGCAGGTAGCGGTAGCCGTCCTTGTTCACCAGCCACCCGCCCTCGGCCCGCGCGGCCTCGGTGATCAGGATCCCCGTCTGCGGGAGTCCCGTGGGATGGTACTGGACGAACTCCATGTCCTTGAGCGGCGCGCCCGCCCGGTAGGCGAGCGCCATCCCGTCACCGTTCTTGATGTTGGCGTTGGTGGTGAACGGGAAGATCTTGCCGCAGCCGCCGGTGCACAGGATCACGGCCTTGGCGACGATGCTGTGGATCCGGCCGGTGGCGATCTCGATGGCGACCACGCCCAGGCAGCGCCCGTCGTCGACCAGCAGCTTCGTGACGAACCACTCGTCGTAGCGCTTGACGCTCCTGTACTTGAGCGACGTCTGGAACAGGGCGTGCAGCATGTGGAAGCCGGTCTTGTCGGCGGCGAACCAGGTCCGCTTCACCTTCATGCCGCCGAACGGCCGCACGGAGACGGTGCCGTCCGGCTCCCGGCTCCACGGGCAGCCCCAGTGCTCGAGCTGGACCATCTCGCGCGGCGCTTCCTCGACGAACGCCTCGACGACGTCCTGATCGCAGAGCCAGTCGGCCCCGGATATGGTGTCGTAGGCGTGCGCGTCCGTGCTGTCCTCGGGCTTGATCACCGCCGCCGCGCCCCCTTCGGCCGCCACGGTGTGGCTGCGCATCGGGTAGACTTTCGACACGACGGCGACGTCCAGATCCGGTCTGGCCTCGGCCGCGGCGATGCTCGCGCGCAGCCCGGCCCCGCCGCCGCCGACAATCAACAGGTCGCAAGAGAACTCAGCCATTCGCTCTTCTGGTAGGGCGCGCCCGCCCGTGGGCGCAACAGTCCGACAGGATAATCCACGCGGCTCGGTTACAGCAAGGCGGCGGGCGGCCGCGGCGCCGGAGGTCGGACCGCACGGGCGGCTCGCGGGTCAGGAATCCCCGAAGCGGGACGGCAGCATGAGCCCGAGCGCGGGATCGTGCTTGTCCTGGAGCACCAGATCGGCGACCAGCGCGGCCGTCAGCGGCGCGAGGAGAATGCCGTTGCGGTAGTGGCCGGTGGCGTACACCAGCCCCGGCAGGCGCGCCGACGGTCCGACGACCGGCAGCTCGTCCGGCGTGGCCGGGCGCAGGCCCACGCGCGCCTCCCGGAACCACGCCTCGCCCACCCCCGGGATGATGGCCTGCGCGATGTCCAGCAACTGCCGCACGCCGGTCACGGTGACCCGCTCGTCGAAGCCGACGTCCTCGATGGTCGCCCCGGCCAGCACGGTGCCGTCGGTCCACGGGACCAGGTAGCAGTGCGCGGCCCAGACGACGCGCGAGAGCGGTCGCGCCGGCCAGCCGAGGTGCAGCAACTGGCCGCGGACCGGCCGCACGGGAATGGTCTCGGCGTCCTCGACCTCCACCTGGCCCGACCAGCTGCCGGCCGCCAGCACCACCCGCTCGCAGGCGATCACCTCGCCGCCCGTCTCCACGCTCAGGCCGCCGCCCCGCCGCGACACCCGCGCGACCGCGGTCGAGGTGACGAACGCCACGCCGTGGGCGCCGGCCGCGCGCTGCAGCGCACCGGCCAGGTCGGTCGCGCCGACGAAGCCGTGCGGATGGACCAGCAGGCCGCCCGCGATGCCGTCGGCGAGCCGGGGCTCGGCCTCCCGCAGGGCGGCCCCTTCGAGCATCTCCATCGCGACCCCGCGGGCGCCGTACGCACGCGCCTTGGCCTGCAGCCGGGCGAACGACGCGGCGCCGTCGGCGACCTCCAGGGTGCCGCTGCGCACGTACTGCACGGCGGTGCCCGAGTCCTCGACGACGCGGGCGACGAACTCGTCGTAGAGCGCCAGGCTGCGCGCGCCGAGCTCGACCAGCGGGCGCGCGTGCGCCTCGAGATAGGGCGCCAGCACGCCGGCCGACGCCTGCGTGGCGCCCTGCCCCACCTCGCGGCGATCGATCACCTGCACGCGGGCGCCGCGCCGCGCCAGCTCGTAGGCTACCGCGCAGCCGATGATCCCTGCGCCGACGACGACCACCTCGGATGTCCGCGCCATGTCTTCACGTCACGGCAGCCAGCGCGCGACGGCGATGCACAGGCTCGGCAGGCCGTAGAACAGCAGCGCCACCCAGACGACCGTCAGCTTGCGCGAGCGCAGCGCCAGGCGCGTGACCCCGCGGGCCACGTCGAGCGGCACCCGCCGGATCCTCCGCACCGGATAGATGATGGCCAGCCCGCCGAGATTGAACAGGAGGTGCACCAGGGCAATCTGGAGGCCCTCGGCGGCGTGCGGCCCCGAGACGGCCAGCGCGGCGAGCAGGGCCGTGACGGTGGTCCCGATGTTCGCGCCGATCGTGACCGGGAAGGCCTGCTCCAGCCGCAGCAGGCCGGCGCCGCCGAGCGGCACGAGCACGGACGTGGTGATCGAGCTCGACTGCACCATCGCCGTCACCGCCGCGCCGATGAGCATCGCGAGCACGGCGCTGCGCCCCAGGGCGTCGTTCACCGTGCTCTCGACGCGCGTGTGGAGCACGGTCCGCAACACCTTCACGAGCAGGAACAGGGCGAAGAAGATGAAGAGCCCGCTGACCGCGATCAGGAAGACCGCCCGCCCCTGCGGCGCGGCGAAGACGGCCCCGGCCAGCGCCACGAACGGCGCGAATCCCGCGCTCAGCGCGGTATCGAGCGGACTCTGGTACGCCACCCCGCCGACGCCCCCCAGCGACCCGGCCAGCCACACGGCCGCCTGGCGGAGATAGCCCGTCGCCAGCTCGAATGGCAGGAGGATGAGCACGCTGAAGTAGTTGAAGGTGTCGTGGCAGATGGCGACCGGGAACGCCCGCTCGAACTCGTCCCGGCGTCCCAGGTGGGCGAGCGAGACGACCGTGGCGGTCACCGTCGTGCCGATGTTGGCTCCCATCACCATCGGGATGGCGTTGGCGAGCGGCAGGGGATGCTCGGGCGCCGCCACCAGCGCCACGATCATCGAGGTGGTCACCGACGAGCTCTGGACCAGCGTGGTGGCCAGCAGGCCGACCAGGAGGCCGACGAACGGATTCTCGGTGGCCGCGAAGAAGCTGCCGATGAGGTCCTCGCCGAGCAGCCTGAAGCCGGAGCCCAGCCCCTTGACGCCGATCAGGAACACGAACAGCAGCAGCAGCGCCGTGGCAACGCGGGGAAGCAGCGTGGGCGTGGGGCCCTCGGATGGTCGCGCTGGGGTGGGCAAGCGAGTCCATTATATGCGAGCGGAACGCCCCGGATCCGCGGTCCGGGGCGGGTGCATGCCCGTGCTATAGTTCGGCCGTGCGGCAGGATGAGATCACCGAGGCGGTGCTCTCACGGCAGGAGGTCTTGCGCCACCTCCGGGGCGGCGGGGACGAATCGGCCCGGCAGGCGGCGCTGCGCGTCCACGGCTACCTGCACGAGCTGCGCACCACGCAGCGCTACCGCATGTACCGCGCCCTGCAGCATCCGCTCTATCCCATTCTCCGCAAGATCGACCGCCGGCAGGAGCACGTCGAGCGCGCGCAGGCCGCAGTCGGCGCGGGCCGCCGCGTCATCTACGTCTCGAACCACAAGAGCCATCTCGACTACCTCGTCCAGCCGATCATTCTGGACGACAACGGGGTGCGCCCGCCGGTGATTGCCGCCGGCATCAACCTCTTCGGCGGCCCGCTCGGGTGCCTCCACCGGCACGTGACCGGCGCCATCCCGATCCGCCGCGAGATGCGGGACCCGGCCTACCTGGCCACCCTCAAGGCGTACGTCTCCGAGGTGCTGCGGCGGCACGACCTGTTCCTGTACCCGGAGGGCGGGCGCAGCTACAACGGGAAGCTCAAGCCGTTCAAGACCGGCCTGCTGCACGCGGCCGCCCAGGCACGCCGCGCGGACGTCGTCGTCGTGCCCGTCGCCGTCGCCTACGATTTCGTCCTCGAGGACACCGTCCTGGCGCGCCAGCGGGTCAAGCGCCGCCAGCGGCCGTTCGCGCTGGAAGTGGCCGAGATGGCCCGCAGCGCCGTCGGCTACCAGAGCCGGGCCGTGGTGAGCTTCGGCACGCCGATCCTGCTCGGCGACCACGACCCCGACTGCCGGCGCTCGATAGTGCAGCTTGCCCGGCGCCTCCGCGCCGAGATCGGACGGCTCGGCAAGGTGCTGCCGGCGGCGCTGGTGGCGGCGGCGATGCGCCCCTCGCTGGGCCGGCGCGAGCTCGAGGAGCGGATCGATCAACTGCTGGAGATCCTGCGCCTGGCCGGCGCCAACCTCGACGTCCGGACCGGCGCCGAGGCCCTCGCCGACGCCGCCGAGCCGCTGGCGGCACGGGGCATCATCGTCGCCCAGGGCTACCGCTTCCGCATCCGCCAGCGCGGCGTGCTGCGCTACTACGCCCGCTCCATCCACCACCTGTTGCACGATCGCGGGCGCTCCGCGCTGACGCACTGAGCGGCCGCCGATGCGGGACGCGCTGTCGCGGACCTTCTTCCTGGCACTCGCCCGCAGCGCCCTGCTCAAGGCCGGCGCCTCGCGCTACGGCATGCGGGGCCCCGACGGCTTCGCCCGGCGCTTCGTCGGGGGCGAGACGCTCAACGAGGCGATGGGCGTCGTGCAGGACCTCGACCGCCAGGGGTTCACCCATACGCTGAACTACCTGGGCGAGCACGTGGCCTCGCCGGACGTGGCGCGCCGCGCGGCGGGGGACTACCTGGAGATCATCGAGCGGGTCGGCGCCGCGGGGCTGCCCTGCAAGATCTCGGTCAAGCTCTCGCAGCTCGGCCTGGAGCTCGACCGCGCGCTGTGCGCGGACAACCTGCGCCGGATTCTGGCCGCGGCCGGCGAGCGGGACGGGTTCGTCCGCATCGACATGGAAGGGTCGGCGACCGTCGACGCCACGCTCGGCATCTTCGAGGCCGTCTGGAACGAAGGCCTGCGCAACGTCGGCGTCGTGCTGCAGGCGTACCTCCACCGCACCGAGGCCGACCTGCGGCGGGTTCTGGCCCTGGGCGCCCGCGTGCGCCTGTGCAAGGGCGCCTACAAGGAGCCCTCCGGGGTCGCCTACCAGGATCGGGCGCACGTCGACGACGCGTTCCTGAGCCTGATACCCGTGCTGCTGGCCGAGGGCCACGCGCCCGCCATCGCAACGCACGACCGGCAGGCCATCGACGCGGCCTGCCGCTTCGCCGAGCAGCGCGGCATCGGACCCGACCGGTTCGAGTTCCAGATGCTCTTCGGCGTGCGCCGGGACCTGCAGGCCGAGCTGCGCGACCGGGGCTACCCGGTGCGCGTCTACGTGCCGTTCGGCCGCGAGTGGTTCCCGTACTTCATGCGGCGGCTGGCGGAGCGGCCGGCCAACGTCGCCTTCGTCGCGCGCAGCCTGCTGCGCGAGCGGAAGGGCGACCCGCCCGTCAGTCCACCCAGTCGGCGATGAAGATGTTGGTGTCGCCCTCGGCCGCCGCGTCCCGGTTCGAGGCGAAGATCAGCTTCGTCCCGTCGGGCGAGAACATCGGGAAGCCGTCGAACACGTCGGTGAACGTGATCTGCTCGAGGCCGGTGCCGTCGAGGTTGATCATGAACAGGTCGAAGTTCCGGCCGCGCGGGTCGCCCAGGTTCGACGAGAAGATGATGCGCTCGCCGTCGGGATGCCAGTAGGGCGCGAAGCTGGCGCCGCCGAAGTCGGTCACCTGCCGCAGGTTGCTCCCGTCGGCATCCATGACGAACACCTCGGTCGACGTCGGACGCCAGAGGCCCTCGTCGAGCAGCCGCTTGTAGTCGTCGTACTCCTGGCCGTCCGGGATCTCCCGGCCGCGGAAGATGATCTTCGATCCGTCGGGCGAGAAGAACGGCCCGCCGTCCGGCCCCTGCCGGTGCGTCAGCCGGCGCACGTCCGAGCCGTCGCCGTTCATGGAGTAGATCTCCATGTCGCCGTCGCGCACGCTCGTGAAGACGATGCGGCCGTCCGGCCCGACCGTGGCCTCGGCGTCGTAGCCCGGCTCGTCCGTCAGCCGCGTCAGCCCGCTGCCGTCCGGGTTCGCGCGGAAGATGTCGAACGTGTCGTAGATGGCCCAGACGTAGCCCATGCGGAAGCTCGGCGGCGGCGGGCAGGCGGCGTCGCCCAGGTGGGTCGACGCGTAGAGGATCGAGTCGCCGCCCGGGTAGAAGTAGCCGCAGGTCGTGCGGCCGTCGCCGGTGCTCACCATCTGCTGGTTCGAGCCGTCGAGGTCCATGCGGAAGATCTGGTCGCACGGCACGCCCTCGCGCGTCGACTGGAAGATGATCTGCGAGCCGTCGAACGAGAAGTAGGCCTCGGCGTTCTCGCCCCCGAAGGTGAGCTGGCGGACGTTGGCCAGGCGGACCTCGTCTCCGGCGGCATCCTCCTGGGCGACCGTGCCGCCGGCCAGCGGCGCGAGCAGCAGCGACAGCGCGATCAGCATCCTCGGGACGCGGGGGCGGTTCGACATCGGTTCAATCCTCCTGTCGTGCGGGCCTGACGTGTCATTGTCGCCCGACCAGCTCCAGCAATCCAAGCGTGAGCCAGGGTACGTAGGTGATGACGAGCACGCCGATCCCGAGTATCACCAGCAGCGGCACGGACGCCCGGTACACCTGCAGCAGCGGCCGGTCGAAGCGGTACGAGGCCAGGAAGAGGTTCAGCCCGACCGGCGGCGTGAGGTACCCGAGCTCCAGGTTCGCGATGAAGATGATGCCCAGATGGACGGGGTCGATGCCGTAGGCGGCCCCGATCACGCTGATGAGCGGCACGACCACGACAATGGCCGAGAAGATGTCCATCAGGCAGCCCACGATGAGCAGGAAGACGTTGAGCGCCAGCAGGAACACCAGCGGCGACTCGATGCGCGCCTGCGTCCACTCGAGCAGCCGGAACGGGATGTCGACATCGACCATGTAGGCGGTGAAGCCCTTGGCGACCGCCAGGATGATCAGCACGCCGCCAATCAGCACGACGCACTCCCGGAACGCCTGCTGCAGGCCGGCGCGCAGCCGGAAGTCGCGGTGCACGGCGCCGGTGACGACGGCCGCGTACAGCGCGGACAGGGCGGCGGTCTCCACCAGCGTCGCGCGGCCGCTGAGCAGCGCGCCGAGGACGACCAGCGGCAGCGCCAGCTCCCACTTCGCCGACCAGACGGCGCGGCGGGTCTCCGCGCCGTCGAACGGGCGGCGGCCGGCGCCGGTCAGCAGGCCCTCGCGCATGCCCCAGGCCGCCACCAGCGCGATGAGCAGCACCCCGGGCAGGATGCCGCCGATGAACAGGTTCTCGGGCGCGGTCTGCGCCACGATGGCGTACAGGATGAGCGGCATCGCCGGCGGCAGCAGCAGCCCCAGCGAGCCGGACGCGGTCAGCAGGCCGACCGAGAACCGGTCGCGGTAGCCGTCCTTCAGCAGGGCCGGCAGGAGCAGCCCGCCGAGCGCCAGGATCGTGACGCCCGAGCCGCCCGTGAAGATGGTGAAGAACGCGCAGACGACGGCGCAGACGATGGCCGTGCCGCCCGGCAGCCAGCCGACCAGGGCCCGGAACATCCGCAGCAGGCGCTCGGACGACTGCCCCTGCGCCAGGATGAAGCCGGTCAGGGTGAAGAGCGGTATCGACGGCAGGTGCGGTTCGGTCGCGAGGTCGTAGGCGTAGAGCGGCACGGCTGCCGGATCGAACGCGTCGACCATGTAGAGGAAGACCGCCGCGCCCGCGAGCACCGTGAAGATCGGGGCGCCGGCCGCCGCCGCCAGCACGACCAGCGCCACCCAGGGCCACCCAGGGCCGCCGGCCAGGACGCACGACGCGTCCTCGCCCGCGGCGCACGCCGCGCCCTGCCCGCTCAGCCACACGCCGGCGACGAGGCCGGCTGCCGCCACCGCGCGGGCGCCCCAGCCGCCGGCCCGCCAGGCCAGGCGCAGGGCGATGACGCCGAAGGCCGCCGGCAGCACGAGCTGGAACGCCCACGACGGAATCCCGAGCGCGATCTCGCCCCCGATCTCCATCTCGATGGCCACGACGTCGATGGCCGACCACGCCAGGAGCGCCGTGACGACGCAGCCGACCGTGGCCGCGAACGCCTGCGCCGCGCGCCGCGCCGCCCCCTCGGGAATGAAGGTCGCGGTGGCGAGGGCGATCAGCTTGTCCTGCCGCGCCGCGACGCCGGCCCCCAGAAAGGCGACCCACAGCGTAAGGTGCTGGACGAAGGGAATCGAGCCCGGAATCCCGCCCGTCAGCAGCGGGCGCACGACGATCTCGGCCAGCGGCAGCAGCGCCATCAGCGCCAGCGCCAACCCGGCGCCCCATTCTTCCGCCAGGTGCAGGCCGCCGAGCGCACGCCGCAGGAGTCCCGCGGCGGCCTGGGGAGATCGGCTCATCGAAGAGGTCAACTCACCTGAATCGGGCGTGCCGCGGTCGGCGCGAGCGCCGCCGGCCGCGACGTGTCGGCGCGTCCCGCGATCTGATCCCGTCCCGAATGACTCGATCGTAGCGGATCATGACGGCGCGGGCGCAGGCGCCGCGTGATCCGACCGTGGCGCAACGCACTGGGCCGTCGCGCGTGAACCCGGCGTCGCCGCGTTCACGCGCGCTGCAGTCGAAGGTCGCGTGTGTGATTGGCAAGCATGGCGCGCTCGCGGTCCGGTTCGCGGTAGAAGACGATTGACTGTTCGCGCGACTCCCCGGCCGCGGACTCGAACGCGTCAGGAAGAACCGATTGAGATCTGCCGCCGCCGCCCTGGCCTCGTTCTCCGAATCGACGTCCCCCGTGACTTGGCATCCGTACTTCTCGCGCAGCACCCAGGAAAACGTTCCCCGCAAGCAGGGATGCCCCGGCCGCGCTCGGCAACCGCCACGCGGACTCGATTGCTCCACCCGACTGGAACGGGCGAGCCGCAGGCCACGATGCTCGCAACGCCTTGCTCGGGTCCCTGCCGAGGTCGACCAGGGCAATCTTCGGGTGTCCCGGGTGCGTCAGGATCTGTCCGACCGGGCGACGCGGCCCCTCACTTCGGAGACCGAGAATCTCCGAGAGTCCTCCTGCTCGGGCCGTGCCGATCGAACCGCGGCGTTTTCGTCCAGCACGCATTTTTCGGTTGACAGCCCTTTTCTGGGCCGTCCGGCTCGGGCGCGGACCGGCTTCAGGCATGCCTCCCAGGTCGCCCTGAGCGGCCGCTGGCGGCCGGTTGCCGGTTGGTGAGGGAACGAAGCCGTGCAAGCGCCCGATCGGCGCTCCTGGAGTCGTGCAAGCCGTTGAAAAAGTGGGGGTTATGATGGTGCCATGTCTGTCGACAACTCCCAGTCCCGTGCCGTTTCCGCTGCATCGGCCGCGCCGCCGCCGCAACCGAACTCGCCAGGGCCGCCCGCGCTCGCCGCGGCCGTGCCCACCCTCACCGAGCCGCCTGCCGCGGTCCCCGCGGACGAGCCGCGCCCGGACGTCGAGGCGCTCGCCGACCGCATCGCCGAGCTGGCCGCCCGCATCCAGGCGGCCACCTACGAGCTGCTCGTCCTCATCCGCAAGTTCGACGAGCGGGGCGGCTGGGAGGGCTTCACCTCCTGCGCCCACTGGCTGAGCTGGCGCATCGGCCTCGCGCCCGGCGCCGCCCGCGAGAAGGTGCGCGTCGCCCACGCCCTCGCCAACCTCCCGCGGCTGAGCGCCGCCATGCGACGCGGCGCCGTCTCCTATTCCAAGGTGCGCGCCGTCACCCGCGTGACCACGCCCGAGAACGAGCAGGCGCTGCTCGACGTCGCACTCGCCGGGACCGCGGCGCACGTCGAGCAGGTGGTCCGCACCTGGCGGCGGGTCGACCGCGCGGCCGAGGCGGCGGAGGACCGCCGCCGGCACGAGTCGCGGATGCTGCAGACCTGGGTGGACGACGACGGCATGGTCGTGGTCCGCGGCCGGCTGACGCCGGAGGTGGGCACGGTGCTGCGGCGCGCGCTGGACGCGGCAACCGGGGACCCCGCGGACGAAAAGGCGCCGACCATCGCGCAGCGCCGGGCCGATGCGCTGGGGATGGTGGCCGAGTGCGCGCTGGCCGGCGGGCTCGACAAGGGGACGGCCGGCGACCGCTACCAGGTGGTCGTGCACGTCGACGCGGACACCCTGGCGGACAGCAGCGAACAAGGCGAAGACGGCATGGCGGCGGGCGAGCACGATGCGGCCGAGGCGCAGCCCGGCGAGTACGGCACGGTCGACGGCGGCGAGCACAGCGGGGACGGCGCGCTGGCGGGCCGGCCGGGTGAATGCGCCGCGGGCACCGGTGCGGCCACGAGCCTGCCCCGTGAGTCGGCCCCGGCCACCGGCCGCGGAAGCCAGACCCCCGCGCCGTACGTTCCCGCGGGAACGTACGGGCGGCGCGCCGCGTGCCCCGGCCCCAGCGGCGGCCAGTCGGCCCTCGACGAGGCGGGCGGCATCCACGTCTCCGCGGAGACGGCCCGGCGGCTGGCCTGCGACGCCGCCACCGTGACCATGCGCCACGGACCGGCCGGCGAGGTGCTCGACGTCGGGCGCCGCACGCGCACCATTTCGCCGGCCCAGCGCCGGGCCCTGGCGGCGCGCGACCGCCACTGCCGCTTCCCCGGCTGCCGGGCGCGGCGCTGCGACGCGCACCACCTGCGGCACTGGGCGCACGGCGGGCCGACGGCGCTCGGCAACCTGGTCCTGCTCTGCCGCCGCCATCACCGGGCAGTGCACGAGGAAGGCTTCCGCGTCTCGCTCGGCCCGGCCGGCGAGGCCCGGTTCGTGCAGCCCGACGGCCGGCCGCTGCCGGAGGCGCCGCTCCTGCCGCCGGTGGCCGGCGAGCCGCTCGCGCCGGTGACGGCGCGGCTCGACCGGGCGGGCATGCGCATCGGCCCGCACACGGCCACGCCGGCCTGGCGCGGCGAGCGCCTCGACGTCGACTGGGCCGTCGGCGTGCTGTGGCGGCCGCGCGGGGATGCTGCTGGCTGCACCGGTCGGCCGGGGTGACCCGCGGGGCTGAGCGAGGCGAACATGCCGCCCTGGCGGGCCAGCCCGGGAGCGCCTGCGAACGGCGGAATCATGAGCGGAGGCCTCGACCTCAACGTCTCCTGAACCAGATCCGTCGGCGGCGGCCGGGAACGCCCTGGCCGCAAGAACCGCCTGTCGACAGATCGCAACCCCGCCCTTGCCACGGTGGGGTTGTTTCGACAATCATCTACATTGATGAATGTCGAAATAACCCAGGAGGCAGCCCCCGGCGCCGAGCTCGGGATACTGAAGGCCCTCGCCGACGAGAGCCGGCTCGCCATCCTCGGGCTCGTAGCCGGGCGGGAGCGGAGCGTCTCCGAGCTCGCCGCGCTGCTCGCGGTCAAGCCGTCCACCGTCTCGCACCACTTGGCGAAGCTGAGGGACGCCAGGCTCGTCGGCATGCGCTCGGCCGGCACCACGCACTACTACCGGCTCGACACCGCGGGCCTCGCGACGCTGCGGGCGAGCCTCCGGTCACCCGAGCGCATCGCCACGCTCGCGGCGGATGCAGCAGGTGTCGGCGCCGACGCGGCCGAGACGAAGGTGCTCGCGAACTTCCTGGACGGCGAGCGGCTGAAGGAGATCCCGGCCAGCCTGAAGAAGCGGCAGGTCATCCTGCGCTGGCTGGTGGAGGACTTCGAGCCCGGCCGCGACTACGCCGAGAAGCAGGTCAGCGAGATCATCGGCAGGCGCCATCCCGACTTCGCGACGCTGCGGCGCGAGCTGATCGTCAGCGGCCTGCTCACGCGCACGCAGGGCATCTACCGGCGCGCCTGAACCTCGGGTTCTGCCCTCGGTTCGGTGATCGCTCGGCAGCAGCACCCGGTCGCGGTTCCGGCAGCGGACGGACGATAGAGCCGGGGTTCATGCGTGTCCTGCCGCGCGAGTCCCCTGGCCGGCCCCTCAGTTGGCGCGGAACGCGTTGCGGGCGGCGAGCGCCGCGTCGTAGATGTCCGCCGGCACGCGGTCGCCGCGCCAGGTGGCCGTCAGGGTGTCGACGACGGCGCGCAGCAGGGCCACCTCGGGCTCGCTGACGCCGGACACCGTCAGCCCCCGCTTCTGCATCTCGGCGACGGCCTCCTCGTCCTGGCGGGGCACCTCCTCGAACAGGAACGCCTGCGTCTCGGCGGCGGCCGCGAGCAGCACGTCGCGATCCGCCTCGTCGATGCGCGCCCAGGCGCGCTCGGTCATGACGGTGGCGCCGAAGATCGGACTGAGCGGGATGTCGAGCATGTGCGACGTCTGGCGGTACCACTGGAACACCAGCGCCCCGTACGGCGGGCTCGGGTAGGCATCGATGAGTCCGGTGTTGAGCCCCATCAGCACGTCGGTCAGCTCGAGCGGCACCGGCTGGAAGCCGTTCTCCTTGTACCACTGCACCATGCCGTCGTCGCCGGCCGACGTGTAGAGCTTCGCCTTCTGCAGGTCGGGAATGCCGCGTATGGGGTGCGCCGAGAAGATGTGCGCCCAGCCGCCGTGCCCCCAGCCGAGCAGCACGAGGCCCTGCTCCGCGAGCTTCTCGCGATACAGCGGGGTGAGCGCCTCGAGCACGTGCACCGCCTCGGCGTCCGACGCGAAGAAGAACGGGATGCCGAGGACGTTGAAGGAATCGTCGACCTCCGTCAGGCCGGGCAGCGTGAGGGCGGCCACCTGGGGATTGTTCAGCCGCATGCGCCGGATGATGGTCGCCTCGTCGCCCGTCGTGCCGCGCACCTGCAGGCGCACGCGCCCGTCGGTCGCATCCTGCCAGTCCGACGCCATCTGCTTGAGCGCCCGGTCCCAGACCGAGTTGGCGGGCAGGATCGTGCCGAGCCGGAGGTTGGCCCGCTGGGCGACGAGCAGCGCGGGGCTCGCCAGCAACGCGACGGCGACGGCGAAACGCAACGTCTTCATGGTCGGTTCTCCACGTCCTCGTCGAGCTCGTCGAACGGCTCGAAGAACAGATCGTCGATGTGGTCGAGCAGCACCCGCGCCCGGCGCTGGGCGACGAGGTTCAACAGCCGGTTGCTGGGCTCCTCGTCGGGATCGATGGCGACGGCGGCCTCGAGCAGCTCCCGGAACTCCTCCCGGTTCTCCTCGGCGACGGCCACCCCGGCCGCCAGCGAGACGTACGCGCCGGCATCGCGGCCGTCCGACAGCTCGACCACCCGCGCGAAGTGCTCGCGGGCCCGCGCGTTCGACCCGCCCATGGCCTCCCCCACCGATTCGAGCGTGATGAACGCGGTGTGCAGCGCGCCCCGCTCGAAGTCCTCGTCGAGCGCCAGCGCCCGGTCGAGCAGGGCGCGCGCGGCAGGCAGGTCGGCCACCAGGGCCGGCTGGTCGAGGCCGAGCGAGATGGCCAGCAGCCAGGCGCCGCCGAGATAGTACAGGCTCTCGACGTCCTCCGCGTCGAAGACTGCCGTCGCCGCCTCGGGCTCGGCCCGCAGGCGGGCGGTGATGCCGGGGTGGTCGAGCTCGACGTTGCGCAGCCCGTAGTCGCGCGCCCGCAGGTACATGCGCCGCGCCCGCGCGTTGAGCGCGGTCGCCCGGCGGTAGTCGTCCCACTCGGCGATGGCCGCGTCCGCCTGCAGGAAGGCGTTCGCGTAGAGCAGGAAGCCGGTGTTGGCGAAGAGCAGGACGTCCTGCCGCTCCGGGTCGGCGTCGAGGATCGACTCGATCGTCTTGAGCAGGAACGGCAGGGCGGCGCGCACCACCTCCGGGTCTTCCTCGGAGAGGTAGACAGCCGGGTTGACCAGCGTCGGCAGCACGGCGTTGACGGCCATCGAGCGCAGCGAGCAGCCCCCGAGCGCCGCGACCAGAAGCGCGGCTGCCGCCAGCCGGAACCAGGGTCTGAGAGTTTCTCGCATGCGGCCCGCAACAGTGCAGCGTTCGATCATATCAGCCTCCCGCGGCCGTTCCCCGGCCGGCCGCGGGAGTCATGTACCATCGCTGCATGCGCAGCGCCGCCGCCCGGGCCGGGCCGCTACCGACGGCCGGTTTCGCTCCCATTCCGGCCGGATGGTTCCTCATGGGGAGCACCGACGGGCAGGCCGACGAAGGCCCGCCGCACCGGGTCTGGGTGGACGCGTTCGAGCTGGCGGTGGACCCCGTCACGCGCGCCGAGTACGCGCGCTTCCTGGCGGCGAGAGGCCGCAGCGCGCCGCGGGAGTGGGACAACCCGCGCTTCGCCGCGGCGGACCTGCCGGTGGTGGGCGTGAGCTGGAACGACGCGGTCGTCTACTGCCTCTGGCGCTCGTCGTGCGGCGGCGACCGCCCGGTGCGGCTGCCGACCGAGGCCGAGTGGGAGCGGGCCGCCCGCGACGGGCGGGACGGCGAGCGCTACCCGGGGGGCGACGCGATACCGGCGTGGGTCCCGCACGGCGGCAGGGGGCCGCTCGACGGGCCGTGGCCGGTCGCCCTCGGCCCGGCCAACGACTTCGGCGTGCGGGGCATCGCCGCCAACATCCACGAATGGTGCGCCGACTGGCATGCGCGCGACTACTACCAGCGCTCGCCCGACCGCAATCCGGCCGGGGCGGCGGGCGGACGCCGGCGCGCCTCGCGGGGCGGCTCGTGGCGGCACGCGGTGACCATCAGCCGCAGCGCGGCCCGCAGCAAGCTGGATCCGGCGTTCCGCTATACCGACTACGGCTTCCGGATCGCGCGCGACGTCTGATGCCCGACGAGCTGGATCTCGCGCTCGACGTCGTCCGCGCGGTGCGCGACGCGGGCGGACGCGCGCTGTTCGTCGGCGGCTGGGTGCGCGACCGGCTCCTGGGTCGCGACTCGAAAGACGGCCGCGAACCGAAGGACATCAACCTCGACATCGAGGTCTTCGGCCTCCCCGCCGACACGCTGCAGGCCGTGCTGGCGCGGTTCGGCCCGGTCAACAGCGTCGGCGCCAGCTTCGCGGTGTTCAAGCTCGGGCCGCTCGACGTCTCGCTCCCGCGCAGCGAGTCGAAGGCCGGCCGCGGCCACCGGGGATTCGTCGTCACGGGCGACCCGGCGCTGCCGCTGGAGGCGGCGGCCCGCCGGCGCGACTTCACCGTCAACGCCATCGCCTGGGACCCGCTGCGGGACGAGTACCTCGACCCCCATGGGGGTCGCAGCGACCTCGCCGCCCGCTGCCTGCGCATGGTCGATCCGGCGACGTTCGGCGACGACAGCCTGCGCGTCCTGCGCGCGGTGCAGCTCGCGGCGCGTCTGGGCTTCGAGGTCGACGCGCCCACGCGCGCCGTCTGCCGCTCGATTGCGCTCGACGATCTGCCCGCCGAGCGCGTTTGGGGCGAGCTGGAGAAGCTGCTGCTGCAGGCCCGGCAGCCGTCGCCCGGCTTCGCGCTCGCGCGCGAGATCGGCGTCGTCGAGAAGCTGTTCCCCGAGCTCGCAGCGCTGATCGACTGCCCGCAGGAGCCCGAGTGGCATCCGGAGGGCGACGTCTGGGTTCACACGCTGCTGGTCATCGACGAGGCGCGCGGCCGCATCGACGACCTGCCGCGCCCGCAGCGGGTCGCGGTCATGCTGGGCGCCGTGTGCCACGACTTCGGCAAGCCGGCCACGACCGCGCACATCGACGGCCGCATCCGGTCGCTCAACCACGAGGAGATGGGCGTGGCGCCCGCCACGGCGTTCCTGGATCGGCTCGGCATCCACACGCTCGACGGCTACGACGTCCGGCGGCAGGTGCTCGGCCTGGTGGCCCACCACCTGAAGCCGGGCATGTGGCGTACCGCGCGCGACGGCGTCGGCGACGGCGCGTTCCGGCGGCTCGCGCGCAAGGTGGACCTGGAGCTGCTGGCCCGCGTAGCCCAGGCCGATTGCCGCGGCCGCACCGGCGACTTCGACTGCTCGGCGATGGACTGGTTCCTGGAGCGGGCGCGCGGCCTCGGCGTGGAGCACGCGCCGCCGGCGCCGCTGCTGCTCGGGCGCCACCTGCTGCAGCTCGGCCTCGCCCCCGGGCCGCGCATCGGACGCCTCCTGGCGCAGATCTACGAGCGGCAGCTCGACGGCGAGATCACGACGCTGGCCGAGGCGCAGGCGGCCGCCCGGGCCCTGCTGGAGACGGACGCGGACGGCGCCGAGGACACGGCAGGCGCGGGGGCCTCGCCGGCGGCGGAGTCGTGACTCACTCCGGCGGGTCGGCCGCCTTCCGCAGCAGGTCGGCCAGCGCCGCCGGCGCGACGTTGCCGCCGCTCACGACGGCGACGCTGACGCCGGCGTCCGGATCCGCCTCCGCCGCCAGGGCCGCGGCGGTGGCGGCCGCGCCGCTCGGCTCCGCGACCAGCCTGGCGTGGCGGCACAGCCAGGCCACGGCGCGCTCGATGGCCTCGTCCTCCACCTGCACCACGTGGTCGACGAGCGCCTGCGCCGCCGCGAACGTCAGGTCGCCGGGCCGCACCGGGAGCAGGCCGTCGGCCACGCTGGCGGTGCCGTCGAGGGTGACGGGCCGGCCGGCCGCCAGCGAGGCGGCCAGGCACGCCGCGCCCGCCGGCTCCACCCCGACGACCTGCGCCGCCGGGTGGGCCAGCTTGACGGCGGTCGCCACCCCTGCCAGCAGCCCGCCGCCGCCGACGGGCACGTACACCCGGGCCGGCCTCGGGACATCCTCCACGATCTCGCGGCCGACCGTCGCCTGCCCGGCGATGACGGCGGGGTGATCGAAGGGCGGAATCATCACCAGCCCGCGCCCCTGCGCCTCGCGCTCGGCACGCGCCCTGCGCTCGACCGACGTGGTGCCCTCGAACAGCACCTCCGCCCCGTACGCCCGGGCGCCGGCCACCTTGACCGGCGGCGCAGTCCGCGGCATGACCACGACGGCCGCGATGCCCATGGCGCGCGCGCCGCAGGCGACGGCTTGCGCATGATTGCCCGAGGAGTACGTGATCACGCCCCGGCTGCGCTCGGCCGGCGACAGCCCGGCCATCATGTTGAACGCGCCGCGCAGCTTGAAGGAGCCGGCCACCTGCAGGTTCTCGCATTTGAGCCGCAGGGGGCGGCCCGCGGCCTGCGAGGCGTCGAGGAGGGGCGTGCGGACGACCGTGCCGCGGATGCGCGCGGCCGCCGCGTCGATGTCGGCGCCCGAGATGACCGTCACGGACCCTCTATACTGACAGCCATGCTGCGGGTGCTGCTGGCCGTAGCGGCCATGCTGCCGGGAGCGGCAGCGCCCGCCGCGGCCCAGGACGAGCCCATCGGCCTCTTCGTCGCCGACCTGCGCGGCTCATTCGTCCGCTTCGGCCAGCAGGCGAGCCTGGCCAGCTCCCACGGTTTCCGGCCGCACGCAACGCCGTCGACGGGCATCGGCATCGACGCGGCCGCGCACGTCTACCCCTTCCGCTGGCAGTTCGTCACCGTGGGCCTGGGCGCCGGCTACCACGCGTCGTTCGGCGACCGCGGCGCACGGCCGGACGATGTCGACCCGGACGGCCCGACGCTCCGCAAGACGTTCCGCGCCGTGTCGCCCCAGCTCTCGCTCAACTTCGGGGGCCGCGACGGCTGGAGCTACGTGAGCGGCGGGATCGGCGTGTCGCGGCTGGCGCTCTTCCCCCGCGACGGGGAGCCGCCGGACGAACGGTCGGCCCGCACGCTGAACTACGGCGCCGGGGCGCGCTGGTTCGTCGACCGGCACGTGGCGTTCTCGCTCGACCTGCGCTTCCACACCGTCAGCCCGCGCGAGTCGACCGGCAGCGGGCCCGGATCGCCGCGCCTGACGCTGATGGTGCTGAGCGTCGGCGCGTCCTTCAAGTAGCCGCAGCGCCGCCGCGGCCGACTGGCCCGATTCGACCATAATGCTCTCATGAGGCGGGATACGCTGCTCGATTTTTTCGACGACCGTATCCGTTCCGCGGCGGACTTCGTCGTCCACGACGACGGCTACCGCTCGTACCGCTGCACGTACGACGAGGTCCGCCGCGCCGCGCACGCCTTCGCCCGCCGACTGGCCCGCGCGAGCATCGGGCCCGGCGAGCGGGTCGTGATCTGGGGCGAGAACTGCCCGGACTGGATCGCGGCGATGTGGGGCTGCCTGCTCGCGCGCGCCGTGCTCGTGCCGGTGGACTTCCGCGCCTCCGGGGAGCTGGTGGCGCGCATCGCGGCCATTGTCGACGCGCGCGCCGTGCTGGTCGGCGAAGGCCTGGAGGCGGCGCCCGGCGGGGACGGCGTCGAGCGCTGGCCGCTGCGGCAGCTCGTCTCCGCGGCGCCCGGCGCGGGCCCCCGAGACGCGGCCGCCGGCGACGCGGACGCGCGCCGGGAGCGCGGCACGCCCGACGAGCTGGCCGAGATCATCTTCACGTCGGGCGCGACCGCCGACCCGAAGGGGGTGCGGCTGACCCACCGCAACATCCTCGCGAACGTGGTGCCCGTCGAGCGGGAGGTGCTCAGGTACCGCCGCTACGCCCGCCCGTTCGCCCCGCTGCGGTTCCTCAACCTGCTGCCGCTCAGCCACATGTTCGGCCAGGCCATGGCCACCTTCGTCCCGCCGCTGCTGTCGGGGGTCACGGTCTTCATGCGCGGCTACAACCCGGCCGACATCGTGCGGCAGGTCCGCCAGCGGCGCGTGTCGGTCGTCGTGTGCGTGCCCCGCATCCTGGAGGTGCTGCGCGACCACGTCCTGCGCGTCGCACCCGAGGCGGCCCGCGAGCAGCCGCCGGTCAACGTGGCCCGGCGCTGGTGGCGCTACCGGCGCATCCACCGCCTGTTCGGCTTCAAGTTCTGGGCCTTCGTCGTCGGCGCCGCGCCGCTCGATCCCGAGCTCGAGGCGTTCTGGTCGCGGCTGGGCTTTCTCGTCATCCAGGGCTACGGACTGACGGAGACGGCGCCCATCGTGACCCTCAACCACCCGTTCCGGACGCGGCGGGGCACCGTCGGCAAGCCGATCGGGGGCGTCGACGTGAAGCTCGCCCCGGACGGCGAGATCCTGGTGCGGGGGAACAACGTCACCGCCGGCTACTACAACGCCGCGAGCGAGACCGCCGCGGCGTTCGACGACGGTTGGTTCCGGACCGGGGACATCGGCGCCTTGGACGCGGCCGGGAACCTGACGGTCAAGGGCCGCAAGAAGGAGGTCATCGTAACCCCCGAGGGGTTGAACGTGTTTCCGCAGGACGTCGAGCAGGTGCTGGCCGCGGTGCCCGGCGTGCGGGAGTCCGGCGTGGTCGGGGTCTCGCGGCAGGGCCACGAGCAGGTGCACGCGGTGCTGGTGCTGGAGGCCGGCGTCGACCCGTCCGCCGTGCTGCGCGAGGCCAACCTGCGCCTGGAGGACCACCAGCAGGTCCGGGAGCGGTCGATCTGGCCGGGCGAGAGCCTGCCGCGCACCGAGGGCACCCGCAAGCTGAAGCGGCGCGAGCTGAAGCGCTGGGTCGAGGCCGGAGACGGGGCCGGCCCGCCCGCCGCTGCCGCCGCCGGCAGCGGCGGCGCCGCCGCGATCGTGCAGCGCTTCGCGCCCGATCGCGCGGTCACCGACGAGACGAGCCTGGCCGAGCTCGGCCTCAGCTCCATCGAGCGCATCGAGCTGCTCATGGCGCTGGAGCAGGCGTTCGACTGCACGGTCGACGAGACCGCGTTCGCGGCCGCAGCCACGGTCGGGGACCTCCGCGCGATAGCGGCCGACCCGGCCCTGCCGGGCGCTGCCGCCGCCGGGCCGGCGGCGGCCGAGGCGGCGGCGGCCGAGGCGGCGGCGGCCGACAAGGGCTTCGACTTCCCCGCCTGGTCCCGGCGCGCGCCCGCACGGCTGACCCGACGGGTCAACCTGGGCCTGTGGCTGCTGCCGCTGACGCGCGTGTTCGCCTGGCTCACGGTCGAAGGCCGCCACCACCTCGACGCGGCGCCGGGGCCGGTCGTCTACGCGGCCAACCACCAGAGCCACCTGGACGCGCCGGTCATTCTCGCGGCGCTGCCCGCGCGGCGGCGGTACCGCGTGGCGACCGCGGCCGGCAAGGAGTTCTTCGCCGCGCACTTCCACGTCGGCCGACATCCGCTGCGGCGGCGGCTGACGAACAGCCTCAACTACTACCTGGCCTGCCTGCTGTTCAACGTCTTCCCGCTGCCCCAGCGGGAGGCCGGCACCCGCAGTGCCATCCGCTACCTCGGCGAGCTGCTGGGCGAGGGCACCTCCGTGCTCATCTTTCCCGAGGGGCGCCGGACCGACGCGGGCGAGATCGGCCCGTTCCAGCCCGGCATCGGCATGGTCGCCGCGCGCCTGCAGGTCCCCGTCGTCCCGGTGCGCATCGAAGGGCTCGACCGCGTGCTCCACAAGTCCTGGCGCATGGCGGTTCCCGGGCGCGTGCGGGTCGCGTTCGGCCCCCCCCTCGAGCTGGAGGACGGCCCGTACCGCGAGCTGGCGCAACGCGTGGAGGAAGCGGTCAAGGCGATATGAGCGCGGTGGCGCCGGGCGTCTCCTGCTATAATCACCGGCCGGGAGTCAGGGTGGCACGGGAGTCAGGGTGGCAAAGGATGATCTCATCGATGTTCAGGGTACGGTCACGGCCGTGCACAGCGGCGGACTGTACCGTGTACAGTGCGACCCCGGCCACGAGGTGCTCGCGCAGCTCAGCGGCCGCATGCGGCGCTTCCGGATCAAGGTCGTTCCGGGCGACCGCGTGACCGTCGGCGTCTCGCCCTACGACCCGACGCGCGGCATCATCACCTTCCGCGCGAGGTAGGCAGCGGCATGTTCGACGAATCGGGCCCACCGACGGCGGGCGGGCCGGAGGACGAGACGGACGCCGCGCTGCTCCGTTTCACGTCGTGCCGCTGGCGCGCGACGCAGGACAACGGCGGCTCGCCCTACTGCGCGCACCGCGACGTGCTGCCGTACGCCGGGGTAAACGGCTTCAGCCCGGATGCGTGGTGCCCCGAGTGCGCCCACTTCAAGGTGCGCCGCAGCGTCAAGAAGCGCGCCGCCTACCTGCTCGACGACTACTGACCTCCACGGCGGGCGCGCCGTTCGCTGCCGCGGCGCGCGTCCGGGCTACTCGCTGAACTGCTTGGCGAGTTCCGCCCACTCCCCGTCCGGCGCCAACTGCCGGTAGGCGCGCCAGTGCGCCTTGGAATCCGCCGACCGGCCCATCTTCTCGAGAGTCACGGCCAGGTAGAAGTGCGCGTCGGCGTAGCCCGGGTTCAGGCCCAGCGCATCGGTGTAGTAGCCGACCGCCTCCTCGTGCCGGCCCAGGTCGTGGTGGATGTTGCCGAGATTGAAGTGCGCCTCGAAACAGTCCGCATCGAGACTCAGGGCCCACGCGTACAGGGCCTGCGCCTCGACCAGCTCGTCGTGGCCGTAGTGGATGTTGGCCAGGTTGACGATGGCGGGCACGAGCGTGGGATCCAGCAGCAGGGCCTTGCGGTACGCCACCCGGGCGCGCTCCTGGTCGGCCTCGCTCCCCTCGTCGAGCTCGGCGCCTTCGAGAAAGAAGCGCGCCGCGATCACGGTCTGGGGACTGTCGCTCTCGGACCAGGGCGGCTGGTCGTCGCGCGGCGCGAACTTGCGCGACGCCCGGCGCCGCAGGGCCACCACCTTGGCCGGCCGCGCGTCGCCGCGCTCGTTGAAGTTCAATAGCAGCTGGCCGGCGCGCGCCGCCAGCTGCCGCCGCACGATGCCCCGGAACGAATGCCCCTGCCGCAGGCCCTCGTTGACCTGCTTGATCACGGCCATGTCCGCCAGCGTGAAGTACGTGTCGGTGTTCGTGCGCGCGGCCGGACACACCAGACCGCAGGCGAGCAGGTACCGCAGCCGCGCGTCATGCACCAGCGGATACAGATCGCGCACGCGCCTGAGGCCGTGGTAGCGCGCCTCGAGCGCCGCGGCAGTCCGCAGGCCGCCCAGCCGGCAGAACTCATCCTCGCCGAGGATCCGGACGCAGCCCGGCGACCTGGCGTTGACCGCCTCGGCCCGCTTCAGCTTGCCGGTCTTCCCGGGCGCGGACACGCTTCCCGACCCGACGACGAGCATCGTGGTGCGCGCGCTCACCGCGGCCGCCACCGCGCCGCCGAGACGCTCCACGAGCTCGCCCGCCTCGCGACGCCCGATCGACGACAGCCTGCCGGTGAACACGACGACGTGGCCGGCGAACTCGGTGCCCTCGGGGGAGTGATCCTGCGGCTCGGAGGACCGCGTCATGTTGGGAGATTTGCGCGCTGTCGCGCGCTGGAAAGATGAATGAGAATGATAATAATGTCAAGCTGCCGCGCGGGCGCGGCGCACACACGAAGATGCTGCTGGCCGGCGACGTCGGGGGAACGAAGACGCTGCTCGGGCTCTACGAGGGCGGGTTGCCGGCCCCGGAGCCGCAGGCCGTGCGGCGCTTCCCGACGCTCGACTTCGGCGGGCTGGCCGGGCTCGTCACGGCATTCCTGGGCAGCGTCGGCTGGCGCGGACCGCTGGAGGCCGCCTGCTTCGGCGTCGCCGGGCCGGTGCGCGGCCAGACCTGCCAGTTGACGAACGTCCCGTGGCGCGTCGACGCCGGCCGCGTCGGCGCCGAGCTCGCCATCCCGCGCGTCGCCCTGCTGAACGACCTGGCGTCGCTCGCGCACGCGGTGCCGACCCTGACGGGCGACCAGCTCGCGGTCATCCAGCCGGGTTCTCCGGAAGCCGACGGCAACGCCGCGCTCATCGCGCCCGGGACGGGCCTCGGCGAGGCGCTGCTGCACAACGTCGGCGGGCGCTTCGCGCCGGCGCCGTCCGAAGCCGGCCACGCGGACTTCGCGGCGCGGACCGGCCGCGAGGCCGAGCTGGCGCGGGCGCTGACCGCACGCTTCGGCCGCGTATCGTACGAGCACGTCATCTCGGGTCCCGGGCTCGTCAACATCCACCGCTTCGTGCACGGCGACGCCGGCTGCGGCGCGGTGCCCCCGGGGACGGCGGCGGCCGACCAGCCGGCACTGATCTCCCACGCCGGGCTCGCGCGGAGCTGCGCGGGCTGCGCGGAAACGCTCGACCTGTTCGTCGGCGCGCTCGGCGCGGAAGCGGGCAACCTCGGCCTGCGCTCGGTGGCGACGGCCGGGGTGTACCTCGGCGGCGGGATTCCGCCCAGGATTCTCCCCGCGCTGCGGACGCCGACCTTTGTCGACGCGTTCCGCTCGAAGGCCCCGATGGCGGCGCTGGTCGACGCCATGCCGATCGCGGTCATCCTCGAGCCGCACGGCGCGCTGCTGGGGGCCGCGATAGCCGCGCAGCAGCTCGCGCAGGAGGCCCCGGCCTGACCTCGATGCGCGGACTGCCGGCGGCGCTCGCACTGCCGGGTCGCGCGGGCGGCGCGCACGCGGGCGGCGGGCTCGCGTCCTTCACCCCTGAGCGGCGCGCGGCCCCGTTCAGGGGCAGACGGTCCCCAACCGGAACCCGCGCGCCCGCAGCGCGGGCACCAGCAGCGCGGCGGCCTCGACGGCGTAGCGGCGGTCGGCCTGCGGATTCTCGTGGTGCCCGTCGTGCATCACGATGATGTCGCCGTCGGAGACCCGCCCGGCCAGGCGTTCGGCCAGCGCCGTCGCGTCCGGGCGACGGTACCAGTTGAAATCCCAGAGTCCCCAGCCCCACCCGACGAGCGCATGCTCGATTTGCGCCAGCCCGGCGTACAGGCTGCCGCTGCGCGCGCCGGCGTGGGGCCGGAACGCGCGGCACGGGCGGCGGCCGGCCAGGCGCTCGATGCGCTGGGCGGCGGCCCTCAGCCTCCGCGCCACCTCGTCGGGCGGCATCACCATCAGCCGCCGGGTGTGCGAGTGCAGGCCCACCGCGTGGCCCTCGTCGAACATCCGGCGCACGATCGGCGCCGTCGCCTCGTCGAGGTGGCGATCGATCACGAAGAACGTCGCCACCGCCTGCTCGCGGGCGAGCACGTCGAGCAGTTGCGGCGTCGCGGTCGGGTTCGGGCCGTCATCGAACGTAAGATAGACCGTGGGCGCGCCGCGGCTGGGGGGCATGCTCCACAGCGCGTCGGCCGGGGCGGCGGCGTCCAGCATGAACGGGAAGGGCGCGACATGCGCCAGCGACAGCAGCCCGAAGCCGGCGGCGACGAGCAGGAAGAACATCGTCTGGACGGAATCTCCGGAACGGCACCAGCATAACAGGAGGCAAGCCATGTGGATCCAGCGCACTCCCCGTGCGGGACGCCGCGCCGGGCGCCCGCCGTGGGACGCCGCCCGGGCGGTCCGCCTGCTGCTCCCGGCGCTGACGGCCCTCTGCCCGCTCGCCGCCTGCGCCGTCGACCCGGCGGCGGCGCGCCTGGGCCCGGGCGCGGCGGTGGCGGCGCAGGACACCCCGCGGGCGGCCGAGCGGAGGCACATGGTGGACCGTCAGATCCACGGACGGGGCGTGCGGGATCCGCGCGTGCTCGAGGCCCTGGCCGCGGTGCAGCGCCACCGCTTCGTGCCGCCGCAGCTGCAGGACCAGGCGTACGCCGATACGCCGCTGCCGATCGGTTTCTCGCAGACGATCTCGCAGCCGTACATCGTCGCCTACATGACCGAGGCGCTGCGGTTGCCGCCCGACGCGACCGTGCTCGAGATCGGCACCGGGTCGGGCTACCAGGCCGCAGTGCTCGCGGAGATCGCCCGGGAGGTGTACAGCATCGAGATCGTGCCCGAGCTGGCCGAACGCTCGGCGCATCTGCTGGCCGAGCTGGGCTACGACAACGTCCACCTGCGGCAAGGCGATGGATACGGCGGCTGGCCGGAGGCCGCGCCGTTCGACGCCATCATCGTCACGGCGGCGCCCGACCACGTGCCGCCGGCGCTGGTGGAGCAGCTCGCGGTCGGCGCGCGGCTGGTCATTCCCGTGGGCAGCTTCGCGCAGGAGATGCGGGTGGTGACGATGACCGACGACGGGCCCGTATCCGAGACCACGCTGCCAGTGCGCTTCGTGCCGATGACGGGGGAAGCGGAGCGGCGCTGAGCTTCCAATTTCAGATGGGGCTGCGCCCCAAGCCCCCGGCGGCCGCTTGCGGGGACCCCGCAGCCCCGCGCCGCTGCCGCCGAGGCGCGCTGTGCGCGCCTTGCGCCGGCTGCGCCGGCGCTCATCAGATGGGGCTGCGCCCCCAAGCCCCCGGCGGCCGCTTGCGGGGACCCCGCAGCCCCGCGCCGCTGCCGCCGAGGCGCGCTGTGCGCGCCTTGCGCCGGCTGCGCTGGCGCTTCAGTCAGACGGGGTCTGGGCCCCGAACCGCCGGGGCCGCTTGCGGGGGTCAACTGGCAGGGGACGCGGCCGGCGCGGCGCTCTCGTAGCTGGCGATCGACACCTGCGCCGCGGCGCGCTCGGCCACGTGCACGAAGGCCTGCGCCGCCGGCGAGTCGGGCTCCGCCGTCACGATCGGCACGCCGCGGTCGCTGCCGACGCGGATCGGCTCGTACAGCGGGATCTGCCCCAGGAACGGCACGTCGAGCTCCTCGGCGACCGCGTTGCCGCCGCCCCGCCCGAAGATGTCGCTCTCGTGGCCGCAGCCGGGACACGCGAAGTACGACATGTTCTCGATCAGGCCCAGGGTGGGCACCCCGAGCTTCCGGTACATGCCGATCGCCCGCCGGCTGTCGGCCAGCGAGACCGTCTGCGGCGTGGTCACGACGATCGCGCCCGCCACCGGCACGGTCTGCGTGAGGCTCAGGGCCACGTCGCCGGTGCCCGGCGGCATGTCGACGACCAGGTAGTCGAGCTCGCCCCAGCGCACGTCCTGGAAGAACTGCCGCACGACGCCGTGCAGCATCGGACCCCGCCAGATGATCGGCGCGTTCCCGTCCGCGAGGAAGCCCATCGACACGACGCGGACGCCGTGGTTCTCGGCCGGCACGATCTTCCGCCCTTCCGACGACAGCCGCGTGTCGATGCCGAGCATGATCGGCAGGTTCGGGCCGTAGACGTCGCCGTCGATCATGCCGACCCGGCCCCCGACGCGGGCCAGCGCCACGGCGACGTTGACGGCGACGGTCGTCTTGCCGACGCCGCCCTTGCCGGCGCCGACGGCAATCACGTTGCGGATGCCCGGAATCGGCGCGCGCTCGGCGCCGGGCGTTACCGCCGAGCGGACGCTGGCGGTCATCTCCACGTCGACGCCGGTCACCCCGGCCAGCGCCGCCACCGCGGTCTGCGCCTGATCCCGCATCTGGTCCTTGACCGGGCAGGCGGGCGTCGTCAGCTCGATGGTGAACGAGACCGCGCCGTCGGCGATCCCGAGATTCTTGACGAAGCCGAGACTGACGATGTCCCGACCCAGATCGGGATCGGTAACCACCTTCAGGGCATCCAGAACGGCCGACTCGGTAATGGCAGGCACAGGCTCCGTCAGGGAATCGCGATGCGCACCTCGACGTGCGTCTCGGGCGCAAACGGCGGGTTCACACAGTAGCGCAGGCGCGTCCCGTGATGCACACCGGGAGGCACGCGCAGGTCGAGCTGGTGGGACAGCAACTCGCCGCCCGTGCCGGCGCAGACGCCGCAGGCTTCGCTCCACACCTCGCCCCGGCCGCCGCACACCGGACACGTCAGGCGCACGGGCAGGTCGAGCGGCAGCCGGATGCCCTCGCCGGCCTCCTTCGGGGTCAGCTCGACCTCGGCGGTGTGGGTGGAGCGGCAGTCTTCGTCCCCACCGCAGAAGGACCGGAACATGCGGTCGACGACGCCGGCCATCGAGGGAAAATCGACCACGACCTCGTCCGCGAGCCAGTCGCAGACATCGCGTCGTTCACGCTCGAGCAGCGCCCGCCGGACAGGCATGGAAGCAACCATAGGGTCAGCCCTGGTGGTTGTCAAGGCGGCCGGAAACGAGGGGCCGGAGCCCCGCACATGGCGTCGCATGCGCGCTCTGATATACGATCTGCGCCGAGCGCGCAAGGCGCGCACAGCGTGCCTCGGTTCGGGGCGCAGCCCCGTCTGATTGATGCTGGGAGCGGCGCGGGGCGAAGCCCCCCCGCAAGCGGACGCCGGGGGTCCGGGGCGCAGCCCCGTCTGATTGACAATGAGCACATCCGACGCGCAGTACCAGGTGCACAGCAAGCCGAGCGGAGGCCACTGGGTGGCCTGGGTGACCGCCGGCGACGGCACGCAGCCCGCCGGCGCCGCGATCCTCGTCGGCCAGACGCAGGACCAGGCCGAGGCCAACGCCCGGGGCTGGGCCGAGCGCCTCGACGACGACCCGCGCCTGCAGCGCCGCTAGCTGCCAGGAGCCCGCGGCAGGGGGGCGCCGCTGCATCCGAGCGGCGATGCATCCCGCAGCGGCCTGCGCTGGGTCTAAATGTAAACGAGCCGGCCGTTGACCGCGGTCTCGGGGAACATCACCCGCGCCGCGTCGACGTAGGCGTCCAGTTGCCGCGCGTGCTCGGCGCGCGGGCGTCCCGTCTTGAACTCGAGCACGGTGATGCGGCCGTCCGCGTCGCGCGTGAGGCAGTCGATCGTGCCGCGCCGCACCACCGCCGGTCCGCCGCCGGGCGGCGGCACGGCCGCACCGCACATCGCGAACGGCACCTCCCACAGCCGCTCACGCCCGAGGAGCGGGGCGCTGCTGCCGGCGGCGACGAATCGCGCGTAGAGCCGGGCCGCCGCGGCCGCGACGTCGTCCGCGGCCCCCGCGGCCGGCTCGAGCGCGGCCGCCAGCTCGCGGCTCGCGCGCTCGAGCGCCTCCGGGGCAGCGGGCGCGCCCTCGTACCGTCGCAGCAACAGGTGGAAGAGCCGGCCGAGCCGGCGGCTTGCCGGCGCCCCCGGGCCCTGCCCGTCCCCTGCCCGGGTCGGCGCCGACCCGGTCACGGGAAGCCGCTCGACCCGCGGCCGCGCATCCAGCGGCGCGAGCAGGACGGGCGGCGACGCGTCGCTGTCCGCCGGCGGCGCGTCCGTCTGTCGCTGCGCCGCGGACGCCGCGGCGCACACGCGCAGGCCGTGCCGCACCCCGCTTCGGCCGAGCCAGGCCAGGCGCCGCCCGGCCGGCGCCGCGGCAGCCTGGCCGAACAGCGCCTGGAACGACGCCGGCAGCACGCTGCCGAAGCTACCCTGGCTGCACGTCGGCACGCCGCCCTCCACGGCCATCGACAGGTACAGACGGTCGCGGGGCCGCGTCGCCGCGACGTAGAGCAGCCGCTTGGTCTCCTCGACGTCGCGCTCGCGCTCCGCCTCCGCGGCCTCGTCCCGATAGGGCCAGACCGCCACCGCGGGCTGCCCGTCGCCACGGTCCGGAACCACCCGCACCGGCGGCTGGTGGGTGCGGGTGCCGCGGCCCAGGTCGACCAGGAACACGATGGGAAACTCGAGCCCCTTGGCCGCGTGCACCGTCATCAGCGCGACGGCGTCGACCGCCTCGACGACCGCGTTGGCCATGCCGGCCGAGAGCCGATCGATCTGGTGCGCGACGCGCGCCATGGTCGCGTAGCCGCGGTTCTGCATGCGCCGCACGAGGGCGCGCAGCTTGCCGAGGTTCGCCTGCGCCTGAGCGGCCTGCGGGCCGCGCAGCTCGAACGCGTAGGCCGCATCGCACAGCACGAGATCGAGTACCTCGGCGGGCGGAAGCCGATCGACGAAGCCCGTCCATTCGCGCACGCTGCGGCGGGCCAGGGCGAGCACGCGCCGGTCCTCGTCCGCGAGGGCGGCCGCCCCGGCGGGCAGGTCGGGATCCGTGAGGGCCGGCGACAGCGCGCCCGCGAGCGCGAGCAGCCCGGGGTCCGAGACGCCAACGAGCCGCGAGCGCAGCAGCGCGGCCGCGCGCAGCTCCGACGACGGATTCGCGAGAAACCTGACGAGCGCGCGCACGTCCTTGATCTCGTCGGCGTCGAAGAAGCCCATCCCCTTGTAGACGTGCGTCGGGATTCCCCGGCGCCCGAGCGCGCCCTCGAACTCCCGGTGGCTCTCGCGCGTGCGGAACAGAATGGCCACGTCCTGCGGCCTGACGGCGCGGCTGCCGGCGCCGCCCTTCTCCCGCACCCGGCCGTCGTCGAGCAGCGCCGCGATCTCGGCAGCCACCGCGTCGGCGCACGTCTCGAGGTCCTGCGCGGCGATGACGCCCAGCGCGTCGTCCGCGGCCGCGCCCCGCGCAAGCTGCTCGGCCGGAAAATGGTCCCCGACCTCGAACCGGAACCGATCGCGGCCGGAACCGGCCCCGCCGATCTCGGCGAACAGGTCGTTGACGAACCCGAGCAGGCCCGGCACCGCCCGGAAGCTGTGGCTGATGGAACGGCGCACGTCACCGTCGGCGCGCAGGCCGGCAATCTCTTCCGTCGCCTCGCGAAACGTCGTGACGTCCGCGTCCCGGAAGCGGTAGATCGACTGCTTGTGGTCGCCCACGACGAAGATGGTCGGCGGCAGGGGGGCCTCGGCCACGAGACCGCTGCCCTCGCCCCAGGACTGGACCAGCAGCGACACCAGCTCCCACTGGTTGCGGCTCGTATCCTGGAACTCGTCGACCAGGACGTGATGGTAGCGCGACTCGAGGCGGTAGCGCGACTGGGCGAACTCGTCCATCTGCCGCAACAGATCGACCGCCCGCTGCAGCACGTCCGAGAAGTCGAGCAGGGCCCGCGAACGCAGCGCGCGCCGGTACTCCGTGACGACCACGCCGAACAGCACGCGCACGGCGCGCGCGAGCACGACGTTGACGTCCCGCTCGAAGGTCCGCAGCACGTCGCGCACGATCGGGGCCAGGGCCGCGGCAGCCTGCCGGTAGCGGCGCCTGACGGGAGCGCCGGCGCGAGTGTCCAGCGGGAAGGACTTGCGCGCGTCGCCCTGCCGGGTCAGGAAGGCGTCCCGCAGCCGGTCGAGCCAGGCGCGGATCGCGGGCGCGTCGGCCCGGGCCAGGTCCGGCAGCCGGCGCAGGTCCCGGGCCAGCAGCGCCGCGCGCGGATCCTCGCCGCCGCCGGCCTCGACCAGCAGCTCGACCTCCCGGCGCAGGCCCGACAGGCGGTCGGCCAGCCGGCCGGCCGCCGCCCGGCAGGCGCCCTCGCCCGTGAGGTCGGAAGGGGTCCCGGACAGGAATCGCTGCAGGGCGCCCGGCACGACCAGCCGGCGCTCCAGGAGACTCCGCAGCGCGGCGCGGGTGCGCTGCGGCCCGAGTCGGGCGAGCAGCATGGCGACGGCGGCGTCCCGCCCGGCCAGCCGGGCGGCGACGACCAGCGTGCGGTCGACCGCCTCGTCGGCGAGTCGCGGGACCTCGGTCTCGTCCGCGATCCCGAAGCCGGGGTCGAGGTCCGCCTCCAGCGGAAACTCCCTCAGCAGCGCCAGGCAGAAGGCGTCGACCGTGCTGACCGCCACCTCCCCCAGCCGGTCGCGCAGCTCGCTCCAGCGCAAGCGACCCGCCGGCGACTCGGCCGCCTCGCGGCGCAGCGCGCCGATGATGCGGGCGCGCATCTCGGCCGCGGCCTGCCGGGTGAACGTGATCGCCAGGATGTTGGCCGGGGCGACCCCGGCCCGCAACAATCGCAGATAGCGCTCGACCAGCACGGACGTCTTGCCCGTGCCGGCCGAGGCCTCCAGGACCACGTTGTGGGTCGGGTCCGTGGCGAACTCGCGCGCGGCGCTGTCGGCGGGCGTCCCGGTCATTCGCCGACGTAGTCCTTCCGGCAGACCGTGGGGTACGGACAGTGGGTGCACAGCTGCCGCTCCGCCGGACGCGCGGGATACGCTCCCCGCGCGATCAGCGCCAGCGCGTCCACGGCGCGGGCCTCGCCCGCGGCAAGCGCCCGGTCGAGATCGCGCCGCGCCAGCGGCACGTGCAGGCGGGGGTCTCCGAACGCGACGTATGCCGCGTCGCCCGCGCGCCAGGCGCGCCGCCGGAATCCGTCGAGGTGCCGCTCGGCGCAGCGGGCGTAGACCGGGAGCTGCAGCGCCCGCTCCCCGCGCGGCGCGCGGTCGGTCTTGTAGTCGACGATGCGGAACGTGCCGTCCGACAGCAGGTCGATGCGGTCCGCCGTGCCGCGGACCCGCACGGTGCGGCGGGAATCCTGCTCGCCCAGGGCGTAGGCGTGCTCCAGGCGCACCTCGACGAGACGCTCCACGACGTCCACCGGCCGGCTGATCTCGAGCTGGAAGAGCCGCTCCGCCAGGCCGGGCGCCGCGGCCGACCCGTTCAACCAGACGCGGGCGACGGCGCGGTCGACCGGCGGCAGGTCGCCCAGGGCCGCATCGACGAGCGCGCCGAAGCGGTCGAGGGCCCGCTGGAGATTGGCTGGCGTGACGGCCCCCTCGCCGGCCGCCTGCCAGCGCGAGTAGAAGGTTTCCAGCACGCGATGCAGGAAGCGGCCGCGCTGCCGAGGCGCGAGCACCGGCTCGTCGGTCGGCTCCTCCCCCAGCTCGAGCTCGTGACCGGCGAAGTAGCGGAACGGGCAGGCGAGGTACCGCTCGAGGGCGCTGACGGCGTACTTCGTGGCGCGGCTGGCCCCGGCCAGGCCGCGAAAGCGCTCGTCGCGGGCCGGCCGGCGGCGGCGCAGGGCGAGCCACGCGCCGGCCGGCCCGGGCAGCTCGGCGGGCACGACGGCGGCCTGGAGCAGCGCCTCTTCCGGCGTGACGCACGTCCGCGGCACAGGCTCCCGCGCCGTGGCCAGCTCCAGCCCCGCGAGCTGCTCGAGCAGCACCGACGGCGTGACCACCGCGTCGTCCTCGAGCGCGAACGCCGACAGCGACACGCGCTCGCGGGCCAGGCGCACGAGGTCCGTGAACCGCGCCCGTGCGGCGGCGAAGCGGTCGCGCTCGGTCCACCAGCGCAGGCCCGCGAGCAGTGGCGCCGGATAGAAAACGGACCGCGCCGGCCGCGGGGGCCATTCGCCATCGACCAGGCCGACGAGGAAGATCTCCCGGAAGCGCCCGTAGGGCGCGACGCGCGCGTCGATCAGCTGGACGCCGCCCGCGCCGGCGGCCGGGGTGAACGTCTGCGTCTCGATCCAGCGCCGCACCGACTGCATCAGCTCGGGAAAGCTGGTCGGCGTGTCGTCGAGGGCGCGGTAGGCGCGCTCGAGGGCGGCCAACCCGCCGCCGATCGCGGTCCTGGCCCGCGACTCGCGCTCGCGGGCCGCGGGCGGCACGTCGCCGGTCGACCGGTGGCGCTGCAGGAACGACGCCACGACGCCGATCTGCGCCGCGGGCGGGCCGGGCGTCTCGAGCAGCCGCAGCTCCGCTGCGAGCCGCGCCGCCACGCGCGCGGCGCCCGCGGCCTCCTGCTCGCGATGTCCCGGCGCGCGCGCCGCCGCCGCGCCCGCCCACGCCTCGGCCAGTCGCTCCAGCGCGGTCCGTCCGCCGGCGTAGCGGACCTCGTGCAGGGCGCGGTCCAGCGCGTCGACCGCGGCGCCGGCGAGCGGGCGGTCCCCGTCCTCGAACGCGAGGTGCGGCGAGCGCAGCAGCTCGACCGTGGCCGATCGGCCGTAGTCGGAGGTGACGAACTCGACGACGAGATCGAGCGCCGCCGCGTACGGCTCGGCCGCCAGCGGCAGCGAGTCGTGCGTCTCGAACGGAACGCCGGCCTGGGCGAACGACTGGCGCGCCAGGTAGAGATACGGCAGCGGCCGCTGGAACACGACCGCCTCGGTGCCGTCGACCCGGCCGCCCGCCGAGCGGGCGTCCTCCGGCCGTCCGATCCGGGACTTCAGGCGGCGGACCGCCCCGAGCAGCTCCGCTTCCCGGTCGCGCCAGACGAAATGGGACTCGCCGGCGTCGGGGGGGGCGACCAGCACCGGCACCTGCTCGGGGGCGCCCTCGAAGCGCTCCTCGTCGATGCCCGGCAGCAGCGCCGTCAGCCGCTGGTGGAAGCCGGCGCCCAGCACGGCCTCCGTGGCCACGATGTCGACCCGCTCCAGCGCGGGGAGCCGGGCCAGCAGGTCGACGTCGGCCGGCCACAGCCCGTCCGGGTCGGCCGCGTGGTCCGCGACGGCGGCGACGATGTGGACCAGCGGCCGGGCGAGCCCGTCGTCCAGGGCACGGCGGCGGAGACCGTGCTCGTCGAGGCGGCCGGTGCGGGCCATGCGCTCCTCGAACCCCCGGAACGTGGCTGCGAGGAAGCGCGTCTGCCGCAGCAGCCGGCGCGCGCCGCGGTCGAGCTCGGCGCTGGGCTCGAGATCCGCGACCACCAGGCGCTCGAAGCTGTCGACGGTGCCCTCCTGGCGCAGCAGGTCGTCGTAGAAGCCCACGATGGCCGGCACGAGGCCCGGCCGCAGCTCGAACGGCGGCGCGGCGCCCTCCGCAGCCGCTGCCCGGGCCGCCGCGAACATGCCGACATAGCGCTCGATGCTCGAGAGCAGCGCGGGCGACCCGACGAGCCGCTCCGCCAGCGCCGCGTACCAGTCGGCGCGCGACAGCACCTCCGGGAACACCAGCAGCGGCGGAAAGGGCTCGCGGAGCAGCGTCAGCTCCTCGAGCGTTCGCCGCAACCGGGCGGCGGCCGCCCGCGTCGGCACCAGCACCGCGGTATTCCGGGCGCGCCACGGATCGCGCGTACGGGTCAGCGCGGCGATTGCCTCCTGGAAGCCCTGGAGGCCGGCCGTCCGGAGCAGGCGGGTGCGGCGGGGCGTGATCAATGGCGTACCGGCAGCCCGTGGTCGAGCCGCGCGCGTGCGCGGACGGTGGCGGGCGCAGCGGCGCCGCCGTCTCGCGTGGAGCGGGGCGAGCGCGCGCCTGCCTGTGCAAAAGTTGTTGGAAAATTGTGCATGGCGTGTGCAGGGCTGTGCACCGACATTATCCCTGGACCGCTACCGGGAGGCGATCGGCGGCGCTGCCGGTTGTTGATGCGATCTTCGCGCCTCGCTTCGCTTGACGACCGATCTCAAGCCACTAGAATTTCCTGGTTGCCGACCGGACCGCAAGAACCCGATTCCAGGACGCCGCCAACCCCGTGACGACGCGCCGCTTCGCAGAAACCATCAACGGTCAAGGCTACGAGATCGAGGTGCTGGCCGTCCGGCCGGACCGCTGGCGGGCCTATCTCGTGCGCCTGAGCGGCGGACCGACGGCGCTCATGCCGTTCTACGGCCGCACCCCCGACGAAGCGGCCCAGCAGCTGGTGAACTGGCTCACGCGCGCCCATCGCGCCACCGACGATTCGGTATAGTAGGCTGGCGTTTCCGGGTCCCGAGCCATGCGCACGCCGCGGATCGCACTGCCTCTCTGCCTCGTGCTGCTTCCGCTTGCGGTCGAGGCGGCCCAGCCCGTCGAGCTGCCCGCGGTGCGCCTCATCGCGACGGGCGGCACGATCTCCAGCCACCCCGCCGGCCGACTGACCGCCGACGAGCTGGTCGAGTTGGCGCCTGCGCTCGACAGGCACGTGCGGGCCGAGGCCGAGCAGTTCTCGAACGTCCCCAGCAGCGAGCTCACCGTGACCGCCTGGCTGGCGCTGGCGCGGCGGGTCAACCGGCTCCTCGACGAGAGGCCCGCGCTGGCGGGCATCGTGGTGACCTGCGGCACGGATACGCTGGAGGAGGTGGCGTACTTCCTGCAACTGACGGTGCGCCACACGCGACCGGTCGTCGTCGTCGGCGCGATGCGCCCACCCGGGGCGCCCGGCTACGACGGCGGCGCCAACCTGCTGCACGCGTTCCGCGTGGCCGCGGCGCCCGCGTCCGTGGGACGCGGCGTGCTCGTCGTGCTCAACGCCGAGATTCACTCGGCGCGCGACGTCACCAAGGCCAACGCCCAGGGGCTGGACGCATTCGGGAGCCGGGAGTACGGGCGCCTCGGCGTCGTCGGCTACGACCGGGTCGTCTACCACGGCCGGACCGACCGTCGCCACACGTGGCGGAGCGAGTTCGACGTCTCGGCCATCGCCGCCCTCCCGCGCGTCGATGTCCTGCTGGCCTACCAGGGCGCGCCGGGCGACCTGATCGTGGCGGCGGCGGCCCGAGGGGCGGCCGGGGTGATCGTCGCGGCCAGCGGCGCCGGCTCGATGAGCCCCTCGCAGCTCGAGGCGACCAGACGCGTCCTGCGGCGGGGCGTCACGGTCGTGGTCGCCAGCCGCACCGGCGGCGGCCGGGTCGTTCCGCGACCCGCGCGGCCGACGCGCAAGCCGCACCTGCCCGCTCCACCCCGGCGGGTCATGGGCGAGGACCTGCCGCCCGTGAAGGCGCGCATCCTGCTGATGCTCGCGCTCACCCGCACGCGCGATCAGGACGAGATCCAGCGCATGTTCCAGGAATACTGAGCGGGCGCCGCGCCGCGCTACGGATCGACGAAGTGAAAGTCCGCCGGTCCGTCCCGGCGCGCGAGCAGCACCGCGTCGGCGTCCGCGTGCGTGCGCCAGGCGTGGTGCGCCCTGGCCGGAATGATGACGTAGCTGCCCGCGGCGGCCGTGTAGCGCGTGCCGTCCATGACGATGTCCACCGCGCCCTCGAGCACCACCACCGTCTCGGTGTAGGTGTGCCAGTGCATGGCGAACTCGGAGCCGGCCGGGAACCGCGCGAGGTAGGTGGGACCGCCCGTGACGGGATCCGTCGCAATGGGCGCGTTGCGCAGGCCGGCGGGAAAGCCCGGGCGGTCGGACGGCGGGCCCCAGTCGGCCGCCTCCCACTGCAGGACGAGCGGCGACACGCCGTGCTGCACCTCCTCCTGGGCGGCGGCCGCCGCCGGCAGCACCGTCGCCGCCGCGGCGACGAGCACGTACGGCAGCAGCCGGCGCACGACCGGGACCGCCGACACCGAACCGAGAAGATGATCCACGCGTCCTCCCCTTTCCCGCCTCTTGGCGGCGCCAGCCGCGATCCGACGGGTGGCGACGGTACTTCTTCCACGACGCGGGGGTCAACCGGGAGATTCGGGACGACGGCCGGCCTGCGGCGCCCCCTGGGCCCGGAACCGGCCAGCGGGCGGTCGGGAGGGCCGCTGGCGGCCGCGACGAAAAGGTGGCGGACGGGGAGGTCGAGTGGTCGCCCGAGTGGTCGCCGAGGCGCGGTGATAAGCTCGTCGGGACATGACCCTGACGCGACGGTCGGTCATCAAGGGAGCCGGCGCCGCGGGCTCGCTGCTGCTCGCGGGAGGCCTCCCTGTCCGCGCCGAAGTGGAGCAACCCGCCGGGCGGACTGCGCCGCGCGACTATGTCCGCCTGTCGTCGGCGCTGCTGGGGGTCGAGCGGCGCCGGCGCCGGCCGCGCAGCGCCTGCTGGAGACCTGGGGGCGTCCGCGGCCGGACGGCGTGGGCGCGTTGGCCCGGCTGACGATGCTGATGTGGCTGTACGGCATCTGGTACGGCGGGACGGAAACGGCCCGCATGGTCGCCTCGGCCGCCTTCCTCCATCCGGCCCACCGGACCGACGTGGTCGTGTCCGTGCACGCGTACCGCAACGCCTGGATCTGGCGGTTCGCCCAGACCACGCCGGCGGGCGTGGCCGGGGAGCCGCGGGCCTGGTCGGAGCCGCCGCCCGGCCTGCCGGCGTTCCTGAGGGAGGCCTGAACCCCGCTCCGGGCGAACCTCAGGGACCCATCCCGCCCTCCCACGGGGATCGCCTCTTCGCGGCGCGGGTGGACGGCGCGCTCATCGCGGCCGACTCCACGGCCGCGGCGCGCACCACGTCGACGCCGGCCGCCCGCAACGCCGGGCCCTTCAGGAACCGGAGCGCCTGCCTCGGCAGCACGAGCTGCGTGCCGATCTGTCCCGTACGGGCGAAGTACGATCCGCGGGAGGCGCTGCGGATGGCGCTCGACACCGGCCGCGTGGAGCTGCGCGCGAAGACGGTGGTCGACACCGTGCACGTCGACGACGGCGGCACCGTGACAGGCCTCCACTATCTCACCTACGACGATGTCTCGGTGCCGGCCGCCACCGGGCGGACCGGCGCAGGGAGCGCTGCCGGCGAGGTGTACGTGCTGGCCGCGCACGCCATCGAGAACGCCCGCATACTCCTCAACAGCGAACGGGCGACCGGCCGGCCGGTCGCCAACTCCTCGGGGCTCGTGGGACGGCACCTGATGGACCATCCCGTCTACCTGGCCTGGGGCCTGATGCCCGAGGGGACGCCGTTCTACGGCTACCGCGGGCCGCAGTCGACCTCCGGCGTGGAGACGCTGCGGGACGGCCCGTTCCGCCGCCGCCGCGCCGCCTGGCGCGTGGAGCTCGGCAACGGCGGCTGGACCTGGCCGATCGGCGATCCCTACGTGACCGGCACCGACTTCGTCTACGGCCGCAACGACAGCGGCGTCAACCCGCGACGGCGCATCCTGGGGAACCGGGAATACGCGGAGGCGGTCAACGGCATTCTGACCCGGCAGTTCCGACTCGCCTTCCTGGTCGAGCAGGAGGCGGACCCGTCCAATCGGGTCGAGCTGTCCGAGGCGTGGACGGACAACCTGGGGATCGCGCGGCCGCGCATCAACTACGGCCTCTCCGACTACGTGAAGGCGGGCTTCGCCTCGGCGCGAGCGGCTTCGGCGCGGATCATGGCGCTGCTCGGCGCCGGCGATCACACGGTGACCCGCGCCGACGCGCCGGCCGCCTTCCACTACGACGGCCAGGACTACGACTTCCGCGGCGCGGGTCACATGTGCGGCACGCACGTGATGGGGTCGGCGCCGGGCCGCTCGGTCGTGAACTCGTGGCAGCGGACCTGGGACCACGCCAACCTGTACCTGGCCGGCTGAGGATCGCTGCCGAGCGTCGGCACGCAGAACCCCACCCTCACCATGCTCGCGCTCGCCTGCCGCACCGTGGACGACATCCTGGCGCGCCGGGTGTAGGGATTCTCAAGCGGGGCGGTGTGGTGGTGGACCAGACGTCCCGCATATTCACACCGTCAAGAGGCGTCCTGCATCGTCCATATCTGTCGCCCTACCGGGCCGCCGTTCCGGACTCGGTTCAGCGGACGGTGGCTGGCAGGCAAGATGCTGATATGTAAAGGAGGTGTCCAGCTGGCCATCGGCCCGCTCGGCGCTCGTTCAGCCGACGCGGTTCGCGTCCGCTTCGAGGATACGGATTTCTTCGACCAGCGCGTCGAAACCGGGTGCGTCGTCGGCGACGATCGCGGCGGCCCGCATGGCGTCGTAGTCGGCTTCCAGGCCGGCAAGCTGGTCGTCGTCGGGGACGAGCCGCAGCCGGCCGTCGAGGCATCGATCGTAGTTGGCGTACCCGGCGTGGAAGGACACCTTCTTGTGCCGGACGACATCCTCCAGCAGTGCGCGGTCGGCGAGCGCGGCCCGGCCGATATCGTGCGCCGCGAGTCGCGTCAGGTCGAACCAGTGCCGGGAGAGCCGTTCGGGATGGTCCGCGAGCCGTCGTCTGTGGCACTCCACATGGACCAGCGTGGCCTTCTCCCAGAACGTGCGTGCCGGCGAGAGGACCGTCACGGCCGCCGCGGGATACTCGAGGTCGCGGGTCAGGGCAGCCATGTCGGGAACGATCACGTGCGGCTCGTTCGGATCGATGACGTTGCGTCCGCCGAATTCCAGCAGGACTTCACTGCGGACATAACCGCGCGGGTCTTCGACCGCGGACGGATAGGCGAAACGAATCGTCTCGCCGGCGTCGCCGATGCGGATGTCGTGCCGGCCGTCGGCCCCAAGGCGGTCGGCGGCAGCGCCGACGGCGGGCGCCACGACGTCTCGGATGTAGTTCGCGACGCACTCCTTGAGGCGTTCGCCGAAGAGCCTGATCTGGTTCCGGCTGGCGCCGTCTGCAAAGGGATCGAAACCGTCGTTGAAGGCCCTGTAGTCAAGCGTGACGTCCACGTCTTCGGAAAACCGGTCGATGATGCCGTAGACCTTGGAGAGTGAGGTGCCGCCCTTGAAGGCCATGGGATGGGGATCGGGCATCGAGAAGAGGGCCTGGAGGACCCAGCAGACCCAGATGTCCTTCTCCAGGATGATGGCCGCCCGTCCGGACCGGGCGGCGACGGTTCGGAGTATATCGCCGCGATCCCGGACACCGAGGGACAGGAATGCCTCAGCCATGGAGGCTGTCGGGGGGGGCGGCGAGCGCCTTGGTCATCCACGCCGGCATGTCTGCCGACCGCAGCCGCTGGAATTCCGCCGGGCCGAGGGCGGCCTCGATCGTGGCGACCGTCTTCGGGCTCACGTTGTTCTTGCCGAGATACCAGAGGGCGGAGAGCGCCACGCCCGCCGCTTCGCCAGCGAACTGCAGCCGCCGGCGGTTCGAGGTGTGGACCATCTTGACGGTGATGTTGGCGATCCGGATGGTGCGGCTCGATGCGCTGGTATGGAACACCGGCGCCGTCGGCACCTGGGTGCTGAGCTTGAACCGGCGCGCGGCTTCCGCGCCGTGGACCTGGACCGTCTCGCCATTGTTCCGCGCGATGACCTCGACCACCTCGAGGACATCGGGAACGACAGCGCCCACGAAGCGACTTGTCCGGGGGCGGACGAAGACGCCGCGGGCAAGACGCTGGATTTCACCCCGGCTGGCGAGGCGCGACAGCGTCCGGTCGACGGCGCTGCGCGAGCCGTGCTCCAGAAAGCGCTCGCTCGTGAAGGGCTTCCCCTTCGGCACCTTGCATATGCCGGCTCGAATGGCTCGTGCGGCGGACATGGCCTGACGCTCCATGTCTGAAATAATATTGATATTATGGACAATTCTCAACAGGCACATGTTGCGTGCTGGTCGTGGGTGTCGTCCCCGGCGCGAGAAACCGAGCTTCGCGTTCAGCACCGTCGCACGCAGCCGCCGGCGCTCCTCCGGCCTGACACGAATCCCCCCGGGAACCGTCGGCGCTCGGCCACCTCCTGCCTCGGCGCGCGTTGTAGAGTCGACGACTGGCGCGGTGGTGGTAGGCGTAGGGGGTAGCCGTTGCCGACGGCTTTCGCCAGTGCCGGTGCCTCACTCCTCGCCATGACGCCGTTTCCAGTCGCCGCTCATCGAACCGGACGTGCGGATTTCCCGCATCCGGCTCTCGGACGAGATCATGCCTTCGCCCACGGAAAGCTCGCCGTTCGCGGGCCAAGGTGGATGAGCTCGCGTCACGGTAGAGAGTCCGGTTTCGTCCGCGGACGGCCCTGGACAACCGGCGACACCGCGCGAGCTAATGGGGGGTTGACTGCGGGGCTGACGCCCCCTCAAACGGATAACTCTTGTGGTTTGAAGGGATTATGGGAAAGAGGTGGTGGACCAGACGGGGGTCGAACCCGTGACCTCGTGAATGCCATTCACGCGCGCTCCCAACTGCGCCACTGGCCCACGGCGTGTCTTGCATCATTCTATGTCTTACGCGGTGGGCGATCAACGGCCTCCCCGGCGAAGTCCGGTACGTCCGGGGGCGGCCGCCCGAATACCGCCTCGTAGTCTGCCGGCGTGTCGATGTCGCGGAACGGCCCGTCCTCGGCAATCGGGATCGCGACCGCTTCGCGCAGGTGCGCCGTCACGACCTCCTTCGCGCTCACCGTGGCGCGCCTGAGCTCGTCGAAGACGGACCGGGCGAAGACGACGGGATGCCCGTGGCGCCCACCGCGCACGGGACGGACGACCGGCGCCCGCGTGGCGTCGTGGGCGGCCAGCAGCGCCCGCACCGTGGCAGCCGACACGAGCGGCACGTCGACGAGGGTCACCAGCATGCCGCCGACCCCCGGGCGGTCCACCGCGTGCAGGCCGGCCTTGACCGACGACAGCTGCCCCAGGTCCGGGGACGGATTGACGGCAATGCGGTGCGCGAGCTCCTCCCGCAAGAGCGCCCGCGCGACCGGCGACTCCTCGCCGGCGACCACGACGACGACGTCGTCGACGCCCCCCTCGCGCAGGATCCTGATGATCCGGCCGACGAACGTCTCGCCGCCCGGGCCGATCGGCAGCAAAGCCTTCGGACGGCCCATGCGGCGCGAGCGCCCGGCAGCCAGCACGATGCCCGAAACGATGGTCCTCATCCGCGCGTCTGTGCCTCTTCCACAATGATAGAATCCCGCTCATGAGCGATGTCGCGATTCAGATTCGCTGCCAGCGGTGCGGCGCGCAAATGGAGTTGAAGGACCCGGGCCCCGGGACGCCGTGGCCTCCCCAGCAGTTCTGGGAATGCCCCACTTGCGGGCGGCATTTCTGGACGACGTACCCGCCTCCCAAGCCGCCGAAGCCGGCCTCGCCGCCCGCCTGACGAACCGCGATTACGCGCTTGACTTCTCACATGGACCTCACTAGACTGACCACCTTCTTCGGGCCGACGGGGCCGCCGCCTGGAGAGTGTGCTCCACCGCTGGAAGCACCGTGGCCTGGAGTGTGTTGGGCGAGTCGCAGGCCTTCGGAGGGACGGTATGCCAACCGGCACGATCGCGCGTCTTTTGATTGACAAGGGATTCGGATTCATTCGCGACGAAGGCGGAATCGAGCACTTCTTCCACCGCAGTGCAGTTCGGGGTGCCGTGTTCGAGCTTCTGCGTGAGGGACAGCGGGTGGATTTCACGCCCGAGGAATCCCAGAAGGGGCCCCGGGCAGGCGACGTTCGTCTCATCGAGAGCTAGATCGGCGTACGGTCCCCCGGCGCTAGCCAGCCGAATCAGCGACCCTTCCCATTCCCGGTCCGTCCTGGCTTCGCGCTAGCCCTCGCTCGTCTGGAAGCGAACGGGGCCCGGTGGCCCTCCCGGTCTTCAAAATCGGTCGCTCCCCGCCAACGCGGGGGGGCTGGGTTCGACTCCCAGGCGCTTCCGCCAGCGCGCCGACGCCGTCCCGCCTCCAGGGCTCCACGCGGGGCGGCGACGCTGGCCCCGCGACACTGCCCGCCTGCACCGCCCGCCCGCCGGCGGGCGAATGCTAGTCCCCGCCGTCCTGCGGCGCAGACTCCCGGCCGATGCTCACGACGTAGCGGCCGCGCGCCGCGCCCTGCAGCAGGGTGTCGAATGCGGCCGGCAGTTCCTCCAGCGTTGTCGTCTGCGTGATGGCCTCCAGGTGCGCCGGTCGGATGTCATCGGCCAGACGCCGCCACGCCTCCTGGCGCAGGTCCATCGGACACATCGCGGAATCGATGCCGAGGAGCTTCACGCCCCGCAGGATGAACGGCATGACCGTCGTCCGCAGCTGCACGCCGCCGGTCAGTCCGGAGCTGGCGATGCAGCCGCCGCGCCGCATGGTCCGCGTCAGCCAGGCCAGCGTCTCGCCGCCGACCGGGTCGACGGCCCCCGCCCAGGCGGCCTTCTCGAGCGGCCGCGCCGCGGCGGCGTCCGGGATCTCGGCGGAGACCACGTCCGCGGCTCCGAGCGACCGCAGGAACTCGTGCGCGTCCGCCTTGCGGGTGGACGCGGTGACCCGGTAGCCGGCGGCGGCCAGGCACTGCACCGCCAGGCTGCCCACGCCGCCCGTCGCGCCGGTCACGATCACGGCGCCGCTGGCGGGGGTCAAGCCGTTGCGTTCCATCTCGACGACGCTCAGGGCGGCCGTGAATCCGGCCGTGCCGATCGCCATTGCCTCGCGCAGGTCGAGCCCGCGCGGCAGGCGGACGACCCAGTCCGCCGGCACGCGGGCGTACTCGGCGAATCCGCCGTCATGGCTCTCGCCCAATCCGAAGCCCGTCGCGAGGACCTCGTCGCCGGGCGCAAAGCGCGGATCGCCGCTCGTCTCGACGGTGCCGGCGAGATCGACGCCGCCAACGAGCGGAAACCGGCGCATGATGCGGCCCGTGCCGGTGCCGGCGAGGGCATCCTTGTAGTTCACGCCCGAGTACGCCACGCGCACGACCACGTCCCCGTCGGCGAGGTCCGGCAGGCCGACTTCGACGAGGCGGCCCTGCACCGTATCTCCGTCCTGGAATACCCGATACGCCCTGAATCGATCCACGATGCCAATCCTCCATCCTTCAGACGGGGCTGCGCCCCGGACCCCCGGCGTCCGCTTGCGGGGACCCCATAGCCCCGCGCCGCGCCCGCCGAGGCGCGCTGTGCGCGCCTTCCTTCAGACGGGGCTGCGCCCCGGACCCCCGGCGTCCGCTTGCGGGGACCCCATAGCCCCGCGCCGCGCCCGCCGAGGCGCGCTGTGCGCGCCTTCCTTCAGACGGGGCTGCGCCCCGGACCCCCGGCGTCCGCTTGCGGGGACCCCATAGCCCCGCGCCGCGCCCGCCGAGGCGCGCTGTGCGCGCCTTCCTTCAGACGGGGCTGCGCCCCGGACCCCCGGCGTCCGCTTGCGGGGACCCCATAGCCCCGCGCCGCGCCCGCCGAGGCGCGCTGTGCGCGCCTTCCTTCAGACGGGGCTGCGCCCCGGACCCCCGGCGTCCGCTTGCGGGGACCCCATAGCCCCGCGCCGCGCCCGCCGAGGCGCGCTGTGCGCGCCTTCCTTCAGACGGGGCCGCGCCCCGGACCCCCGGCGTCCGCTTGCGGGGACCCCATAGCCCCGCGCCGCGCCCGCCGAGGCGCGCCTTGAAGGAAATCGATGAACGCGCCGGTGTCCGCGAGATCCGGCAGCACGCGGTCCGCGCCGTGCCGCCTGAGCGCGGCCTCCTCGAACGGACCCGTCGCCACCGCCACCGATCTCGCGCCCGACCGCTGCGCGCAGCGGATGTCGAGCGGCGTGTCGCCGACGACGACGACCTGCGCGGCCGACGGTACGTCGATTCCCTGCCGCCGCGCCCGATCGACCGCTATCGGCAGCAGCTCGTCCCGGCTCGCCGCGTCGTCGCCGTAGGCGCCGCAGGCGAAGCAGCTCCAGAGGTCGAAGTGCTCCAGCTTGATCCGCGCCGCGCGCGCGACGTTGCCGGTCAACAGCGCGCAGACCACGTCGCTGCGGGCACCCAGGCGGGCCAGCAGCGCCCGCACGCCCGGCATCAGTCCCTTGCGCGGACCGGGACCGAGAATCTCCTCCCCCAGCAGCTCGCAGTAGCGCTGATGGAAGCGGCGGCGCACGGCCGGCCCGGCCGTGACGCCGGCGCGCTCGAGCGCGTCGGTGAAGATCAGCGGGTCCGTCCGACCCGCGACCGGAATCCCGTCGAAGCCGCCGGCGACGCCGAACAGCTCCTCGAACGCCCGGTTCAACGCGCGCTTCCCGGCACCGCCGGAGAGCAGCAACGTGCCGTCTATGTCGAACAGGATGAGCCTCGCCGGCCGGCCTGCGGGGGTGTCCACTAGCGTTCCTCGAGCAGCCGGTCGACCTCGGCAACGATGCGCGCGCTCGACAGCATGGCGATGATCTCGGTGCGCAGGGCGACGAGATTCGCGGCGACAGCCGCCAGCGCGAGAGCCGAGTGGACCACGACCGGCACCGTGTCCGTGTCGACGCCGCCGCCCACGATCGCGGTAGCCATGGTGACAACCATCGCGAGCGTGGCAATCGAGAACACCGGGCGGCGCACGCGGGCCACGGCGCGGTACAGCTCCACCGAGAGCTGCCCCTCCTGGACCGCCTCGCGCACGGCCTTGCCCTTGCCGATCAGGTAGAACATGGTCATCGAGTGCGCCAGCAGCGTCACCAGGGTCGCGAAGATGCCGAGCGACGTGTGGCGGAAGACCTCGGCAGGAGCGAACGCCGTGAAGCCGAGCACCGTGGCGTAGCCGAGCGCGGCGATTCCCACGAACGTGGCGGTGATTAGCGCGGCGGACACGGCGGGATCATATCAGCCGGCGGTCGGGAGACCGCGCGGGCGTCCGGCTACGCGTTGGCGCCGGTGCCGGGGGTCGGGCGCTGCGCCGCGGCCGTCGAGCTCCGGCGCACCAGCGAGCGGTACTCGCGGATGAGCAGGTCGAGGTGCTCGCGTTCCTCGTCGGCGAACTCCAGGAAGATCTGCTTCCCTTCCGAGTCCTCGAACCGCTCGCCGTAGCGCTTGAAGAAACGATGCGACCCGCGTTCGCAGCGAATCCCGATCTTGAGCGCCTGCCGGTCGTCCACGCCTCGCGCCAGCTCGTCGGCGCCGGCCGCGAACAGGCCGTTGGCCGCCCCCTTGAAGAACAGAAAGGTCGGTCGTGACTCCAGATCGGGATCCTGGGCAAGGAGCTCCTGGTAGCGCGCCTCGAGCTTGGCGAGGTGCTCCCGCTCCTCCCCGGCCAGGCGCTTGAAGACGCGACGCCCCCGCGTGTCCTTCGTCAGGCGCGCGGCCCGCGAGTAGAATTCGAGGCCGCTGCGCTCGGTCGCGATGGCGATGCGCAGTGCGTCGCGGGCAAACAGCAGCTCGGTGTCGACCCCGCCCCCGGACGGCCGGCGGCCCGCCTGGCACTCCTCGCACGTGCCGTAAATCTGAACGACGCTGCGTCCGATCGCGAAACAGCGCTCCTCGGCAACCTCCTCCAGCAGGCTCTCGATGTCGGAGCTGAGGAACTCGTACGACCGGTTGCAGGACTTGCAGATGAGGTGAAAGTGGCGCGGGTGGCGGTAGGAATGCTCGAAGCGGAAGCGGCCCTCGCCGAAATCGACCTTGCGGGCGATGCCCGCCTCGACCATCCACCGCAGCGTCCGGTAGACCGTCGCGCGGCTGATGCGCTGGTCCTCCGACCGCATCAGGGCCACGAGATCGTCAGCGCTCAGGTGTCCCTGCTGGCGCAGGAAGACGTTGACGATCAGCTCGCGCTTGCTGGACCGGCGTCCGCCCGGCGGGCGCAGACGCTCGATGTAGGCTGACTGCGGCTCCATGCTTCGGTCGACCCGGCGCCGCGGCGTCTCTACCGAGCTAGGCGCCGAACGACTGGCCGCAGCCGCAGGTCGACTTGGCGTTCGGGTTCTTGATCGTGAAGCCCCCGCCCGTCAGATTGTCGACGAAGTCCACTTCAGCGCCAGTCAGGTATCGAATGCTGATGGGATCGACGAAGAGCGTGACGCCCTTCGACTGGAAGATCCGATCGGCATCCGGGTCCCCGGCCCCGTCCTCGATCATCAGGCCGTACTGGAAGCCGGAGCAACCCCCGCCCTGAACGAATACCCGGAGGCCGGCCTCCCGCTTCTCCTCCTCGGCCAGCAACTGCGCGATCTTGCTCGCCGCCGCCTCGGTGACGCTGACAGGACTCGTCGCTACGCTAGTTTCCATCGCACCCATACCTTCCACTGTTCGCGCCTCCATTATAGCGGACCGGGCCCGCCACCCGCACGCGCCGCGTCCCGGGCACTTTGCTACCCTATGCGGGTGAACGCCGACCAGTTGCTGGAGAGGGCCGGCCGGCAGTGGGCGGCGCTCGCGAGCGCGCGGCCCGACCTCGACGCGGCAATCGCCCTGCAACGCCGGCTGGTCGCGCGGAGTCTCGAGCTGGGGGCGATGCTGGATGCACAGCCCCCGCCGCGGCTGGCGCTGGCACCTGCCGAGGCGGCTTCGAAGCTGCACGCGAAGCGGCCGGTGCTCCCGGACAGCGCCGTCGAGCTGGACCCCATCCACTTCGAATCGTTCGTGCTGGCCTTCTGCGACGACTTCGCCCGGGGCGGGGCGGGCGGGCCGGCTGCGCGCCTGCAGGGCACGCTCGAACGGCACGAGATCGACCTCGGCTCGCTGCTCGTCGCCTCGCTGCTGCGCCGGCAGGAGGCCATCCGGATGAAGGCCCATCACGTCGGCGTCGCCCCGGATCTGCTCTGGCTGGTCGCCGAGCTGGCCGTGGCGCCGCTCGCGCACCGGCTGCAGTCCCGCTGCCTGACGGGAGCGGCGACCGGGGACCCCGCGTTGCGCGCGGCGCTGGACGCCTGGGACGAGGGCTGCTGCCCCGCGTGCGGCTCGTGGCCGGCGCTGGCCGAGGTGGTCGACGACGCCCGCAGCCTGCGCTGCTCGTTCTGCGGCGCCGCGTGGCGGCCGGCCGCCCCCCGCTGCATCTACTGCGACGAGAACGGGGAGGCGTTCCTCGCGGCAGCGCTCACGGAGGCGCAACAGGCGGCGCGGCGCCTCGAGATGTGCCGCACGTGCGGCGGCTACCTCAAGAGCCTGACCGTGGCCGCCCCGACGCCGTTCGAGCTGCTGCCGGTGGAGGATCTGGCGTCGAGCGACCTCGACGCGGGGGCGGTCGAGCGCGGGTACGTGCGGCCGCCGATGCGCGAGGTCGCCGCGCACGACCGCAATGGATGCGACTAGCGGTCCGCGGGAAATGGTCCAGCGCAGCCCCGGCCGGAATGCATCGCCGCCCGCACGCCGCGGGGCCGTTCGCCGCGGGCTGTCCGGCCTCGGTCTCGTCCTGGCAGCGCTGTGCCTCGCCCCGGCGGCCGCGCAGGACCGCGTGCCGCACAGCCGGCTCTTTCCGCCCGAGGACCTCGGCATCCTCGAAGGCCCCGACCGCGACGCCTGGCAGATGCCCAACGAGGTCATGGACGCGCTCGGCATCATGGACGGCGCCACGGTGGCCGACCTCGGCGCAGGCGGCGGCTGGTTCACGGTGCGCCTCGCGCGCCGCGTCGGCCCCGGCGGGCTGGTCTACGCCCAGGACATCCAGCCGCGGATGATCGAATCGATCTCGCGCCGGGTCGGCCGCGAGGGCCTCACCAACGTGCGCACCATCCTCGGCACGGCCAGCGACCCCAGGCTGCCGGCCGCCCTCGACGCCGTGCTCATCGTCGGCACCTATCCCGAGATTGCCGACCCCGTCACCCTGCTCGGCAACGTCGCGGCCTCGCTCAAGCCGAACGGACGGCTCGGCATCGTCGACTTCACGCTCGACGGCGGCGGGCCGGGGCCGCCGCCGGAGGAGCGGATCGAGCCGGGCCTCGTGATCGAGAGCGCCGAGCGGGCGGGACTGCGCCTGCTCGCCCACGAGCGCTTCCTGCGCTATCAGTACCTGCTCGTGTTCGCGCCGGCCCCCGGCGCATGACCACCGTCCTGACCATCGCCGGGAGCGACTCCGGCGGCGGCGCCGGCATCCAGGCGGATCTGAAGACCTTCGCCGCCCACCGCGTGTTCGGTCTCACCGCGGTGACGGCCGTCACCGCGCAGAACAGCCTCGGGGTGCAGGCGCTGCATGCCGTGCCGGCCGACATCGTCGCCGCCCAGATCCGCGCCGTGGCGTCCGACTTCGGCGTGCGGGCGGTCAAGACGGGCATGCTCGTCGATGCCGCGACGGTCGAGGCTGTCGCCGCCTGCGTCGACGAGCTGCAGTTGCCCAACCTCGTCGTCGATCCGGTGCTGGCGGCCACGAGCGGCGAGCGGCTGCTCGCGGCGGACGCGCTCGCGGCGGTCAGGAGCGAGCTGCTCCGGCGCGCGCGCGTGGCGACGCCGAACCGCGCCGAGGCCGAGCTGCTGGGCGGCCGCCCGATCGACTCGCTGGCCGCGGCGCGGGACGCCGCCCGCCGCCTCCACGACCTGGGTCCGGAAGCCGTCATCGTCAAGGGCGGGCACCTGCCGGGACCCGACGCGGTCGACATCCTGTTCGACGGCAGCGACCTGCTCGAGCTGCGCGGCCCGCGGGTGGAGACCCGCCACGGTCACGGCACCGGGTGCACGTTCGGCGCCGCGCTGGCCGCCGCGCTCGCGCTCGGGCGTCCGCTGCCGGCCGCCGCGCGCGCGGCGAAACGCTACGTGGAGCAGGCACTGCGGCACGCCCTGCCGCTCGGCCGCGGCCCGGGCCCGCTCGACCATTTCTGGCAGGAATGACCCCTGCTATACTCCAAAAATGCCCGTTTCCCGGTTCGTCGTGAGCAGTCGGCCGCTGCGTCTCGACGATGTCGTGCGCGCGCTGGACAGCGGCGGCGCGCCGAGCGGGACGGCCGGCGCGGTCACCTCGTTCCTCGGCCTCGTGCGCCGCGAGAACCTGGGCAAGCGCGTCCTGCGGCTCGAGTACGAATCCTACGAGCCGCTGGCCGTCAAGGCCTTCGAGCGCATCGCGGCCGAGGCGCTCGAGCGCTGGCCGCAGGCGCAGCTGGCGGTCCACCATCGGCTCGGCACGCTCGAGGTCGGCGAGGCGAGCGTCGCGATCGCCGCCGGGTCGCCCCATCGCGCCGAGGCGTTCGCCGCCTGCCGCTATGCCATCGAGCGGGTCAAGCAGATTGCGCCCATCTGGAAGCACGAGTTCTTCGAGGGCGGACACGTCTGGATCGAAGGGGCGCTGGCCGACCCCGACGACAGCGCGGCGCGCGAGGACGCGTATCGACGGGCATGCGCGTGACCGTGCGCCTGTTCGCCCGGCTGCGAGACATCGCGGGCGCCGGCGAGCTCACTCGCGAGCTGCCGGACGGCGCGACCGCGCGCGTCCTGTGGGACCTGCTGGCCAGCGAGTACACCGAGCTCGACACCTACCGCGACGCCGTATCCGCCGCGGTCAACGCCGAGTACGCGAAGATGAATCGCCGCCTGGCCGACGGCGACGAGGTGGCGTTCCTGCCGCCGGTGTCGGGAGGCTGACGGGCGGCGGGGGCCGGCTGCGGGCCGGGACGAACCGATGTACGACAAGCTCGAGAGGGTCGAGCAGCGCTACCGGACGCTGATGGGGCTCGTCAGCGACGCCGCGGTGCAGGCGGATCCGGCCGAGTACCGCACGCACACCAAGGCGCTGGCCGAGATTCAGCCGCTGGTCGACAAGTTCCGCGACTACAAGGCGGTGGAGACCGAGATCGAGCAGGCGCGCGAGCTCGTCGGGGGCGACGACCCGGAGATGCGCGACCTGGCCGAGCAGGAGCTGCGCGAGCTGGGCGGGCGCCGCGAGGCGCTGCTCGCGGAGATCAAGGTGCTGCTGCTGCCGAAGGACCCCAACGACGAGCGCAACGTCGTGCTCGAGATCCGGGCCGGCACCGGCGGCGACGAGGCGGGGCTGTTCGCCGGGGACCTGTTCCGGATGTACTCGCGCTTCGCCGAAGGCCAGGGCTGGCGGGTGGAGGTGCTGTCGCTCAACGAGACCGGTGTCGGCTCCGTGAAGGAGCTCGTCGCCCTCATCGAGGGCCGGCGGGTGTACAGCCGGCTGAAGTACGAGAGCGGCGTGCACCGGGTGCAGCGCGTGCCGGCGACCGAGGCGAGCGGCCGCATCCACACGTCGACCGCGACCGTGGCCGTGCTGCCCGAGGCCGAGGAGGTCGACGTCCGGATCGATGCCAAGGATCTGCGCATCGACACCTTCTGCTCGAGCGGCCCCGGCGGCCAGAGCGTGAACACGACGTACTCCGCGGTCCGCATCACCCACCTGCCGACCGGGCTGGTCGTGTCGCAGCAGGACGAGAAGTCGCAGATCAAGAACAAGGCGAAGGCGATGAAGGTGCTGCGCTCGCGGCTCTACGAGATGGAGCTCGCACGGCAGCAGCAGGAGATCGCCCAGGACCGGCGCAGCCAGGTCGGCAGCGGCGAGCGCTCCGAGAAGATCCGGACCTACAACTTTCCCCAGAACCGGATCACGGACCACCGCATCGGCAGCACCTTCCACCGGCTGACGGAGATGCTCAACGGCGACCTCGACGAGATGATCGGCGCGCTCGTGACGCACTACCAGGCGGAGCAGCTCAAGACCGAGGTCGCGGCGTCGTGACGGTCGTCGAGCGCGTCGGCGCCGCGACCTCGCGGCTGGTGGCCGCGGGACTCGCGCCGGACGTCGCGGCGCTCGACGCCGAGGTGCTCGCGCGCCACGTCCTGGGCTGGGACCGGGCGGCGTACGTCTGCAACCGGCGGGACGCCGCGCCGCGCGGCTTCGGGACAGCCTACGAGGCCGCCCTCGACCGGCGCGCGGGCCGCGAGCCCGTGACCTCGATCCTCGGCCGGCGCGAGTTCTGGGGCCTCGAGCTCGAGGTGGGGCCCGGCGTGCTCACGCCGCGTCCCGAGACCGAGCTGCTGGTGGAGGAAGCGCTGCGTCTCGCGGCCGAGACCCCTCGCGCCGTGCGCCTGCTGGCCGACGTCGGCACCGGGTCCGGCTGCGTGGCGATCGCCCTGGCAACCGAGCTGCCGGCGGCGCGCATCATCGCCACCGACGTCTCCGCCGCCGCGCTGGCCGTGGCGCGCCGCAACGCGGCCCGACACGGCGTGGAGCATCGGATTGCGTGGGTCCGCACGTCCTGCCTGGACGGCGTGTGCGCCGCGCCGGACGTGATCGTGGCCAATCCGCCCTACGTGCCGGACGGCGACCTCGCCGGCCTGCCCCCGGAGGTGCGCGACTTCGAGCCGCGCCTGGCGCTGGCCGGCGGACCCGATGGCCTGGAGGTCGTCCGCAGGCTGCTGGACGCCGCGGCGGGCCGGCTGGCCCCCGGCGGCCATCTCGTGCTCGAGCTCGGCAGCGGCCAGGCTCCGGCGGCCCGCGACGCGGTCGCCGCCCGGCCGCAACTCGCCCTCGTCAGGGTCCGCCGCGACCTCCAGGGCATCGCCCGAACACTCGTCGCACGACGCCGCGCCGCGCGCGCCTGAACCATGACCGACTGTCTCTTCTGCAAGATCGTCAATCGCGACGTGCCCGCAACGCTGGTCCACGAGGACGACGATCTGGTCGCCTTCGAGGACATCAACCCGGGGGCGCCAACCCACGTCCTGGTCGTCCCCCGGCGCCACATCGCGACGCTGAACGACCTGACGGCCGACGACCACGACCTCGTCGGCAGGATGGTCCGGCACGCCGCGCTCATCGCCCGGGACCGGGGCTTCGCCGAGGCCGGCTACCGGACGGTCTTCAACTGCAACGCCGACGCCGGGCAATCGGTGTACCACATCCACCTGCACCTGCTCGGCGGCCGGACGCTGACCTGGCCACCGGGCTAGCCCGGCAATCGTCGCCTCCGGATCCGGTTGCCGCCCAACCAACCCTCACTGGGAGTCTACGCCGTTCTACGGCGCGGACTCCTAGACGGCCGTGGGTGCGGGGCGCCGCCCTGCTAGATGTTCAGACCAGCAGGTGCGGGAGCTCCGCGAGCGTCCGAATCACGGGGATGCCGTCGGGCGCGCCGACCCGCGCAGCGGCGGCGGGCCGCGAGAGCAGCACGCCCCGCATGCCGACCCGGCGGGCGCCCTCGATGTCGTGGACCACGCTGTCGCCGACCATGACCGACTCGGACGCCGCGGCTCCCACGAGCTCCAGCGCCTTGCGGAAGATGCTGGGGTGGGGCTTCATGTAGCCGTGATCGGATGACGAGACGGCGCCGCTGATGTAGGGCTGCAGGCCGAAGTGGCGCTGGAAGGAGGCGAGGCAGCGGTGGGTGTTCGAGATGAGCCCGATCCGGACCCCCGCGGCGTGCAGCGCCCGCACCGCCGGGCGCACGTCGTCGTACAGGGCGAAGTGCCTGCACCTGGCCCATTCCTCGTGGATTTCCAGGGCGCAGGCGGCGAGGCCGGGGCCCCCGCCACCCATCTCCTGGAGCACACGCCGGGCGTAGGCGATGAACAGTGCCGCGCGGTAGACGCCGTCCTGCGCCGGCGTCAGCGTGCTGGAGGCGGCGGCGACCGCGGCGGCGAACCGGTCGGGGTCGACCGCGAACCCGTGCCTGGCCGCGAACCGCCGGTAGCCCTCGCCGTCGAACGTCGGCCCGGGATGGATCAGGGTGTAGTCGACGTCGAAGAAGACGGCGGTGGTGGTCACTGGACCCTTCTTCGGCCGCGTCGGAGCCGGCGGCCCGCGTCAGAATCCCCGCCGCCGCAGCCGGCGAGGGGTTCCGCCTCGCCTCGTGCATGGCCGAACGGCGTGGTGGCGATTATACAGGCCCGTCCGGCCCTGCGGGCAGGGCCGTGGCCCGAACGCTTTGCACTACAATGAACCGATCGGCATGTCCACCTGGAAAGACACGCTGAACCTGCCTCGAACCGGCTTTCCGATGAAGGCCAACCTGCGCGCGGCCGAGCCGAGGGCGATGGCGCGCTGGGAGGAGTTCGGCCTGTACGAGCGCATTCGGGCGCGTAGGGCCGGCGCGCCGCGCTTCGTGCTGCACGACGGGCCGCCGTACGCCAACGGGCGCGTCCACACGGGCACCGGGCTCAACAAGGTCCTCAAGGACTTCGTGGTGAAGGCTCGGACGATGGCCGGCTTCGACGCGCCCTACGTGCCGGGCTTCGACTGCCACGGGCTGCCGATCGAGCTCAAGGTGGACCGCGAGCTGGGCCGGCGCAAGCGCGAGATGAGCGTCGCCGACTTCCGGCGGGCGTGCCGCGCCTATGCGGAGAAGTACGTCGATCTGATGCGGGACGACTTCAAGCGGCTGGGCATCCTGGGGTGCTGGGACACGCCGTACCTCACGATGGACTACCGCTACCAGGCCGCCATCGTGCGCGCGCTGGGGGCATTCGTCGGGCAGGGGGCCGTCTACAAGGGCAAGAAGCCGGTCCACTGGTGCATCGATTGCCGGACGGCGCTCGCCGAGGCCGAGGTGGAGTACGAGCCGCATACCTCGCCCTCGATCCACGTCGAGTTTCCGCTCGACGGCGCCAGCGCGGGGACCCTGGGCGAGCGCGTGCCGGCGCTGGCCGGCAAGACCGCGTCCGTGCTGATCTGGACGACGACGCCCTGGACGATTCCGTCCAACCTCGCGGTGGCGTTCCATCCCGACTTCGACTACGCGGCGTACGCCACCGACGAAGGCGCGGTCATCGTGGCCGAGCCGCTGGCGGAAGAGGTCGGGCGGCAGATCGGCCGCTCGCTCGGCGCGCCCCTGGCCCGCTTCAAGGGCCGCGACCTGGAGGGGCTGCGGTTTCGGCACCCGCTGTACGACCGCGAGTCGGTCGCGGTGCTGGCGGACTACGTGACGTTGGAGCAGGGCACGGGCGCGGTCCACACGGCGCCCGGGCACGGTGCGGACGACTTCCTGACCGGCATGCGCTACGGGCTGGACGTGTACGCGCCGGTCGGACCGGCCGGCCACTTCGCGCCGGACGTGGAGCTGTTCGCCGGCCTGCGCGTCTTCGACGCCAACCCGCAAGTGGAGGAGGCTCTCGCGGCGCGGGGGCGGCTGTGGCATCGCGCTGCCGTCGAGCACGCCTACCCGCACTGCTGGCGCTGCCACAAGCCGGTCATCTTCCTCGCGACGGCCCAGTGGTTCATCCGGATGGACGCCGGCGCGCTCCGCGAGCGCGCGCTCGAGGCCGTCGCCGGGGTCGAGTGGTTTCCGGCGTGGGGCGAGGAGCGCATCCGCGGCATGCTGGCGACGCGGCCCGACTGGTGCATCTCGCGCCAGCGGTCCTGGGGCGTGCCCATCCCGGCGCTGCAGTGCACGGCGTGCGGCGAGGCGATGCTGCTCCCGGAGGTCGTCGAGCGCGCGGCCGTCGTGTTCGAGCAGCACGGCGCCGACGCGTGGTACGAACGGGAGCTGGCGGACTTCGTGCCGGCCGGCGTCGCGTGCGAGTCGTGCGGCGGCCGCGATTTCCGGCGCGAGCAGGACATCCTCGACGTCTGGTTCGATTCGGGATCGAGCCACGAGGCCGTGCAGATCGACCACCCCGAGCTGGGGTGGCCGCTCGCGCTGTATCTCGAAGGCTCGGATCAGTACCGCGGCTGGTTCCACAGCTCGCTGCTCGTGGCCCTCGGGACCCGCGGCGCGGCACCCTTCGAGCAGGTCGTCACCAACGGCTTCGTCGTCGACGAGCACGGGCGCAAGATGTCGAAGTCGCTCGGCAACGTGGTCGAGCTGCAGACCGTCCTCGAGCGGCACGGCGCCGAGGTGTTCCGCCTGTGGGTCGCCATGGTCGACTACCGCGAGGAGATGCGCATCGGGAGCGAGATCCTGGCCCGTGTCGTCGAGGCCTACCGCAAGATCCGCAACACGCTGCGCATCCTGGCGGCGAACCTCTACGACTTCGAGCCGGCCGCCGACCGCGTGCCGCCCGAGCGGATGGCAGAGCTGGACCGCTACGTGCTCGGCTGCTACGCGGAAGCCGTGTCGAAGATGTTGCAGGCGTACGACCGCTACGAGTTCCAGACGATATCGCACACGATCGCGCGCCTGCTCACGGTGGACCTGAGCGCGTTCTACATCGACGTCTCGAAGGACGCGCTCTACACGCTCGGAGCGCGCTCCGAGGCGCGGCGATCGGTGCAGACCGCCATGTACACGATGGCCGACGGCCTGGCGCGCCTGCTCGCGCCCCTGCTGCCGGTGACGGCCGACGAGCTGTGGCGGCACCTGCCGGGCGAGCGCGCCGAGAGCGTGCACCTGGCCGACTTTCCGTCCGACTGGGAGGCACTGCTCGACCGCGACCTGCAGCAGCGCTGGAAGCGGCTGCTCGGCGTGCGCGACACGGTCAACGCCGAGATCGAGCGCCTGCGCCAGCAGAAGGTGGTCGGCACGTCGCTCGAGGCCCGCGTGACCTTGCGCTGCGGCGGCACGGCCGCGGAGCTGCTCGCGGCGTGCGAGCGCCTGCTGCCCACCCTGTTCATCACCTCGGAGGTCGCGGTCGAGACCGACGCGAACGTCCGCCTCGACGGCGAGGCGGCGGCCGGCCGCTGGACCGAGCCGGGCGGCGCCGCGCTCGTCGAGGTCGCGCCGGCCGCGGGAGAGAAGTGCCCCCGCTGCTGGCGGTACGTCCGGCGGCTCTCGTCGGAAGCCGGCTCCCCGGGCGTGTGCGAGCGTTGTGCGGAAGCGTTGCTGGAGCACGTCGGTGCAGGCTGACGAAACCACCCGGCCGGCGCCGCCCCCGGCGGCCTGGCTGTCGACGAAGGTCCTCGCGGCCGGGGCCGGGGCCGTGGTGGCGCTCGATCAGGTCACCAAGGCCCTGGTGCGGGCGTTCCTGCCGCTGCATGAGAGCGTGAGCATCGTGCCGCAGCTGCTCGACTTCACCCACGTCCGCAACACCGGCGCCGCCTTCGGGTTGCTGAACGCCGTGGACATCCCGTTCAAGCCGCTGCTCATGACGGGGATCGCGCTCGCAGCGCTCGTGGCCATCGGTATCTTCGCCGTGCGCACGAGCCCCGCCGAGCCGCTGGCGCGGATCGGCCTGGCACTGGTGTTCGGCGGTGCGACCGGCAACCTCATCGACCGCGTCACGGCCGGCTACGTCATCGACTTCGTGGACGTGTACTGGAACAACTGGCATTTCTGGGCGTTCAACGTCGCGGATTCGGCCATCACGGTCGGCGCCTGCCTGCTGATTCTCGACACCACCGTGTTGAACCGCCATGTACCCACGTCTGCTTGAGCTCGGATTCGTCTCGATCTACACCTACGGCATCCTGCTGGCGGCGGCCTACCTCGTGGGCCTCTGGTTCGCCGCCCGGCGGGCGCGCGCGCGGGGGCTCGACGGCAACCGCGTCACGGACCTCGGCATCTACATCATCATCAGTGCGCTCGTCGGCGCGAAGCTGCTGCTCATCGTCGTCGAGTTCGACCATCTCCGGCGCGACCCCGCGCAGATCTGGACCCTCCTGCGTTCCGCCGGCGTCTTCTACGGCGGCCTGCTGCTGGCGCTCGCCGTGGCGTTCTGGCACATGCGCCGGCACCGGTTGCCAGTGTGGACGACCTGCGATGCATTCGCGCCCGGCATCGCGCTGGGGCAGGCGGTGGGCCGGCTCGGCTGCCTGATGGCCGGCTGCTGCTACGGCGCGCCGACCGAGCTGCCGTGGGGAATCACCTTCACCAACCCGCTGGCGGCGGCCAACGTCGGCACCCCGCTCGACGTCAGCCTGCATCCGACGCAGCTCTACGAATCCGTGGCCACACTGGCCATTCTCGGACTGCTGCTGCTCATGGAACGCCGGGGGCCGTCGTTCCCCGGCCGCACGTTCTGGACCTATCTCCTGCTGTATCCCTGCGTCCGGTTCGGCATCGAGTACTTCCGCGGCGATCCGCGCGGCATGGTCTTCGAGGCGCTGTCGACCTCGCAGTTCGTCTCGCTCATGCTGGTGCCCGTCAGCATCATCATGCTGCTCAGGCTGCGCCAGTCGTGGAGCCCCGAACCGACCCGCGAGGCGGCGCGGGCGCGGGCCGCCTAGGAGTCCGTGGCCCCGCCGCGTGCCGCCGAGCCGGAGCTGGTCCGTATCGAGGTCACGGCCGACGACGCCGAACGACGACTCGACCAGCTGCTCGCGGCGCGCATCGCCGGCCAGACCCGCTCGCGGCTGCAGCGCCTGATCAGGGAGGGCCGCGCCCACATCGGCCGGAAGCTGGCGCGGGCCAGCAGCGCCGTCCGGCCGGGGGACATCGTCACGCTCGAGATTCCACCGCCGGCGCCGGCGATCCCCGAGCCGGAAGCCGTCCCGCTCGACATCGCGTACGACGACGCCGATCTGGTCGTCGTGGAGAAGCCCGCGGGCATGGTCGTGCACCCGGCGGCCGGGCACGCACAGGGCACGCTCGTCAATGCCCTGCTCCACCACGTCACGGACCTCAGCGGCATCGGCGGGACGCTGCGTCCCGGCATCGTGCATCGGCTCGATCGCGGCACCTCCGGGCTGATCCTGGTGGCCAAGCACGACCGGGCGCACGCCGAGCTCGCCCGCCAGTTCCAGGAGCGCGAGGTGGAGAAGACCTACGTCGCACTGGTGTGGGGGCTGGTGCAGGCCGGGCGGCGCATCGACCTGCCGATCGGCCGCGATCCCGACCAGCGCAAGAAGATCTCGACGCGCTCGCGGCGTGCGCGGGAGGCCGTGACGCGGGTCGTCGGCGCCGAGCATCTGCGCGGCGCCTCGCTGCTGCGGATCACGATCGCCACCGGCCGCACGCACCAGATCCGGGTGCATCTGAGCGCCATCGGGCATCCGGTGATCGGCGACGCCGACTACGGCGGGCGACGCCGCCACGTGCCGCCGCACCTGCGCGCGGTGCGGGCGCTCGAGCGGCCCTTTCTGCATGCCGCCAGGCTGGTCTTCAGCCACCCGCGGGACGGCAGGCGGGTGACCGTCGAGAGCGACCTGCCCCCCGATCTGCAGGCCGTCGTCGCCCGGCTCAGGCCGCAGCACTGAGAGCAAGGCGCGCACGGCGCGCCTCGGCGGGAAGGAGAATGAGATGGAGGAACGTTCAGCCACCGCGCTCGACAGCCGGACGGTGCACGCGGGGCGCGTGTTCACCATCGTGAGCGATCGGGTCCGGTTGCCCAACGGCAGGGAGACCACCCTGGACGTGGTCCGGCACCGGCCGTCCGTCATCCTCGTGCCGATGCCCGACCCCGAGCACGTCGTGCTGGTCCGGCAGTACCGCTACTGCATCGACCGCTGGATCTGGGAGCTGCCGGCCGGCACCCTCGAACCGCACGAGGACCTCGAGACCGCCGCGCGCCGCGAGTGCCGGGAGGAGACCGGCCGCGACCCGGGGCGCATCGAGCGCGTCGGCGCCTGCTATCCGACACCCGGCTATTGCGACGAGCTGATGGTGTTCTTCCGCCTGACCGCGCTGCGGGCCTTGTCCGCACCGGCCGCGCGCGACGAGGACGAGGTGCTCGAGCCGCGGGTGTTCACGCTGGCGGCCGCGCGGCAGCTCGCGGCAGCCGCCGACGTTGCCGACATGAAGACCGTGGTGGGACTCTCGCTCGTGTAGAAGTCGCAAGGCGCGCGGACGCTACTGCACCGTCCCCTGGACGGGTGCGTCATCCGCGGCGGCGCCGGCCGGCGGCTTGGCGCCCCGAGCGGGCAGCAGCGCGAGCTCCAGCACCTCGTCGATGGCCGCGACGTAGTGCACGGAGATCTCCGCGCGCAGGTCCTCGCTCAGGTCCTCGTTCACGTCCTTCTCGTTCTGCCGGGGCAGGATGACCTCGAACACCCCGAGCCGGCGGGCCGCCAGCACCTTCTCCTTGATCCCGCCGACGGGCAGCACGTGCCCGGACAGCGTGATCTCGCCGGTCATTGCCACGTCGCCGCGCACGGGACGACCGGTCAGCTCCGACACCAGCGCGGTCACCATCGTGACGCCGGCGGACGGGCCGTCCTTGGGTATCGCGCCCGAGGGCACGTGCAGGTGGATCTCCGCATCCTTGTAGAAGGCCGGATCGACGTCGTACTGCGACACGTGCGCGCGGAACCACGAGAGCGCCGCGCGGGCCGACTCCTTCATCACGTCGCCCAGGTGGCCGGTGAGCGTCAGCGAGCCGCTTCCGGCCATGCGGCGGGCCTCCACGAAGAGCACGTCGCCCCCGACCGGCGTCCACGCCAGCCCCAGGGCCACACCGGGGTGCTTCGTGCGCTCGGCGACCTCCTCGTCGAGGTGCTTCGGGGCGCCCAGCATGGCCGTGACGGTGTCGGGCGTGACCTCGACCGGCGTGGTGTCGCCTTCGGCCCAGCGGCGGGCCACCTTGCGGCAGATGGCACCGATCTCGCGCTCGAGGTTCCGGACTCCCGCCTCCCGCGTGTAGCCGCGAATGACGGCCCGCAGCGCCGCCTGCGTGAACGACAGCTGCTCGGCGGTCAGGCCGTGGTTGGGCACCTGCCGGCCAACCAGGTGCTCGACCGCAATCACGAGCTTCTCTTCCTCGGTATAGCCGGGCAGCTCGAGCACCTCCATGCGGTCGCGGAGGGCGGGCGGAATCGGATCGAGCACGTTGGCCGTCGTGATGAAGAGCACCTCCGACAGGTCGAAGGGCACATCGAGGTAGTGATCCCGGAACGTGTTGTTCTGCTCCGGATCGAGCACCTCGAGCAGGGCGGAGGCGGGATCGCCGCGGAAATCCATGCCGAGCTTGTCGATCTCGTCGAGAATGAAGACCGGGTTCCTGGATTCCGCCCTGCGCAGGCCCTGGATGACCTGGCCGGGAAGCGCGCCGATGTACGTGCGGCGGTGCCCCCGGATCTCGGCTTCGTCGCGCATGCCGCCCAGCGACACGCGGACGAACTTGCGCTCCAGCGACACCGCGATCGACTTGGCCAGCGACGTCTTGCCCACGCCGGGCGGCCCCACGAAGCAGAGAATGGGGCCCTTGACCTCGGGATTGAGCTTGCGCACCGCCAGGTACTCGAGAATGCGGTCCTTGGCCTTGACCAGGTCGGAGTGATCGGCGTCGAGCACCCCCTTCGTGCGCTCGAGATCGATGACCTCCGGCGTGCGCATGTCCCAGGGCAGGGCGACCACCCAGTCCAGGTAGGTGCGCGACACCGTGTACTCGGCCGCCGCCGCGGGCATCTTCGACAGGCGATCCAGCTCGCGCAACGCCTCCTTGCGCACCGCCTCCGGCATGCCGGCTGCGTCGACCTTCTCGCGCAGCTCCGCGATCTCCTTGGTCTGATCGTCGCCTTCGCCGAGCTCCTTCTGGATGGCCTTCAGCTGCTCGCGCAGCAGGTACTCGCGCTGGTTCCTGCCGACCTCCGACTGCACCTGCGACTGAATCTTCGACCCGAGCTCCAGCACCTCGAGCTCCTTGATCAGCAGGCGGTTGAGATCGTCCATCCGGGCCCGGATGTCGAGCGCCTCGAGCACCTGCTGCTTGGCGGTCGTGGGCAGGGTGGTCAGGCTCGAGGCAATGAAGTCCGCGAGCTTGCCGGGCTCGGTGACGTTGGCCGCGAGCGATTGCAGATCGTCCGACAGCAGCGGCGACAGCGAGACGACCTGCTGGAAGTTGTTCTTGATGTTCCGTTGCAGCGCGTCGATCTCCAGACGGTCCGCCTCGCGCGCCGCCCCGTCCGCGGGGCTCACGTCCGCCGTGATGAACGGGTCGGAGGAGACGACCGCGTCGAGGCGGACGCGGGCCAGGCCCTGGACGATCAGCCGCAGGCTGCCGTCGGCCAGCTTGAACATCTTGTGGATGTTGGTGAGCGTGCCGACCGGAAACAGGTCTTCCTGCCCCGGAGACTCGAGCGCCGCGTCGCGCTGGGTGAAGACGCCCACCAGCTTGTCGCCGCCCAGCACCTCATCGATGAGGCGAACCGAGCTCTCGCGGGCGACGGCCAGCGGCATGAACGAGTTGGGAAACAGGACCGTGTCGCGCAGCGGAAGGACGGGCAGCCGGGAGGGGATGGAGACCGGGCCATCGGAGTCGACCGCCCCCTCGCCGCCCGCCGCGTGCTCGTGCCCGTCGCTCACGCTACCAGTGAAGCACGGCCAGCCGGGCCGCGTCCAATCAGCCGACAACGTCCGCGAACAGCGACGGCACCGTCCGCCGGCCCGCCAGCAGGCGTTCGCGCTGAAGCGCGATCTCGCGGACTTCCTCGCAACTCTTGCAACGCACCGCGAACGGCAACGCGCGGAGCCGACGCTCGGGGATCTCCTCTCCGCACTCGTAGCAGTAGCCGTAGCGGCCCTCGTCGAGGTGAGTCAGCGCCGTGCCTACCTTCTCCAGCGTCTCGGCCTTCATCTGCAGCAACGCGAACTCGATATCGTCCTGAATCTCCGCCTCGGAGGTCTCGGCCTCGTCCCGCACGTTCTGCAACGAGGCGGCAGCATGCTCGTTGCGCACGTCGCGCATCTTGTGCTGCAGCTCCCCGACGATCTCGAGCCGGCGCTCTTCGAGCATCCGCTTGAGCTCCTGGTAACGATCCTGCCGCATCGCGCTGTTCGCCTTGGCTTTCATGATGACGGCTCCTTCCGTCATGGCTTCCGTCCGTCCGACTGCTCCAGAACACACTTGGCATGTGCAAAACCGATGCCTGCTCACGTGAGCCGGATTCCACCTGCCCGACCATCGCCGCGAATCGAAACCGAGCCGCCGGAAGAACGGGTGGATCCTGGCATTCCTTGCTGCCTGTACTGTTAGACGATGGAATATCGCGGCAGGTTCGCCGCTTGTCGCAGCTGTCCACATTCACGGACACCGGCCGCGGGAGTGGAGACTGTAAACTGATGGCAGCGCCATGACCGAGAAGTGTCCACTGTGCCGGCGGCGCCGGGCCGGCCGTGCGTGTCCCGCCCTCGGCCACCGCATCTGCGCCGTCTGCTGCGGCACGAAGCGGCTGGCGGAAATCGACTGTCCCCGGGACTGCGGCTACCTGGTCTCGTCCCAGGCTCATCCGCCCGCCGTGATTCAGCGCCGGCAGGAGCGCGACATGCTGTTCGTGGTGCCGATGCTGCACGAGCTGACCGGCCGCCAGCAGGAGCTCGTGCTCTTGATCCAGGGCCTGCTGCAGCGCGACCGCGAGACGACGCCGGGCCTGCGGGACATCGAGGTCGAGCACGCGGTGCGGGCGCTCGCCGAGACCTACGAGACGGCCAGCCGCGGCATCATCTACGAGCACGCGGCGGGCGTCGCAAGCGCCGAACGCCTCGGCGCGGCGATCAGGATGCTGATCGAGACGCTGCAGGAGAAGGGCATGCGGATCGGCGACGCAGACGTTGCCGGCGCCTTGCGGCGCATCGAGCAGGGCGCACGCGACGCCCGCGCGGCCCTGCCCGGCGGGGACACGGCCTACCTCGACCTGCTGAATCGGCTGCATCCCGCGGACGGGCCGGCGCGCGAGCGCGAGGCGGACAGCCTGTCGGGGTCGGGCGGCGCCGGGTTGATCGTCCCGGGTTGACGGGCCGAGGCGCGCTGTGCGCGCCTCGCGGAGCCCGTTCTACGGCGCAGACTGCTAGCCGTCGGGGTAGGGCTCGCGCAGGCGGTATTCGGGATGCGCTGCCAGGTACGTCGCCAGGCGCGCGCCGCGCCCGACGGCCTCTCCGATGAACGCCACCGCCTCGGACAGTCGCTCGTCGGGCTCCGCGCAGCTCAGCCGCAGGAACCCCCCGCCGGCCGCGCCAAAGCACTCGCCGCCCAGGCAGGCGATGCCGCGCCGGTCGTCCGCCCCCTCGAGCAGGTACAGCGCCAGGCCGTGCGAGGTGATGCCGCAACGGTTGCAGATCGGCGCCACCGAGGGGAACACGTAGAACGTCCCGCCGGGCAGCAGGCACGACACCCCGTCGATGGCGTTGAGACCGTCGACCAGACGCTCGACCTTGCGGCGGAAGTCGGCCATCCGCTCGTCCCGCACCGGGCCGTCGTCAGCGAGCGCCGCGAGGCCGGCCAGCTGGGTGAACGGCGGCACGCACGACAGCGCCGTGTTGGTGAGCGTGCCGAGCACCTCGATCGCGGCGGGGCTGCCGACCGCGAACCCGAGCCGCCAGCCGCTCATGCTGAACGACTTGCTGAAGGTGTAGGCGGCGACGCACTGGTCGAGCATCCCCGGCTGGCTCAGCAGGGTCCGGTGGCGGCCCCGCCACACCATGGCGTCGTACGGCTCGTCGCTGAAGACCGCGACGTCGCGGCCGCGAATCAGCGCGGCGAGCCCCACGAGGTCGTCGAGGGTGGCGACGCCGCCGGTCGGATTGTGGGGGCTGTTCAGGAAGATCGCCTTCGGGCTCGGATCCGCCGCCAGGAAGCGCTCCACGTCCTCGAGGTCAGGCCGGAAGTCGTGCGCGGCGCGCAGCCGCGACACCACCATGCGCGCGCCGCGCCGCTGGATGTTCGCCGGATAGGTGGGAAAGTGCGGGCTGAAGACGAGCACCCCGTCGCCGGGGTCGACGAACGCCTCGCAGAAGAACTGCTCGAAGATCTTGGCGCCGGGCCCGACGACGACGTGGTCGGCGGTCGCCGGCACGCCGTACTGCCGCGCGACGTGCTCCGCCGCGGCCGCGCGGAAGTCCGGCAGCCCGAGCGACGGCCCGTAGTGCGTGTGGCCCGCGCCTATCGCCTCGACCCCGGCTGCCAGTGCCGCCGGCGACGTCGGAAACGGGCTGTCGCCAATCTCGAGCTCGATGACGTCCTTGCCGGCCGCGAGCAGGCGCCTGGCGACGGCGAGCACGGTGAACGCGGTCTCGCCCTGCACGGTCGAGGCGAATGTCGAGAATGTCGCCGGCATCTCCGTGGAATGGTAACCCGCCGGGCGCGGCGGGCTGCCGGATCTAGAAGCGTTAAGCGTACCAGTACCGGAAAACGCCCACGATAAACCCTTAAGAATCAGTCAGTTATGGGCGCGCCAAGCGAAAACAACCCCGTTGTTGTCACGTTCCGGCCTGATTGGGGCTCATTTCAGCGGAAACGTGACAACTTTCGAACCCTGCGGCCACGGTACCCAAGCGGCGACGCGCGCTCGAAACGGCGGGACGTCGTGGTCGGTTTCGTGATCCTCGTGCTCGCTTCCCCCGCCGTCGTCGCGATCGTCGCGCAGAGTGTGGCTGCACGAATGCGGTCGGCGTTCAGGAACCGCGCGATTGCATCCCACGCGGCGTCGGGCGTTACCCGCCCCCCCAGATTCGGCGCGCGGCGGCGTAAGGTAGTCCGGTCAGCCGGCTGTCCTGCAGGACAGCCGGGAGCTCGGCCGCGTAACCGAACGCGCCTTGGCCCGGCACCCGGAACGTCCCTTCCGAGAACGCTGGGGCCGGTCCGCTGCGCTGGCCGCCCGGAGGTCGAGTCCGTGTAGTAGAACGACTGGTCCGGGCCATCGCCCCAGCATTCGATCTCAAGCTCAACGCGTCGATGGTTCAGCGCGAGGTACGTGTCGCCCACGTCAATATTTTGGCTCTCCTCAAATTGGTGTGGGTGGGTTTGGAGCCGCTCGGTGCCGTCGGCAGCAGCGGCCGATCACGGACGAGCGGCTCAGAACTGAGGTCGATCTGCAGCCGGCGGCCGAGGGCCGGGCGGTGGCCGGGTGTACGGGCTAGGTAGCTGCTGGCCGACCGGCGTGTCAACGCGCTGCGCGCGTCCTCCGCGTGCGCTTCGGCCCTGGGGGTGACACGCCGGCCGTCCCTCCGCTCAAAGAGCAGTTATGGGCCTTGCGGCCCGGCCTGGACGCCGCCGTCCAAGCCGTCGGCGTCTTCACGTCTTCACGCCGGGCGCGCGAGGAACAGGCGGGCGCGTGGGCTTGGTATGCGTAGTCGCGAGGGCGCAGCAGAGGCCGTGAACACGGGGGTTCTTGGGGGTTCGCCAGCCGCGGACCTGCGGCCGTTCACACCCACACGAGTTTGAGGAGACTCAAAATATTGGCTCTCCTCAATCAGGTGTGGGTCCGGGGTGAGAGTGGTCGGCAGGTTCCGCGAGAGGTGGGGTAGCTACGGGACGGCCGGCGTGTCAACGCGCTACGCGCGTTCTGCGCTTCGCTGCGACCCTGGCGGGTGACACGCCGGCCGTCCCTACGCTCAGCGTGCAGTTATGGGCCTTGCGGCCCGGCCTGGACGGGGCGTCCCAGCCGTGCAGGGGAGATTGGGCTTGGGCTGGTCGGGCCGTGAATCGCGGCCCGCCGCTGACCGCAACCCGTCGGGTGGTCCAGCGCTCGGCGGGCCGATGGAAGTCATTGAAAACGCAGGGGCGTCCTGTTCTCATTGGCATGGCAAAGGAGAACCAATGAGGAGGAGGACAGCCCCATGCGTGTGACCACCCTACTACGGCGATTGCTCGGTGTCACGCAGTTGTACGTCGAGCAGGTGCGTATCGGGAGCAACGGGATGTTCCGCGTATCGGCGCGGCCGTCGTGGCGGCGCTCCCGGTGCGGCGCGTGCGGCCACCGGGCGCCACGCTACGACCGGCAACCGGCTCGGCTGTGGCGCCATGTGCCGTGGGGTCGGACGACGGTGTGGCTGCGGTATGCCCCGTGGCGGGTATCGTGTGGTTGCTGCGGGGTTCGGGTCGAGCAGGTGTCGTGGGCAGTGCACGGCAGCGCGTTCACGGCGCCGCTCGAGGAGTTGGCGGCCTATCTGGCCCAGGTGACGGACCGGACGACGGTGAGTCGTCTGGTGGGGATTTCGTGGCCGGCGGTGGGCGGCATCGTCGAGCGGGTGGTGGCTCGGCGGCTGGATTCGACGCGGCTGGCCGGGCTGCGGCGGATCGGCATTGACTAATGTTGAGTGATCGGTAATGTGGAGTGATCGCCGCGCGCCTCGGCGAAGGCGACGGTAAACCCTCCAGGACTCCACATTACGTACGTAGCATCGGGACCGTGCCGATTCCCGGCACCGCCTTCCCGGGAGGTCCCGATGTTGGTCGAGTTGTATCCCAGGGTGCACCGGCGGTACACGTCGTTGGCGATCATCGGTCCGATCTTGGACGGATACGGCGGGTGGCTCTTGAAGCAGGGCTACTCAGCCGAGCGCGCGCGCGAGCACTTCCGTGCGGCCCGGCGTCTCGCCGGCCGTCTACAGCAGCACGGCGTGCGAGCCCTGACGAGCCTGACGCGAGCGCGATTGCAGGCCTGTGCGCCCAGGGATTCCCAGCAGGACCCCGATTTGACGGTCCTGGTGCGGCAGCTGACGCGGTACTGCGAGTCCGAGCTGTCGCTGTATCCGCCGCCCGCGTTGACCCGCATCGAGGAACGAGTCGCCGTCTACAGGACCCATCTGCAGCAGGTCCGGGGGTTCGCGCCGTCGACCGTCACCTACCATGACCGCACGGCGAGCGAGTTCCTGGTCCACATCGGCTACGAGACCGACCCGACGCGGCTCGCCGCGCTCGACCGCCGGGACCTCGACGCCTTCCTTTGCGCCGTCGGCCCCCGGCAGTCGCGTGCGTCCCTCCAGCATGTGGTAGGCCACCTTCGAGCTTTCCTCCGGTTCCTGGCCGCTGCCGGCGAGATTCCGACCGGGCTCGACGCCGAGATCGACACGCCCCGCGTGTATCGCGGCGAGCAGCTCCCGCGGGCGCTGCCCTGGGACACGGTTCGGGCGCTCCTCGACTCGATCGATCGCACGACCCCGATGGGGCGTCGCGACTACGCCATCCTCCTCCTCATGGCGACCTACGGCCTGCGCGCATGCGAGGTCGTGACGCTCACGCTCGACGACGTGGAGTGGCGGGCGGGGCGACTGCGCATCCCGCAGCGCAAGACACGCGGCTCGCTCTGGCTGCCACTCACCGACGAGGTCGGGACCGCGCTGCTCGACTACCTCCGCCACGGACGCCACGCCCTGAACGTCCGGCGGCAGCGCGTCCCGTTCCGAGGCGGGCCGCCGCGCAGCTATCGGGAGCTGTTTCTCCGCTGCCGCACCCCGGCCGGCGTCCTCAAACCGACGGCCGTCACCGAGGCCTTCCAGGCCTGGTCGAAGCAAAGTGGCCTCGCCATTCCATTCCAGGGAGTCCACTGCTTGCGGCACTCGTACGCGGTACACCTCTTCCGGTCGGGTTTGTCGCTCAAGACGATCGGGGACCTCCTGGGCCATCGCACCCTGGAGAGCACGTGTGTGTATCTGCGCCTGGCGGTTGACGACCTCCGCGACGTCGCGTTGCCTCTGCCGGCGGTGGTCGGCGGCAGTGCGCTGGGGGTGGCGTCATGACGACGTTCAGCTCCGGCTTGTCCGCTTCCATCCGAAGCTACCTGACGCTCAAGCGAGCGCTGGGCCGCCAGTATGCAGCGGAAGAATGGGTGCTGGGGCACCTGGATCGGTTCCTCGCCGCCCGAGGCGTCGATCTCATCGCCGAGACGTTCGCCGCTTGGTGTCTCACCCTGCAGCATCTGGCCTCCGGCACGCGTCGAGCCCGCATGCGGATCGTGCGAAACCTGTGTCTGTATCGGCGACGCGGTGAGCCCGACTGCTTCGTCCCCGACGAGCGGTTGTTTCCGCCGGCCCACCAAACCATCCGGCCGCACATCTTCGCCGACAGCGAGATCGTCCGCCTGCTGGCCGTCGCGCGCACGCTGACCCGCAGCGCCAAGTCGCCACTCCGCCCCGAGAACATGCGCCTCGCGATCGTGGTGCTGGCCACCACGGGGCTGCGACGCGGAGAGCTGATGCGGCTGACCGTCGGAAACTACGACCCGCCGCAGCGCACGCTGGCGATCCGCGAGTCCAAGTTCCACAAGTCGCGCCTCGTCCCGCTGTCGGCGGATACCGCCCGCGAGATCGAGCACCTGATCGAGACCCGCGACCGGCGGCGACTCCCAGCCGGGGCGGAGAGTCCGCTCCTCTGGCATCGCTGTCCGTCCCCCGGCGGCTACAGCGGCGGGAGCTTCAGTCAAGCCATGCGAGCGCTCTTCCGGCGGGCCGGCATCCGGACCGCGACGGGTCATCTCCCACGTACGCATGACTTCCGTCACGCATTCGCCGTGAACGCGCTCCTCCGGTGGTACCGCGCGGGACTCGACGTGCAGGCGAAGCTGCCCTTCCTGGCCGCCTACATGGGGCACGTCTCGGTCGTCTCGACCGCCTACTACCTCCAGTTCGTCGAGCCTCTCGCGGCCGCCGCCAGCGCGCGATTCGCCGACCACTGCGGCGACCTCATCACGGGACCCACGGCCCCCGGAGGTGTACGATGACCGCCGCCGCGCCGAACGACCTCGCACGAGCCCTCCGGGCGTTCTTCGCCGACCACCTGCCCCGGGTGCGAGGGACAAGTCCCCACACCATCCGGAGCTATCGAGACGGCCTCGTGCTCCTGCTGCGCTTCGTCGCGACCCAGACGCAACGGTCCGTCATCAAGCTCGACCTGGACGACCTCGGGCCCCAGCCGGTCCTCGCGTTCCTTCAGCACCTGGAGCTCGACCGGAACAACAGCGTCGCCACCCGCAACGTGCGCCTCGCCGCGATCCATGCGTTCTTCCGGTACTGCGCCATGGAGTACCCCGCACGGCTCGCGCACTGTCAACGCGTCCTCGCCGTCCCGTTCAAGCGGACCGGCAGCCGCACCGTGGAGTACCTCGAGCACGAAGAGATCGAGGTTGTCCTCGGCGCCGTCGATCGCGACACCGTCGACGGTCGCCGCGACTACGCGCTCCTCGCCACCATGTTCAACACCGGGGCGCGGGTCCAGGAAATCGTCGCCCTGGGCGTCGCCGACGTGCGGCTGGACGCACCTGCACAGATCCGCCTCCACGGCAAGGGGCGGAAGGAACGCGTCTGCCCGCTATGGCCCCAGACCGCCGACCTGCTGCGTGCCCTGCTGGCCGAACGCGGACGCGAGCTGCAGCCCGAGGAGCCGGTCTTCCGCAATCACCGCGGAACCCGGCTGAGCCGATTCGGCGTCCGCTACCTGCTGCAGAAGTACTGCGCCCGTGCGCAAGCCACGCTGCCGAACCTGCGCGGCAAGCGCCTCCATCCCCACAGCATGCGGCACAGCACTGCCGTCCACCTGCTCCGGGCCGGCGTCGACATCGTCACGATCAGTCAGTGGCTCGGCCACGCCAGTGTCACGACCACGCACCGGTACGCCACCGTCGACCTCGACATGAAGCGGCAGGCGCTCGCGAAGGCTCGACCCACCCGCGCCGCGGCCGGGCCGGCCCCGTGGCGCACCGACGCTTCCGTGCTGGAATGGCTTGAGGCGCTCTGAGGGCCGATCGGTAATGTGGAGTCCGGGGACCCTCGCGTGCTTGGCGGGAGCACCCTTCTCCACCGCGACTCCACATTACTGATCGCTCAACATTAATCGACTAATGTGGAGCTCAACATTAATTGACGAGTTCAGCTATCGCAAGCGGCACCACTATCTGACGGTGCTGGTCGACCATGACCGCCGGCGCGTGGTCTGGGCCGGGAAGGGGCGCAGCGCCGACACGCTGGGCAGGTTCTTCGACCTGTTGGGACCGGCCGGTTGCGCCCGGATCACGCTGGTGACGGCGGACTTGGCGGCGAGCTACGGCAAGGCGGTGCGGGAACGGGTGCCGCAAGCCAGGGTCGTCTACGACCGGTTCCACGTCGAACGCCTGGCGGCCGACGCGGTCGACGCCGTCCGCCGGACGGAGCAACACCGCTTGGGGGCGACCGCGGCCAAAGCCCTCAAGGGGACGCGCTACGCGCTGCTGAAGCATCCGGCGCGCCTCAAGCCCAGCCAAGCGCAACGGTTGGCAACCCTGCGCCGCGAGAACCGCGCCCTCGACCGCGCCTACGAGTTGAAGGAGTACCTGGCGACCATCCTCGAGCAGGCCAAACCCGACGAGGCCGAGGAGCTGCTCGAGCAGTGGCTGGACTGGGCGGCGCGGTCACGGCTGGCGCCGTTCGTCAAGCTCGCGCGGACCATCCGGAAGCACGCGACGGGGATCCTCGCCTACCTCGACACCCGGATGACCAACGGCCCCGTCGAGGGCATCAACAACAAGCTCCGGGTGATCGCACGGCGCGCCTACGGCTTCCACTCGCACCGTCCGCTCGTCTCGATGCTGTATCTCTGCTGCGGAGGCATCAAGCTGGAGCCACCGCTACCCACACGAATTTGAGGAGACTCCATAGTCAGAGGGCTTCCAGGAAGTCGAGGAGCCGATCGGTCGCCGTGAAGCGGAGTGGCTGAGGTGCGGGATCGTCGACGCACCGGAGTGCGGCTTCCTTCATGGCGAGGTCGGCTTCGACGTACTGGTGGGTGGTGGCGGTGTCCTCGTGGCCGAGCCAGAGCGCGATAACGGTGATGTCGACTCTGGATTGGAGCAGATGCATCGCGGTCGTGTGGCGTAGCGTGTGGGGCGAGATCCGTCGCGTCGCGAGGGATGGATGGCGCTTCGATGCCTTTCGGCAGGCAACGCGCAGTTGATGTTCGACCCCGGAGCGCGACAAGGGCTTGCCCATGCGATTGGGAAACACGGGGGCGTCGGGGTTTCCATCGATTCGGGGGAGCCACCTCCGCATTTGCGCTGCGGTGCTCTTCCAGAGTGGGACGACACGCTCCTTGCGTCCCTTGCCGTGCAGAAGCAGCGAGGACGCTCGATCGAGAAGCACGTCGGCGACATGCAGCCGGGTGATCTCGGAGACGCGGGCACCGGTGTTGTAGAGCACGGCGAAGAGGACGGCGTCGCGCTGTCCGCTCCACGTGGACCGGTCGGGCGCGTCGATGATCGCCGTGATCTCGTCGCGGGACAGGTAGCCGAGGACGGGCCGGTCGAAGCGCTTGACGGGAATCGCGAGGACGCGTTGGGCGATGGGCAGCAGGGTTGGCTCGCGCAGCGAGGCGTAGCGGATGAAGGACCGGATGGCGGTGAGACGGAGGTTGCGCGTGCGCGCGGAATTGCCGCGTTCGGTCTCAAGATGGTCGAGGAAGTCGAGAACCATGGGCGCGTCGAGATCCGAGAGGGTCAGCGCCGAGGGGGTGCGTCCGGTGCGCTCCGCGGTGTACCCGAGAAACAACGTGAAGGTGTCGCGATAGCTGGCGATCGTGTGCGCGCTAGCGCCGCGTTGTGCGACGAGTCGCCGGTGAAAGAATTCTTGCAGGAGTGCGGGAAACGCACGCTCGACGGAGGTCATGACGGGCCCTCCGACGCTCGGTGGGCGAAGCGTTCGAAACGCTGCCCCGTGCTGGCGAGCAACTCGGGGACAGCAGTGCAGTACCAGTAGGTACTAGCCACCCTGGTGTGGCCGAGGTAGGTTGTGAGAGCCAGGATTTTGCGATCTATATCTGCACCTTCCTGGTACCAGCGCAGCAGCCGGCCGACGACGAAGCTGTGGCGCAGGTCATGAATGCGCGGTTGGCGCGTACGCCCTTGCCCGGTCCAGTTGAGACGCCGCCTGATCCGGCGGAACGTCGTCTCCACGGCGGTGCGAGTGAGCCGGGGAGAATGCTCGGTGCGGAAGAAGTACTCGGACCGAGGTGCAGCAAGACACGCGTCACGGCGATCGGCGTAGCAACGCAGTGCCTGGGTTGTCGTCGGATGGAGCGGGACGAGTCGGGACTTGCGGAACTTGGTCTCGCGGATGGTCAGGATGCCGTTGACGAGATCGGCGTCGTCGGTCGTGAGACGGCAGGCCTCGGACAGCCGCAGGCCGGTCGACGCCAGCAGGGCGAAGTACGCGACATAGGTGGCAGGTCGCAGACCGTGTCGGGGGAGCAAGCAGCGCGCCTGCTGCAGGAGCGCGGCCATCTCCGCCCCGGTGTAGATGTGGGGCGTCGAGCGGTGCGGGATGCGTCCCAGGAGCCCAACCGGTGGCACTTCGGTGGCTGGGTCGAAGAGTGCGCGGTACCGGGCGAACTGTCGCACGACCGCCAGTCGGCGTGCGGCCTGCGCCGGATTGCTGGAGCGTGAGGAGGATCGTGCCCACTGGACGGCAAGCTCGATTGTGAGGGGCCCGCTGTGTCCGATTCGGTCTGCGCGGCTGGCGAAGTCCCGCAGGAACCATTCATCCGTTTCGAGGCCGAAGCCCAGTCCGCGGCGTGCGGCGAGGTACTCGTCGACCAGATGATGGAAGCTTGGAAGCGTCATCGGAGGACCTCCGGCCAGGGAAGCGCGACCTCACGCAACCGCGGCAGGTCGAGCTTGGCGTAGACCATCGTGGTGTCGAGGCTGCGATGGCCGAGCACGTCAGCGACCTCCTTGAGGCTGGCTCCCTCTTGCACCATGCGGCTGGCCACGGTGTGCCGGAAGACGTTGGCGCCAGCGCGCGGCGCGTCGACTGCCGCCCGGCGAACCGCGCATGCCGCGACACGCGAGACGGCAGGGCTCGAGAGCGGCTTGCCGCGACGATCTCCCAGGTGCGCGACGAACACCCGGCGTTCGTCGGTCGCCGGACGCCCCCCGCTCAGATAGGCGACCAGCGCCTGCCCCACCACGCGGGGCAGCGGCAGCACGGCGCCTCGACGGTTCTTTCGGGCGCGAATCTGTAGGGTGCCGCCGCGCCAGTCGATGTCGTCCAGACACAGGTCGGCCACCTCGCCGGGCCGCAGCCCCAAGGTCGCCAGGCACTGAACGATTGCCTGGTCGCGTTGCCCGCATGGGGCCGCGGCGTCGAACGACGCGAGCACTTGCTCTATCTGTTGCTCGGTCAGGGAACGAGGCAGCGTCGCCAGCCGCCAATGGGCAACGGTCGGGAGAGCCGCTTCGAGTGCGTCGCCGCAGAATCCCTCGACGCGCAGGAACCGGAAGAACGACCGCAACGATGACCGCACGGTCCGCATCGACCCAGGGGAGAACCGGTGCCGTAACGAGGTGATGAACACCACCACGTCGGCCGGCGTCAGGCGGCTGGGGTCGATCGGGTCCGTGCCAAGAGCGGCCCGGACGAGCATCCGGGCAAAGCAAGCGCGGATCCGCAACGTCTGAGGGCGCAAGCCGCGCGTACGTCGTTCGTGCTGCGTGTACGCCTCGACGAGGCGGTCGCCGGTCCACGAGCCGTGAACGGTCATGGAATGCTCCTTTCCGGCCAATTAGGCCGGACAGAGCATCCCAACTATGCGGAGTCTTCGGAATCGGTCAGCTCACGCAACCCTCGTTCCGCCACGTACTTGAGAGCGAACCCCTCAACCGACTCCGCATAGTCCGGATCTCCGCATAGGCAAACCTATGCGGAGCTCTGCATAGGTTTGCAAAACCGCGCAGGCGCGGTTTCGCACAGCGACCACAGCCATCATCATCTTCTTCTTCATGAAGATCTCAACGAACAGGGCAATCCACGCGGTGAGCCGACCCGTTTCTATGGGCACGGCGGTCGACGATCCGATACCGCCCCAGCACTCCTAAAATGCACCACTCGTCCGTGGTAACTCCTAGACAGCATCGCGGTCGTCCTGCTGGCCATTCCCTAACTGGTACAAGGCCCTACAGTACAGCGAGTTAGCCCGCGACACGCAACAAACCGCACTGTGGTATGCCTCAGAACTGTACGGTGCCGAGCAGCATGAGCGCGTGGACCTTCGCGGCGGCCAGGCGCTCCCGGCGTTCCGCCTCCAGACTCACGGTCGCCGCCCGCCCCACCGCGAGGCGGCCGCCCAGCCGGTAGCCCCGCGCCACCTCGCGGGCCACGCTGACGCCGCCGTAGGGCGTGAGCACCCCTGCCGCCTTGAACGGCGTGAAACCGTAGCCGAACTGCGCCTCCAGACGCGCCCCGCGCGCGTCGTAGAGGAGCGGGTCGGTGGCGCCGCGGTCCCACATGCGCTGCACCCCGCTGGCGGTCTCGCCCCAGGACGGCATCAGGCTCAGCGACGGCCCGCGGTCGCCGGTCCCGGGCGCAAAGCGGACGAGCGCACCGAAGCCCCATTCGCGCAGCGTGCCCTTGTGCACGGTGAGCCAGCGCCCGTGCCCCTCGACGGTCAGACCCGCCTCGCGATCCAGGTAGCGCAGGCCGCCGCCCAGCTCCAGCCCGGCGCCGGTCTCCCCGTCGCCCCCGTCGTGGCGCAGGCCCAGCTCGCCCCAGGGGGTGAGCGACACGCCGGAGGCGTAGACGTGCTCGCGGCTGACTTCGGTGCCCACCCGCAGCCGCCGCATGTTCATCGTCGCCGCGTCGAACGCCGTGCCGGCGCTGGCAACATCCAGTTGCGCCGGGGCCCACTCGCCCTTCAGCCTCAACGTCGTCGCGCCGCGCGACAGCAGGCGGCCGCTCACGCCCACCATGCCCGAGTCCAGCGTGGCCGGGCTCGTGTGGAACGCTCCGGCCTGATTGTCCACGATCTGGAGCCGGCCCCAGGCGTGGCCGGCCGTGCCCCACACGTCCAGGTCGGGCAGGACCGACCAGGCCAGGTAGGGATGGATGCTCGCCAGCCCCAGCTCGTAGCCGCCGCCGCCGACGCCCTGGCTCCGGCCCGCGCCCTGGTAGTCGAACGAGCCCCGCGACCGCGACACGGACACGCCCGCCAGCAGACCGGGGCCGATGCGCGCATCGGCGCCCACGTGCCAGCTCGACACGTCGCCGTCCCAGTTGACGCTCCCGGGCCCGCCTCCGCCGCCCAGGTTCTGGTAGTCGGCGCACCCCCAAGCCGCGAAACGCCCGCCGCCGTCCTCCCCCTTCCCCTCCTGCGACTGCATCAGGAACAGCGAATCGTCGAACGCCTGCTCCAGCGTCGGCTGGCGCACGCCCGCTCCGTCCTCCCACCGGCGGCCCGGGCGCTGCTCCGGAGAGAGCGACAGGCGGGGCGTCGGCACCACGGACCCGCTTTGAGGAGCGGTTCCCGCGAGCACCTGATCGAGGCGGCACCTGACGGCGCTGAAGGCCAGCGCGCGGCCCACCTCCGGCAGGACCACCTGGTTGACCAGCCCGATGCGCCGCGCGGCGTCGTCGGTGATGGTGCCCGTCCCCGACGCGTCCGTTATCGTGGCGCCCGACGGCGAACTGAGCTCCACCGTGAACTCCTCGGCGCCCTCGACCTGCTCGTCGGTCAGCGTCGTCACAGCAATGGTGCGGGTCGTCTCCCCCGGCTCGAAACGCAGCATGCCCGACGCGGCCGTGTAGTCCGAGCCGGCCACCGCCGTCCCGTCCATCGTCGCGTACGATACCGACACCACGACGCCGCTCGGCGCGCTCAGACGCACCGTGAACGCCGCCGACTCGCCCTCGCTCACTGCCGCCGCGTCATCGATCGACAGCTCCGGCGCCGCGTCGTCGTCCGTGATCGTCCCCACCCCGGTCCCGTCCAAGACCGTCGCGCCCGACGGGGCGCTCAACTCCACCGTGAACGTCTCGTCCGCCTCCGACGTCCCGTCGTCCAGAGTCGCCACCGTGACGGCCTGCGCCGTCTCCCCCGGCTCGAAACGCAGCATGCCCGAAGCGGCCGTGTAGTCCGAGCCGGCCACCGCCGTCCCGTCCGCCGTCGCGTACGACACCTCCACCGCGGAGCCGCTCGGCATGCTCAGCCGCACCGTGAACGCCGCCGTCTCGCCCTCGCTCACTGCCGCCGCGTCATCGATCGACAGCTCCGGCGCCGCGTCGTCGTCCGTGATCGTCCCCACCCCGGTCCCGTCCAAGACCGTCGCGCCCGACGGGGCGCTCAACTCCACCGTGAACGTCTCGTCCGCCTCCGACGTCCCGTCGTCCAGAGTCGCCACCGTGACGGCCTGCGCCGTCTCCCCCGGCTCGAAACGCAGCATGCCCGAAGCGGCCGTGTAGTCCGAGCCGGCCACCGCCGTCCCGTCCGCCGTCGCGTACGACACCTCCACCGCGGAGCCGCTCGGCATGCTCAGCCGCACCGTGAACGCCGCCGTCTCGCCCTCGCTCACCGCCGCCGCGTCGTCGACCGACAGCGTGGGCAGCGCGTCGTTGTCCGTGATGGTGCCCGTCGCCGTCCCGTCCGCCAGCGTCGCGCCCGACGGCGAGCTCAACTTCACCGTGAACGTCTCCTCCGACTCCGGCTCGTCGTCGTCCAGCGTCGTCACGCTGACCGTCTTCGCCGTCTCCCCCGGCTCGAAGCGCAGCATGCCCGAAGCGGCCGTGTAGTCCGAGCCGGCCACCGCCGTCCCGTCCGCCGTCGCGTACGACACCTCCACCGCGGAGCCGCTCGGCATGCTCAGCCGCACCGTGAACGCCGCCGTCTCGCCCTCGCTCACCGCCGCCGCGTCGTCGACCGACAGCGTGGGCAGCGCGTCGTTGTCCGTGATGGTGCCCGTCGCCGTCCCGTCCGCCAGCGTCGCGCCCGACGGCGAGCTCAACTTCACCGTGAACGTCTCCTCCGACTCCGGCTCGTCGTCGTCCAGCGTCGTCACGCTGACCGTCTTCGCCGTCTCCCCCGGCTCGAAGCGCAGCGTCCCGGAGGCCGCCGTGTAGTCCGAGCCCGCCGCCGCCGTCCCGTCCGCCGTCGCGTACGACACCTCCACCGCGGAGCCGCTCGGCATGCTCAGCCGCACCGTGAACGCCGCCGTCTCACCCTCGCTCACCGCCGCCGCGTCGTCGACCGACAGCGTGGGGGCTTCGTCGTTGTCCGTGATGGTGCCCGTCGCCGTCCCGTCCGCCAGCGTCGCGCCCGACGGCGAGCTCAGCTCCACCGCGAACGTCTCCTCCGACTCCGGCTCGTCGTCGTCCAGCGTCGTCACGCTGACCGTCTTCGCCGTCTCCCCCGGCTCGAAGCGCAGCGTCCCGGAGGCCGCCGTGTAGTCCGAGCCCGCCGCCGCCGTCCCGTCCGCCGTCGCGTACGACACCTCCACCGCGGAGCCGCTCGGCATGCTCAGCCGCACCGTGAACGCCGCCGTCTCGCCCTCGCTCACCGCCGCCGCGTCGTCGACCGACAGCGTGGGGGCTTCGTCGTTGTCCGTGATGGTGCCCGTCGCCGTCCCGTCCGCCAGCGTCGCGCCCAACGGCGAGCTCAACTTCACCGTGAACGTCTCCTCCGACTCCGGCTCGTCGTCGTCCAGCGTCGTCACGCTGACCGTCTTCGCCGTCTCCCCCGGCTCGAAGCGTAGCGTCCCGGAGGCCGCCGTGTAGTCCGCGCCGGCCACCGCCGTCCCGTCCGCCGTCGCGTACGACACCTCCACCGCGGAGCCGCTCAGCATGCTCAGCCGCACCGTGAACGCCGCCGTCTCACCCTCGCTCACCGCCGCCGCGTCGTCGACCGACAGCGTGGGGGCTTCGTCGTTGTCCGTGATGGTGCCCGTCGCCGTCCCGTCCGCCAGCGTCGCGCCCGACGGCGAGCTCAACTTCACCGTGAACGTCTCCTCCGACTCCGGCTCGTCGTCGTCCAGCGTCGTCACGCTGACCGTCTTCGCCGTCTCCCCCGGCTCGAAGCGCAGCGTCCCGGAGGCCGCCGTGTAGTCCGAGCCCGCCGCCGCCGTCCCGTCCGCCGTCGCGTACGACACCTCCACCGCGGAGCCGCTCGGCGCGCTCAGCCGCACAGCGAACGCCGCCGTCTCGCCCTCGCTCACCGCCGCCGCGTCGTCGACCGACAGCGTGGGCAGCGCGTCGTTGTCCGTGATGGTGCCCGTCGCCGTCCCGTCCGCCAGCGTCGCGCCCGACGGCGAGCTCAGCTCCACCGTGAACGTTTCGGTGGCTTCCGCTGTCGCGTCGTCGATGGTCGGCACGGCAATCGTCTGCTCCGTCTCGCCCGGCTCGAAGCGCAGCGTCCCGGAGGTGGCCGTGAAGTCCTCGCCCGCTGCGGCCGTGCCGTCCACCGTGGCGTAGGCGACGGTCACCGGCTCGTCGCTCACCTCGCTCAGGCTCGCCACGAACCCGGCCTGGTCTCCTTCGTCGACCGCCGCATCCGCGATGGACAGAGTCGGAAGCGGGCCGTCATCACCCCCGCCACCCGAACCACCACCACCGCCGCCGCCGCCGCCTCCGCCGCCGCCTCCGCCGCCGCCTTCGTCGCCGTCGTTGTCGATGATCGTGCCCTCGCCGATGGCGTCGTTGAGCTCGGCGCCCGACGGACTGCTCAGGACCACCGTGAAGCGCTCCGTTGACTCCCGCTCCGTGTCGTCCACAGTGGGCACCGAGATGGTCATCGACGTCTGCCCGGCCGCGAAGGTCAGTGTGTCCGATTGCGCCGTGTAGTCCGTTCCCTCCGTCGCCGTGCCGCCCTGCGTCGCGTACCCGACCGTCACCGTCTGGTTGCTGGACGGCGCCAGCCTCACCACGAACTCGGCCGTGTCGCCCTCCGTCACGGACGCGTCGCCGATGGACAGCTCCGGCATGGTGGGGCCGCCGTCGTTGTCCGTGATGGTCCCCTCACCGGTGGCGTCGTTGATCGTGGCTCCCACCGGACTGCTCAGGACCACCGTGAAGCGCTCGTCCGACTCCTGGTCGGCGTCGTCGGTGGTCGGCACCGAGATGGTCTTCGTCGTTTGCCCGGCCGTGAAGGTCAGCGTGTTCATCGTCGCCGTGTAGTCGTCGCCCGCCATCGCCGCATTGGCGCCCGCCGCGTCCGCCGTCGCGTACTCCACCGTCACCGTGCCGGTATGACTGCGCGGCGTCAGCGTCACCTCGAACCGGGCCGTGCCCCCCTCGGTCACCGGCGACGCGTTGCCGATGGACAGCTCCGGCAGGTCGTCATCCGAGATCGTCGCCTCCCCGCTGGCGTCGGCCAGCGTGGCCCCCGACGGACTGCTCAGGGTCACCCGGAAGCGTTCCGCCGGCTCGTGGAAGTCGTCCTCCACGGTCGGTATGGAGATCGTCCGGACCGTCTCCCCGGCCGGGATCGTCAGCTTGCCCGTCCTCGCCTCGTAGTCCGTGCCCTCGTCCGCGGTCCCGTCCGCCGTCGCCCAGCTCACCGTCACCGGCTGGGTGCTCGTCGATGTCAGGCTCACGTTGAACTGCGCCGTGCCCCCCTCCACGACCGAGGTGTCCGCGATCGACAGTCTGGGCTGCCTGCCCGGGCGGTCGTTGTCGATGATCCTCACCGTCACCACGGGCAGGTTGTCGGGATGCAGGTGGTCGGGGCACTGGCTGTTCTCGTCCCAGACCTCGTGGCGGAACACGAGGACCTCATCGTCGGTGTCCGCGTCCTCGGCAGCCCGAATGCTGATTCCGCGCCACGGCGTCGGACCCGAGGCGCCCTCCTGGCGCTTGAATTCCCATCCGACGGAGGGTGTCCAGGAGATCGTGTCGTCCGCGTCGTCGACGCGCAGAAGCACCCACCATCCGCAGCAGTCGCGCGAGCTCTCGCTCGGCTGCTCCGTGAGCCGGAAGCTGTAGCGGGCGGATCCTCCCTCCGGGATCTCCAGCGTCGTCGTCGACACCTCCACGGTCCCTCCCCAGGAGAAGATCGGGGCGTCGTTCTCCTCCTGGGCATGGACCGGCGCGGCCGTGACGATCGACAGCAGCAGGGACAGCGCGAACGCGGAGACGGCCGGACGGCGGGGGCGGTAGTGGCGGGTCAGTGTCTGTTCCAATCGGGAAGCGCGCCCGCAACGGACAATCCGCGGGGCGGAGACATCAGGCAAGTGGGTCGGCGGATGCGGAACTGCCGGCGGCGGGACTTCCCGGCACTGCACACGGATGCCCATTATCGCCCAAGGAAGCGCGGATTAGTAGCTCGGCGGGACGGGGAGGCCCTCCGGCGGAGTCGAAGCGGCGCGAGGAGTGTCGAGAGGACGGTTTCGATGCGACCGGCCGGCACGCGCCGTTCGGGTGGTGCTATACTTTTCAGTTCAAGGCAGGTGCAGATGGCGCGACGTTGCGAGATATGCGGCAAGGGACCCGTGGTGGGCCGGAACGTGAGTCACGCGCACAACGTGACTCGGCGGCGCTTCGAGGCCAACATCCAGACGGTGCGCGCTGTCGTCAACGGCGCGGTAAAGCGGCTCCGCGTCTGCACCCGCTGCATCCGGTCGAACCGCATCACCAAGGCCGCCTGACCCGGGCCGTTCCACGGCGCCGATTCCCTACCGCAGCACCCGCTCGACGTCGACCACGCCCGGCACCGCCCGGACGACCTTGATCACCCGTTGCAGGTGTTTCAGGTCGCTGATGTCCAGCGTGACGCTGATCTGGCCGTGGTGGTTGTCGTTCGCCGACGCTTCGACCTTCCTCATGCTGATGTTCACGCCCGCGATGGAGGAGGTCACGTCGGCGAGAATGCCCCGGCGATCCTCCACCTGAATGGTCAGTGCCACGGTGAACGCGCTGGTGTGGTCGGCCTTGTCCCACACGACGTCGATGCGCCGCTCGGGGTCGTACAGCAGGTTGAGCACGTTGGGGCACGTCACGGAGTGGACCGAGACGCCCTTGCCCCGCGTGACGTAACCGACGATCTTCTCGCCCCGGATCGGCGTGCAGCAGCGCGCGCGGAAGGCCATGAAGTCGTCGAAGCCCTTGATCTTGATCTTCTGCTCGCGCGACCTGAACACGCGGCGGACCACCGACGCGATGGTGGTCGGGCCGCTGCGCTGCCGCAGCCGCTCCTGGGGCACGAGACGCTCGAGGACCCGGTGCAGCGACACCTTGCCGTAGCCGACGGCGGCGAGCAGATCGTCGCTCTTCTTCGAGGCGAAGTCGTTGGCGATGCCGCCGAGCCGCTCGCCGTCCAGCACCGTCTTCGGGCTCAGGTCGAGGCGCCGCACCTCCTTCTCGAGCAACCGGCGGCCGAGCTCGACGGCGCGCACCTTCTCCTCCCCGGTGATGAAGTGCTTGATCTTGTTGCGCGCGCGCGTGGTGGCGACGAAGTTCAGCCAGTCCCGGCTCGGCTTGTGCGCGCCCGACGTCACGATCTCGACGATGTCTCCGCTCTGCAGCTGCGTCCGCAGCGGCACCATGCGGCCGTTGATGCGCGCGCCCACGCAGGTATGGCCCACGTCCGTGTGGATGGAGTACGCGAAGTCGACCGGCGTCGCGCCGCGCGGCAGCGCCTTCACCTCGCCTCGCGGCGTGAACGTGTAGACCTCCTCCGGGTACAGATCGATCTTGAGGCTGTGGATGAACTCCCGCGGATCCCGGACCTCCTGCTGCCACTCCAGCAACTGCCGCAGCCAGACGAAGTACTGCTCGTCGGCGTTCGCGCCGATCCGGCCCTCCTTGTACTTCCAGTGCGCGGCGATCCCGTCCTCGGCCACACGGTGCATCCGCGCCGACCGGATCTGCAGCTCGAACGGAAAGCCGCGGTCGCTGACAACCGACGTGTGCAGCGACTGGTAGGCGTTGGGCCGGGGCATGGCGACGAAGTCCTTGAAGCGGCCCGGCACGGGCGCCCACGTTTGGTGGATGATGCCGAGCGCCGCGTAGCAGTCCCGCACCGAGGGGGTGATCACGCGCATCGCGACCAGGTCGTACACCTCCTCGAGCCCGATCTGCTGGCGCTTGATCTTCTGGCGAATGCTGAAGAGACGCTTGATGCGCCCCTCGACCGCGACGATGGGCACCTCGGCCTCGCGCAGCCGCTCGACGAGCGTCCCCTTCAGGTCGGCCATCGTCTGCTCGGTGTCCGCGCGCAGCCGCTCGACCGACTTCCGCAGGCTCTCGTACGCCTCCGGCTCGAGATGCCGGAACGCCAGCTCCTCCAGCTCGTTCTTGATCTTGCTCATCCCCAGCCGGTGCGCGATGGGGGCGTAGATGTCCAGCGTCTCCTGGGAGATCTTGATTCGCCGCTCCTCGCCGAGCGAGTCGAGCGTGCGCATGTTGTGCAACCGGTCCGCGAGCTTGACCAGGATCACGCGCGCGTCGTTGACCAGCGCGAGCAGCATCTTGCGGAAGTTCTCGGCCTGCCGCTCCTCGCTCGAGGAGAACGGGATGGTGCTGATCTTGGTCACGCCCTCGACGACGTGCGCCACTTCCGGGCCGAACAGCTCGCTCACCCGCTCGATGGTCGTCAACGTGTCCTCGACCACGTCGTGCAGCAGGCCGGCCGCGATGGCGACGTCGTCGAGCCTCATGTCGGCGACGAGCGCGGCCACTTCCAGAGGATGGGTGATGTACGCTTCGCCCGAGCGCCGGACCTGACCCGCGTGCTCCGTGGCCGAGAACTCGTAGGCCCGGCGCAGGAGATCCGTGTCGACGTCGGGGTTGTTGGCCCGCGCCCTCGAAGTCAGGTCTTCGAAGCTGATCATGACAACCTTGTTCTGAACAACAAGATGCGGGGATTCAGGGCCGATCGTCCCCATCATAAGGTTGCCGCCAGGGAGGGTCAAGGAAGGGCGCGGGAAGCCTTGACTTCCCGTTTTTCGCTTCACTATACTGACCCGGTTTTTCACCGCCTCGGGGGCGGTCTCTCTTCTCGGTCACCGACCCCGATCCATGGAGCGGCCTGAAGGCCCGTGCCGGGTCGGCGCCGCGGATCGTCGCGACGCACCGGCCGGCCGCGGATCGGGGACGAAAGGGGAAGCAAGATGCATATCGGACGCAGCCTCGCAAGATTCGCCGTGGTGGCCGTGCTGATAGTCCCGTTGGCCGCATGCGGTTATCTGGACCAGGTGGGCGCCATGCGCACGTTCAAGGAAGCCAACCTGGCGTACGGCCGCGGCGACTACGAGAGCGCCGTGGAGCACTACGAGGAGATCCTGGCCATTCTCGACGAGGTGGGCGAAGACGACCCGCTGCTGAACGAGCAGCTGACCGCCACCTACTTCTACGTGGCCAACTCCTACGACAACCTGTACAAGCCGGTACGCGCGGGCGAGCCCGAGAACGACGGCTTCCTGGAGGACGCAGTCAGGTACTACACCCTGGCCTCGGAGCGGATCGTCGATCCGGGCCTCAAGCGCCTGTCGATGCAGTACCTGGTCGCGGCGTTCGGGCCCGACAAGGTGAACGACCCGGCAAGGTCGGAGCCCGTGCTGCGTCAGATGATCCTGGACGATCCCGAGAATCCGGACAACTACTTCGCCCTGGCGAACCTCTACGAGCAGTCCGGGCTGTTCGAGGACGCCGAGGCAGTCATGCTGGAAGTCAGGAACCTGCACCCGGACGATCCGATCGTCTACCTGCAGCTGGCCGGGTTCTACAATCGCGCGGGCGAGTTCGAGCTGACCATCGACGCCCTGGAGCAGCGGGCCAGGATCGAGCCCGACAATCCGGAGGCGTTCTACACGATCTCGACGTTCTACTGGGAGAAGGCGTTCCGCGACTTCCGGATTACGCAGGACCAGAAGGTCGAGTACATCGAGGCAGGACTCGAGGCCGCGGACTCCGCCCTTGGCCTCAACGACCGCTACGTCGACGCACTGGTCTACAAGAACATTCTGCTGCGCATGAAGGCCAACGAGACGGACGACCGCGACGAGGTGGACCGCCTCATCGCGGAAGCGGACGAGTTGCGCGATCGGGCCGAGCAGCTGCAGGAACAGCAGCAGTCCGGCGCGGCGCCGGTCGCCAACTGAAGCCTTCGCCCCGTTTACCCCGGCGACGGCCCGCCGCCATGGCGGCGGGCCGTCGCCAACCACCTCCCCGGTGCCGCATGGCCCGCATGCGGTGCCTTTTCGCTCCCTCTGCTGCTCCCAGCAGTCCGGTGACAAGCCCTCGCAGTCCGTGGTGAACCGCGCGTCGCACCGAGAACCGTCAGGCTGCCGGACGGCAAGGCGCGTCCAGCGCCGTCCCTTGCGGGATGCATGGCCGCCAGCATGCAGCGGGGCCTTCTTGCCACGGGCCCCGGGCGCGGGGCCAACGGCAGGAGACCTGAGCAATCCCGCGTCCACACGGCCCAACCCGCACGTACAGGCAGCGTGGTCTCCGTGACACCCGACCGGGTGCAGGGCGGTCGGCGCCGTACACACGAATGGCCGGACGCGACGAGCGCCCGGCCATTCCGTCCCCCCGCAGGCCGGGAGGAAATCCGAAACGAGTCTCTCTAGCCGACCGGAGCCGCGCCGGCGGCCCGGCGCATCCCCTCGGTGACGATCCCGACCTTGTCGACTCCGGCTCCCTTCGCGGCGTCGATCACGTCGATGATCTCGCCGTAGGTCAGGGTGCCGGCGCCGGCGATGAACATCGTCTTGTCACGCCGCGTCTCGAAGATCTCCCGGAGCCGCGACTGGAGCACCGGCAGGGCGACATCCTGATTGTTGATCGAGATCCGCCGGTCGGCCGTGTACTCCAGCACGATCTGGCTGCTGTCGGTCGCGGCCTGCTGGGAACCTTGCGTCTCGAGCGGCAGGTTGATGTCGAGCCCCCGCTGGTTCAACGGCAGGGCAGCCAGGAAGATGACGATCAGCACCAGCAGCACGTCGATGAACGGCGTGATGTTGATCTCGGAGTTCGCCTCGGCTTTCGAGACCTGTACGACAGTCTCGGCGCCGTGATGCTTGTGTGCCATCGGCTAGCCTCCTGCGGCGCCACGCAGCCGCCGCTCGGTCACGAGCCCGATGTCCTCGATGCCCGCCCGCTGCAGCCGGTCGAGCACGTCCATGACCTCGGCATAGCGGGCGCCCTGGTCGGCCTTGATCAGCACGATCCGCTCCAGCTTGCGATCGAGCGCGCGCTGCACGGACGCGAGAAGCTGGCTCTCCTCGGTCGGCACGTTGTCCACGTAGAACCGCCCGGACACGTCCACGTGCAGCACCGTCTGCGCGTCGTTGTCAGGCTTCTCCACCGTGTTGGCCGCCTCCGGGAGCGTCACGGCGACGCCGGCTTGCAGGAGGGGCGCAATCAGCATGACGATGATCAGCAACACCAACATCACGTCGGCCAGCGGCGTCACGTTGATCTGCGAGTTAAGTCCACCCTTGTCACCGCCTACGTCCATCCCCATGGGTGAATCCTCCTCCTGCGAGCTGCGTTGGATTTACGACTTCTTGATGAAGTAGTCGACGAGCTCGGACGACGAGTTGTCCATCTCGACATTGAAGTACTCGATCCGGCCGGTGAGGTAGTTGTAGAACCACACGGCCGGGATGGCCACGAACAGCCCGATGGCCGTGCCGACGAGCGCCTCCGAGATGCCGCCCGAAACCGCGCCCAGTCCGCCCGACCCGGTCTGCGCGATGCCCTGGAACGCGTTGATGACGCCGATCGTGGTGGCCAGCAGGCCGACGAACACGGCGGTCGAACCGATCGTCGCCAGCATGCCCAGCCCCTTCTTCAGGTCGGCGGCGGTCAGCGCGGACGCGCGCTGAATGGCGCGGCGGACGCTGTCGACGACGTCTTCCTTGTCGAGCTGCACGCCGGTGTCCTGCTGGAACTGGTACTCCTGCAGGCCGGCCAGAACCACCTTGGCCAGATGGCTGTACTTGAAGTTCTTCGACTGCGAGACGGCGATGCCGTCCTTCAGCTTGCTGTCCTTGAGGTGCTTCGCCACCTGCGGCGCGAAGGCCTTGGACTGCTTCTGAGCCTGGAAGAACGTGAAGATCCGCTCGAAGAAAACGCCGACGGAAATCATCGACATCACCGCGAGCACGCCCATCAGCAGCTTGACCATCATACTCATCTGTTCCCACATCTCGAGCAAATCCATCTGAATCCTCCTCGGACACCAGCTTTCGGGACGAAGTGCGCGGAATCAGGTGCGGTTCCGGCGCCCAACCTCTATTGCAACGTGAAGTTCACCGTCACCGTCATGATGACGGGCACGGGCAAGCCGTTCAGCAGCGTCGGCGTGTACTCCCACTGCCTCACCGCGTTGATGGCCGCCTCGTCGAGCAGCGGCACCGAACGCAGCACCTTGACCTCGGTGACCCGGCCGCTCGGGCCGATGACCGCTTCGAGAATGACGATCCCCTGCACGCGCGCCGACTGCGCGACGGGCGGATAGACCGGCGGAACATCCTTCGTCTTCGTGGGCGGGGAGATGTTGCCGCCCACACGCACCGGCTCGGGCGGCGGCGGCGGCGGCGGCGGCGCCTCGGGGAGACCCCCGACGATGCCGCCGACAACACCCCCCGCGATGCCGCCCTCGACGCCGCCGACGTTCTCCAGGTTGAATCCGGATTCCTCCACGATGCTGTCGGGAGCGACAACAGGTGCAGCGTCCGGATTGACGTCGACGACCGGCGGCGGCTCGGCTGCCGCCGGCGTGGGCGGCGGCGGCGGCGGCGGTGGCGGCGGCGGCGGCGGCGGCGCGGCCACGAACGCCATCATCGACGCCGGCGTCGGCAACGCATCGACTGCCATCAGCGGCACGATCACCACGGCCCCGATGGCCACCACGTGCGCCACGATGGAGAGGGGCACGGTGTACCACTTCCGCGACCCCACTCTGATCGAGGGATTTGCGATATCACCAAACATTTGACCGGCTGCCACCGATACCCTCCTCACCCTGCGCGACGCGTGGGTGCTGCCTCTAAAGAGCGTCGATTATAAGCACGGGTTCAGACAACTGTCAACGCAGTACAGCAGCCCTCGCCCCGGACCGCACCGTCCGGGTCGGCTCTCGGCGAACATACCTGTAATCAGCAGGTTGCACCTTCCCTGCCCGGCGTCCGGCGCCGGGCGTCGCGACCCGGTCACGACATCCAGGCGACCACGAGCGGGGCGAAGATGACGGCGACGACGCTCATCAGCTTGATCAGGATGTTCAGGCTGGGTCCCGACGTGTCCTTGAACGGATCGCCTACCGTGTCGCCGATGACCGCGGCCTTGTGCGGCTCCGAGCCCTTGCCCCCGTGGTGCCCCTCCTCGATGTACTTCTTGGCGTTGTCCCACACGCCGCCGGCGTTGGCCATCATCAGCGCCATCAGCACGCCGGTGACGAGCGCGCCGGCCAGCAGCCCGCCGAGCCCCGAGATGCCCAGCAGGAATCCGGCGGCGACGGGCGCCAGCACCGCGATCAGCCCCGGCACGACCATCTCGCGGATGGCCGAGCGTGTCGAGATCTCCACGCAGCGCGCCGAGTCGGGCTCGGCCTTGCCCGCCAGCAGTCCGTCGATTTCCCTGAACTGCCGCCGCACCTCCTCGATCATGTCGTTCGCCGACCGGCCCACGGCGTTCATGGTGAGCGCCGAGAACAGGAAGGGCAGCATCCCGCCCAGCAGCAACCCGAGCAGCACGTTCGGGTTGTCGAGCGCCAGGTCGAGCAGGCGCGGATCGAACACGGCGGGTCCGCCCGCGTCGGCGATCGCCGCGTCGGCGGTCGCACGGAACGTGCTGAACAGGGCCAGGGCCGTCAGCGCCGCCGACCCGATGGCGAAGCCCTTGCCCATGGCCGCCGTCGTGTTGCCGACCGCGTCGAGCGCGTCGGTCCGCTCGCGGACGAACGCCTCGCACCCGCTCATCTCCGCTATCCCGCCGGCGTTGTCGGCAACCGGCCCGTAGGCGTCGACGCCGAGGCTGATGCCGAGCGTCGAGAGCATCCCCACCGCGGCGATGGCGATGCCGTAGAGCTCGGCCTGCGAGTAGCTGAAGTAGATGGCGAGGCAGATGACGACGATCGGCAACGCGCACGACATCATCCCGACGCCCAGACCGGCGATGATGTTCGTGGCCGGACCGGTCTCCGACTGCTGGGCGATCCGGTGCGCGGGCGGCTTGTCCTTGCCGGTGTAGTACTCGGTGATCTGGCCGATCAGGACGCCGGCCGCGACGCCGGCGATCACGCACCAGAGAATGGCCGCCGGAATGTCGAGGAGCACGATGAGGGCGCCGGCGCCCACGAAGACGAGCGCCGATGCCACCAGCAGCCCGCGGTGGAGCGCGCTGCCGATCTTGGTCTCGTCGTCGGTGTTGACCACGAACGTGCCCAGGATGGACGAGACGATGCCGACGCCGGCCAGCAGGATCGGAAAGATGACCAGCCGCGACTGGAGCGCCTCGAACGCGGCCTCCTCGACGCCCCACAGCGCGGTCGCCGAGGCCGCACCCAGCGCCCAGGCGAGCGCGATCGAGGAAATGATGCTGCCGACGTACGACTCGAACAGGTCGGCGCCCATGCCCGCGACGTCGCCGACGTTGTCGCCGACGTTGTCGGCGATGGTGGCCGGGTTGCGGGGATCGTCCTCCGGGATGCCGGCCTCGACCTTGCCCGACAGGTCACCCGCGACATCGGCCGCCTTCGTGTAGATGCCGCCGCCGACACGGGCGAACAGCGCGATCGACGAGGCGCCGAGCGAGAACCCGAACAGCGACTCGACGGCGCTCGCGCCGGCGCCCTGCAACCCGCCGTACGCGTAGTACAGCGTGGCGATGCCGAGCGTGCCCAGCGCAACCACGGTCAGGCCCATCACCGCACCGCTGGAGAAGGCCACGCGCAGCGCGCTCGACAGGCTGGTGGTCGCGGCGTGCGTCGTCCGCACCGCCGCACCCGTCGCGGTCCGCATCCCGATCCATCCGGCGCCCGCCGACAGCGAGGCGCCGACCAGGAAGGCGATGCCGGTCAGCCACGAGTCCCCGGGCAGGAACGCCACCAGGACGACGAACATGATGGCGACGAAACCCGCCAGGACGGTGTACTCCGTCCTCAGGAAGGCCATGGCCCCCGCCCGGATGAGCGCGGCGATCCGCTGCATCGAGTCCGTGCCGGGATCCCGCGCGCCGATGGTGCGTATCAGATAATAGGCGAAGGCCGCCGCGACAACCGGCGCCCCCCAACCCAACGCGAAGAAGAGCTGCTGTTCCATTCAGACCTCGACCCTGCCGACTTCACCAACTACAACGAAACAGGAGAGCGTACCAACCCGCATTTCCCGCTGTCAAGACGCGCGGGGGGTGGCGCCGGCCGCTCCCGCGCGCCCGATGCGGATCTGCGCGGACAGCGCCATGCCGCCGGTGAGGAATATCTGCACGCCCTCCTGGACGCTCAGGTCGGGATACGACACCACGGACGACTCGTAGACGTGGATGTCGCCGAAATAGATGTGGTTCGTCGGCACGTAGACCGCCACGAGGTCCTCGTCGCCGTTGCCGCGATCGAGGGCGAACCGCTTGGTGAGGAAGCCGAGCACGAGGCCGCGCCGCGGGTCGTCCACGAGCACGACCTGCTTGAAGCCCATCCGGCTGTCGGGCGAGAAGGCGGCCACCAGTTGCTTCACCGGTACGTAGACCGCGCGAAACACCGGCAGCCGCATGAGGTACGCCTCGCCCCGCGTGAGCAGGCGGCCGCCGAGCACGTTGGTCGCGAACACGCCGACGAACAGCACGGACACCAGCAGGGTCGCGAGCCCCAACCCCGGTATCTCGCGCCCGATCCACCGGGCGTAGGCGGGGCTCATGACGCCGTCGATGAACTGGAAGAGCCACAGGAACGCCGCCACGGTGATGATCAGCGGCACCGTGACGACGAAACCGGCAATCAGGCTGCGACGAAGCCACTGCATCGGTTCCTCCTGGCGAGCGCCTCACGACCCGGCCGCCCAGAAGAAGACCGCGCCCGCCAGCGCGAGCCGGTAGATGGCGTACGGATCCAGCGACCGCCGCGAGACGGACTGAATGAAGTAGCTTATCGTGAGATAGCCCACGATCGCGGACGAGACGCCCCCGATCCCCATCAGGACGATGCCGCCGGACGGGATCCCCTCCGTCACGAGATCGAGCGCCGCCCTGCCGCCGGCCGCCATGATCGCGGGAATCCCGAGCAGGAAGGCGAACCGCGCGGCGCGCTCGCGGCGCAGGCCGAGGAGCATGGCCACGGTCAGCACCGCCCCCGACCGCGAGACGCCCGGCACCAGCGCCGATGCCTGCGCGACACCCAGCCCCAGCGCCTCCCACGGTCCCAGCATCGTCTCGCTGCGGGTGCGGCTGCGCAGGCGTTCGGCCGCGAGCATCACCACGGCGCCCGCGGCCAGCGAGATGCCCGCCACGCCGGGCGTGCGGAGCGACCCGGTGATGGCATCCGCCGCCGCCAGCCCGGCGACCGCTACCGGCACGGTGCCGATGACCACCGCCCGCATCACGACGGCGTCGCCGTCCCGGCCGAGCCACGCGCGCGGAGCCGCGGCGGCCGCCGCCAGTCCCGTCACCTCGCGGCGAAAGTAGACCAGCACGGCCAGCAGCGTGCCGACGTGGCAGGCGACATCGAACGCCACCGCGAAGCGCGGCTCGACCTCCCACCCGAAGAAGGCGCGCGCGAGAATCAGATGGGCCGAGCTCGAGATCGGCAGAAACTCGGTCAGCCCCTGCACGACTCCCAGCAGCGCGGCCTGCAGCGCGGTCACGCAGGTCGGGTCAGGAGGCGCGCGCGCGGCGTCCCTGGCGCTTCGAGCGCTGCCGCTGCGGCGCCTCGGTGGCCGCCGCCGGGTGAGGGTAGCGCTGCGCCGCGCGTCGCTGGGTGATCAGGATCGCGATCGACGCCGCGATGAAGATGGTCGAATAGGTGCCGCTGAGGACGCCGACGAGCATCGTGAAGGCAAAGCCCCGCAGCACCTCCCCGCCGAAGACGTACAGCGCCAGCACGGCGAACCCGGTCGTGCCGGACGTGATCAGCGTCCGGGCCAGCGTCTGGTTGACGCTCCGGTTCACCAGCTGATCGAACCGGTCCCGACGCATGACGCGCAGGTTCTCGCGCACGCGGTCGAACACGACAATCGAGTCGTTCACCGAATACCCGGTGATGGTGAGCATCGCCGCCACCACGTTCAGCGACAGCTCGTAGCCGAAGAACATGAGCAGCGACACCGTGATCATGATGTCGTGCGCCACGGCGACGATGGCGCCGACCCCGAAGCTGAATCGGAACCGCAGGCCGACGTACACGAGGATGCCGGCCATCGCGAACACGAACGCCTGGATCCCGCGCTGGCGCAGCTCCTGGCCGATGACGGGACCGACCAGCTCCTGGCCGACGACCTCGAAGGCGCCCACGCCGCTGTCGCGGAGGGCCGTCCGCACCGCCTCGGCCCCCTCTTCGAGGCTCGTTCCCACCTCGGGCCCCGTCTGCGGCAGGCGCACCATGATCTGGTTCGCCTCCGCCGCGCCGTACTGCTGCACGACCTTCTCGCCCTCGACCGACGCGAGCGCGTCGCGCACCGCGTCCTCGGTGATCGGCTCCTCGAACTCGATCACGATCAGCGTGCCGCCGGAGAAGTCGATGCCGAGCGGGAGCCCGCCGCGGACGACCAGCACGGCGACGCCGCCGACGATGATGAGCAGCGAGAGCACCAGCGCCTGCCAGCGCCAGGCGATGAAATCGAAGTTCGGTTCCGTTCGAAACAGCTGCACCCGTGCTATCTCCTCTTCCCGCCCGATCGAGGCTCAGATGCTCAGCGCGGGTGCCCGGCGGCGCCCGAGGAACGTTTCGAACATCGTGCGCGACACGAAGACCGCGGTGAAGATGTTCGACACGAGACCGATGGCGAGCGTGGTGGCGAAGCCCCGGATCGGACCGGACCCGAACTGGAACAGGAACGCCGCCGCGATGAGCGACGCGACGTGCGTGTCGAGAATCGTGAGCAGGACGCGATCGAATCCGGCCGCGACCGCCGCCCTGACCCCCTTCTCGGAGCGCAACTCCTCCTTGATGCGCTCGAAGATCAGGACATTGGAGTCGACGCCGATACCGATGGTCAGGATGAGCCCGGCAATCCCGGGCAGCGTGAGCACCGCGCCGATGTAGGCCATGAACCCCATCAGGATCAGCAGGTTCATGGCCACGGCGACGATCGCGTTGATCCCGGCGAGGCGGTAGTAGAACAGCATGAACACGGCCACGGCGAGGAGGCCCGCCACCGACGCGGCAACGCCGGCCCGAATCGAGTCGGCGCCCAGGGTCGGGCCGACCGTGCGCTCCTCCAGGTAGGTGAGCGACGCGGGCAGCGCGCCGGAACGCAGCACCAGCGACAGGTCTGCCGCCTCCTGCTGGCTGAAGCTGCCCGTGATGCGCCCCTCGGCGTTGATCCGGCTCTGGATCTGCGGCGCGGTCTGGACGCGCCCGTCGAGAATGATCGCGAGGTTGCGTCCGATGTTCTGCCCGGTCACGTCGCCGAACTTGCGCGCGCCCTCGCTGTTGAACGAAAAGCTGACGGCCGGCTGGTTGAACTCGTCGAGCGACGGCCGCGCGTTGCGCAGGTCCCGCCCGGTGACCGCGGCCACGCGCCGCACCATGTAGTAGACCGAGCCCGCCGGGCCGCCGGCATCGAGCACGTCCGACACGCCGGAGACGACCTCCATCTCCGGCGGGACCACGCCGTTGCGCGTCTCGAGCAGCGCCTCCCGCGAGGTCGCCGGACCGTCCTCGACGATCTTGAGCTCGAGCAGCGCGGTGTTGCGAATGATCTCCTTGGCGCGCGCCACGTCGGACACGCCCGGCAGCTGGACCAGGATCTGATACCCGCCCACGCTGTACGGGGCCACGATGGGCTCGGCCACGCCGAGCTCGTTGACGCGCCGCTCGATCGTCTGGAGCGCCTGCCGGACCGCTTCGTCGCGGAGGGTGGTCTCGACGGGCGCGCGCATCGTGTACGTGTACGTGCCGCTGACGCCCACCTCCCGGTCGTACGACGCCGTCAACTGCTCCTCCGCGATGTCGCGGAACTCCGCGTCCCGCTCGGGCGGCACGCCCTCCACGCGGATCGTCGTGGGCTCGACGGCCACGACCGAGGCGGCCATGATGCCCTGCAGCTCGAGCTGCTCCCCGAGCTGCTCGGCCGCGGTCTCCGATTCCACGCGCAATGCGTCGTCCGTCTGCACCCGCAGAACCATGTGCACGCCGCCCTCGAGGTCGAGACCCAGGCGGATGCGCTCCTCGGGCGGATAGATGGCCAGCACCGACAGCGCGGCCACGACGACGACGGCGACCAGCTTCCACTGAACGTTCTGCTTCATGCCCAACACCTCGTCAGCCGGGCGCCGAGGCCCCGCCGCACCCGCACGCCAACCCGCTCGCGCCGCGGGTCGCTACGAACCACCGGTTTCCGGCACGACCGGCTCCTGGCCCTGGTACCCGCCGATGGCCGCCCGTGAGATCTCGATCCGCACCTTGTCCGCGACCTGGACATGGACCGAGCGCTCCCCCATCTTCGAGACGACCCCGTAGATGCCGCTCGTCGTCACGATCTTGTCGCCCACCTTCAGGTTCGCCTGAAAGCTCTGCACCTTCCGCTGGCGGCGCCGCATCGGCAGCAGGATGATGAAGTAGAAGATGGCGAGTATCAGCGCGAACGGCAGGAACTGGACGAGCAGCGGCGGCGACTGCCCGGCAGGCTGCGCCATCGCGAGGATGGCCGTGAAGTTCTCGATGGTCATTGAGCTCGTGCGGTCCCACCGCCGCCGGACCGCGGGCGGCGGGAGAACGCCTGGCGGAAACCCTGCCTGAACGCCTCGAACGTGCCGAACATTATAGCGTCACCGAGCCGCCGCATGGTGTCGAGGTAGAAGTGCAGGTTGTGCAGCGTGTTGAGGGTGGCCGCATTGATCTCGTTCGCCAGGTGCAGATGCCGCAGGTAGGCCCGCGAGAAGTGGCGGCAGGTGTAGCAGCCGCACTCCGGATCGGGCGGCCGCTCGTCGGCGGCATAGCGCGCGCCGCGGATGTTGATGCGGCCCGCGCGCGTGAGGAGCTGGCCGTTGCGCGCGTTGCGCGTCGGCACGACGCAGTCGAACAGGTCGATGCCGCGGCCGACCATCTCCACGAGGTCGTCGGGCAGGCCCACGCCCATGAGGTAGCGCGGGCGATCGGCCGGCAGCAGCCGCGCGGTGCCGCCCGCGACGTCGTACATGACCTCCGTCGGCTCCCCCACGCTCAGTCCGCCGATGGCGTAGCCGTCGAAGCCGGTCGACAGCGTCTCGTGGACGTGGCGCTCCCTGAGATCCGGAAACACGCCGCCCTGGACGATGCCGAACTGCGCCTGCCCGGGGTTCGTCAGGCCGCCGCCGCCCGCCCGCAGGTCGAGGAACCTGTCGCGCGAGCGGCGGCCCCAGCGCGTCGTCAGCTCCATCGAACGCCGGGCGTCGTCCCGGCTCACCGGATAGGGGGTGCACTCGTCGAAGGCCATGGCGATATCGGATCCGAGGCGGGCCTGGATCTCGGTCGCCTTCTCCGGCGTCAGCAGATGCCTGGTCCCGTCGACATGCGATTGGAAGCAGGCGCCCTGCTCGCTGATAGTGCGGCGGCGGCCCAGGCTGAACACCTGGTAGCCGCCGCTGTCGGTCAGCATCGGTCCCGACCAGCCGACGAAGCGATGCAGGCCGCCGGCATCGGCAATCAGCGCATCGCCCGGCCGGAGGAACAGGTGGTAGGTGTTGGCGAGGATGATCTCCGCCCCCAGGTCGAGCAGGTCGCGGTGGGTGACCGCCTTGACCGCGCCGGCGGTGCCGACCGGCATGAAGGCGGGCGTCTGCACGACGCCGTGCGGCGTCCTGAGCTCACCGCGGCGCGCGAGCCCGTCGGTGTGGCTCACGCGGAACTCGAGCGAATCGGGCATTGCGGTATACTAGCGGCATCCTCCAGCAGTGAAGCGCGTACGGGTCGGCGTGGTCTACGGCGGGCGCTCGAGTGAGCACGAGGTCTCGCTGGCTTCGGCCGCGGCGGTCATCGCGCATCTCGATCCCGCAAGGTACGAGCCGGTCCCCATCCTCGTCGGCAGGGACGGCGGCTGGTCGCTCGCGGACGAGCCCCCGGCGCCGGGGCCGGTGGCGGAGACGATTGCCTCCGCGCGGTCGGCCGCCGGCTCGGCCGCGACGGGGACGGGCCGCCGCGACGCGCTCTTTCTGGCGCAACCGTCGGCAGCGCAACTGCTGACCCTGCGGCCGGGCGTCGCGCACGCCGCCGGCGGCGTGCGCGCGGACGTCGCCCTGCTCGCCCTGGACGTCATCTTCCCGGTCGTTCACGGTCCGTACGGCGAGGACGGCACGCTGCAGGGCCTGCTCGAGCTCGCCAACGTGCCCTACGTCGGGGCGGGCGTGCTCGGGTCGGCGGTGGCCATGGACAAGGCGGTGGCGAAGACGCTCTTCGCGGCCAGCGGCCTGCCCCTCGTGCGGCACCTAGTCGTGCCGGCGCGGCGCTGGGACGCCGACGCCGCCGCCGTGCTCGACGACGTCGCCGGCCGCCTGGCCTGGCCGCTGTTCGTGAAGCCGGCCAACCAGGGGTCGAGCATCGGCGTTTCGAAGGCCGGCACGCGCTCGGAGCTCCGGCGGGCCATCGACGAGGCGCGCCGCTTCGACCGCAAGATCGTGGTCGAGGAAGCCGTCCCGGACGCGCGCGAGATCGAATGCGGCGTGCTCGGCAACGACGATCCGGAGGTGTCGGTCGCGGGCGAGATCCTGGCCGCCGGCGAGTTCTACGACTACGAATCGAAGTACGTGGACGAACGCTCCCGGTGCGTCATCCCCGCGGATCTCACCGCCGATCAGGCCCGCGAGGTCCGCGCGCTGGCCGGCGAGGCGTACCGCGCCCTCGACGGCGCCGGGATGGCCCGCGTCGACTTTCTCGTGGCGCCCTCGACAGGACGCCTCTACCTGAACGAGGTGAACACCATTCCCGGCTTCACCACGATCAGCATGTACGCCAAGCTCTGGCAGGCCTCGGGGCTGGACTATCCGCGATTGCTGGACCGGCTGGTCGAGCTGGCGCTGGAGCGGCATGCGGAGAAGCAGCGCCTGCGCACCAGCCTGGACTGACGCCGGCCGGGGCTCCTGCTACTCGCTGCCGTCCCAGACGCGCACCCGCTCGATCGAATCGCCCGGCCGCAGGTCGTCGACGACGTCCATGCCTTCGAGCACCCGACCGAAGGCCGTATACCGCCCGTCGAGCTGAGGTTGCGGCGAGCGCGTGATGAAGAACTGGCTGCCGCCGGTGTCCTCCCAGTCGAGCGCCATCCCCACCGTGCCGCGCAGGAACGGCAACTGGTTGATCTCGTCGCGCAGCGTGTAGCCGGGGCCGCCCTCGCTGTCCCCCCGCGGGTCGCCGCCCTGCACGACGTAGTTGGTCACGGCGCGGTGGAAGGTCAGCCCGTCGTAGAAGCCCCTGCGCGCGAGCCGCACGAAGTTGTCCACCGTGAGCGGCGCGTCGAGGACCGCGAGCTCGATCTGGATGGTCCCCCGCTCCGTCTCGATGTACACGTGCGGCGACACCGGAGGCTCGATGAGGTGCGGCGCCGCGTAGTCCGTGCCGCGACCGGGCGCCGGCCGGATGCGCGCGTCGTGGTCCTCGTCGGGCGCGATCCGATCCAGCCACCGCGCCGCCCGCACCCGCACGGCCCAGTCGCGGTCGGCGAGCCCCTCCGTCAGGACCTCGCGGGCGACCGGCCCGCCCATCTCGGCGAGCGCATCGATGATCGCCGCGCGCGCCAGGTAGGGCGGCTCGTCGCGCTCCGCGAGGTAGGCCGAGCGGAGCTGCCCGGCCGCCTCCGGCGGCCTTACCTCGCCCAGCAGGCGCGCGGCCGCCTTGCGGACGACGACGTCGTCGCTGGCGAGGTGGTCGCCGAGGATCGCACCGACGTCGGGAGCATCCAGCTCGACCAACGCCGCCAGCACGCTGGGCACGACGCGCTGATCGGCGTCGTCCAGCAGCTGCTCGAGGCGCGGCAGCGCGACGCCCGGGTCGGCGTGCGCCAGCGCATCGGCCAGGGCGGCCCGCACGCGCCAGTCGGGGTCCGGATCCAGTCCGGACAGGACGACCACGAACAGCTCCGCATCGGCTGCCGCCAGCGCGCGCAGGGCGGCGGCGCGCAGCGGAGGCCAGGACTCGGCCAGCAGCTCCAAGGCCACGTCGACGACGGCGGGCCGCCCGCGGAGCATCTCGAGCGCGTCGCGCCGCAGCACCGGGTCGAGGCCCCGGGTCACCGCGAAGCGCCGCAGCGCCGCGGTCGCCGGCTCCGTGTCGTAGCGGCCCAGCGCCCGCAACGCGGCGCCCAGCACGTGAGTACCGCGCCGGCGCGGGTCGAGCAGGCGGTCGAGCGGCTCGACTGCCGCGGGGCTGCCGAGCGCACCCAGGCCCTCGGCCGCCAGCGCAACGCCGACGCGGCCCTGCACGCCGGCCAGGGTGACCAGCGCGTCGAGCGCGCGCGGATCGTCCACCCGCGCCAGGGCGTACGCGACGGGCCACCACCAGAGCACCGGCTGGCCGTCGGGCTGCAGCACCGCGGCGGCCAGCGGCTCGAACGCGCCGAGGTCGGCCAGTGCGTAGAGCCCGAGCCGGAAAGCCTCGACCTCGGGCGCGAGAGGATACGAAAGGTCCTCCGGATCCAGCTCGAACGCGGTGGCGACGTTGCGCTGGACCAGCGCTCCGATCGGGTCGACGGCGCTGGCCGCGCCGATGCGCCCCAGCGCCTCCGCCGCCCGGCCCTGCACGAGAGGCGACGGATCGTCGAGCGCCCGCAGCAGCGGCTCGGCCGCCGAGCCGTCGCGGAGCAGCCCGAGGGCGAACGCCGACATCTGGCGCACCTCGGGCTCGGCGTCGTCGAGACTCGCGACCAGCGGGGCAATCCCCTCCGGGCGCCCGACGCGGCCGATTGCCAGCGCCGCCCGGCGGCGCACGCGGGGCGAGGCGTCCGCCAGCAACTCGACGAGATCGGGCCGCGCGGGGCGGGGGGCGGCGGGGGGCGGCGCGGCAAGCGCCGTGGCGCCAGCCGTCGGCGGCGCCGGATCGCGCAGCAGGCGCTGGTCCTCCAGGCGCAGGATCCACGCCAGCTTGTCGGCGAGCGTCGGCGGTTGAACCGGCGCGACGCGCGGGCCGGCGCCGCAGGCGGCAAGCGTCCCGAGCGCGAGCGGCAGAGCGACGAGTCCGACCCACCGGCCCCGCAGGCAACGCCGGATCGCTCCGCGCACGGCCGCCATACGACGAACCACGCGCCATGGTAGCACGCGCCGGGCGACTGCTATACTCCGCTGCATCTTGGACTTCCGCTACCTGGCGATAGAGGGTCCCATCGGCGTAGGCAAGACCGTCCTCGCCCGGCATCTGGGTCTCAGGCTCGACGCCGCGACGGTTCTCGACGAGACGGACAATCCCTTCATCGCGGACCTGTACGGCGGCCGGCCGGGAGCGGCGTTCCAGGCTCAGCTCTTCTCGCTGCTGGCCCGCCACCGGCAGCAGTCGGAGCTGCGCCAGACGGATCTGTTCAACCAGATCACGATCTCGGACTACCTGTTCGCCAAGGACAAGATCTACGCGTATCTCAACCTGGACGACAACGAGCTCTTCATCTATCAGAGGCTCTACGACCTGCTGGCTGCGGACGTGGTCGCCCCCGACCTGGTCGTCTATCTCCAGGCTCCGTCCGAAGTGCTGCGGCAGCGCGCCCGCCGCCGGCACCAGCGCGACGCGACCGCTCCGCTGCCCGACGACGAGTATCTCGGCGAGCTCAACGACGCCTACAACCACTTCTTCTTCCACTACAGCGACACGCCGCTGCTCGTCGTGGAGACTTCCCAGCTCGCGTTCGACTGGGACGCGGCCACCATGGACGACCTCGTCAGGCAGTTCGGGGAGATGGGCCGCGGGACACGCTACTACGTGCCGCGCCCCGGGCGCACGTCGTCCTGAACCCGCCCGCCACCGGAGCCTCCGCGCCATGGACTGGTTCAAACCGTCGGCCGCGGTCGCGGAGCAGCGGCCGGACCAGGCCGTGCGGGCCGGCTGACCGGTGCCGAGCGCGGCCGGACTCGCGCCATGACAAGCACCCGTCACGGCTCGATCGACTACCTCTTCAGCCTCGAGCAGTTCGGCATCAAGCTCGGCCTCGACAACATCCGGACGCTGCGCGAGGCGCTCGGATATCCGGACCGGTCCTTCCGCTCCATCATCGTCGCGGGCACCAACGGCAAGGGCTCGGTCGCCGCCATGCTCGACAGCGCCCTGCGGGCGGCGGGCTACGCGACGGGACGCTTCACCTCCCCGCACCTCGTGGGGCTCGAGGAGCGTTTCGCCCTGGCCGGCCGGCCGGTCGACCGCGCGAGCCTCGAGGCGGAGGCCGGCCGCCTGCGGGCCGTGATCGCGCGGCTGCTCGACGAGGGCCGGCTGCCGGCGCCGCCGACGTTCTTCGAGGCGACCACCGCCGTCGCCCTGTCGCTCTTCCGCCGCCGCGGGGTGGCGGTGGCGGTGCTCGAGGTCGGGATGGGAGGACGGTTCGACGCCACGAACGCCGTCGCGCCGATCGCGGTGGCAATCCCCTCCATCGACCTCGATCACCAGCAGTTCCTGGGCGCCACGCTGGCCGATATCGCGCGCGAGAAGGCCGGGGTCATCAAGCCCGGGGCGCTCGTCGTGGTCGGCGAGACGAAGCCGCAGGCGGTCGAGGTGTTCCGGCGCGCCTGCAGGGAGCGGAGCTGCCGGCTCGTCGAGCCGCGCCGCGACGTGGAGACCCGCGCGGCGCTGCGCGACGGATGCACCGAGCTGACCCTGGCCACGCCCCGCGGCCGCTACGGGCCGTTGCGGCTGGGGCTGCGTGGCCGCCATCAGGCGGACAACGCGGCCGTCGCGGTGCGGCTGCTCGAAGAGCTGCACCGTTACGGCCTGCCCGTCTCCCGCGACGCCGTCCTCGCGGGGCTGGCGAGCGCCCGCTGGCCGGGGCGGCTCGAGCTGATCCGCGTCGGCGAGCGCCGCCGCCTCCTGCTGGATGCCGCCCACAACGTCGCCTCCGCCGCGGCGTTCGCGGCCTACGTCGGCGAGACGTGGCCGCAGGGCATGCCGCTCGTGTTCGGCGCGCTCCGCGACAAGGACGTCGGCGGCATGGCGCGCGCGCTCGGGTCGGCGGTGACGGCCGCGATCTGCCCGCCACTGGCCAGCCGGCGCGCCCTGCCGCCGGACGCGCTGATCGCGAGGATTCGGGCCGCGCGCCCGGACTTGAGCGTGATCGCGGCGCCTTCGCCGCGGGCGGCGCTCGAGACGGCCTGGCGCCGCAGCGACGTCATCGGGGCGGTCGGGTCGACCTACCTGATCGGCGAGCTGCTGGCAGAGCCGGCGTTGCAGGCGCGGAAAGACGAATGGTATTCTTCGAGCGTCCGGTCCGGATGATCCGTCTTGCCTGCATCGTCTGCGTGTGGCTCGCCTGCGCGCCGGGAGGCGTCCAGGCTCAGTTGCTTCCCGCGCTGCCCTTCAACTCCCGGCAATTCCGCATCGAGCAGCTCGGCGACAACCACGTGCGCCTGACCGGCGAGGTGGAGATCACGGAGGACGACTACCAGTTCTTCGCCGATCAGGTCGACGTGTACGTCGACGAATCGCGGCTGGTGGCGGTCGGCAACGTCGTCTACGCGGGGGGCGACGGCGACCGCGTGTCCGGCGACCGCGCGGAGTTCAACACGCAGGACCGCACGGCGACGTTCTACAACGCGTCGGGCTCGGTGACCCTGGCCGAGGAGCTGATCGAGCGCAGCATGTTCGGCACGCAGGAACCGGACATGCTCTTCTACGGCGAGGTGATCGAGAAGCTCGGACCCCGCAGCTATCGCCTGACCCGGGGCGGGTTCACGAGCTGCGTCCAGCCGACCCCGCGCTGGCGGATGACCGCCTCGACGCTCACGCTCGACCTCGACTCGCACGTCCTGCTGAGGAACTCGGTCCTCGAGGTCAAGGGCGTGCCGCTGCTGTACCTGCCGTTCATGTACTACCCGATCCCGGAGGAAGACCGGGCGACCGGCTTCCTGATGCCGACCTACGGCGCCTCGACGTTTCGCGGGCAGAGCCTGAGCAACGCGTTCTTCTGGGCGGCCGGCCGCAGCCAGGACGCCACCTTCTACCACGACTGGTTTCCCCGCTCGGGCCAGGGGCGCGGCGCGGAGTACCGCTACACGCGCGGCGGCGGCGCGCAGGGCCGACTGCGGGCCTACTTCCTGAGCGAGCGCGAGACGCGCCTGACGGTGGGAGGCGAGGAGCGGGAGTTCCCCTCGCGCCGGAGCTACGAGCTGCGCGGGAACGCCCGCCAGCGCATCTCGCCCAACCTCTCCGTGCGGGGCCAGATCGACTACTTCTCCGACGTGACGGTGCAGCAGCTGTACCAGACCAACATCCTCGAAGCGTCGAGCCGGGAGCGCAGCATGAGCGCCAACATCGCCGGCGCGTGGGGGCTGTACCAGCTCAGCGGCACGTTCGACATGAACGAGACGTTCTTCGGCGACCGCGAGTCGACGCTGTGGGGTGCCGGCCCGCGCGTGACCTTCGATCAGAGCCAGCGCCAGGTTCTCTCCACGCCCTTCTACTTCTCGTTTCAGTCCGAGTACGCGCACCTGCTGCGCAGCTCGACGGTCGACCTCAATCCGTTCACCGACGAGGTCGTGCCGGGGTTGACGGCGATCACGCTCGATTCGGGGCTGGACCGCTTCGACGTCAATCCGGTCCTCCAGATGCCCTTCACGCGCTGGCCCTTCCTGAACATCGACTCGTCCGTGTCCTGGCGCGGCACGTACTGGACGGAGCGCCTCGGCGCGCCCGGGGGCGCCGCGAGAGGACCCGCCGCGCTGGTCGACGAAGGCATCGGCCGCACCTTCTTCGACCTGCAGTCGCAGATCACGGGTCCAAGCTTCATCAAGGTCTGGGATACGCCCGAGAGCGGGTACGCCGAGCGGATGAAGCATCTGATCGAGCCGTGGGTCATCCTGCAGCGCACGACCGCGGTGGACGACTTCGATCGCATCGTGCAGCTCGAGGCGACGGACGCCATCCCCGGCAACGTCACCCAGATCCGCTACGGGGTGAACAACCGGCTGTACGCCCGGCGCGCGGAAGGGGGCCAGGATTCCGTCGCGCGGGAAATCCTCGGCGTCATCGTGTCGCAGGCCTACTACTCCGACGCCAACGCCGCGCAGTTCGACCCCAGATTCCAGACCAGCTTCAGCGATACCCCGCCCAGCCACCTGTCTCCGGTGAAGCTCGACGTGCGCACGGAGCTTACCCGGCGCCTCTCCGGATCGTTGCGGGCGGAGTACGATACGCAGTTCATGGCGCTCAGGACCGTGAGCGCGGAGGGCACGATCGGTGTGGGCGGCTGGCTGCGAACGACCGCGGGCTGGAGCCAGCGCCGCTTCGTGGACGGCCTCGGCGGCTTCAACGACCCGCGCCGGCTCGACCACTACATCAACGCGTTCACCAGTCTGAGGACCCGCGACAACACGTTGGGCGGCGCCTACTCCTTTCACTACGACGTGGAACGCGGCCGCTACCTGCAGCAGCGACTGCTGGTCTACTACAACGCGCAGTGCTGCGGCATCAGCGGCGAGCTGCAGACCTTCAACTTCGAGGGGCTCGGCGCCCGCGCGCGCGTGCCGCGCGACCTGCGCCTCAGCCTGTCGTTCACGCTCGCCGGGCTGGGCACGTTCTCCAACGTCCTGGGCGCGTTCGGCATCGGCCAGGGAGCGCAATGAAGGGACTCATCCTGAGCGGCGGCCGGGGCACGCGCCTGCGCCCGCTGACCTACACGCGCGCCAAGCAGCTCGTGCCGGTCGCCAACAAGCCGGTCCTCTTCTACGGCATCGAGGCCCTGGCCGCGGCCGGCATTCGCGACATCGGCATCGTGGTCGGCGACACGCGGCCGGAGATCCAGGCCGCCGTCGGCGACGGCTCGGCCTGGGGCGCCACCGTCACCTACATCGAGCAGGACGCGCCGCGGGGCCTGGCGCACGCGGTGCTGATCAGCGAGCCGTTCCTGAAACAGGAGCCGTTCGTCATGTACCTCGGCGACAATCTGCTCGCGCGCGGGATCGCGCCGTTCGTGGACGAGTTCCTGGCGTCGGCCCCCGCCGCCCAGATCCTCCTCGCGCGCGTCCCCAATCCGGAGCGCTTCGGCGTGGCGGAGCTGGACGGCGACACCGTGGTGCGGCTGGTCGAGAAGCCGCGCGAGCCGCGGAGCGATCTCGCCCTCGTGGGCGTCTACCTGTTCGGGCCCGGCATCTTCGACGCGGTCAAGCGGATCGAGCCCAGCTTCAGGAACGAGCTGGAGATTACGGACGCCATTCAGGATCTGATAGACCACGGGGAAACCGTCCGCCCGCACGTCGTCGACGGGTGGTGGAAGGACACCGGCCGGCTCGAGGACCTGCTCGAGGCCAACCGCCTCATCCTGGCCACCGGCGGCAGGTGCGTCGAGGGCGACGTCGACGAGGAGAGCAGCATCGAGGGCGACGTCGTGGTGGCGCGCGGCGCCCGCATCCGGCGGTCGGTCGTGCGGGGGCCCGCCATCATCGGCGCGGGAACCCGCATCGAGGAGGCGTACGTCGGTCCGTACACCGCGATGATGAACGACGTGCTCGTGCGCGGCTCCGAGATCGAGCACAGCATCGTGCTCGAAGGCGCGGAGATCGCCGATCTGGCGAACCGCATCGTCGACAGCCTGATCGGCAGGCACGTGCGGATCTTCCGGCAGCCGGCCAGGCCGTCGGCGTACCGGTTCATGCTCGGCGACAACTCCGAGGTTGGCATCCGATGGTAGACACCGGCTCGACCCACGACCCGGCGCGCTTTGCCGCGACCGGCGGCAAGGCACCCCCGATTGCCGGGGTGAAGACGAAACGGCTGCGGCTCATTCCGGACGAGCGCGGCTGGCTGATGGAGATCCTGCGCTCCGACGACGCGGAGTTCTTCGACAGGTTCGGACAGGTCTACGTGTCGGCGACCTATCCCGGCGTGGTCAAGGCCTGGCACTACCACAAGCGGCAGATCGACAACTTCGCCTGCGTGAGCGGCATGGTGAAGCTGGTGCTCGTCGACACGCGCGAGGGCTCGCCCACCGCGGGCGCCGTCAACGAGTTCTTCGTGGGCACGCGCAATCCGCTGCTCGTGCAGGTGCCCAACCTGGTCTATCACGGCTGGAAGTGCATCGGCGGCGAGGTCGCGATCGTGGCCAACGTGCCCACGGAGGTGTATCGGTACGACGATCCGGACGAGTACCGCCTCGAACCGCACGGCACGCTGCCGTACGACTGGAGCCGCAAGGATGGTTGAAGTCCTCGTCACGGGCGGGGCCGGCTTCATCGGCAGCAACTTCGTCGAGTACGCGCTGGGGGCGCACCCCGACTGGCGGATCACCACGCTGGACAAGCTCACCTACGCCGGACGCCTCGAGAATCTCCGCGAGGTCATGGACCATCCGCGCCATCGCTTCGTGCGCGGGGACGTCGCCGACGCGGCGGTTGCCGGACCGCTGGTGGCGGCGGCCGAAATCGTCGTCCACTTCGCGGCGGAGACGCATGTCGACCGCGCCATCCGGGACGCCGGGGCATTCATCCAGACCGACGTGTACGGCACCTTCGTGCTGCTCGCCGCGGCGTGCGGCGCACGAGGGCTGCGCCGCTTCCTGCAGGTCTCGACCGACGAGGTGTACGGCAGCGTGGCCGCCGGCGCCTCGACCGAGACCGACGAGCTGCGCCCGCGCAACCCGTACGCGGCGAGCAAGGCCGGCGCGGAGCGGCTGGCCTACAGCTACTGGGCCACCCACGACGTGCCGGTGGTGATCGCGCGCGCCTCGAACAACTACGGCCCGCGGCAGTTCCCGGAGAAGCTGATTCCGCTGTTCGTCTCGAACGCCCTCGACAACCTGCCGCTGCCGCTCTACGGCGACGGACGGCACAGCCGCGACTGGCTGCACGTCAGCGACCACTGCCGCGCGCTCGACCTGCTCATCGAGCGCGGCCGGCCCGGCGAGGCCTACAACGTCGGCGGCGGCAGCGAGCTGCAGAACGCGGCGCTCACGGGCATGATCCTGGACCTCCTCGAGCGGCCCGCGTCGCTCGTCCGGCACGTGCCGGACCGTCCCGGGCACGACCGCCGGTACCGTCTCGACACGGCCAAGCTGCGGGCGCTGGGCTGGACGCCGCAGGTCGAGTTCGGCGCCGGGCTGCGCGCAGTCGTCGAGTGGTACCGCGACAACGAGTGGTGGTGGCGTCCCATCAAGGAGGGCGATCCGGCCTTCCGCGCGTACTACGCGCAGCAGTACGGGGGCATCCGCCAGTAGCGGCGACCGCGTGGAGACCGTCCTGGTCACCGGGGCCGCCGGGTTCGTGGGCAGCCACCTCTTGCGCGCCCTGGGGCAGGCGGAGGCAGCGGCGGCCATCGTGGCCTGGCGCCGCCCGGACGGGCGCGGGGCCCCGGCGCCGGAGGCCACTGGCGCACTGCCCCGCGCGGCGGCGGTGCGCTGGCAGGCCGTGGACATCCTCGACCGGGCGCACGTCGGCCGCGCCATCGCGCAGCTCCGGCCGCAGGCGATCTACCACTGCGCCGGGGCGGCCGCCGTCGACCGCTCCTGGGGAGCCGCCTCGCTCCCGCTGGAGGTGCAGGTGCGCGGCACGCAGTTCCTGCTCCAGGCCGTGGCGGCGGCGCGGCCGGACGCACGGGTCCTGATACCGGGTTCGGCTCTCGTCTACCGGCCCTCGGGCGGGGCTGTCGCGGAGGACGATCCGCTCGGTCCGGTCAGCCCGTACGGGTTGTCGAAGCTGGCCCAGGAGATGCTCGGGCAGCGCTGGGCCGACGAGGGCCTCGACGTGCTGCTGACGCGCTCCTTCACGCACCTGGGCCCCGGACAGGACCCGTCCTACGCAGCGTCGAGCTTCGCCAGCCAGATCGCGCGCATCGAAGCCGGGGCGGCGGCGCCCGTCATCGACGTGGGCGCACTCGATGCCCGGCGGGACCTGACGGACGTGCGCGACACCGCCCGCGCCTACCGCGGCCTGATGACCCGCGGCCGCCGGGGCCGACCCTACAACGTCTGCTCCGGCCGCGCCCACCGGATCGGCGACGTGCTGGAGGCGCTGCTGCGCCAGACGCATGCCCGCGTCACCGTACGGGTCGACCCGCATCGCATCAGGCCCAGGGACAACGACATCCTGCTGGGCGACCCGGCCCGCATCGAGCGGGAGATCGGCTGGCGCCCCGAGATTCCGCTCGCCGACACGCTGCGCGACCTGCTGCGCCACTGGCGGCGGGTCGTCCGCTCGCAGGCTTGACAGCTGCGCGTCGCGCGCGGCATCATTGGCGCACGGAAGGCGAACATAAAGCGAACACCATGCGCTCAGCCGCCTCGCACGACCTGCTCGGACCGCCCGGCCTGCCGACGACCCGGGACGTCGCCCGGCTCCGGGGACGACACGGAGCCTCGGGCCTGCCGGACGCGGTGCGCCGCGGAGACGACGCCACCTATCAGGAAATCGTGTGCCGGACCGCGCTCAACCGGGTGCGAGGCATGCCCTTCAAGTGGACGCTCAATCCGTACCGCGGCTGCACGCACGGGTGCCACTACTGCTTCGCGCGGCGCTATCAATCCCAGCTCGAGATGGGTTCCGGCGACGAGTTCTCGTCCGTCATTCTGGTCAAGGTCAACTTCCCGGAAGTCCTCAGGCGGGAGCTGCGGCGGGCGTCGCACGGCGGCGATCTCGTGGCGTTCGGCACGGCTACCGATCCGTACCAACCCATAGAGGGCAGCTACCGGCTCACGCGGCGGGCCCTCGAGGCGCTCGCCGACTACCCGACGCCGGTCGGCCTGGTCACCAGGGGCCCCCTCGTGGTGCGTGACGTCGACGTGCTCGCCAGGCTCTCGCGCAACGCCGCCTGCACCGTCAGCGTCAGCGTGCCGACCGTGGACGAGGACGCCTGGCGGCGTCTGGAACCGGGCACCGCGCACCCGCTCCAGCGGCTGCGCGCCGTGCGGGCCCTGACCGACGCGGGCGTCGACGCGGGCGTGCTGATGGCCCCGATAGTGCCCGGCATCAGCTCTGCTCCGGCCGGACTGGAAGCGACGATCCGAGCCGTCGCCGACCACGGCGCGCGGTTCGTGGGAGCCGGCCTGCTGCACCTCGAAGGCGGCGCCCGCGCCCATTTCCTGGAGTTCCTCGCCCGCGAGTATCCCGCTCTCGTGGCCGGCTACGGCCGGCTCTACGCCGGCAAGTACGCGACCGCGCGCTACACCGAGCAGGTGAACGCCGTGCTGGGAACGCTGCGCGCACGCCACGGGCTGGCGGGCCGTTCCATGCGCCCGCGCGCCCCGCAGCCGCCAGCCGGCACGCCCGAGCGTCCGGCGTGGCGCCAGCAGCGGCTAGGGCTAGGAGTCTGCGCCACTGTCGACGTGACAGCGAGGAATACAGCAACGAGTGGCGGCAGAATGCGCATGCTCGTCCCTTGACCTGGCTACTCTGCAGGCTGGTCCGGCGTCGGCAGGACGAAGCGCTCGATGATGAGGAGGTTCCTACGCCGGCTGCAGGAGCCTCTCGATTCGCTGCTCGGTGGGCGGATGCGTGCTGAAGAGCGCCGCCATCCCGCGGCCGGCGAACGGCTTCATGATGAACATGTGGGCCGTGGCCGGATTGGCGTCGAGCGGCACGCGGCGGGCGGCAGCGTCGATCTTGCGCAGGGCGTCGGCCAGCCCGTACGGACTGCCGACGATCTGCGCCGCGCCGCGGTCCGCGGCGAACTCCCGCGACCGGGAGATGGCCATCTGTATCATCGTCGCCGCCAGCGGCGCCAGGATCGCCATCGCCAGCATGGCGAGCGGATTGGAGTCGCCGCGCTCGTCCCGGCCCCCGATGCCGCCGAAGATGAAGGCCCAGCGGGCCATGCTGGCCACCATCATGATGGTCGCGGCGACGGTCGCGGCGATCGAGCCGATGAGGATGTCGCGGTGCTTGATGTGCGCCAGCTCGTGCGCGATCACGCCTTCGAGCTCACGCTCGTCGAGCAGGCGCAGGATGCCCTCGGTGGCGGCCACCGCGGCGTGGCCGGGGTTGCGCCCCGTCGCGAACGCGTTGGGCGAGGCGTCGGGAATGACGTAGACGCGCGGCACCGGGAGCCCGGCCTGCTGCGCCAGCCGCGCCGTCATGCGGTGCAACCGGTGCTCCGGACCGACCTCGCCCGCCTTGTACATGCGCAGGACGACCTTGTCGGAGAACCAGTACGAGCCGAGGTTCATCACGATCGCGAACACGAACGCGATCATCAGGCCACCCCGCCCGCCCAGCAGCTCTCCGATCAGCAGCAGCAAGCCGCTCAGAAGGGTCAACAGCAGCGCCGTCTTGAAAGTGTTTCCCATGGGTGCTTGTCCGTCAGTCTCGATCCAGTCTAGCAAGCCTCGTCGATGCGGCGCAGCAAGCCGGCCACGAGCGCGGCGCGCCACGGGAGCGCGTCGACGTCGACGTGCTCGTGAAGCGCGTGGGCGCCGTCGCCCACGGCACCCAGGCCGTCGAGCGTGGGAACGCCGAGCGCCGCGGTGAAATTGCCGTCCGATCCGCCCCCGGCCGCGCCCTCGCCCAGATCGCGCCCGAGTCCGTGCGCCACCTCGCGCGCCAGCTCGTAGAGCCGGGCCACCGACGCCGTCCGCTCCAGGGGCGGGCGCGAGAAACCGCCGCTGACGGTCACGGACGTGCGGCGCGAGACCGGCTGCAGCGCGAGGATCGCTGCGTGGATGCGCTCCGCGTCGGCAGCCGTCGCGACCCGCACGTCGACGACGGCGCGCGCACGCTCCGCCACGACGTTGGGCCGGCTGCCACCGTCCACCAGGCCGACGTTGACCGTGACGCCCCGCGCCGGATCGGCGAGCCGGTCGAGAGCGGCAATCTGCGCGGCCAGCTCCGAGATGGCGCTCGCGCCCTTCTCCGGCTCGAGACCGGCATGGGCGGCAACGCCCGCGATGGTCAGCTCGAACTCGCCGGCGCCCTTCCGCCGCGTCTTGACGCGGCCGCCCGGCAGCGCCGGCTCCAGGACCAGGACGGCCGCCGAGCGGCCAGCCTCCGCCTCGACGAGCGCCCGGGACGCGCCGCTGCCGCGCTCCTCGTCCGCCGTCAGCAGCATGACCACGCGGCGATTGAGCCGGTACCCGAGCTCGCCCGCGGCGGAGGCCGCCAGCATGCCGAGCGCGATGCCCGCCTTCATGTCGAAGACGCCGGGCCCGTACAGCCGCCCGCCGTCCCGGCGCACGGGCATGCGCTCGAGTTGGCCGACCGGCCACACGGTATCGAAGTGCCCGAGCAGCAGCAGCTGGCCCTCTCCGGTCCCGAACGCGGCGCGCAGGTGGTTGCCGGTCGCGGTCGACTCGACGCTGTCGACGGCGGCGCCCAGCGCCCCCAGGCGGCGCGCGAGCTCCCGGCCGCAACGGTCCACGGCCGGCTTGTCCGGCGTCGGCGACTCGAGACCGGCCAGCGCCGACGTGGTCTCGAGCAGCCAGTCGCCACGCGCGGTGCAGAACGCCTGCAGCCGCGCCGTGTCGTCAGTAGACATAGGGCATGCTCCTGCGGCCTGCCGGCCCTGACGGCTTGCACGAGGATGGTAGCCTGCGCATAATGACACTCGTGCCGCACGCTTGGCCGACGGTTGCCCCGACGCTGGTCTTCGTCGTGCTCCTGCCGGCCGCGGCGGGCATGCAGCAACCCGGCCTGCCCGACGCGGCGGGGACTGCCGTCCAGGCCGCGGCAGACAGCGCGCCGACCGAGGCAACGCTCGGCTTTCCCGTCTACCCGACCGCGCGTTTCCTCACGTCGTACGACGCCGGCCGGGGGCAGCGCTACTACCTGTTCGGGACCGACTCCGACTTCGCCGACATGGTCAACTACTACCGGCTCCTGCTGGACGAGCGCGGGGACCGAGTCTTCGACGAGCCGGCCACCCACATCTTCGAGGTCGGGCGTTTCCGCGAGTCGACCATGGCGTTCCCGCCGGGCGTGACGATCAAGGACTACGCCTGGAACGGGTCCGAAGGCTACCTGCACGTCGGGGAAGCCGGCCCGGAGCGGTACCGCACGATCATCCAGATCGTGCCCTCGCCGACGGCAGCGGGGCGGTAGCGGCATCAAGACGGGGCTGCGCCCCGAACCCCCGGCGTCCGCTTGCGGGGACCCATTCGCCCCGCGCCGCTCACGCCGAGGCGCGCCGTGCGCGCCTTGCGCCGGCTACGCCGGCGCTTCATCAAGACGGGGCTGCGCCCCGAACCCCCGGCGTCCGCTTGCGGGGACCCCGGCTCAATCGCGCGTCACGTACAGCTCGGGGCGCGTCCTGAACTCGGCCGATTTCTCGTCCATGCCGGCCTCGAGCGCCTCGCCGGTGCTCAACCCGCGCTCGGCGGCGAAGTCGCGGAGCTGCTGCGTCAGCTCCATGCTGCAGAACTTCGGCCCGCACATCGAGCAGAAGTGGGCGACCTTGGCGCCCTCCGCCGGCAGCGTCTGGTCGTGGTAGGCGCGGGCGGTAACCGGGTCGAGGGCCAGGTTGAACTGATCCTCCCAGCGGAACTCGAAGCGCGCCTTCGAGAGCGCATCGTCCCAGGCCTGGGCGCGCGGATGCCCCTTGGCGAGATCCGCCGCGTGGGCGGCGATCTTGTAGGCGATGACGCCCGCCTTGACATCCTCCCGGTCGGGCAGCCCGAGATGCTCCTTCGGCGTGACGTAGCACAGCATGGCCGTGCCGTACCAACCGATCATGGCCGCGCCGATGGCCGACGTGATGTGGTCGTAGCCCGGCGCGACGTCGGTGGTCAGCGGTCCCAGCGTGTAGAAGGGGGCCTCCTCGCACCACTCGAGCTGCTTCTCCATGTTCTCCTTGATGAGATGCATGGGGACGTGCCCGGGGCCTTCGTTCATCACCTGCACGTCGTGCTCCCAGGCGATGCGCGTCAGCTCGCCCTGCGTGCGGAGCTCGGCGAACTGCGCCTCGTCGTTGGCGTCGGCTATCGATCCCGGCCGCAGTCCGTCGCCGAGCGAGAACGAGACGTCGTAGCGCTGCATGATCTCGCAGATCTCGCGGAAGTGGGTGTAGGCGAAGTTCTCCTCATGGTGCGCCAGACACCACTTGGCGTGGATCGAGCCACCGCGCGAGACGATGCCGGTGAGGCGCTTCGCGGTCAGCGGCACGTAGCGCAGCAGCACGCCGGCGTGCACGGTGAAGTAGTCGACGCCCTGCTCGGCCTGCTCGATCAGCGTGTCCCGGTAGACCTCCCAGGTCAGATCCTCGGGCCGCCCGCCCACCTTCTCGAGCGCCTGGTAGATCGGCACGGTCCCGACGGGCACGGGCGCGTTGCGGAGTATCCACTCGCGCGTCTCGTGGATGTCCGGCCCGGTCGACAGGTCCATGATGGTGTCGGCGCCCCACAGCGTCGCCCAGCGCAGCTTCTCGACCTCCTCGTCGATGGACGAGCTGACGGCGGAGTTGCCGATGTTGGCGTTGATCTTGACCAGGAAGTTGCGGCCGATCGCCATCGGCTCGAGCTCCGGGTGGTTGACGTTGGCCGGAATGATCGCCCGCCCGCGGGCGACCTCCGCGCGGACGAACTCCGCATCGAAGCCCTCGCGCAGGGCGACGAACTCCATCTCGGGCGTCACCTCGCCCTTGCGCGCGTAGTGCAGCTGCGTCACGGGGCGGGCGGTGGCGGCCGCGTCGCCGCGGGCCGCGATCCACGGGCCGCGGAGCGGCGGCAGGCCGGTCCGGGCGTCCGCATCGTGGGGGCCGCTCGTATCGTAGACGCGCAGCGGCGGCTCGTCCCCGGACAGTGCTATCTCGCGCATCGGGACACGGACGCGGCCGCCCTCCACGTGGACCTTGCGCGAGCCCGGAAAGGCCTCGGCGAAATGTGATTCGACTGAGGGTGTGGAAGCGGCGGGACTCGCCATGAGTCGCTCCTTCGCGATCGAGAACGCGCACCAATATAGCATGCGTTCCGCCCTCGTCCGGGGCGCGGCAGGGCGCGCCGCAGCCGCGGCGCTTCCGGTAGAATTCCAGCATGCGCATTGCACTGGGCGCCGACCACGCGGGCTTCGGCCTCAAGGCGAGCGTCCGGCGGCTGCTCGACGAGCGCCGCCTCGCCTGCGAAGATGTCGGGCCGGACAGCGACGAGTCGGTCGACTATCCCGACTACGCGCTGCGCGTGGCGCGTCTCGTGGCGGCCGGCTCGTGCGACCGCGGCATCCTGGCCTGCGGCAGCGGGATCGGGATGGCGATTGCCGCGAACAAGGTCCGGGGCATCCGGGCGGCGCCGGTGACGACGCCGGCAGCGGCGGAGCTGGCGCGCCGGCACAACGACGCCAACGTGCTGGCGCTGGGCGCCCGGACCCTGGCGGTCGACGACGCGCTGCGTATCGTCGACGCCTTTCTGACCACGCCGTTCGAAGGCGGACGCCACCAGCGGCGGGTCGACAAGATCGCCGCCGCGGAGGCCGATCCGGCCCACCATCTCGAAGGAGTCCGATGACGAGGACGCTGGACATCGCAGCGGCCGCCCGCCAGCGCGCGGTCGCCGAGGTCGACAACGACATCGCGCAGGTGCTGCGCGCCGAGATCAACCGCCAGAACACGGGCCTCGAGCTGATTGCCTCGGAGAACTTCGCCAGTGCCGCGGTGCTGGAGGCGATGGGCTCGGTGCTCACCAACAAGTACGCGGAGGGCTATCCCGGACGCCGCTACTACGGCGGCTGCGAGTTCGTGGACGTGGCGGAGTCGCTGGCGATCGATCGCGCCAAGGCCCTGTTCGGCGCCGAGCACGCCAACGTCCAGCCACACTCGGGCGCCCAGGCGAACATGGCGGCGTACTTCGCGCTGCTGAAGCCCGGAGACACGGTGCTGGGCATGGACCTGGCGCACGGCGGCCATCTGACGCACGGCCATCCGCTCAACTTCTCGGGGCAGCTCTACCGCATCGTGCCGTACGGCGTGCGGCGGGACGACGAGCGGATCGACTACGAGCAACTCGCCGCGCTGGCGCGCGAGCACCGCCCCCGGATGATCATGGTCGGCGCGAGCGCGTATCCGCGGATCATCGATTTCGCGCGCGTCCGGGCGGCAGCCGACGAGGTGGGCGCCGCCCTGGTGACCGACATGGCGCACATCGCGGGGCTGGTCGCCACCGGCGCACATCCCAGTCCCGTCCCCCACTCGGACATCGTCACGACGACCACGCACAAGACGCTGCGGGGCCCGCGCGGCGGCCTGGTGCTCTGCCGCCAGGAGCACGCCAAGAACGTGAACCGGGCCCTGTTCCCGGGAGTCCAGGGCGGTCCGCTCATGCACATCGTCGCCGCCAAGGCCGTCTGCCTCAAGGAAGCGTCCGAGCCGGCGTTCGCGGCCTACCAGCGGCAGGTCGTGGCCAACGCCGAACGCCTGGCGGCGGCGCTGGCGGCCGGAGGCTTCCGGCTGGTGAGCGGCGGGACCGACAATCACCTCATGCTGGTCGACGTCGTCTCGCAGGGGCTGACCGGCAAGCTGGCCGAGGCGGCGCTGGGGCGGGCCGGCATCACCGTCAACAAGAACACGATCCCGTTCGACGAGAAGCCGCCCATGGTGGCGAGCGGGATACGTCTGGGAACACCCGCGCTGACGACCCGCGGCATGGCCGAGGCCGAGATGGACCGGATCGGCGAGCTCATCTGCCGCGTGCTGGCCGCGCCGGAGGACGATCACGTGGCGGGCAGCGTGCGCGCCGAAGTCGAGGCCCTGTGCCGGAGGTTCCCCCTGTATCCCGAGCCGGCGAGCTGAGCCCGGATCAGGACGCGCTCGGCACGCTCGTGGCCGAGGCGTTCGCCGACGGCGGGCCCCTCGCGCGCACCCTGCCGGCGTTCGAGCCCCGCCCGGGCCAGCGCGAGATGGCGGCCGCCGCGGGCGAGATCTTCGCCGGCGGCGGCATGCTGCTCGTCGAGGCCGGCACAGGCACCGGCAAGACGCTCGCGTATCTCGTGCCCGCCATCCTCTCCCGGCGCCGCGTCCTGGTGTCGACCGGCACGAAGAACCTGCAGGATCAGATCTTCCACAAGGATCTCCCGGCGCTCCGCAGCGCCCTCGACATCCCGTTCACGGCCACCTACATGAAGGGCCGCGCCAACTATCTGTGCCTGCACCGGTTCGACGCGCTCCGGGAGAGCGGCGAGCCGCGCGCGGCGGCCGAGCGGGCGCATGTGGACGCCCTGCAGGAATGGGCCGGGCAGACGGAGACCGGCGACCGCGCCGAGGTCGAGGACCTGCCGGACGATTTCCCCCTGTGGCACGAGATCGCCGCGACGTCGGAGAACTGCCTCGGCCTGGAATGCCCACGCTACGACGACTGCTTCGTCACGCGCATGCGGCGCCGGGCGCTCGAGTCCGACGTGGTCATCGTGAATCACCATCTGCTGTGCGCCGACGCCGCGGTGCGGCAGAGCGCGTACGGCGAGGTCATACCGTCGTGCGCCTGCACCGTGATCGACGAGGCGCATCAGCTCGAAGACGTCGCGACCCAGTACTTCGGCGTGGCGGTCAGCAACTATCGGCTGGAGGAGCTGGTCCGCGACGGTCGGCGGCTGCTGGACGCGGAGCGGGACGTCGCGCCGGCCGCAGCCGAGGACATGCGCGGCTGCCTGGAGCTTGCACGCGAACGGGCGCGGATGTTCATCGCCACGCTGCAGCAGATTGCCGCCCCCGGCGACAGGCTCCGCGTGACCGGCGAGCTGCTCGCGCCCGCGGCCGACCCGGCCGCCGCCCTGGCGGACAGCCTCGCGGAGATCGAACGGAGCTGCCGACAGATCGGGGACGCCTCGGAGGACCTGCTGGCGCTGGCACGGCGCGCGGCCGAGCTGCGAGACCGGCTCCGGTTTCTGCTCGCGGCCGGCGACGACGACTTCGTGTATTTCCTCGAGCGCCGCGAGCGGGGCGTCTTCCTGCGGGCATCCCGCATCGACGTCTCCGGCGTGGTCAGCGAGCTGATCCTGGGGCGGGCGGCCGGAACGATCCTGACCTCGGCGACGATGACGGTGGACGACACGTTCGACTATCTGCGGGGACGGCTCGGCGTCCGCGGCGCGCTCGAGCTGCGGTTGCCGTCCGAGTTCGACTTCGCGCGGCAGGCCGTGCTGTTCCTGCCGCGTCGCATGCCGGATCCCCGCAGCGGCGACTTCCCCGCCGCCGTCGCACACGAGCTCGCCGGCCTGCTGCGCGCGACGGAGGGCCGCGCGTTCGTCCTGTTCACCAGCTACGCCAACCTGCGCAACGTCCGCGACCGGCTGGCGGAGAGCCTGCCGTACCCCCTGCTGGTCCAGGGCTCGGCCCCGCGCACCGTGCTGCTGCGGGAGTTCCGCTCGACCCCCCACGCGGTGCTGCTGGCGACCTCCAGCTTCTGGCAGGGAGTCGACGTGGCCGGCGAGGCGCTGAGCTGCGTCGTCATCGACAAGCTGCCGTTCGCGTCCCCCGCCGATCCGATCACGGCGGCCCGCATGGAGGCGGTCGAGGCCCGCGGCGGCAACGCCTTTTCCGACTATCAGGTGCCGCTCGCCATCCTGACGCTGCTCCAGGGCCTTGGCCGCCTGATCCGGCACCGCCGGGACCGCGGCGTGCTGGCGCTCTTCGATGCACGGGTCCGCACCAGGAGCTACGGGCGCCGGTTCCTGTCCAGCCTGCCCCCGGCGCCCGTCACGCACGAGCTCGACGACGTGCGGCGGTTTCTCGATGCCCCCCCCTGACCGCGAACCATGCAGCCCACGGCGCGCCTCGGCGGGAGCGGCGCGGGGCGAAGGGCCCCCGCAAGCGGACGCCGGGAGCTCGGGGCGCAGCCCCGCCTGAATGCAGCGCCGGCGCAGCCGGCGCAAGGCGCGCACGGCGCGCCTCGGCGGGAGCGGCGCGGGGCGAAGGGGCCCCCGCAAGCGGACGCCGGGGGCTCGGGGCCCAGCCCCGTCTGAATGAAGCGCCGGCGGGGTGTAGACTGGCGGGAGCATGCTGCCGGTGGGCCTGGTCCGTTCGCGCACCGTCTCGGCCGGCGCGTTCCACGTGCTGACGCTCGCGTGCCTTCTCGGCGCCGCCGGGGCGGCGCAGGAGGCGGGCACCGTGCGGGGCCGTGTGCTCGACCAGCACGGCCGACCCGTCGCGGGCGCGCAGGTCATCGTGCGCCCCCTCGGCGGGGGCGACAGCCGCACGCTGGAGACGACGGCGGACGGCACCTACGCACAGGACGGCGTCGCGGCGGGGCACCATGCCGTGACCGCCGGCAAGGACGATCTGAACAGCGACATGTTCAGGATTCGGGTCCGCACGGGCCGCACGGTCGAGGTCAACCTCGAGCTGGCCGCCGGCCGGCGCGACGCGGACTGGATCGCCCGGCTCGGCGACCGCGAGGCCGCGTCGAGAGCGTTCGCGGCCGGTCTGGCCGCGAACCGCGCGGCCGACCACGCCACCGCGGTCGCGCACTTCGCCCGCGCGCTCGAACGACAGCCGGACTGCGCGGAGTGCAGCTACAACCTGGCGGTCGCCTACGCCGACCTGGAGCGCTTCGCCGACGCCGAGGCCGCCTTCAGGCAGGTGTTGCGGATCACCCCCGACTACACGGCCGCCCACTACGGACTCGCCAGCGTCTACACGCGGCAGGGCCGGGCGGCCGACGCGGCGGCGGCCCGGGACGAGGCCACCCGGCTCGCGCTCGCCGCGCTGGCGGAACGCCGGCGGCAGCTGCAGGCAGAGCTCGAGCGGGGCATCGCGCGACTCGACACGGGCGAGGTGGCCGGCGCGCGCGCGGCCTTCGAGAGCCTGGTGAGGCAGGATTCCAGCTTCCCGCCCGCCCACTACTGGCTGGCCATCAGCCTGCTGCGATCGAACGATCCCGGGCGCGCCGCGACCACCCTCCGGCGCTACCTCCGGCTCGACGGCAGCGGCGAGCTCGCCGCCCGGGCGCGTGAGGAGCTCGCCCGCCTGGAACGGCAGTAATGGCGCCGTCCGACCTCGCCGCGACGATTGCGCGCAACGTGCGCGCGGTCCGCGAACGGATCGCGCGGGCCTGCGGCCGCGCCGGGCGCGACCCGGCCACGGTGCGTCTGGTCGGCGTCTCCAAGACGTTCCCCTTCACGCACGTCGAGGCGGCGGCCGCCGCGGGCCTGACCGACCTCGGCGAGAACCGCGTACAGGAGGCCCTGACCAAGGTCGCGCAGGCGGCCGAACTCGCTCCGCTCGCCTGGCACCTCATCGGGCACCTGCAGTCGAACAAGGCACGCCGCGCGGTCGCCGCCATGGCGTGGATCCAGGCGCTGGACAGCGTCGAGCTGCTCCGGCGCCTCGAGCGCACCGCCCGCGAGGAGGGCGCGACCGTCAAGGCGCTGGTGCAGGTCGATCTGGCCCGCGAGCAGCAGAAATCGGGCGCGCCGATCGACGGGGTTCACGACATCCTGGCGGCCGCCGCGGAGTGCCGGGCGGTCAGCGTACGGGGCCTCATGGTGCTGCCCCCCTGGTCGCAGGATCCGGAGCGCACCCGGCCCTACTTTCGACGGCTCCGGGAGCTGCGCGACAAGCTCGTCGACGCCGGGGTGCCGCGGCCGCGGCTGGGCGAGCTGTCGATGGGCATGAGCAACGACTTCGAGGTTGCCGTCGAGGAGGGCGCCACGATCGTGCGGGTGGGAACGGCCATCTTCGGCCGCCGGGCCGCGCAGCAGACCTCTGCCGAAACCCGCTGAGGGGTCCCCGCAAGCGGACGCCTGGGCCTGGGGCGCAGCCCCATCCGGATTTCGACTACGGCAGGTCGAGGGCCGGGTTGCGGTCGAAGAAGTCGAACGGCCGCAGCTCGAAGCCGTGCCACATGGTCGGCATCACCGGCCAGTCCTCGGCGCGCGGCAGGTGGTGCATGCCGACCGTATGCCAGAGGACGATGTCCGTGTCGAGCACCGGCCGGTCCGGCGCCGTCCACTCCGGCAGGCCCAGGCCGGGCTCGCTCAGGGTCGGGTGGTCGCCGGCCGCGTAGCGCTCCTCGACGCGGTACGGCGTCACCCACAGGTGGTGATCGATGAAGCCGGCCCGCCGCCGCGGATAGTCGTCGGCCGACAGCAGCGTGTTCGCGTTGCGACCCGGCAGCACCTGGAAGCTGGTCGGGTAGCCCACGGCGTTGACCCGGTCGGTGCTGAGCACCCGCCACAGCGCCGGCCGCTGCAGGCTGATGTCCAGCCGCGCGTCGTGCTCGCTCGCGGCCACCTGCTGCTCCTGAACCCACAGACTGCGGCGCGGGTGGTCCTGCGGCAGCCGCCGCGCCACCAGGCGGTCGGTGACGAACCGGTTCTCGGCGCCGTCGACGTCGAGATCCAGGCGGTAGCTGAAGTAGTGATCGTGGTTGACGGCCACGATGTTGCGGTCCACGAAACGGCCGTACGCATCCTCGCGTTCCGGCGCCGCGGGAGCTTCGGCGGCGGTCGGGCGCCCTTCCCCGGCCGGCTCCGTAGCGGACGCGGCATTGGCCGCCTTCACCTCGAGGATGCCGGTGGCGCCGACCCTGGCCTCGATGGAGCCGTCCTGGCGGAAGATCCAGTCCAGCAGGTAGTCGTAGTTGCCGACCACGGCGCCGGTGCGCACGACCAGGTCGCGGCTGCGCCGGCTGTCCGGCTGCTCGTCCGCGTAGTGCCGCCAGGCGGGGTCGCCGGTCTCGCGCTCGTACAGGCAGATCGTGTCCTGCACGGTGCGCGGACGGCCGTTGCCGCCGCTGATCAGGGTGTCCACGTAGGCCGCGTGGTCGGGGCAGTCGCGTCCCCTGAGCAACGGCCTGGCCAACCCGCCGGCCACGAACTCGCCCGCGTCGATGAAGTTGCGGCGGTACCAGGCGAACGAGGGATCCATGTAAGGCACGAAGATCTCGGACAGATGGCCCTGGTACATCACCGACCGCGCGTCCGCCCCGGATCCGGGCTGGTAGCGCACCAGGGACAGCACGGCGCCGATCCGCTGATCGGGCCGCAGGTGGAAGCGCCAGTTCTGCCAGCGCACCTGGTAGCCGTCCAGCTCGAAGCCGGGGCCGAGCGGCTGGCGCGTGTCGAGCGGGCCGGGAACCTCGCGCGGGGCGTCGAGCGTCGTGCGATCGAAGTCGGCGACGGTGCCGGTGATGGGCACCGGGCCGTCGTCGACCACGCGCAGCACCTCCTCCGCGACGAGATCGACCACGGCGCTCAGGCCTTCGATGCGGCGGGTCCAGGCGTTGCGGACGCCGCGCGATTCCGAGCAGCTGACGTTCCCGATGCGCCGTCCGCGCTCCTCGGCGGTGCCGAAGTAGCCCGGCGGCGTCGTGCCGCAGTCGAGGAACGTGAAGTCCGTGATGCCCCGCGCCGCGAGGCCGGCGATGAAGTCCGGATGCTCGAGCACCTTGTCGACCAGCGCGGCGAACTCCTCGCCGAGCCAGCTCGGCTGCGCGCCCGTCAGCCGGGTCCAGGACGCCACCCGCCCCGCGGCCAGATCGATGGTGGCCTCGTACGTGTCGTGGCCCTGCCGCACCACGGCGTAGACCGCGCGCGGCATCTCGGCGCCGGGCCGCCACGCCAGGACATCCTGCTTGGCCGGCTCGTCGAGCGTCAGCTCCGAGAAGCGGGTATCCCTGTCCATGTGTCCGGCATCCCGCAGGAGCTCCAGCGCGCGCCACATCTCCTGGTAACTGAGCGGGTCGAGCGGATGTTCCGCGGCTCGCGCGGGCGGCGCGGCGGCGAGCAGGAGGAAGAGAACGGCGCAGGAAGCAAGACGGACGGTCGGCTTGTGCATGGCAGCTCCTTGTGTCCGCTGCGGCCTGGAAATCAACTGATGAGCCGGAACATCCGCTCCCACCGGGTGCGCGTGAAGAAGTTCGTCACCACCGACGAGAGGCGCCCGAGGCCGGGGCCCGGCTCCTGCAGGACAGGCCCGGCCGCGTCGTACGACCAGTACACCAGCATGGCCCGGCCCTTCAGGTAGCCGTGGGGCAGCGGACCCCAGAACCGGCTGTCCTGCGAGTTGTCGCGATTGTCCCCCATCATGAAGTAGTGCCCGTCCGGAATCGCCAGCGGCCCGAACGTGTCGCGCCGCTCGACGGCGACGGCCCCGGGCCGCAGCGCCGGCTGCCGGCCTTCGAGGTACGGCTCGTCGAGCGGCTCGCCGTCGATGTAGACGCGCTTCCGGCGCACCTCCAGCGTCTCGCCCGGCAGGCCGATGACCCGCTTGATGAAATCCCGCTCCGGCTCCTCGGGGAACTTGAACACCACCACGTCGCCGCGATCCACCGCGCCGGCCGGCAGCAGCCACTGCTCCGCGGCGCCGGCAGTCGGCCCGAAGACGAACTTGTTGACCAGCAGGTGATCGCCGATCAGCAGGTTGTGCTCCATCGATCCGGTCGGAATCTTGAACGCCTGCACGACCCACGTGCGGATGAACAGCGCCAGGATCACGGCGATGACGATCGATTCGAAGTACTCGCGCGCCGTCGATTTCCGAAAGGCTGAAGTCATGAGTCGACGCCAATCCTGAGCACCGCGAGGAAAGCCTCCTGCGGGATGTCCACGCGGCCGACGCGCTTCATGCGGCGCTTGCCCTCCTTCTGCTTCTCCAGCAGCTTGCGCTTGCGCGTGATGTCGCCACCATAGCACTTGGCGAGGACGTTCTTGCGCAGGGGCCGCACCGTCTCGCGGGCGATGATCCGCGTGCCGACGGCCGCCTGGATCGCCACCTCGAACATCTGCCGGGGAATGAGCTCGCGCATCTTGGTGGCCAGCGCCCGCCCGCGCGAATAGGCCATGTCCCGGTGCACGATGACCGACAGGGCATCGACCGGCTCGCCGTTGACGAGCAGATCCAGCCGCGCGAGCGGCGATTCCCGGTATCCGGTCACATGATAGTCGAGCGACGCGTAGCCGCGGGAGACGGTCTTCAGGCGGTCGTAGAAGTCGAGCACCACCTCGTTGAAGGGCAGATCGTACGAAATCATGACCCGCTGCGACGCGTGGTACTCCAGATTCGTCTGCACGCCCCGCTTCTCCTGGCAGAGCTGCAGGATCGCGCCCACGCAGTCGGCCGGGGCGAGAATCATCGCCGCGATGATGGGCTCCTCGAGCCGCGCGATCCGCCCGGCGTCCGGCAGCTTCGCGGGGCTGTCGATCTCGAGCACCTCGCCGTCCGTGGTGGTTACCCGGTACAGCACGCCGGGCGCCGTCGTCACGAGGTCCATGTCGAACTCGCGCTCGAGACGCTCCTGGACGATCTCCATGTGCAGCAGCCCGAGGAAGCCGCAACGGAATCCGAAACCCAGCGCCGCCGACGTCTCCGGCTCGAAGACGAACGACGAATCGTTGAGGCGCAGCCTGTCGAGCGCCTCGCGGAGCTCCGGATACTGGTGGCCCTCCACCGGATACAGCCCGGCGAAGACCATCGGCTTCAGCTCGCGGAACCCCGGCAACGGGCTGGCCGTCGGGCGCCGGGCGTCCGTCAGGGTGTCGCCGATCTGGGCGTCGCCGACACGCTTGATGCCGGCGATGACGAAGCCCACCTCGCCGACGCCGAGCGCCTCGGTTTCGACCGGCTTGGGCGAGAACACGCCCACCTGCTCGATCTCGCACTCGTGGCCCTGGGCCATCAGCCGCGTCTTCATGCCCGGCCGGATCACGCCGTCGAGCACGCGGATGAGAATCACGACCCCCCGGTAGGCGTCGTACCACGAGTCGAAGATCAACGCCTTCAGCGGGGCATCGGGGGCGCCGGACGGCGGCGGCACGCGGGCGACGACCGCCTCGAGAATCTCGCGGATGCCGATGCCCGCCTTCGCGCTGGCGCGGATGGAGGCCGCGGCGTCGAGCCCCACCAGGTCCTCGACCTGCCGGGCCGTCTCGTCGGCCTGCGCGCCGGGCAGATCGATCTTGTTGATGATCGGGATGATCTCCAGGTCGTTGTCCACGGCGAGATAAGCGTTGGCCACCGTCTGCGCCTCGACACCCTGCGAGGCGTCGACCAGCAGCAGCGCGCCCTCGCAGGCCGCGAGCGAGCGGGTCACCTCGTACGAGAAGTCGACGTGCCCGGGCGTATCGATGAGGTTCAGCACGTAGCGCAGGCCGTCGTCCGCCTCGTAGCCCAGCCGCACGGCGTGCGCCTTGATCGTGATGCCGCGCTCGCGCTCCAGGTCCATGCTGTCGAGGACCTGCGCCTCCATCTCCCGCGGCCGCAGGGCGCCCGTGAGCTCGAGGAATCGATCGGCCAGCGTCGACTTGCCGTGGTCGATGTGGGCGACGATGGAGAAGTTGCGGATCTGATGGTGACGCATCGAGGCGACCGGGACGGCGCGTCAATTATGCGGCCGCGCCAGCCGGGCGGCAAGCTCGGCGCGCACGGCGCGGAAGGCGCCCGCCCAATCGTTGGGCTCGGGCTGCCGGAAGAGGCGCATCGTCGGGTACCAGGGCGTGTCGTCGCGCCCGAGCAGCCAGCGCCAGTCGGGGGCGAACGCCAGCAGGGTCCAGACAGGCCGGCCCAGGGCGCCGGCCAGGTGGGCCAGCGCCGTGTCCACGGTGATGACGAGGTCCACTTCCAGCAGCGCGTCCGCGGTCGCCTCGAACGCGGTCAGCTCCTGCCCGGCAACGCCGACCAGCCCGCGCCAGCCCGCGCGCAGCTCCCGGGCGCGCCTCCCCACCTGAAAACTGATGAACTCGGTGCCGGGGAGCTCGATCAGCGGCGCGAAGTCGGCGAGGCGGCAGGAGCGTTCGCCGTCGCGCGCGTGAGCCGGATTCCCGCCCCAGACGATGGCTATGCGGAACCCGCGGGCGGGCGGCAGCAGCGGGCGCGGCCGCTTGCGGGCAGGCAGATAGGGACAGGCCTCCGGTAGCGAGTCGAGGTCCGTGCCGAGGACACCGGGCACGTCGAGCAGGGAGCAGACCCAGTCGGTCGGCGGACAGGGACGGTCGCCCGGCACCACCCGCCGCACGCCGGGCAGCCGCTGCAGCAGGCGGACCAGCCGCGGCGGGCAGTAGAGCGACACCTCCGCGCCGCGCGCAGCCACCAGCGGCGCGAACCGCGCGAACTGGATCACGTCGCCGAGGCCCTGCTCGCCGTAGAGCAGGATCGACTGCCCGGCGAGATCCTGGCCCTCCCAGTCCCGGCCCTCGACGCCCATCGCGCGCCACGTGGAGTGCCGGCGGCGCCACCGGAAGTCCGGCCAGGCCGCGGCGTAGCGGCCCGCCAGGAAGTTGCCGCGGGCCCGTCCGAGCCGCGCGTCGAGATGGTCCGGATCGGCTGCCAGCGCGGCGTCGCAGCACGCCAGTCCGTCCGCGAGGCGGCCCTGGTCGACCAGGCTCTGGCCCAATGCCGCCAGTACCGCCGGCGAGCGCCGATCCGCCGCCGTCGCGGCGCGCAGCTGCCGCTCGTCCTCGGCGTACTGCCCCAGCGCCGACAGGGCGTGGTGCAGATTGATGCGGTAAACGGGCGGAGCCGGCCCCAGCGCGATCGCGCGCCGGTAGGCCGCCGCCGCGGCCCGCACCTGCCGCAGGTTCCAGAGCGCCCGACCCAGCGCGTGGTAGAGCCTGGCGTTGTCGGGATGCCGGTCGAGCGCCGCCCGATAGTGATCGACGGCCTGCTCGAAGCGCGCCAGCGCGAGCAGCGTGGCGCCGCAGGCGATGGCCGCGGGCAGGTGGCCCGGGTCGCGGGCGAAGGCCGCGCGGTAGCGTTCGAGAGCGCCCTCCGCGTCCCCGGCATCGGAGAGCGCATTGCCGAGGTTGTAGTTGAGATCGACCAGCTCCGGGCAGGCGCGCACGCCCTCTCGCAGCACCGCCAGGGCCTCGTCCCGGCGGCCCAGCTTCCGCAGCGCCACGCCCAGGTTGCACCAGCAGGCGCCGGCCCCGGGATGCCGCTCCAGGATGGCCCGGTACGCGTCGACGGCCGCGTCGAGCTGCCCGCCCGTGTGCAGCCGGATCGCACGGTCCAGGTCGCGGCGGGCCGCCGCCGGCAGGCCGCCGGGCTGCGGCGGCCGTCCGGCGCGCACGGCTGGCTCGGCCGGCCGCGTCATCAGCCTCGGGCGTCCAGCGGCGTGAACGGCTGCGGGTGCTCCGGTCCGACGTACTCGGCGCGCGGCCGGATGAGACGGTTGTTGGCGTACTGCTCGAGGACGTGCGCCGTCCAGCCCGCCACGCGGCTCACGGCGAAGATGGGCGTGAACAGATCGACGGGGATGCCGAGCAGCGCGTACGTCGACGCCGAGTAGAAGTCGACGTTCGCGTCGATCTGCGTGGCCTCCTTCATCACGGCCTCGATGCGCCGCGACATCTCGTGCAGGCGGGTCCGCCCGGTGCGCTCGCCCAGCTCGCGGGACATGCGCCGGAGGTGCGTGGCGCGGGGATCCTCGGTGCGGTACACCCGGTGCCCGAAGCCGGGCACCTTGACCTTGCGCGCCAGCATGTCCCGGATGACGCGCTCCACGCGCTCGTCGTCGGCGTCCTCGCCGATCTCCGTCAGCAGCTTCATGACCGCGGCGTTGGCCCCGCCGTGCAGCGGACCCTTGAGCGCGCCGATGCCGGCGACCACCGCCGAGTACACGTCGCTCAGGGTGGCGGCGGTCACGCGGGCCGCGAACGTCGAGGCGTTCAGCTCATGGTCGGCGTGGAGGATGAGCGCCACGTCGAACGCGCGCGCCGCCGCCGCGCCCGGGCGCTCGCCGCCGAGCATGAGCAGGAAGTTGGCGGCGTGGCCGAGGGCCGGGTCCGGCTCGACAGGACTCCGTCCCGCGGCGACGCGCCCGCAGGCCGCGACGACGCTGCCCAGCTGCGCCGTCAAGCGCACTGCCTGGCGATAGCGCGCGGCGGGCGACGAATCGCCGGCCTGCGGGTCGAAGTGCGCCAGCGCCGAGGTCAGCGTCCGCAGGGCATCCATGGTGTTGCCCGGCGGCAGCGACCGAATCATCCGCCGCAGCGGCTCGGACAGCGGCCGCGCGCTCGCGAGCTGCGACTGCAGATCCCCCAGCTCGGCCCGCGTGGGGAGGCGCCGATGCCACAGGAGGTAGCACACCTCCTCGAAGGTGGCGTGCTCGGCCAGATCGTGAATGTCGTGCCCGCAGTACGCGAGCACGCCGCGCGCGCCGTCGAGGTGACAGATCGCCGACGAGGTCGCGACGACGCCCTCGAGGCCGGCCTTCGCAGCGGCAGCTGGCGCAGTCATCGGGTCAGAGCCTACTACCCGCCGCGCAAGGCGAGCAACCAAGCCCAACAAGAGACGAGCACGCCCCTGCCCCGTCGTCGGCCCGGCCGCTCAGCTTGCGTCGCCAGCCATGGCCGGCCGCGTTCCCGATACGCCGGCGCGACCGGGCCGCGGCTGCTGCAGCAGCGAGACTATCCCCACGTACAGGAACCCGAACTGGAAGACGCAGAGCAGCGGGACGGCCGCGAACAGGGCGCTCGACGCCGCGCCGAGCACGGCCAGGGTGAAGTAGATTCCGAGCGCCAGCTCCACGAACGGCTGACCGCTGACGGCCTGCCGGTAGCGCTTCGCCCGCCATTCGTCGCGACTGCCGAGGACGCCGTACTTGGGCGTGCGCGCGAAGGCCGGCCGATGTCGGCGCAGCGCCCCCAGAACGGCCCGCGTGTTGTTCACCGAGAGGCCGATCCCGACGGCAATCGCGAGCGGCACGTACCGCAACTGCGACAGCCAGTCCCGCCGCACCGCACGCTGGCTGACCGCGTAGAAGTTCACCATCGACAGCGCCGCGGCGCAGAACAGCGGCGCGTCGACCAGCAGCAACGTCTGCGACCCGGCCTGCGCCCGCAGGAAGAGCGCGGGCACCATCAGCACGGACGCCAGCAGCAGCAACGGGTAGTTGAAGTTGGCCGTGAGGTGGAAGAAGGCCTCCGCCTTGAGCCGCAGCGGCACGCCGCTCCGAAGCACGGCCGGCAGCACCTTCAGGCAGGTCTGGATCGATCCCATCGCCCAGCGGTGCTGCTGGGTCTTGAACGCGTTCATCTCCACCGGGAGCTCGGCCGGCGCGACGAGGTCGGGCAGGAAGACGAACCGCCACCCGGCCAGCTGGGCACGATAGCTCAGGTCGAGGTCCTCGGTCAGCGTGTCGGGCTGCCAGCCGCCGGCGTCGTCGATCGCCGCCCGCCGCCAGACGCCGGCCGTCCCGTTGAAGTTGAAGAAGCATCCGCCGCGGTTGCGGGCGCCGTGCTCGAGAACGAAGTGGGCATCGAGCAGCAGCGCCTGCACGCGCGTGAGCCACGAGCACTCCCGGTTCACGTGCCCCCAGCGGGCCTGCACCATGCCGACGCCCGGCTCGCGCAGCGCCGGCAGCGCGCGCCGCAGGAACTCGCGCGGCGGGATGAAATCGGCATCGAAGATGGCGATCGCCTCGCCCCGCGCGGCGTGCAGCCCGGCCGCCAGCGCGCCGGCCTTGTATCCGGACCGCTCGGCCCGGTGCAGCCGGCGGATGGCGACCCCGCGGGCGGACCAGCGCGCCACGGCCTCGGCCGCAATGCGCTGCGTCTCGTCGGTCGAGTCGTCCAGCACCTGGATCTCCAGGCGGTGCCGGGGGTAGTCCAGGCGCGCAGCCGCGTCGATGAGGCGCTCGACCACGTACAGCTCGTTGTAGATCGGCAGCTGCACGGTGACGAACGGGACATCGTCGTCGTCGTCGTCGCGCGACGCGGGCGGCCGCGGGCGATATCTTGTATAAAGGTAGAGCAGGTAGGCGCGGTGCACGCCGTAGCCGCTCAGGCAGACGAGAAGAACGAAGTACAGCCCGACCAGGAGCAATCCGGGTAGGGGCATGACGACCGTGTCGATGCCGGGCACACTCGCCATGACCGTACAGGCCGGGTTCCCGCAAGTCAATCCGCGCGCCGGCGGCGGCGCCCAGCCCGCATGACTCCCGAGCAGCTGCGCGGCATCCTCGACGAGGTCGAGCGCGGCACGACCACCGCCGCCCGGGCGGCGGATCGGCTGACCGGCATGCTGCGGCGCATGCCGTTCGAGGATCTCGGCTTCGCCCGCGTGGATCACCATCGCGCCGTGCGGCAGGGATTCCCGGAGGTGATCTTCGGCGCGGGCAAGACGCCGGAGCAGGTGGCGGCGATAGCCGAGCGGCTCGTCGCCGCCGGGCAGACCCTGCTCGTGACCCGGACCGACGCGGCGGCCTACGCCGCCGTCGCGCGGGTCGTGCCGGACGCGCGCTTCCACGCGGAAGCGCGGGTGATCTCCCGCAAGGCGGAGGCAGCCCCCACCGGACAGGGCGTCGTCCTCGTCGTGGCGGCCGGGACGTCCGACGTCGCGGTGGCCGAGGAAGCCCGGGTCAGCGCCGAGGTGCTCGGCAATCGGGTGGACGCCCTGTACGATGCCGGCGTCGCCGGACTGCACCGGCTGCTCTCGGAGCACGAGCGGCTCGACGGCGCGCGGGTGATCATCGCCGTGGCAGGCATGGAGGGCGCGCTTCCCAGCGTCGTCGGCGGCCTCGTCAGGGCGCCGGTCATCGCGGTGCCGACGAGCGTCGGATACGGCGCGAGCTTCGGCGGCCTGACCGCGCTGCTGGCCATGCTGAACAGCTGTGCGGCGGGCGTTGCGGTCGTGAACATCGACAACGGCTTCGGTGCGGCGGCGCTCGCAAGCGCCATCAATCACCTGCCCTGAGGCGGTTGGACCGCGTTCGTTGTCCGTGATAGGCTCGAAACCTCCTGTCATGCACGAAGGCTCGCTCCGGTCTCTCGAGTTCGACCGGATCGTCGAGGTTGTCCAGAGCTTCGCGCTGACGGAGCTCGGCGCTGCCCGGCTGGCCGAGCTCCGTCCGCGCACCGACATCCGGAGCGCACAGGCCGCACTGGCAGCCACCAGCGAGTGCGTCGGGTATCTCGAGTCGAACGGCCCGATCGGACTCGACGCACCGGCCGACATCGAGCAGGTCCTGACGAGCCTCGCCATCGAGGGGCTTCCGCTCGAGGCCGCTCACCTGCGCGGCCTGGCCGCCTTCCTCGCCTCCGTCGACGCCGTCCGCCGCGCGGTCGAGAGCGCGGACGGCGGACCGTTTCCGGCACTGCGGACGACGCTGGAGGGATGCCGCTCGTTCGCCGCGGAGATCTCGCAGATCCGCGCGAAGATCGACGACGCGGGCAGCGTGGTGGACGACGCCTCGAACGCCCTGCGAACGATCCGCGAGCAGCTGCGCCGGCAGACGAACCGCCTGCGGTCCACGCTCGACTCCTATCTGCGCGGCAAGGGCACGGCGCGCTATCTGCAGGAGCGCATCGTGACGGAGCGGGCAGGCCGTCAGGTGCTGGTGATCAAGGCCGAGCATCGCGACGCGATCCCCGGCATCGTCCACGGCAGCTCGGGCACGGGGGCGAGCCTGTTTCTCGAGCCGCTCAGCACCGTCGAGATCAACAACGACATCGTCGCCCTGCAGGACCGCGAGGCGGCCGAGGTGCAACGGATCCTCCTCGAGCTGACGAACGCGCTGCGCAAGCGCGCCCTCGACCTGCGTCAGACCCTCACGGCGGCCACGGAGATCGACGAGATCCAGGCGCGCGCGGCGTTCTCGCGTCTGGTCGGCGGCACCGCGCCCGAGCTGGGCACCGAGCTCCATCTCGAGTTCCGGGACGCACGGCATCCGCTGCTGATTCCGGCGGTGCGCGCGCGGCTCCGCGACGCCGACCCGGCGTCCGCGCAGCCCACGCCGGTGGACGTGTGCGCGATCCCCCCGACCTCGGTGCTCGTGATCACGGGCCCGAACACGGGCGGCAAGACGGTCGCGCTGAAGACGGCGGGGCTGCTCGCCCTCATGGCGCAGGCCGGGCTGCACGTGCCGGCGGCGCCAGACTCGCGGGTGACGGTGTTTCGAACGGTCTTCGCGGATATCGGAGACGAGCAGTCGATCACGGCCAGCGTCTCCACCTTCTCCGGGCACATCAGCAACATCGTGTCGATGCACGAGCACCTGCAGCTGCCGGCGCTGGTGCTGCTCGATGAAGTCGGCGCGGGCACGGACCCGGTGGAGGGCGGTGCGCTCGGCGCGGCGCTCATCGAGCACTTCCGCGCGCGCGGCGCGGTGGTCATGGCCACGACGCACGACGAGCTTCTCAAGGCGTACGCGGCCACTACCGAGGGCGTCGCGTGCGCCGCGTTCGGCTTCGACACGGACAACTTCGCGCCGAACTACCAGCTCGCGTACGGGGCGCCCGGGCGCAGCCTGGCGTTCGAGATCGCCGCCCGGCTGGGCGTTCCGCCGGCCGTGATCCAGGCCGCGCGAGACCGCCAGAGCGCCCGCGAGGCGCAACTGGCGGAACGGCTGACCAGGGTGGACGACGAGCTCCGCTCGCTCGAGAGCGAGCGCGAGGAGCTGACGCGGGAGCGCGAGCACCTCGCCGCGCAGCGCGCGGAGCTCGATGCCGCACGGCAGGAAGTCGAGACGCGCGCGGAAGGGGCGCGCGTCCGTCTCGCTGACGGGGTCTCCGACCGGATCCGCGCCGCGCGCCGGGAAATCGACGCCGTCGTCGACGACCTGCGCGGGCGGGCGTCCGACCTGCGGCGCACCGCCGGCCAGCGCGCGGCAGCCGGGGAGAGACCGCTGACCACGGGCGAGACGGGGGCCCTGCGCGGCACGGCGCACGCCGCGCTCGACGCCATCGCCGGCCGGGAGGAGGCGGCTGCCTCCGCGCAGGTCCTGCCGTCCGCCGGGCCGGCAGCCGCCCCGAGCCCCCCGCCGGTCGCGCTCGGCGTCGGCGCGACGGTCAGGGTGGGAAGCCTGGGGCTCGACGGCCAGGTGCGCGCACTGCACGGCGGCGAGGCCGAGGTGGAGGTGCGCGGCAAGCGGCTGCGCGTGCCGCGGTCCGACCTGCGCGCCGCCGCGGACCGCGAACGGCCGCAGAGCGGCCGCATCACCGTGAACGCCGCGAGCGATGACGACCTGCCGCCCGAGCTCAACGTCATCGGTTGCACGGTCGACGAGGCGCTGTCGCGCACCGAGCGGCATCTCGATCGGGCCGTCCTGCACGAACGGCGGGAGGTGCGCGTCATCCACGGGCACGGGACCGGGGCGCTGCGGCGCTCGATAGCGGGCCTGCTCGCGAGCCATCCGCAGGTTGCGCGGTTCGCGCCGGCACAGCAGGAACAGGGCGGCGAAGGGGTCACGGTCGTCGATCTGAAGGACTGAGCGTGGGACGTTTTCCGCCGCACTTCGTGGAGGACCTGAAGGCTCACGCCGACATCGTGCAGGTCGTGCAGGACTCGGTTCCGCTCAAGAAGGCCGGCAGCACGTACAAGGGCCTGTGCCCGTTCCACAGCGAGAAGACGCCTTCGTTTCACGTGCACCCGGACAAGGGCTTCTTCCACTGCTTCGGTTGCGGCGTCGGGGGCGACGTCGTCAAGTTCGTCGAGCTGCAGGAGAAGCTCGGCTTCCCGGATGCGGTCAGGCTGCTTGCCCAGCGCTTCGGTGTCCAGGTGCCGGACGCGGACGATGCGGCACGGGACGCGGCGGCCGACGCCAGACGCGAGGCGCTGCTGAAGGTCCACTCGCTGGCCGCCGATTTCTTCAGCGCGCAGCTGGCCGCGCCGGCGGGCGGGCGCGCGGGCGCGCATCTGGAGGCGCGCGGCATCCGCCCGGAGACGGTCGCGCGGCTCGGCCTCGGCTATGCCCCCGCCCGGCGCGACAGCCTCAAGCAGCACCTGCTGGACGCTGGCCAGCCGCTGGACCTGCTGCTGGCCAGCGGGCTGGTGGTGGAGCGCGACGGCGGTCAGGTCCTCGACCGCTTCCGGAACCGGCTGATGATTCCCATCTGCCGCGACAGCGGCTCGGTGGTGGCGTTCGGGGGGCGCGCACTCGAATCCGGCCAGCAGCCCAAGTACGTCAACTCGCCGGAGACCCCGCTGTATGCGAAGAGCCGGACGTTGTATGGTTTACATCTCACCAAGACCGCGATCCGGCGCTTGGGCTACGCCGTGATGGTTGAAGGATATTTCGATTTCGCCCAGTTGGTGCAGGCTGGCGTGCAGCCGGCGGTGGCCACCTGCGGCACGGCGGTCACCGCCCCGCAGGCGCGCCTGCTGCGGCGCTTCGCGTCGAAGGTCATCGTCAGCTTCGACCCCGATGCGGCCGGCCGGAACGCATCCGCCCGGACGGGCGAGCTGCTGCTGGGCGAGGGGCTGGACGTCAACGTGGCGGTGCTGCCGCCGGACCAGGACCCGGACACGTGCGTGCGGGAGCGCGGCGGCGCGTACTACGTGGAGCAGCTGCGCTCGTCGCAACGGTACGTGGATTACGTGCTCGACAGGGCGGCGGGCGAGCGCGATCTCTCGCGCAGTGCACAGCGCAAGGCGTTCCTGGCCGATATGTTGGCTGTGGCTGCTCGCATGCCGGATGCGGCGGCGCGCGACGAGTTCGCCGATCGCGTCGCCCACAGGGCCGGCATCACGGAGGATGTCGTCCGCTCGGACCTGCGGCGTCTCGCCGTCAAGCGGCGGACGACGCTCGACGAGGCGGTGAGCGGGTCGATCGAACCGGCCGTGACGCACGCCGAGAAGGGACTCATCTGGGCCACGATGCGTGATCCGACGGCGGCGTTGCCCGCGCTGGTGGACACCGAGGCAGCCGACTTCGAGGGGCTGGCGACCGAGCCGATCCTGCGCGTGGCGAGGAGCCTCGCGGAGTGGCCGGCCGAGGCGGCCCCGCAGGCGCTTCTCGAACGCGTGAGCGCCGCCGAGGCGGCGCTCACGGAGCGCATCGCTCGCGCTCCGCATCCGCCGGCCGACGTCGCCGACTGCGTGGCCACCATGCGGCAGCGGCGTTTCAGGCGCGAGCTGGGTGCGCTTCAGGAAGCCATCGACCGCTGCCAGCGGGCCGGCACGCCGGGCGCGGAAGACGAGATGCTCGCGCTTCTGCAACGCAAGCAGAATCTGCTGCAGCGCCCGGAGGCGCTCGGAGGGTGACACGCTCAGGAGGCAGACTCTTGTCAATCGAAGAGAAGTACGACGAGATTCGTCAACTCATCATCCTTGGCAAGGAAAAGGGCTACCTTCTCTACGACGAGGTCAACGACATGCTGCCCGCCGAGCTGACGTCGTCGGAGGAGCTCGACGACCTGTTCGCGGCGCTGGGCAACGCCGGCATCGCGGTGGTCGACTCCGAGCAGAAGTACCGCGAGGAGAAGCTGCTCGACCGCCGGGGCGAGGGCAGCGAGGACGCCGAGCTCGACCTCGCGCCGGGCACGATCGACAAGACGAACGATCCGGTTCGCATGTATCTGCGCGAGATGGGAACGGTCCCGCTCCTGACCCGGGAGGGAGAGGTGGCGATCGCCAAGCGGATCGAGCGGGGCAAGCTCTCCGTGATCAAGACGATCTCGCGCACCGCGCAGACCGCGCGCGTCGTCGTCCGGCTCGGCGAGCAGCTGCGGCGCGGCGAACGGACCATCCGCGAGCTGGTGCTCTTCCAGGATGACGAGCTGACCGATGCCCGCGTTGCCGACCGCGGACAACAGCTGTTGCGGCAGATCGACAGCGTCCACGCCAAGCACGGCGAACTGGAGCAGACCGGGAGCGAGCTCGCTCGGATCGCCAAGCGCAACCGGCGGCAGTACCGCCTGCATCTTCGGCGTCGCCTGCGCGTCGGCGTGGAGCTGTCGCGGCTCATTCGACGCATCGAGTTCACGGAGCCGGTCAAGCGTCACCTGATCGACCTCATCAAGGAGGCAGCCGAGGGCGCGCAGCGCGTGCACCGGGAGATCGAGCTGCTCGAGCGGCAACGGAAGGCCAAGGCCAGGCGGGGCCGCCTCAGCCCGGAGGAAGGCAAGCAGCTCGAGAAGCGAGTGCGGGATCTGCGGAACGACCTCAAGCGGCGCACCCAGGAGCTGCAGGAGACGCCCGACGACATCAACCGCATCCTGCTGACGATCGTGCGCGGCGAGACCCAGGCCGAGCAGGCGAAGCGGGAGCTGGTGGAGGCCAACCTCCGGCTGGTCGTCTCGATCGCCAAGAAGTACACGAACCGCGGCCTGCAGTTCCTCGACCTCATCCAGGAGGGAAACATCGGCCTGATGAAGGCCGTCGACAAGTTCGAGTACCGGCGGGGCTACAAGTTCTCGACCTATGCCACCTGGTGGATCCGGCAGGCGATCACGCGGGCCATTGCGGACCAGGCGCGCACGATTCGGATTCCGGTGCACATGATCGAGACGATCAACAAGCTGATCCGCACGTCGCGGGCGCTCGTGCAGGAGCTGGGACGCGAGCCGACATCCGAGGAGATCGCCCAGCGCATGGACATTCCGGTCGCCAAGGTGCGCAAGGTCCTGAAGATCGCGCAGGAGCCCATCTCGCTGGAGACCCCCATCGGCGAGGAGGAGGACAGCCACCTCGGCGACTTCATCGAGGACCGGCAGGTCGTCTCGCCGGCCGAGGCCGTGATCAACCTGAATCTCAAGGAGCAGACCGACTCGGTCCTCAAGACGCTCACGCCGCGCGAGGAAAAGGTGATCAAGATGCGCTTCGGGGTCGGCGACGGCAGCGAGCACACCCTGGAGGAGGTCGGCCAGAACTTCGCCGTGACCCGGGAACGGATCCGTCAGATAGAAGCGAAGGCCCTGCGCAAGCTGCGACATCCGTCGCGGAGCCGCAAGCTGCGGGCCTTCCTCGAAGGCAGCACCTGAGTCGACGGGCCCATAGCTCAGCGGTCAGAGCCGCCGGCTCATAACCGGCTTGTCCCAGGTTCGAATCCTGGTGGGCCCACCATCCATTCCCTGCTTCGCCGATCCCGACCGCGCCGCGTGGTCGGGATCGCCAGCCATGTTACGATGGGGATCCGACACACCCTATGGACTCGCATCGACGACCGGCAACACCCCGTTCCACCGCGCGCCGGGCGTCAATCCGCCCGGCTGCAGGGTCGCGAAGCGCGCCTTCACCACGTCCCGCCCCGGCGGGTTTTTTTTTTGCCTCGGTTGGCGGTGACATCGCCTCGCCGCGCTGGAACGGATGCTGCCCGACCTTGAACACCTGATCACGCTCCAGCGGATTCAGAACGCGGCGACAGCCGCCCGCGCGCGGATCGACGAGTTGCCGTCCGACATCGCCCGGCTCGACGCGCAGCTCGGCGAGACCTCCGAGGAGGTCGTCAGGGCCCGCGAGCGGTTCGACCAGCTCAAGGCCGACCGGCAGGCGCGGGAGAAGGAGCTGGCCTCCGTCCAGATGCGGCTGAGCCGCTTCAAGGAACAGCTGATGGAGGTCAAGACCAACCGCGAATACCAGGCGATGCAGGTCGAGATCGCGGGCGGCGAGGCCGAGGTCCGGCGCCTGGAGGACGTGATTCTCGAGCGCATGCTCGAAGGCGACGACCTCGCGGCGGAGGTGGAGCGCGCGGAGCGGCGGCTCACGGAGCAGCGGGCCGCCATTGCCGCCGAGCGCGCGGAGCTCGAGCGCGAGCAGGTCGAGCTCGAGCAGCGGGTCGAGCAGCTCGACGCCGAGCGCCGGCGGCAGGTCGGGGTGCTGGCCCCGCGCCTGCTCGCGCTCTTCGAGAAGCTGGCGAGCCACCGCAACGGCGTCGCCGTCGTCGAGGCGCGCGACGGACGCTGCTCGTCGTGCCAGGTGCGGCTCCGTCCCCAGCTCTTCAACAACATCCGGCTGAACGACAGCCTGATCCAGTGCGAGAGCTGCCAGCGGATCCTGTATTTCGATACGCGGCCCGACGCCCCCGCGCCGGGGGCGGACGGGTGAGCGACGGTCCGGTCATCGCGTACATCGACGGCGGCGCCCGGGGCAATCCCGGTCCGGCCGGCTACGGCGTCCGCATCGAGGCCGGCGACGGCTCGCTGCTCGACGAGCTGCGCGGCGCCATCGGCGTCGCCACCAACAATGTCGCGGAGTACCGCGGCCTCGTGGCGGCGCTGACCTATCTCGACCGACACAACTACCGCGACGTCATCATCCGGTCGGACTCCGAGCTGCTCACCAGGCAGATGCTCGGGCAGTTCAAGGTCCGGAATGCGCGCCTCCAGCCGCTGCACAACGAAGCGGACGCGCTCGCGAGGCGGCTGGACCGGGTGCGGTTCGAGCACGTGCGGCGGTCCGCCAACACCGAGGCCGACAGGCTCGCCAACGCGGCCATGGACGAGGCCCTGGTCGAGGCCGGCACCCCGCGCCCGCCCGCGGGCAGGGCCGGCGGCACCGTCATCGCGGTCGGCGTCGACATCGAGTCGATCGCGCGGGTCGGCCAGTTGCTCGAGCGCTACGGGCCGCGCTTCGTCGAGCGCGTGTTCACCGCAGGCGAAGCCGCATACAGCCTCCGCAGACGGCATCCCGCGCAGCACCTCGCCGCCCGCTTTGCCGCGAAGGAGGCCGCGATGAAAGCCCTGGGCACCGGGCGCGCCGCCGGCGTTCTCTGGCGCAGCATCGAGGTCGTGCGCGGCGGCGGCCCACCGCAACTGCGGTTTCACGACGAGGCCGCGCGGCGCCTCGACGCGCTCGGCGGGCGCGAATCGCTGATCTCGATGAGCCACTCCGGCGATTTCGCACTCGCGCAGGTGCTGCTGCTCGGCCCCTGACGTCAACTGCGGTTGGCGCAGGACGCAGCGGACACCCGGCTCCCGCCCGCACCGCGGCCGGCGGCCGCGCGCAAGTCCTGACGGCCAAGCGAGTTGGGCTCCCACCCGAGCCCGGAGTCGAGCACGGAACGCCGTTTGCTTGTCTCCGCCGGCAACGGGAGGCGCCAATGAAGGTGAAGATCGTTCCGCGCACGGCCGGAGCGCCGGCGGGCAAGCTGGCGGACGCCGAGCTGCATTTCTCCGACGGGCTCCTGGCGGGACTGAAGCTGGTGGGCTTCACCGTCTGGGACCGGCACGACCCTCGCGGCCGAAGCGTGACCTTTCCGGCGAGGCAGTACACCATCGACGGGGAGCGGCGCCACTTCGTGCTGCTGCGCGCGAGCGAGGACGCCGCCCGGACGGACCAACTGCGGGACCTCATCCTCCGCGCGTACAGCGAGCACGAGGGGCGGCTCGCGCACGCGGCCTCCCGGCAGCGGACGGTGCCGTAGTCCCCTCAGACGACCTTGCGCGCGGTGTAGGCCGACGGCTCGCCGGGCGTACCGCTGCCGGGACCCTCCTCCGCGCCCTGGAGCATGCCGTCTGCAGGGCCGCTGGCCGACTTGTCCCGACTCCAGCCGGTGTACATGTCGAGATCGACAGGCGTGTCGGCGGTCGACCCCGGATGCGGGACCGTGCCGTCGGCCTCGTCGAAGCCGGTTGCGATCACCGTGATCTTGATCTCGCCGTCCATGGTCGGATCGACGACCGCCCCGAACACGATGTTCGCATCCTTGTGAACGGCTTCCTGGATGATCGAGGCGGCCGCGCCGACCTCGGACATCGCGAGATCCTCGCCGCCGGTCACGTTCACGAGAACCCCGCGCGCGCCGTCGACCGACACGTCCTCGAGCAGGGGGCTCGTGATGGCCTGGCGCACGGCGTCGACGGCCCGGCTCTCGCCGTGCCCCACGCCCGTGCCCATGATGGTGAGCCCCCGGCCGGACATGATGGTCCTGACGTCGGCGAAGTCGAGATTGATGAGACCCGGGGTCAGGATCAGGTCCGAGATACCCTGGATTGCCTGCCGCAGCACGTCGTCGGCCTTCATGAACGCCTGCGTCACGCTGGTCGTCGGATCGAGCGTCGACAGCAGCCGATCGTTCGGTATCGTGACCACGGTGTCCACGCACTTGCGCAGCTCGACGAGACCGCGCGCGGCCTGGTCCGCCCGGCGCTTGCCTTCGAAGGCGAACGGCTTGGTCACGACCGCCACCGTCAGCGCGCCGAGCTCGCTCGCCAGACTGGCGATGACCGGGGCGGCGCCGGTGCCGGTCCCGCCGCCAAGGCCGGTGGTGACGAACACCATGTCGGCGCCGTCGAGCATGTCGATGAGGTGCGACGTGTCCTCCAGCGCGGCCTGACGTCCGACGTTCGGATCGGCGCCGGCCCCGAGCCCCTTCGTGAGCTTCGCGCCGATCTGCAGCTTGAGCGGCGCCGTGTTCTGCGCCAGTGCCTGCGCATCCGTGTTGGCGGCGATGAACTCGACGCCGTCGAGACCCGCCTCCAGCATGCGGTTGACGGCATTCCCGCCGCCGCCGCCGATGCCGATCACCTTGATCCGGGCCCCGGGTTGCGTACTCGCATCCAGGGTCAGCCGCAGGTCGTCCTCGCCTGCCGGGTCGGGAGCAGCCTGACCGTTGAACTCCACCATGACGTGTCCTCCTAGAAGAACTCCTTGAAGACCCTGCGCAGGCCGACCACGACGCGGCTGAGCGTATCCGAGCCGACCGCGCGCGCCGGCTCCACGAGCTGGTTCCGGTGCGCGCACATGACCAGGCCCACCGCCGTGGCGAACGCCGGGTTGTTCACATGATCGATCAGGCCGCCCACGCCGACGGGACAGCCGCGCCGAATCGGCAGGTCGAAGATCTGGTCCGCGATCTCGGGCATCCCGTCGAGGATGCCGCCCCCGCCCGTGAGCACGATGCCCGAGTGCAGCGATTGCTCGTAGCCGGCGTTGCGGATCTCGTCCCACAACCGCCGAAAGATGTTCTCGGCGCGCGGCTGAATGGCCTCCGACAGGATGCGCCGCTGAATCACCCGGGGCTGGCGCCCGCCCACGCTCGCCACCTCGACGGTCTCCTCGTCGTCGACGAGGTCGGCCAGCGCGCAGCCGTGGCGGCGCTTGACCTTCTCGGCCTCGGGAATGGGCGTCCGCAAGCCGACGGCAATGTCGTTCGTCAGGTGGTTGCCGCCCAGCTCCAGGACGCCGGTGTACCAGAGGCTTCCGCGTTCGTAGATCGCGAAGTCCGTCGTCCCGCCGCCGACGTCGACCAGCGCCACCCCCAGCTCCTTCTCGTCGGCCGTCAGGACAGACTCCGCCGCGGCCAGCTGCTCCAGCATCGTGTCGATGACCCTGACGCCGGCGCGATTCACGCAGGCGACGATGTTCTGCGTGGAGGCCGTGCTGCCCGTGACGACGTGCACGTTGACCTCGAGCCGCGCGCCGGTCATGCCGATCGGCGAGCCGACCCCGTCCTGCTCGTCGACGACGAAGTCCTGGGGCAGCACGTGGACTATCTCGCGGCCGCTCGGCAACGCCACGGCCTTGGCGGCATCGATGGCCCGACTGACGTCCTCGCGCGTGATCTCCCGATTCTTGCCCGCCACGGCCACCACCCCGCGGCTGTTGAATGCCTTGACGTGGGCGCCGGACAGCCCGAGATGCACGGAATCGATCTCGACGCCGGCCGTGAGCTCGGCCTCGTCGATCGCCTTCTTGATCGACTCGACCGCCTCCTCGAGATTGACCACGAGTCCCCGACGGATGCCCCGCGCATCGGCGAGGCCGATTCCGATGATGTCGAGGCCGCCGTCGTCGAGCGCTTCACCGACGACCGCAACGATGGTCGAGGTCCCGGCGTCGAGGCCGACGAGATAACGTTCCCTGCTTGCCACACGTCCTCCGTTGCCAGGCCCGCCAATCGTCGCCTCGCGGCTCCGCTCGGCCCCCGACCAACCCTGCGGGAGTCGGCGCCGCTCGGCGGCGCCGACTCCCGGTCACAAACCGGTTGCGCCCCCCGCGGGACGCACGTACACGCGCCGATCGAAACGGAGATCGACGGCGTCGAGCTCCTGCACCTGGTCGTGGAGCGTCGGCGCCAGCTCGAGATACGTGTCGAGCCGCTCGACGAAGCGCTCCCTGCCCAGATGGAGCAGCGTCGGGTCGTCGTTGAGCAGCACCACCGCGTCCTGCGCGTCGGCCACGTCGATCTGCGAGACGCGGTCCGACAGGTCGGGACGCGTGCCGAGCGCCGCGGTCAGCCGCGCCACGAGCCGCGTCCGCTCGCGGTCGGTTTCCCTTCCACGCGCCCGGCGCGGCGCCAGACCGTCGATTATCGGGAGCGTGAAGCCGGCGAGCGCCGGTCCGTACTCGTCGATGACGGTGCCCGTATCGTCGATCAGGTACAGGTGGGCGGCGACCCGGGCCAGCCCCACCGGCTCGCGCTCCTCGACGGTCACCTCGACCGTCGAGGGGAGCAGGCGCCGCAGCGTGGCCGCCTTGACCCACCCTGACGTCAGCAGCCGCTCGCGCTGTGCCTCCAGGTCGGCCATCAGGATGCTCACGCCCTGCAGCGGGCCGACCAGCGCCGCCACCTCGCCGCTCGACAGGTAACGGTTTCCCTTGACCACCACCGTGTCGATGCGCAGGTGCGGCGACTGGTCCAGAATGGTCGGACCCCAGTGGATGCCGGCCGCGAGCGCGGCCCCGAGCAGCACACCGTGGGCGACGCGGTAGACGATCGCCACGGTCCGCCGGCGGCGCGGCTGCCGCATCCTGGCGCGCCTGAAACGCGTGTCCGTCGGAAGATGGACGGTCGTCATGGTTCGTCGGGCTCCGCGCCGCGGTCCCGCAGCGCCTCGAGGATGCGCCGCGGGACCGCGGCGATCGATCCCGCCCCCAGAGTGAGCACGACGTCGCCGGGCCGCGACGTGGCCGCGACGTGCCCGGGCACGTCGTCCAGGGCCGCGATCACCGTCACGGGCAGGGACGCCCGGCGGCGGACGGCCTCGGCGACGGCCTCGGCCGTCGCCCCGGGAAGGGGCGCCTCCCCGGCCGCGTACACCGCGGTCAGCACGACCTCGTCAGCCACAGCCAATGCCGCGCCGAAACGGTCGAGCAGGCCGATCGTGCGGCTGTAGCGGTGGGGCTGGAACACGACGCGAACACGACCCGGCGCGCGCAGCCGGACGGTGTCGAGCACGGCTTCGATCTCGGTCGGGTGGTGCGCATAGTCATCGATCACGACGACGCCGCCCGCCTCCCCGCACACCTGCAGGCGCCGCTCGGCGCCGCGGAAGCGCGCCATCGCTGCGGTGGCTGCCGCGGGCGAGACGCCGAGCCGCGTCGCGACGGCGATCGCCGCCAGGGCGTTGCGCACGTTGTGGCGACCCGGCACACCGAGCTCCAGCTCGACCTCCGTCTCGGCGTGGGCCGGGATCCGGACCCGGATGCGGGCCCGGGAACCCGCGGGGCCACGGTCCGTCTCGACGGCGAACAGGTTCGCCGTCGGATCGTCCAGACCGTACGTCATCATCGGAGCCGGCGTCCCGGGCAGCAGGCGCCGCAACCGCTCGTCGTCCGCACACGCCACGACGCAGCCGCCGGGCGGCACCCGCGCCGCGAAGTCCACGAACGCCCGCTCCAGCTGCTCGATGTCGCCGTAGGCGTCGAGGTGCTCCTCGTCGAGGTTCGTCATGACCGCGATCTCCGGCGCCAGCTCGAGAAACGAGCGGTCGCTCTCGTCGGCCTCGACCACCATGAACTGCCCGCGGCCCACGCGGGCGTTGCCGCCGAACGCACTCACCGTCCCTCCCACGACCGCCGTCGGGTCGAGCCCGGCAGCCTCGAGCACGACCGCGACCATCGCCGTCGTGGTCGTCTTGCCGTGCGAGCCGGCCACCGCGACGGTGCGCCTGGTGGCCGCCAGCCGGGCCAGCATCGCGCCGCGTCCCACGACCGGGATTCCGGCGCGCACCGCGGCCCTCCACTCCGGGTTGTCGAGCGGCACGGCGGCCGAAACCACGACCAGATCCGCGCCGTCGACGTGACGGGCGTCATGCCCCGCATGGCAACGGACCCCCAGGCGGCGCAGCCGCTCCGTGACGCGCGACCGCCGGAGATCGGAGCCGCTCACGACGTGGCCGAGCCCGACCAGCACCTCGGCCAGGCCGCTCATGCCGCTGCCTCCGACCCCGATGAGGTGAATCTGTGTCCCCGGATCGAGCACGCTTCACCACGACTCGGTTCATCCCGACCGCCCACCCCCGGCGGGCGCGGCCGATACGGCTTCGAGGCCAAGCAAACGTTCCATGCGGTCGACGATGACCCGTGCCGCGGCAGGCCTTGCCATCCGCCGACTCGCCAGCGCGAGCGCCGCCCGCCGCACGTCGTCCGCGATCAGCGCCGCGACACGGTCCCCCAGCGTTCGGCCGGAAAGCTCGCGCTCGTCGAGCACCTCGGCCCCGCCGGCGGCCGCGACGGCCGCGGCGTTGTGGCGCTGATGGTCGTGCGTCGCGTGCGGGAACGGCACGAGGATGGCCGGCCTGCCGGCGGCCGCCAGCTCCGCGAGCGTCGTCGCCCCCGCCCGGCAGACAACCAGGTCGGCCGCCGCCATCTCCCGCTCCATGTCCTCGATGAACGGCTCCACGCGCGCCGCCAGGCCGGCCGCGCGGTAGCCCTCGCGGACGAGCGCGACATCGCGCTCGCCGGCCTGGTGGGTAACGCGCAGGGGCCGGGGCGCCGCCGCCAGTGCCGGCGCCGCCGCCGCCATGGCCGCGTTGATCGCGTGGGCGCCCTGCGAGCCGCCGATCACCAGCACGTGCACGCGTTGCGGACTGCGCTCGGGCGCAGGTGCGTCGAAGAACCCGGCGCGCACGGGGTTGCCGGCGACGAATCCGCGGCCGCGAAAGTGGGGCAGCGCCGCTGCGGACGACACGGCCGCCCCGCGCACGAATCTCGCCAGAATCCGGTTCGTCACGCCGGGCACGGTATTCTGCTCGAGCAGCAGGGTCGGCCGACCGCACAGCGCCGCCCAGAGCACGACCGGCCCCGAGCTGTAGCCCCCGAGGCCGACCACCAGGCCCGGCGCACGACGGCGCAGGAGAGCGGCGGCGTCGAGCATGCTCACAGGCAGCAGCGCCAGCCCCCGCAGAAGACTCCCCGCGGACTGCCCGACCAGCCCGCGCGTGCGAATACGCTCCAATCCAAACCCGGCGCGCGCGACCGCACGCCCCTCCACGGCCTTCCCGGCGCCCGCGAAGACGATCTCGATCTCCGGATGCCGCCGCCGCAGCTCGTACGCGACGGAGATGCCGGGAAACAGGTGCCCGCCCGTCCCGCCGCCGGCAAACAGCACGCAACGCCTCATGTCCGCATCGACGCATGCTGCGACACGTTCAGCAGCACCCCCATCCCCGCCATGCTGACCAGCAACGACGATCCCCCGGCACTGACGAACGGCAGGGGGATGCCCTTCGTGGGCAGCAGCCCGAGCACCACGCTGATGTTGATGAATGCCTGCAATGCAATCATCGTCGTCAAGCCGACCGCCAGCAGCGCCCCGAACCGGTCGGGCGCCAGCGTCGCAACGCGAAATCCGCGCCAGGTGATCACGCAGAAGCACAGGGCAATCGCGGTCGCGCCGATCAGCCCCGTCTCCTCCGCGATGACGGCATAGATGAAGTCGGTGTGGGGGTACGGCAGGTAGAAGAGCTTCTGGATGCCGGCCATCAGCCCCTGTCCGACCACGCCGCCGGTCCCGACGGCGATCTGCGCCTGAATCAGCTGGAAGCCGTCGCCGAGCGGATCGCTCCACGGATCGAGAAAGGCCAGCAGGCGCCGGCGCCGGTAGTCGGCGCTCGCGAGCACGACGTACAGCAGCGGCGTCGCGGTCAGCGCCACGCCGAGCAGGTACCGATAGCTCAGACCCGCGGCGAAGATCATGGCGCCGGCAATGAGCAACAGCGTCAATGCCGTGCCGAAGTCGGGCTCGAGCAGAATCAGGCCACTCAGCGCGCCGACGACGGTCGCTACCGGCAACAGGGCGGACGACAGCTCGTTGATGCGATCCGCGCGGCGCGCGAGGAGCGCCGCCGTGAAGACGATCACGGCCAGCTTGGCCGCCTCGGAAGGTTGCACACCGATCCCCCCCACAGCGAACCACCGGCGCGTGCCGTTGATGGGCGGGCCGAAGAGGACCGCGATCAGCGCCGCGGTCACGACCGCCAGCAGCGTCCAGATGACCACGGGCCGCTCGAGCCTGCGGTAGTCGACCCGGGTCGCGACCAGCAGCAGGCATCCGCCGAGCACGACCCAGACGACCTGCCTGAACAGGAAGTAGTAGGGCTGCCCGTGCTCGTCCATGGCCAGCACGGCGGAGGCGCTGTAGACCATCACCCAGCTCGACAGGACCAGCAACAGCGTGGCCAGAAACAGGAGCTTGTCCGATTTGAGTTTTCGCGCCATACTCCCTGCTCTCGTTCGCAGGCCGCCGGCGGGCTCCACACCGCGCGGCGAGCGGCCGCGCCGCGCACGGCCGGGGATGCGTCGCGGACCAGCCAGGGCCGGACCGTCGTTCCGCGGGCTCGCCTATGTCCAACGTGCTCCTTCGCCGCGCCTCGTGCCGGACCCGCGACGCGCTCTCGCGGCCGGCGGGCGCCGGGACGATGAATTTCGCCGCGGGTCCTAAAGCTCCCGGGCTCCGAACCCGAAACATCCACTGTGAGCCGACGGGTAAGCCGTCAGCAGTCATCAGCCGGTCCCCGGGTGAGGACACCAGCTTCGCAGGTCAGGGCGGCCTGCGCTCCCAGCAGCCGGCTCCCCACCGCCATGTGCCGGCTGATGACTGCTCGCGGCTTACCTCCTCGCCGCGCTGCGCGCGAGTCGCGTCACCTCCTCCCTGAAGACGCGGCCGCGCTGCGCGTAGTCCTCGAACATGTCCAGGCTGGCGCAGGCCGGAGCCAGGAGCACGGTGCCCCCGCGCGGCGCGAGGGCGAACGCCGCCCGCACCGCCTCGCCCATCGTCAGGGCCTCCCGCACGGCAAGCGTGCCGCCGAGAGCCGCGCGCAGGTGCGGGCGCGCCTCGCCGATGGCGATGACCGCGCGCACGCGGTCGTCGAGCACCGGACGCAGCTCGGCCAGATCCCCGCCCTTGAGCCGCCCGCCCATGATGACGACCACGTCGCGTTCGAAGCATTCGATTGAAGCCCGCGCGGCCGCGACATTCGTGGCCTTCGAGTCGTTCACGAACCGCACGCCGTCGATCTCGCCGGCCGGCTCGAGGGTGTGCGCGAGGCCGTCGAATGCCCGCACCGCCCGCTCCATCGCTGCCGGCGCAACACCTGCGACATAGCCGGCGGCCGACGCCGCGAGCACATCGCTGAGCAGGTGCCGGCCCGGCAGCTTCACGGCAGACAGCGGCACGAGGGGCTGCACGCCGCCGGTCGACCGATAGGCGACCGAGTCGTCGGCCACGACGAGCCCCTCGGCGATCGCCGACGCGAGCGCGAAGCGCACCGGGCGGGCGCGGCCGGCGCGCGCGAGCTGCAGGACGAGCGGGTCGTCGGCGTTGATCACCATCGCGTCGCTGGTCGTCTGGTTGGCGAAGATGCGCGCCTTGGCTGCGGCGTAGTCCTCGAAGCTGCCATGACGGTCCATGTGATCGGGCGACAGGTTGAGGAAGACGGCGATCCATGGCCGAAACGTCTGGGTCAGCTCGAGCTGGAAGCTGCTCACCTCCACGACGTGAATCACGTCGGGGGCCGAGGCCGCCACCTGGCTGCTGAGCGCCGTGCCGACGTTGCCGCCGACGAGCGCCTCGCGGCCGCCGGCCGCGAGCATCCGTCCGGTGAGCACGGTCGTCGTCGACTTGCCCTTGGTGCCCGTGACCGCCACGATCGGTCCGCGCAGCCAGCGCGCCGCGAGCTCCACCTCGCTGATGACCGGCGTGCCGCGCCGCCGCACGGCGTCGACCACCGGCAGCCGCGGCGACACGCCGGGGCTGAGCACGACCAGCTCCGCGGCGGCGAGCGTCGCGGGCTGGTGCCCCCCCAGCTCCACCTCCACGCCGGCCGCCTGCAGCCGGGCCAGCCCGTCGACGGCGCCGCGCGCCTCGCTCAGGGTCACGCGCGCGCCGCGGCTGGCCAGCAGCTCCGCCGCGGCGACGCCGCTGCGCGCCGCGCCGACCACGACGACGCGGGCGCCGGCCACCGAGAACTCGGGCGTTGCGGGTGTCGTCGTCATCTGAGCTTCAGCGTCGTCAGGCTGAACAGGGCGAACACGACGGCCATGATCAGGAAGCGGCTGATCACCTTGGGCTCGCTCCACCCGATCAGCTCGCAGTGGTGGTGCAGCGGCGCCATCTTGAACACGCGCTGGCCGGTCATCTTGAACGAGCCGACCTGGATGATCACCGACAGCGTCTCGATGACGAACACGGCGCCGACGATCGGCAGCAGCAGCTCCTGCTTGATCAGCAGCGCCACGGTGCCCAGGGCGCCGCCCAGCGCCAGCGAGCCCGTGTCGCCCATGATGATGTCGGCGGGATAGGAGTTGTACCAGAGGAAGCCCAGCCCGGCGCCGATGAGCGCGCCGCAGAACACCGTGAGCTCGGCGGCCGGCGGGAAGTTGACCAGCAGCAGGTACTCCGCCAGCACGGCATGCCCGGTCACGTAAGCCAGCGCCGTGAACGCGGTGGCCGCCACCGTGAACACGCCGATGGCGAGACCGTCGAGGCCGTCCGTCAGGTTCACCGCGTTGGACGCGCTGACGAGCACGAGGATCGCAAAGGGTGCGTAGAGCCAGCCCAGGTCGGGCGTGAACGCCTCGAAGAACGGAAACACCATCCGCGTGTCGTAGAGGTTCTCGCGGCTCAGGGCGAGCAGTGCAACCCCGACGCCAACCGCGACGAGGCACTGCAGCGCCAGCTTGTAGCGGGGACGCAGCCCGTGATGCGAGCCGCGGACCACCTTCAGGTAGTCATCCACGAAGCCGATGGTGCCGAACGCGACCGTGGACGAAACCGCCACCCACACGAACGGGTTGAACAGATCGACCCACAGGAAGGTCGGCGCGAGCGCGGCCCCCAGGATCAGCAGGCCGCCCATCGTGGGCGTGCCCACCTTCGCCTGATGCGTCTTCGGCCCCTCGACGCGCACCACCTGTCCGATTTGCAGCCGGCGCAGATACCGGATCGCCGACGGTCCCGCGATCAGCATGAAGATGAACGCGGTCAGGCTGGCGGCGGCCGTGCGGAACGTGATGTACTGCACGACGTTGAGCACGGACAGCTCGGTGTGCAGCGGGAACAACAGGTGATACAGCACTAGCGCCGTCCCCTCAGCCGGTCCACGACGCGATCCATGCCGACGCCGCGCGACCCCTTCACGAGGACCAGGTCGCCGTCGCGGACGATCGCCGGTGCGCGGCCTGCCGCCTCGTCGCCGGTGCCGAAAGTCGACACGGCGGTCGCCGGCAGACCGCCGGCCCGGGCGCCGTCCGCGAGCCCGCGCGCGGCCTGCCCCCCGACGGCGACGACGACGTCGAATCCGGCGTCGGCCGCCGCCCGGCCGCACGCCTCGTGCAGGGCGGTCGACCGCGCGCCGAGCTCCAGCATCTCGCCCAGGATGGCGACGCGCCGGGCGTAGCCGGTCTCGCGTCCGAGCGCGTCGAGCGCCGCTCGCAGCGCCGTCGGACTCGAGTTGTAGGTGTCGTCCACGACCGTCATCGCGCCCAGCTCGACCACCTGCCCGCGCCGCGGCTGCGGCGGGCAGGCGGCGATGCGCTCCGCGAGATCGTCCAGCCGCACGGGAAACAGCTGGGCCACGGCAACGGCTGCCGTGACGTTGGCAATCTGACCGTACCCGAGCAGCGGCGTCCGCACGGGGACCGCCCCGGCCGGCGTGCGAATGGTGGCCGCCATGCCGTGCACCCCGCGGGGCTGGACTGCCGTTGCCTGCACGTCGGCAGCGGTCTCGACGCCGAACGTCGTGACCCGCCCGGGGAACGTCGCCACGCGGGCCATGACGCGCGGGTCGCCGGCGTTGGCGACCAGCTGCGACGAGGATGTCGCGCCGTCCATGATTTCAGCCTTGGCGTCGGCGATCCCCTCGATCGACTCGAAGAACGCCGAGTGCACTTCGGCCACGTTCGTCCACACCCGGATGTCCGGCTCCGCAATCGCCACGAGCGTCCCGATCTCGCCGGCGTGATTCATGCCCAGCTCGACGACGGCGACCTCCGGGTCATGCCGCAGCTCCAGCAGCGACAGTGGCAGGCCGATGTGGTTGTTCAGGTTGCCCTCGTTCCGAAACACCCGGTAGCTGCCGGCCAGCGCGGCCGCCACGAGCTCCTTGGTGGTCGTCTTGCCGACGCTCCCCGTAATCGCGACGACCCGCGCGCTCGACCGCCGGCGAACGAACGTGGCGAGGCACTGCAGCGCGCGCGTCGTATCCGACACGACAATCACGAACGGCGCCTCCGGCGCCTCCGCACCCGGCGCGGCGGCCGACGCATCGCTGACCACCACGCCGGCCGCTCCCCTGCGAACCGCGTCCGCAACGAACTCGTGGCCGTCCAGCCGCGCACCCCGGATTGCCACGAACAGGTCGCCGGGACCGACCCGGCGGCTGTCGATGACGAATCCGTTCACCCGCGCGCCGGCGCACCCCGCGGCGAGCCGTCCGCCGGCGGCGGCAGCCAGCTCGCCCGCGTGGAGCACCAGCGGCCTGGAGCTCGGCATGGATGTCCCTCATTCCACCCTTGAGCGGACGCGGCGCGCGGCCAGCGCCTCGCGCGCCACGTCCGTATCGTCGAAACGCACCGACCGGGCGGCGAACACCTGGCGCTGCTCGTGCCCCTTGCCCGCAATGACGACGACGTCCCCCGGCCGCGCTTCCCGGACGCCGCGTTCAATCGCCTGGGAGCGGTCGAGGACGGTCAGCCACGGTGTCCGGCCACTGGCCAGACCGAGCTCTATGTCCTCCGCGATCCGGTGCGGATCCTCGGAGCGCGGGTTGTCGGACGTCACGATCACCAGATCGGAGCAGCGCGCGGCCACGGCACCCATCAGGGACCGCTTCTTCGCATCCCGGTCGCCGCCGCAACCGAACACCGTGACGAGACGCCCGCGCGCGATCCCCCGCGCCGTCTCGAGCACGCCGCGCAGCGCGCTGTCGGTGTGCGCGAAGTCCACGATGACCGTGACCGGATCGTCCGGCCCGGACACCACCTGCATGCGGCCCGGCACCCGTGTCACCGACGCGATGCCCTGCTGGATCGCCCGGGCCGGCAGACCGAGCGCCGTGCCGGTCGCCGCGGCGGCCACGATGTTGTAGGTGTTGCTGCGACCGAGCAGCGACGACTGCACGTGCAGCGGGCCGCTTGCGGTCCGCAGGTCGAGGTCGATCCCGTCGGTCGAGAGGTCCATGCGGTCGGGCTTCACGTCGGCCGCCGCATCGAGGCCGTAGGTCACCGGCCGCCGCACCTCCGCGGCCAGCGTCCGGCCGTACGGGTCGTCGATGTTGACCACGGCCGGCGACGTCTCGTCCGCCATCTCGAACAGCCGCCGCTTGGCGCGGAAGTAGCCGGCCATGTCGCCGTGGAAGTCGAGATGGTCGCGGGTCAGATTGGTGAAGACCACGGCGTCGAAGCTGACCTGGTCCACCCGCCTGAGCGCCAGCGCGTGCGACGAGACCTCCAGGGCGCACGCCCGGCACTGCCGGTCGACCATGCGCCGCAACAGGGACTGCACCTCGGGCGCCTCCGGCGTGGTGCGCGCCGCGGGCTGCTCGTCGGGACCGACGCGGTAGGACACCGAGCTGATCCGCCCGCAGCGCAGGCCGGCGCTCTCGAGGATGGCCTCCAGCAGGTACGTGGTCGTCGTCTTGCCGTTCGTGCCGGTGGTCCCGACCACGACGAGCTCGCGGCTCGGATGGCCGTTGAGGCTCGCCCCCAGGGCGGCCAGCGCGGCGCGGGCGTCCGGCACCCGGATCCAGGGCGCATCGCAGCCGGCGGGGCGCGTCGATTCGGCGACAATCGCCACGGCCCCGCGGCTCCGGGCCTCGTTTGCGAACTCGGCGCCGTCGTGGTGGAGCCCCCTGATCGCCACGAACAGCTCGCCTTCCAGCAGCGAGCGCGAGTTCCAGGCGACCCCGGTCACCGGCCTGTCCAGCGGCGCGCCGTCGCGCACGCTCGACGCCGCCTCCAGACCGGCACGCTTCAGGAGCTCGCAGACCGTCATCACGACCTACTGGGCATCGCCCGGCAACTGTTCCGGGCGCCGCTCGAGATTGAGCTCGGCGGTGGTTCCGTGATCCACCGGCTCGCCCGGACCTGGCTGGTGGCTCGCGACGAAGCCGTCGCCGTCCAGACGCACGCCGAGCCGAAGCGGGCCGAGCGCCTCCAGCGCACGCCTCGCGCTCAGGCCCCGCAGGTCCGGCATGACGCGCTGCCCGGCCGCCGCGGCGGCGGGCGGCGCGGCGCGCACCGGAAGCGCGGCGGGCTGCGCGGAGACCGGGGCCTCTCGCGCGATCGCCGCGCGCTGCACCAGCAGCGGCTGGTTCGGCTTGATCGTGGAGGGTACCGCCAGGTACCGCAGCGCGGCCGTCGCGACGCGCCTGAACACGGGCGCCGCGACGGCGCCGCCCGTGTAGCGTGCCCCGCGCGGCGTATCGATCATCACCGCCATCGCGAACAGGGGCGCGCGCGAGGGCGCGAAGCCGACGAACGTGGCGTTGTGATCGACGTTCGAATAGCGTCCGTCGATCAACTTCTCGGCCGTCCCCGTCTTGCCGGCGATCGTGTAGCCGGGAATGCGAGCCGCCCGCGCCGTGCCCCGTTCGACGACCGCCTCCATGATGCCGGTCAGCTCCGCGGCGGTCTCCCGCGTAATCGCCCGCTGAATGACCTGCCTCGGCCGCTCGGTGCGCTGGCCGGCGCGGATGACCGCGCGCACGGCGCGGGGCTCGAGCAACTCGCCGCCGTTCGCGACCGCGCCCACCGCCGTCACCAGTTGCAGCGGCGTGACCGCTACCTGGTAGCCCATCGATATGGACGCCACGGCCCGGTCGTTGAGGTTCTCGGGGCGGTGGACGATGCCCGCGCTCTCGCCGGGCAGATCGGGCGACAGCGTGCGCCCGAACCCGAACCGGCGCACGTACTCGCTGAGCCGCTCCGGACCTACCCGGAGACCGACCTCGATCGTGCCGACGTTGCTCGACTTCACGATGACGTCCTCGAGCGTCAGCACGCTGTACGTGAACATGTCGTAGACGTTGGTGCCGCCGATCCGGATGACGCCCGCGCTGACGTCGAACAGCTCGTCGCGCTGCGCGAGTCCTTCCTCGAGCGCGGCCGACGTCGTCACGAGCTTGAATGCCGATCCCGGCTCGTAGACGTCCTGCACCGCGCGGTTTCGCAGCGCCGCGGCCGGCGCCATGCCGAACGCGTTGGGATTGAAGTTCGGCTCGTTCGCGACGGCGAGCAGCTCGCCGGTGTGCGGGTCGAGCATCACGACCGTGCCGCCGTCGGCCTCGTGCTCGCGCACGGCCGCGCGCAGCTCGCGCTCGGCAATGTGCTGGAGGTACTTGTCGATCGTCAGCTCGATGGTGGCGCCCGTCGTCGGCAGCCGCTCGACGCGGCTGAACGCGCGCCGCCGGGCGTCGGTCTGGATCAGCATCTTGCCCGGGCGGCCGCTGATCTCGTGGTCGTACGTCGACTCGACGCCCCCGAGCCCCTGGTTGTCGATGCCCACGTAGCCGAGCAGGTGGCTGGCCAGCTCCCGGTTGGGGTAGAACCGCCGATCCTCCTTGAGGAACCCCACGCCGTCGAGGTCGAGCGCGGCGATCCGCCGCGCGGCTTCCGGCGACACCTTGCGCGCGACGTACGCGAAGGCGCGCTGCTGCCCCAGCCGGCGCTCGAGGACCTCCCTGCGCGCCTCGCTGCAGGCATCGAGCGCGCTGCACAGCGACGCCGCGGTCGCCGCGGGGTCGTCGACCTCGGTCGGCACCGCGTAGATCGTGTCCGCGTCGACGCTGTAGGCGAGCACCCGGCCCTTGCGATCACGAATCTCACCGCGTTGCGGATGCGCGGTGATGCTCCGGCTCTGCTGGCGTTCTGCGCGCTCGACCAGTTGATCGTGGCGTATCACCTGCAAGTAGACGAGGCGGGACTCGATTGCCAGGAACCACACGCCGAAGGCCGTCAGACCGACCAGCAGCCTGCCGCGCAGGACGCGCTGCCAGTCGTCGGCCCGGACAGCGGGCCGCGGGCGTCCGCGGCGTCCCCCGCCGCGCGCCCAGCCGCGGGCGGTGCGGCTACGGTCGTCCCGCATAGGGATCCTCTCCCCGGCGCGTCGCCACCAGCGACCGATCGGGCTCCGCCGCAGGCACGACGCGCTCGATGATCATCGCGTCGTCGTCGCCCGGCGCAACGAAGTGGAGCCGCTCGGTCGCGATCCGCTCGATCCGTGCGGGCGCGCGCAACGTCTCGATTTCGAGCCTGAGGTGCCGGTTGACCTCCAGCTCGCGGACGAGCTCCTGCTGCATCTGCTCCAGTCGGTAACCGTGCTGCAGGAGCTCGAAGTGCAGCCAGGCGGAGAAGAGCAGCACCGTGACGAGGAACACGCCGAGCACGCCCCAGCGCCGGAACTCGCGCTGCCGCGTCCGGTCGATTTCCCGGACGATCGGGTTGTTGTGGATGTCCTGCCTGATGACGTGCTCGAAGCGCTGCCTGCTCATGCCAGCCTCTCGGCGGCCCGCAGCTTCGCGCTGCGCGCCCTCGGATTCAGCGTGACTTCCTCGCGCCCGGGCCGCAGGGGCCGCTTCGTGAGCACGCGCACCGCGCCTTCCGGGCCGTGCGCCAGCTCCCGCAGCACGTGCTTCACGATGCGGTCCTCCAGAGAGTGGAAGCTGATGACGGCCAGACGCGCCCCCGCCCGCAGCCGCCGGCAGACCGCCCGCAGGAAATCGCCCAGTCCCTCCAGCTCCCGATTGACCCAGATCCGGAGCGCCTGAAAGGTGCGCGTGGCCGGATCGATCCGCTGGCCGCGGCGCCGGGGCGCCGCCCGCCGCACCAGGGCCGCCAGCTCGCCGGTCGACGTCAGCGGCCGGTGCCGGCGCGCCGCCACGATTGCCCGCGCGATACGCCGCGCATGCCGCTCCTCGCCGTACTCGAAGATGCCATCCGCCAGCGTCTGCTCGGAGGCATCGCGCAGCACGTCGGCGGCCGTCAGTCCGGTGGACCGGTCCATGCGCATGTCGAGAGGCTCGTCGCGCCGAAAGCTGAACCCGCGCCCCTCCGCCTCGAGCTGCACCGAGGAGACGCCGAGGTCGGCGAGGGCGCCGTCGACGAACACGAGACCGCGTCGGTCGAGCAGGCTGTCGATCTGCCGGTAGTCCGCGTGCACGAGCTCGACACGCTCCGCCCACGGCGCCAGGGTGGCGGCCGCAAGCGGCAGTACTTCCCCGTCACGGTCGCACCCGAGCAGGCCCCCGGCGCCGGCCTCGAGCAGCAGGCGCGAGTGCCCGCCCGTCCCGACGGTGCAGTCGAGGAACCGTCCGCCGCGATGCGGCTCGAGCAGCGCGATCACCTCGCTCGGCATCACCGGTCGGTGCGGCGGCTGGGCGGTATCGGGGCGCATCCTCAGATTCCAAGCTCCGCGAGCGCGCGGGCGTCCTCGTCGGTGAAGGGGTTCCGCTCGAGACGGGTCAGGAAGCGATCGTGGTTCCAGACCTCAAGGTAGTTGTACTTGCCGAAGACGTCGACCTCGCCTGCCATGCCCGCGGAGTCGCGCAGGCGCGTGTGCACCGAAACGCGTCCCTGCTTGTCGATCTCCGCGGGCTGTCCGAAGAAATTGACACGATCGAAGAAGCGGTTGCGGGACGGGTGCGACGGCGGAATGCCGGCAGCGCGCTCCTCGATCTCGATCCAGACAGGCATCGGGTAGACGTGGACCGATTCGCCCGTAACACTGGTCACGAACAGCGAGTGGCCGTACTTCTCCGCAATCGGCACCCGAAAGGCCGCGGGGATCTTGAGTCTCCCCTTGTCGTCGATCTTCGCGGAGAAATTGCCTCGGAGCACCACTTCACTCCACTATGAACCACAAAAGTCCACCCCGATGTTAGGTGAGCGCGGCAAGCGCTGTCAACGGAAATCCCCTCGCGGCGTGCTACCATCCGCCTACACACGTCGTTTCGACGCCCTTTCGGATGCTGCGCGCAGGCCTCATCGGTTTCCCCGCCACCGGCAGGACCACGCTCTTCAGCCTGCTCACCCGCGCGGCCGCGGACGGCTCATCCGGGCGCGCCGGGCGCGGCGAGGCGAGCATGGGCGCCGCGGAAGTGCCCGATGCACGCCTCGACCGCCTCACGGAGCTGTTCGAGCCGCGGAAGCGGGTCGCCGCCAGCGTCGTGTTCGCGGACATGGCGGGTGCGACGGGTCCGCGCAGCCTCGTCGACGTCGCCGCGTACCGCGAGGCGCACACGCTGCTGCACGTGGTGCGCGCCTTTCGCGCGGCCGACGTGCCGCACGCCGCGGGGGCGGTCGATGCGGCCCGCGACGCCAGAGCGATGGAGGACGAGCTGATCCTGGCCGATCTCGCGGTGGCCGAGCGACGGATCGAGCGGATCGAGCGGGACCGGAAGAAGGGCGCCGGCAAGGCGCTCGAGCTCGAAGCGCGCACCCTCGACGAGTGCCGCCGGGCGCTCGAGAACGGAACGCCCATTCGCGCGCTGGACCTCGATCCCGACGCCGCCAGGACGCTCCGCGGCTTCCAGTTCCTGTCGTCCAAGCCGCTGCTGCTGGTGATCAACCTCGACGAGGCCGACATCGCGGACGCGGAGCGCGCGCTCGAGCTGGCGGACCTGAGCGGCATGCTGTCGCATCCCGCAACGCGAGCCGTGCCGGTGTGCGCGAAGATCGAGCTCGAGATCGCACAGCTCGACGCCGACGACGCGCATGCCTTCCTCGCCGATCTCGGGTTGCGCGAGACCGGGTTGAAGCGGGTCGTGCGCGCCGCCTACGAGCTGCTCGGGTACATCTCGTTCTTCACCGTCGGGCAGGACGAGTGCCGGGCCTGGTCGATTCCCGCGGGCACCATCGCCATGAACGCCGCCGGCGCGGTGCACACCGACATGCAGCGCGGATTCATCCGGGCGGAGGTGACGGCCTACGAGGACCTGATCCGTCGCGGATCCCTCGGCGCGTGCCGCGAGCACGGGGAAACGCGTCTCGAGGGCAAGCAGTACGTCGTGCGGGACGGCGACATTCTCAACTTCCGATTCGCGAGATGATTCGTCGATATACTGGGCCGCATGGGCAGGCTCCTGGCCGGAATCGCGACGGCGGCGGCGCTGACGGCGGCCGCCGGTCCCGCCGCGGCCGATGATCTGGAGTTGTCGTTCGCTGCCGGCCGGGTGACGGTGGTGGCGGCCGACGTACCCCTGGCCGCCGTCCTCGACGAGTGGGCGCGGCTGGGCGACACGCGATTCGTCGCCGCGAGCGGCCTCCCGGCGTGGCCCGTCTCGGTGCGCCTGGTCGACGTGCCGGAACGCGAGGCGCTGCAGGTGCTGCTGCGCGCCGCGGGAGGCTACATCGCGGAGTCCAGATCGGCGTGGCAACCGGGCGTCTCGGCGTTCGAGCGGGTGCTGATCATGACCGGCGCTCGGCGGGCCGGGCGGTCGCGCCCGGGGACGGCCCGGTTCCGGGCTCCGCCGCCGCGGACCGCAGCGCCGCTCGTGCCGTCCGGCGGGCCGGAGACAACCGCCCCGCCGGGCGCCGGAGCCGGACCGGACGACGGCGAGGCGGACGACGAGCTCGATGATCTCGAGCTGCTCGAATCGCTCCGGCGACGCTACGAATCGGCGGCGGAGTCGGCCGGCGACGGGCAACCGACCTTTTTCCCGCTGCCCGCGGCGGGCGCCGGGACCGTGCCCGGGCTGCACACCGCGCCGCAGCCGGGGGTGATCATGCAGCCGGACGCTCCCGCGCCGCAGCCCCGGCGGCCGTCGAACCGGCCCCGCCGCCGCACCGGCGCGCCGCGGCCGCCCGCGCCGTAGCGCGGCGTGCACCGCCCCGCGCGGGGTTGCCCGGGCCGGCGGGCCGCCCACGGGTCGAGCCGTCGCCGGCGCCCACCGGCCGCGATGCGGGTCCTGTGCTACCCTCACCGCCAGTGACGGCCCCTTCCGAACCCACCGCGCCGGCGGTGGCTTCACCGGAGCCTCCCGACGGTGCCGCGCCTTCCGCCGCCCGACTCGCCAGATCCGCCGGCGTCGTCGGCGCCGCCACGCTGACCAGCCGGGTGCTGGGGCTGATACGCGACCAGATCCTCGCCTACCTGTTCGGTGCCGGCAACGCGATGGATGCGTTCAACGTCGCGTACCGGGTCCCCAACCTGATGCGCGATCTCTTCGCCGAGGGCGCCATGAGCGCGGCGTTCGTGCCCACGTTCACGCGGCGCCTGACCCGGCACGGACGGGCGGCGGCCTGGCAGCTCGCCAACCAGTTGATCAACGCGCTGATCGTCGTCACCGGTCTGCTGGTGCTGGCCGGGATGGTCTTCGCGCGCCCGCTGGCCGAGCTGCTGGCCGGGGACTACGCCGCCGTGCCGGGCAAGCTGGAGCTCACGGCCACGTTGAGCCGCATCGTGCTCCCCTTCCTCACGCTCGTGGCCGTCGCCGCCGTGCTCACGGGGATGCTGAACTCGCTCAACCGCTTCTTCACGCCGGCCGTTTCGCCCGCGATGTTCAACGTCGGCATGATTTTCGGCGCGGTCTGCCTCGTGCCGGCCGCCTCGCACCTGGGCTGGAGTCCCGTTGTCGGCATCGCCGTCGGCATGCTCATCGGGGGCGCCGGGCAGATCGCACTGCAGGTGCCGGCCCTGCTCCGGGAGGGGTACCGCTATCGGCTCGAGCTCGACCCGCGGGACCGCGGCCTGCGGGACATCCTCCTGCTGATCGGTCCCGGCACGCTGGCCGGCGCGGCCGTCCAGATCAACGTGCTGGTCAACACGATCCTCGCGACCGGGGAAGGCACGGGCGCGGTGTCGTGGCTCAACTACGCGTTCCGGCTCATGTATCTCCCGATCGGCCTGTTCGGCGTCTCGATCGCGACCGCGACGCTGCCGGCGGTCTCCCGCTCGGCCGCGCGGGACGAGCCGGACGCCATTCGCGAGACCGTCTCGAACGCCCTGCGCATGATGCTCATGCTGGGAGTGCCGGCGATGGTCGGGCTGATCGTGCTCGCCGGGCCCATCGTCGAGCTCGTCTTCGAGCGCGGCAGCTTCTCGCCGGAAGACACGCGGGAGACGGCCGCCGCGCTCGCCTTCTACGCGCCGGGACTGCTGGGGTACTCCGCCGTCAGAATCACCGTCCCGTGCTTCTACGCGCTCGGCAGCAGCCTGACGCCCACCCTGATCAGCGTGGCCTCGGTCGCTCTCAACGTCGTCCTCAACGTGGTCCTCGTCAACCGCATCGGCTACCGGGGACTGGCCCTCGGGACGTCGATTGCCGCCCTCGTCAACGCCGGGCTCCTGTTCCACTTCCTGCGTCGGCGTCTCGGCGGGCTCGATACGCGCCGGCTGCTGGTTGCCTTCGCGAAGATAGCGGTCGCGGCCGGGCTCATGGGGGCCGCCGTGCCGGGCATCCACGCCGCCCTGCTCGAGAGCTGGCCCGGCGCCGGCCTGCTCGCGAGGCTGGTGCGCGTCGGCTTCAGCATCGGGGGAGGACTCGTCATCCTCGCGGCGTGCGCGCGCCTGCTGCGGATCCGGGAGTGGGACGACACGCTCCGGCATGTCGTCGGCCGGCTCCGCCCGCCCGCAGCCGGCGGGGTCGCACGCGGCCGCGACTGACCCGCGCCCGAGTCCCCCGGCGCCGTGTGGTACGATGCGCCGATCGTCTGGCGGTGCGGACATGCGTCGTATCTACTATCAGGGAACTGGCGGCTACTCCTTCGGCCCCGGCCTCATGACGCCGGCGGTCAAGTGGCTGATCTGGGCCAACGTCGGGGTGTTCCTGCTCACCTCGCTCGCGCCCGCCGGCATGCGGCTCCGCCTCGGCGAGCTGCTGGGCCTGACCCCGGCCCTGACGCTGACCGGACTCCACGTGTGGCAGCCGTTCACGTACCTGTTCATGCACGGCGGCGTCGGCCACATCCTGATCAACATGCTGATCCTGTGGATGTTCGGGGTCCAGCTGGAACGCGTGTGGGGCACCCGCTTCTTCCTGCGGTACTACTTCGTGGCAGGCGTCGGCGCGGCCATCGTCACGATGATCGTGGCGCTGCTGCCCTTCTCGTTCAGCGCCGCGACGTACGCGACGATCACGATCGGCGCCTCCGGCGCCATCTACGGCCTGCTGATGGCCTTCGCGCTGTACTACCCGGACACCCCGATCCTGATGTTCCTGCTCTTCCCCGTGCCGGCGAAGTACTTCGTGATGATCCTGGGGGCGGTTGCCTTCGTATCCGCCCCCCGCGGCGGGGGCGTGGCGCACATCACGCACCTCGGCGGGCTGGTGGCGGGCTACCTGTACTTGCGGCGCCTGCGCGGCATGTCGCTGGGCCGGCTCGGCGTGCTGGCCGACCTGCGCTACCGCTACCTGCGCTGGCGGATGAGCCGCCACCGGCGGCGATTCGACGTGCATCCGGGCGGACAGGACCGCAACTGGCGCGATCGGATTCACTAGCAGTCCGTGGTGAAACCCCGCGCCGCTCCCGCCGAGGCGCGCTGTGCGCGCCTTGCGGATGTGCTACGGGGCGGACTCCTGGCGGTTCGGGGGGCGGTCCTCGCAGGCAGGCCGGCCGGGCGCGAAGACGACCAGCTCGAACGTATCCTCGACCGCCTCCGCCTGATGCCGCAGCCCGGCAGGCACCTGCAGGACCTCGCCCTCCTGCACCGTGATCCGCCGCGTGCCCACGACGCACCGCAGCGCGCCCCGCAGGACGTAGACCAGCTGGTCGGCCTCGTGCACATGCATCGGAATCTGTGCGCCCCGCTTGAGGTGCGCCTGAATCATGGTCTGCCGAGCACCTGCGATCACCTTGCAGGAGACCATGGCCGTCACCTTCTCGAGCCGCAGATCGCTCCACCGGTGGAGGGCCGCCTCCGGCGTCATGACGTTCTCCAGCTTCTCCGCTCCCGCTTGCGTCTTGCAACCCGCACGCGATGGGGCTGATATAATTGCAGTTCGTGCGCTCGTTCCGAAGGGCCACCGTGGAGCCGTCTCTCGACGTCTGCAAGGATTCTGCACCATGAAGGGTTCGTCGGTCACGAACGCGCCGACCGTCGCGGCGTCGCTTGCCGCCAGCCGTGGCGGCCTCGCGCGCGAACAGTGGCACCGCTTCTACCGGACGATGCTGCTGTCGCGCCGGCTCGACGACAAGGAAATCCAGCTCAAGAACCAGAGCCGAACCTACTTCCAGATCAGCGCCGCGGGACACGAAGCCATCCAGGTCGCGGCGGGCATGGCGCTGCGGGCCGGACACGACTGGTTCTTCCCCTACTACCGCGACCGGGCACTCTGCCTGGCGCTCGGCGTAACGCCGTTCGAGATGCTCCTGAGCGCCGTGGGGGCGGGCGACGATCCGTTTTCGGGAGGGCGCCAGATGCCGACGCACTGGTGCTCCACGAGGCTTCACATCGTGTCGCCCTCGAGCGCCTGCGCAACCCAGTGCCTGCATGCCGTGGGTGCCGCGGAAGCCGGCGAGATCTCCCGGCACGTGCCGGGGCTGGCCGAGAGCATCGCCGGACACGGCGACGAGGTCGTCTTCGTCGCGCTGGGGGACGGGTCGACCAGCGAGGGAGAGTTCTGGGAATCGCTCAACACGGCGTGCACGCGGGGCTTGCCCGTCGTGTATCTGGTCGAGGACAACGGCTACGCGATTTCCGTGCCCGTGGAAGCCCAGACACCGGGCGGCGACGTCTCGCACCTGGTCGAGTCCTTTCCGGGCCTGAAGGTGATCCGCGTCGACGGCACCGATGCGGCGGCGAGCGTCGGGGCGATGCGGGACGCCGTCGGGTACGCCCGCGCGCGCTCGGGTCCGGCGCTCGTCCGGGCGAGCGTCACGCGCCCGTACTCGCACTCGATGTCGGACGACGAGCGGGCCTACAAGAGCCCGGCGGAACGCGAGGACGAGGACGCGCGGGATCCGCTGGAGCAGTGCGCCGCGTATCTCCTGGAGCGGTCGCTGGCCACCCGCAAGGAGCTGGCGGCGGTCGCCGCCGACGTCGACCGGGAGGTGCAGGAGGCTGCCGACCGGGCGCTCGCGGCAGCGCCGCCCGACCCGGGCACCGCGACCCGCTATCTGTATTCGCCAACGGTCGATCCCGCGTCGGCGGACTTCGAGGCCGCACCGCGGCCGGCCGGTGCGCCGGACACGATGGTCGCGGCCATCAACCGCACGCTGCGGGACGAGATGGAGCGGGACCGGCGAATCGTCGTGTTCGGAGAGGACGTGGCGGACGTCAGCCGGTCCGAGCTCCTTGCGGATCTGCCGGGCAAGGGGGGCGTGTTCAAGGCTACGCTCGGGCTGCAACGCGCGTTCGGCGACCTGCGCGTCTTCAACTCGCCGCTCGCCGAGGCGAACATCGTCGGGCGCGCGATCGGCATGGCCATCCGCGGGCTGAAGCCGGTGGTCGAGATCCAGTTCTTCGACTACATCTGGCCGGCCATGATGCAGATTCGCGACGAGCTGACGATGCTGCGGTACCGCTCGAACAACGCGTTCGCCTGCCCCCTCGTGATCCGTGCCCCGATCGGCGGCTACCTGCGCGGCGGCGCGTTGTACCACTCGCAGTCCGGCGAGAGCATCTTCGCGCACTGCCCGGGGCTGCGCGTCGTCTTTCCTTCGACCGCCGCCGATGCCGCCGGCCTGCTGCGCACCGCCATCCGCTGCGACGACCCCGTGCTGTTCCTCGAGCACAAGCATCTGTACCGCCAGACGTACAACAAGGACGCCTATCCGGGCCCGGACTACGTGCTCCCCTTCGGCCGCTCCGTCGTCCGGCGCGAGGGCTCCGACGTCACGGTCGTCACCTGGGGCGCCCTCGTGCAACGCACCCTGCTGGCCGCCGAGCAGGCCCGGCAGGACGGCATCGAGGTCCGCGTGCTCGATCTGCGCACCATCGCCCCCTGCGACCGGGAGGGCATCGCCCGGGCGGTGCGCGCCACCAACCGCGTCGTGATAGCCCACGAGGATCAACTGACGTGCGGCTTCGGAGCGGAGCTCGCGGCGTGGATCGGGGGCGAGTTGTTCGAGCACCTCGACGCGCCGGTGAAGCGGGTCGGCGCCCTCGACTGCCCGGTCGCCTACCATCCGATTCTCGAAGAGGAGATCCTGCCGCAGGCGTCGGACATCCTGGGGGCGATCCGCGAGACCGCCCGTTTCTGAGAATGCGCTGCCTGCTCGTGGCGCTCGTGCTGACCGCAGGCGCGGCGGGGGCGCAATGGTCACGGCCAATCGAGGAGGTCCGCTCGACGGGCGGCCTGGCGCCCCACGTGGTCGGGCAGTTCCGCACGCCGGCCGGATTCCGGCAGGCCTCGAACGGCGACTACTACGTCTTCGACCGCCGCTCGCACAGCGTGTCCCGTGTCACCGCCGCCGGCGAGGCGTCGCAGATCGTCCGGATCGGACCCGAGGACGGCCGCCTGCTGGGCGCCAGCGCCTTTCACATGGCGGCTGACGGTCGATTCGTAGTGGCCGATGCTCCGGAGGGCCGCGAGCGCGTGCAGATCTTCGAGCCCGACGGGACCCGCATCGGCGGCTTCCGCCTGCCTGGCCGCGCCGCGCCCCGCATCACGCTGGGCGACCTCGTGCTGACCGGCATCGCCTCGCTGCAGTTCACCGGGCGCGCCATCGTGATGAGCCAGCCGGAGCTGGGCGGCCTGATGACGGAGTTCAGCCTCGCCGGACACCCGTTCCACACGTTCGGCGTCTTCCGGCGCACCGGTCACGAGGCTGACCGGGACGTGCACCTCGCGCTCAACAGCGGCCTGCCACTCCTGAACCCGCAGGGCGGCTACTACTTCGTCTTCCAGGCCGGCGTTCCGGTGTTTCGCAAGTACGACGCGAACGGCCAACTCTTGTTCGAGCGCCACATCCAGGGCCGCGAGCTCGACGGCCTGATAGCGGCCCTGCCCACCACCTGGCCGCGCCGCCCGATCGGCCGCGGCCGGACCGTGCCCATCGTCCCGCCGACCGTGCGCACGGCGGCCGTCGATCCGGACGGCTACCTGTGGATCGCGCTGACCGTCCCGTACGTCTACGTCTACGATGCGGACGGCGAGAAGGTGCGCACCCTCAGGCTCCGCGCCGCCGGCATCGTCGAGCCGACCAGCCTCTCGTTCGCCAGCCGCAGCCGCCTGCTCGTCACCCCCGGCTGCTACGAGTTCACGGTGCGCTGAATTCGGCCCTGAACACCGTCACCGCCTGCCCCAGCAGCAACACCCGGTCGACGCCGACGCGCACGCGCACCACGCCGCCGCGGGACGAGGCCTGACAGGCGGTGAGATCGTCGCGGCCCCTCTGCCGCGACCAGTACGGGCCCAGGCAGCAGTGGGCCGAGCCGGTGACCGGATCCTCGTCCACGCCCGACGCCGGCGCGAAGAAGCGCGAGACGAAGTCGAAGCCGGGCGTGGAGGCCCGCGCGGTGACGATCGCGCCGCGCATGGGCACCGCCCGGAGGCGGTGGAGGTCGGGACGCAGCGCGCGCACCGCGGCTTCCGACTCGAGCTCGGCCAGGTAATCGAAGCGGCCGCGCCCCAGATAGCGAGGCTCGACGCCGAGCGCCTCGAGCAACCCGTCGGGCGCCGCGACCGGCCGCGGCGGGTCGGCCGGGAAATCGAGCTGGATCCAGCCGTCGCAACGGCACGCGGTCAGCAACCCGGACCGCGTGTGGAAGCGCAGCTCGCCGGGGGGCGCGCCCACGCCCTGCGCCCAGAGCACGTGCGCGGCCGCCAGCGTCGCATGCCCGCACAGGTCCACCTCGACGGTGGGCGTGAACCAGCGGAGATCGAACGCCCCGTCCGACCGCCGCCGGAGGAATGCGGTCTCCGACAGGTTCATTTCGCCCGCCACGGCCTGCATCCAGGCGGCTTCCCTCGCCTCCTCCAGGACGCAGACGGCGGCCGGGTTGCCGCCGAACACCGTGTCGGTGAACGCGTCGACCTGCGTGATGACGATCATGGCGGGAGTATATGCGCGGACCCGCCGCCGCCCCCGGGGGGTGTCGGGGAGAGGGGTGGCCAGATGCCGAGTTGCTGGCAGGAGGTAAGTCTGCTATCATGGGTCGTTTTGTTCCGTTCCGGGAGGCGGCGCCGTGCAGAATGCACCTTGGACGGCGCCGGGGCGGCCCTGGCGGCCCTGGGCGACCTGCTCTCGGGCCGAGTTTCACATGCCCGATGAGCGAGACCGGTTTCTGGCGCGCTCCCTGCAGCAGCTGCAAGCCAATTTCCGCAGAGCGGGACCGGCGGCGGCAGCCAGCTACTCGCTGATCGGAGCGATTCTCCTGCTCGGCGGCGCGGGGCATCTTCTGGACCGCTGGCAGCAGACCGAGCCGTGGGGTCTGCTGGCCGGGCTGCTGCTCGGACTGCTGGTCGGCTTCTACGAGCTGGCCAAGACGGTCCTGAAATCGTGACCGATGCGGGACGTATGGGTTGCGGCCGCGGTCGTCGTCGCGGCCGGCGCGGTTGTCGCGGCGCTGGTGCCCGGTGCGGCGCTCGAGGTGCTGCTGGGCATGGCCGGCCCGCTCGTCGTCAGCATCGGTTCGCTGGCGTTGACGGACCGCACGTACAAGCGGAGTCCGGAACGGTTGACGCGCCTGCTGGTGCGCGCGTTCCTGGGAAAGCTGGTGGTGTTCGGCCTGTACATGACTGTCGCCGTCGGCCTGCTCTCGCTCGACGCGATCTGGTTCGCGGGAAGCTTCACCGCCGCGTTCGTGGTGCTGCATCTCGCCGAGGCGATACATCTGCAACGCTTGTTCACGGGCTGACACTGCTGGATTCACCTTCCTCGAAGACATGCCACAACCGGAAGACATGCCACAACCGCAGCACGCCGAACCGAACGATCACGCGACCGACCACGCCGTCGATCATGCGGCCGAGCATGGCGAGGGCGGATTCGACGCCGGCCAGGTGATCATCGACCACGTCACGAACAGTGCGCCCGACCACCCGATCCTGCACCTGCCGGCCGTCTTCGGCATCGACTTCTCGATATCGAAGCACGTCTTCATGCTGCTGCTGGTCGCGACGGCGGTCTTCCTGCTGATCACGACGGCGGTCCGGCGCTACCTGCAGCAGGAGCGGCTCGTCCCCAGCGGCTTCATGAACGCCCTGGAGTTCGTCGTCGAGTTCATCCGCGACTCGATCGTCCTCCCCAACGTGGGCGCGAAGTACGTCCGGACGTGGGCGCCGCTGGTCCTCACCTTCTTCTTCTTCATCCTGAGCGCGAACGTGATCGGATTGATTCCGGTCTTCGAGGTGCTGGGGCTGATCGACCACACGGTGCTGCATACCGGCGAGCACTCGCTCGTCAAGAACATCATTCACGGCGGCACCACCGCCACGGCCAACTTCAACGTCACGGCCGCGCTCGCCACGATCACGTTCTTCTCGATCATCATCGCCGGCACGCTGGCCCACGGCTTCATCCAGCACTGGAAGAACCTGGTGCCCCACGGGCTGGCCTGGCCGGTCTACATCCTGCTGATCCCGATCGAGATCATGGGCATGTTCGTCAAGCCGTTCGCCCTGACCATGCGGCTCGCCGCCAACATGACCGGCGGCCACATCGCGATTCTCGCCATCCTGTCGTTCGTCTTCCTGTTCGCCCGCGAGTTCGGAAGCAACCTCGCCGGCATCGGCGTCGGACTGTTCGTCTCCGTCCCGCTGGCGGTCGGCATCAACGGCCTCGAGATCATCGTCGTCCTCGTTCAGGCGTACGTCTTCACGCTACTGTCGGCCGTGTTCATCGGCATGGCCATCAACGTGCACCACTAGACAAACCAGCAAGACGGAGGTTACCTGCATGGAAGTTCTGCACTATTTCGGCGCCGCGATTGGGCTCGGACTGGTCGTCATCGGCGCGGGCCTGGGCATCGGCCGGTTCGCCGCGGCTGCCGCCGAGGGAATCGCCCGCCAGCCGAACGCGGCCGCCCAGATCACGGGCGCCATCAACCTGCCGCTGTTTCTGCTCGAAGGCGTGGCAATCCTGGCCGAGGTCTTCATCTTCCTCATCCTGATCCTCGCGTAGGAACGAAGCACCATGGACAACGCGCTCGTCCAACCCGACCCCGGGCTGTTCGTCTGGACCATTCTCGTCTTCCTGGTCCTGCTGTACCTGCTGAAGCGGTACGCCTGGGGCCCGCTGCTGGCAGCCCTCGACGAGCGGCAGGCCGGCATCCGCAAGTCGCTCGACGACGCGGACCGGGCACGGAAGGAGCTCGAGCAGGTCCAGCAGGAATCGCAGGCAATCATCGGCAAGGCGCGCGGCGAGGCCGACGCCATCGTCGTGGAGGCCCGTTCCGATGCGGCGAAGCTCCGCGAGGACCTGCGCCGGCAGGCGCAGCAGGAGGCGCAGTCGATTCGTGAGAACGCCGAGCGTCAGATCCAGCAGGAACGGGATCGCGCACTGGCCCAGATCCGCCGCGAGGCCGTCGACGTCTCGATCATGATCGCCTCGAAGCTGATCCGCCGCAATCTGTCCCCGGCCGACAACCAGGCCCTCATCGACGAAGCCCTCGAGCAGGTCCAGCCACCCGCCCAAGGCTGACGCGCGCCCGCCGCAAGCGGTTGGCGCGCACGGCCAGAGACCGTCCGGCGGCGCCCCGGGAACCATCGGGGCGCCGCGCCTGCTCGCCCGGTGCCGCCGCCACCGCTGCGACGCGGCGTCTCACCACCGACTGCAGCCCGTCTGATCGAAGCCTTCTGTCCCCTGGGTGCGCGGCCACGCGCATGTGGGGGCTGCCCGCAAGCGGACGCCGGGGGTGCGGGGCAAAGCCCCGTCTGATTGAAGCGGACTAGCCCGGCAATCGTCGCCTCCGGCTCCGGTTGCCGCCCAACCAACCCTCGCCGGCAGTCTACGCCGTTCTACGGCGCAGACTCCTAGCGAAGCATCGCGGAAGAAGCGGCCGACCCGAACAGCGTGGCCGCGTTCTGGGCCTGGTCGAACAGCAACTGGGGATAGATGCCGAAGAAAATCGTGCCGACCACACCGACGGCCAGCGCGGTCGCCATCGCCGGACCCAGCGTGATCTCCGAGCCGGTCGTTTCCTCCCTGAAGAACATGAACACGACCACGCGGAGGTAGTAGTAGAGCGAGATCGCGCTGTTCACGACGCCGACCACGGCCAGCCAGATGAACCCCTGGTCGACCGCGGCGCCGAAGATCCACACCTTGCCCATGAATCCGGCGGTCGGTGGGATGCCCCCCAGCGACAGCATGAACAGCAGCATCGCGACGGCCACAATCGGACTGCGCACGAACAGGCCGCTCAGGTCCTTGAGCTCGTCGCCGACCACGTCCCGACGCCGCAGCATCGTGATGACGGCGAAGGCGCCCAGCTGCATGAACAGGTAGACCCAGAGGTAGACCAGCGCCGCCGCGACGCCGCGCTCGGTCGCCGCCACCACGCCGATCAGCACGTAGCCGGCGTGCGCAATCGACGAGTAGGCCAGCATCCGCTTCATGTTGCTCTGCGTGATCGCCGCGATGTTGCCGACCGTCATCGTCACGACGGCGAGGAAGGCGAACACCACCTGCCAGTCGGGGGTCAGCGGCGCCAGCCCCTCGATGAAGAGGCGCAGCAGCATCGCGAACGAGGCGGCCTTCGAACCAACCGACAGGAACGCCGTCACCGGCGTGGGCGCCCCTTCGTACACGTCGGGCGCCCACATGTGGAACGGCACGGCCGCGATCTTGAATCCCATGCCCACGGCGAGGAGAATCATGCCCAGGCTCAGCACGAGACCGCCGTCCTGCGCGGCCAGCGCCACGGCGATCTCCTCCAGCCGGGTGGAGCCCGTCGCGCCGTAGACGATCGACATGCCGTACAGCAGAATGCCCAGGGAGAATGCGCCGAGCAGGAAGTACTTGACGGCCGCCTCGTTCGACCGGGGACTCGGCTTCAGATAGCCGGCCAGGATGTAGAACGCGATGGCCATCGTCTCCAGGCCGATGAACAGCGTGATGAGATCGACGCCGCTGGCCATGAACATCATCCCGAGCGTCGCGCACAGGATGAGGAAGTAGTACTCGCCGGCCCGCGCCCCCTCGACGCGCAGGTAGCGCGCCGACATCATGATCGTCAACGCCGCCGACACGAGGAAGATCAGCTTGAAGAACAGGGCGAACCCGTCGACCGCCAGCAGCCCCCGGGAGATGACGACATCGACCCCGGCGAACGACAGCAGCACCAGGGCGCTGGCAGCCAGGGTGCCCATCGAGAGGCCGAACAGCAGGTCGTCGCGCCGGGGAACGATGACGTTGACGAGCAGCAGCAGCAGCGCCCCGGCCGTCAGGATCAACTCGGGCAGGAGGTAGTAGAAGTCGCTGGGCGAGAAACCGAGTGCCGCCATCTACCTGGCGCCTCCGCGAATCGGCGTCTGCGCGCCGCCGTTGCCCGACGGCGCGCCGCGCTCGCCGGCCTCCGCACCGGCGGCCGCCAGCCGGGGTGTGTAGTCGCTGTTCACACGCGTCATCACGTTGTCCACCGACGTCTCCAGGCGGTCGAGGAACGGCTTCGGATACAGGCCGATCCAGACGGCCAGCACGAGCAGCGGCACGAACGTCCAGATCTCGCGCATGCTGAGGTCGGGCAGGTTCTCGTTCTTCGGATTGTCGACGTTGCCGAACATCGTCCGCTGATACAGCCAGAGCATGTAGGCGGCGCCGAGCACGATGCCGCTCGCGGCCACGAACGCCCAGAACTTGCTGACCACGAAGATGCCCTGCAGGATCAGCACCTCGCCGATGAAGCCGTTGAGCGTCGGCAGCCCGATCGACGACATCGTCATCACCAGGAAGATCGCCGCGTAGACCGGCATCACCTTCGACAGCCCCCCGTACTCGGCAATCTCGCGCGTGTGGCGGCGCTCGTAGACGATGCCCACGATCAGGAAGAGCGCGCCCGTGGAGATGCCGTGGTTCAGCTGCTGCACGATGCTGCCGGTTATCCCGACCGGCGTCAGGGCGAACATGCCGAGCATCACCATGCCCATGTGGCTCACGCTCGAGTAGGCCACGAGCCGCTTCCAGTCCTTCTGCGCCATCGCGACCAGCGCGCCGTAGATGATGCCGACAATCGACAGGCCGACGACCAGCGGCACAAACGAGGCGGTGGCCTCCGGCAGGATCGGCAGGCTGAACCGGATGAACCCGTACGTGCCCATCTTCAGCAGCACGGCCGCCAGGATGACCGAACCGGCCGTCGGCGCGTCCGTGTGGGCGTCCGGCAGCCAGGTGTGGAACGGGAACATGGGGACCTTGACCGCGAACCCGAGGAAGAAGGCGAGGAAGATCCACCACTGCATGTCGAACGGGATGTTGAGCTGGTGGAACTGCGTGATGTCGAAGGTGTACACCCCGGTCACGCTGTGGTTGTAGAAGTAGACCGCCAGAATCCCCAGCAGCATCACGACGCTGCCGACGAGCGTGAACAGGAAGAACTTGATGGCCGAGTACAGCCGGTTGTCGCTGCCCCAGATGCCGATGAGGAAGTACATCGGCACCAGCATCACTTCCCAGAAGAGGAAGAACAGCAGGAAATCGAGCGCCATGAACGCGCCCAGCATGCCCGTCTGCAGCGCCAGCAGGAAGACGTAGTACTCCTTCACCCGGACGGTGATGGCCGTCCATGACGACAGCACCCCAATGACGCCCATCAGCGTCGTCAGGAGGATGAGCAGCGCGCTGAAGCCGTCCACGCCCAGGAAGTACTCGGCCCCGATCGAGGGAATCCAGGCGAGGCGCTCGACGAACTGCCAGCCGGCATCCTGCGTGTCGTACCAGAACCACAGCGGCAGCGAGACGAGGAACCCGACCCCGACGGTGGCATTGGCGATCCACCGGATGCGCTCCTCCTGCCGCCGGTCCGTCAGCAGCAGGAGCACCACGCCGACCAGCGGGGTGAAGAGAATCAGTGACAGCAAGGGAAATCCGGCGGCGTTGCTCATGGTCTTGAATGCGGGTCAGCGCCCGACGAGAAACCAGGTCACGAAGGCGAACACGCCAACCAGCGTGGCGAACGCATAGTTCTGGATTAGGCCGGTCTGAACCCGGCGGAAGCCGTAGCTGCCCTCCTGGCAGATCCAGCCGACCAGGTTGACGAGCCCGTCGACCACGTGCTTGTCGAGCACGTGGGAGATTTTCGACGAGGCGACGGTGGTCCAGCCCGCGCCGTTCACCGCGCCGTCGACCACCTTGGCGTCGAACCCCCAGAGGCCCCGCGCGCCGGACATCGTGCCGTTCACGACGGTGGCGTCGTACAGCTCGTCGACGTAGTACTTGTTGGTCAGCACGCGGTGCGGTCCCGCGTACCGCTCGGCCCACTCGTCGGCCGTTTCCGGCCGCTGGATGTAGTTGCGGTACGCGAGGAAGATGCCGAGGCCGGCAATCAGCACCGAGATGGCCATCAGGCCGAGCTCGGCCGCGTGCGAGAGGTGGGCCGTCTCTCCGTGCCCCCCTTCCCCGCCGGCATGGGCCACGAAGCTCGGCTCGAGGAAGTGCTCGATGGCGTTGCTGCCGCCGAGCGCCGCGGGCACGCCGACGTAGCCGGCCAGGACCGCGCCGACCGCCAGGACGATGAGCGGCACGGTCATCAGCCGCGGCGACTCGTGCGGGCCGTGCCAGGCGTGGTGGCCGCCCTCGCCTTCATGGTGATCGCCGTGACCGTCTTCCCAGGCCGGCCCGCGGTACTCCTGGTAGAACGTCATGAAGATGAGACGGAACATGTAGAAGGCGGTCATGCCGGCCGCCACCACGGCCAGCGCCCAGAACAGCCGGTTGTGCAGGAACGTGCGGTACAGAATCTCGTCCTTGCTGAAGAAGCCGGACAGCAGCGGGACGCCCGCGATCGCCAGTGCGCCGATGCCCATGGTGGCGTACGTCACGGGCATGTACTTCTTGAGCCCGCCCATCCGCCGCATGTCCTGCTCCTCGTTCATGGCGTGGATCACCGATCCGCTGCCGAGGAAGAGCAGCGCCTTGAAGAAGGCGTGGGTCATGAGATGGAACGCGCCCGCGGCGAACGCGCCGACACCGGTCGCCAGGAACATGTAGCCGAGCTGCGACACGGTGGAATAGGCGAGCACCCGCTTGATGTCGGTCTGCACCAGCCCGATCGTCGCGGCCATGATCGCCGTGGCCAGGCCGATGATGGCGACGATCTCCATGACCATCGGCGCGTGCGCGAACAGCACGGCGTTGCGCCCGACCATGTAGACGCCCGCCGTGACCATGGTGGCCGCGTGAATCAGCGCGGACACCGGCGTGGGCCCCTCCATGGCGTCGGGCAGCCAGACGTAGAGCGGAATCTGCGCGCTCTTGCCGACGGCGCCCACGAACAGCAGCAGGCAGATTAGCGAGATGACCCCCATGGCGCCCGCCTCGACGGGCCTCTCGGCGGCCATTTGGGCCACGGCATGGAAGTCGAGCGTGCCGAAGGTGAAGAAGACCAGGAAGATGCCGAGAATGAAGCCCCAGTCGCCGATCCGGTTGACGATGAACGCCTTCTTGCCGGCGTCCGCAGCGCTCTGCTTGTGGTACCAGAAACCGATCAGCAGGTACGAGCAGAGTCCGACGCCCTCCCACCCGACGAACATCACCAGGAAGGTGCTGCCGAGCACGAGCAGCAGCATGAAGAAGCAGAACAGGTTGAGGTAGCAGAAGAACCGCGCGTAGGCCGGGCGCGGCTCGTGGTCCATGTAGGCCACCGAGTACACGTGGATGAGGAGCCCGATGCCGGTGACGACCAGGATCATCATCCCGGACAGCGGATCGAGCGTGAACGCCCAGGGCACCTCGAACGAGCCGATGCCGCCCTCCGTCTCGAGCGGAATGGGCGGAATCCAGCTGGCCACGGTCACCTGGTGGAAGCGCTCCTCGCCGGGGAGGCCGAGGAGCTGCGCAAACGCCCCGACCGAGAGCAGGAACGACGCCGCCATCGTGCCGCAGGCCACGTAGGCCGCCGTGCGCTTGTCGAAGTAGCGCACGCCGAACAGTCCGTTGAGCGCGGCGCCGATGCCCGGCAGTACCGGAATGAGCCAGATCAAGTCCATTGTTCAGCCGTTCGCCGTCACCATCGCATCAAGCTCATCTCGTCGATGTTCACGGTCTCCTTGTTGCGGTAGAACGCGATGATGATGCCGAGCCCCACCGCGGCCTCGGCCGCCGCGACCGCTATCACGAACACGACGAACACCTGCCCCACCAGATTCTGGAGCTGACTCGAGAGCGCGACCAGGTTGATGTTCACCGCGTTGAGGATCAGCTCGATCGACATGAAGATGATGATGATGTTGCGTCGCACGAGCACGCCGATCACGCCGATCACGAAGAGCGCGGCCGACAGGGCTGTGTAGTGCAGCGGTGTGATTTCGAGCACCTTCGGATACCTACAGATTCTTCTTCGCGAGCACGATGGCGCCGATCATCGCGACCAGCAGCAGCATCGAGGCCACCTCGAACGGGATGAGGTATTCGGTGTAGAGCACCCAGCCGATCTGCTCGGTGTTGAGCATCGGGTCGCTGATGCGCGCCGGCAACCCGGCGCCGGCCGCGCCGGCGGGGGCGTCCGCGCTCGAGGTGCCGGATACCACGATCCAGATCACCTCGAGCAGCACCACGCCTGCCAGCACCGCGCCGGTCATGCCCAGCCGCCGCGTGTCGGCGTGCTGCTCCGGCGCCCGCTTGAGGCTCACCAGCATCACCACGAACAGGTACAGGACGACTATCCCCCCCGCGTACACCAGCACCTGGATGACCGCCACGAACTGGGCGCTGAGCGTCACGTAGAGGATGGCGACCAGCAGAAAGTTGACCACGAGGAACAACACGCTGTGCACGGCGCTGCGGGCGGAGACCACGAGAATCCCCAACCCCAGAATCAGAACCGCCAGCGTGTAGAACACGACCGCTTCAAGCATCGGCTGATGACGTCCTCCGCGTTACACCAGAACCTTCACGATCCCGGTGATGACCAGGTTCCCGATGGCGATCGGGATCAGGACCTTCCATCCCAGCTGCATCAGCTGGTCGTAGCGGTAGCGCGGCAACGTGGCGCGGATCCAGATGAACACGTACAGGAACAGGAAGACCTTGCCGACGAGCCAGACCCACGAGGGAATCAGATCGAGGAATGCCAGCGCCTCCACGTTGGGGAACGGACGCATCCATCCGCCCAGGAACATGATGGTGACGATGGCCGAGATCACGATGATGTTGGCGTACTCCGCCAGGAAGAACAGGGCGAACCGCATGCCGCTGTACTCGGTGTGGAAGCCGCCGGTCAGCTCCGTCTCGGCCTCCGGCAGATCGAAGGGCACGCGGTTGGTCTCCGCGAGGCCGCCGATGAACACCAGCACGAACGCCACGGGCTGGATGAACCCGAACCAGACGCCCGCCTCGCGCTGCGCCTCGACGATGCCGACGAGGTTCAACGTGCCCGCCGTGAGGATGACGCTCACCAGCGTCATCGTGACGGCAATCTCGTAGCTGATCAGCTGCGCCGAGGCGCGCAGGCTGGCCAGCAGCGGGTACTTGCTGTTCGAGGCCCAGCCGCCGAGGATGATGCCGTACACCCCGATCGAGGTGACTGCGACGATGAACAGCAATCCGACGTTGATGTCGGCCACGTAGTAGAGCGGGTCCGGACCGAACGGCACGACCGAGAACACGACCAGCGCCGGCACGAGGCTCATGATCGGCGCGATCGTGAAGACCCACTTGTCCGCGGCGACGGGCGTGATGTCTTCCTTCAGGATCAGCTTGATGGGGTCGACGATCGCCTGCAGGATGCCGTAGGGGCCGACCCGCATCGGGCCGAGCCGCGCCTGCGCCCAGGCCATCACCTTGCGCTCCATCAGGACCATGAAGGTGACGGCCACGAGCACCGCGTTCAGCAACACGGCGATCTTCAGCAGCGGAATGATGAACGAATCCAGCATGAGCTACCGGTCCACCTCGCCGAGCACGATGTCGATCGTCCCGATCAGGGCCACCACGTCGGCCACCAGATGCCCTTTCACCAGCCTGCGCAACCCCTGCAGGTTGCAGAACGACGGCGGACGCACCCGGAAGCGATACGGGTTCGTGGAGCGGCCGTCGCTGACGATGAAGTAGCCGAGCTCGCCCTTCGGCGATTCCACGGCATGGTAGGTCTCTCCGGCCGGCGGCTTGATCAGCCGCGGGACCTTGCCCAGGATCGGCCCCTCGGGCAACCCCTCGAGGGCCTGCCGGATGATGCGGATCGACTGCTTGAACTCCTCCAGCCGGATGAGATAGCGGTCGTACGTGTCGCCGCGGGTCCCCAGCGGGATGTCGAAGTCGAACTCCTCGTACGCCGCGTTCGGCTCGTCCTTGCGCACGTCCCGCGACACCCCGGAGCCGCGCAGCGGCGGGCCGCACAGCCCCAGCGCGGTCGCCTCCTCGCCCGAGATCACGCCGATGTCGCGGGTGCGGCCGACCCAGATCCGGTTGTTGGTCAGCAGATCTTCGTACTCGTCGAGCTTGGGCTCCATCAGGTCGCAGAACGCGCTGACCTTCTTGTCCCAGCCCGTCGGAATGTCCAGCGGCAGGCCGCCGACCCGCATCGAGTTGTAGGTCAGGCGCGCGCCGCAGTACTCCTCGAACAGGTCCAGCACGTGCTCGCGCTCGCGGAACGAGTAGAGGAGGACCGTCATCGCGCCGATGTCCATCGCGTGCGTCCCCAGCCAGAGGCAGTGGCTCGCGATGCGCTGCAGCTCGGCCAGGATCGTGCGGATGTAGCGGGCGCGGCGCGGGACCTCGACCTGCATGAGCTTCTCGACCGTCTCGACGTAGCCGAGATTGCTGGTCGCCGCCGCGACGTAGTCCATGCGGTCGGTCAGCAGCACGATCTGGGTCCAGTCGCGGTTCTCGCAGAGCTTCTCCACCCCGCGGTGGATGTAGCCGATCACGCAGTCGGCGTCGACCACGCGCTCGCCGTCGAGACGCAACACCACCCGCAGCACGCCGTGCGTGCTGGGATGCTGCGGCCCCATGTTCAGGACGAGCTCGTCGGTATCGAACGCCTGACCGACACGCCGCGGCGCTTCAATGGTCATCGTCGTCCCACACGCTATTCGATCTCTGCCTCATCCGGCAGATTCCACAGCCGCAGCCAATCCTGCGGGTTCTCCATCAGGAACTCGCCCGGGCCCTCCAGCGGGTAGTCCTTGCGCTGGGGATGGCCCTGCCACTCGTCGGGCATCAGGATGCGGCGCAGGTCCGGATGGTTGACGATGTTCACCCCGAACTGGTCGTACACCTCCCGCTCAAGCCAGTTGGCGCCGGACCAGATCCCCGTGACGGACGGCACCGGCTCGCCCTCGGCCGCGCGCACCTTGACTCGCAGCCGGTGCCGCAGGCGGGTCGAGTAGAGACAGTAGATGACGTCGAACCGCTGCTGCCGGGGGGGCCAGTCGGTCGCGGTGACATCGGAGCAGTAGTCGAAGTCGGCCGCCGCGTCGGTGCGCAGGAAGTTCATGACGTCCAGCAGCCGGTCGGCCGGCACGATGACCGACCAGTCGCCGACCCAGTACGTCACCCGCGTGACGGCCCCGGGCACGCCTGCCTGCAGGGCCTGCACGACGGCCGGCACCTCGAGATCGGCGGGCGGCTCGGGATCGGTCGGCCCCTTGGGCGGCTCCGGTGGAGCCTTCGGGGCCGGCTTCGGCCGCGGCCTGGCGGCGGCCTTCGCGGCCGGCTTCCGTGCCGCCGGGGCGGCCGGAGCCTTCCCGGGCTCCGCTGCCGGCGCCTTCGCGGCGGCCCCGGACGGCGTGGCCCCCTTCGGCGCGGCGGCCTCGGGTGGAGCTGCCGGGGCGTCGGCTCTGCCCGGCGTGCGGTCCGGCTTGCCGGCGTCGCGCTTCGTATCGTCCGCCATCACGTCCATTCCAGGGCGCCCTTGCGCCAGGCATACACGTAGCCCACCACCAGGATGAACAGGAAGACCAGCATCTCGATGAGACCGAAGAGCGCCAGCTCGTCCATGATCACCGCCCACGGGAACATGAACACGGTCTCGACGTCGAAGATGACGAACAGCATGGCCACCAGGTAGTAGCGCACGCTGTACCGATCGCGGGCGTCGGTGAGCGGCTCGATGCCGCACTCGTAGGGCTGGAGCTTCACCCGGCTGTAGCGGCGCGGGTGCACCAGGCCGGCCACCATCAACGTGAAGATGGCGAAGCCGAGCGCGACCAGGATGAACAGGAAAACCGGGATGTACGTATCCAACATGGCTACTGTGGCATCGACAGGTCCCACCCGGTCGCTCCCGCCGGCCGGGACATCGATCGCTACCTTCCTCGCCTGGCTCGCCGGAGAACTCAGCCCGCGCCATGCAGGCTGACCATGACGGATGGCGTGAAATGAGGACCGGAAACCGCGGATTTTATAGCATTGCGTCCAAGCGGGTGTCAAGCGGCGCGTCGGCCGGCAGCGGTCGCGAGCCGTTCCCACAACTCCCGTATTTGCAACGGTTTTCCGTCTTGACCGGGTCCGCGGCGGAGACCTATACTTCGCGAGGGAAGACTATGCTGGACGTTCGTGCCGCGACGGTCGTCTGTGCGGCCCTCGCGACGCTGCTTGCCGCAGCCGGCACGGGGGGCGCGCAGCCCGCCGTGCGCAGCCTGGTGGTCAGCGTCGTGGACGGCGACGGCGCCCCTGTCCCCGGCCTGCAGGCCGGGGATTTCGAGGTCCGCGAGGACGGCGCGGCGCGCGAGGTGCTGCGCGCGGGGCGCGACACGCGACCCCGGCAGATCGCGCTGCTGGTCGACACGAGCGAGGCCGCGTCCGGCGCCGTCGCCAATTTCCGCAACGGCGTCGACGCGTTCGTCGACGCGCTCCACCCCGAGAGCGAGATTTCCATCATCAGCTTCGGCGGGCGGCCGCGCATCCTCGTGCCGTCCACGCGCGAGGCGGCCCGCCTGCGGGAGGGTGCCGCGGGCATCTTCGCCTACTCGCGGACCGCGTCCTATCTGCTCGACGCCATGTCGGAGACGACCCGCGGCTTCGTCAGGCGCGGCGCGACGCGGCCCGTGATGGTCGTGCTCGCCACCGAAGGGCTGGACCACAGCCACGTCGATGCGACGAGCCTGATTCGCGACATCGAGCAGGCCGGGGTCACGGTGCATGCGGCCGTGCTGACCGGGGCGGGCTCGCGCACCTCGTCCGGTTTTCCGTTCGGTCCGGTCCGGTCCGGTCCGCCCGGCGTCCGGCGGCCCGGGTTCGGGGCGGCCGGCTTCGGCGCCCCGCGGGACGACGGGCTGGCCCGCTGGCGGCTGGCCCGCTGGCGGCTCGACCGCGACCGGGCGCTCAACCGCGCCCCGCCGGCCGGCGGCGGCCGGCGGCGGGACATGCTCGCGAGCATGGCGGCGGAGGCCACGCTGCGGGCGGTGGCCGCCGAGCTGTTGAATCAGTACCTGGTCGTCTACTCCCGGCCAGCCACGCTCATCCCGCCGCGAGATGTCGAGGTGCGCGTCGCCCGCGACGGAGTGGACGTACGGCAGACGCCCGTGCCGGGGGAGCGCTAGGAGTCTGCGCTGTAGAAGAAAATGATGCGACCTTTCGCGTCCTGCCTCGTCGCGTTGATCACGACCGCCGGCGTGGTCCTGCTGGGGGGCCGGCAGCCGCAGCAGGACGACCCCACGCTGCTGCCGTCGTTCCGCGCCGGGGTGGACGTGGTCTCGCTCAACGTCACGGTGACGGACACCGAGAACCGCTTCATCACCGACCTGGACCGGGACGACTTCGCGGTCTACGAGGACGGCGTGCAACAGGAGATCACCTTCTTCAACCGCTCGCAGCTCCCGATCGCCCTGTCGCTGCTGATGGACACCAGCGCGAGCATGGACGAGCGGATGCGGACCGCGCAGGAAGCCGCGATCGGCTTCGCGCAGGGGCTGAAGCCGGACGACCTGGCGGAGATCATCGACTTCGACAGCAGGGTCGAGATCCTGCAGGGATTCACCAACGACCTCGATCACCTCGGGCGCGCCATCCGGCGGACGTCCGCCGGGGGCTCGACCTCGCTCTACAACGCCCTCTACATCTCGCTCAAGGGCTTGAGCAAGGCGCCGCTGCGGATGGCCGAGGTGCGGCGCCAGGCGATCGTCGTGCTCTCGGACGGCGAGGACACCTCGAGCCTGCTCACCTTCGAGGAGGTGCTCGAGCTGGCCAAGCGCTCGGAGACCGCCATCTACACCATCGGGCTGCAGGACGATGACGATCGGCGGTCTGGATTCCGGGAGGCCGACTTCGTGCTGCGACAGCTGGCCTACGAAACCGGCGGACGCTCGTTCTTCCCCGGCGACGTGCAGGATCTGCCGGCGATCTACGAGCAGATCTCCGACGAGCTGTCGAGCCAGTACACCCTCGGGTACATCTCCGCGAACCCGTTGCGCAACGGCCAGTGGCGCCGGACCGTGGTGCGCGTGGACCGGGACCGGGCCACGACCCGCACCAAGCAGGGCTACTACGCACCGACCGGCTAGGAGGCCGGAACATCTCGCGTGACCTCGGTGCCCCTGGTGCTGTACGCGGCCGCCTCCGCTGCCTACGCGACCTACTTCGCGCGGCGCAGCGAGTCGGCGGGACGCCTCGCCACGCTGGTGCTTGCCTGCGGCGTGCTGGCGCACACCTTCGTCATCGGCATGCAGACGATGCAGGTAGGACATCTCCCCGTCGTCGGCACGACCGGGGCCATCTCGGCGTTCGTCTGCCTGCTGGCGCTCGCGTACCTGTACACGGAGACCATGACCAACGAGCGGGCGATGGGCGTGTTCATCGTGCCGACCATGACGCTGCTGCAGGCCATTCCGGCCGTCACGAACACGGTGGCGGCCCGGCCGCCCGTGCTCGACAGCCCGTGGTTCGCGGTTCACGTGCTGTCGCTGCTGTTCGCCTACGCGAGCTTCGCCCTCGCCTGCGTGATCGGCATCACCTACGTGCTCCTCTTCAAGGAGCTGAAGGCCAAGCACCTGGGCTTCTTCTACTCGCGCCTGCCCTCGCTGCGCGTGCTCGATGTCATGAACGGACGGGCGATCACGGTCGGCTGGCTGTTCCTGACGCTCGGCCTGGCCGTCGGCGCGATCTGGCTGCTGCAGGTGCAGGCCGGCGCGGTGGATCCGCGCGTGCAGGCGATGTCGTTGCTCGACCCGAAGATCTTCATCGTGATCCTGATGTGGGTGGTCTACTCGTTCGCGCTGTACGCCCGGCGCTCCATCGGCTGGAGCGGGCGGCGGACGGCCGTGCTGTCGGCCGTGGGCTTCACTGTAATGTTGCTCAATTTCGTGCCGATAGGCTACTTCGTGACGCGGAGCCACAACTTCTACTGACGGCTCGCCGGCCGCGTCGCGCGATTCGCAATCCCAGGCTCATGAACCTGTTCCTGCTCGGCGCAAGCCACCACAGCACGCCGATCGACCTGCGCGAGCGGGTCGACTTCACGCGGCGGGGCGTGGCCGATGCGCTCGCGGATCTCGGCCAGCTGCCCGGGCTGACCGAGGTGGTCGTCCTGTCGACCTGCAACCGCTCCGAGATCTATGCGATCTGTGACGATCCGCAGCGCATGCGCCGGACGCTCACCACCTTCATGAGCGCATTCCACGATGTCCCGGAGCCCGAGATCGCACCCCACCTGTACGTGCGGACCGATGCCGATGTCGCCCGCCACCTGTTCCGCGTGGCGGCCGGCCTCGACTCGCTGGTGGTCGGCGAGCCGCAGATACTGGGGCAGGTCAAGGACGCCTTCACGCTCGCCTCGGAACAGCACTACACGGGCGTCTTCTTCAACCGGCTGTTCCACTGGTCGTTCGGGGCCGGCAAGCGCGTGCGCTCCGAGACCGGGCTCGGCGAAGGCGCCGTCTCGGTCAGCTACGCGTCGATCTCGCTCGCGCGCAAGATCTTCGGCAAGCTCGCCAACCTGCGGGCGCTGCTCGTGGGAGCGGGCGAGATGGCCGAGCTGACGGCCACGCACCTCCGCTCACAGCAGGTGCACGGCATCGGGGTGGCGAACCGCACGGCGTCCCATGCCTCCGCGCTGGCCGCCCGGGTGGGGGGCGAGGCCGTTCCGTGGGACCAGATCAGGCGGGAGCTGACGTCCTGCGACATCGTGGTGACGGCGACCGGCTCGGCCGCGCCCATCATCACCCGCGCCGACATCGAGTTCGCGATGAGGCCGCGGCGCGACCGGCCGCTGTTCGTCATCGACCTGGGGGTGCCGCGCGACGTCGATCCGGCCGCCAGCCGGATCGAGCAGGTGTTCCTCTACAACATCGACGACCTGCGCGCCATCGTGCAGGAGAACCTCGCGCGCCGCCAGTCCCAGGTCGATCTCGCCGAGCTGATGGTCGATGGCGAGGTCGACAGGTTCATGGCGTGGCTCCGCTCGCGCGCGGCCACGCCGACGGTCGTCGCCCTCCGCGAGCGCTTCGAGGCCGTGCGCCGCTCGGAGCTGGCGCGGCTCGAGCCGAAGCTAGCCGGCCTGGCGCCCGCCGCGCGGGCACGCGTCGACGAGGTGACCCGGTTGCTGGTCGAGAAGCTGCTGTCCGCGCCGACGCAGCGCCTGAAGGCAACCACCGACGAGGAGACCGTGGCCGCCTACACCGAGGCGTTGAACCACCTGTTCAAGCTCGCGGGCGACGAGGGCGACACGGACCCGGCCGCGCGCAGCCGGGTCTCCGGCCGCATGATTGCCTCGACGCGGGGCCGCGGGAGTTGAAGGCGCTGCGGATAGGGACGCGTGGCAGCCCGCTGGCGCTGTGGCAGGCGCGGGCCGTCGGACGCGCCATCGAGCGGGCGGGAGGGGCGGCCTGCGAGACGGTGGTCATCAGGACCACCGGCGACCGCCTGACCACGCGCGCCCTCGCGGACATCGGCGGCAAGCGGCTGTTCGTCAAGGAAATCGAGGACGCCCTGCTGCGCGGGGAGACAGACCTGGCCGTGCACAGCGCGAAGGACCTGCCGGCCGAGCTGCCGACCGGCCTGGTGATCGGCGCCACCCTGCCGCGCGAGGACCCGCGGGACGCCCTCGTGGCAGCGGCGCAGCATGCGGCACCCCCGCACGCGGGTGCCGCACCGCTGATGGCGGCGCGCGGACCGGCGCCGCGCGTCGGCACGGGCAGCGTGCGGCGTATCGCGCAGCTGTCCCGCGCGTTCCCGACCGCCTCGTTCGAGTCGATTCGCGGCAACGTCGACACCCGCCTTCGCAAGCTCGACGCCGGCGACTACGATCTGCTGGTGCTGGCCGCCGCCGGCCTCGTCCGACTCGGCCTGGCAGGACGCATCTCCGCCCGGCTCAAGGTGGCCGAGTGCGTGCCGGCCCCCGGACAGGGCATCGTGGCGGTGGAAGCGCGCGCGGAGGATCGCGAGACCGCCGCCATGCTGGCGGCGGTTGGAGACGGCGACACCCTGGCGGCCCTGGAAGCGGAGCGCTCGCTGGTCCGCACGCTGGAAGGAGACTGTCGCGTGCCCCTCGGCGCCATCGCCACCCCGGACGCCGGCAGCCTGACGCTCGAGGCGGTCGTTGCCTCCGTCGACGGCACGCAGCTGTTGCGGCGCCGCGACCGGGGACCGGCCAGCGCCGCGGCGGCGCTTGGAGATCGGGTCGCCGGACAGCTGCTGGCGGACGGCGCTGCCGCGATCCTGGATCCACATCGTCGATGAAGACCGGCTGCGTCTACCTCATCGGCGCCGGACCGGGCGACCCCACCCTGATCAGCGTGCGCGGCCAGCAATGCCTGAGCGCGGCCGACGTCGTCGTGTACGACCACCGCGTGCACCACCGGCAACTGCGGGCGATCCGTCCGGACGCGGAACGCATCGACGTCGGGACCGCAGCGCCGCAGCCGCTCGAGCACGACGCGATCGGCTACCTGCTCGTGGAGAAGGCGCGCGAGGGGAAGACCGTCGTCCGCCTGAAGTGGGGTGACCCGTTCCTCTTCGACAGCGGCGGCCGGGAGGCCGCATTCCTGCGGGGCCAGGGCGTGCCGTTCGAGGTCGTGCCGGGCATTCCGCACGCCGTCGGCGGCTCCGGCTGCGCGGGGATCCCGCTCACCTACCCCGGCGCGGGCGACGTGCTGGTGCTCATACGCGGGCACGAGGGCCAGACCGAGAGCACGCCCGACGTGAACTGGGCGCACGTCGCGGCGCTGGGCGGGACGGTCGTCAGCCACGCCGGGGGCCGCCAGCTCGAGACGATCATCGACAGTCTCCTGGCGCACGGACGCGCGGCGTCCGAGCCGGCGGCCCTCGTCATCCACGGCACCACGCCGCGTCAGCGGACCATCCGGGGCTCGCTCGGCGAGCTGCAGCACGTCGTGCGCGATGCGCAGCGGCGCGGCCCGGCCGTGCTCGTGGTCGGACCGGTCGTGAGGTTTCGAGAGCGCCTGCAGTGGTTCGAGAAGCGCCCCCTGTTCGGCCGGCGGGTGCTGGTCACCCGCGCGCGGGAGCAGGCGGCCGAGCTCGTGGACCGCCTGGCGGAGCTCGGCGCCGAGCCGGTCGAGGCGCCCACCATCCGCATCGTGCCGCCTGACGACCACGGCCCGCTCGACGCGGCGTGCGCGGCGGTCGACTCGTTCGACTGGATCGTGCTGACGTCGGTCAACGGCGTCGAGGCGTTCATGCGCCGCCTGCTGGCGGGACCGCGGGACGTCCGCAGCCTGAGCGGCGTCCGGCTGTGCGCCATCGGCCCGGCGACCGCGGCGCGTCTCCAACGCTACGGCCTCAAGGTCGACCTGATGCCTGACGAGCATCGCGCGGAGGCCGTGTTCGACGCCCTCCGCGAGGTCGACGACCTGGCCGGCCGGCGGGTGTTGCTGCCGCGCGCGGACCTGGCTCGCGAGACCCTCGCGCGCGCCCTGCACGAGGCGGGGGCGGACGTCACCGAGGCCACCGCGTACCGCACCGTCCCCGCCGCCGGCGATCCCGGCGGCGGTCCCGACCCGTACAAGCTGCTGCTCGACCAGCAGCTCGACGTCGTCACGTTCACGAGCGCGTCCACGGTGCGGAACTTCGTCCGGATCCTCGGCAAGGGACCAGCCGCGGATCTGCTCGGCACCACGTGCGTGGCCTCGATCGGCCCGGTGACGGCCGCGGCCGCGACGGAGCTCGGGATCGCGACGCAGATCATGCCGCCGACCTATACAATTCCGGCCCTGGTGGACGCCATCGCCGAGCACTTCGCGGAGACCCCATCATGACGGTGCCTACGGACTCGCTCCAACGGCCGGCCGCGGACGAGTCCGCGCGCGGCCTGACCCTGACCCGGCGGCTGCGGCGGCTGCGGCGCTCGCCGGCCATGCGCAGCCTGATCCGCGAGACGCGGCTGACCAGGGACGTGCTGGTCTATCCGCTGTTCGTCTGCCCGGGCCGCCAGGTGCGCCGCGACGTGCCGTCGATGCCCGGCGTCGCGCAACTGTCCGTCGACGAGGCCGTGCGGGAGGCGGAGGCGGCGGCCGGCGACGGGATCAACGCCGTCCTGCTGTTCGGGCTGCCTGAAGCGAAGGACGAGAGCGGATCGGCGGCATGCGACCCGGCCGCTCCCGTCCAGAGCGCGATCCGGGCGATCAAGCGCGACCTGCCGGACATGCTCGTCGTGACCGACGTCTGCCTGTGCGAGTACACCTCCCACGGCCACTGCGGCCTCGTCGCCGGGGACGAGATAGTGAACGACGCCACCGTCGGGCTGCTGGCCCGCGCCGCGGTCTCGCACGCCGAAGCCGGCGCGGACGTCGTCGCCCCGTCCGACATGATGGACGGTCGCGTGGCGGCCATCCGCGCGGCGCTCGATGCCCGGGGCTTCGAGGACATCGCCATCATGTCGTACGCCGCCAAGTACTGCTCGGCCTACTACGGGCCGTTCCGGGATGCAGCCGACTCGGCGCCGGCGTTCGGCGACCGGCGCACGCACCAGATGGACCCGGCCAACGTCGACGAGGCAGTCCGGGAGACGGAGCTCGATATCGAGGAAGGCGCCGACATCGTCATGGTGAAGCCGGCGCTCCACTATCTCGACGTGATCGCGCGCGTGAAGCAGGAGCTGGGCTACCCCACCGCCGCGTACCACGTCAGCGGCGAGTACGCGATGCTCAAGGCCGCCGCGCGCAACGGCTGGATCGACGAGGAGCGTGCGATGCTGGAGTGCCTGACCGCCATCCGCCGCGCCGGCGCCGACATCGTCATCACCTACTACGCCCGCGAGGCCGCGCGGCTCCTCGGCGGCTGACGGCGCGGCGGCCGGCGCCCCAACCTGCGACCGGGACCGCCTCAGCGCGTCCGCAGCTCCAGGTTCCGACACGATTCATCTCGTTCCGTCCAGATCTGCCCGCAACCGAGGTATGCCGGACTGCGCCACGAACCGGGCGGAGTTGACCCTGGCACCACGTAGGCTACAGCTTGCTCTCTCGTGTCATGCCGTCGCTCGCCGCGCAGAACGCAGTGTCAGCCAGACCCGCGCCGTGCAGGTTGCCCGCGCCCGACCCGGCATCCGGCGTGATATCGTTCCGCGCATGCCCCGTCCCCGACGCTCGGAATCGGGCAAGCTGTTCACGCGCGCCAAGGCCGTGCTGCCGGGCGGCGTCGACAGCCCCGTGCGCGCGTTCGGCGCGGTCGGCGGCGAGCCGCCCTTCATCGACCGGGCGCGGGGCGCGCGGATCCGCGACGTCGACGGGCGCACCTACATCGACTACGTGATGTCCTGGGGGCCGCTCATCCACGGGCATGCGCCGGCGGGACTGGTCCGGGCGCTGCGCGGCGCCGCGGGCCGCGGCACCAGCTTCGGCGCGCCCATCGCGCAGGAAGTGGAGCTGGCGCGGCTGGTCGTCCGCCTCGTGGTCTCGATCGAGCGCGTCCGGTTCGTGAACTCGGGCACCGAGGCGACGATGAGCGCGATACGCGTGGCCCGCGCCGCCACCGGCCGCGACCGGATCGTCAAGTTCGCCGGGTGCTACCACGGCCACGGCGACGCGTTCCTGGTCCAGGCGGGGTCCGGCGCGACCACGCTGGGCGTGCCGACCAGCCCCGGCGTGGCGCGGGGGACGGCGGCCGATACGCTGATTGCCGACTACAACGACGCCGCCTCCGTGGAGCGCCTGTGCCGCGCGCACCGCGGCAAGATCGCGGCGGTCATCGTCGAGCCGATCGCCGGCAACATGGGTGTCGTGCCGCCGGCGCCCGGCTTTCTCGAGGGTCTGCGGGAGCTGTGCGACCGGCACGGCGCCCTGCTCATCTTCGACGAGGTCATCTCCGGTTTTCGCGCCGCGCGGGGTGGCGCGCAGGCGATCTGCGGCGTGCGGCCGGACCTGACCTGCCTGGGCAAGATCATCGGCGGCGGGCTGCCGGTCGGCGCCTACGGCGGGCGCGCCGACCTGATGGCGCAGGTTGCCCCGGCCGGACCCGTCTACCAGGCCGGGACGCTGGCGGGGAATCCGCTGGCCATGACCGCCGGCATCTGGGCGCTCTCCAACCTGTCCGCCGCGCTCTACCGCCGCCTGGCGGGGCTCGGCGAGCGTCTGGCGGACGGGCTGCGCAGCGCGGCGCGCGAGGCCGGGGTGCCGCTCACGGTCAACGTCGCCGGCTCGGTCCTCACGCCGTTCTTCAGCGCCGGTCCCGTCGTCGACTACGCGTCCGCGACCGCGTCCGACACCGCCGCGTACGCCGGCTTCTTCCGGGGCATGCTGCGGCGCGGGATCTACCCGCCGCCCTCCCAGTTCGAGGGCTGGTTCCTGTCGGCCGCACATGCGGAGCGCGACGTCGACGTCACGCTCCGCGCGGCGCGCCGGTCGCTGGAGGAGGTCGCTGCAGGCACCGCCTAGCAGCCCGCCTGCTATCATGCAGTTGGGCATGACGAACGTCCGGCTCCACCGTACGACGGGCGTTCCCGTGGGCGGCCTGCAGATCGGCGGCGGGGCCGCGGTGGCGGTGCAGTCGATGACGCTGACCGACACCGCGGACGCGGCGGGGACCGCGGCGCAGTGCGTCGATCTGGCCAACGCCGGGTCCGAGCTGGTGCGCGTCACGGTCAACCACGACGAGGCGGCGCGCGCGGTGCCGGAAATCAGGCAGCGGATGCTCGACGCCGGCTGCACGGCGCCGCTGATCGGCGACTTCCACTACAACGGCCACCTGCTGCTCACGCGTCACCCCGCCTGCGCTGCCGCGCTCGACAAGTACCGCATCAACCCGGGCAACGTCGGCACGGGCCGGCGGCGCGACGAGCAGTTCCAGACCATCTGCGGCGTGGCGCGCGAGCACGGCAAGCCGGTGCGCATCGGGGTCAACGGCGGCTCCCTCAACCAGGAGCTCGTCATGGCCAGGATGCAGGAGAATACCGACGCCGGGCTCGGCAGGACGTCGGAGGACATCATCAACGAGTGCATGCTCGTCTCCGCGCTCGATTCCACGGCCCTCGCTCTCGACTGCGGCCTGCGGGAGAACCAGATCATCATCTCGTGCAAGGTGTCGCGCCCGCGCGATCTGATCGCCGTGTACCGCGCCCTGGCCCGGCAGACCTCGCAGCCGCTGCACCTCGGGCTGACCGAAGCCGGAATGGGCGTCAAGGGCCTGGTGTGGTCGGCGTCCGCCATGGGCGTGCTGCTCAGCGAGGGTATCGGCGACACGATTCGCGTCTCGCTGACACCCCGGCCCGGCGGCGACCGGCGCGAGGAAGTCACCGCCGCCTGCGAGCTGCTGCAGTCCCTGGGGCTGCGCTCGTTCGCCCCGAGCGTCACCGCCTGTCCGGGCTGCGGCCGCACGACGAGCAGCACGTTCCAGGAGCTGGCCGAGCGGATACAGGACTACGTGCGCGCCATGATGCCGCAGTGGAAGACGGCGTACGACGGCGTCGAGGAAATGACGGTCGCCGTCATGGGCTGCGTCGTGAACGGCCCGGGCGAGTCGAAGGCGGCCAACATCGGCATCAGCCTGCCCGGCACGGGCGAGGCCCCGACCTGCCCCGTGTACATCGACGGACGCCACGCACGTACGCTGCGCGGCTCGTACGATGAGCTCGCGGAGGCCTTTCGCAGGCTCGTCGACGACTACGTCGAGCGCACGTACGCACGGAAGCCCGCCGCTCCGTAGGCGCCGGGACCTGGCAGTCCGTGTCGATTCGCCTGATTGCCGTCGACATCGACGGCACCCTCCTCGACAGCCGCGGCAACCTGCCGGCCCGCAACCGCCGCGCCGTGCGGCGGGCGCTCGACGCCGGCCTCGGCGTCGTGCTGGCGACCGGGCGCGCCTTCCACCACGCCGCGCCGACGGCCGCCGAGCTTGCCGATGGCCTCGTCCTCATCGTCAGCAACGGGGCGCTCACCAAGACGGTCGCCGGCGACACGCTGGCGAGCAGGCTGCTGCCGCGCGCGACCGCGCGCGCCGTGCTGTCCGCGCTGCGTCCGCGGCATCAGGGCGTCGCCGTGATCTTCGACCGGCCCGACGCGCGCCAGTACACGTACGACGGCATCGACTGGAGCCATCCCCAGCGCGCGTGGTACTACGAGCGCAACCGGGCGTTCATGACCCGCGCCAGGCCGATCGAGGCCGCGCTGACGGACGATCCGGTGCAGGTCTCCTACACGGGCAGCGTGAGCGACATACGCGCCCTGGAGGTCGCCGTGCGCAGCCTGCCGGTGGCCGGCGAGCTGGCCGTCACCCTGACCGAGTACCCCGAGCGCGACTTCTCGCTGCTCGATCTGACCGCGGCCGGCTCGTCGAAGGGCGCGGCGCTGGCGTCCTGGGCGGGAGGGCAGGGCGTCGACCGGCGCGAGGTCATGGCGGTCGGCGACAACCTGAACGATCGCGACATGCTGGAGTACGCCGGCGCGCCGGTGGTGATGGGCAACGCGGTCGCGCCGCTCAAGGCGCTCGGCTGGCCGCTGACGGCGCCGCACGACGAGTGCGGTCTGGCGGACGCGATCGAGCAGGCGCTCGCTGGCGCCGTGCCGGGACGGACGCCAGCATCCGGGGCAGGTCGCGCTCGCGCCGGCGCCAGATCGCCAGCAGCAGCGCCCCGACCAGCGCGAGGCCGACCAGGATGCCGATCCAGAGGCCGATGACGCCCCAGCCGGCCACGAAGCAGAGCGTGTAGCCGATCGGCAGCCCGCACATCCAGTGTCCGGCGAGGTTCAGCCGCATCGGCGTGCGCGTGTCGCCGAGGCCGCGCAGGGCGCCGGTCGCCGACACCTGCAGGCCGTCGAAGATCTGGAAGAGCGCGGCGACGAAGATGAGCGTCAGGCCGATGCCGACCACCCGGCCGTCAGGCGTGAAGGTGCCCAGAATCAGCCGGGGCGCGGCGAGGAAGAGCGCCGCCGACACGGTCATCACGCCGGCGCCCAGCGCGATCGTGCTCCAGCCCGCGGCGGACGCCCCGGGCGCGTCGCGCCGCCCGACCGCGTGACCGACGCGGACCGCCCCCGCCGCGGAGATCCCGAGCGGCACCATGAACGTCAGGCCCGACACGTTCGTGACGATCTGGTGGGCCGCCAGGGTCGTCGGGTCGAGACGCGCGGCCAGGAGCGTCACCGCCGCGAACGCGCCGTACTCCAGCGTCGTCTGCGTCGCGGCGGGCCAGCCGAGGGCCAGGAGCCGGCGGAAGCCGGCCGGCCGCACCCCGGCCAGCGGGCGCAGGACGCCCCCCTGGCGGGCCGCGACCACCGCCAGCACGCCCGCCATGTAGGTGCGGGAGATGCACGTGGCCCAGGCCGCTCCTTCCACGCCGAGCGCCGGCGCGCCGAGGTTGCCGAACACCAGCACCCAGTTCGCGAAGGCGTTCACCCCGTTGGCCGTGACGAGCGTGACCATGACCGGGGCGACCCGCGTCACGGCCTGCAGGTAGCGCCGGAAGGCCGCGTACAGCAGCAGCGGCAGCAGGCTCAGCGTGACGACGTCGAAGTAGCCGCGCACCAGCGGCAGCACGCGGTAATCGAAGCCCCAGGTGTCCAGGGTGGCGCCGACCGCACGGGCGGTCAGGCCGATCGGAACCGCCAGTCCCAGCGCGAGCCAGAGGCCGTGGCGCAGCCAGCGGCGGCACTCGCTGCGGGCGCCGGCGCCGTGAGCCTGGGAGACGAGCGTGTCGAGACCGAGCAGCAGGCCCATCCCGAACACGCCGAACGCGAGGAAGAGGGCGCTGCCGACGCCGACCGCACCAATCGCCTCGGGGCCGAGGCGTCCCACCATGGCAATGTCGACGAGCTGCATCGACACCCAGCCCACCTCGGCCACGACGACCGGCGCCGCGAGCGATGCGACGGGGCGCAGCTCCTTGCGGAGCAGGGTGAGTAGCGGCATGGAGCTTCAATCCCGCGAGGCGCGCCTTGCGGGATTGCTTGCGGCGGGAGGCGTGCTTTGGGCGGCTAGCGCCAGGGCATGAAGCGCTCGATCCAGGCGATGCGTGTCAGGTCGTTGTAGATCACCGTGACCATCAGCATCATCAGCGCGACGAAGCCGACCAGCAGCATGCGCTCCTTGACACGCAGGCTGAAGTCGCGCCGCGACACGCCCTCGATGGCCATGATGGCGATGTGGCCGCCGTCGAGCACCGGGATCGGGAGCAGGTTCAGGATCCCCAGGTTCAGGGAAATCATCGACATGAGGCTGAGCAGCGCGACCAGGCCGATCTCGGCGGCGCCGCCCGACAGCTGCGCGATGCCGAGCGGCCCGACCAGCTGCCGCGGCGAGGTGTCGGCGGTGAACAGGCCGACGAGCGTCTCGAAGATCAGGCCGGACCATTCGTAGTTGCGGGCGAGGCTGAGCTGGAATGCCTCGAAGAATCCGGGGTCGATGGTGCGCACCTCGAACGGGCTGATCGAGACGCCGATCAGCCCGACGTCGCCCTTGAGGGCCGGCGTGACGAGGACGTCGCGGCGCGACTCGCCGCGCCGCACGAGCAGACGCAGCGGCTGCTCCGCGTGCGCGTTGATGCGCGCCACCAGCTCGTCGCTCGAGACCGCGTCCCCCTCCACCGCCTCGATCACGTCGCCGGTCTGGATGCCGGCCGCCGCGGCCGGCTCCCCCGGCGTGACGCTGCGGATCTGCGGGTGCAGCACCGGGCCGATGCCGAGGTCGCCCATCTCGAACTCGGTCTGGCTGTCGGGCGTGACCCGCAGTACGCGCTCGCCGCCCGCGTTCCGGACGACCACCTCGATCTCGCGCGCAGCCCGCGGCAGCACGGCGCGAAACAGCTCCTCCCACGTCTCGACGACGCGGCCCGCGACGCTGACGACCCGGTCGCCCGCCCGAATGCCGACGCGCTCGGCGGCCGAGCCCCCGGCGACCGTGCCGACCACCGGCGGCTCGGTCTCGTAGGCGGGCACCTCCGCGCCCTGGTACAGGACGCCGGTCATCACGACGATGGCGAGCACCACGTTCATCGCCGGCCCGGCGATGAGGATCTGAAAGCGCTCCCACTTCGTCTTGGAGAGGAACTCGTCGTCCTGGCCGGTGCGGCGATCGTCCGGGTTCTCGCCGGCCATCCGGACGTAGCCGCCCAGCGGAATGGCGCTGACGCAGAACTCGGTGTCGCCGCGCTGCGTCTTGAGGAGCTTCGGACCGAAGCCCAGCGAGAAGGTGAGCACGCGCACGCCGACGCGGCGCGCGGCCAGGTAGTGCCCGAGCTCGTGGACGAACACCAGCACGCCGATGACGAAGATGAATGCAAGCAGGCTGGTCAACGCAACGCTCCGCCGGCCCGCCGGGCGCCGCGCGGCTCCACCCGGGCCGGCCAAATCCTCCGCGGTCTGCGCCGTGCCGGGCGCAAAACTACCGCTTTGATTCTAACCCGCGGATCAGCTCGTCTGTAAATCGGCGCGCCCAGGCGTCGACCTCGCGCACCGCCGCGAGCGTCCGGACGTCGCCGGCCTGCCGCCGCTCCCCCGCGTCGAGCGCCCGCTCGATGGCCGCCGGGATGGCCGTGAATCCCAGCCGCTGGTCGAGAAACGCCTCGACGGCCCGCTCGTTGGCCGCGTTCAGGATGACCGGCAGCGCGGTCGGTCCCCGCAGGGCGCGGTAGGCGAGCGCGAGGCAGGGAAAGCGCTGCAGGTCGGGCCGGTCGAAGTCCAGCCGGCCGCAGCCCGCGAGATCGAGCGCCGGCAGCGGCGCATCCCACCGCTCGGGATAGGAAAAGGCGTACTGGATGGGCAGGCGCATGTCCGTGACGCCGAGCTGGGCGATCACCGAGCCGTCGCGCAGCTCGACGAGCGAGTGCACGATCGACTGCGGATGCACGACGACGTCAATCCGGTCCGGCGGCGCGTCGAAGAGCCAGCGCGCCTCGATGACCTCGAGCCCCTTGTTCATGAGCGTCGCGGAGTCGACCGTGATCTTGCGCCCCATCCGCCACGTGGGGTGATCGAGCGCCTCGCGCGGCGTCACGGCCTCGAGCTCCGCGGCCGGGCGTTCGCGGAACGGGCCGCCGGAGGCCGTCAGGATGAGGCGCCGCACCTCGTCGGGGTGCCGTCCGTGCACGCACTGATGGATGGCGTTGTGCTCGCTGTCCACCGGCAGGATGGCGACCCCGCGGCGCCGGGCGGCGCGCATCATGAGCCCCCCGGCCATGACCAGCACCTCCTTGTTGGCGAGGGCAATCGTCTTGCCCGCGTCGATGGCCGCCAGGGTCGCATCCAGACCCGCGGTGCCGGCGGTCGCGCACAGCACGACGTCGGCGTCGGGATGCGTCGCCACGGCCCGCAGTCCGTCCTGGCCGGCGCAGGCCTGCTCGACGTCGACGCCCGCGCGGCGCAGCGCCGCCTGCGCCTGATCGAGCGCGGCCGGGGTGGACGCCGCCACGACCCGCGGGCGATGGCGGCCCGCCTGCTCGGCGAGCAGGTCCGCGTTGCGGCCGGCGGCGAGCCCCACGACCTCGAGCCGGCCGGTCTGCGCCTCGATCACGGAGAGCGCGCTGCGGCCAATCGAGCCGGTCGAGCCGAGAATGGCGATTCGCTTCAAGGGCCGCTCGCGAAGTGCAGGACAGTGTAGTAGACGGGTGCGGCGAACAGGAATCCGTCGAGCCGGTCCAGCACCCCGCCGTGACCGGGTATCGCCTGCGAGGCGTCCTTGAGGCCGGCGCTCCGCTTCAGTATCGATTCGAACAGATCGCCGGCCATCCCCAGGCCGGCCAGCGCAAGCCCGAGCAGCAGCCGCCAGCCGGCGCCCAGCCCGGCGAGCCACCAGCCGCCGGCAAGCCAGACGACGATCGCTCCCGCGGCGAGACCGAACAGGGCGCCTTCGACCGTCTTGCCGGGACTGATCGCGGGCGCGAGCGGGCGCCGGCCCAGCGCGCGCCCGCCGTAGTACTGCGCCGTGTCGCTCGCGACGATCGCGGCGAGCAGGAGCAGGAGCACCTCCGGTCCGTGCGCGTACCGCAACCCCGCCAGGGCACCGAGCGGCAGGGCCAGGTACAGGACGGCGAAGGTCGCGGTCGAGGCCGGCACCGGTGCCCGCTGCAGGGGCCAGCGCGGCAGCTCCGCGGCGGCCAGCCCGACCGTGACGGCCATCAGCGTGACGGGCAGCAGCGCGGGCGCCAGCCCCACGACGGCGCAGGTGCCCAGCGCCGCGGCCGCCGTCGGCGCCGCCGGCACCGGCGCCCCGGCGCGCGCCGCCACGTTGGCGTACTCGCGCAGCGCCGCCAGGAGGACCACCTCGACGAGCACCAGGGTCGCGAGCGGGGGCAGCAGCTGCACGACGCCCGCTACGAGCGGCAGGAGCACCAGGGCGCTCAGGACACGGATCATGCGTCTGGGGAGAACGGCCCGTCACTGTCCCACGGCCGCCGGCTGGGGCTTGAGCCCCCCGTACCGGCGGTCGCGCTTCTGGTAGGCGACGACGGCCTCCAGGAGGTGGCGGGCCCGAAAGTCGGGCCAGAGGGTATCGGTCACCCAGATTTCCGCGTAGGCAATCTGCCAGAGCAGGAAGTTGCTCAGGCGCATCTCCCCGCTCGTACGGATGAGCAGGTCCGGGTCCGGCTGCCCGGCGGTATACAGCAGGTCGCCGAACCGCTCCTCGTCGAGGTCCCGGGGCGCCATGCCGGCGGCCAGCGCCCGGCGGGCAGCTTCCACGATCTCCGCGCGCCCGCTGTAGTTGAGGGCGATGTTGAATCGCATGCCGCCGTTGCCCGCGGTCCGCGCGCAGGCAGCCGCGAGCTCCTCGCGCACGTCCGGGGCCAGCTCGTCGTGGCGGCCGATCACGTGCAGGCGGATGTCGTTGCGCAGCAGCGTGTTGAGCTCCAGGCGAAGATAGCGCTTGAGGAGCTCCATCAGCAGCCTGATCTCGGCCGGCGGCCGCTTCCAGTTCTCGACCGAGAACGCGTAGAGGGTCAGCACCTCGACACCCAGCCGGGCGCAGAGCTCGACCGCGTGGCGCACGGCGTCGATGCCGGCCCGGTGGCCTTCGACCCTCGGCAGCCGGCGCTGCGCCGCCCAGCGCCCGTTGCCGTCCATGATGACGGCGACATGGCCGGGCAGGCGCAGGAAGTCGACCTGGCGGGCGAGCGCCGCCTCGGCGGATCCGTCCGGAACCCAGGCCAGGATTTTCTCGAGGCTCATCAGACAGTCGGCGTCGCCGGCCCACGCAGGCGGGCGAGCACGGCACGAGTGGTCGACTTCCGATGATACGGAGTGTTCGCGATGCGTTCAAGAATAGTCGACCCGCACCAGGAACAGCCCGCGCGCCGGGGCCGTGGGACCGGCTCGCGCGCGCTGCCGGGAAGCCAGCACCGCCGCGACGTCCGCCGCCGGGCGGCGGCCCCGGCCCACCTCGACGAGCGTCCCGACGATGGATCGGACCATGTGCCGCAGGAACCCGTCGCCGGCAACCTCGACGTCGATGATCCTGCCGCAACCGCCGCCCGCCGCCGACCAGTCCGGGCCGGCCTGCGGCACGACCCGCAGCGCGTCGATCGTGCGCACGGTCGACACGGGGCCGCCCTCGCCGGCCGCCGTCTGAAACGCGGCGAAGTCGTGCCGCCCCCGCAGCAACGCCCCGGCCGCCTGCATCGCGGCGCCATCGACCGGATGCGGCAGGTGCCAGACGTAGCGCCGCTGCAGGGGGCTGGCGACGGGCCCGGTCGCCAGCCGGTAGCGGTACACCTTGCCGCGCGCGTCGAACCGGGCGTGGAACCGCTCGGCAACCTGCTCGGCGAGCAGCACGCGAATATCGGGCGGCAGCCGTGCGTTGAGCGCCCCGGCCAGGGCGGATGCCGCGATCGGGTGGGTCAGGCGCACGCTCGCGACCTGGCCCAGCGCGTGCACGCCCGCGTCCGTGCGGCCGGCGCCGTGCACGGTGACCGGCCGTTTTTCCAGCGGCCGCAGCGCCGCCTCGACTGCCGCCTGAACGGTCGCCGCGCCAAGCTGCCGCTGCCACCCGGCATAATCGGAGCCGTCGTACGCCAGGGTGAGCTTGAAGGTCCGCATGCGCGGCGGCCGGTCGGCGCCGGGGATCCTCGCCGCAGTATACAGGCCGCTGCCGCCCTCCCCCGACTGGCCGCCGGGAGCCTGCGCCGTACAATGCAGACTCCGCAAGGCGGGAGCGGCGCGGGGCGAAGGGGTCCCCGCAAGCGGACGCCGGGGGTTCGGGGCGCAGCCCCGTCTGAATGACGCTAGACTCGCTCTGTGGCCGTGGACCTCTCCGTCGTCATCATCACCAAGAACGAGGCCGCCAACATCGCCGGCGCCATCGACTCGGTGTCGTGGAGCGATGACATCGTCGTGGTCGACTCCGGCAGCCAGGACGACACGATCGCCATCGCGCGCCGCCATACGGATCGCGTGTTCACCCGCAAGTGGGAAGGCTACGGCGCGCAGAAAAACTACGCGGCGGGCCTCGCGGCCCACGACTGGGTGCTGTCGCTGGACGCGGACGAGCGCGTATCGCCCGAGCTCGCCGCGGAAATCCGCGGCGTGCTGCGGCGCTCCCCCGCCGTGCAGGGCTACCGCATCCCGCGCACCACCCGCTATCTGGGCCGCTGGATTCGATCGACCGACTGGTATCCCGACCACCAGCTACGGCTCTACGACCGCCGCGTCGCCGCGTGGAACGCACGCTACGTGCACGAATCCGTCACGGTCGACGGCCGGGTCGGGAGGCTCCGCTCGGAGGTCCTGCACTACGCCTACGACGGGCTGTCCGAGCACCTGGCGACGATCAACCACTACACCACGCTGGCCGCCCGGCAGATGCTGGACGACGGCCGGCGCACCGGCGCGATGGACCTCGTCGCCCACCCGCCGCTGGTGTTCCTGCGCAACTACGTCCTCCGCGGCGGCTTCCGCGACGGGGTCCCCGGACTGATCGTCTCGCTGATGAATTCGTACTACGTGTTCCTCAAGTTCGCGAAGCTGTGGGAACACCAGCGGCGGGCCAGCGGATCGTAGCCCCCGAGAGGCGCCGCATGCCCAGGCTGAGCGTGGTCATCATCACGAAGAACGAGGAGCAGCGCATCGCGCGCTGCCTCCGGTCGGTGCAGTGGGCAGACGAGATCATCGTCCTCGATTCCGGGAGCACGGACAGGACCGTGGAGATCTGCCGGCGATGGACGCCGCACGTAGTCGAGACCGACTGGCCGGGCTACGGGGCGCAGAAGAACCGCGGCATCGCCAGGGCCGGCGGCGACTGGATCCTGTCCATCGACGCGGACGAGGCGGTGAGCCCCGCCCTGCGGCGGGAGATCGAGCTCAGCATCACGCGGGACGCGCACGAGGCGTACGAGATGCCCCGGCTCACCCGCTACTGCGGCCAGGAAATGCGCCACGGCGGCTGGTGGCCGGACTACGTGCAGCGTCTGGCTCGCCGCGGCAAGGCGGTCTTCAGCGACGCCCCCGTGCACGAGAAGATGATCGCGGCCGGGAGCGTCGGGCGTCTCGAGCATCCGCTGCTGCACGACAGCTCGCCCGATCTCGAGAGCGTGCTGCGCAAGGTGAACCTGTACTCCACCCTGGGCGCCGAGGCGCTGCGTGCCCGCGGACGTTCGGCGGGTCTGCTGAAGACGATCGCCAGGGGCGCGTGGACCTTCTTCCGCGCCTACGTGCTCAAGGCCGGCTTCCTCGACGGCGCCATGGGCTTCGTCGCCGCGGTGTCCCACGCCGAGGGAAGCTACTACAAGCACCTGAAGCTCTGGCTGTCGAATGACGACCGCCGTGGGAACTCGCCCTCCTGACCCGGAAGTCGTCGCCCGCGGCTCCGAGTGCCGCCCAGCCAACCCTCCCGGGCGTCTGCACCGTTCCACGGCGCGGACGCCCGGCGTCAGCGTCGTCGTTTCCACCTACAACCGGCCGCGGGCCCTGGACGCGGTCCTGCACGGCCTGTGCGACCAGCGCCATCCCGACTTCGAGATCGTCGTGGCGGACGACGGCTCCGGCGAGGCGACGGCGGCTCTGATTCGCGATCATCCGCTTCGGCGCCGCCGCGCCGTGCAGCATGTCTGGCAGGCGGACGAGGGGTTCCGGGCGGCCGAGATTCGCAACAAGGCGATCCTGAAGGCGGCGGGCGAGTACATCGTGTTCCTCGACGGCGACTGCGTTCCCCGCCCCGACTTCGTGTCGCGCCACGCGGCGCTGGCCGAACCGGGCAGATTCGTGACCGGTCACCGCGTCCTGATGTCGCGCGCCGCCACCGAGCAGGCGCTGGCGAACCGTACCCGGCTGCACCGGCTTGCGTTCCGGCACTGGATCGGGCTGCGGCTGGCCGGGCGCATCAATCACCTGGCGCCCTTCGTGTCGCTGCCCGATGCCGCGTGGCGGCGCCTGCGCAGGACCAGGTGGAAGGGCGCCGTCACCTGCAACCTGGGCGTGTGGCGCCGGGACCTGAACACGGTCAACGGCTTCGACGAACGCTATCGAGGCTGGGGGCTCGAGGACAGCGACCTGGTCATCCGCCTGATCAACGCCGGCATCTACCGCAAGGAAGGGCGCTACGCGACGGGCGTCATCCACCTGTGGCACGCCGAGCAGGATCGCAGCCGCCTCGGGGACAATCGCGACCGCCTGCAGCGGGTGCTGGCATCGGGCGCCACGCGGGCCGTCGCGGGTCTGGAGCGTCGTTCGAGCACCGGCCAGGAGTCTGCGCCGTAGAACGGCACGGACTCCTGGCCCTAGCCGTCGGCCTCCCCGCGCGCCAGCGCCTGTGCCCCCCCGACGGCCGCGTTGACGTAGACGGTCCGCCCGGCGACGATCGTGGCCGCGACCCCGCCGCGCAGCCGCCAGCCGTCGAACGGCGTGTTGCGCGCGAGCGACCGGAACTCCGCGGCGGCCACGGTCGTGGCCAGGTCGGGAGCCAGCACCGTGATGTCGGCCGGTGAGCCGGGCCCCAGGCTGCCCCCCGGCAGACCGAGGATGCGCGCGGGATTGGTCGCCAGCAGCTCGACGAGCCGCCCGATGGGGAGCAGCCCGGTGTGCAGCAGGCGATCGAGGACGAGGGGAACGGCCGTCTCGAGACCGATGATGCCGAACGGCGCCGCGTCGAACTCCACGGCCTTCTCGTCCGCGTGGTGCGGGGCGTGATCGGTGGCGATGGCGTCGATCGTCCCGTCCACGAGCCCGGCGATCATCGCATCCCGATCGGCCGCCTCCCGCAGCGGCGGGTTCATCTTGTAGTTGGTGTCGTAGCTCAGCTGCTCGTCGGTCAACGTGAAGTGATGGGGCGTCACCTCGCACGTGACGCGCACGCCGCGCTCCTTGCCCTGCTGCACGGCCCGCAGCGATCCCCGGGCGCTCATGTGCGCGACGTGGACCGCTCCCCCCGTCAGCTCGCTCAGCGTCACGTCGCGAGCGACCATGATCTCCTCGGCCGCCCCCGGAATGCCGGCGATTCCCAGCGCGGAAGCGTAGTAGCCTTCGTGGGCCGATCCGTCGCCCTTGAGCGACGGGTCCTCGCAGTGATCGACGACCGGCATCTCGAACATCGAGGCGTACTCGAGCGCGCGCCGCATCATGAGCGCATCCGCCACCGGATGTCCGTCGTCGGAGACGGCAACGCAGCCCGCCGCGCGCAGCTCGCCGATCTCGGTCATCCGCTCGCCCCGCGAGCCCATCGTGACCGCACCGATCGGATGGACCCGCGCGAGTCCGGCGGCGGCCGCCTTGCGCAGGATCTCCTCGGTGACGCCCGCGTGATCGTTCACCGGATCCGTGTTCGGCATGCAGGCCACGGCGGTGAACCCGCCGGCCACCGCGGACGCCGCGCCGCTGGCGATCGTCTCCTTGTGCTCCTGGCCGGGCTCGCGCAGGTGGACGTGCATGTCCACGAGGCCGGGGCACACGACGAGGTCGGCCGGCACCTCGACCACGACGGCGCCCTCGGCCGGCAGATCTCGTCCCACGCGCTCGACGACCCCGCCGCGCACGAGGAGGTCGCAGGCACCGTCGATCCGCTGGGCGGGATCGACCACCCGGCCGCCCCTGAGCAGCAGCGGTCGCTCGTCGCGCGGCTGCGGTGTCGTCGTCATGCGGCTCCTTCCTCGACGCCGGCGAGCAGGTACAGCACGGCCATCCGCACGGCGACGCCGTTCGCCACCTGCTCGAGAATGACCGAGTACGGACCGTCCGCCACGTCCGACGCAATCTCCACGCCGCGATTCAGCGGCCCGGGATGCATGATGATGACGTCCGGCTTGGCGCGGGCGAGTCGTTCGACCGACATGCCGAACAGCCTGAAGTACTCGCGCCGCGACGGAAAGAAATGCCCGCGCATGCGCTCGAGCTGAATGCGCAGCAGCATGACGACGTCGGCGCCCTCGACGGCCGCGTCGACCGACGACGTGGCCGTGACCCCGAAGCGACTGATGCCGGGCGGGATCATCGTCGTCGGCCCGCAGACCCAGACGTCGGCGCCGAGCATCCCGAGCAGCAGCACGTTGGACCGCAGCACCCTGCTGTGCAGCAGGTCGCCGACGATCGCCACCTTGAGCGAGGCCAGCTCCGGCTTGTGCTCGCGAATCGTCAGGACGTCGAGCAGGGCCTGCGTGGGATGCTCGTGCATGCCGTCGCCGGCATTGATGATGCGCGAGCCGCAGACGCCGGCCAGCAGCTCGCACGCCCCCGACGACTGGTGCCGGAGCACGATCATGTCGGGCGCCATCGCTTCGATGTTGCGGGCCGTGTCCGCCAGGGTTTCGCCCTTGACCACGCTCGACGAGGATGCGGCGACGCTGAGCGTGTCGGCGCTCAGGCGCTTCTCGGCGATCTCGAACGAGGTGCGCGTGCGCGTGCTCGGCTCGAAGAACAGGTTGACGACCGTCTTGCCCCGCAGCGCGGGCACCTTCTTGATCGCCCGCGTACCCACCTCGCGCATGGCCTCGGCGGTATCCAGAACCAGGAGCACCTCGGCGGGCGTCAGGTCGGCGATGCTCAACAGGTGCCTCGATCGCAACCGCTCGACGGGTTGCGCCCGGGTTCCCGTCGCCGCGTGGTCGGCGGTGGGCGGCATGGTCATGACCGTTCCTCGCTGGCCGGCTCCCGAATCGACACCTCGTCGAACCCGTCGGTCTCCGCCAGACGCACCTGGACGCTCTGGCGGATCGAGGTCGGCAGGTTCTTCCCCACGTAGTCCGCCTTGATCGGCAGCTCCCGGTGCCCCCGATCGACCAGGACGACCAGCTGGATTGCCAGCGGCCGCCCGAAGTCGACCAGCGCGTCGAGCGCGGCGCGGATCGTCCGGCCCGTATAGAGCACGTCGTCGACGAGCAGTATCCGCCGCTCGTCGATCGAGAACGGAATCTCGGTTCGCCGCAGCACCGGCTGGGGACCGACCGTATGCCGCATCAGATCGTCGCGGTACAACGTGATGTCGAGCGCGCCGCTCGGCACCTTGTGCCGGACGATCTCGAGCAGGTTGCCGGCGATGCGCTGGGCGATCGGCACGCCGCGCGTGCGGATGCCGACGAGCGCCAGCTCCTCGATGCCGCGGTTGCGCTCGAGGATCTCGTGCGAGATGCGCATGAGCGCGCGGTCGATGAGGGCCGCCTCCATCACCACGGCCATGGGAATCCGTGGTGCGCGGCCGCGCGCCGCAGAAACGGCGTGGGGAGCGGGTGGAGCGAGAGCGAAGCGCTCGTCGATGGCGAGGTTGGCACGGTCACTCTTGGCGACCTCACCGGGTCGCCGTTAAAGAGATGGCCGCATCGTACCGGCGCAGGCCGCGCCTGTCAATCGCGCGGGCCGCGCGATCCGGTCGGGTATACTCCGGGCGTGCCGATCGACGTCGACGCGCTGGTCATGTCGAACGATCGGTTGTCCGCGACCTACAACGTCCTCGAGCTGGCGGCGCCGGAGGTGGCTGCGGCGGCGCGCCCGGGCCAGTTCGTGATGGTCAAGCAGAATCTCGCCGCCGCGCCCCTGCTGCGCCGCCCGTTCTCGGTCTTCGAGGTGCTGCGCGACGAGCGCGGAGACCCCGTTGGCCTGTCGATCCTGAACAAGCGGATCGGCATCGTCACCGACGCCTTGTACGCGCTCGAGCCCGGCCAGCGTCTGCGGTGTCTCGGCCCGCTCGGCCGCGCCTTCTCGTTGAGCTCCCCCCCGGGCGAGGCGTGGATGGTCGCGGGCGGGGTGGGGCTGGCGCCGTTCGCCACGCTGGCCGAGGCGCTGCGCGCCGCGCAGGTGCCGGCAACGCTGTTCTACGGCGGCCGCTCCTCGGAAGACCTGGTGTACGAGGACTGGTTCCGGCAGCGCGGCGTCCGCGTGCGGTTGACCACGGAGGACGGCAGCCGGGGCGAGTCGGGGCTCGTCACCGGCCCCCTCGAGCAGGCGCTCGGGACCGCGGCGACCCCGCCGACGATCTACGCCTGCGGGCCGACCCCGATGATGCGCGCCGTCGCCGCGCTCGCGCACGAGCACGGGTCCCCGTCGGAGGTGTCTCTCGAACCCGTCATGGGGTGCGGCCTCGGGGGGTGCTACAGCTGCGTCGTGCGCATCCGCGGCGGGCGTCTCGTGCGATCGTGTCTGCACGGCCCGGTGTTCGCCGGCGACCGGATCGACTGGGATGCCCTCGCGGGGGCCGCCTGAGCAGACCCATGTCCGCGGTCGACCTGGCGGTTTCGTGCGGACCCCTCCGGTTGAAGAACCCGCTCGTTGCGGCCAGCGGCTGCTTCGGCTACGGCGTCGAGTACGCCGACGTCGTGGACCTGTCGGCCCTCGGCGCGGTCGCCGTCAAGGGGCTGTTCCTGGAGGAGCGCGAGGGACACGCGCCGCCGCGCATCGTGGAAACGCCCAGCGGCATGCTGAACGCGATCGGGTTGCAGGGCGTCGGCGTGCGCCGGTTCGTCGACGAGATGCTGCCGCAACTGCGGGCGCGCGAGGCCGTCACCATCGTCAACATCTGCGGCACCACGGTCGACGAGTACGCGGAGCTGGCCAGGATCCTGTCGGACGCCCCGGGTGTCGCCGCCCTCGAGCTCAACATCTCGTGCCCCAACATCAAGGCAGGCGGCACCACCTTCGGGTGCAGCCTGCACGGCCTGACCGACGTCGTTTCCGCCGTGCGCCGGGCGACGGCCCTGCCGGTCATCCCGAAGCTGACGCCCAACGTCACCGACGTCGCCGCGTTCGCGCGGGCCGCCGAGGAGGCCGGCGCCGACGCCGTGTCGCTCGTCAACACCTTCCTGGCCATGGCGATCGACATCGAGACGCGGCGCCCCCGCCTGTCGAACGTCATGGGCGGGCTCAGCGGGCCCGCGATTCGTCCGATTGCGGTGCGCATGGTGTACGAGTGCCGCCAGGCAATCGACATCCCCATCATGGGCATGGGCGGCGTCATGACGGCCGACGATGTCGTGGAGTTTCTCATCGCCGGGGCCGACGCGGTGCAGGTGGGCACCGCCAACTTCGTCGATCCGTTCGTGTGGCCCAGGCTGCTCGAGGGATTGACCGCGTACCTCGCGCGGCACGGCCACCACGCGGTGAGCGACATCGTCGGCGCCGTCGACCTGCCCGAGCCGGCCGCGGCGCGGACGACCCCGGAGAGCGGCGCGCGATGATCCGCCTCACCCTGCTGACCCGCGGCGGGTGCCGGCTCTGCGACGAGATGAAGGAGGTCGTCAGGCAGGTGCATCGGTCTCGACGCCTGACGCTGACCGAGGTCGACATCTCCACCGACCCGGCGCTCAAGCGCCGCTGGGGCACCGAGATTCCCGTGCTGCTCGATGGCGGGCGAGTCATCGCCCGCCATCGAACGACGGTGCGCGAGCTGGCCGCAGCCGTGTCGCGGGCTACTTTGCCGTCACGGTGAAGTTGCCGCGGCGGTTGTCCTGCCAGCAGCTCTCGGTCTCCTCGGTGCAGAACGGCGACTCCTCGCCGCGGCTGACGGTCGCGATGCGGCTCGCGTCGATGCCGAGGCCGACGAGGTAGTCGCGTACCGCCGCGGCGCGCTCTTCACCCAGCGACAGGTTGTACTCGTTGGTGCCCCGCTCGTCGCAATGGCCCGCGATGCGGATCCGCGTTGACGTCCAGCGGTTCATCCACGCCGCGTTCTGCTGCAACGCGGTGCGGGCATCCGGCCGAATCTCGGACTGGTCGTAGTCGAAGAAGACCGGGCCGAGCGGCATCTGGGCGTTGAGCTCCTCCAGCGACAGGGCCGCGAACAACTCCTCCTCGGTCGGAGGCGGCGGCGGTGGCGGTGGAGGAGGCGGCGGCGGAGGCGGCGGCGGAGGCGGCGGCTCCGGTGCCGGCGGCGGCGGAGGCGGTTCAGGCGGCGGGTTGCTTGCACAGGCGGCAGCGCCGAGCCCGACAGTGGCACACATGCTCACAGCCAGCAACAATCGCCATGGGGATTTCATAAAATCCTCTCCTGATAGCAGATTCGAAAACGCTCAGACCTGACGCGCGTAGTGTACACCGATCTGTCAATCGAACCCGTCGTCGCCGTCGTCCGGCTCCTCACCGCCGCGACCCGCGGCGAGGAGCTCACCATCCTCATCGACCTCATCGACGGCCGCCTCGAGCTCGACCGGACCGATCCGGATCACCTCGAGGTTGGCGCCGCACCAGGGACAGCTGAGCAGATCGCCGCGCTCGACATCGAACTCGTCGACGTCCATCTCCGCCTCGCAGGCCGCGCAGGTCGCCATGGGTGCCCCGGAAGTGCCGGATTATATGATGGGTCTGCGTGACACCGAAGACCGTGGTGGTTGCGATCGACGCGCCGGACGTCGTGGACCGCTTCTCGGCGGCGCTGGGCGGCGCCGGGCATCGCGTCATCGGCGCCCGTCACGCAGGGGAGCTCTTCCGCGCCGTCGAGTCGCCGGCCACGAGCATCGACCTAGTCGTGCTCGATGTCGGGCTCGAAGCCGATCCGCCGCGCCTCGTCGAGCGCCTCCGGCAGGCGCGGCCCCGGGTCCCGATCATTGCCTTCAGCCGCTCCATCCGCAGCGCGCGCGACGTGCGCAGGCTCGCCGGGCGGGGTGTCGAGCGCTACGTCGACGAGCACGTCGCCCTCGACCGCATCCTGCCCGCGCTCGCGCCGCTGCTGTCGCCGAACAGCTTCGACCGGCGCACGAGCCCGCGGCGGACGCTCGGCATCCCGGCCGCGCTCCGCTGCGGCGACACGATCGTTCCCGTGTTCACGCTCAACATCGGCAGCGGCGGCATGGCCGTGCGCGCCATGACCGCCCTGACTGCCGGCGACGGGGTGACCATCCGCTTCCGGCTCCCGCGCCCCCAGCGGGACATCGAGGTGGCGGCGCGCGTGGCGTGGAGCGACCGGCAGTCCGCGCTCGGCCTGCAGTTCGAGGACGTCGACACGGCCGACCAGGCAGCCATCGACGAGTTCGTCGACCGGCGCGGGACCCCGCCCGACGGCGCGGCCGCCGGTTGACGCCGGTTGGCGACCGTTCTGTATTAGGATTCTACGGCTTGTCTTGCGATCGAGGCCCGCTGGCCGACCGATTCCGTATTTTCACGTCTAAGATCTCCGGGGCGCGCCCCCAGCGGGCCGCGCCGCGGCCTGCGCATCTACCTTGCAAGGAGCAGCTTCGTGATTGAGGTGCAGCGTGTCACGAAACGTTATGGACCGGTGACCGCCGTCAACGACGTCAGCTTTCGCGTCGATTCCGGACAGATCCTCGGGTTCCTCGGCCCCAACGGCGCGGGCAAGACCACCACGATGCGGATCCTGACCGGCTGCATCCCCGCCACCGAGGGCACGGCGCTCGTCGCGGGCTACGACGTGTTCGAGCAGCCGGTCGAGGCCAAGCGGCGGACCGGGTACCTGCCCGAGACGCCGCCGCTGTATCCCGACATGACCGTGCGCGAGTATCTGACGTTCGCGGCGCGCATCAACGGCATCGGGTCCGCCGACCGGCGCGAGCGGGTCGCGGGCGCCATGGCGCGCACCAGCGTCGAGGACATGGCCGACCGCCACTGCGGCAAGCTCTCCAAGGGCTACCGCCAGCGCGTCGGGCTGGCGCAGGCGATCCTGCACAATCCGGACGTCCTCATCCTCGACGAGCCGACGGCCGGACTCGACCCCAAGCAGATCATCGAGACGCGCGAGCTCATCAAGGACCTGGCGGGCGACCACACCATCATCCTCAGCACGCACATCCTGCCGGAGGTGGCGCAGACCTGCCAGAGCGTCATCATCATCAACAAGGGTCAGGTCGTCGCCGTCGACACGCCGGCGAATCTGACCGAACGGCTGGGCGGCGCGGAGACGATCCGCCTGGAGGTCGATCCGCTCGGCGGGGATCCCAAGCCGGCCCTGGGGGCGGTGCCCGGGGTGACCGGCGTGACCGTCGCGGAGGCCGCCAGCGGGTCGTGCGTCCTCGATGTCCAGTGCGAGCGCGGCAGCGACGTGCGGCGCGAGCTGGCGCGGACCGTCGTCTCGAGCGGCTGGGGACTGCTCGAGCTCACCCCGCTGCGCGTGAGCCTCGAGGACGTGTTCCTGCAGCTCACGACGTCGGAGGAGCAGAAGGACGACGAAGCCGACCCGGAAACGGGAGCGGAGACGGGAACGGAGACGGAGCCCGCCGACACGACGGAGGACCGGACATGAGCAACATCCTCGCGATTGCCGAGAAGGAGCTGCGGCAGTACTTCGTCTCGCCGATGGCGTACGCCCTGATCGGCCTGTTCGCGATCATCTACGGCTGGTTCTTCATCGTCAGCCTGAACTTCATCGTGCGCGTGAGCATGCAGGCCGGCATGGGCATGGGCGGGCCGCAGTCGGTCAACATCAACGAGTACATGATGCGGCCCCTGCTCGGCAACACGGCCGTGGTCATGCTGCTCGTCCTCCCGATGCTGACGAGCCGCAGCTACGCGGAGGAGAAGCGCTCGGGCACGATCGAGCTGCTGCTGTCGTCGCCGCTCACCGAGCTGCAGATCATCCTGGGCAAGTTCCTCGGCGCGCTGACGCTGTTCACCGCCATGCTCGGCGTCACGCTCATCCATGTCGCCGTGCTCTTCCTCTACGGGGAGCCGGAGCTCGGGCCGATCCTGAGCGGCTACCTGGGGCTGTGGCTGATGGGCGCCTCGTTCATCTCGGTCGGGCTGCTGATCTCGAGCGCGTCCAGGAACCAGATGGTGGCGGGCGTGGTGACGTTCGGCGTCCTGCTGATGTTCTGGGTCGTCAGCTGGATGGGCGAGCCCTCGGGCGGCTCGACGATGTCCGGCGTGCTGGCCTACCTGTCGCTCCTCGACCACTTCGAGGACTTCTCGAAGGGCGTGATCGACACCAAGCATCTCGCGTACTACATCAGCTTCATCACATTCGGACTCTTCCTCACCGTCAAGTCGGTGGACAGCGCGCGGTGGCGGGGGTAGCGGACTCATGGTGCAGAAGATCCTCGGAGCGGTCGGTTGGGTCGGCGTCGCGGTCGTCGTGGCCGGCATGGTGGCCCGGTTCGTCGTGCCGGAACGTCAGGAGCTGTGGTGGTGGGCGCTGGTCGTCGGCGTGGTCCTCATCGTCGCCTACGGCCTGGGCCAGTGGCGCAGCGTCGTCGAGCTGTTCGACCGGCGGCAGGCGCGCTACGGCACCCTCGCCACGTCCGGCGTCCTGCTCGGCGTGGCCATCCTGGTGGGCGCCAACTACATTCTCGCGCGCCAGAACGTGCGCTGGGACCTGACCGCCGCACGGCAGTACTCGCTCTCCGACCAGACGGTGCGCATCCTCGAATCGCTGGAGTCGCCGATCCGCGTGATGGTGTTCGCCCAGGAGTTCGACTTCCCCCGCTACCGCGATCGGCTGGCCGAATACGAGTACACGTCGAGCCAGGTGTCGCTCGAGTTCGTCGACGTCGACCGCAACCCGGGGCTGGCGCGGCAGTACGAGGTGCAGTCGTACGGCACGGTCGTCTTCGACTACGACGGCCGCGTCGAGCGGGTGGTGTCCGACCAGGAGCAGGAGCTGACCAACGCGCTCATCAAGGCGGTTGAGGGCGAGGAGCGCAAGGCCTACTTCCTGCAGGGGCACGGCGAGCGGCTGCCGACCGGCACCGAGCGCGACGGCTACAGCGCGCTGGCCGACGCCCTGCGGCTCGACAACCTCACCGTCGAGACGGTGATCCTGTCCCAGGCCGGCGAGGTCCCGGCCGACGCGGCCGTCCTCGTGGTCGCGGGTCCGGGCACGGATCTGCTGCCCACCGAGGTCGCGCTGCTGCGCACGTATCTCGAGGGCGGCGGGAAGATGCTCTTCCTGATCGATCCGCCGGATTCGCCGGAGGCCCCCGGCCGCGACAACCTGCTCGGCCTGATCGAGGAGTGGGGCATCGAGGTCGGCCGCGACATGGTGGTCGACATCAGCGGGGTCGGACAGCTCCTGGGCACCGACGCCACCGTGCCCGTCGCCGCGTCGTATCCCCCGCACCCCATCACGGATCGGTTCGCGCTGCTGACGGCGTTCCCGCTCGCGCGCTCGGTCCGGCCCGCGGCCGGCGGGGCCGGCGACCGCGTGGCGACGTCGTTCGTGGAAACGTCGCCGCGGAGCTGGGCCGAGAGCAACCTCGACCTGACGAGCGGCGAGGTGGCGATGGAAGAGGAGCAGGGCGACGTCCCGGGACCGATCTCGATCGCGGCGGCCGTCGCGGTCGAGGTCGAGGCCGCGCCGGACGCAGGCGGGGACGAGGCGGCCGAGACCGATGCCGGCGCCGGCGAGGAGGCGGGCGCGGAGGACGCGGACGAGGGGCCGACCGAGGCGCGCGTCGCGGTCTTCGGCGACTCCGACTTCGCGGCCAACGGCTCGCTCGGCATCCAGGGCAACCGCGACCTGGTGCTCAATGCGGTGAACTGGCTCGCGGAGCAGGAGAACCTGATCTCGATCCGCCCGCGCGAGCCGGAGGATCGCCGCATCACGCTGACGGCCGATCAGCAGTTCCGCATCCAGGTGGCCGCGCTCTTCCTGATTCCGGGTCTGATATTCGGCACCGGCGTGTTCACCTGGTGGCGGAGGCGCTAGCCATGCGTGGCCTGCGATCGACGCTCGTGCTGCTGGTGGTGGCCGTCGGCCTGGGCGGGTACATCTTCTTTTTCGAACGCCACCGTCCCCCGGCTTCCGATCCGGAGCCGAACGAGCAGCTCTTCGACTTCGAGACGGACGACGTCGCCGAGTTGCGGGTGGCGGCCGGGGACGACGCGGTCACCGAGCTGCGGCGCACGGGGGGTGCCTGGGAGGTGGTGGCGCCGGTAGCGGGGCCCGCCGACGACAGCGCCGCGTCGTCGATAGCATCCACGCTCGCCTCGCTCGAGATCCAGCGGGTCGTGGAGGAGGGCCCGGTCGACCTGGAGCCGTTCGGCCTCGCCGAGCCGGCGCTCGAGGTCGGCTTCACGCTGGCTGACGCCGCTGACGCCCGGCGCCTGCTGATCGGCGAGCAGACGCCGACCGGCGGCGATCGCTACGCGAAGCTCGGCGACAGCGATCGCGTCTTCCTCGTCGCCGGCTATCTCAACAGCACGTTCGACAAGACGACGTTCGACCTGCGGGACAAGACTGTGCTCGACTTCGAGCGCGGCGATCTCGACGGGCTCGAGATCGCGGCCGGCGAGCGCGTCATCCGGTTCGCCCAGGAGGGGGACGACTGGCGCATCGTCGAGCCGCTCGCGGCGGGCGCCGACTTCAGCACCGTGGAAGGCCTGATCGGCTCGCTCAGCAACGGCCGCATGCACTCGGTGGAGAGCGAGACCGCCGACGCGCTCGAGTCGTTCGGCCTGGCCGAGCCGGCCACCTCCGTGACGCTGAGCGCGGGCAGCGCCACCACGACGCTGCACGTGGGCGACGAGACGCCGGACGGCTCGCGCTATGCCCGCGACCTCTCGCGGCCGCTCGTGTTCACCATCGACGCCTCGCTCGTGACCAGCCTCGAGCAGGAGGCGGCCGAGTACCGCCGCAAGGGGCTGTTCGCGTTCCGCTCGTTCAACGCCACCCGGCTGGAAGTCGAGCGCCCGGACGGCACGGTCGTCTTCGAGAAGACCGAGGCGGAGACGGACGAGGAGGAGGACGTCTGGAGCCGCACCGAGCCGGGCTCCGCCGACGTGCCCCGCGCCGACATGGACAGCCTGCTGTCGCAGGTCTCGGTCCTGCGGGCCGAGTCGTTCGTGGCGTCCCGCGCGGAGGCCGGGCTGGGCCCCGAGCAGGTGGTGGCGACGATCCGGGCCCGATTCGGCGACGACGGCAGCGAGGAGCAGGTGACCGTCTGGCGGTCCGGGGAGGACACGTACGCCGTGCGCGGCGACGAGAGCGGGGCGGGTCGGATCGACGGTCAGGCCTTCGACGCCGCGCTCGACGCCCTCGCGGCCCTGCAGGACACGGACTGAGCTCCGCTACGGCGCAGGCTGCCGGCTGCCGGGGCGCAGCGGGTCCGGCACCCCTGCCTCCTCGAAGCCGAGCGCGCGCAGCCGGCAGCTGTCGCAGCGCCCGCAGGGCCGGCCGCCGACGGCCGGGCTGTAGCAGCTGTGGGTCAGGCCGTAGTCGAGCCCCAGCGCGACGCCGCGGCGGATGATGTCGGCCTTGCCCAGCGCGATCAGCGGCGCGTGCACCCGCAACGCCGTCCCCTCGACCCCGGCCCGGGTCGCCAGCGCGGCGAGCCGCTCGAACGCCGCGATGTACGCCGGCCGGCAGTCCGGATAGCCCGAGTAGTCCACCGCGTTCACCCCGATGAACAGATCGTGGGCGTCGAGCACCTCGGCCCAGCCCAGCGCCAGCGCCAGCAGCACCGTGTTGCGCGCCGGCACGTAGGTGACGGGAATCTCCGGCGAGTCCGGCGGCCGATCGAGCGGCACCGGCATGCTGCCGGTGAGCGCGGAGCCGCCGATCGACGCCAGGTCGACCCCCAGCTCGAGGTGCTCGCGGATGCCCAGCGCGCGCGCGACGCGGCGCGCCGCGGCCAGCTCCTCGGCATGCACCTGACCGTAGCGCACGGTCAGGGCGTGGAGCCGGAAGCCCTCGCCGGCCGCGACGGCGGCGGCGGTGTACGAATCCAGGCCCCCGCTCAGCAGCACGACGGCCTTGCGTGCGCCCGTCACGGCGCCCTACACCCCACGGGCGTCGTCGCCCCACACGTACTTGTGGAGCTGAACCTGGATCCGCGCCGGGAGCCGGTCCTCGAGCGACCAGGCGGCCAGACGCCGGGGATCCATGACCCGGTGCACGGGGGACAGCAGCACGGCCGCGCAGCGGTGCTCCAGCCGATGCCTGTGCAGGACGTCGCGGGCGAACTCGTAGTCCGTCCGGTCGCGGATCACGAACTTCACCTCGTCGTGCGCGGCCAGGCGCTCCAGGTTGGTCCAGGCGTTGCGCGCCGCCTCGCCGCTGCCGGGACACTTGACGTCCACCACCTTCACGACCGCGGCGGGCACGTCCGAGATGTCGATCTGGCCGCCGGTCTCGAGCAGCACCGTCTTGCCCGCCCCGAGCAGCCGGTTCATCAACGGATACACGTCGGGCTGCAGCAGCGGCTCGCCGCCCGTGATCTCCACCAGCGGACAGTCGTAGGCCTCGACGGCGCCCACCACCTCGTCGACCGGGATCGAGCGCCCCTCGTCGAAGGCGTAGGCCGTATCGCACCATGCGCAGCGCAGGTTGCAGCCGGTCAGGCGCACGAACACGCAGGGGCGGCCCGCGTAGCTCGACTCGCCCTGAATCGAATGAAAGATCTCGTTGACCGTCAGCATCGGGCCCGGCGCAGGGGATGCCGTCATTCTAGACGATGGCGGGCGACGCCTCCCGACGTCCTACGAGCCGGCCGCCGCGCGGCCGACCCGCGTCACGCCGATCCGGGGGCACAGCCCGCGCACCTCGCACGCGTCGCACAGCGGATAGACCGGCCGGCAGACGTTCTGGCCCCAGCTCACCAGATACAGGTTGACCGACGCCCACCACTTGCGGGGCGCGGCGGCGTACAGCGCCTCCTCGGTCTGCTCGGGCGTCCGGGTCCGCACCCAGCCGAGCCGGTTCGCGATGCGATGCACGTGCGTATCGACGCAGATGTTGTCGGCGCTGCTGTGCGCGACGATGAGCACCAGGTTGGCCGTCTTGCGGCCGACGCCGGGCAGCGACAGCAGCTCCTTCATCGTGGCCGGAACCCGGCCGCCGAAGCGCTCCATCAGTTGGCGGCAGGTCTCCTGCACGTGCTTCGCCTTGTTGCGGTAGAAGCTCGCCGGGTAGATCAGCGTCTCGATCTCCCGCGCCTCCAGGCGCAGCATCGCGGCCGGCGTGGCGGCCCGGGCGAAGAGGCGCTGCGAGGCGGCGAACGTCACCGCGTCCTTGGTCTGCGCCGACAGCATGGTGGCGACGAGGACCCGAAAGGGATCGCCCTTCTGCTCCTCCGCGATCTTCTCCACGGCGGGATCCTCCATGCGCGCTATCGCGCGGCGGAGGCGGCGCATGACGGCGTCGACGGAGACGCCTTCAGGCCGCGCGGCGGCGGATGATCGGGCCATGCGCTACGCGTCCCCGGCCGCCACCGGCGTGAGCGGGGGCCTGCCGCCCAGCACCGCGAGCGCGTTGGCCACCGCCAGCTCCGCCATGGCCGTGCGGGTCTCGCGGGTCCCGCTGCCCAGGTGCGGCGCGAGCACGACCGTCTCGAGCGCCAGCAGGCCCTGCTCGACCGCCGGCTCCCGCTCGTAGACGTCGAGCGCCGCGCCGCCGATCAGCCGCTCCTGCAGCGCCCAGACCAGGGCGGCCTCGTCCACGACGGCGCCGCGGGCGGTGTTGATCAGCAGCGCCGTCCGCTTCATGCGGGTCAGGGCGCGGCGGTCGATGAGGTGCCGCGTGCTCTCGTTCAGCGGCACGTGCAGCGAGACGACGTCGGACGTGACCAGCAGCTCGTCCAGCAGGACGGGGCGCCAGCCCCCGGCGCCCGGGTCCGCCTGGTGCGCCGCGGCGGACGGCTGCCCCCGGCCCGCCGCCACCACGCGCATCCCGAAGGCGGCGGCGCGCTCGGCGACGGCCCGCCCGATGCGGCCCGGCCCGACGATGCCGAGCTGCTTGCCGTGCAGCTCCGTACCGAGCATGAAGTCGAGCGTCCAGCCCTGCCAGCGCCCGGCGCGAATCAGGCGGTCGCCCTCGGTGATGCGGCGGCTGACGGCCAGAATCAACCCCCAGGCGAGCTCCGCCACGGCGGCCGTCAGCACGTCGGGCGTGCAGGTGACGACGATGCCGCGCGACCGGGCGCAGGCCACGTCGATGTGGTCGTACCCCACGCCGACGTTGGCGACCACGCGCAGGTCGGGCGCCGCCTCGAGGAGGCGGCGATCGATGGTGTCCTTGAACAGGCAGACGAGCCCCGCCTTGCCCTGCAGGCGGGCGCGCAGCTCCGCCGGCGGCAGCGGGTCGCGTTCGGCGTGCAGGTCGACGGTGCAGCCCGACGCGAGCCGCGCCATGGCCGACGCGGGCAGGCGCTGGGTGACGAGCACCGCCGGTTTCACGTCAGGAACCTGTCTCGACGGCGTCGACGATCCCGACGACGGCCGCGTCCACCGGCGCCCCCCGCCGGCCGAGCGCCGCGGCCGCCGCGCGGCCCTCGAGCAGCAGCAGCACCGTGTCGCCCACGCCCGCCTGCGCGGCATCGACCGCCAGGGTCACGGGGCCCAGCCGCGCGCCGCGCGCCGTGACGCGTTCGACGAGCAGCAGCTTCGCGCCCTCCAGCCGCGTGTTCTTGCGCGTCGCCACGACGGTGCCCACGACCCGCCCGAGCCGCATCAGGCCGGCTTCCCGCCGGGCTCGCCGGCCGACCAGTGGTCCACGCTGCCGACGACGGCCGCGTCGGTCGGCACCTGCCGCGGCAGGAACGGGAACGAGGCTTCCCGGCCCCGGACGAAGAAGACCGTCTCGCCGACACCGGCCCCGACCGCATCGACGCCGACCAGGCTCCGCCCGGCGGCGCGGCCATCCGGCGCCAGCGGCTGGATCAGCAGCAGCTTGAGGCCCCGCAGGTTGTCGTCCTTGCGCGTGGCGACGACCGTGCCCACGATACGGGCCAGCTGCACGCCTCAACCCTCCTGCAGCTCGATCGTGTCGACGATGCCGACCACCGCGGCGTCGACCGGCGTGTCCTGGAGCGCCGCGGCCATCCGCGCCGAGCTGCCGCCGACGATCAGCACCGTCTCGCCGAACCCGGCATCGACCGTGTCGACAGCCACCAGGTGGTGCCCCTGCTCGCTGCCGCGGGCATCGATCGGCTGTGCCACCAGCAGCTTGCTGCTGACCAGCCGCGGGTCCTTCTGCGTCGCGACGACCGTGCCGACGATCCTGGCCAGAATCATGCGCGCGTGCGCGAGGTCATGCCCCCGCCTTGCCGATCGGCAGGGACTCTTCCAGGTTGGCGTGCGGCCTGGGAATGACGTGCACGGCCACCAGCTCGCCGACGCGGCGGGCGGCCGCCGCCCCGGCGTCGGTCGCGGCCTTGACGGCTGCCACGTCCCCGCGCACGATGGCGGTGACGTAGCCGGCCCCGATCTTCTCCCACCCGACGAGCGTCACCTTGGCCGCCTTGACCATGGCATCGGCCGCCTCGATCATCGCGACCAGGCCCTTGGTCTCCACCATTCCCAACGCCTCACCCATGGCTTCCTCCACGCGTCCCCGCGGGCGGCGCGCCGCGGCCGGGCCGGCCCGCGGATCCGTTCTCCCATCAGCGGAGCTGCTTCACGGCATCCTCAATCAGGGCCGTGAGTTCGCGGTATGTTAAACGAATTTCGTCCGCGTCGCCGGTGACCAGCCGCTGTCCCGGCGAGGACGGCGCCTCGAGCACCTGGCAGTCGTCTTCGCCCGCCTGCCCGTCGCCCGGCTCGGGGCAGATCGGCGCCGGCGCCGCGATGCCGTAGGTGCCGCGCAGCTCCTGCAGCCGCAGCACCTCCTCGCGGGACAGCAGCCGCTCCCGCCCGAGCTGCCTGGCGACCAGGCTGATGCGGGCAAAGTGCTCGATGGTCTCCATCTTGTAGTAGGCGGCAAACAGCTCGCCGGCCACCGTCAGGGCGCCGTGATTCGCGAGCAGCAAACCGTCGTGGACCTTGACGTGCTCCTGCACGGCGTCGGCCAGCTCCTGCGTGGAGGGCGTGCCGTAGTCGGCGATCGGGATGCTCCCCAGGGTCGTCACGACCTCGGCGAGCACCGCCCGGTCCAGCGCGATGCCCGCCACGGCAAAGCCCGTGGCGGTGGGCGGATGGGCGTGCACCACGGCCGCAGCCTGCGGGCGGTTGCGGTAGACGGCCAGATGCATCGGCAGCTCCGAGGACGGCTCGCGGCCGCCGGCCACCCTGCGCCCGTCCAGGTCGGTGACCACCATCATGTCGGGCGTCATGAAGCCCTTCGAGACGCCCTTGGGCGTCGTCAGCAGGCGCTCGTCATCGAGGCGCACGCTGATGTTCCCGTCGTTCGACGCCACGTAGGCCCGCGCGTGCAGGCGCCGGCCGATCTCGACGATGTCGGCCCGCAGCTGCTCCTCGAGATTCATGGCGCCCTCTTCACGACGGGCTCAGGCCCGCCGGCCGTGTTTCCGCCGGCAGTCTTCCGAGCAGAAGTAGTGCGTCTTGCCGCGGGCGTCGACCCGCAGCGCGCGGGACTGCTGGATGTACGTGCCGCAAACGGGATCGCGCACGAGCGGCACGCTCCCGGGACGCCGCACCCGCTTCGAGCCCGACGCGCCGCCGGCGAGGCTGGCCACGAGGCTCCAGATCGCCCGGATGATGAGGGCCGCGATCAGCAGCCGGACGAGCCAGCCCCCCAGCATGGCGGTCGAGCCTCTTCCTCACGGAAGGCCGGCGGCGGGCGGCGGCTCGTGCGCCGCGCCCACGCGGTCCAGCAGCTCGCGGGCATCGAGCGCCTCGCGGCTGTCGGGCGCCGCGGCGATCACCTGCTCCCAGGCGGCCAGCGCCCCCTCCAGGTCCCGGAGACCCAGCGCCCGCACGATGCCCAGATTCAGGAGCGTGCGCGGATGGGCCGGATCGATTTCGAGCGAGCGGTCGAACGTCTCCACCGCTCGCTGCGTGTCGCCGGCATGGAACCAGCTCATGGCGAGGCTGGTGCTGGCGTCGACGTACGCCGGATCCACCGCGACCGCCTCCTCGTACCAGGAAATGGCCGTCTCGAACTGCCGCGCGTCGAAGTACAGGTCCCCCAGCGACACTCGCACGACCGCGTCGTCCGGCGCCGCCCGGGCGGCCGCCTCGAGCTCCGCGGCCCGCGCCGCGTCCACCTCGCGCGCCTCCGGCTGGGGCGCCGCGTCGGCAGCCGTCGCCGCCGCCGGCTCGGGCGGCGGCGGTACCGGAACCGGCCGCTCGCTCCAGATGATCCACCCCATGACCGAGAGGGAGCAGGCGGCCGCGACGCCGAGCACCAGCAACTCGCGTCCAGTCATCGCACGAATGATAGCCCCTGACGGACGGCCCGCGAAACGGCACTGGGCGGTTTCCTGTTGGGACACCCCGTCGACCCGACGCTCAGCGAAGCGCACTCGCGGTCCGCGGCGATAGACCCGGTGGAGATTGGCGGATGTCGTTCCAACATCGTTGTCGCCAACCCCGCCCGTCTCGACGCGGGGTCGATTCGACTGAGCGCCGTGCACGCAAGGCTCCATGACCGGCGGACGTTCGGGCGCGCAGGCATGACCCCGTGACGGCCCGCGTGCGCCTGCGCGCAGCCGATCTCCATCTTGACGGCTGCGGCGGACCGGCTCGCACGACCTGCCGACGGCCGGCCGCTACACTGCCATCAACGCCAGCATCTCGCGCACGGCGCGCTCCATGCCGACCAGCACGGCGCGGGCGACGATGCTGTGGCCGATGTTGAGCTCCTCGATGCCGGCGATGGCCGCGACGGGCCCGACGTTGCGGTATGTCAGGCCGTGCCCCGCCAGCACCTCCAGGCCCGCCTCGCCGCCGGCGGCGGCCGCCCGGGCCACCCGCTCGCGCTGCTCCGCGCGGGCGTCCTCCGCCGCGTCGGCGTAGGGGCCGGTATTGATCTCGACGGCCTGGGCGCCCACCTGCGCCGAGCGCTCGATCTGGGTCACGTCCGTGTCGATGAACAGGCTCGTCCGGATGCCGGCGCCGCGCAGGTCCCCGACGGCGCGCTCCAGGGCGGCGGCATGCCGCACGACATCGAGGCCGCCCGTGGTGGTCAGCTCCTGCGGCTGCTCCGGCACGAGCGTCACCTGGTCCGGCTTCACGCGCGCCGCGATGCCGATCATCTCGGTCGTGGCGGCCATCTCGACGTTCAGCTTCGTGGCGACCACCTGCCGCAGCAGGTCGAGATCGCGCTCCCGGATGTGGCGGCGGTCGCCGCGCAGGTGGACGGTGATGCCGTGCGCCCCGGCCAGCTCCGCGAGCAACGCGGCCGTCACCGGCTCGGGCTCGGACGCCATGCGCGCCTGACGGACCGTGGCGACGTGATCGATGTTGACTCCCAGACGCATGCGCACCTCGCACGTCAACCGACTGTCAGCCCAGCAGCTCCCGGGCGCGGCCCGCCAGACCGTCCGCCAGCCGCCGGACGAGCGCGGCGTCGCGGCCCTCGATCATCACCCGCAGCAGCGGCTCGGTGCCGGAGTAGCGGACGAGCACGCGGCCCTCGCTCCCCAGCGCCCCGCGCGCCTCCTCCAGGGCCGCCGCCAGCCCCGGCTCGGACGCCAGGTCGGGCTTCGCGCGCACCGGCACGTTGACGAGCACCTGCGGGCAGATCTCGAGGCCGCGCCGCAGGGCGGCCAGCTCCTGGCCCGTTTCGGCGATCACCTTGATGACCGAGAGGGCGGTCAACAGCCCGTCGCCGGTCGGCAGAAGGTCGGCGAAGATCAGGTGCCCGGACTGCTCGCCGCCCAGCGCAACGCCGCGCTGGACCATCGCCTCGCGCACCTGGCGGTCGCCCACCGCGCAGCGGTGCAGAGTCACCCCGCCCGCACGCAACGCGATCTCGAGGCCGACGTTGCTCATGACGGTGGCCACGACCGCGTTGCCGGGCAGCCGGCCCCGCGCGCGCAGGAAGTTGGCGCAGATGAACAGCATGCCGTCGCCGTCGACGACCTCGCCGCGGTGATCGACCATGATGACGCGGTCGCCGTCACCGTCGAACGCGAGCCCGAGGCGGCATCCCTGCTCCCGCACGGCGCGCTGCAGGTCCTCCGGGTGCGTGGAGCCGCAGCACCGGTTGATGTTGGTGCCATCCGGGTCGGCGTTCAACGCGACGACGTCGAAGCCCAGCTCGCGCAGCGTCGGGGGAGCGACGTGGGACATGGCTCCGTTGGCGCAATCGATCGCGATGCGGAACGGCGTGGCCGGCGCCGAGCCCGCCAGCACCCCCGCGGCATGCGCGCGGTAGGCGTCCGACAGATCGCGCACCTCGACCTGCGGGCGGACGGCGGCGGCCACGCGCCACGACTCGTCGGCGACCAGCGCCTCGATCTCGGCCTCCGTTGCCGGCGAGGCCTTCTCGCCACGGGCGGTCAGCACCTTGATCCCGTTGTCCGGCGACGGATTGTGCGACGCCGAGACGACCAGGGCTCCGTCGAAACGTTCCGCGGACACCAGAAAGGCAGCCGCCGGCGTCGGGAGCACGCCCACGCTCACCAGCGTCCCGCGCTGATGAGCGACGCCGCGCGCCAGCTGCTGCTCGATCCACGACCCCGATTGCCGCGTGTCGCGGGCCGCCAGGAGGGACGCGCGGCCGTTGCCCAGCACGCTCGCCGCGGCCGCGCCCAGGCGGGCCAGCGTCCGCGCGTCGAGCGGGGAACGGCCCGGCGCGCCGCGGACGCCGTCAGTGCCGAACAGCGTGGGCATCGGCGGCCTCCCCTTCCAGCATCACGCTGATGGCGGCCGGCGCGACGCTCGTCACCTCGACGCCCGACGGCGCGCGGACCCGTTCGCGGACCACCTCGATCTCGCGCCGGCCCGCCTGAACCGCGCTCAGGTCGATCACCGCCGCGACGTCGCCGGCGGCGAGGCTGCCGATGATGACGCCCGAGCCGCGCACACGCACGCGCACGGTGTCCGGGGGGTGTCCGGCAATCTCCAGTCCGGCGGGCACGTTCTCGAACTCGACGGGGACCTCCAGCCCGCGCTCGACGACTCGGTCGCCGGCCACGCTCATCCACAGCACCACGGCGATGCCGCCCGACAGCACCTTGAGACTGAAGTTGCGGAAGAGGAAGTGTGCCATCACGGTGCCAGCGTCCGCCGGTCGGCCGGCCGGGCGGCGGTCCGCTCGGAGCTCAACAGCAGCGTCTCGAGCCGGAACCGCAACTGGTCGGGCCGGACTTCGCTCTCGACCTGCCCGTCGAGCGCCAGCGACAGGTCGCCGGTCTCCTCCGACACGATCACGGCGACGGCGTCCGATTCCTCGGTCAGGCCGATCGCGGCCCGATGGCGCGCGCCGAACCGGGTGTCGATGCGCGGGTTCACCGTCAACGGCAGGAAGCAGGCCGCCGCGGCAATCCGGTCCTCGCGGATGATCACCGCGCCGTCGTGCAACGGCGACTCGGGCTGGAACACGCTGACCAGCAGATCGTACGTCACGGTCGCATCGATCGGGATGCCGCTCTCGATGAAGTTGCGCAGGCCCGTCTCGCGCTCGATCGCGATGATCGCGCCGACGCGCCGGCGCGCGAGCCGCGTGGCCGCCACCACGATCTCCTCGATCGTCTCGTCGGTTGCGGTCGACCGTGTCAGGTAGCGGAAGAACGGGGCCGCGCCCAGGCTGGACAGGGCGCGCCGGATGTCCGCCTGGAACAGGACGATGGCCGCGAAGACGACGTACCCCAGCAGGTCGCTGATGAGCCAGTTGACGGTGGGCAGCGGGATCAGCTCCGAGGCGTAGTACAGGGCCACCACGAGCGCCGCCCCGAACAACATCTGCACGGCCCGGGTGCGGCGGATGAACCTGAGGAACCCGTAGACCAGGCAGGCGACGACCGCGATATCGAGGAGCGACCGCCAGCCGATGCGACCCTGCGGCCACAGGTCCAGGAGTTGGTCGATCATACCGGCTGCGGCTCCTGCTCCGTGCGCACGCGGTCGGCCACGCGCACGACGTGCGCCATCTCGCGCACGCCGTGCACCCGCACGATGTGCGCGCCCAGGAGGACCGCGCTGGCCACCGCGGCGGCGGTCCCCCACTCTCGCTCGCCGGGGGGACACGCGCCCAGCGCCTCCTGGAGGAACGACTTGCGCGAGGGGCCGACGAGAATCGGCCTGTCGAGCTCCGCCAGGGCCCCGAGCCGCGCGAGCACGGCGAACGTCTGGGCCGGGCGCTTGGCGAAGCCCAGCCCGGGGTCGAGCAGCAGCTGATCGCGCGCCATCCCGGCCGCCGTCGCGCGGCCGACGGCCGCGGCCAGCTCCGCGACGACCTCCCGGACGACGTCGTCGTAGGCGGCGTGGCGGTACATGTCTCCGGACCGGCCGCGCATGTGCATGAGCACGAGCGGGGCGCCGGCCGCCGCGCCGACGGCCGCCAGCTCCGGATCATAGCTCAGCCCGGAGACGTCGTTGACGAGGGCGGCGCCCTCGTCGAGCGCCTGCCGCGCCACCTCCGCCTTGCAGGTGTCGATCGAGACCGGCACCCGCAGCCGCGGCACCAGCCGGCGCAGCACGGGGACGACGCGGCGGGCTTCCTCGTCGGCCGCTACCTCCGCGGCACCGGGCCGGGTGGACTCGCCGCCCACGTCGATGATGTCCGCGCCGTCCGCCTCGAGCTGCAGAGCCGCCGCCGCCGCATGGTCCGGGTCCCGATACGCGCCGCCGTCGGCGAACGAATCGGGCGTGACGTTGACGATGCCCATCACGAGCGTCCGATCGCCCAGCGCCAGGGTCCGGCCTCCGGGCAGGCGCAGGGTGTAGCGCGCGCGCGGCAACATCACACGTATCCTCCTGGCGGCGCGCCGGCACGTGGCAGCGGCCCGCCGGCAGCAGTCGGCTACCCCTGGGGAATCGCCTTGTCGAGCGACGGCACGGGCGGGACTATCGGGGTGGGCTGGCTCTCGGAACGATCCACTTCGCCGTCGGAGGGGGGTTCCGGCGAATCGGCCGGAACCGGCGCCTCGAGCGGCAGGCCCTTGGCGATGCGCCGGACCTGATCGGCGTCGAGCACCTCGCGAATCAGCAGCTCCTCGGCAATCTGCGTGAGCTCCTGCTTGTAATCGGTCAGCGCGGTCCGCGCGCGATCGTAGTTGTCGGTGACGATCCGCTTGACCTCCTGGTCGATCCGGAGGGCGCTGTCCTCGCTGTAGTCCTGGTTCTGCGAGATGTCGCGGCCCAGGAAGATCTGCTCCTCCTTCTTGCCGAACGTGAGCGGCCCCATCGCGTCGCTCATGCCCCACTCGCAGACCATGCGCCGCGCCATCTCGGTCGCGCGCTCGAGATCGTTGCCCGCGCCGGTCGTGATGCTGCCGTTCGTGAGCTCCTCCGCGATCCGCCCGCCCAGGAGAATCGCGATCTGGTCGTTGAGATAGTCGCGGGAGTAGTTGTGCTTGTCGTCGACAGGGAGCTGCTGCGTCACCCCCAGCGCCATGCCGCGCGGGATGATCGTCACCTTGTGGATGGGATCCGCGTTGGGGAGCAGCACCGTCAGCAGGGCGTGCCCCGCCTCGTGCACCGCGGTGACGTGCTTCTCCTCGTCGCTGATGATCATCGAGCGCCGCTCGGAGCCCATCAGGACCTTGTCCTTCGCGAACTCGAAGTCGTGCATCCGCACGACCTTCTGGTTGTAGCGCGCCGCGTTGAGCGCGGCCTCGTTCACCAGGTTCGCCAGATCGGCGCCCGAGAAGCCCGAGGTGCCGCGCGCGAGCACGTGCGCGTCAACGTCGTCGGACAACGGAATCTTGCGGGTGTGGACGCCCAGGATGCCCTCGCGCCCCTTGACGTCGGGCCGGTTCACGACGATGCTGCGGTCGAAGCGCCCCGGCCGCAGCAGCGCCGGATCGAGCACGTCGGGGCGGTTCGTCGCCGCCACCAGGATGACGCCCTCGTTCGACTCGAAGCCGTCCATCTCGACGAGCAGCTGATTCAGCGTCTGCTCCCGCTCGTCGTGTCCGCCGCCGAGGCCGGCGCCACGGTGCCGCCCGACCGCGTCGATCTCGTCGATGAAGACGATGCAGGGCGCGTTCTTCTTGCCCTGCTCGAACAGATCGCGCACGCGGGACGCACCCACCCCGACGAACATCTCGACGAAGTCGGACCCGCTGATCGAGAAGAACGGCACGTTCGCCTCACCCGCCACCGCGCGCGCCAGCAGCGTCTTCCCCGTCCCCGGCGGCCCCATCAGCAGCACGCCCTTCGGAATGCGGCCGCCGAGCTTCTGGAACTTCTGCGGCTCCTTGAGGAACTCGATGATCTCCTGCAGCTCCTCCTTCGGCTCCTCCACCCCCGCGACGTCCTTGAACGTGACCTTCTTCTGGGAGTTGGACGAGAGCTTGGCCCGGCTCTTCCCGAACGACAGCGCCTTGTTGCCGCCGTTCTTCATCTGGCGCATGAAGAAGATCCAGAAGCCGATGATCAGCAGGAACGGCGCCCACGAGTACAGCAGCGTCGTCCACGGGCTGGCGGCCGCCTCCTTGGCGGTGACGGCCACGTCGCGCTCGACGAGCCGGTTGACCAGCCCCTCGTACTGCGGCGGCGCGTAGGTGCGGAAACGGTCGCCCGCCGACAGGGTGCCGGTGATCTCGTTACCGGTCAGTGTGACGGTCTCGACCTGGCCTGCGTCGACCCAGCGCACGAACTCGCTGAAGCTCACCGCGTTGTCGCCGGTCTGGAATCGGGTGGAGAAATTCCAGATCAGGACGACGAGGACGACGAGCACCATCCAGAAGACAAGACTGCGCAGGGTCGAATTCACCCAGTTTCCCCCAGCTTCCTAGCCTTCAAGATTAGCATGCCTTTGGTTGCGGGGGTGATCCGAAAATCGTCGGCCACGGTGTGCCCGACGACCCACACGATGCCCCCGGCGCTGTCGGCCACGAGCGGCACGCGGTGGCGCGCCCGGCGCTCCACCTTGCGGTCCACGAACAGGTCCTGGAGCTTCTTGCGGCCCCGCATCCCGAGCGGCCGCAGCGCGTCGCCCGGCCGCCAGCTGCGCACGACCAGCGGCGGAGTGACGTCGCGCGCCGCCACCGCCACCGTGTCCCCCCGAGCGGCCAGCCCCGCGGATGCCGCGCCGGCCGCGGCCTGCTCCGCCGAGATCTCCAGGGCCGCCTCGGGCACGCGCACGCGTCCGGGCACGCCAAGCTCGTAGCGGAACGGCGCGGCGGCGCGGCGCGGCGCCTCCCGCGGGCGGGCCGGACGAAGGACCAGCAGCGGGCCGCGCCGCGCGACGCGGCAGCCCGGAAAGTCGGCTCCCCCGCCACCGCTCCCCGCCTGCCCCGCCAGAGCCAGGAACCGCTCGACGTGGTCGAAGCCGACCCGCCGCCGTCCCGCGTGCTCGAGCGCCCGCCGCGCCAGCCGGCGGGCGAGGGCGGCCGGCTGGCGTCGCAGCGCCGGTGCGGCGACCGTCGCTTCCTCCGCACCGACGGTGACGACCGCGCCCGCGGCCGCGTCGACCGCCGCGTCGATCCACTCCGCGTCGGCGCGGGCAATCGCCGCACCGCGCGCCAGCGCGTCGACGACCGACGGGGAGAACCGCGCCTCGAGGAACGGGACGAGCTCGTGCCGCACTCGATTGCGGGTGACCGCCGTGTCGCGGTTGGTCTCGTCGTCCCGGAACGGCTGGCCGCGCGCGTCCAGGTAGGCGCGCAGCTCCCGCCGCGAAACCTGCAGCAGCGGACGCACGACCTGTCCGCAGCGGGGCCGGATGCCGGCCAGTCCGGCCGGCCCGGCACCGCGAATCAACCGCATCAGGCAGGTCTCGGCCTGATCGTCGCGGGTGTGGCCCGTCGCGACGCGGCCGCCCGGCCCCGAGCCGGCGAGCCGCTCGAACAGCGCGTAGCGCGCCTGGTGTCCCGCCGCCTCGATCGAGACGCCCGCCCGCTCGGCCATGCCGCGTACGTCCGCCTGCTCCACCTCGAACGGCAGCGAGAGCCGCGCCGCGAGCGTGCGGCAGAACCGCTCGTCCGCGGCGGCCGCCCCGCGCAGTCGATGATTCAGGTGCACCACCCCGGCTAGGGCGAAGCCCCCGCCCGAGGCGATCTCGTGCAACAGCAGCGTCAGCGCGACGGAGTCCGCGCCGCCGGAGAGCGCGGCGAAGACCCGCCCTCCCGGCGGGATCAGCTGCTCGCGGCGGATCGACCCGAGGACGCGATCCTGCAGGGACGGCATGGCGTGCGGGCAGTCTACCTCCAGCCGAACACACGCGGCGGGGGCCGGTCAACGCCATCCGGTCGCGGATCGTGTTCCGCCAACCAATTCAGAAGGATGTGTGGAGACTGACCTGGATCTGCCCCTTCGAGCCACCTGGTACCGTCTGGATCATGTAGCCGGCCTGGACCTGGGACCGGTCGCCGACTCCGAAGCCAAGTGCGGTGTAGAACCGGTTGCGGTCGAAGCGCTCCACAGTCCTGCCCCGCCCGATTTCGAGCTCCCCGTTTATGAAGACTTCGTTATACAGCGCCAGGTAAATGGACCCGTTTCCGGTCCCTCGTCCATTCAGCGCGACATCGCCGAACAGGGCGTAGCGAAACCGTGTCCGGAAGTCCTGGCCGTCAACCCAACGCTGTTCGTACCGGTAGCGGTGGCGCAAAGAGACGACCCGTCCCAGAGGATGGCGAACCAACGCCTCCTGATACAGGCGTCGCTCCGGGCTGGTCTCGTCGCTGTCGCCGAAGGCGCCGCTCGTGATGTGCGCCACGCCGCCAGTTACCAGCACGGGGGACTGGGGCAGGTCGTAGGTCAGGCCGGCCCGGATCAGCAACTGCTCCAGGTCGGTTCCCGGATCCCAGTTGCGGTGCTGCACGTCGCCCTGCAATCCCAGCCGCGTGTCGTCGAAGCGAGTCGACCAGAACAGCATGTACCAGGCGCCGAGCTGGTCATAGTCGACCGGCGTCTGCGCCAGGGCCGCAGCGGGCAACAGCAACGCGCCGGCGAGAACAAGGGCGCCGATCAACGCGCGCAGCATGGGATCAGATGAAGCGCACGACGCCCGTGGAGACGTCATACATCCCGCCCGCGATTCGGATCTCTCCCTCCTGCTCCATCGTGGCCAGCACGGAGCTGGCCCGGCGAATCTCCGCAATCACCATGCGCACGTTCTCTTCGGCAACCCCGTCGACGTAGTCGGCGTTGTCGACGTCGCGCTCGCCTTCGATCGCCTCCACGGCGGGTTCGATCTTTTGCACGAGCTGCGTGAGATTGCCAAGCCGGGCGCTGCTGACGGCCCCCTTCACGGCGCCGCACGAGGTGTGTCCGAGGACGACCACGAGCTTCGATCCAGCGAGTCGACAGGCGAATTCCATGCTGCCGAGCAGTTCGGTGTTCACGATGTTGCCGGCGATCCGGGCCGCAAAGATGTCCCCGATCCCCTGATCGAAGACCGTCTCGATGGGGACTCGAGAATCGATGCACCCGAGCACGACAGCGAACGGGTACTGCCCGGCGGCGGTCGCTCGAATCTGATCGCTGTAGTCGCGCCGGAGAGGAGTCCCGGCGACGAATCTCGCGTTGCCGTCGGCAAGCAGCGCGAGGGCGGCGTCAGGCGTGACGGCAGCCTGTGACGCCGCATCCTGGGCCGGCACGAGCTCCTCCTGGTCGACTGCCGCCTCGGCGAGCGTCGAGTCGGCCGGGGGCTCGGACGCGGAGCATCCCGCCATGGCCAGTCCGGCGGCCGACAGGCCTAGACGTCGTCCAAAGGCTCGGCGCGACGTGGTTGGCAGCGTGCTCGAGGTGCCGGTGGCGGGCCCGGGCGTGATCCTGTTGAACATCTCGTTTTCTCCTCGTTCGGCCGCATGGGCAACGTGTTAGCCACAACGGGAAAGAACCAGTGCCTGAAACCTTGCATGTTACCAAGGTCCACGCCTTGCGGTCCACGTCGACAGGCTGTCGCTTGACTCGCCGTGGGCCGTCACGTACCGTGCGGCCAGCGACGCTTCCCCAAAGGAGATGCGCATGACTTGCCGCCTGCTGGCCTCCCTGTCCGTTGTCCTGCTGCTCGCCGGCGGCCCGGGCCTGGCCCAGGTCGACGACTTCACGCCCGTGACCGACGCGATGCTGCAGGACCCCGCGCCGGCCGACTGGCTGAACTGGCGCCGCACCCTCGACGCCCAGGCCCACAGCCCGCTCGACCAGATCACCACCGCCAACGCCGCGGACCTGCGCCTGGTCTGGAGCTGGGCGCTGGCCAACGGCTCGCAGCAGACGACGCCGCTCGTCTACGACGGCGTCATGTACGTGGCGAACCCGGGAGAGATCGTGCACGCCCTGGACGCCGCCAGCGGCGAGCCGCTGTGGGAGTACCGCCGCGACGCCCCGCCGCCCGGAGACAGCTACGGCGGGCCGCCCCCGGGCCGCGCGCACCGCAACATCGCCATCTACCGCGACATGATCTACCTGAACACCGCCGACGCGCACGTCGTCGCGCTCGACGCCCGCACCGGCGACGTGGCCTGGGACACCGACGTGGGGCAGGGCGTCGGCTTCCAGTTCTCGAGCGGCGCCATCGTCGCCGACGGCCGGGTCGTGTCGGGCCTGACCGGCTGCGGCCGCTACCGCGACGACACGTGCTACATCGTCGGCCTCGATGCGGCCACCGGACGCGAGCTGTGGCGGACCTCCACCATCGCCCGGCCCGGCGAGCGCGGCGGCGATTCGTGGGGCGACCTCCCGCTCATGTTCCGGGCGGGCAGCGATTCGTGGATTCCGGGCAGCTACGATCCGATCACGCGCACGCTGTTCCACGGCACGTCGCAGGCCAAGCCCTGGGCGCGGGCGGCCCGCGGGACCGACGGGGACGTGCTGTACACGAACTCCACCCTGGCGCTCGACCCGGACACGGGCGAGATGAAGTGGTACTACCAGCACCTGCCGGGCGAGACGCTCGACATGGACGAGGTCTTCGAGCGCATCCTGGTCGACTACGACGACCAGCGGTCGGTCTTCACCATGGGCAAGATGGCCGTGCTGTGGGAGCTCGCACTCGAGACCGGGGAGTTCCGCAGCGCGAAGGACCTCGGCTACCAGACGTTCGCCGACGTCGACCCGCAGACCGGCCGGGTCACCTACCGCGAAGGGATGGACCCGGTGCTCGGCGAGCCGGTGTTCTGGTGCCCGAGCACCGCGGGGTTCAAGAGCTGGCGCGCCATGTCGTACCACCCTGCCCGCGAGACCTTCTACATCCCGATCAACCTCAACTGCGAGACGGCCGTGTTCGGGCCGGTAGACCTCGTCCCGGGCGGGGGCGGGACCGGGCCGGTGCGGCGGACGAACCACGTGCATCCCGACAGCCCCGAGCAGCTCGGCGAGCTGCTGGCGATGAGCATGCGCAGCGGCGAGGTGCAGTGGCGCTTCCGCACGCGCACGCCCATCAACACGGCGGCGCTGACGACCGCCGGCGACATCGTCGTGGCGGGAGACTGGGACCGGAACCTGTACGTCTTCGACGCCGAGGACGGCGGCATCCTGTGGCAGACGCGCCTGCCGCAGTCGCTGCAGGGCTTTCCGATCACCTACGAGGCGGGCGGGCGGCAGTACCTCGCGGCGCCGACCGGCACCGGCGGCGGAAGCTGGGGCGGGATGATCCCCGCGGATCTGCTGCCCGACAAGCGGCGGCCGCAGGGCGGGAACGCGGTCTACGTGTTCGCCCTCCCTGACTGACCTGATCTGCCGCACCGGCAGGCCGCCGCACCCGGCGGCCTGCCGGTTACCTACTCCGGGGACTCCTGGCGCAGCGCGAAGGCCGACAGCGAGTGTCCCGAGATGACGGCCACGTACTGCCGGCCGTCCACCTCGTACGTCATCGGGCCGTTGACGACCTGGCCGCCGAGGCTGGCCTTCCACAGCAGCTCGCCCGTCTCCGCGTGCAGCGCCTGGAAGTAGCCCGACCGGGCGCCCGTGAACAGCACGTCCGAGGCGGTCGTCAGGATCCCGCTGCTGATGACGTCGGTCATCTCGAACTTCCAGCGCTGCGCACCGGACAGCGCGTCGAGCGCGATCACCGCGCCGTGGCCCGCCGCCTCCGTCCAGTCGTTGATCGGCCCCCGCGTCAGGCCCGGCGGCGTCGGCGCATCCGGCACCGGCTCGTAGGTCGTCGGCCGGCCGCCGATGAACGACTCGCCCGGCCGGTACTCCTGCGCCTCCCCCACGAAGACCGAGCCGTAGTCCTCCCAGGCGGGGATGTAGAACAGCTCGGTGCTCGGGCTGAAAGCGGGCGAGTACCAGTTGGTGCCGCCCTGCACGCCGGGAAACGTCGGCTCGCCGGGCGGCTGCGGCGTCTCGACCGGCCGGCCGCTGTCGTCGAGCCCCTCCGCCCAGTTGACGTCGATGAACGGCAGCCCGGTCAGGAAGCGCCCCGTGGCCCGGTCCAGCACGTAGTAGAACCCGTTGCGGTTCGCCCACAACATCACCTTGAACTCGGTGTCGTTGCGCTCGATGTCCGCCAGCACCGGGATCTGCACCGCGTCGTAGTCGTACGGGTCGGCCGGCGTGAACTGGAAGTACCAGCGCAGCTCGCCCGTGTCGGCGTCGAGCGCCACCACCGAGTCCGAGTACAGATTGTCGCCCGGGCGCTGCTCGCGGTAGAAGTCCGGCCCGGGATTGCCCGTGCCCCAGTACAGCAGGTTCAGCTCCGGGTCGTACGACCCGGTCAGCCAGGCGGCCGCGCCGCCGTGCATCCAGGCCTGCGGGTCGCAGTAGGTCTCCGGGTCGGGCGGGCACGGCTCCCACGTTTCGTGCCCCGGCTCGCCCGGTCCCGGGATGGTGTGGAAGCGCCACACCTCCTCGCCGGTCTCGGCGTCGAGCGCCGCGATGAAGCCGCGGACGCCCCGGTCGCCGCCGGCGGTGCCGACGATGACCTTGTCCTCGATGGCCAGCGGCGCCAGCGTGAAGGAGTACGCCAGGTCCATGTCCGCGAGCGTGACGTCCCAGAGCTCCACGCCCGTCGTGGCGTCGATGGCCACGACGTGGGCGTCCAGCGTCCCCATGAAGAGCCGGTCGCCGAGCACGGCCACGCCGCGGTTGTTCGAGCCGCAGCAGGCCCGGTGGTTGGGCGAGGGGTTGTAGCGGTAGATCCAGAACACGCGGCCCGTCCGCGCGTCGAGCGCGACGACGTCGTTGGGCCGCTGCGTCAGGTACATGACGCCGTCGACCACCAGCGGCGTCGACTGCCACGGGCCGGCGACCGCGGTCTGATACACCCACTGCAACTGGAGATCGTCGACGTTCTCCGGGGTGACCTGGTCGAGCTCGCTGTAGCGCTGGCTGAAGTAGGTGCCCGAGTAGGTGAGCCAGTTGCGCGGCTCGGCCGCCGCGTCGCGCAGGCGGTCGAACGGCACCTGCGCCGAGAGGCCGGCGGCGACCATGACGCTCACGACCACCGCCAGCACGATCCGTTGCGTCGCTGCACTTGCCCGCATCGTCGCGTCAGCCTTTCAGGGAAACGAGATACGCCAGCAGGTCCGCCAGCTCCTGGTCGTCGAGCAGGTCGCCGTAGGCGGGCATCGGCGATTCGGTCAGCACCGTGAACTCCTGGAGCTGGTCCTTGTCGTACGACCGCAGACGCTCGTCGTCGTCGATGAGCTGCACGGTGTAGGTGTCCTCGTTGAGGCGGCGGCCCGTGACGCGCGTCCCGTCGGCCAGCACCAGCTCCACCGGCCGGTTGATCGGCCGCATCGTGCCGGTGGGGTCGAGCAGCGTGCGCCGCAGCGAGCTCGGCGGCCGCGCGGTGCCGATGGCCGTCAGATCCGGCGCGACCCGCGGCCCGCGGTTCTTCACGCGGTGACAGCTCAGGCAGTCGGCCTTGCCCTCGAAGAGCGCCTGGCCGCGTGCGGCGTCGCCCAGCGAGATGGCGTCGACCTCGTAGTTCCAGTTCCGCAGATAGGCCACCACGCCGGTCATCTCGGCCGTGTCGAGGTCGAAGGCCAGCATCCCGGTGCCCGGAATGCCGTCCTGGATGAGCTGCCGCAGCTCGCGGTCGGACGAGGCCCGGCGCAACTGGCCGCTGCGGAAGTCGACGCCCGCAATCTCGTCGCCGGCCTCGCCGTGGCAGACGGCGCACTGCGCCCGGTACACCGTGATGCCGTACTCGATGTCGGTGGGCGAGTACTCGGCGTGATCCTGCGCGGCGCTCGGGCCGGCGAGCCCGAACAGGCAGAGCACCGCGCAGACGGAAAGGCGTCGTGCGAGCACCAGTCGATTCATGGTCTTGTCCTCTCGAGAAAAGCGTGCTTGACGGTCCGATTATAGATCCTGCCCCGCGGTCCGGGGTCCTCAGAAGCGGTGCGTGTAGTTGATCTTCGTGGTGGCGCCGCGCGAGAGCGTGTGGAACCGGTCGCGCATCGAGCGCCAGTTCTCGGTGTAGACGAAATAGAAGTCGCTGCCGGGCCGGAGAATCAAGCGCAGCCGCGTGTAGAGGCCTGCCACGGCCGTCACCGTGTCGTACTGCAGGTTCCCGTCGAACGCGATCCAGGGGCTCGCGTGCCAGCTCCCGAGCATCCTGACGAGGTTCGTGCGGAAGCGGCCCTCGCGCAGATCGACGTCCTCGTGCTCCCACTCGGCGGTGGCGGTCACCCCTGCGTACGGCCGCACCGTCAGTCCGAGCTGCAGGGCCGCGCGGTCGCCCGACCACAGCTCCCCGACCGCGACCGACACGCTGCCGGACAGGCGCCGGTGGCTGGCCGTCTCGGCGTTGAGCTGCCAGTCGTCGAACGCGTACGCGCCGATCGGCAGCAGCACCCCCGGATGTATCTCGAACGGGGCCTCGAGCAGCTCGAAGTTGAAGTTGCGGCGCAGGTCGAAGCGGTCGCCGCTCTCCCACACGACGCCCAGCAGCGTCAGTCCCGTCTGCTGGGTCAGCAGCCGGTTGTCCAGGTCCGTCAGGTGCTCGTAGTAGAAGCGGAACTCGAGGTGGCGCACGCTGTCGAACCAGTCGGGCCGGGGCGCGAACGTCACGACCGGATTGGAGCGCCGGAACCCGCGGCGCTGCACGAACCCCACGGCCGGGTCCCACCGCTCGCCGAACTCGCGGAACGAGAGATGCGCTTCCCACACGTCGTTCGGATAGTTGATCCGGAATCCGCGGGAGGCTCGATCGGCGGCGCCGCCGGCTATCCCGCCCCGCTCCGGGTCCGTGTGCACGACGTAGAACGCCTGGAACTGGAAGTTCTTGTCCCCGAGGAACTCGGAGGTGAACAGGTCGAGGTCGGCGCCGACGGTATGGCGGTCGGCCGCCGCGGGACCGTGCTCGCCCGCGCTGGCCGCCCGGCGCGTGTAGAGGACGCCGATGCTCGACTGCGCGAGGAAGTTGCGCTTGACCCGGGCGACCGTGAAGTCCTCGGCCGGGCGGCCGTTCACCGGCCCCGTGCGAATCTGCAGGAAGCCGAGCTCGTTGGCGCCGGCCTGTCCCGCCAGCCGCGTGCCGTACTCGATGGGGATCACCTGTCCCTCGTCCAGGCCGATGCGGCGGCTGAAGTACGGGTTCACCGCGTTGAGCGGCGCGAACTCGAAGATGCTGGCGTTCTCCAGGAAGAAATCGCGCTGCTCCGGGTAGAAGAGCGGAAAGCGGGTCAGGTTGACGCGGCGCCGGTCGACCTCGGCTTCGGCGAAGTCGGTGTTGACGGTCACCGCCGCCCGCAGGTTGGAGGTGACGCTGTAGTTCATGTCGACGCCGGCGTCGAGCGGGATGGCGGTGGGAATCCCGGCGCCGCTGCGCCAGGTCGCCGCGCCGTACGGCACCACCTCCAGACCGAGCCCCTGCGTCAGATCGCGGAGGCCGGTGAGGCGGCCGGCGTGTATGGGCCGCAGCAGGCCCTGGTTGCGGCGGTGGCCGGACCACACCAGCTCCTCGTTCTTGCGGCGCACCGTGCGCTGGAAGTTGATGCCCCAAACGTCCGACGACTCGTCGAAGTTGAGCGTGCGGAACGGGATGCGGATCTCGGCGGACCAGCCGTGCGCGCCGCGCGCGGCGCGCGCTTCCCAGACCCCGTCCCAGGCCTTGTTGACCCGCGCGTAGCCCGTGTTGCGCACCAGGCCGTCGCCCATCAGGCCGGCCGGGTTGGTCTCGAAGTAGTACGCCGTGCGGCCGTCGAGGAACGTGTCGAGCACGACCATGAAGCGGTCGTCGGAGTCCAGCTCCTGATCGCGCTGCCGCTGGTAGCCGAGTATCCCGTCCGGCTCGCTGTCGTGCAGCAAGGCGCCGATGTAGAGGTTGTCGGCGTCGTACACCACGCGCACCTCGGTCCGCTCGGTCGGCGGCCGGCCCTCCACCGGCTCCTGCTGCAGGAAGCCGTCCGCCGCCTGCGCGCGCCGCCACAGCACCTCGTCGAGCCGCCCGTCGAGCGCGACGCGCTCCGACGGCGTCAGCCGCGTGGCCGCGAGGACGGGAACCTGTCCCCGGGCCTGGAGGGCGTGAACCGGCTGCTGGCCCTGACCCGGGTCCTGCCCCGGGGCCGGCCCCTGGGCTCCGGCCGCAGGCGGCCACCCGCCGAGCGAGCCGAGGACGCAGGCGCCGACGACGGCGGCCCGCCTCAGCGGGGGCTGTCGACCTTGCACTTTCCGGGGCCTTGCGAGAAGATCCGCAAGCAACTCGTGCGCGCAGGAGGCACAATGCAGTCTCAATCGATGACCAGCGTCGGCGCAGCGCTGCTGGCCGCCGTGGTTCTCACCGTATTCGGCCTGACGAACGCTGCCGCGGCGGCGGCCGAGGACAACTGGCCGCAGTTCCGCGGCTCCCGCGCCGGTGTGGCAGAGGATAGCCCAACCTTGCCGGAAACCTGGAGCCAGGCCGAGAACGTCGTCTGGAAGATCGAGGTGCCCGGACAGGGCTGGAGCTCGCCGATCGTCTGGGACGACCTGGTCGTCGTCACCTCGGCCGTGAGCGACGATCCGGGGCCGGGAGCCCAGCTCGGACTCTACGACGGCCATTCGTCGAACGCCATCCCGACCGCCCTTCACCAGTGGATGGTCTACGGCATCGACCTGCACGACGGCAGCACGCGCTGGGCGCGCGAGGTCCGCAGCTCCGCGCCGCCCCTCGCCCGGCACGGCAAGAACACCTACGCCTCGGAGACGCCCGTCACCGACGGCGAGCGCGTCTACGTCTACTTCGGCGGCATCGGCCTGTACGCCTTCGACCTCGACGGCACGCCGGTCTGGTCGCACGAGATGGAGGTGCTCGACTACCGCCACGGCTGGGGCAGCGGCGCCTCGCCCGTGCTGCACGAGGATCGCCTCTACGTCGTCAACGACAACGAGGGCCAGTCGTACATCGCCGCCTTCGACAAGCACACGGGCGACGAGTTGTGGCGGGTGAACCGCGACGAGGGCAGCAACTGGTCGACGCCCTTCGTGTGGGAGAACGACATCCGCACCGAGATCGTGACCGCGGGCACCGACAAGGTGCGCTCCTACGGCCTCGACGGCGAGCTGCTGTGGGAGCTCAGCGGCATGACGTGGATCACCGCGCCGACGCCGTTCGCCGAGCACGGGCTGCTGTACGTCAGCTCCGGCTTCCTGGCCGACGCCGTGCGGCCGGTCTATGCCATTCTCCCGGGCGCCATCGGCGACATCACCCTGCCGGAGGGCCGCACGCGCAACGAGTACATCGCCTGGTCGAATCCGAAGCTGGGCACCTACAGCACCTCGGCGCTCGTCTACGGCGACTTCCACTACACGCTGCTCGACCGCGGCTTCCTGATCTGCACCGACGCGCGGACCGGCCGCGAGGTGTACTCGCGCAAGCGCATCGCGCGCCGCGCCACGGCCTTCACCGCCTCGCTGTGGGCATACAACGACAAGGTGTTCGCGCTCAGCGAGGAGGGCGAGACGTTCGTCATCCAGGCCGGCCCGGAGTACGAGCTGCTCGGCAGCAACGCCCTCGACGAGATGACGATGGCGACCCCTGCCATCGCCGACGGCAGCCTCATCATCCGCACCGCCGGGCACCTCTACCGCATCGCGGAGCAGTAGGAGGCGTGGTGAGACCCTGCGTTGCCCCGAGACCGGCGAGGTCTTTCGCCGCGGCCGCCTCGCCGATGCGGACCCGGCTCGCGCGCATCCTCGTGCTGGCGTGGACGGGCGCCGTCCTGGCCGCGCCCGCGGCGGCCCAGACGCGGACGCTCGACGTGGTGGGCTTCATTCCGGGACCCGCCACGACGGTCCACGTCCACGACTCGATCGCCTACGTGTCGGACGGCCCGACGCTGCGCCTCGTCGACGTCTCGGACCCGGCCGCGCCGGCCGTGCGCGGCTCGTACACGTTTCCGCAGAACATCTACCGCGTGCGGGTCGCCGACTCGATCGCGTACGCCGCGGTCGACTTCTACGGCCTCGGCATCCTCGACGTGGCGGACCCGGACGCGCCGGCGTTCCTGGGCTCGTTCCAGACCGCCGGCCAGGCGCTGAGCGTCGACATCGCCGGCACGACGGCCGCCGTCGCCAACCGCCTCTCGGGCGTCGAGCTCATCGACGTGTCCGACCCGTCGGCGCCCGTCTCCACGGGGGCCTACTTCACCGAGGGCTACGCGATCGACGTGCGCGCGGTCGGCTCGTTCGCCTACGTCGTCGACCGGCCCGGCGGGCTGTCGGTCCTCGACCTCGCGCAGGCGAGCGACGACATGGCGGCCGCGGGCACGCACGGATCCACGGAGCGGCCGGCGACCACGGCCGCGGTCAGCCGGGATGCGAGCGCGCCCGGCGCGACGCTGGCCGCCATCGTGACGACCGACTCGCTGCTGGAGATGTTCGACGTGACCGATCCGTCGGCACCCGCCGCGGTGGGCACCTACCGCCACCCGGACCGGCCGGCGGCGGGCCGCAACATCGCCGCCCCGCGCGTTCGGTTCGCGGGATCGCTCGCCTACATCGCCGACGTCTTTCCGCCCTTCCTGGTGCAGGTGGTCGACATCTCGGACCCGGCGCAGCCGGCGCTCGCGGCCGTCCACGAGCCGCACGGACCGCCGCGCGACGTCTCCGTCGCCGGCCCGCTGGTCTTCGTGGCCGTGGGCGCCGGCGAGGATCAGTCCGAGGCGCCGGGCGTCCTGATTCTGCGCCTCGGCGGATAGCCGTCGGGCTGCCGGACCCACCGCCGGCGCCGCTCTGCGAGTTCCGACGTCGCGAAGCCCAGATATCCTGACAAATATAAAGTCAAGCTACCAAAAGACCAGCCCCCGGCGACTACCGGCTGCTACTGACCCAGCTCGTCGTAGATCGCCTGGATGTTGGCCTCGATGCGTCCCGGATCGGCGCGGTTGTAGCCGGTGAACCGGTCCGGGATCACGTAGTCGGCCGCCGCCTCCGCGGCCGTCCTGCCCGCTTCGCGCGCGGCTCGCGCCTGGGCCACGAAGTCGCGGTGGAAGTCCGCGTACTCCTCGAGCTCGGGCCAGGTGAACAGCCCGGCGGTGTGCCCGGGGATGATGGTGTCGACCCCTTCGACGCCGGCCGCGGCCCGGGCCAGCGTCTCCGGATAGCGGAGCGCGCTGCCGCCGTTGTTGGTGTCGACGAACGGCGGGCGCTTGAGCGAGAACATGTCGCCCGAGTGCATGGCGCGCACCGCGGGGAACACGACGAGCGTGTCGCCGTTCGTGTGCGCCGGCCCGAAGTGGTAGAGATCGACGCGGTCCGGCCCGAACCGGACCGACAGCCGCTCCGAGAACGTCGTCTGCGGCAGGTAGCGCGCGCCCTCGCCCTGGAACGTCTGGCAGTTGGTGACCGGCAGGCAGGTCTCCCGGGTCAGGCTGGCCTCGATGTTCTCGTGCGTGATGACCTCGATCGCCGCGGGGAACTCGGGCGTGCTGCCGGCGTGGTCGTAGTGGGTGTGGGTGTGGAACATGGCCAGCAGCGGCTTGTCGGTGACCGTCCTGATCTGCTCGATGATCTGCCGGCCGTAGCCCGGCAGCTTCGAGTCGACGACGGCGACCCCCTGCTCCATCACGTACACCGCGACGTTGCCGCCGCTGAAGGTCGCGCGGTCGGTCGGGTCGCCGCCCATGATCACGTACAGGTTGTCGCGCACCTGCTCGATCGCCGGGACCCGCGGCCTGTCGTCGTCCTGGCCGGCGGCCGCCATCGCGAGCCCGCCCGCCGCGAGCAGCACGACCAGCAATACCGTTCGTCTCATCGCAGCACCCCCCGCACGCAAAGTGCGGTGATTGTAGCGCACCCGGTGGCGGCGGCCAGAGCCAGGCGTCTGCACCGCAGCCCCGTCTGAAGGAAGCTGCTACCATTCGGCAACCCATGGCGGCACCGCACGACCCGTCGGCACGGCGCCGCGCTCGCCCGGCTCTGCGGCTGGCCGCCGCCATCGCCGCCCTGCCGGCCCTGGCCCTGGCGGCCGGCGCACCCGACGACGACGAGGACTCTCTCGGTCCGCCGCCCGCGTACGAGGCGCTCGTCGAGACCCGCCTCGAGCCGGCCGGCCGCATCGACGGCGGCGTGCTGCAGATCGACCGGTTCGAGTTCGAGCTGACGGGCGGCGACCTCTACTTGCTGCCGCGCGACGACGAGCGGGTCACGGTCGCGGTGTACCTCGGCGAGGGCCTCGTGCGCTGCTATCCGCCCGACGGCGTGGAGCACCAGCAGGTCGAGAAGTTCCTCGACGAGGACTTTCTGGAAGAGGAGTTCGACCGGTTCGTCTTCTGGCTGGCCGGTCCGGCCGGCGGGGAGCTGCGCGCGCTCGCGGACGGTCCCCCGGGGCGCGACGGCCGCCGGGCGAACGACCTGCTGGAGGATCGGCGCGAGGCGCTGCTGGAGCGGCAGCACGAGAATCCCGACAGCCGCCTGCTGCTCGACATCTTCGCCCCCGCCTCGACGAGTCCCGCGCCGCGGCGACCCGCGTACTTCTACGCGCAAATCGACGGCGACGACGAGGACTGGTTCTCGATCGAGATCGAGCCCAGGGCGCGGGAGGAGGTCTCGGTCTCGCGACTGCGGCGCCGCGACCGGCGCAACTACCGCAACGCGTGGCTGGGGTTCCACGCGCTGGTGGAGTTCGGCGAGGACGTCGCCGCGCGGGCGCTGCGCGGCTTCCCGCGCGACCCGGAGGTCGAGGGCGGCCTCGGCGACGATGACGACGACGACTGGGACGCCCGCGACCTGGGCCTGTTGCCGCGCACGCTCGTTCCGGACCGCGAGGGCTGGACGCCCCGCGTGGCGGTCCCCCGCATCGACGTCGACCTCGCCCTGGAGGGCGACGGCGACGCGGCGGCCAGCGCTGCCCTGCTGATCGAGCCGCTCGAGACGCTGGCCGCGCTGCGGATCCGGATCTCTCGGGTCCTGGAGGTGACGGACGTGCGCTGGCGGACTACCGTGCCGGCAAGTACAGAGAACGTCCGGGAGAGCCGCCTGCTGGGCGCCGCGCAGCCGGGCGGCGCGGATGCCGCGCCTCCGGCGGAGCCAGCCGAGCCGTCGGACCCGGCAGCCCTCACCGGCGAGCGGCTGAACTACGTCCAGGAGACCCACGGCCGGCTGCTCGCCGACGACTTCCACGAGCCGTGGGTGACGGTCGTCCTGCCGCGCACGGTGGCGCCGGGCGAGCGCTTCATCCTCGAGATCGCCTACGAGGGCGAGCTCGTCGAACGCCTCCGCACGGCGCGCGGCTTCCTGCTCAAGGACACCGTGCACTGGATCCCGATGCATCTCGACAACCGGCGCAGCCTGCTGCACCTGACCTACCGCATCCCGGAGGGCCTCCAGATCGCCAGCGGCATGACGCGGGTGCAGGAACGCGTCGCCGACGGCACGCGCATCGCGGAATGGGTGGCGGCCGAGCCCGTCCGCGGCATGGCCTTCAGCCTCGGCCGCTTCGACGTCACGACCGTCGACGAGCCGGGCCGCCTGCCGATCACGGTCTACGAGAACCGCAGCGAGACCGGCTTCGCGCCCGGCAATCTGGAGAAGACGATCGAGGACCTGGAGGGCTCGATCCGGTTCTACGCGGACTACTTCGGCCCCTATCCGTACCGCGCGCTGAACGCCACCGAGATCGTCACCTATACCGGTCAGGCGTTCCCGGGGCTCGTCCTGCTCTCGTTCCAGGCGTTCGGCCGCATCAACACCGGGGTCGCCGAGCATTTCCGGGCCCACGAGGTCGCGCACCAGTGGTGGGGCGCCGCGGTCCACTGGGAGGACTACCGCGACCAGTGGATCTCCGAGGGCTTCTCCCATTATGCCGCCGCGCTGTACGTGCTCGCCGCCCTGGACGACGAGGACCAGTTCCAGGACATCCTCGACGCCTGGCGGCTCGACGTGCTCGGCGAGGTGAACGTGGGCCAGGGCACCGGGCTCGTGCACTTCGGCGTCCGGCCGGAGGTCATCCGGCGCAGCGACGGGCACGAGTCCGGTCCGGTCGTCGTGGGTTACCGCCTGAACTCGAGCGAGACCCCTGTCGACTATCAGCTGCTGGCGTACGAGAAGGGCGCGTTCATCCTGCACATGCTCCGCATGATGCTGACCGACCTCGAGACCGGCGACGACACGCGGTTCCGGACCCTCATGCGCCGCTTCGTCCGCGACCACCGCCAGCGGCCGGCCAGCACGCGCACGTTCGAGACGGCCGTCACGCGGGCGTTCGGCGAGCCCATGGACTGGTTCTTCGACCAGTGGGTCTACGGCGTGGACGTGCCGACCTACCGCCCCGACCTGCGGACGACCCGGCTGCTCGACCGGCCTTCCCCGTACGTGCTGCACGGCACGATCCGCCAGGAGGACGTGCCGGACACGTTCCGGATGCCGGTCCCCATCCGGGTGGAGTTCGCCGGGCGGGCGCCCCGGGTCTATCGGGTCCTGGTCGACGCGGAGACGGTCGACGTGGAGATTCCGCTGCCGGCCGAGCCCACCGACGTGGAGTTCAACTGGCGCCACGCGGTGCTCGCCCACGTCCGGTAGGCTTGGAAAGGGTGGTCTCCGAGCGCATCGTGATCGTCGGCGGCGGGGTCGTCGGATCGAGCATCGCCTGGCACCTGCGCAGCGGCCCCTCGCGCGCCGAGGTAACGGTCATAGAGCGCGATCCGACGTATCGGCGTGCCTCGTCCCGGCTCGCCATGGGCGGCATCCGGCAGCAGTTCAGCTCCGCCGCGAACATCCGGATCGCCCAGCACAGCGTGCGCTTCTACGAGCGCTTCGACACCGCCATGCAGGTGCCGGGCCATCGGCCGCGGGCCTGGTTCCGGCGGCGCGGCTACCTGTTCCTGGCGAACGACGCGACGGCGGAGCGGTTCGAGCGGCGCTACGCGCGGCAGCGGGCCCTCGGGGCGCGCGTAGAACGCCTGGACGTCGACGCCGTCCGCGCCCTGGTGCCCGACCTCGCCCTCGACGACATCCGCTTCGGCCTTCTCGGGCCCGACGACGGCTACGCCGACCCGCGCGAGGTGCTGGCGGGCTTCCGGCACGCGGCGGCGGGCGCCGGCGCGACGTACCTCGCCGGCGAGGTCACTCGCGTGCGGACCGCGGGCGGCCGTGTCCAGGGCGTGACGCTCGACGGCGGCGCGCCGCTCGACGCCCGCGCGGTGGTCAACGCCGCCGGCCCGTTCGCCGCCCGCCTCGCCGCGCTGGCCGATCTCGACCTGCCCGTGACGCCGGTCCGGCAGCACCTCTTCCGCTGCGCGCTGCCGCGACGCTGGCCGCATCGATTTCCGGTGGTGATCGATCCGGGGGGCGTCCACTGGCGCCACGACGACCCGCCCGACCCGAACGAGCCGGATCGCATCATCGTGGCCCGCACGCGGCACGACGAGCCGCCCGGCGAGAACTTCGAGTGCGACCGCGAGCGCTGGACGACCGACTTCCGGCCGCCGCTCGTCGCGCGGCTACCCGCCTTCGCGGCGGCCGAGCTGATCGAGGGCTGGGCGGGCCTGTACGAGATGACGCCGGACCACAACCCGCTCCTGGGCGAGCACCCCGAGCTGGGCGGGTTCTACCTGGCCAACGGCTTCAGCGGCCACGGGCTGATGCTGGCGCCGGCGACCGGGGCGGCCCTGGCCGAGCTGCTCGCCACGGGCGCCTCGTCGCACCTCGACATCAGCGCCTTCGACCCCGGCCGCTTCGCGCGCGGCGAGCCGTTCCACGACGACGCGCTGATCTGAGGGCTGCTACGGCAGCGGCAGCTGGCGGCTCTCGCGCTCGCGCGCCTGCTCGAAGGCGGGCAGCGGCTCGGCGCTGCGCACCTGCTCGAGCCAGAAGACCCCGTCGTACGGCACCGAGTTGCCGCGCGTGCCGAGCAGGTCGACGTCGCCGTCGCCGTCCATGTCGCGCGCCACGAACTTGTCGAACATGCCCCGGATGCGCCTGGACACGTCGTGGCGAATCCAGGCTCCGGCCGGATCGTCCGGCTGCTCGAACCACGCCAGGCGGCCGGCCCGATGGGACGCGGACGGCTCGGCGGCATCGACGTCGCGCGGTTCCTGGCTGTAGGCACCCGAGAACGCGTCGCGGCGGCCGTCGCCGTCGATGTCGGTGAGCACGAAGCCGACGAGCCGGTCCGGCACGAGCTCGCCGATCGCGTGGGCCTGCCACGCGCCGCCCGGCTCGGCCGGCTGCGCCAGCCAGACGAGGCCGCGGCCCTCGTCCCGGAGCGCGATGTCGAGGCGGCCGTCGCCGCTCAGATCGGCGAAGTCCATGTTGAAGCCCGTGACGGCGGCTTCCGGGCGGACGTCGATGCGGTGCTCCACGAACGCGATGCCGGCCGCGCTGACGTTCTCGAACCAGAAGATCCGCTGCTCGCCGCGCGAGCCGCCCACCACGTCGAGGTCGCCGTCGCCGTCGAGGTCGACCGGCTGCGCGTTGATCGGAACGATGACGCGCGCGAGCTCGTGCTCGACCCAGGCGTCGCCGTCCAGCGGATCGGCGGGCAGCGCGAACCACGAGATCGGATGGGTCTCCGTGGTGTCCCGCGCCGGGTTCTGGGCGCCCTTGTTGGCAGCGACGACCTCCGGCCGCCCGTCGCCGTCGAAGTCGGCCAGGAAGACGCGGATGTACGATCCGCGGTCGCGCGCCGCGGACGGGATCACCCGCTCCCAGGGCGCGGCCCGCCCCGCAGGGCCGGGGTTCTCGAAATAGATCAGGTGCGCCAGCTCGCAGGCCACGACGACGTCCGGGTAGCCGTCGCCGTTCATGTCGCCGATGGCCACGTCCTCGGCGGCGCCCGCCTCCGGGCCGTCGGCCAGGGTGTAGCGCTCCCAGGTGTCGGGATCCGCCACCCCGTACGCGATGCGCACGTGGCCGTCCGGAATGCCGTCGTAAGTCGTGTCGGATTCGTGCACGGACACGACATCGAGGTGGCCGTCCCGATCGAGGTCGGCCAGCGCCAGCCCGTCGCTGCCCGCGATGGCGGCCCCGCCGACGGCCGGGTCGTCGATGATGTGCTCGCGCCAGGAGATGTACGCGCCGTCCGCCGCCCGGGCGCGCGTCGGCGTGTCCGCGACGGTCGGCGGACCGGCGGCCGGTGCATCCCCGGACGCCCGGCCCGAGCACCCCGCCGCGGCCGCCAGCGCGACCACGACCGCGACGCCCGGGCCCCGCCGCATCTTGCCGCGCCCCTGCCTGCAGCTACGGCGCCGCGACCGGCGGATTCACGGTCACCGTCACGTTGACGGGGGTCGTGAAGACCGTATCGTCCGCCACGGCCTGGAGAACGTACGTGCCCGGCGCGCTGAAGCTGACGTGCGTGACGGCCTGCCCCTGCTCGTCGAGCGTCAGGACCCGCGGCTCGAACGACACCTCGCCGGCCCCGCGCCAGTGGAGCCAGGTCACGGCCAGACCCGTCGTCGCCGCGTCCCGCGGGCTGACCATGGCCTGCGTCTTGGGACCCGGCCGCAGCGTCCGTTTCAGGATGTCGGGGTTCGGCGGCGGGATGCCGTCGTCGCCGGCGAGCACGGCGATCTCGAGCGTGTCCGGCAACGTGACCTCGAGCTGGTCGGCGCCCGCCAGGCGAATGCTCGGCCGCTGGTTGTCGGCGTAGCCCTGGGCGAATCCCGTGCCGCGGTTCTGACGCCGGACGACGTTGTCGATCTCCCAGACCGGCCAGAGATGGCCGACCGCCCGGTCGGCGCGCCCGTTGTGGGTCACCGTCCAGACGAGGTCCTGCTCCCGTCCCCAGTCGGCCGGCACGCGCACCTCGAAGACGAACTGCTGGCGCCGGTTGTAGAAGTGCGTCGGCTGGCCCCGATCGGCCGGACCCGGCTCGAAGAGGTTGTTCGGTCCGACCGGGACGACCGGCTGCTCGACGTAGTTCCGATTCAGGTAGCCGAAGACCATGGTGAACGACCCGTCGTCGTTCCGTTCCCAGCCCTCGAAGACCGGCTGAATGTTCTGGCCCCGGTTCCAGCGCTCCTGCGCGGCGCCCGGCGATGCCAGCGACACGGCCAGCCAAGCGGCCAGACCGGCCGCACAGACGATGCGACTCAGACCCTTCATGATGCTCATCCCGCGACGACGACCCGCTAGTCGTCGTTGTTGGCGGTCAGCGCCCGCCGCTCCGCGACTTCCTCCTCGAACGTCTCGTCGTCGAGCTCGTACCAGCTCACCCAGGCGAAGCTCATGTCGTCGCTCGACCGCTGGCCGAAGCCGGTCCAGTTGGTCGGGTCGTCGTTCCAGCGGTTGGCCTCCGAGTTGTCGTGCCAGCTGATCACGTGCAGGATGGTGCCCTTGGGCAGCAGCGGCGCCACGTGATCCTCGTAGTTGTAGACGATGTGCCACCCGAAGTCCCAATCGGCGCAGCTCAGGGTCTCCACGCGGTTGTCCGGGTAGATCGCCTCGAGGCACTGCCGCTTGCCGAGGTTGTGCAGGTGCGCCTGGAAGCCGGTGATGTGCGAGTTCTCCTTGAGCCGGTAGTACCCGTCGTGGCGCACGTTCGACGCCCCGGCCGGGATGTCGAGGTCCTCCTCGTCGCCCACGTGAGAGGCGATGATCTTGCGCTCCGGCACGACGCCCCGGGGATAGAACTGCAGGCCGACGCGCGTCCGGTCGGTCGTCTCGACGCCGATCGCGGCGTAGTGCATGTTGAAGCGGATCTTCGACCCCGCCGGGATCAGGCGGCCCGTGCCCTCGGGGTAGATGTCGCCGTTCTTGCCGAGCGCGTACTCGTTGAGAAATTCGCCGATGCCGCTGACGTCCTCGGCATCCGGAGCCACCACGCCGGTCACGGCGTGATGCACCACCGGGAAGCCCTCGATCGACGGCTTGGTCTCGACCGCCTTGACCCAGCGGTCCTCGGTCAGCCCGGAGTCGGACTCGAGGTTCCCCCACCAGTTCGGCGCCTCGGCGTGCACGACGAACGGCTCGGGAAGCTCCACCACCCAGTCGGGCTCGCCGATCTGCCACTCGGCGATGTCGCGGAACTCGCGCGGCGGGGGCATGTCGGCCGGATTGCCGCGCGGCGCGCCGGCGTCGACCCAGGCGGCGACCGTGGCGATCTCCGCGTCGCTGAGCGAATAGTCGTACTTGAAATCCTGGATGCCGATGTTCTTGTCGATGTACCACGGCGGCATCGTGCGGGTGACGACCTTGTCCTTGACCGACCGCGCCCACGGCCGCGTCTCCTCGTACGTCAGCAGCGACATCGGGGCGATGGAGCCGGGCCGGTGACAGTGCTGGCACGAGCGCTGCAGAATCGGGGCGACGTCCTTGGTGAACGTGGGCTGCGCCGCAGCTTCCTGCGCCGCGGCCGGCGCGGCGGCCAGGACGCCGAGTGCGACTGCCAGAACGGCGACGAGACCGAACCCAGTGGTGCGTGACATCTTGTAGGCCTCCAGATCTGCGCGTGTGACGAACCAAAGCGCCGGCCGCAACTCGGGCGGCCGACGATCCCCTAGTTTGAACCAGTCGGCGCCGTTCGCCAAGCGTTCTTTGACCGCGAGCGACCGGCGCACTACTTCCGCAGCGCGAAGACGTACAGGGCGTTGCCGGTGTCCGGATGCACGATGTCCGGACTCAGGAGCATCGGCACGCGCCGCGGGCTGCCCCCGCCCAGCCCGGCCGACACGGCGACGTACTGCGTGCCGCCGACGGCGTACGAGACGGGGAACCCCTGCACGGACGTGCCCAGCCGGGTCTCCCAGAGCACGTCGCCCGTGGCGGCGTCGAGCGCCCGGAAGTAGCGGTCGACGTCGCCGGCGAACGCCAGCCCGCCGGCGGTCGTCAGCACGGCCGTCGCGAACGCCGCGCGCTGCTCGATGCTCCAGCGCTCCTCCAGCGTATCGACGTCGTACGCGGCCAGCTTGCCCAGGTTGCCGTCCGTGCCGGGCATCTCGAACCACGTCCGGTCGGCCTGCGTGCCGCCCGAGCCAATCTCCAGCGCCACTTCGCGGCCCGCGATTTCGAGGCAGCTCTGGCTCAACGGGATGATCAGCAGGCGCGTCTCGGGGCTGTAGCCCGTCGCGTGCCAGTTGTGGCCGCCGGCTGTGCTCGGGCAGACGGAAACCCAGTCGCCGACGCCCGCGTCCGCGATGTCCTGGCGGTACGTCACGATGCCCGTGTCCGGGTCGATGCGCTCGAACACGTTCTGGAAGACGGTCTCGACGTGCCCGAGGAACTCCCCCGTCCGGCGGTCGAGCTTCCAGAGGACGCCGTGCTTGCCGATCGTGAAGAGCGCCTTGCGCCCGCCGCTGTCGATGAGGACCTGCTCGAACCCCTCGTCGAGATCGAGCGCCTCGCCGGGAACGTGCTGCCGGTACCAGCGGATCGCGCCGTCCCGGGGATCGAGCGCGAGCGTCGAGTTCGTGTACAGCGCCGGGTCGTGGACCGTCAGGCCGCGGCTGGCGGGCACCCAGGGTTTGGCCTGCGCCACCGGCCAGAACAGCAGATCCAGCTCCGGGTCGTAGCTGCCGGGAATCCACGAATCGCCGCCGCCGCGCAGCGCCAGCGGCAGATCGCCCCACGAGTCGCCGCCGGGCTCGCCCGGGGCGGCGATGGTCAGCCGGCGCCACAGCTCCTCGCCGGTGGCGGCGTCGTGCGCGGTGATGAAGCAGCTGTCGGGCATGAAGCGCGAGCAGCCGTTGATGCCGTTGACGACCCGGCCGCCGGCGACGAGCGGCCCGCTGGTGTTGGAGTAGCCGTCGTTGTAGTCGGCCATCCGCGTCTCCCAGACCAGCTCGCCCGTACGGCTGTCGAGCGCCACGACGAACGCGTCGCGCGTGCCCATGAAGAGCTTGTCGTCGTAGATGGCGAGATTGCGGCTGTTGGCGCCCTGCAGCGCCTCCGGCAGCGGACGCCGGTACTCCCAGAGCAGCGTGCCCGTGGCGGCGTCGAGCGCCTGCACGACGTTGCCGGGACTCGTCAGGTACATCACGCCGTCGTAGACCAGCGGGGTGGGCTGGTTGCGCCCGTCGCCCATGGCCCAGACCCAGGCCAGCTGCAGCTCGCCGACGTTCTCGCGCGTGATCTGGTCCAGCGGACTGTGGCCCCAGCCGTCGTAGGTGCGCCGGTAGATCAGCCAGTCCGCCGGATCGGGATCCAGGAGCATCGCGTCGGTGACGGGCGCGCGGTCGGCGATCGGCCGGAACACGCGTGTCCCGCCGCGTGCCGCGGCGGCACCTGCCGCGGCGGCGGACGGCGCGACCGCGGGCAGCGCACCGCCGCCCAGCGCAACGGCGCCGGGCGCCACGCCGTTCGCCTGCAGCATGTAGGCAACGACGCTGGCGTAGGCCGCGGCGGTCAGCGAGCCCGGCGCCGCGGGCGGCATGGTCGCGCTCACAAGGTCGAGCAGCTCGGCGACCGGGCGCTCGCCCCACATGCCCAGAAAGCTCGCCCCGGCCAGCGCCGGCGCCTCGAACTGCCCGCTCAGATTGGGCATGTGGCACGACGCGCAGGACTGGTCGTACAGCGCGCGGCCGGCCTCGGCCTCGGCCTCCGTGTAGGTTGCCGAGGCGAGCTGTGCCGTGGCGCCGGACGGCGCCAGCGCCAGCACGGCCACGGCGACGATGGTTGCGTACCGCGGGGCGTTCGAACGACCGCCGCCTCGTCGTCGATGCATCAGCACCCTCCGTTCACAACGCTTGCCGCGGATCGCGCGGGCGGCGCCGCGCGGCGCGCAACACGCCGCGACGCCCGGCCGCCCGGATCATCCGGATCAATCCGGATCGTCGAGCGAGTCGTAGAACTTGATGATGTCGCCCCGATCCGTCGACTCGTTGAACGCCATTCCGGCCCGCGGGTGCTGGTTGAGCACCCCGGTCAACATGTACGGATAGTCGAAGCCCCACTTGAGGGCCTCCCGCATCGGCTCGATGTGATGCTGAATGCAGTGCAGCACGGGCCGCAGCCGGAACTTGGGGTTGTGCAGGAAGCTCAGCAGCAGCTCCAGCGGGCAGTTGCCCGCACCCCGGCCGAGGCCGGCCATGCTGGCGTCGAGCCGGTTGGCGCCCTTGATCGTGGCCTGCACGGTGTTGGCGAACGCCAGCTGGCGGTTGTTGTGGGCGTGCATGCCCACTTCCTTGCCGTTCCCCGCGGTATAGCTCCGGAAAGTCTCCACGTAGCCGTCGATCTGCTCGCCGTACAGCGCGCCGAAGCTGTCGACGATGCAGACCACGTCCGCCTCGGAGTCGGCCGCCAGCGCCAGCGCCTCGTGCAGCTCGCCGTCGGGCACCGTCGACAGGGCCATCAGGTTGAGGCTCGTCTCGTAGCCCTTGTCGTGGGCGTCCTTGATCATGTCCAGCGCCAGGGGGATCTGGTGGATGTAGGTGGCCACCCGGATCAGGTCGACGACGCTCTCCGACTTCGGCAGGATGTCTTCCCGGTAGTCGCTCTTCTCGGCATCGGCCATGGCCGACAGCTTCAGCGCGGTGTCGTTGTCGCCGACGATGCGGCGGATGTCGCTCTCGACGCAGTGCTTCCACGGCCCGAACTGACCCGGCGGAAACTGGCGGCGGGAATTGATGTACCCGATCTCCATGTAGTCGATGCCGCCGTCGACGCAGGCGCGGTACACGGCCCGCACGGTCTCGTCGCCGAACTGGTGATCGTTCATCAGCCCGCCGTCGCGGATGGTGCAGTCCAGCACCCTGATCTCGGGGCGGTACGAGACCCAATGGCCCGCAGGAGTGCCCTGCGGGGGTTGCTCACTCATCGCACGATCTCCTTCCGTGGCGCAAAGCGCCTACTGCAGCGGCGAAAAATCGGTCGCCTGCATGAACACCGACTCGACGGAGGCGGCGAGCCGACCGTCGCGGTTGAGCTCCTCGAACGCGGTCCGCCATTCCGGGTCGTTGCGGAAGGCATCCCAGCTCTGCTGAGCCGCCTCCCGGCTGTCATGCTGCAGGATATAGATCAGCGTATCCTCTGACAACGGGGCGTCGGTAGGCACCCAGTAGCCGACGTTCGTCATTCCGTGCCGCTCGAAGATGCGCGCGGCGTAGCCGCGGAACTCGTGCATCAGCCCGTCGAGCTTGCCCTCGTTCGCCTTGTAGGTGCGCAACTCGAAGACCGCGCCGCCCTGGGCGCGCACCACGCTCTCCGAGTCGAGCGCCTGGCCCAGAAAGACACCCCCTGCGAACACCCCCGCCAGGAGAACCAAGCCGTAGCGTACGTCGATGCGCATGTCCGTCTCCTTGTCAATCCCCGGTGGATCCTAGCAGCCCGCGGCCAAAGGCCCATGGCCGTGCCTTCACCCCCACCAGCGCCGTCCCGTCACGAGGCAGGCACCGGCGGCAGCCAGCCAGACGACGAAGGCGGTCCCGGTGATCGGGTGCACCCAGGTCGCCGCATCGAGCCACACGAGCTGCATCGCCAGGCCCAGGGCTGCCGAGGCGGGCGCGATCCGCCGCAGCACGCCCCCGCCGCGCCACTGACCGCGGGCGGCCGCGACGAACCCCAGACCCGCCAGCGCAAAGCCGGCCGCGCCGGTCGCCCGGCGCAGCCCGGCCACCCCTGCCTGCTCGCGCGCCAAAGCCTCGAGGCCCACCGTGTCCAGGCCGTCCGGCACACTCGCCGCCAGCACGACCGCGCCCGCCCCCGAACAGGCGGTGAGGATCCCGGACGCCGCGAACAGGCCGGTGACGAGCCCCCAGCCCCGGAGTCTAGCCTCGACCGGCGGCCGGAGCAGGCACCACGCCGCGGCGGCCAGGGCCAGCCCGGACGCCAACCGCGCCGCCCCGCCCGCCGCGTAGGGCCCCCGGCCCTCCGCGATGGCCGCGAGCGAGGCGGCCAGCGACGCCTGGTCGGCGGCGGCGGACACGCGTCCGACGACGGCGACCACCGTCGCGGCCGCCGCCAGGATGAGCAGCGCCCCCGCGCAACGGCGGCCGGGGGCGTGCGGTCTGTCGTCGGCCATGATTCAAATCGGTGCCGACCGGGCTTGGCGCCAGGCCGGGACGATCATAGCGGACGCGCCCCGCCGGCACCCCGCGCCGGCAATCCGGACGGCCCCGCAGACCGCAAGCCGCGCATCACGCAGATCACGAACGGCCGCCTGTTCAACGTCGGCGGCCAGTTCGACTGGCAGGACCGGCGGGCGGGGGCTCCGGCCTCCGTCCGGCCCGGATGGCCGGCCGGCGGGCTTGCGGCCTCCGTCCGGCCTCAGCGGCCCGGATCGTCCGCGTCGGCGAGCCGGGCGGCGATCCGCAGGTTGCGCTGCGCGGCCCGGACGACCGGGCGCTCGATGAGCTTGCCGTCGACCAGCAGCACGCCCCCCTGCTGGCCCTCGTAGGCCGCCACGATCTTCCGCGCCCAGGCCAGCTCGTCGTCCGCGGGCGAGAACGCGCGCTGGATCACGGGCACCTGCGTGGGATGGATGGCGGCCTTGCCGGCGAAGCCGAGACGGCGGACGCGGCGGCTCTCGTCCGCCAGCGCCTCGACGGCCGGCACGTCCATGAAGGGCGAATCGAGGGCGCTGACGCCGGCCGCGCCGGCCGCCAGCACGACGCGCGACCGCGCGTAGAGCAGGGCCTCCCACTCCACGGCGCAGCCGAGGTCGGCCGACAGGTCGATGGCGCCGAAGAACACCGCCGACACGTTGGGCGACGACGCCGCGATCTCCTCCGCGGCCAGCACGCCGGCCGCGGTCTCGAGCTGCGCGATGAGCGGCAGCGCGGCGCCCGAGCGGGCGAGGACCACCTCCACTTCCCGGATCTCGTCGGCGCCGGCCACCTTGGGCAGCATCAGCGCGTCCGGACGAACGCCGGCCTCGACGAGGGCCGCCAGGTCGGTGCGGCCCAGCTCGGTCTTCGCGTCGTTGATGCGGAGGCTGACCTCCGCCGCCGTCGGCTCGCGGCCGGCCAGCAACGCGAACGCCTCCTCGCGCGCCGTCTCCTTCGCCCCGAACGCCACGCCGTCCTCGAGATCGAGGCAGACGGCGTCCGTGCCGGTCGCGAGCGCCTTGGGGTAGCGGTCCGGGCGGACGGCCGGCACGAAGAGCAGGCTCCGGCGTATCCGCTCGTCGCCGGCTTCAGTTGCCATAGAAGACCGCGATCTCCTCGAGCCGGCGCTGGATCTCGTCCTCCGGGAACCAGCGCCCGCGGACCATCACGCCGGCGCGGCGCTCGGTGTTGGCGATGTCGGCGAGCGGGTCGGCCGCGAGCAGGATCAGGTCGGCGCTGCGGCCGACCGCCACGGTGCCGAACTCCTCGGCGGCGCCGAAGTACTCGGCCGGCTTGCGGGTGCCGATCGCCAGGGCGTCGTAGGGCGTCATCCCCAGCTCGACGTAGTAGCGCAGCTCGCGGTGGGCCGAGAAGCCCGGCACGCTGAACGTCTGGGGCGAATCGGTGCCCAGCGCGATGTTGGCGCCGCCCTCGTACAGCGCCAGCAGAATGGCGCGGCGCAGCTCGGCGATCTGCCGGTTGGTCTCGACGTCGCCGCGCGCGAGGCTGCCCGCGACGGACTGGCGCCAGCCGTCGACCGTCTCCGGCGGCATGTAGCGCACCTCGGGCCGCTCGGCCTCGACGTCGGCGGCGGGGCGGGCGGCGAAGATGCCCGTCTCCCACAGCACCATCGTCGGCACGACCCAGGCGCCGGCCTCCACGGTCGCGTTCACGACCTCGGGCAGGCGGGATTGGTCCACGCTCGCCAGCAGGCCGCCGAGGCCGACGATGGCGGGCCATTCGCCGGGCAGCTCGTCGTCCGGGACCAGCGCCTCGATGTAGTTGTCGAGATGGTCGATGGAGGCCTGCCCCGCCGCGAGGGCGCGGCGCAGCCCGACGCGGTCCGGCACGTGGCCGGCAAGTGGGATCCCCACCTCCGCCGCCGTCCGCGCCGCCGCGTCGTACGTCTCGACGCTCACCCCCTCCAGCATCTTGATCAGGTCGTAGCCCTGCACCTGGTACTCGCGCACCAGCTGCTCCGCCTCCTCCGGCGTCGACACGTCGCGGCCGTTGATCGAGACGCTGCCCAGCAGCAGCCGCGGGCCCACGACCGCGCCGCTGTCGACCCGCGCCCGCAGCCCGAACTGCGAGGGGTGCCCCTGCATGCCGCGCACCGTCGTCACCCCGTTGGCGATGTACAGGAACAGCAGGTTCCGCGCGTCGCGGTCGGTCATGCGCGGGGTGGGCAGATGGCCGTGCATCTCGGCCAGTCCGGGCAGGAGGTAGCCGCCCGCCGCGTCGATGATCTCGACGCCGTCGGCCGGCCCGACCTCGGCCGACGGGCCAATGGCGGCGATGCGTCCGTCGGCGATCACCACGGTCCGGCCCTCGAGCACCCGCTCGGCATCCATCGGCAGCACGTTGGCGTTGACGAATGCGATGTCGCCCTCGACCAGGGTTGCCGGACCACCTCCGCAGCCGGCCATCGCCAGGAGGGCTGCGACCGGCCACGCGCCCCATCGCACGCTGGTCACGACTGTCCTTTCTGCGGCAGCTTCGGCGCCACCTGCCCGGCCGGCGGCACGTGCCCGCGCCGGTACACCATGAACGTGCGCCTGTACTCGATGACGACCGTGCCGTCCTGGTTGAACCCCACCGTCTTCACCGTCACGATGCCGACGTTCGGCCGCGACTTCGATTCGCGCTTCGAGAGCACCTCGCTCTGCGAGTAGATCGTGTCGCCCTCGAACACCGGATGCGGCAGGCGCACCTCGTCCCACCCGAGGTTGGCCATGACGTTCCACGACAGGTCGATGGTCGACTGGCCCGTCACGAGCGCCAGGGTGAAGGTGGAGTCGACGAGCGGCTTGCCGAACTCGGTGTTGGCGGCGTACGCCCGATCGAAGTGAATCGCGTTGCTGTTCTGCGTGAGCAGCGTGAACCAGATGTTGTCGGCCGCAATCACCGTCCGTCCGAGCGGGTGGCGGTAGACGTCGCCCACCTCGAAGTCCTCGTAGACGCGGCCGCTCCAGCCTGCCTTCCCCATCAGGCGCCTCCCCAGGAGCCGAGCCGGTACACTGTACCGCATGCGCCGGACGTCCGAGACGTCGCCGGGGATAGACCGGCTCCTGGCATCCGGGGACCTCGCGGGTCGCCGCGTCGGGCTCGTCTGCAACCCGGCCTCGATCGACGCGGCGTACCGGCACACCGCGCAGCGCCTGCGGCGGGCGCCGGACCTCACGCTGGCGGCCCTGTTCGGGCCCCAGCACGGCTTCCGCTCGGACGTCCAGGACAACATGGTCGAGACGCCGCACGCGCGGCATCCGGGCTACGACATTCCCATCCATTCCCTGTACAGCGACCACCGCGAACCCACCGCGGCGATGCTCGACGGCCTCGACGTCCTCGTCATCGACCTGCAGGACGTCGGCACGCGCGTCTACACCTACATCTACACGATGGCCAACTGCCTGCGGGCAGCCGCCCGGCACGGGCTCCCGGTGGTGGTCTGCGACCGGCCCAACCCGATCGGCGGCGTGCAGGTCGAGGGACCCCTGCTCGAGCCGCGCTACGAGTCGTTCGTCGGACAGTTCGCGATTCCGCTGCGGCACGGCATGACGATCGGGGAGCTGGCACGCCTCTTCAACGACCATTTCGCCCTGGGCGCGGCGCTCGAGGTGGCGCGCCTGGACGGCTGGGAGCGGACGGCGTACCACGACGCCACCGGGCTGCCGTGGGTCATGCCCTCGCCGAACCTGCCGACCCTCGACAGCGCCGTGGTCTACCCGGGCGCGGTGCTGTTCGAGGGCACCAACCTGTCGGAGGGCCGGGGCACCACGCGGCCGTTCGAGCTGCTCGGCGCGCCGTGGATCGACGGCGAGGCGCTGGCCGCGCGCATCGCGGACGCCGCGCTGCCGGGGGTGGTGGCCCGTGCCGCGCACTTCGAGCCGACCTTCCAGAAGTACGCCGGCCGGCCCTGCGGCGGGTGCCAGGTGCACGTGACCGACCGCGAGGCCTTCCGGCCCGTGCTGACGGCCGTCACCGTGCTGCAGGCCATGCGCCAGGCCGACCCGGCGCGGTTCGCCTGGCGCGAGCCGCCCTACGAGTACGAGCGGACGAAGCAACCCATCGACATCCTCGCCGGGTCGCCCGCGCTGCGCGTGCAGATCGACGCGGGCGTGCCGGCGGCGGAGATCGCGGCCGGGTGGGAAGCGGACGTCACGGCATTCACCGCCGTCCGGTCGAACTTCCTGCTCTACTGATGCCGGACGTCGTGGATGGCCTACCATGTGCATGAGGGCCAACCGCCGGCCGTGCCGGAGCTTGCGCCGCTGATCCAGCCGACGGTGCTCCCGCGCCTGCTTTGGGAATTATAGACTTACTTACCCGCGACGCCTGATTTGACATGATGATACCTGACTTGTATCAACGCAGGGGGTTTGGGTAAACTACTTCTAGAAACATTTTCTGGAGGTTGAATGCCGAAGAAAGGCCCAGGACGATGCGATCGAAGGGGCATCTCCTGGATCGAGTTGTTCGAGCTGTTCCCAGATGAGGAGGCCGCCGAACGCTGGTGGATCGCGTCCCGCTGGCCGAACGGCGTCGCTTGCCCAAGCTGCGGATCGCTGGACATCCAGACACGTCGGACGAAGAAGCCGCAACCGTACCGCTGCCGCAGCTGTCGCTACGACTTCTCGCCGAAGACGGGATCACTGATGCAGGGGTCGCCGCTGCCGTACAGGACGTGGGTGATCGCAATCTACATCCTGACGACCGGCATCAAGGGCACGTCGTCGATGAAGCTGCACCGTGATCTGAAGGTGTCGCAGAAGACGGCTTGGTTCTTGGCGCACCGCATCCGTGAGACCTGGAACAAGAGCAATCGGATGAAGCCCTTCGACGGACCGGTGGAAATCGACGAAACGTACGTCGGCGGACGAGTGAAAAACATGCACGCCTCGAGGCGCCAGCTACTGAAAAGCCAAGGCGTCGACAACAAGATGATCGTCGCCGGCGTGAAGGACCGCGCCACCGGCAAGGTCCGCGCGACCGTGGTGGAGCGTGCTGACAAGAAAACTCTGATTCCGTTCGTCGAGGAGTCAACCGTGCCCGGCGCCAAGACGTACACGGATGAAGCGGTGGTCTATCACGACCTGCCGAACCATGAATCGGTCACGCACAGCATCGGACAGTACGTCGATGGGCAGGCTCACACGAACGGCGTCGAATCGTTTTGGGCGCTAGGAGTCTGCGCCGTAGAACGGCGTAGACTCCTAGTGAGGGTTGGTTGGGCGGCAACCGGAGCCGGAGGCGACGATTGCCGGGCTAGGAGCTTGCGCCGCAGGACGTTTGCGGCACGAAATGAGTCCTCATCCCACGCGCTGAGCTCCGTGTCGGGGCGGCTTCGCCGGTCGGCAAGGCGGGATGGATGTTCGGTGGTTGGCGAACAGAGAGCAAAATTCGGTCCTCGCGGGCCGTAGTATGGCCCGTCAGAGACCGCGGTGCAGGTCGATTTGCCGCCGTTGCGAGCCTCATTCCCCGTGTCCTACGCCGCCTTCAGCACGTGCAGGCGCTTGACGTTCAACGCCAGGCACACCAGGTCCCACTCGCAGCGCACCTTCGCCAGTCCGCGCAGGCTGAAGCGCCGGAAGCCCAGCGCGTGCTTGATCCAACCGTAGGGAGCCTCCGACAACCACTTGCGCTTCGCATACGCCTCCCGGCCCGCCGGCGTCGCCAGCTTCTCCACCATGCGACCCGTCGCCGGATGTTTCTCCAGATCGCGGGCGGCCGTCTGCTTGCCCTCCCGGCCCGGCGCCACATACCCGTCAACGCCCCGCTTTTCCAGGTCCTTCAGGTCCCGCTCGTTGCAGTACCCCGCATCGGCCAGCACCGTCTCCGGCTGCGCGTCGAACGTCTCCTGCACCGCGTCAAGCAACACCGGCAACTCACCCTGGTCACTCGCGTTCGCCGTCAGATCCGTCGCCACCACCAACTGGTGCTCCGCGTCCACCGCCGCCTGCGCGTTGTAGCACTGCTGGAACCCCTCACTGCTCGTCTTCATGATCGAGCTCTCAGGGTCCGTGAAGTTGCTCTGCGCCTTCTCGTCCGGCTCGCCATACGCCCGCTTGTACGGCGGTCCGCCCTTCGGGTTCCGGTCCTGACCCGGCTGCCGACCCCGCATGTCGTCCGCCGCCCGTTGCTTCGCTTCCAGGCGCGACTTCGCCGCGCGAATCGCGGCCAGACGCGCTTCCCGCCGGTGCAACTCCGCCGGCAGATCATCGCCCCGAATCTCCGCGCCCAAGCGTGCGTCCTCGGCCTCGTCAACCGCATCCGCCTGACGCAACAGCGCCTCGATCTCGCTTTCCAGCCGCTGTTCCTCTTCCTGCATCCGGTCGTAGCTCATCGCCTTGTGCTTGCTCGCGTTCGCACGCACCTTCGTCCCGTCGATAGACAGCTTCCCCAAGCGCGCCAGACCCAACTCCTGCGCCAGACGGACCACCTCCACGAACAGCGCCTGGAAATCCTCAAGGTGCCGACGCCGAAACTCGCACAGCGTCCGGTGTTGCGGAAAGTTCCCCGCCGCCAGCACCCGGAACGCCACGTCCTCTTCCAGTTTCCGGGCAACCCGGCGCGACGAGAACACCCCCGTCGCGTAGGCGTAGAGCAGAACCTTCACCATCATCCGGGGCTCATACGGCGCGTTGCGGCGCCCGTCTCCCTCATACGCCATGTAGAACGCCGTCAGGTCCAGACCGTCCACCAGGTCGCTGACGTGGTGTGCCAAGTGGCCCTCGGGCAGCCACTCCCGCACGTCGGGCGGAAACAGCAGCGACTGATCCGGCGCGTAGGGGCGGAACGTAGTCGACATCAAGTCCTTTCGTCGTCCGATCTCGCCTACGATTGTCGCATCTGGTTTTCTGCGGCGCAGACTCCTAGTGAAGCGCGGCTATCACGGCACGTACCACCGCATGAGCCAGGAGCACCTGCACCGCTACGTGAACGAGTTCGCCGGCCGGCACAATGATCGGCCGCTGGACACGATTGACCAGATGGCCGCGATCGTCCGCGGCGCCGACCGGAAGCGGCTGAAGTACGCCGACCTGACAAAGCACGACCACGGCGACCGGGCGTACGCGGAATAGGCGGGCGATCGAGCCCATGCACGCAAAGCTGTCCCATTGCAGGCTGCGCCCGAACATCGTGACGCTAGGACAGATCGTCAACGCCAGCGAGGCGTCGACTAGCGGCAAGATGCCGATGCCGGTCTGCCCCGACCCGCGTGGTACACTCGGGGCGTGACTACCTCCAGAGTCCGTCGCATCGACGTGTTGCGACGTTGCGATCTCGATACCCGCCTCGGATGCAGACGCCCTGACGCCATCACCCTAGATCGCTAGGTGGAACGTCGCGGCTCGGGCGAGCCGCCCGACGCCCCGGCTGACGAGGACGGTCGCACCGCTGTTGACTCGCTCTTGCCGTAAGTTGCCGCGTACAGAGACTTCGAGGCCTCGTCGAGCACAATGTTTCCGATCGCGGTTGTGCCGTGCGTTTCCGGACGATCTACCCGCGTCTGGTCATTTGACATTGGCTCTCCTACCCTTGCGACGGATCCACGAAAACCCATCCTTCCGAGTTATCGCAGCGATGTCAATGGCGCCGCCGCATATCTCTGCACCCACGCAGAAACGATAGCGGTTGATGGTCATCTGAACGAGAAATTCCACGTAGTCAATCGCATCACCCAAGGGCATTGCCGCAAACAGTACGGGGTACTGGAACTCTGACACTGCCGCGTTCACAGCATCGGCTTGCTGTGCCGTCAACCCCGAATTCCCGAGTACGTCGAAAAGGCGAGCGTCTCGCCCATGATGGAACCGCTCGATCGCATCCGTCATGCCGTACCAGTTGACGCCGAAGTCAGGTTCGCCGTCGATCGGCGGGCGTAGGCGCCGCGGTCCCACCGTCGGCACGTCCACCATGTACTCTTCGGGGAAGAACTCCGATCCCGGGTACCCGCAGATTACGAAACCAGAGTGCGGACGGGAATCCAAAGGTATCTGCGGAAAAATCTCCTCCGATTTGCGACACATAAATGTCCAAAACTGATCCGTCAAAGCTCTGATGTCGAGCTCGGGAGCCTCTAGCGCACGTACCTCGTCGGTATTTTCAAACTCATCCACAAGGCTAGCGACCGTGCGCGCCCGAAAGGATCCGCTTCCCCAGGTCAAGACGCCAACCGGGAGGTCGCGAATCTGGAACACCTTGGTAGCATTGAAGAACACCTTGAGGACGCCAGCCGGGCCGGGATCACCCACCGTGCTGGCACTGTCGGTCGCCAGAACAAGTCCTTCAGGAACCTTGGCTAACAAGCAGATCGACATCACCGGACCTCGTCCACAGCGGGCGGCTCAATGCACGACGAGGGAGGATCGTTCGACGAACTTCCGAATCTTGTCGGCTTTCGAAAGGGCTGTGTCAACGACGGCCTTCGGCGGACTCTCGAGACGATAGCGCGAGCCTTGGCTCTTCGTCTTGAGCCACCGGTAATCGCTGTGGATGAGCGGCATGTTAGACCGTACGTAGCTATCCCGTTCTGGGTGGTTATCGGGCACTGGTCGGTTGCCCAAATGCGCGTTGACGTAGTGAACGGCGGCATAGAACAGACACGTAACAGCCCATTGGCGACTGGTCGGGGAGTCGCCATCCGAGAGGGCCTCCGCTACCTCGCGATTGTGCCGAGCTTGCTCCAGGTACGTCATCGCACATGTCAGTAGAGCTGGTTGCCCAATTCGAAGCAGCGGGCAGAGGACTCCGATAGGACGTTAAACTCTACCGCTGCCAAGAGTTCGCCGCCGTAGTCGTTGCACATCTCCAGCTCTCGCTCAAAAACAGCGCCTAACATCTCGTCGTTGTCGTAAGCTTCATCCTCCACGACGGTCCATATGTGGGTCACCCGCCCAGACACCTTCGCGCGCACTTCAACAACGTGCTCGATCCTGCCCAACTCAGCTGCGATCAGAAGTGGGTCCAAACGCCCGCCAACGGTGCAGACAGTCTCGTTCTTGTAGACGGCGTCAAGTGGGAACTGCCCTTGCGGCCGGTCCCGAATCGTCACCACGTCCAGTGGACCGGCACAGTTCCAGTCGCCGTCCGGAGGGAGTTGACTGTCACACAAGTCCTCGGTGCTGAAAAACTCCTCCTCGTGCGTCAGGGTGAACTGCATTTCAGTGGACCTCTTCCGGTGTGTCGGGCAGGTCGACAGCCACCACGTTGCTCGACCTGACAAAGAATATCGGAGCACCAGTGGTGTCCTTCTCGGACGAGCGGATGATGTCTGATGCTACGATCTTCAGCCTGACAATGGTGCCGTCGAGAAGCTGGTACCTCGCCCAAGGCTCTTCGATCGGCTTGAAATCGACCGGCTCGCCCTCTACCTGCAGCCCTCCACTAAGCGCAATCTTCTTCTTTTTCATGAACCGCTCTCTCGGGCTTCACACGCGAGCCCGTTCTCCGACAGAACCCGCTCAAGGCGGCCAGTCTTCCCGAGACTTCGTAGTGCTGCATCCGTCGCGTCACGCATGTCTTCCAGACGTTCAGCCGGTGTTCCCTATTCGACGGTCAGTTTCAGTAGGTCACAGTCCCCGATCCAGCAGTCGTCGACTTCCTGCCGTGCACGCCACGAAATTGGCCGCTTCTGCCCGAAGACGACGGCAAGAATCCTGACGATCCATTTCATGGCCCGACCCTCCTGACGGTGTTGACATGCACCCAGATTATATCCCAGAACCTGTCCTATTGCAGACCCATTGCCGAGACACTGACCCAAGAATATTGTAGAATGGAGTGAGGGCGTTTTTGACGTTTTTCCCAAGAAAAACGGCGGTGAACGGCGTCCAGACCGCCCACCGCGGCCCCGCTAGAATCCGAACGTCCGACCGACCGTGACCCGGCCAGGACTGACCTGCACGTCGACCGTTCTGGAGACCGCGTTGCCGCCCGGCAGCGCGGCGAGCACGATGCCGCCGATGATCGCACCGACCCCGGCCCCACAGCACGCCGCGGAGACGGCGATGGAGACGGTCTTAGAACGTCTGCTCACCGCTCCATGAACGCGATGACCGCACCGTCTTCGACCCTGCAGTGATAGTACAGGCGGGTGCTCTCCCGACCGTCGACCAGGTCGACGTACGACTCGAATGCGTACTCCGTGCCGCCCAGGTGCTGGGCGCCTCGCACGCCGTCCATGAATGCCGGGAAGTCCAGCTCGACGCCTGCTCCCGACATCAGGACCCGTGCCTGAACGTAGTTGTGGCAGAGGATGATGATGTCTGTAGTGTCCACGGACGTCGGTGCAGGCTGTCTCCGGCGTTGAGCTTCTGCTGAACGCCGTTGCTCGTTGCTGCGGCACGTTTCCCGCCCACGATTGATCATCGGACTGACGCTCACCTTGAGGTACGGAACATCCGGATTCTGACGCCAGATCGGGTCCAGCGACGGTTCCGCACCGAACTGATCGGCGTTCGACTTGGCGACACCGTTGAGCGGCCATCGCCTTCCGTCCTCGGTCACGAAGATGATTGCAGAAGTGCCGGACACCCGACTGCAGGTGATCGTCCCTGCGTCTTCCGTGAACGGCCACGGACCGTCAGTCCACGTCCTCTCTGTGACGATTGGACCGTTCGACCTGAACACCGCCCCGGAGGACGCCACAGGCATCGGTGCATCGGACGCCGTGCCCTCGCCGTTCTGCGGGCTGATGAGCATCCCGCCGCCCAGGAACATGCCGAACGCCAGCGCGAAGAGCCATACCGACGCGAGTCGGTTGGGCAGCCTCATCAGCGACGGCCGCAGCAAGCCGATGATCCCCAGCACGACTACGAGCGGCGCGAACAGCATGAGAATTGTCCCGATGACGGTTGGCGCCCACAACAGCAACAGCAACAGCAACACGACGAAACCGAGGATGATGATGCCGAATGCGTGATCTCCGACCGGCTCTTCGCGAACGCCCATGGTGGCCCCTCCCCTGACCCGTGACCGAAAATGGTCACCGGGTCGGCAGCCACGCATTCGCACGTGTAGTGCGGGATCCGTCTACTTCCCGGCCGGGTAGACCGGTGTTATATCCGACGGCGACCCGGTGTCGGGCCGCACGAATGCGTGGCTGAACCCAAGTTGACATAGGACAGGTTTTGGGTCAAGTTAATCCATGATCTTGAGGAACGGCACCGTGGCGACTGCGCTGCTCATCGCGGTTGTCGCATTCGGCCTCGGCCTCGGCCTCGGCATCCTGATGGGTGCCTGCTGATGGAGGCCGCGCTCCTGCTTGATCGAGATCGCCGATGACCAAAGTCCTGACCCTGACTGACGACGAGATCGCCGTCCTGAAGACGTTCGGACACGTGAACCCCTGCGACTGCGCGCCGGATCCCAATCAGATCGTCGTGCGGCGAACCGCGACGCCCGGGAAGCCGATCAAGCACACCCAGACCGTGCATGTCACGCTTGAGTGCCCAGAGTGCCACAGGGATTGGGATTTCTTGGTGCCGTGGCCGATCATGCGCCCAGAATGACCGGCATTGAACCGCACCGTTTTTGCTCGGTCACGTCCAGGCCGGGCCGACGTAGGCCGCCAGGTCGATCCTGCGTAGACTCTGAGGAGCGTTAACTGGAGGAACCGATGCCGAGCAAGAAATCGCACCGTCCCGGACGGCCGCCCAAGCCACGTCCCCGCGGCCGGCCGCCGGTCCGGATCATGCCCGACCCGATCCCGGACACGCCGGAGAACGTCGTGCAGGCGCTCTGCCAGGGGCCGCCGGCCGGTGAATGGGACTTCATGAAGCCGGGCGGTGCGGGCCACTCGAGCCCGACGCCTCCGACGCGGCGCTCGCCGAACCGGTAGTCGTCCCTACGGCCAGCCACAAGATGTCGCCGTGGCACCTGGACCGGGTCGTTCCTGATCCGGGACATGGTGTCGGGGCCGACGCCGATACGGGTGCTGCGGTGTCCGCACTGCGGTGTGCACCGGCAGGAAGTGCGGACGGATGTCAGCGAGCGCGTGAAGATGACGGCGACGAGCTGGGTCGTGGTCGACGAGGACGGTGATTAGGATGGCGATAATCGACGGCGACAACGGCAACAACCTGTACATCGGCACGGCCGATGAAGACCGGATCCGTGGCTTCGGCGGCATCGACCTGCTCCGCGGTGGGAGCGGAGACGACTTGATCGAGGGCGGCGACGGCCCGGACTCCTTGTATGGCGATCAGGGCGACGACTACATCCTCGGAGGCGCAGGGGATGACCTGATCCGTGGCGGTAGAGGGGACGACACCCTGGACGGCGGGGCGGGCAGGGACATGATCCGCGCCGATCTAGGCGACGATTGGATCATAGGGTCGGAGGGCGACGACTACATCGACGGCGGCGACGGGGTCGATGTAGTCGACTACAGCAGTTCCCCACGTGGTGACGGCTACCTCTACGATGGCGTGGACATCGACCTCAGCTTCGGGTCTGCTCTCTACTTCGGTGAAGGCGGGCACGCCGAGGGCGATATCATTGTCAACGTCGAGGGCGTGATCGGCTCGCAGTACGACGACAGGATCGATGTCGGAGATTTCTCCGGCAGGTCTTTCCTGGATGGACCTACCGCGCATGGAGCCTTCGGCATGGCTGGTGACGACGAGCTGCGGGGCTACAGGCACGACTACCTGAGCGGAGGTTCCGGGGAAGACAAGCTGGTTACCCACCGTGGCGGAATTGTCAATGGCGGCCCTGATGCCGACACCTTCGAGTTCTTCGGGGAGATCGAGGAAGCCACAATCGAGGACTTCAATCCGGGCGAAGGTGACGTGATTGAGTTGAGCAGCGTAGGCTTCCGAAACGTGACCAAGTCAGACGTGCAAGCGATGCTGGATGGCAGCTCGGGGAATGTGCTGGATCTCGGCCTGCTCGGCGTCGCAGACAGAGATCACGGCACCATCACGCTCGATGGCATCCAGGTCTCCGACTTGAGCGTGAACGACTTCATCCTCGGGTAGCCGGACTACCGTTCTACTGTGGGTAAACCTCGATATAAACCCCCCTGCTTTCGATGGCTTCGGGAGGCACACCCGAAGCAGAGCAGGACGAAGAGGAGGACATGCGCTCATGCATCCCCTTATTTTGGCAGCCATCAGATCACGCCGAAGACCTCCCGATACACGCGCTGTTCCATGAGCATGCTTCCGAACGTCTCCATCAACGGACGAATGCGATCCTCGGGCCAGTTGGGGAGATGGTGGTACAGCATCAGCCCCTGCCGAAACAACGAATGCGTCCGCCGCTTCACCGTGTTCGCCTTCAGCCAGCGGTCATAGCCGATGCGCTCGCCGGCCGCGCCCAGCAACGAGAGCACGGCAATCGCCAACGCGCTGATCAGCAAGAGGCGGTCCCGCCGGTCGGGGCGCGAAACATGCATCGACGACAGCCCCATGCCGAAGCGCATGTCCTTGATGTCGCGAAAGCCCGCCTCGATTCCCCACCGCTTGCCGTAGTACCGAATCAGGACCCGCGTCGGGACTGTTGCTTCGCTGGCCACCAGGCACCACGGTTCGTCCATCTTCGGGGCGTGTACGCACACGACCACGCCGACCGGCAGCTCGTACGTGTCGGTCACCCGAGCACCCACCAGCCGCCGCGCACGCCCCCCGGCGCCGACCCACGCGGCGGCCGCTCGCCGCTCGCCTCGCGCATTCGTCACGTAGATGTCTCCGCGCAACCGAATCACGTACTCGAAGGCCAGCTCCGTCGTCAACGCGTAGAACAGCTTGCAATCCCCAAAGCCCCGGTCTGCCACGACGGTGACTTTCACACCGGCCGGCAGCACCTCCCGCAAGCGGCACAGCACCTCGTACTCGTAGCGCCGCTGATTACCCTTCAGCGTCGCGGACGCCACCGTCTTCCACAGCAGGGGCGTCGCGCGCCCATGGCCCGTCACCATCGACAGCACGATCGTGTCCTGCCCGTCGGCCGCGAAGCTCGTCCAATCCAGCGCGACGACCACTTCGGTGCGGGCGCCGACGATGAACGGCGTCCAGCATGCGAAAAAGGTCCAGACCTCGACGCCTCGATTGCTCAGGAGCCGATCCACCTGCTTGACGCCATGCTTGGTCAACGTGCCCATGGCCTGGGCCAGGCCGCGGCCCACTGCATGGATTGCCAACGAAGCGCTCGTCAGCACGCCCAGCGTGGCGTTGGCCAACGACAGCACCCGTTTGGCATGCAGGTCGCCCTCGTACAAGGTGGTGATGAAGTTCAGGATGTCGTATTTCCGGAGCCATTGCCCGGATGAGGCCGGCCGGTCTTGTCGTATATGCACGCAGTCATACTTTAATTCAACGTGCACCACCCTTCAAACTCTATAACTGATGGAGGCGGGAGGATCTGCCCTATCAATTCATATGCGAAATGAGGGGATCTCTGAGGGACATGCGATGAATCTGGTCGAAAGCCTGCTCGGATATCGGCGCTTCTCGAGCGAGCTCGAGATCCGCGAGAGCATCAAGAAGTCGAAGAGCCATGATTCGTCGAGCGAATCGCTGGACGACGCAGGCAGTCTCCTGATTTTTGAAACCTCCAGACAGCACACCTGGCTGGTTGCAACCCGGGAACGCCTGTGCTTCATCCTCGACGACGCTCGGAAACCGGCACCGGAGGTCAAACGGGCGGTCCGGAGAAGCGACTTGAAGACCCGGCCCGACGGTAGAATCGCAGTCGATACCCGGTCGAAGTCAACCACCACCGGACTTGTCGACGTGGGCCTCCGACGGCGTGGCTGGCTGTACAGCAAGGACCTTTTTGCTCGCCAACGACCGATTGAAGACGCGATACACGAACTCCTGGATGCCGGGAACGGGCGTCCGACCAGCCCGGGCAGCGGAGAAACCCATCACGCCGGCGCTGCATGAGCAGTGACCCGTCCCGTGGGAGCCGCGGTTCGTCGGCGGCGCTGCCGACCATCGCCGACGCGGCGGCGCGACTCCGGGACGGCCGGACGACCGCGGTCGAGCTGGTCGAGCGCTGCCTGGACGCCATCGCGCGCCGGGACGGCGAGCTGAATGCCTTCATCACGGTCACGGCCGACGAGGCCCGCGCCGCGGCCGCGCGGGCGGACCGCGACCGGGCGGGCGGCCGGCCGCTCGGTCCGCTGCACGGCATTCCCGTCTCGGTCAAGGACCTGCTCGATCTGCGCGGCCTGCCCACCACCGCCGCCTCCCGGGCGCGCGCCGGCCACCGGGCGGCGGCCGACGCCCCCGCGCTGGCCGCGCTGCGGCGGGCCGGCGCGATCTTCGTCGGCAAGTGCAACCTGCACGAGTTCGCGTTCGGCACGACCGGCGCGGATTCGGCCTTCGGGCCGACGCGCAATCCGCATGCGCCGGCGCACGTCGCCGGCGGATCGAGCGGCGGGTCGGCCGTATCGGTCGCGGCGGGGATGGCGCTGGCGTCCGTCGGCACCGATACGGGCGGCTCCATCCGCATCCCCGCCGCTGCCTGCGGCGTGGTCGGCCTCAAGCCGACATTCGGCGAGCTGTCGTGCGACGGCGTGGTGCCCCTGGCGCCGACCCTCGACCACGTGGGGCCGCTCGGGCTGACCGTCGAGGACGTGGCCGCCGTCTACCGAGCCCTGGCGGGCGGCGGCGCGCCGGCAGCAGCGGCAGGCGGCGGCGGCGACGAGCTGCCCGCGGCGATCCGCATCGGCCTGCCCCGCCGCTACTTCCTCGATCTGCTCGACCCGGCGGTCCGCGCCGCGTTCGAGGCGACCCTCGACCGCTTGCGGGCCGCCCGCGCCGAACTGGCCGCGGTGGACATTCCGCACGCGCCGGAGATTCCCGAGACCTACCGGCACACCCAGTTGCGCGAGGCCTGCGCCGCCCACGCCGCGACGCTGAAGGCGCGCGGCGACGACTACTCGCCCGACGTGCGCCGGCGCCTCGAGCTGGGCCGCTCCGTGAGTGCCGCCGACTACGCCCGGGCGCAGGAGGTGCGCGAGACGCTCCGCCGCGAGGTGGATGGGGCGCTGGCCGGCTGCCACGCGCTCCTGCTGCCGACGCTCGCGATTCCGGCCCCGCGGCTGGGCGCCGAGGAAGTGGCCGTCGGCGACCGGACGATCGACGTGCGCAGCGCCACGCTGCGCCTGACGCAACTGTTCAACCTGACCGGCCACCCGGCCGTCTCGGTTCCCTGCGGAAGGACCCCGCACGGCCTGCCGTGCGCCGTGCAGCTCGTCGGGCGGCGGGCGGCAACCGCGCGGCTGCTGCAGGTGGCGGCGCGCTGCGAAGACGCGATCAGGGGGAATGAAAGGTAGCCGGCCGGAGGCGGCCGATCAGGCGAGCTTGCCGCGCAGGTCCTCGTAGCCGCCGCCGGACGGCGCCGACTGCTCCACCGGCAACCCGGCCTGAACCCAGCCCTCGGCCAGCACCTGGCCGCTGCGCGGGTCGCGGGCGCCGCCGTAGCCGCCCCGCACGTTCGCGACGTCCTCGTAGCCGGCGGCGGCCAGCACCTGGGCCGCCCGCGCGGAACGGCCGCCCATCTGGCAGCCGATGAGGAGCTTGGCCTCCGGCGGGTAGTTGGCCTGCATCACCGCCAGGAACTCGGGGTTGGGCAGCATCTGGCCGGTTGCCGGGTCACGGTGCAGCAACGGGACGTTGTGCGCGCCCTGCGCGTGGCCGCCGTCGTACTCCGGCACCGAGCGCACGTCGACGTAGGTGTATCCCTCGCGCGACTGCAGCTCGAATGCGGTCCTGACGTCGACATCCTTGAGACCCATCGTTACCCCCGGCGACGCACTCCATAGTAGCATTCCGCGCTGACGCTCCCGCCCCGGGACCCGGATGCCTCGATGTTCGCGCGCCTCTTCCACGCCTGGGAACACTGGCTGGCCGGCCGCACCACGAACCGCGTCGTACGCGGGTTCGAGTGGGGCGCCGACTGGCTCGACGACCGGCGCGGCCCCGCGGCCTCGCCCCACGACGAGCTGCGCGACTGGTCGGCCCGCATGGTGGCCGACTCCGACCGCTTCTTTCACGCCCCCGCCACCGACAGCTACGAGCTGCGCGGAAGCGCCCTCAGCTTTCCGAGCGCCTTCCGCACGCCGCACCACGAGAACAACACGGTCCACGGGCTGTACTTTCCGGCCGCCGGCCGCGCCGCCGGACGGCGCGCGGTCGTGGTGCTGCCGCAATGGAACGCCGACGCCGGCTCGCACGTCGCGCTGAGCCGGCTGATCGCCTGCGCCGGCATCAGCAGCCTGCGGCTCAGCCTGCCCTATCACGACCGGCGCATGCCGCCGGAGCTGCACCGTGCCGACTACATCGTCAGCGCCAATCTGGGGCGCACGCTCCAGGCATGCCGCCAGGCGGTGCTCGACGCGCGGCGCGCGGTGCACTGGCTGAGCCGGCGCGGCTACGAGCGGATCGGGATCCTCGGGACCAGCCTGGGCTCCTGCCTGGCCATGCTGACGGCCGCGCACGAGCCCCGCATCCGGGTCGCCGCCCTCAACCACATCTCCCCGTACTTCGCGGACGTCGTGTGGAGAGGGCTCTCGACCGCCCATGTCCGCGCCGGGCTCGACGGCCATATCGACCTCGACAGCCTGCGCCGGCTGTGGCTGCCGATCAGCCCCCAGCCGTACGTCGCCCGCCTGCGCGACACGCAGGTCCTCCTGGTCTACGGCCGCTACGACCTCTCGTTTCCGGTGGACCTGTCGCGCCGGCTCGTGGCCCAGTTCGGGCGCTGCGGGGTGCCGCATCGGGCGTTCGTGCTGCCGTGCGGCCACTACACCACCGGCATCGCCCCGTTCAGCTGGCTGGACGGCTACGTCCTGGTGCGTTTCCTGGCGCGGACGCTGTAGGGCGCCCGACCGGGCCTGCAGCAGTCCGGGCCGCTCGACGGCGCAGGCGCGCGGCCCGCGCTCAGCCGGTGGGCCATTCGAGGGGATCGCCGAAGCCCAGCCCGGCCAGCTCGCCCAGCACGTCCGGTCGGGAACCGACCACGACCGCGAGCAGATCGTCGGGCCGCAGGTGCCGCTGCGCCGCGCGCAGGACGTCGGCGGCGCCCACCGCCAGGATGCGCGGCACGAAGCGCGTGTAGTGGTCGTCGGGGAGTCCGTGCAACGCCATCCGCACCCCAGCGCGCGCGACCTGGACGGCCGTCTCGAAGCTGCGGGGGAAGCCCCGCGTGAGCGCCGCCCGGGCCGTCTCGAGCTCGTGCGGCGACGGCGGGCGCGCGCCCCGCACCTCGGCGATCTCGCGCACCGCCTCGCGCAGCGCGTCCAGCGTGGCCGCCGTCTGCACGCCGACCTCCAGGGAGAACGGCCCGCACCCGACGCGCCAGTCGAACGCCGTCCGTGCGCCGTAGGTGTAGCCCTTGTCCTCGCGCAGGTTCAGGTTGACGCGGCTCACGAACTGCCCCCCGAGCACCATGTTGAGCACGCTCAGGGCGTAGAAGTCCGGCGAAGCCCGCGGCACGCCGGCGTGGCCCAGACGGATCTCGGACTGCACGGCCCCCTCGCGGTCGGCGAACACCATGCGCCGGCCCACGGGCGGCGGCTCCGGCAGCGGTCCGCCGGGCGGGGCGTCCCCGTCGGCGAAGGAGACCGCGTCCCAGACCCGCGCGACCTCGGCGAGCAACGCCTCGGGCGCCAGATCGCCGACCGCCACGAGCGTCCAGGGCGGGCGCAGGTACCGGCGGCGGTGAAAGTCGGCCACCTCGGCCGGTCCCAGGGTGCGCAGCGCGGCGTCGGTCCCGATGGCCGGGTGGCCGTATGGATGCGAGCCGTACAGGGCCTCCAGGAACACCCGGTCGGCCAGGGCCGCGGCCGAGCGCCGCAACTGCCGGATGCGGTTGACCCGCAGGTCGCGCACGCGGGCGACGTCGGCCGGATTGAAACGGGGGCGCACGGCGAGCTCGAACAGCAGCCGCAGCCCCTCCCGCGCGTGCCGCGACAACGTCGTGAGCCCAACCACCGCGGCGTCGCTCCACACCTCGGTGCTCAGCCGCCCCCCGATGCGCATCAACGCCCGGTGCAGCTCGACGTCGGACAGCGCGGCGCTGCCTTCATCGAACAGATCCGCCGTCAGGGCCGCAAGGCCCGGCTGGTCGGGCGGGTCCGACGCGGCGCCGGCCGGCAGCAGCAGGCGGAGCGTCAGCACCGGCGCCCGGTGGTGGGCCGCGGCCCATACCTGCACGCCGTTGGCCAGCGTCGTGCGCTCGAACGCGGGCAGGCTGAACGCCGGGTCGGCGCCGACGGCGGGCAGACGCGTACGATCGGGCATCAATCTAGATCCAGACGGGGCTGCGCCCCGAACCCCCGGCGTCCGCTCGCGGGGACCCCACAGCCCCGCGCCGCTCCCGCCGAGGCGCGCTGTGCGCGCCTTGCGCCGGCCGCGCCGGCGCTTCCATCAGACGGGGCTTTGCCTCGAACCCCCCGGCGGCCGCTTGCGGGGACCCCACAGCCCCGCGCCGCTCCCGCCGAGGCGCGCTGTGCGCGGCATCCATCAGACGGGGCTGCGCCCCGAACCCCCGGCGGCCGCTTGCGGGGGCCCCACAGCCCCGCGCCGCTCCCGCCGAGGCGCGCTGTGCGCGCCTTGCGCCGGCTGCGCCGGCGCTTCCATCAGACGGGGCTCTGCCTCGAACCCCCCGGCGTTCGCTTGCGGGGGCCCCACAGCCCCGCGCCGCTCCCGCCGAGGCGCGCCGTGCGCGCCTTTGCAGAGTCAGTGTCATTCCAGGCCGTACCTCCGGGAGCCTACCGCGGATGCACCGGGGTGGAGTCCGGCAACGCCGCGTCGGTTTCGCCTTCCGGCACGACGCTCAGCGCGACACGGCCGCCGTCCAGGAAGGTCTCGACAGCCGCGCGGACATCGTCCGGCGTCACGCCCGCGTAGCGCGCCCGGTCGGTCGGGCCGTAGCCTGGATCGCCCGTGAGAACGTTGTAGGCGTTGAGCTGATCCGAACGGCCGCCGAATCCGCCCACGGTCTGCACCTGGTAGACGAAGTCCGCCTCGATGCTCGTGCGGGTCCGCTCCACCTCGTCGGCAGTGGGGCCCGCGGTCCGCAGCGCCCCCAGCTCGTCGGCGATGACCGCCTCGAGCTCAGCCAGGCCGTGGCCGGGCGCCACCGTCGCGACGATGGCGAAGCTGCTCGACAGCTCGTGCGAGCTCTGACCCGCGCTGACGTCCGTGGCGATCTGCCGGTCGTGCACGAGGGTACGGTACAGCCGCGACGACTTGCCGCCGCCGAGAATCTCGGCCAGCAGGTCGCACTCCGCGTCGCCGGGCGCGTACAGCGGCGGCGTGCGCCACGCGAGGTACAGGCGCGGCAGCTCGACGCGATCGACGAGCAGCAGGCGCTGTTCTCCCGCGGGCCGGGGTTGGGGCGGCGGCGGCGGTGACGCCGGCCGCGGTCCGGCTGCGATGTCGCCGAAGTAGCGCCGGGCCGCCTCGAACGCGGCAGCGGTGCGGACGTCGCCGGCAATCGCGAGCGACGCGTTGGCCGGGTGGTAGTGGGCGGCGAAGAACGCCTTGACGTCAGCCAGCCCGGCCGCACGCACGTCGTCGGGATCGCCGATCGTCAGCCAGTGGTAGGGATGCGGCGGCGGATAGAGCGCCGCCATCAGCGCGACGGGCACGAGGCCGTAGGGTCGGTTCTCGTAGTTCTGGCGGCGCTCGTTGAGCACCACCTCGCGCTGCGTCTCGAACTTCTCCGCGGTGAGGGCCGGCAGGAGAAAGCCCATCCGGTCGGACTCCATCCACAGCGCCCGCTCGAACGCCGGGGACGGCACGACCTCCCAGTAGTTCGTGCGATCGGTGTTCGTCGACCCGTTCAGGGTGCCGCCGATCTCCTGCAGCGGGGCGAAGTAGCTGCTGTCGTGATGGGCCGACCCCTCGAACATCAGGTGCTCGAACAGGTGCGCGAACCCGGTGCGGCCGGGCTGCTCGTCCTTGGACCCGACGTGATACCACAGGTTGACCGCGACGACGGGGCAGCCGTGGTCCTCGTGCACGATCACGTCGAGGCCGTTGTCGAGCGTTTCCTTCTCGTAGTGGATCTGCACGGCAGTTACTCGCCGACGAGCTGGATGACCAGCTCGCGCGTGCGCGCCCGGGTGTCGCACTCCACCAGCACGAGCTGCTGCCAGGTGCCGAGCGCCAGCGCCGCGTCGCTGAAGGGGATGGCGACGGACGGACCGAGCAGCGCCGCCCGCACGTGGCTCGAGCCGTTGTCGTCGCCCCACCGCTCGTGGTGGGCGTAGGGGGCGTCGCGGGGCGCGAGCCTCTCGAGCAGGCGGTTGAAGTCCGCCACGGCGCCCGGCTCGAACTCGATCGTGGTGATCCCCGCCGTCGAGCCCACGACCGCCACCGTTGCGACGCCGGCCGTCAGGCCCGATCCGGACACCGCCGTTGCCACCTCCGCGGTGACGTCGTGCACGTCGCCCTGACCGGTCGTCTCGATGCGGCGTCGGACCGTCGTCACCATGCAAGGTCGCGCGCGAGCGGGCAAATCAGCCCCGGACGGGCATGCCATTGTAGCAGTCCGCCGTTCCGCGAGCGTCGAGCGACTGCGCTACAATGCGGGCTGCGCCGGTCGTGGTCACACAGCGATCGGCTTCGGGTTTCGCGAGCCTTCGGCGATCGGCCTCACCCGCTTTCCGATCCGAGAAATCGCTGTACTGGCATCCTGACAGCACGCGATCCGCGGGTGTCACCGTGGGCGGCCGCTTGGCTGGCGGCGACGTCTTGCCACCACTCCGAAGCGGGCAGGAGGGTCACACTGGAATGGCTGATGGACTCGACGCGGGCGTTGCCGTCGCTGGAGATTCTCGAGGAGCGCGTCGCGGCGCGAATCGGGCGTATCTCCTCGCCGCGGTGTTGAGCGCATGCGCTGCCGTCGCCTGCGACGGGCTGTTCGGGCCAAGTCTGACCTGCACGGTCACGGTGGACGCTACGGATTTCGACGGGCGAACGGTCAGGGTCGAAGGCACGGGAACCGGTGACAATTCGACCGCGGCCCGGAGCGCGGCACATGACGACCTTTGCCGCCATCCCGACCTTGGTCTGTCGTCTGCGGAGGACCTTCTCGACTGCGAGTACGGCCGGAGGGGGCCCGGCAAGTTCCGCGGGTGGTCCAAGCACGAGTCGAGCGGCTGCAGCGGGCCCTGATCGCCGTCCATGCGAGCATCGGCGCGCAAGGGCGGCGCCTGCCACGTCGCGCTGACGTATTCGACACCCGGATCACGGCGTTTCGCACAGCATTCGCGATTCGCGCCCGCGTGTCTCGCCCGCCCCCGCGGGTGCTAGCATTGAAGAAGGTGTTCCCGAACATGTCCAGGCGCCTGCCGGCAATCGGGCTTCCCCTGCTCCTGCTGGTGCTGCTCGCGAGTCCGGCGGGCGCGCAGGCCACGCTCCGCTTCGACGCCCCGGACGGCTGGATTGCGGTCGAGCCGGACTCGCCGGCCGGGGTCGCCCACTTCGTGCTGCCGCGCGCCGCCGAGGACCCCGAGGACGCCGAGTGCGGCATCTTCCACTTCGGCGACGAAGGCGGCACCGCGGAGCTGCGCCTGGAGCGCTGGACCAACCAGATGCTGCAGGCCGACGACCGCCCGTCCGCCGACGTGGCGACGACCAGCCGCTTCGAGATGGGCGGCATGCAGGTCACCCTGCTCGACGTGCCGGGGATCTTCGCGGCCGAGGTCCTGCCCGGCTCCAGGATGCGGTACTACAAGCGCGGGTTCCGGCTGAAGGCGGCCGTGGTCGAGACGCCGGGCGGTCCGTTCTTCGTCAAGCTGACCGGCCCGGAAGCGACGGTCGCCCGCTGGGAGCCGGCCTTCACGGCCCTGATCGACAGCGTCCGATACGAGTGAGCAAGCCCCGCTACTACGAACGGCTGACCCACCTGCGGGACACCTTCCCGGCGCCGGTCTCGGACCGCATGCGCGATGCGTACTTCGTCTTCTCGATCATGCGGGCTCTCGACCAGATCGACGACATGAAGTCCGAGGTGCCGCTGCTCGGCCAGCCGCAGCAGCTCGACTATGCCGCCGCGGAGCAGGCGACGCTGGCCGAGGAGGGGCGCAGCGTGGAGGACGTGGCCCGCCAGCTCGTCGGCAGGCTCGAGGGCATGCCCATCTGGGGGCATCCGCGGACGCAGATCAACGTGGTGCCGCCGCCGTCGATCCCCAGCGTCATCGGGGCGCTGCTGCCCGCCATCTACAACCCGAACCTCGTGTCGGACGACACCTCGTACGGCCTGGCCGTGACCGAGACGGCGGTCGCCGCCATGACCTCCAGCCTCGTCGGCTACGATCCGGCCCGCTCCGCGGGCATCTTCACCTTCGGCGGCACCGGCACCACGCTCTACGGCGCCCGTCTGGGCATCGAGAAGGCGTTCCCCGATGCGATGGACAACGGCATCGGCGGCAACGGCGTCATCCTGGCGTCCGAGCAGAGCCACTACTGCCGCCTGAACGTCGCCGGCTGGCTCGGCCTCGGCGAAAAGCAGGTCATCGAGGTGCCGACGCACCTGCGGAACGACATCCGCATCGACCGGCTGGAGGCCGCGGCCCGCGCGGCGCTCGACGACGGGCGGCGCATCGTCACGCTGGTGGCGACCATGGGCACCACCGACGCCTTCGGGGTCGACGACCTCGACGCCATCGTCGACCTGCGCGACCGGCTGGTCGAGGACTACGAGCTCGACTACACGCCGCACGTTCACGCCGACGCGGTCATCGGCTGGGCCTGGTCCGTCTTCAACGACTACGACTTCGAGCGCAATCCGCTCGGCTTCCGTCCCCGCACGGTGCGCGCGCTGGCCGCCGCCGGCCGCCGCATCTCGAAGCTGGCGCGCGCGGACTCGATCGGCATCGACTTCCACAAGACCGGCTTCACGCCGTACGTCTCGAGCCTGTTCCTGACCCGCGAGCGAGACGACCTGCAGCTGCTGGTGCGCGGCCGCGACCAGATGCCCTACCTGTTCCAGAGCGGCGAGCGCCACCCCGGCGTCTACACGCTCGAGACGTCGCGCGGCGGCAGCGGCGTGCTGGCGGCCTACGCCAACCTGCACCTGTTCGGCCGCGTCGGCCTGCGCGTGCTCCTGGGCCACCTCGTGGAGATGGCCGAGCTGCTGCGCGAGCATCTCGAAGGCCACGACTCGACCACCGTGCTCAACGACGACGGCGTCGGGCCGGTCACCGTGTTCCGCGTCTACCCCGACGACGTCGACACCTGGACCATCAAGGACCGCGAGCGCACCGACCCCGCCGCGCGCACCGATCTGCTGCGCCACAACGACTACAACCGGCGCCTGTTCCGCCATCTCTACGACCGCGCCATGCGCGGCGACGGCGTGCACGTCTCGATGACCGACTGCTACCGCCACACGGACTACGGCGAGCCCATGGTCGGCCTCAAGAGCTTCATGCTCTCGCCGTTCATCGACGAGCAGCACGTCGAGCGCCTGGTCGGCGACATCCTCGAGGCCCGGCGGGCGATCGGCGCGGACGCCTGACGGCCGCCCCGCGCCTCACAGCCCGTCGAGCGAGGGGTGCAGCGTATGCCAGCGGGTCGCCTGCTCGTACGCGCGGGCCGCCTGCAGCAGGGTCGACTCGTCGTGGAGGCGCCCCGTCAGCATCAGGGCGACCGGCAGGCCGGCGCTGAAGCCGGCCTTCAACGCCAGCGCCGGATGCCCCGTCAGATTGGTCATAGTCAGGCTGGCGCTGAGCGTCGGGCTGGCGAACAGATCGACCCGCTCGAGCAGGGCGTTCATCTCGCGCATCAGCAGCGTGCGCGCGCGCTGGGCGCGGATGTACTCGACGGCCGGGATGAAACGCGAGGCGCGGAAGACGTTCGGCCAGGCGTCGGGGCCCTGCTCGGTGAGCTGGTCGAGGCCGCCGCTGCGCGTCAGGTCGTCGAACGCGGCCGCCGCCTCGGCCTCCAGGATCAGCCGCAGCGCCTCGGCCGGGAAATCCGGGAGCGCAACAGGCTCCAGCGTCATGCCCGCGCGGCGCAGGTCGTCGAGCGCGGTCCGCAGCACCACCTGCCGGGCTTCGGCGGCCCGCGCGTTGCGGAACAGCGCCCCCAGCGGCGGCCGCTCGAACTCGTCCGCCAGGTAGCCGACGCGCAGGCGCGCGGGGTCGAAGCGGGGGTCCCACTCGAACGGCGCGTCGACCACCGTGTCGTCGCGCCCGTCGGGCCCGTAGATGGCATTGAACACCAGCACGCAGTCGTCCACGCTGCGGCACATCGGCCCGATCTTGTCCATGGTCCAGGTGAGCGCCATCGCCCCGTGCCGGCTGACCCGCCCGAACGTCGGGCGCAGGCCGGTCACCCCACAGGCCGCGGAGGGCGAGATGATCGAGCCCAGGGTCTCCGTGCCCACGGCGAACCCCACGAGGCCGGCGGCGGTGGCGGCGCCGGATCCGGCGGACGAGCCGCTCGAGCCGCGCGCCGGGGCCCACGGGTTGCGCGTCATGCCGCCGAACCAGATGCTGCCGCGCGCCAGCGCGCCCATCGACAGCTTGGCCACGAGCACCGCGCCGGCCTCGGCGAGGCGCTCGACGACGGTGGCGTCCGCGTCGATCACCTGCTGCGCGTACGGCCGCGCGCCCCACGTCGTGCGCGCGCCGCGCGTCGCGAACAGGTCCTTCGCGCCCCACGGGATCCCGTGCAGCGGCCCGCGGTAGCGGCCGCCGGCGATCTCCCGGTCCGCCTCGGCGGCCTGCGCCAGCGCCGCATCCTCCATGAGCGTGACCACGCAGTTGAGGCGGCCGCCGTACCGCCGGAGGCGATCCAGGTACAGGCGCGTCAGGTCGACCGAGGTGACCAGCCGGTCCTCGATCAGCCGCGACAGGGTCGTCACCGGCTCGAAGGCGAGCGCCTCGAGGCGGGCGGGCACGGCTGCGCGCGCGGGACGCGCGACCGGCAGCGCCGCGTGGGGCGTGGCGCGGCCCGCCGGGAGGCTGCCCGGCGGAGCCGGCCGGAAGGCGAACGCCGGCGCCGTGTCGTGGGCGATGTCCAGCTCGCGCAGCGCCGCGTACCGCCGCCGGTTGCGCGCGACGTCCGAGCGCATCAGGTTGCGCTGGCCGGCGGTGAACTCGAGACCCGACAGCGTCGCGGCGCAGTCCAGGATGTCGCCCGGCGCCTCCACGGGAGCCTGCTGCCCGGCGGCGGCGGGCCGCGGCCACAGGCCCGCGGCGAGCGCCGCCGGCGACACCCGCAGGAGATCGCGGCGGCGGAGGCGGCGGGCGGCGGATCGTGGGCGGACTGGAATCATGCAACCACCTCGGGCATCCGGCGCCGGCGCCGGATGCCGATCGATCAGGGCCGGGCTTCGGATTCGGCACCGTTCGAGGCGTGCAGCCAGGCCAGGGCGCGCGCCAGGCCGACCGCCGTGCCGGCCAGCTGCTCGACGCGCGCCCGCAACGGCTCCGCCAGGCCGCCGTCCGCCTCGAAGTCGTCCTTCACAGCGTAGACGAAGCGCGGGATGATCAGGCTGCGGAAGTCGAACATCAGGCTGTTCGCCAGGCCGATCGGCGACATGTAGCTGCTGCGGGCGCCGGCCGTGCACAGGAAGCCGACCGGCTTCTCGCTCCAGGCCGCGCCGGTCATCTCCACGAGATTCTTGGCGGCGGCGTTCAGGTCGTAGTTGTAGACCGGCGACGCCACGAGCACCGCCGCGGCCTGCTCGATGCGCTCCGCGAGCGGGGCGACCGACGGGTGCTCGTAGCTGCTGCCGCCGTCGCAGAACGGCAGCTCCCAGTCCCGCAGATCGATCAGCTCGGCGTCGACGTCGAGTGCCCGCAGCGCGGTCCGGGCGGCGCAGGCCAGGCGGTGGGAGCGGCTCGCGGCGTTGAGGGAGCAGCTCACCACGAGCACGGAGAGCGGGCTGGCGGCGGGCATCGGGATTGGTCGGCAGTATAGCCGGATCCGTCCGGACCGGAACGGCGCGCGCCGTCAGTGCTACCATCAATCCGATGCGATATCTTGCCGCCCTGGCGGCCGGCGTCATGCTGGCGGGCGCCGCCGTCCTCCCGGCTCAGAACCCGCCGCCCGCGGCGGCGATGCCCGACCCCGCCGTCGCCGAGGCGCCGCCGCTCGAAGAGATCATCGCGCGCATGCTCGAGCGCGCGGAACGGCAGGACGAGAACGAGTCCGAGCTGCGCTACGAGTCGCGCATCGTCACGACGAGCGACCGGCTCGACGAGGCCGGCGCGATCACGGAGACCGAGACGCGCGAGTACCGGCGCTACCCGCTCGAGGGCGAGCTCTACGAGGAGCTGATCCTCCGTGACGGGCGCCCGCTCGACGCCGGGCAGCAGCGCGACGAGCGCGAGAAGCGCGACAAGTTCATCCGCGAGGCCCGGGAGCGGGCGCGCGAAGGGGGCGGCCGGGCCGAGACGAACGACGAGCGCCAGGTCCGTCTCGGCCCGGAGCTCCTCGGACGCTACGAGGCCGCGCTCGTCGGCGTCGAGACGGTTGCCGGCGAGCCGTGCTGGGCTATCGCCTTCACGCCGCGTGCGGGCAGGTTGCCGGAGAAGACGCGCATCGACAAGGCGCTGAACCGCTCGAGCGGCACGATGTACGTGGCCCGGAGCGACTACGGGGTCGCGCGGGTCGAGTTCCGGATGGACGAGCCGGTGCGCTACCTCCTGGGACTGGCCACGCTCAACCAGGCCGTGGGCAGCCTCGATTTCGAGCGCGTCGAGCCCGACGTCTGGCTCCCCAGGCTGTACACGTTCCGCATGGAGCTGCGCATCTTCTTCGGCACGCGGCGCCAGCAGGTGGTTCGCGAATGGGTCGAGCGACAGCTTCTGGACGGGCAGCCCGCGCTGTAGAGCGGCGAGCGACCCTGCGGCAGTTGCTGCCGATCGGCGTCATCGTGGCGGCGGCGATCGCGCTCGGGGCGGCCGCCGCGCTGACCCGCGAGCCGGCGATGCCCGAGGACCGGGTCGCCAACCGGCCGATCCAGGTATCGACCGACGGGTTCGTGTCGTCGGCGGCGTGCCGGGCCTGCCATCCCTCGCAGTACGACACCTGGTACGGCTCGTACCACCGCACCATGACCCAGGTGGCCGCGCCGGAGACGGTGCTCGCCGACTTCGACGGCGTGCGGGTCGACGACGTGCACGGCGAGCCGATGCGGCTGGAGCGGCGCGGCAACGAGTTCTGGGCCGAGTTCAACGACCCGGGCGCGGAAGGACCGGAGCGCGAACGCCCGCGCATCACGCGCCAGGTGGTGATGATCACCGGCTCGCACCACCAGCAGATCTACTGGTACGCCACCGGGCACGACCGCGCCCTCAACGTGCTGCCGGGCGTGTACCTGATTGCCGACGACCGCTGGGTTCCGCGCAGCGCCGTGGTCCTGCACCCGCCGAACCAGGCGGTGTCGACCATCGACGGCCACTGGAACGCGATCTGCCTGGCCTGTCACACGACGTTCCCGCGCACCCGCTTCGATACGCCCTTCCTCTCGGAGGCCATCAGCGCGCAGGCGGTCGACACGACGACCGCCGAGTTCGGCATCGCCTGCGAGGCCTGCCACGGTCCGGGTGCCGAGCACGTGCGGAGGCATCGGAGCCCGCTGAGCCGTTACGGCAGCCATCTCGGCGACCGGCCCGATCCGACCATCGTGCTGCCCACCCGCCTCGACCCGCAGCGGTCGTCGCAGGTCTGCGGCCAGTGCCACAGCGTGTGGGAGTTCCCCGATGCGGCCGGCGAGCGGCGGGCGAACGCGCAGGGCTTTCCGTACCGACCGGGCGACGAGCTGCGCGACACGCGCTTCATGCCGCAGCCGACCGCGCAACGGTATTCGCCCGAGCTGGCGGCGTTCGTCGCGCGCGACCCGGCGTTCGTCACAGGCTCGTTCTGGCCGGACGGGATGATCCGCGTGTCGGGGCGCGAGTACAACGGGCTGATCGACTCGCCCTGCTTCAAGGACGCCGCCGCGCCGGAACGCACCCTGTCGTGCTTCTCGTGCCACACGATGCACAAGTCCCCGGACGACCCGCGGCCCGTGGCCGAATGGGCGGAGACGCATCAGGTGACGCCCGGCATGGACGGCAACGCCGCCTGCGCCCAGTGCCACGCCGCCGTCGCGGACGACGTGGCGGCGCACACGCGCCATCCGGTGCAGTCGGCGGGCAGCACCTGCTACAACTGCCACATGCCGTACACGTCGTACGGCCTGCTCAAGGCCATCCGCAGCCATACCATCAGCAGCCCGTCGGTCGCCGAGACCGTCGACGCCGGCCGGCCGAACGCCTGCAACCTCTGCCACCTCGACAAGACGCTGGCCTGGACCGGTGCGGCGCTGGAAAACTGGTACGACCTGCCCTCGCCGCCGCTGACCGGCGACGAGGGGTCCGTGGCGGCGGGCCTGCTGTGGGCGATGCGGGGCGACGCCGGCGAGCGCGCGCTGACGGCCTGGGCCCTCGGCTGGGCCCCGGCCCAGGCGGCGTCCGGCACGAGCTGGATGGTGCCGCACCTCGCCGAGCTCCTCAACGACCCGTACGAGGCGGTGCGCTACATCGCCTACCGCTCGCTGCGCAGCCTGCCCGGCTACGCCGGCGTCGACTACGACTACGTCGCCGGCCGCGAGGAGCGCGTCGCCGCGGCCCTGCCCATCCTGCGCGCCTGGCAGGACAGCGTCCTGTCCCGCCGCCGGCGCGAGCCCGAGCTGCTGGTCGACGCCGACGGCCGGCTGCGGATCGACGAGTTCCGGCGCATCCTCGAGCAGCGCGACAACCGGCCGCTGTTCCTGAGGGAGTAGTGGCAACCGACGGCAGCAACTCACAGGCGTTCGCCCGGCGGCACCTCCGCTTCGGCTGGTGGTCGCTGCTCGTCTTCCTCAGCCTCGGCTTCGTCCTCGAGCTGCTGCACGGGTTCAAGGTCGGCATGTACCTGGACGTCTCGAACGAGACGCGGCGGCTGATGTGGCGGCTCGCCCACGCCCACGGCGGCCTGCTGGGCCTGATCCACGTCGCTTTCGGCGTCTGCCTGCGCGTGGCGCCCGAGCTGGCGTCGCAGCGGCTGCCGACGACCTCGGCCTGCCTGGTCGGGGCCAGCGTGCTGCTGCCGGGCGGCTTCTTCCTGGGTGGGGTCGCCTTCTACGGCGGCGACCCGGGGCTGGGCATCCTGGCGGTCCCGGCCGGCGCCGCGCTGCTCGCCATCGCGATCTACGGCATCGCGCGCGCCTGCGCGGCCCTCGACAAGGCGCCTGCCGGCCAGGGCGGCGGCGGCAAGCGCCAGCGCCGATGAGGCGTCATTTCAGACGGGGCTGCGCCCCGAACCCCCGGCCGCCGGGCCGGGTCACCGCGGCTGCGGCACGAAGATGTCGCGGGCCGGCATCTCGACCGCGGGCAGCGTCGCGGCATCCATCACGGCATCCTGCGCGATGATGCCGTTCTCGGCGAGAATCCACGCCACGAGCCCGTAGACCTCGTCCGGCTGCAGCGTGCCGGGCGCGGCGGACGGCATCGCCCGCAGGATGTAGTCGTAGAGCGTCGTGGCGTACGGCCAGTAGTTGCCCACCGTGAACCGCACGTCGTCGCGATCGCCGCGCCACGCCTCGTAGCGCGGGCCGAACGGCGGCGCGCTCTCCGGCTCGTAGCCCACGAGCGGGTCCGCGACGCCGCCCTCGCCGGCCGCGCCGTGGCACGAGGCGCACTCGCGCGCATAGATGGGCGCACCGCTCGCGGCCGTGCCCGAGCCCGCCGGCAGGCCCGCGCCGTCGGGCCTGACGTCGATGTCCCAGGCCGCGATCTCGGCCTCGGTCGCCGTCCGGCCGAAGCCGAAGCGCTCGGGGCTCGCAGGCGCCTGGCTCCCGCCCGGCGCCTGCGCCGCGGCGCCGCCCGCGCCCGCCGGGCCGGCGCCGCCCGCGAGCAGCAGGGCGACCGGCAGCGCGACGCCGAGCGTCCGGCAGATCGTCAGGCGTCCCACGGCGGCTCCTCCCGGTAGACGACGCGCCCGCCCGCTTCGACTCGCCAGGCGGTGATGGGGTTGAGGTGGTAGCGGCGCGCCCGCCGCCCGCGCGCGGCGCGCAGCGCGGCCCGCGTCGGCTGCACGTAGCCGGTGTCGTCGGTCGCCCGGCTCATGATCTCGGCCGGCCCGCCGTCCCAGCGCCACAGATGCCGGAAGCGCGTGTGCGCCTGCCGCAGCACGGGCTCCTGCAGGCGCGCCGCCTGCCAGCTCCGGCCGCCGTCCGTGCTGACGTCGACCTGCGCAATCGTGCCCCGCCCCGACCACGCGATGCCGCGGATCTCGATCCAGCCCGGCTCGACCACATCGGGGTACGCCGGCGAGGTGATGATCGAACGCGCGTCGAAGACGAAGCTGAACTGGCGCGCCGTCCCGTCGGCCAGCGGATCGGTGTACTTGGACGTCTCCTCGCGCGTCATGAACGGGCGGTCGCCCAGCTCCAGGCGCCGCAGCCACTTGACGTTCGAGTTGCCCTCCCAGCCCGGCAGCAGCAGCCGCGCCGGGTAGCCCTGCCCCGGCCGCAGCGCCTCGCCGTTCTGGGCGTAGGCGATCAGCGCGTCGTCCCAGGCCTTCTCCATCGGGACGCTGCGGGTCATGACCGCCGCGTCCTGCCCCTCGGCCAGGAACCACGTGGCGTCCGGCCGGGCGCCGACCTCCCGGAACAGGGTGGCCAGCGAGACGCCGGTCCACTCGGTCGTGGACGTCATGCCGCACACGTTCTCCGGCTTCGTCTCCGGCCCGGCCGCCTGCGGATAGTTGCCCGAGCACTCGAGGAAGCAGATGCGCGACGTGGCCGGGAAGCGCTTGAGGTCGCCGAGCGTGAGCACCGTCGGCCGCTCGACGAGGCCGTGGATCAGGAGCCGGTAGTCGGCGGGGTCGACGGCCGGAATACCGCCGTGATGCCGCTCGAAGTGGACGTCCGAGGGCGTGATGATGCCGTGCAGGTCCTGCAGCGGGGTGCGCGACGCCGCGCCCCCCACGGCACCCCGCGCGAGCGGCTCGTGCGGCGAGCGCGCGCCGAGCGCGCTCGCCGGCGCGCCGGGCAGCTTCGTCGTGTCGCTCCCCTGCGCAGCAACCCGGGCGCCCAGCGGCGTGAGTGCCGCCGCCCCGATGGTGCCGGCCGCACCGGCCAGCAGATCCCGACGGGTGACTGTCTTCGCCATGACTCCTCCCGCGTGAGACGCACGACCCACCGGCGCCGCTCGACGGGATACCGCCGCGCGGCATCCTCTGCGGCAAGTATATGATGCCGCAACGACGCCGCAACCGCGCCGACCGCACCATGAGCGACACGACGAGCAACGCCGGCCTGAACTGGATTGCAACTACATCTGGGGCATCGCCGACGACGTCCTGCGCGACCTGTACGTCCGCGGCAAGTACCGCGACGTGTCCTGCCCATGACCGTCCTGCGCCGGCTGGACGCGGTGCTCGAGCCGACCAAGCAGGCGGTGCTCGACACGAAGGCCATGCTCGACGCGGCCGGCATCGTCGAGCAGAAGGCAGCGCTGCGGGCGGCGGCGGGCCAGGCCTTCTACAACACCTCGCGGTTCACGCTGCGCGACCTGCGCGCCCGCGCCAGCCGCCAGCAGCTCCGGGCCGACTTCGAGGCCTACCTCGACGGCTTCTCGCCCCGCGTGCAGGACATCCTCGACAACTTCGAGTTCCGCAACCAGATCCCGCGGCTCTCGAAGGCCGACGCCCTGGGCACGCTGATCGAGAAGCTCACCTCGCCCGACGTCAACCTCGGCCCCGACCCGGTGAAGAACGCCGACGGCTCCGTCCGCCATCCCGGCCTCGACAACCACGCCGTAGGCTCGATCTTCGAGGAGCTGGTGCGCCGCTTCAACGAGGAGAACAACGAGGAGGCCGGCGAGCACTGGACGCCGCGCGACGCGGTCCGGCTGATGGCGAGGCTCGTCTTCCTGCCGGTCGCAGACGAGATCAAGTCCGGCACCTACCTGCTCTACGACGGCGCCTGCGGCACCGGCGGCATGCTCACCGTGGCCGAGGAAACGCTGCGCCAGCTCGCCCGCGAGCACGGCAAGGACGTCTCCACGCACCTCTACGGACAGGAAATCAACGCCGAGACGTACGCCATCTGCAAGGCCGACCTGCTGCTCAAGGGCGAGGGCGAGGCCGCCGACAACATCGTGGGCGGACCGGAGCACTCCACGCTCGCCAACGACGCCTTCCCGTCGCGCGAGTTCGACTTCATGCTGTCGAACCCGCCCTACGGCAAGAGCTGGAAGACCGACCTCGAGCGAATGGGCGGCAAGAAGGACATGCGCGACCCGCGCTTCGTCATCGAGCACGCGGACGACCCCGAGTACTCCCTGGTCACCCGCTCCAGCGACGGCCAGATGCTCTTCCTGGCCAACAAGCTCTCGAAGATGAAGCAGGGCACCGCGCTCGGCAGCCGCATCGCCGAGGTCCACAGCGGCAGCTCGCTGTTCACCGGCGACGCCGGTCAGGGCGAGAGCAACATCCGCCGCTGGATCATCGAGAACGACTGGCTGGAGGCCATCGTCGCCCTGCCGCTCAACATGTTCTACAACACCGGCATCGCCACCTACGTCTGGGTGCTCACCAACCGCAAGCCGGAACGCCGCAGAGGCAAGGTCCAGTTGATCGACGCCACGAAGTGGTTCCAGCCGCTCCGCAAGAACCTCGGCAAGAAGAACTGCGAGCTCGGCGACGACGACATCGCCCGCATCTGCAACACGTTCCTCGCCTTCGAGGAGTCCAAGCAGAGCAGGATCTTCGACAACGCCGCCTTCGGCTACTGGAAGGTGACGGTCGAGCGGCCCCTGCGCATCGAGGGCGCCGACCCGAACCGCGTCTACAAGGCGGCCGAAATCAAGGAGCTCAAGGAGACCGGCAAGCGGCACGACGACGCGCCGCCGATCATCCGGAAGGTCCACAAGCGGGGCACCGAGCCCGATCCGCTGCGCGGCCTGTTGGCAGCCACCGTCGATGGCCGGCCGGCTGCGGTGGAGTACGAGCCGGACACCGACCTGCGCGACACCGAGCAGATCCCGCTGCAGGAAGAGGGCGGCATCGAGGCGTTCCTGCGGCGCGAGGTGCTGCCGTACGCCGCCGACGCCTGGTACCAGTCCGACAACGTGAAGACCGGCTACGAGATCAGCTTTACGCGCTACTTCTACAAGCCGAAGCCGATGCGGACCCTCGCCGAGATCCGCGCAGACATCCTGGCGCTGGAGAAGGAGACCGAGGGACTGCTGGCGGAGATTCTGAACCGCGGTGAACCGGCCTCGACGTGACGAAGACAGAAGTACCCGCGCCCGCCTTTACCCGAACAATCCACGATCGTCCGCTTCCTTGATGACACGACGCGTAACATTGGCACGGCCGTCGCCGCCAGTCGTCGCCAGATCGAAAGTGTGAGCGAATACCGCAGTCGCCTGATCGCGGACGTTGTCACGGGCAAGCTCGACGTGCGCGACGCGACCGCCGCACTGCCGGAGTTCGACCCGTTGGCTGCGGATGGGATACTGCAAGGGCGGGAGGAGGCGGACGACGCGAGGAATTCCCGGAGGGATGCGGTTGCGGCGAAGCGCGACGAGTTCGAGACCCTGGCGCGCGGCGCGGGCCGCGGCGCCGAGTTTCCGGAGGCGGAAGCGTGAGCGGACGGCGCACGATTCAGACGTTGGAGCCGGTAGTGCTTCGGTGGGCGCGCGAGCGGGCGGGATATGGTCCGGAGACCCTCGCCTCGCAGGTAGGGGTGAGACCGGATCGCGTGCTCGAATGGGAGCGGTCGGGAAACATCAGCATCTCCCAGGCGGACCGCCTGGCTCGCCACACGCACACGCCGTTCGGTTTTCTCTACCTGCGGCAACCGCCGGAAGACGATCTGCCGATACCGGATTTTGGGCTTTTGGGGACCGACTCGAGGCCGGAGGTGAGTAGGGTGGGAGACCGCGTGTGGCTCTGACAGATACCGACTTCGCGACGATTCTGTCCGACGAATCGAAGTGCGTACAGGGTGACGTCACCTGGACGGAGGACGAGGATCGGTCTCCCGCGGTGGAGTTCCGTGCCGACATCGCGTCGACGAACGGCTGGCCGTTGTTCGTAAGGGGGCGGTACAACGTAGCCGCAAGAACGTTGACATACGCGCTCGTACTGAAGACGGCAGGGCGCATCTATGGCCTCGACCTGGGCAAGGACCACCATAATCCGCAGTGCAACCAAGTTGGGGACAAGCACAAGCATCGCTGGTCAGAGCGGCACCGAGACAAGGAAGCATATGTTCCGGATGACGTGAAGGCGCCGGCTACAGACCCGGTGGCGGTCTGGAAGGAGTTCTGTGCCGAAGCGCGTATTCGGCATGACGGCAGTATGAAGCCGCCGCCGCCAAGACAGGGAGAGTTCTGGTGATGGACGCCAGCGACGCGTGTCAGAACCTGCAACGCAGGATCGGAACCTTGTTCACGTGCTCGGAGCACGGCGACTATCAGCGGATTCGTACGCCGTATCTGTATCCGGACGGCGACAACATCGACCTCTTCTGCAAGGTCGACGGTGACACGTTGACGGTGAGCGATCTGGCCGAAACAACGGGCTGGCTTCGCGTGCAGTCGGCTGCCCTGCGCCGATCACCGAAGCAGACCAGGCTCATCGAAGACGCCTGCGTGACGCACGGGATCGAGTTCTACCGCGGGATGCTGCAGGCGCGATGCCGGCCGGGAGACGAGTTGGCTCAGGTCGTCACCCGGGTTGCGCAGGCAGCGCTCCGAGTATCGGACCTGTGGTTCACCTTTCGAGTGCAGGCGGTCGAGTCGATTACGGACGAGGTAGCGGATTTCCTCACGGAGCGGGAACTTGGATTCGAGAGAGCCGAGAAGCTGGTGGGCCGGTCGGGACGGGGCTGGACGCTCGACTTCCACGTGCGGACCGAGCGGCGCAGCTCGCTGGTTCAGGTCCTGAGCACCGGCAATCGCGCTGCGGCGCACAGGGTCTCCGAGCACGTGCTCGCCGCCTGGCATGACTTGAATCACTTGGTGGCGGGACCGGAAGCACTGACGTTCGTCTCGCTGTTCGACGATACGGCGGACGTCTGGGGAGAGGAGGACTTTCGGCTGGTCGAGCCGTTGTCCGCGGTATCGCGCTGGTCGCGGCCGGACGAGTTCGCCGCTGTGTTGAGCGAGGCGGCATGACGGCCGGCAGCCATCGACAGCCGGGCTCCTGTGATACGCTGAAACTGTGAGGTTGTGCCGGTGAGAAACATTACGGTGTCGGTGGACGACGACACGTACAGGCAGTCCCGCATTCGCGCCGCAGAACTGGACACCTCGGTGTCCGCCCTCGTCCGGAGCTTCCTCGAACGCCTCGTTCGGGATCGCACCGACGAACGCGGTGCGCATGGGCCGGACGCGGAGACCGAGCGCGAACGCCGCGGGCGCCTGTTGAACGAGGTCTTCGACGACATCTGCGCGACACGCAGCGGATTCAGGGCGGCGGACAACGTCAGTCGGGAAGCGTTGCACGACCGGAATGCGGTTCGTTGACACCAACGTCCTGATCTACGCAGCAAGTCCGTCTGCCGCGGACGCCGGCAAGCGGCGAAGGGCGCAGGACCTGCTGCGGGAGGGTGGCCTTGCAGTATCGGTCCAGGTGCTGCAGGAGTTCTATGCGCAGGTCACGCGGCCCAGCCGCACGGAACCGTTGACCCATTCGCAGGCAATGAAGTTCATCGAGTCCATCCGCGAGTTCCCGGTTCAGGACCTGACGCTCGCGGTATTTCGGGCCGGCGCCTCGATCAGTCGGCGCTTCCGACTGTCGTACTGGGACGGGGCGATCCTCGCCGCCGCGCGGGCCTGCGGCTGCGACGCGGTGTACGCGGAGGATCTCGGCGACGGGCAGGACTACGACGGCCTGCGCGTGATCAATCCATTCGGCGACCGAGGGAGGCCGGCATAGCCACCGACACCTCCGAGCGCGGCCTCGAGCGGCTGATCTGCACGGCGATGACAGGCCACCCGTGCGATCCGCCGCAGGCGGGGCAGGTGTCGGAACCCACGGCGGGCTACGGCGGTACGGGCTGGAGTTGCGGCAGTCCTCACGACTACGACCGCGAGTACTGCGTAGACCGCGTGCAGCTTGGGGCCTTTCTGCGCGCCACGCAGCCGGAGGCGGCCGACTCGCTGGCGCTGGACGCGGACGGTCCGACGCGGCGCAAGTTCCTGGCGCGGCCGCGGGGCGAGATTGCCAAACGCGGCACCATCGACGTGCTGCGCCACGGCATCGAGCACGGCGCGCACCACCTGGAGCTGTTCTACGGCACCCCGTCGGCCGGCAACGAGCAGGCGCGGGAGCGATTCCGGCAGAACCGGTTCACCGTCACGCGGCAGCTGCGCTACAGTCTCGCCGAGACGCAGCGCGCGCTGGACATCGGGCTGTTCATCAACGGCCTGCCCGTCTTCACCTTCGAGCTCAAGAACAGCCTCACCAAGCAGACGGTGGACGACGCGGTCTGGCAGTACAGGAAGGACCGCAACCCGCGCGAGAAGCTGTTCGAGTTCGGGCGCTGCGTGGCGCACTTCGCCGTCGACGAGAGCGAGGTGCGCTTCTGCACCCACCTCAGGGGGAAGGCGTCGTGGTTCCTGCCGTTCAACCGCGGCTGGAACGACGGCGCCGGCAACCCGCCGAACCCGAACGGCATCAAGACGGACTACCTGTGGCGCGACGTCCTGGGACGCGAAAGTCTGACCAACATCCTGGAAAACTACGCTCAGGTGCTCACGTCGAAAGACGAGAAGACGGGCAGGAAGAGGCGGACGCAGATCTGGCCGCGCTACCATCAGCTCGACGTCGTGCGCGGCCTGCTGGCCGACGCCGAGGAGCAGGGGGCCGGCCGGCGCTACCTGATCCAGCACTCGGCCGGCAGCGGCAAGAGCAACTCCATCGCCTGGCTGGCCCACCAGTTGATCGGCCTGTCGAAGGACGACGCACCGGTCTTCGACTCGATCATCGTGGTCACCGACCGCGTCATCCTCGACCGGCAGATTCACGAGACGATCCGGCAGTACGCCCAGGTCGGCGCCACGGTGGCGCACGCCGATCGTTCCGGCGATCTGCGGAGGTTCATCGAGGCCGGCAAGAAGATCATCATCTCGACGGTCCAGAAGTTCCCCTTCATCCTCGACGAGATCGGCAACGAGCAGCGCGGGCGGCGGTTCGCCGTCATCATCGACGAGGCACACTCCAGCCAGGGCGGGCGTACCAGCGCGGCCATGTCGAAGGCGCTGTCCGAGGCCGGTGAAGAGGGCGAGGAGGGGACGACTTATGAGGACCGGATCAACCGCGTGATGGAGTCGCGCAAGCTGCTCCCCAACGCCAGCTACTTCGCGTTCACCGCCACACCCAAGAACAAGACGCTGGAGATCTTCGGGGCGCCGGATCCCCAGCCCGACGGCGCGGTCCGGCACCACGCCTTCCACAGCTACACCATGAAGCAGGCGATCCAGGAGGGGTTCATCCTGGACGTGCTGGCGCACTACACGCCGGTGGCCAGCTACTACAAGCTCGCCAAGACGGTGGAGGACACCGAGCTGTTCAAGCAGTTCATGGACAACACGGGCTTCAAGCAGTGGATGACCAATGCGGTGTTCGAGCTGGCCTGCCGGCAGGCGGGCCCATCGCTGCACACGGCAAACCCATGACCGACACACCGAATCCGCGCGTGGCCTCGGCCCGCGTCGACGCGCAGTTCATCGACCGCTGGTCGCCGCGGTCGTTCGCCCCGGAGCCGCTGACGGCCGCCGAGATCGCCTCGCTGTTCGAGGCGGCGCGCTGGGCACCGTCGTCGTCCAACCTCCAGCCGTGGCTCTTCCTGTACGAGACCGACGGTCCGGACCGCCCGGTGTTCGACTCGATCCTCAAGCCGGGCAACCGCGTGTGGGCCGCGCAGGCGCCGCTGCTGGCCTTTCTCTTCGCGAGGATCCGGATGGAGGACGGCCGGGAGCCGCGCACGGCGCAGTTCGACGCCGGGGCGGCCTGGATGTCGCTCGCGCTGCAGGCGCACGCCCTGGGCATCTGCACGCACGCGATGGCCGGCATCGACGTCGACGCGGCGCACGCGAAGCTGGGGGTCGACACCGGGCACTACGCGGCGATGTGCGCGTTCGCCGCCGGCCGGATCGGCCCGCGCGAGGCGCTGCCGCCGGAGCTGCAGGAGCGCGAACAGCCGCGGGACGACCGCAGGCCGCTCGGCGAGATCGCGCACAGGGGCATCCTCGAGAGCCGCTGAGCGCCCCCCCCCCGAGGCGCCGCGTGGCACGCGCGCGGCCACCGAGTCAGTCCGCCGGCGCCGGGTGACGCTCAGGCGGGCAACGGCGGCATGCGCGGCCGCTCGACCAGCCGGTCGGGCCAGTCCTCCTGCGCCTCGGCCTGGACCGCCGCGCGCCCGGGCCGCACCACCCCCAGGGACAGGCCGGCCAGGGTGAACCCGGACATCGAGAGCGCCTTGCGTCGTGAGAGCGTCATCGCTGCAACCTCCCTGGATATCACTACATGCGCCGGAACAGATGTCCGTAGGTCACGCTGACGCGCAGCACCTCCGAACGATTCTTCAATGACAGCCGATAGCGGCCGCGCAGGTCGCGCCGTGCCTCCTTGATGGCCCCGACGTTGACGATCGCGCCACGGTGGACGCGCCAGAACCGCTCGGGATCGAGCTGCTTCGCGAGATCCGCGATGGGAGTCCGGATCAGGTGTTCGGCGTCGCCGGTCACGGCGGCAGTGTACTTGCGATCGGACCGGAAGAAGCAGACATCCTCGACGGCGATAATCTCGATCCGCTCCCCCTGTCCCACCCGCAACCACTGCAGGTAGGCCGGTGCAGTCGCCAGACGGTGGATCAGGGATTCGAGTGTGAGCGGGTCGAGCAGGCTCCTGCCGCCGCCCACCAGCCACCGCTTCACGCGCCGCACGGTGTCCTGCAGGCGCGGCCAGTGCACGGGCTTGAGGAGATAGTCGATGGCTGCATACTCGAACGCCTCCACGGCATGCTCGTCGTAGGCCGTGACGAACGACGATGGCGGTCCCGGCGCCAACGCGCCGCGCCACCTCGAGACCCGACGGGGGCGGCATGCGGATGTCCAGGAAGGCAACGTCCGGCTGCAGTCGATCGATGGCCTCGAGCGCCGAGGCGCCGTCTCCGACGGACGCCGTGACGACGAGCTCCGGCCACGCATCGCCGAGCAGCCATTCGAGCTCGGTCCGCAGCGCCGGCTCGTCGTCGGCAATCAGCGCCGTCGCCCCGTTGACCGTGCTCATCCCGCCACCGCGTCCCCGGCAACCAGGGGAATCCAGAGCTCCGCGCTGACGCCTCCCCCTGGCGTCTCCGCGAGAACCAACCTGCCCTGCTCACCGAATGCGGCACGCAGGCGTTCCCGGACGTTGGCAATGCCGGTGCCGCCCCCGCCCCTGCCGGCATCGAGACCGACTCCGTTGTCGGCCACGCGCACGTGCACGGAGCCGGTGACGCGCTCCCCGCGAACCACGACTCGCCCGCCCGCCGCCGACGGCTCGATACCGTGCAGCACCGCGTTCTCCACCAGCGGCTGGACCAGCAGCGGCGGGATTGGCACCGCCTCGAGACCTGGCTCCACGTGCACCTCGTACGTCATGCGTCCCGCCATGCGTAACGCTTGGACGTCCAGATAGGTACAAACCATCGCAAATTCGTCGCCCAGCGTCCCGTCGGTGCTGCGGGCGCGCGACAGCGAGGCGCGCAGCAGCGACGTGAGCCGCTCGAGGACCCGCACGGCACGACCGGGATGGGTGCGAACGAGGGCAATGACGTTCGCGAGTGCGTTGCACACGAAGTGAGGCTCGACCTGCGCCTGCAGCGCCCGCAACTCGGCCTCCGCCAGGATCTTCTCGCGGGCAAGCCTGTCCCGCTCGGCCCGCTCGAGCCGGGCGCGCGCATCCCCCAGGCGCTCCAGCGCTTCGAACCCGGTACCCGCGAGCGCCCACACCAGTACCGCGATGAGCATGGCCGCACCATTCCCGAAGAGCAATCCCGGACGGCCCTCCAGCAACATCCCGCCGACGGAGAGGCCGATGAGCAGCCCGCAACCAGCCATCAGGAAGCGGAGCGCCGGACGCGGCAGCCGGGGTGAACCGTACGTCTTCCCGAGAGACATGCAGGCCTGTACCGGGAGCCCGACGCCATAGGCCACGACGAAGTGCCAGAGCACCAACCGCCCATCCATCGCGAGACTCACTATCGCGGCCATCGCGGCGATGTACGCCGCAGAGAGCACGAACTCGCGCCCTCCCGCATGAGCGAGAATCCGGGCGGTCGGCCATGACCCCATACTTGCAATTAGAACTTGAATCCGCCCACCGAATGCAACCCGATTTCAGGGTCCGTCACCGCCGTGGCAGCCACCTGCGTGCAGTGGGCTCGATAACGGACGCGACAGAAAACGCCCACACCGGACCGGACCGACTAAAAAATGGAACGAAAGGAGGTTGCGGGCCGCAGCTTCGCGCTGGCGGACCGGGAAGCCGGGCTGCCATCGGGGTGCGGCGTGACGGGACGGTCCTCGTCGGGGCCCGGCGTCGGCGACGAGCGGTGCGGGGACGCCTGGACGGTGGTCGCCCGAGCGCGTCCCGCCGCGATCGCCCGGGGAATCCGCAGGTCGGCGTGGCCGCCTCCCTCCGGCATCTCCGTGAGGACCAGGCGGCCCCGATCACCGAACAAGACCCGCAACCGCTCGCGGACGCTGGCCACGCCGGCGCAGCCGGCGGTCCCGGGACGGCCGCCGACACCGTTGTCCGTGACGCGAATGCGCAGGCTGTCGCCGTCGCCCTCCGCGCGGACCACGACGCGCCCGCCGGCCGCCGACGGCTCGATACCGTGCCGCACCGCATCCTCCACCAGCGGCTGAACGAGCAGTGCCGGCATCGACACCGACTCGAGACCGGGATCCACCTGCACGTCATACGTCATGCGTCCGGCCATGCGCAGCGCCTGCATGTCCAGGTAGGCGCGCACGACCGCGAGCTCGTCCCCCAGCGTCCCGGCTGCGCGGCGGGTCCGCGACAGCGAGACACGCAGCAGCGACGTCAGCCGTTCCAGGAGCCGCGCGGCGCGATCGGGATGTCTGCGGATGAGGGACCTCACGTTCGCGAGCGAGTTGAACAGGAAGTGCGGCTCCACCTGCGCCTGAAGCGCGCGCAGCTCCGCTTCCACCCGCGTCTTGTCGCGCGTCAACCGGTCACGCTCCGCCTGGTCGAGCCTGCCACGCGCGTTCCAGACCTGCCTCAACGCCTCGAACCCGATACCCGCGAGCGCCCAGACCAGCCCCGTGGTCAGAACGCTCACACGGTCCCCGAGCAGGAGCGCCGGGTTCCCCGCCACCAGCACGCCGCTGGCGGCCAAGCCGACGATCAGCCCACAGGTGGCCATGACGAGCCCCACCACCGCGCGGGGCAGCCAGGTTGGCCCGAACGCAACTCCCACTTGGATGCAGGCCGGCACCGAGAACCCGATGCCGTAGCTGACGATGAAGTACCCGCGGACCAGACCCCCTTCCAGCGCCAGGCTCATTATTGCCGCGACCACCGTGCTGAACAGGGCGCACAGCAGCCAGCCCCACCGCACGGGGTACGCACTGATCGAAGCCGTCAACCGCGACTTCATGAGCGGAATGGTCAGCGTGCGGAATGCAGTTCCCGCAGCCGGGCGCGATCGTTCGCCGTCAGCGGCAGGAACTGCTCCTCGTAGGACGCGATCAGCGACGACCGGCACGGGCTGCACATCAGCGCGGCCGGGAAGTTGTTGTGGACGAGCCCGAGCGCGTGCCCCAGCTCGTGCGCCACGACGTTGTGCACCGCCACCGGGCTCTTGACCGGATCGTTCGAGCGCGTCCCGATGGCGACGAAGTAGCGCTCCGTGCGGTCCACCGGCCAGGCGAACGACATCAGGTGCTGCTGCGAGAGCAGGACGATGATGTCGCCTTCCATGCCGCGCAGCTCGCGAGGGGCGCGGGGTCCGTTCTCCCCGGCCGAGATCCGCCCCGCCTGCCGCCACAGGCGCTGGGCGTAGTTCTCGAGCGGGCGCGTCAACGGGGACTCGGTGATGAGTGCGGCCTCGGTGAGCCGCACGCCGAGTCCGAGCTCGGCCAGCGTCCGGTTCCAGAACGCCAGCGCCTCCCGGGTCGCGGCCAGGCGCCCGTCGTCGAGCGAGGTCGCCAGGATGATCACCTGCCGCTCGACCGCCGCCTCGCCGGCGCGCGCCGGCGAGGCGCTCGCCATGAGCAGCAGGCCCGCCAGCAGGCCCCCGATGCCGTATCGAGCGCGCCGCGGCATCTGCGTCCGCCGCCCTACTGCCGGACGTACTTCTTCAGCGCGCGCGGGCCGACCTCCGCGCCGTAGACGTTCCCTGCCGCATCGACCGCGACGCCCTCGGCGGCACTCGTGCCGCGGGCCTGCTCCCCGGCCGGGTCGGGAATGAAGTACATGACCTCGCCGGTGCGCGCGCTGCCGATCCGCAGGCCACGCTGCCAGCCGGGGTTGCGCGTGGCGCTCGATTCGGAATCGGCGCCGTACAGCCTGTCGTCGGCGTCGATGTAGATCCCGCTCAGCCGGCTGAACTGCGTCCACTCCTCCAGGAAGTTGCCTTCCTGGTCGAAGATCTGGATCCGGTTGTTGCCCCGGTCGGCGACGAACAGCCGGCCCTGCGAGTCGAACGCGAGGCCGTGCGGCGTCCGGAACTCGCCCGGACCCGAGCCGAGCCGCCCCCAGGACTTGATGAAGTTGCCGTCCTTGTCGAACTTGACGATGCGCGCCACCGTGTCGGGCGGCGCGTCGGGGGCCTGGCCCGTGTGCCCCTCCGAGACGAAGATGTCGCCGTTGGGGGCCGTGACCACGTCGCACGGCGTGAACAGCAGCGGGCCGGTGCCGTCGCCCGCCACCCCGGGCGTGCCGAGCGTCAGCAGGATCTCGCCGTCGGGGCTGAACTTGATTACCTGATGCCCCTTGCCGTCGCGGTTCGGGTCCTCGCCGTCAGGACCCTGGGCGTCGGTCACCCACACGTTCCCGTCCGCGTCGACGTGGAAGCCGTGGGGAAAGATGAACAGGCCGCCGCCGAAGCTGCGCACCAGGTTCCCGGCGGCGTCGAACTTGAGCACGGCCGGCAGGTCGGACCCGGCGCAGTTGTTCGCGCCGCAGCGCTCCGCCACCCAGATGGAGGCGCCGTCCGGGTCGATGTCGACCGCGCTGGTCGCACCCCAGGTGCGGCCCGCCGGCATCTCGAAGTGGTTCTCGATGGTGAGGTACGGATTCGGCAGGTCGTTGAGCGGCTGGGCGCCGGCGAGCCCGGCGCCCGCCAGCAGGAACGCCGCCGCAAGACCGCGCACGCACCACGTTGGCAGTGAGGACATCGCTTGCCTCCCTCAGGTACCGGGCGCCCGCCGGCCGCTTCGGTCGCACGGGGCTTTGCCCCGAACCCCCGGCGTTCGCTGGCGGGGACCGCTTCGCCCCGCGCCGAAGCGCCGATTATACCGGCCGCAGGCGCGTCACGGCGTTACAATGTCAAGCATGGGGGCGCGCTGGGTCGGGCCGCGGCTCGGGTGGGTCGCTGCGGCGACGCTGCTGCTGAACGCCGGCGCCGCGACCGGCGCCGGCGACTGGCCGGAGTTTCGCGGCCCCTCCGGGCAGGGCCATTCGACCGAGCAGGGCCTGCCGCTCGAGTGGAGCGAGTCGCAGAACGTCGTGTGGAAGACGGCGGTGCCCGGGCTGGGCTGGTCGACGCCCGTGGTGGCCGGCGGGCGGGTCTGGATCACGACGGCGACCGACGCGGACGGCGGCTCGCTGCGCCTGCTCGCCTTCGACGCCGGGTCGGGAGAGCCGGTGCTCGACGTCGAGGTGTTCAGGACCGAGGACGTCGGCGCGCCGAATCCCAAGAACAGCCTGGCCTCGCCGTCGGCAATCGTCGACGGCGACCGCGTGTACGCCCACTTCGGCACGTACGGCACGGCCGCGCTCACCACGGCCGGCGAGTTGCTCTGGACGGCGCGGTTCACCTGCGTGACGCAGCACGGCAACGGCGGCTCGCCCATCGTCTACGACGATCTGCTCATCCTGAGCTGCGACGGCTACGACGTTGCCTACACCGTTGCGCTCGACACCGGGACCGGCGCGGTGCGCTGGCAGGTCGAGCGCGATCAGCCGGTGTCGCAGGCCTACTCGACGCCGCTCGTGATCCGCGTCGGCGACGCGGATCAGATCGTCAGCGTCGGCGCCTTCCGCACGTCGGCCTACGAACCGCGGACGGGCGCCGAGATCTGGCGCGTGCGCTACGGGCGCGGCTTCTCGAACGTGCCCCGGCCCGTGTACGGCCACGGCCTCGTCTACATCGCCACCGGCTTCCAGTCGCCGACCATGCTGGCGGTCCGCGCCGACGGGTCGGGCGACGTCACCGCCACGCACGTTGCCTGGAGGCACCGGCGCGGCGCGCCGCACACGCCCTCGCCGCTGCTCGTCGGCCGGGAGCTGTACATGGTGAGCGACCTGGGCGTGATGACCTGCCTGGACGCCGAGAGCGGCGAGGTCCACTGGCAGCAGCGGATCGGCGGCAACTATTCCGCCTCGCCCGTCTTCGCGGACGGACGCATCTACGTCCAGAGCGAGGAGGGCAGGACAACCGTGCTCGCGCCGGGGACGGCGTATGCCGAGCTCGCGGCCAACCAGCTCGACGGGTTCTCGCTCGCCTCCATGGCGGTCTCCGACGGATCGTTCTTCCTGCGCACGTCCACCCATCTGTACCGCATCGGCAGCGCAGCCGGCCAGCCCTGACCCAGGGACCCATGACCGGCGCATCGTGAAGGCAGGCGCACCATGAACGGGATGATCGACTGGTTCGCGCGCAACCCGGTGGCCTCCAACCTGCTGATGCTGTTCATCATCGTCAGCGGCCTGATCGGCATGTTCAACGTCCGGGGCGAGACCTTCCCCGAGATCGAGCTCGACATGGTGAGCATCCAGGTGCCGTACCTGGGCGCCGCCCCGGAGGAGGTCGAGGAGGGCGTCTGCATCCGGATCGAGGAGGCCATCCAGGGCATCGACGGCATCGACCAGATCACGTCCACCGCGAACGAGGGCTCGGGCACGGTGCTCGTCGAGGTCGCGCTCGGCGCCGACACGCGCCGGGTGCTCGACGACATCAAGGCGAACGTCGACGCCATCGAGACGTTTCCGGAGGAAACGGAGAAGCCGATCATCACGGAGATGCTGGCGCGGTTCCGCGTCGTGGACATCGCCGTGTCGGGAGAGACCGACGAGTTCACGCTGAAGGCCATCGCCGAGCGGGTGCGCGACGACCTGGCGGCCCAGCCCGGCATCTCGCTGGTCGAGTTCGCCAGCGCGCGGCCCTACGAGATCTCCATCGAGATGTCCGAGGACTCTCTCCGCCGCCACGGGCTCTCGTTCGACGACGTCGCCATGGCCGTGCGCCGGTCGTCGCTCGATCTGCCGGGCGGGTCGGTCCGCGCCGACAGCGGCGAGATCCTGCTGCGGACGATCGGCCAGGCGTACCGCGGCGCGGAGTTCGAGCGGCTGGTGCTGATGGCGCGGCCCGACGGCACGCGGCTGCGGCTGGGCGACGTGGCGACGGTGGTCGACGGCTTCGCCGAGACCGATCAGTTCGGACGCTTCGACGGCATGCCGACCATGCTCGTCTCGATCTTCCGCACCGGCGGGCAGAGCGACATGGAGATCGCCCGCGCCGTGGACGCCTACATGGCCCGCGCCCAGGCCACCCTGCCCGAGGGGATCAGCCTGACGGTCTGGATGAACCAGGCGGACGTCCTGATCGACCGCCTCTCGCTCATGCTGCGCAACGGCCTGGCGGGCTTCGCGCTCGTCTTCGTCATGCTGGCGCTCTTCCTGGAGCTGCGCCTCGCGTTCTGGGTGAGCCTGGGCATCCCGATCTCGTTCCTCGGCGCCATCATGCTGATGCCGAGCATGGACGTCACGGCCAACGTCGTCTCCACGTTCGCCTTCATCATGGTGCTCGGCATCGTCGTGGACGACGCCATCATCGTCGGCGAGAACATCCACCGCCACCAGCAGCGGGATCCCGATCGATTGCGGGCGTCCATCAGCGGCGCGCAGGAGATCGCGACGCCGGTCACCTTCGCGGTCCTCACGACCGTCGCGGCGTTCTCGCCGCTGCTGTTCGTGCCCGGCATGATGGGCAAGATGATGATCTTCGTGCCGCTGGTCGTCATCCCCTGCCTGCTGTTCTCGCTGGTCGAGTGCCTCAACATCCTGCCCGCCCATCTCGCGCACCGCAAGCAGGGCGGCCGGGGGTTGTGGCGCTTGTGGAACGGGTTCCAGAAGCACTTCGCGGACGGGCTCGAGCGCTTCATCGACCGCGTCTACCGACCCGCGCTCGCGTTCGGCCTGCGCTGGCGCTACCTCTCGCTGGCCGTCGGGCTGTCGACGCTGATCGTGACCGGCGGGATGGTGGCCGCGGGCTGGATCGCGTTCCATTTCTTCCCGTCGCCCGAGGCGACGGTCATCAGCGCGTCGCTGACCATGCCGCTGGGCACCCCGCCGACCGCCACGTCGGACGCGATCCAGCAACTGGAGGACGGCGCCGAACGGCTGCGGCGGCAGGTGCTGGACGAGGCCGGGGTCGACGTGATCCGCCACGTCTACGCCGCCGTGGGCGACCAGCCGATGGGAGGCGAGGGCCCCGGTCCACTGCGGGCGCTGGGTGCGGCATCGTCGGGGCATCTCGGGCAGGTGATGATCGAGCTGGCGCCTCCGGACAGCCGCCCGCTGCGGGCCGAGGAGCTGAGCAACCGCTGGCGGGAGCTGACCGGGCCGATTCCCCAGGCGACCGAGCTCACCTACAACGCCTCGGAGACGTCGGCCGGCAGCGACGTCGACGTGATGCTGGTCGGGCCCGACATGGCCCGGATGCAGGCGGCCGCCGAGCGGGTCAAGCAGCACCTGCGGGGCTATACCGGCGTCTACGACATCACCGACTCGTTCCGGGCCGGCAAGGAGGAGATGAAGCTGGGCATCACGCCGGCCGCCGAGACGCTCGGGCTCACCCTGCAGGACCTCGGGCGGCAGGTGCGGCAGGCGTTCTACGGGGAGGAGACGCAGCGCATCCAGCGCGGTCGCGACGACATCCGCGTCATGGTCCGCTATCCGGCCGATGAGCGCCAGTCGCTGGGCGATCTGGAGGGCATGCGCATCCGCACGCCGGACGGGGGCGAGGTGCCGTTCAGCCACGTCGCCGTCGTCGAGCCGGGCCGCGGCTTCGCGTCAATCAAGCGCGTGGACCGCAACCGGGCCATCAACGTGATGGCGGCGGTCGACGAGAGCGTGACGTCCACCGGCACCGTGAACGGGTACCTCGCATCCGCCGTCCTCCCCGAGGTCCTGGCCGAGTTTCCCGGCGTGCGCTACGAGTTCGAAGGCGTGCAGGCCGAGCAGCAGGACGCCATCGGCGGGCTGCAGATCGGGTTCACGCTGGCGCTGTTCGGCATCTTCGCCCTGCTGGCCATCCCGCTGAAGTCGTACATCCAGCCCATGATCATCATGAGCGCCATCCCGTTCGGCTTCGTGGGCGCCGTGTGGGGGCACATCATCATGGGCGAGAACATCTCGCTGATGTCGACGATGGGCATCGTGGCGCTGTCGGGGGTCGTCGTCAACGACAGCCTGGTGATGGTCGACTTCATCAACCGCCACCTGCGGCGCGGCGGCGGCATGCTGAAGGCCGTGCAGGAAGCGGGCGCGGCGCGCTTCCGCCCCATCCTGCTGACGTCGCTCACCACGTTCGCCGGGCTGGCGCCCCTGCTGTTCGAGCAGAGCACCCAGGCGGACTTCCTCAAGCCGATGGCCATCTCGCTGGCCTTCGGCATCGTGTTCGCCACCTTCATCACGCTGGTGCTGGTGCCGACGTCCTACATGATTCTGGAAGACCTCAAGTGGGTCACGCGGCGCCTCCTGCGCCGTCCCGATCCGGCCGGGGAACAGCCGGCCGGGGCCCTGCAGCCGGCCCGCTAGGAGTCTGCGCCGTAGAACGGCGTAGACTCCTAGTGAGGGTTGGTTGGGCGGCAACCGGAGCCGGAGGCGACGATTGCCGGGCTAGCGTCAATCAGGCGGGGCGGTGGCATCGCCGCCGGTTGTTGAAACGTCGAGGCCGACGGCCGCCATCAGCGCCAGCGCGTTGGTGCCGGTCGAGCGGCCCGGCCGCAGCCGGTAGTCGAACGTCATCGCGCCGCCGGCCAGTTGATCCTCGAAGTGCACGTTGGCCGCCGCCGGCGCGAGACGGTCGGCGAGACCGGCCAGGGCCAGGTCGTGCGTCGTGATCAGGCCGATGGCGCGCAGGTCCATGAGAAACCGCAGCACGCCGTGCGCACCGTCCAGCCGATCGTGCGAGTTCGTGCCGTGGAACAGCTCGTCGAGCAGGAACAGCAGGGGCGTCGGCCCGCGGGCCATGTCCACCAGCCGGCGCAGGCGGGTGATCTCGGCGTAGAACCGCGACCGCCCGTCCAGCAGCGAATCCTGCACCCGCAGCGTCCCGCCGATCGCGAGCGGCGTGAGCCGCAGGCGCCTCGCCCGCACGGGCGCGCCGGCCAGCGCCAGCACGGCATTGACGCCCACCGTGCGCAGCAGCGTCGTCTTGCCCGCCATGTTCGAGCCGCTCACCACCAGCAACTGCGGCTTGGCGCCGAGCGACACGTCGTTGGCCACCGCCCCCGCCGGCAGGAGCGGGTGGGCCAGCTGCTCGCCCTCGCAGACCGGGGTCTCGCCGGCGGCCAGCTCCGGAAACGGCTGGTCCGGACGCCCGAAGCGGTAGGTCGCCAGCGACGCGAGCGCCTCGATCTCGCCGGCGATCCGCAGCCACGCCTGCACGGCCTGCCCGTGACGTGCCCGCCACGCCTCGACAGCCGTCGCGCACTGCAGGCCCCAGAGCACGCAGGCGGCGATCGGCGCGAAGAGGATGTTGTGCTGCCAGTCGTGCATCTCGATCAGCCGGCCGAGCTGCCTGACCGTGCGCACCGGGTCGCCCGTCTCCCCCAGGTCGGCGGCGAGCTGCCGGAGCCGCTCCGCCGCGAACGACTCCCGGCGCACGCGCCCGACGATCGCCCCGAGCACCGCGAGCTCGCGCGCCGGCTCGGCCGAGCCGTGCAGCACCCGGCTGACGGCGCCGCGGAAGAACCCGCCCGCCAGGACGTTGACGAGCACCAGCACGACCGGCAGCGCCCCGGGCGCGAGGCCTGCCAGCCAGGCGGCCAGCGTCGCGGCGGCCGCGGCCGACAGGGCCGCGGCCGTCATCCGCAGCCAACCGGTGTCGAGCTCCGCCGGCGCGGCGGCCCAGCCGGCCAGGCGCGTTGAATCGACCGCCGCCCGCACGTCCGCGCCGAGCGTGTACAGCTCCTCCCGCAACAGCGGGCGCGAGGCGAGGTCGCGCACCGCCGCCTGGCGCCGCTGGACCGTACCGGCATCCGCCCCCTCCAGGAGCCAGCGCGCCAGCGTCTCCTCGCCGGCCGCGGTCTGCCCGGTCGCGAGCAGCTGGAACAGCGAGCCGTCCCCGAAGATGTCCAGGTCGAGCGCATAGGGATGGTCGGCGTCCTGGAACCGTGCGCCCGCCGCGCCGCGGCCGACCCAGCCGTCCTCGAGCCGCGCCAGCCCGAGCTCGTGCCAGTCGACGCGCCGGGCCGCGACCTGCAGCGAACGGATCACCCGGTTGTGCACGACGATCAGGACGGCGAAGAGCACGGCCGGGACGCCCAGCCACCACGCGGACAGCCAGCCCTGCCACAGCGCCAGCCCCACGGCGATCGCCAGCAGCGCCGTCGCGAGGCGCCCGCGGCTCAGCCGCAGATCGGCCCGCTCGAGCCGTGCCTTGTGGGCCCGGCGCTCGGCCAGGCGCTCGCGGTGGTACCGGACGGGATCGACGCTGTCCACCATGGCGTGCGGATTATAGTGAGAAGCGGTCGCGCCCGTGCCGCGTCAGGCGGCCGCGCCGTGCAGCAACGCGCAGTCGCTGTCCGCCGACTCCGGGGCGGCGCCCGACGCCGCAGTCCACGTTCATCAGGTCTATAATGCGCCTTGGCGAGGCTGCCGCCCGGAAGGCGAGGATAGCGATGAACAGGATCGTGCTCACTACCGTCGCGCTCCTGCTGCTGGCATTGCCGGCGGTGGCGGCCAACGACGAGTGGCCCCGGTTCCGGGGTCCCGAAGCCGGCGTCGCGCCCGATCACCCCGACCTGCCGGACACCTGGAGCGAGACCGAGAACGTCTTGTGGCAGGCCGACATACCCGGTCTGGGCTGGAGCTCGCCCATCGTCTGGGGCGACCAGGTGTTCGTCACGACCGCCGTCAGCGAGGGCGACGAGCCGCAGCCGGTCAAGGGGCTGTACGACCCCGGCGACGAGCACGGCAAGCGGGATGCCGTCGCGGCGCATCGCTGGATGGTGTCCGCCCTCGACCTGGAGACGGGCGAGATTCGCTGGGCGACGGAGCTGCGCACCGGCGTGCCGACCATCAAGCGGCACCTCAAGGCCAGCTTCGCCTCGGAGACGCCGGTCACCGACGGCCAGCGCGTATACGTGTACTTCGGCAGCATCGGCCTCGTCGCGGCCGTCGACATGACGGGCGAGGTGGTCTGGACCCGGGACCTCGGCCCCTTCAACGGCCACCAGGAGTTCGCGCCGGCCGCCTCGCCGCTGCTGCACGACGGGCGGCTGTACATCGTCAACGACAACACGACCGAGTCGTTCCTCACCGCCTTCGACGCGGCCACAGGCGAGCAGGTCTGGCGGGTCGTGCGGGACGAGACCGAGAACTGGTCCACGCCGCTCGTCTGGGAGAACGACCTGCGCACCGAGCTCGTGATCACGGCGCGGCGGCGGGTGCGCTCCTACGACCTCGACGGCAGGGTGCTGTGGGAGCTGCGCGGCATGACCGGCAACGTCGCGCCCACGCCGTTCGCCAAGGACGGCCTGGCGTATCTCAGCTCCGGCTACCCGGGCTCGTCGGTGCGGCCGGTGTATGCGGTCCGGCCGGGCGGCGCGGGCGACATCTCGCTCGATCCGGACAACCCGACCGACCACCCGTACATCGCCTGGTTCCAGCCCCTGCTGGGCACCTACGTCACGTCGGCGCTGGTCTACCAGGGCACCTACTACACGCTGCTGGACCGCGGGCTGATGCTGGCGCACGACGCCCGCACGGGGCGCGAGATCTACGGCCGCAAGCGCCTGCGCCCGGGGAGCGGCTTCACGGCGTCGCCGTGGGCCTACAACGGCAAGGTCTTCGTGCTGAGCGAGGACGGCGACACCTACGTCATCAAGGCCGGTCCCGAGTTCGAGATCCTGGGGACGAACCCGCTCGACGAGATGACCCTGGCAACGCCCGCCGTGGCCGGGGGCAAGCTGCTCATCCGGACGCAGTCGAAGCTGTACTGCCTCTCCCGGAAGGCCGGCCGGTGATGGCCGCCGCAAGGACGTCGCGCCGCGCGCTGCTGCCGCTCGCGCTGGGGCTGGCGCTGGCGGCCGGTCCCGCTTCCGCCTCCGCGCAGACCCTGCAGTTCATGCCGGCCAGCTCCATCTCCGGTCCGATCGACCTGGTCCGGGCCAGCGGCGCGTTCGCCTACGTGACCCGCGGCGAGACGCTCACCGTGTTCGATCTCACGAATCCGGCGGCGCCCGCGCGGCGCGGCTCGTACTCGTTTCCCGAGAAGGTGTGGGGCTTCACCGTGACAGGCTCGCTGGCGTACGTCGCCGCCGGCCACTCGGGGTTCTGGATACTGGACGTCTCCGATCCGGAGGCGCCCGCGCTGCGGGGCTCGCTCGAGACGCCGGGGCAGGCCAAGAACGTGGCGGTGTCCGGCGCGCGGGCGGTGGTGGCCGACCACATGTCGGGGATCGACATCATCGACATCTCCGACATCGACGCACCGGCGGCCGTCGGATCGGTCTACACGGACGGCTACGCGCGGGACGTCGCGATGTTCGGCTCGCGGGCCTACGGCGTGGACCACCCGGCCGGCTTCTACGTGCTCGACATGACGCTCGCGGACCCGCTCGAGCCGGTCGGGTCGCTGCAGTCCGCCTCCGCGCCGCGGCACGTCGAGGTGCTGGCGGACGCGCCGGGCATCGCCGTCCTGGTGGGCGGCGTGCCGTACGACCCGCTCCGTTCGCTGCGGGATGCCGCACCCCAGGACCCGCGCGGCACGCTGCAGCTCTACGACGTCTCGGAGCCCGCGGCGCCGCTGCTGGTGACGACGTTCGCGACCCCCGGCGACGCGCAGCGGGCCGAGATCGAGGGCACGCTCGCCTACGTGGCCGACGGCCCGGCGGGACTCTCGGTCGTCGACCTGTCGACGCCGTCGGCGCCCCGGGTGGTCGGCACGTACCGCACGCGAAACTCCGCGCGCGACGTGGCCGTGGCCGGGACGGCCGTCCTCGTGCTCGACGGAACGATACGCCGGGGCTCGCACTCGCAGGACGACGGGGACGTGATCGTCCTGCGCCAGACGGAGGACTGACCATGCAGATGCGCACACGCCCCTGCCTTCCGGTGCTGCTCGCCTGCGCGGCGGCGTGGGCGGTCGCCGGCGGCTTGGCCCCGGCCGCCGCACAGACGGCCGACGAAGCCATCGTGCCGTTCACGATCGACGTTCCGGACGCCGTTCTCGACGACCTGCAGGCGCGGCTCGCGGACGCCCGCTTCCCGGACGAGCTGGACGGCGCCGGCTGGACCTACGGCGCCAATCTCGACTACATGCGCGAGCTGGTGGCGTACTGGCGCGACGAGTACGACTGGCGGGAACAGGAGCGGCGGCTCAACCGGTTCGATCACTTCAAGACCCGCATCGACGGCCTCGACATCCACTTCATCCACCAGCGCGCCGCCAACCCCGATGCGTTCCCGCTGATGGTCATCCACGGCTGGCCCGGCTCGTTCGTCGAGTTCCACAAGATCATCGAGCCGCTGACCGACCCGGCCAGCCACGGCGGCGACCCGGCCGACGCCTACCACCTGGTCGTCCCGTCGCTCCCAGGCTTCGGCTTCTCGGACCGGCCCCGCGAAGCGGGCTACGGCCCGGCGCGGATGGCGGAGATCTTCGTGAAGCTGATGGCCCGGCTGGGCTACACGCGCTACGGCCTGCAGGGCGGCGACTACGGGTCGCTGATCAGCCGCGTCATGGGCCGCCTCGACGCGGAGCACGTGGCGGGCATCCACCTGAACCTGTGCACCACCGGCCCGCCCCCGGGCGTCGAGGACCCGACCGCCGGCGTCCCGCCCGAGGAGCTGGCGTTGATGCAGGACCGCCTGGCGTTCTGGACGGACGAGGAGCGCGGCTACAGCGCCATCCAGGGCACCAAGCCGCAGACGATCGGCTACGTGCTCAACGACTCGCCGGTCGGCCAGGCCGCCTGGATCGTCGAGAAGTTCCGCGCCCTGAGCGACGTGAACGGCGACGTGGAGAGCAAGTTCACCAGGGACGAGATGCTCACCAACGTCATGGTCTACTGGCTCACCGGGACCGCCACCTCGGCGGCGCGGATCTACTACGAGGTGCGGCGGGAGCCGGCCAGCCTGCGCGGCGGCGCCGGCGACGCGCCGCTCGCCTGCGCCGCGTTCCCCAAGGAGATCTCGTTCACTCCGCGCCGCTGGCTGGAAGCGCAGTACAACCTGACGCAGCACACGATCATGCCGCGCGGCGGCCACTTCGCGGCGCTCGAGGAGCCCGAGCTGCTCCTGGAAGACGTTCGCACCTTCTTCCGCACCGTGCGGTAGGGCTAAGGCTAGAACCGGATTTCTCACGCCCTGCGAAAGCGCCGTGAATCGGCGCGCGTGTGGGACGGGAGATGCAGCGACTCATGAAGCCGCCGGGTTGGCCGCGTTGCGTTCGGAGCAGAATAGCCTGACCGCGCTTCGGCAGCCAGCGGCGCAGTCGGATCGCCCCCGCCATTGCCCACCGAACCAGCGGCAAGACCACTGCGGGCCAGCGCACCGTGAAGCGGACCGAGGGCACCGGGTTGACGCGGGATGCCCGCCGCTGGCGGTTGACCGACGCCGACACGGTTGTCATGCCACCATCCCGGGGAGTATGCGTCTCGGTTCGTCCCCGAGTGTTGCTCCACTCCGCCTGTCGTCGGTCGCCCGGCGTCGTCGACCGAGAGCGCTCGTCGGGTAGCTTGGTGCGCGGACACGTTGTCGTCAGACCAACACGCCACCCGTGACCAGCCACAGTGCCTCGTCGCCGCAACCAACTTGCGGCGGCAGCGGTCCTCGGCATCGCGCCGGGACCCCGCGCAACGGTCTCGGGTAGTGGGTCAGTTCGTCGTCAAGCGTGCCAACGGGGCAGGTGCGGTGAGGCGGAAGCCGTGGGCCAGGAAACGGCCCGCGGCTTCCGCGGATTACCTCCGCCCGGTCCGGCGGTCCACACTGGCAGTCTCCAAACGCAAAACTGACCCGACCCATGCAAGGACACGGTTCGCTCTTCTCCTGGCGCCAAAACGACAGTATCTCTGTTCGGCGAGTCCCCTCCGGCTTGAACGCTGATCTCGTCGTGGCCGACGTTCTTGACTTCCACCGCGGCGACCTCATCCTTCATCTCCACCTCACAGGCAGCGGGTGAACCGCCTCATCAGCCACGCGCGAGCCTCGGGAGGCAAAACGCGCTCCTCGGTCTCGCCTGGCTGCGGTAGCGGATCACGGTGCCGTCCGGCTTGACGATCGAGATCGCCCGGACGCGGACATGGGGGCGTCCCAGTGAGACGACAGACGTGACGGGACCACGGCGGTTTTGTATCAGCCTGTATAAATTCTACAGGCCGATACAAATCAACTTGCGTATTTCTGTGTCGCGGAGTACCCTGGTTCTCTATGTCATCGAAGCCGTGGAACAATTACGTAGGCCTCACGCTCGATCGTCTTGTCGTCGTGGCCAATATCATCCGCGAAGCCCGCAACCGGGCTGCCGACGATCACCGCCCCGATACGGGCGAGGGGAACTGGAGCCTTGGCGTCCGGTGCTACGAGCGCACCTGTCAAGCACTCCGCCGGGCCACGGATACGCATCAATGGCTCAGCGTCGTAACCGGCGCCGAGGGTGGACCGGTTCACTTCGTCGTGTCCATTGGCGGGCACGCCGTGCGCTTCTATCACGGCCTGCCCGAGAGCGTCCCGGGGCGTTACCGACAAGCGAGCTTCCCCGAGTTGACGGAGCAGAAGCAGTTAGCCCTTGAGCTTGGCGGCGATCTGCCCGCGGGCCGCGCGTTGCGGATAGCCATCGAGAACGACGGGAACGGGCGGCCCGAGTCGATCTCCCTCGTCGAGATCAGCAACGATACGGGCAACACCCTTCGACAGTTCCTCATCCCGCCGCCGAGTCTAGCCGCCGTTGCGCCCTTCGCTTGGCCGACCGAGTCGCCCGTGAAGATCGCCCCGGTGTCAGCTGAGCCCGTGGACTCGGCCAAGGCCAGTTCAGGCGATGACTGAGTTCGTCGGTGCCCGTCTGGCACTCGCCAGGGCCTTTCAGCACACGACACTCACAAGACTCGCGCGTGTCGTATCGGCATCGTTCGGGCTCCTGGGGCACTACGAGAGAGGTCTCCGGAAGAATCCGCGGCCGGACCTTGTCGAGGCGCTAGCCAGCGCGTTGAAGGTCCGGCCCCAGTTTTTCTTTGAACCACTCGACGACGTATGGCGCGAGAAGGAGTGCAGCTTTCGGCGCCGGGTGGCGACCCCCGAGGGCCTCAAGAGGCGGGCGCGCGCACACGGAACGCTCATTGACCTCGTTCTCCGCGAGCTCGCCACGATGGTCAAGATCCCCAAGTACGCCATCCCATCGATCGCGGCTCGTGATGCTGACGCCATCGAGCGCGCCGCTGATCAGTGCCGGCAGGCCTGGGGTCTTGGCTTTGGTCCAATCCAACACATTGGAAGGGTTGCCGAACATCACGGCGTCATCCTCGTTCAGAATCTTCGCCACGCGGACAAGATTGATGCCTTCTCCCGTAGGGGCAATCACAGCATCATCGTCCTGAACCCGTCTCGGATGAGCAGATCGCGGTGGATCTTCGATGTCGCGCATGAGCTCGGACACTTCGTTCTGCACGAGGGCCTCGAAACCGGTTCGAAGGACACTGAGGATCAGGCAAACTCATTCGCCAGCGCCCTGCTACTCCCGCGCAGGACCTTCGTTGCGGAGTTCCTGTCCCAGCCCTTCTCGTGGGGCCACATCTTCGCGCTGAAGACGCGCTGGGCCGCCAGCGCCGCCGCGATCGTCCGCCGAGCGTACTTGCTGTCCCTGATGAACCCTATCCTCTATCGACGGTGCTACCAGCACCTGTCGGCTCGAGGATGGCTGAAGGCGGAGCCGCACGAGCCCGAGTTCGTTGGGCCTGAATGGTTGACGAGCGCCTTCGGAATCGCAAGAGACACGTTCGGCGTCGCGCCGGCGGAGTTGGCCAAGCGAGTTCATCTGGCGGCAGAGACATTCGCAGCCGTTACCGGAGAGGCGATAGAGCCGGCCGCGCCGCTCGGCTTCCAACCCAAGCTCATTCGCGGGCGGCAATAGACCGGCGGCACGCCGTCGCGTGGGCTGGATGCTGCGGCTTCCCAGCCTAGTGGCGTCAGGGGTACGCTACGGCCGTCAGCAAGTCTGCGGAAACGGACGCTTGAACTTGCCGCGGAGCGCCTCACGCATGTTCTCAAGCACCGATTCATCATGCCAGAGCATCCGCATGTGGTGATTCTCCCGCGCCGCCGGCGACGACTGGGTGGCGCGGTGCACCCATGTCTCCACAGCGTTCTGCGGCCGCTCACCCCTCTTCGAAAGCCGTCCGAACGATCGGTGAGTGCCCTCCACCCACCCGTCTGCCGTCAGGTGGTGCTCAACCGAGAAGTCGTCTTCCATCGGGTTCCGAGTCCGAGTAGTGGCTCTGCCGTCTCGGCTCCGCCTGTACTAAAGTCGCCCCGTGACTCAAGGAAACTGAGTAGTGTCCTTCCAGCGGGACAGTTCGCGGTCGACGCGTCGATCAACGAGCTGCAGTATCTCGTACGCCAGCTTACGAGCTTGGCTGTTGTCGAGCGTCACCCTGAATGTCTTCGAGGACCGCGGGCGCACAACGACGACGACACCATCTAGTGGTGTGTCCGCGAAATGGCCTTACATCGCTGTCCGTGGCCGACAACACCGCGAAACCCGCCGATTGTCGGGCACCGATTGGGGGTCGTCGTGTCGCACGCGCGGAAGCTGAAGTGTCAAATTGTTCTAGTGACACACCACTAGATCCTCAACGGCGACACTTCCACGCTTGACACCTTGGTGCGGACGGCCCGTCTCCGATCTGCTTGTGTCGTCTCCACCCATCTTCGTCCCAGCCGCCCCGACCGACCACACCTCGTGTCGAAGACTCGAGCGCACATCATCGCGAGAGCCGTCAACACCGTATTGACTATACTAACTGTGGGATCCGGCTCTTTCCCACAACATCCAGCTAGCAGTGTCCCACGCCTCTAGTAGGCGCCCGTCGCGCCCGCGTTGCATCAGTTCTGGTTCTGGCTCCGTTGCGTCCGCCGCTCGGCGGACATGCGCTCGTAGTCGGCCTCGGTGATGAAAATGATCTGGCTGTTCGAGTGCGCCATCTCGTCGACCGTCCGCGGCCCGTAGGCCACCCACTGGCGCGGGTCGGGATTGTTGCGGTTGGCCGCGGTGTTGTCGTGCCAGGCCGTGATCTGCAGCACCGTTCCGCGCGGCAGCAGGGGCGCGTGATCCGGATGGTAGATGTAGCTCACGTGCCAGTCGTTGCTGAAGCGGTCGGCATGGTTGAGCAGCTCGCGGCGCCCGTCCGGATAGAGGGCCTCCATCGAGAAGGCGCTGCCGCGATAGTGCATGTGCGGCTGGAAGTTGTGCAGGATGGCCGGCGCCGGGAGCGTGTACGAGCCCTGATGCATCGTGACCGAGTGCGGCGGAATGTGCAGCGGCTTGTTGTTCTGCGTGCCCACCGAGACGTAGGTCACGCTGTACTTCGGCGTGACGCCCCGCGGGTAGAACCAGAGGCCGATCTCGAGCTGGTCGGTTATCTCCTCGCCCACGGCGTGGTAGTGGATCTGCACTTCGAAGCGGGCGCCCGGCTTGACCAGCTTGCCGGTGTCCTCGGGGTAGATCTCGCCACTCTTGCCCTGCGCCCACTCGGTGAACATCTCGCGCGTGTCGACCGGGTCGCCCGCGCTGCGCGCGCGGGCCGCCTGCAGCACCGCGCCGGCCGCCGCCTGGCCGGCGAACAGCTCGCGCTCGACCTCCAGGAAGTCCGTGGTCTCGGGCTGGTGGACGTAGGCCGAGGCATGGTGGGCGATGCGGCGGCCCTGCTGCCCGGACGGCTTGGTCTCGGCCGCCCGCACCCAGCGCGGCGTGTCGATGTCGGCGTCGGCGAACGGCCTGAAGAACGTGTCCTGCGCCACGGGCGGCATCGTGAACGGCGGGAAGCGCACGACCGTATCCGGCGGACCGAGGCCGGCCTCCACTTCCAGGCGGAAGTTGTCTCCGGACGGCCACTCGATGGCCGGCGGCATCCGGGACAGGTCGCCGGGCGGCGCCCCGGCGTCGACCCAGCGGACGACGGTGTCGATCTCCGCATCGCTCAGCGAGATGTCGTTGATGAACTGCTGGATGCCGAGGGTCTTGTCCAGGAACCAGGGCGGCATCTCGCGGGCGGCGACGCGCGCCTTGATCGCCCGCGCCCAGGGCCGGGCCTCCGCGTAGGTGAGCAGCGACATCGGCGCCATGCTGTCGGGCCGGTGGCACTCCTGGCACGAGCGCTGGAAGATGGGCGCGATGTCCTCGGCGAACGTCGCCTGCCGCGCGGCGCCGGCGGCCGACTGGGCCCCGACCGCCGCAGGCAACAGGCCCAGGGCGAATGCCACGCCGGCCGCAACGGCCGACGCGGGGCGGCGATGCCGCCATCCCGCATTGCGTCTCATCGTCTGCTCCACTACTCCACGTTGGCGTGCACGTAGCCGTTCGTCCAGCAGCAACCGTTGAGGCCGGAGCCGTCCGACGCCAGCACGCGCAGCACGTAGGCGCCCGGCACGGCGAAGCGCGCCGTGGTATGCGCCGCGCCGTCCTCGATGGCCGGCGACGGCTCGGAGAACCGCACGTCCCCCGGACCGCGGTACTTGGTCCACGTCACCGACAGGCTCCGCCCGCGGCGCGCGCGCTGCCCGCTCTGCAGCGAGCGGATGATGAGCGGATCGAGATCGCCCGGCAGGCCGTCATCGGCAATCCACAGATCGAGCGCCGTGTCCGAGGCGGCGGTCGTCTCGATTGCCGCCCCCCTCGTCATGCCGGCCGGCCCCTGGCCGTGCGCGCCGTCCGGCTGGAACCGCAGCACCGGCGGCGTGTTCCCCGGAAACGGACCGCCGTTCGTCACCAGCCCCTCGACCTGGTACAGCGGACCGAGGTTCGACGGGATCGAGGTGGTCTGCCCACGCACGCTGAGCGTCCAGGAGACCTCCTCCGACGCCGCGCCGGCCGGCAGCGGCACCGTGAAGACCCCCTTCTGATGTCCCGGCAGGAAGTGCGTCGGCTGCCCCCGGTCCGCCGGCCCAGGCTCGACGGCGTTGCCCGGACCGATCGGAATGTCGAGCGCCTCGTCGCGGTTCAGGTTGACGTAGCCGTAGCTGGCATGGACGACGCCCGCCAGGTCCTCGAACCAGCCCTCGTAGATCGGGACGACCGCCTGGCCCCGGGCGTGGCGCAACTGGCTGTGGATGACCGGCTGCTGCGCGGCGGCGTGCAGCAGTGCGGCAACCGCGACGATCAGGGCGGTCATCCCGGCGCGCGACATCATCACCACGCCTCCGATCGGGCGGCGTCCGAACCGGCCTGGCGCCCTAGCGGGAGCCGGCTTCCGCGGCCTCCCTCGCCTCCTGCGCGCGCGAGCCGCTCAGGATGTTGAACATGCCGTAGTTCGCCTCGTGGCAGGCGTACTCGAAGATCTGCCAGTAGCTCGCGTCGGCGCGCGCGTTGACCACCACCGTCCAGTCGCGGGTCCACGCCTGGGGGTCGCTCGCCGTGAACTCCACCCGGATGCTCTCCGGGCCGGTCCGCGTGAAGCGCTCCACCAGCCGCAGGCCCTCGCGCGACCCGCGGAAATTCACCCGGTCGGTGTAGTTGGTCGTCTCGACCACCAGCGTGTCGCCCTCCCAGCGGCCGCGCGAGTCGCCGAACCACTGGCGGACCGAGGCGTCGAGATGCGGCCGGCCATCGAGCGGAATCAGCCGGTGCTCGTGCAGCCGCTCGTACAGGATCGCCACGTGATCCGCATGCTGGATGATCTGGAAGCCGTTGTTGTAGGCGCTCGGAAAGTACGTGTTGGGCAGCCCGCGGGTGATGCACCGGTCGCGCAGGTCGAGATCCTCCGGACCGGCGAACGGCCCCTCCTTGAAGCTGCCCAGGTTGCGGTTGTCCCACTCGTGCCGGCCCGCGGCGGTGTACGGAATGCGTCCGTCCGCCGGGTCGACGATGAACGACGCGCGCGTCGAGGCCTGCGCCGCCGTTTCGTACCAGTGCGGCGGGCCGTCGCCGGTCTGGCCGGAGCCGCGCTCGAGGCCGGCTTTGCGCTGCGCGGTCCGCGACGCGGTTTCCTCCTCGGTCAGCTCCTCTCGACCCGCGAGCGTCTCGGGCCGCTCGACCGGCACGGAGATCTCGTCGTCGGTCGTCCAGACCCCCTGCAGGTCCGGGTGGCCCCAGGCGGTCAGCGGCACGGACCAGTCGACGGCCGCGGCAGGCGCCTGACCGGCGGCCGTCGACGCGCCGACGAGCGCGCACGCGACCACGAGAGCACTGCCGGCGAGCCCGGGCGAGAGTCGTGGATAACCCATCTGAATCCTCCTCGACGGATGCGAGACGGCCATTATAGTCACACCGTCTGGAGCGGCGCGGGGCGAAGGGGCCCCCGCAAGCGAACGCCGGGGGTGCGGGGCGCAGCCGCAGCCCCGTCTGATCGAAGCTGCTAGCGCAGGTCCCTGAAGAACGCCCGCACGTCGTCGAGGTACAGCGCCGGCTCCTCCAGTGCCGCGAAGTGCCCGCCACGAGGCATGCTGGTGAAGCGCGTCACGTTGTAGCGCGCCTCGTTCCACGAGCGCGGCGTGAAGCCGACGTCCCGCGGGTAGTTCGCGCAGCCCGTCGGCACCTCGATCCGTGCGGCGCCGAGCAGCCCGGCCCGGCCAGGCGGGGGGCGCTCGTAGTAGAGGCGCGCCGACGACGTCGCGGTCTGCGTGACCCAGTAGATGGTGATGTTCGTCAGCAGCTCGTCCTTCGTGAACTTGCTCTCCACGTCGCCGTCCACGTCGCTCCACGCGCGGAACTTCTCCACGATCCAGGCCGCCTGGCCGAGCGGCGAATCGTTGAGCCCGTAGCCGAGGGTCTGCGGCTTCGAGCCCTGAATGGCGCTGTAGCCGCGCTCCTCGTCCGAGAAGAAGGCCTGCCGCTCGCGCATCCGCTCGATCTCCTCGGGCGGCACGCCGGCCGTCGGGTCGGCAACGCCCTCCGGCGGCCCGCCGCGGCAGGTCTCGGTGTGCATGCCGACGACGTGCGCCGCGTCGGCGCGGGCCATGTGGGCGACGATCGGCCCGCCCCAGTCGCCCCCCTGCACACCGTAGCGGGCGTAGCCGAGGCGGGCCATCAGCTCGACGAAGATGTCCCCCATCCGCGCCGGCCCGTAGCCGCGCCGGCGCGGCTTGTCCGAGAAGCCGTAGCCGGGGATGGACGGCACGACGACGTGGAAGGCATCCGCCGCGCTGCCGCCGTGCGCGGCCGGATCGGTCAGCGGCTCGATCACCTTGTGGAACTGCATGAACGAGCTGGGCCAGCCGTGCACGATGATCAGCGGCAGCGCGTCGGGCCGCGCGGCGCGCTGATGGACGAAGTGGATGTCGAGACCGTCGATGGTCGTCTTGAACTGGTCGAACCGGTTGAGCCGCCGCTCCTGCTCGCGCCAGTCGAACTCGTCGCGCCAGCACGCGACCAGCTCCCGCAGGTAGCCGACCGGCGTGCCGTACGTCCACCCAACGCCCGGCAGCTCGTCCGGGTAGCGCGCACGCTCCAGACGCGCGCGCAGGTCGACGAGCACGGCGTCCGGCACATCGATGGTGAACGGCACGACCGCCTCGGATACCTCCTGGCCGCCGGCGGCGCCGCCGCCCTGACCGGCCGCCGCGGCCGCCGCGACCGCCAGCAGGCAGATCAACCCCCGCCGCCACCCCGACGCCGATGCTGCAGCTCGCTCTCTCATTCCGCACACCTCGCCGAAGACACGCTGCGCCGCTGCGCTCGACCCTGCGGCTATCATAGGATGATCGGGCTGGAGCAACCAGTGACCACAGGCGCAAGCCGCACTCCCGGGTCCTTCGCGCGTGCCGCCCTGGCGGGCGTCTGCATCGCGCTGGCGGCCGGCTGCACGTCGGATGCCCCGCCGCCGGCGCCGCGCGATGCCGAGCCGGCGGCGCGGCAGGCGGCAGCCGAGCCGGCCACGCTGGACCCGGTCGCCCTCCCCGAGCTCGACGGCGACGCCGGGTCCGAGGCCGTCGTCGAGCAGCTCCACGAGCAGTTCGCCGCGTTGACGACGACCCTCGACGATCCGGACGCCGGCCCGCTGGAGCGCGGCCGGGCCTACGGCGAGATGGGCATGCTCTTCATGGCCACGGAGCACCTGCCCGAGGCCGAAGCATGCCTGCGCAACGCCCGGGCACTTCTGCCCCGCGACCGGCGCTGGCCCTACTACCTCGGCCACCTCGAACGAATCCGCGGCGCACCGGAGCTCGCCGCGGAGCACTTCGAGCAGGCCCGCGAGCTGCGGCCCGACGACGTGCCGACGCTGGTGTGGCTCGCCGACATGCACCTGGCGGCGGGCGACCCGGGCGCGGCGCGGCCCCTGCTCGAGTACGCCCAGGCGCTGCAGCCCGACTCGCTGGCGGTCGTCTTCGGCCTCGGCCGCGCAGCCATCGACCGCGAGGACTACTTCCGCGCCGTTCAGTACCTGGAGGAGGCCCTGACGCTGAACCCCGCGGCGCCCCCCGTGCTCGCGGCGCTCGCGGAGGCCTACACCAGCCTCGGAGAGGTCGGCCGCGCCGTGGCGAACCGCCAGCGGCAGCGGCTGGCCGAACGCACTCTCGCGCACGTCGATGCCAACCCCACCGTCCGGCCGCCCGACCCGCTGCTCGAGGACGTGGAGGGACTGCTGCGGACGGCCGCAGCCTACGAGCGGCGCGGCGGCCGGGCGCTCGGCCAGGGCAACCTCTCGCGGGCCATCTCCCATTTCCGGGCAGGACTCGAGCGGCAGCCCGGCAGCGCGTCGCTGCGTCACAAGCTCGGCGTGGCGCTGGCCCTCGCCGGCAACCAGCAGGCCAGCCGCGAGCAGCTCGAGGAGGTCCTGCGACGGTCCCCGGAGCACGCCAGGGCCCACTACAGCCTGGGCGTCCTCCTGGAGCAGAGCGGCGACTTCAACAGGGCGCTGGCGCGCTATACGTCCGCCGTGCGGTACGACCCCGACTACCTCGCCGCGCGGCTGCAACTGGCCGGACTGCTGCGGCGCGGCGGGCGCCCCGACGACGCGAGAGCGCAGTACGAACGCATCATGCAGCTCGACCCGGTCCTGTTCGAGGGGCCGTTCGGCTACGCGATGGTCCTGGTCACGGAGGGCCGCTGGGCGCAGGCCCGCGACCGGCTCGCCGACGCCATGGAGCGGTTTCCGGACACGCCGGCCTTTCCGCTGGCCCTGGCCCGCGTGCTCGCCGCCGCCCCGGACGGCCGCGTGCGTGACGGCCGCCGGGCCCTGGAAGTGATGCGGCGCCTCCCGGACGAGCAGCAGCTCATGGACCTCGGCGAGACCCTGGCGATGGCGCTCGCCGAAGTCGGGCGCTACGAGGACGCCGCCGACCTGCAGCGCGAGGCGATTGCCGCGGCCCCGCCGGAGCTGCAGGAGCGCATGGCCGCCAACCTCGAGCTGTACGAGGCCGGCCAGCCCTGCCGCACCCCGTGGCGCGAGGGCGAGGTCCCCTGACGGCGGCCCGCCCCACTGGCCGGCGTCGGCCCCCGGCGCGGAAAGGTGGCCGCCCGGCGTCGGACCCGGCAGATGCTGGAGTTGCTTCCGTTCGGCATCGTCGCGCTGTTCATCGAGTGGTGCGTGCGCGGCGTCCGTCGCCTGGCGCGCGGCGCCCGAGCCCGCACCGGTCCGACCCGTTCCGCGCAGACCCTCGCCGCGGCCGGCCGCGGCGCATGGCGCCAATCGAGGTGGATGGGCGCCTGCTGGCTGGCGCTCGGCCTGACAGGGTTGATCCTGGTGCAGCCTGCAGTCGGTTGGCGGTCCGACGACTCCTCGTTCTGGACCGACCCGGGCATGCGAGCTCTCGACGGACCGTTGCGGGAAGCGATCATCGACTGGGCTGGCGAACGCCGGCCCGTGGGTCTGGCCGTGGGCATCATTGCAGACGACAGGATCCGGAGGGCGACGCTCGGCCGCAGCCGTCTGACGCCCGGCGGGCCGCCGCTCCGCGAGGCGCTGTTCGAGATCGGCTCGATCACCAAGACGTTCACCGGCACCCTGCTCGCCCGCATGGCAGGCGACGGCCTCGGCGGTCTCGACAGCCGCCTGTCCGATCTGCTCCCGACCGATCTCGAGCTGACGCCGCAACAGGGAACGATCACCCTCCGGCATCTGGCGACCCATACCGCCGGCCTTCCCAGGCTCCCGCCGCGGTTCCTTCTGAGTCCGTCCCGCATGCTTCGCAGCACAGTGCTCGGGATGGATCCGTACCGGGGCTACCGCACGGACGACCTGCTGCGCGCGTTCGGCGCGGTCCGATTGACATCCGATCCCGGCGTCCGCTCGGAGTACTCCAACTTCGGCTTCGGGTTGCTCGGGTGGGCGCTGGGCCGCGCGGCGGGCGACGGGTACGCGAGTGCGATACGCGACCTGGTCGTCCGGCCGCTGGGACTGGCGGGACTCGAGACGGAACCTGGCGGCGGGGACCGGCTGCGCGCAACCGGCTACCGGGCCCGACTGGCGGTGGGCCCCGTCCGGCTCGGGATGGCAGCCCAACCGTGGGAGCTGCCGGAGGCGATGGCAGGCGCGGGCGCGTTGCGGAGCACCCTGGACGGCATGATCGGCTATCTCTCCGCCAACATGGACGCGCGCGAGACGCCGCTGCGGGACGCCATCCGCCTGGCGCAACGGGAGCACTTTCGCGGACCGGAACGCGGGATCGGCCTGGCGTGGATCCGGGAGCGGCGCGACGAGCTCGGCCAGACCGTGATCTGGCACAACGGCGGCAGCGGCGGGTTCCGCAGCTTCCTCGGCTTCACGGACGACCGAAGATTCGGCGTGGTGGTGCTGGGCAACAGCAGCGTCTCCGTGGATCCCCTCGGCTGGCGGCTTCTGGAGGCGATGGCACACTCACAGGGCTCCCCCCCCGCCGCCCTGGGGAGCTCACCGCGACGCCTGCCTCCTTCGTGAATGCCGCGCTCATTCCAGCGATGGGGCTCCTGATATGAGTTGGGGATTCGAATGGAACGGAACGTTCACACGCTGAAATCGGGCGGACGGCTCCATTATCTGGATCGAGGCTCCGGTGACGTCGTGCTGTTCGTTCACGGCATCTGGACCAATCACTGCCTGTGGGAAGGGGTCATCGACGCGCTGCCCGACACCTTCCGCAGCATCGCGCCCGACTGGCCGCTGGGCTCGCAGCCCGAGCCGTTCCCCGGAGCCGCGGACCTCTCGCCGCACGGCATCGTCGACATGGTCTGCGAGTTCATGGAAGCCCTCGACCTGCGGGACGTGACGCTCGTCGGGAACGATTCTGGCGGAGGGATCTGCCAACTCCTGATTACCTCGGAAAATCCCGCCGCGACACGGGTCGGTCGACTCGTGCTTACCAACTCGGATGTCTTCGACCAGTTTCCACCCAAGGCGTTTCAGCCGATTCAGAATCTCGCACGCTGGGCGCCGGGGCTCGTCAGCCCGCTGATTGGATATTTCATGTCGCGCAACGACTATGCGGCGTTCTTCGGGCCGACCTGCTCGAATCCGGTGCCTGGCGACCTGAAGGAGCGCATCCTCGGGCCGTTCAAGCGGAACAAGGAGGCGAGGAGGGCTTCCCTCGACTTCCTGGTCGGATGCGAGCCCGGGATGATGCTCGAGGCCACGCGGAAGTTCGCCGCCTTCCGGGCGCCGGTGCTGCTGGTGTGGGGCGCCGAAGACAAGTTATTTCCTCTGCAGCTCGCGGAAGACCTGACCCGCGAGTTCCCGGACGCACGCCTGGTCGAGGTGCCCGGAGCCAACGTCTTCCTGCCCCTTGACGCGCCGTACAAGGTCGCCGTGGAGATCACCACGTTCGTCCGTGGTCGGGAAGTGCGCTCTATCCGGCCGCTTCAGCGATGACGGCACGAAGCTTCTCGAAGCTGTGGGAGCGATTGCGATCCGGGTCGAAATGGGCGGCAACTTGCCGTGCGGCTTCTACCTTGCGCAGGCCGGTCGTGAAGCAGCCGCGTCGCTTCAAGACCCGCTCGAACGCCTCCCAGGTGCCGCCCTGAATGGCGTCCGGGTCTCGATATCGCGCTTGTTGAGGCACCGTCCGACTCACCCGTGGATAGGCGCCACGCACCGGAAAGAGAAGCCGCTTCGTCGGCGCAGGCCGGCCTCCGTGAGGCCGGCCTGCATGCCCGCTGCTCACCGCGGCCGCGCCCGGGCCGCGACCTCCGACCGCGAATCACGCGCGCCGGAACGTGTCGTAGCGGCGCTCCAGGGAGTGCCGGTCCGATCGGTCGCCGGCCTTCCGCGGCATGGCGATGCGGGCACCGTGCAGCGCCTGGATGCCGTGCACCAGGGTGGGGCCGTCCTTCTCGCGCAGCAGGTCCGGGCGCACCTCCACGACGTAGCCGGGCGTCACGCCGACGAAGTAGCGGTCGAACGCCGCGTGATGGAGCCGGCACAGGGCCAGTCCGTTCCTGACGGTCGGCTCCCCCCCATCCGCGTCGGGAACGATGTGCGCGGCGTCGAGCAGCTCCGCGTGCCGGAATCTGCAGAACGCGCACTGGTGCCGGTACGCGTCGAGGACGCGCTCCCGGAACGCCCGCTGATGGAGACGCTGCCGGACCGCGGCCGTCACGTACTGCCGCCGGCCGCTCGCGAGGTCGTCGCGCACCGCGGTCCTGTCGTCCGGGGTCTCCGACCAGATGTGCCGCGCGTCGTCGACCGCGATGGTGAAGGTCAGGCCGCCACGGTCGTCGCCGACGACGAAGACCGGCCAGGCCGCCAGGTACTTTCCGGGCACCACGCCATGGAAGTAGATCAGCGGCAGGCGCTCGCGCATGGCCACACGGACGCGCCGGTTGTCGGGGTGGTCGGGGTCCGTGCCGCGGTAGCGGTAGCGCAGGAGGTCGTTGGGGCCGAAGGCGTCGTCGTAGGGTCCATCGGGGGCGGTCGTGACGGAGAGCGGGGCCACCGACAGCACCTTCGGCTTGAAGATGCCCTGCGGCCCGAGCAGCGGGACGCGCACGCCCTGCAGCGTGAAGCCCGCAGCCAGCAGGGTGCGCGGCAGCACGTCGCCGTGCTGATCGACTTGCGCCCGGAGCCAGTCGAAGGCGACGTTGCGAACGGCTGCGTCCCGGGTCCGATCGAACATGTCCATGGCGCGCCGTCCTGTCGCGCGGCCGTCAGAAGCGGAAGAGCCGGGTGACCTTGACGATGAACGCGCGGGTCTCGAGCCACGGCGTGGGGCGCAGCGCCGTGTCCCGCTGGTCGTTGTAGACGACGAACAGCTCGCTGCCGGGCTGGTACTCCCAGCGGAAGCGCAGATTCGTCCCCAGCGCCGCCGCGGTGGAGTTGTACTGCATGAGCCCCGAGAAGAACATGCGCGGCGTGAACGTGTGGGTGACGCGCGTCGACGCCAGCGTCGCGGTGAACGGGCCGCTCGGCAGCTCGATGCGGTTGATCGCGACCGAGGGCTCCACGGTCAGCTTCCGCGTCACCTCCAGCCGCGCCTGCCGGTAGCCGAACGCGGTGATCTCGCCGTCGTAGAACCCGCCGCGCTGGACGAAGACGGTCCCGGACAGCCGCCGCTGCTGCCCGAACAGGTACGACAGGAAGATGTCGCGGAAGCCGTAGCCGCCGAGGGGGATGGTCACGTCCGGGGTGATGTCGAACGGCTCGACGAGCAGCTCGTAGCTGCGCAGGAAGTCGACGTTGATCTCGTCGCTGCTCTCGAACTCCGTCGTGAACCGGAGCTGCGCCGCGCGGGTCTCCAGCCGCCCGGCGCCGTCCTCGATGTAGTCGAGGCTGCCGCCCCAGGTGAGCTGCCGCACGGCCTCGATGGCCGGCCGTGGGCTGTACTGGGCGGCCGCGAAGGTGCGCCGGAAGTCGTCGCGGCGCATGAAGCCCACCTCCGGGTTGAAGTTGTCGCCGACCAGCAGGTGGTCGACCTGCACCGCGTACAGATCGCCGTCGTAGGTGAACGCGGCCTGATAGCTCGTGTCGTCGCCGGCCAGTCCCGGCGTGCGGGTGCGCGCGTAGTAGCCGTTGAAGTTGACGTTGTCGTGGAACGAGAACGCCGCGTCGAGACCGTAGGCCTCGTTCGCGCCGTCGCCGGCGCGCGCGACCGACCGGCGCGTGTACATCCCGCCGACCCGGCTGCGGCGCAGGATGTCGCGCTTCAGGCGCACGACCGTGAAGTTGGTGGCCAGCGCCCCGACGCGGGTCTCGTCGCCGGTCTGAATGTTGAGCGCGCCGACGGTGAACGCGCCGAGCTTGCCGGTCAGCCGGCCGCCGCCCCGGATCGGCACGGTCTGGCCGCCCTCGAGGCCGATGCGCCGGCTGAAGAAGAGGGTCGGCACGTCGGCCTGCTGCTGGCTCCCGGGACCCGAGACGCGTCCTCCCCCCTGGTTGTTTCCGCCCAGCACGCGCGGACCGCTCGCGAAGTCGAAAATCCCCCGCCCCTCCAGAAAGAACTCCCGCTTCTCGGGGAAGAACAGGTTGAACCGCGTCAGGTTCACCTGCTGCTCGTCCACCTCGACCTGGGCGAAGTCGGTGTTGTAGGTCAGGTCGGCCACCAGGTTCTGCGTCACCCCCCACTTCGCGTCCACGCCCCAGTCGCCGCCGAGGCGGTTCGCGTAGACGGGGTCCGCGGTCAGGTCCGTCGCCGACGTGCCGATGCCGTACGGCTTGAGGTCGAGCCGCGTGACGCTCGGCGGCACCTCGATGCCCACCAGCGTGGCAGCCTGGGACAGCCGGAACATGCCGGGGCCGACGGAGATGGGGACCGCCGTCAGGTGCGAGGCCTCGTTGAGCCGCCGGATGCGCCGGCCCATCTGCAGTCCCCAGATCTGCACGCCGCCGGGGCGGTAGCGCAGGGACTTGAACGGGATCCGCATCTCGGTCGTCCAGCCCCCGTCGAAGCGGCCGACCTCGACGTCCCATACCGCGTTCCAGTCCCGGTTCGGACTCCCCTCGTCGCTGATCTCGTAGTCGAAGAAGCCGCCGAGCGGGGTCACCTGGAACGCCACCCCGTTGCGGCGGTCGTAGAACGTGTCGAACGCCACCTGGAAGCGGTCGTTGTCGAGTATCTGGGACGAGTCGCGCTGCAGGGTGTTCGCGATCCACTGCGACTCGGGCACCGACTCCCACAGCCGGGCGGCGACGTAGACGTGCTCGCCGTCGTAGAAGACCCAGGCCTCGGTCCGCTCGCTCGCCGGCGCGCCCTCGACGGGAATCTGCTGGACGAACTCGCTGAAGGGCGGGACCCGGGCGTAGACGGCCTCGTCGAGCCGGCCGTCGACCGCGAGGGGCCGGGTCAGCTCGACGGCCCGCACCGTCGCCCGGCCGGCGTCGTCGCGCCGGATGACCGCGGGAGGGACCGGCGGCGGCGGGCCCAGGATCGTGCGTCCGCCGAGCTGCGGGCCGGCGCCCGGCGGCGGCTGCGCGTGCACCGTCGTGGCGGCGCCCACCCCGACCAGGACGGCCGCCAGTGCCAGCCTGCGCAGCGGAGGCGCCATCCGTGCCCCGCGCCTCAGGTCGTAGCGGCGCGGTCTAGCGCCCGGCGTTCTCGTACCACTTCAGGTTGGCCGTGCGGCTCCCGGCGCAGATGACGTCCGGGCGGCCGTCCAGGTTCAGGTCGGCGACCGCGCACCCGCCCGCGCCCATGTCGCCGTCGTCGAGCACCTGCCGCGACCAGTCGGCCTGGCCGGCCCCCAGCCGGTACACGTAGACGCTCTGCCGGCCGCGCCGCTCGCCGGCGATGACCTCGTCGCGGCCGTCGCCGTCGAGGTCCGCCACCACCACCGTATGCCCGTCCTCGATCGACGGGTCGAGCACGCGGCGCGCCCAGGCCCCGCCGCCTGCCGCCTGCCGATAGACGACCACCTGATGGCCGTGCCAGGGCTCGATCGTCGCCACGAAACGCTCGGATCCCAGCCGGCCGGCCTGGGCCTCGCTGGCGCCGCTCGCGGGCCAGTCGCCCGGGTCGCCCGCCGCGAGGTGCGTCCGGGTCCAGCCGCCGTCCGCGAACTCGTGGACGTGGACACCCAGGAAGCTCGCGGTCAGCACGGCATCGCGGTCGGCGTCAGTCCAGGGCCCGACGCCGATGCCGTGCACGACGCCCCGCTCCTCGGCCGTCATCTCGCGCCGCTCCCAGTCGCCCGGCCGGTACCAGAGGAGCGACAGCGTGTCGTCGAACTCGGGCCGCAGCGACTCGTCGCCGATCAGCGGCGCGCTGACGAGCACCTTGCCGCCGCGGCCGTCGACGTCGGCCCACCGCAGCCGATGGGTCGTGGGCACGCGGTCGATCTCGCGCATGGACCAGATCGCCCGCGGGTCGCCCTGGTGGGTCAGCAGCGAGACGATCCCCACGCTGTCGGCGTACGTGCTGGAGAAACCGTGCGCGAGCGCCAGCTCCGGGATGCCGTCGCGATCGATGTCGTGAGCCGCCACGTTGATCATCCGGCTCAGCCCGTCGGCGATCACGTGCCGTTCCCAGCCGGGATTCTCGTACCAGACGAGCTCGGGCAGCCGGGTGGAGAGCGCGATGACGTCCGGACGTCCGTCGGCGTTCAGGTCCGCCGCGACGGCCTGATACCCGCCGGCGAACTCCGTGGCGATCGTATGCGGGACGAACGGGATCGGCTCGGCCGCCGCGGGCGGCTGCGCCCGGGCGACCGGGGCGGCCGTCAGGATCGCCGCCCCGGCAACCGCCCCGGCGCGCAACGCGTCGAGCACCGCCGCGCGCGTCACTTCCCTTCCGCCGCTGCGGCTGCCGCGGCCTCGTCCGCACGGGCGCCGCTGAGCATGTTGCGCAGCGCGTAGTTCCCCTCGTGGCAGGCGTACTCGAAGAGCGGCCCCTCGATGGCCACCATCGGAATCGCGGCCGTCCACTCGGTCTGGTAGGTGGTCGGATCGACCACGGTCACGCGGTAGTCCAGCGAATCGGCGTCGACGCGCGTGAAGCGCTCGATGATGCGCGCGTGCTCGCCGATGCCGAAGACGACGTTGGCCATGTCGACCCGCTGCTCGTTCGCCTTCGCGCTCAGGTTGGTGGTCTCGACCACCAGCGTGTCCCCCTCCCACCGGCCGCGGGAGCTGCCGAGCCACTGCTGGATGGACGAGTCCAGGTGCGGGCGCCCGTCGAGCGGGATGATCCGCGAGTCGTGGATCATCTCCACCTGGATGACCACGTGGTCGGGCGTCTGCATGATGTTGTAGTTGTGGTTGTAGAACCCCGGCATCATGCCGCCCGGCAGGCCGCGCGTCAGGCAGCGGTCGTAGAGGTGGAAGTCGGTGGTCCAGTCGCGCCGGTCGCTGTAGCGCACCGCGTGGATGGCGGACGCCCGCACCGCCGCCGCGGGCGTCAGGTCGGGCAGCAGCCCCGTGGGCGGGTCGACGACGAGCGACGTCTGCTCGCCGGTCACGCCCCGCTCGAACCAGAAGCTGTTGTAGGCGCCCGTCTGTCCCGGGGGCGGCGGCCGGTCGGCGTTGCGCGCGCGCTCGGCGTCGCGCTCGGCGCGTTCCTCGGCGGTCAGCGTGTCGCGCCCGGCCAGCTCCTCGGGGCGCTGCAGCGGCGTGGTCGTGGTGTTCGACCAGATACCCTGCAGGTCGGGATGGCCCCACGGCGTGCGGGGCAGCTCCTGGGCGGCGAGCGGGATGGCGGCCGCCGCGACGGCGGCCACCAGCGCGATGGTGGTCATGATGCGCATGGCGTTCCTCCTCGATATGCAGCTAGTCCTCGAACAGCGGCGCGTGAGCCCGGGCCGTCTTCTCCAGCCCGGCGCGGTGCTCCGGCAGCAGGTAGCCGTCCGCCGCCAGCGCGTCCGCGGCCGTCAGGTACCGTGCGAGATAGTCGTCGAAGCCGGCGTAGCGCTCCGTGACCGCCGGCCGCGGATCGCCCGTCCGCACGCGGTCCGCGGCCGTGCGCGGGAACGGGATGGCGCCGCCGGTCAGCCGCAGCAGCTCGGTCGGCGCGCCGATCGCCGGCGCGCGCAGGTTCCAGCCGGTGTAGGTCGCCACCGGCACGGCAACCGGCGGCAGCCGCAGCACCCCCTGCTCGTTGTTGTCGGCGTCGAGCGCGGGGACCCGCACGCGGTACGCCTTCCCCGTGCGGCGCGGCGGATGGCGGTCGATCCGCCGCTGGTCGGCGAACGCCGCACCGTAGTCGAGATGCTCCGGCTGCTGGATGACCGTGGGGTACGCGACGCCGGGCAGCGGGCGCCAGCCCGCCTCGCCGGCCGTCCAGCCCACCAGCGTCCCGTCGGCAATCCGCGGGTGCACGCTGGGCGGCGGGGGCGTGCCATCGGTAATCCAGCGGTCCAGCGCCACGAACAGCGCCTGCTGGAACGGCAGGTACGGGATGGTGCTCGGCTGGAGCTGGCCGCGCTCGGACGGCCCGCTGGCCGGGCTGTGCTGCGTGCCGCCGAACACGTACACGCGCACCTCGGGGGGAATCGCGGTGTCGCGCTCCCCGCGCGGGTCGGTGACGACGAGCGAGCCGCTGCGGTGCCAGTACTCCGATGCGGTGTCGAGGTGCATCACCCTGGGCACGGTGCCGGTCGCGCGCGCCAGCGCCAGGATGCTGTCGCGGCGCCCGCTGAACGGGTCGTTCTCCTCGCCGTAGGTGAACGGGAAGACGTCCGCCGGATACAGGTGCCCGCTGTGCTGCGTGTTCGTGCGCGTCGGCGACGCGAAGCGGTGGTTGAAGAATCCCTGCCCGCCGCCGGCGATCGTCGGCATCACCCCGTCGAAGACCTGCCGCCCCTGCTCGTCGGCGTTGAAGCCTTCGCGCAGGAACATGCGGATGGCGCGTCCGCTCTGCGATCGGCCGTGGGCAATCACGCGCGCCGCGAGCGGGCGCCCGTCCGCGTCGCGCAGCGGGTTCAGCGTCGATTCGTCGTACTTGAGCAACGAGACCAGGTCGCGGACGGCCGCGAACCCCGTTCCCTGCACCACCGAGCCGCGCGCGTCGTAGATCAGCTCGTGGATGACGCCCGGCTCGAAGCCGCCGTCGAGCGCCACCTCGAGCTCGACGAGACCGCTGCCCTCTTCGCCCGGCCCCTGCGCGACCAGCAGGCGCCACCGGTCGCGTGCAACGGGCTGCGGGGAATCCTTCTCGCGCAGCCGCCGGGTCAGCGTCGCGTCCGGCAGCCGGCTGGCCAGCGGCTCGAAGCTGAGCTGGTTCGAAACCGGCAGGCGGTCCGCCCGCCGGTCGGTCACGAGCTCGGCCCGTACCGTGCCGACGACGTTCACGCCGTCGTCGTCATGGGCCACCGGCGCCTCCAGCCGCAGGCGCCCCGGTGCCGGCGGCACCTCGGCGATCCAGCCGCTCGACACCGTCACGTAGCCGCGGGCGAGCAGGAACGGATCGGCGCCCCACGTCAGCCGCCCGCGGTTGTTGACGACGTACAGCACCGTCGGCCGGGCCAGGCCGCGATCGACCGGGGCGAGGATCTCGAGGTCGGCGTAGAACTCGACCCGGCCCTGCTCGTTCGGCGTGGCCGCCGCCAGATCGACGATGCGGCGGTTCGCGTCATGCTCGGGGTCGAGGGCGTAGACGACCCGGCCGCGCAGGCGCTCGTACGGCCCGATCTTCCCCGGCACGTCCGCGGCGAACGGCTCGCGCGACGTGATCACGAGGTGGATGACCTCGGCCGTGGCCGTCGAGGCCGGTAGCAGTGCCAGCAGGGCGACGGCGACGGCCCGGCGCATGGCGCTCATCGTTGCCTTGAGTGTAGCGCCACGCCGGGCAAGTTGCACCAACGGAATGACGTTGGACGAGTCGCCGTCAGCCTCCGAATCGATAGGTCAGCCCCACCTTGAACCTGCGCCCCTTCGGGTCGTGCGTGAAGCCGTCGTACGACTGCTCGATGTTGGCCCACGGCGGTATGGTGCCGGTCAGGTTCAGCCCGTAGACCGTGACGTCGATGCCGCTGCCCGGGAAGCGCCACAGGAAGCTCGCGTCCCAGGTCAGGAACGGGTCGATGAGCGGCGCGGTGGTGCTGTCGCCCCGGTCGCCGTAGGACGAGATGTAGCTCACGTAGTTGGCGAACGTGTAGGTGTTCCAGCTGTACAGGGCCGACCAGCGGCTCTTCCAGCGCGGCAGCGGCACCGCGATCGGGTGCGCGAAGTTCAGGTAGCCGGCAGCGCTGCGCTGGGAGTAGAGCGTGAGGTCCGTACCCCCGAGCATCAAGGCCTTGGTGTCGTATTCCACCGTGTAGGTGGAGTCCCAGCTCGCCGAGAGCTGGCCCGGGCCAGCGTCGAAGCGGGTGGCGAGGTGGGTGTCGATGCCCGACGTCGTGAGCCCCGGCCAGTTCACGAGGTCGATCTGCACGCGCTCGAGGTTCACCGCGGGGCATCTGTTCTCGGGCGCCAGATCCGAAGCCCGGCCTCCGGGGCAGATGATGAACGGCGACAGGGCGTCCTGCGCCGCGGCGCCGCCGCTGTTGTAGAGGTTGGTCACGGCATCGTAGGGCATCGACCCGATCACGTTCTCGAAGTCGTAGCTCCAGTAGTCGACCGTCGCCTCGATGCCGCCCTCCAGGAAGAGCACGGTGCCGACGTTGTAGGTGAACGCCTGCTCGGGAAGGAGATCGGGGCGGCCGAAACGATCGACTGCCTGGTAGGCGCCCGTCTCCGGGATCCACTCCAGGGTCGTCAGCGGGCTGGGGTTCAGATCGTCGAGCGACGGCGTCCGGAAGGTGGTCTGCACCGAGCCGCGCAGCGCCAGCGAGTAGTGCAGGTTCTCGGCAATCTGCAGGCGCCCGCCGAACTTCGGGTCGAAGCTGCTCACGTGGCGGCCGGCCACGTTGTAGAACTCGTAGTTCGCGGCCACCTGCGTGTCGACCCGGGGGCCGATGGCGAGCGCGAGCTCGCCGAAGAGCCGCTGCACCTGCTGGTCCGCGGCGTAGGGCCGGTGCACGTTGGTGAACAGGTAGGGGCCGAACCGGTCGCCGGCGGAGCAGCCCGTATCGCCCGCCACCGGGCAGGGATTCACCGTGACGTCGCCGGCGTCGTTGGGGTTGCCGTCAGCGCGCATCCCGCGGAACTGGTAGCCGAGGGCGAAGTCGGCCACGTCCTCGACCAGGTTGCCGCTGACCGTCGCGTCCGCGACGATCAAGTCGGTGGTGCTGACCAGGTCCACCTCCTCGTTCAGCCACAGCCGGAGCTCGTCCTGGTTCGCCAGCCCGGGGACGTAGTCGGGGTTCGCCAGGGTCTCGAACGCCGCCCCCGGCTGATCGGCATGCTGGATGGCGTTGCTGAACGGGTTGTAGTACATGCAGGGCCCCTGGCCCGCGACGGCGCCGCCGAGCGGCCCCAGGGCCATGCCGGCCGCGGACGTCCGATCCGCCATCACGCCGACGCCGCAGTCCGGCCCGCCGTAGCCGCGGAAGGCGCGGTAGATCCGATCGGTGTACACGGCCGGCAGGTTCAGATTGCCCCGGGCGCGGGAGTAGGACAGGCCGACGTCCCAGTGGGCGTCGCGTCCCGCGAGCTGGAAGTCGCCGTCGACCGAACCGGCGATGCGCTGCGTGCGGGACTCCCGCCGCAGCCTCCGGCCGGGGCCGGAGTTCCCGAACGGGCGGCCGTTGAAGTACCAGGCGTCGCTGCCGGCGCAGGCGCCGCCGGGGTCCGCCTTGCCGTCACCCGCGTAGCCGCCGCAGAACGCCTGCCGGCCCGGGTGGTCGGGCCCCACCTCCATGATGGTGGTGCTGGTCAGCGGAAAGGGCGGGTACGACGGCGTCGTGTACCACTCCGGAATCACCGCATCGGCCCAGAGCGCCTCGACGTGGTAGTTGGTGCGGGCGTTCAGGGGGCCGTTCGCCTCGAAGAAGGCCCGGTTCTGATGCTGCTCGTCGATGAGGTTGTCGTACGGCGCGTAGCGGAACCGACAGGTCCAGCCTTCGTCCTGGCCGCCGAACTCCGCGCAGCGCGGATCGAAGACGTCGGCGGTCCACGGCACGGGGGCCCCCACGGCGAACGTGCCGGGGTTGCCCAGGCTCGACCAGCCGGCGCGGTTCCCCGGGACGTGCGTGCTCAGCCGATCGAGCGTCCAGGGACGGTCCGCCATCTGCAGCTCCTGGCGGCCCACGCGTTCCGCGGCGAACACCAGGCTGGAGCTGCCGATCCGGCCGCCCCAGATGCCGGCGACCGTCGTATCGCCCGCGCTGTCGAAGTAGTCGTGCGAGACGTTCAGCTCGAGGCCCCGGAAGTCGCTGCGCGTCACGAAGTTGGCGACGCCGCCGACCGCGTCCGAGCCGTAGACCGCCGCGGAGCCCTCCTTGAGCACCTCGAGCCGGCCGATGGCGATGGCCGGGATCGTGTTCACGTCGACGAAGCGCCCCCCGATGAGGCGCGCGGGGACCGGCACGTGCCGGCGGCCGTTGAGCAGCACGAGCGTCCGCGAGGCGCCCAGGCCGCGCAGGTTGACGTTGGCCACGTTCTCGGTGAGCGTCGACGGCTGGTTGGAGTTGTACCAGCTGTTCCGCTCGCCGACCACGCCGTGGCTGACGCTGAGATTCCTGAACAGGTCGACGAGCTGCGTGGAACCCTGCTGCTCGATGGTGTCGCGGCTGACCACCGTGACCGCGTGGGGCATGTTGATGGCGGGCGCCTCGATGGAGGTGCCCGTCACCGCCACGGTCACCTCCTCGAACAGGCCGCCGAGCCGCAGGCGGACGTCAACCACGGGCGCGCCCGCCGCGGCCAGCTCGACGGACCGCGCCAGCTCCTCGAAGCCCGGCAGCGAGAACGCGAGGGTGTAGAAGCCCGGGGGCAGCGCCTCGAACGCGTAGCGCCCGTCCGCGTCGGTCACGGCGACCCGCGAGGCGTCGCCCGGAGCGGGCCCCGTGGCTACCACGGTCACGCCCGGCAGCACGCCGCCGGTCTGGTCGCTGACCATGCCGGCTATCTGCCCGTCCTGCGCGGCAGCAGCGTGCGGGACGGCCAGCAGGCAGGCCAGAACAAGTGCGATCCTCATCGTCTCCTCCAGCTTCTTGGGAATACTGGTGCGCGTCGGGATGGATCGTCTCGCCGACGGGGGGGCAACACGGAGTCGCGCACTGTCATGCAATGGGGGCGGGTTGATTATACCCCCGCGGCCGAAACGGGCCGGGTGACGCGCGGCGGGCCGGTGCCGGCCCGCCTGCTCGCGCTGGCAGGACCGCCCCCGCCGGCGGCGAGGGCGGTCGCCCGGAGAGGCTACTGCTGCTGGTTCGTGGCGGCTGCCTGACGGGCCTGGCGGGCGGCGAGCTCCGCCTCGTACTCCTCGTCCGTCAGGTCGTACCAGCCGAGCCACGCGAATCCCATCTCGTCGATCGTGCGGCCGCCGTCGCCGGTCCAGTTCCTTGGATCCGGATTGCCCCGGTTGCCTTCCGTGTTGTCGTGCCAGCTGATGATGTGCAGGACGGTGCCGGCCGGCACGATCGGCGCAACTTCATCGGCGTAGTTGTAGACGAGATGCCAGTTGTAATCGAAGTTGGCGCAGCTCACCGTCTCCGTCTGCGCCGTCCAGCCGGGCCACGGGTAGATCAGCTCCAGGCACTGATAGGTGCCCAGCATGTGCATGTGGGGCTGGAACGCGGTGATCTTGGCGGCCTTCGCCAGCACGGCGTAGCTGTCGGTGCGCACGACCTTGCCGGGCGGGATGTCCAGCAGGCGGTTGTTGATGCCCAGCTGCTTGGACCAGCGAACGTGCTCCGGCTCGTGGCCCCGCGGATGGAACACGAGACCGAGCTCGACCACCGCGTCGACCTCTTCGCCTACCGAGTGGAGGTGATAGTCGAGACGCATCTTGCGGCCCGCCTCCAGCAGCAGCCCGGAATCCTCGGGGTAGATCTCCCCGTTCTTCCCGGACGCGTACTCCACGAGGAACTGCGCCGCCGGGATGTCGTCGTCGCCCGCCACGCGCATCTGCTCCTCGTCCGGATGCACGGCGAACGAGAGCGCGTGGTGCACGACGCGCCGCGACGGATCGTCGACCGGGCGGGTCTGGATGGCCCGGATGTAGCGGTCCTCGTCCAGGTCGAGATCGGTGTACAGCGCGCCGAACAGGTCGGGACCCTCCGCCGGCATCGCGTACGTGGGGTAGCGCACCACCAGGTCGGGCTCGCCGATCTGCCACTCGGAAGCGTCGGGAAAGTCGACCGGCGGCGGCATGTCGGCCGCATCGCCGCGCGGCGCGCCGTTGTCGACCCACGCGGCGACCATGGCGATCTCCTCGTCGCTCAGCGACGGATCGTCCTTGAACGACTGCAGCCCGATGTTCTTGTCGATGTGCCAGGGCGGCATCTCGCGGTTCACCACCCGGTTCCTGATGGACCGGGCCCACGGCCGCACTTCCTGGTAGGTCACCAGCGACATGGGCGCCATCTCGCCCTGGCGGTGGCAGACCTGGCAGGAGCGCTGCAGGATCGGCACGATGTCCTTCGTGAATGTCACCTCGGCCCCGCCCGCCGCCGACTGCGCCCCGGCCAGGGCCGGTGCGGCAGCGGCCAGCGCCGCGGCGAGCCCGATGCCGATACGGACACTGCGCTTCGTCATCCTGCTTCCTCCTCCCGAGACATGCTCGGGTCAAACTCTGTCAGAATTCCGGCGAGGGGTCAACGCGGCGGGAGGCGCCTGCATGCAGCCTTCCGGAACCAGGGATGCAGGACGAGGGTGGTCGATGATGCGGATGCAGAGATTGCAGATGATCGCGGCGGTGCTGATCGCGGCGCTGCTGCCGGTGGCCGGGGCAGGCGCGCGGGAGGCGGCGGCGGACGAGGGCTGGCCGCAGTGGCGGGGTCCGCTGGCGACGGGCGCCGCGCCCGAGGCCGACCCGCCCGTGGAGTGGAGCGAGACGCGCAACGTGCGCTGGAAGATGGCGATTCCCGGCAACGGGTCGGCGACGCCGATCGTCTGGGGCGACCGCGTCTTCGTCACGACGGCCGTTTCGGCCGGCGACAGCGGGGCGCGCGACGGCTTCTTCCGGCGCCTCACCCGGCGCTTCGTGGGCACCGAGTCCCCGTCGCGGACGCTGCGGTACACCATCCTGGCCGTCGACCGGCGCAGCGGCGCGGTCGCCTGGGAGCGCGTGGTGCGGGAGGCGGCGCCGCACGAGGGCAAGCACCAGACCGGCAGCTGGGCCGCGCCCTCGGCGGTCACCGACGGCGAGGTGCTGTGCGCCTTCTTCGGCTCGGCCGGCCTCTACTGCCTCGACCTGGAGGGCCGCCCGCTGTGGGACCGCGACCTCGGCGACATGCGCATCCGGATGGGCTTCGGCGAGGGCGCCTCGCCGGCGCTGCACGGCGACAGCCTGGTCGTCAACTGGGACCACCAGGGCCAGTCGTTCATCGCCGCGCTCGACAAGCGCACCGGGCGCGAGCGCTGGCGGACCGAGCGCGACGAGATGACGTCCTGGTCGACCCCGCTCGTGGTCGAGCACGACGGCCGGACGCAGGTGGTCACCAACGCGACCAACCGGGTGCGCAGCTACGACTTCGAGACCGGCGAGCTGCTGTGGGACGGCGAGGGGGCCACGACCAACGCCATCCCGACGCCGGTGTCCGCTGGCGGCATCGTCTACCTCACGAGCGGCTACCGGGGCAACCGGCTCGACGCCGTCAGCCTCGGCGCCGCTGCCGGCGACATCACCGGCAGCGACGCCATCGCCTGGTCGCTCGACCGCGACACGCCGTACGTGCCCTCGCCGCTGCTCCACGACGGCATCCTCTACTTCACCAAGGGCAACAACGGCATCCTGTCGGCCTACGACGCGCGGACCGGCCGGCTGCACTACGGACCCGAGCGGCTGCCCGGCATCCGCAGCCTCTACGCCTCGCCCGTGGCGGCCGGCGGGCGCGTCTACGTCCCGAGCCGCGACGGCACCACGGTCGTGATCGCGGCGGGGCCGACGTTCGAGGTGCTCTCGGCGAACCTGCTCGACGACGGGTTCGACGCCTCGCCGGCCGTCGCGGGCGGGGAGCTGTACCTGCGCGGCCGCGAGCATCTGTACTGCATCGCCGCCGACTGACGGCAGGCCCAGGATGCTCCCGGTCCGGCTCCTGCCGCTGGCGTTCACCGCAGCGCTCGCCGCGCTGAGCCTGCTGCCGGTGGTGCGGGGCAACCCCGCCCTGCCGGCCACGCTCCTGTCGGCCGCCGCGGCGCTGGGCGCCTGGCACGTCCTGCTCGCCTGGCGCCGGCCGGGGGTGACCGCCGGGGTCTCGCTCCGGCGACAGCACTACGTGCAGGCCTGCGCGCAGGGCACGATCCTGCTCTACTGGGGCTGGTACTGGCGCGAGGTGTACGACGCCGCCCACCTGCTGCTCGCGCAGCTCCTGTTCGCGTACGCCTTCGACATGCTGCTCTCGTGGTCGAGGCGCGGCGCGTACACCGTCGGCTTCGCGCCCGTGCCGGTGATCTTCAGCATCAACCTGTTCCTCTGGTTCCGGCCCGACTGGTTCTACTTCCAGTTCCTCCTGATCGCCGTGGGGTTCGCGGCCAAGGAGCTGGTCCGCTGGAACAAGGACGGGCGGCACGTGCACGTCTTCAACCCGTCGTCGTTCCCCCTGGGGCTGTTCTCGCTGGGGCTGATCGTCACCGGCACCACCGGCCTGACCTGGGGCCAGGAGATCGCCACCACCCTCAACCGCGCGCCGCAGATCTACCTGGTGATCTTCCTGGTCAGCCTGCCCGTCCAGGTGCTGTTCGGCGTGGCGACGATGACGATTGCCGCGGTGGCGACGACGTACCTGTTCGGGCTGCTCTACTTCGCGACCGCCGGCACGTACTACTTCATCGACGCGTACATTCCGATCGCGGTCTTTCTCGGGATGCACCTGCTCTTCACGGATCCGTCGACCGCGCCGCGCACCGAGCTGGGCCGCATCGCGTTCGGCGTGGCGTACGGCCTGAGCGTGATCGCCCTCTACGGCGCGCTCGGCGCGCTCGGACACCCGCGGTTCTACGACAAGCTGCTGGCCGTGCCGGTCCTGAACCTGCTGATCCAGGTCATCGACCGGCTGAGCCGGATGGCGCCGCGGCGGCTCGATCCCGCCTCGCTGTGGCGCGGCCTGGCGGGCACCCGGCGCAACGCCGCGTGGGTCGGCGTGTGGACGGTCGTCTTCCTCGCGCTGAGCGCCGCGCAGGGCGTGGGCGACACGCACCGCGGCGGGCACGTGATGTTCTGGAAGCGGGCCTGCGCCGAGAACCTGCCGAACGGCTGCCCGCACTTCGGCGTGCTGGTCTCGGCCTTCTGCAACAACGGCTCCGGCTGGGCCTGCAACGAGTACGGCCTCCTGCTGCAGCCCGAGCTGCGCCCCGAGCTGGCCGCTGACGCGTTCCGGCGGGCCTGCGATCTCGGCTCCGCGGCCGGCTGCGCCAACCTCGACGGCCGCGGGACCGCGGCGGCCGCCCGCGAGCCGCCCAGCCTGGCCGACTACGAGGTCGTGGTCCGGGATGGGCGCCGGCTGCTGCCCCCCGGCCTGCCGCCGCCGGAGATCTACCGCCGCGCGTGCTCGCAGGGCTTCGCCGACGCCTGCGGGCAAGCGAGCGAGCCGGGCGACGACCCGACCCGTTAGCTCTAGAATGAAGCCACAGGGATCGGGCCGGCTGTGAGATATTGAGGTTTCACGAGGAGGCACGTTGCGAACACAGCGAGCGGGTGCGTATCTGGGATGGTTGGTGGTCGCCCTCGGTGCGGCCGTGTGGATGGGAACGCCGGTGCACGCCCAGCGTGACACGCAGGACGGGGCGTGGCCTGACTTCGCGGGGAACCGCGAGGGCATGAAGTACTCGCCGCTCGACCAGATCGCGCGGGAGAACATCGACGAGGTGCGGGTGGCGTGGCGCTGGCCGACCGCCGACCGCGAGCTGCAGGCATCCAACCCGGCCTGGCGCGGCGGCCGCTACGAGGACACGCCGCTCATGATCGACGGCATGCTGTACACGGTGACGCCGCTCGGCCTCATCGCCGCGCTGGACCCCGGGTCGGGCGAGACCCTGTGGGTCCACGACCCGCGCGCGTACGGCGCCGGCCGGCCGGCCAACGTCGGCTTCCTGCACCGCGGCCTGTCCTACTGGACCGACGGCACGGAGGAGCGCCTGCTGCTGGGCACGAACGACGCGCGGCTGGTGTCGATCGACGCGCGCACCGGCGAGCCCGACCCGGACTTCGGCGTCGACGGCAAGGTCGACATCATGGTCGGCATTCGCGACGCCGTGCGCGGGACGAACTTCGCCGCGCGCCGCTCGCTGATCGCCGGCGACGTCGTGGTCGTCGGCACGGCGATTGCCGACGGCTTCCGCACGAAGGAGATGCCGCCGGGCGACGTGCAGGCGTACGACGTCAGGACGGGCAGGAAGCTGTGGACCTTCCACACCATTCCCCGGGAGTACGAGGCGGGCTACGAGACCTGGCTCGACGGGTCGGCCGCGTACACCGGCAACGCCAACGTGTGGAACGGGATGGCGTACGATCCCGAGCTCGACTACGTCTACCTGCCCACGTCCACGCCGACCCACAACGAGTACGGCGGCAACCGGCCCGGCGACAACCTGTACGCCGAGAGCCTGGTCTGCGTCGACGCGAAGACCGGCGAGCGCATCTGGCACTTCCAGGCGGTGCACCACGGCGTGTGGGACTACGACTTCCCCACGCGGCCGATCCTGGCCGACATCACGGTGGACGGGCGACCGATCAAGGCCGTCATCCAGGTGAGCAAGCAGGCCTTCACCTACGTCTTCGACCGGGCCACGGGCGAGCCGGTGTGGCCGATCGAGGAGCGGCCCGTGCCGCAGTCGACGGTGCCGGGCGAGCGGACGGCGCCGACGCAGCCGTTCCCCACGAAACCGCCGGCGTTCGACCTGCAGGGCACCACCGAGGACAACCTGCTCGACTTCACGCCGGAGCTCCGGCAGCGGGCGCTCGCGCAGCTCCGGCAGTTCGAGTACGGCCCCCTCTTCACGCCGCCGTCGGAGCAGGGCACCATCTTCCTGCCGGGGCTGCTCGGCGGGGCCAACTGGGGCGGGGCCGGCTTCGATCCCGAGACCTCGGTGCTCTACGTGCCCTCGCGGACGGACGCCACGATGTACCGGCTGCTGCCCGGCAACCCCAACCAGACCAACCTGGGCTACGTGCAGGACCGCGGGCGCGGCATCCGCGAGTCGACGACGCTCGACGGGCTGCCGCTCTTCAAGCCGCCGTACTCGCGGATGACGGCCATCGACATGAGCCGGGGGGAGCTCCTGTGGACGTCGCCGCTGGGGAATGGCCCCCGCAACCACCCGCTGCTGCAGGGCCTCGACCTGCCGCCGCTGGGCAACCAGGCCATGACCACCAGCGTGCTGGTCACGAAGTCGCTGGTCTTCGGCACGATGACCAAGGGCCGCACCCCGGACCAGTGGGGCGATCCGGAGGCCGACCGCCAGCTCCTGTTCGCCTTCGACAAGGCGGACGGCACGCCGCTGCGCACGTTCCTGCTGGACGGACGCTCGGCGGCGGCGCCGATGACGTACGAGCACGAGGGCAGGCAGTACGTGGTCGTGGCGACCGGCGGCGGCGAGACGGCCGAGCTGGTGGCGCTCAGCCTGCCCTGAGAGCGGGGCGGCACGGCAAGCAGGGGAGGTCGACTCCCCCACTTGCCAGACTGACCGCGCGCTACTGCCCGCCGGTCGCCGTGGCTGCGGCGCTCAGCGCCGCGGCGGCCGACGCCTTGAGCTTCTCCCCGTCGGCCGGCAGCAGGTAGCCATCGGCGACCAGCGCATCCACTGCCGCGCCGTACCGCGCCGAGTACTCGGCCTGGCCGCCGGGGTAACGCTCCTCGAGCGAGAGGCGCGAGTCGCCCTTCGCCATCCGCTCGGCCGTCGTCTTCGGGAACGGAATCGTCGAGCCGTTCACGCCGCACAGGTCCCCCTCGGCGAAGCCGGGCCCGCGCACGGCCTTGCCCATGGTGGCGAGCGGCGCCGCCACCTCGGGCGTCATGACGCCGGCCACGACGTTGCCGTCGCTGTCGAGCCCGGGCACGAACAGCGGATACTTCTTGGCGCTCTCCCGCGGCGGCCAGACGGAGAAGTCGCGCACGCCCAGCTCGCTGATCGCGGCGTTGTACGGGCGGTCGGGAATCGTCGGATACTGCTTTGCCTGCCGCGCAACGGTGACGGCCGTGCCGTCGGCCGGCGACGGGGCGGCCGTCGCCGGCGGCTGCACGCCGTCGCGCACCCACCTGACCGTCGCGTCGAAGGCCGCCCGGTAGTACGGCCAGGGCGAGATCGGATTGCCCGGGTCGCGGCAGCCGGCGTCGCCCTGCAGGTGCGCCAGGGCCAGCATCCAGTAGCGCACGTTGGGCGGCAGCGCGATCGGCTCGCCGGTCGTGCGCGTCACGATGAGCGACGCGTGGGCGCCGTAGTACTCGGAGTCGGCGTCGACCTGGATGACGTTCGGACAGGTGTCGGAGACCGTGCACGCGGCCAGCAGGCCGTCGGTCCGGCCGGTCAGCGGATCCGTGGTCGTCCCCCAGGTGAACGGGAACTCGTCCATCGGATAGTTGTGGTCCTCGTGCTGGCGCGTGTAGCGGCCGGTCTGGGCGAAGCGCGCGTTGACGAACGTCCGGCGTGCGCCGCCGACGTACGGGGTCGCCCCGTCCCACACCCGCCGGCCGGCCGCGTCCGCGTTGAATCCCTGGTAGATGAAGTCCCGGATCATCCGGCCGCTCTGCGACGATCCGACGGCCACCACGTGCTCGAGCACCGGCGCGCCGTCCACGAAGAGCGGGTTCGGCGTGCCCCGGCCGTCCGCCGGGCTGTGCCGCACGAACGAGACGAAGTCGCGGACGGCGGCGAACCCGAGGCCCATCACGATCGGGTCCCGCGCCTCGTACACGAACTCGTAGATCGTCCCGGCGTCGGTGCCGGCCGGCGGCGTGAACGCGACGGTCGTGTCGTCCACGTAGCGCCACCGGTCGGCCGGCACCGTCTGGCGCGGATCGTTCTGGAGCTGGCGGTGCGTCAGCGTGGCCCGCGACTCGTCGAGCGTCGCCGCGGGATACGTCAGCCGCCCGAACGTGGCGCTGTCCGGGTTCTGCCACTCCTCCATCGAGCGGCCGGTGATCGTCTGCCCGTCGTCCGTCGCCGGCGGCAGGTCGGCCAGCACGGGCCGCGGGCTGCCGCTGCCCGGCGCGCCGTGCAGCCAGCCGCTCGACACGTAGGTGTAGCCCTGGTTCATGAGAAAGCCGTTGCCGGCGTTCTCGGCCCCGTAGGCGCGGCCGGCCTCGTGGAAGTAGCCGAAGACGATGTTGCGGCCGCGGTTGTTGACCTCGTAGACCAGCGTGCCGTTGCCCTTCGTGATGTCCACCGGCTTGAGGATGTCGACCTCGAAGGTGTACTCGACCAGCCCCTCGGCGTTGCGCGGCGCCATGTCGAGATCGACGATGCCGGCGTTGAGCGCGGCCGCGGGATCCGCCACGGCCGTGGCCGTGCCGAGCAGAATCTCGTACGCGCCGACGTCGCCGAACGACCGGCCGCCGAACGCCGGCTCGCGGCTCGTGATGTCCAGGCTCACGACGCCCGACTGCGCCGTCGACTCCGCCGCGCCCTGCCCGGCCAGCACGCCGGCGCCCGGATGCGCGAGCAGCCCGATTCCCAGCACGATCGTGACCATCCAGCTTCGGAAACGCATCTCTCACCCCCGGTTCTGCATCGCAGTTGGTTAGCGGCAGACCCAGCCGCCGATGTCCGGCCGCATCTCGTGGCACGGGGCCGCGGCCTCCGGCGCCTCGTGCGAGTAGTACACCCTGAAGTCGTTGCCCGCCTGATCGTTGTAGTCGTAGACGAAGATGGGGTCGCGCGGCTGCCCGTCGCCCGGCCGCATCTCGTAGTTGGCCGAGATCGACTCGCGGGGCCACTCGCCGGCCGGCTGCACGCCGAGCGGCTCGAACACCGAGCCGCGCACCTCGGCCCGCTTGAGCGGCGCGCCGCCCGGCGCGCCCGACGCGTACGCCGTCGCGATGCTCACGTCCACGTGGTTGCGGAAGTAGCCGTTCTCGATCACCAGCTCGCCCGGACCGCGGCCCGGCTCCGGCGTCTGGTTGTAGAAGAACGGGCTCAGCACCCCCACGCGCATGCCCTGGACGTCGGCGTTCGCGACCGTGACGCGCCGCGAGAGGTAGTTCGCGATCGCGGCGCCGACCGGGGCCTCCGCGGTCTCCGCGAGCGCCGCCGGATCGCCGCGCACGATCAGGCCGTCGATGACCAGCCGCTCGGGCGGGATGCCCTCGAACCCGTGCCGCGACGGATGCCACACGGTCAGGTCCGTGACGGTGCCGTTCCAGATGGTCTCCAGACCGGTCTCCAGCGCGCCGTACGCCTCGTTGCCCGCGAACTCCAGCACCGCGGCGTTGGTCATGTCGGTCAACACCGCCTCGCCCGGCACGCTCGTGTCCGCGCCCTGGAAGGCGGGCACGCGGACGCTGCCCAGCTCCGCCGGCAGGCCGAACCCGTAGGTGTGGGTATCGGCGGCGACGTTGTTGCGAATGTAATTGTTGGGCCCCCGAAACCAGAAGCCGGCGCCCTCGATGCCGATGCCCGGCACCGAGCCGCCGTAACCCGATCCGAGCGGCGACGCGCTGCGGCCGGCGGAGCGCACCGAGAAGTTGTGGTCGAACACGTTGAAGCTCTCGCTGCCGTCCTCCGTGGCGATGCCGGCGCCGCGGGTATCGTAGACCACGTTGTCGCGGATGAGCCCGTGGTGGCTGCGGTGGATCGTGATGCCCCACTTCGGCGCGCCGACGACGGCGTTGCCGATGAGGGCGAACTGGTGGCCGTTCGCCTGCGGCGTGCGCGGACCGAACGCGTGGTGGAAGTGGACGGCGTAGCGGCCGAGCTGGTTGGTGCCGATGCGGCGCGCGCGGCCGCGGGTATCGAGCCGCGTGCTGTCGACCGAGCCGTTGCGGGTACGCCCGAGGTCCACGAACGCCGCGTACCGCAGGTCCACGTCCGCGCGCGAGAGGAACATGGTGTGCCCGCGCGTCCCGCGCGGATTCTCGGAGCTCACGATCACGTTGCGGCTCAGGTTCCCCGCGTGCGGCAGAAAGCCGAGCGCGCCGCAGCCGTCGCGCGCGCCCGCATGGTCGTACTGCAGCGGCGCCGCCAGCGTGACCCCGGCGCCCGCCGTGGCGGCGACCTCGACGGTCTCGGTCTGCGACCTGCCCCGGCGGCCGGCGCCGGCGAGCCGCAGCTGGCGGGTGTCGGGAATGACGACGCGATCGCCGGCCGCCCAGCCCGACACAGGGCCCGCCAGATCGATGGTCGTGTCGCCGGCGCGCGGCTCGCGGCCGAGACGGATGAACGTGGGCGTCTTCACCGCGCCGTGCATGGTCACCGCGCCCAGGGCGACCAGCCCGTTGCCGACCTGATCCGGATCGACCGCCGGGTCGATCGGCCGGTCCGCGATGATCAGCTCGGCGGTCGCCGCGGAGGCGATGGGGGCGGCGGGGCTGCCGATCTCCAGCCGGCCGCCCACGAGCACCATGAGGGTGCCGACCTTCAGGCGCGTGTCCCGCCCGCTGGCGAAAGCCAGACGCCCCTGCACCTCGACGCACGCCAGCGCCGCGTCGGAGACGATGTCGTAGGTCACGTCGTGGCCGGCCGCGACGGCGACCCGGGCATCGGCGCCGGGCACGGCGCCGGTCGACCACGTGCGCGGGTCGGACCACGCGCCGCCGGACAGGCTCGTCACCGTCGGCTCGCGGCACAGCAGGGGCACCCCGTGGGGCATGCCGCTGACGCCCGGCGTGCGGGGCGGAGCCTGCGCCGCGCCGGAGGCGGCGGGGCCGGCGGCGGCAGCGGCCGCCAGCAGCAGCAGCAGCGCCAGTCGCCGTCGGACGGCGCTCATCGGGCCCGCCTCCGCGGCATGCCCGGCGTCCACGCCGCGAACGCCGGGTGGTCCGGCGTGTACGCGAAGGTGCCGCGGGCCGGCATCCGCACCCGGGGCAGACTCTCGGCGTCGAGCACGTCGTCCTCCTCGACGATGCCGTTGCGGTGCAGCAGGTAGGCCGTCAGGCTGTAGACCTCGTCGGCCGTCAGGAAGCCCTGCTGGTTGAGCGGCATCCCCTGGTTGATCCAGCTCCAGATCTGGGGCGCGAACATGAAGTTCGCGATGCCCCGCCCCTGCCAGTTGCCGCCCTCGTAGGCCGCGTCGTAGTGCGTGTTGCCCGCGCCCCGCGGCCCGACGAGGTGCGGGCCGGGTCCCTCGGCGCCGGTCGGACCGTGGCAGCCGCTGCAGCCCCGGGCGACGTACAGGAGCGCGCCCTCGGCGGCGGTCCCGCTGCCCGCGGGCAGTCCCCGCCCGTCCGGCCCGATGGCGGCGCCCGGCGGCTGCAGCTCGTCCGCCGTCGGCGGCCGGCCCAGCTCGTAGGTCGGTCCCTGCGCAGCGACGCCGACGCCGCCGGCCAGGAACACGGCCGCCAGGGCGACGGCCGCCGCGAGCCGCCCGGCCCGCCAAACGTCGCCTGGCGGCTCCGCCCGGCGCCTACAGCGCATTGAGCACCTGCCCGACCTCGGTGACCCTCCAGGGCTGAATCTGGTTGCCGTGGGGCGCCGCGTACTCGCCCCAGAAATCGCCGAACTCGGCGGCCGTCGGCTGCACCTCGCCGCGCTCGTCGATGCAGCGCGACTGCAGCACGGCCTCGCCGCCCTCCCACGTCCAGGGATGCCTGAAGCGGGTCATGGCCATCGGCAGCGCCGGCCCTTCGAGCGCGGCGTCCGCCCAGGTCCGCCCGCCGTCGGTCGAGACCTCGACCCGGCGCACGGCGCCGTTGCCCGACCAGGCGAAGCCGACGATGGTGTGGTGGCCGCGGCCGGCCAGGCGCTGGCCGCCGGCGGGATACGTGATCACGGACTTCGGCCCCTGCTCCCAATACGATCCGAGCGGCGTCCGTTCCCTGCGCGTGAACGAGCCGTGCTCCCAGTACGTCACGTAGGGCTGGGCCGTCACCTTGATCCCGCGCAGCCACTTCAGCTGGAACTTGCCCTCGAAGCCGGGAATCACCAGCCGCAGCGGATAGCCGTTGTGGGGCTGGATCGGCTCGCTGTTCTGCGCGTACGCCACCAGCGTGTCGCCGAGCATGGCCTTGCCGATCGGAAAGCTGCGCGCCTGCTGCGTGCGCCCCAGGCTCTCGCCGACGACCCAGCGGCCGCCCGCCTGCACGCCCGCCTCCTCGAGCAGGAGCGAGAGCGGCACACCGGTCCACTCGCTGCAGCCGACCATCCCGTGGCTCGTCTCGAGCGTCTGCTCCGCGCCGGGCCGCGGCCGGTTGGCGAGGCATTCGATGTAGTGGATCCGGGCAACCGACGGCAGGCGCCTGAGCTCCTCCAGGGTGAAGACGAGCGGCCGCTCGACCAGGCCGTGGATCATCAGCCGGTGCCGCGCCGGATCGATGTCGGGAGGCGGGTCGCCGTGGGACGAGATGAAGTGCAGCGGCGCGGGCGTGATGATGCCCATCTGCTCGCCCAGCGGCGTCAGCGCATCGAACCCGTTCGGGTCGCCGTGCATCTGCATGTTGACCTTGTTGTCCAGCGTGATGCGCGAGGTGCCGACGAACCGCGACCGGCGGCCGTACGCCATCAGCTCGCGCGCGAGCCCTTCGGGCGTGGAGCGCAGGCCCTGGCCGGCCACCGGCCGCGCGCCCGCCGCCAGACCGACCAGCGCGGCCCCGCCGCCCTGCAGCAGTTGCCGCCTGGTCGTTCCTCGTTCGTCTCGCATGGCTTCCCTCCCGATGATCCGCTCGCCCCTGTCGCGCGGAGTTATCATGACCGAACACGCATGGCAAGGCCAGGAGGGATCGCATGCAACGACTGTGGTGCTCGATAGCCTTCGTCGCCTCGGGAGCGGTGGCCGGGGCGCAGGCGCCCCCCGCGGAGATGGTCGAGTGGCGCTACGTCGGCGGCGAGCAGTCGCATTCCAAGTACTCGGCCCTGTCCGACGTGTCGCGGGCGAACGTCGACCGGCTGGAGATCGCCTGGGAGTGGGACCCGGCCGAGCGGCCGCTGCCGGAGCACGGGACGCGGCCCGGCGCCTTCGAGGCGACCGCGTTGATGATCGACAACGTGCTGTACGTCTCGACCATGTACGCACGTGCGGTGGCGCTCGACGCCGAGACCGGGCGGGAGCTGTGGGCCTTCGACCCGCAGGCCTACCTCCACGGCCCGGAGGGCTCGCCGCCCGGCGGGTTCAAGCACCGCGGGCTGGCTTGGTGGTCGGACGGCGGCGGGCGGCGCCTGTTCCTCAACAGCCGCGACACCCTGCACGCCATCGACGCCCGGACCGGCCAGCCCGTGACGAGCTTCGGCGACGGCGGGCGCGTGCTGCTGACCGGCGGCCTCGAGCGGGAGATGACGCGCGAGGCGTTCGACCAGACGTCGCCGCCGGTGGTCTTCGAGGACCTCGTCATCGTCGGCAGCCGCGTGCCCGACCGGGTGCAGCGCCGGTTCGACCCGCCGGGCATGGTGCAGGCCTTCGACGCCCGGACCGGCGCGCGGCGCTGGGTGTTCTACACGGTGCCCCAGTCGAACGACGCGTTCGGCGCCGACACCTGGGAGGACCAGTCGTGGCGCTACACCGGCCACGCGAACGTCTGGGGGCTGATGTCGCTCGACGTCGAGCGGGGCCTCCTGTACGTCCCCACCAGCACCTCCAGCGGCGACTTCTGGGGCGGCCGGCGGCTGGGAGCCAACCTGTTCGCCGAGTCGCTGGTCGTCCTCGACGCGCGGACCGGCGAGCGCCAGTGGCACTTCCAGGCCGTGCACCACGGGCTGTGGGACTACGACTTCACGGCGCCGCCCAACCTCGTCACCATCACCGTCGACGGGCGTGAGATCGACGCCGTGGCCGAAGTCTCCAAGCAGGGCTTCGTCTACGTCTTCGACCGCGTGACGGGCGAGCCGGTGTGGCCGATCGAGGAACGGCCGGTCGACACCGCCACCGACGTGCCGGGCGAACGGCCGCACCCGACCCAGCCGTTCCCGACGAAGCCTCCCCCCTTCAGCGGACAGGGCATCTCGCTCGACGACGCCAACGACCTGACCCCGGAGATCAACGCCATCGCGCGCGAGGAGATGAGCCGCTACCGGCTCGGGCCGCTGTTCACCCCGCCCAGCCTGCGCGGCACGCTGGTGCGGCCCAGCATCGGCGGCGGCGCCAACTGGGGCGGGGGCGCGTTCGATCCCCGGACGGGCCTGCTCTACGTGCGCACGTCGGAGCGCCTCTCGCTGGTGCGGATCTGCCGGAACGACGGGTCCGACCCGCGCGTGGACGCCGACTACATCTCGCTGCTCGGAGGCGCAGGCAGCAGTTGCCGCGGGGGCCGCGCGGTGGCCCAGGATCCTCCCAGCCGGCTGGGCCCCATCCCGCTCCACAAGCCGCCGTACGCCTATCTGGCGGCAATCGATCTGAACGCGGGCGACATCGCCTGGCGCGTGCCGTTCGGCGAGGGCAGCCGCGTCATGCGCAATCACCCGCTGCTGCGCGGCGTCGATCTCCCCGCGCGGCTGGGGACCCCCGCGAGCAACGGGCCGCTGGTGACCGGCGGCGGGCTGCTCTTCCTCGGCGGCGGCGACCCGTACCTGTACGCCTTCGACAAGGCGACCGGGGAGGAGCTCTGGCGCGGCGCGACGACGTTCCGGACGACCGGCAACCCGATGACCTACCGGGCGCGCTCGGGCCGGCAGTTCGTCGTCATCGCCACCGGCGCCGGGCCCGACGCCGCGCTGGTCGCGTTCGCCCTGCCTTGACAACCGACGTTGGGGGACAAGGGCGGATGAGCAGAACCATTCTCGTGACGGGCAGTTCGGGAGGGCTCGGCAGGGCCGTCGCCGAGTATTTCGCAGGGCGCGACGGCTGGACCGTCGCCGCCACGATGCGTGATACAGCCAAGGGTGGCGTGTTTTCCGACATGCACAACGTCGGCGTCTTGGAGCTGGATGTTACCCGCCCGGAGACGGTTCGGGCGGCAGTCGCAGCCGCTTCAGGACGCCGATGATCTTGCCGTCCCGGGTCGGATGGTAGCGGAACGGCTTCCGCTTCATGTGCACCAGAATGCCGAACAGCCCGGCCAGCGACGTGACGTTGATGATGAACCCCGAGCGCTGGGCGCGCTTGATCATCATCCGTCCCATCCCGGGTCGATTGCCGTGTCCAGTATAGTGCCCAGCAGCGGGAGTCCCGCAGGCTCCCGCGGAGGCCCGAGTCCATGGAGCACCCAGCCGCGATCCGTCCCCCCGACCACGCCGTCTACGCCCCGGACAGGATGGGCAAGACCACGCTCTTCCGCTCCGAGCGCGTCCTGGTCGGCCTGAACGCGTTCGAGCCCGGCCAGGAGCACGCCCTGCACACGCACGACGGCATGGACAAGGTCTACCACGTCATCGAGGGCGAGGGGCTCTTCCTGCTGGAGGGCGAGGCCGTCCCGATGGAAGCAGGCATCCTGCTGGTGGCCCCGGAGGGCGTGCCGCACGGCATCCGCAACACCGGGAGCGGGCGGCTGCTGGTCCTCGCCGTCCTGGCGCCGGCGCCGTGACGCTACCCGTCGCGCAGGGCGGTCCCCGGCAGCAGGTGCTGGCTCAGGTCCCCGACCTGGTCGACGAAGAACTTCTTCTCCGTGTAGCGCCAGCGGCCGTCGACGCGCTCGAACCGGTCCTCGTAGCGGCCCGTGATGATCGGCTGGAGGGGCAGCGCCTCGGTGGCCTGGAACACCGTGTAGTACGCGTCGCAGGTGGCCGTGCCGGCCTCCTCGTCGACGTCGATGAGGGTGTTGGTCATCACGTGCTTGGTCTTCGGCGTGCGCGTGTCCGGATACAGCCGCGTCGTCCGCGCGTAGTGCGCCGCGATGGCTTCCTCGCCCCGCACGTCCATGTCGCTGTGCTCGGCGGTGAGCCGCGCATGGGCGAAGAGCCTGCCGATGCCGGCGTAGTCTCCACCGTCGATCAGGCGCGCGTAGGTGTAGAGGAGGTTGGCGATCTCGGTGGGTGCGTTGCTCATGGCACGAGCCTACTACGCCGCCGCCCGAGCTCCAATCCGCTCCGAACCCCTTTCTCGGCCGCGCCTCCCTGTCGCCGAGCATCCACGAGATACTCCACAGGGAGCACTGCGGAGCTCGAGCATTAGACTAGGCAGAGAACCCGCGCGCGCCAGTCCTATCGCGCTCCCGGCGCAGGGATCTGGACGCACTCGCGGAGCTGGAAGCGCTCCTCGAAGAGCCCGGCCGCCGGGCGGCCGGGTCGTGAGGCGGCCGCCGACGCGCGGCTGCCCGCGGCGCGCGCGCCGCAGGCAGCATGACGCACGACTGCCCGGCGCATCGACCACGCCAACGCCGGTGGCGCCCCGCGGCCCTGATGCCGGGGTTATCATCGTGGGCAGCGCGCTGGTTTCGCCGCTCGACGTGGACGCCATGTCGGCGCTGGCGGCCGGACGCAAGAAGGAGCGAGAACTCATGCGCAGGACGTCACGCTGCACGCCTTCGGTCGTCGCGGCTTGCCTCGCCATCGCCGGTCTGCTGGGCGGCCCGCAGGCGGCCGGCGCGCAGCCGGAGCACGAGCGGCATGGGGCGCACGGGCACGACGCCGGGCGCCACATGGAGCATCGCTTCGACGACCCGGAACGATACGCGCAGTCGTTCGACGCGCCGGAGCGGGACGCGTGGCAGATGCCGGAGCAGGTCATCGCGGCCCTCGCGGTCGCGCCCGGCGCGGCGGTCGCCGACATCGGCGCCGGCACCGGCTACTTCACCGTGCGCCTCGCCCGGGACACGGCCGCGCGGACCGTCTACGCGGTCGACATCGAGCCGGCGATGATCGACTACGTGCGGCGGCGCGCCGACGAGGCCGGACTCGGAAACGTGGTCGGCGTGGTCGCCGACCCAGACTCCCCGAACCTGCCGGCGCCGGTCGACCTGGTGCTGATCGTCAACACGTACCATCACATCCCGGAGCGGGTCGCCTGGTTCACCGCGCTGCGCAGCCACCTGGCGCCGGGCGGGCGCATCGCCATCATCGACCCCCGCAAGGGCGCGCCCGGCGGCGGTCCGCCCGACGAGTTCCGCTTCACCGCGGAGGAAATCGCCGACGAGCTGGGCCGCGCCGACTTCGAGCTGCTGTCCCGGCAGGACTTTCTGCCCCGTCAGAACTTCCTCGTCTTCGGCCTGCGGCGCCCGGTCGGGTAGACTGCGAAGAGCATGAGCGTCATCGGAGTGGACGAGCTGGTGCGGCGGCTGGACGCCGCGGTGAGCACGGCGGATCTGGACACCGTCACGCGGCAGGTGCAGCGCGAGGTCGAGAACGCGCTCGTGCCGGGGCGGCTGCAGCTCGACGAGCGGTTCCGGCGCACCCGGCCGGACCACCACGCGCGGCGCCTCCTGCACCGCGATCCCGGGCGGCGGTACACCGTGCTGGTGCTCGCCTGGGCACCCGGTCAGGGGACGCCCATCCACGACCACCCCAACCTGTGGAGCGTCGAGGGCGTGCTCGAGGGCGAGCTGGAGGTGACGCAGTACGCGCCGATCAAGGAGGAGCCCCACCGCTGCCGCTTCGCCCCGGTCGAGTCCCGCCGCGTCGTCGCCGGTGACGCCAACTTCCTGATCCCGCCCTTCGAGTACCACGCGCTGACGAACGACCTGACCGACCGGCCGTGCCTCACCCTCCACGTCTTCGGCGGCGAGCTGCTGGAGATGAACACTTTCGATCCGGTGGGCAACGGCTGGTACGAGCGCTCCCTGCGCCGCGTCGCGTACGACGACTGAGCGACGGCGCGCAGCCTCTCGTTCACCGTCGGCGGCCGCTTCGGGAAGCACCGCCCTGCCGGACCGCGCAGGCTCCTACGGCAGCGCGAACACCCACATGACGCCGCTGCCGTCGGAAATCCGCGTGTCGGTCAGCCGCGCATAGAACCGGGTGTTGGCGATACGGCCGCCCGCGCCCACCGCGAGGTACTGCCGCCCGTCGACCTCGAAGGTGATCGGCGCCCCGGAGATGTCGCCGTTCAGCCGCCGCTCCCACAGCGGGTCGCCGGTCTCGGCGTCGAGCGCGAAGAAGCGCCGGTCGGAGGTGCCGCCGAACACGATGCCGCCGGCCGTCGACAACGCGGCCGCGCTCATCGCCGCCCCGCCGGGAAAGCGGCGCTCCCACGCGCGCTGGCCGGTGAGCGGGTTGAACGCCACGAACTCGCCGACGTAGTCGTAGTCCGGCACGGACTTCAGGCGCGCCGCGATCCCGCTGTAGAGCCGGCCCGGCCGGTATTCCTCGGAGACGAACGTGACGTCCATGCAACTGTTGTTGATGCCGACGTAGTAGAGACCCGTCTCCGGGCTGTAGCTGGGCGAGTTCAGGTTGCGCGTGCCGACGTAGAAGGGACACACCTCGAACACCCGGCCCGAGTCGACGTCGTCCATCGTCGGGATGAGCGCGGGGTTGTAGATCGGGATGCCGATGTCGGTCCAGCCGGTGATGAGGTTGTCGAAGCCGGTCCGGAACGAGCCCAGGAACTGGCCGGTGGCGCGGTCGAGCACGATGCCCCAGCCGATCTTGCTGGTCTCGATGAGCACCTTGCGCTCGCGGCCGCCGATGACCAGATCGACCAGCATGCTCTCGTGCGTCGAGTCCAGGTCCCAGTTGTCCGACGGCACTACCTGGAAGTGCCACTCCAGCTCACCGGTGTCGACGTGGAGGGCCAGGATCGAGTTGGTGTAGAGCGCGTCGCCCGGCCCCCGCAGCGTCGACGACCAGGGCGTGGGCTGCCCGGTGCCGATGTACATCAAGCCCAGCTCGGGGTCGTAGCTGATCGTGTTCCACGTGAGGCCACCAAGCGGCTCGATCTCGTGCTCGGCCCAGGTTTCGTAGCCGGGCTCGCCCTCGGCCGGCACCGTGTAGGTGATCCACAGCCGCTCGCCGGTCTCGGCGTCGTGCGCCACGACGGCGCCGCGCGCGCTGCGATCGCCCCCGGCGAAGCCCAGAATCACCTTGCCGTCGGCGATCAGGGCGGGATGGGGGTGGCCCAGTCCGGTCGTGTAGTCGCCCGTGCTGACCTCCCAGCGCTGCTCGCCGGTGCGGGCGTCCAGCGCGACCAGCGCGGCGTCCGCCGTGCCCCAGTAGATCGCGTCGCCGTAGATCGACACGCCGCGGTGCCGCATGAAGGCCTGCGACTGCTCGATATCGTCCGGGTAGCTCCGCGTGTGCTGCCAAACCACGTCGCCAGACACCACGTCGAACGCGGTGACCCGGCCGCTGCCTTCGGACACGTACATCAGCCCGTTGGCGACGACCGGCGTCGGGACCCAGCCCGTGACGTCGCGCATCGAATAGGCCCAGACGAGCTGCAGGTCGCCGACGTTCGAGCGGTTGATCCGGTCGAGCGGGCTGAACCCCGTCACGTCGTAGGTCCGGCGATAGCTCATCCAGTCGCCATCCTCCGGGTCGAGCAGCCGCTCCGCGGTGACCGGCTCCCAGTCGTCGGCCGGCTGCGCCGCGGCGACGCTGCCCGCGACGAGACAGATCCCGACCAGGCAGATCACGAATCGCTTGCGTCCGATCTCTCGCATTTGGCGTCTCCTCGCTCCTGCAAGCCGCGATGGTTAACGATGCGCCCGGCCGTGTCAACCTGTCGCCGACCGGCGCGGGCACCATGGTATCGTTCCCCGGTCGCGTTGCGAGACCCGCGACCGCGGGCCCCGCGCGAACGGCGGACGACCCGCGAATTGCCCGCTTCGTCGGGCACAGGGGAGGCGACCATGCAGCGCAAGCGCTTACGTCGTGCGGCTCTCGTGGCATCGATCGCGGCCGCCGCCTGGCTGTCCGGGGCGGCGCCGTTCGGCGCGACGGCGACGGCCCAGGGCCGCAGCCTGCCTGTCTTCGAGGTGGACGCGGCGTGGCCCACGGTGCCGGCCGGGATGAAGCTCGGCGCCCCGTCCAGCATCGCCGTCGACGCGGAGGACAACGTCTGGGTCCTGCACCGCCCGCTGACGCTGCCGCCCGAGGACGACGCGATGGCGGCGGCGCCGGTCGTCGTCTTCGATGCGGCCGGCAACTTCATCAAGGCCTGGGGCGGTCCGGGCGACGGCTACGAGTGGCCCCAGCGGGAGCACGGCCTGCACATCGATCACGAAGGCTTCGTCTGGCTGGGCGGCAACAACTGCCCCACCAACGGTCTGGCGCGGGTCGAGCCGGTCAACGACGATCAGATGCTGAAGTTCACGCAGGACGGCACGCTGGTCCTGCAGATCGGCCGCAGCAACCGGAGCCGGGGCAACGCCGACACGATGAACCTCAACCGGCCGGCGGACCAGCAGGTCCATCCGCCGACCAACGAGCTGTTCGTGGCCGACGGCTACGGCAACCGCCGCGTCGCCGTGTTCGACGCGGATAGCGGCAGCTTCAAGCGCATGTGGGGCGCCTTCGGCGACGCGCCGGTCGAAGACAACCAGTGTCAGGTGCAGCGCCCTGCCAGCTTCTCGGATCCGGGTCCCGCGAGCTTCAACGTCCTCCACGCCATCCGCGTGTCGCACGACGGCATGGTGTATGCGGCCGACCGCGAGCACCGCCGCGTGCAGGTGTTCGCGCTGGACGGCACGTTCGTGGGACAGGTGATCACGCCCGACGCGCCCTTTGCGCGCAATCTGGCCCTGTCGGCGGACCCGGCGCAGCAGTTCCTGTACGTCGGCGGCGACGACGGCATCGTGGTCGTCGAACGCGCGACGCTCGAGATTCTCGGAACGCTCCGCCCGGAGGGCATCCTGGGCACCGGCCACCACATCGCAACCGATTCGCAGGGCAACCTCTACCTGGCGGCCACGGGCGCGGGCATGCAGAAGCTGACGTTCAGGGGGCTGTCCGGCGCGCTCCCGGCCGACGCCCGGGCGGACTCCCGCAACCGGCTGGCCGCTGCCGTGGCCGACGCGTCCGAGGGACCGGCGGGCGCCGCGGCCGCGATCCGCAGGCTCGGGTCGGGCAGCCCGAACCTGCGCTGGGACATCCCGCTCGGCCGGCCCCTGCTCGAGCTGGCCATCCTCGCGACGGCGCGCGAGCACGACCAGCCCTTCGAGTGGTCGCTGCACGAGATGGAGGCGGTGGCGGTGGGTCTCGACCCGGCGATCATCGACGTCGTGCGGCACCGGCAGCCGGTGACCGGGCTCGACGAGCACGAGGCCGTCATCATCGAGACCGGGCGCGAGATCTTCGGCGAGCACCACCTGAGCGCCGACACCTACCGCCGCCTGGTGAGCTTCGTCGGTGAACGCGACGCCGTCGACCTCGTCGGGCTCATGGCGCGCTATGCCGCCACGGCGGCGCGGCTGACGGCGTTCAACCAGCAGATGCCGCCCGGCTGGCCGCAGTTCCTGCCGCTGCCGTTCACCCCCCCGGACGACATCGATCCGCAGTCGCGCAGCCGGCTGCCACCGCGCGGCGGTCCGGCCGAGCGCGTGCAGGCCAGGGCCAGCCTCTACGGCCGGACGCTGTCGCCCGAAGGGACCGGGCCGGGTCACATCCGGCGCCACGCGGCCGGGCGCGAGGCGCTGGAAGCGAACGTGCCGCGCCCGCTGCTGGACCTGGCGGCGCTGGTGACGGCGCGCGCCTACGACGTGCAGTACGCCTGGACCCTCACCGAGCTTGCCGCGCTCGACCACGGCCTCGACCCGGCCGTCATCGACGTCGTCCGGCACGGGCGCCCGGTGGCCGGGCTGCCGGAGCGGGAGGCGGCCCTCATCACGTTCGGGCGCGAGATCTTCGGCCCGCATACGGTGAGCCCGGAGACCTACGGGAAGGCGCTCGATCTGTTCGGGAAGACGAACCTCGTCGACCTCGTGGACCTGATGGCCGACCACGTGGCCGACGCGACGCTGCTGATCGCCTTCGACCAGCAGTTGCCGCCAGGCCAGGCGCCGCTGCTGACGATGCCGTAACGCGTCCTCATTATTCAGACGGGGCTGGGCTTCACTTAGATGGGGCTGCGCCCCAAGCCCCCGGCGTCCGCTTGCGGGGACCCCGCAGCCCCGCGCCGCTTCCGCCGAGGCGCGCTGTGCGCGCCTTCATTCAGACGGGGCTGCGCCCCGAGCCCCCGGCGTCCGCTTGCGGGGACCCCACAGCCCCGCGCCGCTCCCGCCGAGGCGCGCTGTGCGCGTCCTCATTCAGACGGGGCTGCGCCCCGAGCCCCCGGCGTCCGCTTGCGGGGACCCCACAGCCCCGCGCCGCTCCCGCCGAGGCGCGCTGTGCGCAGCTTCATTCAGACGGGGCTGCGCCCCGAGCCCCCGGCGTCCGCTTGCGGGGACCCCACAGCCCCGCGCCGCTTCCGCCGAGGCGCGCTGTGCGCAGCTTCATTCAGACGGGGCTGCGCCCCGAGCCCCCGGCGTCCGCTTGCGGGGACCCCACAGCCCCGCGCCGCTTCCGCCGAGGCGCGCTGTGCGCGCCTTGTGGCCTCAGCGGTGGGCGGCGGCGGTTACCGGGGCTTCGCCCGTGTCGGGCAGGCGGCGCATCCGGAAGGGGGCGCTCTCGACGATGCCCAGCACGAGCGACGACCAGCGGTAGTCGCTCGCGTCCATCGTCCGCAGGAGCTGCCGCACGGTGGGGGCGTCGTGATAGGTCAGGCCGCGGCCCAGCGCGTAGGTGAGCAGCTTCTCGGCCACCGTGCGCACGAACTCCTGCCCCTTGCCGGCCAGCGCCTCGCGGAACGCGCGCGGGCTGTCGATCGTCCGCTCGGCCCAGTCGACCGTCGCGTCGATGGCGGCGCCGCGGTCGGTCTCCCGCCACTGGCCGATGGCGTCGAAGTGCTCCATCGCGAAGCCGAGCTGGTCCATCTCGGTGTGGCAACTCGCGCAGACCGGGTTGCGACGGTGCTGCTCCATCTTCTCGCGCAGCGACGTGGGCGCGGCGCCCGCGGCGTCCTCCTCCAGCGGCGGCACGTTCGGCGGCGGCGGGGGCGGCGGCGCGCCGAGCAGGTTCTCCAGCACCCACTTGCCCCGCAGCACCACCGAGGTCCGGTTGGCGTACGAGGTGATCGTCAGCAGGCTGGCGTGCCCCAGCAGCCCATGCCGCCGATCGTCCGTCCAGTCCACGCGGCGGAAGCGGCTGCCGTAGACGTCCTCGACGCCGTAGTGCCGGCCAAGCTGCTCGTTCAGGAAGGTGTAGTCCGCCGTCAGCAGCTCGGGCAACGGCCGGTCGCCGCGCACCTGGCTCTCGAAGAACAGCTCCGTCTCGCGCACCATCGCCCGCCGCAGCGTGTCGTTGAACTGGGCGAACAGCGCGCCGTCGGGCGCCTGCTCGTTGATGTTGCGGATCTGCAGCCACTGGCCGACGAAGTCGTTCATGAAGCCCGTGGCGCGCGGGTCCGCCAGCATCCGCCGCACCTGCCGCGCCAGCACGTCGGGCCGGCTCAGCGCTTCGCTCGCCGCCAGGTCGATCAGCTCGTCATCGGGAATGCTGCGCCAGAGGAAGAACGACAGGCGGGTCGCCAGCTCCAGATCGGTCAGCTCGTGAACCTGCCCGGGGGCGGCGTCGGCCGGCCGCTGCTCGACGCGCAGCAGGAACTCGGGCATCGAGAGCAGCGCCTCGAGGGCCCGCTCGATGCCGAAATCGAAGTCGCGGGCCCCGCGCCCGTCGCGATAGACGCGCAGGAGCGGGTCGACGTCGACGTCCGCCACCGGACGGCGGTAGGCCCGCCGGGCCAGCCCCGCGATGATCTCGCGCGCGCACGGCTCCTCGTCATGGCTGCCGGTCGGCCGGCAGGTGAAGATGCGCCGGCGGCTGAGGGTATCGTCCGGCACCGTGCCGTCGAACGGGCCGGACACGAACAGCCGGTCGATGCCCGGCTTGCCGCGCAGGCCGAGCGGTGAGGGCGCCGAATCGGTGAACGCGACCGACACGAGCCGCTGCCCGGCCTCGACCGGCACGCGAATCTCGAGCACGTCGTCGGCGGTCAGCCGGTATTCGTGGAGGCGCTGGCCGGCGACGTCGTCCTCGCGCGGAGCGATCACCCGCCCGGGATCCGGGCCCGGATACTCGCCGCCGATCCGCCAGCGCGTGACGAGCTTGTGGTCCACGCGGAGCTGGATCTCGTGCTCGTCCTCGGCGATGCCGTCGATCGTGTCGACAGCCGCGTTGCGCTTCATGCGCACCGCGAAGACGTAGTCCCCATCGAGCGGGAACAGGTGGCGGACCGCCAGCCCGCCGTGGGTGGCGAACGGCATCCGCTCGCTCATCCGCGCGTCCTGCGCCTCGAAGCCCAGCGAGTACACCTGGCGCGCCGGGCGGTTGTCGGGACTGCCGACGGCGGCGCGGCTGATCTTGGTCGCTGCCGCGATGTAGCGCGCCATGAGCGCCGGGGTCATCGACAGCACGTCGGCGTTGTTGTCGAAGCCGAAGCCGGCCATGTCGCTCGGGAGCAGCTCGCTGCCGTCGATCTCCAGCGCCAGGAGGTCGCGGATCGCGTTGACGTACTCCACGCGGTTCAGCCGCCGGGAGGCGACCCGGCCGGGGTTGGGCGCCAGCGCGCCCGCGCGGTCGAGGGCCGCCTCGAGCGCCGTGACGAAGGTCTCGACGGCCGCCGCATCCGGACGCGGCCGCCCCGCGGGCGGCATCTGGCCGCTGCGCAGCTTGCGGACCACCTTCTCGAGCACCTCGGCGTTGGCCGCCACCTGCTCGATGTCGATCCCGTCGAGCAGCAGGTCGGCGGTCCGCAGGCGCTCGTTGTGGCAGGCGACGCAGTAGCGGTCGAGGAGATCGCGTTCCGGGGCGGCGGCGGCCGGTGCACTGCCGCTCCACACGAATACGAGCAGGCAGGCCGCAATGCCGGGCAACCGTGACATATCGTTCCCTCCCGCCGCGTGGCTTTTCCGCCACCCGCCCATTATCGAAGACCCGGGCGTCCGGCACAACCGCCTCGTGGCGCGTCGCGCGGCGAACGCTGCGTATAATGCGGGCAACCGGTTCCCGCGGCAAAGGCGCGCACAGCGCGCCTCGGCGGGAACGGCACGGGGCGCAGGGGTCCCCGCAAGTGGACGCCGGGGGTTCGGGGCGCAGCCCCGTCTGGATGAGCTACGTCAAGGGGGTCGTGATGACTGCCACCTGCATGCGGCGCGTCGGCAATTGGTCGCTCTTCTGCGCCGTGCTCGGGACGGTTGCCGGCCTGGCCGCCGCCGCCCCGCCCGACGTGCGGCTGGTCGACGCCGCGGCACGCCAGGACACCGCGGCCGTCCGGGCGCTGCTGGCGGCGGGCGCCGATGCCAACACGCCGCGCGCGGACGGCGCCACGGCGCTGCTGTGGGCGGCGCACTGGGACGACCACGAGGCCGCCGGGCTGCTGCTGGCAGCCGGCGCCGACCCGAACGCGGCCGACGACGACGGCGTCGTGCCGCTCGTTCGCGCCAGCGAGAACGCGAGCCTGCGCATGGTCGAGGCCCTGCTGGCCGCGGGCGCCGACGCGGGCGCCGCACAGACGAGCGGCCTGACCCCGCTGATGGTGGCCGCGCGCACCGGCAGCACCGAGGTCGTCCGGGCCCTGCTGGCGCACGGCGCGGACGTCGACGCCGCCACGGTCGAGACGGCGGCCACGGCGCTGATGTGGGCGGTCGCGGCTCCGCACCGCGGCATCGTGGCCGAGCTGCTGGCCGCGGGCGCGGACGTCGAGGCGTCGTCGAGCAAGGGCATGACGCCGCTGCTCACCGCGGCGTACACGGGCGACGTCGCGACCGCCGAGCTGCTCATCGCGGGCGGCGCCGACGTGAACGCCCCGGGCTCCGACGGCGCGCACGCGCTCCCGTTGGCCATCGTCAAGGGCCACGACGATTTCGCCCGGTACCTGCTGGAGCGCGGCGCCGACCCGAACGGGACCCTCGGCGGGGTGCCCGCACTGCACGCGGCGGCGGGCGACGTCGACCCCTGGACGCGGCACTGGAACCGGCGGCACGGCACCCCGGGCTTCTCCGTCAAGACGCTCATTCCGGGGGCCTCGCCCCTCGCCCTCGAGCGCCGGCTGCCGCTGGTGGAGGCGCTCCTCGCGCACGGCGCCGATCCCAACGGACGCATCACCACGAGCACGCTGCTGATGACGTACATCGGCCATCCGACGAAAGGCGCGTTCGAGCGGTTCGCCTGCGGCACCGGCGACCTGCGCGGCGCCACGTCGTTGTGGGTGGCGGCCTTCGGCAGCGCCAGCGACGGGGCCTACGTGCTCGACAGCGAGGGGGGTATCCGGCCGCCCGAGAGCAGCGCCGCGATCATCCGGGCGCTGCTGGCCGCCGGCGCCGACCCGCACCTGACGACCGACGACGGCACGACCCCGCTCATGGCGGCCGCCGGGCTCGGCCGGCCCACCTTCCGGCCGCAGCTCGTCCGCGGGGCCCGCTCGCGGGGCGCGGAAGAGGCCGTCAGGGCGCTGGTCGAGGCCGGCGCCGACATACACGGGGTGAACGAGGCCGACTTCACGGCGCTCCACGGCGCCGCGTACCGCGGCTTGAACGAGGTCATCGAGTACCTGGTCGAGCAGGGCGCCGACCTCGACGCCCGCGACTTCCGCGGGCGCACCCCGTTCCGCCTCGCCGAGGGGTCGAAGCAGTCGTTCCAGTTCCAGGCCTACCCGGAGACCGCGAACCTGCTGCGAGAGCTGGGCGCCGACACCCGCCTGGGCATTCCGGGATCCGTTCAGGAGCGCGCCGACCGCGAGGTAGCGGCCGACGAGCTCGGACCTTGAGGACCAGCCGCAGCCACCCGCTCCAGATCGCGGCCGTGACCGCCGGGGGCGACCACGGCCGCGTCGGCATCACCTTGTGCCCCGGCAAGACGGACCCCGCCGGGTTGACCGGGGCGTGGGCGCGGGACCTCGATCCCGACCTGGATGCGATCGCGAACTGGGGAGCGACCGCGGTGGTGAGCCTGATCACCGATCAGGAGCTCGACTGCCTGCAGGTGCGCGACCTGCCCGGGGCTGTACGGGACCGGCACATGGAGTGGTGGCACCTGCCCATCCCGGACGGGGAGCCGCCGGGACACGACTTCGAGGCGAGCTGGGTGGTCGCGGGCGAGGCCCTCCGTGACCGCCTCCGCGCGGGATTCGACGTCCTCGTCCACTGCAAGGGAGGTCTGGGCCGCGCCGGCACCGTTGCCGCCCGCCTGCTCGTCGAGCTGGGCGCGCGCCCGGACGACGCCATCCGGCAGGTGCGCGCCGCCCGGTCGCCGCAGGCCATCGAGACCGTCGCGCAGGAGGCCCACGTGGCGGCGTGCGGGCCGCGCGCGCCGCTCGTTCCGTCCCGGACCGCGGACAGTATCGGGGACCGGGCGCTCGGGTCCTTCCTCGGTCTGGCGGTGGGCGATGCGGTCGGTACGACGCTCGAGTTCCGTGCCCGCGATGCGCAGCCCCGTCTCGAGGACATGGTCGGGGGCGGCCCGTTCGACCTGCCGCCGGGCACGTGGACCGACGATACGTCGATGGCCCTGGCGCTGGCCGACAGCCTCGCGGCCAGCGGGCAGGACGCGGTCGACTGCCGGGATCTGATGGACCGCTTCGTCAGGTGGTGGCAGCAGGGCGCCTATTCGCCCGTCGGCCGGTGCTTCGACATCGGAACAACCACGCGCGAGGCGCTGGCCCGCTACCGGGAGACCGACGAGCCGCGCGCCGGCTCGACCGATCCGCAGACCGCGGGCAACGGCTCGCTGATGCGGCTCGCCCCCGTCGCCCTCCGCTTCCCGCACGACCGGCCGCGCCTGATCGCCGCCGCCGCGGACCAGTCGCGGACGACTCACGCGGCGGAAGAGGCCGTGGATGCCTGCCGGGCGTTCGCGGAGCTGCTCGCGGACGCCATCGCCGGGTCGCCGCGGGCGGCGCTCCTCGCGCCGAGGACCGTCGAGGGAGCGCCTGCAATCGCCCGGGTCCTGGCCGGAAGCTGGCGCGGACGGGCACGGAGCACGATCAGCTCCAGCGGCTACGTCGTTCACACGCTCGAGGCCGCCATCTGGTCGGTCGCCCGGACCGCGGACTTCCGGGGCGCCGTGCTGCTCGCGGCCAACCTGGCCGACGACGCCGACACGGTAGCGGCGGTGGCGGGGCAGCTCGCCGGCGCCCTCTACGGCCTGAGCGGCATTCCGGAGCCCTGGCTCGAGCGGGTCGCCTGGAAGAATCGACTGGTGAGCGCAGCGCAACGGCTGCTGCCTCCCTCGCTGCCGGCGCCCGGGCAAGCCTCCCCCGCCGCCAGCTGAGTCGGCGGGCCAAGGGACGCCGGCGGCTGGCGGTCTCTTGCGCGTCCCGCACGACCTGCTCCACCCCCGCGTGCAGCGTCGCCTTCCCCCATCGTCGCGGCATACGGCCGCATTGAACCGCGACGCACACTCCGAAGAGGGCCACCAACACGATCGTCACGCTGGCCCCAAGGCGCGCACGGCGCGCCTCGGCGGAAGCGGCGCGGGGCGCAGGGGCCCCCGCAAGCGGACGCCGGGGGCTCGGGGCGAAGCCCCGTCTACTAGAAGATGGCCACCGGGTTGAACGGCGAGCCCGTGTTCCCCGGAATGCGTATCGGCGCGGCCACGAACAGGAACTCCCAGCGGTTCAGCCTGGCGGCCATCTCCGCGGCGGCCGTCAGGTCGGCGGCGTCGATCACGTGGACGCCCAGCGCGACCAGCGCCGGCACGTGGACGGGAAACCGGAAGTCGTCGAACACGACGGCGTCCTGCGTCCCGTCACTGCCCATGACCGCGATGTCGCGCTCCTTGAACCAGGGCACGACGGCCGGGTGCCAGCCCGCCGTCGGCACCTGCTGGTCGGGCGGCCGCCGCCAGCGGCCGGTATGCAACAGGACGACGTCGCCCGGGCCGACCCTCACGCCCGCCTGCTCCTCCCACGCCAGGATGTCCGCCGGCGTCACCGCCGTGCCGGGCTCGAGGTAGGGGACGCCCCTCAGGCGCGGGATGTCGAGCAGGACGCCCCGACTGACGATGGCCTCCTGCAGGTTGTGGATGCCCATCTGGGTGCACCCGGTCTCCGCGTTCACGGCTTCGGCGAACGGGACGCCGTTGTAGAGCTGGCCCTTGTAGCCGAAGTGGCAGAGCGCGTCGAGGTGCGTGTGCACCTCGCCGTGGTAGAAGATGGAGATGTTCTCGATGGCGATGCCGTTCTGCGGGATCACGAAGTCGCGATGCCAGAACGCGCTCGCCGGCCGCTCGCCCGCCGGCGTGGCCGACGTCGGCATCACCTGCGGCTGCCGCGCCAGCGAGACGACGAGCCCTTCGGTCGCCAGCGCCAGCGCCTGCCGGCGCTTGGCCGGCGTGATGAGGTTGAGGGCGCCGAGCTGGTCGTCCGCCCCCCAGCGGCCCCAGTTCGACAGCTCGTCCATCCAGCGCTCCACGACGGCGGCGGTCACCTCCTCGGGTTGCTGGCCGCGGGCCGCGCCGCCCGGAAACACCGCGACCAGCGCGACCGCGATCAAGCCACCTGCCAGTACGTTGCGTCTCGGCATCGTCACCTCGTCACCTCCGCCGCCTGCCGCATGCTCCTAGCGCTCGACCCGCCGTTCCCGCATCAGCTCGCGCAGCAGGCGCGCCGAGCTCTCGCGGATGTAGACGCTGATGTACAGGACGTGCCCTTCCGCGAGGTCCAGCGGCGTCCGGCCGCGGGCATCCCGCGCGTCGAGCCGCGCCCCCTGCTCGACGAGAAACCGGATGACGGAATCGGCGCCCCGTGACGCCGCGCCGTGCAGCGGCGTCCAGCCGCAGCAGAGTCCGCGATAGGGCGATGCGTCCGCCAGGGCGTCGCGGCCGCACTCGCTGCCGGCGTTGATGTCGGCGCCCAGATCCAGAATCATGCGCACGGCTTCGAGCGCGTCCTCCTCGGAGCCCGGCGTCTGGCCGTCCAGATACCCGACGCCCGCGGCCATGGCCAGGGGCGTCGTGTTCTCGACGGTCGCCAGCAGCGGATCGGCACCGTGCTCCAGCAGCAGCCGCATGGCCGGCAGGTCCGCGGATCGGGCCGCCCACCAGAACGGCGTCGCGCCGATCACGTTCACCGCGAACGACTGCCCGCTCGCGGTGATCCCCTCGGGAAACCGTACGGTCCGGTCCTTCGTCATGCCGGCGTTCGGATCCGCCCCGTGGGCCAGCAGCTTCCGCATCAACCCGAGATAGCCGATGTCGCCGGTCTCGATCACGGCCGCCTTGTCGAGGCCGTCCCAGTTGTGCGTCTGGACGAGGATGTGCAGCGCGGTCCGTCCCGCGTCGATGGCGTTCGGGTTCGCCCCCGCGTCGAGCAGATACGCGGCGAGGTCGTAGCGACCGTTGACGATAGCCAGCATCAGGGCGCTCGTGCCCTCGCGCAGCCTGTCGTCGACGTCGGCACCCGCCTCGAGCAGCACGCGCACGGCGTCCGCGGCGCCCGCGCGGACGGCGAACGTCAGGGCGCTGAAACCGCCTCTGGAGCGCACGTGCACGTCGGCGCCCTGCTCGATCAACTCCCGCACCACTGCCGCGTTGCGCGCGCCCGCGGCGGACATCAGGGCCGTCTGCCCGCGGAGCGCTTCGATCAGGCGGGGGTCTGCGCCGTGCTCCAGCAGCAGGCGCACCACGTCCACGCTGCCGGTGCGCGCCGCGGTCATCAGCGCCGTCTCGCCGGCCGCGAACATGTCCGGGTCCGCCCCGGCTTGCAGCAGGGCTTCCACCGCGGGCGCGCTCCCGTTGGTGCAGGCCAGCAGCAGCGGCGTCGCGCCGTAGCGGTTCGCGGCGTTCGCGTCCGCTCCGGCGCCCAGCAGCAGGCGCACCAGATGCGGGTCGTCGTGGTGGACCGCCCAATGCAGGGCCGTCGTGCCGTCCGGCGCGCGGGCGCCGACGTCCGCCCCGTCCGCCAGCAGCGCCTCGACGGCCCGCGCGTCCCGCCGCTCGGCGGCGTCGACGAGGGCGACGTCGGCGTTGCCCGCCAGGGCACCGCCGGCCGCGAGCAGGAGCACGCCGACGCACAGACCGCCGCGGAGTGCGAGCTTCATGGTCGCTCGTCCTGCGTCCCGAGCCAACGGGCGGCGCGGGGGCGCAACGCGCCTACAGATTCGCGAGGCGCGCGTCCTCCCCCGTGGCATCGCTGAAGTCGTCCGCCGGGACGCCCATCAGGTCGAGCACGTTGAGCAGCGCCCGCGTCATCGCCGGCCGGTCCGTGTAGCGCAGGTGCCGGCCGCCGCCGAGCCGGCCCGCCGCCCCGCCGGCGAGCAGGCACGGCAACGGGTAGTGGCTGTGGTCGTTGCCGTCGCTCATGCTGCCGCCGTACAGCACCAGCGAGTGATCCAGCAGGTTGCCGTCGCCGTCCGGCGTCGCGCGCAGCTTCTCGAGGAAGTACTCGAGCATCTGGATGTGGTACGTGTTGATCCTGATCAGCTTCGCGATGTTCTCCTCGTTCTGCGCGTGGTGCGACAGCGAGTGGTGCGAGTTGGCCACCCCGATCTGGGGGTAGGTGCGCGAGCTGGTCTCGTAGGAAATCTGGAACGCCCCGACGCGGGTGATGTCGGCCTGCCAGGCCAACGCGAGCAGGTCGTACATCAGCTTGATGTGGTCCTCGAAACCGTCGGGAATCCCCATCGGCCGCGGCGGCAGCTCCAGCGAGACGGCATCGCCCTCGCGCTCGGCCATCTGGATGCGGCGCTCGACCTCGCGCACGCTGTCGAGGTACTCGGCGACGCGCAGCTGGTCGGCCGCGCCGAGCCCCCGGCGCAGGTCCGCGATGTCCCCGGTAACCCAGTCGAGGATGCTGCGGTCGCGCCGGCTCTCGGCCAGGCGCTCGGCGGCCGTGCCGCCCTCGCCGAACAGGCGCTCGAAGACCACCCGCGGGTTGTTCTCCATCGGGAGCGGCGTCGTCGGCGTGCGCCAGGAGATCGTGTACAGGTACTGGCAGCTGTAGCCGACCTCGCAGTTGCCGACCCGCTCGGGCGACTCCAGCGAGACCTCCACCGACGGCAGCCGGGTCTCCCGGCCGAACTCCGCCGCGATGAGCTGATCGACGGTCGTGCCGGCCCGCACGTCGATCCCCTCGGTCTTCTTGGGGTGCACGCCGGTCAGCCAGGTCGCGGTGCCCCGCGCGTGGTCGCCGGCCCCGTCGCCCATCGAGCGCGCCATCGGATGGTCGAGCCCGGACAGCACGACGAGGCGGTCGCGCACCGGCGCCAGGGGCGCGAGGATCGGGGAGAGCTCGAAGCTCGAACCCTCGCCGATCGGCGACCAGGCGTCGATGCCGTGCGCCGCCTCGTCGATTACCGCACCGTTCGGGACGTAGACGAAACCTGCCCGGCGCGCCGGCCGCGCGGCCGCCCTCGACGCGGCCGACAGCGCCGGCACCATGGCGTCGAGCAGCGGCAGGGCCAGCGTCGCGCCCAGGCCGCGCAGCACCGTCCGCCGCGGCAACGATCTGCTGGTGATGAACATGAGTCCGACTCTCTCCCCGGCGCTTCAATCAGACGGGGCTGCGCCCCGAACCCCCGGCCATGCTACGGCGCAGGCTCCTGGCGCACGGCCGCCGCGACCGTGCTCTCCGGGCGCGGCGCCTCCGACGACAGGCGCATCCGAAACGGCACGCTGCGGGCAACGCCCAGCACGATCGACGAGAAGGCATGGTCGTCGCGGGCGGCCTCGCGAAGAATCGTCCGCACCGTCGGCGCGTCGTAGTACTCGAGACCGCGGCCGAGGGCGTAGGTGAGCAGCTTCTCGATCAGCGTGTGCACGAAGCGCTCGGATTCCTCCGCCAGGAGGCTCCGCAACCCCGAGGGCCCCTCGAACGTCGTACCGTCCGGCATCTCGCCGGAGGCGTCGATGGGACCGTTCGACTCGCTGCGGCTACGGGCCTCGCCGACGGCGTTGAACGGCTCGAGCGACAGCCCCAGCGGATCCATCTGCGCGTGGCAGCTCGCGCACACGGGATTCGCGCGGTGCTGCTCCATGCGCTCGCGCATCGACAGCACCCGGCCCTCCGCGTTCTTCTCCTGGAGGTCCGGGACGTCGGGCGGCGGGGCCGGCGGCGGCGTGCCCAGGATGTTCTCGAGAATCCACTTGCCCCGCAGCACGGGCGCGGTGCGCGTGGGGTGCGAGGTGACCGTCAGCACGCTGCCGTGGGCAATCAGCCCCCGCCGCGCCTGATCGTCGAGCGGGACCCGCCGGAAGTGGCTGCCGTTGACGTTGGGAATCCCGTAGTGGCGCGCCAGCCGCTCGTTGAGAAACGTATAGTCCGCGGTCAGCAGCTCGGCGGCGCTCCGATCCTCCCGCAGGACCGTCTCGAAGAGCAGCTCCGTCTCGCGCCGCATGGCCTGCCGCAGGTTGTCGTCGAAGTTGGGGAACGAGAGCGGGTGCGGCTGTGCGAAGCGCAGGTTCCGCAGGTGGAGCCACTGCCCGGCGAAGTTCTCCACCAGGGCCCGGGAGCGCTCGTCGGCGAGCATCCGGCGCACCTGCCGCTCCAGCTCCGCCGGATCGCGCAGCGAGCCGTCCTCGACCCGCGCGAGCAGCTCGTCGTCCGGGATGCTGCTCCACAGGAAGAACGAGAGGCGCGACGCCAGCTCGCGGGCGCCGAGCCGATACGGCGTGCCGGGCGCGACCCCCGCCGGCTCCTGCTCCACGCGGAACAGGAACTCGCGGCTCACGAGCAGCGCGCGCACGAGCATCCGGACGCCCGCCTCGAAACCGCCGCCCCGACCGCGCTCCGCGTCGTAGAACTGCAGCAGCTCCGCCACGTCCTCGTCGCCGACCGGGCGGCGCCAGGCCCGGCGCGCCAGCGCGGCCGCGATGTCGCCGGCGCAGGCCCGCTCGTCCGCGGCGCGCGCGGGCCGGCAGACGAAGATGCGCCGGCGGCTCTCGGTGTCTCCGGGACCGGTCACGCCGTGCGGACCCTCGATGTCCAGGCGGGTGATGTAGGGCAGCCCGTCCTCGAAGTAGTGCACGTAGGCCTTGACGAACGGCTGGCGCAGCGCCGGGCCCTGCAGCGGCACCCCGACCAGCGTCGGCGGCCGGTCCTCGAGCAGGGCCGCGCTCGTCTTGGGAAACGTGACGATGACCTCGCGCAGCCCGGCCGTCACGGGCACCCGCACCTCGAAGTCCGCCGTGCGGTAGCCGCCGTGGCGGTGGCTGTCGTAGTCGGCGCGCTCGCCGGTGCCCGGGCCGAGCCCGCCGATGGGGAACGCCGCCAGCCGCTCGCCGTCGAGGCTGAACTCGACCTCGTGGTGGTCGTTGAGGCCGCGGATCAGCTCGTGGACGTTGCGGCCGAGCTTGGCGCGGATGTAATACTCCCCGTCGACCGGAAAGTGGTGGCGCACGCGCAGGCCGCCGCGCGTGCCGAACGGCATCCCGGAGAGGTGGTCGTCCTGCGTGAGATCGGCCGGGGCACGGTAGGTCACCGGCGCGGGACGGGCCCGCGCATCGCCGATCGCGAGGGCGCTGATCCGCCGCGCGGCGGACAGGTAGCGCTCGATCAGGGTCGGGTCGACGCCGAGCACCGCGGCGACGTTGTCGAAGCCGTGGGTGGACGCATTCGGCGGCACGAGCGACGCCGCGAACTCGCCGTCGACCCCCAGCAGATCCCGGATCGCATTGCCGTACTGCGCCCGGTTGAGCCGATGAAACACGGGCCGCCCGGGATTGGGAGCCGCCGCGCCGGCCCGGTCGAGCTCCGTCTCCAGCCAGGAAGCGAACCGCTCGTACGTCTCCCGCGCCGGCCGCGGCCGGCCCGCCGGCGGCATCAGGCGCCCCCGCAGCTTGCGCACGACCTTCTCCCACACCTCCGCATGGTCGCCCACGGCGGTCATGTCCAGTGCGTCGAGGTCGAGACCGGCCGTCAGCTGGCGCGCGTTGTGGCAGGCCACGCAGTAGCGGTCGACGACCGCGCGGTACGCCTGCCCCGGGTCGTCCGGCTGCGCCCGGAGCGGCGCAACCAGAACGGCGCAGGCTGCCGCCGCCGGCAGGCACGCACGCAGAAGCCGTCTCGTAGTCATTGTGAGAGACTTCACCACGGCATTATCGTCACATGGCGCCGAGGCCAATGCAAGGCGTCGCGGGCCCGGCTCCGCCGGCGGAATCTTCTTGACCGCGGCGGGAGGGGTCGGCTATAGGGTCACACGGGGCAGCCGTGCTCCGGGAGGAGGTCACATCAAGATGAACATCGGCATTCGGCTCAGGGGATTCACCGCAGCGGTACTCCTGGTCGCCACCGGCGCGGCCGGCGCCCTGTGGCTCTCCGCGGGATCGGCTGCAGGCCAGGTCCAGGTCTATCGGGCGCCCCGGCTGCCCGGCACGTCGCATCCGGACCTGACCGGAATCTGGCAGGCGTTCGTCACGGCCAACTGGAACATCGAGGACCACGGCGCCGAGGCGGGGCCGTTTGCGAGCCTGCTCGGCATGTGGGGCGCGCAGCCGCCCGGCCAGAGCATCGTCCGGGGCGGAGAGATCCCGTACCGGCCCGAGGCCCTGGCCAGGCGCGAGGCCAACTTCGCCAGGCGCCTCGACGTGGACGTCGACAACCTCAACACGGTCGGCGACCCGGAGGCCAAGTGCTACATGCCGGGGGTGCCGCGCGCCGCGTACATGCCGTATCCGTTCCAGATCATCCAGAGCACGGACCGCATCGTCATCGCCTACCAGTTCGCCAACGCCAATCGCACCATCCCCATCGGGCGGCCCACCGAGCCCCCGATCGACTTCTGGATGGGCTGGTCGAACGGTTCCTGGGACGGCGACACGCTGGTGGTCGACGTGACGGGCTTCCACGACCTGCCCTGGCTCGACCGGGCGGGCAACCACCACAGCGCGCAGCTCCACGTCGTCGAGCGCTACACGCCGATCAGCCCGTACCATCTGCAGTACGAGGCCACGATCGAGGATCCGCGGGTGTTCACGCGGCCGTGGACGATCAGCTTCCCGCTCTATCGCCGTATCGAGGAGAACGCCAGGCTGCTGGAGTTCAAGTGCGTGGACCTGGCGGAGGAGTACATCTACGGAGGCCTGCTCGAGGGAGCCGGCCAGTAGGCAGCAGGACCCAGTCAAGGAAGGTGCAGCGGTGAGAAACAAGCTTGTGGTGGCAACAGGAATCGCGGCGGTTCTGGCAATCGCGGCCGGGCTGGCGCCGGTGCCGCTGGCGGGCCAGTCGCCCGGCGCGGACGGGGCCGGCTACACGGCGCCCCGCACCCCGTGGGGCGATCCGGATCTGCAGGGCATGTGGGATACGCGCACGTACACGCCGCTCGAGCGGCCCGCCGAGTTCGGCATGCGCGAGTTCATGACCGAGGCGGAGGCGGCCGAGCGCGAGCGGCTCGGTCTGCGCCGGGTGGTGACGGACGACGACGACGCCATCGCCGAGAACCTCGTCGAGCAGGACATCCAGCGCTACGCGCGGGCCGACCGCCCGGACGAAGGCCAGCCCGGCTACCGGCTCGCCGGCGCCGAGTACAACGCCTTCTGGAGCGCCGACCCGACCGCCCCGCGGATCTCCCTGCGCACGTCGCAGATCATCGATCCGCCGGACGGGCAGATGCCGCCGCTGACGCGGGGCGCGCTCGATACCTGGGCAGCGCGCGAGGAGGCGCGCAGCGAGCGCAGCCAGGGCGACGACTGGGAAGACCGCGGCCTGTCCGAACGCTGCATCGTGCGCAACGGCCTGCCGGGCGAGATGATGGGCAACAACCAGCAGCCCACGAAGGAGATCGTCCAGACGCCGGGCTACGTCAGCATCGTCATGCCGTACGGCTACGTGCGGATCATTCCGGTGCGGCAGCCGGGGCCGATCGGCGAGTCCATCAGGCAGTGGAACGGCGACCCGCGGGGACGCTGGGACGGCGACACGCTGGTCGTCGAGACCATGAACTTCAAGAACACCGTCAACAACGTCGTGCCGGGCCACGGCGGACCGTTCGGCGGCTCCGCCCACGTGCACTACTACCCGGGCACGGGCCAGACGTTCCGCCTGACCGAGCGCTTCCGGCGGATCGACAGCGAGACGCTCGAGTACCAGTACACGGTGGACGACCCGCAGGTCTTCGTGCAGCCGTGGACGGCCGTCAACTACTTCACGCTCGACTCGTGGACCACCGAGGGCAACCAGGACCGGCTGTTCGAGTACGCCTGCCACGAGCACAACTACGGCATGGTGGGCGCCATCCGCGGCGCCCTCGTCGACCGGGTGTGGGCGCTCGACGAGGCGGCCCGGGAGCGCAACGTGCGCCTGGGCGAGCTCGAGGCCAAGCGGGAGCAGCTCGAGGCGTGGGAAGCGGCGAACGAGGGCGGCCGCTGAGGGCGGCTGCCGAGCGCTGAAACGTCGCGCGGCCTGCCGCCGGGTGTCTGGCGGCAGGCCGCGGATTCCGGTCCCTACTGGTCCTGCGAGGTCGCGAAGACCGGCGTGCCGCCGCGCGCGGCGACCTCGGCCTGGAACTCCTCCTCGGTCAACTCGATCGTGCGCGTGATGCTGAAGAACATGTCGTCGATCGAGCGGTTGCCGTAACCCTTCCAGTTGCGCGGGTCGACCACGTTCTTGTTCGTGGCCGAGTTGTTGTACCACGCCATCACGTGGATGAGCGTGCCAGCCGGCAGGAGCGGGGCCACGTCGTCCTCGTAGGTGTAGACCTTCACCCAGTTGTGGTCGTAGTTGGCGCAGCTGATCATCTCCCGCGCGTTGTTCGGGTAGATGGCCTCCACGCACATCCGCTTGCCGCTCGAGTGCAGGTGCGGCTCGAACATCAGCATCTTCGTCGGCTGCGTGATGCGGTGAAACCCGTCGCGCATCACGTTGTCGTCGTTCGACGGGATGTCGAACTCGTAGTCGTACATGTTGACGCCGCTGAAGCCGCCGGTGCTCTGCACGTAGCGCGGCACGTAGCCCTCGGGATGCAGCGTCAGGCCGACGTCGACCCGCGCGCGCACCTCGCGCCCGATGGAATGCAGGTGCATCGAATTGAACGTGAGCACCGAGCCGGCCGGCAGCTTGACGCCCATCTCGTCGGGAAAGATCGTGGGGTTCTGGCCGAGCTCGTACGTCAACCGCAACTGGTCGTCGTGGCCCCCGCAGGAGGTCTCGTTCCCGCAATCGACCGGATCGACCACGTTCTCCGGCATATCCGACGTGATGACCGCGTGGTGCACCACGAAGAGGCTGAGATCGGCCCGGCCCGCGTCGTCGACCTCGATCTGCGGCCCTTCTTCGAGCCTGACCTCCTTCACCTCCACCGCCTTGATGTAGCGGTCGGCAGTCAGCCCCGTGGCCGTCTCGCCCCACTCGCCGAACCAGTCGGCGGCGTCGGGTTCGACGGTCCCCTCGGGCGACGGCACGATCAGGTCGGGCGTCCCGTAGGTCCAGCCGTCGGCCGGCCACTCGAGCGGCGGCGGCAGGTCGGCCGGATTGCCGCGCGGGGCGCCGTTGTCCACCCACGCGGCGATCGACGCGATCTCGTCGTCGCTCAGCGACGGGTCGTCCTTGAAGCGCTGGATGCCGATGTTCTTGTCGATGAACCAGGGCGGCATCTCGCGCGACCCGGTGCGGCTGCGGATGGCGCGCGCCCAGGGGCGGACGTCCTCGTAGCTGATCAGCGCCATCGGCGCCGCGCCCTGCGGGCGGTGGCAGTTCTCGCACGACCGCTGCAGGATCGGCGCGATGTGCTTGCTGAACGTGACCTCGGCCTCGGCGGCCGCCGCCGGCGCCGGGGCCGGCCCGGCGAGCGCGAACCCGACGGCAAGACAGCAGGCGACCACCCTGCTCGATATCCGGATCGACTTCATCATCGATTTCACCTCCGTAACCGTCTTGCGGCGCAGATGCCTATCCGCCGCCGACGGTCACCGTCACGTCGCGGGCGGACGCCAGGCCGCCGTCATGAGCATAGGCACGCAGCACGTAGGTGCCCGGCTCGTGGAAGATTGCCCCCACCTCGAACCGATCGTCGGACGGCAGCGGCGGCGGCTCCCAGCCCGGCGACCAGGGCGAGTTGCCGTCGTAGTTCGGGTGGATGTCGAACTGCGCGGGGTCGAACGTCACCTGGTTGCCGTCCCCGCGCCACACGATCCACGCCAGCCGCAGGCCCCAGGCGTTGTAGTTCACGGGCACGCGGCTCGACGCCGCCCGGCGCGGCGGAATGTCGTCGTCCGTCGCGATCGCCGTCAGCACGAGCGGCTCGCCGACCGTCACGGACACGTCGTCGGGCCCCTCGATGTCGACCAGCGGCGCCTGGTTGATCTCCCGCTCCGCGCGCAGCCCGCCCACGTCCTTCTGCATCAGCGGCGAGTCGTTCACGTAGTCGGGCTTGAGGCTGCCGAACGCCTGCTCGGTCCTGCCGCGGTGGGTTACGGTCCACGCGATCTCCCGGGTCCCGAAGTCGGGCGGCACGGTGACGCGGAACATGTAGCGGTTGCGACGCGGCTGGAAGAAGGTCGGCTGCCCCTGATCCTCGGGACCCGGCTCGAGATAGTTGTTCGGGCCGATCGGGATGTGGACCTTCTCCTGGGAGTTGCGGTTCATGTAGCCGAAGATCAGGTCGAACGTCCCGTCCGGGTTCTGCTCCCATCCCTCGAACGCCGGCACGACGTTCTGGCCGCGCTCGTAGATGATGGTCTGGCCACTGGTTGCGGTCAGCGTGGAGAGCATCACGGCCGTCGTGAGAAGGATCACGGTCCGTGCGCTCGCCCGCCACCGGGTGCTGGAAGTCGTCATTACCCTTGCGCTCCTGGTTGCTACTGCTGATCCTGCGACGCCGCGAACAGCGGTCGGCCGCCCCGGGCGGCCACCTCGGCCTGGAACTCTTCCTCGGTCATCTCGATCGTGCGCGTGATGCTGACGAACATGTCGTCTATCGACCGGTTGCCCCAACCCTTCCAGTTCCGCGGGTCGACCACGTTCCTGTTCGTCGGCGAGTTGTCGTACCACGCCATGACGTGAATCACCGTGCCGGCCGGCAGCAGCGGCGCGACGTCGTCCTCGTAGACGTACACCTTCACCCAGTTGTGGTCGTAGTTCGAGCAGCTCAGCATCTCGCGCACGTTGTTCGGGTAGAGGGCCTCGACGCACATCCGCTTCCCGCTCGAATGCAGGTGCGGCTCGAACATCAGCATCTTGGTCGGCCTGGTGATGCGGTGGAACCCGTCGCGCATCACGTTGTCGTCGTTCGACGGGACGTCGAACTCGTAGTCGTACATGTTGGCGCCGCGGAAGCCGTTGTTGCTCTGCACGTAGCGCGGCTCGTACCCCTCGGGGTGCAGCGTCAGGCCGACGTCCACCCGCGCGCGCACCTCCCGGCCGATCGAATGCAGGTGCATGGAGTTGAACGTGAGCACCGAGCCGGCCGGCAGCTTGACGCCCATTTCGTCCGGAAAGATCGTGGGGTTCTGGCCCAGCTCGTACGTCAGCCGGAGCTGGCCGCTGTGCCCGCCGCAGGAGGTCTCGTTGCCGCAATCGAGGGGTTCGACCACGTTCTCCGGCGCATCCGACGTGATGACCGCGTGGTGCACCACGAAGAGGCTGAGATCGGCCCGGCCGGTGTCGTCGACCTCGATCTGCGGCCCTTCCTCGACCCTGACCTCCTTCACCTCGACGGCCTTGATGTAGCGGTCGGCGGTCAGCCCCGTGGACGTCTCGCCCCACTCGCCGAACCAGTCGGCGGCGTCGGCCTCGACGATGCCCTCGGGCGACGCCACGATCACATCCGGCGTGCCGTAGGTCCAGCCGTCGGCCGGCCACTCGAGGGGCGGCGGCAGGTCGGCCGGATTGCCGCGCGGCGCGCCGTTGTCCACCCACGCGCCGATCGTCTCGATCTCCGCGTCGCTCAGCGACGGGTCGTCCTTGTAGCGCTGGATGCCGATGTTCCTGTCGATGAACCACGGCGGCATCTCGCGGGCCTCGGTACGGCTGCGGATGGCCCGCGCCCAGGGGCGGACGTCCTCGTAGCTGACCAGCGGCATCGGCGCCGCGCCCTGCGGGCGGTGGCAGTTCTCGCACGAGCGTTGCAGGATCGGCGCGATGTGCTTGCTGAAGGAAATCTCGGACTCCCGTTCCGCGGCCGGGGCCGGCGCCGCGAGCAGGCCGGCGAAGAGGATGCCGGCGGCCGTCAGACTCACGCTTCTCATGCCATGTCTCCTGTTGGGCTGCAGCGTTGCTCTGTATGACGGTTGCTACTGCTGATCCTGCGTCGCCGCGAAGGCCGGGCTGTCGCCGCGCGCGGCGACCTCCGCCTCGAACTCCTCCTCGGTCAGGTAGATGAGCCGCGGCAGGTTGTAGAACATGTCGTCGATCGAGCGGTTGCCCCAACCCTTCCAGTTGCGCGGATCGACCACGTTGCGGTTGGAGCTCGAGTTGTCGTACCACGCCATCAGGTGGATGACCGTGTCGGCCGGCAGCAGCGGCGCGACGTCGTCCTCGTAGACGTACACCTTCACCCAGTTGTGGTCGTAGTCGGCGCAGTTGAGCATCTCGCGCGCGTTGTTCGGGTAGAGCGCCTCGATGCACATGCGGACGCCGCTCGAGTGCAGGTGCGGCTCGAACGTCATCAGCCGCGCCGGCCGGTCGAGCCGGAAGAATCCGTCGCGGAACACGTTCGAATCGTTGGACGGGATGTCGAGCGCGAAGTCGAAGGCCCCGGCCATGGCGCGCGACTGCTGCCGGTACTTGGGCTCGTAGCCCTCCGGATGCAGATCGAAGGCGACGTCGACCCGCGCCTGCACCTCCTCGCCGATGGAATGCAGGTGCATCGAGTCGAACGTGATGACCGAGCCGGCCGGCAACTCGACGCCCACCTCCTCGGGGTAGGTCAGGGCATTCTGCCCCAGCTCCCACGTGAGCCGGAAGGCGTCGTCGCTGGCCGCCACCGGGCCGTTGGATTCGAGCGCCTGCTCGGGCGTCGCGGCGGTGAGCACCGCGTGATGCACCACCCACAGGTTGAGGTCGGCCCGGCCGGCGCCCTGCGGCCCCGGCGTGTCCTTGCGCACGCTCGTGTCGCCGGCCACGCGCACTTCCTTGACCTCCACGGCCTTGATGTAGCGGTCGGTGGCGAGGCCCGTGGGCGCCGGCGGATCCCACTCCCCGAACCAGTCGGCCGCGTCCGCCTCCACCGTGCCCACCCGCGACGAGACGACCAGGTCCGGCTCGCCGATGCTCCAGCCGGAGGCGGCCCATTCGAGCGGCGGCGGCAGGTCGGCCGGACTCCCCTGCGGGGCGCCGGCGTCGACCCAGGCGGCGATGGTCTCGATCTCCGCGTCGCTGAGCGAGGGATCGTCCTTGAAGTGCTGGATGCCGATGTTCCTGTCGATGAACCAGGGCGGCATCTCGCGCGACGCCGTCCGATTGCGAATCGAGCGCGCCCAGGGGCGCACGTCGGCATAGCTGACGAGCGACATCGGCGCCCCGCCGCCCGGCCGGTGGCAGCTCTCGCACGAGCGCTGCAGGATGGGCGCGATGTCCCGGCTGAAGGTGATCTCGCCCTCCGCCTCCGCCGCGGACACCGCGGCTCCGGCGACGACGCACCCTGCCACGAACAACCCGACGACCGGCCAGGACATCTTCATCATCGTCACACTCTCCTGCAGGCGTTTCAGATGGGGCTGCGCCCCAAGTCCCCGGCGTCCGCTCGCGGGGACCTCCAGCACGCGTCAGAGTACCACCAATCCCGCGCCCGTTTCAAAGCCTCATCCGGCGCCGAGCGCGAACGCGACGAGCGCGGCGTCGGGTCCCGCGCCGGTCGCGATGACGACGAACTGCCGTCCCGACCGCGCCCGGTAGGTCATCGGGTTGGCGCTCGTCCGGAACGGCGTCGCCCCGCGCCAGATCTCCTCGCCCGTCGCCTTGTCGAACGCATACAGATACGGGTCGCCGCCGCCGATGAACACCAGGCCGCCGCGCGTCACCAGCGAGCCCGTGTTGCTGAACGTCCCCAGGCGCGCGGGCAGCTCCACGCCCCGCAGCAGCGGGTGGTTGCGCATGACGCGGCTGCCCTCGCCCAACGGCACCTTCCACGCTATCTCGCCCGCGTTCAGGTCGACCGCCACCAGGTGCGCATACGGCGGCTTGATCAGCGGAATCGGGCCCAGCCGGCTGCGGGCCACCCGCGCGGCGCCCGGCCGGTTGCCGAACATCATCGCCGCGGCGCCGTGCGGGCAGTTGTTGGTGTACTCGACGTCCACGACCGGATCGTCGCCGGTGTTCGGACAGATCTGGTTCGTCGTCGTGCCCTCCGACGTGCGCACGTAGAGCAGGCCGGTCTGCGGGTCGAACGCCGCGCCGCCCCAGTCCGCCCCGCCGCTCACGGTCGGCCGCATCAGCGTGCCGCGCAGGCTCGGCGGCGTGAACAGCGGCCCCAGCCGGAACCGCTGCATCTCCTCGACCGCCAGGGCGTGGATCTCCGGCGTCAGGTCGTTCGCATCCTCCAGGAACACGCCCTGCTGCGCGAACGGCGGCGGCTTCGTCGGGAACGGCTGCGTCGGATACAGCACCTCGCCCGGCACGTCCGTCTCCGTGTCCACCGGACGCTCCTCGATCGGCCACACCGGCTCGCCCGTCACCCGGTCGAACACATACGTGAAGCCCTGTTTCGACACCTCCGCCACCGCGTCGATCTCGCGGCCGTCCACCGTGATCGTCACCAGGTTCGGCGCCGAGTTGAAGTCGTAGTCCCACACCCCGTGGTGCACCGCCTGGAAGTGCCACTGCCGCTCGCCCGTGCGCGCGTCCAGGCACACCAGCGACTCGGCGAACAGGTTCGCCCCCAGCCGCCGGCCGCCCCAGTAGTCGCCGCTCGGCGTGCTCGTCGGCACGTAGAGCAGGCCGCGCTCGGCGTCGAGCGACATCAGTCCCCACACGTTGGCGTGGCCCGTGTAGCGCCACGACTCGTCCTCCCACGTGTCGGCCCCGAAGTCGTCGTTCGACTGCGGGATGGTGAAGAACACCCAGCGCCGCTCGCCCGTGCGCGCGTCGTAGGCCTGCACCGTCCCCGGCGGGTCGAAGCGCCGCTGCACCCGGTCGGGAACCCGGCTGCCCACGATCACCAGGTCCTCGAAAACCACCGGCGGCGACGTCTGGTCGAACTCCTCCGAGGTAACCGGGCGTCCCAGGCCGTCGGTCAGCGAGACGCTGCCGCCTTCGCCGAAGCCGGCGACGGGCCGACCGGTCGTCCCGTCGACCGCGTACAGCCGGTCGCGGCTGTTGAGGAAGATGCGGAAGTCGTCGCCGTCGCGCCACCAGGCGATGCCGCGGTGCTTGAACGCGTGGCGCGGCTCGCGCTCGTAGGCGCGCGGGTCGAAGGCCCACAGCTCCGCGCCCGTCTCGGCGTCGAGCGCGACCACGCGGTTGTACATCGTCGAGAGGTACAGCACGTCGTCGATCATGATCGGCGTGGCCTGGAACGAGCCGGGCCGGGCCCCGAGCTCCGGCATGGGCAGCTCGCCCGGCTCCCACTGCCAGGCGACCTCGAGCTGATCCACGTTGTCGCGGGTGACGTCCGCCGCGGCGGAGTACTTGCTGTGCGCCTGATCGGCGCCCACGTAGCGCCACTCGATCGGGACGTGCGCCTCCTGTGCCCCGGCCGCCGCAACCGCGGCCGCCAGCACCGTGCCCAGCGCCCCACACCAACGTCTCATCCGCATCCCTCCTCTGGCAGCACCCATGTTACTCCCTGCATGGGCTCGGCAGTCCCTCTGCTTCATGCCCAGGAGTGACCCGGGCACCAGTTTTTCTCGCGACTGAGTCCCATTAGCCCGGATTATTCTTGAGGTTATCGAATCGGTCCCAGGTCGGGCCTGATCGTCGCGCGAAGGACGTTTCGGACGCGGTGTGTGGTCGGTGGCAGCGTGGGTGAAGCGGTCGTGGCGGGGTGACGGCGCGCACGAGGCACAACGCGCCGACAGCTTCGGCGACGGGGCGCTGGCGTGCAATACGGGGGTTGAGGTTGGCGGCGTGACGGCGCGCTATCCGGCGCGCGCCCCGAGAGCGAGGGCGAGGCGCCGCCAGACGTCACGGTATGGGGTCGCTCGCGGCAGGTGCAGGACGAGCCGGCGGACGGAGCGGACGACGTGGACGCTGACCTTGAGCAACCGGTCGCGCAGCCAAGTCACCTGGGTGCGGGCGCAGGCGGTGCGGGCGGCCCTCAGCCGCAGTTCCTGCATGAGCACGTAGGCGGCGGCCGTCAGCAGGACCCGCAGCTGGTTTGCCCAGAACCTGGTGCAGCTCGTGCGGTCGATCTGCAAGCCGTCGAGCAGTTCCTTGATGCGGTTCTCGATGTCGCCGCGCCCGCAGTAGACCTTCTCGTAGATGAAGCGCGGCGTCTGGCGCAGATTGGTCACGACGAAGCGCGGGTTGTCGCGCGGCTGCCGGCCGGTGAGTTGCACGACTTCAGCCTTGATCACCACGCGGCGCTCACGAGCCCACGTGCCCGCGCGATAGCGGGTGTCGAGGTAGAAGTGCGCCGTCTTCTCACGCAGCATGCTCTCGGTGCGGGCCGCCACCATGACGGGCTCGGCAGCGCGCAACAACACAGCGTTCTTGGCCATCGCCACGACGTAGTCGAGCCGCGGCTCGGCATCGAGGAAGTCGAAGACCTCCGGGGAGGCGAAGCCGCCGTCGAGCCGGACGAGAAAGCGCGCCTCGGGAAACGCTGACCGCAGCAGCGCAAGCAGGCGACACAACACGCCCAGCGTTCCGTCGGTCGCCTGCGCCGTGCCGGGCCGCAGCACGGCCGCGCACAGATACTGCTCCGCCTCACGGTCGAAGCTCACGAAGGCCAGCAACGGCAGGTAGCACCAGCTGTCGTAGTAGCTGTTGAAGAAGGTCAGCTGCTGCGCGCCATGCGTCGGGTCGTCGGTCGGGTCGAGGTCGATCGTGATGCGTCGCGCCCGCCCGCACAGCCGGCGACGATGCCGCTCGATGACCGACGCCGCCAACTCGCGTCCGAGCCGATAGAGCGCGACGCGGCCCGCACCGTTCTCGAACCGCGAGACCGTCGGCTGCGACGCCAGCCGACCGCCCGCCAGCGGGTCGCGCCCGAGCAGCAGCTTGTGGATCGGGTCGTCAGCGAGCCGGTCCGAATCGTTGCCGTCGGGATGGCCGCAGGCGATCCCGAATACCCGCTGGCCCACCAGGTCCTCAAGCGTGTGCCGGACTTTCTCCGGTGCCCGGCGGTCAATCAGACACCGGCCGAATGCCTTGACCAACCCGTAGACGCGCTCGGCGGCCTTGAGCAGCACGGCGCCGCCATCCGAGCTCGACTGCTCGCGGTCGAACATCGCGACCAGAGGCTTGTCGAACAGATCGGGGAACAGAACAGACTGTGCTATCGTGGGGTCCGTCACGCAAGAGCCTCCGTCGTGCCGAAAACGTCTGTCGCCAACAGCGTTTTAGCACACGGAGGCTCTTGTGTCTCTACCTGGGACGGACCCCTCACGAATTTTCCGGGTTAGCAGCAGCCTTTCGATCCGTGTGGTAGTTGATTTAGTCAAGACCGTCAAACGCATGAGAGGCAATCATGGCGAAGAGAGTCACCGAGACGGAGCCGAGCCCGGAGTTGGAGATCGGTACGGAGCCAGAGGTGCAGATGGCGTCAGATGCGGAGTCGGATGCAATGACGTCGGCACTCCTGGAGACCCTGAACGGCGACGACGATGATGACGACGACGATGATGACGACGACGACGACGACGATGACGATCGCGGCGGCGATGGCGACGGAGACGGAGATGGAGACGGGGACGGAGATGGTGACGGGGACGGAGATGGAGACGGGGACGGAGATGGTGACGGCGATGGAGACGGCGATGGGGACGGAGACGGGGATGGCGACGGGGACGGCGACGGAGACGGCGATGGCGATGGCGACGGGGACGGAGATGGCGACGGAGACGAGACCGCGCGGCGAGGCACCCCGGGCAATGACTTGCTGAAAGGCACCAGCGACGATGACACGCTCCGCGGCGGTGCGGGCAACGACCGGCTCGAAGGCGGCCCGGGGCGGGACTGGCTGAGCGGCGGCACTGGCGGCGACACGCTTCTGGGCAATGCCGGTGCCGACACGCTCATCGGCAACGAGGGCAATGACCGGCTGTGGGGAGGCGGGGACGACGACGAGCTGTGGAGTGGCGCGGGCGACGACACGCTGTACGGCAACGACGGCGACGACCGCCTGGAGGGCGGCGACGGGCAGGACTGGCTGAGCGGAGGCGCTGGCAGCGACACGCTGGCGGGCAATGCGGGTGCGGACACGCTCGTCGGCGACGAGGGCAATGACCGGCTGTGGGGAGGCGGGGACGACGACGAGTTGCGGGGTGGCGAGGGCGGCGACACGCTGTACGGCAACGACGGCGACGACCGCCTGGAGGGCGGCGACGGGCAGGACTGGCTGAGCGGAGGCGCTGGCAGCGACACGCTGGCGGGCAACGCCGGTGCCGACACGCTCGTTGGCGACGAGGGCGATGACAGGTTGTGGGGAGGCGGGGACGGCGACGTTCTTCGCGGCGGTGCGGGCAACGACCGGCTCGACGGCGGTGAAGGCGACGATTCGCTGACGGGCGGTGCGGGCAACGACACGCTGTATGGTCAGGAAGGAGACGACGTGTTCGTATTCGCCACCGGCGACGGCGTCGACACCATCGCCGACTTCACCCCGGGGAAGGACATGATCGACCTTCGCGACCATACGACGATCTCGAGCTTCGACGATTTGACGATCAGCGAGGCGGAGAACGGGGTGACCATCGATCTCGGCGGAGGCGACCAGCTCACCCTGATTGGCGTGGGCATGAGCGACCTTGGCGCCGAGGACTTCCTGTTCTTTTCCTGATCAATGACGCAGCCGGTTTCAGCAAGTGGAAAGGAGGACCGTGATGGACACCTTCCCGCGAGAGGCCTGGTCGGCAATCGACGGGATAGCCATGCCCGCCCCGGCGCGGCAGGAGACGAGGTCGTGCTTCACGAGGATCGCGGCCGGCATTGACGCAAGGCCGTTCCTGTCGGAACTCGCGGCGGCGCCGGAGATGTGGCTCGCCGACACGAGCCGCCAGCGCAAGGTCCGTTGTCAGCGCGACACCCGCAACATCTTCCTGCGGGTCGCGAAGAAGCCGCTTCCCCCGGGCGCGCGCAATGCCAACGACGTTCACGAAAGCCGGACCGCGCGGGCGGCATCGCGGTTCCCCCGCGCGCTAGCGTTCTGCAAGCGGATCGCCGAGCTTCAGGGCGGCGAGCTCGGCCGCGCCACCCTGGTCACGCTGCAGCCGCAAGGATGGGTCCGACCGCACGTTGACGCCGGCGCGTACTATCGCGTTCGCGATCGCTTTCACCTCGTTCTGCAGAGTCCGGCAGGCAGTCCGCTCACGGCAGGAGGCGAAACCGTCGTGATGCAGGAAGGCGAGTTGTGGGCCTTCGACAACAAGGCCGAGCACGACGCTCGCAATCCGACCGACGAGCCGCGCGTGCACCTGATCTTCGACGTGCTCCCCCCGCCGGGTCGCGGCTACTACGTCCTGCCGCCGGTCGGCTGACGTCCCGGCCGCAGCAGCTTGACGGCGGCTGCCAGCGCGTGGGCGGCCGAGTCGACGCGAATCGCGTTGTCGTAGGCCTCCGTCCGCAGCGCACCCATGACGCGATCACGCCGCGAGACGTAGAACGCATCACGCTGGTCGCGGAACTGCAGTTGCCGCAGGGACCGCAAACCACGGGCGATCGCGCGCTCGTAGGTGTCGGCGCGGGCTCCATCGCCTGTCGCACGGGCCAACCTCATGGCATCCGCCAGGCCTTCGAGGTACGCCCCGGTGGACGCGGCGTGCGGCGGCCCGAAGTCCGGGCGCCGCGGATCGTAGAAGCGGCCCCGCAGATCCGGCGGCAGGCCGGCCCGCTGGTCCCACTGCTGCATGGGCAGCAGCCAGTCGTTGAGCTCGAAGACGAAGTCGGCGAGCTCGCGCCGATTCGTATGCTCGAACATGGCCGCGCAGGCTTGCGCATGCCAGGGTACGAATGCCGGATTTCGAGCACGGTAGTGGCGGTCTCGGCAACGGGTGAAGGCCGCCGTCCAGCGTGCCGGCGACGGCGCGAATGCAGCTCCCCGCCGTATGGCCTCGGCCCAGAACAACAACGCTTCGCCGGAATAGAAGTTCCAGTTGTCGCCGTCGCGCTCCGGCGGGAAGAAGAACGTGCGAAATCCCACCTCGCTGTCCGCGAGCGAGTCCACGCCTGCAGCCAGCATGGTCACCTCGGGCAGGAACTCTGCCGACGCCGGGCTCTCCAGGATGGCCAGCGCGGCTATCGCAGCCGCACCGAGCTTGGCTCCGGTGCGTTCGACGATGGCGCCGCGCCCACTGCCGATGTTTCGGAAATAGCGCGTCAGATTGAGGCGCAGGTTGCGCCGGGCGGCTTCGCGGATCTCCGCGTCGCCGCGAAGCTCTCCGAGGCGGGCGAGAGACAGTGAGGCCAGAAAGCGGCGGATGGCATTGTCGGCCGGCGATTCCGCTCCGCGGCTGGGCCAGTACTTGTAGGGCAGCTCGCCATCGGCCGAGAGGTTGCGGAGCATCCAGCGCCCGATATCGCCAGCCAGGTGCGCGGCGCGATCCCTGTCGATGGATGCTGTCGGCTCGACGAGCGGCGCTCCGCGAAACAGCTCCGTGACGCCGGCCTGATCGCCGCCGGACAGCAGGTACTGCCGGGCGGAGAAGGCGCGCAGGCTGCCTTCGGCTGCGAACTCGTCGATGTTTGCACCTCGTGGTTCGAGGAACCCTTCCAGCACCCGCCTGAAGCTGCGATTGGCGGCGACCATCCGTGTCGGCGCGATGCGGAAGACTTCGCCCCGATAGCCGATCTCCATGCCGATCAGGCCGCGGGCACGCTGGCAAAAGACCCGGGAAAACCGGGCGGGCTCGACCGGGCGGAAGTCGTGAGCAACGCAGACCTCGACTACCGTGCCATCGAGCGCTCCCACACGCCGCGGCAGGTCGTGAAGGGGGGTGTCGCCCAGCCAGCCGGAGCCCTTCGGGACGCCGTTCCGCCGAACGCAATACCAGGTCGTGTCGGCCGGAGCAAGGTCGATCCGGATCCCGGCAGGCTGTTCACCGACCATCCGGACAGCATAGTCCTGTCGCGTCTGCCGCCACCGCCGGGGAGCGGCTCGCGCTTGCGATCCGCTCGGCGCCCGGTGTCTAATGCATCCCCGGCGCGGCAGACAAAGGAGACGGCGAATGGCACGTGATGTCGTGGTGCTCAGCGGAGCACGAACACCCATGGGCGGCTACGGCGGGAGCCTGAAGGACATCCCGACCACCGAGCTGGCGGCGCAGTGCGTGCGCGAGTCGGTGAGCCGCGCCGGCATCGACGCCGGCGACGTCGGCCACGTCGTCTTCGGCAACGTCATCCACACGGACGCGCGCGACCACTACCTGGCGCGCGTGGCCGCCATCAAGGGCGGGCTGCCGCAGGAGGCGCCCGCGGTGACCGTGAACCGGCTGTGCGGCAGCGGCCTGCAGGCCATCGTCACGGCGGCGCAGACGATCATGCTGGGCGATGCGGACGCGGCGGTCGCCGGCGGCGCGGAGAGCATGAGCCGCAGCCCGTACATCTCCACCTCCCTGCGCTGGGGCGCGCGCATGAACGACACGGCGCTCGTCGACATGCTGGTAGGCGCGCTGAACGACCCGTTCGACGACTGCCACATGGGCGTCACCGCCGAGAACCTGGCCGAGCGCTACAACGTGTCGCGGGAGGAGCAGGACACGCTCGCGGTCGAGAGCCACCAGCGCGCGGGCAACGCAATCGCCCAGGGCTACTTCAAGGAGCAGATCACGCCGGTCGAGGTGCGCGTCAAGCGCGACACCGTGCTGTTCGACACCGACGAGACGGTGCGGCCCAACAGCTCGGTCGAGAAGCTCTCCAAGCTGCGCCCGGTGTTCCAGAAGGACGGTTCGGTCACCGCCGGCAACGCCTCCAGCATCAACGACGGGGCCGCGGCGGTCGTGCTCATGGAGCGCGAGCTGGCCGCCAAGCGCGGCCTGCGGCCGCTGGGCCGGCTGGTGGCCTACAGCTACGCCGGCGTCGATCCCCGCTACATGGGCATCGGTCCGGTGCCGGCCGTGCGGCGGCTGCTCGACAAGACCGGCCTCGGCGTCGACGACTTCGACGTCATCGAGCTGAACGAGGCGTTCGCCGCCCAGGCCCTGTCCGTCTGCCGCGAGCTGGGGTTGCCGCCCGACCGCACCAACCCGAACGGCAGCGGCATCTCGCTGGGCCATCCGGTCGGCGCGACCGGCGCGGTGCTGACGATCAAGGCGTTGTACGAGCTGCAGCGCACGGGCGGCACCCGCGCGCTGGTGACGATGTGCATCGGCGGCGGCCAGGGGATAGCCGCCATCTTCGAGCGCGACGCCGCAGACTCCTAGACGGCGCGCCCGCCGCGGAATTCCGGCCGGCTCGGCGCGGCTTCGCCGCCGCGCGGAGCCGGCCGGCCGGATCGATCAGACCGACAGGTTCTTCAGCATCCCGGTGCTGTCGCCGAACTTCTCCACCGGGAACCCCATCTTCTCCAGGATGGTCATGTACAGGTTCGCCAGCGGCGTCCCCTGCGGGTAGCGCACGTAGCGGCCGGCCGTGACGCCGGTGGCCCGGCCGGCCACCACGGCGATCGGCAGGTCGTCGTGGAAGTGCGTGTTGCTGTCGCTGATCCCCGTGCCGTAGAGCAGCAGCGTGGAGTCGAGCAGCGTGCCGTCGCCGTCGGGCGTCGCCGCCATCGTCTTCACCAGGTGCGCGAACTGCCTGAAGTGGTACTCGTTGATCTTGTGCAGCCGCTCCAGGTTGGCCGGCTTGTCCTGGTGGTGCGACAGCGGATGGTGCGAGTCCGAGACCCCGATCTCCGGGTATGCCAGGACGCTCACCTCGCGCGCCAGCATGAACGTGCTGACCCGGGTCAGGTCGGTCTGGTAGGCCAGCGCCAGCAGGTCCATCATCAGCTCGGCGTGCTCCGCGTAGTCGCTCGGCGTGCCGACCGGCTGGTCCACGACCGGCAGCTCCCGCTCGCTCTGGCGCTCGGCCATCTCGATGCGCCGCTCCGCGTCCCGCACGGCGGCCAGGTACTCGTCGAGCTTGAGCCGGTCGCCCGGCCCGATCACCCGCCCGAGCTCGCCGAGCTCCGCGTTGACGGCGTCGAGGACGCTGCGATCCTTCCGCATCCGCTCCAGCCGCGCGGCGGGGTCCGTGCTGCCGCTCGTGCCGAACAGCCGCTCGAAGACGGCGCGCGGGTTGTTCTCGATGGGCAGCGGCGTCGTCGGCGTGCGCCAGGCCACCGTGTTGGTGTACGCGCAGCTCGCCCCGGCGTCGCACGAGCCGGCCATGGAGTTCGACTCGATGCCCAGCTCCAGAGACGCCAACTGGGTCTCCTTCGCGAGCTCGCTGGCCGCGATCTGGTCCATCGACACCGATGCGTACACGTCCGCGCCCGTGGTCAGCTTGAACGGCACGCAGGTCAGGAACGTGCCGGCCGAGCGGGCGTGGTCGCCGCCCCCGGTCACCAGGTTCGCGGATTCGTCGTCGAGCCCGCCGCACATCAGCACGCGGTCCTCGAGGCCGGCCAGCGACTGCAGCGTCGGCGGCAGCTCCGCGAGCGGCCCCACCTGCTGCGGGGACCAGTAGGGCATCGACATCCCGTTGGGCACGTAGAACACGCCCAGCCGGCGGACGGGCGCCGCCGCGGTCTTGGCGAGCGCAGTGAGCGCCGGCACCATGCTGTCGAGCAGCGGCAGCGCCAGCGTCGCGCCCAGGCCGCGCAGCACGGTGCGCCGCGGCAGATGCATCTTGCTGATGAACATGGCTGGTCCCTTCCCTTCCTCAGTTGCCGTCCGCCGCCGCCGTCGCCTCCAGCGCATCCGGCACCCGGCGCATCTGGAACGGCACGCTCTCCACGATGCCGCGCAGCAGCGCCGACCAGCGCTGGTCGTTGCGCTCGAGATCGCCGACGAGCCGCCGCACGGTCGGCGCGTCGTAGTAGTTCACGCCGCGGCCGAGCGCGTACGTGAGCAGCTTCTCGGTGACCGTCTGCACGAACTGCCGCCCGCGGTCGGCCAGCGTCTCCCGGAACACCCGCGGGCTGTCGATCGTCCGATCCGCCCACTCGATCGTGGCGTCGATGGCCGCCCCGCCGTCCGCCTCGCGCCAGCGGCCGATGGCGTCGAAGTGCTCCATCGCGAAGCCGAGCCGGTCCATCTCCGTGTGGCAGCTCGCGCAGACCGGGTTGCTGCGGTGCTGCTCCATCTTCTCGCGCAGCGACGTCGGCGTGCCGGCCGCGTCGGTCTCCTCGAGCGGCGGCACGTTCGGCGGCGGGGCCGGGGGCGGCGTGCCCAGCAGGTTCTCCAGCACCCACTTGCCGCGCAGCACCACCGACGTGCGGTTGGCGTAGGAGGTGATCGTCAGCAGGCTCCCGTGGCCGAGCAGTCCGTGGCGCCGGTCGTCGGTCCACGCCACGCGGCGGAACCGGCTGCCGTAGACCTCGTCCACCCCGTAGTGGCGGGCGAGCTGCTCGTTCAGGTAGGTGTAGTCGGCGGTGAGCAGCTCCGAAACCGGCCGGTCCTCGCGCACCTGGCTCTCGAAGAACAGCTGCGTCTCCTCCACCATCGCCCGCCGCAGCGTGTCGTTGAACGCGCCGTACAGCTCGCTGTCCGGCACGTGCTCGTTGATGTTGCGCACCTGCAGCCACTGGCCGACGAAGTCGTTCATGAACCGCGTGGCGCGCTGGTCCGCCAGCATCCGCGCGACCTGCGCCTCGAGCACCTGCGGGTCGCCCAGCCGGCCGGCGGCGGCCAGCTCGATCAGCTCGTCGTCCGGAATGCTGCGCCACAGGAAGAACGAGAGGCGCGTGGCCAGCTCCAGGTCGCTCAGCCGGTAGACGTCCCCCGGGCCCGCGCCGGCCGGCTGGCGCTCGATGCGCAGCAGGAACTCCGGCATCGAGAGCAGCGCCTCGAGCGCGCGCTCGATGCCGCCGTCGAAGTCGCGGTCCTCGCGCCCCGCCCGATAGAACCCGAGCAGCGGCTCGAGGTCGTCGTCCGTGACCGGGCGCCGATACGCCCGCCGCGCGAGCGCGGACAGGATCTCCCGCGCGCACGTCTCCTCGTCGTGGCTGCCGGCCGGGCGGCAGGTGAAGATCCGCCGCCGGCTCGGCGTCTCGTCCGGCACCCTGCCGTCGAAGGGCCCGGAGACGAACAGCCGATCGATGCCGGGCCGCCCGTAGGCGCCGTCGAACGGGGTCGGGTTCGAGTCGGCGAACGCGACGGTCACCAGCCGCTGGCCGGCGCCTACCGGCAGGCGCACCTCGAGTCCCTTGTCCGCGTTGAGCCGGTACTCGTGCAGCCGCTGGCCCTCCACGTCGTCATCGGGAATGGGGATCAGAATGCCGGGATCCGCACCCGGAAACTCGCCGCCCACGTTCCAGCGCGCGACGCGCGCGTGGTCGATGCGCAGCTCGATCACGTGGTCATCCTCCCCGATGCCGATGACTCCGCTGCCGCCGCCGCCGTCGCCGCCCTTCATGCGGATGGTGAACACGTACTCCCCGTCGAGCGGGAACAGGTGCCGCGCCGCCAGGCCGCCGTGGGTGCCGAACGGCATGTCCTCGTTCATGCGCGCGCTCTGCGTCTCGAAGCCGAGCGAGTAGACCTGGCGTACCGGCCGGTTGTCGGGGCTGCCGATCGCCGCCCGGCTGATCTTCGTCGCCGCCGCCGTGTAGCGCGCCATCAGGGCCGGCGTCATCGCCAGCGCGTCGGCGTTGTTGTCGAAGCCCAGCCCCGACATGTCGCCCGGCAGCAACTCGGCGCCATCGACCCGCAGCGCCAGCAGGTCCTCGACGGCGTTGACGTACTCCACCCGGTTGAGGCGCCGGGAGGCCACCCGGCCGGGATTCGGCGTGGCGGCGGCCAGGCGGTCCAGCGCCGACTCGAGCGACACGGTGAACGCCTCGACGCTCGAACCGTCGGGCTGCGGACGTCCGGGCGGCGGCATCTGCCCGGCGCGCAGCTTGCGCACCACCTTCTCCAGCACCTCGGCATGCGCGTCGATCCGGCCGAGATCCACGTTGTCGAGCATCAGCCCGCCCGTCCGCAGGCGCTCGTTGTGGCACGTGACGCAGTAGCGGTCGAGCAACGCGCGGGAGGGCCCCTCGGCAGCAGCCCCCGCCGACGCCACCCGGGACGCGGCAGCGGCTTGCGGCTCGGCGGCGGCCGCCGCGCCGGCCGCCGCCAGTGCGGCGGCCAGCAGTCCGATTGTCGTGAGCAGCGGATTCGGCATGCCTTCAGACCTCGCTTCAATCAGACGGGGCTGCGCCCCGTCTACGCCGTTCTACGGCGCGGACTCCTGGCGCGACTGGGCGCGTTGCTCGTTCTCCTCGACCACGGCGCGGTCCGCCCGCTCGTGAACCGTGCCCGGGATGCCCAGGCGCGTGTTGGCGCCCAGCCCGCGCAGGAACTCGGCCGTCTCCGGAAACGCCTGGAACTGGAACGACTGCTTGGCGCCCTCGGCGATGCGGAACGCGGTCCGTCCCCGGAAGTCGCGCGCGTCGATGTCGGCGCCCTGCTCCACGAGGTACTCGATCACCTCGTTCAATCCGCGGAACGTCGCGGCATGCAGCGCGGTGAAGTCAGCCTCGTTGCGGGCATTCACGTCCGCCCCCGCCTCGACCAGCACCCGCACCGCCTCCTCGACCGGCGGCGAGCGGCGGCCCCGCGGCGTGTGCGGCTGATACGAACGGTAGCCGAGGCCGGCCGCCATCATCAGCGGCGTGCTCCCGTCGTCGGCCGTCGTGTTCGGGTCGGCCCCGGCCTCCAGCAGCGCGCTGAGAACCGCCGGTCCGCTCTCGAAGTGGTACTCGGAATCGTTGCCGAACAGTCCGCCCCCGTTGGCCGAGAAGGCGGCTACCCACAACGGCGTGGCGCCCCGCACGTCGCCGGTGCCGACGGAGTTCTGCTCGAACGCGCCGCGCCGCGGGCTGGCGAGGTAGCCGAGCACGACGGACGAGGTCTCGATGCGGGCGTTCGGATCGGCCCCGCGGGCCACCAGCGCCCTGACCAGCGGCGCCCGCGACGCCGGATCGAGCCCCAGCCGGCCGCCCCCGCTGACCGATGCCGCGCGCATGCCGCGCCGCCGGTACCAGTCGGCCAGCCAGGTGCTGACGCGGCCGGCGGCGGCGTGCAGCGCCGAGACGCCATGGATGCTGCCGTTCGGGTCGGCGCCCTGCTCGAGCAGGAAGTACGCCATGTCCGAGTGCCGGCTGACGATGGCCAGCGGCAGCGGATGGGTGGCGTCCGAGCCGCTGCCGTTGACGTCCGCGCCCGCGGCCAGCAGCATGCGCGCCACCTCGACGTTGCCCTTCTGCACGGCGAAGAGCAGCGCGGTGAAGCCCTTGCTCGAGGACCTCTCGACGTCGGCACCGGTCTCCAGCAGCACGTGCACGATGTCGGGATGGGGCGCCTCGACCGCCCACATCAGCGCCGTCACGCCCGTCTCGGTCGTCGTCGCGTTGACGTCGGCGCCGCTGGCGAGCAACGCCCGCACGACGTCCCGGCTCCCGGTCCGGGCCGCGACCATCAGCGCGGTGAGGCCGCTCTCCTGCGCCGCGTTCGCGTCCGCACCGGCGTCGAGCAGCGCGCGGACCACGGCGGCGCTCGCGTTCTCGCAGGCGCGCATCAGCGGCGTCACCCCGTGGTCGTCGGAAGCGTTGGGGTCGGCCCCGGCGTCCAGCAGCAGCTCCACCATGCCGAGATCGTCCCAGTGGGCGGCCCACAGCAGCGCGGTGACGCCGTCGGCGCGGGCGGTGTTGACGTCGACGCCCTCGCCGAGCAGCGCCTGCACGGCGCCGGCGTCGGGTCGCGCCGCGGCGTCGATCAGGCGCAGGTCCGAGGCCTGCGCGGACAGTACCGAGCCCGCCACGAAACCGATGACGAGCGGCAGCAATCCCCGTTTCTGCGTGAAGATATTCATGTGGCGTACTTCCCCGCGAGAAACGTAACACACCCGGCCGCCGCGCGGATCGGATTTCAGCAGCCGGCGGCGGCTTCCCGCGTCCTGCGCGGCGCTCCTGCCCGCCGCACGGGGCGCGCCGGGATTCCGTCTATAGTCAGAAGAGGCGCAGTCTACGGGAGGATGCCGATGTCCCCGCACCGCACGTTCGTGTGTCTACTGCCGCTGATGCTGGCGGCGGCCCCTGCCCTGGCCCAGGGCGACTCGTACGAGAGGACCGTGGCGCTCGAGCCGGGCGGCAACCTGTCGGTCGCCGCCGCCGGCGGCAGCGTCCTGCTGCTGGCGTGGGATCAGCCGCAGGTCGAGATCCGGGCGCGCATCGAGGTGCCGGCTGGAACGGACGGCGACTACGCGCGGGAGGTCGTCGAGGCCACGCGGATCGACGTCCGGGAGACGGCCGGCGCGGTCAGCGTCGCCAGCGACTTCAGCGAGGTCGAGCGGCGCGGGTTCTTCGACCGCCGGCGCATCCGGCCGGACGTCCACTACGAGATACAGGCGCCGCGGGAATTGAATCTCGACGTCGAGCTCGAGCGGGGCGCCGGCACGACGCTGCGCGGCTTCGACGGCCGCATCACCATGAACGTCGACCGCAGCGACCTGAACCTCGTCGAGCTGAGCGGCACGGCACGGATCGAGCTCGAGCGCGGCCAGATGCAGGCCAGCGACTTCAGCGGCTCGCTGACGCTCGACGTGGAGCGCGGCGACCGCGTCGTGTTCACGCGCCTGCGGGGGTCGGTGCTGATCGACGCCGAGCGGACGAACGTGGTGCTGCGCGCGGCCCGCATCGAAGGCGATTCCGACGTCACGATCGAGCGCGGCGACTTCACCTTCGAGCTGGCCGAGATGCAGCCGCTGACGGTCGACGCCGAGCTGTCGTCGCGGTCCGACCTCGAGAACGACCTGCCGCTGCTGACGCTGCAGCAGACCGGCGACCGCCTGCGGGGCACGGTCGCGGGCGGCGGGCCGCTGCTGCGCATCCGTTCCCACCGCGGCGACGTCCGGCTGCGCTAGCGCGTCGGGGTCCCCGCAGGCGAAGCCGGGGGTTCGGGGCGCAGCCCCGTCTGATTGAAGCTGCTAGAAGGTCACCTGCAGGCTGACCCGCGCCGTCCGGGGAATGGACGGATGCGTGTGGATGTCGTCCACCCCCGCCAGCGGCTCGCCCGGGAGCCGCGACGCATAGAAGTAGTCGATGTCCGCGACCTCCGAATTGAACAGGTTGAACCCCTCGACCGAGAGGCGCAGCTGCGCGCTCAGGGTGATCCCGAGCTCGCCGTTCCAGATGGTGGTCGGTTCGGACCGCACGCTGCCGTCCTCGACCAGCGGCCGGGGACCGAAGTGGCGCAGGCGGACGCTCCCGAAGATGCGCCGGGTGGGCTCGACCGTCAGCGAAGCCGCCATCACCCGGTCGAGCGCGCCCGGGATGAACGGGCCGGCCGCATCGAAGTCCGTGAACCGCGCGTTGGTGAACGACATGTCGACCTCGCCGGTCATCCAGGGGGTGAAGCGCATGTAGTTGGCCCACTCGACGCCCCAGCGCCGGCTCGGCCGGTTCGCTTCCGTGACGCCGGAGTCGCCGATGAACAGCAGCTCCGAATCGAAGCCCAGGTACCACAGCGCCACCGTCGACTGCAGGCCGCGGATGCGCACCGTCCGCACGCCCACCTCGGCGCCCCGCGCGGTCACCAGCGGCGTCAGCGTGTCGACGCGCTCGCCGGTGCGGGGATCGACCGTCAGCGTCGCGCCGCGCGCGTCGTTGCTGTGGAAGCCGTGTCCCCAGTTGACGTAGAACTCCGTATCGGCCCAGGGGCCGAGCACGGCGGTCACCTTGGGGCTGACGATGCCGTCGGAGCCGTCGCCCGAGTTGCGCGGGTCGATGGCGGTGACGTCGTAGCCGTACAGGTCGCCGCGCAGCCCGAGCGTGGTCCTGAACACCGGGCTCCACTCGATGTCGCTCTGCGCGAACAGGCCGCCCGACGTCTGCACCAGCACGTCCTCCCGCACCGCGTTCGTGCGCCGCCGCGCCACCGTGTCGTACAGGCCGATGCGGCCGGCGTTGTCGTGGCGGAGCTGCACGCCCGCCAGCGACTCGACCGGACGGCCCAGAAAGCGGCCCAGGCGGCGGTAGCTCACCTTGCCGCCGGCCGCCGTCCGGCGGTCCTCCTGCTCGAACTGATCGCCGTCGATCGGATTGGCCAGGAAGTAGGTGAAGTTCTGAACGAGATTCAGGCCGTAGCGCAGACCGTAGGCCGTCACGCGCAGCGAGCTGTCGCCCGTCGACCGCAGCCAGTCGAAGGCGACGCTGTGTCGGTAGGTCCGGCCGACGTCGGTCGGATCGATGGCGCCGAAGCGGGAGATCAGGCCGGACTCGATGGCCCGCACCGGCACCTGGTCCGTGGCGTTCCAGTCGGCCGTGTACCCCATGCCGGTGATCGAGAAGCCGTTGCGCGTATCGCCGCGGCTGTAGCGCACGATCCCGTTCGCCTTGCGCAAGTCGTCCGGCAGCACCCACGGCCCGTCGTTGTGGGACAGGTCGAGCGCCACGAGCAGGTTGCCGTCGCCGACCTGCGGCGAGGCGGCGCCCATCACCCGCGCCCAGCCCTGCCCCCCCGCGCTGACGTGCACGATGGGACGGTCCAGCGCGTTGACGTAGTTGATGTTGGCCGAGCCGGCCGCGGAGAAGTCGCCGTCCTCGGCGAAGTAGGGCCCCTTCTTGTACTGCACGCCGCTGACCAGCTCCGGAATGATCAGGTTGGAGTCGGAATAGCCGTGGAAGTGGGCCGCGGCCGGGACGTTCAGCGGCACCCCGGCGAGCGTCGTGGCGAAGTCGGAGCCGTGGTCGAGATTGAATCCGCGGAGGTAGTACTGGTTGGCCTTCCCCTCGCCGCTGTGCTGGCTGACGATCAGGCCGGGCACCGCTTCGAGCACCTCGCCCGGCCGCATGATGGGCCGCGCTTCGAGCTGGGCCGCCGTGATGGCGCCGACGCTGGCGGCCGTGGCGATGCCCACCAGATTCTCCCGCGGGTTCTCCAGGTCGGCGATGTTGCGGAACGTACGCGTGCCGGTCACCACCACGTCGGCGGTCAGCGACAGCGTCAACGTGGCGTCGACCGCCAGCGTCTCGCCGGCGGCCGGCACCGTCACCTCCTGCCGCGCCGTCGAGAAGTTCACCAGCCGGAACGTGAGCGTGGCCGGTCCCGCCGGCGCCCCGTCGATGCGGTACGTCCCGGCCGCGTCGGTGACCGCGGTCAGCACCAGGTCCCCGGCGTCGAGGTCGACGATCACGCCCGGGAGCACGCCTCCGGTCTCGTCCGCAACGACGCCGGCAACGGCCCCGCCGCCCTGGGCGCGGGCGGCGCCCGCCAGGCCCGTGACAATCACGAGCGAACAGACGAACACGGATACGAAGTGGCGACGATCAGGCATCCGGCCAATGTATCGGCCCCCGGACCCCCGGAACCTTAACGTCCGCATACGAGTTTCTGAAGATTTCCTGAAGCGGCCGCCCGGCCGGCCGCGGCACGGGCGGTAGAATGCCGGCAACGCGTGCTTGACGACACCTGTCCGGGGGAGGAACCGATGTCAGCTTCAGCCACCCGCTCGATCGCGACCCTCGCCGTTGCCGCACTGGGCGCCGCCGCCCTGGTCCCCGGCAGTCCTCCCGCCGCCGCCGCGCAGGCCGTCGCGATCGACGCCGACGACATCGGCGGCGTGGTCAGCGGCCCGCACGGCCCCGAGGCCGGCGTCTGGGTCATCGCCGAGACTGACGACCTGGCCACCCGCCTGCGCAAGATCGTCGTGACCGACGACGCGGGCCGCTACGTGCTGCCGGACCTGCCGGATGCCCGCTACGCGGTCTGGGTGCGCGGCTACGGCCTGGTGGATTCGCCGCGGGTGAGCACCCGGCCCGGCCAGACGCTGGACCTGACGGCCACGCCAGCGTCGACGCCGCAGGAGGCCGCCGCCGTCTATCCGGCCAACTACTGGTACTCGCTGATGACGGTGCCCGACAAGACGGAGTTTCCGGGCACGGGCCCGGACGGCAACGGCATCGGCGCCGGCATGCGGACCCAGGCGCACTGGATCGACACGCTCAAGCAGGGCTGCCAGCTCTGCCACCAGCTCGGCAACCTGGCGACGCGCGAGATCCCGAATGCCGCCGACTTCGACTCGACGGAGGCGGCCTGGGCGCACCGCATCGTGACGGGCCAGCGCGCGGCGCGGATGGCCGCGGCCATGAACCGCTTCGGCCCCGAGCGCGGCATCGCCGCCTACGCCGACTGGACCGACCGCATCACCGCGGGCGAGGTGCCGGAGGCGCCCCCGCGGCCGCGGGGCCGTGAGCGCGACGTCGTGCTGACGATGTGGGAATGGGGCAGCGAGACCTCCTACATCCACGACGAGATCGCCAGCGACAAGCGCGACCCGCTCGTGAACGCGGGCGGACCGGTCTACGGCGTCGAGTTCGCCCACGACAAGCTGGCCTGGGTCGACCCGGCCGCCCACGAGGCCAGCGACGTGCCGGTGCCGGTCCGCGAGACGCCCGGCGAGGGCGACTTCGTCTCGTACATGCCGCAGGACATGCCGAACCCGTCCTTCTACTACGGCGACGAGCTGCTCTGGAACAACCCCGGCAACCCGCACAACCCGATGATGGACGGCCGCGGCCGAGTCTGGATGACGCACCAGATCCGGGGTCCGGGCAACCCGTCCTGGTGCCGCGAGGGCTCCGACAACGCCTTCGCCAGGCACTACCCGCTGGACGCCGCCGCCCGGCACGTCGCGTACTACGACCCGGCCACCGGCGAGGTGGAGCTGATCGACACCTGCTTCAACACCCACCACCTGCAGTTCGGCTTCGACGACGACGACACCCTGTACCTGAGCTCGGTCCGCGACGTCATCGGCTGGATCAACACGCGGCAGTACGAGGAAACGGGCGACGCGCAGGCGTCGCAGGGCTGGTGTCCCACGATCGTCGACACCACCGGCGACGGGCGGATCGGGGCCTGGACCGGCCTGCGCGAAGAGCCGGACCCGGCGAAGGACCGCCAGCTCGGGCGCGGCTGGTACGGCATCGTGCCCGACCCGACCGCCGAGCGCGTCGTCTGGGCCGCGTCGGGCGGCGTGCCCGGCCAGATCGTCCGCCTCGAGCTCGGCGACGACCCGCCGCGCACGTGCATGGCCGAGTACTACCAGCCGCCGTTCGAGAATCCCGACGCGCCGGTGCAGGGCTACTCGCCGCGGGGCATCGACATCGACACGAACGGCATCGTGTGGACCGCGCTGTCGGGCAGCGGCCACGTCGCCCGCTTCGACCGCAGCCGCTGCGGCGTGCTCGACGGGCCGCAGGCCACCGGCCAGCACTGCCCGGAGGGCTGGACGCTCCACGCCACGCCGGGACCGCAGATGCAGGGCGTCACCGACCACGGCAGCGCCGACTTCCACTACTACAAAGTGGTTGTCTAGTGGTCCCAGCCGCACCAACAGCCCCCGTATTCATTGCCTGAGACGCACCCCACGGCCCGCCGTTGACAGCCTAGCTGACAGCCTAAGAGGAGCGAGAAGGAGCACCTACACGCTCGGCATGTACTTCCGTTTCATCACGTCTCAGGTCCGCGTGGGGGGGCGTCCTGCGACGAAGCTCGACGTGTCGTCCGACCATCGCCACGTGGCGCCGCCGGTTCCTCAAGCACGGCGTCGAGGGCTTCGGCGCGACCAGTGCGTCGTCCCGCCCGGCGGCCGGCAGCGCGTCGCGGCCAGCGCCCCGGCCTCGCCAATAACGCGCAGTTTCTCGTGCCGGCTGACAGCCGACCTGTGCGGCGCGCCGCCGGCGTGCATCGAGGACCCTGCGGCGCCGGCGACTCCACGTTCCATGCGTAGATGACGCGGTGGACGCGCTGGCTTGGCGGAAGGCCCGGAGCCTTCTTAGGCCGGGCGTCGCCTCTCTTGAGGCTGAGGCACTGCCCTGGAGCTGGGGAGCACCGCGAGGCAGACGAGGCGGTCAGAGCGCTGTGCCAGCGGTTTGACCGCGCCCGTATACATGGAAAAAGGCCCCAGGGGGGGAGACCCCCCTGGGGCAGCGTTTCAGTCGTCGCCGAGATTCGGCGGCGGCTCATCCTTCACCCGCCTCCAGCGGACATTGAACATCCACGCGGAGAAGAGGACGTACGCAATCAGTACCACCACATGACAGTGGTGATTGGTTCTCGCCGTAAAGCCAGAGTAGAGCGCGATATGCAGGATTTGAAGGGAAACGAACAGGCCGCCCAGGGAAACCTCCAGCCAACGCATCTCCCGCACCTGATCCGGCCCGTTGAGCCAAGCGAATGTCGCCACCGTGACAGCGAGAACGATGTAAAGCTGTGGCTCCGCTAGTGGTGTGTCCGCGAAATGGCCTTACATCGCTGTCCGTGACCGACAACACCGCGAAACCCGCCGATTGTCGGGCACCGATTGGGGGTCGTTGTGTCGCACGCGCGGAAGCTGAAGTGTCAAATTGTTCTAGTGACACACCACTAGTTCATGCATAGCGCTCGAAATCGGTGAAGTAGCGCTGAAGCGCTAGGGGCCGACCGTTGCGGCGCTGCGAATTCGTGCAGTCGATGATCTTGCGAGCCCTGCAGATGTCGCCGCGGCCATGCCGGGACACGTACGCCTTTCGGCCATCGATGATCTTGTAGTGGACGCGGCCCTGGTTCTCGCGTCGGGGACGGATGTCCACCTGCGTCAAGGCGCCCAACTTTCTCTCAAAAAGCGTTCGCCGACGTTGATCGTTCAGCACGCACTTCACCGTGAACTCGGGATTGTCGGCGATCTTCGCACGGAGCGCTTCAACGACAGCCTGGCTCTCGTACAGCGACCCATCCGCTGCGTCGCCGTCGTCGTACATCACGATCTCCCGCTCTGCCTCGCCCAGCAGATCCAAGTATTCTTCCACCGCCGACTCGTTGTTGTTCGGCGGCAACTCGGTGACCCGCGTGCGCGATACCTCAACCGCGTCACGCAGCCACGGAATGCTGATCAGGCCGGCCGCGATGATCAGCGCCGCGTCCACCAGCATCCAAGTGTTCATGTTCGTCTCCTCCCGGATTCTTCGCTCGCTTGGGTGTTGTTCCTGTTGCCCCCCGCGCGAGTCAGGACCGGAGCGGTACCGCAAAAAGCTCCGCCGAATCGTGTCGATGCACCTGAGCCTCCCTTGCCATGGGGGAAACGAAACCCCAGTTTACGATGGCAGCCTATCAGAGAGGCAGGGTGCCCGTCCAGACGGGCACTCTGCACGTCCCGGAAGACGCCCAGAACCAGCATACAGCACGCCGACCGCGCCCCGGCGTTCAAGAAGCTGCACCGCGGGACGTACAGGACCGCGGGACGTACCGAGTGCAGCACTAGCAGCCGGCCTTGCGCGTCCACCCGGACCCGCCCGCCGGCGAGCCGCGTCCCGCCGGCCACCTTCGAGGCTGGCCCCCGTCTGGCCCGCGTCGCCGTCGACGACGCACACGTGCACCTCGCCGAACGGAGCAGCGACAGCCCGTTGTCCCAACGCAGCGGGCGCGACACTTCGACGCCCGCCCGCACCTGGTTGACCGCCCCGCCGTCCTGGCGGGTCTCCTCGCCCGCCCCGGTCCGAAGCTGCGCCCACGCCGCGTCAGCCCGCACCCCGAGCGCACGCCGCCGCCCCAGCGAACCGAGCCCCTGCCGCACTTCGACCTGACCCAGCCGCAACCCCCAGGTCGCTCGTGCACCGCGCGCGGCCCGTCTCGCGCACGTTCTCGGCCGAACCCCGGCCGCCGCACAGCGTGGCCCGCACCGAGCTGGGGCCATCCGACCACTGCACGTAGGGATAGGTAGGCCGCCGTCAGGCTCGTCGACAGCACGCCGCGCATCGAGCCCCGCTCGCCAGTCGCCCCCTCCGCCGCTGCGCGAGACGGCCACGCCCAGGGTCCGACGCCCCTGCATCACACGCGCATCCGCTTGAAGAGGCGCTCCGGGAGATGGCGCGGACGAGCGCCATGACTGGCCGCCAGATCGGGCGCACGTACATGACGTCGCTGCGCCGGCGCAACGCGGTGGCGGTGGCGAGCGCGTCGGCAACCTCTTCGGGGGCGGCGGTCAGGCACGCCGGCAGATCCATCCCGTCGGTCATGCGGCTGCGCACGAAGCCCGGCTTGACGGTCACGACGTGCACGCCGGACGCGGCGAGCCGGTTGCGCAGACCCGACAGGAACGCCGTCAGCCCCGCCTTGGCCGAACCGTAGACGTAGTTCGCGGCGCGCGCCCCCGCTCGCCGGCAACGGAGCTCACGCCGACCAGCGTGCCGCTACCGCGCGCCGCGAAGCGTTCGGCGAGGGCGCCCAGCAGCAGCGCCGGGCCGACGTAGTTGGTCTGCAGCACCCGCTCGGCGGCCCGCCGGGTCGCGCTCGCTCCGGACCTGATCGCCGAGCAGCCCGACCACGCAGACGGCCACGTCGGGCAGCGGATCGAGGGTGTCGACCAGCGCGCCCCGCCGTCCGCCTGCAGCACGTCGCACAGGTACGCGGTCACCGTCGCGCTGGTCCGCAACCGGATGTCCCGTACCTCCCGGTCGAGGCGGGACGGATCGCGCGCCGCCAACTGCAGGGCGTACCCCTCGGCCGCCAGCCGGCGCGCCACCGCCCGGCCGATGTCCGACGTCGCGCCGACCACCAGCGCGGTGTCGACGCGGCGTGCGGTCACAGCCCGAGCCTCCGCGACAGGCCGGAGGCGAACGTCGTCTCGGCGCCGGCCGCGGCTCGCGCGGCCTGGAAGGCGGTCCACTCGGGATAGCCGCGGCGGATGCGTTCGGGATCGCAGCAGGCGTCCTTTGGCCAGGTAGACGCGCCCGCCGTGCGCGTGGGTGATCGCGTCGAGGGCGTCGAGCAGCGGCAGTGCCCGTGTGCGCAGCGGAAAGTCGAGCGCCAGCGTGTAGCCTTCCATGGGAAACGAGAGCAGCCCGCCGTGGCCCGGCCCCAGCAGCTTGAGCACCCCGAGACTCCTCGTCCAGCCGGCCGTCCGGCACCCGCAGTCGAATCCAGCGGCTCGTCGTCCGCGGGCGCCGCCGCGAACTCCGGGCTCGGCACGCAGAAAGAGGGTTGTCCGTTCGGCGGGAATAGTCCAACACGGCGGCGGCCAAGGCGACCTCGGACCACCGCGCCCCGCGCGCCTCGCCCGGGCGAGCGGCCGTGAGCATGAAGGCGCTTCGCGAGCATCGCGTCGCGCTCAGCGGGCGCGCCGTGCAGGTCCGCGGCGCGGCGCGGACGCTCGGCGCTGGCGACTGCCCGCTCGTGTTCCCGACGGCCATTCCCCCCGCCGCGCGGCCCCTCATGCTGTCCGGTGTCAGGGGATTACGGCGTCGCCGCCGACCATCTCGATTCCGCAGTGCGTACAGCCCTGGGGTCTGTCGACCAGGGTCGCCGCATGGTCGGCTGCTTCCTGGAACGTCTGAAATTCCTGCCACCGTCCGTCGCGGGCCAGTCTGGCGATACGCGTACATCCGATTCTGTGGACCGAGACATCACCGTTGAGCCGGTGTCTCAACACGACGTAGTTCATAGCAGTTCCTTCCTTGTTCGGTTCGGCCGGCCGAGCCTTCCAGGTCCTCCGGCGCGCGGCTGGAGAGAATTCTGTCTGTTCATGTGCCGGACGACCTCGTGCGCCCGGTCCTCGTCGTCGAGGTCGAACCGCTCGCCGCCCCCCGGCATCCCCGGTCGCCGTCAGTGCCACCATCCGGGGATGTCGAGCGGGCTTCGCCGAGGATGGCCTGGGCACCGCCACGGGCGAGGCGTAGAGGCTGGCGGATGCCGGGGTGTGCACTCGGCCAACGCCGGCAGCAGTGCCCTCTCAGGCCCACCAGGGTGCCCAGCGGGTGCGCAGCGGCCAAGTGCGGCGCCACATCCGGGCTAACAGTCCGGCTATCCGGCGTGCTACGCGGTCCTCCAAGCCCCCGTCGTGGACGGCAGCGTAGGCGGCGTACGCACGCTCCTCGGCCGTCAGCCCCTCCACATGAGGTTCCAGCACGCGGGCGCGGCAAGCTTCGGCCCGGTAGCGGTCGCGCATCATGCCAGTCATGTTCGTCGCCCGCCGGTCGCGGTAGTAGTAGGCGGGGTCCGGCAGCGGCTCGATGCGGTGGCCGGCGACCATCAGGCGGTTGAACAGTTCCAGGTCCTCGAGCCCGAGGCCGTAGACCTCGGTGAAACCGCCGACGGCTTCGAAGACGTCGCGGCGCACCAGGGCGCAGGCATCGCCCACCACGTTGCTGATATGGCTCCAGGCTCGTGCGGCGCCCAGGAAGCGGATCGTCGCTTCGTGCGACGCGGCGTCGGTGCGGGGGTCGCCGTCGCCGGTGAAGCGGATGCTGGCGGCCGGCACGCAGTCGGCCCCGGAGAAACAGGCGGCGCGCACCAGCCGCGAGACGGCGTCGGGAAACAGGACGTTGTCGTCGTCGAGGAACAGCACCCACTCGCCCTCGGCTGCGGCCACGGCTGCGTTGCGGGCGGCGCCCAGATAGCGGTTCTCCTGGCGGATGACGCGTCAGCCGCGCGGCGCGAAGTCGGCCTCGACGGCGTCGAGCGCGGCGCCCTGTTCAAGGAATTCGGACTGGCGTTGGATGCGGGAGCGCCACGGCGCGGCGAGGCCGAGACCCTGGCCGAAGCCTTTCCCGAAGAACTCGTTCGACCTGGTGTACTGCCGGAATGCTCTCGATCACGCCCGCGACCCGGTGTTGGGAATCCGCCAGGAGGGCCGCGGGGCTCTCGCTGCCGTCGTCGACCAGGACGGCGTCGAGGTCGGGGTAGTCCTGGGCGAGCACGCTGTCGGCGGCCATGCGCAGCAGCGCCGGGCGCTCGTGGTGGACGAGGCATACGGTGACCCGCGGCGTCTCGGCGGCGGCCTGCCGCGCGCGGGCGGCGAAGCGCTCGGCCGCGGCGGCGAACGGGCCGGCCTGCGCGTGCCAGCGCTGCCAGACGTCGAGGGCGGCGGCGAAGTCGCGGCGCGGCCGGACGGCGCGCAGCGGCGCGGCGGCCAACTCGGCGAGCCGGTCGCCGAGGGCGGTGTGGTCGGGCGGGACCAGCGCGCGGGCGTGGTCGGCGGGGTCGACCAGCTCGGGGGTGCCGCCGGTGGCGGCGGCGACGAACGGGATGCCGGCCTGCAGGCACTCGGTGACGGCGATCGAGGCGTTCTCGAGCAGCGAGGGGATGACGGCCAGCCGGCCGGGCTCGGCCGCCAGGTAGGCGACCGCCTCGGCGGCGCCGTGCTCCGTGAGCGTTTGCACCTCGCCAGGCCAGCCGTGCGTGGCGTGCTTGATGAACGCCAGGGCGTCGAAGCTGTCGACGGCGAACAGCACCAAGCCCTTGCGCGGCTCCAGCCGGCCGAAGAAGACCACCTCGCTGAGCGCCGCGCCGTCGCGCGCGGCGCGGCCGGCCGCCGCCGCGGGGGCCGGGTCGGGGGCCGGGAAGACGTTGGGCCAGACGAACGAGCGGGCGGGCAGGTCGTAGCCGGCGGCGCGCATCCAGCCGAGCAGGTGGGCGCTGCCGCAGATGACCGTGTCGGCCAGCTCGACGCTGCGGCGCTCCATGAAGACCAAGCCGAGCTCAGCCACGGTGGAGACGAGCTGGCGGTTGCCCTCTAGCGACCACAGGGTGGGTGACGAGCCCTTGACCACGAAGTGCGTCGTCCCGAAATCGAGGCCGAGCGCCTTGGCCAGCAGCGGGCCGTAACCGAGCCCGCACCAGTCGGGCACATGCACGATGTCGAAAGGGCGCTCACGAGCGCGCAGCCACTCGAGCAGCGCCCAGGTATGGGTCGCCGGCGCGCGCAGGAGCGGACTACTGCGGCGGGAGCGGGGCACGATGGGTTCAAAAAGCGACGCCAAAGCCGGCGTAGAGGTCACGGGCCGCGGCCATCGGCTCCGTGTCGGCGGCGCTGGGGTTCACGTAGGCGATGACCACCTCGTGGCCCCAGGCCGCCAGCATCCGTGCCACGTGGTGGTAGGCGGTGCCGATGCCGCCGTTCTTGATTGGGCCGAGGATGTCCGGCGTGGCGATGCAGATGCGCTTGAGTGACGCGGGCGTCGCGCCCGGTGCCTGCTCCAGGTCGGTGTCGAGCGTCATTCCAGGCCGCAGCCCGGCCGTCATCTATGCCAGCACGCGCGTCGTTCATGTCTCGCGCGTTCCGCTCGACGCGGCGCGTCGCCCTCGACGCGCGCGAGGCACGCAGCGTCCTGTCCTTGAGCCTCGCACGCGGATGCCGACCTCGGGTGAATCCACGTGTGCTCGATCAACACGTCGAACAACGGGAGTGGGCGACTTCACGGTCGTCTCACGATACAGGATGCGACACGTCGCCGCCGCCCCCGGCGTCAGCCGATTGGCCGAACAGTACGTCGTCGCTCACCACAGGCGTGGCCAACAGGAGAGTCCCCACCAGCCCTTCATCACACGCGCATCCGCTTGAAGAGGCGCTCCGGGATGGCGCGGACGAGCGCCATGACTGGCCGCCAGATCGGGCGCACGTACACGACGTCGCTGCGCCGGCGCAACGCGGTGGCGAGCGCGTCGGCAACCTCGTCGGGGGCGGCGGTCAGCCACGCCGGCAGATCCATCCCGTCGGTCATGCGGCTGCGCACGAAGCCCGGCTTGACGGTCACGACGTGCACGCCGGACGCCGCGAGCCGGTTGCGCAGACCCGACAGGAATGCCGTCAGTCCCGCCTTGGCCGAGCCGTAGACGTAGTTCGCGGCGCGCCCCCGCTCGCCGGCAACGGAGCTCACGCCGACCAGCACGCCGCTGCCGCGAGCCGCGAAGCGTTCGGCGAGGGCGCCCAGCAGCAGCGCCGGGCCGACGTAGTTGGTCCGCAGCACCCGCTCGGCGGCCGCCGGGTCGCGCTCGCTCCGGACCTGATCGCCGAGCAGCCCGACCACGCAGACGGCCACGTCGGGCAGCGGATCGAGGGTGTCGACCAGCGCGCCCCCGCCGTCCGCCTGCAGCACGTCGCACAGGTGCGCGGTTACCGTCGCGCGGGTCCGCAACCGGATGTCCCGTACCTCCCGGTCGAGGCGGGACGGATCGCGCGCCGCCAACTGCAGGGCGTACCCCTCGGCCGCCAGCCGGCGCGCCACCGCCCGGCCGATGTCCGACGTCGCGCCGACCACCAGCGCGGTGTCGACGCGGCGTGCGGTCACAGCCCGAGCCTCCGCGACAGGCCGGAGGCGAACGTCGCCTCGGCGCCGGCCGCGGCTCGCGCGGCCTGGAAGGCGGTCCACTCGGGATAGCCGCGGCGGATGCGTTCGGGAGCGCAGCAGGCGTCCTTGGCCAGGTAGACGCGCCCGCCGTGCGCGTGGGTGATCGCGTCGAGGGCGTCGAGCAGCGGCAGCGTGCCCGTGCGCAGCGGAAAGTCGAGCGCCAGCGTGTAGCCTTCCATGGGAAACGAGAGCAGCCCGCCGCGGCCCGGCCCCAGCAGCTTGAGCACCCCGAGAAACGAGCCCTGACCGGCGGCGACCACGCGCGCCAGCAGCGCGGCGATGCCGGCCGGGCTCTCGCGCTTGGGCAGCACGCACTGGTACTGGACGAACCCGCAGGCCGTCAGCGCCGCGCACAGTCCCGCCACCACCAGATAGGGCTCGGGCCGGGTCTCGTGAGCGGCGACCAGCGGCGCGAAGACGAGGAGGTTCTTGACCCACTGGTGCGGGCGCAGCAGGCGCAGGTAGTCCCGCGGGTACCCGCCGGCCGCCGCCGACGCGGTACCAGCTCGAGTCCGACTACCCTCCGGAGTCGGCAACAGCATGGCAACGATCGTAGCTGACCTGGACGGCGACGGAGTTGTTGTCAAGGGTGCAGGTTGAAGTGCTCGGCTGCGGCACGTCGCCGCGTCCGCCGGTCGGGCAACGGACAGACGTGATCGGGCCGCGACTACAGGCGACCCACCCGCCGGGTCGTCCAGCTCACCTACCACCCTCGCCAGCGTCGGCCGCTCCCATTCCGCGAGACCGCTGGGACAGGGGGAAATCGACGGTCTCTCCCCAGACGCGCCGCCGGCCAGGTACGAACTGACCGGTGGTCACCCGGCTGATGCCGTATGCCGGAAGTGCGCGTGTCACGACGCACCAATCACCTTGTTTCGTGCCGGTGTGACTGAAGTCGAAGTCGAGGTTCTCGAAGCCCTGCCGGCGGCGATGGTCGGGCAGGTCGCTCGGGTCGGCCGGAGTCACGTGCAGGAAGAAACGGGTGTCGGTGTCGGCTGCAGTGCACCGCTCTGTGACGTAGACGAGCGTGTTTTCATGGAGGTACACGTCGTATTCCGAGTAGATAATTGGCCAGCCTGTCTCCCCGACGAGCTGCTTGACGCGACTGTTTCCGAGGTTCCGCACCGTGTACCCAACCGCAGCCGATGTCGTCACGACGTGAGCGACATCATGGGGCAGATCGAACACGGTGACGCAGAACCCGAGATGGTTCTTCCGCGGGTTGTCCCACCGGAACGAGACCTGCCCAGGGGCGCCGTCCCTCGCCACGAAGGAGAATCCGAACGCCTTGCCCTGCAGGTGTTTCGTGACGCAATTCCGAACAATCACCTGCGCCAGCCCGTCATCGACGAGCACCCCCACGTCACCCCTGTGGTAGTCGAAGCGCGGCGCCATCTGGTCCCACAACCAGGTATCGCCTCCGAATGCACCCGCCCGCGCCTCCGCGACGATCACGCCCACGTCCAGCGCCGCCGCTGACCACAGCTTGAACTCCCGAAACCTGCCGTCGCCGGTCGGATGTGAAGTCGTGACGCCCTCGAACACCGTCCCGTTGATGCGGTGGTCGATGGGTTGGGCATTGGCGAAGTGCGTGAGGCCGAACTTGGTGACTTGATACTGTTGCAGGGGGACTCCGAGGCCATGGGGCCGTTGGTACAGGTGTCGGCGTACCCGCAGGTACTCGTGCGAATTCACGAGGCCGTCCAGATTCACCACCGGAAACCGCGAGAAGTAGCCGATGACGCCGGCGTCCCGCGATCCGATCACGCTGCCCTCGGGCAGCACGCGGTTCATAACCTGCGCACCCGTGTACGAGACGATCTGCCAGTTGTGAACGGACGAACCTGCCGTCCCGGTGATCGCGCGAAAGGGGCGATTGAAGTCGGTCGTCACCAGAAGGAACATGGCGGCGCTCGCGACGACCCCCAGACGCATGACGCCGGCCGCGCGAGGCGCCCGCGGTTCCACCAGATGACGAATCGCAAGCACGGCCACGCAGGCCCTGACCGGCACGAGCAGCGCCGTCATCAGGTACGCTGGGACGACGTACCAGGGTTGGATCACGTGATCCGGATGCACGGTCACCACGCTCTGGGCAAACTTGGCTGCGTGCCCCGCCGAGATGCTGAAGATACCGGCCAAGAAGACTAGAGCGAGCCGGTCGTTCGGGCTTCGTGAGCCCCGCGCCAGCCACCAGACCAGCGGCAGGTAGACGCAAGTCTCCAAGACCACGAACAACTCGTCGTCGAACGGCCACGTGCGTAGGAACTCCCGAACCTGCTCAGCGAGGCTGTAGCCGCCTTCCCGCACCCAGGCTTGTTGCGCCCAGAACTGCTTGGTCGCCGCGCTCACGGGCACCGGTCCCCCGAAGACCAGCGCGTTGTAGGCGAAGTACAGGAGGACGCCGGCGCAGGCGGCCACCAGGGGCACAACCGGCCGCGACCGCGCGGCGCGGAGGATGCCGTGGCCGGCGTACCGTGGCCGTGTACCCTCGAGGAGGCATAACGCGGCCGTCGCCATTACCGAGACGGCTGCCAGCTCCAGGCGCACCCACGGCAACGCGAAGGCGATGGCGGCCAGCAGCCACGTCCACCGCCGCGAATCACGAGCGACGAGCACGAGCGCGAAGACGAGCAGCCCGAGCATCGCCGCCGCCGCCGCCGCTTCCAGCCCCAGCAGCATGCCGCGCTGCTGATAGAGCACGGTCGGCACGGCCAGAAACAGAAGCCAGGGCAGCCGCGCGAGCCGCGCCGCGGCAGCGATCAGCGCGGCGCCGCCGGCAATCAGCAGGATCTCGAAGACCTTGATGGCGAACAGGGCAGCTCGCTCGTCGAAGACCCAGTACATCGGCGTGATGAGCAGCAGCCAGAGCGGGTGGTAGCCGTTGGTGCGGGTGATGCCGCCATCGAAGGTCGAGAATTCGCCCGCGGCCAGATTCCGGGCGATCTGGAAATAGTAGAAGGCGTCATCCGCCCTATCGCGCAGCAGAGCCGCAAGGTCCCATTGCGCCAGCAGGTAGCAGGCCAGGGCGACGCCTTGGCCGAAGGTGGCGACAACGATCAAGCCCCCACCGCCCGGACCGCGAAGCCGTGCTGTGACCGCCCGCAGCCACACCCGGATCTTGGCGACCGGCAACACCCACGCGCGCCGTTGCTCACTCAGCATGGTCGGTTGGGGGGACACGTTGCCTCGAGCCAGCTCCGCTCGCGGACGATAGCACGCGGGCGCGTTGGCCGTCCAGAACGGGCGGGGCCGTGGGCTCCGGCTATCATCGCGGGCGTGGCCGTCGTGTGGACCCCCAGTTGGCGCGAGGTCTCCCGGCGCTCGCCCCGCGGCCGCCGGCTGCCGCGCAATCGGTCGAGTCCCCGCGCCCGCGGCCGGACACCTGTGTCCTACGGCCGTGGAGGCCGGGCCGTGGAAAAAGGCGACTGCCGCGTCGGTTCCCCGGTCGACCTGCAGGGTAGGGTGCCTACGTGCGGGGGCACAGGTGCGGACGTTCGAGTGGTCTGTCATGTGGCCCCGCTGCTGGGGGCCAAGCCGGGTCCGACCGCACGTGCTGGGCGGGGGTCGAGATGTACAGGGACAACACGTGCGACCGGATACGGCGGAGGGGCGGGGACTGCGGGCATTCCCGCGCTATCGGCGCATTTCACGGCGGGCTCGGGATCGATGTGCCCGCTCAAGACGGGAGCCGCAGCGGCGGGCCGCGGATCGAACGAGAGCCCGAGGGGCGCGCGCCGGCCCCTGGGTCCCGCCTTCGCCGAACGATCAGGATTCTGATCGTTCGCCCGTCACCGACGATAGCTGCGAGAGGCGCCGTTTCTCGCACCTTGCCAACTCCTCGGCAGTTGCGAACGCCAGCGCTCGCACGACGGTGACCTGCGACATGCCGGTCCTGCGCGCCAACTCCCGCAGACGGTCGCGCGTCTCCTTGTTCATTCGAATCGACGCCATCGCCATCGGTCTATCGCCTCCTCTCCGTGTCGCGGTGCTGCTGCGACGTGTGTAGAGTCTATCCACGTGCGTCCATCGCGTTCGTGGCGGCGGGGCACAGGACCCCGCCGCCATCCAACGGCCGGCCGCCCGGGCGGCCTGCTGAGCGACCTGGCCAACCCGTCCCCACAGCGGGAGTGGGTCGCAGCGTTCCATGTCTGCCTCCTGGTTCTGCGGCTTGATGTGCCGCCGCGTTCAACGCCCCGTCAGGTTGGGGGCGCTCAACGCGATGGCCGGAAGGGTCGATACGCCCAAGGCCGTCTCGCGGCCCTCGACGCGACGGGCGAGCCCCGAAGGCCCGCCCGTCCGCCAGGGGTTCACCGCCCGTTGGCGATGCGCGCCGCCAGCTCGCGCGACTGCGCGCACGCCACGCACACGTTGTCGCCGTTGGCCTGCGCCCGGAGCACCGCGTACGGCGTTCCCTCGGTCCCGGGGCCGTAGGGTGCGAACACCACGCGCCCCTGGTCGCTCGCCGCCGCCGCGTCGCTCGACGGCCTGCCGCCGCTTCGACTGCTCCCGTTCACCTTGCCCATCTGACCCTCCCTCTGACGCCTGATTGCGTCCTCGATGCCGGGAACGCGGTTGCTCGTCAACCCGCGCTCCCGGCACCTGAGCCGCCGTCAGACCCGCTCGGGAGTCATCGCCGCCTTCGCCGCGTGCGCCCTGTACGCGTCCTCGATGTTCTTGCGCAGCGCGTCGCCCGACCCGTCGGCAACCGGCCGCAGCAACGACGAACCGCCGTTGCTCGCCGCGCACGGTGTACTGCCGGGTGGGGAACGTCACGTTCACGCGGCCGTCCTGCTGTCCGCGCTGCTGCCACACGGCGAACCCGACCAGCTTGAGGCCGGCGAGCGGGCCGTCCTCGAAATGCAGCTCCGCGTCCGCGAGCTTGCCGACCGGCGCGATCTCGCCCGGCTTCACGATGCGAATCACCATCTGACCCCTCGCTTCCTGCGGCACCACGCCGCGTCCAACGCTGGGGGGATGTCGCCCCCCGGCGCTCGACGCGGCGGGCGAAGCCCCCGAGGAAGAGGAGTCGCCACGCCGCCGCTTCACGCGCGCCTCGCGCCGACGTCCGCCGGCGCGCCGCAACCCGCTCGAACCCGGTGATGCCGTTCGACAGTTCGATCACCGCCTTCGCGCTGACCTTGGTCGATGAATGAACGGGGGCAGAATCGGCTTTGGCCCGGCGCGCATCCCCTCCAACCCCGCCTGCAGGTCCGCGATGCAGACCTTCAGGCACTTCGCGCACAGCAGCAGCTCGAGCCACCCGCTGTCGAGTACTTCGCGCTTCTTGCCGCACCGCTCGCACTCGCGGGCCTTCACGATGCCGCTCCGCAGCGCACCGTGACCGCCGGGCCGATCGCGGCGCCCTTCACGTCGAGGTTGACCGCCGCGGCGAGCCGGCAGCGCGTGCAGTACGCCGTCGCCGCCGTGTTCGGTGCGTAGACCCTGCGCTTCCAGTTGCCGAGCTTGTGGCCCAGGTCCGCGGCGGCACGCCGCCCGGCCCGCAGAACGTCCGCCAGCTCGCCGTACTCGTCCTTCGGCGGTCCAGCGACCGCCGCCCGTGCGATCGCCGCGCGTCCGGCTTGCTCGACCGCCTGTGCTCCACGTTTCGCCTTCATCTGACCCTCCCTTTGCAGCTCCACGCTGCGTCCAGCGCCCCCGCAGGGACGCTCGACGCAACGCCGGGGGGATGTCGCCCCCCGGCCGCTGCCCGTCACTCCGCCTCGAACACGATGTCGCTCGCCACCAGCTCATTCCCGTCCGTGTCGATGAACACGGAGTTGCCGGCACGCTCGACCGTCCGCTGTTCGTCCCACCAGATGACGGTTTCCCCCGAGTACAAGAAGACCAGCTTGCCGGCCTCGTCGCGGCTGAACCGCTCGATCTCCGCGACCCCGCGCACCGTCTCCAGCGTGCCGCGGATCTCGTGACCCGTCGCCTTGTTCCGCGCGATGGCAGTGGACGGCACCGGGTCAAGCACCGGCACCGGCAGCGGCTCCCCGGCACGCTCCTCGTCGACGTTCGCCTGTTCGGCCGCGGCGATGGTGTCTTCGAGGTCCTCGCCGTCGAACCCGTGGCGCACCATGACCGCGTGCGCCGCCTTCAACGTCTCGATGTCGCCCTTCGGAATCATCTGCACCGCTCCTTTTCAACTCCCGGCGCCCTCGCCGCGGTCCTCGCAGTTCGCGCACCGTCCGTGCGCTCCCGGCTCGAGCGGGCCGCCGCACCCGCTACAAACGCCCGGCGCGGGCGGCACCACGTCCGAGCCCGTGTCGACGTGCGCGAACAGCGGGCCGTCGTCCCGTTCCTTCTCCGCGACGGCGCACGCGCAGACGTGGCGACGCCCCTCGTGTCCGGTTGGCAGGTCGCAGTAGTGCGTCCCGTCGTCGTCCTCCCACCAGTGGCCGCACGTCTCGTCCGGGGCCGGCCCGGTTCCGTGCGACAGTTCCTCCTCGAAGTGGCTGAGCACCGCCGTCGCCGCTTCGAGCAGGTCGTCGTGGCCGCGGTTGCGGTCGCCAACCACGCGGTTCAACGCGCGGATGTCGTCCATCGCTTCGCCTGACACCTTCCCCATCTGACCCCTCCCTCGTTGTGGCCGGGCTTGGGACCGGCCGTGCGCATTACCGGGGACCGCCGCGGTCCCCGTCCCTCTGCTACTCCGTCAGATGCGCGCTGTTCTTGCGCTCCATCCCCGCGTTCGCGCCGACGATCTGCAGGCAGCGCCGGCACTCGACCGCCCGGCTGCCCCACGCGCGCTTCGCTTCGCGCAGGTCGAACGGGAACCCGCACAGCGACCACCGGACGTTCGCCGGCTCGTGCGTCTGGTGGCCCATCAGGTAGTGCGGCAGCTTCGACGGTTGGCTCGGCTTGCTGGACGAACGGCTGAGCATCGGCATCAGCTCGTCTCCTGCGCTTCCCGGTTCAACCGCTCGTGACGGTCGGCGCACGTACCGCACCGCCCGTCGTAGCCGTCCAGGTCGACCGGCCGGCCGCACTCCCGGCAGCCGGCGTGCTTGTCGCCCCCGTCGAGGTCGCCCGCCTCGTCGTCGTCGCCGGCCGCGTCGTCGTCGTCCACCGGGTCGGCGCACTCGAGTACCGTGGTCAGCGCGGACGCCAGGTCGCGGTTGTAGGCCGCCTGCTCGCGCGCGTCGGCCGCGTCGAGCGGCTTGCGCAGCCCCTCGTAGTGCGGTGCCAGCCGCTCGTAGCGGTCGACCCGCGCCTTGGCGCGCTCCAGCGCCTTGGTCAGCACCGCGTGGTCCCTCACCGTCATCTGCATCGCTGCCTCCTTGCTCGCCGGGGGTTGCGACCCGGCATCCCGCATTGCCGGGGCCGCGTGGCCCCGTCGCTCTGCGATTCAGTTGCAGAAGATCCGCCGCGCCGATTTCCGGCAGCGCGGGCGACCAGCTCCGCGACGTCGGCAGCGTCGCGGGTCACGTCGCCCTCGAGCCGCCGCTCGGCCGGGGCTGAACCCTTCCGGTTGGTTGGGTGGTCTTGCTTGCTGGTTGGGCGGCCCAGGGGATGGGTCAGCCGGTCGCCCCTTGGGGGGGGCGTCACTCGGCGTCTACGCCGCCGCCGCCGCGCGTGCGATGCGCGTCTGCTCGCACTGCCGCGTCCGCTCCGCGAGGTCCTGCGCCCACGCCACGTTCCAGCGGTGCGTCCGGTTGCCCGCGACCGCCATCAGGGTTCGGGACTCGCCCGCCTGAATGGCGACCTTGGCGAACAGGCCGTGCTCGATGCGCCGCAGCGCAGCGCCCACGGCCGCGTCGAGCGGCAGCGCGTCGCCGGTGGTCGAGCCGTCGTAGACCGCGAACGTCACCCCGACGCTCACCACGCCCTCACCGTCACGTCGATGCGCTCGATCACGCCGGGCTCGTCCGCTTCGTCCGGCGAGTCGCCGTAGCCGGCGGCGTACAGATGGTCGCCGGCGCGCTCGGCAAGGAGCGTCTTCAGCTCCTCAATGTCCGACTCCCCGAGGTCGAGGTCGATGCGCACGATCAGGGTCACGCTCACCACGCACCCCCTGCCGTGTTCACCACGACCGACGCGACGAACATCACCGCCACGATGCCGCCGCACACCACCGTCATGAGAACGCCGGCGATCAGCGCCGCCCGCTCTTCACGTTCTGCCCGCCGCCGCCAACGTCGAGGTCGCCTGCTCATCTGGAGATCCCTCCTCGCCCCGGGGTTGCGACCGGGGCTCCCGCATTACCGCCGGGGTCAAGGCCAGCCCCCCGGCGTCGCTCTGCGCTTCAGTCCTCGTCCGGCTGCATGATGGTGATCACCGACTCGCCCGTGTCCCCGTAGCCGACCACCAGCTTGAGCCGCACGTTCTGGCGCCGCCCGTTGCCGGGCCGCGGCAGCCGCTTGAGCCCGAACACCAGCTCGCGCGAGAGCGGGTCGACCCCGCGCGCCCGCTGCCGGGCGGCGATCTTGATGGCGAACCGGGCCAGGTTCACGATGTCCCACAGCCGACCGCGCGTCGACTGCCCGCACGCGAGCGACCGCGACCGCTTGGTATCCGCCTCGGTCCACTCGCAGCAGTCCGACCAGACCGTCTGGGTCACGGCGACCGGGAACACGATTCCCGCCTCGCGTGCCGTCTCACTCACGTCGACCAGCACGCCGTCCTCGATGGCCTGCGCCCTCGAGTACCTGTGGATCACGTCCGCGTCGGTGAACAGGCCGCCCGTCGTCGTCTCGTTCTGCATCTGTTGCCTCCTCGGCCGGGGGCTTGTGACCCCGGCTGCCGCATTACCGCGCCCCCGGAGGAGCGCGTCACTCTGCGCTTACGCCGCCGCCGCCGACTGCCGCGCGTCGCCGTGCTCCGGGTGGTCGCACCACGGGATGAGCGCGTTGCCGTGCGGGTCGCGCCCAAGATGCTGCAGGGGCACGTGACCCCCCGGCCCGAGGTAGTTGTCGTCGTCCGCGCCCACGCCGTGCCGCCGCTCGCAGCCCTCGCACACGTAGTAGGGCTCGTCGTCGTAGTCCTCGACCCACGTCTGCCACAGATGCCGCTTCCCGGTGAGCCGCCGCCGCCACTGCGCTTGGTTCCGATGGATGCGCCCGGCCGCCAGCTTGTCGCCGCCCGGACCGTAGACCGGCCGCGCGTCGTCGTTGATGCGCACCGGCGCCGCCGCCGGCGTGCCCCGGAGGAGAAACGGCACCGCCTGATTGATGCGGTCGTGCAGCCCCTCGCGGTACTGCGCGACGATCGCCGCCCCCGAGCACGGCCACCAGCACGTCAGGCCGTGCTTGAACGTGGCGTCCGGGTTCGCCTTCGCCGCCTTGATGCCGTCGATGTAGCTCCGGATCGACACCGCCCCGCCCGTTGCCGTCAACCGCACGAACCGCTTGCTCCCGTCCTGCATCTGACCCTCCTGTGCGCCCGGGGTTGCGACCGGGCATCCCGCATTACCGACGCCGCGCGTGCGGCGCCGTCGCTCTGCGTCCCTTCACGCCGGTTCCACGCCCTCGTCCCACCGCAGCAGCTCCAGGTCGAACGCGAACGGCTCGCACAGCACGCGCTGGTTCACGTTGTCGAAGTTGTCGACGAACGTCTCGACCACCGCCGGCAGCGGCGTCCACCACGTGTCGCCGTCCGACACGGCGATCTGGCAGTCGACATGCACCACGCACACCACGCCCATCGCCCGAGCGACGGCCCGCGCCACCGGGCATTCGGAGCAGCTTTCCGGCTTGCCGTGGTCGATGTCCTCCTGGGTCAGCTCCACGTGCACCCTCTTCATGCCTTGCCTCCTTCGAGCCGGGGTTGGGACCGGCTCTCCCGTATTGCCGGGCGCCCGCTGCGCCCGTCCCTCTGCGTCAGAAGTTGAAGTCGCGGTAGTAGACCGCGCGGTCCGGGTAGAACCGCGTGCCCTGCGCGGGGCTTGGGACCCGCGCTGCGCATTACCGGCCGGGTCAACCGCCCCCGGACCGTCCCTCTGCGTTTCACTGCGTCACGAACACCCCGTCGTCAACCAGCCCGGCGAACGCCGCCGCCGCTCGCTCCGATTCCGCCTCTTCCTCTTCGGTCGGCGGCACGTCCGGTCCGTCCTCGATGCCCGGCCGCAGCCGCTCGACGCGCTCGACGAACCGGTGCAGCGTGTCGAGGCACCGCAGCCGCGGCTCGCCACCCCACAACTGCAGGTTGACCTGCTCGCCGACCAGCTCCGGCCGGCAGCCGGCATCGGCCAGCAGGTCGCCCGCCGTGTAGAACACCGCCCACTCGATGCACCGCAGCTTCCGCTTCGGGTCGAGGCCGCGGGTTCGCCCCCGCTGCCGCAGATACGACTGTCTGAACGTCATCGTGTCCTCCATGCGCGGGGCTTGGGACCCGCGCTGCGCATTACCGCCCCGCCGCGCGGGGCGTCCCTCTGCTCAGAAGTTGAAGTCGCGGTAGTAGACCGCTCGGTCCGGGTAGAACCGCCGCCCCTGGTGCGTCCAGCCGCCGCGCTTCCGCCGCCGCAGCGTCATCGTCGGCTTGCGCACGCGGTCGAACAGCCACGTCTGCCCGGCTTGGTTGGTGCAGTGCCCGACGAACCCGCCCGGCTTGATGTCGGGCTTCCAGTCCGGGTCGGGCTTCACGTCTACCTCGACGACCGTGACGGTGTGCGCCGTCCGCTTCACGACCTGGTACGGAAAGCTGTCGCTTCCGACCGTGCCCGTGAAGTACTCGCCCTCGGGCAGCCCCTTGATATTCGTGTCCATCAATCTGTCCTCCTGCGGGGGGCTTGGGACCCCCGCCGCCGCATTGCCGGAGGGGTAACGCGCCCCTCCGTCCCTCTGCGTCAGTCGTCGTCGTCGTCGTCGTCGTCGCCGTCCGTCGACCAGTCGGGATCCTCCTCGTCCGGTTCCGCGCTCTCGACCGTCTGTGCTGCAGCGCGCAGCTCGCGGATCGTGGTGGTCGCGTAGGGCTCGTCCTTCTCCATCTGATCCGCCGTGTCGCGCAGCCAATCGACCATCTTGTTGAGCTCCGTAGGTGTCATCTGAACCCTTCCCTGCGGGGGCTTGGGACCCCGCTTGCGCATTACCGGCCGGGTCAACCGCCCCCGGACCGTCCCTCTGCGTCACACCCGCGTCGACTCGACCAGCTCGACCTGCGCACGGAAGAACCCGCGCCAAATCGAGTTGGACCGCATCTTCCGGACCAGCGTCACGCGCATGCCGTCCTCGTCGACCCTGAGCGAGAACCGCCGCCCGTGTCGGTCGCCAACATCGGCCGTGGCCTTGTCGACCAGCTTGTCTGCCCGGAAGCACGACAGCAGGAAGCTGCGGAGCAGCCGCCTGTCGTCGCGGTTCCACTTCTCGCCGTCCTCGTCCAGCTCGACATCGCAGCGCGTGATGGCGACCGTTCCCGAGGCTTCGCGCCGGTCGAGGATCTCGGTGACCTTCTTCATCGGCCCGCCTCCAGCCCGACCGACTCGCGCTGCTGCCGCTCCAGCTCCTCGACGCTCTCGTTGCGCAGCGCCAACCGTGCGTAGCTCGCAGCGATGCGCGCTGCGCGGCCCGGCCGCTCAATGTCCTCGTCCAGCAGCAGCCGCCGGGCGATGCGCCCGAAATCCGCCGCCTTCGACCGTGAGAAGGTGTCCTGCTGCGTCTCGTCGTGCATCTGTTCCTCCTGTGCGGGGGGCTTGGGACCCCCGCTGCCGCATTGCCGGAGGGGTAACGCGCCCCTCCGTCCCTCTGCGTCCTACGACGGGTCGATCCGGTGCCGGAACCGCCGAATCCGCATCGTCATGCGGCGCAACGGCCACAGCCGGTTCAGCACGCGGCTGTCCGTGTGCGGGTTGAACACCATCCGGTTCACTTCCTTCCCGACCAGCGCCCCCTCGATCCCCGCGTCGAGAGCGATGTCGCCGGCCGTGTAGAAGGTCGCCCACTCGATCGCCAGGAGCTTCGCCTTCGCGTCGAGCCCGCGCGTTGCGCCGCGCTGCTTGAGGTACGCCTGCCTGAACGTCGACATCTGATCCTCCTTGCGGGGGCTTGGGACCCCGCTTGCGCATTACCGGCCGGGGCGACATCCCCCCCGACCGTCCCTCTGCTCAGTCGTCGTCGTCGCCGTAGTCCACGAAGTCGTTCCCGCACTCGTCGCACCGTTCGCCGTCGAGCTCGTGGTCGTCCGCGTCCAGCTCCGTGATCGGGTTGCCCTCACGGTCGGTCAGCCCCTCCTCGAAGCCGCGGCCGTAGACCGCGACCAAGCAGCCGGGGCACACGTGCGCCGCGTCCGCCTTGTAGACGACTGTCTCTGGCATCTGTTCCTCCTCGAGCCGGGGTTGGGACCGGCTCTCCCGCATTGCCGGCCGCGTCGAACTGCCCGCGACCGTCCCTCTGCGCCCGCCGCCGTCACGCCGCGTGCGGGTCGTTCGCCTGCCGCATGTCCGCGACGCTGAGGATGATTCCGCGACGTTCGTCCCGCGCGAACAGCCGCCCGCCGCGCTCGAAGGGCACCGCGCCCTTCGCCATCCAGTGCAGTTGCTCCCACGTCTCGCACGCGCCGACCTCCTCGGTCAGCGGGTCGCTCGTTGCGAGCCCGGCCCGGTCGAGGTAGAGCGTGTAGCCGCTCGGTCGTCTCGCCATCTGTGATTCCTCCTGCGGGGGCTTGGGACCCCGCTCGCGCATTACCGGGCGGTCGAACCGCCCGTCCCTCTGCTAGCGGACCTTGAACTTCGTCGACACCACCGGGCACTCTTCCGGGTCGTCTTGCACGGCCATCCACTCGGTCAGCGCGGTTTCGAGCGCGTCCTGCAGGTCCTCGTTGTCCGAGTCGTGCAGGTCGTAGTCCTTGACCGTGATGGTGATCGTCGTCTCGGGCATCGCATCCTCCGGGCTTGGGACCGGGCGGGGCACCACGCCCCGCGCGCATTACCGGGCGGTCGCACCGCCCGTCCCTCTGCTCAAAATGTGTGCCCGAACGCGACGTCGCGCCCGTCCTCGACCACCCGACGCCCGACGCCGGGGAAGAACCGGCCGTCCTCCTCGTAGTAGTCGACCTGCACGCGCGTCCGGTCGTTGCCGAACTCGACGCGGTAGGCGTTGTCGGCGTTCGGCTCCAGCCGCATGCGCCGAACCGAGCCCTTGCCGCACTCCAGCGACTCGCTCAACGTCTGCTCCGTGAAGTGCACCGTGAACGCGTTCTCCATCCACCGCTTGCCGCGACTCATCCGATCCATCTGATCCCTCCTGCCGGGGCTTGGGACCCGGCCTGCCGCATTGCCGGAGGTCGCTCAGTCCTGCAAGCTCCCCCCGTCCCTCTGCGATTCGCCCCTGGGGAGTTCCTGTTGTTTCCCCCCTGGCCCGCATGTTCTGTCCGGGTCCCGCCGCGCCCCGGCCACCAGGTTGTCAAGGGCATCTGGAGTCGTTGACGGCCACCCGATGACTCCGCCGGCCCGGGGCACCCCCGAGGGGTGCGCCTGCGGCCATTGTAGCACCAACTGCATGTGATATACACATACTTTTTGCAGTGCATCACGTTTTGCTGCACTGCGGACCCCGCAGAATCCGCGCCGGGGGCGTTTCGGCGTGCGGGGGAACCCGCCCGTCCCGCGCGAACCGCCCGCGAACCGCCCGGAATCCGCCGGAATCCGCCGGAATCCGCCGGAATCCGCCGGAATGCGGTGGAATGCGGTGGAATGCGGCCCGGAATCCGCCGGAGTTCGGTGGTTCGGGGCGGATTCCAGCCCGCTCCCGGCCCGTTCCAGGGCGCATTCCGGTGCAATCCGGGCCGCCTGGGAATCCCCCCCTGCACTCTTCCCAGGAAGCCGGCCTAGAATTGACGTCAAGATGCCATCGACCGGTGACACGAGGGCGAGGCAAGCGCGCGAACGCCGCCGCCGAGACGCCGAGGCACAGCAGGCCATCCAGACCGAGCGCGACCAGCTCCGCACCGAGCGCGACCAGCTCCGCCAGCGCGTCCGCGAGCTTGAGGGGCGCGTCGGCGAGATCAACGCGCGCGTCGCGCAACTCGAAGACACCGACGAGAAGCTCGTCGCTGCGCAAGCGGACTGCAACATCGCGCAGCGCCAGGCCGCCGCGCTCGAAGCCGAGGGCGAACGCCTCCGGCCCGAGCTCGAGCGGCTCTCACGCCTCACGTTCCCGATGACGCTCCACGACCCGACGACCAGGAGATCGTTCGAGATTCATCAGCGCCGAGCACCTGGCGGACGTTCAGGGCGCACCCGTCGCGACCTGGGAACGATCGCCGCTCGTCGCCGATCGATGTCGCGCCGCCGCCCGCCGCGCAGCAAGAGCCGTCGACCAAGGCACGACGCGCGCGCCGACCCCCGCCACGAACCGCAGACAGCACCCGCCGCCGACGCCGTGCCGCCGCGCGCGAGCTTTCCTCAACCGCGGCACGCCGCTGTAGCGCTCCAGCTCCAGGGGTGCCGTTACCCCTGAACCCGTGCGGGGCATCTCGCGGGGGATGCGGCCGGTTTGGGTTTCAGGAGCGGTTGATGGCGCAGCGCAGCCCCAGCGTTCGGGTTGCTGGACGGGCAACCCCAACACACGGGGGCTGAATCGGGGCGACAACCCCCGGTCGAGCCCGTTCAAGCCCCGTTCAAGCCGGGTTGCGTTGCCAGGACGTCGCCGACAGGCTGCGAGCCGGGGCGATTCCATTCCTGCCGCTTGCACGAGCGACACGGTCAGATATGAGCCGGGCACCGGGACCGCGCACGGACGCGCGCGCGGCTGGTCGAGGTCCACGTGTGACGCAACGGTGGGGTATGAGGCGCGCAGCCCGGCCACGCCCGCGCCCGCGCGCCCGAGGCTGGCCGCTTTTCAGGGGCGCGTGACCCCGGCGGAAGGCCCGCGCGAAGGGGAAACGGAGACCCGGCGAGCAACCCCGAAACCCCGTCAACCTAGTCAATAACCTGGAGGTTTTGCGGCGAGCGTGCCCGGTTTCCGGGGCGTTTTCGACGCGATCCGCCTCGATGACAGCCCCGCTGACAGCCTACCAACGCCGAATCGGCCCGATCCGGCCAGATTCGAGGCGGCGGCCGAACCTCAATCCGCCCCAGGTTGGCCGATTCGGCTGCCGGCAGGCTCCTAACCCCCGGCGAGGTCGCCATCGTCGCTCGTGGCCGCTCTCAGGCCGGTCCTGGCCGGCATCCTGAGCACGGTCGAACACCGGCCGGCGTCATCCTCGGCGCCGTCGAGGTCGTCTCGGCGGATCGAGCGGCGAGCTCGGGGTCCGTTCGGGCCGGTCGAAGGCGGTCGAGGCCGCCGGGCGAGCCGGTCGGGGGCGGAACGGGGCGGCGGCGGGGTGGTCAGCGGAGGTCGGCCGGGGTGAGCGGAGGGGCACGGCGGCCGGCTGGCGGATGAGGATCGGGACGCTCAGGCGGCTCGGCGACCGTTGAGCGGGTCAGGAGGCGGGTTCGGAGGCGCTCGAGCGGGCGATGCGGGCGGTCGGCGGGGCGCCCCCTGGTCCTCGAAGGTGGCCGGGCGGCGGGGAGGGGCACTCGGCGGCGCCTGGGCGTGAGGATCGAGATGCCCAAAATCGCCCGCGCCTGCAGTTGCTACGTATGTGTCCTCACAGGCGCTCTCTGGCTTTTTTTTGAGAAATCGGCGGGGAGGAATATTTCGCGAACCGTCCGGGACCGTGCTCAGACTGGCCGTCGGGCGGCTCCAGCGGCCCATCCCACGACGTACGTCTCTGCGGGAAGGGTGCCGGGAGCGGCGAGCGGTTCGGCATTGTCGGCAACGTCCAGACGCGGCGGGCGCCCCGTCAGGGGGCGCGCTCGCCGCGCTGATCCAACCCTTGTCCAGTTCTGGACAAGGCTGGATCGGCTGGAATGCGCGCGCGCGCGCGACAGGAGGGGTCGAAACAGCCCCAGAAACATTGGCCGATTTGCCTACGCAATAAGGTTTACATCGGACAATTTCGGCCCCGGTACTAAGGTTCACATCGGGAGGTACTAAGGTTCACATCGGGAAGTACTAAGGTTCACATCGGGAAGTACTAAGGTTCACATCGGGCAGAGCGGCACGGCGAGCCGACGAGCGCCCCGTCCGCGGTTCTCGGTCCCTGATTGTGGTTCTGCCGTGTTTGGCGCGTTGGAACCCGGCCTGGCGGCTCGCCAGGCGGCCTTTCCGAAGCGTTGGAGGTTCAGCCGGACACGTTCAGGTGGCTGTCGGGCTTCGCCAAGGCGTGCGACCTGGACTCGGTATAAGGTTCACTTCGGACCGGGACCGGGTCGGCGTAATGACGCGCTGGTTGGTGGAGGGCGCTCGATGGCCGCCGCGATTGCCGAGCCCTCGCACCTGGCCGGCAACCTCAAGGCGCTGCGTCTGTCGACGGTCGCGGCGCAGTGGCAGCCCTTGGCCGAGCAGGCCGTCCGCCAGCAGCATCAGACACCGGCCGACTACCTGGCGCAACGCCGGGAGCGCCGCATCCAGCGCCGCATCCAGGACGCGCGCTTCCCGATGCTCAAGACGCTCGACGCCTTCTCGTGCTGGCTGACACTTCTCGGTTCGAGGCGCAGCCCGACCTCGACCGCGACGCGGTCCTGCACTTCACTGCCGCTTCGTTGCCGAGGGCCGCCAACGTCTTCGTCGGCGGTGTGGGCACCGGGAAGACGCATTTGTCCATCGCCTTGGGGATGGCCTGCTGCCAGCACGACTACCGCGTGCGGTTCGTGACCGCCGCCGAGCTGGTCACGCTGCTCGTCGAGGCGCAGCAGCAGGGCCGTATAAGGTTCACTTCGGACCGGCCGGCGCGCGGAGGGGGGACGGCGGCGCTGGGTTCACGCGAACAGATAGCCGACGCTCGCCGTTTCGCTGTGGCGCTTTTTTTGTTCGCGAAGCTCGCGCTTGCCGGCCAGGTACCGGTCGCGCCACCTGCGGCACTCGGACTTGTCGGGCAGCTTGCCCCATGGCCCGGCGGGGACCAGGCGGAGCTTGGTGTGCTTGCGCGCCAGCAGATTCGCTTCCTCGTCTGGCCGCAGCCAGGTGTACTTACACGCGCCGGGCTCGATCGGCTTGTCGTCCGCGGTCCATTCACTTCGGAAGATGCCACTGTCTGCTAGCAAGTCGACGGCCTTGACGATGGCCAAGCGTTGGTCGCGCGCCAGTTGGTGCCTGTGGTCTCCCTGGGCGAGCCTCGCGTAGCAGGCGTGCCGCCATTCGTCTAGCGAGAGGGCCGGGGCTTTCCTGATTGCGAACTCGTTGGGAACACGCCCGGCCTCTCGGGGACGTCCGACTGAATGGTCGCTGTTGTCGAGGAAGACGACCCGGTCGTCCTTGAACGATTTGACCGGTACTCCTCGCTTATCGACGATCACGTTGCCGTCGCGGTCCAGGTAGTGGCCGTCGCGATTTTGCCGGGTCCGGGGAATCGTTGGTTTGGTCAGGTGCCCATTCTGGAAGAAGTACTTGCCGCGGTAGAACGTCCAGGCAATGGCGAGCCGCAGAGCAAGTCCGCTCAACGTGCCGGCGTGCTGCAGCACCTCCCTGGACATGGAAGGACCAATCGCTGCGCCTTCGGGGAGGGTGAGCGTCCCCGTGATGAGTTGGCTTCCCAGCTTGTTGCGCGGGGCCCACACCGGCCAGTCCCGGAACGTCTCTGGCCGGAACGCCCGCACGCTCCCCTCGTCGGTCGTGTAGCTCAGCTTGAAGCGAGTGATCGAGTCGAACGCTTCAACCACACGAGGCCACTCACCCTTCTTCCAATCGTAGCCGTACGGCCACACGCAGTCGATCAACTCCTCGACCCGACGAGCGAAGTCCCGGGTGTATCCGTCCCGATCGCTCGCTGGTAGGCGCCAAAAATCCAGGAAGATTCGTTGCTCGATGGGCGCACCGGGACCGTTGGACGTCTCCTTGCCGCCACCGATGTCGTAGATCTGAATCACATACGCGGGGGTCATGAAGCGTTGCGATCGGGATACCTCGCGGTCTTCGAAGAGCGGCATTCGGGTGGCGTCCGGCTCGGGCTCGGACGCTTCTCCGAACAGGTCCGCGTCGTCTTCCTCAGTGATGTCAGGCAAACCCCGCATGGTCGCAGGGAACAAGCTGCTTTTGGGCTTCTCGTCCCGGCTGATTCGTTCGTGGAGGTTGCCTGCCTGCACGACGAGCACTGCGGCGGTCAGACCGCCGCCGCCCGCTGGTGTCTCGCGCAACATGTTGCAAACGACATCTGTGATCGACGTGTGTTTGCAGTCTCGAACAATCTCGACAGGTATCTGGTTGTCCTTGAGTAGCTCGAGCCGGTCCAGGAGTACCGAATCGTCCCGATTCGGTCTGTCGAGCCGATCCAGCGTCTCGAGGAAGTAGACCAGAACCTCCAATCCGCCCCACGCGGAATCACCGGTGGATCTCGCGGCATTGTGTGCCGCGCGCAGCGCCGTGATCCCCGGCCTCGACGTCGCTGTGCGTCGGACGATCTCCGGTGTGGCGCGGATAATGCGATTGGCGCGGCGCACAACGCTGGGAGTGCGATCCTTGGCGTCGCCCGTTCGCGTCGGCATCAGTCGGCGAGGGTGAACACGCCTGCCGCGGCGGCCGCTATCGCGGCGTTGTCTGCTGAGGCGCCCTTCCATCCGATGCCGGACGCGGACGGAACCACGAACACGCGCGACGGCTGCGGTCCGTAGCTGGATTTCGCGCAGGCGAGCGCCAGGCCCTCGACGGCTTTCTGCGTGGATTTGCCGTTCGGCGTCGTCGCGTCGCGCTGCCGGCCGGTGGGCGCGAACTCGAGCGTCCAGCGCCATCGGGCTGCCGCGTGCCAATCGGTCGAACCCGCGTAGTCGCGATCTACCGTGCCCGCGCCCGCGCCGCTGGGCGTCTTGGGCGGATGCGCGACCAGCATGACCGTGCACCCGACGGCGCTGGCCCACGCGTCCCAGTCGGCGCAGAACGCGCGCACCAGTGCCCTGACGTTCTCGTCCCCGGCATAGGCGCCAGCCAGGGAGTCCACGATCAGCAGCCGCGCCCGCATGTCCTCGACCGTCGCGCGAAGCCGCCGCCCGACAGCGGTCAGGGCCGCGACGGTCTGCACGTGGCCACCGCCTGCAGGCGCCCACAACGGTCCCGCTCCCCGCAGGTCGACGAACCGGAGCCGCCCACGTAGCTCGTCCTGTTTGTTCCCCAGTTCGTCCTTGGCGAGCCCGGCGAGCCGGCGCCCGATCTCGTCGCGTTCGTCCTCCCAGGACGCGTACACAACACATCCGCAGTGCGACTGCTCGAGTGGCCGAAGCGCCCCAACGACGGCGCCCGTATCGGATGTCGTCGCCGGGGGAAGGAACGCGCCAGTTCGCGGCGGATCCGCGGCAACCCCTGCCGCGAGCTGAAGCGCGAGGCGCGACTTGCCCCGGCCCCCTCGCCCGGAGAGCATGCCCAGGCGCCCCAGGGGCAACCAGGCCGGAATCAGCCACTCTCGGTCGGGCCAACCTCGGTCCGGATTCCAGTCGTCGTTGTCGACGGCGGGGAATGGACCCGCCCCGATCGCGGTCCGCACGTCGCCGAGGACGTCTTCAGGGGTACGGTCCGTCAGAGTCACCTCGGCGAGCACCGTGGCGAGCCGGACCCGTTGGTCGACCGCTGGGGCCGCGTCCGGGTCGATCTCCTGCCGCAGTTCGGCGAGCAGTTCGTCTCGCCGTTTCGTCAGCGTCGCGTCGTCGGGCGTGCGCTCTGCGGCTTCGTTCGCGACTTGCCATGTCTTGATGCGGTCGAGCAGGGTCTCGTGTGGCTGGTCAACCATCAGCCCTTCCTCCTCTCCAGGCGAGATCAGCCCAGTCGCGTCCCAGCGGCGCCCACTTGATCCGCACGTCGCGTCCGGTGCGCTCCTTGATTGCCTGACGTGCCTTCAACGCTCCGCTCTGGCCCGCGCTGTTCGCGTCCTGCTGAGCCCATACCGTGACGGGTTCGCCCGGGCCGGCGACCGCCTTCGCAAGCTGGCCGGCCCCGGCCGCGGCGACGACGGTGCCGCCCTCGAGGTCGATCACCTGCACCCGTTCGAGCGCAAGCAGCGCGAACGCGTCGGGCGGCCCCTCCGCGACGTGCACCTGCCCGCGGCCAGGGCGGACCGTGAAGACCGCTCCGCTCGGGAAGCGCGAGCCGGGCATGCTGATGCGCTTCCTGAAGACCGGCTCCTCGCCCTCGCGGCGCGTGTAGTGGATCTGGCGACGGAGACCGCTCGACGAGATTGCCTCTAGTTGCAGCCCGGAGACGGTGGGCGACCCTGGCCGCTGGAACAGGTACACGGCCCATCCCGCCGCGTTGCTCGGCAGCTTGATGTTCGGTCCCGTGTCGATTCCGATGGCGGCGGGAATCCAGCCCAGGGCGGCGGGCAGCCTCGCATCCGGATGCGGGGGCCAATGGCCGCCCCGCTCGACGAACAACGACCAACCGGCCGACTGTTCCGAGGGCCAGAGGCCACGATCGACGAGGTAGACCTCCACGGCCGTGCCGGCCGCAGACTGGGCGCGGTCCCACGCCGACGCGACGAGGGGACCGGCTTCGTCGTCGCGCGGCGAATGCGGCTCGGCCTCGCGGCGAGCCTGGCCAGGTGCGTCGTGGCGGTCACCGTTCGTGAGCCCGAGTGTCGCGACTACGTCCTCGAACGCGCAGTCGTGCGAGCACTTGACGATCACCGCCGTCTCGCCCTGCGCGACACGAAATCGGTCATCGCCCCCGCAGATCGGGCATGGGCCGTTGAAGCGCGGCCGGCCGTTCTGCGTTCCGGTCCGCTTCAGGGCCGTTCCCAAGACCCTCTGAGCAGCGGTGACGGCGTCGGTGTAGGTCAGCATTTCGGTCAGCATCGGCGGCGTAACGACGGTGCAACGCGATAATGCTATCATTCGCGTTGTTCGTGAGAATAGACATGAGTCGGACGGCGACGGTGGCAGCCGACCCGCGTGATCGTGGGGGTCAAGAGGCGGGAACACGGACGGGCAAGGTGCGCTTGGCAGAAGACCCGCTGGCGGCGGTGACGGCCGAACCGGCGGAAGCAACCCGAGTCCGCGGGCTGAGTCCACAGCGCGGTCGTGGCGGTGCCGTCCGGCTCCATCAGACCGCGCGGGGCCGGTGCCCCCTGGTGGTCTAGTGTGAGGGTACGCCTACGGGTGGGGGACGCTACGCGGTGGCCTCGGTCGACGGTCAAAACCGGCCAATAGTGGACAGTTGAAAACCGAATGGAATGGACGCCCTTCGTTCTTGATGTCGGGCCGTGGGGTTGAAGAAGTGGACCCCCACGGGCCGACGGCATCAGAGTGCCAAGGGGGGAAGACGCAAGGTCTTCCCGGGCAACCGGAGGGTCCAGCATGCAGAGTAGCAGAACCGTCGTCGGCGTGGACATTGCGAAGCGGGTGTTCCAGGTGCACTGGGTCGAGACGGAGACAGGCGAGCTCATCGGGCTGCGCCTGACACGGGTGAAGTTTCTCGAGCACTTCGCCAATCGCGCGCCGTGCCTCATCGGCATGGAGGCCTGCGGCGGCGCGCAGCATTGGGCGCGCCGACTTCTGGCGTTGGGCCACGAGGTCCGCCTGCTACCGGCGAAGATGGTCCGGCCATTCGTGACGGGCAACAAGGATGACGCGCACGACGCGCGGGCGATCTGGACGGCGGTTCAGCAACCCGGGGTCAAGACGGTTGCCGTGAAGAGCGAGGAGCAGCAGGGGATCCTGGCCCTGCATCGCATGCGCCAGCAGTTGGTGAAGTTCCGTACCGCCCAGATTAACTGCCTGCGCGGTCTGCTGGCCGAACACGGCGAAGTGATGCCTCAGGGCCGAGCCGGAATGCGGCGGGATATAGCCTCCGCCCTCGAGCGCGTTTCGCAGCGGTTGCCGGGACTGGTCGTCGATACGCTGCGCGAGCAGTGGGTTCGGGTCACCGACCTCGACGGCGAGATCGACAGGATCGAGCGTCGTCTCACGGTCTGGCACCGCCAGACTCTGGCCAGCCGGCGGATCGCAGCGATCCCGGGTGTCGGAGTGCTGAGCGCGACCGCCGCGGTCGCTACGATGGGCGATCCGACAGCGTTCCGGTCCGGACGGGAATTCGCGGCCTGGCTCGGTCTCGTTCCTCGACACACCGGCACAGGTGGGCGAGTACGCATGCTCGGAATCTCGAAGCGTGGGGACACCTATCTTCGAACGCTGCTGATCCACGGCGCACGTTCCGCGCTCGTGCACGCGAAGCTGCCCTCAGCGTGGCAGCTCGGACTCGTCAGACGCCGCCCATCGAACGTCGTCGTCGTCGCACTGGCGAACAAGACGGCGCGTACGATCTGGGCGCTGCTGGCCCATGACCGGGCGTACGAACCGAACTTTCGCCCGTCAATCTGCCTGGCGCAAGGCAGGGAGTGAACACCGCCGGCGACTCTCGAGTCGATGACATTCGTCCGACCTGCGAAGTAAACCGACCAGCTCGTTGAAGGTTGCGTAAGCAACGACGAGGTGTGATGGCAAACAGGCCAAACCGCGATCCGTCAAGCCTGAGGAAATGGCTGGGCACCAAGCCCGCAAACCGAATGAGGCGCGGATCGGCTGATTCCATCGGGGCCACCAGGCACGAGACCTGGATTCATAGGCCGAACATAGAGCCGCAACCTGTTCGCTACGCTCGCCGAGTCGGAACCGGGTCTTCACGAATTCATGTGGGTAGGTGGTGATGCGGAGAGGTAGCCTCTGCTCCCGTCGAGTCAAGCCGCTTCGCGTCTCCTCCGCTTGCGCTTCGGCCTTTCAGGTGACTCGTCGCTCGCGCCGGCTCAGAGCTGGTTGTCGCCGGACGGATTCGTCCGGCCACCGAAAACACTGGCCGGATGACCAAGCCGACCCTGAGGGAGGCGCCGTAACGGGGGCGGCTACGCGACGCGGCTCCGTCCATCCCGGAGAGGTGGCGGAGCGTTCGGACGTCTACTCGGCCAACTCCGGGACCCACGCGAGAATCCGGAAGCGGCTCGGAACCTTGACAGCAGCACGGGCGTCCACATAGGCCATTTCCGATAGCGCCCCGAGACGTTGACGCCGGTCGGGAACAGACCGTTCCTGCCCGGCATGAGCAACGTCTTGGCTGAAGAGAAACGACAGCAGGTCCTGGCGCTGGGGCGCCTCGGCTGGTCGCTTCGTCGTATCGAACGGGCGACTGGGGTGCGGCGCGAGACGGCCAGCGGCTACCTCAAGGCCGCCGGGCTGGTGGTGCAGGGCCGCGGCCGTCCTCGCACCCGACCGTCAAATCCGGCCATTTCCGCGCAGGTGTCCACCGACTCGGCGGCGCCCGCGGCCGGGACCGGCACCGAAACGGCCACTGCCGTGGCCGGAGACCGTCCCACTCGTGCGCCGCGGGCGAGCGCGTGCGAGCCCTACCGCGAGCTGGTCGTCGACGCGCTCGGCCGCGGGCGCAACGCCATGGCCATCTGGCAGGACCTGGTCGACGACCACGGCTTCCCGGCGGGCTATGCGAGCGTGCGGCGCTTCGTCGCGACCGTCCGGCAGCAGCCCGCCGTCGAGGCTCGAGCGGTGATCGCCACCGCCCCGGGCGAAGAAGCACAGGTCGACTACGGGGAGGGACCGATGGTCCGTGACCCTGACACCGGCAAGTACCGGCGGACACGGCTCTTCGTCCTCACCCTGGGCTACTCGCGCAAGGCCGTCCGGCTGCTGGTTCACCGCTCCAGCGCCCAGGTCTGGGCCGAGCTGCACGAGCGGGCGTTTCGCCGGCTGGGCGGCACCGTACGCGTCGTCGTGCTCGACAATCTCAAGGAGGGCGTCCTCCACCCGGACATCTACGACCCGACGCTCAATCCGCTCTACCGCGACGTGCTCGCCCACTACGGTGTCGTCGCCCTGCCGTGCCGCGTCCGCGATCCCGATCGGAAAGGCAAGGTCGAAGCCAGCGTCGGCCACACCCAGAAGACGCCGCTGCGCGGCCTCCGCTTCGAGCACCTCGACGACGGCCAGGCATACCTGGACCGCTGGGACCGGCGCTGGGCCGACACCCGCATCCACGGCACGACCAAACGCCAGGTCGCCGCCATGTTCGCCGAGGAACGTCCGGCGCTCGGCCCGTTGCCGCTCGAGCCCTTCCGCTACTACGAGTACGGCCAACGCACCGTGCATCTCGACGGCTGCGTCGAGGTCGCCTCCGCCTACTACAGCGCGCCGCCGGGCTGGATCGGCCGCCGCGTCCACGTCCAGTGGAATGACCTGCACGTCCGCCTGCTCGACCCGAGCACCGGCCAGCTCCTCCGCGAGCACCTGCGCGCGCCCCGGGGCTGGCATCGCATCGCCGACGACGACCGGCCCGCCCGCACACCGCCGAAGACCCTCGCCCTGCTCGCGGCCGCCAAGCGGGCCGGCCCGGGGACCGCCACCATCTGCGACCACATCCACCGTCACGACGGGGCTGCCGGCGTCCGCCGCATCCTCGGCGTCCTCGCCCTCGCCAAGAAGCACGGCCCCGTCGTCGTCGAACAGGCCGCCGCCGCCGCGCTCGAACTCGGCATGCCCACCTACCGCTTCTTGAAGCGCTACCTCGACCGCCGGCCAGCGCCGCCCCTCTCGCTGCGCCAGGTCGACCCGCTCATCCGGCAACTGACCGTCTACCGCGATCTGATCGACCGCAGAACAGGAGACCCGTCATGAATCTCGTCGAACTCGACCAGGCCCTGCGCAAGCTCCGCCTCTCCGGGATCGCCGATGTCCTCGACACGCGCCTGCAGCAGGCCCAGGTCGAGCAGATGGCCCCGATCGACCTCGTCGCCGCCCTCGTCAACGACGAACTGCAGCGGCGCCAGGACCGGCTGCTCGCCCGGCGCCACAAACAGGCCCGATTCCGCGACCCGGACCGCGCGCTCGACAGCTTCGACTTCGCCTTCAACAAGAAGATCAACCGCGCCCTCGTCTTCGAGCTCGCCACCGCGCGTTTCATCGCCCAGCGCGAGGACGTCCTGCTGATCGGGCCGCCCGGTACGGGCAAGAGCCATCTTGCCCAGGCCATCGGCCGCGCCGCCATCGAGCAGGGCTACCGCGTCATCTACCGCGAGGCGCACGCCTTCCTCGAGGAGCTCGCCGAGGCCACGCTCGCCGACACCCGCAAGGCCTACCTGGTCGAGCTCACCCGCGTGCCCCTGCTCATCATCGACGACCTCGGCATGCGCAAGCTGCCCCACACTGCCGCCGAGGACCTGCTCGAGCTGGTCATGCGGCGCTACGAACGCGCCTCCACGATGCTCACCTCGAACCGGCCGGTCGACGACTGGGGGAAGCTGCTCGGAGACACCGCCGCCGTCACCGCGCTGCTCGACCGCCTGCTCCATCACGCGCACGTGCTCAAGTGCGGGCCGCGCAGCTGGCGCACCAAGGTCCAGGCAGCCGCGGGTGGGAGGTCGATCGATGCGCTCCGACACGGGTAGCTACGGAACGGCCGGCGTGTCAACGCGCTGCGCGCGTCCTCCGCGTGCGCTCCGGCCCTGCCGGGTGACACGCCGCCCGTCCCTCCGCTCAGAGAGCCGCTATGGGCCTGGCGGCCCCGGCTTCACCAGACTCAGATCCTTGCGCATACGCGAACCCATGAAGTAGAACTCACGTGCCGTCTCGGGATGCCGGAAATGGCCGGATTTGCGGTGTCCACAAATGGCCGGATTTGACCCGTCCACCGAGGGTGGACTGCCCGGGTCCGCGTACAGGCGGTTTACGCTGGTCTTGGCCGGAGTGGACGTGTGGGGGGCGTGGGTGGGGGAGGGTCAGGTGTTGGGCTGGCTGGGCTGCCACGGTCGGTCAGGGTTCACACTCTCGCGAACGAGGATTTTCCCCGTGCATCGAGAGCACACCCACACGGACGCCACCGGTTTGGCATCCTGCTCTCGACCTGCATAGCAGATTGGGAATTGGAGAAGGTCCGCTACAAGCTGAAGACTGTTTCTCCGGGTACGACGACGTACGTGTTGGACGCTGTGAGAGAGGGCGGTGAGCCACCGCACTGGATATGTACAAATTGCTACCAAGATAGCCGAAAGTCGATCCTGCAGTACGTATTCCCCCATTGGTCGGCCGGCGGGTGTCGGTGGTCGTGTGCCCGCCCGAATCGCAACCGCGTCGAGTTCCAGGGGCGCCCGGCGCGTTTCCGGCTCCCGCCGACGGTCATCAGCAGCACTACACGAACAGGCAGTCGGCTTGAGGGGTGAGTCTTCACCGCTCTGCGCGGCGCCGGCAGTGCGTCGAGCAGGTGAACGGCCTGCCGTGGCAAGCCGCAGCTCGAGATCCTGCGTCGGCTGGGCCGCGCGGCGAACGGTTGCCGGAGCCCGAGCGACGGTGCCGGTCGTCTCAACCGGATTGCGGCACGTTCCCCGGGTCGGGTTGGTGGTGGTTTCGCCCGCATCAGAACCGGTAACTCGCCCGTGTGGTTATCTGGGCCATGTCGAGGGCGCCGTAGCTGCGGAGGATCCGCAGCCAGCGGATGTCGACGCCGACGCCGAGTCCACGCCAAACCGTCACGTCGACGCCACCACCGAGGACGAAGGCGAGTCCAAGCTCGGAATACGCGGGGAATAGCCCCGAGTCGCCGATCCACGGGATCGAATCGACAACGACGCTGGCGCGTTCGGTCACGCGGCTGACGCCGCCCCCGCCGCTGAGGTACGGAAACACGCGACCGTTCGCGACCGGGAACTCGACGGTGAACTTGGTCAGGAACGTCGTCACATCCGTTCCGTGGTGCTCGAAGCGCATGGACGGAAACAGGGGGTCGTCGCCACCGCCGAGGAGCGGATAGTCTTCGGAGGCGGCGCCAGCCACGGACATCCCGCTGAACACCGACATCCCTCCGAACCGGGGCGCGGCCACCTCCCCGCGGCTACCGTGCGATAGGTGCGTCAGCTCGACGTCCAGGCCGACGTGCCGTGTGAGCCGAAGACCCGCGCCGGCGCCGGTCGCGACATGCGTGCCGTCGCCAAACGCGCCTCCGACCAAGCCGTAGACCCGGCCACCCGTCTCCGGGATGGCCTGCTGCGCCGCCGCGGGCGTCGCCGCCAGCGCGACCGCCGCCACAACCGCGAGCAGGGTGCGTCGTGTCTGAGGAAGCATCATGATCGTCTCTCCCAGGCAGGCTCAGGCGCCCGCCGCTGTCGTCGTCGCGGCTCGACACTCGGTGCCGTGCAGGGCGGTCATGACGATCACGAGGACGACGATCCCGGCAAGCGTCAGCTCCGCAACCGCAACCGGATCGCACCCGTGGCGATGCGAGCGACGAGGGCGGCGCCTCGTTGTCGCCGACCGGTCGCCACTCTCCCTCGCGGTCCTCGTGGCATCTGATCCTCCTCCTCTACCTCGCACCGCGGTCAGCGAGGAGCACAGCGTCGATGCGGGTGTTCACCCCGTCGATCCGGGTATGGACCGCACGGATCTCTGCCATCAAGTCACGCCGCATCCCGTCAACCAAGCGCCAGACGCCGATCAGCACGCCGACGCCGGTCAGCACCGTCGCGATCACGTTCACGTCCATGTGCTGATTCTACGCGAATAGATGCTTTTAGATGCTATCGTGGGGGTGCCACTCGTTGCGGCGTATCGACCCGACATCGGGTCGCCGCCGGATAGAACACCTGCGCCAGCAGGGAAGCAGGCGGGTCCCGCACGCGATACGTGCGCAACGAGTGGCATCCGACCCGGTGACCATTTCACCGCGGCCGGGCCGTGGTCGTCGTCCGCGCGGAGTTCGTCGCTTCGAGATCCTCGTACACACCATCAGGAGGTCTCCGATGCGTCTTCCGGCGTTCGTCGTCGCTGCCGCTCTCCTGCTCATCAGCGTCCCGCAGGCGCAGCAAACCAACTGGCTCGCTCCCGGGAAGATCGACTCGTTCGACCTGTGCATCCGGGAAGACTGCCTCGACCCAATTTGGCCCACCGCTGGCCTCGTGGCGACTGTCCTCCTGGTCGATCCTACCTGGACCATGTTGGAAATCCAGTGCCGCAACTCGACGAGTGGGGAGGACATGTTGATGGCCCGCGGCACGGGCGCCGAGCGCATCACGGTCGCCACGCAGATCTGGCCGATCAACTTCTCGAGCTGCAAGGTTTCGGTCCACAACTGGGACGAAACTCAGATGGCCTACCACTTGAGCGTGGGCGCGCTTGCCGAGCAGCCGGGCAAGTCGTTGCCGCTCGGCCGGAAGACCACCAGGGACCAGCCGATCACCCGCGGGCCTGACGCTGACGCCGACGCCGGCGCCGACAACCCGGACAACCCGCCGACACCTGGCTCATCAGCAGACCCACGGTTCGACGACGAGTTCTGGCGCCAGCTCGTCTACAACGGCTTCGAGAAGCCTGTCGATCTGGCCGGGCGGCGCTCGTGGATGCTCCGCGAGCCGATGAACGTGTTCATCAAGACGACCGACGAGACGGGGCGCGACGTCCTCGGGGACTGGGATGCCAAGCTCCACGGCGACTTTCATCTGTGGGACTGGGCCCGCGAGTGGTCCGGGCGGGAGATGATCGAGGACATCTTCCTGCTGCCGTCGCATCCACTCGGCCGGGATGCCCTGGGCTGGATCACCATCGAACCGTATTCCACCGTGGAGGCGTTCCACGACGACGAATCGGTGTGCGGGACGGCCCTGGTCGGGGGCGACCCTGGGTTGATCAAGATCTCGATGGAGTCGCGGTGCGTGAGCGGTGGTCGCTTTGGCGAACTGGTACTCCATGAACTCGGCCACGCTCTGGGATTCCGGCATGTGGATAGCGTCCGTTTTCCAGGGTCCGTGATGGCAAACGGCCCGTGGGCAGGCGTTCATCACCTGTCGCCGCGCGAGCAGTACCACGGCGAGCTGGCGTACGATATCGGCCGCGGCGCGTCCTACTGCGGGTGGCCGTACGGCGATAACTGCCCGAGGCGGAACGCGCTCGGGTTCGGTGATTTCAGGCTGCCGTCCGGTCCGCCGCCGCTCGCGATCGACTGACCCAGCCGGTGCGGTTAGAATCAGGCCGTACACAGAAAAGGCCGGCAGGGCCGGGCCTTCCCGTCAACTCGTTTTCCACGCTCGGGCGCGACGCCGGGCGCGGTGCGCCGGCTGGTGTAGAACGCGCACGCGGCAACCGACTTCAGTAGTCCTCCGTCCCGAAGGCATGTGCTGCCGCCACCCGGTAGGCCTGTTGCTGGTCACCGCCCCGCCTCAAGACGGTCAACCCGCAACCAACTGACGAGGCCAGCACCTTCTGTGCCAGGGCGTTGGTCGCGTCGGGGTTGCGCCGTGCGGCGCTTCGCATCCCCCTCGAGCTGCTTGCCCAGGCCGCCACCAGCTCGGCAGCGTTCGGCAGTTGGTCCACCAGCCAGGAGCGTGCGCGGATCAACTCGCGCTCGCGCTGTTCGCGGACGATCTCGTCAATGCTCTTGCGATGCGGGTCAGGCTGCATCGTCGTTGTGCCGGCGCGGAAAGCGGCGCGCTCCCGAGCGACAATCGCCGAGCGTTCGCCCGCGGTCATATCCTCGTAGCGTTTCTCCACGATCCCCTCCTTCATTTCGTCCTGCTGCGCGGCGAGCGCAAGAACAGCGGGAGCAGCGGTACGGGCCGGCCCATCCCGTCCAAGTCCACCTGCAGTTCGGCGATGACGTCCCGCAGACAGTCCTCGCACAACGGCCGCGCGACCCAGCGGCTGTCGAGCACTAGCCGCTCGTGGCCGCACCGCCCACACGTCCCTCTGGAGGCTACGGCGCGCCCGGCTTCCGCCCTGGCGCTACGTTCACTCATCCCGCTCCTTCCCGGCGACGACGCCGAGAACGAGCTGGCGCGTCTCCATGAGCATGCTGCTCGCGACCGCGGCGAATTGGTCACCGGGTCGGATGCCACTCGTTGCGCACGTATCGCGTGCGGGACCCGCCTTCTTCCCTGCTGGCGCAGGTGTTCTACCGGCGGCGACCCGATGTCGGGTCGATACGCTGCAACGAGTGGCACCCCCACGATAGCATCTAAAAGCATCTATTCGGGGTAGAATTCCCCAGCAGGAGGGGATCAGATGCCGCAGGGGGCGCACGTCGTGCGGCGGCGGACAGCGCGGTTGGGGCGTGATTTGGAGGTCGCCGCATGCGCGGCGAGGGCGCGCCCGTTTGGTGCTGGTTCGGGATACGCCAGCGGCAAAAGGGGCCGGGCGCGCCCTACTCTTTCACAGGATTCAGCCGGCGCGGACATCGAGGCAAGATCGACGGACTCGCGGCCGACATCGCCGAGGTCAAGAAGGCCGTCTGCGGTGCCGGCACGAAGGGGGCTTCATGACCAGGGAACAGATCGCGGTGTGGTTCAGCAGGTAGGAGTTGAAGAGCGTGCCCACATTGAGGACGAGATCGACGAACTGCAGGAGGAGGGGCGCCGATGAAAGAGCCGACCCTGAAAGACGACGGCGACACGATGAGCGGAGCCGTGGCGTTCGGACGGATCGCTAGTGGTGTGTCACTAGAACAATTTGACACTTCAGCTTCCGCGCGTGCGACACAACGACCCCCAATCGGTGCCCGACAATCGGCGGGTTTCGCGGTGTTGTCGGTCACGGACAGCGATGTAAGGCCATTTCGCGGACACACCACTAGTGGTGTGTCCCTAGAATGACTTTGCACTTGCTGACCTTCTTTAGGATGGTGTCAACGGTAGTGCTCCACACGAACGGCTTGGGGTCTGTGTTGTGGTACTTGAGGAAGTCCTTGATGGCCGCGACCAGTTCCTGCACGCTGCCGAAGATGCCGCGGCGGAGGCGTTGGTGCGTCAGCTTGCTGAACCAGCTCTCGACCAGGTTCAGCCACGAGGCGCCAGTCGGCGTGAAGTGCAGTTGGAAACGCGGGTGGGCGGCCAGCCACTGGCGCACCGCCTCGTGTTTGTGGGTCCCGTAGTTGTCGAGGATGACGTGCAGGGTGAGGTCGGGCGGAAACGTGCGGTCGAGGCGCCGCAGGAACTTGAGGAATTCCTGGTGCCGATGGCGGCCGTGGCATTGGCCGATGACCTTGCCGGTCAGCACGTTCAATGCGGCGAACAGCGTCGTCGTGCCGTGGCGCTTGTAGTCGTGGGTCATGGTGCCGCTGCGGCCCGGCTTCATCGGCAGCCCCGGCTGCGTTCGGTCCAGGGCCTGAATCTGGCTCTTCTCGTCCACGCACAGCACCACGGCCTTGTCCGGCGGGTTCAGGTACAACCCCACGACATCGGTCAGCTTCTCGACGAAGGCCGGGTCTTTCGACAATTTGAACGTCGTGACGCGGTGCGGCTGCAGGCCGTGCGCGTCCCAGATGCGCTGGATGGTCGAGCGGCTCACGCCGGCCGCCTTGGCCATCGAGCGGCAACTCCAGTGGGTGGCGCCCGGCGGCGTCTCGTGCAACGTGGCCTGCACGATGGCCTGCACCTGGTGGGCGGTGATCTCGGGCTTGCGGCCGCGGCCCGGGCGCACCTCACCCACCGAATCGAGTCGGTCGGTGAGAAACCGCGAGCGCCAGTTCAATACCGTTGGTCGGCTGATACCGAGTGTGGTCGCGATGCGACTATTCGCGACGCCGTCACCGGCCATCAGCAAGGCCTTGGCGCGGGTTACCACGCGATACGGCGCGGATGTGCTGTGCGCCCATTTCGTCAGCGTTTCCCGATCGGCGTCACTGAGCAGCAGCGAGGCGGCGGGGTGGTTCATACCCGCAGGTATACTACCCAGCGCACTAACTGTCAATGTATTTCAGGGACATACCACTAGTGGTGTGTCCGCGAAATGGCCTTACATCGCTGTCGGTGGCCGACAACACCGCGAAACCCGCCGATTGTCGGGCACCGATTGGGGCTCGTTGTGTCGCACGCGCGGAAGCTGAAGTGTCAAATTGTTCTAGTGACACACCACTAGCGGCACATGGAGCGCAACGAGAAGCCATGACTGACGCCAACAGCCTCGCCGACGCCAAGAGCGTGGCCTTAGCGCAGCCGTTCACGCGGTTTCTCGGCGTTGCGGTCATCGAGTTCGGCGCCGGCAAGGCGGTGCTGCACATGGAGGCGCGCAAAGCTCACTTGCAGCACCGGGGCATGGTCCATGGCGGCGTCATCGCGGCGTTGATCGACACGGCCATCGCCTTCGCCGCCGGGAGTCGCATGGGGCCGCACGTTCTCACCGATGGCGTCACGATCAACTTCGTGAAGCCGGCCCGCGAAGAAAGTGAGTTTGTTCGCCGAGGCTGAGGTACTGCACGCCAACGATCGGGTATCGGTCGTCATGTGCATGGTGCTCGACGGAGACAGGGATCTCTACGCGACCGGAACAGGCACCGTGCGCCTGAGCAGAGAAGGAACGTGATTCACGATGGCGACGCAGAAGGTAGGCGCACCATGAGCGAGACGCGCAGTTGGCGGCGGAGTACGGCATCACGATGGAGGGAATCGGGCGCGTGGTGCGCGGCGCGAGACGTGGAGGGTGGCGGCGAAGGCTGATGACCGAGATCCTGGGCGCGGTCGTTCTCCTCATCCTCGCCCTCGCGCTGCTCCTGGTAGTCGATGTCGCGGTCGAAGTCGGGGGGATGCTGCGCGACTGGAAGCGGCGGCGGTGACTGATGCGGATCGGGTGGGCGCCTCATGGCAAGGAAGCGGTTCACGCGCAGTTCCATCAAGCAGCAATCAGAGGTCAGCGGGCCAACTCAAGGTGAACGGCCGCCTCGCGCCCGCTGGCTGGATCGTGTTTCGCGGTGCCATCCCGGTTGCCGCCGATGCCTGCCAGCGCGAAGCCATCGAAGAAGCTAGCCGGTACATGTCGGCATCGCGGCGCTCCCTCAGCACGACGAGCAGCAGCCCGCCCATGATCGCCAGGTTCTTCAGGAAGTCGATGACCGTGCCGAAGTCGGCGTCCGCACGTGGCATCTGCCCTCCTGGGGCGATTCTACCCCGATAGATGCTTTTAGATGCTATCGTGGGAGTGCCACTCGATACGGCGTGTCGACCCCGACATCGGGTCGCCGCCGAATGGAACACCTGCGCCAGCAGGAAATCAGGCGGGAACCCGCACGCGACACGTGCGTATCGAGTGGCATCCGACCCGGTGACCAATTCCGGTCGCCGGCGCGAGAGCCATGCACGCGCCCCGGAGACCGGCGATGACCGCAGCAGATCGGACGCACGGGACGGCCCCTTCGCCCCCGTTCGACTTCTCGCGGCCGGGCCGGTCGTCGCGGCGCCCGCAGGCGCGCGCCCCGCGAGACGGTGCTGGTCCAGGCGTCCGGGACCGCGAAGACCCGACGACGAGCGAAAGGGGCACCTCGGTCAACGAGGGGGCTCGGGCGCGCTACGCGCTCGACGAGCCATCCGAGGAGCAGGGTGCCAAGGGGGAAGGCGCGATGTCGGACAACCTGCTGATCGAGAACCTGTACGACCTGCCGACGCTCGAGCAGGAGCCGATGACGCTGGCGGAGGAGGAGCTGGTCGACCACTGGATCGCGACGGAGCCGAGCAGCCGGGCGACGGCACAGAAGCACGGCCGGGACGTGCTGGTGATGCAGGCGCGGCGGGAGCTGGCGAGGGCGAGCAACGTGGAAGTGCTCGAACGGGCACGGGGAGCCCGCTGGTGGGAGGCGGCATCAGCAGCGGACCGCATCCTGACGGGCCAGTAGGTGGCGGGGAGAACTGTTCTCTTGTCGTTCCAACTGCGGCCGGTGCCGCGCCCTTCGCGGGAGCCCGAAGATGAGTGAACGGAGCGCCGGGGACAGGTGGACTTGGACGGATGCGCCGCCGGCCCGTACCGCTGCTCCCGCCGTTCTCGCGCGGTGCGTGAGGGTGAGACCAGCACCAGTGCCGCACACCGCGCCCAACGACCCCGAGGAGTGGACCACTCAGCTACGGCGGATCGTCATCCTCATCAGGTGTGACGGTCCGCTTCGGCAGCCGCGGGTCCCGTCAGCGGCGTCAGATCGTCCGGCGGGCAGGGGCGGGATTCGGAACCCGACGCCACCGGATTCATCGGTCACGATGCCTGCTGGCGGGACTGCTCCTCGTTCTCGTTGCGGAGCTTCTGTAGCGCGGCCATCCGGAGGAACGTGGAGGTCGAAACCCCTTGGTGCTCGGCCGCGGCGCGGATGCGCTCGACCAGATCCGGCTTGAGGTACACGGTCATCTGTCCGGCAGGCATCGAACTCCCCTCCATCCCCATGCGGCGCCGTCAGGCTGCCGCGACATCTTCCATGCACACCAACGAGCTAGATGATACCGCATCGGTCAACGTGAACGGCAGTCGATCCAAGATGGAACCAAGACGGAGCGCAGGTGTTGCACAGTGGGGCCGGATGCTGTATCGTGCCCCATCTGAAAGCCGATCGCGGCGGAAGGTCTGAGAGCCGAACGCGGCACGGGTAGGCTGCTGGGACGGTGGTCGTCCGGTGGCGATTTTTTCGAGGAGGAGCAGAAATGGCAGTCTTTCCTGGAAACGAAGAAAACAATGACCTCATGGGCACGGACACGGACGATGTCTTGTGGGGAGGCCCTGGCGACGACATGCTGTCCGGCGGGGACGGCGACGATCACCTGATCGGCGGGCCAGGCGCCGACGTGCTCGACGGCGGCATGGGGCATGACATCGCGAGCTACGTCGATTCGCTGCAGGGCGTCCAGGTTGACCTGTCCGGTGGGATGGCCTCCGAGGGCGGCGACGCCGAGGGTGACTCGCACACCGGGATCGAGGAGCTGTGGGGTTCGCGGTTCGCCGACTACCTGATGGGCGATCGCGGGATGAACCGCCTGTTCGGCCGCGGCGGCAACGACGACCTGATGGGCGGCAACGGCGACGACCTGCTGCGCGGCGGTGACGGTCACGACGACCTGAATGGCGGCGCCGGCATGGACGTGCTGTACGGCGACGGCGGCAACGACGATCTGAGCGGCGACTCGGGCGACGACTTGCTGAGAGGCGGCGCCGGGATGGACACGCTCATGGGCGGGTCGGGCATGGACACGCTCGAGGGCGGCATGGGCGAGGACATGCTCGACGGCGGGTCGGGCATGGACACGCTCGAGGGCGGCATGGGCGAGGACATGCTCGACGGCGGGACGGACATGGACACGGCCTCGTACGTCCACTCCTCCGACGCCGTGATGGTCAACCTCACGACCGGCGAGGGCGAGGACGGCGACGCCGACGGCGACACCTACGAGGACATCGAGAACGTGCGCGGCAGCATGGGTGACGACACGCTGACTGGCGACAACATGGACAACGTGTTGTACGGCCAGATGGGCGACGACGAGCTGTTCGGCATGGGCGGCAACGACACCCTCCGCGGCGGGAAGGGCGACGACGAGATCGAAGGCGGTGCCGGAGCCGACCTGATCAAGGGCGAGGTCGGCGATGACACGCTCCATGGCGGCGAGGGTGACGACACGTTCTACTTCCTGGACGATCACGGCCACGACAGGATCACGGACTTCACCAAGGGTGAGGACACGATCAAGTTCGGTGCCGAGGAGCTGTCGACCGCGGAAGCGGAAAAGATTCTCGAAACCGAGGCTGCCCGCACCAGAGCCGGCGCGACCAGCTACACCTACGAGTACGGCGAGACCAGGGTGACCACGGACGTCGCGCTCGAAATCAGCGACCTGCACGCGGTGCAGCCGCCTGCTCCGCCCGACCCGCCCGACCCGCCCGGGCCCCCGACGCGGCCGACGCCGGACCGGGTGCCGTACACCCTGACCGACGCGAGCGAGACATGGCCGTCGAAGGCTGGCCAGTACAACGACGGCGACGAGCGCATCAACGCCGGCAAGGGCAACGACACGGTGTACGGCGGCGACGGTGACGACGAGCTCAACGGGCAGGCCGGAAACGATTCGCTCATGGGCGAAGACGGCCATGACGATCTGAACGGCGGCGAGAATGACGACCTCCTCGAAGGCGGCGACGGGGCCGATACGCTCGACGGCGGCAAGGGCAACGACACGCTCTACGGCGGCGCGATGGGAGAACTGTTCCCCGCCCCGCCCACAGCGGAGAGTCGGGCGACTGTTGTTGATGCCCGCTACGCCGACATGCTCACCGGCGGCGCGGGGAGAGACGAGATGCACGGCGGGGCCGGCGATGACATGATCATCGCCGACTTCGAGGATCTCACGACTCTCCCTGCTAACGCGGCTTCTAACGCAGGTACCGTCTCGGCCCGCACCTTGCCCATCAGTATTACCGGCGGCCCCGGAAGCGATACCATCTCGTTCGAAGGCGAGAAGGCAACATCCCCGTCTATGGTAGGGGTGTCAGCCGCTGCTCGCGCGACTGGTCTCACGCTTTATGGGACTGGCGGTTTCGAGCACTTCATTGGTTCGGAGAGCGATGACTCTGTTGATCAAGCCACAGCAGTCGCCGCCAGTGGACCCGATCCCACGGCCGATGGTTACACGCCGGCCGACATCGCGGGGAGCACGTTCAAGGGGATGGGGGGCGACGACACATTCGCGGGTCACGAGACCTCCGTCAATCACGATGCAAATGACGACACTCCCACGACTGGCCGGTCTGACGAGATCTACGGCGGCGCCGGAAAAGACACTCTTGATGGCGGCGCCGGCAACGACACGATCAACGGCGGTGAAGGAGACGACTCTCTCTCCGGCGGCGAAGGCATGGACACGATCGTGGGCGGCGCTGGCGACGACACGATCAACGGTGAGGGCGGGATGGATGTTCTCACCGGTGGCGCCGGGAGCGACACCTTCACTTGGGGACACGAAGACACGATCACGGACTACCAGGTTGGTGTGGACGAACTTCTCGCTCTGCCTGGCAGTGCTGAGGCAGATGACGTTCAGATCGTCAAGATCGCCGGCGGCGGGGTGAAGGTCTATATCGGCGGTACCGAGGCGACTCCTGACACGCAGTCGATGACCTTCGAGGACGTTTCCCACGACGTCGAGGCCGGCGACCTGTTCCTGTTGGTCTAAGGCGCAGACCACAGGCCGGCTCACGTTGGCCGGTTCCAGTCATGCACGGATGGTTCTGCTGCCTTCCGTTGCAAGGCCGGAGCCGGCCTTTTCTTTGCCTAGTCGGCGCTGGAGACAGCAATGCCCAGGGCGCTGCCCCGGCGCGACCTGTCCTGTCTATTTCGACTGCCTCTGGAAGAAGCTGCTGCAGAGACGTGTTGAAGGTAGCGTTCGAGAATGCGTATGGGGGTGCGTCGCCATCATTGAGCACTGGAAATGGAAATCCGGACGGGATCGATCAGGGTGAGTTTCGGTCTTCTTGATGGCACACCCGGCGATGACGTTCTTCGGGGCACGGACGTCGACGACATCCTGCGGGGTGGCGGCGGCAACGACGAGCTGGCCGGCTTGGCTGGCAATGACCGACTCGCCGGCGGCCCGGGCGCCGACACGCTCGACGGCGGCGACGACGACGGACTCGTGCGCGGCGACGCCAAGACCGTCCGCGACAACATCTGGGGTGACGCGGCCTGGTACAAGCTGTCCGATGCCGGCGTGACGGTCGACTTGGCCGCAGGCACGGCGGCGGGCGGCCATGCCGAGGGCGACACACTCACAGGCATTGAGAGCGTGCGCGGCTCAGACCACGCCGACATGCTCACGGCTCGCGACGATGACCCCGCAACCGAGGCGAGGGAAGGCAGCGCTCTCGTGGGCCGAAGCGGCGATGACACCCTGCTTGGGGGCACAGGCTGGGACTTCCTTGTGGGGGCGCCGACGTGCTCGACGGCGGGGAGGGCTTGGATTCCATCAGTTACATCACTTCCGCTGCGGGGGTGACGGTCGATCTGGCGACGGGCGCAGCGGCGGGTGGCGATGCCGCGGGCGACACGCTCACAAACATCGAGAACGTGTTCGGATCCAGCCACTCCGACATGCTCACCGCCGGCAACGAGGCCAGCCAACTTTTTGGCAACGCGGGTGACGACACGCTGACGGGCGGCGACGGCGACGATTGGCTCGAGGGGGCACCGGCTCCGACATGCTCGATGGCGGGGAGGGCGACGACCGGACCGGATACTTCGGCTCCGAAACGGGGGTGACGGTCAACTTGGCGACCGGCACAGGAGCGGGCGGCGATGCCGAGGGCGACACGCTCACGAACATCGAGAACGTGAGCGGATCCGACCACTCCGACATGCTCACGGCGGGCTGGTCGGCGCCACGCTCAGGGGTTTCGACGGCGACGACAGCCTTCTGGGCGGCGACGGCGACGACAGTCTTTTCGGCGGTGGCGGCGACGACGAGCTCACGGGCGGCGCCGGTGCCGACATGCTCACCGGCGGTGCGGGCGACGACATGTTCCATTTCGGCGACGGCGACACGATCGCGGACTTTGCCCGTGCCCGGCAGCTCGAAGAGCGGCGCGAAGGTCCTCGACGAGCCGCCTTACCGGCGACATGATCGACGTCTCGGCCTTCGGTGACCTCAACGCCGACAATTTCGAAACGAGCGCCACGATTCAAGCTCGGAGCGGTGGCGGCGTTGAGGTTGTGATCGGGGATGCAGTGCTCACGGTGTTGGGCGACGGCGAGCTGGCGACCCGATCGCCCGGATCAAAGACCAGCCCGCGCCAGCGCACGACGATGAAGAGCAGCGCGCGAACGACCGCCGACTTCGGTTCTTCTCGACTTACCGCGAACCTGGAGATCCGTTCTCCATTTCAGCAACAACGGGCAGGCCGGGCTGTGGAGCGACCCGATCGAGTGCCCACCAGCCCAGTACGTTTGCAGCCTGCGTCAGCGCGTCACGAATCCCGGAGGCTACGACTCCAGGGTGACCGGGATCCAGTTCTCGTGCTGCCCGCTGGCGGCCGCCGACGAGTGAAGAAGGCGCGGCCGTGGACGACGATGGCGAGGCGGTCGAGGTCATGGCCACGCAGGAGCGCATCATCCGGGCGACGCGCCGTCTCGCTGGCCAACCAGCGCAACATCCACCGGCGGCGCATCGTCGAGCAACTCCGCGAGGAGTCGGCCCGGGCTCCGCGGGGCGAGTTCGCGGCCCGCGACGTCGTACGCACGCGGGTGTCACCGCCCCCGTGGCCGGCACGGTCATGGCCCTGCAGGTCTCTACACGCACGGCGGCGTGGTAGGCCGCCCGGCCTCGCTAGCCGGAACGGAGCGCGGTCGGACCGCCGATCCGCCGCCAGTGCTTCGCCGCTCCGGCGAACAGACCGCCGCCCTTGTGGGAAGTCCGCCCGATCATCAACGGGCCGACCTGCGCCGCGCGGAACGTCAGGCGCAGGCGACCAGATACACCGCCGCGCGGTCCGCGCCGCACGGAGAGCACCTCAACCGTGTCCGGGCTGAGCCGCGGCGAGCCCCGCCGCTCGAGCTCGGCTGCGGCGTCGAGCCGGAGCGCGTCCTCCATGCTTTGCCCGCGGCGGTGATGGCGCGTGACCGCATAGTCCGTGACGCTCTCCCACACGAGGGCGGGTGCAAACAGCGGATCGCGTTCGGGGTCGAGAGCCATTGGGACGAGCGTTAGCCGCCCCGCTGACCCGGCCCGAAGGATGTCCATCCCTTCGAGCGCGGAGGCGAGCCGCCGATGGCGCTTCTCGATGTCGCGCCAGGTCAGGCCGCGGCGCTGCAGTTCCGTGGGTGCGATGTAGAACAGACGCGACCGCGGCAGGTCAGCGACAACAGCGACGTGCCGATGCGTTCCGCTGCGGGCCGGCGCCCCGCCGGCTCCATGGCCGCTCACGTACGTCGGCAGCGCCGCGCCGTGAGGCAAGCTGTCGCGCACGCGCGCCATCATCGCGCGCCGGGCAGCCCGCACGACGACCGACGGCTCGGCGCGGTCCGAGAGCCCGTCTGCGATGGCGAACGCGATGACGCCGCGGAGCTTCGCATCGTTCGGGCACATGAGACCGAGGCCGACGAAGCGCCCGTTGCCGAGGACCAGGGGACCCGGGATCGACTCGGCGAATGTGACCGCGGCGTGCCAGAGCTTTTCCTTCGAGAAGCGTGTGCCCGCGGCGAACCACTCCGCGCGAGCACCGCGGCGGTCGAAGGGTTCGCGCTGCACGAGGACCTGGGCGACTGGCGCGGAAACGCCCTCGTGCCGAAGCGCCTGACGCACCGCCGCCGCGGCGCGCGACTCCTCCGCGGCCCGCTCCGCGCCCCCCTTCGCGTTGCCGACAGCGCGATCCGGATCGACTCGCCGGCGACCCACCGGCAGCGCGAGCGGGGTGACGCTCCGCCAGTGCCGGCCGCGCTGGGCGAAGCGCGCGGCCATGCGCCCGTCATCGCCGCGCTGCAGGTGCCGCACGACGAGGCCGTCGTCGCGACGCCAGGCAACCCGAGAGAAGGCCCAGGAGACATCTTCCGCGGCCAGCGGGCAGGTCTGCGGAACGAGGACCTCCAGGCGGCGAATGGCCATGTCGGCGTCCTCGTGGCCCACCGACGGAATCGGTACGAGTCGAACGCGGGACGCCTTGTCCGTGTCGCCGGCCCCGCGGCCGATCAGGTAGCGGTCGACCGAGTCGGCAAGGTCAGGGACCGCCGCGCGCAGGTGCTCGGCCGCCTTGTCCCTGGCGCCCTGCACGAGCTCCGTGGCGCGGTGCAAAGGGAGGGCGGCGTACCCGGCTCGCGCGTCAGGCTCCCGCAGCTCGAAGGTGAAGCGGTGGGGCTGCGCGCCGTACGCGACCCACGCGAGGCGGGGCTTGGGCGGCTGCACGAAGGCACGGACCGGCCGGCGCTCCGTCCGGTCCATCCGAAAGCGCGTCCTCATGGCCTCGAACCGCACCGTGAGGCTGTGCAGCAGCCCGGCCCGTGGGCACAGGAGACGATCGTGCCCCTCGGCGTCGCCCGCGGGCCGGTACACGACGCCTCCGTGCTCGAGGAGTTGCCGCTCCGCTTCCGCACCGTCGACCAGGACCGCGTCGGCCCAGGCCATGTCGACGCCTCGGCCGAGCTGGTAGAGGCCCTTGGCCGCGGCGCACAGCGCCGGTATCTGGTCGTCGTCGCCAACCGACCAGAGGTAGACGATGGGGATCGCCGCGTCGAACAGGGCGGGTCGGATGCGCTTGCCCACGCGCGTCTTGGCAACGGCGTCCCCGTAGTAGCGGTGCGCGGGCAGCACGGCGTCCAGATCGTTGTTGGGCACGAAGCTCAAGTACGCCTGACCTGGCGTGCTGCGGGGGGCTGCGATGACCGGAGGCGGAAGCGCCTGCATCCAGTCGAGCGCGGCGGCCACCGTCGCGGGCACCTCGGTGCCGCGGGCCGCGCCCGCCAGTAGCGCCTGAAACAGCCGAGCGGGAGCGGGTGGCCACTCGTGTGCTCGACGGTTGTCAAGCCCGTGATATCGGCCCTCGTGGAACCGCACGGTCACACAGAGCATGCTCGGCATGGTGCTCAGCCCTTCTTCATCGCGTCGACCTTGGCGAGCGCTTTGTCGAACGCGACCGTCTGATCGCGGCCGACGCCGAAAGCCGTTGCCGCTAGGGTTGCGAAGGTCAGGGCGTGGCCGGCGTTCAGGGCCACCTGGTCTCTCCTACCCGAGCGTTCCACCGCCTCCCAGCTCGAAGGCGAGTCCGGATCGTGCGTCAGCAGGCAGCCTTGGCGCAGGAACCCATCGAGCGGCGTCGTCGCAGCCACGGCCGCCAGACCCAGCACGTAGCGGCGCAGCGCGGTCGCGTCGTCGCCGTGCAGGCGCCGTAGCGCGACCAGGTTGACGGTCACATCGCGACGGATCTGGCCGTGAACCACGACCCCGCCGTGTTGCTCGGTAACTGGCACGTGCACGAACCCGCGCTGCGCAAGCTGGCTCTTCGCGCTGCCTTCCTGCTTCTTCCGCTCCGTCTCGCTGAACACTTCCTGCGCGGCGTAGTCGAGTGGCGGCGTGTATTGGGCGGAGCGAGTCAGGGGGGCGACGTCCCAGGCGCGGATCACGGACTGCAGGATGCGCGGGATCTTCGCCTGTGTCTCCCGGGAATCCCAGGCGCCGAACACGAGCGACGTGGGGGCCAGCTTCGCGATCGGGGTGGCGTCGCCCGATTCCTGGTACGCTCGAAACGCTTCGCGCGCCTCCTCGGCCAGCGCCGTGGACCGAATGAGCGCGTCCCCCAAGCGGTGCCCCGCCTCGAGAATGGACACGGAGCCGCTGTCGCCGTAGGTGATTGCCACCTGCGGCACGAGGCGGGACGACGGTCGCCCGGCCGCGCCGTCTCCGGAATTCTTGAACAGGGGCTCGAGTCGGTTCGCTTGCGAGCCAACGCTGTCGATGGTGGCGACCCGCGTCCCATCCGCCAGCGTGTCGATGTTGTAGCCGATCTCCGCGTACGTGGGCGGAAAGACAACTGCGTCCGCGCCTTCGACGGGTAGCAGTATCTGCCGCAACGCGAGTGCGACCGGGCCGTCCGGATCGTTGGCGCAACGCTCGATGAAGCCGTCGTCGAATTGGATCATGGTGATGAGCTCTCCTCCTCGAGCACGCTGGTGATGCAGCGCGCTTGGTTCTGCTGTCCCGGCCAGTCGAGCTGCATCCGGAACCTGCGGAAGGACACGCCCGGACAGGGTGGCACGCGGCTGCCGAGAGCGGCTCGCAGAAGGTTCAGATCGTGCAGGCCCGTCCCGGAGAGCCCGACGACCCCGTAGCTGTAGCTCAGCTTCGATGCCCCCCGGAGCGGCCGGGCGTGGGTCAGGCCAACCGCGGCGAGCAGCTCCACGATCGGGTAGCCGCGCATCACGACGTCCTTGTGCAGGTTGGGGGAGAAGCCGGCGTCGAGCGGCACGTAGTCACGACGCCAGTCGAAGCGGAAGCTACTGCTCTGGAGCGCGTGGAGCGCGAACGGATCGGCTGCGTGACTGGCCGCTCGGGCGGCGAGGCGCGCGAGCTCGAGTGCGTCTCGCGCGAGGGCGGCGCCGGGGTATCCACCGGAACCGGCCCAGAACTTCACTTCGTCGCGCCGGCGCGTCGCGTCCCCCCAATGGTCGATGACGATGGCGTAGCCGTCGCGGTCCGTGAGGCACGCGGGCAGCTTCGCCGGCTTGTCCGGGTCCGGAAACGGGAAGGCGTTCGAGCTGGCGGCAACCGTGTCGACCCTCCACCTCTTCGTGCTGTTCGGCGATCCGGGCGGGGCCAGCGAGGTAACGGTGGCCTCGTCGAGAAAGCGGAGCACGCGGGCGACGGGCGGCTCGTCGCCGGCAGCCTCAAGCTGAAACCCTGCGCGCTCGGATTCCCACTCGAAGGCGCCCGCGGCTTCGCCCAACAGCGCGTCCGCGGCTTCGGCGAACCCGAGGCAGGCGAAGACCTGCCCGGGATTGGTCAAGTCGACGGGGATCGCGGAGGCGGCCATCAATCCGTGGTCCCAGTCGACCTTCGCCGGGCCTCGTCGTCCAGCGCCCTCGAAGCGCGCTGGTCGGCCGCCCGCAACAGCGCCTCCCACCACGCCAGCCCCCACGGCCCCCACTGCCGCTGGAGTTGCAGGAAGCGCCGGGCGACGACAGCAGCTCTCGCCGCGGCCGCGGTCGGCGGCAACGCGTCGCACCCCTCGATGCCGATCGCCGGCCGCGCATTCCCGTGGTGAGCCGCAACCAGGTGCAAGGCGAGCTCGAACCGCGGGTCCGACCGGTCCACGTCATCGAGGCCGCCGTCGTCTGCATCGAGCACCGACTGGAACTCGTGCCGGTAGCCGTCCAGCGCGTGCCGGTTCAGCGGCCCGGGAGTCTTGGCGTACGGTCCGTTCTCGCGCGGCGCGTTGAAAGCCTGCTGCCAGCGGGGAGCCCGCTTGCCCTCGTCGTGGTGCCGCGCCGCGGCCACGAGCATCGCCCTGTCCGCAGCCGGGAGACCAAGCGCGTCCGCGATCCGGTCAGCCTCCATCGCGGTCCGCTCCTGGTGGTCCTCGAGCCGTTGGTGCGTGCGTGCCACGGCGCGTGAGTCTTCGTCGGCGGTCGCGCCGAGCCACTTCTCGACCACCAGCCATGTCCTGGGTTGGTCCGCCGACGAGACGCGGTAGGGGGCCGCCCAAGACTCCCGCCACGCATCGGGCGGCTCGGCATCGTTCTCGCGCGGCGCCGCCCGGGCGGCAGTCAGCTTGGTGCGCTCGTCGTCGCTCAGCAGGCGCACGCGAACCCCTGGACGCCCGGAGGCACCAGCGCCGTCACCGTCACCGGCCTCGTCCCAAGCCCCTGCGTCGCCCCAGTTGTCCTCGGCGGTCGACACCGGCTCGAGGTCGTCGGCATCGAGCAACCCCTGGCGGAGCCCGCGGATGCCCGCGTGCACGACCAGTGTTCGCCCCGCGAGCCGCTGCTCCAGGTACCGGGCACTGAAGATGGCGGCATCGCCCAAGCTGAGCACGTAGGTTCCTCTCCCGCGCTCGCGGTCCAGCTTGCCCGCGCTGTCGAGCACGAACGCGAGCGGGTCGGCGCGATGTGCTGGATCGGCAGTCCCCGCGTCGCTGCTCGCCACCGGACCTTCCTGCTCAGCGTCGTCTTCGCGTTCAACAGGTGGCGCATCCAGCAGCCTCCGTGCGCACTTCCAAAGCCATGCGACGACGCGAGCCGTCTCTGTCTCCAGCCGTTCGGCCGCGTGCGGATAGGCGGCCTCGAAGAAGTCTTCGACGGCCCTGTCTGCAAGGCGAGCCGTCGCGGTGCTGGCGGTCGCCGACTCGACGACTTGCACGGGGAGGTGGCGGCGCCAGACGACCGTCGTCTGCGGCTCCTGCGTCACCCATCCGCGCAGCCACGGTTCCACTTCCGGACGACCGCTGTGCTCGAGCAGCGAGGTCATCGCCCAGGCGTCGACGAGCGGCCTGGTCAAGGGGGGATACAGCGGCATCCGGCTCGACGCCGCGACCGTCCTGTTGCTCCCTTCTGGAGACGCGCCAACGCTGGCAAGCGCGGCCGGCCCGGCCTGATAGCCCCCTTCCGTCAACGGAAGCTCTTCCAGGAGCGCCTTCGTCGCGCGCAGGCGGGCGACATCATCGGCCGGCATCTTCGGCGGCGGCGCCGCGTCGAGCACGAGGACGCGAGCTGCACCGAGGCCGAGCCGGTTGACGCGCCCGAGCCGCTGCACCATGCGCTCCCAGGTCACCAGATCGCAGACCATGTGGTCGGCGTCGAGATCGATGCCAACCTCGGCCGCCGACGTCGCAACCAGGAAGACCGGCGCGCCCCGCCGCGGCGCCGCGGCGTCCGCCAGCAATCCGTGATGGCGCAGCTCGTTCGCAGCCTCGTCGCGCTCGTGCACCCGCCGGCCGCCGACGAACAACACCACCGCGGCGTCCGTTGCCACTTCGACGCGTTGCCGAAGGAGCTGCGCGACGCCCTCCGCGACTAGGCGGCTGGCGCAGTAGACGACCGTTCGCACAGGCGTGCCGCGCGGCCCGGCTACCTGTCGCGCGAGCGTCCAGGCCCGGTCGGCCAGCACCGTCTCGAGCGCCACGTCTGCGCCCACGTCCTCGATGGTGAGCGTCTTCAGTGCGTCGAGTCGCGCCCGCACCGTCTCGTTGCTCCGGTCCTCCTCGCACAGACCGAACGGAACGCTCGACGCTACCGCTGTGCCCAACGTGGCCGATAGCGGCAAGACTCGAAAGGGCGGCGGAACGCCTGCGCCGGCGAGCGGGCCGCCGAGCCGCCCGGCTGAATGGCCTGCCCCGCCCGCCGTGGTGGGCCGTTCCTCCTCGATGGTCTTCAGCAGCCGGCCGAACGGGCGCGCGAGGTGCGCCTCGTCCAGCAGCACCAGGGTGTCGCAGCCCATCAAGCCCGCCTGATATGGCCGCATCCGCCGCGAAACCCCGTACCCCTCGAACAACAGGCGCGAGCCGACCATATCGACGGTCCCGACGACGATCGCCGGGGCCGCGGGGTCGTCGAGCCATTCCCGGTTGTCGACGTGCTGGCCGCGGAGGGTGGAGATCGGTAGCGACCGGGTGCCCAGTCCCAGGCCGCGGCGCACGTCTTCGAGCGCTTCGAGCTGGAGCCGCTCTCGAAGCCGACCGGCGAAGTCCGTGGCCTGGTCGACGACCGCGCGCCGGTCGACGACGTAGACGAGGCGCCGCGGCAGCGGGGCGCCCGCGGCGCGCGCCAGCAGCCAGATCGCCATGACGGCGGTCTTGCCGAGACCCGTGGGAATGTCAACGGCCGGAGGCAACTCGCCGCGGCGCAAGAGGTCGAACAAGCGCCGCTGCCAAGGGAACGGACAATGGGCGGTCAGCGCCTTGAAAGCGGTGTTGAAGTCAGGTAGATTCACGTTCAGACGCAAGCCGTTGCCTACCGTTGCAGCCTATTGTGGCAGATGTTGATTCGTTGGTCGAGAGAGCCGCGGGTCGTCAGCCGATTCTTCACGCGAGCGGTCCAGTGGCACCGCGCATGATCCCCCGCTTTCCGGGTCACGCTGAGCATCGATCCACGCCGACTTCGGGAGCGCTCGCAAGCGCGTGCCTAACCTGCGCCCGCTCACGATGTTGCGGTGGGTCCGTCGTTCCGGCCCCGGAGGGCCGGCCTCATTGAAGCTCTAGCAGCCTGTTAGCCTTGTCGTGTGCCTTCTCGTCGTTCCGGCCCCGGAGGGCCGGCCTCATTGAAGCACACGAACCGCTGGCGCGCTGTCAAGCGCTTGCAGGTCGTTCCGGCCCCGGAGGGCCGGCCTCATTGAAGCTGCAAGAAACTTCTGACCAGGAACCAACCGCGTAGAAAGTCGTTCCGGCCCCGGAGGGCCGGCCTCATTGAAGCTCGGGTTCGACGGCAGGCGCCGGAGGTGCCGGCCACGTCGTTCCGGCCCCGGAGGGCCGGCCTCATTGAAGCGCGGTCAATTTTTTCGGGTCCTTGCGCGAGTTGGAGTCGTTCCGGCCCCGGAGGGCCGGCCTCATTGAAGCGCTACGCAGATAACGGATTCCTCTTGCCGGGATTCCGTCGTTCCGGCCCCGGAGGGCCGGCCTCATTGAAGCGAAGGCGGCGAAGACGAAACCGTAACCCTTGAATGGGTCGTTCCGGCCCCGGAGGGCCGGCCTCATTGAAGCACGGGATAGGAACAGCGATGCCGCTTGGCGCCCACGTCGTTCCGGCCCCGGAGGGCCGGCCTCATTGAAGCCGCAGCGTGTTGCACCACTGGTCGACCAGCTCGTGCCGTCGTTCCGGCCCCGGAGGGCCGGCCTCATTGAAGCCCGAACAGTGCTTCCTGCCCGGGCACGTCCTGGCGGGCGTCGTTCCGGCCCCGGAGGGCCGGCCTCATTGAAGCTTGAGCATCGACAACTCGCCCATGCGCTGGTAGGCGTGTCGTTCCGGCCCCGGAGGGCCGGCCTCATTGAAGCTAGGCGCCCGGGTCGGCCAACGCCGACTCGATGTAGTCGTTCCGGCCCCGGAGGGCCGGCCTCATTGAAGCGTCGCCTCGAAGCCCCACTCCACGGCCCCGTCCATGAAGTCGTTCCGGCCCCGGAGGGCCGGCCTCATTGAAGCGAGTAGCGCGTGTTGCTCGCCCGCGCCCAGGGCGCCCCAGTCGTTCCGGCCCCGGAGGGCCGGCCTCATTGAAGCAAGTTGCCCAGGAGACGCTTCTCGCTGTCCAGGTGGAGTCGTTCCGGCCCCGGAGGGCCGGCCTCATTGAAGCGCTTCCAGGCGACCGCCCGTGCCCTCGATATTCCCGCGGAAGTCGTTCCGGCCCCGGAGGGCCGGCCTCATTGAAGCGATCGCGGTCCCGTTCGAGACGACGCCCTGCAGGAAGTCGTTCCGGCCCCGGAGGGCCGGCCTCATTGAAGCATGCTCCGCTGGCACGTCGCCCGCCTTTTTGCTCTAGTCGTTCCGGCCCCGGAGGGCCGGCCTCATTGAAGCTGGGAGAAGCGGGCGCCCGCCCTGAACCCCCACACCGTCGTTCCGGCCCCGGAGGGCCGGCCTCATTGAAGCGGTCGTGGAACGGCGAAAAGACGCGCCCCCCCGCCGCGTCGTTCCGGCCCCGGAGGGCCGGCCTCATTGAAGCCGCAGCGAGACGTAAGCGGACGCTCGCGGGGGAACCTGTCGTTCCGGCCCCGGAGGGCCGGCCTCATTGAAGCGAGGGCCAGACGGACGGGGTCTGGGAACTGGACGCCGTCGTCGTTCCGGCCCCGGAGGGCCGGCCTCATTGAAGCACGGCAGCGAAGTGAGATATGTTCCTGGCACCGGCTGGTCGTTCCGGCCCCGGAGGAGGGCCGGCCTCATTGAAGCATGAAGATGTCGAGAGCTTCGAGCGTGATTTCGTCAGTCGTTCCGGCCCCGGAGGGCCGGCCTCATTGAAGCCGCTCTTCTTCGTTGAAGTCCCGCAGGGTGTCTGCGAGTCGTTCCGGCCCCGGAGGGCCGGCCTCATTGAAGCAGCAACGCGGGCTCGATGCGGTCTCGCACACCTTCCCGTCGTTCCGGCCCGGAGAGCCGGCCTCATTGAAGCTATTGACGTCGATGCGCGTCCGCATTCTGACGGGAATCGTTCCGGCCCCGGGAGGGCCGGCCTCATTGAAGTCGCGTGTCGCAGGCAGCCGTGGACGGGCTGTTCCGGCCCCGGCCCGCGGAGGGTCGGCCTCATTGAAGCCCTGCTCTAGGGGGGTGCCTGCCTTGCGATCGGGGGGCGTTCCGGCCTTGGGGGGCCGGCCTCATTGAAGCCAGCGCAATAGCGGGCGGCGAACCCGACCCCCAGCGAGGGTCGGCCTCATTGGAGAAAGGACAGGACGATGGCCCGCTGGCCGCTTCCGATGGGCTGGCCCCGGAGGGTCGGCCTCATTGAAGCTCGCCGACCGTCTCGCCATCGGGCATGACGAGCTGCGTCGTTCCGGCCCCGGGGAGGGCCGGCCTCATTGAAGCCCGGGGGTTGAGCGATGACCGAATCCGGCCGGCAACGGTAGTACCGGCCCCGGAGGGCCGGCCTCATTGAAGCGGCATAGCGTAGCGCGCTCGTTTGCCGCCGCCACTGGCCGCGCGTGGCCGCAACCCGGTTCAATCGGGCTTCATGCCCGGCTCGGTGTTGCTCGCGGCAGCATCCTCTCGGGCGATCTGATGTGCGCATCGCGAGCACCGCTCGGCGTGCGCGACCAGGTTCTCCCGCTGATTCGGCGTTAGTAGGTCGTCCTCGCTGGCCAGCCGCTCGTAGTCCCAGGCCGCCTGCGTAGCGAGACGCGCGGCAGCGAAGGTGCCGTACAAGTGGCGAGCTGCGCGCGCCATCGAGAAGTCCTTCTCGCGTTGACGCCGCGCAGTCCGAGGTAGCTCCTCCCGCTCGCCAGAAGGCGCGACCTGCTCAGCCGCGCTCGAACCGCGTGCCCGTGTCCGTCGTCTCGGCCGGTCGTTACCATTGCTCATAGCCGTCGCCCCCCCCGCTGGGGCTGAAGAAGTGGACCCCCCACGGGCCGACGGCATCAAGAGTGCCAAGGGGGGAAGACGCACAGAGGTCTTCCCGGGCACCTCGTGTGCACCGGAACTCCGTGGAACTGCTGACGCTGCCGCTGTGCGCGCCCGCCCGTGTTGCCCGCGTCGTCGATGACGCCCAGGTGGCGCTCGAACGGCGACGAGCCGGGCGTTCGGATCCCGAAATGCTATTCAGGTGCTCTCAGCGTCTTTCCGGACTGTTGTGGACGGTCTCGACGTGGGAGACGTCCGCTGCGGGCAGTTCCGCTATCGAGTGGCCGTGTGCATTCCGAAACACCCACCGCGCATCGTTGGCGATGGCCGATGCCGCCTCGATGACGACCGCACTGGTGCGCCCGCGTCGCATCATCACGACGAACAGTTGGTTCCTGGACGGTGGAACCGTCACGTCGTCCTGGTGCAGTCGGACCTCCTCGGCGCTCGCGATGCCCGACCATTCGTGCGCACGCGCTTCGCCGGACGGAAACGGGTCGATGGCGCCGATGCCGCCGGGCGGGGTCGCCACCGGCCGACTCGCATCCGCATTGCGGAACACACGCCATCCATCCGCGGAGATGACGGTATCGGCCTCGATGATCAGCGACCTATCGCCGTTGAATTGTTGCTCGACAGCGAACAGTGACATCAACCAGTCGTATCGGCTGCTGCGCGCATCACGATTAGACGCGCCTCGGGTCGGCCGCGCGTCTCGCTACGCAGGCTGCCTGAAACCTACGAGCGGCTGGGGGGGAGAGGACCTAACTCCGAACCAGCGGGGACTTGCTGGCTGGCCCACGCCGAGCGGTGTTCGCGCTGCGCTTGCCAGATCGCGCGAGAGGATGCCGCTGCGCGCGAGACGGAGCCCGCCGGTACAGAGCCGGACTGAACCCGTGCGGCAATCTGGCGCGTGGGGATCGCGTTCGCCGGCTGCGACGGAGAGTTGACCGGCGGGGTTGGCGTCTACGTGGGCCGGCAAGCCGGCGGCTTGTTCACGGCCGATTGGGGCTCAGACCAGGGATTCACGTTCGGCGTGGCCGACTTCGGTTTCTACTCCGCTTCTGAGCGTCGCGCCCATCGCGCACGCACCGGCGCGATGGGCTGCAACAGGTCCTCGACCGTCCGGAACGTCGGCCGGGCCGATCTCTCGGCTACCCGCGCCAACAATCCAGGCAGAGACCGGACCGATGCCGCGCCACGGTCGCGGCGAACGTCCCGCCGCAGGACGAACAGACCCACACCGGCGCGCCGTCGGCATCGCGGGTCCCTGTGCCCGGCGATTGGCTGACGGCGTTGCTCATCGGTCCCCCGGCGCGCCGGACGCCTGTTCGTCCTGAACGCGGGACTGCCGGTCTACCCACTCGCGCAGCTTGGCGACCGGCACGCGCTTGACGTTGCCGACCTTGACGAACGGGATCTCGCCGCTGTTCATCAGCTCGTACAGCCGGGCGCGGCTAACCCCGATGGCTTCGGCGGCCTCGACGGGGCGATACAAGATGCGCTCTACGGGCACGTCCAACTCCCTTCCAGTGGACGCAGTCTATGCGCACTGGACAACGCAGACAAGCATTTGATAGCGTTAGCACTGTATGGCCGACGCTGAGACTCCCACGCGGTGGCCGCTGCGCCCCGTGCCCGCCGAGTTCGAATGGCTGCGAGGGCCAGCATGGGTCGACGGCGAGGACATCGTGCTCGACGCCGCGCGTGCCTCGACGTATCACCCGTTGGCGGAGCCAGAAATCGGGATGGAGCTGGCGCGGGTCATGGCCCCGGACGATGCGGTGGCGTTCGCCCGTCGCTTCGGTTTGCTCTGGCGAGGCCGCCCACACGAGGGACGGCCGCTGCAACCACTTCGTGAATCGTTCAGCATGTTCGAGACGAGCGCCGAGGACCTGCGCTACGTCCTTGCGGCGGCGGAGCTCGTGCGCCGCGGCGCCGCTGGTGACGCTGAAGCCATCGGTCGACTGCACCAGCAGCTCCTCATTCCGGAAGACGAGGAGGTGGAACTGATGGAAGGCGGCGAGGTCGTCCGTCGTCGCGCCGGAGACGTGTACTCGCCCGACGAGCGGTTCGTCGACGCGGACGACAGAACCATCCTGATGCACGCCAACGAGTACCTCGTAGCCCGTCCTCTCAACGACATGGTCGCCGGCAACGATGCGTGCGTCTACGACCGCGCGTTCATGAACGAGTCGGTTCCGCCTGGTGCGTTGGCCGTTGGCATTCGCCCGAGCGTGTCACTCGGGGCGGTCTGCTACTTGAGCGTTGCACTGGCGCTGGCCGACCGGGCGCCCATCGGCGCCTGTGCCGACCCGTCGTGCGCGCGACCGTTCTTCATCACCCACAGGCGGCAGCGGTTCTGCTCGAAGGCATGCGGCAACCGTGTGCGGTTTCGGCGTTTCGCGGACAGGCGGCGCACGGCGACGACGCAAGAGAAGGAGGGTGACTGATGGCAGGGCGACGAGGCCGCGGCGAGGGTGGCATTACGAAGCGGAAGGACGGCCGCTGGATGGCCCAGGCGGATCTCGGTTGGCAGGACGGCAAGCGCCGCCGCAAGGCGTTCTACGGCCGGACGAAGCGAGAAGTGCAGGAGAAGCTACGCGAGGCCCTGCACCGGCAGGAGCACGGGCTGCCGCCGGTCCCGGAGCAAGAGACGGTCGGCGCCTTCCTGCGCCGCTGGTTGGACGTCCGGCAGAGTCGCGTGCGCCAGCGGACGCTCGAGCGATACACGCAAGTCGTGCACGCCCACCTGTTGCCCGGGCTCGGGCGTATCCGACTCGCCAAGCTCACCCCGCAGGACGTAGCGACCTGTCTCCGGCGCATCGAGGAGTCCGGGAGCGCCTACACAGCACGCGGCGCGCGCGAGGTCCTGCGGGCGGCGCTGAATCAGGCGGTGCGATGGGAGCTCGTCTCGCGCAACGTCGCCGCTCTGACGGATCCGCCCCGGCATCGTACACGGCAGATCGAGCCGTTGACGCCCGAGCAGGCGAGCACGCTGCTCGCGGCCGTCGCAGGCGAGCGGCTCGAGGCCCTCATCACGGTCGCGGTCGGCCTCGGGTTGCGGCAGGGCGAGGCGTTGGGGCTGCGGTGGCAGGACGTCGACCTCGAAGCGGGTGTGCTGTCGGTGCGCCAAACGCTGGAGCGTGCCGGTAGCGAGCCGCGATTCGGAGAGCCGAAGACCGTGCGGAGTCGTCGCACGATCAACCTGCCCGGCGTCGTGGCCGCGGCCCTGCGCCGGCATCGGACGCGCCAGCTCGAGGAGCGGCTGGCCGCCGGCGCGCGGTGGCGGGACTCGGGGTTGGTGTTCACGAACACGATTGGGACGACGATCGACAAGAGCCGGCTGCACAAGGACTTCAAGGCCATCCTGCGCACGGCCGAGCTGCCCGACATCCGGTACCACGACCTGCGGCACACGGCGGCGACGCTGTTGCTGGCCCAGGGCGTGGACCCGCGGACGATCATGGAGACGCTCGGCCACTCGCAGATCAGCCTGACGATGAACACCTACGCGCACGTGATGCCGGCGCTGCAGCGCGAGGCCGCCGCGAAGATGGACGAGATCCTCAGCCGTTGAAGAAGGGGAACGCGGACACCGCGGGCGCCGACGAGTGGACGGCGGTCGGCAAGAACGAGGCGGGCGAGGAAATCTACCGCGGGCCTGCACCGCGGTGCTGAACATCATGTTCAGCGCCTCGCAGGCCGAGGGCCGCTACGATGAACCAGCGCACATGAAGGCTCTCTCGCGGACGAACGAGATCACAACGAGTGGCTGGAGAGCACGATGGTCGTCGTCATGCTCAAGAAGTACCTCGCCGGCGTTGATGGTGACCCGGCGTCCGTGGCTACCGGCTTGACCGCACAGCACGCGCTTGAGGAAGCGCGGCTGAAGCAAGAACGCCGCGGCGATACGCGACCGCTGACCGTTCAGAAAATGCCGCCGCATATCATCGCCCGGATCCTCCGCCGCGGTTCGCGATGAGCAGGACGATTCCGGGCGCCCACGCCGAACAGCGCCAAACGTCAGGCGGGCGGCCGGGATGCGCCGGGGGACGGTCCGTACCTGCCGACCGCGCGGACGCGGACCGGCTCGGTGCCTCCGGCTGCCGGCCACGGGTCGAGCCGCCAATCGATATACTCTCGGCACGTACATGCCCGACGAAGCGCTGTTCGGCCTGGGGATCATCGTCGGTATGTGCTGAAGGGAGTCACCGATGCGCCGAGCCACCGCAGTCGTCGTTGCCATTCTGCTCGTGCCCGCGGGCGCCGCGGCGCAGGATGGCCTCCTCGAGTCGGGCCGACGGCTGGCCGCCGCGACCGTACTGCAGCAGGAGGACTCCGAACGAGAACGGTCTGTCGCCCGCACCTGGATCGGCGTGGCGATGGCGGCCGGCGGCGCCGCGATGGCCGTGTACTCCAGCGGGCTGGCGTGTGCGGACGACAGGGCGCTCCGCGAGCAGTCTGAGCGTGCGGTCAACATGCGTCGGGACGAACAGCGTGTTCGGTGCCAGCCTCGGGGCGATGTTGGGCGGCGCGTTGCGGCGCTCGCCTGGTCGGACGTGCCGGCCGCTCGCGACCTGAGCGTCGGCGCGGCGCCGGGCCGGGTCAGCGTCGGCAGGAGGTTCGGATGGTGAGGGCATCCATGCACATGGGGCGCCGGGCCTCTTCAAGTGATCGCCTTGCTGCGGCGCATTCGCTTGCGCTCGGCTTCTCGGTCGAGACACGACCGGCAGCGCGTCGCCAGCTCACCCCGGACGGTCACAGCTCGCGGTGATTTGCCGCAACTGACACACAGCCCCTCGGCGAGCCGGCTCTGCCGCAACTCGGCGTCTCGCCTTCGCGCCGCCTCGAGACACGCCCCGCACCGCTGCTGCTTCCACCCTGGCGGCAGGCTCTCCGGGCAACTCACGCAACGCCGCTCCGCGCCGCGTCTCCGCTGACGCTCGGCGTTCAGCTCCCGACGTTGGGCTCGGCATTGCTCACAGATTGTCAGGGGGGCCGCTGCCGGACGCTTCAGACAAACCTGACAGAATCCCTCGACCCGCGCCTTCTCGCGGTACGCTCGAAGACGCGCGCTGCTGCGCAGCCGGATGCAGCGTCGGCAGATGAGGGGACGACTTGGCCAGAATCACAGAGGACACGCTGCAGAAGCCCGTTCAGCAGTACTTCCACGACAACTTCTGGATCACGACCAGCGCGTTCTTCCGTGACGAGCTGTTGCGGCTGGTGCTGTCCGTCATGGGCGAGGACCGGGTGATGTTCGCGGTGGACTACCCGTTCGTGAGCAACCAGGTGGGCGCCGATTGGTTCCGGGCGGTCGACCTGCCCCGGACCGTCAAAGAGAAGATCGCCCACAAGAACGCCGAGCAACTGCTCAAGATTGGCCCCTTTTGACGTGACCGCGACGTACGGAGAGCCAACGAGAGCGCCCACGTCCTCGCCGCCGACCAACCCATGTGCTGCGGCGCGTCAGTCGCAGAAGTTCGGGACGCCGTGCCGCGGGTCCGGGTAGTCCCTCCAGGCTCGGCACAGCGCCGTCTCCAGGTTGATTCCGACATTGTGAGGTAGTCGGCGTAGGCAACCAGCCGCCTGAGCGTCTGGCGGTTGATCTTGCTGACGGAAGGGGTGTCCCTGAAGTAGTCGACGACGCTCCGGAGCGAGTCGCCGCGGCCCGTCGACAGGAGCACCCACTGGTGAAGCCGGCGGTCGTAGGAACGCCGCAGCCGCGGCAGCCGCGAGAGAAACGCGGGGTAGTCGGGGTCCGAACTCTCCATCTGACGAAACCCTACCGCAGAGAGCCCGCCTCCGTCCAAACAGGCAACAGCAGGTGGGGTGCTCGCCGGCGTCAAGGCGCGTTCGCTTCGCGCCGCCCCCGCTGCGCGGGGCTGACGGTGCGTATTTCGGCTGATCTTGAACACCGATTCCGGAGGAAGGTGAACGCGGATTTCGGCGGAAGTTGAACAGCGATTCCGGGATGTTGAACACGGATTCCGGCATCGTGAACGGTGATTTCGGGGATGTTGAACGGTCATTCCGGTCATCGTGAACGCTCGTCGGTAGCCTGACCCGGCATGCTGTCGCCCTTTCGACGGGAGGGGCGGAAGCGATGCCGGCAAGGAGGCTGCTGATGAGGAAGCTTCGAGAAGTTCTCCGGCTCAAGCATGAGCGCGGGTTGTCGCACCGGGCGATAGCCCGGGCCTGCGCGATCGGCCTGGGCACGGTCACGCTCTATCTGCGGAGGACGGCGCAAAGCGGGCTGCGCTGGCCGCTGCCGGCCGACCTCGACGACGCGGGGCTCGAGGCCCGGCTGTTTCGCCGCCCGGCGCCGGCGCCCAACCGAGCCCGACCCGACTGCGCGCACATCCACCGCGAGCTCAAGCGCAACGGGGTCACGCTGCAGCTGCTCTGGGAGGAGTACCTGCAGGTTCATCCCTCGGGCTACCGCTACACGCAGTTCTGCGAGATCTACCGGCGGTGGGCGCGGCGGCTGCGGCCGTCGATGCGGCAGGTGCACCGCGCCGGCGAGAAGACCTTCATCGACTTCTCGGGCAAACGGCCGACGCTGGTCGACCGGCGCACGGGTGAGCTGCGGCCTGTCGAGCTGTTCGTCGCCGTGCTCGGCGCCAGCAGCCTCACCTACGCCGAGGCGACCGCGACCCAGCAGCTGGCTGATTGGGTCGACGCCCACATCCACATGGTCGAGTACTTCGGGGGCGCCACCACGCTGTGGGTCCCCGACCAGTGGTACGGCACGCTGTAGAGGTGACGGTCGACCTCGACGTGGTAGTCGATGTTGACGCGGCCCAGCTTCCAGTGGGCCAGGACGTAGCGCGCGGTGGGCAGCGGCCGCAGCGCCGGGCGGTCGAGCTGCTCGTAGAGGGCGCGGCGGCTGACGCCGAGCTTCTTGAGCGGTCGGTCGTTGAGCTCGTCGAGCAGGACGCGGATCGTCCGGTTGAGCGCACCGAGCTCGAAGAAGGTCTGGTCGCGAAGCCCCGTCCACTCGGTGTCGACGAGCAGGCCGAGCCGCTCCTCGAAGCTGAGCGCGACGGCCTCGTCCGTGTCGAGCTGCTTCTGGAAGGCGTCGGCCATCGCGCCGAGCTTCAGGGCGTTGAGCTTGTCGACGGTCTGTTCGGTCAGCATCGGTCTTCCTCTGAGGTTGCGGCCACGGCGTAGTAGTCGGCGCCGCGGATGTTGGCGTGTACGGGTGTCGGGTTGGTCTCGGCCGGCGGCTCGAGGGGCAGCCGGTCCTGACCGGCGGCGAGGATGTTCTTGACGGTGTGGAAGCGAGGCGAGCCGAGCGCCAGGGCGCGGGCGCTGGCGGCGTCGAGCCGGGCGTTGCCGTGCCGCCGTCCCAGACGCATGATGCCCAGCACGGCCCGATAGCCCTGCTCGGGGTGCGGGCGGCTCTCAAGGATCCGCGGGCCAGGATCCATCGCTGGGCCACGAGTACGCTGGTCTCGACGAGAGCCTTGTCGCGGGGCTTTCTCGGCCGCGCCGGGACGACGACGGCGCCGTAGTGTGCGGCCAGGTCCTCGTAGCTGCGGTTGACGTCGGGCTCGTAGCGGCAAGGGCGGGTAATCGCGCTCCTCAGGCTGCCGCAACAGCAGCCCGAGGTTGCAGCCAGCGACCTGCACGAGCAGCCGCTTGAGGATGTTCGGATGCCCTCGAAGATGCACCCGCCGCATCCCGCCGGTCTCGCACACGTGCGCGAAGGGTCGTTCCAGCAGTTCTCCCCGACAGCGCAGTAGCCGACGGCCGCGCGCGCCGCGAATCCGCCGCCGGTTGCCATACGCTGCATCGCGGGCCTTCGACCGGCCCTTCCAGCACCGACGGCCCCGGTCCGGCTCCGAGATGTAGCTGCGCAGGCCCAGCGCCTTCAGGTCGGTCATTGTCCGGTTGCTGTGGTAGCCCTTGTCGCCCACCACTTCCGTGATGCCCGATCCATCCGGCTGAACCGCCTCAACCTGCTCGGCCGCCACGATCAGCGTTTCGACCATCGACGTCGTGTCGCCCGTGTCGGCGGCCTGCACCGTGACGCCGACGACCGCGCCACTGTCCAGGTCCACGGCGTGCTCGGCCTTGTGGGCCAAGTGAGTCCGGCCGTCCTTCATCTTCGTGACCCGCGCATCCGGGTCGTGCGGATGGGTCCACTCGGCGTTCGACGTCTTCTTCTTGTTCTTGCGGGACTTGTCGAACCGCGTCAACTCGGCACGTGTCGGCGTCGCGATGCCCGAGGCCTCGGCCAGCCGCGTCAGAAACGCCGTGTAGTCCTCGCCCGTGTCGCGACGAACGATGCTGCGCAAAGCCGCGTTCGCCTCCAGCGTCGTCGCGTCAACTCCCACCGTCTTGCCCCGCAGCAGACCCGCGTCGGCGAGTCGCTGCAACACCCAGGTGAAGACCGCCTCATGCGCCTCGACGCTCAGCAACCGCCGCGTCCGCGAGATCGTCGAGTGGTCGGGTGGCGAGGCCGGCGGCGCCAGACGCAGAAACGACCGCAGGCTCAGCGAATCGGACGCCCGCCAAGCGATAGCTCGCTCCGAATCCAGGCCCTCGAAATAGCCCACCAGCAGCAGCCGGAAGTAGCGACCCGGCGCCAGACTTGGCCGGCCCTTCCGCGCGTAGAACGGTGCGCACAGCTCTTCGACGAACGCATCGAAGCCGCCCGCGCGCAGAACCTGGTTCAGGCGCTCATAGAACGGATGCCCGCCGCCCTGGGGCAGGTCCGAAGTCGCCACCCACATCGATTGTTGTGACCCACCGTCCCGGGTCGTCCCCATCGCCATTCCGGCCAGTGTAGGACACGGGATCGGCCGTGTCGATCCCTCCAGGACAGACTTTCACCACGGACTGCTAGTGTCCTGTCCCTGAAGAAACTGTTATAATATGGGCGCCCTCATCCTCTCCGCTTCAAGGAGGTGGCATGCGAACGGGACGCCCAACGGTTGCCATTGTTCTTACCGATACTGAGCGGCAGCACCTCGAGTCGATGGCGCGGCGGTCGCGCACCGCTCCGCAACTGGCGCGTCGAGCGCGTATCGTGCTCGGCTGCGCGGCGGGCCAGAACAACAAGATGGTTGCCCGACGCCTGCGGCTGTCTGAGGCCACCGTCGGCAAGTGGCGCAGACGCTTCGCCCGGGACCGGGTCGACGGGTTGCTCGATGAGCCACGGCCGGGCACACCGCGCACCGTGACTGACGCCCAGGTCGAACAGGTCGTCATCACCACGTTGGAGACGACCCCGGCGGGTGCGACGCACTGGAGCACCCGCTCGCTCGCACGCGCGACCGGCCTCAGTCGCATGTCCGTCAGTCGCATCTGGCGGGCCTTCGGGCTGCGTCCCCACCGGAGCGAGACCTTCAAGCTGTCGCCCGACCCGCTGCTGATTGACAAGGTCCGCGACATCGTCGGCCTCTACGTCAACCCGCCCGACCATGCCGTGGTGCTGTGCGTCGACGAGAAGTCCCAGATTCAAGCCCTCGACCGCACGGCGCCCTTGCTGCCGATGCAGCCCGGCCAGGCCGAACGGCGAACGCACGACTATCGGCGGCATGGCACCACGTCGCTGTTTGCAGCGCTCGACCTCAAGACCGGAACCGTGATCGCCAAGACGCACCGCCGCCACCGGGCCGTCGAGTTCCGAAAGTTCCTCGACCACGTCGACGAGAGCGTGCCCGTCGACCTCGACGTGCACATCATCATGGACAACTACGCGACCCACAAGACGCCGCTCATCTGGGCCTGGTTCGCCAAGCGGCCGCGGTTCCACGTCCACTTCACCCCGACCTACGCCTCCTGGCTCAACCTCATTGAGCGCTGGTTCGCCGAGCTGACCACGAAGCAACTACGACGCGGCGTGCACCGCAGCGTCCGTGCCCTCGAAGCCGCCATTGACGAGTTCATCGCCGCCCACAACGCCCGCGGCGCCCCCTTCGTCTGGACCAAGACCGCCGACCAGATCCTGGCGAGCATCGCTCGGTTCGCTCGGCGCACCCTCAACCTCACACAGGCACCCGAACTTATGTCACGAACCATTGGGACAGGACACTAGGGGCTGCGCGGCCCCGGTGCCGATGTCCGCGCCTCGATTAGCTCGACGATCCAGTCCACGTCGTGCAGCGTGTTCGTCACGCCGGCCGCCATCGCTGGCGACATCCGGATCGTCTTGTGGATGCGGCAGAAGTTCGCGTACGTCAGGTAGCCTTCGCAGATGCCGACACCGGCACGTCTGCCTTCGCCGCCGCTGCTCGCTGGTCCCTGCGCTGCTGGGCGATGGGCTGTCCGACCCGATCCGGCATGCCTGCCGCGGCGATCAACGCGATCGGGCCGAAGAACAGCCCGCCGACGAACCACATGCCTCCCGAGAATCCCTTCTCGTTTGCCACGGCCGCGGTGAAGCACCCGAACACGATCCACAACAGGAGGAGCAGGAACCCGAACCCGACGACTCCTGCCGCGGCACCGCTCGACTGCGCGAATACTGGCGTGCTCCCGACAACGGCCGCAACGACGGCGACGGCAACGATGCGTGTACGCATGGGCGCTTCCTTCTGGCGTCGCCCAGCGGCCAGACCGCCAGGCTCGCGCACCAGAAAGGCACATGGCGCGGGATCCTGTCAATGCCCGCCCGCCGCATTATTCAAACTGAGGCACTACCCGCCGTGGAGCCAGCTTCGGCGGTCCGTGGCGGCGAATGGCCGCGCCGGCAGCCGAACCCCCTGGCGTAGAATCCGCTGGGAGCATGCGCCGTGTATCGAGCGCAGGGGTGATGATGGCGCGCTGCGGGACGGAGGAGGCCGTGGATGGATGAACTCAGGATATGGGCGCTTGCGGACGCGTCCTCGGTCGTGGAGTTGGAGCCGCTGCGGGCCATGGAAGCCGAGTCCCTTCTTGAGGACACGCTCGTCGCGAACCCCGACTTACTGATGCCGGGCCTCATGCTGGTCGGCAGGCAGACGCCGACCGCGGGCGGGCCGCTGGACCTGCTGGGAGTGGACAGATACGGCAGGCTCTCGCTGTTCGAATTGAAGCGTGGCACCCTTACCCGCGACGCCGTGGCGCAGGTGATCGACTACGCGGCCGACCTTGAAGCCATGGACCTGTCTGAACTGGCCGGCCTGCTGGTCAGGGAGTCGGGCGAGCGCGGCATCGACGAGATCGAGGACCTGGAGGACTGGTACGGACAGCGGTTCGGCGGGCAGGAGTTGACTTCGTTGAGGCCGCTACGCATGTTCCTGGTCGGCTTGGGCGCCGACGAGAGAGCAGAGCGAATGGTGGACTTCCTCGCCAACAACAGCGGCATGGACATCTCGCTCATCACCTTCCACGGTTTCGCCTACGGGCGGAAGACGCTCTTCGCCAAGCACGTGCATGTGGAAGGAGTCGTGGACTCGAAGTCACGCTCGGGGGACCGATACGTGAGCGTGGCGGAGAGGAGAGCGCGGTTGGACGAACGCGTTGAAGAGTATCGCGTGACCGAGCTGTTCGGCGCCGTACGGGACATGTTCGGAGCGACCTGGCCAGATTCCAAGATGCACCCGACGGTCACTGGACTCAGCATCAAGCTGAAGAAGCAGACCTATGCACGCATTGATCTCGGGAAGACGGGAGAAGTCTGGATCAACTTTCAGCCTCGTGCTAAGGCGCTGTGCCTGAACGAGTTCGAGCAGCCGGTCGCGGCGATCCCACATCGCACGTGGCCGCATGATCGCGACCCCTTGGCAGATGCGGACGCTTCGGTCGCGCTCCAGTTGACCGCGGAGGCTTGGCGGACTCATGAGGAGATGTTGACGAGGCTCGCTCGCGTGGTCCACGAGGCTCATCAAGCGCATGCGGCCAAGTAGTGGGCACACACGCCCGTGCGGGGTCGGTGTCGTCGTGGACGGCTCTCGGCGAGGCGGTCGAGAGCGCGTGGCGCGGGGCTCGGCGCTGACAGCCGGAGTACTGCCTAAGTGACAGCCTACGGGGCAGACACGGTGCGTTCGTGCTGGACGCGGGCAGAATCGCGCGCCGCAGAAAACCCAATGAAAACGGGCGTCTTGGACGTTGGCGGACGGAATGCGGGTCGGCCGCAAGCTAAACTACAACTGGGTGGACCAGTTCGACACGCTGGGCCTGGGCGCGAACGTGCCGATCGCCACCGGGTCGACCTCCGACTCGCTGCTCGCCTTCCTGCCCGAGGCGGAGCAGTTCGTCATTCTGCGGGTGCCGTACCCGCTCGGCTTCTACTCGCGCGGCATGGACGGCCGCATCGACGATCCGGACGCCGGCTGGAAGGGACGCGGCGTGTGGGCCGACTACGGCACGAACGCCGCCTGGCACATCGAGGGGGGCAAGGGCACGCGCGGCAACCTGGTCAAGTTCCAGGTCCGCCCCCACCCGCTGGCGCACTGAAACCAGACGGGGCTGCGCCCCGAACCCCCGGCGGCGCTTGCGGGGACCCCGGCGCGCCGTGCGCGCCTTGGGACCACGCGCCGTCGCGCCCGTGGTCCCTCCTTCGGACCCGACCGAGAGCGGCAGTCAGAGGACGGGAGCATCGAGGCCCGCGATGAACCGGATGCCCGGCACATCGAGCCGGGTCAGTTTGGCATCGTTGGTCAGGAACAGATCGACGCCGGCAGCCGCGGCGCAGGCCAGGTGAATCGAGTCGGCCGGGCTCGTTCTGCAACGGGTTCGGATTTCCCCGAAGTGCTCGGCGGTCCGGGCATCGAAGGGAAGCAGCTCGACGTGCGGCGCCTGCATGGTTGTCCGGATTGTGTCGGCCAACTCCCCGTCGCCTCGCCGCATGGCGCCCGCGAGCAGCTCTCCGATGCCGAACGCGCTCGAGCAGAGCTGGTCGCCCCGCGCTTCCATCCTCGTCAGGATCTGCCTGAGCCTGTCCACGTAAGTCGGATGCCCCTCGAGCCAGTAGATGAAGAGCATGGTGTCCCAGTAGATCCGGGACATCAGTGCGAGCGTCCTTGTGGATCAACCTCATCGTCGCCGTTGCCGCCGGCGTAGAACGACTGCCTTTCCTCTCGCAGCCAACGCTCGCCGCCACCGAGCGCCGCGAACGTTTCCCGGCCGGCACCCAGCAGGTCCCAGACGGCGTTTCGTGCCGGCCGGCGGTCACCACTCTCCGAGCGTCGGCGAAGCCGATAGGTAAAGGCTGTCGTCGTGCTCATCATCGACTTCGGTCCCACCGCCTTGACCATCTCGAGATCGTTGTCCTTCAGGAATTTCCGTGCCCGCAGCGCGGAACAGACGCTTGCCGCATAGTCGCCGCCCAACTGCAAGTCGCGAAGGACGGCTCCCGCAACGACGGTGATCGTCGCGTCGCCACGGCGGCGCGCCGGCTCGACGTATTGCTGCCCCACGTGCGCACGGATCCGGTCAGCCTTCGTCATGGGCCGCCACCTCCCGCATGCCAACGACAATTACCGCATTCTCGAACGATCGCGTGCTGCCCGATGGCACTGCCGACACAGATTGGCATCCGATGTATGACCGCGGATTCGGTGAAGCGCCATGATCGACCCATGCGAGAATCATAGCAAATATACATTCATACCCATACATACAGCAGGCGTTCTCGGGATGCGCCGCGCGCAGGCCTCGCCCCGTCTCGGTTCGTTTACCGCGCCAGGTGCCGGCCGTGGAGCGGACGGCCGGGCTGGACGCCGTCGACCAGCGCGCCGTTGCGGACGACGAGGGTGCCGCCGACGAGGACGTGCTCGATGCCGGCCGACGGCCGGTCGGGGGCGTCGTAGGTCGCGCGATCGATGACGCGCGCGGGATCGAAGATCGTCAGATCGGCGTCGCTCCCCACCTGCACGCGGCCCTTGAGCGCCATCGCGGGCACGATCGCCTCGAGCCGCCGGGCCGGCAGCAGCGTCATCTTGCGCAGCGCGTCCATCAGCGACAGCGCGCCGCGGTCGCGTGCGTAGCGGCCGAGAATGCGGGCGAACGTTCCGGCGCCCCGCGGATGCGCGCGCCCCTCGCTGAAGGGGATGCCGTCGCTGGCGGCGATGACGTCGGGCTGGCTGACGATCCACTCGTTGACCGCCTCGGACCGGCCGTGCATGATGACCCACCCGCCCTGGCGCCGATAGCGCTCGAACGTCGCCCGCGTGAGCCGCTCGCCCGTCTCGACCCACTGCAGCCTGCGGTACGCCTCCGCCGGCCGATCGTCCCAGCCGTCGAACAGCGGCGACTCGATGAGCGAGGCGCTGGCCGTGTAGGGGTACGCCTCGGTCGTGACGTCGACGCCCCGCTCGCGGGCGCCGCGGATCATGGTCAGCGCCTCCTCCGCCCGCCCGGCGGCGGTGCTGTTCAGGTGGACGACGTGCAGCGCCGCGCCGGTGACCGCCGCGTTGGCAATCACCTCCTGGAACGGCGCCAGGACGCCGCCGCGCCGGAAAGCCCCCGATCCGCGCAGGTGGATGAACGCGGGCGCCTCGTACCCGGCCGCGAGCTCGAACAGGCGCAGCAGCTCGCGATGGCTCGCGCCCGGGGTGTAGCTCAACCCGAAGCCGAAACCGATGCCGCCCTCCTCGAGGCCGCGCTCCATGAGCTCGCCGAGGCGGGCCAGCTCGTCCTCGGTCGCCGCGCGGTAGAGGGCGCTGTTGCCGCTCTCGCCCAGCGAGAAGGTCCCGTCCGGGTTGGCGCGCGCTACGGCGCTGCCCAACACCCGCAGCCGCGCCCCCTGGTGGCTCACCGAGGCGCCGTAGTTGATGAGCGACGCCCCGCCCCGGCGCGCGTACCAGCGGCCGACCGGGAAGGCGCCGATCTCCAGCTCGAGCGCCGTCGTCACCCCGTCCTGCGCCTGGTAGCGGCTGCTCACGGGGTCCTGGCCGTGCGCGTGCAGGTCGATGAAACCCGGCGCCACGACCAGGCCGGCCGCGTCGACCGTCGTCGTGCCGGCGAGTGGGGACTCGGAGAGCGCCGCCACGGCGCCATCGCGGATCCCGACGTACCGCACCGCGTCGAGCCCGCTCTCCGGATCCATGACCCGCCCGCCGGCAATCACCAGGTCGTACGACCGGGCGGCGGCCGGGGGCGCCAGCGGCGCCGTCTCGCCGCCCGAGCATGCCGCCGAGGCGCACGCGGCAGCCAGCATCAGCAGGCCGAGCGCGAAGGGACGTGCGCGACCGGTGGGACCCCGGCCGCCGCCTTCTGGCACCTTCCGTACCGGCGTGGGCAACGCAACGGGCGGCTCCGGCGTGATTCTCAAGCGCATCGCGGACCCTCTACCACCGTTCTCGCGGCAAGGCTACGTTTGCAGGGCGCGGCTGTCAAAGCCGGCCAGGCAACCGCCCCGCGGGCATACTCGCCCCGTGAGGTCGGTTGCCTCGGCCCTGCGCCGGCGCGACACCGACGCCGTCCGCGCGCTGCCGTTGGCCGAGCGCCTCGAGCTGGCCTTCCGCCTCGCTGAGCCTGCTCGAGCGCGTCGCCGCGACTCTCGAGAGCGCCGGATTGTGGAGGGCGGTCCCGCCTGAGATCCTCCGGGGGCGACCAGACGACTACCACTATCAGCCGCGACGCCCGGCTATCCCCAGCAACTCGCTCACGTCCCGCCACAACTTGTCGAACGAGGGCGCGGAGCGCGCCGCGTCCAAATCGAAGATCGCGGTGAGCGCCGGCTGATGAAGCGTCTCGCGGTAGCTTCGACCCGGCGGCATGCGTGCCCTCAACCATTCCTTCGCGCCTGTGGCGGCCTCCGCATCCGGCGGTTCTGTGGAGGCGCGTATGCCGTGCTGTCCGGCGATTGAGTCGGCCGCTGCCAGAAACCACGCTTCGTATTCTGCCTTCGCCAACACGACCCGGATGTCTCGGTCCCCTCGGGCTTCCCTGGCACGCCGCAGCAGGTTCGGCGCCAGCTCCCGCGGGCAGTCGGTTTCCGCGTCCAGCAGGATGAGGACGCATCCGCCGGTCCCCGCCTGCCGGGCGGCCAGATCGACGTCCACGGTCGCGATCAGGAACGCCGGCAGCCTGCGGTAGATCGGCTCGTCCACGCCGAGCACCGGCAGCGGCCGATCGCCGCTGAATTCGCATTCGAAATTCGTGCAGACAAGGCGCAGCTCGCGCGGCTCGTCGTGGTTGGGCAGCAGCGTGAACGCGCCGGCCTCGAACCGCTCCCCGCACCAGGGGCAGCTCTCCAGCGGGATGGTCGCCGGGTTGCCGCGCGGGTTGCTCTTGAAGCGTTGCAGCTTGGCGCGGGCCGAATCGGGCCGACTCTCCCCCTTCCGGCCCAGGACGTTCGGCGTCGCGGCCTTGCCCACCCAGAGACCGATCTCGAACGGCCAGTCGCCGTACCGCGCGCGGTCGGACGCGGACCTGCTCGATGCATTCCGCGTCGCCAACTCAGTCGCGGTACCGCGCCACGAGGGGCACCAGCGCCCGTCGCATACTCCGGCGCGTCGGCAAGGTGCAGGTCCGCCACCTGCTCGTCCCAGTCCGCTGCGCGCACGCCGCGCAGGTCGGGCTGGGGCGCCCCCAGTTTTCTTGGACACGGATTAAGGGAGAATCCGATGTCGCAGGAGGTAGGGGGCATGGCTGGATCGAGACGGGTGAAGGGAGCTGGGTCGGCGCCGACGGAGGGAGCCCGGAGGGCGACCGGAGTCGGCGCCGACGCGGCGGCGGTGGGGTCGGGGGCCTTGGCGCCGGGGCAACGGTGGAGCGCGAGCCGGAAACGGGACGTGGTGTTGCGGCTGCTGCGCGGCGAGCCGCTCGACGCGGTCTCGCGTGAAGTCGGGGTGGAGGTCTATCGCCTGGAGAGGTGGAAGGCGCGGGCGCTGGCCGGCCTCGAGCTGGGCCTGAAGGAGCAGGCCGGTGAGCCGCTGGCCGTGGAGCTGGATGCGGCCAAGCGGCACATCGGGGAGCTGTCGATGGAGAACGAGCTGTTGCGGTCGCGTGCCCGCGCAGCGGAGCGCCGCCTCCCTTTGGCGACGCGGAGGTCGCGACGATGAGCCAAACGACCTCCGCGACGACGGGGCGACGCTACGGTCTCGAGCGAGTGTGTCGAACGTGGGAGCGGTCGCGCTCGGCGCTCTACGCCAGGCGGGCTCGCGTGCAGCACCCAGCGCGGGCTGATGGCCCACGCCGCCGCGGGCCGACGCCCGCGCTGTCTGATGCGCAGTTGCTGGCGGCCGTTCGCAACGACTTGGCCCGCTCGCCGTTCCAGGGCGAGGGCCATCGCAAGGTCCACGCGCGGCTGCGGATTCTCGACGGGGTGCGGGTTTCGCGGACACGGGTGTTGCGCGTGATGCGCGCGCAGGGCCTGCTCTCGCCTCACCGCGGGCGGCAGGGTGAGCCGAAGCCGCACGACGGCACGATTGTCACCTCGGCGCCCGACGTCATGTGGGGTACCGACGGCGCGCGGGTGTTGACCGTCGACGACGGCTGGGTCTGGACCTTCGCGGCCGTCGACCACTGGAACGCCGAGTGCGTGGGCTGGCACGTGTGCAAGGTGGGGAGCCGTTTCGCGGCCCTCGAGCCGGTCGCGCAAGGGCTCCGGCGATGCTGCGGCTCGGTCGAGGCGGACGCGGCCCGCGGGCTGGCGCTCCGGATGGATCACGGCAGCCAGTATCTGTCGGACCACTTCCTCAACCAGGTCCGCTACTGGGGCATCCGCCCCAGCTTCGGCCTGCTCGAAGAGCCGGAGACCAACGGCGTCGTCGAACGCTGGAATCGCACGCTCAAGGAGCAGGTCGTCTACGGCCGGGTCTTTCGAAACCTCGCCGACGTGCGCGCCGCCGTCGCCGAGTTCGTCGAGCGCTACAACCGGTGCTGGCGCCTTGAGAAGCTCGCCTATCGCACGCCACTCGAGGCCCGCGAGGAGTACGAGCTACGCCAAGCCGCGTAGCCCAAACTTGTGTCCAAGAAACCGGGTGCGGTACACGCGCAGGTCGGGCCGCGGCACGAAGCCGTGCTCCGTCGCCACCTCGATCTCGGCCTGAAACGCGTACGCCCGGTCCGGCTGCCTGCCGTCGGGGAAGCGCCGGTTCACGAGAAGCACGATACCGAGCGCGAGCCGGCGGGCAGCAGCGCCCCGGTCAGGTCCCCGGCGAGAATCGGGCGCTCACCACGTTGAGCTCGAGGTCGTCGTTCGATTCCTCGGCGAGACCGGCCGCTTCGGGAACCGCGTCGAGGTCCTCTGCTCGTCTGCGAGCACGTGCCCTGCCCAGGAGCCGACCAGGTCGAGCTTCAACGCGTCGACGATGCGTGCCCGGACTTCGACGGCATCGGTGGGCGGGTCGGGCATGGTCGAAGAGGTGGCGGCGCCGGTCACGGGACCCCGCCGCCGGTGGTCGGGTAGGGCACTCGGATGCCCGGATCGTCGCTCGGGAAATCCCTCGTGTTTCTAGTGACGAGCAGGCCGCCGACGCTGCGGGCGCTGGCCCAGATGATGGCAGCCGGCAACCGCATCCGATGCGTGCGCCGGATGTCCACCGCCAGCTCCGCCACCGCGTCGTCGATGGCGATGCGGTGGAAGCCGGACAGGAACCACCGGAGACGCTCCGTCTCCGGCTCGTCCGCTGAGCCGACGAGCACCTCCATCCACGTGACGGTGCTGATCGACGCGTCGGCATGCCGGGCGAGCTCGTCGCGCGCCGCCTCCACGCCGGCAAGATAGTCAATCAGGATGTTGGTGTCGATCACCGCGCGCATCAGGGCCACTCGCGCCGCAGCCGGCCTTCGTACGCCAGGCCGTCCACGCGCCTGTCGCGCCACATGCCGAATGCATCCTGCCGCTCCCGCAGGGCGTGAGCGTCCAGGTAGTCGCCCACCGCCCGCCGCACGGCTTCAGCGCGCGACACGCCCTCGCGGCGACACAGCTCGCCGAGCCGCCGAACCTGCTCCTCCGGGAGGTCTACGATGGTCCGCATGGCATGTGATGCCGATGCATGATACTGCCCTGACCACTGTCGAGATCCGTCTGCGAGAAGTCGTCGCCCTGAACAGCAACGGCAGTGGACGGCCATGACCGCCTGGTAGCATCAATCGTAGTCAGTACTCGGGCGGCGCGCGTTCGTCTCCGGAGCGGAGCGGGGAGGACATAGTGGAGATTCTCGGTCTTCGACAAGAGTTGCCGCGCGAACCGGTCGGGCAGGTCTTCAAGCACGAGGGGCATCCGGACATCGCGGTGGTCGACCTGGGCCTGGACGTCAGCGAGGCGCTGCGCAAGTCGTGGGACCCGGGGCGCCCCTTCGAGTCCGGCGGCGCGATCGAGAGCGCCTGGCTACAACCGCTCTTCGGCGCGGGCGGCGCCGCTGCCTCGTCGCTGCTCGCCGGCAACGTCTTCCTGGCGACGGCCAATCCGGCGACGCTGATGACCATCGACGCCGGGGTCGGATCGGCTGTCATGGGCCCCACCGGGATCGTCGCCGCCGCGCCGTTCGTCGCCGCCAGCAGCGCCCTCATGCCGGTGGTGGCGCCGGTACTGCTCTTCATGACGCTCTCGTCGATGATCACCGGCGCACGGCTCGACCGCATGCAGAGGGCTCTCGGCGCGCTCGCCGAGGTCCTGGAGCGCGTGCACCACCTCATGCAGGCCGAGGCCTACGCGACGTTCCAGAGCGCGACGAAGCAGCTCGACGAAATCCGGTCGCAGTTCGAGCACAGCCAGCGGTTCACGGATGCCATGAAGTCGGAGCTCGTGCAGGCTCGGCGTGACCTCAAGCAGCTGCACTACCAGTACGGGCACCTCGCCAGGCGGGAGATACGCTCGGAGAACGACGCAAGAATGGCGGTGTCGGACATCAACCTGTTCTTCCTGTCGAGTCTCATGGACATTCGCGCCGACGTGCTCCGTCTGTATCTGACGCTCCAGGACGATCCGGGATTCGCCGGGCGGCGCCAGGAAGAGCTGCGCGGGAAGGTCGAGCAGTGCAGCAACACCTTCAGGGCGCTGATCGACGAGGAGCCAATCGAGGGCTTCCACAAGGCGCTGCAGGACGAGCTGTCCGAAATCCGGCCCTACCATCTTCCGAGTCAACTCAGCAAGTGGTTCGGCGGCGGCCTACCCGCGAGAATACGGAACGTCGAGACGATCCGCGAGGCCTTCGAGCCGATCCGGGAGCGCATCGAGCGCTGGACCAACGCGTCCAAGTCGGCGGGCGGCGCCGCGCTCGAGCAGTGCCTCGTCGTCTATCGGGATCAGGACGGCGACCGCGCGCTCCACGCACGACACACGCGGGACCTTCGACTGCAACCGACGGACGCATAGGCCCTCCGCCGGCCGGCACAGATCCAGCGAACCGCCGCTTTTTTTCGTCCCGCATGCATTTTCCGCTTGACACCCTTTTTCGAGGCCGGACCGTGCGGATTCGGACCTGCGCCAGACGTGGCCCTCGGATGACCCTGGCCGGGCGCTGTCGCCTGTCCGCCGGCCGGGGAGCGAGCAACGTCACCCCGCGGACCGATCGACCGTCCTGGAGCCGTGCAAGCCGTTTGAAAACAAGGGGTTATGATGGGATCATGCCTGCTGGTTCCGGCGTCGTTCCCGCTGCATCGTCCCCGCCGCCTCCCCCCGGATCCGCCGCGCCGACCGCGGCTGGGCCTCCGCGTGCCCCTGGGGTGCAGACTCGAGAAACCGCACCCGGCAACGAGGCCCTCGGCGACCGCATCGCCGAGCTGTCCGCCCGCATCCAGGCGGCCACCTGCGAGCTGCTGGTCCTGATCCACCAGTTCGACGAGCGCGGCGGCTGGGAAGGCTTCACCTCCTGCGCCCACTGGCTGAGCTGGCGCATCGGCCTCGCCCCCGGCGCCGCCCGCGAGCACGTCCGGGTGGCGCGCGCCCTGGCCGACCTGCCGCGGCTGAGCGCCGCCATGCAGCGCGGCGCCGTCTCCTACTCGAAGGTGCGCGCCGTCACCCGCGTGGCCACACCCGAGACCGAGCAGGCGCTGCTCGACGTGGCCCTGGCCGGCACCGCCGCGCACGTCGAGCAGGTGATCCGCACCTGGCGGCGGGTGGACCGCGCGGCCGAGGCCGCGGAGGACCGGCGCCGGCACGAGTCCCGGGCACTCCACACCTGGGTGGACGACGACGGGATGGTGGTGGTCCGCGGCCGGCTGACGCCGGAGGTGGGCGCCGTGCTGCGGCGTGCGCTGGACGCCGTGCTGGACGCGACACCGCGCCCGGTCGATCCGGACGGCGCCGCCGAGGACGCCGCGGACGGCCTCGCCCCGACCATCGCGCAGCGGCGGGCCGATGCGCTGGGCGCGGTGGCCGAATGCGCGCTGGCGGGCGGGCTGGACAAGGGCACGGCCGGCGATCGCTATCAGGTGGTCGTGCACGTGGACGCCGACACCCTGGCCGCCGAGGACGAGCGACCCGAGGCAGCCGAGACCCCGCCGCATCCGAGCGACGGCAACGGCGGCGCGGGCACCGCGACGGGAGACGGCGGCGAGATGCGGGCCCCGCACGTTCCCGCGGGAACGTACGAACAGCGCAACGCGGGGCCGGACGCGGCGGCCGCGGCAGCCGCCGCGGGTCCCGTCCGGCCGCCCTCCGGCGCTCGGCAACGGGCGACGGCGGGGCGCGCCGCCTGCCCGGCCGCTGCGCACGGCCAGTCCGCGCTGGACGAGGCGGGCGGCATCCACGTCTCCGCGGAGACGGCCCGGCGGCTGGCCTGCGACGCCGCGAAGGTCACGATGCGGCACGATCCCGCGGGCGAGGTCCTGAGCGTCGGCCGCCGGACGCGCACCGTCTCGCCGGCGCTGCGGCGCGCGCTCGCGGCCCGCGACCGGCACTGCCGCTTCCCCGGATGCGCGGCAACGCGCTGCGACGCCCATCACGTGCGGTACTGCGCGAGCGGCGGGGCGACGGCGCTCGACAACCTGGTGCTCCTCTGCCGGCCGCCATTGGGATTCGGCAAGTCATTCATATAGAATGACTTATGCTAGGTTCTCTGACCGGCGTTCCCTTGTTGGTTCCCACTTTCTGAGTGGGAACCAACAGGCTTCCGGCAGCTCGCCATGGACGAATCTGGGCAAGGCCCGGATCGTCACAGCCGCACCCTTGCAGCCCCCGCGGACCGATCAGGACTGAGCGTGCTGGTCAGCAACGCCGACCGGCCTTCCGGTTCCCAGTTGCGCGGCGCGAAACCAAAGAGCGTCGACGTGCCCCCAGAGGATCGACCTCCCAACAGATCAACCGGACCACGCCGCCCTCAGAACCGGACGCCGAGCAAGCCGCTACTCCGGTTCGTAGACGAACGCGTCCACGAGAGCCGCGCGGAACCGCCAGATTCCCTCCAAGTCTCCATCCGTCCGCGGTGAGTCGGCATACCAGGGCTGGCCGTAGAGCCATTCAAGCAGTCTGCGATAGTTCCGAGGGTCTCTGAGGGTCCAAGGGCTCATCCCGGATAGCTTGCCATAGGCCTGCTGGGACGCGCTGTTTAGACTCAGCAGTCGGTCCGGTCGCGCAAGCGCCAGCAACAGGGTCGCCGTCCCGTGGGCCACGTAATCGATGCTCATTAGCTCCTGCATCGCCGCAACGGCGACGCCTGGAAACGCGGTACCGTCAGCTGACCTAACGTTGGTGAGAATACGGCGGATCCTGTCCTCGTGGTCCAGCACCGCCTTCCTATTGGCCCGGGCCATGCGACCCAGCAATCCCCACCAACTCGAATCCTGGCGAGGTAGGCCGCCCGTCAACTGGAAAAGCTGAGACGTATCAAGTTGCGACCATTTCGCGTCGCCAAGCAGCAGCTGCTGACGCCCGGCTATAGCCCTCATGTAGCTCCGACCTCGAGGGTTGAGAACTTCCCAGTCCTTGTCTTTATCCTGCAACATCTCTTCACACTTCTTCAGAGCTTGTCGATACTCTTGGAGCGTTAGCCTGCATTATTCATGAAGGTCCAGATTCGACCGCCAAAGGGCGTGGTCGGCGCAGGAATGAGTCTCGGACATCGTCGCCTGCAAGCGGAGCCGGGGTTGAGCAGCCGACCGGGGGAGCATGACGGACGCGAGGGTTGGGCAGCGACAGCCCCGCCGGCGGAGCGGCCCATGCCGCCCAGGAAGCAGGTGGGCGCGGCGCAACGGGTGGGCTATCCGGCGCGCGCGCCCAGCGCGAGTGCGATGTGCCGCCACGCCTCGAGGTGCGGCGTCGAGCGCGGCAGATGCAGAACCACCCGGCGGACCGAGCGGACGACGTGGACCCCCAGCTTCAGCAGCCGGTCGCGCAGCCACGTCACCTGGCTGCGGGCGCACGCAGTACGCGCCGCCCGCAATCGCAGTTCCTGCATGAGCACGTAGGCGGCGGCGGTCAGGAAGACGCGCAACTGGTTCGCCGAGAACAGACAGCAGCTCGTGCGGTCGATCTGCAGCCCATCGAGCAGTTCCTTGATCCGATTCTCGATGTCCCCGCGAGCACAGTAGACCTTCTCATAGATGAAGCGCCGCGTCTGCCGCAGATTCGTTACCACAAACCGCGGGTTGTCCCGCGGCTCGCGGTCTGCGAGGCGAACGACTTCGGCCTTGATCACGACCCGGCGCTCGTGGTCCCACGTGCGGGCAGCGTAGCGGGTGTCGGTATAGACGTGCGCGGTCTCGCCACCGACCTCGCTCTGCGCGCGGGCCACCTGCATGGCGGACTCCGCATGCCGCTGCAACACCGCGTTCTTTGCTATCGCCACGACGTAGTCGAGCCGGGGCTCCGCATCCAGAAAATCGAAGATCTCCGGGGTCGCAAAGCCCCCGTCGAGCCGAACGAGAAACCGCGCCCGCGGAAACGCCGCCCGTAACAGCGGAAGCAGCCGACACAGCAGCCCGAGGGTCCCGTCGGCGGCCACTGCCTTCCCGGGCCGCAGCACCGCCGCGCACAGATACTGCTCCGCCTCGCGGTCGAAGCTCAGAAACCCGAGCAGCGGCAGATAACACCAGCCGCCATAGTGCCCGTTGAAGAACGTGAGCTGCTGGGCCCCGTGCGTCAGGTCGTCGGTCGGGTCCAGATCGATGGTGATGCGCCGCGCCCGCCCCTGCAGGCGACGCCGATGACGCTCGATGACGCACGCCGCCAACTCGCGCCCCATCCGGTAGAGCACGGTGCGGCGCGCGCCGTTCTCGAATCGCGAGATCGTGGGTTGCGACGCCAAGGGCGCGCCGGACACCGGGTCCCGCCCGAGCAGCAGCTTGTGGATGGGGTCGTCGGCCAAGTGGTCGGCATCGTTGCCATCGGGATGACCGCACGCGATGCCGAAAACCCGCTGGCCGATCAGGTCCGCGAGCGTGTGCCGAATCTTCCCCGGTGCGCGTTTGTCGGCCAGACACCGGGCGAACGCCTTGACCAAGCCATACACGCGCTCGGCCGCCTTGAGCAGGACGCCGCCGCCGTCGGAACTGGCGTGTTCCTGGTTGAACCTGGCGACGAGGGGCTTGTCGAACAGATCCGGGAACAGAACAGTCTGTGGTATCGTCTGAGGCGTCACGCAGGGGTCTCCGTTGTGGCTAAAACGTTGTGAGCACTACGTTTGTACCACACGGAGGCTCCTGTGTCTCCCCCTCAACCGCACCTTCACGCATAATCCGGGTTAGAGGGCGATGGGCGTCGTCGAGAAGGTCGGATCGGCTCGAAACGTCACCGGAAACAAGCTTTCGGAAATCTGGATGAGGTGGGTTCTGCTTCCAGTCGTCCTTGTACCGACGGATCATTTCCTCAACGGGAGGGTACGTGGGACAGCGATTCCACCGTTCTCGAAACCAGGCGACGAGAGCATCGGTCGTCTTCCCCGGACCTATTTCCACGATCATCTCTTCATTCGCCTTGGCGTGACGTCCGAACCCCGCGTTCGTAAAGTTGGCACTCCCGACCCACGCGTGAGACCCAATGCGCCCGTTCCTGTGCGCGCCGAACAGGTACAGCTTGGGATGGAATAGGGGTTTCCCGTCCACGATCCTGAGGTCACCATTCGTGATTCGGTTCAGCTCGTCCAAGGCATCCGGGCGCGTTGCGTTCCCCGCTATGCCGACCATGGCGCGGACCTCTACAGGCTGCTCCCGCTTCGTGGCGGCCGCCAACGTGCGCAAGTGCTCGCCGGAGGTGGCCCATGCCGTGGCGATGTCCACCCGGGTGTGAGCGTTCAGAAGGTCTCTGAAGCGGCCTTGGATCTCGTCGTCACGGAGTATCATTTCGCCCCTCTCACACCAACACACGGGCCGATGTCGTCCGGCCATTCTAGATGACCGGTTCTCTAGCGGGCCGCCGACTTCGTACTCGCGCGGCGGTCAGGTGCGAAGGGCCGGGACACTGAAGACCGGCCCGGACACGGCTGGCTCATGGCCGGTTAGGGGCCATGAGCCAGCATACCCCTTGTGTACACAAGGGGCTGGCGAGGGGGCGCTGCGCGCCCCCTTCGAACCCCCGGCCCGGCCGTCCCGAGGCCGCCCGCTGTACGCGAACGACGGGCCTCGTCGTCGCCGGCTCGACGCCAGCGAGGCGCGTAGCCTCCACGCCGGCCCGCGTCAACGGCTTCGCCGTCCTCCGCTGCGCTCCGGCCCTGCGGGTGACGCGGACCGGCGCTCCGGCATCCTGGCCTGGTACGGCCGGCCGGAAACCGGCCGGCCTCGGGTCCGACCGGGACCTGAGGACCGGGCGCTCATGGTCCGGCCCGTCCGCCCTGCCCGACGACGTACGTCGCCCGGTCATCCATCAAGAGAAGGCGCGGCTCGAACCGGTCGCCCACGCCGACGCGCCTCCAGTCAGCACGGACGGCGCCGCAATCCAGGCCGTGCCGCCGAACGCGCAGTCAGCTCTAGTCCTCCCTGCCAGCGGTCGCGCCGGTCGGCCGCTCCCGCCCGTCGTTCGGCCCGCCGCCGACGACCCGGAGCACGTCGTCGGGATCGCGCAATGCGACGGCGCGGCCGTGCTCCGTTCGGGCCTGGCCTTCCCGCCCAAGGGACAATTTCGCCGGGAGCGACCCGCGCGATGGGCGTGACGCAGGAACGCCCATCGCGCCGCGAAACCGGAGGTTTCGTGGGGGACTCCCCACAGTTTGTCAAGCTTGGGTGTTGCCCTCAACGGTCCCTGTCGACCTCATTGCATCCAGCCGCCGGGGGTGGTGCTCGACGCCAGCCACCACGCTGGCGGTCACGGACGGCATCGTCGGACAACTCAGCGTTCCGCACGTGCTCACCGCCGTCAAGGCGCTCGCTACGCTCGCCCCCGCTTCTCGGGGCTTCGGCCTGGACGCCGGCTCCGCGCGCGCTCCGCAACAGGCAATTGTCCGACGATGCCGCACTCCACTTCCCTCTACGGCGAGGACGATGCTCGGGTCGGTGCTCGGAGCGCTGGACGCCCCCCATTACGCCGCGCCGGTGCGTGATTCGACCCAACGACTCGAATCACAATCCCAGTCACACCATCGCCCGCGGCGCCGACGCATCGGAACGCCGGCCCCGTTGGACCGATCGCGGTCCCCGCAAGAGCCGCGAGACCATAAATGCGCCGCGCGTTATGCCCGGAGCGACCCCCCGCAAACCTGACGATTTGCTGGCCCAACTGGTGTTCCTCCGTCACACCTGCCGGGCCGGGTCGCTCCGGGCATCATGCATCCCTGCGGGAAGGACTGCCACCCCGCCGCACCGGCTCACGTGGTGGCGACCCGGACACGCTGGGGGTCGAAGCAGGCACCGTCGCGCAGCATCGCGCAGGCCACGTTGAGCAGCCGGTCGGCCACCGAACGCAGGGCGCGTGCATGCCCGTGGCCGCGGGCGCGGAGGGCTTGATACTTGCCGCGGCTGACCGCGTCGTACCGAGCCGCCGAACGAGCCCAGTGGAAGACGGCCTCGCGCAGCCGGCCGTGCGCCGCCAGACGACGCTCCACGTACAGGCTCTTCCCCGAGCGCTTCGTCACCGGAGCCACCCCGCACAGACAGCGCAGCGCCGCGTAGTCCCGACGCCGCAACGCATCGTGTCCTTCCGAAAGCAGCGTGGCGAGCACGCCGACGCCGATACCGGGCATCGACAACAGGATCGCCGCGTCCGACGGGTCCGGACCGGTGTCGGCCGACGAGTCCGTCTCGTCCGCCGGCGCCGTCTCGACGAGCCGATGCACCACCTCTTCGAGCTGGCCGCGCACATGGTCGAGTTGACGGTTGACCAGGGCGAGACGTTCGACCACCAGCCGCACATGCGTCGTGGCCGCTTCGGCCGCTGCCGGCGTCAGCTTGATAGCCGGCGCCCGCAGCCGCTCGCGCAGCGCCCCCGCGTCGAGCCGGCGGATGCGGTGCTGCTTCAACACGCGGGTCAGCGTCACCGCCCGAGCACGCTGGCCAGCCCGCGGCGTCGGCAGGCTCCGCCACAGGTCCAGCGCCCACGGTGCCGCCACGTCGTCGTCGACCGCCTTGAGGAACTGCGGGTAGTAGCGCCACAACTGCTCCCGCATCCGGTTCGCCAGACGAATCCGCTCCCGCGTCAGGTCCTCGCTCAACCGCGACCACTCCCGCAACGCGACGATCGTCGGATCGGTCGGTTCCAGACGCCGGAGACAGTGCGCGTCTGTCCGCAGCGCCGAGGCCAGCACCCGAGCGTCCCGCCGGTCGTCCTTCGCGCCTGACGGCGAGATGCGGTCCCGGAAGCGGTCGAGCTGCTTCGGGTTGATCGAGTGGACCTCGAAACCCCGCTCCATCAGGCTCTCGACCACCGGACCGCGCGGCACCTCGATCGCCACGCCGACCGCGGCCACCTCGCTGTCGGTCACCGACAACACCCAGTCCGCCATCGCCGAAAGTCCCTCGCCGCCATGCTCGAATGCCCGCTCGCCGACCACCTCTCCGTCCGCGTCGGTCACGCACGCCTGATGCTTCTGCGTACCCCAATCGACACCGACGAACCACTCCAGCTTCAACCCGCACCTCCTTGGTTTGCCGTGGATCGACCGGGCGCGCCAACGATGCCTGCCGAGACCTGTACTGGCGCTCTGCGGCGCTGACTCCCCACTGGGCATCCATCGATGGCTGGACCGCCGGAGCACAAGTCCCCACTCTCGGTGCTCGACGACGCAAGTCGCTCCCTGGTAGCTCCCGGCGGCCTGCCCGACCTCGACGCGATTATCCGCGCAAGGTCATCCAGAACGGTACAGGTCGCTCCCGGCACTACGGGCGGCGCAATATCGGGCCGCCCGCGTCTGCCGTGGGAGGCGATCGGTTCCGTAATCGCGGGGCGTTCCGGTCCGGCGGCCCGGCCGGCGCGACGTGATTCGGGCTGTGACAGAGGGTCGTTGTCGGAATCACACGCTGGCGGCGCATCGAGTGCTCGACAGTCGTCAGTGACGAGCCTCATGGTCCGACCCGTGCTCGCCATCAAGGTAGGCGGCCCACTCATCCATGAGCCGCCGCCGCCGCTCGAACAGGTCCGACCTCGCGTAGGCCGCCTCGACCGGGTTGCGGACCGCGTGCGCCAGCGCCGCCTCGACGACCTCCCGTGGGTGGTCGGTCTCCTCGGACGCCCAGTCCCGAAACGACGACCGGAAGCCGTGCGGCACGGCCGGGATGTCCAGGTCCTTAAGCAACTGCGACAGGAACGTGTCCCGGATGCGGTTGCCCCAGCGGTTCGGGAACACGAGTGGGTTGCCGTCCGCGAGCGACCGCGCCGCGTCGAGGACCGCCAGCGCCCGCGGGCTGAGTGGTACCCGGTGCTCGCGGTTCATCTTCATCCGCTCGGCTGCGATGGTCCACACACGGCCAGCGGTGTCGATTTCGTCCCACGTCGCCAGCCGCACCTCCCCGGACCGCGCGGCCGTCAGCACGAGGAACTCGAACGCGAGCTTGACGGCCCGCGTCGACCTCGACGCCCGCACCGTCCCGATCGCCGCCGCCACGTCTCGATGGGGCAACGCCCGCATGTGGCGCACGACGTCGCGCTGCGGGCCGAGGACCGGCCCGATGCGGTCGCACGGGTTGTCGGCCCGGTGCTCCATGGCGATGCTCCACTCCAGGACGGCGTGGATGCGCTGGCGCAGAGTCCGGGCGGTCCGGGTCTTCACGTGCCAGAGCGGAGAGAGGATCTCCAGCACGTCGGCGCTGCTGACCTCGGAGACGGGCCGCGAGCCGATGCGGGGGAACACGTAGCGTTCCAGGTTGTTGCGCCAGTCGGCGGCCTGCCTCGAGCTGCGCCAGCCGGCCCGCTTCTGCTCGATCACGGTGACGGCGGCCTCGGCGAACGTGGGCATGCCCTGGAGGCGGCGCTTGTCGGCGAGGGGGTCTCCGCCGGCGCGTGCGAGCTTGCGGTTGGCGAGGGCCTGCTCGCGGGCCTCGGCGAGCGAGACGAGGTGGACGCTGCCGAGTCCGAGCTCGTGTTTCCGGCCGCGGATGACGAGTCGCTGGATCCAGCTTCGGGTGCCGGTACGCTGGACGTAGAGGTAGAGTCCGTTCCCGTCTCCGTGCCGACCGACGGGAGCGGAGCGGACGAAGGCGGCGGCGAGCCGATTGTGGGGGTGCCGGCCGCGGGGCTTGGTTCGGCGCGGCTTTGGCGCATCCGAAGTCACACTATCCATTCCCCAATCATAGACGAGATGCCCGCGGATTTCACGCGATGTCCTGGCCCGTTCGGTCTGGCAGGATGAGCGATAAGCACCTATTACTCAGCTACTTACAGATGAATCAGTACAGGGGTGGACGACGGTGGATTCTCTGATAGTGTTGCTCTGCCGCCGGCACCATCGGGCCGTTCACGAGGAGGGTTTCCGGGTCGTGCTCGGCGCGGCGGGCGAGGCGCGGTTCGTCCGGCCGGACGGCCGGCCGCTGCCGGAGGCGCCGCCGTTGCCGGCCGTGACGGGCCCGCCGCTGGCGGCGGTGACGGCGCGGCTCGACCGGGCCGGCTTCCGGGTCGGTCCGCACACGGCCACGCCGGCCTGGCGGGGCGAGCGGCTCGACGTCGACTGGGCCGTCAGCGTCCTGTGGCGGCCGACTTTGAGGCGGCAGCCCGACAGGGGCGTTTGAAGCCGCTTCGACGGCGTGCTACGGTCGGGACGCCTTGAGCCCTACCCTCTTCAGCGGTTCCGCGCGCGCCGGGATCCAGGCCCGGGTCGACCGACTCTCGCCGGAGAGCGTGCCCCGCTGGGGAACGCTGCGTGCGCCGCAGTTGGTCTGCCACGTTGCCGACCAGTTGCGCGTGGCGCTCGGCGACATCGAGGCGCGCCGCAGGCGGCTGGCGATCAGGTTCGGCGAGCGCGAGGTCGAGATGGATCCGGGGTTGCTGCGTTTCGAGCTGGGTCGCCGCCTCCTGGTGCATGCCGTGCCCTGGCCCAGGGCGCGCATCGGCGCCTCTCCCGAGTTTCTGACGACGGCACCGACAGGGTGGCGCGAGGACGTCGCGACGCTGCATTCCCTGATCGATCGCGTCGGCGCCAGGAGCCCGGCCGGCGCCTGGGGGACGCATCCCGTATTCGGTCGGGTCTCGGGACCGGAGTGGGGCCTGCTGTGCTGGAGACACCTGGACCATCACCTCCGCCAATTCGGCGTGTAGGGGCTGGAGCGTGATTGGAGAACCGCAAACGAGCCATACATTGTGAGTGGGAAGAAGACGATCAGGGTGTGCCCGAACACCATTTCTGGCAACAGAAACACCAATGCCTGAATGTTCGACGTCTGGGGCACGACCAGCACCCGCTCCAGCCCAGCGATGGCGGCGAACAGCGCAGGCTGCCTGTCCCCGAACTGCCACCAACGGTTCCGACGGACCGGCCGATTGACCTTCATCCGTTCCGGTCTCACCCGCTCCTCCACAATCGTCAACAGCTCCGGCCAATCCGCCGCTACCAACCCCGGATAGTCGAGCGGCACCCTCCCCCGCTGCAGCCGGGCACGCCGCTGCTCTTCGAACGCGTCCGCCCACGACGACGCCGATGTCGCGGGCCGGCTGCTCAGGTCGCGGCCGGCCGGCGCGTCGAGGAGCGCCTCGAGGTCGACGGTTGTGGGCGCGTCCTGCTTCTTCTGCTCCTTGATGGCCACGGACAGCCCGCGGGCGGTCTCGAGCCGGAAGCCCATCATCGTCTCGCAGACCGAGCCGATCTGCTCCACGTCGAGGGCGCGGTACGAGATGCGCTCGCCGTCGAGCACCAGCAGCTTGTCGAGCGCGCGGTGGATGGTGCCGTCGGGGACGAGCGGCGGCTCGATGCGCTCATGGACCTGGCGCGCCCCGGCCTTCGAGGAACGGGAAGCGGTCCGGGTCGAACAGCGCGCCGTGGCGCCGCGGCAGGCGCAGGCCGTCGGCGTCGGCGCCGTCGTGGAACAGGCGGAACAGCACCAGGAGCTGCGCCCAGGCGTCGTGGCGCTGGTTCATCGTGTCGGGGTGCAGCGCGGCGCCCTCGCGCAGGCGCTCGTACAGGCCGGCGAGCGAGTAGTGGCGCACGAACGTCTCGCTGTCCGGCAGCAGGTCGCGCTCCTCGGCGTAGAGCAGGAACACGAGGCGCAGGATGACGGTGAGCAGGGCGTGGTAGATGTCGTCGGGGCGCGCGGCCCGGCCAGGTCGTCGGCCGCCTGGAAGCCGCGCAGCAGCTCGTAGAGGGCGTGCAGCACCTGCTCGGCGAGCCGCTCGCTCACCGTGTTCTGGAGTTTTTCTCCCAGGGGCTACGCCGGCACGGACGGCAACCCGATTCCTGCCGAGCTAGCGACCTGCGGGGGATCGTCATACCATCACCTGGTGAACGCGATCTCCGTCAGGCTGCTGCCGGAGCTGCACGCCGCGCTCTGCAGGGAAGCACGGCGCCGCCACGCCGCGTGACCGCAGCTCGAGCGTGTGTTCATCCAGAACGCATCGGGCGGCAGCCGGCCCATGCCGTCGCCGGCCTGCGCGGAGCCGGCCGCCGATCTCATCGGCATCGTTCGCAGCGGGCGCGCGGATCTGGCCACGGCCCCGCGTCAGCTCGAGGACGCCGTCGTGCGAGACGCGAAGCCTGTGTCGTGCGGATCGTCGAGCGCACGGCCAACGCATGACGCGCCGCCCTGCCTGGCGGTAGATGCGAAAATCGGCGTCGAGGTGTTCCATGGCGCAATCTACAGCCCGCAGACTGAACACGCTGGTCGTTCGCGCGCTCGAGCAGCGGGCGGCCGCCAAGCGCCCGTCCGCCGAGGCCGACCACCGGGAGCTGCTGCGCGACGCCCTGCTGCCGGATCGGGAAGTGTTCGCGTCGCGCGTGAACGCGCTGCGGCGTCGCCTGCGGTCCTCCATCGACAGCACCGACGTGATACGTGCACACCGGGATCGGGACCGCGCGCCGTGACCGGCGACGGCTGCGGCGAAGGAGCTGAGCGCCAATGAAAATGCTTACATGGAACGTCAACAAGGCGAGCTTGTCGCGGTCCGGGGTGTGGCAACATCTGGAGCAGGAAGACGCAGACATCGTGCTGCTTCAGGAAGCGACGAATATTCCCGACTCGATTCTGGCTCACTACCATCACAATATTCATTCGAAGTTTCCCGGGTTTTTCGCCGGCCACAACGCCCGGTTTCAGACAGTGGTCCTTTCCAAGTGGGCCATGAGCAAGAAGCCCTTTCTGAGGTCCGAGCTCGACTGGGTCAACAGGATACACGCCGACCGATACGGCTGGATCCTCGGATGCGAGATCGTCGACGACGTGGGCACTCGGTTCCATGTCGTCTCGGTGCACATGCCCGCCTTTCATGTGCCATGGGAGTCGTTGGTCGGTGCAGATGTTTCGACCATCAAGTTGGAGAACAATCCGAAGCTATGGTTCACGGAAATCCTGTGGTCGCTGCTGAAGAACGCGGACATCACCGACGACGCGAACTGGATCGTCGGCGGCGACTTCAACAGCTCCGTCATGTTCGACAAGCCCAGAAACAGAGGGAATCAGGAAATCGTGGACAGGTTGAGGGAGTTGGGACTGAAGGACTGCCTGTCTCACTGCAACAACGGAAGCCCAGTGGCAACGTTTCAGCACACGAGCAGGACTGTCGAGCACCAGGTTGACTACGTCTACGTCAACGCGCCGTTGCGCAAGCGCCTCAGAAGTGCCCGCGTGGCGAGTCGCGCGGACGTGTTCGATCGGGCGCCACGATTGAGCGATCACCTTCCGATCGTGTGCGAGTTCGATTGATCCGGCACTACGTGCACCTTCTCAATTCGTCTCCGGCCAGAGATAGACCAGGCCGACCGGCTCGACGCGCTGCGCCTGCACCTCGTAGAACGCGCGGATGCGCGCCGGCTCCTGCGTGTACCGCACCCGGTTTCTTGGACACAAGTTTGGGCTACGCGGCTTGGCGTAGCTCGTACTCCTCGCGGGCCTCGAGTGGCGTGCGATAGGCGAGCTTCTCAAGGCGCCAGCACCGGTTGTAGCGCTCGACGAACTCGGCGACGGCGGCGCGCACGTCGGCGAGGTTTCGAAAGACCCGGCCGTAGACGACCTGCTCCTTGAGCGTGCGATTCCAGCGTTCGACGACGCCGTTGGTCTCGGGCTCTTCGAGCAGGCCGAAGCTGGGGCGGATGCCCCAGTAGCGGACCTGGTTGAGGAAGTGGTCCGACAGATACTGGCTGCCGTGATCCATCCGGAGCGCCAGCCCACGGGCCGCGTCCGCCTCGACCGAGCCGCAGCATCGCCGGAGCCCTTGCGCGACCGGCTCGAGGGCCGCGAAACGGCTCCCCACCTTGCACACGTGCCAGCCCACGCACTCGGCGTTCCAGTGGTCGACGGCCGCGAAGGTCCAGACCCAGCCGTCGTCGACGGTCAACACCCGCGCGCCGTCGGTACCCCACATGACGTCGGGCGCCGAGGTGACAATCGTGCCGTCGTGCGGCTTCGGCTCACCCTGCCGCCCGCGGTGAGGTGAGAGCAGGCCCTGCGCGCGCATCACGCGCAACACCCGTGTCCGCGAAACCCGCACCCCGTCGAGAATCCGCAGCCGCGCGTGGACCTTGCGATGGCCCTCGCCCTGGAACGGCGAGCGGGCCAAGTCGTTGCGAACGGCCGCCAGCAACTGCGCATCAGACAGCGCGGGCGTCGGCCCGCGGCGGCGTGGGCCATCAGCCCGCGCTGGATGCTGCACGCGAGCCCGCCTGGCGTAGAGCGCCGAGCGCGACCGCTCCCACGTTCGACACACTCGCTCGAGACCGTAGCGTCGCCCCGTCGTCGCGGAGGTCGTTTGGCTCATCGTCGCGACCTCCGCGTCGCCAAAGGGAGGCGATGCTCCGCTGCGCGGGCACGCGACCGCAACAGCTCGTTCTCCATCGACAGCTCCCCGATGTGCCGCTTGGCCGCATCCAGCTCCGCGGCCAGCGGCTCACCGGCCTGCTCCTTGAGACCCAGCTCGAGGCCGGCCAGCGCCCGCGCCTTCCACCTCTCCAGGCGATAGACCTCCACCCCGACTTCACGCGAGACCGCGTCGAGCGGCTCGCCGCGCAGCAGCCGCAACACCACGTCCCGTTTCCGGCTCGCGCTCCACCGTTGCCCCGGCGCCAAGGCCCCCGACCCCACCGCCGCCGCGTCGGCGCCGACTCCGGTCGCCCTCCGGGCTCCCTCCGTCGGCGCCGACCCAGCTCCCTTCACCCGTCTCGATCCAGCCATGCCCCCTACCTCCTGCGACATCGGATTCTCCCTTAATCCGTGTCCAAGAAAACTGGGGGCGCCCCACGCCGGCTCCTGCGCCAGGTCGCGGTCGAACTGCTCGAGGCGCGTGCGCCAGTAGCGCATGTTGCTCTGGAGCTGCCGCCGCTCCTCGTCGTCGAAGTCCAGGGTGATCTGCCTGAACCGGCCCTCGTGGCGGCCGAGCTCCTCCACGACGCGTTCGCGCTGGCGGCGCCGGGTCTTGGCGTCGGCCGCGTCGGCGTCCAGCTCGCCGCGCTCGTCGTCGGCGTCGGGCGGCGTCAGGAGCAGCGCCGGGTCGCCCCCCGCCGGCACCGGCGCCTGGACGCGCTCCCACTGGCGCTCGACGGTCGCCCGGTGCACCTGCAGGCTGCGGGCGAACGCCTCGATCGAGGAGAGCAGGCGCTGCTGCAGCCCGACGACGAGCAGACCGGCCGCGGCCCGGGCCTTCTTCGTCGCGGCGGCGTGGTGCGCCTCGTCGAGAATCAGCAGGCTGCCCGGCAGCATCGCGCCGAGCCAGGCGCGCAGCGGGTCGGCGTAGCCCGCATCGCCCAGCAGGTTGTGCGAGACGAGGAAGCGGCTGTGGGTCAACCACGGGTTCACGCCGAAGCCGCGCTCCCGGCGCATGCGCGCCACGTAGGCGCGGTCGAGGATCTCGAAGACCAGGCCGAAGCGGTCCTCCAGCTCGCCCTTCCACTGCTCGCGTCGGGTCCGGTCCGGCCATCTCGCGTGCGGGCGGCAGCCGGCCGTTCGCGGCCGCCGCCGGACGGATCATGTCCTTGGCGGGGACATCCCCCGATTGCCTACAATGAGCGCAGGCGCCGGCCCGCCGGCGTCCGGGCCTCATGTCTGCCACGCCGGTCCTGCGCTCGCTCTTTCCGATGCTTCGCCGCACGGCTGCGCGCGCCCCGCGCCCGGCGCGCGCAGCCGTCACGGCCGACTTCCCCGGCGCGGCCTGTCCCGTCGGCAGCCGCGTGCGGTTCACCGTCGACGACCGCTCGATCGCCGGCACGGTCGGGGAGCTGCAGCGCACGCGCGCCGTGGTGCTGGCCGGCGGCGGCGAGCGCTGGAAGGTGCCCTACGGCCTCCTCGCGGTCGTCGAGCGCGTGCCGGAGCGGGAGTGCACGCTCGCGGACGTCGAGGCGCTGGCCGCGCGCCTCTTCGCCCGCCACCAGGCCGAGAGCGGCCTGGGCGCCGACTGGACCTTCGGGTTCGACCTCTCCACCGTGCGCGGCGGCGTCTGCCGCCATCAGGAGCGGCGCATCGACCTGTCGGTGAGCTTCTGCCAGCGGGCGACGCGGGCCGAGATCGAGGACACGCTGCTGCACGAGATCGCCCACGCCATCGTGGGCTGCGAGCATCGCCACGACGAGGTCTGGAAAGCGAAGGCGCGGGCGATCGGCTGCACGGCCGAGCGCTGCCACCAGGTGACCCATACGGTGGCGCGCTGGGTGGGCGAGTGCGGCTGCGGGAAGCGCTGGTTCCGCCAGCGCCTGAGCCGGACGCTGCGGCACGGCGCGCTCTGCACGCAGTGCGGCGGGCGCATCGCGTGGCGCGGGAACGCGGACGGCGACGTGCAGCGTTGACACGGGGGAGGCAGCGCCGCCGCGGGGAGGCAGCGCCGCGGCGGCGCGGCGCTGCCTCCCCGCGGAACTGGCTACTCCCCGCCGGCGCCGGTCATCAGCCGCAGGTTGCGGGCGTTGCCCTCGTGGCAGGCGTACTCGTACAGGATGTGGCCCTCCGGCGCCCGGTTGAAGGCGTCGTACGAGATGGTCCACGGCTGCGTGAACACCTGCGGGTCGGTGATGGTCGCCTCGTAGTGGATGGTGTCCGCGTCGGTCAGCGTGTAGCGCTCGACCACGTGCAGGTCGGTGCTGTGGAAGACGCCGTGCCCGGTGGTGATGGCCGTCGCCGGGGCCCCGTCGGGCGGCGCGCCGTGGCCGACCACCCACGTGTTGTCCGTGAAGTTGGTGACGTCGACCACCAGGGTGTCGCCGTCCCAGCGGCCGCGCGAGTCGCCCATGCCCAGCTGGATCCCCGAGCCCACGTGCTCGCTGCCGTCGAGCGGGATGTAGCGCGTGTGGTGGTTCCACTCGTACATGAGGATCACGGCGCCGGGCACCTGCAGGATCTGGTACGAGTTGTAGCCGACCGGCAGGTTGCCGCGCGGCACGGCCGCCGGCAGGCACTTGACGCGCGGATCGAGATGCTCCAGCTTGTCCTGGTTGGCCATGATCTCGACGCGCTTCTCGACGGCCCAGTCCTGCAGCGGGATGCGCCCGTCGGGCGGATCGACGATCATCGTCCGCTCCATGCTCCGGATGCCCGGGGCGGCTTCGTGATCGGGAAAGAACTGCGCCGTGGGATAGAGGCGGAATTCCTCCGCGGTCATCCGCTGCGGCTCGTCGATCGGGTTCTCCATCGGCGCCGACGTGCCGGCCACCCAGTGCCCCCGGAAATCGGGGTCGCCCCACGGTGTCCGGGGTATCTCCTGCCCCGCCAGCGGCGCCGGCACGAGCCAGACGAGCGCGATCAACAACGCCATTGCACTCCGCATCTTCAACCTCCTCGCACTACCGGCCTATAGCTTATCGCACGCTCCCCGCAAGCGGACGCCTCGTCACGAACCTGACGCCGGCTTGCGGAACACGACGATGCGGTTCGTGTTGGTGCCCTTGCGATTGTTCGACACGCCCCAGCAGTTGGCCGTCTTCGTGAACGCCTGGTCGTTGATGACCACCGCGAGCGGGTCGAGCCCCGCGGACGCGCCGCACGGGATGACGGCCTCCTCCAGTCTGAGCGTGCCGCCCTTGACCTCGCCCACCTCGAACGCCACGTGGCCGCCGGGGCGCAGCACGCGGAACAGCTCGCGGAAGACGGCGGCCATCGCCGCCTGCCACGCCTCGAGCCGGCGGGCCATGGTGATCTGCACCGCTCCCGGATCGATGCCGCAGAACCAGCACCGCAGCCAGTTGTCCGCCGCGTAGTCGACCACGTTCAGGAAGGGCGGCGAGGTCACCACCAGCGCTACCGACGACGACGCGATCCCGGCGGTGCGGTCCGCCGTCTGCGTCAGGAGCTGCGCGCCGGGCCCGCGCCGCGCAAGACGCCGCCGCGCGGCCGCGTCGCAGTCCCGGATCAGCGACCGCGTCTTCTTGAGAATGATGCGCTGCACGTCGCGCGGCTCCGGCGCCTGCTGCCGGCGCGCGTTGATCTTGCGCTGGGTCGCGACCGAGACCGCCTGGTTGGGCGGCATGGTGTAGACGGAGAAGAACCCCCGCGAATGACCCGTCAGCCGGTTCACGGCCACCATCTCGATCCACTCGTCCACGCCGTCGAGCGCGCCCGCGGCGCGTCGGCGCGCCAGGTAGGACCGCAGGCCGCAGATGTCCCGCAGCGTGTCCGGGTGGTAGAAGACGTGCAGATCCTCGGGCGGATCCTCGCCCGGAACCCATTCGATGACGCCCAGGCGGGACTGCACCTGCTCCAGGGTGGGCGGCGCCAGCCGCGGCTTGACCAGCACCCGGCTGAGCGGGTTGACGTCGCAGCCGGCGACCGCGCGGTCGAGCAGCGCCGCCTCGATCACCGTCGTGCCGCGCCCCATGAACGGGTCGTAGACGAGGTCGCCGGGCCGGGTCAGGCGCTCGACGAAGAAATCGACCAGCTGCGGCTTGAAGCAGGCGCGGTACGAGATCTCGTGCAGGCCGTTGCCGGCGCGCTGACGGCTTGTCCAGAACTCGTTGGTGAAGGTGTCGACGCGCAGCGCCCGGCCGTCGCACGCCGCGCCGGTGCTGCCGCGCTGCGTCGGCCTGTCCTGCCAGCGGAAGCGCGCAACGGCGTCCCCGAAGCCCGGGCCGGCGGCGGCGGGCGGCTCGGGCCGGACGTCGACGAGCAGCGACAGTTGCGCGTGCCGCATCCGGCCGTCAGAACACGGCGATCGGATTCACCGGCGAGCCGGCGCCGCGCTCCACGCGCAGCGGCTCGACGGTCAGCATGAACTCCCAGCGGTCGAGCCGTGCGGCGGTCTCCGCCAGCTCGTGCAGCGCCAGGTTGTCGAGCAGATTCATGCCGAGCGCCACGATGGTGAACGTGTGGATGGGGATGACCACGCCCGGAATGTTCCCGCCTTCCTGCGGGATGTCGGCGCCCAGCAGCGCGATGTCGCGCTCGCGGAAGAACGGGATCAGCGCGGGATCGTAGCCGGCGCCGCCGAAGTTCGTCGGATCCGGCTCCACGTCCGGCCGCTTCGTCCGCAGCAGCAGCGCGTCGCCGGAGGCGATCGTGATGCCGGTCCGCTGCTCCCACTCCTCGATGTGGCTCGGCAGGATGCGCGTCTCGGGAATGTCGAGCAGGATGCCGCGCGTCACGATGCCGCCCTGCGCCGTCGTGATGGCCAGCTTCGAGCAGCCGCCGTCCTCGGTCACCACCTCGGCGAAGTCGAACCCGTTGTACAGCTTGCCGTTGTACGAGACGTGGCACAGCGCGTCGATGTGCGAGAGGTTCAGGCCGTGGTAGGCAATCTCCTGCCGCTCGAACAGGAAGTCGCCCTGGACGAGGAAGCGGTTGGTCAGCGCGCCGAGCGTGCTGATGGGCCGCGACGCCTCGCCCGGCTCGCGCCCGATCGGATGGGCGAGCGACACGGTCTCGCCGGTCTGCACGAGCGCGCCCGCTTGCGCCGCCTTCTCCGCGGTGATCAGGTTCAGCACGCCCCGCTCGTCGTCATCGCCCCAGCGGCCCCAGTTCGACAGCTCGTCCATCCACGTCTCGAACTGGTCCTTGGTGACCTCGCTCAGGTTGGCCTCCTGCGCGCCGGCCTGCGGACCGCCGCCGCCCAGGGCGCCCCACAGCGCCAACACCGCAATCCCCGCCACGACCGCCAGCATCCGCTTCATGAAGCTCTCCTCTTGCGCATGTTTCGGGGGCCTGCCGGCGCAGCGTCCGGCGCGAGGCCCGACCGCCGCACCGTCAGGGCAGCGCGTACGCCAGCAGCGTATCGGTGGCGACCACCGCGACGTACTGCCGGCCGTCCGCGCCGAGATAGGTCAGCGGGTTGGCGTTGCCGTGCTGCGGGAGCGTCGTCTCCCACAGCGCACGGCCCGTGGCCGCCTCGAAGGCGCGGAAACGGTTGTCGTCGGTCGCGGCGACGAACAGGACGCCGCCGGCCGTGACGATGCCGGCCGCGCGGGCCGGCCGCCCGGTGTCGCGCGCCTCCGCCGGCAACTGATCGGTGACGCCGAGCGGCTGGCGCCAGGCGATGTCGCCCGTCGCGGCCCGCACCGCGATCAACTCGCCCCAGGGCGGCTTCTGGCACGGCAGCCGCGGGCCGTCGCCGACGGCCACGTCGAAGCTCTGGGGACGCGGCGTGACCTTCTCGTACGGCAGCGGGGCGTCCGCGGCGGCATCCACCATCCAGCCCAGCGCACCGACGTTCTGCGTCACCACGAACAGCAGGTCGGCGTTGGGATCGAACGCCACCCCGCCCCAGTTGGGCCCCCCGACCCCGCCCGGGAAGTTGAGCGTGGTCCGCGCCCGCCGGCCGGCCGGCCGGTACACCCAGGGCGTGAACGGACCCTCGCTGTGGATCTCTCCCAGCGACTCGACCAGCGCCGCGCAGGCCGCCGCGTGCTCGGCCGACGTGTCGGCCGCGGTCACCAGGTCGGCCGGCTCGTAGGCGACGCGGCCCATCGGCGGCGGCTTGACCGGAAACGGCTGGGTCGGATACGCCGCCTCGCCGGGCACGTCGCTGGCGGGGACCGGGCGCTCCTCGACCCCGAAGACCGGCTCGCCGGTCTCGCGATCGAGGATGTACAGGTAGCCGGACTTGGTCGTCACGCCCAGCGCGGGGATGCTGCGGCCGTCCCGCTCGAGGTCGAACAGCACCGGCGGCGCCGGCGGGTCGGCGTCCCACAGGTCGTGGCGGATCGTCTGGAAGTGCCAGCGATACTCGCCGCTGTCGACGTCGACCGCGACCAGCGAGTTGCCGTACAGGTTCGCGCCCGGCCGGTCGCCGCCGTAGGCGCCCGGGATGGGCGAAGCGAGCGGCAGGTACAGCAGCCCGCGCTCGGCATCCACGGTGAAGTAGAACGGCCAGGCGTTGGCGCCGAGCCGGCCGCGCCAGCTGTCGCCCTCCCAGGTGTCGTGCCCCACGCTGCCGGGCTGCGCGACGGAGCTGAACTCCCAGAGGCTGGCGCCGGTGCGCGCGTCGTAGGCGCGGGCGTTCCCGATGCCGCCGATGGCGCCGCGCGGCGTGTTCGCGCCCACGACGACGACGTTGCCGAGGACGAGCGGCACCGAGTTGTAGGGCACCCCCAGCCCGATGACGCCGTTGTCGCCGAAGCCGGCGGCAGGCGACCCGGTCGCCGCCTCGACGGCGTGCAGCCGCTCGCCGGACGTGAACAGGATGCGCGGCGGCGAGCCGCCCTCCCCGGGCCAGTACGCCACGCCGCGCCGCGACGGCGTGCCGCCCGCCACCGGGCGCTGCCACAGCTCGTCGCCGGTGACCGGATCGAGCGCCACGACGCGGTCGGCCGCCGGGATGTACATGACGCCGTCGACGACGATAGGCGTGGCCTGCGAGCGTGGACCGCCGCTCCCGGGGTCGGGGTCCCCCGCGGCGAGCAGCGAGTAGCTCCAGGCCTGGGTCAGGCTGGCCGCGTTGCCGGCGTTCACCTGCGCCAGCGCCGAGTAGCCTGTCCCGGCCGTATCGCCGCGATACATCGGCCACTCGCCGCCGCTCCCCTCGACGCCCGCCTCCTGCGCCCCGCCGGCCAGGGCCACCGCCCAGGCCAGCAGCGCCACGCTCACGATGCTCGGGACCTGCCGCCGCGGATTGCGCACGTCTCGCTCCACCCTCAGCGGCTGCGGCGCGCCGCCTCTTCCGCCGCCTGCTCCGGCGTCAGCACGTTCGACTCGGGGTTGTCCCGGGCCCCGGCCAGGATGTTGTAGATGCCGTAGTTCCCCTCGTGGCAGGCGTACTCGTACAGCGGCAGATCGTTGCGCTGCATCGGGAGCTGGTAGGTCCACGGCCGGGTCCAGACGGTCGGGTCGTCCACGGTCACCTCGTACATCAGGACGTCCGGCGACACGAGCGTGAACCGCTCCTCGAGGTGCAGGTTCCGTCCGGTCAGCCCGCTCTGGAACGCCGTCTCGCGCAGGAAGTTGGTGGTCTCCACCACCAGCGTTTCCCCCTCCCAGCGGCCGCGCGAATCGCCCACCCACTGCGGAATGGCGCCGTGCGGACGCCCGTCGAGCGGAACGATGCGGGCGTTGTGGATCATCTCGTTGAAGATCACCACGTTGTCGGCCGTCTGCAGCAGCTGCATGTTCTGGTTGTAGCCGCCGGGCGTCATCGGCGGCCCGGAGTTGAAGCCGAGGATGCAGCGCACCTGCACGCCGCCCGGACCGAGGTCCTCGACGAAGCCGCCCGGCGTCGGCGTGTGGCGGCGCAGGCCGCGCCCCGCCTCGGTGCCGGCGGCATACCGCGCCGCGGCTTCCGGCGTCTTGGCCGGGATGCGGCCGTCGGGCGGATCCATGACGAGCGACGTCCGCTGCGTGTCGATGACGGTCGTGCCCGGATCGAACCAGAACTGGTTGTAGTTGCCGACCGTGTCGAACGGCGTCTCGCTGTCGCGCGCAGCCTGCGCGGCCTCGATCTCCGCCTCGAGCCGGGCCGCCTCGTCGTCGGACAGCACGTCGGTGTCGGCCAGCGCGGTCGGCCGCTCCATCGGCGTGATGGTGCGGAAGTCCCAGACCCCCTGCAGATCCGGCGTGCCCCACGCGGTGCGCGGCGGCGTCCAGTCCTCGGTCTGGGCAGCGGCGAACGTCGCCGGCAGCAGGCCGGCCACGAGCACCGCCGTGAGCGTGATCGTGCGTGTGCGCCAACGATGACTCATCCCGGACCCCCTCTCGGTGGAACGCGTCGTGCGCGCGGCCGCCTACCTTGCGGCCGCCGCCTCCGCGGCCCGCTCCGCCTCCCGCGCACCCGCGAGCATGTTGTAGAGCCCGTAGTTGCCTTCGTGGCAGGCGTACTCGTACATGGGCTGATCGTTGGCCTGCATCGGGATCTGGTAGGTCCAGGCCTCGGTCCAGACCGTCGGATTGTCGATGGTGGCCTCGTACATCAGCGTGCTCGGCGAGACCCGCGTGAAGCGCTCGGTCAGGTGCAGGTGCTCGTCGCTGCTGCCGCGGCGGAACCCGGTCTCGCGCAGGAAGTTGGCGGTCTCCACCACGAGCGTGTCGCCGTCCCAGTAGCCGCGCGAGTCGCCCGTCCACTGGCGGATGTCCGGATCGAGATGCGGGCGCCCGTCGAGCGGCACGATGCGGGCGTTGTGCACCATCTCGTTGAGCAGCACCACGTGGTCCTCGGTCTGGAACAGCTGCACGTTCTGGTTGTAGCCGCCGGGCGTCATCGGCGGGCCCGAGTTGAAGCCGACGATGCAGCGCACCTGCAGCGCGTCCGGACCCATGTCCTCGACCCAGCCGCCCGGGGTGACGTCGTGCATCAGCAGCCCGCGCCGCACCCGCTCGAGCTCCGCCCGCTTCTGCGTCGCGGCGCTGGTCAGCGGCGGAATGCGCCCGTTGGACGGCTCGATGACCAGCGACGTGCGCCGCGTCTCGACGGCGGTGCTGCCCGGATCGAACCAGAACTGGTTGTAGTTGCCGACGACATCGGCCGGCTCCTGATTGTCGCGCACCGCGAACTCGGCCAGGCGCCGGGCCTCGAACTCGGCGACCTCCTCCGCGGAGAGCACGGCCCGCTCGCCCAGCTCGACGGGGCGCTCGAACGGCGTGAGGGTCCGGAAATCCCAGACTCCCTGCAGGTCGGGCGCGCCCCACGAGGTGCGCGGCGGCTCGTATTCCTCGGCCTGCGCAGCGGCGGAAGCGGGTGTCAACAACAGGCCGGCGACGGCCATCGCCGCCGGCAACCGGCCGAGCACGAGAGATCGCTGCTGCATCTGAAACCTCCTCGACTGCCTGCTGTGTCGCGTCCTGAACCGGCATTGGACGCGGCCCGCCCGGGCCGCGCCGACTCTCCGGCTATTGCTGCTGCTGCTGGCCCGCGGCCTCCCGCTCCTCGGCGCGGGCGCCCGACAGGATGTTCGGCAGCGCGTAGTTGCCCTCGTGGCACGCGTACTCGAACACGGCCTGATCCAGCGGCGCCATCGGCACGGAGACCGTCCACGGCTCGGTCCACACCGTCGGGTCCGTCACCGTGATCTCGTAGTCGATCGTGTCGGCGTCCACGCGCGTCAGGCGCTCGACGACGCTCAGATGCTCGGAGCCGCCGAAGACCGTGCCGCCGCGGCCCAGAACCTTGTCGTTGAAGTTCGTGGTCTCGATGACCAGCGTGTCGCCGTCCCAGTGGCCGCGCGAGTCGCCCAGCCACTGCCGCAGCTCCGGCGCCAGATGCTCGCGCCCGTCGAGCGGGACGATCCGCGCGTCGTGGATCATCTCGACGAGGATCACGACGTAGTCCTCGGTCTGGACGATCTGGTAGTTGTGGTTGTAGAAGCCGGGCATCATGGCGCCGGGCAGCCCGCGCGTGATGCAGCGGTCGAGCTTGTTGAAGTCCAGCCAGGAGTCGAAGCGGGTCGCGATGTAGGAATCGGTCCGGTAGCTCTGCCGGTGCTGCTCCGGCCCGGTCAGCGCGGGCAGGCGGCCGCTGGGCGGATCGATGACCAGCGAGGTCCGCCGATTGAGGCTGCCCCGCTCCATCCAGAACTCGTTGTAGGCGCCGGTCTCGGTCCGCGGCCGGTTGTCCAGGCTGGAGCGCTCGGCGACAACGCCCTCGCGCACGGCCAGCTCCTCCAGCGTCAGGAACTCGCGGTCCGCGAGCTCCGCGGGACGCTGCAGCGGCGTCCGGGTGGCGTTCGTCCAGGCGCCGCCCAGCGACGGCGCGCCCCACGGCGTCCGGGGCACGTCCTGCGCGCCGGCCGGGGCGGTCCCGAGCAACGCGAGCAGGGCGACAAGCGGCAACGTGATCGACAGTCGATAATTCATTGCAGACACTCCTGACAGTTCGGCGGCCAGTCTACCATTTTGCGCTGCGGCGCGGGACGCCGATCGGCGCGCGACCGTGCTAGGATCACCTTGCATAATCAGCCCACGGCGAGAGACTTCGCTGTCCGTGCCGCGGGCGGTGTATAACAGAGGTTCGCGTCCCGGACGGTCAGAGGAAGGAACGGAAGATGACCCGAAGCCATCATATTGCGGCCGTCGTGAGCGTCGCCCTGGCGCTTGCCTTCACGGCGCCGTCCATGTCGGCGAACGAGTCCGACTGGTCTCCCGGACCGCCGGCATGGGCCGAGGACCTCACGCCGATCACCGCCGCCGACTGGAACTACGACCGCGCCGAGCACCTGCTGGAGCGGGCCGGCTTCGGCGGCACGCCGGAGGATGTCGCGAAGCTGGCGGCGATGACGCCCGAGGAGGCGGTCCGCTCGCTGGTCTACTACGACGACATCCCCAACGACCACCTGCAGCCGTTCGAGCACTCGGGGCTCTGGGACGACTCGCTGATGCACTTCCCGCCCAGCCGCCCGGCAGCCACCGAGACGGCGGCGCGGCGCGGCGCCGGGATGGGCGTGCGGGTCAAGCCCGACTCGGTCAACCGCCACATGCAGCCCGTCTCGGACCGTTTCTTCTACTGGCTGCGCGCGACGCGCCTCGAGACGCGGCGGGTCGGCTACTGGTGGGCGGAGCGGATGCTCGACACGCACCGGCCGCTGGAAGAGAAGATGGCCCTGTTCTGGCACGGGCACTTCGCGACGGCCGAGAACAAGGTGCGCGACTACCGCAAGATGCTGCTGCAGATCGAGACCTTCGAGCGGCACGCCACGGGCAACTTCGGCGACCTGGCCGTCGCGGTGGCCCAGGACCCGGCGATGCTCTACTACCTCGACGCCGGGGTGAACGTGAAGGGCGCGGCCAACGAGAACTTCGCCCGCGAGGTGATGGAGCTGTTCACGATGGGCGTGGGCAACTACTCGGAGATGGACGTGCGCGAGGCGGCGCGGGCCTTCACCGGGTGGAACTTCGAGAACCTCGACTTCGTGGTGCACCCGGCGCTGCACGACGACGAGGAGAAGACGTTCCTGGGGCGCACGGGCAACTTCGACGGCGTGGACGTGCTCGACATCATCCTCGAGCAGCCGGTGACGGCGGAGTACATCGCGGCGAAGATCTACCGCTTCTTCGTGCGCGAGGAGGTCTCGCCCGAGCTGCAGGCGAAGCTGGGCGAGATTTTCCGGGACAACAACTACGAGGTGCGGCCGCTGCTGGCGGCGATCTTCGGCTCGCGCGACTTCTACAGCGCGGCGAGCTACGGCGCGCACATCAAGGGTCCGGTCGAGCACGTGATCACGCTGCTCAAGCACCTGGGCGCGGAGGACGTGCCGGGGGTTCCGGACTTCAACCAGACGACGATTGCGCTGGGGCAGCATCTGCTGAACCCGCCGTCGGTGGCGGGCTGGGCGCAGGGCCGCTCGTGGATCACGCCGGCGCTGATTCAGGAGCGGGGCAACGTCGCCTTCGACTACCTGTTTCCCAACGTCACGGACTTCCGCGATCCGAACAACCTGTACTCGACGGCGCGCGAGGTGGGCGATCGGCTGCGCCGGGGCTACGACTACCTGTCGGCCACGGCGCTCGACGACCCCGGCATGATGTCGATGTTCGACATCGCCGCCCGGGAGCGGGACGAGATGTTCAACACGCGCATCTCCACCTTCATCGGCTACGACCGCGCCATGCGGACGCTGATCCCGACGCCCCGCGGCGCCGCCCAGATCGACCTCACGCAGATGATCCTGGACTCGGGGTCCGCCACCACCAGCGAGGCGGTGGACTATCTGCTGGGGCGGTTCCTGCGGCTGCCGGTGTCGCCGGACATTCGCGACGCGCTGGTCGAGCTCCTGGACGGCGAGCTGGGCACCTCGGACATCGAGCGCGCCCGGACCTACATGGAGGATGCGCTGCGCATGGTGAGCCATCTCATCATGAGCACGCCGGAGTATCAAATCAACTGAGCGGTCGGCGGGAGCAGCCCGGAAAGGTGACAGAACGATGACGATCAGAAGCAAGAAGCTGTTCGACGAATCCGGCGTGTCGCGGCGTCAGGCGCTCAAGATCGGCGCTCAGGGCATCGCCCTCGGCCTGCTGGGCAGCGGCGTCAGCCCGCTCCCGCCGCTGTTCGGCGCCACGTCGAAGGCGGTCGCCGCCACGCCCGGCAAGATCCTCGTCGTGTTCGAGTGGTTCGGCGGCTACGACGGCCTGAGCACCTTCGTGCCGTACAGCAACGACGAGCTGTACCGCCGGCGGCCGACCATCGGCGTCCGCGAGAACGACATCATCAAGGTGAACGAGCACTTCGGCTTCCAGAAGTCGATGCTCGGCATGCATCGCATGTGGGACGAGGGCAAGGCGGCCGTCATCCACGGCTGCGGCTACGACCAGCCGTCGTTCTCCCACTTCACCTCCGCCTCGTACTGGCACACCGGCGCGCCCAACAGCGGCGAGGAGTACGGCTGGTACGGGCGCACGGCGGACGCGCTCGACCCGCACGGGACGCCCAACTATCTGGTCAACATCTCGTCCACGCAGACGCTGGCGGTGCGGGCGCGCGAGCACGTGCCGGTGGTCTTCGACGACCCGTCCGCGTTCACGCGCTCGGTGTTCTACCCGCAGCGGCCCTACATCGAGAACCTCGACAAGGGGCAGACGGCCCGCAGCGACGCGCACCGCTTCCTGCTCGACGTGAACCGCAGCGCCCGCGACGCATCGGCGCTCGTGACCCAGGCGTGGAAGAACTACAGCGGCACGCGGCCGGGCAACGTGCGCCTGATGGACCTCGACAAGGTCGTCGCCCTGATCGAGAACGACTTCCCGGCACGGCTGTACTACGTGCGGCTGCAGAACAGCCTGTTCGACACCCACGTCAACCAGGAGAGCCCGCACAACCGCCAGGTGCAGTACTGCTCGGACGCGGTCTGGGGCTTCTTCGAGGAGATGAAGCGGATCGGCAAGCAGGACGACGTGGCCATCTTCGTGCACAGCGAGTTCGGCCGGCGCGTGCCGGAGAACACCAGCCTGGGCACCGATCACGGAACGGCCAACGTCGCCTTCGTGCTCGGCGGCGGCGTCAAGGGCGGCCAGTACGGCTCGCCGGTCAGCTTGACGGACCTGGTGCACGGCGACAACCTGCAGTACACGACCGACTTCCGCAACGTGTACGCCACGCTGATCGAGGAGTTCCTGGGCTACAAGCAGTCCGAGAAGATCCTGGGCGGCAAGTTCGACACCTTCGGCATGTTCGCCTAACGCGCTTCGAAGCAAGGGAGGTTTGCCATGCGTTGCCGATCCTTCACGATGGCGGTAGCAGTCGCGGCGGCGGGGTTCCTGCTCGTCCCGGCTACGGCGGGAGCACAGACGGCCGAGACGCCGCGCACGCAGTGGGGCGCGCCCGACCTGCAGGGCGTGTGGGACTTCCGCAGCCTGACGCCGATGGAGCGCCCCGCCGAGCTGGCGGACCAGGAAGTGTTCACGAGCGAGCAGGCGGCGAGCTTCTCGGAGGAGATCCTGCAGGAGCGGAGCCGCGACCAGGAGGACGCCGAAGCCGCGGCCGCGTCGGGCCGGGTGGTGGCGTACAACGACTTCTGGTTCGACTGGGGGTCGTCCGTCACGACCGACCGCACGTCGCTGATCGTGGAGCCGCGTGACGGGCGGATCCCCGCCCGCACGGCGGCCGCCGACCGGCGGGTCGCGGCCCGCGAGGCGGCCCGCGCGGGCGTGGGCCGCGACGAGGTGTCGCCGGGCGGCTGGATCGACGAGCTCAGCCCGTCGGTGCGCTGCATCACGGGGTTCAACCAGGGGCCGCCGATGACCCCGAGCGCCTACAACAACAACATGCAGCTGTTCCAGACCGAGGACCACGTCGTGATCCTCAACGAGATGGTCCACGACGCCCGCATCGTCCCGCTGGACGGGCGCCCGCACCTGCCGGCCGACCTGCGGCAGTGGATCGGCAGCTCGCGCGCCCACTGGGACGGCGACACGCTGGTGGTCGAGACCATCAACCGCCGCGACGAGTCCTTCCGGGACTCCACCCGGCACCTGCATCTGACCGAGCGCTTCACCCGCGCCGACGCCAACACGCTGGTCTACGAGGTGACCCTCGACGACCCGACCACGTGGACCCAGCCGTGGACCTTCACGGTGCCGATGGTCCGCAACACGGGCGAGGTGTACGAGTACGCCTGCCACGAGGGCAACTACTACATGGCGAACATGCTCCGCAACGCACGCGCCGAGGAGGAGGCGGGCGAGTAGCGGCTGCGCCGGACACCGACCCGACACGAACCACGGCAATGCCCGCGTGCCGCTGCGCGCGGGCATTGCCGCATTCAGCAAGCCCTCGACGGCGTTGCGGCCAGCATGCCCACGCCGCTCCCGGCGGCCAAGGCTGCATCCCTGATCGCCGCCGGTCTGACTGACGACAGGAGGTCCTTCCATGGATCGAGTGTTTCGCGTTGTCGTGCTGCTCGTGACCGGGGCAGGGATGTTGGCCGCCGGGACGGTCGCCCCGGCGAGTGGCCAGCAGGCCGAGATCTCGCTGGAGGGGGTCGTCGACCTGCACTTCCACACCGGACCGGACTCGCGCCCGCGGTCCGTCGACGACATCGAGGCCTCGCGCCTGGCGGCGGAGGCCGGCCTGCGCGCCGTCCTGCTGAAGAACCACTTCACGATGACCGCCGACCGGGCGGCGCTGGCGATGGCGCAGGTCGACGGCGTGGAGATCTTCGGCGGCCTCGTCCTCAACCGCGCGGTCGGCGGCATCAACCCGGAGGCGGTCCGGCAGATGGCCACGTTCTCCGGAGGCCGCGGCAAGGTCGTCTGGCTGCCCACCTTCGACGCGGAGCACGCCGTCACGCGGGACGGCGGGGACGGGCCGTTCGTCTCGGTCCTGGAGGACGGGGAGCCGGTGCCGGCCGTGCTGGAGGTCTTCGAGCTGCTCGCCGAGCACGACCTGACGCTCGCGATGGGCCACTCGTCGCCGGGCGAGGTGCTGCGCCTGCTCCCGGAGGCCAAGCGCCTCGGCGTGCCCCGGATTCTCGTGACGCACGTCTTCGGTCAGGACGCCAGCCGCGAGCAGATGCGGCAGATGGCCGACGAGGGCGCGATCATGGAGATCGACTGGCTGGCCGTGTACTCCGGCGGCCACACCATCGAGGACTACGTCGCGGCCATCCGCGACCTCGGCGCGGAGGCTTTCTTCATGTCGTCGGACCTCGGGCAGGAAGGCAACCCGGTGCACCCCGACGGCCTGCGCGACTACATCCGCGCCATGCTCGACGCCGGCATCTCCGAGACGGAGATCGACATCATGGCCCGGCAGAACCCCGCCCGCCTGCTGGGACTCGATCCCTGACAGGCCGCCGGCGTGCCCCCGGGCGCGGGGGCACGCCGGATCGCCTGCTAGTACCCCTCCAGCACCGGAAACAGCTCGTCGTCGGGGAGCGGCTGCACGCCGAGGGCGTTGAGCGTCATCGACACCTTGCGGTAGCGCGACGCCGTCGCGGCGATGCTGATCATCTGGTGCGTGTCGTAGCGCGTGGCCAGGTCGTCCCAGGTCTCGGTCGAGATGATCGAGTCGCGGAACATCTCGTTCGCGGCGTCGATGAGGGCGAGCTCGTTCGCGCCCCAGCCCGAGGCGTCGCCGCCCTGGGCGATCCAGAGCGGCTCGAGACCATGGTCGCGCGCGCGCCCGACGCTGCCCACGTGCTTCGCCCACTCGTAGACGGCCTGGCAGTTCCAGCCCATCCGCAGGATGAGGAGCTCGCGGTCGTGCGGCGTGAGCCGTGACTTCTCGGGGTCGAGGATGTAGCGCGGGTTCTCGTTCCAGCGCGCCGAGATGTCGGGGTGGCGCGCCAGGGTGCGGGTCACGCGCAGGCCGTCGCCCTCCACCGGGTCGACGCGGGGCGTGGCGAGGGGCGGGTCGGGATCGGGCACGACCACGGTGTAGCCGACGTCGTTGGTCGGGATGAGCGACGTGGCGTCGTCGTCCGGCTGGATGCCGAGCGAGTTGAACAGGATGGACTGCGCGGTGATCTCGTTGACCGTGACGACCGCGTCCATCATGTTGTGCTGGTCGAACTCCGCCGCGAGCAGCGCCCAGGTCGCGTCGGTCACCGACGAGTTGCGGAAGAGCTGGTCCGCCAGCCCGATGAGCGCCTGCTCGAAGGGACTCCACCCGACCGAGTTCGGCGAGATGGGCCCCTGCGCGACGCGCAGCACCTCCTCGGGCGTGAGGCCGGCCGCGTCGGCGCGGCTCGCGTGCGTGGCCCACAGGTTGCCGTTCTGCGTCAGCCAGGCGCTGCGCAGGATCAGCAGCGTCCGGTGGCGCGGCGACAGGGTGGAATCGTTCGAGACGTAGTTCAGCACCGGAAACACGCGGTCGGCCAGCGCCGGCACGCGCAGCAGCGTGCGCAGCGCGTTGCCGGCATTGCCGTCCGGCGCGTATCGAGCCACCAGCGCGCGGTGCTCGTCGGTCCACTCCGACTCGGGCAGCGGCGGCACGCGCGGCTCGGCCAGCCGGCGGGCCGGGATGACGCTGCCCGGCGCCCCGGTGATGGCCCGCGCCGGCTCGATCCGCATCAGCGTCCCCTCTTCCTCCTCGGTCAGGACGTACAGGTAGCCGTCAGGCCCCTGCCGCACGTCGCGGACCCGCTGCCTGAGCTCGGCGAGCAGCCACTCGCGCCGCACTTCCTGCCCTTGCCGGTTGAACACGATCCGCTCGAGGTGGCCGGTGTGCTGCATCCGGCCGACCATCATCGAGCCCACGAACAGGTTGCCCTGCCAGGCCGGGAAGTGCTCGCCGGTGTAGAAGGTCAGCCCCGACGGCGCGACCGACGGCCACCAGACGATCTCCGGCCCGACGAACTCCTCCAGCCAGGGCGTGTCGGTCACCGGGAGCCCCGAGTACTGCCGGCTGTACGACGCGACCGGCCACCCGTAGTTGGCGCCGGCCGTGATGATGTTGGCCTCGTCGCCGCCCTGCGGGCCGTTCTCGGTCGCCCACAGCTCGCCGCTGGCGGGGTTGAAGACGAGGCCGATCTGGTTGCGGTGCCCCATCGAGTAGATCTCGGGCAGGTAGCCTTCCCGGCCCGCGAAGGGGTTGTCGTCGGGCGCCGTGCCGTCGTCGTTCAGCCGCAGCAGCTTGCCGAAGTGCGTGTCCGGGTCCTGGGCGTACTGCCCGGTCTGGGCGAACTGGAAGGCCCCGCCGACCGTCATGTAGAGCTTGTCGTCGGGCCCGAACACCAGCCGCGACGCGGCGATGCCGCCGCCCCAGCCGTCGGCCACGAAGATGTCGCGGACCTCGGTGAGCGCGCCGGCGTCCAGACGCCCGCGGGCCAGCGCGACCGTCGCGCCGGCCCGGCCGTCGCGCTCGCGCGCCTTGGAGTACGTGAGATAGACCAGGCTGTCGTCGTCCGGGTGCAGCGCGATGTCCATCAGCCCGGAGAGCCGCACGCCCTTGTACACCTCGGGCACGCCCGGCACGGGGCGCTCGAGGAGCTGGCCGTCGCGCACCACCCGCAGTTGCCCCTCGTTCCGCTCGGTCACCAGGATGTCCCCGTTCCGCCGGAACGCGAAGCTCCACGGATGGGAGAACCCGGAGGCGACCGGCACGACGCGAATGCGGGGCTGCTCGGCGGTATGCAGCACCACCGGCCCGTCGGGCGGCGGCAGGCCGGGCACGCCGCGCAGCGAGGTCGCGTTCTGGGCGGACGCGGGCGCCGCGAACGCGACGGTCAGCAGCGCGACGGCCATGACAGGGGGCAACAGCTTGCTCATCGGTCCTCCCGGGCTCAAAAGTGGCCGCCAATCTATCACAACGCCAGCCCGCCGCTGCTCTGCACGACCTGGCCGGTGATCCAGGCCGCGTTGTCGCTGGCGAGGAAGAGCACCGCCTCGGCCACGTCCTCGGGGGTGCCCGCCCGCCGCAGCGGCGTCCGCTGGGCGGTCTGCTCTATCGCGGCCTCGTCCATGAACTCGTTCACCATGTCGGTGAGGGTCAGGCCCGGCGCCACGACGTTGACGCGCACGCCGGCCGGCCCGAGCTCGACCGCCAGCGCCCGGGTGACCTGCTCGAGCGCCGCCTTCGTGCCGCCGTAGGCCGCCATGCCGGGCGCCGGACCGCGCGCGGTGACCGACGTGACGTTGACGATGCACCCGCGCCGTGCGACGAGATGCGGAAGCGCCTCGCGCATCGCCACCAGGGGCCCCTTGACGTTGATGTCGAGCATGGCCCGGATGGCGTCGTCGGACAGCGCCGACAGCGGACCCATGTGGCTCAGCCCGGCGTTGTTGACGAGGACGTCCAGGCCGCCGAGGTGCTCGACGGTGAACGCGACCGCGCGCTGCAGGTCGCCGCTCTCGGCGACGTCGGCCTGAACGAAGCGGACGCGGTCCGGCCGCGTCTCGGCGAGCTGGCGGAGCGGCTCGAGCCGCCGGCCAACAACCACGACCGAACCGCCCTCGTCGGCGATGCCCGCCGCCACGGCCCGGCCGATGCCGGTGCCGCCGCCCGTGACGAGCGCCGCCTTGTTGTCGAAACGTCCCATTGATTCCTCTAGATCTCGACGGGGCTACGCCCCGAACCCCCGGCGTTCGCTTGCGGGGGCCCCTGCGCCCCGCGCCGCTCCCGCCGAGGCGCGCTGTGCGCGCCTTGCGCCGGCTGCGCCGGCGCTTCAATCAGACGGGGCTTGGCCTCGAACCCCCGGCGTCCGCTTGCGGGGGCCCCTGCGCCCCGCGCCGCTCCCGCCGAGGCGCGCTGTGCGCAGCTTCCTCCAGATGGGGCTGCGCCCCAAGCCCCCGGCGTCCGCTTGCGGGGGCCCCTGCGCCCCGCGCCGCTCCCGCCGAGGCGCGCTGTGCGCAGCTTCCTCCAGATGGGGCTGCGCCCCAAGCCCCCGGCGTTCGCTTGCGGGGGCCCCTGCGCCCCGCGCCGCTCCCGCCGAGGCGCGCTGTGCGCGCCTTGGGAGTCCGCGCCGTTCTACGGCACAGACTCCCGACCTGCAGTTGCAGCCGACCTCGGCTCAGTCGGACGGCGCGGTCGGCAGGCCGTGCTTGCCGAGGAACGCGCGAATGGCGGCGTAGATGCGCTGGTTCTCCTCCGCGGAGAAACCGCCGTGCCCGCCGCCCTCGATGGTCACCAGCTCGTTCGGCACGCCTGCCTCGTCGAGCGCCTCGTGCAGGCGCGTGCCGTGGTCGTACGGCACGATCGCGTCCGCGTCGCCGTGGATGGTGAGGATGGGCGGCAGGTCGCCGTGCACGTAGGTCATCGGCGACACCCGCTTGGCGACGTCGTCGCGGTCGCTGCCGCTGCCGAGCCACGCCTCGGTGAACGCACCGGACGTGCCGGGCGGCCGGTGGGCCAGATCGAAGACGTCGGTGATGCCGTACCAGTTGATGATGGCCGCGACCTTCAGTTCGGCCGTCGACGTCGAGCCCGTGGTCCAGGCCCGCCGCCGGTCGCCGGGACACTGGCGGTCGAGGCCCGCCGAGGCCGGCAGCATGCCGGTGGTGAGCGACAGGTGTCCGCCGGCCGAGTTGCCGGTCACCACGATGCGGTCGACGTCGAAGTTGTACTGCTCGGCATTGCGGTACACCCACCGCAGCGCACAGCGGCAGTCCTCGACCGCCGCCGGCGCGTGCGCGGCGTCGGCCAGGCGGTAGGCGACGTTCACCACGTTCCAGCCCATCTCCAGGTAGGGCAGGACGGTCAGCGCCGAGCCCTCCTTGCTGCCGTTGGTCCAGCCGCCGCCGTGGATGTAGACGAGCGTGGGGTTCGGCCCGCCGGCCGCCCGCGACTGGTAGACGTCGAGCCTCAGGTCGTGCCCGCCGGCGCGGTGGTAGGTGATGTTCGGGATCAGACGGTAGCCGGTGGCCACGCGCACGAACGCTTCGGCGCCGCTCTCGGACTGCGCGGCGACCGGGAGCGGAACAACCAGGCCGGCCAGCAACAGCACGCCGACTGCCATGCAACAGAAATGTCTAGTCACCGTCGCTTCTCCTTCTCCAGCTTCCAGCTTCCGGCTTCCGGCTTCAATCAGACGGGGCTGCGCCCCGAACCCCCGGCGGCCGCGTGCGGCGCCGGCGGGGCATTGATCTTGCCATCCCTTCACTTCAGACGCCAGTCGAGGAGGAGATCGGATCGGCGCGGCTCGCGGGCTCCCCGCCGCCCGCGCGGAAGAGCGGCAGCGCGCGGCCCAGGCAGTCCGGGTCGCCGACCAGCACGACGGTGTCACCCGCCCGGTAGCGGAAGTCCGGCTCGCGGCGATAGATCGGCTGGCCGTCGCGGACCACCGCCACCTGCACCGCGCCCGTGCGGCGCCGCAGCTCCAGCGTCGTGGCGCTGCCGCCGACGGCCGGCGCGCCGTCCTCCACCTCGACCAGCTCCAGCGCGTCGTGGATGCCGAGGTGCTGCAGCGTATCGAGCCGCAGATTCGGCTCCGCCTTGCCGCGCAGCAGCGCGTAGTGCTCGGTTCGCACCGACTCGACCTCGCGCCAGATGCGGTTGATCGGAATCTCGTAGCTCCCGAGCGCCAGCGCGAACAGCTCGAGCGAGGCCTCGAACTCCTCCACCACGATGTCGTTCGCTCCCAGCTTCCGGAGCTCGTCGATGGCCAGGACGTAGCGGGTGCGCACCACGATGCGGACGCCGCCGTTGATCTCCCGCGCCAGCGCGACGCCGCGCCGCTCGTCCGTCGCAGACGAGATGGCGAAGACGATGACCCGCGCCTTCCGCAGCCGGACGTGCTCGAGCACCGCGTGCTGCGTGCCGTCGCCGAACATCACGGCGATGCCGTCCTCGCGCGCCCGGGCCACCAGCTCGGGGTTCTGCTCGACGACGACGCAGGCGATGCCCGCCGCCTGCAGCACGCGCGCGAGGTAGCGGCCCGCCAGTCCGTAGCCCACGACGATCGTGTGCCCCGCGCGCTCGACGAGACTGGCCGCCTCCGGCATCTCCCCGCCCCGGCGGCGGGCCAGCCCGGGCCGCGCGGCAACGCGCTGGGCGAACGGGCGCGCGAGCTGGATCATCGTCGGCGTGGCCACCATGGAGAGCACGGCCGCGCTCAGGAAGAACTGATAGTCGCCCTCCCGGAAGAGACCGAGCGGGAGCCCCGCGGCCGCGAGCAGGAACGAGAACTCGCCGACCTGCGCCAGGCTGATCCCGCTGACCACGGCCGTCGTCCACAGGCCGCCCAGCGCCAGCACGGTGCCCATCACGATCGTCGCCTTGAGGAGCACGAGCGCCGCGGTCAGCACCAACAGCGGCCCGAGCTCGGCGAGCACCGCCGGGACGTCGAGGAGCATCCCCACCGACATGAAGAAGATGCCGCTGAAGAGCGCGCGGAACGGCAGCACGTCCGACAGCGCCTGCAGCCCGTATTCGGACTCGGAGATGATCAGCCCGGCGATGAAGGCGCCGATCGCGATGGAAAAACCGGCGGCCGACGTGATCAGCGCGGCCGCCAGGCCGAAGAAGCCGACGCACAGCGTGAACAGGTCCCGGTCGCGGAACAGCACGACGCGGTCGAGCGTCCAGCGGACGACGAATTGCCCGCCGGCCACGAGCGCGATCATGATGGCGAGACCGCGGGCGAGCTCGCCGGCCGCGGCGGCGAGCTGCGGCCCGTCCACGCGGGCCAGCAGGGGCAGCAGCAGCATCAGCGGCAGGATGCAGAGGTCCTGGAACAGCAGGATCGAGATGACGGAGCGCCCGTGGCGCGTGTCGAGCTCGCCGCGGTCGGCGTATGCCCGGGTGACGATGGCGGTCGACGACATGGCGACGAGCGCCCCGTAGAAGACCGCCTGGCCGAACGGCAGGCCCAGCGCGAGCGCCACGACGGCGATAACGCCCAGCGTGGCGCCAACCTGCAGGCCGCCCCCGAGAAAGACTGCGCGCGCCCAGCGCCGGACGTGGGAGAGCGACAGCTCCAGGCCGATGGCGAACAGCAGCAGCGCGACGCCCAGCTCCGACAGCGCCTCGACCTCTTCGGCGCCGTCGATCAGCCCGAGGCCGTGCGGGCCGACGAGGAGGCCGGCCGCGATCAGCCCGATGAGCGGCGGCGCGCCCACGCGGTGCGCGAGCGCGACGATCGGTATGGAGAGCCCGACGAGCAGCAGCAGCTCGCCGAGCAGCCCGACTTCGGACACGCGTTCATCGTACTCCGCCGGCCGTCAATCCCCGTCCACCGTTCCGATGCGGTAGAGCTTCGACGCGGTCCGCAGGAGCAGGCTGCCGTCCGCGATGGCGGGGGTCGCCATCGACATCTCGTTCAGCGAGTTGCGTCCCAGCACCGCAAACTCCGGCCCGGCCTGGATGACGAACGTGTCGCCGTCCTCGCTCAGGGCGAAGATCTTCCCGTTGTAGGCCCAGGGCGAGGCCGTGAAGAGGGTGCCGGCGGTGATGCGTGCCCGCGGGTAGACCTCGCGGCCCGTCCGGGCGTCGTAGCAGAGCAGGATGCCGCGGTCGAGCAGCGTGTAGTGGTAGTCGCCGTAGACGAGCGAAGACGGGTTGTAGGAGCCGAGCCGCGGGTGCGACCAGACGACGTAGTCGTTGCTGGCGCTCCCCGCGCCCAGCGTGATGTCGCCGCTCGCGCCGGCGCGGATGGCATAGACGGGGCGCGACGAGTCGGCCACGTAGCCGGAGTTGATGTAGAGCAGGCCGTGACGGGAGAACGGCGTGGGGATGACGAGCGTCGACATGCCGTGCAGCTCCCACAGCAGGTTGCCGTCGAGGTCGTAGGACTTGACGCCGCCCCGGCCGGAGGTGACGAGCTCCGTGCGCACGTCGTTCTCCCAGACGAACGGCGTGGCCCAGTTGCTCCCCTCGTCGCGGTCCGTGCGCCACAGCTCGGCCCCGGTCGCCGCGTCGTAGGCGCTCACGAACGACTGCGCCTCGTTGTCGTTGACGATGTACACGCGGCCGTCGTGGACCACCGGCGAGGTCGCGGAGCCCCAGTCGCGTCGCGGCAGCCACTCCATCGGCACGGACCACAGCACTGCCCCCTCGAAGTCGAGCGCGAAGAGCCCGATGTCGCCGAGGTAGACGTACACGCGCTGCCCGTCCGTGACCGGCGTCTCTGCCGCGTAGCGCGTCTTCTGGTGCGACGGCTGCCCCGGCACGGCGGTCTCGAGGGTCCGCGTCCAGCGGACCGCGCCGGTCTCGAAATCGATGGCGTAGAGCATCCACCGCAGCGGCACGTCCGAGGTCATCGTGTCCGCGGCGCTCATCGCGCCGCCCAGCGACCGCGCCCGATAGGTCTCCACGGGCCCCAGCGGCACATCTCCCCCACCCTCCGCCGCCGCGGTGACGACGAAGACGTGGTCGTCCCACACGATGGGCGAGCTCCACGACTGACCGGGGATGTCAATCTCCCAGACCAGGTTCTCGTCCGGCCCCCACGTGTCGGGCAGCCGGGGATCGTCGGCCGCCACCCCCGCCGCCTCGCCGCGGAACTGCGGCCAGTTCGTCTGCGCCGCCGCGCTCGCGACGCCGAACGCGACGAGGGCCGCCGCGCATGCTGTCAGTCGCCTGTGCATTGATCGGATCCCTCCCACAGGACCTTCGACGGACTGCATTCGGACATCCGTCACCCTCCAATCGTACACAAAGGGAAGATCGGACTCGGAAGGCACGTCAGCGAAGTGCACCGCGCCGCCGCGCACGCCCGCCGGCGGCAACCGGGTCAGCGGCCGCCGCGGTGCACGTCGGCGCGACCCTGTACACTGGCGCCGCAGCGACATGGCGTACGCGCCCCTCCCGCAACCCACGGTGCGCCCGCGTGAACATCCGGCCCGGTGAGCCGCGCCCGCTCGGGGCGACCTGGGACGGCGCGGGCGTGAACTTCGCCCTGTTCTCGGCGCACGCCACGAACGTGGAGTTGTGCCTGTTCGACGCGCCGGACGCGACGCGGGAAGCCGCCCGGCTGCCGCTGCCGGCGCGGACCGACGACGTCTGGCACGGCTACCTGCCCGAGGTCCGGCCCGGACAACTGTACGGCTACCGGGTGAGCGGGCCGTACGATCCGTCGTCGGGCCACCGCTTCAATCCCGCCAAGCTGCTGCTCGATCCCTACGCGAAGCAGATCGGACGCACCCTGCGCTGGAACGACGCGCTGTTCGGCTACCAGGCCGGCGCCACGGCCGCCGAGCCGTTCCCGGACGCGCGCGACAGCGCCCCGTTCGCACCCCTGGTGGCCGTCCTGGATCCGGGCTTCGACTGGGGCGCCGATCGGCCGCCCCGGATTCCATGGCAGGAGACCGTCATCTACGAGGTCCACGTGAAGGGGTTCACGGCGCGCCATCCGGAGGTGCCCGCACCCCTGCGCGGCACCTATCCCGGCCTCGCCTCGGAGGCCGCCATCCGCCATCTCCGCGAGCTGGGCGTCACGGCCATCGAGCTGCTGCCGGTGCACCACCGCGCGAGCGAGCCGCGGCTGCTCGCGCGCGGGCTGACGAACTACTGGGGCTACAACACGCTGGCGTACTTCGCGCCCGACGCGCGCTACGCCACCTCGCCCGCCAGCGCGGTCGCTGACTTCAAGACGATGGTGCGAGGCCTGCACGAAGCCGGCCTCGAGGTCATCCTGGACATCGTCTACAACCACACGGCGGAGGGCGGCCGGCGGGGTCCGACGCTCTCGCTGCGCGGCATCGACAACCGCTCGTACTATCGCCTGGACCCGCACGACCCGGCCGCTTATGTCGACTTCAGCGGGTGCGGCAACACGCTCGACGCGACCCACCCGCGCGTGCTGCAACTGATCATGGACAGCCTGCGCTACTGGGTGCTGGACATGCACGTCGACGGCTTCCGGTTCGATCTCGCCAGCGCGCTCGCCCGCGGGGTGCACGAGGTGGACAGGCTCGGCGCCGTCTTCGACGGCATCCGGCGGGACCCCGTCCTGTCCGGGGTCAAGCTGATCGCCGAGCCCTGGGATCTGGGCGCGGACGGCTACCAGGCAGGCAGCTTCCCCGCCGGCTGGAGCGAGTGGAACGGCCGCTACCGCGACACCGTGCGCCGCTTCTGGCGCGGCGACGGCGGGCAGGCGGCCGACCTGGCGACGCGGCTCGCCGGCAGCAGCGACCTGTACGAGGCCGGCGGGCGCGGCCCGCACGCCGGCATCAACTTCGTGACGGCGCACGACGGGTTCACGCTGGCGGACCTGGTGAGCCACGACGCGAAGCACAATGAGGCGAACGGCGAGGCGAATCGTGACGGGTCGGACGCCAACCTGAGCTGGAACTGCGGCGTCGAAGGGGCGAGCGAGGACCCCGGGGTCGCGCGCCTGCGCGCCCGGCAGAAACGCAACCTCATGGCCACGCTGCTGCTGTCGCAGGGCGTCCCGATGCTCTGCGGCGGCGACGAGATCGGCCGCACGCAAGCGGGCAACAACAACGCCTACTGCCAGGACAGCGAGACCAGCTGGTTCGACTGGGACCTGGCGCCGGCCGACCGTGAGTTCCTGACGTTCGTGCGCGCGGCCATCGACGTCCGGCGCCGCCACCCCGCGCTGCGCCGGCGCCGTTTCCTGCGACCACGGCGGGGCGTCCGCGCCGCGGACGTCGTCTGGCTCGATCCGCACGGCCGCGAGATGACGCATGCCGCCTGGAACGCCGCGTTCGTCAAGTGCCTGGGCATGCGGCTGGCAGGCGCCGACCTCGACGAGACGGACGGTCGCGGCCGCCCGGTCGTCGACGACACGCTCCTGGTCCTGCTCAACGCGCACGACGACGCCGTGGGGTTCACCCTGCCCGCGGCGGAACGCCGCGCGCCGTGGCTCCTCGTCTTCGACACCGCGCGGCTGGACGCCGGGCAGTCCGGGTTCCGCGCGGGCCGACCCTACCGGCTGCAAGGGCGATCCGTCGCCGTGCTGCGCGCCCCGCGTGACGCCGCGGCCACGTTGCCGTGAGCTGATGACACGCACCCCGCGACCGGCGACCGGCAGCACCTCCGCCGAACGGCGCGTGTCCCTGCGGCGTCTGGCGCAGCTCTACGGCGTGCAGGCGTCGTATACCGACGGCTGCGGCCAGCGCCGGCGCGCCAGCCGCGACTCGATCCTGGCCGCTCTGCGGGCCCTCGGCGCGCCGCTGGCAGGCGCCGGCGACCTCGACGACGCGTTCGGCGCCAGGCTGCGCGCGCGCTGGACCCGGCTCGTCGAGCCGGTCCTCGTGGCCTGGCATGGACGCCGGAACGACTTCCTGCTGCGGCTCCCGGCGGGGGCGGACCGGGTCCGGGCGGCCTGCCACCTGCGGCTCGCGGATGGCGGCAGCCGATCGTGGCTGGTCGCCGCCGGCGAGCTCCCCGTCGCGGATGCCGCCGTCCTGGACGGCACGCGTTACGTGGCCAGAGCGGCGTCCCTTCCGGCGCGGCTCCCCCCGGGCTACCACAGGTTGTCGATCGAGCTCGGCGACCGCCATTGCACGTCGCTGGTCATTGCGGCGCCGGCCGAGGCGTTCGATGACGGACGCGTAGGCTGGGGCGGCTTTCTCCCGCTCCACGCCCTGCACTCGGCGCGGAGCTGGGGCACGGGCGACTTCTCGGACGCCGACGCCCTGAGCGGGTGGCTCGCCGAACGCGGGGGGCGCACGTTCGCATCGCTGCCGCTGCTCGCCGCCTTCCTCGGCGACGCGGACGCGGCGTTCGAGCCCAGCCCCTACCTGCCGGTCAGCCGCCTGTTCTGGAACGAGATCTACGTCGACCCGCGCCGGCTCGCGGAATTCGAGCACTGCACCGCCGCCCGGCGGCTGGTCGAGTCGGCGGCCTTTCGCGAGCGGGTCGCGGCACTGCAGTCTGCGGCGCTCGTCGACTACCGCGGGGCCATGGCCTTGAAGCGCAGCGTGCTGGAGCTGCTCGAGCGGGAGCTGCGCCGACGCCGGGACCAACGCTACGAGTCGTTCCGGGCGTGGGTCCGGCGCAATCCCCCGGCCGCCGAGTACGCCGCCTTCCGGGCCGTCAACGAACGCCTCGGACGCCCCTGGCCCGCGTGGCCCGCCGGCCTGCGCCCGGGCCGGCTGCAGGCCGCACGCGCCCACGTCGACCCCGCCGCCGCGGACTACCACCTGTACGCCCAGTGGGCGGCCGCCGAGCAACTGGGACGGCTGGCGGCGAACGCGCGCACCCGAACGGACGGCCTCTACCTGGACTTCCCGGTCGGCGTGCACCCCGACGGGTTCGACGTCTGGCGTCACCCGGCGCTGTTCGCCCGCGAGGTCTCCACGGGCGCGCCGCCCGATGCGCTCTTCGCCGCAGGGCAGGACTGGAGCGCGCCGCCGCTGCAACCCGAGGCCGCGCGACGGGATGGGCACGCGTACTTCCGGGCCGCCCTCGGGCAGCATCTCGCGCACGCCGGCACGCTGCGGCTCGACCACGTGATGGCCCTGCACCGCCTGTTCTGGATCCCGCGCGGCGCCGACGCGACCGACGGTGTGTACGTCCACTACCCCGCTCGCGAGCTGTACGCCATCGTCTGCCTGGAGTCGCACCGGCATCGGACCCGCATCGTCGGCGAGAACCTGGGCACCGTGCCGAGGTACGTCGACGCCGCGTTGGCCCGCCATCGACTCGCGCCGCTCCACGTCGCCCAGTTCGGCATCCGGTCGGACCGCGCCCGTCCGCTGCGGCGCGTCCCGGCGCGCAGCGTCGCCGCCCTGAACACGCACGACACCCCGACGTTCGCCGGATTCCTCGCCGGCCGGGACATCGACGACCGGGCGGCGCGGGGGCTGCTCGCACCCGACGACGCGGAGAGCGAGCGCGGCAGCCGGCGGGTGGCGGGCGCCGCCCTGCGCCGGCTGCGGCCGCGCGGTCGGCCCGCGGCTGGAGACCGCGCCGCGCTGCTGCACCTGTGCCTGGAGCACCTGGCACGCAGCGCCGGCGGACTCGTCGTCGTGAATCTGGAAGATCTGTGGCTGGAGGTGGACCCGCAGAACGTCCCGGGGACCGGGGCTGAGCGGCCGAACTGGCGGCGCAAGGCGCGCTACGGACTCGAGGCGCTGACGCAGCTCCCGGCGGTCGCTGCGGCACTGGCGTGCGTCGCTCGCGGCCGGGCGGCGGCCTACCGGCGCACCATGTCGCTCGATCGGCCGCCGGCGGCGGGCACGTAGCAGAGCCGCGCGTAGTCCATCACCATGCGGTCGGCGTTGAAGCGCCAGCCCAGCGTCCGGATCGCACGCTTCATGCGCGCCGTCCAGGCGCGCGGCACGCCGTCCTGATCGCGCTCGTAGTAGAGCGGAATGACCTGCTCGACGAGCGCCCGCCGCAGCTCGTCGGCGTCGCGCCGGTCGTGGACATCGGTGGAGGTATGGGTCTCGCCGGCGCCGATCGCGAAGCCGTTGGTGCCATCGTAGGCTTCGGCCCACCAGCCGTCGAGCACCGACAGATTGAGCCCGCCGTTCAGCAGCACCTTCTGACCGCTGGTGCCCGATGCCTCCTGCGGGCGGCGCGGATTGTTGAGCCACACGTCCACACCCTGCACGAGATGCCGGCCGAGGTTGATGTCGTAGTCCTCGACGAAGACCAGCTTCCCCACGAACCGCGGGTCGCGGCTGAACTCGTAGATCCGCTGCAGCACGCGCTTGGCCGGCTCGTCGCGGGGATGCGCCTTGCCGGCGAACACGAGCTGGATCGGGCGCTGGGGGTCGTTGACCAGCCGCGCCAGACCAGCGGCGTCTCGAAACAGCAGTCCCGCGCGCTTGTAGGTGGCGAACCGCCGGGCGAACCCGATCGTGAGGGTGTCCGGGCTCAACCCGTGGGCGAGCTGCTCGACGATGGCCGACGGCTCGTCCCGCTGCTGCGCCTCGCGGACGATGCGGCGGCGCACGAAGTCCAGGAGCCGGATCTTGAGCGCCACGTGCGTCTCCCAGATCTCGGCGTCGCTGACCTTCTCGATCCCTTCCCACACGTCCGGCGAGCCGCTGTGCCGGACCCAGCCGAGCGGCAGGTTCCGCTCGTAGAGCTGGTACATCTGCGGCGCGAGCCAGCTCGGCATGTGGATGCCGTTGGTGACGTGCCCGATCGGCACCTCCTCGTCCGGCCGGTTGCTCCACAGCCCCATCCACATGCGGCGGGTCACTTCGCCGTGCAGCGACGACACCGCGTTCGCGCGCCGCGAGGCCTTCAACCCCAGCACGGTCATGCAGAAGGGCTCGCCAGCGTCGGCCGGATCGACGCGCCCGAGGCTCATCAGGCGCTCGAACGAGATGCCGAGCGCCGCGCGCTGGGGGCCAAGATGCTCCTCGACCAGCTCGGCCTCGAACCGGTCGTGCCCCGCCGCCACGGGGGTGTGCGTCGTGAACACCGTGCGGCGGCCGACCCGCCGGATGGCCTGCTCGAAGTCGATGCCCTCGCGCTCGATGCGCCGGCGCGCCATCTCCAGAACGGCGAACGCGCTGTGGCCCTCGTTGAGGTGCACAACCCCCGGCACGATGTCCAGCGCGTGCAGGGCGCGGACCCCGCCGATGCCCAGCAGCAGCTCCTGGCGAATCCGCACGCGGACGTCGCCGCCATAGAGACGCGCCGTCAGGCCCCGATCCTCGGACGCGTTGTCCTCGACGTCGGCGTCGAGCAGCAGCAATGTTCGGCGACCGACAGACGCGCGCCAGACGCGCGCGTGCAGGAGCCCGTCCCCCGTCTCGATCGCCAGCGCGACCGGACGGCCGTCGGCGCCCAGGGCCGGCTCGAGCGGGAGCCGGGCGAGATCGACCTCCGCGTATTCCTCGCGCTGCCACCCGGCGGCGTCCAGGCGCTGCCGGAAGTACCCCTGCCCGTAGAACAGCCCGACGCCGACCAGCGGCACGTCCAGATCCGACGCGCTCTTGATGTGGTCGCCCGCCAGCACGCCCAGCCCGCCCGAGTAGATCGGAAGCGACTCGTGGATCCCGAACTCGGCCGAGAAGTAGGCGACCGGGTGCCGCCGCAGGACCCCCGCGTGCATCGCCCCCCAGGTGGACGCGCCTTCCAGATACTCGCGCAGGCGTCGATGCGTGTTGTTGATGCGCGTGGCCAGCACGCGTTCGCGGACGCGCTGCTCGATGAGGCCGAGCGGCATCTCCGACAGCAGGGCGACGGGGTTCTGTCCCAGCTCCGCCCAGCGGACCGGATCGAGGTCCCGAAACAGGTCGATGCAGCCCGAGTCCCAGCTCCACCACAGGTTGCGCGCGAGCGCCCACAGGCGCTGCCGGAGCGGCGCGATGAACTGATCGCGATCGCGAATCTCCGCGACGACCGGACCGATCTCGCGCGCGGCAGCCCGGAGCGACTCGACGTCCTGCTCGCAAAACTCCCGCTGCGCGATCGTCTGGACGATCAGCACGCCCTGCAGCAGCTCCCGGTCGACCAGCGGTACGCCCAGGAAGCTGTGGTACGGATCCTCGCCGGCTTCCTCGAAGTGCTTGAAGCGGGGATGCTTCCGGACGTCCGGCACGGTGACCGGATGCATCTGCTCGGCCACCAGTCCCGCGAGCCCCTCCTTGAGCTCCATGCGGATCTTGCCCACGCTGTCCTCGCGCAGGCCGACGGTGGCGGCCAGCACGATGTGGCTGCGATCGGCCTCGAGCAGGTAGATCGAGCAGACGTCGGCGGCCAACCGGGCCCGGAGTCGCCGCACGTCCGCCTGCAGGTCTCGCGGCGAATCCGCGCTGCGTACACTCGTCTCCTGCGTCGCCATGGAACCGGGGAAGCATCGTCGGGGGAACCGCCGCAAGTCAACCCGGGGAGCCCGGCCGCAGGCGCGAGCGCCGAGACCGCCGCGGCCGAACCGGATGGATCAGGCCGCGCGCGGGTCGCGCCGCGCGCCCGGCGGCCCGGCGCGTTCGCGAACCGGCTCGGCCAGGAGCTCAAGGCTGAATGCGGGTTCGCGTCCAATCGCCAGCAGCGATTCGGCGATGCGATCGGGACGCCCCCAGTCGTTCCACTGGACGCCGTCGAGCGGCAGAACGGCGATCCGGTCCGCCGCCTGCTGCAGCAGCTCCGACGAAAAGTTGGCTCGCGGCAGCTCCCGATAGATCGCCTCGAGCACGCCGGCCTCGCGCGGCGTATCGATGGCGGCCTCGAGCGCCGTGAAGTACGGCGTGAGGCGCCCGAGCCGTTCGGCGGCGACGTCCCACAACGTCCGCCCGCGAGCGACCAGGACCAGCGTGTTCCAGAGCGCCCCCTGGGCGAACAACGCCGCGGCCCGGGCCGGCGGCGGCTTCTCGACGAAGGCCCGGGCCGCCCGCAACCGCTGCGACGGGTCGTTCCCGAGCTCTTCGGCCGGCACGATCCACCCGTAGTCCTCCTCGAGGTCGGCGGGCGTCGCGCCGAGGAGAATCATCCGCTCGGGCAGCAGCTCGGCGGCGCGGACTGCTTCGCGTACCTTCTCGACGAACAGCCATTCCGGATGCACGAAATGATCCGACGGGAACAGTACGACCGTGGCGTCCGGATCCCGGTGCAGGGCGTGCACGAGGCCGAACAGCACGCCCGGCGCCGTGTCCAGATTCCGCGGCTGATAGAGCAAGACGCCGTCCGACGGACGCGGGCGGCGCGACTGCAACAGGTCCCGGTGCGTGCGACCTGCAATCGTCATGATGCGGCCCGGACCGCACAGCGACGCGGCCCGGTCCAGCGTATGGTCGAGCATCGACCGCGTGCCCGCGAACGTGCAGTACTGCTTGGGAACGTGGCGGCCCAGCCAGCGTTCGGTGAACGGCCGCAGGCGCTCGCCGTCACCCCCGGCCAGGACCAGTGCCGTCACGCCTGACATTCGATTCGTGCCTGTTGTCATCTCTCGTCGCCGCTACCCGCTCGGGGCCGCTTCCTTGAACCGGTCCCGCAGCTCCCGCTCGGCCCGCAACCAGTCGTTGTAGGGATCAGCCGGTCCCTGCCGGTCGATCGACAGGAAGTACGCCCGTTCCGCAATCTGCGCGTGCGTCGGCCCGGGCGCTGCAGCCGGCTGCTTTCGGGTTCGTGCCGAGGTCCGCACAGGCCTGGCACGTGCGACCGCCCTGGTCGTTCGATCCGCGGCTGCCCGGCCGGCGCGACCCGCCGGCCCCCGCGGCCCTGTCTTGCTCTTGTCCATCACCCACCTTGCATTCAGCGTGTACCCGACTCCAGAAAGGAGACTACCGGCGCGGCGTGACCTGCCGGTGTCCGAGCAGTTGCGACGCCGTTAAATCGCGGCGACCCCGCCCGCCGGCCGTTACCGTTCTTAAGCAAGTAGCGGGCCAATCCCCGCAACACGCCTGGCCGGCACCACGCCGATGGCCGTTCCAGGCCCGCGGTTGCTGATCTTTTGGACGCTTCGTCCAGCCCGGCGCACGCCGAGCGGCGAGCGACAGGAATGTCGTCGCGGGGCTTGCCACCGACGCTTCTGTAAGACCGGATCCAGCGACCGAGGAAGGATCAGACCTGCTTCAAGAAGATCACGCCGAGCGGCGGCAAGGTGAGATCGAGCGAATGCGGCCGGTCGTGACACGGCGGACCGGCGGCGATCGCACGCCCCAGATTGCCGCACCCGCCGCCGCCATAGCATGCTGCGTCACTGTTGAGCAGCTCACGCCAGGCGCCGCCAGCGGGGGCTCCTACACGATAGCCGCTGCGGGGTACCGGCGTCCAGTTGCAGACCACCAGGAGCACCTCGCCGTGCCGGCTGCGCCGCAGGAAGCTCAGGACGCTCTGCGCCCGATCGTGGCAGTCGATCCACTCGAATCCGGCCGGCTCGAAATCGACCTCGTGCAGCGCCGGCTCGCTGCGATGCAGGTGGTTGAGGTCGCGCACCCACCGCTGGAGCCCGCGGTGGAGCGGCGCGTCCAGCAGGTGCCAGTCGAGGCCGGCGGCAGGATTCCACTCGAGCCGCTGGCCCAGCTCGCCCCCCATGAAGAGCAACTGCTTGCCCGGATGACCGAACATGTAGCCGTACAGCAGCCTGAGGTTGGCGTGCCGCTGCCAGTCGTCGCCCGGCATCTTGTCGAGCAGCGAGCGCTTCCCGTGCACGACCTCGTCGTGCGACAGGGCCAGGACGAAGTTCTCCCGGAAGGCGTAGGTGAGGCTGAACGTCAGGTCGTCGTGGTGGTGCGGGCGGTAGATCGGGTCCTTCGACGCGTACAGCAGCACGTCGTTCATCCACCCCATGTTCCACTTGTAGCCGAACCCGAGGCCGCCCGCCGCGGTGGACCGCGTCACCAGCGGCCAGGCGGTGGACTCCTCGGCAATCGTCATCGCGTCCGGATGGGTTGCACGGACCTGCTCGTTCAGGCGGCGGAGGAAGTCGACGGCCTCGAGGTTCTCGTTGCCGCCGTGCCGATTGGGCACCCATTCGCCCGCCTCGCGGCCGTAGTCGAGGTACAGCATCGACGCGACCGCGTCCACGCGCAGGCCGTCGATGTGGTACTCGGCCAGCCAGAACAGGGCGCTCGAGATCAGGAAGTTGCGAACCTCGCGGCGGCCGTAGTTGAAGATCAGCGTGCCCCAATGCGGGTGATTCCGCTGCCGCGGGTCGGCATGCTCGTACAGGTGCGTTCCGTCGAAGAGGGCCAGGCCGTGCTCGTCCTTCGGGAAGTGGGCCGGCGCCCAGTCCATGATCACGCCGATGCCGCGCCGGTGCAGCGTGTCGACGAACGCCTTGAAGTCGTGGGGGCTGCCGAAGCGGCTGGTCGGCGCGAAGTAGCCGACGGTCTGATAGCCCCACGACTCGTCGAGTGGATGCTCGGCGATCGGCAGCAGCTCGACGTGGGTGAAGCCCAGGTCGGATGCATAGTCGGCGAGGTCGGCCGCCAGCTCCCGGTAGGTCGGGCGCGCGCCCGCTGCGGCATGGCGCCGCCAGGAGCCGAGGTGCACCTCGTAGATGGCCATCGGCGCATCGTGCGCGTTCCGCCGGCGGCGGTCTGCGAGCCAGCCGCCGTCCTGCCACCGATAGCCCGACAGGTCGTAGACCATCGAGGCCGTTCCGGGCCGCAGCTCGCTGGCGAAGGCGTACGGATCGACCTTCTGCACGGCGGGCCCGCCGGCGATCTCGTACTTGTAGAGGTGGCCGGGCCGGGCCGCCGGTACGAACGCTTCCCAGATGCCGGCCTCGGCACGCAGCCGCATCCTGTCCGCCGCCGGGTTCCAGCCGTTGAAATCGCCGACGACCGACACGTGCGCCGCGTTCGGCGCCCATACGGCGAAGTGCGTGCCCTCCACGCCGCCCTGGCGGCCCGGATGCGCACCGAGCTTCTCGTAGCTCCGGTAGTGCACGCCCTCGGCCAGCAGGTGCAGGTCGTAGTCGGTCAGCAGCGGCATCCGGGCGTCAGCTTAGCGCGAAGCGGCCGGCGCGGGCTGCTACACTGCGAGGCTGCAGCCGCCCTCCGGGTCCCGCTCCATGCGTATCGCCATCGCCTCCTCCGAAGCCGCGCCGTTCGCGAAGACGGGCGGACTCGCCGACATGGTCGGCGCCCTGGCCGCCGCTCTGGGCGACCAGGGCGCCGACACGACGCTCATCGTGCCGGCCCATCGCAGCGTCCTGGACCGCAACCCGGAGGCTGCCGGCCTCGCGTTCGACGTGCCCGTCGCCGGCGCCGCGGTGCGCGCCGACATCCTGCGGGGATGCGTGGGACGCACGCCCGTGCACTTCATCCGCGCCGATCGCTTCTTCGACCGCGACCATCTCTACGGTCCCCCCGGTGCCGACTACGGGGACAACGCGGACCGCTTCGCCTTCTTCGCGCGCGCCGTGCTGCAGCTGCTGTCGGCGGGCGATCCGCCCGACGTGATCCATGTCCACGACTGGCAGTCGGGCCTCGCGGCGGCGCTCCTGAGACTGGAGCCCGAGCACTACCCGCGCCTGGCGTCCGCGCGCACGCTGCTCACCGTGCACAACGTCGGCTACCAGGGGTTGTTCGACGCGGACGCCTTCCGGCGGTTGGGCCTCGACGCCGGCGCCTGCTGGCCCCGCTTCGAGTTCTACGGCCGCACCAACTACCTCAAGGCCGGCGTCTCGCTCGCGGACCTGGTGACGACGGTGAGCCCCACCTATGCGGAGGAGATCAAGACCGCAGCGCAGGGGTGCGGGCTCGACGGCGTGTTCCGCGAACGCGCCGGGCAGCTCGTCGGGATCCTCAACGGCGTGGACTACAGCATCTGGGACCCGGCCGCCGATGGCTTCATTCGGAGCCCGTACACCGCCGGCGACCTCACGGGCAAACGCGACTGCAAGGTCGACCTGCAGCGGCGCGCCGGCCTGCCGGTCGCCGACCGCCCCGTGGTGAGCGTGGTGGCCCGGCTGGCCGAGCAGAAAGGGATCGACATCCTGCTCGGAGCCCTCGGCGAGCTGCTGGCGCGCGACCTGCAGTTCGTGCTGCTCGGCACGGGCGAGGCGCGCTACGAGAGCCCGCTGCGAGACATCGGGCAGCGGCATCCCGGGCAGGCGGCGATCCACACGCGCTTCGACGAGGGCCTGGCCCACGTCGTCGAGGCAGGCAGCGACATCTTCCTGATGCCCTCGCGCTACGAACCCTGCGGCCTCAATCAGCTCTACAGCCTGAAGTACGGGACCGTCCCGGTCGTGCGCGCCACGGGCGGCCTGCGCGACTCGGTCAGCGCGTTCGATCCGGCGACGCGGCAGGGCACCGGCTTTCTCTTCGACGACTACTCGCCGGGCGCCCTGCTGGACGCCGTGGACCGGGCGCTCGACTGCTATCGCCAGCCGGATGTGTGGCAGGTCCTGATGCGGAACGCGATGTCGCGCGATTTCTCCGTCCAGCGCGTCGCGGCGCTCTACCTCGACGCCTACCGGCGGCTCGCCGGGTCGGCCGGCTCCTGACGGAACCTCTCAGAACCGCACGCGCAGGCCCGCAAAGCCGCTGCGCGGGGTGCCCGGCGAGACGAAGCGCGGATCGCTGGCGTTCGGCACCTCCGACAGGAACACCTCCAGCTCGGCCAGGGCGCCGAACGTCGCGTAGCGCCGGTCGAACAGGTTGTCGATCCGCCCGAAGATCTCGACGTGCTCGCCGGCGCGGTACGCCGAGCGCAGGTTGGCGATGCCGTAGCCGGCGAGGCGGACTTGATCGTTGCCCTCGTCGCCGACGAAGACGCGGCTGGAGGCGGTGACCGTCTCCAGCATGACGTCCCAGGCGTCGGACAACGCGAAGCGCAGGCCGGCCTTGAAGCTGTGGCGCGGAATGCCCGGCATCTGGTCGCCCGGTTCCACCTGCACGAAGCCGCCCGCGGTGGCGGCGTCGTTCACCTCCGGATCGCCGGGCAGCTCGAGCGGCGACTGGAACGTCGCGTCGACCAGCCCGTAGCCGGCGTACCAGCCGAGCCGGCGGACCTGGCCGTTGAGCTCCGCGTCGAGACCGATGCGGCGCGTGTCCCCCGCGTTCTGGAAGTATCCCGTCCCGATCAGCTCGGGCGAGGCGACGAACAGGATGTCGTCGGCGATGGCGGTGCGATAGACGGCGACCGACCAGTTGAGCCGTCCTCCCGACGCGTCCCCGACGCGGCCGCGCAGGCCGCCTTCGACCGAGCGGGCCACGGCCTGCTCGAGGGGCGGGTCGGAGATGAACGCGTTGGGCACACGGCAGGGTTCGGCCGGGTCGGCGCAGCTCAGCTCCGCTGCGGTGGGCGCCCGATTCGATTCCGCGTAGCGCCCGAAGATGGAGACGGCGTCGCTGAACTGGTGCACGAGCCCCGTGCCGACGTTGAAGCGCGAGAAGGCATGGTCGCCGTCGAGCGAGGCGCCGAGGCGGTCGGCAATCTCGATGCGCGCGTGGTTGAAGCGCCCGGACACGGTGAGGTGGGTCCGGTCGGTGAATGAGAGCGTGTCGCTGAAGTACAGCCCGACGGCGCTGTTCGCCGTATCGAGGCCGGTGTTGAACAGGTCGTCGGGAGCCTCGCCGTAGATGCCCGCCAGCAGCCCGGAGCCGGCCACCGTGCGGTCGGGCGTGAGCGTGCCGACCTCGCTGGTGAACGTGAACCCGACATCGGCCAGATCGGCTGAGACGCCCAGCGTCAGGACGTTCTCCCGGCCGCCGACCTCGCTTGCCGCCACAGCCTGCACCGTGGCGCCGTAGCCCTTCGACCGTGTCGTCGTGCGGTTGTACGCGGCATCGCCCTCGGCATCGTCCGCGGTGATGAAGCGGCCGGTCTGCACGTCGACGAGCGGGCGCGCCTCGTCGTCGTCGTCGCCGTGATCGTCGTCGTCGGCGTCCATCGCGGCGAACCCCATCTCGCCGTTGTCGTCGTCGTCATCGTCGCCCTCGTGACCGTTCTCCCCCGCCTCCTCCTCGTCGTCGTCATCGTCGGCGCCGAAGCAGAGCGTCCCGGCCGGCGCGCCGAAGGGCAGGAAGTCGTCGTCGCACACGTCGAAATCCGCCTCGTCGCCGTTGAGCGTCCGGCGGTCCAGGTCGCGGTAGTACCCGGTCACCTGCACGGACCAGGTCGGCGAAGCCGAGACGTCGAAGCGGCCCTGGACGAAGCCCAGACGATTCTCCGTCGTGTCCGGGTAGGTGAAGACCGCATTGCGGTCCGCATCGAGCAACTCTATGGGCGCCGGCGCGTTGCCGTTCAGCCGGGAGTCGGCGTAGGTGAAGCTGACGCCGGCGTCGATCGTCTCGTCGCGGTACGCGACGTCGGCGACGGCCTGGGTCACCTCCGAGGGAGACGCGACCCGCCAGCCGGTCTCGTCGAACCGCGTGGCCCCGAGGTAGACGGCCCAGGGACCGTTGTTGGCGCCCCACTCCGCCGTCGCCGTGTAGCGGTCGAACGATCCGGCGGAGAACTCGCCGCGGAAGCCGGTATGCTCGAACCCGTTCTTGAGGTTCAGAATCATGGCGCCCCCGAGCGCGTTCAAGCCGTAGGTCGGCTCCGCGCCGGCGCTGAGCTGCACCTGGCCGACCGCGAACTGCGGGATCAGGTCGAACTGGACCGTGTCGCCGAACGGCTCGTTGATCCGGACCCCGTTCTGGTAGACCGCCACCCCCTGCGGCAGTCCCAGCAGCGGCGAGGCAGTGAAGCCCCGAAAGCGCAGGGTCGGCTGAAACAGGTTGGTGGTGGCGCCCTCCAGCGTGACCGAACCGAGCTGCTCGTGAAGCGCGTCGGCGAGCGAGGCCGCGTGCCGGTCCTCGAGCTCGGCCGCGGTGACGACGGACACGGTTGCCGGCACCCGGTCCCGGCTGACGCCGCCGCCGGGCGTGGGGCCGACGCCGACCACGTCGACCTGCTGGGCAAACGGCGCCAGCCCCAGTTGCACGTCGACGCGCAGCGTCTCGCCCGCAGCCAGCCGCACGCCGGTGCGGCGCTCGGTGCGGAAGCCCCCCATCGAGACGGCGAGCGCGTACACCCCGTCGGGAAGGGACGTGAAGCGGTACGTGCCGGTGACGTCGGTCGCGGCGGTAACCGCTTCGATGCCGGGCGCGGTCGCCGTCACGGTCGCGCCGACGACGGCGGCGCCCTGCGCGTCGGTTACCTGCCCCTCGATCGCGGCGGTCTGCGCCTGCGCGCCGGCCGAGCCGAACGACAGCAGCAGCAAGGCGGCCAGGAGCCCCCGCGTCCCACCCACCGAACTCTCCCGCATCGACATCCTCCGTCCCCGCGCGCACAGCCTCGCCGGGGCATTCCGTTTTGCTGGGATATTCCGTCCGGGTCGCCTCTGTTCAGGCTGATTTTGCCGGGCGGCGGCGGCAGGCCGGCCGGGGCGGATCCGCACCCCTGCACGTTGTACACTGGCGACCGGCATGCCCATCGTCCCCCAGGACACCGCGCTCGACCTGGTGCTGCCCGTTCCGCAGCCGACGGTCGACCCGGGTCCGGCGGACGGGGTGGTCCTGGAGCTGTTCGACGAGTGCCGCAACGGCGTGCAGCGCTACGTGCGCTCCTTCGGGATCGGGCCCAGCGACGCCGAGGACGTCGTGCAGGAGACCTTCATGGCGCTCCACCGGCACCTGCTCGGCAACGGCAACCGGTCGAACCTGCGCGGCTGGGTGTTCCGCGTCGCCCGCAACCTCGCCCTGAAGCGGCGCACCCGGCGCAGCTGGTCGGCGCGGATCGTCTTCGCCGGCGAGGTCGTGGAGGACCGCATCGATCCGGCGTCGAATCCGGAAGAGCGGCTGCTGGCGGGGCAGCGCCAGTCGCGTCTGCGGGCGGTGGTCCGGGCGCTGCCCGACCGCGACCGGCAGTGCCTCCAGCTCCGGGCCGAAGGCCTGCGGTACCGGGAGATCGCCGGGGTCCTCGGCGTCTCGGTGGGGACGGTCGCCAGCTCGCTGGCGCGGGCGGTGACGCGCGTGCGCCGGGCGGACGAAGACTGAAGACCGACGAGCGGGGTCGGTTGGGCGCAGGCGGAGCCGCAAGGCGACGATACGTGCGCCGGGACTGGAACGATGCGCTGGAATCAGTGGCACGCATCCGACGAGGACCTCCTCCTGCGGGAGGAGGACGAGCTGCGACCGCGGCGGCGGTCGCGTGTCGACCGTCACCTGCGCGAGTGCCGGCGCTGCGCCGAGCGCAGCCGGGCCCTGCAGGAGACCCTGACGGCGCTCACGCGCGCGTGTCGCGACGCCCGGGTAACCGGGCCCGATGCGCAGGCGTCGCGAGCCAGGCTGCGGGCGCGGCTCGCCCGGGAGACGGACCCGGCGGCCCGCGCCGGCGGCCCGACCGCGTGGCCCCGGCTGCTGTGGCAGGGGGCAGCGCTCGCCGCGGCCGGGGCGGCCGTCGCCGTCGGGGCGCTGCTCAGCGTCGGACCGCCGCAGGACGGCGCTGCGGGCACGGGCGCGGCTCGCGCCGGCAGCGCGCCGGAGACGGCGCTGCCCCGTCGGGATCTGACGCCCGGCGTCGTGCGCACGGTGTCCGCCGACGATCTCTGCGGGCGCGAGCGGGACGCGGGGAGCCCGCTGGTGGCCGCCTCCGTGGCCAGGCAGGTCTTCGAGAACTACGGCGCCGACTACCGGCGCGCCGAGGAGTACGAGCTCGACTTCCTGATCACCCCGGAGCTCGGCGGAACGGCCGACGCCCGCAACCTGTGGCCCCAGCCCTACGGGTCCACGCGGTGGAACGCCTACGTGAAGGACGAGCTGGAGCAGCTTTTCCGGCGGCTGGTCTGCGAAGGGGCCATCGACATCACGACCGCGCAGCGCGAGATGGCGACCGACTGGATCGCGGCCTACCGGCGGTACTTCCACACCGACCACCCGCGCACCGGCGCCGCGGGGCGCGACGGCTAGCGGCCCGCCGTCGCCCGGCGGCGGGCCGTGACACCTGTGTCGAAACCGGGACAACGACCGAAATCCTGAGCGGGCCGCTGCCCGCTAACGCCCCGGTCGCGCGCCGGTAACGGCTTCGTCACATCCCCTCCCCATACTGCTCCCGGAAACAGTTGAACCACGCGTTGCTGCCCGCTCTCGCGGCCCGGCCCGGACCGGGCCGCCAGGAGGCTCACTGAGCAAGGGTCCGGCCCGGGTCGCGGTCTTCACCGACAACGACTTCGCCAAGGTCAACGGCGTGACGACCGTGCTGTCGGCCGTGCTCCAGTACGCGCCCCCGGACGTCCGTCCGCGCATCTACACGCATTCGGAAGCGGCGGCCGACCTGCCGGACTACTTCGCGGTCCGGGCCCGCGGCATCGGCATCCCGTTCTACCGCGAGATGAAGATCTATCTGCCGCGCGTGCGGACCCTGCTCGAGCAGACCCGTGCCGACGGCGCCGACCTCATCCACCTGACGACGCCTGGCCCGATCGGCCTGACCGCGCTGTACGTGGCCTCGAAGCTGGGTGTGCCGTTGATCGGCAGCTTCCACACCGACCTGGGCAGCTACGCGCGCATGCTGAGCGGCTGGCACTGGCTCGAGCGCTGCATGCGCGAGTACCTGCGCTGGCCGTACGGGCGTTGCGAACGCATTTTCGTGCCGTCCCGCGCCACGGGGGCGATGCTGGTCAACGAGCGCATCGATCCCGCCCGCATCGCCGTCTGGGTGCGCGGCGTCGATACCGAGAAGTTCTCGCCCGCGCATCGCTCGCAGCAGCACCGCAAGGGCTGGGGACTGACGCCCGACGACGTGGCGCTGCTCTACGTGGGCCGGCTGTCCAGGGAGAAGGGGTTGGCGCTCGTTCCGAACATCGACGCGCGGCTGCGGCGCGCCGGCATCGCACGGCGCTGGATCTTCGTCGGCGACGGACCCTATCGCCGCCATCTCGAGCGGCGCCTCCAGCGCGCGATCTTCATGGGCACCGTGCCCCACCGCGACGTGGCCGTGCCCATGGCCTCGGCCGATCTCTTCGTCTTCCCGAGCTGCACCGACACGGCCGGCAACGTCGTGCTGGAGGCGCAGGCGTGCGGTCTGCCGGTGATCGTCTCCGACCGCGGCGGGCCGCAGGAGAACACCCGCCCGGGTGTCAGCGGCCGCGTCTGCCGCGGCGCCGACAGCGACGACTTCGCGCGCGCCATCATCGGCCTGGCACGTGATCGGGACCGCCGCCGCGCGATGTCGATCGCCGCGCGCGCCTACGGCCTCCGCCGGCGCTGGGAGGACGCGCTCGTCCCGCTCTACGGCGCGTACCGCGAGGTGGCGGCCCGGGTGCGGGGCCCGCACGGCGCGGCGGCCGAAGCGTGGTGCGGCCCGCGCAGCAGGTCGTGAACCGTCTCGGCCCTGACGCAGCACCATGCTGCCGACGACCGCGGGACAGCGGTGCGTACCGGCATTCGCCCGGTCGCGCCATCGGCTCCGCTCCGGATGCACGCGCCGGATTCGGGCGGGGTGCTATTCTCGATGGTTGGGCGCACGTGCGCAAAGGGCCCGGGACAACCGCTTGGCTGCCACACCACGATCGCCGGGCGCCGCCGAGGCGCCCGGGCATCACCAGTTGCTGACCTGGGTCGAGGCGTTCACGGCCGGCCCGGCGGTGGTCGGCGGGAAGGGCTGGAACCTCGCCCGCCTGGCCCGCTACGGCTTCGCCGTGCCGCCCGGCGGCGTCGTTGCCGCCTCCGTCTACGTCGACCTGTTCCGCACGCCGGACATCGCTGCCCTGGCGGCCACGCTCGCGGCGGTGCCCCCCGACGACGCCGGCAATCCCGACGTGCAGGCGCGTCTCGCCGCGCTCCGCGACCTCGTCATCCGGACGGGCCTGCCTCCAGCCGCGCGCGCGGAGCTGGGCCGGTTCCTGAACCGGGCCGGGCTGGAGGACCGACCGCTCGCCGTGCGCTCCTCCGCCGCGGCCGAGGACGGCGCCCGCGCGGCGTTCGCCGGCATCCACGAGAGCTACCTCGGCGTGGCCGGGCTCGACGCGGTGTGCGCCGCCGTGTCGCGCTGCTTCGCGTCGCTGTGGACCCCGCACGCCGTCGCCTATCGGCGGCAGGCGGGCATCGCCGACGACGCCACGCCGTGCGCGGTGGTGATCTGCGAGATGGTCGGCGACCCGCACGCGGGTCCGGCAGCGGCCGGCGTCGCCTTCTCGTGCGATCCCGTGACGGGCGAGCGGCAGATCGTGACGATCGAGCTGGCCGCGGGGACGGGCGACGCCGTCGTGCGGGGATCCGTCGCGCCGCAGCAGTACGCGGTGCGCCGGTCGATCCTCGACACCGACGTCGCGCGGCTGGACGATACCGGCGATGCGCCGCTTCTCGACAATCCGCAGCTCGAGGCGCTGGCGGCGCTCGTGCAGCGGGTTCACTGGTCGCTCGGCGACGGCGACGCGCCGCAGGACGTCGAGTGGGCCTACGACGGCCGGACGTTCTGGCTGCTCCAGTCTCGCCCCGTCACCCGGCTGCCGCGCTGGACGTTTCCCGGTGTGCCGCCGCAGACCCCGACCTGGTCGGACGGCAACATCCGCGACTCCCTCCCGCGGCCGCTGACGATGGCTACCTGGTCGATGCTGGATGCGAACGCGCAGGCCATCGTCTACGCCTCGGCGCAGCTCGTCGAGTACCCGCTGCCGCGCGGCATGCAGGTCATGCGCCGCTTCGGCGGGCGGCCCTACTTCGATCTCGACAGCCTGCAATGGAGCCTCTACGACTCGCTCGGCATCTCGCCGGCCGACGCGAACCTCACGCTGGGCGGGTACCAGCCGGAGCTCCCGGTGCCGGCGGGGAGCCCGCTGCGCGGACGCGCCGGCCTCGCCCGCCTGTGGCGGCGACTGCGACTGGTCGGCCGGCTCCGGCGTTTCCGCCGGGACGCCCCCCGGCGGATCGACGCGCTGGTCGCGCGCGCCAGGGCGAGCCGCGCGGACGATCTGTCGACCCTGAGCGACGCCGCGCTGCTGGCGCGTTTCCGCGAATTGCAAGCGCTGGGCGTCACGTACCAACCGGTGCTGCAGCTCGCCGCCACCTACTGCGCCGTCTGGGCGCGGCTGCTGGAGCAGGTCCTCGAGCTGGCCGGACGCGATGCGGCACGGCCGCTGGTCTCTCGCCTGCTGGCCGCGTCGGGAGACGTGGCCAGCGCCGAGCACGGATTTCGCATTCAGGCGCTCGTCGACAGCGCCGCCGGGGACGCCGCCGCAGCGGCCGCGCTGCGGGATCCGGACCCGCTCGCCTGGCGGTCGCTGCCCGCCGACGCCCCCTTCCGGATCGCCATGGAGGACTACCTCGACCGCTACGGCCATCGGGCCGTGTTCGAGATGGAGCTCGGCAGCACACGCTGGGCCGACGATCCGCGCTACGTGCTCGAGCAGGTGCGCTTCCACCTCGACCACCCGCCGGCCCGCGACGCGCGGTCGCGCGCCGCCGACGTGCGGCGGCGCGCGGAGACGGAGCTGGCGACGCTTCCGGCCATCCTGCGGCCGATTGCGCGGCGGGTGCTGGCTCGCGCCCGACTCGGCGCCGCGCTGCGCGAGAACGCCAAGTCGGGGTCGGCGGCGGCCGTCGCGCTCATCCGGCAGCTGTGCCTCGAGGTGGGCCGGCGCCTGCAGGCCCGCGGCCGCCTCGCGGCAGCCGGCGACATCTTCCACCTGAGCCTGTTCGAGGTCGAGGCGTGGCTCACCGGAGCCTGGGACGGCAACGGTGCGCGCGCGCTGGCCGCCGACCGGGCGGAGAGCCTGGCCGCCCAGCAGGCGCTGGAGCTGCCCGGGGTGATCGAGGAGCCGCCCGGCGCGGCGCCGCGCGCGCACGCCGCGCTGACGGCGGCGCCGGCATCGGACGGCGACGCCTGGGACGGCGTCGCGGCGGCCGCGGGCACGGCCGAGGGCGCCGCCTGCGTGCTGCGCACGCCGCACGACGGCGGCCGGATGCGCCGGGGCGACGTGCTGGTGGCGCCCTCCACCGACCCCGGCTGGACGCCGCTGTTCCTGCGCGCCTCGGCGGTCGTGACCGAGACCGGCGGCTACCTGTCGCACGGCGCCGTCGTGGCGCGAGAATTCGGGCTGCCGGCGGTGGTCAACGTGCGCGACGCCATGCGCCTCATCGCCGACGGCGACCGGCTGCGGGTCGACGGCGACGCCGGCCGGGTCACCCGGATCTGATCCCGCGCGGACCGGCTTGGTCCATGACAGCGGCTACACCCCAGGTGCCGCCTGAAGAAGCAGACCGTGCGGTTCCACGCCACCGCGGTAGTCGTCTCCTTGTAGCCCCGCCATGTCTTCACCCGCACCGTTCTTCCTGGAGCGGGCAAGATTCCCCCCGCCATGTAGACTCACCAATTCCTCTAAGCGCCACCAGCGTGCTTCCACCTCGGACGCTCCGAATAAACGGCAGGTCTTTCGTCGTCTTCTTCTTTTTCTTGGCCACAAGTTTGTCCGCTACAAACCGCGCATAGGCAGGAGAGAATGGAAGTGCCGGTTCTGGACTGTGCCATACCCTTACCCTCTCTGTTCTATCCACAGTCACGAGTCCAACATTAGCTCTTTCGAACAGCTCCACGTGCTCAATCGCCGCTGTCGCGTGGGCGGCGTCCAACACAACGTACGCTTCGTTCACGTAATTCCGGTGACGAAATGCTTGCCGCAGCGCCCGACGCCAATTCCGTAGCTTGAACTCCATCGTAATGACGTAATGCAACTGCCGTCTGCGGCACGCGAACACCACTAAGTCGGGAACCCCCCCGGGCGCCGCCACCTCGTATCGAGTCCGGATTAGCCCCCTGGCATCGCGCAAGGCCGCCCTCACCAAGCGCCGACCCGACCGAACCAATTGGGCCTCAGATGCGAATCTCACCATCTTCACTCCGGCTGAGCCTCGAACATGGCCAATGCATTCAACCATGAGGGCAGGTGTGATCCGTCAGAATCCGGGTCCAAGAATACGTCGGCCGCCCCAATCTCCTCGAAGAGTTGCATGGCATTAAGGACGTGTGTGCGAACATACTCTCGCCGGCCAGCCAAGTGAGGCAATTCTGCAATCTGCTGCGAGAAAATGAAAAAATAGTGTTTGTAGATCTCCGAACGCTGAAAATTGAGCGACGTCGACGGGTCGAGCAAGTAGCCCTTGTACGGAGAATCGTCGAACAACAACTGCCAGTTCGGCATCAGTTGCCGAAGCGGTTCCATGTAAATGTCCTCTACCCACTGCAGCAATCGGCCCGAATACACACGCGATCGCGGCGCCCTGCGCACGCTGTTCTCCTGGGTCTCAAGTCGCAACGTGCTAAACGACCGAAGATTCTCGTATGACCCAACGGTCACGGACGTCGCGTCGGCAATTGAATATAGAAGGCCTTCGATCCCGCAGTACCCTACATGCACCTCCATGTCGTTCAGCCGAAGAGCACGGATAAAGCGAAGTGCACCCGACAAGGTCCCAGCGTCTTTGATCTGCTTCGACCGTGAACTGCTGTCCAAGGCCAGGTAAATGCCATCGACATCTCCAAAACTGGTAGCCCACGACAGCAACTCGTCGCGCGACGGCCCAGCGTTCAAGTGAAGTTGCTTCGCGATGACCGTCAGGAGCAAGGGTTTCGTGAGCTGCAAGTCTAGCCTGGCTTGGCGGAACGGTTCCACGAACAGCTCCGTAAGCTGGGTGAGATAGTCCTCTGGGAGATCGTCGAAGTATCTTGTTGGGATTACAAGATATCTGAAATTCAACGCATTTTGGAAACTCAAGCACTCGCGGGCAATTTCAGCAGCGTGATTTTCTAGGTCGCTTGGTCTTCGGTTAGCGGGTTCCGGGCCGAAGCGTCAATATTTTGACTTGTACAATCTTTCGGATTATGGCATAACGGTGGCGTGACGGCCGCCGACCGGAAATCGCCCCCACCTCGGACTGCGGAGCTTCCCACCGACCTCGAACGGCTTCGCGGAGAGTTGGCGCGGCGGGAGCGCGACACCGAGAACCTGCGGCGCGAGACGGGGCGGTTGCAGCGTAAGAGCAACCGACTGCAACGGGAAAATGACCGCCTGAAGGAACAGGTGGAGCGCCTGAAACGGCAATTGGACGAGGCACGTCGGGCGGGTCGCCGCCAAGCCGCGCCGTTCGCCAAGGACCGGCCGCAAGGTCGCGGCAGGCGTCCCGGACGGCAAGCCGGTGCGGCGTATGGCCGCCACGGCTGCCGCCCGCGCCCGGCGCAGGTCGACGAAACCCACGCGGCGGCGATTCCGAGGGAATGTCCGGACTGCGGCGGCGCGGTCGCGGTGACCCGCGAGGCGTCGCAGTATCAGGAAGACCTGCCGGTGGTGCACCCGGTCGTGCGGCGCTTCGACGTCGAGGTCGGCCACTGCACGCGGTGTCAGCGGCGGGTGCAGGGCCGGCACGAGCTGCAGACCTCCGACGCGCTGGGGGCGGCGGGCGTGCAGCTCGGTCCCGCGGTCGTGTCGCTGGTGGTCGAGCTGCACACCGAGATGGGGGTGCCGCTGGCGAAGGTCGCGCACCTGCTGCGGACCACGTTCGGGCTGCAGGTGACGCCGGGCGGCCTCGCCCACGTGCTGCACCGGGCGGCCCGCGCCGCCGCGCCGGCCTACACGGAACTTTGCGAGCAAGTCCGCAACGCGCCCGTGGTCACGCCGGACGAGACGGGCTGGCGCGTCGGCGGCGAGCGCCACTGGCTGTGGACGTTCGTCACCCCGGAGACGACGGTCTACGCCATCTGCCCCGGCCGCGGGTTCGCCGACGCCGCCACGGTGTTGGGGACCGACTACGTCGGTGTGCTCGTGCGCGACGGATGGGCGCCGTATCGTTGCTACGACGGCCTGCACCAGACGTGTCTGAACCAGTATGCCGATGTCCGGATTATGCCGATATCGACGCGGACGCCGCTGCGGCAAGCGGCGTCTGCGTCAAGGTCATCGGCATAATCAGAGGCCTTCGAGAAAGGCGAGGAGCGCATCGGGTGGCCGATAACGGCCGGCGCGGACGTGTGCGGGGGTGGTCCTCGCGAGCGCGCGTTCTTTCAGCGCCAGGTCGGCATGGATGTAGACGTCGGTCGTGTCGACGTGTTCGTGTCCGAGCCACAGGGCGATGACGGCGGTATCGACCCCGGCGTGCAGCAGTCGCATGGCGGCAGTGTGGCGTAGCGTGTGCGGCGTGACGTTCTTCTGGTGGAGAGATGGACAGGCGTTTGCCGCCGTAGCCACGTGTGTGGCGACGCGTTGCGCGAGCGCGTCTCGGCTGAGCGGTTGGCCCGTCCGGGTGGGAAAGACGGGCGCGTCTGGTGCGCCGGTGCACTCAGTGAGCCAGGTTCGCAGGGCTGCGGTCACCGGCTTGCTGAGAGGCGTAATCCGCTGTTTGCGGCCCTTACCCAGACAGTTGACGTGCGCATCCCGCGCGAGGTGCAGGTCCGCACAACGCAGGCCCGTGAGCTCGGAGCTGCGCAGCCCGGTCTGGATCGCGAGCGCGAGGAGAGTGTGATCACGACGACCGGTCCAGGTGACGCGGTCGGGTGCGGCGAGCAGGGCGTCGACTTCGCCGTCGGACAGGAAGGTTACGAGCTGACGCGGGCCACGCTTGGGCGGTATCGCGAGCACGCGGGCAATGACGGCCGCCTGCTCGGGATGGTCCAGCGCGGCATAGCGGAACAAGGCATGAATGGCCGACAGCCGCGCGTTGCGGGTGCGCACGGTGTTCGCACGGTCGTGTTCGAGGTGCGCCAGGAACCGCCCGATGAGCGGCGCGTCGAGATCGTCAAGCTCGAGTTGCGAGGGCGTCTTGGCGGTGTGGGTCGCCGCGAAGCGCAGCAGTAGCCGCCAGGCATCTCGGTACGCGGCGATCGTGTGCGGGCTCGCGTGGCGCTGCTGAACCAGCCGGTCCGCAAAGAACGCCTGGAGCGTGGGGGCGAGGGCGTTCATGCCGAGCCTCCCAGATGGCGTTCGAGGCGGTCGGTGGCCAACCGCATCAGTTCCGGCGCCGCCGACAGATACCAGTAGGTGTACTTGGGGTCGCCATGCCCGAGATAGGTGGCGAGCAGCGCGAGCCGCGCCTCCGGGTCGTGACCCTGTCGATAGGCGTCAAGCAACGTACGCACCGCAAACCGATGGCGCAGATCGTGCAGCCGTGGCCGACAGGCGGCCGAGTGGGGCAGGAGGCCGGCGCGGCGGACCAGGGTGCGAAACGTCTGCTGCACGTTGCACAGCAGCAGCCGGGTGCCGGCCGTGGAGACCAACAGCGCGGCGGTGTTCCGGACCACCGGGCGGTCCGGGCGGTCGAGGTACTGGCGGACCGCGGACGTGGCCGTGGGGTGCAGCGGCAGGGCGCGAGATTTCCCGCCCTTGCCCTGTCGAACGGTGAGTGTGCCTTGCTGGGAGTCGAAGTCGTGCCGGTCGAGCGCGACGGCCTCGCCGACCCGCATCCCGGTCACGGCCAGCAGACCGATCAACGTCCGGTACGTCGCCACTCGGTGCGCGGTGCGCAGTCCCGACGCGGCGGCCAGCAGGGCCACCACGTCCTCATCCGTGTAGAGGTAAGGTGTGGCGCGCCGGGCGCGTGCCCGTAGCAAGTCGGCAGGCGGTATCTCCGTCGCGGGGTCGACCGTGTGCAGGTAGGTGGCGAAGCTGCGGACCACGGTGAGTCGGCTTGCCCACCAGCTCGGATCCGTTCCGGCGGGAAGTGTTGCCCAGGCAAGGGCGGTCTCGGTCCGCAGGCGGGTTTCCCCACGGTCTTCGAGATAGGTCAGTAGCTGTCCGAGGAGCTTCTCGCCGCGCGCCAAGCAGTAGCCCAGCGCTCGTCGCATCGCCAGATAGTCGGCCAGGGCTTGGCGCAGGCACGTCATGCTGCACCTCCCGGCCACGGACGTGCGATCGTACGCAGGGCGTGGTAGTCGACCTTCGCGTAGATCGCCGTCGTCTGCAGGCGGGTGTGGCGCAGGAAGTGCTGAATCTCGAACAGGGGAGCGCCCGCGTTGAGCAGTTGCGTTGCCGCGAAATGGCGCAGCCGATGGGCGTGTATGCACCCGAGGCCGGCCCGCTGCGCGGCGGCGGACACGATCTGCGTCACACCGGTCGGGCTCAGCGGTCCCAGGGGAGCGAGCAGGCGGACGAAGACGGCGCGTCCCTGGGCGCGGGCCGGACGCTGGCGTAGGTAGGCCGCGATCGCGTCACCCACATCTGTCGGCAGGGGCATGCGCTCGACCCGCTGTCCCTTGCCGTGCACGACGATCTCGCCGGCGCGCCACTGCAGGTCGTCGAGACGCAGCGCCGCTACTTCGGCGGCGCGCAGGCCGAGACGGGCCAGCGTGGTGATGACCGCAAAGTCGCGGCGCCCGCCGAGAGTCCGGCGATCGCAAGCGGTGAGCAGACGCCGGACGTGGTGGGGCTCGAGGCGGGACGGTAGCCCCGCCAATCGTCGGCCGGGCACCGACGGGACAGCCTTCACCAGGGAACGAGCGATCGCCCCCGTGACGTGGAGGAAGGCCAGCAGCGAGCGCAGCGCGGTTGCTGTCAGTTGCGCGGCTCGTCTGGATTGCTCAGCGCAACGCGTCACCATGAACGCGGTTACCTCGGCCTCGTCGAGTTCCTCGATGTCGAGTGCGAGGCCGTCGGCCGAGACGCAGCGGCGCACAAAGGGGCGGACGGCATCGACGTAACCACGCGCGGTAGCTTCGCCCAGCCCCCGTTCGACGGCGAGATAGTGCCGATAGCGTGCCAGGGTCTCGTCCACGGGCCCCGTCGGGGTAGACGCTGGCGCAGGCCGGACCGCGCCACACGCCCGGAGGTACGCCAGCAACGGGCGTAACGCCCTGTCCGTCAGATGCTGCTTGTAGCCGGCGGCCTGCCGCGCTTCCAGAAACTGCCGCGTTCGCCGCGGGAAATCGGCGACGTCGACATCTTTGGCGTGCAGCCAACGGCTGACGTGGGACATCAGATACAACTGCGTCCTTGTCGAGCGTGGTGTGTAGCCTTGCCGCGCGAGCTCGGTCGCATAGCCCGCTGCGAACGGCTCAAGCGAGCCGGAGATGGGGACGCGTGACGGATCCGCCATGGAGGCCTCCTCTCTCGTCGGTTGAGAGAAGAGTCTCTGCCCGTCAGCGCGTGGTGATTATGCCGACCGTCTCGCCGTCGACGCCGTGCAGGACGGCGACATCAGAGCGTATATCGGCATAATCCGGACATCGGCATACTGGTTCTTATTCCGATATCGGAATAAGAACCACCTGCTCCAACGCTGCAAGCAGCTCCGGGAGGACCATCCCGACAGTCCCTGGGCGGGCGACGTGGCGGCGGTCCTGCGGGCCGGCCTCGACCTGCGGGACCGCTGCAACGCGGGAGCGCTGAGCGAGCACGCGATGGCCACGGCCCGCGGCCGACTCACGGCCCGGCTCGGGCGCCTGGTCGACGCCCCGCCGCCGCTGGCCGACGCCGAGCGCTTCGCGGCGCATCTGGCCACCGAATTCCCGGCCGTGTTCCTGTTCTTGTGGGACCCTTCGCTCGACGCCACCAACTGGCGCGCCGAACAGGCCATCCGGCCCGCCGTGGTCATCCGCAAGGTGTGTGGCGGCAACCGCACCCGCCACGGCGCCGACACCCAGCAGGTCCTGGCCAGCGTCGTGCGCACCGCGCGCCAACGCGGCCTCGACCTGCCTCCGCTGTTCGCCGCGATGTTGCACGCGGTCGAGCCCGTTGTCCCCGAGCTCCTCGGCCTTCCGCCGCCGCCCGCGTAGGCGGGCAACGTCCGAACACACGACCTCGACGTGCGACCGGTCCCCGCGGCCGCCCCGCCGCAGGGAGGGGGAGACCGCACCCCCTCGGTCGCCACCCGACTTCACGGAGAGAGAGCCACCGATGCTCCCGCGCGCCGGCTGGCGTTCAGTGTCCCGTGGCATCGCGACCGGGGAGGCAACCCGCGCGAACATACTGTCGCTTGCAGCAACCTCGTCGAGGCGCTGAAACCTCCTCACTCCAAGCCCACTTTCAGCCCATGTTTATTGGGAGATCACCCGCTAACCGAATACGTCGCTTGTATCGAAGTTTTCGAGCACATTTCCCGGAAAGAACGGATATGTTTTGAGCTTGTTCTTGCTGTCGTTCGGAATGTAGAACTGCGGGTCCATCCAACTTGACTCGAGAATCCCCGTCGGGATCCGCTCAGAGATCTTGTCGGCTTCAACATTCACCGGCGACACTATGAGACCCTCGCCAGCTCCGTCGTCTTGGAGTGACTGGACGTTCCAAACAAAGTTATGGCCGCATTGATGATAGATTAGCATGTCGCTGGGTCCAGTCGGAGGTGTGACATCAGAACTGCGACTGTCCTGAATCGACGATAGGGTTCCACACGAAGTACATTTTCAACAAAATCCACCAAGAGCTTGTCACGCGACGCATCCGGTCGTACATAGGTCCCCGACACCAGATTCTCAACTAGAGTGTTCGAGTTGTTTACCCTCTTGGGATCGAACGGGTGAAATCCTAGCATTAGCTCAAGGATCAGCAATCCAAGGAGAAAAAAATCCGTTCGATGATTGATCATAACTTTACGATTGCGCAACTGCTCGGGGGCTGCATAGATCGCGGTGGCTGGGCCCTGAAGTGCGTGCGAGCGAGTCAATGAGGCGTCGTCGAGGAATCGAGCTATTCCAAGATCAATAATACGTGGCTCATTAGCAGAGGTTATTAGAATGTTCGCGGGTTTGATATCCCGATGCACCACATTGCGCTTCCAGACCACGCTAAGGCCGCATACAAGATGCCGCAACAAGGCGAGGATCTGTTCATCGGTATGAAATCGAGAACTTGCGGCTGTTAGATCTACAGCGTCTAGGCGTTCCTCGATCACGAGGAATTCGCGGCGAATTGGCTCGATGAGGAACTCATATTGTTTTGGGTAGTAATCCGAAACTATGTTACGAAGCAGTTCCACCTCTCGTGAAATGCGGTCTAGGCTGGTAGCGAATCGGTACTCGCCGCACTTGATGACTACGGCTCCGAAGTCCGGATGATCGGCAGAAAGCACCCGCTTTTGACCGCCCTCGGCCAAAAAGGCCACGTTGCTGCAACGATCGAGGACCTCATCGAAGAGGTTCATTAGCCCGGAAAATTCGTGAGGGGTCCGTCCCAGGTAGAGACACAAGAGCCTCCGTGTGCTAAAACGCTGTTGGCGACAGACGTTTTCGGCACGACGGAGGCTCTTGCGTGACGGACCCCACGATAGCACAGTCTGTACTGTTCCCCGATCTGTTCGACAAGCCTCTGGTCGCGATGTTCGACCGCGAGCAGTCGAGCTCGGATGGCGGTGCCGTGCTGCTCAAGGCCGCCGAGCGCGTCTACGGGTTGGTCAAGGCATTCGGCCGGTGTCTGATTGACCGCCGGGCACCGGAGAAGGTCCGGCACACGCTCGAGGACCTGGTGGGCCAGCGGGTATTCGGGATCGCCTGCGGCCATCCCGACGGCAACGATTCGGACCGGCTCGCTGACGACCCGATCCACAAGCTCCTGCTCGGGCGCGACCCGCTGGCGGGCGGTCGGCTGGCGTCGCAGCCGACGGTCTCGCGGTTCGAGAACGGTGCGGGCCGCGTCGCGCTCTATCGGCTCGGACGCGAGTTGGCGGCGTCGGTCATCGAGCGGCATCGTCGCCGGCTGCGCGGGCGGGCGCGACGCATCACGATCGACCTCGACCCGACCGACGACCCGACGCATGGCGCGCAGCAGCTGACCTTCTTCAACAGCTACTACGACAGCTGGTGCTACCTGCCGTTGCTGGCCTTCGTGAGCTTCGACCGTGAGGCGGAGCAGTATCTGTGCGCGGCCGTGCTGCGGCCCGGCACGGCGCAGGCGACCGACGGAACGCTGGGCGTGTTGTGTCGCCTACTTGCGCTGCTGCGGTCAGCGTTTCCCGAGGCGCGCTTTCTCGTCCGGCTCGACGGCGGCTTCGCCTCCCCGGAGGTCTTCGACTTCCTCGATGCCGAGCCGCGGCTCGACTACGTCGTGGCGATGGCCAAGAACGCTGTGTTGTTGCGCGCTGCCGAGCCCATCATGGTGGCGGCCCGCACCGAGAGCATGCTGCGTGAGAAGACGGCGCACTTCTACCTCGACACCCGCTATCGCGCGGGCACGTGGGCTCGTGAGCGCCGCGTGGTGATCAAGGCTGAAGTCGTGCAGCTCACCGGCCGGCAGCCGCGCGACAACCCGCGCTTCGTCGTGACCAATCTGCGCCAGACGCCGCGCTTCATCTACGAGAAGGTCTACTGCGGACGCGGCGACATCGAGAACCGCATCAAGGAACTGCTCGACGGCTTGCAGATCGACCGCACGAGCTGCACCAGGTTCTGGGCAAACCAGCTGCGGGTCCTGCTGACGGCCGCCGCCTACGTGCTCATGCAGGAACTGCGGCTCAGAGCCGCCCGCACCGCCTGCGCCCGCACCCAGGTGACTTGGCTGCGCGACCGGTTGCTCAAGGTCAGCGTCCACGTCGTCCGCTCCGTCCGCCGGTTCGTCCTGCACCTGCCGCGAGCGACCCCATACCGTGACGTCTGGCGGCACCTCGCCCTCGCTCTCGGGGCGCGCGCCGGATAGCGCGCCGTTGCGCCGCCAACCTCAACCCCCGTATTGCACGCCAGCGCCCCGTCGCCGAAGCTGTCGGCGCGTTGTGCCTCGTGCGCGCCGTCACCCCGCCACGACCGCTTCACCCACGCTGCCACCGACCACACACCGCGTCCGAAACGTCCTTCGCGCGACGATCAGGCCCGACCTGGGACCGATTCGATAACCTCAAGAATAATCCGGGTTAGTTGCCTGTAGCTGGAGCGCCCGTTGGAACCGGATAATCGCTTCCCTGTGCGCATCCCCCGCACGAATCTGTTGCCCTGTGGGAGCGAATCGGTATGGTGACACTCGGTCCGTCCGGGCCGTGCCGGTAAGAATCACGCGGCCATGACCGCCGCGATCCGGCCCGAGAATCCTCCCTCTGGGCATGCGGATGGCGTGCGGAGCACATGTCGAGGCGACCGGCGCGATGTCGGTCGTCTTCTAGCTCTAGTTGGCCGCGAATGCGGCCAACTAGAATGGTTCGTAGTTCTGCCACCTGCTCTACGCTGCGCGATCGAGGACGCGTCCTGCCAGTCCGTGACACCGCGCGGATTTGCCGGCTGCTACACGCCGAGGTGCCGGCGGAAGAAGCCGACGGTGCGGTTCCACGCCAGCGCCGCGGCCGCCTCGTTGTAGCGCGGCGTCGAGTTGTTGTGGAAGCCGTGCAGCGTCCCCTCGTACATCTCCATCTCGTAGTTCACGCCGTGCGTCTCGAGCGCCGCCTCGTAGTCGGACCACATGGCGTTGATGCGCGGGTCGTGGCTGGCGTAGATGACGAGCAGGGCCGCCTCGATCCGGCCGACATCCTCGCTCACGGCCGAGGCGCCGTAGAACGGGACTCCGGCCTGCAGGTCGGCCCCGAGCTCGACCGCGAGGCGGTTGGTCATGCCGCCGCCCCAGCAGAACCCCGTGGCGCCGAGCTGCCCGCTGGACAGCTCGTGGGCCTTGAGGTAGCGCGCGCTGTTGACCATGTCCTGGTCGAGGCGCGCGGGCTCGAGGCTCCGCTGCAGCGTGCGGCCGTCGTCGTCGTTGCCGGGGTAGCCGCCGACCGGCGACAGTCCGTCCGGCGCCAGGGCCAGGAACCCGGCGGCGCCCGCCCGCCGCGCGACGTCCTCGATGTGCGGGTTCAGGCCGCGGTTCTCGTGGATGACGACCACCGCCGGGAACGGCCCCTCGCCGGCCGGCTGCACGAGGTAGCCGCGCATGGTCCCGGACGTGCCGCCGGGGGAGTTGTACTCGACGTAGTTCGCCTTGATACGGGGGTCGGTGAACGAGATCGTCTGCGCCTCGACGTAGCGCGGCATGAGCGCCTGCGCCATCCCGAGCGCGGAGACGCCGCCGATGGTGAGGGCCGCGGCGCGGCTCAGGAACTCCCGCCGGTCGATGTAGCCGTGGCAGTACTCGTCGTAGAGGTCGAAGACCCGGGGGTCGATGGGCTGATCCTGCTGCTGCGCTGCCGGCGTCTGCTCGTCTGCCATTGGTCCGCTCCCTGGTTTCCGAGGCCACGCTCGCCCATCAGACTATAGCGCAGCCGGCCGCGGACCGTTCGCCCCGAGCCGAGCTGCACTATCGCGGTTGGACGATCGTCGCCTCCGCCAGCTCGGCGATCGCGGCCAGCGTCGTCTGCGCCGCGTTCAGTCCCAGCCGGAAGTCGTCGTCGGCGTACGTCCGGTAGAGGTCGGTGGGCTGGTGCCAGTGGGGGTTCCAGCCCGCGCCGATGTGCATGCCGCGCTCGTTCTCGCGCAGGCTGATCGACGGCGTCAGGTTCATGAACGGGGTCGAGTCGGTGTTGGTCATGTGAGGTCCGACCGCGGCCGGGTAGTCCGTGGCGTACGCGTCGTTGGCGGCCTTGAAGCGGAAGGCCAGCTCGCGCGACGCGGCGGCCAGGTCCGAGCGCGACTGGAACTCGATGTTGATGTCCGCCTCGCGGCGCTGCCGCGGGCTGACCTCGCCGTCCGGGCCCGGCGCCCCGTGGTCGAACAGCATCATGTCGTGCTGGATCATGCCCAGCCAGCGGGGCTCGGGGTAGCGGCCGGAGCCGGGCGGCTCCTCCACGCCCTGCAGCGCGCGCCGGTCCGCGACGTAGGCGCGGCTGCCGTTGAGCCCGGTCTCCTCGTCGTTCCAGAGCGCGAAGCGGATCGACACGGCTGTGCGCACGTCGGGCGCGCTGAGAATGCGCGCCAGCTCCATCACCAGCGCCGTGCCCGACGCGTCGTCGTCGGCCGCCTCGCCGAACCCGTGGCCGTCCATGTGCGCGCCCAGGATGTACATCTCGTGCGGGCGCGCGGCGCCGACCCGGGTGCAGTAGACCTGCGACCGCTCGCCGTTGGTCGGCTCCTCGAGGTTGAGCGCGCGCAGCGCCTCGTCCGGCTGGGCCAGGGGATCGCGCTCGACGCCGGTCGGCCGCCGGTAGCCGAAGATCGAGCTGCCGCCCGGACCGTTGCCGTTGCGTCCGATGCGGCCGCCGGTCGGCGTCGGCCCCGGCGGGTTCAGCGCGCCGTCGCCCGCCCTGCGGCGTCCGGCTGCAGCGCCCGGCGGGCGGGGCGGCGGATCGTAGGTGTAATGGTGCCGCTCGGTGGCGCAGCCGGCCGCCTCGAGCTGCGCCTCGATCCAGTCGACGGCCTCGCGGTTGCGGCGGGTGCCCTGCCGGCGGTCGCCGAACTGCGTCAGGCCCCGGATGACGGCCTTGTAGCGCTGCAGATCGAGCCGGCTGACGAGCACCGCGATGGGATCGTCCGCGCCGGCCGCATCCTGCTGGCCGGCGACGATGCGCCCATGGCGCGCTCCCGCAACCAGAAGCAGTACGACGACCGCCGCGGCCACCGTCGCACGTACCGGATACTGCCATGACGGCGTTGCCGGCCGTGTTGCCACGAGCGCTTGGCGCTGGAGTATGCTCATCAGCATGAGTCCGCGGTTGCAGATCCTCGTGTCCGAAGCCGAGGCAGCGTCGTTGCGCCAGGTCGCCCGGCGGGCCGGCCTGACCGTAAGCGAGTGGGCGAGGCGGGCGCTGCGGGCTGCGCGCGACGCCGAAGCAGGACCGAGCCGAGCCACTCGACTGGACGCATTGGATCGTGCCCTGGCCTGCAACCATCCCCCCGGCGATATCGATGAAATGCTCGCCGACATCGAGCGGGGCCGTGATCTTCGTTGACTCCAGCGTGCCGATGATTCACGGCGCCTGCTGCGCGGCGGCCTCCAGGGCGCGCTCGCCGGCCAGCACGTTGGCGATCGAGTAGTTCCCCTCGTGACACGCGTACTCGTAGATGACGTAGCCGGGGGGGCTGGTGAGCGGCAGCTCCACCGTGAAGGGGCGCGTGTAGGTCGCCGGGTCGTGAATCTCGTAGCGGTAGTCGATGGTGTCGGCGTCGATGCGCGTGAACCGCTCGACCGCGCGCAGGTCGCGGGTGCCCGGGAAGCCGCGCCACGTCGTGTCGTCGCGGTAGTGCGTGGTCTCGACCACGAGCGTGTCGCCCTCCCAGCGGCCGCGCCCGTCGCCGTTCCACTGGCGGATGCGCCCGTCGATGCGCGCACGCCCGTCGAGCGGCACGACGCGCACGTCGTGGATCATCTCGTTGAGAATGACGACCTGCCCGGGCGACTGGAGAATCTGGTACGTGTTGCTGTAGCCGGACGGCACCGGCGGCACGCGCTGGTAGGTCATGCAGCGTTCCTGGAGCGGCCGGTCCTCCCAGGAGTCGTAGGGGTGGGCGCGGCGGTGCTCGCGTAGCGCCGCCTGCTTCCGCTCGGCCGCGGGCGTCAGGGGCGGCAGCCGGCCGTCGGGCGGGTCCACGATGAGCGACGTGCGCCCGGTGGAGGTGCCCCGATCCCACCAGATCTGGTCGTAGGCGAGGGCGAGGTCGCGGTCGCTCGTCAGCTCGCCGCGCCGTTCCGACGACGCGCGGGTCGCGTCGGCCAGGTTCTGTGCGGCCACCTCCTCCGGGGTCAGCAGCTCGCGCCCGGCCAGGGCCTCCGGCCGTTGCAGCGGCGTGAACGTGGCGTACGACCAGATGCCCTGCAGGTCCGGATCGCCCCACGGGGTGCGGAGCGCCGTCGGATCCGGCGACGCGGTCTCCTGGCCGGCCGCGAGGGCCGGCATCAGCCACGCCGCCGCGATCATCGCCGCCGCCGACCGCAGCAACCATCGTCCAGTCATGCCAACCTCCTCTGCGCGCGAGGGCAAGTATCCGACATCCTGGTGCTATTCTACGGACGCTGGCGCATCCTGGTGGCGCCGATTGGAGGCCTGACGATGAGAAGCGGAATGCCGGCGGTGCTCGCGGCGGTCCTCGCGGTCGGGTCGGTCGGCACGCTCGGCGCGGCCACGGCCGCGGCCGAGGACATCGAGATCACCGAGTGGGCGGTGCCCTGGGAGAACACCCGGCCGCGCGACCCCTACGTCGACGGCGGGGGACGCGTCTGGTTCGTCGGGCAGCGGGGCGACTACCTGGCCTACCTCGACCCGGCGACGGGCGACTTCCGGCGCTACGAGCTCGACCCGGGCACCGGGCCGCACAACCTGATCGTCGACGACGACGGGTTCGTGTGGTACGCCGGCAACCGCGCGAGGCACATCGGCCGGCTCGATCCCGAGACCGGGGCCATCGAGAAGTTCATGATGCCGACCCCCGACGCGCGGGATCCGCACACGCTCACCTTCGACCGCAACGGCGACATCTGGTTCTCCGTGCAGATGGGCAGCTTCGTCGGCAAGCTGGGCACGCAGACCGGCACCGTGGAGCTCATCCCGGTCGAGGGCAGCGGCCGGCGTCCCTACGGCATCGTGGTCGACGCGGACAACCGCGCCTGGTTCTGCCAGTTCGGCACGAACAAGCTCGCCACGGTCGATCCGGAGACGCTGGAGCTCGAGGAGTTCGAGCTGCCGCGGGCGGAGGCCCGGCCGCGCCGGGTGGGCCTGACGTCGGACGGGCGCCTCTGGTACGTCGACTACGCGGGCGGGCGCCTCGGCCGGCTCGATCCGGCCACCGGCGAGGTCCGGGAGTGGGCGGTCCCCGGCGGGGCCGAGGCCCGGCCGTACGGCATGGCGGTCGACGCCGAGGACCGGCTGTACTTCGTCGAATCGGGCGTCCGGCCGAACCGCTTCGTCGGCTTCGACCCGGCCACCGAGGAATTCTTCGCGGCAGCCGAGATCGCCAGCGGCGGCGGCACCGTGCGCCACATGCACTACCACGCGCCGACGCGCGACATCTGGTTCGGCACCGACACGAACCACATCGGCCGCGCGCGCGTCGTGCCGTAAGCGACGGCTCTCGCCGTCACGCTCGACCTGCTCGACGATGGCGTCGCGCCGGGGCGGCGGTCCTCATCCTGCTGCGCTGCCGGCGGGAACCCCCGGCCGTGCGACCATGCTCACGCCCGGTCGGGACGGCGTGCTACGATTAACACATGGGCGATCTGGTCAGGCTGATGACGCTGGAGGGTGCCGGCGTACTGCTGGTGCTCGTGTGGCTGGTCGTCAGGCTGGAGTGGATCCGGTCGGAGAACACGAACGCGCATCGGGCCATCAACAAGCACATCGACGACGTCAAGCAGGATGTCCGGATGCTCAACAAGCACCTGCTGGAACGCAAGCCCGCGGGGCCGGACACGTAACCACGGAGACTATTCGGGCCGGGTGCGTCCTGACCCCACGTGCCTACAGCAAGACCCGACTCGCGTTGTAGCAACGCTGTGCCGACCAAGAGTCGAAACACAGAGCCGCGGTGACGCCGCCGCCGCCGCCCGGTTCACGCGAGCGGCCGGGTGTCGACCGTCACCGTGAGCACGTCGATGTCGTAGAACTGCTCGTGCCGCACTTCCTTCGCCATGTGGCGCAGGATGCGCGGCCCGACGTCCCTGACGATCTCGTGCTCCTCGTCCAGCCTGTCGAGCCTGGCCTCCAGGTTGGCGTCGTCCGGACCGCTGACGAGCTCGATCTGCAGGACGTCGTCGTCCGGCCGCACCGCAACGCGGATGGGCCGCGGCTCCGACCCCGACTCCGACTGCCGCTCGAGCAGGTACAGGAACGCCTCCTCGCCCACGAGCTGCAGGCGGTTGGTGGCCGTCTCGTCCCAGCCGGCGCCCTGGGCGGCGCCGTCCAGGGCCGTGCGCAGCCTGGAGAGCGACCGCACGCCGGGCTCCAGCACGTCGTGTCGGCCGCGCTGCCGCGCGGACACCAGCAGCGTCAGGACCATGGCCATGATGCCGCCGGCGGCCATGCCGTTGTCGAGCACGCCCTGCGACCACGCCGGTAGGTGGTCGGGGAAGATGACGCCGTTCTGGAAGCCGAGCCCGACCCAGAACGAGATGCACACGACCAGACCCTTCTCGTAGCCGAGCCCGCCCGCGGTGACCATGCGCACGCCCTGGCGGAACAGGAGGACGATGAGGACGAAAAGGTAGGCGCCGGCGACCGGCTCGGGCACGACCTGCAGCAGGGCCGGGAGCTTGGGCAGGAAGGCCGTCAGGACGATGAGGACCCCGCCGTAGAGCGCCACGCGCCGCGCGGCGACGCCGGTCAGGTCGCCGATGGAGATGCTGGTCGAGTAGGTGGTGTTCGGCACCGTGCCGGCCATGCCGGAGAGCAGATTGCCGACGCCGTCCGCGTTCAGCGCGCGCTGGACCACCTTGAAATCCACCGGCACCGGGGTGCGATGGGAGACCCGCTGGATGGCGACGGCGTCGCCGTAGGTTTCGATGGCGCCGATGATGGTGACGATGACGAAGGGGACCAGCAGGCCGAAGAACCGCGCATCGAACGACAGGTCGAGGCCGGGCCATCCGCTGCCGGGCAGGCCGAACCAGGCGGCGTTCAGCAGCGGCGTCCAGTCCAGTATCCCGGTGGCGGCCGCGACCGCGGTCCCCATCAGCACGCCGATGAGCGGCGCCCACAGGCGGGTCGCGCCGCGGGCGTAGAGCGACACCAGGGTGATGGTCGAGAAGGCCGAGAAGGCCACCAGCGGCCCGCTCATGGCGCGGGGGTCCACGCCGGCGGGGACGCCCGCCAGCAGGTCCGTCGTGATGGGAAACACGTTGACGGCGAGCAGCATGATGACCGTGCCGCCGACCGTCGGCGTGATCAGGCGGCGGAACAGCGACAGCCGGGCCGAGAACAGGAACTGCACGAGCGACGAGACGATCACGAGCGTCCCCAGCAGCGGCAGGCCGCCGGCCGCCACCGCCGCCATCGAGACGCCGATGAACGCGCCCGACGTGCCCATGTAGAGGGGATAGCCGGCGCCTATCGGACCCAGCGGCCGGGCCTGCAGGATGGTCGCGAGACCGCAGATCAGCAGGGCCGAGAACACGGCCCACTCCAGCCCCTCGGGATGATTCGCGGCCTTGAGCACGATGATCGGCGTGAGGATGATGGGGGTCAGGATGAGGGTGACGACCTGCAGGCTGAGCCCGAGGGTCAGCGCTTCCGACGGCGTCTCGTCGACGGCGTAGCGGAGGCGGGGATTCGCAGTCGATTCGCGAGGTTCGGTCATCGCCCCGCCGTCGTCAGCGCCCGCCGGCGCGGCGACCCCGCTGCAGAGCGGCGGCCACGCCGGCGCCGGCCACGATGCCGCCGGACAACGCACTGACCCAGCCGGGGAACTGCATCCAGATGGTCAGCCCGGCCACCGCAGCGGCGGTGGCCAGCGCCAGCAGCACGCTGGCGAGGTGCTTGGGAACCCGGATGGTCGCCCGCACCTCCCACGCGCTCCCGGCGTCTTCCGCCACCCGCGGCCGGTCGCCGCGCGAGCGGCCCATCAGCACCAGCAGCAGCACGATCACCCCGATGACCGCAATCTCGGACAGCCCTACCATTGCGACAGTCTAATCCGCCGGCCCCACGTGGACGATGAGCTCGCCGTGGTACCGGCCGCGCTGCCGCCCGCCCTCGGGCATGCCGCGCTCGACGAGCCGGCCGTCGTGCCGGTAGCCGTGGAAGTAGAACGGGATGCCCTCCCCGAAGTAGGGATCCGTCGAATCCTGAAGGTGCAGGTGCACGTGGGGCTCGCTGCTGTTCCCCGAGTTGCCGACGCGTCCGAGCGGCTGGCCGGCGGCCACGCGGTCGCCCACGCCGACGGTGACCGAGCCCGGCTGCAGGTGTCCGATGAACAGGTACTCCCCGGGGCCCACCTCGATGCCGACGTGGTTGCCGAGGCCCGCCAGCCCCCAGCGCCGGGCGCCGATGGCGACGTCCGGCTCGCCGTCGCGCGCGGCGAACACCCGTCCGGCGGCCGGCGCGTACACGGTCAGGCCGTAGGCGTAGTAGTCCTCGACCGCGGCGCCGTCCGTGCGGAACGTGCGCCCGTCGCGGGTCACCAGCAGGTCGTACGCCCAGCGCTGGTCGGGGAGGAACACGTGGTAGTTGACCGGCGCGGTCGACCCGCCCCAGGCCACCGTGACCGGGCCGTCGATCGGGACCCGATACGCGACGGCGCTGGGCCGCTCGTCGTAGGACGACGGATACGGGTCGTAGATGGGCAGCGTGGCGACGACGGCAATCAGGCCGGCGTACGCCAGCAGCTGCCAGTGGTTCACGCCATGCTTCCAGCGGTGCGCGGAGCGCAGCGAGGCGACCAGCAGGCCCGCGGTCACGACGGCGAGGACGATGGGGCCCGCGTACCAGATCCACAGCGCCAGGTATCCCGGGCGGGCCCGTAGCGTCAGGAGCAGCGCCAGGTGCAGCACGACCAGCCCCGGCACGAGGCGCACCCACCCGTCGACCGCCCGCCGCTGGGCGGGGTCCGGCCGCGGCAGCGGGCGCAGCTTGTGGCGCCGCTGGCGGATCCACTCCTCGAGCTCGCGTTCGTAGTCGTCCGCGGCCATGTCACGGCGACCCGCCGCCCGTCCAGCGGGCGCTCAGCGCGGCGCGGTCGACCGGCGCGCCGCGCAGGTAGACGGCGTGGATGCGCCGCGTGTTGGCGATGTCGTCCAGGGGGTTGGCCTCGAGGACCACGAAGTCGGCGCTCTTGCCGGCTTCGACCGTGCCGGCGTCGTCCAGCGCCAGCAGCTCGGCCGAGTTCCGCGTGGCGGCGACGAGCGCCTCGTGCGGCGTCATGCCGGACGCCACCATGTCGGCCAGCTCGACGTGCGGGGTCCAGCCCGCGTTGCCGTCCGTGCCGAACGCGATCCGCACGCCCTCCGCGTTGAGCCGCGCGAGGTTGCGGGCCTGGATGCCGAAGGCCTCCCGGGCGTCCGGCCGATCCGTGTACTGCGCCTGCAGCGCCTCCAGCTCGGCGGGGGGAATCGTCTCGCGCAGCCAGCCGAGATCCTCCGCCACGCCGCGGTTCGGCAGGTTCGGGACCAGCACGACGTGCGGCCGCTGCCGCCACAGGTCGACGAGCTCGTCGTCGACGTCCTGGTCCCGCACGCCGTGCGCGAACGCGTCGACCCCGGCGCGCAGGAGCCCCTTGGCATCCTCGAGCGTGAACACGTGCGCGGTGACCCGGAGCCCGTGCCGATGGGCCTCGTCGATGATCGCCGCGTACATCCCGGGCGTCATCTTCTCGTAGCGGCCGCCGCGGTCGTCGACCCAGATCTTGACCAGGTCGACCTCCAGGGCCGCCAGCTCCCGCACGGCGGCCCGCCCTTCCTCCGCGCTCGCGATCCAGTACGGGAGCGGCGGGCGGCCCGGCTCGGGCCGGGTGATGCCCCGGCCGGCCGTGCGCAAGCGCGCCGCGCCGGGGATGGTCTCCGCGCGCACCTCGAAGGGCGCGCCGGGGGCGTCCCAGCCGAGGCTCATCGCCACGCTCACGCCGTAGTACGCCTTGCGCCGCAGGTCCTCGACGAGCGGTTCCCGCTCGCGGCTCAGGTGCACGTGCGTGTCGACCAGCGCCGGGATGACGGTGTGGCCGCTCAGGTCGACGCGCGCCGCGCCGGCCGGGACCGCCACCTCGCCCGCGCGGCCCACCGCCTCGAAGCGCGCGCCGCGGACGACGAAGGCGGCGTCCTCGAGCGGATCGCTGCCGTCGCCGACGATCAGCCGCGCCCCCTCGTATACGGTCACGTCCGCCTGGGCGGCTGCCGGCGGCGCGGCATGTGCCGCCGCGAGCACGACGAGCGCCGCCGCCGGCGCGCAGGTTCTCACCTTGAACATCAGCCACCTCCCTCGTACGACCCGGGTGCTGTACTGTGGTATGAACACGCCGGAAATTCAACCGTCTCCCCGCAATGAGCTTTCCCGACCTGCGCACCTACCTCGACCAACTTCGCCGTGACGGCGACCTCGTGGAGGTCGCGGCCCCGGTCGACCCGCACCTCGAGGCGGCGGAGATCCACCGGCGCGTCATCGCCGCGGGCGGCCCGGCGCTGCTGTTCACGAACGTGCAGGGCTCGCCGTTTCCGCTGGCCACCAACCTGTTCGGCACCGCCCGCCGCGCGGAGCTGGCGTTCGGCGAGCGGCCGTTCCGGCTGATCCGCCGGCTCGTCGAGCTGGTCGAGACCGTGCTGCCGCCGACGCCGGCCAAGCTGTGGGGGGCGCGCGACCTGGGGCTCGAGCTGCTGCGCATCGGGTCGAAGCGGGGCGGCCGCGGACCGGTCACCGACGTCGTCACCGACGACGTGCGCCTGGACGCCCTGCCGGCGCTGACGACCTGGCCCGACGACGGCGGCCCGTTCATCACCCTGCCGCTGGTCTTCACGGAGCATCCCGACGGGCGCGGCCACAACCTGGGCATGTACCGGCTGCAGGTCCACGACCGCGGCACGACCGGCCTGCACTGGCAGATCGGCAAGGGCGGCGGCTTCCACTACGCCGTGGCCGAGGCCCGCGGCCGATCGCTGCCGGTCACGGCGTTCCTGGGCGGGCCGCCGGCGCTGATGCTGGCCGCGATCGCGCCGCTGCCAGAGAACGTGCCCGAGCTGGTGCTGGCCTCGCTGATTGCCGGCGAGCGGCTGCGGCTGGTCGAGGGCCCGTGGCCGCATCCCCTGCTGGCGGCGGCCGAGTTCGCGCTCATCGGCGAGGCGCGCCCGCACGAGCGCCGTCCGGAGGGTCCCTTCGGCGACCACTACGGCTACTACTCGCTGCGGCACGACTACCCCGTCCTGCGGGTCGGCCGCATCGCCCGGCGGCGCGACGCCATCTTCCCGGCCACGGTGGTCGGCAAGCCGCGGCAGGAGGACTTCTTCATCGGCGATCTGCTCCAGGAGCTGCTCTCGCCGCTCTTTCCGCTGGTGATGCCGGCCGTCGAGCGGCTCTGGTCCTACGGCGAGACCGGCTACCACTCGCTCTCCGCCGCCGTGGTCAAGCAGCGCTACGCCCGCGAGGCGATGGCGAGCGCGTTCCGGATACTCGGCGAGGGCCAGCTCTCGCTGACGAAGTTCCTGCTCGTCACCGATCAGCCGGTCGATCTCAAGGACTTCCCGGCCACGCTCGAGCACGTGCTGGCGCGCACGCGGCCGGAAACCGACCTGTACGTCTTCTCCAACCTGTCGATGGACACGCTCGACTACACGGGACCGGCCGTCAACCTGGGCTCGAAGGGGGTGTGGCTCGGCCTCGGCGATCCCGTGCGGGAGCTGCCGCGCGAGTTCTCGGCCGCGGAGCTGCCGGCCGGGCTCACCGACGTCCACGTGTTCTGCGGCGGCTGCCTGGTCGTGGGCGCGCAGGCAGTGGGCCTCGACCCCGAGGCGCCGGCGCGCGTGGCGGCGCACCCCGCGTTCGCCCGCTGGCCCCTGATCGTGCTCACCGACGAGCCGCGGCGCGCCGCGCGGAGCCCCATCAACTTCCTGTGGACGACGTTCACGCGCTTCGAGCCGGCGGCCGACATCCACGCGGCCGCGACCCGTGTGGTCCGCAACCACCTGGCCTACACCGCGCCGGTGGTGATCGACGCCCGGCTCAAGCCCGCGTTCCCGCGGGAGCTTGCGTGCCGCGACGATATCGCCACCCGGGTCGCGCGGCGCTGGCGCGAGTACTTCCCGGCGCGCGGCGTCGAGATGGGAGACAGCAACGCGGCCCACCTCGACTAGCCCGGCAATCGTCGCCTCCGGCGCGGACGCCTGGCACAAGTTCTCTTCCCAACGCGGCCGTGGGGTGGTAGCCTCCCCATACGAAGGAGATTTCTCATGCGCAGCTGGACCAGGAACGTATCGATTGTCAGCGTGGCCATCGCCGCGGCCGTGGCGAGCGCCGTCATCACCGCCTCGGTGATGCGGCCGGCGGCCCAGGGCGGCGGGATTGCCCGCACCGCGGACGGCAGGCCCGACTTCAACGGGATCTGGCAGGCCCTCAACGAGGCGCACTGGGACCTCGAGGCCCACGCAGCCCGGGCGGGGATGGTGACGCAGGAAGGCGTGTACCCGTTCGAGTACGCCGCGGTGCCGGCCGCGCCCGTGGTGGCGCTGGGGGCCGCGGGCGGCGTCCCCGCGTCGGTGGGCGTCGTGCAGGGGAACGGGCGGATTCCCTACACGGAGGAGGCCGCGCAGATCAAGGCGGAGAACGCGGCCAACTGGATCGACCGCGACCCGGAGCTGAAGTGCTACCTGCCGGGCATCCCGCGTGCGATGTACATGCCCTACCCGTTCCAGGTCATCCAGAGCACGAACAAGATCCAGATGGCCTACGCGTTCACCAGCACGGCGCGCACCATCCACCTCGACGAGGTCGACGGACCGCCCGACGACACCTACATGGGGCACTCGGTCGGGCGCTGGGAAGGCGACACGCTGGTGGTCGACGTCAACCGGTTCAACGGGAAGAACTGGTTCGACCGGGCGGGCAACTTCCACAGCATCGATCTGCACCTGGAGGAGCGGTTCACGCCGATCTCTTCCGACGCCATCCAGTACGACGTGACGATCACGGATCCGAACACCTTCACGGAGCCCTGGCAGATCTCGATGCCGCTCTACAAGCGGCTGGAGCCGAACGCGCAGCTGCTCGAGTACCGCTGCATCGAGTTCGTCGAGGAGTTCCTCTACGGGCACGTGCGCAAGGAGCCGCTGGTCACGCGCTGGGAGGGCGAGACCATGATCGTCGACATCACGCGCAAGGTGCCCGAGGGCAACGCGTTCTACGACTGGTACCGCAAGTAGCGGGAGGATTGAAACCATGCGCAGCAAGCTGATCGTCGGAGTGCTCGGAGTCGGTATCCTGTTCGCCGCGGCCGCAACGCCGGCCACGGCCCATCACGCCTTCGCGGCCGAGTTCGACGCCAACAGCCCGGTCAACTTCGCCGGCACGGTCACCCGCATGGAGTGGGTCAACCCCCACGTCTGGATCCACATCGACGTCGCGATGGACGACGGGTCGACCGAGAGCTGGGCCTTCGAGGGCGGCACCCCGAACGTGCTGTTCCGCCGCGGCTTCACCAAGGAGTCGCTGCTGCCGGGGACCGAGATCCACGTCGACGGCTACCAGGCCAAGGACGGCACCAACCGCGCCAACGGCCGCGACATCACCTTCCCCGACGGCACGAAGCTGTTCCTCGGCTCGTCCGGTACCGGCGCCCCCTACGAGCTGCGGCCGGAGAACAACGCGCCGCGGGGCGCGCGATGAGGCAGCGGCTGCTCGAGACGGGGGGCGCGGCGGCGGTGCTCGCCGCCGTCATCGTCCTCCTGCAGCTTGTGCCGGCCGCGGGGCAGGGCCCGACGGCAACCCCCACCCCGTGGGGCGATCCGGACCTGCAGGGCCTGTGGACCACGCGCTACGACACGCCCCTGCAGCGGCCGGCCCGCTTCGAGGGCAAGGAGTTCTTCACCGACGAGGAGCGCGCCGAGCTGGACCTCCAGCGGACGGCCATCCTCGAACGTGACGCGCGGCCCGAGGTCGGCAACCCGCTCAGCACGGGCGGCGCCTACAACCGGGCGGTCTTCCTGACGCACAAGGAGACCGGTCCCCGCACGTCGCTCATCGTCGATCCGCCGGACGGACGCATCCCGCCGCTGACGGCGGAGGCGCAGGAGCGGCGGACGGCGTTGCGCGAGTACCAGCTCGCCCTGCTGCAGGCCACGGACACCTGCAAGGACGGTCTGTCCGGATGCGCCGGGGGCACGTACGGGCCGCCGTCGCCGCGGCGCGACGAGACGCCTCCGATGTATCTGACCGTCAACGTCAACCGCGCCAACGGTCCCGAAGACCGCGGGCTGGGCGAGCGCTGCATGCTGGGCCGCCTGCCCGACTTCGGCGGGGCCGCCGGCTTCGTGCTGCAGGTCATCCAGTCGCCGGAAGCCGTGTCGATCTTCTACGACACGGGCCAGGGCCAGGGCTGGCAGCGCGTCGTCCCGTTGACCGACGCCCCCCACCTGCCTTCGGACGTGCGCCAGTGGCGCGGCGACTCGCGCGGCCGGTGGGAGGGCGACACGCTGGTGGTCGACGTCACCAACTTCGGGCCCAAGACCGACTTCTTCGGCGCCCGCGAGAACCTGCATCTCGTCGAGCGCTGGACGCGTCTCGACGACGAGACGCTCGAGTACGTGGTGACCATCGAGGATCCGACCACGTGGACGCGGCCGTGGACCGTGGCGCTGGAGCTCGCGCTGCAGGACAACGCCGCCAACCGCATCTACAGGGAGCCGCGCTGCCACGAAGGCAACTACGGCATGCCGGGGCTGCTCGCCGGCGCGCGCTTCGACGAGCGCGCGTACGCCGAGGGCCGCGGGCCCCATCCGGCCACCATCTGCTCGGCCGGCTGCGGCGCCGGGCTCGACGCGGAGAACCGCGACCCGCTGCGCTAGGAGCCTGCGCCGTAGAACGGCGTAGACTGCTAGCGAGGGTTGGTTGGGCGGCAACCGGAGCCGGAGGCGACGATTGCCGGGCTAGCCGACCACGTCAATCGCTCGGATGCACGGCGCAGGTCCCGGCCGGGACCTGCGCCGTTTTCTTTTCGTCGCGGCACGCGCGCACACCCCATGCAGGTTCAGGTGCTCCAGCACGTCCCGTTCGAGGGCCCCGGCAGCATCGCCGCCTGGCTCGCGGCCCGCCGCGCGGACGTCGGCTGCACGCGGCTGTTCGCCGGCGACCGGCTGCCGCGCGCGGGCGACATCGATGCCCTGATCGCGATGGGCGGGCCGATGAGCGTCAACGACGAGGACGCGCTGGACTGGCTGCGGCCCGAGAAGCAGCTCGTGCGCGACGCCGTCGCGCGCGGCATCCCGGTGCTGGGCATCTGCCTGGGCGCGCAGTTGATCGCGAGCGCGCTCGGCGCGCGGGTCTACCCGGGCACCGAGCGCGAGATCGGCTGGTTCCCGGTTGGCGGGGTACCGGACGCGGCGCCGGGCTTCCGGTTCCCGCCCGAGTTCCTCGCCTTCCACTGGCACGGCGAGACGTTCGACCTGCCCGCGGGCGCCGTGCGCCTGGCCGGGAGCGCCGCCTGCCAGAACCAGGCGTTCCAGGTCGGCCGCAACGCCGTCGCGCTGCAGTTCCACCTGGAGACGACGCCCGCCAGCGCGGAAGCCCTGATCGAGAACTGCCGGAACGAGCTCGTCCCGGGCCCCTACGTGCAAACCGAGGCGGAGCTGCGCGCCGCCCCGGCGGCGCGCTATGCGGCAATCAACCAGTTGATGGAAGGGGTGCTGGCGGAGCTGCTCGCCTGAGCGGTACCGTCCCGACTGCCTCCCGGCCGTTTCGTCCGCCGGGGACCGGTGCATTCGGCGGGGGACGGTCCGCAAGCGCTTTCGCCGCCTGCGGCCGGAAGGTGCCGTACCGGAAGATGGTGGTATGCTCTACTACCCGTCGGGACTCAGCGGGAGGGGAAGCATGTTTCGCCCTCGTCTGGTCGTCTCCTCGCTGACGTTCCTCATGGGGGGCTGGATGGCGGTCATGGCCGCCGGCCCCGGCCGCCTGCAGGCAGCCAACCCTCAGCCGGCGTCTTCGGCATCATCTCCGGCTTCACCCGCATTGCTTCGCGCGGTTCTCGACAAGTACTGCGTCGGTTGCCACAACCAGCAACTCCGCACCGCAGGCCTGACGTTGGACGCCATGGATGCGGCGAGCGTGGGCGGCGGCGCCGAGGTGTGGGAGAAGGTGATCGGCAAGCTGCGGATGGGCACGATGCCGCCGCCCGGTCGACCGCGGCCGGATCGCCCCGTCACCGACGCGCTGGTCCTCTGGCTGGAGCGCGAACTCGACCGGGCGGCTGCGGCGCGGCCGACCCCGGGCCGGACAGAGTCGTTCCATCGGCTCAATCGGACCGAATACGGGAACGCAATCCGCGACCTGCTGGCGCTCGAGGTCGATGTCACGTCGCTGCTGCCCGCCGACCAGGTAATCGACGGGTTCGACAACATCGCGGACGTCCTCTCCGTCTCGCCGGCGCTGCTGGGCCAATACCTGTCGGCCGCGCGCCGGCTCAGTCGGCTTGCGGTCGGACTGCCGCCGTCCGGACCGGTCATCGAGACGCATCGAGTCCCGCAGCGGATGGCGCAGGACGACCAGATCAGCGAAGCGGTCCCGTTCGGGTCGCGCGGCGGCGTCGTGGTCCGTCACCACTTTCCGGTCGACGGCGAGTACGTCCTCAAGATCCGTCTGCGGCGGGAAGCGTTCGGCTACATCATCGGTCTCGGGAGACCGCATCAGCTCGACGTCCGGCTGGATGGCACGCGACTGGAGCTGTTCACGGTGGGCGGGGAGAGCCGGGGCAGGCCCGCGCCCGGGGGGTACGCGGGCAGCGTGGACGGCGACCCGGAATGGGAGCACTACTGGCATCACGCCGACGACCAGCTCGAGGTGCGCTTCTCCGCCCGGGCGGGGTTGCGCGAGGTCGGCGTGTCGTTCGTGAGCAGGCTGACCGACCCCGAAGAGGTACTGCAGCCCGTACCGGCGCATTCGACGATCAACCGGGGCCACGGTGTCGAGATGCCGGACGGCAATCCGGCCGTGGACACGCTCGCCATCGACGGACCCTACCACGTCTCCGGCCCCGGCACCACGCCCAGCCGCGGCCGGGTCTTCGTCTGCCGGCCGGCGCGCGGCGCGGACGAGGAACGCTGCGCCAGGGAGATTCTGTCCCCGCTCGCCCGGCGCGCGTATCGGCGGCCGGTCACGGCGGGCGACCTCGACACGCTGGTCGGCTTCTACCGGGCCGGTCGACGCGGGGGCGGCTTCGACGCCGGCATCCAGTTCGCGCTCGAGCGCATGCTCGTCGACCCGAGCTTCCTGTTCCGCATCGAACGCGACCCGCCCGGTGCGGCCCCAGGCAGCGCCTACGCCCTGAGCGGTCTCGAGCTGGCCTCCCGGTTGTCGTTCTTCCTCTGGAGCAGCATCCCCGACGACGAGCTCCTCGACGCGGCTGCCCGCGGGTCGCTGGCCGATCCGGTCGTCCTGGAGCGGCAGGTGCGGCGCCTGCTGGCCGATCCGCGCGCGCAGGCCCTGGTGGACAACTTCTTCGGTCAGTGGCTGCAACTGCGCGATCTGCGGAACGTCACGCCGAACGCGACCCTGTTTCCGGGATTCGACGACAACCTGCGTGAAGCGCTGATGCGGGAGACGGAGCTGTTCCTCGAGAGTCAGTTTCGCGACGACCGCAGCGTGCTGGAGTTGTTGAGCGCGGACTACTCCTTCCTCAACGAGCGGCTGGCCCGCCACTACGGGATAGCGAACGTCCACGGCAACCGCTTCCGGCGGGTGACGTTCGGCAGCCCCGAGCGGGGCGGGCTGCTGGGCCAGGGCAGCCTGCTCACGGTGACGTCGTATCCCAACCGGACCTCGCCGGTGGTGCGGGGCAAGTGGGTGCTCGACACCCTGCTCGGCGCACCGCCGCCGCCGCCGCCGCCCGACGTGCCGAGCCTGCCCGATCGCGGTGCCGGCGGCAGGCTCTTGTCGGGGCGCGAACGGCTGGAGCAGCACCGGGAGAATCCGGTCTGCGCAACCTGCCATGCGCAAATGGATCCATTGGGCTTCGCCCTGGAGAACTTCGACGCCGTCGGCGCGTGGCGCACGAGCGACGGGGGCAGCCCCATCGACGCATCCGGCGCCATGCCGGGCGGCGCCTCGTTCCGGGGCGCGGCGGGACTGCGGGAGACGTTGCTCGGCCATCGCGAACCATTCGTCGACACCGTGATTGCAAGACTGCTTTCGTATGCGCTCGGCCGCCCCGTCGAGTACCGCGACTTGCCGGCGATCCGCGAGGTCAGGCGGGACGCGGCGCCAAGCCGATACCGCTGGTCATCCATCATTCAGGGAATCGTCCGGAGCACGCCGTTCCGGATGCGGCAGGCCCGGGCCGGGGAATCGACGCCGCGGGCAAGGTCCGTCGAGGCTGCTCGCTGAACAAGGAGCTGCTCATGATCGTCGTGAAGAAGTCGCTGTCCAGGCGGACCGTGCTGCGCGGGATGGGCGTCACGCTCGCGCTGCCCCTCCTGGACGCGATGGTGCCGGCGCTGTCGGCGCTGACGAAGACGGCTGCGAGTCCCGTGCGTCGCTTCTCCGCCGTGTACGTGCCGAACGGGATAACGATGGAAGACTGGACTCCGGCAGCGGAGGGAACGGCGTTCGAGCTCACGCCCATCCTGAAGCCGCTGGAGCCCGTGCGGGATCGCCTGCTCGTGATATCCGGCCTGAACGGACCGCCGGGCCAGGATCACTACGGCGCCTCCACCGGGTTTCTCACGGGCATGGAGGACGGCGGCCGGGCGCGAAGAGGCGAGCCCCGACGCGGTTTGAGGGCCGGCGTCTCCGTCGATCAGCTCGCGGCGCAGGAGCTCGGGCGCCACACGGAGCTGGCGTCACTGGAGCTCGCCGTCGACGGCATGGAGGAGACGACGGGGAGCGCGTACACCAGCACCATCTCCTGGCGCTCTCCCACGCAGCCGCTGCCGATGGAGAACAACCCGCGCCGGGTGTTCGAGCGGCTGTTCGGCGACAGCGGGACGACGGACCCCAAGACCCGGGCGGCTCTCCGCCGGCGGGAGCGGAGCATCCTCGATTCGGTGACCGAGGCCGCCGGCAGCCTCCAACGGGAAGTCGGGCCGGGTGACCGCGTCAAGATCCGGGAGTATCTCGAGGCCGTCCGCGACACCGAGCGACGCATCCAGAACGCCGACGCGCAAGGCACGCGGGAGCTGCCCCTGGTGGCGCGGCCGGCAGGCATCCCGCCGACGTTCGAGGAGCACGCGAGCCTGTTGTTCGACCTGCAGCTGCTGGCGTACCAGTCCGATCTGACGCGCGTCATCACCTTCATGCTCGGCCGCGAACTGACCGGCCGGACGTACCCCGAGCTCGGCGTGCTCGAGGCCCATCATCCGCTGTCGCACCATTCGTACGATCCCGCGAAGATCGCGGGCATCACGAGAATCAACACCTTCCACCTGTCCCTCTTCGCGAAGTACCTGGAGAAGCTGCAATCGACGCCGGACGGCGACGGCTCCCTGCTCGATCACATGCTGGTCCTGTACGGCTCGGGCATGTCCGACGGCAACTCGCACGACCTCAACAACGTGCCCCTGCTCCTCGCGGGCGGCGCGGCGTCCGACCGGGGCCGTCACGTCAGGTATGCCGGCGAGCCGACTGCGAACCTGCTCGTGGCCCTCATGCACAAGCTCGACCTGCCCGTCGAGTCGGTCGGCCGGAGCACCGACAGGCTCGACATCGACCCGCTGCCGGGCATCTGACCACTATGCGCGTCAGACATCTTGCCGGCTGGCTGGTCCTGATGTGGCCGGCCGTCGGCTTCGCCGCCGGTGCCGACGAGCGGTTGGCGGAAGCCGTCCGGAACGGGGACACTGCGGTCGTGCGGGCGCTCCTGAGCCAGGGCGTCGATGCGAACACGCCCGCGGGCGATGGCGCGACGGCCCTGCACTGGGCGGCGTATGCAGCCGATCTCGAGACCGCGGACCTGCTGATTCGCGCCGGCGCCAGCGTCGACGCAACGAACGACCTGGGGGTGACGCCGCTCTGGGTGGCCTGCACCAACGGGAGCGCGGGGATGGTCGCCCGGCTGCTGGCAGCGGGGGCTGACCCGAACATCGCCCCGGCGACCGGCGGCACGCCGCTGATGCGGGCGGTCCGCACGGGCAACGCCGACGCGGTCGCGTCGCTGCTGGCCGGCGGCGCGGACGTGAACGCGCGCGAGGGTTCCCGAGGGCAGAATGCGCTGATGTGGGCGGTGACCCAGCGCCACTCGACGGTCGCGCAGCTGTTGATCGACCGGGGTGCGGACCTCGAAGCCCGCACGACGCTGTCGCGCCGGTTCGTGCTCACCTGCTGCCAGGAGAACAATACCGACGGCAACGGTTCCATCTGGATCGAGCAGGGCGGGTTCACGCCGTTGCTGTTCGCGGCCCGGCTGGGCTATCTCGACGCGGCCAGGCTCCTGCTGGCGGCCGGAGCGCACGTCGATGTTGCCACGCCGGGCGGAACGACGGCGCTGGTCGTGGCGGCCCACAGCGGCCACGGCGCCCTCGCTGCCCTGCTGCTGGAGAACGGTGCGGACCCGAACGCCGGCGGCGCCGGCTACACGGCCCTGCATGCCGCGGTCCTGCGCGACGACCCGGACCTCGTCGAGGCGCTTCTGGCGCATGGAGCGAATCCGAATGCCCGTCTCCTGCGGGGGACCCCCGCCCGGCGCGGCGGAGCGGATTTCGCCTTCAACAAGCACTGGCTGGGGGCCACGCCGTTGTGGTTGGCGGCAGGCTTCCACAGGCCCGCTCTCGTACAGGTCCTGGCGGCCGGCGGCGCCGATCCGCTGCTGCCGAGGAACGACGGCACGACGCCGCTCATGGCGGCGGCGCAGGGGGAGAGCCCACGAGCCCTCTTTCAGGATGCGTCACCCGTGTTTCCGCCGGGTGAGCAGCGCCCGACTCTCGAAATCGTGCAGATGCTGGTCGAGCTCGGCGCCGACGTCACCGCGGTCAACGCGGGCGGCGATACGGCCCTGCACCGCGCCGCGTCCAAGCGGTTCGATGCCGTCGTGCGGTTCCTCGCGGATCGCGGCGCCATCCTGAACGCCCGCGACGAGCAGGGACGGACGCCCCTCGAGTGCGCGGTCCACCACTGCCACATCCTGTCGAACACGGAAGGCTCGTTCGTCGAGGCCGACTTCCGTGCCCTCGCCGGCGGCAGCTCCAACAGCACGACGGAGTTGCTCCTCCGCCTGGGCGCGACAGAGTGACGGGACACGGCACGTCCCGTACAACAAACGACGGCGGGAAAAGGGAGCGCGCCGGCTGTCCGCGCCCCCTTTCAGCCCGCCGTCGAGAATGCGTACGCGCGGTCCCGCGTACCTCGGCCTACCTCGATGCCTGTGCCGCAGCTTCCGCGGCAGCCTCCTCGGCGCGGGCGCCGGCGAGGATGTTGTAGAGACCGTAGTTGCCCTCGTGACAGGCGTACTCGTACAACGGCTGCTCGTTCCACTTCATGGGAATCTCGTAGGTCCAGGGGCTGGTCCACACGGTGGGATTGTCGACCGTGGCCTCGTACATCAGCGTGTCGGCAGCGACGCGCGTGAAGCGCTCGGTCAGCCGCAGGTGGGCATCGGTCTGTCCCTGGGCAAAGCTCGTCTCGCGGAGGAAGCTGGTCGTCTCGACGACGAGCGTGTCGCCGTCCCAGTGGCCGCGCGACTCGCCCGTCCACTGCGGGATGCCGCTGCCGGAACGACCGTCCAGCGGGATGACGCGGAAGTTGTGGTTCATCTCGTTGAGCAGCACCACCTCGTCGGGCGTCTGGAACAACTGCACGTTCTGGTTGTACCCGCCGGGCGTCATCGGCGGCCCGGAGTTGAAGCCCGTGATGCAGCGCAGCTGCAACGCGTTCGGGCCCAGGTCCTCGACGAATCCGCCAGGCGTGGGTGCGTGCCGGTTGACGCCCCGACGCTCCCGCTCGATTGCGGCCCTGCGCTCCGCGGCCGCCCGCGTCAGCGGCGGGATGCGCCCATCGGGCGGATCGACGATCAGCGAGGTGCGCCCCGTCTCGACGGGCGCCGTCCCCCCGTCCAGCCAGAAATTGTTGTAGAAACCGGGCTGCCCATCCTCCCCGCGGTCCACGTTGGCGCCGGCCACCGTGCGGCTCGCGGCCCGGTTCCAGAGCTCCGCGTTGCGGTCGATGGCCGCCTGCTCGAGGCTCGCCGCCTCTTCCTCGGTCAGGAACGCCTGGTCCGCCAGCTCAGCGGGGCGTTCCAGGGGTGTGAGGGAACGGAAGTCCCAGACCCCCTGCAGATCGGGCGCACCCCACGGCGTGCGGGGCGCCTCCGCCGACTGCGCCCCTGCGAGCATGGGCGTCAGCGCTACGACCGCGATCACCGCGCACAGCACGACGAGATATCGATGGCTCATCTTTCCCCTCCTACTTGCCGGCCTCCTCCGCTTCCCGCAACGCGCCGGCGAGGATGTTCACGAGGCCGTAGTTGCCCTCGTGGCACGCGTACTCGTAGACCGCCGCGTCGCTCCTGCGCATGGGAATCGCGTAGGTCCACGGCCGCACCCACGTCGTCTCGTCCTCGACCGTCGCCTCGTACAGCAGCGTGTCGGCGTCGATCCGCGTGAAGCGCTCGATCAGGTGGATGTCCGGACCGGAGCCGCCCAGCCGGCCGACGCTGCCGGCATAGCGGCCGAAGGCCGTCTCGCGCAGGAAGTTGGTGGTCTCGACCACCAGCGTGTCGCCGTCCCAGCGGCCGCGCGAGTCGCCCAGCCACTGGCGGACGTCGTGCGGCAGGTGCGGCCGGCCGTCGAGCGGGACCATGCGCACCGCCGGCCCCATCTCGTTGAAGAGCGCCACGTAGCCCGGAATCTGGAACAGCTGGACGTTGTTGTTGTAGGCGGCTGGATACATCGGCGGGCCCGAGTTGAAGCCCACGATGCAGCGCACGCTCACCGGCACGTCCTCGACCCAGGCTCCGGGCCGCGGCACGTCGTCGCCCACGCCTTCGCGCGCCGCGGCCAGCGCCTCCTGCCGGCGCTTCGCCTCCGGCGCCAGGTCGGGGATTCTCCCGTCCGGCGGATCGACGATGAGCGACGTGCGCCGGGTGCCGGGTGCCGGGTGCCGACGATATTGGTCCCGAAGTCCATCCAGAACTGGTTGTAGGTGCCCGGGTCGCCCGCACGGGGCGGCCGATCGACCTGACGCTCGACCGCCTGCTGCTCCAGCTCGGCCGCTTCCTCGGCCGTGAGGAACTCGCGGTCCTCGAGCGCCTCCGGCCGCTCCATCGGCGTCACCGTGCGGTAGTCCCAGACGCCCTGCAGATCCGGATCGCCCCAGGCCGTGCGCGACGGGCTCCCCTGCTGGCCCTCGGCCGGCCGGGGGGCCAGCCACGCGACGCCGACGACGATCGCCAGGACGCCTATCGACGCAAGAGGTCGACGATTCATCGCACTCCTCCCCATCCGGGCGACCGCCCAACCAGCCGCCGGTTGCCGCGCGATCAGTTGCCGCCCTCGGCGGCCGCCCGCGCGTCGTCGGCGCGCGCACCCGTGAGGATGCCCTCCATGCCGATGTTCCCCTCGTGGCAGGCGTACTCGAAGATCGCGTCGTCGGTCCGCTTCCACTCCAGCATGGCCGTCCAGGACGACTCCCAGACCGTCGGATCGATGGCGGTGAACTCGTAGTGCATGTCGTCCGGACCGACCCGCGTGAAGCGCTCGATGAGGCGCAGGTTCTCGCTCGAGCCCCGGAAGTTGCTCTGCGGCGAGAAGTTCGTGGTCTCGACGACGAGCGTGTCGCCTTCCCAGCGGCCGACCGAGTTGCCGTGCCACTGGTCGATGTCGGGGTCGATGTGCTGGCGGCCGTCGATCGGGATGATCCGCGTCGTGTGGATCAGCTCCTGCTCGATCACGACGTGGTCGGCCGTCTGCAGGATGTGGTAGTAGCTGTTGTAGCCCGCCAGCAGGTTCGGCAGCCCGAACGTGATGCAGCGCTCGCTCAGCCCGCGGTCCTCGGTCCACGCGGCCGGGCGCCCGCGGTTGGCGCGGGCCGCCGCCGCTGCCTGCTGCGCGGCGGGCGTGAGCCGCGGCAGGCGGCCGTTCGGCGGATCGGTGATGAGCGAGGTGCGGCTGTTGAAGTCCCGCTCGACCAGCCAGAACTGGTTGTAGTTGCCGGTCCCGCCGTCGGACGAAGTGAAGGTTTCGGGAGCGGTCAGCGCCACGTTGAAGAACTGGTCGCCGAAAGCCGCATCCCCCGCGTCCAGGGCGAACAGCTCCTCGGCCGTCGTCTGGACCTGCGCCAGCTCCTCGGCGGTCAGCGCCGCCCGCTCGCCCAGCGACTCGGGCCGCTCCAGCGGGGTGACGGCGTTGTTGCCCCAGGTGCCCTGCAGATCGGGATGACCGTGCTCGGTGCGCGGCACGGTCCAGCCGGACGACTGGCCGAGCGCGGCGCCCGGCAGCAGCGCCACGGCGAGCAGGGCGCCCAGCGCGGTGACGGCGGTGAAGTGACGGGTCCTCATTCTGGAAACCTCCTCGACAAGTCGAAAATCGTTCAGCGTCAGAATATCACGCTGCAGGATGCTTGCGGCCGTTTCAGGGACATTGAATCGGCCGCGCTCGCACCGCACAATGGGGTTGCCGGGTCTCGCGCGGACGAGAAGGGAGCAAGCGATGAACGATGGATTGCTGTGGAGGGCGCTGCTGCCGTGCGCCCTGCTGGCGACGGCGGTGTGCACCGGAGCTGCCGGCGCCCAGGAGGTGCCGCAGACCCAGCGCCGCGTCGTCACTGGCGAATCGACGCGGCTGCCCACGGACGACGTCGCCCTGCTGCGAATCCGCTTCGAGGCGGGGGCGCGCACGCACTGGCACGTCCACGCCAATCCGCAGATCTACCTGGTGGAAGCCGGCCGGGGGCGCATCCAGGTGCGCGGCGAGCCGCCGCGCGACGTCGAGGCGGGCGAGCCGGTGCTCCTGCCGGCGAACGCGGCCCACTGGCACGGCGCCTCCGCCGACGCCGCCGCGACCTGCCTGCACGCCTACCCCGGCGGCGTGGCCATCACGATGCTCGAGGAGGTGACGGAGGAAGAGTACCTGGGCGCGGCGGCGCCCCCGCGCTGACCCCCGCGGCAGGGGCCGGCTGTGTGCCAGTGCGGCCGGCGGCGGCTATCCTCGCCGGCCCGCCGGGCGGGGCCGCCACCGACGCTTGCCGCACTTCCCGGCACACCATAGAGTAGTCGCATGCCCGCGCGGTCCACGGCCGACATCGCCGCCGCGTTCCGGACGACGCTCGATCTGTTCGAGGCGGGCGTGGCGATGAAGCGCCAGAGTCTTCGGAGGAGCCATCCAGACGCGACCGATGAGGAAATCGAGCGGCGGCTACGGCACTGGCTCCACGAACGCCCGGGAGCGGAATACGGCGACAGCCCCGGCCGGCGCGTGGAGCTGGCCGACCTGAGCGCGTGACGTCGCTCGAAGCAATCCTGCGTCGGAACTGTCCGCCGCACCGAGACCACGGAACGTCACCCCGCACTCACCGCCGGCGACGCGCCTGCTCCGCGACGCGCGCGCCGGCCAGCACGTTGGTCATCGCGTAGTTGCCCTCGTGGCAGGCCGCCTCGAAGATCTGGTTCTTCCCGTTGTCCTGCACCGTGAGCGTCATCTCGAACGTCCACGGCCGGGTGAACACCGTTGGATCCTCGACCGTCACGCGGTAGAGGATCAGGTCGGGAGCGGTCCGCGTGAACCGTTCCGTGAGCCGCAGGTTCTCGCCCGACCCCTGGAACGAGGTCTGGTCGGTGAAGTTCGTGGTGTGGACGACGAGGGTGTCGCCCTCCCACTCGCCGCGCGCGACCCCGAGCCATTGCCGGACGTGCGGCGGCGGCGCAGGGCGCCCGTCGAGCGGGATGTGACGATAGGCGCCCCCGTGGTGCCCCGACTCGAAGTAGATCGACACCCAACCCGGCGACTGCGTGATGCGGCTGAACGCGCAGAGCGCCCCGATGCACGGCACGCTCATGCCGCGGCAGCGGTCCCGGGGACGGTCCTCCGGGTTGTCGCTCAGCCCGCCGGGACCGACCTCCGACACGCGGCCGTAGACGCGCCGGAAATCCAGCTCCGCATCGACGCGCTGCTGCCCCTCCGGCGTCAGTGCCGGCAGCCGGCCGTCCGCCGGGTCCACGATCAACGACGTGCGCTTCGTGCGAACCACGGTCCGCCCGTAGGTCGAGCTCCAGATGTTGTTGTAGGCATCCGCCACGTCGAGCAGCGAGCCCTCCTCGGCGCGGACGTCCCGACCCCGATCGGACAGCGCGCCCCGCTCGAGCGCGGCCACCTCCTCGTCCGTCAGGAACTCCCGCCCGGCGTACTCCGCAGGCCGCTCGAGCGGCGTCTGCGTCTTGCTGCTCCAGATGCCTTGCAGGTCGGGGTCGCCCCACGGCGTCCGCGGGGCTGCCGGGGCCTCCGTCTGCCCCAGGCCGGAAGCGACGATCGCCACGGCGCTCACGAGGGCGAAGGCAATCGCGACGAAAAAAACTCGCTGGCGCATCGTGAACCGTCCTTTCCGCTGAATCCGGGCCGCCGCGCGACAGGGCCGGACTACCCGGGCAGCGCGAGTTGCCGAATCAGACGAGCGGACGTTAGCCGACCGGAATGATGACCTCACTCACGCCGAACCTGTGGTCGATGCGCGGCAGTTGCGGGCTCAAGGCTGGCCAATGCGCTGCCACTGCTCCTCGAACGCATCCACGGCGTACTGCTTGAGCGGTAGCCAGTACGCCCGTTTCCGCCGCGGTTGCGAACGGCCAAGGCCCGCACCTCGTGAGGCAGCAAGATGTACGCTCGCGGATGATTCGTGCCAAGCGAATTCACGATGACCCAGAAGTCCCCCATGATCTTCTCGATGTCGGTCAACGGGCTGCCTTGACTCGCCGAGACCCCCGTTTCTTCGCCGCCTTGCGCCCGGCGCCCAACCTAGCAGCAGAATGTCCGTGCTCGCGGAGATCGTCGTAGGCCGCACGCAACAGTGGCTCCGCCCTTCGGATGTGTTCCCGGTCGCGGATGGTGATCTCTCGGTACACACGATTGTAAGGGCGAGTGAAGTCGTCGTCGAGAGAAATGGCGCTCAGGTGCTTCCCGTGGATGTATACGCAGAGGCCGCTCCGGACACGCAGGTGGATGTAGGCAACTACCGGCGGCTTCTTGTCGGGGGCGGCCGTGCACTTGAACGAGATCTCGCTCTTGCGAAAGTCGGTTCGCACACTGCCCAGCGATTTCACCAACTTCTCGAGCTCGCGGAACAAAGTCCGCATTTCCTCACTGCTCTTGTTCCAAGGTTCGTAAATTGAGTAGTCCGGGTCGTCCACGGCACGCTTGGGAGGTACCGTCGGGGGTTCCGGCGGCCGTGCCGGCTCGGGTGCTTCGCCGCCGTACACCCACTCCAGCGCGACATATTCATCGCCGTACCGCCGGTAGCGAAGGAGCTCGATAGGCCGACGGTTGCTTTCCGCTGCGCTCCGGTCTTGACGCGGGAAATCCTCGGCGATACACAGTAGACGCGACTTCCCAAAGTCGATGTCCGTGACGCGCCCGTCACCGAGCTCCTCGCGCACAAGCTCGCGGAATTCCGCCTTATGGTCGTCCAGCCAAGCGAGATAGTCCAGCCCCTGATTGATGACGTTTTGGTCCTGTCGCCGCTTGTACTCGACCACCACGGGCCGGCCGGCTCCGTCGATGCCCAACGTGTCGATACGCCGGCCGTGGCTCGGGCCAGTCCGGTGCTCCGAAGCGAGGAATTCAACGCCGGTGAGGGTGTGCAAGTACTTCTCGAAGAACTCCTGTAGCTCGCGTTCGTAGCGGAAGGGACCCCGATCGGGAAGCTCGCGGACGTTGCCGTCTATCTTGTGAAAGAACCGTGTAGGCGCCATGTCGTGTTCTCGCGTCACGTGCCTGAGTACCGAACATCGCCGGTCACTATGGGACCATTGTGGACGACGCCGTCCGACGGATCCACGTTGCTGCCGGTTCGGTGGCGTGTCAGCCTGCGCGGCACGTCGCTCGTTCGGCCAGCACTCTCACTCCAGGTAGGGCTTCCCAGCCGGCTACGCTGGTTCGCTCGCCGTCGTCATCGCTGCGGTTCCCTGTCGGCCCGCAAGCCTGCTTGCGGGCCATAATTGCCTCGTCCGCGCCGCGGGCGGGCGTCACCCGCCAGGGGCGAAGCGCAGCAGCGGAGCATCGGCTTGATGCGCCGCACGGCGAGGGCGGTTCTCCCGTGCCATCGTATCCGCGCCGCTGCGAGTCCGCCGTGTGTCCAGCGGGTGCTCCGCGTGGCCGCCTCAAACTCCCGCCGGCGAACATCAAGGCTCTTCGGGCCGAGCCGTCGGATCGCAGGTCGGACAGCGGCGTATGTGAGCATCGCAGCTATTGGCGCGCACCCTGTGACCCTCCGGGCATCGCAGCACCCACACGCGCGCGAACGGATGCGAGGAGCTACGGTCATCCGTCTTCCGCACGAGTGCCAACCCGTTCGGGTTTCTTGTCATTGCGACCGTGTACCCCTCCGTCGGCTTCCCGAGTTCGCGCTGCTGCCGCTCCCACTCCAGTGCCGCAGCACGAGTCGTGCGACGTCCGACCTGCTCGATGTGTCCATTCACGCCTGACTCCCGGCGATGCTGTGCCTCACGACTCCAGAGGTCGTTCGTGATTCCGGTGTGGACGATTCGGTTGCCCAACTTGAAGTGGTACTTGTAGGTGTCTCGGGGCATGACCGCTCAGTCCCGACCGCCGCGGCAACGATGCCGGATTGCGGTCCCCGCGCTGTGCGGGTTCACTGGTCGAAGTAGTCCTCGTCGATCCTGTTGACTACCATCAACTCCCGTGGCGGCGGGTGGCGTTTCCAGGCCACAAGTAGCGGGTAGCCCCTGGCGGAGCTCAGCGGGCGACCCATCCAGCGGCCCCGACGCGTACGCCGCCCAATCTTCCATCAACAGCCGCCGCCGTTCAAACAGGTCCGACCGCGCATACGCCGCCTCGACCTTGTTCGGCACCACATGCGCCAACGCCGCCTCGATCACCTCACGCGGATGGTCGGTCCGCTCCGCCGCCCAGTCCCAGAAGCTCGACCGGCACCCATACGCCACGCCCGGGATCCCGTGCAGGCTGAAGCATCTAGATTGCCGTCGCCGAGCGTCCGCGCGGCGCGAGAGTCTCGACCGCCCGGCCGCAGAGCGGGACCCGATGCTCCCGCTTCGCCTTCATCCGCTCCGCCGATATCGTCCACACCCGCCCGGCCACGTCCATCTCGTCCCACGTCGCCAGCCGCACCTCGACGGAACGCCCCGCCGTCAACACCAGGAACTCGAACGCCAGCCTGACGGCCGGCGACGCCGAGCCCGACGTCCGCACCGTCTCGACCGCCGTGGCCACGTCCTTGCGCGGCAGCGCCCTGCCGGTGCGTCACGATGTCGGTCTGCGGACCGAGCATCGGCAGCACCCGATCACAGGGTTTGTCGGCGCATGTCCAGGGCGATGTCCCGTTCGATCACCGACCGGATGCGCTGGCGGACGGCGCGGGTTGTCTCCGCCTTGTCGTGCCAGCGGCGCCGAGTCCGAGTTCGCGGCGTCGTCTGCTGTCAGGGCAGCGCGAAGACGAACAGCGTGTTGCCGCCGCTGGGCGTCGTCAGCTCCGGCGTGAGGCTGAGGAACAGCGACCCGATGGCCAGGCCGCCCGCGGCGATGGCGAGGTACTGGCGCCCGCCCACGCTGTAGGTCATGGGACGGCCGCCCACCGGCCCGTTCAGGATGGTCTGCCAGAGCACGGCGCCCGTTTCGGCATCGAACGCCCGGAACCGGCGCGCGAGGTCGCCCGCGAACACCAGGTTGCCGCCGGTGGCCAGCACCGAGCCGTAGATCGGCGCGCGCTGCTGGTAACTCCACAGCGTTCTGCCGGTCGACGCGGAAACGGCCTCGATGCGGCCCACGGGCGCCGTCCCGGGGTCGGCGCCGGGCACGTGCCGCATCCGGGTCCGGATGTCGTAGCCGTCGCTGGGACCGGCCACCTCGACCGACATGGCGATGTCCATGCACGCGTTGTTCAGCGGCATGTACAGGGCGCCGGTGTCCGGGCTGTAGGCCCCGGACGGCTGGTTCTTGCCGCCGAGCAGGCTGGGGCAGGCGAAGGCGAACTCCTCGACGGACTGCGGCGTGGTCGACTCGTCGATGATCGGACGGCCCGTCTCGACGTCGAGCCCGGTCATGATGTTCTGGTAGATGGTGGGCCGCGCCCACAGGAACTCGCCCGTGGCCGCGTCGAGCGTCCAGATCAGACCGGTCTTGCCGGGAATGCCCGTGACGACCTTGCGGGTCTCGCCCGCGCGCAGGGCGGGGTTGATCCACGGCACCTCGCCGGGGTCCGGCGCCACCGTGGTCTCCACGATCATGCGCTCGAAGACGTGGTCGAGATCCCAGTTGTCGCGGGGCAGGTGCTGGAAGTACCACCTCATCTCGCCCGTATCCGGGTCGAGCGCCAGCGTGGAGTTGGTATAGAGCAGGTCGGCCTTGCCCGCCCCGCGCAGCGTCTCGGGCAGGGGCGACGGCGGGCCGGTGCCCCAGAACAGCAGGTCCAGGGCCGGATCGTAGCTGCCGGTCATCCAGGCCGACGCATGGCGGCGCGCCGACAGGGGCAGGCCGCCCCAGGTGTCGCCGCCCACCTGATCCGGGGTCGCGGCGGTGTTCACGCGCCACAGCTCGCGGCCGGTCTCGACGTCGTGGCCGGTGACGAAGCAGCCGCCCGGGCGGGGGCTCTGGGGATTGCAGCGCGAGCCCGTGATGACCTTGCCGCCGACGACCAGCGGCCCGGTCGTCTGGGCCACCTGCTCGCGGTAGTCGGCGCGCTGCGTCTCCCACACGACCTCGCCGGTGCGCGCGTCGAGCGCCACCAGGAAGGCGTCGTTGGTCGCCAGCAGCACCCTGTCGCCGTGGATCGACACGTTGCGGTAGCGGTAGCGCGTGCCGGTCAGGTTGGCGATGCCGTCCGGCAACGGACGCCGGTACTCCCACAGCAGATCGCCCGTGGTGGCATCGAGCGCCTGGACGATGTCCTCGACGTGGGGCAGGAACATGACCCCGTCGTAGACGATCGGCTCGATCTCCTGGTAGCCCGGCCGCATCGCCCGCGACCACGCCAGCCGCAGCTCGCCGACGCTCCGCGCATCGATCCGATCCAGCGGGCTGTAGCCCCACAGGGGGTGGCCGTTGCGGAAGCTGATCCAGTTCTCGGGCCGCGGCCGCAGCAGCATGTCGTCGGTCACCGGCACGAAGCCGCGCAGCAGGGCGGGCACCGCCGGACCGGCCCGGCCCGCGCCCTCCTGCGGCGTCTCCGCGCCGATTGCCGCGAGGCCGACGACGACGAGCAGCGCCGCCAACCACCTGCGTGCCACGATAGTGCCTCTCTTTTCGGACGAAATCGCGATACATTAGCTAAGCTCATGGACGAGACGCCCGAGCGGTCGCGCAGCGGCGCCCGGCGCCGGCTGGCGCTGCATTCGCCCAACGTCCGCATCTGCCACTGGATCAACGTCATCGCCTGCGGCTACCTGCTGCTCAGCGGCATCCACATCTTCCTCGACTTTCCGGAGCTGTACTGGGGCCATACGGGCTATCAGGGCCATCCGGCCATCTTCAAGCTCTCGGACTGGGGTCTCTCCTGGGACGAGGCGGGCGAGCTGGGCAACCGCATGTGGGGCCGGAACTACCACTTCACCTTCGCCTGGGTGTTCCTGATCAACGGCCTGGTCTACGCCGGGTGGAACCTCGCGCGGGGACACTTCGCACGCGACCTGCTGCCGGGCCGCGGCGAGCTGACGCTGGCGAACCTGCGCGGCGAGTTGCGCGAGCACCTGCGCTGGCCGCGGCGGGCGCCCGAGACGACGGTCCGCTACGGCACGCTGCAGAAGCTCTCGTACCTGCTGCTCATCTTCGTCTACGTGCCGCTCATGGTGCTGACCGGCGTGGCGCAGTCGCCCGGCATCACGGCCGCCTCGCCGTGGCTGCTCGACATGTTCGGCGGGCGGCAGACGGCGCGCTCGCTGCACACGTTCGGCACCGTGCTGCTGGTCCTGTTCGTTGTCGTGCACCTGCTCGAGGTGGCGGCCGCGGGCGTCGTCAACCGCGTGCGTTCGATGATCACGGGGAGCCTGCGGGTTCCCGAGGGGGAGCAATGAGCCAGTTCATCTCGCGCCGGACGTTGCTGCGGGGCCTCCCCGCGCTGGGCGGCCTGCTCCTGACGGGCTGCAGCCGCGAGACGTTCCTGCCGCCGCAGTACAGGGGCGGTCTCGTCGGCATGGCCGACGTGCTGACCATGGGCACGAACCGCGTCCTGCAGAGGGACCAGCCGCTGGCGCGCGAGTACGAGCGGAGCGACATCTCGCACCCGTTCCCCACCTGGGCCCAGACCAATCCGCCGAACGAGGAGTATCAGCGGCTGCGGCGGGGCGGATTCGAGGAGTGGCGCCTCGAGGTGTCCGGCCTCGTCGGGCGGCCCGTGTCACTGTCGCTGGACGACATCAAGCGCCTGCCGGCCCGCACGCAGATCACGGCGCACGTCTGCGAGCAGGGCTGGTCGGCCATCGGCGAGTGGACCGGCCCCCAGCTCCAGCGGGTCATCGAGGAGGCCGGCGGTCCGCAGCCGAGGGCGCGCTACGTGGTCTTCAAGACCTGGGACGGCTGGTACGAGAGCATCGACATGTTCGAGGTCCAGCACCCGCAGACGATCCTCGCCTACCGCCTGAACGGCGAGGAGCTGCCCATGGGCAACGGCGCCCCGCTGCGGCTGCGGGTCGAGCGGCAGTGCGGCTACAAGAACGTGAAGTTCCTCAAGTCGATCGAGCTCGTCGAGTCGCTCGCCGGCTTCGGCAAGGGCGGCGGCGGGCTCAGCTCGGACTACGGATTCCACTGGTTCGCGGGCGTCTGAGTCAGTTGTCGAAGACGTACTTCACCGTGAACAGCAGCGCCCAGGAGCGCGCGCCGGCGAACGTGTCGTTGTGCTCGAAGTCCGGGTCGAACACCTGGGCGGCGTGCAGATCGTATCCGCCGCTGGTCTCGATATCGCCCAGCATCGAGTAGGTCAGCTTCAGCCCCAGCCAGGTCCGGTCGGCGATGTGGAAGTCGGCGCCCGCGTGCAGGTGCCCGGCCAGGACCGTGTCCGAGAGGTCGTCGTCCAGTCTGGCGTTGTAGGACGACAGGGGCGGGTCGTAGACGTCGCCGTCGACCGCCGTGTCCATGTACACGTCGGAGAAGCGCACCCCGGCCACCGTCACGAACGCGGGCCCCACCCCGGCGCCCAGGTACGGCGCCACCATGGACCCGACAGCAAAGTCGTAGTACGCGTTCACCGTCAGCATGCGCACGGCCAGGTGGTCGATCGACGAGCGGGTGTCGGACGTGACGGTGCTGTCGACCCGAGGCGCCATGGCCATCCCGTCGTAGTCGGTGACGGCGAGGAACATCTGGTCGAGGTCGTTCCACTTCTGCCCGTACGACACCTCGACGCGCGCGCGACTGGCGAACAGGCCCGTCGAGATCTCGAACGCGGGTCCGGTGGCCGCAGCGATGTCGTAGTTCCAGCGGTATCCGGACACCTCGGGCCTGGGGTCCAGATCGAAGCAGGCGTCGGTCGGATAGCAGAGCCGATCCCGATTCCAGCCGCTCTGCGCGATGTTCGATGCCCAGTTGGCCCCGATGCCGCCACCGACGTACCACCCGGAGCGCCGCTCCTCGGCGGCGCCCTGGGCCGACACGCCGGCGGCCGACAGCAGCACCAGGATGCCCGCGGCTGACGCGACGAACGATGCGAGACGCATGACCACCTCCTGCGTACGATTCTGACACGTGACGGCGGCCGCCGTCAGTGACGCCGTACGCAGCCCGCGCGGTCCCGTGCGCGAACGTCCCGCATCGTGACGGGCTGAACGCCCGATTCTAGAACCCGCGCTTCCGGCCGCGGATGCCGCGGCGGCTGCCCTTCGGCTTGGCGGGGCGGAAGCGCGGCCCGTCGTCCATGAACGGCGGCGGGCCGAAGTCGGAGGGCGGCCGCGGAGCGCGCTCGCGCGCCTCGTTGACCTTCAGCGTGCGACCCTGCAGCTCGGTGCCGTCGAACTTCGAGATGGCCGCGGCGACGACCGCCGCATCGCTGAACTCGACGAAGGCGAACCCCCGCGGCTGACCCGTCGCGCGGTCGACCGGCAGGAACACCTCCGTGACGTCGCCCACCTGCCCGAACAGCTTCTCAAGCTCCGCCTGCGTCGTGCTGAAGTTGAGATTGCCGACAAAGACCTTTGCAGAAATGACGTCCTCCTTGGTGGCTATGTGCTGAATTGCGGACCATGTCTACTACGCCTTGGGCACCTGCAAATCGGGCATCGGCGCCGCGGTGAAGAGGTAGCGCGTCGGCTTGGCCAGCCACCTCGCCCACAGGGTGGCCCGCGACATCCGGGCGCTGTCGGTCGCGGCGCCCGTACCGGCGTACATCTGGCGGAAGAGCTTCGATACCAGCACGAACAGCAGGCGCTCGCGCAGCGTCCGCAACCAGCCGGCGCGCTGCCAGACCGATCGCAGGCTGTAGAACCTGTCCCAGGCGCCCTTCGTTCCCAGCCGAATCGCGTCCGCCGACATCGCCTCGTGCGGCAGGTACAGCTTGGGGCGACGGGCCGCCGGAATGAGCCAGTAGCGGGTCAGGGGCACGTCGTCCACGTACGCCATGTCCTGCTGCATGTCCGACTCCCAGCGCAGAAAGTCGACGGTGCCGGGAAACGGCGTCAGCATGACGAACTGCGCGAACCTGACGCCCGCGCGCTGCGCGACCCGAGCGGTCGCCTCGAAAGTCTCCGGCCGGTCGCTGGGCAGCCCAAAAATGAATGAACCTAGCAGATGCACCCCGTGCTCGCCAAATCGGCGCAGGCGCGCCACCAGCTCGTCGCCCGCAAGGTTGAAGTCCTTGTACACGTCCTTGAGTCCTTCTTCGGTCACGGACTCGACGCCGACGCACACCCCCTTGATGCGCGCCTTCTGCATCGCCTCGAGAAACGCCTGATCCTCCGCCGCCTCCATCGTGATCTGCGTGTAGAACCACGTGTCGTCCGGCAGCATCGCGAGCCGCGCCATCAGCTCGAAGCGCTCCGCCCGAATCGCTTCGAGCTCGCGCAGGCGGGCCGGGTCCTTCCGCCGCGCCGCCTGCGCCAGGTCGTCGAGGGTGACCGGGTAGAAGTTGTCGTCGGCCAGCGCGACGAAGCGGAACCCCCGGCGGCGCAGCTCCACGATCTCCTCGATGACGACGTCCACGGTGCTCTGCCGCGGGCGCTGGCCGTCGGTGCGCCAGACCGAGCAGAACGAGCAGTGCTTCGGACAGCCGCGCACCGTCTGGACCGAAGCCCACATGTACCGATTGGGCGGCATGAGGTCCCACCGCGCGCGCTGGAGCGACGCCCCCTCGACGTGCCCGCCCTCGTACGACGCCTGCAGGGCGCCGCGCGCGCAGTCGGCCACCACCGTGCCCCAGACGTGGTCGCCGTCGCCTCGCACGACGGCGTGCGCGCCGCCCAGCTCCCGGGCTTCGTCGGGATAGAGGGACGCGTGCACGCCGCCGAAGACGACGTGGGCGCCGCGCTCGCGGGCCATCCTGCCCACTGCGTAGCCGCGCAGCACGTTCAGCGTGTGAATGCCGATGCCGACGACGTCGCCCGGCTCGAGCTGATCGGGATCGAACCGCTCGAGCGTCTCGTCCGTGAGCACCGGAGCGCCCCATTCCGCCGGCGTGGCGCCCGCGAGCACGTACAGCCACCGCGGGGTGATGATGGCGGTACCGAACGACACGTCGCTGGGATTGACCAGATGGACACGCACATGCGCCTCCGGATCGCGCCGAAATCACCTGTAAGAGGAAGGGCGAGGGGGACGGCTCGTCGGTCTCGAACCGGGTGAACGCGCGGCCAGAAAGGGTAACAGGGAAACAACCTACATGGAAGAGGGTGCGGCTGACAAGTCGCAGCTATACTACTGCACGCTCCGGACCCACGAAAGGAAGTCGACCATGACCAGACGGTTCTCCGCATGTCTCGCCCTGGCGGCGGTACTCGCGCTCGCGGCGCTGCCCCGCCCGGCCGGCGCCCAACTCGACCAGACTGCGGCGTGGACGGCATTCGCCGCCAACGAGTACCAGGTCGTGCCCAACGTGGCGTACCTGACCGCGGCCGGCCGCGAGAACCGCGTCGACCTCTACCTGCCGGCCAACGCGTCCGGCCCGACGCCGGTGCTCATGTACATCCACGGCGGCGGATGGCGGCAGGGCAGCAAGGAATCGTACGTGCTGCGCATACTGCCGTACCTCGAGATGGGCTGGGCGGTGGTCAACGTGCAGTACCGCCTCTCGCAGGTGTCGCAGGCGCCGGCGGCGGTCGAGGACTGCCTGTGCGCCCTGCGCTGGATCATCCGCAACGCCGACGAGCACAACTTCGACACCGACCGCATCGTCGTGAGCGGCCAGTCGGCAGGCGGGCACCTGACGCTCGCGACCGGGATGACCCCGGCCTCGGCCGGGCTCGACCGCCGCTGCCCCGGCACCGAGGAGCTGCGCGTGGCGGCGATGATCAACTGGTACGGCGTGACCGACGTGGCCGACCTGCTCGAGGGCCCCAACATGACGTCGTGGGGCGTGTCGTGGCTCGGCAGCCGCACCGACCGCAAGGCGCTGGCCGCGCGCGTCTCGCCGCTCACCTACGTGCGCGACGGACTGCCGCCGATCTTCAGCATCCACGGGACCGCCGACCCGGCAGTGCCCTACGACCATGCCGTCCGGCTGCATGCCGCGCTCGACGAGGCGGGCGTCGCGAACGAGCTGCACACGGTGCCCGGCGGCGGCCACGGGCGGTTCACGCGCGAGGAGATGCTGGAAATCTTCGGGAAGATCCACGGCTTCCTCGCGGCGCACGGGCTGTCGGCCCAAGCGTCCGCCACCGAGCAGCAGTAGCCCCGGTCGGGCCACAAGGCGCGCACAGCGCGCCTCGGCGGGAGCGGCGCGGGGCGAAGGGGCCCCGCAAGCGGACGCCGGGGGTCCGGGGCGCAGCCCCGTCTGATTGATGCTGCGCACAGCGCGCCTCGGCGGGAGCGGCGCGGGGCGAAGGGGCCCCGCAAGCGGACGCCGGGGGCTTGGGGCGCAGCCCCATCCGACTATGGCCCGACCGCCACGGTCACGAGCGCGTCCGTGTGGTGCTCCTCGCTCGAGCCCCCCATGTTGACGTGCTCGTCGACCCGCAGCCGCAGCTCGTAGGTTCCGGGCGCGCTGAACGTCGCCGTGGTGGCGAGCGCCTGCGGCGCGCTGAACGTCACGCGGCCGGCGGCCGGGCCGCGGTTCTTGCTCCAGCGCGCGGCCAGCTCGCCGCGCTCGGCGTTCGCCGGCGCTGCGGCGGCCGCCAGCGCCAGCGGCCGGCCGACCCGCGCCGTCACCGGCCCGGCCGGCACGCCGCTCACCGTCGGCGCCCCGGGCCCGCCGGGATCCCCGATCTCGTAGATCCCGTTCAGGCTGCCCCGCGTCCGCTCGCGGCGGCCGGTGCCGGGCACCCCCAGGGTCCAGGTCACCTCGTCGTCCCAGCCCGGCGGAACGGTCACGCGGAACACGTGCCACTGGCGCAGGGGCAGGAAGTTGGTCGGCTGCCCCCGGTCGTCCGGCGCCGGCCGGACCTCGTTGTCCGGCCCGACGGGAATCGGCGTCTCGCCGCTGTTGCGGTTGAAGTACCCGAAGAACAGGGTGAACGAGCCGTCCGGGTTCCGGAGCCAGCCGTCGAAGACGGGGCTGATCGTCTTGAGGTCCGGCCGCACGATCTCCTGCGCCTCGGAGGGCGCCGGCAGCGACAGCAGCGCCGCGGCGGCGAGGGCCGCGAGCGCGCGTCGCGTCCGCACGGCTGACGGCAGCAGCATGGTCGCCGGCCCTCGCTACGGCAGATTCGCCGCGCTTGCCGTCGACGCGATCTGGCGGTACTCCGCGTCGGTCAGGAAGATCCAGTCGGTGTGGGCGATCGCCATCTCGTCGATGGTTCGCGAGCCCGACCCGGTCCACATCGTCGGGTCCGGGTTGTTGCGGTTCCCGGCCGAGTTGTCGTGGTACGACGTCATGTGCATCACGGTCCCGGCCGGAAAGGCCGGCGGGTTCCTGTACGAATAGGTCAGCTGCCAGTTCACGTCGTAGCGCGGCACGGACGTCAGCAGCTCGACCCGCCCGTCGGGCAGCACCGCCTCGAGCGACATCGCCTGCCCCCGGTAGTGCATGTGCGGACGGAAGTGGACGATCTGCGCCGGCCGCGGCAGCGTCCAGTAGCCGTCGTGGCGCACGTCGCGCTCGCCGGCCGGGATATCCAGGTTGCGCGCCGTGATGAAGCGGGTCACCAGCGTCTTCTCCGGCGCCTCGCCGCGCGGATAGAAGCGGAAGGCGACGCTCGTCCGATCGCGCGCCTCCTCCCCCACCGGGTGGTAGTGGATGTTGAAGCGGATCACGGCGCCGGCGCGCAGCAGCCGGCCGGTTCCCTCCGGATAGATGTCGCCGCTGTTGCCGATGGAGGTCTCCTTGAGCCACACCTCGCCCGGCAGGGCCACGTTGCGGAAGCCCGCCAGCCCGTTCTCCCCGGGCGCCGCCGGCTCCTGGACCGCGAACGTGTTGACGTGGTGCACCACCCGCCGGTCGCCCGGATGGACCTCGACGGCCCGGATGTAGCGGTCCTCGGTCAGGCCGGTGGGCGCGTAGACGTTGAAGAAGGTGTCCGGGCCCCGCGCCGCGACCACCATCTCCTTCTCCATCGTCACGATCAGGTCGGGCGTCCCGATGTACCACTCGTCGTCCGCGGCGAACGCCGGCGGCGGCGGCAGGTCCGCCACGTCCCCGCGCGGCGCGCCGGCGTCGACCCAGGCCGCGATCGTGGCGATCTCCGCGTCGCTGAGCGAGCGGTCGTTGACGTACTCGCGAATGCCCACGGTGCGGTCGAGGTGCCAGGGCGGCATCTCGCGGCGCTCGACGCGCTCGCGGATGGCCCGCGCCCAGGGCCGCGTCTCCTCGTAGGTCAGCAGCGACATGGGCGCCATCTGCCCCGGCCGGTGGCAGACCTGGCACGCGCGCTGCAGGATGGGCGCCACGTCCGCGGTGAAGGTGACGCCGCCGGCCGCCTCGCCGGGAGGCTGGGCGCCCGCTGCGGGCGCCGCGAGGCAGGCGGCCGCGACCAGCAGCCCGATCCCCGCCGACGCGTTGCGCGTAGAGCTCGTTGCACGCATGACAGGCCCCTTGCGGGGACCCCTGCGCCCCGCGCCGCTCCCGCCGAGGCGCGCCGTGCGCGCCTTGCGGAGTCTGCACGGTTCTGCGGCGCAGACTCCTAGCCCTGCAATCGTCGCCTCCGGCTCCGGTTGCCGCCCAACCAACCCTCACTAGAAGTCTACGCCGTTCTACGGCGCAGACTCCTAGCCCGGCATACGGAAGAAGCCCATCTCGACGAGCTCCTCGCGGTCGCCGCCGCCGATGATGGAGCACAGCACCTTCTTCTCCAGGCAGGCGGCCAGCACGTGCCGCACCGCCGCCTGCGCCTCGGGCGCGAGCGGCTGGCCGGTGCGCGTGGCGCGGCCGACGCCCAGGTTGATGCTGAGGTCGTTGACGCCGATCAGGATGCCGCCGATGCCCGGCACGTCGAGGATGTCGCGGATGTTGCGGACGCCCTCGGGCGACTCGATCATGATGTAGGCGAACAGCTCGCCGTCCGGGTTGAGCGGCCACAGGTCCGCCCGCCGCATGTACTCGTCGGCATCCATCTCGCCCCACAGCGGGAATCCGGTGAAGCCGTCCGTCGACCACAGGCCGGCGCCCCGGATGCCGGGCGGATCCGGATACTCGGCACCCCGCTGCGGCGGAATGCGCATGGCGCGCACCGCCCGCAACGCCTCCTCCGCCGTGTCGATCTGCGGGAAGACGATGGCCAGCGCCCCGATGTCGAGCACCTGCTTGACGAGCCAGCTCGGGTTCTCGTCGCCGTACATCGGGATGCGGACGCCGGGCGTGACCTGGAGCCGCCCGTTCGGCCGCCGCAGGCGGGCGAGCTGCTCGAACCGCGCCTGGAGCTCGTCGATGCGGTACGGCCCGTGCTCCATGTCGATCATCTGCCACACGTCGGGGCCGGCCACGCCGCCCTGCTCGAGGCGCTCGATCAGCGGACTGATGCGCGCCGTCTGCCCGGCCGCCGGCACGGACGCGCCCGGCAACCCGACCACCAGCACGACCAGCAGCCCGACGAAACGCTGGCTCATCACGCCCTCCCTGGCTTCAAGTCCGCGCACGCCGGCGCTCGCGGCCGCCGCGCGCGCCGGCGACGGCAACCGCGGCTACTGCTGTTGCTGCTGCTGCGTCTGCTCCATGGCCCGCTCGGCCTCGCGCGCACCGGCGAGGATGTTGTAGAGCCCGTAGTTCCCCTCGTGGCAGGCGTACTCGTACAGCGGGTCGGCGCTCTGCTGCATGAGGAGCTCGAAGGTCCAGGACACCGGCCACACCGTCGGATCGTCGAGCGTCGCCTCGTAGAGCAGCGTCTGCGGCGAGACCCGCGTGAAGCGCTCGACGAGCCGCAGGTTCGTGCTGGTCAGTCCGCCGAGGAAGCCGGTTCCCCGCAGGAAGTTCGTCGTCTCGACGACCAGCGTGTCGCCGTCCCAGTGCCCGCGCGAGTCGCCCATCTGCTGGGGGATGCCGCTGCGCTCGCCGCCGTCCAGCGGAACGACGCGGGTGCTGTGCACCATCTCGTTGAGCAGCACGACGTGGTCCTCGGTCTGGAACAGCTGCATGTTGTTGTTGTACGCGCTCGGCTGCATCGGCGGACCGGAGTTGAAGCCCACGATGCAGCGCACGGCGAGGTGTCCGGGGCCCATGTCGGCGACCCAGCCGCCGTAGGTCAGCTCGTGCAGGCCCAGGCCGCGCCGCTCCATCGCCATCTCCGCCTGGCGCTTCTGCGCCGCCGCCGTCAACGCCGGCACGCGGCCGTCGGGCGGGTCGACGATCAGGGAGGTGCGCCGGTCCTCGGCCACGCCCGTGGCGTCGTACCAGGCCTCGTTGTACGAGCCGGTCGGCATGGCCTCGCTGCCCTCCTGGATCTGCCGCCAGGTCTCGGCCGCCTCCTCGAGGACGACCGCGGCGTCCTCGTCGGTCAGCGTCGTCTTGCCGGCCAGATTGCCCGGCCGCTCGAACGGCGTCAGCGAGCGGAAGTCCCAGACGCCGGCCAGATCCGGCGCGCCCCATGCGGTGCGGGGCACCGCCGAATCGTCCGCCGTCTGAGCGGCGGCAACAGCCGGCGCCAGCGCCGCGACGGCGGCCAGCGCGAACAGAACGGGGAGAGTCCGGTGACTCATGTGCAGCCTCCTCGGTGCTTCAAGACCCATGGTTATCGGCAAAGTATCGCTCAGAATGCCCGCTGCCGGAACAGTATCGTGAGCGCGGGCGGCCGGTTTTTCCGCGTGGCCGCGGCGATGCGCGGCGCCTTCGGCCCCGGCCGGGAGCGGTTCAGCCCGCCGCGGAGGTCGTCGCCCGGCCCGGCCCGCGGCGGCGGCGGCGCATGCGGGGCACGCCGCGCGGACGCTGCCGTGGCTGGTCGCCGCCGGTCGGCGCGGCGGGAGACGGCGCGAAGCCGGCCACGTGCTCGCACGGGATGCGCTTGCCGACGAGCCGCTCGATGGCGGCGAGCTGCTTCCCTTCCTCCGGCGCCGCCAGAGCAATCGCGGCTCCGGAACGTCCCGCGCGAGCCGTCCGCCCGATGCGGTGCACGTAGTCCTCGGCCACGTGGGGCAGGTCGAAGTTGATCACGTGGCTGATGCCGTCCACGTCGAGCCCGCGGGCGGCGATGTCGGTCGCGATGAGCGTGTCGACCGAGCCGGCGCGGAAGTGCGCGAGCGCGCGGGTGCGGGCGGACTGACTCTTGTTGGCGTGGATCGCGGCCACGCGCCGGCCGGAACGCTCCAGGTGCCGGACGAGCTGGTTGGCCCGTGCCTTGGTGCGCGTGAAGACCAGGGTCTGCCCCATGTCCGCGTCCGCCAGCAGCCTGCCCAGCAGCTCCTTCTTGCGGGTCATCGCCACCGGGTGCACCACCTGGCGGATGCTGCTCACCGGCGTTGCGCGACCTGCCACCTCGACCAGCACCGGCGCCGCCGTCGATTGCCGGATGAGCCTCTCGACCGGCTCCGGCATCGTGGCGGAGAAGAACAGGTTCTGGCGCTGCGCCGGGAGCGCGGCGAGGATGCGCCGCACGTCGGGCAGGAAACCCATGTCGAGCATGCGGTCGGCCTCGTCCAGAACCACCACCTCGACGCTGCCGAGACTCGCCTGCCTGCGCCCCAGGTGATCGAGCAGTCGGCCCGGTGTCGAGACCAGCAGATCGAGACCTGCGGCCAGGCGGCGCTGCTGGGGCCCCATGCCGACGCCGCCGAACAGGACCGTGCTGCGAACGGGCAGGTGCCTGGCGTACCCGCAGGCCATGGCCCCGACCTGGGCGGCCAGCTCGCGGGTCGGCGTCACCACCAGCGCCCGCGGGTGGCGCGCGGCCCGGCCGGCGGCGAGGTGCTGCAGAATCGGCAGCAGGAAGGCGGCCGTCTTGCCCGTACCCGTCTGGGCGCAGGCAATCAGGTCGCGACGCTCGAGCACGACCGGAATGGCGCGCTCCTGGATGGTCGTAGGCGTGGTGTAGCCCGCGGCCGCTACGGCGCGGGCGAGCTCGGGGCGCAAGCCCAGATCGGTGAACTGCATCCTGATTCGTACTCCTGTCCTGGCGTTGGCCGCGGCACTGCGCGCCGCCGGGGAGCCAGGCTCCCGCAGCGCGGCTACGCGGCTACGCGGCTTCCGTCGACTCGTCGACGGTAGGTGCTGGTTGCGAGGGGACCTGCAGGCCGGGCAGCGGATCGGCGGCGAACAGGCGCTGCACCGGCCGCGCCAGCAAGCGGGCCCACATCGCCGAGCGCGACACGCGCGCGCTGTCGGTCGACAGGCCGGTGTTGGCGTACATCTGCCGATACACCTTGGAGATCAGCAGAAACGCCAGTCGGCCGCGCAACGAGGGGACGACCCTCGAACGGCGCCAGATGGCGCGGATGCCGTAGAACCGGTCCCAGGCCCGTTGCGTGCCCTGCCGAATCTCCTCCGCGGACATGACGGGGTGCGGCGTGTAGAGCTTGGGCCGCCGCGCGTGCGGAATCAGCCAGTACCGGGACGCCGGCACGCCGTCGATGACGGGTATCGATTCCCCCTGCTCCCGCTCCCAGCGTTCGAAGTCGAGCGTGCCGGGAAAGGGCGTCAGCGTGACGAACTGGGCGAACGCCAGGTCGGCGCGCGCGGCCAGGTCCACGGTGGCATCGAACGAGCTGGGCCGATCGCTCGGCAGGCCGAAGATGAACGAGCCGAGGACGTGCACCCCGTGCTTGCGGAACGTCTTGAGCCTGGCGACGAGCGCTTCGCCGGCAACGTTGAACTCCTTGTAGACGTCCTTCAGGCCGTCGGCGGTGACGGCTTCCACCCCGACCAGCGCACCCCTGATGCGGGCCTTGCGCATCGCGTCGAGAAACAGCGGGTCCTCCGCCGCTTCCATCGTGATCTGCGTGTAGAACACGAGGTCGTCCGGCAGCTGCGCGAGCCGCTCCATGAGCTCGAAGCGCTCCGCGCGGGTCGCCTCGAGCTCACGGAGACGGCTCGGATCCTCGCGGCGTGCGGCCATGGCGAGATCGCCGAGCGTCACCGGATAGAAGTTGTCATCGGCCAGCGCGATGAAGCGGAATCCCATGCGGCGCAGCTCGACGACCTCCTCGACCACGGCCTCGACGCCGCGCTGGCGCGGCTCCTGGCCGTCGGTGCGCCAGACCGAGCAGAAGGAGCAGTGCTTCGGACACCCGCGCACCGTCTGGACGGAGGCCCAGGCGTAGCTCTCGCGGGGCAACAGGTCCCAGCGCGCCTTCCTGAACGCCTCCGCGCCGAGGCGGCCGGCCTCGTAGATCCGCTCCGGTGCGCCGGCCTTGCAATCCGCCAGCACCGTGCCCCAGGCGACGTCGCCGTCGCCTCTGACGACGGCGTGGGCGCCGCCGCGAGCGTGGGCCTCCTCCGGGTACAGCGTCGCATGAATGCCGCCGAAGACGACCCACGCGCCCCGGGCGCGCGCCCGCCGGCCGAGCGCATAGCCGACCAGGGCGTTGCCCGTGTGCACGCCGATGCCGACCACGTCGCCCGGCTGCAGCCGGGACGTATCGAACGGCTCGAGCGTCTCGTCGATCGGGATCGGATCGCCGAACTCCGGCGGCGTGGCCGCGGCGAGCACGTAGAGCCAGCGGGGCGTGATGATGGCGGACCCGAACGACAGGTGGCTGGGATTGACGATGTACACGCGCATAGGCTGTTCCTGCTGTCCCGGGGATCGATCGCTGCCAGGGAGGAACAGCGGCGAGGCTCAGAGAAGCACGCCCAGCGTATCACATTCTCCGGCCGGCCGGCTGCGCTCCGTCGGCCCGCCGCAGGCGGCGTCCGCATATATACTGGCAGCGGTTTGCCTTCCTGAGATCTCGTTCCGGCCAGGAAATCCATGCCTGATCCGTTGCCCGACAGCACGCAGGCGTACCTGTCCGACGCGGGAGCGACGCCGCTCCTCACGCGCGGACAGGAAACCATGCTCGCGAAACGCCTCGCACGGAACAAGCGCATCGCCCTGCAGATGACGTCGCGGATTCCGCGTATCGCGAAGGACGTGCTCGAGATGGGCGACGTTCTCAGGTCCAACCCGCCCGCCGGCCGGAGCCTGCTCGCGCTGCCCCCGAGGGCGCTGACGGATGCCCAGCTCAGGACCCGCGCACGCGCCGCGGTCCACGACCTCGACGCCATCCGCGCCGCGCAGGCCGAGGCGGGGACGCGCGACGCCGCACTGGATGCGATTCTCCCCCACCATCACCGCCGCGCCCGCCGGGCGCGATGGGCCGCGTTGAAGGCGCGGGTGCGGCTGTCGCAGGCGGTTGGCGCCATGCCGTACGCCGAGCCGGTCAAGCTCCGACTCGTGGGCAGGGCCGCCGCGTCGCTCGACACGGTGGAAGAGCTGCGCAAGGGGGTCGACGAGCTCGAGCGGCGCCAGCGCGCGCACGAGGCCGCGCGCGTTCCGACGGCTCCCCGCCTCGACGAGGCGCGCCGGCTGCTGCGGGCGCGGCTCGCCGCTCTCGGCCTGACCTTGCCGCAGGCGACCCACATCCGCACGCGGCTGCGGGCGGCCACAGCGGGGATCGCCGAGGCCAAGCAGGCGCTCGTGGCGGCGAACCTCCGGCTGGTCATCGCCAACGCCAGGCGCTACCACCATCACTCGCTGGGCTTTCTGGACCTGGTGCAGGAAGGCAATCTGGGACTCCTGCGGGCGGTCGACAAGTTCGACTATCGACTCGGCTACAAGTTCTCCACCTACGCGACCTGGTGGATCCGCCAGGGCATGACTCGCGCCATCGCGGAGAAGGGGCGCATCATCCGGCTGCCGGTGCATGTGGCGGACACGCTGCGCATGCTCCTGGCCGCCGCGGACGAGCTGGCCAAGACGCTCGGTCGCGAGCCCACGCCGGCCGAGATAGCGCAGCGCGTCGACCTGCCCGCCGCGCGGGTCCGCACCATCCTGAAGGCTGGCCGCGGCCCCCTGTCGCTCGAATCGCCGAGCGGGTTCGACGAATCGCATACGCTCGGGCACACCATCGAGGACCGCGGCGCGGTCTCGCCGTCGGAGTCGGCGATGCGCGCCGACGTGAAGCGCCGGGTCACGGAGGTCCTGCACACGTTGCGGCCGCGTGACGCCAAGATCCTGCAGATGCGCTTCGGGCTCGCCGACGGGCGGGAGCGGACGCTCGAGCAGATCGGGCAGGCGTTCGGCCTCACGCGCGAGCGCATCCGGCAGATCGAGCACCGCGCCCTGGCCCAGCTCCGGGAGTCCCCGCAAGGTCGCCGCCTGGCCGAGGACTGAAGTTGTTTCGCGCCCGCGCCGAGACGTGTGGCAAGGCTGACAGCACGCGAATCCAGGAGGACGCATGATGACGACGCGGCTCAGGACGGCAGTTGGAGCGTTCGCGGCAACGACCGCGTTGGCGGTGGCCGGCGTTGTGGTCGACGGTCAGGACAGCCAGCGCATGGAGACGCTGGCCGACGTCGAGCGGGCCCTGGAGGAGCTGTCCAATCAGGGCCGCTGGGGCGCCGACGACGAGCTCGGCGCGGCGAACTTCATCACGCCGGCGAAGCGCAAGCAGGCGGCGGCCCTCGTCAACGAGGGCATCAGCGTCTCGCTGGCGCACGACATCGTGCAGGAGGAGGCGGCGGACGCGACGACGATCCTGAACCGGGAGGTGATCCGCCTCAGCGAGACGGGCGGGTCGGACCGGCTGCAGTACACCGGCAGCTACCACGGCGTCATCCACAGCCACCTGGACGCCATCGACTGCCACATCATGATCGACGGGCGCGGTCACACCGGGGCGACGTTCGACGAGATCGAGGCGACCGGCGGCTGCCCCAGGGGCAGCATCCACGCGCTCCGCGACGGCATCGTCACCCGCGGCGTCCTGTACGACGCCACGCTGCTGCCGGGCAAGGCGACCGCCGGCGGCTGGCTCGAGCTGGGCACGCCGATCCGCAAGGCCGACCTCGAGGCGCTGGAGGAGATTCAGGGCGTGCGGGCCGAGTCGGGCGACGTCATCCTGCTCCACACCGGCCGCTGGATCCGCCGCGCGGCACTTGGGGCGTGGCCGTCCTCCGACGGGGTGGCCGGCTACCACGCCGACGTGGCGTACTTCCTCAAGGAGCGCGAGATCGCGTTCATCGGCCACGACATGTCGACCGACGTCTCGCCGCACGGCATCCCCGGCGCGCGGTTCCCGCTGCACCAGCTCGCCCTGGTGTCGCTGGGCGTCGGCATCTTCGACAACCTCGACTTCGGCCCGGCCGCGGAGGTCGCGCGGCGCCTGGGCCGCTACGAGTTCCTGTTCACCGCGGCGCCGCTGCGCATCGAGCAGGGCATGGGCTCGCCCATCAACCCGATCGCGACTTTCTGAATCCCGTCTGGCGGCGTGGGCCCCAGTCGGGGCGCACGCCGCGAAGTCCATGCCTGAACGGCGCGGCATGCAGTGGTGGCTGTAGCACTCGCTCTCGTCGTGGATGCCGATTGGCGTGGCAGCAGCCGTGGCGGGCACGGATCTACGCCGTCATCCAGGTGTCGACGGACAGGTTCGGCACGCGCCGGAACTCGGACAGGTTGTGCGTGATCAATGGCACGTCGCGGGCCAGGGCGTGAGCGGCGATCCACAGGTCGTTGGCGCCGATCGGCTGGCCGGCGGAACGCAGGTGCGCCCGCAGGCGACCGTACTCTTGTGCCACGCGCGAATCGAGTTCGACTACCTGCACGGATACGAGCCAGTCTCGCAGAGCGGCCTGGTTCTCCTCGATACGACGCGACCGCGACACACCCCACTCCAGTGCCCCCACCACGATGACCGAGACACCGCAGTGTTCGAGTGGCAGCCGCGGCGCGAAGCCGGGCGAGCGCTTGCGAGCATGGATGCACGTGTCCGTGTCGAGCATGATCTTCAATCGAACGGCTCTCTCTCTTCGAGCGGCAACTCTTCCTTGTCGAGTTCCTCCATCGCCTCATAGAAATCATCCGTGAAGCGCGAGCCGTTCTCCCAGTAGTCCTCCCAGTCCTTGAACGGGCGGCTCAGAACGACGTGGCGGCCCTCACGGCGAATGATCACGCGGTCGGTGTCGAACCGGAACTCCTTCGGCAGTCGCACCGCCTGCGAGCGTCCCGACATGAACACGCGGGCGAACTTGCGGCCGTCGCCCGGCCCGGGAGCCACCGTCTTCGCGGTTCCGGGCTTCTTCTTCGCTGCGCGTCCGCGATTCGCGTTCTTCCCGGGGCTCTGCTTCGCGGTCCCGCGGCGATCCGCGTCCGCCGCCCGCGTGCCGATCGTCGCGGCGCCTCCTCCAACCGGATCCGCTGATGCGGCGCTCTTCTTCATGCGCACCTCCCTGCCGCAGGACGCCGGCTGATGGTCACATCCGATATATCTTTCTGAAAGATATCATGAACCCACCGGATATCGGTCGGCGGAACGTCATCGCGACGGCGGCCCAGCGGAGCTTCCGAGCCGACGACGCGCTCCCCTCGTAGCAATACCTTCAACGTGCTCCGGCCCTGAACATTGCGTTTCCTGCACGTTCCGGCCACAGCGTCCCGGTCCGCCGGCTGGCAACCGGCGCCCCCGCCGCGCGGGCGCGGCACGCCGCCCGAGGTTACAATCGAAGTCGAGACCGACGATGGACTGGTGGATCTGGGTGGTGGCCGGCTTCTTGCTCCTGGTGCTGGAGCTGGCGTCGCCGGGCGGCTTCTACGTCTTCTTCTTCGGCTGCGGCGCCCTGGCGGTCGGCCTGCTGGCGGCGCTGGGCTGGGCGGAGCCGCTCGCGCTGCAGGGCGTGCTGTTCGGCGGCCTGTCCGTGGCGGCGCTCGTGTTCTTCCGGCCGCTGATCGTCCGGCGGCTGCGTGCGGACGCCGATGGGGCGCCGATGGACAGCCTGGTGGGCGAGCGGGTCGTGGCGCGCGGCGAGATCGCCGCCAACGGCTTCGGCAAGGCCGAGCTGCGCGGGACGACGTGGAACGCGAGGAACGGCGGCGCGACGACGGTGGGCCCCGACCAGGCGTGCCGGGTGGAGCGGGTCGAGGGACTGACGCTCTGGATTCGGGCCGAGTAGCAGGCACAGCAAGGGACAGCGAACGATGGAAATGGGCCTGATCGCCGTGGCGGCGCTGGTGCTGCTGCTCGTCGTCATCATCGCCAAGACGGCCACGGTCGTGCCGCAGCAGAGCCAGTACGTGGTCGAGCGGCTCGGGAAGTACTCCGGAACGCTCGATGCCGGATTCCACATCCTCGTGCCGTTTCTCGACTCCATCCGCTACAAGCACTCGCTGAAGGAGATGGCGCTCGATATCCCGGAGCAGATCTGCATCACGAGCGACAACGTCCAGGTGGGGGTGGACGGCGTGCTGTATCTCAAGGTGCTGGACGCGCGGCGCGCGTCGTACGGCATCGGCAACTACGTCTTCGCCATCACGCAGCTCGCGCAGACGACGCTGCGCAGCGAGATCGGCAAGATCGAGCTCGACAAGACGTTCGAGGAGCGCGCCCACATCAACACGCAGATCGTCGACGAGCTGGACAAGGCGACGGAGCCGTGGGGCGTGAAGGTGCTGCGCTACGAGATCAAGAACATCAACCCGCCGCGCGACGTGCTCGAGGCGATGGAGAAGCAGATGCGGGCCGAGCGCGAGAAGCGCGCCGCCGTGCTCGAGTCGGAGGGCCTGCGGGACTCGGCCATCAACACGGCCGAGGGCGAGAAGCAGAAGGTCATCAAGGAGTCCGAGGCGAAGAAGCAGCAGCAGATCAACGAGGCGGAGGGTGAGGCCGCCGCCATCACGACGGTCGCGACGGCCACGGCCGAGGGCATTCGCCGGGTGGCCGAGGCCATCGAGGCGCCCGGCGGATCGCAGGCGGTTCAGCTGCGCGTCGCCGAGCAGTACGTCGAGAAGCTGGGAATGCTGGCCAAGGAGAACAACACGATGATCCTGCCGGCCAACCTGGCGGACGTCTCCTCGATCATCGCCACGGCCATGAGCGTGATCAAGCAGACCGGCGACGGGGGACGGTAGCGCCGCCGAGCCGCCGGACGGGCCGCGGCGCGGGTCAGGGACCTGCTGCCGCGAGCGCCGCGGCCGCCGCCAGTTCCTCCTCATGCTCCTGCGCGCGCGCGCCGCGCAGGACGTTCGTCATCGCGTAGTTCCCCTCGTGGCAGGCGAACTCGAACAGACCGCCCGCCGCCACCCCGCGCCCGGATTGATCGGCCGACAGGGCCAGCTGAATCGTCCAGGGCCGAGCGAAACGCGCCGGATCGCTGATCGTGGCCTCGTAGTCGATGGTCTCCGCATCGACGCGGGTGAACCGCTCCACGAGGTGCAACGAGCCGGTCGGGTGCCGCCACGTGCTCGCCCAGCGGGCGTCCGGCCGGTCCACGAAGGTCCGCGACTCGACCACGAGCGTATCGCCGTCCCAGCGCCCGCGCGGCTCGCCGTTCCAGCGCGGGATGTTCGCGGGCGGGCCGCCGTCGAGCGGGATGATGCGCCGCTGGCTGAACATCTCGTGCACGATCACGACGTGCGTGCGGTTCTGGAAGATCTGATGGTTCGGGTTGTAGCCGAACCAGACCTGCGGCAGCCCGTCGCCCAGGCAGCGCTCGCCCGTGTCGAGATCCAGGAAGGAGTGCCAGGGCCCGGAGCCGTGGGGACGCTCCCCCTGGCGTGCGTCGGCCGTGTAGGGAATCCGGCCCGCGGGCGGATCGACGACGAGCGAGGTGCGCCGGCTGCGCAGCCACCTCCAGCTCCCGTCGAGCCAGAAGTCGTTGTAGAAGCCCGGCGTGCCGTCGGCGCGCCAGTCGACGCTGCCGCCGGCGGTCGCGCGCTCCGAAGGCCGTTGCGCCAGGCGCGCCTTGCGCAGCAGGGCGCCGTCCTCCAGCCTGGCAACCTCGGCGTACGTCAGGAACTCGCGCCCCTCGAACTCGGCGGGGCGTTCGAGGGGCGTCAGGGTGGAGCCGACCCAGATGCCCTGCAGGTCCGGATCGCCCCACGGCGTCCGGGGCGCCTGCGTCCGGGGCGCTGGCGCGGGCGGATCCTCGCCGGCGGGCATCAGGCACCCGGCGGCCGCAGCCCACGACAGCACGATGGCGACCAGCGGCGCGCATACGCGCAACCAGTCCGGAAACAGACGCTCCATGTCCAGCCTCCTTCAGGCCGCCCTCACTTGTCATAACATTTTCGGCACCGATAGTGAAAGTTCCCGCCGCACAAGCTCATGCACGCGGGCGACCGGGCCGCCGTACGCCGGGCGCACGGCAGGTGCGGATACGGTCCCGGTGCGTCTGGGCGGCGGCCGTCCCGATCCTCCTGATGGCTGCCGGCGCGGCCGGGCAGCCCCCGGCCGGTGCGCCGGCGGCGGCCGGCGGTGAAACGATCACCGTGCTGCCGTTCGAGAACCTGTCCGGCGCGGCGACGGATCAGTGGATCGGCGCCGGGCTCGCGGAGACCCTGGGCGCGGCGCTGACGGCGGCTCCCGGCACGACTTTCGTCCCGGCCGGCGACGTCGGCCGGGCGCACCGGGAGGCCGTCGGCGTCGAGCTCGACCCCGGGGACGCCGCGGCGGTGCTGGAGGCCTGCCGGGCACTCGGCATCCGCTGGCTCGTGGCCGGGCAGTACCAGCGCGTCGCGGGGCGCATGCGCGTCACGGCCCGGCTCGTGGCGGTCGAGACCGGCGCGGCGGCACACTGGATGCAGGCGGACGGCCCGGCCGCCGGGCTCTTCGAGCTCCAGGACCAGCTCGTGGACTCGCTGGCCCGCTACCTCGGGGAACCCGGCCCGGCGGCGGCGCCAGCGGCGCCGGACAACCCCGGCCCGGGCCTCGGCCGCCGCCGGGCCGTCGGACCGCCGCCCGCCGGCGCGGCCCCTGCCGCCGGGAGCGGGCCGGCCGCCGGGTTCCGGCCGCCCGCCCGCGCCATCGACGGACCGCCGCCGCCGGAGGCGCCCGCGACCATCCGCCGCGACGCGACGGGCCGGGCCACCATCCGTGCGGTGCGGGTCGCCGCCCTGGAGGTCGACGGCACGCTCGACGAGGCGGTGTACCGCGACACGCCGCCGTTCTCGGACTTCGTGCAGACCCTGCCCCTGGCGGGCCAGCCGGCCAGCGAGCGCACCGAGGTCTGGGTGCTGTTCGACGACGACAACTTCTACATCAGCGCGCGCTGCTGGGACTCGGCCCCTGAGTCTCGGTGGGTCGCCAACGAGATGCGCCGGGACAGCTTCAACATCCTCCAGAACGAGCGCATCGGCTTCATGATCGACAGCTTCTACGACCGCCGCAACGGGATGATCTTCAACGTCAACCCCATCGGCGGCCGGATGGACGGCCAGCTGACCTCCGAGAGCGACTACAACGGCGACTGGAATCCGGTCTGGGAGGCGGAGACCGGGCGTTTCGAGGGCGGCTGGACGCTGGAGGCCGCCATCCCGTTCAAGTCGCTGCGCTACCGGCCGGGACGGGCGCAGGTCTGGGGGCTCAACGTCAGCCGGCGGGTCTTCTGGAAGAACGAGCTGTCGTACGTCGTGCCCATGCCCGTGTCGCGCGAGCCGGGCGCCATCTTCCTGTCCTCGCTGGCGGCCACGCTGGTCGGGCTCGAGGCGCCGCAGGGCGGCACCACGCTCGAGATCAAGCCGTACGCCATCACGGACCTGACCAGCGACCGGACCACGACCCCGCGCATCTCCAACCAGCTGGGCGGCGACGCGGGGCTCGACGTCAAGTACGGCGTGACGCAGAACCTGGTCGCCGACCTGACGCTCAACACCGACTTCGCCCAGGTCGAGGCCGACGAGCAGCAGGTCAACCTCACGCGCTTCAGCCTCTTCTTTCCGGAGAAGCGCGAGTTCTTCCTCGAGAACCAGGGCGTGTTCGCCTTCGGCGGCGGCGGCACCGGCCCGTTCGGGGTGAACAACGACACGCCGGTGCTCTTCTACAGCCGCCGCATCGGCCTCAACGAGGGACGCGAGGTGCCGATGCAGGCCGGCGGCCGCCTCACCGGCCGGGTCGGGCGGTTCACCGTCGGCGCGATGAACATCCGGACCGGGGACGAGGCGGCCACGGGCGCCGTGCCGACCAACTTCTCGGTCCTGCGCATCAAGCGGGACCTGCTGCGGCGGAGCAGCATCGGCGCGATCTTCACCGGCCGGTCGGTCTCCACCCTGGGTCCCGGCTCGAGCGAGACGTACGGCGCCGACGCCAACTTCGGGTTCCACGACACGGTGAACATCGACACCTACTGGGCGCGGACCGAGACGCCCGGCTCCGGGGGCGACGACGTCAGCTATCGGGCCAAGTTCGAATACCGCGGCGACCGCTACGGCGTGCAGCTCGAGCATCTCGCGGTGGGCGGGGACTTCCGGCCGGACGTGGGATTCCTGCGCCGCGAGGACTTCGACCGCAGCTTCGGATCGTTCCGGTTCAGCCCGCGGCCGTACGGCATCGCCGCCGTGCGGCGGTTCACCTGGGAAGGCCGGTTCGACTACTACACGAGCCGGGCGGGCGTGGTCGAGACGCGTCTGGCGCAGGGCTTGTTCGGCATCGAGTTCGAGAACGCCGACCAGTTCGACATCGAGTACACCCGCAGCTACGAGTTCCTCGACAGGCCGTTCCAGATTGCCGACGACGTCGCGATTCCCGTCGCCGGCTACCGCTTCGAGGACACCCGCGTGGCGTACCAGTTCGGCCGCCAGCGGGCCTTCTCCGGGATGCTGGCCGTCCAGCACGGCAGCTTCTACGGCGGCGAGAAGACCACCGTCGAGATGGGCCTGCCGGGAGGGTTCCGCAGCGGCCGCCTCGAGCTCACGCCGCGGCTGTCGCTCGAGCCGGGCATCTCCTACAACCGCGTCGAGCTGCCGCAGGGCCGCTTCACGACCAGCCTGGTGACCACCCGCACGACCTACACCGCCACCCCGCTGATGTTCGTCAGCGCCCTGGTGCAGTACAACTCGAGCAACGCCTCGCTCGGCGCGAACGTCCGCTTCCGCTGGGAGTACCAGCCCGGCAGCGAGCTGTTCGTGGTCTACAACGAGCAGCGCGACACGCTCACGCCGCGCCACCCCGAGCTGCAGAACCGCAGCTTCGTGATCAAGATCAACCGCCTATTTCGATTTTAATAGCGGAACAGGTACTGGAGCTTCACGAAGACGGCGCGGTTCGTGCGCCGGCGTTCCGCGGTGTGGAACAGGCGGTCGGGAATGCCGTCGCCGTCGCGGTCGCGCTCGATCAGGTCGGCCTGCTGATGATGGTCGTCGTAGCCCACGTAGAACACCGTGCCGGCATTGACCCGGTACGTGACCAGCAGGTTCAGCGCCAGCGTCTTGTCGAACGTGTTGTGCTCGGCGATGTTCCGCACCAGGAGGCGCTCGGTGAACTGGTAGGTCGACAGGGCCCGGAAGATCTTGACGTCGAACACCTCGCCGCCGCCGGTGCGGCGATCCGTGAACCGGCTGGTGTTGACGTTGACGTCCGACTGCAGGCGCGGAATGGGCCGCAGGCTGATGAACGAGTACACACTGGTCTCGTGGCCCAGGAACGGGTTGGCCTCGTCGTAGAAGATCTCGTCGCCGCGGTTCATCCCCGCGCCGACGCCGAAGCGGGTCGTGCTGTAGCGCGTGAAGAAGCGGTAGCGCGTCTTGAAGAAGTCGATGCCGCCGTAGCGCTCCATGTCCCGGCTCACGCGGCCGTTCACCCCGAAGTTCCGCGCGAAGTTGAAGTTGAGGCCGAGCCGGACCTCCTCGTCCTGCAGGTGGCCGTCGAAGGCGTAGTTCCGGGCGTAGCGGCCCTCGGGCCCCCAGCTCACGAGCCAGCTCTCGGGCCACCACTGATACGAGACGTCGCCGAGGGTGCGCTGCTGGTCGGTGCGGCGTACGAACCCGACGTCGGTCCGGAAGTCCGGCGAGAGGACGAACGACAGGAACCGGTAGCCGAGATTGCGGCCCTGCTTGCGCAGCACCGCCTCGAGGTAGTGCCCGCTGCGGTCGACGCCGTCGAGGTCGCGGTGCTGGGTGCCCATCGCCCGGAACGCGATGCTCTGGGTGCTGCCCAGCCGGAAGTTGCTGTCGAGGCCCGCCAGCCGGCTGTGGCCGCCGACGAGCTCGCGGCTGGTGACGATGGCGCCGACGTGCGACTCGGCGTACAGGTCGTAGCGCACGCGCCCCACGAACGTCTGGGCCGCCTGGCCGAAGACCGGGTCGGCCGCGTCCTCCACGCTGCCCGGCGCCTCGTCGTTGGCGTACAGCAGCCCGACGGTGGTACGCCCCACCTTGCCGGTCAGCTTCGCCCCGTAGAACGGGTCGACGATGGTGCGCGTGTGGACCGCGTCGACGGGGCCGGGAATGTCGAAGATCTCGGCGCCCTCGAGGAAGAACGGGCGCAGCTCCGGATAGAAGAGCGCGAACCGCTGGTTGAGCTCGATCTGCGGCCGGTCCGATTCGATCTGCGAGAAGTCGGGATTGAGCGTGAAGTCCGCGGTCAGATTCGAGGTGACGCCGTACTTGAAGTTGACGCCGCCTTCCGGCGCCGGGTCGGCCGTGGTGAAGTCGCCGCTCGCGGCGTCGATCGAGCCGAACTGAATGGCCGTGAACGTCGGCAGGATCTCGATGTTGCGGCTCGTCGACAGGTCGATCAGCCCTTCGACCACGCCCATCTGGGGCAGGAAGCCGGCGACGCCGCGGGATACGGGCGACCAGACGACGGTCTCGTCCTTGCCGCCGATCCGGCGCGCGATCTGCAGCCCCCAGCGGTGCGCCGTGCGGCCGTCGCGCCGCGGGTAGCGCAAGCTCTTGAACGGAATGGCCATCTCCGCCGTGAAGCCGTCCTCGACCAGGCGCCCGGCGGTGGTGAAGAGGGCATCCCACGAGTCGTCTCCCCGCGGAAGGCCGCCGCCGCCGCGGCCGCGCCGTCCCCCGAACCCGCCGCCGCCGCGCGAGCTGACGATCGAGTCGCCCTGGACGCCGTACGCGTTCACGGTGAAGACGTATGCCCGCTGCTGATCGAGGAACGTGTCGAAGTAGACGGAGATGAGGTCGTCGCGGAACGTGCGGTCGCGGTCGGAACGATTCGCGCGGATCATGCCCGGATCCGAGTACCGTGCGTGGAAGCCGAGGTAGATCGCGGTGCTGTCGTACGCCAGGTAGACGTCGGTGGCTTCGGTTGCCGGCGCGCCGTCGAGCGGCTGGAGCTGGACGAAGTCCGTGATGCGCAGCGCGCCGGCCCACGCGGTGTCGTCGAGCCGGCCGTCGATCGCGGGCGGCGCGTTCACGCGGGCCGGGCGCACCGTCGGCCGGCCGGGCAGGATGCCGGCCGCCGCCGGCAGGCCGGGGGGCGGCTCGGCGGCCGCGACCTCGACCTCGCCGCCGACCAGCTCCCCGACGGACGGCTCGCGCTCGGCGTCGGCCGGCGCCGGGCGGAAGCCGCTCTGCGCCAGCGCGGCGGCGTCCGGGCAGGCGCCGAGGCACGCGGCCAGCGCCGCCGCCCGCATCCGCGCCGCCAGCGACACGACCAGCGCCCGGCTGGTCCCGCCCGCAAGCCGCGGCGGCAGGGTCACTGCAGCACGGGGTTGACGTAGCCGGCCGGCAGCACGCGGTCGGGGTCCGCGCGGATGCTGTCCTCCCCCCTGGCTACCACGCTCACGGCACGAACGGAACGGCAGGCTCGCGCACGCCGGGGTGCCCGGCCTCCTGGCGCTGCCGCGAGACCCGCGCCGCCGCCTCGACCGCCTGCTCCTCGTCGGAGCGGCCGGCGCTGAGCAGGTTCATCATCCCGTGGTTGCCCTCGTGGCAGGCGTACTCGAACAGGTGGTTGAGCGGATCGCTCACCGTGTCGCGGCGGGTCATCGGCAGCGAGACCGTGAACGGCCCCGTGTAGGTCGCCGGATCCTCCACCGTGAAGCGGTAGTCGATCGTGTTCTCGTCGAGCATGCGGAAGCGCTCGACGAGCCGCAGGGTGCCGCCCGGACCCCGGTGCGTGGTCTGGATGATGTGCGACGGCTGGTATTCGCCGCCGTCGAGCCGATCGTTGAACCGCTCGGTCTCGACCACCAGCGTGTCCCCCTCCCAGCGGCCGCGGCTGTCGCCCAGCCACTGGCGGACGCCGTCGGCCACGTGCGGGCGGTCGTCCAGCGGGATGATGCGCGCCTCGTGGATCATCTCCATGAGCACCACCACGTGGTCCGGCGTCTGGAAGATCTGGTAGTTCGCGTTGTAGATGTTGGGGATCATGGCGATGGGCAGCGTGCGCGTGATGCAGCGCTCCCAGGAGTTGCGGTCGAGCCACGAATCGGCCTCGCCGCGCCCCGCGCGCGCGTTCTCGCGCTCGATCAGCCGCTGCCTCGCCGCGGGCAGCAGCGCCGGGATGCGACCGTCGGGCGGGTCGACGATGAGCGACTCGCGGTCGGCGTCGGTGACCTGCTCGACCCAACCCGCGCCGGTGCCGCGCGTGGCCTCGATGACCGGCGCCTGGGCGAGCTGGCCGCGCTCGATCTCCGCGGCCGTGCGCCGCTCGAGCGGCGTCCGGTTCGAGTTGTTCCAGACGCCGCGCAGGTCGGGCGTGCCCCAGGGCGTGCGGGGGATCTTCCCTCCCTCGACGCGGTCCAGCAGACCGCTGATGCCGACCGCCGCGCCGGACCGCGGCTCGGGCGCTTCCTGGGCGGCGGGGGTCGCCAGCGCGCAGGCGGCGACGAGGACGACGACGGCTCCAACTGTTCGAACGTTCATGGCGCTTCCTCCAGCTCTACCGTCCGGCCCGCTCGTCGATGCGGGCGCCGGCGAGCATCCCGGTCAGCGAGTAGTTCCCCTCGTGGCACGCCGACTCGAAGATCAGGTTCTCGGTATCGTCCTGCCGCACCAGGGCCAGATCCATGGTCCACGGCCGCGTCCACGTGGACGGGTCGTCGACCGTGATGCGATACTGCATCAGGTCCGGGGCGACGCGCGTGAAGCGCTCGACGAGGTGCAGGTCCTCGCCGGACCCCCGGTAGCTGGTGCGGTCGGTGAAGTTGGTGGTGTCGACGACGAGCGTGTCGCCTTCCCAGCGCCCCACGGAGTCGCCGAGCCACTGCCGGATGTGCGGCGGCAGGTGGGGCCGGTCGTCGAGCGGAATGCGGCGGTACGCTCCCCCGCCGTGCCCCTGCTCGTAGTAGATGCCGACCCAGCCCGGGCCCTGGACGATCCGGCTGAATCCGCACAGCCCGCCGGTGCAGGGTATCGTCACGCCCATGCAGCGCTCGAGGTAGCCGGAATCCTCCGGGTTGTCGTAGCGGTCCTCCATGTCGACGAAGTAGGGCAGATCGATGCCCGCGGCGGCGGCGGCCGCCGCCCGCGCGGCGAAGCGCTGGCGGATGCTGTCCTGCCGCGCGGCGCCTTCCTCGGTCATGGCGGGCACCTTCCCGTCGGGCGGGTCGACGATGAGGGCCGTGCGCCGATGCCGGCTGTAGCGCACGCCGAGCCCGGTGCTGAAGATGTTGTTGTAGGCGCCCTCGACATCGGCCTGCGTCCCGGGCTCGCCGCGCACGTCCCGCCCCTGCGCCTCGTCGCCCTGCTCCACCGCCAGGCTCGCCTCGTCGATCGCGCGGACCTCCTCGTCGGTGAGGAACTCGCGTCCGGCGTGCTCGTCGGACCGCTCCAGCGGCGTGGAGCTCTTGCTGTCCCAGATGCCCGCCAGGTCCGGAACGCCCCACGGTGTCCGGGGCGGCTCCCAGCCGTCCTCCAGCATCGGCCAGGCCGGTCCGGCCGGCGCCTCCTGGCCGGCCGCCGGACCGCCGAGCCACCCGGCGCCCGCCAGGGCCAGGGCGACGACGCCCGCCGCGAATGCTCGCCTCATCGCTGTGCTCCTCCCGCCCCAAAGGATACCGCCTTCTGCGTTGACGGCCTTCGTCGATCACGCAAAGATATGGCCTGATGACCATGACAGCAACGGCCGCGCGACGCACCGTGCTGGCGGCGATCCTGTCCGCCCTGACGCTCGCGAGCGTGCACGGGCAGGTCGCGTTCGAACGCCTGCGCGACGCGGCGGGCGAGCCCCGCAACTGGCTGACCTACTCGGGCGGCTACTTCAGCCAGCGCTACAGCCGGCTCGACCAGGTCGCCCCCGACAACGTCGGCGACCTCGCGCTGCAGTGGGTGTACCAGACGCCGGTCATGGGGACGTGGCAGGCGACGCCGATCGTCGTCGACGGCGTGATGTACCTGACGCAGCGGCCGAACGACATCGTGGCGCTCGACGCCCGGACCGGGCGCGTGTACTGGATCTACCGCTACCCGACGCCGGCCGACCACCGCGCCTGCTGCCAGGCGAACAACCGCGGCGTGGCGGTGCTCGGCAACAAGGTGTTCATGGCGACGCTCGACGCCCACGTGGTGGCGGTGGACGCGACGACCGGCACCGAGCTCTGGGACACCGAGGTGGCGGACAAGAACCTGGCGTACGCCTTCACGCTGGCGCCGCTGGCCGTCCGCGGCAAGGTGCTGGTGGGCTCGACCGGCGGCGACCAGGGCATCCGCGGCTTCGTCGCGGCGCTCGACGCCGAGACCGGCGAGGAGGTCTGGCGCTTCCACACCATTCCCGGCCCCGGCGAGCCCGGCCACGAGACGTGGGAGCCGTGTCCGCCCGATCCGCAGACCTACTGCGACCCGGAGGCCTGGAAGCACGGCGGCGGCGCGGCCTGGCTGACCGGGTCGTACGACCCGGACCTGAACCTGACGTACTGGGGCACGGGCAATCCCGGCCCGGACTTCAACCGCGCGCAGCGGCCGGGCGACAACCTCTACACGAGCTCGGTCGTGGCGCTGGACGCCGACACCGGCGAGCTGCGCTGGCACTTCCAGTTCACGCCGGGCGACCCCTACGACTACGACGCGGTGCAGATTCCGGTGCTGGCCGACATCACCCGCAACGACACCGAGTTCAAGGTGATGCTGTTCGCCAACCGCAACGGGTTCTACTACGTGCTGGACCGGGCCACCGGCCGCTTCCTGACCGGCCGCCCGTTCGTGTCGGTCAACTGGGCCGAGGCGCTCGACGACAGCGGGCGGCCGGTGGAGACGCCGCAGCCCGCCGGGTCGCCCACGTATCCGGGCATCGCGGGCGGGACGAACTGGTACTCGCCGTCCTACAGCCCGCGGACGGAGCTGCTCTACGTCCCGGCCTGGGAGAACTACGCCTCGATCTTCGGCGGCGAGCCGGAGGAGTACGAGGAGGGCGAGTTCTTCACCGGCGGCGGCATTGCCGAGGCCGCGCCGGTGCCCGACGCCGCGGGCATGCCGCGAGTGACGCGCGGCCCCATCAACGACTGGACGGAAGCGCTCGGCAGCGGCGCCGTGCTGGCGCTCGACGCGCTGACGGGCGAGCAGCAGTGGAAGTTCGAGATGACCGACGTCATCCGCAGCGGCATCCTGACGACCGCCTCCGACCTGCTGTTCACCGGCGCGCGGTCGGGCTACTTCCAGGCGCTCGACGCCCGCACGGGCGACCTGCTCTGGAAGGTGAGCCTCGGCAGCCAGATCATCAACGGCCCGATGACCTACGAGGTGGACGGCCGGCAGTACGTGGCCGTCATCTCCGGGCACGCCCTGTCGACGTTCGCGCTGCGCGACTGACGCGGCGCCGACGGCGCAAGGCGCGCACAGCGCGCCTCGGCGGGAGCGGCGCGGGGCGAAGGGGTCCCCGCAAGCGGACGCCGGGGGTTCGGGGCGCAGCCCCGTCGGAAGGAAGCTGCGCACAGCGCGCCTCGGCGGGAGCGGCGCGGGGCGAAGGGGCCCCCGCAAGCGGACGCCGGGGGCTCGGGGCGCAGCCCCGTCTGATTTAGGATCGGCCAGCGTGAACATCGAACCCTTCGCCCTCGAGCGCCTCCAGTCCGTCTACGAGAACCAGGTCGAGATCAACCTGTCGGAGAGCGGCGTCGAACCCCTGCGCGTCGATGAGCTGCTCCCGGCGGACGACGTCGGCAGCCTGCTCCGCGAGCAGCTCGGCTACCCGCAAACGAACGGCACGGTCGCGCTGCGCGAGCTGGTCGCCGCCGACCACCCGGGCGCGTCGGCCGAGCACGTGCTGATCACGGCCGGCAGCGCCGAGGCCAACTTCCTCGCCTGCTGGCGCCTCGTGGAGCCCGGCGACGAGGTCGTCGTGCTGCACCCGAACTACCTGCAGACGCACCTGCTGGCCGCCGCGCACGGTGCGCGCGTCCGCCCCTGGCCGCTGCGCCTCGACCGCGAAGGGGGCGGAGCAGGCGGCGGCGCCCGCTGGGCGCCCGCGCTCGATGCGCTCGACACCCTCGTCACCGAGCGGACGCGGCTCGTCCTCCTCTGCAATCCGAACAACCCGACCGGCGCTCGGCTCACCGCGGCCGAGGTCGACGCCGTGTGCGCCGCGGCGGCGCGGCACGGCGCGTGGGTGCTCTCCGACGAGGTCTACCGCGGCGCCGAGCGCGACGGCAGCCCCACCGCGTCGGCCTGGGGCCGCTACGAGCGGGTGGTCGTCACGGGCGGGCTGTCGAAGGCCTACGGGTTGGCGGGCCTGCGCATCGGATGGGCCGTCGCTCCCCCCGCGCTCGCCGCCGAGCTGTGGAGCCGGCGCGACTTCACGTCGATTGCACCGGCCGCCCTGAGCGACCGGCTGGCGCGCGTGGCCCTGGCGCCCGACGTGCGGCGGCGCCTGCTCGGGCGGGCGCGGCGCCGCATCGCGGACCATCACGCCATCGTCCGCGACTGGATCGCCGCGGCCGGCGCGGGGCTGTCCCACGTCCCGCCCGAGGCGGGCGCCATCGCCTTCGTCCGCTACCCGCACGCCATCGGGTCGGAGGCGCTGGCGACGCGGCTGCGCGAGACCGCCAGCGTGCTCGTCGCGCCCGGCGCGCACTTCGGGCTCGAGGGGTACCTGCGCATCGGCTTCGGCGGCGAGGCGGCGGAGCTCCGGGCGGGCCTCGACCGGCTGGGCCGCCTGTTCGCCTCTCTGGCGCTGCCGGCATGAGATGCGCCGCGCGGCGACGCCGAATCCCGGGCATGCGCGAAATGCGCCCGGCCGTCGCGGTCCTCGCAAGATGCGTTGCTGCTACGATGGACGTATGAGTCCCGACGTGATCGCCACCGTGCTCACGGGCGTGGGCGTCCTGGTCGGCGTGTGGCGGATGGTCGAGAGCGTCCGGCGCGACGTGGACGGCGTCCGGCGCGACGTGGACGGCGTCCGGCGCGACCTGACGGCGCAGATCGCCGCCGTCAACACGCGCATCGACAACAACCTGCTCGCCGACCTCGGCCGAAAGTCCCCGTAGAGGACAGGGTCGACCGCCGCGGGGCCGCGCGTCGGGCAAGTTGCGTTGCGCGGTCTTGACTCCCGCCGGCTCCAATGGTTTGCTTCGCCGTGGACTGTTCCCCACCAGCGAGGAGTGCCTGCATGCGCCAACGACGCCCGCTGTCACGCTATGCGCTTGTCGTCGCGGCCACCGTGCTGCAAGTCGCGGGGGGCCTGGCGACCGCCCAGGCTCAGCCGAGCGGCGACTTCGTCCCCGTCACGGACGCGATGCTCCAGAACCCCGACCCGGCCGACTGGCTGATGTGGCGCCGCACGCTCGACGGCTGGGGCTACAGCCCGCTCGACGCCATCGACGGCGGGAACGTGGGCGAGCTGCGCATGGTCTGGTCGCGGGGCCTGACGGGCGGGCGCCAGCAGGGCACGCCGCTCGTTCACGACGGCATCATGTACATGCCGAATCCGCGCGACGTCATCCAGGCGCTCGACGCGGTCACGGGCGACCTGCTCTGGGAGTACCGCCGCGCGCGTCCGGACGACCTCGAGACGTTCATCCTGCCCGCGCTCGCCGAGGGCAACCGCAACATCGCCATCTACGGCGGCACGATCCTGCACACCAGCACCGACGGCCACGTGCTGGCGCTCGACGCCGCGACGGGCCGGCTGGCCTGGGAGACCCGCATCCTGGACTACACGACGCACCCGGCCCACCAGACGTCGGGCCCCATCATCGCCAACGGCAAGGTGGTGTCGGGCCGGGGGTGCCTGCCGCAGGGGGGCCCCGACGCCTGCGTCGTCACCGCGCATGATGCAACGACCGGCGAGGAGCTCTGGCGCACGCGCCTGATTCCCGCGCCCGGCGAGCCGGGCGACGAGACCTGGGGCGGCGTCCCCTACGAGCAGCGGCGCCACGTCGGGGCCTGGATGGTGCCCAGCTTCGACCCGGCGCTGAACCTCGTCTACGTCGGGACGTCGGTGACGTCCCCGTCGCCCAAGTTCATGCTGGGCGGCGTGGGCCGGCAGCATCTCTACCACAACTCGACGCTGGCCCTCGACGCCGACACCGGCGACATCGTCTGGTACTACCAGCACCTCAACGGGCGCCAGGGGTCCGCAGACGTTCAGCGCCGTGCCTGATATCCCATAACTGACTGCGTAGTAATCGTTTATGATTCGTCGGCGGTGGCCCAAGCGGGTCAGGATGTCCCGTGCGATCCGCCTCGTTCCCGTGTATAATATGGGAATGGAAAGCGGATGCAGCCCGGCGAGCAGACCGCGCAGAACCAAGCCCCGAGGCCGGCACCCCGACAAGGCGCTGTCGGCCGCCTTCGTCCGCTCCGCCCCGCCCGGCCGGCACTGCGACGGGCAGGGGCTCTACCTCGTCGTCCAGCCCACCGGGACGCGGAGCTGGGTCCAGCGGATCGTCGTCCGAGGCCGAAAACGCGAACTCGGACTCGGCAGCACCGCCCTGGTCTCGCTGGCCGAGGCACGGGACCGGGCGCTGGCCAACCGCAAGCTCGCCCGCGAGGGCGGCGACCCGCTCGCCGAGAGGCGCCGCGCCGATGCCATGCCGACCTTCGCCGACGCCGCGGCCCGCGTCGTCGAGGGCAAGCGGGCCGGCTGGCGCAGCCCCATCCATGCCCGGACCTGGCTGAACAGCCTCGAACGCCATGCCTTCCCCCGCATCGGCAACCGGCCAGTCTCCGAGATCGCAAGCGCCGACGTGCTGGAGGTCCTCACGCCGATCTGGCACGTGAAGGTCCAGACGGCCCGGAACGTGCGGCAACGCATCAGCGCCGTGATGGAGTGGGCCATCGCGATGAACCTGCGGCCGGACAATCCGTGTGACCGGCTCGGTCCGGTCCTTGGCAAGCAGAACGAGGTCGTCCGGCACATGCGGGCGCTGCCGCACCGGGACGTGGCGGCGGCGATCGCGGCGGTCCGTGCTTCGGACGCGGCGGAGGCCGTCAAGCTGGCGTTCGAGTTGCTCGTGCTGACTGCCGCGCGATGGGGCGAGGTTCGCGGGGCGCGGTGGGCCGAGATGGACACGACGGACCATGTGTGGACCGTCCCGGCAGCGCGGATGAAGGCGAACCGGGAGCACCGCGTCCCGCTGTGCCGCCGCGCCGTGGAGGTCCTCGACGCGTCGCGGACGTTCGGCGACGATGGCGGTCGGGTCGTGTTCACGGTGGGCGACGGGGAGCCGCTCGAAGAGAAGGTGCTGCGCCGGCTGCTGGAGCGTCAGCGGGTCCCGGCCGTTCCTCATGGCTTCCGCTCGTCGTTCCGCGACTGGGCGGCCGAGAAGACGGACCATCCGCGGGAGGTCATCGAGGCGGCGCTGGCCCACGTTGTCGGCAACAAGGTCGAGGCGGCCTACGCGAGGTCGGACCTGTTCGAGCGCAGGCGGCGGTTGATGGACGATTGGGCGGCGTATCTGGACGGACTGCACCGAGCGGAGGACTCCCTGCACCGCCGACATGGCGCACACGCGGCGTCTCACGCGGACTCCTAGAACGACATGACCCCGAAGGCGACGGGCACGACCGCCGGGGCTTCGTCGAGCACCAGATAGGTGACGAGCCCTGCCTTCACCCCCCAGCGCGGCGCGATCCGCTTACCGACGAGCACCTCTCCCAGGATCCCTCCGAAGCCGCCCTGCGTCCAGGCCTCCGGGGAGTTCCGCGCCGCGCCAGGATGCCAAGTGAGATGGTCGTAGGCACCGAACGTCAGTCCTGCACCGAGATTCAATTCCAGCGTCGAGCCCAAGGCGCGGCGGTACCGGAGCGTCCCCGTCCAGTGACGAAAATTGCGCCCCCCCGTCCGCGTGCCGTCGCCGTAGTCGTACGATGCCATGTGCTCTCCGATGGTCGTCGAGCGCCGCAGCGAAAACCCCCATGACTCCTGCCACCACAGGACGACTCCCATCTCCACGCTCGGCAGGAACGCCAGGTCGCCGTCCCGAAAGAGGTACCCAGCGCCGAACTGCAACTCCAGCACGTCGCCGAACTGTGCAGCCGCCGGCCGGGGCGCGTCGCTCTCCTGGGCGCGCGCCGGTGTGGCGACAGCAATGACCGCCAGTGCCGCGCAGGTTGCCGCGGCCCGCGAGGAACATCCCCCTCCCATCATCTGGACCTCCCGAACCCACCAAGGGGTTCCAGTGGGAGATTGCGCAGATGAGCACGGGATCGGCTCATGGGCTTGGTGCAGTCGCCCATGTGGCGCCGCGCTGATGGGCGACCGGGCTCGACCCGGTGCTGATACGACCACGGGCGGCCGAGGTGAACGGCGACGAGCCGACGACGACCGCGAGCGCCAGCGGCCCACCCTCAGCAGCCCCGATCGACGTAGCGCCGCACCGTGCGCGCCGGGACCGGTCCCGCCAACGGCAGCAGCAACCGTCGAATCCGCTTCGCCGTCAACCGCGGCTCCTCGCGCAGCCATTTCCGGATCCGCTCCCGCCACGGGTCCAGGGTGCCGGGCCGCGGCGGCGACACCCGCACCGGCGGCGTCGCCCGGCGGATCGCTCGCCGCACCGTCTTGACGTCCATCTGCAACCGCCGCGCGATCTCCTTCTTCGGCACACCCTCCACCAGATGCAGGTGGCGGACCTCGGCCCACTGAGACATCCTGATCACCTCCGCGTCCTCCTGGCTCGCTCGACGAGACGACCGTGTCTCGCACCGTCGATCATCCCCAGGGAATCGCTGTTTCCGAGTGCTCAGGGGGTCCCTGTACCTTTCCCGATGACGCCGCGGGAGGGTCTCGCGGCGTCGGGCAGGCCACCGGGAGTACCGAGGGGTCCCAGTGCTTCGAGCACCTGAAAAGGACTTGTGCCCCGGCGGTCCAGCCACCGATGGATGCCCCGTGGGGAGTTTGCGCCGTAGAGCGCCAGTACAGGGAACGGCAGGCATCGGGGCGCGCCCGTTCGATTCGGCAGACCGGAGGTTCAACTTGAAGCTGACTTGGTTCGTGGGTATCGACTGGGGATCGCAGAAGCATCAGGCGTGCGTGCTCGACGCCGCCGGGAAGGTGCTCGGGGAACGGGAGTTTGAGCACGGCGGCGCGGGGCTGTCGCAGATGGCCGACTGGCTGCTGTCATTCGGGGCCGCTGACGAGAGTGAAGTCGGCGTTGCGGTCGAAACGCCGAGCGGTCCCGTGGTCGAGAGTCTGATGGAGCGGGGTTTCGTCGTCCACTCGATCAACCCGAAGCAGCTCGACCGTTTCCGGGACCGCATGTCGCCAGCGGGCGCGAAGGACGACCGGCGCGACGCCCGGGTGCTCGCCTCGGCGCTGCGCACCGACCCGCACTGTCTGCGACAGCTGGAGCCGACCGACCCGGCGATCATCGAGTTGCGGGAGTGGTCCCGTCTCGACGAGGACTTGACGCGGGAACGCGTTCGCCTGGCGAATCGCATGCGGCAGCAGCTCTGGCGCTACTACCCGCAGTTCCTCGACGCGGTTGACGACGATGTCGCGGCGCCGTGGGTCCTCGACCTCTGGCGACGTCTGCCGACACCGCGCGCGGCTCGACGCGTTCGCGAGGTGACGCTCACCAGAGTGTTGAAGCAGCACCGCATCCGTCGGATCAGCGCCTCCACCCTACGTGATCGGCTGCGAGCGCCAGCCGTCAAGCTCGCCCCGGGCGCGGCCGAGGCCGCCGTTGCACACGTGCGGCTCGTCGCCGAACGCCTGGCCCTGGTTAACCGCCAGCTCGACCACGCGCACCGTGAGCTCGGCCGGTTGGTGGATCAGCTCACCGGCGCTGCCCCAGCGGACGACCCGAGCGCGTCGACGGAGGACGAGCCCTCGTCGCAGGAGCCCCGGGATGCGGCCATCCTGCTGTCGCTGCCGGGCATCGGCACCAAGGTGCTGGCCGCGCTGCTTGCCGAGGGTGGCGATGCGGTAAGACGGCGGGACTTCGGTGCCCTTCGCTGCCTCTGCGGGGTGGCTCCTGTCACCCGCCGTTCCGGGAAGAGCATGATCGTGACGCGGAGGCTGGCAGCCCACAACCGGCTGCGCGATGCCGCCTATCACTGGGCCCGCGTCGCCGCCCACCGCGACCCGGCCAGCCACGACAAGTACCAGTCGCTCCGGGCTCGCGGTCACGGCCACGCACGCGCGCTGCGCTCGGTGGCGGACCGCCTGCTCAGCGTCGCCTGTGCGATGCTACGCGACCGCGCCCGCTTCGACCCGCACCGTGTCCGAAGCGCAACTACGTGAGCCGAGCCTTGAGCCCTTCGGTCTCGGCGTTCCGGCTTGGTCTGCGGTGGTGGGGGTTGCTCTCGTCCAGTCCTCCCGGTCTGCTGGATCGGTTCTCCGCGACAACGGAGCGGCCACCTTGCGCCGCTTGCCAGCCTTAGCCTGCATTATTCATGAAGGTCCAGATTCGACCGCCAAAGGGCGTGGTCGGCGCAGGAATGAGTCTCGGACATCGTCGCCTGCAAGCGGAGCCGGGGTTGAGCAGCCGACCGGGGGAGCATGACGGACGCGAGGGTTGGGCAGCGACAGCCCCGCCGGCGGAGCGGCCCATGCCGCCCAGGAAGCAGGTGGGCGCGGCGCAACGGGTGGGCTATCCGGCGCGCGCGCCCAGCGCGAGTGCGATGTGCCGCCACGCCTCGAGGTGCGGCGTCGAGCGCGGCAGATGCAGAACCACCCGGCGGACCGAGCGGACGACGTGGACCCCCAGCTTCAGCAGCCGGTCGCGCAGCCACGTCACCTGGCTGCGGGCGCACGCAGTACGCGCCGCCCGCAATCGCAGTTCCTGCATGAGCACGTAGGCGGCGGCGGTCAGGAAGACGCGCAACTGGTTCGCCGAGAACAGACAGCAGCTCGTGCGGTCGATCTGCAGCCCATCGAGCAGTTCCTTGATCCGATTCTCGATGTCCCCGCGAGCACAGTAGACCTTCTCATAGATGAAGCGCCGCGTCTGCCGCAGATTCGTTACCACAAACCGCGGGTTGTCCCGCGGCTCGCGGTCTGCGAGGCGAACGACTTCGGCCTTGATCACGACCCGGCGCTCGTGGTCCCACGTGCGGGCAGCGTAGCGGGTGTCGGTATAGACGTGCGCGGTCTCGCCACCGACCTCGCTCTGCGCGCGGGCCACCTGCATGGCGGACTCCGCATGCCGCTGCAACACCGCGTTCTTTGCTATCGCCACGACGTAGTCGAGCCGGGGCTCCGCATCCAGAAAATCGAAGATCTCCGGGGTCGCAAAGCCCCCGTCGAGCCGAACGAGAAACCGCGCCCGCGGAAACGCCGCCCGTAACAGCGGAAGCAGCCGACACAGCAGCCCGAGGGTCCCGTCGGCGGCCACTGCCTTCCCGGGCCGCAGCACCGCCGCGCACAGATACTGCTCCGCCTCGCGGTCGAAGCTCAGAAACCCGAGCAGCGGCAGATAACACCAGCCGCCATAGTGCCCGTTGAAGAACGTGAGCTGCTGGGCCCCGTGCGTCAGGTCGTCGGTCGGGTCCAGATCGATGGTGATGCGCCGCGCCCGCCCCTGCAGGCGACGCCGATGACGCTCGATGACGCACGCCGCCAACTCGCGCCCCATCCGGTAGAGCACGGTGCGGCGCGCGCCGTTCTCGAATCGCGAGATCGTGGGTTGCGACGCCAAGGGCGCGCCGGACACCGGGTCCCGCCCGAGCAGCAGCTTGTGGATGGGGTCGTCGGCCAAGTGGTCGGCATCGTTGCCATCGGGATGACCGCACGCGATGCCGAAAACCCGCTGGCCGATCAGGTCCGCGAGCGTGTGCCGAATCTTCCCCGGTGCGCGTTTGTCGGCCAGACACCGGGCGAACGCCTTGACCAAGCCATACACGCGCTCGGCCGCCTTGAGCAGGACGCCGCCGCCGTCGGAACTGGCGTGTTCCTGGTTGAACCTGGCGACGAGGGGCTTGTCGAACAGATCCGGGAACAGAACAGTCTGTGGTATCGTCTGAGGCGTCACGCAGGGGTCTCCGTTGTGGCTAAAACGTTGTGAGCACTACGTTTGTACCACACGGAGGCTCCTGTGTCTCCCCCTCAACCGCACCTTCACGCATAATCCGGGTTAAACGAGGGCCAGCCTTCTGGCTGGCCCTCAAGAGCAATCCGCACGGTCAGTCGCGGCAGTCACCCGTAGGGCCGGAACGAAGTGGAGGACCCGCGCAGCGGGTTGACGGCCGCGGGGCAACCGTGCGCGACGGATGCCCCCTCAACGGCCTTGCCAAATGGTGGGGAGTCCTTTTCATCTTGCCGCTACCACTCACGGAGATCGAGCGCGGGGACAACGGCAACGAGCGGGACGGCGAACACGAGCAGATCCGGGAGAGCGACGACGAGGATCCGGGCGGGGACGAGGCGACGGACGGGCGCGAGATCAGAGCACGGGAACACTGGCTCCTGAACCTTTAGGTATCAGGAGCCAGCATACCCCTTGTGTACACAAGGGCTGGCGGGGGGCGCCGCCCCCTCGACCCCCGGCCGGACGTACGACGCGTCGCCCGAGCCGGTTCGGCTGGCCATCGAAGCGGCCCGCCACCGGGCCGGCTCGCCTCGCCACACCGGACGGCTTCGGCGAGCGCTTCCACCGGCCGTCTGCCGTCACCCGGCGCGGCGGAAGCGGGTGCCACGACGGCGTCCGGCGAGTCAAACCGCATTCGCGGTTCCTTCGCTTCGCTACGGCCCGCTGGGTGACTCACCGGCCACCGTCGCGGACAGAGGCTGGTTGTTGACGGACGCAGGCGTCCGTCTCGTGAACGAGACCCCCATCGACGGGTCGACCGCGCCCGCCCATCGTTGCGTCCGGAATCGCGGTGCGGCGGGGCGGAAACCCTCCCGGAAGGGATGCATCACGCGTGGCGCATACCGGTCTCGGTGCCGTTGCCGGGCGCGCGAATCGGTCCAGCAAGCCCGTCGCCCTCCCAAGGCGACGGGCTGCGACCGCCGTGTGATTCGCCGGCGATTCGAGTCTTGGATCCAGTCACGGCCCGGCGCGGCGTAATGGGCTTGCAGTGCTCGGTGCGCCGTGGACCGAGATCGTCCTGGTCGCCGGCCCGACTCCCAGCTTGCGGGCACGGCTCGACGGAATTCGTCGAACCGCGGCCAGGTCGTTCCGGGTCCGAACTCGACGCTGGTGAACTGCCGCGACTCGGCGTCAACGCCTGTGAACGCAGGGACGGGCCAACCGGCGCTTCCGGATCGCGAGCGTGCAGGAAGTGCCAGCGATGCTACGATGTCCGGGGCCAAAGCAGGAGGGTGTCGACGACGAGAACCACGCCTCCGGCAACAGACTGACCCAAGGGTTCGAGATGGCGGAACGACAGATCAGACACGTGACGGACGCGGCCGATATCGCCAGCATCGCGGCAGAAGGGCTTGAGAACGGGCATCTCCGTCTTTGGGATGCTCCCACGCCGCCGAAGGAGTCGATCGGATACTACTGCCGACGCTTGATGGGTCATCCGGACCTCCCTGAAGTGCTCGCGGCTGACATGGGACAAGGGACCGGTTCGAGCGGAACCAGGGAGGCGTTCAAGCAAGAGATCGAGGCGATACTGGCGGCCCTGAAGTCGGCAGGCGTGACGGTTCCAAGGGCGGAGTGGCAGCAAGGAAGAACGCCGCGCGCGGACGCCCTTCACGACAAGCTGAACGGCCTGAGCCTCGCCCGGCAAATCTGGGACTGGTACGCCATACCGCTTCGCTGCACCGGCAACAGCGTAGAAGTGATTCACCGGACGAGCGACGTGTTGAGTACGCCGCTCATCGCCATGAGCTGTTCCACGGAGGAATTCGTACGTCGGGCCGTCGAGGGCGCGTTCAGCGCCGAGCTGGAGCTAGAGAGCACGAGAGCATCACTGTCCGTGTGGCGACACATCGGGGTTGCCGCGCTCGGCGTGATCGGCGTGTTCGTCCTTGCACTGCTGCCCTGAATCGAGGGGTGCCGTTGGCGGACTCGCCGAGCCTCTCGGGATCCGTTGAATGACGTACCGTCCGCGCACGGCTTCGGTGGTCCACCAGATTCCCGTTCAGAAAGAGGGATACGACGAGGGAATCCAACTGGCATGGAACAACATAAGCCATTCTATATGTGTGGTTTACATGGCTTTGTCGATGGTCAGCACCTGAACGACCACTGGGACCTCGACCACCCCTTCGAGCGCATGCTCGTCGACACGGCCGTCGCGCCGTCGCCAGCCGCGGTGCGCTGGATCAACCCGCGGCTGCAACCCGGCGAGCGGCGCCAGGTGATGACCGGCATCCCCGGCAAGACGGGCGTGGTCTACACGCTGGACCGGGCCACCGGCGAGTTCCTCTGGGCCACGCCCACCGTCGGCCAGAACGTCATCACCGGCATCGACGGGGCCACCGGGGCGGTGGCCACGAATGCCGAGGTCGTCTTCCGCGCCACGGGGCAGGCGGCAACCGTCTGTCCGACCTGGTACGGCGGCCGGAACTGGGAGGCCGGCGCCTACAGCCCGCTCACCAACGCGATGTACTTCCCGCTGCGCAACACCTGCGCGCAGATGATGGCCATGCCCATCGAGGAGAGCCCGGTGATAGCCCTGACGATGCGCGAGGAGCTCGCGCCGGGCACGGAGCACCTCGGCGTGGTCCACGCCATCTCCGCCGAGACGGGCGAAACGCTCTGGCGCCACGAGCAGCGCGCCGGCACCACCTCGCTGCTGACGACCGGCGGGCGCCTCCTCTTCGGCGGCGACGCGAACGGGCGCTTCCGCGCCCTCGACCAGGAGACGGGCGACGTGCTCTGGGAGATCAACCTCGGCTCCCCGATCACCGGCTTCCCCGTCACCTATGCCGTCGGCGGCCGCCAGTACGTCGCGGTGAGCACCGGCGCCACGGGAACCACGAACGCCCAGAGCCGGATGACGCCGGAGCTGCGGCCGAGCATCGGCAACACCCTCTTCGTCTTCGCGCTGCCGGGAGCGTAGCAGGCAATCTCTCCGGTCCGCGATTCGGTGTCCACTGACATATTGCCGCCCACAGAATGCTCACGCTATCGTTCTTGACATTCCTTGCATGACCGCAAGGGTGTGGCGGCCACAAGCCCCTGCAACCGGAGGAGCGCCGATGCGTCTCGCACCCAGCTTCCTGTGCTGTCTCGCGGCGGTTGTGTTGTTGGCGGGCGCGAGTGTGCCCGCGCAGCCCGACAACGGGCCGGCGGCGCTGCAGCTCCACGATCGATACCTGGCGGCGTGGAATGCGCGGGACGCCGACACGTTCGCCGCCACGCTGCACTATCCCCACGCCCGGCAGGCGCCCGGCGCACCCGGCAGCAGGTCGTGGCAGGGCGCAGAGGAGTACGCCGCCGGGATGGACTTCGGACCGCTCGTGGCCCGCGGCTGGGTGCGCTCGCACTGGGACGCGCGGACCGTCGTGCAGGCCGGCAACAACAAGGTGCACGTGGCAGCCCGCGCGCGGCGGGTCGACGCCGCCGGGCGCACGATTCAGACCCTGCAGACGCTCTACGTGATCACGGAACGCGACGGACGCTGGGGCGTCCAGGCGCGGTTCTCGGCCGGTCCGCCGGCTACCGGCCCGGTTGCGGAGGCCAGCCGGAGCGCGGCCGTGGATGCGGTCGAAGCGTATCTGGACGCGATAAACCGCCGCGACGCGCAGGCGTACGCCGCCAGCCTGCACTATCCGCACTACCGGGTCACCATCGGGGGGCAGGTCCAGCCGTCGGCGGAGGCGCGGGCCGCAAGCGCCATCACGTTCGACCGTCTGGCCAGCACCGGCTGGGTGCGCACCGCGTCGCACAACGTGAATCCCGTGCAGGTGTCCGCCGACGGCGTCAACGTCGCGCTGGAGCTGTTGCGCTACAACGCCGCCGGCGAGCAGATTGCGCGGTTCGACACGCTCTATTTCGTGACGCGCCAGGACGGCCGCTGGGCCATCAAGGGCAGATCGAGTTTCGCACCGCGGTAGATGGCGCAATTACCCATCGTCGGGGGCCGAGACCGTCGAGCCCCCTGCAACCCTCGGCGATCCTCGCGCCCGTCAGAAGTTGAGGAATACCCGGTAATCGTGTAATTTGGGGCAGTGATCCGGTCGTTCGACGATGCGGGGACGGCCGATGTCTACTACGGCCGCGATACGAAAGTCGCCCGCCGGTTACCGAAGCCGTTGTGGCCTGTGATCCGGCGGAAACTCGACGCGCTACACCGCGCGCTGACGATTCAGGATCTGCGGCTACCCGCGGGCAATCGTCTGGAGGCGCTCAAGGGCGACCGGAGCGGGTGCCATAGCGTGCGGGTCAACGAGCAGTATCGGATCACGTTTCGGTTCCAAGGGGGCTATGCCGATGCGGTCAGATGCGAGGACTACCATTGACGGGCCGCGGTCTGTGCTGGATCTGAAGCGTCCACCGACGTCGCCCGGGGAGATGCTGCTCGAGGAGTTTCTGCGGCCGGCGAACCTCACTCAAGTCGAGGCGGCCCGGCGCATGGAGATCCCGTTGAACCGCTTGAATGAAGTGGTTCGCGGCCGGCGGGGAATCACGGCGGATACCGCGCTGCGGCTCGCCCGGTTATTCGAGATGTCCCCGGAGTTCTGGATGGGCATCCAGGCCGACTGGGATCTCTGGCAGGCGGCCGCGGCGTTGCGCAAGACCGGGTAGCTTGCGACCCCACATGAGCAGGCTCTCACTCATCTGTCGGGCTTCGCGCGAACACAGGTAGGCTTTGGCCGCGGAGAAGGCAGCCTCGGCCGCCCCCTCCCCCCCTACCGGATCGCGCTGTCCGGCAGCCGCAGCGCGACGAGCGCGCCGGGTTGCCGGCGCCGGGCGCTGCCTGCCTGCATGAGGATGTACTGCACGCCGTCGTCGAGGTAGGTCATCATGCCGTACTGGCCCGGGATGGGCACCTCGACGCTGGCCACGATCTCGCCGGTCCGCTTGTCGCGGGCGCGCAGCAGCGGCAGGCCGTTGTCGCCGAGCTCGGCCTCGCCGCGCAGGTCCTCGGTGGTCTGCACGAGCAGGTCGCCCACGACCATCTGGATTGAATGTCCCGAACCGCCCAGGTTCGGCAGGTTGAGGCCGGCCAGGCGGGGGTGGTTCCGGAACCGTTCGGGGGTCTGCCCGATCGGGATGTCCCAGAGCTGCTCGCCGGTGTTCATGTCGTAGGCGGCCAGCCCCTGGAAGAGCGGGCGGTAGACGGGCAGCCCGTCGATCTGGGCGGGAAACTCGGCGGGGCCGCCCGGGGCCCAGGCAGCGACGGTCGTGCCGGTGGTGGGCGTGTGGCGCTCGCGGCCCCGCCAGGCCTCGGCCGACTGGCCGGGCAGCCCGCGCTCCTCGTCGACGCCGTTGGTGGGCACCATGAAGCGCGGCGCGCTGCAGACCCGGTTGTGGGGCGCGTACATGATGCCGGTCGTCGGGTCGGCCACGGGCGGCTTGTAGATGTTGAGGCCGCCCATGCAGCCGATGACGTTGCGGTAGTCGTTGTCGTGCGGATACGGCAGCGGCGGCACGTACAGGCCCCCGAGGCGGAACTCGCTGAGGATGTCGAGCGCCTCGCGCTTCAGCTCGGGCGTGAAGTCGAGCACGTGGTCCTCGGTCAGCCCGTCGACCGCGATGGGGTCGAGCGGCGCCGGCCAGGTCGGATAGGGCTGGGTGGGCGCGGTGTAGTTGCCCGGCACCTGGGTCTGCATCACCGCGCGGTCCTCGATGGGCCAGAGCGGCTCGCCGGTGGCGCGGTCGAACGCGAAGATCAGCCCCTGCTTGGTGTTCTGGACGAGGGCCGGCACCCGCTCGCCGTCCACCGTCAGGTCCAGCAGGATCGGGGCCACCGGCAGGTCGTAGTTCCACTGGTCGCTGCGGTGGATCTGGAAGTGCCAGCGCCGCTCTCCGGTCGCCGCGTCGAGCGCCAGGACGCTGCCGCCGAACAGGTTGTAGCCCGGCCGGTGGCCCGTGTAGGACTGCACGGTCGAGGCGTTGGTCACCAGGTAGACGAGCCCGAGCTCCGGGTCGGCCGCGGCCGGCGCCCAGGTGGACATGTCGCCCGACCAGCGCCAGGCGTCGTTCTCCCAGGTCTCGTGGCCGTACTCGCCGGGCCGGGGGATCATGTGGAACTTCCACAGCACCTCGCCGCTGCGGGCGTCGACGCCCATGATGTCGCCCGGCACGTTCTCGATGCGGGTCTGGTCGTAGCTGGGCTCGTGACCGACGAGCACCACCACCACGCCGTTGACCACGATGGGGGGCGACGAGGCGGTGACCATCCCCAGGTGCCTGGGAATGCCGTGGTCGGGGTCGTAGGGGCCGTCCCAGGCGAGCCACGGATCCCAGTCGGCCACCAGCGGCGGAATGAGGTCGACGACGCCGGTGCGCGAGAAGCTGTCGATGCCGACCGGCTCGCCCCAGCCTGAGAGCGGCCGTCCGGTCCCGGCGTCCAGGGCCCACAGGAAGAAGGCGGGCGAGGTGACGAAGACGACGCCCCGGCCGTCGACCTCCGCGTACGCGACGCCCTTGCCGAAGTCGGCGCGCGGCGAACGGAGGTAGCGCATCGTCTGCGGCTCGCGGAAGATCCAGAGCGTCTCGCCGGTGGCGGCGTCGATCGCCACCACCTGCCGCCGCTGGCCGGCGACGGTGTAGAGCACGCCGTCGGCGAACACGGGCGTGGCCCGCGTCGTGTACTCGACGTTGGCCCCGAAGTTGTCGGCGCGCCAGATCCAGGCGACCTCGAGGTCGGCGAAGTTGCCGGCGTCGATCTGGGTGAGCCAGGGGTTGGAGCGGGTGTGGCCGGCGTCCCCGCCCAGGTAGCGCCACTGCCCGTCCTCGACCCCGGGCAGCTGCCCCGCGGCCGGGGCGGCCGCCGCGAGCAAGCAGGCCACCGCGGCCAGGACGCCGCCGGTCATGCGGTATCGCGTCATCGTGCTCCTCCGGGTCTCGCCGGACTGGTGATGGACAGCAGGGTGGGCGGCAATCGGAGCCGCCGGCGACGATTTCCAGGCTACCGCAGCTCGCGGGGCAGCGACTCGCCTTCCAGCAGCAGGTAGAGGTGCGCCTCGAGCTGCTGCATGCCGGCCTCGCCGTCGAGCGCCATCTGCCCGTCGCCGTCCACGTCGAAGCCTTCCGCGATCTGATACGCCAGGGCCTGCAGGCGGCCCACGAGCGGCGCCGCGCGGCGGATGGAGACGGCCTCGGCGAGCTGCCCGGCGACCTCGGCGGCCCGCTGCGCGCGGGCGAGCATGCCGGCCGCGATCCGCGAGACGTGCCCGGCGTGCGCCTGCAGGCTGTCCGAGGCCCCTGCCGCGGCGGCCGCCCGCTCGAGATGGCTGACCAGCGCCTCGACGGCGGGTATCACGCCGAACCCGAGGCCGGGGCCGGACGCGCCCTCGGCGGGCTGCAGCAGGTGCAGCGCGTGCGCGGCGTGGCGCCGCATCGAGCCGAAATCGCTCAGGTCGCCGGCCGCGAAGTTGGCGTGGAGCGTCAGCGTGCCGACCTCGGCCGACGCGGTGGCGGCCAGGCTGCGTCCCCCGGGCGCCCCGGGGAAGCCGTAGGCGACGTGGCCCACGTGCGCGGGCGCGGCCTCGCCCGGGAGCGCGCTGGCGTCGCCGCCCGGTTCGTGCCGCTCGAGCATGCGGCGGCGCACGACGGCGCCGTAGACGTTGCCGGCCGAGTCGACGCCCACGCCCTCGGCGCCGCTGTGCTCGATGGCCGTCGGCTCGAGGTCCTCGATGAGGTAGTCGACCGACCCGTCGCGCGCGCTCCCTACCCGGATGCCCTTCTTCCAGCCCGGGTTGTCCGTGCCGTAGGACTCGGAGTCGGCCACGTAGATGCGGTCGTCGGCGCCGATGGCGATGCCGCTGGGACGGCCGAACTGATACCAGATGTCGAGCAGCGTCCCCGCCTGGTCGAAGATCTGGATGCGGTTGTTGGCCCGGTCGCCGACGAACAGGCGGCCCTGGGAGTCGAGCGCGATGGTGTGCGGCACGTTGAACTCGCCGGGGCCCGAGCCGGTGCCCCCCCACGACATCACGAACGTGCCGTCGGCCGACCACTTCGTCACGCGGTTGGCGCCCGGCGCGAAGCTGTGCCCTTCGGTGATGAAGATGTCGCCGGCCGGGGTGACGATGACGTCGGTCGGCTCGTTGAGCAGCGGCGGATCGCCCGGGTTGCCCCGCTCGCCGATGGTCAGGAGGTGGTTGCCCTCGGCGTCGAACTTCACCACCCGGTGCCCGCGCTGGTCGGCCACCCAGACGTGGCCCTCGTCGTCGAGGTCGAGGCCGTGCGGGAAGTCGAACATCCCCGAGCCCCAGCTCAGGAGCAGGCGGCCCGAGGGGTCGAGCTTCAGCAGCGCCGGCTCGCTGCGGCCGGTGCACGAGTTCTGCAGGCAGCGGCTCAGCAGGTAGATGTTGCCGTCGGGTCCCTCGTCGGCGCCGATGAACGACGCGCGCTCGTCGTAGGCGCCCGGCACATACGGAGCCGGCAGCTCGCCCCACGGGTGCACGCGGGCGTAGGGGTTGGGCAGGTCGTTCGTCGGCGCAATCCGGGTCTGGTCCTGGAGCTGCGCGTGCGCGGGCGGCGCGGGCGCCAGCAGCGCCGCCGCCAGCAGGCCGGCAATCAACGTAGAGGGCATCGGATTCCGCATGGGCTGTTGCCTCCTCGGCTGTCAACTATAATGCGGGCGGAAGGAGATCACAGCATGTCTACTGCACGCATCGGCCTGCTGCTCGTCGTCGGCGCGAGCCTGGCGGCCGCGGGGGCGCTGGCGGCGTCCAGCTCGGACGCAACCACCGGCGTGACCCCGGAGTTCAAGCACATCGGCAAGCTGGCGTTCGGACCCGAAGGCGTCATCTTCGCGGCCGACGGCCAGGAGGTCACCATCACCGCCCTGCAGCTGGGCGAGCGGATGGCCGGCGGCGCGCCGGGCACGCAGAACGTGCCCGCCATCGACGGCAAGATCGCCGGGCTGCTCGGCATCGACGCCGAGAACCTGCTGATCACCGACATGGTGGTCGATCCGAACACGCGCAACACCTACATCTCGGTGATGCGCGGGCTGGGCGCCGGCGCGGCGCCGGTTCTCCTGCGCGTGGACGGCGCGGGCGAGATCGAGGTGATCTCGTTCGACGAGGTCGAGTACACCCGCATCGGCGTGCCGAATCCGCCGCCGGCCGAAACGCCGCTGGTGCTCGCCGGGGGACGCTCGATTCCGGTGCCCAACTACCCCGACGCGGTCGACCCCGCGGGGCTGATGGGCGTCCAGACCATCACGCACATGGCCTTCGTCGACGGCAACCTGTTCGTCTCGGGCCTGTCGAACGAGGAGTTCGCGTCGAAGATGCGGGTGATTCCGTACCCGTTCCGGACGGCGAACGAGGGAACGAGCGTCGAGATCTACCACGGCTCGCACGGGCAGCTCGAGACGTTCTCGCCGGTGTTCACGTTCGTGCCCTACGAGATCGACGGCGAGCCGTCGATCGTCGCCAGCTACCTGTGCACGCCGCTGGTCAAGTTCCCGGTCTCGGCGCTCGAGCCGGGCGGCAAGATTCAGGGCACGACGATTGCCGAGTTCGGCAACCGCAACCGCCCGATCGACATGATCGTCTACGAGAAGGACGGTCAGGACTACATCCTGCTGTCGAACAACCAGCGCGGCGTGATGAAGGTGCCGACGGAGCCGTTCGCCGAGGCGGCGCCCATCGACGACTACGTCCCGGACACGGGCGGCGTGCCGTTCGAGACCATCGAGTCCATGGCTGGCGTGCGGCAGCTCGATCTGCTGGATTCGTCGCACGCGATGCTGCTCCTCGAGAACCCGGGCGGCGGGTTCGACCTCGAGGCGGCCGCCCTGCCGTAGGGGCCGCCAGGTTCCCGCGTCCGATGCGGTACATGGCGAGGGCCGCCGTCGTCCTGGCGGCGGCCCTCGCGCTCGCGCCGGCGTGCTCGCAGCCGAGCGGGCAGCAGCCGGACCCCGCCGGCGGCGACGTCCGGATTCGCCTGACCGCCGCGTTCTCCGGGGCGCTGGCGGTCGACGTTGAAGGCCTGCCGGCCGAGGCCCTCGCGCGTCTGGAGCGCAACCCGCCGACGCGGGAGGCGTGGCAGGCGCTCCTGCGCGTCCAGGTCGCCCGCCGCGACGGGGCGTCCGGCGAACTCCCCCCGGTGCTCGGCGACTACGCGGTGCGCGACGGTGCGCTGCGCTTCACGCCGCGGTTCCCGTTCGACCCGGGTCAGCGCTACGACGTCGTCTTCGATCCGTCGTCCCTCTCGTCGGCGCCGCAGCGTTCCGCGGCCTCCCTGCTGCAACCCGTCAGCACGACGATCGAGGTGCCGGCGCCGGACCGCGCGCCGTCGACGCGCGTGGTCGCCGTCTATCCGTCGGCGCTGGAGGTGCCCGAGAATCACCTCCGCCTGTACATCGTCTTCTCCGCGCCGATGGGTCTGGGCGCCGGCAGCCCGTACATCCGCCTGGTCGACGAGCACGGCGGCCCGCTGGCCGATCCGTTCCTGCCGCTCGACGTCGACCTGTGGAACGCGGACCGCACGCGGTTCACCGTCCTGTACGACCCGGGCCGCGTCAAGCGCGGCATCCTGCCCAACGAGGAGATGGGCCGCCCGCTGGCGACGGGTCGGACCTACGCGCTGGAGATCGATGCGGGCTGGCGCGACGCCGAAGGGCAGCCGCTCGTCGCGCCGTTCCGCCGCGAGTTCCGCGTGGGGCCGGCGCGTGAGCACGCGCTCGACCCCGCCGACTGGCGCCTGGAGGTCCCCGCCCCGGGCACCCGCGACCCGCTGGCCGTCGACTTTCCCGCGCCCCTGGACTACGGCCTGCTGCAGCGCGCGCTGCGGGTGGCGACCGGGGACGGACGGGCGCTGGCCGGGGAGATCCGCATCGAGCGCGAGGAGACGCGCTGGCTCTTCACGCCGCTCGCGCCGTGGCAGCCGGGCGAGCACCAGCTCGTCGCCGCCGCCACCCTGGAAGACGTGGCCGGCAACCGCATCGGGCGGCCGTTCGAGGTCGACGAGAGCAGCGGTCCGAGCGCGCGGCGGGCTTCCGGCGCCCGGGTGCCGTTCCGCATCGCAGGTCGACCTGCCGCCGAGCGCTGAAGTCCCGGCGCGGGGAGGGGCGCGCGTTGCATCCGGCGACGCGCGCGGCGTCCGGCAGTTCCCAACGCATCAGGGTACGGGATACTACCCTGGGAGGTTCACATGCAGATACCCGAGTCCTGTTCGCTGCGCGTTGCGTCGGTGCGGTTCGCCCTGGTGCCGGTCGTTCTCGCCGCCCTGGCTCTCGGCATGGCCGGCGCCGGGGAAGCGGCGCAGGCCTGCAGCGATCTGGCCGTCCCCCAGGACATGGAGACCGTCTCGTCCGCCGCGGAGTTGCCGGGTGTCTACCTCGCCCGCGTGAACATGGGCGACGCCGAGCGCATCACCGACCTCTTCGCGGACGACGCCGTGCATCGCGGCCCCGACGCGGTGATCCGCCGAGGACGGGCTGCGCTGCTCGAGTTCTATGGGGGCATCGTCGGCAGCGGGCCGCTGAACATGGCCGTCGGCAAGAGCGTGACCGAAGGCAATCGCGTGGCCTTCGAGCTGGTCCGCCTGGACGACTGCGACGACGAGGACCCGGCCACCGCGGTGGACCTGATCGAAGTCAACGACGAAGGCAAGATTCAGGACTTCACCGTCTTCTCCCGACCGGACGGCAACTGATGATGTCGGCTTCTGCCACGTAGCGCTTGAGAAGCGCGCTCGTGTCGACGTACAGCACCATCACCCACGATTCTCCCGGACGATATCGCTCATGCTCCCGCTGCCACGTAGTCGTGCCGACGGGGTTCGTTTCTTCAGCCGTCGGCCACTCCCGGCGATCCCAGCGGCGTCCAGGGCCGCCCGTACCTGCTTCACCGCCTCCCGCTCCGGGATGAGGCGCCCCACGCGCTCTCCTCCATCTGTCACGAGCAACGTGGTGCCACCCCGGACCTCGTCGAGGCATCGGCTCAGGTTTGCCTGCAGCTCTCCCACGGCAACGCGTCGTTCGCTCATGCTCTTTGTCCTCGACGTACTATATCGCTCTGGGAAGTTGCCATGCTGCACAGCCTGGGCCGGATCCGGCTGTCGCTGCCGTTGCGCGACTGGGCGGACGTTCGGGGTACGGGATACTATGCCTGGAGGTCCCAAATGCAGATATCCGAGTCTCGTTCGCAGCGTGTCGTGTCGGTTCGGTTCGGACCGGCGCTGCTCGTTCTCGCCGCCCTGGCTCTCGGCTTCCCCGGCGCCGGGGAAGCCGCGCAGTCGTGCAGCGATCTGGTCGCTCCCGAGGACATGGAGATGGTGTCGTCGGCCGCCGAGGTGCCCGGCGTCTACATCGCCCGCCTGAACGCGGGCGACGCCGAGCGCGTCACCGACCTCTTCGCGGACGACGGCGTGCATCGCGGTCCCGACGGGCAGATCCGCCGCGGGCGCGCCGCGATCCTGGCGTTCTACGAGGGCGTCCTCGCCGACGGACCGCGCGGGCTGGCCGTGGGCAAGAGCGTGGCGGACAGCGGCCGGGTGGCCTTCGAGCTGATCAACGTGGAGGGGTGCAACGACGAGGACCCTGCCACCGCGGTGGACCTGATCGACGTCAACGACGCCAACCAGATCCAGGACTTCACCGTGTTCTTCCGGCCGTCCGGCCGCTGAGTCGCACAACCCTCGGGAGTCCGCGCCGCGGGGCGCGGACTCCCGCCCTTCCCGGACGTCGGGTTCCAGTTCCAGTCGAACGGCTCGACCCGCACCGGACGAGCCGGCCCCCGTCGGCGCGACTGCGCGCGGCGACCCGGGTGCAAGCCGAGGAGAGGAAGATGTCAGGTTCGATGTTCCATGCGCCGGCGATGCGCGCGGCGCTGCCGGCCGTCCTGGCCGGGATGGCCGTGGCCCTGGGCGGCGGCGGCTGGGCCGCGGCCGCCCAGGCCGGTCAGGATGAGGATCGCGGGCGCCCCTCGGTGGCCGACGGCGAGTGGCCGCACTACACGGGCGAGCTCGACGGCAGCCGCTACTCGCCGCTCGACCAGATCGACGCGTCGAACTTCAACGACCTGGAGGTCGCCTGGCGGCTGAAGACCGACAACTTCGGCGACCGGCCGGAATACAAGCTGGAGGGCACGCCGCTCATGATCGACGGCGTGCTCTACACGACCGCCGGCACCCGCCGCGCGGTCATCGCCATCGACGCCGCGACGGGCGAGCTGCTGTGGACGCACCGCATGGACGAGGGGCGCCGCGGCCGGGCGTCGGTGCGGCAGCTCTCGGGACGGGGCGTGGCCTACTGGACCGACGGGCAGGGCGACGAGCGGATCCTCTACATGACGATCGGCTACCGCCTCGTGGCGCTCGACGCGAAGACGGGCCGCCGGATCCCGACGTTCGGCGACGACGGCGTCGTGGACCTCAAGGTCGGCGTGACGTACGGCAGGGGGACGCAGATCGACCTCGTCGAGGGGCAGGCCGCGATCCACGCGACGCCGACCATCGCGCGCGACCACGTCATCGTCGGCGTCACGTTCGACGAGGGGCAGGCCGTCCCCACGCACGACAACGCGAAGGGCGTCGTGCGTGCCTTCGACGTCCGCAGCGGGGAGCTGCGCTGGTCGTTCGACACCATTCCCGGCCCCGGCGAGTTCGGCAACGAGACCTGGCTCAACGAGTCGTGGGCCGTCAACGGCAACGTGGGGGTCTGGACGCAGATTACCGCCGACGAGGAGCTGGGCCTGGTCTACGTGCCGGTCGAGACGCCGACCTCGGACCTGTACGGCGGGCACCGCCCGGGCGAGAACCTGTTCGCCGAGAGCATCGTGTGCCTCGATCTCGAGACCGGCGAGCGCCGCTGGCACTTCCAGATCGTGCACCACCCGATCTGGAACATGGACCTGCCGGGCGCGCCGCTGCTGGCGGACCTCACGGTCGACGGGCGCGAGGTGAAGGCCGTGGCCGTGCCCACCAAGCAGTCGCTGCTGTACATCTTCGACCGCGCGACCGGCGAGCCCGTCTTCCCGATCGAGGAGCGGCCCGTGCCGCAGGGCGACGTCCCGGGCGAGTGGTACTCGCCGACGCAGCCCTTCCCCGTCAAGCCGCCGCCCTACGCCCGCAACGAGATCCGCATCCCGGACGACCTGATCGACTTCACGCCGGCGCTGCGGGCCGAAGCGATCGAGACGATGCAGCGCTTCCGGGTGGGGCCGGTGTTCACGCCGCCGATCCGGGGCGACGTCGACGGGCTGATCGCCACGGCCGCGATGGGCGCCATGGGCGGCGGCACCAACTGGCCCGGGGCCGGGTTCGACCCGGAGACGGGCATCTTCTACACCCACGCCAACAACTCCTCGGTCAACCAGTTGTCGGTGACCGAGCCGCCCGACGGCTTCTCGGACATCCGCTACGTCTCGGGCGTGAAGGGCCGCGACTTCCGGCGGCCCATGGCAGTGGCCGACGAGGCCAGGAGCAGCTCGCCGCGCTACGTGGCCGGCGGCCTGCCGCCGGGCCGCGGGCTCAACGTGGACGGGCTGCCGATCGTCAAGCCGCCGTACGGGCTGCTCTCGGCCATCGACATGAACACGGGCGAGCTCGTCTTCCAGGTGCCGCACGGCGAGACCCCCGACGCGGTCCGCAACCATCCCGCGCTGCGGGGCCTCGACATCCCGCTGACCGGCCAGGGCGGGGCGACGACCAACGTCGGGCTGCTCGTCACCGGGACGCTCGTCATCCTCGCCGATCCGCAGGACACGAACCCGCCGGACCGGCCGCGGGGGGCGATGCTGCGCGCCTACGACAAGCTGACCGGCGAGCAGGTCGGCGCGGTCTACGTCCCGGCCAGCCAGAGCGGCGGACCGATGACCTACCTGGTCGACGGCCGGCAGTTCATCATCGTGGCGGTGAGCGGCAGCGTCCACTCCGGCGAGTACATCGCGTTCGCGCTGCCCGGGTAGGGAACGCGCAGCCGACAGGCGGAGAGCCGAGGGTCGCGTGCGCCATCCGCAACCGGGATCGGAGACCGAGCGCCGCCGGTTCGCCGAGCTGCAGCGGCGCCTCGAGCCGCTCTTCCGGCGCGTCTTCGCCGACCGCCTCGCCCCGCGGACGGTCGTCGTCGTGCCGAGCCTCAGCCTCGACGCCGACATCATCGCGAAGATTCGGGGCGCGCCGCACTACGAGGAACGGCTGCTGTGCCTGCTGATGCTGCTGCGCATGCCGCACACGCGCGTCGTCTACGCGACCAGCGTGCCTGTGAACGCCACGATCGTCGACTACTACCTGCACCTGCTGGCCGGCGTCCCGCACAGTCACGCGCGGCAGCGCCTGACGCTGGTCGCGTGCGGCGAGTCGTCCCCGGCGCCGCTGACGGCCAAGCTCCTGGCCAACCGGTCCGCGTTGCGGCGGCTGCGGGCCGCGATCGGCGACCCGGCGCTGGCGCACCTCGTGTGCTTCAACGTCTCGCCGCTGGAGCGGACGCTGTCGGTGAGACTCGGCATTCCCGTCAACGGTTGCGATCCGCAGCTTGCCGACCTGGGCTCCAAGAGCGCGTCGCGGCAGATCTTCAAGGCGGCGGGCGTGCCGGCGCCGGACGGGTTCGAGGCGCTCAGGGACCGGCAGGACGTCGCCGCGGCGCTGGCCGCGCTCAAGCGGCGTCAACCGTCCGTCGCGACTGCGGTCGTCAAGCTGAACGACGGGTTCTCGGGCGAGGGGAACGCGCGCTTCCGCTTCCTGCCGCGCGACGCCGGCAGCGGGGCGGAGGCGCGCATCGCCCGCCGGCTGCCCCGCGGCCTGCTGTTCGAGGCGGCGGACCTGACCTGGGAGCGCTACGCGGAGAAGCTCGCGCACATGGGCGGCATCGTCGAGGCGTTCGTCACCGGCGACGAAGTGCGGTCGCCGTCGGTGCAGTGCCGGGTCGATCCGCGACGAGTGGTGGAGGTGGTCTCGACGCACGAGCAGGTGCTCGGCGGGCGGTCGGGCCAGGTGTTCGTCGGCTGCGAGTTCCCGGCGGACGACCGCTACCGGGTCGAGCTGCAGGCCGCCGGGGAGCGGGTGGCCCACGTGCTCCGCGAGCGCGGCGTGCTGGGGCGCTTCGGGGTCGACTTCGTCGTCGTGCGCGAGGGCCGCCGCTGGCAGCCGTACGCGATCGAGATCAACCTCCGCAAGGGGGGCACCACGCACCCCTTCCTCATGCTCGACTTCCTCACGGACGGCACGTACGACCGGGCGACCGGCCTGTACCGGACACCCGCGGGCCAGACGCGGTACTACATGGCCACCGACAACCTCCACGAGCGACGCTACGTGGGCCTGAGCCCGGACTGCTTGACCGTCCGGTCGTACCGCAGTGATTCGTGCGACACCTCGACGACGAGCAGCGCCTCCGTTGGATGGGCTTTGCCGTAGTCGCGGATCGTGCCCTTCACGACGGCCACGTCCGGCTCGGGCTCCGAGTAGTCGTCGACGGCACTCCAGAGCGCCCCGCCTGGCTACTCCAGCGCCGCCACCGCCGCACGCAGCTCCATCAGGTGCGCCGCCCTGATCACGGTGGCGCCGGGCGAGATCACCGGGTCCGTGTAGGCGGGCGCCGCGCGCCCCGCGGCAGCATACGCCTCCGAGAGCGCGGCCCGCAGCTCCGTCAGGTGCACGCGCCTGATCGGCGTCGCCCCGGGCGTCAGCAGCGGGTCCGTCCACCCGAACGCCGGCCGGCCGGCGCCCGTCCGCAGCGCGTCGATACGGGCCCGCAGCTCGAGGAAGTGGATCGCCTTGACCGGCGTCACGCCCCGCTCGATGGGGTGGTCGGTGAACGCCGTCGGCGACGCCTGGTAGACGGTCGCCCGCCGGCCCGCCAGCGCCAGCGCGCCCCGCCGCGGGCCGCCCGTGTTCGCCGCCACGGTGTAGCGCACCGTGCCGGGGCCGGTGCCCGCCGTACCCGCCGCCACCGCCAGGAACGCCGACTCGCTCGCCGCCGTCCACGCGCAGCCGGGCGCGGTCGTCACCGCGACCTGCTCCGTGCCTGCCGTCCATAACACGTCGCGGTGCAGCGGCGTGACCGTGTAGGTGCACGGCACGCCGACCGTCACCCGCGCGCTGCGCGCGGCCTCGCCCCCGTCGACCACCGCCGCCACCTGGTACGTGTAGGCGCGCCCGGGCTGCACCTCGCTGTCGACGTAGCGCGCGCCGCGGACCCCCGCGCCGACCGTCTCCACCACCGTCCCCGTCTCCCGCGTCACGGTGTAGGTGACCGTCGGGGGCGGCGTCCACGCGCCCGTTTCCGCCGCGGTCCACGTCAGCACCACCCCGGCCGGCACTACCTCCGCCGCCGCGGTCAGCGTCGGGCCGGCCCGCAGCTGCCGGCCCAGCTCCTGCCAGCTCGCGCGCCCGTCGCCGTCCACGTCCAGCGACAGCGCCGGATACTGCCCGCCCGTGCCCAGGTGCCACGGGCCGTCGACCGTCCCGTCGGCGTCCACGTCAACGTTCCATGACGCATACAAGCCGCCGTAGGCTGTCTGTCCCTGCAGCGCAGACGTCGTCAGCCCGCGGCCCGCCGCGCTCGACGCCACGCCCGACGTCTCCGTGTCCCAGTAGCCCGCCGTCACCGCTCCGGGCGGCGACGCCGCGCCCACCAGACCGCCCGCCTCGCGCTCGCCCCGCACGCGCCCGGTGGCGTAGCTCGCCGTCAGCGTCCCGCGGTTGTGCCCGATCAGACCGCCCACCGCTGCGGTTCCCGACACGCCGCCCGTCGCATGCACCGCCCGGAGACTGCCCTCGTTGACCCCCGCCAGGCCGCCTGCCTGCCGTTCGCCCGACACGACCACCGCTGCGTGGCTCCCGCCGACGAACCCCGCGTTCGACCCGACCAGGCCGCCCACCGCTGCGGTTCCGGACACGCGGCCCGTGGCCCAGCCGGCTGTCACCCGCCCGCCGTTGACGCCCGCCAGCGCGCCCACCGCCCGCGTGCCGGTCACGTCCGCCGCGATCAGCCCCACCCGCGCGACGACGCTCGACGGCGCCGTCGCCCCGAACAGGCCCGCACCCTCGCCCCCGGCGACGAACAACCGGCGAATCACCCGCCCGTTGCCCTCCAGCGCGGTGGAGAACGGCTCGGCTGCCGTCCCGATCGGCAGCCAGCCCGAGCCGTCTCTCCAGTAGGCGTCGCCCGCGTCGGGGACGCCGCTGCCGTTCGTGTCGAAGTCCAGGTCCGCCAGCAGCTCGTAGCCGCGGCACCCGCCCGCACACGTGAGCCCGCGGACCGCGCCCTCGAACGCCGCGGCATGCGCTTCCGCCCCGGCCTCCACGGGCACGCCGTCGCCGTCCAGGTCATGGCGCAGCGCGTCGAGCTGCGCCAGCGTCCGCACCTCGATCAGACCGTCCGCGTCGGCGTCGTAGTCGACCGCCACCGTCACCGTGAACGTTCGCGTCGCCGGCGCGTTCTCCTCTTCCCCGTCGGACGCCGTCACCGTGACGACCGCCGTCCCGGCCCCCACCGGCACCACCGTCACCACGCTGCCTTCCACGACCACCATTGCCACGTCACCGGCCGACGGGCTCGCCGCATACGTCAGTGCGTCGCCGTCCGGGTCACGAAACGCCGCCGCCAGGTCCACGGTTGCCGGACTCGCCCCCAACGTCAGCGACCAGTCCGCCAGGCTCCCCACCGCCTCCGGGGGCTCGTTGGACCGGCGACCGCCGCCGCCGCCGCCGCCGCCGCCGCCGTCGTCGCCACCGATCCGCGGCGGGGGCCTGTCCACGCCGACCCCGAACCTCTGCGTCGCCGCCGTGTTCGAGCCGCCCACGTCCGTCGCCGTCACCGTCACGATCGCGGTCCCCGCGGACAACGGCGTCACCAGCACCGTCGAGCCCGATACGACCACCGTCGCGACCGACTCCTCCGACGAGGACGCCCCATACGTCAGCGGGTCGTCCTCCGGGTCCTCGAACGCGCCCGACATCTCCACCGACGCCTCGGCTGCCCCCAACGCCAGCGACAGCCCCGGCAGCGTTCCCACCGGCACCGGCGGCCGGTTCGGCACCGTCAGCTCGAACGACTGCTCGGCGCGCAGCCCCGCCGGGTCCTCGGCCCTCACCGTCACCTCCGCCGTGCCCGGCCAGATTGCCGACAGACGCACCGTCGAGCCCCTCGCCGAGGCCGTCGCCACCAGCGGGTCCGACGACGACGCCTCGAACGTCAGCGGGTCATCGTCCGGGTCCTCGAACGCGTCCGCTGCGGTCACCGACTGCACGCCGCCGGCTCGCAACGACAGCGGCGGGAGAGTCCCCACAGCCACCGGAGCCTGGTTGGCAACCGTCACCGTGAACGTCTGCATCACCGACGTGCTGGAGCCGCCCGCGTCCGTCGCCGTCACCGTGATCGTCGCCGTTCCCCGCGACAACGGCGTCACCGAGACCAGCGAACCGGACAGCGTGGCGCTCGCCACCGACGTCGCCGACGAGGACGCCCCGTACGTGAGGTCATCGCCGTCCGGATCCCGGAACGCGCCCGACACGTCCACCGTGAACACGCCGTCCGGCACTTCGAGCGAGCGGTTCGCCAGCGTGCCCACGGCCAGCGGCGGCCGGTTCGGCACCGTCACCATGAACGTCTGAGCCGCGCTCGTGTTGGAGCCGCCCACGTCGGTCGCCGTCACCGTGATCGTCGTCGTGCCTCCCGACAGCGGCGTCACCGTCAGCCTGCTCCCCGACACCGAGACCGACGCCACGGTCGGCGCCGACGAGATCGCCCCGTAGGTCAGCACGTCGTTGTCCAGGTCCGAGAACGAGCCCGACACGTCCACGTCCAGCGACCCGTCCGGGACCGGCAGCGTCCGGTTCAACAGGATTCCCACCGCCGTGGGCGGCCAGTTGTCGACCGCGGTAACCGACCTCGGCGCGCTCCGCGTCGCTTCGCCGTCCGCGACCACCGCCGACACCTGGTACGTGTACGTGGCGCCGTCGGTCAGACCCGTGTCGGTATGGGTCGACCCGGTCAGCGCCTCCCCGATCACCGCGACCGTCGTGCCGTCGTCACGCGTCAGGGTGTAGGCAACGTCGGGCGCAGAGGTCCAGTGGCTCGCGTCCACCGCGGTCCAGCTCAACTCGACGGCGTTGCCGCCGATGGCCGTCGCCGTCAGCACCGGACCGTCCCGAAGCTGATGGCCGAGCTCCTGCCAGGTCGCGTCGCCGCCGTCGTCCGCGTCGACCGCGCCGTCCGCGTCGACCGCCAGGGCCGGATACTGCGCGGCCGTCCCGAAGTGCCAGTGGTCGGCGGACCAGGTCCCGTAGATGCCGCTGGCTCCGGTCGGCGACTGGAGCGCCGTGGTCGTCACCCCGCTCCCGCCGGCGCTGGTCGCCACGCCCGATGTCGTCGTGTCCCAATAGCTGGCGGTGACGGAGCCGTTGACGAAGCCGGTCAGCCCGCCGACCAGGGTCTCGCCCGACACGGGACCCGTCGCGTAGCTGGCGCTGATGGACTCGAGGTTGTCCCCGGCCAGTCCCCCCACGCGGCTCGTCCCCGACACGCGGCCCGTGGCGTAGCCGGCGACGATGTCGGCAAAGACGGAGTTGCGCCCGACCAGGCCGCCCACCTGCTCCTCGCCGGTCACCCTGGCCGTGGAATAGCTGGTCGTGATGGAGGCCCAGTTCGCTCCCACCAGCCCGCCGACGGCGGTGTCGCCGGTCACCTCGCCCGTTGCGTAGCTGCCGCTGATGGACTCGTCGTTGTACCCGACCAGCCCGCCCACCGACGTCGTGCCGGACACGTGCCCGGTGGCGTGGCTGGCGCTGATATCGCCGCGGTTGTGCCCGACCAGGCCGCCGACCTTGTCCGTGCCCTGTACGCGACCCGTGACCCGGCTGCCGGCGATGAACCCCGAGTCGGGGAGCGTACCGACCAGGCCGCCGACGTTCACGTTGCCGGTCACGTCGACATCGACCAGGCGGATCCCGCTCAACCCGACGGATTGCCCGGCTGCAGGCGTCCAGACAGACCCGAACAGGGCGACGCTGCCGGCCTGCATCGGCCGGTTGATGAACAGATTGGCGATTGCGTGGCCGTGGCCCTCGATGCTGAATCTGACCGGGAAGGGCAACCACCCCTCGCCGTCGTTCCAGTGGTCGTCGCCCGCGTCGGCGTCGCCGCTCGCGTTCGTGTCGAAGTCCAGATCGGCGTCCAGCTCGTAGCCGACGCAGCCGGCGGGACATCCCATGTCCAACGCGCCCTCGGCGAACGCCGACGTGGCGTAGTAGGACGTCCAGTCCGCCACACGATCCACCACACCGTCGCCATCCCGGTCGTAGCGCATCGCATCGAGCTGCGCCAGGTTGGCGATCTCGATGAAGCCGTCGTCGTCGGTGTCGTAGTCCCGGGTGCCCGCCACGACCGTGACCGTGACGGTCTGCACGGCGCTCAGGCCGTCGGGATCCGTCGCCCGCACCCGTACCGCGACGCGCCCCGGTGCGAGCGGCGTCAGGGTCAGGGTCGCCCCGCTCATGCCGGCCGTGACGTAGTCGCTGTCGGTCGACAACGCCGTGTAGGTCAGGGTGTCGCTGTCCGGATCGGCGAACGCGCCCGCCACGCTCAACGTCACTGCGTCGCCGCCCGGGGCCAGCGTCGCCACGCTCAGCGTGCCCTCGACGGTCGGCGCGCCGTTGCGGTCCGCCTCGGCCACGTCCACCGCATCGACCGCACCGGGCGCCATCACGATGCCGGCGCCCGAATCCCTGTCGACGCCCGTCGCCTCGATGTCCAGCGCCGACCCGGTCAGCGCCGTGCGCAGACCCGCCAGCGCGACCTTGGCCGGGCCACCGGCCGCCTCCAGCAGCAACGCGCCGATCCCCGCGGCGTGCGGGGCCGCCGACGAGGTCCCGCAGAACGTCGCGAACTCGGGCGCCGCCGTCGAGACGCATGTCGCCGCCGCGAGGTCGGGCTTCTGCAGCGCTTCTCCGCCCGTCGACGAGAAGTTCCCGGCCGTGATCGGCGTGCCGTCCGGCTCGAAGAACATCCGCCGCGGCCCGTCCGAGCTGTCCGTCCGGATCGACTCGGTGCCGTTGAAGACGCCGCCGGCTCCGGCGGCGGTGCGGACGTCGACCGCGCCGACGGTCACTGCATTCTCGGCGGCGGCGTGCCTGGCCGTCTGACCGTCGGTCGCGACCGCCAACTGCCCCCTGAGCGTGTCGAGACGCAGGTAGCGGCTTGCCGCGCCAGACGCCTTGACGACGACGAGATAGGCATCGGTGTAGTCCGCTGACGAGCTGATGTGCTCGATCGGATCCTGGGTGCCGTCCTGCGTGTTCGTCGAGCTGGCGAGCACGTTGTCGTCGGCGTCGACCAGGAACAGGTCGTAGTCGTTGTCGGACGCCCCCAGCGGGTCGGCCCACTGGAGGACGAACGCGAGACCGTCCTTCGTGAGCTGGTTCTCTTCCACGCCGCTGCCGAAGTCGTGGGCCGTGCCGACCGAGGCGCCGTCCACCTCGAAGTCGGTGCCCGCCGCGTAGTCCCCCTCCCAGACCCCGGACGTGCCGTCGTTGAGATTGCCGGAGTTGCCGGCGGCGGAAAAATGGAAGCAGCCGTCCGCGGCCGCATCGTTCACCGCCTGCGCCACGACGCCGTCCTGAAAGACCGGTTCCTGAAAGTAGAAGATGTCGTCGACGATGATGTCCGCGCCGGCAGCGCACAGGTCCTCGATGTTCTGCGCGAGCCGCGCCTCCCCGCCGCGGCCGGTGGCGAAGTACAGCTCGGCGCCGGGCGCGAGATCGTGGACGATCTCGAGCATGGCCGTTCCCTCGTCGCCGCCCCGGCCCGTGACGAGACCGGCGAGCGACAACGGCCCGCCCTGCTGTCCGGGCAGCACCGTCACCCGCGCGGGGAGATCCCCCGCCGCCTGCCGCTCCGCGAGCGACCGGACGCCGTCCGAGATCACGCCGATGCCGATGCCCGTGCCGTCGACGCCGTGCGTGGTGCGCGCCAGGTTCGCTCGGTGAGCTGCGTCGCCCTGCGTGGCGTTGGTCCTGCGGGTGACGAACGGGGACGGCGGCGCCTGACCGGCCGTGCTCGCCCCGTCCGCCCGACGGATCGAACGGACGGCGTCCAGCGCGGCCAGCCGCTCGATGGAAGCAGCGGGAAGCAGGGCCCGGACGGACCGATGCCCGGGCACGCTGTCGACGACCGAGCCGCCCAGCTCACGGATGCGCGCCAGGACCGCTGGCGTGACGTCGGCCCGGATATCTACCCGCAGCCGGCCGTCCCCGGCCGGCCCGTCCGGAACCTGCTCGACCGCAGGCCCTGCTCCCTCCGGCGACTGCCGGCGCGACCGCCGCGGCGCCTCGGCTGCCGCCAACGCCAGCAACCCCGAGCCGATCTTGCGCTGTGCGGGTGTCCGCCGCGCCTTGGCGGCCAGGAGCGCGGCGATCCCGGCGCGCGGGCGCCGCGCAGGCGGCGGCGGCGGTGTCCTCTCCCCCTGCTCGCCGGCGGAAGCCGGGCCACCCGGCGCGGCAGCGCCGGACCGGAACCCGCCCACCTCGCCAGGAGGCTGCGGCGAAGCCGGTTCGCCGCCGCAACACGCGTCCGCAACCGGGGCCGGAGCGGGCGGCCGGATGTGACTGGCGCACCCCGCCAGGATGGCGGCTGACAGGATCAGTGCGGCCCATGACCGGGACCGCGGCCCTCCGGGCGCGGCATCGACCGCGGACGCCTTCCAACCCGTACCGGGAACCACCCGACAGGCCGCGGCATGCGGCTCGCACGCGCGCGGAATCACTGGCGACGCAGGCCGACGTCACGGCGCTCGGAATGGCGGATGGCGTCACCTCGAACGTGACACCGGAATGTCCTTGTCGCTTGCTCGTCGCGGATACGCATCTGCAGGTGGTAACGTTCGACTACGGAATATGGAACAGTCGAGACCTGATCAACCGGAACTGGGCGGACATCCTGCGCGTCGCGGGGAAGGATGCTGGCGTCGAGGCGCGCGCCGGTGACGACACCTTCGATGAGAGCTTCAGTACCTGGTCACCCGGCGACAGCGGCCACGTCGACGACGGCCGTCGTGCAGCGCGGCTCCGGCACCGGCTCGTGGTGTTCGCGCAAGCTCTCGATGTGAAGGCGGATCGCCGCGCTGATCTCGTGGAGCGCCTCCTCCCGGGAAGCACCGGTCGCAACGCACCCGGGCAGGTCGGGAACGTAGGCGGCGTAGTTGCTCAGCGATTTCTCGATGACGATCGCGTATTGCATGCCCGTTACTCCTTCAGCCCGGCTTGCTTCATCGCTACATGAGCACGCGTACCATCGATCGGCCGGACGTGTTCCGAATCGACGAGTGTACAGGGGATACCTGGGTTCTCGTGGCTGGTTGGACCGTTGACGTGGTACGCTGCCAAGCATGTTCGACACGCTCGAGGTGGCCCGAGAGTTGACGGCTGGGGGCGTCAATCGCGACCAAGCTGAAGTCATCGCGAGTGCCATCGCCCGCGCTGCCGACCACGGCGACCACGTGACCCACGAAACGCTGGATGCGCCTCTGAACGCTCTGGAGCTCCGCCTCGTCAAATGGGTGGTCGGGACCGGGATCGCTGTTGTCGCTGCTGTCATCGGCGCTCTGCGACTGATGCTTGGCTAGAGGGAACCGCGGCAGGCGCGGGACCGTGATCGCGACCGCCACGTTGACCGTCGGGATCCCGTCCATCTCGGGCAGCAGCAACTGAACGGCGGTCTTCACGCGGCCTCCGGCGGTCCGCGCCACGCGCGCCGCGATCTCGACTTCACAGGATCTCTGAACCGCGATCCGGCCGGACCGGCGGCCTCCGGCACGTTTCGCACAACGGCTCGCACCGCCTGGGACCGGGAAGGAGGTGGGATTGGCTCCTCAGGTTGGACTCGAACCAACAACCCTTCGGTTAACAGCCGAATGCTCTACCAATTGAGCTACTGAGGAACGACGGCGCCGAAGACCGGGTCGGCCGCAACGCCAACCCCAGATGTTACCTAACGGAGCGCGACACGGTCAAACGGCGGCGGCTTCATATCCACGGGCGGCGGCGGCCGGTGCGCAGCTGGACGAGGAGCGAGACGCCGCCGAGGACGTACCAGGCCACCGCGAACTCCATCTGCGCGCTCGCGGGCGCCAGCGGGTACACCTGCTGCACGTCGCCGCCGGCGGCGGCCACGGCCGCGTTGTCGCCGGCCAGCGCCAGCCCGCCCACGAGCGCCGTCCAGGCGCCGCCGAACGACGTGCTGACGATGACCACGTACTTGCGGAGCGCGAGCGCCGCGAGCGAGCCGGCCAGGCAGACGCTCAGCATGACCCACAGACCCGGCTCGTCCGCCGCCGGCAGCCAGCCCGCCTGCACCACCAGCGCGCCGAGCCCGGCGCCGAGCACCGCCACGACGGCCAGATAGGCCGCCTTGGCCAGCAGGGCGCCCAGCAGACCGCCGCCGGCCATCACCGCCACCATGACCCAGGGCTCGAGCCGGTCCGCGAACGCCGTGACGATGATGACGCCCAGGCCGAAGCCGTAGACGGCTACCAGCAGCCTCAGCAGCCGGTACCCGAGGAAGCACGAGAGCAGCCCCCCGACCAGTAGAATGACCGCGACCGGCACGTGCCCGGAGACCGACGCCATGCCCGCTGATTATGCAGGCTGACCCCGTGCCCCGCAACGGCAACCGCCGCCGGCCGACGCCGGGCGGCGTGCTGGCGGCGGCGCTGGGGCTGGCGCTGTTCGTCTATGCGATCCGGCACGCGGGGGTCGGCGCCGTCGCCGACGGCATCGCTCGTCTCGGATGGGCCTTCGTCGCCGTCGTCGCGCTGGGCGGGCTGCGGTTCGCGGTGCGCGCCGCCGCCTGGATGCACTGCCTCGAGCGCGGCCACCGCCTCGGGCTGCGCGACGTCTTCCCGGCCGTCGTCGCCGGCGATGCGCTCGGCAACCTCACGCCGCTCGGCGTCATCGTGGGCGAGCCGGCCAAGGCGATGCTGCTCGGCCGCCGCGAGCCGCCCGGCCGCACCCTGCCGGCCCTGGCCGTCGAGAATCTCTTCTACACGCTGAGCGCCGTGCTGGTGATTGCGGGCGGGCTCGCCGCGCTGCCGTTCGTGCTGCAGGCCCCGGGACGCCTGTGGCTCGCCGCGACCGTCGTCTCCCTCGCGCTGGCGGCGCTGCTCGTCGGCGCCCACTGGGTCATCCGCAGCCGCATTCCGGCCGGCAGCGCGCTGCTCGCCTGGCTCCGACGCCGCGGCATCGCGCCGCGGCTGGCAGCGCGCGGCGCGGAGCGGGTGCGCGCGATCGAGGACCGCCTGCACGCGATCTACCCCCGCAGGTGGTCCAGCCTCCTGCCGGTCGTCCTGCTGGAGCTCGCCTTCCACGTCTGCGCGGTCGTCGAGATCTTCCTGGTGCTCTCCCTGATCGGCCCGCGGCACCCGACCCTGCTCGACGCGTTCGTCCTCGAGTCGACGAATCGGCTCATCGCCGCGACCTTCCGCTTCGTCCCGCTGCGGATCGGGGTCGACGAAGCCGGGACGGGGCTGCTCGCGGAGCTGCTGGCGTTCGGGAGCGCGGCCGGCGTGACGCTGGCGATCGTCCGCAAGGGCCGCATGCTGGTCTGGACGGCGCTGGGCATGGCGGCGCTCGTGGGACGCGGCCTGGCGGCAAGGCCGGGGCGCGCGGACGCCGCGCAGCGGGTCGCGGTGGCAATCATGGCGCGGTCGCCCGCCGCGGGCGACGCTCCCAAGACGCGCCTGGCGGACGCCCTGCCGCGCGAGGGGGACCGCCGCCGGCTGTACGCGGCGTTTCTCGCGGACACGATCGCCGCCTGTCGCACGATCGACGGCGCGGCGCTGCGGATTGCCTACACGCCCGACGGCGGGCGCGCCGGGCTGCGCGAGCTCGGCGCCGGCGACGACGAGCTGCTGCCGCAACGGGGCACCGACCTCGGCGCGCGCGAGCGGGGCGTGTTCGACGACCTGTTCGCGGCAGGCTTCGACACGGTGGTGATGATCGGCTCGGATCTGCCGACCCTGCCGCCCGCTCACGTCCGCGGCGCCATCGAGCGGGTGGCGCCCGGCACGGTCGTGCTCGGCCCCTCCGACGACGGCGGCTACTACCTGATCGCGCTGGCCGCACCCCCGGCCGGCATGCCGGTCCCCGACCTGTTCAGCGGCATCCGCTGGAGCACCCCGTCGGCGCTCGACGATACGCGCGCCGCCGCCGGCCGGGCAGGGCTGGCCGTGGTGCTGGCGCCCGGCTGGCGCGACGTGGACGACGCCGCCGATCTGGCGCGGCTGCGGGCCGATCTCCGGGACGCGGCGACACGCGCCCGGGCGCCGGCGACGGCGGGCGTGCTGGACGATCTGTTCCGGGCGCCCATGGTGTAGCATGCGCCCGGAAGGAGAACGCCGTGCCCACACTGTTCAAGGTCCTGGTCCTTGCTTCCCTGCTGGCCGCGCTGCCGGCCCACGCGGCCGGTCAGCCGACCGCCATCACGACCTGCGAGCCGGAAGGGGCCGCGAGGCCCATCTGCGGCTTCCAGAACCCGGAGGATCTGGTGGCCCTGCCCGGCGGCGAGGCGATCCTCGTCAGCGAGTACGGCGGCATGGAGGGCGACGTCCCCGGCTCGCTGGCGCTCCTCGTGCTCGACACCGAGGAACGCCGGGAGCTCTTCCGCGGCGGCGACGCGGACGGCGCCGAGCCGGCCTGGGGCGATCCCGCCTGCCCGGGTCCGCCGCCGCCCGCCTTCAGCCCCCACGGCATCCACCTCTCCGAGCGCGACGGGACGCTGCAGCTCCTGGCGGTGCAGCACGGCGCGCGCGAGTCCATCGAGTTCTTCGAGGTCAGCGGCGCAGGGGCCGACTGGAATGTGGCCTGGCGCGGCTGCGTCGTGGCGCCCGAGTCGGCCTGGCTCAACTCGGTGGCGGCGCTGCCCGGCGGGGGCTTCGTGACGACCCGCATGATGACGCGCCCGCCCGGCGGCGAGGATCTGCTCTCCGCGCTCCGACGGGGCGCGGACCCCGGGCCGGGCTACGTGCTCGAGTGGCTGCCGGCGCGCGGCTTCGAGATCCTCGGCGGCAGCGAGGTCGGCATGCCCAACGGGATCGAGACCTCGACCGACGGGCGCCTCGTCTTCGTGAACGGCGGCGGCCAGGTGCGCCGCATCGTGCGCGAGACCGGCGAGGCCGAGGCCACCGAGTCGCTGGGCGGTCTCGACAATGCGCGCTGGGCCCCGGACGGGCGCCTGGTGGTTGCCTCCATCGAGGGCGAGGGCCAGGATGAGCTGGCCTTCTGCTTCAACCTGGAGAGCGGCGCCTGCCCCATCCGGTTCCGCATCGTCGCCGTCGATCCCGAGTCGCTGGCGACCGAAGAGCTCTATGGCAACCAGGGGGCGCCCATGGGCGGCGGCACCATCGGGCTGGTGGTCGGGAGCGAGCTGTTCGTGGGCTCGTTCGCGGGCGACCGCATCCTGCGCGTCACGCTCGACTGAAGCCCGGCCGGCGCGGGCCGGGGGCACGGCCGGCCGCCGCGCCTGCGGCCGGGCCGTCCAGCTCTAGCGGCCCCGGCCCGCAGCCTGCCGCTCGGCGGTGCGGGCGCCCCCCAGCATGTTGGGGAGCGCGTAGTTGCCCTCGTGGCAGGCGTATTCGAAGACCGGCCCGTCGGTGGCCGTCATCTCCCCGGGGCGCAGCCCCGTCCGATGGAAGCTCAGAGCTCGCGGCGCCCCTCCAGCGCCTTGTGCATCGTCACCTCGTCGGCGTACTCGAGGTCGCTGCCGACCGGCAGTCCCATGGCGATGCGCGTCACGCTGACGCCGAGCGGCTTGAGCAGCCTGGCCAGGTAGATGGCGGTGGCCTCGCCTTCGACGTTGGGGTTCGTCGCCAGAATCACCTCGCGGATATCGGCGCCCCGGATGCGTTCCAGCAGGCTCCCGATCCGCAGCTCGTCCGGCCCGATCCCCTGCAGGGGCGAGAGCGCGCCCATGAGCACGTGGTAGGCGCCCGAGAACTGACCGGTGCGCTCGATGGCCGAGACGTTGTGCGGATCCTCGACGACGCAGATCACCTGCGGGTCGCGGCTCGGGTGCGTGCAGTAGTAGCAGGGGTCGGTGTCGGTGATGTTGGAGCAGACCGAGCAGTAGGTGATGGCCTCCTTGACCTCGCGCACCGCGTCGAGGAGCTGGTCGACTTCCTCGCGCGGCTGCCGCAGCAGGTGGAACGCCAGCCGCTGCGCGCCCTTGGCGCCGATGCCGGGCAGGCGCTGGAGCTGCTCCATCAGCCGCGCGAGCGCCCCGATCTCGGTCATCCGGTGAGTCCGGGAATCTTCAGGCCGCCCATCATCCCGCCCATCTTGCCGGCCACCGTCTCGTCCACCTTCCGCTGCGCGTCGTTGATGGCCGCCACGATGAGATCCTGGAGCATCTCGACGTCGTCCGCGTTGACCACCTCCGGATCGATCGCGACCCGCCTGACCTGCTTCTGGCCGTTCATGACCACGGTGACCATGCCTCCGCCCGCCGTCGCCTCCACCTCGGTGGCGGCCAGCTCCCGCTGCAGGCGCTCCTGCATCTCCTGCGCCTGCTTCATCATCTGCTGTATGTTCATGGGTCGATCTTCTCGATGTCGCGGATCTCCGCGGGGAACACCTCGAGCAGCGCCTGCACGACCTCGTCGTCCAGCGCCGCCGCCTTGAGCTCGTGCTGCGACTCGGCGCGCGCGTCCGGAGCCGGCTCGGCCGCGGGCTCGGCGGCCGCGTCCTCCTGAGCGGCCGCGACCGTCACCTTGCGCCCCGCCACCTTCGACGCCAGGCTTTCGAGCCAGCCGCTGCCCTGGGACAGCTGCGCGGCGAGCGTCCGCTGGCCGGCGGTGAACGTGAAGATCAGCCGGTCGTCGACGAGGTCGATGCGCTGGGCCTGGGCCACGACCGTGCCGTAGAAGAACCGCTTGGCGCGCTTGATCTCCGCCAGAATCGCGGCCTTCGGGTCGTCCTCGCCGCCGGCGCCGCTGCTGGCGGCGGCGGCGGTCGGCGGCGGCGACTGGGCGGGCGGCGGGTCGGAGCGGGGCTTCGCCGCCGGCTGCCGCGGCGGGCCGGGCTGCCGCGGCGGGCTGGGCTGCCGCGGCGGGCTGGGCTGGGCTGCCGCGGCGGGCTGGGCTGCCGCGGCGGGCTGGGCTGCCGCGGCGGGCGCGCGGCCGGCGGGGCTGGAGTCGGTGCCCCGGCCGGCGCCGCGGCGGGCGCCGCGCCGCCGGCCAGCAGCTCCGTCAGCGGCACGAGCCGCCGCAGGTGCATCCACTTGAGCAGCGCCATCTCGAAGTGATGCCGCGGCTGGGCGGCGCCCCGGATGTCGAGCTCCGCCCGCGACAGCACGTCGAAGGCGCGCATCAGATCCTCGCGCGAGAAGCGTTCGGACAACGCCGTCAGCCGCTCGCGCTCGGCATCGCCCGCAATCTCCGGATCCTGCGCCCTGCCGCGGTCGATCGAGATCACCAGCATGTCGCGCAGCGCGCGCGTCAGCTCGCGGCAGACCAGCCGCAGGTCGTAGCCCGCCTCGACGAACCGCCCGGCCAGCTCGAAGACCGCTGCCGCGTCCTCGTTCGCCACCACCTCCACCGCGTCGAGGACCGGGTCGCGGCCGATCAGGCCGAGCACCGTGGCGACCTCCTCGGCGGTGATCCGCTCGCCCGCGAACGCGATCACCTGGTCGAGCGCGCTCAACGCATCGCGCATGCTGCCGTCGGCCGCGCGCGCGATGAGCGCCACGCCGGCCTCGTCGATGGCGATCTGCTCCCGGCCGGCCAGGGTCCGAAGCTGCTCGGAAATCGCCTGCATGCCGATGGTCCGCAGCTCGAACACCTGCGAGCGGGACAGGATCGTCTCGGGGATCTTCTGCAGCTCGGTCGTCGCCATCATGAACACGACGTGCGGCGGCGGCTCCTCGATCGACTTGAGCAGGGCGTTGAACGAGTGGCTCGACAACTGGTGGAACTCGTCGATGATGAACACCTTGTAGCGGTCGCGCACCGGCGCCATGGCCAGCCCGGCGATGATCACCTCGCGCACGTTCTCGACCTGGGTGTGCGTGGCCGCGTCGATCTCGAGCACGTCGATGTCGCGCCCGTCGGCGATCTCGACGCACGCCTCGCAGGCGCCGCAGGGCTCGGCGGTCGGACCGGCGTCGCAGTTGAGCGCCCGCGCGAGGATGCGCGCGGTGGTCGTCTTGCCGACCCCGCGCGGGCCGGCGAACACGAACGCCTGCGCCAGGCGATCGCTCGCGATGGCGTTCTGCAGCGTGCGGGTCGCGCCGACCTGCCCGATGACGTCGGTGAACCGCTGGGGACGGTACTTGCGTGCGAGAACCTGGTAGGCCATCGTTTGCGAGACGGATCCCACCGCGGCCCGGAGGGACCTGCGGCACATGTCAGTGACTACTTAGCGCTGCTGCCTTCCGGCCCTGACGCGGTTCGTAGGCTGATATTGCACAGGGTCCGGGCCGCGGTGCGACCCGCCGCCGACTACGCGCACCGGCGTGCGCCGTTCAGTCTAACCTACTGCCCCGCGCCCAGGCGGCGCAGCAGCTCGGCGGTGCTCGGCCGCGCCAGGGCCAGCGGCGTCCGGCCGTCGCGATTCGCGACATCCGTCCGCGCGCCCCGGGCCACCAGGTACTCGACGACGCGGTCGTACCCGCCGCGGGAGGCCGCGTGCAGCGCGGTGTTGCCCCGCGCGTTGACCGCGTTGACGTCGATGCCCTGCTCGGCGGCGATCGTGACCGCCGCCAGCATCGTCTGCTCCCGCACGGCCCGATCCGGCTCGCGCCGCGTGCTCCGCACCGGCGCGCTCTCGGCGATGCGATCGAGGCGCTCGACCGAGACGAGCGGATCGCGCCCGCCCAGGCCGGCAGCCGCCATCAGCGCGGTCGTCGGTCCTTCCCGCACCTGCACCCGCTCGTCGCGCACGGACAGCGAGCCGGGCCAGTACGTCGGGTCGTGCATCGCCTGCGGGTCCGCGCCGTGGTCGAGGAGCAGGCGCATGATGTCCGGCGCGTTGAAGCGCGCCGCCAGCCAGAACGGCGTGGCGCCGACGTACGACGGATGCAGGTAGAAGTCGACCGCATCGCGCCGCACCGGCGTCGAGGCCCGCACTCTCGCCTCGGGATCCGCCCCGTGGTCGAGGAGCGCGCGCACGAGCGCCGCGTCCTTGTGCAGCACCGCCGCGTGGAGGGCCGTGTAGCCGGCGTCCGCCGCGTTGGGATCGGCGCCCTGCCGCAGCAGGAGCTCCGCCACGGCGCGATGGCCGCTGTGCGCCGCCACGACCGTCGCGCTCGTGCCGTAGGGCGGCTGATCGTCGACGTCGGCGCCGGCGGCGACCAGCAGCGTCGCCGACGCGAGGTCGCCGACGCGCGCCGCAAACAGCAGCGGCGTGTAGCCCCCCTGGGGAATCTCCGTGACGTACTCCGGATTCCAGGGCTCCGGCGTGGTCTTGACCATCTCGGTCCAGACGTCCGAGCGGGCATCCACCGCCGCCCCGTAGGCCAGCAGCGCCTCGACGACCGCGGGATGCCGCTGCGACACCGCCCACATCAGCGCGGTCTGGCCGCGCCCGCCGGTCGCCTCCACGTCCGCGCCGGCGGCGAGCAGCCGGCCGGCCACGTCCGCCGCCCCCACGCGCGCGGCGGTCATCAGCGGCGTCTCGCCCGACAGGAGCCGGGCGTTGGGGTCCGCGCCCCCGTCGAGCAGCCGCTGCACCAGCGCGGCGCTGCCGTTCTCGCAGGCTGCCCACAGCGGCGTGACGCCGAGGTCGTTGGCCGCGTTCACGTCGGCGCCCGCCCGCAACAGCAGGTCGGCCACCTCGCGCTCGTCCCGGTAGGCCGCCCAGTGCAGCGCGGTCGCGCCGTCGCCCTGCCGGGCCGTCACATCGACCCCCTGCGCGACCAGCGCGCGCACCACGCCCCACTCGCCGCGCTGCGCCGCGTCGGCCAGCGGCTGGTCGGCGGCGGATGCAAGGGCGGCGCCGGCGACCGCCAGGGCCGCCAGAAGCGCCACCCGAACCACGGGCCGCCGCGCCGTCGTGCGGGAATTCATGCTCATGCGACGCAGTGTAGAACAGGGGATCCGCGGTGTCGATCCCGAACTACGCGTCCCGGGCAGGGCCCGCCGTGGCCACTGGCGCGCAGCCGGTCGAGAGGCCGGCCTTGAGGCTGCTGTACTCTCGTTCCCACTGCTCCTGATCGACCGGCACCGGGACCGGATCGAGAGAGTACAACGTGTCGATGGCGTCCAGCCGGCGGCGTCTGGCCTCGGGCACGACGCAGTACTCCTCGACTGCCTCTCGCACGACCGCGGCCAGCTTGCGCCCGTCCCTGCGCGCGATCCGGGACACAGCCACGTACTGTCCCTCGTCGAGCGTCACCTGCACCTTGTGCGTCCTGGTCACCACTCAGCGCTCCCTTCCCCTGGGCCCAGCCGGGGCGGCGCACGCCTCGCGAATACGGTCCTGGTTCTCGATCTGCCGGGCGATCACCTGCGGCGATACGTTGAACGAGCCCGAAATCTCGTCGACGTCACAGCCGCTGTCCACCATGTCGAGCACGCTCTCGACCGGTGCCAGAAACTCCGCCGCGAATGCTCTGCCCGCCGCTTGACGCTCCGCCTGATGCAAACCGTTGACTACGGAGCGTCGCGTGTCTCCAAAACAGACGACATCACCGACGGCGCGCGCGAACGCGAAACGCTCAGCCTGCCGAGCCCAGTCCCGGTCTCCGCGCTCGCGGACGTGAATCCGAACGTCGTCGTCTACCCGACACACGAGCGCGGCAATAGCGGTAACTCCTGGTGCGCACCTGAAGCCGACGGATCCCAGCCTTCCAGCGATGTTCGACAATGAGACGACCTTCTCACCCCGTGGGACGTCCATGACCTCGCGAAACGCTCTCGCGGCCCGGTAACCGGTCGCCCAGCCGCGCGCCGGCGGACTACCCGACGCGTCGCTGCCAAACCGACCGGCAATGCCGTTGAGTCCCGGAAGACACGACTGCTGCCGCGGTCTGTTCTCGACATCCCGTACCCAACGCAAGAGTTTCCCTCGAGCCGCATTGCCGACCCCGGCCAGGAACTCGAGCAACGGCTCTCCGGAGAAGAGATCAGCCGCCTGCTCGATGAACCGTGCGTCCGTCCCCGATACCGCATACGGGTCGACTCCCAGCGCCCCCGCCGCCTCACAGAACGCGCGCTCGTCGGGGTTGCCGAGCGATCGCGAGACACGCGACCAGCGTTGAGCCACCTCGCAGTTCGACAAGCCGGCGGTCGACAGCCTCGCCGCCACGTCTTCGATGAACCCCGCCAGCGTGGACTCGGCGGCAGCACGAGACAACCCTTCGCTGCCGACGTGCCAGAAACGTACATCAGGATTCTCGAAGGCGAGCTGCTCCCCCCGCACCTCGAACGTCGAACCGTCGAATCCCAACGTCACGTCGGGAAGGGCGAAACCGGTGCGGTAGTGGCGGATCGGGTGCTCTCGATCACGACCACCGAAAATGGACCACCAGTCGCTCGCGAGACCCTCGGCCAAGTGCACCGCAGGCACCGTGACGTGGTCGCAGGTGCTGTTGGAGCCGGGATCGAAGAACCTGCAGGCGTTCTCTTCCGACACGTACAGGCGGAGGCGACAAAGCGTCGCTCGTTCCTCCGCCGATATGTTCGGCCCCCGATCGAGCCACTCAGTCGAAAATCGCACGTCGCTCGGCCTCGTCGATCGGCCAGCCCTTGTAGTCTCCAGCGGCCGGATTGACGCAAAACCCACACCAGACGCTGCCGCGAGCCTCGAACCACACCCTCCTGGGGAAGTCCTGATCGGCCTCCACGAACTGATACTGCCCGGCCACAATCGCCTTCCGGAGCCACTCCGTCGCCAACGTGCGATCCTCTTCCGTGTTCAACGGACAGACCGTCGTCGTCTGCCGGCCGCGACGGCCGACCCGTCCGCCGGGCAGTTGCCGCGCCCCCGGCAACCCGCCCCACCAACGTCCGAGCTTGTGCTCCGGACTGCCAACGTATCGTGCGCGGCTTGCCAGAGCACGCCGCTCCGCGACCGATAGCCCGTCTCGTAATCGCTTCTGCGCCGGACGCTGCATCGAGGTCCCATGTGTGGCGCTCGATCATCGGTTCCCCGGCGGCTCGACCGTCGGTCACACCTCCGACAGCGTGTCGATCGGCAGCTTCGCGGTGCTGTCGCCGAGGCGGTCGAGGGGCATGTCGAGCTTGTCCATCAGCGTCATCAGCAGGTCGGCGTTGGACGTGCTGCCGGAGTACCGCAGGTGCCGGCCGCCCTTGAGCTTGCCGGCGCCGCCGCCCAGAACCAGCAGGGGCAGGTTGACGCCGAGGTGGCGGGTGCTGTTCGAGATGCCGGCGCCGTAGAGGATGGTCATGTTGTCGAGCAGCGAGCCGTCGGCGTCCTCGGCCGCGCGCAGGCGCGCCAGGTAGCCGGCCGTCAGCTCGGCGTGGTACGCGTTGATCTTCGACATCACGGCGATCCGCTCCGGATCGTCCTCGTGGTGCGAGAGCGGGTGGTGCGCGTCGGGCACCCCGATCTGCGGATAGGAGCGGGTGCTCTGCTCGCGTCCCATCATGAACGTGACGACCCGCGTCAGGTCGGCCTGCAGGGCCAGGAACTGCAAGTCGAGCATCAGGCCGAGGTGCTCCTCGAAGACGCGCGGCGGCGCCGAGGGCTGCTCGGTGAACGACGGCTCGACGTCGCGCTGCTGCTCGGCGATCCGGATCCGCCGCTCGACGTCGCGGACGGCCTCGGTGTACTCGTCGATCTTCACCCGGTCGCGCGGGCCGACCGTCACCTTCAGATCGGTCAGCTTGTCGGTGACCGAGTCGAGGATGCTCTGCTTCTGCTGCCGCCGCGCCCGCCTCACGGCCGGGTCGGCCGAGCCGCTGTCGCCGAACAGCCGCTCGAAGACGGCCCGCGGGTTGTTCTCCATCGGCAGCGGCATCGTCGGCGTGCGCCAGGAGATGGTCTGCGTGTAGGCGCAGCTCAGGCCGGCCGTGCACTGGCCGGCGTTGGCGAACTTGTCCATCGACACTTCCAGCGAGCCGAGCTGCGTGGTCCGCCCCAGCTCCCGCGCGAGGATCTGGTCCACGGAGGTGCTCGCGAGCACGTCGGTCTCGTTCTGGCCGCCGCGCGGCGTCCCGGTCAGGAACGACGCCGAGGCGCCCGCGTGGACGTACGCCCACGAGGCGCGCAGGCCCGAGACGACGAGCAGCTGGTCGCGGAACGGCCCGAACGGGGCCAGGATGGGCGTCAGCTCGAAGTGGCGGCCCTCCTTCTCCGGCGTCCAGTGCTGCATCGCCATGCCGTTGGGCACGTAGATGGCCTGGAAGCGGTGGATCGGCTTCGCCGCGGTCTTCGCCAGCGCGCGAAGCGCGGGGGACATCGCGTCGAGGAACGGGAGGCTCAACGTCACGCCGAGACCGCGCAGCACGGTGCGCCGCGGCAGCGATTTTCCAGTGATGGTCATGGTGTTCCTCTCAATCGGCAGGCGCCGCGTTGCGCATCAGGAACGTCGGGCTGCGGACGATCCCGGCGATGAGCGCCGACCAGCGGTAGTCGTCCGCCGCGGCTTCGCGCGCGACGGCGCGCACCGTCGGCCAGTCGGTGTGCTCGAGGCCGCGCCCGAGGGCGTACGACAGCAGCTTGGCCGTGACCGTGCGGGCGAACTGCTCGGGCTGTTCCAGCAGCAGGGCGCGCAGGCCGGCCATCCCGTTCGCCGTCCGGCCGTCCGGCATGGTCGCCGTCGCGTCGATCGGGTTGCCGAACTCGTCGGCGGTGCGCCACGCGCCGAGCCCGTCGAACTGCTCCAGCGCGAAACCGGGCGGATCGATCGACGCGTGGCACGTGGCGCACGCCGGCGACTGCCGGTGGCGCTCCAGCCGCTCGCGCACGGTGGCGGTCCGGCCGCCGTCGCCCCGCTCCGGCAGCGCCGGCACGTCGGCCGGCGGCGACGGGGGCGGCGCGCCGAGAATCGTGTCGAGCAGCCACTTGCCGCGCAGCACCGGCGACGTGCGGGTCGGATAGGAGGTCAGCGCCAGCAGGCCGCCGTGCCCCAGCAGGCCGCCGCGCTGCTCGCGGTCGGGGAGCGCGACGCGCCGGAACCGGGCGCCGTAGATGCCCGGCAGCCCGTAGTGGCGGGCGAGCCGCTCGTTCACGAACGTGTAGTCGGCGTCCAGCAGGTCGAGCACGCTGCGGTCCTCGCCGAGGGTGCTGGCCAGAAACAGGGTGGTCTCCTGCCGGAACGCCTCGACGAGGTTGTCGTCGAAGTCGGGATACGGCACCGGGTCGCCGGTGACGTCCTCGAGGTTGCGCAGGTGCAGCCACTGGACGGCGAAGTCGTCCACGAGCGACCGCGCGCGGGGGTCGGCCAGCATGCGCCGGACCTGCGCCTCCAGCGCGGCGGGCTGGGTCAGCGCGCCCCGCGCCGCCGCGGCGAGCAGCGGCTCGTCGGGAATGCTGCCCCACAGGAAGAACGACAGGCGCGAGGCGACCTCGAGGTCGCTCAGCCGGTACGGCGCGCCGGGCGCCGCGCCGGGCGGATCGCCCTCGATCCGCAGGAGGAAGTCCGGATCGACCAGCATCCGCTCGAGCGCGAGCTGGATGCCGGCATCGAAGCTGCCGCCGCTCTCGCGCCCGGTCTCGAAGAAGTCGAGCAGCGTAGCGACGTCGGCCGGGGTCACCGGGCGCCGGTAGGCGCGCCGCGCCAGCCGCGACACGATCTCGGCGGCGCAGACCCGCGCGTCGGCCGCGGGGCCGGTGCCGGGGCGGCAGGTGAAGATCGCCCGCCGGCTCGGCGTATCGCCCGGACCGGCCACGCTGTACGGGCCGCCGATCGCGATGGCGCTGACCGCGGCGTTCCCGTGATAGGCCTCGTCGTTCGAGAGCACCTCGCCGGCCTGCCGCGGCTTGAGGATCCCCTCCGGCTCCCAGAGGTTGCGCACGAACGAGACACCCACCGTGCGCGGCCCCGCCTCGACCGGCACGCGCACCTCGAGGCCTTCGTCGGCGTGCTGCAGGTACGTCTCCCACTCCGGGTCGCCCCGCTCGGCAATCGTGAACGTGACCGGCGCCGGCCGACCCCTGGCCTCGCCGCCGACCGTGAACCGCTTGACCAGCCTGCCGTCGATGCGGACGTCGAGCTGGTGCGCCGAGCCCATGCCCAGGATGTAGTCCTGCCAGTTCGACCGCAGCTCGATCTTGACGAGGTACTCGCCGTCGACCGGGAAGTGGTACGGGACGGCGATTCCGCCCCGCGAGCCGAGCGGCAGCTGCTCGCTCTGGCGATCGTCCTGCAGGAGCAGCAGCGGCACGTCGAACGTCTCGAAGCCCGGGCCGGTCGGCGTCAGGCCGGTGGCGAGGCGCGTGATGGTGCGGGCGGCCGAGAGATAGCGCTCGAGCTGCGCCGTCGAGATCGACAGCACGTCGGCGTTGTTGTCGAAGCCGGTATCCGACGTCTCGTCGCCGGGCAGCAGCGGCGTCACGTCGAGGTCGAGCGCGAGCAGGTCGCGGACGGCGTTGCGATACTCGGTGCGGTTCAGGCGGTGGACGGCGCCGGTCCGCCCGGGATTGGGCCGCGCCGCCGCCGCCCGGTCGATGTCGGCCTCCAGCCGGCCCGCGACGGCCTCGTACGTCGCCGCGTCGGGGCGCGGGCGGCCCGGCGGCGGCATCGCGCCGGTCCGCAGCTTCGCGATGACCCGCTCCCAGACGTGGGCGTCGCGGCTCGGGTCCGCGGCGTCGACCGCAGCGGCCTCGAGCACCAGGCCGCCGGTGCGCAGCCGGTCGTTGTGGCAGGTGATGCAGTAGCGGTCCAGCATGGCGCGCGGCGAGGAGGCCGCGACCGCGGCCGGCGCAGCGGCCGGCCGGACCGGCGCGGTCTCCGATCTCGCCGGCTGCGCGCTGGAGACGCCGGCCGCCAGGAACGCCGCGGCCCACGCCAACCCGGCCGCCGTCCGCCGCAAGCCGCTCCGCGATCGCACCATCAGTGGCTCCCTCCGGCCCGCAAAGGCGCCGCCATGCACGTGCGGCAGTCCGCATCCTACCCCGCGGCGCAGGGGCGGGCAACACCTCTTCGGACCGTCGCCCCGTTTCTTCCGCGCGCGGACCGGTTCTGCCGCCCGCGCGCGGTGAGTCGAGACGATGCTACCATTTGTGATACTCGACGTATGTCCGTCGATTACGACCTCAGCGGCGTTGCACGGAGGTCCACCATGCCGCCCGCCAAGTCAGTCAACAGAACACGGGTTACCGTCTCCCTGCCGGTCGACGTGGCGCGCTACCTCAGGTCGACGTCCAACGCCAGCGCGGTGGTCCGTGAGGCAGTCGAGGCGTACCGGACCCGCGCACTTGCGCAACGCCTCGAGGAGGCCTACCAGGCGGACGCCACGGAGGCTGAACGAATCAACCGGGAGTGGGAAGGCGCGGATGCCGAGGTACCCGAATGAACCCGCCCCTGGCACGGGGCATGGTCGTACGGGTGCGCTTCGATCCGACCGAAGGACACGAGATCAGGAAGACGCGCCCGGCCGTCATCGTGTCCAACGACGTCGCATGCCGTTTCGACGCGGTGGTCCAGGTTGTGCCGATAACGACTCTGCCGGATCGGAGCCCGCGGCCGTACGAAGCACGATGCGGATCGCCCGCCAGCGGTCTCGCCAGGCCCTCGAGGGCCGTCGCCAACCAGATTCGGACCGTATCGCGGAACCGGATCGGCAGCGTGCTCGGTCGCCTGACCCCCGATGAGGTCGAGGGCCTGAACGAGGCGCTGCGGATTCAACTGGCGCTCGACACGCGCCGGGAGTCTGCGCCGTAGAACGGCGCGACTCCGGGAGGGTTGGTTGGGCGGCAATCGGAGCCGCAGGCGACGATTTCCGGGCCCGGACCGCGAGTGGACTACGGCAGCGCGAGCGCCATCCACTCTCCGGGATGCTCGACCGAGCCGATCGGCAGGACGATGTACTGCCGGCCCTCGTGCAGGTAGGTGATCGGCGAGCCGTTGGTGCCGGCGGGGAGCTCGGTCTCCCAGACCACCGCACCCGACGCCTTGTCGAAGGCCCGGAACTTGCGCCCGGCGTCGGGGCCGGCGCCGGGCGGGGTGCGGACCATGATCGGATCGCCCTCGCTGACGAAGAGCAGCGCCTTCGTGAGCAGCGTCATCGCGCGGCCCGGCTGACCGAGCGGCGGCAGGTCGAGGTCGGCGATGGCCGGGTGGTCCCGCGGTCCGTCGCCGTTCGGCACCATCCAGACGTGCTCCCCCGTGTTCATGTCGATGGCGGTGATGCGGCCGTAGGGCGGCTGCGTGAGCGGCAGCCCCCGCGGCCCGTCGGGAAACGCGCGCGTGCCGCGCGTGTAGCGCACGTTCATCCGATCCGGATTGCCGGGCGTCAGGTCGGCGGCGAACGCCCCGGTCACCGACGGCACGTACAGCATGCCGGTCTCGGGGTCGAAGCCCGCACCGCCCCACTCCGCCCCGCCGACCGAGCCCGGAAGCTGCAGCGTCCCCTTCGTGTCGGTCGCCTGGTCGCCGCGGATCGAGGGCGGCGTGAAGATCTCGCCCAGGATGTACGGCTCGACGATCTCGACCGCCTCGGCGCGGAGCTCCGGGGTGAAGTCGATCAGGTCGTCGACGGTGATGCCGTGCCGGTCGAACGGCAGCGGCTTCGTCGGAAACGGCTGGGTCGGCGAGATCCACTCGCCCGGCGTGTTGGAGCCCGGCACCGGGCGCTCGACGATGGGCCAGACCGGCTCGCCGGTGACCCGGTCGAACGTGTAGGCCATCGCCTGCTTCGTGAGCTGAACCACTGCCTTGACGTCCCGGCCGTCGACCGTGATGTCCATCAGGATCGGCGCCACGTTGTTGTCGTAGTCCCAGAGGTCGTGGTGCACCATCTGGAAGTGCCAGACGCGCTCGCCGGTGGCGGCGTCGACGCACACCAGGCTGTTGGCGTACAGGTTGTCGCCCGGACGGTGGCCGCCGTACATGTCGTTGGTCGGCGCCCCGGTCGGCAGGTAGACGTAGCCGAGCTCGAGGTCGGCGCTGAACATGGTCCAGACGTTCGCCATCCCCGAGTACTCCCAGGAGTCGTCGAGCCACGTCTCGACGCCCGGCTCGCCGGCTCGCGGGACGGGGCTCCAGGTCCAGCGCAGCTCGCCGGTGCGCGCATCGTACGCGCGAACGTCGCCCGGATGCTGCTCCTTGGTGAACGGATGGTCCGCCATGGCGCTGCCGAGGATCACGACGTCGCGGACCACGAGCGGCGGCGACGTCCCCCCGTAGCCGGCCCGGGCGTCGTAGGTCAGGTCGACCCGGCCGCCGTCGCCGAAGCCGTCGACCGGCCGGCCGGTCGCGGCGTCGGTGGCCATCAGGTACGGCGGCCGGATGGAGAAGATGCGCCGGTCGCCGCCCGACGCCCAGTAGGCGACGCCGCGGTTCGGCGCCCCGCGCGGCGTGTCGTCGCCGAGGAACCCGGCGTCCTGCACCCAGATCGTCTCGCCGGTCCCCGGGTCGAACGCCTCGACGAGGCCGATGCCGTTCGAGGCGTAGAGCACGCCGTCGACCATGATCGGCGTCGAGCGCAGCTGATTCGAGTGGCGCAGCGCCGGCCAGCGCGCCCGCAGCGACGCGTCGACCGGCGCGCGCCGCCACGCGACCCGCAGATCGCCGACCGTGTCGGCGTCGATCTGCTCCAGCGCGGCGTAGCGCGTGTAGCCGGCATCGCCGCCGTGGACGCGCCACTCGCCGCTGACGCCCTGCTGCGCCGCGGCCGGTCCGGCCAGCGCCAGGGCGAGCGCCAGCGCGCCGGCGACGCGGTGCGCGAGCGGCCGCTGGTTGCTCGCCATGCCGCCTGCCCCCGCCTCCCGCATCAATCGAGGCCGGAGTACGACGTCGGCTCCAGGATCCGCGCCTCGATGTTCTCGATGAGCTTCCGCTCGTCGTCCCGCTCGACGGCGATGATGATCTCCTGGAAGTCCTCGTAGGTGCCGAGCTCCTGCCACATCTCGTCGCGCGCCTCGCGCGACGGATACGCCAGCAGGTAGACGAACGTCTCCTCGGCGTTGTCGCCGGTGGCCGCGTTCCAGTAGCCGACGTTCGTCATGCCCGCCCGCTCGAACATCTTCGAGGTGTGGTCGCGGAAGCGGTCGGCCAGCGCCGGCCGCTTGCCCGGCAGCGTGGTGTAGACGCGCAGCTCGTAGACCTGCGACGCCGCGCGCTGCTGCTCCGCGAGGGCCCAGCCGCTGCCGACGATCCCGAACGCGAACCCGACGATTGCGAGAATGCGCCACTTCAGCATGATCCTGCCTCCGGTTCTCCGTCGTTCGCCGCATGTTAGCATGATGTCATGCTGTCAGCGCGCAAGAGTTGAGGGAATGAAGCGCACCCAGATTCAGTTGGACGAAGCCACCTACGAGGCGGTCCGGCGGAAGGCATTCGAGCAGGGCCGCTCGATGGCGTCGGTCGTGCGCGAGACGCTGGCCGAAGCCCTCGGCACCGCCGACAGGAGCCGGCCCAGGAAGCTGACGATCCAGGACTTCACGTTCGTCGGGATGGGTCGTGATCCGCAGCCGCCGCGGGATGTCCCCGTGTCCGTCGATCATGACAGGTGGCACGCGGAAGCCGTCGCCGGCCGTTGGGAGGACCAGCGCGCGAAGTCATGATCTTCGTCGACACGTCCGCTCTCTTCGCCCTGGCCAGCGATCGCGACTCGAAGCACCGGGAGGCACGGCTTGCGTTCGACAGGCTGCTACGGAGCGAGCGTCGCCTGCTGACCCACAGCTACGTCCTGTCCGAATCGATGGCGCTGCTGCATCAGCGCCTCGGACGCGGGGCCGCGCTCGCCCTCGCGGCCGAGGCGCGCGCGTTCGACATCGAGTGGGTCGACGAGCCGCTGCACAACGCCGCCGTCGACGCGCTTCACGGCGCCCCCAGCGGCGTCAGCCTCGTCGATCAGGTGAGCTTCCTCGTCATGCGCCGGCGCGCGATAGACGAGGCCTTCGCGTTCGATCGCCACTTTGCCGCCGCCGGCTTCCGGTTGTACGGAGCCTGAACCGGCCCCTGGCGGCTCCCTGCGGAATCCGCGCCTGAACGAGCACGACGCGTGCTGCCGCGACGTTCTCAGCGCGCCAGCGGATCCGGCCGGATCTGGAACTTGACCAGGTTGCCCGGCTCGACCGGGCCGCCCTCGACGTGCCAGGCCGCGTCGGCGCCGTACGTGGCGTAGACGCCGCGGCCCTTCCAGCCGGCGTCCGGGTCGTCGATGCGGCCGTCGAGGCCGCGGCTGTGGAAGCCCTGCGGATAGGGCACGCGCAGGATGGTCCACTCGCCGGTGTCCGGATCGAGCGCCAGCAGGGAATCGGAGCTCGAGCCGTTGGCAATCGGGACGTTCTCGCCCAGGCCCAGCGTGTCGAACTGATCGACCCAGTTGTAATAGTGGAAGTCGGTCCCGATGTTCGTGTCCCGGAAATTGGGACCGGGAACCTTGTAGAACGACCAGCCCTCGTCGCACTGCCGGCCGTCGCGCGCGTCCGGCCCGCCGAAGACGGTGCACTTGCCGCGGTCGAACGAGGCGAAGTGGCTGCTGCCGGCCAGCGCCGTCCACAGCACGCCGTTGCGGTCGACGTCGAGGCCGCGCGTCCGGTAGCCCTCCTCCGCCGGCACGGTGTACAGCTCGCTGACGCAGCTCGCGGGCGGATCGTCGCCGCGCTCGAGACGCAGCATCCGGCCGGGGAAATCGTCCGAGACGATCCACACGGCGTCGTCGAGCGGATTGGCGATGACGCCGTAGGCCCCGACGACCACGCGCGTGTCGAGCGCCGGGTCGAACGGCGCCTCCCCGCGGCTGCCGCGCGGGGGCGGCTCGTTCCACGGCTTCGTGATCACGCCGTCGCCGTTGGTGTCGATCACCGTCGGGCACCAGCCCTGCGCGAGCTGCTCGTCGCCGGTCGCGTCGTACAGCTTCGTGTCGAGCCAGCCGACGACGGGGCCGCCGCCGCTGAAGTACAGCGTGTCCCGGTCGTCCTCGGCGAACTGCAGGTGGTGCGTGCCGTAGCAGGTGTCGATCAGCTCGAAGTCGCCGCTCTCCGGGTCGTAGTACCCGGTGTGGCGCCCGGCGCGCTCCAGCGGGAAGTACTGCGCGTAGCGGTTGCCGGAGCCCTCGCGGCACCAGTCGGGGTTGTTCGGGTGGCGGATGCGCGTCGTCAGCCAGACCCGCCCGGCGGCGTCGATCATCGGGTTGTGCGGGTTGGCCGGATCGTTCCAGACAGCCTCGGCGCCGAAGTCGCGCCACGGCTTGAAGCCCTCGGTGGTGAACATCGACGGCACCGGCGGGTCGTTGTCGCGCAGCGGGATCTTGATCATCTCCGAGCGGTGCTCGGCGGTGTCGGTCACCAGCAGGAAGTCGTTGCCGATGTCGACGCCGTAGAGCGGGCCGTTCGCGTTGACCCGCGGATTGCGCTTGTCGGTGGCGATCTCGTCGTGGACGAAGGCCACGTTGTTGCCCCAGTTCCACATCGTGAGCACCACGTTGCGCTCGATGCCCTGCGGCCGCGGCGGCGCCGGCGGGGCCTCGCCCGCGGCGATCCGGTCGGTCCAGTCGACCAGCATGTCGAGCGCGCGCTCGCGCCCGAAGCGGGTGATGAAGCTGTACATGAGCGACCCGCGCTGCCCGCGCTGCGTGCGGTCGTCCCAGGCCGTCCGCGCCGAGTCGAAGTCCTCGACGTCCGGGACCTCGCGGGTGCGCTTGCTGCCTACCTGATGGCAGCGCTGGCAGCCCTTGAGGTTGTTGATCCACTCGCTCTGGCTGCCCATCAGCGGGTTGATGCCGTTGCCGTCGGGGCCGGTGCCCGGGAACTCGTGCGAGGCCGGCAGGTCGATGAGCGCCAGCCAGTAGTTCGAGGGATAGACCTCGGCCGCTTCCTGCGGCGTCGCCGCCACGACCGCGGTGAGGTCGAGCGCCTGGTCGGGCCGGCCGGCCACCGGCGCCGAGTCGACGAGGCCGTAGCCGCGCACCCAGACGTCGTAGGCCGCGCCGGGCAGCTCCGGCAGGACGTAGCGCCCGTCGTCGTCCGTGACGACGATCTTGCGGAACACGGTCGCGAGGTCGTCGGTCTCGGCAATCACCCAGACGCCGGCCTCGGGCCCGTTGGCGCTCGTGACCACGCCATGAATGACGCCGTCGTTGTCCGCCGCCTCGACCGCGATCGGGCCGGGCGCGGCAACCAGCGCGGCGCAGGCGAGCAGCGCCGTCAGGCTTCCGAGCTGTTTCCTGGTCATAACATTAAGACGGGGCTGCGCCCCGAACCCCCGGCGTCCGCTTGCGGGGGCCCCTTCGCCCCGCGCCGCTCCCGCCGAGGCGCGCACAGCGCGCCTTGCGCCGGCTGCGCCGGCGCTGCATTCAAGACGGGGCTTTGCCCGAACCCCCGGCGACCGCTTGAGTCTGCATCGGTTTGCGGCGCGGACTCCTCGCGGGCCGCCGGCCCTTCATGTACTCACCAATAATCGGCCGCTGTCAAGTACTGCCGGGCGTAGAATGGCCGCACGGGGGGAGACATGAGAATCGCCACGCTGACCGTCGCATCGACGCTGCTGCTTGGTTGCCTGCTGCCGGGGAGCACCGCGCTGGCGCAGCCGGCCGGCCCGGCCACGCCGCTCTTCAACGGCCGCAACCTCGACGGCTGGGACATCGTCAACGGCGGCCGCTTCACCGTCGAGGACGGCGTGCTCAGGGTCGACCGCGGCACCGGCTGGCTGCGCTCGAGGGACACGTTCGGCGATTTCCTGCTCACCATGGAGTTCCGCTTCCTCGAGCCGGGGGCGATGAGCGGCATCTTCGTCCGCACCGGCCCGACCAGCAACGACGACGAGAACGGCTGGCCGAACGAGGGCTACCAGGTGCAGTGCATGGACACCGTCACGGGCGACTTCCCGCTCGGCCAGCTCATGCCGTACGGCGCCCCGCCGTTCGAGCACGAGTTCGATTCGGAGGCGCTGCAGCGCGCCTACAAGCCCGCGGGCGAGTGGCACACGTACGAGATCACGGCGCGGGGCGAGAACCTGTGGGTGCGCCTGAACGGCGAGCTGATCACCACCGGCACCAGCATCAGGCAGCTAACCGGCCACGTCGGCATCCAGGCCGAGCACGGGCTGCTCGAGTTCCGCCGCATCGAAATCGCGCCCCCGGCGCCCGAGCGCAGCGCCGACGCCGACTGGCCGACCTACAACCGCGACCTGGCCGGCACCCGCTACTCGCCCCTCAGCCAGATCACCCCGGACAACGTCGACGAGCTGAGCGAGGCCTGGTCCTACCGCTTCCACCACGACGACCGCCTGGTGACCGGTCCGGACCCGACCGACGTCTTCCAGCAGGTCACCCCCATCGTGGTGGACGGGGTGATGTACCTGGCCGCAGGCGACCGGGTCGTGGCGCTGCGGCCCGAGAGCGGCGAGGAGATCTGGCGGCACCAGCTCACCGAGGGGCTGGTGTCGTACCGCGGCGTGACGTACTGGCCCGGGAGCGGCGAGCACGGTCCGCGCATCTTCTTCACGTCGCTGTGGAAGGTGATCGCGCTGGACGCCCGCACGGGCGCGCGGGATCCGAAGTTCGGCAATGGGGGCGAAGTGGAGCTGCGCGTGCCGTACGCCGGGGTGCCGGTCGTCTCCCGAGACATCCTGGTGCTCGGCTCCAACGCCTACGGGCCGGGCGAGATTCACCGGGCGCCGCACCTCGATCGACCCCGCGGCGGGGGCGAGCCGCCCTACGCCTACCCGCGCGCGCTCGACGCGAAGACGGGCCGGCTGCTCTGGGAGTTCCCGACGATGCCGCGCGAGACCGACTTCGGCAGCGAAACGTGGGGCAACAACAGCTGGCGCGATCGCATCGGCAACAACGTGTGGGCGGTCACGCTGACGGCGGACGAGGAGCGCGGCCTCGTCTACCTGCCGGTCAGCGGTCCGGGGTCGAACTTCTACGGCGGCGACCGGCCGGGCGACAACCTGTTCGGCAACACGACGATCGCGGTCGACATCGAGACCGGCGGGCTGGAGTGGCACTTCCAGAACATCCACCACGAGCTGTGGGACTACAACCTGCCGCCCGCGCCCGGGCTGTTCACGGTGGAGCGGGACGGCGAGGCGATTCCGGCCCTGGCGCAGGTGGGCAAGACGGCGTACATGTTCGTCCTGAACCGGCACACCGGCGAGCCCGTGTTCGGCGTGGAGGAACGGCCCGTCCCGGCCGGCGACGTGCCGGGCGAGCACTACTCGCCGACCCAGCCGTTTCCCGTCAAGCCGCCCCCGCTGGCGCGCGTCAGCATCGACCGCGACGACATCGTGACGGCCGCCGACACCAACGAGCAGCACGCCGCCGCCTGCCGCGAGCGCTGGGACGAGGTGGGCTATTACAACGCCGGCCCGTTCACGCCGCTCAACCTGCGGCAGGACGGCACGCCGCCGTCGCTCGTCTTTCCCGGCAGCGGCGGCGGCGTCAACTGGGGCGGGACCGCCTACGATCCCGAGCTCGGCTACGTGCTCGTCAACACCCGGGATCGCCCGGGGCTGCTCACCGGCTGGATGGACGAGAACCCGAATTACGGTGCGGACACGCCCGACCACGTGGCGTACATCCGCGTCAGCGGCCCGCCCTTCGTCGCGCCGTACCTCGACGACGGCGGCGAGCGGCGCGGCTTCCTGCCGTGCTTCAAGCCGCCGTGGGCGCGGCTCCTGGCGGTGGACGTGCAGAGCGGCGAGATCGCCTGGGAGGTGCCGCTGGGCATCGACGAGCGCCTGCCGGCGGGCCGCCAGCGCGTCGGCAGCCGCGGCGTCGGCGGTCCGATGGTGACGGCCGGCGGGCTGACGTTCATCGGCGCCACGGGGGACCGGCGCTTCCGGGCCTTCGACTCCCGCACGGGGGACGAGCTCTGGTCGGTCGCGTTCGACTACAACGTCGAGGCGGTCCCGATGACCTACGAGGGGACCGACGGCCGCCAGTACGTCGCCGTCAACGTCTCGGCCGGCGCCTCGGAGGAGACGCGCGGCAACGAGCGGCTGGTGGTGTTCGCCTTGCCGGAGTGACCGGCCGCGGGAGGTCAGTCGCCGCCGGCTCACGGCAGCGGTGGGTCCGCTGCCGCGGCCGGCGAACGTCGATCGATACCGCAGAGCGCCGGACGACGCTCGGGCGGGCTACTTGAACTTCGAGTAGTCGGTGGCGCTCATCATGAACACTTCGGCGTCGAGCGGCACCTCGTACTTCGCGCGCAGCTCCAGCCAGTCCGGATCCTCGCGGAAGTCGGCGAACACCTGGTCGCGATGCGCACGGTCCTTGTAGGCCAGCATCCAGATCAGCGTGTTGGGATTGTCGAGGCTCTGCCAGGACCAGACGATCTCGGCGCCGTGCTTCTCGAACAACGCCGCCTCGCCCTCGCGGAAGCGCCGGTGCAGGTTGTCGATGCCGCCCTTGCCGTCCATCTCGGGCTCGGCCGTGTACATGCGGATCTCGAAGCAGCGCGAGTCGGCCGCGACGTTCTTCGAGAATTTCATCCCGAGGTCGCCGGCCGGCCCGCAGGGCGGCGGCGCCTCGTACTGGGCGAACGCGAAGCCGCTGAACGCGAGGCTGACGACGACGGCGAGCAGTGCTGTTCTCATCTTCCTGTCCCCTTCACGAATGGTTACCGATGTCCGTGCCGTACGCGCAGGGCATCCTAACACTATCGCCCGGAACCGCAGCTCAGCAGGTCACGAGCTGCGGAATCTGCCGGAAGTGGCGGTCCGACGTGCAGAGCACGAGATCGTGCTGCACGGCGAGGGCCGCGATCCAGAGGTCGTTGGTGGGTATCGGGCGTCCGTCGCTTCGAAGATGCCGGTGCAGTTGCGCATAGTGGTGCGTGGTCTGCTCGTCAGCCAGAAGGACGGAGACTCGCGGACTCGCCAGGAACCGCTGCAGGTTGGCGGCGTTGGTCGATTCCCGATCGCCCGCAGCGAAACCGGCGCGGAGCTCGCCGACGACGATGAACGGCAGGACGATGGCCTGCACGGCGCGGACGATCTCGACCCGCTCGACGACGCCGCGCATGAAGTCGCTGTAGGCGTTGGTGTCGAGAGCGACGGTCACTTCCAGGACTCGTCGTCGATGCGTTCGAATTCGGCGACGGCCCGGTCGAACGCCGGGTCGTCCTGCCACGAGCCGATCAGATGATCGAGGTCCGCATGCTTCGCCGGCGCGGCGTCCAGGGCCAACCCGCGCGCCAGCGCGTCGATCACGACCGCGTTGAGACTCCTGGCTTCACGCCTGGCCCGCTGTCGAAGGGCGGCATCAACCTCCGTTGGAACCCCTCGGATCGTATACTGCATGCGCGCCATGCAGGCATGGTATCACGTCAGTGCAGGCATCGGGACAGGAGAGCCAGCGCCTGCGTCCACAGAGTCCTCCGGGGGTTCCTCCGCCGGCCGGACGGGGATCACGGACGCCCCCCACGCGCCTCCACGAACGCACTCCAGCGCACCCAGAACCGATCGATGTCGGGCAGCACGCGCCCCAGCTCCTCGTGGACGTCCATGACATCGTCGAGTGGCGGATTCGATTGTTTCAGGAGCTCCCTCGCGCGGAGGATCGCGCTCTCGGCCTCCACGCTGCCCTGCTCGGTCGCGAGATCGAAGGCCTCGCTCGTCAGCCACGCGCCGGGTGTCCCTCGCAATGTGTAGGAACGCCGCTGCAGACGCGCCTGTGGGGGGGCACCGTCTAAGTCGAGATCGAACCACGCATCCATCTCCGGATCGAACCACGGTTCGGCAGAGGCCATGACCAGCGGAGCATGCGTGGAAGCGATCAACTGCAGCTCCGCACTGTCGAGGAGCTCTCTGCCTACGTCCCGCAACGCCCTGAGAATCGACCGCTGCCACCTCGGATGCAGATGACTTTCCACCTCGTCGAAGAGCATGGTGACTTCGCGTACCACCTCTTCGCCACGGAGTTCCGCCGCTATCCGATGCTCACTCCAGGTCCACGTCAGCATATAGGCGAGAGCGACCACCCGACGAATCCCGGCTGATGCGTGAAGAATCGGTACGGCGCCGGCATGACTGGTCCGGATCGACGGGATGTCTCTCGCGTCGTCGATCGACAGGCGCACGGTCGGTCCGGGTTCAAGCCGGTCACCGCCATCCCAGGCTGGCGACAGGGCACGCAAGGCCTGTGCCATGGCTTTCGATCTTGCGTCACCGGCCTTGAGCCAACTCGACCAGTCGTGGAGCAGCCCATTGCAGAGCGGAACCGTCCTCCCGTCCACAGCGGCCTTGAGACCGTCCCACACCTCGGTCCCCGTAAACACGTATGGAGGACGTCTCTTGGGGTTGAGGGCACTCGGCCACCGGGGTGAGCCGTTGCGAGCGGTGTCCCACACCGAAAAAGAACCATCAGCGTGTGCATACACGACGAGCGCGTCAATCTTGTGCCACCCCTTTGGCGTCCACGCTTCCTCCGCTGGGGAATAGTCCACCGCGGAGTTGGCGATCTGACTGCCACACCGCGTACCCCACCGTATCGTTGCACGCTGTTTCAGATTACTGGGCCGAGCCGGGAGGCCCGAGGTCATACGCCGATTGACATCCGCCGGCCAAGCGCCGGTCAGCGCCCACCACGCGGTATCGAGCAGGAAGCTCTTGCCGAGACCGTTGTCGCCGGTAATCAGGTTCACGCGGGGCGCGAACTCCACCCTCATGGCGGGTGCCGGCCCGACGTTCTCGAGCTCGAGACACTGAAGCATGCGCGTCCGCCGCTGACGCCGGGCGCTACTCCGGCAGCGCGAGGGCGATGAGCTCCGGTATGCGGCCGCCGCCCACGGTCAGCGCGATGTACTGGCGGCCGTCCAGCAGGTACGCCATCGGCGTGCCGATGGCGCCGCCGGGCAGGTCGATCTGCGCCAGCTCCTCCCCGGTCGCCTTGTCGAGCGCCACGAGGCGCGGGCCGTCGTTGCTGCCCCCCGCGGTCAGCGCGTAGATCAGCAGGTCCGGCGTCAGCAGCGGGCCGGCGCGGCTGCTGTCGCCGCCGACCGGCGGCAGATCGAGATCGCGCAGCAGCCGGTGGTTGCGGATGCGGTCGCCGTTGCCCATCGGCTTCATCCAGACGTGCTCGCCGGTGTTGAGGTCGATGGCGGTCATGCGCGAGTAGGGCGGCTTGAAGAGCGGCAGGCCCAGCGGCATCTGCGGCCGCGTGCGGGTCTCGCCGCGCCGCTCGATGACGGCCAGCGTCGCGTCCTCGCCGGGGAGCGGCTCGCGGTACTGCATCACGGAGTAGGCGTTGGTCGACGGGACGTACAGCATGCCGGTCTCGGGGTCGAAGGCGGCCCCCGACCAGTTCGCCCCGCCGCCGGCGGCCGGCCGCTGGACGGTGCCGTCCCACATCGGCGGCGTGAAGATGGGGCCTAGCCGGTAGCCCTCGACCGCCTCGATGGCCATCTGCCGGATCTCCGGCGTGAAGTCGACGAGGTCGTCGATGACGGCGCCCTGGTACTCGAACGGCGCCGGCCGGGTCGGGAACGGCTGCGTCGGCGACGGCACCTCGCCCGGCAGGTCGGTGTCGGTCGGGACCGGCCGCTCCTCGATGGGCCAGATCGGCTCGCCGGTCGCCCGGTCGAAGACGTACGTGAAGCCCTGCTTGCTGATCTGCGCGAGCGCCTTCACCGGCCGGCCGTCGACCACGACGTCGACCAGGTTGGGCGCGGCCGGGAAGTCCCAGTCCCAGAGGCCGTGGTGCACCGCCTGGAAGTGCCACGCGCGCTCGCCCGTCTCGATGTCGAGGGCGACCACGCTCTCGGCGAACAGGTTGTCCCCCAGCCGGTGCCCGCCGTAGTAGTCGGGCGCGGGGGTGTTGGTCGGCAGGTAGATGAGCCCCAGCTCGGGATCGGCGCTCATGAACGACCAGACGCCGACCTTGCCGGTGACCCGCCACGAGTCGCCGGCCCACGTGTCGTTGCCGTACTCGTCGCCCTGCGGGATGGTGTGGAACGTCCAGTTGGTGCGGCCGCTGCGCACGTCGAAGCCGCGCATCCAGCCGGGGGGCGCCTCGCGCGTGATGTTGTACGACGAGATGGACTGCGGGGTGACCACGGTGTCGCCGACGACCAGCGGGGGCGACTGCACCGAGTACAGCAGCGCATTGAGCCAGTCCCGCTCGCCGCGTCCGGCGCGCGGGATGTCCGCGGTCAGGTCGACCCAGCCGTCCTCCCCGAAGTCGGGGCACGGTTGGCCGGTCTTCGCGTCCACGCAGATGAGGTAGCCGTTGCCGGTGCCGAAGAGAATGCGCTCGTCCGCGCGCTGCGGCCCGTCCGACCAGTACGCCACCCCGCGCTGGTTCCAGCGCGCGGTCATCGTGGTCGTGCCCTCCTCGTAGGTCTTCGGGTTGTAGACCCAGAGCGTCTCGCCGGTGGCGGCGTCGATGGAGGCGACCTGCGACGTCGGCATGTTGATGAACAGCCGGCCGCCGACCATCAGCGGCGTCGCCTTCAGGTTCGTCGTGTAGGGCGCCTGCGCATCGCGCCAGCGGTCCGGGTCGCGCCGCAGCAGCTCCTCGAAGATCAGCCGCGAGTCGGCCCGCCACTCGCCGCCGTCCGGCGTGTCGATGCTCAGGAACGCATCGGCGGACAGCCAGCGCCAGGCAATCTCGAGGTCGCCGAAGTTGTCGCGGTCGATCTGGTCGAGCGGGGAGTACTTCGTGCCGCCCAGGTCGCCGCCGTAGGTGGGCCACTCGCCGTTGGCCGGCGCGCCCTGCTGGGCCGTCGCGGGCACGCCCGCCAGGACGACGGCGGCCAGCGTGACCACCGCCGCTCCGAACCGCATCCGTCGTTCTGCATCGCGCATGGTGGCCTCGCTCAGTTGGACGCCGCGCGCAGGTCGCTGAAGAAGGCCCGCACGTCGTCGACGAACAGCTCGGGCTCCTCGCTGGCGGCGAAGTGGCCGCCGCTCGGCATCAGGGTGTAGCGCGTCAGGTTGTAGCCGGCCTCGAGCCAGCGCCGCGGGCTGAAGATGATCTCCTTCGGGAACGCGGCGCAAGCGGTGGGCACCTCGATGCGCGGCGGCCGGGGCGGCAGCCCGCCGTGCCGGCTCTCGTAGTAGTAGCGGGCCGCCGACGTCGCGGTCTGCGTCACCCAGTAGATCGTGATGGTGGTGAGCAACTCGTCCTTGCTGAACTTCGTCTCGGGATCGCCGTCGCAGTCGCACCAGCTGCGGTACTTCTCGGCGATCCACGCCGCCAGCCCCACCGGCGAGTCGTTGAGGCCGTAGCCCAGCGTCTGCGGCTTCGTGCCCTGGATGTGGCTGTAGCCGCGCTCCTCGTCGGTCCAGAACGCCGCGCGCTCGCGCCGCAGCTCGGCCTCGGCCGCCGGCACGCCGGCCAGCGGGTCGTCCGGATCGGGCGGGGCGCCGCCGCAGAGATTGAGATGCAGCCCGGCCACGTGCTCGCTGTCGTTGATTGCCATCCAGCGGCTGATCCCCGCGCCGAGGTCGCCGCCCTGTGCCCCGTAGCGCTCGTAGCCGAGGCGCGCCATCAGCTCGGCGAAGATCGCCGCCGTCCGCACGCGGCCGTAACCCATCTGCGCCGGCCGGTCGGAAAAGCCGTAGCCGGGTATCGACGGCGCCACGACGTGGAAGGCATCCTCCGCGCGTCCGCCGTGGGCGACCGGGTCGGTCAGCGGCCCGATGACCTTGGCGAACTCGGCGAACGTCCCGGGCCAGCCGTGGGTGAGGATGAGCGGGAACGCACCGGGCTCGGCCGAGCGCTGGTGCACGAAGTGGATGTCGACGCCGTCGATGGTGGTCTTGAACTGGTCGAAGCCGTTGAGCCGCCGCTCCTGCGCCCGCCAGTCGAACTCGTTGCGCCAGTAGTCGACGAGCTCCCGGAGATAGGCCTGGTTCGTGCCGAGCTGCCACCCGACCCCCTCGGGCTCGTCGGGCAGGCGCGCACGCGCCAGCCGGTCCTGGAGGTCGACGAGCACGTCGTCGGCGATGTCGATGGTGAACGGCTCGATCGGCGTCGCGGCGGGCGCCTGGCCGCCGCTTGCGGGAGCGGCTTCCATCGTCGCTCCCGGCAGCGTCCAGGCGAGGTGCGCCAGGACGCCGAACGCCGCCGCCAACGCCAGCTTCCCGGGGAACCGGTCGATTGCACGCCGCATGAGTCACGCTCCCTTAGAAGGCCACAGTGTCTCGCGTATCATAACCGGCACGCGTCGTTGCCGGTCACGCGGCGAGACTGGACCCGCTGGAGGTCGATCATGAGAAAGACTGCCGGACTGCTCGCGATGCTGCTCGGCGTGGCGTGGGGCTCAGCGCCCGGGCTGGCCCAGACCGCGGAGGAGCTGATCAACGACGGGGCGAACACGGAGAACGTGCTCCTGCACAGCATGGGGTACCACCGGCGCAGCTACAGCCCGCTCGACCAGATCGACAAGTCGAACATCCACCGGCTGGCTCCCGTCTGGAGCGCCAGCATGATGAACCAGCGCGGCGAGCTGGCCGCGCCGGTCATCCACGACGGCGTCCTGTACTACATCAACGGCAACTGGACGTTCGCCGTCGACGTGGACACCGGGCGGCAGATCTGGCGCACGCCGGTGACGCTCGAGGAGGGCACGCGGCGCAATCCGTTCAATCGCGGCGCGGCGGCCATCTACGAGGGCCGGCTGTTCCGGGTCACCGTGGACAACCACGTGCTGGCGCTCGACATGGAGACCGGCGCGGAGCTGTGGAACAACAAGTTCGCCGACTCCGCCGAGGGCTACTACGCGACCGGCGCCCCGATCGTGGCCAACGGCGTGCTGATCTCCGGCATGTCCGGGGGCGAGTCGACGACCCGCGGCTTCCTCGACGGGTGGGACCCCGCGACCGGCGAGAAGCTCTGGCGCCGCTACACCATCCCCGCGCCGGGGGAGCCGGGCTTCGAGACGTGGCCGGCGGACAGCGACGCCTGGATGTACGGCGGCGGCCCGACCTGGCGTTCCGGCTCGTACGATCCCGAGCTGGACCTGGTCTACTGGGGCACGGGCAACGCCGAGCCGTACGATCCCGCCCCGCGCGAGGCGCTCGACAGCCTGTACACGTCGAGCGTGCTCGCCATCCGCCCGAAGACGGGCGAGATCGTCTGCTACTACCAGTACACGCCGAACGACGTGTACGACGTGGACGGCATCGACGAGCTGGTGCTCGCCGACCTGGAGGTGGACGGCGAGCCGCGGCAGGTGATGATCCAGGCCAACAAGAACGGCTTCCTGTACGTGCTCGACCGCACCGACTGCTCGCTGATCGCCGCGCATCCCTACGTGAGGGTCAACTGGGCCACGCACGTCGATCTGGAGACCGGCCGCCCCGTGCTGACCGATCTGTACCGCGACTTCCTGGCCGGCGAGGAGGTCCACATCTGGCCCTCGCGCGGGACGAACGCGGTGCCCATCGCCTTCGACCCTGACACCGGCCTGATCTATTCGACGACGTGGCACGTGCCGCGCATCCAGCAGCTCGCCGAGCAGGAGGTGGTCATCGGCGGCAACTCGACCGGCGTCACCAACCGCTTCCCGCAGGTCGAGCCGGGCGATCTGCTGGGCCACATCGTGGCGATCGATCCGCTGACCGGCGTCAAGAAGTGGGAGGTCCCGATGCACGACTTCCCGAGCTCGGCGGGCGTCCTGGCGACCGGCGGCGGGCTGCTGTTCACCGGCAGGATCACCGGCGAGTTCATCGCGCTCGACGCCGAGACCGGCGAGACCGTGTGGGAGTTCCAGACGGGCTCGAGCGTCAACGCGACGGCGATCACCTACACGCGCGACGGGCGGCAGCAGATCACCGTCGCGTCCGGGCTCGGGGGCAGCCTGGCGAACCGCTACGCGCGCGGGCAGGTGCCGACGGGCGGCTCGCTCTGGACGTTCGCCCTGCTGCCGGAGTAGGGAAGCCCGGCGGCCCGGTGCAGGCTTCCAACACGCCCGCAACTTGCCAAGCGCCGCGCATTCGTGGTTACCTGTGTGGTTTGCCGGCCGGCGGCACGAGTTTGTACCCACGCAGGAGGGAAGAGTCCAACCATGAGCATCTCTCGGAGGTCCGCGACATCACATCGTCTCCGGCGCATGAGCTTCTTCGCGGCGGCCAGCGTTGCGTGCCTGCTGCTTGCGCCCACCCTGGCCAGTGCCCAGGCCATCGGCGGCACGGTCAGCGACACCACGGGCGGCGTCCTGCCCGGGGTCACCGTCGAGGCGCGCAGCCCGGCGCTCATCGAGCAGGTCCGCACGTCCGTTACCGACGGCAACGGCCAGTATCTGATCGTCGCGCTCGAAACCGGCAGCTACACCGTCACGTTCACGCTTCCGGGCTTCAGCACGCTCATCCGCGAGGGCGTCGAGCTCAGCACCGGGTTCACGGCGAACGTCGACGCCCAGATGGCGGTCGGCGCGCTCGAGGAGACGGTCATCGTCACGGAGGCCACGCCGACCATCGACGTCCAGAGCGTGCAGCAGAGCGAGACGATCGACCGCGAGATCTTCGAGGTGCTGCCGACGACGCGCGGCTACGACTCGCTGGCGCTGCTGATTCCCGCCATGAACGTCCAGGGCGGGCCCTCCACGGCCGTGCCGATCGACACCGGCGGCCTCAGCGGCGTACCGAACAACCGGCTGACCATCCACGGCTCGGACGAGTACGACGCCGAGGTGCACATCGACGGCTTCGACGTGAATTCCGTGGCGTTCGACGGCGCGCCCGGCGCCCTGCCGCAGGACACGTCGATCGCGGAGTACGTCTACGACTACTCCTCGAACGCGGCCGAGGTCGAAACCGGCGGCGTGCGGATGAACATGATCCCCAAGGAGGGGAGCAACACGTTCACCGGCGGCTTCTACACCAACTACGGACACCCGAGCTGGCTGGCCAACAACGTCGACCAGGACCTGATCGACCGCGGGATCATCGGCGGCAAGGACGGCGCGTTCCGGGCCGACCAGACCTGGCAGGTCGCCCCGCAGCTCGGCGGTCCGCTCGTGCGCGACCACCTGTGGTTCTACGCGAGCTACACGTATCGCCGGGCCGCCTTCTTCCCGTCGGGGCTGTTCAACAACACGGACACGAGCGCCCTGACCTACGTCCCCGACCCCGACAACCCGACGCGGGAAGTGTCCAACAACTACGAGTACACGGGGCGCCTCACGTGGCAGGCGACCGCACGCGACAAGGTGCAGGCCTACTACGCCAACAGCAACGTCAAGCAGACGCCGGCGCTCACCGGCTCGCAGCTCTACCCGCTCTACATCGCCCCGGAAGCGGGCAGCGAGGGAACCTCGGCGTTCAATACCTACCAGATCACCTGGATCCGGCCGCAGACCGACCGGATCCTGTTCGAGGCGGGCTACTCGCGGCTGCCCGCGCACAGCGTTCTGTACCCGCTCAACAACGAGTTCGGCGCCAAGGGCGACGGCGCGCACTTCGGGGCGCGCACCGATCTGCCGGGCCTCCTGGAGCTGGTCGGTCCGATCCCGCTGGCGATGTCGCGCAACATGGGCGGGCTGTTCGAAGGCAACACCGTGTGGTTCTCCACGCTGAACCAGACCGCGCGCGCCTCGATGTCGTACGTCACCGGCAGCCACAACCTGAAGGTCGGCTTCCGGACGACGCTCAAGTGGCAGAACGAGACCTACCGCAGCGGCTCCAACTGGACGAATGCCCGCACCGTGTTCGGCAACCCGGTCATGGCGGTGTTCGTGTCGCGGCCGCCCGAGACCAACCAGTTGACGAATACCGGGGTCTACGTGCAGGACCAGTGGACGCTGGACCGGTTGACGATCAACGCGGGCCTGCGGTGGGACTACTTCAACGGCTACTACCCCGACCACTCGTCGGCGCCGGGCCAGCCGGGGCATTCGACGTGGGTGGCGCACGCCATCAACATCCCGGGCGAGACGGCGGCGATCTGGAAGGACCTCCAGCCGCGGCTGGGCGTGGTCTACGACCTGCGCGGCGACGGCCGGACGGCCCTCAAGGCGTCCGCGTCGCGGTTCGGCAGCCGCGACGCCATCTCCCTGTCCGGTGAGCTGAACCCGGTTGCCAACAACCGGACGCACGACCGGCTATGGTCCGACGGGGCGCCGTTCAACCTCCTCGCTCCAGGCCTTCCGCTGCCGTCCTGCTTCGGCACCGGGTGCATCCCCGGCGACGGCATTCCGCAGGGCGATCCGAACCTGCCGTATCCCAACGGCGAGCTGTTCATATCCACCAACAACGTGATCCTCGGCGCCCATGCCCTCACCCAGCGCTTCGATCCCGAGTGGGCGTTCGGCTGGGGTCTGAAGAAGGCCAACTGGGAGTTCTCGGGGAGCATCCAGCACGAGCTTCTCGACAACGTCTCGCTCGACGTCGGCTACTTCCGGCGCAGCTACATCAACTTCGATGCCTGGAACAACCTCAACGTCGGCCCGGAGGACTTCGAGGAGTACACCGTCATGGCCCCGCAGGACGACCGGCTGCCCGGCGGCGGCGGCTATCCGCTCCGTGTCGTCGACATGACGCCTGAAGCGTTCGCCCGGGCGCAGGACAACGTCCTGACCGGCACCGACAACCTCGGCGGCGAGAGCGAGATGTGGCACGGCGTCGACGTCAGCCTCTCCGCCCGGGTGGAGAACTTCCTGATGCAGGGCGGCTTCGCCACCGGGCGGCGGATTGCCGACTACTGCGGTTACCAGGCGCAGCAGCCCGAGGTCAATTGGGGCGATTTCAACTCCTACCCCGCGTCGCGCGTCGGCCGCGGGACCACCGGACAGCTGGCCGGGATTGCCGGCAGCCGGGGCAACCTGCGCAACCTGGATTTCTGCCGGGCGGAGGAAAACTGGCTGACGAACCTGTCGCTGTCGGGTTCCTACACGTTCCCCTACGACATCGACATCTCGGCCGCGTTCTTCTCGCGGCCCGGACCCCGGCGCGAGGCGATCTACACCGTCCCGATCGACGAGGTCATCGGCGCGCTCGGGCGCACGCCGACGCTTGCCGGTCCGGCCCTGAACATCCTTGCCCCGGGGACGGAGTTCGGCGACCGGCTCAACCAGCTCGACCTGCGGTTCGCCAAGGTGGTCGACTTCGGTGTCGGCGGGAACGTGCGGGCGAGCTTCGACATCTACAACCTGTTCAACGCCAACGCCGTCTCGCGTGAGGTCGGCGGATTCGGCCCCGTGTACCTGCAGCCGGTGGGGCTGCAGCCGGGCCGCCTGGCGAAGATCTCCTTCCAGTTCAACTTCTAGTCCGGCGGCGCACGTGGGGCATCCCCGCCCCGCGTGCGCCGCGCCGTTTTTCCCCCTCCCTCCCCTCCCGCGCCTGCCGGCGCAGAGACCAGAGCTTCACGGACAACTTGAAAAAGGGGCGGCTGTCGTGTTTAGGTTGCCCGTTCGAGTCCGGAGGTGGCTCGAGTCACAGATCCGTTCAGGAATCCGGAGTCGGCTCCACGGTCGGAGACAGGAGGCGGAGAAGTTGATCATGAATGACTCTCGGCAGTCCTCGGCACGACAAGGCTACCGGCGGCTCGGTTTCTCAGCGGTTGCGGGCACTGTCTGCCTGCTCCTGCTACCCACCCTTGTCCATGCCCAGGCCATCGGCGGCACGGTCACCGACACCACGGGCGGCGTCCTGCCCGGGGTCACGGTCGAGGCGCGCAGCCCGGCGCTCATCGAGCAGGTCCGCACCGCCGTCACGGACGGCAACGGCCAGTACCTGATCGTCGCCCTCGAAACGGGCGACTACACCGTGACGTTCACGCTGCCGGGCTTCAGCACGCTCGTCCGCGAGGGCGTCGAGCTGGGCAGCGGGTTCACCGCGAACGTCGATGGCCAGATGGCGGTCGGCGCGCTCGAGGAGACGGTCATCGTCACCGAGGCCACGCCGACCATCGACGTCCAGAGCGTGCGGCAGAGCGAGACGATCGACCGCGAGATCTTCGAGGTGCTGCCGACGACGCGCGGCTACGACTCGCTGGCGCTGCTCATCCCGGCCATGAACGTCCAGGGCGGGCCGACGACGGCCGTGCCCATCGACACCGGCGGCGTCAGCGGCGTGTCCAACAACCGGCTGACCATCCACGGCTCCGACGAGTACGACGCCGAGGTGCACATCGACGGCTTCGACGTGGCCCACCCGGCTTTCGACGGGTCGCCCGCGGCCCTGCCGCAGGATACGTCGATCGCCGAGTACGTCTACGACTACTCGTCGAACGCGGCCGAGGTGGAGACGGGCGGCGTGCGCATGAACATGATCCCCAAGGAGGGGAGCAACGCGTTCAGCGGCGGCTTCTACGCCAACTACGGGCACTCGAGCTGGCTGGCCAACAACGTCGACCAGGACCTGATCGACCGCGGCATCACGGGCGGCAAGGACGGCGCGTTCAGGACCGATCAGACGTGGCAGCTGGCCCCGGCGCTCGGCGGCCCGATCGTGCGCGACAACCTGTGGTTCTTCATGACCTACACCAACCGCCGGGCCAGCTTCTTCCCCAGCGGTCTGTTCAACAACACCGACACGTCGGCGCTGACCTACGTGCCCAACCTCGACGAACCGACGCGGGAGGTGTCGAACAACCGCGAGGGGACGCTGCGCCTGACGTGGCAGGCGACCGGGCGCGACAAGATCCAGGCGTACTGGTCCAACAGCAGCATCGATCAGTACCCCGCACTCACCGGCTCGCAGCTCTATCCGCTCTACATCGCCCCCGAGTCGGGCAGCGACGGCAAGTCGCGGTACAACACGTACCAGCTTTCGTGGGTCCGGCCGCACACCGACCGCATCCTCTTCGAGGCCGGCTACTCGCGGCTGCCCGCCCATAGCATCCTGTATCCGCTCAACACCGAGTTCGGCTCGCCGGGCAACGGCGTGCACTTCGACGCCCGGACCGACCTGCCCAGCGTCTTCGAGGCCAGCACCCTGACGATGTCGCGCAACATGGGGTTCTTCTTCGTCGGGAACACGGTGCACTTCTCGGTCATGAGCGAGACCGCGCGGGCGTCGATGTCGTACGTCACCGGCAGCCACAACCTGAAGTTCGGCATCCGCACGACGATGAAGAGGCAGACCGAGGCGTACCGCAACGGGGCCGACTGGACGAGCCTCGTGACCTTGTTCGGCGATCCCATCTCGGCCCAGTTCGGGTCGCGGCCGCCGGAGACCAACCAGCTGACGAACACCGGCATCTACGCGCAGGACCAGTGGACGATCGACCGGCTGACGATCAACGCCGGCGTCCGCTTCGACTACTTCCACGGCTACTACCCCGACCACGTCTCGGTGCCGGGCACGCCGACGCACTCGACGTGGGTGCGGCAGGCCATCATGATCGAAGGGGCGACGGCAGCAAGCTGGAAGGACCTGCAGCCCCGGCTGGGCGCGGTCTACGACCTGCGCGGCGACGGACGGACGGCGCTCAAGGCATCCGCCTCGCGCTACGGCAGCCGCGACGCCATCTCCCTGGCGGGCGAGCTGAACCCGATCGCCAACAACACGCAGATGGGCCGAACCTGGTTCGACGGCGGCAACCCGTTCGGCATTCCCGGGCTGCCGGCCTGCATCCCGTCGGCGGCCGACCCGAGCGCGAGCGCGTGCATCGCCGGCGACGGCCTCCCGCAGGGCGACCCGCTCGATCCGCTGCCCAACGGCGAGCTCATCGGCGTCCCCGACAACCCGGCCTTCGGCACGCCGCTCATCACCCAGTTCTTCGATCCGGCGTGGTCCCACGGCTGGGGCCTGAAGAAGGCCAACTGGGAGTTCTCGGGCAGCGTCCAGCACGAGCTGCTCGACAACGTGTCGCTGGACTTCGGCTACTTCCGGCGCTCCTACATCAACTTCGACGCCTGGGACAACACCGTTGTCGGCCTCGCCGACTTCGAGGAGTACACCGTCATGATCCCGGAGGATCCGCGTCTGCCCGACGGCGGCGGCTACCCGCTCACCGTCGTGGACATGTCGGCGGAGGCACAGCAGCGCATCCCGAACAACGTGAAGACGAACACGGCCAACCTGGGCGGCGAGAGCGAGATGTGGCACGGCGTCGACCTGAGCCTGACCGCCCGGCTGGAGGGAGTGCTGTTGCAGGGCGGTCTGGCCACCGGGCGGCGGATCACCGACTACTGCAGCTACCAGGATCAGACGCCGGAGGTCATCTACGGCGACTTCTCGGTCTTTGCCGCGTCGCGCGTGGGTCGTGCAAGCACGGGACAGCTCGCCGGGATCGCCGGCAGCCGGGGCAATCTGCTCCCCCGGGAGTTCTGCCGCGCCGAGGACAACTGGCTGACCAACGTCTCGCTCTCGGGCTCGTACACGTTCCCGTACGACATCGACGTGTCGGCGGCGTTGTTCTCGCGGCCCGGTCCCCGGCGCGAGGCGATCTACCGGGTCCCGGTCGCGGAGGCCACCGCGGCCCTGGGGCGCACGCCCACCATCGGGACGCCGGCCCTCAACATCCTCCCGCCGGGGACGGTCTTCGGCGACCGGCTGAACCAGCTCGACCTGCGGTTCGCCAAGCTGTTCGACTTCGGCGTCGGCGGGAACGTGCGCGCGAGCTTCGACATCTACAACCTGTTCAACGCGAACGCCGTCTCGCGCGAGGTGGCCGCCTTCGGCGCCGACTACCTGCGGCCGATCGGCCTTCAGCCCGGCCGCCTGGCGAAGGTCTCCTTCCAGTTCAACTTCTAGTCCGCCGGCGCACGTGGGGCTTCCCCGCCCCACGTGCGCCCTGCCTGACCAAGTCGAATCCGGCGGCGTGCAGCAGATGCGCCGATCAGCGGCGTGCGTACTTCGCCTCCGCGCGGCGGAGGATCCTCGCCCGGACCATCTCATCGTCGACCGGGGCTTCCCCGGCGTACGCCGAGAGCAGGCCCCGGAGCGAGCGCACCTCGTCTCCGACCCGGCTGACGCGCAGGCGGCCGTCGTCCTCGATCTCGAAGGCCAGGCGGTCGCCCGCCTCGATCGCCAGGAGCCTGCGGACCTGCTTCGGTATGGTGATCCGGCCCTTCCGGTTGACCTTCGCCGTTTTCATGCGTCGCCTCGAACAGCAGCAGCAAGTCCGATGATAGAGTCGCGCCATGATGTTTGCACGTGGAGTCCGTATCGTCGCGGTGCTCGCGGCCGTCTTCGTCACCAGCGGGTCAGGCACGCTGGCGCAAGCCGGCGGCCAGCCCGCCGCTCACCGGGAAACGGTTGACGCAGGCGGCCTGATCGCTCCGGTCGAGATCGTCACCGACCGCTGGGGCATCTCCCACATCTACGCGGAGAACGAGCACGACCTGTTCTTCGCGCAGGGCTACGCCGCGGCCCGCGACCGGCTGTTCCAGTTCGAGATCTGGCGCCGGCGCGCGACCGGCACGGTGGCCGAGATCCTGGGTCCGCGCGAGCTCGAGCGGGACACCAGCGCGCGGCTGTTCCGCTTCCGCGGCGACATGGCGACGGAGATGCGCCACTACCACGAGCGGGGCGAGACGATCATCCGCGCGTTCGTCGACGGCATCAACGCCTACATCGACCGGACCGCCCGGGAGCCCGGCCTGCTGCCGCTGGAGTTCGAGCTGCTGGGCATCGAGCCCGGCCACTGGACCCCCGAGGTGGTCGTCTCCCGGCACCAGGGGCTGGTGTCGAACGTGGCGCGGGAGATCGACAACGCGCGCGCCGTGGCCGCGCTCGGAGCGGACGCCGTCGCGGAGCTCAACTACTACATCGGCGATCCCGACCTGACGCTCGATCCGGCCATCGACGCGGCGCGCCTGACGCCGGCCATCCTCGATCGCTACCACGCCCACCGGCGGGACATCGTCTTCCAGCCGGACGACGTGGCCGCCGCCTACCGCGGCGACCGCGAGGCGTTCGAGCGGCTGGCGGCCGCCATGCCGTCCGAGACCGACCTGGCGCACGGCGAGCAGGACGCAATCGGCAGCAACAACTGGGTGGTGCACGGCAGCCGGACGCTGAGCGGCTATCCGATCATGGCCAACGACCCGCACCGCGTGCAGTCGGCGCCGTCGCTCCGCTACTGGGTGCACCTGGTGGCGCCGGGCTGGAACGTCATCGGCGGCGGCGAGCCGGTGCTGCCGGGGGTCTCGATCGGCCACAACGAGCACGGCGCGTGGGGCCTGACGGTGTTCGGCCAGGACAACGAGGACCTCTACGTGTACGAGACCGACCCGGCCGACCCGAACCGCTACCGGTTTCTCGGCGGCTGGGAGACGATGACCACGGCTCGTGAAACGATTGCGGTGCAGGGTGAGGCCGACGTCGAGGTCGAGCTGAAGTACACGCGCCACGGACCGGTCGTCTACGAGGACCCGGCCAGCCGGACGGCGTACGCCGTGGCGGCGGCGTGGCTCGACTACGGCTCGGCGCCCTACCTGGCGAGCCTGCGGATGGATCAGGCCACGACCTGGGAGGAGTTCGTCGAGGCCTGCAGCTACAGCCGGATCCCGTCGGAGAACATGGTCTGGGCCGACCGCGCGGGCAACATCGGCTACCAGGCGGTGGGCGTCTCGCCCATCCGGCCGCACCACAGCGGCCTGCTGCCCGTGCCGGGCGACGGGCGCTTCGAATGGGACGGGCTGCTGCCGATCGAGGCGCTGCCCAGCGTCGTCAACCCGCCGAAGGGCTACTTCGCCACCGCGAACAACTACACGCTGCTCGACGTCCCCGACCGCTATCCGCACTGGGAGGCGCTGCACTATACCTGGGGCGACCAGATGCGCGCGGCGCGCGTCGAGGAGGTGCTGGCCAACGCGCGCCACATGACGGTCGTCGACAACATGCAGCTGCAGCTCGACGAGCTGTCGGTCGCGGCGCTCAACCTCGTGCCCCTGCTGCGGGGAGTGGACGGCCTGGACGGTCCCGCCGAACGCGCGCGCCGGCGGCTCCTCGACTGGGACGCCGTGCTCGACAAGGACGCGGCCGAGGCGGCGCTCTACGTGAGCTGGGAGCGGGAGCTGCAGCGCGCCGTGCACCGCACCGTGGTGCCCGCGGGCGCCCGCGACACCATCCGCGGCGTGAACACCAAGCGCATGATCGACTGGCTCGTCGCGCCCGACGGCCGCTTCGGCGGCGACCCCATCGCGGGCCGCGACGCCCTGCTGCGCGGCGCCCTCGAGGCGGCGGTCGCCAGCCTCGAACGGCGCTTCGGCAGCGCCGACGAGAGCGCCTGGCGCTACGGGGACGTCCGCTTCAAGCACGCCCTCGTCCGCCATCCGCTGAGCCCCGCCGTCAACCCGGAGCTGCGCGGCCGGCTCGACGTCGGACCGGTCCCGCGCGGCGGCTACGCGGGCACGGTCCACAACACCGGGGCCGGCGACAACCAGACGTCCGGCGCGTCGTTCATGATCGTCGCCGACACCGCGGACTGGGACAACTCGGTCGGCCTCAACTCGCCCGGCCAGGCCGGCGACCCCGACAGCCCGCACTACCGCGACCTGTTCGAGCTGTGGGCGCGCGACCGCTACTTCCCCATCTTCTTCTCGCGGACCAAGGTCGACTCGGTGACGGAGTCGACCACCGTGCTCCGGCCGCCCGGCGCGGATTGACAGGCGGATCCCATGGGCTAGGAGCTTGCGCCGCAGGACGTTTGCGGCACGAAATGAGTCCTCATCCCACGCGCTGAGCTCCGTGTCGGGGCGGCTTCGCCGGTCGGCAAGGCGGGATGGATGTTCGGTGGTTGGCGAACAGAGAGCAAAATTCGGTCCTCGCGGGCCGTAGTATGGCCCGTCAGAGACCGCGGTGCAGGTCGATTTGCCGCCGTTGCGAGCCTCATTCCCCGTGTCCTACGCCGCCTTCAGCACGTGCAGGCGCTTGACGTTCAACGCCAGGCACACCAGGTCCCACTCGCAGCGCACCTTCGCCAGTCCGCGCAGGCTGAAGCGCCGGAAGCCCAGCGCGTGCTTGATCCAACCGTAGGGAGCCTCCGACAACCACTTGCGCTTCGCATACGCCTCCCGGCCCGCCGGCGTCGCCAGCTTCTCCACCATGCGACCCGTCGCCGGATGTTTCTCCAGATCGCGGGCGGCCGTCTGCTTGCCCTCCCGGCCCGGCGCCACATACCCGTCAACGCCCCGCTTTTCCAGGTCCTTCAGGTCCCGCTCGTTGCAGTACCCCGCATCGGCCAGCACCGTCTCCGGCTGCGCGTCGAACGTCTCCTGCACCGCGTCAAGCAACACCGGCAACTCACCCTGGTCACTCGCGTTCGCCGTCAGATCCGTCGCCACCACCAACTGGTGCTCCGCGTCCACCGCCGCCTGCGCGTTGTAGCACTGCTGGAACCCCTCACTGCTCGTCTTCATGATCGAGCTCTCAGGGTCCGTGAAGTTGCTCTGCGCCTTCTCGTCCGGCTCGCCATACGCCCGCTTGTACGGCGGTCCGCCCTTCGGGTTCCGGTCCTGACCCGGCTGCCGACCCCGCATGTCGTCCGCCGCCCGTTGCTTCGCTTCCAGGCGCGACTTCGCCGCGCGAATCGCGGCCAGACGCGCTTCCCGCCGGTGCAACTCCGCCGGCAGATCATCGCCCCGAATCTCCGCGCCCAAGCGTGCGTCCTCGGCCTCGTCAACCGCATCCGCCTGACGCAACAGCGCCTCGATCTCGCTTTCCAGCCGCTGTTCCTCTTCCTGCATCCGGTCGTAGCTCATCGCCTTGTGCTTGCTCGCGTTCGCACGCACCTTCGTCCCGTCGATAGACAGCTTCCCCAAGCGCGCCAGACCCAACTCCTGCGCCAGACGGACCACCTCCACGAACAGCGCCTGGAAATCCTCAAGGTGCCGACGCCGAAACTCGCACAGCGTCCGGTGTTGCGGAAAGTTCCCCGCCGCCAGCACCCGGAACGCCACGTCCTCTTCCAGTTTCCGGGCAACCCGGCGCGACGAGAACACCCCCGTCGCGTAGGCGTAGAGCAGAACCTTCACCATCATCCGGGGCTCATACGGCGCGTTGCGGCGCCCGTCTCCCTCATACGCCATGTAGAACGCCGTCAGGTCCAGACCGTCCACCAGGTCGCTGACGTGGTGTGCCAAGTGGCCCTCGGGCAGCCACTCCCGCACGTCGGGCGGAAACAGCAGCGACTGATCCGGCGCGTAGGGGCGGAACGTAGTCGACATCAAGTCCTTTCGTCGTCCGATCTCGCCTACGATTGTCGCATCTGGTTTTCTGCGGCGCAGACTCCTAGAGCTAGAATGCGGCCAGGAACGTCCGCATCGCCCCACGGCGTGCGGGCCGCATCGAAAGGAGCGGCGGCAAGGCAAGGACTACCAGCAGACAGGCGAGGAACGCGTACGGCGGCATTCCGGCGGCGACGTAGGAACAGCGAACCGCGTTGAAGGGGGAGTTGATCATGCGTAGATCTCGGATGTCAGCGACACGGCACGGGCACCGTCACGCGCAGCTCGCGGCAGTTGCCGGCACCTTGTGCCTGCTTCTCATACCGTCCCTCGCCCACGCCCAGGCCATCGGCGGCACGGTCACCGACTCGACGGGCGCCGTCCTGCCCGGCGTCACCGTCGAGGCGCGCAGCCCGGCCCTCATCGAGCAGGTCCGCACCGCCGTCACCGACGGCAGCGGCCAGTATCTGATCATCGCCCTCGAGACGGGCACCTACTCGGTCACGTTCACGCTCCCCGGCTTCAGCACGCTCATCCGCGAGGGCGTGGCGCTCGGCAGCGGCTTCACCGCCAACATCGACGCCCAGATGGCGGTCGGCGGGCTCGAGGAGACGATCACCGTCACCGAGGCCACGCCGACCATCGACGTCCAGAGCGTCCGGCAGAGCGAGACGATCGACCGGGAGATCTTCGAGGTGCTCCCGACGACCAGAGGCTACGACTCGCTCGCGCTGCTCATCCCCGCCATGAACATTCAGGGCGGCCCGTCCACGGCCGTGCCCATCGACACGGGCGGCGTCAGCGGGCGATCGAGCAACCGGCTGACCATCCACGGCTCCGACGAGTACGACGCCGAGGTGCACATCGACGGCTTCGACGCCGGCAACGTGGCGTTCGAGGGCGCGCCCAGCTTCCAGCCCTTCGACACGGCCATCGCGGAGTACGTCTACGACTACTCGTCGAACGCGGCCGAGGTGGAGACCGGCGGCGTGCGCATGAACATGATCCCCAAGGAGGGGAGCAACCGGTTCAGCGGCGGCTTCTACGCCAACTACGGCCACCCGACCTGGCTGGCCAACAACATCGACCAGGACCTGATCGACCGGGGTATCGAGGGGGGCAGGGACGGCGCCTTCAAGTCGGACCAGTCGTGGCAGATCGGCCCGTCGCTAGGCGGCCCGATCGTGCGCGACCGGCTGTGGTTCTATCTGAGCTACTCCTACCGCCGCGCGTCGTTCTTCCCGACCGCCCTGTTCGACAGCGTGGACACGAGCGCCCTGAGCTACGTCCCCGACCTCGGCAACCCGACGCTGGAGGTGTCCAACACCCAGGAAGCCACGGGACGGCTGACCTGGCAGGCCACCACGCGCGACAAGGTGGAGGCGTTCTTCACCAAGAACAACACGTTCCAGTACCCGGCGCTCACCGGCTCGCAGCTCTTCCCCATCTACATCGCGCCCGAGGCGGGCAGCGAGGCGAACACCACGTTCCACGCGTACCAGATCAGTTGGACCCGGCCGCAGACCAACCGCATCCTGTTCGAGGCCGGCTACGCGCAGATGCCGAACGTGAGCGACCTGTTCGCGCTGAACAACTCGTACGGCGCCTCGGGGGCCGGCGCGCACTTCGACGCCCGCACCGACCTGCCCGGCCTGTTCGAGGCCGTCGGCCTGACGATGGCGCGCAACATGGGCTTCATCTTCCGCGGCAGCACCGTCCACTTCTCGCGCATGACCCACAGCGCCCGCGCGTCGATGTCGTACGTCACCGGCAGCCACAACGTCAAGGTCGGCTTCAACTCCAACATGAAGCGGCAGCTCGAGGCGTACCGCAGCGAGAGCGACTGGACGAACCTCATGACCCTGTTCGGCAACCCGTTCCGGGCGCTCTACGAGGCGCGGGGTCCCGAGACCAACGAGTTCACGAACATCGGCGTCTACGCCCAGGACCAGTGGACCATCGACCGGCTGACGGTCAACGCCGGGGTGCGCTTCGACTACTTCGCCGGCCGCTACCCCGATCACCATTCGCTCCCCGGCGCCGAGACGCATCCGATCTGGGCGGGGCCGATCTTCTTCGAAGGGCAGCAGGTCACGGGCTGGAAGGACCTCCAGCCGCGGCTGGGCATCGTGTACGACCTCACGGGCGACGGGCGCACGGCCATCAAGGCGTCCGCTTCGCGCTTCGGCAACCGCGACGCCATCTCCCTGGCCGGCGACATCAATCCGATCGCCCGCAACATCCGCCAGACCCGCACCTGGGACGACTCGACCTGTCTCGATCCCGCCGTGTGCATCCCGGGCGACGGCCTGCCGCAGGGCGACCCCCTGAACCCGGAAGCCAACGGCGAGCTGCTGACGCCCACCAACAACCCGGCCTGGCCCGCGGGCGAGGGGATCGTCACCGACCACTTCGACCCCAACTGGGCCTACGGCTGGGGGTTGAAGAAGGCCAACTGGGAGTTCTCCGGGAGCATCCAGCACGAGCTGCTCGACAACGTGTCGCTGGACTTCGGCTACTTCCGGCGCTCCTACGTCAACTTCGACGCCTGGGACAACCGCAACGTCGGCGCGGCGGACTTCGTGAAGTACACCATCACGGTCCCGGAGGACCCGCGGCTGCCCGACGGCGGCGGCTATCCGCTCACCCTCGTGGACATCATGCCGGAGGCGTTCGGCCGCATCCAGGACAACCTGCGCACGGACACCGCGGAGCTGGGCGGCGAGAGCGAGATGTGGCACGGCATCGACCTCAGCCTGACCGCCCGGCTGGAGAACGTGCTGCTGCAGGGCGGCGTGGCCACGGGCCGGCGCATCAGCGACTACTGCGGCCTGGTGTCCCAGCAGCCCGAGGTCCTATGGGGGAACTTCTCGGACTATCCGGCGTCGCGCGCCGGCCGCGGCACCACCGGCCAGCTCGCCGGCATCGCCGGCAGCCGCGGCTACCTGCTCGCCGAGGAGCACTGCCGTGCCGAGGACAACTGGCTGACGAACATCTCGGTGTCGGGCTCGTACACGTTCCCGTACGAGATCGACATCTCGGCGGCGTTCTTCTCGCGGCCCGGACCCCGCCGCGAGGCGATCTACCGCGTCCCGTCGGAGGACGTCGTCGCCGCGCTGGGGCGCCCGGCGCTCGTCCCCGGCGGCGTGTCCATGAACATCCTCCCGCCCGGGACCGTCTTCGGCGACACCCTCACCCAGCTCGACCTGCGGGTAGCCAAGGTCTTCGACTTCGGCATCGGCGGGAACGTGCGGGCGAGCTTCGACATCTACAACCTGTTCAACGCGAACGCCGTCTCGCGCGAGCAGCAGGCTTTCGTGCCGGGCGCGACCGGCGTCTACCTGACGCCGATCGGCCTGCAGCCCGGCCGCCTGGCCAAGATCTCGTTCCAGTACAACTTCTGAGGAGGGGTCTGCGAGCCCGGGCGCTGCGTACAAGAAAAGCGGCGGCTGATCAGGACACCTGATCAGCCGCCGTTGCTTCGGCGCGCAGCGCCGTCCGATGTCAGACGGTGGCGGCGCGCGCGACGCCGGACAGCTCGCCGAGCCGCTCGCCGGTGCTGTCGCCGAACTGCTCCGCCGGCACGCCCAGCGTGTTGAGCAGCGTGAGCTGCAGGTTGGTCAGCCGCTGCGTGCCGGCCGGATACCTCAGGTGGCGGCCGCCCGCCAAGCGTCCGCCCGCCCCGCCCGCGAGCAGTAGCGGCAGGTTCCTGGAATCGTGCCGGTTGCCGTCGCTGATGGCGCTGCCGTAGAGAATGGCGGCGTGGTCGAGAACCGAGCCCTCGCCGTCGGCGGTCGCCGCCAGCTTGTCGAGGAAGTAGCCGAGCAGCGAGACGTGGTAGGTGTTGATGCGCTGCAGGCTGGCTATCTTGTTCCTGTCGCCGCCGTGGTGCGAGATCGGGTGGTGCGAGTCGGACACCCCGATCTGCGGGTACGTCGCCCCGCTCTGCTCGCGCCCGATCTGGAACGTGATGATACGCGTCGTGTCGGTCTGCAACGCCAGCGCCTGCATGTCGAACATCAGCCGCGCGTGCTCGTCGTAGCTGACCGGGATGCCGGCCGGCGAGTCGACCAGCGGCAACTCCCGTCCGTTCGTCTCGGCGTTCTGGATGCGCCGCTCGATCTCGCGCACCGAGTCGACGTACTCGTCGAGCTTGCGCTGGTCGCGGCGGCCGAGGTCGCCGTGCAGGCGGCGCACCTTGTCGAGCACCGAGTCGATGATGCTGCTCTGCCGGCGCAGGCGGGCGCTCCGCACCGCCGGGTCCGTGCTGTCGATGCTGCCGAACAGCCGCTCGAAGACCACGCGCGGGTTCGCCTCCACGGGCAGCGGCGTCGACGGGCTCGTCCACGCCAGACTGTTCTGGTAGGCGCAACTGAAGCCGACGCCGCACGTCCCGACGCCGTTGACGGTGTCCGCGCCCTCGAGGCCCAGCTCCAGCGACGGCAGCGGCGTGTCCTGGCCGATCGTCTTCGCCGCGATCTGATCCATGGAGACGCCGAGCTCCAGACTGGCGTTGCTCGTCGTCTGCAGCGGCTCGACGCCGGTCAGGAAGGCGCCGGCCGGCTTGGCGTGCGAGCCGGGGTTCCCGGTGCGCGAGCTCGCGCCGGTGTTGTCGAGCCCGCTCAGCACCAGCAGTTGCCTGCGATGGGCCTCGAGCGGCTTCAGCGTCGGCGTGAGCTCGTAGGCGCTGCCCTCGGCGGCCGGCGTCCAGTGCTCCATGATGATGCCGTTCGGCACGTACACCGTGCAGAAGCGGGGAACCGGCCGGGCCGGGGTCTTCGCGAGCGCGGTGAGCGCCGGCACCATCCCGTCGAGCAGGGGCAACGCGAGCGTGGCGCCCACGCCGCGAAGCACGGTCCGCCGGGGAATGGCTTTCCTGGCTATCAGCATGATTCTGTCCTCCGACACGTGATGGAGTGTCCGCAATCATAGCCCCGCGCCCGGCCTGATCCAACCCCTTTCCCACCCCGAACCGTGCTCCGAGACACCGGCGGGCCCGGCCGGCGAGGCGTGACGAGGGGGCGCCGAGCGCCCGCCGCATGCAGCGGGGCGGTTTCCGCAGGCTGCTAGAATGCCGCATTGAAGGTCCGGACCACGGGTCGGTCCGGCCCAATCGAAGGGAGGGCGGCGAGGACGCGCATGCGGTAGCCCGGACGGCGTAACGGCGAACCACGTGGAAGGAGGCGTTGCTCATGAGTCGCTCTCGGACACCCTCGACACCACACGGATCGCGGCACCTGATCCGATTGGCGGTTGCCGGCACCTTGTGCCTGCTGCTGGCGCCCGCTTTCGCTCACGCCCAGGCCATCGGCGGCACGGTAACCGACAGCACCGGCGGCGTCCTGCCCGGCGTCACCGTCGAGGCGCGCAGCCCGGCCCTCATCGAGCAGGTCCGCACCGCCGTCACCGACGGCAACGGCCAGTACCTCATCATCGGCCTGGAAACGGGCACCTACTCGGTCACCTTCACGCTGCCCGGCTTCAGCACGCTCATCCGCCAGGGTGTCGGTCTCGGCACCGGGTTCACCGCCAACGTCGACGCCCAGATGGCGGTCGGCGGGCTCGAGGAAACGATCACCGTCACCGAGGCCAGCCCGATCATCGACGTCCAGAGCGTGCAGCAGAACGAGACGATCGACCGCGAGATCTTCGAGGTGCTCCCGACGACCCGCGGCTACGACTCGCTGGCGCTGCTCATCCCCGCCATGAACGTCCAGGGCGGGCCCACGACGGCGGTCGCCATCGACACCGGCGGCGTCAGCGGCCGCTCCAACAACCGGCTGACCATCCACGGCTCCGACGAGTACGACGCCGAGATCCACATCGACGGCTTCGACGCCGGCAACGTGGCGTTCGAGGGCGGCCCGAGCTTCCAGCCGTTCGACACGGCCATCGCGGAGTACGTCTACGACTACTCGTCGAACGCGGCCGAGGTGGAGACCGGCGGCGTGCGCATGAACATGATTCCCAAGGAGGGGAGCAACACGTTCAGCGGCGGCTTCTACGGCAACTTCGGGCACTCGAGCTGGCTGGCCAACAACGTCGACCAGGACCTGATCGACCGCGGCATCACGGGCGGCAAGGACGGGGCCTTCGCGGCGGACGAGACGTGGCAGATCGGCCCGGCGCTCGGCGGGCCCGTCGTGCGGGACCGGCTGTGGTTCTACCTGAGCTACACCTACCGCCGCGCGTCGTTCTTCCCGAGCGCCCTGTTCAACAGCGCGGACACCAGCTCGTTCACCTACGTCCCCAACGTCGACGATCCGACGCTGGAAAAATCGAACACCCAGGAAGCCACCGGACGGCTGACCTGGCAGGCCACCGCGCGCGACAAGGTGCAGGCGTTCTTCACCAAGAACCACACGTTCCAGTATCCGCTGCTCACCGGGTCGCAGCTCTTCCCGCTCTACATCGCGCCCGAGGCAGGCAGCGAGTCGACCAACCAGTTCCACGCGTACCAGCTCAGCTGGGCCCGGCCGCACACCAACCGCATCCTGTTCGAGGCCGGCTACGCGCAGATGCCGAACGTGAGCGACCTGTTCGCGCTGAACAACTCGTACGGCGCCTCGGGGGCCGGCGCGCACTTCGACGCCCGCACCGACCTGCCCGGCCTGTTCGAGGCCATCGGGCTGACGATGTCGCGCAACATGGGCTTCCTCTTCCGCGGCAGCACGGTCCACTTCTCGCGCATGACCCAGAGCGCCCGCGCGTCGATGTCCTACGTCACCGGCAGCCACAACCTCAAGGTCGGCCTCACCGCCAACACGAAGCGGCAGGTCGAGTCGTACCGCAGCGAGAGCAACTGGACAAACGCCCTGACGGTCTTCGGGAACCCGTTGACGGCGTACTTCGAATCGCGGGCTCCCGAGACCAACCAGTTGACGAACATCGGCGTCTACGCCCAGGACCAGTGGACCCTCGACCGGCTCACGATCAACGCCGGCCTGCGCTTCGACTACTTCGGCGGCCACTACCCCGACCACTACTCGGTGCCCGGCGGCGCGGCGCATCCGGTCTGGGCGGGCCCCATCTTCTTCGAAGGGGCGCAGGTGGCCGGCTGGAAGGACCTCCAGCCGCGCCTGGGCGTCGTGTACGACGTCTCGGGCGACGGACGCACGGCCATCAAGGCGTCGATCTCCCGCTTCGGGAACCGCGACGCCATCTCCCTGCCCGGCGAGATCAATCCGATCGCGAACAACATCCGGTCGGCGCGGCGCTGGAACGACCGCGACTGCCTCGATCCCGCGGTGTGCATCCCGGGCGACGGCCTGCCGCAGGGCGACCCGCACAATCCGGCGCCCAACGGCGAGCTGCTGACCGCGCTCGACAACCCGGCCTGGCCGACGGGCACGGGGATCCTCACGCAGAACTTCGATCCCGACTGGGCCTTCGGCTGGGGCCTGAAGAAGGCCAACTGGGAGGTCTCCGGAAGCATCCAGCACGAGTTGATCGACAACGTGTCGGTGGACTTCGGGTACTTCCGACGCAACTACGTCAACTTCGACGCCTGGGACAACCGGAGCATCGGCGCGGAGGACTTCGACCGCTACACCATCACGGTCCCCGAGGATCCGCGGCTGCCGAACGGCGGCGGCTACGATCTCACCCTCGTGGACATGAAGCCGGAGGCGTTCGGCCGCGTGCAGGACAACTTCAAGACCCACACCGACGCCTTCGGCGGCGAGAGCGAGATGTGGCACGGCATCGACCTCAGCCTGACGGCTCGGCTGGAGAACGTGCTGCTGCAGGGCGGCGTGGCCACGGGGCGGCGGATCACCGACTACTGCGGCCTGCAGGCCCAGCAGCCGGAGATCCTGTGGGGATCGTTCACGGACTATCCGGCGTCGCGCGCCGGCCGCGGCTCCACGGGCCAGCTGAACGGGATTGCAGGCAGCCGCGGCTACCTGCTGGCCGAGGAGTACTGCCGCGCCGAGGACAACTGGCTGACGAACATCTCGCTGTCGGGCTCGTACACGTTCCCGTACGAGATCGACGTCTCGGCCGCCTTCTTCTCGCGCCCCGGGCCGCGGCGCGAGGCCATCTACCGGGTGCCGGCGGCGGACGTCATGGCCTCGCTGGGCCGGGCGGCGACGCTGCCCAGCGTCACGTCCGTGAACATCCTCCCGCCCGGGAGGAGCTTCGGCGACCGCCTCCACCAGCTCGATCTGCGGATTGCCAAGGTGGTCGACTTCGGCATCGGCGGGAACGTGCGGGCCAGCTTCGACATCTACAACCTGTTCAACGCGAACGCGGTCTCGCGCGAGCAGGCCAGCTTCGGCGGCGCGTACCTGACGCCGATCGGCATTCAGCCCGGCCGCCTGGCCAAGGTCGCCTTCCAGTACAACTTCTAGTCCCGGCGGAGACCCGTCTCGGCGCCGCGCCCGTGGAGCTGATGCTCCACGGGCGCGGTCCGGTTGCCTATTCGTTCTTGAAGCGGGCGCCGCTGAGGGCGTTGGGCACCGAGTAGTTGCCCTCGTGGCAGGCGTACTCGTAGAGGTCGTACTCGTTGTCGCGGCGCAGCGGGAACGACGCGGTCCACGGCGCGTTGTACGTCTCCGGGTCGTCGACGTGGATCGAGTACTGCAGCGTGTGCTCGTCCACGATCGTGAACTTCTCGACGAGACGCTGCTTCTCGGTCTGCCGCGAGCGCGTGCTGGCCGTCGCGCCGCGCATGCTCTGCACCTCGCGGAAGTTGGTCGACTCCACGATCAGCGTGTTGCCTTCCCAGCGGCCGCGGGGGTCGCCCTCCCACTGGCGGATCCGGTCGTCGAGATGCGCGCGTCCATCCACGGGAATGATGCGTGCGCGGTGGATCATTTCGGCCAGGATGACGACGTAGCCGGGCGGCTGCAGGACCTGGGCGCCGTTGTTGTAGACCCCGGGCATCATGATGCCGATCACGCCGCGCGTGATGCAGCGATCGGCCGACTCCATGTACTCCCAGGAGTCGTGCAGGTGCTCGCGGTTGTGGCGCAGCACCTCGTGCGCCGCGGGCGTCCAGTCGGGAATCTGCCCGCTGGGCGGCTCGACGATCAGGGCCGGGGCGGGGTAGTCCTCCGCCTCGTTCCAGAACGAGTCGAACCAGTGCGCGCCGTAGGCGCCGACGCTCTTCGGGCGCGGGAGGGCGGCGCGGCGCGCGGCCTCCTCGGCGCGGGCGGTGGCGATGGCCTGCAGGTCCTCCAGCGTGAAATCGGGACCCGAGAACCCGTCGGGCAGCTCGAGGGGCGTGCTCAGGGCGTCGATGTTGTTCCACATGCCCTGGATGTCCGGCTGGCCGTCGGCGAGCCTGGCCGGCGCCCAACCCTTGTCGCCGGCCACCTGGGCCGGCGCGGGCGCCGCGAGGCCGAGGCCGACGCCGAGCGCCACCGTTGCGGCGATGATCGTACGAGTTGACATGCTGCCTCCTGTTTTCTGTCCTTGCTTCCGTTGCTCCGTTCGTCCGATGAAACGCGTGCGCCGACGTCAGTCGCGCAGCGCGAAGGTCGAGAGGGAGCGCCCGGAGATGACGGCCACGTACTGCCGGCCGTCCACCTCGTAGGTCATCGGGCCGTTGGAGATCTGCCCCCCGAGGCTGGTCCTCCACAGCAGGTCCCCCGTCCCGGCGTCGTGCGCCTGGAAGTAGCCGGACCGCAGGCCCGTGAACAGCAGGTCCGAGGCGGTCGTCAGAAGGCCGCTCGTGATGACGTCCGTCAGCTCGAACTTCCAGCGCTGCTCACCCGTCAGCGCATCCATGGCGAGGATGGCGCCCTGCCCCGACTCGTCGGTCCAGTCGTTGATCGGGCCCCGCGTGAAGGGCAGGACCGGCGCGTCGGGCACGGGACTGTAGGTGCGCGGGAAGCCCTCGACCGTCCGGCCCGTGAACGAGCGGCCCGGGACGTACTCCTGCGGCACGCCCGCGAACACCGACGCATAGCCCTCCCAGGCCGGGATGTAGAACAGCTCCGTCCGCGGGCTGTAGGCGGGCGAGTACCAGTTCGTCGCGCCCAGGAGCCCGGGATAGGTCGGCTCGCCGGGCGGCTGCGGCGTCTCGACAGGACGCCCGCTGTCGTCGAGCCCCTCCGCCCAGTTCAGCGACACGAACGGCAGGCCCGTGAGGAAGCGGCCCGTCGCCCGGTCCAGCACGTAGTAGAACCCGTTGCGGTTGGCCCACAGCATCACCTTGAACTCGACGTTGTTGCGGGTGATGTCCGCCAGCACGGGGATCTGCACCGAGTCGTAGTCGTAGAGGTCCGCGGGCGTGAACTGGAAGTGCCAGCGCAGCTCGCCGGTGTCGGCGTCGAGCGCCACCACCGAGCAGGAGTAGAGATTGTCGCCCGGCCGCTGCGCCCGGTTGTAGTCGGGCCCCGGGTTGCCGGTCCCCCAGTAGATCAGGTTCAGCTCCGGGTCGTAGGAGCCCGTGAGCCAGGCCGCGGCGCCGCCGTGCTTCCAGGCCTCCGGGTCGCAGTAGACCTCGGGATTGGGCGGGCACGGCTCCCACGTCTCGTGACCCGGCTCGCCGGGTCCGGGAATGGTGTGGAAGCGCCAGACCTCCTCGCCGGTCTCGGCGTCGAGCGCCGCGATGAACCCGCGGATGCCCTGGTCGCCGCCCGTCGAGCCGACGATGACCTTGCCCTCGACGGCCAGCGGCGCCAGCGTGAAGGCATACGCCACGCGCATGTCGGCCACCTCGACGTCCCACAGCTCGGCGCCGGTCGTGGCGTCGATCGCCACGACGTGGGCATCGAGCGTGGCCATGAACACCCTGTCGCCCAGCACCGCCACCCCGCGGTTGTTGGCTCCGCAGCAGGCCAGGTGGTCGGGCGAGGTCGGATAGCGGTAGATCCAGTAGACCCGGCCGGTGCGGGCGTCCAGAGCGACGATGTCGTTGGGCCGCTGCGTCAGGTACATCACGCCGTCGACCACGACCGGCGTCGCCTGCCACGGCCCCATGACCGGCGTCTGGTAGACCCACTGCAGCTCGAGGTCCCCGACGTTGTCGGGCGCTATCTGGTCCAGCTCGCTGTAGCGCTGGCTGAAATAGCCGCCCGAGTACGTCAGCCAGTTCTGCGGCTCGTCCGCCGCGCCGCGCAGCCGCTCGAACGGCACCTGCGCGGACGCCGCGGCGAGCGCCGACCCGGACAGGGCCAGCGCCAGCACCACGGTCCGCAGCATGCCCGTGCTTGACATGGTCGTCATCCTGCCACCTCCGCTTCATTCAGACGGGGCTGCGCCCCGAACCCCCGGCGTCCGTGCGGCTCTACGGCGTAGACTCCTGGGGAGCGGGGAACCAGGCGATCCGCTCGCCGCGGTGCGTTCCCATCCACATCTCGTCGCCGATGCGAATCGCCGTGGTCGACGCGACGAACCCGTCGATGGCGGGATGCTGGAAGATGCGCTCCACCTCCAGCGTGTCGGGGTCGATGGCGGCGATGTTCGAGAGCTCCTCGAGCGGCCGGCGCGGGTCCTGGATGCCGGAGTGCCCCGCGGCGTAGATGACCGACCCGTCGAGCGACATGCGCAGGTTGTCGGGCCGGAAGCCCAGGTCGATGACCTCCTTGACGAACGGCGTCTCGCCGCGCGAGAGGCGCGTCAGCTTCTCCTCGGCCCAGCCGGCGATATACAGCCAGCGCCCGTCCGCGGAGACCTCCACGCCGTTCGGCGCCGTGTCGTCGCTGCCCGGCACCTGCGTCCAGCCCGTGTCGGTCTGCCACTCCCAGACGTCGCCGGTGCCGGGGCTCGTGGCGACGAACCCGCCGGCGGGCAGCGCCGCCACGCCGTTGAAGCGCATGGATTCGAGGCCGACGGCGCATCCGACCCAAGTCAGCGTCGGCCGCATGCTTGCGTCGACCTCGAACACCTCGATCGACTCCCGGCGGCCGTGATGCACCACGTAGAGCGTGTGCACGTCGTCCGACCCCGGCTTCAGATAGAGCCCGTGCGCGGTGAACTCGTCGCCCTCGTCGGGATCGATCGGGCCCGGACACGTCGGGTACGTCGCGGCGTCGAGCCGCTCGCTGGGTGCGTCGCCCGGGAAGAGCTCGGTCGCCGTCTTGTCGCTGACGCCGACCAGGTGGATGCGGCCGCCGGGGCGGTTCCCCGATGCGATGACCCACTCCGAGCCGGGCACGACCGCCAGATCCTCGGGACTGATGAGGTCGCAGATGAATCGAACCTCCCCGACCGGCTCGCACGGCAGGCCCGCCGGCGCGACGGTGGGGGCCTGCCCGGCCAGCGCCACGATGCCGAGCGGGACGAGGACAACGGACGACAACGCGAGACGCTTCATTGCATGCATGGTGCCTAGCTTAGCTCAGACGGGGCTGCGCCCCGAGCCCCCCGGCGGCCGCTTGCGGGACCCCACTGCCCCGCGCCGCTCCCGCCGGGGCGTTCGCGGCGCTACCGCTGCAGATTCACGGGCCGGCTGCTGCCGCCGTCCGCGGAGGCCGGGTCCGGACGCGCGTGCCGCACCTGGATCCGCCACCCGTCGTCCGTCTTCACGTAGGTGTCGTGGTAGATGCCGGTGTCCGTGACCACGATCGGCTCGGCGCTCGGGTCGAAGCCCATCCAGTACACCTTGCCCGTGGCCCCGCCGTTCCCGTCCGGCGTGATCACCCAGCTGCTGTTCCAGTGGCGGTAGGTGTACCCGTCGGGCCGGGGCGCGAACGTCTCGCTCCGATAGCGGGCAATCTCCTCGCGCCCGACCCACTCGCCGTAGTCGGCGATGCGGAAGATGCCGTCCGCGGCGAAGACGTTGACCCACATGTCGGCGTTGCCGAGATCGCTGCCCTGGCTGTACTGCGAAGCCAGCTGCTGGATCTCCGCGAGGTCCGCGCCGGTCAGCTCCCCGGACGCACCATCCCCCTGGGCGTTGACGTAGCCGAGGGCCGCAACCCAACCGAGCAGGGCACCGATCAACAGCATTCGCATTCCGCGCATGGTTCCTCCCTTGTTTCGAGCTCTCGAGACCGACGGATTTCAGTCGCCGTCAGTCTAGCAGGCCCAGGTGCGGGACACCCGACCCAACCTCCCCACCGTGACGCTTTGCCCGACCCGGCGCGAGCCGCCTCCACCGGTATCTACAACGGTTTCTGTACGGACAGTCCCCGCGAGACGCGATAGACGTCGCTCGTCGCCGATCCGCCCGACGATCGCGTGCCGCCCCTGACGGCCTCGGCGCAGTGTCGGGTCGAAGGGTGGCGGCGGCGCGCGTGGAAGTGGACGACGAAGCGCCGCCGTCGGGGCGCTTAGCGGAAGACCTCGGCCTCCGGGGCCTGCTCTGCCGCTGCCTCATGCGATTCAACTCGGTTCGCCCATGGCGCCGCAGTCGCACAACCGCGTCGGTGGCGCGGGATGCACTGGTTCAGGCGTCAGGTGCCAAGCGGGGCACCTGCAGGTCCTTGCAGATCTTCCTGGCCAGTTCCTCGTTGATTTCGTTGTGACGGGGAACGGTCGACACCTTCTTGGCCGTCCGGTTGACGTACACGGTGTGGTTGCCGCCCTCGCGGAGCAGGGCGCACCCGTGTCGCGCCAGATGCCTCAGCAGGTCCCGACGCTTCACGCCGTGAAGGTGAGCGGCTCCCTGATGACCGTCCCGCCAGCGGCATCTTCGCGGGCGAAGACCCGGTTGGCCTCGATCACCAGGGCGACGGCTTCGCGAAGGTTCGTTCGGGCTTCTTCGAGAGTGGCCCCCTGGGTGTTGGCGCCGGGAAACTCCTCGACGAAGGCGATGTAACCTTCAGGAACTCTCCGGAACACCGCCGTGCACTGAAGGTCCATATCCGACTCCCGACGCCATGATACGGCCGCACGCAGCGAGATCACGTCCCGCCGCGTGCGGCGCAGACTCCTACCGCCCACCCGCCGCCGCTGCCCGCTCCTCGGCCCGCGCGCCGGCCAGCAGGTTGAACATGCCGTAGTTCCCTTCGTGGCAGGCGTACTCGTACAGGTGGCCGTCGGACCGGCGCATCGGGATCTGCGCGGTCCAGGCGCGCGTGTAGGTGGCCGGATCCGACGCCGTGAACTCGTACAGCAGCGTGTCGCCGCCGACGCGCGTGAAGCGCTCCACGAGGTGCAGGTTGGCGCTCGAGCCGTTGAAGTGCGTCTCGCGCAGGAAGTTGGCGGTCTCGACCACCAGCGTGTCGCCTTCCCAGCGGGCCCGGGAGTCTCCCACCCACTGGCGGACGGTTTCCGGCACGTGAGGCCGCCCGTCGAGCGGGACGATGCGGGCGTTGTGGACCATCTCGTTGAGGATCACCACCGTGTCGGGCGTCTGGAACAACTGCACGTTGTTGTTGTAGGCGCTCGGCACCATCGGCGGTCCGGAATTGAAGCCCAGGATGCAGCGCTCGGAGAGCGCCCTGTCCTCGGGGCCGGCCGTCACCATGCCGGAGAACGCCTCGTCGAACGTGCCGGGACGCTCGCGCCCCTCGGGCGTCCACGGGATCTTGCCGTCGGGGGGATCGACGATCAGCGACGTCCGCCGGTCGTCCGTCAGGCTGCTGCCGTAGTCCATCCAGAAGTTGTTGTAGGCGCGCTCGATGTCGCTGCCGAACCCGAACGACTGGTCGGCGCCGTCCCGGCGATCCGCATCGAGGGCATGGGTGGCCGCCGCGGCGAACTCGGCCGCCGCCTCTTCCGACGCGAAGACCTGCTGGTCGGACAGCCCGTCCGGTCGCTCGAGCGGCGTGAGCGTCCGAAAGTCCCACACGCCCTGCAGGTCGGGATCGCCCCAGGCGGTCCGGGGCAACGTCCCGCTGCCGCCTTCCGGGGTCTGGCCCGCGGCCCGGACGGGACCGAGCGCGACGGCGCCGGCCAGCACGAACACTGTGAAAACCCATCGACTTGTCATCGGTCTGCTCCTGATTGTCGAGAATGCCCTGTCCGGACAGGTGCGGCGGCGTGCATCCGGATTGCCAGCGTCCATTCTGGCACACTCGCAACGCGGCGACGCGACACGTGCAAGGACATTCCTTACAATGAGTCCCATGATCACCAGCAAGCTGACCTCCAAGGCGCAGACCACCATCCCGCGGCCAATCCGCACGGCACTCGAGCTGCAGCCCGGAGACGAGCTCCTGTACAAGATCATCGACGGCCGCGTGATGCTCGCCAAGGCTCACCGGGAGACCATCACGGACGACCCGTTCCGCGCCTTCGAGGAGTGGCGCTCGGAAGCGGATGCCAAGGCCTATGCCGACCTTTGAACGAGGTGACGTCATCAAGGTCCCGTTCCCGTACACGGACCGCGCGACGCGGCAGTCGCGACCGGCCCTTGTGGTTACGACGGCTCGACTGGAGGAACTGCACGGATTGCTGTGGGTCGTCATGATCACCAGCGCCGAGAACCGAGGCTGGCCCGACGACGTTCCGGTCGCCGACCTGACGAGGGCAGGACTGCCGGTCCCGTCCCTCATCCGCTGCGCCAAGATTGCAACGATCGACGCCTCTCACGCCTCGAGGCTCGGACGGGTGTCGGAAGATCAGGTCAAGCTGGTAGTGGGAAGGCTCATGAGGGCGCTGACAGCCGCGTGAGCAGCGTTCCGCGGTCCGGGCAGACCACGTGCGCGACTGCAACGCTCCCCGCGGCCGCCGCAGCGGACGCCGCCTCTGGTATCCTCGCCGGAATCGCGGCAACTCGGAGGGAGCGATGCAAGCACGTCAGGGATTCGGCCGGCTTGGCGCCCGCGTTCTGATCACGGCGGCAGTCGCGTTGATTGCCGTGCCGGCGGCGCCCCAGACAACCGGCGAACTCGCGGGCGGGAGTGCCCGCACGGCCTGGGGCGACCCCGACCTGCAGGGCGTGTGGGACTTCTCGTCGAACACCCCGCTGAACCGGCCGGAGGAGTTCGGTGATCGGTTGGTGCTGACGGAGGAGGAAGCCGCACAGCGGCAGCAGGGCCGGATCGCGGCGCGCGACCACCAGGACAACAATCCGGCGCTGGCGGGCGACACCGGCACCTACAATCGCTTCTGGACCGACAGTCCGCGCGAGACGCGGCAGACGTCGCTCGTCGTCGATCCACCCAACGGCAGGGTGCCGCCGCTGACCGCAGCGGCGCAGCAGCGCGTCGACGAGCTGGCGGCGGCGCGGGCCGGCGTGGATGACGACGCGCCGACGCCGGGCGGCTTCGTGGAGGACCTCGGCCCCCGCGGTCTGTTCGTCCGCTGCCTCATGGGATTCAACTCGGGGCCGCCCATGAAGCCGCAGTCGTACAACCAGAACGTCCAGATCTTCCAGACCCCTGAGCACGTGGTCCTTCTGAACGAGATGGTGCACAGCGCCAGGGTCGTGCGGCTGGGAGACCGCCCGGATCTGCCGCACGGCATCCGCCAGTGGCTGGGCAACTCGCGCGGCCGCTGGGAGGGCGACAGCCTGGTGGTCACGACCACCAACTTCCGCGACACGGTGTTCGATCCGGATCGTGTCGGCGGCGGGCACCGCCCCGGCGGCTCGTCGCTGGTGCTCGAGGAGCGCTTCACGCGAACCGCGGACGACACGCTCGTCTACGAGTTCACGATGGAGGATCCGACGTGGTACTCGGCGCCGTGGACCGCCCGGCTGCCGATGGCCAGATCCGACGAGCCGCTCTACGAGTTCGCCTGCCACGAAGGGAACTACGGCCTGGAGAACATCCTCACCGGCGCGAGGCGCGCCGAGCAGCTACCCGCGGAGAGCCGTTAGCTTCAATCGAACGGGGCTGCGCCCCGACCCCCCGGCGTCCACTTGCGGGAACCCCTGCGCCCCGCGCCGCGGATGCAGTCCGCCCGGTTGGCGGCTCTCCGTTTTCGAGGAAGCCGCTACTGCGGCGTGCGCAGGCGCGGAAGAGAGAGCAGTCTCACTCCCCCTTTTCCACCGATAGCTCCCATGAGAGGTCCGTTCGAGCTTTGGCAGATGCGAAGCATCTTTGGTAGAGCGCGAACGTCGGCGGCGGCCTATGCCGCCGCGTCGAGCTCGCAGCGGATCGCCTCCCAGATTTCTTCCGGCGTCCGGCCATAGTCCCTGGAGAGTTCTTCGGGTGACTCACCGGCCTTGAAGCGATCGGCAACGTCCGCCGTATTCGGTTAGCGGGTGATCTCCCAATAAACATGGGCTGAAAGTGGGCTTGGAGTGAGCTTGGAGTGAGGAGGTGTCAGCGCCTCGACGAGGTTGCTGCAAGCGACAGTATGTTCGCGCGGGTTGCCTCCCCGGTCGCGATGCGACGGGACACTGAACGCCAGCCGGCGCGCGGGAGCATCGGTGGCTCTCTCTCCGTGAAGTCGGGTGGCGACCGAGGGGGTGCGGTCTCCCCCTCCCTGCGGCGGGGCGGCCGCGGGGACCGGTCGCACGTCGAGGTCGTGTGTTCGGACGTTGCCCGCCTACGCGGGCGGCGGCGGAAGGCCGAGGAGCTCGGGGACAACGGGCTCGACCGCGCGCAACATCGCGGCGAACAGCGGAGGCAGGTCGAGGCCGCGTTGGCGCGCGGTGCGCACGACGCTGGCCAGGACCTGCTGGGTGTCGGCGCCGTGGCGGGTGCGGTTGCCGCCACACACCTTGCGGATGACCACGGCGGGCCGGATGGCCTGTTCGGCGCGCCAGTTGGTGGCGTCGAGCGAAGGGTCCCACAAGAACAGGAACACGGCCGGGAATTCGGTGGCCAGATGCGCCGCGAAGCGCTCGGCGTCGGCCAGCGGCGGCGGGGCGTCGACCAGGCGCCCGAGCCGGGCCGTGAGTCGGCCGCGGGCCGTGGCCATCGCGTGCTCGCTCAGCGCTCCCGCGTTGCAGCGGTCCCGCAGGTCGAGGCCGGCCCGCAGGACCGCCGCCACGTCGCCCGCCCAGGGACTGTCCGGATGGTCCTCCCGGAGCTGCTTGCAGCGTTGGAGCAGGTGGTTCTTATTCCGATATCGGAATAAGAACCAGTATGCCGATGTCCGGATTATGCCGATATCGACGCGGACGCCGCTGCGGCAAGCGGCGTCTGCGTCAAGGTCATCGGCATAATCAGAGGCCTTCGAGAAAGGCGAGGAGCGCATCGGGTGGCCGATAACGGCCGGCGCGGACGTGTGCGGGGGTGGTCCTCGCGAGCGCGCGTTCTTTCAGCGCCAGGTCGGCATGGATGTAGACGTCGGTCGTGTCGACGTGTTCGTGTCCGAGCCACAGGGCGATGACGGCGGTATCGACCCCGGCGTGCAGCAGTCGCATGGCGGCAGTGTGGCGTAGCGTGTGCGGCGTGACGTTCTTCTGGTGGAGAGATGGACAGGCGTTTGCCGCCGTAGCCACGTGTGTGGCGACGCGTTGCGCGAGCGCGTCTCGGCTGAGCGGTTGGCCCGTCCGGGTGGGAAAGACGGGCGCGTCTGGTGCGCCGGTGCACTCAGTGAGCCAGGTTCGCAGGGCTGCGGTCACCGGCTTGCTGAGAGGCGTAATCCGCTGTTTGCGGCCCTTACCCAGACAGTTGACGTGCGCATCCCGCGCGAGGTGCAGGTCCGCACAACGCAGGCCGTGAGCTCGGAGCTGCGCAGCCCGGTCTGGATCGCGAGCGCGAGGAGAGTGTGATCACGACGACCGGTCCAGGTGACGCGGTCGGGTGCGGCGAGCAGGGCGTCGACTTCGCCGTCGGACAGGAAGGTTACGAGCTGACGCGGGCCACGCTTGGGCGGTATCGCGAGCACGCGGGCAATGACGGCCGCCTGCTCGGGATGGTCCAGCGCGGCATAGCGGAACAAGGCATGAATGGCCGACAGCCGCGCGTTGCGGGTGCGCACGGTGTTCGCACGGTCGTGTTCGAGGTGCGCCAGGAACCGCCCGATGAGCGGCGCGTCGAGATCGTCAAGCTCGAGTTGCGAGGGCGTCTTGGCGGTGTGGGTCGCCGCGAAGCGCAGCAGTAGCCGCCAGGCATCTCGGTACGCGGCGATCGTGTGCGGGCTCGCGTGGCGCTGCTGAACCAGCCGGTCCGCAAAGAACGCCTGGAGCGTGGGGGCGAGGGCGTTCATGCCGAGCCTCCCAGATGGCGTTCGAGGCGGTCGGTGGCCAACCGCATCAGTTCCGGCGCCGCCGACAGATACCAGTAGGTGTACTTGGGGTCGCCATGCCCGAGATAGGTGGCGAGCAGCGCGAGCCGCGCCTCCGGGTCGTGACCCTGTCGATAGGCGTCAAGCAACGTACGCACCGCAAACCGATGGCGCAGATCGTGCAGCCGTGGCCGACAGGCGGCCGAGTGGGGCAGGAGGCCGGCGCGGCGGACCAGGGTGCGAAACGTCTGCTGCACGTTGCACAGCAGCAGCCGGGTGCCGGCCGTGGAGACCAACAGCGCGGCGGTGTTCCGGACCACCGGGCGGTCCGGGCGGTCGAGGTACTGGCGGACCGCGGACGTGGCCGTGGGGTGCAGCGGCAGGGCGCGAGATTTCCCGCCCTTGCCCTGTCGAACGGTGAGTGTGCCTTGCTGGGAGTCGAAGTCGTGCCGGTCGAGCGCGACGGCCTCGCCGACCCGCATCCCGGTCACGGCCAGCAGACCGATCAACGTCCGGTACGTCGCCACTCGGTGCGCGGTGCGCAGTCCCGACGCGGCGGCCAGCAGGGCCACCACGTCCTCATCCGTGTAGAGGTAAGGTGTGGCGCGCCGGGCGCGTGCCCGTAGCAAGTCGGCAGGCGGTATCTCCGTCGCGGGGTCGACCGTGTGCAGGTAGGTGGCGAAGCTGCGGACCACGGTGAGTCGGCTTGCCCACCAGCTCGGATCCGTTCCGGCGGGAAGTGTTGCCCAGGCAAGGGCGGTCTCGGTCCGCAGGCGGGTTTCCCCACGGTCTTCGAGATAGGTCAGTAGCTGTCCGAGGAGCTTCTCGCCGCGCGCCAAGCAGTAGCCCAGCGCTCGTCGCATCGCCAGATAGTCGGCCAGGGCTTGGCGCAGGCACGTCATGCTGCACCTCCCGGCCACGGACGTGCGATCGTACGCAGGGCGTGGTAGTCGACCTTCGCGTAGATCGCCGTCGTCTGCAGGCGGGTGTGGCGCAGGAAGTGCTGAATCTCGAACAGGGGAGCGCCCGCGTTGAGCAGTTGCGTTGCCGCGAAATGGCGCAGCCGATGGGCGTGTATGCACCCGAGGCCGGCCCGCTGCGCGGCGGCGGACACGATCTGCGTCACACCGGTCGGGCTCAGCGGTCCCAGGGGAGCGAGCAGGCGGACGAAGACGGCGCGTCCCTGGGCGCGGGCCGGACGCTGGCGTAGGTAGGCCGCGATCGCGTCACCCACATCTGTCGGCAGGGGCATGCGCTCGACCCGCTGTCCCTTGCCGTGCACGACGATCTCGCCGGCGCGCCACTGCAGGTCGTCGAGACGCAGCGCCGCTACTTCGGCGGCGCGCAGGCCGAGACGGGCCAGCGTGGTGATGACCGCAAAGTCGCGGCGCCCGCCGAGAGTCCGGCGATCGCAAGCGGTGAGCAGACGCCGGACGTGGTGGGGCTCGAGGCGGGACGGTAGCCCCGCCAATCGTCGGCCGGGCACCGACGGGACAGCCTTCACCAGGGAACGAGCGATCGCCCCCGTGACGTGGAGGAAGGCCAGCAGCGAGCGCAGCGCGGTTGCTGTCAGTTGCGCGGCTCGTCTGGATTGCTCAGCGCAACGCGTCACCATGAACGCGGTTACCTCGGCCTCGTCGAGTTCCTCGATGTCGAGTGCGAGGCCGTCGGCCGAGACGCAGCGGCGCACAAAGGGGCGGACGGCATCGACGTAACCACGCGCGGTAGCTTCGCCCAGCCCCCGTTCGACGGCGAGATAGTGCCGATAGCGTGCCAGGGTCTCGTCCACGGGCCCCGTCGGGGTAGACGCTGGCGCAGGCCGGACCGCGCCACACGCCCGGAGGTACGCCAGCAACGGGCGTAACGCCCTGTCCGTCAGATGCTGCTTGTAGCCGGCGGCCTGCCGCGCTTCCAGAAACTGCCGCGTTCGCCGCGGGAAATCGGCGACGTCGACATCTTTGGCGTGCAGCCAACGGCTGACGTGGGACATCAGATACAACTGCGTCCTTGTCGAGCGTGGTGTGTAGCCTTGCCGCGCGAGCTCGGTCGCATAGCCCGCTGCGAACGGCTCAAGCGAGCCGGAGATGGGGACGCGTGACGGATCCGCCATGGAGGCCTCCTCTCTCGTCGGTTGAGAGAAGAGTCTCTGCCCGTCAGCGCGTGGTGATTATGCCGACCGTCTCGCCGTCGACGCCGTGCAGGACGGCGACATCAGAGCGTATATCGGCATAATCCGGACATCGGCATACTGGTTCAGACACGTCTGGTGCAGGCCGTCGTAGCAGCGATACGGCGCCCATCCGTCGCGTACGAGCACACCGACGTAGTCGGTCCCCAACACCGTGGCGGCGTCGGCGAACCCGCGGCCGGGGCAGATGGCGTAGACCGTCGTCTCCGGGGTGACGAACGTCCACAGCCAGTGGCGCTCGCCGCCGACGCGCCAGCCCGTCTCGTCCGGCGTGACCACGGGCGCGTTGCGGACTTGCTCGCAAAGTTCCGTGTAGGCCGGCGCGGCGGCGCGGGCCGCCCGGTGCAGCACGTGGGCGAGGCCGCCCGGCGTCACCTGCAGCCCGAACGTGGTCCGCAGCAGGTGCGCGACCTTCGCCAGCGGCACCCCCATCTCGGTGTGCAGCTCGACCACCAGCGACACGACCGCGGGACCGAGCTGCACGCCCGCCGCCCCCAGCGCGTCGGAGGTCTGCAGCTCGTGTCGGCCTTGCACCCGCCGCTGACACCGCGTGCAGCGGCCGACCTCGACGTCGAAGCGCCGCACGACCGGGTGCACCACGGGCAGGTCTTCCTGATACTGCGACGCCTCGCGGGTCACCGCGACCGCGCCGCCGCAGTCCGGACATTCCCTCGGAATCGCCGCCGCGTGGGTTTCGTCGACCTGCGCCGGGCGCGGGCGGCAGCCGTGGCGGCCATACGCCGCACCGGCTTGCCGTCCGGGACGCCTGCCGCGACCTTGCGGCCGGTCCTTGGCGAACGGCGCGGCTTGGCGGCGACCCGCCCGACGTGCCTCGTCCAATTGCCGTTTCAGGCGCTCCACCTGTTCCTTCAGGCGGTCATTTTCCCGTTGCAGTCGGTTGCTCTTACGCTGCAACCGCCCCGTCTCGCGCCGCAGGTTCTCGGTGTCGCGCTCCCGCCGCGCCAACTCTCCGCGAAGCCGTTCGAGGTCGGTGGGAAGCTCCGCAGTCCGAGGTGGGGGCGATTTCCGGTCGGCGGCCGTCACGCCACCGTTATGCCATAATCCGAAACATTGTACAAGTCAAAATATTGACGCTTCGGCCCGGAACCCGCTAACCGAAGACCGTCCGCCGTGGTAACACGGGAGCCGGTGATCACTGGTCTGCCATAGGCAACCAGGGGGTCGATCGAGACAAGGCGCGGGCTCTCCGTTCCACGACGCGTGAAGGGATAGAGGCGAATCGCGAGGCCGTGCTGGTCGCGTTCGATGCGCCGCAGGTGCGCTTCGAGGATCTCCTCCATGGCGCCCTGGCCATGTCGAGAGGCGTTGATGAGTTGACCGAACTTCCTGACAAACAGGTGCTTGCCATCCGTCTGCATCGCGTCTTCAACCAGCGGGTGCGCACTCTGGAATTCCTGTCGCAGGAAGTCCAGAGCACTCCGGACATGCCTCATATGAACACGGTGCTTCCGCCGAATCGCCCCCAGCACGTGAAGTTCGAGCATGTTGACGAAAGACAACATCCCTCGCTCTCCGGCCGGGCGTACGAGACGCATGGCCCGCTGGGTTCCGGCAGAGGTCGCGTACGAGCGACCGTACACCCACGACCGAATGGTGTTTGCAGGAATCCGCAGATAGTGGGCCGCCCTCTGCAGGGCCGTATATCTCATGCATCCCCTTATTTTGGCAGGCATCAGATCACGCCGAAGACCTCTCGATACACGCGCTGTTCCATGAGCATGCTTCCGAACGTCTCCATCAACGGACGAATGCGATCCTCGGGCCAGTTGGGGAGATGGTGGTACAGCATCAGCCCCTGCCGAAACAACGAATGCGTCCGCCGCTTCACCGTGTTCGCCTTCAGCCAGCGGTCATAGCCGATGCGCTCGCCGGCCGCGCCCAGCAACGACAGCACGGCAATCGCCAACGCGCTGATCAGCAAGAGGCGGTCCCGCCGGTCGGGGCGCGAAACATGCATCGACGACAGCCCCATGCCGAAGCGCATGTCCTTGATGTCGCGAAAGCCCGCCTCAATTCCCCACCGCTTGCCGTAGTACCGAATCAGGACCCGCGTCGGGACTGTTGCCTCGCTGGCCACCAGGCACCACGGTTCGTCCATCTTCGGGGCGTGTACGCACACGACCACGCCGACCGGCAACTCGTACGTGTCGGTCACCCGAGCACCCACGAGCCGCCGCGCACGCCCCCCGGCGCCGACCCACGCGGCGGCCGCTCGCCGCTCGCCTCGCGCATTCGTCACGTAGATGTCTCCGCGCAATCGAATCACGTATTCGAAGGCCAGCTCCGTCGTCAACGCGTAGAACAGCTTGCAATCCCCAAAGCCCCGGTCTGCCACGACGGTGACTTTCACACCGGCCGGCAGCACCTCCCGCAAGCGGCACAGCACCTCGTACTCGTAGCGCCGCTGATTACCCTTCAGCGTCGAGGACGCCACCGTCTTCCACAGCAGGGGCGTCGCGCGCCCATGGCCCGTCACCATCGACAGCACGATCGTGTCCTGCCCGTCGGCCGCGAAGCTCGTCCAATCCAGTGCGACGACCACTTCGGTGCGGGCGCCGACGATGAACGGCGTCCAGTATGCGAAATAGGTCCAGACCTCGACGCCTCGATTGCTCAGGAGCCGATCCACCTGCTTGACGCCATGCTTGGTCAACGTGCCCATGGCCTGGGCCAGGCCGCGGCCCACTGCATGGATTGCCAACGAAGCGCTCGTCAGCACGCCCAGCGTGGCGTTGGCCAACGACAGCACCCGTTTGGCATGCAGGTCGCCCTCGTACAAGGTGGTGATGAAGTTCAGGATGTCGTGTTTCCGGAGCCGTTGCTTGGACGAGGCCGGCCGATCTTGTCGTATATGCACGCAGTCATATTTTAATTCAACGTGCACCACCCTTCAAACTCTATGACTGATGGAGGCGGGAGGATCTGCCCTATCAATTCATATGTGAAATGAGGGGATCTCTGAGGCCGTATATGGGAATCTCTCTGGGGTTCCGGCTACCGTAGATCGCAGGGTGATCCAGGACGTTGCCTCCCTGCGCTCGAGCGACGAGCGCTGCCCGGAAGCGTACCGCATGACTGCCGTGCGGTCCCACGCGCCTGCCGGTGCCGCTGCCGTGCGAAACGGTCAGATGATTGCACGTGCGTCATGGCCCTCCACAACCCCCGGAAGGAGGTCAGGGGCATGACCACGCGGCCAACGGCGCGACCGCCTGCCGGCGCCCAGAGCGCCGAGCGGTCGATCCGCGCGGCCGGATTGTCGGCGCCCGCAGCAGCCGACGGTGATAGTGTGTCGGGGGTCGGCGGCCAGACCGGGCTGCGGCCGCTGGCGGCACTCTGCGACATCCGAGGGGGATGAACATGAAGGCATGGTACGGCACGGTCGTTGTTGCCTTGGCGGTGGGGCTCGCGGCGACGCTGGAGCCTCGGGTCGCGGCCCAGCAGTCGGACGAGCTGCCGCTCGTGAGCCAGGCGCAGTTCGATCAGTGGATGGACGAGCTCTCCAACTGGGGCCGCTGGGGACCGGACGACGAGGTGGGGGCGTTCAACCTGATCACGCCGGCCAAGCGGGCCGCAGCGGCGGCGCTCGTCAGCGAGGGCTTCACGGTGTCGCTGTCCTCGAACGCGCAGAACTACGAGAGCGTCGACGTGCCGTGCCCGGTCGAGTGGCAGATGACGCGCGCCTCGCGCCGGGGCGCCAGCGACAGCATCAACTACCCCTGCATTCACGGGCCCGGCACGACGCACCTCGACGCGTTCGCCCACGTCTTCTTCGACGGCAAGATGTGGAACGGGTACGACATCGACGGCCTGGTCACGATGGAGGAGGGCGCCAAGAAGAACTCCATCATGACCATGAAGGACGGCATCGTGACGCGCGGCGTGCTCTACGACATGCCGCGGCTGAAGGGCGTGCCCTGGCTGGAGCCGGGGACGCGCATCACGGTCGAGGACCTCGAGGCCTGGGAGGAGATGGCGGGCGTGAAGGTCGGTCCGGGCGACGCCTTTCTCATCCGCTGGGGACGCTGGGCCCGCCAGGACGCGCTCGGACCGTTCGACACCGGCCAGGAGGCGGCCGGCCTCGACAATCACGTGATCCCGTGGCTGCGGGAGCGCGACGTGGCGGTGGCCGGCTGGGAGACGCCCGGCTACGTGCCGCAGCCGGCGGGCGACCTGCCGCGCGCGGCGCTGCACAACTTCGCGCTGACGATACTCGGCATCCAGGTGCTCGACCGCGCGGACTTCCAGGCCCTCGCGAACGCGGCGGCCGAGCGCAACCGCTGGGAGTTCATGGTGACCATCGCCCCGCTGCCGATTCCCAACGGCACCGGCTCGCCGGTCAATCCGATCGCGATGTTCTGAAATCGGAAGACGCGGCGTACAAGCGAACGGCGGCTGATCAGGAACCCCTGACCAGCCGCCGTTCGGCGTACGTCGACGCCCGCAAGCCGCCGCGGTCAGACGGTCGCGGCCCGCGCGACTCCGGACAGCTCGGCGAGCTGCTCGCCGGTGCTGTCGCCGAACTGCTCCGCCGGCACGCCCAGCGCGTTGAGCAGCGTGAGCTGCAGATTCGTCAGCCGCTGCGTGCCGGCCGGATACCTCAGGTGGCGGCCGCCCTCGATGCGTCCGCCCGCCCCGCCCGCGAGCAGCAGCGGCAGGTTGTGGATGTCGTGCCGGTTGCCGTCGCTGATGGCGCTGCCGTAGAGGATCGCGGCGTGGTCGAGCAGCGATCCCTCGCCGTCGGCCGTCGCCGCCAGCTTGTCGAGGAAGTAGCCGAACAGCGTGACGTGGTAGGTGTTGATGCGCTGCAGGCTGGCGATCTTGTTCTTGTCGCCCCCGTGATGCGAGATCGGGTGGTGCGAGTCGGAGACGCCGACCTGCGGGTACGTCGCGCCGCTCTGCTCGCGCCCGATCTGGAACGTGATGATGCGCGTCGTGTCGGTCTGGAACGCGAGCGCCTGCATGTCGAACATCAGCCGCGCGTGCTCGTCGTAGCTGACGGGGATGCCGGCCGGCGAGTCGACCAGCGGCAGCTCCTGCCCCCGCGCCTCGGCGTTCTGGATGCGCCGCTCGATTTCGCGCACCGAGTCGACGTACTCGTCGAGCTTGCGCTGGTCGCGGCGGCCGAGGTCGCCGTGCAGGCGGTGGACCTTGTCGAGCACCGAGTCGATGATGCTGCGCTGCCGCCGCAGGCGGGCGCTCCGCACCGCCGGGTCCGTGCTGTCGATGGCGCCGAACAAGCGCTCGAACACCACGCGCGGGTTCGCCTCCACGGGCAGCGGCGTCGTCGGGCTGGCCCACGCCAGACGGTTCTGGTAGGCGCAGCTGAAGCCGACGTCGCAGGTGCCGACGCCGTTGACGGTGTCCGTGCCCTCCAGACCCAGCTCCAGCGACGGCAGCGACGTGTCCTGGCCGATCGCCTTCGCCGCGATCTGATCCATGGACGTGCCGAGCTGCAGGCTGGCGTTGCTGGTCGTCTGCAGCGGCTCGACGCCGGTCAGGAAGGCGCCGGCCGGCTTGGCGTGCGCGCCGGACGCGCCCGTTCGCGAGCTGGCGCCGGTGTTGTCGAGTCCGCTCAGCACGAGCAGTTGCCCGCGGTGGGCCTCCAGCGGCCTCAACGTCGGCGTGAGCTCGAAGGCGCTGCCCTCGGCGGCCGGCGTCCAGTGCTCCATGATGATGCCGTTCGGCACGTACACCGTGCAGAAGCGGGGAACCGGCCGGGCCGGGGTCTTCGCGAGCGCGGTGAGCGCCGGCACCATCCCGTCGAGCAGGGGCAGCGCGAGCGTGGCGCCCACGCCGCGCAGCACCGTCCGCCGGGGAATGGCCTTCTTGGCAACCATCATGATTCCGACCTCCGCATCAGGAAGGGAGTGCTCTTGGCCACGGCGGCAATCAGCGACGACCAGGTGAGGTCGCCGGCCGCCGTTTGCCGACTGATCTGCCGCACCACCGGCATGTCCGCGTGCTCCAGGGTGCGACCCAGGGCGTACGTCAGCAGCTTCTCGGTGACCGTCTCGATGAACTGATCCTCGCGGCCCAGGATCACGTTCCGCAGTCCGGCCAGCCCATGCACCTCGGTCCCGTCGACGAGGGTGCCCGACGCGTCGATCGGGATCCCGGTGTCGAACGGCGTGCCGCCCCCGGAGGTCGCGCGCCAGCGGCCGATGGCATCGTACTCCTCGAGGGCGAACCCGAGCGGGTCGATCGCGTTGTGGCAGCTCGCGCACACGGCGTTGGAGCGGTGCACCTCGAGTCGCTCGCGCACCGACAGCGGCACGTCGCCGGCGCCGGCGCCGGGCAGGCTCGGCACGTCGGGCGGCGGCGGCGACGGGGGCGTGCCGAGGAAGTTCTCGAGCAGCCACACGCCGCGCACCACCGGCGAGGTGCGGTTCGCGTACGACGTGATCGTCAGCAGGCTGGCATGGCCGAGCAGCCCGCCGCGGGTGTCGTCGGGATAGTCCACGCGCCGGAAGTGCACGCCGTGGACGTTGGGGATCCCGTAGTGCCGCGCGAGGCGCTCGTTGACGAACGTGTAGTCCGCGCGCAGCGCGTGGACGACCGGGCGATCCATGCGCAGCTCGTGCTCCAGGAAGAGCTGCGTCTCCTGCCACATCGCCTCGCGCAGGTTCTCGTCGAAGGCGGTGTACGTGGCCGTATCCGGCACCGCGTTGCGGAGCTTGCGGAGCTGCAGCCACTGGCCCGCGAAGTTCTCGACCAGCGCGCCCGAGCGGGCGTCGGCGAGCATGCGCCGGATCTGGCTGTCGAGGACCGCGGGCTCGCTCAGCTCGCCGCGGGCCGCGACGTCGAGCAGCTCGTCGTCCGGGATGCTGCTCCAGAGGAAGAACGACAGGCGCGACGCGAGCTCCAGATCGCTGATGCGATAGGCCGCCCCGGCCTGCACGTCCGGCGGATCGGTCTCGATGCGGAACAGGAACTCGGGATCGACCAGCAGGCGCTCGAGCGCCGCCCGCAGGCCGGCGTCGACGCTCCCCTCCGCGCGCCCGTCGCGGTAGAACGCCAGCAGCGTGTCCACGTCGGCGCCGGTCGCCGGCCGGCGGTACGCGCGCCGCGCCAGCCCGGCCAGCGCGGTCCGGACGCAGGCTTCCTCGGCCGCCGTGTCCCCGGCCGGACGGCAGCCGAGCAGCTTCGCGCGGCCCGGCAGGTCGGCGGCCCCGCTCGGGTTGTAGGGACCGATGACCTGGACGCCGGAGACCGCCGGGTTGCCGTCCTGCAACTCGTCCTGCGCGTAGGAATAGGTCGAGCGGTCGAGCGGCAGGGGCAGAATGCCCTCGGGCAGCGCCGACTGCCGATCGAACGAGATGCCGACCAGGCGGCGTCCGCCCTTGACCGTCGTGCGGACCTCCAGCCCCTTGTCCGCGGTCAGCGCGTACGCCTCCCACTGCGGGAAGGAGTGCGTGCCGTACACCTGGTCGAACTTGCCCGCGTAGCCCATCGGCGGCAACTGCTCCGGCTCCCACTCGCGGCCGACCGTGAAGGTGCCGACGAGCGCGCCGTCGACGCGCACTTCCATCCGATGCGCCTGGCCCAGGCCGCGCACGTAGCCGTACTCCTGCTTCCGGAGCCCGATGCGGATGATGTACTCGCCGTCGACCGGGAAGTTGTGGTGCACGGCGACGCCGCCGCGCGAGCCGAAGGGCAGGTCGTCGCTGACGGTGCCGTCCTGGTCCAGCGCGCCGTGCACGGGATAGACCGCGCCGGCCGGGCGCAGGGCGAGGTCGCCGACCGCGAGCTGGCTGATGCGCCGGCCCGCCGCCAGGTAGCGCTCGATCAGCGTCGGCGACACGGAGAGCACCTCGGCGATGTTGTCGAATCCGTGCTGCTCGTCGTCGGCCGGCAGCAGGCCGTTGACGTCGATCTCGAGGCCGAACAGGTCGCGGATGACGTTGGCGTACTCGGCCCGGTTGAGCCGGTGGATGGTCGGGCGCCCCGGATCGGGGTTGGCCAGCGCGGCGCGGTCGAGCTCCGTCTCGAGCCACGAGACGAACGCATCCGACGCCGCAAGCGCGGGCCGCGGGCGGCCGGCGGGCGGCATGGCGCCGGCGCGCAGGCGCCGCACGACGTGCTCCCAGACGGCCGCCGCGTCGCCGACCTCGGCCAGGCTCAGCGTCTCGAGCGTCAGGCCGGCCGTGCGCAGCCGCTCGTTGTGGCACGCCACACAGTAGCGGTCCAGCAGCGCGCGGCCCGCCGCGGCCGAGCCGGCCGCCCCGGTCCCGGTCTCCCCGGCCAGCGCGGCGTGCGCCGCCGCGGCCGGAGACTGCTGCGCCTGCAGATGAAGCTGGCCGGCGCCGGCCAGCGCCGCCGCCGTCACGCCAACGAATATCCAGCGTGGCATTGCTCTGCCTCCGTCAAGGGGTCTCGCGAAGCTCCGGCTTTCCGCGCCGTACTAGTTTCCGCCGGCCGCGGCGGCGCTGCGCGCCGCGTCGATCAGGGCACGCGGCGTCTCGCCTCTGCCGTTCTCGCGGTCGAGGTCGGCGCCGCGCGCCACGAGCAGATCGGCAACCGCCAGGTGGCCGCGCTGCAGCGCGCCGTGGAGCGCCGTGTCGCCGGCGCCGTTGGCCGCGTCGATCGCCCCCGCGGCGCCCGCGTCGACGGCCGCCTCGACGGTGGCCAGCACGCGGTCCTCCGCGGCCCACTCGGCCCTGACGAGCTCGGGCGCGATCAACCGGCTGCGGCGCGTCGTGGCGCGGCTCATGCGCAGCCCCACGGCCGCCATCAGCGCGGTCGCGCCGTCATCGAACGTCAGCAGCGGGTCGGCCCCGGCGGCGGTCAGCAACCGCATCAGCTCGGGCTCCAGGTACTTGGCGGCCAGCAGGAACGGCGTGCCGCCCTTCTCGCGGAGCGTGAACACGTACTGGTAGGTCCAGCGGGGCACCGGCGTGCTGCGCTCCAGCCTGGCGTTCGGGTCGGCGCCCGCGGCCAGCAGCGCCCGCACGAGGGCGGCGTCCGCGCGCAGCACCGCGGCGTGCAGGGCGTTGTAGCCGGCGCCCGCCGCGTGCGGGTCGGCGCCGCGCTCCAGCAGCAGCTCGGCGAGCCGGGCATTGCCGCTGACGGCGGCCAGCACCAGCGGGCTGTTGCCGTCCGCCGCCGGCCCTTCGATGTCGGCGCCGGCGTCGAGGAGCAGCCGCGCCGACTCGATGTCGCCGTGGCGCGCGGCGAACAGCAGGGCCGTGAAGCCGCCGGCGTCGAAGAACGTGGCCCCGGCGGGGCTGGTCGTGCTCTGCAAGCCCACGCCGCGCAACTGGCGCACCGTGCGGGTGCGCGCGCCGATCGCGGCGCCGTGCTCCAGCAGCACGCGCGTGGCCGCCGGCTGCCGATTCGCGGCCGCCCACATCAGGGCCGTCTGGCCCCGGGACGGCTCGCCGGCGTCGACGTCGGCCCCATGGGCCAGCAGCGCCCGCACCGCCTCGGGGTCGCCCGTGGCTGCGCAGCGCATGAGCAGCGTCTCGCCCGAGCGCAGCGCCCGGTCGGGATCGGCGCCGGCCGCGAGCAGGCGCTCGACGACGGCCGTGTTGCGGTCGGCGCAAGCCACCCACAGCGGCGTGGCGCGCAGCTCGTTCTCCGCGTTCACGTCCGCGCCGGCCTCCAGCAGGCGGTCCAGCGCCTTGAGATGGTTCCAGTGCGCCGCCCAGTGCAGGGCCGTCGCGCCGTCGGCTTGCGGGGCGTCGGCGTCTGCGCCCTGACGCAGCAGGGCGGCCACCGAGTCCCAGTCCCGGCTCCGGGCCGCCTGCACGAGCTGCAGGTCCGGATTGCCCGCGGCGGGGGCGGCGAGCGCGAGCAGGCCGCACAGCAGCCCGCCGACGATGCGCCGCGACCACGGGCGGTCACACTTCATGAGCATCCGCCATCATAGCCGCGCGCGGCGCCCAAACCAACCACTTTTCCCCGCCTGCCCGTCCGGCGCCGCGGCTACCACATCCGCCGCAGCAGCTCGAGCAGCGCGTCCGCCCCACCCTGCTGATCGTGCCACGCGGCGCTCTCCTGCAGCGCTTCCCGGGCGACGACGGCGAGCTCGTCCTCCCGGGCGCCGACGTCGCGCAGGCGGGTGGGCACGTCGAGCGACCCGATGAACGCGGCCACGGCGTCCGCGGCCTCCGCGGCCACCGCCGCCGGCTCGCGGCCGTCCGTCCGGATGCCCAGGGCCGCGGCAATCATGGCCTGCTGCGGGAGCGTCTGCGGCGCGAGAAAGCGCATGCAGTGCGGAATGGTGATGCAGGACGTGACGCCGTGCGGGACGTCCCAGCGCGCGCCGATCTGGTGCCCCAGAACGTGGCTCAGGCGCACGCCCACGCTGGTGATGCCGAAGATGGACATCCAGGCGGCGACCTGGCACTGGCCGCGGGCGTCCAGGTTGTCGGGGTCGGCGAGCGATGCGGGCAGGTGCCGGTGCAGCCTGCGGATCGCCTCCACGGCCAGCACGTCGCTCACCGGCTGCGGGTTGACCGACCAGATGGCCTCGATGGCGTGGTCGAGGGCCTTGACGCCGGTCGCGGCCCACAGTTGGCGCGGCGTCGGGAGCGTGACCTCCGGATCGAGCACGACCGTTCGCGGGCAGATCCGCGGATCGCTGCGCAGCCCCTTGACGCGGGTGTCCTCGTCGGTGATGCCCGCGAACGGCGTGAACTCGCCGGCCGACAGGGTGGTGGAGACCGCGATCTGCGGCAGGGCCGCCTGCGGCCGGTCGTCCCCCAGCAGCTCCAGCGCCACGATCTTGGCCGCGTCGATAGGGCTGCCGCCGCCGAACGCCACGATGGCGTCGGCGTTCACTTCCCGCGCATGGCGCACCGCGGCCGCCACCGTGCGGCTCGGCACGTGCTGGCGTATGCCGTCGTGCGTGCCGGCCCAGCGCCCGCCCAGGAGACGCTCCAGCCGCCTGACGAGATCGGTCCCCGTCGCCAGGCTCCTGCCGGTCAGGACGAGGGCCCGCCGCCGGCCGAGACGGTCCAGCTCGCCGCCGACCCGGCCCAGCGCCCCGGCCCCGAAGATCACCTTCTCGAGCGTCGGGAATCGGTATTCGCGAATCATGCCGTCAAGGCTACGCCCGTCGAGGCTAGGGGAGCAACGGGCGCGTCCCCGCGCGATTGCGCCGGCACCGGCGCCGGTGTAACCTGCACGAAACGCATCCTTCGGGAATCGCAGGAGGTCCGACGATGAGAACGTTGCTGGCAGGGGCCGTCGGTCTTGGCGTGCTGCTCGCGGCGGCGTCCGGCGCCGCGCATCATTCCTTCTCGGCGGAGTTCGACATCGAGCGGCCGATCACGCTGCAGGGCACGCTGACCGAGCTCGAGTGGGTGAACCCGCACGGGTGGCTGCACATGGACGTGGTGGGCGAGGACGGCGAGGTCGTGAACTGGGCGGTGGAGATGGGCAATCCGACGTCGCTGCTGCGGCGCGGCCTGCGCAAGGGCGACTTCCCGCCCGGCATCGAGTTCGTCGTCGACGGCTATCTGGCCAAGGACGGCACGCCGACTGCCAACGGCATCACGATCACCTTCCCCGACGGGCGCAACTTCTTCGCCGGCTCGTCCGGCACCGGCGGCCCGGAGCCGCAGCGCTAGGAATGCGCATGTCGACGAAATCGAAGTCGGCGGCGCTGGCCGCCGCCGCGCTGTGCCTGCTGGCGGCGCTGCCGGCGGCCGGGCAAACGCAAGTCGACGCCGGGCAGGCGTACGTGCCGCCCCGCACGGCCGACGGGCAGCCGGACCTGCAGGGCGTCTGGCAGGCGCTCAACACGGCGGCCTGGGACATCCAGGACCACTCGGCCAGCGCGGGCATCCCGGCCGGCCAGGGGGTGGTGGTCGGCAACGAGATCCCCTACCAGCCGTGGGCGCTCGAGCAGAAGCAGGAGAACTTCGAGAACCGTCATACGGCCGACCCCGAGACGCAGTGCAACATGCCGGGCGTCCCGCGCATCACCTACATGCCGTATCCGTTCCAGATTCTCCAGTTCGAGGACCGGATACTCATCCTCTACGAGTACATCCACGTCACGCGCACCATCTACATGGACGGCAGCCCGCATCCCGAGGGGCACATCGACTTCTGGATGGGCGACTCGCGCGGGCGCTGGGACGGCGACACGCTGGTGGTCGACGTGATCCACTTCAACGACCGGACGTGGTTCGACCGCGCGGGCAACTTCCACAGCGAGGCCCTGCACGTGGTCGAGCGCTACACGCCGACGGGCCCGGATCACCTGCAGTACGAGGCCACCATCGAGGACCCCAGGGTGTTCACCCGGCCCTGGACGATGCGCATGCCGCTCTACCGGCGCCAGGAGGCGGACATCCAGCTCCTGGAATACGAGTGCTACGCCTACTCCGAGAGCGAGCTGGCGGCCGACAAGTGAGGCAAGTGAGGAGGATCCGATGAGTCATCGCACAGCCCTCGGGGTCGCGGTGCTGGCCGTGCTGGCGGCCGCGCCGCTGGCGGCCCAGGACGGGTCGCTGCCGCGCACCGCCGACGGCCGTCCCGATCTGCAGGGCTACTGGGACGGCGGCCCGACCAACGCGTCGCACAGCATCGAGGACGGCTGCTGCGACGCCGAGCACGCCAGGATGCAGAGCCGCGGCCCGGAGCGGCTCGGCCTGCCGGTGCCCGTGATCATCGACCCGCCGGACGGGCGCATCCCCTACCAGCCGTGGGCGGCCGAGCGGCGCACGGAGTTCCTGTACGACATGGAGACGCCGACGGAGCTGGCGCACATCGATCCGGAGGATCGCTGCCTGCTGGTCGGGGTGCCGCGCAGCAACTACCGGGGCGACCTGCAGATCCGCCAGAACGACGGCCACGTCGTGTTCCTCTACGAGTGGACGCACGCCTACCGCGTCGTTCCGACCGACGCGCGCCCGCACGTGGGCGCCGACATCCGGCTGTTCAACGGCGACTCGCGCGGCCGCTGGGAAGGCGACACGCTGGTCGTCGACGTCACCAACTTCAACGACGTGGCCTGGCTCGACTCGCACGGCAGCTTCTACAGCGAGGCGCTGGAGGTGGTGGAGCGCTGGAACCTCGTCGACGCCGACACGCTGCGCTACGAGGCGACCGTCACCGACCCGAACGTGTTCACGCGGCCCATGACGCTGGCGTTCACGATGGGGCGCATCGGCGGCGACGGCGATTACGAGTTCTACGAGGAAGGGTGCTGGGAGGGCGTCACCAACAAGCACCGCCTGGCGGCCGGACGCCTCGCCGTGGCCGCGGGCGAGCGGCGCCTGCACACGCACGAGGAAGCGCCCCGGTAGCCGGATGTCGCCTGCCGGTCGCGCGGGAACGACGCTGGCGGCGGCCGTCGCGGTCTGCATCGCGCTGTCGGGCGCGGTGCAGGCCCAGCCGGGCGGGGGCAGCGGCCAGCTCCAGCTTCCCAACCCGTACCGTCTGGTCGAAGACTGGCCGACCCTGCCGCCGGACATGAACGGCGGCCGCTGGGGCGAGTTGATCCGCGCGCAGCTCGATCCCGACGGCAACATCTGGATCTTCCACCGCTGCTTCAACACCGTGCCGCCGGGCTACGCGACGTGCGTCGGCCGCAGCGACCCGCCGATCCTGCAGTTCGACCCGGCGGGACGGCTGCTGGCGAGCCTGGGCGGGGGGATGTTCGCGTTCCCGCACGGCTTCACCGTCGACGCGGAAGGCAACATCTGGGCCACCGACGCCAACGGCGACGCGACGGTGCTCGGGATGGCCGCGCGCGCCAGCGCCGGCCCGTTCGCGGGCGCCCCGCTGGGCCAGCAGGTCTTCAAGCTGAGCCCCGCGGGCGAGGTGCTGATGACGCTCGGCGAGGCCGGCGTGGCGGGCAGCGGCCCGGACACCTTCGACCGGCCGACCGGCGTGGCCATCGCCCCCAACGGCGCCATCTTCGTCACCGACGGGCACGGCCCCAACGACCGCGTGCTGAAGTACTCCGCGGACGGCCGGTTCATCAAGACCTGGGGCCGCACCGGGTCCGGGCCGGGCGAGTTCGACCAGCCCCACGACATCTCCATCGGCGGCCCGCAGGGACACGTGTTCGTCGCCGACCGCAGCAACAACCGCGTGCAGATCTTCGACCAGGACGGCAACTTCATCGCCGCCTGGAGGCAGTTCGGCCGGCCCAGCGCGCTCCATGTCGCCGCGGACGACACGCTCTACGTGAGCGACTCGCAGTCGAACTCGACGGTGAACCCCGGCTACGTCCGGGGCATCACGATCGGCAGCGCCGTCGACGGCTCGCTGCGCGCCTTCATTCCCGACCCCGACCTCGCCGACGCCGACGCCACCCGCATCTCCGGCGCGTCCGGCATCACGGCCGACGCCGAGGGCAGCATCTTCGCCGCCGACGTCGGTCCGCACACCTTGCGGAAGTACGTCAGGACGACACCCTGACGCACGGCGGCTGCCGGCCGCCGCCGTGCGTCCGCCGACCTGCCCGGGTCCGATTCCCCGTACACCCGTACACTGGAATGTGATGGCCACAGTGGCCGCGCGGCCGCCCGTCTCGATCGCCGGCGTGCGCCTGGATCTGGGCGGCGGCCGGCGCGGGACCGACATGGGTCCGTCCGCGGTCCGCCTGGCCGGCCTCCACGACACCCTGCGCAGGGCCGGCTTCGAGGATGTCGAGGATCTCGGGGACATCGCGTGCCCCGGGGCCGAGACCGCCGATCCGGGCACGGCGCGGGCCCACTTCCTGGGCCCCATCAGCCGCGCGTGCCGCAAGGTGGCGCGCACCGTGAGGGACATCCTCGACGCCGGACGGACCCCCGTTCTGCTCGGCGGCGATCACAGCCTGTCCGCCGGGAGCATCGCGGGCGTCGCAGCGCACCATCGCCGCGCCGGCCGGCAGGTGGGCGTCGTCTGGGTGGACGCCCACGGGGACATGAACACGCCGGAGACGACCGAGTCGGGCAACGTCCACGGCATGCCCCTGGCCGCTCTGCTCGGGATGGGGCCGCGCGAGCTCACCGTGATCGGGGGCCGCGCGGCCAGCCTCCCGGCCGACCGCGTGGCGCTGGTGGGCGTGCGGGACCTCGACCGCGCCGAGCGCGAGCTGATCAGGCACTCCGGCGTCGACGTGTTCACCATGTCGGACGTCGACCAGCAGGGCATCGCCGCCGTCATGGGCCGGGCCATCCGGCACGCCCGGGGGGCGGACGGCCTGTTCCACGTGAGCTTCGATCTCGATGTCGTCGACCCGCAGTACGCGCCGGGCGTCGGCACGGTCGTCGACGGCGGCCTGACCTACCGCGAGGCCCACATGGCCATGGAGCTGTGCGCCGCGGCGGGCGGGTTGACCTCCCTGGAGATGGTGGAGATCAACCCCATCCTCGACGTGCAGAACCGCACCGGCAGGCTGGCGATGAGCCTCATCCTGTCGGCGCTCGGCAAGTTCATCTACCGCGCCTGACGGGTCTCGCGACCGACGGCCGCCCCGCCCCCCGCCGGCTTCAATCCGGCAGGGCGAATGCCAGCAGCTCGGCCGGCACGTCCCGGCCGCCGACGCCGACCACGAGGTACTGCCGGCCGTCGAGCAGGTAGGTCATCGGCGTGCCGGTCTGCGGGGCCGGCATGTAGACCGCGCCGACGTTCTCGCCGGTCGCCTTGTCGTAGGCACGCAGCATCGCGCCGCGGCGGCCGTCGGGCGTCGTGATGAAGCCGCCGTCGGCCGCCTGCCGGCCGCCCTCGCCGGAGATGAGCAGCGTGCGGGTGGTCAGCGTGCCGACCGGTCCCTGCCGCCCCGTGCGCGGGATGTCGATGCCCTGCAGCGCGGGGTGCGCCTTCACCCAGTCGGGCGTCTCGCCGTGGGCGACCTGCCACACGATCTCGCCGCGGTTCAGGTCGATGGCCGTGATGCGTCCCCAGGGCGGCTTCATCAGCGGCAGCCCCTGCACCGTCATGCCCGGCCCGCCGGCGGGGCCGTTGATGTAGTCCATGTCGGAGCGGCCCGGGTCGTTGCGCAGCGCGAGGACGCGGCTGAGCGTGTGCGAGAAGAGATACAGGATGCCGGTCTCGGGGTCGTAGGAGCCGCCCGGCCAGTTGGCGCCGTTGGGCACGAACAGCGTCCCGTACAGGTCGCCGGCGCCGCGCGTGATGGGCGGCGTGAAGATCGGGCCGGTGCGGTACTGCTGCACGATGCGCCGCGCCTCGGCCTCGATCTCCGGCGTCAGGTCGATGACCTCGTCGAGCTCGAAGCCCTGCCGCTCGAACGGCGGCGGCTTGGTGGGGAACGGCTGCGTCGGCGAGTAGGTCTCGCCCGGAATGTCGCCGGCCGGCACGGGCCGCTCCTCGATGGGCCAGACCGGCTCGCCGGTGACGCGATCGAACACGTAGACCCAGCCCTGCTTGGTCGGCTGCGCGATGGCCTTGATCTCGCGGCCGTCGACGGTGATGTCGGCCAGGATGGGCGCGCACGGCACGTCGTAGTCCCACAGCGGGTGATGGACGAACTGGAAGTGCCAGAGCCGCTCGCCGGTGTGCAGGTCGACCGCCACCAGGCTCTCGGCGAACAGGTTGTCGCCCGGGCGGTGCCCGCCGTAGTAGTCCCCGGTCGGGATCTCGACCGGCAGGTAGGCGATGCCGAGCTCGGCGTCGACGGTCATCTGCGTCCAGACGCCCGTGTTCCCGGTGTACTCCCAGGAGCCGTCCTCCCAGGTCTCGTTGCCGAACTCGCCCGGCTGCGGAATGGTGTGGAAGATCCACAGGCGCTCGCCGCTGCGCGCGTCGAAGCCGCGGATGTAGCCCTTGGCGTTGCGGCGCGACGGCGGCGTGCCCCCGGGGCGGCTGGCGGCGCCGACGAGCACGACGTTGCCGGCCACGACCGGCGCGCCGTTCCAGGCCAGCTCGCTCGTGATCGGGTCGAGGTCCTGGTCGTTGTTGCGCTTCAGGTCGACGATGCCGCCGGCGCCGAAGCCCGGCACCGGCCGGCCGGTCGCGGCGTCGAGCGCCACGAGCTGATAGCCAATCGTCACGAAGTAGATGCGCGCGTCGCCGGCGCCGTCCGTCCAGTACCCCACGCCGCGGCCCGACAGCCGCCGCACCGACTGCGCCGCGCGCTCGCCCTCGTCGAGGCGGTACAGCCAGAGGTACTCGCCCGTGGCCGCATCGAGCGCGACGACGGCGCGCCGGCTGCCGGCCGTGGTGTAGAGCACGCCGTCCACGACCAGGGGCGTCGACTGCAGGTTGAAGTCCGGACGCGGCCCGAGGTTGTCGGTCCGGAAGCGCCAGACGACCTCGAGGTCGTCGAAGTTGCCCGCGTCGATCTGGTCGAGCGGCGCATAGCGGGTGGCGCCGAGGTCGCCCGCCCACGTGCGCCACTCGCCGTCCGCCGCGCCGTGCTGCGCGGCCGCCTGCGGCGCGGCCGCGAGCAGCAGCGCAATCGAGAGGCAGATCATCCGGCGCCGGCCGGTCGCGAACGCCGTGCGGGTCAGGGAATCTCGCATCAGTGGTTCCTCGTGTTCCGATCCGCGGGTACTATAGATATCGAGGCATGCCGCGCCTGCTGCGCGACATGATACCTGGGGCAGCCGCTCCGAGTTGCCGTTCGGCAGCCGGCGTTGCTGCCAACCGGGCGGCCCGGTTCGTGGGCCAGGAGGACATGATGCGGAAGACGTTGCTCGCGGTGCTGGCGCCGCTCGCACTGATCCTGACGTTCGCCTGCGGCGGCGGCGAGCCCGCTGCCGAGCCGGAAGAGGCCCCGATGGCCGAGATGGCGAATCCCGCCGACCGGTTCGCGGGCGCGTGGGAGCTCGTGCGGCGCGAGCGCCGCGACGCGGACGGCATGGACGTGGAGCCGCCGGTCGACAACCGGGTCGGCTACATCATCTACCACCCGTCCGGCTACATGGGCGTGACGACCATGAGCCCCGACCGGGCGCCGTACTCCGAGGGCGGGCCGACCGCCGAGGAGGCCCTGGCGCAGATGGGCACCTACAACTCCTACTTCGGGCGCTTCTCGGTCAACGAGGATGAGGGCTACGTCACGCACCACCTCGAAGGCAGCCTCGACCCGAGCGGCGCCGGCTCGGACTACCAGCGCTTCTTCACGTTCAGCGACGACGGCAACACGCTGACGCTCCAGCCGCCGCCCGACGAGAACGGCGTGCGGTCGTTCATCACCTGGGCGAAGCTGCCCGACCTCGCGGAAGCCGAGCTGACCGAGACGCACCGGCGGCTCTTCGGCTTCTACCGCATCGAGTCGATCACCCGCGAGACGACCGACGGCGAGCCGGTCGAGGCCGAGCAGTACGAGACGGCGTACATCATCTACGCGCCGTCGGGGCACATGGCCGTGCACCTCATGCGGGGCGGCCGCATGCCGTACGCCGGCGACGCGCCGACCGCCGACGAGGCGCTGGCGACGGTGCTGAGCTACGGCAGCTACTTCGGCCCGTTCTCGGTGAACGAGGAGGGCGGATACCTCGTCCACCACCGCATCGGCAACGAGGATCCCGGGCAGAGCGGCACGGACGCCCAGCGCTTCTACGAGCTGACGGACACGCACCTCGCGCTGCAGCCGCCCGCGGCCATGGACGACCAGGGGCGGGAGGTGCAGGGCACCATCCTCTGGGCGCGGATCAGCGACTGACCGCCGGCGGCCGCTCGACGGCCGTCCACGTGCTGCGACTCCCCGCCCGGCGCCGGCGGCAGTGGCCTGCCGGGACGCCGGGCGCGGGGGTTCGCGTCAGAACAGCGCGATCGGGTTGAGCGGCGAGCCCGTCCCGCCGCGGATCGGCAGCGGCGCGGCCATCAGCAGGAACTCCCAGCGGTTGCGCTCGGCCGCCGCTTCGGCGAGCGCCTCGAGGTCGCAGTTGTCGAACATGTGCACGCCGAGGTAGAGCAGCGCGAAGTCGTGCACCGCGCCGGGCAGCTCCGACGGCGCGACGTAGGTCGGGTGGTCGCTGCCCATCAGCGCGATGTCGCGCTCCTTGAGCCACGGGATGACCGACGGATGCAGCCCGGCCGAGCGGCCGCCGGGCCGGCGGCCCCGCAGCCAGGGACCCTCGGCCGCCCGCCGCGCCCACACGCCCGTGCGCACGAACAGCGCGTCGCCGGCCGAGACGCGCACGCCCGCCTGCGCCTCCCAGGCCTCCAGATCCTCGACGTGGATCGGCGTTCCCGGCTCCAGCCAGGGCACGCCCCTGAGCCGCGGGATGTCGATGAGGACGCCGCGCGTCACGATGCCGCTCTTCAGGTTGTGGATGGAGTTCTTCGGGTGGCCGCCGGCGACCGCGTCGGCGTCCGGCGCGTAGCCGTTGTAGAAGACGCCGTCGTCGTTGACGTGCGCCAGCGCGTCGAGGTGCGTGTGCGAGATGCCGTGGTAGCGCACCGCGATGCGGTCCGAGCTGATGCCGATCATCTCGTGCTCGTAGGGATACGGGTTGTCGACCGCCTCGACGGTGTTGGCGTCGCCGGCCAGCGAGACCGTGAAGCCGTCCTCGACCAGCGCCACCGCCTGCAGCCGCTTGGCGGGCGTGACGAGGTTGAGCGCGCCGATCTCGTCGTCGGCGCCCCACCGCCCCCAGTTGGACAGCTCGGCCTTCCACTGCTCGTACTGCGCCTCGGTAACGGCCCGGTCCGACTGGCCCGTCTGGGCCGCCGGCCCGGATGCCCCGAGGGCCGCAAGCAGCAGGACCGCCGACGCGCACGCTGTGATCTTCGTCATGTCTCCCTCCCGGGTGGACGGCTGGCCGATTGTAGTCCCTTCGGAAAAGGGCTACGCTAGGCGCGGATCTTCGGGGAAGCTAGGGAGGACATCATGGTCAGGCGACTTGGACTTCTCGTAGCTCTCGCACTGCTGGCGGCCGGACCGGCCGCGGCACAGGACGTGGAGGACGTGCAGGCCGTGCTGCAGGCGGCTGCCGACACGATGGGCGTCACCGACATGATGTCCATCGAGTACAGCGGGAGCGGCTGGATCGGCCGTCTGGGCCAGAACTACGCGCCGGCCCAGGACTGGCCGCGCTTCGAGCTGGCCGAGTACACGCGCACCATCGACTTCGAGACGAACTCGTCGACGGAGCGGCTGGTCACCCGGCAGGGCGACTACCCCGCCCGCGGCGGCGGCGCGCCCATCGTGGGCGAGCGGCGCGAGACGCGGATGGTCAGGGGCGAGCATGCCTGGAACGCCGGGATCGATCGCGACATCCCCATGCCGCAGGTTGCGGAGCTGCGCCTGCTGGAGATATTCCTCACGCCGCACGGGTTCCTCAAGGGCGCCATGGCGGGCGATCCGATCGCGGTCACGCGCAACGAGTACGGCCAGCGGGTGACCGTCGTCTCGTTCATCGCCCTCGACAGGTACCGCGTCAACGGCACCATCACCGAGGACAACGTCATCGAGCGGGTGCAGACCTGGCTGCCGAATCCGATTGTCGGCGACCTGTACTACGAGACCGTCTACACGAACTACCAGGACGCCGGCGGGGGCATGATGTTCCCCATGAACTGGCACCAGCACCAGGACTTCGATGACGGCGCCCACGAGCCCAACGTCAGCGGCGGCGACCACACGTTCGGCCTCACGACCATCGACGGCGTCCGCGTGAACGTGGACGGTGCGGCGCTCACCGTGCCCGACAACGTGCGCGGCGCCACCGTGCCGCCCCTCCGCGTGGAGAGCGAAGAGGTCGCCGACGGCATGTGGCTCATCGCCGGCGGGACGCACCACAGCGTGGCCGTGGAGTACGGCGACTACGTGGCGGTCATCGAGGCGCCGCTCAACGAGGCCCGCTCGCTCGCGGTGATCGCCGAGGTGATGCGCCTCGTGCCGGACAAGCCCATCCGGTTCGTCGTCACCACGCACCACCACTGGGACCACCTGGGCGGCCTGCGCGCCTACGTGCACGAGGGCGCCACCGTCATCACGCACGAGGGCAACCGCCCGTACTACCAGGAGGTGCTGCGCGCGGGGCCGTGGCTGCTCGAGCCCGACCGGTTCTCGCTGTTCCCGCCCGAGGAGTGGTCCGAGGGCTACATCTTCGAGACGCTGCGCGAGCAGTACGTCCTGGCCGACGAGACGCGTTCGATGGAGCTGCACCACGTGCAGCGGCTCGCCCACGTGGCCGGCATGCTGATCGCCTACTTCCCGGCGGAGAAGATCGTGGTGCAGGCGGACCTCTACACGCCGCCGTCGCCGGGCCGGCCGCTGCCGGACGAACCGACCGCCAGCCACCGGACCTTCTACGACAACGTGCAGCGGCTCGGGCTCGACGTCGAGACGGTCGTCCCGATTCACGGCCGCCCGGCGCCGTGGTCCGAGTTCGAGGCGTTCGTCACCGGCGCGCAGTGATTCCGCGACGTTGATTCCCGTTCCCGCCGGGACGCGCGGCCGCCCCGCCGACGCAGGGCGCCGCGCCCCGGCGATCCGTTAGACTCGTTTGTTCGGCCCGCTTCGAGGAGAAGAGCGATGCGCAGATGCCAGCACCGGTCCGAGCCCCTGACGCGCCGCGACGCGCTGCAGCGGCTCGGCGCCGCGGGAATCGGAATCGTCGCGGCCCCGGCCCTGTCGTCCCGGCTCCGGGCGGCTCCCCTGCCGCAGGCCGGCGGCAGCGGCGTGACGTTCCCGGAGGGGGCAATCATCCGCACGCTGCTCCACGACGTCGACCCGGAGGAGCTCGCGGGCGGCGCCACCCTGTTCCACGAGCATCTGTCGATCGGCGACCCGCAGCCTTCCTGGTTGACACCGCCGGAGGACGCCCAGCCGAGCTTCACCGCCGACCTCGACCTGATGACCGAGGAAGTCAACGCGACGGCGGCCGACGGCGTGAGCTGCATCGTGAACGGCGGCACGAAGGACCTCGGCCAGAACCCCGCGAAGCTGATGGAGCTGGCCGGGCGGGTCAACCTGCACATCGTCCTCGCCGGCGGCCTGTGGACGCAGCCGCGCTATCCGCCGGAAATCGCGCAGCAGACCGAGGAGGAGGTGGCCGCGGACTTCATGCGCGACGCCGAGGCGGAGCGCTGGGGCGCCATCGGCGAGATCGGCTCGTCGATGACCATGCACCCCGACGAGCGCAAGGTGCTGCGCGCGTCGTGCCTGGTCCACCAGCGCACGGGGCTGCCGCTGCTGACGCATACGCCGCACGAAGGCTGCTCGCAGTGCGCGCTCGACCAGCTCGACATCATCGAGGAGATGGGCGTCGACCCGCGGCTCGTCTGCATCGGCCACCTCGCCGACATCACCGGCGACCCGACGGCCGAGCTGCACAAGGAGCTCGCCAGCCGCGGCGCGTTCCTCGGCTTCGACACGGTCGGCCACCAGATCACGCAGGGCGACGCCGAGAAGGTCAAGATGATCGTCTCGTGCATCGACGCCGGCTACGAGGACTACGTGCTGCTGTCGGCCGACTTCGCCCGCGAGGCGGAGCTCAAGGCCAAGGGCGGCGCCGGCTACTCGTCCGTCCTGCACATCTTCGTGCCGAAGCTGCGCTACGCGGGCGTGCCCGACGAGACCATCCACAAGATCCTCGTCGACAACCCGCGCCGCTTCCTGGCCTTCGTGCCGAAGAGCATGTAGGGACGCGGGGCGGCCCCGCCGCCCCGCCGCCGTCCGTCCCGCCACTCAGCGGAGAGATGTCCGAGTGGTTGAAGGAGCACGCTTGGAAAGCGTGTGTAGGGGTAACCCTCCTACCGTGGGTTCGAATCCCACTCTCTCCGCCACCTTCATCCCGGCAAGGCCAAGGCAGGGGAAAACACCCCTGTAGCACGATTCCAGCGTGAGCAGCGACACGAAGTGGATCATCGGGACGGTGATCGGCGCGGTCGTCGCCATGACCGGCGTGGTCGTATCCGTCATGGCGATTCTGATCGGCGGCGTCAACGCTCGCATGGACCGTCTGGAAACGGATGTGCGCGGCATGGACGATCGTCTGCGCGCCGTCGAAATCGCTTTCGGGAAGGTCGACCAGCGGCTCGAAACACTCGAACGCGCCATCCTGCCGTCCGCCTCACCACCCGCCGACTAGCCCGGCAATCGTCGCCTGACGGCTCCGCTCGGCGCCCAACCAACCCTCCAGGAATCCGCGCCGTTCGCTGGTGCCGAAGGCCAAGCACTCGGCGGCAAGGCTGATGTCATGATACAGTGATGATCGGATGCGGACCACCTTGAACGTAGATGACGATGTCCTGGCCAGCGCGCGCGCGCTGGCGCAGGAGCGGAGGGTTTCACTCGGCACCGCCCTGTCGGAGTTGGCGCGGCGAGGCAGCCGGCCCCGCTCCGTTGCTGCGGATCGCTCGATCCCGGGTTTCGTCGTAGACCGCGACAGTCCTCCCATCACACCGGAAATGGTGCGGGCCGCCAACGAAGACTCGTGACGCCGTTGCTGGACGTCAACGTGCTGGTGGCCCTTGCCTGGCCCACCCACGTACACCACCATGGCGCCGTTCGCTGGTTCTCCGATCACGTGCCAGCCGCATGGGCCACCGCCTCGGTCACGCAAGCCGGGTTCATCCGGGTCTCCTCGAACAGGAGAATCCTCGGCGACGCTCGGTCCCCGGGCGAAGCGGCCGCGGTGTTGCGCGCAATCACGGATCTCGCCGGGCACGAGTTCTGGCCGGACGACCTCGACCTCGTACGGGCGCCGGAGGTCGCGTTCGAGGGGCTGACCGGCTACCGGCAGGTCACCGACGCGCATCTGCTGGCGCTGGCGGTCAGACACGGCGGCCGACTCGTCACCTTCGACGCCGGGGCCGCCGCACTCGCGGAACATCCCGACCGGGTCATCCTGCTGCGGTTGTGACTGCCCTTGCAGAGATCCTCTTCGACAACCCGCGGCTGACAACAACAGCAGATGACGGCCGCCTCTCAGAGGAACGTCCGCTGCAGAGACTGTATGAACCCGATGCCTGGCACGTTCTTCTTGCTCAGCCGATCGTCGTTCGTGATGAAGAGCTCCGTGCCACCGACCGCCGCACACGCGAGTTGAATGGCATCGGGGGCCCGGATCGACCGGTCTCCACGGATCGCCGCGAATCGGAGCGCGGCTCGGCTATCGAACGAAAGCACGGTAACGCCGGCGTCCATCGCCTGCACGTACCGATCCCGCAATTCGTCATCGCGCATCTCGACCGGCTTGACGAGCAGCTCCCCGAGTGTCAACGTCGACGTCAGCAGCTCGTCGCCACGCTCGATCATCCGCTGTCGCAGCGCCACCACCGACTCGGCCCGGGCGCCCGTCCCCTCGAGCAGGTAGACGAACAGGTTCGTGTCCCAGAACACCCGGCTCACGACCAGCCCTCACGGAGCCGCGAGACGTAGGTGTCGGCCTCTTCGTCTGCCCAGAGCGTCCGGCCGAGCCCCCGCAGCGCGAGAATGGGGTCAGGCTGGGCATCGAGGGCCTGCGCGGTGTACACCGAGCGATACCAGTCGATCAGCGAACGATACGCCGGCGGGAGCTGGTCCCTCCGCGGCGTCTCCCTGCCCCGGCGATTCGGGTGGCGCGGGTCGCCGGGCCTGAAGAGACGCCGCCGCCCGCGAGCGGTGGCGAACAGCAGGCAGTGCTGTCCGGTATTCGGCTTCGTTTGAGCGACAGCATGGTAGGAGATGTGATGCCTGACACCGGCGCGCAACGGCCCCGGACCGGCAATCTGTTCGGCTCGCCGGATGATCTCGTGCATCGCGAAATCCTCCCGGTCGGGATGCTCCCTGTGCAACAGCGCGGTGGCGATCCAAGCTTCATCAGCGACGGTCAGCTTGTCGTTCACGGTTCCGTCCTCCGCTGATAAATATACTTCCTCATGGAATGATTTTTGGCCGGCGACAGGCCAGATAGCGGCCCCACTCGCATCCGGTGCTACCATGGGCGGCCACGCAGGACGCGCATCCGGAGGGGACGATGCCGAGCCGCAGGCGCTTCATCAGGCAGACGACGGCGGCGATGGCCGGCCTGGCGCTGGCCGGCGGCGGGGTGCGGGGTGCCGTTGCTTCCGCCGCGCAGGCTGCGCGGCGCGAGGTCGTCCTGGACGGACGCCGGGTCCGGACGGTGGACGTGCACGCCCACTGCGAGATTCCCGGCATCCGCGACATGATGGGGGCGGGCCCGGCGCCCAATGCCCCGCTCACCATCGGCCCGGATCGCCTGCAGGCCATGGACTCGGCGGGGATTGACGTCGAGGTCCTCAGCATCAACCCCTTCTGGTACGGGGTCGACCGCGACCTGGCGCCGGGCCTGATCCGGGCGCAGAACGAAGGGCTCGCCGCCATCTGCGCGGCCTGGCCCGATCGATTCGTGGCGCTCGCCACGACCACGCTGCAGCATCCGGATCTGGCGGCCGAGCAGCTCGAGGACGGCATCACGAGGCTGGGGCTGCGCGGCGGGTCGGTCGGGGCGAGCGTCGGGAGCGAGGAGCTGGCGTCGCGCCGCTTCGATCCGTTCTGGGCCAGGGCCGAGGAGCTGGGCGTACCCATCTTCCTGCATCCGCAGGGCGTCCCCGAGCTCGCGTCCCGGCTGGAGGGGAACGGCTTCCTCGGCAACGTCATCGGCAATCCGCTGGCGACGACCATCGCCCTGTCCCATCTGATCTTCGAGGGCACGCTGGATCGCTTCCCGGGACTGAAGCTGTGCGCGGCGCACGGCGGAGGCTATCTGCCGTCCTATGCCGACCGGTCCGACTACGGGTGCGCGACGCGGCCCGGCCAGTGCGGCGATCTGCTGGCGCAGCGGCCCACCGAGTACGTGAAGCAGCTCTACGTCGATGCGCTCGTCTTCTCGAGCGAGGCCCTGCGCCACCTCGTCGCGGTGCTCGGGGCCAGCCAGATCGTGATTGGAACCGACTACCCGTTTCCGTGGACGGCGACCCCGGACGATGCCCGGCTGCCGCGCTTCGACGTGGTGGACCACGTGCTCGGCGCGCCGGGCCTGAGCGACGCGGACCGCGCCGCCATCCTGGGGGGCAACGCCGCCGGCCTGTTCGGCATTCCGTTGTAGTGTTTCTTCGAGAGGGAGGCTGGAGATGGCGAAGAAGGACAGCGACCGCGACGATCCGCGCCTGGAGCACGAGCAGGGCATCAGCCGGCGGGACTTCGTCAGGACGGGAACCGCCGCCGGCCTGGGCGCGGGCGCGCTGCTGACGCCGGACCCGGCACAGGCGCAGGCGCCGGCCGCCGGCGCCGACGACGTCGCCTGGGACTACGAGGTGGACGTGGTCATCGCCGGGGGCGGGTGCGCCGGCCTGACCGCGGCCATTCGCGCGCGCGACCTCGGGGCCAGCGTGCTGGTGGTCGATGCCAACTACGACGTCGGCGGCAGGATGCTGCACAGCGGATCGTACGTCTCCCTCGGCGGCGGCGACCCGGCCCAGCGCCGGGACATGAAGGGCGAGAAGGACAAGGAAGGATTCATCAGCGTCGATCCCGCCGAGGAGCCGGAGGAGCTCGACGACAGCGTCGAGCTGCTGTTCACGGACATCACCGACTGGTCGGTCATCGACCCCAAGGGGCAGAATCCGTACCGCTACAACGAGCGCGAGCTCGTCCGCGCGTGGGCCGAGAACAGCCCGGCCACGCGGCAGTTCCTCATGGACAACTACGTCCGCTTCGCGCGCGTCAGCGGCACGCACGGCGGCGGCGGCCTGTCCCGTGCGCGCGGGGCGCGCTGCTTCCTCATGCTGGGCGACCGGACGGACATGAAGGCGGGCACGATCACGCCCGAGGACGCCGGCGTCGCGGATCCCGAGCGCACGAGCGCGTTCGCGCCGCAGCAGATGAACGACGCGCGCCGCCTCGTCGGACCCAAGGCCGTGAGCAACGGCGTGGCGCTCGCCCGGCCCCTGGAGTACTCGGCGCGGGAGAAGGGCGTCGAGTTCATGCTGCACCGCCGCTTCGCCGACCTCGTCCGCGAGGAGCCGTTCGCCGGCCGGGTGCTGGGGATCCGGGCTCACTACTCGCCGCGGCACCACCCCGAGACCGGCGAGCTGATGCAGAGCTACTGGCAGAACGGCAACGTCGACGAGCAGCGCGAGACGGTGACCATCCGAGCCCGCCGGGGCGTCATCCTGGCCAGCGGCGGCCACGCCGGCAACCCCGAGGTCCGCAGCATGTTCTACCCCGCCATGCGGGAGCCCGCCTTCCCCACCAGCGGCGTCGCCCTGCAGGGTCCCCACGGCCAGGACGCCAGCGCGCTCGTCGCCGGCCTGCGGGTGGGCGCCAACCTGGCGGGGATGCACCAGAACCTGTCGTATCCCACGACGTTCCACATCTCGACCCGCCTCGGCACCCCGGACGCGTACACGACCATGATGCCGGGGCACCCGACGTTCGGCTTCCGCGGCTCGGCGGGGATCAACGTCGGCACCGTCGGCTTCGAGGAGTTCATCGCCGTGAACCAGGTCGGCAGGCGCTTCTTCAACGAGGTCCGCCTGCCCGCCAAGCCCGGCCTGAACCGCTACCCGGGCGACGGCGGGGCGCCGGGCCAGGGGCTGAAGCACAAGCCGCTCGACTGGCGCAACTGCCAGAAGACGTGGGTCCGGGAGATGTACGACTACGACCACGGCCTCGACGCGGCGCTGGCCATGAACGAAGGGTCGAAGGCGCCGGACTACTACTCCGGACCGCTGTGGGCCATCTTCGACCAGGAGGCGGTGGAGCGCACGGGCTGGGAACTCCGCTACCCCTACGTGGCGGACAACGGCTACTTCTTCCAGGCCGACACCGTCGAGGAGCTGGCCGAGAAGATCGCCGCCGGCCACAAGTACCAGCGGGTGCCGCTGCGCCACCTGGCCGAGACGGTCGCCAAGTGGAACGACTGCGTGGACGCCGGCGCCGATCCCGAGTTCGAGCGCGAGGCGGACGCCCCGATGAACCGCATCGAGACGCCGCCGTTCTATGCGCTGTCGATCATGGTGGTCTGGCACGACTCCTACGGCGGCCTGCGGTGCAACGGGCGCCAGCAGGTGGTGGACATGCAGGGCCAGGTCATTCCGGGGCTCTACGCCGGCGGCGAGGCGGTGGGCGGCTTCAACAAGCACGGCCTCGGGAAGGGCCACGTCCACGGCTACATCGCCGGCACGCACGCCGCCAAGGAGCCCGCCGACAAAGCGTAGGAGGCTGCGGCACGGGGCGAAGGGGCCCCCGCAAGCGGACGCCGGGGGCTTGGGGCGCAGCCCCATCTGATCATGGACGTGGACGGCAACGTCGAGCCGCACGAGACACGGTTGGTCGTCTGGGACACGCCGCCGGCCATCGAGCGCGGAAAGCGCTTCGCCGTCAGGCTCGGGGTCGCCTGCTCCGCGCGTTGCCCGGCCGGCGGCTGGGCCGTGGAGGTGCGCAGCCAGGACGGCGAGCGCCGGGCGACAGCCACCCTCGGCGACGAGCCGTGGCCCGGAACCGACGCCCTCTATCATGCCGAGGTCGCCCTGACGGCCCCGGACGCCGAGGGCCTGTACACCTGGGAGGCCGAGGCGCTGACGGACGGGGCGGACGTCGCGCACGCCGGCGGCAGCGCCCGCTTCCGGGTGCGCGTCGTCTCCCCGCCGGCGTGCCTGCTGACGGTCGTCGCCGTCGACGCGGAGAGCGGGACGCCGGTGGCGGGCGCGCGGGTGGCCGCGCACCCGTATCGGGCCGTCACCAACGCGCGCGGCGTGGCGGAGATGCGGGTCCCGGGCGGCGAGTACCGGCTCTTCGTGTCGGGCAGGCGCTACCGTCCCTTCCGCTTCGACGGGACGGTGCAGGCCGACACGACGATTCGGGCGGAGCTGGCGCACGATGTGGAGCTTTCCGATGAGCACCTCTGGTCCTGATCGCCGCCGCCGCGGGGCGGCAGCGCGTTCCGTGAAGCTGATCGTGGTCGGCGTCCTGAGTCTCGGATGCCTCGTCGTCCCCGGCGCCGCCGCCGCCCAGGTCGACGATGCCGCGCGCTTCGAGCTGGGAGAGCAGCTCTACGGGGAGCACTGCGCGCGCTGCCACGGCGCCTCGGGCGCGGGCAACCCGCCCGCGTTTCCGGCGTTGAGCGGCAACGAGCGGCTCGGCGACGCGGCCACCATCGTCCGCATCCTGAATCAGGGCAACGGGAACATGCCGCCGTTCCCGGCCCTCACCGCGGAGGAGACCGCCGCCCTGGCGAGCTACGTCCGCAACGCCTGGACGAACGCCTTCGGCAGCGTGACGGCGGACGTGGTCGCCGCGGCGCTGGACGCGGCCGCGGATGCGGGAGAGGCGGCGTCCGTCTGGGACGGGGTCTTCACCGAGGCGCAGGCGGCGCGGGGCCGGGAGGCCTACTCGGGGGCGTGCAGCTTCTGTCACGGCCGCCGCCTGAACGGCGCGCCCGACGATCCCGACATGCGGTCCACGCCCCCGCTGGTGCGGGCGCGATTCCTGCGCGAGTGGGACGGCCGCTCGCTGGCCACCCTGTTCGCGTACACGCGGCAGACGATGCCCGAGGACAACCCGGGCTCCATGACCGACCAGGAGTACGTCGACACCATGGCCTACATGCTCTCGGTGGGCGGGATGCCGGCCGGCGACGACGAGCTCCCGCCCGATCCGCGCGGCCTCGCACGGATCGTCATCCGGCAGCGCTGACCGAACCGAACCGTCACGAACACGAAGGGGAATGAGATGAGTCGATACACGCTCGTGCTGCTGCTCGTCGTGGTCTGGTGCGTGCCTGCCGCCGCCCAGGATCGATGGCCCCAGTTCCGGGGGCCGGACGCACGAGGCGTCTCGGAAGCCTCGGGGCTGCCGACCCGCTGGAGCGCCACCGAGAACGTCGCCTGGGCCGCCGACCTCCCGGGCCTCGGCTGGAGCTCGCCGGTGGTCTGGGACGACACCGTCTACGTCACCACCGTCGTCAGCACCGAGCCGGTCGAAGAACCTCTCGGCGGCCTCTATCGCGGGCGCGAGACCTGGAGCCCCTCGGCCGCGGAGCACCGGTGGGTCGCCTACGCGCTCGACGTCGGCACCGGCGCCGTGCGGTGGGAACGCGAGCTGCATCGCGGCCCGCCGGCCCGCGGCTACCACATGAAGAACACCCTGGCGACGGAGACGCCGGTGACCGACGGCGACGCGCTCTTCGTCTACTTCGGCAATCTCGGCGTCTTCTGCCTCGACGCGGCGGACGGCGGGTTGCGCTGGTCGCACGACATCGAGCCTTCGGCCACCCGGCTCGAGTGGGGCACCGCCGCGTCGCCGGTGCTCCACGACGGCCGCCTCTACATCGTGAACGACAACGACGACCAGTCGTACCTGCTGGCCGTCAGCGCGGAGACCGGCAACGAGGTCTGGCGCATCCCGAGGGACGAGGGCACCAACTGGTCGACCCCCTACATCTGGGAGAACGAGCAGAGAACCGAGATCGTCACCACCGGCACCGACAAGACGCGCTCCTACGACCTCGACGGCAACCTGCTCTGGGAGCTCACCGGCATGTCGTCCATCACCGTTCCCACGCCCTTCGCCGAGTTCGGCCTGCTCTATCTCGGCTCGGGGTACCTCGGCGACCAGCAGCGCCCGGTCTTCGCCATCCGCCCCGGCGCCAGCGGCGACATCTCGCTGCGCGGGTCCGAGACGGCCAACGAGTTCATCGCGTGGTCGCAGCCGCAGGCCGCCCCCTACAACCCTTCGCAGATCGTCTACGGCGACGCCCTGTACACGCTCCTCGACCGGGGGTTCTTCACCGCCCACGACGCGCGGACCGGCGAGGAGATCTACCCCCGGCAGCGGATCGCGGTCGGCGCCGCGTTCACCGCGTCGCCCTGGGCGTACGACGGCAAGATCTTCGCACTCAGCGAGGACGGCGACACCTACGTGATCCGCGCCGGGGAGACGTTCGAGGTCGTCGGCCGCAACCCGCTCGGCGAGCTCGCGATGGCCACGCCGGCCATCGCCCACGGCAGCCTGTTCATCCGGACGCGGTCGAAGCTCTACCGGATTGGCGAGGCGGAGGCGCGCTGAGGGCCGGAGCCGAACCGGAACGGTGTCACGGTACCGGAGCCTGAGCCTCGCCGGTACCGGTTTCCTCTGCGGCGAGCGCCCGCACGACTGAGTCCGGGTCGCGGTCGATCACGGTCAGCAGCACGCGCGCCGCCCGGTCCGGCACCCGGCGGCCCTGCTCCCACTCCTGGACGGCCCGCACGTCGAGGCCGAAACGGTCCGCGAACCTCTGCCGGCTCAGCTTCAGCCGCTTGCGAAGGGCGACGATCCAGTCGCCGGCGGGGGCATCCACGATTCGGCAGGACAGCGCCGCCTCGCCGCGCACATGGCCGACAACCTCTCCCAGCGCCGCTTCGATTTCCCGTCCGATCCCGGTGCGGTCCGTCGTCATCGTCTCTGCCTCTCCCGTTCGATCTCCGCTACCAGCCGGGCCAGCGCCTTTCTGTCCGCCGCGGTGAGGTCGTCGCGATCCGCCACCCGACAACCCTCTGCGCCGGCGTGTCATGCCGAGGCGGTCGTCAGGAGGGCGGCCGCCTCCTCCGCCAGGTCCGTCACGCAGGCTTCCACGTGTCGGGCGCGGGTCCGGAAGCTGAGGACGCAGACCCGCGCCAGGAACCTCCCGTCGACGAGCGCGCCGGACAGCATCACGCGGTTGCGCAGGTTCACGCGCTCGACCAACAGCTCGGTCGCCTCATTCTCCTCCGCCAGACTCGAGCCGGGCCAGCGCAGGTGGAACGCGAACAGCGAGACCTGCGGCGGCGCCGCCATCACGATCCCCGGCACCGCGGCGACGCGCGCCGCCGCCTCGAGGGCAAGGGCCCGCTTCTCCGCCAGCGCCGCGCGGAACCGCTCCGCGCCGTACAGCTTCACGCAGAGCCAGACGCGAAGGCCCGGGAACCCGCGCGAGAGCTCCGGCCCGTACACGTGGGGGTCGTACTCGTCATCCCGCCGGCCCGGCAGGTAGCTTGCGGTCGCCTCGTGCACCACGCGCAGCGCGGCCCCGTCGCGCACGAGCAGCGCCCCGGTGCCGTACGGCAGGAACAGGCCCTTGTGCGGATCGAGCGTGAGGGAATCGGCCCGCGAGACCCCGGGCATCAGACCCCGCAGCTCCGGGCACAGGTGGAAGAACGCCCCGTAGGCGCCGTCCACGTGGTGCCAGAGCCCTTCGCGGTCGCACAGGTCGGCGATGGCGTCCAGCGGATCGACCGCGCCCGTGTTCGTGGTGCCGGCCGCCGACGCGACGCAGAACGGCCGGAGGCCGGCGCGGCGATCCACGGCGATCATGTCGGCGAGGGCGTCGACGTCCATCCGGAACCGCTCGTCGACCGGAACCGCCCTGACCCGGTCCGGCATGATCCCGGCGAGCCGGGCGGACTTGCTCATCGAGTGATGCATCTGCGTCGAGCCGTACAGCACGCCCGCGCGGATGTCCGCGCCGAGATGCCGCTCGCGCGCGCAGAGCACGGCGTTGAAGTGCGCCATCGACCCGCCCGTCGTGAACAATCCGCGGGTCCCGGCGGGAAAGGCCATCCACTCGCGCAGCCAGTCGAGCGCGTTGGCCTCGAGCTGCACGAGGGCGGGCGCGGCCAGCCGTACCCCGGTGTAGCGGTTGACCACATCCGCGATCAGGTCCGCCAGCCCCGCGGGATACAGCCCGCCGCCCGGGATGTAGGCGAGATAGCCGGGCCCCGACGACGTGAACGACCGCGGCACCCACTCGTCGAGCAGCCGATCGAGCAGCGGCTCGTAGGCGACGCCCCGTTCGGGCGCCGGCTCGCGGAGGCGGCGGCAGAGATCGGCCGCGTCCACGTCGCCCCGGGCCGGCCGCGCCTCGAGGCTCAGGACGTGCTCGACGAGCCGCTCGACGGTGGCGTGCCCCATGCGCCGCATCTCGTCGGCTGTGAACTCCAGGTCGGCGGGGTCCGTGGACATGGTCGGCAGCTCTCCAGCGACGAACGCTTGCCGTGTGCCCCACTGGCAGTCGCGGCGTCGCGGGCCTTTCCGGCGGCGAGTGTGGCACAAGTCGGCCGTGCATTGAACCCGGGCGCGTCGACCAGGGCCGCGCCGGAGAGCGTGGCGGGGCCGAACCACCGGTCGCACCAGGGACGTGACTGGAATTGGCGCCCGACGCAGCCGTGACGCGCAAGCGCGTCTGTCGGCGGCAAGGTGTCGAGCCAACGCCGTTGGCGGTAGACGGCAGCAGCACAAGACCGTCGGCCGACCAGCCCCCCGGCGCGCCACCGCGACAGCGGGTATGGCGGGCACCGCGGGCACATTGTCTTGTCCCACCATGCACTTTGTACTTGACAGCCTCTTCCAGGCGCGTCGGCATGAAGTCTGGAAAGCCGTCAGAATCGACTTTCCGACTGCCTCTCCGCCCGCAGGCCGCGCGTTCTCGCCCCGAGACGCGACCAACCTCGATTCGACCGCCGATCGGCCCGCCACGAACGCTGTAAGCCGTGCCAATGCAGCAAGTTACAATGGTTCATGCTTGCCGACGACAGCCTCGCCCCGTCCACATCCGGCCTGCATCCTCTGCCTCCCGACGAGTCAACGCCCCGGGAACCGGCGACCGCGCCCGGGGACCGCGGCGCACGGCTCGCCCGGCTGGGCGACCGCATCGCCGAGCTGTCCGCCCGCATCCAGGCCGCCACCTGCGAGCTGCTCGTCCTCATCCGCGAGTTCGACGAGCAGCAGGGCTGGGACGGCTGCCTCTCGTGCGCGCAGTGGCTGAGCTGGCGGGCCGGGCTCTCGCCGGGGGCCGCCCGCGAGCACGTGCGGGTGGCGCGCGCCCTCGGCGAGCTGCCGAAGCTGAGCGACGCCATGCGCCGGGGCGAGATCTCCTACTCGAAGGTGCGGGCGGTCACGCGGGTGGCCACCCCGGAGAACGAGGACGACCTGCTCCACGTGTGCCGGGCGGGAACGGCCGCGCACGTGGAGCGGGTCGCGCGCGCGTGGCGGCGCATCGATCGGAACGTCGAGCAGGCGGAGGAACGGCGCCGGCATGCGAGCCGCGAGCTGCGGACGTGGGTGGACGAGGACGGGATGGTGGTCGTGCGGGGGAGGTTGACGCCGGAGGTGGGGTCGGTGCTGCGCCGGGCGCTGGAAGCGGCGTGCGACCAGGCGCGGCGCGCTGCGGCGGCGGGCGATGGCGAGAACGGAGAAGCCGCCGACTCGCCGGCGGACGCGGAAGGGGATGCGGCTGCCCCGTCGGCTGACGCGGACGCGGGGAAGGAGGCGGCCGGCGAGGGGGCGGACACGCCGGAGCCGACGCTTGCGCAGCGGCAGGCGGACGCCATCGGCGCGGTGGCGGAGGCGGCATTGGCGGGCGGACTCGACCGCGGGACGGCAGGCGACCGGTACCAGGTGGTGCTGCACGTGGACGCCGAGGCGCTGGCGGAACCGCGCGACGTTCCCGCGGGAACGCCTGCGACGGCGCGCGAGGCGGCCGGCGGGCCCCGTGCCGAATCGCCGATGCGCGCGGAAACACCAGGCCGGGCGGGACGCGTCCGACAACGGCGCCGCGGGACGTCCGGCCCGTGTCCGGGGACACGGCCGACGCCGGCCCCCTGGCGCCAGACCGCGCTGGACGAGGCGGGCGGCATCCACGTCTCCGCGGAGACGGCCCGGCGTCTGGCCTGCGACGCGGCCACGGTCACCATGCACCACGGCCCCGCCGGCGAGATTCTGGACGTCGGCCGCCGCACCCGGACCATCTCGCCGGCCCTGCGTCGGGCGCTCGTGGCCCGCGACCGGCAGTGCCGGTTCCCGGGTTGCGACAACCGCCGCGTCGATGCTCACCACATCGAGCACTGGGCCGACGGCGGCCGCACGGCGCTCGACAACCTCGTGCTGCTGTGCCGGCCGCCAATAGAATACTGCAAGTCATTCATATAAAATGACTTGATTGATATCTTTGACAGGACTTCCCTTGTTGATCCCCACTTTCCGACCGGGAATCTACGGGCCTCCGGAAGCTCGGTCCGGACGAATCTGGGCAAGGTGCCGGATCGTCACAGCCGCGCCGTCGCGGCTCAAGCTCGCCTCCCGATGGCCTGTGCATCCAGAGGAGTCGTTCAGGTCTGGTGATCGTCAGGGAACGCCTCCAGAGCGCGAGTGCCGGCCGCGCCGATGCGGTCGCGAAGACTTGGCGGGTCCGCTGCGGCGGTCACGTCACGTTGATCGCCAGTCGGCAATGGTCGCTCGGCCCCCACTCGTCCACCCCGTTCAAGGCCCGGGCGCTCACGCCGCGGTGAAACCCCTTCGAGGCGAACACGTAGTCGAGCTGTTTGGTGGCGTCCGCCGGCTGCCGCTCGCCTGTCGTGTAGAAGGTCGGAACGTTGCGCGTGTCCGGCGGGAGGTAGGCCGGTCGGGGGGCAGCCGAGCGCCCGCCGAGTCGCACCAGCGCGAGGCCCAACGCGTCCATCCTGCTGAACACCCCCTGGCTCCGCTCTTCGAGATCCTGTGGCTTGCCGGTCTGGGAGCCGTCGACCATGTTCAAGTCCCCGGCCGCCAGTATCCGGTGCGTGGCTGGATCAGCGTCCCCGATGAAGGCGGAGAGGTCGGAGAGGATGCGGTGGGCCGAGCCGTCGGAGTAGCCGACGCTCCACTTGCTCGCGGTAGACGGGTGCGGCCGGAACCAGCGCGCATACATGGACACGGCGATCAGCGGTGCCAGCCCGCCTTCTAGTGGAACGACCTGCGCGGCCGCGATGGTGCCGATCCCGCTCACGGCGATTTCGTTTGGCTCGACTGTGGAGATCGGGCCAACCTGCCGGAACCACTCGAGTCGCACGCGGTCCGACAGGCGCACCACCATCGCGACTCGGTCGGTGAGGCGAGGGAACCGCCCCTGCCAATACTCGCTATTCCAGGTCGTCGCGTCCCAATGCTCGGTCGGGCCGGTGTCGACTTGGCCAGCGACGTCAGCCGGTGGCCGGCAAGGCTCCTGAACCAGTGCGACGTCCGCGTCCATGCCGGCGAGAATCCGCCACGAGGCCTGCTTGAAGCCCATGTTCCAGCACACGAATCGGATCATCCTGGCCCCCTCCTCCCCCGGGAATCGACCATTCATTCACGGAAAACGAACACGGACCCGCCGAGGACACTCCTATAGACATCTTGCCACGGCCCCCCGCGCTCGGCCGTTGCCCCGGCCGAGTAGCGCGCCACCACACGGACGGTCTTCCTGTTGCCGGCGCGGATCACGTCGTGGGCCGACACCACCACCGAGTATGTGGTGTTCAGCGTCCGGATCCGGGGTCGAGAAATGGCCGCCTGCGCGAAGGGTCTGGGGTCGGGAGAAGCCCGCCCGATGCGCCCAGAGCGACTGTGAGCGGGTCTCCCCTGGGGGGACGTCGGCCGCCGAAGGAACCGGCCGCCGCGTCAACGGTTCCGCCGCCCGCCACGCTTGCCTTCGAGGTAATCGACCACCGCCCGCATTTCGTCAGCGTTCCAATCCGTCGACTTGCCGCTGACAGGCAACCCCGGCACGCCGGTGCTCCGGCCGACGGCGACGACCTGCAGCGCCAAGCGCATCGAGCCGTAGTCGAGGCACAAGGCCAAGAACCGCCGGGTCAACGGCACCGAGGGAAGCTCGTCCACGGCCGAGTGTCCATTATCGCTCAGGGGTCAGCCACGTCCTTGGCCAGGGCGTCGATGCGACAGATGGCGGGAATTCGGCAGCATGATGTTCCGGCTGCCGTTGCTGGCGCCGGTCGACCAACGCTCGGCTGGCTGCGGTAGCCGGCCGCCGTGGAGGCGGCAGAGGGCCTCGCCCTTGGGGAGCGGCAGGGCGGGCCGTGCGCCGCATCGCGAGCAGAACACCATGTAGTGCCAGGCCCGGTGCTGGCCCCTGACCGCGGCTGCGCAGTTCCCTCCGAGTCTCACCACGTCCGCCCGGCGCGCTTGGCGCGCCTCGATCACTCTACCGGGCATCTCCGCCAGCCGCAACGGCGCGGCCTGATGGGGAACGGCGCTGTCGACGATAACGCGGCCGGGGAAGCCGGGTCGTGAAGATGACCGAGACGAAGACCGCACGCTTGACGGCGCCCTCGAGGACGCCGCGATCGTCCGTCCCTTGCGCTGCAACTCCGATGCTCGCTCGGTCCAGCACCCGCCAGCCCGCCTGGTGCCGCGGCCCTCGACCGCTGGCCGCCGGGCCGGTCCGGGGCTATCGGTCAAGGCCCGGGTCATGTCCCCGGTCCCCCGACGGATGACGCCTGGGCGGCGACGGCGATGACTCGGGCGGTGTGTCCCAGTCCCTGGCGGGGGTCCGAACCGGGCGCTGCCCCTCGGCGGGACGCTCGACCTGGCCACGGCCCGCCGGAGGCGTCGAAGGCGCCGGAGGCTCGTTGCGGCGCGCCGCGGCGGGACTCGGGGCAACCCGCTCGAGCTCGGCGAGCATCGCCGCCCTGACGACGCCGACGAGCTCGGCGCGGGCGGCGGCGAGCTCTTGCCGGCTCGGCAGGCCGGGACTCTCCCGTTCCGGCTTTCGGGTAATCCGGCGGCGCCCCCACGACAGCGCCTTCCACTCGCCGAGGGCCTGCTGATGGCGCTGGTCGGCCGCCGCTTCCTTCTCTTCCCGCCAGCGGCGTCCCAATCCGGCATCCTCGGTCGAGAGAGTGCGGGGTGGCGCCGCTTTCCAGTCGATCCGCTCGAGGACCGCCCGCTGGCCCGCCGGCGTCTCCGGCCGGGCGCCGATCGACTCGGCGACAGAGACGATGGTGTCCGTGGCCGGCAGGATGCCTCCCCACTGTCGGGCAGCCGCTTCGGCGGCCGTGATCAGCTGGCGGGCCTGGGCCCGCTCCCGCCGCTCCCGCTCTGCCGCGGCGGCTCGTTCCCGTTCCCGTTCGACCCCCGCGCTCTCGGGGCGATCCCGCCGTTGCGCCGGTTTCGACGGGCGAAGCCTGCCGAGCATTCTCCCGACTCGCTCCCGCACCCACCCGATGACCCGCTTCACCAGGCCGGGCGGCGCCGGACGCGCGGGCTCCTCGGCGACGAGCGAGCGGACGTGTGCGCGGCCGGCAAGCTGATCCAGGACGCTCCCGGCATACCGGCCGGTGGCGCCGGTCCTGTCGACGCCGGCGCCCGCTTCTCTCCACACCGCGGAGGGAGCGTCGGGGAACGCGCCCTCCGCCTCGAGGACCAGCTGATGCCGCCGCGGGTCCGCCTGCCGGCGGCCGCTCTCGGCGGCGTCGAGCGCCAGGTCGACGCCCCCGGCAGGGAGCGTCGCCTGCTGACGCCACCTCGGCTTCCGCTCGTCGAGGGCCGCAAGCAACAGGTCGTCGCCGCCGGGAGCCGCAAGCAACCGCAGCACGCGGTCCTGACGGCGTTTGCGTTCCGCCGCCGCGGCGGCCCTGTCGATGACGGTCTGGCGTTCAGCGAGGCTCTGCGCCTCCCGGTCGGCGTTGCCGAGGACCTCGAGCCGGGCGCCGCGAAGAAGCTCCTCGCCAGCGGGGTCTTCCAGCAGGGCCGCCTCCTCGCGCTCGAGCTCGGCGAGGTCCTCCTCGAGCAGGTCCTGCGCCCTGTCGATGACCTGCGCCCGCTCGGCGACGCCCACGTCCCCGGAAACGCCGCTCTCGCTCTGCTCTTCGATCGCGTCGACGATCGGCCGGTCGCTCCCGGCGCTCGCGCGGATCCGCTCTTCACGGCGGCCCAGCTCCCGCAGCAGCGCCGCGCCGGCCGGTGTCGCCAGAAGCTCGGCTTCGCGCTCGGGCGTCGGGCGCATGCGCTCCGCCACGGCGTCCCCGGCGACAACCACCGCGTCGCCGCCGAGCTCCCGCCGAAGATGCTCATCGAGCGATTCCGGGCCGGCCCCGCGCCCCGCCGGCTCGGCGGCAGCGGGGCCAACCGCCCGATCACCGTCACCATCGGCGGCCCGGCCGCGAGCCGCACCCCCGCCGCCGTAGCGCGTCTGGTGGTACTCCGCGCGGCGCAGACGCGTTGCTTCAACCTCTTGCCAGAGTGCTTCAGCTTGCGCCGCGTCGTTGCCGCCGGCGGCCCGCGGCCGGTCTCCGGACGCGACGCCCTGCTGCCGCATGAATCGGTCCCGGTCGAAGTCCTCCTCGTACAGCCCCCCCTTCAGCCGCCACCGCTCGCCCGTCTCCGGACGCCGGACGGTCACGTAGTGCCGGCCCTGCCGCGTCACTTCGAGTCCGAACGTCCGCAGCGCCGCCACCACGCCGGCGCGGTCCTTGATCAGGCCGCCGGCGACGCGCTCCCTCAGGTGCTCCTCGATCAGCTCCCGCGGGTCCGGCTCGACCTCCAGCCCGGCCCGCAGCGCCGCCGCGTCCCGATACGCCCGGGGCGGGCTCGGCCGCGACGCCCGCGCGCGGGCCGGGTCGTCCGGCCGGCTCCAGCCATGCTCGTAGTTGAAGGCGTCGCGGAGCGGGTCGAACGTCTTCCGCCAGCCCGGCGGGGCGATGTTCAGGCTCCGCCCGGTCGCCAGGTCGCAGCGCGCCGCGAAGACGTGCACGTGCACCCCGCTCCCCCGGTCGCGGTGCAACACCGCCGACCAGGCGTAGCGGTCCGGCGCGAGGCCGGCCCAGGCCGTCTTCTCGAAGGCGTCGACGACGCGCTCGACCTGGGCCGCGGTCGGCGTGTCGTCCGGCGACCAGGCGATCACCCCGGACGTGTAGCGGTGCTCGAACGGGAGGGCGTCGGCGACCGCCGCCACCTGGTTCGGGTCGCCGCGCAGGACCTCGACCGACGCTCGCTCCTTGCCCGCCGCGTCCAGCTTGCCGAGCAGGTAGGCCGCCGCCGCCCGCGCGGCGCCGCGGCCGCGGGCCAGGAACTTGAGGTGCATCAGCCCGCCGGCGGGGCCAGGGCCCGCAGCGCCAGCTCGATCGCGGCGAGGTGCAGGCTCACCTCGCCGGCGTCGGCCGCCGACTTGTGGCGGTTGGCCCAGCGCGCGATCTGGTTGAGGTTGTTGCCGATGCGGACGAGCTCGCGCGTCCGCTCGCGCTCGACCTCGCGCCGCCGCGCCCGCTCGGCCTCGTTCGCCGACGGCGTCCAGGCGCCGGTGCGGGCCATGGCCTGGCGCAGCAGGACCGACGACGAGACGCCGGCCGCCGCCGCCTTCGAGCGCCACGCGGCGAGCTCCCTCGGCGAGACGCGCGCTTGAATCAGGCTGCGACGCCGCGGCGATTTCTGCTTACCGGAATCGGGCACTTTGCCTTCCTCTGGGTCGTCGGGGGTCGAGGGGGCGTAGCCCCCCGCCAGCCCCATTGTATGACAATGGGTAGGCTGGCTTCGTTGGCATGTTGCCGCGCGCCATGTGCCCCGGTGGCCCCTCGGTGCTCCGTACGGTAGCATGCTCCGCAATGCCGGCGCACGTCATGATCCGCTTCCGGGCGGACCCCGAAACCGGACGCCTCCTCGACAAGCTCCGACACGAGAAGGCCATCAACGTCTCCGCCTGGTTGCGGCAACGCGTCCGCCAGGCCCTCGAACAGGAGTTCCCCGGCGAGACCGCCGAGCCGCAGCCCGACCCGCCATCGGCCGAGACCCCGGAGCCCGACCCGAGGAAGACGCCCATCGAGGGCTGGAAGCCGCGCCGGCTCCCCGGGGGCCAGTGGGGCGCCGTCCTCGAGGGCGAAACGGTCGCCACGCTCCCCGACAACGACCAGCTGCCTGGAACCCCGCTCGTCGTAACCGACAGCAGGGGCGAGTCCTGGCGCACGGTCCTCACCGAGGTCGTCGACAGAAGCGACACCGCTATCGTCGTCACCAATGCCGGCCGGCCACGCCAGTGACGCCCGCGAAGGCGCGACGGGGCTCGAGGATGGGGAGGCGGACGCGGTCTGTCCGGATCGACGTCGACCACGGCCACGGGTTCCGGCCCGCGACTGCGCCGAGGTCGATGCGGCGCTGCGCCGGCATGAGCCGTTCGGAGCCGACGCGGCGGCCCGCTTCGGCGACGATGGCCCGGAGAGGGGCGCTCACCTCGCTGCCGTGCCGCATCCCCGCCATGAAGATGAGCCCGCGTTCACCGCGTCGAACTGGCCGCGCTTGAGCGGGACCTCGTCGGACTCGACGCCGCGCGGGTCCCCCGGCCGCGGCCGGCCACGCTCGCCGGCTCGGGCTCGGGGTCTGGCGATCATCGGGAATGCCTCCAGAGCGCCAGTGCCGGCCACGTCCCCGCCAGCGTCCTCGCGGTCGTTGTGTGCGCCCTTTGCCAGCTGAGCTGCTCGTCTCCGTTGCCGCGCACAGCGCGGCGACGCCAGAGCGCGCACAGCGCGCGCGATTTTCTCCCGCCGCCCCGCTGGGCAGAGGGGCGGACTACCGGATCAGCCCGCCCCCCTGTGCGCCCCAGGGCCGTTCTCCGGGGGTCGTTGAGCGTGGACGACGGGTCGCGGCGAGATAGGCCGCCCACTCGTCCATCAGGAGCCGCCGGCGCTCGAACAGGTCCGACCGCGCATACGCCGCCTCGACCGGGTTGCGGACCGTATGCGCCAGCGCCGCCTCGATGACCTCCCGCGGGTGGTCCGTCTCCTCCGCCGCCCAGTCCCGGAACGACGAGCGGAAGCCGTGCGGCACGGCGGCGATGTCCAAGTCCTTGAGCAGCTGCGAGAGGAACGTGTCCCGGATGCGGTTGCCCCAGCGGTTCGGGAACACGAGCGGATTGCCGTCCGCGAGCGTCCGCGCCGCGTCGAGCAGCTCCAACGCCGGACGGCTGAGCGGAACGCGGTGCTCGCGGTTCATCTTCATGCGAGTGGCCGGGACCGTCCAGACACGGCCGGCCGTGTCGATCTCGTCCCACGTTGCCAGCCGCACCTCGGCGGACCGCGCGGCCGTCAAGACAAGAAACTCGAACGCGAGCCTGACCGCCCGCGTCGACCTCGACGCCCGCACCGTCGCGAGCGCCGCCGCCACGTCGCGATGGGGCAGCGCCCGCATGTGCCGCACGGTATCGCGTTGCGGGCCGAGGACGGGTCCGACGCGGTCACACGGGTTGTCGGTCCGGTGCTCCATGGCGATGCTCCACTCGAGCACCGCGCGGATGCGTTGGCGCAGACGCCGGGCCGTGTCCGGCTTCACATGCCAGATCGGCGTGAGGACCGCCAGCACGTCGGCGCTGCTGACCTCGGAGACGGCCCGGCCGCCGATGTGCGGGAAGACGTAGTGTTCGAGGCTCTGAAGCCAGTCGGTCGCCTGTCTGGGGCTGCGCCAGCCGGCCCGCTTCTGCTCGACCACGGTCGCGGCGGCCTCGGCGAAAGTGGGCATGCCCTGGGTGCGGCGCTTGTCGGCGAGGGGATCGCCGCCGGCGCGGGCGAGCTTGCGGTTGGCGAGGGCCTGCTCGCGGGCCTCGGCGAGCGAGACGAGATGGACGCTGCCGAGTCCGAGTTCGTGCTTGCGGCCGCGGATGACGAGGCGCTGGATCCAGCTGCGGGTTCCGGTACGCTGGACGTAGAGATAGAGTCCGTTGCCGTCTGCGTGCCTGCCGACCGGCGCGGAGCGGATGAAGGTGGCGGCGAGTGCGTTGTGTGGATGTCGGCCCCGGGGCTTGGTCTTGCGGGGTTGGGGTGCGTCAGGTGTCACACTATCCATTCCCCAATCATATACGCGATGCCGGCGGATTTCACGCGACGCCCTGACCCTGAGAGTCCCGGCCGGATGAGTGATAAGTGATTATTACTCAGTATTTTGAAGACTAATCCGTATAGCACTGGATGCAGGTGGATCTTGTGGTAGTGTTGCTGTGCCGCCGGCACCACCGGGCGGTGCACGAAGAGGGCTACCGGGTCACGATCGACGCCGCCGGCGACCTGAAGTTCCTGCGGCCGGACGGCCACCCTCTGCCGGAGGCGCCGCCGGCGCCGGCGTGGACCGGCCCGGCCCTGCAGCCCGTGAACGACGGCCTGGCGGCGGCCGGCATCGAGATCGACACCGACACGGCGACCCCGTCGTGGGACGGCGAGCGGCTCGACCTCGACTGGGCGATGCACGTGCTGTGGCGGCCGCGCCGCGAGTCCCCCGCGCCATGAGCGGCGCCGGTTCCTCGCGTCGCCGTGACCCGCCCGCCGCTCCTCAGCCCGCCATGACAGCCCGTCGAAGCAGGAGCCAATAGTCGCCTGATAGGATCGTGCTCCCGGGAGCATCCGCTCCTTGGAACACCCGCGAGCGGGACGTCCGCCCGAGGGGCTTCCCTCAGATCCCGACGGTCCGCAGGCTCGCTGGAGACGGGCGAGATGGAATCATGATCACCGGTGAGCTGAAGTCCAAGGTCGACCGCATCCGGGACACCATGTGGTCCGGCGGCATCTCGAACCCGCTCTCGGTCATCGAGCAGCTCACCTACCTGCTGACCACGCCGCAGATCCGTTTCATCGAGATGGTGATCGACCAGATTACCGCGCGGGGCGTCATGGATCCGTCCGCGCGTTGCGAGGCCCTGGCCGAGGCCGGCTGACAGCGCCGGTCTCAGGGGGCACAATGGGGAGCATGCGAGAGACGCTTTGCGCGTTGCTGCTTGTCGTCGCGGCAGCGGGATTCGCGGCATGCGACGACGGCGACAGCCCCACGGGACCGACACCCGTTGACCCGCCGGTCGTCGGCATGCAGGCGGACGAGCGCGCCGCGCTGCAGTCGGTGGAGGCGTGGCTGTCGCTGCTGGACGCCGGGAACTACTCGGCGGCGTACGACGCGACCGGCAGCTACTTCCGGGAGAACGTGACGGCCGAGGAGTTTCGGACCAGCATGGAAGAACGGTTCGCCGTGCTGGGCGCGCTCGAGTCCCGTACGCTGAGCAGCACGCAACGCCTGGCGACGGTACCCGACGCGCCGCCCGGCGACTACTTCGTCTTCGAGTTCGACGGCGTCTACGAGCGGCGGCCGAACGCTCGCGAGCGGGTCACTGCGGTGTCGGAGTCCGGCGAGTGGCCGGTCGTCGGCATCTATATCGTGGGCTGACGGCCGCGCAGGGGACCCGTCGCCCCCCGCGGCGAATGGGCATGGCGCTGTCGCCTACGCGGCGAACGGATAGGTGAAGAGGAGCAGGTGCGCCAGGTTCAGGGCGAAGTGCACCAGGATGCCCGCTTCCACGCGGCCGGTCAGGTGGCAGGCTGCGCCGTAGCCGACGCCGGCGAGCGTGGCCAGCAGCACGTAGGTGATCCCGCCCGCGAAGTGTGCAACGCCGAACGCGGCGGCAGCGACGAGGACCGCCGCCGGAGCCGGTGCCCGCATCCTCCCGCGCAGGGCTCTGCCGAGGTGCCGCTGCAGGAGCCCGCGGAAGAAGGCCTCCTCGGCGACGCACGTCAGGAACAGGTTGGCCGGCACCCACACGCCGAGGATTGCCGGCCACTTCGGATCCCAGGCAACGAACCCCGCCGCCGTGGCCGCCGCGCCGACCGCAACCAGGGTCAGGAGAGCGATCGCCGCGGTAGCCGCGGTCGCGCGCACCCACGCCGTGCCGGCCTGCGGCTGGACGCAAGCGGCGTACAGCACAACGCCCGCAAATCCCTTGTCGTAGTTCCAGTACAGGGTGTAGTCGGCCGCCGCAGCCGACACGGCCACGGCATCCAGCACGAGGACGTTGCGGATCCAGGGTATCGCGTGGATGGCCAGCGCCACGCCAAGGATCAGGACAACGCCCCACGCCACGGTGCGAACAGCCGCGGGCAGCTGCGGCCGCACGGCGCTCAGGCACGCGCCCGCGAACAGCGCGAGCACCGCGAGTCCCGCCCAGGCGACGATGCCGGCGGCGACCGCAGCGGCGAGAGAGAGGGCGATCAGGGTTGCCCCACCCCGGCGGCCGCCCGGGAACACCGCAGCTCCCCACGCCGTCCAGAGGAGCACGTACGGCAGCGCGTCCGTGAAGTCGACTGTCATGGGCTGCTCGGGTTCACGCCGGCGGCGGCGGACGCCCGGGACGGATCGATCCCCGCGCGGGCGGGACGACTATAATCGACCATTCCCTGCGGCGCGTCGCGTGCCGATCCCGATGCGGCACCGCCAGCGGGACAGTGGAGGTGCCTCATGAGTGCGGAGCGACTGACGCTGGGCTGGGCGGTGTGGGTGCGGACGATCCTCGCGGCCGTGGCGGTCAACCTCGTCCTGCGGGCGGCGGCGCTCCTGGTCTTCGACATTCCCGCCGCGTTCGAGCCGCTGGCGACGGCTGCGCCGACCATGTTCCTGACCACCGTCGGCGTCGCGCTGGGGCTGGGGGTCGCCCTGGCGGTCAACGGATCGTCCGAGCGTCCGGTCCCGCTGTACCAGCGGATCGTCCTCGTTGCCCTGCTGGTCTCGCTGGTGCCCGACCTCTGGATGCTCACCGGAAGCGGCAGCGAGGCGTATCCGGACGCCACGCTGCCGGCCGTGATCACCCTGATGGTGCAGCACGTGGCCGCCGCCGCCATCGTCCTGTGGGGCGTGACGGGGCGGGTGGGCTGGACTGCCTGAAGCGCGGCGCCGGGACCACTCACAACCGGGATGGCCCCGACTGAAGCCGCCGTCTCCTGCGCCGGCGTCGTCAAGCGCTACGGCGACGTGCTGGCCGTCGCCGGTCTCGACCTCGAGGTGCGGCGGGGCGAGTGCTTCGGCCTGCTCGGACCGAACGGCGCCGGCAAGACGACGACCATCGAGGTTCTGGAGGGCCTGCTCGCACCGGACGCCGGCCGCGTGCGCGTGCTGGGCCGCGCGTGGGGCCGCGACGACAACGCGCTGCGGGCGCGGCTCGGGATCCACCTTCAGGAATCGCAGCTCGACGACAAGCTGTCGGTCGTCGAGACGCTGCGGCTGTTCCGCTCGTTCTATCCGCGCGGCCGGCCGGTCGAGGAAGTGCTCGCGCTGCTTGAGCTCGACGGCAAGCGCCGCAGTTGGGTCGGGAAGCTGTCGGGGGGCCAGCGGCAGCGCCTGGCGGTCGCCTGCGCGCTGGTCGGCGATCCGGAGCTGCTGTTCCTCGACGAGCCCACCACCGGACTCGACCCCCAGTCGCGCCGGCAGTTGTGGGCCGTGCTGCAGCGCTACCGCGGCGAGGGGGGCACCATCCTGCTGACGACCCACTACATGGACGAGGCGCATGTGCTGTGCGACCGGGTCGCCATCGTCGACCAGGGACGCATCGTCGCCCAGGGCAGCCCCGACGAGCTGGTCCAGTCCATCGGCGCGCCGCACGTGGTGGACGTCAGGTTCGCGGGCGGCGCGGCCGCGGGGCCGGCCGACATGCCGGCGGACAGGGAAGACCGGCTGCGCGGCCTGCCCGACATCGACCGGGTGCGCGCGGGCGAGACCGCCGGCGCCTGGACCCTCACCGCCCGCTCCCTGCACCGGGCGCTGCCGGCGCTCGCGGGACTGGCCGCGGCCGACGGCGTCGAGATCGAGACGCTGGCCACGCGCACCGCCACGCTCGAGGACGTCTTCGTGGCCCTGACCGGGCACGGACTTCGCGATGGCTGAGACCCGCGCCGCGGAGCCGCGTCATCCCTTCGTCGAGATGACGCTCACGCGCCTGCTCCTCCTGGTGCGCGAGCCGGAGATGATCTTCTGGGTCTTCGTCTTCCCGCTCCTGATGGCGCTCGTCCTGGGCATCGCCTTCCGCTCCCGGCCGGACGCGCCGGTGGCGGTCGGCGTCGAGCAGGCAGCCGGCACGGCGGCGCTCGTCGCTGCCCTCTCCGCGCACGACAGCGTCGCGGTCGTGTCCATCGATCCCGGCGCGACGGCGACGGCGCTGCGCGACGGTCTCGCGCACGTGGTCGTCGTGCCGGGCGACCCGCCGACCTATCGCTACGACCCCGCGCGGCCGGAGAGCCGGCTGGCGCGGCGCACCGTCGACGACCTGCTGCAGCGCGCCGCCGGCCGGCAGGACGTCTGGACGGGCCGCAGCGAGACCGTCACCGCCCCCGGCAGCCGCTACATCGACTGGCTGATACCCGGCCTGCTCGGCATGAACATCATGGGCACCGGCATGTGGGGCATCGGCTTCACGCTGGTGGTGCAGCGCACCCGCAAGCTGCTCAAGCGCCTGATCGCGACACCGATGCGGCGCTCGCAGTACCTGGCCGCGCTCGTCACGGCGCGCCTGGTGCTGCTGGGGCTCGAGGTGGTGGCGCTGGTCGGTTTCGCCCGCCTGCTGTTCGGCGTGCCGATCGAGGGCTCGCTGGCCAGCCTGGCCGCCGTGTCGCTGCTCGGCGCGATGACCTTCGGCGGCATCGGACTGCTCACGGCCAGCCGCGCGCAGACGATCGAGGGCGTTGCCGGCATCATGAACGTCGTCATGGCGCCGATGTGGGTCTGCTCCGGGGTCTTCTTCGCCGCGTCGAACTTCCCGGACCCGATGCAGCCGTTCATCCAGGCGCTGCCGCTGACGGCGCTGAACGACGCGCTGCGGGGCGTGATGCTCGACGGCAACGGGCTGCTCGCGACCGCCCCGGAGCTGCTCGTCCTCGCGGCCTGGGGCGGGGCGAGCTTCGCCGTGGCGCTCAGGATCTTCCGCTGGCGCTAGCGCTGGAGCTAGGTCTACGCCGTTCTACGGCGCAGACTCCTGGACGCCGCAAGTGATAACGTCAACGCGTGGAGGACCACATGGCGAAGGGAGGACACGGCGCCGGCGAGGCGGGCATCGCCGAGCTGCCGGAACGGGACCGCGACGTCGTCCGCCGGGTCTTCGAGACCGGCGAGTACCCCTACCGGCGGAAGCTGAGCCGCAAGCCCTACGAGCGGGAGAAGGCCGCGCTGCAGGTCGAGCTGCTGAAGGCCCAGGACTGGGTGAAGGCGACGGGCGGGAAGATCGTCGTCCTGTTCGAGGGCAGGGATGCGGCCGGCAAGGGGGGCACCATCAAGCGCTTCACCGAGCACCTCAATCCGCGCGGCGCGCGCGTGGTGGCGCTCGACAAGCCGACCGAGGCCGAGCAGACCGAGTGGTTCTTCCAGCGCTACATCCGCCACCTGCCGCGGGGCGGCGAGATCGTGCTGTTCGACCGCTCGTGGTACAACCGCGCCGGCGTCGAGCGGGTGATGGGCTTCTGCGGCCCCCGGGAGTACCTGGAGTTCATGCGGCAGGCGCCCGAGCTCGAGCGCATGCTCGTGCGCAGCGGGATCAGGCTGTTCAAGTACTGGTTCTCGGTCAGCCGGGAGGAGCAGAAGCGCCGCTTCGAGGCGCGCGAGAAGGACGCCCTGAAGCAGTGGAAGCTGTCGCCGATCGATCGGCAGTCGCTGGACAAGTGGGACGACTACACCGCCGCCAAGGAAGCGATGTTCTTCTACACCGACACCGCCGACGCGCCCTGGACCATCATCAAGTCCGACGACAAGAAGCGCGCCCGTCTCAACTGCATGAAGCACTTCCTAGCTGCCCTGCCCTACACGGACAAGGAGGCCGGCGCCGTGGGACGGGTCGACCCCCTGATCGTCGCCGGCGCGGAGGTGATCGGCAGCGGCGACTCGCTAGCCTGAGGAGTCTGCGCCCTCTGACGGCGCAGACTCCTCAAGGCGTGCACAGCGCGCCTCGGCGGGAGCGGCGCGGGGCGAAGGGGTCCCCGCAAGCGGACGCCGGGGGCTTGGGGCGCAGCCCCATCTAGAGGAAGCTGTGCACAGCGCGCCTCGGCGGGAGCGGCGCGGGGCGAATGGGTCCCCGCAAGCGGACGCCGGGGGCTTGGAGCGCAGCCCCATCCAGAGGACGCCGCTACCGCGCCGCGGGGAAGCGGCCGATGCGCTGTCCGCCCCCGATGCCGCCGACCCAGATCTCGTCGCCCACCTCGATGCCGGCGGTGCCGACGATCAGCAGCTCGTTCGACGGGTAGTGCACGACCTCCTGCGCCGTGAGGCTGTCGGGGTCGACCCGCGCCACCCGGGAGGTGATGCCGTCGCAGTCGCCCTCGCGGATGCAGGCGAAGATCGAGTCCGGCCCGCTGCCGGCATGGCCGGCGGCGAGCAGCGACCCGTCGGGCGCGAAGTGGACGTTGTCGATGTGGAACCCGACGCCGACGCTGTCGGTCTCGACCGGCGTGCGGCCGCGCGAGAGGCGGATCAGCGACTGCGTGCCCCAGCCGCCGATGTAGAGCCAGCTCCCGTCGGCGGACGCCTCGATGCCGTTCGGGCCGGCCGACTCGCTGCCCGGCACCTGGCTCCATCCGGCGCCGGGCTGCCATTCCCAGAGCTCGCCCCCGTCGGGCCGGAAGTGCGTGGCGACGAAGGCGCCGTCGGGCAGCGCCGCCACCGAGTTCAGGCGGACGCCCTCCGGGGCGATGGCGCACCCCACCCAGGTGAACGCCGGCGAGTCGCCGCGGGCGTCGACCTCGAACACCTCGATCGCCTCGCGGTCGCCGTGCCGGACCACGTACAGCGTGTGCACCCCGTCCGCTCCGGGCCGCAGCCCTAGGCCGTGGGGCTGGAAGCCGCTCGTGTCGGACCCCGGGCACGACCCGAAGGTGGCCGTGTCGTGGCGCGGCGCCGCCGTATCGAGGGGATAGACCGGCCGGGAGCTGTGGTCTCGGGAATCGGTTGCGACAAGGCCTCCGCCGGCGGCCATGCTCGACACGATGACCCACGGCGATTCGGGCACGGCCGCCAGGTCCTCGGGGTTGCCGGGACCGCAGACGAACTGCACGTCGCCGTCCGGATCGCACTGCGCCGCGGCCGCGGCGGGCAGCGCGAGCAGGCAGGCGGCAGCCGCCGCCGACATCAGGAACGTGCGCAGTGTCATGGCTCCTCCTCTCGCGGGTTTCGCGAAGCGCCACCGATTATGTCACTCGCGAGGCACAACGGCACGCCGGGATGCTACGGTAGGGTGGCCGGCGTCGCAATCAGGCGATGCCGTTGGCAGGGAGGTTCCGATGCGGAGAATTGGCCTGGCGGCCGGCGTGATCCTGATTGGCGGCGCGTTCATGGCGGCGGCGACCGCCGCCGAGGCGCAGGAGGCGACCCGCGTGGCGCCGTTCGACATGCTCGACGGCCCCCGCATCGGGCTGCCCGCGGACGCGTCGGACGCCCCCATGCGGGAGCTCTGTCCCGACGACACGGAGATGTGCCGCCGCTACTGGGACTACACGGGGTACTTCGTCCGCAACGCCACGATCCCGACCCGCGAGCGCGAGCTGGTCATCCTGCGCACCGCCTGGCTGTCGCGCGGCGACTACATCTGGGGACGCCACGACGTCATCGGGCAGGAGGCCGGGCTGACGCCGGAAGAGATCGCGCGGGTCATGGCGGGTCCGGACGACGCCGGCTGGAACGACTTCGACCGCGCCCTCCTGCAGGCAGTGGACGATCTGCACGGCAGCCGGTTCGTCTCCCACGCGACGTGGGACACGCTGGCCGAGCGCTACACGGAGACGCAGCTCGTCGAGGTCGTGCTGATCGTCGGCAACTACACGCAGCTGTCGATGTTCCAGAACTCGCTGGGCGCCCAGCTTCCGGAGGGGACCCCCGGGCTGCCGGACGACGGCGGGCAGTGACGGTCCGGGCGTCCGCGCCGCCGCACGGCGCGGACGCCCCCGGCTCCGTCGCGGCCGCAGGACCAGGCGACACGGAAGGCCCTGCGACAGGGTACTTCGTGCAGCAATCCCGGTAGAATGCGACGGCAGAACCCGCACCCCGGAATCAGCTTCGCGGAGTTGCTCATGTCTCTCTATCAGACCCGCGCGCTACCCCTCGTCGTGATCGCCGCGGCCGGCGCGGCGCTGCTCTCGTTCGTGCCGGCCGTCGGCCACGCCCAGCCGCCGATCGTGCAACCCGGTGCGCCCGGCGCGCCCAGCCGGGAGATCTCGGCCGCCGAGGCCTCCGATCTGGCCGGCATCCGGTTCACGGACGGCGACGTGAAGTTCATGCAGGGGATGATCCCGCACCACGCCCAGGCGCTCGAGATGACCGCGCTGGTCGCCGAGCGCACCGCCAGCGAAGCCATGGGGCGCCTGGCGCAGCGCATCGAGCTCTCGCAGGAAGACGAGATCGCGATGATGCAGGCGTGGCTGCGGGACCGCGGGCAGGCGGTCACCGCGGTCGACGCCCACCACGCCGACGGCTGGGAGCCGATGCCGGGCATGCTCACCCGGGACGAGATGGCGCAGCTCGCCGCCGCGACCGGGAGCGCGTTCGACCGGCTGTTTCTCGAGCGCATGATCGAGCACCATCGGGGCGCCGTCACGATGGTCGAGAATCTCCTCGAGCAGCGCGGGGCGGCGCAGGAATCGCAGCTCTTCGCGTTCACGTCCGACGTCACGTCCGACCAGACGGCGGAGATCGATCGGATGGACGCGATGCTGGCCGAGCTGTCGCCCGACCCCCGCGTGGGACTCGCGGCCGGCTTCGAGGACGCCGGCCAGGCCGTCTCGAACATGGCGCTGGTGGCGACCCGCGCGAAGCCCGCGGGCTTCTTCGATCCCCGCCGTCCGGCGGGCAGGCGCATTCCCGTGGAGCCGGAACCGGAGCCGGAGCCGGAACCCGGGCCGGCCGCACCCGAGCCGGCCGAGGCGGAAGCAGCCGGGGAGGACGGCCGACCCGAGGCGGACGCCGGCCGGGACGCCGATCGCACGCCGGACGGCGACGAGGCGAACGCAGCCGACGCGGAGCCCGAACAGGCGGCGGCGCGGGAGGAGGAGGAAGACCCGCGGCGGCGCGGCCTGCTCAGCTTCGGGATCACCGATCTGGCGTTCGCCGGCGAGCGGCTGTTCGTCGGCAGCTACCACGGCTTCAACACCTATGGGATCGAGACGCCGGCAGCGCCCCGGCTGATAGCCTCGGTCGTCTGTCCCGGCGGCCAGGGCGACGTGTCGGTGGTCGGCGACCTGCTGATCATGTCGGTCGAGCAGACGCGCGGGCGCCTCGATTGCGGGCTGCAGGGCGTCGCCGAGCCCGTCAGCGCGGAGCGCTTCCGCGGCATCCGGGTCTTCGACATCGGCGATCTGCGGCGGCCGCGGCAGGTGGCCGCGGTGCAGACCTGCCGCGGATCGCACACGCACACGGTGGTCACCGACCCGGACGAGGCCGGCAACCTCTACGTGTACGGCGCGGGGACCGCGCCCGTCCGCTCCGGGGACGAGCTGGCCGGCTGCTCGGACGCGCCGCCCGGCGAGAACCCGGACACCGCGCTCTTCCGGATCGACGTCATCCGGATTCCGCTGGCGCGCCCCGAGGACGCGCGCATCGTCAGCCGGCCCGCCGTGTTCCGCGATCCCGACACCGGCGCCCTCGCCGGCCTGTGGCGGGGCGGCGACCACGGACCGGGTACGCAGCGCACCGCCGAGTCGAACCGCTGCCACGACATCACGGCCTTTCCCGAGATCGGCCTCGCCGCCGGCGCGTGCTCCGGAAACGGCATCCTGCTCGACATCTCCGACCCGGTGAATCCGGTGCGGATCGACGAGGTCGTCGACCCCGGGTTCGCCTACTGGCACTCCGCCACGTTCAACAACGACGGCACGAAGGTGATCTTCACCGACGAGTGGGGCGGCGGCGGCCGCCCGCGCTGCCGCGCCTCCGACCCCCGCGAGTGGGGCGCCAACGCGATCTTCGACATCGTCGACGGCGAGATGCAGTTCCGCAGCTACTACAAGCTGCCCGCCCCGCAGACCGAGCGGGAGAACTGCGTGGCGCACAACGGCTCGCTCGTCCCGGTGCCCGGCCGCGACATCATGGTGCAGGCGTGGTACCAGGGGGGCATCTCGGTCTTCGACTTCACCGATTCGTCGAACCCGGTGGAGATCGCGTTCTTCGACCGCGGCCCGATCGACGCGGAGCGCTTCGTCATGGGCGGGTTCTGGTCGTCGTACTGGTACCGGGGCTACATCTACGCCACGGAGATCGCCCGCGGCCTCGACGTGCTGGAGCTGCTGCCCAGCGAGCACCTGACCGAGAGCGAGATTGCGGCCGCGGCGGCGGTGGCGCCGGCCGCCTTCAACGCGCAGCAGCAGCGGCGCATCGCCTGGCCGGCGCGGCCCGTGGTCGCGCGCGCCTATCTCGATCAGCTCGAACGCGGCGGCACGCTCGACGCGGGGCGCCGGTCGGCGTTGGCCGACCTGCTCGGGCGGGTTGGCGAGAGCGGGTCCGGCCGCAACGCGGCGGTCGGGGCCGATCTGGCCGCGGCCGCCGACGACCTGGAGAACGCCGCCACGGAAGCCGCCGGCCGCAGCCGGCAACGGCTCGACGCGCTGGCGGGCACGCTGCGGGGCCTAGCCGAACGCCTGCGTTGAAGAGGGGAACACCGCCACAGGAGGTCTTGCATGACCGCTGAGCCACGCACCGCCGGCACGTTGTCGAGCGCCGTCAGGAAGAACCTTCCCGCCATCGGGGCCGCGCTGGCGCTGGTGGTCCTGGCCGGCGGCGTCGCCTGGACCGTCAACTGTCCCTGCGAGGCCACGCCGGGCTTCATCCTGCTGGGCGACGCCCACGCGGAGCCGGTCGCCGACTGGAGCTTCGCGAACGACGTCTCGCTGTGCCAGATTCAGATCGGGATCTGGTTGAGGCCCCACTCGGTCAACGTCAACTGCATGGCGACGCCGGAGGGCGACCTCTTCATCAGTTGCTCGTTCGGCGCGGACAAGTACTGGTGTCCGCGGGTGGGCGAGGACCACGCCGGACGCCTCCGGCTCGACGGCGCCGTCTACCCCGTCGCCCTCAACCGCGAGCTGGACCCGGCCATGCTCGATCGGGTCTGGGCCGCGCGGATCCGGAAGCTGCAGAAGCCGGCCGTGCAGGCGCGGCAGCCCGGGGGCGGCGGCGAGCCGCCGCCGCTCGACACCCCGCGGCCGGACGGCTGGTGGACGTTCCGCGTCGTGTCGCGCACGTAGAGCATCCATCAGACGGGGCTGCGCCCCGAGCCCCCGGCGTCCGCTTGCGGGGACCCCTTCGCCCCGCGCCGCTCCCGCCGAGGCGCGCCGTGCGCGCCTTTGCGCGCCATTGCGGCGTCCGCGCCGGGCTGCGGTGCAGGCGCCTACGGACGCTCGCGAAAGCGGGTCTCGGTGCAGCGGGTGAGGTCGACGACCCCCAGCATGTCGAGCTGCAGGGCGCCGAACTCGTCGTCCCCCAGCAGGATGTCGGCGAAGTCCTGGCGCATGTCGGGATCGGGATGCGTCTCGCTGAACATGATCTGGTCGACGGGCTGCTCGAGGCTCTGAAACCCGGTCATCCAGCGGCCGGTCCGCACCGACATCTCCACGAAGGGATACTTCCGCTCGACCAGCTCGGACATTTTCCGCGCGAGCGCCGCGGCGGCGGCGTCCTGGCCCGGCTCGATGTTGCAGATGCGGCGGAAGACGAACAGTTCCTCGTCCTGCCCGGCGGCCTGTCGCTCCGCGGCCCCCACGGCGCCGAGCAGCGCGATGGCGACGATGATCGTTCTCATGGAGCTACCTCCCTCACTGGACCAGCTCGACGCGGACGTTCAGGGCCGCCCGCGCTCCTCCCGGAGAACGTCCGCCGGTGAACGGCCGAGCGCGGCCCGGGGCTGCTCGCGAATCGCCCGGAACAGCTCTTGCCGGCTGGGTCGCGCAAGCGCACTTTCGATTTCCCGCAGCACGTAGAGCGACATCGAAACGCCTTCCATGGCGGCACGGGCCTTCAACCGTCGGTGCAGCGATTCGGGTACGTTGCGAACCTGAATCATGCTCGCCATGTGCTGAGCATGAAAATATTGCTGGAGGCTGTCAATCATCCCGCCTGCCTGATGCCATGCCGGGCGAGGACCCAGCCGGGGCGGCATGGCGGGAAAGGGGAGCCCTGCTACGCCCCCGCGAACCGGGACCGGAGGCTCGGGACGCGGCGGTTGGAGCGATTCTCCGTCAGCAGAATCACCGCCGGGACGACGAACATGTTCAGGGCGGTGGACGAGAACAGCCCGCAGACGATGACGAGGGCCAGCGGCGCCTGGATCTCGCTCCCCGGCTCGCCGGCGCTCAGGGCGACCGGGAGCAGGGCCAGGCCGGTCGACAGCGCCGTCATCACGATGGGCACGATGCGGTCGACCGAGCCGCGGATCACCGCCTCGCGCGCGTCGGGCACGCCCTCCTCGCGGCGCAGGCGCCGGATGCGCAGCATCAGCATGATGCCGTTGCGGGTTGCGATGCCGAACAGCGCGATGAAGCCGATCAGCGCCGCGATCGACAGCACGCCGCCGCCCAGCAGCACGCCGGCCACGCCGCCGATCAGCGCCAGCGGCAGGTTGAGCATGATGATGGCGGCATCGCGCGCCGAGAGGAACGCGCTGTACAGGATCAGGAAGATGCCGGCGACGGCGCCGAGGCCGAGACCCAGGAGCACGCGCTCGGCCCGGGCTTCCGCCTCGAACTGCCCGCCGTACTCCACCCGGTAGCCTGCCGGCAGGGTGACGCCCGCGGCCGTCCGCTCCCGGACGTCCGAGACCACGCTGCCGAGGTCGCGCCCGGCGACGTTCGCCGTGACGACGATCCGCCGCTGGGCGTTCTCGCGTCCGATGAAGTTGGGCCCGCGGTCCTCGACGATGTCGGCAAGGCTGCCGAGCGGCACCCGGGCGCCCGCCGGCATGTCGAGGCGCGTCTGCCACATCGCGTCCAGGTCGGCCAGATCGCTCGTGGCGTAGCGCATGACGAGCGGCACCGCGAGCTGATCGTCGATGATCTGGCCCACCCGGCGGCCGAGCAGCGCCGTCTCCAGCACGGAGGCGGCCTGACCGGCGGGCAGGCCGTGCCGCGCGAGCGCGGCGCGGTCGAAGCCGACCCGCACGGTCGGGATGTCGGCCTGGGGCTCGAGGGCCAGGTCGACGAGCCCGGGGATGCCCTGCATCGCGGCGAGGCCCTGGGACCCCAGGACGCGCAGCACGCCCAGATCGGGGCCGAAGATCTTGACGGCGATGTTGGCGCGCTGGCCGGACAGCATGTGGTCGATGCGATGGGAGATCGGCTGCCCGATGGTGATCGATGTCCCGGGAACCAGCGAGAGCCGCTCGCGAATCTCCGCCAGCACGATGTCGCCCGGGCGGCCGCCCGGCGTCAGCCGGACGTCGATCTCGGCCGACTCGACCCCCTGGACATGCTCGTCGAGCTCCGCCCGCCCGGTCCGCCGCGCCGTTGCCGCCACCTCCGGCACGTCGAGCAGCAGCCGTTCGATGGCGCTCCCGAGCGCGTTCGATTCCTCGAGGCTGGTGCCCGGCAGCGTGACCGCGCTGATGACGAGGGCGCCCTCGTTGAAGGTGGGCAGGAACGCCCGGCCCATGCCCGGGATGGCGGCGAGTGCCCCCGCCAGCAGCAGCAACGCCGCGCCGACGACCAGCGCCGGCCGCGCCAGCACGCGGGGCAGCACGCGCCCGTAGCCGCGCTTGAGGGCCGCCGCCAGCGCCGGCTCGCGGCCCTCGCGGATGCGCCGCTCGCCGGGCAGCAGATACGCGCACAGCGCCGGCGTCACCGTGAGCGCGACGACCAGCGAGGCCGCCAGCGCGATCAGGTACGCGAACCCGAGCGGCTGCAGCAGCCGGCCTTCCACGCCCGCCAGAAAGAAGAGCGGCAGGAACACGAGCATGACGATGAGCGTCGCGAAGACGATGGACGCGCGGATCTCCCGGCTGGCGCGATAGACCACGGCCAGCACCGGGCGCTGCGTCGCCGCCGGCAGCGCCGCGTTCTCCCGCAGCCGCCGCACGACGTTCTCGACGTCGACGATGGCGTCGTCGACCAGCGCCCCCACCGCGATGGCCATCCCCCCCAGCGTCATCGAGTTGATCGACAGGCCGGCCAGGCGCAAGGCGACGACGGCGGCCAGCAGCGACAGCGGAATGGCCAGCAGCGTGATGGCGCCGGCGCGCAGGTTCGCCAGGAACAGCAGCGTGACGACGACGACCAGCAGCGTGCCGTCGCGCAGGGCGCCGTTCAGGTTCGACAGCGCGAGCTCGATGAAGTCGGCCTGCCGGAACAGCCGGGTGTCGAGCTGCATCCCCGCCGGCAGATCGGCCTGAATCCCGTCGAGCACCCGCTCGAGGTCGCGGGTCAGCGCCAGCGTGTTCACGTCGGGCTGCCGCTGGATGCCCAGAATGACCGCCGGCTGCCCGTTGCGCGAGCCGTCGCCCCGCCTGAGCGACTCCCCCACGCGCACCTCGCCCACGTCCTGCACGCGGATCGGCCGCAGGTCGCGTGTCGCGACCACCGTCGCGCCGATGCCCTCGGCGTCGCGCGCGCGCCCGGCGCCCTGAATCAGGTACTCCTGGCCGCCGGCCTGGCGGAACCCGGCCGAGGTGTTGCGGCTGGCCCGGCGGAGCGCCGCCTCGACCGCGCTCAGGGCGACGCCGTAGTCGTCCAGCCGCTCGGGATCGACCAGCACCTCGAACTGCCGCCGCTGGCCGCCGATCACCGTCACCTGAGCGACGCCCGGCGTCGCCAGCACGCGCCGGCGCACGAGCGTGTCCGCGACCGTGCGCAACGCCAGCGGCGTGTGGACTGCAGATTCCAGGGCGACGAACATGATCTCGCCCATGATCGACGAGAGGGGCGCCAGCACCGGCGGGTCGACGCCGTCCGGCAGGGTCGGCGTCACCGCGGCCAGCTTCTCGGTCACCGTCTGCCGGGCGCGATGGACGTCGGCGCCCCAGTCGAAGTCCACCCAGATGACCGCGATGCCGACGGCCGTCGAAGAGCGCACCCGGCGCACGCCGGACGCCCCGTTGAGGGCCGCCTCGATCGGAAAGGTGACCAGCGCCTCCATGTCGGCCGGCGCCATCCCGTGCCCCTCCGCCAGCAGGGTCACCGTGGGCGCGGTCAGCTCCGGCAGGACATCGACGGGCATGCCCGAGGCCACGTAGCCGCCCCAGACGAGGAAGGCGGCGGCCACGACGAGCACCCCCAGGCGGTTGCGCAGCGACCAGCGGATGAGCGCGTCGAGCAGCACGGGTCGAATTCAATCTAGCGGACCCGCGCGCGCCGCGTATCTGAAGTTTTCCTGAAGACTTCCTGAAGCCGGGAGGGGTCCGAGTCGCGCGAAAGACGCCGGGACGGTTGCGCGACGGGCCGTGCTGCGCCATCATGCGTGTACTGGGAAGTCCGCCGTGTACTGGAAACGTCCGCCGGAGCGCGGGCGGGGAGGTGTCAGATGAAGGGTCGCTTTTTCGTTGCGGCGTTTGCCTTGGTCGCCGTCGTGTCGCTCATGCCGGCGACCGCCGCCGGGCAGTCCGCGTGGGAGACGCCGTGGGGCGATCCCGACCTGCAGGGCGTCTGGACGAACACCACCACGACGCGCCTCGAACGGCCCGACGATCTGGCGGAACAGGCGTTCCTGAGCGACGAGGAACGCGTCGCGCGGGACGAGGAGCGGGCGCGCAACGCGGATCAGCCGCCGCCCCCCGGGCAGACGGGCGCGTACAACGACTTCTGGATGGAGCGGGGCAACGAGTCGGCGCGGACATCGCTGATCGTCGATCCGCCCAGCGGGAAGCTGCCGACCCTGATGCCCGCCGAGGCCGCGCGGCGCGCCGCGTACAGCGCCGCCCGGGGCCTCGATCCGGCCGGACCGGAGGACCGCAGCCTGTACGAGCGCTGCATCTCGCGCGGCATGCCGGGCTCGATGATGCCCGGCTTCTACAACCACAACTACCAGATCCTCCAGACGCCGGGCTACGTCGTGATCTTCATCGAGATGATCCACGACGCCCGCATCATTCCGCTGGACGGGCGTCCCCACACGAATCGCGGGATTCGGCAGTGGCTCGGCGACTCGCGCGGCCGCTGGGAAGGCGATACGCTGGTCGTCGAGACGACCAACCTGGCGCAGGTCGCCGGCCGGACCGTGACCGTGTTCGGCGCCAGCGAGACCACGCACCTGGTCGAGCGGTTCACGCGCGTCGACGAGAACACGATCGACTACGAGTTCACGCTGTCCGATCCCACGGAGTACCACAGCGCCTGGACCGCGTCGATTCCGATGACGGACCTCGGCGGGCCGCTCTACGAGTACGCCTGCCACGAGGGGAACTACGGTCTGGAGAACATCCTGGCGGGCGCCCGCGCCGCCGAGAAGGCCATGGAGTAGCGGCCCGCGCGCCGAGCGCGTCCCTTGCATGAGACTGCGCCGAAAGTCCATCATGAGGGGCGGTATCGGAACGACAGCACACGGAGCGATCAGGAGGATTCAGATGCGGTATCCATATCTCGCGGCGTGGACGGTGATCGGAGCGCTGCTGCTGGCGCCGGCGTTCGCCGCCGCGCAGTCGCAGGGCATGCCCCTGCGCACGGCCTGGGGCGATCCCGACCTGCAGGGCGTGTGGCATTCGTCCGGCGCGGTTCCCATGGAGCGGCCCGAGGAGTTTCAGGGGCGCACGACCCTGAGCGACGAGGAGACCAGCCAGCGACGGGCCGAGGCGGCCGAGCGCGACGAGGAGCTCCTGCTGGCCGCGCCCAGGCGCACGGTGGCCGGCGGCAACGTCGGCGCGTACAACAACTTCTGGATGGAGCGCGGGACGCCGACGAACCGGACGTCGCTGCTCGTGGATCCGCCGGACGGCCGGTTCCCGCCGCTCACGGCGGCCGGGGAGTACGCCAGGGACAACAGCCCGCGCGACGACGACACCTGGGAGGACCGGCACATCTGGGAGCGCTGCGTGACCCGCGGCGGCATGCCCAACGCCATGTTCCCGCGCGCCTACAACAACAACTTCCAGATCTTCCAGGCGCCCGGCTACGTCGCCATCCTGCACGAGCAGGTCCACGAGACGCGCATCATCCCGCTGGACGATCTTCCGCCCGTGCCGGAGCACGTCGGCCAATGGAACGGCGTGCCGCGCGGCCACTGGGACGGCGACACGCTGGTGGTGACCACCACCAACATCCATCCCAACGTGAGCGCGCTGCAGCCCTGGTCGGCCTTCAACTCGCACAGCGGGTCCGGCGAGGGCATGGTCCTCGTCGAGCGCTTCACGCGGGTGGCCCGGGACACCGTCGAGTACCAGATCGAGGTCAACGATCCGCAGATGTACACGCGGCCCTGGACGGTCGCGTATCCGTTCACCAACCTCGGTCAGCCCATCTACGAGTACGCCTGCCACGAGGGGAACTACGGCATGGAGGGCATCCTCTCCGGCGGGCGCGCGGACGACGCGGCAGCCGCCGCGGCTTCGAGGCAGTAACCTGCACGCGCCCCGGTGGTCGCCGAGGACCGCCGGGGCGCGCGGCGATGCGTCCGACCCGCTTCCGCGGCCGCGGAAGCGCTGGCGCCACCCCCCCCGCCGGGCCCGCGGCACCCGCGATTCTGCGCCGTAGCGGCCGCTTGTATGGCGCCGGCCGATCTCCTATGCTTCGCGGCATGACCGACATCAATCACCGCGTTCGACGTTCGGCCGGGCACCTCCCCGCATCCCTGTCGCGGCGCGGGTTCATCCTCAACGCTGCCGGCGGCGCGAGCTTTCTCGGCGTCATGCACCTGCTCGGCGAGGCCGGGCTGCTCGCCCAGGGCGGCGGCGGCGCGGGGGCGGATCCCCAGCAGATCTTCCAGACGGCCGTGGACGAGGCGATCCAGGCGGGCGAGGTCGGCATCCAGTTCGCCGTCTACAAGGACGAGGAGCTGGTCGTCGACGTCTGGGGCGGCGTGGCGGACAAGGCGACGGGCCGCCAGGTCGACCGGCAGACGCTCTTCAACGTCTTCTCGGTGACCAAGGCGATCACCGCCACGGCGCTGCACATCCAGGCCGAGCGGGGGCTGGTCGACTACGACGCGCCCATCGCCCGCTACTGGCCCGAGTTCGCCGCGCACGGCAAGGACAGGGCCACCGTGCGCGACGGCCTCAGCCACCGCACCGGCATCCCGGCGATGCCGGCCGGGGTGACGCCGGAGCAGATGACCGACTACGACTGGATGGTGAACGCGCTGGCCAACCTGGAGCCGGTCTTCGAGCCCGGCACCACCAATGCGTACCACAGCTACACGTGGGGCTGGATCAACTCCGTGATCGTGGAGCGGACCGATCCCGGACAGCGGCCCTTCCGCCAGTTCGTGCACGAGGAGATTGCCCAGCCGCTCGGCATCGAGGACCTGTGGATGGGACTGCCGCCGGAGGACGAGCCGCGGGTCGCGCACATGTACAACTCCGAGATATCGATCGCCGATCAGAGCACGGCGCGCGGGCGCTCCATGCCGGTGCAGGTGGCCGGCACGCAGGACGTCTTCGGACGCTCCATCGTCCGGCAGGCGGTCATCCCGGGCGCCGGCGGCATCTACAACGCCATCAGCTCGGCGCGCTTCTTCGCGCTGCTGGCGAACGAAGGCCAGCTCGACGGCGTGCGCCTGCTCTCGCCCGAGCGCGTGCGCGGCTGCCTGGAGCCGCGCCCGGATACCGACAAGCTCGACGTGGGCCGCGGCACGATCACGCGCGTGTCGAACGGCGGGTTCTGGCTCGAGGCGCCCGGCGTGGTCGGCAGTGGGCGCATCCTGAGCCATCCGGGGCTCGGCGGCTCCATCGGCTGGGCCGATCTCGACAACGGCCTGGCCGTGGCGATGTGCCACAACCGCCACGGGCTGGCGTACGCCGACCCCCTCGCCGGGGCGATGGGCAAGGCCTTCGGCGTGATGTAGGCCGCCGCGCGGCAGATCTCAGGGAGCCGGATTGACGAGTCCGGCCAGCAGCTCGCTCGTGCGCTCGCGCGCGGTCGCGAGACGCTCCTCGAGCTGGTCGAACACGAAGCGGTGGCCGGCCTGCCGCGCCTGGACGAGCGGCACCTCGGCCTGCCGGTAGGCCGCCCGGAAGGCGGCCTGCCGCTGCTCGTCGCGGATGCGGTCGATCAGGTGCTCGGCCGCGTCGAGCGACTCCCGCACGTCCGCGATGCCCTCCAGCAGCAACCGCGCCCCGGCCGCCCGTCCCGGCCGCGGCGCTACGCCGTCGGGGCCGTGACAGACGGAACACTGGCGCTCGAGCCCGGCCGGCGACAGCAGGTTGGCGCCGACGCTGCCGTGGCACGTGGAGCACGTGGGAACACGGCGGTCGCCCTCGCCCAGCAGCTCGTGGTGGCGACTCGTCTGGAAGTTGACGTAGGGACCGGTGTGGCAGGCGCCGCACGTCCTCGGGAGCTGCGTGCGGTGAACGGGGCTCGACGGATTGAAGCTGCCCAGCACGTCCCGGTGCGCCTGGAGCCGCTCGAAGGTGGCGGGATCGCCGCCGTGGCACCGCTCGCAGCCCACGCTGTTGCGGCCGTGCGGCGAACGGCTCCAATCGTCCAGGTGATTCGGCGCCGGCGCCGTGTAGATGTTGGCGACGTGGCAGTCCGCGCAGTTGCTCCGGTCGAACTGCGCGAGCGCGGGCGGTACGGCGGCCATCGCCAGCCACCCGAGCACGAGGCCGGCGGCACCCGCGTGTCGCAGGCATGTCCTCCGCGCGGCTGCGCGCCGGCCGGCGGTCAACGGGTCCCTCAGACGCTGTCTGCCCATCGTTCAGCCTCCTGTACCCGAGAGCTTATCAGCAAGCACATGCGGACCGGCCGGCACGTCTCCCGCGGCGGCGCGCCCCCCCCCTCGGCGATCCGGGATCCGAGTCGCGGTCCCGCGAGCCTTCACGGGCGCGCGTCGGCACGCCGCCGGAAGCCGCTCAACCTCTGCGCTCGATGGCTCTGCGCCGCCGCGCCGGCCGCGGCGCTCGCGGCGCGCTCTGGGGCGGCCGGGCTCGCGGCGGACGGGGGATGTGGGTAGGCCATTCGACCGGTTCCGGCCAGTTCTCGGAGAGGAATCGGAGGGCGCGCTCCGCGCGGCGGGTGGTGATGGCGCTGCCGCGGTGCAGCCGCGCAATGGTGTCGCCGCTCCCGGTCGCACGACGGGACACCGTCGAGATGCTGCGGCCGGTTTGCTCGGCGAAGAGCGAGCAGAGAACGACGAGGTGCCGCACCATGTCATCCACGACGCGGTTACGTTGCCACAAATAACATGTCATGGCAAGGGCGGTTTCGTGTATCGTGCTAACCGTGACACGTTTCGGCGTCGACTACCTGCGGCAGGCCGTCCAGCGCCGGGTCGAGACGGAAGGGCTGCGGCCGTTCTCCGTGCGCACCGGCATTCCGCTGGGACAACTCCGCAGCCTGCTCCAGGGCCGGGCGGCGCGGAGCACCACCCTCGAGCGGATGTCGTCGGTGCTCGGCCTGGAGTTCTACATCGGCCCGGCACGCACGGGGGAGACGCGGCCCGCGCTGCCGCCCGAGATCGCGGACGTGCTCCACCTGCCCAGGGACGCCCACGTCGCCGAGGCGGTCGGGCTGATCGACAAGGACCTGATGGCGGCGCGGCTGCGCCAGGCGCTGGGCGTCGTGCAGGACCTGGTCGACCGCGCGGCGGCCGCGGCCGACCTGCTTCCGGGCCTGGTCCCCTCGGCGCGTGACGCCCCGGCCGGCCGGCGCGAGGACGCCGTAGCCATCATACCGTTCGCCCCGCACTTCCAACGTCCGGCCGGCACCGGCGAGGTCGTGTTCGAGCAGTCGCCGGAGATGTCGATTGCGGTCGCCAGGGACGCGGTTGCAGCCTGGGCGCAGCCGGAGCATCTGACGTGCGTCCGTGCGACCGGCGACTCGATGGCGCCGACAGTCCAGCACGGCGACCTGGTTGCAGTCGACCGGCAGCGGACGAGACCGCTCGAAGGCGAGCTGTTCGCCGTGCTCACCGAGAGCGGGCTCTCGATCAGGCGCCTGCACCAGGCCGACGGGCACTGGTTCCTGGTCAGCGACAACGCGGCGCATCTCTCGCGACCGCTCGGCGACCGCGACAGCATCGTCGGCCAGGTGGCGTGGTGCGGGCCGCACGGCGACGCCCGGGCCTGACGCGGTCGGGTTCAATCAGGGCGCAGATTCCTGGCCGGGAGTTGCGGCAAGGCGGTCCATGCCGGCCTCGTAGATCGCCCTGACCTCGGCCGTCGTGTCGCGATAGCGCGCCAACAGGTCGTCGCCCGCCAGCGGCGTGCCGAGCTGGCGCGCCAGCGGCTCGAGTGCGGCCGGGTCGGTCGAGATGGCGCTCGCGTCGCTGTCGGTGTGGATGCGGAGCACGGTCTCCAGCTCGCGCAGGAAAGCGTAGGCCTCACGCAGCGCCGCTGCCTCGTCGTCGGCCAGGATCCGCGTGGCGGGCAGCGCGGACAGCAGGCGGCGCGTGCCGGCCACCCGAAAGTCCTCGCGCGCGGCTCCCTCCCGCAGTTGCAGCACCTGCAGCAGGAAGTCGATGTCCGCCAGGCCGCCGCGGCCGCGCTTGAGGTCGAGGTGGCCGCCGGTCGCCTCGTCGGTCAGCTCGCGCTCCATGCGGCCACGGACGTGGCGCGCGTAGCCGGGAATCTCGGGGCTCCACGGCCCGTAGACGAAGCGGCCGACCACCTCCTGCACCTGCCCGCCGAGTGCCGCGTCGCCGCCGATGAACCGGCAGCGCGTCCACGCCATGCGCTCCCAGATCTCCGCGCGCCCGGCCAGGTAGCGCTCGAAGGCACCGAGCGGCGTCGCCAGTGCTCCCATCCGGCCCTCGGGGCGCAGCCGTGTGTCCAACTTGTACGCGACGCCGGCGGCGGTCGTCTTCGAGAGCAGGTCGTAGACCGCCCGCACGAACTTCTGGTGCCGCTCGAAGCGGCGCGCATCGCCCGCGTCACCCGAGTACACGAAGACCAGGTCGAGATCGGAGTAGACCGTGAGCTCGCGCCCGCCGAGCTTCCCGAGGGCGAACACGGCCCAGCCGGCGTCGGCGTCCTCCGCGTCCGGCGTCGGCGAGAACTGGCGTGCGACGGCGCGCGCCGCCGCGCGCAAGGCGCAATCCGCGACCATGGACAGCTTCTCGTTGAGCAGATCGAGGCGCCTGGCCGTCAACCACTCGGCCAGCACCTTGAACTCCTGGATCGCCTTCACGCGACGGAACGGATCGAGAATGGACTCGATGTCCGATCCGCTTGCGACCGCCTCGTCGAACGCCTGCACCACGGCCGCGTGGAACGCGTCCCGGTCGAGCGCGCCGCCGGCCAGGAAGTCCAGGACCTCCGGGTAGCCGGCCAGGCGGGCGGCGTACAGGTCGCCGGCGTCGAGGCCGGCCAGGAGCCGATGGCGCAGCTTGGGGTCATCGAGCAGGGCGCGGTAGAACGACGCCGCCGCGCCGGTGCCGGCGACAACCCGTTCCAGCCGTACCAGGACCGTTTCGGGCGCGGACAGCGGCACCTCGTTCGCGACGATCGTCGCGAGCAGGTTGGCCAGCAGATTGCGCGTGGACGAGCGCCCCTGCCCGCACGTCGCGCCCAGCGCCCGCATCGCGTCGACCGTGCGGTCCGGCTCGCCGAAGCCCGCCGCCACCAGCCGCGCGCGCACGTCGTCGTCGCCGCCGTCGTCGGCCAGCAGGCGGAATATCTCGCGGCCGGCGAGACCCTCGTCCTCGGCCTGCCCCTCGAACAGCCTGGCGTAGATGGCGTGGACGCGCTCGCGGTGCCGGTTCAGCGCGGCCGTCAGCGTCTCCGGCTCGTCGAAGCCCAGGCGCCGCGCCAGGGCGCGGATGCCGCGCTCGGTGCCGGACAGACTGTGCGTCTGCTGGCCCTCGGCCGCCTGCAGTCCATGCTCCACGTTGCGGAAGAAGATGTACGCCGCCTCCAGATCGCGCCGGACATCGCTCTCGACGAAGCCCTGCTCACCGAGCTGCTCCAGCGCCGTGAGCGTGCGCCCCGTCCGCAGCGCCGGCCGGTCGCCGCCGTAGATGAGCTGGAACACCTGCACGAACAGCTCGACCTCGCGAATGCCGCCGCGGCCCTCCTTCACGTTCCGATCGAGGTCGCCGTGCCGGGCGTGCTCGCGGTCCGCCCGCGCCTTGTAGCGCGCGAGCTCCTCGATGGCCGCGTGGTCGAGGTACTTGCGGTAGACGAACGGCTGCACCAGCTCCAGGAACTGCTCGGCAAGCGCCCGGTCGCCCGCGATCGGCCGCGCCTTGAGCAGGGCGAACCGCTCGAACGTCTCGCCGAGGCTCTCGTAGTACTCGCCGAGCTGCGGCAGCGAATAGACGAGCGCCCCGCGCGAGCCCATGGGGCGCAGCCGCATGTCGACGCGGTAGAGGTAGCCCTCCCCCGTATGTTCCGAGAGCAGCACCGTGAGCCGCCGGCCGAGCTTCTGGTAGCGCCAGTGGGCGTCGCCCGCCGCCTCCCGGGGAACGTCGTAGACGTAGATGAGGTCGATGTCGGAGCTGTAGTTGAGATCCGCGGCGCCCAGCTTGCCCATGCCGATCACGGCGAACCGTCCGGGCAACGCGCCGCCCTTCGCCGTCTGCTCGACGGTCACGACGCGCAGGACGGCGTCGACGAGCGCGTCGGCCAGGCTCGACAGCAGGGTCGTGGTCTCCGTCAGGGTCTTGCGGTCCAGCATGCCGAACAGGTCCCGCGCAGTGATGCGCAGCAGCTCGCGCCGCTGGAACCGCTTGAGCGCGTTGACCTGCTTCTCGACGCCCTGGCTGGCGTCGAGCCAGCGGCCGATCTCCATGTCGTACTCGGTGCGGTCCGGTGCGGCCCCGTCGAGCTCCCGGCGCAGCCAGTGGAGATACTCGGGGTTGCGGATCAGGATCTCGCTCAGGAACGGCGACGTGCCGAGAATCTGCGCGAGGATCTCGAGCATGCGCGGGTCCGCATGCAGATTGCCGACGAACCCGGCCCGGGGCGTGCGCGTCGCCACGTAGCGGCAGAACCCGAGCAGCGCCGCGTCGGGATCCGGCGCGCTGGCCACCACGTCGAGCAGCATGCCCGCCAGGGCGCCCAGCGCCTGGCGGCTGGGCAGATCGTCGGCGAGCTGCTGGAGCTGCTGGTCCGCGGCCGCGCCGTCGCGCAGGCCGTACTGCTCGAGGAAGGCGGCGGCCGCGTCCTCGGTCAGGTCGCGCGACAGGAAGATGTCCTGCGGTGTGACGGCGTGCGGTTCGGATGGCATTCCGTTGGGCCCCGCGGGAGCGCGCGGCAGCTACCGGCGCCCCGGCGCATGATAGCAGTCCGTCTGGACTATGCTGATTGGACCATGCCAGGACCGGCCCGCCAATCGTCGCCTTGCGGCTCCGCCCGGCGCCCGACCACCCCGGCAGGAGTCCACGCCGTTCCGCGGCGCCGACTCCTGGCCGGCATGTCGGCGTTCGCGCTGCTGATGGCGGGCGCCCTGCCGCCCGCGGCCGGGCAACTGGCGACCGCCAACGACCGCGGCGTCGCGATGGGGCACCTGCACTACGTGGTCCGCGACGTCGAGGCCAGCACCCGCTTCTGGGTGGCCCTCGGCGGCGACGCCCGGACCGTCGGCGACACCGTCGTGGTGAGGTTCCCGGACGTCCTGGTGCTGCTCGACGAGGGCGAGTCGTCCGGCGGCACCGAGGGCTCGATCCTGAATCACATGGCGTTCCGGGTGCATTCGCTCGACGACATCGCGGCCGCGGGCATCGCGCTCGAGCGCCTCGGTTCGGGGGGCATCGCCAACGTGTATTCGCCCGGGGGCGAGCGCATCGAGCTGTTCGACGAGACGGCCACGAACCTGACGTTCACGCGCGCCGACGGCGGCGCCGATCCCGTCACCCGGCGGCACAACGAGCCGCTGGTCGGCCCGATCCGCGCCCACCATCTCCACCTCTATCTGCTCGACGACGCCGTGGCGGAAGCCCGGCGCTGGTACGCGAGCCTGTTCGGCGGCGTCCCCGGCCTGCGCTGGCGCTACGACGCGGTCGATCTGCCGGGCATCAACTTCAACTTCTCCCACAACCCGGACGGCGGCGGCGCGCCGACCAGGGGACGCATGCTCGACCACATCGGCTTCGAGGTGGAGAACCTCGAGGGGTTCTGCCGCGCGCTCGAGGCGCAGGGCGTGACGTTCGACGCGCCCTACCGCCGCAGCCCCGCGGGCATCGGCTACGCCCTGCTGACCGACCCCTGGGGCACGTCCATCGCGCTCACGGAGGGCCTGCGCGGGTTGTAGGGCTTCATCCAGACGGGGCTCTGCCCCGAACCCCCGGCGGCCGCTTGCGGGGGCCCCACAGCCCCGCGTCGCTCCCGCCGAGGCGCTGTGCGCGCCTTTGCGGGAGTCTGCACCGTTCTACGGCGCAGACTCCTGGCCCGAGCTCAACGGCTGGCGGCGGCCCGCCAGCGCGCGAGGGCGGCGGCGATCTCGCGGCGCGCGGCGGTGCGACCGCCCGGGCTGTGGTTGACGAAGTAGCAGAAGAAGACCGGCGCGTCCGACGCCGGCTCGAGCAGGCCGGCCAGCGCGACGGTGTGGCGCAGCGTCCCGGTCTTGGCAGCCACCGGCACCAGGGAAGGCCACGCCGCGAGCGTGCCCACGCCCGGCTTCGGCAGCGCGTCGATGAGCGTGGGGCCCCAGGGCCGGCCGGCAACGTGGACGAGCACCTGCACGACGGTGGCCGGCGCCACCAGGTTGGCCGGCGAGAGGCCGGAGCCGTCCACGAGCCACGCCGCGACCCGCGCCGACTCGCCGACGGCAGGCAGCCCGGCCACGAAGTCGGTTATCACCTCCACCCCGTCGTCGAAGCGGCCGCTCCCGGCCACCTCCCGCCCCAGTGTCAGCGCCAGGGTGTCGGCATACCAGTTGTGGCTTCGCGTGAGCACGTGCGGCAGGAGCTCTCCGAGCGGCGGCGAGCGGAGCTCCGCCAGCACGGTTGCCGGGCCGGAGTCCGCTCCCGGCCGCCTCGCGAGCCGCACGCCGCCCGCCACGCTCACGCCGGCTTCGCGCAGCGCCGCGCGCAGGCGCTGCGCCGCGCGGCGCGCAGGATTCGGGTCGCTGGCGGGCACCAGGAACGACGATTCGCTGATCGGGTACTCGCCCCGCAGCAGCAGCGTGTCGGTACCCCACAGCGGGATGAAGTCGAGCGTGCCCGCGCCGTGGCGGTCCGAGCCGACCGTCGTGGTGCGGTTGATCAGCTCCAGCCCCTCCGGCGCAGCGGCCCGCGCCGGCGCGCCGACCGACGTGCCCGGCGCAACGCGCACCGCGAGCGTCGCCTCGTCGACGGCGAGCGCCGCCGTCGGCGTGCCGTGGCGGTACGGGAGATCGTCGTAGCCGCGGTCGACGGGATGCGGCCGCCCCGGAAAGCGGCCGGCGTCGACCACGAGATCCCCCGTGACGCGCTCGATGCCACGCTCCCGCACCTGCGCCGCCAGCGCCGCGAGCGGCCCGGCCGCGCCGCCGTCGAAGAACTCGCCCCAGGTGGGATCGGCGCCGGGCTCGACGACGAGGTCGCCGTCGAGCACCGCCCCGTCCACCGCGCCGTCCGCGGCCAGGCGCGTGACCCAGCGGTAGTCGGCGCCCAGGTGCTCCAGCGTCGCCGCCACGGTCAGCACCTTGAGCACCGACGCGGGCACGAAGAGCTTGCCGGCGTGCAGCTCGTCGATCACCTCGAGCCCGCCGCCCTCGCCCAGCCGCACGGCCAGGTAGCCGCGGTAGGCGCCGTCGGGCGTCTGCGCCGCGGCCGTACGCGGGGCGGGCAAGCCCGCGAGCACCGCCATGGCGATCAGCACGAACAGGCGTAGACGTCGTGAAGTCATTGCGCAGATTGTCCCACAAGTGCCCGTGAATGCTCTCGCCGGAGGGAGACCGGGCGGACGCCGGGGGCTCGGGGCGCAGCCCCGTCAAGATGAAGCCCAGCCCCGTCTGAATCTAGAACCGGACGCGCACGCCGAACGAGGGGATGAGCGGGAAGCCGGCCGTCGGGCGCGCGACGACGCGCGGCAGGCTGCCGGCGGGGTCGTGCTCGAGGCCCGTCTCCAGCTCGACCGGGTTGTCGCGGTTGAGGAGGTTGATCACCTCGATGTACCACGACCAGCGCCCGGCGGCGCCGCCGGGCCGGTGGGTGATCCGCAGGTCGACGCGGGCGTAGTGCGGCAGGCGGCCCTGCTGCAGGTTGCCGAGGCCGCCGAAGTCGACCGTGTAGACGAGGGCACCGGCGGCGTCGCGCGCCGCGACGAGCCGCCCGGCGGCGTCCTCCTCGGCAGCCACCCGCACGCCGGCGGCCGGGGTGTAGGGGAAGCCGGTCGCCACCTGCGCGGTGGCCGCCACGCTCCAGTTCCGGCCCAGCCGGTAGAGGCCGACGGCATTGAACGCGTGGCGGCGATCGTACTCGAACGGATAGCGCAGGCCGTACGTCTCGCGATCGGCGCGCCCCCACGCATAGGACAGCCAGCCCGTCAGCCTGGCGGCCGGGTCGCTGCGCACGAGGTAGGCATCCACGCCGTACGCGGCGCCGCGGCCGCCGTTCACCGGCATGGTGGTGATCTGCGGCGCGGACGGCACGCTGTCCTGCAAGCCCGCCGCGAACTCGTAGCGCTCGACGCGCGCCAGGCGCTCCGCGTCGGATTCGAGCCGGCCGACGATGAGATCGTCGAACGTCTTGTAGTAGCCCTCGACGCGCGCCAGCGTCTCGGCGCCGAGGTCCTTCTCCACCCCGAGCACCAGGTGCCGCGACCGCTCGTGCCGCAGCGTCCGGACCCTCGCCGGCGACAGATCGAAGACGTAGTCCGACTGAATCAGCTTCTCGTAGCCGGGGCTCTGCGTGTACAGGCCGCCCGCCGCACGCAGCCGGCTGCCGCCGCCGAGCGCCACAGTCAGGGCAAAGCGCGGCGACACGACCGCGTCGCCGTTCACCGTGCTCCAGTCGACGCGCAGGCCGGGCTCGACCGACAGCCGGGGCGTCACCGTGTAGCGGTCCTGCACCCAGGCGGCGGCGCGCGTGCCGCCCAGATCCGAGTCGAGCTCGTCCGGCAGCCCGGCGCCGCCGCGCACGCTCGACGGATTCGCCACGGTCTCGTTGCGGTCGCCGCTGATGGACAGCCCGAGACCGGAGGCCAGGCGGTGCAGCTCGAAGCCGGTATCGACGGTGTGCGCCGGCGAGAGCTGCACGGCGAACTCCTGGCGCAGCGACAGGTCGCGCACGGCCAGCGCGCGGTTGAAGATGACGTTCGTCATGCCGCGTGCGACGCCCTCGTCCGGGGTGTTCGACCGCCGCGCATCCGCGTCGAAGGAAGCGTTCACGTCGAGCAGGTCCGTGTTGCGGTACCAGGACAGGATGGTGCGCGACGTGGCCCCGCTGCCGAGCAGCGCGTCGAACCGCAGCGAGCCGAGGTCGTTCCCGGCCTCGGACATGAAGCGTCCCCGTTCGCCCGCCGCCGGGTCGTCCTCGTCGTCGAGCCGGAAGTCGGCGCGCTCGCGGCTGGTCAGCCCCAGCACCGACAGCCGGTGCCCCGGGCCGAACGTCCAGTTCGCCTGGAGCTGCACGTCGGCGAAGCGCGGCAGCCCCTGGTCGGTGAAGAGCCCCGCCACGAGGTCGTAGTAGGTCCGCCGGCCGCTCAGCAGCCACGAGCCGCCGCCCGGCGCGGTGCCCTCGAACACCGCGTTGGCGTCGGTCACGCTGGCCGACGTCGAGCCCTGGAAGTCGCGCTCGCCGGTGCGGTTGTCGACAATCAGCAGCGACGACAGGCGATCGCCGTAGGCGGCGCCGAAGCCGCCGGCCGTCAGCTCGAAGCGCTCCACGGTCTCCGGGTTGAACGCGCTGACCAGGCCGAACAGCCGGAACGGGTTGTGGATCTCCACGCCGTCCATGATGGTCAGGTTCTGATCGGGCGTCCCGCCGCGCACCGCCAGCCGGCTGGCGAAGTCGCCGGTCAGCGCCACGCCCGGCAGCGTGTTCAGCGTGCGGAAGATGTTGTCGATCGCCCCGGCCACGGCGAACACCTCCTCCGCCGCGATGGGGGTGGCCGAAGGCCGGTCGGCCGTGGGGGGCGGCGACACCACCTCCACGGTCTCGGCGAACGTGTTCCGGAAGAGCACGATCTCCAGCCCCGGGCGCTCGCCGGCGACGGAGGCCTCGAGCTCGACGGCGGTCTCGAGGTAGCCGTCGGCCGCCACCCGCAGCGTCTCGTCACCGGCCGCCACGGCGACCGTGAAGCGGCCTGCGGCATCGGTCGCGACCGTCTCGGCGCCGCTGGCGACCCGGGCATCCGGCACCGGTTCTCCGCTCGCGCCGTCGACGACGACGCCCGTCGCAGCGGGCGGCGCCTGGGCCTCCACCGAAGCGCCGGCCAGCAGCGGGAAGATCAGCGGCAGGAGCGGCAGGCGACACAGCGCCCGCCGGAATCGACGTGACAGGCTTGCCTCCGTTGACCGGCACCGGGGCCGGTACCAAGGCCTACCAAACTACGATACTCTAGATGGCTCCGGGCAACCGGTCGCGGCCGGCAGCCCGGTCCGGGTTGCGCGCCGCCGAAAGGAGCACCGACCATGAGGCTGCTGCCGACTGCGATCCTGCTGCTCGCCCTCGCCTTCTCGCCGGCGCCCGCCGCCGAAGCCCAGCTCGCGACGCCGAACGCCGACGGCATCACCTACGGCCACGTGCACCTGAACGTGGCCGACATCGAGGTGCACAAGAAGCTGTGGGTCGAGTACTTCGACGGCGTCGTCGTCGAGAAGGGGCCGCTGACCGCCATTCGGCTGCCGAACTTCCTGATCGCCCTGACCGAGCGCGATCCGAGCGGGCCCATGCAGGGGTCCGTGCTCGACCACTTCGGCTTCAAGGTGCGCAACACCGCCGACTTCCTCGCCAGGTGGCGCGCGGCCGGCATGGAGGTCGGCCCCGAGTTCATCGGTGCCGAGGGCATGCCCAACGCCTACGTGCTGGCGCCCGACGGCGTCTGGGTCGAGCTGCAGGAAGACCCGTCGCTGCACGTCCCGATCGCCGGCTACCACATCCACTTCATCACGCCGGACTACGAGGAGCTGCTGGCGTGGTACGCCAGGGTGTTCTCGCTCGGCGTCCGCCCCCGCGGGCGCATCGGGACGACGACCGACGTGCCCGGCATGAACATGAGCTTCGGGGACGCCGAGGAGGCGACCGCACCGACCCGCGGGCGGGCGCTCGACCACATCGGCTTCGAGGTCGACGACCTGGAGGCCTTCTGCCGGAAGCTCGAGGCGATGGGCATCGAGCTCGACGTGGAGTACCGCGAGGTGGAGAGCGTCGAGCTGAAGATCGCCTTCCTGACGGACCCGTCGGGAACCTACATTGAGCTCACCGAGGGCTACGACGAGTACTGACGCCGGAAGCCGGTTCCGTCAGGAGGTTGTCATGCGAATCATGGTTGCGATCGGGTGGCTCTCGTTGTCGCTGGCGGCCGGCGTGCACGGCGCGGCCGGCACGTCCTTCGCGCAGTCCGGGAACATGGACATCTACTGGATCGACGTGGAGGGCGGGGGCGCCACCCTGGTGATCGCGCCGACCGGAGAGTCGCTGCTCGTGGACGTGGGCTGGCCGCGCCCGGAGGGCCGCGACGCCCGGCGCATCGCGGCGACGATGCAGGAGGCGGGCCTCGAGAAGCTGGACTACATGCTGATCACCCACTTCCACACCGACCACGTCGGCAGCCTCGCCGAGCTGGACGAGTTGATCCCGATCGACCACTTCCTCGATCACGGGGGCGATACCGAGGAGCGCAACCAGGTGTGGCGCGAGCTCTACCTGGAGGTGGCCGGCGACGCCCGCATGGTTGCCGCGGCCGGCGACACGATGCAGCTCGGCGGCGTCGACCTGAAGTTCATCTCGTCCAACATGGAGCTGATCACCGAGACGCTCGACGGCGGCGGGCCGAACCCCCACTGCGAGGGGGCGGAGCACAAGCCAGCGGCCTCGCCCGAGAACCAGCGGACGCTGGGGGCGCTGTTCAGCTTCGGCCGCTTCTCGTTCCTCAACCTCGGCGACCTCGACTGGGACATGGAGATGCAGCTGTCGTGCCCCGTCAACCGGCTCGGCAAGGTCACGCTCTACCAGACGAGCCGCCACGGGGCGTTCGACGGCGCCGGCGCGCCGGCCCACCTGTGGGCCATCAGCCCCCAGGTGGTCGTCTTCAACAACGGTCCCCGCAAGGGCATCACCGCGCCGCACATGTACGAGCGGGCGGCCGCCGTGCCGGGCGTCGAGGACATCTGGCAGACCCATCTCGCCCTCGAGAGCCCGGACCACAACACGGCGGAAGACCTGATCGCCAACTTCGAGGAGAGCGAGGACTGCCAGGGGCACTGGCTCAGGGCGTCCGTGGCGCCGGACGGCCAGTTCACCATGACGAACGGCCGCAACGGCTACAGCCGGACCTACACGGCCCGCTGACGAGGAGTGCCGCCATGAACCGACCGTCTCTCGCTCCGTGCTTCGCGCTGCTCGTCGGGCTCGCGCTGCTGCCGGCGGCCGCCGGCCCGGCGGCCGCGCAGACGTCCGACTTCGTCCCGGTCACCGACGCGATGCTCCAGGATCCGGACCCCGCGGACTGGCTCATGTGGCGCCGCACGCTGGACGGCTGGGGCTACAGCCCGCTGGACCAGATCGACCGCGACAACGTGGGCGAGCTGCGGATGGTCTGGTCGCGCGGCCTGCACGCCGGCAGCCAGCAGGGCACGCCGCTGGTCTACGACGGCACGATGTACATGCCGAACCCCAACGACGTCCTGCAGGCCATGGACGCCGTGACGGGCGATCTGCTGTGGGAGTACCGCCGCCCCATCCCGGACGACGTGGACGAGTACATCCGCGGCCTCGTCTCCGTCAACCGCAACGTGGCCATCTACGGCAACCTCGTCATCGACACCGGGAACGACGACTACGCCTACGCGGTGGACGCCGTCACCGGCCGGCTGGTGTGGGAGACCGAGATCCTCGACTACAAGACGCACCCCGCCCGGCACTCCGCCGGCCCGATCGTCGCCAACGGCAAGGTCGTCTCGGGACGCAGCTGCCGGCCGTGGGCCGGGCCCGAGGCGTGCGTGATCACCGCGCACGACGCGGCGACCGGCGCGGAGCTGTGGCGCCGGCGCCTGATCCCGGCGCCCGGCGAGCCGGGCGACGAGACGTGGGGCGGCGTGCCCTACGAGGAGCGCGGCCACGTCGGTTCGTGGATGGCGCCGAGCTACGATCCGGAGCTGAACCTCGTCTACGTCGGGACATCCGTCACGTCCCCCGCGCCGAAGTTCCTGCTGGGCGGGACCGAGAACACGCACCTCTACCACAACTCGACGCTGGCGCTCGACGGCGACACCGGCGAGATCGTCTGGTACTACCAGCACCTGAACGACCACTGGGACCTCGACCACCCCTTCGAGCGGCTCCTCGTCGACACCGCCGTGGCCCCGGATCCAAGCGCGGTGAGCTGGATCAACCCGGGCATCCGGCCGGGCGAGGTGCGCAAGGTGGTCACCGGCATCCCGGGCAAGACCGGCGTCGTCTACACGCTCGACCGCGAGACCGGCGAGTTCCTGTGGGCCACGCCCACCGTCACCCAGAACGTCATCAGCGGCATCGACGGCGCCACCGGCGCGGTCGCGACCAACTCGGAGCTGGTGTTCACCGCGTCCGGCCAGGAGGTGCTGGCCTGCCCGAGCTGGTACGGCGGCAAGGACTGGGAGGCCGGCGCCTACAGCCCCCTGACCAACACCATGTACATGCCGCTGCGCAACGTCTGCGCCCGCATGCTGGCCACGCCGGAGGCCGAGAGCCACTACCAGCTCGCGGTCATCAACCAGCTCGCGCCGGGAACCGACCAGGTCGGCACCGTGCAGGCCATCTCGGCCGAGACGGGCGCCACCGCCTGGAAGCACGAGCAGCGCTCGGCCACCATGTCGCTCGTGACGACCGGCGGCGGCCTGGTGTTCGGCGGCGACGTCAACGGCCGCTTCCGCGCGTTCGACCAGGAGACCGGCGAGGTGCTCTGGGAGATCAACATCGGCTCGGCCGTGACCGGCTTCCCCGTCACGTACGCGGTCGACGGCCGCCAGTACGTCGCCGTCAGCACCGGCACGGCCGGCACATCCTCGGCCTTCACGCGCCTGACGCCGGAGCTGCGCCCGAGCGCCGGGAACACGCTGTTCGTCTTTGCGCTGCCTTGACAGGAGGCTGCGCCGTAGAAGGCGGCGCGGACTGTCCGGATCACGAGCGTATGGCGGAATCCAGCCCAATCCCGCAATTGTTGGGGGATTGGGTGTTGTAGCCAAGACCGCCGCCACACCCCACAGAACCAAGCGCCGAGGACGCCACCCCGACAAGGCGCTCTCGGCCGCCTTCGTCCGTTCCTCGCCGCCCGGACGCCACGCGGACGGCAACGGACTGTACCTGGTCGTCCAGCCGACCTAGACCTAGCCCATGTTTACCAAGTTGACGGGCGATTTTGCCCTTTTGGGCGGTATTTTGAGGCGTGTGCGCCTGCAACTTGTTGATTCTAAATGATCAGGATTTGGCAGAACGCGATGTAGTGCCATAATCGTATCAGTGCGCTTGCTTCGCGGTAGTGCACCCCGCTATCGTGGCAGCGTGTTCATTCGGCGCACCCAGACCCGCCGGACCGCTGACGGCAAGCCCTATTTCTCGCACCGCCTGGTCCACACCGAACGCCTCGGCCACACCGTGCGTCAGCGCACGCTGCTCAACCTCGGGCGCCACTTCGACATTGCCCAGGCTGACTGGCCGCTGCTGTGCACCCGCATCGCCGACGTGCTGGGCGGCCAGGTACCGCTGATGACCGATTGCCCGCCCGCCGTCGAGGAGGAAGCGCAGCGCATCGCCGCGCAGTTGCTCGCCCGCGGCGCCGAGGCGAGCAGGCCGACCGGCGTAGCGGCAGACATCCAGCGGGTCGACGTCGACTCGTTGCGCCTGGTCCGCCCCCGCAGCATCGGCGTCGAGCAGTTGGGTCTGTGGGCGCTCGACCAGGTCGGCCTGCCGGACTTGTTGGCCCGCCTGGGTGTCAACGGCGCGTTGCGCACAGCGGCGGCCGGCGTCATCGTCGGGCGCATGGCCCACCCGGCCTCCGAGCGCGAGACGCACCGCTGGCTGCAGCAGCGCAGCGGCCTCGGCGAGTTGCTCGGCGTCGACTTCGAGACTGTCGGCGCCATGCAGCTCTACCGCGCCTCGGACCAGTTGGTGAAGCATCGCGACGCGATCGAGGCGCACCTGTTTGACCGCGCCCTCGGGCTCTTCGACCTGCAGCCGACCGTCACCCTCTACGACCTGACCAACACGTATTTCGAAGGCGAGGCGAACGAGCAGCCGCAGGCCAAGCGCGGGCACTCGAAAGAGAGGCGCAGCGATTGCCCCTTGCTGACCCTCGGTCTGATGCTCGATGCCTCAGGCTTCGTGCGCCGCTCGAAGGTCTTCGCCGGCAACGTCCGCGAACACCGCACCCTGGCCGGCATGCTCGACGCGCTCGACGCGCCGGCCGGCGCCCTCGTCGTCGTCGACCGCGGCATCGCTACCGAGGCCGCCATCAGCTGGCTCCGCGAGAACCACTATCGCTACCTGGTCGTCAGCCGCGAGCGTCACCGGCAGTTCGACGCCGACGCCGCCGTGTCGATCCAGACGCAATCGAAACAGACCGTGCAGCTGCACAAGGTCGTCGCCACCGACCCCGACGAGGTGCGGCTCTACTGCTACTCGGAGGAGCGGGCCGAGAAGGAACGCGGCATCGTCGAGCGTTTCGCCACCCGCTTCGAGGCCGCCCTGACCAAGCTCAACGACGGGCTGTCACGGCCCCGCGCCCACAAGCGCGTCGAACAGGTCTGGCAGCGCATCGGGCGCCTCAAGGCCCGGCATACCCGCGTCGCCGCCCACTACCAGATCAACGTCACCGCCGACGAGACCGGCAACCAAGCCGTCGCCGTCACCTGGACCCGCCGCCCGCAGGACGGCTCGATGCTCACCCATCCCGGCGTCTACTGCCTGCGCAGCAGCGAGACCGACTGGGACGAAGACACGCTCTGGCGCACCTACACCACGCTCACCGACGTCGAAGCCGTCTTCCGTGCGCTCAAGTCCGAACTCGGCCTCAGACCCATCTACCACCGCAAGCAGCGACGCGCCGACGGCCACCTGTTCATCACCGTCATCGCCTACCAGCTCGTCCAGCTCATCCGAACCCGCCTGCGCGACCACGGCAGCCACGCCTGTTGGACCACCCTCAGACGCCTCGTCGACGGTCAGCAACGCGTCACCGCCACCTTCCGACGGCCCGACGGCCGCACCCTGCACGTGCGCACCGCCACGCAACCCCAACCCGAGCAGCGCGCCGTCTACGACGCCCTCGGCGTCGACCCGCACCCAGGCGGCGTCCGCAAGACGATCGTCTGAACCCACCGACCGCGGCCCGCTTGGCACACGTTTGTAGTGCCACTCGAGCCGTTCCATCAGCGCAAGTCGTTGATTCTAAAATAGCTTGGATCTACCGTTGGTAAACATGGGCTAGACCCGAAGCTGGGTCCAGCGGCTCGTCACCCGGCCGCCGCCGCGAACTCGGGCTCGGCGCCGCCACGCTCGTCCCGCGCGAGCAGGCGCTCACCAACCGGATGCTGGCGCTCTCGGGCGGCGATCCCTTCTCGGAGAAGCGCCGGGTCCAGGGCGTTCCCACCTTCGCCGAAGCCCACCCAACGCGCGCTCGAACAGAAGCGCGGCGGCTGGCGCGGCCGGTGGCACGCACAGAACTGGTGGCGGAGTGGGAGCATGGCGCGGTACGTGTTCCCGCGCGTCGGTCGCCGGCCCGTCTCCGAGGTCAACACGACCGACGTGCTGGAGATCCTGACGCCCATGGACCGTCGCGCCCGCCGCCAAGCCCGCGAGGTGAGGTTGAACCGCGCGGATCTCGTCCAGCAACCCGAGCGGGTTCACGGTGCCCATCACCGCGCGGAGTCGGTCCTTGGTCACAGCCGGAATCGCGTCCGACGCCAGCAGCCGTGAGCACGGGGTCTCCGGCGCGTGGCAGCGCTTGCTGCGAACGCGGGCGCCGTCACGGGTCTTCTCAGCGAGCTTGAACGACGGCTGGAACACGTTGACGAACAGGCGCGAAAGCGATCCACTGCCGCCGAAATCGGCGATCCACATCCTCCGAAATACGCAGTCGGTGAAGCCTGCGAGGATTGTCAAGTGTCAAGCGGACCAAGCCAACCCGGACGACCGTGCGCGGAGCCGGCGTCAAGGCCGCAACCCCGCGGACCGGGGTCGGAGCGCAACGGAGAGCCTGGACGCCAGCGAGCACACGCGGAGACTGCCGGCCCGACGATGCCACTGAAGCAAAGGAGGCCATTGTGGGGTGGACCGTCCTGGCTGCGGTGTCGGCGATCTCTTGGTGGTTCGCCTCCTCAGGATGCGGCCCGGAGCCGTTTGACTCCCGAGATGCTGGTCCTTACCAGTCGAGTCCTGTTGAGCAAGACGGTGGTACCACGTCGCTACTCTCCATGGATGGGCGGACAACTTCGAAGTGTGTCACGAGATAGTCGAGTTCTTGGAAGAGACAGGAAACCGCAGGTACATGTGTCAGGGCATCGAATAGGAGTCTAGAAGCCGATCTGGCGCCGGCCGTCTGGACGCTAACGAGGGCACGCACTCACTGCCGGCCCGACGATGTGGCCGGTGGCCACTGAGCCCTCCGGCAGCGCGAGGAGCTCTTGCCGGGTTGTCAAACCGGCTTGTCACCGGTACGATCTGTGTGGAGCAAGATGATGACGGGCATGGTGATCGGATACGACCCCGGCGGCGACGGGAAGCATGGACTCGCCCGGGCGACGGTCCGGGACGGCAATATCGTCGACGTGACTACGAAGACCGTCGACACCGTTGAGGACGCGGTTGCATCGATTCTCAATATCGAGACACTCCTTGGACTCGGAGTCGACACCCTTACCTGCTGGGGTACTGGTCCGCACGGCTGGCGTCCGGCGGATCGCTGGCTTCGACACCGCTATCCCAAGGTGCAGAAGAGCGTCGTAGCGCCCAACTCCCTCTACGGAGCGATGAGCCTCAACGGAATGGCGGCGCTGGTCGCCGCGCGACAGGCGTTCCCCGACGTATTCGTTACGGAAACCCACCCCAAGGTGCTGTACTACGCGCAGTTTAACGAGTGCTACAGCTTCAAGGACCCGAACACCGCCCTAATGAACAAGCGCCTGAGTCGGTTGTTCGCCGTCGATGTCGTACCTCGAAATGGGGCGCCCCCAGTTTTCTTGGACACGGATTAAGGGAGAATCCGATGTCGCAGGAGGTAGGGGGCATGGTTGGATCGAGACGGGTGAAGGGAGCTGGGTCGGCGCCGACGGAGGGAGCCCGGAGGGCGACCGGAGTCGGCGCCGACGCGGCGGCGGTGGGGTCGGGGGCCTTGGCGCCGGGGCAACGGTGGAGCGCGAGCCGGAAACGGGACGTGGTGTTGCGGCTGCTGCGCGGCGAGCCGCTCGACGCGGTCTCGCGTGAAGTCGGGGTGGAGGTCTATCGCCTGGAGAGGTGGAAGGCGCGGGCGCTGGCCGGTCTCGAGCTGGGTCTCAAGGAGCAGGCCGGTGAGCCGCTGGCCGCGGAGCTGGATGCGGCCAAGCGGCACATCGGGGAGCTGTCGATGGAGAACGAGCTGTTGCGGTCGCGTGCCCGCGCAGCGGAGCATCGCCTCCCTTTGGCGACGCGGAGGTCGCGACGATGAGCCAAACGACCTCCGCGACGACGGGGCGACGCTACGGTCTCGAGCGAGTGTGTCGAACGTGGGAGCGGTCGCGCTCGGCGCTCTACGCCAGGCGGGCTCGCATGCAGCACCCAGCGCGGGCTGATGGCCCACGCCGCCGCGGGCCGACGCCCGCGCTGTCTGATGCGCAGTTGCTGGCGGCCGTTCGCAACGACTTGGCCCGCTCGCCGTTCCAGGGCGAGGGCCATCGCAAGGTCCACGCGCGGCTGCGGATTCTCGACGGGGTGCGGGTTTCGCGGACACGGGTGTTGCGCGTGATGCGCGCGCAGGGCCTGCTCTCGCCTCACCGCGGGCGGCAGGGTGAGCCGAAGCCGCACGACGGCACGATTGTCACCTCGGCGCCCGACGTCATGTGGGGTACCGACGGCGCGCGGGTGTTGACCGTCGACGACGGCTGGGTCTGGACCTTCGCGGCCGTCGACCACTGGAACGCCGAGTGCGTGGGCTGGCACGTGTGCAAGGTGGGGAGCCGTTTCGCGGCCCTCGAGCCGGTCGCGCAAGGGCTCCGGCGATGCTACGGCTCGGTCGAGGCCGACGCGGCCCGCGGGCTGGCGCTCCGGATGGATCACGGCAGCCAGTATCTGTCGGACCACTTCCTCAACCAGGTCCGCTACTGGGGCATCCGCCCCAGCTTCGGCCTGCTCGAAGAGCCGGAGACCAACGGCGTCGTCGAACGCTGGAATCGCACGCTCAAGGAGCAGGTCGTCTACGGCCGGGTCTTTCGAAACCTCGCCGACGTGCGCGCCGCCGTCGCCGAGTTCGTCGAGCGCTACAACCGGTGCTGGCGCCTTGAGAAGCTCGCCTATCGCACGCCACTCGAGGCCCGCGAGGAGTACGAGCTACGCCAAGCCGCGTAGCCCAAACTTGTGTCCAAGAAACCGGGTGCGGTACAGTCGTACCTCGAAACGAGCATGAGTGGGACTCCGCCATTTCGACTCTGGCGGTCGTCCGTGGACTTCAAGGTTCATGGCGCCGTGACCTGCACGCTCTGCCGGCCGATTCCAATGAACGCTTGGTACAGCCGTGCGGCGGGACGGCCTACGTGTGGCCCGAATAGACTCGCGGGACTTGTGAGTGGACCATCCGACGAATGGCCAGTGGACGACTCCCGGACCGGCGCAGATCGGTCCGCCGCCAGGCGATTGCGAACGCGATCCTGAAGTCTCACCTGAGCGACTCTCATCGGTCGGAATAGGGCGGTATCTGCGCGGCATCGAAGGGAACCGGGGCAGGGACCGGCAAACCACGTTCTTTCAGCAGCGCACGAAGCTGGGCAGCTACGGCCGGACCGAAGTGCAGGGCAGTGCCAGCTTCCACCATCACACCGTCCGCGACCCGCAGGGGGGTCCAGCCGTGGTTGTTCACGACATCCAGATCCAGCTGAGGGTTGGCGGCGAGCAGCAGCTCCACCGCGCCGGGCGAATCCCAGTATGCCGCACCATGTAGTGCGGTGTCTCCGTTCGCGTCGATGGTCGCTGGATCCCCGCCGGCCTCCAGGCAGAGCCGTACCGCTGCGGCGGACTCCTCGGCCGTTCCCGGATTCTCGCCAGGGTTGTACAGGCCGACTCCAGCAGCAGCCATCAGTGGCGTCGTGCCGTCCTCATTCGGCAACAGAGGATCGGCACCGCTCCGCAGGAGGAGGCGGATCAGGTCGACATCGACCCGATGAGCGGCCAGGAACAAGGGTGTCGTACCAGTAACTCTCAGGAGGTTGCGGCCAGTAACGGTACGCGGCGCCCGCCGTGTGGTAACACGCGCGTTGATGTCAGCGCCATGTGCCAGGAGCTTCTCGACGAGGCCGAGACTGTCGACGCGGCCCTTTGGCGCCTGGAAGACGGTGTTGAATCCCCGATTCGGTCTGCGCGTCCACACGATCTGATGCAGGGCGGTCCACCCTTGCGCGGCAGCGTTCGGGTCCGCACCGTGGTCGAGCAGGAAGGCAGCCATCTCGTACCGGGCGCTCATGACCGCGAGAACCAGGGCGCTCGTGCCGTCCGCCAACGTCTCGTTCACGCTTGCTCCAGCCTCGAGGAGCACTTCGGCAGCGTCCATCGCCCCCGCGCGAGCGGCGAACGTGAACGCCGTAAACCCCCTGTTGCCCAACTCCGCGACACCGGGACTTACCCGAGAGCGAGCCGCGATGTCTGCGCCGCCTGCGATGAGAGCCTTCGCGGCGGCTGCATTGTTTTCCGCCGCGGCCCACATCAGCGCCGTCTGTCCTTTCCACTCTTCCGTCGCGTTCACATCGGCTCCGCGGGCAAGCAACTGCCGCACGACGTCAGCGTTCCCGGTGCGCGCGGCGGTCATGAGGGCGGTCTCTCCACCCGGCTGAGCAGTCTCGGGATCCGCGCCGGCTTGCAGCAGCTTCGCAACCATTGCCTCGCTTCCATTGAGAGACGCGAGCGAAAGCGGCGCGACGCCGTACCGGTTCATGGCGCGCACGTTGGCGCCTGCGCGAATCAGGAGGTCCGTCACGTCCACGTGATCGCCGTGTACGGCCCAGTGCAGGGCAGTCGTTCCGTCAACCTCCGCGGCATTCACGTCGCCGCCCTCGTCGAGCAACGCGCGCACGGCCGCAGCGTCGCCGTCCTTGACGGCTTCGATCAACGGACTGTCCTGCCCGGCCGCACCCACGCCCGACATGGCGAGCAGTGCCACGACCAGACACCCCTTCAGGAGTATTCTCGACATGTCAACTCATCTCCCCTTCAGCCCAACGGGTCGCTGAAGTCGGGGTCGCTGAAGTCGACCTTGCCGGTGCTGTCGCCGAGCCGCTCCGGATGAACCCCGACCTTGTCGAGCATGCTCACGAGAAGATTCGACATCGGCGGGTTCCCGGCAACCGCCATGTGACGGCCGCCCTTGACCTTGCCGGAGCCACCACCCACCACGGCCAGCGGAACGTCGACGTGCGAATGCAACTGCGAATCGCTCAGACCGCCGCCGTACAACATCAGCGTGTGGTCCAGCAATGTGCCGTCGCCCTCGGGCGTTGACTGCAGTCGCTTCAGAAAATGGGCGAACAACTGCATGTGGTAAGCGTTCAGCCTCGCGAGCCGCTCCATGTCCTCGGGGCGATTGCCGTGGTGCGATGCCGAATGGTGGCCTTCGGGAATGCCGATTTCCGGGTACGGTCGACCGCCCAGCTCCCTGCCGAACATGAACGTGAAGACGCGCGTGAGATCGGCCTGGTACGCGATCCACTGCAAGTCGAACATCAGCTTGACGTGATCCGCATAGTTTTCGGGTACGCCACCCGGCGGCTGCGCCAACTCCGGCGGCGGCTGCGTGAGCTCGAAATTGCTCTCCAGCTTCTGGATGCGCTTCTCGACTTCCCGAATCGCCTCGAAGTATTCGCTCGACCGCGCATGGTCGCGCACGCCGAGCCTTCCCAGCAGCCGGCCCATCTCCTCGGCCACGTCATCGAGGATGCTGCGGTCCGTCTGTATCCCGCTCAGCCGCTCCGTCGCAGTGCTCCCGTCACCGAACAACCGCTCGAATACGATGCGCGGAATGTTCTCGATGGGCGCAGGGGTCGTGGGAGTTCGCCATGAGATCGTGTTCTGGTAGAGCTGGCTATAGCCGTTCTCGCCGATGCCGACGAGGTGCTCGAGATCGATGCCGAGCTCCAGCGAGGGCAGGGCCGTCTCCTTGCCGAGTACAGCGGCGGCCATCTGGTCCGCCGTCGTGCCCGCTCGCACATCAGCCCCTTCCGTCTTCAATGGATGCGTACCGTTCAGCCACGCCGAGCAGGCGCGCGTGTGATCGCCGGAGCCATCTCCCAGGGATTCGGCCATCGGCAGACTCATTCCGCTCACCACCGTCAACTGGTCGCGAAACGGCGCCAACGGAGTCAGAATCGGCGACAGCTCGAAGTCGCTGCCGACAGCCTTCGGCTTCCAATGATTGACGCCGAGGTGGTTCATCGACACGCCGTTCGGCACATACAGGAACCCGAGCCGACGAATGGAAGCGGTCACCGTTTGGGCAGAGACCCCCGGGATCATCGCCTCCAGCAGCGGCAACCCGACCGTGGCACCCATACCACGGAGGAACGTCCGTCGTGGCAACGCCTTCCTGGTGATGAACGTCATGACCCTGATCTCCCTCTCATCTGAAACGGCACACTCTTCGTGACACCGAGAACAAGCGCGGACAGACGGTAATCGCTGCGGGCAGCTTCGCGCGCAATCGCCCGCACGGCGGCCGCATCGTAGTACTCGAGGCCGCGGCCCAGGGCGTAGGTGAGCAGCTTTTCCGTCATGGTGGCAACAAAGCGATCCGACCGTGCCATCAAGGCCTGCTTCAATTCCGGAACGGTGTTGAACTCCGTGCCATCCGGAAACGCCCCGGAACTATCGATCGGGTTGAAGGACGCTGCCCGCGCGTCGCCCGTGGCCTCGACCTCCCGCCAGCGCCCGGTGGAATCGAAGTTCTCGAGCCCCAGGCCCAGCGGATCCATCTGCGAGTGACAACTCGCACACACCGGATTCTCGCGGTGTTGGGCGATCCGCTGCCGCATCGTCATCGCCGCCGGACCATCGCCGGTTTCCTCCGGGAGCGCAGGCACGTCCGCGGGAGGTTCTGGTGGGGGCGAGCCGAGGATGTTCTCGAGAATCCATTTGCCACGAACGACGGGAGACGTCCGATTCGCCAGCGACGTCACCGCGAGGATGCTCGCCTGCCCCAGCAGCCCGCCGCGCACGCTGCCCTCCGGGAGTGTGACGCGCCTGAACGTGTCCCCGTACACGTTCGGAATGCCGTAGTGCCTCGCCAGGCTTTCGTTCAGGAAGGTGTAGTCTGCCGTCAGAAGATCCAGAACACTCCGATCCTCCCGCAGGATGTGTTCGAAGAAGAGCTCCGTCTCCCGCTTCATGGCTCTGCGCAAGCCCTCGTTGAAATCGGGATACGTGTACAAGTCCGGCGTCAAGGCAGGCACGTTGCGCAAGTACAACCACTGGCCGACGAAGTTGTCGACCAGCGCCTGCGAGCGGCTGTCGGCCAACATCCGCCGAACCTGTGTCTCGAGCACGACCGGGTCCCCAAGCCTGCCCTGCGTCGCGAGGTCGAGCAGCTCGTCGTCGGGAATGCTGCTCCACAGGAAGAACGACAGACGAGACGCGAGCTCGACATCGCTCACGTCATACACTTCCAGGTCGATGTTCTCCGGGTGACTCGGCTGGACGGCCGCGACGTCCGCCGGGGAGCGTGTGCCGGACGCGACGTCGGGCGGATCGGCTTCCGTGCGGAAGAGAAATTCCGGGCTTACAAGCAGCCGTCGGATCCCCAATTCGATACCTGCCTCGAACCCCCCGGTCGCGTGACCCTGCTCGTAGAACCTGAGCGGTCCTTCCAGATCCGCAGCAGTCACGGGCCTCCGATAGGCGCGCCGAGTCAGTGTCGAGAAAATGGTCCTTGCGCACGCCAGCTCTTCGGAAGGATCCACCGGGTAGCATTGAAAGATCTGCTGACGGCTCGGCGTGTCACCCCGCCCTCCGACCTGAAAGGGGCCACTGATGTCGACCCGACTCAGGTACGCGCCCTTCCGTGAACCCCACAGGGTCTCACCCCCCGCCGGATAGGGATGCAAGTACGGTTCGTTCAAGGACTCGAGCAACGCGGGCACCCTGTTGATGAATGTCACCGACACGTCGCGCGGGCCGGCCTCTGCAAGAAAGCGAACTTGCCAATCTGCGTCTACCAGGCTCCGATCCGCTTGCCGGTAGCGTCGAGGTGCTGGTCGTGGCGCCTGCTCGTCACGCGCCTGGTTTCGACTCGGCCGTGGGTTGCGGACCCGAGGCGCCAGATCCGCCCGATCCGTCGCAGGCAACGTAAACACCTGAAGCGGCTCGCCATCCAACGCGACCTCGAGCTGCTGCGGCACATCATACCGAGGGACATCGACTCCGCCCGCCCCCACGGCTTCGCGCGCCAGGCGCACGCGGATGGCGTACTCGCCGTCGCCGGGAAAGTTGTAACGGATCAGCGTCCCACCGCGGGTGCCGAAAGGCAGACCGTCGACCCGGTCGTCCTGAGGCAAGTCAGCCGGCACCCGGAAGACGTCGTAGTTCGGAGCTGACGGCGGCGTTCCGACGGCGGCGCGGCTGATGTTCTTGGCCGCGGCAAGGTATCGCTCCATCAACGTCGGCGGGACCTGGAGAACGCCAGCCATGTTGTCGAAGCCATAGCTCGAGCCATCAGCCGGAAGCAGCGAGGCCACGTCGATGTCGAGGCCGAGCAGGTCGCGAACCGCGTTGCGGTACTCGGCCCGGTTCAGACGGTGGAACGTTTCCGTTCTGCCCGGATTGGGTCGAGCGGCGGCCGCGCGGTCGAGCTGCGTCTCGAGCCACGACACGAAGGCCTCGGACGTCGTCCGGTCGGGGCGGGGCGCTCCCGGTGGAGGCATGAGGCCGCCGTGAAGCTTCCGCACGACTTTCTCCCAGGTCTCGGCATCCGCGCCGACGTCGCCGAGGTCCGCAGTCTCGAGAACGAGCCCGCCCGTTTGCAACCTCTGGTTGTGGCAGGTGACGCAGTGCTGCGTGATGAAGGCTTGCCGGGCGGGAACGGCGGCGGGCGTTGTCGACGATTGCGGCTGCTGCCCGGCAGCCTGGATGTGGGCGACTCCCGTGATTGGCGCAAGACACCCGACGTACCCGATGATCGTGAGACCTGCAATCCGCATGAGCCATACAGGGAGTGACGCTCGCGACGCAAGGCTCTTCATAAGACCAGCTCCCATCGTGGCTGAGAGAGAGGGAGAGAGAGTCGCTGGGTGCGACGATACGACGCTTGATCAGACGACTCCCTTCGGGAACGAGGGCTGGACGCCGCCGACGTCGATAGATAGCGTGGTTTTCCAGGGTTTTATAGTGTGTTTTTCTGGCGGCGTCAACTGCCTTCATCCTCGGCTGCCGGAGCCGAAGAAGCGCCGCCAGCTCATGGCGAGGCCGGTCCAGACCATGACGGCGACGCCCAGGGAGACGAGGCCGGCGAGCGACTGCCCGATGACGCCGTACACCTCCCCGGTGTGCGCGAACCGCAGCCAGCGGCGGACCTTGAAGCCGCGGCTGAAGGTCGGATAGCCGGCGCGGCCGACCAGGTCGCCGGTCGCCCGGTCGAACAGGAAGTCCGCGCTCTTCGAAGGCTGGCGGCCGGTCCCGCTGTCGACAGCGATCACGACGGGGTCGCGCCTCGACTCGGGGAGATCGAGCGTCATTGTTCGCCAGCCGCGCGTCTCGGCGACGGCCTTCGCGGCCAGCGTCTGCAGGTCGACCAGCGAGGCCTCCGGATCCGGCGTGGCGGACAGGCGCCCCCCCCCGTCCGACTCCCACGGCCGCGGTGACTGCTGAAACGGCGGCCTGTCGCCCGCCAGCCGGTGGACGAGGTCGGCGGCCCACTGGTACGAGATCGTGACGCCGCTCGCGACGATGATGGCAAGCGGCACGGCCGACCAGAAGCCGATCACGTTGTGCCAGTTGAAATCGCGCGCCCGTCCGCTGATGCCGCGGCGAAACCACAGCGCGTGTCGCCAGGCGGCGCGGCGCCGGCTCGACGGCCACCAGAGGAAGAGCCCGCTGGCGAGCAGGAACAGGAACCCGAGGTTGGCGGTGGCGGTGATCGTCCGGCCGATGATCCGGGACTCCCCCTCGAGGGCGAACCACCGGTGCCAGGTCAGGACGCTGCGGAGGAAGCGCCGCGTGCGCGTGTCGCCGTCGCCGAGCGGCTCGCCGGTGAAGCGGTCGACGTGGACGGTGGCGCCGTCGTCGAGCTGAACGACGGCCGGCTCGCGCAGGTCCCTGCGCAGGGCGACGGAAGCGAGACGCGCGGGCTGCTCCCCGGTGGTGCGCTCGACCAGCTCGTCGAGCCCCAGCGGGGCGACGCCCGGCGCCGGCGGAGCGGCGCGGTAGTCGCGCAGCGCCCAGCGGTTGAGCTGCGCCTCGTAGGTGAGGAGCACGCCGGTCGCCGCCATCATGAGGATCACGATGGCGCCGGCGACACCGACCGCCAGGTGGGTCCAGAAGATGGCCCTGCGCAGCGACATGTCCGGCGGGGGACCGCAGGCGGCGCGCCGCCAACCTTTGCACGAGTCCGCGCCGTGCCAGGGCGCGGACTGCCTAGTGGGATCCGCCGTCGGAGTCGCCGGCGCCGTCGGAGTCGGTGCCGCCGGGGCAGGCCGCGGTCAGGGCGGCAGCCGCCGCGATGGAGCCGGCCGCGATCGCGCGCGAGAAGAACGAGCGGCGATCGACCCGGGCGCTGCTGATGTCCGCGTCGGTCAGCGACGCCGGCGATGCCGGACGGTTCGTGCCGGGTTGCGGGTTCTCCGGTTTGCGCATGACGTGTCTCCCAGAGTCTGTAAAATGAGAACGAGTCTCAATATCCTAGTGCCGCGTACCCCGGCCGTCAAGTCGTGACGCGGCCTTCGAGACGGTCGCGCCGGAGGGACGCGCAACCGGCCGCATTGCACGGAGCGCTCAGATGACGACGGACCACACCGAGCCGGGACCCGCCATCGACCGCGACTGGTACGCCTGGCTCCTCGATCCGCTGCCGCCCGCGGAGTTCGAGCGCGACCACTACGAGCAGCAGCTGGTCCACGTCCGGCGCGATGCGCCCGCCTACTACGCCGAGCTGCTCTCGGTGACCGACCTCGACGTCGTGCTGGGCACGCACGCGGCCAGCCATCCCGACATCAAGCTGGTCCGCGGCGACGGCGACGTGGCGCCCGGCGAGTACACGAACGACGCCGGCCGGATCCAGCCGCTCGACGTCGCGCGGCACTTCGACGACGGCGCGACCGTCATCTTCAACCAGCTCCACAAGCGGGTGCCGGCGCTGGCGAGGCTGTGCGCCGCGCTCGGGCGGCGCTTCTCGTCGCGGGTCCAGACCAACGGGTACCTGACGCCGCCCGAGGCGCAGGGGTTCGCCCCGCACTGGGACACCCATGACGTCTTCGTGCTGCAGATCAGCGGCACGAAGCGCTGGTCGATATACGACACCCGGGTGCGGCTGCCGCTTCGCGGCCAGCGCTTCGAGCGCGGCACGCCGCCCGGCGACGTCAGCGACGAGTTCGAGCTCGGCCCGGGCAGCGCCGTCTACCTGCCGCGCGGCCTGATGCACTCGGCCCGCTCGACGGGCGAGGCGTCGCTGCACGTCACGCTCGGGCTCACGGCCTTCACCTGGGCCGAGCTGCTGGTCGAGAGCGTCGCGGCGGCGGCGCTCGAGGAGGAAGCGCTGCGCCGCAACCTCCCGCGCGAGTTCGCCGGCGAGGGGTTTCCCGCCGCGGCGCGGGAGCGCCTGTTTCGCGAGAAGCTGGCCTTCGTTCAGTCGAAGTTCGATCCGGAGGTCGTCTGGCGGCGCTTCACGGACGAGGTCCTGGCCGCCGACGTGCCGCTGTTCACCGACCTGTTCAGCCAGCGGCTGCGCGGCGACCCGCTGACGGCCGGCTCGCGGGTGGGACGCCGCGCCGGATTGCTCACCGAGGCCGTGACCGAGGGCGAGACGTGCCTGCTGCGGTTCTGCGGCCGGGAGCTCAGGCTGCCGGGCGCCGTGTGGCCGGCGCTGCAGTTCGCCGCGGCGGCCGACGAGTTCGCCGTCGAGGAGCTGCCCGACTGCCTGGATGCCGAGGGGAAGCTGACCCTGGTGGCGCGGCTCGTCGGAGAGGGCGTTCTCCAGCGGCGGTCGCGCCCGGACGACGAGCAAGGCCGCTGAACCGCCAGCCGGGCACGCCGCCGGACGCGCTCAACGCGACTCGGCCTCCGCCGCCTCCCGCTCCTCGGCCCGCGCCGCCTCGAGCATGAAGGTCATGTTGTAGTTCGCCTCGTGGCAGGCGTACTCGAAGATCTGCCAGTAGGAGGGATCGCTCTTGCCCTCGATGACCGCCGTCCAGGGCTGCGTCCAGGTCGCCGGGTCGTCCACGGTGATCTCGATGCGCACCGTGTCGGCGTCCACGCGGCTGTAGCGCTCGAGCAGCCGCAGCGTGGAGCCGGCGCCGCGGTAGTTCGTCCGATCGCTGAAGTTCGTCACCTCGACGACCAGCGTGTCCCCTTCCCAGCGCCCCCTCGAATCGCCGAACCACGTGCGGATGCCCGCGTCGAGGGGCGCGCGCCCGTCGAGCGGGATGATCCGGTGCTCGTGCAGCCGCTCGTACAGAATGGCCACGTAATCCTGGTTCTGCACGATCTGGAAGCCGTTGTTGTAGATGCTCGGGAACCAGGTGTTCGGCAACCCGCGCGTGATGCAGCGGTCGATCGGGTTGTAGTCCTCCGGGCCGTTGAAGGGGCCGGGGCCGAAGCTGCCGCCGGCGAAGCCGATGGTGGCCGAGGGATCCTCCGGCCGCAGCCGGGCGCCCAGCGTCAGCGGCGGGATGCGCCCGTCGGGGGGATCCACGATGAGCGACGTCCGCGCGGAGGGATCGTCCGACCACTCGTCCCAGTGCACCGGCGTCCGCAGGTTCTCCCGCGCGCCGTCGGGACGCACGGACGGGTCGTCCACCGCGCGCAACTGCTCCCTGGCGGCGCGCGCTGCCAGCTCTTCGTCCGTCAGGACGGCCCGCTCGCCGTACTGCGGATCGCGCTCCAGCGGGACGCTCCGCAGCGCGTCGGTGTCCCAGATCCCCTCGAGGTCCGGGTCGCCCCACGGGGTCCGGAACGATTCCTGCGCCCGCGCCGGGGCCGCCGTGACCGCCGCGGCCAATGCCGCGACGAGGAACCAACCGATCAGCTGGCGTCGCATGCCACCCTCCCTGCGTGTCCGTTCCGCAGCCGCCCGCGGGGGCGGCACGGACGAATTGTACGACGTTTCGGCCGCCGCGAAGCGGCCGTGGCGGCTACCTCAGCGCTGCTCCGCGGCGACCTGATCGAGGTAGAGCTGCTCGAGGCGCTCCACCTCGGCGCGGAAGCCCTCGGGATCCACGAACGTGTCGGGGTGGTACCGCTGCCCGGGCTCGTACTTGTCGTGCAGGTTGTACTGCCCCCCGTGCGACGCGACCCAGACGTCGATGTTCAATGCCTTCTGGCGGCGGAACGTCTCCGCGAAGTCGTCGGCCACGCCCGGATAGGTCGGCTCGACCACCAGCTGCTTGCCCTCGTTGATCGTGGCCATGTTGGCGATGATGACGTCGTAGTCCACGCCGTTCTCGTACACCGCCATGGTGTAGCTCACGCTGCCGGCCGTATGCCCCGGGCTTGCCAGCACGTCCAGCCGCGTCCGGCCCAGCTCCAGCACCTCGCCGTCCTCGATGATGCGGTCGACGGCCACCGGCGGGAACGACTCCCGGCCCCCGAAGTGCGGATCGCTGAGCCCGCCGTCCTCCAGCACGGGCGCGTCGCCGGCCGTCGCCCACATCTCGGCGCCGGTGAGCTCCTTGATCTCGGCCAGCGCGGCCGTGTGGTCCCAGTGCGCCTGCGTCGTCAGCAGCACCTTGACGTCCTCGAGCCGGAAGCCGAGCGCCTCGATGTTCTCGCGGATCAGCGGGACGGAGTCCTCGAGCCCCGTGTTGATCAGGAAGTGGCCGTCGTTCGAGGTGACCAGGAAGACCGCGAGGTCGTAGGTCCCGACGTGGTAGAGATCGCCGATGACGCGGTGTCCCTCGAACGGCCGCGTCCAGCCGTCGGGCTGGGCGGCGAGCGGGGCGGCGGCGATGAGCACGAGGCAGCAGGCGGCGACAAGACGTTGCATGGCAGCACTCTCCAGTATCGAAACAGTGGCAGTTGAATGTTAACAGCCGATGGCAAAAGCTCCGCTGCATTCGACGGGGGGTTTTCACGACGGACTGTCAACCAGGCGTCACGCCGGCGTCTCCCCTTCCCGACCGCGCTGTCACCGATTCTCGACGGCGGTTCGCTACGATTACAGCGATGCCCGGACTTCGACTGCTGCCCTGGCTGCTTGCAGCCATCGTGCTGGCGACGCCGGCGGGCGCCCAGAACCGGGCGACCACCAGCGCGATCACCGGCCTGCTCGAGGACGCCACCGGCGGAGTGCTGCCGGGCGCCGCCGTGACCGTCGTCAATCTCGACAACGGCCTGGTCCGCACCGCCGTGTCCGACAGTGCGGGCGTGTACCACGTCATGCTGCTGCCGCCCGGCCGCTACGACGTCCGCGCCGAGCTGGCCGGCTTCGGCGCGGCTGCGCTCGACGGCGTGACGCTCACGGTCGGCGCCAGCCGCACGATCAACTTCGCGCTGGCGCTCGCCGGCGTGGCCGAGGTAGTCACCGTGACCGCCGCAACCTCGGCCGTCGAGACGACCACCGACACGTCGGACGTCACCCTCGACAGCCAGGCGATATCGAACCTGCCGATCAACGGCCGGCGGTTCCACGACTTCGTGACGCTGACCCCCACGGCGCAGGTCGAGCCGCAGCGGGGCCAGCTATCGCTGGCCGGGCAGCGCGGCATCAACGGCAACATCAGCATCGACGGCGCCGACTACAACCAGCCCTTCTTCGGAGGCATCCGCGGCGGCGAGCGGTCGCAGTTCACCTTCACGATTCCGCAGGAGGCGATCCGCGAGTTCCGGGTCGTCAAGGCCGGCTACTCGCCCGAGTTCGGGCGCTCGACCGGGGGCCTGGTCAACGCCGTCACGAAGTCGGGGGCGAACGACGCGAGCGGGACGGCCTTCTACCTGCTGCGGCCGGAGCAGCTCGCCGCGCGCAACGCGTTCGGCCAGGACGCGGCGCCCACGCAGCACCAGTTCGGCGGCTCGCTGGGCGGCGCGCTCGCCCGCAACCGGGCGTTCTACTTCGTCGCCTACGAGCAGCAGGAGTTCAGGGCGCCGCGCGAGGTGCGCTTCGCGCGGCTCGACGGCTTCAAGCCGACCGCGGCCAGCCGGGAGGGCTACGACCACTACCGGCGCTTCGAGACGCCGTTCGAGGTGACCAACGACGCCCGGGCGTGGCTGGCGCGCGTCGACGTCAACCTGCCGCGGGGCAACCGCTTCAACGTGCGCTACAACGGCAGCACGAACCGGGCGCTCAACTCGGACGGCGTCGGCGGCGTCATCACGCCCACCACCAACCGCTCGCTCGAGACCAACGGCACGGAGGAGGACTCGACGCAGACGCTGGTCGGCCAGTTCACCAGCGCGGCGTCGTCCGACCTGCTCTTCGAGCTGCGCGGGCAGTACTCGCGCGAGGACCGGCCGCGCTCGGCCAATGCGCTCGCGCCGCTCGTCGACCTGTCGCTCGGGGAGTTCGGAACCCGCAGCTTCCGCCCGACGACGCAGTACGACTGGCGCGCGCAGGCGGGCGGCAACGTGACGTGGCTGGCCGGCGGCCACAGCGTCAAGGCCGGCTTCGACTACAACCACGTCTTCATCGACCAGACGTTCGGCTTCTTCCAGAACGGCGGCTACCTCGTCTTCGGGTCGGACGTCGAGACCACGCTCGACATCATCGGCGTCGGCGGCGCCGTTCCGAACCGCTTCGGCTCGCCGTCGCTGCTCTACGTGCAGCAGATCGGCAACCTGGAGGCATCGTTCGCCACCGACGAGGTGGGCCTGTTCGTGCAGGACGAGTGGCGGGTGGCGCCCAACCTGACCGTCAACTACGGATTGCGCTGGGACGGGCAGTTCAACCCCGCGCCGGACGCCGACAACGACGTCCTGCTCGCTCAACTGCGCGGCGTGCGCTTCCCCATCGGCCGCACGGTCGATCCGACGACCATCCCGAGCAGCGGCGGCCAGCTCGGGCCGCGGGCCGGCTTCGCGTGGGATCCGACGGGCGATGCGAAGACCGTCGTGCGCGGGTTCGCCGGCGTCTACTACGCCCGCACGCCCCTGCTGCTCATGGCCGGCCCGGTCCACAACTTCCGTGTGCCGCCCAGCGACGTCACGGTGGCCCTGCCGTTCCGTGCCCCGCCGGGCAGTCCGCACGTCACGCTCTACGACCAGATGCGGCTGGTCGGCATCGACCTGAACGAGCGCTCGCTGGACAATCTGCCGACGCTGACGCCGGACCAGATAACGGGCATCGCGACCGCCCTCGGCATCGAGAACAACCCGTTCGCCGGCGCGCGCGTCACGCTGATGGACGAGGACTTCCGCAACCCCATGGCGCGCCAGGCGGGCGGGGGCGTGCAGCACGAGATCAAGCCCGGCTGGTCGCTGGGCGCCGACCTGCTCGTCGTCGACACCGTCCACCTGCAACGCAACCGGGACCTGAACGTGCCGCCGCCGACCGTCCGGCCCGACGACCCGGCGCAGCGCCCGTTCTTCGGCCTGCGGAGCGGAACGTCGCGGCCGGTGCCGGCGCTCGACAGCGTGACGGTGCGCGAGTCGACGGCGTCGGCGCTGTACCGCGCGCTGACGATCAGCTCGGAGGTCCGCCGCCCGTGGGGCCAGCTCAACGCCTACTACGTGCTGTCGAAGAACGAGTCGAGCGACGACAACGAGCGGACGGCCGGCGGCGTGTCCTACGAGAACGCGTACGACCTGAGCTCGGAGTACGGCCCCAACGCGCTCGACCGCCGGCACCAGCTCCACCTGAACGGCGTCTTCATGCTGCCCGGCGCCGTCGACCTCGCCACCGGCATGTACGTCCTGTCGGGCGCACCGTTCGACGCGCGGATGGGCACCGATTCGAACGAGGATCGCGGCGGCGCCGACCGCCCCTACCGCGCCCCGGGCGTGGCGTTCACGAGAAACGCGTTCCGCGACAGGCCGATTGCCGACATCAACCTGCGCGTGCAGAAACGGTTCGCGCTGGGCGGGACCCGGCAGGCAGTGGTGTCGCTGGAGCTCTTCAACCTCTTCAACCTCGACAACGTCACGCTCGACCAGGGCTACGCCACCGTCGGCAACTACTGCGCCAGCTCGCGCGATCCAGCCTGCGGGCTGAGCGGGCAGCCGACGAACGCCGACTTTGCGCGGACGCGCGGCGCGGACGGCGAGTACTTGACGGGCAACATCCCCGGCCCGCCGTTCCAGATGCAGGTCGGCTTCCGCCTGCTGTTCTGACGAACGTGGCAGCGACTGCTCGCCGCACGAGCCGCCGCCGACGCAGAACACGTGGAGGGCCGGTACGCAATAATCGACCGATGTCGCACATCGACCGCATGAAGGAGCGCTGGGGCGTCGGGCCGTGGGGCGTCCTGGCGATCCTGCTCGCCTTCTCGCTCGCCGGCATGACCACGCTGAGGCTGAAGACGCCCGTCCTGGGGCTCTTCATGCCCGAGACCGCGCCCGGCTGGCTGCAGTGGACGATCTACCTGATCATCATGCTGCCCATCTACCAGGTGCTGCTGCTCGGCTACGGGACGCTGCTCGGCCAGTTCGACTTCTTCTGGAGCAAGCTGAAGGCCGTGGGGCGGCTCGTCAGCGGCCGGCCGGCCCGCGCGTCGGGCTGAGCCCCGCCTGGCGGCAAGCCCCCGGCAAGCCCCGACCGGCCTCCGCCGGCCGCCGGCCGCGCCGCCGTCACCCGCCCAGCGCCCGCTCGACCGCCCAGACCAGTCCGACCAGGGCGATGCCCGCCGACGCCGGAACAGCCAGCCAGCGGCGGTACCCGGGCCGCGCCCGGAACCAGCCGAACGACAGCGCCGCCGCGGCGATGACGGCCAGTTGCCCCAGCTCGATCCCGGCGTTGAAGGTCAGCAGGGCCAGGAGCCGCTCCTGCTCGGGCAGGCCCAGCTCGCCCAGCACGCCGGCGAAGCCCAGCCCGTGCAGCAGGCCGAACCCGAACACGACCGCCGGCCGCCAGCGGGTGAGCCGGTCGACCAGCGCGTTCTCGATGCCGACGTAGGCGATCGACAGCGCGATGAGCGTCTCGACCAGCCGCGGCGCGAGGGCGACGAAGCCAAGCGCCGCGAGCGACAGCGTGAACGCGTGGGCGACGGTGAACGCCGTCACCTGCCAGACCAGCGGCCGCAGCCGTGCGCTCAGCAGGAACAGGCCGAGGACGAACAGGATGTGGTCGGCGCCCTCCGGCACGATGTGCACGAAGCCGAGGCGCAGGTAGAGGGCGGCGACCGCGGCGGCGCCGGGCGGGGTCACCGGGGCAGTGAGGTCCAGCGGATCGCTGCGTGCTCCCGGCTCGAGAATGGATCGCACCTCGATGTCCCGCGCCGGATCGGCCACGGTTAGATGCACCTCCCCGAACGCGCGGGACGCGAAGAAGCCGACCGCAGCCGCGCCGTCGGGGATGGTGCCGGTCAGGCGGGCCGTCAGGCCCAGCACGGTGGGAATCTCGGCCTCGGTCGCCGCCGGCGTCCCGTGGTCGGGAAACGTCACGTCGAAGGGCGCCGGCCGGCCGTCGAACCGCACCCGCACCCGCCGCCCGAACAGGCGCCGCAGGCGCGCGACCCGGGTCTCGAACTCGTCCGGCGAGAGGCCCTCGAGCGCCGCCACGAGCTCCGCGTCGTCCGTGTCGAGCGGCGCGCCGAGCGCCAGCGCGTCGAGGTCGACGATCAGCTCGGCCCGGAACGAGCCGCCGGGCTCGAGCGTGAGCGTGGCGGCCGTGAACGACAGCGGATGGCCGCCGGCCGGCGCGGCCCCGGCCAGGATCAGAACGGTGGCGAGCAGCGAGGCAGGAACCAGGGCAAATCGGATGCGGCGCACGCAGCCAAGGATAGCGCCATTCCTGCTTCGCGCTGTGAGGGCGCGGGCCGGGCGTCGGCGGCCGTGGCGGCCAGCCCGTCGGAGAACGCGTCTCGCCGGCGCGGTTCGCAATCTGCCGACCTCGGGTCGCCGGTCATGCGCCGCCGGTCCGGGAAGCGAGTGCGCCGGGGGCGACCCGAGCAGCCTCGGCCAGCTCGAGGAAGCGGCAGAACGGGTTCGCCAGGCGCATCTGCTCCGGCGTGCGGCAGTTCGGGGCCAGCAGCGCCGGGCTGGCGACGATGGCAGCCACGCAGCGCGCGCGCGACGTGGCCACGTTGAGCCGGTTCAGGCTGTAGAGGAACTCCATGCCGCGCGGCGCCTCGGCGGCGGTGGAGGTCGCCATCGAGTAGATGACGATCGGCGCCTCCTGGCCCTGGAACTTGTCCACGGTGCCGGTGCGCGCACCGTCCGGCAGCGCCGACCGCAGGGTCGCGACCTGGGCGTTGTAGGGCGCCACGACCAGGATGTCGTTCAGCGTCAGCGGCCGCCGGACGCCGGCCGGATCCACCCAGGCCGCGCCGCCATCGAGCAGCTCGCGCAGCAGCGCCGCGACCCGCGCGGCTTCCTCCGTCGAGACGTTCGTGTTGCCCGTGTGCTCGACCGCGACGAAGCGCAGGCCGCTGCCGGCCAGCGGTCCGGGGCCGACTACCTGCTGCCGGTCCAAATCGGGCCGGGAGCCCAGCCGGCCTTCGTAGAACTGCTCCGTCGTGAACGCGCACACGGCTGGATGCATGCGCCAGGTGCGGTCGAGGAAGATGCCGCGCGACGGCTCGATCGTCGACGACTCGCCCAGCAGGTGGCCGAGCGCCGAGACGTCGGCGCCGGGCGGGTGGACGCCCTGGATCGGCTGGTCGAGCTGCCGCGGATCGCCCAGCAGCACGACGCTGCGCGCGGCCTGCGCGGCGGCCAGCGTGTTGGCGAGGCTCATCTGCCCCGCCTCGTCGATGACGAGCACGTCGACCGTATCGGCCATCTCGTCGCGGGCCCACAGCCAGGCAGTGCCGCCGGCCAGGTTGGCCTCGCCCGAGGCGAGCGCGGCGGCCACGGCGTCGTTCGAACCGGCCTGGACGATGCGCTCGTCCGGGCAGCCGTCGCCGGGGTTGGCCTTCTGGATGCCGCGGACGGCGGCCGGCGGCTGCCCGGCAGACTTCCCGCCCGGCTCGGGCCCGCCGGGCGCGCTCCCGCCGGGCCGCCGGTCGGCCGCGCGGCACACGGCACCGAGCAGGTTGGAGATCACCTTGTGACTGTTGGCGGTCACGCCGACCCGCTGCCCGTCGGCGAGCAGGTCGAGGACCATCTCTGCGCCCGTATAGGTCTTGCCGCTGCCGGGCGGCCCCTGCACCGGCAGCACCGAGCGGTCGAGCCGCGGGGCGATCCGCAGGACGGCGTCGAGGGGCGTCTCCCGTTCCCCGACGAGGCTTGGTCCGGTCGCCGGAAGCGGCCCCGTGCCGGGGCGCGGCGCTGCCCCGACGCGCGGCGCAACGCGCCGCAGCAGATCGAACGCCGCCCGCCGCGGGCTGTCCGGCGCGAGGTCCCCGGGCGCGACCTCATTCGCCAGCCGCAGCAGGCTGTCGCGCAGCACCCGGGCGTTGACGCTGTCGAGCGGCACGAGCGCACGCGGGTGGGGCACCGCTGACGCGCGCCCACGCTTCAGGTCCATCGTCGCCGCGACGTCGTCGAGCGCGACGACCTCGCCGCAGAATCCCCTGCGCTCCTCGTCGGATTCGGCGGTAGCCGGGTTCTTCGGCGAATCCCCGACCTCGATCTCGTGGGGCTGCTCCGGGAAGCGGTAGCGATGGACGACGGAGCGCTTCACCTGTCCCGCCTCGCCGACGTAGGTCAGCGCGCCGAGCGTCGCCCGGTCGGCAACGAGCTCCTCCTCGTTGAAGCCGCAGCGGTGGAAGAACTCCCACCACGTCGACTTGTCCTCCCGCCGGTGGAAATCCAGCAGGTACGCCAGCAGGCGGCGCGCCCGTTGATCGTCATCCAGCGCCGCGTCCTCCGCCGGCAGCCCGGCGGTCAGCACGTCGAACAGCGCCTGGACCTCGGCAGCCCCTTCCCGCTCCTGGTCGCGCTCTTCGTCCCGGGCGACCGGCCGCGGCGCCGGCTCCCCGGTCAGCGTCTCGAGCTCGCCCCGGCAGTCCTCCAGCCAGTCGGCGAGTCGCAGCGTCGACAGGCAGTCGTCGCGGTTGTAACCAGCTATCTCCGCGCGGAGGGCGTCCGTCGCGCCGGGTGCCGCGCGGGACTCCAGCGCCGCTTCGAAACGGACCAGCGCCCGCGTTGCGGCCGGCAGGTCGACCTCCCGGGCGAAGCCGTAGAACGGCTCCAGCTTCTTGATCGAGTAGCTCTCGACCGAGGCGCGCAGCCCCTGCCGGACCACGCGGTGCAGGTCGACGAACACGCGCCCGCGCAGCAGCCGGTCCACCTCGTCCTCGCGGGTGGCGTAGCGGCTCATCAGGCGCTTGACGGCGGTCGTCTCGTAGGCGGCGTAGTGATAGACGTGAAAGTCCGGATGCCGCGCCCAGCGCGACATGAGCCAGTCGATGAAGCCCTCGAACGTGCGCCTTTCGGCCTCCGGGTCGAGCGCCCAGCGCCCCTCGTAGCCGCCGTCGCGGTCCACGGTGCCGAAGAGGTACTCGAGGCCGCCATCCGCGGCGAAGGCGTCCCCTTCGATGTCGAAGAAGACGTCGCCGGCCGAGGGCGCCGGCAGCGCCGCGAGCCCCCTGTCCGCCTCGACCGGCCTGATCAGCTCGTGGATGCGGCGGCCCTGCCGGCGCGCCCGATCCTGGATCCGCGCCTGGTCGCGGATGCGGGCCAGGGCGGCGCTGCCGACGCCGTCGACCGCCGGCACCGTGGGCAGACCCAGGGCCCCGAGCGCCGCCATCGTGGTCACGCCGCGCTCGACGAGGCGTAGCCGCTGCCCGCGGGTGATGCCGGCAACGAGCGAGAGATGGTCGTCCGCTCGGCGCCGGTCCGTGCAGGCTCGGCGCCAGTCGCAGATCGCGCAGTGCTCGACCGGTTCCGGGTAGCTGTCGGGAGGCACGTCCGCATGCGCCTCGAAGCGCCGCCGCACGGTGCGGTAGTACGCCGCGTACTCGGCCACGCGGAAGCTCGCGTCGACCCGCCCCTCGCCTCCGCCCAGCGCCAGGTGCATCCTCTCCGGCGCGGCCCCCTGCACGTGCTGCAGCAGGTCGGAGTACAGGAGGAGCTGCAGCAGCGCCGCGCCCCTGGCATCCCGCGCCAGCTTCGCGTCGACGACCTCGTACGACCACCCGCCCAGCCGGCTCGGCGTGTCGACCCGGAGCAGAAAGTCCGGGTATCCGCTCCAGCGCCCGTCGGCGTCCTCCAGCCGGCCCTGGTAGATCACGTCCGCCCCGCGCCGCATCGCTGCCGCGGTGCGCGCCGCGGCGTCCGCCCGGTCCCGGTGCGAGAACGATGCGCCGGCCCCGGAGGCGGTCTCCACGGTGCGGCCCTCCGCGGCGAACCGCTGCAGCAGGCGCTGCTCGTGCTCGATGCCGCGCTGCCGCAACACGTCGCCGCGCGGGTCGTCGTAGGGCGTCGGCCGCGCGATCTCGCCGAGCGCGGCGGCGCGGCGCAGGCTCGTCAGGTGGCCGCAGGCCAGGTGGCTGCTCAGATCGGTGGCCGCGAACGCCAGCCGGCCGCCCTCGTAACGCATGGGGCGAGACCATAGCACGCGGCGGTGTCAGTAGCCGTCAGTGGAGCCCGGCGTACACGACGCTACTCCAGCAATCCCGCCAGTGCCGAGGCTGCCTCCAGTCCGGTGTCGGATTCCGAGAGCTGGTGGCGTTGCCGGCTCGTGAGCCACTCCGCGCGGCTGCCGGTGGCGCCGCGGGTCACGGCGAGGACGTGGTCGATCTGCTCCGCCACGGCGCGGACGTGGGAGATCACGCCCACCATCCGACCGCCGGCCGCGACGGTTCCCAGCGCCTGGACGGCGGCGTCGAGGTTGGTCCGGTCGAGTGACCCGAAGCCCTCGTCGAGGAAGAGGGACTCGAGCCGCCCGCCGCTGCGGGCCATCATCTCGACCATGCCCAGGGCCAGCGAGAGGGAGGCGATGAACTGCTCGCCGCCCGAGAGGCTCGCGGGGGAGCGGTCCCGGCCGGAATCCGCATCGAGCACGCGCCACTGTTCTTCCGCGTCGCCGGGGTCCACGAACGCGTACCTGCCGCCGGTCATCTCGCCCAGCATCCGCGAGGCGTGAACCAGAAGGCGCCTGGAGCGCCGCAGCGTCAGCCACTTCAGGAAGGCACCGGGCTTGAGGGCGTCCTCGAGATCGCCCAGTGCCCGTTCCTGGTCCTGAACCTCCTCGAGCAGCGCGCGCAGGCGGTGGACGTCGTCGACGAGCCTGGAGAAGTGCTCCGCCGACTCCCGGGCGCGGCGCTCCTCGAAGCGGGCGTCTTCGGCGCGGGCGCGCGCCACGGCCATGACCGCTTCGATCTCGCCGACGTCGATCTCGGCGTCCAGCCGCTCGCCGATGGCGGCGAGTTGCGCGCGGGCAGTGTCCGACTTGGCGGAAGCCTCTCGCGAATGCTGATCGGCGATGCGGGATACCTCGGCGGCCGTACTCGCGAGCTTGCCGATGTGCGACTCCAGCGCGGCAGCGTCTCTGGCCGCGACGGCCGCGGGGACGTTCGTGTCCACGCCCAGTTGGCTGACCGACTTGACGAGGACGTCGCGGTGGGCGTTGAGCTCCCCGACCAGCACTTCGATGGGCGCGTCGACCTCGTCGGCCCGCCGTCCCGCCAGGGCCGCTCGGGCCTTCCGAACGCCGTCGAGCGCACCTCGCAGGCGGTCCTGTTCGCGTAGTCGCTCCTCCAGGACCCGGGCTCGCTCCTGCGCCGACTCGGTCCGCTCGCCGACCGGCCCCGTATCCACGTCGTGCAGATCGGCAACGTCGGCAGGCAGATCCAGGCCGGGGCGGAAGGGCTCCGGAATGGTCCGCATCGCCGTCCCGAGTCTCTCCAGGGCGTCCTCCGCGGCCCGCCGGCTGCGCTCGACCAGCGCCCGTGCGTTGGAGGCGGCCTCCAGAGCCACGCCCGCGGCCTTGTCCTGCCGGGCCACTTCCCCGCGCAGTTCCTCGGCGACGCGATCATGCTCCCCCAGACGCTCCGCCGTCTCCTCGAGCGCCGCCTCCAGGGGAGCGATCAGCACGTCCCGCTCGGGAAGCGGAGCGTCGGTGTCGAGCGCGACCTCGCGCGCCAACGCGTGCCGGGCATCCCTGAATCGAAGCTCCGACGCGGCGAGTCCGGCCCCGGTATCGGCTATCCGGCGCTGGATGCCCTTTCGCTCCGTGTCGAGCGCGGTGACCTTGCCAGCTGCATCTCGCCCGGCTTCATGCGCCGCCCGGGCGACCTGCTGCGCCTCGGTCAGCTTCGTACCGTCGGGGGCCTGCCAGTCCGCGGGCAGGTCGCGGCGGCAGATGGGGCAGGCGTCCCCGGGGTGCAGATCGTGCGCGGCGGCCGCCGCCGACTCCGCGCGCTGCGCGACGGCCAGGTGCTCGTCGGCGCCGGCTGCCTCGCGCGCCGCACGGCGCTCCGCCTCCCTCGCGGATTCCAGCCCTTGCCTGCACTCGGCTTCCTCTGTCCGGAGCGCATCGAGCTGCCTGCGGACCTGGTCGAGCTCGGCGCCGAGTTCGGTGCACCGCGAGTGTCGCTGCTCGACGGCGACCCGGCGCTCCTGTGCCGTCCGCGCCGCCTCGTCCAGCGGCGGGCGTCCCGCGGCGTGCTCCGCGTCACGTTTCTCCGCGGCGAGGGCGCCCTCGGCCGTGCGCTGCGCCTCGATCTGCTTCGTCGAGGCGTCCTCCACGCTGGCGCGGAGCGCGGCGGCGGCTTCCTCGCCGGCCTTGGCGAGGGCGGGCAGGCTCCGCAACGTCGTCAGGGCCGCCGCGACCTCTTCGCTCGTGGGACCGTCGTCGGCCGGGATGCGAGCCAGCGCGTCATCGACGTGCTCCTGACGCTCCTGCAGGGCCGCCTCCTCCTCGGCGAGCCGTCGCTCGATGGCGGCGATGGGCGCCAGCCGGCCGGCGGCCTGCTCCGCATCCAGGTGCTGCAGCCGTTCGATGACGCCGGAGGCCGCCTGCTGCGCCTTGTCGGCCGCGAGCACGGCCTCGCGCGCGGCGGATGCCGCCTGCTCGTCCCCGGATGCCGCCGCGGCGCGGCGGCGGGCCGTCTCCAGGGCTGCCTGGAGCTGCTGCCGGTGCGCGGCCGGATCGTCCGGGTACTCCGACGCGGCCTGCTCGAGCTGGATCCGCAGCGTCTCGGCCTCCCGGCGGGCCGCGCCGGCCAGCTCGCCCGCCGCCTCCAGCTCGTCCGTGCGCCATACCTGCCGCAGGATCCGGCTGCGGTCGCGCGGCTCGTCCTCCACCAGCAGGCGCGCGAAGCGGCCCTGCGGCAGAATGACGGTGCGCAGGAAGGCGTCGCTGTCGAGCCCCAGCAGCTCCACGATGCGTTCGTTGACGCGCTTCACCTGCTCGACCTGCTCGACCGCCGCGCCGTCGTCGCCGACGCGCCGCAGGACGGCCTTGACCTGCCCGACGTCGCGCTGGCCGCTGCGGCGCAGCGTGCGGGTCACCTCCCAGGTCTCGCCGGACACGCGGAACCGCAGCACCACGCGCAGGTGGGTCGACGTGTCGTTCATCAGCTCCTGGTTGGCGCGCGCCGTGAACGTCGTCTGTCCGTACAGGGCATAGGTGATCGCCTCCAGGATGGACGACTTGCCCGCCCCGGTGTCGCCGATGATGGCGAGGTGGTTGCGGCCGGTGAAGTCGATGGTCGGCGGGCGGGGAGCGGCGTCGCCGTCCCGCCCCGCCGGGGTTCTGAACGACCGCAGCCCTTCGATGGTCAGATGGATCGGGCGCATGTCAGGTCCCCCGCGCGCCGCGTTTCGAGGCGAGCCGGTCGAGCGTCGCCTGCGCGTTCAGCTTGAGCGGGGTGAGCCCGAAATCGGCCGCCGCCGCCTGGCCGGCGCTGCCCATGGCCTGGGCGAGAAGTGCGCCGACCGCTTCGTGGGGCGCCTTGACCCCGCGCGCCGCAGTGGTGCGCCACTCCCGGAACAGCTCCTCGAGCGCCGGCTCCGTGTCGGCCTCACCGGCCGGGTCGATCGCCTTCACCGGCTGGTTGGCGAGCGTGTTGATCAACTCGAACACGGCGCATTGGGGCGACCATTCCGCCAGCCGGTCCGCGAGGTCGGGGATGGGATCGTCGGACACCACCCGCGCCTTGAGGATGCGGCCGTCGAGGCCGCCGTTCGCCGCGCGGGTCTCGAGCTCCGCCAGCGTGCCGGCGAACTCGGTCAGCGGGCGTCCGCCCGGCAGGTCGTGCGTCTCCATCCGCACGTCGTCGCCGATCGTCACCAGCACCGCCTGCTTCGCCTGCTGGCGCTCGCCGAAATCGAGGGGAACGAGCGATCCGGCGTAGCGTCCCTGCGCCGTGCCGCCCGGCAGGAGCTGCGGGTCGTGGATGTGGCCGAAGGCGCAGTACAGGGCGCGCTGGAGCCCCTCGACATGGGTGGCATAGTCCTCGCCGACGGTGATGCGTCGTTCGGACCTGCCCGGCCGGGCTCCCTGGACGTGAAGGTGCGCGGCGTACAGCACGATGCCGCGCGCTCCCGCCTGCGCGTGCGCCTCGTCGAGCAGACGCTGGTTCAAGGTCCTGACGCCGTCCGCGTAGTTGCCCTCGAAGCGCGCCGGATCGTCCGTCGCGTACTCCGCGATCGCGCCCGGCGGGATGAAGGGCACGCACGCCACGCTGGTCGGCGCGTCGGCGAGCTCCGGGAACGAGAGGGCCTGCGGCGCGGTCACCAGCCACAGGCGGCGCGGGGTCGCGGCGGCGGCCAAATCGTCGATGACGCGCAGCAGCAGCGCCGAGTCGTGATTGCCGGCGATCACCACGGTGGGCGCCACGCTTGCAAGTCGTCCCAGGGCGCGCACGCCGAGCTGCAGCGCCTCGTACGGCGGCCGGAACGCGTCGAACACGTCGCCCGTATGCAGGATGAGGTCGGGCCGGCTCGACTCGGCGACCTCCAGCAGCCCCTTGAGCGCCTCCAGGTGATCCGGTTTGCGGTCGTGACGGCCGAGCTTCGCGCCCAGATGCCAGTCGGAGGTGTGGAGCAGCTTCACAGGTCCACCTCGGGTCCGGCCAGGGCGCCCATGGTGCTCAGGATGCGATCGGTCTTCTTGCGGTCCGCGGCTTCGTCCGCCGCCGCCTCGTCCGGGTTGGTGGCGAACGGCGGGAACGGAAAGCGGATGGGGATCGGCTCCGGCACGATCGGCTGCGAGACGACCATCGTTCCCGGCATGAAGCGGGTCGCGCGCTCCCGGAGGGCGGGCGTCAGGAAGCGGTAGGCGTCCGACTCGCTGGCGTCCAGCCGGCCCGCCACCTTGAGCGACGCGTTGCGCGGCAGGGCCTGTGCCACCGCGGAGGCTGCCTGCTGGGCCCCGATCAGCAGGACGCCGAGCGACCGCCCGCGCTCGGCGATGTCCACCAGCAGGTCCTTGAGCGGCGAGTAGCCGTGCGCCGGCGCGTACTTGTTCAGCTCGTCGAGGACGACGAAGCGCAGCGGCGTGCGGCCTGTCCCCTGCTTTTCGTGCCAGACGCGGTCGAGCAGCGCGCCGACGACGAAGCGCTGCGCGTCGTCGTGCAGCGTCGAGATGTCGACGACGTGGAGCTTCGCATTCTCGGCGGAGACCGGCTCGAGGCCGCAGCCGATCAGCGGGCCGATGTGGCGGCGCAGCTTCAACAGCCGCCGCAGGAACGCCTGCCGCGTCCCGGACTGCGCCCGGCCGAACCACTCGTTCATCAGATCCTCGTCGCCCGTCGACACCACGGCCTCGAGCAGGTCGAGCAGATCCCCGAAGTCGCGGACCACGTGCCCGGCACCGGCCTGCGCCGCGTCCGGCTCGCGCCCGGCCAGCCGGTCCGGGTTGAAGCTGGTGTTGGGGGGGACCGTCTCGACGACCACCACCGCGCCGGTCGTGTCGCCTTCCAGCCGCCGCAGGCGCCGCAGGAGCTGGATGCGGACCTGCTGCTCCACGAAGCCGACCTGGGTCGAGCGTTCGTCGTCGGACGTGAAGCAGAACTGCAGGAGCTGCTCGCGGATGAACCGTTCCGGGGTCCAACCGTAGGCGCTCACGTCGGCAGTCTGGCGGGTCTTGACGTTGGCGACGTTCGTCTGGGCGTCGCCGGATTGCCGGGGGGCGTAGAGGCGGACGGAGCGGAACGGTCCGGGCGCGTCGATGCCGAGCGCGCGCCACTTCTCGAGCTCCGCCGGCTTGCCGGCGAACTCCGCGTTGGGGCGGTCGACGTGCAGCAGATCCTCGCCCTTCGTGTTGAAGACCAGCGCCCGCACGTTCTCGCGCCCGGCCCGGCCGCCCAGCAGCTCCATCCCCTGCCCGGTCTCGAGGAGCTGGTAGAGGAGGAACAGCGCGTAGGACGTCTTGGTGGCGACGCCGGAGATGCCGGAGATCGACACGTGGCCGCCGGAGCGGCCGTCCACGAAGCGCATGTCGGCGTAGACCGGCGCACCGCCCAGGTCCAGGCCCACCGGCAGCTTGCCGCGCGTCATCTCGTCCTCGAACAGCGCGATCGCGCGGTGCGCGCCCACGGCGCGCGTCGCGACCGACCCGGCGTGCGGCGCGACGAAGAGCTCCGGCACCACCCGCAGCACGCGGACCTCGGCCCGCCGGACGTGCTCTGCGGGCAGGGTCCGGTCGACCACCCGGCCGGTGTCGGACGGCAGGTCGGCGCCCTCGAACCGCGACCGGAGCTCGGTCACGATGCCGTAGTGCGTCACCGGCGCACCGCCGGGCAGATCGGTCTCGACCGCGACGAGCTCGTCGAGCTGGATCAGCACCTCCGGCTCGATCACGACGTGGAAGGTGCGCGAGTCGCTCTCGACCGAGCCGTCGACGAGTCCGATACGTCCACCGTTCGTCATGCGGTCCATCCCCCGCTGTTGCAGCGCATCACGGCTTCGCGCACGGCACGGAGCGCCAGGCGCGCGTCGCCTTGTAGATGGTGCAGGTGTCGCTCCAGGCCGCTGATCGGCGTCAGGTTGACCGGCGCCCGGGCGTCGCGGTGCAGCGCCGAGGCGAACCCCGGCAGCCAGCCCGCCACCCGATCGGCGGCGTCGATCGCCGCGCCGCGCCCGATCCCGGCCGGAATCTCGATACGGGCGATACCCGCCCAGGGTCCGGCCCACGGCCCGGGATCGCCAACGCGCAGATAGCACGCGTACAGCTCGTCCGGCAGGGCGAACAGGCCCGACCGTTCCCCCACGGCCAACCGCGGGACCTGCATCCACTGGTCGTCGGCCAGCAGGCGGCGGTGGTGCGTCTTCACGTAGCCCACGAGCGGCAGGTCGCGGCGATGCCTGATGCCGTGCAGCGGACCATCGAGAACGGTGAGCCAGCCCGCGCTGCAGAGCTGCTCGGCGATGCGCGTCTCGGCGTCGCGCATGAGGTGCTGAAGCTGCTGGCGGGCCGCCTCCATGTCGGCTCCCTCGACGGCGTGCGGCTCCCACCGCCAGCCGTTGGGGTGGTCGGGAAAACGCACCGCGTGGCCGCCCGTGAAGATGGCCGCACGCCCGGTGGCAATCCGGTCGAAGCGCGCCGGCTCGTCCCCCGCCACGAGGACGGCGCCGGCCGCCCAGCTGCCCGCGAGTCCCGCGCTCAGCTCGCGGCCGTCGCCCATGCGTGTCAGGCGCGCCTCGGTGCGCATCGTGCCGTCCACGAATGCCAAGCGGTGCGGCCGGCTCGCCGGGTCCGGCCGGTGCGTGTCGAACGTCCCGTCGTCCTCGATGAGCTCGCACTCGAGCGCGTGCGGCGAATCCGTCTCCGCCTGAAACCCGGCCCCGTAGCCCACGTCGAAGGGCTCGACGCCGAGCATGGGCTGCGGGTTCGCATCGACCGATCGCGGCTGAATCATGAGAGCGCTTGCGACAGGATCGGGCCGTCACATGGATTCTATGACGCCCGGCTGACAGTTCCTGTCACTCGCAGCAGCTTCAACCGAACGGGGCTGCGCCCCGGCGTCCGCCTGCGGGAACCCCTGCGCCCCGCGCCGCTTCCGCCGCTCGCGGACGGCAACCGGTTCACCTACACCGCGACGCCGGCTGCGCCCTCCGAGCTTCGCAGCGCCTCGATCCGGCGCAGCACCGGCGGGTGGGAGTAGTGCAGGAACACGTGCAGCGGATGCGGCGTGAGGTTGGTCAGGCTGTCGGCGGACAGCTTCTTGAGGGCGGCGATCAGGGCCTCGCCGTCGCCGGTGGTCCCGGCGGCGAACGCGTCGGCCTGGAACTCGTTCTTGCGCGAGACGGCGTTGATCAGCAGCGAGAGCAGCAGCTCGACCGGCGTGAACAGCAGGCCGAAGAAGACGAGCCCCGCGTAGATGGACATCTCGCTCATGTAGAACGCGGCGAACAGGCCCTCCTGCCGCAGCACCAGCGACAGGATGAAGAACAGCGCGCCCAGGTAGCCGATCTGCAGCGCCAGCCCCTGCCCGACATGGCCCTTCTTGTAGTGGCCCACCTCGTGCGCCACGACCGCGACCAGCTCGCCCACGCCGTAGTCGCGCACGAGGGTGTCGAAGAGGCCGATGCGCTTGTTGCTGCCGATCCCCGTGAAGAACGCGTTGGCCTTCGACGAGCGGCGCGAGCCGTCGACGACGAAGATGTCCTTCACCGGGAATTGCGCCCGGCGGGCGTAGTCCAGGATGGCGTCGCGCAGCGCGCCCGACTCGAGCGGCGTGAACGTGTTGAAGAGCGGCATGATCCACGTCGGCGCCACGAACTGGAAGACGAGCAGGAAGGCGGTCGCGGCCAGCCAGCACCAGAGCCACGCCAGGGCGCCCGTCCACTCGAAGAAGGCGAGCACCGCGCCCAGCAGCACGCCGCCCAGCACCAGGGTCAGCCCCAGGCTCTTGAACGCGTCGGCCACGAAGGTCGCGGGCGTCGTCCGGTTGAAGCCGAACCGTTGCTCGATCACGAACGTGGAGTAGATGCGGAACGGCAGGCCGAGCAGCGTCGACGCCAGCCCGAGCGCCCCGATGTACAGCAGCCCGGTGACGATCGAGCCGTACCCCAGCCCCCGCAGGAGCCGGTCCAGCCACTCGAAGCCGCCCGCCTGCCACCAGATCAGGACCAGCGCCAGGCTCACGGCGCCGCGCACCAGGCCGAAGCGGGTGCGCGTGCGCGTGTAGGCCTGGCTGCGCGCGTACCGCTCGCCGTCGAAGACGCCGCCGAACTCCGCGGGCAGCGCGGGGCTGAGCGCACGCAGGTTCAGCGCGCTCGCGAGCGCCGACAGCGCGTACTCGCCCACGATCGCGACGAGGATGATGAGGGCGAACTCGTTCATGGGATGTAGTCTACCCGCTGGCGGCGCCGGCCCGCACCATCCGACTATACTGTCTAGTTGCGTGCAGGCTTGAAGGAGTGATTGCAGCAAGATGACGGCCGATTTCCGCTACCAGAAGCTGTTCGATCTCGGGCCCGACGACACGTCGTACCGCAAGCTCGCGAGCGACGGCGTCTCCACGGTCGAGCTCGGCGGCCGGACGTTTCTGCAGGTAGAGCCCGAGGTCCTGCGCGGCGTGGCGCGGCAGGCCTTCGACGACATCGCGCACCTGCTCCGTCCCGGGCACCTGGCGCAGTTGCGCCGCATCCTCGACGATCCGGAAGCGTCGGCCAACGACCGCTTCGTGGCCCTCGAGCTGCTGCGCAACGCCAACATCGCCGCGGGCCGCGTGCTGCCGGGGTGCCAGGACACCGGAACCGCCATCGTCATGGCCCACAAGGGCGAGCGCGTGCTCACCGGGGGCGACGATGCCGAGGCGTTGTCGCGCGGCATCTTCGACGCGTACGAGCAGCGCAACCTGCGCTACTCGCAGCTCGCGCCGCTCGACATGTACACGGAGAAGAACACCGGCTCCAACCTGCCGGCCCAGGTCGAGATCCACGCCGAGCCGGGCGACGAGTACGAGCTGCTGTTCATCGCCAAGGGCGGCGGCTCGGCCAACAAGACGTTCCTGTACCAGGAAACCAAGGCGCTGCTCAACCCCGCGTCGCTGCTCGCCTTCGTCGAGGCGAAGCTCAAGACGATCGGCACGTCCGCGTGCCCGCCCTATCACCTGGCCCTCGTGGTCGGCGGGACCTCGGCCGAGTTCACCATGAAGACGGTGAAGCTGGCCAGCGCGCGCTACCTGGACCGGCTGCCCACCAGCGGCAACGAGCTCGGCCGCGCGTATCGCGATCTCGACATGGAGCGGCAGGTGCTGGAGATCGCGCAGCATATCGGCGTGGGCGCCCAGTTCGGCGGCAAGTACTTCGCCCACGACGCGCGGGTCATCCGGCTGCCGCGGCACGGGGCGTCGTGCCCGGTGGGCCTGGGCGTCTCCTGCTCGGCCGACCGCCAGGCGCTGGCGAAGATCACGCGCGAGGGCGTGTTCCTCGAGCAGCTCGAGGAGAACCCGGCGCAGTATCTCCCCGACGTCACCGACGACGAGGTCGAGGGCGACGTGGTCCGCGTCGGCCTCGACCGGCCGATGAGCGAGATTCGCGCGGAGCTGAGCCGCTACCCCGTGGCCACGCGCCTCTCGCTGACCGGTCCGATGGTGGTGGCGCGCGACATCGCGCACGCGAAGCTCAAGGAACGCATCGACAGCGGCGAGGGCCTCCCGCAGTACATCAAGGACCACATGGTCTACTACGCCGGGCCGGCCAAGCGGCCGGAGGGCCGGGCGTCGGGGTCGTTCGGCCCCACCACGGCCGGCCGGATGGACGCCTACGTGGACCTGTTCCAGGCCCACGGCGGCAGCATGGTGATGCTGGCCAAGGGAAACCGTTCCGCCCAGGTCACCGAGGCGTGCAAGCGCCACGGCGGCTTCTACCTCGGCTCGATCGGCGGCCCGGCGGCGCGTCTGGCGGACCACAGCATCAGGAAGGTCGAGCAGCTCGAGTATCCCGAGCTGGGGATGGAGGCCGTCTGGAAGATAGAGGTCGAGGACTTCCCCGCGTTCATCGTCGTCGACGACAAGGGGAACGACTTCTACGCCGAGCTGATGGCGGCCAAGCCCGCGACGCTGCTCCGGTCGTGAGCGGCACCCGACAGGCGGGGCCCGCGACGCCCGCGCCTCCCGGCGACCGCGCGCCGCTCACCCGCCGCCAGATCCTGCTGGTTTTCGCGGGCCTGATGGCGGGGCTGCTGCTGGCCGCGCTGGACCAGACGATCGTCGCGACGGCGCTCCCGCGCATCGTCGGCGAGCTGGGCGGGCTCGACTACTACTCCTGGGTCGTCACCGCCTACCTTCTCAGCTCGACCGTCTGCACGCCGCTCTACGGCAAGCTCAGCGACCTGTACGGGCGGCGCATCATGGTGCAGAGCGCCATCCTCATCTTCCTCGCGGGGTCGCTGCTGGCGGGCATCGCGCAGGGGATGCTGCAGCTCATCCTCTTCCGCGGCATCCAGGGCGTCGGCGCGGGCGGGCTCATGGCCCTGACGTTCGCCGTGGTGGGCGACGTGGTGTCGCCCCGCGAGCGCGGGCGCTACATCGGGCTGCTGGCCGGGACCTGGGCGTTCGCCAGCGTCATCGGACCGTTCATCGGGGGGTTCATCGTCGACAACCTGTCGTGGCGCTGGGTCTTCCTCATCAACCTGCCGATCGGCGCCGCCGCGTTCGCCATCACCTCGAGCGTGCTGCGCCTGCCGGTCGTCCGCCGCTCGCACCGCGTGGACGTCGAGGGGGCGTTCCTGCTGATCGCGGGCGTGAGCAGCCTGTTGCTGTCCCTGGTGTGGGGCGGCACGGAGTATCCGTGGGGATCGCCCGTCATCGTCGGGCTGGGCGTCGGCGGGATCGTGCTGCTGGCCGCCTTCGTCGCCTGGGAATCGCGCGTCGCCGAGCCGATCCTCCCGTTGCGGCTGTTCCGGGACCCCATCTTCTCGGTCAGCTCGGCGCTCGGCTTCCTGACCGGCTGCGGGCTGTTCGGCAGCGTCATCTTCCTGCCGCTGTTCCTGCAGGTGGTGACGGGCGTGTCGGCAACCAACTCGGGGCTGCTGCTGCTGCCGCTCACGGCCGGCGTGGTGGCCGGCTCGATCGGCTCCGGCCGGATCATCAGCCGCACGGGGCGCTACCGGGGCTGGCCCATCGGCGGGCTGGCGTTCGCCTCCGTCGGCATGGCGCTGCTGACGTTGATGCGCGCCGAGACGCCGCTCGCGGTGAGCTCGGTGTACATGATCATCCTCGGGCTGGGCGTCGGGGCGACCATGCAGGTGACGATCCTCGTCGTCCAGAACACCGTGGACCACCGCCACCTCGGCGTGGCCACGGGGGCCGTCCAGTTCTTCAGGCAGATGGGCGGCGCGTTCGGGGTCGCCGCGTTCGGAGCAGTCATGAACCACCGGCTCGCGGCCGATCTGCCGGCGCGCGTCCCGGCCTGGGCCCTGGCCGACGTCGGCGGCGAGATCGGCGCCCTGCTCAGCAGCCCGGACGCCATCCGCGCGCTGCCGCCGGTGGTGGCCGCGGGCGTCACGGCGTCGGTCGAGAGCGCGCTCCACGCGGTGTTCGTGTGGTGCGTGCCGCCCATGGTTCTGGGCTTCGGGCTGGCCTGGTTCCTCAAGGAGGTTCCGCTGCGCGAGACCGTCGGCGCGGCCAGCCTGGTGGAAGGCGCCGGCGAGGCGCTCGAGACGGCGGGCGACCCCGCCGCGGCGGGCGGCGGCGGGCGCCGCTGATGCGCATCGGCCTCGACGACGTCGGCCGCGGCGAGCCGGTCGTCCTGCTCCACAGCTCCTGCTACTCGCGCCGGCAGTGGCGGCGGCTGGTGGCCGAGCTGGCGGGGCGCTACCGGACCCTCGCGCTCGACCTGTACGGCTACGGCGAGACGAGCTGGCCGGCCGATCCCGAGACGTTCAGCATCGACGACGAAGTGGCGCTCGTCGAGCACGTGCTCGACCGGGTGGCAGGACCTGCGCACCTGGTCGGACACTCCTACGGCGGCGTCGTGGCGCTGGCCACGGCCGTGCGGCATCCGCAGCGGGTGCGGAGCCTGGCGCTGCACGAGCCGGTCGTCTTTCAACTGGCGCTGGCCGGACCGCTGGCCGCGGTGGGCGCCGAGATCACCCGCATGGTCGAGCTGCTCGCGGAGCGGGTGGACGCGGGCGCACCGGCCGAGGCGGCCCAGCACTTCATCGACTATTGGCGCGGGGCGGGCACGTGGGCGGCGCTGCCGGAAAGGGGCCGCCAGGCGGCGGCCCGCGTCATTCCGAAGCTGCCGATCGAGCTGCGGGCGATGCTGCGGAGCCCGTACACCCTCAGCGACTACGGCGCCATCCGCAGCCCCGTCTGCCTGCTGGCCGGCACGGTCGGCCGCACGGCCGCGCGGCGGGTGACCGAGCTGCTGGCCACGGTGTTCGGCGACGGGTCGCTGCAGCTCGTCCCCGACGCCGGACACATGGCCCCGGTGACCCACCCGCACCTGATCAACCCGCGGATTGCCGCGCACCTGGCCGCGCACCCGATCCCGGCCGGCTGATGTCGTGGCGGGGCCCCGGATCCCCGTGCCGGCGGTCCGCGGTGAAGTCCCCCGCGGAGCTACCGGGGGAGCACGGCGGCCACGTCGGCATGGAGGACGGCGAGGCCGGAATCGAGCGTCGCGAGTCGGCCGCCGCGACGCCGCGCCAGCTCCGCGAGCCACGCATCGGTGACCTGCGCGCTGCCTTGCAGGTGGCGGTGGGGAACGTCCGGAAAGCTCAACCTGTCGTCCCACCAGTCGTGCTGCGGGTGGCTCGCAACGGCCTTCAACGCGCGCCAGGCCGCGGCCGCGCTCTGGTCGGCGGCCGCGCGCATGTGCACGCGAAGCAGGGTTCCCTGGGTGACGATACAGGTAGCGAACCGATCCGGCGCCAGCGTGCCGAACCAGCGGTGGGCACGATCGTGGTGCACGTGCGAGTCGATCACGAGCGCCGCGAGCACGTTGCCATCCAGCAGCCACGTCACACGGCGTCGTCCTCGGCTTCAGCCCGGGCGACGCCGTCAGCCGTCACCGGTTCGCGCCCGCGGGAGATGACGAAGCGGTTCCGGCGGCGGACGTGCGGTTCGCGATCGGCCTCGCTCGGCAATGCCCGGCGCAGCAGCCGGTTGACCGCCGCGCTGATGCTGCAATCCTCGGCCTTGGCGAGCGAGACGGCGAGGGCGTACAGGTCGGAATCGAGATTGACCGTCAGTCGCACGCAGCCAGTATGGTGCGGTGGTGCAGTGGTGTCAACGCACCGCCAGCCGTGCCTGAGGGTTCAGGCGATGCCGGCGCCGCGCGTGCCGACGTAGACCGAGTAGAGCGACTGGCTGGCGGTCATGAAGAGGCGGTTGCGCCGCGTGCCGCCGAAGCACACGTTGGCGCACCGTTCCGGCAGCCGGATGATGCCGATGACGTCGCCGTTGGGCGCGACGACCTGCACGCCGGGCGCCGCGCCGGTCCAGACGTTGCCGTCCACGTCGCAGCGCACGCCGTCGGCGACGGCGCGGGCGTCCGGGTCGCCGGGCACGGAGAGCTGCACGTGGCGCCGCCCGTTGCGCAGGCGTGCGCCGTCGACGTCCCAGACCTTGATCTCCCGGCCGCCGCCGGTGTCGGCCACGTACAGCCGGTCGTGGTCCGGCGCGAAGCAGAGGCCGTTGGGACCGCCGATCTCGTCGGCGACCTTCGCCACCTGCCCGCTCCGGGGATCCACCCGGTACACCGCGACCGGCAGCTCCGATTCGGCCCGGTGTCCCTCGTAGTTGCCGCGGATGCCGTACGGCGGGTCCGTGAACCAGATGCTCCCGTCGCGGTGCACCACGACGTCGTTCGGCGAGTTCAGGCGCCTGCTGTCGTAGCGGTCGGCAACCACCGTGACGGCGCCGGAGTGCTCGTAGCGCGCCACGCGCCGCCCGCCGTGCTCGCACGAGAGCTGCCGCCCCTCGTAGTCGAACGTGTTGCCGTTGCTGTGGCCGGAGGGGCTGCGGAAGATGCTGACGTGCCCGTCCTCCTCGAGCCAGCGCATCTGGCGGTTGTTCGGGATGTCGCTCCAGACCAGATAGCGGCCGCTGCCGTTCCAGGCCGGCCCCTCCGCCCACAACGTGCCGGTGTAGTGACGGCGGATGGGCGTGTTGAACAGGATGTACGGCCGGAAGCGGTCGTCGAGCGCGATGACGTCGGGGTCCGGATACGGCAGCGGCGAGCTGCCCGACCAGTCGCGCGGCTCGTACGGCGGGATGCTCGTCTGCGCGCGCGCCGCCAGCGCGGTTGCGGCCGGCACCAGCGCGGTCCCCAGGAATGCGCGGCGGTTCACGGTCGGGCGGCGCGTGTCCATGGGCTAATCCAGCAGGGCCAGCTCATCGGCGCCGATCCGGGTCGCCGGGCCGTGGAAGATGGCGTTGAAGAGGAGCTTGAACGTGGCGCGCGTCTGGGTGCGGAAGGCGATCTGGCTGCCCACGGTCACCACCCGGCCCTCTCCGACGGCGAACGACACGACGTTGGCCTGGTTGCGCAGCAGCTCCCCTCCGAGCAGCCACCCGCTGGCCGTCATGTCGACCTCGTCCGGGTAGCGGGAGACCACTTCGGCGGTGACGTCGAAGCTGGGCGTCAGCGTGTAGGCCTGGTCCAGCCGGAAGAAGACGGGCCAGTCGGCCGGCATGCCGTAACCGACGGGATGGCGCGGGTTGTGCTCCTGCTTGAGCAGCGAGCCGGGGCAATAGAAGATCGACGTCGGGTCGACGACGTCGCGCAGCGCGGTGGCCAGCTCCTCCGGGCTGCGGAACGCGTCCCGCAGCCGCCGCCGCACTTCGTCGGCCGGGACCCGTCGGGTCCGTCCGCCCGTCAGGCGCCGCTGGCCGGCCCCGGGCAACACCGGCTCGATGGGCAGGTCGAGCAGCTCGCGCGCCGTGCCGACCGCGCTGCCCAGCGCCACGAGCGTCCCGCCGTCGAGCACCCACTGGCGCAGCTGCCGCCAGCCGCGCTCGCCGATGCCGAACGCCCAGCGCCACGAGCGATCGTGGCGCCGGGGGTTGAGCCCGTTGATCATCCTGCCCCGCGTCGTCCCGGACGGCAGCACGATGACGTCGTAGCGGTCGGCCAGGTCCCCCTCGAAATCCAGCGCGGAGACGACCCGGTGGTCGAGCTCGTACTGCTCGAACAGCCACATCATCCAGCCGCCCGGGATGTTGTTGGCGACGCGCCACAGGCCGACCCGGGTCGGGTCCTTGAGACGGTAGGCGTCGACCGCCGGGGCCCGGTCCGTCCCCGACACGACGAGGCCGGTCTCGGCGGCCACGCGCGTCAGGATCCGCTCGGCGTCCGGCGTCGGCGGAACGATCCACGCGCCCGGCTCGAGCCGGGCGCCGCCGGACAGCTCGAATGCCTCGGCCGCGCGAAAGACCGGCACGTCCGCCGACTGCAGCTCGGCGGCGGCCAGGAAGCCCGCGTTCGACGCCGGCGAGACGGCGTACGCCCAGTCCGGCCGCGGCGGCAGCGGCGTGCGCGGCGGGACGATCTCGTCGAGCAGCTCCAGGTCGGCCTCGATCGGCTGGTCGATCCGCCTGACGTCGACCCCCATCAGCAGGCCGAGCGTGTGGGCGGTGACGTCGTAGGGCGGGACCGGAGGACCTCCGGGGTAGTACCGGAGGTCGGGGTACTCCTGCACCTCGAGCATCGTCTTGGCGAAGGCGCCGTAGGGCTGCGCGAGCCGAATCACCCAGGACCCGGCGGGGTAGGCGCGGCCGGCGGCCCGGAACGGGGCCCTGGCCCGATGAATCTCCACCTCGCCGAAGTGCAGGATGTCCAGCAGCTCGTAGGCCTCGAACGGGTCGCGCTGATCGGCCGGGACGACGAACGCGTAGGGCGCCTCGTCGCGCTCCACCCAGTCGCGGTGCACGCGGTGGAAGTTCTCGAGCCACCGGACGCGGTACTTGGCCATGTGCTCGAGCCCGGCGAACACCGCGATGGTGCCGTACTCGACGATGTCGGACAGCCGCCACACGCCCCGGTCGTAGGGCACCGGAAAGTTGCCGCGCGGCTGCTGCGGACCCAGCGGCCGGTGCGTGCCGGCCGGGTTGTACAGCGGATCGGCCAGCCGGGCGCTCGCGATCTCGGTGAGGATGCGCGGCTGCCCGTGGTAGAGCATGTACTGCCGCGCGGGGGACCACAGATCGTACTGATCGTCGTAGATCACCCCCTTCTTGCCGGCCGCGATGAGCGCCGACGCCATCGCCATGCCGATCTGCTCCTGGCCCTTGAGCAGGATCGGGTGGATGTTCGGGTCGTACGGATCGCGGAAAGGCGGCACGAAGATGCGCGCGCCGCTCCACCCCATCTGGTGCATGTCGTGCGTGAGCTGCGGCTTGTACTCGCGGTGTATGTCGATGGCGAGCCGCGTCTCCTTCTGGGTGAACATGAACCAGTCGCGGTTGTCGTCGTGCCCGGTGTAGCGCTGGTACAGATCCGGGTACATGCGCTCGAAGCTGGTGCCGCGCGTGTTGTACCAGTGATCGACCACGAGCATCTGGCCGTCGGGGTTCTGCGACGGGACGAGCAGCACGACCGTGTTGTCGAGAATCTCCCGAATCTCCGGCGACTCCTCGGTGGCCAGGCGGTGCGCGATGTTGATGAGCGCCTGCCCGTTGCCCACCTCGTTCGCGTGAATCGTGGCGTATAGGAAGTAGAAGGGCACCCCCTCGCGGGCCAGTGCCGCCGCATCGGCCTCCGACAGCCCGCGGGGATCGGCGAGCCGATGGTTGATCTCGATCAGCCGGTCGAGCCGGTCCAGGTTCGCCCGCGAGCTGAAGGTGGTCAGGACGTACGGATTGCCGTCCGTCGTCGTGCCGCGCCGCTCGTACAGGACACGCTCGGAGCCGTCCGCCAAGTGGCGCATGTACTCGAGCACCCGGGGGTAGCGGGCCAGCTCGCCGTCGGCGCCGATCTCGAAGCCGAAGAAATCCGGCGGCGTGCTGATCGACTGCTGGGCCGCCGCGGGCGCACCGAGCGCGAGGACGGCGACGACCGCCGCGAGGAGACGTTGCGACATCATGCCCGACCTTTGTTCGACGGCTTGCGGGAAACGGGAACGGGGCAGGATAACATGGGGTCCCGGAGGTCGCCATGCATTCAGACAACTGCAGCGGGGGTGGCATCGTGACGCGGCGCACGCTGGGGCGCGCCGCGGCGGCGGCGTGGGCGCTCGCCGCCGTGCTCGCGGCGCCGGCCGGCGCCCAGACGGATCGCGCGGAACGGCACCGGGTCCCTGCGGAGTTCATGAGCTACCTCGGCGCCGACTGGCTGGAGCGGGCCGAGCGCGTCGACGAGGAGCAGCCGGAACGCGTGCTCGACGCGATGGGCCTCGAGCCCGGCGACGTGGTGGCCGACGTGGGCTGCGGCTCCGGCTACTACGCGCGCCGGATGGCGCGCCGCGTCCAGCCGGGCGGCGAGGTGTACTGCCAGGACATCCAGCCGGAGATGCTCGACATCATGCGCCGGCGGGCGGAGGCAGAAGGGATGACCGGCATCGAGGCGGTGCAGGGCACGCCCACCGACCCGCGCCTCCCGGACGGCGCGATCGACTGGATCATCATCGCGGACGTCTACCACGAGATGTCGCACCCCGAGCCGATGCTGGCCGGCATCCGCCGCGCGCTGGCGCCCGGCGGGCGGGTGGCGCTGCTCGAGTACCGCGTGGAGGACGGCAGCGGCGATCAGATCAAGGCCGACCACGCCATGTCCGTGCGGCAGGTGCTGCTCGAGTGGCAGGCGGCAGGCTTCGAGCTGGTAGCGCTGCACGACTTCCTGCCCAGCCAGCACCTGTTCTTCTTCCGCGTGGCCGGCGGCACGGCGGGGGGGACCGTGCTGGCCGACCACGACCTGTTCGAGGCGCGCGCGGCCGGACTGATCGAGGTCGAGGCCCGCGGCGCGGACGCCGCGGCGGTGACGCTCCGCATCCGGCGGACCGGCGTCGAGCCGCTCGTCGTCACGTCGCCCGTGGCGACCTGGTTCGCGGCCGACGGCGCAGGCGACATGGTGGCCCGGCGCGACGGCTGGGTCGTGCTCGCGGACGACGCGTGGCGCGACTGGCGGCTGCGCGCCGTCGAGCGGCGCCCCGCAGGCGAGCCGCCCGGCCCCGACCAGGTCCTGGAGATCCGGTCGCCGGCGGCCATCCCCGAGCTCGAGGCGGTGCTCTACCAGGTTCAGGCCGGCACCTACACGGTGGCCGACTCGCCCACCCTCTATCCGCTGCGGACGCGCGGCGTCGAGGAGGCCGCAGTCTGGATTGCCGGGGTGGACGCGGGCTACGCGGCACTGGAGCCGCTGCTGGCCGGGACGCGCGTGCCGCCGCAGTACGCCGTGGCGTTCGCGCTGATCTTCATCGACCGGGCCGGCATCGACGTCACGCGGCGCCAGGTGTGGAACGACCGCGTGGAGGTGTTCGGCCGCCTGCGCGACCAGGGCCTGAGGGTCTGGTACGACCTGAAGAGGCTTCAATAGAGACGGGGCTGCGCCCCGAACCCCCGGCGGCCGCTTGCGGGGACCCCTTCGCCCCGCGCCGCTACCGCCGAGGCGCGCCGTGCGCGGCGTCAATCAGACGGGGCTGCGCCCCGAACCCCCGGCGGCCGCTTGCGGGGACCCCTTCGCCCCGCGCCGCTACCGCCGAGGCGCGCCGTGCGCGCCTTTGCGGCTCCTCAGCGGCCGTTGGACGTGGAGCCGTTGCGCTCGAGCTCTCCCGTGTCGGTGAACAGCGTCAGCGCCACGCCGTTCCAGCGGCCGTTGCCGGCCGGGCTGTCGTCCGCCTCGGCGCCGAGCGGCATCGTGCCGGTCAGCTCCGCCGAGCGCCGAAAGGTGCGCGTCAGGTAGTTGTGCACCAGCGCGGCGCGCGCGCTCGCCGCGAGGTACTGCTCCGCCTCGTTGCCCCCGGTGGCGTACCCCTCGACCACGAGCGGGCTGTTGCGCGGGTACTGCAGCAGCTCCCCCATCGCCTCCTCGATGCGGCGCTCCGCCCCCGCGCCGAGCTGCGCGGGATCGTCGGCTGCGAACAGCACGTCGGCGTCCAGCCAGATCCGCAGCGGCGTGTAGCGGTCGTCGCGCAGCAACACGCGGTAGTCGTCGACGGTGAGCTCGTCCAGGTTGTAGAAACCGCGTTCCGAGAAGAAGCCCCGAAACAGCCAGTTGCGCTTCATCGCCTCGGTGTTCTCGGCCAGGTCCGCCATGGCGTTGCGCGCGTAGGTGACGGCGTCGCCGGCGTCGACCAGGAGCTGCTGCGCGGCGCTCTCGGGCGCCTGCAGCCCGGCGACGAGCTCCTCGACGTGCTCGGCGCTCTGGCGCACTGCCTGCATCGTCGCCGCGGTTTCGCGCGCGATGCCCGCCATCTCCGTGTACAGCTCGTCGTCGGTCAGCAGCTTGCCGGCCGTGCCTTCGCCGGCCGCCACGCCGTCCATGAGCTCCTGCACGGCCGTCATGGCGCCGCGGGCGGCGTCCATGAACAGGGCGCTGGTAACGGTCACCTCGCGGACGTCTTCGCCTACGCCGTCGATGAGCCCGATCGTGCTCTCGATCGTCTCGCCCAGACCGGTGAACGTCTCGGACACCTCCTCGCGCAGCGTGACGAACTCGGCGGCGACGGACCGGAACGTCTCGCGGCCCTCCTCGATGAGGTCGGCCACCGCCACCGCGTCGGCCCCCGCCAGCGTGCCGCCGTCGGGGACCTCGGGCGCGGACTCGCTGCCCGACCGGATCTGGATGAACACCGAGCCCAGCAGGCCGTCGGTGAGGATGGCCGCCACCGAGTCGGTGCGCACCAGCGAGTGCAGGTCCTCCCGGATCCGCATGCGGACCATGAACCGCCCGCCGGGCGCAGGCGGGATGGCGATGCCGATGACCTCGCCCGCCGGCAGCCCGGCCAGGCGGACGTTGGTGCCGATCTGCACGCCGCTGACATTGCCGAAATCGGCCTCCACCTCGAACTGCTCGGCGAACAGCAGCCGCCGGTCGCCAATCATGAACAAGCCGATCGCGAACACCAGCAGTCCGCCGACCACGAACGTGCCGACCAGCGCCAGGCGTGGGGACCCCATCGTCAACCTCCGTCTCTCGTGCTCGATCGCCGCTTGTGCCGGCGGCCGGCCGCGCCGCCGTCAGCCACCCGCTTCCGACTGCATGAACCGCTGCACCAGCTCGTGCCCGCTCCGCTCGAGGTCGGCGGCGGTGCCGCGCGCCAGCACCCGGCCCTGGTGCAGGAACAGCAGCGTGTCGCCGATGCGCCGCGCGCTCGGGATGTTGTGGGTGACGACGATCAGCGTCGTCCCGCGCTCCTGCTTGACCCGCACCAGCAGGTCGTCGATCTCCACGGACGTCACCGGGTCGAGACCGGCGCTCGGCTCGTCGACCAGGAGCACCGCCGGGTCGAGCGCCATCGCGCGCGCCAGGCCGGCGCGCTTGCGCATGCCGCCCGACAGCGCGGCCGGCATCAGCTCCAGGGCATGTCCGAGCCCGACGGCCGCCAGCTTCTCCTCCGTGCGCCCGCGAATCTCGTCGTCCGCGAGATCCGTGTGGCGGCGCAGCGGAAACGCCACGTTCTCGCCGACCGTGATGGAGTCGAACAGCGCGGCGTTCTGGAACAGGAAGCCGATCTGCCGGCGCACGAGCGCCATGGCCGGCGGCGCGAGCCCCGTCATCTCCACATCGCCCACGAACACGCGGCCCGCGTCGGGCTCCAGCAGGCCGACGATGTGCCGCAGCAGCACGCTCTTGCCCGTGCCGCTGCGGCCCAGCACGACCGTCGCCTCGCCGCGCGGGATGGCCAGCGAGACGTCGTCGAGCACGCGGAGCGCACCGAACGCCTTCGAGACGCGGTCGAGCCTGATGGCCGCCGCGCCGGCGTCGTCCGCGGCCATCAGGCGCTCTCCGGGAACATGAAGAAGATGAGCCGCACCAGGACCACGTTGGCCGTGATGAGCAGGATGGACGCCGCCACCACGCTGCGCGTCGCCGCCTGGCCGACGCCCTGCGTCCCGCCCCGTGTGTGAACGCCGAGGTACGAGGCGGTGATGGCGATGATGAAGCCGAAGATCACCGTCTTGAGAGTGCCCGGAAGGTAGTCCGCGAACTGCACCACCGAGAAGGCCGAGCGGAAGTAGGTGCCGAAGCCCATACCCGAGACGGCCGTCTCCGCGGTCCAGCCGCCGATGATGCCGGTGAAGTTCATGACGGAGGTCAGGATGGGCATCGCCAGCATGCAGGCGACCACCCGCGTGACGACCAGGAACTTGAACGAGTCGACCGCCACCGCCTCGAGCGCGTCGATCTGCTCGGTCACCTTCATGGCCCCCAGCTCGGCGCCGATGCCGGCGCCCACCCGCCCCGACACCAGCAGCCCGACCACGAGCGGACCGGTCTCGCGCACCAGCGCCAGCATGAGCGCCGCCGGAACCAGCGCCTCGGCGCCGAAGCGCACGAGCGAGGCGCGGGTGTGCATCGACAGCACGATGCCGACGGCGAAGCCGGACACCGCGATCAGCGGCAGCGAGCGCCAGCCGATCTCGTAGAGCTGGCGCGCCGTCTCCTTGATCTCGAAGGGCGGCCGGAACATCTCGCGGAGCGCCCGCCCCGCGAACGAGACGGCGTAGCCCGCGGCGGCGAGAGGAGTCACGACGAACGTGCGCGCGAAGCCGGGCATCTGCTCAGGTCCTCACCGCCTAGAAGATCCAGTACGCCGCGCCGACGCTCAGGACCACCGCGTTGGCGCGCAGCCGGTGCGTCTCGACCGCCGTGTCGCTCGCAAACGTCACCTTGGGGCGGACGAACAGGTAGCCGCCGAACAGGTTGATGCCGAAGCGCGGCGTCACGTCGTACCAGAGCGACGCGCCCGGGCGCCACACCCAGCTGTTGCTCACGGCCAGGGCCCGGCCGGCGCCGGCCAGGCTCGTGTCGACGCCGAGACTGTTGAACGAGTAGCCCCCGACGAGCGACAGGCCGGCCGCCAGCCGCCCCTGCACGACGCCGTACTCGGCGCCGGCCATCACCGGCCGGAGCTGCACGGCGGCCAGCCCCGGCCGGCCGCCGGGGCTGGTCTCGATCTCCGTGTCCGTCCAGTTGAACGCCACGGTCGGCCCGAGTCCGTTGCGGGGCCGCAGACGCAGCAACGGCCCGATGCTCAGCGCGTGGCCCAGGCCGTCGCCCGACGGGTTGGTGCGCCGCACCGAGATGCCGGCGCCGATGAGGCGGAGCGGTCCCTCCTCGGGACGCGGCGCCAGCGCGGGCAGGTTCGGCTCCCCGCGCTCCACCGTCGGCTCGGGATCCCCGACCTCGAGCGCCGACACCGCCCGCGCGACCCCCGCCACCCCGCGGGCAACCGTCAGGGCACGTTCGATCTGGGCCTCCTCGGCCACGGTTCCGTGGAGCGTCACCACGCCGCCGACGGCCTGCACGTCGATGGGCAGCGTGCCCAGCTCGAGGTCGTTGACCAGCGCCGTCTTGACGCGCACCGCCGTCTGCGCGTCGGCCACCACGTCCCCCCCGGCCGGCGCCCCGGAGCGCGCGGCGCAACCGGACCCCCCCGCGAGCACGGCGAGGATCAGCGCCAGCGCGGCGGCCCTGCGACAGCCGGCCCGGCGCCCGCGGATGTCGCCCGGGGCCGTGCCGCCGAATCGCGGATCGCCGGTCGAGGACAGGGTCGCCAGGGTATGTCGCATACGCGCCAGAAGCGGTGTTGCGCCTCGAGCCACCGCCCGTTCGAGGCGAGCACACATGATAAGCGCGGCCGGCGCGCATCCCAAGCCCCATTCGGGGCGCGCGGCGTCCCGCGCGACCGGCCGCCCGCGGCGAACGGCGTGATACGCTGGGCCGACAGATGCCCGGAAACGACGGGCGGCCGCGCCTGGGAGGACGACCATGGACAAGGCGACCCTGGAGAGGACATCGAGGATCGGCGGACTAGTTGTCGGCATCCTGCTGCTGGCGCTGTTCACGGTGCGGACGGGAGGCTTCGAGCCCGAGTACCTCGACCCCCGCGGCGAAGAGTTCGCGCGCAACAACCGGATTGCCAAGCCCGGATTGTGGCTGACCGGGGAGGTCGTCCGGGAGGTGGTGACGGACTGGGACTTCGTCAACCATCTCAGCGATCCGGAGCGCGGCAACACCGTCATGCTGGAGACGCGTACCTGGTACGGTATCCCCCACTCGGTCACGATCGGCATCGTCGGCCGCGGCGACAAGCTCTACATCCACGCGCATTCGGACGAGAACCGGATGCAAACGCCGTTCCCGAACGACAAGTTCTGGACCCAGAACGTCTCGCGCGACCCGCGCGTGCGCCTGAAGATCGAGGACAAGATCTACGAGGCGACCGTGGCCCTGATGACGGATCGCGACGAGGTCGCGGGCGTGATGGGGCGGGACCCGGTGACGGTCGAGCGCGGCCCCGACGGCGAGGAGCACGTCAAGTCGGTCATGCACTACTGGCGCGTGCACCAGCGCAACGTGCCCGACTACTCGGCAGACTCGCAGGGCGTCGCGTTCTGAGGCGGCGGCGGGCGGGCGGGCGTGGACCCGCGGTTGCGCGGCAGCCGGCGGCACGCACGACGCCGCCGGCTGCCGCTGCTCGGCTCAGCGGTAGTCCGCCGCGTCCAGCGAGAACCGCACCACTTCCCGGTCGTTGCGCTGCACGACGTGGCGGTTGGCGAACGCCGGATGCGACCAGTTGACCTGCCGGTCGAACAGACGCCGCGGCCCGTATCCGGCGCTGGACGTCGGCTCGAGCAGCATCGTGCGGTCCAGCTCCACGTAGCCCTCGGGCGTGAAGCGGGCGATGATCAGGTAGCCGTCGTCGTTGCTCACGAAGTAGCGCTCGCCGTTGCGCACCATGTAGGCGGTGCCCCAGCGCGCCTGGGCCGTCATCTCGCCGCTCATCCACAGCCGCTCGCCCGTGCGGGCGTTGAGGCCGCGCAGCTCGCCGTAGCTGCCGACGCCGTAGACGTTGTCGCCGCTGATGATGGGCGTCGTGAGCAGGGCGTGCAGCCCCTCGGTCTCGCCCGGCATCTCGCTGCGGCTGCCGCCCTTCCAGATCATCGTGGCGCCCGGCCGGTCGGTGTCGAGCCGCATCATCAGCGAGCCGTTGTAGAACTGGCTCACCAGCAGGTAGTTGTCCTCCTTGACCGGCGTGGCGACGCTGATGCCCATGCTGACTTCCCAGGGCTCTTCCCAGTACACCGCGCCGGTCTCCGGGTCGAGCGACGCCAGCGCCGCGGGGTGCCAGACGATGAGCTGGCGGACGCCGCCCGCCTCGTAGATGACCGGCTGGCCGTAGCCCATCTCGCCGACCACGTCGAGCGCGCGCCACAGCTCCTCGCCGGTGTGCTTGTCGAAGGCGACGACCAGCGCGTCGGGCTCGCCGCCGACGATGGCGATCAGCCGCTCACCGTCGACCAGCGGCGCGCTCGAGACGCCCCAGGTGGCCACGCTCGTGTCGTATTCGGTGATGTAGTCCCGCGTCCAGATCAGATCGCCCGTCTCGACGTCGAGGCAGCGCAGCACCCCGGTCGCGCCCACCACGTACACCCGGTCGCCGTCCACCGTCGCGGTCGCACGCGGGCCGATCGCATAGGAGACCTGCAGCATGCGGTACGACGTGGACCACTCGTCCGTCCAGAGCTCCGCGCCGGTCTCCTCGTCGAGGACCACCAGGCGCTCCGTCCCGTCCAGCGTCCGCGACTCCGGATCCTCCAGCCAGTCGAGCACGAACACCCGCCCGCCGGCCACCGCCGGTCCGGCCCAGCCGGAGCGGATCGGCACGCGCCACTTCACCTTCAGGCCCGCATCCGGAAAGCCGTCGACGATGCCGGTCTCCTGCCACACCGCCGACCGGCCCGCGCCGCGCCACTCCGGCCAGTCCTCGGCGCTCACTCCCTGCACACCCCAGACGACAGCCGCGATGACGAACGCGACGAATACGCATTGGCCGCCAGTGCGGCCGGACCGCTGCATCATCTCCATGCTCCCCTCTCCACTGCGCCCCGCGTCCACGTACTCAACCGGAGCATTCTAGTCCGTTCGAACGCGCGGCCTCCACAATCAAACGCCCCCACCCGACCCCATACGACTCCCTGAGCGTCCACAACGGCCTGAAGCCGCCGATTGCGGCGCGCCGCGCGCCAAGCGCACGGCTGCCCACCCGATCGCCGGTCCCCACTCTCGCTGCCACCCCGCCGCCTGTCGATCGTGTATGCTCCACCTCCATGGTCGCCCCGACCGCCCGGACTCTCCGCCGACACTCTACCCCAACGCATCGGCCACGTACACTCCTGGTGCCGACCGCTTGCAGCCCCCGGCCGTCGCCGGAGCCTTCGGCTCTAGCATGAACGGGTTCGCCAGTGAATAAAGTCACGCTGGAGCTTCACAATTGCTACGGCATCCCTCAGAGATCCCCTCATTTCACATATGAATTGATAGGGCAGATCCTCCCGCCTCCATCAGTCATAGAGTTTGAAGGGTGGTGCACGTTGAATTAAAATATGACTGCGTGCATATACGACAAGATCGGCCGGCCTCGTCCAAGCAACGGCTCCGGAAACACGACATCCTGAACTTCATCACCACCTTGTACGAGGGCGACCTGCATGCCAAACGGGTGCTGTCGTTGGCCAACGCCACGCTGGGCGTGCTGACGAGCGCTTCGTTGGCAATCCATGCAGTGGGCCGCGGCCTGGCCCAGGCCATGGGCACGTTGACCAAGCATGGCGTCAAGCAGGTGGATCGGCTCCTGAGCAATCGAGGCGTCGAGGTCTGGACCTATTTCGCATACTGGACGCCGTTCATCGTCGGCGCCCGCACCGAAGTGGTCGTCGCACTGGATTGGACGAGCTTCGCGGCCGACGGGCAGGACACGATCGTGCTGTCGATGGTGACGGGCCATGGGCGCGCGACGCCCCTGCTGTGGAAGACGGTGGCGTCCTCGACGCTGAAGGGTAATCAGCGGCGCTACGAGTACGAGGTGCTGTGCCGCTTGCGGGAGGTGCTGCCGGCCGGTGTGAAAGTCACCGTCGTGGCAGACCGGGGCTTTGGGGATTGCAAGCTGTTCTACGCGTTGACGACGGAGCTGGCCTTCGAATACGTGATTCGATTGCGCGGAGACATCTACGTGACGAATGCGCGAGGCGAGCGGCGAGCGGCCGCCGCGTGGGTCGGCGCCGGGGGGCGTGCGCGGCGGCTCGTGGGTGCTCGGGTGACCGACACGTACGAGTTGCCGGTCGGCGTGGTCGTGTGCGTACACGCCCCGAAGATGGACGAACCGTGGTGCCTGGTGGCCAGCGAGGCAACAGTCCCGACGCGGGTCCTGATTCGGTACTACGGCAAGCGGTGGGGAATTGAGGCGGGCTTTCGCGACATCAAGGACATGCGCTTCGGCATGGGGCTGTCGTCGATGCATGTTTCGCGCCCCGACCGGCGGGACCGCCTCTTGCTGATCAGCGCGTTGGCGATTGCCGTGCTGTCGTTGCTGGGCGCGGCCGGCGAGCGCATCGGCTATGACCGCTGGCTGAAGGCGAACACGGTGAAGCGGCGGACGCATTCGTTGTTTCGGCAGGGGCTGATGCTGTACCACCATCTCCCCAACTGGCCCGAGGATCGCATTCGTCCGTTGATGGAGACGTTCGGAAGCATGCTCATGGAACAGCGCGTGTATCGAGAGGTCTTCGGCGTGATCTGATGCCTGCCAAAATAAGGGGATGCATGAGACGGCATCCGAGAGCTGGTTCACGGCTTCGACTTCTCCCAGCGCCGAGTCTACGCAATCTATGCCCCCAACGGCTCGATGAAATCATCCTTCGCTCAAACATTCAAGGACGTCGCTGAGAGCAAGCCATCTAGCGATAGGATCTTTCCATCCCGTTCCACCATCAGAACAATTACGGATGAGAACGACGCGACACTGCCACCTGAAGCGGTACTCGTCCTCCCACCGTACGACGAGTTCTTTAGTCATAGCGAGAAGACTTCGACACTCCTCCTAAACAACGTGCTTCGCAAGGAATACGAACAGCTACACACCGATATAGACCGATCAAAAACTAGCTTTCTGAAAGCCATGAAGAAGCAATCCGGCTCCAAGAAGCAGTTGGACAAGGAGATTGCGAGAGCCTTTACAAAGAGCGACGATGACGAGTCGTTCTACCAAGCTCTGGAACGCGTCAGCGTCGAAGTCAAGGACCAGCCTGACGCCCCGTTTGCACACGTTCGTTATGATGCGATCTTTGATGACAGAATACTCGAGGCTCTAAAGACGCCGGCACTGGCCGCTGCGATTCACGACTACATTCTCCGATACAACGAACTCCTCGATGCTTCGACGTACTTCAAGAAAGGCGTGTTCGAATACTACAATGCCGGACAAGTGGCACGGAATCTCGCTTCCAATGGTTTCTTCGACGCCAACCACAGTCTGACCTTGCATGCCACCACCAGGACGGAGATTACAACCCAAAGGGAGCTCGAGAACCTCATCTCGCAGGAACTGGATCACATAACCAACGACCCACAACTCAAGACCAGCTTTGGCCAGATCAAGACGCAACTCGAGAAACACGCCAAACTGAGAGCGTTTCAACAGTATCTTTGTAATGACGAGCAGCTCTTGCCACATTTGGAAAACGTCGACCTGCTTAAGGAGAAGATCTGGAAGTCCTACTTCAAGGCGAACCAATCACTTTATGACGAACTGCTCTCTCAGTACAGGAAAGTGAAGTCGCGACTGAAGGAAATAGAACAAGCGGCACGCAGCGAAAGCACGTTCTGGGAGGCTGCCATCGATTTGTTCAACGAACGCTTTATCGTACCATTTAAACTTGAGGCGAAGAATAAGGCCGCAGTCGTCTTCGGTCACGATTCAGTTCTTGACCTTGGCTACACATTTAGTGACGGCGCTGAGTCGGTCTCCGTAGAGCGCGAGGAACTCATGAAGTCCCTCAGCCAGGGAGAAAGAAAAGCGCTCTACATCTTGAATATTATCTTTGAGATCGAGGTTCGTCGGCAAGCCAGCAGCCGACTCTATTTGTCGTGGATGACATAGCCGACTCGTTTGATTACAAGAACAAGTATGCGATTGTCCAATACCTGCAGGATGTGTCGGATAGCCCTTTGTTTAGGCAGATAATCCTCACGCACAATTTCGATTTCTTTAGAACTGTTTACAGTCGCTTTGTTGGGTACGGTGGCTGCCTAATGGCCACCAAGAGCGACTCGGGAATCAGGCTATCTAAGGCGTTCGGCATTCGGAACCCCTTCCTTTTGGACTGGAAGGCTGCGTTCTTTACTGACAGAAGGAAGAGGATCGCTTCAATATCATTCATGCGCAACTTGATTGAACACCTTCATGGCCCTCAACATTCTGACCACACGAGACTGACCGCCCTCTTGCACTGGCAACCTGGCTCGTCAGACACTATCGTTCAACGCGAACTTGATGGAATATATGGGCGCCTCTTTGGAGCGTCGACCTCGGCTTTCGAAGAAGATGGGGAGTTCGTAGTGGACATGATCCAGGAAGAGGCCAAGAACTGTCTTGATACGGCTGAAGGCGTCAACTTCGAGCACAAGATCGTCCTTTCTATTGCCATAAGAATGGCCGCGGAGAAATTTATGGTTGACAGGATAGCAGACCCTGACTTCTTGAACACCCTTACGTCCAACCAGACATCGAAACTCGTTAGGGAATTTATCGCTCGATTCGGAAGAGAAACAGCGGCGGCCAGGGTGTTAAACAGAGTGGCATTAATGACACCTGAGAACATTCATTTGAACGCGTTCATGTACGAACCAATTCTGGACATGTCCGATGACTCCCTAAAGGCTCTGTACCGTGAGGTCGACGGCCTGCCGCAGTAGACGTTAGATTCGACGATCGGCGCGCTGAACGGTGGTCGGATGGGATAACCGTTTCCGGCGGTCTTATGCAATGCTACGGTTGAACTTACTCTGCCGTGCCCCCGTACTCGGTCCCGGCTCCTTGAGCCGGTCCCAACGCAGAGCAGAGTCGCGCACCCCAAGAGATTGTGTGCCGGCCAATCTGCGCTGTACTGCCCATGCAGCACGACGCGTCCCAGCACGCGCGCCCACTCGGTTTGAGCAGCCGCATCAGTTGCTCGCGGCCTCGCGACGAGCCGGTCCCGACTCCCCTCCCGGGCCCCGCAGCCACTCGTCCAGCTTCGACCACCGCCTGCGTCCGGCGACGTTGCGGACCGCGATGGCCACGGCCTTCTTCTGCCCAACCAGCACCACCAGCCGCTTGCCCCGGGTCACGCCGGTGTAGAGCAGGTTCCGCCGCAGCATGGTGTAGTGCTGCGTCAGCACCGGGATGACGACGACCGGATACTCCGAGCCCTGGCTCTTGTGCACGGTCGCGGCGTAGGCGGGCACCAGCGTGTCCAGCTCGCCGACGCCGTAGACGTGCTCGCGCCCGTCGAACCGGGCGGTCAGCTCCCCGGCGTCGGGGTCGACATCGGCGATCTGCCCGATATCGCCGTTGTAGACCTCCTTGTCGTAGTCGTTCTCGATCTGCATCACCTTGTCGCCCGGCGCGAAGGTCCAGCCGAAGCGCTCGACCTTGCGCTCGCCGGCCGGGTTGAGGGCGGCCTGCAGCTCGACGTTGAGCGAGCGGGCGCCGGCGCCGCCCCGATTCATCGGGCACAGGACCTGGATGTCGCGGACCGGGTCGAAGCCGAAGCGCCTGGGGATGCGCGTCGCCACCAGGTCGACGATGCGGGCGGCGGCGGTCTCCGGCTCCTCGGCCGGCACGAAGTAGAAGTCGCTCTCGCCGTCCGGCCGGGCCAGATCGGGCATCGCGCCCCGGTTGATCCCGTGCGCGCTGGTCACGATGCGGCTGCGCGCCGCCTGGCGGAAGACCTCGGTGAGCCGCACCACCGGGACGGCGCCGGAGGCGATGATGTCGGCCAGCACCTGGCCCGGTCCCACCGAGGGCAGCTGATCGACGTCGCCGACGATGAGCATCCCCGCCGCGTCGGGCACCGCCGCGAGCAGCGCCCGCATCAGCATGACGTCCACCATCGAGGCCTCGTCGACGACGAGCAGGCCGCAGTCGAGCGGATTGTCCGCGTCGCGCCTGAAGCCGCCGGTCTGCGGATCGACCTCGAGCAGCCGGTGGATGGTCCGCGCCTCGAGCCCGGTGGCCTCGCTCATGCGCCGGGCGGCGCGGCCGGTCGGCGCGCACAGAACGAGCTCGGCGCCCTTGGCGGCCAGGATGCGCAGGATGGCGTCGACGATGGTCGTCTTGCCCACGCCCGGCCCGCCGGTGATGACGACGGCCTTGGACGTCAGCGCCAGCCGCACCGCCTCGGCCTGGCCCGGGGCCAGCGACAGGCCGGTCTTGCGCGCGACCCAGGGCAGCGCCCTCTCCACGTCGATGCCCGGCCAGGGAAGCCTGCCGGCCGCGATGCGCTGGAGTCGCTCGGCAATGGCCCGCTCGGCCCGGTACAGGGCGCCGAGGAACACGCACGGCGTGTCCGCCGCCGTGTCCGCGACGACCGCTCCCTCCGCCAGCTCCAGCTCCAGCGCGGTCCGGATCGCGTCGTCGGGCACCTCGAGCAGCCTGGCGGCCAGCGGCCCGAGCTCCGCGCGAGGCAGCCCGCAGTGGCCCTCGTCCATCGCCTCGGTCAGCGCGTAGCCGATGCCGGCGCGCACCCGGATCATCGCCGTCCTCTCGATGCCCAGCTTCATCGCGATGGCATCGGCCGTCTTGAACCCGATGCCGCGAATGTCGCGCGCGAGCCGGTACGGGTTCTCCGTCATGACCTCGACGGCGTCGACGCCGTAGGTCCTGAAGATGCGCACCGCCCGCGCCGTGCCCACGCCATGGCTGTGCAGGAACACCATGATCTCGCGCACGACCTTCTGCTCGGCCCAGGCGTCGGTGATCCGTCCGGCCCGGACCCGGCCGATGCCGCTCACCTCGCGCAGCCGCTCGGGCTCCGCCTCGATGACGTCGAACACGTCCTCGCCGAACGCCCGCACCAGCTTGCGGGCGTAGACCGGACCGATGCCCCGGATCATGCCCGAGCCCAGATACTTCTCGATGCCCTCGATGGACGATGGCGCGGAGCTGCGCAGGAAGCGCGCCCTGAACTGCTGGCCGTGGGTGCGGTCGTTGACCCACTCCCCGGAGACCGTGATCCATTCCCCGGCGGCGGCCGTGGCGGCGTGGCCCACGACCGTGACCAGGTCGCGATGGCCCCGCGCCTTGACCCTCAGGACGCAGAACCCGTTGTCGGGGTTGTGGAAGGTGACGCGCTCGACCAGACCGGCCAGCACCTCCCCGTCGGTCGACCCCGGCTGCCGTTCGTTCCGGGGCGGTGCGGCAATCGGCAACCTCAATCCCGCGCTCCCCTGGTCGAGCACCAGGGGACGAATCGACCATACCCGTCCTCAGAGATGCTTCCAGAATACGATCTTGTCTCCGCCGGGCTCGTAGAACTCTCGAATGCGCGCCTCCTCGGTGTAGCCGTTGGCCCGGTAGAAGGCCCGAGTCCGCCTGAACGCCGGCGTTCCCATGGTCTCGACGATGAGAATTCGTTCGCCGGCGGACCGCAGCCGGTCCTCCAGGTACCGCATCATCGCACCACCCACGCCGCGTCCCCGGCGCCTGGCGAGAACGCCGATGGCGAGGAGGTTCCAGGTTCCGCTCGTCATGCGCTCGGGCTCGCAGTAGCCGAAGCCCGCGATGTGGCCGCCGTCCACCGAGACGAACCAGATGTCCCGGGCGGTCTTCTCGAGATATCCGGCGATCATGCCGTCCAGCATCTCCGGGGGAAAGAGATTGGCATCCTCCACGACGGACTTGATGGCCGGCACGTCCGACCGTTGGGCCGGACGGACCGTGTGCTCGATGGTCATGGGTTCGCGGCGCAGTGGCCGTGTCGGAGCGTCGGCCGCCGTGGGCACGTCGGACACGCGCCTGCGTCCAGCCGTAGGAGCTCGTAATCGCTGCTAGGTCTCGACGGGTGTGTCGGACAGCCGGCCCCACAGATTCCACGAGCCGTCGAAGCTGCGGACGTGCGGATAGCCGAGCAGTTGCGTCAGGACGAACCAGGTATGCGCCGACCGCATGCCGACCGCGCAGTACGTGATGGTCTGCTTTTCGGCGGTAACGCCGCGGCTCGCGTACAAGGCTGCCAGCTCGTCGGGCGGCTTGAACGTATCGTCCGCGTTGAGGGCGGCCTCATAATGGAGATGGGTTGCGCCCGGAACATGGCCGGCCCGCTCGCCGTCCCGGGGCGACTCCAGCAGGAACACTTCCCCCCGATACTCCTCGGCCGTGCGGACTTCCAGCAGAACGTGGTTCTCCTTCCCGACGGCGGCCCGGACATCGTCCAGGAGCGCCCGCGCCGCCGGATCGGGCTCTCGTGCCACGTAGCTCGTTGCCGGGACGGTGGGCACCTCGGCCGTGAGCGCGCGACCGTCGGCGACCCACTTCTTGCGCCCGCCATCGAGAACGCGCACGTCGGCGTGACCGACCGACTTGAGGAACCAGAACACCCACGGCGCCAGCGCATTGTGCCCGCTACAGGCGACAACGGTGGTGTCGTTGCCGATGCCCGACCGGCCGCACAGTTCCGCTACCGATGCCGTGTCGAAATTCACCCGCCAGTCCGGGGTCAGCAGCGTCCCGAAGGCGTTCCAGGCAACTGCCCCCGGAACATGGCCTGACTCGTACGGTGCCGGGTCGACATGCGCATCGACGATCCGCACCTGCGGGTCACTCGAGTGCTCGGCAACCCACCGCGGGTCGACAAGCACTTCGGGATGCGCATGCTTCTTCATGGATCGATGGAATGGCGGAGAGGGTGTCCGCCATGTTCAAGCCGTCCAGATGCGTCTCGAATCATCTGGAATTGCACATAAGTCTTTAGTTTTCAGTATCTTGTATTCCCGCTCCGTCCGCTACACCGAGTCCCGAACGGTCCACCGAAGCCACCCTGAGAACGCGCTCTCGGCCGCCTTCGTGCGTGCCGTCGCCGAGGCCGGCCGCTACTGCGATGGGCAGGGACTGTACCTCCAAGTCGACCCGTCTGGCAACCGACGCTGGATTCAGCGGCTCTTGGTCGGTGGCCGCCGATGCGAACTCGGCCTGGGCGGGTTCCCGCTGGTCTCGCTGAAGGAGGCGCGGACCCAGGCGTTCGACAACCGGAGAATCGCACGCGCCGGTGGCGATCCACTTGCCGGCAAGCGCCGCGCCAAGGGAGTCCCGACGTTCGCAGAGGCGGTCGCACGGGTGGTGGAACAGAAACGCTCCGGCTGGCGCAATCCGAAGCACGCGCACGATTGGCCGGCCACCCTGGAGCGGTTCGTGTTCCCTCGCTTCGGCCAGCGCCCCGTCTCGGAGATCACGAGCGCCGACGTCCTCGGGGTTCTGGCCCCGATCTGGCACGAGAACGCGGAGACGGCTCGACGCGTCCGCCAGCGCATCAGCGCCGTGATGCAGTGGGCCGTGGCCATGGAGTACCGGGCCGACAACCCGTGCGAACAGGTCGTCGCAACGCTCGGACGGCAGCGAGACGTGGTCCGCCACATGCCTGCGCTGCCCCATGCGGAGGTCGCCGAGGCCCTAGCCACGGTCCGAGCGTCTGGAGCGACCACCGCGGCCAAGCTCGCGTTCGAGTTCCTGGTGCTGACGGCGGCGCGATCTGGCAAGGTACGGCTGGCGCGATGGGACGAGATCGACCTCGACGACGACGTATGGACCGTCCCCGCCGAGCGCATGAAGGCGAACCGCGACCACCGGGTGCCGCTGTCGTGCCGCGCCGCGGAGATCCTCCAGGCGGCCAGCGCGCTGCGGAACGGCAGCGAACTCGTGTTCCCCAGTCCCCGTGGCAAGCCTCTGTCCGACATGACGCTGTCCAAGCTGCTCAGGGAGCAAGGCGTGCAGGCCGTGCCGCACGGCTTCCGATCCAGTTTCCGCGACTGGGCGTCCGAAGAGACGAACCATCCCCGGGAGGCCGTCGAGGCTGCCCTCGCCATCAGGTCAAGGACAAGGTCGAAGCCGCGTACGCGCGGTCGACGCTCTTCGAGCGCCGTCGCCAGCTGATGACTGACTGGGGCGCGTACCTCACCGCGGCGCCACGGGCTCCGCTTGACGCCGCCTCCACCACTAATCTAACATAAATCCTTGAGTCTAAAGGTGTTACATGCATACACAAGGCATGTACCCCGCGCTCCACCCCCCATTCCTTCGCGCGGTATCAGCGGATGTCCAGAGCCTTGCGCGGACGAAACTGGACATCTGAGCCGCAGCGTGATCAAGCACCGGAGACGGACGTGCGGCCACCGCCGCCGCCCAGCCGGGTGTCAGCCGTAGAGGTGGCGGGCCTTGACGTCGCGCCTGTACAACGCTCGTGGCGGAGCGTACGCCCGATAGTGATACCCGCACGCATCACGCGCCCGGATCTGGCCTCCTCCGGTCCGTGATGATGTCCCAGCAAGCACCAAGGCTGTTCGCGGCGGCCGAGGTGTCCTTCGCCGACCTGCGACGAGTCCATACATCCGGGGCTGCGCGACCGGAACGGTCGCTGTACGGCCGTCCGTGATCCTGTTCCACAGCCTGCGAACCGCGTCAGCCGGCCGGGCGCCCAGGATGGCGGCCCGACGCCGTCACCTTGCGCTCGTCTGCTTCCTGAACCAGGCGTGGCGCGACACGCTCGACCAGGCCGTCGACATGTACGGCAAGCTCCTCAACCTCAACCGCAAGCTGCTCAAGGCCCGCCTCGACGACATGCTCAACGGCGCAACGCCAAGCCGTCGATCGGATCGTTCACCGCTACCGCCAGCTCGGCGCGGGTGCTGCTCGATCCCGACATCGGCGACGACGAGTTGCGGATCTGGCTGCTGTCAACCGTGCCCGAGGCGCAGCTGCGCGAGGACCAGTCCGACCTGGCGAACTGGACGCGGGGCGACCGGAAGGCCCACTTCGAGCAGACGGCCGAGCGGCACGTCGGGCTGAGCCAGTTCGCCGGGCCATTTCTGAGCAGGATGAAGTTCGTCGACGAGCAGGGGCGAGAGGATGTCGCCGACGCTGTCGGCGCTGCGGGCCTACCGCGAACACCGCGCGGCGGGACGCCGCGGCGTTCCGCCCCAATGCACCGCTCGACCTCGCGCCGGCGGCGCTGCAGCCGCTCATCCGCCATGACCGGCGTGACGCAACCGCCGCCGCTGGGAGAGCGCGTTGTTGCACCAGTCCTATGCAACCCGGTCTTCTACGGCCAGCCGGCGCCCCACCACCCGCAACGCCCGCTCGATCTGGCTGATGTGAGAGCGGTGGTCGGGATTGAGAAGCCGGCGGACGACGGACTCGCTCAGCCCCAGCCGTTCCGCGAGGGCGGTCTTGGTCATGCCCTGCTCGCGCATCGCGGAATAGAGCGCGAGCTTCGCCGCCACCACCGGCGGAACAGCGACCAGCACCTGACCGGGCGCGGCCGGACTCGGAACGGGAATGTCCCACCGCTCGTGCACGTGGCCGGCGAGCGCGACCGCCAAGCCGTCTTCCGCCATCTCCAGCGCCTCGGCCCGATCGTCCCCACAGGTGTTGGCGCCGGGAACGTCCGGGAACGACACGACGAAGCCGCCGCCCTCGTCCGGCGTGAGGACGCACGGGTACACGTACCGCATCAGAATACCTCCCTGTCCATGCCGAGGTCCTTCAACATGGCAGCTAGCAGCCCCTTGCCCAGCTCCTTGTGCGGGACGGTGGTGAAGCGCCCACCGATGTGAAGGCGACCATGGCTGCCCTTGCCCACGCTCGGGTCGAAACGGAAGGGCAAGCCGAACTTCCGGGCGTAGCGTTTGGCGCGCCTGACGAATTCAGTCCCCCTCATGGCCCACGTTCGAGCATTTCTGCACGATTGTCAAGATCTCGTTTCCGAGCGGGATCTCCCTGTAGAGCGTCACCGGCCTGATGCCGAGTTCGCGGCACAGCTCGGAACACCGACGTGTCGACAGCGCGAACTTCCTGCCGCTCGTCCGTCCGCGAGCCTCGATCCCCGCCAACGCTGCGGTTCCCGGATCAACTCCCGCTCGGCCAGCGCTCGGCGGCCCAGGGCACCACGACCGCCGCCAGCCGCCTCGTGTTCGGCGTCTTCGCGGCCTGCACGGTGTTGACCAAGTGGGTGAGGTTCTGGCCGAGGCGGGTCGATCTGTCGAACCTCCCGGCCGGTCTTCACGGGCGGCCGGCCCGTCCGGCCTGTCAGGCTGCCCGACCACCGCGACGACTGGCGCTGACAACCGTACGCGGTCGACTGGGCCGGCGTGGAAGCGGCGCGTCAGCAGCTCCAACGCCTGATGCGTGACGCCGAGGTGCACATCGCCGAGCCCCTCTCGAACGATCGTGTGATCAACGACAATCACTTTTGCCGGTTGCCGAGGACGTGATCGACCGGCTGGTGGACCCGCTGAGCGTTATGCGAGACTGCCCATTTTCCTCGTGGAGGGCAGGTTGGTCACGGACGCGCAGGTGCGGCGATTGCGCGAGAAACCGCTGTTGGGGAGACGTTGCCGGCGGCGGCCGCGCCGGCTGCCATGAGCGAGCGGACGGCGCGAGACTGGCAGCTCAGCGGGTTGCCGTCGATGGTGAAGTCGCCGCGGTGGTGCCGGACGCCGCAGGTTCCGCCGATGGTCGTTGCCCGGCCCGCTGGCTCCTCCGGACGGCCCGCGTTGGTAGCGGTCGCCGGGATCACCCGCTCTCCCCGCCACAGACCCCGCCCATCCTCGACCGACGAATCCGCACTACTCCTCCGCCAGCGCGACCAGTTCATCCACCGTCATCGACGTCCTCCCAATATCCGCCACCACGCGTAGCTCAATTCTCTCTGCCCTAGGCAGGTTTGCCGCGTACATCTGCCCCACGAGCTTGTGCACGCCACTAGCTCGCGCTACTACGTAAAAGTCCTCGGACGCGACTCTTCGCCCCGGCTGCAGGTCCAGGAAGTTCACGTGCATCCTGTACTTCTCCCCGTCCTCCTCAATATAGAGATCGCCAGCGTTAGTATGTATGCTAGACGGCCCGAAGTCTCGTGACCTGTCCACGAAGTCGAGCGTTGAATACGTCCTCCGTGGCCGCTGAGGCACCCACGACAGCAACTCAATTCCCTCTCCCTTCCGCACCGTGAATTCTACCAGTACCTTCCTAGCTTCCACACTCCCCTGATTCAGCAATACCACACGCGAGCGAAAACACATTCGGCGCAAGCTCACGTATTCGGCAAACTTCCTGTAGTAGTCCGCATTAGTATGCGTGAAACTATTCGCTAGCGAGTATCCACGTGCAGACGACGCCAGTGTCGGCATCTCCGCCGCGGCGGGCATTCTGCAGTACTCTCCCCGTACGGATAGCACCTCTCCGACAACTTCACCGCCGTCCGGCTCCGCAAACGACACAACGAGCGCCGGACTCGCACCGGCCTCTACCTGCGACGCCATGCGTGCGACTTCATCGGGAGTAGCCGGTGTACCCGGGTCCGTCGAGCTACCCCTACGCACGTACACCTCATGTCGCCTCAGCTTGCCGTAGTCAGCCTCCAGATATACCGGCCGCTCCGTCTGCTGAATACAAATGACACCAACCTGCCTTTCCTCCCACTCAAACGCTTCGTACGCGAACCTAACTGGTCGATTTGTGCGGCTGTGAACGAATTGCTGCAAAGAGTGGTCATCCAAGTGCTCAGACACCCCGGCAACCTTGCTTCTCCCACCTCGCGCCTCCTCGACACCGATCAGAATGAATGCATCCGTGCGCCTCCAAGCATTCGCGAATCCCAGGATATCCTTGAGGATCTCGGACTTTTCCCGCGCAGTCGCCTTGGTGAATCGATACTGCTGCGCCTTGAAGTCCAGGGTATTGCTCTCGTCCTCGTGTAGTAGCCGCTCGAATAGCCCGGCGTCCATACCCCCCCCCGCTCAGCAACAAACTCCCGAAGCCGACGTCAAGCACACCACACTGAATTCGGCGCTTTCGGCCGCCACTTCCCTCTCACCTTAGCGCCAAATACCTCGCCCAGTGTTGGCTCTGACGCGATTTTACCGGCAAGCCTTGAGTGCCACAATTTGCCATATCTTCCCCTTGCAGTTTGGAACCGCCACGATCGAACGACATCGCCCCCGCGTACGCACCTATGTTGCCCGCTGGTAGCGGCAACATGAAAAAGGACCTCGTGGCCACGTAAAAAGGACTCCCCACCATTTGGCAAGGCCGTTGAGGGGGCATCCGTCGCGCACGGTTGCCCCGCGGCCGTCAACCCGCTACGCGGGTCCTCCACTTCGTTCCGGCCCTACGGGTGACTGCCGCGACTGACCGTGCGGATTGCTCTTGAGGGCCAGCCAGAAGGCTGGCCCTCGTTTAAGGCTGGCAAGCGGCGCAAGGTGGCCGCTCCGTTGTCGCGGAGAACCGATCCAGCAGACCGGGAGGACTGGACGAGAGCAACCCCCACCACCGCAGACCAAGCCGGAACGCCGAGACCGAAGGGCTCAAGGCTCGGCTCACGTAGTTGCGCTTCGGACACGGTGCGGGTCGAAGCGGGCGCGGTCGCGTAGCATCGCACAGGCGACGCTGAGCAGGCGGTCCGCCACCGAGCGCAGCGCGCGTGCGTGGCCGTGACCGCGAGCCCGGAGCGACTGGTACTTGTCGTGGCTGGCCGGGTCGCGGTGGGCGGCGACGCGGGCCCAGTGATAGGCGGCATCGCGCAGCCGGTTGTGGGCTGCCAGCCTCCGCGTCACGATCATGCTCTTCCCGGAACGGCGGGTGACAGGAGCCACCCCGCAGAGGCAGCGAAGGGCACCGAAGTCCCGCCGTCTTACCGCATCGCCACCCTCGGCAAGCAGCGCGGCCAGCACCTTGGTGCCGATGCCCGGCAGCGACAGCAGGATGGCCGCATCCCGGGGCTCCTGCGACGAGGGCTCGTCCTCCGTCGACGCGCTCGGGTCGTCCGCTGGGGCAGCGCCGGTGAGCTGATCCACCAACCGGCCGAGCTCACGGTGCGCGTGGTCGAGCTGGCGGTTAACCAGGGCCAGGCGTTCGGCGACGAGCCGCACGTGTGCAACGGCGGCCTCGGCCGCGCCCGGGGCGAGCTTGACGGCTGGCGCTCGCAGCCGATCACGTAGGGTGGAGGCGCTGATCCGACGGATGCGGTGCTGCTTCAACACTCTGGTGAGCGTCACCTCGCGAACGCGTCGAGCCGCGCGCGGTGTCGGCAGACGTCGCCAGAGGTCGAGGACCCACGGCGCCGCGACATCGTCGTCAACCGCGTCGAGGAACTGCGGGTAGTAGCGCCAGAGCTGCTGCCGCATGCGATTCGCCAGGCGAACGCGTTCCCGCGTCAAGTCCTCGTCGAGACGGGACCACTCCCGCAACTCGATGATCGCCGGGTCGGTCGGCTCCAGCTGTCGCAGACAGTGCGGGTCGGTGCGCAGCGCCGAGGCGAGCACCCGGGCGTCGCGCCGGTCGTCCTTCGCGCCCGCTGGCGACATGCGGTCCCGGAAACGGTCGAGCTGCTTCGGGTTGATCGAGTGGACGACGAAACCCCGCTCCATCAGACTCTCGACCACGGGACCGCTCGGCGTTTCGACCGCAACGCCGACTTCACTCTCGTCAGCGGCCCCGAATGACAGCAGCCAGTCGGCCATCTGCGACAGCCCCGCGCCGCCGTGCTCAAACTCCCGTTCCCCGAGCACCTTCCCGGCGGCGTCGAGCACGCACGCCTGATGCTTCTGCGATCCCCAGTCGATACCCACGAACCAAGTCAGCTTCAAGTTGAACCTCCGGTCTGCCGAATCGAACGGGCGCGCCCCGATGCCTGCCGTTCCCTGTACTGGCGCTCTACGGCGCAAACTCCCCACGGGGCATCCATCGGTGGCTGGACCGCCGGGGCACAAGTCCTTTTCAGGTGCTCGAAGCACTGGGACCCCTCGGTACTCCCGGTGGCCTGCCCGACGCCGCGAGACCCTCCCGCGGCGTCATCGGGAAAGGTACAGGGACCACCTGAGCACCCAGGAATCAGCGATTCCCTGGCGATGATCGACGCGGCGAGACAGGTCGTCACGTCGACTGAGCCAGGAGGACGTGGAGGTGATCAGGATGACGCAGTGGGCCGAGGTCCGCCACCTGCATCTGGTGGAGGATGTGCCGAAGAGGGAGATCGCCCGGCGGTTGAAGCTGGACGTCAAGACGGTGCGACGGGCCATCAGCCAGCCGACCCCGCCGGCGCGGGTGTCGCCGCCGCGGCCGAGCAGCCTGGACCCGTGGCGGGAGCGGATCACGCAGTGGCTGCGCGAGGAGCCCAAGGTGACCGCGAAGCGGATTCGCCGGCTGCTGATGCCGTTGACCGGGCCGGTCTCCGCGCGCACGGTGCGCCGCTACGTCGCGGGGCTGCGGGCGGCCGTGGCGCCGAAGGAGGCCTTCGTGCACCGTAGCGTGCGGGCCGCGACGACCATGGAGGTCGACTTCGGCGAGTCGTGGGTCGACATCGCCGGCGTGCCGCGCAAGGTGAAGTACCTGGTGGCGACGCTGCCGTTCTCCAACGCGTACTTCGCCAAGGCGTACGCGGTCGAACGGCTCGAGTCGCTGCTCGACGGCATCGAGTCGGCGTTCCGCTACTACGGGGGCCTGGTGGATCGCGTCGTGCTCGACAACACCTCGCTGGCGGTCAAGGACGTGTTGGCGGGCCGGGACCGGGTCGAGACCGAAGCGTTCGAGGCGTTCCGGGGCGGGTATCCGTTCCGGGCCGAGTTCTGCGCGCCGGCCAAGGGCTGGGAGAAGGGGTCTGTCGAGACGGGCGTGAAATATGTCAGGAATCTCGTGTTCCGGCCGCGGCTGGCGGTCGAGCCATACCGGGGCCAGCCGCCAGTCGAGAAGCGCCGTCGCCTCGGCCACGGCCCGGTGCTTCCGCTCGAGCAGCGGCAGCACGTGAACACCCGGCTGCGGCCGTCGAGCGCGCGGTGAGGGCCGCCCTCGAGCGTCATTCCCCGCGCCTGGAGACGGTGCGGCTCATCCTCCGGCAGCAGGAGACCGGCCCGCCGCCGGAGTGCCCGCCGGTCACAGAGATGCGTCCGGAGCTGGCGCGGATCGCGGTGCCGGCCCCGACGCTGTCGGCGTATGACGCGCTGGTGGAGGGCGCTCGCTGATGGCCGCCGCGATTGCCGAGCCTCCGCACCTGGCCGCCGACCTGAAGGCGCTGCGTTTGTCGACGGTCGCGGCGCAGTGGCAGCCCCTGGCCGAGCAGGCGGTGCGCCAGCGTCAGGCGCCGGCCGACTACCTGGCGCAGCTGGTGCACCTGGAGGTGACCGCACGCCGGGAGCGCCGCATCCAGCGCCGCATTCAGGACGCCCGCTTCCCGATGCTGAAGACGCTGGACGCCTTCTCGTTCGAGGCGCAGCCGGACCTCGACCGCGACGCCGTCCTGCAGGTCTTCGACTGCCGCTTCGTCGCCGAGGCCGCCAACGTCGTGTTCGTCGGCGGGGTCGGCACGGGGAAGACGCATCTGTCCATCGCCTTGGGGATGACCTGCTGCCAGCACGACTACCGGGTGCGGTTCGTGACCGCGGCCGAGCTGGTCACCCTGCTCGTCGAGGCGCAGCAGCAGGGCCGGCTGACCCGGAAGCTCGCCCAGCTCGCCCGCTACGACGTGGTGCACGTCGACGAGCTGGGCTACGTCCCGCTCGACAAGACCGGCGCCGACCTGCTGTTCGGGTTCATCAGCCAGCGCTACGAACGCCGGAGCCTGGTGGTGACGACGAATCTGCCGTTCGCGCGCTGGTCCGAGGTCTTCCTCGACCCGACGGCGGCCGCCGCGGTCATCGACCGGGTCGTGCACCACGCGACCGTACTGCAGACCACGGGCGGCAGCTTCAGGTTGGCGGCCGCGAAGCAGAACCAGACGCCGGCATCCGCGAAGAAGGGAGGGCGTCGATGATGCTGACCCGGGCTGTCGGGCTCATCAGCATGACCGTGTGCTCGCCGGCGGCAAGGCGCGTCGCTTCGCTCCGCCCCCGCTTCGCGGGGCTGACGGCCTTGACGCCGGCTGCGCGCACGGTCCCAGGCGAGCCCGCACGACAGCCCGGGAACGCTCAGACAGGGAGGGCCCAGAATCTGATGTGTTGACGGAGACCTGGGTGGTCCCTGTACCTTTCCCGATGACGCCGCGGGAGGGTCTCGCGGCGTCGGGCAGGCCACCGGGAGTACCGAGGGGTCCCAGTGCTTCGAGCACCTGAAAAGGACTTGTGCCCCGGCGGTCCAGCCACCGATGGATGCCCCGTGGGGAGTTTGCGCCGTAGAGCGCCAGTACAGGGAACGGCAGGCATCGGGGCGCGCCCGTTCGATTCGGCAGACCGGAGGTTCAACTTGAAGCTGACTTGGTTCGTGGGTATCGACTGGGGATCGCAGAAGCATCAGGCGTGCGTGCTCGACGCCGCCGGGAAGGTGCTCGGGGAACGGGAGTTTGAGCACGGCGGCGCGGGGCTGTCGCAGATGGCCGACTGGCTGCTGTCATTCGGGGCCGCTGACGAGAGTGAAGTCGGCGTTGCGGTCGAAACGCCGAGCGGTCCCGTGGTCGAGAGTCTGATGGAGCGGGGTTTCGTCGTCCACTCGATCAACCCGAAGCAGCTCGACCGTTTCCGGGACCGCATGTCGCCAGCGGGCGCGAAGGACGACCGGCGCGACGCCCGGGTGCTCGCCTCGGCGCTGCGCACCGACCCGCACTGTCTGCGACAGCTGGAGCCGACCGACCCGGCGATCATCGAGTTGCGGGAGTGGTCCCGTCTCGACGAGGACTTGACGCGGGAACGCGTTCGCCTGGCGAATCGCATGCGGCAGCAGCTCTGGCGCTACTACCCGCAGTTCCTCGACGCGGTTGACGACGATGTCGCGGCGCCGTGGGTCCTCGACCTCTGGCGACGTCTGCCGACACCGCGCGCGGCTCGACGCGTTCGCGAGGTGACGCTCACCAGAGTGTTGAAGCAGCACCGCATCCGTCGGATCAGCGCCTCCACCCTACGTGATCGGCTGCGAGCGCCAGCCGTCAAGCTCGCCCCGGGCGCGGCCGAGGCCGCCGTTGCACACGTGCGGCTCGTCGCCGAACGCCTGGCCCTGGTTAACCGCCAGCTCGACCACGCGCACCGTGAGCTCGGCCGGTTGGTGGATCAGCTCACCGGCGCTGCCCCAGCGGACGACCCGAGCGCGTCGACGGAGGACGAGCCCTCGTCGCAGGAGCCCCGGGATGCGGCCATCCTGCTGTCGCTGCCGGGCATCGGCACCAAGGTGCTGGCCGCGCTGCTTGCCGAGGGTGGCGATGCGGTAAGACGGCGGGACTTCGGTGCCCTTCGCTGCCTCTGCGGGGTGGCTCCTGTCACCCGCCGTTCCGGGAAGAGCATGATCGTGACGCGGAGGCTGGCAGCCCACAACCGGCTGCGCGATGCCGCCTATCACTGGGCCCGCGTCGCCGCCCACCGCGACCCGGCCAGCCACGACAAGTACCAGTCGCTCCGGGCTCGCGGTCACGGCCACGCACGCGCGCTGCGCTCGGTGGCGGACCGCCTGCTCAGCGTCGCCTGTGCGATGCTACGCGACCGCGCCCGCTTCGACCCGCACCGTGTCCGAAGCGCAACTACGTGAGCCGAGCCTTGAGCCCTTCGGTCTCGGCGTTCCGGCTTGGTCTGCGGTGGTGGGGGTTGCTCTCGTCCAGTCCTCCCGGTCTGCTGGATCGGTTCTCCGCGACAACGGAGCGGCCACCTTGCGCCGCTTGCCAGCCTTAAACGAGGGCCAGCCTTCTGGCTGGCCCTCAAGAGCAATCCGCACGGTCAGTCGCGGCAGTCACCCGTAGGGCCGGAACGAAGTGGAGGACCCGCGCAGCGGGTTGACGGCCGCGGGGCAACCGTGCGCGACGGATGCCCCCTCAACGGCCTTGCCAAATGGTGGGGAGTCCTTTTTCAGTTGCCATTTCCACCCGCCGTGGCGCGTTGTCAAGCCCCTTCGCGGATTCGCCCCAAGTAGCCGATCGCCGAGCCGCCCGCAGTCGTCGTGGAGCAGAAGCCCGCTCCGGCTTCCGCAATCCGAAGCACGCGCAGGATTGGCCGCCGACTGGAGCGGTTCGTTCGAGTTCCTAGTGCTGACAGCGACCCACGGCGGTTGAGGTACGCCTGCCGTGGCACGACGCCTTCCATCTCGACGCGAACGTGTGGAACCACCATCCCCGCCGAACGCAATAAAAGCAAACCGCGAGCGCCTGACTCCGCTCTCGTGCCGCGCGGTACAGATCCTCCCGGCGACCCGCGTGCTGCGGAAGGACAGCAAGTGCGTTGCTCGCCGCGGGCCGCTCGACCGCCTTGACAGAACGGACCGCGGCGACCGTGGCTGGTTCGTCATCATACGCGCACAGGTAGCGCCTTGGGGTCCGTCGCGGCCGCCGTGAAAGGTCGACTCGATCGGATCAACGGCGAAGGGTTGTTGCATCGGCGGACGCCACGGCATCATGCCCCCCGAACCAGAACACCGATCCGTCCTGCTGACGCATACTGCCTAGCATGGATAGAAGAATGCGCCAGATTTGACTTTGGTCTGTACCTTAAAGTCGTCGTCCTGAAGTGCCTTCTTGATCAAGGATTGCCTATTCGGAACGTGAACTGTCGGCACATCTGCCATCGCGTCCCTAAATCTCGGCAACTTATCCCATAGATCTCGGACTTGTTTCCTAATCGTCTTCGATTCACATCCAATGATGTCAGACTCCTGACCGAAGTCCGGATACACGACTATCACCGGTAGCTCCATGCTGTTGGTCCGAGCGTGGAAAGCCAACGAGTCGGCCTCGCTCGCCTACGAGAGCACTGGCGATCTCGCGAGGATCAACGGCATGACGCTTGCGCGAGCCGCCATGGTCGTCGCCGGCATCGAGCTGGGCCGCCGCACCCTTACCCGGCCGCGGCCGGACCGCGCGCGCCTCGCCACCCCGCGGGAGGTCGCGGCGTTCCTGCTGCCGCACTACGGGGCCAGCCCCGTGGAGCGCTTCGGCATCATCAGCCTCTGCACGAAGCACCGCATGCTCCGGACCGAGATCGTGTCGACCGGGACGCTGGACGCGAGCCTCGTCCATCCCCGAGAGGTCTTCCGGACGGCCGCGATGCACCGCGCCGCCGCCATCGTGCTGTTCCACAACCATCCGTCGGGCGACCCCTCGCCGAGCGTCGACGACGTCGCCCTGACCGAGCGGCTGCAACAGGCCGGAATCCTGATGGGCATCGAGGTCCTCGACCACGTGATCCTGGCCGAGACGCGGTACACCAGCTTCAAGGAGATGGGACGCCTGTGAACGACATCGAGAGACGCACCGACAAGCTCGCGGCCCTCCGGGAGCGGGTCGAGCGCCTGCCCGGGTACGAAGGCGAGCTGGGCACCAACATCAAGACCACCTCGCCGGAGACGCTGCTCGAGCGCAGCCCGAGGACAACGGCGTGCCGCATCGACGCGGTGAACATGACCACCGTCTACGGCGAGAGGACCGACGGGTGCGGAAGCGTCGGCTGCCTGGCCGCGCTGTCTATCCTCGACTCCCCGGAAGAGGCCGCCGCGACCCGCCGGCGCATCGCGAGGGACGACAACCTGCCGGAAACCGCCGTCAGCATGCTCGACGTCGCCGGCCGGACCCTCGGGCTCGACCCCGCGACCCGCGACGCCCTCTTCTGCGGCGTGGGATCGAGGTGGTTCGAGGACCTCGGCGCCATGCCGAAGCGGACCATCCTCGATGCCCTCGACCGAACGATGGCCGGAGCCATCGGCGCCGGGATCTGGAGCCCCCCCCGCCGCAGCGCACCGCGACCGCTGAGCCCCACACCCTCCCGTCCGAGCGCCGCCCGGCCGAACCGCCGGGACGCCATCCCCCAAACGCCCCTGACCGTAACCGCGGACCGCCGGTCCGTCCCGAACCCGTCCAGCGCCCGAACCGCGGCGCGCGGCTACCCGTGCGCCTGCGCCCGAACTCGAAGCCTTGAGCGGCGGCGAAAGCCCCTACCGGTGCGCGCAGAGCGGCCTGCGCTACCTCCTGCATGTCTCCGGCGGCCGCACGTCGGGGATGCTGCTGTACCGGATGCTCGAGGCCTACCACGGCCGGCTGCCGGCCAACGTCAGGGCCGTCTCGGCGTGGAACGGCGGGTGCGGGGCGGGGCGGAACGCGCGATGCCCGTCGGAGAACGCGTGGTCGAGCTCCTCGACATCGACTTCGCCGGGGCGGTCCGGCCCACCGAGAAGTACTTCTGGAAGCGCCTGACCCGCGCCCGGATGCTCGAGATCGCGGAGGCTGTCGCCGGCAAGGAGTGGGCGAAGGCCCGCCGCAGCCACAAGAAGGGGCAGCTCGCCGCCGACATGGCCGCCGTGTTCGGGGACGACCCGCAGGGACGCGCCGCACTCGACGCCGAGGCGCGGGAGCTCGTCGAACAGTGGACCATGCCGGGCTTCACGGCGTGGGACGGCCCCGCCGCGAAGAACGAGCGCTCGTGACCCCACCACCGCTGGAGTGCGCGACAAGCCCACCTGCGCACCGACACAGAGCAACACAAGGCCGAATCGAAGCGGGGCCGCACGGTGACGATTCCCGCGCTACGATAGAGAGGCCGTCATGAGAGCCACAGTGCCCGACGTCCCCATCCACCACTACCGCCTGAGCCGGATCGAGTACGACCGTGCCGTAGAAGGCGGCGCGTTCGAACCAGAGGCCAAGCTGGAACTCATCGACGGAGACCTGCACGCCATGACACCGGAGGGAAGCCGCCATGCAGCGGTGATGGACATCGCCGCGCACCATCTGCAGCGGGTGTTCGGCTCCCAGTTCTACGTACGGATACAGCACCCGCTGGCAGTGGACGACTACTCGGAACCCGAGCCGGACATCGCGGTAGTGAGAGGCGCGGCGCACGACTACCTGGACGCCCACCCGACGGCGGCGGCACTGATCGTGGAGATCTCGAACGAATCACTGCCGTACGACCGGACGGTCAAGCAGCGCCTGTACGCGCGCTGCGGGATTCCCGAGTACTGGATCCTCCCCCTCCCGGAAGGGCGTCTCGAGGTCCACCGCGACCCGGCTGGAGACGGCTACCGGAGCGTCACCCACCATGCAACCGGCGACAAGGTCGCGCCGCTCGCTCGTCCCGACGCACAACTCATCGTCGACGATCTGCTTCCCTGACTCCGAGAGGCAGATCGGCGGTCACCGAGCCGTAGCGGCAGAAGAACCCGCTCGAGAGCGCCCGCGTCCGGTTCGCCCTGCAGCGGATGCACCGCCGCCGGGGGCGCCGCCGCCGGGGGCGCCGCCAAGCGCAGGTCCGGGGGTTGACGTGGCCGCTGCGGAACCGGATGCTGAGGGCGGCCGGAGGCCGCCTGATCGACGCCCGCGACCGGAGCGCTGCTGGCCGTGCGACCGGTTCTTGGCCAGCCACGACCCCGCAGGTCGAGCCGCTCAGGCGGTTCTCGCCGAGCCTTCGGGATGCGCCGGGTGGTGTTCAGGTGCGGGTGTCGGACCGATCGCCCGTGCGCCCAAGCTGCAACCAAAAGGAGAAACGACCGCAACCGGCTGGCGCTCCGCCGTGCCCGCGCGGCCCATCTCTGGCGCCCGATCGCGTCACGGTCGAGAGTCCGGTTTCGTCCGCGGACGACGCTGGACATCCGCTGGAACTTGCAGAAAATAAATGGCGGAGAGGGTGGGATTCGAACCCACGTGCCGGTTTCCCGACAAGACGCTTTCGAGGCGCCCCCGTTACGACCACTTCGGTACCTCTCCGCGAACGGACCGCCGCCGACCGGGAGCCGCTAGGCGCCTGCGCCGGCGACCTCCTCGCGGCGGCTGCCGGCCGACCGCCGCTGGCGGAAGAACGCCTGCATGAGCTCGCGGCACTCGGCTTCGAGCACGCCGCCGACGATGTCCACCCGGTGGTTGAGCGCCGGATGGTCGAGCGCGCGCATCACCGACCGGACCGCCCCCGAGCGCGGCTCGGGCGCGCCGTAGACGAGCGTGGCGATCCGCGCGTGGACGAGCGCGCCGGCGCACATCAGGCAGGGCTCCACCGTGACGTACAGCGTGGCGCCGGTCAGGCGGTAGTTGCCGACCGCGCGCGCGGCGGCGCGCAGGGCCACCAGCTCCGCGTGCGCCGTCGGGTCCGCCGACCGGATGGGCTGATTGAACCCGGCGCCGATCGGGCGCCCGTCGCGCACGACCACGGCCCCGACGGGCACCTCGCCGGCGTCGAGCCCCCGCAGGGCCTCGCTGCAGGCCGCCCGCATCCAGTGCGCATGGTCGTCGCCGGTCATCGCGCCGTTGCCTATTCGGTAACTGCGGCTGGTCGACCGTGATCGCGATCCTGCCAGCCCTCGATACGACCCTCGAGGCGAGCGAGACGCTCGGCGAGCGCATCCACACGGCCGCTCTCGCCCTGCAACTCGCGGCGCAGGGCGCTGATGTCGGCCCGCAGCCGTGCGAACAGGCCAATCAACAATGCCGGCGTCAGCCAAGGCGCGCTCTCGGCCATACCGATTTCCATCTTATCACTCTGCAGGCGGGGTCCTGCCGCCGAGGCCGGTGTGACAGTCTGCGGCGCTACTGGCCGGGCGTGTCGTCGATCCAGATGCGGACGCTGCGGGTCGATTCGGTGACCTGGACGGCCTCGCCGCGCAGTGCGCTCAGGGCGGCGAGCCCCGCGTCGATGTGCAGAGCGTCCTCCGCACCCGACAGCAGGGCCTCGGCGACGGCGGCGGGGACCTCGCCCTGCGCGGCGCGGTCGCCGTCCTCGACGTGCACCTCGAGCCGCTCGCCGACCCGCGCCACGCGGATCAGCGCGGTCTCGTACTCGGCGGTGACGGGCTCGCCCTCCCCGGCCGCCTGCAGCTGCTGCCAGACGGCGCGCATGGCGCGCAGCGCCGGCAGGTACTCGTCGCCCAATCGCAACTGGCCGTTCTCGATCGCCACCCCGCCCTGCGCCTGCGCCATCTGCAGCAGCGCCCCGACGGCGGCGACGGGCAGGTGCAGGCCGCCGTCCTCGCCGCCCTCGTTCTCGATCTGCACGTGGAGCCAGAGCGGCGCCTGGCCGGTCTGGGCCGCCGGCGCCGCCAGCGTCACGAGCAGCAGGGCGGCGGTGAGCACGCGGGTCGCGGGCGTGGCAGTGAGCATGAGTCGGAACCTCGGTCGTGGGTCGCCAGTCGCCGGTCGTCAGTCGCCGAGGGCGAACGTGAAGATGGCATGGCCGGCCGCAATCGTCACCTGCTGCCGGCCGCCCGCCAGATAGGTGATGGGCGCGGCGATGATCTCGCCGCCGAGCCCCTTGTGCCACAGGTCCGCGCCGGTCTCGGCGTCGAGGGCGATGAAGTTGCCGGTCACGGTGCCGGCGAAGACGAGCCCGCCGGCGGTGGACATGACTCCCGACATCGACTTGGGCTGCACGCGGTGCTCCCAGACGATGCGGGCAGTCCGGGGGTCGATGGCCCGCACGGCGCTGACGTAGGTGTCGATGGGCTCGTCGCGCGAGTACCCCCCGCCGACGAACAGCTTGCCCGGCTCGTAGTCCGCGTCGGCCGAGTAGAAGGTGGCCCCGCCGTCGTACGCCATCGTGTAGAAGAGGCCGGTGTCGGGGCTGAACGACGGCGACCACCAGTTGGAGGCGCCGTTCACCTCCGGATAGACGAACCGGCCTTCCGGCGTCGGCTCCATGTCGGGCACGCGGATGGGCCGTCCGCTGTCGTCGATGCCCTGCGCCCAGGTCTGCGTGGCGTACTCCCGCGCGAGCAGGAAGCGGCCGGTCTCGCGGTCGAGGGCGTAGAAGAAGCCGTTGCGGTTGGCGAAGAGCATCAGCTTCTGCACGCGCCCGCCGACGACCATGTCGACCAGCACGGGGACCTGGCAGGCGTCCCAGTCGTGGACGTCGTGGGGCGTGAACTGGAAGTGCCACTCGATTGCGCCGGTGTCGGCGTCGATCGCGATGACGCTGTCCGAGTACAGGTTGTCGCCCGCGCGGGTCGCGCCGTTCCAGTCGGGCCCGGGGTTGCCCACCCCCCAGTAGATGAGGTTGAGGTCGGGATCGTAGGACCCGGTCATCCACGTGGAGGCGCCGCCCGTGCGCCAGGAATCGCCATCCCACGTCTCGTTGCCCGGCTCGCCGGGCCCCGGGATGGTGTAGGCGCGCCAGCGGCGCTCGCCCGTTGCGGCGTCGTAGGCGTCCACCCAGCCGCGGATGCCGTACTCGCCGCCGCCGGTGCCGGTCACCACCATGTCCTTCACCACGAGCGGCGCCGCCGTCATGCTGTAGCCGGCCTCGTTGTCGGCAATCTGCCGGTCCCAGAGCCTGGCGCCGGTCGCGGCGTCGAGGGCAACGAGGCGCGCGTCGAGCGTGGTCATGTACAGCCGGTCGCCCAGCATGGCCACGCCGCGGCTCTGCTTGCTGCAGCAGAGCGTCAGCGTGTCGGCGAGGTCGTGCGTGTAGGTCCAGAACACGTGGCCGGTCGCCGCGTCGAGCGCGTACACCTCGTTGTCGGGCGTCGTCAGATACATGATGCCGTCGACGACGAGCGGCGACGTCTGCACCTGGCCCAGGGTCGGCAACTGGCGCACCCAGGCGAGCTCCAGCCCGCCCACGTTCGTGCGGTCGATCCGATCCAGGCGGCTGAACCGCTGGCTGTCGTACCGACCCGAGTACATCAGCCAGTTGCCCGGGTCGTCCGCGGCCCGCACGAGGTGGTCGTAGGTGACCCGGCCCTCCTGGGCGGCCGCTCCGGCCGCCAGGGCGGTCACGACGAGAAGTCCGGCGCAGACAGATCGCATGATCAGCTTCATCTCCGTCGCAGGGAGGACAGGTACGCCACCAGGTCGTCGACCTCGCGATTCGCGAGGCGGCCGCCGAAGCTCGGCATGAGCGATGCCGCTGGCCGATCGATGGCCTGCAGATCGGCCTTGGGGAACGCGCGCAGCCGTCCGGCGGTGTCGAGCAGCAGGATCGTGTACGTGTCCTCGTTCCGCAGGACGCCCTGGGTGACGGCGCCCCCGCTGCCGGTGACACGAACCTGCCGGTAGTCCTCCTCGATGTCGTCCGCGGGATCGACGATCGAGGCGCGCAGGTGCGCGGGCGCCCGGCTCCAGCCGATGGCGCTGAGGTCCGGACCCAGCCGCCCGCCCTCGCCGTCGACGAAGTGGCAGCGGCCGCAGTCGTGACGCACGAACAGCTCGCGCCCGCCCGTCGGGTCGCCGCTGGTGGCCGCCTCCGCGGGGCGGTTCAGCGACCGCACGTAGGCGACGATCTGCCACATCTCCTTGTCGGACAGGCGGATCGACGGCATCCCCGTGCCGGGAATGCCGTTGACGAGGTTCATGAAGATCGCGCGGTCGGTGTTGCCGTGGCGATAGACGCTGCGCGTGAGGTCGGGACCCCGGTCGCCGCGGCCGTCGGCGCCGTGGCAGCTCGCGCAACGGGACTCGAAGTGCGCCTGCCCCGCCGCGACGTCCTCCGCGCTGGCGAAGGGGTTGGTCTCCACCCCGCGCTGCGCGTCGATCGACCCGAGCGGGCGCTGGGCGGCGGCGGGCGAGAGGCCGGCGAGCAGCGCGGCCCACGCGAGCGCAATCCGGATGCAGACGATCGGCATGCGTGGCGTCATGTGCGTCAGGTTGCAGAAGCTTACATCACGCGCCGCGCCGTCACCGGGCCGGGCCTATCGGTCCCGCGTCCGGCCGCTCCGTGGTGCCCAGCTCGAATCCCCTCGCCTTCCAGTCGTTCAGCACGCAGAATTCGCCCGCGTTGTAACCCTGAGATCTGAAGAGCTCCGCAGCCCGGGAGCTCCGGCCTCCGGCGTTTCAAAAGAAGACGAGGCGCACGTCCTTCGGGATATCGGGCATCCGCCCCTCGAGCTCGGCGACCGGGATGTGGACGGCGCCCGGAATCGAGCCGCTCTCGATCTCGTGGTCCTCGCGCACGTCGATCATCAGCACCTCGGCGCCGGCGTCGAGCTGCCGCTTCAGCTCGTCGACCTCCATCCGCTCCGACTGCGCCGCGACGGTCGCCGCGAGCGCGAGGCCGAGCACGGCCAGCGCGGCGGTGAAACGTTGGCGTAACGGGTGCAGCGTCATCACAAGTCCTCCTCCCGGACGCGCCGGATCGCCGCGCGCCCGCAACGTCAATCATGTGCGAAATCACCTGCCGCGCGCCAGTCGATCCACCGGGCGACGATGCCGTCGCAAGCGAGAGCGGCCTCTGTATACTCGGGACATGCCGTCGAGCACGTCGACGCACGCCCGGCCGGCTGCCCCTGCCCCCGTCGCCAAGCCCCTGTCGCCCGACGCGCCGGTGCGCATCGAGGTCGCGATGCCGCGGGCGCTCTTCGACCGCCTCACGGATCATGACGACGCGCCCCGCTGCCGCTACGACGAGCACGTGGGCATCGCCGAGTTCGTTGCCGAGCCCGGCTTCGCGCACGAGGGTCCGGCGGCGGAGATCGGCCAGTTGTTCGTCCGTATCGCCGATGCGCTGGCCGCGGGCGGGCGCGAGGTGGGCTGGCAGCACGCCGGCGCCCTGCGCCTGCTCAGCGACGACGGGGCGTTCGAGGCGGATGCCAGCTTCTATCTCAGGCCCGAGGCGGAGCGCGCCGTGCGGCAGGTCGACGGCTACCTCGACGTGCGGGAAGGCCTGCCCGCACCGGATCTCGTCGTGGAGATCGACCGCAGCCGCCGGTCGCGGCACAAGCTGGGCCCGTACTTCCGGATGGGCGTCCGCGAGGTCTGGACGTCGCACAGGACGGACGGGGCCGCCATCTGGATCCCCGACGGGGGCGCGGCCGACGGATTCGGCGCCGCGACGGAGAGCCGGGTCTGCCCCGGCCTGACCTGCGAGGATCTCGCGCGGTTCTGCGCCCGCGGCGAGCCGGCTGCCTCCCGCGCCCGCTTCTCCCGGCGCCTCGCCGGCCGCGTCGCCGAGCGCCTCGCGCCGGACATGGCGCCATGATCCGGAAGCGCGGGCCCCATCAGCTCGCCGCGGACAATCCACGGGAGCTCATCCTCTCGGACGTGCGCTGCTTTCAAGGTGAGCAGCGCGGCAGCCTGCGTCCCATCACGCTGCTCGTGGGTGAGAACAGCACCGGGAAGACCACGTTTCTCGGTTGCTACGGTGTGTTGTGTCGGTTCTTCTCCACGCTTGACATCGACAGCTCGCTCGACTTCAACAGCGAACCGTTCGCGATGGGTTCGTTTCGCGACATCGTCCGGTCGAGGCGCGGTCCAGGCGGCCGGATCGACGAATTCAAGCTCGGAATCGCGGTTGATCCCGCACCCGACGCCGGCATTCCGCCGTACACGCTGCTTGCGACCTTTCGCGAGGCGGGCTCGCAACCCGTCATCTCGTCGGTCCGCTTCGAGTTCGAGCCCGACTCGTTCCTGGATCTGCAACGACGTCCGGAGGGAACCGTCCTGCGGATTCCGGAGCACCGTGTCGAAACGGATGTGCCCTTTGGCGAGGCCATGTTCATCATCGACTTCCTGGCGACTCTCGAGGTTGATGAGACGGGGATGCCTCGTGAATTCCCGGACTTGAAGCCGGCTGCCGACTATCTTCGCGGATTGTTCTCTCGCCGTGCCCCTTCAGCGGGTCGGCGAGGGCCCAAGCGCGGAACGTTTACACGCATGTGGCGTCCACTGCTGCCCGACCTGATTCCGGTTGCTCCGCTCCGTTCGAAGCCGAAGCGCACCTACGATCCGGTCCGCGAGACCGCGTCTCCCGCGGGCGAGCACGTCCCGATGTTGATGATGCGGTTGACCCGCGCGGAGAGCAGCCACTGGCAACCGCTCCAAGAGAACCTGCGTGAATTCGGGCGCGAGTCCGGGCTATTTTCCGACATCAAGGTCAAAGGCCACGGCAGGCAGATGAGTGACCCGTTCCAGTTGCAGGTCAAGGTCCGTTCGGGACCGCACGCGAACATCATGGACGTTGGCTACGGCGTGACCCAGAGTCTGCCGATTCTCGTCGATGTCATGACAGCGGCGGAGTCCGAAAGCGGTAGTCGAAGCCGGCGCCGCACCGCTAACCGATCATTCCTGTTGCAGCAACCCGAGGTGCACCTGCATCCCCGCGGCCAGGCGGAGCTCGCCAACCTGTTCGTCGAGGCCTACAAGAGGAACGGCAGCCGGTTCCTGATCGAGACGCACAGCGATTACATCGTCGACCGCGTTCGCATTTCGGTGAGAAAGCGGCTGTTGCAACCCGAAGATGTGTCCATTCTCTACTTCGAGCCGAACGGCAACGCCGTCACGATTCACAACATGACACTCGACGAAGACGGCAACCTGCAGGGTGCGCCGACGGGCTATCGTGATTTCTTCCTGAAGGAGACGGACCGCCTGCTGGGGTTCACCGACTGAAGAGATGTGCATCATCGTCGACGCCAACCGCCTCGGAACGTTTCTCTCCGACCCTGCCAACGAGGACGCCGCACCGATTCGTGACTGGCTGGACCGGCGTGGCGGGCGCATCGTGTACTCGACGGGTGGCGCCTTTGCCAGGGAAGTTGGGCGCCAGACCCGGGCCAAACTGTTCACCTATGTTCAAGCCGGCAAAGCCCAGGTCGTTTCGGCGGACCGGTTCGCCGATGATGAACGCGGCTTGCGTGAGCGCACGGACCTTCGTTCCGACGATCCGCATGTCCTGGCGCTGGCCAGATGGACCCGCGTGCGGCTTCTGTACACGGGCGACCCGGACCTCGTCGCAGATTTCAAGAACAAGCGGCTCGTAGACGGTCCACGGGGCAAGGTCTATTCGAGCGCGGCCAACGCCAACCTGCTGACCAGGGCGGCCTGCGCAGCGCCCTCGCGGCGCGGTTGATCTGCTGCCGGCGCAAGGAATCAGGCAGACATTCCCGGGTCGCTCAGCTCGGTGACCCCACCGCGCCGGCTATTGGACCGCCGCCGGGGCGGCGGCGATCGGGAGGGCGTCGAGGCCGCGCAGCACGATGCTCTGGCGGAACACGGGGCGGTGGGCAAGCAGGCGCAGCGCGGGCCAGCGCGCCAGCAGCACCTCGATGGCGACGCGGGCCTCCAGGCGCGCCAGGGGGGCGCCCAGGCAGTAGTGGATGCCGCGGCCGAACGCGACGTGGTTGACCTCGCCGCGCCGCACGTCGAGCCGGTCCGGATCGTCGAACGCCGCCGGGTCGTGGTTGGCCGCCCCGTTCAGCAGGACCGCGTTGTCGCCCCGCCGCAGCGGGAAGCCGTTCACCTCGCAGTCCTCGAGCACCAGCCGCAGCGACGCCTGCACCGGCGAGTCGAAGCGCAGCAGCTCCTCGACCGCCATCGGGATCAGTCCCGGATCGTCCCGCAGGGCGCGCATCTGCTCCGGATGCCGCAGCAGGGCGAGCACGCCGTTGCCTATCAGGTTGGTGGTCGTCTCGTTGCCGGCCACCAGCAGCAGGCGCAGCATGCCGAGCATCTCGCGCTCGGTCAGCCTGTCGCCCGCCTCCTCCACGTGCACGAGCGCGCTGATGATGTCGTCGCGCGGCTCGGCGCGCCGGGCCTCGATGATCGTCCCGAAGTACGCGTCGAGCGACCGGCTGGCCTGCTGCGCGATCTGCAGCTCGCGCCCGCTCACCGTCGGCTCCAGGATCCGGGCGCGCTGGTTCGACCACACCTTGAACTGCGCGCGGTCTTCCGGCGGCACGCCCAGCATCTCGGCGATGACCATCACCGGCAGCGGGTTGGCCAGGGTGTCCATCAGATCGAACCCGGCGGGGTCCGCGGCGTCGAGCAGCGCGGCCGCCATGCCGCGAATGCGCGCCTCGAGGGCCGTGACCGCCCGCGGCGTGAACGCCTTGTTGACGAGCGAGCGCAGCCGCGTGTGATCGGGCGGATCCAGGAAGAGGATGGTCGGCTCCGGCAGCGGCAGCGACCGACGACGCCGCCGGAGCCGCGGATCGCGCTTGCGCTGGTCGTTGGAGAAGCGCCGGAAGTCGCGCAGGATGGCGTCCACGTCGGCGTGGCGGCTGAACACCCAGGCGTCCAGGAGCCGGCTGCGGTGGACGGGGTCCTTCGCCCGCAGCTCCGCATAGAACGGGTACGGGTCGCGGGCCATGCGCGGCGAGAGCGGGTTGTAGGCGACGCCGCTGCGCCAGCGCTCCGGCACCAGCAGGGCGCCGACGATCGCTCTCTGCAGCGCCCGGCTCAACAACGTGGCCAATTCCGTCTTCCGGCGTGCGGACCGGCGTGACCGGTCCGCGGCGTGTCAGTCGCCGACCCGGACGAACTTCTGGTTGCGCCGGCCGCCGAGCGTCTCGGCCAGGTACAGGTCGCCGTGCGAATCGACGACGATGGTGTGGACGAAGGTGAACTCGCCCGCCATGTGGCCGGAGCGGCCGAAGCTGCCCACGATGTCGCCGCTCTCGCGCTCGAGGATCCAGACCCGGTTGCTCCCGAGGTCGACCACGAACATGTGCCGCTGCTCGGCGTCGCGCGACAGCTCGATGTCGGTGGCGCGCAGCGTCGCCTCGCCGTACGCCGGCGGGTCGATGGGAATGGTCCGCACGTGGTTGCCTTCGCGGTCGAACACCTGCACGCGGTTCTGGCCGCGGTCGCAGGCATAGACCAGTCCGTCGTTGCCGAGCACCACGCAGTGCGGGTGCCCGCCGCCGGTCTCCACGAACTCGCCCGGGCCGCTGCCGGCCGAGCCCCACTGCCGCAGGTAGTTGCCTTCGGCGTCGAAGACCACCATGCGGTGGTTGCCGTAGCCGTCGGCCACGTAGATCGAGCCGCGCTCGCCGGTGACCGGATCGGGCTCCGGGTCGACCGCGATGTCGGCCGGGGCGTTCAGCAGGGTCTCGCTCGCGTTGTAGCCCGGCTCGCCGCACGACGGGTAGGGCGCGTTCGGGCGCAGCATCGGCGGGCCGTCGCAGACCCCCTTGGTCCCGATCTGCAGCAGCATCCGCGAGCCGTCGTTCGTCCACTTCTGGACCACGCCGTCGGAGTTGCCGGCAATCCAGATGTTGTCCATGTAGTCGACGAAGCAGCCGTGGATGCCGTGGGGCAGGACCGCGGCCGCACCGGCGTCGGTCAGCGTCGGGTCGCCCCAGCTGTCGGCGACGTTCCCCTCGCGGTCGTAGATGACCACGGGCGGCGACGGGACCGACTGATCGCCCTCCTGGCTCAGCAGGCCGTCGGGCAGGAAGCCCCGGTTGACGGTGACGATGCGGTCGCGCGAGTCGACGCAGCTCGCCCCCACCATGCCGGTGACCCACAGCCGCTCCAGGCCGTTCTCGTCCGTGACCACGGGCAGCGGCTTGGGCCAGAACGGATCGACCCGGTAGCTGGGCGCCGCGTCCTGCACGGGCGGCACCGCGAACGCGAGCACGCCGCCGACGAGGACCATGAGCAGACCGACCACGACGCGGGCGGATGGCATTCTGAGCATAACGGCGTTATCTTACTCCCCGGCGCGTCGCACGGCGCGCCGAATCGTCCCAGGGAGGTCACGTGACAAGACCGGCCGGCGCCTGCCCAGGCTTCCATCAGACGGGGCTGCGCCCCGAACCCCCGGCGTCCACTTGCGGGGACCCCATAGCCCCGCGCCGCTCGCGCCGAGGCGCGCCTTGCGGAGTCTGCACGGTTCTGCGACGCAGACTCCTGGTCCTTCTCGCCTGTGTCGTCGGCGTCATCGGCGGCGGCGGCGTGCTCGCCCAGGAGCAGCGCATCGCCAGCCCGCCCGGACGCTCCGCCACCCAGGTCGGCGGGACGTACGACGAGCGCGCGGGGTATGTCGGCGGCCAGTGGATCGAGATCCGCTACGGCCGGCCGATCAGGCGCGGCCGCGACCTGTTCGGCCCGGCGGACTACCGCGAGTTCCTGAACGACGGCGCGCCGGTCTGGCGCGCGGGCGCCAACCAGTCGACGCAGCTGCTGACCGAGATGCCGCTCGTCTTCGGCGGCCAGGCGCTCCCGCCCGGGGAGTACACCGTCTTCATCGACCTGGCGACCGACCCCTGGACGTTCGTCGTCTCCACCTGGCCGGCGCAGCAGGAGTACGACTACGAGAACAAGGAGGCGCTCTTCGGCGCCTACTACTACACGCCGGACAAGGACGTCGTGCGGGTGCCGATGCAGCGGGAGACCGGGCCCTACGCCCACGACCAGCTCTCCTGGCAGTTCGTCGACGTGACCGGCAGCGGCGGCCGGCTGGCCTTGTTCTGGGACACCGTGGTCGCGTCCGTGCCGTTCACCGTGGACGAGTGACGGCGGGCGGCGTGCCCCGGCTCCCCGGCGTGCCCCCGGCCTGTCACGCCTCCAGCACGACCAGGACGTCGTCGAGCGCCTTGCGGCGCAGATCCGGCACCTGCGCGTCCGGCGACGGATAGCCGACCGGCATCAGCAGGCACGCCGTCTCGTTGTCCGGCCGGCCGAGGAGCTCCCCGAGGAAGCCCATCGGGCTGGGGGTGTGGGTCAGCGCCACCAGGCCCGCGTGGTGCACCGCCGTCAGGAACAGGCCGGCCGCGATGCCGACCGACTCGGCGACGTAGTAGTGGCGGATGCGCTCGCCGCCCGGGCCGCGCCCGTAGTTCTGCCGGAAGAGCACCACGAGCCAGGGGGCGACCTCGAGGAACGGCTTGTGCTCGTCGGTGCCCAGCGGCTCGAGCGCGCGGAGCCATTCGTCGGGCATGCGCCCGCCGTAGTTCTGCCGCTCCTCGCGCTCGGCCGCGAGGCGTATCCGGCGCTTGATGTCCGGATCCGAGACGGCGACGAACGTCCACGGCTGCCGGTGCGCCCCCGAGGGGGCGGTCGACGCCGCCCGGACGAGGTCCTCGACGATCGCCGCCGGCACCGGGTCGGGGCTGAAGTGACGCACCGTGCGCCGCCGGTTCATGACCTCGTGGAAGCGCCGCGCACGCCGCGCGACGTCCGCCGGCGCCGGTCTGTCGTACGACAACGGAATGAAGTTGGGTGTCATGGCGCCATCGCGAGTTGCACGGCCGGCGATCGTAGGCGATCATCTTGCAAAGTAACAGCTTGCCAGGCAACAGCCGCGCGGCGCGGCAGCGAGCAGGGAGGGACACGATGCACGTGCGACATCTCGCGGCGTGGGCGGCGGTGCTGGCGATCGTCGGCATGGGACCGGGCATGGGACCGACCGCGGCCGGCCAGGAGCGCGCGGGCGAGGCCGGCGGCCTGCCCCGCACGCCGGACGGGCAGCCGGACATCCAGGGCGTCTGGACCAACTTCGACAACACCCCGTTCGAGGCGCCCGACGAGGCGGACGTGGAGCGCCTCGCGGCGCTGGCCTACTGGTTCCCCGGAACCAACGACCCGGACCGCCTGCGCAGCGCCGCCGCCCGGCCCAGGCACGTCGACCTCGACGAGCGGACCGGGTTCGCCGACGGCCCGCACGCCACGCTCCGCAACGCGAGCCGGCGCTCGATGGTGGTCGATCCGCCGAACGGGCGGGTGCCGGTGCGGCCGGAGGCCGAGGCGACGCGCGACTACAACCTGGTGAACCTGACCGACTCGTGGCTGAACCACACGCCCTGGGAGCGCTGCATCACGCGCGGCGTGCCCGGCGGCATCTTCCCGCCCGGCTACGGCGCCGGCTACCAGATTCTCCAGTCGCCCGACCACGTCGTCATCTACTACGAGATGATCCACGAGGCGCGCATCATCCCGCTGGACGGACGCCCGCACCTGCCGTCGGCTATCCGCCAGTGGAACGGCGACCCGCGCGGCCGCTGGGAAGGCAACACGCTCGTCGTCGAGACCACGAACTACAACGACCAGGGCACGATCGGCACGAACATCGCCACGCGCGCCATCCGCGGCATCCCCCAGAGCGAGGCGCTGCACGTCGTCGAGCGCTTCACGTTCAGCGACGTCGACACCATCGACTACGAGGTGACGATCGACGACGAGAACGCGTTCACGAGCGCCTGGAAGGTGGCGATGCCGCTGAACCGGGACCCCGCGTACCAGATGTTCGAGTACGCCTGTCACGAGGGGAACTACGGCCTGGTGAACAGCCTCAGCGCCGGCCGCGCGGAGGACGCCGCCGCACGCTAGCGCGTAGCCGGCTGATTCTGGAGGGCCACCGGAGCGATCGTCACGGTGGCCCCAAGGCGCGCACAGCGCGCCTCGGCGGGAGCGGCGCGGGGCGCAGGGGTCCCCGCAAGCGGACGCCGGGGGCTTGGGGCGCAGCCCCATCTGAATTGGAGCCGCCTACTCCGCCGGCGCCGGCAGCCAGGCCGGGGTGCCCTCTTCCCAGCGGTTGTCCGTGAGCGCCCGCTGCTCCGAGCCGTCGGCCCGCATGACGAACAGCTCGCCGTAAGGTTGCGGGATGTCGGCCATCGGCGCCTCGTCCTTGAAGCCGTAGCGCGAGCTGCTGAAGAGGATGTGCTCGCCGTCGGCCGACCACGCCGGATGCGAGTCGTTGCCCGGCGCCGTGGTGAGCCGGGCGAGCCCGGTGCCGTCGGGCCGGATGGTGTAGATGTCGAAGTCGTCGTCGGCCAGCCGGCTGAAGACGATGCGGTCGCCCCGCGGCGACCAGAACGGGAAGTTGTCGTAGCCCGTGGTCAGCGTGCGCACCGCCCCGTCCGCCAGGTTCAGGATGCGCAGGCCGCCCGCCGTGTCGCTCCAGAAGCGATACACCACCGCCGTCCCGTCCGGGGCGAAGCTCGGGAACCCGGCGTTGCCCGCGCCGGTGGTCAGCACCCGCGCATCGGTGCCGTCGGCGCGCACCATCATCACCTGGGCCGGGCGCGTGCGGCCCAGGAAGTAGCTGCCGACGCCGAAGACGATCCACCGGCCGTCGGCCGACCATTGCGGCGCGAGCGCCGAGCCTTCGGCACGGAAGATGCGGCGCGGCTCCGTCCCGTCCGTGTTCCAGAGCGCCAGCTGGGTCCGGTCGTCCGGACGCCCCCGGCCGGTGCGCTCGCTCACGACCAGGTGCCGCCCGTCCGGCGACACGGCCGGGAAGCCGCTGGCGTAGACCAGCTCGTAGCCGGGGTCGCGGCCCGCCAGCACCCTGCCCGGCGAGCGCGGTGCGGGGATCGTCGCGATCGGCCCCTGCTGGTAGACCACCCGCCGGCCGTCCGCCGACCAGGCCGGGTTGCCGATGTCGCCCGCGCTGCCGGCCTCGCCGGGGCTGAACATCAGCCTGGCGGTCGGTCCCGACTTCAGGAGGTAGCCGACCCGGTCCGCTCCCAGGAACTGCGGCGACAGCTTCAGGCCGCGGCCCGCCGCGTGCTCGGTGCGGGCGCCGCTGCCGACGTCGACGGACACGATGCGCGAGTGGACGTTGGCCTGCAGCGGCAGCCAGCGCGCGTTGAACGTGTCGGCCACGTCCAGCTCGTAGAAGACGACGCGCCGGCCGTCGGCCGACCACTTGGGCGAGCCGCCCAACTGTCCCGCCGCGGAGATCCGGCACAGGCCGGTGCCGTCCGCGCCCACGATGTACACGCTGGCCGGATGCACGTGCTCCCAGCGTCCGGCCGCCTTCGGGAACCCGCCGCCGCGGTCGGACGAGAACGCCAGCATCCGGCCGTCGGGCGACCAGCTCGGCCGGAAGTCGCCGCCTTCCGAGTCGGTCAGGTTGCGGACCTCGCCGGAGGCGAGATCGAGGATGTGAATGTCGGTCGAGCCGCGCGTCCGGGTCGACACGAAGGCGAGCAGTCCGCCGTCCGGCGACAGCGCCGCCTGGTCGTCGAAGGCGGGGTCGTCGGTCAGCCGCTCGAGGCCGAGCCCGTCCGGGCGCACGCGGAAGATGTCGGCCGAGCCGAAGCGCTCGGACGTGAACACCACCCACTCGCCGTCGGACGAGAACGACGCGTTGTAGTCGCGGTGGGTGCCGGCCACCAGCTTGCGCGGATCGCCGCCGTCGGCGTTGGCCACGTACAGCTCCGAACGGGTCGGGCTCCACTGATCGACGAAGATGCGTTCCTTCGCAGCCGGCGCGGACGCGCCGGAAACCGCGAGCAGCAGCACCACCGTCAACGCCTGTTTCAGGGACCCGCTCATCGTGCCGTCCTCCCCTGTTTTCGTTGCACCAGTGTAGTCGGTTTCCTGTCATCGACGCGCCGGTCTCTGATATCCTTCGGGGTTACGACTTGAGGAGGTAACGAACCATGACCGTTAACCGTGTCGCACTCGCACTCCTGGCGGCCGTGGCGCTCGGCGCGGCGCCGACGTCGGTCTGGGCGGCCGACTATCACCATGTGCACATCACCACGTCGAGCCCGGCCAAGGGCGTCGAGTGGTACGCCGAGCACATGGACTGCGAGCCGCTCGCCGACCGGGACGACGCCGCCGACTGCGACGGCGTCGAGCTGGTGTTCATGCCGCAGGCGACGACGGGGGGCTCGCAGGGCACCGGCGTCAACCACATCGGCTTCTCGTACCCCGACCTGACGGCCAAGATGGCCGAGCTCGAGGCGGTCGGGGTGCGCGGCTCGGGCGTGCGCCTGCAGCGGTTCGAGGACGGCTCGATGGTCCGCGACGTCCCCGGGCTGTTCAAGATCGCCTTCATCTTCGACCCGTGGGGGACGCGGATCCAGCTCGTGGAAGACCATGACGACCTCGGCTTCCACCACATCCAGCTCAGCGCCACCGACCCGGAGGAGACGCTGGCCTGGTACCGCGACGTGATGGGCGGCGAGCCGGCCTCGTTGCGGGGCACGCTCGACGGCCTGCGGTTCGACAACACCTGGCTGCTGTTCGACGCTCACCCGGAGGGCAGCACGCCGGCCACGACCCGCGGGCGGGCCGTCGACCACCTCGGCTTCATGGTCGCCGACCTGGGCGGCGCGGCCGACGAGATGCGCGCGCAGGGCGTCGTCTTCACGCAGGAGCCGCTGGTGCCGGAGAACGGGCGCACGTCCGCGCGGCAGGCGTTCGTGGCGGGGCCCGACAACGTGCGCATCGAGGTCGTCGAGGCCGGCTTCGCAGGCATCGAGGTCGACCTGACCCCGGTCGTCGAGATGGACCAGGGACCGTACGACGCGCCGCTGACGTCGTGGGGCGAGCCCGATCTGCAGGGCGTCTGGACCAGCAACTCGTCGCACGGCATCCCGCTCGAGCGCCCCGCCGACATCGACGCCACCGAGCTGACCGTCGAGGAGGCGGTGGCCCGCCGCGAGGGCGGCACGCTCGGCAGCATCTGGGGCTACGACCGCGAATGGCGCGACACGACGCTCGGCTACGGCCATGCGGCGGTCTCCACGCAGGTGGCGATGGTGATCGACCCGCCCGACGGCCGCATCCCGCCGATGACGCCCCAGGGCGAGGAGCTGGCAGCCCAGGCGGAGCTGGAGCGGCGGGCCTACACGCGCGGGCCGTCCGCCGGCCCGGAGGACCTCACGCCGTACGTGCGCTGCATCACGCGCGGCCTGCCCTCGATGATGATGCCGTCGGTGTACAACAACGGCCTGCAGATCGTTCAGGGGCCCGGCTACGTCGCGATCACGAAGGAGATGATCCACGAGACGCGGCTCGTTCCCACGACGCCGCAACCGGCGGCCGGCGAGGATCTCCAGCTGTGGCTCGGCGTGCCGCAGGGCCGTTGGGAAGACGACACGCTCGTGATCGAGACCACCAACTTCAACGGGCGGGCGTCGTACCGGGGCTCGACCGAGAACCTGAAGCTGACCGAGCGCTACACCCGCATCGCGCCCGGCATTCTGGAGTACCAGTTCACGATCGACGATCCCAACGTCTGGACGCGGCCGTGGACCGGGATGTTCCGGTTCGAGAAGGATGACGGCCAGTACGAGCTGGTCGAGTACGCCTGCCACGAAGGCAACTACGGCATGACGAACATCCTCAGCGGCTCGCGCGCGCTGGACGCCGCCGCCGAGGAATCGTCCAGGTAGGACCTACCCGTCGAGGGCCGGGCCCGGCTGCGGCCGGCGCCCAGCCCTCTCTTCGCTCCAGACCCACCCCCGCGATCCCGCCTGACGCCACCGGTCCGTCGAAGGTCCGGGTTGCAGACGCCCGACCATGTCGTGCTCGTGGTCGAGATGATCCACGATGCACGCATCATTCCGCTCGACGGGCGCGGGCACGCGCCGGCCGGCATCCGCCAGTGGCTCGGCGACTCGCGCGGCCGCTGGGAAGGCGACACGCTGGTCATCGAGACCACGGGACCGCCTCGATTCCGATGAACCGATGAACCGACGGACCGAGGGCACGCTCTTCGAGTACGCCTGCCACGAGGGCAACTACGGGCTCAGGAACATCCTGACTGGTGCGCGTGCTGCGGAGGAGGAGAGCCGCTGAGGGATGTGGGCGGCTCGCGGGCGAGAAAGAAGCACCGGGAGCCCGCAGCCTGCGACGGCGCGGGCTCCCGGTGCGCGGACTGCTATTGCTCGGCGGTTGCCTCGACGATGAAGGTGATATCCTCCACCGCGTCCAGGCCGCCGTCGTGGGCCTGTCCCCGCAACACGTAGGTTCCGGGATCGTCGAACGTCGCGTCCACCACCCAGCGGTTGTCCTCGGGAATCGGCGGCGGCGCCCAGCCCCGCGCCCACGGCGAGTTGGCCCCGGGGCGCGGATCCTCCCAGACGTTGTACTGAGGCGGATCGAAGCTGACCGACCCGTCGCCGCGGTAGACGAACCAGGCGAACCGCAGGCCGCTCGCGCTGTTCGGCGTGCCGGAGAGCGAGCCGAGCGGATTGGGCGGCGGCATCGGCCGCAGCTTCGGCACGCCGTCGTCGGTGGCGTACGCCGTCAGCGTCACGGCCTCGCCGGCCTTGACGCGGCGGGTCTTCGTACCTTCCACCGCCAGCTCGGGCCCGACGTTGGCGGAGATGTTGTACGCGCCGCCGCCGGGGCCGCCCGCGCCGTTGTTGTTCATGATCACGATGTCGTCGATGAAGTAGTCGGGCCGCAGCGTGCCGTACGCCCGCTCGGTCACCCCGTCGCTCTTCAGCGTCCAGACGACCTCGTTGTCACCGAAGTCCGCCGGCACGTGCACGCGGAACAGAAACCGGGTGCGCCGGGGCAGGAAGTGCGTCGGCTGCCCCAGGTCGGGCCCGCCCGGCTCGACGTTGTTGTCCGGACCGATCGGCACGTCGATCGCCCGGTCCCAGTTCCGGTTCAGGTAGCCGAACACCAGGTTGAACGAGCCGTCCGGGTTCTGCTCCCACCCCTCGAACGCGGGCGCGACGTTCCGGTCGGAGGTCGGCGGCGCCTGCGCGCTCAGCGCAGGCGCCGCCGCCACCGCAATCATCGTGAGCACGACGGTCCACGCGAGCGCGCGTGGACGCGACGTGCGACAGCTACCCCTCCTCACCATGGTCAACCTCCGGGGTGATGCGGGCACCTACTGCTGGTTCCCGTCCGCACCGCTCGTGGCGGCGAACCCGGTCGGGCACAGCGGACAACCGGCCACGATCTGGCCGGGCTGCAGGTTGAGATCCTGGCGCCGCTCGGCCATCGCCAGCTCGAACTCCTCGTCGGTCAGCTCGATGCCGCGCCCGAGGTGGAGCAGCATCTGGTCCACCGAGCGGTGGCCCATGCCCGTCCAGTTCCGCGGGTCGGCGACGTTCCTGTTGGCCGGCGTCGTGTCGAACCAGGCACGCGTGCGCAGGATCGTGCCCTTGGGGAGCAGCGGCGCGGCGTCGTCCTCGTACGTGTAGACGGTGACCCAGCTGTGGTTGTAGCCGGTGCAGTTGAGCGTCTCCACCTGCGAGCCCCAGATGGCGTCCAGGCACATGCGCACCCCGGCCGCGTGCAGGTGCGGCTCGAAGATGGTGAGCATCGTGTGGTTCATCAGCGGCATCATCGCCTCGAACTGCTGATCGGCCCGATTCCCCCGCAGGTCGATGTACGGCGTCGAGGGGCCGATCCGCTTCACCTCGAACGACGGCTGGTAGCCCCTGGGATGGAACTTGAGGCCGATGTCCAGCCGCGCGATGGTGTGGCGGCCGTTCGAATGCAGGTGCGTCGACGGGAACGCGAACTTCGAGTTCGCCCGCAGCAGCTTCCCGGCTTCCGGATGGAAGAAGTCGGCGTTGCGCCCCACCTCGTGCACCGGCCAGCCGACGTTGTCCTCGATGTCTTCCGCCGGCGCGCCGTCGGCGTCCAGCGCCGTGAGCACCATGTGGTGAATGACGTAGTTGCCGCCGACGGTGTCCTTCGAGCCCGGCTCGGCGTCGTTGACTTCCTTCATCTCGATCGCCGCGATGTAGCGATCCTCTGTCAGCCCGGTGAGCACCTCGCCCGTGGGACCCCACCAGTCGGGCCGGCGCGCGGGCACCTCGATGTTCGGCGACGAGATGATCAGGTCGGGCTCGCCGATCTGCCACTCGTTCGGACCCGTGAACGCGAGCGGCGGCGGCAAGTCGGCGGGGTTGCCGCGCGGGGCGCCGTTGTCCGCCCACCAGGCGATCTTCGCGATCTCCTGCTCTGTCAGCGACAGGTCGCCCTTGAAGCCCTGGATGCCGATGTCCTTCTCGATGTACCAGGGCGGCATCGCCTCGGGCTCGCTCCGCAGCCCGGTCCGGTACTTCATTGCGCGCGCCCAAGGACGCGCATCCTCGTAGGTGAGCAGCGACATCGGCGCCACGGATTCGGGGCGGTGGCAGCGCTGGCAGCTCCGCTGCAGGATGGGCGCGATGTCCTTGGTGAACGTGACGTCGTGCACGTCCGCTGTGGCCTGTGCGGTCGCGGGCGCAGGCGCCGCCAGCACGGTCGCGATCGCCGCCGCGAGCAACGCCGCCCGGAACAGATGCCGCTTCGTCGTCATGTCGCAATCCTCCACGGTCGGTAACGTGTTCGTGAAGCCCCCTTTATACATCGGGCGACCGAGAACGACCAAGGCTTTTTGTCGGCGCCGAGCCGGCAGGCGATCCCGCAAGACAGGATATGATGACCGTGCCCGGGTTCTCGACCGCCCTGCGCGGGCGGGTGCGGCCCGGCAGGAGGCCGCGCGCTCTCGACTGCCAGCGACGCGGCGCAACCGCGGACGACCGATCATGACTGCCGCAGCGGCAGGGAGGTGACGATGCGGGCCCTCGGTACAGCTTTCGGGGTGCTCTTGCTGGCCTCGGCAACGGCCGCCCAGCCGCCGGAGCCGATCACGCCAACGGCAAGCCTGGCGCAGGTCATGCGCGCCATCATGTTTCCCAACTCGAACATCATCTTCAACGTCCAGAGCCAGGACCCGGCCGAGCCGAAGCCGGTCTACGAGCCGGAGGCCGGCGGGTTCTCCTGGGTCGACTGGGGCGCCGGCATCTACACCGGCTGGGATGTGGTCGAGAACGCCGGCATCGCGCTCGAGGAGGCCACGGACCTCGTCATCAAGCCCGGCCGGGTCTGCACGAACGGCCGGCCCGTCCCGCTGGAGCAGGCCGACTTCGTCGCGGGCATCGGGCGTCTCCGCGACGTGGCGCGGGCGGTTCAGGCGGCCGCCAGGGAGCAGGACCAGGCGCGCGTGATCGAGCTGACCGACACGCTCGCGGAGGCGTGCTACCGCTGCCACCAGGTGCACCGCATCGCCCCGCCGGGCGGCGAGAATCGCTGCGTGCCGTGAGCAGCGCCTGCGTGGAGGCGCGCGGATGACGCGCTACCGCCATGCGCGGGTCGGCTGGGCCTGACCGCGCTCTCCGGCGGGCAGCCAGCCGCCCTCTCGCAACCCGCAGCCCCGGCGATTTCCGGTTCCCATTCCAGTCGGCAGGGCGTATAACTCTGGGCATGCGCAAGATCCTGCTGGTTTCGACCCTGTTCGCCCTGGCCCAGCCCGGCCTCCTCGCGCAACCGGCCGGGACTCGCACCGCGCCTGCGCTGTCGGACGAGCAGGCGACGGGTGCGCGCATCTTCCAGCAGAAGTGCGCGGTCTGCCACCTTCCCATCCTGCGCAGCGGCGACACGCCGTACGCGAGCCGGCTGGACGGCGCACGCGTCGGGGCCGACCGCGACCATGCGCGCCGGGTGATCGAGGACGGCAACGCCGCCGGCATGCCGGGCTGGAAGCACACCTTGCAACCGGCGCAGCTCGACGCGCTGATGACCTATCTGACAACGCTCGACGGCTCGGCCCCGCCGCCGCCCGACCGCGCGCCCGGCGGAACGGCGGAACAACACGTTGCGCCGGCCGGCGAGCGGGACTCGCGGCTGACGGGAACCGTGACCGCGGCGTCGGGCGCGCCCCTCGAGGGGGTCTCGGTCTCGGCACGGCGGCCGGAGCAGCCCATCACGACGTCGGTGTTCACCGACGAGCGGGGCGCGTACGCCTTTCCCCCGCTGGAGAGCGGCCGGTACCGGGTGTGGGCCCAGGCGGCGGGCTGGGCAGGGATCCGCCGCGCGGTCGAGCTCGACGGCGCGCAGCGGCGGCAGGACTTCGTGCTGCGCGAGGCCGGCGACTTCGCCGCCCAGCTCACGGGGGACCAGATGGTGGCGGCGCTGCCCGAGGACACGCCGGCCCGCCGCCGCATGAAGGCCGTCTTCGTCGGCGTGTGCACGGAGTGCCACGCCGCGAACCTCGTGCTGCACAACCGCTTCGACGAGCGGGGCTGGGACGACGTCGTCGCGGCGATGAGCCGCATCGGCGCCATGAACACGTTCCGCGCGGAGCCCTCGCCGGTCATCGAGCACTTCCGCGCCGATCTCGCCGCCTACCTGGCCGAGATGCGCGGGCCCGGCCCGTCGCCGATGCGCTTCGAGGTGCCCGCCCGCCCGCGCGGCGACGGCACGCTGCCGGTGGTGTACGAATACGACCTGCCGCCGGATGGCGGCGGCCGCGTGCTGAACGCCGGCAGCGACTGGTCGCTCGGCGGCCCGAGCGCTTCGGGCGGCGGCTTCGGCCTGCACGACGCCACGGTCGACCGCGACGGCGACGTCTGGTTCACCTACAACGAGCCCGAGCACGCGACGCGGACGGTGGGCAGGGTCGACGCGGCCACCGGCCGCGTGACCGACTTCTCGTATCCGCGCGCCGACGGCCGGGCGGCCACCAGCCACGGCATCATCACGGCCCGCGACGGCGCGATCTGGTTCAACGTGAACCTGCGCGCGCCCGGGGAGCCGGGGAACGAGCGGCTGGGCCGAATCGATCCGGCGACGGAAAACCTGGAGGTGTTCACGCCGCCGGGGGCGATGCGCGGCATGGCGATCCACGTGGCCGAGGACGCGCAGGGCAACATCTGGGGAGACACCGCCACCGGCGCCATCCGCTTCGATCCGGCGGCGCGCGCGTTCACGGCGTTCGCGTCGCCGACGCAGCCCGGCCGCACGTACGGCGCGGCCGGCGACCGCGACGGCAACGGCTGGTGGACGCAGATCGGCATCGACGTGCTCGGCCGCGCCGACGCGGCGACCGGCCTGTCGTCCGAGATCCGGCTGCCCGCCAGACTGCCGTCGTACGTCCGGCAGGGCGACTTCTCGCCCGAGGACCTCGCGATCTACGCCGGCCGCGGCCGGGGGCTGCAGGCGCCGCGCCGGCCCGCCGCCGACCTGCTGACCGGCGACGTCTGGGTGCCCAACTACGCCGGCAACAACCTGCTGCGGATCGATATCGACACGCTGGAGACCACCTACTACCCGCTGCCGCGCGCGGGGATGAATCCGTACATGGCCGGCGTCGACGGCGACCACGACGTGTGGGTCAGCCTGCAGGGCGGCGACGAGGTCGCGAAGCTGAACCCCGACACCGGCGAGTGGCGCCTCTACGCGTGGCCCTCGCGCGGCACCGGCCTGCGCAACCTGGCCGTCGTCGAACGTGCCGGGCGAGTCGAGATCATCGGCGCTTACTTCAACGCGAACCGCATCGGCCGCATGGTCATGCGCACGCGCGCGGAGTTGCAGCCGGACGCGTTCTGAGCGCGGCCCCGGGCCAGAATCGGAACGCAGGGCTGCCCTTGCTCGAGGCCGGCATGACGGTGAAGCCCGCAAGCGGCCGGCGACGCGGATTGATCGAGGCTGCCGAGCGCCTCCTGGGCCACGTGGCGGCCGTTCTGCTGGGGTTCGTCCTGATGGTCGTCGGGCTCGGGCTGGGCGTGACGATGATCATGCTGCCGGTGGGCCTCGTCATCGGTCTGGCCGGGCTGCTGGCGTTCGTCTGGGGCCTCGTCGGTCACCTGGAACGCGACGGATGAAGTCCGGAGTCGATCTGCTAGAGTTGCCCTTGCGCCCCGGCGACCGGCTGCGGCGACCGGGGCGCCTGCCGCGGACCACGGAAGGAGGTCGTGATGAGCCATCGTTTTCTCGGAACGCTGCTGGTGCTGGCAATCCCGCTGCTGCTGGCACCGTCGCCGGCGGCCGCGCAACAGGACGCCGGGGACGGATCGTGGACCGCGCCCCTGACGGCCTGGGGCGATCCGGACCTGCAGGGCGCCTGGACGAATACGACCACCACGCCGCTGGAGCGCCCGGCGGACCTGGCGGGCAGGGCGGTGCTCACCGACGAGGAACGGGCGCTGCGCAATCCCGAGGCCGGGCTGAGCGACGAGCGCCCGAGCGGCGACCCGGTCGGCTTCTACAACGACTACTGGCTGGAGCAGGGCGAGCTGTCGCTGCAGACGTCCCTGATCGTGGAGCCGTCCGATGGCCGGCTGCCGCCGACGACCGCGCCGGAGCAGGAGCTGCAACGCGTCCGCAAGAGCTCGTTCAGCTCCATCGGCGGGGAGCGCTTCGACTCGTATACGGACTTCAACGCGTACGACCGCTGCATCACCCGCGGCATGCCCGGCGCCATGACGCCCGGCTTCTACAACCACAACTACCAGATCCTCCAGACGCCGGACCATGTCGCGATCGTCGTGGAGATGATCCACGATGCGCGCATCATTCCGCTGGACGGACGTGACCACGTCACCCCGGCCGTGCGCCAGTGGCTGGGCAACTCGCGGGCGCGCTGGGACGGCAACACCCTGGTCGTCGAGACCGCCAACTTCAACGGCAAGATCCTGCAGCGCACCGGCACGGTCTCGGGCGGCGACGAGCATCTCCGCGTCGAGGAGCGCTTCACGCGCGTTGCCGACGATCGGATCGACTACCAGATCACCGTCACCGATCCGACCGTGTGGACGAGCGCCTGGACCGCGTCGATGCCGATGACGGCGCTGGACGGCACGCTCTTCGAGTACGCCTGCCACGAGGGGAACTACTTCCTGCCGAACGCGCTGAGCGGTTCGCGCGCCCAGGAGGCGGCCGAGGCGGCGTCGCGGTAGCGGCGGCAGCGAGATCCGGAGGACCTGGCCATGACGATGAGCAGAATCCGTTTACTCGGGGCGGCCGCCGCGCTGGCGGCGCTGGCGACGCTGCCGGCCTTCTCCCAGGAGGAGGGCGGCGAGATGAGCTTCTTCATCACCAGCGCGGGACCCGGCGACGGGGCCAATCTCGGCGGCCTCGAAGGCGCCGACGCGCACTGCGCGATGCTGGCCGGGGAGGCCGGCGGCGGGGGCAGGACCTGGCGCGCGTATCTGAGCGCGGACAGCGTCAACGCGCGCGACCGCATCGGATCGGGTCCCTGGTACAACGCCGAAGGCGTGCAGGTGGCCCTGAACGTCGAGGAGCTGCACTACTCGAACGTCGGCCTGACGAAGGCGACGCAGCTCAACGAGCAGGGCGAGGTGGTCAACGGTCGGGGCGACAATCCCAACCAGCACGACATCCTCACCGGCTCGCAGCTCGACGGCACGCGCTTCACCGACGGCGAGGACCATACCTGCAGCGACTGGACGAGCAACGGCGACGGCAGCGCCCAGGTAGGCCATCACGACCGCACCGGCGGCGGCGCGGTGCCGTCCTCGTGGAACTCGGCGCACGGCAGCCGCGGCTGCAGCCAGGAGAATCTGCAGGCGACCGGCGGCAACGGCTACTACTACTGCTTCGCGATCGACTAGAGCGGTGGGCGCCGGCGAGCACGCGGCGCCCCGGTTCTACCGCGACTTCGCGGCGTGGTGGCCGCTCGTGGACGACCCGGCGGGCTACGCCGAGGAGGCCGGCGTCTACGGCGACCTGCTGGTCGAGGCGTGCGACGGCCCGCTCGACTCGCTGCTCGAGCTGGGCTGCGGGGGCGGCAACAACGCGTCGCACATGAAGCGGCGGTTCGGCCGGCTGGTGCTCACGGACGTCGCGCGCGGCATGCTCGACGTCAGCCGCGCCCTCAACCCGGAGTGCGAGCATCGGGCCGGCGACATGCGGACGCTGCGGCTGGGGCGGACCTTCGACGCGGTCTTCGTCCACGACGCCGTCTGCTACATGACGACGGAGGCCGACCTGCGACGCGCCGTGGAGACGGCCTGGGTGCATTGCCGGCCGGGCGGCGCAGTGCTGTTCGCGCCGGACTACGTGCGGGAGAACTTCCGGGCGGAGTCCTCGGTGGGCGGCTGCGACGAGCGCGCGGGGCCGGACGCCGCGGGGGCGTGCCCGCGCGGGCTGCGCTATGTCGAGTGGGTCTGGGACCCGGACCCGCACGACACGGAGTACCAGGCCGACTACGCCTTCCTGCTCCGTGAGCGCGACGGCTCCGTGCGGGCGGTCCACGACCGGCACGTGGAAGGGCTGTTCCCGCGCGATCGGTGGCTGGCGCTGCTGGCGGGTGTCGGTTTCGCGGCGCGCAGCGTGCCGCTGGTCCTCTCGGACGTGGAGCCGGGCCGGCACGAGATGTTCGTGGGCTGCCGCCCGCGCTGAGGGTCGCCGGGCCGCAACCGCCGTTGCGAAGGAGAGATTGACTGATGGGAAGACTGGTCGGACGCGTGATGCTGCTGATCGCCGGAGGCATGCTTGCCGGGCTGCTGGTGTGGGTGCTGACACCCGGCGCGGCCGAAGGGCAGACCGAGCTGCCGCGGAGCGGTGACGGCCAGCCGGATCTGAACGGCATCTGGCAGGCCATCGGCACGGCCCACTGGGACCTCGAGGCCCATTCCGCGCGCGCCGGGGCCATGGTCCCGCTCGGCGCCGCCGGCGCGGTTCCGGCAGGCAAGTCGGTGGTTCGGGGCGGCGAGATCCCGTACCAGGCCTGGGCGGCCGAGCAGAAGCGGGAAAATGCCGAGCAGTGGCTCACGGCGGACCCGGAGGTCAACTGCTATCTGCCGGGCGTCCCGCGCGTCATGTACATGCCGTTCCCCTTCCAGATCGTCCAGAGCCCCGGGTTCATCCTGATCGCCTCCGAGTACGTCGGGGCGACGCGGTCGATTCACATGACCGCGGTCGAGCCGCCGCCGATCGACACGCTCATGGGGCATTCCGTGGGCCGCTGGGAAGGCGACACGCTGGTCATCGAGTCCGACACGTTCAACGACCAGACCTGGTTCGACCGGGCGGGCAACTTCCACAGCGCGGCGCTGCGCGTCGTGGAGCGGATCACGCCGATCAGCCGGGACGCGCTGCAGTACGAGGCGACCATCGAGGACGAGAACGTCTTCACGCAGCCCTGGACGATCAGCCTGCCGCTGTATCGCCGGCTGGAGCCGGACATCGAGATCCTGGAGTTCAACTGCGTGGAGTTCGTCGAGGAGACCCTCTGGGGGCACCTGAAGAAGCCGGGCAGCGAGTGAGGCGATGGCAAGCACTCCCCAGGGCGCGCACAGCGCGCCTCGGCGGGAGCGGCGTGGGGCGAAGGGGCCCCGCAAGCGGACGCCGGGGGTTCGGGGCGCAGCCCCGTCTGAAGGAAGCTGCGCACAGCGCGCCTCGGCGGGAGCGGCGCGGGGCAAAGGGGCCCCCGCGAGCGGACGCCGGGGGTTCGGGGCGCAGCCCCGTCTGATTGAAGATTGAAGCCAGGAGAGACCGAATGCGATATCAGTGGCTCGTTGCTGTGATCTTGCCGTTCGTGGCGGCGGTTGTGGGGGCCATGACCCTGTCGGCCACCGGGGCCGGCGCGGGAGCGGGCCAATCCGAGGACTGGACCGTGCCGCGCACGCCCTGGGGCGACCCCGATCTGCAGGGCATCTGGACCAACGAGAACACGGGCACGCCGATGCAGCGCCCGGCCCGGTTCGGCGACCGCGAGTTCCTGACCGACGAGGAAGTGGCCGAGCTCGAGCAGGAGGCGCTGGCGCGCTACGAAGCGGCGGTGGCCGCGGACGACGACGCCGGTCCCCGCAGCGCGGTCGACGTCGAGCGCACGGAGGACACGATCGAGGCAGGCATCTACGGCCAGGAATACAACAACGTGTGGATGGAGCAGCCGCAGCGGCCCGGTCCTCTGCGGTGGACGCGCACGTCGCTCATCGTCGAGCCGTCGCACGGACAGATTCCGCCGTACACGCCGGCGTTGCTCGATCGCCTCGAGGCCCGCGAGGAGGCCCGGCGGCATCGCGGCGAGGCCGACACCTGGGAGGACCGGAACCTGAACGAGCGCTGCATGCGGCCGCAGGCGGCCACCGGGCTCCAGGGAACCGTGCGCATCGTGCAGACCCCCGGCTGGGTCGCGATTCTGCCCGACGGCTTCCAGTATCCGCAGCTCGTGCCGCTTGACGGGCGCGAGCAGGCCTCTCCGGATATCCGCGGCTGGTTCGGCCGCGCGCGCGGCCGCTGGGAAGGCGACACGCTCGTCATCGAGACCACGAACTTCAACGACAAGCAGGACGGCGGCCCCGTCCTCCCGTCCCGCCGGCCGCTCGCGTTCTACCTCGGCTCGGGCGAGACGCTGCGGCGCGTCGAGACGTACGAGCGCCTGCGTCCCGACCAGCTCGCGTACGGCCTGACGATCGACGACCCGAGCGTGTACGTGGAGCCGTACACCATGCTCCGTCCCATGATCCTGGACAACGACTTCCTGATGCTGCAGTCGGGATGCCACGAGGGCAACTACGGGATGCCGTTCATCCTCAGCGCGGCGCGGGCCGACGAGGACTACGCGATGCGCGCGGCGCTCGAGGCGGCCGAGAACCGCGGGCCCGAGATCGCGGCGTTGAGGGCGAGAACGGAGCAGTGGCTGCAGACCGGCACGGTGCGCGCGGTCGACGGCGCGGTGGAGGAGGTCAACCCGGACCGCTGACGGTCGCGCCGGCGTACATTTCGCTTTGACCGGTTCCCGGTCGGCCCCAGAATGGGACCGACGGGACCTGCACAGCCGGAGGTGATCGCGCCATGTGCACCATTCGCGCCTTCGTCGGTCGAGCGGTCGTTCCAGTCCTCCTTCTCGTGCAGGCCGCCGCCGGGCAGGCCGCGGGCGCCGACCTGCGCCTCGTCGACGCCGCGGCGCGCCAGGACTGGCAGCAGCTGCGGGCACTGCTCGACGAGGGCGCCGACGCCAACGCGCCCCGCGCCGATGGCGTGACGGCGCTGCTGTGGGCGGCGCACTGGGACGAGGTCGAGATCGTGGAGGTCCTGCTGCGCGCCGGCGCGGATCCGGACGCGGCCGACGACCACGGCGTGACGCCGCTCATGCGGGCGAGCGAGAACGCGGGCGTCGACGTCGCACGGGCCCTGCTCGGGGCGGGCGCGAATCCCGACGCCGCGCAGGGCAGCGGTCTCACCGCGCTCATGCTCGCCGCCGGCACCGGCAGCCGCGACGTCGTGCGGGCGCTGCTGGCGCACGGGGCCGACGTCAACGCGGTGACGCACGGCTCGCGTGTGACCGCCCTGATGTGGGCGGTGGAGGCGCCGCACCCCGCCGTCGCGCACATCCTGCTCGAGAGCTCGGCCGACGTCAGCGTGTCGTCGAGGAAGGGCTTCACGCCGCTGCTGCTGGCCGCGCGCAACGGGGACATCGAGCTGGCGCGCCTGCTGATCGCGGCGGGCGCCGACGTCAACCAGCCGGGATCCGACGGCACCCACGCGCTGCCGCTGGCCATCATCAGCGGCCACGACGCGTTCGCCCTGTTCCTGCTCGAGCAGGGGGGCGATCCGGGCGGCGCGATCGACGGTGTGCCGGCGCTCCACGCCGCGGCCGGCGACGTCGGCACCTGGCTCGTCGACTGGTATCGGGAGCACGGCGGGCGCCGGGCCGTGGACGCCGGCGGGCGCGAGCTCGCGGGGCTGACCCCCGAGCGCCGGCTGCCGCTGGTCGAGGCGCTCCTGGCGCGCGGCGCCGACCCGGACGCGCGGGTCGACAAGTCGGCGGTCGTGCTGAGCTACATCGGCACGACGCGCTACGGGGTGTTCGAGCAGAACTCGGTCGGCACCGGCGACGTCCGCGGCGCCACGCCGCTCTGGGTCGCCGCCAAGTCGTCCAACGGCGGCGGCCTGCAGGGGGCGCAGGGGCCGACCGCGCGGTACCGCTACGACAGCAGTCCGGACATCATCCGGGCCCTCCTCCGGGCCGGCGCCGACCCGAACCTCGCCACGGACGACGGCACGACGCCGCTGATGATGGCGGCCGGGCTCGGCGTGCGGTCTCATCAGCCGCTCACGCCGCGCGGCGTGCCGTCGCCGCCGGCCGAGGAAGCCGTCCGCGTGCTGGTCGAGGCGGGCGCCGACGTCAACGCGGTCAACCACGGCGACTTCACGGCGCTGCACGGCGCCACGTTCCGCGGCCTCAACGAGGTGATCGGGTTTCTCGTCGAGCAGGGCGCGGACATCGACGCGCGCGACTACCGGGGACGCACCGCGTACCGCATGGCCGAGGGCGCCAAGCAGTCGTTCCAGTTCCAGGCGTTCCCCGAGACGGCGGCGTTCCTCGCGCAGCTGGGCGCCAACCCGCGCCTGGGAATCCCGGGCACGATCCACGAGCGCGCGGACCGCGAGGCGCTCGTCGAGACCGTCGGCGGCCCGGACGGCCGCTGAGAGCGCGGTGGTCATGCAGCAGAGAATTGCCGGCGTCATCGGCTGCGCGCTCGCGCTCGCCGTGGCGACCGCCTCGGAGGCGGCGGCCCAGGCACCCTCGCGGGCACTCCTCGACCGCTACTGCGTCACCTGTCACAACGAGCGGCTGCGGACCGCGAACCTGATGCTCGATGGGGTCGACCTCGAGCAGGTCGGCGACCACGCCGAGGCCCTCGAGAAGGTCGTGCGCAAGCTCCGCGCCGGCCAGATGCCGCCCGAGGGGCGCCCGCAGCCCGCGCGGGACGCCGTCGAGACGTTCGTCGCCGCGCTCGAGGCGGCACTCGACCGCGAGGCCGCCGGGCAGCTCGCGCCCGGGCGCGTCGCTTCGCGGCGATTGAACCGGGTGGAGTACGTCAACGCGATCGAGGACCTGCTGGATCTGCGGGTCGACGGCGCCGAGCTGCTGCCCAGCGACATGGCGGGCTTCGGCTTCGACAACAACGCCGAGGTCCTGGCCATGACCCCGGCACTGATGGCGCGCTACATCACCGCCGCGACGACGATCAGCCGCGTGGCCGTCGGCAGCCTCGACAACCGCCCGGACGGCCGCGTCTACTCGCTCGGCTTCGAGATGCAGGACGCTCGGATGCACGAGGACATGCCGTTCGGCACGCACGGCGGGCTGGCCGCGCGCCACGTGTTCCCGCTCGACGGGGAGTACCGCTTCACCATCCGCATGAAGCGCACGGCAGGCGGCACGAGCGGCACGATTCAGGGGATCGCGGAAGACGGCCACGACGTCGAGCTCCGCCTCGATCACGCCCTCGTCAAGCGCTGGAGCATCGGGGGCCGGTTCCGCGGCCAGATACCCGGCCTCACCATCGCGGATGACAATGTCGAGGCGATCCGGACCAACCAGTACCGGATGACGGCCGACCACGAGATGGAGGTTCGCATCCCGGTCGAGGCCGGCCAGCGGCTGGTGAGCGTCGCCTTCACCGACTCGAATCCGACGCCGGTGGACGGCGCCTACGGCCAGCCGGGGATCGACCGCGTCTTCATCGCCGGCCCCTACGGCGGCACGGTGCCCGACGCGACGCCGAGCCGGGCGCGAATCTTCGTCTGCCGGCCGGCCGGCGCGGCGGCAGAGGACGAGGAAGCGTGCGCACGCGAGATCCTCGGCACGCTGGCCCGGCGGGCGTACCGCCGGCCCGTGACGGACCGCGATCTCGGGGTGCTGCTACCGTTCTACCGGGAGGGCCGCCGCGAGGGCGACTTCGAGACCGGGGTCGAGCGCGGGCTCGAGGCCGTCCTCTCGATGCCGGAGTTCCTGCTGCGGGCGGAGCGCCAGCCGGACGGCGTCGCCGCGGGCGAGCCGTACCGCCTGTCGGATCCGGAGCTCGCCTCCCGCCTCTCGTTCTTCCTGTGGCGCAGCATTCCCGACGACGAGCTGCTCGACGTCGCCGCGGCGGGCCGGTTGAGCGATCCGGGCGTGCTCGACAGGCAGGTGCGGCGCATGCTGGCCGATCCGAAGGCCGTCCGCTTCATGAACGACTTCGTCGGCCAGTGGCTCCAGGTGCGCAACATCAACGAGCAGTCGCCGGACGGCGGGCTGTTCGCGCAGTTCAACGACACGCTCCGCAAGGCGATGGTGACGGAGACCGAGTTCTTCTTCCAGAGCCAGGTGCGGGAGGACCGGCCAATCCCGGAGCTGCTCCGCGCGGGCTACACCTATCTGAACGAGCAGCTCGCGGGACACTACGGCGTGGACGACATCTACGGCAGCCGCTTTCGCCGCGTCGAGCTCGACGATGACCGCCGCCACGGCCTGCTGGGGCACGCGAGCATCCTGACGATCACCTCCTATGCCAACCGCACCTCGGTGGTGCTGCGCGGAAAGTGGATGCTGGAGAACATCCTCGGCGCCCCGCCGCCGGCGCCCCCGCCGAACGTGCCGCCGCTCGAGGAGAACGATCCGGCCGGCGAGCCGACCTCGCTGCGCGAGAAGATGGAGCAGCACCGCAGCAATCCGGTGTGCGCGAGCTGCCACGCGATGATCGACCCGCTCGGGTTCGCCCTCGAGCACTTCGACGCGATCGGCCAGTGGCGCGAGACCGACGGCGGGGCGCCGATCAACGCGACGATCGACTGGCAGGAACGGACTGTCGACAGTCCGCGCGCGTTTCGCGAAGCGCTGCTCGGCCAGGGCGCGACGTTCGTGCGCACGGTGACCGAGAAGCTGCTGACCTACGCGCTCGGCCGCGGCCTGGACCACCGGGACGCGCCCACGGTCCGCCAGTTGGTCCGCGACCTCGCGGAGAACGACTACCGGTGGTCGTCGCTGATCGAGGGCATCGTCGGCAGCACGCCGTTCCAAATGCGGCAAGCCCCGGTTGATTGAAGCCCGTCTGAATGAGGACACGCCAATGATCATCACCAGGAAGCACTTGCCGCGTCGGACCGTGTTGCGGGGCCTCGGAACCACGCTCGCGCTGCCGTTTCTCGACGGCATGGTCCCCGCCCTGACGGCGCTCGGCAGGACCGCCGCCGCGCCCGTCAAGCGGTTCGGCGTCTTCTACGTGCCCAACGGCATGTCGATGCCGTTCTGGTCGCCGGAGCGGGAGGGGCCGCTCGACGCGCTGCCGCCGACGCTGCGGTCGCTCGGCGACCTCAAGGAGCACGTCCTGCTGTGCGGCGGCCTCGACGACGAGGCGGCCAACATGGTGAAGGGCGGCGGCGACCACTCGCGCTCGGCCGGGACGTTCCTGACCTGCGTGCCGTACAAGCTCACCGCCGGAGCGGACGTGCACGCCGCGGTGTCAGTGGACCAGATGGCCGCGCGCGAGCTGGGCAGGCAGACCCAGCTCACGTCGCTGGAGCTCGGGATCGAGTCGAACGCGATGCTCGGCTCGTGCGACGGCGGCGCGAGCTGCGCGTACACGAACACGGTCGCCTGGCGGACGCCGACCACGCCGCTTCCCATCGAGAACAACCCCCGCGCCGTGTTCGAGCGGCTGTTCGGCTCCAGCGGGACGACCGATCCCGAAGCGCGCCTGGCGCGCATGCGCCGGGACCGCAGCCTGCTCGACGCGGTCAACAGCGAGCTCAGGCACCTCGGCCAGTCGCTCGGACCGGGCGATCAGGTCAAGCTGGACGAGTACCTGTCGGCCGTGCGCGACGCCGAGCGGCGGATCGAGCTGGCGGAGCGCCAGCGGGAAACGGATCTGCCCGTCGTCGACCGGCCGATCGGCACGCCGAGCGACTACGCCGAGCACGCGCAGCTGCTCATGGACCTGCTGGCGCTGGCGTACCAGACCGACCTGACGCGGATCAGCACCTTCATGCTGGCCCGCGAGGTGAGCGCGCGGGCCTATCCCGAGATTGGCGTGTCGGATGCGCACCACCCGCTGTCGCACCACCAGGACCGCCCGATCAACCTGCAGCGGCTGCACCTGGTCAACGAGTACCACTTCCGGCAGTTCGCCCATCTGGTCAAGCGCCTGGCGGCGACGCCGGAAGGCGACGGGACGCTGCTGGACTCGACGCTGTTTCTCTACGGGACGGGAATCAGCGACAGCAACACGCACTTCCACGAGGACCTGCCGATTGCGCTGATCGGCGGCAAGGCGACCGGCGTCACCGGCGGGCGCTACGTGCGGTATCCGGAAGGCACGCCGCTGGCGAACCTGCACATGACCGTCCTCGAGATGCTGGGGACGCCGGTCGAGAGCTTCGGCGACAGCACCGGCAAGCTGAAGCGCCTCGCCGTGTAGCCGCGCGGGTCTGCAGCCTACGGCGCCGGCGGCAGGCTGAACACCGTGAGCGTCGAGCCCGTGGCCGTCGCGACGTACTGCTTCCCGTTCACCTCGTAGGTGAGCGGACTGCCGGTGACCGTGTTCACCGCCGACTCGAAGAGCTGGCGGCCCGTCCTGGCGTCGAAGGCGAGCAGCTCCGTGCCCGCGCCCTGGAAGACGAGGTCGCCCGCCGTCACGAGGTTGCCGGTGTTCGTGCCGATCGGCAGCTCCGTTCGCCACACCTGCGCGCCGGTCGCCGGGTCGTAGGCCGCCAGCGTGGAGGTGGTCCTCATCGTCGTCCGGCCGGCGGGCTCGAAGCTCTCCCAGAAGCCGGGAGAGGTCGGCTCCGGCGTCAGGCTGTCGCCGCGCGCCACCCTCACCTGCATGCTGCTCGCCGTGTTCTTGCCCAGGGCATACACCAGGCCCGTCCGCGGACTGAACGACGGCGAGCCCCAGGTCGCGCCGCCGGCGAATCCCGGGGAGTGGATGATGCGCTCGTTCATCTGGAATGGGTGGAACAGGGGCCGCGCCCGTGCGGCCTCGTCGGGGTCTTCCACGAGCGGATAGACCGCGCACAGCGGCTGCTGCGGCGTGCCGTGGGCGGTGTACGGGATGGGCTGCGTCGGCCAGGGCCGCTCCCCCGGGACATCGGTCGTCGTGGGCACCGGCATCTCGACGATCGGATTGATCGGCCGGCCCGTGGCGCGATGCAGGAAGTACGCGTAGCAGTGCTTGCCGAACGCGGCGATGCCGCGCACCGTTTCGCCGTCGACCCGGCGATCGAACAGGACGGGCCCGTTGCTGAAATCGAAGTCCCACAGGTCGTGGTGAACCGTCTGGAAGTGCCAGGCGTACTCGCCGGTCTCCAGATGCAGGGCGACGATGGAATTGGTGAACAGGTTCAGCCCCGGGCGCTCGGCGCCGTAGAAGTCCGGCGTGGGGTTCGCGACGTTGAAGTAGATCATGCCCAGCTCGGGGTCGATGGCCGGCTGGGTCCAGATGCCTCCGCCCCAGCGCCCGTCAGCACCCCACGTATCCCCGGCGAGCTCCCACCCTTCGTCCGCGGGCCGCTGCGGAATCGTTGCGAATGCCCACTCGACGGCCCCGGTCGCGGCATCGAGCGCTATCAGCAGTCCGCCGCGGATGAGGTTGGCGCTGCCCGCCGTCGCCACGTAGACCGTGCCGTCGTGGTACGACGGCGGCGCGGTCAGGCGGTGCCCGAACGTCCTGGGGTCGTAGACACCGCTCGGATACCAGTCCGGATACTTCATCGCCAATGCGTCGGCGATCATGGAGACCGCCCCCTGCCCGCCGAACGACTCCGCCAGCCTGCCGGTCTCCGCGTCCACGGCGTAGAGCAGCGCCCCGACCGTGGCGTAGACCCGGCCCCCGCCGTACGTCGGCCCGCGGCCGCCGGTCCCGCCCGCATCGGCATTCCGCGCCGTGAGCAGCGCCGGCAGCTCGGCCTCGACGGTCCACCGCATGCGGCCCGTCCCGGCATCGACGGCGAAGAGCCGGGTCCCGTTGTTGAAGTACAGCACGCCGTCGACGACCAGCGGCGTCTCCTGACCGACCGTGTCGGGGGCGACGTCGAGGGACCAGGCCGGCACGAGACGGTCCACGTTGGAGGTGTCGATCTGGTCGAGCGGCGAGAAGCGGGTGTTCTCGAGGTCGAAGTTGTGCAACGGCCAGCCCACATCGCCCGCTTCCTGCGGGGCGGCGGACGGCGGCTGCTGCGCCAGGGAAATCAACGCGAGCATCGCGATCAGGCGGAAGCGCCATGCCCGACGCGACGGAAAACACTCCTGAGCAGCCATCCGGCATCCTCCATGACCATGTACAGGGTCGGTACGAGAATGAGCGTGATGAACGTCGCGAACACGACGCCGAAGGCCAGCGATACCGCCAGCGGCAGGATGAACTCCGCCACGTGACTCCCTTCGAACATGATCGGGGCCAGTCCCGCGAAGGTCGTGAGCGAGGTGAGGACGATGGGACGGAACCGCTCGGCGCCGGCCTGCTGGACGGCGGCGAGCACGCTCGAGTCCCTGCGATTGCGGTTGATGAAGTCGACCATGATCAGGCTGTCGTTGACCACGACGCCGGCGAGCGCGACCAGGCCCATCACCGACATCATCGACACGTCGACGCCCATGATGATGTGTCCCCACACCGCGCCCACGAAACCGAACGGGATCGCGCTCATGATGAGGAGCGGTTGCACGTACGACTTGAGCGGAATGGCCAGGAGCGTGTAGATGCCGAACAGGGCGAGCGTGAAGCCGAGGAGGATCGCGCCCAGGAAGTCCTGCTGTTCCGCCTGGACGCCTTCGAGCGAGTAGCGTACGCCGGGGTGTGCGGCGAGCACATCCGGCAGGATGCGGCCTTCCAGCGCCCCGGTCACGGCCGCGCTCGTCGTCGTGCTCTCGTCGATCGCCGCCGTCACGTTGACCGCCCGCTGTCTGTCCACACGCTTGATCGACGCATAGCCGCGACCGGGCTCGACCGCCGCCACGAGGCGAAACGGCACCTCGCCGCCTTCCGGCGTGCGGATTCTCATGTCCTCGAGGTTCCCCAATGAACGCCGCTGGTCGCGGGGATACCTGACCATCACGCGGATGTCGTCGCGACCACGCTGGATCCGCTGGGCCTCTTCCCCATAGAACGCCTGCCGCACCTGTCGACCGAGATCGAGGAGGCTCAGGCCAAGCCGCTCGGCGTGATGGGTGATGCCGAGCTTGACCTCCTCCTTTCCCCGCTGGAACGTGTCGGAGACGTCGTAGACACCCGCGTACGTCCGCAGTTGCGCCTTGACGGCGTTTGCCGCCAGGGTGAGTCGCTCGACATCGGCACCGACCAGCATGACGTCGACATCGTCGCCGGCGGTCGGCCCGGACGTTCCAAAGGTCAGGCTGGTCGCTTCCGGGATTGGCCCGGCCAGCTCCCGCCAGCGATTCCCCAGCTCCTCGGCTCTCAGATCCCGCTCTTCGGCCGGAGCCAGCTCGATCATCACCTGCCCGACGTGGGGAGCCGCGGTCCCGAACGCGCCGGCAGCCCCGGGTCCCTCGCCCACCATCGGCTGGTCGCCCACGGCCGCATAGACGTGGCGGAAGGCGTCCTGCCCGGTCCGTTCCAGCACGTCGCGACGGAGTCGCTCCGCCCCCGCCTCGAGCGTCGCCACGGCAACCGACGTCCGGGCAGCGGGCGTGCCTTCAGGCAAGGTGACCGATGCCGAGATCAGCTCGGCTTCGGGTGCCGGAAAGAAGTGGAACGCGACCCGGCCGCTCAGCACGATCCCTGCCGTGACAACCAGCGTTGCGACGCCGGCGGCGAGCGCGAGATAGCGCCAGCGGAGCGCAAACGCCAGGCCCGGGCGATACGCGTTGCGCCCGAACGCGTTGAGCCCGTTCGCGATGCGTTTCTGAAACCGTCCCCAAGCGCCCTGCCGCGGCGTGCCCGTGTGCGCGAGGTGGGCCGGGAGGATGACGAGGCACTCGACGAGCGAGAACAGCAGGCACGGCACCACGACGAACGGGACGAAGCGCGCGACCTTGCCCACTTCGCCCGGCACGAAGAACATCGGCGAGAAGGCGGCGACCGTCGTCAGGACCGCGAACACGACCGGCGCCGCAATCTCCCGCGCCCCTTCGATGGCGCTCCGCAGCTTGTCGCCATGGAGCTCTCGATGCCGGAAGATGTTCTCGCCGACGATGATCGCGTCGTCGACGACGATCCCCAGGACCAGGATGAACGCGAACGTGGAGACGAAGTTCGCCGTCACATCGAGCCCCGGCATCACCATGAACGCACCCAGGAAGGAAATCGGAATGCCCAGGCTCACCCAGAATGCCAGCCGCAGCTCCGTCAGCAACGCCAGCACGATGAACACCAGCACGAACCCGGTTGCTCCATTGCGCGCCATGAGCCACAGCCGGTCGCCCAGGACACGCGCCCCGTTCTGCCAGACCGTGAGCGAGATCCCGGGCGGCAGCGTCGGCGCAGTGCGCTCGACGTAGTCGAGAACCCGGTCGGCGATCTCGAGGTCGCTCTGCTCGCCGCTGCGAAGCACCGACACGAGGACTGCCGGTTCCAGGTCGAAGCGGGCGGACTGATCCGTCTCGGCGAATCCGTCGACAACCGTGGCGACGTCCCCCAGCCGCAGACGGGTTCCGTCTGCGCGGGCGAGGAGCACGAGGTTCTCGTACTCCTCGCCGCGATACGCCTGACCGATCGTTCTGAGCAGGATCTCGCCGCGCTCGCTGCGAACCGTGCCGCCGGGCAGGTCGAGCGATGAGCGGCGGACCGCGCGGGCCACGTCGTCGAAGGTCAGCGCGTGGCGCCGCAGCGCCGCCTCCGATACCTCGATGGCGATCTCGTACGGCCGCGCGCTCACCAGCTCGATCTGCGAGATTTGCGGGATGGACGCGAGATCGTCGCGGATCCTCTCCGCGACGGCCTTCAGCGTGCGCTCGTCGACCGCACCGGATACGGCGAGGTCGATCACCTTGATGCGCGGCAGCATCTCGCTGATGATCGGCTTCTCGGTCTGCTCCGGGAAGGTATCGATGGCGTCGACGCGGTTCTTCACGTCGTCCAGCACCGCTCGCACGTCGACGCCCAGATCGACCTCGACCAGGACCGTGCCCATGTCCTCGGCGGCCGTCGAGGTGATCCGCTTGATGCCGTCGATGCCCTGGATCGCTTCCTCGATCCGGATGCACACGGCCTCTTCCACCTCTTCGGGGGCAGCGCCCAGATAGGGCACCTCGATGGTCAGCATGTCGAGCGAAACCTGCGGGAAGGCCTCGCCGCGGACGTTGAGGAGCCCGATCACCCCGCTGATGATGATGAACGCCATCAGCAGATTGGCGGCGACGGAGTTGCGGGCAAACCAGTCAATCATGGGGCACTTGCAGCAGCGCGGGGAGCGGCGGCTGGCACCGGGCAGGGATCAACGCCGGCATCGCGACCAGCCGGAAGCGCCTGTTGGTGGGCCTCCGTCGCACGAGCGGGTCGATCTGTCGAGGTGGTGGCTCACGAGCGGCGGCGGCGCCCGGCCCGCGGTCCGCGGACCGGACGCGCCGCCGCCGCGATCGATGGCGATCCGGCGGGCTACTGCCCCCGGTACTCCTCTTCGCTCACGGGCTCGAGCCAGGAGGTGGGCCCGCCGTCGCCGCCGCCGAGGACGGTGAGCTGCACGACGTGCTCGTCCGGCGACGCGCCGTGCCAGTGCACCAGCCCCCCCGGCGCGAACACCGGGCGGCCGCCGGGCACCAGCTCGATGATCTCGCCGCCGCGCGCCTGCGTGCGTCCGCGGCCCTCCTCGGCGGCCAGGATCTGCCAGCCGGCATGGCTGTGCCAGTTCGAGCGCACCCCGGCCTCGAAGCGCAGGCGGATCGCCCGCATGTCGGACGAGTCGGGCCGACTCGGCTCGCCGCCGACGAAGTTGCTCTGGACGGCCGAGGTCGTCGCCGGCTGGCCGAACGTGAAGGCGGTGAACGCGCCCACCGCCACGATGGCGAGCAGCACGCTCACCCGGGATCGAACCTGTTTCTGCATGTCGACTCTCCCTTGTCCTATTTCACCGTGAAGGTGATGTCCTGCGACGCCATCAATCCCCCGTCGTGCGCGAGCGTGCGCAGCACGTACCGCCCCGGCTCGGAGAAGGTGACCTCTGCCGTCCAGCGGTTGTTGGCGGGGATCGGCGGCACTTCCCAGCCCGCCGACCAGGGCGAGTTGCGCGCGTCCCGGTAGTCCTCCCACTGCGCGAACTGGGGCGGATCGAACGTCACGTGCTCCGCCTGCCCCCGATAGACGAACCAGGACAGCCGCAGGCCGCTGGCCGAGTTCGGACAGCAGCGCGACCCGATCCGGCGCTCGATGACGTCCCCTTCCTCCCACGGCAGCAGCAGCGGCACCTCGCGCCGCTCGGGAATGCCGTCGTCGGTCGCCATCGCGGACAGCGTGACCGGCCGCCCCGCCACGGCGGTCCGCGCCGGCGCGCCGGCGACCAGCAGCTTCGGCGGGGTGTTGTTGTTGATGAAGTTGGCGCCGCCCCCGCTGCCGCCCGCACCCTGGTTGTTCATGATGACGATGTTGTCGGTGTAGTAGTCGGGGTGCAGGATGCCGTGCGCGGTATTCGTCCGTCCGTTGCTGGTGAGCGTCCACACCAGCTCCCGGTTGCCGAAGTCCGGGGGAACCCGCACGCGGAAGACGAAGCGGTTGCGCTGCGGGTAGAAGTGGGTGGGCTGGCCCAGATCGGGTCCGCCGGGCTCGATGCGGTTGTCGGCCCCGACGGCAACGTCCAGCTCCTGCTCCTGGTTGCGGTTGAAGTACCCGAACAGCATGTCGAACGACCCGTCGGGGTTGTCCTGCCACCCCTCGTACACGGGGGCGACGTCGTGGCCGGAATACGGTATCCCCTGCGCGCCGAGAGCCCAGGCCCCCAGCAGCAGGATGAGCGCGGCTACCGCGGCGCGGCGCAGCACGGTCCGGAAACCCGGGCAGCAGATTGCTTCGTACATCGGTCGGCCTCCCCTCAATCAGACGGGGCTTTGCCCCGAACCCCCGGCGTCCGCTTGCGGGGACCCCACAGCCCCGCGCCGCTGCCGCCGAGGCGCGCTGTGCGCGGCATCATTCAGACGGGGCTTTGCCCCGAACCCCCGGCGTCCGCTTGCGGGGACCCCTTCGCCCCGCGCCGCTGCCGCCGAGGCGCGCTGTGCGCGCCTTGCGCCGTTGCTATTCCTGCTCGTTCGTCGTCGTGGCCTGGCGCTCGCGCAGCGCGACGACGCCGCACAGGGGGCAGCCGAGCACGCCCTCGCCGGGCTGCAGCCCGAGCTTCCGCACGCGGTCCTCCATCTCCTGCCGGAACTCCTCGTCGGTGAGGAGCTGGACCTCGCCGAGCTCGTTCATCATGTTGTCGATCGAGCGATGCCCCATGCCCGACCAGTTGCGGGGCTCGGTGACGTTGGGGTTCGCCGAGGTGTTGTCGAAGTACCCGGTGAGCCGCATGATCGTGCCCTTGGGCAGCAGCGGCTGGACGTCGTCGGCGAAGTTGTAGACCCGCACCCAGCTGTGGTCGTAGCCGACGCAGCTCAGCGTCTCGAACGTCACCCCGGTGCCGTAGATGGCGTCGAGGCACATGCGCACGCCGGCCGCGTGCATGTGCGGCTCGAAGGACACGATGCGCGCGTGCTCGGGGAGCACGGAGAACGCCTCGTACTTCTGGTCGGCCTCGTTCGGGCGAATGTCCAGGTTCATGCTGTTGCCGAACAGGCCGCGCTGCCGGATGGTGCGGCTCGGCTGCCAGCCCCGGGGATGGAACTTGAACCCGATGTCCAGACGGGCCTGCGTATGCCGGCCGTTCGGATGCAGGTGGGCGCTCCCGAACACCAGCCGGGAGTTGGCCTGCATCAGCCTGCCCACGCCCGGGTCGAAGACGTCCTCGTTGCGCCCCACCTCGTGCGTCTCGCCGACGGCGTCGGCCGGCCGATCCGCCAGGCTGTCGACGCCCTCGGGCAGCGCGTAGAAGCTCAGGTGGTGAATGATGAAGCGCCCGCCGATCGACGAGAGGTCCTTGTCGCCCTCCATCGAGAGCGTGACTTCCTTCATCTGGATCGCCGAGACGTAGCGGTCCTCCGTCAGGCCGGTGGGCACCTCGCCGGGGACGGTGCCCCACCAGTCGGAGCCGGTGGCCGGCATCTCGATCACCGGGCTCGACAGCACCAGGTCCGGCGTGCCGATGGTCCAGCCGTCGTTGAACTCGACCGGCGGCGGCATGTCGGCCGGGTTGCCGCGCGGCGCGCCGGCATCGACCCAGGCCGCGATCAGGTCGATCTCCGCCAGGCTCAGCGACGGGTCGTTCTTGTACTCCTGAATGCCGGTGGTCTTGTCCACGTACCACGGCGGCATCACGCCGGGCCGCGGCCCCAGGCCGGTCTTGGCCTTGATGGAGCGCGCCCACGGCCGCACCTCCTCGTAGGTGAGCAGCGACATGGGGGCGATCGAATCGGGCCGGTGGCAGTCCTGACAGGCGCGCTGCAGGATGGGCGCGATGTCCCGGGTGAACGTCACCTGGTCGGGCGCCGCCGCGTCCTGAGCCGATGCGGCCTGTCCGCCTGCGAGCACCGCCGCCAGCACCGCGACCGCGACGCCGAGCCCGAACGTCGGTCTCCTGGGCAGATGCACAGCCATCGGACGATCTCCTCTCTCGCGAGCGGCTCGCTCGCGTCTCCCGAAAAGCTAGTTTACCGCTCACGGCGGCTGGACCCTAGCGATCATTTCCGACGGGATCGTCTGCCCTCCCGGCTGCTGCGAGCCGATTGCGGAGCCGGACGACCCGCGGTAAGCTACGGCTCGGACAGGGGAGATTTTCATGATGCGTTGCATGGATTGCTGTGCGGTGCGGTTCGTGATTGCCGGCGCCGTCCTCCTGCTGGGCGTGCAGGGGGCTGCCGGCCAGGTGACGGATGCCGTGGCGGCGGCCGTCGAGGGCGAGGCCTGGGTCCAGCCGCGGACGGCGTGGGGAGACCCCGACCTGCAGGGCATCTGGAACAACACGGCGTGGAACGCGACGCCGCTCGAATTCCAGACCGCCGAGGACATCGCGGAGACGGAAGCGGCCAGGCGCGCGCGTCCCAGGCTGCCCGGCGCCGCGAGCGTCGGCTATGACGGCGACATCTGGGGCGAGGGCGCCCGCGCCAACCGGTCCACGCCGCCGATCGACCTCACCCACCTCATAGTCGACCCCGCCAACGGCAAGCTGCCGCCCCTGACGCCCGACGCGCGGCAGCGCTGGGACGCCCGTCGCGAGGCCCGCCGCGGCCTGTCGCAGGACGAGCCGCGGCCGGGCGCCTGGGTCGAGGACGTCACGGTGTGGATGCGCTGCATCTCGCGCGGCCTGCCGGATGCGATGTTCCCCCGGCTCTACAACAACGTCTACCACATCCTCCAGATTCCGGGGTACGTCGTCATCGTCTACGAGATGATCCACGATGTCCGCATCATTCCCCTGGCCGGCGGATCGCACCTGCCGGCCAACATGCGCCAGTGGCTGGGGGACTCGCGCGGACGCTGGGAGGGCGACACGCTCGTGGTCGAGACGAAGAACTTCGTCGGCTACGAGTTCAGCCTCATACCCCATGGCGGAGGCGGCGGCGGGACCTACCGCGGCGCGAGCCGGACCCTGAATCTCACGGAACGCTTCACGCGCGTGTCCGACGAGTTCATCGACTACCGGTTCACGGTCGACGATCCGGGCCTGTACACGGCGCCCTGGACGGGAGCGGTTCCCCTGACGACGATCGACAGTCCCGAGGGGATCCTGGAATACGCCTGCCACGAGGGAAACTACGCCATCGTCACCGCCCTCGGCGGCGCGCTGGCGCGCGACGCCGCCCGTCAGGAATCCGCGCCGTAGAGCGGGCGGCCGGTTTCTGGAGGAGACCCCGATGACCAGCCTATCTGTCCGTACGATTCCGGCGGCAGCCTGCGCCCTGCTGCTCGCGGGCACGCCCGGCTCGGCGCAGACCGCCGAGCATCTCGCCAACGTCCACGTGGTGATGACCGAAGGGCCGGTCGCGCACCCGGACGGGACGGTCTACTTCACGGACCTGGCCAACGACCGGATCCTGAAGCTGGGCACGGACGGGCTGGTTACGACCTACCGCCAGCCGGCCAACCGCCCGAACGGCCTGCGGCTCGACGCCGAGTTCAGGCTGCTCGCCGCCGAACGGGGCAACCCGGAGCGCGGCACCCCCGGCCGAATCACGCGGACCGATCTGGAGACCGGCGAGATCGAGGTGCTCGCGGACAGCGCCGGCGCGGTGGACTTCGGCGTACCCAACGACCTGACGTTCGACGCCCGCGGGCGCATCTACTTCAGCGGGTCGGGCGAGGTCTATCGCCTCGACACGGACGGCGCCGTCACGAAGATCGCCGCGTCTCCACTGGTGCAGGGCTCGAACGGCCTGATCCTGTCGCTCGACGACAGCACGCTGTACCTGGTGGAGATCAACCGCGGTGCGGGCGAGCCGCGGCGAATCCGGGAGTTCGACCTCAGCCCGGAGGGCGAGCTGTCCAACCCGCGCATCATGCACGACTTCGCCCCGGGCCGCGGCGGGGATGGCATGGGGATCGACGTCGAGGGCAACGTCTACGTCGCCGCCGGCATGAACCAGACCCGGGACACGAGCGAGACGCTGGACAACCCGGCCGGCGTCTACGTGTTCTCCCCCGCCGGCGAGCTCGTCAACCGGATTCCGATCCCGCAGGACACCATCACCAACCTCGCCTTCGGCGGCCCGGACATGAAGACCCTGTACGTGACGTCGGGCAACACCGTATTCCGCGTCGCCATGGACATCGCCGGGACGCGCCGCTGAGATCGCGGCGGATCCGGTCGAGCCGGCCGTACCCCACCCGTCATGCTGGCGGCGCCGGCCCTGCGCCGGCGCTCAGAACGCGACGCGCAGGCCGAGCTGGGCCTGCCGCGGGGCGCCGGCGAGCACGCCGGCCAGGCCGAACTCCGGGTTCGGGGTGACCCCGTCGTTCTGGAAGACCTCCTGCTGATCGGCGTGGCCCACGCGGAAGGCGCCGGTGTTCAGGAGGTTGAAGACCTCGAAGAGCGCCTCGACCCGCGCGCGGCCCAGTTGGAAACGCCGGGTCAGCCGCAGATCGAGGTTGGTCCAGGGCGCGTTCCGCTCGCCGTTCACGGAAGCCAGCGCGCCATCCACCACCGCCCGGGTCTGGGCGCCGTGTGGACCGACGGCGAAGCCGGGGTGGTGGTGGAAGCCCACCGCCGGATCGAGCGCGGTATAGGGAGAGCCCGACTGGGCCGTGAAGATGCCGCTCGCCGCGATGTCGAACGGAAGCGAGAAGATGCCGCTCGCCACGAAGCGGTGGGGGACGTCGCGTAGCGAGAGTCCCCAGTCGTAGTCCGGGTCGGTGGGGTCGGTCAGGGTCAGGCTGCCCGAGCGTTCGTTGTCGTCGTTCGAGCGGTCGCGCGACCAGGTGTAGTGCGCCTGGAACTGAACGCCGCCACTGAAGCGCCGCCGCACCGCGGCGGTGAGCGCCAGATAGTCGGAGCGGGCCGGCGAAGCGCGCACCAGGATGGGCCCGTAGGCCGGATCGAGCCGCTGGCCGGAGTAGACCGGCCGCCCGAAGGGGTCGCGGGTGGGCGCCGGCACGTTCGCGTCGAAGTTCGAGGCGAGCGAGTCGCTCCGCGCATGCAACAGGTCGAACGAAGCGGCGAGGTTGCCGCCGAGCTCCCGCTCGTACCCGACGTTGAAGCGGATGGTGCGGGGATCCTCGAAACTGGGGTCGAAGTGGCTGAGCGCCGGGATCAGGCCGGCCGGCGGACTGTCGTTGTCGATCGAGGCGCCCAGCGGCACGAAGCCCGTCTCTCCCGGCGAGACGATCGCGTTGCCGTAGCGCGGATAGATGCCGGTGTCGCTGTGGGCCGTGGAGAACAGCAGCGTCGGCGTGCGGGCGTAGAAGATCCCGGCGGCGCCCCGGACGACGCTCCCGGGGTCGGGCGACCAGACCACGCCGGCGCGGGGCGAGAAGTTGTCGAGGTCGTCGGGGATGCGCCGCCCCGCCGGGAGCACGTGCTCGATCGCGCCCGGGTTCACGGTGCCGTCCCAGCGTGCGCCGACCTGCAGGGTGAGGCTCCGGTTCGGGCTCCAGGAGTCCTGGACGTAAGCGCCGAGAATCTGCTGGGAAACCTCGAAGTTGGGGTTCTCCATGATCCCGAAGAAGATGACGGCGCGGGCCGGGGTGCCCGCGGCGAAGTCCTGGAGCGTGTCGAAGTCGTAGCTCCCGTCGGCGTTCCCCGCGAAGAACTCGCTCAGGGCGTCATGGCTCAGCGAGAAGCCCGCGCGCAGCTCGTGGTTCCCGGAGAGATAGGAGAAGCGATCCTGGATCTCGAGCTTCCGCTCGTCGTTGGTGACCGGCAGCCACCAGGGCTTGCCGAAGGAGCCGAACGACGGAAAGAAGATCCGGAAGTGCGCCTGGAGCGCACCGTCGGGCAGGTGCGACCGACGGTCGAAGTCGTCGTGGGCGTACTGGGCGCGGAGCTCGTTGACCCCGTTGTCTCCGACCACCGAGACCAGCGCGCCCACCGTGGAGTGGCTGCTCACGAACCGCCGCGACTCCTCGCCGACGAAGTCCGACACGCGCGAATAGCTCGTGTAGTTGTAGCGCAGCGTCAGCGAATGCCGGTCGTTCGCCCGGTGGTCGAGCTTGCCGAACAGGATCAGGTTGTCGGTTTCGCGGAGGAACTGTCCGCTCGCGGTGCGCCCGCGCTGCGGGTCCGCGGCGGCGGTCCCGTCGTCGTTCGGCACGTAGCCGGCCAGCAGCGCCGGGAACGCCGCACGGACCGCATCGTACTGACCGCGTCCGCGGATATGCCGAAGGAACGGTTGGTTCTGGGCGGTCTGGTCGTAGGAGACGAAGAAGTGGGTGCGGTCGCGCCGGATCGGCCCGCCGAGGGACGCGCCCCAGTTGTAGCGGCGGAACTCGTCCACCTCGTAGCGCGGGTCGTCCGCAGGCACGCCGCGTGCGGCGTCGAGCGGCGACCGCGGCAGCCGCGCCGCCATCTGGTCGTCGCGCCCGAAGAGGACGACGGAGCCGGCGAAGTCGTTGGTGCCGCTCTTGGTGACCACGTTCATGCCGCCGCCGCCGGAGCGGCCGGCCTCGGCCGAGTACCCGCTCGTGACCACCTGGAACTCCTGGACGGATTCCTGCGCAATCAGGGCGCCCCCGCCCTCCCTCGCCAGCCCGCCCCGCCCGAAGCCGAAGAAGGCGCTCTTCGCGTCGGCCCCGTCGATGGTGAATCCCGAGTTCACGGCGCGCTGGCCGCTGAGCGAGATCCTGCCGCTTGCATCCACCTGCACCGTCGGCATCAGCAGGGCGAAGCGCACGAAGTCGCGGCCGGAGATCGGCAGGTTCGAGATCTCTTCCTCGTTCACGTACCCGGCCGCGCCGGCGCGGCCGACCTCGAGGAGCGGCGCCTGCCCGACCACCACGACGGTCTCTTCGACCGAGGCGAGACCGAGCCGCAGGTCCAGCTCGAAGCTCTGCCCGACCAGGAGCCGGACGTTCTCCCGCCGGATCGTGCGGAAACCGGCCAGCGACGCCACGAGGTCGTACAGCCCGCTGGGAACGGCGCGGAGCGCGAAGAAGCCCTCCCGGTTCGTGACCGCCGTGCGGCGCTGGCCGCGCTCGAGGTCCACGAGCTCGACCGTCACGCCCGGCAGGAACGCCCCGGTCTCGTCGCTCACGAAACCCTGAACCGACGCGAGCGACTGGGCGGCGGACGGCGCGGAAACGGCGAGGGCGAGGGAGAACGCGACGGCGGCCAGCGCACGTCGCCGGCGTCGATGATCGGGCGCACGATGCAGAGCCATGCCTCGCGGTGTCTGCCGAGCGTCGGGACAACGCCCTACTCTACACGCCGGTTCGCGATCAGCTCCGGAGGGACGTCACAAGTCGGCGTCGTCTTCCTCATCGCAGGGCACGAATCCCAGCAATAGCGACTGTACCCACCCCGTCCTCAGCTCCACGCGGCCGGTGTCCAACATCGCCGAGTCGACGCTGACGGTGGTGTGGCCAAGCAGATCGTTCTGGAACGGGTCGCGTTCGACGATGCGCACCTCCACCGTGTCGCCTTCGTAGACCCTGAACGGCATCGCCCAATCGTTGAATGAGATCGTGGTTCCCACGCGCGACAGCGTCGGCGTCCTGCCGGACACCATCTGCCGCAATTCGGACTCCTGCACGCCGAGACGGTCGAGCGCCTCCTCTGCCCCTTGAACGCGTTCGTCGATGGCGTCCGTGTCGCTTTCCTCTGCGGCGAGCTGCTCTCGCTCCGCCACGAGGCTCTCCAGGCTCGTGGCGAGGTGCCGGCGGCGATCGACCACCTCCCGGATGCGTTCCTCAATGACCGCATCGCGCCGGCGCAAGAAGGCGTAGATGTCGTCGGAAGCGCCGACGTCGTCACGCGGCGTCGTGGATTCCAGCTCGGCCTGGCCAACGGTTACGTAGTACGGCTCGGCGTCAGTCGCATTTCCCGCGCTCGCCATCAGCTCGGTGGGAATGGGGACGCAGATCGGCTGCTCGGGATCCTCGACAAGCACCGTGCGTCTGTTCACATTGGTGCAGGCCGTAACGAACGTCAGCGTCAAGAGCATCAGGATCGCGGTGCGCAGCATGGCGGCTGCGTACCATGAGCGCACCAGTACGTCGACGGCGGCAATCGTGGCGGCTTGCACCAGGACAAGCCACCGATACGGAATTGGCATTGGCACACCGTCCCTGGCTGACCCGACTGGGCGGTCTGGCTCTCTGGCCTTAACCCTCAGTTCTCCCACGGAAGCTACCACGACAGTGTGAAGCGCTGCCGTGGCCCGTCGTGCACCAGACGACAGCGCGCCAGGACGTCTTGGCCGATCAGTGCATGGATCCCTTGGCTCCGAAGATCGATCTGCACCGCCAACATCGAGGGCAAGACCAACGGGGTACCCTCGTCGGAAGGTATCAGAATGATGGACATGTCCACCACGACGACGCGGTGGGGTTCGCCGGCGGTTGAAGCGGTGTGAACTCGCGCGGTCGCCCTGGGATCGAGCCCCAACGCGACCGCGACAACTGGATCCACGCACGAATCAGTCGCCCCCGTGTCGATCAACGCGCGACCGAGGACGGGATCGGGTACTGTCTGACGCGCATGATCCAGCGCGACCCAACGCGGGCGGCTGACGTGGAAGGCAGCCGTGATGATCGGCCTTCTGTCGACGATGGGTTCCGTGACCGAAGGCACGCCGCTGCTTTAGGTCAGCGGCGCCGGGGCCGTGAGTCGGGAAATGAAGTGGGCTTGGCCGCGCGGAGTGACCTGCTTGACGAAGAACGGGGCGATGCCGAAGCGCTTGTAGCCCTCGGTCAGGGCCTTCTCGTTCGTCGCGAAAAACCCGACGACCTTGGTGCCTCGAATGAGAACGAATTCGCCGGGGTGCTCTGCCGCCCACCGCTCCACGTTGGCTTCGTAAGTGCTGGATTCTTCAGCGAGGGGTTCTCCTGCCATGGGCTCCTCCTCTACAACGATGATACCGCGGATGGCGTCGAGCCCGAACCGGATCGCTTCCCACAGATTCCTTGCGCATGCTGGCCGCCGGCCCCGCCCTGCCGTACGTCGCGCTCTCCCCGACGATCCTCCACGCGCTCGGCCAGGAGCCGTTCCGCGAGGGGCGGCCCCGCGACCGAGCTGGTCGCGTCGCCGGATGAGGCGCTGACGGTCTTCGACTTCGAGGCCGTCGCCTCGGAGAAGCTGGACTACGGGCGCGTGGCGTTCCTCGGCGGCACCGAGGACGAGGGGACGTACCGCGCCAACCGCGAGGGGTTCACGCAGCAACCAGCTCCGCGTCCGGCGTCTGGTCGACATCAGCCGCATCGACATGTCGGTGTCGCTCTTCGGCGACAGCGCGCACTCCCCGATCCTCCTCTGCCCCTGCCGCCGCAGCACCGACATCTTCAAGGCGCTCGCCCTCGGCGCGACGGCCGTCGGCGTGGGCCGCCCCTACATCTTCGGCCTCGCCGCGTTCCGGACAGCCCGGCGTCGAGACGGCGCTCGACATCCTGGACAGCGAGCTGCGGATGGTGATGCGGCAGGCCGGCACGCCCAGCCTCGCACGCATCACGAAGTCCTACGTGCGCGACCGCCGGGCGCCGGCCTAGTCCTAGCCCATGTTTACCAACGGTAGATCCAAGCTATTTTAGAATCAACGACTTGCGCTGATGGAACGGCTCGAGTGGCACTACAAACGTGTGCCAAGCGGGCCGCGGTCGGTGGGTTCAGACGATCGTCTTGCGGACGCCGCCTGGGTGCGGGTCGACGCCGAGGGCGTCGTAGACGGCGCGCTGCTCGGGTTCGGGTTGCGTGGCGGTGCGCACGTGCAGGGTGCGGCCGTCGGGCCGTCGGAAGGTGGCGGTGACGCGTTGCTGACCGTCGACGAGGCGTCTGAGGGTGGTCCAACAGGCGTGGCTGCCGTGGTCGCGCAGGCGGGTTCGGATGAGCTGGACGAGCTGGTAGGCGATGACGGTGATGAACAGGTGGCCGTCGGCGCGTCGCTGCTTGCGGTGGTAGATGGGTCTCAGGCCGAGTTCGGACTTGAGCGCACGGAAGACGGCTTCGACGTCGGTGAGCGTGGTGTAGGTGCGCCAGAGCGTGTCTTCGTCCCAGTCGGTCTCGCTGCTGCGCAGGCAGTAGACGCCGGGATGGGTGAGCATCGAGCCGTCCTGCGGGCGGCGGGTCCAGGTGACGGCGACGGCTTGGTTGCCGGTCTCGTCGGCGGTGACGTTGATCTGGTAGTGGGCGGCGACGCGGGTATGCCGGGCCTTGAGGCGCCCGATGCGCTGCCAGACCTGTTCGACGCGCTTGTGGGCGCGGGGCCGTGACAGCCCGTCGTTGAGCTTGGTCAGGGCGGCCTCGAAGCGGGTGGCGAAACGCTCGACGATGCCGCGTTCCTTCTCGGCCCGCTCCTCCGAGTAGCAGTAGAGCCGCACCTCGTCGGGGTCGGTGGCGACGACCTTGTGCAGTTGCACGGTCTGTTTCGATTGCGTCTGGATCGACACGGCGGCGTCGGCGTCGAACTGCCGGTGACGCTCGCGGCTGACGACCAGGTAGCGATAGTGGTTCTCGCAGAGCCAGCTGATGGCGGCCTCGGTAGCGATGCCGCGGTCGACGACGACGAGGGCGCCGGCCGGCGCGTCGAGCGCGTCGAGCATGCCGGCCAGGGTGCGGTGTTCGCGGACGTTGCCGGCGAAGACCTTCGAGCGGCGCACGAAGCCTGATGAGGTTGCCCCGACTATGTGGAGTTCCGCATAGTCGGGTCTATGCAGAGTTCCGGACTATGCGGAGTTCGCCCGGCGGCTTGCGTGAACGCGGGCGATTGCATGGAGCGGTACTCCGCATAGTCAGAGGGCTTCCAGGAAGTCGAGGAGCCGATCGGTGGCTGTGAACCGGAGTGGCTGAGGTGCGGGATCGTCGACGCACCGGAGTGCGGCCTCCTTCATGGCGAGGTCGGCTTCGACGTACTGATGGGTGGTGGCCGTGTCCTCGTGGCCGAGCCAGAGAGCAATGACGGTGATGTCGACTCCCGACTGGAGCAGATGCATCGCGGTCGTGTGGCGTAGCGTGTGAGGCGAGATCCGTCGGGTCGCAAGTGAGGGCTGGCTTTGCGAGGCCCTTCGGCAGGCGACGTGCAGTTGATGCTCGACCCCGGAGCGCGACAGGGGCTTGCCGGCGCGATTGGGAAACACGGGAGCACCGGGGCTTCTATCGATTCGAGGGAGCCACGCCCGGAGTTGTGCTGCGGTGCTCTTCCAGAGCGGGACGACACGCTCCTTGCGTCCCTTGCCGTGCAGGAGCAGGGACGACGCGCGATCGAGAAGCACGTCGGCGACGAGGAGTCGGATCATCTCGGAGACGCGGGCGCCGGTGTTGTAGAGCACGGCGAAGAGGACGGCGTCGCGCTGTCCGCTCCAGGTGGTTCGGTCGGGAGCGTCGATGATCGCGGTGATCTCGTCGCGAGACAGGTAGCCGAGGACGGGCCGGTCGAAGCGCTTGACGGGAATCGCGAGAACGTGTTGCGCGATGGGCAGCAGGGTTGGCTCGCGCAGCGAGGCGTAGCGCATGAAGGACCGGATGGCGGTGAGACGGAGGTTGCGCGAGCGGGGGGAATTGCCGCGCTCGGTCTCGAGATGGTCGAGGAAGTCGAGGACCATGGGCGCATCGAGATCCGAGACGGTCAGTGCCGACGGGGTCCGTCCGATGCGCTGTGCGGCATACCCGAGGAACAACGTGAAGGTGTCGCGGTAGCTGGCGATCGTGTGGGCGCTGGCGCCGCGTTGGGCTACGAGGCGCCGATGAAAGAAGTCCTGCAGGAGTGCGGGAAACGCGCGCTCGACCGACGTCATGACGAGCGCTCCGACGCTCGGAGCGCAAAGCGTTCGAAGCGCTGCGCGGTGTTGACGAGCAGGCTGCGATGACCGAGCACGTCAGCGACCTCTTTGAGGCTGGCTCCTTGCTGCACCATGCGGCTGGCCACGGTGTGCCGGAAGACGTAGGCGCCGGCGAGCGGCGCGTCGACCGCCGCCCGCCGCAACGCGCGCGCCACGACACCGGAGACGGCAGTGCTTGAAATCGGCTTGCCGCAGCGAACTCCCAGGCGCTGCACGAACACCCGCCGCTCGACAGTGGCTGGACGCTCGCCGTTCAGATAGTCGACCAACGCCTGGCCCACGGCGCGAGGCAGCGGCAGCATGGCGCTACGACGGTTCTTCCGGATGCGCACCTCGATGGTGCCGCCGCGCCAGTCGATGTCGTCCAGGCGCAGGTCGGCCACCTCGCCGGGCCGCAGCCCCAAGGTCGACAGGCACTGGACAATCGCATGGTCCCGTTGTCTGCACGGGGTCGGGGTATCGAACGATCCCAGCACCTGCTGGACCTGCTGCTCGGTCAGCGAACGAGGCAGCGTCGCAAGCCGCCAGTGAGCAACCGTCGGTAGGGCAGTCTCGAGCTCGTTGCCGCAGAAGCCCTCGAAACGCAGGAACCGGAAGAACGACCGCAGCGTCGACCGCACGGTCCGCATCGAGCCCGGAGAGAACCGTCCTCGTAGCGACGTGATGAACGTCACCACATCGGCCGGCGCAAGGCGAGCGGGGTCGACCGGGTCCGCGCCAAGGGCGGCCCGGACGAGCATCCGGACGAGGCGGGCGCGGCCACGCAAAGTCTGAGGACGCAGACCGCGCGTACGTCGTTGGTGCTGGGTGTACGCCTCGATCAGATCGTCGAGGGTCCACGAGCTGGGAACGGTCATGGAATGCTCCTTTCCGGCCCATCAGGCCGGAGAGAGCATCCCGACTATGCGGAGTCTCGGGAACCGAGCAACTGCCGCAAATCCTTGGTTCTACGGGTACTTGAGCACGCGGAACCCGGAGTTGCTCCGCATAGTCCCGAACTCTGCATAGCCCCGACTATGTGGAGTTCCGCATAGTCGGGGCAACTCCACCCCGGACAGAATCGATCGAGTGCGAGAACCCGAATGCTCACGCGCCTCACTCCCCACCGGTCCACCGGTAGCCAGTCTATCGTTCGCCGGCCGGTCATGTCAGGTCCAGCCCCGGATTCGGCGCTTATGAGAAGATGTCGGTCGGCAAATCTTGTGCCGTGCCGGCGGCGTTCGCCTTCCTGGAAGGAAGACTAGTTGGGGAGCGACCCGGCGCGGCAGGTGTGACGGCGGAACATCTGCCGGGACCGCAAAACGCCAGTTTTGCGGGGGGTCGCTCCCCAACCTCCCCCCTGTACCCAATTGCGGCATCGGGGGGTGGTGTGTTGGGTCGGGATCTGGTCGATATGGAGGGACTTAGCAGATATGGGGCTGTAAGTGGAAGTGTGACTCGGGGGTGTAAATTGACGCTCCGGGACTGCTACACCTCCCGTGCGGCATCATGGGGTGTAAGGGTCCACGCAAAAATAACTTCCTAGAAGCTCCTGTAGTCTCGCAGTAGAGCACACCGGCGTCGCAACTCTCGTGATCGGCGACCAGTCCTGCCAGGACGGATATTTTCTGGATTCTGAGAGGTGCAGCCCGTTCTGGTTATGGCATCATTGCGGGAATAGGAGTCCGCAATGGTGCCATAATGAGACCAATCCAGTTCTCCGCCGACACGATCCTCGCCCTGCTCCGCAACCAGACCATCGCCTCGCTGGCCGAGGTCATGGCCGCGCTCGGCGCCCGCGCCAGCAGGCGCACCGCGTTCCGCAAGCTCAAGGACATCGACGCCCGCACCAGCTACTCGCATCGCGGCGGCTACTACACCCTCGACCAGCTCGCCCACTTCGACGAGCGCGGCCTGTGGTCCTTCGCCGGGGTCCGCTTCTCCCGCGCCGGCACCCTGATCGCAACCGCCGAGACGTTCGTCAATCACGCCGAGGCCGGACACGTCGCCGAAGAGTTGGACAACCTGCTCGGTGTCGGCACCCGGGACGCGCTGCGCAAGCTCGTCGATGACGGGCGGCTGACACGGCACAAGCTCGCCGGCCAGTTCCTCTACTGCGCGGCCGACCGTGCGCACCAGACGCACCAAGTGCGCGCCAGACGCCTGCTGCTGGCCACGCCCGGATTGGGACAACCCCTACCCGACGCCGACCTGATGCCCGACGAGTTGCGCGCCGCCATCGTGTTGTTCGCCAGCCTGCTCGACGAGCGGCAGCGGCGCCTGTTCGCCGGCCTCGAAGCGCTCAAGTGCGGGTGGGGCGGTGACCGGCGCATCGCCCGACTGCTCGGCATCGACCCGTCGACGGTCGCTGCGGGCCGGCGGCAACTGGCCGAGCGTGACGTCGAGGTCGACCGGGTGCGGCGCGCCGGCGGCGGACGGCGGTCGACGGAAAAAAAACGCCGGAAGTCATCGCCGCCATCCAAGCCTTGATGGAGCACGAGACGGCCGGCGACCCGGTCAGCGGCCTGAAGTGGACACGCCGTACGACCGCCAAGCTCGCCGATGAACTGTGCGCGCTCGGCATCGACGTCTGCCCGCAGACGGTCGCTCGACTGCTCAAGGCGATGGGCTATTCGCTGCGCGTCAACCACAAGAAGCTCGCCGGGGCCTCGCATCCGAGGCGCGACGACCAGTTTCGACACATCACCGAACTGCGCGAGCGTTGCGCCGCCAACAACGTCCCGGTCATCAGCGTCGATACCAAGAAGAAGGAACTCGTCGGCACGTTCCTCAATCCCGGCGCCAAGTGGGACCGCAGTCCCGAACCGGTCAACGACCACGACTTCCGCTCCGATGCCGAGGGCCTCGCCATCCCCTACGGCATCTACGACCCGCGGGCCAACGCCGGCACCGTCTTCGTCGGCCAGACCGCCGACACCCCGGCGTTCGCCGTCGACTGCATCGAGAAATGGTGGCGCACCGAGGGCCGCAACCACTATCCCGACGCCGACGCCCTGCAGATCCTGGCCGACGGCGGCGGCAGCAACAGTTGCACCGCGCGCGCCTGGAAATTCAACCTGCAGCACCGCCTCTGCAACCGCCACGGCCTGCGCGTGACCGTGGCCCACTACCCGCCGGCCACGTCGAAGTGGAACCCCATCGAACACCGCCTGTTCTGCGAGATCACCAAGAACTGGGCCGCCCGCCCGCTCGACAGCTACCAGACCATTCTGAAATACCTGCGCACCACACGCACCGCCACCGGACTGCGCGTGCGCGCGCATCTCGTGCGCAAGACCTACAGGACCGGCATCAAGGTCACCGACACGCAAATGCGGGAGCTACGCATCACACCCGACAGCTCAATGCCCAAATGGAACTACACCATCGAACCCATGTAACGAAAAAACGGAAGTTGTTTTTGCGCCGGCCCTAAGTTCGGCCCCTGTCGCGTTGTGATCGGGCGGCACGGTCGCTCACAACGTCGCCCCGCTCCCGGTCGTCGTCGAGGTCCCTGTCCAGAACCTCGACTCCCATCCCGCGCCCGCTCGTCCTCGCCCTCGCCACCTTCTGATTCCCGTCGATCACCGTAACCTCACCCTCTCGACCTAGGTCCATGGCACGCCTCTTGCCCGCGCCATCCTGCTCCACCACACCCGACCGGCGGTTCTTCCTCACTGCGGAGGATGTCACGGTTGCCCGATGTCCCGATCTTCCGCGTTCCTCGATCCCGCCGCGCCTGGAACGGGGCGCGGATCCCATAGCCGGTCGGGCTCGAGGCGGGCGTGCTCGACGACGGCTCCGACGGGGAGCGGTTCGAGGACGTGTTGGGGTCCGACTACGGGCCGGACGCCTGCGTTCGGTCATAGGCGCCCAACACCGCGCCGGTGGCCGGCGTGTCACCGGCACGGCCGGAACGTAGTGGAGCCGAAGGCTTGACACGTCGGCTGCCGGCGTGGTCCCCCCTCGTCACGCGGCCTCGTGGGCGCGGCCGGTCGGGAGGCATTCCGGCACCCGCGGCGAGCGCCACGTCCGGCCGGTCGTGATCGCCGCCCTCGACCTCCGGTCTCCGGCGCAAGCGGCGTCGAGTACGCACGCCCGCTTGATGGCGGGGTTCAGGCCGCCGTACGTCTCCAGCGCGGCCCAGTCGCCCGTCGCGATCGCCTTCTTGATCGCGGCCAGCTCCGATGCCGCCTTCTGGAGGGACAGCATCACGGCCTCGGGAGGCGTCGCCGCCACTTGTCGAGCACCCGCCCAGCCGCCGCCAGACGCACCGGGTCGCGACCGACGACGACGACCTCGATGGCGCGGTCGGCAGCGGCCAGCGCCGCCCAAAGCGCCGCGTGCTGCCGGCCCCACGTGCGGACCGCGCTCTCGGTCTCGTCCTCGGCCTGCACGAACAGAAACGTCGCCCGCCGTGCGTCGAGCGCCAGCGGCAGCTTGTGGGGGAAGTAGCGGTGCGACGCGCCGACCGCACCCTGGTAGAGCCGGCGCGGCAGCAACTCCCTGGCGATCCCCGCCGCGGTCGGCGCCGTCACCTTCTCGTCCTCGGTCGGGAGCCACGCCGCGTGCGGATGTTCGAGCACGAAGTCGAGCGACAGCAGACGCCGCAGCACGACCTCGGGCGCGGCGGGCCGGCGATGCCGGACGTGCTCCGCGCCGACGGCGCGGTAGATGCGCCGGGCTGCGATCCGGCAGATGCGGAGCCGCGAGCCCTTCCACGGCTGTTCGACGGCGTGCCTGCGGCAGCGGCGGACGAAACGGTTGGCCAGCGCCGGGTTGGTCCGGCCGATGAAGGCGAGGTGCTGCGAGCGGAGGAACACGCCGCTGTGCAGGCAGACCAACGCCAGCCACTCGGCTTCGCGACGGGTCCAGCCGACCCGAACGAGAGCGTCCGCCCGGTCCTGAAGATGGGTGATCATCGGCCGGCGTTCCCGGTACCGCCGACGACGTAGGCGGACCAATCGTCCATCAACTGCCGGCGGCGCTCGAACAAGTCCGACCGCGCGTAGGCCGCCTCGACCTTGTTCTGGACGACGTGGGCCAGCGCCGCCTCGACCACCTCGCGCGGGTGGTTCGTCTCCTCGGCGGCCCTGTCCCGGAATGTCGAGCTGAAGCCAGTCTGCACGCTGGCGAGCCCCAGGACATCGTGCGATCGTCCGCCCGGATCGCGGGCGCGTGGCACCGTGTAGGCGTTTGCCCGTCCACGTTACTCGCTCGCGGGTTCATCGGCTCTTGAGAATAGACTCGGTCAAGTTCGGCCGTCCGCCGTCCTCTCCCTCCCACGGGATGCGGTGACGAAAGGCATCCAACCGCCAGCCGGGCCACACGATCCAGCCAAGCCCCTCCCGGGTTTCAGCCACTGCCTGGAACAGCTCCTGGCAGGCAGATTCTGCGGCCTGTGCGGCTTCTGCGTTGCCGGCCGCACGGAGGGGGCCTCCGCCGCGTCCTTCAGGGCGTACGTGGCCCGGCTCGCGGGGACAGTCAAGTCCGGGGCCACGCCGCGGAACTGCTGCATGCCGGCCAAGACGTGACTGAGCGCCATCGTCGTCGGCGCGGTCTCGCACTTGTCGGCATCCGCGGCGAGCGCCGCGAACTCCTCAATCGAGAGCTTGAGATTGATGGTGTGGTGTGGCGACTTGGGCATGCCTCTCGCTTCCGTGACGCGCTCGGCACGTCTTGCTTGCTCGCGCGGTGGATCCCATCGCCGCGGGAGCGCGGGAGTGCCGCTACCCACGCCTCAATCTCTCGCTCGGACCATCGAACGGCTGCCGAACCAACCCGAAACGGCTCGGGGAACCGGCCCTCGCGCATCGCGCGGTACAGCGCGCTCCGCCCGAGCCCGGTGCGCCGCTCAACCTCCGCGTCGTGGAACGGCACGAACCGCCGCGAACGGATATTCCCAGGTGTTTACGGGGGGATCTGGTACTTCGAGGGATCGGACGGGAAGGAAGGGATGGCGCGCCCTGCAGGATTCGAACCTGCGGCCTCCTGGTTCGTAGCCAGACGCTCTATCCAGCTGAGCTAAGGGCGCATGCTTTAGAATCAACGACTTGCGGGTTTTTCTTCAGTACTGCCAGCGGGTACTACCAGCCGAATGCCTCCCTTGACCGACACCGGCGCCCGGTCGGCTCGCTGCAAGCGCTCGATCGCTTCCGCGTGCTTTTTCAGTTGAGGCGGCGCGTAGATCATCGTCGTTTCCGGGTCCGTATGCCCGTACAGATCCTGGATGTCCGCCACGTCCGACCCCGTCCGCCGAAGCCCGGTCGCAAAGGCGTGGCGAATCTGATACACGGTGAACGCAGGACGCCCGGCCTTCCGGGCCGCCTGTGCCAACGCCCGGTTCGCACTGGGACAGGACCAGCTCCCGTAGGCACCAACCGCCATGAACTCGCGGGCCGCATCCAGCCCCTCGCCGACGAGCGGGACCGCCGCTAGCCGTCCTCCTTTGCCGCGCGGCACTGCGACGAACGGTGTTGGTTCGTCAAGGCGGAAGTCCTCGGGCCGCAGGCGACCCATCTGCGACGGCCGCATCCCCGTCCAGTGCATCAACCTTAAGCGTACTACGGTCTTGGACCCCGGCGTCAACTGCGCCAGCACGTCCGCGATGTGAGCGCGGTCGAGCCACCGCGGCCGGGGAGCCGGACGCGTGAACCGTACGAGGTCAACCAGCTCGGCCGCGGCCCGGCGTCCGTAGAGCACCTTCACCAGGTTCGTCAGCGCATCCCGTCGATGGTTGCACGCCGAAACGGACAGAGTCTCCCGCCACTTGCGCATCTGATCGTTGAGCGCCGCCATGTGCTGCGGCAGGGCAAGGGTGTTCAGGTGGCCGAAGCGCGCGGCCCACTCGCCGATGTAGTGCCGACGGTCCGCGATGCTCACGAGTTCGTTGCCGATCTGCCGAAGGTACCGGGCCGCATCGTCGGCCAGCGTGTGCCGCTCGCCCACAGGGAGCGTCCGCATGCCGGCGCGCAGCTCGTCCCGGCGCGCCCGGATGGTCTTGAGGTGCGTGCCGGGAGGAAAGCGGATCTCTCGTTGGACGCCGTTCACCTTGACCGTGGCGGCCAGGCCCCAACGGTCTCTGTAGATGCCCTGGGCCACGCGGACTCGGCGACGGAACTGCGAGTCGGGCCTTGCCTTCGTGGTCGGCTGTGGTGAAGCCGCATCTGATCCTGCAGGTTGGAGCCTCCGCCGAACGGTTGAAGCCCTGCCTCGATCACTCTTGTCCGACGCGGCATCCGCGTCTGTCGGTGCCGCGCCGATGCTGCTGTGCGTGGATCTCATCGGTTCACTTCCCTCACACGAACGTCCTGCCGGTCCACCGTACCTCTCCGACGATCCGCGCGTCCGGCGGCCAGGGGCGGTTCGGCCAGGTCAACTTGTCCGGGTTGTCGCTGACGAGTTGCCAGACGCCTGCCGGATCCCTGCCCGCGCGCTGGACGACAAGGCCCTCTTCGGTGCGCACGACGTAGATGTGTCCCAGGCGTCGGCGCCGACTCGCGTGGTTCACGAGGATCGAGCAGCCATCGGCCAGGGTCGGCTCCATGGACTCTCCAGCGACCTCGATGACGCGGCAACTGCGGGCGACGAGTCCGTAGCGGTCCAGCCACGTCCTTCGGAACTTGAGGCGGCCGGTCACGCGCTCGGCGCAGGTGACGGCGCCGCCGCCCGCAGCGGTGGCCAGCGCGTAGACGCCGACGTAGTCGCCGTCGGCGCGGCTTGCGCCGGGCGGCTGCTCGTCATCGACAAACGCCCCCCCCGTAGCGGCGGCGAGGGCGTGCGTGAGTTGCGCGGCGGGGGTCGGATCCTCGGTGAGCCCTTCCAGGTAGTCGGTCGACACGTCGAGCATCCTCGCGGCGGCGGCCAGCCTGTCGACCCGAAGGCGGGACTTCCCACGCTCGACCATGGAGATCGCCTCTCGGGTGAGGGCGATCTTGGCGGCGAGCTGGGCCTGGTTGAAACCCCGTAGCGCGCGGGCCGCGCGCAGGCGCTGTCCAATGGTGTTCACGTGCCCAAATGATAATCAATGATTACAGTTGACGCGACTTTTGGCGCCCTTAGATTCTGGAGGCGCCAATGGTCACTACCGCTCGGGCGATCGCCACCCGCCTGGTGGCGCTGGGGCTTTCGCAGCGCCGGTTCGCGGCGATGCTCCGCGTCAGTCAGCCCGCCTTGAACGGGTGGCTCAACGGCCACACCCGGCCGCCGGCCACATTCGTAGAACAAGCCGCCGAGACCCTGGACGTGCTGGAGGAGGCGGAACGCGCTGCGCACGCGGCACGGGAGGAAGTGCTGAAGCGCAGGCGTGAACGACAGCAGGGCTCGAGCGGAGCGCGGATCCGCGGGCGCGCCGCGGGCCGCCGCGGCAATCGAGATCCGTGGGACCAGGAGGTGGCGTCGGACGAGTTGCCGGACGTGTTGTTCCTGGAGGAACTGGCGGAGCTGCTGCGCTGCCACCCGAAGACGATCAGACGCCGGCTCGACGCGCATGTCTTTCCGGTGGCGCCGATTCCAGGCATCGACCGTCGCCCGCGGTGGAGCAAGGCGGCCGTGCTCGAGTGGCTCGCGACCGGCGCGGGACGCCGCAAGCCCACCCGGAAGGGGCGGAGGCGGTGAGTGCGTCGCGTTGCGGCCGGGAGCCGAATGGAGGCTCCCGGCGCCCGGCGTTCGAGGACGAACAGCCACGGCTGGGGTTCGACGACGTGGTCGAGGGCGATGCGAGCGAGCGTCTGCCCGTGGACGCGCCGCGTCGGGAGAAGCGTGCCGGACCGCAACCGGCCGCGCCGTGGCGTGAGGTGGACGCGGACGTAGGCGCTCCCGTGATCGTCTGCCCTGGGTGCTGGCCGGAGATGGCGGCGCGTGTGAAGAACCGGCCCGGCGTCGAGGTTCGCGTGCTCGATGAGCGGCCTGCGTGGGCGCGCTGCGGGGTGTGCGATCCGGAGGATGTGTGCTGAGGCGGGGAGCGGAGGGGGGCGTCCCGGAAGCGGCGGTGCGAAGGGGCACGGCGCTGCGGGACGGTGACCGATGGCGGGACAGGGAATCGGCTGCGGGGTAGCGATGCCGGCCGATCGGCTCTTCCACGCCCGGCTCGGCCACTCGGCGAAGGTGTCGAGCCTGTCGGATCTGGAGTACCGCGTGTGGACGACCTACGTGCTCGGGGCTGACGACTTCGGCGTGATGCGGGCCGACGCGGTGGCGTTCCAGGCAGCGCACGACGCGCTGAGCGGCCGGCCGGCGCGGGCGGTCCAGCGGAGCATCGAGCGGCTCGTGAAGGCGGGCCTGGTGGGCGCGTTCGCGCACCAGGGGTCGCGCTACCTGTACCAGGCCGACTGGCAGGACTTTCAGCGGGTGCGGTATCCGCTGCGGACGATGCATCCGCTCCCGGCGGCGGCCGAGGTGAGCGCGAAGACGCAGCATCTGTGGTCGGTGCATCCGGGCGGCGTGCGGGTGCCGTCGCTGCCGAAATCGTCCCGCACGACTGCCGCAGAAGTGCCGGAAGATTCCGGAAATCGTGCAGAAACATTTCCGCAAAATTCCCGCACTTCTCCCGGAATCTTGCCGTCTCACGCACGCACGTGCGAAACGGCTAACGGCTTATGGCTAAGGGAAGAAGGGGGTGTGGGGGAAGAGGGGCGCAGGCGACAGGCCAAGGCGTCGCTGCGGGGCCGCGGCGGCGGGGCGCAGTCGACGGAGCCGCGCGCGGCGTACGACGCCGGCATCAAGCGGGCGAAGCGATGAGCGAGGGGTGCGGGCGATGCGAGCGGACGCCGGGCTGGGAGCCGGTCGAGGTCGAGGGGCACACGCGGCTGCGGCGCTGCGGCTGCTGGACGGCGGCGCACGCCGCCCCGCCGTCGGTGCCGCGGGAGTTCCGGGACGCGCGGTGGTCGACGTGGCGGAAGACGGCCGACAACCGGCACGCGCTCGAGGAGGCGCGGGCGTTTCTCCGCGCCGGGGAGGCTGGCCAGGACCTGCTGCTGTGCGGTCCGGTCGGGACCGGCAAGACGCGGCTGGCATGCACGTTGCTGAACGAGGCGTGGAAGTCGGGCGAGCGGTCGATGGCGTTCGAGCGCGTCCCGATGCTGCTCTACCGGCTGCAGCCGCACGGCGCGGCGGCGGACACGACCGAGACGTTCGACCGGCTGGAGGCGGCGAAGCTGCTGGTGCTCGACGACCTCGGGGCCGAGCGGGACGCGGCGACCGACTACACGCGGCGGACGCTGCTGATGCTCTACGAGGCGCGGCACGACGCCGGGCGGCGGACGGTGTGGACATCGAACAGGACGCCGAGCGAGATCGGCGCGTTCATGGGAGACGACCGGCTCTCGAGCCGCATCGCGGGCCGCTGCCGCGTGGTTGGGCTCGACGGGCGGGACTGGCGGCTGGCGGGCCGCGGCGCGCATCAGGCTGCCGGGCGCGAGCCGGTGGCGGCGGCGGTGGAGGGAGCCGGATGACAACGGGGCGGGGGCCGGGGAGGGCGCCGGATCGGGATGGACTGCGCGACGGGGCGGCCGGCGTGTGGGGAGCGGGGCGGGCGCCGCGCCCGAAGCGTCCGCCGTTGCTCCCGGCCGCCGCCGTTGCCGCTCCGGCTTCGCCACGTCTGTCCTGTCCGCCGTCGGAAGCCGCCCGGCGCCCGGTGGGTCGATTGGGGGATGGCCGTGGGTGCTTCCGAACTGCTGTCGGGGCATGCGTCCTGGCACGGCTCTTCGGTCGAGTGGTTCTCGGAGCTGTTCGGCGCGGAGGAGCTGGCGACGGTGGTGCTTCGCGACCGGCGCGGCCCGGGCAGCCGCCAGCTCGCACGGGCGGCCGGGCATTGGCGCCATCCGTCGGGCCAGCGCCTGCTCAGGTCGGCGAACGACGCCGGGAGCGACGTCTACTGCTCGGTCAACCCGACGGTGAGGGGAAGCAGCCGTTCGGTCTCGGAGGTGCGCCGTCTCCAGGTGGACCTGGACACGGACGGCAACGAGCGCATCCGGAAGCTGATGACGGACGCGAAGTCGGGGCGGGTCCCGATGCCGGCGGTGGTGGTCCGCTCGTCGGCGGGCCGGTGGCAGGTGCTCTGGCATGTCGAGCCGGCGGTCTGGACGCGCGCCGGCGCGGAGGAAGCCAACCGGCGTCTCGCGGCGGTGTACGGCGGAGACCCCGCGGTGGTCGACGTCACGCGGGTGATGCGGGTGCCGGGCTTCGTGAACCGGAAGCCGGGCCGGGGGGACGCCCGGGTCGCGCTGGTTCCGCGCGCGCGCTACGACCCGGAGGGCGTCGGCTCGCAGTGGTGGGGACCGAAGGCGTTCCGGGAGGTGATTCCCCCGCGGCGGTCGGTCTCGGTCGCGGCCGCGCCGCGGGAGCGCGGCCCGCAGCCGGCGGCTCCGGGACGCTATCTCGGCGGGCGGTGCGCTGCCGCCTCGCAGTCGGAGGCCGACTGGCACTCGGTGGTCGACGCGCTCCTGCGCGGGGAGTCGCCGGGGGTCCTGATTCAGGAGCTGGCGGAGTTCCGGGACGACAAGGCGAATCCCCGGGACTACGCGGAGCGGACGGTGGTGCGGGCGTGCCGGTCGCTGGGCGTTCGGGAACCGGAGACGGACTACGGCCGGCGGCATCCGGTCGAGGTGGGCGCCCCCGGGCGCTAGGGGCCGGACCAGATGGGAGGCAGATGCCATGAGGCAGAAGAAGTTGCGGCGCAGCGGCGTGGAGGAGATCGCACTGATTCCGGAGACGCGGGAGGAGTACGAGGCGGCGATGCAGTCCCGGGCCCGGACGGTGTGCCTGACGGTCGAGCAGATCCGCGAGTGGAACCTCGCCGTCGAGGCGGTCCCGATGTCGGAGGAGAGCGCGGTGGCGGCGATCTTCGGCACGGACCAGCAGTTCTACGAGGCCGTCCTCGAGGAGGAAGCGGGCGAGAGCCCGCCGGAGAGCGAGCTCGAGCTGGACCCGGAGCGTGCGCCGGCGGATTCCGCCGAGGCGCGGCAGGGGGCTTCGGCCGGCTAGGCCGCAAGCGGGGAGCAGAGGCGTCATGACTCGACGTTCCGGCGGCCGTTCCTTCGAGCGCCCGGGCGGCTACCGCACGCAGCGGTATCCGGCGTCCGCGCCCGAGGACCGCGGCGAGACCACGGATCGGCTGGAGGCCCGGCGCGAGTCGCAGTCGGACTGGCTGGACTCGTGCGACCAGGCCGACGCGGCGATCCACGAGGACGACGAGGCGCTGCCGCAGCGCCGTCGCCTTCGGACGCACGGCGACCTGGTCTACGAGGTCGCGCTGTCGGTCGAGGTCGCTCGGAAGCTCGAGGGCCGCGGCGGGCTGCTGCGGCGGTCGCATCCGTCGGTCTGGGTGGCGGACAGCCGGTTGTTCGGGTTCAGGGACCCGCTGCCGGATCGCCGCCGACGCGCCCTGGAGACCGATGGCGCGCTGCGCACGCACCAGCTCCAGGACGCGCTGCGGGACCTGCCGGTGTCGGGTGGAGGCGCGTTCGCCGCGGCGGTGGCGGCCGCCTGCGACCGGCGCGACCTCCGGGACATCGGGGGCCTGACGGTGGCCCAGGCCGAGGTGGCCGGCCGCGTCCGCTACGGTCCGCCGCTCCACGTCGTGTTCTCCGCGTCGAGGACCGACCCGGTGCTTCTGAGCGCGGCCGCTGCCGTGTCGCGCCGCTGCTCGGGGAGTCCGCGGCTGGCCGAGCAGCTCGACCGGGCGGCGCAGGCGGTCGCGTTGGAGCACGTCGACCGCTCGGTCCGCGACCCGCAGCGCGGTGCCACCGCGGAGCGGCGCTGGGAGGCGGCCCGCGACGGGCTCGGGCTGGCGGGGCTCGATCCGGCCGGCGCCAACTTCGAGGCGTGGTTCGCGAGGACGCGGTCGGTTGCGCAGGTGCACTACGCGGTCGGCCTGGACCCGGTCGGCGAGCCCTTGCCGACCGAGGCGGTCGAGGCGGTGCTGGCGGCCGGCGGCTCGCTCGAGGCCGGCGTGCGGGCGGTCGGCGGGCGGGGCGAGAGGTGCCACGAGGTCGCACGCGCCGTTCAGGCGGCGTGCGGAGTGGTCCGCCGGCTGGACGGATGGATGGTGGCGGGCGAGGCGGCTCTCGCCGGCGTGATGGGGCCGGTCCTGGAGCGGGCGGAGCTCTCCTGGCCGCCGCCGGATCGGGCCCGGGTGGTCGGCCGCTGGGGCCTGGATCCAGGCGGCGATGCGGTGAGGCCGTCCGGCCCGGTGGCCGCGGCGCCGCCGCCGGTCGCGGACCTCTACCTGTCCGGCCGTCCGTTCGCGGGCGCGTTGTGGCCGGCGGGCGGCGCGGATTGCAGGCCGCTCCCCGCGGCCGAGGCGCTGGCGGTCCAGGCGTGGCGGGCGTCCGCGGCGCCGGAGGGCGTGCGCGGCGACGTGATGCTCGACGAGGCCGAAGCGGTCCACCGCGGGGGCCGGGTCGGCCCCGGCGCCGTCGGCGTGATCGTGCCCGGGGGCCGGGGAGAGCCGGACCGTCCGCTGTTCCCGGCCGACGGCGTGGGGCTCGCCGGGGTTCGGCGCGCGGACTCGGGCGTGGCCTCGGTCGACCAGCTCGTGGCCGGGCTGGGTGTCTCGGTCGTCGTGCGGGACGCGGCGGCCGGCGGGTACCGGCGCGACAGCGACCGCGTGGTGCTGCCGGCGGACTGCTCGGACGGGTCGTACGCGTCGGCGGTCGCGCTCGCCGCAGTCGCCGCGACGGGACACGCGACCCGGGAGGGGCGCCGCGACGCCGGTGCGCCCCGTGGTTCCGTCGGGTGGGTGCGCGAGCAGCTGCGCTGCGATCTCGCCGCGGCGAAGGTGGTCGGCGCGCTCGGGTTGGGCTACGAGCCGCCGCCGGGCCTTCCGCTACCGGCGGAGGCGCGCGAGGTCTTCGTCCGGCACGGCGCGGACCTGTGCCGGGACGCGGATCGGATGGCGTCGTTCGTCCTTGCCCGGGCGAAGGGCGTGGAGTTGGCGGAGGGGTACCGGGCGGGCTGGGAGACGTTGCCCGCCGAGGACGGTCCCCGGCCGGCGGCTTCACGCGAGCGGGCGAGGGAAGTGCCGCTGCCGAGGGGGTAGCGGCTCGGCGAAGTTGGTCCCGCCTGGCCGCGGGATCTCGGTTTGGACCCCGAGGGGATCCGTGAGGAGGGAGAGCAGATGCCTGGCAGCAACCAGAAGTTTCAGGAGCAGCGGCAGGCGCGGTCGGATGCGCGTCTGGCCGAGACGCTGCAGCAGATACCCGGCGACATCGCGGCGGGCGCGTCGTATCACCAGGTCACGTCGCTCGACAGCGGTCCGATACGGACCCGCAGCTCGAAGTCGCCCGTGAGCGAGGGCCCGCTCTGGAACAACGACGGGAACGCGTTCGGCCCCCGGGTGGCGACGATCCTGCACTCGCAGATGGTCGCGCGCGGGATGGAGGGCGCGGAGCTGGTCCACCCCGTCGAGCTCAGCACGATGGGTCACCACAAGCTGGAGGACAAGCGCATGGAGGCGCCGCTGGTCGCCGTGCGCGCCGGCGCCCTCGGGCTGACGACCGATCCGGACGTCGTCGCGGGCGTGGTCGTGAGGCCGTCCTCGTCGTACGACCTGCTGCACGTCGAGTCGCAGACGAGCCTGCGGGCGGTTCCGAAGCGGCTGATGGACGGGCGCACGCCGGACGAGCGCTCCGCGATCCACGGCACGCTCTCGGAGCTCGTCTCGAGGTCGGGCGTGCAGCTCAAGACGCATGCCGGCGACCGGATCGCGATCACGTCGGGCTCGAAGGGGCCGCAGGTGGCGCATCCGGCGCGGGAGAGGTTCGGGAGCCCGGCGGAGTACGCGACCTCGGTGATGCGGGCCGTGTCGACGGCGATCGCGCGCAGCGAGGGTCTCAGCGCGCACGTGCAGGACGAGGAGCTCGGCCGGCGCGCGGTCGCGTCTGTGCGCCGCCGGGAGCGGAGGCAGATTCCCGCCGGGGGGACCCGCTACGCCGAGGTCCGGAGCCAGGCGGTGGCCCAGGTGGCCAGCCGCGGGCTCAAGGCGCTGGCCGCACGCGAGCAGGTGTATCTGGCCACGGACCAACCGCGCGAGAAGGCGCACTTCGACAAGGAGACGCGCACGTTCTACCCGGAGCGGAAGCCCGCGCGCGCTGCCGGGCCGGACACGAGGGAGCAGCGTTTCAACGAGCGGATGCTCCTCGATCTGGCGGCGGCGGTGGGCAATCGCGAGGAGAAGAAGGCGGCGAAGGCCGGTCACGCCCTCGAGGTCGCGCAGCTGGCGGGCGCACAGGTGCCGGGCCGGAATCCGGCGCCGGCCGGCTTGAGCTCTGCGCAGGAGAAGGCGCGGACGTCGATGGTCGGCGACCTCGCGGCGAGGACGACGCTCGAGCGGCTGGGGATCCAGTATTCACCGGCGCCGCCGACCGAGCAGGCGAGGAAGGACCAGGCGGCGTACGCCGAGGCCCCGGGGGCGCTCGATCAGGCATGGCGGGAGGCCGCGTCGGTCCGTGCGCACCTGGTGTCGCGGGACTGGGAACACGAGCGGAAGCCCGAGATGCTCGAGCACTCGGCCCGCTCGACGTTCGAGCCTCCCGTGCAGACGCGGAAGCAGGCGGGCCCCGAGCAGCCGGCGCCGGCCAAGGAGCAGGCGGGTCCGGAAGCGGGCGGCGGGCAGCCGGCCGGCGGCGGCGAGCAGCCGGTCGAGCTGGCCCGGTAGCGGCTGGCGGTGTTGGGGCAAGTCGGGGCGCTCGGCGGGGCCCGACCTCGTGCGGCGTCTGGAGATGGGGTGAATGGTGAGGGAGCTCGCCTCGGTTGTCGATCGCGTCGCGGAGGATGTCGCCGCGGGTGCGTCGTGGCACCAGTCGGCGGGGGAACAGCTGCGATCGCGGTCGATCTCGCGGAACAGCGGCGTCGAGACGGTGCGCGGCTACCAGCCCTTCAACGCGGTGGTCCTTCATGCGCAGCTCGTGGAGCGGGGGCTTGCGGGCGGTTCGGGCGAGTTCGTGACCGAGCATCAGTGCGCGAAGCTGGGCGGCGAGGTGCTGGAGGCGGCCGCACGCTACGAGGACAGGTTCGCTGTCGAGAGCGGCGACCGGCGCGGCATCGCGGTGGGGATTGCCGGCTCGCCCGGGGTGGTCCTGCGGCCCGGCGCGTACCGCGTCCTGCACTCCCAGACGCAGACGACGCTGGACCCGGGCGGCGAGGGGAGGCTGCGCGGAAGCCGCGAGTGCGAGGCGGCGGCGCGGGACACGGTAACGCAAGTGCTGGGCGGCGCCGGCGCCCGCCTCGAGCCGGCCGACCGCGTGGAGTACGGGCGGGACGGCGACGGCCTCGTCGTCTGCCATCCCGGCCTGGGCGCGTATCCGTCGCCGGCGGCCTGGGCCTCCTCGGTCGTGGCGGCCACGGCCGCGGCGGTGTCCGACGACCTCGAGGCCCACGGCGCGGTGCGGCGGGCGCGCTTCGACGCCGCGGCGCTCAAGGAGCACAACGTCCGCGCGAGGCGCGCGAAGTCGGGCGTGGCCGTCGCGGCGGGAACGCCCGAGGCGGAGGCGGCGACGGCGCAGGCGTTCGCGTCGCTCTACTCGCGTGCGTGCGGGCTGCTGGCGCGGCGCGAGAACGTGTCGATCGAGTGGGAGCGTCCGGCCGGCGGGCCTCTGTTCGATCCCGAGCGGCGGACGCTGCGGCCGAAGGCGCCGCGGCTCTTCAAGGGGCACGGCGTACGGCAGTGGGAGGCCTTCCGGCAGGCGGCGCTCGTGGGCCTGTGCCGCGCGGTTGGGACCGAGGGTGAGCGGTCCGCGGCCGGTGCGGCGTCCGGCCTGGACCGCCTGGGGGGCCTCAAGTTGGTCGAGGCCGTGGCGGGCCCGTTGCCGGGGCTCGATTACAGGCCGGTGCTGTCGGGCGACGAGCGCCGGGCGCGAGCGGACTTGGTCGGCGGCCTCGCGGCGCGGTCGGTGGTCGAGGCGGCGGGGCTTCGGTACGTCCCGGTGGCGCGCGGCGCGGAATGCGCGTCGCGGGAGGCGGCGGTGCTCAGCCGCGAGGGTCTCCGCAGCGTCTGCGCCGACGCCTCGAACATCGGCTCGTGGGCGCTGGGCAGGGACCGTGCGATCGACCGCCTGGCGCCGGCGGAGGGCGTGGCGGCGCGGTCGGTTGACCCCGACGCGCCGGCGGCGGCCCGGCCCCGCGCGCAGCAGGAGTTGTCGTGGTGAGGGTGCAGCCGCGGGTCGTGGCCGTCGAGGGCGGCACCCGTCCGGCGCGGGATTCGCGGCCGGCAACGGCGCTCGAGTCGCTGGTAGGCGCCCGGCTGATGGCGGACATTCGCCGGGGGGCCGCGCCGTTCCAGCGGGATGCGGACGGTTTCGGCGTGACGCGGCTGGTCGACCGCCGTCCGCATGCCGCGCTGTCGTGCGATCAGGATCTCGTCCTGCGGCAGTCGATGGCGGACGAGGGCTGGGCGGAGCCGCAGTTCGTCGCCCGCGCCGATCGCGGCGCGGCCGACGACGGAGTCGATCTGCCCCGGCATTCGGTGGTGCAGGCGCTCGGCGGTTGTCTCGGGGAGTCGGCCTACCGGCGCGTGTGGCACGTGAGTTCGGTCGGGGCGGCGCTGTCGCCGCGGCCTCCGCAGGTGGTGGACGCTTCGCGGGCAGCCCGCATCGTGCGGTCCGTTGCCGCGGCGGCCGGCGTTCGCCTGGCGGAGGGCGGAGCGATCGCGGTCGCGCCGTCGGTCGGGGATCGGGGCCTGGCGTGCGTGGTGCCGCACCGCCCGTTCCGCGCCTCGGAGGGTCCGTGGTGGCCCTCGACGGCGCTGCGGGCCGTGGCGGAGACGTTGGCGCGGTCGCGCCTCGTCGGGCAGGTCGTGCAGCTCTTCGCGTTCGAGCGCTTCGTGGCGCGCGCCGTGGGCGGCGGCGACGGGGGCGACCGAGCCGCGGCTGTCGGGCAGGTGTATTGGGCCGTTGCAGAGAGTCTGGGGCGCACGCACTCGGTCACCCTCGCGCCGGGGTGCGGCGACCGCCTGTTGTACGAGGACTCGACGCGCACGCTCGTCGTGGCGGGCGACGCCGCCGGCGTGAGGCGGTCGGTCGAGGCGCTGCTGCATGTGGCGGAGGTGTCCGGCGACCGCGCGGTCGAGGCGGCAGCCGAGCGCCGGGATCTCGTTGCCCTGCTCCGCGCGTCGGGCGTGGGAGGGCCGGTGTCCCACCCCGAGCGGGCCGCCGCGGCGGATCGGGACGCGCGGGCCGTGCTGGTCGCGGAGCTGGCGGCCAAGCGCGTGGCGGAGCGGCTCAGCCTCCCATACGTGGCGGGCCCGCTGTCGGACGAGCTGACGGCCGGCGCCCTGCGGGTGCTCGGGGCGGAGGGCTGGCGTTCGGTCGCCGTCGAGGCGGGCAACCTGGCCGGGTGGCTCGTCGACGGCGTCCGGGGGCTGGCCTTCTGGCCGGCGGCACTGGAGTAGGCGGTGCTGTCGCTGGAGACGCTGCTGCTGGCCGCGGAGGGTGGCGAAAAGGAGATGGGGCTCGTGCATGCGGACTTCGAGGAGAAGGGAATGGACTCGTGGCTGCGGGGAGCGATCGAGCAGCGGCTGGATCCGGCCCTCGGCGCTCGGGTCGTTCCCGCCCGGCGGTCCGAGGAGGTGTTGCGGGCGCTGGAGGGCTTCTACGCGTTCTGGGGCCGGTGGTTTCCCGCGGAGTACCGCCGCGTCAGGCGCGAGTGGGTGGTTCTGCAAGCGCGTTGGCGGGGGATGGCCGGCGTGAGGCCCGCGCGCGTGCTCGATTCGGTGACGAGCCGGTTCTTCCGGGAGGGTCTCGTGGAGCTTCCCCCAATGGCGGCGGTGTCGGGCGGCGGCGGTTTCGAGGCGGGGCTCGAGGCCCTGGGCGCCTCGGACGGCGGGGTCTCGGACGGCGCGGCCGCGGGCGGCGGTGCCGGGCAGCCGGTGGCGCTCGACGGTGGCGCTCCGGAGTCGCCGGATTCGGAGCGGGGGGAGCCGGACGAGCCGGCGCCGCCGCCCCCGGCTCCGGTGGTTCACGCGGGCTCGCCAGCGCCGGCGAGGTTGCCGGACTCCGCCGAGGTGCTCGCCGATCCCGGCGGGGGGCTGCCCCCGGCGCTCGTGAGCGAGCGTCTCGACCGGGCGGTCCGCTCTGGGGTCGACGAGGTGGAGAAGCTCCGCTCGGCGTGGCTGAAGGGGCCGGGCTGGTGGCGCCGGTGGCCGGAGTTCGGGCATTCGCAGGAGCGGGTCGAGGTGATGGAGCGGTGATGGATCGAATGCCGGCGCTGGCGCGGTCCGCCGATCGTCTCGGGCGGGAGGTCGTGGAGGTCGCCCGCGAGCCCGTCGAGCGGCGGGAGCCGGCCCGTTGGGTCGGGCGGTTCCTGGACGTCGCCGATCTGCGCCGTCAGCGCGCGCGCGTCCATTCGGGACGCCGGGACCGGGAGCGTGCCCGGGGGCCGCGGCGGCTGCAGGCGGACCGGCTCTGGGACGCGCTCGAGCTGCTGGCGGACCTGCGGGTGGTGTCCTACCGGAACGTCCAGGAGGAGTGCTTCGACGGGCACGGGTTCGCTGCGGGCCGCGGCGTCCGCCACCTGCTTTCGGAGGGGCTCGTCGAGGTGCGGACGGTTCAGCCCCGGCGGGCCCGGGCCGGGCCGGAGGGGCGGGGCTTCAAGGTGCTGGCGTTGACCGAGGCCGGCGCCGCGCGCGTGGAGGCGCGCCGGCGCTCACGCGGTTCCGGCCGGCGCGTCTGGCAGGGGTTCGTCAAGCGCCGCGAGATCGAGCACGACGCCGGCGTGTCGGAGCTGGTCCTCGAGACGGTGGATCGGGTCCGGTCGCTCGGCGGGCAAGTTCGCTCGGTCCGCCTGGAGGCGGAGCTCAAGGCGGCGGTGGCGCGGGCCGGGAGGAAGGGGCTCGATCCGGCGGGTGCGCGGGTGCGCGCGGCCCGCGCGGCGGGCGTCCCGGTCGACGAGGACGGGGTGTGCCACTTCCCGGACGCGCTGGTCGAGGTGACGGACGCCGAGGGCGCGGAGTCGACGCTCGCGCTCGAGCTGGTGACGGGCAGCTACTCGCGGCGCCAGGTCGAGCGGAAGATGCGGATGGGCATGGTCCTCGCGTTCAGCGGGCGCCGGCTGGCGTCGTTCGCGCGGTCGATTCTGTCCCGCGACGTCGGCGGCCGCGTGCGGCGGGCCTGGCGGCCGGGCACGGAGCTCGAGGAGCGTCTGTTCGACGTCATGAGGTGACTCGTCCCAATGGACCCCGGCCGCTTCTGCGTGGGCATGACCGTCGTGGTTCTGGCGCTGACGTGGGTGGTTCTGGCTAGCCAGTTGGACTACCTCGGGGAGTTCTGGATCGTGCTTTGGGCGGACCACGCGTTGCGGTTGGTGTTGATGGGGGCGGCCTGGGTGTCGTGCGTCGTGGCGGGCACCTACCAGCTCGCGCGCGTGCTGGTGCTCGGCGAGGTCGGTCAACGCGTCGGTTTGCTGGAGCGCGCCATGCGCCGCGGGCAGGGAGGCGATCCCGAGTTGCGGCGGGCGCTCGATAGGGAAGAGACGGGCCGGTATGCGAGTTGAGGAGTCGAGGAGGAAGTGATGATTCTGCTGGAGCGCGCGGGTCGGTGGTTCGAGCGGCACGGCCGGGCGGCGGGGCACCTGTTGTTCGTGTGCGTGCTGCTCGCGTTGGCGGAGCAGGCGCTGCTGGCCGGGACGGCGGCCGATCCGTGGTCGATGGCCGCGAGCCAGCTCTGCACCTTGTTCACAGGGGTCGTGGGGAGGGGGTTGGCCGTGGTCGCGGTGATCGCCGGCGGGCTGGCCTATGCGTTCGGCGAGGGCGGGAGCAAGTCCGCGATCGCCGGGCTCGTCTTCGGCGTCGGCATGGTGCTGCTGGCGCCGCAGTTCCTGGTGTTCTTCTTCGGCGGGACCGCGATCACCTGCTGACCCGCGCCGCACTGCCGGGAGGTTGTCCATGCGTCTGGTCCGCGGCGAGGGCGTTTGCAACGAGTACGGGGCTCTCAACGATCCCCTGAGGATTCTCGGCGTGGAGCGGAGCCTGTTCTTCCTCAGCCTCATGTTCGCGCTCGTCATCTTTCTGGCGATGGACGCTCTGCTGCTGGCGCTGGTCGGTTTCGCGATCTTCTGGGCGCTCGCGCGCGTGACGACGGCGTACGACGACCGGTTCATGGAGGTGCTGCGGCAGACGCTCCGGAACCCGGGAGGCTGGTACGACGCGGCCGACTACGGGTCGCCGCCCTGGTTCGTGGTCGTGGTCGGGAAGGACCCCGACGGCGAGGGGGAGGGGGACTGATGGCCCGGGTGTCGCGGCGGGTCGGCCGTTCGCTCTCCAGTCAGCTTCCGTGGTGGGGGTTCATCGACGATCGGCTGTGCATCACGCGTTCCGGCCGGCTGCTGGGGTTCTCCCGCCTGCGGCCGCTTGCCGCCGACGGCCTGTCGGGCGCGGCCGTCGACCAGCTCATGACGATGTGGTCTCGGGTGCTGATGGCGCTCGGTACCGACGTGCGGCTGTGGTGGGTCGTGGATCGTTGGCGCGCGCCGGCTCCCGATTCGGGGAAGGTGGAGGGCGTCGGCGCGATGGCGGCCGGCAAGCGCCGCGCGCACGTCGCCGAGCGCGTGCGCGAGTACTCGGTGTGCCTGGTCTGGGAGTTCGACCGGGGGCTCGCGCGGCGCGTCGGTTCCGGTGAGACCGGCGTTGGGTGGCTCGTCGGCTATCTCCGCAGCTGGTGGCAATCGCGGCGCAATCCCCATGTCACGACGGTCCTGCGGTCCGTGCTCGGCGACGTGGCGCGCGACGTCCGCAACCAGCTCGCGGGCTACGAGGCGCGGCTGTCGGCCGGGACCCTGGTCTCTCCGATGCGGGCGGCCGAGGCCGTGCGGGTGCTGCATCGCCTGTCGAACGCGGGCCAGGGAGAGTGGGTCGACGGGCTCGAGACGCGCTGCGGCCTGAACTGGCGCCTGGCGTCCCGCGACGTGACGATCACGCGGTCCGGCGTCACGGTGGGCGGCCAGCTGGTGCGGGTCTGGTCGCTGGCGTCGGTCCCGGGCCAGGTGGTCGGCAACTGTCTCGACGGGCTGTACGGGCTCAACGCCGATTTCTCGGTCGTGCTGGGCTGGCGCGCCACGGAGCGCCAGGGCGCGCGGCGGCGCATCACGAGCGCCCAGCATCACTACCACCAGGCCCGGCACTCGCTCATGTCCGCGATGGGCGAGGGCGGGGAGGCGACCGGGCTCGAGGACTTCGGGGCGGCGTCCGAGGTGATGGCGATCGGGCAGGCCCTCGTCGACCTGCAGTCCGGCGACGTGTGCTTCGGCGAGATGCATCTGTCGGTCGCCGTCCGGGCGTCGAGCGAGCTGGAGTTCGCGGATGTCGGGACGGCCCTGCAGCGGATCGTCGGCGGGATGGACGGGAAGATCGTCGAGGAGACCCACGGCCTGCCGCCGGTCTGGTTCGGGCGGATGCCCGGACAGACGGGAGTCGATCCGCCGCGGCGGTTCTTCGTCAACTCGAAGCTGGCGTCGGCGCTCGCCCCCATCATCGGGCCGCCCCGCGGGCACGACCGGTGCGAGCACCTCGGCGCGGAGCCGCTCACCACCTTCGAGACGGCCTGGGGGACGGCCTACGGGTTCGACCTGTTCGCGGGCGGGGACGTCGGCCACACGATTGTGCTGGGCGCCACCGGCAGCGGGAAGTCGTTCCTGCTGAATTGCCTGCTCGTCCAGGCGCTGAAGTACGACCCCCGCGTCCTCGTCCTCGATCTCGGCCGCAGCTACCGCTATCTCACCGAGTTCGTCGGCGGGAAGTACCTGGCGCTGCTCGAGGGCGACGACCTCGATCCGGCCTCGGCGGCCGGCATGGGGCTGCAGCCGTTCGCTCTTCCGCCCTCGGTCCGCACGCGGCAGTTCCTCGTCGCGTGGATCCGGAGGCTGCTCGCGATCGGCAGCTACGAGTGCGAGGCGGACGATCTCACGGATCTGGACAGGCGGGTGGACGAGGTGTTCCGGCGCGCGCCCTCGAAGCGGACGCTGAGCGCGCTGGCGCACCTGTTGCCGAAGGCGATGTGGCCGGCGATGAGCCGGTGGGTGGACGAGGGGACCTGGGCGCCGTGGTTCGACGGCCCGCCGGCCGAGCTTGAGGAGTTCGGGACGTGGCAGGTGGTCGATCTCGCCGGGGCGTCGGAGTACCCGGACTGGTGCGAGGCGGCGCTGTGGTTCTTCCTCGAGCGGATGCGCCTGGTCATGGACGACGAGTCGCTGCGGGGGCAGCTCAAGATCGTCGTCGTCGACGAGGCGTGGCGCTACCTGAAGGACCCGCTGGTCGTCCGGAAGCTGGTCGAGGCCGCCAAGACGTGGCGGAAGATGAACGGCGTCCTCATCCTCGCCACGCAGTCGGCCGGCGACATTCTGGGCGCCGCCCCCGAGCTTCTCGAGTCGATGCCGACCCGGCTCCTGCTCGGCAACTCGTCGTTTCCCGACGAGGCCGCCGGGGTCCTGGGCCTCACGCCGTCCGAGCTCGCGACCGTCAAGGAGCTCGAGCCCAAGCGCGAGCTCTACATCCACCGCCCGGGGCACTCGGCCGTCGTGCGGCTGGAGGTCGATCCGGAGAGCTACTGGCTGTACACGTCCGACCCCACGGACGCCGTGAGGCGTCAAGCAGCGGTCGAGCGTTGGGGCCTGCCCGGGGCGTTGATGCGGCTGGCGGCCGGGGTCGATCGGGATGTGGGCGAGGCGGCGGGCCGCAGCGAGGTCGCTCGGTGAGGGGCGTTGCCCCCGGGGAGGTGAGGATGCGTGCAGCTCTTTTTGGTGTCGTCGCGTTGGCGCTCGTGGTTCCCGTGTCGGCGCAGGAAGCGGAGAGGACGCCGATACGGACGGTCGCGGCCTCGTCGGAGGAGCCGATCGCGGTGTTCACGCGCGTGCGGACGGTCACGACCATCCGCCTGCCGGCGGGCGAGGAGATCGTCCGCACGGTGGCCGGCGACGCGGAGAACTGGGACCTGACGGCCCGGGGCCGCGAGCTGGCCGTCAAGCCGTACGCCGCGGGGCTCGTCTCGAACGTCACGGTCTCGTGCGCCTCGGGCGCGGTGTTCACGTTCACCGTGATCGAGGACGCCGGCGCGGTGACCGACTACGTCGTGACGGTGGAGACCGGGGAGGAGGACGCGGCCCTCGGGTCGGCCGAGGCCGTGGAGGTGCAGTACAGGCCGGCATCTGTCGTCGCGGGGTTTCGCGAGCGCCTGGCCGCCTACCGCGACGACCGCGAGCGCACCGTCTTCGAGGGACGGCGGCAGGTCGACCGCCTGTGGGCCGATGCCTCCAGGCGGCAGGAGGAGTTCGTGCGCGAGTTCGCCGGCCGGGTGCGTCTGCCCTACCAGGTCACCGAGGAGGCGTTTTCTCCGCCGTTCCTGCTGCGGGACCTGTGGACGGACGGGACGTTCACGTACCTGCGAACCGAGGGTCAGGAGATTCCGGCGGTGTACGTGTGGCGCGGAGACGCCGCGGAGGTCGTGCATACGGATGTCGAGCCGGGAGGGCTGCTGGTCGTCGAGCAGGTGATCCGGCACGGCACGTTGAGCCTCGGGGGGCGCGAGGCGTGGTTCGGGCTGGCGGCCGAGGGCGGCGCGATGCCGCAGCGGAGGCCGGGGTTCTTCGAGCGCAACTTCGCGACGCCGCCGCGGATGTACGGGGTCTGGCCGGCGATTGGCGCGGCGGTGGCGCTGCTCGTCGCGGGGAGGTGACGCGATGCGGGTCGGATTGGTGCTTGCGCTGGTGGCGGCGTGGTCGTCGGCCGGGGAGGGCCAGGTCGCGCAGGGGTCGCTCCGCGCCGGCGTTCGCGGGGGCGTCGCCCTCGCGGAGGTCGTCACGCGGGTCGGCTTCGAGACGACGGTGGTGCTGCCGCGCGCGTGGAACGTGGTCGAGCGCCGCCTCGGGGACCCCGGCCGCTGGGTGGTGACCGGGGGCGGCCACCTGACGATGGTGCGACCGCTGGTCCGCGGCGCGGCGACGAATCTCGCGCTGGTCCTGTCGGACGGGTCCGTGGTGTCGGTCGGGCTGCGGGAGAGCGACCTGTCCGCGGTCCATACCGTTGTGCATCTGGAGGCCGCCGAGGACGGGGCGCCCGGCAAGGAGGGGGCGCCGGCCGAGGGCGGGGCTTCCGCCGACGGCGAGGGCGTGTCGGAGGACGTCGTCGCCGGGACGGACGCCGAGGCGCCGGTGCTGCTGTCCGCCGTTGACGTCGAGGCCATCCGGGAAGAGGAGCGGCGCGCGCTCGCGGCTCTGCGCGCGGCCGAGGAGGACGTGCGGGCGCGCGTCGACGACGCGGCCGCCGCCAGCGAGGAGGCGGTCGAGGACTTCATCGCCGACTACCCGCAGAGGCTGCATTTCGTCTTCGAGTTCCATTCGGAGGTGGACGTGACCGCCGCCCCCTACTGGGTCGAAGGGATGTGGCACGACACCCAGTCGACGTTCATTCGCTTCCAGCGGGCGGTCGGCGAAGAGATCGCCGTCGCGGGGTTTCTGTCCGACGGAACCGCACGGGTGCTCCCGCACGAGGTGATCGGTGTCGGTCTGGTGATTCGGATCGACGGGGTCGTGGAGGCCGGGATTCTCGGCGCGGGGGATCCCGAAGCCGGCGCCCCGTGGCGCATCAGGGGGGAGGCCGAGCCGTGGCGCAGTGGCAGCTGAAGGTCCCCGCCGGCGTCGTCCCCAAGAACCTCCCGGTCTACATCGCGCTGGGCCTCGTGGCGGTGTTGCTGCTGGTGATGCTGCTTACGGGCTCGGGCGCGCCGTCCGACGAGTCCGCCGCGGGCGGCGAGCAGGCCATCGAGGCGGCGGTGGCGGACGTGAGGAACGTGGTCGAGCCGGTGCTGCGCGAGGGCGAGCGGCTGCGGGAGGACCTCGCGCGGCTGGAGGCCCAGCGCCAGGCGGACGAGGAGGCCAGAAGCCGGCAGGAGGACGCGGCGCGCGACGACGACCTCGCGGATGCGCGCCTCGAGCTCGAAGGTGCCCGGGCCGCCCTTCTCCAGGCGCAGCGTATCCGGGACGAGGCGGAGCGTAGCGGGCTCCCGCCCGGGGCGGTGTCCGGAGACATCCAGGCGGCGCTCGAGACGGTCGCGGAGCGGGAGCTTCGGGAGGCGATCCGGCTGCAGGAGGTCGAGCGCTTTGCGCTGTCGCTCCGCGCGCCGGCCGTCGTGGGCGATCCCGGCGCGGCCGGCACGGCTCCGGGGGCCGCCCCGCCGCCGCCCGTGATCACGGGCGATCCCCTCCTCGATGAGCAGCTCCTGGCGCTCTTGCGGCAGGAGGCCGCGGCCGGCGCGCCCGGGCAAGTTCCTTCTCCCCCGCCGCCGCGCGCGGGTGCTCCGGAGGTCGTGCCGGTTGGGCCGGCGGCGGATGCGATCGATCGCGGCGCGGCGGCCCCGACGGAGTTCTACGCGGTTGGGCCGGACGTCGAGGTCCCGGAGTCGAGCGGCGGCGGCTCGGTCGCGGTTGCGCGGTGGCCGGCGGTTCCCGAGGGCCTCGACCTCGTCTACGAGGGCCGCATGATGCAGGCGGTCCTGGAGACGGCGCTCACGGGCGACTTCACGGGGCCGGCGCGGGCGCGGCTGACGCTACCGGTCAGAACGGCGGACCGCAGGCGCGTGGTGATCCCGAGGGGCACGGTCGCGCTCGGCGACGCGCAGGCGGTCGACAGCGGGTTCCAGACGCGGCTCGCCGTGCGGTTCTCGCGCCTGCGGTTTCCCGACGGTCGGTCGGTCCGCATGGGGTTCGAGGGGCTGTCGTCGATCGGGGAGACGGGGCTGACCGACGAGGTCAACCGGCACTACCGGAGCACGCTCGGGGCGGTGGGCGCGGTGGGGCTGCTCGCGGGGCTTTCGGCCGGGGGCGGCGGCAGTCAGGGCTACTTCGACCCGGCGCGCCAGCAGTTCTCGGTGGCCGCGATGAGGTTTCTCGACAGGTTCATGAACCGGCTGCCGGAGGTGCGCGTGCGCGCGGGGCATCCCGTGCGGATCTATCTCACGCAGGACCTGCTGGTGCCGCGGGTGTAGGGGACGGGTGCAGGTGAAGGGAGGGCGGTGATGAGTCGAAGGGCGCGGGTGCACGTGGCGGTGGCGTTGGTCTTGGTGGTGGCGGCGTCCGGGCCGGCGGTGCGCCGGGCGCAGGCGTTCTTCGGGCTCGACCCGGCGGCCTGGATCGTCGTCGGCCAGATGGCGTCTGTCGTCAGCAACCTCATGGCGCTGCGCGACACGATGATGCGGATCCGCGACGAGGCGCTGAGTTCGTACCGGGGACTGGTCGATCCCATCGACGATTTCGCGGGCCAGATGCGCCGCGCCCTGGGCGGGGGCGCGTCGATCGATTTCAGCGCCTTCGGCGGGACGGACCCGCGCACGTTGGAGCTCGACCGCTGCGCGCTTGTGCCGCCTGAGGACCTGGCCTCGACGCCGTGCGTCCCCGACGCCCTGCCGGCGCCGGGCAGCGCGTATACGGACCTTCCCGGCATCGATCCGGACGTCGCCGCCTCGCTCGAGGCGTCGCACGCCGTGCGCGCGGCCGAGTTCGACGTCCAGCTCGCCGAAGCCGACCACCGCGACCTGCTCGCGGAGGAGGCGACCGTGGCGATCGCCCTGTACCTGGGGTGCGAGGCGACGCGGGCGGACGCGGACCGACGCGGCGTGGTGGTGTGCCCGGCCTCGCGTACCTGGACGGCAGCGGAGCGGGAGGGGTTGCGGCAGCGGCTGGCCGACTCGGTCGAAGCGCTCAGCACGGCGGACTGCCCCGCAACAGGTGCGGACGGCTTGGGCCAGGGGGTTTGCGCGTCGCGCGCGCAGCACCGGTCGCTCCTGATCGCGGCGACGCAAGCGCAGGCGAACATCGACGCGCTGCTGCTCAAGTTCGATGCGGAGGACACGGACCGCGCGCGCCGGGAGCTCGAGCGGGACCTGATGGAGCAGGCGCGCGAGGAGGAGTTCCGCCTCGCGCAGCTGCAGGGCCTGGCGTCGCTCGACCTGGGGCTCGACACGGCGGCGGGGCGGGCGAACGTGCTGACGCCGCAGCTCCACGCGCGGAACGCGGCGGCGCGGCCGCTGGGGGACAACCTGTTCGTCGGTCACTGAAGGGGGGCGGACCATGCGGGCGAAGCAACTGGTCGCGGCGGCGTTGGCGGCGGCGCTGCTCTTCGGGCGCCCGGCGGCGGTCGATGCGGGGTGGGCCGGGATGCTCGTGCAGGTGGCGGCGATGCTCTCGCAGATCCGGGCGCAGGTGTCCACGGCCGAGGCGCATGTGGCGCAGGCGCAGGCCGAGTTCCGCGGGCTGCTCGACCCCGGGGGGCTCGTCTCGTCGGCCGGGTCCCTGGCGGACTGGCGGAGCTTCTTCACGGAGCTGACCGACATCGGGCCGCTGTGGGAGCCGTTCACCCAGTCGCGGGCGCTGGTCGGCGACGCCGTCCGCGACTACCAGGCGGTGCGGGGCATCGGGGGCTACGACTTCGGCACGGTAGGCGGGTTCCTCGACTTCCTCGACTCGCAGCCGCTGGGCTGGTCGGCGGGCCGGCAGTCGGCGTGGCAGACGCTCGTCGACGACCTCGGGGTCCCGGCGGACCTGCGGGACGAGATCCGGGAGGCCGAGCAGCTCCGCCGCCGGGCGGTGGACCTCCGCTACGCGGCTACCGTCGACACGCGCCTGGCGGCCGCGGCCGTTCTCGGCGACCGCGTGGCGGGCGAGTACGTCGGCCGCGGCATGCTCGAGGACAGCGTGCAGATCCTCGACGGCGCGCGCCGGCTCATGGGCGGGCCGTCGGATCCCGATCCGGCGCTGAGCCAGGCCGAGTTCGACGGGGTGTCGACCGAGCTCGCGTCGCTTCGGGCGACCCATTCCGCCGGGGCGCTCGGGCTCCGCGCGTCTCAGCTCACCGCGGAGGCGCTGGGCATCCGTCTCGACGCGCACCGGGCGGCGGCGGACACGCGCCGCACGTTCGATCGGCTCGAGGGCTTGGCAACGGCGGCACCGCCGCCCATGGAAGACGAGGTCGGCAACGAGCCGATGGCGTCTCTCGCGTCGGGCGGCTTCATGGACGCCTGGGTGCGGTGATGGCCCCCCTCGCCGCGCGGGCTCTGCCCGCAGCCCTCGTTGTTGCCACGGCCTTTGCCGGGCCGCTGGCCGGCGCCGCGTTCGCGCAGCCCCCGGTCGACCCGGACGGCTCGGCCACGCGGTGGTCGTTCGACTACGTGCAGGCGGCGGTCGAGGACCTGGTCAGCGCTCCCCTGCCCGCGGCGTACGGGGGCGTGACGGTCCGGCAGTACTTCTACGACATGGGGGTGCGGCTTTGGGCCGCGATCGCGCTGATCATGACCGTCATCCAGGGGCTCAAGGTGGGGATGGGCGGCCGCCTCGACCTGTGGGGCATGGTCACTTTCCTGCTCTGGATCGGCTTTCCCTACATGGTGCTGGAGGGGTTCTACACGCCGTACGCGCTGTTCGGCAGCCAGACGTTCATCCAGATGGTGGTTGGGCAGGGACAGGCGCTCGCGGCGGCGCTGAACGGGGCCGGCGGCGCGTTCTCGCAGATGCACGACGACGTGTACGGGCTGCTGGGCGAGATCTTCCGGCAGCTCGGCATCGCGTTCAACAACATGACCTCCCTGGGCGGGATCGTGCGCGGTTTCGCGACGGTCGTCGGCACCATCTGGGCCATCAGCCAGGCGGCCGTGGTGGTGATCGTCAGCGTGCTCATTCTGCTGATCGCCGCCCTGCTGGTCTACACGCAGGTCGTGTGGGCCAACGTGGCGATCGGGATTCTGACGCTGCTCGGTCCCATCTTCGTGCCGCTGCTGCTCGTCGAGCAGTTGTCGTTTCTGTTCTGGTCCTGGCTCAAGGGGCTCATCCAGTACTCGTTCCAGGTCGTGGTGGCCGCGCTCATGCTGCGGATGATCGCGGTCCTGGCCGGGTATCCGCTCGAGGGCATGGCCTCCTTCGTCGAGAGCATCGCCCAGTTCAATCCCGAAGGCGGCACGGACGCGTTCATGCACTCCTTCCAGGAGGTGATCCGGCGCGTGGGGACGTGGCTGCCGGTGATCCTCGCGGCGCTGCTCCTCAGCTTCAAGGTGGGCGAGGTCACCCAGGTGATGCTCGGCGGGTCGCAGAACCTGAGCTCGGGGTTGACGGCGGTGGCGGCCGGGGCGGCGGCGACGCTCGCGACGGGCGGCGCGGCGGTCGGCGGCGGGCTCGCGTCGGCGGGCCTCTCGAGCCTGGCGAGGGGCGCGGCGGCGCACGGGATGAAGGGGACGGCGGCGGCGCTCTCGAGGGGGGCGGACGCCGCCCAGTGGGTTTCGTCGCACGCGCGCGGCGCGAAGGCCAGGCGCCGGGAGGACGACTAATCGTGGAGATCGAGAGCGAGGAGCTGATCGAGGTCTGGGCCGAGCACGTCACCAGGGCGCGGCACTACCGCATGGTGGTGCTGGTCATGGGCGGGTGCCTGCTGCTGGCGCTCTGGGGCGTGGCCCGGCGGCCGTTCCCGGCGCCGGTCGTGGTGCGGGTGGACGAGGTCGGCCGCGCCCAGGTCGTCGACTACGTCCCGGAGGCGATCGAGCCGACAGGGCCGGAGGTCTCCTACTTCCTCAACGAGTTCGTTGTCGGTCAGTACAGCCGCCAACGCGCGGTCGTCGAAAGGCGCTGGGAGGACAGCTTCTGGTTCACGAGCGCCGAGGTGAGCGCGCAGCTCTCGGCGGAGTACGGCGACGAGGTGGCGGCGTTCATCGCGGGGGCGCGGGGCGAGGGCGACGTCCTGGTCGAGAACGTGCGCATCCGCATCCTGCCGAATCCGTCGCCGCCCCACGATGCCGAGATCGCCTTCGATCGGCTGCGCGCGGCCGCCGGGCGGGTGCTCGGGTCCGAGCCGTGGTCGGTGAACCTGCAGTTCGCGTTCACCGAAGTGACCGAGGACCTCGTGTTCGCGAACCCCATCGGGTTGGTGATCACGTTCCTCGAGGACACCGTCGTGAGGACGACGGCGGAGGAGTAGCCCTGTGGAGCTTGCTCGCGCGGAGAAGGCGCTCACCGAGGCGGGGTTCGGCGCGCAGGCCGCGCGCTTTCTGGCGATCGTCGTTCTCGCCGGCGGCGTGTTCGTCCGCGAGTTCGCGGCGCTCTGGGTCGGCGACGACGACGGCCGCCGCGCGCGCACGCAGCACTTCGTCGACGTCGACGTCTCGGCGGCCTGGCGCCGGGCGTTCGCCCGCGACAAGGGGGTCGTCAGCCGGAAGCTGCGCTCGGGCGTGATCCACCACTGCACGGGCAAGGCGCTCTACCGCGCCCTCGGCGCCGAGAACAGCCGCTACCGGCGGCCTCTCGATCCGTCGGACTGGCCGCGGATTCTCGAGCGGGTGCTCAAGGTGTGGGCGGCGCTGGCCTCGCCCGGTTGGCCGTGGCTCTTCTCGATCGACGCGCAGGTGGCGCTGGCCGAGTCGCTCGGGGTCCCGCGCCGCGCGATCCCGCGGCGGGCCTACGGCGTCGGAAGCGGCAAGCAGGAGGTGCTGTTCCCGGATCGGCCGCTCATGGCATATGCGGGCGACCGCCTCGTGCTCGTCCGGCCGCATGTCGACGACGACCTGGTCGACAACACTGCGGCGCTGCGGACGTGGTGGCGCCACTACGGCCCGTTCGTCAAGGCGCTGGCCGGCGCCGGCGTGTCGGTGTCGCTCGGCGTGGTGCGCTCGGGGGCGCGCCCGGGCGACCCGGCCGTCGACGAGCTCGTCGGCTCGTGGAAGGCGGACACCGCCGCGGTCGAGGCGGTCCGCGACATCTGGTTCTCGCGCCAGGAGCTGCGCCGCCTGGAGGGCGGGCATCCGCCGGTGGTGTCGGCCTACGGCGGCGCCGAGAAGGTCGCGGCGCGGCATCGCGTGATTGCGGGCCGCCTCGCCGAGCGGCGCTCCGAGCTGTCGCCCGGCGTGGCCGACGCCGAGGTCTGGCAGGCCGAGGGGTTGCCCGAGACATGGTAGCGAGACTCGCGGCGGCGGGGTCGGTGACGGTGTGGTGGATGTGGCTCCATCCGCTGCCGCTCGACGACCGCTTCCTGGTCTTCATCGGCCAGCAGACGCCGCTCTGGTACTGGCCGCTCGCCGTGTGGTCGGCGGTCTCGCCGGGGATCCTGGTGTTCGTCTTGGGGTTCGTCGCGCAGTCGGTCTGGCGCGTGTGGTTCGAGCGCCTGCGGCCTCGGGGCGAGGGAGAGACCCGTCTCCCTCCGTGGCCGTTGTCCCCTGACGACCCGGAGCCGGGCATCGTCATCGGCGAGGTGCACCACCCCAACAAGCTGCGCGAGATCCGCGACCCCAGGTGGCTGGTGATGAGGGACAAGGCCCTCTACACCGGGACGATCATCTTCGGGGCGGTGGGAACGGGCAAGACCAGCGCGTGCATGAGGCCGTTCGCCCAGCAGCTTCTCAGCTGGCGCGCGCGGGACGAGGAGCGCCGCGCCGCCGGTCTCTGCCTCGAGGTCAAGGGCGACTTCTGCGCGGACGTCAAGGCGATGCTCGAGGAGTGCGACCGCGGCGACGACTACATGGAGCTCAACCTCGACAGGCAGGGCTACGCGTGGAACCCGCTCGACGCGCCGTGGCTGGACTCGTCCAGTCTGGCCTACACCATCGCGTCGCTTCTCAACCAGCTCTACGGGCGGTCGAAGGAGCCCTTCTGGCAGCAGGCCTACAGCAATCTCGCGCGCTGGATCATCGTCTTCAAGCGCTTGGAGCAGCCGCCCTGGGTCACGCTCCGCGACATCTACCGCTACGCCGTCGACCAGCAGGTCCTCGGCCACGACATCGACGCCATGAAGGCCACGCTCGACGCGCGCTGGAACTGTCCGGACGTGTGGGAGGTCGTCGTCGGGTGGCGGGACTACCGCGAGCACGCCGGCAAGCTCACCTTCTGGTCCTGGCGCGAGGTGGGCGGGGGGCGGATGTGCACGCGCCAGGACACGCGCGCCGACATCGAGGGGCTGGTGGCGGCGCTGCGCGAGGTCGGCGCGACGTTCCGCGTGGAGGAGAGCTACTCGGGGATCCCCTGGGGCCTGGGCCGACAGGGACAGAGCAGCCTCAAGGTGGATCAGTTCGCGGTCCTCCAGTCCGTCAAGCGCTGGTACCGCCAGGAGTGGCTGGGCCTCGCCGAGCAGACCCGGACCAACGTCGTCACGGGGATCGCCGTGTTCCTCGCCGTGTTCGACCTGCCGGAGGTCGGGCGGAAGTTCGCGCCGCCGTGTCCGGAGGGCGAAGACGGCGTCTCGATGGGGCTGCCGCCCTGCCTCCCGCCGCTGTATGACCTCATGGAGTCGGGGAAGGTGCTCGCGCTCAACATGCCGGCCGGCGCCAACCCGAACCTCTCGCGCACGCTCGGCGTGATGCTCAAGCAGTCCTGGCTGTCCACGCTGCTCCTGCGGCCGAAGCGGATGCAGGAGGAGTGGAACGAGGGCCGCTACTGGCGGCCGGTGCTGTTCGTCTGCGACGAGTACCAGCAGTTCGCGACCGTGGGAGAGAGCGACCCGAGCGGCGACGAGAAGGCCTTCGCGCTCACCCGGCAGAGCAAGTGCGTGCCGCTTCTGGCGACCCAGTCGCTCTCGTCGCTGCGGTCGGCCCTCGGGGCCGGGGAAGGCTGGCGGGCCCTGCTCCAGACGCTCAGGACGCGCATCTTCCTGCCGCTCGGCGACGACGCGTCGGCGAAGACCGCGTCGGAGCTGTGCGGGCAGGTGTCGCGGATGGTGGCGTCCTACTCGGTGTCGGAGAACACTGCCCGGGCGGGCGTCAGCTTCCTGTCCGGGCGGGCCGGCGGCGGCGGCTCGTCGGCGGGCGTTTCCAAGAGCTTCCAGGAGCGGAGGGAGGCGCTCTTCACGCCGCGCGATTTCCTCGTCATGGGCAACTACCAGGCGATCGTGCAGCTGTTCGACGGCAAGTCGGTGGCCGACGCCGTGCGCTGCTACCTGTTTCCCGACTATCTGGTCAAGAAGCTGAACGGGCGCATTCCCTGGTGGCGCGCGAAGGAGCAGGGGCATTTCTGATGGTGGAGACGCAGGCGAGCCTGGCGGAGGTCGGCGAGCACCTGCCGGACCTGCGGCAGTTCGTCGACGACGACTCGGTCTCGGAGATCATCGTCACCGGTCCCGGGCGCCTGTTCATCGAGCGCGGCGGGCGCCTCCAGCGGGTGCCGGTCGCGGACGGCCGCCTCGGCCAACGCGACCTCGAGGCGGCCGCCGCGATGATCACCCGCGGGTCGGGATTCGACCTGCGCCACGAGCCCATCGTTGACGTGCGCCTGAGCGACGGGTCGAGGGTGGCCATCGCGGCGCCGCCGGCGTCGACCCAGCTGGCCATCACCATCCGGCGTTTCAGCAAGTGCCTGCTGTCGGCCTCAGACCTCGTCGAGATGGGTTCGCTTCCCCGCAAGGTCCTGCAGGTGGTCCGGGACACGCTCCTTTGCGACGGGAACGTCCTGATCGCCGGCGGCACGGGGTCGGGCAAGACGACCCTACTCAACGCCTGCGTGGGCCTGCTGCCTGAGTCCGACCGCATCGTCGTGATCGAGGACACCATCGAGATTCGGCTGACGCATCCGAACGCGCTGCGGCTGGAGGGCCGCGCGCTGAGTCAGCAGGGCGGCGTCCGCATCCGCGATCTCGTGCGGCACACCTTGCGGCATCGCCCCGACCACATCGTGCTGGGCGAGGTCCGCGGGCCGGAGGCGGCCGACGTCATCCAGGCGCTCGTGACGGGGCACGGCGGGTCGCTCAGCACGATCCACGCCTCGACGTGCGCGGGCGCGCTCAGCCGGCTGGCGACGTGCGCGCTGCAGGCCGGCGACGGGCTGCCGTGGGACGTCGTCTGCCACTCGGTCGCCGCCGCTTTCCGGCTCGTCGTCCGGCAGGCCCGCGTCGATGGCCGCCGCGCCGTCCGCGAGGCCGTTGCCGTCCTCGGCTACGAGCCGCGGACCGGGGGCTGGCTGACGCGGACCCTCTGGGAGGAGCCGGCTCGTGAAGGACAGCCGGCCGCGGACGCGGCGACCGCGGCTGGCGCCGAGGCGCGGTGGAAGCGGGTCGCGGGCGTGCGCGGCCTGCTGGTTGGCCCGGCGGAGCCGGTGACGGTCGCCGATCTGCTCGTGTCGCTCGGCGACACGAGCCGGAGTCCGGCGACACGCCGGCTGTGGCGCAGGCGCGGTTCGAGGCGCCGCCTCGCGGCCGCAATGGAGGAGTCATGAGCGTGGTGGAGAGCGAACCCGCCCGTCCCGTCGACACGGCCACGGCGCTCGCCGAGGCTGAAGAGGCTGCTCGGCTCAGGCGTGAGCAGGAGGCCGCGGGCGGCGGTCCGAAGGGCGCTCGGTTGGAGGGGGACCCGCCCGGAGCCGGGGAGCCGGCGCCGGAGGGTCCCGGAGCGGCCATCGCGGCGCTCGCGGCGGAGCGGGGCCGCGGCGGCCGCCGGCCGCCGCCTCCGGGAGCGGGTCGGGCGGCGGCGGTGATCGCGGAGCTGCTCGCGCTCCGGGGCGTCGGCGACAAGGCCGTGGCCGACATCGTCGTCGCGCAGCTCGCCGTCGCGGGGGTCGACGTCGACAAGCTGGTCCGGGACATCGAGGCGGCCCAGGACCGCGACCGCGTGTCGGTGGCGGCCGAGACCCTCGCCGGGCAGCTCCGGCACGTGATCGAGCAGGTGCAGCGGACGGCCGGCGCGTCGGGGGCGGCGGTCGAGGTGCGGCTCAAGGAGATGGAGTCGCTCGCCTACGTGCTGATCCAGACGGCGCTCGCGGCCCAGGCGACGCTGGACCACGCCGAGCGGTCGGGGGGGCGCATCGGGGCGCGGCTGCAGGACATCGTCCGGGCGGCGGACGGGTTCCTCGGCGCCGTGGGCGGTGCGCAGGCCGCGGTCATCGCGGCCGAGAAGTCGGCGGGCAAGTGGGTGGAGTACGCCGGGACCGTCGGCCGCGGCCTGTGGTGGTGGGCGCTCGTGGGCGGCTTCGCCGGAGCGGTGGTCGGCGTGTTCGTGTCCTTGCGGGTTGCGCTGGGGGGGTGAGGCTGTGATGGCGATGGCGGAGGCGCGGGAGCGGGCGGACAGGCGCGTCGCCGGTGTGCTCGGCTCGGCGCAGGACCGCGCGGGCCGCGCGCGGCCCGGAGCGCGGTCCGAGGCCCTCGCCGATGCGTTCGAGGTGCCGGGGCCGGGGTCGCCGCGGATGTTCCAGGACGTCATCGACGAGTACGTCGAGGCGCGGTGGCAGGACCGCCTGGGCCTGACGCGCGGGTTCGAGCACGTGCGCGACGTCGCGGGCGAGGGCGAGTGGGGCGAGCAGGTCGCGTGCGTCCGGCATCTGTACCGCGAGACCGATCACGCGATCACGGGCGACAACGCGTTCGAGGCCGGCGTCCGCGAGGAGGTCGAGGCTCTGTGCAGGAAGGCCGGCGCGACGGAGTTCGACATGGCCCTGGTGCGCACCGATCGGGTCCCGGCCGTCGTGGACGTTCTCCACCGGCATCCGGACGGCTCGGCGTATGCGCTTCCGCGGTTTCCCCCGCTGCCGCCGGGGCGCGGGTCGTTCGAGGCCGAGACGTGGGATTCCCACCTCGCGACGCTGTCGGCCGATTGGGCCCGGAGCCGGGGCGGCGAGGCCGGGGCGCGTGGGGGCGCCGAGGTCGATCAGGCGGTTCGGGACGGGTATCTCGCGCTCAGGGGCGCGGCGTTCTTCGCGGGAGGCTCGCACTATTCGGCGGAGCGGGACCAGCCGCCGCCGCCCGGCGCGGCGCGGCCGGTCGAGCCGGGCGCGGGTGGGACGGACGCCGTTCCGGCGCCGGCGCCGGTAGAGGCTGGCGCGGCCGCGGCAAGCGCTTCCGACCGGCCGGTCCGGCGGGCTTCCGGCGGCGGCAAGGCGCGGAGTGCTGATGCGCCGAGTCGCGAGGACTCGTCTCGGCGCGGCCATGACGACGACGAAGACAGTCTGGCGAAGCGTCTCGCGGGGTCGGGCGATCACGCCGACCAGGCCGTCTGCAAGTACATCGTCGATTGCTTCGACGGTGCGGTGCAGAAGGTGGTTGCGTCTTTCGATCGCAAGCTGTCCAGGCTGGCTGGCGGGAAGGATCCGGCCGCCGTCGCCCGGGCCGTCGAGAAGGAGCTCGAGGCGGGGCGGGAGGCGTTGCGGCGCGAGGTCACCTCGGCTCGCGACCGCGTTGTGGACGACGTGCGGGAGACCCTCGGGCCGAAGTACCGCCTGGGCCCGGACTCGAGCTCCGTCCACGCGCCCGTGCCCGGTGTGGAGTCGGCCGGGAGCGCCGTCGACCGGGCGCGCGCGGCGTTCCGCCGGGACGTCGATTCGGCACGCCGGGAGACGGTCCAGGCGGTGCACGGCGCGCTGGGCGGCCAGGCGCGGTTCGTTGCCGGCCGTCAGGGCGTGGTCCCGCCGGTCCCGAATGCGTCGACGCAGGGGATGGTGGGCCCCGCCGCCAGCGTGGCCGCGCGCGATGCGCGGGCCGAGTTCGTCGGGAGTCCGCGGGCGATCGCGGTGGGCCACATCACGCAGGCGTCCCTGATGGTCGCGGCCGCGCGGGGTCCCCAGTCGCTCGCCAGGATGGGGGACCTGATCGAGACGTCCCCGCTCCGCCAGGCGGGCCTGGAGACGGTGGGTTGCGACCCGGTGCTCGTGAAGCTCTGCGCGGACGTCCGGGACTGCGGGCGGGAGCCCTCGCGCGCGTCGGCGCTGCGGACTCTGGCGGCGGATGTCGGCGACCGCCATGTGGCGCGCTGCCGCGAGGAGCCCGAGGCGGCCCAACGCGACGAGGCGGCGTTCGCCCGCGGCAGGGCCGCTCTTCGGTCGGGGGCGTGCGCGAGCCTCGCGGCGGAGGTCGAGCGCGGCTTTGCGCCGGCGTGCCGCGTCGAGATCGACGCGCGTGTCGGCCGCGTGCCGTCGACGGTGCCGGCGGAGGGCGACCTGGCCGGCCGGACCCTGAGTCTCGAGGGGCGGGCTTGGCTCGGGCGCATGCGCGAGCGGTCGGTCGTGCCCGAGGCATCGGGTCCCGATCGGGCCGTCGTCGCCGGAGCCCCGCGCGGAGCCGTGCGCAGCTTTCTGGGCCGCCGCGCCCAGGGCTTCGAGCGGGTGGTGCAGCTCGCCGGGACGCGCCGCGGGCGGGTGGCGGCGGCGGTGTCGTCGCGGCTGCTTCGGTGGGGCACGTCGGGCGGCGGGGGGCGCCTGAAGGCCGTTGGCCTGGCGCTGGGCAGCAGCAAGCACCTGATGGCGGGCCTTGTCCGCGCGGGCGTCGATCCGGTGGCCGTCGCGGCCGCGTCGTCGCCGGGCGCGGCTCGCGCGATCGCGACCGGCGCTTCGCGGTCGCTCGCCGACGGCGCCCGCGCCGCGGACCATCGCCGGCTCGTGCAGGTCGCCGAGGAGCTCGATCGGCGGCAGACCGGCGCCGAGCTGACGGCGGGCGGTTCAGGGTCCGCGCGGACGGCCCGCCTGGAGCACTGGGCGGACTACCGCGGCCGGCGGGGCGCGACGGCGAAGATGCTGCGGGGGCTCCATGCCGATCGGCATCAGGCGATCACCGAGCGGGTGTCCCGGGAGAAGGATCTGGCGCTCGAGGCGAGGAGGTCGGGCGATCGGGACTTCGATCTTCTCCGCGAGCGCGTGCGCGACGGCGGCGTCCGGGTGTGGGCCGAGGCCTGGCGGGGCCGGGGCGCGGCGTCGTTCGACGGCCGCGACTGGCGTTTCGACGGCCGGCGGACCCATCCCGACGGGGCGCCGGAGCCGGGCAGCGCGGCCGACGGGGTCAAGGCGATGCTGGCGATCTCGGGAGGCCGGGTCCGCCACGGCGCGAACGCGCGGTTGAAGGTCGGCAGAGACCTCGCCGTGGAGGTTCCCCAGGGCCTGGGTGACGAGCAGCGCCAGTCGGCGCTCATCTACGGGGCGGCCAAGACGATCGTGGTCGCGCGCAACCCCACCTTGCCGCCCGGCAGCCGCGAGACGGTCGTGCTCTCCGGGATGCTCGCGTCGGCGATGGCGCAGCGGCTCGATGCCACGTACGAGCCGCCCGGCGAGGCGCGGAAGGTCGACTCCGCGCGGGTCGGCGACGACGTGCTGCGGCGCGGGAACGCCCTGGTGCAGGAGGTCGGCGCTCAAGTGAGCCGGCGGATGGAGGACGCGCCCGGCAACGACGTTCCCAAGCGGGAGAAGGAACTGGACCGCCAGGTCGATTTCGTGGTCAGCCGCAGCTTCGCGGAGCGGCCGCGGCGCGGGCCGGCGGCGGAAGGCCGTGATGCGGCGAGGTCAGTCGGGGATGCGGCGGGGCGGGCCGTCGAGGTCGTGCGGGGAAGGGGGTAAGGGAAATGTGGTGCAGGGGGCTGGTGGCTGTCGTTCTCGCGGGCGTTCTGGTCGGGGTGGGGTCACCGTCGGCGCCGGTGTCGGCGCAGGGGCCGTCGCTGACGTGCGACGTGCCGTTTCCAACCGGAGGCCGCGCCCGCGCGGCCTCCAGTCACGACTGCTGGATGCCGGAGTCGGGCGGGCAGGGCGCGGCGGCCTGGCCCCCCGCGGCCTCGTTCGCGGAGGGCTCCGTGGTGACGGTGTACAGCCTGCGCTGGAGCGGGGACGGTGCGGTTCGTCTCTACTGTTCGGCCGAGAGCGGGCGGGGGCCGGACTACGACCGCTGGTTCGTCGCCGCCGCGGTCCGCGGCGGCAGCACGATCGAGCGCGCCTCCTACGGAATCCGGGCGGCAAGCGTCCCCGGAGGCGACCGCCTGGTGTCGTCCTTCTTCGGCGGCCGCGACGCCCGGGTCGAGTGGGACCGCAGCTCGCGGTACGACGCGGCCGCCGGGCGCTGGGTCTCGCGTTCGTGGGAGGTCGATCGCTCGCGCGTGGCGCCTGCGACGCCAGCGTTCATGCGGCCGGTGCTGGAGCGTCGGGAGCTCGATGACGGCCGGGAGGCGGCGCGGCGGCCGCAGCCCCGCGCGGGGTACACGTGCCCGGCGTCCGGTCTGCTGGCGCGCCAACTCGGGGATCGGGTCGAGGAGTCCGTTGCCGGTCCGGGCGTTCCGGTCCGCTGTCTCGACCCGCAGGGCGGCGCGGGGGCCATCTTCAGCGGAGACGAGCTGAACGTCGACGCGCAGTACCTTCCGGCGCGCGGGCGTTTCGGGGACGGCGTCGGGCAGCGGCAGGGCCAGGGCCTCGTCGTCGAGACGCCCCGGCCCCCGCGGGACGGCATGCCGGGCAGCGGGCGTCGCCTCGCGGACGCTCCGCTGGTCGCGGCGCTGAGCTCCGGGATGGCGTGCGTGGAGCGCGAGAGCGTCGTTCTCCGCCGCTACCGGCGGCAGCGGTGGGTCGACAACAGCTACGCGGAGTACCACCCCGCGTGCGATCTGAGCGCGGCGGGCCTGCCGCCGGGCCAGAGCGCGAACGGCCTGCGTTCGTCCTATTGCGGTTCGGAGGGCTTCGACCTCGGGGGCAGCCGGGTGGTGCAGTCCGGCTATTGGGAGACGTGGTGGGAGTACGTGTGGGAGGCGAATCCTGCCCGGACGGATGACCACTATCCGTGGGCCCGCGTCTTCTGGCAGGACGGGGGCGGACGGCCGGGGCTGGAGTCGGGCGGCGTGATCGTCGGTGACGACGGCACCGGGGCCTGTCTTGTGGAGCGGGGTTTCGTTCGCAACCCGGCGCTGCCCGGGGTGGTTCCGCCGGTCGCGGCCCGTCTCGCCGGCAGGTGGGCCGACTACGCGTCCGGCGCCGTGCCGGTCCGGTGCCCCAAGGAGGATGGCTCGGCCGGCTTCACCTCCGCGCCGGCGGGCGGCCGGGGCGCGGGGTTCGATGTCTTCGTGTCGCTGGGCTTCGCGCCGCTGGTCCATGAGGAGGCGCTGGCCGAGTCCTCTCCGGCGCGGCAACGGCGTCTCGATTCCTTCGGCCGGTGGATTCGCACGTCGGCGGGCACGGGGCGCATCACGTCGCTGTTCGTGGATGACGCGCCGGCGATGATGGCGCACTCGTGGGACGTTCGGCGCGCGTCGCGGTTGAGCGGCCGTTTCGAGCTGGATACGCCCTGGGACGGCCGCGGCGGCGTCGGGTCCGGCGTCGCGGCCGAGGCCCGGCGGTTCGGCCCTCCTGTGTCGTCGTGGACGGATTGCGGCCGGCGCGAGTTCCTCTTCGGCGAGGGGGCGGATTCGCTGTGGGGCGCGTGGGTGGCGCAGGCGCGTCCGCACGCCGCGGGAGAGACGGCCGGGTCGCTCGGGTTGCTTCGGCTGGCGGAGGGATTCGACGGCCGCGACGCGGTGTCGTGCACTGCCGGGGGCGATTGCCGGCCGGAGCCGGGTGCGTTTCTTACCCGGCGTCTGGCGATCGAGCGGGAGGCTGGGCGGTTGCAAGCCGATCGCAGTGCGAATCCGTCGCGGGTGTGCGGGATAGGCGATCGGGTGTCGCCGCCCGGTCCTTGAATCGGAAGGCGTGGTGGATATGGAGCGCAGTAAGAAGGGGTTCGGCAAGGCGGTTCACGTCCGTGTGTCCAGCCGGCTGCAGGAGCAGCTCGACCGGCTCGCCGTGGATCTGAAGATGTCGCGTTCGGACGTCGGCGCCGGCGGCGGATCAGGCGGAGGCGGCGGCGGGCGAGCAGGGGTCTCTGGAGCTCTACATGCCGGCCGATGCCCGTTTCCCGCCGGGTCTGATCGAGTGGGCCGAGCTGTACGCGAACCCGGTGCTCGAGATCGAGCCGGTGGGCTTCGGGACGGTCGCTTTCGAGCGGCGGTCGTTCGAGCGGTCGGTGGCGTCGCTCGTGCTGATGGCGGTGTCGGCGTTCGGAGTCTACGTCGGCCTGCGTGGGGGGCTCGAGGGCAACGGCTGGGGCGGCGCGGCTGCGGTGGCCGCTGGGTCCGGGATCGGCGTGACCGCGGGCATCCAGGGGTTCACGCGCTGGTCCAAGGTTTCCGCGGTCCGTCGCATCGGGTGGTAGGTGCGGGAGGAGCGTCTAGCGGCGCCGCCGCCGTTCGACGCGGGGTGCTGGTCTTGTGGGTCGGGTGTCGCAGCTGACGTTCGATCCGGCGGTCGACTGTCCGGGGGTGGGGATGGAGGCGAGTTCGTGATGCGTGCGCGTGGGGGCTTGAGGCGGCTCGCGGCATTGGCCATCGGGGGCGTGCTGATCGTGTTCGTGGTCGGTACGCGGCCCGAGTGGCGTCGGGCGACCGGGCGCGTTGTGCCGGCGCCGCCGGGCGGGCGGCCGCATCTGGTCGAGGTGGTCGAGCCGGAGGCCTGGTTGCCCGTAACGGCGTGGACGGACAGCGAGGGCCGGTTCTTCCTGCTCATGGCGCAGGTGGGCGCGGCGCACACGCTGCGCGTCGAGCGCGTCGGGTGCGGCCCGGCGGTGGTCCGGGGCGTGCGTTTCGAGGCGGGACGCGAGGCCGTGGTTAGCGTTCCGGCCTGTTAGGTGCTGGTCATGTCCAGGTTCATCCGCAAGGGGTTGCCGGTCGTCTGGGCGGCGCGTTTCGTTTGGGCGGTGCTGCCGATGCTCCTGGTTGCCGCGGCCGTCTTCGCGGTCGCCTCGCCGTGGGGCGCGCGGGCGCTCCGCTCGCTGGATCCGGTGATCGATTCCCTGCGCGGCGTGGGACGGTCGTTGTCGGTCTACGAGCCGAGCCGGATGGAGGTCGTCGACGGGGTCATCGGCATGCTCGGCCTCGGCCGCCGGGACGTGCTCGTCGACATCGGCTCGGGCGACGGGCGCTTCGTGGTGGCGGCCGCCCGGGCCGGGGCGTCGGCCGTGGGGATCGAGCGGCGGGAGCCGCTGGTCGTCCAGGCCAAGGACAACGCGAGGATGGCCGGCGTCGCGGCGCGGGCGAGCTTTCTTCACGCCGATGCCCTCACGCTGCCGTCGGTCGTCTCGCAGGCGACCGTCGTCACGATGTTCCTCACGCCCGACGGGATCGAGGTGCTCGCGGCGTGGCTCGAGGGCGTTCTCCGCCGCGGCACCCGGGTCGTGTCGCATACGTGGCCGGTGCCGGGCTGGCGCCCGGTGCGCGTGGTTCTCGTCGAGGACGCCGCCGGCCGGGCTTGGCCCATCTACCTGTACCGCGTACCGGCGGCGGACGCGTACGCGGCGCGCGTGCATCGGGGGTCGTAGTGCCGACGCTCGTGGTTGTGGAGTCGCCGGCGAAGTGCAGGACGATCCAGCGCTGCCTGGGCCGGGGCTACCTGGTCCGGGCGAGCGTCGGTCATCTCCGCGACCTGCCGGCGGCGGGCACGCGGCGCAAGCGGGCCACCGCGCTCGGGATCGACCCGGAGGACGGGTGGAAGGCGACCTGGGATGTTCCGGCCAACAAGCGGGACGTGGTCAAGGGCCTGCGCCGCCTCGCGGGGCGGAAGGGGGCCGTGGTGCTGGCTACCGACCGCGACCGGGAGGGCGAGGCGATTGCCTGGCGCCTCCAGCAGCTGCTCGGCGGCCCCGCGGCCCGTTTCGCGCGCGTCACGTTCAGCGAGATCACCGAGCCGGCGATTCGCGGCGTCTTCCGTGAGCCGCGGCGTCTCGACATGGCGCTCGTGCGGGCGCAGCTCACGCGCCGCTTCGTGGATCGCCTCGTCGGTTGGCGGGTGTCGCCGGCACTGGTCCGGTCGGTGAGCGACGCGCGCTCGGCCGGGCGCGTGCAGTCGGTGGCCTTGCTGGCCTTGCGGCTCGTGGTCGTGCGGGAGCGCGAGATCGGGGCGTTCGCGCCGCGGCCCTACTGGGAGGTGGTCGTCAGGGTGGACGCGCCGGACGGGCCGGTTTCCCTGCCGGTTGTCGACGCCGGAGACCCGAAGTCGTCGGAGCCTCATCGTTTTTCCGCGGAGGCGGATGCCGGGCCGCGGCCGAAGCCATCCGGGAGGCGGGCGTCCTGCACGTGGTCTCGGTGAGGTCGACGCCGGGCGCACCCTCCGTTCACGACATCGTCGCTGCCGCAGGCGGCGAGCGCGCGGCTGAAGCTGACGGTCGGCCGCACGATGGAGATCGCACAGTCCCTCTACGAGCGCGGGGCCATCACGTACATGCGGACCGACGCGGTCAACGTGTCGGCCGAGGCCGCCGCGGCGCTGCGGAAGCAGGTCGCCGAGGTCCACGGGGACGAGTACGTCGCCGATCCGCCGAACCGGTTCAAGGCCGGCGCCGGCGCCCAGGAGGCCCACGAGGCGATTCGGCCGACCGTGTTCGATCCGCGCCGCCGGCCGTCGCTCGAGGGCGACGCGGCGCGGCTCTACGAGCTGATCTGCCGGCGCGCGACACAGAGCCAGGCGGCCCCGGCCCGGATACGGAAGGACCGCGTGGTGGCGGTCGCCGGCCGGTGGCGTCTCGCGCTCGCCGGCGTCGTGGTGCTGTTCCCGGGCTTCGAGGCGGTCTGGCCTCCCGAGCGGGAGGACATCTCGGTTCCTCGCCTCGAGAAGGGCGCGTCGCTTACCCTGGTCGACGTCGCCCTGGCTGCGAAGCGCACGAAGGCGCCGCAGCGGTTCACGCAGGCGACGCTCGTGCGCGAGCTCGAGAAGAGGGGCATCGGCCGCCCGTCGACGTTATGCGCAGACGATCGAGGTGCTGCTCAAGCGTCGGTACGTCGAAGCAAGGCGGCGCGATCTGGCCGCGACGCCGCTCGGCGATCGCGCGGCCGCGGAGGGCGCCGGCGCCGTGCTTCCGGGCGGCGCGCCGTGCTCGTACGGCGCCGGCGTGCGCTTCGAGGGCGTGCATTGGCTCGGGCCCGTCGTGGCGTTCCGCGCCGCCGTCGCGGGCGCCTGGAGCTGGGACGTCGAGGAGTTTCCGGCGCCGGAGCGCGTGTGGCGCTTCAGCCGCTACGGCGTGATCTCGGCGTGAGGTTCGGGCGGGCGCTCGGCGTCGTGCGGCCGTGGGTCGACGTCGGGGCGGTCATCGGGTCCGGCTCGCACTTTCCGGCGCGTCCGGCCCAGGTCGCCGCGGCCGAGCCGGCCTTCGATGCGCGGGCTATCCGGCGGTCGACGAGCTGCCCGACGTGCCGGCTCGGCGTTCCTCCGGCGTTGCCGGCGCGGTCGGCGCGGGTGTGGACATCGGGCGGCGGTACGGCGTTCGGTTCGCCGTTCGTCGGTCGTGGCCCCTGCTGGGCCCGCGCTTCGGGAGCCCGTCCTGGTCGGCGCGGGCTTCGCGTGGGAGGTCGGGCCGGTCATCCGGTTCTGAGGCTGGCGGATGCCGGTTGCCTCGTCGGGCCCGGAGTGGCTGCGTGGTTTCGTGTCGACGGCGCCGTGGGGTCGTCCTGCGGCCGGGCTCTGCTCGCGGCGTTGAGGTTCTCCCGATGAAGTCTGCCGTGGGAAGCGTGGTGATAGTCGGGTGTATCGTCGGGGTCGTGGGGTGGGCGGTGCTGGCGCGCTACCGGGCCGAGCTCCAAGCGCCGCCGGTTCTGGACGCGTGCGCTCTCGATGAGGTCGCGTGCCGGTCGACGCCGTCCGGGCGCACCCGCCATGCGGCGTTTCCGGCGCGGGAGGCGGAGGGCGATTCACGTTCGGCCGACCTTCTCGTGTCCTGCGTCGGCGCGGTCTGGGACGTGGGGATCGCATTCCCGGAGTCTCTCCCGTCGGGTTGGTACGCGGTGGGCTGGGAGTCTCTCGCGATCGCGTCCCCGCCGGAGGCGCGTGAATGGGCGGCGGCCGGCGGCTTCCTCTCGCACCCCGATCCGGAGGCTTTCGTCGATGCGGTGCTGAGGCCCGTGCCGCTGTCGGGCGAGGTCGCAATGGCTGCCCTCAGCGTCGATCCCGTGGTGGCTTTCGCCGTGAACCGCGGTGCGGAGTTCCAGGCGCTCCTGGCGTTCGATGCGTTTGGGGTGCGCGGCGTGGTTCGCGCTCTTGATGCCGCATGCGGCGGCAGCGTCGACTGACGGCTCGCATGTTGCGCGCCCGGCCGGTGGGCCGGTTCGACGGTTCCGGGGAGGAGAAGGGGCTGGCCGTGTTGCCGTTCTCGTTGCTGTTGTCTTGCGGACTGCTGGCCCATGTTTACCAACGGTAGATCCAAGATATTTTAGAATCAACGACTTACGCTGATGTGACGGCTCGAGTGGCACTACAAACGTGTGTCAAACGGGCAGCGGTCGGTGGGTCAGACGATCGTCTCGCGGACGCCGCCTGGGCGCGGGTCGACGCCGAGCGCGTCGTAGACGGCGCGCTGCTCGGGTTCGGGGTTGCGTGGCGGCGCGCACGTGCAGGGTGCGGCCGTCGGGCCATCGGAAGGTGGCGGTGACGCGCTGCTGGCCTTCGACGAGACGCCTGAGGGTGGTCCAACCGGCGTGAGCTGCCGTGGGCGCGCAGGCGGGTTCGGATGAGCTGGACGAGCTGGTAGGCGACGACGGTGATGAACAGGTGGCCGTCGGCGCGTCGCGGCTTGCGGTGGTAGATGGGTCGCAGGCCGCGTTCGGACTTGAGCGAACGGAAGACGGCTTCGACGTCGGTGAGCGTGGTGTAGGTGCGCCAGAGCGTGTCTTCGTCCCAGTCGGTCTCCCTGCTGCGCAGGCAGTAGACGCCGGGATGGGTACTTCGCCCTCAGGGCTTGGCTGATGGGGTTCTTGATCCTGTGCTCCCGGCCATGGCGGTCTATCGAGAACCACTCGCCGGTGGCTGCGTCGAAACTTACGCCCCCGCCTTTGACCTCCACGCACAGGCAGCCGCGGTTCGGATGCCAGATCAAGAAATCGGTCTCCCCATCCTGCGCCTGCTCCCCTTCCCGACGCAGGATCCACCCGACCTGAAAGAGAACCACGTAGTCGTCGGGCAGGTTGTCTCTCAGCGAACGGTCGACCTTCGCTTCCCCTTGCGACGGAAGCTCGCCCAACCGAACATCCGTAAGGTCAGGGATTGTCGTCGCCATCGTCATCTTCTAGGACGCGCATCTGACGCAGGTTCAACGTCATGTTTCGCCACGCTTGCTTCCGCCCCTCGAACTGGATCGTCAACAGTTTCGTGTTACCGCGCACGACCACATCAAGAATCTCGCCGGCCCCCATGCTCTCGTGGTGGACGCGCACGCCGGGGATGAACAGCTTCGTCGGATCGGGGCTCTCGTCCGTCGCAGCCTCGCGCCACTTACCGTCAAACATGAACGAAGTGACCTGCATCGCAGGGTTTCTGATGGGATGGATGCGACTATGATTGGGATCCGAAGCGAACTCGACCACGTACAGCCAGTACCGGTCCCCGTAGTCCTGGGCGTTGCTGAATTGAGTTCTCGACAGTCCGACGCCCGTCTGGTTCCATTCGCCGTCTATTCCCTTGACTTCTATCAGCCTTTCCTCGCCGGTGAGGGGATCATTGCTGACGATGTCGTGCCCCGGATGCCCTTGGGCCATCTGCTGCGCGTTCCGTCCCCGCTCTTTCTCGTAGGCGCACACGGCTCCGCGCGCGAGAACCTCCACGGCTAGGTTGTGCTCCGTCGACGCGGGCCGGCCCTCTGTCCTCTCCAGTTGCTGTCGAACGTAAGACAGCAGACGTCGGTCCCATTGCTCCTTGTGCTTCCCCCGCGCCTTCCTTCTCGGACCCGTGCTGCCAGATGTCGGGGGCTGGCCACCTCGCCCGGCACCCTTGCCCTCCCGATCGGCTCGACCCTCTTCTCCAGATGATTCCCCATTATCCTCGCACGTAGCTCCGGCTTCAGAATTTTCGTTCTCACCGGTAGCGGGGGATCCGTCGGTCTGTCCGCTGTCGGCTTGGTCGTCGCCAGCGCCCAACTCGTCAAGTTCCTGCGAGGTCAGATCGACCTTCTCCGTCGCCGCATGGTCGGCATCAAGACGCGGCACACCGGCATCCGTCAGTTCGCGATGCGCATCATCCACCGTCATTGCCATCAGCGGGCGGATCCCCAAAGTTAGCTTCGAGATTTCGCTTCCCGTGGCTCCGGGCATCAGCTGATGGAAAATCGCGTTCAGGATATCAAACCAGCTGCGATCCTCAACGGGCCGACAGACCGTCAGCTGGCCTCCGTCGATTTCGTAGAAGGCTGGCGCCCGGGTCGGTCGGGCACGTACGGCATCGCCCGCCAACTGGACGGACGCTTCGATGCGAACCTCAGCGTAGCTGACCGCCTCGATCTCCGAGAGCGCGTCGCGGACGCGGTCGCGGACCGCAGTCGGCTTGTCGTGCAGCAACCGGGCGAATATGTCCGACCGTTCCCGCAGCTTTCGCGCCAGATCGGTCTCGTCCCGTTCCTCGCCGCCAACGTATTCGAGTAAGATCCTCGCGCTATCACTGAGCCTCTCGACCCCTAGTTCCTCGAATAGCGGCCAATGCTCGGGGGGCAGCCTACACAGTGCCTGATCGAGGTCGCCGTCAAAAAAGTCGGCGTGCCACTTGCTGTCGTGGAGCAGAATGTCGTCGGGGTGGGTCGTCATGCCACTCAAATTGAGGATGACCGGTGCCTCCGCTAGGCGTTGCAGTTCGGCCTCATCGCACTCCTCCCGCTGGTGCGCCGCCGCCACGTTGGCAATGCATGTCTCGTAGATTGCCCGGTCGGCATCGACGACCGGCGCGGCCCGTTCGAAGTGCGCCCCCACAAGATCGAGCACTATGTCAATGTAGTCCGAACGTTCCGGTGCATCCTTGACGCGGAGCGCCCTGAACAGCGGCGTGAAGGAGTCGTAACTCTCGTGGATCTTGAAGGCGTAGCGGCCGAGGTGCGGCTCGACGCGAAAGACTTGGTTGGTGCGGACGAACTTCCCCTGCCTCTTCTCGTGGATGCATTCGGTTCCGGCTAGGGTCGATACCAAAGGATCTGCGTCCTGCGCACGTTCGTTCAGGATCTGGTACGTTAATATGTGGGGCCGGTCGCCGTGCACCATGCAGTGCCTGAGGTGTCTGATGACGAGTTCGGTCTCGGGCTTGGTGGAGATACCGAGATCTTCCAGTAGTTCGCGCTCCAGGCGCGCGGTAGTCCGGAAGTCCAGGACCAGGGCCTGAGAACGGAAGGCATCGGCCCGGTAGGGCGCGTACAGGGAATCCGGAGCGTGCCAGTTCTCCGGGTCGTCCTGGGCCGGCAAGCAGGCCGCGGACCGCAGATCGCCAATGGCTTCACGAAACGATGCGTCCCCCTTCCAGTGGCGGTAGTTGTCGCACAGGGCGTAAAAGGCCTCGCTACTCGTTCATCTCGCGGCCTCTGTCGGCTGGTGGTCCTCGGCGGTGCTAAGAATCCGGTCTACGAGGTGTCGTGCTGTGGCCGATTGAAGGATTCCGATCCCGTCAACGAAGGCGCCAACCGAGCGTGCGTTCGGGAGCCGGTTTTCGTCCAGCCACCGATGAGTCGCATCGCCGAGCGCCTTTACCAGGCGCTCGGTCCGGCGGTAGGTTTCCGACGGTCGGGACCAGCCGCCGTCCTGCGTGGGGAGGAGCGGAAGAGAGCCCAGACGCCGGCGGCTGCCTTCTTCGTTAACCAGCGTCGGATGATTCGCGAGTTCAGTGATCAAGCGCCGGTACTTCGTCGGATCTACCGGACCGGCCTCGCTAAAGAAGTCTGGCAACACGGTTTCTACGTAGGACTCGATTGTCTGCGCCTTGACGTCGAGCTTTGTCGAGACGAAGTCGCGGGCACGACCGGTAAGAACCGACGTGTCGAGCAGGTTCGCCTGTCCGGTTGGATCGGTGAAGTCGCCAGGCAGCAGTGCTTCGGTCGCTTTGACTAAGCCGCGCCCCGAACGCCAAATGGGCAGACTGCGCAGCGTTTCGTACACAGCGTCATCGACGTCACAGTGTTCATTGAGGTCCGCAAGCAATCCGTAGAGGTCGCGCAGGGCCTTCGGGTAGACACCGATGACTTCCTCAACAGGCTCCGAGGCAAGCCTTGCTTCAATATGGGAAACGACTGTGCCGAGATCCAAAGTCCCAACCATTTGACGGAGCTTTCGAAATTCGAGAAAGCGGCGCGATGCGATGGCGATCTCCGGCAGTAACGCAGCAATCCGATCGACAGTCAGGGCTGGGGCCGCGGCATGGCACCCGTCGATTGTGACCGTGCGCAGATCCTCCGTTACTACGAACTGCAACGTCCGCAATCGCCGGACCGCCCGGTCGGCTACAGTATTGGACCCGATGGACTCATCGACTAGGTCGTTGACGATGCTCCACAAAGGTTCGTAGAAGTCCGTTAGCGTCCTCTCATCGATCCGCGTAGCTGCCCCGGCCCGTGGTCGCATCGCCGAATCTAACAGACCGACCACGCGTTCGAGCGTGAGAGTCGACGCCCCCAGCTGCTCCATGACGGTCTGGAATCGGCGTAATTCTTCAGATGGGAGTCTGCCGCCGATATCTAGCAGCGCCTTCACCTGGAGGTTGGTAAACCGCGTACGTGGGAGGAAGACTTCGTTTGGTTGTCGAACGCTTCCGTCCTGTGCCTGGACGAGGTGCGCCTGAGTCGCGGCGGCCTTCAGACAATCCCAGAGACGCTGGTAGCATGTCGGAAGACCCGTCGACCTCCAGGTTAACTGGTGGGCCTTGTCGAGGATGTGCCAGAGCTGCACGTGCCCGAGCATGCGCAGCAGGCCTTCGGGATCGCGAGCGATTTCTTTCGCTGCGGCCTCGATCAGCATCTCGTTCCACGCCTGCTCGTGCTGATTCCCTGTGAAGATCACGGCCTTTCGGTCCGACTCGGGGAAAAAGTCCGCGTTGATATGCAGCGGCAGCCCGGACGACTGTTCGGTGGGCAGGAACGCATAAAGCAGCCCCTCCGGAAGAACCGCCGGGTCGGTCCGAAACCCGATGCCCACCTCGGTGCTGCGATCGAGCGTCGCGAGTTGGCGGTGGGTACCGCAAAGGCGCTTGGCGGCTTCCGCAGCGTCAGCACGGAGAATGTGCCACTGCTCGACGGCACCGCTGGGACGGAATCGGACAGTGAGTTCGGATTCGTCACTCCGGTCCAGTTCGCAGCCCTGCAACAAGACTCCGTTCCGGCGCACCTCCACGATGCGCACGTGACGCAGAAAAAGCAGACTCTCTCGCAGCACGTGCCGGAAGTCCGCGGCAAGCCGATCGATGTGTGCGGCATCGATGTGGGAGACTCCCAAACCCCTACGAGCTACTGTATTCGGATCCTTGGCCCAAGGCAGAAAGAACGTCGTCCCGCCAGGTTCGTCGTACGGCTCGATAAACCAAACTTCCTCCTCGGGGACGAGAGTCAGCTTGATGCCGGAAGAGCGGATCTGCGGGTTGTCCGTCACTTGGTAGGTCGATACAAAACCGATGCCGAAGCGCCCGATGTTGTCGCGTCGCGACAGCTTCGCACCGAGACCCACTTTCACGATGCTGTGGTAGTCGCAAGTGTCACCTGACTCCGCCTTGAAGTCGCATTTCCGGGACGTCAGGTCGCCACAGTAGGTGAACTGACCACTGTTGCGCACCATGAGGCCGGCGTCTGTAATGTCGAAGAGGATCTCCTCCGCCTCGGCGTCGTCGGCGTTCTGGATCAGTTCCAGTGCCATCACGTCGTAGCCTTGCAGCCCGGCCAAGTGGCTTCGGATATTGCCGAGAAGGTCCGCGGTATACGAGCCGCGTTGCGTGGATTGAGCGGGTTGGTGCATTCCTGCTCCCGTACTCCTCGGGACTGCCGTCACAGACAAGCGTTGCGTCTGGCCGCTCCCGTACGCGACGTCGGCCCATGCACGGGCGAAGTCGGTCGGCCGCGCGCGGATTTCGTTCCAATAGCTGCTAGGAGCTTCATCCGCCGCCGTCAGTCCTTAGGGTCAACCCCAGAGGCGCAGGATCGCAACCACGCCGCCGAGGATCGCGAGTGTCTGCGCCAGCATCGCACCGGCGAAACGCCACGGCAGCCGCGCCCCTCAAAGGCTGCGAGATACGGCCGCTGCACTTCGCGTAACTGGTCGAGATCAGAGCGACTGACCAACTCGCGACCGTTGGCGGCGGCGGCGTTCTGAGCGACATCAACCACATCGACGGCAAGGGCCTCCTCCGCGCCCGAGGCGGTCAGCATCCGCACGGTCGCGTGGGTGCCCATCGCAGACAGCGTATCACGTCCCCAAACAATTTCAGTTGATGCGGCGTGAAATCCTGCCTCGCAGGTCAGGTGCGGAGGAGGCGGTGAGATAACGCCTGCCCTCAGACGTGAGGCTCCGGCCGCCCGGGCCGACACGGATCAGGTGGAGACGGGTCAGATATTCCGACACGATCACGAAGTCCGCCCTGTTCGAAATCCCGAGCGCCCGGCGAATTTCCTCTTCGGCCGAGGCGCCTCGTGTTCTCAGCAGCTTGAGGTATTCGACATGTTCCGAGGTAAGGCCGTTGCGGTCGATACCTTGGGTGTCTTCAAACCACCGCGCCACGGAGGTCACGTTCGTCAGGTCCGCCACTTCTTTCCTGTTCGGCACGCGCCCCAGCCTGTGCTCCGCCGTGCTGTAGAAGCTCGCCACGAGTGGCTCAAGGATGTTGACGCTCGGTCGCGGACTGCACTGCATTCGCGCCGAAATCTCGATGCAGGTCTTGCGACTGAGACCAGACTGCCCGAGCTTCTCCACGGAACGGAGCCATACGATGCCGGCCATCTCCTCGAGCGTGTACGACCGCAGGATCGTCTTGTCCGGCCGGCTCTGAAACGCTTCCGAAAGTTTACCCGGGTCCGTCGTTGCGAGAAGAAACACGACGTCGTCAAAATTGCACACGACGTTGCCAATCGTCGTGTTGCGCCGCTCGTCCAGAGTGCTGAGCAACACCGTTGACACTTGATTAGCGAGGGCATGCACCTCGTCGATAAAAATCAGGCATGGGGCAACGTCGACGGTGCCCGCCGGGTCCGCCGGCAGCTTGCCGAGCTCCACAAGGCGATCGACGATCATGTCGGGCCGGCGGAAGGCGACCTCCCTGATCGGAGCGATGCTCGAACGCGTCAACGCGCACTGTTGCCCAGGGGAAGCGGGTGTCGATCGGTTGTTCGGGGATCATGGTCGAAAGCGCGCCGCCAAAGCGGCGGCAGACGCGGTTCGCCTGGCGGCGGGGTGCTCGCTCCGGCCGCAACGGGCGGTCAGTGCACGGCGGTTGCGGTGGGCCAGTACTCGGCGTCGAGGTGGCGCATCCCGGCCTCGTCGTCGAGGTCGTGGTGAGGCACGTTCGGGCCGTAGGGCGGCGGCGTGATCACGACGAGCCGGAACGAGGTCCCGGCGGGAGGCTGGGTCGGCCGGCTGTCGATGTGATGCGACAGTGCGAGCCGCGTGTCGACCTGGATGGATTGCAGAGCGCCTTACCGGCCGCATCGGGGTACTGAACCTCCCTCGTCATCGGTCTCCCTCCTCGAAGCTGCGGACGTAGCGCGAGACGGTCCACGCCGCGATACCGAGGGCCTTGCCGATCTTCTTGAAGCTGAGGCCCTCGCTGCGGAGCTCGAAGATGCGCGCGACGGTGTCGACCGGGAGCGGCGGGCGCAGATAGCCGCGCCGGCTGGACACCCGGCCCGGGCGTCTCAGCGTTGCCCGATCCGCCAGCAACGGTGTCTTGCGCGGTTCGTCAACGTCCGGGGCGTACTTGGCGAGGTTCTTCCAGTCGAGGCGCGACCGCTGCGGACCCTCGGGCATGAACTCGTCGAGGCCCTGGTCGAGGGCGCCGTCGCTGCCCTGCCATGCCACCTCGGCCTCGACTGCCGCGCCGGTGGCGGTTTCCCGCACCGAGGTCAGCTCGGGTTCGGGCTCGCCGCAGACGACCGATACGCCGGTGACGTGCCCGGCGCCGGTCCGCCAGCTGACGTCGGCCAGCGCGGCCTGGACGTCGGGCCTCGCGAGCGCCGCAGCGAGCGCGGAACCCTGCAGCCGCAGCTTCGACGTGATGGTCAACGCCCGCATCGTGCAGCCGGCGTTGTCGATGGAGCGGACGACGACCTTGGCGCCGACCCGCTGAACAGTTCGTTCGGACATGGTTCTCCTCTCTTCGTGGATGTGGCGGCGGACGGGACCAACCCGCCGGTCGCGCCGAGTAGCCGGGCGGTGTTCCTACGGGGGGTCGAGATGGGTGGTCGCGGTCGACGGGTCGACGGCGATCCACGCGGGCTGGTGGCGGGGCGCGCCCAGGATCGGTACGGGGCGGGACGGGTCCGGGTGGGCCGCGGTCACGAGGGCGTTCTGACGGAGGAGGGCGGCGAGGTTGCGCGCGCGCCGGCTGCGGTGGTGTGGGCTGTGGAGATGCGGCCGGCACGGGCGGCCGCCTCTCCGCGCAAGGGCGCGCCGCCACCGCCGCCGTGCCGCCCGCGACCGGGGCTTGGCCGGCCCGCCCGGCCGCTCCGTCTCCTGGCCGGCGAGCCACCGCGCGATCGCTTCCCCGCTCGCGTGGCCGGGCTGCCTCTCGACGGCGCGGCGCAGCGCCGCCGCGGGGCTCGCGGCCGCGGCCGCCCGCAGCTCGGCGAGCGCCAGCTCCGGGTTGGCCGGGTCGTGCTCGATCCACCCGTCGTAGATGACGGCCCCGTTCGGCGCCGCCCGGTAGACGCGCCACCCGCGGGCGTCGGGGACGTCGACCCTCGCGATCACGGGCGCCCCGATGGGGACGGCCGGGGCGATGTCCCGCGTGCCGCGGAGCGGATTGCCGTACGCGCTGCCCGAGGGCCTGGCGGTGCCCTCGCTCGCCGCGAGCCGCCGCGTCCGCACCGCGCCGATCTTCACCCGCGGCCCGGGCTCGCCGTCGCCGTCGTCCTCGCTCTCGAGCCGGCCGTGGATCGGGCGGCCCCGGGCCTCCTGCCCGAAGCCGGCGCCCAGCAGCAGCTCGGCGCGCGCCGGCGCCTGCTGCGGGTCGAGCCTCACCTCGTCCATCGCGTTCTCCTTTCCCTGGGGAGGTTCGTGGCGGCCCCTTGCCGGCCGGGGTCTTCGTCGTTGCCCCGCACAGCGGGGCAAAAAAAAGCGCGCATAGCGCGCGCGAATTTCTCCCTTTCCGGCCGCCTGTCGAGGACAGGCGGCCGGGTGGACCGGGGGCGACGGGCAAGGGGTCGGGGTCACATAGTGGATCGATCGTACCTCCGACTCCGCTCCCCACCTGTGCACCCGATGGGCCGGTCTCCGGAGGCCGGAGAGACGGCCCCGGCCGGCCGTGGTCGCGCGTGGTCTCCCCGGAGGAGCGCGGCGCGCAGGCGGGCGGGCGTTCGCCCCGCTGCGGCGGGCCGCCGGTGTCAAGCGACACTGAAGACTGATGCAGCGCGACACCGAAAACTGACCCCGAAGAAACGGCGTATGTAGATCGACAGTGGTGATTCGTGCGAAACCGGTGGGAGGCGGGCGTTGAGGCTGCCGAGGCGGGCGGCGCGGCGGTGGAGAACGGGCGGGTCGGCCGCTCCGCCGGCGCCCGCGATCACCGTCGGGGTCGGCGGTACTCGGGCGACTCACGAGCGTCTCGAGGCCAGCGGCGCGGCGGGGCCGGGGCGGGCCTCGGGCTCACGCTCGTGAACCCTTCCCGGAGGGAAGAATGGACCCTGAGCGACCCCGGTCGGCTCGGGCGTCAGACGCGCTGCCCCCGTTTCTGTGGGGGCAGGGAGTCTTACGGCCCGGGCCGGGGTCGCTCAGGGTACTCAACTCAGTCCCGGGGTTAGCCCCCGGGCTGCTTGTGTTTCGCTCCAAGCTATTGTGAAGATTGGACTTGATGTCTCTCGCTCCCTAGCGCCTCAGGGTCCGGGGTACGGCGTACGTCGGCCTTCGGGCGTTTCCGGCCTGGGGGCAGGAACTCAGGCGCTCTGGGGGCAGGAACTGACGCGCGTTCTCCGCGGCCGCAAGCGTCGCCGGAGATGCTCTCCGCAGGTCGTGCGGGAACTGTCGGCTGGAGGTCGGCAGCGTGCCTGTCTCGGGCAGTCCGCTGACCAGACTCGGGATCGCGTTCGAGGGTCGAGACCACCGGCGCGGTCGACCCGGCCCGCCGCGATCGGCTCGACGCCGTGCGCCGCGGGCACGCGCAGAACTGGCGTCACCATCGACTCGAAGCTGCGCTCCAGCATCATCGAGGGCCTCAGCGTCTTCCTCTCGGTCTTCGACCTGCCGGACATAGCCGCGACGTTCTGTCCGCGGAAGCCGCCGGGCGACGCGCCGGCCGGCCCGGCGGCTCCCGCCGCTGACACCGCGGCCGTCGCCCGCCGGCTCCCGCCGCTCGACGAGGTGATCAGCAGCGGCAAGGTGCTCTGCCTGAAGATGCCAGCCGGCCGGCACGAACCCGGGCCTGTCGCGCGCCGTGGGGCGTCCTCTTCAAAGCAGGGCGTGGCTTCAGACGAGCCAGTCGCATCTGATCCCAATCGTGGCCACGCAGTCGATTTCGTCGTTGCGTGCCGTGTTCGGCCAGTCCGAGGCGTGGCGGGCGTTGCTCCCAGACGCTGCGCACTCGCATCTTCCTGTCGCTCGCCAACGACTGGTCGGCGCAGATCGGCAGGACACTGTGCGGCCAGGTGGCCCGCATGGAGGCGTCCGGGACTGTCTCGGAGCAGACGGTGCGGGCCGGCGCGTGGCTGCTGTCCGGATCGGCCGGCGGCGGCGCGGGCAGCGTTGGGGTTGGGGGCGAGCAAGGCGGTCAGCGAGTGCCGCGAGCCGCCTTCGCGAACCGCACGTCCTTCGTCTCGTCATCCTGATTGGTCTTCCTACCGAGGACGGGTGACGCGGAACCCGTCGCCGTCCCGCCGGCCCCCACGTCGGGCCTGCGCGGTGTTGGCCGACCACCTGAGTCTGCCGAAAACGCATGTCGTCTCCTTCGCGCGCTTGCCGGGCGCGTCGTGTGTCCGCCGCATCGAAAAGCGCCGTCGCTGACGGCCGAGGCCGTAGCTCGGGCCGCGATCCAGATCGCCCGCCCGCTGGGCGAGGACCCGGCGACCGACCCGATCATCGACGCGCGGCTGGCCGACGGCTCGCGGGTGGCTGTGTGCAGCCCGCCCGCGGCGTCGGCGACCGCGATCACGATCCGCCGCTTCGGCGGCCGGGCGTTCACCATCGAGGAACTGACCGCGAGCGGCTCGCTGCCGGCGCCGGTGGTCGAAGCGACGGCGGCGGTGCTCCAGGCCGAGCGCAACGTCCTGATCTCGGGCGGCCCTGGCTCCGGCAAGACGACCCTCTTGAACGCCCTGGTGGCGCTCCTGCCGGCCGAGGGCCGCGTCATCTCGATCGAGGACACGCTGGAGTTGAGGCTCCGTCGCGCCAACTGCCTGCGCTTCGAGGCGCGCGGCCTCGCCGGTCGCGGCGTGACGATTCGGGACCTGGTGCGGCACGCGCTGCGGCACCGGCCTGATCACATCGTCGTCGGCGAGGTGCGCGGGGCCGAGGCCGCCGACCTGCTTCAGGCGCTGAACATGGGCCACGGCGGGTCGCTGGCCACCGTGCACACGAACAACGCCGAGGCGGCGCTGTCGCGCCTGGCGACTTGGCCATGCAGGCGAGCGACGCGCTGCCCTGGGCGGTGGTCTACCGGGGCGTGGTCGACCGCATCGAGGCCGTCATTCACCAAACGCGGTAGTCGCGCCCGCTGGCGAAGTTGTGCGCGAGGATCCGCTCGCCGGGCTTCCACAGCTTCTGCCAGGCCGACCGGGTGGTGCTGCCCGAGCGGAGCCAGTTCCCGTCGCAGGACGCCTACACGCACACGGGGCTGCACGAGCTGGGCCACGCCACCGGGGCACCCCAGTCGGTTGAACCGCCCGACCTTGGTCGAGCACGGCGGCTTCGGCACCGAGACCTGCGCGCGCGAGGAGCTGCGGGCGGAGATCGCCGCGATGATGACCGGCGAGCAGCTCGGCGTGGACCACGAGCCGCGACACGGCACCGCGTACGTCAGCTCGTGGATCAAGGCGCTGGAGAACGACCCGAGGGAGAACCGCGCGGCGGCCGTCGACGCGCAGCGGATCTGGGATCGGCTGCTCTCCCGCGAGCGGGAGCGGAGCCTGGGGAGACGAGAGGGCTGAGCCCGAGCGCCCCGAGGCCGGCGCCGGCCGGACGCCGGAGCGCGACCCGCAACGGCCGACGCAGCCGGCTCCGGAGGTGGGTGTGCGAGCCCCGCAGGCGGAGCGCGTGTCCGCGACGGAGGTCCCGGAACGCTCGGCGCAGGGGGGCGACCGCGCGCGGGCCGGCGCGTATGTCCGGAGATTCGACGACCACCACCGCGCGGCGGGCCGAGAGGACACCGCCAGCCGACGGCTTGGGGTGGACGCGACGTGGACCGCCCGCTTGCGCGCGGCGGTGCTCCAGTCGGCGGAGACGAAGAACGCTGGTGTCATGGCCCCGAACGTCCGGGCGCTCCAACAGATCTCACCGCATTGTCCGCCGGGTGGCCGGCCATCTCTTTCGCACGCCTGCTTCTTCGGGTTGTCGGTGACGAGCCAAGGTGCTGGATCTCTACGTCGACCCAGTGGCGCTTCAGGTACTCGGCAACCAACCGTCGGTGACAGTGGTGCGGCTTGTCCTCGCTGCAGAGCAGGCATGCGTCTTCGAGCAACTCGGGGTCGATGGCCTTCTCGACGCGGCGTCGAGCCATCAAGTCCAGGAACCCGTCCTCGTACGCCTGCCAAGTTCCGCGGTGTTTCTTGAAGGCGTCCAGCAACTCGGGGGTCGGCGCGAGGTCCGGTACGTGTACGTAGTCGATGCCACAAATCGTTTCGAGGAAATACTCGAGGTCCTTCCGCTTCGCGAAGCCGGCGAGCTGTGAGACGTTGTGAAGCCGCACGTCCGCCACACGCTTAACCCCCGCCGTCCGGAGGGTCTCGAAGAACTGCCTTGCGCTCTTCTTCGTAAAGCCGATTGTCATCAGTCTCATGGCTGGTTCCGTGCGCCGGCAGCGTCATTGTCAATGTACGCGATCCGCTCGGCTTGAACCGCGTAGGCCTGCTCGATGAGCTCAGCCCGCGAGCAAAACAGATGCGGCTCGCCGATCCCGGCTCGCGTCAACAAGCGCTCGATCGTGTCGTCGTGCCGTTCCAGCTGGCCGTCCGAGAGGATGTGGATCACATCGGTTCGCCGGTTCACCAACTCGCGGGCGACGAGGATCGTCCGGTGACAATCGATCGGGTCCTTCTCCGCGCACATCAGTGCGATACGGTACTCGCACGCTCCTTGAATGACGCGGTCGAGCCCATGCAAGAACAGGTCGGTCCGTGCCAGACGCGAGTACTGAATCCGCCCCTCCTCGTAGCATGCCGGATCCGGGGATCGCGCGCCTAGCTCGCGGCCGAGGAACACGTATCGGATACCCTGATCTTCCAGGGTGCCCGCCAGAGTTTCCCGATTGAATTGCGGGTTGAAACGGCTGTAGGGCATAGAGCGCACGTCGGCAACCGCCGTGACACCATGAGTCCGCAGCAGGGCCAGGAAGTCGCCAATCGGATGCGTCGAGTGCCCAACCGTCAACACCGAGTTCTTCATGCGTGGACCTCCGGACGCTCAATGATGGCCGCGATGAGCTTGTAGCAAGACTCGTTAAAGACCTCGCTCAGACTCACCGTAAGGAAGCTCTCTCCGAGGTTGTAGCGTCCATCAGGCTTAGCAAGGTACTCTTGCTCGTATCCCGGGTCGGTGACCCAAAGCCAGTAGTTACTACCGCAGTGCCGGAAGTGCCCCTGCACGCGCCTTCTGTTCCAGACCGTGGCGACGTGAATCTCCAGACCGTTGACCTTGAACAATCGCAGTGAGCTACTAAGTCTTCTCGCAACTGCTATCGGGATCGCGTCGTTGAATCCGTTGCCAGTGTGATGTCCATTGATCCAGAGTTGTCCACGGCGGTCGGCCAGTCGGGTCAGGTCTTCCCAGCTCGCCGCACCCACCTTGACCCACCGTTGGGTCCCGTCCAGCAGCCAGTTCTCCTGTTGGTGCTCGTGCGGCTGGGCCGATAGCAGGGGGACTTCGACGATGTCCATTACTTGTGGTCGGCTGGCGTCCTCGTACCGCTGTTCGCCATAGTTGACAGCTCGGTCTGGCCGGCCACTTACCGGTCGGATCCAGCCGGGTCGCTGCTCGCCGGCAACCTCGATACCAGCGACGCAACGCCCCCCGGGCTTTCGCGAGTTCGCGAGACAGACAATTCGCTTCACGACGGCCATCCGCCCCCCCGGCGCCTCGACGGGCAAGCACCGCAACAGGTGGTCCGGGTTGCAGCTCCAGCGCCCAGCAACGTCCTAGCCCTGCCCGTGCCCCATAACTTCTCGCTGGACTTCACAGTCCGTGGTGAAACCCCGCGTCGCACCGAGAGCGGCGAGGCGCCCGGCTGACAAGGCGTGACGAGGGAGCATATTGGCCATATTCGACCGAGGAGCAACGCCGTCAGACGGGATGCATCGCCGCTTGAATGCAGCGGGGCCTTTTGCCACGGGCTGTTCAGGGAGCCACTTCGCTATTGTAGCTCGGCGTGGAGGTGCAGAATCAGGTCGGGCGCAGCCTTCGGGGCAACCTCGGCCGACTGCGCGCGGTGCTGAACGGCGCGGTCTCGGAGGGCGTTGGCAGCCTTGGGCAGGTGGCCGACCGCGTGTGTGAAGCGTTCGATTTCCGCGATGGGCGCGGCCGGTGGCAGCGGGCGAGTTGCTGCGCGGCATTGGCCGACCTGGAGGCGGCCGGCCACGTCTCGCTGCCATGATGTCGGCGCTCTGGCGGCGGTGTGCGCCGCGCACGTGTGCTCGCGGACCCGGTGGCGGCGGCCGTAGACGTGCCGGACACAGTCGGCGCGGTCCGGCATCTGACGTTGGCGTTGGTGAAGACCGACGCGCAGCGTCGGGTCTGGAACACGCTGATGGCGCACGAGCACCCGCGTGGAGCCGGTCCGTTTGTCGGTCCGCAAGTGCGGTATCTGGTGGGTTCGGCGCATGGCTGGCTGGGCGGGGTCGGGTTCGCGGCGTGTGCGCGGCGCCTCCGGGCCCGCGACACCTGGGTCGGGTGGGACGATACGGGCCGGCGCGCCCATCTGCACCGGGTGCTGGGTCTGTGCCGGCTGCTGGTACGCCCCGGCATCGGGTGCCGCAACCTGGCCTCGCACGTGCTGGGCCGGGTCGCACGCGCGGTCGGCGACGACTGCGAGCGTCTCCACGGCTACCGCCCCTGGCTGCTGGAAACGTTCGTCGATGAGGCCAACCACGCGGGGCGAGCGTGCACGCGGCGAACTGGGTTCGGGTGGGTGAGACCTGCGGCGGCGGGCGCGGGGACCGCACGCACGGGGCGCCGGAAACGCCCAAGGCAGTGTATATGTACACCTTGGAGCCGGCGTGGCGCGCCCGCCTCGCGGCGCCCGTAGCGGGCGTGGCGCCGCTGGCGGTTGGCGACGGGCTCGACGCCGAGTCCTGGGCGCGCCACGAGTTCGGCGAGGCGCGGCTGGGCGACGCGCGGCTGAGCGCGCGGCTGGTGCAGAGCGCGCAGCGTATGGCAGAGTCTCCGATGCGCGCCATCACCGGCGCCGCCCACGGCGCCCGCGCCCTGGTCAAGGGCCACTACCGGCTGATCGACCAGCCCGCCGACAGCGCGGTGACGGTCGGCAACATCCTCGCGCCGCATCGCGAGCGCACGCTGCGCCGGATGCAGGGACACGAGACGGTGCTGTGCATCCAGGACGGCACCCGCCTGAACTCCACCCGCCGCGGCCAGACGCAGGGACTGGGGGCCATCGGCTCGAATCAGACCGGCGCCGTGGCCCGCGGTCTGGCGCTGCACACGACCTTGGCCGTCAATCCCGACGGGGTGGCGCTGGGCGTGCTGCGGGCTGCCTTCGACGCGCCCCCGCCCCCCAACGCCGAGGCACAAGGCGAGCCGAAGCCGCGCGAGGAGCGCAAGTCGTTCCGTTGGATCGAGGGGCTGCGCGATTGCGCGCAGGTGGCCGAGCAACTGCCCGACACCCGCGTGGTGTGCACGATGGACCGCGAGGCCGACTTCCTCGACCTGTTCATCGAGCATCGCACGGCTGCCCCGCAGGTCGACTTGCTGGTCCGGGCGAAGGCCGACCGCGTCCTCGGCCAGGAGAAAACGCCCGACGGGCAGACCGTCTCGCGCCGGCTGTTCGACCAGGTGCGCAACGCACCGGCCCGCGGGACCGCCACGGTCGAGGTGCAGCGGCTGAGCGCACGGGCGAAGGCGAGCAAACAGGCTCGCAAGGACCGCCGGGCAGCGCGCGTCGCCGAGCTGACGCTGCGCTACCAGCAGGTGGCGCTGCCCTGCCCCGGCGCCGCGCCGGTCGAACTGTGGGTCGTCCATGCGCGTGAGCAAGAGCCGCCGCCTGCGGTCGAGCCGCTCGAGTGGTTCGTGCTGACCACGCTACCGGTGGCCAGCACTGCCGACGCCACGCGGATTCTGCAATGGTACGCCCGGCGCTGGCGTATCGAAGAGTACTTCCGGGTGCTCAAGTCCGGCTGCAAGGTCGAAGAGTTGCAGCACCACACGGCCGAGCGACTCGAACGCGCCATGGCCATCAAGATGGTCATCGGATGGCGCATCTGTCAACGGTCATCCGAATCTGAACGACCCTGAACAGATCTTGGGGTCGGGGATTGGGCATCGACAGACAAGAGCCAGTCCGGACGAGCGTGGGCGGAGCCGTCGTCAAGGCCGTCAGCCCCGCGAAGCGGGGGCCGAGCGTAGCGAGGCGCCTTGACGGGGGCGAGCACACGCGCACGCTGGTGGTCTGACGATGCCACCGCAGGCCACAACATCTTGTGGTCGACGCGAGGTCAGATTCGCGCGGTATGACCAGCGCGGTGTATGTCCAGCTGGACATACCGCGCGATTTTACAAGAGCGCCAACACATCCAGTTGATGGTCCAGCTCGGACGCGAGGTGCCCGACCTGCCCGGCGACCTGCTCTTCTCCGATACCGAGCTGCGCGTGCTCGCCACTTTCGCCCGCTCACGCGCGCTGCCGCCACCGGCGCGCCTCGGCGACGCCGTCGGTCTGGTCGGACGCCTCGGCGGGTGGCTCGGACGCACACGCGACCCGCCCGGCGCTCAACTGATGTGGCACGGCTATACCCAACTCGTTGCCATGGCCTTCGCCTTTGAACTGCGAGACGAATTCGGATGACCTCACACGCACTACGAGTCCAGCCCAGAGATCCGGGGCACGGGCAGGCCTAGCCTGTCGAGGCTGCCTACGAGCCTGCTCACCAAGTAGCATCTTGGGATCCTAGTGGTGTGTCACTAGAACAATTTGACACTTCAGCTTCCGCGCGTGCGACACAACGACCCCCAATCGGTGCCCGACAATCGGCGGGTTTCGCGGTGTTGTCGGCCACGGACAGCGATGTAAAGCCATTTCGCGGACACACCACTAGCACTCGCCCTGATCGACGAGACAGGCGGCCGCGCGGCGGGCCTCGTGGGGTGGCGCGGCTGGTCGGCGAGAACGGGCCAATGCGGGAGCTGAAGACCCTGATTCCCCGCGTCGCCTTCTCGCCGTTCCCGGTGGTCATCGAGGGCGAGTTGAGCACCGGCAAGGAGCTGGTCGCCCGCGCGATCCACGAGGAGGGTCCTCGCCGCGCGGCGGTCTTCCTGCCCAACTGCGCGGTGCTCGGCGACGAGCTGTTCGAGCCCGAGCTGTGCGGGCACGCGAAGGGCGCCTGAGGTGGCACGGCGCAGGACCGCGAGGGCTTGCTGGAGCTGTCCTCCTCCGGCGGACGGTCTTCCCCTCGGCAAGGTGGCCGAGTTGACGCCACGCGCCCCAGGCGATGCTGCAGCACGTGCTCCAGGACTGAAAGATCCGGAGGCTCGGCGAGAACCGGACGCTGCAGCTCGGCCTGCGAGTGGTGGCCGCCACGAACCGGCCCTGGACGGCCCGCCGCTACGCGAGCGCGGGCCGGACGTCGCCCGGCTCACCGACCACTACTGGAAGCGCATCGCCGCGGCGGCCGGCAGCCGCGCGTCAGCTTCGAGAGCCCTTGGCGGGTGACGCCCAGCGCGCCGGCGGCGGGTGACGCTTCGGTGGTCGCGGTAGGTCCGCCGCCGGGCCGGCGCGGCCCCTGCCAACGCAGGAACTGCGCCGCCGACACCCTTCCTGAAGGAACAATTGGCCGGGAGCGACCCCGCGGTGGGTGTGACGGAGGAACGCCCATTGCGCCGCAAGGTCGGCCGCGGCGACGGCTCCTACACCCGGCTGCTCGCTCGCTTGGCCAAGCTCGACCTGCTCGCCATCGACGACTGGATGCTCGCGCCGCTGCGCGACACCGAGCGGCGAGACCTGACCGAGGTCATCGAGGACCGCGCCGAACGCGCCTCGACGCTCATCGCGAGCCAGCTGCCCGTCACCGACTGGCACGCCGTCATCGGCGACCCAAATCAGGCCGACGCGATCTGCGACCGCCTCCTCCACGACGCCCATCGCATCGAGCTCAAGGGGCGCTCGATGCGACGCACACACGACGCCCCGAAGACACCGTCGACATGAGCAGTATCCATCGAACCGGCAGCCCGAGCGACCAGCCCGTCGGTCCCGACCGGCCTGTGGATCGCGCCGCGGCATGGAAAACGCGCGAGATGCGTCCGGCACAACGCCACGTCGCCTGCGCGCGTTTCCCACACCGCTTGGACGCCGCAAGCGGCGCCCACACGCTCCACAGGCACTCTCGTCGATACCCTCGAACAACAGGTCACGAGTAGAATCTCGACGATCCGTTGCGACCCCGATGGGAGGAACCTGAGCCGACACCCGTCGCTACGCTCCGACGAGCGTTCACCTTCGATGGAATCCGCGTTCAACTTCAGCGGATTCGGTGTTCAACTTCACCGACATACGCAGCTGCCGGGCAGCACCAGATCGAACAGGACCAGTTGCGGCTTCTCGGTCTGGGTGATGCACGCCAGCTCCTCCGGCCCGCCCGTCACAAGCGCGGTGTAGCCGGCCGCCGAGAGCCCGCCGACGACGAAGCGCAGCATCTCCGGGTCGTCGTCCACGACGAGGATGCGGGGCGGCCCGTCGCCGCGGCTGCGGGTTCGCCGACCACGGGAACCGTGAACGTGAAGGTAGCGCGGCGGCCGGAGCCCGCGCTCTCGGCCCGGATGCGCCCGCCGTGCGCCTCGACGAACCCCTACAGATCGCGAGCCCGACGCCCTGGCCCGCCCTGCCGCCCTCTGCGGCGCCGGCGTGCCTGCGGAAGAAATGCGGCAACCGCACACGCGCCACCCCGCCCCTCGTCGAAGATGCGTCACGCGCTTCTTCGCGTGCCGCCGCGCCCCCCCCCCGATGGGGGACGACTCCGCAGCGTACCTCGCGGCGTTGGCGAAGAGGCCGTTGAGCACTTGCGCAATGGGCCGCCGGTCGGCCATCACCGGCGGCGAGGTCGACGAGGACGGCGTGCCGCCCGCCGCCCCTCACGAACGTCCCGAGCACTCTTGCGCCGTGGACCTTCACATGCCAGATAGGTGCGAGACGGGTCAACATGGCGGCGGGCGCCGAGTGGCGCGACCAGAGCTTCACGGTGGGCGCCGGTGAACGGGCGCCACTGCCGGCGACCCGTCGACGGGCCGAGAAGACAATCCCGACGAGCAGCAGCGGCTGCACCAGTCTGCGCGACGTGCCTTATCCGACTCCCACCCGCTCCAAGAACGCGTCAGGCCAGCCGCCGTTGGCTTCGACGACTTCATCGATCTCCGACATGATGCGGATGGTCTCGTTCAGAGCGACGACAATTCTCTGGTAGTGGGTGACGTCCTCCTCTGAGAGGGTCCCGCCCTTCCGATCCTTAAGCCACTTGTAGCAGACTTGGTAGCCGCCAATGTGAAAGTCCCAGATCTCCTCCGATACGCCATGGAAGCCGATAGTGCCAGCCTTGGTCGCTCGTTGCCCCTCGCGCGCACTGGTCTGGCCTGCATCGAGCCACACGGTATCCTCAGACCAGCCCATCCGGCCGACCCTGGGGTTCTTGGGGCCTGTGTAGGTCGTGATCAGCTCGTCCAGTTGAGGCGATTCGAGCAGGTGCAGGGCCAGCAACTCGTGTCCGATCTCGACCAGCGTTCTGAATAGGTCGAGCCGCGAGGGCAGCGGTACGCGGGGAAAATCGACCTGGAGAAGGTCTGCGTAGCGCCTGCGATAGTCCTTGCTGTGTAGCACCGCATAGACAAAGGACATGAGGTCTAATGCGCCACAGCTCTCCGTTAAGTCACCGGTGGTCTCCTCGTGCTTGAGGCGCAGTCCAATCTTCGCCATGGCCTCTCCCGCGCAGGCAGACAGGTTCCGAAGTGTAAAGGGCGCGACATTCGCCTTTTCTAGACAGTCACGATCCGCGATGTGACGAGTAGCGTATACATTTGAGTAATAGTTGTGTTTTGTATTTCGGCTGAACATAAGTCCAACGGGAGGGTGCTCTTGGCGAAACACCTCCATCTTGTCGCCCCGCATGTTGTATACGATGTTATTGTGCCAATAGATCCAACGAACATCGAAGGGGCGGAACGAATACCGTTCTGCCAGATCCTGCACCTTCTGAGACACAAAGGTTCTTCGCGCGCGCCCCGTATTCCATTGGTAGTTCGACGAAAACCCATAGTCCTGCTCCAAGACTGCGTCAGGAATGGCAAGGTCGGCGAAACGACAGATCTTTTGCATCAAGACCTGTCGGTCCGTATCCACAGCGAGACCGTTTCGATTCGTCAGCACACCTGCACCCCAAGAATTGAATAATTTGGGTAGGGGCGGCCAGCGGCTCCACTCTTCCTGCCCTGTCGAGTCGTGCGGCACTAGTCGCCACTGGTTGTCCGCACGCGGTGTCAAAGTCTTGCGACGCAGCGTCAGTGCAGAGTGCGAATCGAGGACATCGTACTTGGTTTGCCGTTGACCCAGGATCTCCGCATAACTCACTCTGTTGCTGGACTCCCCGTTCGGTCGCGTGCGCAGGATAGCAACCGCTACGGCGGTTGTAATCTCGAAGACGTTCTGGTCACTCTCATGCGAATCAAGCGAATGGGATTGAGCGCCGTGTAGATCAAGGACGCTTATCGACCTGAAGGACTGGAGCAACTGGTAGCGCATCCCACGAAACCATGGCCCGCGTAGGTAGGAGCTATTCGTAATCAGGCCGACTAGCCCACATGACTGAGTTAGCCTATCGGCTAATCGATAGAATTTCACGTAGTCGTCCTGCAGCTGGTTCCGGTTGCCGCGCTCTTTCATTCGACCCTTGGGGAGCAAGAAGTAATCATCTACGAGTCCCCGAATCCATCTTCCTCGATTCAGCGAAATACTTCGATACGGCGGATTCCCGATCACTACCGTGAACCCCTGTTTTCGCTTGATGTCGTTGACGGCCTGCGCCTCGTGCGCCAATGCCGGCAAGAAGTTAAGCGTGAGTTGCGTGCTGCCCGCCGGCTCCAGGGAGTTTGTCAAATACACCCGCGCCCGCTCGTCACTTTCGAAGCGGTAGCCGGTCTCGTAGAGCTTGAGGCCGATCTTGAGATGTGCGATGGTATAGGGTGCCATCAGCAATTCGTAGCCGTGCATACGCCGCAGCAAGTGCTCCGGGACGTACGCGTTCCAGAGCGCCTGGATCTTCTTCTGCGCGTGGCCTCGGGCCTCCCATTTCTCGACCATCGTCTTGTGGATGATGCCGATGGCCTCGACGAGGAAGGTGCCGGTCCCTGTGGCCGGGTCGAGGATCTGGACAAAAGCCTGCGTGGGCGAGGTGCCTTCCGGGACCTTCAGATCGTCATGGCTCTCGGCCATCTCGCCCCATGTCGTGGTGTCGGCAAGACCGTCGGCTAGACCGAACTCGGTGCGCAGGAGCTCGTGCACCGAGCGCACGATGTAGGAGACGACGGGACGCGGTGTGTAGAACACGCCGCGACTCACCTTCTGCTTCTTGTCATATGCGGCGAGGAAGTGCTCGTAGAAGTGAATGACCGGGTCTTCTTGTGGGTTCCTGTCGCCGAAGTCGCGGACGACGGCCTCCATCTGGGCTTCGTCCAGGAGGTCCACAACGTCGGAGACGCCCAGCTCGTCGAAGTCGATACTTGGTCTGCGACCCGTGCCACGGTGCCCGCCGACGTGGAGGAAGGCCTCCATCAACTCCTTCAGGAATGGGTTCGTCCGCATGTGCGCGGCGAGATCGTCGGCCGTGTGCGGTGCGGGGTCGGTAATGCGCGCCGAGAGTAGCCCGCAGGCTATGGTCTGGGCATACATGTCGGCGAAGCCGTCGTCGTCCAAATCGTGGACGAGCGCGGTCTGAAACGCCTTCATCAGCTTGGTAAGTCGGCCTGTCTCTGTCTCGATGCCCAACGCTGTTCGGATGCGGTCACGGATCGCTCGGGCCAGTTCGGCCAAGCGCTCGGAGAGGTCGCGCGACGTGGATATGACCTCGCGGTGGCGCAGCTTGAAGGCCGCACGCCAGCCCTCGCGCCAAGCGTCGGGATCGTTATCGTCGTCGGGCCAAGTGAGATGCGTGGTCAGTTCGGTAGCCACGGCATCGAGGTGGAGCGCGGTGTCGCGGTTATCCCATCCGAGTACTTTGAGGGTGGGCAGGTCGCGGCTGTCCTGCGGTTTCGAGAAGTGGGCGAAGGCGATGCGGCGTTCCTCGCCCTCGCCGTAGTTTGAGACGAAGAGCAGGTCGTCAGGAGCCCAGGCCTGGCGCTCCGACTGATTGGCAGAGGCGCGCTTCTTGAACGCCACTTGGCCAAGGATGCGGCGTAGCGCCACCACGGGGAGGCGCTTCGGCTCGAACTTGACGAAAAAAATTCCCCACGGTTGGCTCGGAGCGAGCGGGCGCAGGCGTTTGATCGCCTGGATCTTGGCTGCGTTCCGCGCGTCGATGCCGAGTTCCTCCGGCGTATACTCGAAGGTCAACTCCTCAAAATCGTCGGAGTCTATCGGCCAGCCGAGCTCGTCGCGCAGGTAGGCGACGAGCTGGTCGAAGCGGCGGATTCCGGCGAGGCGTTCGCCGTGGTCGGTAGTCATCGGCTCAGCCCCGTTAGTTCAACTCCATCCAGCAGCGCAGCCTCGGCTTGACGCCAACGGGAGCATCGACTCGTTTCAGGTAGCTGTTCTTGATGTGCTTCTCGATCCGCGTCCGGATGTTGAGCAGCGTCTGCTCCTCCGTGGTGCAGCGGCGTGGGGTTTCAGGCTTCGTGCGGATGCTCGCGACGATCTCGCCCGGCTCCTCGAGGACGGTCTCGCGGTGGAGATCGTAGAGGTACCAGCGCGTGGTGCCGGCGTCCTCGGAGAACTCGTTCTTTTCCTTATCGAGGGCGGGGAGCGCGTAGCAGAAGAAGACGCCGAGCGCGCCCTGCGGTGGACACCGGCGTCCGCTGAAGATTGCGCCGGGGAAGCGGGCGAGGCGTGCCTCCAGCGCCGGATCGGCCCGGAGCAGCGCCTGGTACTCGAGGTGCATGTCCTCGACCGCCGTTCGCTTGCCCTCGTAGGCGTGATGGAAGTCCTTCAGCGCCTCGAAGTCGTCCTCTGGGGTGAGGAGCTTCCTACCCTCGATGCCGAGCGTCTCCGAGATTAGGAGCGTCTTCTGCGTAACCCTCGTGTAGAGCGAGAGGATGGCGTTCAGCTCGTCGGGAGGGAGGAAGTTCCAGAACGAAACCTGGCCCCGCGAGGCGGTTGCCTCGGGATGCCTCGGTCGACGGTCAAAACCGGCCAATAGTGGACAGTTGAAAACCGGCCATTTCCGATAGCGCCCCGAGACGTTGACGCCGGTCGGGAACAGACCGTTCCTGCCCGGCATGAGCAACGTCTTGGCTGAAGAGAAACGACAGCAGGTCCTGGCGCTGGGGCGCCTCGGCTGGTCGCTTCGTCGTATCGAACGGGCGACTGGGGTGCGGCGCGAGACGGCCAGCGGCTACCTCAAGGCCGCCGGGCTGGTGGTGCAGGGCCGCGGCCGTCCTCGCACCCGACCGTCAAATCCGGCCATTTCCGCGCAGGTGTCCACCGACTCGGCGGCGCCCGCGGCCGGGACCGGCACCGAAACGGCCACTGCCGTGGCCGGAGACCGTCCCACTCGTGCGCCGCGGGCGAGCGCGTGCGAGCCCTACCGCGAGCTGGTCGTCGACGCGCTCGGCCGCGGGCGCAACGCCATGGCCATCTGGCAGGACCTGGTCGACGACCACGGCTTCCCGGCGGGCTATGCGAGCGTGCGGCGCTTCGTCGCGACCGTCCGGCAGCAGCCCGCCGTCGAGGCTCGAGCGGTGATCGCCACCGCCCCGGGCGAAGAAGCACAGGTCGACTACGGGGAGGGACCGATGGTCCGTGACCCTGACACCGGCAAGTACCGGCGGACACGGCTCTTCGTCCTCACCCTGGGCTACTCGCGCAAGGCCGTCCGGCTGCTGGTTCACCGCTCCAGCGCCCAGGTCTGGGCCGAGCTGCACGAGCGGGCGTTTCGCCGGCTGGGCGGCACCGTACGCGTCGTCGTGCTCGACAATCTCAAGGAGGGCGTCCTCCACCCGGACATCTACGACCCGACGCTCAATCCGCTCTACCGCGACGTGCTCGCCCACTACGGTGTCGTCGCCCTGCCGTGCCGCGTCCGCGATCCCGATCGGAAAGGCAAGGTCGAAGCCAGCGTCGGCCACACCCAGAAGACGCCGCTGCGCGGCCTCCGCTTCGAGCACCTCGACGACGGCCAGGCATACCTGGACCGCTGGGACCGGCGCTGGGCCGACACCCGCATCCACGGCACGACCAAACGCCAGGTCGCCGCCATGTTCGCCGAGGAACGTCCGGCGCTCGGCCCGTTGCCGCTCGAGCCCTTCCGCTACTACGAGTACGGCCAACGCACCGTGCATCTCGACGGCTGCGTCGAGGTCGCCTCCGCCTACTACAGCGCGCCGCCGGGCTGGATCGGCCGCCGCGTCCACGTCCAGTGGAATGACCTGCACGTCCGCCTGCTCGACCCGAGCACCGGCCAGCTCCTCCGCGAGCACCTGCGCGCGCCCCGGGGCTGGCATCGCATCGCCGACGACGACCGGCCCGCCCGCACACCGCCGAAGACCCTCGCCCTGCTCGCGGCCGCCAAGCGGGCCGGCCCGGGGACCGCCACCATCTGCGACCACATCCACCGTCACGACGGGGCTGCCGGCGTCCGCCGCATCCTCGGCGTCCTCGCCCTCGCCAAGAAGCACGGCCCCGTCGTCGTCGAACAGGCCGCCGCCGCCGCGCTCGAACTCGGCATGCCCACCTACCGCTTCTTGAAGCGCTACCTCGACCGCCGGCCAGCGCCGCCCCTCTCGCTGCGCCAGGTCGACCCGCTCATCCGGCAACTGACCGTCTACCGCGATCTGATCGACCGCAGAACAGGAGACCCGTCATGAATCTCGTCGAACTCGACCAGGCCCTGCGCAAGCTCCGCCTCTCCGGGATCGCCGATGTCCTCGACACGCGCCTGCAGCAGGCCCAGGTCGAGCAGATGGCCCCGATCGACCTCGTCGCCGCCCTCGTCAACGACGAACTGCAGCGGCGCCAGGACCGGCTGCTCGCCCGGCGCCACAAACAGGCCCGATTCCGCGACCCGGACCGCGCGCTCGACAGCTTCGACTTCGCCTTCAACAAGAAGATCAACCGCGCCCTCGTCTTCGAGCTCGCCACCGCGCGTTTCATCGCCCAGCGCGAGGACGTCCTGCTGATCGGGCCGCCCGGTACGGGCAAGAGCCATCTTGCCCAGGCCATCGGCCGCGCCGCCATCGAGCAGGGCTACCGCGTCATCTACCGCGAGGCGCACGCCTTCCTCGAGGAGCTCGCCGAGGCCACGCTCGCCGACACCCGCAAGGCCTACCTGGTCGAGCTCACCCGCGTGCCCCTGCTCATCATCGACGACCTCGGCATGCGCAAGCTGCCCCACACTGCCGCCGAGGACCTGCTCGAGCTGGTCATGCGGCGCTACGAACGCGCCTCCACGATGCTCACCTCGAACCGGCCGGTCGACGACTGGGGGAAGCTGCTCGGAGACACCGCCGCCGTCACCGCGCTGCTCGACCGCCTGCTCCATCACGCGCACGTGCTCAAGTGCGGGCCGCGCAGCTGGCGCACCAAGGTCCAGGCAGCCGCGGGTGGGAGGTCGATCGATGCGCTCCGACACGGGTAGCTACGGAACGGCCGGCGTGTCAACGCGCTGCGCGCGTCCTCCGCGTGCGCTCCGGCCCTGCCGGGTGACACGCCGCCCGTCCCTCCGCTCAGAGAGCCGCTATGGGCCTGGCGGCCCCGGCTTCACCAGACTCAGATCCTTGCGCATACGCGAACCCATGAAGTAGAACTCACGTGCCGTCTCGGGATGCCGGAAATGGCCGGATTTGCGGTGTCCACAAATGGCCGGATTTGACCCGTCCACCGAGGGGATGGTCGGCAACGAGCTGCTCCTCGAACTCAGGGTTCATGCGCCGGTCCACCCGGCCGATGCGCTGCATGAGGCGCACCGGATTCCAGTGGATGTCGTAGTTGATCATCCGCGAGGCGTCCTGGAGGTTGAGGCCCTCGGAGAGGACATCGGTGGAGATCAGGACGCGGATCTCCTCGCGTCCCCCTTCAGCGAGCGCCGGCGTCGAGAGGCCATTGTAGTAGGGCGCGAAGCGCTGGATGACGTCCGCACGGTTCCTCTTGGTGGCGCTGTCCACCTGCTCGACTCCCTCGACGCCGGCCTCGTCCAGGCGGCGTTTGACGTAACGGGCCGTGTCGGCGAACTCGGTGAAGATCAGGATCTTCTGGTCGGCCAGCGCCTTCGACGTGAGCAAGCGGACGAGCTTCTGCAGCTTGTCGTCGTGCTTCGGCTCGAACTTCCGCGCCTCGTTCAGGAAGTCGGCGATCTGGTCGAGGTCGAGAAAAGTCTCGGATATCATCTCCTCGATGTCGTACTCGGTGCGGTCGAGGCGCTCCACTGCGTCGAGCATCTCCTGGGGCACGATGTCTTCGTCCTCGGGCGCCTCGTCGTCGCCGCCCCAGAGATCGAGCTGGCGCTCGACGGCGTAGCCAAGGACTTCGGCCTTCTGTGCCCTCCAGCGTTCAAGGCGCCTCTTCTCGGCGTCGCTCTTGCTGTGGACCTCGATGAACGCAAGCAGCTTCTTTAGGAGCCGGTTACATGACAGCTCGAAGGCAGCAACCGAGCTCTCGAACCGCTTGAGGAAGTTGGTTCGGATCAGGCCGACCACCTGCTTCTGGCGGTTCTCCTCGAACGAATCGACATCCTTGTCAGGCCCCTTGTACCAGTGAAGGGGGTAGTACATCGGAAGCGTGAAGAGCGGGCTCTGTTTGGCAAAGGCCCTCTCGAACAGGTCGAGCATCCGCCCGTAGGTCCTACGGATCGAGTACGCCGCCACCTGGGGGTCCTGCCGCTCGGGGAACGCGGCTGCTCTGCCGTATTGGCGAATCTGGCTCTCGCGGGCGTAGGTGCGGCTCCGCTGGACGACGAGCTGGCGGAAGATCTCGTCGGTCACGAGGACCTCCTGTGCCTCGGTTACGTGCTCAGCGGCATCCGCGGCATGCCGCCCCACGCGGCTGCGAAGCGTCTTCTCCATCCGGTTGAAGTGTGCCCGCAGGTTGTTCACGCCGATCGTGCGCGCGAAGTAGGCCTCGTCGCGGCGGGTGAACAGCTCGGTCATGTGGCGGAAGTCGCTCAGGCGATTGTTGATGGGGGTGGCCGTCAGCAGGAACAGGGTCTTGGGTCGTTCCACATTGTCGAGCAACTCGAACAGGCGGTAGTAGCGGGAGGGCTCGCCCCCCGCGTTGGCATCGCCCCGGCGACCCGGATTGCGGAAGTGGTGGGCTTCGTCGATGACCACGACGTCGGCGAGTTCCGCGATGCGTCGGAAACGTGCCGGGAAGTCCCCCTTGCGTCCGAGGTCGGTGTGGCTGAAGACGGCCAGGTTGCTGAAGTCCGCGCCGCCGCCGACGCCGCCGATGTGCGGAAGCCACTGACGCAGGTGGGGTTCCCACACCCCCTCCTTGGCGGCCTTCGGTGCGAACAGTACGACGCGCTTGCCTTCGTGAAGGATGAGCCGCTCGATCAGCATCAGACCGACGAAGGTCTTGCCAAGACCCACGCCATCGCAGAGGAACGCGCCGCGGTGCTGGCGGGCGATCTTCATAAGCGCCCAGTACGCCTCCTTCTGATAGAGATCGAGACGCGGGAACATGCGCGACCGTCTCTCGTCCCACTCAGTCGCAGTCAACTCATGCCCCCGGAAAAACTGCTGCAGGGCCTTCGCGTAGACGTCGAATGGCGAATAGAGGTAGGTATGGCGCGAGATCGTCTCGATGACGGCGTCGGTAACCTCGCTTGCTCCATTCCAGTGCGTCTCGAACCACTCCTGGAGCTGCGCGACCTCGCGGGCGCTCTGGATCTGGACGTTCAATTCAACGTTCTTCGTGAGACCCGGCCGCGTGAAGTTACTGGAGCCCACCAATGCCTGGGCGCCCACGACCTCGAGCTTTGCGTGGGTGATGTAGGCCTTGGCGTGAAATTTCTCTTTGTCGAAAACACGGCATTGGATTTGCCTGGAGCGAAGCGCGTCGAGGATCGCCGGAGTTCCGCGCAGGAAGGGGTTCCTCTCCTTGTTTTCTTCGATGCTCTCGTCGAGCCTGTTGACCGCTTTCGCCCGGACCGCTTCGAGGATGGCCCTCCGGGTCCGATGGGCAGTCTCCGCGCCCATCAAGATTCGGATCCTGCCGAGCCCCTGCCACTTGCGGTCGAGCGCCAGCAGGGCGCCGATCTCGAAGTACCCGGTCGCAATGTCGAACGCGTTCGCAATGCTGGACCACTCCTCCAAGTACCGGAGCCCGGTCCAGCCCGAGACACTGTTGTCGACGATGAAGAGACCGCGCCCCTTGGAGTCAACGGTCATCATTCTTCCCGTTCACAGCTCGAGCGCCGGATCGACGAAGCGCAGACGACCACAACGGAAACCCGATCGACCGCCCGCGCGTCGATGGTCGTGATCTGATCGAGCGAAAGCGTAATCTCGGCCGGCTTCTTGGGTTCGGGCGTTGGCATGCGGCCCCGTGCGGGCCTCGCAGAATCCCCCCCCCCCCCCCGGACGTTACCGCCCGTTCGCCCATCACCCGCCGACGCCGACGCGCCAGCCATGTTCCCATCCCCGACCATCCGCTCCCACCGCCGAGACCGGCGATTGGCTCGCGATGTTCAAGACGCCCCGCACCGCGGTGCTCGCCATTCCTCCCAGGCTGTCCGTGTGAGTCTCGCTCGCCGGGCATCGCTTCCCGCCATCGTCACCCGGGACTCGCGGCCCCACAACTCCCGGCGCGGTTACGGCGTGAGCCGCGAGAACACCACACGAAGATCATCCTCAATGTCTTGCCTTCTCACCTCCGTCGACAAGAACGGATACCATCGATCAAGAAACTCCATGGTCACATTACCGTCCGCCAGTTCCACCAGCAGGTTACACCTTTCCTGCACCAATAGATCATCAGCATTCAACCGCAGAACATTGATCGTTGTCTTCACCCTCCTCCTTAAGTCCCCACTCAATTCGTCACCCGGACAGATAAGACAACTAGGCACGCGCAACACAAACCACCCAACCTCCACGTCGAAAGGGTCAACAACTCCCTCCGTATTGCCCTTATGTCCATTGACCTTTTGACGTGCCAATCGATAGTTGGTCCATTCGTACGCGAGGCGCGGATACTTCGCCTTCGGCAAGAAGTGATCAACTGCTCCGCCATCAACCAAGTACATCGTGGTGTAGGCGCACTGGCCAGAATACGCCGCGCGAAGATGCGGCCTCGCTCTCGACCAATAATTCCCCCTACGAAAACTCACGGTCGTTGGGCGCCGGGTCCTGGCCAAGAACGCCAATCCAGGTTGTCGTACCTCCCTGTCGAAATCTCCGTACTCCGGTTGCCTTACCACTGGAATCATGCGTCGTTCCCACCAAGCCGCTCAGCAAAGTACATCCAGCGCGGCCAAAACGGATCATCCGGCCCCAGACAGCGTCGCAATTCCGCCGATAGTCGGCGCACCGTCTCCGCATCGGCCACCGCATCAAGTTGGACGGCCTTCGCTTCCTCAATAGCCTTCTCTGCGTCCTTCGACCGAGCGTGGCGCAAACCGAATACCGGTGACGTAAGCCACGCTGAGCTATCACCATACTTGTGGTATTCAACGCTCTCCAGCGTCACATCTCCACCGTTCAGCGCGAGATGGTACAGAACGTCTGACGCTGACGAAAACTCCGTCTCCACGGACGCCACCACCAAGGGCGAATGCGTCGCAGCGATCACCTGCATTCGCAGGCTGCCACTCAGAAGCTTCCCTACCGTCATCAACGCCGGCAGAATCGCTCTCTGCCAGCGAGGATGGAGATGCGCTTCCACCTCGTCTACCAGTATGACCATCTTTTGGAGCGGGTCCTTACCTGTTTGCTCCGATGCGATGACGTGCTCATGCCACGCCCACGCCACGATGTACGCGAGCGCCAGTATCCGCTGAACACCGGCAGACGACATCAGGATGGGCACATCGCCGTACGGAAACCGTATCGTCGGGATCATCCGAGGATCTCCGAGGATTCGCTGTGGTTCCCCGGGGACAAGAGGCCCAAGATCCTCGGATGAAAGATGTTCCAATACTCGTACCAGCGTATAGAACGCGCCCCTATCGCCTTCCCGGTCCTGTGTCATCTGCCACGTCGCCCAGTCGCGAACAAGGCCCTCGATTTCGCCGGGCTTACTGTCCCATATCTCACTACGGGAAAAGACATCCGGCGTTGATGGTCCGTGCGCGAGCAGTCCTCGACGGGCCTCATCGGAAACCGCTATCGACCCGTCCAGTCGCGCATATAGGCATAGTGCCGAAACCGGCGGCTTGCCCCGACTCCCGTCGCGCCACGTTCGACGCTCTCGATCAAAATGACTTGAGATCGTCTTCGACTTTCCCTGATGACGAACCCTAAACCGGATGGATGGGCTCCTCCGCTGCCCATCGATGATTGGCGTAGCTTGTCTATTCGCCCAGTTAGCAGTCAACGCCCACCAAGTGGTGTCCAATAGAAAGGTCTTGCCCAGCCCGTTGTCGCCCGTTATGAGCGTCAGCCTTTCGCCAAAATCGAGATCGAATCGGGCCGCCGGACCGATGTCTCGTAGATGAAGCGATGTTAAGGTGCCTCTAGCCTCGCTGGGAGCATCAGGTGGCTGACCGAATTCATGTGCGACGGAACGAATGTTCGGGCGCTTCCTGCTTAGCAGTGATCCACACGACTCGGGGTAGTCTACTGGCGAAAATAATGCCTGTAGTTCCTCTGCGGTGATGCCGTGGTCGGAAATAAACGTCTCCAGCAATGTTTGTGGCGTCGTACTGGCGGGCCAGGCCCGCTCCTTGCCGATCCAGATGGCCACTGCGGGTATTGGGACGCGGTCGTGACCACCTTGGGAGTCGCGAACAATGTCCCGAATTCTTGTTACGTAGTTCGGTTGAAAGCCCCAGCGTTTACGGTTCTTCTGGTGAATAAACACGTCGCGAAATGTTCGCGTATTGGTTCCCTGCAATCCAGATGACGCATACCTAGGAGATACCCAACGGCTGGTGCTCTTGAAGGGCTGGAAGTAGTGTAAGCTCTGGGGGTCAAGCCGGTGATGCTCCTCAAGGTGGCTTCTCGTTATCGCGTCCAAGCTGACGCCTTTTACATCCCCTACGGGAAAACGCTCCTTCTTGCAAGCAAGGAAGGAAATGCCCACGAATGGATGCGATTGGCGTTGCAACTCGCGTATGGCCCAACGGAGCGCAGAATTGGATAGATACATGGCTCTACAGGGCTCTCAACGAGCTGACTGCATGAAGACAGAAGTCGCGATTGAGGTCGATCCCGATACCAGAGCGGCCGGACGATAACGCCACCCTAACGGTGGTGCCACTCCCTACGAACGGATCTAATACAACACCCTCATCGGGACATCCGATGGCGAGGCATGCTTCAACGAGCTCGTCCGGAAACGGAGCGGTGTCAAGGCCATTGGTGGAGCGCGGTTGCGCGGGAATTGTCCACAAGTCCTCTTCAATCTTGCGAGACTGGAGTGCCTGCTTGTCGAAGTGATAATAGCGATTCTTAGCGAGGATAAAAACGTACTCATAGCTGCGGGCCGGTCGATCAAGAACGTGTTCCGGCAAGCAATTCTTTCGGTGCCATATCACGGAGCTTCTGAGAATCCAGCCGTCTGTCACGAGGGCAAGCGCGACCCGCCATGGAATCCCAATGAGAGATTTGCGCTGTAATCCGATGCCGAGGCCGCCGCTCTTGTCCACCGCGCGCAATCCGAAGCGCCGCTTCTTGCTCTTGCCGTCTTGACCCTGAGACTGGCCCTTACCGGAGTAGAATGTGTCACCAATGTTCAGGAAGGAGATGCCGCTCGGTGTCAGGATCCGTCGTGCTTCTCGGAGTACACCTACAAGTGCGGTAACGTAGTCATCGACGGTGTCCTCACGGCCGATTTGTCCGTCGACTTGATAGTCGCGGAGCCAGAAGTAAGGGGGCGAAGTGACGACACAATCGACGCTGGCTGAGGAGATTTGCTTCAGGACGTCAACGGCGGAGCCGCAGTATATTGCCCATGTCTGACCGCCCAGCTCATCGGCCCATGCATCGATCGCGGTGACCTGCTCAATGTCGAAACCATCGGAGTAGCTCTGTGGTGTAGACGGTGACGGCGGCGTAGACGTGGGCATGGGCTCGTGTGTCATGGAGTCGGGTCAGCGGATGTCGCGGACCAGAAGGGTGTGTGCGGGCGGATGCGAGGAGGGTGGAAGGCCGGCCGACGACGTAGAAGGGCCAGTATGGCAGAGCGGGGCCGGCAACAGCGCGGCGGGGACGGGACGCGGCACGGTCTTGCCAGCGCACCGGGTAGGATTAGGCGCAGAGGTCAGGGGGCAACGTACTCGCCGGACCGACGGAAGGGCCATGAGCAGTGGGCACAGGGGGAAGTCTATCACAGGTGCTGGGGCAGTGAGGGGGCACGCGGTCGGCTCGGCGCGCCGGACGCGAGCCACTCGAGCACGGCTGCCCGGTCGTGACGCCGTCGTCCGGCGACGCGCGACTTCGGAGCCGTCCGAGATGGGCGGGTAGTTCGCGGCCGATGTCGGCTACGGGATGGTGGGTCGGATCTGCCGGGGCACGGAGAGGCCGTAGGCCGACTCACGCAGTGGGGTATTGGCTTACCGGGCGATGCGCGACGGGTTGCGCCGGGTGGGGGCGGGCGGCCACCGGTTCAACCTCGGCGTCGGGGGCGTCCGGCAGGGCGGCGTGGGTGGGCTCCCGTCGCTCGACGGCCGTGGGGACGGCGGGCGGAGCTTCCGCGTAGCCAGGCAATTCCCCATCGCGGCGGCAGATACGGCATCCCAACTCGCAGGAGGACGGGGCGGGAAAATGGAGGCTTCCCGGCGGGCGCGTTGCCCACGAACTCACGCGGAGTACTGCCAGCCGTACTGCCAGCCTTTTCTGTCCCCGAGAGTCCTCTTCTGTCCCCGAGAGTCCTCTTTGCAACTACATTTTCTCTAGTAAAACCGGGGATCATTGAGGTTTCTGGCCAATCCGAAACGGCTTCGTAGCCAGACGCTCTATCCAGCTGAGCTAAGGGCGCGTACGTCTAAGCGTACTACGGTCCTGGACCCTGGCGTCAACTGCGCCGGCACTTCCTCGACATGGGGGTCGGCGAAGCGTGACCTCGAGCATGTCGGACGCCGCGCTGCGAACGGTAGAATGCCGGCAAGGAGACCAACTGATGATCCCCACGCTCGAATCCGCCGCCGCGAGCCTGCGTACGGCCAACATGCTGGTGCCGCTCGTCCTCGGCGACCTCACCGACGAGTTGGCGCGGCGGCGCACGCGAGACGGCGAGGGGCCGTCGATCGCCTGGCACGTGGGCCACATCCTCGACTTCCGCTGCCAGTTGATCACGATGCTCGGGACGCCGCAGAAGAGCCCCTTCCGCGTGGCGTTCGCCACCTCCGGCGCGACCGACGGGGCCGACTATCCGACCGTGGCCGAATTCCTGCAGCACTGGAAGCGGATCGAGGCGGATCTCGACGCCGCGCTCGAGGACGCCGGCGAGGCGACGATCCGCCGCGCGGTCGAGGGCGGGTTCCGCGTCGGCCGGCCGGTCCTCGATGCCGTCGCCTTCTGCGTGTTCCACGAGGCGTACCACGTGGGCGCGCTCGGGGCCATCCGCAAGACCCTCGGGCTGCCTGGGCCGGCAGAGCTGGTGATGGCGCAGGCGGCAGGCTCGCAGGGGCCGGCCTGATGTGGTCGGTCGCGTCGACGCGCTCGGCCTGAAGGACGCTCCGGAGCTGGCTCGGGCTCAGCGCGACCCTGGCGGGGACGATCCGACGGCATCCCGCTCGAGGCCGTGGCCCAGCGGAAACCGGGTGCCGAGGCCGACCGGCAGCCGGCCGCGGATCGCGGTCTCCCCCGCCAGGGCGCGCACGGCCGACGCTTCGGCGAGGTCGTAGAAGTCGTAGGTGAGCAGGATCGCCGGCAGGTCGGCCAGGAACGCCGCGGCGTAGGGGTTGCCGAACAGGACCGCGACGAACGGCTGGCCGGTCGCCTCGGAATCGCTGCCGAGCCGCGCCAGCAGGTCGACGAGCGCCGGCGCCAGATCCATGCGGCCGCTGTAGGACGCCGTGCGCACGAACACGCCGGCCACCACCGCATCGTAGCGCCGGGCGCTCTCGCGCAACAGCTCGATCTCCGAGAGCGATGTGCGGTCCGACAGCTCGACCGCGGTGACGTTCGGCCAGCGCGCCTCGAGCTCGGGGATGAACGTGCGGCTCGGCGCACCGATGCCCCAGCCGGCGGGATAGTCGAGCACCGACAGGTACAGCACGGAGCCCGTCCGCGGCGTTCGCAGCGGCAGATGGCGCTCGTCGTCCTTGATCAGCGTCAGCGAGCGTTCGCTGATGCCGCGCGCCACGGCGCGGTGCGCGCGGGTCCCGACCACGGCCGGCAGGGCGTCGAGGCCGACCCGCCGCCGCCGGTGGAGGCCGAGGCGCGCCTTGGCGCCGAGGATGCGCCGAACCGAGCGGTCGATGCGGTCTTCCCCGATCCTGCCCGCCGACACGGCTGCCCGCAGGGCGTCGAACGCCGCGACGTCGGCAGGCGAGTGCAGCACCACGTCGTGCCCGGCGGCGACGGCGCGCGTCGCGGCCTCGCCCGGCGGGACCAGCTCGGATACCGCGCGCATCCGCATCGAATCGGTGAACACGAGACCGCCGAACCCCAGCTCGTCGCGCAGCAGGCCGTCCACGATGCGGGCGCTGAAGGTGGCGGGCGTGGCCGGCGCGGGCTCCAGCGCCGCGAGCTGGATGTGGGCCGTCATCACGGCCGCGGCGCCGGCGTCGAGCCCGGCCCGGAACGGGACCAGCTCGATGCGCTCGAGGCGGTCGCGCGGATGGTTGATGGTGGGCAGCCCGATATGCGAGTCCACGTCGGTGTCGCCGTGGCCGGGAAAGTGCTTCACCGTGGCCAGCATGCCCCCGGCCTGCAGCCCGGCGACGTAGGCCCGGGCGAGCGCGCCGACCCGGCGGGGATCCTCGCCGAACGAGCGGATGTTGATGACCGGATTGCGCGGGTTGTTGTTGACGTCGACGACCGGGGCGAAGTTGACGTGCACGCCGATGGCCCGCGCCTCGGCGGCGGTGATGCGCGCCGCCTCGAAGGCCAGTCGCGGATCGCCGGCCGCGCCGAACGCCATGGCGTGCGGGAAGACCGTGCCCCCGGCGAGGCGGAAGCCGACGCCGGTCTCGAAGTCGGCCGTCACCAGCAGCGGCAGGTCGGAGACCGCCTGCAGGCGGTTGATCAGCGACGCCGCGTTGAGCGGCTCGCCGAGCGCCGTGCCCGCATAGCTCGGGTTGAGCAGGACGGCGGGCCGCGGATGGCGGGCGCCGAAGAGGATGAAGCCGCCGACGTGCTGCTCGCGGACGAGCGCGGTGAGGTCCTCGTACGTGCGGCTGTCGCTGCTCGTATAGACCGAGCGGAACGACGGCATCAGGAGCTGGCCGATCTTCTCCTCGAGCGTCAGCCGCGCGAGGGTGTCGTCCACCCAGCGCCGTGCCCCGGCGTCCGGACCGCCGGCGTCCTGTCCGGCAGGACCCCCGAGGCACAGCGCGGCGACGACGAGCGCGAGCCCCGGGACCGACAGCCTCCGCAGCGACAACGGCGGGACGCGCGCCGGCACGATTCGATCGTAAGGACTTCGCGCGGGCCGGGCAACCCGCCGGGGGCGCGCGGCGCATTGCTATAATCCGGCCCGTGAGCCATCTCGCTCACCGTGCCGATGCGCCGAAGACGACGCGCTGCGCCGTCGTGACGGTGAGCGACACCCGCACGGTGGAGACCGACCGCGGCGGTGCGGCCATTGTGGAGCTGCTCGCCGAGGCGGGGCACGCGGTGGCCGGCCGGACGATAGTGCCGGACGATCCCGACCGCGTGCGGGACGCCCTGCGGGCCGGCATCGCCGAGCGCGGCGTGGACGTCGTCATCACGACCGGCGGCACCGGCCTCACGCGCCGGGACGGCACCTACGAGGTGGTGTCCGCCCTGCTGGAGAAGCGCATCGACGGCTTCGGCGAGCTGTTTCGCGGGCTGAGCTTCCAGGAGATCGGGCCGGCGGCCATGCTGAGCCGCGCCTGCGCCGGTCTGGCCGGGGGAACCATCGTGATCAGCCTGCCCGGCTCGGAGCATGCCGTGCGCCTGGCCATGACGAAGCTGATTCTGCCGGAGCTCGGACACCTGGTTCGCGAGGCGAGACGATGACCGACAGCGTCGGCGCGACGATGCGCCCCATCCGGACCACGATCCCCCTCGACGAGGCGCTCGACCTCATCAGCGCCGCGGCGCGCCCGATCGAGCGCGCGGTCCGCGTGCCCTTGGAGGAGGCGGCCGGCCGCGTCCTCGCCGCGGAGGTCGTCGCCACCGCCGACGTGCCGCCGTTCGACCGCGCCGCCATGGACGGCTTCGCCGTCATCGCGGAGGACACGTTCGGCGCCGGCAGCCACACGCCCCGCACGCTGCGCTGCATCGAGACCGTCCACACCGGCCGCGTCCCCGACAAGCGTCTCGAGCGCGGCGACTGCACGCAGGTGGCCACCGGGGCGCCGATGCCGGAGGGTGCCGACGCGGTGGTGATGGTCGAGCAGACCGACCGCGACGAGGGCGGCGGCGTGCGCATCTTCACGCCGGTCTATCCCCGCCAGCACGTCGGGCGGCGCGCGGCGGACATCGCGGCCGGCCAGGCGCTGCTCGCGGTGGGCGACCTGCTGACCCCCAGCCGCCTGGGGTCGGTCGCGGCGCTCGGCATCGCGGAGGCCGACGTCTTCGACCGTCCGACGGTTGCCATCCTGTCGACCGGCAACGAGATCATCGAGCCGGGGCGGCCGCTCGGTCCGGGCCAGATCTACGACATCAACCGGTTCACGGTCGGCGCCGTCGTCGAGCGGCACGGCGGCCGGGCGGTCGGCCACCCGACCGCTGCCGACACGCTCGAGGCGCTCGACGCCGCGCTCGACGCCTGCAGCGACGCCGACCTGCTCGTCTTCTCCGGGGGCAGCTCCGTCGGCGAGCGCGACCTGATGCTCGACCTGCTCGTGCGGCGCGGCGAGGTGCTGTTCCACGGCATCGCCGTCAAGCCCGGCAAGCCGACCGTGTTCGGGCGCATTGGCGACACGCCGGTCTTCGGCATGCCCGGCTACCCCAGCTCGTGCCTCTCGAACGCCTACATGCTGCTTGTGCCGCTGCTGCGGCGGATGGCCCGGCTGCCCGCCTACCGGCCGCGGACGGTGTCCGTGCCGAGCGCCCAGCGCGTCGTGTCGACGACCGGCCGCCATCAGTTCTACACGGTGCGGGTGGTGGGCGGCGAGGCCGTGGCCGCCTTCAAGGCCTCGGGCGACATCACGAGCATGTCGCATGCCGACGGCTACATCGAGATCCCGGCCCAGACCGATCTCGTGGAAAAGGGCGAGGTCGTCGAGGTGAAGCTGTTCTGACGGCCGCCGCACCATGCCGCCCGCGCCGCTGCCGCCGTCGCCGGCGACGATTCTCACCATCTGGTCCGCGCTCGGCCTGTACGCAGCCGGCGAGTACGGCCGGACACGGCGCCCGGCGCGCCCCTGGGCGAGACCCGTCTGGCTGCTGGGCGCGGCCTGCTACCTGGCGCACGTCGCCGTCACCTTCGCGACCCACCACGACTGGAGCCACGCCGCGGCCTACGCGGATACGGCCGCGCAGACGGACGCACTGTTCGGCCTCGCCTCGGGCGCCGGCCTGTGGGTGAACTACGGCTTCACCCTGCTCTGGATCGGCGAGGGGCTCTGGTGGCAGCTGGCGCCGGCCGGCTACGCGCGGCGCGCGCCGGCGTGGACGCTCGCCGTGCGCGGCGCGTTCCTGTTCATGATCGTCAACGGGGCGGTGGTCTTCGTGAACGGGCCGCGGCGGCTGCTCGGGCTGGCCGTCGTCGCCGCGCTGATCCTGGCCTGGCGCCGGCCGCGCGCGTAGGAACCCGCGGCCGCCCGGGGCCGCTGCCTACCGCTTGCCGATCCGCCGCGCCCAGTCGAGCTCGAGCTCGTCGGCCGTGTGGAGATCGAAGATCGGCGCCGTCCGGCGGTAGCTGCCCCGGAACTCGGTGTGGCAGCGGTAGCAGACCGACAGGTCGCGCAGCCGGCCGTAGACGATCAAGTCGAGCAGCGCGGCGGCCCCGAGCACGCCGTAGGCGACGAGGTCCATCCCGAACCAGTAGAAGCCGGCGCTGATGAGGGCGCCGGTGACGATCACGGCCAGCCCCAGCTTGGGGTCGAAGTCCTTGCGAACGTACAGCTCGCGGCCCTCGCAGACGGGACAGACGTCGGCCTCCTCGTCGGCGCGGACCCTGGCGCTCACCGCCAGCGGGATGGTGCGGCCGCAGCTCCCGCAGCGCACGGCAGGCGGGGCGGCGGCGGCTGCCACCGGCAGGCGGCCGGCGCAGTCGGGGCAGACGAGCGTGAGGTTCACAGCGGCACCCGCGTCGAGACCAGGAGGTACTTGGCCAGCACCTCGCCGACGATGACGGTGAAGAAGTCCACGTAGAGGATGCCGGTGGCCGACTGGGTCGAGCGGATCTTCGCCGTCTCCCAGGTGAGGTAGGCCAGCACCGCCGGCCCGAGCAGGCCGAACAGCACGCGCTGCCACAGGAAGACGCCGTCGAGCGACCAGACGTAGCTGGCGTACCCGGCGCCGGACGGCGATTCCCACGTCGCCAGCGCGGCCCACAGCACACCGCCGACGACCGCGATGCGCAGCACGGTCGAGCCGATGTGGAACCTGACGATCGATTGCAGCAGCGAGACGTCCATCGACGGCAGCACCAGGTACCAGTGGCCGAGGATCATCGCGGTGCAGGCGCCGCCGAGCAGCGCGGCGGACGAAACGAAGCTGGCGATGGTCAGTGCAGCCGACGGCCCGCTCTCGACGGCGGCGGCCGCCAGGCCCTGCGCGACGAGGGCCACCGCGCCGGCGGCGGCGGTCGTCCAGAGCAGCAGCGGCCGGATGCGCGCCAGGGCGCGCCCGATCGTGGCCCAGTAGACCAGCAACGCGCCCGTGGACACGCCGAGCGCCCACAGCCCGACCGTCGCCGCGGGCGTCGCAGCCGCCGTCTCGGGACGAAACGCCAGCGCGACCAGCAGCAGGACGGCCGCCAGTCCGGCGTTGAAGCGGAAGAACTTCACGCCCGCCGTCGAATCGACGAGCAGCAGCGTGCCCGCGATGCCGACGCCGAGATGGGCCAGGAACAGGAACAGGACCGAGGACATCCAGCCCGCGCCCTATCCGAGCCTGCGGTTCACCTCGTCCCAGTTGATGGTGTTGAACCACGCCGCCATGTAGTCGGGCCGCCGGTTCTGGTACTTCAGGTAGTAGGCGTGCTCCCAGACGTCGAGGCCGAGGATGGCCGTCTTGCCGTCCATCATCGGGCTGTCCTGGTTGGGCGAGCTCTCGATGCTGAGCACGCCGCCCGTGCTGACCAGCCAGACCCAGCCGCTGCCGAAGCGGCCGGCGCCGGCCGCGGCGAACTGCGCCTTGAAGGCATCGAACGAGCCGAACGCGGTATCGATTGCCGCGGCCACCTTGCCGGTCGGCGCACCGCCGCCGTTCGGCTTCATCACCTGCCAGAAGAACGTGTGGTTGGCGTGTCCCCCGCCGTTGTTGCGCACGGCCGTCCGGATGTCGTCCGGCACGCTCGCGAGATCGGCGATGAGATCGTCCACGCTCTTGCCGGCCAGCTCCGGATGCTTCTCGAGCGCACCGTTGAGCTTGGTGACGTACGTCTGGTGATGCTTCGTGTGGTGGATCCGCATCGTCTGCTCGTCGATGTGCGGCTCGAGCGCGTTGTAGTCGTACGGGAGCGGGGGCAGTTCATGGGCCATCGGCGGCTCTCCTTCGAAGCGAATGCAGCAAGAAAGTCAACGAAGTCTAGTGGATCTCCAACATGCGGTCGAGGGCCACGCGCGTCCAGTGCTTCTCGCGGTCCGGGACGACGATGCGGTTGTGCACGACCCCGTCGCGCAGCCCCTCGAGCACCCACAGCAGGTGGTTGGGCGATACCCGGAACATGGTCGAGCAGAGGCAGCCGATCGGGTCGAGCGTCATCACCGTCCGCTCGGGCGCGAGCTCCTGCGCCAGACGGTTGACGAGGTGTATCTCGGTGCCGATCGCCCACGTGGAGCCGGCCGGGCTGCTGCTTACGGCCCGGATGATGTACTCGGTAGAGCCGCTGTCGTCGGCCGCCTGGACCACGTCCCACGTGCACTCGGGATGGACGATGATCCGGATGCCCGGATGCGCGCGCCGCAGGTGCTCGACCTGCTTGACGCTGAAGCGCGTGTGGACCGAGCAGTGGCCCTTCCAGAGCAGCATGCGGGCGGCCTGCAGGCGATCGGGCGACACGCCGCCGTACGCCAGCTCCGGATCCCAGACCGCCATCTCGTCGAGCGGCACGCCCATCTTGTAGGCGGTGTTGCGGCCGAGGTGCTGGTCCGGCAGGAACAGGATCCGCCGCCCGCGCTTCCACGCCCACTCGAGCGTGGGCCCCGCGTTGCTCGACGTGCAGACCACGCCGCCGCGCTCGCCGCAGAACGCCTTGATGGCGGCCGCCGAGTTGATGTAGGTGACCGGCACGACGTCCGTCGCGCCCATCGCCTGCAGCTCGTCCCAGCAGACCTCGAGCTGATCGGCCTCGGCCATGTCGGCCATCGAGCACCCGGCGGCCAGGTCGGGCAGCACCACCTGCTGGTGGGGCGCGCTCAGCACGTCCGCGCTCTCCGCCATGAAGTGGACGCCGCAGAAGACGATGTAGTCGGCGGCGCGCCGCTCGGCCGCCTGCCGTGCGAGCTTGAACGAATCGCCCGTGCAATCCGCGAACCGGATGACCTCGTCCCGCTGGTAGTGGTGGCCGAGGATGAGCAGCCGCGAGCCGAGATCCGCGCGGGCGCGGGCAATGCGCTGCTCCATCTCCTCGTCCGGCAGGCCGAGGTAGCGATCCGGCAACGGCTGCCGCTCGCCGATCTGCTCGCTCTCGAATCGGGTCAGGAGCTCGACGTCCATCCGCCCTCTCCTTTCCGTGCGCCCGGGCGCACCACCTGTGAAACTTTTCTCAATCTTGCGACAAGAAAAAGCGCCGACCCAGCACCCGGGTCCGCGCCTTGTGAAAAAATTCCCAAGCCCTGGACATTAAAAGAGCCAGGCCCCGCGCAGGAGAACCTGACTCCTCGTCCATGCTACCACAACACGGCCCGTTTTCAGGCCGGCTGCGACACGACGTTGTACAGCGTGTCGCGCTCGATCGGGGTGCGGCCGGCGGCGCGGATGAGCCGGCTGATCTCGGCCGGCGTCATCGCCTCGGGCGTCGGAGCGCCCGCCATGTGGTAGATGCGTTCCTCCTGCACCGTGCCGTCGAGGTCGTCCACGCCGAACCACAACGCGGTCTGGGCCACTTCGACGCCGGTGGCTATCCAGAACGCCTTGACGTGCGGGATGTTGTCGAGCATCAGCCGCGCGACCGCGTGGACGCGCAGCGTGTCGGCGGCGCTCGGCGCCGGCAGCTTCTCCATGCGGTTGTTGTCGGGGTGGAACGCGAGCGGGATGAAGGCCTGGAAGCCGCCGGTGTCGTCCTGCAGCGCCCGGGCCCGCAGCATGTGGTCCACCCGCTCGGCGTGCGTCTCGATGTGGCCGTAGAGCATCGTGACGTTGGACCGCAGACCGAGCCGGTGGGCGAGGCGATGGATCTCGAGCCAGCGCGGCCCGTCGCACTTGTCGTGGCAGATCTTGCGCCGGACGCGCTCGGCGAACACCTCGGCGCCGCCGCCCGGCAGCGAGTCGAGCCCGGCTTCCATCAGCTCGCGCAGCACCTGCTCGTCGGTCTTCCCGTACAGCTCCGCGAAGAAGGCAATCTCGACGGCCGTGAAGCACTTCAGGTGGATGTCGGGCTTGATCCGCTTGAAGCCGCGCAGCAGCTCCAGGTAGTAGTCCCAGGGCAGGTCGGGGTGCAGGCCGTTGACGACGTGCACCTCCGTGAGCGGCTGGTCGGCCCGCGCCCGGAGCTTGTTCCACGCCTCCTCGAGCGTCATGGCGTAGGCGCCGTCGTCGCCCGGCTGCAGGCGGGCGAAGGCGCAGAACAGGCAGCTCGCGACGCAGACGTTCGTCGCCTCCAGACGGATGTTGTGGTTGAAGAACGCCTGCGCCCCGTGGCGCCGCTCGCGCTCGCGGTTGGCGAGCCACCCGATGGCGAGCAGGTCGGGACACTCGAACAGGCTCACGCCGTCGTCGAGCTCGAGGCGGATGCCCGCATCGAGCTTGTCGGTCACGTCGCGCAGGCCGGCCGCGGCAAGTCGGGCGTACATGAGTGGAACTCTCGATCCCTCAGCGCATGTCATGCCGGAGAGCCCACGAACTCGACGGGCACGGGCCGCGGGATCAGCCGGCGGTCGTAGGCGTCGGCGAACAGCCGCTCCACGGCGGCACGGCCGCGGTCGCCGTAGTCGAGCGTCAGCTCGTTGACGTACATGCCCACGAAGCGGTCGGTCCGGTCGACGTCGAGGCCGCGTCCGAAATCCAGCGCGTAGGCAATCGCGTCGTCGCGGTGGTCGAGGGCGTGGGCGATGCTCGCGTGCAGCAGTCGCGACACCTCCAGCATCGTCTCGTCGCCGAGGTCGCGCCGGATGACGTTGCACCCCAGCGGCAGCGGCAGGCCGTCGGTCCGCTCGGCCCACCAGATGCCGAGGTCCACCAGGCACCGCAGCCCCTCGTCGCCGTAGGTCAGCTGTCCTTCGTGGATCAGCAGGCCGGCCTCCACGGTGCCGTCGACGACCGCCGGCTGAATCGCATCGAACGGCATGACGCGGTAGGCGACGTCCGGGTGGAACAACTGCAGCGCGAGGTACGCGGTCGTCAACTCGCCGGGAATGGCCACGGTCACGCCGGCGAGCGACGTCGGCCCGTCGGCGCGCGTGACGACGATCGGCCCGTAGCGGTCGCCCATGCTCGCGCCGTGCGGCAGCAGGGCGTAGCGATCCTGGAGGTGCGCGTACGCGTGGAACGACACCGCGGTCACCTCGTACGTGCCCTCGAACGCGGCGCGGTTGAGGCTCTCGATGTCGGCCAGGACCTGGTCGATCGCGAACCGCTCCGCCGCCACGGCCCCGCAGGCGAAGCCGTAGAACATGAAGGCATCGTCGGAATCGGGACTGTGCGCCACGGTGATGCGCAGCGGCGCTGTCGGGTTGTCAGGCATCGTCGTCTTCCGGCTCGGCGTAGGGTTGCACCGCCCGCCGCACGACGATGGTCAGGCCGAACATCGCGATCACGGCAGCCGCGGACAGGCCTACGTAGGCGCCCGGGGCCATGGCCGGCTCGGGCACCGCGTCCGGGGTCCCTCCGGCCACGATGGCGCGCGCCTGCGAGCGGGCCCACGCCTGCTCGGACACGCGCCGCTCCATCAGCCGCTCGGACACCAGCAGGACGGCGAACGCGGCCAGACCGACCAGCAGCAGCGGATGCCGCGAGTTCTTGCGGGTGATGAAGCTGAGCACCGCGAGGGCCACCGCCAGCAACCCCAGCCCAATCACCCACAGGCCGGCGACACCCGGCACGCCGCGGAAGCGCAGGTCGCCCAACAGCATCCAGGGCATGAAGGCGCTCGCCGCGAGCACGACCCCCGCCGCCAGCGGCAGGTAGTACGCGCGCATGCTGTGCTGCAGAGCGCCGCTCACGGCTTCTCGCAACGGCATGGGCAGGCAGTCTAGCACGCCGGTCAGGACGGCTTGAAGCCACCGGACGACGCCCGGAACGCCGACGCGCGGCGGCGCGTCGGCAGCGCGCGGCCGGGGGCCGGGGGCAGGGCGGACGGGTCGAGACTGTCGAGCCCTTCGAGAATATCGGATGCCCACCTGAAGACGTCGCGGCCGGCCACGACGCGCCGCAGCGCCCGCATGCGCCGCTGGCGCTCGTCGGGCGGCATGTCGATGGCATGCTCCAGGGCCAGGGCGAACCCCTCGACGTCGTACGGATTGATGGCGAGCGCGTCGTGAAGCTCCTGGGCGGCCCCCGCCAGCTCGCTCAGGACCAGGACGCCGTCGAGATCCTCGCGCGCCGCCACGAACTCCTTCGCCACCAGATTCATCCCGTCGTGCAGCGAGCTGACGACGCAGAAGTCCGCGAGACGGAACAGTGCGACCAGGCGCTTGATCTTGAGCGCGGACTTTCTGTACCGAATCGGTCCGCCCGCCTGCGGATAGCGCCGATTGAGCTCCTCCACCTTGCGGTCGATGGCGGCCTCCACCGCCGCGTAGCTGTCGATGGTCGACCGGGACGGCACGCCGATCTGCACGAAGGTCAGCCGGCCCCGCAGGTCGGCGCGCCGCGCCAGGAGGAGATCCAGCGCATCGAGCCGCTCCGGTATGCCTTTCGTATAGTCGAGACGGTCGACGCCGACGCCCACGACCGGCGTCCTGATGTCCAGCTCCGCGGCGAGGCGGTGCATGTCGTCCGGCAGCGCGGCGTCGTGCGCGATCTGCTGGATGCGGTCGTAGTCGACGCCGATGGGGACGGCTTCTATGGTCGTGACGTGGCCCGCCAGGCGCACGATCCCCCGCGCCACGTCCGCGCCCAGCTCGTCGCGCGCGGCCGCGATGAAGTTGCGCCGGTCGCGCGGCAACTGGAAGGCGAGCAGATCGTTGGCGAGCAGCCCGGCCAGCAGCTCCTTGCGCCAGGGACAGATGCGCAGCCGGTCCGGGTGCGGCCACGGGATGTGCCAGAACAGCGCCGTCTTCGCGTGCGGGCAGCGGGCGCGCAGGGTCGGCGCCACCAGCGCCAGGTGGTAGTCCTGGATGAAGACGGGGGCGGCATGATCGGGGAGCTCCTGCTCGATGACCGCGGCAAAGCGCTCGTTCACGCGCTGGTAGTGCTCCCAGTCGACCGCGCGGAACACCGGCCGGACGTGCGCCTCGTGGCACAGGGGCCAGAGCCCCTCGTTGGCGAACCCTTCGTAGTAGCGGCTCTCCTCTTCCGGCGAGAGCCACAGGCGCCGCAGCGGGTACGACGGGCTGTCCGGCGGCACGCGCACCCGATCGTCGGCGTCGACGACGTCGCGGTCGGCATCGCCCGATCCGTGGGCGATCCAGACGCCGCCCCGCTCGCGCATAAGGGCGTCGAGCGCCACCGCGACGCCGCCCGTCGTCGGCGACCACCCGACGGTTCCGTCGTCCTTGCGGATGTGCTGATACGGCTCCCGATTCGACACGATGACCACGGGCCGGTGAGCAGGCGAGCCTCGATCGGTGGATGTCATCGCTCAGTTGCGGAACACGCGCCCGGGTTGCTGCCCTGCGGAGCGCGCGCGGTTGCCAGGCATGCGATCCCGCAGCAGGCCCCCCTGCCGGGGGCCTAGACCTGGAACGACAGGCCGCAACCGCACTCGCTCTTGGCGTTGGGATTGCGGAAAATCAGCGACTGGCCGAGCATGTTGGCGTCGCAGTCGAGAACCGTGCCGTCGAGATACCGGTAGCTCTTGCTGTCCACGAAGATGCGCGTGCCGTCCGGGCTCGCGAACACCTCGTCGCCGGGCCTCGGCGCCGCCTCCCATCTGAAGACGTAGCTGAGACCCGAGCAGCCGCCGGCCTTCACGCCGACGCGCAGACCGCCGTCGGCCATGCCTTCGTCGACCATCGCCGTACGGATTCTCCGGGATGCCGCCGCGGTGACTTCGATCATCAGATACGGTTGCTCGTGAGGCCAGTGTACCCGATCGCTCCCGGCACTGTCAGGGCGCCTGACCGACCGCTGACAGCTGGCGCAGTCGACCCGCCAGGCTGCCCACCTTCTCGATGGCGTAGTCGATCTCGTCGGTCGTGGTCCACCGCCCCAGCCCGAAGCGCAGCGAGGCGCGCGCGAGCTCGTCAGGCACGCCGATGGCCCGCAGCACGTGCGACGGCTCGGGGTTCACCGAGGTGCACGCGGCGCCCGACGAGACTGCGATGTCGTCGAGCCCGACGAGCAGCGACTCGCCCTCCAGCCGGTCGAGGCTCACGTTCAGGTTGTGCGGCAGACGCGCCGTCGTCGAGCCGTTGACGGTCACGCCGCCAGCACCCTCCGTGAGGCCCGCGAGCAGGCGGTCGCGCAGCGCGCCGACCCGCTCCGCCTCCGTGTGCAGCTCGGTCCGGCAGATCTCGGCCGCCGCGCCGAAGCCCACGATGCCGGGGACGTTCAGGGTGCCGGAGCGCAGGCCCTGCTCGTGGCCCCCGCCCTCGAGCAGCGGCTCGATCGCCAGCCGCGGCCGGCGCCGCCGCACGTAGAGCACGCCAATGCCCTTCGGGCCGTACAGCTTGTGCGCCGTGGCCGACAGCAGGTCGACCCCGAGCGCCTCGACGTCGACCGGCACCTTGCCGACCGCCTGCGCGGCGTCCGTGTGCAGCACGATGCCGCGCGGTCGCGTCAGCTCGGCAATCCGCGCAATCGGCTGCAGGACGCCGATCTCGTTGTTCGCCGCCATGATCGAGACGAGGCGGGTGTGGGGCAACAGGGCGCGCTCGATGTCGGCCACGTCGCACAGCCCGTCCGGACGCGGCGCGACGTACGTCACCTCGACGCCCTCGCGCTCGAGCCGGCGGCAGGGATCGAGCACGGCGTGATGCTCGGTCGTCATCGTCACGACGTGCAGCGGCCGGCGGGAGTCGGCGTTGACGATCCCTCGGACGGCCAGGTTGTTCGACTCCGTGGCGCCGCTCGTGAAGCAGATCTCGCGGGCATCGGCGCCGATCAGCCCGGCGATCTGGCGCCGCGCGGCCGACACGGCGTCGCGCGCGGCCCACCCGAACGCGTGGTGCCGACTCGACGCGTTGCCGAAGCGCTCCGTGAAGTACGGGACCATCGCCCCGGCCACCCGCGGGTCGACCGGCGTCGTGGCGTGGTAGTCGAGGTAGATCGGCAACTCGGGCATGGTCAGCGCGGGGAGGCGCGCCTGGCGGCGTGTGCACCGTTATACGGCGCAGACTCCTAGTGATCGGGCGGCGTGCTCCACACCAGCGGTGCGGCCGCTCCCCGGCTCGCATCGAGCGGAAGCGGCGCCGCCAAGTCCGCGCGGGCCAGCTCGTCGATGGTGAACTCCGCCAGCGTGTGCACGATGCGCGCCTTCAGCCGCCACAGCGGATCCCGCACGTTGCAAGTCAGGTACTGCTCGCAGCTCTCGTCGATGTCGGAGCAGGCGGTCACCATGACCGGCCCGTCGATGGCCTGCACGACGTCGGCCACCGAGATGCGGGCCGCGGGTCGGGCGAGGTGATAGCCGCCGCGCGTCCCCTGGTGGGAGGCCAGCAGCCCGCGCTTGGCGAGCCGTTGCAGGACCTTCGCCATCAGCTCCACGGGAATCTTGTAGCGCGCAGCAATCTCCCGCGCGCTCGACGACGTGCCGTGCGGACTGGACGCCAGGTCCTTCAGCGCGATCAGGGCGTAGTCGGCCTTCTTCGACAGTCGCAGCATCCGCCCCCCCACGGCGGAAGGTTTCGCCAGACGCTATTTTAGCCCGCGCGGCCGGCCGCCTCCAAACGCCGGAAGCGACCCCGGGGCGCGGCGCGATGCGGGATCGAGACCACGACGTGACGCAGCCGCGTCGCGATTGTTGCCCGCCGCCGCCCAATGCCACATGATGACATGATGAGCCGATTGGGCCGCCCGAGCTGCGATCCGGCGCAGCTCGTCGCACGTCTCACCCGTGCCCTCGAACCGCGGGCGGAGATCCTCGACGCCTATCTGTTCGGCTCGCGGGCGCGCGGCGATGCGCACGGACAGAGCGACGTCGACGTGGCGGTCTACATCGACACGTCGCTCGCGGACGACGGCCAGTGGGGTTACCGCGCCGAGCTGACGACGGTCCTGATGGACGCGCTCGGCACGAACGACGTCGACGTCGTCGTGCTGAACCAGGCGCCGCCGCTGCTCTACCACCGGGTCCTGCGCGACGGCGTCCTGCTCGTCACCCGGGACCTGCAGGCAACGACGACGCGCGCCGGCTACGCGCTGTCACGCTACTTCGACTTCCTGCCGCAGCTCGACAAGATGGACGCCGCCCGACGCTTCGCGGCCGGAGAGGATGACCGGTCTTGACGCCGGGCCGGCCCGATCGGCGCGTGGTGGACCGCCACCTCGTCGCGCTGCGCAAAGCCCTGGCCGGCCTGCGCAGGCACGCCGGCGTGTCGCCGGAGGCGCTCAGCACCGATTCCGACCGACTGTGGGCCGTCGAACGCGGCCTCCAGCTCTGCGCGCAGAACGCCCTCGACATCGCGAGCCATCTCAGCTCCGCGGCAGGGCTCGACCCGGCCAACTACGGCTCCTCTATCGATTGCCTGGTCGAGGCGACCGTCTTGCCACCCGCCTTCGGCAAGCGGTTCCGCGGGATCGCCGGCTTCCGCAACGTGCTGGTGCACGGGTACCTCGACATCGACGTCGACCGCATAGCCGCCACGCTCGGCGCCCCGCTCGACGACTTCGAGGAGTTCGCCGGGCACGTCGAGCGGTGGGTCGCCGCGGCAGTCGGGCCGGAATCGACGAATCCGCGCCCGTCCGCCGCCGTCGGCGCGCCAGCTATTGCAATTGGCGTCGATGGATGCCCCGCGGGCTGGTTCTTCGTCGCTCTGGAGCCGTCCGGTCGATCCCGTTGGGGCATCGTGCGCACCCTCGCCGACCTGGTAGGCGAAACAAGCGAGCCCGCCCGCGTCTTCGTCGACATCCCAATCGGACTGCTGGACGGACCCGGACCGCGCGAATGCGACCCAATCGCCCGACGGGCACTCGGCTCTCGCCGGGCGAGCAGCGTATTTCCGGCCCCGGCGCGGCCCGTGCTGGACGCAGTCGACTACGAGGATGCCAAGCGCCTCAGCCGCAGGGCGACCGACAAGGCACTGAGCCGGCAGGCGTTCGCCATCCTTCCCAAGTGCCGAGAGGTGGATCGCCTGCTGCGCGGCGATGCGAAGGCGCGGCGGATCGTTCGCGAGATCCACCCCGAAGTCTGCTTCTGGGCCTTCGGCGGGCGGCGCCCGATGGAGCACAACAAGAAGACGGAAGAAGGCTTCCGCGAACGCATCGAGCTGCTGAAGCGGATTAGGCCAGCTGCCAAGCAGGAAGTAGAGGAAATGCTGCGGCAATTCAGGCGCCGCGAGGTCGCTCGCGACGACGCAGTCGATGCGCTGGCCGCGGCGCTGACAGCGTCGGCGCCGGCCGCAGCACTGAGGACCCTTCCGCCACAGCCGCGAGTAGACCGCGCGGGCCTGCGGATGGAGATGGTCTACGTCGAACCCGAAATGATGTGACCCGAAATGCGTCGAGGGCGCGGCATCAGTACTTCGGCAGCGACGGGTCGACGGCGTCGATCCAGCGCAGGATGCCGCCGCGCAGGTTCTTCGCCTGGGCGAAGCCGGCGTCGCGGAGCAGCTTGACGGCCTTGGCGCTGCGGGCGCCCGACTTGCAGTGGACGATCATCTCGCCGCGGCCCTCGAGCTCGTGGAGACGGCTCGGCAGATCGCCGAGCGGAATCAGCGTCGAGCCGGGAATGGCGCAGATCTGGTACTCCTGCGGCTCGCGGACGTCGAGGATGAAGACGCCGTCGCGGCTGTCGATGCGCGCCTTGAGCTGCTCGACGGTGGCGTCGTCGGCGGCGCCCGCGGACGGCTCGGCGGGGGCGGCGGGCGTCACGCCGCAGAACTGCTCGTAGTCGATCAGCTCCGTGACGGTCGGGTTGTCGCCGCAGACCGGACAGTCGGGGTCCTTGCGCAGCTTCAGCTCGCGGAAGCGCATGCGGAGCGCGTCGTAGACCAGGAAACGGCCGACGAGCGGCTCGCCGACACCCATGATGAGCTTGACCGCCTCGGTCGCCTGGATGGTGCCGACCACGCCGGGCAGGATCCCGAGCACGCCGCCCTCGGCGCAGCTCGGCACGAGCCCCGGCGGCGGGGGCTCGGGATAGAGGCAGCGGTAGCACGGCCCGTCCTTGGCGGCGAAGACCGAGGCCTGCCCCTCGAACCGGAAGATGCTGCCGTAGGCGTTCGGCCTGCCGAGGAGCACGCAGGCGTCGTTGACGAGATACCGCGTCGGAAAGTTGTCGGTGCCGTCGACGATCACGTCGTAGCCGCCCAGCACGTCGAGGGCGTTGTCCGACGAGAGCGCGACTTCGTGGGTCTCGACGTGCACCTCGGGATTGATCGCGTGCAGGCTGTCGCGCGCCGAATCGAGCTTCGGCCGACCGACGTCCGGCGTCCCGTGAATCACCTGCCGCTGCAGGTTGCTGTAGTCGACCACGTCGAAGTCGACGATGCCGAGCCGGCCGACGCCGGCCGCGGCCAGGTACATCGCCACGGGCGAGCCCAGACCGCCGGCCCCGATGCAGAGCACGCTGGCCGCCTTCAGCTTGAGCTGCCCGTCCATGCCGACCTCCGGCATGATCAGGTGCCGGCTGTAGCGGGCCACCTCCGCATTGCTCAGCGCCGGCGCCGCGGCGGCGACCGTCACGACAGCCCCCCGCCCGCCACCGACGGGATGATGCTGACGGTGTCGTCTTCCGTGACCCGCGTCGCCTCCCTGTCGAGGAAGCGGATGTCGTCGTCGTTGACGTAGATGGCCACGAAGCTGCGCAGCCGGCCGTCGTCCGTGTACAGGTGCTTGCGCAGGTCGGTATAGGTAGCGGTCATGTTCGCCAGCAGCTCGCCGACGGTGCCGCCCTCGGCCTCGACGACCTCCTGCTTGCCGGTGTAGACGCGCAACGGCGTCGGAATCAGAATCCTGGTTGGCATGGTCTCTCGCCTGTCTCGCTCCGCGGCAGGCCGCCCGGCTCCACCGCGATTGGCTCCTCGTCGAACGCCGACCGATCCTCCCGCAGGCGCCATGAGGTCATCGTCCCCGGCTGCCCTCGCTCGACCGCCACGATCACGTAGGCGAACACGGGCCACGCGTGGTCGAGATCGTACCGCGAGGGACGTGCGGGGTGGTCCGGATGCGAGTGATAGAACCCCAGCAGCTCCGCCCCCAGCTCGCCCGCGCGGCGCTCGGCCGCCAGATAGTCGGACGGCCGCACGCGAAACCGCCGCCGGGAGCTCTCCTCGGCGACGTTGGGCAGGGCCAGCGCTTCCAGCACCTGCCGCCCGCGGCCGATGAGCGCCCCGCAGCATTCGTGGGGGTACGCCTCGCGGCCGTGCCGGCGAATGCCGCTGTCGGCTTCGGCCCGCAACGTGAGCACGGGTTGCGCCATGCCTCCTACGCCGCACCCGAGTCGGTGGCGAACCCCTTCTCGCGCCACGCCAGCGTGCCCCCCGTGATGCTGCGGACGTTGCGATAGCCGAGCGACTTGAGATACAGCAGGCCCGAGAGCGAGCGTTTCCGCGCTGGCAGACGCTGAGAATCGGCGCATCGGGATCGGCCGGCAGCCCCGAGCGGTCGGCGCCGAGCTCGGCGAGCGGCATGTTCACCGCGCCGGGAATGTGCGCCTCCAGGTACTGCTCCCGCGGCCGCACGTCCAGAACGAACGGCTTGCCGTTCTGCAGTTGCGCCTGGGCGGCGTCGACGTCGATGGTCAGGTCGGCATTGCCGCGCACGTTCTCCCGCATCACCTCGAGCAGCGGGTCGCGGGCCGCCGGCTTCGCCGGCTGCGCGGCGAGCCCCGGCAGATGCTTGACCACCGACGACGCGTACTTGAAGGCGTTGTCCGGGAAGATCACCACCGCGACGTTGCCGGGCTCATCGGGCACGAGCTCGAACGCGCCCTGCAGCGCCATGGCCGAGCTGGGTCCGGCGACGATGCTCTCCTCGCGGTTCAGCCGCAGGCAGAGGTCGAAGGCCGCCTGGTTCTGCACCTCGACCAGCCCGTCGTACTCGTCGGGGAAGAACAGCTTCGTCTGCTGCAGTTGGCGGAGGCTGCGGACCCCGGGGATGTCGTGGCCCTCGGCCGGGTGCACGCCGAGCACCTGTATCGAGGGGCGCTGCGCCTTGAGAAACCGCCCGGTGCCGGTGATGGTGCCGCACGTGCCGAGCCCGGCCACGAAGTGCGTCACCCCGCCCTCCGTCTGGCGCCAGATCTCGGGGCCCGTCGTCTTGTAGTGCGCCTCCGGATTCGCCTCGTTGACGTACTGGTTCAGCATGTGGAAGTCGGGCCGGTCGGCGATCTCCATCGCCTTGGCGATGGCGCCCTCGGGCGCCCCCGGCGCCGGGCACAGCGTGTCGTCGAGCTCCATGACGTCCGCCCCGAAGAAGCGCAGCATGGTGCGTTTCTCGAGCGGGATCTCGCTCGACAGCGGCGTGGTGAGCGCGTAGCCCTTCGCGTTCGCGATCATGGCCAGCGCCATCCCGGTGTTGCCGGAGGTCGGCTCCACCAGCTTCTGGTCCGCCTGCACCGTGTTGCGCGCCTCGCCATCGTCGACGAGGTTGGCCGCCACGCGGTCCTTGACGGCGCCGAACGGGTTGTACCACTCGAGCTTGGCGTACACCCGCGCGTGGCGGAACGGCGTCACACGGCCGAGGCGCACCAGCGGGGTGGGGTTGTCGGCGCTGGACAGCAGGCCGAGAATGGAGTCGTAGACGCGGCGCCCATGATCGTCCATGCTTTCCCGATCCTACCGCATCCCGCGGTGGCGATCAGGTGCCCGGCGGCGCCAGAATACCAATGATGACCGACAGCGATGGAACGCAGACCGACAACGCCGGCGCGCTCGCCGGCCTCACCGTGCTCGACCTGACGCGCGTCCTCGCCGGCCCCTACTGCACGATGATGCTGGCCGACATGGGCGCGCGGGTGATCAAGGTCGAGCGGCCCGGCAAGGGCGACGACACCCGGGGCTGGGGGCCGCCGTTTCAGCAGGGCGAGAGCGCGTACTTCCTCAGCATCAACCGCAACAAGGAGAGCGTGACGCTGAACATGAAGCACCCCGACGGGCGGCGCGTGCTCGACCAGTTGATCGCGCGGTCCGACGTCCTCGTCCAGAATTTCCGGCCGGGGACGCTCGACCGGATGGGCCTCGGGTACGCCGACGTCGCGCGGCAGCGCCCGGACCTCGTCTACTGCTCGATCTCCGCGTTCGGACAGAGCGGTCCGCGCCGCGACGAGCCCGGCTACGACGCGGTGATGCAGGGCGAAGGCGGACTGATGAGCATCACCGGCCCGTCGGACGGACCGGCCTACCGGCTCGGCGTGGCCATCGTGGATATCGTCTCCGGCATGTTCTCCGCCTACGGCATCACCGTCGCCCTCCTGGCGCGCGAGCGCACCGGCCGCGGGCAGCACGTCGATGTCGGAATGCTCGACTCCGTTGCCGCGCTGCTGACCTACCAGGCCGGGACCTACTTCGCCACGGGCGAGGCACCGGGCCGGCTCGGCAACCGGCACCCGTCGATCACGCCCTACGAATCGCTCGAGGCGGCCGACGGCGAGCTGGTCGTCGCCGTCGGGAACGATCAGCTCTGGCGCACGTTCTGCGGCGTGCTCGGCCTGGACGACCTGGCCGACGATCCGCGTTTCCGCACGAACAAGGATCGCGTAAACGCGCGCGCCGCGCTCAAGGCGGTGCTCGTCGAGCGGCTGCGGACGCGGTCGGCCGCCGACTGGCTGGTCCGCCTGAAGGCCGCCGGCATTCCCTGCGGCGCCGTGCGCGATCTCGAGCAGGTGTTCACCGACCCGCAGATCCTCGAGCGGGCCATGGTCGTCGCCCTCGACCACCCGATTGCCGGCGCCATCCGCCAGCTCGGCGTGCCGGTCAAGCTCGGCGCGACGCCGGGCGCCGTGCGCACGCCCCCGCCCACGCTGGGCCAGCACACCGACGCCGTCCTGCGCGACGACCTCGGCTTCGACGCGGCCGAGATCGCCCGGCTGCGCGCGGGCGGCGCGATCTGACGTGGACGATCCGGTACGGCGGCCCGCGCCACGCGGCCGGCCGTTCTGTGCGCCGGATGCTACGCGCGCCGGCCGCCGAGCCAGACCGTTTCGGCCGCCAACACGCGGGCGACGCGACCAGCTCGAGCGTGCAGCGCTTCCCATTCGTCGGCAGCGTGCCTGCTGATCGAGCCGGAGCGGGCGACGCCGTGTTCTTTCGCTTGACAACTCATGCCCTTGCTGTCAAGTTGAAGCCATAGGAGATTACATGGCGAAGCCCTTCTGGAGCGCGGCCATCATCGCCGGGCTGGCCGTGGGCGGCACGGCCCAGACGGCTCGGGCGGCGGCGGTTGCCGAGGAGATCGAACGCTACTGCATCCGGTGCCACAACGCACGGCTGCAGACTGGCGGGCTCGTGCTGGAGACGCTCGATCCCGCCGAGCCCGGAGCGCACATCGATGTCTGGGAGCAGGTCGTCCGCAAGCTGCGGGCGGGCGTCATGCCGCCCGCCGGGGCGCCGCGGCCCGACAGCGCCACCTACGGGCGGATGATTGCCGAACTGGAGACGGCGCTGGACGCGCACGCCGCGCGGGCGCCCAACCCGGGCCGCACGTCGGTCCACCGCCTGAACCGGACCGAGTACACGAACGCGATCCGCGACCTCCTGGCGCTGGAGATCGACGGCGAAACGCTCCTGCCCGGCGACAACTCGCTGCAGGGCTTCGACAACATCGCCGAGGTTCTGACGATGTCGCCCGGGCTGCTCGAGCGCTACCTGCTGGCGGCGAAGAAGATCAGCCGCCTGGCGCTCGGCGACCCGTCTATCCGGCCCGAGACCACGGTGTACCGCCTGCCGTACCTCACGCTGGTGCAGGACGTGCGGATGAGCGAAGAGCTGCCGTTCGGATCCCGCGGCGGAACTGCCGTGCGCCACTACTTCCCGGCGGACGGCGAATACGAGGTCCGGCTGTACCTGCAGCGCAACTCGCTCAACCTCGGCAACAACGTGCGCGGACTCGACGCCCGCAACCTGCTGGACCTGCGGCTGGACGGCAAGCGCCTCGAGCGGTTCGACATTCGGCCCGATCTGGCCGAGATGGGGCGCGGCGGCTACGTAGTCGACAGAACGGATGAGCAGCTTCGGCTGCGGATCACGACGACGGCCGGCGAGCACACGCTCGGCGTGGCGTTCAACCGCGATCACTGGTACGTCGAAGGGGTCGGCATGTCGAAGCTGCCGGCAGCCAGCGACGGCTATGGCTCCGGCACGCAGTCCAACGTCAACTACGGCCGCATCGACTCCGGCCTGGACCGCATCGAAATCACCGGCCCGTTCAACGCCGCGCGGCCGAGCGCCACGGCGTCCCGCGAGCGGCTGTTCACCTGCCGGCCGAGCGATCCCGGCGACGACGCGTGCGCGGCCGAGATCCTCCGCACGGTGGCACGCCGCGCCTGGCGGCGCCCGGTTGCGGCGAACGAGCTCGACATGCTGCTCGGCTTCTTCCGCGCGGGGCGCGACGAGGCCGGCGCGTTCGACGACGGGATCGAGCAGGGCCTGGTGCGCGTGCTGACCGACCCGGCGTTCCTGTTCCGCGTGGAGCACGACCCGCCCGGTGCCGCGCCCGGCGCGCCGTACCGGCTCGGCGGACTCGACCTGGCGTCGCGGCTGTCGTTCTTCCTGTGGAGCAGTCTGCCGGACGATGCGCTGATCGAGGCGGCTGCCGCCGGCGAACTCGACGACCCGGCCGCGGTCGACGTCCAGGTCGGCCGCATGCTGGACGATCCGCGGTCGGATGCGCTGATCGACAATTTCTTCGGCCAGTGGCTGCTGCTGCGCAACGTGGAGACCGCGCAGCCGGACCCGCAGGCGTTCCCGGACTTCGACGAGAACCTGCGGGCGGCGTTCGAGCGCGAGTCGCGGCGGCTGCTGCAGCACCAGCTCCGCGCCGATCGGCCGCTCACCGAGCTGCTGACCGCCGACTACACGTTCGTCAACCAGCGCCTCGCCCGCCACTACGGCATCCCCGGCGTGGTCGGCAGCCACTTTCGCCGCGTGCCGCTCCCCGACGGCAGCCGCGCCGGGCTGCTGGGACACGGCAGCCTGCTGACCGTCACGTCGTACCCGGACCGGACGTCCGTCGTGCTGCGCGGCAAGTTCGTCCTGGAGAACATCCTGGGCACGCCGCCGCCCGCGCCGCCCGCAGAGGTGCCGCCGCTCGAAGCCACGGAAGTCCACGGCTCGCTGCGGCAGCGCATGGAGCAGCACCGGGCCAACCCGGTCTGCGCGACCTGCCACGCGCAGATCGACCCGTTGGGCTTTGCCCTGGAGAACTTCGACGGCATCGGGAAATGGCGCGCGGAAGACAGCGGGGTCGCCGTCGACGCGTCGGGCGTGCTGCCCGACGGGACGCCTTTCGACGGGCCGTCCACCTTCCGCAATGCACTGCTGGGCCGGGTTGCGGCGTACAGGGCTACGCTGGCGGAGCGCCTGCTCACCTATGCGCTCGGCCGCACCCTGTCGCCCGCCGACATGCCGGCGGTGAGGGAGATCATGCGCCGGACGGCCGCCGAAGGCGACACCTGGCGCGCCCTGATACGCAACGTCACCCGCTCGCTTCCGTTCCGCATGAGGATGGCCGCATCATGAGCAACATCAACACGGGAAGGCACCTGCCACGGCGCACGGTCCTGCGCGGCCTCGGCGCCGCGATTGCCCTGCCGCTCCTCGACAGCATGGTCCCGGCGCTGCGAGCGACCCGCGCATCCGCGGCCGCGCGGGTCCGTCGGTTCGGAGCGATCTATGTCGGCATGGGCATGAACATGCCGGTCTGGAACCAGCCGGAGGTCGGCAAGCCGCTCACTGTCAATCCGATCCTTGCGCCAATCGAGACGTTCAAGGACCGTGTCCTCGTCGTCAGCGGGTGCCACAACGAGCGCGGCGAAGGGCTCGACGGCGGCGCCCATCCGCGTGTTCAGACCTACTGGATGACCGGCTGCCGCGCCAACCGCTCCGAAGGCGGCGACCTGCGCGCCGGCACCTCGCTCGACCAGATCATCGCGCGGCAGTGGGAAACCGATACGCAGCTCGCCTCGCTCGAGTTGGCGATCGAGCCGACCCACCTGGCCGGGGCCTGCGCCCTCGGCTACAGCTGCGCCTACAACAACACGATCGTCTGGCGCACGCCGACCACCCCGCTGCCGATGGAGAACAATCCGCGCAACGTGTTCGAGCGGCTGTTCGGCGCCAGCGACAGCACCGAGCGGGAAGTCCGGCTGCGGGACATCCAGACCGACCGCAGCGTGCTCGACTCGGTGACCGGCTCCGTGTCGGCGGTGCGCGCAAGCCTGGGCGCCGGCGACCGGGCGAAGCTGACGGAGTACCTGGACGCCGTGCGCGACGTCGAGCGGCGCGTCACGATGGCCGAGCAGCAGGTCGACCGCGAGTTGCCGGTCGTCGACCGCCCCATCGGCATCCCCGACACGTACGGGCAGCACGTCGAGTTGATGTTCGACCTGCAGACGCTGGCGTTCCAGACCGACCTGACGCGCGTGTTCACCTTCCTCATGGGGCGTGAAGCGTCCGTTCGAACCTACCCCGAGATCGACATCCGCGAAGCGCACCATTCTCTTTCGCACCACTCCAACGCGCCCGAGCAACTGGCCAAGCAGGCGCGGCTCAACGCCTACCAGATGCAACTGCTGAAGCAGTTCGTCGAGAAGCTGGCGGCGACGCCGGACGGCGACGGCACGCTGCTCGACTCCACGCTGCTGCTGTACGGGTCCGGGATGAGCGACTCGCATCTGCACGTGGCCACGAACGTGCCGACCCTGCTGGTGCACGGATCGCAGTACGGCATCAAGGGCGACCGGCACTTGCGGGCGCCGGAGGGAACTCCGCTGGCCAACCTGCAGTTGACGCTGCTCGACAAGCTGGGGGTCGACGTGGAGCATTTCGGCGACAGCACCGGCGAGCTGCGGCTCGTGACCGGCGTGTGAGGCAGGAGGAATTGCGATGCGCCAGCATCAAGCATTGTGCATGCGGATTGCCTTGCGGTTGGGAGCCGCCACGGCGGCGCTCGTCGTCGCCGCGGGGACGGCGGCCGACGCAGCGGATCTGATCGAGGCCGTCCGCGGCCGTGACCATGCAGCCGTCGCGACGCTGCTGGCGCAGGGCGCGGATGCCAATGCGCGGCAGCCGGACGGCGCCACGGCGCTCCACTGGGCCGCCCATCACGACGACCTGGAGACCGTGCAGCAACTGCTCGCGGCCGGGGCCGACGCGGGCGCGGCCAACGATTACGGCGCGACGCCGGTGTGGCTGGCGGCGACCAACGGCAATGCCGCCATCGTCGCGGCGCTGCTCGACGCCGGGGCCGACCCGAACGCCGCTCTGGAATCCGGCGAAACCGTGCTGATGGCCGCCGCGCGCACCGGGACGCCCGCAGCGGTCGCGGCGCTGCTCGACGCGGGCGCCGAGATCGAAGGCGCGCAGGCATCCAAGGGGCAGACGGCGCTGATGTGGGCCGTGGCCGAGAACCGTCTCGAGGTGGCGCGACTGCTGTTGGAGCGCGGCGCGGACGTCCACGCGCGCAGCCGCACCGCGGCCAGCGTTGATCGTTGGGGCGCCAGGAACCAGGTGTCGGCACAACCTGCATCGGCCGCACCCTCCGACGCGGGGCAAGCCGCCGGGGAGACATCCGCGATCAAGGAGCAAACCACGCTGGGAGCACTGGAGCGGAAGAGCGGAGGATTTACGCCGCTCATGTTCGCCGCGCGGCACGGCAACCTTGCCATGGCCAGGTTGCTGCTGGACCACGGCGCCGCAATCGACGATGTAGACGCCGAGGGCAGCACGCCGCTGCTGGTGGCCACGGTCCGCGGGCATGTGCCGTTTGCCCTGCTGCTGCTCGAACGCGGCGCCGCGCCGGACGGCGCGCCGGCAGTGGCCGGCTACACGCCCCTGCACTGGGCCGTGAACCGCTCCGAAGCGCTGACCTCCCACGACTATCCGGACGCGCCCGGCGAATGGGCCGCGCTGGCCGGAATTCCCGACCGGCGCCAGCAGTTGGCGCTGATCGAGGCGCTCCTCGATCACGGTGCGGACATCAACGCGCGACTGACCAACGTCATGCCGCGGTACGGTTTCTCGCTCTACTTCCTCATCCTCCCACCGAACACCATGGCCGGCTCCACGCCCTTTCTCCTGGCGGCCACGGCGGGAGACGCCGAGACGATGCAGTTGCTCGTCGACCGGGGTGCCGACCCGCTGCTGGCCGCGGCCGGCGGCATGACGCCGCTCATGATGGCCGCCGGCGCCGGCTGGGTGATCAACGAGAGCCTCGTCCCCGAGGCGGATCGGCTGGCCGCGGTGAAGCTGGCGCACGCCCTGGGCAACGACCTCAACGCGACCGACCGGCGGGGATTCAACGCCGTGCACTCCGCGGCCTACGCCGGGCTGGTCACCGTCATCGAGTACCTCGCCGAAGCGGGGGCAGACCTGAACCACGTGGCGAAGAACGGACAGTCGCCGCTGGGCGTCGCCGAAGGCCAGCACCTCGCCCAGTTCATCGGCAGCCAGCCCACCTCCGCGGCCGCGTTGCGCGGCCTGGGCGCGATCTCCGTGGGGGCCGTCACGCTCGAGAGCGCGATCGACGAGCAGGCGCGACGTCGGCACCTGCAGCAGCGGTGAACGCCGGCCGGCGGTGCGGCCCCACCCGGCTCTCCGCCGAGGTCCCGGGGCGCGACCGGCCGCGTCACGGGGGCGGTGCGCAGAGGCATGCTACCGCGAGCCGGACCAGCTCGCCATGGTCCCTACTCGAGATGCGGCGTGCGGCGAGCGTCAGCCCCCTCGCCGTCGCATCGAGCACCGTGGCCAGCGCAACGTACGACACGCCGCGCGGGTCGCCCGACCGCGAGGCGACGCCGTCCGACTCCAGCGCACCAGCCAGCAACCCGATGAACAACTTGTCGAAGCCGTCGCTCATCTCGATGATGCGGTCGATCACCGGGGCCTCGTAGCCCTGCCAGAAGCGGGCCGCGCGGCTGGTGGTCCCGCTGTGCAAGGGAGCGTACTTCGCCGCCAGCGCGCCGGCCAGACGCTCCGTGACCGGCCGCCCGCTCGCCAGCATCGCCTGCGCATTGGCGTGCGCGACCTCGAACGCGTGGCGCGCGGCCTGGTACGTCAGCTCATCCTTGCTGCTGAAGTGCAGGTACAGGCCCTGCCGCGAGAGACCGGCCCGGCGCGCTATCTCTGTCATCGACGCCTTCGCCGGCCCGTCCCGGCTCAGGACTTCGAGTGCGGCTTCCAGGATCAGCGTGCGCCTGGAACGATTGTCGCGAGATTGTGTTGCGGTGGCCGGCATCATGGCTACCGCTCGACGAACGGAGCCAGCCGCTCCAGCGCGATCCCGACAGCCTCGTCCTCGGTCAGGCCGGCGAGCGGCGTCTCGCGCACGACCTGCTCGTCGACCAGAACGCGCCGGCCCCAGGCGCGGCTGACGCGGCCGACGAGAGCCGGCGGGTCGCGGGTCGTTTCGAGGGCCACCTCGATGAAGTCCTCGGCAGCCGCGTCCGCCGCCAGCCGCACCGATCCGGCCGGGGTGAGGACGTGGAATCCATAGCCCTCGGCCTTGAGCACGGCCGCCACGGCCCGCCACGCCGGGGCCACCACCTCGGCCAGCACCGCTTCGCCGTCGCGCTCGGCCGCCGCGGCGCGCGCCCGGCGCGCCTGCGCGGCCCGGCGCGCCGCCTCGATGGTGCGCAGCACGCGCTGGCGGACGTCGGCGGGGGCAACCATGGGCCTGGTCCCGGGCTCGGGCCGCCTCACGCCCGCGACGGCGTGCCGACCTCGTAGATCCGCACCAGCTCGATCAGCTTGTAGCCCCGCGTCTGATACGGGGGCACGACACGCTCGGTGTGCAGGTACTGGATCATGCCCTCGTCGGCGTAGTCCGGCTCGCCGAGGTCCTCCGCGCCGGAGAGCTGCGACTCGAGCTGGTCCAGCGTCATGATCTTTTCGGTCACGGCGCGCCGGAGCGGCACAATCCTGAGCAGCCGGCGCTCCTCGATGCGGCTTCGCGTGTGAAACCGCAGGAATATCTCGTTGCTGACGAAGTTGTACTCGACGTCCGCGCGGCTGGACGGCGCGTCCTCCACGCGTACGAACGCCACTGCCGGCTGGCTGGCGCACCAGTCGACGAGCCTGCGGGTGAAGTCGCCCTCACCCGACCATTTCGAGGAATCCAGCTCCGCGGACATCCGCCCGTGCGATCCTACTGCGCCTCACCGCCGTTGGCCATGCGCGGCACGCATCAGGTCGCCACCAGCCGCCACACCTGCGCCACGAGGAAGCAGACGGTCACGCCCACGGCGACGGGCAGCAGGGTGGCGAGCGTCGTCCAGCCGGCGCTCCGCGTCTCCCGGTAGATCGTGTAGATGGTCGTCGAGCACGGGTTGTGCAGGAGGCTGAACAGCATCAGGTTCACGCCGGTCAGCAGGGTCCAGCCGCCGGCGCGCAGCAGATCGGCGGTGGCGCCGATGTCGTCGAGCTCGAACATCACGCCCGCCCCCGCCCCGGCGCCGCCGGCCGTGAGCACGGTCAGCATCAGCACGGTGGGAATGACGATCTCGTTGGCCGGAATGGCCACCACGTAGGCGAGCAGGATGACGCCGTTGAGCCCTATCAGGAGCCCGAACGGGTCCAGCCACGCGACGCCGTGCTCGGCCAGGCTGGCGCCGCCCAGATGGATGTTGGACACGAGCCAGATCACCGCGCCGGCCGGGGCCGCGAAGACGACGGCCCGCCCCAGCACGATGAGCGTCCGATCGATGACCGACGTGTACAGCGTCTGCAGGATGCGCGGCGGGCGGTAGGGCGGCAGCTCGAGGCTGAAGCGCGTCGCCTCGCCGCGGAGCACCGTGCGGGACAGCAGCCACGACGTGACGAACATCGCGACGATGCCGAGCACGGCAATCCCGACGACCGCCGCGGCCGAGACGACGCCTCCGAGGTGCACGGGCGCCAGCGCCCCGATGAAGATCGTGGCGATGAGGATCTGGGTCGGCCAGCGGCCGTTGCAGAGCGAGAAGTTGTTGGTGATGATGGCAATCAGGCGCTCGCGCGGGCTGTCGATGACGCGCGTGGACACCACGCCGGCCGCGTTGCAGCCGAAACCCATGCACATGGTGAGGGCCTGCTTGCCGTGAGCGCCGGCCGACCGGAAGAGCGCGTCGAGGTTGAAGGCCACCCGGGGCAGATAGCCGAAGTCCTCCAGCAGCGTGAAGAGCGGGAAGAAGATGGCCATGGGGGGCAGCATGACGGCGACTACCCAGGCGGTCGCCAGGTACACGCCGTCGAACAGGAAGCCGTCCAGCCACCAGGGCAGCCCGGCGGCCGCGCCGAGGCCCTTCAACCACGGATGCAGGCCGTCGAGGAGCAGCGTGGCCAGCATCCCCGACGGCACGTTGGCGCCCTCGATGGTGATCCAGAATACCGCCGCGAGGATCGCCAGCATCAGCGGGAATCCCAGCCAGCGGCTCGTGAGCAGCCGGTCGAGCGTCCGGTCGAAGTCGAAGCCGGCCCGCTTCAGCCCGCGCATCTGCGTGCCGTCGGCAACCTGCTGGGCCGCGGCGTAGAGGCGCTCGGTGATCGTGTCCTGGAAATCCGCGGGCAGATCCCACCGCCGGCGGCGGGCCGTGCGCAGGACGTGCTCGCGGGCGGCCGCCGGGACGGGAGGAGCGTCCGCCGCGGCGGGCGCGTCGCCGAGCTGTCCGAGCTCGCCCGAGCGCACCGCCTCGCCGACGGCGTCGTCCCCGTTCAGCAGGCGCAGCGCCACCCAACGGGTGTTGGGCACCTGGGGAAAGGCGCTCCCCACCACCTGGGCCACCTCGGAAACGGTGTCTTCGACTCGGTCGTCCAGGTGCGTCATGCGATAGGGCGCCGTGGACGTCTCGCCTGTGGCGACGCGGTAGGCCGCGGCCAGCAGCTCGTCGATGCCGACCTTCGAGCGGGCCACCCCCCTCACCACCGGCACGCCGAGCTGCTGCTCGAGCCGCGCCGCGTCGACGGCGATGCCGTGGCGCCGCGCCTCGTCGACCAGATTCAGGTAGACGACGACGCGATCCGTGATGTCCAGTATCTGCAGGACGAGGTGCAGGTTCCGCTCCAGGCGCGTCGCATCGACGACCACGACGGTGACGTCCGGGCGGCCGAACAGGATGAAGTCGCGCGCCACCTCCTCGTCGGAGCTCTCGGCCTGCAGCGAGTAGGTGCCGGGCAGGTCGACGATCTTCAGCCGCTGACCCTCGTGGGCGAACGCCCCCTCGGCGCGCACGATCGTCTTGCCGGGCCAGTTGCCGGTGTGCTGCCGGAGCCCGGTGAGCGCGTTGAAGACGGTGCTCTTGCCGACGTTCGGATTGCCGGCGAGCGCGACCAGGATGTCCCACTTGTCCGGGTTCAGCCCCAGCCGCAGGAGGCTGTCGGTGCGGTGCTGCGAGCAGCCGCCCGCGGCCGCCATCATCGGGCCGCCTCCAGCGCTTCGCCGGTGCGCTCCACGCGAATCCAGGACGCCTGCTGGCGCCGCAGCGCGATGAGCGCGCCGCGAATCTGGTACGCCACCGGATCGCCCGTCGTGCTCACCAGCTCGGGCGTGATCCGCGTGCCGCGGACGACGCCGAGGTCGAGCAGCCGGCGGCGTTGCGTGGTCTGGCAGCCGCGCGAGATCTCCACGACCCTGACCGTCTCGCCCGGCCGCGCGTCCGCGAGGGTCGTCCAGCTCGCCGCGGCGCGCTCACCCGCCGGCAGCGGCCGGACGCTGACGTTGCGCGCGGCAAGCGCGTCGAGCGTCCACTCGCGCCCGCCGGCTCCCCGGACGCGAATGCCGCCGTCGACGCGCGCGACGACGTCGAGGCGTCCGCCGAGGACCAGCCCCTCGCCGAGCAGGGCGTCGTAGATCTCCCGGGGCTCGTCCTCCAGGTGTACGATCTCGACCGTGCAGCCGGGTTCGACTGCCGTCAGGCCGATACCGGGAGCCGGCGGGATCTCCCCCGACGCGTCCGGGATCGGATCGCCGTGCGGATCCCAGCTCGGGTAGCCCAGCCGCAGCTCGAGTGCGTCGGTCTGCTCGGGGGAGAGGGCATGTTCCATCCGCTCCGCCCGTTCGTGCCACTCGGCCGGCGGAATGCCGGTGCGGTCGGCCAGGTAGCGCTCCCAGAGCCGGTGCGTGCGCACGATGCGGACGGCCGACTGCGCCCCCTCGCTCGTCAGCACCGGTCCATCCGCCGCCATCCGGACGAGCCCCATGCCGGCGAGCCGCGACAGCAGCGTGGCGGCCCGCGCCGTGGAGACCTCCAGGCGACCCGCCAGGCTGTCGAGCGAGCACGCCTGACCGCCCTGCCGGCAGGTGAGCACGTGCTTCAGGGCGTCCTCGAGGCGCACGCGCTCGCCCAGCCTCCAGAGGCGCAGCACGCGGGGGAGCACGCCGCGCTCGGGCCACAGCAGGCCGGCCAGCGTCAGGCTCAGCGCGGCGAAGACGAGGAGGGCGAGACGCGGATCTGGCATTCTCGAAGCGCGGGCAGCCGGGCACGCGCACTTTGATGTATGGTAACTGGAATTTTGATAACTCAAAACACTATAGCATAGGGTCAGTCATGGCGCTCCCGTCCAGCACGGTCGAGAACTACCTGAAGGCGATCTATCAGGCGCAGTCCGCTCAGGATCCCGAGAAGCGCCTCGTGCCCATGGGGCGTCTGGCCGGCGCGCTGGGCGTGGCCCCGGGCACCGCGACCACCATGGTCAAGACGCTGGCCGAGTCGGGGCTGGTCGACTACGAGCCGTACGCCGGCGTGCGGTTGACGCCCGCCGGCGAGAAGCTCGCCGCGCTCGTGCTGCGGCGCCACCGGCTGATGGAGTTGTTCCTCGTCAAGGTGCTCGGGATGAGCTGGGCGGAGGTGCACGACGAGGCCGAACGCCTGGAGCACGCCGCGTCGGACCGCCTCATCGATCGGATCGATGCCATGCTCGGACGCCCGGCGGCCGACCCCCACGGCGACCCGATTCCCGATTCGAGCGGCTCGATGGTGACGCCCGAGTACCAGACGCTGCTGACCTGCCCGCTCGGATCGCCGGTCGTCCTGACGCGGGTCACCGACCAGGATTCGGCGTTCCTGCGCTTCCTCGAGAGCAGCGGCCTCAAGCCCGGCCAGGCCATTCGGGTCGAGGCGCGCGATGCCGCGGCCGACCACGTGGTCGTCCGCGGCCGGCGCGAGCGCCAGATCATGATCGGGATGCGGGCCGCCGCCAAGCTGCAGGTCGCGCCGCTCGAGCAGACGGGCTAGCCCGGCAATCGTCGCCTTCACAGCGACTCGAGGAAGGCCATCAGCGCCGCCAGATCGGCGGCCAGGAGCCCGATCAGGCCGTCCCTGGCAGCCTGCGCCTCGCCCCCGTGGCGGACCACGGCCTCGAGAATGGTCGCCGCGCTGCCGTCGTGCAGGAGCGGCCGGCGGTGGCGCAGCCCCCAGAGCGCCGGCGTGCGGATCTCGTTCGGCATGGCCGCCGCCTGCGCAATCCCGTCGCCCGTGCCGACGTCGTGCAGCAGCAGGTCGGAGAAGAGCGGCACCGGGCGCCGGTCGAAGACGGGACTCAGGCTGGGACCCGTAGCCAGCGCCGGGACATGGCATGCCGCGCAACCGATCGATTCGAAGACCTGCCGGCCGCGCGCAACGACGTCCGTCACGGCCCCGCGCGCCGGCGGCGCGAGCAGCCGCATGAACGACTCGAAGTTGTCGATGCCCCGCCGCCCGGTGCGCGGCTCCGGCACGTCCTCGGGATCCGGGAGCGGATCGCACAGGCGAAGCTGGAACTCGGTGAGGTCGAATGTCAGCTCGTCGGGGAACAGGTCGTTCGTGATGCCCATCTCGTTGCGGTAGGCATCGCCGCTGAACTCGAGCAGCGTCGCGACCTGGGCCTTCCAGCCGAACCGCCCGACGCGCAGCTCGCCGGTTGCCCGGTCGGTGACCAGCGCCGCCCGGCCGCTGACGCCGTCGCCGTCCGCATCGTGCGGATCCTCGCGCCCGAGGATGTCCGCATCCGGTATGGCTTCGACCAGTCCTGCGCCGAACAGGGGTATCGGCACGCGGCGCGCGATGACGTTCGCTTCAGCCGGAATCGCCGACTGGCAGCCGTGCGTCGGGATCGAGAAGAGCTGGAACAGCGACCCGCGCGCCGGATCGAAGTCCCGGAAGGTGCCGTCGGCTTCGCGGATGCCGGCGCGGACGGTGGCGACCGGGGCGATGCCGCCGATGGCGGGCACGCTGTGGCACGCGGCGCAGCTCGTCGCGTTGTAGGCCGGTCCGAGCCCCTCTTCCGCCGTCTCGACCTCCAGGAAATCCTCCAGGCCGAGCCGGAACTCCTCGAACTCGGCCGGGCTGATGCCGGGCAGCGGGTCGCCGGGCGCGGCCGGGTGCTGGCCGGCTGCCGTGGCCGCGAACGCCGTCGCCGCCGCCACGGCAGCCATGCGGCTCGCGATCGACGGGCTGACGAGCCGCCTCATCGGCTGCCGTCGCGCTCGACCACCACGATCTCGCCGCGCATGAAGTGGTGTCCGGCTCCGCACAGGCGCGAGCACTCGAAGCGGTACCGGCCGGGGGTCTGCGCCTCGAACAGCACCACGGCCTCGCCCTGCCGCCGCTTGGGAACCGCCACGTTCACCCCGCGGCCGACGATTCGAAAGCCGTGCATGGTGTCCTGGCTGCGAATACGCAGCTCGACGGGCACCCCGGCCGGCACCCGTATCTCCGACGGGGTGAACGAGAAGCGCTCGGCCACCACCGGCACCACCAGCCCCGCCGGCTCGCCGGCGCGCGAGCCGGCAAGCCCGGCGCCCGCCAGCGCGACCCCGACCAGCACGACGAGCGACCGGCGCGGCCTCAGAACCACCACCCCAGCCCCAGGTTCAGGGAATTGGGCGCGTCGACCACCGCGCTCTGGCTGCGCAGCACCGTGTAGTCGAGCTTCACGGCGACATCGGGATCCGGGAAGTACGTCAGGCCGAACACCCACGCGTCGCGGTCGAACTGCTCCAGCGGATGGAACCCGGCCGGCATGTCGAACTGCGTGTCGAAGTTCTCGTAGCGCAGAAAGGCGGCCAGCTCCCTCGGCGCCGCGTGCGGCAGGATGAAGTACGAACCTTCCAGGTAGAAGCCGCGGATCTCCTCCGCCACGTTGGGGCTGACCCCCGTGGTCCGCTGCACCGCCCGGTTCAGCTCATCCGTGCCCTCGAGAAAGCCGTGCGCGTACTGGCCCCGCGCCTCGAGCTCGCCGAGCCGGTAGCGGCCGTCGAACTCGACCAGCGTCAGGCTGGTGTCGAACCGCAACGTGTTGAAGCCGGTCTCGCCGCTCCACACGCTGGCGCCCAGCACGAGACCGGGCGTTCCGACGTACTCGATGCGCCCGGTGCCCGCCAGGCTCCGCGCATTGGATTCGGCGCCCTTCTGCCGCCCGCCGCGCAGACCCTCCTCGGCGCTGAACCCGAACGCGTCGAGGGTTGCCATGGCGTAGGCGCGATAGCGCACACCCGGGCCCACCTCGCCGTGCACGCCGACGCCGGTGTCGAACCAGGTGGTCGGGATGATCACCGTGTCGACGAACGGCCGCTCGACGCCGTGAAAGACGGGCGGCTCGTGGCGCTCGTTGATGATACCGACCGGCACGAGCAGCATGCCGGCGCGCACGTTGAAGCCGCGCGTGATGAGAAAGTCGACGTACGCCTGCTCGAGCTCGAGCTCGCCTTCGGTCTCGTCCGAGACGACCGCGTGCTCGAGCTCGAGCTCCGCCACGAACCGGATGCGATCCGAAAAACTGTGGGAGAAGAGCAGGACGAACCGGTGGAAGTCGAGAACCGCGTCCTCGTGCTGCCGGTTGTTGTAGTGGAAGTCCATGTACCCGGAGAGCGGCCCGGTCACCGGCTGGGACGAAGGGCCGTCCGACGCAGCCGGCGCCTGGGCGGCCCGGTGCGCCCGAGCCGACGGCCCGCCGGCGACCGGCGGCGATGCAGGCGTGCGGGCCCACGCCTGCAGTATGCTCCGCACGTTGCGGCGGAGCGTGTCGGCAGCGGCAGCGCCGACCGTGAGATACCTGGCCAGCGTCCCTTGCCAGCCGGGTCCCGCGACGCCCGCCACGCGCCGCGGGGTATCGCCGCGGTCGGCGGGTTGCGCGCCGGCGGCGGACGGTGCCAGCAGCGAGCAGACCGCCAGGGCGCACAGCACCCGATTGGCCGCGTCGCGGCCGGCCGATGTTTTGCGCTCTGAAAGCATTTATTTTGACTCTAGCATTTTTATCTTTTGAATGCTCAAAACAAGGCAGCCGCGGCGCGTGGCTGCGGGGTCCCCGCCAGCGGACGCCGGGGGTTCGGGGCGCAGCCCCGTCAGATTGAAGAGGTGTACGTCGCGAACGAGGTGGGCGTCTCCCACACCGTCACGCGAGTGGCGGGGAATCCGAGGTCGCGGACCTGATCGAAGATCACCTTCGCGATATGCTCCACCGTCGGGTTGTGGTCGACGACGAACACCGGCTCGCCCAGCCGGCGGAGCGGCTCGAGCAGCGGATCGTCCGCGCGGAGAATCATCTTGTGATCCAGCTCGCGGTCGATCCAGCCCTTGATGACGCGCTTGATGTCGCCGAAGTCGCAGACCATGCCGCGCGGGTCGAGCGACTCGGTCCGCACCTCGATCTCGGCGACCGCGTTGTGGCCGTGAGGATGCCGGCAGACGCCTTCGTACTCCAGCAGCCGGTGGCCGTAGCAGAAGTCGATCCGCTTCGTGACGGAGTACATCGGAGGTCGCTGACGTGAAGAGGGAACGATGGTAGTCGAGCGCTCGAACGAGGGTCAAGAAGCGGTGGCCGCGGTCCTCTGCTCCGGCGGCCTCGACAGCGCTGCGCTCGTGGCCCGCGAGGCGACCGCCGGCGTCGTGCAACCCCTCTACGTGAGCGGGGGCCTCGCGTGGGAGCGGTCGGAGCTGGCCGTCGTCAGCCGGTTGCTGGCCGCACCGGTCTTCGCCGCGTCCGTACGCCCGCTCGCGCAGCTCGAGGCGCCGCTGACGGACCTCTACCCGCCGTCGCACTGGGCGCTGCGGGGAACGCCCCCCGCCTACGGCACGCCCGACAGCGATGTCTACCTCGTTGGACGCAACGCGCTGCTGCTCTCCAAGGCCGCCGTCTACTGCGCGCTGCACGGAATCGCGCGCATAGCCGTCGGTCCCCTGGCTGGCAATCCCTTTCCCGACGCGACGCCCGAATTCTTCGCGACGATGGCGCGCGCCCTGTCGCTGGGTCTGGACCATCCGCTGGACATCGTGGCGCCCTTTGCGAACCTGGGAAAGCCGGACGTCATCCTGCTCGGCGCGACGCTCGGCGTGCCGTGGGAGCTCACGGTGTCGTGCATGAATCCGGTCGGGTCGGCGCACTGCGGCCGCTGCAGCAAGTGCCGCGAGCGGCTGCAGGCGTTCGACGCGGCCGCCATCCGGGACCCGGCGCCCTACGCCTTCCGGCCCGAGGACGTGTCGACCGGCCGCTGAAACGCCGCAAAGGCGCGCACGGCGCGCCTCGGCGGGAGCGGCGCGGGGCGCAGGGGTCCCCGCAAGCGGACGCCGGGGGTGCGGGGCGCAGCCCCGTCTGAATGAAGCCGACCGTCACTTGCGGGCGGCGGCCGCCTGCTGCTTGAGGTCGGCCAGCAGTGCGTCGCGGCGATGGAAGAGCCCCTTGCGCGGACGCCGGCCGCGCGGCGATCCGACGGCGTACTCGCAGAACAGGGGGAACGCGATGGTCGAGTCGCAGTAGGCCACGACCGTGTCGGGCAGCTGCCCCGGATTCACCTTGCCCCAGCTGACCGCCTCGGCCGGCGTGGCGCCCGACAGCCCGCCCCAGACCGCCTGATCGGTCGTCAACTGGATGAAGAACTCGTTGCCTCCCTTGGGGATGCCGTAGACCTCCCAGAGGGTCGGCTGACCCTGGAGGTAGAAGTTCTTGGGCGAGCCGCCTCCCAGGATCACGCAACCGTTCTTCTCGCCCGCGAGAATGATGGCGCACACCTCGTTGACGTCCCGGTTCGGGTCGATCATGCAGCGGCCGTCGTTGAGCAGCGCGTGGTAGGCGAGGTTCATGCCTATCGAGCTGTCTCCCGGCGACGAGGTGTAGACGGGCACGCCGGCCGCGGCCGCCTTGGCCACCAGCGAGTGCTCCTCGCAGCCGGGGTGCCGCTCCAGCAGGTCGCAGCCGAGCCGGTAGTGCAGCTCGGCCGACGAGGTGGGTGCGTCGAACGCCTGGCGTGCGAGGAAGTCGCGCAGGTAGGCGTCGGTCTCGAGCAGGACCTCCGCCGGAAACAGGACGTCGTAGATGCGGATGATCCCGTGCTCGTACAGCTCGACGTCGTCGAGGAACGGCGAGCCCCGGTGCAGCGTGAAGTTCAGGGCATGGTGCAGATCGTGGTACAGGTTGGCGCCGGTGCTCACGAGAAAGTCCACCAGCCCCCGGTCCATCATCTCGATGACGCAGCCGCCGAGCCCGGCCGGCGTCAGCGCCCCGGCCATGGTCAAGCCGATCGTCGTGTCGTGCGCCGGATCGAGCATCCGATCGGTGAAGACGTGACACGCCTCCGACAGCCGGCCGGCGTTGAAGGCCTGGAACCCCTCGTCGATGAGGCGCCGCAGCTCCTGGCTGCCGCGCGGCCGGTAGTAGCGGATCGGCTGGCCGCCGAGATAGGGCCGCTGGGCGGCAGTGGGGGCGCCAGGCCGGCGATGGGGCACGGCGGTAGTCTAGCTTCAATCAGACGGGGCTGCGCCCCGAACCCCCGGCGTCCGCTTGCGGGGGCCCCTTCGCCCCGCGCCGCTCCCGCCGAGGCGCGCCGTGCGCGCCTTGCGAAGTCTGCACTGTCCTACGGCGCAGACTTCCAGCTAGCTTCAATCAGACGGGGCTGCGCCCCGAACCCCCGGCGTCCGCTTGCGGGGGCCCCTTCGCCCCGCGCCGCTCCCGCCGAGGCGCGCCGTGCGCGCCTTGCGAAGTCTGCACTGTCCTACGGCGCAGACTTCTAGCTGTCCGCGCGGGGCTCGGCGGGATCGATCCAGTCGGGCCGGCGGCCGCCGGCCGCGGCGAGCAGGAGCGCCACCCCGGTCGCGCCCAGCAGCCAGCCGAGCCCGTCGGACAAGCGCGATTCCCAGGCGAAGTCGAAGGCTTGCAGGCCCGCGCAGGCGGCCGTCAGGATGCCCCCGGCGAGCGCGGCGGCGCGGCGATCCAGGGCCAGGCGCAGGACCAGGCCGCGCGCACGGCGCAGCCCCACGTCGCCGCGGCGCCTACATGCCGGTGACGTGGTATCCGGCATCGACCATCAGGACCTCGCCGGTTACGGCGGCGCTGCGCGGTCCCAGCAGGAACACCGCAGCGTCGGCGACCTCCTCGCTCTCCGCCGTCCTGCGCAGCGGCGCGCGTTCGCGGTAGTGCTGGAGGATGTGGGTGAAGCCGCCAATGCCGGACGCCGCCAGCGTCTTGATCGGCCCCGCGGAGATGGCGTTCGCGCGGATGTTGCGGGGGCCCAGATCGCTCGCGAGGTACCTGACGGAGGCCTCGAGCGCGGCCTTGGCCACGCCCATGACGTTGTAGTTCGGAAACACCCGGCCGCTGCCCAGGTAGGTGAGCGTCAGGATGCTGCCCCCGCCGCGCCGCTCCATCAGCGGCGCGGCGCCGCGGGCCAGCGCGATCAGCGAGTAGGCGCTGACGTCGAGCGACTGCCGGAAGTCGTCGCGCGTCGTCTGCACGAACGGCTCGGAGATCGCCTCCCGCGAGGCGAACGCCACGCCGTGCACGAGGAAGTCCAGGCCGCCGTGCTCGGCATCGACCGCGCGGTAGAGCGCCTCGATCTCGTCGTCCCGGGTGACGTCGCACGCCACGAGCTGGGCAGGTCGGTCGAGGGTGGCGGCCAGGGTGCGCGTGTTCTTCCCGAACCGATCGTTGGCGTAGCTGAGCGTAAGGCGGGCCCCCGCCGCATCGGCGGCCCGGGCGATCGACCAGGCGAGCGAGCGCCGGTTCGCCACCCCGACGACGAGGCCGTTCAGTCCGTCCAGATCACCCATCCGCCTGCGGGTTCGAGGTCGGGAGCCGCTGGCAGGAGGCCCCGGCAGCCGCCGGGCCTCAGCGGGAGCGCCCCTTGCCCCGGCGCGAGGAGGCGGACCGCGAGCCGGAGTTGAGGCGTTGCTGCCCGCCCCGTTCGTTGCGCCGGGCCGGGCGCGCCGTGTTGCCGTTGACCTCGGGGTGTCCGTTGGCTCGGTCGGGACGACCGCTGCGGGCCCTGAAGTTGCCGCGGGCTGCGCCTGATGCGCCGCCCCGCGGCTGCTGGTGCATCGTGAACACCGGCGGCTGGCGAGGCGTCGGCGGAACACCCTCCTGCGGCTTCAACGTCGCGCGGATCAACACCCGCCGTACGGACTCGCCTTCGCCGCGCTCGGACGCCCCGTCCGCGACGGCCTGCTCACCGGCAGGGTCCACTGCCGGATCGACTTCACCCGGGCGGTCGTGCTCGCTCATTGGATCGACCCGTCCCCTACATCAGAGCGGAACTCGGTGACACGGTACTCAAGCGGGACTCGCTCACACTCACACGGACTCGGCGCTGACCAGCTTCCCGAAGGCCTGAGGCGGGAATGGGAACGCGAACTCGTAGAGTTCATAGGATAGCAAACAGCTCCGAGACGACGCAATCCGGAAGTTGCGCACCGTCAGCGGCACGCGGTCACCCACGCGCGCACGTCCTCGAGCGCCGTCCGCACCGCCGCCGGACTCGTGGACTGCGGGGTCTGCCGCGCCGCCACCGAGCCGCGCGCCGTGATGCGCGCGGCGACATCGTCCTCGAAGAGCTCGTGGTGCCGCTTCCACTCGGCCGGCGTCAGCGCCGCGAAGTCGCGGCCGCCGGCCACCAGCTCGCGCACGATGCCCCCGACCACCTCGTGAGCGCGGCGGAACGGCAGTCCCCGGGCGACGAGATAATCCGCCACGTCCGTCGCGAGCAGCAGCCCGCCGGCCGCCGCCTCGCCGACGCCGGCCCGGACCTCCAGGCTCGCGACCACGGTCGTCACGGCCGCGAGCGATCCGCCGACGGCGGCCTCGGCATCGAACACCGCCTCCTTGTCTTCCTGCAGATCCTTGTTGTACCCGCTCGGCAGCCCCTTCATCGTCGCCAGCCAGCCGGCCGCGCGGCCCACGACCCGCCCCGCCTTGCCTCGCACGAGCTCGAGGGGATCGGGATTCTTCTTCTGCGGCATGAGGCTGCTGCCGGTCGCGACCCGGTCCGACAGCTCGAAGAAGCCAAACTCCTCGGCGGTGAACAGGATGAGGTCCTCCGCCAGGCGGCTGAGATGCACCATCACGAGCGCGAATGCGTGCAGCGCGGACGAGACGAAGTCGCGGTCGGCGGCGGCGTCCAGGCTGTTGGACACGACGCGCGAGAACCCCAGCCGCCGGGCCAGCGCGTCGACGTCGATCGGGTAGCTCGTCCCGACCACCGCGCCCGAGCCCAGCGGCAGCGCGTCGGCCTCGTCCCTGGCCTGCTCCAGACGGGCGTGGTCCCGCCGCAGCGCAGCGGCGTGGGCGAGGAAGAAGTGCGCGACGAGTACCGGTTGCGCCCGGCGCAGGTGCGTGTACGCGGGCATCAGCGCCGTCCCGGCGGCATCCGCCCGGTCGGCCAGGGCGTCCACGAGCCGGACGACAGCGTGCTGCAGACCGCGCAGGCGGCGGCGCAGATAGAGCCGCAGATCGAGCGACACCTGCTCGTTGCGGGAGCGGCCCGTGTGCAGCCGGCGCGCGACGTCGCCCACCCTCTCGATGAGCTTGCGCTCCACGAACGCGTGGACGTCCTCGTCGTCGCCGTCGATGAATCCGGGCTCCCGGCGGCCCTCGTCGAGAATGGCCGCCAGCCCGTCGCGGATGGCCGCGGCGTCGTCTGCAGACAGCACCCCGGCGCGGGCCAGCGCGTCGGCCCACGCCAAGCTGCCCTCCACGTCGTCCTCGAAGAGCTGACGGTCGAAGCCGAACGACGCCTGAAAGCGGAAGACGTCGGCGTCCGGCGCGGCGGCGAACCGGCCGGACCACAGATGCCGGGCGCCGCTCATCGTGTCACCGCGACACCTCGCCGGCAGCGGCCTCGGCCGCCGCGGCGCGCGGCGCCCTGCGCGCGGACGTCTCCACCGGGAGCCCCCAGATCTTGATGAACCCCTCGGCCGCCGAATGGTCGAACTCGTCCCCTTCGTCGTACGTCGCGAGCCCCGTCTCGTACAGCGCGTTCGCCGACCGCCGGCCGACGATGCGGCAGTCGCCGCGGTAGAGCTTCAGCCGGGTGGTCCCGTTGACGAGCTCCTGCACCTTGGCGACGAACGCGTCGACCGCTTCGCGGGCGGGCGTGAACCACAGGCCGTTGTAGACGAAGTCGGCGTAGGTCCGGCCCATGTCGTGCTTGAGGCGCTCGAGGTCCTTCGGAATGACCAGCGCCTCGAGCTCGCGGTGGGCCGTGTGCAGGAGCGTCGCCGCGGGCGCCTCGTAGATCTCGCGCGACTTGATGCCGACCAGCCGGTTCTCCACCATGTCGATGCGCCCGACGCCGTGCCCGCCGGCGATCGTGTCGAGCGAGTTGATCAGCTCGCTCAGCGGCATCGCGACGCCGTTCACCTTCGTCGGCACGCCCGCCTCGAACTCCACCTCGACGTAGGCCGGGGTGTCCGGGCACTCGGCCGGGGACCTCGTCAGCGCGTAGATGTCGTCGGGCGGCTCGGCCCAGGGATCCTCGAGCACGCCGCACTCGATGGAGCGCCCCCAGAGGTTGGTGTCCGTGCTGTAGGGATTGTCGACCGAGGCCGGAATCGGGATGCCGTGGGTCCGCGCGTACTCGATCTCGTCCGGGCGCGTCATGCCCCACTCGCGGGCCGGCGCCACGACGCGGATGGCCGGGTTGAGCGCCCTGGCCGACACGTCCATCCGCACCTGATCGTTCCCCTTTCCGGTGCATCCGTGGGCGATGATGCCCGCGTTCTCGAGCTCGGCGATCTCGACCAGCTTCTTGGCGATCAGCGGCCGCCCCAGCGCCGTGGCGAGCGGATACTTGCCCTCGTAGACCGCCCCGGCCTGCAGCGCCGGCAGCACGTACTCGCGGGCGAACTCCTCGCGCACGTCCACGACGTGGGCCCGCACGGCCCCCACGCCGAGCGCGCGCTCGCGAATGTCGTCCAGCTCCTTGCCCTGCCCGAGATCCATCGTCACGGCCACGATCTCGGCGTCGTACTTGTCGGCGAGCCAGCGGACAGCCACCGACGTGTCGAGGCCGCCCGAGTACGCCAACACTATTCGTTCCATGCCAGTTCCTTTCCGCTTCATTTCAGACGGGGCTGCGCCCCGAACCCCCGGCGTCCGCTTGCGGGGACCCCGCAGCCCCGCGCCGCTTCCGCCGAGGCGCGCCGTGCGCGCCTGGCCGGCGAGCCGGTCAGTCCCGCGCCCAGCCCTCCAGCAGCCGCGTCACCTCGCGCCCCGCCCGGGCGTGGCGCGTGATGACCAGGATCGTGTCGTCGCCGGCCACCGTACCGACGACCTCCGGCAGATCCGCGCGATCGATCGCGATTGCCAGCGACTGCGCCTGGCCGGGATCGGTGCGCAGCACGAGCAGCTGCTGGACCTGATCGAGGCGTCGCAGATACTCTCCCACCGCCCGCCGGACGCCGTTCTCCGTGCCCCGGCCGTCGCCCCCGCGCCCGCCGGGCGGCACGCCCGGCTTCTGGTACGCCCCGTCCGCGGCGCGCTTGACCAGCCTCAACTCCTTGATGTCCCGCGAGATGGTCGCCTGCGTCGCGTGAAACCCGCGCGCCCGGAGCCGTTGGCACAGCTCGTCCTGGCTGCAGACCGACTCCTGGGTCACCAGGTCGAGGATCGCCGATTGCCGGTATCGCTTCATGAATATCCTTCGTGCCGCATGATTATACGTGTCCGGCGGCACGCGATCAATCCCGGCCATCACCCTGGTTGCAAGTGTCCCACTGAGGCCGGCAAGAGCGTGCTGGCGCGGCCGTCTTGCACTGGCGGTATAACTATACTTCTGTTAGCATAATCACTCATGTCTGGCGTGCGGGTCGGCATCGCGGGAGCAACGGGGTACGGCGGCCAGGAGCTGTTGCGGCTCCTGGCGCGGCATCCGCACGCCGACGTGACGGTCGCGATGGCGTCGGGCACGAGCGACCGCGTGCGCGCGCTCCCGGCGCTGACGGGCGTGTGGTCGGGAACGATCACGCCGTTTGCAATCGACGAGCTCACCGCCGCCGCCGACCTCGTGTTTCTCGCGCTGCCCGAGGCCGCCAGCGCGGAGGTCGTTCCGGACCTGGTCGAGCGGGGGACGCGGGTTCTGGACCTGTCCGGCGCGTTCCGCCTGCGGGACGCGGCAGCCCGGGCGCGCTGGTATCCGCAGACGCCCGTGCTGGAGTTCGCGGTGACCTACGGACTGACCGAGCGGCGGCGGGATGCGCTCAGGGCGGCGCGCGTGGTCGCCTGTCCGGGCTGCTATCCCACGTCGGCGCTCCTGCCGCTGGAGCCGCTCGCGGCCGCCGGGTGGCTGGAGGGCGACATCGTCATCGACGCCAAGTCGGGCATCTCGGGTGCCGGCAAGACGCCGAGCGAGAAGACCCACTTCTCGGAGCGCCACGGCAGCGTCGCCGCGTACGGGGTGTTCGGCCACCGCCACTCGGCCGAGATCGAGCAGGAGCTCGGGCGGCCGGTGACCTTCGTGCCCCACCTGGTCCCGCTCGACCGGGGCATCCTGACCACCATCTACGCGCGCGTCCGCGCCGGGACCACCGAGGCCGCGCTCGACGCGCGCTTCGAGCAGGCGTACCGCGACGCGCCGTTCGTGCGCCTCCGGCAGGGAGCGCTGCCGGAGATCAAGCACGTGGCGCATACCAACTTCTGCGACATCGGCTGGAAGCTGGACGCGGACAGCGGCCGCCTCGTGCTCGTGTCCTGCCTGGACAACCTCGTGAAGGGAGCCGCCGGCCAGGCGGTCCAGAACTTCAACATCGCCTGCGGCTTCGACGAGCGGGCGGGGCTGGTCTGATGGCCGGCCCGCACGTCATCAAGTTCGGCGGCGAGCTGCTCGAGGAGCCGCGCCGGCTGCGCCGGCTCGCCCGCAAGGTCTGCGAGACCGCGGCGCGGCGGCGCGTCCTCGTGGTCCACGGAGGCGGCCGCGAGGTGGACGCCGAGTTGGCCCGGCTGGGGATCCCCAAGCGCGCCGTCGACGGACTGCGAATCACGGATGCCGACACGCTCGACGTGGTGCTGGGCGTGCTGGCCGGCCGGGTGAACACGCGCCTGGTGGCCGCCATCGGGGCCGCCGGCGGCAGTGCGGTGGGGCTGACGGGCGCGGACGCCGGGGTCGTCCGCGTGGCGGCGGCGCGGCGCTATCGGGCAACCGACGGGCAGCAGGTCGACCTGGGCTTTGTCGGCCAGCCGCGGCGCGCGGCGGCGGCGCCCCGGCTGCTGCTCGACCTCCTGCGGGCCGGCCACGTCCCGGTGGTCGCCAGCATCGGCAGCGACGCGCGGGGACGGCTGTACAACGTGAACGCCGACACGCTGGCGGCCGACCTGGCCGTCCGCCTCGGCGCGGGACGGCTGACCATCGCGGGCACCACCCGCGGCGTGCTCGACCCGGACGGCCGCACGATCCCGGTCGTGGACGGCCGACGACTGGCCCGGCTGATTCGCGACGGCCACGTGAACGCGGGCATGATCGCCAAGCTGCTCGCCTGCCGCGCGGCGCGCGGCGGCGGGGTCGCGCAGGTGCGGATCGTCGACGGACGGCGACCGGCCATGCTGGAGAACGGCGACGATGCCGATACGACGATGGTGACCGCCAGCGGAACGAAAAGGACGGCAGCCCAACGATGACTACTGTGGCCGAGCAGGTGCGCGGCGTCGAGGCCAGGCATGTCCTGCAGGTCTACAAGCGCCTGCCTCTCGTACTGGTACGGGGCGAGGGCTCCCGGGTCGTCGACACCGACGGGCGCGAGTACGTCGATTTCCTGTCCGGCATCGGCGTGGCCTCGCTCGGCCATGCCCACACCGGTCTGGCGGAGGCGCTCGCCGCCCAGGCGCGGGAGCTCGTGCACACGTCCAACCTCTTCTTTCATCCGCTGCAGGGGCAGGTGGCCGCCCGGCTCGCCCGGCTGTCCGGACTGCCCCGCGCGTTCTTCTGCAACAGCGGCACGGAAGCCGTCGAAGCCTGCCTGAAGTTCGCGCGGCGCTACTGGCACGCGGCCGGCTCTCCCGCGCGCACGGAGATCGTGGCCTTCGAGCGCTCGTTCCACGGACGCACGTTCGGGTCGCTGTCCGTGACCTCCGGGGCGCCCTACCGCGAGCCGTTCGCGCCGCTGGTGCCGGGCGTGCGGTTCGTCCCGCCCGACGACCCCGAGGCGCTCAGGCAGGCCGTGTCGCCGGCCACCGCCGCGGTCATCGTCGAGCCCATCCAGGGCGAAGGCGGCGTGTGGCCGCTGTCGCGGACGATGGCCGACGCGATCTCGTCGGTCTGCGCGGAGACCGGCGCACTCCTCGTCGCGGACGAGATCCAGTGCGGGCTGGGGCGCACGGGCCACCCGTTCTACTCGGCGGTCCTCGGGCTGCGGCCCGATCTGATGGCGCTCGGCAAGGCGCTTGGCGCGGGCTTCCCGGTCGGCGCCGCCCTGCTGAGCGAGCGGGTCGCCGGCGCGGTCGCCTTCGGGGACCACGGCACCACCTACGGGGGAAACCTCCTCGCCTGCCGCGCCGCCCTCGTGTTTCTCGACGCCCTCGAGGGCGGACTGCCGGCGCGCGTGGCGGCGGCGGGCGCGCGCCTCGAGGCGGGGCTGTCGAAGCTGGCGGCATCGAGGCCCGCCACCGGCGAGATCCGGGGCGCCGGGCTGATGTGGGGCATGGAGCTCGAGCCCGATGCCGCCGAGCGGATCGTCGGCGCCGCGCTCGAGCGGGGCGTCATCGTCAATCGCACGGCCGGCACGGTCGTCCGACTGCTCCCGCCGCTGGCGATTGCCGACGCCGACATCGACGAGGGCCTCGCCCGGCTCGCGGCGGCGCTCGAGGACGTGACGTGATCGAGACCGCACCCGGGCCAGCGTCCACCGAGGGTGCCGTCGCCGCCGGCGGCGATGTCGTCATCCGCGCGGCGGCCGCGGGCGAGGCAACGGCTCTGTTCCGCCTGATCGCCGACAACCTGGAGACCGGCCACCTGCTGCCGCGGACGTTGGACGAGGTCGAGCGCCATGCGCCGCGGTTCCTGGTGGCGGCGACGGCGGCGGGCGTCCTGGCGTGCGGCGAGCTCGCGCGGCTCGGAGGCCGCGTGGCGGAGGTGCGGTCGCTCGTCGTCGCTCCGTCGCAGCGCGGCCGGGGAGTAGGCACCCGGCTGCTGGCCGCGCTCGTCAGCACCGCCCGGGAGCGGGGATATCCGCTGCTCTGCGCGTTCACGCACGATCCGCGCCCCTTCCTGCGGCTGGGGTTCTCCATCGTTCCCCACCACTGGGTGCCGGAGAAGATCTCGACCGACTGCCGCTCCTGCGTCTGGTTCCGGCGCTGCCGGCAGTACGCCGTCGTGCTCGATCTGAAGCGCAGGAGGCCGCCACGATGATCGACACGATCGGCGGCGGCATCACCGCGGCGGAAGGCTTCCGGGCAGCTGCCGTCTCCTGCGGCATCAAGGCGGAGGGACCCGATCTGGCCCTGCTGGTCGCCGACCAGGCGACCAGCGCCGCGGCGGTGTTCACGACCAACCTCACCGTGGCCGCCCCGGTGCTGGTCTCGCGGGGGCATCTGGAGCAGTCGGGCGGGACGGCCAGGGCCATTGCGGTCAACAGCGGCTGCGCGAACGCGTGCACCGGCGACGCGGGCATGCGCGCCGCGCAGGCCATGGCCGCCGCGGCTGCCGCCGCCGTGGGCTGCCGGATCGAGCACGTCCTCGTGGCGTCCACCGGCGTCATCGGCCTGCTGCTGGATGCGAGCCGCATCGCCCGGGGCATCGAGGACGCCGCAACCACCCTGGCGCGCGACACCCATGCGGCGGCGGCGCGCGCGATCATGACGACCGACCGCGGGCCCAAGGAGGCCGCCGTGCGGGTCGCCGGTCCCGCGGGCTCGTTCGCCATCGGGGGGATGGCCAAGGGCGCCGGCATGATCGAGCCCAACATGGCCACGATGCTCGGCTTCCTGACGACCGACGCCGCGGTCGAGCCGCCCCTGCTCCGCCGCGCCCTGTCCGCCGCGGTCGGCAACACGTTCAACGCGATTACCGTCGACGGCGAGTGCTCGACGAACGACTCGGTCTTCCTCATGGCCAGCGGCGCGAGCGGCGTACGGATCGACGAGACCGCCTACCCCCGGTTCGTCGACGCGCTGCAAACCGTGTGCGCCACGCTCGCGCGCGCCATCGTGCAGGGCGGCGAGGGCGCGACCAAGCTGGTCGCGGTCCGCGTGTGCGGGGGCCTGTCGGAGGCGGACGCCAAGCGGGCCGCCAAGGCCATCGCCAACTCGCTGCTCGTGAAGACCGCGCTCAACGGCGGCGACCCGAACTGGGGCCGGCTGGTCGCGGTGGCGGGCCGCGCCGGCGTGGCGTTCGAGCCGTCCCGGGCGCGCGTACGGATCGGCCCGGCGACCCTGTTCGCCAACGACACGGTCTTCGCCGATCGGGAGCCGGCCGCCGCCGCGCACCTGGCCGGCGACGAGGTCGAGCTGGAGCTGGATCTCGGCACCGGGGGCCAGCACGACGCCACCGTCTGGACCTGCGACCTGAGCGCGCAGTACGTGCGCATCAACGCCGACTACCGCACCTGACGATCGCCCATGCCGCGCACGTCCCCCGCCCGTCGTCAGACGCCGCGCGATGCGGCCGGCTCGAGCACGCTGACCGGCCGCTGCTTCCTGTCGATCCTCGACTTCGACCCGGACGACCTGGAGCACCACCTGGTGCTGGCGGCCACGCTCAAGCGCGATCGGCGCCTGGGACGCGAGGCCGCGACCTCCGCCGCACTCCAGGGCACCTACGTCGCCATCCTGTTCGAGAAGCCGTCCCTGCGCACGCGCTCGACCTTCGAGATCGCGATTCGCGAGCTCGGCGGCGACTTCATCGACCCGTCGGCCAACGTGGCCCTGGGCACCCGCGAGTCGCTCGCGGACGTGGGCCGCAGCCTCGAGCGGTGGGTCGAGGGGGCGGTCGTGCGGACCTTCGACCAGGCGCGCATCGTCGACCTCGCCGTCGCCACGCGCGAGCTGCGGGTGATCAACGCGCTCAGCAACGACGAACACCCGTGTCAGGCACTGGCCGACTGCCTCACGCTGCAGGAACGGTGGGGCACGGTCCGGGGCCGGCGGGTCGCCTTCGTCGGCGACGGCAACAACGTGGCGACGTCGTTCGCGCAGGCCGCGACCATGCTCGGCATCACCGTGCACGTTGCCTCGCCGGACGGCTTCGCGCTGCCCGCGCAGGTCGTCGCCGACGTAGAGCGCATCGCCCGGCACGGAGCGGAGCTGGTGCCGTTCACGGACCCGGTGGCCGCGGTCCGCGGCGTCGACGCCGTCTACACCGATGTCTGGACATCGATGGGACGCGAGGCGGAGCAGGTGGACCGCGACCGGGTGTTCGCCCCGTACCAGGTCAACGATGGGCTGATGGCGCATGCCGGGCCGGACGCCTGCTTCCTGCACTGCCTGCCGGCGCACCGCGGCGAGGAGGTCACCGACTCGGTGATCGACGGACCGGCGTCGGTCGTCTTCGAGCAGGCCGAGAACCGGCTGCACACCGAAAAGGCGCTCCTGGTGATGCTCTTCGAGGATTGACCGCGATGCAGGCGAGCGAATCGGTCATTCGACGAATGACGCGGCTCGCGCATCGGCACGGGGCAATCAATCTCGCACAGGGTTTCACGGACGAGCCGCCGCCGTTCCCGCTGGTCTGGGGGGCGATCGGCGCGCTGCTCGGCGGCAGCGACGCCGGCATCGCGCGGCTCGAGCGGGCCGCCGCGCCGGCGCCGGCACACGACGGCAGCCCGTCGGCGCCGCTGCGGGACGTCCTCCGGGATCTGCAGGGCGGCCGGGACGAGCTGAACCAGTACTCCTACCCGTTCGGTCTGCCCGAGCTGCGGCGCGCCATTGCCGCGTACACCGCGCGCTGGAGCGGGTTCGAGCCGGATCCGGAAGCCGAGACGACCGTGGTGCTGGGCTCCACCGAGGGGCTCGCGGCGGTGCTGGCCGCTCTGGGGCGCCGGGGCGACGGCCTGGTCGTCATCGAGCCGTTCCACGAGATGTACCCGGCCCAGGCGGCCGTGTTCGGCCTGACGCCCCGCTTCGTGACGCTGCGGGAGTCAGCCGGCGACGGCGTCTGGCAGCTCGACCCGGACGAGCTCCGCCGCGCCGCCGCGGGCGCCCGCCTGCTCGTCCTGAACACGCCGCACAACCCGACCGGCAAGGTCTTCGAGGCCACGGAGCTCGAGTCGATCGCCGACGTCGCGCGCGCCGAGAATCTCGTCGTCGTCACGGACGAAATCTACGAGCACATCGTCTTCGACGGCGCGCGCCACCGCTCCATCGCCACCCTCCCCGGCATGCGGGAGCGGACCGTCGTGGTGAACTCGATCTCGAAGACGGCCAACGCGACCGGCTGGCGGGTCGGCTGGGTGCTCTCGCCGCCGCATCTGACGCCGCGCATCCGCGCCGTGCACGACACGCTGGTGATTCAGGCGCCCACGCCGCTGCAGACGGCGGCCGTCGCGCTGCTCGCGATGCCGGACACGTTCTTCCGCGACCTGGCAGGCGCCTACGCCGGCAAGCGCGCCTTGCTGGGCGACGCACTGCGCGCGGCCGGCTTCCGAATCAGCGATCCGCGCGGCGCCTACTACTTCTTCGCGGACTACCGCGCCGTCCCCGGCCTCGCCGATCTCGAGCCGCTGGCGGCTGCGCTGCACCTGACCGAGCAGGCCGGCGTGGCGGCCGTGCCCGGCGACAACTTCTACGGCCGCAGCGCGGACGGCGCCCGCTACCTGCGCTTCGCCTTCTGCCGCAGCCGCGACACCCTCGCCGAAGCCGCGCGGCGTCTCCAGCGGCTGAGCATCAGGGTCGGATCGTAGTCGCGCGGTCGCAAGCCTCAGCCGCACCCGTTCTCGAACCGGCACAGGCAACGGCAGGTGGTAAACGCATGCGATCGCGATGCGGTTCGGGCGCGCCTACACGTCCCGGTAGATGGGCCCGCGCTGGCGAACCGCGTCGAGCAGCGTCCGCTCGAACGGTTCCGGCGGGGCGCTGCCTGCCGGCGCCCACCCGACAGCCGTCAGGACGCGCGGGTTGCTGTAGTAGCCGGTGTAGGCGGCGTGCAGCAGGACTTCGAACGACGCCGGCCGGTCGGCCGCCAGCCGGCGCAGTCGCGCGTCCTGTTCGGGACCGGACAGACGGGCGAACCCGCTCCCCTGCAGCGCGTCCAGGAGGCCGATGACGGGGCGCCTCAGGTGCGGCGCGTCCCGCAGAGCCTGATCGATGCAGCCGGCCACGCCCGCGTCGCCGGCCGCGGGCATGACGTCGTCGGCAGGGACGAGCCGGTTGAGGACCGCGGCCAACAGGCGCCCCTGCTCCGGGGTCAGGACCTCGAGCGCTGCTGCGTCGCCCGCAACCCGTGCGGCGTCGCCAGCGTCCGCGGCCGGGACCGGAACGCCGCCGGCCGCGGATCTCGCGGTCGCGGCCACCGCGCCGGCCGCCGTCGACGCGGCGACGACGCCCCCGATGAACGTCCGTCTGGAGATCGGCGCGTCGGGCTGCCGTCGGCCTTCCTCGTCCTGCTGCTTTGCCCTGGTCATGTGCCCTCCCGCCCGCACCCGCGCGATCCGCTAGCCGACGAACTCCCGCGCGTTGTCCTTGACGTAGTCCGCCGTCCTCAGCGCCAGGGCCTGAATGGTGGACGTGGGCACGGTCGAGCCGGCGCTGGTGAACACGCTGCCGTCGATGATGAACAGGTTGCGCACGTCGTGCGCCCGCCCCCACGCGTCCACGACCGAGCGTCCGGGGTCGCTGCCCATGCGCGCCGTGCCCAGGTAGTGGCCGGGCGCCGACTGCAGCTTCTCGGCCGACACGATGCGCGCCGCGCCGGCGGCTTCCATCGCCTCCATGCAGCGCTCGATGCCGTACGCCAGCATGCGGTCCGTGTTGTCGCCGCGCCGGTAGAACAGCTTCGGGGCCGGGATGCCCGCCTCGTCCGTGAGCGTCGGATCGAGCTCGACGCGGTTGTGGTCCTCGGGCAGCTCGTCGGCGAAGACCATCAGGCCGGCCGTGCGCCGTACCCGCTCCTGGAACGCGGCGTGGTGGGCCCTGCCCCACGGCAGCCCGCGGCCGTGCGCCCGGGCGCCGCGCCAGGCCGCCGGGCGCACCGAGGCGAGCGAATCCGGAGGTCCCCCGAGCGCCGCTTCGATCGGACCGCGGTAGGTGCCGGACAGGATCGAGAAGCCCCGCGCGAAGCCGCGTCCGTCGGCGGCGTCGGAGAACTCGTCGCTCGTCAGGAAGACGCCCGCGCGTCCCCTGGGAGAGACGTCCTCGTCATCGAACGCCGCCACGACCGTGGCGAACGGGTGCCCCATCAGGCCCCTGCCCACCAGCCCGCTGCCGTTGGCGAGGCCCTGCGGGAACCGTCCGGAGGTGGAGTTGAGGAGCAGCCGCGGCGTGCCGATCCCGTTGCACGCCAGCACCACGACGCGCGCCTGCTGGCGATGCACGGCGCCATCGGCATCGTGGTACAGCGCGCCGTCCGCCAGGCCGTTGCCGCCGACCGTGATCTCGCGCACCCTGGCCCGCGTCCGCAGGACGACGCCGCTGCGGATCGCTTCCGGCCAGTGGACCACGTCGGCACTGTTCTTGGCTTCCCGCGGGCAGCCCTGGTGGCACGACTCGCAGTCCTGCGGGCAGGGCTCCCGCCCGCCGTGCGGGACGGTCACCACCGCCCGCTCGGCCGGCCACCAGTGCCAGCCGAGCCGGTCGAAGCCCCGGCTCAGGATCTCGCCGGCCCGGGTCAGACGGTGCGGCGGCTGCAGGTCCACCGGCTTCGGCGGGTAGGCGGGGTTGCCGGGAACGCCCGCGATCCCCACCATCCGGTCGTTGAAGTCGTAGTAGGGCGCCAGGTCCCAGTAGCGTATCGGCCAGTCCGCGCCCACGCCCGACAGGCTGCCGGCCACGAAGTCCGACGGGCGCAACCTGGCCCACACGGCGCCGTAGTGGACGGTGCCGCCCCCGACCGCGTTGCCCAGGATCGGCTGCCAGTGGGACGCCGAGTGATCGTAGGGGTAGCCGTTGGCGAAGTGCCGCACGCCGGCGCGCGGCGGGGGCGCGACGAGCCGTTGCCGTTCCCCGTCGGACTCCGGGCGCGGGACGCTCGGTGGCGGGTCCACCCAGTCGCCCTGCTCCAGGCAGACGATCCGGATTCCCGGCACCCGGCTGAGCGACCAGGCGCAGGCGCCGCCGGCGGCGCCGCTGCCGATGATCAGGACGTCGGCCGTCTCGGAAGCGGCCATGTGCACACTCCTGGCCCGAATGTAGCACGAGCGGCCGCCGGGTCCGCTCCGGATCGTCCGTCTGTCGCCTGCCCGTCGCCCCGGACGGCTTCAGCGAAACGAGAACGAGGTCGTCAGCAGCACCTGCCGGGGGGCGCCCGGATCCGCGGACTCGGCCCGCGAGGTGTCCCCGTTCCAGTAGTACTCCTCATTCAGCAGGTTGTGGGCCGACAGCGTGATGCGCGTGGGCCCCAGGCGCCACGACACCGCCGCGTCCAGCAGCGTGTACGGGTCGAGCGCGAACGTGTTGCCCTGGTCGACCATGACCTCGCCCACGTGCTTGACGTCGAAGCGGATGTTGACCGCGGAGGCGGGCGTGATGACCACCCCGCCGTTGATGATGCGGTCGGGCGCGATCGGCAGGCGGTTGCCGGTGAGGACCGTGTCGCCGCCCGCCCGCTCGATCACGAAGTCGCCGAAGCGGTTGCGATACAGGGCCGCGTTGGCGTAGAGCGACAACGCCGACGCCGGAGCCACGCTGAAGCCCAGCTCCACGCCCTTGTATTCGTGCTCGCCGGCGTTGGTCGGAATGAAGAACGGACCCTGGCGAACGCTGTGCACGATGCCGTCCCGCTTCATCTGAAACCAGGTCCCTTCGAACGAGACCCGCCCGTCGAGCAGGCTGCTCTTCACGCCGACCTCGTAGTTGTCGATGTCCTCGGGGTTGAGGTTCACCTCGTCGTCGCCGGGACGCAGGCCGCTCGGGCGCCGCGGCGGGAGGAACGCCTGGGAATACTGCCCGTACAGATTCACGTCCGCGCTCACGTCGTCCGGCAGCAGCTTGACGGTCGCGCTCAGCTTCGGGCTGAACGCGTCGAACGCGTCGGCGACGACCGGCGTCCCGGTCCGGAACGTCAGGGTGTTCTCAAGGTCCAGGCGGTCATAGCGCCCGCCCGCCGTCAGGATCAGGCGGCTCGTCGGCTCGATGCTGAACTGGCCGAAGACGCCCGTGACGCCGACGTTGTAGTCGTTGCCTCCGAAGCGGAAGAACTCCCAGTCGGCCTTGGGAGGCTGGACGGGATTGAGGTAGTCGAGCGGCCAGCCAAACGTGTCGGCGTCGGTATAGATCAGGTTGCCGGCGCCGTAGCCGCTGGTCCACTCGTACGAGCCGCCGGCCATGAACGACATCTCGACCGATCCCGCCGAGAAGTCGCTCTCCAGACGCGATTCCCCGTAGAAGATGTCTTCGTCGGTCTGCAGGTCGAACGGGTACTGGGTCAACATCGTGCTCGCCAGATCGAACGGCGCGCCCGTGATGTCGCCCGAGTCGATGAACTTGTACTGGATCTGGCGGTAGCCGAACACGTTGACCAGCCTGACCTCGTCGGTGAACTGCCGCGTGTAGTTGGCGGTGAATCGTCCCTCGTTCTGCCGGTAGTTGACCCCTGCGACGTTGAGGTCGCTGAGCCGGTCGAAGCGCGGGTCGATGTCGCTGAGGAAGCGGCCGCCGATGATCGGCTCGTTGGTCGGCAGGCTCTGCGCCGAGACCACGCGGTTCGCGCTCACCATGCCGAACGACTTCGAATCGGGCACGAAGGTCAGCTTGGCAAACACCGAGGTCTGGTCCACGTTGAACGCCGACGGCCCGGTGTAGAAGCCGCTGTTGCGCTCGCTCGACGCGGACACGAAGTAGCCTCCCCAGTCGGCGACCGGTCCCGATGCCCGGGCGGCGCCCTTGAAGAACCCGAAGCCGCCGGCGCCCAGATCGAAGTCGGACTGGTGCTCGGCGGTGGGCTCGCCCGTGCGGACGTTCACCGCGCCCCCGACGGCCGTGCGCCCGTAGAGCGCCGAGTTCGGCCCGCGCACGATCTCGATGCTGCTCGCGTCGTGGATGGGCAGGTTGATGACACGCGAGCTGTTCCGCGAGTCGGTCTGCGGCACGCCGTCGATGAGCAGCAGCGTGCTCGTGAACTCGTTGTTGCCACGCGGGAGCCCCCGCAGCATGACGGATTCGAACGACCCGGCCTGCGTGCTCACGATGACGCCCGGCACGTGGGCGATGGCCTGCGTCAGGCGCTGGTCTCCGCGCTCGTCGATCGTCGACCGATCCACGACGTCCGCCTGCGCCGCGATCTCCCCGATGCTGAGCGGCGCCTTGCTGGCCGTGACCTGCACGCGCTCGAGGTAGTTGGGCGTGGCGACCAGCTCGATCGTCACCGGTGTCGCCGCACCCGCGCCAACCTGCACGTCGGGGACCCGCAACTCCAGGTAGCCGGCCGCCTGCACGGTCAGCCCGACGGAGCCGGCGGACGCGCCCGCGATCTCGAAGCGCCCGACGGCATTGGTGACCGCGGCCAGACTTTCGCCCTCGACCAGCACCACGGCATTCGGGACGGGCTGGCCTGTCTCGCCGGCAACCACTGCCCCGGCAATCGTGCCGGTCGCCTGAGCGCCTGCCTCGGCCGGAGGTGCCGCGCACAGCGCCACCAAGCTGATGACGAGCATGACCCGTCCCGCCCTCGGGCAGGGGTTCCGCCGCTCCCGCTCGGTCACTGTCATTCTCCTCGCAGCAGGTCCCGAGCGGATCGGCCTGCCGGGCAGGCCGATCCGCCGGGCTCCAGGGGGGGTGTGTCGCGAGCAGGAGAATAGTTGCGGGGCGGCGCGGGCGCACCTTAAGAAACCCTGAAGAAAAGCTGACGCCCGCGTTCAGGAATCCGTCAGGCAGACGAAGTCTGCCGCCGGCCGTCAGGCGCCGTCGCCCTCCAACCGGGCCGCCGCAGCCTCGACCTTGCGGGCGAGCTTCTGCTTGTGTTCGTCGAGCGCCGCGGCGATTCGCGCGTCGCCGACCGCGAGGATCTGGGCCGCCAGGACGGCCGCGTTCGTGGCGCCGCCGGCGCCCACCGAGACGGTGGCCACGGGCACCCCGGGGGGCATCTGCACCGTGGCCAGCAGCGCATCCCACCCCTTGAGCGGGGACGAGTCGATCGGCACGCCGATGACGGGCTGCGTCGCATGCGCCGCCACGACGCCCGCCAGGTGCGCCGCGGCGCCGGCCCCGACGATGAACACCGCCACCCCGTCCTCGCGCGCCTGCCGGACCAGCCGCTGGACGCGGTCCGGCGAGCGGTGCGCCGAGGCCACCGTCATCCCGCACTCGATGCCGAACTCCCGCAGCTGGTCGACCGCACGCTTCATCACCGGCGCGTCGGAGTCGGAACCCATCAGAATCTGCACCTGTCGCTTCGCCATCGCGTCACCTCACGTTGCGCCGCTGCCGCCCGGCGCCATCGCCTTCATGCCTATGTCGGTCCGCATGTGCTTGCGCGGAAACGAGACGCAGGCGGCTGCGTCGTACGCCCGCGTGCGGGCTTCCGCGAACGTGCGTCCGCGGCCGACCACCGTCAGCACCCGGCCCCCGCTCGTCACCACGCGGCCGTCGCGCAAGCGGGATCCGGCGTGGAAGACCACCACGCCGGGCAGCGCCTCCGCCTGGTCGAGGCCGTCGATCTCGTGGCCGGTCTCGAAGGCGCCCGGATAGCCCCCGGACGCCACCACCACGCCCACGTGCGGATCGTCCGCGGCGCGCCACTCGGCCGCGCCGAGATCCCCGTTCGCCGCCGCGAGCAGGACCGGCGCCAGGTCCGTCTCGATCATGGGCAGCACGACCTGCGCCTCCGGATCGCCGAAGCGCACGTTGAACTCGATCACCTGCGGGCCGTCCCGCGTCAGCATCAGCCCCACGTAGAGCACGCCGCGGTACTCCTCGCCTTCCGAGCGGAGCCCGTCGAGCACCGGCTGCACGATGGCCGTCATCACCTGCGCCGCCAGCGCCGGCGAGACGAGCGGGCTCGGCGCGAAGGCCCCCATGCCGCCCGTGTTGGGCCCCCGGTCGCCGTCGAACGCCCGCTTGTGATCCTGCGCGGAGGGCAGGGCGACCCCGCGGCGGCCGTCGCACAGCACGAAGAACGACGCCTCCTCCCCAGCCAGGCACTCCTCGATCACCAGGCTGGCGCCGGCGTCGCCGAAGCGGCCGTCGACCATCGCCGCGCGCACCGCCGCCTCCGCCGTCTCGCGGTCCGGCGCGACGGTCACTCCCTTGCCCGCCGCGAGGCCGTCAGCCTTGACGACCACCGGAAAGCCGAACTCGCCGCTGCCGACGGCGCCGAGCGCGGCCTCCGGCGTCTCGCAGACGCGGAACCGGGCGGTCGGAATGCGGTGCCGCTCCATGAACCGCTTGGCGAACACCTTGCTGCTCTCGAGGCGCGCCGCGGCCTTGCGGGGTCCGAACAGCGGCCGTCCGGCCGCCGCGAAGACGTCCGCCACGCCGTTGGCCAACGGCAGCTCCGGCCCGACCACCGTGAGATCGACCTGCTCGCGCGCCGCAGCGTCGAGAACGGCCTCGGGGTCCGCGACGTCCAGCGGAACGCAGCGCGCGAGACGCGCGATTCCCGCGTTGCCGGGCGCGCACACCAGCTCCCGCACCGCGCGCTCCCGGCTCAGCTTCCAGGCGAGGGCGTGCTCGCGCGCACCGCCCCCCACGAGCAGCAGTTTCATCCGCATATCCTACGCTCTTGCAATGACTTGAGATTTCAGCCTAACATTGCAGGTTCGGCGCCCGCAGAAAGCGGGAATCAGACAGCCGCCCAAGGGGGGTGACAGGCGAGTTGGCAGAGGTCAGAATCCAGGAAAGCGAATCGATCGAGAGTGCGCTTCGCCGTTTCAAGCGGAAAGTTCAGCAGGAAGATATCATCAAGGATATCAAGAAGCATTCCTACTATCTGAAGCCCGGTGACAAGCGCCGCGCCAAGCAGGCGTTGGCGCGCAAGCGCAGCCGCAAGAAGCTGCGGCGCGAGGCCGACTAGGAGCCGGCGCCGCAGCGTGGCGCCGACTCGGGCACATTCGACCGGCGGACGGCGGCGGACAGGATGCATCGGCTGCCGGCCCTCGTTGCGTACCGCGGGGGGATCCACGCGCGGCCCGTGCAGAACGCGGCGTCAGGCTTTCCGGTGTCGGGAGTGAGGGAACGATGGAGATCGCGGAACGCTCGAGCGGGGATGTCAAGATCCTGGATCTGCATGGCAAGCTGACGATCGGCGACGGCGACGAGCTTCTGAAGGACAAGATCAACAGCCTGGTCCAGCAGGGCCGGACGAAGATCGTGTTGAATCTCGGGGGCGTGCCGTACGTCGACAGCGCCGGCCTGGGGCAGATGGTGTCGAGCTACCGGACGGTGAGCCGCAACGGCGGAAGCCTGCGGCTGCTGAATCTGACCGCGCGGATCCGGGAAGTGCTGACCATCACCAAGCTGCTCACCGTGTTCGATACCTACGAGTCGGAAGCGGAGGCGCTGGCCAGCTTCAGCTGAGCCTTGTCCGCCCGGGAGTCCGTCGGCGCGGCGCGCACCCTCTCAGCCCTGGCGGGCCTGCAGGACGGAGGCGAGGTCGCCAGGGCAATTCATGTCCGAGTTCTCCACCCAGTCAGACGGCGTCGACGTGGTGCGGATCATGGAGCAGGTCCGTGACCGCATCAAGGAGAAGCACGGCGAGGACTACACCGAGCAGCAGATCCGGGAGCTGGCGAACGTGAAGCTCGAGGGGTTGCTGGAGCCGGCCAAGGCTCGCCCGGAAACCGTCGAGCGCGCGGGGCGCCGGCGGCGGGAGCAGGAAGCGGCGCCGGCGCCGTCCGCGGCGGAGTCCTTCGAGTTCGGCCCCCAGAGCATCTACGCCTCGCGCGGGTTCCTGGGGTGGCTGCTCTACCCCGTCCGCCGCCTGCTCAGTCCGGTGCTCAAGCTGTTCTTCGACGTCGACCCGATCGTGCGCGCCCTGCAGGTCCAGCGCGAGATCAACGCGCAGCACGCGGAATTCGTCGACAGGGTGGCGAGGCTCCTGGCGCTCAGCAACTCGCGGCTGGCGGACCGTGAGGAGATCGATGCCCTGAACTACGAGGTCATGAACAATCTCGTCCTCGAGATGACGCGCCTCTCCGTGGACATGAAGAACCACCGGATGCGTGTCGAATCGGTCGCGGGACGATTGGACTTCAACGAGCGGCGGGCTCGCGCCGCGGACGGCGTCGTGCAGCGTCGGGACGAGGCGCGCACGGCGGCTGACGCGAGCGGCGGGGAGGGACAGGCCGAAGGCGCGGAACCCAAGCGGCGCCGGCGGCGACGGGGCCGGCGGCGATCCGCGCGCACCGCGACAGACGCCGAGGGCACGGCGGCGGCTGCCGAGAAGCCCGAGGGCGACGCGGCGGCCGCGGACGCCCCTGCCGAGGCCCCGCGCGAGAGCGAGTCGCCGCCCTCCGCGGAGCCGTCCGGCGAGCCGGATCCACCAGGCCAGTGAAGGCGGTGGTGCCCCAGCGCGTGCCACGCCGACCGCCAGCAGCCGCCTCGCCGTCCCGGCGGTGCCGCTTTGCCGCCGCCCGCCTCGTGCCCATGTCGATGCCGTGAAAGTCGCCCTCATCGTCCAACGCTACGGCGCCGAGCTGGCGGCGGGATCCGGGTATCACTGCCGGCTGATTGCCGAGCACCTGTCTCAGCGGCAAGACGTCGACGTGCTGACCACCTGCGCCCGGGACAGCACGACCTGGGACAATGCGTACCCGGAAGGACCCGACCGCGTGCGCGGCGTGACCGTGCGGCGATTCGCCACGGCACAGGCCCGCGACCCGGAGGCGTTCAGGGAGTACTCCGACTGGATCTTCTCCAATGCCCACACGGCGCAGGACGAGGAGAGCTGGTTGCAGCAGCAGGGACCGTGGTGCCCGGCGCTCATCGAGTACCTGGAGCAGCGCCACGAGTCCTACGACGCCCTGATTTTCTTCAGCTATCGCTACGCGCCCACGGCCCTCGGCCTGCGTGTCGATCCGCGGCGCAGCATCCTGGTGCCGACAGCGCGGGACGAGCCGGCGCTCGGCCTGGACATCTACCGGGCGGTGTTCTCCCTGCCGGCGGGCATCGCCTACGACACCGGCGTCGAGCGCGACTTCCTGCGCAGCCGTTTCCCGATCGAGGCGCACACCGAGGAGATCGTGGGCTGCGGCGTCGAGCTGCCGCCGCACCTCGACGCGGAACCCCTCGCGCCGCCCGCAGGCGACGCGGAGACGAACGGCGGCGTCACGACGGAGGACGGCGGCGGCGGCGGACGGCCGCCGGTGCGCGGGGCCGTCTTCAGGCGGCGGCATCGGCTGCACGGACCGTTCGTGCTCTACGGCGAGCGCATCGAGCCAGGCAGCGGGTGCGAGGAGCTCATCGAGTACTTCGGCAGCTATGCGGCGCAACAGGGTGAGGCGACGCTGGTCCTGATGGGCGTCAAGCTGATGCAGATTCCCGAAGAGCCGTTCATTCGATTCGCCGGCATGCTGACGGAGAGCGAGCGGGTCGAGGCGCTGGAAGCCGCGACGGTCGTCGTGGCGCCGTCACCCCGCGAGAGCCTGTCGCTGCCGGCGCTCGAAGCGTTGGCCGTCGGGACGCCGGTCATCGCCAACGCGCGCAGCGACGTGCTGACCGACCACTGCCAGCGGAGCAACGGGGGCTTGTACTACGTCGACCGCGCCGAGTTCACCGAGTGCCTGCAGCTCCTGGTCGGCAACAGCGAGTTGCGCGCGGAAATGGGCCGCAGCGCGCGGCGCTATGTGCGGGAGCACTACAGCTGGCCGGCCGTCCTGGACAAGTACGAGCGACTGATAGCGGCGGTCGGTCGCAGGAGCCGTCGGCGGGCAGCTCCCCGGCGGCGGCGCAGGTCGCGCGGGCAGCGGTCAACTGCCTGACGAGAGTCGCTTGTCGATCAGGTTGGCGGCGACCGATTCCGGCACGTCCTGGGAGCGCAGCCGCTCCGTGGCCGCTCCGCGCTTCCCCCGCGGGCGGATGCCGTAACGCTTGATCATCTCGTTGAGCGTGGTCGGCTTGATCTGCAGCAGCTCCGCCGCGCGCTTCTGGATGCCGCCGGCCGCATCGAGCGAGCGGGTGATCAGCATCGTCTCCATCTCTTCGATCACCTTCCGGAACGGAATCCCGTCGGGCGGCATCTCGAAGCTGGGCAACCGGAACCGCTGCGGGGTGCGGATCGAATCCGGCATCATGCCGGTGCCGATGGTCGTGCCGGACGTGAGCACGACGGCCCGCTCGATCACGTTCTCGAGCTCCCGAACGTTGCCCGGCCAGTCGTAGTCCTCCAGGAGCCGGACCGCCTCCGGGGCGAGCTCGAGCCCGGGCTTCCGGTTCTCCTCGCCGTACTTGGCCAGGAAGTGCTGCGCGAGCAGCGGAATGTCCTCCCGGCGCTCGCGGAGGACCGGGAGCTCGACGGTGATGACGTGGAGGCGGTAGTACAGGTCCTCCCGGAACTCCCCGCTGTCGACCAGTTGCTTCAGGTCGACGTTCGTGGCGGCGATGATGCGAACGTCCACCTTGAGCGTGTCCACGCCCCCCAGGCGCATGAACTCGCGCTCCTGAATGACGCGCAGCAGCTTGGCCTGCGTCTCGAGCGGCACGGTCCCTATTTCGTCGAAGAAGATGCTTCCCCGATCCGCGAGCTCGAACAACCCCTTCTTCAGCGAGACCGCGCCCGTGAACGCGCCCTTGACATGGCCGAAAAGGTTCGACTCGAGAAGATCGGGCGGCAGGCTGCCGGAGTTCACGGTGATGAAGGGCCGGTCGCTGCGCGCGGAGTTGGCGTGGACCGCGCGGGCCACCAGCTCCTTCCCGGTTCCACTCTCGCCCTGCACCAGGATGGTCGTCCGGCTCGGCGCGGCCTGGATGATGAGGTCGAAGACCCGCCGCATGCGCGGGCTGCGCCCTATCAGGTCGCTGAGGCGATGGCTCTGCAGCCGCAGGCTCTGACGCAGCGTCCGGTTCTCGGTGACGAGGCGCCGCTGGGCCACCGCGTTGCGCAGCACGACCAGCACGTCATCGTTCTTGAACGGCTTCTCGATGAAGTCGAACGCGCCGCGCTTGAAGGCTTCACGGGTGTTGGCGGCGGTGCCGAAGGCCGTGATCATGACGACGGGCAGGTCCGCATCGATCTGCTGCAACTGCTCGAGCGTCTGGAGACCGTCGATGCCCGGCATCATCACGTCGACCACGGCGGCGTCGAACGGGTCCGACCTGGCCACCTCGACCGCCTCCTCGCCCGAGCCGGCGAGGCGCACCCTGCACCCCTGGCGGGACAGCAGCGACTCGAGGATCTCGCGCATGATCTCTTCGTCGTCCGCGACCAGGATCGAGGCGTTGCGCAACATGTTCGGATGCCAGGAATCAGTGCACGGAGCCGGCCGTCCGCTCCCGCGCGGCCGCCAGCGGCAGCCTCAGCGTGAACCGCGTGCCCCGATCGGGCTCGCTCGCGCACTCGATCACGCCATGATGCTCCTGCACGACTCCGTAGGCCACCGACAGGCCCAGGCCGGTACCCTTGCCGGTCGCCTTGGTGGTGAAGAACGGATCATAGATTCGGGAGAGCAGCTCGGCCGGAATCCCGGAGCCGGTGTCAGCCACGTCGACGACCGCCCTGCGGCCCTCGGCACGCGTGCGGATGGTGAGCCATCCGCCGCCGGGCATCGCATCGCGGGCGTTCAGAAAGAGGTTCAGGAAGACCTGCTGCAGCTTGACGTCCACGCCCTGCACGACGAGCGGCGAAGCGGCCAGCTCCCGCCGCACCTGGACGCTGCCGTCGGCGAGCTGGGGCTCGAGCAATGCGAGCATCTCGTTGACGACGCCGTTGACGTCGACCGGGCCGGCCGCGTCGGAGCGACCCGGGCGCGCCAGGTTCAGCAGCCCGTTGACGATCTTCGCGGCGCGAAAGGTCTGCTTCTCGATCTTCTTCAGCACGGGCGTCCGCGGGTCATCGGGGTCCGCCTCGTCGAGCAGCATCTGCGTGAAGCTCGAGATGCCGGTCAGCGGCGTGTTCACCTCGTGGGCCACGCCGGCGGCCAGCAGCCCGACAGACGCCATCTTCTCCGATATCTGCAGCTGTTCCTCGAGCTGGACGCGCCGGGTGATGTCCTCGACGATGACGATCATGCCGCTGGTCTCGCCGTCGGGCGTCAGCAGCGGCGCGGTTGCGAGGTTGACCAGCACCCGGCGGGGATCGTCCGCGTGCCTCGACAGCAGCGGCACCCGACGGCGAGCGCCGACGGTCTCGTCGCCGTCGGGCCGCAGCCGGGCGACCACCGGCGGATCGAAGAGCGTGTCGAGGGTGCGCCCGACGGCGGCCGCCCGGGCGACGCCGTAGATCCGCTCGAGCTCGGCGTTCCACAGGATGACGCGTCCGGCCAGGTCGACGGCCACGAGCCCGTCGCTGAGCGACTCGATGATGTTCTGGCTGAACTGGTGCATCCGATCGAGCTCGGCCGCCTTCTGCCGCAACTGCCCGTACAGGCGGCCGTTCTCGAGCGCGGTCGCGACCTGACCCGCAACGGCGGCCAGCAGCGCCATGTCCTCGCTGCTCAGCGGCTCGCCGCTGGTCTTCCGGCCCAGCGCCATCACGGCAATCGTCGCGCCTTCGGCAATGCAGGGCGCGAAGTAGTAGAGCCCGCGATCTCTCCAGAACGCCGCGTCGTTCGACACCAGCCGCTGCGCGGTCGCGGGGTCGTCGAGCGCCACGGTGCGGCACTCCTGCAGCAGCCCGGTGACGGCGGCGGCGGCGTCCAGCGGCGGCGGCGGCGTCTCGAAGCCGGTCCATCGCACCGGACGAAAGGCGCCATTGGACGGCCCGCCGCCGTCGGCGCCCTGCAGCAGGACCATCCTGTCGACGACCAGCGTCTCGGCGACGCGCGTCACGAGCCGCTCGGCCAGGCGGTCCAGGTCCAGATCGCTGTTGAGGTCCCGCGCGAAGTCGACCAGGGCCCGGCGATAGTCGTAACGGTCCCGGTAGTAGACGCGGTCGAGCATCGTTTCGATCGCGTCCTTGACCGGCTTGGCCAGCAGCACCACGACGAGCGTCGCCAGGAGCGCGATGACCGAGTTGTGCGGGTCCGGCCCGCCCAGAAAGACCGCCGTCGCGAGTCCCTCGAGGAGCAGGTAGATTGCCGCCATGGCCGCGACCGCGCCCGCGTAGACGAGACCGCGCTTGACGATCACCTCCACGTCGCCGAGACGGTAGCGGACGATGGCCGCCGCGAACGCGAGCGGGATCAGGACCAGCGTCACCGCCGTCAGGTGCAGCCAGTCGGAATCGAAGCCCAACGCCCACGGCACGGCATAGCCCAGGGTGAAAGGCAAGCCGCCCAGCACGGCGCCCGACAAGACCCACCGCAACTGCAGCCGCGCGGTGACCGATGGTGCCCGTCGGAGGGCGCGGATCATGATGACCAGGCCGCCGACCGCGCAGGCCGCCAGATAGGCGATCTCCAGCTGCCAGACGAGCTCGACGGCGCCGGTGAACCGCGGGCCCGCCCCGGGCCCGGCGAGCACGGCAATCTCGGCCGCCGCCAGCGCCAGCGCCGGGAAGTAGACCGGGACCAGCACCGCCGTGCCCAGCCGGCGCCGCGCGGAGCTCGGCGAGCGCGCCGGAAAGACCAGCGCGAAATGCATGAACAGCGGCGCGAGCAGCAGCATCGATACCGCGTCCGCCCAATAGAACACCCAGTCGAGCCGATCCAGGCGTCCGCTGAACGAGAAGGCGAATACGCCGAAGAAGGCGACGGTCAGCCAGAAGAAGTGCAACGTCGCCTGATTGTCGGGACGCCGCAGGCGCACAGAGGTGCCGATGAGCAACGTGAAGACGCCGATGGCGACGAGCACCAGATACAGGCGGGGCCTGCCGCCGGGGAGAATCTCCAGCGCGAGCTCGTGCAGCTCCTGACGGCCGAGCCGGAGCACGGAGTAGGCGCGTGTCGCCCCGTCGCCGCCGGCGTGCAGGACCTCGAGCAGTGCGGTCAGCGACTCGACCGGCACGCCGTCGACCGCGAGCAAGACGTCTCCGGGCACGAGGCCGGCGCGGACCGCCGGGGACCCCGGGCTGATTTCGGCCGCAACGAGGCCGGCCGGGCGCTCGATCCACAGCACGCCGTCCTCGGCCTCGGTCCAGCCTGCCCGCAGCACGTTGGCCGCCGCCAGGCACAACAGGACGGCAACCACGCCTACCGCCAGCAGCGCACGGCTCCAACCGAGCGAGCGACGCCGCCGATAGGCGTCCCGCCGATTCGACGGAGGGGAATCCGTCATGCGAAGGTCCGGCTAGGCTCTTGCAAAGAACGTTCCGCGAAAACGCCGCAACGTGACGAGAGATACCCCGATCAGGGGGCAGCCGGGGTCCGCCGCGACCAAATTGTTGAAGATCGATTCAATCGTTCGGATGAGCATCCATCGGACGGGGCTGCGCCCCGAACCCCCGGCAGCCGCTTGCGGGGAGCCCCTTGGGGTCAGAAGTGCACGACCAGCCCGCCCACGAACTGCTTCGGGGGATTGACGACCAGCAGCTCATCGTAGACCGATGCACCGACTGTCTGCTCGTGCAACAGGTTGCGCACGTCGACGAGCACCTCCCAGTCGCTGTCTCCGAACGGCGCGAACGGCAGCGTCTGCTTGACTCGAAACGCGAAGCGGGTACCCAGCCCGGGTGCGACCGGCATGGCTGCGGCCCGGGCGAACGCCGTGTTGACGCGCGCCAGGACGAAGACGCTGGTGGCCGTCTCCGGGATCTCGGTTTCGATCGAGGTCGTCACGTCGTGGAACCGCTCCGTCCCCGTTCGCCACGCGCTCGCGGCCTCGGGCAGGAGCCAGGCGCCGCGCCACGGGTCCCACTGCGACCGCGTCACGCTGTACTCCACGGCGCCCCGCACGCGTCCGGCCAGCTCGTGGCTGAAGCTGACGCCCCACCCGGCCGCGTCCAGACCGCGTGCGTTCGCCAGGTAGTAGTGGTCGGTCACCGACCTCCCCGCGCCCGGCTCCACGCCGAACAGGGTGACGGTCTGGTTGGCGACTCGCTGCTGGAAGCGCCGCACGCTGATGACGGATGCCGATCCCAGGTCGCGCTCGAGCGCCAGCTCGATGTGCCGGGTCCGCTGCGCCTGCAGCGGCTCGAGGGGCGACCAGGGAGCGAACGTCCGCTCCGGGGGCAGCCAGAAGCCGGCCGCGGAGGGCAGAAACTCCTCGGCCCCGGGCGCCGACATGTTGCGCGCCACCGCGGCGCGCACGCGGGTCCGCGCGACAGGCTCGACGACCACCTCGGCATGCGGGCTGAACAGCCGTCCCTGCTCCAGATACCCGTAGCGCGCGAGAGCGGCCCCGTAGCCGACGGACAGGCGCCGTGAAAGCGCCCAGCGCCCGTCGGCCTTGACGCTGCCCACCTCCCGGTTCGCGTCGGTATCGGACGCGCTGCGCTCGGCCGAGGTCAGGTCGAGCTCCTCCCGAAGCGGGCGCTGCTTGCTATAGGACGCGTCGAGCGCGATCACGTGGTCAGCCGTCAACTCGGCCAGGTACGAGCCGGCGAGCACCCATGAGCCGCTGTCGCCCATGGTGACGGCCCCACGCAAGCCCCAACCGCTTTCCCCGGACGGCGCGCCGACGTCCACATAGGCGACCTGCCCGGGCAACTGGTTCGCCGACCACAGGCCGGCGGGGGCATCGATCTGCGTCCGCGCCAGCAACTGAAACTGGCCCGACAACGCCAACCCGCCCAGCAAGTCGTTCGACGGGCGAGCGGACAGCACGCCACGCTCCGCGACGCGCGGCCGCTCGCCGCCGCCCGCTGCCCACAGCGGACCCGACACGTCCTTCAGCACGCTGCGCCGGGCGCGGCGCAGCCGCCAGGCCTTCTCCGTGTGCGCGTGGGGCGCGGCCGACAGACGGTCCGCAGGCTCGCGGGGCTCGGCGTCGAGCGGATCAGGCTGCTCGGCCTCGGCGTTCTCGTGGAACCAGTCCGCGCCGGAGACCCCGGTCAATCCCGGCGCCGCGCCGGCCGCCAGCACCGGTGAGGGTCCGGCGCCCACGGATGCCACCTGTCGCAGGCGCACCGAGTGCAGCGTGGACAGACCGGAGTTGATCTCGACGATGTGACGGCCCGCGGTCGTGAAGCCGGACGCGTGGGCGCGCACCAGGTACAGGCCGGGATGCAGGTCGCTGAACTCGAACCGCCCGGCGGCGTCGCACGTTGCGACGGTCGTTCCCGTCGGTCCGGACGCGCTCACGAGCAGCGTCTCCAACGGCGCTTCCGCATCGCTGGTCACGGTGCCCAGCAGACGCCCCGTATCCGGCTCCTCCGCCTGCGCGGCGGTGGACACCAGACCGACGACGACGAAACCGGCCACGAGACGGAATACGCGCATTGCACTCCCGGCTGCAGATTCCGGACACTCCGAGCTGGCAGTCCGTGGTGAAACCCCGCGTCGCACCACCGAGACGCGGTCGGGCTGCTAGGTCTCGCTCACGGTGAAGGGCACGTTGCGGGTCACGCTGGACCCGGCCGCATTGTCGGTGATGACGACCTCCAGGCGGTAATCGCCCGCCGGGAACAGCCGCAGCGGGATCGACTGCCCCGCGACGACCTGGTGGCCGGCGGCCACACTGAACCCCGGCGGCAGCGTCTGCGCGTTGAACTCCTGCGGGGTCGTCTTGTTGAAGAACTCCTCCCCGTCGTCGGTGACCGTGTGGAAGTTGAACTCCACCGTGACGTTGGGCATGTCGTCGGCAAGCTGCGGGTTGTACACCATCATGAGGAGCGACAGCTCCTCCTGCTGGCCGAAGCTCTCGCCGTGCTTGGGAACGATGCGCAGCGGGCCGAACGTATAGGGCTGCTCGATCTGCTCCTGCGGCGACAGCGGCGCCTGGAGCTGCTCGATGGCCCCGACGAAGACGGTGCTCGTCTGGAGCTCGGCGGTCCACAGATCCGGGACCGTGACCGGCGCCCTGAAGACCATCAGCGGGCGAGATTCGCGGTCGTCATCGTCGGCATCCTCGCCCAGGCTGTCGCGGACCGCCAGGTACACGTCGTAGTCTCCACCGGGGACCGAGAAGGCGCGGCTGAGGCGGATCGGCTCGTCGTCGTCGCGCTCGACCTCGACGAAATAGGCGTCCTCGAACACCGCTTCGCGGTCGTCGGAATCCTCCGACTCGGCCATCTGCAGGTCGTCGACGTACAGGTACACCACCACGGTCGAGGAGTCGATCCGTCCCGGGTCGACCGTCAACGTGAACGGCACATACGTGTTGCCGTCGGCCCCCTTCACGAAGCTCGGCGTCAGCTCCAGCGGATCCTCGGCCTGCGCGTCGCCCTCCAGTGCCTCGCCGACGGCCTCCACGAGCGCCTGGAGCTCATCGCGCTCCCAGTCCTCGAGCTCACGCGCGGAGTCGTCCTGGCCGGCGGCCGGCGCGACGAACAGGAATGCGGCCAGCGTGGCGCAGGCGGCAGGCGCCAGATAACGAAAGTAGCTCTCATGCATGGGGAATGATCTCCTCAACCCGATGGACAGTATCTCGACGATGTCGATCATAGGCGACCCCACGGGGCAAGTCAACCGGCGAGATCGGGGTGCAACCTGTTGAAAACAATAGCTTTGCATAAACCCGGCCGGCACGGTCCATGGTATGATCGGCGCAACTTTCGCCGATGCCGCAGACGCTGCCCCCCCTCGTGCTGGTCGTGCTCGACGGTTGGGGCCTCTCCACGAATCCCGACCACAACGCCATCGCCCAGGCTCGCACGCCGGTCTACCAGGAGCTCGTCGAGCGCTATCCGCACGCGGCGCTGGTCGCGAGCGGGGAAGCCGTCGGGCTGCCGGCCGGGCAGATGGGCAACTCCGAGGTCGGACACATGAACCTCGGCGCCGGGCGGGTCGTCTACCAGGACCTGACGCGCATCGACCTGAGCATTCGCGACGGCCGGCTCTTCGACAACCCGGTCCTGGCAGCCGCGCTGGACCGCTGTGCCGGCGGCCGCCACGCGCTCCATCTCGTCGGCCTCCTGTCCGACGGCGGCGTGCACAGCCACCAGCGCCACCTCGACGCGCTGGTCGACATGGCCGCGCGGCGCGGCGTTGCGCGGGTGTTCGTGCACGCGGTGACCGACGGACGCGACACACCGCCGACCGGCGGGGCGGAGTATCTGGCCGCGCTGGAACGGAAGCTGTCGAACGCGCGGGCCGGTCGCGTCGCGACGGTGTGCGGACGCTACTACGCCATGGATCGCGACCGGCGCTGGGATCGCACGCAGCGCGCCTACGACGCCCTCACCGGCGGCGCCGGACGAACCGCCCGCGAGGCGCGGACGCTGATCGACGAGTCGTACGCCGCCGGCGTGACCGACGAGTTCATCGAGCCGGGCGTCGTGATCGACGCGGCCGGGCAGCCGGTCGGCTCGCTTGCGGACGGCGACTCCGTGGTGCTCTTCAACTTTCGTGCGGACCGCGTGCGCCAGCTCACGCGCGCGCTGGCGCACGCCGACTTCGACGGTTTCGAGCGCAGGGCGCGCCCCCGGGTTCACTGCGCGACGATGACCGAGTACGACGCGACGTTCGACCTGCCGGTGGCATACCCCCCGGAGGCCCTGTCGGCAAGCCTCGCGGACGTGCTGGCCGAGCGGGGATTCAGCAATCTGCGACTGGCCGAGACCGAGAAGTACGCTCACGTCACGTACTTCTTCAACTGCGGCGAGGAGCGTCCGTACCAGGGCGAGGACCGCATTCTCGTCCCCTCGCCGAAGGTGCCGACCTACGACCTGCAGCCCGAGATGAGCGCCGCGGGGATCACGGCGCAACTCGTCGCCGACGTCGAGGCGGCGCGCCATCCGGTCATCATCTGCAACTTCGCCAACGCCGACATGGTCGGCCACACGGGCCAGCTCGACGCGGCCGTCGCCGCCGTGTCGACGCTGGACCAGTGCCTGCTCAGGATCGTCAGGTCCGTGGAGCACGCCGGGGGCACGGTCGTCGTCACCGCGGATCACGGCAACGCGGAGCACATGTGGGATGCCGAGCGCGGGGAGCCGCATACCGCGCACACGAACAACCGGGTCCCGGTCGTGCTGGTGCAGCCGGCGCTGCGCGGGCGCGGCTACGCCCTGCGCGACGGCTCGCTGCGGGATGTCGCGCCGACGATGCTCGGCATCCTGGGGATCACGCCGCCGGCCGCCATGACCGGGGCCGACCTCAGGACATGGGAGCGCTAGGAGTCCGGGCCGCACAACGGCGCAGACTCCGCAAGGCGCGCAGCTCGGCGGGCGCGGCTCGCGCCGCGCCACGGCAACCTGCCTACTCGACCTGCTGACCTATCTCGTCGGCGGCGATCCGGAGTGAGCGCAGGAAGCGCCGGTCGTTGGCCGTAATCTCCGCCTGCTGCGGCGGGGACTCGGCCGCCGCGGGCGTCTCGACCTTCGCGAGCGCCTGCGAGCTGCTCCGGCTTCCGAAACCCACGACCGCCTCGAGCGAGACCTGCATCTCGTAGCCGGCGGCTCGGGCCTTCTCCCAGCACGCCTCGACCTTCGGGTCTTCCTCGACGGCCGCACCGATGGCGTCGGCCAGCTCACGCGCCAGCTGACTCATGACGTTGTCCATGCCAGAGACCTCCTGACGCCGCCGGGCCGGGAAACCGGGGCGAACGGGCGCCCGCGCTGATAACGCTGATAGCTTTGACGATCGAGTGCACTCCGGGGGAGAGCGGCAACATCAGGCGGGGAACTTGATAAAGAAGATGGACGAATGCTCTGCAATTGTAAGAATGCGATCGGACCCTTGTCAAGGGCTGTACAATCCCCATCGCCATGTCATCGGTCACCTATTCCAGCACCGACCTGCCCGGATGGGACCCGGAAACCGAGCTGGGCACCCCGGGCACGTACCCGTACACGCGGGGGATCCATCCCTCGATGTATCGCGGCAGGCTCTGGACCATGCGGCAGTACGCCGGGTTCGGCACCGCCGCGGACTCCAATCGCCGCTACCGCTACCTGCTCGATCAGGGCGTCAGCGGCCTGAGCGTGGCGTTCGACCTGCCGACGCAGATCGGCTACGACTCCGATCACCCGCTCGCCGCGGGCGAGATCGGACGCGTAGGCGTGGCGATCGACTCGCTCGAGGACATGGCGGAGCTGTTCAGCGGGATCCCGCTCGACCGCGTCTCCACGTCGATGACGATCAACGCGACCGCCATCATCCTGCTGGCGCTGTACGTGGCGGTGGCCAGGCGGCAGGGCGTCGAGCCCCGCAAGCTGGCCGGTACGGTGCAGAACGACATCCTCAAGGAGTACGCGGCCCGCGGCACGTACATCTTTCCCCCACGCCCCTCCCTCCGCGTCGCGATCGACATGTTCGCCTACTGCGACGCGGAGCTGCCCGGCTGGCACCCCATCTCCATCAGCGGCTATCACATTCGCGAGGCCGGCTCGACGGCCGCCCAGGAGGTCGCGTTCACCTTCGCCCACGCAATCGTGTACGTCCGCGCGGCAATCGACGCCGGCCTGAACGTGGATTCGTTCGGACGCCGCCTGTCGTTCTTCTTCAATGCCCACAACAACTTCCTCGAGGAGATCGCGAAGTTCCGCGCCGCGCGGCGGCTGTGGGCCCGGATCATGCGCGAGCGCTTCGGAGCGACCGAGCCGCGCGCGCAGCAGTTGCGCTTTCACGTCCAGACGGCGGGCAGCACCCTGACGGCGCAGCAGCCCGACAACAACATCGTGCGCGTCGCGCTGCAGGCGCTGGCGGCCGTGCTCGGCGGAACGCAGTCGCTGCACTGCAACAGCCGGGACGAGGCGCTCGGTCTTCCGACGGAGGAAGCGGCCCGGCTCGCCCTGCGCACGCAGCAGATCATCGCCGCCGAGGCGGGCGTCGCCCAGACCGTCGATCCGGCAGGCGGCGCCTGGGCCATCGAGCAGCTCACCGACCGCGTGGAGCGCGAGGCGGCCGCCCTGCTCGACCGCATCGACAAGCTGGGGGGCGGCCTGACAGCGATCGAGACCGGATTCATTCAGCGGGAGATCCAGGAGTCGGCCTACCGCGCCCAGCAGGCAGTCGACTCCGGTGCGGCGACGGTCGTGGGCGTCAACCGGTACGCGGCCGACGAGCCGACGCCGATCGAGGCGCTGCGCATCGATCCGAACCTCGAGGTCCGGCAGGTCGAGCGCGTGCGCGCGGTGCGGGCGTCACGCGACGACGCGCGGTGCCGGGCCGCGCTCGGGCAGGTGGAACGGGCAGCCCGCGGGCAGACGAACCTCGTGCCCCCCATCATCGAAGCCGTCGAGGCGCACGCCACGGTCGGCGAGATCGCCGACACCCTGCGCCGCGTATTCGGAGAGCACCAGGAAGGCGACTGACTTCAGACGGGGCTGCGCCCTGAACCCCCGGCGTCCGCGCCGCCCGGCGCCGGGCTGGCAGGCGCCACCCGCCCGTCCCGAATCTGGATGACGCGGTCGGCGTGCGCCGCGACGCCGGCCTCGTGGGTGACCAGCAGCACCGTGTTCCCGGCGGCGTGGAGCACCTGAAACAGGCCGATGATCTCGTCGCCGGTCCGGCTGTCCAGATTCCCGGTCGGCTCGTCAGCCAGCACCAGCGACGGCGAATTGACGAGCGCCCGCGCTATCGCGACCCGCTGGCGCTGCCCGCCGGACAGCTCGTTCGGCCGGTGCAGCATCCGGTCCTCGAGCTCGACCATCTGCAGCGCCGCGGTCGCCCGGCGCTCGCGCTCCCGGCTCCCCACCCCGGCATACACCAGCGGCAACTCCACGTTCTGCAGGGCCGTCGCGCGGGGCAGCAGGTTGAAGGTCTGAAAGACGAACCCGATCTCCTCGTTGCGGATGCGCGCCAGCTCGTCGTCGTTCATCCGATCGACGTTGCTGCCGTTGAGGCGGTAGGCGCCGCGCGTCGGCGTGTCCAGGCAGCCGATGAGATTCATCAGCGTCGACTTCCCGGAGCCCGACGGCCCCATGATGGCCACGTACTCGCCGCGCTCGATCGCGATCGACACACCCCGCAGCGCGTGGATGTGCTCCTCGCCCATGACGTAGCTCTTCCACAGATCGACGGTCTCGATCAGCGCCATGAACGTATCGTCAGTCGTAGTACTCCAGGCCGAGATGGGTGATGAGCTCCTCGCCGCGCAGATATCGCAACGTGTTCTTGAGCTTCATCAGCTGGATGAACAGGTCGTGCTCCGGATAGATGTCGCGGGCGTGGATGGGGCTCTTGAAATAGAAGGACAGCCACTCCTGGATGCCGGTCATCCCGGCCCGCCGGGCGAGGTCCAGGAACAGGACGAGGTCGAGCACGATAGGGGCCGCGAGCACGCTGTCGCGGCACAGGAAATTGATCTTCAACTGCATCGGATACCCGAGCCACCCGACCAGGTCGATATTGTCCCACCCCTCCTTGTTGTCGCCGCGGGGCGGGTAGTAGTTGATGCGCACGACATGATGGAGGTCGCTGTACAGCGTCGGGTACAAATCCGGTTGCAAGATGTAGTCCAGAACGGACTTCTTGCTCTCCTCCTTCGTCTTGAACGACTCCGGATCGTCGAGAACCTCGCCGTCGCGATTCCCGAGGATGTTCGTCGAGTACCAGCCTGCCACCCCCAGCAGGCGCGCCTTGAGGCCGGGCGCGATGATCGTCTTGATCAGGGTCTGACCCGTCTTGAGATCCTTGCCTGCCAGCGGCGCGCCGGTCTCGGCGGCCAGCTCGGTCAGCGCGGGGACGTCGGCGCTCAGATTGGGCGCGGCGTTGGCGTACGGAATGCCTTCCCTGATTGCCGCGTAGGCGTAGATCATGCTCGAGGGAATGGCCGGATCGGACCGCTCCAGCCCCGCCTCGAATGCTGCCAGCGACTGATGCACCGCGGCTTCCTCCATGAAGACCTCGGTGCTGCCGCACCACACGAGGACGAGCCGATCGAGACGATTGGCCTCCCGGAACCGGCGGATGTCGTCGACTACCTGCTCGGCCAGGTCGCGCTTGCTGGCCCCGCGCTTGACGTGCGGACCGCTCAGGCGCTTCACGTACTGCCGGTCGAAGACGGCCGGCCACGGCCGGATCGCCTCGAGCTCGGGCCGGATCTGCTCGAGCAGCGCCGCGTCCAGCACGCCGGCGGTGCGCGCCGCCTCGTAGCAGTTGTCCTCGAAGATGTCCCACGCGCCGAACACCAGATCGTCGAGCGCGGTCAGCGGCACGAAGTCGCGAATCAGCGGCGAGCGTCCCTCGGTGCGTTTGCCGAGCCGCACGGTGCCCATCTGCGACAGCGAGCCGGTGGGCTCCGCGAGGTTCTTGCGCAGGGCGTGAACTCCCGCGATGAAGGTGGTGCTGACCGCACCCAATCCAACGAGCAGCACCCCCAGACGGCCGGCGGGAGCCTTGATTTCCTGCGGACTTTTCACGGGGAGAGCATATATCATGTGCCTCGGTCGCCCGGGCGGGCCGACGGGCGTCCCGCGAGCGGCTTCCTGCGCATCGACCATGCCCCTGTTCAAGCTGAAGAAGAGCGGCGGTCCCCGCGACCTCGAGGTCTCGATGGCCGGGTTGAAGCTCGGCGGCCGGGTGCTGCAGGCCGGCGGCGACGGCGAGCTGATCGCCGCCATGGCGGCGGCGGTCGGACTCAGCGGGCAGGCCTGCGCGCTGGTCCGGGACCGCGGCGACGTCGAGGCCTTCGAGCGGGCGGCGGCCCGGGCCGGGGTGCTGATCGAGATCGAGGTCGCCCCCTCCACCGGCTGGCCGTACGAGCCGGACTCGTTCGACCTGGTGACCTTCCGGGACGCGATCGGCACGCTGCGGCCGAACGAGCGCGTCCGGTCGCTTCAGGAGGCCTGCCGCGTGCTGCGCGTCGGCGGGCGCTGCCTGGTGATCGAGCGCTCGCAGCGCGGCGGCCTCGGCGCCCTGTTCTCGCGTCAGACCCTCGATCGCCAATATGCCGCGGGCGGCGCCGTGACCGCACTCAGGGCGGAGGGGTTCCGGGGCGTCCGCGTGCTGTCGGACCGCGACGGGCTCCGCTTCACCGAGGGGACGAAGCCGGCACGGGAGACCGGCCCCTGACGACCGCGCGCACCGGCGACGCCCATGCCGAGTGATGCCAGCCCGGGTCCGGCGTCGGACCACGGCCGTCTCTATCTCATCGACGGCAGCTCGCAGCTCTACCGCGCCTATCACGCCATCCGCGAGCTGACCGGCCCCGACGGCGGGCCGACGAACGCCGTGTACGGCTTCGTCAACATGCTCAGGAAACTCTTGGCGGACCACGCTCCCGATCTCATCGCCGCCGCCTTCGACACGCGGGGCCCGACGTTCCGGACCGGCCTCGATGCGGAGTACAAGGCCAACCGGCCCTCGATGCCGGACGATCTCGCCGTTCAGGTACCCGCGGTGCACGCGGCGTGCGAGGCGCTCGGGGTACCCATCTTCACGCACGACGAGTACGAGGCGGACGACGTCATCGGCACGCTGGCGGAGCAGGCCCGGGCCCAGGGCTACGAGGTCGCGATCGTCACCGGCGACAAGGACTTCTACCAGCTCGTCGGCGACGGGATTCGGGTGTTCAATCCGCGCGACGACGGCACTTGGCTGGACGCCGGCGAGGTGCGGGCGAAGTTCGGCGTCGCGCCGGACAAGGTCGTCGACGTGCTGGCGCTCATGGGCGACGCCGTCGACAACGTGAAAGGGGTGCCCGGCATCGGCGAGAAGGGTGCGCGCGAGCTGCTCGAGGCGCACGGCTCGCTCGATGCCCTGCTGGCCGATCCGGCGCAGGTTGCGCGCAAGCGGTACCGCACGGCTCTCGAGCAGCATGCCGACGAAGCACGGCTCAGCCGCGAGCTGGTGCGCATCCGGACCGACGTGCCGGTGGCGTTCGACGCCGCGGCGTTCCGCTACCGGGGCCCGGACGCCGGGCGTTGCTTCGAGCTGTTCTCCGAGCTCGGGTTCCGCACCCTGATTCCGGAGTACGCACCGACCGTCGACACGATCGAGAGCGACTACGGGATCGTCCGCACGATCGCGGAGGTCGAGGCGCTGGCGAACGATGCGCGGGCGAGCGGCTGCTGCAGCCTCCATGTCCTGGCGGACGATGTCCCGCCCCGGCAGGCAGCGCTGGTCGGCGTGGCGGTGTCGACCGCGCCCGGCCGCGGCCGCTACGTCCCGCTCGGCCACACCGCCCTCGGCGCGGAGGGCAACCTGGACGCCCCGGCCGCGCTCGCGGCCCTGCGCCCGGTGCTGGGCGACCCTGCCGTGCGGAAGATCGGCCACGACCTGAAGGCCAGCGTCATGGTGCTGGCCCACCAGGACGTGCCGCTCGGCGGTCTCGACGTCGACACGATGATCGGCAGCTATCTGCTCGACGCCACCCGCCCGCCCCACCGCATCGAGGATCTCGCGCTCGAGCACCTCGGCTACAAGGCGATGGCGGAGGAGGAGCTGCGGGGCCGCGGCGCCAGGGCGCTCAAGTTCGGCGATCTCCCGGCCGAGGCGGTTGTCAGATACTGCAACGAGCGCAGCGACCTCGCCCTCAAGCTGGCCGCCCCGCTGCGAACGCGGTTGGCGGAGGGGGAGCTGGAACCGCTCTACCGCGAGCTGGAGCTGCCGCTCATCCCCGTGCTCGCCGCGATCGAACGCGTGGGCATGCGCGTCGACACGGACGTGCTCGGGCGCATGTCGGCGCGGCTCGAAGCGGAGCTCGCCGCGCTGCAGCGCGACATCCACACGCTGGCCGGCGTGGCGTTCAACATCAACTCGCCCAAGCAGCTCGCGGAGGTCCTGTTCGAGAAGCTGCAGCTGCCGTCGTCCCGGCGCACCGGCAAGACGCGCGCGGCATCGACCTCGGTCGCCGTGCTGGAGGAGCTGGCGCTGGTGCACGAGCTGCCGCGGAAGGTGCTCGACTGGCGCAGCCTGCAGAAGCTCAAGGGCACGTACGTCGACGCGCTGCCGCAGCTCGTCAACCCGGAGACCGGCCGCGTGCACACCTCGTTCAACCAGGCCGTGGCCGCGACCGGCCGGCTCAGCAGCAGCGACCCCAACCTCCAGAACATCCCGATTCGCACGGAGCTCGGGCGGCAGATCCGCGGCGCCTTCGTCGCCCCGCCGGGCAGCGTGCTCATATCGGCGGACTACTCGCAGATCGAGCTGCGCGTGCTCGCGCACCTGTCGGGCGACGACAGCCTGATCGCCGCGTTCCGGCGCGGCGACGACATCCACGACCAGACGGCGCTCAAGGTCTTCGGCGCGGCCAGCGGGCTCGACCCGCACGAGCTCCGGCGGCGCGCGAAGATCATCAACTACGCCCTGCTGTACGGCAAGACGGCCTTCACGCTGGCCCGGGACATCGGCGTCAGCCAGCCGGCGGCGCAGGCGTTCATCGACAGCTACTTCGACGGGTTCCCCGGCGTGCGCAGCTACATCGACGCCACGGTCGCCCGCGCCCGCGAGTCCGGCAGCGTCAGCACCATGCTCGGCCGCCGGCGGCGCGTCCCGGAGCTGTCGAGCCGCAACGGCCAGGTGCGCGCCGCGGCCGAGCGGGCCACGGTCAACCTGCCCATCCAGGGCAGCGCGGCCGACATCCTCAAGCGCGCCATGATCGACATCCACGGCTGCCTGCCCGCGCCGGCCCGCATGGTCCTGACCGTCCACGACGAGCTGCTGTTCGAGGTCCCGGAGGCCATGGCCGACACCGTCGCCGCCCTGGTTCGGGACCGCATGGAGCACGCGCTGCCGCTCGACGTGCCGCTGACCGTGGACGTCGGCATCGGCGGCGACTGGAAGCAGGCGAAGGGCTGAGGCCTGCGCCTGCCGTATAATTCGGCCGTTGGTTGAACCGCTTGTCGTTGCCCGCCCCGACCACACGATTTCACGCCGCCAGATCGATCCCGACGCGCTGAAGGTCCTGTACCGTCTGCGCAAGTTCAATCACACCGCCTACCTGGTGGGCGGCGGCGTGCGCGATCTGCTGCTGAACCGGCACCCGAAGGACTTCGACATCGGGACCTCGGCGCACCCGTACGAGATCAAGCGCATCTTCCGCAACTGCTGGATCATCGGGCGCCGCTTTCGCCTGGCCCACGTGAAGTTCGGGACGAAGACGATCGAGGTCGCGACGTTCCGGCGCCTGGCGCCGGCGCCGGACCCCGCGGCGGAGGCCGCGGCGGAGGAGACCGCCGGGCAGGCCGCCCCCGGCGCCGAGGGGCGGCGCCCCCCGATCCGCCGCGACAACACGTTCGGCACCGCCGAGGAAGACGCGTTCCGGCGCGATTTCACCATCAACGCGCTGTTCTACGACATCGCCACCTTTGCGGTGATCGACTACGTCGGCGGCCTGGCGGATCTGCAGGCAGGCCTGCTGCGCTCGATCGGCGATCCGAACGAGCGGTTCGTGGAGGATCCGGTCCGGATGGTCCGCGCGGCCTCGTTCGCGGCCCGCCTGGGCTTCCGCCTCGATCCGGCGGTGCGGCGGGCCATCGCTCGCCACCACGGAGAGCTCGGCAACGCCTCCCCGGCCAGGATGACCGAGGAGCTGTACAAGATCCTCCGCAGCGGCGTGGCCGCCCGGACGTACCGGTCGCTCCTGGAGCTGGGGCTCCTGGCCCGCATAGCGCCCGAGCTCGCCCAGGGTGCGGCGCCGGCGCTGTGGAAGTCGCTCGAAGCCCTCGACGCGTATCGGAGCCGCTTCAAGTCGGCGCCGGACCGCCTCACCAACGCGGTGCTGCTGGGCACGCTGGCGACGCCCGTGCAGCCGCTCGACCTGACGCCGCGCCGGCGGGGCGACGGCGGCGCGGCGAACGGGGGCATCGCGCTCGGCCGGCTGCCGATAGCCCGGCGCGACGTCGAGCGCTTGCGCCAGTTGCTCGTGCTGCAGCCGCGCCTGGTCGATCCCGCGCTGACGCCGCGCGCCCAGCGGGCCGTCCTGCACCGCGGCGCGTTCGACGACGCGATGACCTGGCTGGAGATCCACGGCGGCGACGCGGACGCGCACAGCCGCTGGCGCCGGCTGGCCGCGGGCGGCGCGCCGGCCCCCCGTCGGCGGCGGCGCAGACGCCCGCGCCGGCGGGCGCGCTCAGCCGCCCAGCAAGGCCTGCGTGACCTTGACGAACGACAGGACGACGCCGGCGGCAGTCAGGACGATTAGCGCGAGCGAGGCGATCAGCATCGCCGAGCTCTCCCGCTGCTCGTCGATGAAGCCCATGAGTTGCGCCGCGATCCAGCCGCCCGCGAACCCCGCCCCGTGCGCCCAGTTGTTGACGCCGCGCATGATGAAGCCGAAGACGAACAGCAGGATCGCCCACTGCCACAGCTGGGTTTCCATCCCGCTGCTGCCGCGTTTCCGCCCGTAGACGATCAACGCGGCGAGGAGCCCGAAAATGCCTCCCGACGCGCCGATGGTGGGGCTGGCGAACGCCACGGGGTTCGTCATCGACGTCATCACGTTCGAGACGAGGAACCCGGCCGCGCCGGCGACGTTGAAGAGCACGAACGCGCGGGCCGGGCCGTACACCTCGGTGGCCGCGGGCCCGAGGTTGCGTATCCACATCATGTTGAACAGGATGTGAAGCACGCCGCCGTGGAGATAGTTGGCGGTGAGCAAGGTCCACCACCACCCCTGCTCCCACGCCACGCCGCCGGTCATCCCGAGCTGGTACAGGGCGCGGCTGCCGGGCGACAGGAAGGAGAACAGGCCGCCGCCGGCGAAGATGGCGTCGGGCTCGAGCAGCAGCGCGACGGCATACAGCGTGACGCACGTCACGAGGATGAGCGAAACGAGGTCCAGGCGCTGGCCGACGACGTTGCGGATGACCGGCCCCCAACCGAACAGTCCGGGCCGCCAGGCGCCGCAGTAGGGGCAGCGTTGCTCGTTGATGCTGACCAGCTTGCCGCAGTCCGCGCAGACGATCGACCCATGCGTTTGCCGCACCGCCTACAGCGTACAGGGTCGGCGGGCGACGGGCCAGCTTCCATCAGACGGGGCTGCGCCCCGAACCCCCGGCGTCCGCTTGCGGGGACCCCTTCGCCCCGCGCCGCTCCCGCCGAGGCGCGCCGTGCGCAGCTTCCATCCGACGGGGCTGCGCCCCGAACCCCCGGCGTCCGCTTGCGGGGACCCCTTCGCCCCGCGCCGCTCCCGCCGAGGCGCGCCGTGCGCGCCTTGCGGAGCCTGCACCGTTCTGCGGCGCAGACTCCCAGCCGCGCGCGTCCGCCGGCCGGATGACGTGCGCCGGCTCAGTTGGCAGGCAGCGCGAAGGCGATGAGCCGCGGGCCGCCGCCGACCGTGAGCGCGATGTACTGCCGGCCCTCGGCCATGTAGGTCATCGGCGTCCCGATGGCCCCGGACGGGAGATCGACCGACGCGAGCTCCGCGCCGTCCGTCTTGTCATAGGCGACCAGCCGCGGGCCCCCGTTCGTCCCGCCCGTGGTCAGGCAGTAGATGAGCAGGGTCGAGGTCAGCAGCGGCCCGTTGATGGCATTGTCCCCGCCGAGCGGCGGCAGGTCCAGATCGCGCAGCAGCGGGTGGTTGCGGTAGCGGTCGCCGTTGCCGGTCGGCACCCACCAGGCGTGCTCGCCGGTGTTGAGGTCGATGGCGGTCATGCGCGAGTAGGGCGGCTTGACGAGCGGCAGCCCCTGGGGCATCTGCGGCTCGCGGCGGATGTTGCCGCCGCGCGCGAGGCGGTCCGCCTCCGGCGCGCCGTGCGTGTAGCTGACGGTGGCGCCGAGCGCCGGATCGGGCCGATACAGCGAGACGACCGCCGTCTGGTTGCGTGACGGGACGTAGAGCATCCCGGTCTCGGGGTCCACGGCGGCCCCGGACCAGCCCGCCGTGCCACCCGGCGGCGGGCGCATGATGGTGCCGTGCGTGACGCCCTCGATCGGCCGGTCCAGCGGCGTGAACAGCGGTCCGAGCCGGAAGCCCTCGACCGCGGCGAGCGCCATCCGGCGGATCTCCGGCGTGAAGTCCACCAGGTCGTCGACCGTCACGCCCTGATAGTCGAACGGCGCCGGCTTCGTCGGGAAGGGCTGGGTGGGCGACAGCACCTCGCCCGGCATGTTGGAGTCCTGCGGGACGGGCCGCTCCTCGATCGGCCAGACGGGCTCGCCCGTGACGCGGTCGAAGACGTAGACGAAGCCCTGCTTGCTCACCTGCGCGATGGCCTGGACGGGGCGGCCGTCCACCGTGACGTCCACCAGGTTGGGATGGGTCGCGAAGTCGTAGTCCCACAGCCCGTGGTGCACCGCCTGGAAGTGCCAGACGCGCTGCCCGGTCTCGACGTCGACCGCGATCAGCGTCTCCGAGAACAGGTTGTCCCCGGGCCGATCGACGCCGTAGTAGTCGTTGGTCGTCGTGCCGGTCGGGAGGTACACGTGGCCGAGCTCGTTGTCGCCGGCCAGCATCGACCAGACGTTGGCGTTGCCCGAGTAGCGCCACGACTCGTTCAGCCAGGTGTCGACGCCGAACTCGTCCGTGCCGTTGGGCACGGTATGGAAGTCCCAGGCGTGCTCGCCGGTCCGCACGTCCCAGGCGCGGACCCAGCCGGGCACCGCCTCCTTCGTGATGCGCCGGTCGGCGACGTGCGAACCGTGGATCACCCGGTCGCGGACGACGATCGGCGGCGAGTGGATCCCGAAGAGCATGGCGTTGAGGTAGTCGCGCTCCGCGCGGGCCGCCCGCGGCAGGCCGACCATCGCGTCGACCGCGCCGCCGCCGTCCGGGCCGAAGTCGGGACAGGGCCGGCCCGTCCGCGCGGCGACGCAGACCAGATAGCCGTTGCCGGTGCCCCAGAAGATCCGCTCGTCCCCCGCGCCGTCTGTCCAGTAGGCCACGCCGCGCTGCGACCACGGGTTGCTCATCGTGGGCGTGCCCTCTTCGTAGGCCTTCGGGTTGAACACCCAGCGCGTCTCGCCGGTCGTCGCGTCGACCGCGACGCCCTGCGACAGCGGAGTGTTGAAGTAGAGCACGCCGTCCACCATCAGCGGCGTCGCCTGCAGGCGCGACGGCAGCGGCCGGTGGCCGGTGCGGTAGAGGTCCGGCGTGTCCGCGACCAGCGTGTCGACAATGGTGTCGAGCGGCGCCGACCACTCGCCGCCCGCCGCTGTCGAACGGCTCACGCGCCGGTCGACGGAGAGCCACTCCCACGCGATCTCGAGGTCCGCGAAGTTGCTCGCGTCGATCTGATCCAGCGGCGAGTACTTCTGCCCGCCGATGCTCCCGGCGTAGCTCCGCCACTCGCCGCCGGAGGTGTCGTAGGTCTGCCACGGCCCCTCCCCGCCGGCGGGCTGGGCGGCCGCTCCGCCGGCGAGCAACGCGAACATCACGATGACCGAGAGCGACTGGCGCATGGCTCAACCTCCGTTCGTGCTGCGGAACCGGATGCGGACGACCCGCAGCGCCGGAATCCCGCCGATGCCGGCAATCGTCGACGGGATCGAGCGCATCGTGATCCAGAAGCTGGTCGTGCTCACTGCCCGGAAAACCGCTCGACTACTTCAAGCGTCTCCCGGACGTCGTCCCACGTCGTGTTGTGGTTCAGGATACACAGCCGCAGAACGAATTGCTTGTTGACCATGGTGGACGACAGGAACGCCTGCTCGCCCCAGAACACGTGCGCAAGCACCTTGCGGTTGAGACGAGCCAGGGCATCCTCGCCGAGGCCACCGGGGTTGAGACGGAAGCACACGATGCCCAGCGACGCCGAACGCAGCTCCAGCGTCCGGCTCGCGTCCGCGTACTCCGCGGCCCGGGCGGCCAGATCGAGCCCGTTCTCGATGGCCGCGCGGAACGCTGCCATCCCGAAAGTCTGAATCGACATCCAGACCTTCAACGCGCGGAAGCTGCGGCTCAGCTGGATGCCCTGATCCGCCAGGTTGGCGTGGTTGGCGCCCCACACCGAATCCTGCAGCACATCGTGCTGAATCGCGAAGGCGCGTTCGAGCGTGCCGGCGTCGCGCACCAGGATGGTGCCGGCCTCGTACGGCTGAAACAGCCACTTGTGCGGATCGACGCTGATCGAGTCTGCCCGTCCGATGCCCTCGAGCGCCGCCGCCCCGCGCGGCGTGAGGATCGCGAATCCGCCATAAGCCGCGTCGACGTGCAGCCACACGCGTTCTGCAGCGCAGATGTCCGCCAGGGCCGGCAGCGCGTCCACGGCACCGCGGGTCGGGGTGCCGGCGTTTGCGCAAACGATCATCGGCGTGCGCCCCGCCGCCCGGTCCGCGCCGATCGCTTCCGCAACCGCGCCGGGATCGACCCGGCCCGACGTGTCGCTCGGGAGCACCCGAATCCGATCCGGCGTGATGCCCACGATGCGGGCCGCCCGGACCTGCGCACTGTGACTCTGGTCGCTCATGTAGGCGACAGGCCGATCGGGATTGCCGGCCGCCTCGCGGGCTGCCACCAACCCGTGCAGGGCCGCCGCAGACCCGCCGCTGGTCATCAGTCCGCCCGCGCCGTCCGGCAGTCCGAACCATTGGCGGAACCAGCCGATCACGACCGATTCGAGCTGGCTCGGGCCGCTCGCCACGAGCCAGGTTGCCGCGTTGACGTTGAATCCGGAGGCGATGAAGTCGGCCAGCACGCCGGGCCACGTCGGACACGTCGGCACGAAGCCGAACGACCGCGGATGATCGAGTCTCAGCGTATTGCTCAACACGTCCCGCGCCGCCCGGTCGATGACCTCTCGTGCCGGCCGGCCAGCTTCCGGCGGATCTTCATCCAGGCGGTCGGCGAGAGCGTCCCTGAAGTCGCCCTCCCACGCCCGTTCGCTCGGCAGACGCACATTCCGCTCTATCAACAGGTCCGCTACATGGTGCGCGAGTTCGCGCATTGTGTCCGCTGTCATCTGCAACATGCGAGTTCGACTCTCTCTCGTCAAACAGGGTTGGGAACCCGAGCGCGACTTGTCGGCCCGGGCCCTCTCACGGCAACGTGTAAGCCACGCCTGCCTGCGGCACCGCGTAGGCCAGACCGGACGAGCGAATCGTGATCACGCCGAGCGCTACGCTGCCGCTCCAGCGGCCCCCGATGCCGAACGACACGCCGCCGCCGAAGATCAGCTCCCAGGGCGCGTCCCGCTCCGGCTTGCGCCACGTGCCCGCCAGGATGGCCGGACGCAGCTTCCACCCGGCGCGGGCGAGGTTCAGCCGCCCGCCGAATGCGAACGTCTGGCCGATCTCCTCCGGCCAGAACGTCCAGGACCCCCACGCCCCGAGACGCCCCACCACTTGCGTCGACGCCCCGAACACCAGCCCGTTGGCTGTCGCAGGCAGCACGTCGTGCGTGCCGACGACGCGGCCGGCACGCCGCATTGCAACGGAGAGCGATGTCTGCGCGGAAGCCGGCGGCGCCACCAACGTCACCAGCACGAGCACTGCCCCGAGTCGCCGCATGTCAACTCCTTCGGCGAGGCGTGCCCGGCGTCTGGGTGTGCTCGGGGTCGACAGACAAGCCGTGATCACGATGCGCCGCGGGCGCGAGCAGGCGAACGGCAGCCAACTCGACGACCTATCGTATGCCTGACTGACGGACACCCGAACTGCCGCGCCAGGTCGTGGCGAGCCGGCCGCCGGGATCAGATATCCCGGGACGATATCACCCGGCGCCTGCAGGGGGGCAGCTTTCTTGCGAGCAGCTCGCGCGTGCGGCGGCCAGGGCGGGGAATCGGGGGGTCAACCGCGCGCGCGCTCGAACTCGGCCATGAACGCGACCAGGGCGTCGACCCCCGCTTCGGGACAGGCGTTGTAGATCGACGCCCGCACGCCGCCGACCGAGCGGTGCCCCCGCAGCCCGACCAGCCCGGCCTCCCGCGCCTCGTCGACGAAGCGCGTCTCCAGCTCCGGCGCGGGCAGCCGGAAGGTGGCGTTCATCAGCGAGCGGCTGTCAGGGGCCGCCGTGCCGCGATAGAACGACGTGCGGTCGATCGCCTCGTACAGCTTGCGGGCCTTGCGCTCGTTCCGCCGCGCCATCTCCGCGAGCCCGCCGTTGGCCAGCAGCCACTTGACGACCAGGCCGACCATGTAGATGCCGAAGACCGGCGGGGTGTTGTGGCGCGACCCGGCGCCGACGTGGGTGGCGTAGCGCAACATCGTCGGCACGCCGGACCGCGGCGGCGCCCGGCGCACGAGGTCGTCGCGGACGATCACGAGCGTGACGCCCGCCGGACCGAGATTCTTCTGGGCGCCGGCATACAGCAGGCCGACGCGCTCGAGCTCGATCGGCCGGCTGAAGATGTCGGACGAGGCATCCACCACGAGCGGCACCTCGCCGCTGTCCGGCAGGGTGCGCCACTGGGTGCCGCAGATCGTGTTGTTCGACGCGAGGTGCAGGTACGCCGCCGAGGCCGCCAGGTCGAGCTCGCCGGCGGCCGGAATGCGGGAGAACCCTTCGCGCTCCGTCGAGCCGGCCACCCGCGGCGTGCCGAACTGCCCCGCCTCCTCGAAGGCCTTCTTCGACCAGACACCCGTCAGCACGTAGTCGGCCGATCCGGCGGGCGGCAGCAGATTCAGCGGCACCATCGCGAACTGCTGGGTGGCGCCCCCCTGCAGGAACAGCACGTGGAAGTGCTCCGGCAGCCCGGCCGCGCGGCGGATGTCGGCCACCGCCTGCTCCAGAATGGCGTCCACGGCTGGCGAGCGATGGCTCACCTCCAGCACCGACATCCCGACGCCCGGCAGCGCCAGAAGGTCGCGCCGGGCCTCCGCCAGCACCGTCTCGGGCAGGACGGCGGGACCGGCATTGAAGTTGAACACGCGTTCGGCAGGCATGATCAGCGGTCGGCGGGACGCGCGCCGGGCATCTCAGATCGGATGCAGCAGCAAGCCGTCCCGCAGCTTGGGCTCGAACCAGGTCGACTTGGGCGGCATCATGCCGCCCGCGTCGGAGACGGCGAACAGATCGTCCGTGGTCACCGGCGCCAGCGAGAACGCGACGGCGGCCGCGCCGGTATCGACCAGCCGCTCGAGCGCGCCCGTCCCGCGCGCGCCGCCCACGAACGCGACCCGAGGATCGGTCCGGACGTCTCCGACCTCGAGCAGCGGCGCGAGCACGGCGTCCTGCAGCACCGCCACGTCGAGCGCGGCGGCGGGATCGGCGTCCGCGCCCGCGGCCGACGGCAGCTCGACGTCGTGCCACGTACCCCCGCCCAGATAGATCGCGACGTGGCCGCGCGCCGGCTCGGCCGCCGCGTCCGCGCGCACCTCGAACCGCGACCGCAGCGCGTCGAGAAACTGCCCGGGCGCCTGGCCCGCCAGATCGGCCACGGTGCGGTTGTACGCCTGGATCCGGGCATCGGAATCGGGGAACGCGACCCCGAGGACAAAGCGCGCCCGGCCGGCATCGCTCCCCGCGACGGCAAGCTCGTCGCGCGCGCGGGCGGCGCTCGCGATCCGATGGTGACCGTCGGCGACGTAGAGCGCCGGCACGCGCGCGAAACCCGCCTCGGCCGCCGCCTGATCCCCGGGGCCCAGCCGCCAGACCGTGTGACGCACGCCGTCCGGCGCGGGCACGTCGAACAGCGGCGCGTCCTGGGCCGCCCGCCGCATCAGGGCAGTGAGCTCGGGCACGTCCCGGTAGGTGAGGAAGACGATGCCGGTCTGCGCCCGCAGCGCGAGCATGTGCCGGGTCCGATCGTCCTCCTTGTCGGGTCGGGTCTTCTCGTGCCGCTTGATCGCGCCGTGGTCGTACTCGTCGAGCGAGTAGCACGCCGCGAGACCGGTCTGCTGATGATTTTCCGACTGCAGCCGATAAACGTACAGGGACGGCGCCGCCTCCTCCACGAGGGGCGCGTCGCGCCTGAGCTGTTCCAGGTTGCCGGCGGCAGCCCGGTAGACCGCCGCGTCGTGCGGGTCGATGTCCGGCGGCAGATCGATCTCGGCCCGGGAGACATGCAGGAAACTGAGGGGATTGCCCGCGGCCAACGCCCGCGCCTCGGGGGTCGTCACGACGTCGTACGGCACGGCGGCGACCGCGGCGGCGGCGGCAGGCTCGGGCCGCAGGGCGCGAAACGGATGAATGCGGGCCACGCGGTCTTGCTAGTCGGCCAGATTCCGCTTGCCGGCCTGGGCGTTGCTCGCCGACATCTGCTGGAGCAGGCGATCGCGAGCCTCGTGGAAGGCCGCCAGGTGCCGTTGCGGCACCGGGGTGCCAGGCGGGAGATTGCGGTGCTCGATCAGGGGATCCACGAACTTGCCGTTCCTGCTCATGCGGTAGTCGAGATGCGGGCCGGTGGCGAGACCCGTCGCCCCGACGCGGCCAATCGTCTGGCCCTGGAGCACGCGCACACCCGGCCGCACGCCGCGAGCGAACGCGGACAGGTGCAGATAGTACGTCTCGTAGCCATTGGTGTGACGCAGCCGCACCATGTTGCCCGACCCCCGGCTGCGGCCGGCCGACACCACCGTGCCGGTGGCGACGGCCACGACGGGCGTGCCCGTCGGCGCGCCGTAGTCGACGCCCAGGTGCGGGCGGTACGTGCCGAGAATCGGATGCAGGCGGCGCCGGGAGAAGCGGGACGTGACGCGCGGCTCGAACTTGAACGGCGAGCGCAGGAACTGCCGCCTGAGCGACATGCCCTGATCGTCGTAGTAGAGCGCCTCCGAGTCGCCGGGGACCGTGAAGCGAAAAGCCTGCACGCGGCGCCCGTCGTTGATGAACTCGACCGCCAGCACGTTGCCGTAGCCGTCGAACTCGCCGTCGCGGAAGTACTTCTCGACGAGCGCGGCGAACTCGTCGCCGGGCTGCAGCTCCGTGTTGAAATCGATCTCGCCGGCGAGCACGCTCGCCAGCTCGATCGCGAGCAGCCCCCTCTCGCCCGCGCCGTCGAGCGCCGCCGCGAGCGACGTGTGCTCGCGGTTGATGGACCCGCGCAGCGCCTGCTCGACACGCTCCTTCACGTAGGGTACGAGCCTGGCGCGGAAGTCCCCGGAGGAAGCCGCCGCCGCGCGAACCTGCAGGAACCGCTCCCTGTCCACCTCGTACTCGAAGCTGCGCAGCCCTCCGTCGGGGTCCAGCTCCAGGCTGTAGGCATTGCCGACGCGGAACCGACGCGGGTCGAAGACCAGGCGCACCGCGTCGATCACCCGTGCGGCCTGGTTGCGATCGAGACCATGGCCGTACAGGATGCTCGCCAGGGTCGCCCGGTTCGGGACGCTGGCCTCGATGCGGCGGATCTCGGGTTCCGCAGGCGACGCCGGCGGCAGGAAGATGTCCTGCGCGCGCGCAGGCGCCTCCTCGTCGACGGTCGTGCGGGCCGGTGCCTCCTGGGCGCACGCCGCCGCCGTGAGGATGATGCAGAACAGGAGCGCGATAGGCGGGTCCGCCGGCCGATTCCGCATACGAAGCGTGCAGTCTAGCACAACGGAGGCTTAATGCCCCTGCTCAGATGCCGGGCGCCGCGGCGGCGCGCAGGCTGCGCAGCTTTTCCCGGACTTTCTCCGCGTGCCCGGCAGCCCGCACGGCGCGCCAGTGATGGGCGATCACCCCCGCCTGGTCGATGAGAACCGTCGAGCGGATCACCCCCACCGTCGTCTTGCCGTACAGCTTCTTTTCGCCCCAGGCGCCGTACTGCTGCATCACGGTCCGTTCCGGGTCCGAGAGCAGGGTGATCCGCAGCGCGTGCTTCTCGATGAAGGCGCGGTGACGCCCGGGATCGTCCGGGCTGCAACCCAGCACCACGGCGTCCAGCCCGCCGAAGCTGTCCAGGTCGGCCGAGAACTCGCAGGCCTCCTTGGTGCACCCGGGCGTGTCGTCCCGCGGATAGAAGTAGAGCACCACCCATTGCCCGGCGAACTGCGACAGGCTGACCGTTTGATCGTCCTGGTTCTCGAGCGCGAACGCCGGCGCCTTCTCTCCCACTGTGATCATGCGTCTCTCTCCATTCTGCCTGATCGCCGGGCGGTCCGGGAGTCCGTCGCGAAACCGACGCCGCCGGTCGGGATGCGTGGCCGCTCGCATGCAGCGGGGCCTCTTGCCACGGCTGCCAGAGCTAGAGCTCGATCGTGATCTGCTCCTCCCGGCCGCCGCGCGGCTCGACGCCGCCGATGATCGCCGCGCGGTCGTAACCCAGGGCCTGCAACGCCTCCAGACACGGCTCCGCCCGCGCGGCGGGCAGGCTGGCCAGCAGCCCGCCGGCCGTCTGCGGGTCGAACAGGACAGGGTAAATCGACGCGGCGGCGGCAGCATCGGCATTGACGACGGCGCTGCCCAGGCGCGCGTTGTGCGGATGCAGCGAGCTGAGAAACCCCCGGGCCACCGTCTCGCGCGCGCCGGCGAGCAGCGGCACGGCGGGAAGCGACAGGCGCACGTCCACGTCGGACGCGCGGGCCATCTCGACGAGATGGCCGAGCAACCCGAAGCCCGTCACGTCGGTGCAGGCGGTCGCCCCGTGCGTGCGGACGCACTCGGCCGCGGCCCCGCTCGATTGCAGCATCGAGCGCAGGGCGCCGTCGATCCAGCGGCCCCTGGCCTGCAGCCGCATGTGCGCGGCGAACAGCGTCCCGGTGCCGAGCGGCGCGGTGAGGATCAGGCGGTTCCCGGGCTGCATCCCGCTCTTGCGCAGCACGTGCGCCGGATCGACGACGCCGCTCAGCGCCAGGCCCAGGACCACCTCGTCGCCTTCCGTCGTATGACCGCCGACGAGCGCCGTCTCCGCCTCGTTGAGCGCCTCGACCATGCCGCCGAGCAGATCGCGCAGCAGCCCCTCCATCTTGCCCTCCGGGCCCAGCGGCACGGTGACGATCGCCAGCGCCGTCCGTGGCTCGGCGCCCATCGCATAGATGTCGCCCAGGCAGTGATTGGCCGTGATCCGGCCGCAGAGGTACGGGTCGTCGACGATCGCCCGGAAGGCGTCCACCGTCCGCACGGCGACGAGGCCGGGCGGGACACGCTCGACCGAAGCATCGTCGGGTGCGTCGAGGCCGGTCAGGACGTCGTCGCTGCGGAACGGCGCGAGCCGCGACAGGACCCGGTCGAGCAGGGTGGCTCCCACCTTCGAGCCGCAGCCCGCGCAGCGCATGGCGGCGCCCGTCAGCTCGCGGACGGCGCCCGGCGGCGCCAGCCGCTCCAGATTCGCGTCGGGGGCGGCGGCTGCCTCCATGGCCGGGAGGCGGCTGAAGCGGCTCATGAAGCGCCGATCGATGCGGTCCTTCCACGTCCATACCCAGCGGCCCGCGAGGGCCCACGGCCCCCGCGACGCGACGGCATAGCGGTCGCCCGTGCTGATCAGGCTGAGGAACCGACGCTGCGGCCTGAAGGGCCGCAGCGTCTCGCCGCGCAGCGCGCGCCGCAGATTGCCGTCGAGCGGCGGGCCCTGCCGCACCGCGAACACGCCCGCCTTTTCCCGCGGGTGGTTCACGACGGCCGCGATATCGCCGGCAGCGAATACGCCGGGATGCGACGTCGACTCCAGGGTGTCGGCCACCCGGATGAAGCCCCGCTCGTCGACCGCGAGCCCCGCCTCGCGCGGCCACGCCTGGGCGCCCGCCTCCGTCGCCCACAGCACCTCGTCGACCGCGTGCTCCGAACCGTCCTCGACCACCACGGCGCCGGGCCGCACCGCGGCGATGCGCGCTCCCGCGTGGACCTGGACGCCCCGCGCCCGCAGCACGCGCTCGAACCTGGCCCGGGCCTGCCGGTTGTGCGTGGGCAGGATGCGGTCGGTGGCGCTGAAGAGATGAAAGGCCGGCACCGCCGCCGTGCGGCCGGCCGCGACCTGCATGCGCCGCAGGGCGTGCTGCGCGGCCAGCACGAGCTCCACGCCGGCCGCCCCCGCTCCGACCACCCCCACCTGCAGCGCGCGCGGGGCCGCGCGCACCCTGGCCTGCAGGCGTTCCCAGCGGTCGACCAGCGTGGCGATCGGCTTGATCGGCACCGCGTGAGCCGCCGCGCCGGCCGCGTTCAGGGCAGGGGACGCGCCGATGTCGATCGACAGCACGTCGTAGGGCACCGGCGGGCGGTGGCGGCACTGCACGGTCCGGGCGGCGAGGTCGAGACCGACCGCCTCGTCGTGATAGAGGCGGGCGCCCGCGAACCGGGCCAGCGGCCCCAGATCGATGTGCACGTCGTCGAAGCCGTAGTGCCCGGCGATCAGCCCCGGCAGCATCCCCGAGTACGGCGTGTGGATGTCGCGCGCGATCACGGTCACGCGCAGGCCGGGGAGCGGCTTCATGCCCAGGCGCCTGAGGACGATGACGTGGCTGTGCCCGCCACCGATCAACACGAGGTCCTTCAGCACGGGGACGGGCGCGGCGTTCATTGGCTGTCGCCTGCCACGCGGGCGAGCACCCGCGCGATGCCCGCCTCGAACGCGTCCGGCGCGGGGAGCAGGCTCACGACGAGGAATGCCTCGCGGGGAAAATCGAAGAAGTAGCCCGGATGCACGAGGACGCCATCGCGCTCGAGCAGATCGAGCACGACCGCCTCCTCGGGCTCCGTGGCCGGGATCTGCAGCACAGCGTACCACCCCCCGTCGACCGCCGGCAGCCGGATTGCCGGATGACGCTCGACGCGCCGGCGCAGGGCCGCGTAGTTCGCCCGCACGCGCGCGGCGATCTGGGCGGTGACGGCCGCGCCCTCCGCGAGCAGCGCGCGGGCCGCCAGCTGGACCGGCGCGGCCACCGACAGATAGGTGTCGCCGATCAGCTCCAGGCCCGCCAGCGCGCGCTCGACGACCGCCGGCGGTCCGTCGGCGACGATCCACCCCAGCTTGAGCTGCGGCAGGCCGACGGCCTTGGACAGCCCGCCCAGACTGAACGCCAGGACGTCCCGCCGCGGCTGGTCGAGCACGCTCGGAGCCGGCGCGGCGCCGTTCATCGGATAGGCGCCGAAGACCTCGTCCGCGATGAGCGCCAGGCCGTGCTCGCGGCAGATCCGTGCAACCGCGTCGACCTCGCCGGACGACACGAACGAGCCGGTGGGGTTGTTCGGATTCACCAACAGGACGGCGCGGGTGCGCGGGGTCACGGCGGCCTCGAGCCCCCCCACATCCAGCTCCCAGCGGCCGTGGTGCTCGAGCGCGTACGGCAGCGCACGAACGCCCTCGAGCCGGGTCAGGTGCTCGAAGAGCGGGTAGCTGGGCCGCGGCACCAGCACCGCGTCGCCCGGATCGCACAGGAGCTTGAACAGGAAGCCGTAGGCCTCGCTGGTGCTGGCGGTCAGCGCCACGCGCGCCGACGCCACGGACCGGCCGGGGCGGGTGAGATGCGCGGCGACGGCGGCGCGGGCGGGCGGCAGTCCGAGCGGCGCGGGTCGGTACAACCGGACGTCGCACTCGGGCGCCCCGCGCAGCAGGCCGGGGGGGAACCGGAACCCGACCCGGGTCGGGTTCGATTCGGTGAGGTCGACGACCTCCGTCCGGGCAGCCTGCAGGCGGCTCACGGCGCGGCCGATGCGGTTGGGTGCGAGGTCGGCGGGAATCCGGGAGGAAAACATGGGTCGGACGCGGGCCGCCGCAGCCGCGTCGCGGACCGCCCCGCGCGGCGGCGACGCACCGCGGTCGCCAAGGCGGACGGCGGCGTTCATGTTACATTCATTAGGTCATGAAACGGGGTACTCAGATTGTTCTGACAGCACCTTTTACAGAGATGATCGACCACGCCGGCTACTTCATCCAGATGGGCATGGCGTCCATCCCGATCTGGATGGAATGGGTCATGGACAAGAAGTATCCGGAGTGGCGCAACGTGAAACGCTTCGACGACGGCTCGGCCCTGGCGGCGCCCGCCGGGCTGCGCGTGCTCGAGCGGGTCATGGCTACGGAGTTCGGCCGCGACAACGTCGTCGTCTGCTACCCGGACGACCTCGACCAGTTCATCGGGCCCGATACGCGGATCGTGGCGCTCTCCACCCACAACCCGCTCGGCGTGACGTTCGCGGCCGGCGTCTACACGTCCATCTTCGGCAGCTCTCGCGAGCCCATCAACTCCCACTACGCGGCGAAGCTGTTCGACGCCCTCAAGCAGAATCCGCACCGGGACTCGTTCCGGGTCATGCTGGGCGGCTCGGGCAGCTGGCAGATCACGCAGACGAAGTCGATGGAGCGCCTCGGGATCGACTGCGTCATCGACGGCCGCAGCGAATCGGCGGAAACCATCAAGCTGTTCCGGCGCGCCCTCGAGGGCGGCGAGTTGCCGGAGCACGTGGTGGTCGAGCATCCGACCGACCCGCTGACGCTGCTGTTTCCGGACCGCCCCACGACGTTCGGCGTGGTCGAGATGACCACGGGCTGCGGCCGCCGCTGCCAGTTCTGCGTGCCCGACCTCAACCCGCAGATCGATCTGCCCAAGGATGGGATTCTGGAGGCCGTGCGCGCCAACGTGGCGGCCGGCAACAAGCAGATCTCGCTGGCGACCGAGGACATGTTCATCTGGGGACAGGTGCGGACCAAGACGCCGTTCTTCTTCCCGAACCGCGAGGCGCTGGTCGATCTCTACCGCAGCATCGTGGAAACACCGGGCGTCGAGCAGCACGTGCTCAGCCACTCGACGATGGCGCCCGCGGTGGTCGATCCGGTCCTGATCGAGCAGCTCACCGACGTCATGCTGCCGCACAGTCCCATCCACCTCAAGCGGCTGAGCTCGCATCCGGAGGGCAAGGCGCTGGTGCCGCTGATCGGTCTCGAGACCGGGTCGGTGCGCATGGCCAAGCAGGTCATGCCCAGCAAGGGCGTGCCGTTCAACATCGAGGACTGGCAGAGCGTCGTCATCCGCGGCCTCGAGGTGCTGAATCGGAACAACTGGTTCCCGATGCTGACGCTGATGGTCGGCAACCCGGGCGAGACCGACGACGACGTGAAGGCGACGCTCGATCTGATCTACGAGATGGAGCGCCGCGGGCTGTTCGGCTTCCTGGTGCCGTCGGTGTTCACGCCGCTCGAGGGCACCCGGATGGAGCACGGCCAGGGCGTCACCGAAACCCGCAATCTCAGCCGGCTGCAGTGGCAGCTGATCCTCCGCTGCTGGAAGATGAACATGCGGCCGGGCCTCTACAGCTGGTGGGGGCCGACCTCGTTCAAGATCGGGGGCGTGGGCCTGTGGGCGCTGCGCCTGCGGAAGACGAACGGCCCGAACTTCACCTGGCCGATGATGATGTTCTGCAGCGCGCTGCCGGAGAACCTCCTGTATGCGACCGGCAAGCTGTACAAGGGCCAGCCGATCGAGGTGAAGACCCGCGCCGAGCTGCTGGCCTCGATCAAGCCGAACTACTGGCAGTACCTCCGCGCGGACGCGGGCGATCTGCCGCCGGACGCGCAGGCGCCCCCGGCCGCACCGGTGCAGGTGCCGGAGCTGGCAACCGCGTAGCCGGCCGACGCGACGGCCGCGACGGCGCGATGCATCGCATGCCTGGCATCATGCTGCTGACCTGGGCGGCCGTCGCGCTGTCCGCAGCCGTCGCCGGCGCGCAGGACCCGCAGCCGGCCCCGGAGGCCATCGTCAGCCCGGCGGGCGATGCGGTCGCCCTGGCCTACCCGGGCAGCCGGCGGGTCGTCGCCGAGCGCCGGCTGCTGGCGCTCGGCGGCAACCGGATCAACACCCGCAACAACACGCCCTGGCGGGCGCCGGACATCGACCGCATCGTCGTCGCGCGCCTCGCGGACGGAGCCGTCCACGAGGTCCTCGCGCCGTTCGAGACCACGCTGGGGTGGGTACGATTCTCGCCTGACGGGGCCTATCTCTCCTACGCGGTGATCCGCGACACCGGTGTCGAGCAGTGGATCCTCGACATCGGCTCCGGCATTCCCCGGCCGGTGACGTCCGCCTCGCTCAACGCGACGCGGGGCGAGCCGTGCGCCTGGCTGCGGGACGGGAGCCGCGTCCTGTGCCGGTTCGTGATGTCGGCGCGCGGCGGGCCGCCCCCCGGCGCGGATGCCCTCTTCGACTACTACTTCACCAGCCAGCTCGGCACGGTCGAGCTGGCGACCGGACGACGGACGGACCTGGGTGCGCCGGAACTGTTGAGCCGGGCGGTCCCCTCGCCGGACGGCAGGTTCATGCTCGTGGCGACGCTCGGTCCGCCCGCGGGGGACGGAGCGCCCGCGGCTGGCCGCACCCGCTCGGTGGAGATCCGGGACGCGGACGGCGAGTTGGTGCGGCGGCTGCTCGATCGGCCGGCGGACGACGCCGCGCCCGCGCACCAGCCCCATGGCTGGAACCCCGCCGCAGCCGCCGCCGTGGTGTGGACCGAGCCCGGCCCCGGGCAGGGAGCTCGGGCGCGGGTCCTCGCCGCGCCGTTCGACGGGACGCCCGAGACGCTGGCCGACACGGAGCTCGGGCTGGCCGCCGTCGCCTGGACGGAGAGCGGCCTCGCCCTGGTGACCGAGGCGGACGAGCGGACCGGTCGCCGGCGGACGCTGCTGCTGCGGGCCGGCGGCGGCGCGCCCCGGACACTGCTCGACTGGAGCCCGCCGGAAGGCGCCGCGGCGCCCGGAATCCCCGTCCGCCGCCCCGGCGGGCCCGCGGGCGGCGGCGCCGTCATGCAGGACGGGGACCGCATCCTGCTGACCGCGGGCGACGGGCGGTTTCTCGACCGACTCGACGTGAGCACGCTGCGCGCGGAGCGGCTGTTCGACAGCGACGCCGCGGACGGCGCCACGATGGTGGCGCCGCTGGCCGCCGACGGCCGCGAGCTGCTGGTACGGCGTCGCGGCGACAGCGGCGGGACCGGCTACTTCATCCTCGACACGACCGACGGCGCGTCGAGACCGCTGCCCGGCCCGGCGGACCGCTAAGCAGTCCGTGGTGAACCCCGCGTCGCACCGAGAGCGGCGAGGCGCCCGACGCCGCGGGTCAGGTACAATTGGCTCAGGGCGAATCACCCGCCCGAGCTCACAGAAGGATACCGATGGGAGAACACACGCACACCCTGAGTGACAACAACTTCGACGAGTCCGTGATCAAATCGAAGGTCCCGGTGCTCGTGGACTTCTGGGCCGAGTGGTGCGGGCCGTGCCGCATGATCGCTCCCACGGTCGAGGCGCTGGCCGAGGACTACGCGGGCCGGGTGACCGTCGGCAAGCTCAACGTCGACGACAATCCGAACACCGCGATGCAGTTCGGCATCCGGTCGATCCCGACGCTGCTGCTGTTCAAGGACGGCGAGGTGGTCGAGCAGATCGTCGGGCTCGCCGACAAGACCCGGCTGCAGGCGGCGCTCGACAAGACGCTTCCCGCGGCCGAATCGGCGTAGCTGCATCAAGACGGGGCTGCGCCCCGGACCCCCGGCGTCCGCTTGCGGGGGCCCCTTCGCCCCGCGCCGCTACCGCCGAGGCGCGCTGTGCGCAGCTTCAATCAGACGGGGCTGCGCCCCGAACCCCCGGCGTCCGCTCGCGGGGACCCCTTCGCCCCGCGCCGCTACCGCCGAGGCGCGCCGTGCGCGCCTTGCGGAGTCTGGACGGGGCTTCAATCAGACGCCTGGCGCTGCAGGTGCGCCAGCAGGGCGTCGATGCCGGCTTGCGCCACGATCTCGTCCTGGTCCGGATGGCCCGAGCTGCAGCCGACCCCGCCGACGATCTGGTCGTCGACGAACAGGGGCAGGCCGCCGGCGACCACCATGAAGCGGCCCTGATTGCTGACGTGGATCCCGAACGCCGGCCCCCCCGGCTGGCTGATGTCGCCGTACGCGCGGGTGGAGCGCCGCGCCGCGGCCGCCGTGAACGCCTTGCTGATCGCCACGTCGATGCTGGTGATGCGGGCGTTGTCCATGCGGTGAAACATCAGCAGGCTGCCGCTGTCGTCGGTGATCGCGATATCCATGTCGACGCCGATCTCGCGTGACTTCTCCTCGGCCGCGGCCATGATGATGCGGGCGTCGTCGAGCGCAAGCTTCGGAACTGTTCTCACGTATCGTCTCTCCGGTCCCCGGTCCGGTCAGGGCTGAATGGCCTCGAACAGGAACTGCTCCAGCATGGCGGCGCGGTCGGGCAGCTCGCGCTCACCGGCCGGAAACTCGTTTGTGCTCAGCATGAAGGCCAGGATGTCGGCCTTCTCGGACCGGGTGACGCGGGCCGGGTCTTCCTGCGGCATCGAGATCCGCAGGCGCTCGAAGAGCTGACCGACCGTCAGGCCGCTCCAGTTCCACACGAACTCGCCGCCGACCAGCCCGGGAGCCACGTCGCCGCCCGACAGGTCCGACGCGTGGCAGCTCGCGCACCACTCCTCGTACAGGCCGGCGCCGCGCTCCGCCTGCGCCTGCGTATAGATGCCGTCCCAGACCGTTCGCTCCTGACGCTCGGCCAGCGGTCCCCGAGCGCCGGCCGCCACGCTCAGGACGGCAACGGCAACGCCGATACCGACCACAACCCGCGCGCGCATCTCCCGCATGGCCACCCCCTACGGTGCCGGCTCCTGCAGCTTCTCGTCGAACACCCCGAGCGCTATCGAGCTGCCCATCGCCGCGTACCCGAACACGTTGGGATGGATGCCGTCACAGTCGTAGACGGGGTTGATGAGATTGGGATCGCCGCCGTCCTTCATCACCGCGTCGAAGTCGAGCACCGCGTGCAGATCGTCGTTGTTGCGGATCCACTCGTTGACGGCGTGCCGCCGCTCGTTCTGCTCGGGCCCGAACCCCAGCTCCGGGGGCAGGCCGCCGCGCGGCATCGGATTGCGCGCGATGATGGTGGCCGCCACGACCTTCAGTCCCCGAGCCCGCGCTCGCCCGACGACCTCGTCCAGACCGGCAATCACCTGCTCCGCCGTCGCGTGCCGGCGCAGATCGTTGGTGCCCAGGTACACGACGACGTGCGTGACGCCGGCCAGCGCCAGCACGTCCCGGTCCATCCGCTCCACGCCGGGCGTGCTCGTGACCGGGGGCACCCGAATCACCGTGTTGCCGCCGATGCCGGCGTTGACCACCCCCAGGCGCGCCGCGCCGGCGGCGTGCACGAGCCGCGTGTACAGGACGTCCGGCCAGGTATCGTGACCGTCCGGGGTGGCGCAGGAACCGTCCGTGATGGAGTCGCCGAAGGCGACGATCGCCCCCTGCGCCGAGGCCGAGAACACCTCGATGGCCGACAGCCAGTGCATCCAGGGAGTCGTTTCCGTGAACGGCTCGCCGTCGACGTTGCCGGTCCGGTCTCCGGCGCCCGCCTCCGTCAGGTACGACGTGGCGAGCGCGGTGCGGTGCATGCTGCTGCGCAGGTTGGCGCCGGGCACGTGCAGGCTGACCGCCAGCCCCTGTCCGGCCTCGACCGCGAGGTCGGCCGGGTCGCTGACGACGTGCTCGCCGGCCGGGATGGTGACGGACGCCGCGCCCCCGAAGCGCAGCTCGCGGCTCGAGCCCGCGACGAGCGACGGCCCGTTGTTCTGCAGGCCGACGGCGGCCGCGCCGACGGTCAGCGGCTCGCTGCCGTACGTATTCTCCAACCGCACGCGCACCCGGTCCCCGGCAACGGTGGACCGGGCCATGAGCCGGACGGTCGCGTTCGTGACCGTTGCCTCCTCCGGCGACAGTCCCTGCAGGGACGATCCCCACGAAGCCACCCACTGCTGCGCCCCGGCGTCCGGCGCCAGACCGACCGCGAGGGCGACCTGCACGACCACGCCGACCAGCAGGTGCGCCCTGCCGCGCGTCTCGCTGCTCTCCATGTCCGACATGCCTCCGCTCAGGGAACGGTAATCGACAGCGGCACGATGGTCGTGCCCCAGTGCAGCCGCAGCTCGGCGTCCTTCTTTTCCACGGCGGGGAAGTAGAACGCGAGCGTCTCCATGTGATCGCCGCTCGTCGGCGCCACGTTCAGACGCAGCGCGTCATGCTCCTCGCCCGGATACGGCTGGTGGTACACGTCCGCGGCGCGGCTGAAGATCAGCGTCCACTCGGCCGGATCCGGGATGGCCCAGATGCTGTACTTGCCGGCGTCGAGCGCCTGGCCGTTGATGGTGACCGGCCGGCTGAACGCGATCGCCGTCGCGTCGTTGGCCCCCGGGTTCCAGATCTGGCCGTGGGCGACGATGCCGCCGAACAGCTCGCGGCCACGCGCCACGGGCCGATCGTACGTGACCGTAATCTCCGTGTTCGCGACGGTCTGGGACACCGACCCGCTCTGGCTCGCCTGCACCTGGCCCAGCGACAGGATGGGGAGCTCCTGCGCTTCCGGAGCCGCACCCCCCGGCCAGGCGACCAGCGACACCAGCACCGCCGACAGCAACACGAGCAGCTTGCGCATTCGACACCTCCTCCGCAATCCCACGACCGTATCCCGAAGGCTCGCTGCGCGCAAGGACCGGCGGCCGGCTACTGCCGCCACGCCGGCGGCTCCTTGCGGGGCAGCGGCTCGTCCCGCATCGCCGTGTTGTAGGCGAAGACCGCCGCCACGACCGCCATCTGCATCAGGTCGGCCCGCTGGAGCCGATCGAAGAAATCCATGTTCGAATGGTGCGTCCGGGAGTTGTACTCGAGCCGGTCCTGCATGAACTGAAAGCCCGGCAGGCCGACCTCGTCGAACGCCACGTGGTCCGTGCCGCGCGTGGCGCGCGGCCCGAGCGCGGCGACGCCCAGGTCCGCCAGGTCCGCCAGCCAGGGCTCGAAGATCGCGCCGACCTCGGGATTGTCCTGCAGCCACACGCCGCGAATGCGTCCCGCCCCGTTGTCGAGGTTGTAGTACGCCGACAGCTTGCCGTAGGCCGGCTTGCGCTCCAGCGTGCGCCGATCGGCGAAATGCCTGCGCACGTACTCCCGCGACCCGAGCAGGCCCTGCTCCTCGGCGCCCCATAGCGCGATCCGGATGGTGCGGCGGGGCGCGGCGCCGACGGCCCGCAGGATGCGCAGCGCCTCCATCATGGCGGCCGTCCCGCTCGCGTTGTCGGTGGCCCCGGTTGCGGCGTGCGTCGAATCGAAGTGGGCCCCGAGCATGACCACCTCGTCCCGCAGATCCGTGCCGGGGATCTCGCCGATGATGTTGAAGCCGTTGAGCCGATCGCCCTCCGGGTGAAAGCGCGTGCGGATGTCGATCTGCACCCGCACGGGAAGCCCCCGCTCCAGAATCCGGACCATGCGGTTGTAGTGCTCGACCGCGATGGTCGCCGCCGGCGCGACGCGGCCGGCGTCGTCGTCCCACGGCCCGCCGCGCTCGACGAACACCGTGCCGCCGTCGACCCGCTGGGTCGGCCACCGCAGGCGGCTGCCGCTGGGTGCGCCTGCCACCATGAAGTAGTCGCTGCCGCGGTCCAGCACCGCGGCCACGCCCTCGTCGAGGTAGAACTGCTCGACGACGCGGGCCGGCAGCCGTGCCGGCCGGGGCCTGCCCGCCGGCCGTGACGGCGGCGGCGGCCGGCTTGCCTCGGCCAGCAGCGTCGGGTCCATCCGCAACACCAGGTCGCCCTCGAGCATGCGCACCTCCCGCGCGGCTTGCGGGAGGACGATCTTGCCGCGGAGGGTGCCGCGGTACCTGTCGAGATCTTCTCGCGACCGGATGTCGACACGCACGACGTCGGCGGTGACGGTGCCGTCCGTGCTGCTGGTCCACGACTTCGGGTAGCCGATGATCGGCATGACCTGCGGCTCGACCATCTGCGCGTGAAACTGCTCGAGCGACCATCCCTGGCCGAAGGCGAACCGCTCCTCGTGCACGTTGGCGACGCCCCATGCGCGCAGCTGCCGCATGGCCCACTCCCCGGCGGCCTCGATGGCCGGCGAGCCCGTCACGCGCGGTCCGTACACGTCGCTGAGCCAGCCGGCGAGCTCCATGACCCGGGACCGCTGCAGTCCCTCCTCGCGGATGGCCGCCACCAGCGCGTGGTCCGGCGCCTGGGCCGCGGCGGGAAGCGCCGGGAGAGCGGCCAGACTCGCCAGCAGGAGGAGCGCGCCCTTCATGTCCGGTTCATTCTCCGACCGTCCCGTCCGGCGCGACGACGAGCACGAGCGCGTCGTTGCCGACCACGGTCGTCAGCGGCGTGCCGTTGGCGAAGACGCCCGTGGTCACGCGCCCGTCGGCGAAACGCCCGTCGATGGCACCGCCGGGGATCACCGGCACGCGCTGGCACTGGTTCACGTCGTGCACGGTCAGCGTGAGCTGCACGTTGGCCGGCACGTCGCGGAACAGGGCGGCGAAGGTATTGGGAGACGTCTCGACGAGCGCCACGCGCTCGGGATCGAACACGCCGGTGAAGGTGTTGTCCCGCCAGCTCGGGCGGACGTGGGTGCCGACGGCGCCCAGCCGCGCCAGGCAGTCCTCGACCGCCCGGCGATCGGCGGGGGGGGCGGCCGGCCTGCTCTGCAGCACGATCTCGACAGCCGCGATGCCCGTCGGTATGGCGCCCCGCGGCGTCTCCTGGCAGTCGGTGGCCAGCGAAGCCAGGACCGGGAACACGAACCAGCAGCGCCGCAGCGCGTTGCGTATGCCTCGCATCGTCCGATGACGACTAAAGCTTATCAGTCGGCGCGCGACCAACCCTGCGGGAGTCCGGAGCCACGGCGTGAATCATCTTCACGACGTCGAGATACACGAACTCCACCGCGCGCACCTCGAAGCCGGCGCTGGCCACGTTGCCGACGGTGTCCCGGTTCAGCTCCGGGCCGAACCGGCGGGAGAGCGGCGTCATCAGGTGCAGCATCAGGCTGAACGGGAGGTAGCGGCTGCCGGTGTGCTCGAACATGTGCAGCTGTCCGCCCGGCTTGAGCACCCGCCCGAGCTCGCGGAGCCCGGCCACCGGCTGCGGCACCGAGCAGAAGGTGCACGAGGTGAACACCTGGTCGAAGGTACCGTCGGGATAGTCGAGGTGGCGCACGTCGATCTGCCGCAGGGCGAGCGAGCCCGGATACGCCGCGGCGCGCGGCCCGGCGGCTGCGAGCATGCGCGCGCTGATGTCGATCCCGGTTATCTGCCGGGCGGGTGGGAAGAACTGGATGTCCTGACCGGTTCCGATGGCCGCGAAGAGCACGTTGCCCCGCATCAGCGCGAAGAGCCGCCGCTTGAACGGCGCCCAGCGGCGCTCCGGCCCGTACCCGTTCAGCAGGTCGTAGGCGCCGGCGGCGCGGTCCCACTTCTGCCGCGTCAGGAGGTCCACCGGGTCCCCCTGGCCCGCACGTGCGCGTTGAGGAGATAGGTGGCCGCCAGCACGGCCACACCGACCCCGGCCCCGGTGGCTGCAGGTGCCGGCGCGGCGCCGGCCGCGGCGCGCATGCCCACCAGCATCCCGGCCGCCATGCCGGTGGTCATGACCGGCAGCATGATCTCGAGCGCGCCGAACAGCAGCGACGCCGCCATCGACAGGAGGGTCGCGACGAGGCTCCCGAGCACCATGCCCGCGAGCATGCCCGCCGACACGGGCCAGGCGTCACCCACCGCCAGCGCGACCGTCGCGCCGACGAGCGCGCCCGCGCCCGTGTTCGATACCAGATCGCCGATGACGAAATAGGGACGCCTCTCGAACATGCTCGCCTCGCTGGAGCCTCGATCCCGCACCGCGGATCGTTGATCGGGTGCGGCGGACAGTCAATCGGGGCCCAGACTCGACTGTGGTATGCTGCCGCCTGTCATTCGGTACGACTCGCTCGCTTCACCCGCGTGCGAGAGCGACGAGCACAGCCTCGCCCTCCTCTTGCCACGGGCTCCTGGCGAAGCCGGGGCAAGGAGTCACCGCATGGGTCGCAGGTTGTACGTCGGGAATATTCCCTATTCGGCGGGCGAAGATGACCTGCGCGCCCTCTTCGGCAAGTTTGGCGCGGTGGAGTCGATCAGCATCCCCACGGACATGGCCACGGGGCGGCCGCGAGGGTTCGCGTTCGTGGAGATGTCCGCGGAAGACGACGCGGCCCGGGCGGTCACGGAGCTCAACCAGGCCGACTTCGAGGGGCGCCGCCTGACCGTCAACGAGGCCCGCCCGAAGACCCCCCGCGCGGCGTCCGACCCCGGCTTCGATGGCGGACGCCGCGAGCCGCGCTGGTAGCGTCCGCCGGGTGCGCGGTTTGCTACCATGAACGCGGGCGGTTTGCGCCGGCCGGCGAGCCGTCCGAACTTTGGCAGTGGAGGTGCACGAAGTTGGCAAATCGGGGACGACCGACACAAACCAAGCGGCAGCGGGAACGCGCACGGCTCGAGCGCTCCAAGATGAAGGAGGCGCGGCGCGCCGAATCCAGAGTCCGGAAGGCCGCCGCCCCGCCGCGGCCTACCGACCACGACCCGGACATCGCCGGGCTGGTTGCCGGACCGCAGGAGCCGCCGGATTGGCAGCGCGAGTTCTTCGAGGAAGAGCGGAAGGCCAAGGAAGCCGCCGAGCTCGAGGAGCAGAAGAACCAGTAGCCGTGCTGCATTCGAGCGGCCAGCATCCCGGCTGAACCCGCTCCCGCGTCACTCCCTGTCGACCGGCAAGCCCGGGTCGAGCTTCGTCCGCATCGACTGCAGCATGTCCACGAGCGCGGCGCGCGCTTCGCGAGTCACGATGGGCGCGACCATCCAGCGCATCAGCAGCGGGATGGACCGGCTCAGCGTCACGACCTCGCATTCCATCAGCACGCCGCCGGCGACCTCCTCGTAGCGCCAGTACACGTTCAGCCGCCACAGGAAGCCGCGGTCGTTGCCGATCGGCTTCTCGCGCTCGTCCGGCGAGCCGAAGTCGTCCAGCTCGGCAATCCGCGTCGACTCGCTCCGGCTCCAGGCCCGCCCGCCGCCCGGGCGCACGTACTCCACCGCGTGCTCGGTGTTGTAGTGCATGGTGACCACGGCCTTCCGGCTCAGCTTCAGGAACGTCCCGAGCTCGTCGCCGTCGCGCCAGAGGACGTGCGACTCGAGGACGTCGTTCTGCAGCTCGTGCGGGGGAATCGAGTACTGCAGACCGTCCACCACGTGGTCCACATCGGCGTTCGGTATCAGGATGGCGCCGAGCCAGTGGTGGATCCTGCCTTTCGGCACATCGATCGATTCGCCGCGAGCGTCGACGGTCTCGGCCCGCCAGATGACGGGTTGGCCGGCCTGCACGTCCCGGCGCATGGACCCCGCATCGTCGTGGAAATCCAGCACGAGGAACCGGTCGCCCTCCCCGATCTCGCGCGCGATCCGGTACTCGGTGGCCTCGACGTACCGCGTCCACGCCGCGAGCGTCTCCTCCTTCAGCTCGGCGGCGTGGAGAGCTGCTGCGCCTGCGACCGCCAAGCCGACTGCCAGCGCCACGCGGAGCACCGGCTGCTCGGTGGCGGGGCCGCGCGAGCCAGCCGTCATCGTCCGGCTCCCCCTTCCGGCGTACGCACCCGGCGAGCGCCGAGGCGGCACAGTCGCTTCCTTGCGCGCAACACGAGGCGGTCGTTCGCGAGGAAGTTCGCCAATGAGCACAGTGCCATCGCCATCATATTCTCGAACGGGTAGCACATGCCAAGCATCGCGCCGGGCACGACCGTCGCCGTCAGGTCGCGGCCGATTCCGGACCGCGCGCGCCGACGGGCGGCACGGCCGGAGACGGGGCCGCGGTATCCTAGCGAGGCCCGATGCCGATCGAGGTGACGCTGCGTCCTCTGGATTCCCGCGACGACTACGCCGCGTGCGTGCGGCTGCAGCGCGAGATCTGGGGACAGGACTTCGCGGACGTCGTCCCGGAGACCGTTCTCATGGTGAGTCAGCGCGTGGGCAGCGTCGCCGCCGGGGCGTTCGGCGCCGACGGACGGCTGCTCGGCTTCGTGTTCGGCATCAGCGGCCTCCGCGCGGGCGCACCGGCCCACTGGTCGCACATGCTGGCCGTGCATCCCGACGCCCGTCGGCAGCGGCTGGGGATGCGGCTGAAGCGCTATCAGAGAGAACGGCTGCTCGCCGGCGGCATCGAGCTCGCGAGCTGGAGCTTCGATCCGCTCGTGGCTGCCAACGCGAACCTCAACCTGAACACGCTCGGCGCACTGCCCGTGGAGTACGTCGTCGACATGTACGGCGACACCGGCAGCACGCTCCACCGCGGCCTGGCAACGGACCGTTTCATCGTGGACTGGCATCTGACCGATGCGCGCGTCGTGCGGCTGCTGGCCGGGCGCGCGGACCCTCTGCGGGGTGCGGCGGACGCGCCGGTAGTCCGCCTCGACGGCCGCGCGCCCGGAGCGGCGCTCCCCGCCGACCCCTGGGTCGGGGTAGCCGTGCCCGCCCGCATCGACGTGCTCAAGGCGACCGAGCCCGAGCTCGCGCGCGCGTGGCAGCACATGCACCGCCGCGTGCTGCCCTGGTATCTCGCGCGGGGCTACCGCGTCGCCGGCTTCCGCCATCTGCCGCCGCCGGACGACTCCGCGTACCTGCTCACGAACGAGCCGGCCGGCCCGCGAACGGCGAATCCATGAGCCTGCGTCTGGTACGCGTCACCTTGCGGGAGATCCGGATGGCCCTGCGCGAGCCGTTCGAGATCTCGTCGGGCCGCACGACCGAGCGCCGCATCCTCCTGCTGGAGCTCGAGGACGCGGACGGGATCAGGGCCTGGAGCGAGTGCGTTGCCGGCGAGGAGCCGAGCTATTCGGCCGAGACCGTCGATACGGCCTGGCTGGCCCTGACGGAATGGATCGTCCCGCGGCTGCTCGGCCGGGGCGTCACCCACCCGCGCGCGCTCGACGATCTGCTCCGGCGCGCGATTCGCGGCCACCCGATGGCGAAGGCCGCCGTCGAGATGGGCGCCTGGACGCTGCTGGCCGAGCGGGACGGCGTCAGCCTGTCGCGCCTGCTCGGCGGCACGCGCGAGGCGATCGCGACCGGCATCTCCATCGGCATCCAGGCCAGCCCCGACGTGCTGGCCGAGAAGGCCGGCGCCGCCCACGCCGCGGGCTACCAGCGCGTCAAGATCAAGATCCGCCCCGGCGCGGACATAGAGTTCATCCACGCCGCGCGCGAGGCGCTCGGCCCGCGCGCGGGCCTGATGGCCGACGCCAACAGCGCGTATACGCCCGGCCACGCCGATCACCTGGCCGACCTGGACGCCTACCGGCTGCTGATGCTGGAGCAGCCCCTCGCGCAGGACGACCTGCTGCGCCACGCCCAGCTCCAGGACAGGCTGGCCACGCCCATCTGCCTCGACGAGTCGATCCGCCACGTCGAAGCCGCCGAGGACATGCTGGCCGTCGGCGCCGGACGCATCGTGAACATCAAGCCGGGCCGCGTCGGCGGCTTCACGCAGGCCAGGGCGATTCACGACCTCTGCCGCCGGCACGCCATGCCCGTCTGGTGCGGCGGCATGCTGGAGAGCGGCATCGGCCGCGCCTGCAACGTGGCGCTCGCCTCGCTCCCCAACTTCACCCTGCCCGGCGACGTCAGCCCCAGCGCACGCTACTGGGAACGCGACATCGTGACGCCGGCGTGGACGATGGACGCGGACGGGATGGTCGCCGTGCCGGCCGACCGGCCGGGACTGGGCGTGGCGGTCGACGTCGACCGCATCGACGACCTCACGGCGCGCACCCGGACGCTTGCGCTGCCGTAGGGCCGCCCGGCAACGCGGGCGGCGTATAATCGCGGGCACCCTATCGACACTGGAGGACCACCGCATGCGCCACGCCCGCATTCACGCTTCGGGGACGGCAACTGTCGCGGCGACGCTGCTCGCCCTGCTCACGGCAATCACGCTCGTCTCGGCCGAGTCGGAGAACTGGCCGGCCTTCCGCGGCCCCGACGCCGCGTCGGTGGCAGCCGACGATCCGCGCCTGCCCGTCACGTGGAGCACGACGGAGAACGTCGTCTGGAAGACGCCGGTCGACGGCCTCGGCTGGTCGTCGCCGGTGGTCTGGGAGGACCGCATCTTCCTCACTTCCGCCATCAGCGAGGGCGAGGAAGAGGAACCGCGCATGGGGCTGTACTTCCCGTACGGCTCGCCGGAGCCGATGCCCTCGGGCGGCCGCTTCCGCGACCCGGAGCCCGGCGACCTCATGGAGCGCTCGGCGGCGGTCCACCACTGGCTGGTCACCGCCATCGACTTCGAGACCGGTGCGGTGCTGTGGACGACGGAGGTGCACGCCGGCGTGCCGGACTTCGACAGGCACCTGAAGAACACCTACGCCTCCGCGACGACGGTCACCGACGGCGAGCGCGTCTACGCCTACTTCGGCAACATCGGGGTCTACGCCCTCGACATGGAAGGCAACCTCCTCTGGGAGAAGCGCTTCGAGGCGGCCTCCACGCGCCTGGGATGGGGGCCGGCGGCGTCGCCGGCGCTGCACGAGGACACGCTCTTCGTCGTCAACGACAACGACGAGGACTCCTTCGTGGTGGCGCTCGACGCGGCCACCGGAACGGAGCGCTGGCGCGTCGAGCGCGAGGAGGGCACGAACTGGTCGACCCCCTTCGTCTGGCAGCACGAGCTGCGGACCGAGCTCGTGACGGCCGGCAGCGACCGGGTGCGCTCCTACGACCTCGACGGCAACGAGCTGTGGCACTTCAGCGGCCTCAACTCGATCTCGATCCCGCAGCCGTTCAGCGCCCACGGGCTGCTCTACGTCACGTCGGGCTACGTGGGCGATCAGGTCAAGCCCGTGTACGCCATCCGGCCCGGGGCCGCCGGGGACATCACCCTGCCCGCGGGCGCGCGCAGCAGCGAGCACGTGGTGTGGTACGCCGACGACGCCGGACCCTACCACCCGACGCCGCTCGTCTACGGCGACTACTACTTCACCCTGCACGACCGCGGTTTCTTCACCGTCCACGACGCGAAGACCGGCGAGGAGCTGTACTTCACCGAGGAACAGATCCAGAACCAGGAGGTCCGCCGCCGCGTGGCGCGCGGGGCCAACGGCTTCACGGCCTCGCCCTGGGCGTACAACGGCAAGGTGTTCGTGCTCAGCGAGGACGGCGACACCTACGTGCTGGATGCCGAGAACCGGTTCCGGGTCGTGGCCACCAACTCGCTCGACGAGGTGGCCATGTCGAGCCCGGCGATCGCCCGCGGCAACCTGTTCATCCGTACCCGCTCGCACCTGTGGCGGATCACGGACTCGTCGGTGTCGAGGTAGCGCGGCCGGCCGGTTGAATCAGGCCCGGCCGGCGGACGGGCTCCGGGGCTCGCCTCGGAACACGTCGCGGCGGCGTCAGGTTCGCAGAGGGAGTTCATCCATGGCGCTGAACACGTACCTGACGTTCGACGGGAACTGCCGGGAGGCGTTCGAGCTCTACCGCTCCGTCTTCGGCGGCGAGTTCTCCGTGCTGCAGACGTTCGCCGACGGCCCGCCGGACATGCCGGTGGCGGAGGCCGACAGGAACCGCGTGATGCACGTCTCGCTGCCGGTGGGATCGAGCGTCCTGATGGGCAGCGACCGGCCAGCGGCGGCCGAACCGCCGCTGGTGGTCGGCAGCAACTTCTCCATCTCCATCGAGGGGCGGAGCCGGGCGCATTGCGACGAGGTGTTCGCGCGGCTGTCCGCGGGCGGCTCGGTGCAGATGCCGCTGCAGGAGACGTTCTGGGGCGCGTACTTCGGTCGCTGGAGCGACCGGTTCGGTATCGGCTGGATGGTGAACTTCACCCTGCCGCGCGAGTGAGCCGGCCGCGCCGAGTCAGCGAGGACGGCCGCATGGACGCCACGCGCTTCGTCGACCTGTCGCATGCCGTCGAGCACGGCATGGTGACCTACCCCGGCCTGCCGGGGCCGGTCATCGGCGACCATCTCTCGCGCGCGGACTCCGCGGGCCGCTACGCCGCCGGCACGACCTTCCAGATCGGCCGCGTCGAGCTCGTCTCGAACACCGGCACCTACGTCGACGCCCCGTTCCACCGCTACGCGGGCGGCAGCGACCTGGCCGACCTGGATCTCGCGTCGCTCGCGCACCTGCCAGCCATCGTCTGCCGCGTACCCGCCGGCGTGCGTGCGGCCGGCCCGGACCAGTTCGCCGGACGCGACGTGACGGGCCGCGCCGTGCTCGTGCACACCGGCTGGGACCGCCATTGGCGAACACCGGCCTACCAGCAGGGCCATCCCTTCCTGACGCGGGCCGCGGCGGAGCTGCTGCGCGACCGCGGCGCGGCGCTGGTCGGCATCGATTCGCTGAACATCGACGACACGGCGGACGGCGCGCGGCCGGCGCACACGATTCTGCTGGGCGCCGGGATACCGGTGGTGGAGCACCTCCGCGGTCTCGACGCCGCGCCGGACGACGGCTTCCGGTTCTACGCGGTCCCCGTGAAGCTGCGGGGCGTCGGGTCGTTCCCGGTGCGGGCGTTCGGTCTGCTGGGCAAGTGACGCAGGCTCCCGATGACCGCGACCGGCGAGGTCCGACAGTACCCGTGCGCGACGACGGGCGGCAACCGTGACGCCCGTCGTCGGCGCTGACCGCCTCGCGGCGGTCAGCCGCAGCCGTTGACCGGACGCCGCTCGATCTCCGATTCGCAACGGACCCAGTCGTAGACCCGCCCGGCGAGCAGCGCGCCCGCTATCGGCCCGAGCCAGTACACCCAGTGGGCCGCGAAGTAGCCGCCGACCAGGGCGGGGCCGAACGACCGGGCCGGATTCATCGACGCGCCCGAGATGGGACCGGCGAACAGCGCCTCCAGCGTGACGGTCCCCCCGACGGCGATTGCGGCCAGTTGGCCGTTGGCGCGGCCGTCCGTCGCGACGGCCATGACCACGAACATCAGAAAGAAGGTGAGCAGGACTTCCAGGCCCAGCGATTGCCCCGCGGACCCGGCCGGCAGCGTCGCCCCGAGCCGGGCGTGGTCGCCGATCAGGACGAGGATGACCAGACTGGCGGCGCTGGCGCCCAGGAGTTGCGCGCCGACGTACCACGGCACCTCCCGGGCCGGGAAGCGCCCCGTGCTCCAGAACCCCAGGGTCACGGCAGGGTTGATGTGGGCGCCCGAGATGTGGCCCGCGGCCAGGATCATGGCCGCGACGATCAGGCCGAAGGTCAGCCCGATTCCCACGTGCGTCACCGTGCCGCCGCTGACCTCGTTCACCACGATGGCCCCCGTGCCGGCGAAGACCAGCCCGAACGTCGCGATCAGCTCCGCGGCAGCCCGCTTCAGCAAGGATCTCTCCAACGCAAACCTCCTGCTCAGGGCCCGGCGGCCGCCGCGGCCTCCTCGGCGCGCGTGCCGCTCAGGCCGTTCGTCATGGCGTAGTTGCCCTCGTGGCACGCGTACTCGAACAGCGGAGACCCGGTCCGGGTCATCGGGATCGCCGCGGTCCAGGGGCGCGCATCCACCGTCGGATCGGTCACGGTGAACCGGTAGTCGATCGTGTCGGGACCGACGCGGGTGAACCGCTCGACGAAGTGCAGGTGCTCACCCGTGGAGAACACGGGAAAGTAGATGCCGAAGAAGTTCGGCCGCTGCTCGGCCCGGGGCGAGAAGTTGGTCGACTCGACCACCAGCGTGTCGCCTTCCCACCGGCCGCGCGGGTCGCCCAGCCACTGGCGGATCCGATCCGGCAGATGCGCCCGGCCGTCCAGCGGGATGACGCGCGCGTCGTGGACCATCTCGACCTGCACCACGACGTGGTCGGGCGTCTGCAGGATCAGGTAGTTGTGGTTGTAGAAGCCCGGAATCATGGCGCCCGGCAGCCCGCGCGTGATGCAGCGGTCCAGGATGTTCAGGTCCTCCCACGTGGTGGGCGATGCGGTCCAGCGGGCCATGAACGCGTCGTGCCGGCGCTGCGCCGCCCTCGTCATGGCCGGCAGCCTCCCGTCCGGCGGATCGACGATGAGCGACGTCTGCGACAGGAGCCTGCCGCGCTCCACCCAGAACTCGTTGTAGCCGCCCCGGCCGCGCCCGTCGGGCCCGTCGAAGCTGACGGCCGCGGCCACCTCGGGATCCCGCAGCGCCAGCTCCTCCGCCGTGAGCGCCGTCTGGCCGGCGAGATCGTCGGGTCGTTGCAGCGGGGTCGTGGTGGTGTTCGTCCAAAGTCCCTGCAGGTCGGGGTCGCCCCACGCCGTGCGGGGCGCGTCCGCGGGTTGCGCGAGGCCGACTCCCGGCACGAGCGCGAGCAGGCCGACGGCGATAGCGTGCTGGCTGGACACGGGCTCCCCTCCTTTCGCGCTGCCGCCGCCGTTGACAGCGTCCGGAACCGTTACATACCATGCCGGAGCGGCTCGAGGCGAGCATTCCCATGCACCGGACGCCCGTCCTGATCGCGTGCTGGCTCGCGGCAGCCGCCGCTTGCGGCAGCGTGCGGGCGGCCGCTTCGCCGCAGGCCGCGGCGCCGGACGCAGCCGTCCCGGCCGCGCCGCGGGCCCTCCTGGATCGCTACTGCGTCACCTGCCACAACGACGCCGGGCAACGGCGCGGCAACGTGCCGGTGTCGCTGCAGGCGGTCGATACCGCGGACGTGGGCGCCGACGCGGCGCTCTGGGAGAGCGTGCTGCGCAAGCTGCGCGCGGGCATGATGCCGCCCGCAGGCCGGCCGCGGCCGGACCAGGCGGCGCACGATCGCCTGCTGGCGTGGCTGGAAGGCGAGCTCGACCGCGCCGCCGACGCGCGGCCGAACCCGGGCCGCACGGAAACGTTTCACCGCCTGAATCGCACGGAATACGCGAACGTCGTCCGCGACCTGCTGGCGCTCGACGTCGACGCCGCCGCGCTGCTCCCGGCCGACGACGCGAGCTACGGCTTCGACAACATCGCCGGCGTGCTCTGGCTGAACCAGTCGCTCATGGAGCGCTATCTGGCGGCGGCCGCGAAGATCAGCCGGGCGGCAGTGGGCCGGCCGCTCGCGGCCCCGACGGCGCACGAGTTCCGCATCCCGGAGGAGAGGCGGCAGTACGAGCGGGTCGCCGGGCTGCCGTTCGGCACCCGCGGCGGGGCGCTGATCCGGCACACGTTCCCCCAGGACGGCGACTACGTCATCGACGTCGACCTGCTGTGCCGGATTGCCGGCGAGTGCGACGGCTCGGCCGGGTTCGCCGATCGTCACGAGCTGGTGGTGACGGTCGACGGCGCGCGCGTCGGACTGTTCGCGCTGGAGCCCCACGAAGGGGTCGGCGTCGAGCCGCGCGACCTGCAGGTCCGGGTCGCCGTCGAAGCCGGTCCGCGCGAGATCGGCGTCGCCTTCCTGAAGCTGCCGTCCGCCGTCGAGGTCGAGTCGCTGCGTCAGCGGTTCTTCCGGCCGTACTACCTCAACGGCAACTCGATGCAGCAGCGCTGGGCGATCTACCAGCCCTTCGTCGACCGCATCACCATCACGGGTCCGTTCACGCCCGGCACGCCGGGCGCAACGCCCAGCCGCGCCCGCATCTTCACGTGCCGTCCCGCCGCCGGCGCCGACGAGAGCCTCTGCGCGCGGACGATCCTGGCCGGGCTGGCGCGCCGCGCGTACCGCCGGCCGGTCGCCGACGACGATGTCGACCGGCTGCTGACGTTCTTCGAGGCCGGGCGGGCCGAGGGCGACTTCGACGCCGGCATCGAGCTCGCGCTGAGCCGGCTCCTGACGAGCCCGGAGTTCCTCTTCCGGATCGAGCGGGACCCGTCGGGCGCCGCGCCCGGCACGAACTACCCGGTCAGCGACCTGGAGCTGGCCTCGCGCCTGTCGTTCTTTCTCTGGAGCAGCCTGCCGGACGACGAGCTGCTCGGGGTGGCCGCGCGGGGCGAGTTGCGCGACCCGCCGGCGCTGGCGCGGCAGGTGCGCCGACTGCTCGCGGACCGGCGCTCACGGGCGCTCGTGGACAACTTCGCCGGGCAATGGCTGCAGCTTCGCAATCTCGAAGCCGCGCATCCCGCCGTTCCGCTGTTCCCGGACTTCGACGACAGCCTCCGCCAGGCGTTCCGCCGCGAGACCGAGCTGCTCGTCGCGAGCATCCTGCGCGAGAACCGCAGCGTGCTGGAGCTGCTGACGGCCGACTACACGTTCGTCAACGAGCGGCTCGCGCTGCACTACGGGCTCCCCGGCGTGCGGGGCAGCCACTTCCGGCGGGTCACGCTGCGCGGCACCGCCCGGCGCGGGCTGCTGGGCCACGGCAGCATCCTGACGGTGACGTCGCGCCCCAACCGGACGTCGCCCGTCCTGCGCGGCAAGTGGATCCTCGAGAACATCCTGGGCGCCCCGCCGCCGGCCCCGCCGCCCGACGTGCCGCCGCTCCCGGGCGACGAGGAAGGCGCGGCGGCCGCGCCGCAGACGATGCGCGAGCGCATGGCCGCGCACCGGGCGAATCCGGCCTGCGCCGGCTGTCATGCCATGATCGATCCGCCCGGCTTCGCGCTCGAGAACTTCGACGCCGTGGGCCGCTGGCGCGAGGTCGACGAGTCCTTCAGGCCCCTCGACGCGTCCGGCCGGCTGCCGGACGGCGCGGCGTTCGCGGACCTGGCCGAGTTCCGGGCGCTGCTGCTCGCGCGGCCGGCGCAGTTCGTGACGACGGTCGTCGAGAAGCTGCTGACCTACGCACTCGGGCGCGGCGTCGAGGCCCACGACCTGCCCGGCGTGCGGCGCATCGTCCGCGAGGCCGCGGCGACGGACTATCGGCTGCCGGCCCTCATCGAGGGCATCACCCGGCACGAGGCGTTTCTCATGCGGCGCGCGGCGTCGCCGGCCGTGGAGGCGGAATGATCATCACGAAGCGGTCCTTGCCACGACGCACCTTCCTGCGCGGCGCGGGCGCCACGCTGGCGCTGCCGCTGCTCGACGCCATGGTGCCGGCCCTGTCGGCGCTGGCGCGCACGCCGGCCCGGCCCCGGATGCGGATGGGCTTCCTGTACGTGCCGAACGGCGTCCAGATGGAGAACTTCCGGCCGCGCGGCGCGGGCGCCGAATTCGAGATCACGCCGATCCTGCGCCCCCTCGAGCCCTATCGCGAGCAGACGATCGTCCTCGGCGGCCTGGCCAACGCGCAGGCCAATCCGCTCGACGTGGGCAGCGGCACGCATGCGCGCGCCAGCGCGGTCTGGCTGAACGGCATGCGGCCGAAGCGGACCGAGGGCGCCGACATCCGCGCGGGAACCACCATCGACCAGCTCGCGGCCCGGGCGCTCGGCGCCGACACGCCGCTGCGGTCGCTCGAGCTCGCGCTCGAGCCCAACTTCACGGTCGGCAACTGCGAGGGCGGCTACAGCTGCGTCTACGTGAACACGTTCTCCTGGCGCACCCCGACCATGCCGCTCCCGATGGAGACGAACCCGCACACCGTCTTCGAGCGCCTGTTCGGGGCGGGCGGCGACCCCGCGGCGCGGCTCGCGCAGCTGCGCCGGGACCGCAGCCTGCTCGACGCGGTGACCGAGGACATGGTCCGCCTGCAGCGGACGCTCGGCCCGCGGGACCGCGCGACGGTGGACGGCTACCTCGACGCCGTCCGCGACGTCGAGCGCCGCCTGCAGAACACGCTGGCGCGCGCCGACGAGTCGCCGGCCCCGGCCATGGAGGCGCCGCTGGGCATCCCGGACTCGTTCGGCGAGCATGCGCGGCTGATGTTCGATCTGCAGCTGCTCGCGTACCAGGCCGACATCACGCGCGTCGTCACGTTCCAGATCGGGCGCGAGCTGAGCACCAGGTCGTACGCCGAGCTCGGCGTGCTCGAATCGCATCACGACATCTCGCACCACCAGAGCGATCCGCTGCGGATGGCCAAGAACACGAAGATCAACCTCTTTCACATGAGCCTGTTCGCGGAGTTCGTGGAGAAGCTGCGGGCAACGCCCGACGGCGACGGAACGCTGCTCGACCACGTCATGCTGCTCTACGGGGGCGGCCTCGGCGACGGCGACCGGCACCTGCCGCACGACCTGCCGCTCGTGCTGGTGGGCGGCGGCTGCGGCCAGCTCCGGGGCGGCCGTCATCTCGTCTGCGCGACCGACACGCCGCTGATGAACCTCGGCCTGACGCTGCTCGACAAGGTCGGCGTGGAGCTCGCCAGCGTCGGCGACAGCACGGGCCGACTGACCGGGGTCTAGGAATCTGCGCCGTAGAACGGCGTAGACTCCTAGTGAGGGTTGGTTGGGCGGCAACCGGAGCCGGAGGCGACGATTGCCGGGCTAGGAGCTTGCGCCGCAGGACGTTTGCGGCACGAAATGAGTCCTCATCCCACGCGCTGAGCTCCGTGTCGGGGCGGCTTCGCCGGTCGGCAAGGCGGGATGGATGTTCGGTGGTTGGCGAACAGAGAGCAAAATTCGGTCCTCGCGGGCCGTAGTATGGCCCGTCAGAGACCGCGGTGCAGGTCGATTTGCCGCCGTTGCGAGCCTCATTCCCCGTGTCCTACGCCGCCTTCAGCACGTGCAGGCGCTTGACGTTCAACGCCAGGCACACCAGGTCCCACTCGCAGCGCACCTTCGCCAGTCCGCGCAGGCTGAAGCGCCGGAAGCCCAGCGCGTGCTTGATCCAACCGTAGGGAGCCTCCGACAACCACTTGCGCTTCGCATACGCCTCCCGGCCCGCCGGCGTCGCCAGCTTCTCCACCATGCGACCCGTCGCCGGATGTTTCTCCAGATCGCGGGCGGCCGTCTGCTTGCCCTCCCGGCCCGGCGCCACATACCCGTCAACGCCCCGCTTTTCCAGGTCCTTCAGGTCCCGCTCGTTGCAGTACCCCGCATCGGCCAGCACCGTCTCCGGCTGCGCGTCGAACGTCTCCTGCACCGCGTCAAGCAACACCGGCAACTCACCCTGGTCACTCGCGTTCGCCGTCAGATCCGTCGCCACCACCAACTGGTGCTCCGCGTCCACCGCCGCCTGCGCGTTGTAGCACTGCTGGAACCCCTCACTGCTCGTCTTCATGATCGAGCTCTCAGGGTCCGTGAAGTTGCTCTGCGCCTTCTCGTCCGGCTCGCCATACGCCCGCTTGTACGGCGGTCCGCCCTTCGGGTTCCGGTCCTGACCCGGCTGCCGACCCCGCATGTCGTCCGCCGCCCGTTGCTTCGCTTCCAGGCGCGACTTCGCCGCGCGAATCGCGGCCAGACGCGCTTCCCGCCGGTGCAACTCCGCCGGCAGATCATCGCCCCGAATCTCCGCGCCCAAGCGTGCGTCCTCGGCCTCGTCAACCGCATCCGCCTGACGCAACAGCGCCTCGATCTCGCTTTCCAGCCGCTGTTCCTCTTCCTGCATCCGGTCGTAGCTCATCGCCTTGTGCTTGCTCGCGTTCGCACGCACCTTCGTCCCGTCGATAGACAGCTTCCCCAAGCGCGCCAGACCCAACTCCTGCGCCAGACGGACCACCTCCACGAACAGCGCCTGGAAATCCTCAAGGTGCCGACGCCGAAACTCGCACAGCGTCCGGTGTTGCGGAAAGTTCCCCGCCGCCAGCACCCGGAACGCCACGTCCTCTTCCAGTTTCCGGGCAACCCGGCGCGACGAGAACACCCCCGTCGCGTAGGCGTAGAGCAGAACCTTCACCATCATCCGGGGCTCATACGGCGCGTTGCGGCGCCCGTCTCCCTCATACGCCATGTAGAACGCCGTCAGGTCCAGACCGTCCACCAGGTCGCTGACGTGGTGTGCCAAGTGGCCCTCGGGCAGCCACTCCCGCACGTCGGGCGGAAACAGCAGCGACTGATCCGGCGCGTAGGGGCGGAACGTAGTCGACATCAAGTCCTTTCGTCGTCCGATCTCGCCTACGATTGTCGCATCTGGTTTTCTGCGGCGCAGACTCCTAGGAGCCCGTGGCAGAACGCCCCGCTGCATTCGACGGGCGATGCATCCCGCAAGGACTGCGCTGGACCATTCCTCAGCGGGGTCGAATATGGCCAATATGCTCCCTCGTCACGCCTTGTCCGGGCCGTGCGCGGCATTGTCACGACCGCGTCTCGGTGCAACGCGGGGTCTCACCACGGACTCCTCGCGAATCATGCGCGCCCGGCTCCGCTGGCTGCTCGTCGTGCTCGTCGCGCTCGGTGTCGACGCGCCGCCCGTCACCGCCGCCGGCGCCGGCAGCCCGCTCGTGGAGGCGGCCAGGGCCGGTGACGCCGACGCCGTCCGCACGCTCCTGCAGCGGGGTGTCGACGTCAACGCCACGACTGCGGACGGCACGACCGCGCTGCACTGGGCGGCGCACCTCGACGACGCGGAGACCGCGGACACGCTGCTCGCCGCAGGTGCGGACGCGGCGGCGGCCAATCGCTACGGGGTGCGGCCGTTGAGCCTGGCGTGCACCAACGGCAGCGTCCGCATCATCGCGAGCCTGCTCGCGGCCGGAGCGGATCCCGATGGCGCGCTGCCGGGCGGCGAGACGGCGCTGATGACCGCGGCGCGCACCGGGCGCGCGGGTGCCGTCGAGCTGCTGCTCGCGCACGGTGCGGACGTGGGTGCGCGGGAGCACACCCGGAGCCAGACTGCCCTGATGTGGGCTGCCGCGCACGGTCACGGGGGCGTCGTCTCCGCCCTGCTCGCCGCCGGGGCGGACATCCAGGCCCGCTCGAGCGGCCCGGCATCGGCCGCGGGCGGCAGCGGGTCGCAGGCGGCCGTGTTCCGCGACTACTCGCGCCGCGGCCGGATCGACGCCTTCACGCCGTTGTTGTTCGCCGTGCGCGGGGGGCACATCGAGACGGTCCGCACGCTGCTCGACCGCGGCGCGAACGTGAACGACACGGCGCCCAACGGCGCCAGCGCGCTGGTCGTCGCGGCGGTCAACGCCCACTGGGAGCTGGGCGCGCTGCTGCTCGACGCCGGCGCCGACCCGAACCTCGCCGCGCAGGGCTGGACGGCATTGCACCAGGTGGTGCGCACGCGCACCCTCAATATCGGCCAGTTCCCGCATCCCGTGCCGACCGGGCGGCTGAGCGGCCTGGACTTCGCCCGCAGGCTGATCGCGGCCGGGGCCGATGTCGATGCGCGGGTGACGCGGCCGATCGACGACGGGTACCGCGGGCCCCGCTTCAGCCAGATCGATGCCACGGCGTACGTGCTGGCCGGCAAGGGCGCCGACCACGAGATGCTGCGGCTGCTCGCCGACGCCGGCGCGGATCCGACGCTGACGAACGACACCGGCACGACGGCGCTCATGGCGGCCGCCGGGGTCGGCATGTTCTACGTCAACGAGGACAGCGGGACGAACGAGGACGCGCTCGAGGCCGTCAAGGTCGCGCTGGCCCACGGCGCCGACATCAACGCCGCGGACGAGAAGGGCGATACGCCGCTGCACGGCGGGGCCTGGCGCGGCTCGAACGCGATCGTGCGGCTGCTGGTCGACCGCGGCGCCCGGCTCGACGCCGTGAACAGGAACGGCTTCACGCCCCTGCGCGTGGCGAACGGCGAGGAGTTCACCCGGGCCGGCCTGCAGCGGCGCCCGGAAACGGTGGCCCTGCTGCGCGAGCTGATGACGGCCCGCGGACTGCCCGCCGAGCTCGGCTCGGACGCAGCTCCGAATGCCGTACGCTAGGCGCAGCCCCGTCTGATTGACGCTAGGAGCATCCAGAGACATGACACCAAGCAGGCGCGAGTTTCTGAAGAGCGCGGGCGTCGTGGGCGCGGCGGCGGTAGCCGCCGGTCCTGCGCCCGCCGGGGGGCGCCCGGCGCTGGCGGCCGCGGCGCAGGGCGGCGTCCGAACGGTGCGGACCTCCGTCCTGGAGGTCGGCTACGAGGAGGCCGGCGACAGCGCCGGCTTCCCCATCATCCTGCTGCACGGCTTTCCGTACGACATCCGCGCGTGGGACGGCGTGGTGCCCGCGCTGGCCGAGGCCGGCTACCGCGTGCTGGCGCCGTACCTGCGCGGCTACGGGCCGACGCGGTTTCTCGACCCCGACGCGCCGCGCATGGCCGAGCAGGCCGCCATCGCCCAGGACGTCGTCGACTTCGCCGACGCGCTGGGGATCGAGCAGGCGGCGCTGGCCGGCTTCGACTGGGGCAACCGCGCCGCCTGCATCACGTCGATCCTCCACCCGGAACGCGTGCGCGCACAGGTCGCCATCGGCGGCTACTCGGTGCAGGACACCGTGTCGCCGTCGCTGCCGTCCCCCTCGGCCCTGGCCGAGGCGCGCCTCTGGTACCAGTGGTACTTCAACACGGAGCGCGGCCGCGCCGGCCTCGAGGCGAACCGCCACGCCATCATCCGCCACCTGTGGGAGACGTGGTCGCCGACCTGGGAGTACACCGACGAGGCGTACGAGCGCTCGGCGCCGTCGTTCGACAACCCCGACTTCGTCGACATCGTGATCCACTCCTACCGCCACCGGCACGGCTACGCCCCCGGAGAGGAGCGGTTCCTCGCGGTCGAGCGGCAGCTCGCCGAGCGGCCGCCGATCGGCGTGCCGGCCATCGTGCTGCGCGGCGCCGACAGCGGCTTCGGCCCGCCCTCGCCCGACCCCTCGGGAGACCAGGCCCGGTTCACGAACCTGGTCGCGCGGCGGATCGTCGAGGGAGCGGGACATGACCTGGCGCCGCAGCGTCCGGACGCCGTGGCGTCGGCGCTCCTCGAGCTGCTGGCCTGACCGTCCGGCGCCAAGCGTGCCGCGACGCTGCCTGCTGCCGATCTCGGTGGCCCTGATGCTGCTTGCGGCCGCCGCCTGCGACCGCGGGGCGGGCAGCGCCGGCGCCCCGCCCCGCCAACTGAGCGGGGCCGGCGCGGGCGGCATCGCCTACGTCGACGAGACAGCCTGCGCGGCGTGCCACGCGGCGGAGCACCGCGCGTGGGCCGGGTCCCACCACGACCTCGCCACGCAGCCGGCCACGCCGGAGACGGTCCTCGGCGACTTCGGGAATGCGACCTTCAGCCGCTTCGGCGTCACGTCCCGGTTCTTCACGCGCGAGGGGCGTTTCTTCGTCAACACGGAGGGCGCGGACGGGACGCCGGCCGACTTCGAGCTGACGCACACCCTCGGCGCCGAGCCGCTCCAGCAGTACCTCGCGCCGTTCCCCGGCGGGCGGCTCCAGAGCCTGCCGATCGCCTGGGACACGCGGCGCGACGAGTGGTTCCATCTCTATCCGGACGAGCGCGTCCCGCCGGGCGACCCGCTGCACTGGACCGGGCGGTACCAGACCTGGAACGCCATGTGCGCGGCGTGCCACTCGACCAACCTGCGCAAGAACTACGATGCCGCCGGTGATGCGTACCGCACGGTCTGGGACGCCATCGACGTCGGCTGCCAGGCCTGCCACGGGCCCGGCGAGCGCCACGTCGAGTGGGCGCGCGCGGGGCGGTCCGGGCCCGGGGTCGACGCCCCGGCGGCCGGGCTGGTCGTGGATCTCGGCGAGCGGGATGCGGGCACGGAGATCCAGGCTTGCGCCGGCTGCCACTCGCATCGGCAACCCATGAGCCACGCGGACCGCCACGCGCGGCCCTTCCTCGACGATTTCCTCCCGAGCACGCTCCGCGAGGGCCTCTACTTCCCGGACGGGCAGATCCGCGACGAGGTGTACGTATGGGGCTCGTTCGCGCAGAGCCGGATGTACCGCGCCGGGGTGCGCTGCTCGAGCTGCCACGACCCGCACGGCCTCGGCCTCGTCGCTGACGGCGACGCCCTCTGCCTGCGCTGCCATCGCGAGGCGCCGGTCGCCGGGTTCCCGACGCTCAAGCCCGGGCGCTACGACACGCCGGCGCATCATTTCCACGAGCCGGCATCGCCCGGCGCGCGGTGCGTGGGCTGCCACATGCCGGCAAGCACGTACATGGTCGTCGACCCGCGGCGCGATCACAGCTTCCGCGTGCCCCGCCCCGACCTCTCCGTTGCCCTGGGCACGCCGAACGCCTGCGCGACGTGCCACACGGAAGAGACGGACGCGTGGGCGGCGGCGCGCGCCGCCGACTGGTGGGGAGCGCCGCGAGCGCCGCACTTCGCGGAGGTGCTGGCCGCGGCCAGGCGCGGCGACCCGGCCGCCGACGCCGGCCTCCGCGCGCTGGCGCGCGACGGAGAGCAGCCGGCGATAGTGCGCGCCACGGCCCTCGAGCACCTCGGGCGGCGCGGTCCCCGCGCACTGCAGACGGCGGCGCCCGCGGCGGCCGACCCCGACCCGCTGGTGCGGGCCGCGGCGGCCGGCGTCCTGGAGCGCGTCGATCCCCGGCCGCGGATCGCGGCGCTGGCGCCGCTGCTCGACGATCCGGTCCGCGCCGTCCGCATCGAGGCAGCCAGGGCGTTGACGTCCGTGCCGCGCGCTGCGCTGGACCGGGGCCAGGCGCAGCGCCTCGACGCGGCGCTGGCAGAGTTCGTCGACGCCCAGGCGGCATCCGCGGATCTGCCCGGGACGCATCTGAATCTCGGCGTCCTGCACCTGCGCCAGGGCAGGCCGGCCGAGGCGGAACGCGCCTACCGCCGGGCGCTGCAGCTCGATCCGGCCTTCGCAGGCGCCGCGCTGAACCTGGCCAGCCTGCTCAACCGGCAGGGCAGGAACGACGAGGCGGAGGCCACCCTCCGCGGGAGCATCGAGCGGGTCCCCGAGGAAGGGGAGCTGCACTACTCGCTGGGTCTGCTCCAGGCCGAGGCGCAGCGTTACGAGCAGGCCGCCGCGAGCCTGGGGCGGGCGGCCGGGCTGCTGCCGGGGCGCGGCCGAGTCCGCTACAACCAGGGGCTGGTGCTCCAGCGGCTCGGGCGGACGGCCGAAGCCGAGGCCGCGCTCGTTGCGGCGAACGCGGCCGACCCGCGCGACCCCGACGTGCTGGCCGCGCTGGTGCAGCTGCTGCTCGGCAGCGGCGACCTCGCACGCGCGCAGGCCTATGCGGAGGCCCTGCAGCAACTCGATCCCGCCGCAGCCGGACCGCAACGACTGCTCGACGAAGTCCGCCGCCGCGCGGGCCGTCCTTGATTCGCCGCCAGCCCGCCCGTACGATTCACGGTGCGCAGCCAGGGGGTGCCATCGTGTCCGAACGCCGGTCGAGATTCCTGCTGCTGGCCGTCCTCGCGCTCGGCCAGTTGCCGCATGCCGCCGCGCAGCCGTCCGGGCGGACTCCCGAACGCCCGAACATCCTCATTGTTCTCGCGGACGACATGGGCTGGAACGACGTGTCGTTCCACGGGGGCGGCATACCCACGCCCAGCATCGACCGGCTGGCCGATGAGGGGGTCGAGCTGGACCGCTTCTACACCAACCCCAAGTGCACGCCCACCCGCGCCGCGCTGCTGACCGGGCGCGACCCGCTCGAGCTCGGCCTGACCTATGCGACCGTCTACCCGTGGAGCCCGTTCGGCGTCGCGGTCAGCGAGCACTTCATGGCCGAGTCGTTCAGGAGCCAGGGCTACGACACCGCGGCGATCGGCAAGTGGCACCTGGGCCATACGGTGCCGGCGCATCACCCCAACAGCCGCGGGTTCGACTACTTCATGGGCTCGCTCAACACCGGCGGGGACTACTTCACCCACCGCAACCAGGGCGGCTACGACCTGCAGCGCAACGGCGAGAGCGTCCTCGAGCTGGAGGGGCAGTACAACACCGACGTCTACACGCGCGAGGCCGTCGACTGGATACGGAACCGGCGCGATCCACGCAAGCCGTTCTTCCTCTACCTGGCCTACAAGGCGCCGCACTCGCCGTTCCAGGCCCCGCCCGAGCTGATCGACGCAGCGGGCGGCATCTATCCCGCGATGATGGTCTCGATGGATGCCGGCATCGGTCGGATTCTCGACGCGCTGCAAGCGGAGGGCATCGCCGACGACACGATCGTCATGTTCCTGAGCGACAACGGCGCCACGGCCGGCAACGGCAGCAACGCGCCCCTGCGCGGCTACAAGCTGGGGACCTACGAAGGCGGCATCCGCGTGGTGGCCGTCATCCGCTGGCCGGACGTGCTGCCGCCCGGCACCGTGAGCACGCAGGTGATGACGTCCATGGACGTGTTTCCGACGCTCGCGGCGGCCGCCGACGTCGAGGTGCAGGCGGCGCGCGAGCTGGACGGCGTGGACCTCTGGGAGCAGATCAGCAGCGGCCGGACCGCGCCGCGCGCGGACGACATCTTCTACGCCTCCGAGGCCGCGCTGGGCAGGCAGTTCTCGTGGAGCGTGCTGCGCGGCAACATGAAGCTGGTGCAGAAGGTGGACCAGACGTTCGAGAGCCTCACCGTGGTCAACGAGCTCTACGACGTCTTTGCCGATCCGGGCGAGACGAACGACCTCGCAGCCGCCCAGCCGGGGCTGGTGGACGAGCTCGCCGAGGCCCTGATCGCGTGGCGGCGGCAGCACCCCTACGCCGGCAGCCATGCGCGCGTCGTGCCCCACCCCGGGTGGCGCGCGCCGCTGGACTGGGCGCGGGCCATGCAGCTCAACGGCCTCAACGTCAACCCCGATCCCGGCGACAACATCTACGGCTTCGGCCTGCGGCCGCGGCCGGGCGAGGTGACCGCGCCGCAGCGCAGACTCGACAGCGCCTACGGCAACCGCGGCCGCCTGATATATCCATGAGGGGATGGGGCTGCGCCCCAAGCCCCCGGCGGCCGCTTGCGGGGACCCCTTCGCCCCGCGCCGCTCCCGCCGAGGCGCGCCGTGCGCGCCTTGGGGGGGCCACCGCGGCGGGCACTCGGTGGGCCTTCCAGGATCAGCGGGGAGTCGCGAAATAGAATAGGGGTCGAGGGGGATTCATGCGTCGACATTCGCTGTGGCTGACGTCGTGCCTGCTGCCGGCCGCCGGCCTGCTGTTCGCCAACGCGTTTCCGGGGACCGGGGCGCCGCAGGCGCAGGAGGCCGGCGCATCCGAGTCGCCGTTCTCGGTGCGCACGGCCGCCGATCTCATCGACTACGGCGCCGACCTCGACGCCGCCGTCGAGATCGCTCCGAACGTGTACCAGGCGCGGGGCACCGGGAACACCCACATGGTCACGACCCCGGAGGGGAACGTGATCATCGATACGGGCACCTCCAGGCATGCCGAGCGGCACCGCGAGCTGCTCGGCGCCGTGTCGAGCGGTCCCATCCGCTACGTCGTGGTAACGCACGCGCACAACGACCACGCGGGCGGCGTCCCCACCTGGACCGATGCGGGCACCGAGGTCGTGACGCACGCGCGCTTCCCCGAGGCGCAGCGCTACCTGAACGACCTGATGCCGTACCAGACGAACCGCAACCTGGTCCTCTTCTTCGGCCAGAATCCGGTGCGTCAGGCCAGCGCCGCCGAGCGGGCCGCCCAGGCCCGGACGCGCGTCGAGCCGACCATCCTCGTCAACGACGTCCTCGAGCTCGAGCTCGGCGGCACGCGCTTCGAGGTGATCGCGACGCCGGGGGCGGAGGGCGACGACTCCGTCTCGGTCTGGCTGCCGGAGAGCCGGATCCTGTTCACGGGCGATTTCCTCGGGCCCATCTTTCCCATGTGGCCCAACCTCTACACGCTGCGCGGCGAGAAGATGCGCTTTGCCGCCGAGTACATCGAGTCGCTCGACCGCGTCATCGCGCTCGAGCCGGAGCTGCTCGTGCCGAGCCACTTCGAGCCGATAGAAGGGGCCGCCGAGATTCGCGCGGGACTGCAGCGCATCCGCGACGCCGTCGCCTACGTTCACGAGGCGGTCGTCGACGGCATGAATTCGGGGCGCACCGTGTACGAGCTGATGCGCGAGATTCAGCTTCCCGCCGAGCTGCAGCTGACGGAGGCGCACGGCAAGGTCTCCTGGGTCGTGCGCTCGATCTGGGAAGGCTATGCCGGCTGGTTCCACCTCGCCTCGACCACCGAGCTCTACCCGGTGCCCGCCAGCGACATGTACGGCGAGCTGGCGGAGCTCTCCGGCGGTCCCGACGTGCTGGCGCGGCGCGCGGCCGAGCACGTGCAGGCGGGCAGGCCGGTGCAGGCGCTGCACCTGGTGGAGGTCGCCCTGGCCGCGGACGCGGACCATCGCCCCGCGCTGGAGGCGCGGCTGGGCGCGCTGGAGCTGCTGCTGGAGGGCGCCGCCGGCGTGAACTTCTACGAGGTGCGCTGGCTGAGCCACCGCATCGCGCTCACGCGGCAGCGGCTGGAATGAGCTTCATCAGACGGGCTGATTGCGATCCCGCTCCTACCAGACATGGCCGAAGATGCCGTCGCGCCGCGACTCGTCGATGGTGAGCACCCGCTCCTTGAAGCGCCAGCCGTCCGGCGTGCGGACCAGCACGTCGTCGTAGTGCCCGGACAGCGCCGGCTTGGGCGGCGAGTACGACACCTCGAACGACACCCAGTAGGTGCGGGTGGTGGCGCCGTCGGCCGTGGGTGTGACGACGAGGTTGTTCTGCCAGTGGCGCCGCTCGTGCTCCGGCGGGCGATCGGCCCAGCGCGCCACGGTCCGCTCGACGATCGCGTCGCGGCCTACCACCGGCTGCCCCCTCGACGCGATGCGGTACACCGCGTCCTCCGTCCAGATCGACTCGAACATGGCGCGGTCCTCGAAGTCCAGCGCCTGGTAGTAGCGCGCTGTCAACTGCTCGATTTCCGCGTAGTCCTGCCCCGTCAGCGCCGGGCCGCGCGTCCCCTGCGCGCCGACCCAGCCGGCCGCGAACGCGCCCGTCACCGTTGCCGCAACGACGATCAGCACACGCCTCATGTCCTGTCCTCCCTCGTGTCACCGTCGGCCCGACTGTCAGGCCTGCTGTCCTGGAAGACGCCCGCCGTCAGTCAGGATGCCGGGAGCGCGAACGCCAGAATCCGGTTGCTGGCGACGACGACGATGTACTGCCGCCCGTCGACCTGATAGGTCATGGGGCTGGAGCGCACCGGCCTCTCGCTCGTGTACTCGAACAACCGTTCGCCCGTGCGGGCGTCGAAGGCGTAGAACCCGCCGGTATCGGTGCCTTGCACCAGGATGTCGCCCGCCGTGACCAGATTGCCGCTCACGCCGATGGGCGACACGGTCGGCGCGCGCGCCTGCCACACCTGTTCCCCGCTGATCGGCTCGTACGCGCTGATCGTGAGCTCCGGCGGCATCTGGTTGCGCGTCGAGCTCACCTGGGACGTCAGGCCGCCGCGTCCCTGGCCGACCTCGATGGAATCGCCTACCGGCTTCACGATCAGCGCGATGGATCCGTCCTTGGCCGTCATGTACAGCAGCCCGGTGCGCGGCGAGAACGACGGCGGCCCCCAGCTCGATCCGCCGTGCGCCACGATGTAGCCGGCGGTCGTCGAATAGGGCGTGTAGAGCTGCCGCGCCAGGGGGCGGTCGGCGGGGTCGGCGACCAGCGGGAAGGTGTTGCAGAAGGGCGCCATCAGCACGCCGCGCGCGTTGTGGGGAAACGGCTGGGTGGGCCAGATCTGCTCGCCCGGGACGTCGGTCTCGGTCGGCACGGCCATCTCCACCATCGGGTTGATCGGCTCGCCGGTCGCCCGCTCCCACAGGTACAGCAGGCAGTTCTTGCCCCCCGCGGCGACCCCGCGCACGGTCCTGCCGTCGCGGCTGGCGTCGAAGAGGAGCGGCCCGGTCACATGGTCGATGTCCCACACCTCGTGGTGAATGGCCTGGTAGTACCAGGCGATCTCGCCGGTCGCCATGCGCAGCGCGATGGTCGCGTTGGTGAAGAGGTTGATGCCCGGCCGACCGGAGCCGTCGTAGTCTGCTGACGGGTTGCCGGCGTTCACGTAGACCAGCCCCAGCTCGGGATCGACCGCCGGCACCGTCCAGACGCCCCCGCCGGCCCGCAGGCCGTCGCCCCAGGTCGGCCGCGCGATGTCGTAGCCCTCGTCGCCCGGCCGCTGCGGAATGGTGTTGAAGACCCAGCGGATGGCAGCGGTGCGCGCGTCGAACGCGATGACCAGGCCGCCGGGGATGTGCTGGTCCGACAGCCCGACCCCGGCGTACAGCACGCCGTCGTGATACGCCGGCGGCGCCATCATCTGGTGGCCGAGCGCGGCCGGGTCGAGATCGGGCGGATAGTCGTCCGGATACTTGTGGTGCAGCGCCGCAGCCACGATGTCGATGCGCCCGCCGTCGCCGAACGCGGGGTCCGGCGCTCCCGTCGCGGGGTCGACGGAGAAAACCGTGGTGCCGTAGAACGGGTACAGCCGGCCGCCGCCGTAGCCCGGGCCGCGCGGGCGGCTGACCCGCTTCGAGATCGTGTCGGGACCGAAGTCGCTCGACCAGAGCCGTTCGCCGGTCGCGGCGTCGAGCGCGAAGGCGGCCCCGGCGGCGTCGTTGAAGTACAGGACGCCGTCCACGACCAGGGGCGTGACCTGCGTGATGACGTGGCCGCGCTCCATCTCGACCGACCAGGCCAGCTCGAGCTGCCCGACGTTCGAGGCGTCGATCTGGTCGAGCGCGGCGTAGCGGCTGCCGTGCAGGTCCAGGTTGTGCGACGGCCAGTCGAAGCGCCCCGCCCCGCCGGCGTCCTGTGCGCCGGCGGGGCGGGGCGCGGCCGTCAGCACCGCCGCGGCCGAGGCGAGCACGACAATGGTCGTCGCGACCTGCATGGTCGGGGAGGGGGACTAGTCCCGGGCAGCCGCGGCCGCCTCGCGCTCTTCCGCGCGCGTCCCGGCGAGGATGCCCTCCAGGCCGTAGTTGCCCTCGTGGCAGGCGTACTCGAAGGTCGGCCCGGACGAGAGCGACATCGGCACCTCGGCGGTCCACGGCCGCTCGAACGTCCGCGGATCGTCCACCGTGAACCGGTAGAGCAGCGTGTCGTCGTCAGCGCGCGTGAAGCGCTCCTCCAGCCGTACGTCGCGCGTCACGCCCCGGAAGTTCGTCTCGTCCCGGAAGTTCGCGGTCTCGACCACCAGCGTGTCCCCGTCCCAGTAGCCGCGCGAGCTGCCGAGCCACTGCCGGACGTTCGCGTCGAGGCCGTCCCGGCCGTCCAGCGGCACGATGCGGGCATCGTGCACCATCTCGTTGAGGATCACGACGTGGTCCTCGGTCTGGAACAGCTGGAAGACGTTGTTGTACGCGCTCGGCGCCATCGGCGGGCCGCTGTTGAAGCCCACCAGGCAGCGCTCGGCCAGGTTGCGGTCCTCCCACGAGTCGGCCGGATGCTCGGCCAGGTAGGCGCGGCGCGCCGCCTGCCGCTCGCGCGCCACCGGCGTCAGGTCGGGGATGCGCCCGTTGGGCGGATCGACGACGAGCGCGGTGCGCCGGTCGGCCGAGACGTCCGACCCGAAGTCGAACCAGAACTCGTCGTACGTGCCGGTGCGCGTGTCGCTCGACCCGATCCCGTTCTCGGAGAGGAACTGCGTGAACTGCGCCGACCGGGCCACGATGTTCGCGACGTCCTCCTCTGTCAGCGTCGCCCTGTCGGCGAACTCCGGGGGCCGCTCCATGGGCGTCAGCGTGGCGAAGTCCCAGACGCCCTGCAGGTCGGGCTTGCCCCACGGCGTGCGCGGCACGTCGGCCGACTGGGCGACGACGGGCAGCGGCGCCAGGGCGACGGCGGCGGCCGTCAGCAGCAGTGCGAAGTAGCGATGCCTCACGTGTGCCCCTCCATGGGAATGCCGCGCAGCCGCAACGAGCCCGCGGGATGCCGATGGCGCAGTCTAGCATCCACCAGACGGGGCTGCGCCCCGAGCCCCCGGCGTCCGCTTGCGGGGACCCCTGCGCCCCGCCCGCTCCCGCCGAGGCGCGTTGTGCGCGCCTTGCGGCGTCTGCACTGTTCTACGGCGCAGACTCCTGGCATCGCGGACGCCGGTGCGCGGAACCGGGTGCACGCCGGCCCGTCGCGTATGATGGAAGGATCGGGGACGACTTCCCCGCCGCGAGGGCCGAACAATCCGACAACAGAGAGACTTCCGGGTCGAGGGTCTGGACTGTACCGAGGAGGCGTCCCTGATCCGGCGCGAGCTGTCCGGGCGGGAGGGTGTCCACGGGGTGAGCTTCCACGTCATCGACGGCAGGATGACGGTGGACGCCGATACCGACAGGTTCGGCGCCGAACAGGTGGCCGAGGCGATCGCCGGGCTCGGGATGCGTGCGGAACCGTGGGCGGAGTCGTCCGCGCCGGTCGAGTCGTGGTGGGACCGGCACGGACGGCGCGCGCTCGCGGCGGCGAGCGGCCTCGGGCTGGCCGGCGGGCTGGCGCTGCACGTTGCCGTGGCGGACGGCGGCCTGCTGGAGACCGCGCTGTCGCACAGCCACGGCGAGCACGGCGTCGACTACCCCGTGGTCGCGCTGCTCGGACTCGCCATCGTCGCCGGCCTCCTGCCTTCGTTCGCCAAGGCGGTCGCGTCGCTGCGGCGCCTGCGCCCGGACATGAACGCGCTGGTGCTGGTGTCGGTGATCGGCGCCGTCGTGCTCGAGGAGTGGGCCGAGGCCGCCACGCTCGCGTTCCTGTACGGCCTGTCGGGGCTGCTGGAGAACTGGAGCGCCCGGCGGGCCCGCAACGCCATCGGCTCGCTGCTGCGCATCTCGCCCGCCATGGCCTCCGTGATGCACGGCGACCATGAGCACCGGCTGCCGGTGGACCGCGTGGCGGTGGGCGCCCAAGTGCGCGTGCGGCCGGGCGAGCGGATTCCCTGCGACGGCGAGGTCACCGAGGGCAGCTCCTACGTCGACCAGGCGCTCGTCACCGGCGAGTCGGTGCCGGCCTGGAAGACCGTCGGCGACCCGCTCTTCGCGGGGACGGTGAACGGCCACGGGGTGATGGAGCTGCGGACGACGCGGCCCGCCTCGGACACCACGCTGGCCCGCATCATTCGGATGGTCGGGGAGAGCCATCATCACCGCGCGCAGACCGAGCGCTTCATCGACCGGTTCGCGCGCTACTACACGCCCCTGATGTTCGCGGTGGCCGCGGCCGTCGTGCTCGTCCCGCCGCTGCTGTTCGGGGCCGATCTCGCGCACTGGTTCTACCAGGGGATGCTCATCCTGCTGATCTCCTGCCCGTGCGCGCTGGTGATCTCGACCCCGGCGACAATCGCGGCCGCCATCGCCTCGGCGGCGCGCCACGGCGTGGTGATCAAGGGCGGCGCCCATCTGGAGGGGCTCGCGCGCCTGCGCACCGTGGCGTTCGACAAGACCGGCGTCGTCACCCGCGGCGAGCCCGATGTGCGCGAGCTGCGCCCGACCGGACGCTGGACCGAGCCCGAGATCCTGGCCCGGCTGCTGGCCATCGAGATGCGCAGCGAGCATCCGCTGTCGCGCGCCATCGTGCGCTACGCCCGCGCGCGCGGCGTCGCGCCGGCGGCATTGACCGACTTCCAGGCCGTGGAGGGACGCGGCGCCGAGGCGCTCGTCGACGGCCGGCCGTTCTGGGTCGGCAGCACGCGCTTCGCGCGCGAGAAGACCGGCAGCCGCGAGGTCGACCTGGCGCTCGCGGAGCTGCAGCGACCCGACGGCACCGTCGTCGCCTGCGGCGCGGGCGACGACGTCTGGGCGTTGCTTGCCGTGGCCGACCCGGTGCGGGCCGAGGCGCCCGACAGCGTGTCGCAGCTCCATGCCCAGGGCCTGCGGTCCGTGCTGCTCACCGGCGACAACACCGTCACGGCCACCCGCGTCGGCGAGCAGGTGGGCGTGGCGGACGTCCGCGCCGAGCTGCTGCCCGACGGCAAGGCCCGCGCCGTCCGCGAGCTGTCCGCCCGCCACGGTCCAATCGCGATGGTCGGCGACGGCATCAACGACAGCCAGGCGCTGCTGGCCGCCTCCGTCGGCATCGCCCTCGGCGGCAACGCCACCGACGTGGCCGTCGAATCCGCGGACGTCGTCCTGCTGCAACCCGATCTGCGGACGCTGCCGTTCCTCGTCGGTCACGCCCGGCGGGCCCGCTCCGTGATCATCGAGAACGTCACCCTGGCGCTCGGCTCCAAGGCGCTCTTCCTCGCCTTCATGGCGTTCGGCGCCGCGACGCTCTGGATGGCCGTGGCCGCCGACATGGGCGCCACCCTCCTCGTGACCTTCAACGGCTTGCGGATGCTGCGCCGGTCGGGCGCCGCACCCGGACCCGCGCCCGACCTCGCGCTGGCCGGGGCCGGGCGGGACGCGTGAGCCAAGGCCCTGAAAGCGGCGAGCACCTCACGCCTCGATGAGCGCGAGCCCCGTCGCCGTGGCAGCGCGCGACAGCGCCTGGTCCAGCGTCGCGAGCGGTGCATCCGACCGTTCGGCCAGCTCCAGATACACCGCGCCGTAGATGGACAGTCCGTGCCGTCGAGCCAGCGCGAAGGCGGTCACGACCCGCGGCTCGGTGTCCGTCCCGACCGACAGTTCCGCGAGTGCGCGCAGGCGCTCGTCGACTTCATCCGCTCCTATCCGTCGCCGGCGTTCTGCGCCGAGCAATGCACTCCGCACGTCGAGGTGCCAATGCCATGGAACCAGGACCGCTTCGGTTTCGAGCCGCGTCAACACGGCGTTCGCACGCCCCCCTCCCTCGTCATCGAGGAGCCATGCTACCGTCACGGACGCGTCCAGCACGAAGCGGCTCACCAACGTCGGCCCTCGCGAATCGAGGCGAGGATCTCCTCGGTCGTCATCTCGATGCGCCGCCACTGCCGGCGGCGGGCTCGGAAGCGCTCCACCGCCAGCTTTCGCTGATCGAGCTCCTGATCGGATGCCGGCACCAGATGAGCAATCGCCTTGCCATGGCGGGTAATCGCCACCGTCTCGCCGTGCTCGACTGCTCGCAGCAGCTCTGCCAAGTGCGCCTCGGCCTCCGTCGCCTGTACTTCACGCAAGAGGCACCTCGTTCTAACCAGGCATTCTGACTGGTCAGAATGGCACGGAAGCTCCTGGCTTTCCGGCGGATCGCTTCAGCTACCAGGAGATCCGCACCGGGTACTGTGCGATCAGGGGATCGGGCGTGAGCAGCGTCATGCCGTGCTCTATCGCTTGGCACACGAGCATCCGGTCGAACGGATCCTTGTGCAGCGGGGGCAGGCGGGGCAACTGCAGCACGCTTGCCTCGTCGACCGGCAGGCTCAGAAACCCGTGGCGCTTCCTCTGCTCCGGAAGAAACCGCTCGGGCGGTTGTGGAAGGGTCAGCCTGCCGACCTGGTGCTTGACCGAGATTTCCCAGATCGAGGCCGTGCTCACGTAGACCTCGTGTGCCGGATCGGACACCGCGGACCGGACCGCCTGCGACAGCCGGGGGGAATCCTCCGTCCACCAGAGGAAGGTGCAGGTGTCGAGCAGCAGTTTCATTTCCCGGGCAGGACCGCCCCTCCCTCGAACGACTCGATGACATCGTCGGGCAGCGGTTCGAAGAACGAGTCCGGGACGGTGAACTGCCCGCGAGCCAACCCGATTGGCCGCGGCTTGTCGCGCGCCCGGGGCAGGGCCCGGATTTCGGCAACCGGCTCGTTGCGACGGCAGAGCAGGATCGTCTCGCCTTCCTGAAGTTGAGCGATGTAGCGCGAGAGATGGGTCTTCGCCTCGTGCATGTTGAGTCGAATCATGACTAGAACCCTAGTTTACTTCCGGATTCGACATCAAACGTTCCTGTACGGGTAGCGATCGGCCAGCACTCCCTGAAATCTGCGAAAGGCCGACAAGCTCTCGAGCGGACTGTAGTCCTCGATGTACTCGGCGACGCTCACGCGACGTCGTGCGATCGAACGTCGGAAATTCCTGCCGCGCCGGCCCGTGGGCGCGCCGGCTGCCTGGAAGAGCAGATCGTCCAGCCGATTCTTGGGATCCGGCATATTCTCGATCTGGACGAGGCTGGGCACAGGTACCTGCGACGACGGCGAGCCGGCTGCATGGGCGATGGCGAGACCGTCGAACAGAAGCCAGGCCTCTGACATTCTGACTGGTACCACCGGAACGACCTCACGAGTACCGCCGGGCCAGTCAGCGTGTTCACGGGGATGGCGGAAGCCGGGGACGTCCGGCACCAGTCGGCCGGTCTCCCCGGGTCCAGCCGATGTACCGCCCATTGAATGATGGGGACGAGGAGCCGGTCGGTTCCCCCATCGGCCACCACGGCATACGCCAACTGTCGGTTCACTCGGATCTCCTGAATTCCGTGGACGAGTCGAAACCCACGAACGTCTTGTAGTCTCCCAGCTTCGCGGGCGTCAGACTCTCGCACTGCACCAGCAGGCGATCTGATTCTGGCGCGTATCGCAGCCCCAGGCTGTAGGTCAGAAGCGTCGTGCTCGGCTCCGCCAACTCGCCGAAGTCGTCAGCGACCTCCGGTGGCACCACCATGTCCGCCGACAGCTCGATCCTGCGATCGGGGTCCCGCCCGAACACCAGGTCGAGGGGCGAGCAGCCGCCGTCGCTCGTGCGTCGCACCTCGGTGGCCGCCTCGGCGATGTCCCGTTCGGTCAGCACGCTCAGGAACTGAATGGCGTCGAACAGGTTGCTCTTGCCGACGCCGTTGTGGCCGATGAAGCAGGTGAACGGTCCGAAGCGAACGTGCGCTTCGCGGATGCTCTTGAAATTCTTGATCGACAGGGCAACCGGGCCTGTTCGGGAAGCTCGCGGTCGACAATCCGAGCGATGTAGCCGTCCAGCTCGACCCGCCGGGCGCGGCCCGACCGCGCGACAAACCGAAAACGGATCCTGCGGGCGCCGCACCCGCGGGTATGATCGCCGGTGATGGAGTTGCACCGACGCGGCGGCACCAACCGCGGCCCGGCCCACTGGAGGATCGCCATGAGGACAGCCTGGATGAAGGCGGCATCGACGGACGGGATGCGGCGGCGGGCGGCGGCGCGGCGCGCGTCGATCGCGGCCCTGGCGGCCGTAGTGGTGGTGGTCGCCGCCGCCGGCGCGACGGGCGCGCGGCCAACGGCGGCCCAGGCATCCGCGCCGATCGACGGCACGGCGAGCCTCGCGGGCGCGGTGACCGCGGACACGCCGTTCACGGCCGCCCGGGTCTACATCCGGAACGTGGACCGGCGCGTCCTGTACATGGTGTACACGCAGGCCGGGCGGTTTCGCGCCGTGGCGCTCTTCCCCGGCGCCTACGAAGTCTCGGTCCGGGCGCCCGGGCTCGAGTCCGACGTGCAGCGCCTGGTGCTGAACGCCGGCGACAGCGCCAGTCTGGACCTGTCGCTGCGGGCCGGCGGCGGCGACCGGGCACCGGCGGCGACGGGCGGCGGCGGGGAGATGCCGGCGGCGCGCGCCGCAACGGAGCAGCCCTACGACGAGCTCTATCCGCCGGGGCCGGGCCGCGACATCGCGGAGCGGACCTGCATGCCGTGCCACGGCGGCAACTTCCTCTCGTCGCGGCCGACCCGCCGCGCGGCATGGGAGGCGGCCATCGACAAGATGTTCGGCAAGGCGATCCCGAACCGGCCGTCCCTCTCGTACGGCGACGGCATCATCTCGTACCGCGATGCGCAGCGCCGCTTCGGGGTGGGAGATCGCGAGACCCTGGTCGACTACCTCGTCGAGCACTTCGGGCCGGACGCGCCGCCGCGCCGCATCCGCATCGAGCAGCAGATGCCTGTGGACGAGGAGGCCCTCGGCAAGGCGATGTACATCGAGTACTACCTGCCGGAAGACGCGCCCGGCGAGGGCGTGAACGCCCCTGAGTTCGCCGGGCTGTCCGGCAACTTCGTCGGGCGCCGGGTGGGCCAGGACGTGCGCTTCGACCGGCACGGCAACGTGTGGCTGACCGACCGGGGCTACCCCCACCGGGTGGTGAAGCTGGATCCGCGGACCGGCGGGTTCACCGACCATGTCCTGCCCGACCCGAAGAACGGCATCCACGAGGTCAACGTCGACCGCGACGGCATCATCTGGGTCCCCGAGCACCGCGGCGTGCAGTCCTCGGAGGTCAAGCGGCTGCTGGGCCTCGACCCGGAAACCGGGGAGTGGAAGCACCAGATCGCGATGGATCCGGACAACGTCGTCCGCAACGCGCACAAGTGGATGCAGTCGCTGGCCATCGACTCGAAGGGCAACATCTACGTCGGGTGGATCATGGGCGGCGCGCTGAGCAAGTGGGAGCGCGCTACCGGCAAGGTCTCCGTGTTCCCCATCCCGATGCCCGGGGCGGTGCCGTACGGCGTGGTGCCCGACCGCAACGACAACATCTGGGTCGGCCTGTGGAACGCCGGCAAGGTGGCGAAGTTCGACACGACGACCAACCAGTGGACCGAGTTCACGCCGCCGACCTACCCCGGCCACGTGCGGCGCCCGAACGTCGACTCGCGGAACAACGTCTGGTTCGGCATCTACCAGGCGGGCCCGCGCCCCGGCAAGCTGGTGAAGCTGGACCAGTCGACGGGGCGGATGACCGAGCACGTCATCCCGCAGCAGGACGCCGCGCCCTACGACGTGGCCATGGACGCCGACGACAACGTCTGGGCCGCCGACGTCGGGCAGGGCAGCGACGGCGACCACGGGGCGTCGATCTGGCGCTTCGATCCCCGCGACGAGACGTTCACGTTCTACCCGAAGCCCCAGCCGGGCGCCGACTCGCCGAAGATCCAGGTGACGCGGGATGGCGCCGTCTGGTACTCTCCGCGGGGCAGCCGGGACGCGCCGGCGATCGGCGTGCTGTACCCCGATATGGATCGCATCGCGACGCTCGGCGCGTACTACGAGTACGGCCCGCCCGGGAACGTGTTCCCGACCGGACAGCAGTGACGACACATTCCAGCGCCCGGAAGGCACACACCGACCGAAAGGAATCAGCCACCATGACGCATCGTCTCCCGACCGGCAGCGGACGTCTCGTTCTCACCTCGGCCCTGGCAGCCTTCCTGCTGGCCGGCCTGCCGGCCGCGAGCGCCGCGCAGGACGCGACGGCCGAGGCGGCAGTCAAGGCGGCCTTTCTGGCCGACATCGAGGTGATGCGCGAGAAGTTCCTCGGGCTCGCCGAGGCCTTCCCCGCGGAGACCTACACCTGGCGCCCCATGGAAGGCGTGCGTTCGGTCTCGGAGGTGCTGATGCTCATCGCGGGCGAGGGCTATGCGTTCGCGCCGATGGCGCTGGGCGCCGAGACGGCCATGACCTTCCCGGAGATGCAGGCGCTGGCCGAGATCACCGACAAGGCGCAGGTCATCGAGCACCTGACCAAGGGCTTCGACCACACGCGGGAGGCGCTCGCGGGCGTCGACCCGGCGACGCTGGCCGGCACCCGCGAGCTGTTCGGGCAGGAGCGCACCACGCCGGAGCTGGTGCTGTTCGTGGCCGGCGACATGCACGAGCACCTCGGCCAGCTCATCGCGTACGCCCGGACCAACGAGATCGTCCCGCCCTGGAGCCGGTAGGCAGGACCGGACGGCGCGGCCCCGCGGGGTCGCGCCGTCGCCTGCGGGTCCTTCCCCGGCGATCCATGCGCTCGTCGAGGTCGTCGGCGCGCCGCGCACTGGCCATATGGTAGTATTGCAACGGTATGGTCAAGGTCACCTACTCGCTCGACGACGCCACGGTGCGCCGCATTCGACGCGCGGCAGAGCGGCTCGGAAGACCGCAGAGCCAGGTGGTCCGCGAGGCGGTCACGGAATACGCAGCGCGCACCGACCGCTTGAGTGAGGCCGAGCGGCTGCGCATGCTCGAGGTGCTCGACCAACTGCGCAGCGAACCGGCTGCGCGCTCCCGCGAGAGCGTGGACGCTGAACTCCGGGAGCGGCGCCGGTCCCGACGCGAATCGTCGCTCCGCCGTTCCGCTCATGACGATCCATCTTGATACGTCGGCCCTCGTCGGAGCGCTTGCGGATCCGCGCGCCTCGTCGTTCAACCACCTGCGCACATTCATAGACGAGAGCCATCGCTTGCGGCTCTCGACAATCGTCCTGTACGAATGGCTACGCGGGCCGCGGACGGTCAGCGAGCTGCGGGTGCAGGAAGAACTCTTCCCTCGCGACCAGGCCGTTCCGTTCGATGCCGAAGCCGCCGCATACGCCGCCGACCTCTACGCGCGACTACCCCGCCCTCGCGGCCGGGACCTCGATCTCGCGGTCGCCGCTTGCGCCCTCGTCCACGAGGCCGCCCTCTGGACGCTGAACCCCGACGACTTCAGCGACGTGCCGGGGCTGAACCTGCTGTAGCGGCTCACTCCAGCCGGGCTGGCGCCTGCCCCCATGCTGAAGATCCTCGCTCATGCCGCGGCGATCGTCGGTCTGTATCTCGCGTTCTCGTTCGTCTTGTTCCTGGGACTTCAGGTCAAACCGCTGTACGGCAACATCGGTCTGGTGGTCGTTGCCGTCCTGGCCGCGTCCTACGCCTACGTCGGCTTCATCAGGAGATAGCCCCTGGCTCGCGCCCGGTCGGACCCTAGTGGGCCTCAAGGCAGCGCGAAGACGAACAGGTTGTTGCCGAAGCTGGGTCGCAGCTCCGGCGTCAGATCGAGGAAGCGGCCGGTGCCGGTGCTGATGGCCACGTACTGCCGGCCGTCGACGGCGTAGGTGATCGGGAAGCCGGAAACCGGCGAGCCGAGGTTGATCTCCCAGAGGATCTCGCCGGTCTCGTGGTCGAAGGCCCGGAAGCGGCCGTTGACGTCGCCGCCGAACACGAGCCCGCCGCCGGTCGCGGCCAGCGCCATCGTGGCGGCCCGCTGCTCGTACTTCCAGGCGATCTCGCCCGTCTCGGCGGAGATCGCGTGCACCGCGCCCACCTGGTCCGTGCCCGGCGCGAGCTGGCTGCGCCAGGCGATGGCGTACAGCCGGTTGGACTCGTCGCCGTCCTCCACGGTGCTGGCCCGCATCCGCGCGCAGACGTTGCGCAGCGGCATGTACATGGTGTTGGTCAGCGGACTGTAGGCGCCCGCCTCCCAGTCCTTGCCGCCGCTGGCGTGCGGGCAGGCCAGCACGGTCTGGCCGCTGGCGGTGAAGACCAGCTCCGCGTTCTCGGTCACCGTTCCCGTCGCCCCGTCGATGCCGCTGATCACGTTCTGCGTGATCGTCGGCGTGGCCCACAGGAACTCCCCGGTCGCCCGGTCCAGCGTGTAGACCACCCCTGTCTTGCCCGGGATGCCCGTCACCACGCGGCGCTCCTCGCCCGGGCTCAGCCGCGGGTTGATCCAGCTCACCGCCGACGGGTCCGGACTCACCGCCGTGTCCACCAGCAGCCGCTCGAACGGGTGGTCGAGGTCCCAGCTGTCGTTCAGGTGCTGGTAGTACCAGACGATCTCGCCCGTGTCCGCGTCCAGCGCCAGCGTCGAGTTGTGGTACAGGTGGGCCAGGTCGACGCCGCCGAGCATGAACTTCGGCGCGGGCGACGTGACCGACGTTCCGACGTAGACCAGGTTCAGCGCCGGGTCGACGCTCGGCACCATCCAGGCACCGACGTGCCGGCGCTCCTCGAACGGCACGTCGCCCCACGTCTCGTCGCCGGGCTCGCCCGGCCCCGGGATCAGCCGCCGGCGCCACAGCTCCGCTCCCGTCGCCGGGTCGTGCGCCGTGATGATGCAGCCTTCCGGACCGCCGCGCGGGTCGCAGCTCCGGCCCGAGAACACCTTCCCCAGCGCCACGATCGGACCCGACGTCTGGTTGGCCGGGTTCACCGTGTAGTCGAGGATCTGCGTGTCCCAGACCACCTCGCCCGTCTCCGCGTCGAGCGCGAAGATGTGGTCGTCCATGCTGGTGTCGATGATCAGCTCGCCGTGGATGGACAGGTTCCGGTTGGTCTCGGTCAGGGTGCCGCCGATCATGTACTCGCCCAGGTCGTCCGGGCGGGGGCGGGTGTGCTGCCAGAGCAGGTCGCCGGTCTCCGCGTCGAGCGCCTGGATGATGTCGCGCGGGTTCGGCATGAACATCACGCCGTCGCGCACGAGCGGCGTCCCCTGCTGGCGTCCGGGCGCCATCGCGCGCGTCCAGACCAGGCGGAGCTGGTCGACGTTGTCGCGATCGATCTGGTCGAGGGGGCTGTAGCCCCAGCCGTCGAGCGTCCGGCGCCACATCAGCCAGTCGTCCGGACTCGGATTCTCCAGCTCCGCATCGGTCACCGGCCGGATGCGATCCTCCTGCGCCAGCACGGGGGCCACCGTCACGATCGCCAGTGCCGCGGCGACGCAGCACGCGACCAGCGCCGACCGAACCTGGAACGACGGGCTGCCGAATGCGAGCATGACCCCTCCTCTGCTGTCCGGAATCAGAAGAACCGCAACGAGTAGCCCACCCGGACCCCGCGGCCCATCTCGGCGGCCAGATCCTTGATGAACGACGTGTGGTTGCGATAGAGCGCGTTCGTCAGGTTGAACCCCGTGAACGACAGGACGTGAGCCACGTGCTGGCGCGGCCAGACGTAGGACGCGTCCAGGTTGACCACCGAATAGCTGCCCGTCTCGGTCTCGTCCCGGAAGATCCGGTCCTGGCGCCCGGCGAACATCAGCTCCGGGCTGACCGTCAACTGCCCCACCGGGACGTCGAGGCTCAGCGTGCCCCGCAGCGGCGGTATGCGCGGCAGCGGCTCGCCCGTTGTCGTCAGGGTCGCCTGGACGTAGCCGAGCCCGAGCGTGGCCCAGACCTGACCGCCCAGCCGCAGGCTCCCGCGCGCATCGAAACCGACGAACCGGCTGTCGCCCTGCTGGATGTCGAGGATCCGCAGGTTGTCCACGATGTCGTTGCTCAGGTCGCCGAAGATGAAGTTGTCGATGCCGTACACGTAGAAGTTCGCCTCGCCCTGGACGCGGCCGACGCGCTGCCGGAAGCTCACCTCGAGACCGCGCATCGTCTCCGCCTCGAGGTCCGGCCGGCCGATCTCGAAGTTCCCCAGGTGCGGGCCGAAGTTGTACAGCTCCTCGAGGGCCGGTATGCGATGCGAGTGCGTGAAGTTGGCCACGACCGCGCTGCTGCTGCCGAGATCCACGTGCATGCCGACGGACGCCGACGCCGCGAGGAACTGCCGGTCGCGGGGATCGGGCGGCACGAGCACTCGCTCCTCCCCTTCCTCGTCGTGGTCCTCGTCGTGCCCGTCCTCGTCATGGTCGTCCGCGTCGTGATCGTCGTGGTCGTCGTGACCGTTGCGGTCGTCGTCGTGGTCGTCGTGACGGGGCAGGACGGGGCGGCCGGCCGCATCGTAGTCGGTGCGCTCGAGGCGGCCCCCGACCTGCAGCCGGAAGCGCCCGAGGGTCAGCTCCTCGTAGCCGAAGGCCGAGAGCGAGACCTGCTGCGTGCGCGGCGCGATCGCCTCGGCGCCTGTCGCGGCGACGTTGCGGAACCGCAGCTCCGAGCCGAACTGTCCGGTGAGATGCTCCTGCTGCCGCTGGTAGACAAGGGTGCGCGTGATGTACATACGGTTGTTGAAGCGCGTATCGATGTTCTCGATGCCGCCGAGGGTGTCGACGTGGTCGTCCTGCACGTCGATCACGAAGAACCCGGTGCGGATCCCCTGGATCACGGGGTTGTCGATGTTGCGGACACCGATGTCGAGCCGGCCGACCCGACGCTGGGAAGCCAGGTCGATCTCGAGCTCGTCCCCGGCGTCGTGCCCGTGGGCTTCGTGGTCGTGCTCGTCCTCGCCGCCGTGGGAGTGGAAGCGATCCTCGAAAGGCAGGCCGAAGCGGCTGTTCTCCTGTGTGAGGCTGAGGCTCGTGAAGAAGCGGTCGCCGAAATAGCCGAGCCCCGCGCGGCCGCTCGAGAGCTCGGCGGCCGAGTTGAAGACGCTCCCCTCCGGCGTGTCATAGTCGCCCGACTGCCGGTAGGTGCCGCTGCCCCAGTAGAGAAGGTTGCCGCTGGAATGCTGCAGGTTGGCGTACGTGCCGACCTGGGCGTTCGCGCTCGTGGCATCGCCGCCGAACCTCCCCCGCGTGCCGTCGAGCAGCGTGTCGCCGTAGCTCTCGGGCGGCGTGATCAGGTTGCGATAGGCCGCGTGCGGCGTGATCACGTTGATGAGGCCGACGATGTTCGACCCGTAGAGCAGCGTGGCCGGTCCGCGCGTGATCTCGATCCGCTCCGCGCTGTGCGGGTCGATCGATATGCCATGGTGGTCCGAGGTGCTGGACAGGTCGCCCGCCGGGATCCCGTCCTCGATGATCTGCACCCGGTCGCCGCCGAACCCGCGGACGATCGGCCGGCTCGCCCCGGGTCCGAAGCTGCGGTTGGCAATGCCCGGCTCGTCCTCGAGCGCTTCACCGAGGCTGCCGGGCGCCTCCCGGGCGATGTCGAAGGCGTCGAGCGTCGTGACCGCGCTGAACGCCTGCAGCGTCGCCTCGGCTCCCACGGTCGCCTCGGCGACGACGGTCACCTCCTCGCGCAGCGGCGACAGGCTGAGCGCGAAGTCGACAGTGGCCGTCTCGCCGGCGGCCACTGTCACAGACTCCTGGACCGTGGTGAGGTGCTCGCGCTGCGCCGTGACGACGTACGAGCCGGCCGGGAGGTCCGTGAACTCGAAAGCGCCGTCGTCGGTGAACGTGAACGCGCCCGTCCCGAGAATCAGGATGACCGCACCGTCGACCGGGTCGCCGTTCTCGACGAGGGTCACGGCGCCACGCAACGTGCCGGTCTCCTGCGCCCGGACCGGTGCTGCCGCCATCAGGACGATCAGTGCGGCCAGGGCGCCGAGCCGCAATCCTACGCTGGACATGGGTCAATCATAGCCAATGGCGCCTCGCCTGGCCGCACGAGTGGCGGCTGCGGCGCCGCCGCGCCCGATCGCCTCCGGCGTGTAGCATGACGCCGTGTTCGACGTTCACGCGACCGCCGGGCGGAGTCGGCGATGCTGATTGCCCTGGGTGGTCTGCCCGGCGTGGGGAAGTCGACCCTCGCCGCGGCGCTGGCCCGGCGGATCCGGGCAGTGAATCTGCGCATCGACACGATCGAGCAGGCGATGCGGAACGCCGGCATGACGGTGTCCGGCCCGGAGGGATATCTCGTCGCCCGCGATCTCGCCGAGGACAATCTGCGCATCGGACACACGGTGATCGTCGACTCGGTCAATCCCCTGGCGATTACCCGCGACTACTGGCGCGAGACCGCGACGCGCCGGATGGTGGAGCTCGTGGAGATCGAGGTGGTCTGCAGCGACAGGCGCCTGCATCGCCGGCGGGTCGAGTCGCGCGTCGCCGACATCCCCGGTCACGTGCTCCCGACCTGGCAGCAGGTCCTCGACCGCCCCTGGGAGCCGTGGACCAGCGCCCACGTCGTCGACACCGCGGGGCGCACGCTGGAGGAGGCTGTGTCGCAGGCAGAGGCTATCGTGCGCCGGCGCCCGTCGCGAGCCGCTATTCGGTGCCGCCCAGGGCACGGAGCAGGTTCGCGGTAGGCGTCTGTCCGCCGCTGGCCGCCCAGGCCGCGTAGGTCTCTCGATAGCGCCCGAGGGCGGCGCCCCCGATGGCAGATCCGTCGGGGGCCTCCGGCGGCGCGAGCGCGACGGCCAGCGGCGTCTGTCCCATCCGGTTCCGCGCATTGACGAGCGCGCCACGCTCGGCGAGGAGCCGAATGACGCTGTCGAACCGGCTGTCCGCCGCCACGTGCAGGGCGGTATCGCCGGACAGGCTGGCCGCGTTCACGTCCACGCCGAGATCGAGCGCCGACCCGACCGTTTCCAGGATCTGCCCTTCCGCGAGCCGGAGCCGGAGCAGCCCCGTCGTTCTCCCGCCGGCCGCAACCATGGCGGCCGTCCGGCCATCCTGCAGCGGCAGCGACGTGTCGGCGCCGGCGTCGGCCAGGAGCCGCATGAGCCCGGTATCGGCGCGCCGGGCGGCCAGCACGAACGGCGTCGCGCCGACCAGGAACTTGTCGAAGGCGAACGCGCGCATGTCGCGCCGCTTGAGCAGCGAGCCGCGCGCGAGCCGCACGTCCGGATTGGCGCCGTGGGCCAGGAGCGTTGCCACCAGCTCGCGGTCGCCGCGCAACGCGGCCCAGTGCAGGGCCGCGTGTCCGGCGCCGGCGGCGTCCGGGTCCGCGCCCTGCTCCAGCAGCAGGGCGGCGACCTCGTGGAAGCCGTGCTGGACCGCGACGATCAGCGGGGTGGTGCCGACCGCGGCGGTGTCGTCGATTGGCGCCCCGGCAGCCAGCAGGAGCCCGGCCGAGGCCGTGTCGCCGTGCCGCGCGGCGAACAGCAGCGGCGTGAAGCCGCCCTGCTCCACCCACACCGCCCCCTCGGTCTTGCCGAGGCTCTTCTGGCAGCACAACAGGACATGCCGGCGGGACGACTTCGTCCGGGCGTGCACATCCGCGCCGGCATCCAGCAGGGCCCGCACGACCTCCGGATGCCGCCGCGCAACGCCCCACATGAGCGCCGTCTGTCCCTGCGCGCCTTCGGTCGCGTTCACGTCCGCGCCGTGGGCGAGCAGCGACCGCACCGCGGCGACGTTGCCCTGGCGGGCGGCGATCATGAGCGGTGTGCCGCCGGTGCCCGGCGCGATGTTCGGGTCGCCGCGCGCCGCCAGCAGCTTGGCGACCATGGCCGCGCTGCCGCCCGTCGCCGCGACCCAGACCGGCGTGACGCCCAGATCGTTTGCGGCGTCCACGTCCGCGCCGGCGCGGATCAACAGGTCGGCCGTCTCGAGGTCATTCAGGTGGGCAGCCCAGTGGAGGGCGGTGGCGCCGTCGCCCTGCCGCACGTTGACATCGGCGACATCGGCGTCCCGCCCGAGGAGCTCGCGCACCCCGGTCGCATCGCCGCGCTTGACTGCCTGGAGCAGTTGCGCGTCGGCGGCGTTCGCCCCAAGCGTCGCGGCGGCTGCCAGCAGCGCGATTAACCATCCGCAGAGCCGTCTCGTCGAGATGCGCATGTATCGTGCCCTCCCTGTACGGCGACGCAACGCCTGTGCACCGGAAGGTACCCGGCAGTTGGCCGAGTCTACCACTCGCAGCGCCCCGTCGGGCTCGACCGTTGCCGGAAAACAGACTGATCCTGCGCGGCTCACGATGCTATCATCCAGGCTGGTTTGGTGTCGGGAGGCATGGACATGGCACGCTGGCGCTCCGTGGGCGGGCTGATGGCGGTGTGGTTCGTGCTCCTGTCGCCGCTGTCGGCCGGCGGGACATCGTCTTCACCGCAGCCGGTCTCGCCCGGGACATCCTCCCCACTGCGGCCATTACTGAACCGCTACTGCGTCGGTTGCCACAGCGACAGGCTGCGGACGGCCGGTCTCTCGCTGGAGGCGCTGGATGCGGTGCACGTCGCCGGAGGCGCGCAGGTCTGGGAAGAGGTCATCCGCAAGCTCCGGAGCGGCGCGATGCCGCCGCCGGGCCGGCCGCGACCCGACCGGGCGGTCGTGGAGAACATGCTCGCGTGGCTCGAGGCGGAGCTCGACCGTGCCGCCGCCCGCGACCCCGACCCGGGCCGGACGGACAGCGTCCACCGGCTCAATCGCGCCGAATACCGGAACGCCGTTCGCGATCTGCTGGCGCTGGACGTCGACGTCACGTCGCTGCTGCCCGCCGACAGTGCGGACGAGCACGGCTTCGACAACATCGCCGGCATGCTGTCGGTATCGCCGACGCTGCTGGACCGCTATCTGTCGGCGGCGCGGCGCCTGAGCCGGCTTGCGGTCGGACTGCCTCCGGGTAGCCCCACCACCGAGGAATACCGGGTCTGGCTCGATCAGGACGAGTATCTGGGCGAGGACCTGCCGTTCGGGTCGCGGGGGGGCGCCGCCATTCGCCACCGCTTTCCGGTCGATGGCGAGTACGTCATCGACGTCCGCCTGTACCGCCAGCTGTTCGACGTGGTCATCGGGCTCGGTGCGCCGCACGAGGTCGAGATCCGGGTGGACGGCGAGCGGATCCTGTCCGCGGTCATTGGCGGCGAGGAGATCGACGGGGCCCCGCCGGCCGCGTTCGTCGGCGACATCTTCGGGAGTCCGGCCTGGGAGCAGTACGCCCGCAACGTCGACGCCGGACTCGTCGTGCGGCTCCCGGCGAAGGCCGGCGCGCGTCTCGTGACCGTTTCCTTCCTGGGGCGTCCGACCGAGGTCGAGGACGGCGTGCCCCACCCGCCGCGGTACCCCGAGCGTGACGAGTCGCTCGAGAGCAACCCGTGGGTTCACACCGTCGCCATCCGCGGGCCGTACGAGGTGTTCGGCCCGGGCGATACCCCGAGCCGCCGCAAGATCTTCACCTGCCGACCCGCGGAGCCCCGCGACGAGGAGCCCTGCGCGGAGCGGATTCTCACGACGCTCGCCAGCGAGGCGTATCGCCGGCCCGCGACCGCGCGCGAGGTGCGGACGCTCCTGCGGTTCTACCGGGAGGGCCGCCGCGACGGCGCGTTCGACGACGGGGTCCAGTTCGCGCTGGAGCGGCTCCTGGCCGACCCCAAGTTCCTGTTCCGCATCGAGCGGGAGCCGGTCGACGCGGCGCCGGGAGCCGTGTACGCCGTCAGCGACCTCGAGCTCGCATCGCGTCTCTCGTTCTTCCTGTGGAGCAGCATTCCCGACGCCGAGCTGCTCGGTGCGGCGGCCCGCCGGGAGCTCGGGGACCCCGAGACGCTCGAGCGGCAGGTGCGGCGCATGCTGGCCGACGACCGCGCGCAGGCTCTCGTGGACAACTTCGTCGGCCAGTGGCTGCTGCTGCGCAATCTGCCGGGCGCGGCGCCGGACCTGAACGCCTTCCCCGACTTCGACGAGAACCTGCGCGAGGCGTTCGAGCGGGAGACGAGGCTGTTCGTCGAGAGCATGTTCCGCGAGGACCGGAGCGTGGTCGACCTCCTGCGCGCGAACCACACGTTCATGAACGAGAGACTCGCGCGGCACTACGGCGTCCCGAACGTTTACGGCAGCCACTTCCGGCGCGTCACGTTCGGCGACGACGCGCCGCGCGGCGGGTTGCTAGGCCAGGGGAGCTTTCTGACGGTGACGTCGTATCCGAATCGAACGTCGCCGGTGCTGAGAGGCCGCTGGGTCCTCGAGAGCCTGCTGGGCACGCCGCCGCCCTCACCGCCGGCGGACGTGCCGGGCCTTCCGGACCGCGGCGAGGGCGGCCGGCCCGCGTCGGTCCGCGAGCGGCTGGAACGGCACCGCGAGAACCCGGCCTGCGCCACCTGCCACGCCCCGATGGACCCGTTGGGGTTTGCGCTGGAGAACTTCGACGCCGTGGGCGGCTGGCGCGACGCCGAGAGCGGCCTGCCTGTGGACAGCTCGGCCGTGCTGCCCGACGGAACGCGGTTTCGGGGACCGGCCGGACTCCGTACGTTCCTGGTGAGCCAGCACCGTCAGTTCGTCGGCGCCATGACGGAAAAGCTGCTGTCGTACGCGCTGGGCCGCCGGCTCGAGCACTACGACCGTCCGACGGTGCGCGGCATCGTGCACGAAGCCGCGGCGCGCGACTATCGCTGGTCGGAAGTCATTCTGGGCATCGTCAGGAGCCCGGCGTTCCAGATGCGGCGCTCGGCCATGGATCCTTCACCGACACGGAGAGCCCGACCATGATGATCACGAAGACGGCGTTGCCACGGCGCAGCATCCTGCGCGGCATGGGCGCCGCGGTGGCGCTGCCGCTGCTTGACGCGATGGTGCCGGCGCTCACCGCGTTCGCGAAGACGCCCGCGGCGCCTGTCCGGCGCCTGGGCGTGGTCTACGTGCCGAACGGCATGATCATGCCCGCCTGGACGCCGCCCGCCGAGGGTCCGCTCGACCTCCCGCCGACCCTCCAGCCGCTGGCGTCCTTCCAGGATCGCATGCTCGTCTTCTCGGGGCTGGACGGCGTGCAGAACCGCGGCGGCACGCATACGACCGCGGCGACCAGGTTTCTGACCGGCGTGGTCGGGAAGCGGACCGCCCAGGGCATCGAGGCCGGCATGTCGATCGATCAGATCGCCGCCAGACAGTTCGGCCGGCACACGCAACTGGCTTCGCTCGAGCTCGCGCTCGACCGCCTCGACCTCGTCGGCACGTGCGACAACACCACGTGCGCCTTCATCAACTCGCTCTCGTGGACCAGCCCGACGACGCAGGCGCCGGCCGAGGACAACCCCCGCGTGGTGTTCGAGCGGCTGTTCGGCGACAGCGGGACGACCGACCCGGCCGAGCGCAGGCTGCGCCTGCGGCGGAGCCGCAGCATTCTCGACTCGCTGCTCGAATCGCTGTCGGACCTCGAGCAGGATCTCGGCACGGGCGACCGCTCCCGCCTCGACGAGTACCTGACGGCCGTGCGCGACGTGGAGCGCCGCATCCAGAACGCCGAGGCGCAGAGCGCGATGGATCTGCCCCTGGTGGAGCAGCCCGGCGGCATCCCGGCGGACTACGAAGAGTACTGCGGGCTGATGTGCGACCTGCAGGTGCTGGCCTACCAGTGCGATCTGACGCGGGTCGTGACGTTCATGCTGGGCCGCGAGTACAGCGGGCGGACCTACCCGCAGATCGGCATCGCCGAGGCCCACCATCCGCTGTCGCATCATCAGGACGACCCGGCGAAGATCGCGCTGCTCGCGAAGCTGAACACGTACCACGCCTCGCTGTTCGCGTCATACCTGAAGAAGCTGCAGCGGACACCCGACGGCGACGGATCGCTGCTCGACCATACGCTGCTCCTGTACGGGGCCGGCATGGCGGACGGCAACACCCACGACTCGCAGAACCTGCCGATGATGCTGATCGGATCGCAGGAGCGGTTCCAGGTGAGGGGCGGACGTCACCTGCGGTACGAGCACGAGCCGGCGGCGTCGCTGCTCGTCACCGTCCTGGACAAGCTCGGCGTGCCCGTCGAGCGAATCGCCAACAGCCGTGACCCGCTCGACCTCGACGCGCCGGTGAGTCCGCTGTCGGGAGTCTGACCGGACGGGGCGGTACAGGCGGAGGAAGATTCCCGCGACCATCCAGGACATCGCCTAGACGAAGCGCGGGAAGCCGGCGCGGCGCAACGCGATACTCTGTCCGCCATGCGCTGCCAGGGACCCGGCTTCGCCACCGTGACGCTGTCGCTCGCCGTGCTGCTCGGCGGTTGCTCGGGCCATCCGACCGAGCCGACCGATGCGCTGACGTTCACCTTCGATTTCCATCGCGGGCCGCAGGGGTTCACCGCGGGCTTCGCCGACTATCCGCCAGCCCACGCGGAGATCTACGAGTTGACTGCCGACTACCGCGCCCTCCCGGCCCCGCTGGATCCGCACTCCGCGTTGTTCATCTCCGGCGTCAACCGCAGCGACGACCTGTTCATGTTCTTCAAGGGAGCCATCGGCGGCCTGCAACCCGGTGCGCGCTACGGCGTCACCGTCGGCGTGGAGATCGCCACCAATACGCCGGCCGGCTGCGTCGGTGTGGGCGGCGCGCCGGGCGAGAGCGTCTGGATCAAGGCGGGCGCCACCGCTGTCGAACCGCTCGCCGTCCGCGACGGCACCTACCTGCGCATGAACGTCGACATCGGCAGTCAGTCCCGCAGCGGCGTACATGGCGTCGTGCTCGGCAATGTCGCCAACTCGAGGAGCTGCGAGCAGCCGCGTCAGTGGCAGCGCAAGTCCTTCCAGAGCCGGCCGACGCCGGAACCGGTTGCCGTACCTCCCGACGGCCGGGCCTGGCTGCTGTTCGGCGCCGACTCGGGATTCGAGGCCCGGACGGAGATCTACTTCACCCGGGCATCGGTGACATTCACGCCGCTGTGACCGGCGCCGCCACGGAATAGCCTACAGCCCGCAGAACGGGCTGATGTATTTCCCGTGGCGTCCAGCCCGCCGCGGACGTCCAGGACCATCATGGTCTGATCACTAGTCGGGCAGCGCGAAGACGAACAGGTTGTTGCCGAAGCTCGGGCTCAGCTCGGGCGTCAGCTCCAGGAAGCGGCCGTAGCCGGTGCTGATCGCCACGTACTGGCGGCCGTCGACGGCGTAGGTGATCGGGAAGCCGGAAACCGGCGAGCCTAGGTTGATCTCCCAGAGGATCTCGCCTGTCTCGTGGTCGAAGGCCCGGAAGCGGCCGTTGACGTCGCCGCCGAAGACGAGCCCGCCGCCGGTGGCGGCCAGCGCCATCGTGGCGGCCCGCTGCTCGTGCTTCCAGGCGATCTCACCCGTCTCGGCCGAGATCGCGTGCACCGCGCCTACCTGCTCGGTGCCCGGTGCGATCTCCGGACGCCAGGCGATGGCGTACAGCCGGCGCGCCTCGTCCTGCTCGTCGGGCTCCACCATCGCCCGCATCTGCGAGCAGACGTTGCGCAGCGGCATGTACATGGTGTTGGTCAGCGGGCTGTAGGCGCCGGCCTCCCAGTCCTTGCCGCCGCTCGCGTGCGGACAGGCCAGCACGGTCTGGCCGCGGGCGCTGAAGACCAGCTCCGCGTTCTCGGTCACCTGCCCCGTCGCCCCGTCGATGCCGCTGATCACGTTCTGCGTGATCGTCGGCGTCGCCCACAGGAACTCGCCGGTCGCCCGGTCCAGCGTGTAGACCACCCCTGTCTTGCCCGGGATGCCTGTCACCACGCGGCGCTCCTCGCCCGGGCTCAGCCGCGGGTTGATCCAGCTCACCGCCGACGGGTCCGGACTCACTGCCGTGTCCACCAGCAGCCGCTCGAACGGGTGGTCGAGGTCCCAGCTGTCGTTCAGGTGCTGGTAGTACCAGACGATCTCGCCCGTGTCCGCGTCCAGCGCCAGCGTCGAGTTGTGGTACAGGTGGGTCAGGTCGGCCCCGCCCAGCATGAACTTCGGCGCGGGCGACGTGACCGACGTCCCGACGTAGACCAGGTTCAGCGCCGGGTCGACGCTCGGCACCATCCACGAGCCGACGTGCCGGCGCTCCTCGAACGGCACGTCGCCCCACGTCTCGTCGCCCGGCTCGCCCGGCCCCGGAATCAGCCGCGTCCGCCACAGCTCCGCCCCGGTCGCCGGGTCGTGCGCCGTGATGATGCAGCCGTCCGGACCGCCGCGCGGGTCGCAGCTCCGGCCCGAGAACACCTTCCCCAGCGCCACGATCGGCCCCGACGTCTGGTTGGCCGGGTTCACCGTGTAGTCGAGGATCTGCGTGTCCCAGACCACCTCGCCGGTCTCCGCGTGCAGCGCGAAGATGTGATCGTCCATGCTGGTGTCGATGATGAGCTCGCCGTGGATGGACAGGTTCCGGTTGGTGTCGATCAGGGTCCCGATCATGTAGTCGCTCAGGTCGTCCGGGCGGACTCGGGTGTGCTGCCAGAGCAGGTCGCCCGTCGCCGCGTCGAGCGCCTGGATGATGTCGCGCGGGTTCGGCATGAACATCACGCCGTCGCGCACGAGCGGCGTCCCCTGCTGGCGGCCGGGTCCGAGCGCGCGCGTCCAGACCAGACGGAGCTGGTCGACGTTGTCGCGGTCGATCTGGTCGAGCGGGCTGTAGCCCCAGCCGTCGAGCGTCCGGCGCCACATCAGCCAATCGTCCGGGCTCGGATTCTCGAGCTCCGCGTCGGTGACCGGATCGATGTCGCGGGCTTGCGCCTGGGCAGGACACGGCGCGGCGACCGCGACGGCGGCGCACGCAAGCGCCGCCAGCGATGTCCAGAACGACGGCCAGCCGGATGCGGGCATGACTCCTCCTGTAGGTTCGAGATTCCGGGCGATTATCGCACCGGCGGGCAGCCGCGGGTCGCGAAATCGACGTGCTACGGCGCGGACGCCGGCGGGCGCTGCGCCTCGCGCACGGCGCGGAACTCGCTCGTCTCGCTCCACGCCGGCCACTCCTCGCTGCCGGCCAGCCGGACCCCCATGTGATACATGAAGGTGAGGTCCTCGAGCGCGCCCGACAGGTCCCAGTCCGGCTTCACCTCGTCGGAGACCTTGTGGTAGTCGTTCGCCGTGTACTCCGCGCGCTTCTCGATGCCGTAGCCGGGCGGCTTGTCGAGATACTCCACGCCGGGGTCGGCGTAGAAGGCCGGGATGCCCGCCTTGGCGAACGAGAAGTGGTCCGACCGGTAGTAGAAGCCCTTCTCGGGCTCCGGGTCGGCGGCCAGGCTGCGACCGAGGCGCGCCGCGACCTCGGCGGCGACGTCGTCGAGCCCGGACTGCCCCATGCCGACGATGGTCAGGTCGCGTGTCCGGCCCCACTGGTTGAGCACGTCCATGTTGAGCGCCGCGACGGTCTGTCCCGCCGGATAGAGCGGGTTCTCCCCGTAGTGGCGCGACCCGAGCAGGCCCTGCTCCTCGGCCGTGACCGCGAGAAAGAGGATCGAGCGGCGCGGCGGCTCCGGCGCCTCCCGGAACGCCCGCGCGATCTCGACGAGCCCGGCGGTGCCGGTGGCGTTGTCGGCCGCCCCGTTGAAGATCTGGTCGCCGTCCAGGCTGGCGTCGCGGCCCAGGTGGTCCCAGTGGGCGACGTACATCACCACCTCGTCCGGGGCTCCGCTGCCCTCGATCCTCGCCGCGAAGTTCTGGGATTCGATGCGGCGCAGCGCGTTCTCGATGCGCAGCGAGCCGGTCGCGCCGAGCGGGATCGGCTCGAAGCCGCGCTCGGCCGCCTGCTGCTTCGCCGCCTCGAAGTCGAGCCCGGCCAGCTCGAAAAGCGCCTCGGCCGTGGCGCGCTGGACCCAGCCCTCGATCGTGGCGCGGCTCAGGTTGTCGTCGGCCGCGACGAGATCGAACGACTCGGCGTAGGGCGCGCTGCCGACCACCTCCCACGGGTAGCCGGCCGGCCCGTCCTCGTGGATCACGAACGACCCGGCCGCGCCCAGCTCGGCCGCAATCTCGTGCTTGTACGTCCAGCGGCCGTAGTAGGTCATGGCCGGCCCGCCGAAGATGTCGTCGAGGGGCGGGTCGTTGACCAGGAAGAGCAGGATCTTGCCGGCCAGGTCCGTCGCGCCGAAGTCGTCCCAGCCGTACTCCGGCGCGCGCGCGCCGTAGCCGACGAAGACGATCTCGGCATCCTGCACCTCGACCTGCTCGACGACGTGCTTCGTCCAGGCGACGTAGTCGGCGGCCGGCTCCAGGGTGCGGACGTCCCCGCCGCCGGCCACGACGAGCTTGTCGCCGGCCAGCGGCGTGATGCCGACCAGCGGCACGTCCTGCACCCACCTGCCGTCGGGGTTCCCGGGCGCCAGCCCCAGCGCCGAGAACTGCTCGGTCAGGAAGGCGATCGTCCGCGTTTCGCCTTCCGACCCCGGCGCCCGCCCCTCGAAGGCGTCCGAGGCGAGCGTCTCGGTCGCGGCCAGCAGCGTGTCCGCGCCGATGCCGGCCGCGATCTCCGCGGGCGGCGCGGCATCGCCGCCAGCGGCTGTCATCTCGTCGCTCCCGCCGCCGCACGCCATGGTCAGGAGCAGCACCACTGCCGCCAGGCTTCGTGTCATGATCGTCCCCACACCGTCATCAGGCACAAGGGCTCCGAGACCGCCCCGGCACCGGGGTCCAGGCCGGCGCCCGGCGCCCAGTCCGGCCGCCACCCGGCTCAGCCGCGCCGTCCGGTGAGCGGGTTGTACCACCGCACCACCGGAAAGCGCGCGAAATCGGCGTCCGCCGTATGCACGACCGCCCCGTAGCGCATCCCGAGCGCCGCAATCAACGCGTCTGTCGCAAGCCCGCCGCCGGCCCCGCTGTCCTCGATGAGGGCAAGCGCCCGGTCGATGTCCGCACTCTCCGCGCCGATCACGGTCACGACCGCCCGTCCGAGCCATCGGCGCACTTCCGCCACCGCTTCGGCAAGCGTGAGCGGATTGGCGAACGCCGCGCCGCTGGTGCCCACTCGCACGAAGGCAAGCGCGACGACGGACGCCATCCCGACCGTCTCGTCTCCGCTGAGACAGTCCGACCACCATGCTGCTGCCTCGCGATGGAAGGGGCTCGACGCATCGCACGCGTACAGCAGCAGGTTGGCGTCAGGAATGATCACCGGCCTTCTGCCCGCGCACGAGACGTGTCGTCAGCGTCCTGAAGGCTTCGATCTCCAGCGCGGCGTCGACATCGTGCGTCCGCGACGGATCGATCCCTGCCCTCAGATTCATCGCCTTCGCCATGACCGTGAACCGCGGCTCGGCACGGCCGGCATGCTCCCGGAGGCCCCGGCGTATCGCGTCGTTGAGCGCTGTCTTGAACCCGACATCGCGCTCACGCATCGCGCTACGGAGCAGCCGTTCCGTGTCGGCGTCGAGCGTGACCGTCGTCCGCATACTGAAGCATCATGATGCCTGATCGGTCTGCTGTCAAGATGGCTTGCCCACCTGCCAGAGCAGGAAGCTGACCGTGTCGACCAGCTGATCGATCTGCTGGCTGACCGGCTGGCCGCCCGAGTGGCCCGCCTGCGTGTGGTAGCGCAGCAGGATGGGGTCGTCCGAGCCGTTGCGCGCCTGCATGAGGGCCGCCATCTTGCGGGCGTGGAGCGGCGCCACCCGCGTGTCCCCGTCGCCCGAGATGTACAGCGTCGCCGGGTAGGCGCCGCCGTCGGTCACGTTGTGGTACGGCGAGTAGGCGTGCAGCCAGCCGAACTGCTCGGGGTCCTCGCTCGAGCCGTATTCCGGCACCCAGAAGCTGGCGACCAGGAACTGATGATAGCGCACCATGTCGAGCAGCGGATAGGTGCAGACGACCGCCCCGAACAGCTCCGGCCGCTGGTTCGACACCGCGCCGACGAGCAGCCCGCCGTTGCTCCCGCCGCCGATGGCCAGTCGCTCGGGGCTGGTGTAGCCGGCCGCGATCAGGTGCTCCGCCGCGGCGATGAAGTCGTCGAAGACGTTCTGCTTGTTGGCCAGCATGCCCGCCTGGTGCCATGCCTCTCCGAACTCGCCGCCCCCGCGCATGTTCGCCAGGGCGAACACGCCGCCGGCTTCCAGCCAGGTGGTGGCCAACGCCGAGAACGCCGGGGTCAGGTTCAGGTTGAAGCCGCCGTACCCGGTCAGATAGGTCGGGTTGCCGCCGTCGAGCGCCACGTCGGGCCGGTGGACGATGAAGATCGGCACGCGCGTCCCGTCCTTCGACCGGAACCACTGCTGCGTGACCTGGTACGCGCCGGCGGCCACCGGCAGCGCCGCCGCGGCCCACACCGTGCGCTCGCCGGTCTCCAGGTCGTAGCGGTAGATGCTGCTCGGGACGTGGAACGTCTCGAACGTGAAGAACGCCTCGCTGCTCTCCCAGCGTCCCGTCCCGCCGCCGACCGAGCCGATCGTGTCGAACGCGATGTCGCGCACGTGCGTCCCGTCGAGCTCGTGGATCGCGACGCGAAGCCGGACGTCCGCGAGGTAGGAGACGGCGAGCCGCCCGCCGAGACCGCTGGCGGATTGCACGACGACGTCGTCGCGCGCCGGGATCACCTCGCGCCAGGCGTCGGTCGCGGGGTTGGCGGGATCGGCAAGCACCACGCGCTTGTTCGGCGCATCGAGATTCGTCGTGATGACGAGCTGGCCGCCGGCGAAGTCGGCCCACGATTCGGACACGCCGTCCGCGACGGCGGTCACGAACGGTCCGTCGCCGACGAGATCCTTCACGTGGATCTCGGTCGGCCCGGACGACCCCTCGATGACGTGGACGACCAGCCAGCGGCCGTCGTCGGAGAGCAGCGTGACCGGAATGTGGTGGCGCTCGTAGCCCTCGCCGAAGAGCTGCCGGTCGGTCGCCGGATCGCTGCCGAGCGCGTGATACATGACCCGCGGCGTCACGTCGCCGTAGCGCTCGTAGTAGAAGCCCTCGCCGTCCGGCGTCAGGGACACCCCGCCGTAGCGCGCAGCCGGGAGCACGTCGGGCAGGTCCTCGCCCGTGTCCACGTCGCGCAGCCGGATCGAGACCTCGTCGACACCGCCCTCGCGGACCGCGTAGGCCACCAGCCGGCCGTCGTCGGAGATGTCGCGCAGCGCGACGCTCGTCGTATGGTCCGGGCTCAGCGGGTGCGGGTCGATGAGCACGCGGTCGGCCCCGTCGAGGCCCTCGCGGACGTAGACCACCGCGAGGTTCTGGTCCGCACGCCGCCGGCTGAAGAAGTAGCGCCCGCCGCGCTCGCTCGGCAGGCCCCAGACGTCCCGCTCGAGCACCGCGGCGGCCATCTCCCCCAGGCGCTCCCGGCCGGGCAGCACGCCGAGCACGGTGTCGGTGTAGGCGTTCTGCTCGTCGATCCAGGCGCGCGTCTCGGGCGACTCCTGGTCCTCGAGCCAGCGGTACGGATCGCGCACCTCGACGCCGTGCAGCGTCTCGACGATCTCCCGGGCTTCCGTAGGCGGCGGCGGCGGCACGCTGATTCCCTGTTCCTCGGCGGCGCAGGCCGCCAGCAGCACGCAGCGGCGAACCCCGCGACTCGTCGCGATCCGGCCATGACGTCCTCCCGCATCCACCTGCGTCCGGCCCTGCGTCGGCCAGGACGACGGCACGGGCCCCCGGCGGTGCTCAGCCGCCGCCCGGGACCAGCACGCCGCCCAGCCAGCGGCCGATGTCGCCGAGCTCTTCGGCGGCGATATGGTGCGCCATCGGATACGTGTGCCAGTCGACCGGGTAGCCGGCCTCGACGAGCAGGTCCCGGCTGGCCGCGGCGCGCTGCAGCGGCACCATCTCGTCGGCCGTGCCGTGCGCGGCGAAGACGGGCGTGGACCGGTTGGCCTCGGTCCCCTCCGCCGCCAGCGTCTCCGGCAGCAGGAGGTAGCCCGAGAGGCACATGACCCCGGCCAGCGTCTCCGGATGCCGCAGCCCGGCGAAGAGCGCCATGGCGCCGCCCTGGGAGAAGCCCCCGAGGACGACCCGGCCGGCCGGTACCCCGCGCTCGGCCTCGCGCGCGATCAGCTCGTCGATCCACGCGGCCGACTCCCGGATCCGGCGCTCGTCCTCCGCAACCGAGCCGAAGCCGGCCACGTCGTACCAGGCCGGCATGATCAACCCCATGTTGATCGTCACCGGAATCCGCGGTGCGTTGGGAAAGACGTAGCGCACCGCCAGATCGGACGGCAGGTGGAGCAACGGCGGCACGTCCTGGAAATCGTACGCACTCGACCCCAGGCCGTGCATCAGGATGATGGAGGCCGATGCCGGCCCGGCGGGCTCGATTTCCAGCGTCTCGAGATGCGGCGTCTTCGTCAGCGGTATTCGTCCGGCGCGAATGCTACTGGTCCTGCTGCGACAGCGACCGGTAGTACTCCTCGATGAGATCGCGGAACCCTGGCGGCACGTCGTCCGACAGCGCCAGGAAGAGCTCTTCGTTTTCGGTGTCCACCTCGCGCCGCAGCCGGTACTCGAAGCGTTTCAGGTTCTCCAGCAGCAGCGACTGCAGTCCGGCGAGCACGGCCGCATCCTGGTACACGCGCGGGTCGTCGAACTCGCGCATGCGCTGGATGATGTCGTCCAGCTCGCCCGCCGGGAAGTTCTCCGGCTCGAGCAGCTGCTGGATGTCCTGCGCGTCAGCCAGCCGCTCCTGGAGCTCCCGCTGCCACTGCCTGACGTCCTGCGGATCGAACGCGTAGCTCCCGGGACGCCGGTCGCCCCAGCCGCCGGGGCCGAACGGGTTGCCGAACGCGTCCCCGATGCCGGGTTGGCCGTCGGCCTGACTGTCGGCCGACGGCTCGCCCGCCTGCTGGCCCGCGCCCTCCGCCTGACCGTCCTGCGGCTCCTGCCCGTCGGACGGTTGCCCGTCCGACGGCTCGGCCTGCTGCCACATCCGGTGCTCGAGCGATTCGAGGCCGCGCATCAGATCGCGCGTCTGGTCGAGCGCCTGCGCCAGCGCGTCGCCCGCCGTCTCCCCGACGGCATCCGCGGCCGCCCGCAGCTTCTCGCGCAACTCCTCGATGTCGTTGCCGATCTCCTCCTCGAAGGCCTGGGCGGTCTCGGGCGCCCGGCTGCGGACCAATCCCCGCGAGTAGCGGATCTTTTCCTTGAGCTTGTTGTCCCGGATGCTGTTGGCGGCGTCCGCCAGACGCAGCGCCGCGTTGCGCTGCTCACGGCGGAACTCGGCCGACGTGGAGTCGATCTCGCGCTCCAGGTCCGCGACCTCGTCCTCCATGGCGGCCTTCTTGTCCATCAGCCCCTGCAGCTCCCGCATGCGCTGATCGTCGCTCAGACCGATCAGTCCCGCGACGTCCTCGGCGACCTCGCGCTCCTCGTCGGCGAGCCGGTTCGCGCGCCGCATCGCGTCCTCGATGTCGCGTTCCAGCCGTCCGGCCTGCTCGCTCGACAGCCGGTCCTGCACGTCACGCAGGCGATCGAGCGCGGCCCCGGCCTCGGCGAATCCGAGGTTGTCGGCGTTGGCGGCCGCCCGGCGCATGGCGTCCGCGGCCTCCTGCAGCCGGCGCGCCGCGTCCATCATCTGCGGCGAGCTCATCTCGCGCGCCAGCCGCTCGAGACGCCGCGCGGCCTCCTCGGCCTCCTCGGCCAGCGCCCGCTGGCCCGCGCCGCCGCCCTGGGCCGACTGCTGACCGCGCGCGAGCCGGCGCTGCCGCTCCGCCTCGCGCTGCTGCCGCCGGGCCAGCTCGCGGAGCCGCTCCATCATCTCGTCGAGCGTCTCGTCGGCCTGCTGCTGCTGGCCGCGCTGCAGCGTCTCGTACTGGTTCTGCAGCTTGTCGAGCTCGAGCTCGAACAGATCCGCCAGGTCCTCGGCGGCCTGGCTGCGCCCGCCGCCGCCGCCGCCACCGCCGCCGCCCATCGAGACCAGCACCTCCTCGTAGGCTTCCTCGGCACGCTGCAGGTACTGCAGCGCGCGCTGCTCGGGCGGCAACGCGCCGGGCGCGTCCTGCCCCTGCAGCTCGCCCTCGGCCTCGCGCATGGCCTCCACTGCCTGCGGCAACAGCTCGCCGATGCTGCGGAACTCCGGATCGGCCGGCATCACGCGGCTGTTCATGCGGCGCAGCAACGTCTCGACCTGCTCGCGGAGCCCGCCCTGGGCCAGCGTCAGGAAGACGAGATTCTCGCGGTACTCCTCGTCGGTGTAGTCGCTGCGGTCGCGGACCACGTTGAACGTGCCCGCGACAATCTCCCGCTGCGCCTCCGACAGCGCCCGCGGGTCGGTGCCGGCGCCGCCCGCGCCGCCCATGCCGCCCTGCGACGTGGCGCTGCGATAGTCGCGGCTGAACGCGCGGATCTGCAGGAAGTACAGGTCGCTCTTGACGTCCCGGTCCTCCTGCGCGAGGTTGCGGTCGGTCGCCCGTCCGTAGTACGACACGAAGTCGCCGGGCTCGAGACCGAGCTCCTCGAGGAAGAAGGTGTGTCCGGCGGATATCTCCCTGAGCGCGCTGTCCTGGCCGTCGAACAGCCCGACGGTCTCCTCGGGACCGCCGTTGACCGAATAGACCAGATCGAGCGAGAGGAGCCCGAAGTCGTCGTCCGCCCGCGCCTCGACGAACACCTCCTCGATGGCGCTCGCCGTGGTGTCGCGCCCCGGCTCGATGAACATCACCGCCGGCGGCTGATCGGTCAGCACGTCGATGGTGTACTGCGGCGACGCCGTGACGAGCTGGCCGTCGGGCCCCTGCAGGTCGATGCGGTAGAAGCCATCCTGCTCGACCACGAAGCTCGCCGTCAGCGTGCCGTCGGCCGCCACCTGCAGCGGCTCCCGACGATCCTCGTCGAGCACGAGATCGCCGCCGGCCGTCGCCATCGTCGAGACGGCCCGCAGCCTGACTTCCGTGTCCCTGAGCACGGCGATGTCGCCGCCGTTCTCGATGACGCGCGGGTCGAGTCCCGTGTAGGCCGGGAAGACGTACTCGAGCTCGAGCTGCGACACGTAGGGCAGGTCGATGACGTCGAGCGTGAACCTGGGCGACTGCACGCCGGCCGCCTCGACGAAGTAGTCCGTGCTGGTCCGCAGATCGAACAGCAGGACCTCGAAGAGGTCGGAGTCTTCCATCGGCACCAGCGGCAGCGGCTCGAACGGCGTGCTCGTGCTGCCGCGCATGAACAGGTTGACGTTGTCGGAGTCGAACCCGAGCAGCCGGGCGGTGACCGCCTGGTCGGCCCCGCGCGCCACGGTGGCGTCGCCCGGCAGCACCTCGATCTGGTACGGGCTCGCCGCCTCGACGTTGCCGATGGGAGTCAGCAGCGCGGTGACACCGTGCCGCAGGTAGTCGGGGCCGAAGACGAACAGCAGCACGGCCGCGGCCGCGGCCGCGCCGAGCAGCCCGGACGACCGCGTCAGCCGGCGGCGCTCGACGGCGCGCCCCATGTCCATGTCGCGCACCTTCGCCACGGCCGACTCGATCAGGCGCCGCACGATCAGCGGCGAGTGATCGCGACGCGCGGTCCGCTCGCCCTTGCGGCTCTCCTCGACGGCGCTCAGCACGACGGCCTGCAGCGACGGCTCGTGCTCCTCCAGATAGAGCGCGACCCGCTCGTCGGACACGCGCCGCGCCACCGGCCGCACGAACAGCCACCACCCGGCGCCGATCAGCACGAGGTAGGTCGCGATGCGAAAGCCCACGATCGAGGCCGGGCTGAACCGGAACAGCTCGAGGCCGTACGACGAGGCGAGGAAGGTGCCGAGCGCGGCGGCGACGAGAACCGAGATGCCCCGGACGGCGACCCGCAGGCGCCAGCGGTTCCGCACGTGCCGAATGACCCGGAGGATCTCGGCCGGGCTGCCGGTGAACCGGGGTCGGTTGTCTGTCATCCCCATGGTCCTTTCATCTTACTCCCGCTACTCGACCTCGAGAACGCGCCGTGACAGCCGATTCGACACGACGGTCTCGCTGACGAACAGCAGGAACGCGGCCACCAGGAGATACCACCAGACGCCCTGGCGCCGTTCGAGGTCCTGCGGACTGAATGTGCGGACCGGACCGGCTGCCGCCGCGCGGTCCCCCCCCGCCCGTCCGGTGACTGCGCCGGCCAGCTCGTCCGGGTCGACCGCCGTCAGGTCGGACTCGGCCAGATCGACGTTGACCGCCAGCGTCAGGGGCTGCCCGCCGGGAGTCGTCGCGTCGCGAATCTCGTAGACGCCCTGCTCCTCGAGGCCCAGGAAGCCCGGCCGCGCGCCCTCGCTCACCGGGAGGCGGCGGCCGGACGGCGAGACGGCCACCAGCTCCGCGGCGGCGAGCCCGGCCTCCGCCAGCAGGCTCCGCTGCTCGGCGAGGTTGAGCACCTGCCCGGCGTAGTGCCAGGGCGCCGGCGGCGCGTAGCTCGCCAGGTGCTGCGCCAGCTGGTGCACGAACGGCAGGTAGACCGGCTTGACCGCCAGGTCGTTCCAGAAGCTGTCGAGCGTCGACGACCACAGCAGCACCGTGCCGTCGCCGACCCGGCGCTCGGCGAGCGCCGGCGTGCCGTCGTCGTAGCGGGCCAGCACGGTCGCCGACGCGTGCGGCTCGATCGGACGGTAGCGGAAGAAGCGCGCCGTGGTCATGTCGCCGCTGCGCGGCGCGCTGAACAGCTCGAAGGCCGGATGGCTGTAGTCGATGAAGCCGATGGCCCCGCCGCGGCCCGCGCGGTCGCGGGGACTCTCCAGCGTGCCGGGCAGCAGCCCGTCGTCCGGCGGCCAGCTGCTCCGCTCGCCCGCCACGACGAGCAGTCCGCCGCCGTCCTCGACGAAGCGCCGCAGCGCCGCGCCGGCTTCCCCGGCCGGGGGCGGCGTGTCGTTGAGGATGACCACCTGCCGATCGCCCAGGTCGGACGCCTCGAGGTCGGCCAGCGTCGTCGCGGTCAGGTCGAACGAGGGCGTCGAGCCGATGCCGAGCGCGCGCGTCAGATACAGGGCGGCTTCCGGATCCGCGCGGTCGTGCCCGACGAGGAGCACCCTGACGACCTGCCCGGGCGCGACGACGAAGTGGAACACGTCGTCGGTGGGCAGGGCGTCGCCCCGGATGCGCACGCTGCCGGTCATCGGGGCGTCGCCCAGGGTCACGGCCGCGTAGTCGACGGTGGCCGACCCGCGCGGGGGCAGGTCGGCGGCGAGGCGCTCGATGTCGCGCCCTTCGAGCTCGAGCGTCACCTCGAGATCCGCAACCGGTCCGTCGCCGCGGTTCGCCAGGCGCGCCGCCACGGCGACGCGCTCGCGGCCCGAGAAGTACTCGCGCTGGAACAGGACGCCCGCGACGCTCACGTTCTCCTGCCGCTCCTCGCCCACCCTGACCGGGGTCAGGACCGTTCCGCGCGGGAAGCGTATGCCGGAAGCGCTGTCCAGCCCCGAGCGCTGGAAATCGCTGATGAGGACCGCCTCCAGCCGCGGCAGGCTCGAATCCTCGAAGATGCCTTCGGCCAGCTTGAGCGCCGGTCCGTAGCGTGTCGTGCCGGCGCCCAGCTCCGCCGACTCGACGAGCGCGCGCAACGCCTCGAGGTCGGTCATCGAGCGCGGCCCGACGCGGGCGCCGCTGTCGAAGAAGACGACGGTTGCGCGGTCGTCGAGGGCCAGCCCGGCGATGACGTCGATCGCCGCCGCCTGCGCCTGCTCCCAGCGGTCGCCGTACGCCATGCTGTACGAGCGGTCGACCAGGATGACCACCTCGCGCGCGCCCGACGTCACCGCCGCGATCGCCGGCGCCCGGAAGAACGGCCGCGCGAACGCGGCAATCAGCAGCGCAAGGGCGGCGCACCGCAGCAGCAGCAGGAACCAGTGCCGGATGCGCTGGCGCCGGAACGAGTGGAACGGGATCCGGCGCACGAACATCAGCGAAGGAAACTCGACGACCTCCTTCCGCTCGCGCTGGATCATGTGGATGATCACGGGCACGGCGAGCGCCCCGAGCGTCAGCAGGAACAACGGCGCAAGAAATGCCATCAGCGCACCCTGCTCAGCTTCTCGCGCGTCGCCAGGAACTTGAACAGCGCGTGATCGAGCGGCGTCGCGGTGTTGAAGAGCGCGTAGTCGATGCGGTTCTCACCGCACGACTTCGACAGCGCGGCGATGTGCTCCTGGACCAGCAGGCGGTACTGCTCGCGCAGCTTGTCCGGCACGACCGGCATCTTGCGGCCGGTCTCCAGATCCTGGAAGCTCGTGGCGTCGTCGTAGGGAAACTCGATCTCGGCCGGGTCGAGCAGGTGGAACACGATCAGATCGGTGCCGCCGTAGCTCAGCGGCTTGAGCGCGTCGACGACGGCCTGCGGATCCTCGTAGAGGTCCGAGATCAGCACGACGATGCCGCGCCGCTTGAAGAACTCGGTGGCCCGGAACATCGGATGCGCCAACGACCCCGGCCGGCCCGCGTCGACGCGATCGAGCTCGTGCAGGACCACGTCGAGATGCTTCGCCGACGGCGGGATGCGCGTGACGATGTCGCTGTCGAAGGTGACCAGCCCGACGCGGTCCCGCTGCTTCGTGCAGAAATAGGTCAGGCAGGCCGCCAGATACCGGCCATAGTCGAGCTTGGTGATGCCCTTGCTCCCGAAGCTCATCGACCGGGAGATGTCGAACAGCACCGAGAAGTTCGCGTTGGTGTCGGCCTCGAACTGCTTGACGTAGAAGCGGTCGGTGCGGGCGAAGACACGCCAGTCGATGAAGCGGATGTCGTCCCCCGGCATGTAGCCGCGATGCTCGGCGAAATCGATCGACACCCCCAGGTAGGGCGCCTTGTGCAGTCCGTTGATGAAGCCATCCACCACCGTGCGCGCGAGCAGGTTGAGGCTGCCGATGCGCGCGAGCACCTTCGGGTCGACGAAGCGGGCGCCGGGCGTGCTGGCGGGTGCGTCCACGACAGTCCCGTCACATCTGCGAGGTCGGCGTCGGCACCGCCTCAAGGAGCTGGTCGACCACCTGGTCGGACGTGATGCCCTCCGACTCGGCGTGGAAGTTGAGCAGCACGCGGTGCCGCAGCACCGGGTGCGCCAGCGCGCGAATGTCCTCGAAGCTGACGTGGTACCGTCCCTGCGTGACGGCGCGGGCCTTGCCGCCCAGGGTCAGGTACTGCGCGGCGCGCACGCTCGCCCCGTACGCCACCCACTTCTTCACGAAATCCGGGGCGTTGTCGGCCTTGGTGCGGCTCGTGCGCACCAGATTGAGCGCGTACTTCAGCACGGCCTCCGAGACCGGGACCTTGCGGATCAGCTCCTGAAAGGCCACGAGGTCCGCGCCGGTCACCGCGTGCTTGAAGTCGTGCTGCTGCACGACGGTGGTGGTGCGCACGACATCCAGCTCCTCGTCTTCCGGCGGGTGCTCGATGACGATGTGGAACATGAAGCGGTCGAGCTGCGCCTCCGGCAACGGGTAGGTGCCCTCGAGCTCGATCGGGTTCTGCGTCGCGAAGACGAAGAACGGCTCCTCGAGCTCGTAGGTGCGGCCCTGCACCGTCACCCGGTGCTCCTGCATCGCCTCGAGCAGCGCCGACTGCGTCTTCGGGGGCGTCCTGTTGATCTCGTCCGCCAGCAGGATGTTGGTGAAGACCGGACCCGGCGCGAAGACCATCTTCCGGCCGCCGGTCGCTGCGTCCTCCTGGATGATGTCGGTGCCGGTGATGTCGGACGGCATCAGGTCGGGCGTGAACTGGATCCGCGCGAACTTGAGATCGAGCACCTGCGCCATCGTCTGGATGAGCAGCGTCTTGGCCAGTCCCGGGACGCCGACGATGATGCTGTTGCCGCCGACGAAGAGCGTGAGCAGCGCCTGCTCGATGACCTCCTGCTGGCCGACGATCAGCTTGTGCAGCTCGGCCAGGATCTGCTCCCGGCCGGCCTTGAGCTTGTCGGCGAGCGCGATGTCGTCGCGCGACTCCAGATCGGTGGGTTCCCCGACGGGCTCCGCGACAGCAGGTGCTTCGGCAACAGGCGCTTCGGCAACAGGTTCCCCTGCGGCTTCCCTGGCTGGCTCCTCGACACGCGTATCGTCTTCCAATGGACGCTCCTTCGATCGGTCCGCGGGGACCGTCAGTGAGTCAGCGCATACATCACGTAGTTCACGCCGAACTGGTACGACTCGTTCGTCAGGTCGATCGGATACCAGCCGGTGTCCGAGAACTCCCAGTACTCGCCGATGTCGTTGTTGTAGTTGGCCACGATCATGAGCCGCCGGCGCGGATCGTTGTCCTCGTACACGCCGTAGAATCGCACGGGCAGGCCGTACATCTCAAACATCTCCAGCGTGTCGATGTCGAAGAACGAGTGGAACACCGGGTGCGAGACGTCGAGCTCGACGAGCTGCGCGTCGGGCAGCACGCGCCGCAGCTGCTGCTCGAAGTTGAGCCAGTGGTCGCCCCGGAAGTCGTCGAAGAGGAGGAAGCCGCCCTTCTGCAGCCACGTCCGCAGGCCGCGCGCCTCGTCCTCGTTCAGGGTCCAGTAGCCCGGCTCGGACATGTAGGCGAACGGAAACTTGTGCAGCTCCGGATCGTCGAGCGTGAGCACGTTGCCGCCGTTCGGTCCCAGAAACGGATTCAGGCTCGTCACCTCGCCCAGGATCTTCGAGAGGTTGCGCTCGGCCCGCGGATAGTCGTGGGCCCAGGGCAGGTCGCCGCGCAGGAACCGCGCGGCTCGCAGCCCCATCTCGTAGCGCAGCCGGACGAAGACGAAGCGGCCGTCGTACGCCGTGTTGCCGGCGTCGAAGTAGTCGTCCGCCGCCGCGGTCCCGGCCGCGGCGCGCCCGGCCGCCGGGACCGCGTGGCCGGCGACGGCCGCCAGCACGAGCGCCGCCGCCGAGAGCAGCCACCGCGACCTGCGTGTCATGGCTGCCTCTCGGCCTCCCGCTGCCGAATCTCCCGGCTCTTGAGCGCCAGCTCGACGAGCAGCCGCTCGAGCTCCTGCTCGTACTGCGCCTGGGATGCGCCGCCGCGGAGCCGCCGCAGCTCGTCCACCCGCGCCTCGAGCGCCTGCCGCTGCTCGTACAGCGCGCGCAGCTCGGGATCGTCGGGGAACGCCATCTCCGCCCGCAGGCCGGCGCCGCTCGTGAAGAACAGGGTGCGGGCGACGGTGCCGTCGCCGCCGAGGGCGTCGGGCTCGCCGGTGCCCTCGCCGTCGCCGTTGTCGTCGAGCAGCGCGTGCTCGGTGGCCAGCCGGCCGTCGGCCTCGTACAGCTGCTCGACCTTGAGGCGGGCGTAGATGAACGCCTCGAGCATCGACACGCGCTCGTCCTTGTTCTGATCGGCCTCGCCCTGCCCGTCGGCGAAGGCCTCGACGAAGTAGCCGCCGAACACGGCCGCGTTCCGCTCGCCGCCGCTGCGCGTGGCCGTCATGACGACCCGCCCCTCGCCGGACAGCGCGTCGAGAAACGGCCCGCTGGCGCTGGCGGTGTTCACGAACGTCAGGTGCCCGACGTCGAGCCGCTCGAGCAGCCCGGCGAAGTCGCCCGCCGACAGGTCGCGTCCGGGCAGGTTGATGCGCGCCTCGTTCGCGGAGCTGCCGTGGCCGAACAGCACGATGACCACGTGGTCGCCCGGCGCCGCCCGCGCCGCGATGGCGTCGACGGCGGCCGCGACGTTCTCGCGCGACGACCGGTCGGCGATCGCCTCCGGCGCGAGGTCGGGTTTCTCGCCCAGATAGGTCAGGTTGCCGGCAGGAACGTCGTAGCGCGAGGCCGCCGCGTCGAGCAGGGTCGTCGCCCACTCGTGGAACTGCGCCGTGTAGTCGGGGTCGCCGCCCAGGCCGGTCACGACCAGCACGTGCGTCTGCTGCGCCGCCGCCGGCGCCGCCGGCAGGCCCGCCAGCGCCACCGCCAGCAGGCCCGCCCGGAGACCCGCCGCCACGCTCATGCCAGCCCCCGGAAGCGGCGGTAGCCCCACTCGCCGAGAACCAGCGTCGCCAGCAGGAGCAGCAGGGCCGGCATGTCCCAGAGGTCGCGTTCCTCCACGACCGTGACGCCGCTCCCCACGTACTGGATGTCGTCGGCCAGGGCTGACGCCGTGTCGGCCGTGTAGAACCGCCCGCCGGTCTCGTCCGCGACCCGCCGCAGCAGCGGCGCGCGCATCGTCGAATCGTAGAACTCGCTGTCGCTCGGTGCGACCTGCACGTAGGCGGCATCCTCGCCGAGCAGCTCGCCGTCGGTCGACGCCTCGACCCTGACCTCGTAGAACCCTTCGCCGGTGGCCGGGAACGTCGTGCGGTACTCGCCGTCCTTCTCGGCGGTCCATTCCATCCGGCGCTCGGTGATGTTGCCGGCCGGGTCGGTCACGATCGCAACGACCGTGCTGTTGTTCAGCTCCTCGAAGCCGGGGTCGACCACGTCCGCCAGGACGGTGACGGTCTCGTCCGGCTCCACGCGGTCCTGGGGCACCTGGGCAACGACCTGGTCCGGCACGCCGTCGACCACCCAGCGCAGAAGGCGGCGCCAGAACGTCTCGTGCGTCATGTCCTCGACCGGGATGTCGGCGTGCATCTGCCACATCCACGAGTCCTGGATGGGCAGGGCCAGCGACTTGCCGGCGCCGTAGCGCTGGAACGCCAGCACGACGAGGTCGTCGGGCCGGGCGTTCAGCAGCACGGTCGCGCCGGGCTTCGCCTCGGTGATCGGATTGACCACCGTCACCGGGGGCAGCGTGTCCCAGCGCTCGGCCGAGGCCTCCTCCGTGTCGGCAATCTGCGTGGCGGCGTGGCTCGCGCCGGCGCGCGTGGTGGCCACCTGCACCTCGGCGAAGAAGCTCTCCTCGGTATCGGGTGGCAGCGGATCGAGCACGACGGGCAGCACGTCGGCAACGGGCGTGCCCGCGTATCCGCCCTGGGAGAACGAGCGGTGGCTGCCCAGCATCAGCAGCCCCCCGCCGCGCCGGTTGACGAAGTCGGCGATCATCCGCAGCTGATCGGGGGTGAAGTAGTTCGCCTCGATGCTGCCGAGGACCAGGCCGCTGTACCTGAAGAGGTCGGCGCGCGTCGTCGGGAAGCCGCCGGGCAGCTCGTCCGGCCCCTCGACGCCTAGCCGGAAGAACTTGTTCTCGGCCGTGCGCTGCAGCAGCGTGACGTGGAGGTTCTCGTCGTCCGCCACCCCGCGCAGCAGAAACTTGACCTCCCAGCGCGGCTCGCCCTCGAAGTACAGGATCCGCTTGCTGCGGTCCTCGACGACGATCAGCGACTGACGGAGATTGTTCTGGGTGACCATCTCGCCGGCCTGCGGCGCCACCCGAAAGCTGAAGAGCCGGGGCCCGGCCTCGGCGGCCGTGAAGCGCATCCGCACGGTCTCGGGCTCGCCGTCGGCGGGCAGCACCACATCCTCCGTGGCGACGATGCGGCCCTCGTCCTCGATCTGCACGGTCACCGTCTCGCCGCGGTAGCCGCGGTGGGTCAGCACCAGCTCGACGGCCAGCGAGGTGCCGCGCAACACGCGCCGGGGCGTGGCCACGCGGCTCAGCTGGATGTCGCGCTCGAACTCCGTGCGGCCCAGCCCGACCGTGAAGACCGGCACGCCGGCCGCCTGCAGCGGAAGCAGCGACTCGCCCAGTCCGCCTTCCAGGTTGTCCGCGCCGTCGCTCACCACGACGAGGCCGGACAACGGCACCCCCGACAACTCGTCGTGCGCCCGCTCGAGGGCCCGCCCGAGGTGCGTCCGGGTGCCGCGGAACGTCAGCTCGTCCAGCGCCGCGATGCGATCGGTCTCCGCCGAGAACCCGAAGAACCGCAGCGCGAACCGGTCGGCGAGGGCCGCCCGCAGCTCGCTGTCGGGCGCACCGAGCTGCCGCTCCACGAACTCGTAGCGCGGGGTCTCGTCGCGGTCGGCGATCTGCATGCTGCCCGAGTCGTCGATCAGGATGCCCAGGAAGTTCTCCTGGGGCACCACCGACGAGAGCACGAGCACCGGCCGGAGCAGGCAGAACGCCAGCACGCCCAGCGCGGCAATGCGGATGGCGGTCAGCACCACGCGGTCCAGCGGCTTGCTGTTCCCGCGGACAGCCGCATAAGTGCGCAGCGTGAGGTAGGTCGCACCGGCCGCGGCCGCGAGGGCCAGCAGGCCCGCCCACGAAGCCCGGAGCGCGAACTCGCCCTGGTCGAAGATCAGCGGGCGGTACTTGAACAGGAACTCGAAGAGTGACTCGAACACGATTCCTCTACCGTCCCGGTCGCGACGGTCAATGGCTCATCGCGTAGACGATGAAGTTGATTCCCATCCTGACGGCGAAGCTCGAGTAGTTGAGCGGGTACTCCGGCCGTTCGAACCACTCCCACGCATCTCCGAGGTCGGTGTTCCAGTTGATGATCACCATCAACCGGCCGTCGTGATCGAAGATCCCGCGGGCGTGCGCGGTGTACCCGTCCTGCTCCCAGGTCCGCCCGTACCAGTGGTTGCCGATGGCCGGCACCTGCAGGATCTCGTCGATGCGGTACACGGCATTGAAGATCGGATGATCGAGCGGCACCTCCTGGATCTGGAACTCGGGCAGCACGCGGCGGATCTCCCGCTCGAAGTTCGCCCACTCCCACGATCCCCAGAAGTCGTCGATCACCAGAAAGCCGCCGGCCAGCAGGTAGTCGCGCAGCCCTTGCACCTCGGACGCCGTCAGCGCCATGCTGCCGACCTCGAGCGCGTACAGGAAGGGAAAGCGCCGGATGTTCGGGTCGTTCAGGCGTACGACGTTCTCGTGCTCCGAGGCGTTGATGTCGATGAAGCTGTTGACCGCCAGCATGAACTGGCGGTCCGCCTTCGGATAGTCGGTGGCCCACGAGCTCCAGCGCCAGCCGGACGAGTAGGCGCCGCGCGTGAAGTAGAACTCCCGGGGGCCGCTCGGGTTCCTGAGGGATGGGCGCTGCCGCTCGAGCAGCCTGCGGAAGTCGGACTCCGGCTCCTGCGGCGCCGCGCGCAGCGCAGCGTAGGCGCCGCCGGCCAGCGACGCAACGAGCAGGGCGATCAGTCCGAAGCCGGATGGCCGCACGTGCTGTCCCGCAAAAGCGCCCGCAGGAGGAGGGTCAAGATAAGGTCCGCCCCCTCACGCCGACGACAAGGCCGCAGCATAGCACATGCCCCGACGCCGGGCGGTGATCAGGCCCGCCGCCGCTGCACCGCAGCGCCCACGGCGTGCCTGCAAGGTCGAGAGACGCCCCGGCCCACCGGGAATCAGTGGCAGGACCCCGCGGGGTCACCGCCACGGACCCCCGGGGGCCGGAGCGCAGAATGGTCTGCGTCGGCGGCGTTGGGTTCCCCCGCTCACGGGGCCCCATCGACACCGCCAGGGCGCCGAAAGGCCCCTACGAGGACGCCACCTCCGCAGAACCCGTACTATGGTCTTCCACAGGATCACCTCCTTACGCAGGGCGTACATCGCAAGCGGCGGGCCCCAACCCGCCCGGCCGCCGTTCCGCCCGGTGTTGAACGGCGACCGCCGCGTCGTGCGCGGAACCCTTCTGCCATCGTTCGTCATCCGACGCCGGATGTCAACCTGCGGGGCGGCACGCGGGAGCGCGCGCGGCACGATACCTCGCTCGCGGGCTGTCGGGATCCATTGCGGGCGACCGCCGCGAGCAGGTACGATGGCTCTCATGCGCACGGACGGCAGCGGCACGGCGCGGCAATGGCCCCGCCTCGCGCTGCTGGTCGCGGGGATGCTCGCGGCCGGCGGAGCGGAGAGCGCGGCCGCGCAGGAGGCCGACGGGCGCGACCCCGGCTTCCTGTTCGGCCGGCCGGGCAACTCGGTGGCCATCCACTGGCTGTCGCACCGGGCGCGCGCCGAGAGCGACGTCCACGCCTTCGTGACCGAGCATCTGGATCTCGAGCCGCGCGACTTCGACGCGGCCGGCGTCGGCATCGACCTCGGCTTCACCCTCACGCCGCGCGTCGACCTCCACGCCGGCGTCGACTACGTGCAAACGACCGCGCTGTCCGAGTCGAGGCATTTCATCGGCGAGGACGGGGTGCCGTTCGAGCAGGAGACCGCGCTCAGCCAGGCCGCCCTCACCGCCAGCCTGTCGTTCGCCCTCACGCCGCGCGGGCGCGCCATCGGGCAGTACGTCTGGATCCCCGCCGCCGTCGTGCCGTACGTCGGCGCGGGCGGCGGCTTCCTGCGCTACGGACTGGATCAGTTCGGCGAATTCGTAGACGAGATCACGCTGTTCTCCTTCGAGATCCCGCCGGAGCAGAGTTGGCAGTCCAACGGCTGGACGCCGACCGCGCACCTGTTCGGCGGCGTCGACATCCGGCTCATGCAGCGCCTCTTCCTGACCGCCGAGGCGCGCTACGTTCTGGCGGTCGCCGAGCCGAGCCTGGACTTCGCGGACTTCGAGTCCATCGACCTGTCCGGGCTCCGGATTGCGACCGGTGTGCGGTTCACGTTCTGACGCACGGGAGCACGTGCAGGGAGCGAGATCATGATCGGAATCATTTCGGGCCTGGTCGGCGGGCTGGTCGTCGGCGCGCTTTCTCCCTCGGCCCACACCCCGGCCAACGTGCCGGCGATGCAGGCCTCGGCGCCGCCCGCGGTGCGGGCAGACGACGCGGCGGGACCGCTCGACGCGCGCTGGCGCCCCTGGCTAGGGTGCTGGCAGCTCTGGGAGGAACAGCTCGACCCGTCGGCCGGCGACGAGGTCAGCGAGTCCGCGGACCTGCTGGACCGCACGGTGATCTGCGTGCGTCCGGCCCGCGGCGGGCGCGGCGTCAGCCTGACCGCCGTGGCCCGCGACGAGGTGCTCGTCGACCGGACGCTCGTGGCCGACGGCGTCGAGCGCGACGTGCGCGAGCCCGACTGCACCGGCCGCGAGCGGAACACGTGGTCGGCGGACGGGCGGCGCCTGTTCACCCGCGCGGAGATCCAGTGCGGCGACCAGCCCGTGCGCCGGGCCGCGGGCGTCAGCCTGCTGTCGACGCCCGCGACCTGGGTCGACATCCAGGTGGTGGAGGTCGGCGGGCGGCAACTGGTCGAGGTGCGCCGCTACGCGCCGGTGTCCGACGCCGAGCAGGCGGCGCGGCTGGGACCGCCCGCTTCGCTCGGGGCCACGCCCCGCGACATCCAGCGCGCGCGGCGCGCGAGCGCGGCGCAGCCGGAGCTGTCCGCCGTGCTGGACGCCAGCGGGAAGACGTCGGCGCGGGCCGTCGAGGCGCTGCTGGTGGAGACCGAGCCCCGCCTGCCGCTCGACCGCGACGCGCTCGTGGCGCTGGACGACGCCGACATCGACGGGGGCGTGATCGACCTGCTCGTGGCGCTGGCGTACCCCGACCGGTTCGTCGTCGAGCGGCGCGATCGGGGCGGCGCCTGGTCGTCCGGCGGCTGGGGCGGATTCAGCGGGTATCACGATCCGATGTGGTACAGCGGCCACTACTACCCGTACTACGTCACGCCGCTCGGCTACTACTTCTGGAGCCGCGGCTACGACCCCTACCTGTTCGGGGGCCTGGGCTCGCCGTTCGCGGTGGTGTCGGACGGCGGCCGCACCGAGGAGCGGGGGCGGCCCGTGCCGGGCGTAGGCTACACGCGCGTCTCGCGGCGCGGCTGGACCGACGACGGCGGGTCGACGTCCTGGATAGGTCGCACGGCGTCCGGCGGTTCGTCGGGCGGCGGGACGGCGAGCGGCGGCTCGTCGGGCGGGGCGGTGTCGCGCGGAGGCTATTCGGGCGGCTCGTCGAGCGGCTCGGGAGGGACGAGCACGCGGTCGGGCGGAAGCAGCACCGGCCGCCGGGCCGTGCCGCGGCGGTAGGCGGTCCGCGTCCCGCGGCGCGGGCGTCCGGCTACTCGACGAAGCGGACCTCGAACATCTTCGGCCACCACTTGCCGGTGATGTAGAAGGTGCCGGCTTGCGGGTCGTACGCCACGCCGTTGAGGACGTCGACCCCGCGCGCCTCGTCGCGCGACAGCAGCCCGGCGGCGTCGATCTGGTGGGTCACCCGGCCGCTCTCCGGGTCGATCCGCACGATGTAGTCGTACTGCCACACGTTGGCGTACACGGCGCCGTCGACGCACTCCAGCTCGTTCAGGTCGGTCTGCGGCCGGCCGCGGAGCGTCACGGCCACGGCGCCGAGCGGCTCGAAGGTCTCCGGGTCGCGAAACGTGAGCGTGTCGGAGCCGTTGCTCATGACGAGCCGGCGGCCGTCGTGGCACAGCCCCCACCCCTCGCCGCGGTAGCGGAACGAGCGCAGGGCCTCGAACGTGTCCAGGTCGAACACGAACGCGCGCTCGGCCATCCAGGTCAGCATGATCAGCCGCTCGCCGACCCGCGCCAGTCCCTCGCCGAAGAAGGCTGGCGGCACGTCGATCCGCTGCTCGACCGCCCCGGTCTCCGGGTTCAGCCGGCGCAGGGTCGACTCCCCGTAGCGGCCCGTGCTCTCGTACAGGCCGCCGTTCCACCACAGCAGCCCCTGCGTGTAGGCCGAGGTGTCGTGCGGCAGCTCCCGGAGGACGTCGACCCGCAGCGTCCGGACGACGGAGGCGGCGGGCGCCGACGGCTGCCCCGGCGCGCCGGCCGAGTAGAGCCCCCAGCCGGTCGCCACGAGCACCGCGCGGCCAGCAGGAGCGGCAGCCGGCGGCGGTGGGCCTGCGGCGCCCGCCGCCGCGCCGGCGACTGCCGCCGTGCGTCTCGAGATCTGGTCGCCATCGCTACATGTTAGATCCGGATTCACACCCGCATCAGCACCGGCGTCGCCGGCTCGCCGGTCGCGCGCGCGACGTGCGCCGCGTACAGCGCGACCTGGCGCCGGTAGACGTCGAGGGCGTCGTCGAGCTCGCGGTCCGTCTTGAAGTCGACGACGGTCCATTGCCCGGACTCGCGGAACGCCAGGTCGACGACGCCCTCGACGAGCGTGCCGTCGTCGAGCGCCGCAACCGGCGCCTCCCGGCGGCACTCGCCGCGCGCCAGCGCCGCGCGAGCGCGATCGAGCAGCGGGTGGCGCAGGGCCGCCGTCACCGCGGCCGCGGCGGCCGCGACCTCCTCGTCCGTCGCCCCCAGGAGACGGCCGTGGAGCGCGGCCGTCTCCTCCGCGACGGCGGATTCGTCGAGCGGCACCGTCGCCAGCACCGCGTGCACGAGCGACCCGAACCGCGCGCCCGACGGGCGGACCGACGGGCGCTCCAGCTCGATGACCGCCACGTCCGGCCCGTCGCGACGACCGCTGCCGGCGGCGGCGGCGGCCGCCCGGCCGGTCGCCGTCTCCACGACGAGGCTCGGCGCCGCCGCGCGCTCCAGCGCCCTCGCCCGCCCCTCCCGCCACACCCGGTAGCGGTGCAGATCCTCCTCGACCGTCGCCTCCGGCACCTCCTTCGACAGCAACTGCTCCTGGCGGATCCCGAAGTGCGCCTCGACGCCGAGCCGGAGGGCATGCGGATCCCACCAGACCACGTCGTAGTCGGCACCGCTCTCCCGGTCGCCCGCGAACGGGTGCAGCCCCGGTGCGACAGTGGAGGTCAGCGCGGGATCGCCCTCCGGCCGCTCGAGCACCGAGTCGCGGCCGAACGCCGGGCACCCCGGCGCCGCATCCGCAGTGCGGCGCCGCTCCTCGGGCGGGTAGAGCGCCGCGTGCAGCGGGCCGAGCCAGCCGCCCTCGTGCGGCCCGTCGCCCACGGCCGGCACGACCAGCAGGTCGCGGGCGCGAGTGGCCGCCACATACGCGAGCCGCACCCCCTCGGCCCGGTTCCGCTCCACCTCCTCCTGCTCGTGCTCGAGCAGATCCAGAGGCTGCCAGCCCGCCAGCCGCAGGGCGCACAGTCCCCGCTCGCCGTCGATGTACCGGTCGGCCGCGCGGCGGTGCAGCTTGCAGGTCGGATCGGCGAGGACGACGACCGGGAACTCGAGACCCTTCGCCCGGTGCACGGTCATGATCCGCACGCCGTCGCTGCCCTCCTCGAAGATAGGCGCCTCGCCCGCCTGCCGGCGCTCGGACTCGTCGAGCAGGTGCTCGACGAAGCTCCGGAACGACAGCCCGCCGGCGGCGTCGTGACGGCGAGCCATCTCGGCCATCTGGAGCACGTTGGCCAGCGCCTGCTCGCCGGCCGGGCGCAGGGCGAAGCCGGCGTGCGCGCGCGTCGCGTCGAGCAGGCGGCCGATGGTGGCATCCACCGGGACGCGGTTGCGCCCGCGATGCAGGTCCCTGAGCAGCTCGAGCGCGTCGGCGACCGGCAGGAGGCGATCGAGTTCGGCGGGCCGCTCCGCGCCGGGCGCCAGCTCGGCCGGAGTCCGGTACGGGTGCGGCGCGCCGAAGCGGTGCCGGTAGCTGAAGAGCGTCTCGTCATCGATGGCGAACAGCGACCCGCGCAGGGTGGCGAAGACCGACAGCTCGTCGTCCGGCCACTCGACGGCCGCCAGCGCCGAGCGCATCGCCGCGACCTCCTCGCGCTCGTGGAACGCCCGCCCCCCGACCAGCAGGTGCGGGATCTCGCGGGCCTCCAGCGCCTCGACGTACGGCCGGGTCATGTCGCGCCGGAAGCTCTCGAAGCGCCGGAACAGGAGGCATACGTGGCGGGCGGCCAGCGGCACCGGACCGCTCCCGCCGCCGTCCGCGGATCCGGCCGCGGCGGTGACCGTCCAGCCGCTCTCGTGGATGAGCCAGCTCACGAACGCGCCCACGGCATCCGGCAGCGAGCGCTCGATGGCCGACGCCGCGACGCGCCGATAGCCGTAGGGACGCGGCACCGGCAGCACGACGACGGCCGGCTGCCCGGCCGGCGCCGGCCGCGTCGGCGAGAGCGGCACGTAGCGCGACGCGCCCGCGGCCCCCGCCTCCGGCGCCATGAGGGGCTGGAACGCGCGGTTGACGAAGTGCTGGATCGGCGGCGCGCTGCGAAAGCTGCTCGTGAGCTGCAGCACCGACATGCCGCGCGCCTCGAGACGCGTCTTCACCTGGTAGTAGATGTCGACGTCCGCCCGGCGGAAGCGGTAGATCGACTGCTTGGGATCGCCGACGACGAAGAGCTTGCCCGGGCTCGGCGCGACGCGCCGCCAGTCCCGCTGCGCCGGGTCGGCGGCGGCCAGCAGCAGCAGCACCTCGGCCTGCAGCGGATCGGTATCCTGGAACTCGTCGACGAAGATGTGCGTGTAGCGCCGCTGGAACTCCTGCCGCACCGCGTCCTCGCTGCGCAGCAGGTCGCGCGCCGTGAGCAGCAGGTCCACGAAGTCGAGCCGCCCCGTGCTCGCCTTCAGCTCGCGGTAGCGCGCGACCGGCGCCCGCAGCTCCCGCTGCAGCAGCGCCGCCAGGTCGGCGTCCGCCGCGCGCCGGAACTCGCGCAGACGGTCGACCAGGGCGCGATGCTCCTGCAGCAGATCCGCGCGCGCGATATCGGCCGCGTAGCGCGATCCGGCGCCGCGGCGCGGCTGCGCGAACCTCCGGTTGAGCGCGAGCTCGACCAGTTGCGACTCGATGCCGTCGTAGTCGCGCTGGGCCCGCATCGCGTCGGCCGTGCGGATCGCCTGCGCCGCCAGGCGCGCGGGGCCGGTGTCGAGATACAGCCGGTCGCGGCGATTGGCCGCGCGCTCCGCCCGATCGGCGAAGCGACACAGACTCTCGACGATCCCGTCGACCAGCGCCTCCCGCTCGAACGTCTCCCGGCGGTAGGGCGCGTCGAAGTCGCGCCACTCGGCCAGTTGCCAGGCCGCGGCCCGCAGGCGATCGGTGGGGCCGTCGTCCGCCGCGTCCGCATCGAAGCCGGCCGCCGAGGGCCGGCGGCGCAACGCGCGGCGAACCCCGCCGGGCGGGTCCGCGAGGACCTCCTCCATCCACAGGTCGAAGGCGCGGGCGAACAGGCCGCGCGCCTCCGGCTCGGACAGGACCTCGAAGCGCGGGTCGACGCCGGCCTCCACCGGGCGCTCGCGCAGGAGGTCGACGCAGAAGCCGTGGATCGTGTTGACCTGGGCCTCCTCGAGGCGCGCGATGGCATCGTCGAGCGTCCCGCTCGCGCCGCCGTCCCGGCGCACGCGCTCCAGCTCCGCGCGCAGGCGCAGCTTCAGCTCCCCCGCCGCCTTCTCGGTGAACGTCACCGCCAGGAGGCGGTCCACGCGGGCCTTGCCGTGCGCCAGGACGTTGACGATGCGGTCGACGAGAACCGTCGTCTTGCCCGTGCCGGCCGCCGCCTCGACGAACAGGCTCTCGTCGAGCGACTCCCGGATGCGCCTGCGCGCCTCCGCATCGACGAGCGCGGACGAAGCATCCATCGTTCGCGCAGTCCTACGGCAGGCGCCGCAGGGCCTCCAGATCGGCCAGCCTGGAGGGATCCTTGCGTCTGACCCGCGTCTCCTCCCAGGGTCCGCACACCGACCGGAAGTCGCACCAGCGGCAGGCGCCCTCGCGCGGCGCGGGCAGCAGGGTGCCGGCCTCGAGCGCGCGGTCGATGACCTCGAGCACCTCGAGCCCCTGGCGGCGCTGGCTCTCGCCGAGCTGCACCGGACGCGTCGTGAACATCCCGTCGACCGTGCAGAAGAACAGGCGCGAGCTCTCGACCGGCTGCTGCAGGGCCTGCTCGACCGCCAGCCCGTAGAGCACGGGCTGCAGCACCTCCCCGCGGCCGACGACCAGCTCCGCGCGGTGCCGGTTCTTCCCCGTCTTGTGGTCGGTCACCCGCAGCGGGGCGGCGGCAGCCGGTCCGGACCCGGCCTCGATCAGGTCGACGACGCCGCGCAGAAGCCACTTCCCGTCCAGCCTGACCGGCTCGGCCACGCTCGCCGGCTCGCGTCCGTCGCCCGCCGGCAGGCCGAATCCGAACTCGGCGAACAGCGGCGTCCAGGCCCCGCCCTCGTCCGCGACGTGACGGAGCCACCCGCGCAGGTCGGTCCGCATCGACTCGACCTCGTCGGCCCACACGCGGTCGATGGCGGGGGCCAGCTCCTCGTGGTACCTGGCCGCCACCGCGTCCAGCGTCGCGTCGAGAAGCCCCTCCGCCTCCGGCAGCCCGGGCGCGGTGACGGGCAGCGCCTCCCGTCCGCGGAGCGCCCGCACGAGCTCGGCCTGCACCTCGTGAAACAGCCGGCCGCGCGTCAGCGGGTCCATTCGCTCCAGCGGCCCGCTCTCCTCGCGAGGCTGCAGCCGGAGCACGGCGGACAGCAGGAACCGATAGGGGCAGGCGGCGAACCGCTGCAGCGCGGAGACGGAATACGGCTTGCGACCCGGGCGGTAGGTTGCCAGCGCGGCGATCGAGTCCGGCTGCATCCCGTACAGGCCGTCGTACCGCGACCAGGGACGCTTCCAGCGCGCCCAACGCGTGACGAGCGACCGGTGCAGCCCCGGGTTGAGCTTCAGCAGGTAGCGCGCGCGCCCCTGCACCTTGCCCGGAGCGCCGCGCAGGAGCGGCCCGAGCACGGCCAGATCGTGCTCGGTGTCGTCGACGGCCTCGGCCGGGTCCACCGGCGCCGGCCAGGCCAGACGGGCGCCGGCGCTGGCGTCAGCCGCCCGCTCGAGCCCCTCCAGGTCCGGGACCCGGCCCACCCGCGCCCGCTCGATGTCGAGCGCGTAGAACGACGGCACGCGGGGCCGCGACTCGCTCGCGTGCAGCCGCGGGTAGGAGAGGCACAGCCGCCGGCGCGCGGCGCCTACCGCGAGCTGCAGCAGCAGACGCTCCCCGCCGGCGCGGTCGTCCTGCGTCTGCAGCCCCAGCGCCCCGGCGCCGGCCTGGCCGTTCAGCGCGCGGCGCGCATCGTCCAGCAGCAGCGGGTCCTGCCGCTGCTTGTGCGGAAAGATGCGCTCGGCCAGGCCGGGGACGAAGACCACGTCGAAGACCCGGCCGCGCACCTGTTCGGGCCGGCCGACGAACACCTGCCCGTAGCGCCGGGGCGGCGGATCGTCCCGCAGCTCGGTCAACCGCTCCGACAGGACGTCGCGCACCTCGCCGAGCGCCACGGGGCCGACCTGCGCCATCGGCCGCAGCTCGCCCAGCACGGCCAGCACGCGCTCGGGATGCGCGAGCACCCTGGGCGCCAGCCCCTCCAGGGCCTCCAGCCACGCGGCCCACGAGGCCTGGTCCGGCAACTCCGCGAGGCGCTCGATCACGGGCAGGGCGAAGCGCATCAGGTGTTGCAGGTTGCGCCGGTCACGATCGATCGCACGCAGGCGCGGCGATTCCGGATCCTCGCGGGCGGCTTCCTCGCTGCGCAGCGCCAGCTCCCGCGCGAGCCCGTCGAGACGGCGCTGCCAGCGCCCGATCCCGCCGATCACCGCCGATTCCACGAGCAGGCGGTCCCACTTCCACGGCGCTCGCAGCGCGCCCTCCACCACGGGCCGCTCGTCGGAATCCGGCTGCTCCGCGGCCACGGCGCCGGCGCCGTCGAACAGCGACGGCTGCTCCGGCAGCGCGGGCCCGGGGAGCACGTCCCCGGCGTTCGCGGGCACCGTCCAGCTCCCCCGCCCCGCCGGCGGGGCGCCGCTCGCGTCGGGCGCCGGCACCTGGGCCAGCGAGAGATACTCGGAGAAGCGGCGGGCCGACAACCCCTCCGCAGCGCAGGCCAGCAGCGCCAGCAGCGCCCGGCCGGACGGGTCGGGCAGGCGCGTGCCGCGGGCGAACCAGGCCGGCACGTGCGCGCGGCCGAGCGCGGTCTCGAGGTGCCCGGCGTAGACATCCGCCGCGCGCACCAGGATGGCCATCCGGTCGAACCGCACGCCGCGCCGGGATTCCTGCAGGATGCGGCGTGCGATCTCGACGCACTCGCGCCCCTCGCCGGGCGCCGAGAAGAACGCGACGTCGGCCGCCTCGGCGGGCGGGCGGGCGGCGGGCGGCGGGGGTGCGTCGGCGGTGAACAGGTAGCGTCGCACGCGGTCCAGCGAGCCGCCGAGGTCGGACGGCCCGGGCTCCTCGAGGCGGGCGCCCGGCAGCCGTTCCAGGGCGGCGCGCGTGCGGCGGTCGCCGGCCGGCACCGTCGCGAGGACGCGCGGGGCCCGCTCCGCGAGCGCCGTCACGAACGCGCGGGTGGCCTCGTCGTGGACCGCCACGTCGAGCAGCAGCAGGGGCACGCCGCACGGCGGTCCCGCGCCGGCACTCGCGGACGCCGCCGCTGCCTGCAGCAGGCCCGCCGTATCGACCAGCCGCGCCTGCTCGAGCTGCGCCGCGTAGCGCCGGGCAAGCGCCGCGAGCTCGCCGCTCGCACCGCCGGCGCCCGACGCCCGGGCGGCATCGACGCCGGAGCAGCGGAGATCCTGCAGGGTGGCGGCCAGCGTGCGCGCGAAGCTGCGCAGCCGGGCCACCTCGCCCAGGTAGGCGAGCGTGCCGCCCTGGCGTTCCTCGAACGCCGCCCGCGCGGCAATCGCCTCGATGTTCAGCCCGGTGCCCGGCGCGCGGCCGCGGCGGGCGAGCGCCGGCCCGGCAAGCTGGGCCGCCAGCTGCCGCACGCCGAAGCGGTGCAGCCCGAACACCGCGCCCGCGCCGGTCGCGACCTCGCGGGCAAGATCGTCCACCGCGCCGCGGCTCTCGCCCACGGCCAGGCACTCCGCGGCCGCCCCGCGGCCGGCGACGAAGCGCTGCGCCGCGTCGAGCCTGACCGCGGCCGCGGGCGACCAGACGATGGTTGCCTGGTTCAGCTGCCCGACTCCCTGGGCCTGTCCTCCATCTCGCGGAAGGCGCGGTTGAGGCGATACTCCTCGGTGGTCACGGCGCGCTCCATTGTAGCGATGCGCTCCTCGAGGCCGCGAAACGTGTGCTTCAGCTGGGAGAAGGTCTCGCTGGGACGGGTCGACACGTTGCGCCAGAACTGCTCGTCCGCAGCCGTCCGACCGGCCCCGGGGGGGCCGATCGGTGCGGGTTTCATCGCGAAGCACCCCACGACATAGGCGACGATCGTCGCCGGTTGGGACAGCACCAAGCCGAGCACCGCGACGAGGCGGACGTGCCACGCCTTCCACCCGAAGTACTCGGCGAGACCGCCGCAGACGCCGCCGAGGATGCGATTCGTCCGGCTGCGGGTCAACCGGTGCGGGTTCGGCGAGGGACGGTCGTCGCGCCCGACGTCGTCCCGGTAGTGGTGATGGTGGTGATGATGATGGTGGTGGTCAGTATCCATGTCGCTCCCGCCAGTCCGGCGCATCCTTGTCGAGGATCGTCTCGAGCGCATCCACGCGCCGCTCGAGCGCTCGCGCCGTCTTCCAGAGATCGTCCAGCAACCGCTCGTCGTCGGTGGACAGGGTCTTCATCCGGCGCCACACCGTGACGTAGTGCATGACGATTGCGATCGGTGCTACGACTGTCAGGGCAATTATCCCCAGGACGAACGCTGCAGCTTCGGGCATGCCGGCCTTCCTTCCTCAGGCGGAGATGCGCTTCTTGAGCTCCGTCAGCTCGGCGTCGAGCGATTCCTCCGACTCGAGCTCGGCGAACTGCTCGGACAGCGTCTTCCGGTGCCCGAGGGCGTAGGATTCCGCCTCGGCTTCGAGCTCGTCGATCCGGCGCTCGAACCGATCGTAGCGAGCCAGCGCGTCGTCGATGCGTCCGTCGTGGATGTGGCGGTTCACGCGCACGCGCTCCGTCGCGGTCTGCCGCCGCAGCTGCAGGGCCTTCTGCTTGGCCTTGGCCTCCTTCAGCTTGGCCTGCAGCTGCTCCAGGTCGGCATTGGCCTTGGCGACGCTCTCGTCGACGAGGCCGACCTCCCCGGTGAGGAGCTCCACCATCTCGCCTGCCTTGCGCCGGGCCGCGAGCGCGCCCTTGGCGAGGTCGTCCCGCCCCCTCTGGACGGCGAGCTCGGCCTTGGCGGCCCACTCGTCCCGCCGCGCCTCGAAGCTCTGGAGCTTGCGCGTGATCTCCTTCTTGTCGGCAATGGCGCGGGCGGCGGACGTGCGCACCTCGACCAGCGTGTCCTCCATCTCCTGAATGATCAGGCGCACGATCTTCTCGGGGTCCTCGGCCCGATCGAGGAGGGCACTGATGTTCGAGTTGATGATGTCGGAAAGTCGGGAAAAAACGCCCATGCTGATCCTCCTTTGAGATTCTCGTTGTGCATCTTCAAGGCAATGGGCGTGCCACGTCCGCCATGACGGCGACAAGTCGTTGACAGGCAATGGGATCCGAGTTCCAGGCAGGCCTCTCCGAGAATCGGATGTGGTGTATTTCACCACATCTTCGGTCATATATACCATGCAGGAGTGGTATCCTTGACGCACATGCCCTCGCCCGAGTCGTCTGCTCCGCCCCTGATCGGCGAAGCGCGTGCGTTTCTCGATGCCCTCGCTCACGTGTCCGCGGTGGCTCCGCTCGACCGGCCGCTGCTGATCATCGGCGAGCGCGGGGTGGGCAAGGAGCTGATCGCGGCGCGCGTCCACTTTCTCTCCCGCCGCTGGGACCGTGCCTTCCTGAAGCTGAACTGCGCGGCGTTGTCGGACGATCTGGTCGAAAGCGAGTTGTTCGGCCATGAGGCCGGCGCATTCACCGGCGCGGCGCGGCGCCACGTCGGCCGGTTCGAGCGCGCCGACGGCGGCACGCTGTTCCTGGACGAGATCGCCGCGGCGTCGTCGCGGGCCCAGGAGAAGATCCTGCGCGTCATCGAGTACGGCGAGTACGAACGGCTCGGCGGCAGCGAGACCTTGACCTGCGACGTGCGGGTCGTCAGCGCGACCAACGTCGATCTGCCGTCGCTCACCGCCGCAGGGCGGTTCCGGGCGGACCTGCTCGATCGCCTGGCGTTCGACGTGGTGACCGTGCCGCCGCTGCGCGCGCGCAGATCCGACATCCCCCTGTTCGCCGCGCACTTCGGCCAGGGTATCGCGCTGGAGCTGGGAGCCGGCTTTCACGGGTTCGCGCCGGAGGCCCTGGCACGGCTCTCGGCCCTGGACTGGCCCGGCAACGTGCGCGAGCTGAAGAACGCCGTCGAACGCTCGGTCTATCGTTACCTGGCAACCGGCTCCGGCGCGGGGCCCGTGGCTGCCCTGTGTCTCGACCCGTTCGATTCACCCTACCGGCCCGCGCCCCGGCCGGTTCCCGCTTCCACGCCGGCCGCACCCGCTGTCCCGGGCGCGGCGCCGGAGGTCCCGGGCGCACCGCAGGGCGGATACGACTTCACCGCCCATGTCGCGGAGGTCGAGAAGACCTGGCTGCGCGCCGCCCTCGCCGCCAATGGCGGCAACCAGCGCCGGACGGCGCGCCAGCTCCGCCTCAGCTACGACCAGTGCCGCGGCCTGCTCCGCAAGCACGGCCTCGCGGGCCGCTCGAAAGCGCCGGACCGTCACGATCCGGCGGCCCGGCGGCCGGCGCCGGCGGTATTGACCGGTCCGACGTAGCGGTCGCTCGCCAGCCCCGCCGCCGCGAACGCCGCCTCCATGGCTGCCGCCGCGGCTTCCGCCAGCGCGTCCGACGCGGCGAAGGCGAAGACCGACGGACCCGATCCGGAGATCGAGCAGCCGAGGGCGCCGGCGTCGAGCGCGGCCTGCTTGACCGCGGCGAAGCCCGGCACGAGCGGCGCCCGGATCGGCTCGACGAGCGCATCGTCGATGCTGCGGCCGAGCAACTCGAGGTCGCCGGTGTGGAGCGCGTGGACGAAGGCCGCGATGTTGCCGAGATTGGCGACGGCCTCGCCGATGGCGAAGCGCCGCTCCGCCACCAGGCGCCGCGCCGCGGCCGTGAGCACCTCGACGTGCGGGTGGACGACCACCACGCGCAGCGGCTCGGGCACCGGCAGCCGGATCAGGTCGAGCGGGTCGCGCCCGCGCATCAGGACGATGCCGCCGAGGACGCAGGGCGCGACGTTGTCCGGGTGCGGCGCGCCCGAGGCCGCCGCCTCGCCCCGCAGGCCGCAGCCGACCAGCGCCTCGTCCGGCAGCGCGCCGCCGAACAGCGCGTTCACCGCGGCCGCGCCGGCCACGCTGCTGGCGGCCGAGCTGCCGAGGCCGCTCCCGAGCGGCATCCGCTTGTGCAGCCACAGCCGGACGCCGCGGTCCGCCACCCGCAACAGCTCCAGCGCCGCGCCCGCGGCGATGCCCACCACGTTCTCGCGGGGGTTCGTGCTCAGGGACGCGGCGCCCGTCACCTCGACGATCTCGACGCCCGGTTGCTCGCGAACCTCGGCTTCGACCACGTCGCCGGGCCGCTCGAGCGCCAGCCCCAGCACGTCGAATCCCGGCCCCAGATTCGAGGCGGTGGCCGGGGCGAAGACCCGCACCCGATCGCTCATGCGCACGATTATCGCAGGCGGCCTCCGGTCACGGCGGGGCTATCGCGCACTCGCGGCGCCAGCGCCGGCAAAAAGATCGTCCGGTGCGCCCCGCGCGCCGCGATAGACTGTCAGACGGAAAGCAGACGGCCCGGAGGGGCCGGGGAGTATTGAAGATGCCTGCACGTCATGCCGCCCTGTGGATAGTGGTCGCCTCCCTCGCCGCGTCGGCGGGCTGCGGCACGTCGTCGGCCGACCCCGACTTGCCCGACATCGTGGCGCGAGCCATCGAGCACCACGGCGGCGACCTGTACGAGGGCTCGACCATCTCGATGACCATCACGTCGCTGTCGGGCAGCTTCCGCATCGACGCGACCCGCGACGGCGGCCAGTTCGAGCACGTGGTGACGGATCCGCCGCGCGACGGCCGGCCGGGGCGGCGGGTCGAGCTGACCAACGACGGGGTGCAGGAATGGCGCGGCGGCGAGGTGGTGACGCTCGACGCCGAGGCAGAGCGGCGCGCCCGGGCGTTCGCCGACGCCCGCGTCTTCTTCCCGCTGCTGCCGTACACGCTGAAGGGCGGCGACATCCACTTCGAGGACATGGGCCTCGAGACCTGGGACGGCCGCGAGCTGCAGCGCGTCAAGGTGAGCTTCACGCCCGGGACCAGCAACGACGCCGACGACGCCTACACGTTCTGGTTCGACCCCGAGACCGGCCGCGTCGAGCAGTTCGGCTACGACTTCGACAACGGCCTCCGGTTCCGCAAGGCGACGTCGTTCCAGCGCGTCGGCGGCGTGCTCTTCTCCGACCAGGAGAACTACGCCGTCGACGGCGGCAAGGTGCCGGTCGACACGCTGACCCCGGAGTACGTCGCCAGCAGCATGCGCCTGCTGTCGACGGTGGTGATCAGCGACGTGACCGTCGAGCCGCTCTGACCGGGACAGCGTCATGGCCTTGCCTGTCTCGCGGCGCGACTTTCTGCAGGCGGCCGGCACCGGTGCCGGCGCGGCCGTCTGGATCCCCTCGCACGTCCACGGCTACACGGGGCCCGAGATGACCCGCCGCGCGCAGCAGGCCGGGGGCGAGCTGACTCCGCCGGGCGTGTCCATGTGGGACCTCGACACCCCCGCCCTCGTGGTCGACCTCGACGCCCTCGAGGCCAACCTCGCCACGATGCAGCGCACCGTGGCGCGCAACGGCATCGCAAGCCGGCCGCACGCCAAGACCCACAAGTGTCCGGCGATCGCCCGCATGCAGCTCGAGACCGGGTCGGTCGGCATCTGCGTGGCCAAGGTGAGCGAGGCGCAGGTGCTCTTCGAGCACGGCATCGAGAAGCTGCTGCTGACGACCAGCAACGTCACCCCGCTCAAGATCCGCCGGGCGATGGGCCTGCGGGAGCGGTGCGACGACTTCGTCCAGACGACCGACACGGCCGACAACGCCCGGGATCTGTCCGAGGCGGCCCAGGCCGCCGGCGTGGTGGCCGACGTCGTCGTCGACGTCGACCCCGGCGGCCACCGGACCGGCGTCACGCCGGGGGCGCCGGCCCTCGAGCTGGCGCAGCTCGTCGACCGGCTGCCCGCCCTGCGGCTGCGGGGCCTGCTCTCCTACGACGGCGGATCGCAGCACGTCAAGGGCTTCGAGGCGCGGCGGGCCCAGACGCTGGAGCGGCTGGCGGCGGCGGCGGAGACCCGGGAGCGGATGCAGCGGTCCGGCCTGAGCACGGAGATCTTCAGCGGCGGCGGGACCGGCACCTACAACATCGACCACCAGACGCCCGGCTTCACCGACGTGCAGGTCGGAAGCTACGTCTTCATGGACGCGCAGTACCTCGACATCGGCGGCGCGGACGACCCGGACGTCTACACCGACTTCCAGCCGGCCCTGACGATTCTCACCACGGTGCTGAACGCGCAGTACGCCGGCCGCGCGACGACCGACGCGGGCGCCAAGGCCTGCACCATCAATCGACCGTGGTCGCGGGTCAAGGGCGAGACCGGCATGAGCTACACCTCCGGCTCGGACGAGTTCGGCACGCTCCGCTACGAGGACGACGCCAGCCGCACCTACGCCGTCGGCGACAAGCTGGAGCTGATCGTCTCGCACTGCGACCCGGTGGTGAACCTCTACGACCAGATGTACGCCGTCCGCAACGGCATCGTCGAGGCAGTCTGGGAGGTTGCCGCCCGGGGCCGTTCGACGTAGCCCGGCAATCGTCGCCTCCGGCGGCGCCGGTCGGCGATGCCAGGCGCGCGGGCGCCCGATTGCTGCCGACCCATCTGGCGATCATGGCGCCGAGCGCCGTCAACCCGCTGGAGCGCAACGTCGTGATCAACCCCGCGCACCCGGATTTCGACAGGATTGTCCCGGGCACGATCCGGCCCCTTGCATTCGACCGCAGGCTGGCGGTCGAATGAACCCGCGTACAATCCCACCCAGTTCGTTCCGCCGGCATGCGATTCCCGCCTTGACCCGATTCCACGACCTCGACGCCCTGCGCGGCTTCGCCATGCTGCTGGGGATCGTCCTCCACGCCGCCGCGTTTCTCGTGCCGATCGATTTCTGGCCGGTGCAGGACGACTGGGCGTCTGCCACACCGCTCGAGCGGAACGGGTACGCCTACGCGGCCTCGATCATCCACGGCTTCCGGATGCCGTTGTTCTTCCTGATCAGCGGCTTCTTCAGCGCGCTGCTGTGGCAGGCGCGCGGGCTGCGGCGGCTGGCGCGGCACCGCCTCGAGCGGATCGGCCTGCCGCTGCTCGCGGGCATGTTCACCCTCGTGCCGGCCGTGGCCTGGCTGTCGGCCGCGGGCGGCTTCGCACCTGTCGACTGGCTCCTGGCCTGGATGGACGGACTGTCCCACCTCTGGTTCCTCTGGCACCTGCTGCTGCTGCTGGCGGCACTGATTGTCGCGGCCCGGCTGGGCCTCGAGTTCCGCCATCCGCTGTGGTGGCTGCTCGTCCCGCTCTCCGTCGTGCCGCACCACTTCATGCAGGAGATCGTGTTCGGCGCCGACACCGACATCGACCTCCTGCCGGCGCCCCGGGTGTTTCTCTACTACGCCGCGTTCTTCGGGTTCGGGGTGTTCCTGCACCAGCGGCGGGTCGCGGTGCGGCGGGGGTGGACCGCCGCCCTGCTGCCCGCCCTGCTCGTGACCTATCCCGCGGGCATGGCGCTGCTGTACGTCGCGCTGCAGAACGCCCTGGCGTCCCCGGACACGCAGCCGGGAGGATGGAGCTGGAGCGTCGCGTCGGCGCTCCAGGTCGCCTACGCGTGGCTGGCCTGCTTCGGCATGCTGGGGCTGTTCCGCTGGATCGCCTCGCGGGAGCGCGCCTGGGTGCGCTACCTGTCGGATGCGTCGTACTGGCTGTACCTGTGCCACCTGCCCCTGGTGGTCGCCGGGCAGCTGCTGACGGTGGGCTGGCCGGTCAGCGTGCACCTGAAGTTCGCGCTGATCATCACGACGGTGGTCGCCCTGCTGCTGGGCGTCTACCAGCTCGGCGTCCGCTACACGCGGATCGGGACGACGCTGAACGGTCCCCGCGTGCGGCCGGTCAGGCTGCACGCCGCCGGCGCCGCGAGCGGCTGACGCTGGCCCCGCGCACCGCCCCGATCGAGGCGGGTGTCCCGTTCAATCCGCGGCGCCCCGGCCTCGCCGGGCGGCGGCGCGCAGACCCTTCCAGATGCTCCAGCACATCGCGATCAGCACCAGCGCGAAGGGAAAGCCGGTGGCGAGGGCGGCGGTCTGCAGCGCCACGAGCCCGCCGCCGAGCAGCAGGGTGATCGCGACGATGCCTTCGAACGCGCACCAGAAGACGCGCTGGGCGACCGGCGCGTCGAGCTTGCCGCCGGCCGTGATGGTGTCGATCACCAGGGATCCGGAATCGGAGGAGGTGACGAAGAAGACGATCACCAGCACGATGCCGATGAACGACGTGACGCCGGCGAGCGGCAGCGCCTCGAGCATTCTGAACAGGGCCAGCTCCGGCTGTTGCGCCAGCACCACCTCGACCACGTCGCTGCGGCCTCCGTCGAGATGCTGCGACAGCGCGGTCGCACCGAACGCGTTCATCCAGAGCGCGGAGATCAGCACCGGGACGACCAGCATGCAGCCCACGAGACCGCGCACCGTGCGGCCGCGCGAGATCCGCGCGATGAACATGCCCACGAACGGCGACCACGAGAGCCACCACGCCCAGAAAAAGGCCGTCCACCCGTGCATGAAGTCGAAGTCGTCGCGCCCCACCCAGTTGCCGAGGGGACCAACGGCGGCGAGATAGTCGCCGATGCTGGTGACGAAGCCGATGCACAGGTCGAGGGTCGGCCCGACCGCGAGCACGAACGCGAGCAGCAGCAGCGCCAGCAGCAGGTTGACCTGACTCAGGCGCTTGACGCCCTTGTCCATCCCCGCCACCACCGACGCCAGCGCAACGGCCGTGATGCCGGCGATCAGCAGCACCTTGGTCGTGTCGGTCGCCGGGACGCCGAACAGATGGGCCAGTCCCGCGGCCGTCTGCTCGGCACCCAGGCCGAGCGACGTGGCCAGCCCGAAGAGCGCCGCGAACACGGCCAGGATGTCGATGACGTGGCCGGACCAGCCCCACACCGCGTCGCCCAGGATGGGGTGGAACGCGGAGCGCAGCGTCAGCGGCAGACCGAGGTTGTAGGCGGCGAAGGCGAGCGCGAGCGCGACGACCGCGAACATGGCCCACGGGTGCACGCCCCAGTGGAAGATGGCAGCGGCGAGCGCCAGGCGCTGCGCCGCGGCGGCGTCCGCGGGGACGGCGCCGAGCGGCGGCTCGAGGAAATGGTCGACCGGCTCGGCCACGCCGTAGAACATGAGGCCGATGCCGATGCCGGCGGCGAACAGCATGGCGAGCCAGGCCCCCGCGGAGTAGTCCGGCCGGGCGTCCGGACCGCCCAGGCGTACGCGGCCGAGCGGCGACACCACCAGCAGCAGGCAGAAGAGGACGAAGATGTTGCCCGCCCCCATGAACACCCAGTCGAACGTCGAGGTGAGCCAGGCGTACAACGCGTCGAAGGCGCCCGCGGCGGCATCGCGGAACGTCAGCACCGCGGCGACGAACGCGATGATGGTGAGGCTGGAGACGGCGAATACCGGACCGTGGACGTCGAGGCCGAGGAACTGGACGTTGTCCCGGCCGAGCGCGTAGTCGGTCTTGACGGCGTCGGCCATGGGCACGGCCTGGCCGGGCTCAGTCGAAGATCCCGAGCTGCAGCTTCGCGGCCTCCGTCATCCGGTCCTTCGTCCAGGGCGGCTCCCACACGAGGTCGACGCGGGCGTCGCTGACGCCCTCGACAGACTTCACCTTGCCCTGCACCTCGGCGGGCAGCGTGACGGCGGCGGGACAGCCGGGAGCAGTGAGGGTCATGCTGATGACGGCCAGGCCGTCGGCCTCGACCGCGACGTCGTAGATCAGCCCCAGCTCGTAGATGTTGACCGGGATCTCGGGATCGAAGACGGTCGAGAGCTGCTCGACGATCTTCGGCGTCAGCTCGAGCGTCCTGACGGGATCGGCCTGGACCGGCTTCTCGTTCGCCGCGGCGCCGGTCTCCGCCGGCGGAGGCTCCGTCAGCGCGCTCGTGTCGAAGGACGAGGCGGACGCCGGCGCGGCCGGCTCGGGCGCGCCGGCGGACCCGGACGCCGCCTTCGGCGGCGGCACGTCATTCAGATTCAGGATGTCCATGCGTCCCCCCTCGTCACTCGGTGGAAACCCGAGCGTGGCGATCGTCGCACGCGGCGCGCAGCGTGTGCCAGGCGAGGCTGGCGCACTTGACGCGCGTCGGGTAGTCGCGCACGCCCGCGAGGACGGCCAGCTTGCCCACGCCCTCGGGCGGCGCCGCGTCGGCGTCGTCCGTGATCATCGCGTGGAAGCGGGCGAACAGCTCGCGCGCCTCGGCCACGGTCCGGCCCTTGACGGCATCTGTCATGAGCGAGGCCGAAGCCTTGGAGATGGCACAGCCCGACCCCAGGAAGGCTACGTCGGTGATGCGGTCGCCGTCCAGATTGAGGTAGACGGCCAGCCGGTCGCCGCACAGCGGGTTGTAGCCGTCGGCGTGCCGGTCGGCCCCCTCGATCTCCCCGAAGTTGCGGGGGTGCTTGTTGTGGTCGAGGATGACCTCCTGGTAGAGGTCGCGCAGGTCGCTCATGCCGGAAACATCTCCCGCACGCGCTGCAGCGCGCGCACCAGGACGTCGATCTCCTCGCGGGTGTTGTACATGGCGACCGACGCGCGCGCCGTGGCCGGCACGCCGAAGCGCTCCATGATCGGCTGCGTGCAGTGGTGCCCTGTGCGGATCGCGACCCCCTCGGTGTCGACGATGGTGCCGACGTCGTGCGGGTGCGCGCCCTTCATGACGAACGCCAGGATGCTGGCCTTGTCGGCCGCCGTCCCGATCAGCCGCAGCCCCTTCACCTCCGACAGCGCCGCCGTGCCGTAGGCCAGCAGATCGGCCTCATGCGGCGCCACGGCGTCGAAGCCGATGCGCTGCACGTAGTCCACCGCCGCGCCGAGCCCCACGGCGCCGGCGATGTGCGGCGTGCCGGCCTCGAACTTGTGCGGCAGGTCCGCGTAGGTCGTCTTCTCGAACGTCACCGAGCGGATCATGTCGCCGCCGCCCTGGTAGGGAGGCATCTGCTCGAGCAGCGCCTCGCGGCCGTACAGCACGCCGATGCCCGTGGGGCCGTACAGCTTGTGGCCGGTGCAGACGTAGAAGTCGCACCCGAGCGCCCGCACGTCGACCGGCATGTGGTAAACGGCCTGCGACCCGTCGACGAGCACCGGCACGTCCAGCCGGTGCGCCATGGCCACGATGTCGCGCACCGGGTTGATCGTGCCCAGCGAATTGGACAGGTGCACCACCGACACCAGCCGCGTCCGCGGCCCGATGAGCCGCTCGAGCTCGTCGAGCTGCAGCGTCCCGGTGTCGTCGATCGGCGCCACGCGCAGCCGGGCGCCCACCTGCTCGCACAGCAGCTGCCACGGCACGATGTTGGAGTGGTGCTCCATGTGGGTGATGACGATCTCGTCGCCCGGCCCCACGTTGCAGCGGCCGAAGCTCTGCGCCACCAGGTTGATGCTTTCGGTCGAGTTGCGCGTGAAGACGATCTCGCGGCTGGCCGCGGCGTTCAGGAACCGGCGCACCTTCTCGCGCGCGGCGTCGTAGGCCGCGGTGGCCTCCTCGCTGAGGACGTACACCCCGCGGTGGATGTTGGCGTTGCCCTCGGCGTAGTAGCGCGCCAGCGCGTCGAGCACCGCGCGCGGCTTCTGGGTCGTGGCGGCGCTGTCGAGGTAGACGAGGGGCCGGCCGCGCACGGTCCGCTGCAGAATCGGGAAGTCCGCGCGGATGCGCTCGACGGCAAGCGGCGGCGCGACCGCCTCGACCGGGCTACTCATCGAAGCCGCCCTCGCCCAGGTCGAACGAGCCCCCGCCCGCGCCCGGGAGCTGCCGCAGGAGCAGCGCGTCGATCTGCGCGCGGATCGGCTCGACGGCAATCCGGTTCAGCAGGTCGCCCGCGAACGCGTGGATCAGCACGTTGCGCGCCTGCTCGCGGCCCAGCCCGCGCGCCCTCAGATAGAACAGCGCGTCGTCGTCGAGCTGGCCGACCGTCGCGCCGTGCGTGCACTTGACGTCGTCGGCGAAGATCTCCAGCTCCGGCTTGGTGTTGATCTGGGCGTCCTCCGACAGCAGCAGCGCCTTGTTGGTCTGCTTGGCGTCGGTCTTCTGCGCGTCGATGGCAACCACGATCTTGCCGTTGAACACCGCGTGCGCGTGGTCGTCGAGGATGCCCTTGTAGAGCTCGTGGCTCGAGCAGTGCGGGCTCGCGTGGCGGATCGTCGTGTGGTTGTCGACCAGGCACCGGCCGGCGGCCAGGTACAGGCCGTTCAGCGTGCATTCGACGCCTTCGCCGCCCAGCGTCGCCTGCACGTCGTTGCGGACGATGGCGCCGCCGAGCGTCGCCGCGTGCGACGCGAACGACGCCGCACGGGCCAGCCGCAGGTGCATGGCCCCGACGTGGTACCCGGCGGGGCTCTCGCGCACCAGCTTGTAGTGGTCCACCACGGCGGCCGGCCCGGCCACCACTTCCGTGACGGCGTTGGTGAGGTAGGGCGACTCGCCGCCGCCGCCGTAGCTCTCGACCAGCCGCACCTGGGAATTCTCCCCGGCCACGATCAGCACCCGCGGGTGGGTCATGACCGGCGCCCCGTCTTCGGGCGGCGTGGTCACGAACAACAACTGGATCGGCTGCTCCACCACCGTGTTGGCCGGCACGTGCACCACCGCGCCGTCCTGCAGCAGCGCGGTGTTGAGCGCGGTGAACGCCTCGTCGTCGATGCCCGCCTCCGACGCGAGGTGCGCGTCGACGGCCGCCCGCGTCCCGGCGGATTCCGACGCCAGCGCGGCGGCCAGGCTGCCCACGGTCGCGCCGTCCGGCAGCGGGTCCAGGTCGGACGCCGCCGCGACGTAGCGGCCGTTGATGAACGTCAGCCGGGCCCCGATGCCGGCCAGGACGTGGGGCGCGGCGTCCGCCCTAGCCGCGTCCCTGTCGGCCGGCGCGGCAAGGGTGAACGCCGTGTTCGCGATGGGCGTGACGTTCGTGAACCGCCAGCGCTCCAGCCGCGTCGTCGGGATGCCGAGGGCCGCGAACCGCTCGAACGCGCGGCGCCGCAGGTCGGCCACTGCGTCCGGACCCGGCGAGGTGCGCCGCACGGCCTCGTACGCGTCGGCAAGGGTGTCGAGGGGGGCGATCTCCGTGAGCGGCATGGCGCTACGCTCCGACCCCGGCGGGCGCGCCTTCGATCCACCCGTAGCCCTTCTCCTCGAGCTCCAGGGCCAGCTCCTTGCCGCCCGAGCGGACGATGCGGCCGCCGGAGAGCACGTGGACGAAGTCGGGCACGATGTAGTTGAGCAGCCGCTGGTAGTGGGTGACGAGCACGAACGCCCGGTCGGGGCCGCGCAGCGCGTTGACGCCGCGCGCCACGATCTTGAGCGCGTCGATGTCGAGGCCCGAATCGGTCTCGTCCATCAGCGCCAGCGTCGGCTCGAGCACCGCCATCTGGAAGATCTCGTTGCGCTTCTTCTCGCCGCCCGAGAAGCCCTCGTTGACCGGCCGCTTGAGCATCTGCGCGTCGATGTCGAGCAGCGTCATCCGCTCCTTGACGAACGCCATGAACTCCAGCGCGTCCAGCTCCTCGGTGCCGCGGTGCCTGCGCACCTCGTTGAGAGCGGCCTTGAGCAGGTACGCGTTGTTCACGCCGGGGATCTCAACCGGGTACTGGAACGCGAGGAAGACGCCCTCGCGCGCCCGCTCCTCCGGCTCCATGTCGAGCAGGTCCCGCCCGCGGTAGCTCGCCGAGCCGGCGGTCACCTCGTACTCCTCACGGCCGGCCAGCACCCCGGCCAGCGTGCTCTTGCCGGAGCCGTTGGGCCCCATGATGGCGTGCACCTCGCCGGCCTTCACCGCCAGGTCGATGCCCTTCAGAATCTCGCGTTCACCGACGCGAGCATGCAGGTTCGTGACTTCCAGCATCGAATCTCAGCCTACGCTTCCTTCCAGACTTATTCCGAGCAGCTTCTGCGCCTCCACCGCGAACTCCATCGGCAGCTCGCGGAAGACCTCCTTGCAGAAGCCGTTGACGATCATGTTGATCGCATCTTCCGTGCTCAGCCCGCGCTGGCGGCAGTAGAAGATCTGGTCCTCGTCGATCTTCGCCGTCGACGCCTCGTGCTCGACCCGCGACGACGTGTTGCGCACCTCGAGATAGGGGAACGTGTGGGCCCCGCACTTGTCGCCGATCAGCAGCGAGTCGCACTGCGAGAAGTTGCGGGCGCCGCGGGCGTTCTTGCCGATCCGCACGAGGCCGCGGTAGGTGTTCTGGCCGCGGCCGGCCGAGATGCCCTTCGACACGATGGTGCTCTTCGTGTTCCTGCCGAGGTGGATCATCTTCGTGCCGGTGTCGGCCTGCTGATGGTTGTTGGTGACGGCGACCGAGTAGAACTCGCCGACGGCGTTGTCGCCCTGCAGGATGCAGCTCGGGTACTTCCAGGTGATGGCCGAGCCGGTCTCCACCTGCGTCCAGGTGATCTTGGCGTTGGTCGACGCCTTGCCGCGCTTGGTGACGAAGTTGTAGATGCCGCCGTTGCCGTCCTTGTCCCCGGGGTACCAGTTCTGCACCGTCGAGTACTTGATGGTGGCGTCGTCGAGGGCCACGAGCTCGACCACGGCCGCGTGGAGCTGGTTCTCGTCGCGCTGCGGCGCCGTGCAGCCCTCCAGGTAGCTGACCGACGCCCCCTCGTCGGCGACGAGGAGCGTGCGCTCGAACTGGCCGGTCTGCGCCGCGTTGATGCGGAAGTACGTCGACAGCTCCATCGGGCACCGCACGCCCTTCGGGATGTAGGCGAACGAGCCGTCGCTGAACACCGCCGAGTTGAGCGCGGCGTAGAAGTTGTCGGACGCCGGCACGACCGACCCCAGGTAGCGCCGGACCAGGTCCGGATGGTCCTGCACGGCCTCGGAGAACGAGCAGAAGATGATGCCGAGCTCCGCCAGCTTGTCCTTGAAGGTGGTGCCGACCGAGACGCTGTCGAACACGGCGTCGACGGCCACCCCGGCCATCAGCTTCTGCTCCTCGAGCGGGATGCCCAGCTTGTCGAACGTCGCCTTGATTTCGGGATCGAGGTCTTCGAGGCTGTCGAGCTTCGGCTTCTGCTTGGGGGCCGAGTAGTAGATGATGTCCTGGAAGTCGACCGCCGGAAACGAGACGTTGTGCCACGCGGGCGGCGTCATCGTCTCCCAGAAGCGGAACGCCTGCAGCCGCCAGTCCAGCAGCCACGCCGGCTCCTGCTTCTTGGCCGAGATCAGCCGGATGACGTCCTCGTCCAGCCCGGCCGGAATGCGGTCTTCCTCGATCGGGGTGACGAACCCGTACTTGTAGTCCTGGTTCGTCAGTTGCTCGATGTTCTCGGTCTCGGTCGCCATGACGGCTGCTCCCGGTTGGCGCGGCCTCCGGGCGAGGGCACGGGGGCGCGTTCGATGCCGGCGCTCATTGCCGACCGGAATGGTCGGATATCTAATCCTACCGAACTGCGCGCCGCCGGCGCAAGCGAACGCCGGGGGTTCGGGGCGCAGCCGCGTCCGAATGAAGCTACGCGGCGGGGCGCCGCAGCGTGCTGATGCCGCCGATCAGGCAGACGGCGGCCACGCCGACCAGGTTGTGCCACATGAACGAGACGTCCGTGAACGTGGCCGCGGCGGCCACCGACGCCATGCCGCCGATCAGCCCCCAGAACGCGCCGGCCGCCGTCGCCCGGGGCATCCCGACGGCGAGGACGAACACCCCGAGCAGCGAGCCGTAGAAGAACGACCCGAAGCGGTTGACCACCTCGATCAGCGAGCCCAGGTTGGCGGCGTACAGCGCCGTCACCGAGGCGAAGAGCCCCCAGAACGCCGTGGCGGCCTTCGATACGCGGAGGTAGTGCGCGTCGGAGGCCTCGGGACGCACGCGGCGGCGGTAGAAGTCGATGACCGTGGCGGCCGACAGCGCGTTGAGCTCCGCCGCGATGCTCGACATGGCCGCCGCGAAGATGGCCGCGATCAGGAGTCCGACCAGGCCGATCGGCAACTCGGTCGTGATGAACGTCGGGAAGACGTAGTTGACGTCGCTGTAGGCGGCGTCGCCGGTCACGTCGCGCACGAGATTCCGGGCGCGCGCCCGGACCTCGCCTACCCGGCGGTCGCTCTCGACGAACGCCGCCCTGGACCTCGCCGTGCGCGCGGCGTCGCCCGCCTCGCGCGCCGCCACCACCGACGCGGCATCGCTGCGCCGGCCGGCGTGGGCGGACCGGAACTCGTCCTCCAGCGCGCGGTACTCGCCGGCCCGCCCGCTCGCCTCGACGGCCCCCCGGTGCGCCTGGTTGAACAGCATCGGCGGCTCGGAGAAGAGGTAGAAGCAGAAGACCAGCACGCCCATCGTCAGGATGAGCACCTGCAGCGGAATCTTGGCGAACGCGCTCAGCAGCAGCGACTGCCGCCCGGCGTCCACCGACTTCGCGGTCAGATAGCGCTGGACCTGGCTCTGGTCGCAGCCGAAGTAGCCCAGCATCAGGAACAACCCGCCCAGCAGGCCGGACCAGAACGTGTACGTCTCGGTCAGTTCGAAGGTGAAGTCGATCGCCTGCAGCCGCCCGGTGGCCCCCGCCACGTGCAGCACCGGCTCCAGGCTCATGTCGTCCGGCAGGCCGGCGACGAGGGCGGCCACCGCCGCCGTCACCCCTACCATGATCACCACCATCTGCTTGACGTCGGCCCAGGTCACCGCCTGCACGCCGCCCAGCATCGTGTAGACGGTGGTCGGCAGGCCGATGGCCAGGACGGTCAGCGGCAGGCTCCAGCCGAGCACGATGGAGAGAATCACGGCCGGCGCCGCGATGATCACGCCCGCGCCGAGGCCGCGCGAGACCAGGAACAGCAGGCTGGCCAGCGCCCGCGTGCGGGCGTCGAAGCGCCGCTCGAGGTACTCGTACGCCGTGAAGACGCGCGCGCGGTGGAAGAAGGGGACCAGCGTCAGCGACAGGATGATCATCGCCAGCGGCAGGCCGAAGTAGAACTGCACGAAGCGGATGCCGTCGTCGTAGCCCTGGCCCGTCGTGCCGACCAGCGTGATGGCGCTCATCTGGGTCGCCATCACCGACAGGCCGACCGCCCACCAGGGCAGCGAGCGCGAGGCCAGGAAGTAGCCGTCTACCTTGCCGGTCCCCTTCGCGCGCTTCACCCCGTCGTACAGCACCCAGGCGAGGTAGGCGAGGATGATCGTCCAGTCGATGGGGTGCATCCGCGCCTTCCTCGGGCTGCGCGCCTACCCGAACGCGTAGCGGATGCGCACGCCGGCCCGCCGCGGGGCGAGCACGTTGGCGAAGTAGCGGCGCGACCGGAAGCCGTCCTCGGTGCGGCCGATGAGGCCGGGGGTCTGCCGCACGCCCGTCACGGCGTACTCGTCGAAGAGGTTGTCCGCGTAGAACGTCAGGGTCCAGTCGTCCCTCGAGAGCGCGAGCGACACGTTGTGGAGATCGTAGGCCGGCAGCGTCTCGCCGCCGGCGCGCAGGCCTATCCGCGTGAACACGTCGCCGATGTAGGTGTAGCCGTACAGCAGCTCGAGCCCGGTGCCGCCGCCGAGCAGCACGCCGTACGAGGCCAGCAGGCTGCCCTGCCGGCGCGGCGCGCCGGAGAGGCGGTCGCCCTCGAAGGCGTCGGCGCCGCCGTCGAGCAGGCCGGGGGAATCCTGGCTCAGCTTCGCGTCCGTGTAGGACCACGACCCGCGGAGCCGGAACGCGTCCGTCACCCCGGCCGAGCCCGCCAGCTCCACCCCGCGGCTCACCGCAGCGCCGCCGTTGAGCGTGATCGGCTGCGCGCTGAACGGCGTGAGCCCCGCGACCTGGATGTCCTCCCAGTCGACGTGGAAGAGCGTGCCGCTGGCAGTGAAGCGCCCGTCGCGCCACGAGCGGCGCATCCCGAGCTCGTAGTTGGTCGTGGTGTCGGGCCGGATCAGCGCCTGGTCCTCGTAGATGCAACCCGACTGCGGAGGATCGTTGCCGGGATCCATGTCCTCGAGCAGCGCGATCTCCTCGTCGGTGCACACCCGGAAGTTGTTGCCGCCGCCGATGCGATACCCCTCCGAGCGCGTGAAGTAGACGTTCGTCTGCTCATCGACGCGGTAGCTGACGCTCGCCTTGAACAGCACGCCGCGGTCGTCGGACCCGAAGTCGGTGAACGGCGAGTTGTACTGGGGGGTGTACGGGAACTCGGTGAGGCTGCCGGTCTCGATGCGGTAGCCGAACCAGCGGCCGCCGGCTGTCACCCGCCAGCGGTCGCCCAGGTCGCGCGAGAGCTCGCCGAACAGCGCCCGCTCCTCCACCGCCTGGCTGCCCAGCGAGTGGTACTCGACCGGCTCGCTCGCCGGGCTGCCCCCCAGGATGGGCGTGATGCCGGAGAACTCCGTCAGCCCCGGCGCGAGCTCGAAGCTCGTCCCGCTGCTGTCGTAGTTGTTGAAGAAGGCGCCGCCGACCCAGCGCCACGGCCCGTCGCCCGTCGAGACGAGACGCGTCTCCCAGTTGAAGCGCTCCTCTCGCGAATCCTCGCGCGTATAGGCAGAGAACGAGCGGAACCGCGACGTCAGGTCGAGCGCGGTGACGCCCGGATCCAGCGCCCGCGCGCTGTCGAGTGCGGGAAACGTGCCGGGCAGCAACCCCCCGATGCCGAAGGCCTGGATCAGCAGGTCGGTCTGGTCGCGCTGACCCTGCGCCGTGTAGCGGGAGTAGCCGACGGCGGTGGTCAGCTCCGCCCAGCGCGGCGCCCAGGTCAGCTCCAGGCTCCACAACTGGTTCTTGCGGTCGTTCGGCTCGAGATAGCGGTGCGCCGCCACGTAGCGGCCGGTGTCGAACGATCGGGCGTGGTTGACCTGCCGCGCGCCGGTCTGCTGGTCCTGCAGGTGGTAGGCGAACAGGGCCGACAGCTCCGGGGTCGCCTGCCACAGCAGGGAGAGCCGCGCGGAGACCGTCTCCTCGGTGTTGGCGTCCGGCTCGCTCCGCAGGTTCGCGGCGACCGCCTCGGGATCGGTCAGATCCGGCTCCGGCTCGGAGACGCCCGGCGTGCGCAGCAGGTAGTCGTAGTCGATGAAGCCCGGGTTGCCGTAGCGGTCGATGGACCCGCGCAGCGCCAGGCGGCGCGCGACGAGCGGCAGGTTGAACGTGAGCCCGGCGTCCGAGCCCGGGGCGCCGCCGTGCGCCAGGGCGAACAGGTCGCCGCGGACCTCGAGCGTGCGCCGCTCCGTGTCCGGCGGCCGCGGCAGGTAGCGCACGGCTCCCGCCAGCGTGCCGGCGCCGTACAGCGTGCCCTGCGGTCCCAGCAGCACCTCCACCCGCTCGATGTCGTGCAGCCGGAGATCGATCGCGAGCGGGATGTCGCCGAGGTACGTCGCCACGCCGTTGTTGTAGTTGTTGCCCGTGAACTCCGAGCCGTTCAGCGAATCCGTGTTGAGGCCCCGGGCGATGATGGCGTTGCTGCCGCGCGCGCCCTGGTCGACCACGGTCAGGCCGGGCGTCCAGCGCGCCAGCTCCGTGAGGTTCTCGATGGCGCGCCGCTCGATGTCGGCGCCGGTCACGGCCGCGATGCTCATCGGCACCTGCTGCAGCGGCTCCTCCATGCGGGTCGCCGTCACGACCACCGCCTCGTCGAACGCCGCCACGCGCAGCGTGACGGCCGGGAGCGCCACCGCATCGGCCCCCACCGCGACGCCGTCCACCGTCACGGCGCCGAAGCCGGCCAGCGAGACGCCCACCGTGTACGTGCCGGGCGCAAGGTCACTGAAAGCGAACCGCCCGCTCGCGTCCGTCTGCGCCTCCCGCGGCCCGTCCGGGCCGCCACGCAGCGTGACGGTCACGCCGGGCAGCACGCCGCCGGTCGCGTCGACGACCGAGCCCGAGATCGCACCCGACTGCGCGGCGGCGGCTGCGGGCCCGGCCGCCAGGCAGACGCAGAAGAGGACGACGACGAGCGTTGCCCGGCCGTCTTCCTGCACCGTGCTCGTCACCATGCTCGTCACCCTGCGAAGTGACGCGAGAGCACCCAGAGCGCCGCCAGCACTGCTGCCTGGACGACGACGACCGCGACGTAGGTGCGGGTCACGATGCGAGTATAGCCGCCGGTCGAGCGGCCCAGGAACCTGCTCCGCAGAACGGCGCAGACTCCGCAAGGCGCGCACAGCGCGCCTCGGCGGGAGCGGCCTAGCACTCCGTGACGCTGACCGGGACGTGGACCACGTGCGTGGCCAGACCGCCGCGGGCGGTCTCCTTGTACTTCTCCTGCATGTCGCGGCCCGTGTCCCGCATGGTCCGGATCACCCGATCCAGGGAGACGAAGTGCCGGCCGCTGCCGCGCAGCGCGAGGTGCGAGGCGTTGATCGCCTGCACCGCGGCGACGGCGTTGCGCTCGATGCAGGGAATCTGCACCAGCCCGCCGATGGGGTCGCAGGTGAGGCCCAGGTTGTGCTCCATGCCGATCTCCGCGGCGTTCTCGACCTGGGCGGGCGTGCCGCCGAGCACCTCGGTCAGCCCCGCGGCCGCCATCGAGCAGGCCGACCCCACCTCGCCCTGGCAGCCCACCTCGGCGCCGCTGATCGACGCGTTGGTCTTGAAGAGCAGGCCGACGGCGCCGGCCGTGAGCAGGAAGCGGACGACGCCGTCGTCGTCCCCGCCGCAGAAGCGGGCGTAGTAGTGCAGCACGGCCGGGATGATGCCGGCCGCGCCGTTGGTGGGCGCCGTCACGACCCGGCCGCCCGCGGCGTTCTCCTCGTTGACCGCGAGGGCGTAGAGATTCACCCAGTCCATGGCGGCCAGCGGGTCGCGCGGCGACGTGTCCGGCTGGTCGACGAGCTGCCGGTGCAGCTTCGCGGCGCGCCGTTCCACGTGCAGGCCGGGCAGCTTGCCGTCGCGCTCGCAGCCCCGCCGGACGCACTGCTGCATCGCCTCCCAGATCGCCAGCAGGCCGGCGCGCACGTCGGCCTCCGCGCGCCACGCCCGCTCGTTGCGCAGCATCACGCCGCTTGTCCCCAGCCCGTGGCGCTCGCACAGCGCCAGCAGCGCCCGCGCGCTCGTGAACGGCAGCGGCAGCGGCGTGTCGCGCTCGGCCAGCACGGGCCGGCCTGCGTCGTCGGCGGTCGCCACGAAGCCGCCGCCGACCGAGTAGTAGACCCGCTCGTCGATGGCGTCGGCGGCTGCCAGAGCGGTGAACCGCAGGCCGTTGGGGTGACCGGGCAGGCGCGCGCGCCGCTCGAAGACGAGGTCCGCGTCGGGATCGAAGCGGATCGTGTGCTCCCCGAGCAGGTTCAGCCGGCGGCTCGCGGCGATGGCGGCGATGCGATCCGGCAGGCGGTCGATATCGGCCGCCTCGGGCGTGTCGCCCTCCAGCCCCAGCATCAGCGCCCGGTGGCTGCCGTGGCCGCGGCCGGTCGCGGCCAGCGAGCCGTACAGCCGGACGCGAATCCGGGTGACGCGCGCGAGGTTCCCCGAGGCCTGCAGCGCGAGCACGAACTGCCGCGCCGCCCGCATCGGACCGACGGTGTGGGAGCTGGAGGGTCCGATCCCGATCGTGAAGAGGTCGAAAACGCTGACGGCCATGGCCGCACGTCCTCTTCCCGTTATACCACCGCGGCGCGCCTGAGCCATCAACGGATGGAACGAGCGTCGACATAGTCGTCATATGCAAGTGACGGTGGTGTCGAAGATCTTGAGTCCTCCTACCCGAACCCTTCCCGAAAGCGCATGAATCGCCGCTCCAGGTAGGCGCGCTCCGGCCAGTCCTCCCGCTCTCGCGGCAGCCGAAGCCGCGCTCCGTCAAGGCCCTTGAGGGCGGTCAGGAGATCGCCGTCCTGCTGCTCACGCAACGGCGACGACACGTGGATGAAAAAATCCGGATCGACCCCGATCAGGTGCGAATCGAACGCGACATGGTGAAGCGTGGACATGCAGATCCCGTTCTGGACCATGGGTGGACCGCCGTCGGCGTCAGGCACGATGTGGGCGCCGACCAGGAGTTCGCGCACCGGCAGCCCGCTGAACGCGCATCTCCAACGGTACGCCGCTTTGGTGCGAGCGCTGAACCACGCCTGGTGGTTTCTCGTCGTCGTGGTGGTCAACGAGTAGGAGGCTTCGGAGCCCTCCCTCGCAACGGCGACCAGATCCCCTTTCGAAGCCGTGGAGTCGGCGGTTGACAGCAACACGTAGCCCTCCTCCGGTCTGAACTGTTCGACCCAGACAGGGAATATCGGCTGATACATGCCCGGAGCGACACCGATGAAGTAGATCAGCGGCGCGTGCCGCTGCATCGCGACGCCCAACGCGCGGTTGCTCGGATCGTTCCGCCCACCCCGCGCGAGGTCGTACCGAAGCAAACCGGTCGTGTCGTCCAGATTCGACTCGAAGCTCTGATCGCGGTACCAGGCCAACCTGCCGGATCGAGGCACCGTCGTCTTGATGCTGAGCGCCGCGCTCATCCGCCGCGGCTTGAAAATGCCTTTCGCCCGGTTGGCGAACAGTACGCGCTCGCCGCCCACCAGGAAGCCCGCTCTGAGAGCCTCCCAGGGAAGCTGCCCGTTCCACAGGCGCGAGAGTCTCTCGATTGCAGCGAATGCCGCGGCCCGAATCTGCCTATCCGGATCGGCGAGGGAATGGGGCATTGGCGTCCGATCTCCGAGCCCAGACTACCGGATCACACCGACATCGGCGCCACGCCGGCATACAACCATGGTCATTGACCATGATACGATGTGCGGGTGATGGAGCAGATGGCGATCTCGAAATTCAAGGCGACCTGTCTGGCCGTGCTGGAACAGGTACGCAAGACGAGCGTGCCGGTGCGCGTGACGCGCCGCGGCGTTCCGGTCGCGGACGTGGTGCCGCCGGGACCGCCGGAGAAGACGGCACGCGACTGGCTGGGCGCGATGGCCGGCACGGCGGAGATTGCCGGCGACATCACCGCACCGACCGGCGAGCTGGTCACCTGGGACGCGGAAAGCGGGTGAGGCTGCTCCTCGATACGCACATCTGGGTGTGGAGCGTGCTCGATCCGGCGCGGCTCTCGCCGCGTGTGACGCGAGCGCTCCGCTCGCGCACGGCGCAGTTGTGGTTGTCATCGATCTCGCTGTGGGAGGTCACGCTCCTGGTCGACAAGGGCAGAATCGTGCCCCGCGGCGACTTCGCGACGTGGCTCGACGAGGCACTGGGCGTCGCACCGTTCAGAGAGGCTCCGCTCACCCACGCGATAGTCCGCGTCCTGCCGTCGATCGAGCTCCCCCACAGCGATCCCGCCGACAGGCTGCTGGCCGCCACGGCGGCCGCGCTCGACCTGCGCCTCGTCACGGCCGACGAACGGCTGCTCGGCGGCAAGGGCTACCGGGTCCTGCCGAATCGGTAGCACCGGCGTCAACGACAGCATCCGTTCCACGCCGGCGCCAGCGGCGTGAGCGGCCGCTCGTGACGGCCGCGCTCTGCTACGCTGGATAGAGACGTGGACACGCAATCCGACGCGCAGCAGCGCTCGAATCTCGCCCGCCTCCTCGTCGGCGTCGTCGCGCTGGTGGCCCTCGTGGCGCTCGGGCGGCAGTTCGGCGTCTATCTCGACCGCTTCGTGACGTGGGTCGACGGCCTCGGGGCGCTGGCGCCGCTGGCCTTCATCGGCGGCTACGCCGTGGCCACCGTGGCGTTCATTCCGGGGGCGGTCATGACGATCGCCGCCGGGGCGACGTTCGGGCTCGTCCAGGGCGTCGTCTACGTCATGACCGGAGCGACCATCGGCGCGTCGCTCGCCTTCCTGCTCGCCCGCTACGTGGCCCGCGGTGCGATCGAGCAGCGCATCGAGGGCAACGCCCGGTTCAGGGCGGTCGACCGGGCGATCGGGCACGAGGGGTGGAAGATCGTCGTGCTGCTGCGGCTGTCGCCGGTTTTCCCCTTCAACCTGCTGAACTACTCCCTGGGCCTGACCAAGGTGCGGTTCGCCGACTACGTGCTCGCCTCCATCGGCATGTTGCCCGGCTCGCTCCTCTACACCTGGGCCGGGGTGGTCGTGGGCGACGTCATCCGGCTGGCCGGCGGCGGCGGGCCGGAGCGGGGGCCGGCCTACTACGCCGTGGTCGTGCTCGGCCTGGCCGCCACCATCGCGGTGACGGCGCTGGTCACCCGCACCGCGCGGCGGGCGCTCCGCGAGGCGACGGCTGCGTGACACGGCGCGCGGTTTGCGCACCGCACGGCCGCCGGATAGAATTTCCCCGGCCGGAGCGGCCGGGGACCGGGTGGTACGCCTGCCGCCGCTCCCATTGTTCGAGTTCCACTCGCTTCCGCTGTGCCTGAGAAAGGGGTCACGAGTTGGCTGACGTGACAACGACCGAACAGACCGCCCACGCCGAGCACGGCGACGCGCACGCGCACGGGCACGAAGATCAGGGCTTTCTGCAAACCTACGTCTTCTCGGTAGACCACAAGGTCATCGGCATCCAGTACGCCGTCACCGGGCTGCTGTTCCTGCTGTTCGGCTTCGGCCTGATGATGGTGATGCGCTGGCAGCTCGCCTACCCGTTCCAGCCGATCCCGATCATCGGCGGGCTGCTCGGCGACACGCGCGCGCCGGGCGGCATCATGCTGCCGGAGTTCTACAACCAGCTCGGCGCCATGCACGGGACCATCATGGTCTTCCTGGGCGTCGTGCCGCTGGCGGTCGGCGGCTTCGGCAACTTCGTGCTCCCGCTGCAGATCGGCGCGCCCGACATGGCGTTCCCCAAGCTCAACATGGCGAGCTACTGGTCGTTCTTCCTGGGCGGCGTGGTGATGTTCGCCAGCTTCTTCGTCCCGGGCGGCGCGGCCAACTCCGGCTGGACGTCGTATGCGCCGCTGTCGGTCATCGCCACGACAGGACAGACGATGTGGCTGGTCGGGATGATCTTCCTGATCACCTCGTCGCTGCTCGGCTCGGTCAATTTCATCGTCACGACCGTGCAGCTGCGGGCGCCGGGCCTGAGCTTCTTCCGCCTGCCGTTCTTCGTGTGGGCGCAGCTCGTCACCTCGTTCCTGCTGCTGCTGGCGTTCCCGCCCCTCGAGGCCGCGGGCGTCCTGCAGCTCATGGACCGCGTGGCCGGCACCAGCTTCTTCATGCCCAGCGGCCTGGTGGTCGGCGACGCCCCGCTCGAGGTGAGCGGCGGCGGCAGCCCGCTGCTGTGGCAGCACCTGTTCTGGTTCCTGGCCCACCCGGAGGTCTACGTCCTGATCCTCCCGGCCATGGGCATCGTGGCGGAGATTCTCGCCAACAACACGCGCAAGCCGATCTGGGGCTACCGGGTGCTGGTCGCGTCGGTCGTCTTCCTCGGGTTCATGTCGTTCGTCGTCTGGGCGCACCACATGTTCATGACCGGCATGGGCACGACGATGAGCTCGTTCTTCCAGACGACGACGATGATCATCTCGATCCCGTCGGTCGTCATCCTGTCCGCGTTCCTGCTGTCGCTGTACGGCGGGTCGATCCGCTACACGGTGCCGATGCTGTTCGCGCTGGCGTTCCTGCCGATGTTCGCCATCGGCGGCCTGACCGGCCTGCCGCTGGGCCTGGCGGCGCCCGACATCCACCTGCACGACACCTACTACGTCATCGGGCACTTCCACTACGTGGTGGCGCCCGGCACGGTGCTCGCGCTGCTCGGCGGCGTCTACTACTGGTACCCCAAGGCGACCGGCCGCAAGATGAACGACCTGCTCGGCCAGATCCACTTCTGGGGCTCGTTCGTCACGATCAACATCGTCTTCTTCCCGATGCTCATCCAGGGGCTCTCGGGGATGAACCGGCGCATGGCCGACGGCGGCCTCGAGTACACGATGAACCAGGACGTGCTGGTCTGGAACACCGTCATCTCGTGGGGCGCCTGGTCGCTGGCGCTGTTCCAGTTGCCGTTCATCTTCAACTTCTTCTGGAGCATCAAGAAGGGTGAGAAGGTCGGCGAGAACCCGTGGCAGGCAACGACGCTCGAATGGTCGGCGCCGTCACCTCCGCCGCACGGCAACTTCCTGACGCCGCCGCGGGTGCACCGCGGACCGTACGAGTACAGCGTGCCGGGCGCGGCTGCCGACTTCGTGATGCAGGGCGACCCGGACGGAACGCAGGCCGCGCCTGCCAAGGTGTGAGAGGCGATGGATATACCGTACGTAGTGCAAGAACGGCCTGACACCGGGCTGACCAACGTCAAGCTGGGGATCTGGCTGTTCCTGGCGTCCGAAGTGATGCTGTTCGGCGGGCTGTTCTCCACCTACATCCTGCTGCGCATCAACGCCGTCGAGTGGCCGTTCGGCGCCGACATCCTCAGCGTCCCCATCGGGGCGTTCAACACCGTCGTGCTCATCCTGTCGAGCGTCACGATGGTGCTGTGCTACGCCGCGCTCAAGCTGGGCGACTTCAACGGGTACAAGCGCTACATGGGGCTGACGGTCGGCCTGTCGCTGCTGTTCCTCGTCGTGAAGTCGTACGAGTACTACGACAAGTTCTCGCACGGCGACGTGCCGGCGGTGAGCACGTACCTCGCCATCTACTTCACCATGACCGGGCTGCACGCGCTGCACATCGTGGGCGGCGTCATCGTCAACGGCTACTTCCTCGGCCCCGGGGCCGCGCTGTGGAAGACCAACCGCGAGCAGTTCATCAACCGCATCGAGGCGGCCGGCCTGTACTGGCACTTCGTGGACCTGGTATGGATCTTCCTGTTCCCGGTGCTGTACCTGCTGTAACGCCGCGAGCACTCAGGAGACGCGCACGATGAGCGAGAACCCAGAGGAAGTCAGAGAACACATCAGGCTGTACTGGAAGATCGGCGGCGCCCTGCTGGTGCTGACGGTGGTCACGGTGCTGGTGTCGTTCATCGAGTTCGGCGTGCCGCTCGCGATCTTCGTGGCGCTGGTCATCGCGACCACGAAGGGCTCGCTGGTGGCCAGCTACTTCATGCACCTGATCGGCGAGCGCCCGCCCATCTACTGGGCGCTGCTGCTGACGGTGTTCTTCTTCATCGTTCTGATCTTCATACCCATTCTGGGGCACACGGACACCTACGGGGTGCACACGACGGTGCCGAACGCCAACGCCCCGGCCGCGGAGGCGCATCACTGATGACGTCGCTGCGCGGGATCCACCTCGTCTTCATCGCGGCGTCGATCGCGCTGGCCATGATGGTGGCGTTGTGGGGCCTCACCATGTACGCGTCCGACCGGGGCGCGGCGGGGCATCTCGCGTTCGCGGTGGGATCGCTGGCCGCGGGGCTGGGCATGAGCGCGTACCTGGTCGCGTTCGTGCGCAAGACGCGCCGCATCGGCATGGAGTAGCACGGTCATGACAGACAGAATCGCGCGCTTGGCGCTGCTGGTTCCCGCCGGACTCGTCCTGGCGGCCGGCGATGCGCTCGCCTGCCCGATCTGCTTCGGCGGCGACCCGGACTCGCAGCTGGCGCAGGGGATGAACTGGGCCGTCTTCATGCTGCTGGGCGTCACCGGCGGCGTGCTGACCGGCTTCGTGGGGTTCATTTTTCACTTGATAAAGCGTTCGCGGCAGGCGTTGGGTCAGCCGGAGGGAGAGCGTTTCGATGGGTGAGTTCCTGGGACTGCCGGTGCAGGCATCGGCCCACGCCGGCGAAATCGACAACATGATCATCCTGATCCACTACCTGATGTTCATCCTGTTCATCGGGTGGGGGATCTACTTCGTCTGGGTGCTGATCCGATTCCGCGCCGCGGCGAACCCCAAGGCTGACTACACCGGCGTCACCAGCCACACCTCCAGCTACCTGGAGATTGCCGTGGCCGTCATCGAGGCGGTCCTGCTGATCGGCTTCGCCATTCCCGCCTGGGCCAACCGGATCAACGAGCTCCCGCCGGAGTCGGAGTCCACGGTAGTGCACATGATCGCGCGCCAGTTCGAGTGGCACGCCCACTACCCGGGAACGGACGGCCGCTTCGGGCGGCGCGACCTCAGCCTGATCACGCCGACCAACATCGTCGGGCTCGACCGGGACGACCCGAACGCCGCCGACGACGTCGTCTCCATCAACCGCATGAACCTGCCGGTCGACAAGCCGGCCATCCTCTACCTGTCGACCCAGGACGTCATCCACAGCCTCGGGATCGCCGAGATGCGGGTCAAGCAGGATGCCATACCCGGCATGGAGATTCCGCTCTGGTTCGAGCCGACGCGGCCGGGCGACTACCAGATCAACTGCTCGCAGCTGTGCGGCCTCGGCCACTACCGGATGAAGGCCGAGGTGACGGTCCAGTCGCAGGCGGAGTTCGACGCCTGGCTCGCCGAGGAGCTGGCCCTGTCGCAGTAGGCGCACCCCCGTCTGATGGAAGCCCGCGGCCTGACCTGACGGGGAGCGGCTGTGGCAACAGCGATCTGCGCGGGCTTCTGGAGACGGTTCGCCGCCGCCTTCATCGACGCCGTCGTCACCGCCGTCGGGAGCGTGGTGTTCGGCGGTCCGGTCCTCGCCCTCATGATGCTGGTGGTCATCGCCGAGGGCGAGGAGCCCGATCCGGTGGCCCTCACCGCCGTCTTCGAGGGCGCCGCCCAACTGCTGGCGCTCTTCTTCTGCTGGATGTATTTCGCGCTCATGGAGTCGTCGCCGCTCCAGGCAACGCTGGGCAAGCTGGCCCTGCGGCTGAGGGTCACCGACCTGGCGGGCGACCGCATCGGCTTCGAACGGGCGACCTGGCGCTTCTTCGGCAAGTTCATCTCCGCGCTGCCGCTGCTCGGCGGCTTCATCATGGCGGCGTTCACGGTCAGAAAGCAGGCCCTGCACGACCGGATGGCCCGCTGTCTGGTCGTGAACCGGCAATAGCCGGGCATCCCCGGCGCACCGCCCGCTCAGGCGCCGGGCAGCGCCGGGAACACGACGCCCGGCGCGAGCTTGCCCTCCGGATCGAGCGCCGCCTTGACGCGCCGCATCTCGTCGATGCCGGCCGCGCCGTACAGCTCGCGCAGCAGCGCCTGCTTGACCGGGTTGCGCCCCACGCCGTGCTCCGCCAGGGGGCAGCCGCCCAGGCGGATGACCTCGCGGCCGCAGGCCAGGATGGCTTCCCGGCCGGCTGCCACGTCCCGCAGGCTGCGCGGGATCACGTTGGGATGCACGTTCGCGTCCGAGACATGCCCCCAGATGGCGTGGTCGAGACCGCGCCGCTCGAAGGCGTCCCGGAAGATCCGGAGGCTGTCGGCGAAGCGCGGGAACGGCACGATCATGTCGGCCGCCGTCTTGCCGATGCCGGCGTCGACGGTGCGCTGCGCCGCTCCCACGCGCCGGTTCACCGCCTCGGGCACCGCCTCGCGCACAGCGAAGAGCTGCGCCTGCCGGCGCCGGTCGCCGGGCAGCGCTATCTCCGCGCGGTCGAGCACGCCGGCCCCCGCCAGCAGTCGGCACAGGCGCACCAGCGGGGTATCGGGCGTCGCCGGCTCGAGCGCCGCGCCGATCTGCTCGTACGCCGCGCCCGGCGTGGCCAGGCTCCCGGGCGGGAGCTCGACCTGCACCAGCAGCGCAACCGCCGCGTCGGTCGGCAGCGCGACGCCGTGCGTCCGGTCCGCGCCGTCGTCGCGCACCAGCTCCAGGCTGCGCCGATCGAGCATCTCGACGGCCGCGACGTCGAGGCCTCGGGCGTCCGCCGAGCGCCACGTGGCCTCGGCCTCGCGCCGGAGCGCGGTCACGAGCGAGAGCGCCACCGGCTCAGCGGGCAGCGGCAGCCAGACCACGCAAGGCTCGGGCGGCGGCGACACCAGGCCGCAGGTGACTTCCGTGATGATGCCCAGCGTGCCCTCCGAGCCGACGAAGAGGTCGACGAGGTCCATCTCCGGCTCGGCGAAGTACCCGGCCGAGACCTTCGGCACGTCGGGCATCCGATAGCGGGGGATCGGAATGCGCCGCACGCCGTCCGGCGCGTGGAGCTCGAAGTAGCCGGCGGGGTGGGCGCGGCAGTCGCCGCGCCGGAGCTCGAGGAGGCAGCCGTCGGCCAGCACCACCCGCAGCCCGCGGATCCAGCGCCGCGTCGCGCCGTACTTGAACGTGGCGGCGCCGGCCGCGTTGGTCGCCGCCACGCCGCCGGCGCAGGCGCCCTCGAACGTCGGCACCGGCGGGTAGCACGCGTTGCGCGGTGCAAGCGCGTCGCGCAACGCGGTCAGCGGCACGCCGGCCTGCACGGTGATCTCGCCGGTGCCCACCCGGACGATTCGATCGAGACGCCGCGTGCTGACGACGAGCTCGCCCATGGGCGTCGCACCGCCGGTCAGCGACGACTGCGCCCCGACCGGCAGCACCCGCCGGGCCTGCTGCACCAGCGCCGCGAGCTCGAGCTCGGAGCGGGGATGCGCGACGCCGGCGGCGTGCCCGCCGGGATAGTGCGCCGCGTCTTGCAGGAACCCCGCCAGTGTCTCCGCGTCGCGCGCCACCGCGACGGGGCCCGTGCAGGCGGCGGGACGAACCGGCCGGACCCGGTGCGTGGGCATGGCGGGCTTATGAGCCCATGGTGAAACCCCGCGTCGCACCGAGACGGGCGAGGAGCCCGGCTGACAAGGCGTGACGAGGGAGCATATTGGGCATATTCGACCGAGGACCAACGCAGTCAGACGGGATGCATCGCCCGTCGAATGCAGCGGGGCCTTTCGCCATGGACTCATATGGTACAGTGACAATTGGAGGTTCCATGGCAGCATTGCTCCGAACGTTGTGTCTCGTCGGTCTGCCGGCCGTTGCGGCCGCGGGCTGCGTCGCGATGTCGCAGGCGCAGGATCAGGACGACGTGGCCGCCCGCGTCGGCGACTCGGTCGTCACGCTGGCAGACCTCGAGGATGCCTGGAACGAGGCCGACCCGCGCGGGCGCCTGGAGCAGCTGCAGGACCTGTACGAGGCGCGCCGGCAGGTGCTGGACGACGTCGTCGGCAACCGCCTGATCGAGCGCGAGGCGGAGGCGCGAGGCGTCGGGCGCGAGGAGCTGCTCGAGGCGGAGCTGCCGGCACGCACCGAGGCGGTCACGGACGCCCAGATCGACCGCATCTACGAGGTGAACAGGGACCGCCTCGGCGGTCGCACGCTCGAGGAGATGCGCCCCGAGATTCGCTCCCTGCTCGAGCGGCAGCAGCCGGCGCAGGCGCTGCGGCGCTACATGACCGAGCTGCGGCGGGCCGCCGACGACATCGTGATCACGCTACCGCCGCCGAGGCAGGAGATCGAGCTGTCCGCCAGCGATCGTTCGAAGGGTCCGGCCGACGCGCCGGTGGTGATCGTGGAGTTCTCGGACTTCGAGTGCCCGTACTGCCAGCAGGCGACCGCCACGATGGACGCGCTGCTCGAGCGCTACCCGGACGAGATTCGATTCGTCTACAAGGACTTCCCCCTGCCCAACCACCCGAACGCGTTCAAGGCGGCCGAGGCCGGCCACTGCGCGCACGACCAGGGGCAGTTCTGGCCGTTCCACGACAAGCTCTTCGCCACGCCGGACGCGCTGGACGTCGAGTCGCTGAAGGCCTACGCGGACGAGCTCGGCCTCGACGCGGACGCCTTCGCGGCGTGCCTGGAGGACGACCGCCACGCGGAGTCGGTCAACGACGAGATGGACGCGGGAAGGCGACTCGGCGCGTCGTCGACGCCCACCCTGTTCATCAACGGGCGCCCGGTCTTCGGGGCGCTGCCCCTGGACTTCTTCGACGAGATGGTGCGCGAGGAGCTGGCCGCGGCGGCCCAATGAGCCGTTTCATCGCCCACTGGATCACCACCGCCGTGGCGCTCGGCGCGACGGCATGGGTGCTGCCCGGCGTCAACGTCAGTTCCCTGCCGGCGCTGCTGATAGCGGCGCTCGCGCTGGGGTTCGCGAACGCCGTCGTCAGGCCGCTCCTGCTGCTGCTCACGCTGCCGATCACCGTGCTGACGCTCGGGCTGTTCTACCTCGTCGTCAACGGCCTCTCGTTCGCCTTCGCCGCCCTGCTGGTCCCCGGCTTCAGCGTCCGCTCGTTCGGCTGGGCCATGCTCGGCGCCCTGCTCGTCGGGGCCGTTTCCTGGTTCATCGGGGGCTTCCTTCAGCCTCGGTCGGCGGCGGCCCGGTACGTCGAGGTGCGGCACGTGAAGCGCGTGGGTCCGGCATCATCTTGATGGGGCTGCGCCCCAAGCGCCCGGCAGGTGCTAGCGGGCACCCCAACGCCCCGCGCCGGGCCTGCCGAGCCGCGCTGTATTGAGCCAGCGCCGAGCACAACCTCACTTGGCTGCCGGCTGCTCACCTCGCGAGGATGTCGTCGAGCTCAAGCGCCAGTCCCTCGAGCAGGGCCGTTGCCAGGCTCTCGCCCCGGCCGAACCGGCCGGTGCGTTCGAGCTTCCCGTCCCGTTGTCGATGGACGGCGACGGTCTCGGCTACCGGATCGATGATCCAGTACTCAAGCACCCCGTGCCTGCCGTACAGCTCGTGCTTGTCCTCGAGGTCCCGCTCGGCGGTGGACGGCAAGAGGATTTCGATCACGAGGTCGGGGTGCTCCCTGCACGTTCTCGTCGGTGATCCTGTGCTCGCGCGCTCGGGAGATGAACAGAACATCGGGCTGCACGACGTCGGTATCCGATAGAACGACGTCGAGAGGCGCGACGTACACCTCCCCGAGTTCGTGTTCCTCGACGAACCGGCGTAGTTCGCTGCCCAGTCCGAGCAGTATCTTCTGGTGCTTCGTGTTCGGTGCGGGAACCATCATCAACTCGCCGTTCAGCAGTTCGTAGCGCTCGTCGTCGGGTGCCCGGCAGTAGTCCTCGTACGTCAACTTGACGGCGTGCTCGGTCGTGGCCATCGGTTTTCTCCTGCGCTGGGCACCCCTCGCGTCAGCCGTCGTGCGGCGCTCGCGGGGCTGTGCGCGCTCGCGCGTCCTTCCTGCCGCGTCGTCCAGCCGCCGGCGGAGCTTCCCGAAGTCGGTCCGCTGGCCCAGTGCGCAGGCCGCCGCTCGCCCGGCTGGTCATGTCTCCGCGCCTCTCGTGGTTCCGCTCCGAATCCCGGTTTGCGTCCGGCGTCTCTCGCCTGGGCGACGACGCCGCGTTGCCGGGTTCCGATGCTACCAGCGTCTCGCGCGTCGTGCGAGACGCTTCATCGCCGCGCGGGCCCGGGAACACCTGGCGTTCGATTCGCCCTTCGTGTCTTGCGCCTGGGATGTAGCTCACCCCGCTGTGCTGCGGGTGGTCGGGGTCTCCGATCTCGGTCAGTACGACCGCGAGCTGCTCATCCTCGCTCAGCAGCTCGGGGGCTCGCCATAGTGCCGCGTGGCGCAGCTAGCGGGGACCCCAACGCCCCGCGCCGCGCCGGCCGAGCCACGCCGTGCGTGGCTTCGCGCAGCGCCCTCACAGCGACGCCCGACGCAGGCGCAGCGCGTTGCCGATGACCGACAGCGAGCTGAGCGTCATCGCCGCGCTGGCCCAGATGGGGCTGACGAGCAGGCCGGCGACGGGGTACAGGACGCCGGCTGCCACGGGCACGCCGATGGTGTTGTAGGCGAAGGCGAGGAACAGGTTCTGGCGGATGTTGCGCATCGTCGCGCGGCTGAGCCGGCGGGCCCGGACGATGGCGCGCAGATCGCCCTTGATCAGCGTCACGCCCGCGCTCTCCATCGCGACGTCGGTGCCGGTCCCCATGGCGATGCCGACGGTGGCCTCGGCCAGCGCCGGCGCGTCGTTGATGCCGTCGCCCGCCATCGCCACGACGCGCCCGGCCGCCTGCTGCTCGGCGACCACCCGCCGCTTGTCGGCCGGAAGCACCTCGGCGTGCACGTCTTCCGGCGCCAGGCCGACCTCCGCCGCCACGGCGGCCGCGGTCGACCGGTTGTCGCCCGTCATCATCAGGATGCGCAATCCGTCCGCCCGGAGCAGGCGAATCGCCTCGGGCGTGGTCGGCTTGACGGGGTCGGAGATGCCGATGAGCCCGACCGGCGAGCCGTCCAGGCCGACGTGCACGACCGTCTCGCCGCGAGCCGCCAGCTCGGCGGCCTGCCCGGCCGGCGCTTCCGCATCCGCGCCTTCCGCCGCGAGGAAGGCGGCCGTTCCGACGGCGACCTGCCGGCCCTCGACCGTCCCGCGCACACCGCGGCCCGTCTCGGACCGGAAGTCGGCCGCCGGCACGATGGGCAGGCCGCGCCGCACGGCCTCGGCCACGATCGCCGCCGCCAGGGGGTGCTCGCTCGCGCGCTCGAGCCCGGCGGCGAGCCGCACCACCTCGTCGGCGTTGCGGCCGGCAGCCGGCACGACGGTGTGCACCTCCGGCCGGCCCGCGGTCAGCGTCCCGGTCTTGTCGACGATGAGCGTGTCCACGCGCTCGAGCGCCTCGAGCGCCTCGGCGTTGCGGATGAGGACGCCGGCCGTGGCGCCGCGCCCGGTCCCCACCATGATCGCCATCGGGGTGGCCAGGCCGAGCGCGCAGGGACAGGCGATGATCAGCACGGCGACGGCGCTGAGCAACGCGAACGCCAGCCGCGGCTCGGGGCCGGCCAGGCTCCAGGCGACGAACGCCGCGACGGCCACCGCAACGACGGCCGGCACGAAGTACGCCGCGAGCCGATCGGCGGACCGCTGGATCGGTGCCCGGCTGCGCTGCGCCTCGCTCACCATCTGCACGATCCGGGCGAGCAGCGTCTCCTGACCTACCCGCTCGGCGCGCATCACCAGGCTGCCGGTGCCGTTGATCGTGGCGCCGACCACGGCCGCGCCGCCCGTCTTCTCGACCGGTATCGGCTCGCCGCTGATCATCGACTCGTCGACCGCGCTGCGCCCGCTCACCACGACCCCGTCCACCGGGATTCGCTCGCCGGGGCGCACCCGCAGCATGTCGCCGGCCGCGACCTGCGCGAGCGGCACGTCCTCCTCCCGATCGCCCGCGACCCGGTGCGCGACGGCCGGGGCGAGACCGAGCAGCGAGCGCAGCGCCGCGCCGGTGCGCTGGCGGGCCCGCAGCTCGAGGACCTGCCCGAGCAGCACCAGCACGATGATGACGACCGCGGTGTCGAAGTACGGCTCGACGCCGCTCGCCATGCGAAAGCCCGCCGGAAACAGCCCGGGCACAACGGTGGCGGCCGCGCTGTAGAGAAAGGCCGCGCCGACGCCCAGGGCGATCAGGGTGAACATGTTGGGGCTGCGGTTGACGACCGACGCCCAGCCGCGCTCGAAGAACGGTCGGCCCGCCCAGAGGACGACCGGCGCCGCGCACAGCAGCTGCAGCCAGTTCGAGGCCGTCCGGCTCAGCGGCAGCGCGCCGGCGCCGGCGACCATCTCGGTCATCGCGAGGCCGAACACCGGCAGGCCGATCGCCGCGGCAATCCGGAAGCGCCGCGTCATGTCGGCCAGCTCGGGGTTGGGCGCCTCCGTCGGCGCCACCGTCCGCGGCTCGAGCGCCATGCCGCACTGCGGGCAGGCGCCCGGGGCCTCCTGAACGACCTCGGGGTGCATCGGGCAGGTGTACTGCACCGTCGCGGGGACCGGCGCGACGACCTCCGGCTCGAGCGCCATGCCGCAGCTCGGGCAGGGAACCGGTTCGCTTTCGCGGACCTCGGGGCACATCGGACAGACATACGCGGCGGCGGACGACTCCCGCGGTGTGCCGGCGGCGTGCCCCGGCGCCCGAGCGGCGGCGCGGCGGCCGCGCGGGGAACCATCGTCTCCGCCTGCCTCGCCGCGCGCCCCGAGGAACGCCTCGGGGTCGCTCCGGAACGCCGCCTGACATCCCCCGCAGCAGAACAGGTAGGTCGTCCCGGCGTGCTCGTGCGTGAACCGGGCCTTGTCCGGATCCACCGTCATGCCGCAGACCGGATCGCGTGTTTCGACCGTCATGGCCTCTTCCTTCCTCGACAGGGCGCCTATCCGGCCGCCGGCGCGCACGCGCCGGGCTCGGCGCAGCGCTCGTGCTCGAGCTGAACCGTGGCGTGCCGCAGTCCGAACCGCTCGCGCAGGCAGGTGCGGACGCCTTCCAGCGCCCGGTCATGCGCGGCGGCACGGTCGACGCACGCGTGGAGGGTCACCAGCGGCCGGTCCGGACTCAGCGACCAGATATGCACGTGGTGCACGCGGTCGACCCCGGGCACCGTCGCCGCGATGGTGCCGGCGACGTCCGCCGCATCCAGATCCTCGGGACGGCCCTCCATGAGCACGTGACCGGCGCGGCGCAGCAGCGACACCGCGCTCCTGAGCACCAGCAGGGCCACGAGCAGCGACAGGAGCGGGTCGACGAGGGTCCACCCGGTCGCCAGGATCACCAGCGCCGCGACGATGGCGGCGGCCGATCCGAGCAGATCGCCGAGCACATGCAGCAGGGCGCCGCGAATGTTGAGGCTGTCCCTCCGCCCGCCGTGCAGGAGCCGGAAGGCGGCCAGGTTCACGAGCAGGCCGACGACCGCGACCACCAGCATCGGCCCCGCCAGGATCTCGACCGGTTGGCGGATGCGGCCGACCGCCTCGGCGGCGATCCAGACGACGATCAGCAGCAGCGTCAGGGCGTTGACGTAGGCCGCGAGCACCGGAAAACGCCAATAGCCGTACGACCGCCTGGCATCGCCCGGGCGACCCGCCACCAGCACGGCGACGGAGGCCAGTCCCAGGGCGGCCGTGTCGGTGAGCATGTGACCGGCATCCGCGAGCAGCGCCAGCGAGCCGGTGATCAGGCCGCCCGCCGCCTCCACCAGCATGAACCCGCCCGTCAGGCACAGGGCGCCCAGCAGCCGCTGCCGATCGTCCAGGTTGCGTTCCCGGTGTTGTCCGCTCATGTGAATGAACATGTTAGCATATGTTCATATGTTGTATAATGCGGCCATGGAGCAGGCCGCACGGCGGGCGAACCGGCTCGCGACCCTCGACGACGACACGGTGAGCCAGCTGGCCGAGATGTTCCGGCTGATGGGCGACCCGACGCGCCTCCGCGTCATCCTGGGTTGCCTGCCCGGCCCCAGCTCGGTCGGCGACATGGCGCAGCGGCTCGGCCTCTCGTCGTCGCTGGTCAGCCACCATCTGCGCCTGCTCCGCGCCGCGCGGGTGATGCGCGGCCAGCGTCACGGCAAGCAGGTCTACTACGGCGTCGCCGACCAGCACATCAGCCGCGTGCTGCTCGACATGCTGGATCACGTCGTCGAGCCGGCGGGCCACGACGTCAAGTGACGCCGTCGGGGGCCGCGGCCGAATCGACCTGCAGCACCGCCCGCACGAAGTCGACCTCCGGCGGCGAGCCCAGGATCTCGATGCGATCGTCAATGACGGTCTTCGGCACGCCGGAGATGCGGTAGCGCTGCAGGAGATCGGGGAATTCCGTGGCCTCGAACACCGACGCGGTGACCCAGGGGCTGGCCGCGGCCAGCCGCCAGGCCAGACCGACCGTCTGCGGGCAGAGGGCGCACGCCGCAGTGACGAACACCTTGATGTCCAGCGGCCGGTCGAGGGCGGCGAGCGCCGCCAGGGTCTCCGGCGCCAGCCCGTCGCCGGCGGCCCCGCCCGCCAGCGCGACCGCGTCGGCAAGCGACCGCAGCTCGTGGCCGGCCGGGGTTCCGTAGTAGCGCAGTCCCAGATCTCGCGACCCCACGATCGCGATGCCCGGCGCCCGGTCGATGCCGAGCCCCTGCGCCCGGTCCCTGTCGAGGACGAGGTTGTGCTCCTCCACCGCGACCCGGGCCGCACGCCGCGCGAGGTCGTCGAGCACCTGGCGGGCCTGGAGGCAGGTCTCGCAGCCGAACGTCTGCGTGAAGAAGACGAGCCGCACGGGGGAGGGCGACGCGTCGGGCGGGGCGGCGCTCACGCGGCCTCACTTGAACAGGTCGTCGAACGCCTGGCGGGCCGTCCGGGGACCTGTCGAATGCGTCTCCCGCTCGACGGTGACGCGGCCCTCGAAGAAGGTGCAGGTGTTGCGGCCCTGCTTGGGCGAGACGCGGGCCGGGATCGGCCGGCCGCACTCGAAGCGGCTGGCCGTGTCGAACCAGGTGCACTGCGCGCAGCTGTGCAGGTCGCTCCCGCACTGGGTGCACGTGCTGTCGAAGGTGATCGGCGTGGTGACCTGAATGCCGCACCGCGCGCACTTGAGCACGTCGCGGAAGCCCGGCATGTTGATCATCCGCGGCTCGCGCGGGCCGTAGCCGCGGCGCGGACCGCGCTCGCGCTTGTCGTCGCGCGGCGCGTCACGCGGCGTGTCGCGCGGGCGATCGTCGTCCTGGTATCCCCGCTGGCGGTACTTTCTGTCCATGTGGTGGCTCCGGGAAGGGTACTGCCTGATCTATAGCACCCGCCAGTGATTTTTCCACTGCGGGACGTGCCTGCCCGGCGCCGGCGGCGGGTTGACAGCCTCTCGGACGATGCAGGATCCTGGGGGGTCGCGGCCGGCGCTCGACACGCGCCGGCGGCAGGGGGCAGCGTCCGGCGCCCCGCACCAACCCGTGAAAGGACTCTGAATGGCAGGACGCAAGGTCGGCACGGTCACCTACAAGAGGGACCTCTCTTCCATCTTGACAATCTTCAGGCTGATGCCGGAAGCGGGCAGCGCGTTTCCGCCGTCCGAGGCCGGGCAGTACATCGCGCTGAGGCGGGACGACTGCAAGCTGACCCGGAAGGTGGGCGTCGGCGACGACGGCGCGATCTACGGACCCGACCTCGACGAGGCGGGCCAGCAGAAAATCGGCCAGGTCACGCACTCCTACTCGATCGCGTCGGCCCCCTGGGAACAGGAAGAACGCGGCTACCTCGAGTTCTACGTCGTCCTCGAAGTGATCAGGAAGGGCGAGTTCGGGCGCCTGAGCTCGGTCTTCATGAACATGGACCCCGAGACCGACAACAAGATCACCTACTTCGACCGCATCACGGGCAACTTCACGCTCGACCACCGGGCCGCCGGTTTCGACAGCGTGCTGATGGTGGGCACCGGCACGGGCCTGGCGCCGTTCATCGCCATGGCCAAGCAGCTCCACCACGAGGCCTCGAACGGACGCGGCGACCAGCGCAAGTACACGATCCTCCACACCAACCGCACCTACGAGGAGCTGGCGTACCACCAGGAGCTGCTCGACATGGAGCAGGCAGGCCGCTTCGATTTCTGCTACGTGCCGACGGTGAGCCGGCCCACGCAGCGGGACCTCGACGACGACGCCGTCGGGGTGGGACGGGCGAACAACGTGCTGCGGCACATCTTCGACCTGCCGATGAAGGAGGAGGAGGTGCTGGCGGCGGCCCGCGCGGGCCAGGGCGATCTCGCCCGCGCCGAGGCCGGCATGCAGCGCACGCCGCGGCCGGAGCTGCCGAAGCACCAGTCGGCGCAGCGGATCCGCGACCGTTTCGATCCCTCCACCTCGCTCATCATGACGTGCGGCAATCCCTGGTCGATGGCCGACATCGAGGAAACCGCGAAGCGCAGCAACATCAAGTTCGAGATGGAGGAGTGGTGAGCGAGGTGTCTGCGCTGTAGAAGCGGTGCAGACCCCGCAGGGCGCGCACAGCGCGCCTCGGCGGGAGCGGCGCGGGGCGAAGGGGTCCCCGCAAGCGGACGCCGGGGGCTCGGGGCGCAGCCCCGTCTGAAGGAAGCCCACAGCGCGCCTCGGCGGGAGCGGCGCGGGGCGAAGGGGTCCCCGCAAGCGGACGCCGGGGGCTCGGGGCGCAGCCCCGTCTGAAGGAAGCCCACAGCGCGCCTCGGCGGGAGCGGCGCGGGGCGAAGGGGTCCCCGCAAGCGGACGCCGGGGGTGCGGGGCGCAGCCCCGTGCAATCGAAGCGAAGGCTGGCCGCGCGGCCGGGGCAGGCCTATACTGCTCGAAGAACGAGGGGGAAGCGAGGCGCCCATGCCAATGAGAATCATTCTCACCGTTACCGCCCTGCTGCTGCTGGTCACGTTGCCGTCGTTCGCGCACCTGTACACCGAGTGGCTGTGGTTCGGCGAGGCCGGCTACCAGTCGGTGTTCCTCAAGAGCCTGACGACGAAGGGCCTGCTGGGCATCGGCGTCTTCGCGGCGGCGTTCCTGGTCCTGTTCGCCAACCTGCGGCTGGCGGCGCGCGGCCAGCAGCGCCCGTACGTCGTGTTTCCCGGCGGCGGCGACATCCAGCCTGTCGTGCTCGAGCCCCGCCAGCAGCGCTGGCTGGCGACCGGAACCGCGGTGCTGATGGCGCTGTTCCTCTCGGGGGCGGCGTCCGGGCAGTGGCTCATGCTGCTGCAGTTCCTCGACGCAACGCCGTTCGGGGAACCGGACCCCCTGTTCGGGCGGGATGCGGGCTTCTACATCTTCACCCTGCCCGTGCTCGACCTGGTCCGCTATCTCCTGCTCGCGATGGTCGGCCTGTCGCTGGTCGGCGCGGGCACCCTCTACGTGATCGGCGGACAGCTCGAGCTGACCCCGCAGGGGCTCGAGGTGGGCCGGCGCCCGCGGCAGCACCTCGGGGCGCTGATCGCCTGCGGCTTCCTGCTGCTGGCCGTCGGCGCCTGGCTCGACATGCCCCGCCTGCTGATCTCGCCGGCGGGCATCATCCACGGCGCGGCGTACGTGGACGCAACGGTGCGCCTGCCGGTGCTGCAGACGTTGATGATCGTGGCGGGCCTCGGGGCGGCGGCGACCGCCTACGCGGCCGTCTCCTCGTCGCTGTGGCCCGCGGCGGCGGCCACCGCCGGCTATCTGGTCGTGTGGATCGGGGGCGGCGGGCTGGCCGTAGCGGTGCAGCAGCTGATCGTGACCCCGGACGAGCAGCAGAAGGAGGCGCCGTACATCGCGCGGAACATCGCGGCCACGCGGGCCGCCTTCGACATCGACCGGGTCGAGGAGCGCCAGGTGTCGGGCGACGCGTCCCTCACGCTGGACGACATCGCCAACAACTCGGAGACGATCAACAACGTCCGGCTGTGGGACCACCAGCCGCTGCTCGACACGTTCAGCCAGATCCAGGAGATCCGCACGTACTACGAGTTCGCGTCGGTCGACAACGACCGCTACGTCGTGGACGGCGAGTACCGGCAGACGATGGTCTCGAGCCGCGAGCTCAACTCCGCCAGCCTGCCGAACCGCTCGTGGGTCAACGAGCGCCTGCAGTACACCCACGGATTCGGCGTCGCGCTCGGACCGGTGAACCAGGTGACCCAGGAAGGGCTGCCCGTCCTGTTCATCCGGGACCTGCCCCCCCGGTCGGACGCCGATCTCACCGTGACCCAGCCGAGCATCTACTTCGGCGAGCTGTCGAACGACTACGTCCTGGTCAACACGCGCACCGACGAGTTCCACTACCCGGAGGGTGACGACAACGTCTCGGTCCGCTACGACGGAAGGGGCGGCATCCCGCTCGGGAACCTCTTCCGGCGGCTGCTGTTCAGCCTGCGCTTCCGTTCGTACGAGATTCTGGTCAGCGGCCAGCTGAGCGCCGAGAGCCGGCTGGTCTTTCATCGCAACATCGCCGACCGGGTCGCGACCATCGCGCCCTTCCTGCGCTACGACTCCGACCCGTACCTCGTCATCGCCGACGGCCGGCTGTTCTGGATCCGCGACGCCTACACCATCACCGGCAACTACCCCTACGCCACGCCCGTGGGCGACCGCATCAACTACATCCGGAACTCGGTCAAGGTGGTGATCGACGCCTACCACGGGACGACCACGTTCTATCTCGCGCAACCGGACGATCCGCTGGCCGCCACGCTCGGCAAGGTGTTTCCCGACCTCCTGCAGCCGCTCGACGCCATGCCCGAGACGCTCAGGAGCCACGTCCGCTACCCGGAAGGCATCTTCGCCCTGCAGACCGCCATGTACTCGACCTACCACATGACGAACCCGGCGGTCTTCTACAACCGCGAGGACGAGTGGGAGGTGCCGGTCATCGACAGCGAGCAGATGGAGCCGTACTACACCATCATGCGGTTGCCGGGCGAGCAGCGGGCCGAGTTCATCCAGATGCTGCCGTTCACGCCGCGCGGCAAGAACAACCTGGCGGCCTGGATGGTCGCGCGCAGCGACGGCGAGCACTACGGCAAGATGCTCGTGTTCCAGTTCCCCAAGCAGAAGGTGGTGTTCGGGCCGTCGCAGATCGTGGCGCGGATCAACCAGGACCAGGACATCTCGCCCCAGATCACGCTGTGGAACCAGCAGGGATCCGAGGTCATCCAGGGCACGCTGCTGGTGATCCCGATCGAGGAAGCGCTGCTCTACATCCGGCCGCTCTACCTGCGGGCGTCGGGCGGCCGCATCCCGGAGCTCAAGCGGGTCATCATCGCCTACCAGAACCAGATCGTGATGGAGGAGACGCTGGACCAGGCCCTTGCCCGGCTCTTCGGGACGCCGACGGAGGAACCGGCGCCGACCCCGCCGGCGACGCTCGTGGCGAGCGCGGGCGAGGCGGCCGACCCGGCCGACCCGGTCGCGGCGGTCCCGCCGCCGGCCGGCGGCGGGACCCTGGCGCAGCAGGCGAGCGAGCACTACTCGCGCGCCATGCAGGCGCAGCGCCAGGGCGACTGGGCCTCGTACGGCGCGGAGATCGAGCGGCTCGGCGACGTGCTTGAGCGGCTCGACAGCACGCAGGGTCAGGACTAGCGACTAGCGCAGGCACCAGGAGTACTCCAGATGCATGTGATCGCGCGCACCGTCATCGTCGTCCTGCTCTCCGGCGCTCTCGCCCGGTGCGCCGCGCCGGAGCCGGCACCGGTCGAGCCGACGCCGGGGCTGCTGGCGTTCACCGGGGCCCGGCTGATCACGGGCGACGGCGCGGTCATCGAGGACGGCACCCTGGTGGTCCGCGACGGCCGGATCGAGGCGGTCGGCGCGAGCGGCGCCGTGGCCGTGCCGGACGACGCGGCGGCCGTGGACCTCGCCGGGAAGACGGTCACGCCGGGGCTGATCAACGCGCACGGGCACGTCAACGACGTGCGCGGCCTGGAGGCCGACCCGGCGTTCTACACCGAGGAGCACGTCGCGAACCAGCTCGCCCTGTACGCGCGCTACGGGGTGACCACCGTGGCCAGCCTCGGCGGCGGCGGTCCGGCAGGCGTGGCCGTGCGGGATCGCGAAGGACCCGGCCTGACGCGCGCGCGCCTGCGGCTGGCGGGCCCGGTCATCGCCGCCGACTCGCCGGAAGAGGCGACCGCGCGCGTCCACGAGGTCGCCGATCTGAACGTCGACTTCATCAAGATCCGCGTGGACGACAATCTCGGCGCCACGCCGAAGATGCCGCCGGCCGTGTACACGGCGGTGATCGACGCGGCGCACGCGCGCGGCCTGAAGCTGACGGCCCACCTCTACTACCTCGAGGACGCCAAGGAGCTGGTCCGCGCGGGCGCCGACTTCATCGCGCACAGCGTCCGGGACCAGCCGGTCGACGACGAGCTGGCCGCGCTGCTCGCCGAGCACGGCATCTGCTACTGCCCGACCCTCATGCGCGAGGTCTCCACGTTCGTCTACGAGGAGCGGCCGGACTGGTTCGACGATCCGTTCTTTCTCAGGGACGCGGACCCGGCGGTGGTGCAGGCGCTCGAGGCGCCGGCCTATCAGCAGCGCATCCGGGACAGCCGCAGCGCCCAGACCTACAAGGTCGCGCTCGGGCAGGCGCAGGAGAACCTCGAGGCGCTCGCCGACGCCGGCATCCGCATCGCGATGGGGACCGACACCGGACCCGCGGCCCGCTTCCAGGGATACTTCGAGCATGGCGAGCTCGAGCTGATGGTCGAGTCCGGGCTGACGCCGATGCAGGCCATCGTGGCGGCCACCGGGGACGCGGCGGCCTGCCTCGACCTCGACGGGGTAGGGACGCTGGAAGTCGGCAAGTGGGCCGACTTCGTGGTCTACGCGGCCAATCCGCTCGCGGACATACGCAACACGCGGACGATCGAGTCGGTCCGCGTGGCCGGCGCCGAGGTGCCCGGCGTCAGCGGGAGCTGACGGCCGCGCGCGACGCCCGACGCCGGCGGCGCAGCTCGCCGATGCCCGCCGCGGCCCGCGCTGCCAGCATGGCGAGGGCTACCCCCGCGGCGCCGGCGGCCGCGTCCGCCAAGCTCATGACGCGCAACGGCGACACGGTCTGCACGATCTCGAGCGCGACGCCGAGCACGACCAGGCCCGCCACGATGCGCCGCTCGCCGGCCCGCGTGCCGTACGCCGGATAGCTCACCGCCATCAGGACGAAGTAGGCGGCGAGATGCAGCAGCTTGTCCGACACGCCCGGCCGGGGGAGCGCCTGCTGCGACAGCAGCGAGGCGACGCACAGCGCCGCGACGCCGCTCCAGAACACGACCTTCCAGAGCCGGGGTGCCCACAGGACTGCAAACCGACGTTCTGACGACTGCATGCTGCAACGGCCCGCGGCCGACTCCCGGGCTGCTCAGGCGCGCGCCGCGCGCCGCTTCCGCCAGTAGCGCGCCAGCCCGAGCCAACCGAGCGCGAGCGGTGACGCGAAGTCGTAGAGGTCGACCTCCTCGGGAGGCAGATGGCGCTGCAGGTAGAGCCGCGCCTCGGCGGTGAACGCCTGCAGCAGCTCGTCTTCGCTCCCTTCGCCGCTCTCCTCGCCGTCGAGCACCCGGCGCGCGATGCGGGACAGCGCGTCGAGATGTTCCGCGAACGCGTCGAGGTGCCCGGTCACGTCCTCGTGCGGCCCGAAGTGGGTGACGAACAGCGTGGACGGCCGCCACGCCCGGATCAGCTCGACGCTCTTCAGCCAGGCTTCGATGTCGATGTCCGGCGGCGGGGTCGGCGGCATCACGAACAGCGCCCGGCCGGTCCGGACGCCGGCCGTGTCGCCGACCAGCGCGACCCCGCTCGATCGGTCGAGGTAGCCCACGTGGTGCGACGCGTGCCCGGGCAGGTAGGCGACCTCGAACCGGCGGCCGGCGACGTCGAGTTGCTCCCCGCCCCGCAGCTCCCGGATGTTCGCGGCCGGCACCGGCAGGAACTCGCCCCACAGGCGGTCCATGTCGGCGCCGTAGAGTCGGCCCGCGCTCGCCAGCAGCCGCGACGGGTCGACCAGGTGAGGGGCCCCGCGCTCGTGCACGTGGACCTCCAGCCGCGGGTTCTCCCTGACCAGCGACCCGGCCGCCCCCGCGTGGTCGAGGTGAATGTGCGTCAACAGCAGGGCCCGGATGTCCTGCACGTCGATGCCCTGCCTGCCGAGCTCGCCGCGGAGAGTCTCCAGACAGGTCGACGGGCCCGGGTCGACCAGCGCCACGCCGGCCGCGCTCTGGACCACGGCCGTCGCGATCACCCGCGGGCGTCCCAGGAAATCGAGATCGATGTATCTCAACCCGCCGGCGATCGTGTGCATGAACCGACAGTCTACACGGTGTCCCGACGTGCCGCCTTGACCTGCCGAAACCGCTGTCGGTACGCTGGTGAACGAGGGGCGATGGTCGAGACTCCCGTGCATCCGGGCGGCGCGGTCCGCGAGCAGCACGAACAGAAGACGCTGACGCCGAAGATGTATCGGGTCGTCCTTCTCAACGACGACTACACGACCATGGAGTTCGTCGTCAGCGTCCTCGAGCGGGTGTTCCAGAAAGGTCCGGCCGAGGCCTTCCGCCTGATGATGCAGGTCCACACGCACGGGCGCGCCGTGTGCGGGACGTACACGTACGAGGTCGCCGAAACGAAGGTCGGGGCCGTTCGCGAGCTGGCCAGGGAGGAGGGTTTCCCCCTGCAGGCCAGCCTGGAAGAAGGGTGACATGTTCAGCGCGTCGCTCGAGCTCGTCCTCAATGTCGCGTACCGCGAGGCTGCGTCGCGCCGCCACACGCACCTGACCCTGGAGCACCTGCTGTACACCCTCGCGCACGATCCCGAGGGCGAGCGCATCCTGTCTGCGTGCGGCGCGGACCTCGGCGTGTTGCGCCGGACGCTCGACGAGTTCATGGCGTCGCTCGAGACGTTCGCCAGGGGGGAGAGCGCGCGCGAGCCGAGCCAGACGCTGGGCTTCCGGCGCGTGCTCCAGACAGCCGTCCTGCACGTCCAGAGCGCGGGGCGCGACGAGGTGCGCTCGGGCGACGTGCTGGCGTCCATCCTCCAGCAGCCCCGAGCCTACGCCGCCCAGCTGCTGGAGGCGCAGGACGTCACGCGCCTCGACGTGCTCAACTACATCTCTCACGGCATCTCGAAGGTGCCGCGGGCTGCCGCCAGCAACGAGCCGTCGACCGCCGGCGCGGCCGCCGGGGCCGGCAAGGACGAGCCCGCCGCCGCCCGCGACCCGCTCGCGGCCTATGCCGTGAACCTGACGGCGGAGACGCGGGCCGGGCGTCTCGATCCGCTGATTGGGCGCACGGCCGAGCTGCGCCGCACCATGGAGATCCTGTGCCGGCGGCGCAAGAACAACCCGGTCTTCGTCGGGGACGCCGGCGTCGGCAAGACGGCGCTCGCCGAGGGCCTGGCGTCGCGGCTGATCGAGGACGACACGCCCGCCCGGCTGCAGGGCGCGGAGGTGTTCGCGCTCGACACCGCGGCGCTGCTGGCCGGCACCCGTTTCCGCGGCGATTTCGAGGAGCGGTTCAAGGCGGTCATCGCGGGGCTCGCGGACCATCCGATGCCGATCCTGTTCATCGACGAGGTGCACGCCACGCTGGGGGCGGGCGCGACGACGGGCGGCACGATGGACCTGGCCACGCTCATCAAGCCGGTCCTCACCACCGGCGCGCTGCGCGTGATCGGCTCGACGACGTTCGAGGAGTTCAAGCAGATCGAGAAGGACCGCGCGCTGGCGCGCCGCCTGCAGAAGGTGGTGGTGGAGGAGCCGACCGTCGACGAGACGACCCGCATTCTGGAAGGGCTGCGCGCGCGCTACGAGGCCCACCACAACGTGCGCTACAGCGACGACGCCATCGGCGGGGCGGCGAAGCTGGCCAGCCGTCACCTGCGGGATTCCCGCCTCCCCGACAGCGCCATCGACGTGGTGGACGAGGCCGGCGCCGCGCTCGCGCTGCGGCAGGTCGAGGCCGCGGAGGAGGATCAAGCGGCCGAGCCGCCCGTCGTCACGATCGGCGCGCTGGAGCAGGTCGTCGCCCGCATGGCCCGCATTCCGGAGAAGCAGGCCTCGTCGTCGGACAAGGAACGGTTGCGCACGCTGGAGGAATCGCTCCAGCGCGTCGTCTTCGGGCAGCCCGCCGCCGTGCAGGCCGTGGTCACGGCCATCAAGCGGGCCAGGGCCGGCCTGGGACAGCCCGATCGGCCCGCCGGCTCGTTCCTCTTCACCGGACCGACCGGCGTCGGGAAGACGGAGCTGGCGAGGCAGCTCGCGCTGCATCTCGGCAACGAGTTCATTCGCTACGACATGAGCGAGTACATGGAGAAGCACGCCGTGGCTCGGCTCATCGGCGCGCCGCCCGGCTACGTGGGATTCGAGCAGGGCGGACTGCTCGTGGACGCCGTCCGCGCGCATCCGTACAGCGTCGTGCTGCTCGACGAGATCGAGAAGGCCCACCCGGACGTCTACAACATCCTGCTGCAGGTCATGGACCACGCGACCCTGACCGACAACAGCGGGCGGCGGGCCGACTTCCGGCACGCCGTCGTCATCATGACGTCCAACGCGGGATCCCGGGAGGCCGGAGCGCCGGTGCTCGGCTTCGGCGACGTTCATCGGCCCGCCTCGGCCCAGGGCCGGATGATGTCGGCGATCGAGCGCGTGTTCAGCCCCGAGTTCCGGAACCGGCTCGACGCGATCGTGTCGTTCGACCCGCTGGCATCCTCGGTCATGGAGATGATCGTCGAGAAGTTCATCCTGCAGCTCGAGGCCCAGCTCGCCGAGCGCCAGGTGGCGATCAGCCTGCAGCCCGAAGCCCGCGCCTGGCTGGCCGTCAAGGGCTACGACAAGGTGTACGGCGCCCGGCCGCTCGCGCGGGTGGTGCAGGCGGAGGTCCGCAACCCGCTCACCGACGAGCTCCTGTTCGGGCGGCTCGAGGGCGGCGGCACGGTGCGCATCGGGCTGTGCGACGACGCGTTGACCTTCGAGTACGAGCCGGCCGCCCCGGCCCCGCAGCCCGCGCCCGACACCGTCGAGGAAGCCACCGGTGACTGACGAGCGGGCGCCTGCCCGCGTCGAGGCGCCGGCGCCCGCCGGCGACGAGCGGCGGCCCGGGAGTGCGGACCTGCGAGTCGTCGACAAGCGCTGGTGGGCACGCGAGAACGGCGGGGCCGGCGACGCGCCGTCCGGCAAGCCGTCCTACGTCCAGGATCTCGAGCGGCAACTGGCCGACAAGGACAACCTGCTGAAGAGCTGCACCGGCCGCTACGAGGAGGCGGCCGCCGAATTCGAGCGGACCCGGGAGCGGCTGCGCCGGGAGGCCGCCAAGGACGTCGGCCGCGAGGTGCGGCGCGTGCTGGCGAGCTTCCTCGACGTGGTGGACAACCTCGACCGGGCGGTTGCCGTGCAACCGGCGGACCCGGCCGGGCGGGAGGGCTCCCTGCTCCAGGGCGTCGGCCTCGTTCGCGAGCAGTTCCTGGCCGCGCTGGAACGCCACGGGGTGATGCGGTTCGACCCCGCGGAGGAGCCTTTCGACCCGACCCGGCACGACGCGCTGTCCACCGCGCCGGTCGCCGACGCGGCGCGGGACAACGTCGTGATCGAGGTGGTCAAGCCGGGTTACCTGATCGACGGCGAGGTCCTGCGGCCGGCGAGCGTGACGGTGGGCAGATGCGTCTCTACGTAGAGCCGATGGATGCGGTGCTGGTCGAGTTCGACGAGCGGGGGCGGGTGCGCTTCGACGACGAGGACTGGACCACCCCGTCGCTGCAGGAGGCGCGCGCCATCCTGTTCGCCGCCGAGCAGCACGTGGTGGAGCTCAGGGAGCTGATCGACGCCCTCGACGCGGGCCATCCACCGCGCGGGCGCTAGCCCGGCAATCGTCGCCTCCGGCTCCGGTTGCCGCCCAACCAACCCTCGCTAGCAGTCTACGCCGTTCTACGGCGCAGGCTCCTAGCAGTCCGCGCGCTGCCGGGAGCCTCCCCTTTCCATCACAGGCCGGTGGCCATCGCGACCCGCTGCGGATCCTCGACCCCGGCGACGATCACGGCTGCCGGGTCGTCCTCGACAGCCGCCGCATACAGGTAGTCGACGTTGACCCCGGCGCCCGCAAGCACGCCCGCGGTCTTCTGGAGCGCCCCGGGATCGTTCGGAACCTGGATGAAGAGGACGTCACGCCGCTCGACGGCGTACTCCCTGTCCTCGAGCGTCCCGGCGCCATGCAGCGGATTGTCGACGACCAGGCGCAGCGTGCCTCCGGACTCGAGGCTCAACGCGAGGATGTTGATGCGTTCGTCCGCCAGGTGGCTGCACACCTGCCCCAGCGCGCCGGGGCTGTTCCGCAGCCTCAGCGAGATCTCCGTTCGAATCGCCATGGCCGGGAGCTTATCCCAACTGCCGCGACGCCGACCAGCGCCCCTCGCGGCGGCCCGGCGCCGGCCGAACCGCCGCACGGATTCCGATAGAATCAGGTGAATGACGACCGACACGGCAGCGCCGATCGAGGTGGCCGGCCGCCTGGACGGGTTCGACTACGCCATCCGCAGCATCGTCGCCGAGGCCCAGGCGGTGGAGCGGAGCGGGCGCACCGTGCACTACCTCAACATCGGGGATCCGGTGCTGTTCGGGTTCCGGACGCCGCCCCACCTCGTCGAGGCGGTGGTGCGTGCGATGCGGGACGGGCACAACGGGTACACGCACGCGTCCGGCATCATGCCGGCGCGCGAGGCGGTCGCCGCCGAGTACACCTCCCGCGGCATCCCGCTGCCGCCGGACCGCGTCGTCCTGACGTCGGGAACGTCCGAAGGGATCGAGCTGGCCATCACCGTCCTCGCCGACCGCGACGACGAGGTGCTGGTGCCGCTGCCGACCTACCCCTTCTACACCGCCGTGCTCGGCAAGCTGGGCGCCCGCGCCGTCTACTATCGCACCGACCCGGCGCGGGGATGGGAGCCGGACCTGGACCACCTCGAGAGCGTGATCGGCCCGCGCACGCGCGCGCTCGTGGTCATCGATCCGAACAATCCGACCGGCGCCGTCTACGGCGAGCGGACGCGGCTGGCGCTCCTGGAGATCGCCGACCGGCACAACATCGTGCTGTTGTCCGACGAGGCGTACACGGACCTCGTCTACAGCGGGCCGGTGGCGCCGATCGGGTCGCTCAACCCGGATGCGCCGGTCATCTCCTTCTCGTCGGCATCGAAGGCGTACGTGGCGCCGGGCTGGCGGACGGGGTGGATGGCGGTGGGCGCCGGCGAGCGGCTCGACAGGGTCCTGACCGCGGTCAAGCGCCTGGCGGACGGCCGCCTCTGCACCAACGGCCCCATGCAGCACGCGGTTGCCGCGGCGCTGGCCGGCGACCGCAGCTATCAGGACGACTTTCGCAGCCAGCTCAAGGCGCGCGCCGAGCTGGCGACGCGGCGGCTGAACGCCATCGAGGGCATCTCCTGCGTGCCGCCGGCCGCGGCGTTCTACGTGCTGCCGCGGGTCGAGCTGCCGCCCGGCCGCACCGACCACGACTTCGTGCGCGGGCTGCTGCATCGGACCGGCGTGCTCTGCGTGCACGGATCCGGCTTCGGCACGGATCCCGCCGACGGCTTCTTCCGCCTCGTCTTCCTGGCGTCCCCGCCGCAGCTCGACGCCTACTTCGATGCGATAGAGACGTTCACGGCGGCCTTTCGCGCGGCCTGAGCGGCCCGCCTCCACCGTTTTGGACCTTGCGTCGGGGAACCGCCCGCAGCACACTATCGTTGTGAAGCGGGCCGCGCTCGTCCTGGCGTTGTCGTGCCTCCTCCGCGTGCCGGCCGCGGCGCAGCCGGCCCCGACGCCGGATGCCTTCGACCCGCTCGTGGCCGAGCTGCAGGCAGTGGTCGAGGCGGCGGACGCACGAGGCTTTCTGGAGCTGCTGGCCCCCGGGGCGGACGTTGCCGCGGCCCGGGCGTTCGCCGACGATGCGTTGCACTCGGGGATCTCCCGGGCGGTCGTCGCCGCGCGCTTCGTCTCGCCCGTGGAAGACGTGCCGGGCGACGACCGGCAGCGCCTCACCGTCGAGGTGTTCACCGAGAGCGGCAACCGCGCCCGGCTGCAGACGTGGCAGCTCGACGTCACCCGCGAGACGGAAGCCGGCGGCGCGGCCGGTCCCTGGCGCATCGCCGGGCACGACGGACCCGACACCATCGACGGGCTCTATCATCTCTCGCTGCGCACGGATCGACAGTTCGACGCGGCCGGCCTGGAGATTGCGGCCGAGGACATGCTGCTGCGCATGTCGCGCGGCGCGGCGTTCGTCGCGGAGATCGACGCCGGGGTCACCGGACTCGTGCTCGTGGGCGAGGGCGTGCTGACCTTCTCGCCGCAACCCGCGGCCGAGCGGCGGCAGGTGGAGATCTTCACCGGGCGCGAGACCCTGGAGACCGAGTTCACGCAGGCGTTCGTCAGGCTCCACCCGGTGATGCTCGACGCGCGGGTGAGGACCGCCCTCGAGCAGAGCCGGGTCGACGCAGGCGCCGTCGGGCAGGCGCAGGACGTGTTCGACGCCCTGGCGGGCCTGACGTTCGTCGTGGACTTCAGCGACTTCAGCGACCGCACGTGGTGGCTCACCCCGCGCCCCGGCAACTTCGTCGCCGAGATAGTCACGCGCGAGCACGGCAACCTCACCTACACCCAGGCCGATCAGCGGCCGGAGGACATCTCCCTGTACATGCGCGATCCGGCGCGGGTGATCGCGCTGTATCCGTCGGCGCACAAGCGCGCGACCCGGGGCCGGTACTACGACCGGCGCGACGACGCGCCGGTCGACGTGCTCGACTACGACATCGAGGCCTCGTTCGAGCCGCGCGGCGTGGGCCGCGAGTCGCTCGGTGCGCGGCCGACCCTGCTCGGGTGCTGGATCGAGGCAACGGTGCGCCTGGCGCTGCGCGTGAACGACGCGCCCCTCAGGTCGCTCACCTTGCAACTGGCCGAGGCGTTTCGAGTGCACTCGGTCACCTCGCGCGAGCTGGGATCGCTGCTGTTCTTTCGGATGAGGGGCCGCAACGACATGGTCGTCAACCTGCCGGCGGAGGCGCCGCCCGGCACGGAGTTCACCATCCTGGTGCGCTACTCCGGCCTGCTCGAGGCCGACGAGCTCGAGGAGAACTGGATCGGCCGGCAGCGGCTGCTGGAACGCGGCAGGAGAGTCAGGTACGCCATTCCGGAGCGGCGCTACCTCTACACGAACGCCAGCCGCTGGTACCCGCAACCGCCTGCGGCGGACTACGCCACGGCCACGATGACGTTGACGGTGCCGGCGGACTACGGAATCGTCGCCAGCGGCGATCCCGGCGACGGCAACCCGCCGCTCGGGGCGCCCGACGACGCCCGCGGGACGCGCACCTTCTCGTTCGTCGCGGTGCAGCCGGCCCGGTACCTCTCCTGCGTCATCACGCGCTTCGCCCGGCACGAGACGCCGGTGCAGGAGATCGTGCTGGACCCCGCGCGGGGCGAGCCGCGCCGGGGCGTCTCGTACGACAGCCTGTCGGTGGCGGTGGAAGCCAACGACTTCGGGCGCGAGCGCATTCCCGAGTTCGCCGAGACGGCAGCGGCGATCCTGCGCTTCTATGCCTCGCTGCTGGGAGATTTGCCCTATCCGACGTTCACGCTGACCCTGGCGGACAGCCGCCTGCCCGGCGGTCACAGCCCGCCGTACTTCGTCGTGCTCAACCAGCCGCTGCCGGTGCACGGGCGCCTGATGCGCACGTGGCGCACCGATCCGGTGGCGTTCAGCGGCTACCCCGCGTTCTTCGTGGCGCACGAGCTGGCTCACCAGTGGTGGGGCCAGGCCGTGGGCTGGAAGAACTACCACGAGCAGTGGCTGAGCGAAGGCCTCGCGCAGTACTTCGCCGCCCTGTACGCGCGCGAGGCGCACGGCGAGGAAGCCTTCGTCGACGTGCTCTCGCAACTGCGCCGCTGGAGCCTGCGCCACGCCGACCAGGGGCCGATCTACCTGGGCTACCGGCTCGGGCATCTGCAGGAGGAGCCGCGGGTGTTCCGCGCCCTCGTCTACAACAAGAGCGCGCTCGTGCTGCACATGCTGCGGAGGCTGGTCGGCGATGACGCCTTCTTCCGCGGGCTCCGGCGGTTCTACATGGAGATGCGGTTCCGCACCGCCGGCACGGACGACCTGATGCGCGCCTTCGAGGTCGAGTCGGGGCGGTCGCTGGACGACTTCTTCCGGCGCTGGATTCACGAGTTCGACGTGCCGGTCCTGCGCTTCGACTACCGCACCGAGCCGCGGCCCGGCGATCCGGACGCGTCGGACGTGGTGCTGCGCTTCCGGCAGGAAGGCGCCGTCTTCGAGGTGCCGGTGACCGTCACGCTGACCTATCGCTCGGGCGCCGAGGAGTCGGTCGTCGTGGCCGTGACCGAACCGACCACCGAGCTGCGCGTCCCGTTGAGCGGGCCGCTGCGCGGCCTCGACGTGAACCGCGACCACGCGGCCCTGGCGGAGATCCGCAGATAGCTGGCATACTCAATCCATGAGCCCGCACGCACGCATCCTCGTAGCCGGCGCGCTGCTTGCCGCCCTGTGGCCGGCGGCCGCCGCGGGCCAGCCCGGCCGCATCCCGATCGAGCTGGCGACGGTGGCCGAGGCCGATGCCGCCCATGCGGGAACCACGTTCCGCGTTGCGGTGCAGGCGCAGCTCGAGCCGGGGTTCCACGTCAACTCGCAGCAGCCCCTGGAGACGTTTCTCATCCCCACCGTCCTGACGCTGGATCCGCCGGCGGGCATCGAGCTCGCGGGCCTGGCGTGGCCCGCCGCGATCCTGTTGAGCCAGACCGGCGCCGAGCAGCCGCTGGCGGTGTTCGAGGAAGAGTTCGCCATCGGGGCGGCGCTTGCACTCGACGGCGGGCTGGCGCCGGGCGGCTACGTGGTGCCGGGCGTCCTGCGCTATCAAGCGTGCGACGAGACGATGTGCTACCTGCCGGCCACGGCGGCGCTCGATTTCTCGGTCGAGGTCGTGCCGGAGACGCGGGCGATCGTGCCCCGCCACGCCGAGCTCTTCGCCGGTCTGACGTTCGATGCCGTGGCCCCCGGCAGCCCGGCCGGCGACGCGGCGCCCCGCCCGCAGGCGCCCGCCGCGGAGGCCGATGCGCTGGCGCTGCTCGCCGACTTCACCGTGCTCGGGACGACCGGCGGCTACCTGGACGCCGGCGAGTTCCTGGATTTCGTCGACCGCGCGGAATCGGGTCGCGCGGAAACGGGGTGGTTCGAGGGACGGGGACCGCTCGCCATTCTGGCCCTGGTGCTCATCGGCGGACTGGCGCTCAACCTCACGCCCTGCGTCCTGCCGCTGATTCCGATCAACCTGGCCATCATCGGTGCGGGGACCCGCGCCGGCTCGCGCGGGCGAGGCTTCGCGCTGGGCAGCGCCTACGGGCTCGCGATGGCCCTGGTGTACGGCGGCCTCGGGCTCGCCGTGATCCTGACGGCCGGCACGTTCGGGACGATCAACGCGTCGCCGTGGTTCAACGTGGCGATAGCGGCGCTGTTCGTCGTCCTCGGCCTGGCCATGTTCGATGTCGTCACGATCGACTTCTCGCGCTTCCAGAACGCCGTCAACCTCGGCGGGCCCGGAGGCAACGGCTCGTTCCTCGTCGCCTTCGCGCTGGGCGGGGTCGCCGCGCTGCTGGCGGGCGCCTGCGTCGCGCCGGTCGTCATTCAGGTCATCGTCTTCTCCAGCAGTCTGTACGCGGCGGGCGTGACCGCCGCGCTCGCGCTGCCCTTCCTGCTCGGGGTGGGCATGGCCCTCCCGTGGCCGGTCGCCGGCGCCGGGCTGTCGGTGATTCCGAGACCCGGACCCTGGATGGTGCGCGTCAAGCAGGCCTTCGGCATCTTCATCCTGGGCACGGCGGTCTACTACGGTGCGCTTGCCTACGGCCTGTTCAGCCAGCGCTGGGTCGATCCCGCCGCGGTGGCCGACAGCGTGGCGGAGATGCTGGAGGAGGGGTGGCACGCGTCGCTGAGCCAGGGGCTGCAGGCGGCCCGCCTGGAGCAGAAGCCGGTGCTGGTCGACGTCTGGGCGACGTGGTGCAAGAACTGCCTGACGATGGATCGGACGACCCTCAAGGACCCCGCGGTGCAGGACGCGCTCGACGGCTACGTGAAGATCAAGTTCCAGGCCGAGGATCCCGGCCTGTCGCCGGCGAGCGAGATCATGGCGCGGTTCGAGGGCATCGGCCTGCCGACCTACGCCATTCTGCGCCCCGGATCACCTTCTCCGTAGCGGCCGGTCTCATGCCGGGACGCGGACCGCGAGCGCGCCCGGGTGGACGTTGACCGCCAGCGAGCGCGGCCCGGCGATCACTTCCCCGTCCACGTGAAAGGCCAGGGGGCCGTCGGCGGCGATCTCGCCGCCGCTGACCGAGTACGTCCGCAACCCATCGAGCCGCTGCAGCGTGCCGGCGAAGAGACGGCGGGCCTGCCACAGGAGCGCCGGCACGGACAGCGCCGGCACGACGACCAGCTCCAGCCGACCGTCGTCCGGCCGGGCACGCGGCGCAATGACGGCGTGGCTGCCGTACTGGCGGGTGTTGGCCACGGCAACGAACAGGGCATCGCCCTCGCTCGCCACGCCGTCCGCCGTCACCTGGTAGCGCGCGGCCTCGTACGTCACGGCCTCGCGCAGCACCGCCTTGACGTACCCGCCGAGGCCGCGGCGAGGGCCGGCGTTGAAGGCCGCCGCGAGATGAGCGTCGAAGCCGACCCCGGCGACGTTGAAGAAGAGCCGCCCGCCGAGCTCCCCCGCGTCGATCCGCCGTACCGCGCCGCCCAGGGCGGCCTCGAGCGCGCTGCGCGGGTCGCGCTCGAGGCCGAGCTCGCGCGCCAGGCCGTTGCCCGAGCCGGACGGCACGATGCCCAGCGTCACGCCGCGCGAGACGAGCTCGGAGGCGACCTCGTTGATCGTCCCGTCACCGCCCCAGACCACCACGGTGTCCACACCCTGCGCCACCAGCGACCGCGCGGCCTCGCGGCCGCGGCCGCCGCCGTCGGCGACGACGACCTGCCCGTCGACGCCGCGCGCCCGCAGCACGTCGCGCGCCAGCGCCGTGCGCGCCCCCACCGCACGCCGGCCGCGTACGCCCGCGCGAGGATTGATGACGACGGCGACCCTGCCCGACTGTCCGGCCGGCGGCATGCCGGTCGGATTCTACGTCGAAAGCCCCCCGGGCAGTCCCCTGCAGAGGGCAGTCCCGCCCGGGCCGCGTCACCCGCGCGGGACACCGGCCCGGCGGAAACGGCGGCAAACGCGGCACATTGCCCGAGGCCGCGGGGTGGCACGAATCTTGATTGTCCTGTAGTCGGCCGCGCGGATCGGCGGGATGCGTCAATCGGAGGCAGGCGCTGGCATCGCGGCATCCCGTATCGTCGTGCACTGACGGTTCGCGCGGCCGACTTCGCTATACTGGCGCCGTGGCCTTCGCGCTGGACCTGCCGCTCGACAATGCCGCCATCGAGCGGATCCTGCCCCACCGGTCCCCGTTCCTGCTGGTCGACCGCATCACCGAGCTCGAGTTCGACAAGCGCATCGTGGGCATCAAGAACGTCTCGCTCAACGAGCGTTTCCTCGCCCGGCCGCCGGGCGAGCAACCGGTTCTGCCCCCGACGATCCTCACGGAGGCGGTGGCCCAGGTCGGCGCGATCCTGATTCTCGCGAAGCCGGACAACCGCGGCCGGCTGCCCTACTTCATGGGCATCGAGCGCGTGCGTTACCGCCGCCCCGTGCATCCCGGCGACGTCGTCGTGATCGAGGCGACCGTGGATCGCCTCCGCAGCCGCATGGGGCGGCTCAAGGGCTTCGCGCGCGTCAACGACGAGGTGGCGGTGGAAGGCACGATGGCCTTCGCCCTCGGGCCTGGTCCGGGCGGGGACGACCAGCGCGCCGGATGACCTCCGGGGGTCCGCGGGTGCACCCGGGGCGCGCGGCGCCGGATGCGGCCGCGCGCTTTTGATATAGAATGCCGTCATGGGTTCTAGAATGCACACGAACGAGGTGTCGGAACCGCAGGCGTCCGGGCCCGGCGGGCCGCCGTGGGTCTTGATCGGCGGCGTGCTGGCAGTCGCGGCGCTGGCCGTGTTCGTGCTCTATCCGGGCTGGGTCTCCGAGACCCGGGACGCGGTGGCCGAGGCCGGCCACGGCGTGCCGGCTCCGGAAGCGGCGCCCGAGCAACCGGCCGCCCCGGCGGCCCCGGTAGCGGAGACGGTGCCGGCCGCGGCCGTCGAGGTCACGAAGCCGGATCCCGACGCGCCCATGCCGCCCCTGCCCTTCATTCCCAACATGGTGCCGCGTCCGGCCGAGGTCATCGCGGAAGTGTACGAGTTCGCCGGGCGGAATCCCGACATCCTGGAGTTCGTCCCCTGCTTCTGCGGCTGCGAGACCGCCGGGCACCGGGCGAACTCCCACTGCTTCGTGCAGTCGCGGAACACGGACGGCAGCGTTGCGGCCTGGGAGCCGCACGGCATGGGTTGCGCCGTCTGCATCGACGTCGCGCGCGACTCGATGCAGATGCACGCCTCGGGAGCGACGGTCCGCGACATACGCGCCGCGATCGAGTCGAAGTACGCCTCGCGCTTCCCGCGCATGACCCCGACGCCCTCGCCGCCGCAGGCGCAGGCGCAGTAGGCACAGGGGGGGACGCGTGGCGCCCCGCGCCGAGCTTCCTCCCCGCGCGGCCGCGACTTCCCTCTCCGTTGCGCTGGGCCGGCTGTTCGAGTCGGTCCCCCTGGGCATCTACGTCGGCGCCTTCGACGGTGAGCAGGGTGCAACCGTCGCGGCCAATCCGCATCTCAAGCTGATGTTCGGGCACGCGCCGGAGGCCGACGCCGGCGCCGTGCGGCCATTCGAGCCGGAACGCTTCGTCGATCCGCTGGTGCGGGCGGCTTTCTTCGCACGCCTGGAGCGCGACGGCGCCGTCACGGACTACCTGCTGCGGCTGCGACGGGCCGACGACACCCCGTTCTGGGCGGAGGTGACCGCGGCTGTCGACGACGCGCCGGACAGCCCGGCCAGACGGCTGTCGGCGCTGGTCCGGGACGTCAGCGAGCGTCGGCGGATGGAGGACCAGAACCGTGACGTCTCCCAGCAGGTGCTCCAGGCCGAGAAGCTCGCCGCGCTGGGGCAGACGGTCTCCGGCGTGGCCCACGAGCTGAACAATCCGCTGGCCACCATCCTCACCTGGTCGGAGCGTCTGGCGGCGCGGCCGCTGGACACCGCCACGAAGCGCGGGGTCGAGACGATCCTCGGCGAGGCGGAGCGCGCCGCCAAGATCGTTCGCAACCTGCTGACGTTCTCGCGGAAACGCCACACCACGAGGACGATGGTCGACGTGAACCAGGTGGTGCGGGAGACCCTCGCGCTGCGCGCCTACGAGCAGCGCGTGTCCAACATCACGACGCTCGACGGGCTCGCCACGGGGCTGCCCCGGGTATTCGCCGACCCGCACCACCTCAAGCAGGTGCTGCTCAACCTGATCATCAACGCCGAGCAGGCGATGCTGTCCGCGCACGGACGCGGCACGCTGGTGACGCGCTCCTGGCTCGAGGCCGAGCGCGACGTGGTCGTTCTGGAGCTGAACGACGACGGCCCCGGCATGCCGGACGAGGTGCAGCCGAAGATCTTCGATCCGTTCTTCACGACCAAGGCGGTCGGCAAGGGAACCGGCCTCGGGCTGAGCGTCGCGTACGCCATCGTGCAGGACCACGGCGGTCAGCTGCGCGTGGAGTCGGCGGCGGGGGAAGGAACATCCTTCTTCATCGAGCTGCCGGCGGGCGGCGAAGGCCGGCCGGCCGCGGAACGCGTGCCCGAGCAACCCGTCGGCGATGGAGGCGGAGCGGCGGTGCTGGTCGTCGAGGACGAGCCGGCGCTGGCGACGGCCGTCGTGGAGGTGCTGACCGACGCCGGGTACCGGGTCGACCGCGCCGGGGACGGACGCGAAGCGCTCGACCGGGTGCACGCGACCGTCTACGACCTCGTCGTCTGCGACCTCAAGATGCCCAGAATGGACGGCCGCGCCTTCTATCAGGAGGTCGCGCGGTCCACGCCGCGACTGGCGCGGCGGATCCTGTTCGTGACCGGCGACGTCGCGGGCACCGACGCGGAGCGCTTCCTGGCCGAGAGCGGATGCCGCTGGCTGGCGAAACCGTTTCGGCTCGGCGAGCTGCTCCGCGCCGTCCGCGAGCTGACCGGGTAGAGCCCGCTACGCCGCCTCGCGGAGCGGCGCCGGGAACGCCGAGTCCAGGTCGTACGGCGCCATGTCCGGGCCGAGCAGCTCGCGCAGCCGGCCAATGGCTCGTGCGTGGAGCTGGGAGACGCGCGACTCGTTCACGCCGATCGTCGACCCGATCTCCCTCATCGTGGCGTCGCCGTAGTAGTACATGCCGACCACCTTGCGCTCCCGCGGCGGCAGCGCGGCCACGGCGGCGCGGACCCGGTCCTGCACCTCGTGCAGCTCGCACGCCTTGTCCGGCGCCGTCGGCTCCGACGGCACCATCACCGGGGGCAGGTTGGCCTCGTCCACCGAGTCGGCCGTCGCGAGCGGCGATGTCGACTCGATCGTGGTGATCCGCAGGATCGTCCGTCCGAGATGGGCCTCGTCCGACCCCATGTGGCTCGCTAGCTCGGCCAGCGACGGCTCGCGGTCGAGTTGCTGCCGCAGCTTCTCTCGCGCCGCCTCCAGCTCGCGCCGCGCCCGGCGCACCCCCCGCGGCCAGGCATCGCGCCGCAGCGCGTCGATCATGGCGCCCCGCACGCGACGCTCCGCGAACGTCTCGAACTTGATGCCGCGCGATCCGTCGAACCGGTCCGCGGCGTCGATCAAGCCGATCATGCCGTCCTGCACCAGATCCGAGACGTCGACCGAATTCGGCATGGACGCGGCCACCCGGCGGGCCAGCGCCTGCACGAACGGCAGGTTGTTGTCGAGATGATCCCGGTCGACCGCGGCTGCTTGCTTCGTCATCATGACCTCCCTATGCCTCTCAACAAAGGCAAGGTCGATGCCAACCGCGCAGCGCCGCTGCCGGCCGGGCCGGGCAGCCCCGAGAAGATCTGGTAAGTGATTGTTTTTCAGCTACCTACAGCCTTCGAAAGGGCGTGCAGCAGAGTGCAACCGGTGGCCGTGGCGCGCACCGGAGGTGTCACTGTCTTGACGATGCCGCGCGGGTGTGTCAACCGGTTGACGGTCGGGGCGTGAGGAGGGGAGCGGGAAAAGGGGCCGCGAGCGGCGGCCACCTACTTCGTCGGCGAGTCGAGGAGGGCCCGGATGTCCTGGGCGGTGCTGATGGCGTCGATGGCGCCGACGACTATCTGCGCGGCCCGCGTCCGGTTGCCCTCCTGCTCCCGCAGGCGGCTCTCGAGCAGCTCGGCGTTGGCGAGGATGATGCCCAGCTGGTTGTTCAGGCGATGGAACAGCTCAACGTGCGCTGCCGGCTCGGACCCGGGAGCCTCCTCGGTCCGCGTGAAGGGCAGCGGCGTCTTGCCGGGCATCAGCTGCTCCGCCGCTGCTGCGAGCCGCGCGAGCGGGCCGGACGCCGGCTGCCCGTGTCCTCCGGCTTGCGCCACAGCGTGTCGACGAAGATGCGAATCGACCCGCCCGCCGTGCGCACGTAGTCGACCTTCCCGCTGGCGATCCAGTTGTAGATCGTCCGGCGGCTCACGCCGACGAGCTCGCACGCCTTCATGATCGAGATGGTCTTCCTGTCCACCACCAGTGTCTCGCCAGCCATATGCTTGTCTCGCATGTCTCGCTCAGCACGCGCCGGACCAGAATGGGCCGACCGGCTGAACCGCCTCGTGCTGACGTATCGGCCCCGGCTGCCCGGCACTGTAGTCCGGCGCTCGCCTTGACCGCCGCGCCGGTCACCGTCAAAATGGTGGCGCTCCTCTAAATGACTGAAAAACCGATACATCTGCTCCTCGTCGAGGACGAGGACGCGCTGCGCGAGGTAACCGCCGAACGCCTCGGCGAGCACGGCTACCAGGTGACGCAGGCGGCCTCGGGGGAGGCCGCGCTCGAAGCCCTGGCCGATTTCGCCTTCGACCTCGTGCTCACGGATCTCCGCCTGCCCGGCATCGACGGCACGACGCTGATCGAGGCCGCCGTCGAGCGCTATCCGAACATCGTGGGCCTGGTGGTGACCGGCTACGGCACCGTCAAGGACGCGGTCGAGGCGATCAAGCGCGGGGCGAGCGACTTCATCACCAAGCCGTTCCAGTTCGATCACCTGCTGCACCTCCTCTCGTCGGCCCTGGAGCAGCGGCGCCTGCAGTCCGAGAACGCGTACCTCCGGTCGCAGCTCGAGGAGCGCTACCGCTTCGAGGGCATCGTCGGCAGGAGCAGTTCGATGCGGAGGCTGTTCGACGTCCTGGAGACGGTCGCCGCCACGACCAGCACCATCCTGATCACCGGGAGACCGGAACGGGCAAGGAGCTGGTCGCGCGCGCGATTCACCACAACAGCCCCCGTCGCAGGCACCGGTTCGTCGCTCTCAACAGTGGCGCCGTCCCGGAGACCCTCCTCGAAGCCGAGCTGTTCGGACACGTCCGCGGCGCGTTCACCGGCGCCGTCAGCAACCGCCAGGGCCGCCTCGAGCAGGCGCACAGGGGCACGTTCTTTCTCGACGAGGTAGGCACGATGGCCGCGAGCCTGCAGGCCAAGCTGCTGCGCGCGCTCCAGGAGCGCGAGTTCGAGCGGCTGGGGGACTCGCATCCGGTGCGGGTCGACGTGCGGGTCATCGCCGCCACCAACTCCAATCTGGCGCAACTGGTGCGCGACGGCGACTTTCGCGAGGATCTCTACTACCGGTTGAACGTGATCCCCATCCACCTGCCGCCGCTGCGCGAACGCCGCGAGGACGTGCCGCTGCTGATCCGGAGCTTCCTGCAGAAGATCGGCCGCGACCTCGTGCCCCCGCGAACCGACGTCGCCTTCTCGCAGGATGCCATGCGGCGGATGATGGCGTTCGACTGGCCGGGGAACATCCGCCAGCTCGAGAACGTGGTGGAGCGCGCGCTCGCGCTCACGCCCGGGCGGGCGCGGATCGACGTCGGCGACCTGCCGCCCGAGATCCGGGAAGGCGGCGGCGAGTCGGAGGATGCGGAGGCGGTGCTGCCCGAGGACGGCATCGACCTGCCGGGCCGGCTCGGGGAGATCGAGCGCGGGTTCATCGCGCGGGCGCTGGAGCGCACGGGCGGCAACAGGCACCAGGCCGCGCGCCTGCTCAACGTCAAGCGCACCACGCTGGTCGAGAAGATCAAGCGGCTGGGCCTGTAGCCCGGCCGAGCCCGCGACGTGCTACGGCCCGGACTCCGGCAGCACGTCCAGGCGGTAGTCCAGCATGCGGTCGCCGTCGAAGATCCAGTAGCCCGAGAAGCGCCGCCCCGCGACGACCAGCGGCAGCCAGAGGCGATCGTCCTCCCACATCTCGTCGAACGGGATGGCGTCCAGATCCACCCACAGGGGAACCGCCTCGTCGGTCTCGATCGGCGTGCCGCGCAGGTCCGCCGCGCGATAGACGTGGACGTAGGTCGAGTAGCCGTCCACGAACTGGAACCGGTGATCGCCCAGGCGCACCAGATCGACCGGCTGGATGCCGAGCTCCTCCTGCAGCTCCCGCGCGGCGCCCGCGGCCGGCGTCTCCCCGGGCTCGATCCGCCCCCCCGGCCCGTTGACCTTGCCGGCGCCGAGCCCGCGCTTCTTGCGGATGAGGAGGATGCGGCCGCCGCGGATCACGAACGCGAGCGTCGCCGGATCGACCGCCGACCACGTCGACCAGTCGATGTCCGCCACCCGGCGCGCGTCCTTCGCGGGCAGCCCCCGGTGCTTGTCCTTCGCCGTCTCCACGGCCATGCGCTGGTCCCTCCCGAGCACGACTCCACACTTCTGACGTTAGAATGGAAGCATCGTACAGCGAAAGGATGGATACCATGCCGAGACGGCTTGAATTCCGTACGAGCGTGCTGCTGGGTCTCGTCGCGCTGGGCGCGATTGTCTCCATCCTGTTCGCGCAGCAACCGCCGGCGTTGGCGGCCCAGACCAACGCGGCCGAGGGGCGCAGCCGCATGGATGCGTCGGACATGCGGGCGCTCCGACTGCGCTTCGAACCGGGCGCCCGGTCGAGCTGGCACAGTCATGCCGGCTGGCAGATCATCGCCGCCGAGGAAGGGCGCGGGCGTGCGCAGGTGCGCGACGGCGAGATCGTCGAGTTCGTGCCTGGCGGCCGGCCGATCTACGCCGGTCCGGGAGTCGTCCACTGGCACGGCGCAGCGCCCGACGAGCACCTGATCCAGCTGACTTTCATCAGCGGCGAGGCGACCAGCTACGGGCCGGTCAGCGACGACGACTACCTCGGGCGGTAGCCGGTCCCCTCATTCCGGCAGCGCAAACACGAACATCGTGTTGCCCGAGCTCGGGCGCAGCTCCGGCGTCAGGCGGGTGTACACCGACACGGTCGCCGCGCTGCCGGTGCTGACCGCGACGTACTGCCGGCCGTCCACGGCGTAGGCGATGGGCGGCCCGGTCACGGGCGAGCCGAGGTTGACCTCCCACAGGACCGCGCCGGTCTCGTCGTCGAGGGCCCGGAAGCGCCCGTTCGTGTCGCCGCCGAACACCAGGCCGCCGCCGGTGGCAACGACGGCCAGCGTCGCGGCCCGCTGATCGCGGGTCCAGACCGTGGCGCCGGTCTCGGCCGAGATCGCCCGCACCATGCCGAGCTCCTCGGTATCCGGTGTCATCTGGTTGCGCACGGCGAGCCGGTAGATGCTGTCGTCCGCGGTGGTCTGCATGCGGGCGCAGGTGTTGCGCAGCGGGAAGTACATCAGGTTCGTGCGGGGACTGTAGGCGCCCGGATCCCAGTTCTTGCCGCCGAAGAAGCTCGGGCAGATCATGGCCTCCTGGCCCACCGCGCTGAAGACGACCTCCGAGTTCGTCGCCACTTCGCCCGTCGCCCCGTCGATGCCGTTGACGACGTTCTGCGAGATCGTCTGCGTGGCCCACAGGAACTCGCCCGTCTCGCGGTCCAGCGTGAAGACGATGCCGGTCTTGCCCGGGATGCCCGTGACGACCCGGCGCCGCTCGCCCGGCCGCAGCCGCGGGTTTATCCAGTCGACCGTGGCCGGGTCCGGTGCGACGGCCGTGTCCACCAGGATGCGCTCGTACGGATGATCGAGGTCCCAGTGGTCGTTGAGGTGCTGGTAGTACCAGGCGATCTCGCCCGTGTCGCCGTCGAGGGCCAGGGTGGAGTTGTGGTACAGGTGCTTGTTGTCCGCGCCGCCCAGCATGAACTTCGGCGCCGGCGAGGTCACGGAGGTTCCCATGTAGATCAGGTTCAGCGCCGGGTCGTAGCTCGGCACCATCCAGGCGCCGACGTGCCAGCGCTCCTCGAACGGGACGCCGCCCCACGACTCGTCACCGGGCTCCCCCGGCCGCGGAATGGTGCTCGTGCGCCAGAGCTCCGCGCCGGTGTGCGGGTCGTGCGCGGTGATGATGCACGAGTAGGGCCCGGCCCGCGGGCGGCAGCTCCGTCCGGAGATCACCTTGCCGTTGGCGATGATCGGGCCGGACGACTGTCTGGCCGGCGCCGTCTTGTAGTCGAGGATCTCCGTGTCCCACACGAGCTGGCCCGTGGCCGCGTCGAGCGCGAAGATGTGGTCGTCGGCGCTGGTGTCGATGATGCGGCTGCCGTAGATCGCAAGGTTCCGGTTGGTGTCCTCCAGCCCGCCCACGTACTCCCCGATGTCCTCCGGGACCGGCCGCCGATGCTCCCAGCGCAGGTCGCCCGTGGCCGCGTCGATCGCCTGCACGACGTCGCGCGGGTTCGGCATGTACATGACGCCGTCGTATACCAGCGGGGTTCCCTGCTGGCTCGTGCCGGCGGTCAGTGCCCGCGACCAGACCAGGCGCAGGTCGCCGACGTTCTCCCGGGTCATCTGATCCAGCGGGCTGTAGCCCCAGCCGTCGAGCGTCCGGCGCCACATGAGCCAGTCGCCGGGCGCGGGATCCTGGAGCATCGCGTCCGTGACGGGCACGAAGCCGGCGTCCGGCTGCGCGTGAGCGGGGACCGATCCCGCCAGGAGCAGCGCGAGGGCCGCAAGCACGAGATGGCAGCGCGACGAGAGCGGCGGCTTAGGCATGGGGTAGATTGTAAGGCGTGATCGCCCGCAAGAGGTCCCCGGTTCGGCACCGTCGGCACCTGGCAATGTGCCTGGCGGTCGTTGGCGTTCTGGCGGCGTGGCCGATCGGGAGCGGCGCCTCACGGTCCCGCAGTTCACCACCACCATCGACGACATCGAGATCCACTTCATCCATCAGCGATCGAGTCACGCCGACGTGCGCGCCTTCTTCCGCGATCTGCTCGACCGCTGAACGCGGCGGGCCGTGTCCTGCCCACCCTACCTCGACACGACCAGCAGCACGCCGGCCACGATGACGGTCGAGCAGCCCAGCGACCAGAGCGACAGCACCTCGCCCGCGAGCAGGTAGCCCAGCAGCAACGCGATGACCGGGTTCACGTAGGCGTAGGTGGCGACCTTGGCGGGCGGCGCCACCTTCAGCAGCCACAGGTAGCTGCCGTAGGCCACCGACCCGAGCACGGCGACGTAGCCCCACGCGCCGAACGCCGCCGGGGACACCGCCTGCCAGTCCAGCCCGGCCAGCTCGCCGGACGCCAGGGACATGCCCACCAGGACCGCGCCGCCGCCGAGCATCTGCATGCCGGACGACAGCGCCTGAGATGCCGGCTGCGGCACGTGGCGGGCGCAGAGCGAGCCGGTGGCCCAGAGCAGGCTGGCGAAGACAATCGTGCCGGCGCCGACGGTATCGAACGCGTGCGGACCCGCGATGTCGGTGGGGTTGACGAGCAGCGCGACCCCGGTGAATCCGAGTCCGAGCCCGAGCGCCACGCGGCCCGGCGGCCGGGCGCCGCCCGGCCGCACCCAGTCCGCCAGGGCCACCCACAGCGGCACCATCGAAACGAGCAGCGCCCCGATCCCGGACGGCACCCGCTGCAGCCCCCAGCTCACCAGCCCGTTGCCGCCGGCCGCCATCAGCAGGCCGACGCACCCGGTCATGACCCAGTCGCGGGCGGTCGGCCGCGCCGCGCCGCGGTGCGCCGCCCACGCGACGAAGACGAGCCCGGCGCCCAGGAAGCGGCCGGCGGCCATCGCGAACGGCGGGATCTCCGCCACGCCCCAGCTGATGGCCAGGTAGGTGGAGCCCCAGATGACGTAGACCGCGGCGAACGCGGCGACGAGCGACACGCGCGAAGGATGGGCCATCGGACCGTCGTGAGTGGGCAGAGTGACCGGGGCGATGCGGGGAGCGCGACGAGACGCCGCAAGTGTAGCACCCGGGCGCCGGTCCGGCACCCGCTCGGCCGTGCGTCCATCCCCGGCCGGGAGGTGACATAATCCAGCGGATGCCGTCTCCCCCGCTCACCCGGCGGCGGCTCCTGCAGGCGGCCGGCGCCGGCATCGCCACGGCCGCCGCGACGCCCCACCCCGCGGCGGCGAGCCCGCCGATGCAGCGCAACCGCCCGGGTCCCTACGCGGCCGGGGTGCTCCCGCGCGGCGTCCGCTCCCGGTTCGTCGCCGGCGTCAACGGCCTGCGCGTGCACGTGCTGGAGGCCGGGTCGCGGGCCGGCGCGCGGGCCGGCGTCCTGCTGCTGCACGGCTTTCCGGAGCTGGCCTACAGCTGGCGGCGCCTCATGCCGGCCCTCGCGGCGGCGGGGTACCACGTCATGGCGCCCGACCTGCGCGGGTACGGGCGCACCGACGGCACCGACGTGCGCTACGACGACGACCTGCACCCGTTCCGGATGCTGAACGAGGTGCGGGACATGCTCTCGCTGGTGGCGGCGTTCGGCTACCGTGAGGTCCACCTCGCCGGCCACGACTTCGGATCGCTGGTGGCGTCCTGGTGCGCGGTCGCCCGGCCGGACGTCTTCCGCTCCGTCGTGCTGATGAGCGCGCCGTTCGGCGGCACGGCGACGCTGCCGTTCGCCACGGCCGACGCGCCCGGGACCGCCGCAGCCGCCGGCGCTGCCGCCGACATCGACGCGGACCTCGCGCGGCTGACGCCGCCGCGCCGGCACTACCGGCGCTTCTACGCCGCGCGCGAGGCGAACGACGACCTGTGGCGGGCGCCGCAGGGGGTGCACGACTTCCTGCGCGCCTACTACCACATGAAGAGCGGCGACTGGAGCGGCAACCGCCCGCAGCCGCTCGGCGAGTGGTCCGCCGCGGAGCTGGCCCGGCTGCCCCGCTACTACGTCCTGGATCTCGGCAAGGGCATGGCCGAGACCGTCGCGGAGCACATGCCCACCGCGGCCGAGATCGCGGCCTGCGAGTGGCTGCCGGACGACGAGCTGCGCGTCTACAGCAGCGAGTACCGCCGCACCGGGTTCCAGGGCGGGCTGCAGTGGTACCGCAGCGTGGCGTCCGTGTCGTCCATCTTCGGCGGCGGCATCAACGCCGACCTGCAGGTGTTCGCCGGGCGCACCATCGACCAGCCGGCGCTGTTCATCGCGGGCGCCCGCGACTGGGGGATCCACCAGCGCCCGGGCGCCCTCGAGCGCATGCAGGCGCGCGCCTGCACCGACCTGCGGGGCCTGCACCTCCTGGAGGGGGCCGGGCACTGGGTGCAGCAGGAGAAGTCGGCGGAGGTCAACGGTCTGGTGCTCGATTTTCTGCGTGCCCTGTGAGGCGGAAGGCCAGGTGCCCTGCATGCGTGACGATTCCCGTAAGACGATGGCCGCGCCGCGAGCGGTCGAGGCCGCGGCGGCGCGCGGGCTGGTTGCCGTCGGCCTCGTGCTCGCCGCCGGCGTCCAGCCGTGGGCCCAGGAGTGGGCGGGCTGGCGCGGACCTGCGCGCGACGGGATCGTCCCCGCCGCGCAGGCGCCCGGGACGTGGCCCGACGCCTTCGCGCGCGCCTGGCAGGTCGAGGTCGGCGAGGGCTACTCCTCGCCGGTGGTCGCGGGCGGGCGGGTCTTCATCCACAGCCGCCGCGCCGACGCCGAGCTGGTGACCGCGCTCGACCTGGCGAGCGGCGCCCGCCTCTGGCAGCAGGACTACCCGGCGCGGTTCGTCCAGAACACGATCGCCCCGGCAGAGCTGCGGGGACCCTTCGCGACCCCGGCCATCGACGCCGGGCGCGTGTTCACGCTCGACGGGGGCGGGGTTCTCTCGAGCTGGGACGCGGCGTCGGGAGCCCTGGTCTGGCGGCACGACTACTCGCCGTCGGTGCGCGTGACGGATCTGTTCTGCGGCACCGCCGCCTCGCCGCTCGTGGCCGGCGGCGTGCTGTTCGTGCAGATCGGGAGCGATCCCGCGGGCGGCCGCGTGCGCGCGCTCGACCCGGCGACGGGCGACGAGATCTGGTCCTGGAGCGGCGTAGGCCCCGGCTATGCATCGCCGATCGTGATCGAGGTCGAGGGGCAGCGTCAGCTCGTGACGCTGACCGAATCGTCGATCGTCGGGCTCGACGCCGCGGGCGGCGCGCTCCTGTGGAGCGTGCCGTTCACCGACGAATGGCACGAGAACATCGTGACGCCGGTCTGGACCGGCGCGCACCTGGTGGTCTCCGGTCCGCGCCAGGGGACGCACGCGTTCACGATCCGTCGCCGCGACGACGGCTGGCACGCAGCACCCGCGTGGAGCAACACCGGCGTGACCATGTACATGAGCTCGCCGGTGCTGGCCGCCGGCACGTTGTACGGCCATTCATCGAAGCGCAGCGGCCAGTTCGTGGCCCTCGACGCCGCCAGCGGCGCCGTGCGCTGGGCGAGCGAGGGGCGCGAGGGCGACCACGCCTCCGTCCTGCTCGCGGGCGACGATCTGCTGCTGCTGACCAGCGACGCCGAGCTGCTGGTGGCGGCGCGCGACCCGACGGCCTTCGCCGTCGCGCACGACTATCAAGTGGCGGACGCCGCCACCTGGGCGATGCCCGTCCCGCTGCCCGACGGCCTCCTGGTGCGCGACGCGACGAGCCTCGCCAAGCTCGTCCCCGCGGAGAGCCATCAGTAGCGCCGCCCCTCCTCGATCATTCGGCGCACCGTCAGATGTGCAAGCACGCTTCGCCGACGGTTCGGCACTGGGGTCGACTGGACAAGGCCGCCCACGGGCAGACGACACCATTGGACTCCTTCTCTTGAGCAGATCACGACGGTGCATGGCGGAGGGACTGGGATTCGAACCCAGGAGCGGGTTTCCCCGCTAACGGTTTTCAAGACCGCCGCCTTCGACCGCTCGGCCATCCCTCCGTTCACTGCCCGGCGCGCGGCGCGGCTGGCTCGATGGTCTCCTGGCCCTGCATGTACGGCCGCAGCACGTCGGGGACGACGACCGAGCCGTCGCGCTGCTGGTAGTTCTCCAGAACAGCCACCAGGGCCCGGCCGACGGCGACGCCCGAGCCGTTCAGCGTGTGCACGTGCTCCGGCTTGCCCCGGCCGTCCCGGCGGAAGCGGATGCCGCCGCGCCGCGCCTGGAACGCTTCCGTGTTGCTGCACGACGAGATCTCCCGGTAGGCCCCGTAGCTGGGCAGCCACACCTCGAGGTCGTAGGTCTTGGACGCCGCGAATCCCATGTCTCCGGTGCACAGCAGCATCGTCCGGTACGGCAGCCCGAGACGCTTGAGCACCTCCTCGGCGTGCCGGGTCAGCGCCTCGTGCACGTCCCAGGAGGTCTCGGGCGTCGCGTAGGCCACCAACTCGACCTTGTCGAATTGGTGCTGCCGAATCAGGCCCCGCACGTCCTTGCCGTACGAGCCGGCTTCGCTCCGGAAGCAGGGCGTGTAGGCCACGTACCGCACCGGCAGCGTCCGCCCGTCGAGAATCTCGTCGCGGTGCAGGTTGCAGAGCGGCACCTCGGCGGTGGGGATCAGGTACAGATCCCAGTGCCCGGCAATCTTGAAGAGGTCGGCCTCGAACTTCGGCAGGTTCCCGGTAGCGGTCAGGGCCTCGCTGCTGGCCAGGAACGGCGGCTCGACCTCGACGTAGCCGTGCTCCGACGTGTGGAGGTCGAGCATGAAGTTGATCAGGGCGCGCGCCAGCCGCGCGCCGGCGCCGGTGAGCACGGCAAACCGCGCCCCCGCCAGCTTCGCGGCGCGCTCGAAGTCGAGGATTCCCAGCGCCGGGCCGATTTCCCAGTGCGGCTTCGGCTCGAAGTCGAAGCCGGGGACCTCGCCGTGCTTGCGGACCTCTGCGTTGTCGGCCTCCGAGCCTCCGACCGGGACGCTTTCGTGCGGCAGGTTGGGCAGCTTCAACGCCCAGGCCCCGCGCTCGGCCTCGACCGACTCCAGTCTCGCCTCCTGCTCCTTGATGGCCGCGGCGTGCTCCTGGCCGGCCTGCACCAGCGTCTCCACCGGCTCGCCCGCCCGTCTGGCCTTCGCGATGCGCTCGCCGACGTCCTTGCGGGCGTGGCGCGCCGTCTCGAGCACCGGGAGGATCGCGCGGCGCTCGGCGTCGAGCGCCACGAGGCGGTCGAGGTCTCCGCCGAGCCCGTCGCCCCGCGTGCTCAGGCGGGTGCGGACGTCGTCGAGCCGGGTGCGAAGCAAGGCTGGATCGAGCATGTCGTCTGGGTCCCCAACGTGCGCGCTTCATTCTAATGTAGCCGTGCTGTACGATCGCCTGCCATGGCGTCGCCGGTCCGCACGGTCGTCTTTCCCGCCGCCGGCCTCGGCACGCGCATCCTGCCGGCCACCAAGGCGTTTCCCAAGGAGCTGCTGCCGCTCGTCGACCGCCCCATCATTCAGTACGGCGTCGAGGAGGCGGTGGCGGCGGGCATTCGCCGCGTCGTGCTGGTGACGAGCCCGGGCAACACGATGACCGGCGCGCACTTCGCACCGAACCCGGCGCTCGAGGCGGTGCTGGAGGAGCGCGGGAAGACGGAGAGCCTGGCCGTCGTGCGCGCCGTCTCGGCGCTGGCCGAGGTCGCCACGGTCCACCAGGCGCAGCCGCTGGGCCTCGGTCACGCCGTGCTCACGGCCCGGGCGCAGGTCGGCGGCGAGCCGTTCGCGGTGGTCCTCCCGGATGACGTCATCGACGCCGACCCGCCGGCGCTGCGCCGCATGACCGACCTGTTCGCGGAGGTCGGCGGGCCCGTCCTGCTCGTCGAGCGGGTGCCGCGCGAGGCCGTGCAGCGCTACGGGATCATCGACGCGAAACCACTCGGGGAAGGCGTCTTCGAGGTTCGTGATCTGGTCGAGAAGCCGGACCCGGCGACGGCGCCGTCGGATCTGGCCATCGTGGGCCGCTACGTGCTGACCCCCGACCTGTTCGACGAGCTGGAACGGACCGGCGCGGACGCCGGCGGCGAGATTCAGCTCACCGACGGCCTGCGGCGCCTCCTGGAGCGCCGGCCGCTCCACGCCTGCGAGCTGGTCGGCACGCGCCACGACGCGGGCAACCGGCTCGGTTTTCTCGAGGCTTCCGTCTACTTTGCGCTCAAGCGCCCGGACCTCGCGGGCCCGTTGAGAGCCTTCCTCGCCGAGCTGGGCTGACGGCGCGCAAGCGACTCCCGAGGCGGCCGCGCCGTCCTACGGCGTCGACCCCCGCCCGGCCGGCGGTGCGGGCTGGCTCGTCTTGGACTCGGCCGAGCTGGCCGTCTTCGAGCCGCCTGCCTCCCTGGACGTGTCCTTCGAATCGGTCTTGCGGTCCGCGGAAGACTTGTCCGCTTCCGAGGCCGGCTGGGCGCCGGACGACTTGCGCGCGTAGTCGGTGACGTACCAGCCGGTTCCCTTGAACTGGATGGCCGGCGACGAGACGAGCTTGCGGACGCGCCCCGCGCACGTCGGGCACTCGCGGAGCGGCTCGTCGGAGAACTTCCGGATCAGCTCGAACCGGTGCCCGCAGTCGTCACACTCGTATTCGTAGAGCGGCATGGTCGGCTGGCTTCAAGCAGACGGGGCTGATTGCGGCGCAGACTCCTGACCTGACCAGGCATCGTAGCCCTGGCCGCTTTGCCCGTCAATCCCGGCGTCTCACTCCAGCAGGGTGCCCGTCGCGCCCAGCATCAACTGCCGGTGCATCCAGAAGGGAACGCCGCCATGACCCAGGAACCGGTCATGGAACGACTGCAGCGACCCGCCTTTGCCGGCCGCCTCGCAGTCCGTCCGGAGCTTGAGGAGCATCTGCTTGCCCAGCGAGTACAACACGTAGCCGGGATCGTACGTGCCGCGCTCGGCCTCGCGCCGCGCGCTGCCCTCTTCCAGAAAGGCCTCGTCGCGGAAGAACCGCACTCCCTGCTCCACCGAGAGGTCCTCGGTGTGGAGCCGAATGCCCACGACGGTCCGGGCCAGTCGCACCAGCGCCTCGGCGAGCTGCCCCAGCTCGACGTCCGCGTTGCCCTGCTCGAACCCCTCCTCGAACATCATCTGCTCGCAGTAGTGCGCCCAACCTTCGGTCACCGACATCGGCGTGAAGAAGGTCGACTTGCGGAGCGGCGCCGAGACGCGGCGCAGATGCTCGAAGTGGAGGAAGTGGCCCGGAAAGGCCTCGTGGATGGAGATCGACCACAGGGCCGCATAGCTGAAGTCGCGCAGGTGCTCCTCCTGCCGCTCGGCCGGCCAGCGCGGGTCGACGTTGGTGACGTAGTAGTACGCCGGCAGCGGCCTCTCCTCGAACGGGCCGGCCGGGACGATGCTGGCGAACGTCCCTCGATAGTACGCGGGCGTCGGCGCCACGACGAGCGGCCCGTGTTCCGGAACCGTCACTATCCCTCTCCGCCTGATGAAGTCGAGCAGGGCGGCGAGATGGTCCTTGACGGTGCCCAGCAGGCCGTCGGCGCTGGGATGCCGCGCCTTGACATCCCGCCAGCGTTCGCCCGGCCCGCCGCGAGGTCCGCCCGCCACCTCCCTGAATCGCTCCTGGGTCGCTCCCAGCTCCCGCAGCGCGATCTGCAGCAGCCGGTCCACCGGCACGTCGATGCCCTCCTCGAGACGGAGCTTCTGCGAGAAGCGGTCCGCGCCCAGCCGAAACGAAGCCCGGCTGCGCGGTGCGACCGTATCCCGCAGGTGGGCGCCGTAGTCGCGGACCGCGTCGACCGCCACGGTCGATGCGTCCGCGAGATCGCCGAGCAGGTGCATGTCCTCCAGGTCCCGGAACGCCCTCGGGAGGTCGCGCTCGACGAACGTCAGGACGCCGTCGAACGACTCGAGGCCGACGCGCACGAAGAGGCCCGGCGGATCCGTCACGTTCTGCCGTGCCGACTCCAGCAGCCGCGGCACCTGCCGCAGCTTGGAGACCACCCGCCGGGCGCGCTCCGTGACCGGCGCATAGTCGAACAGCGCCTGGCCCGCCAGGCTCTCGGCGATCGTCTCGGCGTAGTGCAGGGGGCTGCGCTGCCAGACGCGGATGTCCTCGAGCGCGAACAGGCGCGCCCGGATGCTGTCCGCCAGCATGCGCCGCTCGAGCTTCTCTTCCGAGGTCAGCGTGGAGGCCTTGATGCCATCGAGGCGCCGTGCCCAGCCGCCGAGCTCGCGGGCCTGGGTGTCGACCGCGCTCCGGCCGAAATCCTCGAGCAGATCGTCGTGCAGATGGACGCCGTCGGCAGCGGCAGCCGTCGGATAGATCTCGTGCAGGTACGACAGGTACTCGTCAACGAAACGGGATAGCGGCTCGGCGGAATGCGCAGGCGATCGATCCATGGTCTGTCCTGATGAATGGTACAATAACGGCGCCTCCTTGCTCTCGGCCGCGGCCCGTGGCACGATTCCCGCGAGTGCCGGATTCTTCGCCGCTGCCGGCCGGCGCGCTCTACCTGGTGTCCACCCCGATCGGCAACCTCGAGGACATCACGCTCCGCGCTCTCCGGATTCTCGCCGACGTCGCGCTCATCGCAGCCGAGGACACCCGGCGTACGGCCAAGCTGCTCAGCCACTACGGCATTCATACCACGACCACCAGCTTCCACGAGCACAACGAGGTCCGCAAGGGCCCGCACCTCCTCCGCCGCCTGGCCGGGGGCGACTCGGTGGCGCTCGTCGCCGACGCCGGCACGCCGCTGCTGTCGGATCCGGGCGCCCGGCTCGTGCGCGACGCGCTCGCCGCCGGCGTCAGGGTTCACGCGGTTCCCGGGCCCAGTGCTGCGCTCACCGGCCTGGTCATGTCCGGCCTGGGTGGCGGCGCTTTCACCGTGGTCGGCTTTCCGCCGCCGCGGTCGGGCGATAGAAGACGGTGGCTGGAGGCCCTCGCGGCCGAGCCGCGGCCGCTGGTCGTCTTCGAGGCGCCGCACCGGATTCAGGCGGCGCTGGCCGACATGGCGACTGTCCTCGGCGAGCGCGAGGTCGCGGTGTGCCGGGAGATGACGAAGGCACACGAAGAATTGGTCACTGGACCGATTTCAGTGGTGGTGAAGCGTCTGCCTCCGCCCCGCGGCGAGTACACGATCGTCATCGGGCCGCCGCCGCCCCCCGTTGCGGTCGGCGACACCGTACCCGCGGTCGGCGGAGACGCGCTCTGGCGCGAATTCTGTCATTTGACAGACACCCTGGGCTGCGGGCGGCGCCTCGCGGTTCGAATCCTCGCGGATCGACATGCCCTGGCCAGTCGCTCGGTCTATGCGCTCATCGAGGCCCGCAAACAGAATAGGTCGACAGACCGATAACGGCGGCAGCTCGCTGCCTTGACCGCTAATCCGCATTCTGCTACCTTATGCTGCGCTTTTACAGCCCATGGGGCAAAAGCAGCCAACCCGCGCCAATCTCGCAAATTCACCCAAGGGTACCGCGACTGCTGCCCGCAGGCGCCGATCGAAGCCGCGGGCGACGCCGGCCGCGGCCGAGCCGGAAGGGCCCCGGCAAGCCCTCGATCGCTACGCGCAGGCCGTCGCGGCGGTGCAGCGCCGCGAGTTCGACGCGGCGGCGGCGCTCTTTGGCCAGGTGATGAGCGACTTTCCCGACGCACGCGAGCTTCACGAGCGAAGCGGCCGCTACCTGCTGGTCTGCGAGCGGGAGTCGCAGAAGGCGCCCAAGCCGAAGACCCTGGACGAACGGGTCTATGCCGCCACGCTGGCGCTCAACGCGGGCCTGCACGACGAGGCGCTGCGGCTTCTCGCGGCGGCGCAGCGGCAGAGCCCGGACAGCGACAGCGTGCAGTACATGCTGGCTCTCGCCCGCGCTGGCCGCGGCGACCTCGAGGCGGCAGGCACCCACCTGCTGCGCGCCATCGAGCTGAATCCGGACAACCGCTACCTCGCGCGCCAGGAGCCGAGCCTCGAACCGTTGCGGGAGGACGAGGCCATACAGGAAGCGCTCAGGACGTCGCCCGCCGACCGCTCCCCTCGCGGAGCCGGAAGCCACTCATCCCGGTGAGCCCCGAGTCTGCTCACGCCGATCCGGATACGGCGCCAACCTGTCACGTCCTCGTGCTGGCGGCGGGCAAGGGCCGGCGGATGGCGTCCAGCCGGCCGAAGGTGCTGCACAGGATGGCGGGACGGCCGCTGATCGAGCACGTCCTGCGGGCGGCGGCGACGCTGTCGCCGGCCACCACGACGGTCGTGGTGGGACATCAGGCCGACGTCATCCGGCAGGCGGTCGGGCCCGGGCCCGGGTTCGTGCGACAGGACGCGCAGCTGGGAACCGCGCACGCGCTGCTGCAGGCCGAGCCGGCGTTCGCGGGCGCGGAGGGCAGTCTGGTGGTTCTGTCCGGCGACGTGCCCCGCATCCGGCCGGTCACGCTGCGGCGGCTGGTCGACGCGCACGGCCGGGCGCGCGCCGCGGCTACCGTGCTGACCGCCCGCCTCGCGCGCCCCTACGGCTACGGGCGTCTCGTGCGGCAGCGCGGCCTGCTGGTGAGCGTCGTCGAAGAGGCCGACGCCACCCCGGCCCAGCGCGCCATTCGGGAGGTCAACAGCGGGATCTACGCCTTCGACCTCGCGCCGCTGTTCGAGACGCTCCGCCGGATCCCGCCGGCGGGCCCGCGGCAGGAGCGGTACCTGCCGGCCCTGCTCGCGCTCTATCGCCGCCGGGGTCTGACCGTGGAGACGCTGGAAACCGAGGCTCCGGACGAGATTCGAGGCATCAACAGCCAGACGGAACTGGCGGAAGTGAGCGCGCTCATGAGACAAAGCAAGAACGAGGAGCTGATGGCTGCGGGCGTGACGCTCGACGATCCCGCCACCACCTACATCGACGCCGATGTCGTGGTCGGGCGGGACACGGTGATCCACCCCGGGGTCATGCTGGAGGGCCTGACGACGATCGGCGACCGGTGCGAGCTCCATGCCGGCGTGCGCATCGTGAACTCCGTGGTCGGCGACGACGTCACGGTCAACAACCACTGCGTGATTACGAACGCGCGGGTCGAGTCGGGCGCCCGCATCGGTCCCTTCGCCCACCTGCGCCCCGGCACGATCGTGCGCGAGACGGCGCGGGTCGGCAACTTCGTCGAGATCAAGAAGAGCACGCTGGGCGCCGGGTCGAAGGTGAACCACCTCTCGTACCTGGGCGACGCGGCGGTCGGCGCGCAGGTCAACGTGGGCGCCGGGACCATCACCTGCAACTACGACGGGCAGGCCAAGCACGAGACCGCGATCGAGGACGGCGCCTTCATCGGCAGCGGCACGCAGCTCGTCGCACCGGTCACGGTCGGGCGGGCCGCCTACGTGGCGGCCGGCTCGTGCGTCACCGAGGACGTGCCCCCGGGCGCGCTGGCCATCGCGCGCGGCCGTCAGGAGAACAAGACGGGCTGGACGGATCGCAAGAAGCGCTTCTAGCAGCGCCAGGCGGTATGCTGATCCCGAGAGGGCGCCCGCATGTGCGGCATCATCGGCTACATCGGCGATCGTGAGGTGGTCCCGGTCCTGCTCGAGGGGCTCCGCCAGCTCGAGTACCGGGGCTACGACTCGGCGGGCATCGCGCTGGTGCGGGACGGGCGCATCGCGGTCCGCCGCAGCGTCGGCAAGGTGGCGCGGCTCGCGGAGGCCATCCGGGCGCAGCCCGTCAGCGGCGACTACGGCGTGGGGCACACCCGCTGGGCAACCCACGGCCGCCCGACGGAAGAGAACGCGCACCCGCACCGCGACTGCACGGGCCGGATCGTCGTCGTGCACAACGGCATCATCGAGAACCACCTCGACCTGAAGCGGCAGCTGCTGGCGGCAGGGCATCGCTTCGAGACCGAGACCGACACCGAGGTCGTCGCGCATCTCGTCGAGCAGGAGCAGCGGGGCGACGGCCTCGAGAACGCCGTTCGCCGCGCGCTGCAACAACTGCGCGGGCTGTTCGTGCTGGTCCTGGCGGCCGCAGACGATCCGGACAAGATCGTCGCGGTGCGCAACGGCCCGCCGATCGTCATCGGGATGGGTCGCGGCGAGTACTTCCTGGCCTCGGACATCCCGGCCGTGGGCGGCCACACGCCGGACGTCGTCTTCCTCGGCGACGGCGAGATGGCGGTCATCACGCGAGCGCGGGTGGCGTTCACCGACTTCTCGGGACAGGCAGTCTCGAAGGCCACGGAACGGATCCAGTGGGATCCGGTCACGGCGCAGAAGGCGGGCTACAAGCACTTCATGCTCAAGGAGATCTTCGAGCAGCCGTGGGCGATCCGGGAGACGATTGCCGGGCGGCTGGCGGAAGACCGGGGCACGGTGATCCTCGGAGAGCTCGACATCTCCGAGGATCGGCTGCGGGCCGTCGAGCAGGTCGCCCTGCTGGCCTGCGGCACCTCCTGGCATGCCGCGCTGGTCGGGAAGTTCCTCATCGAGCAGCTGGCGCGCTTGCGCGTCGACGTCGACTACGGGTCGGAGTATCGCTACCGCGATCCGCTTGTCGGCGACCGCACGCTGGCCGCGGTGATCACGCAGTCGGGCGAGACCGCCGACACGTTGGCCGCCCTGCGCGAAGCGCAGGCGCGGGGCGCCGTGAGCATCGCGATCAGCAACGTCGTGGGCAGCATGGCGGCCCGCCTGGCCGATCACGCCGTCTACGCTCACGCCGGCCCGGAGGTCGGCGTCGCCTCGACGAAGGCCTTCACCTCGCAGCTCGTGACCCTCGCCCTACTGGCGCTGCACCTGGCGCGCGCCCGCGGCACCCTCGGCGCCGCCGACGCGCGGGCGCACGTCGAGGCGTTGACGCAGTTGCCGGGACTGATCCAGAGCGCGCTCGGCTGCGACGCCGACGTCGCGGCCATCGCGAAGCGGTTCTACCGGCGGACCAATTTTCTGTACCTGGGACGGGGCATCAACTACCCGATCGCCCTGGAAGGCGCTCTCAAGCTCAAGGAGATCTCCTACATCCACGCCGAAGGCTATCCCGCCGGCGAGATGAAGCACGGACCGATCGCGCTGATCGACGAGAAGATGCCGATCGTGGCGCTCGCCCCCAGCGGGTCCGTCTTCGGGAAGATGATGGGCAACCTGCAGGAAGCCAAGGCTCGCGGCGCCGTGCTGATCGTGGTCACCGATGCCGAGCCGGAGGCCTTTGCCGACGTGCTCGACCCGCAGCACGACTGCATCGTGCCGATTCCACCTGCCCCGCCGTTCCTCGTCCCGATCGTGGCCGTCGTCCCCCTGCAGCTGCTCGCGTACCACATCGGCGTCCTGCGCGGATGCGACGTCGATCAGCCGCGCAACCTCGCCAAGAGCGTCACGGTCGAGTAGACGGTGGGCTTTCTTCAGGACCTCAACCCGGAGCAGCAGCAGGCGGTGCTGCACCGCGACGGCCCGCTCCTGATTCTGGCCGGTGCCGGGTCCGGCAAGACGCGCGTCATCGCACATCGCGCCGCCGGCCTGATCGGCGACGGCCACGCCGCACCGCACCAGCTCCTGGCTGTCACGTTCACGAACAAGGCCGCCGAGGAGATGCGCGAGCGAGTCGAGCGGCTCCTCGGCGCCGCGCAGCCGCGGCTGTGGCTGTCGACGTTTCACGCGTGCTGCGCCCGGCTGCTGCGGCGGGAAGCGCCGCTCGCGGGCCTGTCGCGCGACTTCGTCATCTACGACAGCGCCGATCAGCTCGCCGTGGTGCGCCGGGCGATGCAGGAGCTCCGGATAGACGAGCGCGTCACCCCGCCCCGCGCGGTGCGGGCCCGGATCAGCCACGCGAAGAACCGGATGCTCGATGTCGACCAGCTGCTCGAGAGCGGGGCCGGCTTCCGCGACGAGCAGCTCGCCCGGGCGTTCGAGCGCTACGACCGGCTGCTGGCGGCGGCGAACGCCCTCGACTTCGACGACCTGCTGCTCAAGGCAGTCGCCCTGTTCGATGCGTCGGACGCGGCCCGCGAGCGTTACGTCGACCAGTTCCGCTACATCATGGTGGACGAGTACCAGGACACGAACCGGCCCCAGTACCGGCTGCTTCAACAGCTCGCGTCCCACCGCAACCTGTGCGTCGTCGGCGACCCCGATCAGTCGATCTACAAGTGGCGCGGCGCCGACGTGCGCAACATCCTCGACTTTGAGCAGGACTTCCCGGACGCGACCGTCGTGCGGCTCGAGCGCAACTACCGCTCGACGCAGGTGATCCTCGATGCCGCCTCCGGACTGATCAGCCGCAACAGCGAGCGCCGGGAGAAGCGCCTCTGGACCGAGCGCGCCGCCGGCGACCCGATCGTCTGCCACCGCGCCCGGGACGAGCTGGAGGAAGCCGACTTCGTGATCGGCCGACTGCGACAGGCGCTGGCCGGCGGCGCCGGCTCGGCGGCGGTCCTGTACCGCACGAACCACCAGTCGCGGGCGATCGAGGACGCGCTCAACCGGGCGGGGCTCGCCTACCGGGTGGTCGGCGGCGTTCGCTTCTACGAGCGCAAGGAAGTCAAGGATGCGCTGGCGTACCTCAAGCTGCTGCTCGAGCCGGCCGACGACGTGAGCCTGCGGCGCGTCATCAACGTGCCGCCGCGCGGGATCGGCAAGAAGGTGATGGAGGCACTGGAGGATGCCGGCGCGGCTCAACCCGGATCGTCGCTGTGGGAGCGCCTCGTGCGGGCCGTCGACGAGCGGACGGTGCCGCCCCGGGCGGTGGCCGCGCTCGAGAAGTTCCGCGCGTTGCGCACGTCGCTGGCGGCGACCGCCAGGACGGAGCCGGCGTCGGTCACGCTGGAGCGGACGCTGGACCAGAGCGGCTACGTGCGGGCGCTGCGCGAAGCGGCCACGGAGGAGGCCGAGAGCCGCCTCGACAACCTCATGGAGCTGGTGGCGGCGGCCCGCGACTACGAGCTGCGCGGACCCGAGGCCGGCCTGGCCGGTTTCGTGGATCAGGTGTCGTTGCGCTCCGAGGCCGACGAGGAGGAAGGGGCGGCCGACGCAGCGGTCTGGCTGATGACGCTGCACGCGGCGAAGGGTCTCGAGTTTCCCCTGGTGGTCATCACGGGCATGGAGGAAGGACTGTTTCCGCACGCGCGCGCGACGGACGACGCCAGCGAGCTGGAAGAGGAGCGGCGCCTGTGCTACGTGGGGATTACCCGCGCCCAGTCGCAGCTCGTCCTCACCAGCGCCGCCCGGCGTCGGACGTTCGGCGAGTACCGCGACACGGATCCCTCCCGCTTCCTGCACGAGATTCCGGACGAGCTCGTGGAGACGGTCGTCTCGCCCCGGATGCCCGGCCGCCAGGCGCCCGGGCACGGGCGCTACCGGGCGGGCCGGCGCCGCGCGCCCCAGCCACCCGTGGAATCGCCGGCGACGACCTTCTTCGACGACGCCGACGAGGACCAGTCGGCCGGGTACGTCCGCCCCGGGATGCGCGTGCGCCACCCCGCGTTCGGCATCGGCACGGTCGCCAGCATCGAGCCCCTCGCCGGCGACGTCAAGCTCACGGTCCGGTTCGAGGCCGCGGGATACAAGAAGCTGCTGGGGCGCTACGCCAAGCTCGAACCGGTCTGAGGGTTTCCGCGTTCACAGCCACAGCCTCAGCAGCCCCCAGGGGGGGAGCTGCATCGTGGCTTCGAGGCGAGTCCGGAAGGCGCGCTCGCCTACGGCACACGGGGCGCGGCCTGCGCGGCCGACAGGCTGGAGGAGCGGGGGCGGCGGGGCGCCGCACCGCCTTCCAGCTGGCTTCCTACTGGATGCTGGTGATGACCCAGCGTCCCTCGATCAGCCCGTCGGGTGCGTCGAGCGCGACCATCTGGAGCGTAATCACCATCGTCCGGTCTTCGGAGCTCTCGCCCTGCTCGACCGTCGCGCTGATGGTGACCTCCTTGGTCACGAGCTCGCCTTCCAGCCCGCGCACGGCAATGGGGTTGTTCGGGTCGTACGCACTGACCTCGGCGGTCGCGCTCTCCGCCCCGAGCGCGTTCTCGGCCTCCGACACGGCGCGCGAGTGCTCCTGGGACTCGTCACGGAACCGCGTCCACTCCTCCTGAATGTCCTGGTCGCTACGACCAACGTCCTCGCCCTCGCGCTCGGCCTCGATGACCCGCGCTATCGCGTCGAAGTTCTCGTCCTGGTACATCTTCATCTCGGATTCGAACTCCTGCTGGGTGCGCCTGGCCTCATCGAGGGCCGCCGACAGCTCGCCCATCCGCAACGGGCGGCGCTGCTCCTCGGCAACGTTCTCGATGTCGAAGCTGCCGACGGTGCCGTCCTCCTCCGGCGTGAAGGCCACCATGGAGATGCCGCCGAGCGTGGCCCGGTCGTTGAAGCGCAAAGCCCTGAAGAAGCTGTTGATCAGCGCCTGCTCCTCGCCGCCGCCGCCGCAGCCGGCCAGCGCGCCGCCAAGTGCCAGTACCAGGGTCACGAGCAAGCTGGTCATCTTTCTCGACATCCTCAAGCCTGCCATCGGTCTGCCTCCCATGAACTGTAGCGCTCGGCCGGACAGCCGGATCCAGCGCTCAAGCGCCGGTGTCCGGGTCCTCGCCACCGTCTGCGTTCTTCTCTACGAGCCTAGCGATCGAGACAACCCGGTCGTCGTCATCGATCCCGATGAGTCGGACTCCCTGGGTCGCCCGGCCGATGGACCGGATGTCCCCGGTCGACATCCGCAGAATCTTGCCCTGCTGGGTGACCAACATGAGCTCGTCGTCCTGCTCCACCCAGGCCACGCCGACGACCCGACCGTTCCTGGGACTGGCGTGGATGTTTATGATACCGACTCCCCCACGCGATTGCACGCGGTATTCGCCCAGCTCGGTGCGCTTGCCGTACCCGCGCTCGGTCACGGTCAGGAGCGTGCCGTCGGGCCGCAGGGCGGTCATCGCCACGACCTCGTCTCCGTCGCGCAGCGCCACGCCGCGCACGCCGCGCGCCGTGCGCCCCATCGAGCGCACGTCGGTTTCCCTGAAGCGGATCGCCTTGCCGGCGCTGGTGCCGATGAAGATCTCGCCGGCGCCGTCCGTCAGCTCGGCGCCCACCACGGCATCGTCCTCGTCCACGCCCATGGCGATGATGCCGCCGACCCGGGGGCGGCGAAACGCCCGCAGGTCCATCCGCTTGACGATGCCGCGGCGCGTGCCCATCACCACGAAGCGCTCGCCGTCCGCCTCGGGCCAGGTCTTGACGGTCTCGAGCGCGGCGATGCGCTCGCCGGGCTCCATTTGCACGAGGTTGGCGATGGCCTTGCCGCGGCCCGCGGGTCCCACGTCGGGAATCGCGTGGACCTTGAGCCAGTACATGCGGCCTCGATCCGAGAAGATGAGCACGTACGCATGTGTCGACGCGATGAAGACGTGGGTCAGGAAGTCTTCTTCGCGCGTCCGCATGCCGAGGCGGCCCTTCCCGCCGCGGCGCTGGTTGCGGTACTGCGTGACGGCCGTCCGTTTCACGTAGCCGGTGTTGCTGACCGTGATGGTCACGTCCTCGTCGGCAATGAGGTCCTCGATGCTGAACTCGCCTTCGGCGTCGATGATCTCGGTACGCCGCTCGTCGCCGTACCGGTCCTGGACGTCCCGCAGCTCCGAGACCACGATCTCCATGAGCCGCGCCTCGCTCTCGAGGATCGCCTTCAGCTCGGCAATCTTCTTCACCAGCTCGGCCAGCTCGTCGATGATCTTCTGCCGCTCCAGCCCCGTCAGGCGCTGCAGCTGCATGTCGAGGATCGCTTGCGCCTGCACCTGCGTCAGGGTGAAGCGCGCCATCAACTCGACGCGCGCCTCGGCCGGCGCCTTCGCGGCCCGGATCAACCGGATGATGGCGTCGAGATTGTCGAGGGCAATCTTCAGCCCCTCGAGGATGTGCGCCCGCGCCTCGGCCTTGCGGAGCTCGAATTCCGTCCGCCGCCTCACCACGCCGCGGCGGAACTCGACGAACTGCTCGATCAGCGCCACGAGGGGCAGGATGCGCGGCCGGCCGCCGACGATCGCGAGCATGATGATCCCGAACGAGGTCTGCAGCGGGGTGTGCTTGAACAGGTTGTTCAGCACGACCTCCGGCACCTCGCCGCGGCGCAGCTCGATCACGATGCGCATGCCGTCGCGATCGGACTCGTCGCGCAGGTCGGTGATGCCCTCGACGACCTTGCCGCGCGCCAGGTCGGCAATCTTCTCGAGCAGCCTCGTCTTGTTCAACTGATAGGGGATCTCCGTGACGACGATCGCGTTCTTCTCCCCCTTGCCCGCGGTCTCGATGGACGTACGGGCGCGCAGCATGATCGAGCCGCGCCCCTCGAGGTACGCCTGGGCAATGCCCGCGCGCCCGACGATGAAGCCGCCGGTCGGGAAATCGGGCCCCGGAATGAAGCTCGCCAGCGTGCGCCGCTTGACGTCGGCCGGCTCGGCGGCGTTCTCCGCCAACCACACGATGCCGTCGATGACCTCGCGCAGGTTGTGGGGCGGCACGTTCGTGGCCATGCCCACGGCGATTCCCGCCGATCCGTTGACCAGCAGGTTGGGATAGGGAGCCGGCAGCACGGCGGGCTCCTCGGTCGTCTCGTCGTAGTTCGGGACGAAGTCGACCGTCTCCTTGTCGAGGTCGGCCATCAGGTCGTCGGCCAGCGCTTCCAGCCGCGCCTCGGTGTACCGCATCGCCGCTGGCGGATCGCCGTCGACCGACCCGAAGTTCCCCTGGCCGTCGACCAGCGGGTAGCGCATGTTGAAGCTCTGCGCCAGGCGCACGAGCGTGTCGTAGATCGAGGCGTCACCGTGCGGATGGAAGTTGCCCATCACCTCGCCGACGATCTTGGCGCACTTGCGGTACGGCCGGTTCGCGGCCAGCCCCATCGAGCGCATCCCGTAGATGACGCGCCGATGAGCCGGCTTGAGCCCGTCGCGCACGTCGGGCAGCGCGCGCCCGATGATCACGCTCATGGCGTAATCCATGTACGAGCGACGCATCTCGTCTTCGATGCTTACGGGCACACTGGAATGGGTCGGCTCGGACATGGGATCCAATCGGCGCGGGGCCCCGGACGACTCCTACACGTCGAGGTTCTCGACGTCGAGGGCGTTCTCTTCGATGAATCGCCGCCGCGGCTCCACCTGGTCGCCCATCAGGGTAGAGAACACCAGGTCGGACTCGGCGTGATCCTCGGCGCGCACCTGCAGCAGCGTGCGCGCCTCGGGCTCCATGGTCGTGGCCCACAGCTGGTCCGGGTTCATCTCTCCGAGCCCCTTGTAGCGATTCACGGCGACGCCGCGCTTGCCGGCCGCCACCATGTGCTCGACCAGCTCGTCGACCGAGGCGAGCCGCACGTCGCCGCCCTTGTCCCCGGGGCGCGCGTCGACCGGCGCCCCCGATCCGCCGTCGGGCGCCGCCGTCCCGGCCGCGGCCGCGTCGGCCGCCTCGGCTGCTGCGGCTGCCGCGGTATCGCCCGCCATCGTGGACACGACCATCGGCCCCGTCAGGCTGCGCACGTCGTCGTCCTCGAACGCCGCCAGCACGGCGCGATACTCCGCGGACTCGGCGAACGCCACCCCCACGTCGTGCCGCCGCACGTAGCCGTTCATCCGCTCGGCGACCCGCAGCATGAACGCGTTGTGCTCCTCGTCCGGATCGACCGTCACCACGCGGGTGGGCGTGACCAGGGCCGCGGCAATCGCGTCGAGGGCGTCACGGTCGGCGAAGGAGCCGCGCGGCGAGGCCATCCCTTGAGCGAGCAGCTTCATGACGACGTCCCGCGCCACTCCACGGCGCTCGACCACCTGCAGGAGCTTCCGAAACGCGGTCAGCTTGTGCAGGACATCGGCAAGGCGCTCACCGGCGAACTGCAGCCCCTGATCCGGGAGCTGCAGCCGCCGCGAGGCGCAGGCACGATCGATCAGCCAGGTCTCGAGATCGCGGTCGTCCTTGATGTAGTGCTCGCTGCGGCCCCGCTTGATGCGATAGAGGGGCGGCTGGGCGATGTAGATGTGGCCGTGCTGGATCAGCTCCGCCATCTGACGATAGAAGAACGTCAGCAGCAGCGTCCGGATGTGCGAGCCGTCCACGTCGGCGTCGGTCATGATCACGACCCGGTGATAGCGGAGCTTCGCGAGATCGAAGTCCTCCCTGCCGATCCCGCAGCCCAGCGCCGTGATCATCGTCTTGATCTCGTCGCTGCCGAGCATCTTGTCGAAGCGAGCCTTCTCGACGTTGAGAATCTTGCCCTTGATGGGGAGGATCGCCTGAAAACGGCGGTCCCGCCCCTGCTTCGCCGACCCGCCGGCCGACTCTCCCTCGACGATGAACAGCTCGCTGCGCGCCGGGTCCCGCTCCTGGCAGTCCGCCAGCTTGCCGGGCAGCGAGCTGCCGTCGAGCGCCCCCTTGCGCCGCACCAGATCGCGTGCCTTGCGCGCCGCCTCGCGGGCGCGGGTGGCCTCGATGGCCTTGTTGACGATCCGCTTGGCGACCGCCGGGTTCTCCTCGAGGTAGGCCCCGAGCTTGTCGTTGAGGATGGCCTGGACGATGCCCTTCACTTCGGTGTTGCCGAGCTTCGTCTTCGTCTGTCCCTCGAACTGCGGCTGGGGGATCTTGACGCTGACGACCGCGACGAGACCCTCCCGGATGTCGTCGCCGCTCACGCTCTCCTTGAGATCCTTGGCCAGGCTCTGCTTGTTCGCGTAGGCGTTGATCGTGTACGTCAGCGCCGATCGGAAACCGGAGAGGTGTGTGCCGCCCTCCTGCGTGTTGATGTTGTTCGCGAACGAGTACACCGTCTCGCTGTAGCCGTCGTGCCACTGGAGCGCGATCTCGGCATCGATGCCGTCGCGCTGCCCCCGCATGTAGATCGGCTCCGCGTTGACTGCGGTCTTGTTCTTGTTGAGGAACTGCACGAAGGAGATGATGCCGCCCTCGTACTGGAAGCGGTGGCTCTTGCCGGTGCGCTCGTCGTCGAGGACGATCGTCACGCCGGCGTTGAGGAACGCCAGCTCCCGCAGCCGGTGGGCCAGCGTGTCGAAGCTGAACTCCCCGGTTTCGAAGATCTGCCCATCCGGCCGGAACGTGATCTTGGTGCCCCGCCGCCTGGTCGTGCCGATGACCTCCAGGGGGGCGTGCGGCACGCCGCGCTCATAGCTCTGCCGGTAGACGTGCCCGTCGCGCCAGATCTCCAGGTCGAGAGCCTCGGAGAGGGCGTTGACCACGGACACTCCCACGCCGTGCAGCCCGCCGGAGACCTTGTAGCTCTTGTCGTCGAACTTGCCGCCGGCGTGGAGGACGGTCAGCACGACCTCCGCGGCGGCCTTGCCGCTCGTGTGCTGGTCGACGGGGATGCCCCGGCCGTTGTCGATCACCGTCACCGAATTGTCGATGTGGATCGTCACGCCGATCGTGTCGCAGAAGCCCGCGAGGGCCTCGTCGATCGAGTTGTCGACGATCTCGTAGACGAGATGGTGCAGCCCGGGCGCACCGGTGGACCCGATGTACATGGCCGGGCGCTTCCGCACGGCCTCGAGTCCTTCGAGAACCTTGATCTTGTCTGCCCGGTAGTCTTCCCCGCCCTCCTCGACGACGGAAGCGTCCGGAGCAGCCGGTTCGGGCGGGGTCGCGCGATAGTCTTCCTGGTCGAGTTGCGTCATCTAAGTCACGGCGTCCGGTCTTGGGGGCATCGGCAAGGAAGCGGATTCAAACCCGCATCGGCATGATGACGTACGTGTAGTCGCACCCGTTGCCGCCGACAGGTCGCATCACCGCCTGGCTCATCTCGTCCTTGAACTCGAGCTGCACGCTGTCGGTGTCGGCGACGCTCAGGAACTCGAGGATGTACTGCGCGTTGAAGCAGATGTTGAGCGGAGCGCCCTCGTAGTCGACCGCCAGCGACTCGGTCGCCTCGCCGATCTCCGGGCTGCTCGACGTGATGTCGATCTGCTGCTCGGCAATCTGGAACTTGACCGCCCGCGAGCGCTCGCTCGACAGCAGCGCGACACGCTTGATCGCACTCGTCAGCCGGTCGCGCTCGAACTCCACGCGCTTGTCGTTCTGCTTCGGGATCACGCGTTCGTACGCCGGAAACTGCGCATCGATGATGCGCGAGATGAGCTGGCGGCCGTCCACGTCGAAGAACAGGTGGTTCTCGCCGCGCACGTAGCGCACGTCGCCCTCCCCGTCCACCAGCAGGCGCGCCAGCTCCCACAGGGTCTTCTTCGGGAGGATCGCCTGCACCTCCTCCGCCTCCGCGGCGCCGTTCGCCGCCTCGCGCGCCGTCGACACGAACGCGAGCCGATGCCCATCCGTGGCCACGAGATTCATCGCGGACGGCCCCAGAACGAACAGCGCGCCGTTCAGGAAGTACCGCGTGTCCTCGCCCGTGATGGCGAACTGGGTTCGCATCACCATCTCGCGCAACGCCGTGCGCGCCAGCGCGAAGGCCGGCGCGTCGGCGGGCTCGGGCAGGGTCGGAAAATCCTCCCGCGGCAGCGTCTGCATGCGGGAATCGAACTTCTCGGCGGCTACCCTGACCGCCCCCTTCGGGCCTTCCTTTATCAGGACGTCCACCTCCGGCAGGGCCCGCACGATCTCGTACAGCTTCTTCGCCGGGACGGTGAGCGCGCCGTCGCGGGCGACCGCGGCCGCGCAGCGGCCGCGCAAGCCGACCTCCAGGTCCGTGGCGAGCAGCCGCACGCCGTCGCTGCCGTCGGCCTCGATGAGCACGTTGGCGAGGATCGGAATGGTGTTCTTGCGCTCGACGATTCCCTGGAACAGCTGCAGTTCGCGCAGCAGATCGGATTTGCGGACGGTGATTTCCATGCGGCTAATGACCTCGGCCGAGGGCGTCGTACTGTCGAATCAGGATAGAAAAGACGATCAAATTATACAGGAAGAGAAAGGCGATACGAAACTGTGGGCGGATTTGTAACCTGTTCTGCCTGAGACATTTAACGAGCGCGCAGGCTGTGCGTGAAGCGGGCGCCCGAGGGCGTCGTCTGTGGACGCCCCGCGCGTCCGCAGTCCGGGTGCGGTCCGGCGCGGGCGGCGCTGTGGATGTCGGGCGTGTCGGGCCGCCCTGCACTACCTGAACGACTCGAGGAAGCTGTTGATGAGGGTGTGGAAATCACGGTCGTGCTTGCAGCGGTCGTCGATCTTGCGGATCGAGTGGATGACCGTGGAGTGATGCTTGCCGCCAAAGCTCTTGCCGATCTGGGGCAGCGAGGCGCCGGTGAGCGATTTGGCAAGGTACATCGCGACCTGGCGTGGGAGCGCGACTGCCTTCGCGTTGTTCCGTGACTTCAGATCGGCAACCTTGAGCTGGTAGTGGTTCGCGACGAATTTCTGCACCATGTCGATCGTGACGGCGTCGTCGCCCCGATCGATGAGGTCGCGGAGCACCTCCTTCGCGAGCGACAGGGAGATGCCCAGGCCCGTGAGCGAGGCGTATGCGATCAGCCGGATGAGCGATCCCTCGAGCTCCCGGACGTTCGACTTGATGCGGTCCCCGATGTACAGCGCCACGTCGTCGGGCAGCGGCACGGCTTCCGCGCCGGCCTTCTTCTTGAGGATCGCGACCTTGGTCTCGAGGTCGGGCGGCTGGATGTCGGCGATCAGGCCCCATTCGAAACGGGAGCGCAGGCGCTCCTCGAGCGCAGGAATCTCGTTCGGCGGGCGGTCGCTGCTGATGACGATCTGCTTCTGCGCGTCGTGCAGCGAGTTGAACGTGTGGAAGAACTCGGTCTGCGTGCCCTCCTTGCCGGCCAGAAACTGCACGTCGTCGACGAGCAGCACGTCCATGCTCCGGTACCGCTCCCGGAAGTCCAGGATCCGGTCGTACCGCACGGCGTTGATCATCTCGTTCATGAAGCGCTCGGACGAGATGTAGCTCAGCTTGAGGTGCGGCGACTGGTGGAGGAGGTACTGGCCTATCGCGTGCATCAGGTGGGTCTTGCCGAGGCCCACGCCGCCGTAGATGAACAGGGGGTTGTACGAGCGGGAGGGTGCCTCGGCGACAGCCAGCGAGGCGGCGTGAGCGAACTGGTTCGACGAACCGACGACGAACGTGTCGAACGTGTACCGCGGGCTCAGCACGCCGGGCGGCGGCGGCGGCGGCACCCTGTTGTTGCGGTCGGACTCGGCTCCGGCCGGGGGCGCGTCGGCTTCGTCGGCGGTCACGAAGAGGAGGTGGACGCCGTCCGGACGCACCTCGCGGGCCGCCTCGTCGATGACGCTCGTGTAGTGCTTCGCCAGCCAGTCGCGGAACTGGCTGTTGGGGACGCGGATCGTCAGACGCTCGCCGGCGGCGTCCACGAGAGACGTCGGCTTGAACCACGTGTAGTAGCTGTGGCGGTTTATCTTGGCCTCGACACGCGCGAGAATGTCGTTCCAGACGTTGTCCGCCATGGTGATACCGTGTTGGCGTTCAGCAGACGAGCATGTCGGGACCGGCCGACGACGGGGCGCTTCGAGCGCCTTTGACACGGCACGAGACGGTCAAAACCGGACTCCCAGGAGAGGGCCTTGGATTTCCACAAACTTTTCCACAGGTGTGGAAAACTGCTGAAAAAGGCGGCTCTCCGGGGGGCGGGAGTGAATGTAGCACACCGGTTGACGGGTCGCCAACCGTTGACACCGCCCGGCGAGATCCACTAGGATTCCCATCCCTTGCGCCTACAGCACGCACGGGCCGTTCGCGCGGAATCGCGCAGGAACCAAGGCAAATGAAGCGCACGTATCAGCCGAACCGCCGGCGGCGGAAGCGCACGCACGGCTTCCGCAAGCGGATGAGCACCAAGAGCGGGCGCCTCATCCTGAAGAGTCGGCGGGCCAAGGGACGCCGGCGGCTGGCGGTCTCTTGAACCTGACGCTGACCCGCCGGGAGCGCCTCCGCACGCGGCCGGAGTTCCTCGCAGTGCAGCGGCGGGGGGCCCGGAGCCGCGGGCGTTACCTGACGCTGCTCGGCCTGCCGAACGGCCTGGACGTCACGCGGCTCGGCGTCGTGGCGTCGCGGCGGCTGGGCAAGGCGTTCCGCCGCAACCGTTCCAAGCGTCTGATCAGGGAGCTCTTCCGTCTCAACAAGCGCCGCTCCGGATTCGATCTCGTCGTGCTGCCGCGTCCGGAGCTCTGCGATGCGGCGTTCGGAGCGCTGCAAGCGGACTACCGCAGCGTGCTGCGCCGGTTCGAGCGATTTCATGGCTGAGCGTGGCATGGGAAGATGGGTCGCGGGCGTGCCCGCAGCGGGGCTGCTGGCGGCAATCGCGGCCTATCGGCTGCTGCTCTCCCCTCTGTTTACCGGGTGTTGCCGCTTCGTTCCCTCGTGTTCGGCCTACGCGCGGGAGGCCATCGTTACGCACGGCGCGCTGCGGGGCAGCCTGCTCGCGGCGTGGCGTCTCGTCCGCTGTCAGCCGCTGTGCCGAGGCGGGCTCGACCAGGTGCCCGGCCCCAGGCTGCGCTGATCACCTCGTCGAGCACGACGCGTCATGGAGAGAAGGGTTCTCCTCGCCGTCTTCCTGTCCTTCCTGGTGCTGTACGTCTACCAGGCGCTGGTCGAGCCGCCGCCCGCCGAGCGCGCCGGTGCCCGGCCGCCCGCCTCGCCGGCGGCGACGACGGCGCCGTCCGAGGCGCCTCCCCCGCCGCCGGTCCCCGGGGATGCGCTCGGCGCCCCCGGCGCGGCCGTGCCGCCCGCCGACGACACCGATCGCGTCCCCGCGGAACCGGTAGTCGCGGACACGGAGGCACGCGAGATTGTCGTCGAGAGCGACTGGTTCAGGGCGGTCTTCGGCAACCGCGGTGCGGAGCTGCTGAGCTGGCAGTTGGCGGAGTACCTCGACGACGGCCAGCCCGTGGACCTCGTGCCTCGGGATTTGCCGCCCGGCGAGCCCTCGCCGTTCGCGCTGGCCTTCGAGGACGAACGGTTGACCCGCCTGGCCGCTGACGCCCTCTACCGGTCCAGCGCCCGCCGGCTGCGGGTCGCCGATCGAACGGAGACGCTGACGTTCGACTACGAGGACGCCAACGGGCTGCGGATCCGCAAGACTTTCCGGTTCGACCCGTCGTCGAGCCCGTACGTGATGACGCTGGCGGTGGAGGCGGCGCACGGGCAGGAGACGCTCAACCCCGCGTTGCGCTGGGGTCCGGCGCTCGGCGGCGGCGAGCACACGACGTCGGGATTCGCCTTCCGGCAGGGCCCGCGCGGGGTGGTGTACGGGCGCCTGCAGGAAGGCGGCGCGTACTCGGAGCTCGATATCACGCGTCCGGCGGCGTCCGACGTGGCGGCGCAACCCACGTACCTGGGCCAGTTGGCGTTCGCGGGCGTCGACAACCACTATTTCCTGGCCGCGGCGCTGCCCGGGGTGCAGGAGGCGACCGTCCGCTACCGGGCCGTACCGCTTCCCCCGCGGACGGTGGACGGCGAGCCGCGGGAGCTCATGGCGTTCGACCTGCGGCTGGCCGGCGGTCTGGGCGGCGTGCCCTTCTACCTCGGGCCGAAGGACTTCGACATCCTGGAAGTCGCGGACGCGGCACTGCCGCGCGCCATCGAGTTCGGCTTCCTGTCGTGGCTGGTCGTTCCCCTGCACCGGTCCCTGAGCTGGGTGCACGCCGGTGTCGGCAACTGGGGGTTCTCGATCATCATCCTGACCATCCTGATCAACATCGTCATCTTCCCGCTGCGGCACAAGAGCGTCGTGTCGATGCGCAAGATGCAGGAGCTGCAGCCGGAGATGAAGGCGATTCAGGAGCGCTACAAGCACCTGAAGACGACGGATCCCGACAAGCAGAAGATGAATCAGGAGGTCATGGCGCTCTACCGTGACCGCGGCGTGAATCCGGCCAGCGGCTGCCTGCCGATGCTGGCCACGATGCCGATCCTGTTCGCGTTCTTCCGGCTGCTCACGATGGCGATCGAGATTCGCGGCGCGCCGTTCGTGCTCTGGATCACGGATCTGTCGCTGCACGATCCGTTGTACATCACACCGCTCGTGATGGGCGCGTCGATGGTCCTGCAGCAGCGCCTGTCACCAGCGCAGGTCGACGCGATGCAGCAGCGGATGATGATGCTGATGCCCGTCGTGTTCACGTTCATGTTCCTGTGGGCGCCGAGCGGACTGGTGCTCTACTGGCTCACGAGCAACGTGCTGGGGATCGGGCAGCAGGTGATCACGAACCGCCTGATCGGACCGCCGAAGGTGCGTACCGTGCGGCCGCCGGCCGAGCGGCGGGTCCGGAATCCGCGCCGCGACAAGAGCGGGAAGAAGGCGAGCGGGTCGGGCCAGGAGTCGGCGCAGTAGACCGGCGGGCACGCCGGCGGGGTTGGTTGGGCGGCAACGGAGCCGCGGGCTCCCGGAGCGAGGGCCGTGGAGAACGATCTGAGCGCGCAGCTGGTCGGGTTCGTGCAGTCGATCACGGCGGCCATGGGACTCGAAACGACGGTGACGGTCGAGCCGATTGCCGACGGCACGCGGGTCGCGATCGCGGGCGGCGGATGCGAGGTGTTCCTGCGCCGGCGGGCGGCCGCGCTCGACGCGTTGCAGCATCTCGTCAACGCCGCGTTTCGCCGGCACCATCCGGACCGGCACATCGTCGTCGACTGCCTCGACTACCGCAAGGGGAAGGACGCGGAGTTGCGGGAGACTGCGAGGCTGCTGGTCGTCCGGGCGCGCGAGACGGGCGAACCGCAGGAGATCGGCCCGCTCAATCCGTACGCCCGCCGCATCGTCCACCTGACCGTCGCCGAGGAGCCGAACGCGTCGTCGGAGAGCGTCGGCGACGCGTTCATGAAGACGGTCGTGATCACCACGGGCTCCTGAGTCCGCGACGGCAAGGTTCCTGCCGCGGGCTCCTCGACCCTGACGGGAGGCATGTACTCCCCCGACGACACGATTGTCGCGATCGCGACGCCGCCCGGGCGCGGGGCCATCGGGGTGGTGCGTGTCAGCGGTCCGGGTGCGGCGGAGGCCGCCAGGGCCATCCTCCGCGAGCCCGTGGAGCTGGCGCCGCGGCGTGCGACGCTGGCCGCGGTGCGGGGCACGGCGGGCCGCCTGGACCGCGTCCTCGCCACGCACTTTCCCGCGCCCGCGTCCTACACTGGCGAGGACGTCGTCGAGATCAGCGGTCACGGGAGCCCCCTGCTGCTGCGGCTGATCGTGGAAGCGGTCGTCGAGGCCGGCGCGCGCCTGGCCGAGCCTGGCGAGTTCACCCTGCGGGCGTTCGTCAATGGCCGGATGGATCTGGTGCAGGCCGAGGCGGTCGCCGATCTCGTCAACGCGGTGACGCCGCTGCAGGCGCGCGTCGCGTGCGACCAGCTCGAGGGCACGGTCACCGGTGCGATCGGCGAGATCGATGCAGACCTGTTCGACCTCGTGGCGCGCCTGGAGGCCTCGATCGACTTCCCCGACGAAGGCTACCACTTTGCCGCTGCGGACGCGGTAGCCGGGGAAACGCAGGCGCTGCGGCGGCGGGCGGAGGCGCTGCTCGCCGATGCGCGCCGCGGCCGGCTGGTTCGCGACGGATGCCAGGTCGTCATTCTCGGCAGGCCGAATGTGGGCAAGTCGACCCTGTTCAACCGGCTGCTCGGCGCCGCCCGCGCCATCGTGACGGATGTGCCCGGGACTACGCGGGACCTGCTCACGGAGACCGTGGAGCTCGAGGGCGTGCCGGTCACGCTCGTCGACACGGCCGGAATTCGCAGAACGGCCGACGCTGTCGAGTCGGAGGGGGTCGCGCGCTCGCGCGCGGCCCTCGGCGTGGCCGCCGCGGTCCTGCTGGTGCTCGATCGGTCGCGCCCCCTCGAGCCGGAGGACCGCGAGCTGCTCCGCGAGACGCGCTCGACGCGCCGCGTCGTCGTCGTCAACAAGACGGACCTGCCGGCATGCTGGGAGGTCGGCGAGCTGCGGGCCGAGGGCCCCGCGGTGCCCGTGTCCTTGCGCACGGAGGCGGCCCTCGGGGAGTTGCGGGCGGCTGTCGCGGAGCTGCTGTGGGCGGGCGAGCGGCACCGTGACACGCCGCTGCTCTCCAACCTGCGCCACATCGGCCTGGTCGAGCGTGCGGCCGCCGCGCTGGGCCGCGCGGAAGCGGCTGCAGCTGCCGCGGAGCCCGAGGAGCTGGTGCTCGCCGACCTGCAGGACGCGCGCGTCGCGCTCGAGGAGGTAACGGGGAAGCGCACGTCGGACGATCTCCTGCAGCGCATCTTCGAGCAGTTCTGCATAGGGAAATAGGGGCGGTCTGCAGATGGAGAGGTTCGACGTCATCGTCATCGGGGCCGGTCACGCCGGCTGCGAGGCAGCCTACGCGGCGGCTCGCATGGGCTGCCGCGTGGGCCTGTGCTCGCTCTCCCGGGAGACCGTGGCGCACATGCCGTGCAACCCGGCGGTCGGCGGGACCGCAAAGGGGCACCTCGTACGCGAGATCGACGCGCTCGGCGGGCTGATGGGCATGGCCATCGACGCGACCGGCATTCAGTTCAAGCTGCTCAACCGCAGCCGCGGGCCCGCAGTCTGGTCGCCCCGCGCGCAGGCCGACAAGCAGCGCTACGGGAGCTGGGTACGCGACGAGCTCGACCGCCAGCCCGGCATCGAGTGGGTCACCGGCCGGGCCGGCCGGGTCCTGACCGAGGACGGCGACGCGACCGGCATCGCGCTCGAGGACGGCGAACGGCTGGCCGGCAAGGCGGTGGTGGTCACGACCGGCACGTTTCTCAACGGGCTGATTCACGTCGGACCCGAGGCGCGCTCGGCGGGCCGGGCCGGCGAGCCGGCGTCGCACGAGCTGGCGGAGTCGCTCAAGGCGCTCGGGTTCCGCTGGGGCCGCCTCAAGACCGGCACGCCGCCGCGGCTCGACCGGCGCAGCATCGACTTCGGGCGGTTCGAGCCGGCGCCGGGGGATCGGCGGCCGGTGCCGTTCTCGTTCATGACCGAGGCGATCGAGCGACCGCAGATCCTGTGCCATCTCCTGCACACGACCGCGCGCGTGCGCGACATCGTGCGGGATAATATCGGTCAATCCCCCTTATACAACGGCCAGATCACGGGCATCGGACCCCGCTACTGCCCGTCGCTCGAGGACAAGATCATGCGCTTCCCGGATCGGGAGCGACACCAGATCTTTCTCGAGCCGGAAGGGGTCGACGTCAACGAGACGTACGTGAACGGCTACTCGATGAGCCTGCCGCGCGATATCCAGGAGGATCTCGTGCGCGCATTGCCGGGCCTCGAGGACGCGGTCATGCTGCGGCCCGGGTATGCGGTCGAGTACGATTTCGTGCAGCCGACCGAGTTGCAGCCGACGCTCGAGACGAAGCGGATCGGCGGTCTGTACCTGGCCGGTCAGATCAACGGCACCTCGGGGTACGAGGAGGCGGCTGCCCAGGGGCTGCTGGCGGGCATCAATGCCGCCCTGCGCGCCCGCGGCGATCAGCCGCTCGTGCTCGGCAGGGAGGACGCATACATCGGGGTGCTCGCCGACGACCTGACGACGAAGGGGTGCCTGGAGCCCTATCGAATGTTCACGTCGCGCGCGGAGCACCGCCTGCTGCTGCGCATCGACAACGCCGATCTCCGGTTGACCGCGCGCGGCCGCCGGGTCGGCCTGGTGGATGACGCGCGGTGGGCCCGCTACGAGGGACGGCGCAGCCGCTACGAGCGCAACGTGCGGCGCGTACGCCGGACGACGATAGCGCTGAACGGCGCCGATCGCCGGCCGGCGGCGCGGCTGCTGCGCCGGCCGGAGGTGCGCCTGGCCGACCTCGCCGCCGACGGCGCCGTCGAGCTCGACATCGCGCCGGGACAGCGGCATCTCGATCTGCCGAGCGTGGAGACCGAGTTCAAGTACGCCGGCTACCTGGCCCGCCAGCAGGCCGCCGTCGAGCGCAGCCGCCGCCGGGAGAGCCAACCCATCCCCGCGAGTTTCCGCTACGACGGCGTGCCCGGCCTGTCCCGGGAGATCGTCGAGCGGCTCTCGGAGGTCCGGCCGCGCACGCTGGGGCAGGCGCTGCGGGTGCCGGGGGTTACGCCGGCTGCGGTGACGATCATTGCCGCCCACGCGGCGCGGGGCGCGCCGGGCACCTCCGCACACCGCGCACGAGCCGCGGCCGAGCCATGACGCGACAACCGATGGGAGCGGACCGCTGAACCGGCGTGAGCTGGCCGATCGGCTCCGCCGCCGCGCCGCGCGCGCGGAGATGGACGTGTCCGGGCAACTGCTCGAGCACCTGTTGTCCTACGTCGAGCTGCTGCACCGCTGGAACGCGCGCTTGAACCTGACGCGCCTGGACACCGGCGACGAGGGGCTCGACAGGCTGGTCGTCGAACCCCTGGCGGCGGCGCGCCATGTGGGGAGCCCGGCGCCGCGGGTCATCGATGTGGGTTCCGGCGGGGGATCGCCGGCCATCCCGTTGCGGCTGGCGTTGCCGGGCGGCTCGCTGCTGATGGTCGAGGCGAAGGCGCGCAAGGCAGCCTTCCTGCGCGAGGCGGTCAGGCACCTCGGCCTGACGCACACCGCCGTAGAAGCCGCGCGATTCGAGCAACTGGCCGGACGGCCGCCGTTGCGGGGCGCGTTCGACCTCGTGACGCTGCGCGCCGTGCGGGTGGACGCGGCCGTGCTGGGCGGCTTGCAGACCTTCCTGAGGAGCGGCGGGGAGCTCTTTCTCTTCACGGGTGCGCGTGGCGAAGAGCCGCCGGCCGCGGAGGCGCCGCTGACACGGCAGGCGTGCTACCCGCTCGTCGAGAGCCTGCGCAGCCGGCTCGTGGTGCTGCGCAAGGCGACTGCCCGGGACTGACCTGAAATCGTCGCCTGCGGCTCCGATTGCCGCCCAACCAACCGGCCTGGCAGTCCGCACCGCTCTACGGCGCAGCCTGCTGCGCGGCCGTCGCGCCGGCCTCAGCCCGCGGCCGTGCCGTCCGCCGCGATCTGGGGGAAGTCGCGGCGTGAGTACAAGGCGACATAGCCGGGCACCTCTGCGCGGATGGCCTCGGCGCCCCCCTCGTCGCGGTCAACGAGCGCGATGACGCCGGCGACGATGCACCCGGCCTTGCGTGCCTCGGCGACCGCCTTGAGCGCGGACCCGCCGCTGGTGACGACATCCTCCACGATGACGACGCGGGTGCCCGGCGAAGGCGGGTTCTCGATGAGCCGCATGGTACCGTGGGTCTTCGGCTGCTTTCTGACGTAGAACCCGTCGAGCGCGCGTCCCCGTGCCGCGGCTCGCAGCATCGTCGCGCCGATGATCGGGTCCGCGCCATGCGTGAGACCGCCGACGGCTCGAACCTGCGCGGGCAGGGCGTCCGCCGGCAGCGCGTCGAGGGCCTTCACGAAGGCGTCCCCCACCAGGGGCGCGCCGGCGGCGCTCAGGGTCACGGGCTTGCAGTCGAAGTAGTACGTGGAGGCCTTGCCGGAGCTCAGCGTCAGCCGGCGCCCGGTATGGAGCGCCCGTTCGGCAAGCAGTGTCCAGAGTGGATCGTCGGGCATGGAGCAACCTCTGCGGACCGGAAGCGCGGTGCGAGACGGTATGGTAACACCCACGGGGCGGCAGGCCGGCCGGGCGACGGCGGGAAGCCGGCCCCGCGGCCGATCCCGCACGAACGAGACGGCGCGAAGGACGTCGAGGCGGCGAGAGATGTTCCACGTGGAACAAGGTGGCACGCCGCCCCGAGTCGGTTGTGAAACGCCGCGTGGCGTCGAGGCCGGTCAGCCCGGCTGATGCGACGTGACGAGGGCGCATTCTGGCCAGGGTCGGGCGCGAAACGACGCTGTCGGACCGGATGCAGCGCCGAACGCGGCGGCGGCCGCTTGCCGCGGAGTCCCGGGCGGGGTGAGCCGGCGCCGCTCCCGCGCGAAGCCCGCTGGCTGTCGCATGGCGCCGGAGTGCGCGGTGGGGACGACGAGGGGGGCGTCCCCGCACGGCCGGTGTTCCACGTGGAACACCGGCCGGACGCGGCTCCCGCGCGGCGCCGGCCCGGCTGCAGGGAGTGGCCGGCCCCTTGCGTGAGCGCCGATCCGGAGACAGGTCCGACCGCGCAGGGCCGTGTCGCGCGCCCCGCGCGGGAAGTTTGACCGCGGAGGGCCAATAATCGTACGTTGGGAGGGGTCTTCCCGCAGCCAACGAATGACGCGCCGACCATGTGGTTTCGCCTGAAAAAGCTTGCGTCCCCGCCCCTGCGCGAAACGCCGCTCAAGGCTGTCGTCGCCATCGCGAACCAGAAGGGCGGCGTCGGGAAGACGACGACCGCCATCAACCTGGCCGCGTCGCTCGCTGTCGCCGGGCGCAAGGTGCTGGTCGTCGACATGGATCCGCAGGCAAACCTGACCAGCGGCGTCGGCCTGAAGGATAAGCGGGGCGCGGGCGGGACCATCTACGACGCGCTGACCGGCGACGGCCGCGCGGATGTGCAGGACTTCGTGGTCGCGACGGGGGTCCGGAATCTGTCGCTCATCCCCGCAGATCGCCACTTGACGGGTGCTGAGATCGAGCTCGTGAACCTGGCCGACCGGGAGTCGCGGCTGCGCCCGATCGTCGCGCAGGCGCGCGATCGCTTCGACCACGTCTTCATCGACACGCCGCCGTCCCTCGGCTTGTTGACGCTCAACGCACTCGTGGCGGCGGACGAGGTGCTGATTCCGCTGACCTGCGAGTATTTTGCGCTCGAAGGCGTTGCCGAGCTGACTGCCACCGTGCAGCGGGTTCGCGCCGACCTGAATCCGGAACTCGCCATCGGAGGCGTCCTGTTGACGATGACCGACACGCGCACGAATCTCGGGCGGCAGGTCGCGGCGGAGGTGAGAGCGTTCTTCAAGGAGAAGGTATTTGTCACGGTCATTCCCAGGAATATACGTTTGGGCGAAGCACCTAGTCATGGCTTGCCAGTGGTGATGTACGACAGGCGGGCGCGGGGCGCCACGGCGTACGCGGCGCTAGCGGACGAGGTGCTGGCTGCGGGACGGAGCGCCGCGGCGGCAGGGAGCGGAGATCGTGGCTGACAGGCGTCGCGCGCTGGGCCGGGGGCTGAGCGCGCTCATTCCCGACGTGCCGCAGCCGGCGCCGCGCGTCGACACGCCGCTGGAGCTCGATCTCGACCTGATCGAGCCCAACCGCCACCAGCCGCGCCGCATCATGGACGACGGGAAGCTGGAGGAGCTGGCCCAGTCGATCAGGGGCAGCGGCATCATTCAGCCCATCGTCGTCCGCCGGCGGGGCGAGGGCGCGTACGAGATCGTCGCCGGCGAGCGGCGCTGGCGTGCGGCGCAGCGCGCGGGCCTGCTGAAGGTGCCGGTCGTCGTCCGCGACGTCCCGGACGACAAGCGCCTCGAGCTGGCGCTGATCGAGAACGTTCAGCGGGAGGATCTCAATCCGATCGAGGAGGCGCGGGCCTACAGGCGCCTGGCCGACGAGCTCGGGCTGACGCAGGAGGAGATCGCGCGCGCGGTTGGCAAGGAGCGCGCGACGGTGGCCAACTACCAGCGCCTGTTGTCGCTGCCCGCGGAGGTTCAGGCGGATGTCGCGGCGGGCGCGCTCAGCATGGGCCACGCGCGCGCGCTCGTCGCCCTGCCGGCGGCGGGCGAGCAGCGGCGGACGGCGCGGGACGTGCGCGCCCGCGGGCTGTCGGTCCGCGACACCGAGCTGCTGGTGAAGCGGCGTCTGGCGCCGCCCGCGCCGCCGCCCCCCGGTCCCGACCCGCATACGAAGGCCGCGGCCGAGCGGCTCCGCGTCGCGCTCGGGACCGGCGTGGAGATCGTGCGCCGGCGGCGGGGCGGAAGGATCGAGATCCACTTCCGATCCGAGGAAGAGCTGCAGCGGTTGTTCGAGCAGCTCACGGCCCCGGCAGGTTGACGCGGCGGCTTGCTCCGGCTGCCCGTGGATGGTATAAACAACTGTTTGGCCCGCCGCGGATCGCCCCTTACATGACAGGTCTGCGCGCGAAAGTCCGCGCCCGTCGGGCGCCTGCAAGGTCGGACGGTGCGTGCGGACCGGGCGGCAGCAGCCCGGGGTGAGGCCCGCGCCGCACCGAGGCGCGGTCGCGACAATGCCGTCGCACGGCCGGCACAACGTGTAACGAGGGAATGCATGCAGCGGGGTCGCTGGCCATGGGATCCGAGTATGCGAGTCAGTTGAACGATGGCGAATCGCACTGCCGCCGCGCGGTACGTACGTGCCCTGCTTGAAGTCTGCGAGGGGGAAGCCGAGCTCGAGCGCGTCGAGCGGGAGGTGTCGGCGTTCGCGGCGCTGTTCGACGAGCACCCCACGCTGCGCAAGAGCCTGCTCAATCCGGCGGTGCCGGCCGCCCCGAAGCGGGCCGTGGTCGCGGCGCTCCTCGACCGCGGCGGCGATCTGGCGCCGGTCGCCCGGCGGCTCCTCACCCTCCTGGCGGAGCGCGACCGGCTGTCGCTGCTCCCGGAGATTCTCGACGTGTACCGCGATCGCCTGATGGAGCGGCGGGGCATGGTCCGGGCCCGGGTCACCACGGCCGCACCGCTGCCGGACGGCGGGGCGCACGAGATGACCCGGCGGCTCGAGGCGGCGACCGGCAAGCGGGTCACTGTCGAGACCGCGGTCGATCCGGCGGTCATCGGCGGCGTGGTCACCCAGATCGGCAGCACGGTCTGGGATGGCAGCATCGCGCGGCATCTGGCCCGGCTGCGGGAGCGCTTCCTGGGCGACGCAGCCGGCTAGGAGTCTGCGCCGTAGAACGGTGCAGACTCCCCGGAGGGTTGGTTGGGCGGCAGTCGGAGCCGCAGGCGACGATTTCCGGGCTGGGAGCGATGCAGCGATGGCGGGGTGCAGACTCCGAAAGGCGCGCACGGCGCGCCTCGGCGGGAGCGGCGCGGGGCAGCGGGGTCCCCGCCAGCGGACGCCGGGGGTTCGGGGCGCAGCCCCGTCTGATTGAAGCTAACGGAGTCGAAGCATGGACATCAAGGCAGACGAGATCTCCAGAATCATCAAGGACCAGCTCGGGGGCTACGCGCTCGACGTCGACGTGGCCGAGGTCGGCACGGTGGTGTCGGTCGGCGACGGCATCGCGCGCATCCATGGCATCGAAGGCGCCATGGCCACCGAGATGCTCGAGTTCCCCCAGGGCGTCTTCGGCATCGCTCTCAACCTGGAGGAGGAGAGCGTGGGCGCCGTGCTGCTGGGCGAGTCGACCGCGATCAAGGAGGGCGACCTGGTCAAGCGGACGGGCCGCATCATCTCGGTGCCGGTGGGCGACGAGCTGCTCGGGCGCGTCGTCAACGCGCTGGGCCAGCCGGTCGACGGCAAGGGGCCGATCACGACCGGCCAGCACGCGCCCATCGAGAAGATCGCGCCGGGCGTCGTGGACCGCCAGCCGGTGAAGGAGCCGCTGCAGACCGGGCTCAAGGCGATCGACGCGATGATTCCGATTGGCCGCGGCCAGCGCGAGCTCATCATCGGCGACCGGCAGACCGGCAAGACGGCGGTGGCGGTCGACACCATCATCAATCAGAAGGGGCTCGGCGTCGTCTGCATCTACAACGCCGTCGGCCAGAAGCAGTCGACGGTCGCGCAGGTGGTGCGGACACTCGAGGACGCCGGCGCGATGGAGTACACCATCGTCGTGACCGCGGGCGCATCGGAGCCCGCGCCGCTCCTGTACATCAGCCCGTACTCGGCATGTGCGATGGGCGAGTACTTCCGCGACAGCGGGCGGCACGCCCTGTGCATCTACGACGATCTGTCCAAGCACGCGCAGGCCTACCGCGAGATCTCGCTCCTGCTCCGCCGCCCGCCGGGGCGCGAGGCGTATCCCGGCGACGTGTTCTACCTGCACTCGCGGCTGCTGGAGCGGGCGGCGAAGATGCGGAACGAGCTCGGCGGCGGCTCGCTCACGGCGCTGCCCATCATCGAGACCCAGGCCGGCGACCTGTCGGCCTACATCCCCACCAACGTCATCTCGATTACGGACGGCCAGATCTTTCTCGAGTCGGATCTGTTCCACCAGGGCATCCGGCCGGCGATCAACGTCGGCAACTCCGTGTCGCGTGTCGGCGGGTCCGCGCAGGTGCGGGCCATGCGCCAGGTCGCGGGCACGCTGCGGCTCGACCTGGCGCAGTTCCGGGAGCTGGCCGCGTTCGCGCAGTTCGGCAGCGACCTGGACAAGGCGACGCAGAACCAGCTCAATCGCGGCCGCCGCCTGGTCGAGGTGCTCAAGCAGCCGCAGTACCAGCCGCTGGCGGTGGAGCGGCAGGTGCTCATCATCTTCGCCGGCACCAACGGCTTCCTCGACGGGGTCGCCGAGAGCGACGTGGCGGCCTACGAGCGGGAGCTGTACGAGTTCATGGAGGTGCGGCACCGCGAGCTGGTGGAGCGCCTGACCGCGGAGAAGAAGCTCGACGACGAGCTGCGGGACGGCGTGACCGCCGCCATCAAGGCGTTCACCGAGCAGTTCACCGCGGCGCGGAAGGGAGTGGCAGCCTAAGCGATGCCGTCGCTCATCGACATGCGGCGCCGGATCCGCGCCGTCAAATCGACACAGCAGATCACGAAGGCGATGAAGACCGTCGCCGCGTCGAAGCTGCGCCGCGCGCAGGAGCGGATCACGGGCGCGCGTCCGTTCGCCCAGCTGATGCTGGGCGTGCTGAACAGTCTGGCGGCGCGCGTCGACCCGACGCTGCACCCGCTGCTCGCAGCGGCCGAGGATCGGCCGCCCGCGCCGACGCTCCTCATCGTGGTTACGGCCGACAAGGGGCTCTGCGGCAGCTTCAACTCCAACCTGCTGCGCCGTGCGGGCACGTACGTCGCCGACGCCGATCGCGAGGTCGCGCTCGGCCTCATCGGCCGCAAGGGCCGCGACTTCTTCGTGCGGCGCGGGTTCGACGTCCGCTACGAAGAAGTCAACGTGTTCACGAACCTGCGCTACGCGCACGCCCAGGCCATGGCGCGGGCGGCGATCGAGGAGTTCACCACCGGCGCGGCTCGCGACGTGTACCTGATCTACAACGAGTTCAAGAGCGTGCTGCAGCAGCGTGTCGTCGTCGAGCGGCTGCTTCCGATTCCGCGCTTCGAGGAAGACCCGGCCGCGGCGGCCACGGTGCTGGCCGGCCATCTGTTCGAGCCGACGGCGGCGGAGATCTTCGACGAGCTGTTGCCCCGGCACGTGGAGACCCAGCTGTTCCGCGCGCTGCTCGAGTCGGCCGCCGCGGAGCATGCGGCCCGGATGACGGCAATGGACGCGGCCACCCGGAATGCCGGGGAGATGATCGATCAGTTGACGCTCTACATGAACAAGATGCGGCAAGCCACGATTACGCGCGAGCTGATCGAGGTCGTGTCGGGCGCGGAAGCCTTGTAACGCGGGAGCCGAGAGAGCATGGCCAACGGAGTGAGCACGAGCGAGAAGACCGGCAAGATCGTCCAGGTGATCGGGCCGGTCGTGGACGTCGAGTTCGAGAGCGGACATCTCCCGTCCATCTACAACGCGCTGCACATCAAGTCGGAGGCGGCAGCAGGGGGGGAGGCCATCGACGTGATCGCCGAGGTCGAGCAGCATCTCGGAGAGAGCCGGGTGCGGGCCGTCTCCATGAAACCCACCGACGGGATGCAGCGCGGCATGGCGGCCGTCGACACGGGCGCGCCGATCTCGATGCCGGTCGGCCCCCAGACCCTGGGGCGCGTGCTGAACGTGCTGGGCGAGCCGGTCGACTTTCCGGACCGTCCGGTCTCGACCGAGCAGCGCTGGCCGATCCACAGGCCGGCGCCGCCCCTCGAGGAGCAGTCCACCGAGCTGCAGATGTTCGAGACCGGCATCAAGGTCATCGACCTGCTCGAGCCCTACCTGCAGGGCGGCAAGATCGGGCTGTTCGGCGGTGCGGGCGTGGGCAAGACGGTCATCATCCAGGAGCTGATCCACAACATCGCGCTCAAGCACGGCGGCGTCTCGGTGTTCGGCGGCGTGGGCGAGCGCACGCGCGAGGGGAACGACCTGTGGCTCGAGTTCCAGGAGAGCGGCGTGGTCGACCCCAACGACTCGGAGAAGTCGCGCGCGGCCCTGGTGTACGGTCAGATGACCGAACCGCCGGGCGCCCGGCTGCGGGTAGGGCTGAGCGCGCTGACGGTGGCCGAGTACTTCCGGGACGCCGAGGGCAAGGACGTCCTCCTGTTCATCGACAACATCTTCCGTTTCACGCAGGCGGGCTCGGAGGTGTCGGCGCTGCTCGGCCGCATGCCGTCCGCCGTCGGCTACCAGCCGACGCTCCTCACGGAGATGGGCGCGCTCCAGGAACGGATCACGTCGACGAGGAAGGGCTCGATCACGTCGGTGCAGGCCATCTACGTCCCGGCCGACGACTACACCGATCCCGCGCCGGCCACGACGTTCGCCCACCTCGACGCCACGACCAACCTCTCGCGATCGATCGTCGAGCTCGGCATCTATCCCGCGGTGGATCCGCTGGCGTCCACTTCCCGCATCCTCGACCCCCGCGTCATCGGCGACGAGCACTACGCCACGGCGCGCGACGTCAAGGAGGTGCTGCAGCGCTACAAGGACCTGCAGGACATCATCGCCATTCTCGGCATCGACGAGCTGTCGGAGGACGACAAGCTCAGCGTCACCCGGGCGCGGAAGATCCAGAAGTTCCTGTCGCAGCCGTTCTTCGTCGCGGAGCAGTTCACCGGCCTCGAGGGCAAGTACGTCCCGATTGCGGACACGGTGCGCGGCTTCCGCGAGATCGTCGACGGCAAGCACGACGAGGTCCCGGAGCAGGCGTTCTACATGGTCGGAACCATCGAGGAAGCGCTCGCGAACGCCGACAAGATGAAGGCGGCGGCGCAGTAGGCGCGGCCGGAGAACCATCGCCATGGAGCTGCCGTCAACGCTCAGTTTCGAGCTGGTCACGCCCGATCGGTCGATCGTGCACGAGTCGGTGGACGAGGTGCAGATTCCCGGCTCGCAGGGGTATCTCGGCGTGCTGCCGGGTCACACGCCGCTGTTGACCACGCTGCAGGTGGGTGAGCTCTGGTTCCGGCGCGGCGCCGAGCGATCCCTGGTGTCCGTGGCGTTCGGATTCGCCGAGATCCTTCCCGACCGCGTCACGGTGCTGGCCCAGATCGCCGAGCGTGCGGAGCACATCGACGTCGAGCGCGCGGAGGCGGCCCGTCGGCGCGCGCGCGAACGCTTGGGCGGAAGCGCCACCAACGTGGACTTCGAACGGGCCCGCGTGGCCCTGCTCAAGTCGCTCGTCCGGCTGCAGGTGGCGTCGAAGGTACGCATCCGCCCCCCGGCCGGAATGTAGACCGCCCCCCGCGGCGGGCCGCCTCCCGGCCCGGGCGCGAGCTGCGAGTCTGCGGCGTGGAGCCGTGCAGGCTCCCGGGAGGGTTGGTTGGGCGGCAATCCGAGCCGCCGGCGACGATTTGCGGGCTAGTGTGAGATCCATGCATGCGTCGTGGGCGGCTCGCACGGACCCCGGCCTGCGCCGCTCACGGAACGAGGACTGTTACTGCGCGCGGCCGGAGCTGGGCCTGTTCGTGGTTGCGGACGGCATGGGCGGACATGCGGGCGGCGAGATCGCGGCCCGCATTGCCGTCGATGCGATTGCCGGCGCCGTGGAGTCGACAAGGTCGCTCGGCCCGGGCGACCCGTGGCCGCTGGCTTTCGATGCCTCGCTGAGCCGCGGCGGCAACAGCCTGCGGGCCGCCTTCGACCAGGCCAACCGCTGCGTCGCGGACCGCGCGGCAACCGCCCTGGCGCTGCGCGGGATGGCGACCACGGCAGTGGCGGTGCTGCTGGAGGAGCGCGCGGGCGTAGTCGCCCACATCGGCGACAGCAGGGCGTATCTGTCGCGGCAGGGGGAGCTCATCCGTCTCACGTGCGACCACTCCTGGGTGGAGGAGAGGGTGCGGGCGGGCCTGCTGTCGGAGGCCGCCGCGCGCACTCACCCGTGGCGCAACATCGTCACGCGCGCCATCTCCGGCGAGGAGGCCGTCGAAGCCGACGTGAGCGAGCTGACGCTCCGACCGGGCGACCGGCTGCTGCTGTGCTCGGACGGTCTGTCGTCCGTGCTCCCGGACCCGGAAATCGGCGACGTCGTGGCGCGCGACGCCGACCGCGGGCGCGTGTGCGACGAGCTCGTGCGCCGGGTCAACGCCGGCGGCGGGCCGGACAACGTGACGACCCTCGTGCTCGATATCGACGCTCGCTGACCGGGGCCGCGCCCGCGGCGTACGGCTGCCCGCGGGCGACGGGCGCGCCGCCGCCGACGTGCGAGCGGCGTGCTAATATCGGCGCTCTCGTAACAAGTTACCTGCCCGTGCCGCTTGCCGCCACGTCACTCACGCTGAGCGCGATCCTCAAGACCACGGCCGCCCGCGCCGGTCTCGGGAGCGCGTCGCCGGTCGTCACCGGCCTGTCGCCTGCCGCCCAGGCGTTCGCTGCCGCCGCCACGGCGGCAACGGCGCCGGTCGTGCTCGTCGTGCCGTCGGACGCCGGCGTGGAGCAGATGACGGCGGACGCGCGGTTCTTCGGCGGCGCCCTGCTCGGGATCCCCGAGAGCGAGATGGCCCGCACCATCCTGCCGTTCCCGTCACCGGAGGTCGATCCCTACCGCGCCATCGCCCCGCATCTGGATGTGGCGTCCGCGCGGGCCCGGGCGTTGGCGGCCCTGGCGCAGGGGACGGCGCGGCTGGTCGTCGCCTCCGCCCCCGCGTTGCTGCCGCGCGTCAGCCCTCCGCAGCGCCTGCTGGCCGCGACGCAGGAACTGGTGGCCGGGGGCTTCGCGTCGCCGACGCTGCTCGGCGAGCTGCTCGCCGACGCCGGATTCAGCCCCGAGGACCCGGTCGACCAGCACGGCGAGTTCTGCCTGCGCGGCGGGGTGGTCGACTTCTTTCCGGCGGGCGACGCCTGGCCGGTGCGCGTGGAGTTCGTCGGGGACATGATCGAATCGCTCAGGCGCTACGATCCCGGCACGCAACGCTCCGTAGCCAGCCTGGACCGGGCCGCGATCGTTCCGCTGCGCGACACGTTCGATGCCCTCGACGGAGACGCCGCGGCAGCGGACTGTCCCGAGCCCGACCGCGGCGCCAGCGTCTTCGACTACCTGGCGGGACGCTCCGCGCGGCTCCTCGTGCAGGAGTCCGAGGAGTGCGCGCGCCGGGTGGCGGACCAGTTCGATCAGCTGGCCGGGAGCTACCGGTCGGCGGCGGAGAGCGGCCGCGGCGGGCCGGTGCCGGAGGCGCTGTTCGTCGGGGCGGATGAGGTGCAGGAGGCCCTCGGCGGGGCGACCCGGCTGGAAGCGCTCGGCCTGGAAGAAGGGGAGGCGGAGCAGCACGTCGCCTGCCAGCCGGCCCTCGCGTACCGCGGCCGGCTCAGCGACTGGGTCGCGGAGCTCCGGACCGGCCGCGACCAGGGCGAGACGCAGCTCTTCGTGGCGGCCACCGCCGGTCGCGCGGAGCGCATCGCCGAGCTGCTCGGCGAGCACGACCTGCGCGCGGTCCCGGTCGCGGCCGCGGAAGCGACGGACGGCGCGTCGCTGCTGGTCGCCACCGGACAGCTGTCGCGGGGGTTCCGGCTGCCCGCCGCAGGGCTGCGCATCCACGCCGAGGCGGACCTGTTCGACGAGCAGCCCCGCGAGCGCAGGCGGTCCGTCGCCCGCTCCTTCCTGTCCGACCTGCGCGATCTGAAGGTGGGCGACCATGTCGTGCACGTGGACCACGGCATCGGCTCGTTCGTCGAGCTGCGCCAGATGGCCGTCGGCGGCGCCGCGCACGAGCTCATGGAGCTGCGCTATGCCGGCGGGGACAAGCTCTTCGTCCCGGTCGAGCAGCTCGACCTCATCCAGAAGTACACGGGCAGCCAGCGGCCGGCCCTCGACCGCCTCGGCGGCACCACCTGGGAACGCGCCAAGACCCGCGTGCGACGCGCCATGCGCGACATGGCGCAGGAGCTGCTCCGGCTCTACGCCGCCCGCAAGGCGGCGGACGGCCACCGCTTCAGCCCCGACGGCCACTGGCAGGAGGAGTTCGACGCGGCGTTCCAGTACGAGCTCACGCCCGACCAGCAGACGGCGGTCGCCGACATCAAGCGCGACATGGAGGCGCCGTCCCCGATGGACCGCCTGCTGTGCGGCGACGTCGGCTACGGCAAGACGGAGGTGGCCTTGCGGGCCGCCTTCAAGGCGGTGATCGACGGCAAGCAGGTGGCGCTGCTCGCGCCGACGACGGTGCTGGCCTTCCAGCATCTCAAGACCCTGGTCGAGCGCTTCGCGGCGTTTCCGGTGCGGATCGAGATGGTCAGCCGCTTCCGCAGCCGCGCCGAGCAGAAGGCGCTGCTGGCCGACCTGGCGGCCGGCAAGGTGGACGTCATGGTCGGGACGCACCGCCTGCTCTCGAAGGACGTGCAGTTTCACGACCTGGGCCTGCTCGTCGTCGACGAGGAACAGCGCTTCGGGGTTGCCCACAAGGAGCGCATCAAGACCCTGCGGCGGAAGGTCGACGTGCTCACGATGACGGCGACGCCCATCCCGCGCACGTTGAACATGTCGCTGATGGGCATACGCGACATGTCCGTCATCGAGACGCCGCCCAAGGATCGCCTGGCGATTCAGACCAACGTCGTCAAGTTCGACACGGCGACGATCGCCCGCGCGATTCGCTCCGAGCTGGAGCGCGCGGGGCAGGTGTACTTCGTTCACAACCGGATAGAGTCGATATATTCCGTGGCCGACATGGTCCGGCGGGTCGTGCCGGAGGCCAGGCTGGCGGTCGCCCACGGGCAGTCCAGCGAAGCCGTGCTCGAGCGCGTCATGCTGGACTTCGTCGCGCGCGAGTACGACGTGCTGCTGTCGACGACGATCATCGAGAACGGACTCGACATCCCCAACGTCAACACGATCATCGTCAACCACGCCGAGCGCTACGGCCTGTCGCAGCTCTATCAGCTGCGCGGCCGGGTGGGGCGGTCCGGCCGCCGGGCGTACGCCTACCTGCTCGTCCCCCCCGGCGACGAGCTGTCGCCGGTCGCGCGGCGGCGGCTGGCTGCCATCAAGGAGTTCAGCGATCTCGGCAGCGGATTTCGCGTGGCCGCGCTGGATCTCGAGATCCGTGGCGCCGGCAACCTGCTCGGCGCGCAGCAGAGCGGTCACATCGAGGCGATCGGGTTCGACATGTACGTGACGCTGCTGGAGCAGACCGTGCGCGAGCTGAAGGGCGAGCCGGTCGAGGACGATCAACGGGCCGCCGTCAACCTCGGCATCGATCTGCGGATCGACGAGCAGTACGTCACGGACACGAACCAGCGATTGGCGCTGTATCGGCGCATGGCGGGCGCCCGCGACGAGGACACGCTGGCGAACGTGCTCGAGGAGGTCGCGGATCGCTACGGACCGGTGCCGCCGTCCGTGCTGCGGCTGGCGGAGTACGGCCGGATCCGCATACTCGCCGACCAGCTCGGCATCGCGTCCGCCGACCGGGAGCGCCGCCACCTCGTCGTGCGTTTCGGCGACACGTCGCGCGTCGCGCCGGAACGGCTGGTGGCCTTCGTGCAGGCGCAGCCGGCCGTGAACCTGACGCCGCCGGCGGTGCTCCGCGTCGACCTCGACGCGCTGAACCGGGTGGCAGGCGCGCCGCCGCGGCAACATATCGACGCCGCGCCGGCATCGTGGTGGACGGCGCCGGGCGGCGCGGCGCGGCGCGGTGCGGAGCGCGTCGAGCAGGGCGGCGACCTGCTGCAGCAGGTGGGGGCGCTGCTGGCCGAGTTGAGAGGCCCGGCGCCGAGCGGCTAGCAGTCCGTGGTGAAACCCCGCGTCGCACCGAGAGCGGCGAGGCGCCCGGCTGACAAGGCGTGACGAGGGAGCATATTGGCCATATTCGACCCCGCTGAACAATGGTCTAGCGCCGTCCCTTGCGGGATGCATCGCCGCTCGAATGCAGCGGGGCCTTTTGCCACGGGCTGCTAGAATGCGAGAGAGGAACGTGCAGGCAGGGATGGAGATCATGATGCGACGAACGGTCGTCCACGCGCTCCGCGCGCTGCCGGCTCTGATGATTGCGAGCGCGGTCGCCGCGCCGGCGGGCGCACAATCGCCCGTTGCCGTGCCCAGTCGCCCCGACGCCCGCATCATCGAGCGGATCCTCGTCAAGGTGAACGGCGAGATCATCACGCAGTCCGATCTGGAGGATCGACAGATCGCGGCGATTCGCGCGCGCGGCGTTCAGCCGTCCACCAACGCGGAGCTGTTCCAGCTTCTCGAGGAGGTCACCCCCGGGGTGATTGGGAACCTCGTGGAGGAGCTGCTGCTCATCGAGCGCGGCAAGGAGCTCGGATACCAGCTCTCCGACGACCAGTTCCGGGATTTCCTCGACAACCTGAAGGAAGAGAACGGCATCGAGACGGACGAGGAGTTCATCGAGCTGCTCGATCGGCAGGAGGGGATGTCGCTCGACGACTTCCGGCGGCTCACGGAACGGCAGATGCTGGCGAGTCAGGTGCAGAGCATCGAGATTCTGAACCGCGTGGCGATTACGGACGTCGAGGCCCGCGAGTACTACGAAGCGCACATCGACGAGTTCACCGAGCCGGCGAGCGTCACGCTCCGGGAGATCATCATCGGCATGCCGCGGACCGGGGGACTGCTGGCGGACCAGCGAGCGCGCACCAGGGCCAATGGCGTCATGGAGCGTCTGAGCGAGGGCGAGGACTTCGCGACCGTCGCCAGCGAGGTGTCGGACGCGCCCTCCGCGCAGAACGGCGGCCTGATCGGGCCGTTTCAGCTCAACGAGATTGCCGAGACGATCCAGGAGCTGATCGCGACGCTGGAAGTCGGCGGCGTGAGCGACCTGAGACGGACGCCGCAGGGCTACCAGATCCTGCTGCTCGAGGATCTGACGGACGATACCGCGCGACCCTTCGAGGACGTCCGCAACCAGATATCCGAGAGCGTCTTCAACGACCGCCGGCAGGACGAGTACGCCAAGTACCTCGACGAGTTGCGGGACGAGGCGATCATCGAGTGGAAGAGCGCCGAGCTGAACGAGGCCTACGATCGGTTCCGGTCCCGGGTGCGCGAGGCCTCGCCAGCGCCGCAGTAGCCGGCCGGCCGCCGCCAACGTCATGAAGATCGGCAAGGTTCAGCTCGATCCGGCGTTCGCCCTGGCGCCGATGGCGGGGATGACCGACACCGCCTTCCGCCGCCTGGTGAAGCGCCGCGGCGGGTGCGGCCTGGTCGTCACCGAGATGGTCAGCTCCGAGGGACTCGTGCGCGGCATCGACCGGACGCTCGAGTACGCGGAGTACACCGAGGAAGAGCGGCCGGTCTCGATCCAGATCTTCGGCGGCAACCCGGCGACCATGACGGCGGCGGCCCGCATCGTGGAGGGGCTGGGGGCGGACATCGTCGACGTGAACATGGGTTGCCCGGTGCCGAAGATCGCGAAGCACAACGCGGGCTGCAGCCTGATGCGCGAGCCGTCCCACGCCGCCGCCATCATCCGGTCGATGAGCCGCGCTGTCCGCATTCCCGTCACCGTCAAGATGCGCGCGGGCTGGGACGAGCGCGACATCAATGCGCCCGCGCTGGCGCGGATGATGGAGGACGCCGGTGCGGCGGCCGTCGCGGTGCACGGCCGGACGGCCGCGCAGTCCTACAGCGGCTCGTCCGACTGGCGGCTGATCGACACGGTGGCGGCGGGCGTGGGGATCCCGGTCTTCGGCAGCGGCGACTGCGTCACGGCGCGGCAGGTGGTCGACCGCACGGCGCAGACCCAGGTGGCCGGCGTGCTCGTCGGCCGGGGCGCCTTGCGCAACCCGTGGATCTTCCAGCAGTCGGCGGCGCTGGCGGCCGGCCGCCCTCTCGCCGAGGCCACGGACACCGAGCGCGGCCGGTTTCTGCTGGAGTACATCGACATGCTGCTGCGGGAAGGACTGGACGAGCAGCGGGGGTTCCGTCACCGCGCGGCGGGCGCCGCCGCCGCGCGCCCGCGACATGCCCGTGGTCGCGAGCGATGGGTCGTCAACAAGCTGCGGGCCCTCGGCTCGTGGTACACGAAGGGGCTCCACGGCGGCTCGAATCTGCGCACCGCGATCAACCGCGCCGAGTCTATCGGCGAGCTGCGCGACGTCATCGAGGCGTTCTTTCTCGCGCCGGCTGGCGCCAGGCTTCAATCGAGCGGGCCGCACGACGCCAGATAGGCCATCGCCGCGTTCACCCCGCCGGTGCGATGCGGGACGCCGCTCAGTCCCAGCCCCATCTCGACGCCGGCCAGTGCGCCTGCCAGGCTCAGGTCGTTGAGGTCTCCCAGGTGGCCAATCCGGAACACGCGGCCGGCCAGGCGTCCCAGGCCGACGCCGAGCGCCATGTCGAAGCGGTCGAGGATCACCTTCAGCAGGTCGCCGGCGTCGTGCCCGTCCGGCATCAGGACCGCCGTCAGCGAGGAGCTGTACTCGGCAGGGTCGAGGCAGAGCAGCTCGAGCCCCCAGGCCCGCGCGGCGCGCCGCGCGGCCTCGGCGTGGCGATCGTGCCGGGCGAAGACGTTGTCGAGCCCTTCGGCCTGCAGCATGGCGAGCGCCTCGCGCAGGCCGAAGAGGAGGTTGGTCGCGGGGGTGTACGGGAAGAACCCCTTCGCGTTGGCGTCGCGTATCGGTCCCCAGTCCCAGTAGCTGCGCGGCAGCCGCGCGCCGGCGTGCGCCGCCAGCGCCTTGTCGCTGGCGGCGTTGAAGCTCAGGCCGGGCGGCAGCATGAGCCCTTTCTGCGACGCCCCCACGGTGACGTCGACCCCCCACTCGTCGTGGCGGTAGTCGATCGAGGCGAGCGACGAGATCGTGTCGACCATCAGGAGCGCCGGATGGCGCGCGGCATCGAGCGCGCGGCGCACCGCCGCGATGTCGCTCGTCACACCGGTGGACGTCTCGTTGTGCACCACGCAGACTGCCTTCACCGCGTGGTTGCGATCGGCCGCCAGCCGGGCCTCGACTTCCGCGGCGTCGACCCCGTGCCGCCAGTCGCCGGGCAGGAACAGCGGATCGAGCCCGAGCCGCGTCGCGATGCCCTTCCAGAGGGCGGCGAAGTGGCCGGTCTCGACCATCAGCACGCGATCGCCGGGCGCCAGCGTGTTGACGAGCGCGGCCTCCCAGGCCCCGCTTCCCGACGCGGGAAACAGCAGCACCGGCTGACGCGTGCGGACGACGGCGGCCAGGCCGCTCAGCACGTCGCGCGTCAGCTCGCGGAACGCCGGCCCGCGATGGTCGATGGTCGGGGCGGCCATCGCTCGCAGGACGCGATCCGGGACATTGGTGGGCCCCGGAATCTGCAGGAAATGCCGGCCGCTCGCGTGGGGCATGGCCTAATCTAACATCAGACGGGGCTGCGCCCCGAACCCCCGGCGTTCGCTTGCGGGGACCCCATGCCCCGCGCCGCTCCTGCCGAGGCGCGCTGTGCGGGCTTCATTCAGACGGGGCTTTGCCCCGAACCCCCGGCGTCCGCTCGCGGGGACCCCATGCCCCGCGCCGCTCCCGCCGAGGCGCGCTGTGCGGGCTTCATTCAGACGGGGCTTTGCCCCGGACCCCCGGCGTCCGCTTGCGGGGACCCCATTGCCCCGCGCCGCTCCCGCCGAGGCGCGCTGTGCGGGCTTCATTCAGACGGGGCTTTGCCTCGAACCCCCGGCGTCCGCTTGCGGGGACCCCATGCCCCGCGCCGCTCCCGCCGAGGCGCGCTGTGCGGGCTTCATTCAGACGGGGCTTTGCCCCGAACCCCCGGCGTTCGCTTGCGGGGACCCCATCGCCCCGCGCCGCTCCCGCCGAGGCGCGCTGTACGCGCCTTGCGCCGGCTGCGCCAGCGCTGCCATCAGACGGGGCTTTGCCTCGAACCCCCGGCGTCCGCTTGCGGGGACCCCATTGCCCCGCGCCGCTCCCGCCGAGGCGCGCTGTGCGCGCCTTGCGGAATCTGCACCGATTCTATGGCGCAGACTCCTTGGCGTACCCGGCCAGGTTGGCGGGCGCCGACTCACTCGCACACGACGCCGTCGTTGTCGCCGTCGCGCATATGACGGTAGGCGGGATGGTTGCGGGGCACCGGCGCTATCCCGTGCCGGCGGGCCTCGGCGCAGGAGATCCGGCCGTTCCGGTTGTCGTCCCAGCGGGCGAGCGCGGCCCGCGCGTTGGCCGGCGGCGCGGCCGCCGGCGCCTGCGGTGCGGCGGAGCCCCACAGGCCGCGGCCGGCTCGCCGGGCATCGCGTTCGAGCCCCCGGAAGCGATCGAGGTGCCTGAACGGGAAGCGGGTGTAGGCATGACCGTAGCCGCGCCTGATGATCTCGGCGTTGACGAACGTGCCGTCCGGCAGGTGAACGTACGCCAGGGTCCGCCCGTAGCGGTCGGTCCGCTGCTGGTCGTACTCCAGGCGCACCCGCTTGCCGTCGACCAGGCGTCTGGTGAAGGCGCTGGCTTCCTTCCCGAAGAACTCGACCGGTCTGCCCGGGTGGACCGTCTCCGGCGTATCGACGCCGATCAGGCGCACCCGGCCGATGCCGCGCACGATGATCGTGTCGCCGTCGACGACGCGCTCGACCACCTGGGCGGCCGACTCGGCGGGCGCGGCTGCGAGCAGCGTCGCGGCCGCGAGGACGAGCCGGACGACCGGCGCGAGCCTGCCGGAGCGGGCAATAATCGCGACGCCGGGACGCGGGACATGTGTCAACGATGGCCACCCCGCCGGCCTCGGGACCCGACATGGCCAGGAATTGCCATCGGGTCACCGCCGGCAGGTGGCAATTATCGCGTACTCGACCGGGCCGGCGCACGGTCCGGGAGCAGCCCGGGAGCGGCACGTCCCGGCCGCGGTCGTGGGAGAGGCGGGCCTGCCGGCGCGGCCGGGTCCGTGTGGCGCGGGCGCCCGCGCCGCCGGTGGCGGCCTGGCCCTGGCGGGGCGTGGCGTCCGGGCGGGCGCCGCAGCGTTCTATACTGCGCGAGGTGGCCGACCTGCGCAGTGACCTCGAGACCCGCCTCGAGGGCGAGGTCCGCTTCGACGCGGTCTCGCGCGCTCTCTACTCGACCGACGCCAGCGTCTACCGGATCGAGCCGCTGGGCGTGGCCATCATTCGCTCCCGCGAGGATGTGCTCGCGGCGATCGCCTGCGCCCGCCGGCACGGCTGCTCGATCACCGCGCGCGGCGGCGGGACGTCGCAGGCGGGTCAGGCCATCGGTGCGGGCCTGCAGCTCGACACGTCGAAGTACTTCAACCGCCTGCTCGAGGTGAACGTCGAGGAACGCTGGGCGCGGGTCGAGCCCGGCATCGTGCTCGACGAGCTCAACGCCCGGCTGGCGCCGCACCGCCTGCGCTTCGCGCCCGACATTTCGACCGCCAGCCGCGCGACCGTCGGCGGGATGATCTCGAACAACTCGGCCGGCGCCCGGTCGGTGCTCTACGGCAAGACGATCGACCACGTCCTCGACGTGCAGGTCGCCCTCGGGGACGGCTCGGTGGCCCACCTGCGCCCACTCTCCGCGGACGCGCTCGAGCGGGCCTGCGCGGCGCCGACGCGGGAGGGTGCGTGCTACCGCACCGTCCGCCGGTTGGCGGCGGAGCAGGCCGGCGAGATCGAGCGGCGGTACCCGAAGATCGTGCGCCGGGTCGGAGGCTACAACCTCGATGCGTTCGTCGGCGCGGCCGCGCCGGCCGCGCCGTTCAATCTGGCGAAGCTGATCGTCGGCTCCGAGGGCACGCTCGGGCTGATCGTCGAGGCGCGCCTCAACCTGGTGCCGCTGCCGGCCGCCAAGGCCGTGCTGACCATCGAGTACGGCGACCTGCTCGACGCGCTCGGGGAGACGCCGGCCATCCTGGCGCACGGCCCCTCGGCCGTGGAGGTGATGGATCGGTCCATCCTGGACCATGCCAGGGGGCATCCCGCGCTCGACGAGATGCGGCGGGCGGTGCTGCGTACCGAGTGCGGCGCGTTGCTCTGCGTCGAGCTCTACGACGAGTCGACCGAGGCGCTCCGGACGCGGCTCGGCCGGTTGGAGGACATGCTCCGGGCGCGGGGCGTGGCGGCGCACATGACCCGCGCCACGTCGCCGGCCGATCAGGCGCGCATCTGGAAGCTGCGCGAGTCGTCGCTCGGCCTCTCGATGGCCATGAAGGGCGACGCCAAGAGCATCTCCTTCGTCGAGGACACGGCCGTTGCCCCGGACAAGCTGCGCGACTTCATCGCGCGGTTCCTCGGCGTCATCCGGCGCCACGGGACGACCGCCGGCATCTACGCCCACGCCTCGGTCGGCTGCCTGCACGTGCGGCCGGTCGTCAACATGAAGACGGCGCAGGGCGTGCGCCAGTTCGAGTCGATCGCGAACGAGATCGCCGATCTGGTGCTCGAGTTCGGGGGCGCGCTCTCCGGCGAGCATGGCGACGGGCTGGTGCGCGGACCGTTCATGGAGCGGATGTTCGGCCCGGCGCTGTACGAGGCGTTCCGCACCATCAAGCGGACGTTCGATCCGGACGGGCTGTTCAACCCGGGCAAGATCGTCGACTCGCCGCCGCTCACCGCCAACCTGCGCTACGGCGCCGGCTACCGGACCCCGGATCCGCCCGCCGCCTTCGACCACGCCGACTACGGCGGCCTGGGGCGCGCGGTGGAGATGTGCAGCGGCGTCGGCGCCTGCCGCAAGACGCTCAGCGGGACGATGTGCCCGTCCTACATGGCGACGCGCGACGAGGCGCACTCGACGCGCGGCCGCGCCAACGCGCTGCGGATGGCAATGGCCGGCGGGCTCGCCCCGGCCGGACCCCGCGGCGCCGGGCTCGGCGGACGCGGCGTGTACGACGTGCTGGACCTGTGCCTCGAGTGCCGGGCGTGCAAGACGGAGTGTCCGACGGGCGTCGACATGGCGCGGCTCAAGAGCGAGTTCCTCGCCGACTACTGGCGCCGGCACGGCATCCCGGTGCGCGCGCGCGTGCTCGGACACATCCACGATCTGGCGGCGCGGACCGCGCGCTGGGCGCCGCTGGTCAACCCGTGGCTGGAGAGCGGCTGGGTCCGCGCGCTCGGCGAGCGGCTGCTCGGCATCGACCGCCGCCGCTCGCTGCCGCGCTGGGCGGCGCGCCCGCTCGCGGACCGCTGGCGCGACCGGGGGCCGGCGCGGGCCGGCCCGCCGGATGCCGTCCTCTTCAACGACACCTTCACCAGCTACTTCGATCCGGAGGTCGGCCTGGCCGCGGCCGACGTGCTGGAGGCCGCGGGGCTGGCGGTCGGTCTGGGACCGGACGTCTGCTGCGGACGACCGCTGATCTCCCAGGGGCTGCTGTCCGCGGCGCGCGAGCGGGCGGCGGACGTGGTGCGGCGCCTCCACGCGACGGCCGCGGCCGGCACCCCCATCGTGCTTCTCGAGCCGAGCTGCCTGTCCGCCCTGGTGGACGACGTCCCGGCCCTGCTGCGCGGGGAGGCGCAGGCGCAGGCGCGCGACGTGGCCGGCGCGTGCATCCTCTTCGAGGACTACCTGCGCCGCCGCCTCGACGAGCGGCCCGCCGCGCTGGCGCTACGCGCCGGGCCCGCGGAGATCCTGTTGCACGGCCACTGCCACCAGAAGTCGCTGGGTCTGGTGTCGGCGGCCAGGGCGCTCCTCGAGCGGATCCCGGGCGCGCGGGTCACCGATCTGGACGCCGGCTGTTGCGGCATGGCGGGGTCGTTCGGCTACGCGCGGGAGCACCTGGAAATCTCGCGGCAGATCGGCGAGCGTCGGCTGCTGCCCGCCGCGCGCGGCCTCGGTCCCGGCGGCATCCTGGTCGCGGCCGGCACGTCGTGCCGCCACCAGGTGCGGGACTTCGCCGGCGTCGAGGCGCTGCATCCGGCGGTCCTGCTGCGGTCGCTGCTGACGTGAGCTCCGGCGAACATGAGGAGGAGGTGGTCATGGTATCGGTCGCATCGCTCTGGTTGCCGGTGCTGCTCTCGGCAGCGCTGGTGTTCGTCGTCAGCTCGATCATTCACATGCTGCTGACCTGGCACCGGGCCGATTCGGGGCCGCTGCCCGATGAGGCCGGCGTCGCCGCCGCGCTGCGGCCGTTCGAGATCCCGCCCGGCGACTACGTCATGCCGCACGCGGCGGACTCGCAGGAGATGGGCTCGCCCGAGTTCCTGGAGCGGGCGAAGAACGGGCCGGTAGCGTTCATGACCGTGCTGCCCGCCCAACCGCTGGCGATCGGCCGGAGCCTGGCCATGTGGTTCGGCTACTCGCTTCTGGTCGGCGCGGTCGCGGGCTACGTCGCCAGCCTGACGCTGGGGCCGGGCGCGGACTACCGCATCGTCTTCCGGGTCGTCGGCGCGGTGGCGTTCGCCGGCTACTCGCTCGCGATCCTGCAGAACAGCATCTGGTGGCACCGCAACTGGGGCTACACGCTGAAGACGGTGCTCGACGGGTTGATCTACGGCCTGCTGACGGCCGGCGTCTTCGGTTGGCTCTGGCCGTGAACCCGTCGGGAGCGGGAACGGTGGTCAACGCAGGCCGCGGCGCGCCAGCAACGGCCCGATGTCCGGCTCGCGTCCGCGGAACTCGCGGAAGAGCGCCAGCGCGTCGCGGCTGCCGCCCTTCGACAGGAGCGTCCGGCGGAAGTGATCGCCGTTCGCGCGCGTCAGGCCGCCGTTCTCCTTGAACCACTCGACGGAGTCGGCATCGAGCACCTCGCTCCAGATGTACGAGTAGTAGCCCGCCTCGTACCCGCTGCTCCAGATGTGCGAGAAGTACGTGCTGCGGTAACGCGGCGGGACGGCATCGAGCGCCACGCCGGCGGCGGCCAGGGCGGCCTCCTCGAATGCCGCGACCCCCTCGGCATCCGGAACCTGGTCCGCCGCCAGCTGGTGCCACGCCTGGTCCAGCAGGGACGCGGCCAGGTACTCGGTCGTGGCGAAGCCCTGGTTGAACTGCTCGGCCGCCAGCACCCGCTCGAGCAGCTCGGGCGGCATCGGCTCCCCGGTCTCGTGATGCACCGCGTAGTTCCGGAACACTTCCGGCCAGGTCGCCCACATCTCGTTGACCTGCGAGGGGAACTCGACGAAGTCGCGCGGCACGGCGGTGCCCGAGAAGTACGGATACCGCACGCCGGAGAACATCGCGTGCAGGGCGTGTCCGAACTCGTGGAACAGCGTCTCGACCTCGTCGAAGGTCAACAGGGTCGGCTCGCCGGCCGGGGGCTTCGGGATGTTCAGGTAGTTGGCCACCACCGGCCGCGTCCCGAGCAGCGCCGATTGGGAGACGAACGAGCTCATCCAGGCGCCGCCGCGCTTCGAGGGGCGCGCGTAGTAGTCGCCCAGGAAGAGGGCGAGCGGCTCGCCGTCGGCGTCGAGCACGTCGAACACGCTCACGTCCGGGTGATGCAGCGGCAGGTCCGTGCGTTGCCGAAACGTCAGCCCGTAGAGCCGGCCCGCGGCGTAGAACACGCCGTTCCGCAGCACGTTGTCGAGGGCGAAGTATGGCCGCAGCTGCGCGGCGTCGAAGGCATACCGCTCGGCGCGCACCTTCTCCGCGTAGTACGCCCAGTCCCACGGCGCCAGGTCGTGCGCGCCGCCGCCCGCGCCGATCATCGCCTGCAGGTCGCGCGCCTCCCGCCGGGCGTTGGCCACGGCCGCCGGCGCCAGGCTGGCCAGCCGCTCGTTGACGGCGGCCACCGTCTGCGCCGTCTGCCGCTCCAGGCTGTATGCGGCATGCGTGGGGTAGCCGAGCAGCGCGGCCCGCTCCGCGCGCAGCGCGGCCATGCGGGTGATGATGGTGCGGTTGTCGAACTCTCCGCCCCGGCTGCCGCGGGCCAGTGACGTCTCGAAGATCCGTTGGCGCAGCGCCCGATTGTCGAGCGACGCGAGAGCCGGCTGACCGCTGGTGTTGCGCAAGGCGATCAGGAACTGCCCGTCGAGGTCCCGGGCCGCTGCGGACTCGGCAGCTGCCGTGATCTCGTTGTCGGACAATCCGGCCAGCGCGGTCCGCGAGTCGACGGCGACGGCCGAGTCGTTGACCTCGCTGAGCACGTTGCGGCTGAAGGTTGCCTCCAGGCTCGCCAGCTCGGCGTTGATGTCCCGCAGGCGCTGCTTCTCGTCGTCGGACAGGCGCGCGCCGGCGCGCACGAAGTCGGTGTAGTACTCCTCGACCAGCCGCAGCGACTCGCCGTCCAACCCCAGCGCCGCGCGCTGGTCGTACACGGCCTGCACCCTCGCGAACAGCCTGGCGTTCAGCAGGATGCGGTCGCTGTGGGCCGCCAGCTTCGGGGCCATTTCGCTGCGGATCGCATCCAGCTCCTCGTTCGTATCGGCGGCGACGAGGTTGAAGAAGACGCTCTGCACGCGCTCGAGCACCCGGCCCGACCGCTCGAGGGCCACCAGCGTGTTCTCGAACGTCGGCGCCTCCGCCGCGTCGGCGATCGCGTCGACTTCCGCCGCGTGCTCGGCCATCGCCCGTTCGAAGCCGGGCCGGAAGGCGTCGTCCTCGATGCGATCGAACGGCGGATAGTTGAACGGCAGGGGACTGGGGGACAGAAAGGGGGTCACATCCGCAACGGTCGTGGCATCGTTCATGGGCGTATCCGGCTCCGGCGGCGCGCACGCGCCGGCCAGCACCGCGAGTGCCGCCGCTGCCGTGCGTGGGAAAGTCAGCCTCATGCGCGTAATGCTATCGCAAGGCGCGCACGGCGCGGGGCGCAGCCCGCCCGGTTGAAGCCGTCTAGGAGGCTGCGCCGTAGAACGGCGTAGACTCCTAGCGAGGGTTGGTTGGGCGGCAACCGGAGCCGGAGGCGACGATTGCCGGGCTAGAATCCGACCGTCGTCTGCAGGTAGAAGAAGTGCGCGGAGTGCAGCTTGAAGTCCGACGCCCGGAGGTAGCCACCGCCCATGAAGTACCCGTACCCCGCCTCGAGGCCGACCCGCCAGGCGCGGGCACGGAGAGTGACGTCGATCTCGCTGCCCACGTCGGCCGCGGCGTGCGGGTCGCCGCCGGCGTGCACGACGCCGGCGGCGGCGTTGTACCACGCATCCGTGCCGGGTGCGACCAGTGCGAAGTGCTGATAGGCGACGCGCACGGAGGCGCCGCCGGGCAGCGCCGCGTCCACGGAGGCCTCGACGTTGCGGAGGTTCTGCAGGGCGAACAGATCCATCGTCCCGTAGTAGACATGGTTGAGCGGGTACAGGTTGTCGAACGTTCCGTGCACGCCGTCGTGCGGATCCTCGTCGCCGCTGCCGAAGTTGTAGGCTGCCCCGAGCTTCGGCCGCCCCGGCAGGCGGGTCGTGAACGATCCGCCGAGGTGCACCATCGCCGCCCGATGGTCGAGGCCTGAGTAGCTTCCGGCCTGCGCGGCCAGCTCGCCGTCGAAGGCCCATGGCCCGTAGCGGGCGTCGATGCGCGTCCCGAAGGTGTGAACCGCATCGGCCAGACGCCCCTCGCGCCGCCGGAGCCAGTAGCCTTCGACGGCGCCGTCGGGCAGGATCGCGCCGTCGGTGTAGTACACGCCGTGGAGCTGGCTGTTGAACAGACGGCTGCGGGTGGGCCTGTGGTCGTTGAGGCCGCGCGGCGTGACGGGCACGAGGCGCGTGGCGAACGCGTCGAGCCGACGCCCGGCGCCGATGCCGATCCGGAGTCGGGCGCCGTCGAACACGCGCGCCGTGTTGACCCATTCGAGCGGCGAGACCAGGCGCTGGGATCCGTACTGCAGCTTCTGGCGCCCGATGCGCACTGCCATCGGGACCCGCGACGACGCGGGCGGCTCGATGTCGACGTAGGCCTGGTGGAAGTCGAGCCGGTCCGCGAAGACGTTCGGCGTGCGAGTCTCGCTGATGGCTTCCTCACCGTGGATGCGCGCGTCCTGGAACTCGACGACGCCGGTGACCCGACGGCTCGGCCGCCAGGTCAGGCCGAGGCGGAGCCGGGAGAGGAGGAAGCCCTCGTCGTTGCCCGCCCGCGCGTCGTCGAACCTGAAGTTGCGGCGGCTCTCGCCGCGCAGCCGCAGTTGTGAGCCGATCGTCAGGCCCGGCAGGATCTCGCGCCAGTCCGGGTTGGCCTCCCGCGGCGCCTGACGGCTTCCTCCCGACGCGTCCGCACGGGGCGCCGGCGGTGGGCTCGTCCGGGCCGCGCCGGCGTTCCCGGCGGCGTCGGACTGGGCCTGGCCCTCGAGGGGGCAGGCGAGCAGGAGGCCGAGCCAGAGCACCAGCGAACGCGTGCGGTGATCGGGCCGGGGCGCTGGCGGAGACTCGTGCGGCGGCATGCCCGGCCTTCCCTATCAAGCCGCGTGCCAAGTCCACCCGCCGCCCGGCCGCGGTCCGACCAACCGCCCGATTGCGCCGTCGCGGCCCCCGGATCGCCGTCGATCGGGCGCGTCGAGCGGTCGCAGCGGGTCCTTCCGGTGTCCGCCGCTTTCGTCGACGGGCCGCACAAATCCGACACTTTTGTGCTGTGCAACACGAGCGGCCAACGCAGGGCCGCCTCGCTGACCAGGGTACAGGCACCCGCCGAATGCATCAGAATCCACAAATCTGTGGCGTTTCGTGTTCCATTCGACATTCTTGTTTCGGCCGCAGTCGATCCGGACGCGGCCCGAGTGCTCCCTGATTGGCCTGCCGCGATCCAGAGCAGTCCGGATCCTGCACGAACGGCGTGACATTCTCGTTAATTCCGCACAGCCGTGTCGGTTTGCGCACAGGCATCTACATTTCCGTGTGTCGGAGCCGCTCCTGATCGCGCCTCGCCGCGGCGGGCCGACGTCCGGCAACCCGGTTCTGCGGCGCGATCGGACCCTTCCGCTGCCGCCGCCCCATGCTGGCCCGCCTCTTGCTACAGGAGGCCGCGACGGAGGTACACCGCAGCATGGACGTTACCGGCAAGGCAACCCGAATTCGACTCTTCAGCATCAACACACCGCAGATGCGGGCGTTCCACATGACGTGGTTCGCGTTCTTTCTCTGCTTCTTCGCGTGGTTCGGCATCGCGCCGCTCATGACGATCGTCCGCGACGAGATGTCGCTGACCCAGTCGCAGATAGGCTGGCTCGTCATCGGATCGGTCGCCATCACCGTCGTCGCACGCCTGCTGATCGGCTGGCTGTGCGATCGCATCGGGCCGCGGTTGGCCTACACCTGGCTGCTGATTCTCGGCTCGCTGCCGGTGATGGGCATCGGCCTGGCGCAGAGCTTCGAGACGTTCCTGATCTTCCGACTGCTGATCGGCGTCATCGGCGCGGCGTTCGTGATCACGCAGTACCACACCTCGATCATGTTCGCCCCGAACGTCGTCGGCACCGCGAACGCCACGACGGCGGGATGGGGCAACCTGGGGGGCGGCGTGACCCAGCTCGTCATGCCGATCGTCCTCGGCATCCTCACGGTCGGCGCCTACATCCCGTTCACCGATATCCGGCTGTTGCCCGGGCTCGGCCTGAGCGACGCCGCCGGCTGGCGGCTGGCGATGGTGCTGGCCGGGGCGCTGTGCGCGCTGGTGGGCGTGGCGTACTACCTGCTGACGCAGGACGCGCCGGAAGGCAACTACCGGGCGCTGCGCGCGGCCGGCAAGCTGCCGCCCAGGCACAGCGTCAAGGGATCGTTCGCCATGGCGGCGAAGGACCCGCGGGTGTGGGTCCTCTTCGTCATCTACGGCGCCTGCTTCGGCATCGAGCTGACGATCAACAACGTCCTCGCCCTGTACTTCATCGACTACTTCGACTTCTTCGCGTCCATGAGCGTGGCGCAGGCCGTGCAGTGGGCCGGCGCGGCGGCGATGCTGTTCGGCCTCATGAACGTCTTCGCGCGCACGCTCGGAGGCGCGTTCGGCGACCTGTTCGGCCGGCGTTGGGGGCTGTCCGGGCGCGTGCGTTGGCTGTTCATCGTGCTGTTCGCCGAGGGGCTCGCCCTGATGCTCTTCTCGCAGATGGCCGCGCTGGCGGTGGCGATCCCCGCCCTCATCGTCTTCAGCCTGTTCGTGCAGATGTCGGAAGGGGCGACCTATTCGGTCGTGCCGTTCATCAACAAGCGGGCGCTGGGGTCGGTGGCGGGCATCGTCGGCGCGGGCGGCAACGCCGGCGCGGTGGCGGCCGGCTTCCTCTTCGGGGGCGCCATCCCGTGGCCGACGGCGTTCCTGATCATCGGGGCGCTGGTCACGGCCTCCGCGTTCCTGGCGTTCGCGGTGCGCTTCGACACGGCGACCGAGACCGAGGCGCAGACAGCGCTCGACGCCGCCCTGGCCGACCGGCGCGCCGGATTGGCGGGCGCCCCCGCCGCACCCCTCGAAGCCGCGAGCTAGGAGTCTGCCATGGTCAATCCCGCCGAGGTCTGGAAGGCGCGGAAGCACAGCTTCGAGGTCTGGCCCGACGTGCTGCGTCACGCCGCGGCGCGGACGCCGATGGCCGAGATCGAAACGCCCGACCTGGAGCGCATGAAGTGGTACGGCTTCTTCTACCGCAAGCGCGATGCGCCCGGCCGCTACATGAACCGGATCCGCGTCACCGCCGGCGAGCTCACGTCCGACCAGGCCCGCGAGATCGCGGCGCTGGCGTACGAGTACGGCCACGGCATCGTCGATGTCACGACGCGTGCCAACGTGCAGGTGCAGGGACTGGAGGTCGCGCACCTGCCGCGGGTCGCCGAGCGGCTGGCTGCGGTCGGCCTGACCTCGAAGCAGACCGGCCACGACAACGTGCGGAACGTGTTCGCGCATCCGTTCAGCGGGGTTCTGCCGGACGAGCTGATCGACACGCGCCAACTGTGCCGGGACGTCACCGCGCTGTTCGTCGACAGCCGCGAGTACTCGGATCTGCCGCGCAAGTTCAACATCTGCCTCAACGGTGCGGCCGAGCATTCGGTGCACTTCTGGACGCAGGACCTCAGCTTCCTGGCCCGCCGCGTTGGCCGGGAGGTGCTGTTCCAGGTGCTGGTCGCCGGCACGCAGGGTCAGAACCCGCACCTCGCGTGGCACTTGCCTGTACTGGTCGACCCGGATCAGGTCACGGCCGTCGCGGCCGCGGTGCTCGACCTGTTCCGCGCCCAGGGGTCGCGCGAGCGTCGCCATCAGGCGCGCCTGCGCTACCTGGTCGAGCGGATCGGCATCGAGGGCGTGCTGGCGTTCGTCCGCGAACGCGTCGCGCTGCGCCCGTGGCCGGATCTTCCGGCCCCGTCGCCCGCGAGCCGCTACGACGATCTGATCGGCTGGTTTCCGCAGCGAGCGGCCAATCGCTGGACGATGGGGTTGTGCGTGCCGCTCGGTCGGCTGACCTGGCGGCAGCTCGAAGCCGTGGCGGTGCTTGCCGGGCGCTGGGGCGACGGGCAGCTCCGGACGACGCACGAGCAGGGCCTGGCCGTCATCAACATCCCGACCGGCTTCAAGGACGCCGCGGCCACCGCCGCCGCCGCGGTCGGCTTGAGCATGCACGCCGACACGCTGGCGCGCAACACGGTGGCCTGCACCGGAACCCAGTTCTGCAACATCGCGGTGACCGAGACCAAGGGCGCCATGTTCCGGCTGATCGACACGCTCCGCCGGCGGGCGCTCGCGCTGCACGGCATCCGCATTCACATGAGCGGCTGCCCGTCGAGCTGCGCGCAGCACTTCACGGCCGACATCGGGCTCAAGGGGGTGCGCGTCCGGAGGCTGCTCGGCACGCGCGAGGGTTTCGACGTCTTTCTGGGCGGCGGGGTGGCGGGCGACGTCCACCTCGGGCTGCGCTACCGGCTGGGCGTCGACGTGGAGCAGCTCCCGCTCCTCATCGAGGAGGTGGTGACGGAGTACTACCTGAAGCATCAGCCGGGTCAGACGTTCAGCGCCTACTGGCGCGCGCGGCTGCGCGAGCTGGAGGCGGCGAAGGTGGGCGAGGGAGACTACCGGCCCTCCACCTGGGTGTGCGAGCGCTGCGAGCACCGCCACCGTGGCGAGGATCCGCCCGTGTTCTGTCCCGGCTGCGCCGGCGTGCGCCGGCTGTTCGCACGGCTCGGGGAGGACGAACAACCGCGAACCCACCCCGGCGGGACGGGGGCAAGCGCCGCCGCCGGGCCGGCGCCGGCTGCGGCGCCGGCTCCGGCCCGGGACGACGGGTTCGTGTTCGCCGCGCGCGCGGACGCCCTGCGCGAAGGCGCCGGACTGGAGGTCGAGATCGGCGGGCGGAGCTGCGCGCTGTTCCGCGTGGACGGCCAGGTGCACGCCCTCGAGGGCCACTGCCCGCACGCGGGCGGGCCGCTGGCGGAGGGCAGTCTCAGCGCGGGCGTGGTGACCTGCCCGTGGCACGGATGGACATTCGATGCCTGCACCGGATGCAGCCTCGAGCCGCCGGGCAACGACGTGGCGCGCTACGAGACGCGCGTCGAGGCCGGCGCCGTCTTCGTGCGGCCGCCGCACGCGCCGGCGCGGCCGCTGACAAGGGCCGGGTGACGCGATGACGCTTGTCGACCACTACCTCCGCGAGCAGCAGACGACGGCGGCCGACCGCTTCGCGCAGGCGCACGACGCCGCGCGGGCCGGCGGGCGTCCGGCGCTGGCCGGACGCTATTCGGCGCTCATGCCGGCGACGCCCCCGGCTGCCGGCCAGCAGTACGCCTTCGACGTCGATCTGGACGCCTGCTCGGGGTGCAAGTCGTGCGTCGCGGCCTGTCATGCGCTCAACGGCCTCGAGCAGGAGGAGTCCTGGCGGGACGTGGGCCTGCTGCACGGCGGCAGCCGGAGCCTCCCGGTCATCCAGCACGTGACGACCGCCTGTCACCACTGCCTCGACCCGGCCTGCATGCACGCCTGCCCGGTGGAGGCCTACGAGAAGGATCCGGCCACGGGCATCGTCAAGCACCTCGACGACCAGTGCTTCGGGTGCCAGTACTGCACGCTGGCCTGTCCCTACGAGGCGCCCAAGTACAGCCGCGCCAAGGGCATCGTCCGCAAGTGCGACATGTGCAGCGACCGGCTCGCGGAGGGCGAGGCCCCCGCCTGCGTGCAGTCGTGTCCCAACGGGGCCATCGCGATTCGCGTGGTCGATGTCGAGCAGGTCGTCGAGGACTCGGAGACCCATCTGTTCGTCCCGGGCGCGCCGGAGCCGGCCCTGACGCTGCCGACGACCGCGTATCGGACCGCGCGCGTCCTGCCGCGCAACATGGTGCCGGCCGACTATCACACCGTGCGCCCCGGACAGGCGCACTGGCCGCTGATCCTGATGCTCTTGCTCACGCAGCTCTCGGTCGGCGCGTTCCTGGTCGAGCGGCTGCTGGAGCTGGTCGTTCCCGGTGCGCTGACCGCCAGCATCCGTCCGGTCCACAGCGCGAGCGCGCTGGTCTTCGGCCTGCTCGCGCTCGCCGTCAGCGTGCTGCACCTGGGGCGGCCGCGCTACGCCTACCGGGCCGTCCTCGGGTTGCGCCACTCCTGGCTCAGCCGCGAGATCCTGGCGTTCGGGGTGTTCGCGGGCCTGGCAATGGTCTACGCCGGTTGGTCGTGGGCGGTGTCGACAGGCTGGCTGGAACGGGTGGGCGGCTGGGAGGCGGCCGCCGGCACGGCAGCTGTCGGGGCCGGACCCGGCTGGTGGCTGGGATGGGGCGTTGCGCTGTCGGGCACTGCCGGCATCCTGTGTTCCGTCATGGTCTACGAGTACACGAAGCGCGATTTCTGGAACGGCCCGGCCACGGCGTGCCGCTTCCTCCTGACGACCGCCGTGCTGGGGCTCGCCGCGGCCTGGCTGCCGCTGCTGATCGTCGCCGGCGGCAGCGACGCGGGCCTGGCGACCGTCGCGGTCGATCGCTACGGCACCGTCCTCTGCCGGGGACTCGTCGTCGCGGCGACCGCGAAGCTGGTGTTCGAGGCGGCCCTGTTCCGGCACCTCGCCGCGCGCTCCACCACCTCGCTGAAGCGCACGGCCTGGCTGCTGACCGGCGCACTCTCCAACGTCACGCTGGCGCGCTTCGCGGCCGGGCTCCTGGGCGGCCTCGTCATGCCCGCCCTGCTGCTGAGCCACGTGTCGACGAGTCCCGAGCACGGCCAGGATCTCGTCTTCGTCGTGCTGGTCGGGATGTTGTTCAGCGCCTGTCTCGCCGGCGAGCTGCTGGAACGCTACCTGTTCTTCGCGGCGGTCGCCTCGCCGCGAATGCCCGGGACGCCGTAATGCTGCGCCAGCGCGACGGGCATCTGACCCGCGATCTGCTCCGTACGCCCGGCGGGTTCGGCCTCGGGCAGGTGCCGGCCAGGGCCAAACCGGACGCCACCACGGACGTGGTGTGCGGCTACTGCTCGACCGGCTGCAGCCTGACCGTGCATCTCAGGGACGGCGACGCGGTGGGCCTCACCCCGGCCGTCGACTACCCGGTGAACCGCGGCGTCGCCTGCCCGAAGGGATGGGAGGCGCTGGCCGTGCTCGAGGCCGGAGACCGGGCGACGGTGCCGCTCCTGCGCGACGCCGCCGGCGTCCAGCGCGCCGCGAGTTGGGATGCCGCCCTGCGGGCGATGGCCGAGCGCTTCCGGGGCATCCAGGCGCGTCACGGACCGGAAGCGGTGGCGTTCCTCAGCACGGGGCAGATGGCGACCGAGGAGATGGCGCTGCTCGGGGCGCTGGCCAAGTTCGGGATGGGGATGGTGCATGGCGACGGCAACACGCGCCAGTGCATGGCCACCTCGGTCGTGGCGTACAAGCAGGCGTTCGGCTTCGATGCGCCGCCGTACACCTACCGCGACTTCGAGGAATCGGACGTCATCGTCTTCGTCGGCGCCAATCCGTGCCTCGCGCATCCCATCCTGTGGGAGCGCGTGCTCCGCAATCCGCACGATCCCGCCGTCGTCGTCATCGATCCGCGCGTCACCGAAACGGCGATGCAGGCGACCGAGCACCTGGCGCCGTATCCCAAGTCGGACCAGGCGCTGTTCTACGGCATCGCCCGGATCCTGATCGAGCGGGGCTGGATCGACAGGGACTACATCGCCGCGCACACCCGCGACTTCGATGACTATGCCGCCGCAGTCGAGCCGTTCACCCTCGAGCGCGTTTCCGCCGCCACCGGCCTGGAGCCGCGGGCCATCGAGCGCCTGGCCGGGACGATTCACCGCGGCCGCCGCGTGTCGTTCTGGTGGACGATGGGCGTCAACCAGAGCTACCAGGGGGTGCGCACCGCGCAGAGCATCATCAGCCTCGCGCTGATGACCGGCAACATGGGGCGGCCCGGCACCGGCGCGAACTCCATCACCGGCCAGTGCAACGCGATGGGGTCGCGCCTGTTCAGCAACACCACCAACCTGCTGGGGGGGCACGACTTCGCCAATCCGGTCCATCGGGACAAGGTGGCGGGCGTGCTGGGCATCGAGGCGAAGGTCATCCCGACGCAGGCCAGCTGGGCCTACAACGAGATCATCGAAGGCATTCTGCGGGAACGGATCAAGGGTCTCTGGATCGTCTGCACCAACACGGCGCATTCCTGGATCAACCAGAGCCAGGCGCGCGACATCCTGGGGCGCCTCGACTACCTCGTCGTGCAGGACATGTACGCCACCACGGACACGGCGCGCATGGCCGACCTCGTCCTGCCGGCCGCCGGCTGGGGGGAAAAGGACGGGACCTTCATCAACTCGGAGAGACGCATAGGCCGGATCAGGAAGGTGGCGCGGGCGCCGGGCCAGGCGCTCGCCGACTTCGCCATCTTCAAGCTCGTGGCCGAGTACTGGGGGTGCGGCGGGATGTTCCAGGCGTGGGAATCGCCGGCCGCCGTGTTCCAGATCCTGAAGCGGCTCTCGGCGGGCCAGCCCTGCGACATCACCGGCATCGCCGACTACGAGATGCTGGACGAGAGCGGCGGCATCCAGTGGCCCTTCCCGGCCGGGCAGTCAGCCGCGCCCGGGCGCGCGGAGCGGCGCCTCTTCGAGGACGGCCGCTACTACCACCCGGACGGGCGCGCCCGGTTCCTCCACGAGGAGCCGCGCCCGCTGCCGGAGCCGCCGAACGAGCGGTTCCCGCTGCTGCTCCTGACCGGCCGCGGCAGCGCCGCGCAGTGGCACACGCAGACCCGCACCGCCAAGTCGGCGGTGCTGCGGAAGCTGTACCCGGCGGAGATCTACGTGGAGGTCAACCCGGTCGACGCGAAGGCGCGCGGCGTGACCTCGAACGGCACCGTGCGCGTCGAGTCCCGCCGCGGCCGCATCGTCGCCCGGGCGTTCATCACCCGCTCGGTCCAGCCGGGCCAGGTCTTCATCCCCATGCACTACGAGGCAACCAACCGGCTCACCGACGCGGTCTTCGACCCCTACTCGAAGCAGCCGTCCTACAAGGCGTGCGCCGTGGAGCTGCGGCGCATCGCGGCCTTGGGCTGAGCGGCTCGCCCTCTTCAGGGGACGGGGATGATCGCGGCGATCGCCAAGGCGGATCCGCTTCGCCAGGTTGCCGTAGCGAGTCGCTGTTCTGCGACCGGATCGGCGTCGGCACCATCCGGCCCAGCATAATGGATGGGCGGATGACAGAACCGGTCGGGGCTGGTGCGTCGGCTCCCGCGCACCGCATGGACGGCTGGGAGACCGTTCACCGCCGCGGCTGGCAGCGCGGGCAGAAATGCGTGCCGCGCTGGGCGATGACGATGCGCCGGACGCGCGTGCCGCACGTCGGGCATGGCTCGCCGGCGCGGCCGTAGATCCGGATCTGGCGCTGGAAGGCGCCCGGCGCTCCCTGGCCGTCGCGGTAGTTGCTGATGCTGCTGCCGCCGGCCGCGATGGCGTCCTGCAGCACGGCCCGGATGGCCGCGTGCAGTTCTCCCGCCTTGCGCGGGCCGACGCCCGCGGCGCTCCGCTCCGGGTGCAGCCGGGCGCGGAACAGCGCTTCGTCCGCGTAGATGTTGCCGAGGCCGCGCAGGAACGCCTGGTCGAGCAGGAGCGCCTTCAGCCTCGCCTTGCGGGGCGCCAGCCGGTCGGCGAAGGCGTCGCGGCCGATCTCCAGCGGGTCGGGGCCCAGCGCGGCCAGACGCGGGGGCAACCCCTCGGACCACTGCCAGCGGCCGAACTTGCGGATGTCCTGGAAGACTACCGAGGCTCCGTCGTCGAGCGTCATCCTGGCCCGCGTGTGCTCCCCGGGCTGGCCGTTCAACAGGAGGTTCCCCGTCATCCGCAGGTGAATGACCAGCAGCGAGCAGCGCTCGTCCCGGCGCAGCCCGAGCAGCAGGTACTTGCCGTGCCGGTCGAGCCGCTCGATGCGCTGGCCGGCCAGGCGCTCCTCGGTGACGCGCGCGTCGCCGACGCATGTCCGGGGCCAGAGGAACGAGACGGCCCGGATGGTGCGTCCCTCGAGGGCCGGGGCCAGCGTGCGGCGGACCGTCTCCACCTCGGGCAGCTCGGGCATGGCGCTCAGGGGCGTTCCGCCTGGACGAGCGCGGGGAGGACGGCGCCGATCTCCCCGAGCACGACGACGTCCGCGATGCCGTCCAGGGGAGTCGGATCGCGGTTGACGATGATCAGGCGCGCGCCCGCGCGCCGCGCCAGGCGCGGAATCGAGGCCGCCGGCTCGACGACCAGCGAGGAGCCGACCGCGAGGAGCAGGTCGCAGGACTCGGCTGCCGTCTGCGCGCGCAGCAGCACGTCGTGCGGCAGGGCCTGCCCGAACGAGATCGTGGCCGGCTTGAGCAGCCCGCCGCACGGCCGGCAGCGCGGCGCCAGCTCGCCGGCCGCCACCCGCCGGCACGCCTCGTCGGACGTGATGCGGTCGCCGCAGCTCAGGCAGACGGCCTCGGTCGTGGTGCCGTGCAGCTCCAGGACCCTGTCGCCGGGGAGCCCCGACCGCTGGTGCAGGCGCTCGATGTTCTGCGTGACGAGCGCCGTCAGCCGGCCCTGGTCGTGGAGCCTCACGAAGGCGTGGTGGCCGGCGTTCGGCCTCGCCGCACGCATGGCCGGCCAGGCGGCCACCTTCTGCCGCCAGTACTCGATGCGCCCCGCCTCGCTGGACAGGAACTCCTGGAAGTCGACCGTCCGGTTCTGCGCCCACACGCCGTTCGGGCTGCGAAAGTCCGGGACGCCCGACTCCGTCGAGATGCCGGCGCCGGTGAAGCCGACGATCCGCGACGCGCCCGCGATGAGCTCGCGCGCGGCCCGTCCCTCGGCGCTCAGGTCGCTCAGGTGTGCGTGCAAGGGAAGTGGCGGACGGCGGGCTACGACGCCGCCGGTTCCACGCGAACCGTCACGACGTCGGTGTCGTGGTACTGCTGGTGGCGGACCGATGAGGCGAGGTGCCGCAGCAGCCGCAGGGAGACCTCCTGCTCGATCTGGTTGCCGGCGACGCGGTCCCCGAGCAGCGCGATGCGGTCCTCGAGGTTCGTGTCGTCGGTCGCCGCGACGAACTCCAGCTCGGCGGCGCGGCCGTCCCTGCGCGCGGCCAGCAGCAGGCGCCGCTGCTGCGCCGCCGGGTCGTCCTCGTCGCGCCGGACCAGCGTCAGCAGCGTCTCCTCGCCGACGGCGCGGAGCCGGTCCGTCATCGCCTCGCTCCAGCGCTGGCGGGCGGCGAAGCGGATCAGGAACTTGTCGATCGCCGGGTAGGCCTCGGCGTTCAGCGCGGTCCGGAGCTGCTGCCCCCGCGGTCGGGCCAGCTCCAGGAACAGCGTCATGAGGATTGCCGCGAGTCCGCCCGAGGTCATCCCGTTGCCGAGCAGGCTGCCCCACGCGCCCAGCGAGTCGGCGAAGATCAGCTCGTTCTGGAAGCCGAGGCCGATCCAGAACCCGACTCCCGCCACGATGCCCTTGCGGTAGTCGGCGCCGTCCTCGACGACCACGCGCATGCCGAGCACGAACAGGGTGGCCATCAGCACGACGGTGTACGCGCCGACGACGGGACCCGGAATCGCCAGGATCAGCGCCATGAACTTCGGCAGGAACGCCAGCACGATGAAGACGGCGCCGATGCACACGCCGACCGTCCGGGCGGCGACGCCCGTTATCTCCGTGACCGAGACGCTCGACGAATAGGTCGTGTTGGGCACCGTCGCCGCCAGGCCGGAGAGCAGGTTGCCCACGCCGTCGGCGGCGACCGCCCCCTGCACGACGCGGAAGTCGGTGGCCCGCGGCGACCGCCGCGAGACGCGCTGGATGGCGACGCTGTCGCCGATGGTCTCGATGGCGCCAATCAGGGTGACGAACACGAAGGCCGGCAGCAGCGACCAGAACGCCGCGCCGAAGCGGAGATCGAATCCCGGCCAGGCGCCGGCGGGCAGCCCGATCCAGCTTGCGGCGGCCACGCTCTGCGAGTCGTAGAGGCCGAACGAGCCGGCGACCGCGCAGCCGGCCCCGATGCCGATGACCGGGGCCCAGAGGCGCCACACGCCCGCGGCCCGCAGCGTGACGCCGACCGTGACGATCAGCGTCATGAGCGCGCTGACGGGCGCGGCTGCCGGCGTGGTCCCGTCCGGCACGTCCGTGAGCATGCCGAACATGATCGGCATGAGGGTCACCGGGATCAGCATGATCACCGTGCCGCACACGGTCGGCGTGAGGATTCGCCGCAGCAGCGACAGCCGCGTGGCGAGCGCGAACTGGAACAGCGCCGAGATGACGATCAGCGTCGCGAGGAGCCCCGGTCCGCCGTTCTCCAGCGCGGTGACGCTGACGGCGATGAAGGCGGCCGACGTGCCCATCAGCAGCACGTGGCCGGAGCCGACGCGCCCGACCCGCACCGCCTGCAGCACGGTCGTGACGCCGCTGATCGCGAGTGCGGCGAACGCGGCCCAGGACAGGAAGCCTGCGCTGCCCCCGGCTGCCCGCACGACGATGGCCGGCGTGAGCACGATGCCCGCCACCGTTAGCATGGCGAACTGGAAGCCGAGGCCGAGCGCGAGCGCGGGCGGCGGCCGCTCCTCCGGCTCGTAGCGCAACTCGCGCGTGGCGCGGGCGGGTGTCGAAGCCATCGTTTCGATTCGAAACCGGCGCTGGACCGCCTGATCCTACTACGCGCGATGCCTGCCGCGCGCCCCGCTTGCCGGCGTGCCGGCTCTCAGTACATGACGAACGCGAACAGGCGCTGCCCGACGGCGACCAGCACGTGCTGGCGGCCGTCGACCAGGTAGGTCTGCGGCGCGTTGGAGATGTCGCCGATGCGCGTGTGCCAGAGGAGGCTGCCGCCGGCCGCGTCGAACGCCACGAAGTTGCCGCTGCCGTCCCCGGTGAACACGACCCCGCCGGCGGTGGTGAGGACGCCGGCCCCGCCGCCGCCGCCCGGGGGCCACCGGTGGCGCCAGACGATCTCGCCCGTCCGGTAGTCGATGGCCGAGAACGCGTTGCCGCCCGAGCCCACCACGACGCGCTCCTTGCCGCCGAGGCCCATGGAGCCGCGCGGGTCCGGATCGGTCAGGTAGAGGAGGTTGAAGCCGTTGTTCTCCTGCGTGTAGAAGAGGCCGGTGTCGGGGTTGAAGGCCGGGGGCTGCCAGTTGGTCACCCCGCCCTCGACGGGGGAGACGAGCGAGCCGGGGATGGTCGCCTCCTTCGCGGGCGACGGCTCCGGCTCGCCGGTCGGCCGGATGTGGCTGGCCCAGTTGGCGGTGGCGCCGTAGCGGCGCGTGACGATGTGCTCGCCGGTCACCCGGTCGACGGTGAAGAAGTACCCGTTGCGCGCCGCGGTCGAGACCAGCTTGCGCGGCCGGCCGTCGATCACCCCGTCGATCAGGATCGGTGTCTGCGCCGAGTCCCAGTCGTGCGTGTCGTGCGGCGACGTCTGGAAGTGCCACGCCATTTCGCCCGTGTCGACGTCGACCGCGATGAGCGTGCAGGTGAACAGGTTGTCGCCCGGCCGCGCCACGCCGGTGTAGCCCGGCGTCGGATTGCCGGTGCCGAAGATGTAGTAGTTGGTCTCCGGGTCGTAGACGCCCGGGACCCAGACCTGCCCGCCCCCGTGCCGGGCCGCGTCGAGGTTCGGCCAGGTGTCGAGGCCGGGCGAGTCGGGCGTCATCGGCACCGTGTGGAAGATCCACCGGCGCGCGCCGGTCTGCGGGTCGAACGACTGCAGGAAGCCGGGGGCGTCGAGGTCGTTTCCCGTGCCGACCAGGACGTGGTCCCCGACCACGACCGGCGCCATGGTCGAGAAGTACTGGTCCTCGAACCTGGCGATCTCCACGTGCCAGCGCTCCGCACCGGTCCGCGCGTCGAGCGAGACCAGGTAGTTGTCGGGCGTCTCGAAGAAGAGGGCGTTGCGCCACAGCGCCGCGCCCCGATTGCCGATGTGGATGCTGCCCCGCGTCTTCCAGAAGTAGTGCCACAGCGCGCTGCCGTCGCGGGCGTCGAGCGCCCAGACGTGATCGGGCGCCGTCACGTACAGCACGTCGTCCACCACCAGGATCGCCCCCTTGAGGCGCTGGCGGCCGATGACGAAGTCGCCCGCACCTTCGCCGCCTACGAACGTCGGGGCGCCGGCGCCTTCGAGCGGCGGCATGCCGGTGTCGAGCTCGCGCGTCCACGCCAGCGTCAGGTGCTGCACCGTCTCGGTCGTCACCTGCGTCAGCGGGCTGTAGCGCCGGCCCGTGTAGTCGCCGGAGTAGGTCGGCCAGGAGTCCGCGAGCGGCTCGCGGAGCGCGGCGGGGTCCAGGCCGCCACGCGCCTGCGCCGCGGCGGGTGCGGGCAGGCCGGCCGTCACCAGCGCCGCGGCGGCGAGCACGAGACGCGGGAGCAGGGTTGTGCTCGTCATTTCAGCGTGACCAGGTAGGCCGTGACGTCGTGGATGTTCTCGTCGGTGTACAGGCCGAGGAGCTCGGTGTGGCGGGCCAGCGGGTCGTCGATTTCCACGCGCGGCACGGCGCCCCGGCGGCGGCTGAACGAGCGCTGCCGGCCGTCGGCGGTGGTGAGCGCGACGATGAAGTCGTCGAGGCGGACGAGCCTTCCCGCGATGCGCGCGCCGGCGGCCAGGGTCACCGTGACCGAGACCGGCGGGCGGGCCGTCCCGCGCCGATGGCCGCGGACCCAGGTGTTCTGCAGCGTCCGCGGCTCCGGAATCCGCGCGGCGATGCCGGCCAGGTCGCCGGTGACCGAGTGGCACGCCGCGCAGTTGGCGGCGAAGTAGTCGCGCCCGGCCGCCGCGTCGCCCACGACGATGTCCAGCTCGAGCTCCGGGCCCGGCGGCGGCCCCCCCTGGGGCATCGCGCGGGCGAGGACGCTGTGCATGTACTCGGCCACCGCCCGCGCGTCCGCCTCCGAGAGCGACTGCGGCGGCATCGAGGAGCCGCCCGGGGTCGACTGCCCATCCCGGAGCACCGGCCAGATCCGGTCTCCGTCCCGGTCGCGCAGCACGAGCTGGGAGCGAAGCAGGTTCGGACCGCCGAGATCGCCGCCGCGGAGGTCTGTCCCGTGACACCCGCGGCAGTGGATGCCGTACAGCGCCTGGCCGCGGGCAATCGCCTGGGCGTCGCCGGGCGGCCGCTGCTGCGCGTCGAACGGCGCCCGGCGGTCCTGGACCGGCGCCGGCGCCCCGGCGGGGCCGCCCCCGGACGCCGCGCCGCGGGATGCCAGCGGCTGGACGCCCCATGCCGCCGCCACGGCCGCCGCGACCAGAGCGGCACCGCACGTCCGCCGGGAGGCACCCCGGGTCGTGGTCGATCGTGCGCAGCGCCGCAACACGGTCACGTCACCGCCTCACGCTCATGCTGCCTGCCGCCCGGCGCGCCGACGCTCGAAACCGACGAGCAGCCCGAGCGCGAGCCAGGCCGGGAGCGAGACGATGCCGGCATAGGCCCAGATGCCGATCGGACCGAAAAGGCCGCCGATGGTGACCGCGGCGACCGACAACGGACAGAGCACGGCCGCGCACGCGACCGCCAGTGGCCGGGAGCGGGGATGGAGCCGCTCGAGGGCCAGCGTCAGCGGAATGCCGGCGGGCCAGGTGAACGCCAGCCCCATGGCCATCGCCGGCAGGGCCATGACCGCCGCCGGAACCGCGGCGAAGCCCGGGTCGAAGGCCAGCCTGAGCACCGCGAGGGCCACCATGCCGAGGGGCAGCCACGACGAGAGCAGCAGCGTGCGTCGCATCCTCGGATTCAGCGTACCACGGGCGCCGCGGCGCGGCGGTACACTGGCTGCATGGCACTCGATCACTACGTGACACTCGGCGATTCCGGGCTGCGGGTCAGCCCCTTCTGTCTCGGCGCGATGACCTTCGGCGAGGACTGGGGCTGGGGCTCGGACGTCGCCACGTCGGAAGCGATGCTTTCTGCGTACTTCGAGCGCGGCGGCAACTTCATCGACACCGCGAACGCGTACACCAAGGGGCACTCGGAGACGATCATCGGCGACTATCTGCGGGCCGGCAGCCAGGGCCGGGACCGGGTCGTCATCGCGACGAAGTTCTTCGCCAACCTGTACCCCGGCGACCCGAACGGCGGCGGCGCCAGCCGCAAGTCGCTGACGGCGGCGTGCGAGGAGTCGCTGCGCCGCCTGCGGACGGACTACATCGACCTGTACTGGATGCACCTGTGGGATCGGTTCACGCCGATCGAGGAGACGATGCGGGCGCTCGACGACCTCGTGCGCGCGGGCAAGGTGCGCTACATCGGCTTCTCGGACACGCCGGCGTGGAAGACGGCCCAGGCGCAGGTGCTGGCCCGCTGCCGGAGCTGGACGCCGCTCGTCGCGCTGCAGATCGAGTACTCGCTGATCGAGCGCACCGTCGAGGGCGAGCTGATGCCGATGGCGCGCGAGCTCGGGCTGGGCGTCGCTCCCTGGTCGCCGCTGCGCGCCGGCGTGCTGACCGGGAAGTACACGAGGGAGAACGCCGGCAGCGCCAGCCCGGGCCGGGGCCGGCGGGTCACGGACTACCTCGACGAGCTGGCCTTCGACATCGTCGACGAGCTGGTCCGTGTCGCCGCCGCGCTCGACACCTCCCCGGCGGCCGTCGCCCTCGCGTGGGTCCAGGCGCAGCCGGGCGTCACCTCGACCATCATCGGGGCGCGCACCCTGGAGCAGCTCGACCAGAACCTGGCCGGCCTGGACGTGCGGCTGGCCCCGGCGCAGACAGAGGCGCTCGATCGGCTGTCGGCGCCGCGGCTCGCCTTCCCGGCAGGATTCCTGCAGGCCGCGTCGACCATCATGCACGCCGGGGCCACCGTCAACGGCGAGCCGTCGACGGTCTGGCCCATGGCGCCGGCAAGCGACGGCGAGCGCTACTGAATTCAGATGGAGCTGCGCAGCTTCCTTCAGACGGGGCTGCGCCCCGAACCCCCGGCGTCCGCTTGCGGGGGCCCCTTCGCCCCGCGCCGCTCCCGGCTTCATTCAGACGGGGCTGCGCCCCGAACCCCCGGCGTTCGCTTGCGGGGACCCCTTCGCCCCGCGCCGCTCCCGCCGAGGCGCGCTGTGCGCGCCTTGCGGGCGTACAGGCATCGCTGCGGCTGGGGCGGTCGCGCGCGGGGCGGTTCTGCGGTAGGCTGTCGGGGCCGGCCCGGCAGGGCTGGCCGCATGCAAGGGAGGTCACCGATGAGAACGGCGTTGACTCGACTCGTGCTGGCAGGCGTCCTCGGGGTCGCGCTCCCGGGGTTCGCCGTGGTCTCGTTCACGCAATCCGGGGACCGGGCGCCGATCAGCGTCGAGCAGTTCGAAGCGTGGATGGAGGAGCTGTCGAACTGGGGGCGCTGGGGCGCGGACGACGAGCTGGGCGCCGTCAACCTGATGACGCCCGCGAAGCGCAAGGAGGCGGCGGGCCTCGTGCGGAGCGGGACGACCGTGTCGCTGGCGCACGACTTCCTCTCCGAGGAGGCCGCGGACGTGCGCGAGCCCTACCAGCTCCAGATGAGCATCAACCACGACGGCCAGAATTCGGGCGACCGCATCGAGGTGTACTTCCACGGCATCCAGTTCTCCCACCTCGACGGCCTGTGCCACGTCTTCTACAACGACCAGCTCTACAACGGTCACGACTACCGCGACGTCGTCACCGAGGACGGCTGCTCCGTGATGGACACCGCCGGTATGCGGGACGGCCTCGTCACGAAGGGCGTCCTGGTGGACATGCCGCGCCTGAAGGGCGTCCCGTACCTCGAGCCGGGCACGAAGCTGTACGCGGAAGACATCGAGGCGTGGGAGGAGATGGCGGGCGTCAGCATCGGCTCGGGCGACGCGCTGCTGCTGCGCACCGGCCGCTGGGCGCGGCGCGCCGCCATGGGCGCCGGCGGCGCCATGTCCGGCTGGGACGCGTCGGTGATGCCGTGGATGGCCGAGCGCGACATCGCGCTGCTGGGCGCCGACTCGGTGCACGAGGCGCCGGACACGGTGCCGGGCCTGGGCTTCAACCCGATCCACCGCTACGCCATCGTGGCGCGCGGCATGAACCTGCTCGACAACCTGGACCTCGAGGCGGCAGCCGAGACGGCGGCGCGGCTCGAGCAGTGGGACTTCATGCTGGTGATCGCGCCGCTGCGCGTTCCCGGCGGAACGGGCTCGCCGGTGAACCCGCTCGCCATCTTCTGATGGCGGGCGGGCGGCAGACGTCGGTCGGGCGCGGCGTCAGGGGCCGAGCGCGCAGTCGCCGTAGTACTGTTCGGGCCGCGACGTGAAGCCGATCAGCGAGACATCCGTGTACTCGTGGCGCGTGTGCACGGCCATGAGCCGCCCGTCTTCCGTCTCGCGGTCGAAGATGGTGGTCGTGTACAGCGGACCCGAGCTGAACATCTGCAGGAAGTGGAGGTAGTCGCCGGTCAGCCGCGTGATGATGTGCGAGGGGCCGAACGGGCCGATCACCTCGGCGGTGGCGCCCGCCGTGTCGATGGCCTCGAACCGGAAGGACAGCGTCGCCGCGTCCACGTCCGCTTCGGGGTCGCCGTCGGTCCACGTGCCGGTCGCAATCAGCGTGAACGAGCAGTCGAGGCTGCCCGCGGCCGCGAGGCGGTCATCCTGCGCCCCGGCCGCCGCGGGGCCCGCGAGACACCAGCCGAGCGCCGCACACGCCGCGACCTGCCGAATCGGTGACATACGCCCTCCTGTTGGTCGGGGGCCTATTATACGGGGCGCGGGCCGGCGCCGGGCAGTTTGACCGCGTGAGCGGCCCGCAGCATAATCGGCGTCCTGGAGTGCATGTTCGAATGAAGGCGATGGCATTCGCGCTGGCGTTGCTCGCGGCCGGGGCCGCGGGGGGACAGTTGACGGTCGACCCGGATCTGCAGAGGCAGCTCGACGAGCTGTTTCCGGCGGCGACCTCGTTCTCGTCGAAGGAGGGCAACCCGCCGCACTTCAAGGCGTACGCGGGGGCGCCGGGAAGCCGCCCCACCCTGATCGGCTACGCCTTCTGGACCACCGAGCTCGAGCCCCTCGAGCGGGGCTACGACGGGCCGATCAAGATCCTGACCGGGGTCGACACCGACGGTGTCCTCACCGGCATCGTCGTCGCCGATCACTTCGAGCCGTACGGCTACTTCTCCATCGACCTGCCGCGGTACGCCGCCCAGTTCGTCCGCAAGAGCATTCGCGATCCCTTCCGGGTCGGCGGCGATATCGACGCCGTCTCGACTGCCACCCTGACGGTGACGAGCGCGACGCGGGCGGTGCGCAACGGTGCGCGCCGGCTCGCGCGGCGCCTGATCACGCCGCCGGAGGCGCGCTGATGCGGCGCCTCATCGCCGCCGTCGTGCTGCTCGCGGCGGCGGTGGCCTTGCCTGCCGCCGCGCTGGCCCAGCCCGAGCCGGAGGCCGACCCGTGGGGGTTCGACGACGAGCTGGAGGAGCAGGAAACCTGGGGCACGCTGCTGCGCGATCAGGCCGCGGACCTCCTGCTGTTCACGGCCTTCGCCGCGCTGGCCCTGGTGAGCTTCTTCCGCAAGAGCGTCGCGCTGAAGTACGTCACGCTGGTGGCCGCGATCGCCTATCTGGGGTTCACCAAGAGCCAGCTCATCTCGGTGGTGAACGTCTACGGGCTGCTGGCCGGCAACCTCCCGGTCTTCAAGTACAGCCTGGCGTGGTACCTGTTCGCCGGCTTCACGCTGGTGACGACGGTGCTGTGGGGCCGGCTCTACTGCGGGCGGGTCTGCGCGTTCGGCGCGTTGACGCAGCTCATGGACCGCCTCGTGCCGGCGCGGCTGCGCGTCGAGGTGCCGGCGTGGCTCGAACGGCGCGCGGCGCTGGTGAAGTTCGGGCTGCTGGGCGCCACGCTGCTCTACTTCATCCTGACCTCGGACATCGGGGCGTACCGCTACGTCGAGCCGTTCTGGATGTTCACCCGCCGGGCCTCGACCGGCATGTGGGCGGGGCTCGCGGTGCTGCTCGTCGCCACGGTCTTCGTCCGCAACCTGTACTGCCGCTTCCTGTGCCCGGTGGGCGCCTTCCTGGGGCTGATCTCGAAGCTGACCGTGTTCCGGATCAAGCGCTGGTCCGAATGCAACACCTGCAAGATCTGCGAGAAGACCTGCGAATGGGGCGCGATTCGCGGCCCGCAGATCGTCATGACCGAGTGCGTGCGGTGCGACGACTGCGAGCGGCTCTACGCGGACACCGCGAAGTGCCCGCACTGGATCATCCTCAGGCGCCGGTCCGCCGCCCCGCAGACAGCGCGGTAGCGGGCGTCCGCGTCGGATCGCCTGTCGAGTCCTCCGTTCCGAACATCCGCCGCAGCGTCCGCTGCAAGTCGTCCAGGATCGCTGCGCGGCCCTGCCGATCGCGGGCGTCAATCGTTCCCTTCGCCGCGCCAGATGTTGTCGGTCGGCGTCCGCTCGAAGGACGGCCAGGCGTCGATCAGCGTGAACGGCGCGGCGGGGTCGACCGACGTCGGCAGCGGGCCGATTCGGCGGCGACCGCCGCTGTCGTCGTCGAAGCGCTGCGTCACGTGGATGGCGGCGGCGACCGGCTCCCAGCCGCCGTCCTGCCAGCGCCAGCGCTGGCCGCCTATCTCGAGGGTGCGCGCCGCCTGCGCGACCAGCACGTCCGACGCCGCCGGCGGTCCGAGCAGGGCCTCGGCCGTGCCGGCCCCGACCGCCTCGGCCAGGGCTTCGGCCAGCGGCATGCCGGCCCGCACCGCGGCGATCACGGCGCCGACCGCGCCGCCGGCCTCGTCCACGCCGACGGACTCCACCCAGCCGACCGTCGCCAGCGGCGTGTACTCCCGCACCCACGGCACGTCGCCGGCGGCCGCAACGCCCACCGCGGGCGCGTCCAGCGCGCCGAGGGCCTCGACGACCTGGTCGCTGGACCGCGCCTGCAGCGCCAGCCACGCGTCCACGCCGTCCTCCTTGCGGACGCACTCCAGGCCGACCCAGCCAGGGACGCCGACCCGCAGCCAGTCCTCGCCGGGCTCCTTGCGCAGGTCGGCCTCGTCGGTCATCGTGCGCGCGGCCAGCGCGGCGGCGATGGTGGCGCGGCGCCGCCAGCGGCCGAAGGCCTCTCCGGAGATGTCCCACCCCTCGTGCTCGGGCAGCCAGAGCAGGTTGCCGTAGAGCGCGGTCTTGCCGCGCTCGCGCGGCGCCTGCAGCACGGTGCGCACCAGCGGCGCGCGGCCCAGGGTGGCGGCGACGCAGGCGTGCATGGCCGTGACGTCGTCGAGGACGCCGTCCGCGTCGCGCGCGCGCTGCGGCCCGTGCAGCGCGGCGACGCCGCCGCGGCGGGTCACGACCGGCGTCTCCGGCCACCAGGCCGCGGCGAAGTCGAACGGTCCGCCGGTCTCGGCGATGCGGGCGTCGGGCGCGGCGATGCGGGTGCCGGCGGGGCGCTCCGCGTCGCGATTGGTGCCGGCGAAGGTGATGGTCCAGCGCCAGTCGCCCGCGGGGGCCACGCCGGCCGCGGGCGCCAGCGCACCGGCCGCGACGTCGCCGGGGACGGGGTCGAGGCCGTGGGTCCGGCGTTCCCGGGGCGCACGCACCAGCCGGTCGGGGTCGTGCCCGAGCGTCGGCAGCAGGTCGGCGGCGCGGAGCCATACGCCGGAGGGGTGCAGCCAGGGGGTTTCTCCCTCCGCCGACCACCCCTCTCCGCGGGCGGCGACGTCCAGCTCCACGGTGCAGCCCTCGGCCGTGAGACCGCAGGCTTCGAGCGGCAGCGCGAAGTGGTCGAACGCCACGGTTACCGATGCCTCGCGGTCGTTGACGGCGGCGCGCGCGATCTCGGCGCCGTGCGGAAGCGAGCCGTGCAGCGTGCCGGAACGTGACCGGACGCCGTCGAGCCGCCAGCGCACCACCGCCACGCGCTCGGCCGGATGGATGGCAATGTGCGCCTCGCCGCCCGCCACCGAGAACGGCGCTGCGGCGGCCCACCAGCGCGCCTCCCAGGCGGCGTCGTCCGCCGTCGCCGCCGGCTGCGATTCATAGCCGCCCAACGTCACGAGCTGCTCGTGCAGCACGCTGTGGACCCCGGCCGCCAGCACGACGGCGGCAGCCGCCAACGCGCCGGCGGCGCCCGCGGCCCGGCGCATGCCGGTCCGCCAGCGGCGGGCCATGGTGAGCGCGGTGCCGCGCGGCCAGGCGAGCCACGCCAGCGCGACGATTCCGGCCGCGACGGCCAGCTTGTGGAGGTCGAGGGTCAGGACGTAGCCCAGCCACGGCGCCCACCCGGCGAACTCCGACAGCGTGATGCTCGGCGGCACGGCGACCTCGACCGGCGGATAGGTGGTGACGCCCAGCTCGTGATTGACCACGATGAAGAACGCGCAGATGATCCCGGCCGCGTGCGCCCCGCCCGTGTGGCGGACCAGCGCGTGAGCCAGTAGCACCAGCGCGCACAGCTCCAGCATCGACGGGGCGAGCACCAGCCCGAAGTGGAGGACGGGGTCGAGCAGGCTGAAGGCGTCGGGGACCACGAGGGCGTTCACGATCCACACCGAGACGGTCGGGGTCAGGGCGAAAACGATGGTGACGGCGCCGGCGGCCAGCGCGCGGCCCGCCACCCGGCTCCCCAGGGGCGCGGGGGTGGCGTCGGCGATCTCGCCGTAGCCCGGGCAGTGGTCCCGGCGCGCCATGACCCCGACGAACGCCGCCACCACGAACGCGATCACCAGGTAGAAGAACTCGACCAGCAGCGGATCGAGGAGATCGGGCCGGGGGAGGACGGGGCCGTCGGCGTGGAGGATGACGTGGACGAACGAGCCGCCCACGCCCAACGCCGTCAGCATGAGGAGCGCGAGCGGCGTTCCCCAACCGCGGAACGAGAGCGCGAAGTGCCAGGCCGCCTCGCTCCACGCGGCGCCGAGCCACGACGGCCGCTGCGGGACGCCGAGCGTCGGCGCATCGGGATCGGACCGCTCGGCTCCTTTCTCGTCGGCCGCACGGCCCGCTCCCCGCACCGCGGGCGCCCGTTCGAGCGCCAACCGTTCGCGTTGCACCCGGCGCAGCACGACTCCCAGCAGCAGCAGCGGCGGGAACGTCCAGAGCAGGCGGTTGACCACCAGCGGCGTCGTCATCTGCAGGACGCCCGCTGCCTTCTCGCGCGGCGTCCAGAGGTTGGCCTGCTCCTCTACCTCCGCGTACCCGGACGGGTCGAGGAGGGTCGCCAGCACCGGGCTGCCGTCGGCGCCGCGCACCACGACCATGGCCACCATCCAGATCAGCATCAGCACCGCCGCGAGCGCGAACGGCCCGGCGATTCCGCGGGTCCGGATCGCCGCGCAGAGCAGCAGCGCGCCGAGCCCGGCGGCGGAGGGCACCGTCAGGACCAGCAGCGTGTGGCCGATCGCGAAGAACGGCTGCGGCCCCACCGCGTCGGCGGGGATCAGCCCGAGAGCGCCGAGCAGCGGCACCAGCAGGAACCCGAGCCCGGTCGCGAGGGCCAGCAGGCTGGCGAGGACCAGCGCGCCGAGATAACGGCCGGCGAGCAGCGCGGACAGCGAGATGGGCGCCGACAGCACCACCTCGTGCAGATTGGCGGTCCGATCGCGGACGACCACCTGCGCGAAGACCCAGGCCCACACGAACAGGAGCCAGACTGCCTGGCCGCTCATCATCAGGTAGACGAGGTGGGGGCTGTTGCGCGGCACGTCGGTCGCCCCCATGTCGCGCAGATAGTCCGCGTTGAGCAGCACCAGCAGCAGGTAGGCGATGAGCCCGGGAAACACGATGGGGATGAGCGGCCCGCGGCAGCCGGCGCGCAGCTCGTGCCAGGCCTCGACGGCGGCGAAATGCAGCGTCTTCATGCCGCCGCCTCCTCGTCCCGGATCCCCGCGCCGGCGATCGCGGCGTGGTAGACGTCCTCCAGACGCGGCGCGTGGGGGGCCCAGACCTCGCCGGGCGCGACCGGCGCCTCGACGACGACCAGCGCGCCGTAGGGTGTCGCCGCGACGTGCAGCGTATCGTCCGGAAGCGGCTCGTCGCGGGGCACCACGCGCGACCAGAGGCTGCCCTCGAGCGGCGCGGTCAGCGCCGCCGGCGTGCCCTCGGCGACGATGCGCCCGGCGGCCATGATCGACAGCCGCTCGCAGAGGCTCTCGACGTCGTCGACGATGTGGGTCGACAGGAGGACGACGTTGTCGGCCGCGATGTCGGCCAGCACCCGCTGGAAGCGGCTGCGCTCGGCCGGGTCGAGGCCGGCCGTCGGCTCGTCGACGATCAGCAGGCGCGGGTCGCCGGCCAGGGCCAGCGCGATGCCGAAACGGCGCAGCATGCCGCCGGAGTAGGTGGCGACGGCGCGGTCCGCGTCCGCCCGGAGGTTCACGCGCTCGAGCAGCTGCGCCACCTCCTGCCGCCGCTCGCGGCGGTCCGTCCTTCCCTTGAGCCAGGCGAAGCGGTCGAGCAGCTGCCGGCCGGTGACGGTGGGGTAGGTGCCGATCTGCTGGGGCAGGTAGCCCAGCCGGCGCCGGACGTAGTCGGGGTTGGCGAGCGTGTCGACGCCGTCGAGCGTGATGGACCCGCTGTCGGGCTGTTGCAGCGTCGCCAGCGTGCGCATCAGCGTGCTCTTGCCGGCGCCGTTCGGGCCGAGCAGGCCGTAGAGGCCCGGCCCCACCGTCAGATCGACCGCGTCCAGGGCGCGGATGCCGCCCGGATAGGTCTTCGTCAACTGGTTGACCCGCAGGCCTTCGATAATGTTGTTCATCGTGTGCTCCACTCGCTACGAGGCTCCCGCGGCTACCAGTCGAAGTCGACACCCGCGCCGACGGCGCGCGGGTCGGCCATCCGTCCGTAGGCTCCCGGCAATCCGAACAGCCGCCCGTCGAACCGCGCCAGCTCGTACTGGTCGTCGAGCAGGTTGGCGCCCCACAGGTAGGCGGACCATCCCGACCTTCCGTAGCCGACGCGCCCGCTCAGGAGGCGGCGGCTCGAGACCCGGGTGTAGACCGGCGCCGCGATCTCGGTGTAGGCGTCGTCCGTGAAGCTGAACGTCCCGCTCGCGAACCAGCCCCCCGGGTCGCGCCAGCCGAGGCCGACGGCGCCGTTCCAGGCCGGCGACTGGGGAAAGGCCCGGCCGGCGAGATCGTCGCCGTCGAGAACGAAGTCAATGAACTCCGAGTCGGTGACGCCGAGCGAGGCGAACACGTTCAGCGTGCTGCTCACGTAGTACTCCGACTCGACCTCGACCCCGCGCAACGCCGACCTCCCCGCGTTGGTGATGAGCGCGTCGAATCCGGGGAAGCCGCCCTGGGCCGTGTACGGGATCTGCTGCTCCCGCCAATCGATGGTGAAGACGTTCGCGTTCAGCGTCAGCCGGCCGTCGGCCGTCCGATGGCGGACGAACAGCTCGTAGTTGTCGGTGAACTCCTCTCCGTACGCCTCGGCCACGCCGAGGAAGACCGCGAACGCGAAGCCTCCCGCCTTGTAGCCGCGGGCGTACGAAGCCCCGAGCGACGTGCTGGGGGTCAGGCTGTAGGCGAACGACCCGGAAGGCAGCACCTGGCTGAAGGTCTTCTCGGCGGTCAAGTCACTGGTCAGCCCGTTGTTGTCGGCGAAGTTGTCGTTTCGCCGCGTCTCGCGGTTCAGTCGCACGCCTCCCGTGAGGAGCACGCGGTCGGTCACGCTCCACTCCGCGCGTCCGAACACGCCGAACTGGTCGACCTCCTCCAGCAGGCGGGTCTGCCGGTTGAACGGCGCGACGCCGCCCATCCCATCGGGGAAGATCCCCGTCCCGTGGAATCCGTACGAGTAGTCGCCCTGGGAGTAGAAGAGGCCGATCAGGCCGTCCACGCTCTCGCCCCGATACGCCGCGCGGACCTCCTGGCTCAGGATGGCGTCGTGTCCCGCGGCGTCGACGTTGAGGAAGTCGAACCGCGACAGATCCGCGTCGAACCTCTGCGTCAGGTCGAAACGGCTGTAGCCCGTGATGGCGTCGATCACCCAGCGGTCATCGAGGGCGATGTGCGTCTCGAGATTCAGGAAGTCGAGAGTCGACGGGTACTGGTCCGGCTGGTTCCAGGGTTGCCGGCGATCCTGCATGGTAATGCCCTCCGCTTCGTTGGCGACGACGAGGGCAAACGGGTTGGAGTCGGAGTCGTTGCGCAGCCAGGTGAAATCGAAGCGTACGCGGTCGTCGGACCGGGGTCGGAGCGAGAGCTGTCCCCGAATCGTCTGCTCGTCGGTCCGCTGCACGTCATCGTCCCCGGTGAGCACGTTGGTGGCCGCGCCCCGGGCGTAACGGTCCTCGAACGTCAGGCGCGCGGCGAGAACGTCGTCCACCAGCTCGATGTTCTGCATGACCTGAACCCGCCGCGTGCCGAGCCCGCCCCCTTCGAGGCGGGCGCGGCCGTCGTAGCCGTCGAACGCGGCCTTGTTGTAGTTGATCAGCACCGCGCCGATCAGCGAGTTGGGTCCCTGGAGGGTCGACTGCGGGCCGCGCAGGATCTCCACCGATCCGACGTCGAAGAGGGACGGGTTCAGGAAATCGCCCGTGCGCGGGCCGACCGCCGTCTGATTCAACACGATGGAGGCGAGCGCGTTGGCGTTGCCGAAGCCGCTGTCGAGGCCGTTGTTGTTCACGCCGCGGATGCTGTAGGCGCCGAACTGTGCCGTCCCGGTGAAGGCGTTGGCCGTCCGATTGAAAGCGTCCTCCACGGTGAAGATGGCGTCGGATTCGAGCCGCTCCTCGCCCAGGTACGCGACGCTGGTGCCGAACTCCTGCCGGCCGGTGTCGAGCTTGCTGCCCACGACGGTCACGTCCTCGGAGAAACGGGCGAACTGCAGTACGGCGTCCAGCGCGGCGCCGTCCGGCGCCACCGCGGAGACGCCGTCCCGCCGCGCCGTCTCGAAGCCGGAAAGGCTGAAGGAGACCGAGTAGCCGCCCGCCGGCAATCCGTCGAGAACGTAGCGTCCTTCGCCGTCGGTGACGGCCACGCGCGACCCGCCCTCGAGCCCGGGCCCGGCCGCCTCGACGGTCACGCCCGGCAGCACGGCGCCCGTCTGGTCGGTCACCGTGCCGGAGATGGCCAGGTCCTGCGCGTGGGCCGAGAGCGGCAGGGCCAGCAGGCAGGCCGTGAATGCGAGTCCGAGCTTCGTCATCAAGTCGTTCCTTTCACCGCGACGTATTCGGCAGGCGCGCCGCCCGGCGCCGCGTTCGCCGGCCGATGCCGGCGAACCGGACGCCGTCGGCGGCGTCGATCCCCGCTGCAAACGGTTGGACAGGGTCCGCGAGTTGCTGGCCCGGCTCCAGCGGCTAGGTCGTCGCCGCGGGGATCGAGATCCTCGGGCGCGCCCCACGGTGCCGAACAGGCGTGTCGTGAGTTACTTGTGAATCACGAACGAGCGGGAGGGGAGACTACGCGGGTGGACCGCGCGTGGGTCGGATGCCGAGATCGGTGCGCTGTTCGCGCTGCAGGCAGACGGACGGGACGGCGTGCGCGACGAGATCCGGCACGGCAGGCGCCGGAGCCCTGTCCGTCTCGACCACCGAGAGATGCCGAAAGTGACAGGCATCGCACTCGCCGTGGTCGCCGGGCGCGTCGGGACCGTGACTGTGCTGGGCGACGCTCGTCGTCGCGAGCGCCGCCAGCAACAGCAGCGCCGCGGCAACCGCCGCCGCCCGTTTCAACAGCACCACGACCAGCCACTAGACCACAGGCGCGTGGCGACGTCAAGCGCCGGCCGGCTCGCTCCGTGCCCGATCCGCCGGTCCGGACGCGTGATCGGCCCGCCGGCGCTGCCACGCCGGACGGGCCCCGGCGCCTTCATGGCCCCGTCAGGGTACCTCCTCGAGCCGAGTGCCGCAAGGCAAGGTGCTGTCGACCAGGGCCAGATTCAGCCGGTACTGGGAGGTCTGGCGCCGCAGTAGAAACGGTGCGAAGCGCGCCGCGAGCCGGAGCGGCAGCGGGATGCGCTCGAGCAGGTCGCGATCGGCGTCGAGGAACGTCTTCGACGCCAGCAGGCGGATGCCCGCCCCCCACGATTCGATCTCCAGCGGGTCGTCGCAACACCAGCGGAACCAGCTCTCGCGCGGGAGGTGGCGCATCGCGTCGTGCCTGTCCTGGGACTCGACCATGCGGGTGGCCGTCGTGTCGAAGGCGATGCGGGCGCCCGGAAAGTGCTCGGCAAGCCCGACGATCGCGCGGCGCGCGTCCGCGGCGTCCAGGTAGGCCAGCACCGCCTCGGCGACGAACATCCACGGCCCGCGGGTAGCCTTCACCCGCGCCATCCAGTCGGTCTCCAGGACCGATGCGGCGATCATGGTGCGCCGCGGCTCGTCGTCGAAGAAGTGCCGGCGCAGCGCGATCGTGTCCGGGAGGTCGAGGTCGAACCAGCGCAGATGGCCGTTGTCGACGCGGTCGAAGCGCGTGTCCAGGCCGCAGCCGACCTCGATCACCGTGCCTTGCGGATAGGCCTCGAGGAAGCTCTCCACGTAGCGGTCGAACATCCGCGCGCGGAGCATGGCGCCCTTGAGGCTGCGTCCGCCCTCCCACTTCCCGAAGTCGTAGTCGAGGCTGCGCACGATGGCGGCCGCGCGCGGGTCGTGCAGCAGCCCGCGCGGATTCTCCGTTTCGCGCGCGCGCGCCAGGAGGGGGATCAGCAGCGTTTCCTGCACCGGGCCGAGATCCACTTTCATGGCAAGGACTGCCCCGCTTCGGGGAGGTGTGCCGGGCCGCGGCTCGGCTACTGCGACATGCCCGTATAGAGGAACCGCTGCGCGCGGTGGTTGCGCTGGGCCTCCGCCGTGTAGATGTTGCCCTTGCTGTCGACGGCCAGGTGGTGCAGGGCGTCGAAGTTGCCCGGCTCGGTGCCCAGCTCGCCCCACGAATCGAGCACCTCGAGCGTCTGCCGGTCGAGCACGTGGACGTGCAGGTTGGCCTGGTCGGCCACGTACAGGTAGGTCTGCTCCGGATCCGGCGAGAACGCGAGGCCGGCGCAGGTCAGCGAGCGCCCCTCGAACTGGTTCACGAACACCTGCCGCTGGTAGTTGCCCTCGAGGTCGAAGACCTGGATGCGGCTGTTGTTGCGGTCGCCCACGTAGACCAGTCCGTCGTTCGACACCTCGATCGCATGCACCGTGCCGAACCAGGGCGGACCGTTCGGGTCGTCCGGATCGGCCTCGGGCTCCGTGTCGCTCGGCTCCTGGCCGAAGGCGGCCCACATGCGCTTGAACTCGCCGGTGTCGGCATCGAACACGATGACGCGGCGGTTGCCGTAGCCGTCGGCCACGAACACCTCGTTCGTGGGCTCGTGGACGAACATCTCCGCCGACTTGCGGACGCTGTCGGTGGTGAGGTTGTTGGTGCCGAGATTCCGGCCCCCGATCTGCAGCAGCAGCTCACCGGCGTTGGTGAACTTCAGCAGCATGTTGTCTTCCACTTCCGACGGCGGGGTGCGGCCGGTCGGATTGTTGCCGCCGATCCAGATGTGCCCGTTGTGGTCCGCGAACAGGCCGTGCTCGTTCCAGGGCCAGTCGTAGCCGTCGGCCTGGCCGCCCCAGGCGTTGACGTACGCGCCCGTGTCGTCGAACTCGAGAATGGGCGGCGCCGCGTTGTCCCGATTCTCCTCCGGCACCGTGTGCGGGCGGTGCAGCACCCAGACATGGTCGCGCCCGTCGACCGTCACCGAGGAAACCTCGCCGGTGACCCAGTCGTTCGGGAGCGCCGGCCAGCTCGGATCCACCTCGAACATCGGATAGCCGGGGCCGGCCGCTTCCTGCTCCGGCTCGGGCATGGGCTCGTCCGCCGGACCGCCGCAGGCCACCACTGCAACTGCGAGCAAAGACGCCCCAATCAGCGTCGTCCATTTCATGTGCGTTCCTCCTTGCACCGCGCAGCATACCATCTGCGCCCCGCCCCCGACCCGGGGTCGCCGGGCGCGGCGGGACTGCTAAACTGCTGGGCTTGCGCAACCCGGCGGTGCTCCTCGCCGTGCTCGTGCTGGCGCACGCCGCACCCGCGGACGCCCAGCGCGACACCGGCCGCGCGGGCCTCGGCATCGACCTCCTGGCGACCATCGAAGGTCCGCCGCCGCCCGTCCCCCCGGCGGTCATCGCGCGGGACGGGGCGGGGCGCGTCACGATGCGGGCCGTCCGCCTCACGACCCCGCTGCGGATCGACGGACGGCTCGACGAGGCCGTCTACGCGGCCGTCCCGGCGATGACGGACTTCGTGCAGACGGAGCCGGCCGAGGGGCTGCCGGCATCCGAGCGCACGGAGGTCTGGATCCTGTTCGACGCCGACAACGTGTACGTGGTGGCTCGCTGCTGGGAGAGCCGTCCCGAGCGGATGATGTTCAGCGAGATGCGCCGCGACAACACGAACATCGGCCGCAACGACAACCTCGCGTGGAGCTTCGACACGTTCTTCGACCGGCGGACCGGCTTCTTCTTCGAGGTCAACCCGATCGGCGGCCGGCTCGACGGCGAGTCGAGCAACGAGGGGCAGACGAACTTCGACTGGAATCCGGTCTGGGATCTGGCCGTCGACCGCTTCGACGGCGGCTGGATCGTCGAGGCGGCGGTGCCGTTCAAGTCGCTGCGCTACCGCCCGGGACCGGCCCAGATCTGGGGCTTCAACATCCGCCGCACGAACATCTGGAAGAACGAGTTCTCCTATCTGTCGCCGGTCTCGGCCGGCGTCGGGCGTCTGGGACTGCGGCCGGCGTTGACCGCGCCGCTGGTGGGCCTCGAGGCGCCGCCGGGAGCCCGGAACCTCGAGATCAAGCCGTACGCCGTCGCCGATCTGACCACCGACACCGCCGGGGCGCCGCCGATCGTGAACCAGCCCGGCGGCGACATCGGCCTCGACGTCAAGTACGGACTGACCCAGAACCTGACGGCCGACTTCACGTACAACAGCGATTTCGCGCAGGTCGAGGCGGACGAGCTGCAGGTGAACCTGACCCGCTTCAGCCTCTTCTTCCCCGAGAAGCGCGAGTTCTTTCTCGAGAATCGCCGCACCTTCGACTTCGGCGGCGGCGGCAGCGGCGGCGACACGCCGATTCTCTTCTACAGCCGGCGCATCGGCCTGCAGGGCAGCCGCCAGGTGCCGATCGAGGCGGGGGGGCGGATGACGGGCCGCATCGGCGGCTTCGATCTGGGCCTGCTGCACATCCGGACCGGCGAGGAGGCGGTGTCCGGGGCGCTGCCGACCGGCTTCTCGGTGGTGCGGCTCAAGCGCGACGTGCTGCGGCAGAGCAGCGTGGGCGTGCTCGTCACGGGGCGGTCCGTGGCGCTCGACGGGACCGGCGCCAACACCGCGTTGGGCGCCGACGGCGCCTTCTCGTTCTTCGAGAACCGGCTCTCGATCGACACCTACTGGGCGGCGACGCAAGGCGGCCGGCCGGCCGGCGACGAGTCGAGCTATCGCGCCTACCTCGACTACAACGGCGACCGCTACGGCATGACGCTGGAGCAGCTCGTCGTCGGTGACGACTTCAATCCGGAGGTCGGCTTCGTGCGGCGCGACGACATGCGCAAGAGCGCCGGCCGCGTGCGGTTCAGCCCGCGGCTGCCGGGCGTCGAGGCGATCCGCAAGCTGTCCTGGAGCGGGTCGGTCGACTACTTCGAGAACCTGGCCGGCCGGCCCGAGACGCGCGAGACCGATGCGGAGTTCGGCATCGAGTTCGAGAACGGCGATCGGTTCCGGTTCATCTACACGCGCATCTACGAGTTCCTGCCCGAGCCGTTTCCCATCGCCCGCGGCGTCGTGCTGCCGGTCGGCGGCTACGACTTCAGCGCCGTGCGCGCCCGCTTCACGTTCGGCCAGCAGCGGCCGCTGTCCGGCAGCGCGCTCGTCGAGCACGGCACGTTCTACAGCGGTACCAACACCGGGCTCACCGTCACCCAGGGGCGCCTGGCGTTCACGCCGCAGTTCGCGGTCGAGCCGTCCTATTCGGTCAACCGGGTCGAGCTGCGGGAGGGAGCGTTCACGACCCACCTCGTCGGATCGCGGATCGTCTACACGGTCACGCCCAGGATGTTCACGAGCGCGCTGCTGCAGTACGACTCCGCCAGCCGCACGGCGGCCGCCAACGTCCGCCTGCGGTGGGAGTACCAGCCCGGCAGCGAGCTGTTCGTGGTCTACAACGAGCAACGCGACACCGCGCTGCGGCGGCGGTTCCCCGAGCTGGAGAACCGGGCGTTGATCGTCAAGGTCAACCGCCTGTTCCGGTTCTAGCTCCAGCGGTCTGGTGGTGGCGGCTCGACACTCGCTTGTGGCGCAAGACCCGGCAGTGAGGTGAGCACAGCGGTCTGACAGGCCGGGTAATCGAACGACAACGCAGGCGTCCCCACCCCGCGGACACGGGGTGGGGACGGGATATCGCTACGGCTGGCCGGGCGCGCCGGTGCCGGACGAGCCGACGTAGAACTGCGAGCCGTCGGGCAGGGTGATGTCGCGGGCGTTGGCGGTGTTCGAGCCGTCCTTGGCGCCGAAGCCGTCGACCACCAGCACGGTCCCGGCGGGGACCGAGTTCTTGTTGAGGCCGCGGCGGATCAGGGCGTTGGGCGCCCCGCACTCGATGGCCCAGCTCTCGACGTTGCCGTCGTCGTCCTCGACGTCGATGTGGATCCACGAGTGGGGGTTGATCCACTCGGTGCGGGTGACGGTGCCGAGCAGCTGCAGCGGCCGGTCGGCGTCGAACTCGGCCGAGAACGCGTGATGCGCGACCGCCGGCGGGGGAACCAGCAGCAGACCCAGGCCCAGGATTGCAACAGAAATGGTAGTCCGCATCGTTCTCGCCTCCTACTTGCCTACCGTCACGACGTGCCCGAGCGCCACCCGCGCCTCGGTGTCGGTGCCCGTCATCAGCCGCAGGTTGCGGGCATTGCCCTCGTGACACGCGTATTCATACAGGATGTGGTCTTCCGCCCCGCGCATGAAGGCGTTGTACGAGATGGTCCACGGCCGCGTGAAGACCTTCGGGTCGGTGATGGTGGCCTCGTAGTTGATCGTGTCGGCGTCGATCAGCGTGAAGCGCTCGACGACGCGCAGCTCGTCGCTGTGGAACACGCCGTGGCCGGAGGTGAACGTGCTGGCCGGCGCATTCTCCGCGGGCGCTCCGTGTCCCACGACCCAGGTATTCTCCGTGAAGTTGGTCACGTCGACGACGAGGGTGTCGCCCTCCCAGCGGCCACGCGAATCGCCCATGCCGAGCTGGATGTCGGACGCCACGTGCGGACTGTCGCCGAGCGGAATGTAGCGGAACAGGTGGTTCCACTCGTAGAGCAGAATGACGGCGTCGGGCGTCTGCAGGAACTGATAGGTGTTGTAGCCGACCGGGAGGTTGCCGCGCGGCACGGCCGCCGGCAGGCACTTGACGCGCGGATCGAGGTGCTCGAGCTCGTCGCGCCGCGCCATGATCTCCTCGCGCCGCTCCGCGGCCCAGGCCTGCAGCGGGATCTTGCCGTCAGGCGGATCCACGACCATCGGGCGCTCCTGCCGCGTGATGTCCGGCGCGTCGGAATGGCCCGGGAAGAACCGGAAGCGGGGGCCGAGCTCGCTCTCTTCCGGCGGACGAACCCAGGCCTCGCCGCTGGCGGGGGTCTCCATGGGCGCGGCGGTTCCCGGCAGCCAGTGGCCGCGGAGGTCGGGGTCGCCCCAGGGGGTGCGCTTGGGTGTGAACACCTCGTCCTGGGCCGCCGCGACGACCGGCGCCAGGACCACCAGCGCCGCCGCAACGAGCGTGCAGACGGGTATGAGGACTCTCGAGCTCATGCGGGCCTCCTTCGTTGCTCCCAGTAGATACCGGGCGTCGAGAGATGTCAATCGGGCATCAATCAGACGGGGCTTTGCCCCGAACCCCCGGCGTCCGCTTGCGGGGACCCCTGCGCCCCGCGCCGCTACCGCCGAGGCGCGCTGTGCGCGGCATCAATCAGGCGGGGCTTTGCCCCGAACCCCCGGCGTCCGCTTGCGGGGACCCCTTCGCCCCGCGCCGCTTCCGCCGAGGCGCGCTGTGCGCGCCTTGGGGCCACCGCGACGATCGCTCCGGTGGCTCCTCGCGGGAGCCTGCGTCGGCTGGGTCGCGGCCGGCACTTGGCTACATGATCCGCACTATGGGGCGCCGCGCCTGCTAGCCGTCGGCGGACGTGTGCAGGCGCAGCAGCTCGGCCTGGGCGTCGACCGGCGGCTCGCCCGGCGGTCGCTCCACGGCGTGGTAGCTCCCGTCCGTGGCCAGCTCCATGGTGCGGCTGTTGTCCGCGAGCAGCGTCCCCAGCACGTTGTCGCGCAGGTTGCGGCGGACCGCGGGGTCGCGGACGAAGCACAGCACCTCGACCCGCCGGTCCAGGTTGCGCTCCATCAGGTCGGCGCTGCCGAAGAGCAGCTCGGGGCTGCCGCCGTTCTCGAAGTAGTAGAGCCGGGAGTGCTCGAGGAAGCGCCCGACGATGGAGCGGACGCGGATGTTCTCGCTCACGCCGGGAAGGCCCGGGCGCAGGCAGCACACGCCGCGCACGATCAGGTCGATGCGCACGCCGTCGCGCGACGCGCGGTAGAGGACCCTGATCATGTCGGGGTCGGCGACCGAGTTGTTCTTGACGATGATCCGGGCGGGGCGGCCGGCGCGCGCGTGCTCGGCCTCGCGGTCCACCATGGCCGTGAATCCGGCGCGCAGGTTGAGCGGGGCGACGAGCAGCTCGCGGTAGTCCTGCTTGTTCGAGTATCCCGTGAGGTAGTTGAACACCTCGCTGACTTCCTCGACGATCGCCGGCTCGGTCGTGAACAGCCCGAAGTCCGTGTACACGTGCGCCGTCACCGCGTTGTAGTTGCCGGTGCCGACGTGCACGTAGCGCACGATGCCGTCGCTCTCCTTGCGCACGACGAGGCACAGCTTGCAGTGGGTCTTGAGATTGACCAGGCCGTAGACCACGTGGATCCCGGCCGATTCCATGCGGTGTGCCCAGACGATGTTGTTCCGCTCGTCGAAGCGCGCCTTGAGCTCGACGAGCGCGGCCACCTGCTTGCCGGCCTCGGCCGCCGCGATCAGCAGGTCGACCAGCGGGGAGTTGGACCCGATGCGATAGAGCGTCATCTTGATCGCGATGACCTGCGGGTCCTCGACCGCCGCGCGCAGGAACGCCTCCACCGACGCGAACGAATCGAACGGGTGGTGCACCAGGTGGTCGCGCTCGCGCACCTCGTCGAAGATCGAGTCGCGGTCGACGTTCGACCACAGGCCGCGCGGCAGGAACGGCGCGTCCTTCAGCTTCGGGCGATGGACCAGACGCGTCAGCGCCAGCCAGTGGCCGTACCCCATGCGCGACGACGTGCGCTCGACCACGCTCTCCTCGATCTCGAAGTTCTCGAGCAGGGTGCTGAGCACGCGGTCGGGCATGGTCGCCTCGACGACGAGCTGCGAGAGGGCGCCGTAGCGCAGCTCCTTGAGCGTCCGGTCGACCGATTCGAGCAGGTCGTCCGCCTCGTCCTCCTGGATCACCATGTCCGTGTCGCGCACGATGCGGAACAGATGGGCGCCCTGCAGCGTGGCGCCGGGAAACAGCATGCCGATCTGCTCCCTGACCACGTCCTCGAGGAAGACGAACGTGTCCCCGGGGCTGCCGGCCAGCTGCGCGGGCAACGGGATGAACCGCGGGAGCACGTCCGGGAGCTTGACGCGGGCGAACCGGGTGCGCCCCGCGTGGCTCACCACGACGGCGAGATTCATGCTCAGGTTGGAGATGTACGGAAACGGGTGTCCGGGATCGAACGCCAGGGGCGTGAGCACCGGATGCACGTTCTTGCGGAAGTACGTCCGCAGGTAGGTGCGAACGGCGTCCGTGTAGGCCGCGCGCTCGAGGAACCGGATGTCGTGCTCCGCCAGGGCGGGCTGCAGCACCGTCGTCCAGCAGCTCGACATGTCGCGCATCATCTGCGCCGCGCGCTCGCGGATGGCGTCCAGCTGCTGCCCGGTGTCGAGCCCGTCGGGCGACACGTCCCCGAAGGCGGCGCGGAACTTGCGGAGCAGGGTGGCGACGCGCACCATGAAGAACTCGTCGAGGTTCGTGGCGACGATCGACAGGAACTTCACGCGCTCCAGCAGCGGGTGGGTCGGGTCGAGCGCCTGGAGCAGGACGCGCTGGTTGAACTCGAGCCAGCTGAGCTCGCGGTTGATGTAGTAGCGCGTGTCCGTGAGGTCCGGCTCGGGCGTCGCCGTCGCCGTCCGCAGCGGCTTGCGAGCCTGATCGATGCCGCCCTTGCCCGCGGTGGTCACGTTTCGAATCATAGCAGCGGGTGCCGGCCCCCCTTCGATACTTGTCGGCCGCTGGCGCCGTCTCGACATGGGGGCGGCCGGAGTACGGCATCATGAGGGCGCGCGGGCAGGGGCCGCCGTCGACCGCGTGCCGTGAACTCGGATCGGGATCGGAAGGGAGCGACATGCTGAAGACACTGACCCCGGCGTGGGCAGGCCTCGCCGTCGCGCTGCTGTGGCTGTCCGGGAGCGGCCCGGCCGGACCGGCGGAGGTCGGGCTGGCCGCCGCCGGCCAGGACGACGGGTTCGTGCCGATCACGGACGCGATGCTCCGCGATCCGGACCCGGCGGACTGGCTGATGGCGTACCGCACCTACGACTTCCAGGCCTTCAGCCCGCTCGATCAGATCACGCGCGAGAACGTCGGCCAGCTCCGGCTCGCCTGGATGCGCGCGATGGACGAAGGAGACCAGGAGATCCGGCCGCTGGTCTACGACGGCGTGATGTACATCGCCAACCCGGGCTCCGATCACCTGCAGGCCATCGACGCCACCACCGGCGACCTCGTCTGGGACTTCGAGCGCGAGCTGCCGGGCGATCTGCGCCAGTACGCGCGGGTCGGCGGGCGCACGCGCAACCTCGCCATGCACGGCACCCACGTGTATCACCTGACCGCGGACGCACACATCATCGCGGTCGATGCCCGCACCGGCGAGCTGGCCTGGGAGTCGCGCACGGCGGACTACCGGGAGGGGATCAGCCACTCCTCCGGCGCGATGATCATCAACGGGAACGTGGTCAGCGGACGCGCCTGCAGCTCCTCCAGTCTGGAGGCCCGCTGCTTCGTCGCCGCGCACGACACGGATGCCGGAACCGAGCGCTGGCGGACCTACACGGCGGCCGGGGCCGACGACCCAGGCGGCGAGACCTGGGGCGCGCTGCCCACCGCCCGCCGGGTCCACACCTCCCCGTGGGGCGTCCCCGGCAGCTACGACCCCGAGCTGAACCGCGTGTTCTGGGGCGTCGCGGTGCCGCTGCCCTATCCGCGGCTCGTCCGGCGCGGGACGTGGGACGTCGGCGACCGCTCGCCGTGCGAGCTGTACTCCAACTCGACCATCGCGATGAACGCCGACACCGGCGCCATCGACTGGTACTACCAGTACCTGCCGTGCGACGACTGGGATCAGGACTTCGTGCAGGAACGCACCCTGATCGACACGGTGGTCGACCCGGATCCGGAGGCGGTCCGCTGGATCAATCCGAAGCTGGCCGGCACGGCGGAGGAGCGCAAGGTGGTCGTGGTCATGGGCGAGCCGGGCGGCCTGTTCGTCAACGACCGCGAGACCGGCGAGTTCCTCTGGGCCGACCCGTTCCCGTTCGAGAGCACCGAGCGGTTCGTGATCTCGGACGTCGACGTGGAGACCGGCACCACCTACATCAACATGGACCTGGTGGCGCGCGAGGACGGCGACCAGTTCATCATCTGCGGCCACAACGTGAAGGGCTGGTGGTCGTGGTCGTACAGCCCGGTGACCGGGCTGCTCTACGTCCCGATCAACCGCTCCTGCCTGAACCAGACGACGAACTCCCGCACGATTTCGGGGGCCAGCCCGCGCTTCACGATTCCCGATCCGGACATCGGGCCGGACGGCGATCTGACCGAGGTGCGGGCGATCGACATCTCGACCGGCCGCGAGGTGTGGCGCTACAGCCAGCGGGCCCCCAACGCGGGCACGACGCTCGCCACCGCCGGCAACGTGGTCTTCTTCGGCGACTCGAACCGGCGCGTCCGGGCCTTCGACGCGGAGACCGGCGACGTGCTCTGGGAGACGATCCTGGGCAGCCAGATCAGCGGCTATCCGGTGACCTACGCGGTCGACGGCCGGCAGTACCTGACGGTGCCGGTGGGCGGCGTCGGCAACCGTCTGCAGACGTACGCGCCGGAGATGGAGGCGCCCACCGGGAGCAACATGCTGGTGACGTTCGCGTTGCCGTAGCGCGAAGGCTACGCAGAGCAACTGAACGGAGTCCACTCACCAGCGCCTGAAGAAACTGCCCGCCGTCAGGCTGAAGGGAGTGCGGCGCCGCACGTGAGCGTCGGCGACGGCCGGTGCTACACTGATGCCCGGCCGCGCGCGGGGCGGTCCGGGAGTCGAAGATGCCCGAAGAGATCGCCAAGGAAGAGATCCCGAAGCTGGAGAAGCCGCTCGGCGAATGGCAGGAGCTGTTGCCGGCGGAGGCGTACTCGATCCTGTTCAAGCACGCCACGGAGCGGCCCGGCGCCAGCGCGCTCAATCACGAGCACCGCGAAGGCACCTTCATCTGCGCCGCCTGCCACCTGCCGTTGTTCGAGTCGGCGGCGAAGTACGAGAGCGGCACGGGCTGGCCCAGCTTCTTCCAGCCGATCGACGGGCGGCTGGGGACGCAGACCGACTACAAGCTGATCCTGCCGCGCACGGAGTACCACTGCATCCGGTGCGGCGGCCACCAGGGCCATGTCTTCCGGGACGGCCCGCCGCCGACCGGCCAGCGCTACTGCAACAACGGCCTGGCGCTCAGGTTCGTCCCGGCCGGTGAGCCGGTGCCGCCCTTGCGGAGCTGAGGGCCGGCCGTCCGCGCCGTGTCGCGGACCCTGACCCTACCCGGGCAGCCTGAACGCGAGCAGCTCGGCGTCGCGGCCGGCGCCGCCGGTGGCCAGCACGATGTACTGCGTGCCGTCCACCATGTAGGTCATGGGCGTTCCGGTCTGCGGGGCAGACATGAAGACCGCGCCGACCTCGGCGCCGGTCGCCTTGTCGTAGGCCCGCAGCATGGCGCCGTTCGCGCCTTCCGGCGTCGTGAAGAACCCGCCCTCGCCGGCCACGACCAGTGTCTTGGTCACCAGCGTCCCGATGCGGCCGACGCGCCCGGTGCGCGGGATGTCGAGCCCTTGCAGCTGCGGGTGGTTCCGGACGTTGTCGGGGGTTTCTCCGTGCGGAACCTGCCAGACGATCTCGCCCCTATTGAGGTCGACCGCCGAGATGCGCCCCCACGGCGGCTTGACCAGCGGCAGGCCCTCGACCGTGAGCTGGAGATCCGCCGGGCTGACGCCCCGCAGGCGCCGGCTGCTGATGTAGTCCATGTCCGACACGTCCGGGTCGTTGATCATCCGCAGCGCCGTGACCTGCGTCTTCGAGTACTGGTAGAGAATGCCGGTCTCGGGGTCGAGCGCGCCGCCGGGCCAGTTCACGCCGCCCGTGGCGGCGGGCACGATGAGCGTGCCGTAGTTGCCCGTACCGTTCGGGTCGGCCAGCGTCGGCGGGGTGTAGATCGGCCCCAGGGTGTAGCGGCTGGCGATTTCCTCGGCCGCCGCCCGCAACTCGGGGGTGAAGTCGATCAGGTCGTCGATGCCGATGCCTTGCCGGTCGATGGCCGGCGGCTTCGTCGGAAACGGCTGGGTCGGCGCGAGCAGCTCGCCCGGCACGTCGGACGGGGGCACCGGGCGTTCCTCGATCGGCCACACCGGCTCGCCCGTCTCGCGGTCGAAGACGAAGATCCAGGCCTGCTTGGTCGGCAGCGCGACGGCCTTGATGTCCCGGCCGTCCACGGTGATGTCGGCCAGGATAGGGGCCGCCGGCAGGTCCCAGTCCCACACCTCGTGGTGCGAGATCTGGAAGTGCCAGAGGCGCTCGCCGGTGTCGAGATCGACGGCGACCAGGCTGTTCGCGAACAGGTTGTCGCCGAGCCGGTGCCCGCCGTAGTAGTCGCCGGTCGGCGTCTCGGTCGGCAGGTAGGCGATGTTCAGCTCCGGGTCGATGCTGATCTGCGCCCACACGCCGGTGTTGCCGGTGTACTGCCACGAATCGTTCAGCCAGGTGTCGTTGCCGAACTCGTCCGAGTCCGGGATGGTGTGGAAGATCCACTTCCGCGCCCCGGTGCGGGTGTCGTAGCCGCGCACGTGGCCCTTGACGTTGGCCCGCGACCGCGGGGCGGTCCCCGGCAGATGGGCGGCCCCGATGACGATCGTGTTGTTGGCCACCACCGGCGCGGCATGGAGCCCGACCTCGCCGGTGACGAGATCGATGTCCTGATCGAACTCCAGCTTCAGGTCGACGATGCCGTCCGTCCCGAAGGTGCTCACGCGCTGGCCGGTCGCCGCGTCGAGCGCGACCAGGCGGTAGCCGGGCGTGACGTAGAAGATCTGTCCCTCCGCGCCGTCGTCCCAGTACGTCAGGCCGCGGCCCGAGAGCCGCCGCGGCGCCGCGGCGCCGCGCTCGCCCTCGTCGAGCCGGTGCATCCACAGCAGCTCGCCGCTGGTCGCATCCAGGGCCACGACGTCCCGCCGCGAGCCGACCGTGCTGTACAGCACCCCGCCGATCATGAGCGGGGTCGACTGCAGGTTGGCTTCCGGCCGGGGCCCGAAGTTGCGGGTCGAGAACCGCCAGGCGACCTCGAGCTCGTCGAAGTTGTCGGCGTTGATCTGATCCGCCGGCGAATAGAAGGTGCTGGCCGTGTCGGCGGCGTACGAGCGCCACTCGACGGTCCGGCCTTCCTGCGCCGACAACGCCGCCGTGCCGCACGCGAGCAGTGCCAACAGAATCCAAGCAGGGCCGAACGTGCATCGCGCCATCGGTTGCGAACCTCCCGATAAGTCTGGTGCCGAGAAGCCCACAGCATACTGCAAGCCCGCCGGTGGCGGCCAGGGTCCGCGCCGTTCCACGGCGCCGACTCCTGGCCCGCCAATCGTCGCCTCACGGCTCCGCTCGGCGCCGACTGCTGGCCGCGCCGGGCGTGGTGTCGTAGAATCAGGCAGCGAAGACGTTGAACGAGCCCACCGATTCCCTGACCAGCGAGACTCCCGAGCTTCCGGAGCTCACCCTCGCCCAGTTGCCCGAGCCGTTGCGCCGCGGTGCCGCCCGCGCGGGGTGGACCAGCCTGATGCCGGTGCAGGCCAGGGCGATTCCGTACCTGCTGGCCGGCCGCGAGGTGATGATTCAGGCGCGGACCGGCAGCGGCAAGACCGGGGCGTTCGTCCTGCCGATGATCGAGCGGCTGGAGGCCGGCCGCGCGCAGTGTCAGGCGCTCGTCCTGGTGCCGACGCGCGAGCTGGCCAGGCAGGTCTCCCAGGTTACCGAGACGCTCTGCCGCGACACCGGGCTGCGCACGGTCGCGATCTACGGGGGCGTGGGCTACGGCCCGCAGATCGAGGCGCTCGAGGGCGGGGCGGAGATCGTGGTCGGCACGCCGGGCCGCGTGCTCGACCACCTGCTGCGCGGCACGCTGTCGCTCGACGCGCTGCAGATGCGCGTCTTCGACGAGGCCGACCGCATGCTCTCGATGGGCTTCTATCCGGACATGCAGGAGGTCCAGCGGCACGTGCCGGCGGCGGCCCGCAAGACGCTCCACAACAGCATGTTCTCGGCCACGTATCCGGCCTTCGTGATGCGCACCGCGCAGGAGTTCCTGCGCGTCCCCGAGTTCCTGTCGCTCAGCGGCGACCAGGTGCACGTCACTGAGACCGAGCACGAGTTCTACGTGGTGCCGGCGATGGACAAGGACCGCAGTCTCGTGCGGGTCATCGAGCTCGAGAACCCGGCGTCCGCCATCATCTTCTGCAACACGAAGTCGGCCGTGCACTACATCGCCGTCGTGCTGCAACGGTTCGGCTACGATGCCGACGAGCTGAGCGCCGACCGCTCGCAGGCGGATCGCGAGCGCATCCTCGCGCGGGTTCGCGACGGCAGCCTCCGGTTTCTCGTCGCCACGGATGTCGCGGCGCGCGGCCTCGACATTCCCCAGCTGTCCCACGTCATCCAGTACGAGCCCCCCGAGGATCCGGAAGGCTACATTCATCGGGCCGGCCGGACGGGCCGCGCCGGGGCCGCGGGCGTGGCCCTCTCGCTGGTGACCGAAGCGGAGACGCTCACGCTCGACGCCATCGCCAAGCGCTACGGCATCGACTTTCAGCAGCGCCCGGCGCCGACCGATGCCGCCGTCCAGGCGGTGGTGGCCGAGCGGGTCACCGTTCTGCTCGAGGCGCGGCTGCGCGGGCGCGACCGGCTGCGGACCGAGCGCAGCGAGCGGTTCGTGCCGCTGGCGCGCGGCCTGGCCGAGAACGAGGACGAATCGGCGCTCATCGCCATGCTGGTCGACGACTACTACCAGGAGACGCTGCACGCACCTCCTCCGATGGTGCGGGAGACGCAGCCGTCCGCCGCGCCGTCGGACGAACCGCGCGGCGAGGCGCCCAGGCGCCGCCGCCGGCCGCCGCGCCGCGGCCGGCGGCCCGCGCGCTGAGAGGAGATTCATGAGTTCGACGCTGGTCGAGAAGATCCACCCGTTCGAAGAAGCCGCCCGGGCCGGGCGCCCTCCCCACAAGGTCGCGGACCTCGCCGAGGCCGCGCGCGGCCGCAGCGAGATCAGGCTGGCCGAGCAGGAGATGCCCGGGTTGCTGGCGCTGCGCCGCCGCCACGCGGGCGAGCGGCCGCTGGCGGGCGCCCGGGTGATGGGGAGCCTGCACATGACCGTGCAGACCGCCGTGCTGATCGAGACGCTCGCGGAGCTCGGGGCCGACGTGCGCTGGGCGTCCTGCAACATCTTCTCGACGCAGGACCACGCGGCGGCGGCGGTCGTGGTCGGTCGCCCCGAGACCGGCGGGACGCCCGGCGAGCCGGGCGGCGTTCCGGTCTTCGCGTGGAAGGGCGAGACGCTGTCGGAGTACTGGTGGTGCACGAACGAGGCGCTGATCTGGCCCGACGGCGGCGGCCCCGACCTGATCGTCGACGACGGCGGCGATGCCACACTCCTGGTCCACAAGGGGTACGAGTTCGAGCGCGCCGGGGCGATCCCGGCCTTCGACCCCGAGCGCGATCCCGAAGAGTGGGGCGTGATACTCGACCTGCTGCGCGACGTCCGGCAGCGCGACCCCGGGCAGTGGCAGCGGATCGGCCCGGCGATCCGGGGCGTCAGCGAGGAGACGACGACCGGGGTCCACCGGCTGTACGAGATGACCCGCGACGGGACGCTGCTGTTTCCGGCCATCAACGTCAACGACTCGGTCACGAAGAGCAAGTTCGACAACGTGTACGGCTGCCGCCACTCGTTGCCGGACGGCCTCGCCCGGGCGACCGACGTGATGCTGGGCGGCAAGGTCGCGGTCGTCTGCGGCTTCGGGGAAGTGGGCAAGGGCTGCGCCCAGTCGCTGCGCGGGCAGGGCTGCCGCGTCGTCGTGACGGAGGTCGACCCGATCTGCGCACTGCAGGCCGCGATGGAAGGCTACGAGGTCAACACGCTCGACAGCCTGCTCGAGACCGCCGACATTTTCATCACCTGCACCGGCAACAAGGGCATCGTCACGGCGGCGCAGATGGGGCGGATGAAGGACAAGGCCATCGTGGGCAACATCGGCCACTTCGACAACGAGATCGACATGGCCGGCCTCAAGCGGGTGCCGGGCATCGAGCGCATCGGCATCAAGCCGCAGTACGACGAGTGGCGGTTCCCCGACGGGCACAGCGTGCTGGTTCTCGCCGAAGGGCGGCTGCTCAACCTCGGCTGCGCCACCGGGCACCCGAGCTTCGTGATGTCCACGTCGTTCACCAACCAGGTGCTCGCGCAGCTGGCGCTGCACCGCAACACCGGCGAGTACGGCAGGCAGGTCTACATGCTGCCCAAGAAGCTCGACGAAGAGGTGGCCCGCCTGCATCTCGACCACCTCGGGGTGCGCCTGACGGCGCTGAGCGCCGAGCAGGCCGACTACCTCGGCGTGCCGGTCGACGGGCCCTACAAGCCGGAACACTACCGCTACTAGGCTTCATTAAGACGGGGCTGCGCCCCGAACCCCCGGCGTCCGCTTGCGGGGACCCCGTCGCCCCGCGCCGCTTCCGCCGAGGCGCGCTGTGCACGCCTTCGCCGGCTGCGCCGGCGCTTCATTAAGACGGGGCTGCGCCCCGAACCCCCGGCGTCCGCTTGCGGGGACCCTTTCGCCCCGCGCCGCTCGTCCTACGGCGCAGGCTCCTGGTGGTGGCCGGCTTCGAGCTCCGGAGCGGGCGCCCCGGGGTCTTCGTCTGCACCGGGGGCGACCGCGCCGGCCTCGGCGACGAGCAGGGCGGCGGGCAGCGCCGCGAAGAGCCGCTCGACGGGGCCGGCGGCATGGAGCGTGCGAGTGCCCGCGACGCGCACGGGCAGGAAGACCAGCGTCGCGTCCCGCGAGCGGGCATACGCGCCGTCGCCCTCGCCGGCGTCCACGGCGACGAGGGTCGCGGCAATGCGCAGCTCCCCGAGCCGCCGGCGAAGGTCGGCCTGGGCCTGGGTGGTCGCCGCCGCCGGGGCCGGCGCCAGCAGCCGGATGGCCGCCTCGTCCCACGCGCCGGTCCGCGTCGCCAGCCGGGCCAGCGCCAGCGCCAGCCGCGACGAGTCGTCGCCGAGCCACCAGACGTCGATGCGCCGGCCGCCGGCCGCGGGCTGCTCCGGCCTGGTCCACCCGGCCTCCGCGGCACGCAGCACGACGGCGTGCCGGCCGAGTCCGGCCGCGCGCTGCAGCAGCAGCGCATGCCCCCGCGCCAGCTCGGACGTCCGTTGCGGGTCGCGACTGTCGTCCCAGTCGAGCATGACGGTGTTGGCTCGAATGGGACCGACGCCCCAGGCCTGCACCACCGCCGCGGCCGCCTCGGGGCCCGTCCCGGTTGCCACCGCCAGCGGGTGGACGTCGAGACCGGCACGCCGCGCATCCGCCGCCAGTTGCTCCTCGGCCTGCCGGCGAGCCGGCTCGCCGCCGGGCTCGTCGCCCTCGTCGGCCAGCAGCTGGACGGCGCCCACGATGCCGGAGCCCCCGCAGAGCCAGCTCGCCGCGCGCAGCAGCCGCTCCCGGCGGGCGGGCGTCTCGGCGAAGGCCAGGATGTGCGGCTGCCAGTCCGCGGCGCCTTCCGGCTGATCGGCAATCTCGCGCAGCGCTTTCTTGACGCGCTGGAACTGGTAGGCCCGCCGGCGGTCGCGCCAGCGCGCCGGCACGACGGTCCAGTGCAGGTACTGGTGGACGAGCGCGAGGATCCCGACCGCCGCGAGGCTGGCCACAGGGTCGAGCATGAGCATCGCGAGCCCGCACAGCCCGGTGCCCGCCAGGCTGGCGCGCGGGTGGAAGAACCGAAATCCGGCGCGCAGCGTCTGGGCGCTGCCGGCCGCCTCGGCGTAGGTGGCGTAGTTGAGCAGCCCGTACGAGACGAGCAGGAACATCGACACGGCGGCAGCCACCGCGTCGAGGTCGCCCAGGGCGATCGTGGCGAGCGCGACGAGGCCGGTCAGCACCACGGCCCGTCGCGGGTGGCCCGCCGGTCCGTGTCCGTGGCCTGCACCGAAGAACGTGAGCGGCGCGAACAGCCTGTCGCCGGCCAGTGCCCCCAGGATGCGGGCCGCCCCCAGGAGCGTCGCCAGGGCCGCCGCCGGCGTCGCCGTCAGCACGGCGGCGTGAACCAGCCAGGGCACGGCGGCAATGCGCGGCAGGGCCTCCCGGTCCGCGGCCAGGTTCGCGAGCGGCGCGGACGCCGCCAGCACGAGCATGCCGGCGCCGTAGATGACCACGAACACGCCGAGCGCGGAAAGGATCCCCCGCGGCAGGCCGCGGACCGGGTTGCGCGGGTCGCCCAGCGCGCCGACGCCGAGCGTGAAGCCGGCCACCGCCGGGAACAGGATGGGGAAGACGGTCCAGAACGGCAGCGCCGCGTCGCCCGCCGACCAGCTCTGCCGGAGCAGCGACAGGTCCCACGCCGCCCGCCCGCCCGCCAGCAGCGACACCAGCGCGCCGGCCAGAATCGCCAGGACGGCGAGCTGCACCCGGGCCCCGAGCCGCACGCCCACGTACGCCAGCTGGAAGATGGCCAAGGCGGTGCCGACCGCCGCCAGGCGCACGGCGAGCCCCGACCCGCCGAACAGCGCGACCGCGGCCTCCCCGAAGCCGATGCAGTAGAACGCGACCGAGCTGGCCTGCGCCAGATAGAGGGCCAGGCCGAGCGCGCCCCCGAACTCGACCCCGAGCGCCCGCGAGAGGAAGAAGCCGTCGCCGTCGCCGGTCCCGCGCACCTTGCGGCTGGTCGCGACGGCCGACAGGGAGATGCTGGTCAGGAGTGCGATGGCGCTCGCCAGCGCGAGCATCAGCAGCCCCTGCGCCAGCCCGGTGCTCCCGACGACGAAGCCGAGCCGCCGGAAGAAGACGAGGCCGAGCACGGCCAGGAGGCCCGGTGCGAAGACACCGCCGAACGTGCTCGGCGCCGGCGGGCCGCTCGTGCCGCCGGCGCCGCGGCCGTCAGTGGTCACCTCGTAAGCGTAGCAGCCGGCGGCCACGGCGCCCGGACTGCCCGGCCCGCGGCTGTCCGTTCCGGCGCGGCCGACCGATGAAAGGTAACGGGAGGCGGCGCAGGCATACGCCAAAAAAGGGGAGATCCCCGGGGCAAGGTAGTGATAGAATCGGCTCGATATAACGAACAAAAATATCCCGTAGTGCGTCTAATAGGCACGACGGGAGATTCCAGCCCCACCGCACATTCAGCGCCGTTCGCAGGATGACGGCCGCGCGCGTCGAGAGGAGCCTATTGTTGACGCAGGATAGACATGAGGTAGTGCGAGACCTGGTTGCCGCCGGTCAGGAACGCGGCTTCGTGACCATCGACCAGGTCGTCGAGCATCTCGCGCCGGACGTCGAGTCCGACGAGCTCGCCGCGCTGTTGCAGGAGCTCGAGAATCAGGGCATCGAGGTCGAAGGATCCGCCGATCAGATCGTGGTCGAACCCCCCCGGCGCGCGCCGTTGCGCGTGATGCCCGAGGCGGAGGTTCACCCGGCCGGTGACGAAGCCGACCAGGGCCAGGACCTGGTGCGAACGTATCTCCGACAGATGAGTCGGGTGCCGCTGCTCACGCGGGAAGGCGAGGTGGCCATCGCGAAGCGGATCGAGCGCGGCGAGCAGCGGGTCATGATCGCGCTGTCGCGCAGCCTGATCGTCGCCCGGCACGTGCTGCATCTCGGCCAGGACCTCAGGGAGGGCGAGCGCGATCTGGAGGAGATCGTCGTGCTGGACGACGGGGAGTTGACGGAGCGGCAGATGGCCAACCGTGCCCGCAAGTTCCTCGACGCCGTCGGCGCCGTCGACGACAAGCTCAGGGAGCTGGCCCGGCGCCAGAGCCGGGCGAATGCCACGCGCAAGCGGCACGGGCGCGTGTCGGCGCGCACGACGGGCCGCCTGCTGCGCGCCCACGTCGCCGTCTCGCGGGCCGTGCGCGCCATCCGGTTCACGCCCGACGTGCGGGAGAGCTTCATCGAGAAGATCGACTCCTCCGCCGGTACGCTGCGCCGCGCCGAACGCCGCGGCGAGCGCCTGCGGCGTCCGGCGGCGACGGCGCGCCAGGCCCAGGACGGCGACGGGCAGCACGAAGCCCGCGGCCCGCTCAACGAGCGCCGCCAGGAGATCGAGGAGACGGCCGAGGCGCTCGCACGCATCCAGAAGGCGATTGCCCGCGGCTCGATGCAGGCCGATCGCGCGCGCAAGGAGCTGACCGAGGCCAACCTGCGGCTGGTGGTGTCGGTGGCGAAGAAGTACGCCAACCGCGGGCTGGCGTTCCTGGACCTGATCCAGGAAGGAAACATCGGGCTGATGCGCGCGGTCGACAAGTTCGACTACCGCCGCGGGTTCAAGTTCTCCACCTACGCGACGTGGTGGATCCGCCAGGCGATCACGCGCGCCATCGCCGACCAGGCCCGGACGATTCGGATTCCGGTCCACATGATCGAGACGTTGAACAAGCTGAACCGCGCCGGCCAGACGCTGATGCGGGACCTCGGCCGCGAGCCGACCGTGCGCGAGCTGGCCGAGCGTTCCGACCTGCCGGTGTCCGTGGTCCGCAAGGCCAGGCGGATAGCCCAGACCGTGGTGTCGCTCGACTCGCCGATCGGCGACGGCGAGGAGAGCCAGTTCGGCGACTTCATCGAGGACCGTCAGGCGGTCAATCCGGCCGAGTCGACCATCGCGTTCGACCTGCGGCGCCAGACCGAGTCGGTGCTCGAGACGCTCAGCCCCAAGGAGCGCGAGGTCATCCGCATGCGCTTCGGGCTGAACGACGGGGCCGAGCCGACGCTGGCGGAGCTCGGCGAGAAGTTCTCGCTGACCCGCGAGCGGATCCGCCAGATAGAGGCGGCCGCGCTCCGCAAGCTGCGGGAGCCCGGCCGCAGCGGGCGGCTGAGCACCTTCGTGGAGCCGCGCCGCCCGTCGTCGCGCAAGCGGCGGCATCACGGCGACGTCGGCGAGCACACGGTCATCTGACAGACAGCCGGTGAACGTGTTCGTCCTCGACGGCACGTACGAGCTGTTCCGCCACTACTACGCCGTGCCGGCGGCGTTCGATCCGGACGGTCGCGACATCGGGGCCGTCCGCGGGGTCATCGGCTCGGTCCTCGGCATGCTGGAGGACGACGTCACGCACGTAGGAGTGGCGACCGACCACGTCGTCGAGTCGTTCCGCAACGACCTCTGGCCCGGGTACAAGACGGGGGAGGGGATCGAGTCGGCGCTGCTGGCGCAGTTCCAGCCGCTCGAGGACGCGCTCGCGGCGCTGGGCGTTGCCGTCTGGCCGATGACCGAGCTCGAGGCGGACGACGGGTTGGCGTCGGCGGCGGCCCGCGCGGCGGGCGACGCGCGTGTGGAGCAGGTATTCATCTGCACGCCGGACAAGGACCTCGCGCAGTGCGTGCACGGCCGCCGTGTCGTCCAGTTCGACCGGCGGGCCGGCCTGCTGCGCGACGCCGACGGGGTCCGGGCCAGGTTCGGGGTCGGTCCCGAGTCGATGGTCGACTACCTGGCCCTGGTCGGCGATGCGGCGGACGGCTATCCCGGGCTGCCGGGATGGGGAGCGAAGTCGGCCGCCACCGTGCTCGCGGAGTACAGGCGCCTCGAGGACATACCCGCCGACGCCGCGGACTGGACCGTGCGGCCGCGCGGCGCGGCCCGCCTGGCGCGCATCCTGCGCGAGCAGGGCGAGCGGGCGTTGCTCTTTCGCCAGATCGCGACGCTGCGTCTCGACGCGCCGGTCTTCGATGCGGTCGACGAGCTGCGGTGGGCCGGTCCCCGGCCCGCTTTCTTCGATACTTGCGCCCGGCTGAGTGCGCCGGGGTACTTCAGGCGCGCGCAGGCGGCGGCCGGCCGGCGGGCAGGCGGCGCTTGATGCCCGGCCGGCCCTTGGCTATCCTCTGCAGGCCCGACCGTTGGCGTCCACGCGACGTCAAAGTACGGAAGCGAACGACGGAGGCTGGTGATGGAGGCGACGGAGCTCAAGGCGGGCACGCCGATGATCGAGGCGAAGGGGCTGAGCAAGTACTTCGGTCCGTTCGTCGCCGTGCGCGACATTTCCTTTTCGATCCCCAAGGGCCAGATCGTGGCCTTCCTCGGGCCCAACGGCGCGGGCAAGACCACGATGATGCGGATGCTGACGGGTTATCTGGCGCCCAGCGCCGGCAACGCGTCCATCGGCGGGATGGACGTGAGGGAGCATCGCATCGAGGCCTCCCGACGCCTGGGATATCTGCCGGAGAACGGCCCGCTCTATCCGGACATGACGCCGCGCGAGCTGCTCACCTTCTTCGGTGAGGCGCGCGAGCTGGGGAAGACCCTCAGGCAGCGCATCGACGCCGTCGTCGACCAGTGCGCGCTGGAGCTCGTGATCGAGAAGCCGATCGGCCGGCTCTCGAAGGGGCTCAAGCAGCGCGTGGGCCTGGCTCAGGCGCTGCTGCACGATCCCGAGGTCCTGATCATGGACGAGCCGACCGCCGGGCTCGATCCCAACCAGATTCGACAGTTCCGGGACAATGTCCAGCGCCTGCGGGAGACGAAGACGCTGCTCGTCTCGACGCACATCCTTCACGAGGCCGAAGCCACCGCCGACCGCGTGCTGCTGGTCGACGGCGGGCGGCTGGTATTCGACGGCACTCTCGCCGAGCTCAGGGAGAACGGCTCGATCGAGAAGCCGTTCTACCGCCTGACCAACAACGGCGAGCCCGGGCCGCCGCCGCCCGCGTCCGCGCCGGCCGCGTCCGCGCCGTCCACGTCCGAAGCCGCGACGCCGCCGCCCGCTGCCGAACCGCCGGCGTCCGCGGCGAAGCCGCCCGAGCCGGGCGCCAAGGCGCAGTCCGAACAGTCCGAGCGAAGGGGCACGAGCAAATGATCGGCAGACCGAATCTGAACGTGATCCGGGCGGTCGCCAAGCGCGACCTGCGGATGTACTTCAGCAATCCGACCGGGTACGTGTTCATCACGCTGTTCATCTTCATCAGCGCGGGCGCGGCATTCTGGCAGGAGCGCTTCTTCCTGCAGAACCTGGCCAACCTCGATCAGCTCAACAACGTGTTTCCGCTCCTGGTGCTGTTCTTCATTCCCGCGCTCACCATGAGCGTCTGGGCGGAGGAGCAGAAGCTGGGCACCGACGAGCTGCTGCTGACGCTGCCGGCGACCGACCTCGAGGTGGTGCTCGGCAAGTACGCCGCCACGCTCGGCATCTACACGGCGTCGCTCGTGCTGTCGCTGAGCTACGTCGCGGTGCTCTTCTGGCTCGGCAGTCCCGATGTCGGGCTCATGTTCAGCAACTACGTGGGCTACTGGTTCATGGGCGCCGCGCTGATAGCCGTCGGCATGCTGGCGTCCCTGCTCACGCGCAACGCGACCATCGGATTCATTCTCGGGGCGCTCTTCAGCGCGGCGCTGATCGTGGCCAGCCCGGCCGTCGGGACGTTCAGCCCGGAGCTCGAGCGTTCGCTGGTGGCTTTCGCCGCGGGCACGTACTTCCAGGACTTCGCCCGGGGGATCATCAGCCTGAATGCGCTGGTGTACTTCGCGGCGGTCGGCGGCGGCTTCCTGTACCTCAACGTGCTCGTCCTCTCGCGGCGGCACTGGCCGGCCCGGGCCGACGGCTATCCGATGTGGCTGCATCATGCGGTGCGGGTCGTCGCCGTCGCGGTGGCGCTGGTGAGCCTGGGAGCGCTCACGGCCAGGGCCGGCTTCCGGATCGACGTCACGGCCGAGCGGCTGCACTCGCTGAGCCGCGAGACGCACGCGCTGCTCGACGAGCTGGCGCCCGACCGTCCGGTGTTCATCCAGGCGTTCATCAGCCCGGAGGTGCCGGAGCCGTTCGTCCAGGCCCGGGCCAACCTGCTGAGCGTGCTGCAGGAGATCGATGCGCTCGCCGGAACGCGGGTCGAGGTGCTCATCCACGACACCGAGCCGTTCAGCGACGCGGCGCGCGATGCCCGCGAGACGTTCGGCATCGCGCCGCGGCCGTTCCGCGACGTCAGCTCGACCCGGGCCGACGTCACCGAAGTCTTCATGGGCGTGGCGTTCACGTGCGGCGCCGAGGAGCAGGTCATCCCGTTCTTCGATCGGGGGCTGCCCACCGAGTACGAGGTGGTGCGCAGCATCCGGGTCGTGGCCGGGGCGGAGCGCAAGCGCATCGGCGTCGTGCGGACGATGATGAACCTGGTCGGCGGCGTCGACTACCAGCAGAACCGGTTCGATCCGGCCTGGCCGGTCGTGTCCGAGCTCCGCAAGCAGTACGAGGTCTATCCGATCGATCCGGAGCTGCCGATCGACGTGGAGGTCGATGCGCTGCTCGTCCCGCTGCCCTCGTCGATGCAGACGGACGAGATGCAAAACGTCTCCGACGCCATCCGGCGTGGCACCCCGGCCATGCTCCTGGTGGACCCGATGCCCGCGGTCAACCCGCAGCTCTCGCCCACGGAGTGGGTCGGCGACGGCAATCCGTTCACCTACCCGCCGGGCACGGCGCGCCCCGGACCGCGCGGCAACGTGCGGCAGTGGCTGGCCGACCTCGGCGTCGGCTGGGAGCCGACCCGCGTCGTGTGGGACAGCTACAACCCCCACCCGCAGCTGGCGCACATGCCGGACGACGTCGTGTTCCTCGGGCGCGGGAATCTGAACGAGGAAACCTTCAACACCGGCGTCGACGTGACCGCGGATCTGCAGGAGCTCGTCTTTCTGTGGCCGGGGTTCCTCGAGCCCGTGGAGGATGAGCGCGTGGCGTTCGAGCCGCTGCTCCGATCCGGCAGCGTGTCGGGCACGAACGGCTACTTCTCCATCGTCCGCAACTCGCCGTTCGGGCCGCAGATCAATCCCGAACCCCCGCGCGAGCAGGACGAGCGCGACTACGTCATCGCGGCGCGCATCCGGACCACCGGCCGGACACCGCCGGCCGCCGCGGAGTCGGACCCTGCGGGCGACCCCGAAGTGTCAGCGCCTGCGGAGCCGGCGCCAGCGGCCGCCCCGGAGGCAGCCGCTCCTGCGGAACCGGATCCTGCGGCCGACCCCGAGTCGGCGGCCCCTGCGGAGCCGGCCCCTGCGGCCGCCCCGGAGGCAGCCGCTCCTGCGGAATCGGCTCCTGCGGCCGACCCCGAGTCGGCGGCCCCTGCGGAGCCGGCCCCTGCGGCCGCCCCGGAGGCAGCCGCTCCTGCGGAACCGGATCCCGCGGCCGACCCCGAAACGGCGGCCCCTGCGGCGCCGGCGCCTGTGGCTGACCCGGAGGCAGCTGCTCCTGCGGAGCCGGCTCCTGCGGCCGCCCCGGAGGCAGCCGCTCCTGCGGAGCCGGCTCCTGCGGCCGACCCCGCAGCGGCCGCTCCTGTGGAGCCGGCTCCTGCGGCCGACCCCGCAGCGGCCGCTCCTGCGGAGCCGGCCCCTGTGGCCGACCCCGAGGCAGCCGCTCCTGCGGAGCCGGCTCCTGCGGCCGCCCCGGAGGCAGCCGCTCCTGCGGAGCCGGCGCCCGCGGCCGACCCCGAAGTGGCCGCTCCTGCGGCGCCGGCTCCTGCGGCCGACCCCGAGGCAGCCGCTCCTGCGGAGCCGGCGTCCGCGGCCGACCCCGAGTCGGCGGCCTCTGCGGAGCCGGATCCCGCGGCCGACCCCGAGTCGGCAGCTCCCGCGGAGCCGGCGCCCGCGCCCGAGGTCCAGGCGTCCGAGCCCGCGGACGCGGCCCCCGGACCCGACCAGGCTGAAGCGTCCGAGCCGGCCGCCGCCGCCGACATGCCGGCAGCGGACGAGGAGGCGTCGCCGCCCGCGGCCGACGCGGACGCTGCCGAAGAGGCCGGGGACACCGGCTCGGTCGATCTCATCGTGGTGGCCGACCTCGACTTCATCGGCGAGCAGTTCTTCGCCATCCGCGAGCAGGGCATCGCGGACCTCAACTTCGACAACGTGACGTTTTTCCTCAACGCGATGGACGTGCTCGTAAGCGACGAGTCGTTCATCAACCTGCGCAACCGGCGCGCGCGCCACCGGACGCTGGAGCGGGTCGAAGCGCAGACCGCCCAGTTCACCGAGCAGCGCACGCAGGAGGAGCAGCAGGCCGAGGAGGAGGCCGAACAGGCGATCGAGGAAGCCCAGGCGCGGCTCGACGAGCGCGTGGAGGAGCTTCGCGGCCGGACCGACATCGACGCGCAGACGAAGCAGATCATGGTTCGGAATCTCGAGGAGGTCGAGAACCGGCGTCTCAGCGTGCTGTCGACCAACATCGAAGCCGAGAAGGACGCCAAGGTTCAGGCCAGCCGGGAGACGATGGAATCGCAGATCCGGCAGATCCAGACGTCGATCCAGACGTTCGCGGTCCTGCTGCCGCCGATCCCCGTCTTTGTCGTGGGCGTAGCCATTCTGCTTCGCCGCCAGCGCCGCGAACGGGAAGGGGCCGCGGCGGCGCATCGGTTGAGGGACTGATCATGAGTGAGCTGAAGACAACCCAGTGGATTGCAGGTGCCGCCATCGTGCTCGGCCTGCTGGCGTTCGCGACGACGCCGGGCCGGGTCGCCCCCGACGCGTTCTTCGATGTCGGGGAGCCGTTCTTTCCCGAGTTCACCGATCCGGAGGCTGCCGCGACGCTCGAGGTGATCGAGTTCGACGAGAACACGGCGTCGGCGACGCCGTTCAAGGTCACCAACCGCGGCGGCCTGTGGACGATTCCCTCGCACCACGACTATCCCGCGGACGGCGAGGAGCGGCTGGCCAACGCGGCGGCCGACGTCATCAGCGTCATCAAGGACGACTTCCGCTCGGACAACGTCGCCGATCACGAAGCGCTGGGCGTGGTCGATCCGACCGACGAGACGGTCAGCAACCTCCAGGGGCGCGGCACGCGCGTCACCTTCAGGGATCCCGACGAGCGGGTGCTGGCCGACCTGATCGTCGGCCGGGCGGTGCCGGGCCGGCCGGGGCTCCGCTTCGTCCGCGTGCCCGGCCAGAAGCGCGTGTACTCCGCCCGCTTCGAAGCCGACATCTCGACGGCGTTCGAGGACTGGATCGAGACCAATCTGCTGGAGGTGGAGCGCGACCAGGTCCAGCAGATCACCCTGAACGAGTACTTCATCGACGAGCAGACGCTCTCGGTGGTGCGCCGCGGCGAGTTCGTCGTCACCAGGAACGAGGAAGACGGCTGGGACGCGACCGAGCTGCCGGAGGGGCGGGAGGTGGACACGGTCCAGGTCAATCTGCTGGTCGGCGCCGTGATGACCATGAACATCGCCGGTGTGCGGCCCAAGCCGCCCGGTCTCTCGGGGAACATTCGCGAGGCGTTCGAGGCGGGGCAGATCAACCAGGCCGACGTGCAGACGCTGACCAGCCGCGGATTCTACCCGACCGCCGAGGGCGGCCTGCTGTCGAACGACGGGGAGCTGCTCGTTCGCACCGACGAGGGCGTGCTCTACACCCTGCGGTTCGGCGAGATCGTCTATGGCCGGGGCGACGCGGTGGCGGTGGGCGACGACACGAGCGACGACGAGGAGGCGGGCTCCGGGGAGAACCGCTACGTGTTCATCACGGCCGATTTCGACGAGGGCGCCCTGCCGGAGCCCGACGCGGCGGATGCCGACGCACACGCGTCCTGGGAGCGGCAGGTCAGCGAGGGCCGCGAGAAGGCCGAGCAGCTCGCCGCGCGCTTCGCCGGCTGGTACTACGTGATCGACGCCGGCAGCTACGGCCGGATCCACCGGCCCAGCGAGGAGTTCCTGACGGAGATCGAGACGGAGGAAGAGGCGCAGGAGCCGGCTGCGTAGCACGGCACGGGCTCCTGGAGGGTCGGTATGGGCAAGACGCTGCTCCAGAAGATCTGGGATCTCCACACGGTGCGGCGCCTGCCGACCGGGCAGGCGCAGCTGTTCATCGGGCTGCACCTGATCCACGAGGTCACCTCGCCGCAGGCGTTCGACATGCTGCGGCGGCGGGGCGTCCAGGTCGCGTTTCCGGAGCGGACCTACGCGACGGTCGACCATATCGTCCCGACGCTGGACCAGGGGCGGCCGTTCGCCGACGAGCTGGCCGAGAAGATGATGGCGGCGCTCGAGGGCAACTGCCGCGAGTTCGGCATCCGCTTCTCGCACCTCGGCACCGAGCGGCAGGGCATCGTGCACGTCATCGGCCCGGAGCTCGGCCTGACTCAACCGGGCATGACCATCGCCTGCGGCGACAGCCATACGTCGACCCACGGTGCGTTCGGGGCGGTGGCGTTCGGCATCGGGACGTCCCAGGTGCGCGACGTCCTGGCGTCGCAGTGCCTGGCGATCGACCCCCTCAAGGTGCGCCGCATCGCCGTCTCCGGCGCGCTCGGGCCGGGCGTCTACGCCAAGGACGTGATCCTCGAGATCATCGCGCGGCTGGGCGTGCGGGGCGGCGTGGGCTATGCCTACGAGTATGCCGGTCCGGCCGTCGAGCGGATGTCGATGGACGAGCGGATGACGATGTGCAATATGTCCATCGAGGGCGGCGCCCGCATCGGCTACGTGAACCCGGACGAGACGACGTTCGAGTACCTGGCCGGCCGGCCGTTCGCGCCTGCCGGCGCCGCGTTCGATGACGCCCGGGCGTGGTGGCGGTCGATGGCGTCGGACGCGGACGCGGCGTACGACGACGTCGTCGAGCTCGACGGCGGCGCCATCCAGCCGCGCGTGACGTGGGGCATCAACCCGGGCCAGTCGGTCGGCGTGTCGGAGCGCATTCCGGCGCCGTCCGACGCCGGCGCCGACGCTGGCGCGGTCGGCGAAGCGCTCGAGTTCATGGGGCTCGCGGCCGGGGCGCCCATCGCGGGCACCCGGGTCGACGTCGCCTTCGTCGGCTCGTGCACCAATGCGCGCCTGTCCGACCTGCGGGAGGCCGCGCGCGTCGTCGCGGGGCAGCGGGTGGCCGGACACGTGCGGGCCCTCGTCGTACCGGGCTCCAAGGACGTGCGGCGGGCCGCCGAGGCCGAGGGGCTGCACGAGACCTTCCGGGCGGCCGGCTTCGAGTGGCGCGGCGCCGGCTGCTCGATGTGCCTGGCGATGAACCCCGACCGCCTGCACGGGCGCGAGGTGTGCGCGTCGTCGTCCAACCGCAACTTCAAGGGGCGGCAGGGGAGCCCGACCGGCCGCACGCTGCTGATGAGCCCGGCCATGGTCGCCGCCGCGGCCGTCGCGGGCGAGGTGACGGACGTGCGGAGCATGCTCGGCTAGGAGTCTGCGCCGTAGAACGGCGTAGACTCCTAGTGAGGGTTGGTTGGGCGGCAACCGGAGCCGGAGGCGACGATTGCCGGGCTAGCCGCCCGGCACGCCGCCGCGGGAGCACCGATGAGCACCACGGACAGCGGCGAGCGCCGCATCGATCGCGTCGAGGGCACCGCCATCCCCCTGCGCGGCAACAACATCGACACCGACCGCATCATCCCGGCGCGGTACCTCAAGGCGATCACCTTCGACGGCCTCGGCGAGCACGCGTTCGAGGACGACCGCCAGTCGATGCCGAACCATCCGTTCGCGAACCCGGCGTACGCCCGCGCGTCGATCCTGGTCGTCAACGAGAACTTCGGCTCCGGCTCGTCGCGCGAGCATGCGCCCCAGGCCCTCAAGCGCCGCGGCATCGACGCCTGCGTCGGCGAGTCCTTCTCCGAGATCTTCCTCGGCAACGCGACGACCATCGGCCTGGTCTGCGCCACCGCGTCGGCCGCCGACATCGAGTTCCTGATGGCGGCCGCCGAGGGCGACCCCGCCGCCCGCATGGTGCTCAGCGTCGACGCGCGGTCGATTGGGGCCGGGGGCCGGACGGTGCCCCTCGGCATGCCGGCCGGCGTCCGCGAGTCGCTGCTGAGCGGCCAGTGGGACGCGACCGGCCTGCTGCTCGACGACTTCGGCGAGGTGCGCCGCGTCGCGGCCGCCCTGCCCTACGTCGCCGGCTTCTGATCACTCGTCCGGCTGGCGGGTCATCCGTTCTCCGGTTCTCCTGATGCTCCTCGGCCACGGTGGAGACGTCGTGTCCCGCTGCCCGCAGGATGGCGGCACCCCGGTTCTGGCCCAGCCCGAGGGAGAGGGGGCGAAGTCAGGCATGACAGCGCCATGTTGCGTCGCGCGGGTTGTCGCAACCGGTCAGTCGCCGAGGTAGAGGGCAATGGCCGCGTCGAGGCGCTGCATGAACGGACTCGACGCAAGGCCGATGAAGTCGGCCAGCCGGGCCTTCGACACCTGACGAATGCCGGGGAGTACGGCGAACGCAGCCTCTCCGCGGACGTGGTCGGTCCTGATGCGCAGCGGCCAGATCTCATCTCCAATCGTGGACAGAGGGACCACGACGACGCTGTCGAGGACTTCGTTGTGCGCGGTACTGGAAACGACCAGCCCGGGCCGGGTCTTCCCGAATTCGGGCGGCGACGTGGCGCCCAGGTTGATCCAGAACAGGGAACCTCGAGTCATGCCTTCGGTCTTCGCGCGGGGGGGGCGGCGAGATCGACGCCATCCCATTCGGCCATCCACACCTGCTCATCCGGGTGAGCGTCGAGGAAGGCTCTGAAGGCAGCGGCGGCGTCGCGCGCGCGCTGCCGTTCCAGGTCCTTCTGCAGTACCCATCGAACGTGCGCGGAGAGACTTCTGTCCGGGGGCTTGGCGGCTTCGAGGTTCTCGAGCAGGTCACCCTCCAGCTTGATGGTAGTCGCTTTCATGCGTGTGTTCTACCAAGTCGGCATGGTTGGGTCAACTGGCCCACGCCCCCGCGCCACGGGCGTGCGCGCCGGGCGCGCGCGGAGGCCGGTGGCGGACTAGCACTAGCCCGCCGCCGAACGCGCGGCGTCCAGAAACGCCGCCGCGGCGTGCGACATCTCTCCCGAGCGGCGGTAGACCAGCCGCACCTGACGCGGCAGCCGGAGCTGCGGCACCTTGACTGCGGCGAGCTGCCCGCGGGCGATCTCGGTGCGGGCGCAGCGCTGTGGGAGCAGGGCCACGCCCAGGCCCATCTCGACGGCGCGCTTGATCCCGTCGAGGCTCGGCAGGCCGATCTGGATGTTGATCGACGTATGCTGCTGCTCGTAGAGGCGCAGCACGCGCTCGCGCGCCGGCGAGGCCTCGTTGTGGGCGATGACGGTCTGCCGGCCGAGCTCCTCCATCGTGATCCGCGACCGGCCGGCCAGGGGGTGCGCCGGGCTGATCAGCATGACGAGCTCGTCCTCGCCGAGCGCCAGGGTCTGCAGCCCGCGCTCGCGCGGAGCAAAGGTGAGCACGCCGAAGTCCAGCGATCGGCTGAGCACCTCGCGCGCCACCTGCCGCGCCGGCACCCGGCGCACCTCCACCTGCGCGTGCGGGTGATCGCGCCGGAACTGCTCGATGACCGGGAGCAGCACGTGCACCGCGCCCTCGTTGGCGCCGATCAGGACGCGGCCGCGCCGGAGATCCTGCAGCTCGCGCACGGCGCCCTCCGCCTCGTCCTTCAGCCGCGTCAGCCGCTCCGCGTAGTCGAGCAGGATCTCGCCGGCCTCCGTCAGCCGGCCGCCCTTCGAGGAGCGGTCGAACAGGCGTTCGTCCAGCTCCTCCTCGAGCCGCTTGATGGCCTGGCTCACGGCCGGCTGCGTGCGGTGCAGCCGCGCCGCGGCGCGCGAGAAGCTGCGCTCGGTCGCGACCGCGAGGAACACCTGGAGCTCGGCGAGGTCCACGGCGCCTGATTATAATTGGAAATTATCCAATCGTAATGTCTATAATCTTGACTTAGGAAGCGCCGGTGCGCGTTAATGGAGGGAGAGAGTTGCGATCGGAGGTGTGGTGGCGAGCGAGAGGCTGATTATCTTCGATACGACCCTGCGCGACGGCGAGCAGTCGCCCGGGTTTTCGATGAACACGGACGAGAAGCTGACCCTGGCGAGGCAGCTGGCGGCGTTGGGGGTCGACATCATCGAGGCCGGCTTTCCCATTGCGTCGGACGATGACGCGCACGCCGTGCAGCTGGTGGCCGGGGAGATCCGGGGGCCCGTCGTGGCTGCCCTGGCGCGGTGCAACCCGGCCGACATCGAGCGCGCCGGCGAGTCGCTGAAGCCGTCGGAGCGGGCGCGGATCCACACCTTCATCGCCACGTCGGACCTGCACCTGGAGCGGAAGCTGCGGATGACGCGCGAGCAGTGCCTGGCCGCCCTCACGGCCGGCGTCAAGCAGGCCCGCGGCTACACGGACGACGTCGAGTTCTCGGCCGAGGACGCGACGCGCACGGAGATGGATTTTCTGTGCCGGGTCGTCGAGGAGGCCATCGCCGCCGGCGCCACCACGGTCAATCTGCCCGACACCGTCGGGTACTGCACGCCCGAGGAGATCGGCGAGTTCTTCGGCACCGTGATCGCGCGCGTCCCGAACGCCGACCGGGCCGTCTTCAGCACGCACTGCCACGACGACCTGGGCCTCGCTGTCGCCAACTCGCTCGCGGCCGTGCAGGCCGGCGTCCGCCAGGTCGAGTGCACCATCAACGGCATCGGCGAGCGGGCCGGCAACGCCTCGCTCGAGGAGCTGGTGATGGCGACCCGGGTGCGCCGCGACCGGCTGCCCTACGACACCTCGGTCCGCACGCCCGAGCTCTTTCGGACGAGCCAGCTGCTGACGACGCTGACCCACGAGCCGGTCCAGGCCAACAAGGCCATCGTGGGCCGGAACGCGTTCGCGCACGAGGCCGGCATTCACCAGGACGGCGTCATCAAGGACCGCCGCACGTACGAGATCATGCGGCCCGAGGACATCGGCGTCGAGTCGACGCTGGTGCTCGGCAAGCATTCCGGGCGGCATGCCGTCAAGCGCCGCTGCGAGCAGATGGGCTTCGAGCTGAGCCGCTACGAGCTCGACCGCGTCTACCGCGCCGTGATCGAGCTCGCGGACCGGCAGAAGCAGGTCGACGACGACGACGTCGCCGCCATCGTCGCGCGCATCCGCACCGAACAGGACGTGGCGCCTCCGGCTCGTCCGGAAGCCGCCGAACGGACGGCGTAGGCGATGCGCGCGACGATTGCCCTGCTGCCGGGCGACGGCATCGGTCCGGAGGTCATCGACGCGGCGGCGCGCGTCCTCGACGTCGTGGCCCGCCGCTTCGGCCACGACCTCGACCTGGCGCGGCACCCAATCGGCGGCACGGCCCTGCGCGCCGGCGACCCTCCGCTGCCCGACGCCACGCGGGCCGCCTGCGTCGCGGCCGACGCCGTGCTGCTCGGCGCCGTCGGCGACCCGGAGTTCGACCACGGCCCCAGCGCCGGCCGCCCGGAGACCGGCCTGCTTCAGTTGCGGAAGGAGCTGGCGGTCTTCGCCAACCTGCGGCCGGCCCGGATGTGGCCCGGACTCGAGGACGGCGGCTCGCTCAAGCCCGACCGGGTGCGCGGCCTGGACATGCTGATCGTGCGGGAGCTGACCGGCGGGCTCTACTACGGCGAGCCGCGCGGCCGGACCGACGACGGCCAGGCGGCGTTCAACACCATGCGCTACGCGCGGCCCGAGATCGAGCGCATCGCGGTCGTGGCGTTCGAGAGCGCCCGGCAGCGGCGCGGCCTGGTCACCTCGGTCGACAAGGCCAACGTGCTCGATACGTCGCGGCTGTGGCGCGAGGTCGTGACCGAGGTGGGCGCACGCTATCCGGACGTGCGGCTCGAGCACCAGTACGTCGATTCGTGCGCGCTGCTGATGGTGACGGACCCGCAGAAGTTCGACGTCGTGGTGGCCGGCAACCTGTTCGGCGACATCCTTTCCGACGAGGCCGGCGGCCTCGTCGGGTCGCTGGGCCTGCTGCCGTCGGCCAGCGTGGGCGGGCGGGGCGGCCTGTTCGAGCCGGTGCACGGATCGGCGCCCGACATCGCGGGCCGCAACGTCGCGAACCCGCTGGCGGCGATCGCCTCGGCCGCCATGCTGCTGCGGCACGCGCTCGGCGCCGATCAGGAGGCCGACGTCATCGAGCGGGCGATCGGCGACACCCTGGCCGCCGGGCTGCGCACCGCGGATCTGGTTGCCGGCGCGTCGGACGCTGCCATATCCTGCAGCGGGATGACCGAGGCCGTGGTGGAGCGGCTGGAACAAGCTTGAGCGCGGCGCGGGCAGCGTACGTGAACGACAACGTGCGACTGTGGGCGCGGGTTGCGCTGGCGCTCCTGCTCGCGGGGGTGGCGCGGCCCGCGCTCGGCCAGCCTGGCGGGCAGGAGGGCTCCGCCGCATCGCTCGCAACCCGCCCGTCGCGGCCGGGCACCGTCGCGGTCGCGCCGTTCGCCAACCTCTCGGGCCACGCCGGCGACGCGTGGCTCGGCGCGGGCATCGCCGAGACGGTTGCCACCGATCTGGAGCAGCTCTCCTCGCTCACGGTCGTGAGCGGCGAGGTGTCCAATCACCCGTTCCGGGGGCCGGCCGGGGTTGCCGCCGGGCCGCCGTCGGGGCTGGCCGCCGCCCGCGAATCGGGCGTCGCCTGGCTGGTGACGGGCGGCTTCGAACGGCTGGGACCCGAGATCCGGATCACGGCGCGCATCGTGGGCGTGGCCACCGGTGCGGTCCGCCGCATCGTCCGGGTCGAGGGGGCGCTCGACGATCTGTTCGGCCTGCAGGATCGCGTGGTCGCGCAGTTGCGGGATGGCTTCGCCGCCGTCGCCGGGACGTCTGCCGCGGGGCGTCCGCCCGCCGCACCCGCTCCGTCTGCGTCGCCCGCGCTGGCGGCCCCTGTCGCCGCGCCGCCGGCCAGCGCTGACGGCGACGGCGATGGCGCCGGGTCGCTCGCGCCCCCGCGGCGCCGCCGCGGGGGCGTGTTCGGAGCGGCGTCGGCTCCGCCCGGAGCAGCCGTTGCCGAGGTCGCCGCGCCCCCGGGCCGCCCGGCGGAGCCGGAGCCCTTTCCGGACGACGCACCTCGGGCGTTCCTGCCGGGGTCGCTCCCGCCGCTCCCGCCGGCGCCGTTCGTGCCGGGCGATCCGGCCAGCCGGATCCCGGACGGCATGGCGGCGGGCGACAACGAGCCGCGGTTCGGCGTCGCCGCGGGCGCAGGCATCCTGACCGGCCGGCCGCTGGTGCGCCCGCCGCGCGCGTCCGCGCCGCCCAGCATCGACGGCCGCCTCGACGACGCGGCGTGGGCGCGGGCGGCGCACATCACCGACCTGGTGCAACTGGCGCCCCGGGCCGGCGAGCCGGCGAGCGAGACGTCCGACGTCTACATCACGTACGACAGCGCCAACATCTACATCGCCTTCCACGCGCACTTCTCGGACCCGCAGACGATGCGTGCGCAGCGCAAGGACCGGGACGTGCGGACCGGTGACGACGTGTTCTGGGTGTACTTCGATCCGTTCCTCGACCAGCAGCGCGCCTACTCGTTCGGCGTCAACGCCTACGGCGTGCAGATGGACACCATCGTGAGCTCGCGCAGCGGCGGCGGGTTCGGCCGTCGCCGGGGCGGCGGCGGGCCGGGCCTCAGGCTGCCGTTCGGCGACCCCTCGTGGGACACGCTGTTCGACAGCGCCGGCCGCATCGTCGCAGACGGCTTCACTGCCGAGATAGCCATCCCGTTCAAGAGCCTGCGGTATCCGCAGCGGGGCGGGAACGCGCCGCACCAGTGGGGGTTCCAGATCGCGCGGCGCATCCGCGGCAACAACGAGACGGCGGTCTGGGCGCCGGTGAACCGCGAGATCGCCGGCTTCCTCCCGCAGATGGGCGTGCTGCAGGGGATGACCGGGCTCTCGACGAGCCGCAACATCGAGGTCCTGCCGACCTTCACCGCGGTGCAGCTCGGCGCGCTCGACGACGCGGGCAGCTTCGACAACGGCGAGGCGCGGCCGGAGGGCGGCGTCAACTTCAAGTACGGGGTCACGTCGAACCTGACCGCCGACGTCACGTACAACCCCGACTTCTCCCAGATCGAGTCGGATCGGCCGCAGATCGAGCAGAACCAGCGCTTTGCCCTGTTCTATCCGGAGCTGCGGCCCTTCTTTCTCGAGGGCGCCGAGATCTTCGACATCCCGGCGCCGGCCCGGGTCGTGCACACCCGCACGATCGTCGACCCGCGCTACGGCGCGAAGCTGACGGGCAAGACCGGCAACACGACCGTGGGCGTGATGTACGCCAACGACGAGGCGCCGGGCAACGTCGACGACACGGGTGCGTCGGCGTTCGGCCACTCGGCCCAGACGTTCGTGGGGCGGGTGCGTTACGACCTGTACGCGGAATCGTTCGTCGGCGCGACCTACACCGACCGCGAGTTTCTCGACAGCCACAGCCGGGTCGCGGGCCTGGACAGCCGCTTCCGGCTCGGCGACACCCACGAGCTGGGCATGCTCGCCTTCGGCACGCAGCATCGCGACCTCGACGGGCTCGAGACGTCGGGGCACATGGTGAACGCGAACATACGGAAGACCGGGCGGAACCTGAGGTACCTGCTGGCCTGGTACTCGCTGTCGCCCGACTTCAAGACCGACGTGGGCTTCGTGCGGCGCACCGACCAGCGCTTCGGATACAGCGAGATCGCGTACCGCTGGTGGCCCGAGAGCTGGATCATCAGCTGGGGCCCGCGGGTCCGCTACACCCGCAGCTACAACTTCGACGGCATCCTCGAGGACGAGCAGGCGAGCGCGGGGTTCAACGTCGCCTTTGCCGACAGCATCAACGCCAACGCGGAGGTCAATCGCGACATGGAGCGCTTCGGCGGCATCGACTTCTTCAAGACGCGCTACCGGTTCTTCTCGGCCGTGAGCAAGATACGCCAGTTCTCCTTCGGCGTGGGCGGCACGGGCGGCGACCAGATCTTCTTCGACGAGGAGCGTCCGTATCTCGGCCGCGACAGCGGCTGGAACGTGTTCCTCAACCTGCGCCCGATTCCGCGGCTGGAGTCGCGCATCAACGTCGACACCAACCGGTTCGTCGACGTGGGCAGCAACGACCTGCTGGTGTTCGACGTCAACATCTTCCGGACCCTCACCACGTACCAGTTCACCGACCGCTTCCTGCTCCGCAACATCAGCGAGTACAACAGCTTCGATCAGAAGCTGAGCCTCAATTTCCTGTTCACCTATCGGGTCAACGCGGGCACGGCCTTCTACGTGGGATACGACGACCGCTACCAGCAGGCCGACCACATCGTGCGGGACCTCGACGGCAACGGCATCGACGACCGCTTCTTCCAGTCGACGGCGCTGCGGCGCACGAACCGCGCCTTCTTCACGAAGCTGCAGTACCTGTTCCGCTACTAGCGGCTTCCTTCAGACGGGGCTTCGCCCCGGACCCCCGGCGTCCGCTTGCGGGGGCCCCTTCGCCCCGCACCGCTCCCGGCTTCCTTCAGACGGGGCTTCGCCCCGAGCCCCCGGCGTCCACTTGCGGGGGCCCCTTCGCCCCGCGCCGCTCCCGCCGAGGCGCGCTGTGCGCGCCTTGCGGCGGCCGCGCCGGGCTTCGGCTGCGGCCGCCCCCGGGCGCCGGTGCAGGGTTGTGAAGTCGGAGTAACATCTGGGGGTTGGCTGCTGATCCGGAATCCCGTCGGAGCCTGGCCGTGGCCACGGCCGGCACGCTCTGCCTGCTCAGCGTCGGCTTCGCGGCATCCGCTTCCGGCCAGTCGCTGGAGCAGGACCCGCGCGGGTCCGCCGGCGCGCTGCAGCCGCGTCCGGGCACGGTGGCGGTGGCGCCGTTCGCGAACCTCTCCGGCGACCCTGCCGACGCCTGGATCGGCGTCGGCCTCGCCGAGACGGTCGCGACCGACCTCGAGCGCCTGGCGTCGCTCACGGTCGTCACCCGTGCGGCGCCTGCCGCGGGTCCGCCGGCCGGCGCGGGCAACGGCGACCCGGGCAACGGCGATCCTGCCGACGCGGCGGCGCGCGCCGCCGCGGGCCGCGTGGGCGCGGCGTGGCTGGTGACCGGCAGCTACGAGCGGCGCGGACCGCAGTTGCAGGTGACGGCACGCATCGTGAGCGTGGCGACCGGCGCCGTGGGCCGGACCGTCCGGGTCGACGGCGACCTCGGGGAGCTGTTCGATCTCCAGGACGAGGTGGGCGCGGAGCTGCGCGCCGGGTTCGCCGAGCTGGTCGGGACCCGCGCGGCCGGGGGCGGCGGCGTGGCCGGGCTCGCGTTCGATCCGGCGCCCACACCACCCGCCGCTGCGGCCCCGGCGTCGCCCAGGCGCGGCGGGGGCGTGCTCGGCGCCGGCGCGACCGGGCGGGCGGCACTGCCTGACGCCGTGCCGCCGTCCGACAGCCGCCCGCCGTCCGCGGCGCCGCCGCCGGCGTCCACCCCGATCCCGTTCGCCCCGGTCCTGCCGCGCCGCCCGGACGGGCGGCGCGCGGACGACATCCTGGGCGAGACCGTGGTCGAGGACGACCTCCTGCCGCGGTTCGGCGTCGCGTCCGGCGCGGGCGCGCTGACCGGCCGCCCGTCCGTGCGGCCGCCGCGGACGCGGGTGGCGCCGAACATCGACGGGCGGCTGGACGATGCGGTGTGGGCCGCAGCCGCGCGCATCACCGACTTCGTGCAGCTTTCGCCGCTCGACGGCGCGCCCGCCACCGAGGCGTCCGAGGCCTACATCGCGTACGACAGCGCCAACATCTACCTCGCCTTCCGCGCCCGCTACACGGACCCGGGCATGCTCCGCGCGAACCTGTCGGACCGCGACGAGGCGCCCGGAGACGACGCCTTCGTCGTCTACTTCGATCCGTTTCTCGACCAGCAGCGGGCGTACGTGTTCTCGGTGAACGGCTACGGCGTGCAGAGCGACGCCATCCTGGGCTCGCGCGAGGGCGGCGGCGGCGGCTTCGGCGGCGGCGGCGTCTTCGGCAACCGGCGCCGCGAGCCGCGCGGGTTCTTCGGCCCGCCCCGGGGCGACCGTTCCTGGGACACGCTCTTCGTCACGGCCGGGCAGGTGGTTGCGGACGGGTTCACGGCCGAGATGGCCATTCCCTTCAAGAGCCTGCGCTACCCGCAGCGCGCGGGCAACACGGCGCACCGCTGGGGGTTCCAGATCGCGCGGCGCCTCCGCGGCAAGAACGAGACGCAGGTATGGGCGCCGGTGTCGCGCAACGTCGCGGGCTTCCTGCCGCAGATGGGCGTGCTGGAGGGCATGACGCGACTGTCGACCAGCCGCAACATCGAGATCCTGCCGACGTTCACCGCGCTGCGGTTCGGCGGGCTCGAGGCGGACGGCAGCTTCAGCGACGGCGACGTGGATCCGGAGGGCGGGGTCAACTTCAAGTACGGCGTGACCTCGAACCTGACGGCCGACGTCACCTTCAACCCCGACTTCTCGCAGATCGAGTCGGACCGGCCTCAGATCGAGGTGAACCAGCGGTTCGCGCTGTTCTACCCGGAGCTGCGGCCGTTCTTCCTCGAGGGCGCCGAGATATTCCAGTTCCAGAGCCCGTTCGATCCGGTCACCCTGGTGCACACGCGCACCATCGTCGACCCGCGCTACGGCGCGAAGCTCACCGGCAAGGCCGGCAACACGACCATCGGCGTCATGTTCGCCGACGACGAGGCGGCGCCTGACATCGAGGAGGTCGGCACCGCCGGGCTCGGTCATGCCTCGCAGACGTTCGTCGGGCGGGTGCGCTACGACCTGTACGCCGAGTCCCACATCGGGGCGATCTTCACCGACCGCCAGTTCCTCGACGGCTACAACCGGGTCGCGGGGCTCGACGGCAACTTCCGCCTCGGGGACACGCACACGCTGGGCCTGCGCGCGGTCGGCACACGGGACCGCGATCTGGACGGCCTGGAGACCTCGGGCTATCTGCTCGATGCCAGCCTGGACAAGATCGGCCGGAACCTGAGCTACACGCTGGCGCACTACGCCCTCTCGCCCGACTTCTGGACCGACGTCGGCTTCGTGCGGCGCACCGACCAGCGCGCCACGTTCGGGACCATGCTGTACCGCTGGTGGCCGGAGCACTGGCTCATCAGCTGGGGGCCGAGCCTGGACTACATGCGCGGCCACAGCTTCGCGGGCGTTCTGGAGGACCAGCAGGTGCGCGGAGGCCTGAACTTCTCGTTCGCCAACAACATCCGCTTCGACAGCAACGTGAGTCGCGAGATGGAGCGGTTCGGGGGCATCGACTTTTCCAAGACCCGCTACCGCTACATGGGGGTCATCAGCGCGAGCCGGGCCTACTCGTTCGGCGTGGGCGCGGACGGCGGCGACCAGATATTCTTCGACCCGGACAGTCCCTACCTGGGCCGCGACAAGGGCTGGAACCTCTTCTTCAACGTGCGGGCGTTCCCCCGCTGGCAGTCGCGCGTCTTCGTCAACACGAACCGCTTCGTCGACGTGCGCAACGCCGAGACGCTGGTCTTCGACGTCAACATCTTCCGCTCCCAGACCACGTACCAGTTCACGGATCGGCTCCTGTTCCGGAACATCAGCGAGTTCAACAGCTTCGACCAGAAGCTCAGCCTCAATTTCCTGCTCACCTACCGCGTCAACGCGGGCACCGTGTTCTACGTCGGCTACGACGATCACTACCGGCAGGCCGACCTGATCGAGCGCGACATGGACGGCGACGGCCTCGACGATCGGTTCTTCCCGGGCTCCACCGCGCTGAGGCGCACGAACCGGGCCATCTTCACGAAGCTGCAGTACCTGTTCCGCTACTAGCGGCTTCCATCAGACGGGGCTGCGCCCCGCACCCCCGGCGTCCGCTTGCGGGGACCCCATAGCCCCGCGCCGCTACCGCCGAGGCACCGGCGGTCGGGTTAGAATCCGGGGTTGGCTGCCTACCCGCGTGCCGCCACGGCACACACGGTTCCGCGCGCCCGTCGCGACCCGGCCCGGCCGCGTGCAGGGGGCGGGCTCGCCGGGTTTGCAGCCGTCGCGCTGGGCGTCGTCGCGGCCACGGCCGCTGCCGCCACCCCGCAAGCGCCGCCGGCCGCGGCTCGGCTCCCGCCGGCGTCGCCGCAACCGCACACGGCGGTGGTCGCTCCGTTCTCGAATCTTTCCGGCCATCCGGCCGACGACTGGATCGCCGCGGGCATCGCCGAGACGGTCGCGACGGACCTGGAGCAGCTGCCGACGTTCACCGTCATCGAGCGCGAGAGGTTCGCCGCGGCGTACGGCGCCCGGGCAGCCCCGTCGCCGCTCGACGAGGGGTTGGCGCGCGACGTCGCCCGCTCCCTGGGCGCGTCGCGGCTGGTCGCCGGCGGCTTCCAGCGCCTGGGAGAGCGGCTGCGGATCACGGCGCGCGTCGTGGACGCGCGGACCGGCGCCGTCCTGCGGGCCGTGACGGTGGACGGCACGACGGACGAGCTGTTCGCGCTCCAGGATCGCGTGTCCCGGGCGCTGCGCGATGCGCTGGCGGCGACCGCGCCGCCGCCGCCCGGCGCCGCGCGGCTGGTCGCCGCCGCCACGGCCGGCCGCGCCGTTCCGCCTCCCGTCGCCGTGCGTCCGCCGGACACCGCTGCTCCGCCGGACCCGCCTGCGGCCGGCGCGGACGCTGGCGCCGCGGCGCGTCCCGCGCCCGGCCCCCGCCGCCGCGGCGCGTTCGGTGCCGCCCCGGCCCCGGCGTCGCCGCCGTCGCCCCCATCGGCCGCGGCCGCCCCGCCGTCCCCGGTGGAGGCCGTCGAGTCGCGCCCCGCCGCATCGTCCCCGAACGCGCCGCGCGCCCGGCAGCGCGCGTTCGCCGGCGTGCCGGCTGGCGACGTGCTGCCCGGGGACGTGACCGGCGGCATCGCGCTCGGCGCCGACCGGCCCCGGCTGGGAGTGGCCGCGGACGCCGGAGTGCTGACCGGCCGCCCGACCGTCCGGCCGCCGCGCATCCAGCAGGCGCCGGCCATCGACGGCCGCCTCGACGATGCCGTCTGGCGCACCGCGGCGGCGATCACCGAGTTCGTCCAGCGCCGGCCGCTCGACGGCGCCCCGGCCACCGAAGCCACCGAGGTGTATGTGGCGTACGACAGCGCCAACATCTACATCGGGGTCTACGCGCACTATTCCGACACAAGCATGATCCGGGCCAACCGCGCGGACCGCGACCGGCCGATCGCCGACGACACCTTCCTGGTCTACCTCGACCCGTTCCTCGACCAGCAGCGGGCCTACGTCTTCGGCGTCAACGGCTACGGCGTGCAGAGCGACTCGATCCTCGACTCGCGGGGCGGCGGCGGCGGCCTCGGCGGCGGCGGCCTGCGCGGCCGGCGCGGGTTCGGACCGGGGCGCGGCGGCCCGGGCGGCGCCCCGCGGGGCGACCGCTCGTGGGACGCGCTGTTCACGACCGCGGGGCAACTGGTCGCCGACGGCTTCACGGCGGAGATGGCCATCCCGTTCAAGAGCCTGCGCTACCCGCAGCGCGGCGGCGGGGCACCGCACCGCTGGGGGTTCCAGCTCGCCCGCACGATTCGCGGCAAGGACGAGAGCGTGGTCTGGTCGCCGGTGTCGCGCGGCGTGGCCGGGTTCCTGACCCAGATGGGCGTCATCGAGGGACTGACCGGCCTGTCGACCAGCCGCAACATCGAGATCCTGCCCACGTTCACCGCCGTGCGCTTCGGCGCGCTGGACACGGCGACCGGCGCCTTCGGCGACGACGACCCCCGGCCCGAGGGCGGCGTCAACTTCAAGTACGGCGTCACGTCGAACCTGACCGCCGACCTGACGTTCAACCCCGACTTCTCGCAGATCGAGTCGGACCAGCCGCAGATCGAGGTCAACCAGCGCTTCGCGCTGTTCTACCCGGAGCTGCGGCCGTTCTTCCTCGAGGGCGCCGAGATATTCCAGTTCCTGGCGCCGGTCAGGCTCGTGCACACGCGGACCATCGTCGACCCGCGCTACGGCGCGAAGCTGACGGGGAAGGTCGGCGACACGACCATCGGGGTCATGTACGCCGACGACGAGGCCCCGGGCAACGTCGACGATCCGGACGATCCGGCGCTCGGGAGGTCCTCCCAGACCTTCGTGGGCCGCGTGCGCTACGACCTGTACGCGGAGTCGCACGTCGGGGCGATCTTCACCGAGCGACAGTTCCTGGACGGCTACAACCGCGTGGCCGGCCTCGACAGCAACTTCCGCATCGGCGACACGCACTCGTTCGGCGTGCGGGCCATCGGCAGCCGCGACCGCGACCCGGGCAGCGGGGAGGAGACCTCCGGCTACCTGCTCAACGCCAGCCTGCAGAAGACCGGGCGCAACCTCAGCTACGCGTTCGGGTGGTACAACCTCTCGCCCGATTTCGCCACCGACGTGGGCTTCGTCGAGCGCACCGACCAGCGCTGGGCGCTGGGCAACGTCTCGTACCTCTGGTGGCCGGAGACGTGGCTCGTCAATTGGGGCCCCCGCGCCACGTATTCGCGCGGCTACAACTTCGACGGCATCCTCGAGGACGAGGACGCCAGCGCGGGCATCGAGTTCGCGTTCGCGAAGAACATCACCTTCAGCGCCGACGCCGACCGCATCCTGGAGCGCTTCGGGGGCATCGACTTCTTCAAGACCCGCTTCAGCTCGTTCACCACGGTCAGCACCAGCCGGCGCATCGCCTTCGGCATGGGCTTCAACCGCGGGGACCAGATCTTCTTCGACGCCGACAACCCGTTCCTGGGCTTCGACACGGGCTGGATCTGGTTCATCAACGCCCGCCCCATCCCGCGGTTGCAGTCGAACATCAACATCACCACCAACCGCTTCATCGATCCGCGCAACGACGACGCGCTGGTGTTCAACGTCAAGATCGTCCGCGCGCTGACCACCTACCAGTTCACCGACCGCTTCCTGCTGCGGAACATCAGCGAGTTCAACAGCTTCGACGGGGCGCTCGGCCTGAACCTGCTGTTCACCTACCGCGTGAACGCGGGCACGGTGTTCTACGTCGGCTACGACGACCGCTACCAGCAGGCCGAGCGGATCGACCGCGGCCTCCACGCGCGGGAGCTCGACAACCGCTTCTTCCAGTCGTCGGCCCTGCGGCGAACCAACCGGGCCGTCTTCCTGAAGCTGCAGTACCTCTTCAGGTACTGAGCATCCATCAGACGGGGCTACGCCCCGAACCCCCGGCGTCCGCTTGCGGGGCCCCTTCGTCCCGCGCCGCTCCCGCCGAGGCGCGCCGTGCGCAGCTTCCTCCAGACGGGGCTGCGCCCCGAACCCCCGGCGTCCGCTTGCGGGGACCCCTTCGCCCCGCGCCGCTCCCGCCGAGGCGCGCCGTGCGCGCCTTGTGCCGGCGGCGCCCGCGCCCGGAGTATGATCGGGGCCGAGCGGCCCGGCGGGGTGCCGGGCCCGGGGAGCAGCATCCGATGAACAGACACCAAGTGCGCGTATTCGTGGCGGCGGCGGTGATGACGGCCTGCGCGGCGGGCGCGGCGGCCCAGGACTGGCCGCAGTGGCGGGGACCGGCGCGCGACGGCGTGATCGGCGCGTTCGACGTGCCGTCGGCCTGGCCCGACGCGCTGCAGCAGCAGTGGTCGATCGAGGTCGGCCTGGGCTACGCCACGCCGGTGCTCGTGGGCGACCGCATCTACATGTTCACCCGGCAGGGCGAGGACGAGGTGATGACGGCGCTCGACGCCGACACGGGGGAGACGATCTGGCGCACCGGCTATCCGGCGCCGTTCACCATGAACCCGGCGACGGCGCCGCATCGCGCGGGGCCCAAGGCGACGCCGACGTACGCCGACGGCCGGCTGTTCACGCTGGGCATGACCGGCGCCGTCACCGGGTTCGACGCCGCCGCCGGCGAGCAGCTCTGGCAGGTGCCCGGCACGGGCGTCGAGCCGCTCTACCACACGTCGATGTCGCCCATCGTCGACGGCAGCCTGGTGATCGTCCACGTCGGCGGCCACGACGACGGCGCGCTGACCGCGTTCGACGTCGCCGACGGCACGGTGCGCTGGAGCTGGGACGGCGACGGCCCGGCCTACGGCTCGCCGATGATCTTCGAGCTCGGCGGGACCCGCCAGGTGGTGGTCTTCACGCAGGAGCACTTCGTCGGCGCGTCGCTCGAGACGGGGGCGCTGCTCTGGAGCCGGCCGTTCACCACGCGCTCGACCACCACGTCGCAGACGCCGATCCTCTACAACGACATGGTGATCCAGAACGGCCGCGGCAACGGCGTCACGGCGTTCCGCGTGACGGAGGGTCCCGGCGGCTGGACGACCGAGGACGTCTGGCACCAGCGCGAGGTGTCGCTGCACATGGCCAACCCGGTGGTCAACGACGGGGTGCTCTTCGGCCTCTCGCACCTCAACAGCGGGCAGTACTTCGCCCTCGACCTCGACAACGGCGAGGTGCTCTGGACGAGCGCGCCGCGGCAGGCCGACCACGCCTCCATCCAGCGCGCCGGCAGCACCATCTTCTCGCTGGAGGACGACGCCGAGCTGCTGGTGCTAGAGCACAGCCGGACCGAGTTCAATCCGCTGCGGCGCTACGACGTGGCCGACAGCGAGACGTGGACCCAGCCGACCCTGGCGGGCGACCGGCTGTACATCAAGGACGTCTCGACGCTGGCGCTCTGGAGCATCAACTAGACGGGGCTGCGCCCCGAACCCCCGGCGTCCGCTTGCGGGGGCCCCATAGCCCCGCGCCGCTACCGCCGAGGCGCGCTGTGCGCGCCTTGGGCCACCGCGACGATCGCTCGGGTGGCCCCTTTCACAATCGGCGGGGCACCTCGGCGGCTGGGGTGCGGCTGGGAGTCTGCGCCGTGGAACGGGGCGGACTCCTGCCGGGTTGGTTGGGTGCACCGAGACTCGGCGGCGGCACGGTGTTCGCCCCGGGAGCGGGGCGGGGAGGTGCGCACATGCTGGATCGACGTCGGTTCAACACGGTGCTGGCGGGCACGGCCGGCTGGGCCGCGCTCGGTCCGCTCGGGCGGGCCGCCGCCCAGAACGACCATGCCCACGCGCGCGGCGCGGTGTATGCCGCCGTCGACGCCCGGCTCTACCGGATTCGCCGCGACGGCGACCACCTGACGCGCGACGCGCGCCCGCTCGTCCTGCCCGCACAGGTGCAGGAGGGCTGGCAGCATCCGTCGGGGCACTACTTCTACATCGCCAGCAGCGACCAGCGGACGTCCACCGCCCGCGTGCGGCACCACTACCTGAACGCGTTCGAGGTGGACGCGTCGGGGGACCTGCAGCCGCTCGGCAACGCCGTCGAGCTGGCGCACCGGCCGATCTACATCACCGTCGACCGCCGCGGCGAGCACGTGATCTCGGCCTTCAGCTTTCCGAGCTCGCTGGCGGTCCACCGCCTCGAGGCCGACGGGTCGATCGGCGCGGAGGTCGAGCAGCCGGCCGGCCTGGACGCGGGATACTACGCGCACGCCGTCTACGTCATGCCCTCGAACCGCTCGGTCCTGATGGTGGCGCGCGGCAATGAGCCCGAGCCCGCCATCCACACGGAGGATCCCGGCGGCCTGTACGTCTACGGATTCGAGAACGGCCGGCTGACCAGCAAGCAGACCGTGGCGCCCAACGGGGGCCTCGACTACCGCGCCCGGCACGCCGACTTCCACCCGTCCGGACGCTGGGTCTACGTGGATCTGGAGACCCAGAACCTGCTGCACACCTACGCCATCGGGGCGGACGACGCCCTGTCGGCGGAGCCCCTGTTCGTCAGCACCACGCTGGCCGCGCCGGAGGCCTACCGCGGCGGCCAGACGACGTCGTCGATCCGCATGCACCCGACGAACGGCCGGACGTTGTACGTCGCCAATCGCGGCCGGGGCACGGAGGACTTCCGGGGCGAGCGGGTGGCCAACGGCACCGAGAACACCATCTCGGTGTTCGACGTCGACCCGCAGACCGGCGAGCCGACCCTGATCCAGATCGCCGACACCCACAGCATCGCCGTGCGGACCATGGCGTTCGCCCCGGACGGACGCTCGATGGTCGCCGCCAACACGGCGCCGGGGTACGTCCGCGTGGAGGACCGGCTGGAGTCCGTGCCCGCGACACTGACGCTGTACGACATCGAGGCCGACGGCCGGCTGGCGTTCAGGTCCACGCTGCCGGTCGAGACGCGGGGCGAGACGATGTTCTGGTGCGGCGTTGTCCGCTACTGAGAAACGGACTGATCGCCGCACAGCCCCCCGTCCCCCGCGCGTCCGGACCGTCCTGTGGCGCGGCGCGCGCCGCCGCTGCCCGCACTGCGGCCGGGGCGCGCTGTTCGTCCGCTGGATCACGTTCCACCCGCGCTGCGCGGCCTGCGGCCTCGTCTTCCTCCGCAACCAGGGCGACACGTGGCTCTTCTGGATCGTGATGGACCGCATCCCGATCCTGGCCGGCATCGCGGCGATCTACTTCGGATTCCGGATCACGGGCTGGCTGAGCGGCGCCCTCTTCTTCCTGGCCATCGCCGGCCCCCTCATCCTCACGATGCCGCAACGCCAGGGCGTGGCCCTCGCCCTCAGCTACCTCTCGCGCGTCTGGTTCCGCGACCCGTCGGACGCGATCCCGCAGTTCCCTCCCGAACGGGACTGACGTCGTGCTATCGTAGACAGTTGCCGGTTGATCGACGCCGGAACCCGCCGACGGTGAGGTGGCCGAGAGGCTGAAGGCGGCGGTTTGCTAAACCGTTGAAGGGGCTTTAACCTCTTCCCAGGGTTCGAATCCCTGCCTCACCGCCAACACTCCGCATCCGCTCCGCGTCGGCGCTGATGCAGCGCCTCGGTCGCTTCGCGGCTCGAATCCCTCATGCCGCTCTCTGCCAGCGACCGGCTTGGGAACCAGGCTCGCGGAGCGCCGACCAGATTCCGCAACGGCGACGTCGGAGGGCGCTTCGGAAGCGGCGCAATCTGCGAGGATGCCGTTCTGGAGAATGGTTGACGTCCACCGGTTGCCGATTCACGCGGGACTGTCGGTGGAATGGACGAGGGACGCGGATGGCGGGGACCTGAGAATGGACTGGAAGGCAGAACTGGGCAAAGATAATCGGGGTAGCCGTCCGCGCGCCGTGCTCCTCACTGACGGCAGCCGAGAACACGTCGCTGAACGTCTTGTCAGGATTGTTGACAGGCCGGAAGTCGTCTTCTTATCGCAAGACCAGTGGCAGCCACGCGGCAAGCCTGACGTCAGGGAAGCCCAACTGGACAAGCAGCTGAAGGACGGCGCGGTTCTGCTTTCGGGCCCGATGCGCCAGCGGTTGAGGGATTGGTGGCTTGTGGATCACAGGTCCGGAAGGGCAAGAACACCGACCTGGGACGTTGCAAGCACCTGCACGATCTCTGGCAAGAAGGGTCTGCTTCTCGTGGAAGCTAAAGCGCACTCAGAAGAGTTGAGCAAGGGTGACCGTTGCGGGGCCACGGGGGCGAACCGGATGCGGATCGACAGTGCGATGGAGGAGGCGAATGTCGGCCTGCAAGAGTTGACGGGCGGACCGTGGGCACTTTCGACGCGGCATCACTACCAGTTGTCCAACCGTTTCGCGTGGTCTTGGAAGCAGGCGATGCTGGGCGTTCCAGTTGTGCTTCTTTACCTCGGGTTTCTGAATGCCCGCGACATGCAGAACGAAGGAAACACGTTCCAGTCCAAGAACGACTGGAGGGGTACATTGTTGGCCTATTGCCACGGTGTCGTCGACGAATCCTGCTGGGACAGAATACTTGATGTCTCGGGAGTCCCGTTCATGCCACTGATTGGCGTCCTTGAGCAGCGGCTCGAACGGTAGAACCTCGGTGTTTTCGTTCCGCATCGTTGCGTGCCACGCGGTTGGGCCGTCATCACGCCGCCCAGCCGGCGGAGAGAACTTCTATCTGCTCCAGCACCGTCCGCGTCGCCGACTCCTGCTTGTCCGGCGGGTAGCCGTGCTTGCGCAGGACGCGCTTCACGAGGCGCCGGAGGTTGGCCCGGACGTTCTCGCGCAGCGTCCAGTCGATGGTGACGTTGCCCCGCACGGTCTCGACCAGTTCGCGGGCGATGTCGCGCAGCGTGTCGTCGCCGAGCACCTGCACTGCGCTGTCGTTGACGCCGAGCGCGTCGTAGAACGCGAGTTCGTCGTCTGATAGCCCGAGCCGCTCACCGCGGGCGTTCGCCTACTCCCACGGCGTACCGCTCATGGTCTGATAGAGGCCGATGGCGTCGTCGATGAAGTCAGGCGCCAGGATGAGGCACACGTTGGCCTTCTCGCCGTCGTAGTCGTGAGAGGCGCCGATTCGGGCATCGGCGTATCGGAACCACTGCTCGATCGGCGCGGCGAACAGGTCGTTCTCGTGCGCCAGCTTGAAGACCGGCTTGGGGCTGTTCGGCGTTTCGGCGATGCCCAACTCGTGGGTCAGGTATCGCCGCAAGACCTTCCACAAGCAGTCATAGCACATCTTGAAGCGCCGGGTGACGGATTCCGCGACGCCTTCCCGATCCAGGTCGGAGAGCGCGGGGTTTCCCAGTCTGTAGTTCGCGTTCTGCGCGTCGAGGCGCTTCAGTGACGACCGCAACTTGCTGTGTCTTCGGTTAGCGGATTCCGGGCCGAAGTGTCAATATTTTGACTTGTACAATCTTTCGGATTATGGCATAACGGTGGCGTGACGGCCGCCGACCGGAGATCGCCCCCACATCGGACTGCGGAGCTTCCCACCGACCTTGAACGGCTTCGCGGAGAGTTGGCGCGGCGGGAGCGCGACACCGAGAACCTGCGGCGCGAGACGGGGCGGTTGCAGCGTAAGAGCAACCGACTGCAACGGGAGAATGACCGCCTGAAGGAACAGGTGGAGCGCCTGAAACGGCAATTGGACGAGGCACGTCGGGCGGGTCGCCGCCAAGCCGCGCCGTTCGCCAAGGACCGGCCGCAAGGTCGCGGCAGGCGTCCCGGACGGCGAGCCGGTGCGGCGTATGGCCGCCACGGCTGCCGCCCGCGCCCGGCGCAGGTCGACGAAACCCACGCGGCGGCGATTCCGAGGGAATGTCCGGACTGCGGCGGCGCGGTCGCGGTGACCCGCGAGGCGTCGCAGTATCAGGAAGACCTGCCCGTGGTGCACCCGGTCGTGCGGCGCTTCGATGTCGAGGTCGGCCACTGCACGCGGTGTCAGCGGCGGGTGCAGGGCCGGCACGAGCTGCAGACCTCCGACGCGCTGGGGGCGGCGGGCGTGCAGCTCGGTCCCGCGGTCGTGTCGCTGGTGGTCGAGCTGCACACCGAGATGGGGGTGCCGCTGGCGAAGGTCGCGCACCTGCTGCGGACCACGTTCGGGCTGCAGGTGACGCCGGGCGGCCTCGCCCACGTGCTGCACCGGGCGGCCCGCGCCGCCGCGCCGGCCTACACGGAACTTTGCGAGCAAGTCCGCAACGCGCCCGTGGTCACGCCGGACGAGACGGGCTGGCGCGTCGGCGGCGAGCGCCACTGGCTGTGGACGTTCGTCACCCCGGAGACGACGGTCTACGCCATCTGCCCCGGCCGCGGGTTCGCCGACGCCGCCACGGTGTTGGGGACCGACTACGTCGGTGTGCTCGTACGCGACGGATGGGCGCCGTATCGCTGCTACGACGGCCTGCACCAGACGTGTCTGAACCAGTATGCCGATGTCCGGATTATGCCGATATACGCTCTGATGTCGCCGTCCTGCACGGCGTCGACGGCGAGACGGTCGGCATAATCACCACGCGCTGACGGGCAGAGACTCTTCTCTCAACCGACGAGAGAGGAGGCCTCCATGGCGGATCCGTCACGCGTCCCCATCTCCGGCTCGCTTGAGCCGTTCGCAGCGGGCTATGCGACCGAGCTCGCGCGGCAAGGCTACACACCACGCTCGACAAGGACGCAGTTGTATCTGATGTCCCACGTCAGCCGTTGGCTGCACGCCAAAGATGTCGACGTCGCCGATTTCCCGCGGCGAACGCGGCAGTTTCTGGAAGCGCGGCAGGCCGCCGGCTACAAGCAGCATCTGACGGACAGGGCGTTACGCCCGTTGCTGGCGTACCTCCGGGCGTGTGGCGCGGTCCGGCCTGCGCCAGCGTCTACCCCGACGGGGCCCGTGGACGAGACCCTGGCACGCTATCGGCACTATCTCGCCGTCGAACGGGGGCTGGGCGAAGCTACCGCGCGTGGTTACGTCGATGCCGTCCGCCCCTTTGTGCGCCGCTGCGTCTCGGCCGACGGCCTCGCACTCGACATCGAGGAACTCGACGAGGCCGAGGTAACCGCGTTCATGGTGACGCGTTGCGCTGAGCAATCCAGACGAGCCGCGCAACTGACAGCAACCGCGCTGCGCTCGCTGCTGGCCTTCCTCCACGTCACGGGGGCGATCGCTCGTTCCCTGGTGAAGGCTGTCCCGTCGGTGCCCGGCCGACGATTGGCGGGGCTACCGTCCCGCCTCGAGCCCCACCACGTCCGGCGTCTGCTCACCGCTTGCGATCGCCGGACTCTCGGCGGGCGCCGCGACTTTGCGGTCATCACCACGCTGGCCCGTCTCGGCCTGCGCGCCGCCGAAGTAGCGGCGCTGCGTCTCGACGACCTGCAGTGGCGCGCCGGCGAGATCGTCGTGCACGGCAAGGGACAGCGGGTCGAGCGCATGCCCCTGCCGACAGATGTGGGTGACGCGATCGCGGCCTACCTACGCCAGCGTCCGGCCCGCGCCCAGGGACGCGCCGTCTTCGTCCGCCTGCTCGCTCCCCTGGGACCGCTGAGCCCGACCGGTGTGACGCAGATCGTGTCCGCCGCCGCGCAGCGGGCCGGCCTCGGGTGCATACACGCCCATCGGCTGCGCCATTTCGCGGCAACGCAACTGCTCAACGCGGGCGCTCCCCTGTTCGAGATTCAGCACTTCCTGCGCCACACCCGCCTGCAGACGACGGCGATCTACGCGAAGGTCGACTACCACGCCCTGCGTACGATCGCACGTCCGTGGCCGGGAGGTGCAGCATGACGTGCCTGCGCCAAGCCCTGGCCGACTATCTGGCGATGCGACGAGCGCTGGGCTACTGCTTGGCGCGCGGCGAGAAGCTCCTCGGACAGCTACTGACCTATCTCGAAGACCGTGGGGAAACCCGCCTGCGGACCGAGACCGCCCTTGCCTGGGCAACACTTCCCGCCGGAACGGATCCGAGCTGGTGGGCAAGCCGACTCACCGTGGTCCGCAGCTTCGCCACCTACCTGCACACGGTCGACCCCGCGACGGAGATACCGCCTGCCGACTTGCTACGGGCACGCGCCCGGCGCGCCACACCTTACCTCTACACGGATGAGGACGTGGTGGCCCTGCTGGCCGCCGCGTCGGGACTGCGCACCGCGCACCGAGTGGCGACGTACCGGACGTTGATCGGTCTGCTGGCCGTGACCGGGATGCGGGTCGGCGAGGCCGTCGCGCTCGACCGGCACGACTTCGACTCCCAGCAAGGCACACTCACCGTTCGACAGGGCAAGGGCGGGAAATCTCGCGCCCTGCCGCTGCACCCCACGGCCACGTCCGCGGTCCGCCAGTACCTCGACCGCCCGGACCGCCCGGTGGTCCGGAACACCGCCGCGCTGTTGGTCTCCACGGCCGGCACCCGGCTGCTGCTGTGCAACGTGCAGCAGACGTTTCGCACCCTGGTCCGCCGCGCCGGCCTCCTGCCCCACTCGGCCGCCTGTCGGCCACGGCTGCACGATCTGCGCCATCGGTTTGCGGTGCGTACGTTGCTTGACGCCTATCGACAGGGTCACGACCCGGAGGCGCGGCTCGCGCTGCTCGCCACCTATCTCGGGCATGGCGACCCCAAGTACACCTACTGGTATCTGTCGGCGGCGCCGGAACTGATGCGGTTGGCCACCGACCGCCTCGAACGCCATCTGGGAGGCTCGGCATGAACGCCCTCGCCCCCACGCTCCAGGCGTTCTTTGCGGACCGGCTGGTTCAGCAGCGCCACGCGAGCCCGCACACGATCGCCGCGTACCGAGATGCCTGGCGGCTACTGCTGCGCTTCGCGGCGACCCACACCGCCAAGACGCCCTCGCAACTCGAGCTTGACGATCTCGACGCGCCGCTCATCGGGCGGTTCCTGGCGCACCTCGAACACGACCGTGCGAACACCGTGCGCACCCGCAACGCGCGGCTGTCGGCCATTCATGCCTTGTTCCGCTATGCCGCGCTGGACCATCCCGAGCAGGCGGCCGTCATTGCCCGCGTGCTCGCGATACCGCCCAAGCGTGGCCCGCGTCAGCTCGTAACCTTCCTGTCCGACGGCGAAGTCGACGCCCTGCTCGCCGCACCCGACCGCGTCACCTGGACCGGTCGTCGTGATCACACTCTCCTCGCGCTCGCGATCCAGACCGGGCTGCGCAGCTCCGAGCTCACGGGCCTGCGTTGTGCGGACCTGCACCTCGCGCGGGATGCGCACGTCAACTGTCTGGGTAAGGGCCGCAAACAGCGGATTACGCCTCTCAGCAAGCCGGTGACCGCAGCCCTGCGAACCTGGCTCACTGAGTGCACCGGCGCACCAGACGCGCCCGTCTTTCCCACCCGGACGGGCCAACCGCTCAGCCGAGACGCGCTCGCGCAACGCGTCGCCACACACGTGGCTACGGCGGCAAACGCCTGTCCATCTCTCCACCAGAAGAACGTCACGCCGCACACGCTACGCCACACTGCCGCCATGCGACTGCTGCACGCCGGGGTCGATACCGCCGTCATCGCCCTGTGGCTCGGACACGAACACGTCGACACGACCGACGTCTACATCCATGCCGACCTGGCGCTGAAAGAACGCGCGCTCGCGAGGACCACCCCCGCACACGTCCGCGCCGGCCGTTATCGGCCACCCGATGCGCTCCTCGCCTTTCTCGAAGGCCTCTGATTATGCCGATGACCTTGACGCAGACGCCGCTTGCCGCAGCGGCGTCCGCGTCGATATCGGCATAATCCGGACATCGGCATACTGGTTCTTATTCCGATATCGGAATAAGAACCACCTGCTCCAACGCTGCAAGCAGCTCCGGGAGGACCATCCGGACAGTCCCTGGGCGGGCGACGTGGCGGCGGTCCTGCGGGCCGGCCTCGACCTGCGGGACCGCTGCAACGCGGGAGCGCTGAGCGAGCACGCGATGGCCACGGCCCGCGGCCGACTCACGGCCCGGCTCGGGCGCCTGGTCGACGCCCCGCCGCCGCTGGCCGACGCCGAGCGCTTCGCGGCGCATCTGGCCACCGAATTCCCGGCCGTGTTCCTGTTCTTGTGGGACCCTTCGCTCGACGCCACCAACTGGCGCGCCGAACAGGCCATCCGGCCCGCCGTGGTCATCCGCAAGGTGTGTGGCGGCAACCGCACCCGCCACGGCGCCGACACCCAGCAGGTCCTGGCCAGCGTCGTGCGCACCGCGCGCCAACGCGGCCTCGACCTGCCTCCGCTGTTCGCCGCGATGTTGCGCGCGGTCGAGCCCGTTGTCCCCGAGCTCCTCGGCCTTCCGCCGCCGCCCGCGTAGGCGGGCAACGTCCGAACACACGACCTCGACGTGCGACCGGTCCCCGCGGCCGCCCCGCCGCAGGGAGGGGGAGACCGCACCCCCTCGGTCGCCACCCGACTTCACGGAGAGAGAGCCACCGATGCTCCCGCGCGCCGGCTGGCGTTCAGTGTCCCGTCGCATCGCGACCGGGGAGGCAACCCGCGCGAACATACTGTCGCTTGCAGCAACCTCGTCGAGGCGCTGACACCTCCTCACTCCAAGCTCACTCCAAGCCCACTTTCAGCCCATGTTTATTGGGAGATCACCCGCTAACCGAATACCTTGCTGTAATCGATCATGCCGTGCCCGGTCCGATCATCCATCAGTTCGACAAGCGGCGGAGGACGAGCGCGTCGACGACCGTGGGTGCATCCGCATCGCCCGCGGATGCATCGTCCGCGTCTCCGTGCCTTCCCTCCCAATCGTTCGTGCCGGTGTTGAGCGCAATCCGCACGACGGAGATCTGCCGTGGCGACAGGTCGTCGTAGCCTTCCTCGTAGCCGTTGACCACAACCCGTACGTCCTGCGGGTAGGTCTCGAGGAGCTCCATCAACTCGCGAACGGTCATGAACGTGCCTCGCTGCTGCATCGTCATTGCGCTTCGGCTCTCATGGTCCCGCCCCCTCCGGCGCCGGCCGATACTCGACGAGCGCGGAACGGCCGGCGATGTCGACGATCCGCACCAGGAGCTCGTAGCCGTAGGCATCGGTCAGTCGGAGATCCTCACCGAGGGCAAAGTGGACGGGTTGTCGCCTGCCGTCGTTGATGGAGATGTTGTCCGCGTACAGATACGTGCGATCGAGCGCATCGAGCTTCGGATTCAACCGTCCTCTGAGGCCGGGAAGGTGGCCGACGGCCTCGGGGAAGATGGCCGCGCCGCCCTGCGGCAAGGCGGGCAGTTCCAGCGCCAGGGCGCCCCGGCCCGGCGTCCAATCCCGTTCGACGTGTGCAACATGTCCTGGCGCGGCGGCGTACACTGTCATCGGGAGATGCGTGCTGTGCAGCTCGATGGCCGCCTCGCCCGCTTCGTCCGTGGCGGCACGCTTCCACGTCCGGTTTGGAAACAGGGCCAGAACGTCGACGCCGGGCAGCGGCCGGCCTGCCGACCGCACGGTGATGACGGCTCGCGCCGGCGTGAGCTCCAGATCCGCGGCGGGAATGGCGAGCTGCAGGTTCGATTCGTCGATCAGCGCGTACGCCGGGGGTCTTCCCGCCGTCTCCCGTGTTCTCCTGACGATGATCATGACGCCGTCGCCGCGTCGCTCCATCAGGAACTGACGGTTCTCCGACCCGGGAATGTCGCCGACCGGCAGGCGCCCGAACACGGAGGCGAGGACCTCGTTCCGGGTTGCCTGGCCGGCTTCCATGTTGGCGATGGTCATGCCGTTGGGCAGCGCGCCGGGCGAGTCGATCTCCAGTCGGTCCTCGAACATCGACAACCTGATTCGCCGGCCGGACATCGAGTAGTCCCGGTGCACCACCGCGTTGACCAGCGCCTCGAATATCGCGTCGGCGCTGTACTGCGGCATGTCGATGCGCCCGGGCGCCTTGCGGGCGGCGACGCGCATGTTGCGCACGGCGAATCTCACCGCGTCGGCAATCTGGTGATGGATCGGCCCGACAATCTGCTGCGCGTCGAGCTGGCCGGATGCGCGGTCTGCGCCGCGGTAGCGGGTCGCCATGATGGCGGCGTTGGGGAACCACCGCTCGGGCGTGTCGGTGCATAGCAGGATGCCGGCGACGGTGGCGCGCAGCGCATCGCCGTCGTCCAGTGTCAGCAGGCGCAGGTTGCGGAGTGCCCGCGGCGGATCGGCGGCGCCCGCGACGCTGACGAGCGGCTTCCACAGGCGCTCGCTCAGGGTCTCGAATCCGGTCTCAGGCACGGGCTGCCGGTCGAACCACAGGAACCGGGACTGCCCGCGCTGTTGCGCCAGGCGCAGACGCTGGTCGGGCGTCATCCGGCGCTTGGAACTGCCCACGCGGCGATAGCTGCCTCCCGGACTGTCGTGCTGGGCGTCGCCGGGCGCGACCTCCACCACGAGCACCGGCTTGCCGCCGCCGAGCTCGTGGCGGGTGACCTCCACGTCGATGGGCGGCTTGATCGAGTCCGCGCAGGCATCCGCCAGGATGCGATCCAACGCGTTCATCCGTGCCCGCGACATGCCCTGCACCTCGCCGTCGTCGCTGACGCCGCACACCAGCACGCCGCCGCGGGCGTTGGCGAAGGCGGCGAGCTCGTCGGCCAGGTCGTCGCGGCGCGGGCTGACGGGGCGGTCGCCCCGGAACTCGATCTGCTTGAACTCCCAGCGGCTGTCCTCGCCGAGTCGAAGCTGGCGCCGGACGTCGTCCGTACTGACGGCCATCAGTCGCCCTCCCTGGCGAAGGCTGCCTTCCGCGACAGCCTACGGCCGCCCATCCTCGCGAAGTCGCGTCTCGACTTCCTCCATGATGGACGGGACGGTCTTCGCGCTCGGACCGCTGTCGAGACCCTCCCGCACGGCGGCCTTGAGCGCCGCGAACTCCGCGCATCGCTCCCGATCGCGGCGAATGAGGTCGCGGATGTACTCGCCGTCACTATGATGGTGCTTCCGGACCGTTGCCATCAGGACCTCCCGGGCACCGTACGGCGTCATACTATTGGCGCACATTAGCACGCCTCGCGCGCGCCGCCAGGGCCGCGACCGTGCGCTCAACAGAGACATAAGGAGAACGCAATGACCGAACTGACACGCCGAGAGCTCATGCGCGCGGGGATGACGCTGCCCGGACTCCTCGCGCTTGCGAGCGCCCGTCCCGCTCGGGCGGCGCTGCCGCAGGCAGCGTCTGCCGCGGACCCGCTGTCGTTCGTCCACCCCGAGCTGCGTGCCGCCGCGCGCCAGGCGCAGCCGTTGGGGCAGGCGCTGTCGGCGATGACGCCGGAGACGCTGCCGGCGATGCGGGGAGCGGCGGACGCCATGACGCCGCCGCCCCTGGACGCGCCGCCTGTCGAGAGGCGGACCGTGCCCGGTTCGGCCGGCGAGCCGGACGTCGAGGTCTACATCGTCAACGCGAAGCCCGGCGCGAGCCGGCCCGGCATCCTCCACGTGCACGGCGGCGGCTACGTCACCGGCTCGGCCTCTGCCAGCGTCCGTCCTCTCCAGGAAACGGCCGCGGCGCTCGATTGCGGCGTCGTGACCGTCGAGTACCGGCTGGCGCCGGAGACGACCTACGCGGGCTCCGTCGAGGACAACTACGCCGCGTTGTGGTGGCTCCACAGCCACGCGGACGAGGTGGGCGTGGATCCCGACCGGCTGGCCGTGATGGGCGAGAGTGCCGGCGGCGGGCATGCAGCCCTGCTGGCCATCGCGGCCCGCGACCGGGGCGAGGTGCCGCTGGCGTTCCAGCTCCTCGTCTATCCGATGCTGGACGATCGGACCGGGAGCACGCGCGAGGTGCCGCCGCAGATGGGCCGCATCGTGTGGACCGCCACCGCCAACCGGTTCGGCTGGGGCGCCTTCCTCGGCCAGGAGGCGGGCGGCGCATCGGTGCCGAGCGCCGGCGTGCCGGCCCGCGTCGCCAGCGTGGAGGGCCTGCCGCCGGCGTTCATCGGCGTGGGCGGGATAGACCTGTTCGTCCTCGAGGACATCGAGTACGCGCGGCGGCTGATCGAGGCGGGCGTGCCGACGCAGCTCCTGGTGGTGCCCGGCGCCTTCCACGGGTTCGACGGCCTCGCCGCCGACACCGGGATCGCGCAGCGGTTCAACGCGGCCAAGCTGGACGCCCTGCGCGGCGCGCTCGCGGCCGACAGCGCCTGATCCGGCCGCGGGCCGCCCTCGTCAGGGTTGCCCGCCGGAGCCAGGCCACGATGGCGCTGGTCTCCACGTACAGACTCACCGCGTTCGAGCTCGCTCAGCGCGCGGCGCGGCCGAGATAGGCCTGGAAGGTGGTTTCGACGAAGTCGTCGACGCCCGGAACGAACAGGACCGCGAGGATGGTCAGGACCAGCGCCGCCGCGATGCCGTAGTAGAAGTTCTTCATGACCGGAATCCGGTGGCGCTACCGCGGCCCTGCCTCGAACAACCAGACGTCGCCGGCTTCCACGAGCTCGCGGCTGATGTTGTAGGTGTACTTGTCGGCAATGGAGGCGGTGATGGCCTCCAGCATCGGACCCGACTCGATGCGCCGGAGCTGCCGTTCGTAGCGCCTGCCGTCGATGCGGAGCACCGCGCGGCCGTCGCGCTCGGCCTGGCGCGGCCAGCTCTTCCACAACCGGCCGACGGCGCTGCGCATGTAGGCGGAGAAGACGTACAGCTTGCCGTCGTGGTCGCCGACCCAGATGGTGCGCGACCGCGGCGGCTCCTCCAACTGCAGCTCGATGAGCGCGATGTCGTTGGTGAAGCTCCAGTCCGGCTCCGGCCCGGCGTACAGCTCACCCGACACGAGCGGGCCGCCCGAGAACACGAAGTCCGAGCCGTCCGAGAGGCGTTGCTTCGCGGCGGCGGTGAGGACCGCGGTCACCGGGATCAGCAGCAGGCATCCAACGACGATCAGCGCCCTGGTGGCTAGTTGCATGACGTTCTCAGTCTACCATCGCCTCGTACGCTACCCTGCAAGCAACGATGACCAGACCCTGGTTCGCGATCGGCTGGTTTTTCGCCTGGAGCCTCTTCCAGGCGTTCGCCGTCATCTCGGTGCTCAGCGGGACCTGGGTGGCGCCGGACGCCTTCCCGGCCGGCGTCGTCTACGACTCGCTGATCTGGCCCGAGGTCATCTTCGTCCCGCTCTACGTGGCGGCGGCCGCGCTGCTCTGGCGGCGGCACTGGCTCGGCAGCGTCCTGGCGTTCGTCGCCGGCGGCGGGATCATCTACGTCATGATCTATCTCCTGGCGCTGTCCGGGCTCTCCGGGACCGTCAACCTGGTCGCCGACGGCCTCTTCCTGGCCTGCACGTTGGCGGCGCTGTGGCAGGTCGGCGTCCGGATGCGCGTCACCACAGCCGGTTGACGCCGTACCGGTCGAACGCTTCCTCGTTGGAGAGGAGCACGAGGTCGCGCAAGAGGGCCTGCGCGATGAGCATGCGGTCGAAGGGATCGCGGTGCGGGCCGCCCAGCCGTCCGGCCCACGCGGCATCCGCGACGCTGATCGGCAGCTCCTCGAAGCTCTGGCTGGCGATGGCGCCGCGCACATCGCGGGCCAGCGCCCCGGCCTCGGGAAGCTTGCCGAGGCGGTGCTTGGTGGCTATCTCCCAGGCGGACGCCGCGCTGACGAAGACATCGTTGTCCTCGGCCGCAATGGCGCGCCGCGCCGTTTCAACGAGACGCGGGCTGCCGGCCAGCCACCAGATGAAGGCGTGGGTATCCAGGAGGATGCGTACGGATCTATCCACCTTCCCACGACTTCAGCTCGTCTTCCGGAAGCGGTTCGAAGAACGCGTCGGTGAGCGCGATCTTTCCCTTCATGGCGCCGAATCGCCGCTCCGTCCCGGGCTTGCAGCTCACGAGGCGGGCGACAGGTCTTCCGCGGCGGGCGATAACGACCTCCTCCCCCGCCTCGACCTGTGCCAGCAGCCGGGACAGACGCGTCTTGGCCTCATGGACATTGACAGTGGGCATGGGCGTGCTTCAGGAGCCAAGTTAGCTAGAAACGTGGTCCGATTGCAAGCTGATATAGCATGAGCCGCTTGCCCTCGGCGTCGGACGGCTGACGATGGAATCCAGCACCCCGAACGGCAGCCAGGACGTGCGCTACGAGCCGGACGAGCGGCCGCCGCTGCCGCTCACCCTCGGGCTCGGGCTGCAGTACGCCGTGCTGACGGTGACGGGCGTCGTGCTGACGCCGGCCATCCTGATTGGCGCCGTGGGCGGGAGCGAGGCGTACCTGTCCTGGGTGGTGTTCGCCGCCCTCCTGGTCAGCGGAGCGACCACGGTGATCCAGGTCGCCCGCGTAGGGCGCGTCGGCTCCGGCTACCTCCTGCTCATGGGGACCGGCAGCGCCTTCCTCGCCATCTGCCTCGCCGCGCTGGAGCGGGGCGGCGGCGGGCTGCTGGCGAGCCTGATCATCGTCTCGTCCCTGTTCCAGTTCGTGCTCGCCGCGAAGCTCTCGCTGTTCCGGCGCATCTTCACGCCGACCGTGGCGGGCACCGTGCTGCTGCTGATTCCGGTGACCCTGTCGGGGATCATCCTGCGCAAGCTGACCGACGTGCCCGCGGATGCGGTGCCCGCGGCGGCGCCGGTCACGGCAGCCGTCACCCTGGGCGTGATAGCGGCGATCTCGGTGCGGGGCACCGGCGCCTGGAAGCTCTGGGCCGCGGCCGCGGGGGTGGTGGCCGGCAGCGTCGTCGGCGGCGTGCTGTTCGGCATCTACGACACCGAGCGCGTCCTCGATGCGGCCTGGATCGGCTTGCCGGCGCTGGCCTGGCCCGGCATCGACCTGGGCTTCGGTCCCGACTTCTGGGCCCTGCTGCCCGCGTTCGTCATGCTGACGCTCGTCGGCGCCATGGACACGATCGGGGACTGCATCGCCATCCAGCGCATCTCCTGGCGCCGGCCGCGCGCCATCGACTTCCAGTCGATTCAGGGCGCCCTGGCCGCCGACGGCCTGGGCAACCTGCTGTCCGGCCTGATGGGCACGATGCCCAACACGACCTACGTGCACAGCATCGCGGTCGCCGATCTCACGCGGGTGACCGCCCGCGTCGTCGGCATCTGCGTCGGCATCGTCTTCGTCGTGCTGGCGTTCCTGCCCAAGCTCGTCGCCGTCGTCGTCGCCATGCCGGGGCCGGTGGCGGCTGCCTACTACATCGTCATCGTGGCCTCGCTCTTCGTCCTCGGCGTCCGCGTCCTCATGCACGACGGCCTCGATCACCGCAAGGGGGTCGCGGTGGGCCTCGCCTTCTGGCTGGGCATCGCCTTCGAGCTCGACTGGATCTTCCCCGAGTACTTGCAGGGCGGATGGGGCGAGCTGCTCGCGAACGGCCTGACCGTCGGCGGCCTGACCGTGATCGTGCTGACGCAGTTCGTGGAGCTGACCGGACCGCGCGCCCGGCGGCTCAGGACCGAGCTCGCGCTGGAGAACTTCCCCCGGATCGACGCGTTCCTGTCCGATTTCGCCGCGCGCGGGAAACGCAGCGCGGAGATGACCGACCGGCTACGCGCGGTGGGCGAGGAGCTGCTGCTCACCCTGACCCGGCAGGGAGGCGAGCGCGGCGCGCAGGCCAGGCGGCACCTGCTGCTCGTCGCGCGCGACGACGGCGACGCGGTCGACCTCGAGTTTGCCGCGACCACCAACGACGCGAACCTGGAGGATCAGCTGGCGCTGCTCGGCGAGCGGGCGGCCGGTCCGCGGGTCGAGGAGGAGGTTTCCCTGCGACTGCTGCGCCACTACGCGTCAGCGGTGCGGCACCAGCAGTTCCACGACACCGACGTGGTCACGGTCCGCGTGGGACCGGCCGCCTCGATGTGAGCAGTCGGCGGTCGTTCGCCGCACCGTCGGGAGGCCGGCCAGGTTGATAGACGCACGACCGATCGTGCACCATTAGGTTCAAGTGGCCGCTGCTCGTCTCCCATCCTGGCCAACCTTCGCGACGCGTCGACCGACACCGTGACTCGACCCGCCGCCACTCCCGCCCGCGACTGGCGCGACCGGACCGCGCGCGCCGCGGCGGCGGACATCGGACGCGCGTCCGACGCGGACACGATCGCGCAGGCCCGCAGGCTGGCCGACCGGGGCCGGCTCGGTGCGCTGGCGGGGCTCGGACTGCTCGCGCTGCTCGGCGCGCTGGCGGGCTGGACGACCACCGCCGAGCTGCTCCGTCCCGCCGACGGGCCGGTCCACGGTGCGCTGGCGCTGCTGGCGCTGGCCGGTGGCCCGTGGCTGCTCCTGACGCTGCGGAGCCTCGGCCTGCTCGCGCTTCGCCGGCGGGTCTCGCCGCTTCTCGGCCGCATCGTCACGACCGGCCTGCTGCGCGCCGCCGGGCGGGACGCGGCGGCCGCGGACCTCCCGGCGGCGACGGCGCGCCGTCTCGGGGGCATGCTGGCGGCCGGCAGCGGCCGGCGGCTGGCGGCGGCGGGGAGCGGGACGTTCTGGACGGCCTACGCGATTGTGGCTGTCGCGACGATCTGGATCGTCACGGCCCGCGTCGCGCTCGGCTTCGGCTGGGAGAGCTCGTGGATTCCGCCGAGCTTCGGCAGGGCGGTGGTCGAGCTGGCGGCGGCGCCGCTGGCCCCGCTCATCGGCGCCGACGAGCTGGCGCCGATCGCCGCTGCGCCGGCCGCCCCCGCCGCCGACGCCGCGGCGCTCGCGGCGCGCCGGGCGTGGATCCGCTTTCTGACCGCGGGCATCGCCGTCTACCTGCTGTTCCCCATGGCGGCCTGGACGCTGCTGCAGGCGGTGTTGGGACACCGCAGCGCCGCGCGCTGGCGACCGACAGTCGCCCAGATCCTGCGTTCCGCGGCGCCCCCGCCGCCGCCGCGGGGCGCGCCGGCCGCCGTCGCGCAGGGGGCGGCGCCCGGCAGCGGCCGGTCCTGCACGCACGTCGTCCGGCTGGAGCGGCCCGCGCGGGCGGTCGGCCTGCCGGCCCCGCTCGACCGCCTCGATGATCTCGGCAGCGTCGACGCGGCCGCCGATCTGGAGCGCGTGCGCGACATCGTCCACGCCGCTCCCGCCCGGGTCGCCATCGTGGGCTGGCTGCCGGCGACGCCGGACCGCGCGGTCCGGCGCAGGCTGCGGACGCTGGCCGATGCCTCGCACGAAGCGCCGCTGCTCGTGCTAGACGGCGGCGATGCGCTGCGGCGCGCCGAGCCTGCCCGCACCGCCGCGGTCCGCCTGGAGGAATGGCGCGCGCTCGCGCGGGCGACTGGCGTCGCGCCGTTCGAATGCGATCTCGCGGAGCTGACCGACGCGAGCCGCCGCCGCCTTGCGGGCGCCATGGGGCAGCAGGGTCCCACCAATGGGCGCGGTGAGCCGCCGAGCGGTACCCGGCCCGGCCCCGGGGCGCAGGACGCCGGCCGGGCGCCGGCCGATCTCGATCCGGCGCCCCTCGACGCCGCGTTCGGCGCCATCGGGCGCCATCTGGAGGGCGACGACCCGTTGCCTTCCGACGCGGCCCTGGCCGCCTGCCTGACCGAGGTCGCCCGCGCATTCCGCGCGGAAGCGGGAAGCGCTGCGGCCACGGCAGACTGGAGCGCGCGTCTCGCCGCGCTGCGCGGCCTCGATGCGTCCGACGCTCCGCGCCTGGCGGCGTCGCTCGCCGCAACCGGCGTGGGCCTGCTGCCGGCCGGCCTCCGCCAGCGCGCCCTCTGGGCCGGGCTCGGGGGGGTGCTCGGGGCGGCCGCGTGCGCCGCCGCGGCCAGCGTCGCGCCCGCCGCGCTGCTGGCCCTGCCGAGCTGGGCGGCCGCCGGGGCGGGCGTGGCCGCGCTGCTGTCGCTGGCCCGGCGGGGCGGCGCGGCGTCCGGGCCGGCGGCGGAGGCGGGGCCCGACCGTCCGCAGCGGTTGGGCGAGGCGGTGCTGGCCGCCGCGGCGAGCGCCGTGCTCTGGTGGGCGCAGGGCGCCGACGAGGCGCGGACGACACGCGCGCTCGAGGCGCTCGCCCCGGACGACGTCGCGCCCGCGCTCGACGACGCGGACGGGGCCAGGCGCTGGCTCGCCGCGGCGCGCGCCCGCGTCGTGGCGGCGGCCGGGAGGGACGCTTGAGCGCCCCCGGCCAACCGCTGCGGCTGGCCCTGGTCGGACACACGAACACCGGCAAGACGTCGCTGCTCCAGACGCTGCTGCGCCGCCGCGACATCGGTGAGGTGAGCGCCCGCGGGGGCACCACGCGGGCGGTGGAGGCGGGCGAGGTCGCGGACGAGGAGGGCGTCATCGCGGTCCTGCTCGACACGCCCGGCATCGAGGAGTCGGATCGGTTGCGGGACGCGATGGAGTCCGAGCAGACGGACCGCTACGACGATCCGCGGACCCTGCTCGACCGCTTCCTCGCCTCGCCGGCCGCCGCGGATGTCAACGACCTGGGCCTGGAGGCGGCGTCCGTATGGGCCGCGCTGAGCGCGGAGGTGCTGCTGTACGCCGTCGACGCGCGCGACGAGCCGAAGCCGAAGCATCTCGACGAGCTCGCCGTGCTGGCGGCCACGGCCCGGCCGCTGGTCCCGGTCCTCAACTACGCCGCCCATCCCGACGCCCGCCCGGCCGACTGGCGCGGCGCCTGCGCCCGGCAGGGCCTGCACGCCACCGTGGCCTTCGACGCCGTGGTGTACGACGATGCCGGCGAGCGGCGGCTGCTGGCCGCCCTGAAGGCCCTGGCCCCCGGCCACGAGGCGGCCCTCGAACGCTGGCTGGCGCTGCGGTCCCGCCAGCGCCGGGAGGCGATTGCCGCGGCGGCGGATGTCGCCGCCGAGCTCCTGATCACCGCGGCGGCGGCGGTGGTGGTGAGCGCGGCGGAGCCGCGCGACGAGGTTGCCCGCCGGGTTGCCGTCGAGGACGCGACCGCGCTGCTGCTCGCGGGGCTGCGCGAGCGCGAGACTGCTGCCCGAGACGGCATAGCCGCGACGCTCGGCTTCTACGGCGACGAGGCGCGCGCCGTGGCGTTCGACGTCGCGGAGGCGCTCGGCGGCGTGGATTTCCTGAGCCCCGCCAGCCTCGAGCGCGCCGGGTTGTGGGCGGCCGGCGCCGGCGCGGGCCTGGTGGCGACCGGCGCGATGGTCGACATCGCGGTGGGCGGCGTGTCCCTGGGCGGGTTCGCGGTCCTCGGCGCCATCGGTTCGGCGCTCGGCGCGGCCGGCGCCAGCGCGCGCAAGGTGCTGCGGCGGCTGCGCGGGCAGGAAGAGGTCCGGCTCGGCGACGCGGGCGTGGAGCTGCTGGCGGCCCGCGCGGTGGCGACCATCCGCGCCGTGCTGGCCCGCGGGCACGCGGCAATCGAGCCGGTCCCGATCGAGGCGGCGGTCAGCGAGAGCCTCGAGCACGACGCGGGCCCCGCCTGGCGGGCGTCGTGGGCGGCGGCGCGCGGGCGGGCGGAGTGGAGCGAGCTCTCCCGACCCCGCCCGGGCGGCGTGCCCGGCCACGCCCGCGCGGAGGCCGTCAGGAGCGTGGCAGCGGCCCTCGCCGGCCGGATCGCGTAGCGCGAAATTCCACCTCCTCGCGGGTGCCGGTCCGGGCCGTCGTATCCTTGCGCCGTGCCCAGCTTCACGTGCGTGGTGTGCCAGGCGTCGTTCGAGGTTGCGCAGGCGGCGCTCGACAAGTATCCCGGCTGGCAGCCGAAGTACTGCCGGCTGCATCCGCCGCGGAAGCGGCCCGGCGCCCGTGGCGCCGCCCGCGCCGCCCGCGGCGGGACGGCTCGGAGTCGCACCCTGCGCGAGGAGAACCTGACGCTCGCCGAGGTCCTGGCCAAGTACGACGGCGGCCCCGATCGCGGCGTGTTCACCGACGGCAGCGCGGTGCCGAACCCCGGTCCGGGCGGCTGGGGCGTCGTCTGGGTCGAGGACGGCCGGATCGTCTCGAAGGCCCACGGCCACGAGCCGGACACGACCAACAACCGCATGGAGCTGCGGGCGCTGATCGAAGCGTTCGGGATGCTGCCGGTCGACGCCGACATCGACGTCCTGAGCGACAGCCGGCTCTGCGTGGACACCATCACGCGCTGGGCGCCGGCGTGGGAGCGCGCCGGCTGGAAGCGGAAGACCGGCCCGATCAGCAACCTCGACCTCGTCCGGGAGCTGCTGGCGCGCTACCGCGCCCACCCGGCCTGCAGGCTGCGGTGGACTGCCGCCCATGCCGGGGGGCGCTGGAACGAGTACGCGGACAGCCTCGCGACCGCCTGGAGGCGATCGACGTTGTGAGCGGCGCGCCGGCCGGCCGCTCGCCGGGGCATGATCCTACGGCCGGCGTCCCCAGGCGCCGAACAGCACGCCGGCGATGAAGCGGAAGTCGGGATCCTCCAGGCAGGCGAGCACGTGGTCGAGGTCGTCCTGACCGACGGCGCCGGCCGCGACGAGCGCCGGTCCCGAGAGGGGGAACGTGAGGCTCCAGAACCTGCCGCCCGGGTCGTCGCCGCCGCGGGCCATGAACGGGAAGCACTCGTATCCGGTGCGCTCGAAGCCGAGCCGCTCGGCGAACAGGGGCGTGCGGTGCCCCAGGCAGGCGTCATAGATGCCTGCGCTGCGGATGGCGTCGAGAATGCGTCGGACCTTCCGGTCGAACGCCTCGGCGCCCGGGTAGCGGACGTCGGAGGCGCGGAACATGCTGAAGTCGGCTTCCTCGATCAGCAGCCAGCCGCCGGGACGGACGGCGGCCGCGAGGCGCGCGACGGCCTGCTCGGGGTCGGGCATGTGCACGAGCAGCGCCCGGGCGTGCACGAGGTCGTAGGCCGCCGGCTCGAAGTCGCGCTCGAGGAGATCCTGCTCCCGGACCTGGACGTTGGCGGGCAGCGCCGCGGCGCGCAGGAAGCGCGTGTTGAGGTCGGTGGCCACCACCCGGCCCGACGGTCCAGCCTTCGCGGCCAGCCAGCGCGCGACGGAGCCGCGGCCGGCGGCCACCTCGAGGCAGCGCCACCCCGCGCCGACGCCGAGCGCCTCGAGGCGCCGCGTGGTCGCGCCGTCGCACAGCCCTTCGAGCGCCTGCAGACGCACCTGCTCGCGGTCGGCCGGCGAGTCGTCCGCGAAGTACTGGCCCTGCTGCATCCGCGGCTCAGCGAGTGGGCTTCGCGGCCAGCCGCCGCCGGACGACGCGGTTCCACCACATCACGGCGCCGGTGACGAACAGGGCGGTCGGCACGATCCCGATCAGCGCCCAGGTCGCCTTGGCCACTTCGTTGCAGACGGCCTCGCAGCCGGGGATGCCGCGTCCGCCGAGCCGGCCGAAGTGCAGGAAGGCGAGCCAGTACATCACCCGGTCGCCGATGCGGTCCACCGGGTTGGTCGGGTCGAACGGCTCGAGGTAGTCGACGACCGCGGAGAACAGGGCCGGGAACGACAGGTAGGCCCCCGTGACGCCCCACATCAACAGAAACGGCCAGCACCAGAACCCGAACGTGCTGTGCAGGCTCCAGTTGAGCCGCCGGCGGTCGACGGTGAGGCTGCGGCGCCAGCGCGAGATGCCGGGCCACCAGATCACCGCACCCGTGATCGAGAGCACGATGAGGAGCAGCGCGCCCAGGCCGTTGATGCGCCGGCCGGTCTCGCCGCCCAGGAGATTGTCGTGCAGATCGAGCAGCCACGCGGTGACGCGGTACCCCAGCGGCAGCGGGTCGCCGAGATCCGCGCCCGTGAAGGGGTCGAACAGTCGCCGTATGCGCTCGCCGTCGCGCAGCAGGGCGATCTCGACCGCCTGGTTGGGGTTGTCGCCGGCCCGCACGTCGCGGACCTCGTGCCCCGGGTAGTGCGCCACGGCCGCGCGCTCCAGCGCGTCCGCGCTCAGCGCTGCGCCCGACCCCTCGACGATGACGGGCTGGGGCGCGAAGGTCGTGTACAGCTCGTTCCGGTAGACCAGCACGCTGCCGGTCAGGGAGATCACGAAGATGTAGACGCCGAGGCCGACGCCGCTCCACAGGTGGACCTGGAAGAGCGCCTTGCGCAGCGCGACGCGCTGCGGCGCCTCCAGCCAACGATCCCAGAATTCCATAGCCACGTTCCGGCCGCCCGCCCGGATGCGTGCTGCCCGCAGGCGACCCACTGATAGGATATCCGACGACGCGCCGCTGCTTGCGGCTCGGCGGGAGAAGGGGGCAGCGCCATGGCGCTCGACGTGGAACGGTACTTCGGGCTGTCCGAGCGCGGCACGACCGTCCGCACGGAGGTGTGGGCGGGCGTCACCACCTTCCTGACGATGGTCTACATCGCCTTCGTCAACCCCCAGATCCTCGCCGACGCCGGCATGCCGCGCGACGCGGTGTTCGTGGCGACCTGCCTCTCCGCCGCGTTCGGCACGCTCGTGATGGGCCTCTACGCCAACTACCCGATCGCGCTGGCGCCGGGCATGGGTCTCAACGCGTTCTTCAGCTACGTGGTCGTCCAGGGGCTCGGCTACGACTGGCAGGTGGCGCTGGGCGCCGTCTTCGTGGCCGGCGTGCTGTTCCTCGCCCTGAGCGTGCTGCCGGTGCGCGAGTGGATCATCAATGCGGTGCCGGCCCGGATGAAGATGGCCATCTCGGCCGGCATCGGCCTGTTCCTGGGCATCATCGCCCTGCGGAACGCCGGTGTCATCGAGGGCAGCGAGGCGACGCTGGTCACCACCGGCAATCTGGTCGCCGCCGAGCCGGTGCTGGCGCTGCTGGGCTTCGGCGCCATCGTGGCGCTCACGGCGCGGGGCGTGCCGGGCGCCACCGTCATCGGCGTGCTCGGCGTCACGGGCGCCGGCATCGTCTGGGGCGCCTCGGCGTGGCAGGGCCTCGTCTCCGCGCCGCCCGACCCCACGCCCGCGCTGCTGGCGCTGGACATCGCGGGCGCCCTGCAGGCCGGGATGATCACCGTCATCCTCACCTTCCTCATCGTCGACCTGTTCGACACCACCGGCACGTTGATTGGCGTCGCGCGGCAGGCGAACCTGCTCGACGCGCAGGGACGGCTGCCCCGCATCAGCCGCGCGCTGATTGCCGATTCCACCGGCACCGTGGCGGGCGCCGCGCTCGGCACGTCGCCGGTGACGAGCTACATCGAGAGCGCGGCGGGCACGAGCGCGGGCGGCCGGACCGGGCTGACGGCCGTCGTCGTGGCGGGCCTCTTCATCGCCTGCCTGTTCTTCGCGCCGCTGGCGGCGTCGATTCCGCCCTACGCCACGGCGCCGGCCATCCTCTTCGTCGCCTGCCTGATGGCGCGGGCGCTGGGCGACCTGGACTGGGGCGACGTGACCGAATCGGCCCCCGCGGTCGTCACGGCCATCGCCATCCCGCTGACGTTCTCCATTGCCGACGGCATCGGCATCGGCTTCCTGACCTATGCCGTGATCAAGGTCATGGCGGGACGCCCGCGCGAGTGCTCGCCGACGCTCGTCGCGGTGGCGCTGCTCTTCGCGGCGAAGTTCGCGTTCCTCTAGCTTCGGACGGGGCTGCGCCCCGAGCCCCCGGCGTTCGCTTGCGGGGACCCCTTCGCCCCGCGCCGCTCCCGCTGGGCGGGTGGTTCGTCAGAAGCGGTGCTTCAGGGTGAGGGTCAGCGCCTGGTAGCCGAGGCCGCCGAACGCGAGTCCGGCGTCGAACGGGGTCACGCCGTCCGCCCTGACCGGCACATGGCTGCGGATCTGCGTCCACACCGCGTCGTCGACGAGATCGTCGAAGCGCGCCCAGCGCACCTTCGCGCCCAGCGACGTGCGCTCGGTCAGCGCGTAGTCGAAGCCGGCCAGCACCTGGAAGCCGAAGACAGTCCCGGCGGCCTTCGTGTCGAGGATGCTGGCGGTGCCCGCGGCGGCGCGCTTCGCGGCGTCCGGCCAGTCGGGCTCGAATTCCAGTTGCAGGTACTCCGCGTCCGGCTTGCGGGTGAGCTGGGTGTAGTAGCTCAGCCCGGTCACGGCCCAGCCGACGCCGGCGCCGACGTACGGCGTCCAGGGCGAATCGTTCACGAAGTCGTAGTACGCGTTGGCGAAGACCTGCTGAGCATGGTGGTCGCCGATCCACTCCTCGGGCGGCACGGCGCCGGACCATTCGGTGGTCTTGCCGGCCAGGGCGGCGCTCTCCGTGCCGCCGAGCGGCGCGACGTCGTCGCCCTGGTAGCGGTTGAGGTACTCCACCTCGAAGCGCGGCCCGCCGGCCGCGTAGCCGAAGGTGAAGCCGCTCGCGAACCCGGGGCCCGGGTCGAACTCGTTGGAGAACATCACCGCCGGCGTGTCGTTGCGGCAGGCGGCGTCGTCCGGCGGGCTGATGGAGGCCGGATAGAGGAGCCGGTCGCAGCGCGTCGGGTGGTTGACGCCGCTGACCGACGAGTCGACGCCGGACGGGATCGACACGCCCAACTCGAGGCCGACATAGAACCCGGACCGGTCTTCCTGGGCAGCGGCGCTGCCGGCGGCGCCCAGGACGCAGAGCACGGCGGCGACCGCCAGGCTGCAGAGCAGCAGCGAGCGACGCGACTGTAGTGGTTCCATGCGCGCCATCGTACGGCCGGCCGGTACAGGCAGGCAAGCCGGCGCACGCGCCGGCGGCGAGGCTGCGGAAGCGTTGCCCTGCCGCGCGGGCCGGGGTGGCGGGAAACCTGCTATTCTGGTGCCGTTTGGCCGCATTCCGGCATTCGGGAACTTCCTTGGAGGGCGTACCGATGGCGCAGACGAAGAGGGGCCGGCTGATTCGGGCGCGGGCCGCCGTCCTCGTGTGGTTGTTGACGGCACCCGCCGCGGCGCTGGCGCAGACCGGCAGCATCGCCGGCGAGGTCACGGACGAGACGGGCGGCGTGCTGCCGGGCGTGACGGTCGAGGCGACCAGCCCGGCGCTGATCGAGGGGGTGCGCGCCACGGTGACCGACGGCGCCGGCCTCTACGAGATCGAGGCGCTGCGCCCGGGCACGTACAACGTGACGTTCACCCTGCCCGGGTTCAATACCTTCGTCCGGGAAGGCATCGAGCTGACGTCCGGGTTCACGGCCAACGTCGCCGGGCTCATGAGCGTCGGCGCCATCGAGGAGACCGTCACGGTGTCCGGCGCCAGCCCGATCATCGACGTGCAGAACGTCGTCACCCAGGAGAACCTGTCGCGCGAGCAGCTCGACGTGCTGCCGACGGGCAGGACCTACTGGGGCTACGCGTCGCTCACGGTCGGGATGACCAGCAACATCGCCGGCGGCGGCCACGACGTCGGCGGCAGCATGGGCGACGCGTGGGGTCACGTCGAGATCCACGGCAGCTCCGCCCAGGACGGCGCCGTCGCCTGGGACGGGATGACCTTCAACAACAACATCACCGACGGCGGCGGCTCCTCCAAGCAGTTCTTCATGAACCAGGTGGCCATCCAGGAGATCGTCGTCTCGACGGCCAACATGGACGCCGAGACCGCGTACGGCGGTGTCGGGATCAACGCGATCCCGAAGGACGGCGGGAACCAGTTCAGCTACTACGTCAACGTCAGCGGGACCAACGGCAATCTGATGGCCGACAACGTCGACCAGACGCTGGTCGAGCGGGGCGTCAACCCGCTGGCGAAGAACAAGAAGATCTGGGACTACGGCGTCGGGGTCGGCGGGCCGATCGTGCGCGACCGGGTCTGGTTCTACACCGCGCACCGCTGGTGGGGCGCGCAGAACTATCAGCCGGCGACGAGCTTCAACCTGACGCCGCACACGCCGTTCTACACACCCGACCCGGAGCGGCCGACCTGGACCGACTTCTACAACCAGGACAACAGCCTGCGGCTCACGGTGCAGGCGACCGAACGGCACAAGTTCACGGCTTCGCAGGCCTTCCAGACGAACTGCGCCTGTCACTTCTGGACCCAGTACGGTGTCGCCGACATGGACGCGGCGGTCGACTACACCTACTATCCGATCAACCTGACGCAGACGACGTGGACCTTCCCGGCCAGCAACCGGCTGCTCTTCGAGGCGGGCGGGTCGTTCCTGCGCAACCTCACGTCGCCGCGCCGCCAGGAGACCGTGCGGCCGACCGACGTGGCCCACATGATCTTCACGCCGTTCGTCAACTACCAGGCGATCGGGTTCAACACGTGCAACCCGTGCCTCTACGGCGTCCGCCACAATTTCCCGGCCTACGTGTTCCGGGGGTCGGTGTCGTACGTCACCGGCACGCACTCGCTCAAGGTCGGCTTCAACACGCGGCACGCCGACGAGAGCCATGGCGTCTCGTATCTGAACAACCCGCTGCGCTACGAATTCGCGACGCCCGAGTTTCCTTTCGCGGTGACGCAGTTCGGCACGCCGCGCAACTCGCACCACTCGTCGAACGACCTCGGGATCTACGCCCAGGATCAATGGACGGTCGACCGCCTGACGCTGAACCTGGGCGTGCGCTACGACCACGTCAACGCCTACTATCCGGACCAGTCGCACCCGGGCGATCTGGCGCTGGAGTACTTCGGGGCCGACGCCACCCGCTTCGTGCCGGCGTTCGACGTGGCCGGCCGGCAGAACGTCCCCAACTACCATGACATCGTGCCGCGCCTGGGCGCGGCGTACGACCTGTCCGGCGACGGCCGGACCGCGATCAAGGCGACCCTCGGCAAGTACGTCCTCCCGGTCGGCACGTCGATTGCCGAGGAGGTCAACCCGCTCAACGCGCTGCAGCTCGAGACGCGGCGCCGCTGGTACGACCTGCCCTTCCAGGGCGGCAACGGCAACTTCATCCCCGACTGCAACTTCGACAAGTTCGGGGCCAACGGCGAGTGCGGGCCGATCGAGGATCCGCAGTTCGGCACGCCGGACAGCACCCAGCGGTTCTCCCAGGGCCTGCTCGAAGGGTGGGGGAGGCGCGGGTATCAATGGCAGACCTCCGTCTCGATCCAGCAGGAGCTGACCGAGGGCTGGTCGGTCGAGGTCGGGTATTTCCGGACCTGGTACAAGAACCACATCGTCGCCGACAACCAGCTCATCGGTCCGCAGGACTTCGATCCCTACTACGTCACCGCGCCGGAGGACCCGCGGCTGGGCGCCTTCAGCGGCTCGCGCATCGACGGTCTCTACACGATCAGGCCGGAAGCGCTGGCGCGCGGCGCCGACAACCTGGTGCTGCTGGCGAAGGACCTGCCTGGCGGCGACGTCATGGGGCAGTGGTTCAACGGCGTCGACGTCACCTTCAACGGCCGGCTCGACAACGGCGTCACGCTGGGCGGCGGCCTGAGCACCGGCTCGCTCTCGTTCAACGAGTGCTTCGTCATCGACAATCCCCAGCAGGCCAGGGACGGCTACTGCAACGTGCAGACGCCCTGGTCGGCGGGTACGCAGCTCAAGCTCAACGGAGCCGTGCCGCTGCCATACGACACGCAGCTCTCGTTCGTGTTCCAGAACCTCGCCGGCCTGCCGTGGGAATCGCTCTACCAGGCGGGACAGAATCCGGTCGAGCGTGCGCTCATCGAGGAGCAGATCGGCCGTGAGATGGCCGTTACGCAGGAGGAGATCCAGCTCTTTCCGGCCGGGACGGGGAGCGCCTCGGTGACGCTCGGCCAGACGTTCAACTTCACGGGGTCGACCTTGTACGAGCAGCGGCTCACGCAGCTCGACCTGCGCTTCACGAAGATCCTGCGGGTCGGCGGCTCGCGGATTCGCGCGTGGTTCGATATCTTCAACATCTTCAATCACGTGAGCGCGACCAACCTGGTCGCGAACTACACCGCGCCCGGCCTGCCGTATCCGCGCGTGGCCCAGGTCATGGGGGGGCGGCTCTTCAAGTTCGGCGGCCAGTACGACTTCTAGAGGGGTGCAGGCGGCCGCCTCCGGGACCCGGATCGCGGCCGCCTGCCTGGCCGTCCTGCTCGGCCTGCCGGCGGCCCTGCCGGCGGCGCAGGACGACGGTCCGGCTCCTCCGCTGCGCGCCATCACCGACGCGGTGGGCCTGCACTTCAACCGCTCGCCGGAGAACGAGCGGCTGCGGCGGGCCGTCGCCGACGCGGGGATGAGCCTGATCGACTCGGCGCTGGGCGTCGTGGACTGGAACCGGGACGGCCACTGGGACATCCTGGCCACCGAGGCCGGCGTCCACGCCATCGTCTTTCGCAACGACGGGCGGGGCGGGTTCGTCCGCGAACCGCTGCCGTTCGGCGACGGTCGGCTCATTCCCAGCCAGGCGCTGTTCGTGGATCTCGACGGCGACGGGCTCGAGGAGATCGTCGGGAGCCGCGTGGCCTACGGCGACGGGCGGGCGTGGATGGGGATCCACACCCGCCGGGGCGGCGAGTGGGTGTACCTGCCGCGCGCGCTCGAGTTCGACAATCCGCCCGGCCTCAGGCGCGGCGAGTCGCAGCTGCTGACGGCCGGCGACCTGAGCGGCGACGGGCGGCTCGACCTCGTCGCGCGGGGCGGCCAGGCCGACGGCGCGGACGAGCTCCTCTTCGTCAACCAGGGCGGCCTGCGCTTCACGCGGGAGTCGGACGCCGAGCGTCCCGACCCGGCCGGCGCGGGCGAACGGTTCGTCCGGCCGGCCGACGTGCCGGGACCGGACGCGGACCACGACGGCCGGGCCGCGGCGCCCGTCGACATCGACGGCGACGGCGATCTCGATCTGGCGCTGCTGACGCGCCGCGGGCTCGAGCTGCTCGAGAACACGTCGGCGCCGCAGCGCTTCGCGCGCGTGCGGCTGGCAGGGGCGGGACCCGACGCGCAGGCGCTGGGCGCCGAGGTGGCGCTGCGCGCCGGCGGGGTGACACGCCGCGGCGTCGTCAGGCTCACGGAGGGGTTGCGGGTCCAGGTGCCGCTCGATCTCCACTTCGGGCTCGGCGGGGCGGAGACGATCGAGCGGCTCGAGGTGCGCTGGCCGTCGGGCGCCGTCGGCGCCTGGCGCGACCTGCCGGCGGACCGGCTGCTCGTCGTCGACGAGCGCGCCGGCACCGTCGACGCGCGCCGCCTGCCGCGCTGGTCCGACGGATCGCGGCCGACCATGACGGGCGCGCCGTCGCCGGCGGTCGTGGCGCAGGCGCTCGACGGCGGCCGCCGGCTGCTGGCCGGGGGGCGGCCGTCGGTCGTCAACTTCTGGGCGCCGTGGTGCCCGCCCTGCAACGACGAGCTGCCGGCGCTCGTCGACCTGGCGGAACGCTACGACGGCGAGATCGACTTCGTCGGCCTCAGCGTCGAGCTGGACGATCTGGACTCCGTCCGCGAGTCGCTCGAGCGCTTCGGCATCCGCTATCCGCAGTTCCTCATGGACGAGCCGGTGATGACGGCGTTCTTCGGCTCCGAGTTCGAGCTCGCCCTGCCCTCGACGTTCGTATTCGACCGCGCCGGCAGGTTGCGGCGGGTGTTTCGCGGGGCCGTCACCGAGGCGGACCTGGATCCGCTGCTGGCCTCGTTCCGCGACGAGGGCACCAACGAGTCCGTTCTGCGCCTGCTGGCGGAGACGCATCTCGGCCGGGGCAACCACGAGCTCGCGGCCGGGTTCTCCCGGCGGCTGGCGGACCTCGAGGCGGCGCGCGCGAGCGACGAGCGCGCGTTGCAGCTCGACCCCGGCAACCGGCCGGCCAGCCAGGGGCTCGACGAGGCCCGCTGAGCGCGCGTGCGCCGGTTTCCTCCGCGACGCTCGCCGCTCCGGCACGCCGCGTAGACGGACGCGAGGCGAGCCGGTATAGTTGCGCAGCGCGGGCGCCGGGACGCTACGACCCGATCGCGGCGCGGGGCTGCGGGGTCCCCGCGAGCGACCGCCGGGGGTTCGGGGCGCAGCCCCGTCTGATTGAAGCCAGGAACGCAGATGCTGAGACGACTCGGAGCCGCCCTGGTGCTCGCGGGCCTGCTCGCCGCGCCGGCGGCCGGGCAGCACGGGGCCGCCAACGGCGAATGGCGCAGCTACGGCGGCGACACCGGCAGCACCAAGTACTCGCCGCTCGACCAGATCACGCACGACAACTTCGAGACGCTGGAGATCGCCTGGCGCTGGCGGTCGGTCGACACGCACCTCGCGAGGAGCGAGGGCGGCGGCACCTGGGTGGGCCCGGCGCGCGAGGTGTTCGAGGCGCTGGCGCGCGAGGATCCCGAGCGCTGGGACACGGACCTGTACAGTTCCCGGCCGGGCACCTCGCTGCTGGTCGCCACGCCGCTCATGGTCGACGGCGTCCTGTACCTGAGCACGCCGCTGTACCAGGCCGCGGCGGTCGACGCGCGGACTGGCGAGACGCTCTGGGCCTTCGACCCCAAGGCCTACGAGTCGGGCACGCCGGCCGTGATTCCCTGGCGCCATCGCGGGGTCGCCTACTGGGAGGCCGACGGCGAGGCCCGCGTCGTGTGGGCCACCGGCGACGGCTACCTGATCGCGGTCGACGCGCGGACCGGCCGGCCGGCCGCCGACTTCGGCGACGGCGGGCGCATCGATCTCATGGCGGGCGTGCCGCGCGCCAGCCGCGAGTCGCGGACGGTGCAGAACCTGCTGGCGCTGTCGTCGCAGTCGCCGCCGCTGGTGATCGGCGACACGGTGCTGGTCGGCTCGTCGATGACCGACATGGTCATCACGAGGGAGATGCCGCCCGGCTGGGTCCGGGCCTACGACGTCCGGACGGGCCGGCACCAGTGGGACTTCCACACGATCCCCCAGAGCGCGGACGAGTACGGCGCCGACACCTGGCTGAACCAGTCGTGGCGCTACTCGGGCGCGGCGAACGTCTGGTCGCTGATGAGCGGCGACGAGGAGCTGGGCTACGCGTACCTGCCGACGGGCACCCCGACCGGCGACTACTACGGCGGCCACCGGCCGGGCGACAACCTGTTCGCCGAGAGCCTGGTCTGCGTCGACGTGCAGACCGGCGAGCGCGTCTGGCACTTCCAGGCGGTGCACCACGGCCTCTGGGACTACGACTTCGCCTCGGCGCCGAACCTGATCGACATCGTCGTGGACGGGCGGCCGATCAAGGCGGTGGCGCAGCCGAGCAAGCAGGGGTTCGTCTACACGTTCGACCGGGTGACGGGCGAGCCGGTCTGGCCGATCGAGGAGCGGCCCGTGCCGACGGACACCGACCTGGTCGGCGAGGTGCCGTCGCCGACGCAGCCCTTCCCGACCCGCCCGGCCGCGTTCGAGTACCAGGGCACGTCGATCGACGACCTCGTCGATTTCACCCCCGAGATCCGCCAGATGGCCATCGCGGCGGTCGAGGGCTACCGGCTGGGGCCGCTCTTCACGCCCAACTCGACGCAGGGCACGCTGATTCGGCCCAGCGTCGGCGGCGGGGCCAACTGGTCGGGCGCGGCGGTCGATCCCGAGACGGGGCTGCTCTACGTGCCGTCGGTGAACACGCACACGGTCATCCCGTTCGCGGACGTCGACCCGAACAGTCCGGCCACGATGCGCTACGTCTGGCGCTGGGGCCAGGGCGACCGCGGGCCGGTCATGCCGCGGGGGCTGCCGCTGTGGAAGCCGCCCTATTCGCGGATGACCGCCATCGACATGAACCGGGGCGAGCACGCCTGGATGACGCCGCTCGGCGACGGCGACCGCTACCGCAACCTGCCGTTGCTGCGCGACCTGGACCTGCCCCCGCTCGGTGGGGACGGCCGGGGCGGGCCGCTGCTGACGAAGACGCTGCTCGTCAACGCGCTCACGGCCGGCGGCAGCGACGGCGGTCCCCGGCTGGTGGCGTACGACAAGGCGACGGGCGCGATTGTCGGCTCGGTCGATCTGCCGGGCGGGGCGCTGGGCACGCCCATGACGTACATGCTCGACGGCCGGCAGTACATCGCGCTCACGGTCGGGGGGCGCGTGCCGGAGCTGATCGCCTTCGCGCTGCCGTCCTGACCGTGCGTGCGGGCGGCGCGACCACGATTCACGAGGCAGCAACGGTACGGGAGGAGAACATGCGAGTGATGCTTGCGGCAGGCAGTCTGGCCATCGCGGCCGCGGTCCTGCTCGGGGCCGGCGCGGGCGTGCAGGCCCAGGGCGGGTCGGGTGACGAGGTGACGAAGGAGCAGTACGACCGCTGGATGACCGAGCTGTCGAACTGGGGCCGCTGGGGCGAGGACGATCAGCTCGGCGCGCTGAACCTCATCACGCCGGCCAAGCGGGTGGAGGCCGCGCAGCTGGTCGAGAGCGGCCGGGTCGTCTCGATGGCGCGCGACATGACGATCGAGCGGCTGGACGATCCCGCCAGCACCAGCGCGAACCGGCCGCCGGTGCTGGCCGGGTCGGTCCGCAACGTGTTCGGGATCGACACCGACAACGGCTATTTCTGGGAGCGTTACGAGATCGAGTACCACGGCGGCCTCGTCACGCACCTGGACGCGTTCTGTCATGTCGCCTACAACGGCAAGGTGTACAACGGCCGCGACTTCGAGGACGTCGCGTCGACCGAGGACGGCTGCACCGCCATGGGCGTCGTCAACCTGAAGGAAGAGGGGCTGGTCACGCGCGGCGTGCTAATCGACCTGCCGGGCACGGCCGTGCGCCGCCAGGACATCGAGGCCTGGGAGGCCGAGACCGGCATCACCATCTCGGCCGGCGACGCGCTGTTCCTGCGCACGGGCCGCGACGTCGGCCAGAGCGGCGGCTACCACCCGTCGCTGCTCCCGTTCTTCAAGGAGCGCGACATCGCGCTGCTCGGGGCCGACGTGCCGCAGGAGGGCGGCCAGGTCGAGGGCGTCGCCATCCCGGTGCACTTCTTCACGCTCGTCGCGCTCGGCGTGCACCTGTTCGACAACCTGGGCCTCGAGGCGCTCGCCGAGACGGCCAGCGAGCTGAACCGCTGGGAGTTCCTGTTCATGGCCTCGCCCCACGGCGTGCCGAACGGCGCCGGGACGGCCATCAATCCGCTGGCGGTCTTCTAGGAGTCTGCAAGCGAACGCCGGGGGTTCGGGGCGCAGCCCCGTCTGATTGAAGCTAGCAAGGAGAGACACCGATGCAGAGACAGACCGTGTGCGTACTCGTGGGACTGCTGCTGCTGGCCGGCTCGACGACGGCGACGGCGCAGCTCAGGACCGATGGCCCCGTCGTCTACGGGCACCATCACATCTACACGAGCAGCATCGAGGCGCAGAAGAAGTTCTGGGTCGACACGCTCGGCGGCGTGGATGCCGGCAACCTCGGCCCCATCCCGATCCCGGTCATCCGGATTCCCGGCGTGCACATGCTGCTCAGCGAGCAGGTGCCGAGCGGCGGAACCATCGGGACCTCGGTGAACCACATCGGCTTCCAGGTGCCGGACCTGCGGGCGATGGTCAGGAAGGTGAAGGACGCGGGCTATCCGAACATCACCCGCGAGGAGATGCCGCCCTCGGTCGCGGTCGACGAGGATGGTCTCGTGCGCGTCGAGAACCAGGACACCTACATCTCCTTCGTCATGGCTCCGGACGGCGTGAAGGTCGAGCTGCTCGAGAACAAGTCGATGAGCGGGTCGATCATCCTGCACCACGTCCACTTCGCGACCCCGGACGTGGACGCGATGAAGGCGTGGTACGCCAACGCGTTCGGCGCCGTGCCCGGGATGCGCGGCTCGTTCGAGGCTGCGGACCTGCCCGGCGTGAACCTGACGTTCTCGCCCTCGGCCGCGCCCGTCAAGGCCACCCGCTTCAAGGCGCTGGATCACATCGGCTTCGAGGTGGAGAACCTGGAGGAGTTCGCGAAGCAGCTCCAGGCGAAGGGGATCGAGCTCGACGGCGAGTACCGCTACGCCGACGCGCTCGAGCTGGGCGTCGCGTTCGTGACCGACCCGTGGGGCACGCGCATCGAGCTCACGGAGGGTCTCGGTAAGTACTGACTTCAGACGGGGCTGCGCCCCGCACCCCCGGCGGTCGCTTTCCCGGCGGCGGGGCGCGATCCTGTGCCACCCCGCCGCCGGGCAGTCCGCCTACCTCCGGCCGCTCTCGGCGGCCGTCCGCTCCTCCGTCACGCCGGAGCCGGTGATGACCTCCCCCGCGGGCGCGTAGTTCCCTTCGTGGCAGGCGTGCTCGAGGACCGCGCCCTCGCTCCTGGTCAGCGGGATCGCGGCCGTCCAGGGCTGCGTGAACTCCGCCGGGTCCTCGAACGTGAAGCGGTAGTCGAGCGTGTCCGCGTCGATGCTCGTGAACCGCTCGATCAGCCGCAGGTTCTCGCTGCCGCCGAACACCGTGGCCATGCGCGTATTGGTCTTGCGGCTGAAGTTCCGCGTCTCGACGACCAGCGTGTCGCCCTCCCAGTAGCCGCGGGAGTCGCCGAGCCACTGGCGGATCCCCTCGCCGACGTGCGGCCGGCCGTCGATCGGAATGATGCGCGAGTCGCGGATCGTGCCGACGACCAGCACCACGTGCGTCGGCGTCTGCATGATCTGGTAGTTGTGGTTGTAGACCCCGGGCGACATGGCGCCGGGCAGCCCGCGGGTGATGCAGCGGTCGAACAGCGACAGCTCCTGCCAGGACGCCACCGGCACGTTGCCGTCGGTGAAATCGTGGGCGCCGGCGTCGGCCCGCTGGCGCCCGCGCGCGGTGAGCGGCGGCAGACGGCCGTCGGGCGTGTCGACGACCAGCGGCGCCGGCCCGGCGCCGGCTGTCTCCGCCTCCGCGGCTGCCGCGTTCCCGCCGGGCGCCGCCAGCCGCTCGAGCGGTACCGTGGTGGTGTGGCTCCAGACGCCCTGCAGGTCGGGGTGGCCCCACGGCGTCCGCGGCACATCCGACGGCCCGGCGGGGTTCTGGCCCGCGACGCCGGCCGCCGCGATCGCGACGATGGCCGCGGCAACCGCCGCTCGCGCGGCTCCGGGAACGTCTCGGCGCTGCATTGCTGCCCCTCCTTCCGGAAGCTATGATCCTAGCAGCCGGCGAGGCCCCGCCGCATTCGCAAGGCGCGCACAGCGCGCCTCGGCGGTAGCGGCGCGGGGCATTGGGGTCCCCGCAAGCGGCCGCCGGGGCTTGGGGCGCAGCCCCATCTGAAATGGAGCCGACGATGCGAACGAATTGCGCGGTCATGCTGGGATTGCTCGGGTTCGTGGCGGGTCTGGCCGGATGCGGCGGCGGACCGGCGGAGGAAGCGATGCCGGAGGCGCCGGCCGAGGCCCCCTCGCTGGGCGCCGACGTCGTCGGCACATGGGAGCTCGAGTCGGTCGAGCTGCGCGACGCGGCAGGGGCGGCGCTGCCGGCGCCGGACGGGCCGGCGCTGGGCGCACCGGGTGCGATCGGCCAGCTCATCCTGGACGACGCCGGACACATCGGGCTCGCGATCATGCAGCAGGGTCGGCCGCAGTACGAGGACCCGACGCCGGAGCAGGCCCTGGCCGACCTCGACGGGTACACGGCATACTTCGGTATCTACACGATCGACGAGGCCGCCGGCCAACTGACCGTTCAGGTGCAGGGCAGCCGCGATCCGGGCCTGACGGGCGGCAGTCGGACCGGTGCCGTGGAGGTGTCGGCCGACCGCTTGTCGCTGGAGCTGCCCGCGACCGCGGACGGCGCGACGCCGACCGCGGTGTGGACCCGCCTGCCCGACCTCGCCGAGGTCACCCCGACGCACGAGCGCGTCTTCGGCTTCTGGCACCACGTGCCGAACGAGGGCGCCACCGACGACGACCCGCCGCTGCGGCCCGGCTTCATCATCTACACGCCGGCAGGCCGCATGATGGTGCACCTGCTGGACCCGGAGCGCGCCGCCTACGCCGGCGACGAGCCCACGCCCGAGGAGGCGCAGGCGGCCGTCAGCTCCTACACCAGCTACTTCGGTCCGTTCAGCGTCGACGAGGCGGGCAGCTACTTCATCCACCACCGCATCGGTCACACGCTGGATCTGACGGACCGGCCGGAAGCCGAGCGCACGACGGGTCTCGACACGGATGCCCAGCGCTTCTACGAGTTCGTGGGCAACCGGATGGTGCTGCGCTTCCTGTCCACCGCCGGCGTGCTGCCTGCGCCCGCGGAGGGCGAGGCCGATTGGGGCGGGATGATCACCTGGGAGCGCCTGACGCCGGAAGGAGCGGGAGCATGGTGATTGCACGCCGAGTGTGGAGCCGGGCCGCCTGCATCGCAGGCGCGTTGGCGTTGCTGAGCGCAACCGCCGCCGAGGCGCAGCACGGCGCGCTGGCGGACGGCGAGTGGCCCACCTACGGCGGCGATCTCGGCAACACCAAGTACTCGCCGCTCGATCAGATCGACCGCGACAACTTCGGCGATCTGGAGATCGCCTGGCGCTGGCGCTCGGCGGACGTCTTCCTGAGCAAGAGCGACCCCGCGGGCGGAGAGCTGTGGACGAGCTCACGGTTCATCTTCGAGCAGCTCGACCGGGAGGACCCCGAGCGCTGGCGCGACCGTGAGCCGCCCTATCTGGCGAACTTCAAGGCCACGCCGCTGATGGTCGGCGGGCGGCTGTACCTGAACATGCCGACGTCCGTCGGCGCAGCCGTCGACGCGCGCACGGGCGAGACGATCTGGGTCTACAACCCCAAGACCTACGAGGCCGGCACCACGACGATGACCGCCCGCTGGAACCAGCGCGGCGTCGCGTACTGGACCGACGGCGGCGAGGAGCGGATCCTCTGGGGCACCAGCAACGGCTACCTCGTGGCGGTCGATGCGGCGACCGGACGGCCGGCGGAGGGCTTCGGCGCCGGCGGCCGCGTCGACCTGATGGAGGGTCTGCCGCAGGCCGAGCGCGGCACGCGCGACTGGCTCAACGCGCTGACCTACTCCGTGCAGTCACCGCCGATCGTGGTCGGCGACACCGTGGTGACGCCCGCGTCGATCTCGTCCTACAACATCGACAGGGAGCAGATCCCGGGCTGGACGCGGGGCTGGGACGTGCGCACGGGCCGCCGCAAGTGGACCTTCGAGACCGTGCCGCAGGCCGACAGCTTCGGCAACGACACCTGGGAGGGCGACTCCTGGCGCTACACCGGCAAGATCAGCGGCTGGACGATCTACAGCGCCGATCCGGAGCTCGGCTACCTCTACATTCCGCTCAACACGGCCGCGCCGGACTACTGGGGCGGGCACCGGCTGGGCGACAACCTGTTCGCGGAGACGCTGCTCTGCCTCGACATCGAGACCGGCCAGCGGGTCTGGCACTACCAGTTCGTGCACCACGGCCTGTGGGACTACGACCTGCCGGCGGCGCCGAACCTGCTGGACATCGTGGTCGACGGCCGGCCGATCAAGGCCGTGGCGCAGATCACCAAGCAGGGCTTCGTGTTCGCGTTCGACCGGGTGACCGGCGAGCCGATCTGGCCGATCGAGGAGCGACCTGTCCCGGCATCGGACATTCCGGGCGAGCGGGCGTCCGCGACGCAGCCGTTTCCGACGCGGCCGGCGCCGTTCGAGTATCAGGGCGTGACGGTCGACGATCTGGCCGATTTCACGCCGGAGATCCGCGAGATGGCGCGGGAGGTGATCGAGCCGTTCCGCATCGGACCGCTCTACACCCCGCCGTCGCTCGTGGTCGAGGGCGGCAACCAGGGCACGCTCGGACGGCCCAGCGCCGGCGGCGGCGCGAACTGGGGCGGGGCGGCGGTGGACCCCGAGACGGGCATGCTGTACGTCCCGTCCAACAACACGTTCTTCGTCTTTCGCGTTCGCGAGCCGCGCGAGCACGAGCAAGGCACGCTGCGCTACTTCCAGGATCGCGAGGGCGCCTATCCCACCATGCCCCGCGGCCTGCCGCTGTTCAAGCCGCCCTACTCGCGGATGACGGCGATCGACATGAACACCGGCGAGCATGCCTGGATGCAGCCGCTCGGCAACGGCGACCGCATCCGCAACCATCCGTTGCTGCGCGACCTGAACCTGCCGGCGCTGGGCGGCGACAGCGGCAGGAGCGGTCCGCTGCTGACGAAGACCCTGCTCATCGGCGCCTTGTCCGCGGGCGGGACGAACGACGGTCCGCGGCTGGTGGCCCGCGACAAGGCCAGCGGCGAGGAGGTCGCCTCGGTCGACCTGCCGCGCGGCGCCATCGGCACGCCGATGACCTATCTGCTCGACGGCCGGCAGTACATCGCGCTGACCATCGGCGGCAACCCGGTCCCGGAGCTGATCGCGCTGGCGCTGCCGCAGTAGCGCCCTTGCCGCCCCCGGCAACCTCGTACAAGAAAACGGGCCCCGGCGCCGCGGCGCCGGGGCCCTGATGCATTCACGACCGGTGCGTGCTACCGCTCCGTGGGATCGCGGCCGTCGCGCGGCGCGCCGGTGCCGGACGAGCCCATGAACAGCGTGCGGCCGTCGGGCAGCGTGAGGTCGCGGCCGTTGGCGCGGCGTGTGCCGTCCTTCGAGCCGTAGCCGTCCACGACGATCTCCATGCCGACGGTGATGACGTCCTTGTTGAAGCCGCGGCGGAAGAGGTTGTGGGGATTGCCGCCCTCGATCATCCAGCGCTCGGTCGTGCCGTCCTCCATCTCGACGTCCATGTGGATCCAGGCGTGGGGATTGATCCACTCGACCCTGGCGACGGTGCCCTGGAAGTGGATGGGCCGGTTGGCGTCGAACTCGGCCGAGAACGCGTGATGGGCCACGACCGAGACGGAGCCTGCGCCCGCCAGCAACGCGACGACCAGCGCCGCCCCCGTCCATGTGAGTTGGTGTTTACGCATCGGTGTTGTCCTCCCTAGGGTTAGATGTCCGGCTCCTGGGTGGGTCGGCGGGTGATGTGCACGATCACCGTCCCCCCCCGCCGGCCGTAGTCGCCTTCCCAGTGCTGGACGAGCTGCTCCCTGCGCAGGTGCCCGTAGATCAGCTCCTCGACCATTTCCACGCAACGGTACTCGAGCACCTGGGCGTTCGACTCCATCCGCTTGTAGAGCGGCAGCGAGATCGTCCACGGCTCGGTGAACACCTCCGGGTCGGTGATGGTCGCCTCGTACTGCATGTGGTAGGGCGAGAGCGGGGTATAGCGCTCGGTGACCGTCATCGATCCGCTGTGGAAGTTGCCCGACCGGTCGAGCCAGGTCTGGTCGTTGAGCTCGGTGACCTCGACCACCAGCGTGTCGCCCTCCCAGCGGCCGACCGAATGGCCCATCCAGGAGTCGAGGCCCGGCGAGTTGACCTCGTCGAGATGAATCGTCCGCCCGGCATTCGAGAAGCCGTAGGCGACCATGATCTTGTCGGTACCCTGCGTGATCTGGAACGGATAGCCGAGATAGGTCGCCCGCGGCACGCCCGGCATCAGGCACTTGACCGCCGGATCGCGAGTCAGCGCGTTGGCGCGGTTGTCGTCGCGCTGCACGAGAGCTTCCGGCCGATACGGAATCGTCCCGCCGACCACCGCGCCGAGGCTGGGCGGCACGCCGCCCAGCGCGCCCAGCGCCAGCACCGGGGCGTGGGGCACCGGCCCGCCGTTGGGCACGCCTTCGTGCAGCACCATCGCCGGCTGGGCCGCCTGTCCCTCGAGGTTGTACTCCACCTCGTTGAACGCCTGCCACACGCCGTGGATGGCCGGGTGCGACGTGCCCGCCAGGCGCGGCACCGGAGCTATCGCCGGCTCGTCCTCGGCCGCTTCCTCGGGCTCCGCCGGGGTGCTCTCGGCAGCGGCCGGCGCCGGCTGAGCCGGGGCTGCGGGGGGCGCCGCCGCCACCGGCGCGCTCGGCTCCGGACGCGGCTCGGGTGCGTTGAGGACGACCAGCAGGGTGAGCAGACCAATCGAGATCGCCGCTCCTGCCGCTATGTTCCGATACGGTTTTGACATCTCCAATTACCTCGTTCCCTCAAGGACGCGGGCACCGGCGAGGATGCTCGTCAGTGCGTAGTTCCCTTCATGGCACGCCGATTCGAAGATCAGGTTCTGCTCGTTGTCGCCCCGGCGCCACGTCATCTCGACGGTCCACGGCCGGGTGAACGTGGCCGGATCGTCGATCGTGGCCCGGTACATCAGCAACTCGGTCTCGACCCGCGTGAGCCGCTCGACCAGGCGCATGTCCCGGCTGGCGCCCTGGAATCCGGACTCGGCGCTGAAGTTGGTCGTCTCGACCACCAGCGTGTCGTCCTCCCAGTGTCCCCGCGAGTCGCCGTGCCACTGGCGGACGTGAGCGGGGGCATGCGGCCGCCCGCCGAGCGGGATGGTGCGGTAGGCCCCGCCCCAGTGGCCGGCCTCGTAGTAGAGCGTCACCGAGTCCGGCGTCTGGACGATGCGGCTGAACGCGCACAGCGGCGACGTGCAGGGCAGCGTGAAGCCGAGGCATCGGTCGGCCGGCCGGTCTTCCGGTCCGTCCGCGTCCTCCCGCGTCGCCTGGCGCCGCGCCGCCTCGGCGTCGACGCGCTGCCTGGCCGCCGGCGTGTACGGGATCTGCCCGTCCGGGGGGTCCACGATCAGCGAGGTCCGCCCGGTCTCCACCACCTCTGTCGCGTAGAACGTGCTGAACGCGTTGTTGTACGCGCCCTCGACGTCGGCGACGCTGCCGGGCTCGGCCCGCTCGTCGCGGCCGACCGCTTCGCGGGTCTGCTGCTCGAGCGCGACTACCTCTTCGTCGGTCAGGAACTCCCGGTCCGCGTGCTCCGCGGGCCGTTCCAGGGGCGTCTGCGTCTTGCTGTCCCAGATGCCCTGCAGGTCGGGATGACCCCACGGCGTCCGCGCCGGCGTCCCGGGTTCGGATTCATCGCCGCCGGCCTCGGCCACCTGCGCCGCGGCCGGCGTTGCAGCCAGCAGCAGGCCGAGCGCGACGGCTGCCGGCAGGCGGACGGTTGCCATGATCAGAGGGCCCATTCCGGTCTCCTTGGCCTCGATGGCCGATCGGGCGATGCGACGGGACACACGGGCGCCGCGACCGTGCGTAAAGGTAGCATACCGCACGCCGATCGCACAGACCGCGGGCAGGCCGGCCTACCGTTCGGGCACGCCGAAGACGAAGAGGGTGTTCGCCGACCCGGCCACCCTGCCGCCCCCGACCGGCACGGCCAGGTACTGCCTGCCGTCGATGGCGTAGGTGATCGGGAAGCCCTGCATCGGACCCGGCAGCCGGGTGCGGAACAGCACCTCGCCCGTCGCGGCGTCGTGCAGCAGCAGGTAGCCGTCGCCGTCGCCGCCCACCACCAGGCCGCCGCCGGTCGTCAGCGCGGCGGCCAGGGCGCGCGTCGCGGACGCGTGCCGCCAGCGGACCTCGCCGGTTGCGACGTCGATGGCGACGAGGTGCGCGCCGTGGTCGGGACTGAGCGGATGCGGGCTGCCGCCGGTCGGCCGCCAGCCGGCGGCCTCGTAGTCGGCGTAGAAGTAGTAGTCTCCGACCGGCCCTTCGCGCTTCTCCACCTCGCTGTACACGGCCCTGGTGCAGTGCGGATGGATCGGGATGTAGAGCGCGCGCGTCTCCGGATGGTAGGCGCCGGCCGGCCAGTTGCGGATGCCGAACAGGCCCGGGCAGAACTCGACCTCGACGCCGGCTTCCTGGATCATCCCCGGCCGGTAGGTCACGCGGCCGGTCTGCGGGTCGACGTCGACCAGGGTCTGATAGCCGAGGTCGTGCGCCGCCACGAACTCGCCCGTGGCGCGGTCGATCTCCCACAGGATGCCCAGCTTGCCCATCTTGAACAGCGATCGGCGGCCGTCGCGATCGATCAGCACGGCCTCGAACGACTCGTCCAGATCGTGGGACTCGCCGGGAACGAACTGGTAGTACCAGTCCAGCTCGCCGGTCGCGGGGTCGAGCGCCAGCGCGCTGTTCGTGTACAAGGCGTCGCCGTCGGTGCCGCGCGACAGCCGCGCCCACGGCTTCGCCTGGGCCGTGCCCCAGTAGAGCCGGTCCAGCTCCGGGTCGTAGCTGCCGGGAATCCACGCGTCGCCGCCCGCCCGGAACATGGCCGGCAGATCGCCCCAGGTGTCGCCGCCGGGCTCGCCGGGGCCGGCGATGGTCGACGTGCGCCACAGCTCGGCGCCCGTCGCCGGGTCGTGGGCCGAGATGAAGCAGCCGCCCTCCTTGTAGCGCTCGCAGCCGGTGATGCCGGCGACGATCTGTCCGCGCACCACGACGGGCCCGCTCGTGTAGCGGTAGCCGCGGCGCCAGTCGGCCACGGTGTGGTCCCAGACGACCTCGCCGGTCCGCGCATCGAGCGCCAGGATGTGCGCGTCGTTGGTCGTGACGTAGATCCGGTCGCCGTAGATGGCCAGCGACCGGGTGCGGCTGCGGAAGGTGTCGTCCGGCGTCCCCTCGAACGTCTTGCGGTAGTCCCAGAGCAGGTCGCCCGTGGCCGCGTCGACGGCCTGCACGATGCCCTGCGGGTTGGGGATGTACATCCGGCCGTCGTACACCAGCGGCGCCGGCTGCGACAGGCCCGGCCGCAGCGGGATGGACCAGACGAGCTGCAGCCGGTGCGCGTTGTCGCGGTCGATCTGGTCGAGCGGGCTGTACCCCCACCCGTCGAGCGTGCGCCGCCAGTGGAGCCAGTCGGCCGGATCGGGCTCGAGCAGCATCCGGTCGGTCACCGGCTCGAACGGTTCGTCCTGCGCGCCGGCGCCGGCGGCGCCGAGCAGGGTGAGCAGCAGGCCGGCGGCCAAGGTGCGCGAGCAGGCGGTTCTCGATGTCAGTGGCATGGCGATGGGGACAGATTATACGTGTTGTCCGCGCCGGCGGCCGATGCGCACCGGGCAACCGGATCCAAGGCATTGGAGATCTTCAAGCCGTTGGACGGCAGCGGCCGCCGGCGGGCGTTCGGACCGGCATGGATCGCCCGGTTGCGGCGGCGCTTGACGTGGTACGCCGATTGCAAGAGAATCGGGTGCTCAATATCGGCCGTGCGGGCAGTCGAGCCCGCGGCAGCTCACGTCGGCGGCCTTCGACTCCAAGAAGCCAGCCTGATTCGGGGAACATCCGGGAGGACCAGATATGGAGAACTTCGGCTTGACGCGTACGGGCCTTGCAGCACTCGCATGCGCGCTACTGATTCCTGCTGCAGCCCTGGCGCAGACCGGCGCCATCGCCGGCGCCGTCGCCGACGAGACGGGCGGCGTGCTGCCCGGCGTGACGGTCGAGGCGACCAGCCCGGCGCTCATCGAAGGCGTCCGGTCGACCGTGACCGACGGCGCCGGCCTGTACACGATCGAGGCGCTCCGGCCCGGCACGTACACCGTCACCTTCACGCTGCCGGGCTTCAGCACGTTCGTCCGCGAGGGGATCGAGCTGACGTCCGACTTCACGGCGAACGTCGACGGGCAGATGACCGTCGGCTCCATCGAGGAGACCATCACGGTCTCGGGCGCCAGCCCGCTCATCGACGTGCAGAACGTCGTGAGCCAGGAGAACCTGTCGCGCGAGACGCTCGACATCCTGCCGACCTCGAAGACCTACTTCGGGCTCGCGGCGCTCACCCCCGGCATGTCGGCCAGCATCGCGGGCGGCGGCCACGACGTCGGCGGCTCGACCGGCGACATCTGGGGCTACGTCACCATCCATGGCAGCTCGGACACGGACGGCCAGGTGATGTGGGACGGGATGAGCATCAACAACAACATCACCGCCGGCGGCGGATCGTCGAAGGAGTTCTTCCTGAACCAGGCCGCCATCCAGGAGATGGTCATCTCGACGAGCGACATGAACGCCGAGCACCCGTTCGGCGGCGTCGCCACGAACGCCATTCCGAAGGAAGGCGGCAACCAGTTCAGCTACTACGTGAACGTGAGCGGCACCAACGGCGACCTGCAGACGGCCAACGTGGACGAGGCGCTCGAGGCGCGCGGCGCGTCGCCGCTGGCGAAGAACCGCAAGATCTGGGACTACGGCGTCGGCGTCGGCGGACCGATCGTCCGCGACCGGGTGTGGTTCTACACGGCCCACCGCTGGTGGGGGGCGCAGAACTTCCAGCCCAAGGGGAACGTCAACCTGACGCCCCACACGCCGTTCTACACGCCCGACCCCGACGATCCGGCCTGGACGGACTTCTACAACCAGGACAACTCGCTCCGCCTGACCATCCAGGCCAGCGAGCGGAACAAGATCACGCTGCACCAGGCGTTCCAGACCAACTGCGCCTGCAACTACTGGACGCAGTGGGGCTACACCGACATGGACGCGTCGGTCAACTACACCTACTGGCCGATCAACCTGTCGCAGGCGACGTGGACGATGCCGGCCAGCAACCGGCTGCTGTTCGAGGCGGGCGTCTCCATCCTGACGAACAACAGCGCTCCGCGGCGGCAGGAGCAGGTGCTGCCGTCCGACATCGCGCACGTCAACTGGAGCCAGCTCTTCAACTGGCAGGCATTCGGCTTCTGCACGTCGCCGCCCTGCCTCTACGGCACCGGGCACAACTTCCCGACCCGCGTGTTCCGCGGCTCGGTTTCGTACGTCACCGGCTCGCACAACTTCAAGGCGGGCGTCAGCGGGCGTCTGGCCTACGAGCGCCACGAGCTGGCGGAGCTGAACAGCGAGCCGCTGCGCTACGAGTTCCTGTCGATCGGCGCCCTGGGGCCGCTCGGTGATCAGGTTCCGTACCAGGTGTCCCAGTTCGCGACGCCGCGGGTGTCGAACCAGACGTCGTACGACTTCGGGCTGTATGCGCAGGACCAGTGGACGATCGACCGCCTGACGCTCAACCTGGGCGTGCGCTACGACCGTCTCAAGGCGTGGGTGCCGGCGCAGCAGGGCCTCAATACGCGGTTCGTGCCGGGCGTGAACACCGGGCGGATCGACAACGTGCCGTACTACCAGGACGTCACACCGCGGCTCGGCGCGTCGTACGACCTGTTCGGCGACGGCCGCACCGCGCTCAAGGCCACCTGGGGCAAGTACATCATGGCGGTCGCCTCGTCGATGGCGCAGAACCTCAACCCGCAGGAGGCGATTCAGACGTCCACCGCGCGGTTCTGGAACGACCTGCCCATCCCCTTCTGGGGCCTGGCACCCGGCAACGGCAACTTCGTTCCCGACTGCAACTTCGACAACTTCGGGGCGAACGGCGAATGCGGGCCGGTGCAGAACCCCGAGTTCGGCACGGGGCAGATCGTCCGCGCGTTCTCCCCGGACCTGCTGGAAGGCTGGGGCAAGCGCCGCTACAACTGGCAGAACTCCGTCTCCATCACGCACGAGCTGTTCTCCGGCTGGTCGGTCGAGGTGGGCTGGTACCGGACGCAGTACGGCAACTTCCTGGTGTCCGACAACGAGAACATCACCCCGCAGGACTTCTCCGGTCCGTTCAGCATCGCGGCGCCGGCCGATGAGCGGCTGGGCGCCTACAGCGGAGCGACGCTGGACGGCCTGTACACCATCTCGCCCGCGGGGCAGGCGAAGGGGACCAGCGAGGTCGTCAAGCTCGCGTCGGACTTCGGCGACATGCGCCAGGTCTTCAACGGCGTCGACATCAACATCGACGGCCGGATGGACAACGGGATCACGCTGGGCGGCGGCTTCAGCACGGGCGCCATCCAGTTCGACGAGTGCTTCGTCGTCGACAACCCCATGCAGAACCGCGGCGGCTATTGCGACGTGCGGCAGCCATGGGGTGCGGGCACACAGCTCAAGCTGAACGGCGCCATCCCGCTGCCGTACGAGACCCAGTTCTCGTTCGTCTTCCAGAGCCTGGCGGGCGTGCCGTGGGAGTCGCGCTACCGCCTCGGATCGGGCGGCGCGGCCGAGCAGGCCGCCATCGCGGAGCAGATCGGGCATGACGTCATCGTGCCGGACCAGATCCAGCTCTTCCCGTCCGGGACCGGCCTCGGGGCGCTTACCGACCTCGGCGGCGCGGTCACCGGCACGGTGTTCTACTTCACCGGCTCGGAGTTCTACGAGCCGCGGCTCAACCAGCTCGACGTCCGCTTCACCAAGATCCTGAACTTCGGGCGCACGCGGTTCCGCGCGTGGGTCGACCTGTTCAACCTGTTCAACGCCAACAACGTCACGAGCGTGACGAACAACTACAATCCGGGCGTCTATCCGGTTGTGGGCGGCGTCATGGGCGGCCGGCTGCTGAAGTTCGGCGCCCAGTTCGACTTCTAGGCGAACCGCACGGCGCGGTGCCTTGACACGGGGGCGGGGCCCACGGGCTCCGCCCTTTTTTTGTACCCCGCGGCACAACGCGGGGTTTCGCCCCGGGCTGTTAAGATCCGGGCAGGCAGGGCCGGACGGAGTCCGCGACCAAGGGGGGACGAGCCATGCTGATCAGGAGACACCGCTGGAGCCGCCGGGAGGCGCTGGCCCTGCTCGGGGCGGGCGCGGCCGGCGCCGTCGCGGCGTGCGGCCGGAACGAACCGGCGCCCATGCCCGCGGACGACGGTGCCGCCGGCCAGGGGGCGGCCCCGGCGCAGGCCGCGATCGTGCGCACGATCCTGCGCGACATGTCCCCGGACGAGCTGTCGCACGGCGCCACGCTGTTCCACGAGCACATGTCCATGAACAACCAGTTCTGGCTGGACATGGGCCTCGAGCGGCTGGTCGACACCTCCCGGCCGTACTTCATGGAGGACCTCGACTACATGGTGGCCGAGATGCAGGCCGCCGCCGAGGACGGCATCGCCTGCATCGTGGACGGCGGGCATGCCGACATGGGCCGCGACGTGGAGTTCCTGCGGGCGCTCTCGGAGCAGTCGGGGATGCCGATCGTCGCGAGTGGCGGCTACTACCACGAGCCGACCTTCCCGCCGGACCTGTACGAACGCAGCGAGGACGATCTCGTCGAGGAGTTCCTGCGCGACGCAGGACCGCAGCGCTGGGGCGCGTTCGGCGAGATCGGCTTTTCGGCCGAGAGCACGGAGGCCGAGCGCAAGGTGCTGCAGGCCGTCGGGCGCGCCCACCTGGAGACGCGCCTGCCGATCTTCACGCACACGGCCAACGGGGCGGAGGCCGTGGCCCAGCTCGACCTGCTGGAATCGCTCGGCGTCGACCCCGCGCACGTGGTCATCGGGCACCTGGGCTACCCGGAGGTGACGGTCCACGCGGAGATCTGCGGCCGCGGGGCGTACGTCGGCTTCGACCGCCTGGGCGGTGCGCCTGAGGCCGACGCGGCGCAGGTGCCGATGATCCTGGCCCTGCTCGAAGCCGGCCACGCCGACCGGGTGCTGCTGGCGTCGGACTTCGCGCTCGAGCCGGACACGCGCGGCAGCGGCGGTCCCGGCTACGGCAAGACGCTGACCCGCTTCGTGCCGCTGCTGCGCGACGCAGGCGTCGACGACGACGTCCTGCGCGGCATCACCAACGACAACCCGCTGCGCTTCCTGGCGTTCGTGCCGCCCGCGGCGTGAGCCGCGTCATCCGTTGAGGACCGTTTCAATGAGAGAGCGTCCCCGCGCGGCGGCCGTGCTGCTGGTGCTCGCCTGCGCCGCCGCTGTCTGGTCGCCGGCAGTCCGTGCCCAGCACGGGGCGGCCGGCGGCGAATGGCGCAGCTACGGCGGCGACCTGGGCAGCACCAAGTACTCGCCGCTCGATCAGATCGACCGGACCAACTTCGACGGGCTCGAGATCGCCTGGCGCTGGCAGTCGGCCGACGGCGCGCTCGACCTCGACGCGCTGCGCGAGAGGCAGCCCACCGTCAGCTCCCGGAACTTCAAGGCCACGCCGCTCATGGTGGGCGGCGTGCTGTACATCACGACGGCGATGCACCAGGTGGCGGCCATCGACGCCGGCACGGGCGAGACCTTGTGGGTCCACGACCCGCAGGCCTACCTGGGCAACCCGTCGCCGCACGCCAACGTCGGCCTCGCGTTCAATTCCCGGGGGCTGGCGTACTGGACCGACGGGGACGAGGCGCGCGTGCTGTGGGGAACCAACGAGGCGTACCTGCACGCCGTCGACGCCCGGACCGGGGAGCCGATACCGACGTTCGGCGTCGACGGCCGCGTCGACCTGATGGAAGGCATCCCGCGCGCCGTGCGCGGCGCGGCCGACTTTCGCGGCAACAGCTGGATGGGAGTCGCCTCCCCGCCCATCGTGGCGCGCGACGTGGTGGTCACGCCGACGGTGATCTCAGACTTCCACCTGACGAAGGAGGCCCCGCCGGGCTGGGTGAAGGGGATCGACGTGCGGACCGGCGAGACCCTGTGGACGTTCCGCACGGTGCCGCAGGCGGACGACTTCGGCGCCGACACGTGGCTGAACGACTCGTGGCGCTACTCGGGCAACACCAACGTCTGGTCGATCATGAGCGCCGACGAGGAGCTCGGCTACGTCTACCTGCCGACCGGCACGGCCACCAACGACTACTACGGCGGGCACCGCCTGGGCGACAACCTCTTCGCCGAGAGCCTCGTCGCGCTCGACATCGAGACCGGCCAGCGCATGTGGCACTTCCAGTTCGTGCACCACGGCCTGTGGGACTACGACACCGCCTCGGCGCCGAACCTGGTGGACGTGACGGTCGACGGGCGGCCGATCAGGGCGGTGGCGCAGGTCACGAAGCAGGGGTTCGCCTACGTCTTCGACCGGGTCACCGGCGAGCCGGTCTGGCCGATCGAGGAGCGGCCCGTGCCGCCCGCGACGATGCCGGGCGAAGTGGCGTCGCCGACCCAGCCGTTCCCGACCAGGCCGCCGCCGTTCGAGTACCAGGGCGTGACCATCGACGATCTGGTCGACTTCACGCCCGAGATCCGGGCGCTGGCCGTGGAGGCCGTGAAGGACTTCAAGCTCGGGCCGCTCTACACCCCGCCGTCGCTGCCGGTGGAGGGCGGGACCCAGGGCACGATCCAGCGCCCGACCATCGGCGGCGGCGCGAACTGGTGGGGCGCCGGCTTCGATCCCGAGACCGGCCTGCTGTACGTGCCCTCGGTGAACGGCTTCTCGGTGATGTCGTACATCACCCCGGAGCCGGGCGAGGGCAACACGCGCTACGTCGTCGCGCGGCTGGGCGGGGCGCAGCCGCAGATGCCGCGCGGGCTGCCGCTGCTCAAGCCGCCGTACTCGCGGATCACGGCGATCGATCTCAACCAAGGCGACCACGCGTGGATGGTGCCGAACGGCGACGGCGACCGGCTGCGGAACCATCCGGACCTGCGCGACCTCGACCTGCCGCCGCTGGGCGGCGACGGCAGCGGCGGCCCCGTCGTTACGCGGACGCTGCTCGTCAGCGCGCTGACGGCCGGCGGTACCGACGGCGGCCCGCGGCTGGTGGCGCGCGACAAGGCGACGGGCGCGATCGTCGGGTCGCTCGACCTGCCGGCCGGCGCCATCGGGACGCCGATGACGTACCTGCACGCGGGGCGGCAGTACATCGCGCTCACCATCGGCGGGGACATTCCGGAGCTGATCGCGCTGAGTATCCCGTAGGCATGTCGGCCGAGTGCCTGACCGACTCGATTCCGGGGAGGAGCTTGTGAAGACGAGGATTCCGATCGCGATCGGGCTGCTGGCGAGCGTGGCCGTTGCAGCCGCGGCCCAGTCCGATTACGCCGTTCCCCGCACGCCCTGGGGCGATCCGGACCTGCAGGGCATCTGGGGAGCCGGCTACATCCTGACGCCGCTCGAGCGCCCGGACGAGCTCGAGGGGCGCGAATTCCTGACCGACGACGAGGTGGCCGCGCTCGAGGGCACCGCCGCCGGACCGGGCCGCGATCAGCGTGCCGCGACGGGTACCGTGGCGGACGTGGAGGGGGCGTACAACGACGCCTACAGCGGCCGCGGCCGGCGTGTGATCCGGACCCGCCGGACGTCGCTGATCATCGATCCGCCGGACGGGAAGATTCCGTTCACGCCGGCGGGCCGGGCGCGCTGGGAGGCGGAGCGGGCGGCAGCGGATAGCATCCGGGATCGCGCCCACCACCCCGAGGACCAGCAGGACGACCGCTGCGAGGGCATCACGCTGCCGGTGCAGTACGGCAGCGCGCGCGTCTCGGGCGGCCACAGCCGGATCGTGCAGAGCCACGGCCTCGTCTCGCTCTACTACGAGTCGGGCCACCAGGGCGGGCAGTACCGCGACATCTTCCTGGACGGCCGCGAGGCGGCCGGTGCGGGCATCCGGCAGTGGTTCGGCCGCTCGGTCGGCCGCTGGGAGGGCGACACGCTGGTGGTCGACGCGGCGAACTTCAGCGACCGCACGAGCTTCTACGGCTCGCGCGAGAACCTGCGGCTGACCGAGCGGTTCACGCGCGTCGAGCCGGACGTGCTGATGTACCGCGTCACCATCGAGGACGAGACCGCGTTCGCGCGGCCGTGGACCATCGAGGTGCCGCTCGGGCTGCTCGACAACCGCGCGAATCAGATCTACGAGTCGGCCTGCCAGGAAGGCAACTACGCCCTGACCAGCATCCTGGCGGGGGAGCGCGCCCTCGAGCGCGCGGCCGGACACGGATCGAGCCAAGGAAGGTGACGCGATGAGTCGACGAGGACGATCGCTGGCGGCGGCGCTATGCCTGGCGGCGGCGGTGTGGAGCGCGCCCCCCGGGCTCGCGCAGGGGCCGGCGCCGGGCGCCGACTGGCCCCTGCACAACCTGGACGAACACAACAGCCGCTACTCGCCGCTCACCGGGATCGACCGGTCGAACGTCGGCTCGCTCGAGCTGAAGTGGTCGCTGCAGACGGACGTGACCATGCGCGTGGGCGAGGTCTCGCCGCTGGTCATCGACGGCGTCATGTACTTCCACTCCGGGTCGACCCTGTTCGCCGTCGACGCGGCCTCGGGCGAGCCGGTGTGGACGTTCGAGGCGGAGGAGGCGTTCACCGGCGGCGGGCGGGGGCCGGCCTACGGCGACGGGCGCATCTACGCCTACGGGCAGACCATCATGTACGCGGTCGACGCCCGGACCGGCGTGCTCGTGGACTCGTTCGGCCGGGACGGGATGCTGAGCATCATCAACGAGGCGTTGTCCTTCAAGTACCCCGACACCTATCCGCCGACGATCGATCCCCGCAGCATCGGCTACTCGATGACGAATCCGCCGGCGTATCGGGACGGCACCCTGTACGTGGGGCTGCCGTTCTCCGACAGCCTCCTGCCCGGCGGGTTGCTCGTCGCCGCCGACGGCGAGACGGGGGCCGTCAAGTGGGTGTTCAACAGCATTCCCCAGGGGCCCCGGGACTCCGGCTGGGAGATCTCGAAGGACACCTGGAGCAGCCCGGGACGCTACGGCGGGGGCATCTGGACGCAGCCGGCCGTCGATGCCGAGCTGGGGATGGTCTACTTCAACGCCGCCAACCCGTCGCCGAACTACGACGGCTCGTCGCGCAAGGGCATGAACCTGTTCACGAACTCCATGCTCGCGGTGGACATCGAGACGGGCGAGCTGGCGTGGTACTTCCAGACGCTCCATCACGACATCTGGGACTGGGATCTCGTGGCCGGGCCCATCCTGTTCGACATCGACGTCGACGGCCGGCCGGTCAGGGGCATCGCCTCGCTGGGCAAGACGTGCTACGTCTACATGCTGGACCGAGCGACCGGCGAGCCGCTCAACCCCATCGTCGAGACGGCCGTGCCCACCGTCACGGACGTGCCCGGCGAGGAGGTGTGGCCCACGCAGCCGATTCCGTACACGGCGGCCGGCATCCCGCAGCAGCCGTTCTGCGCGACCTGGCCCCTGATCACGGATCCGGAGCTGAAGCCGCGCGCGCGGCAGATCTTCCACCCCCACTCCGTGAACGAGTTCCTCATCGTGGCCCCGGGCCTGATGGGCGGCGCCAACTTCGGGTCGCCCTCGTTCAGCCCGCGCACGGGGCTGCTCTATGCGACCGGCAAGAACGACGCCTGGTCGATCAAGGTCCGGCCGGTCGGCGACACGCTCGAGCCCGGCCCGGGCAACATGGGCCACTTCGCGGGCTTCACCGAGGAAGGCGAGACCGGGGTCACGCGCACGACCACGCTGGCGGCCTACGAGCCGGGGAGCGGGCGCCGCGCCTGGTACGCGGAGATCGCCGGCATGACCAACAGCGGCAACCTCGCGACGGCCGGCGACCTCGTCTTCCAGGGCGCGGGCACGGGCCACTTCTACGCCTTCGACGCCGCGACCGGGGAGCAGCTGTTCCAGTACGCCGCCGAGACCGGGATCCGCTCGAGCCCGACCACGTTCGAGGCCGGCGGCGCGCAGTACGTCACCGTGATTGCGGCCAACACCGTGCTCACGTTCGGCCTGCCGTAGGGAGGAGAGGCAAATGGGGTGCATGTGGCTTCGTCGGTTGGCCGGCTCGGTGCTGCTCCTGGTCCTGGGCGCCGCGCTGGCCGAGGCGCGCGTCGTGCGCATCGTCGTCGAGCAGCGGCGCGCCTTCGCCGGCGGCATGGCGTTCGGCACGGTCGGGCCGTACGAGCGGCTCGACGGGACCGTGTACATGGAGGTGGATCCGGACGATCCGCTGAATGCGGTCATCGTGAACCTCGACCGCGCGCCGCGCAACGCCCGCGGGCTCGTGGAGTTCAGCACCACGTTCTACATCCTCAAGCCGGTGGAGATGGCCCGCGGCAACGGCAAGATCTTCTACGGCATCAACAACCGCGGCAACAAGCTCGAGAGCGGGTTGCGCTGGCACCACGTGCCGGCGAGCAACGACCCGATCAGCGCCGAGCACGCGGGCGACGGTTTCCTGATGCGCCTGGGCTACACCGTCGTGGACGCCGGCTGGCAGGGCGACGTCGCCGAGGGGAACAACCGGCTGTTCCCCAACCTGCCGGTCGCGACCGAGGCCGACGGCAGCCCCCTCGTCGCGCCGATCCGGGTCGAGTTCTCGGATCGCGGCATCCCGTTCGAGGGCACCTTCGACCTGCCGCTGAAGGGGAGCCCGCGGTTCCGGCCCTACCCGACGGCCGACATGGACCCGGCCGGCTCGACGCTGACCGTCCGTGAAACGGTGACCGGGCCCGGCACCCCCGTGCCGGCGGACGCCTGGGCCTTCGGGCGCTGCCCGACCGGGCGGTCCAGCCTCGAGCCCTCCGAGACCCACGTCTGCCTGTTCGAGGGCTTCCGGGCCGACCGGCTCTACGGGCTGGTCTATCCGGCCCGCGGCCCGATCGTCATGGGGCTGGGCTACGCGGTCACGCGCGATCTGGCCTCGTTCCTGCGCTACAGCGCGCAGGACGACCAGGGCAATCCCAACCCGCTGGCGGGCGACGCCTCCGACGCCGGCATCCGGCGGGCGTACGCCTCCGGGTCGTCGTCGACCGGCATGTACCTGCGCGACTACCTGTATCTCGGCTTCAACGAGGACGAGGCGCACCGGCAGGTGTTCGACGCGGTCAACATCCACATACCCGGGTCGCACCGCCTGTTCGCCAACGTGGCGTTCGCCGACCCGAACACGTACTCGCGCCAGGACGACCGCCACCACTTCGTCTCCACCTCGTACCCGCCCATGCAGTACGCCGTGGTCACCGATCCGATCTCGGGCATCCGGGACGGGATCCTGAAGCGGCCGGATACCGATCCGCTGGTCATCCAGACCGATTCCGAGAACGAGTTCTACACGATGAAGGCGTCGCTCAACGTGCACGACGGCTACGGCCGGCCGGTCTTCGTGCCCGACAACGTGCGGCTCTACCTGCTCTCGAACTTCCAGCACAGCGGCGGCGATCCCACCGCGCCCGTGCCGGGCTCGAGCGCGCTGTGCGCCAACCCGACGAATCCCAACTACCACGGACCGACGCATCGGGCCCTGCTGATGGCGCTCGACGCCTGGGCCGACCGCGGCGTGGCGCCGCCGCCCAGCCGCTATCCGCGCGTCGAGCACGGCACGCTCGTGACGCTCGACGAGTACCTGCAGGACTTCCCCGCCATCCCGGGGGCAGCCGTCGTGCGGGCGCTCAACGAGGTGTCGCTGCTCAACTTCGGTCCGTCGTTCGGCTCGCAGGGCGGCTACCTGACGACGCTGCCGCCCGGCATCGGGCCCGCGTACGCCGTGCTGGTCCCGAGCGCCGACGCCGACGGGCTCAACCCGGCCGGCATCCGACCGCTGGAGGTGCGCGTGCCGCGCGGGACCAACCTCGGCTGGAACGTGCGCGCCGAAGGCCGCCGCGAGGGGAACCTGTGCGGCCTGACCGGGTCGTTCATCCCGTTCGCCGCGACGCGGGCGGCGCGCGAGGCGGCGGGCGATCCGCGGCCGTCGCTCGAGGAGCGCTACACCGATCACCGCGGCTACGTCGAGGCGGTCAGGCGGGCGACCGCGGACCTCGTGCGCGAGCGGTTCCTGCTCGCGGAGGATGCCGAGCGGTTCGTCCGCGAGGCCGAGGCCAGCGACGTGCTGCGCTGACGCCGCGCCCGGCGTCGGCGCACACGGACTCTCGAGCCGTGCCGCTGCCCGGCTTGACCCGCTTGCCCCGCAGCCGGTAATCTGCGGTGCCGCTCAAGAGGGAGGATCAACCATGCGTTGCTGTTCAGGAAAGCTGCTGTTCGCGCTGATGCTGGCGGTCGCCACGTCTGGCGCGCCGCTTGCCCAGGATTCCCAGGTGTCGTCAGGTGTGGGGCCGGAGCTCTCGTACCTCGGACCGATGACGTTCGGCCCCGACGGCGTGCTGCTTGCCGCGGATTCCGAGGACGTGTTCATCTACGCGCTCGACCTGAGCGAGCATCTCGCCGGCGGCGAGCCGGGCGCCGCGAACGTCGAGGCCGTCGACGAGAAGATCGCCGCCGTGCTCGGGACCGACGCGGCCAGCGTGATGGTCACGGATCTGGCGGTCTATCCCGGGACGCGGAACGCCTTCATCTCGGTCATGCGCGGCAAGGGCGCCGGGGCCGTGCCGGTCCTGCTGCGCGTGGACGGCGCCGGCGAGATCGAGGTCGTGCCGCTCGAGGACGTTTCGTACTCGCGCGTGCGGCTGCCGAACCCGCCCGGTGAGGTCACCGGGCTCCCGCTGAGCGGGCGCGAGCTGCCGATTCCGAACTACCCCAGCAACCAGGCCACCGAATTTCCGCTGGCGCTGTTCGGCGTGCAGACGATCACCGACCTCGCCTACCGCGACGGACGCGTGTACGTGGCCGGGCTGTCGAACGAGGAGTTCGCCTCCAAGCTGCGGTCGATCGCCTATCCCTTCGCCGCGGTCGACGAGGGCACCAGCGTCGAGATCTGGCATGCTCCGCACGATCAGTTCGAGACCCGCTCGCCCGTCTACACGTTCGTGCCGTACGACATCGACGACGAGCCGCACCTCATCGCATCGTATCTGTGCACGCCGCTCGTGAAGTTCCCCGTGTCGAGCCTCGAGCCCGGCAAGGACGTGCGGGGCGTCACGATCGCGGAGTTTGGCAACGGGAACCGGCCGCTGGACATGATCGTCTACGAGAAGGACGGCGAGGACTTCCTGCTCATGTCGAACAACCGGCGCGGCGTGATGAAGATTCCGACCGCCGGGTTCGGCGCGGCCGCGCCGCTGACCGACGCGGTGCCGGACGGCGAGACGGCCGGCGTGCCCTTCGAGACGATTGCGGCGCTCGAGGGCGTCGAGCAGCTCGATCTGCTCGACGACGGACACGCGCTGGTCATCGCCCGCCAGTCCGAGCAGGGGCCCCTGAACCTGGGCGCCGTGGCGCTGCCCTGACCTGGAGACGGGCACGTCGGAGATGGACACGGCGGGTCGCCGCCGTTCCGTCGCCGCCCTGGCCGCCGTGGCGGCGGTCGTGGCCGGCGGGGCGGCGTGCGGCGATACCTCCGCGACGGACGGCGACCCCGCCGGCCCGCCGCGGATCATGCTGAACGAGGCGCAGCACGCCGGCGGTGCCACGGTCGACGTCGTGGGCCTGCCCGCTGCCGACCTGGCGGCGGTGCGGTCCGCACCGTGGGCCGCGGAGGAGTGGGAGGCGCTGCTGCGCGTGACGGTTGCGGGCGGTTCGACGGCCGCAACCGATCGGCCGGCGGTGCTCGGTGACTATCAGGTTGCCGGCAGCGCCCTGCGCTTCACGCCCCGCTATCCGTTCGACCCGGGGCGGCAGTATCTGGTGGTGTTCACACCCGGACGGCTCCCGGCGTCCGGGGCGGCTGCACGCGAGCTCTGGCGGCTCGGCCCGCTGACGGCGACCGTCGGAAGTCTGGCGGTGGAGCGCGCGCCGGCCACGCGCGTGGCGCGTGTCTACCCCACCGGCGCGGAGCTTCCGGAGAACCAGTTGCGGTTCTACGTGCACTTCTCCGCACCGATGGGTCTGGCCGGCGGCGCGGATTACGTGCGACTGCTCGACGAGGCGGGACAGGTCGTCGACGACGCGTTCCTGCCGCTGGACCTGGCCATGTGGAACGCCGATCGGACGCGCTACACGCTGCTGTTCGATCCCGGCCGGGTCAAGCGCGGCATCCGGCCGAACGAGCAGCACGGACGGCCGCTCGCGGCGGGCCGGCGTTTCACGCTGGCGGTGGACGACGCCTGGCCCGACGCTCACGGGCTGCCGCTGGTCGAGCCGTACAGCCGCTCGTTCGCGGTCGGGCCGCCCGAGGAGCGGGCCATCGATCCGGCGGCCTGGCGCATCGGGGCGCCGGCGGCGGGCACGCGCGATCCGCTGGCCGTCGATTTCGACCGGGCGCTGGACCACGCGCTCCTGCTGCGCGCGTTCCTGGTGCTGACCCCCGACGGCGCGCGGGTGACGGGCCGCGCCGACGTGCGGGCCTCCGAGACGCGGTGGGTGTTCACGCCCCGGGAGTCGTGGGAGGACCGGGAGTACCGGTTGACGGTGCTCGCGGCGCTCGAGGATACAGCGGGCAATCGGGTGGGCCGGCCGTTCGAGGTCGGCACGTCCGCAGCGCCCGCCGGGGGCGGCGCGGCCGCGCCCACGCAACTGTCGTTTCGCCCGACGGGGACCGCCAGGGAGCCGTCCGCGGCGAGGGCGACGCGCTAGCAGTTCCTGGGGAGACCCCGCCGCGGGGCTCCTGCCACGGGCTGCCCGCCGCCGTGAGGCCGATTTGGCGGTCGCGCGGATTCCGTATGAGAGGGGGCCTTCGAGTCCATGAGTACGTCTGCCGACAACACCAGGTATCGCCCTGTCGACCTGCGCAACGTCGCGAAGATGCCGCACTGGGAGCGGATCGACGCGGACCTGCGGGCCGCGATCAGTGTGGTCGGCGAGGTGCTGCCGTTTCGCACGAACCGGTACGTGATGGACGAACTGATCGACTGGTCCCGCGTGCCGGACGATCCCCTCTTCCAGCTCGTGTTTCCGCAGCGGGAGATGCTCGCCGGCGGCGATTTCGAGGCAGTCGAGGGCGTGCTGGCCGGCGGCGATCCCGAGGCGCTGGCCGGCGAGGTGGAGCGGATCCGCCGCGGGCTGAACCCTCATCCGGCGGGGCAGCTCACGCACAACATCCCGGAGCTCGCCGGGCGGCCGCTGCCCGGGCTGCAGCACAAGTACCGCGAGACGGTCCTCTTCTTTCCCGCGCCGGGCCAGACCTGCCACGCCTACTGCACCTACTGCTTCCGGTGGGCGCAGTTCGTGGGGATGGAGGATCTGAAGTTCCAGGCGCAGGAGACGGATGATCTCGTCGCCTACCTGCGAGCCAATCGCGACGTGACCGACGTGCTCTTCACCGGCGGCGATCCGATGATCATGCGCTCGAGCGTGCTGCGCCGTTACATCGAGCCGCTGCTGGCGCCGGACCTGGAGCACGTCCGGAACATCCGCATCGGCACGAAGGCGGTCGCCTACTGGCCGCAACGGTTCGTCTCGGACGCCGACGCGGACGACTGCCTGCGCCTCTTCGAGGAGGTCGCGGCGGCCGGCCGCCATCTCGCGATCATGGGGCACTACTCGCATCCGGTGGAGCTGGAGCCGGACATCGCGCGCGCCGCGGTGCGGCGGGTGCGCGACACCGGCGCGCAGATACGGATGCAGGCGCCCCTCATCAGGCACGTCAACGACGACCCGGCGGTGTGGGCGGACCTGTGGCGCACGGGCGTCCAGCTCGGTCTCGTTCCCTACTACATGTTCGTGGAGCGGGATACCGGCGCCAGCAACTACTTCGAAGTTCCGCTGGCCCGCTGCGTGCAGATCTTCAGGGACGCGTACTCCAGCGTGTCGGGCCTGGCCCGCTCGGTGCGCGGACCGTCGATGTCGGCGTTCCCTGGCAAGGTGCGCCTGCTCGGCGTGACGTGCCTGCGGGACATGACCGACGCGCACGTGCTCGACCTGGTGCGCGAGGCCGTCGGCTTCGACCTGCTCGGCGACCCGGACCAGCCGCTGCTGGCCTGCGACTTCATCCAGGCGCGCAACCCGGACTGGGTGCGGCGGCCGTTCTTCGCCGAGTTCGACGAGGACGCGGCCTGGTTCGACGACCTGCGGCCGGCGTTCGGCAAGCAGCGCTTCTACTTCGAGGACCGCGCCGACGACCGTCAATCGCTGCCGCTGCTCGATCTCACCGAGACCCTGCTGGACTGAATTCAGACGGGGCTTCGCCCCGAACCCCCGGCGTCCGCTTGCGGGGACCCCTTCGCCCCGCGCCGCTCCCGCCGAGGCGCGCTGTGCGCGCCTTGCGCCGGCTGTGCCGGCGTTGCATTCAGGGGGGGCCTCAATCAGACGGGGCTTTGCCCCGAACCCCCGGCGTTCGCTTGCGGGGACCCCTTCGCCCCGCGCCGCTCCCGCCGAGGCGCGCTGTGCGCGCCTTGCCGGCTGCGCCGGCGCTGCATTCAGAGGGGGCTTCAATCAGACGGGGCTTCGCCCCGAACCCCCGGCGTCCGCTTGCGGGGACCCCATCGCTCCGCGCCGCTCCCGCCGAGGCGCGCCGTGCGCGCCTTGCGCCGGCTGTGCCGGCGTTGCATTCAGGGGGGGCCTCAATCAGACGGGGCTTCGCCCCGAACCCCCGGCGTCTGCTTGCGGGGGGGTGAGGCGTCAGATCAAGTGCCCACGCTCTGATCCCGCCGCGAGGACATGAATCCAGGGCAGTCCCGGATCACTCGCGCAAGAACCTGCAAGGCTGGTTCGACGGGAACCACCTGAAGGACAATACGCCAGTCCGGCCGTCCGCCATGACCGAAAACACGGCGGCGCGGGAGCGCAGAGCAACGCCATCAGCAATGCCGCCACCACCGAGCCTCGCGGAAGGCCAGATCCTGACGGGACCGCTGTTCAACGAGCCGATGCGCGTGGAAACCGTCGCGCAGACGAGCCCAAGTGATTGGTCCGTCGGCCTGGTGGGCACGCGGTCAGAACGATTCCGGAAGGTCTCGCTCGGAGCCGCCGAGCTGGCCGGATTAACAGTTCTCGACAGCGGCTTCCGGTACGACGGAGACGGGGCGCTGCTGCGGCTGGGACTGCAGGCGCACGCGCTCGGCATCGCGTGGGAGTTCGCTGAGGGAAACTCCGCCTTGAATGGGCTAAGAAGGAGCCAAGGCGCACATGGACAACTCAGAACTGCTGAAGCGGATCTCCGCCCGATCGGACGTCGTCTTCAACGCCGGAGAACTTGAACACGATCCAGGCTCGCACAGGCGGCAGCCGAAGGCAGAGTCCTGATCACGCTCGACAACGACTTCGGTGAGCTGCTGTTCGTGGGACGAGCCCCGCACGCAGGCGTGATCCGACTACCCGATCTGCCAGTCAACCAACGGATCATCCTGCCGGCCCGCGACGCGGTATGCTGGCAGCGTGGGGAGCACGTCATGAGCACAGCGGAGAATCTGCGGCGGGTCGTCCGGGACCGGTACAGCACCATCGCGTCGCAGGTGAGCCGGAACGCCGACGGCGGCGGCTCGTGCTGCGAGCCGTCCTGCTGCGGTCCCGAGGCCATCAGCGCCGGCATCTACGAGGCAGGTCAGGTCGACGGGTTGCCGAGCGCGGCGGTCATGGCCTCGCTGGGCTGCGGCAATCCGACTGCGCTGGCCGAGTTGAGCGCCGGCGAAACGGTGCTCGACCTGGGGTCGGGCGGCGGCATCGACGTGCTGCTGGCGGCACGCCGGGTCGGCCCTGCCGGCCACGTCTACGGCCTGGACATGACCGACGAGATGCTGGCTCTCGCCCGCGAGAACCAGCGGCGTGCGGGCGCTGCCAACGTCACCTTTCTCAAGGGGGAGATCGAGCGGGTGCCGCTGCCGGACGCGGCGGTCGACGTCGTCATCTCCAACTGCGTGATCAACCTCGCGCCCGACAAGGCCCCGGTGCTCGGCGAGGCCTTCCGCGTGCTGCGCCCGGGCGGGCGCCTGGCCGTCTCGGACATCGTGCGCCGGCGGGAGGTGGCGCCCGAGCTCCAGCGCAGCATGGAGCTGTGGACCGGCTGCCTGGCCGGTGCGCTGCGGGACAACGATTACCGCGCCAGGCTGGTTCGTGCCGGATTCGAGGGCGTCGAGATTGCGCCGGTGCGCATCCACGGCGGCGACGAGGCGCGCGAGCTGCTGCCGCCGGCCGCCCGCGAGAGTCCCGCCGAGCTGGACGGGGCCTTCATGAGCGCCTTCGTTCGGGCCGTCAAGCCGGGGCCGCCGCGGTGACCGGCCTGCTCTTCCTGTGCGTGGCGAATTCGGCGCGGAGCCAGATGGCCGAAGGGCTGGCCCGCGCCCGCCTGCCGGGCACGGTCCGGGTGCAGAGCGCGGGCTCGGCCCCGGCCGCCGTCAACCCGCTCGCCGTGCAGGTCATGGCGGAGCTGGGGATTGACATCTCCGGCCAGTGCTCCAAGAGCGTGGACGCGATCGACCCGGCCACGGTCGACACGGTCGTGACGCTGTGCGCGGACGAGGTGTGTCCGGCATTTGCGCGGCCGGTGACGCGGCTGCACTGGGCCCTGCCCGATCCGGCAGCCGCAACGGGATCCGACAGCGAGCGGCTCGATCGGTTTCGGGCGGTGCGAGACGAGATTGCAGCGCGCCTGCCCGGGCTGCACCCCTGAGGCGACATGTTTCTGCCGCTCGGCGACGAGCCCAACCCGCGCGGCGTGCCGTGGGTGACCTACGGCCTGATCGCCGCGAACGTGGCGATCTACCTGTTGATCTCGCTGCCGCTCAGCGGCGTCCGGCCGGACCTCGACGACCCGGCGCTGGCGGGCTACGTTCGCATGCTCGCCGAGCAGTTCGCGGGCCGGCTGTCCGCGGCCGAGATCCTCCAGGGCACCAGCGCCTACGACCTGGTGGTGTTCACCCACGGGTTCCGGCCGGCGGAGCCGGCCGTCCTCGCGCTGCTCACGTCGATGTTTCTCCACGCCGGGTTCATGCACCTGGCCGGCAACATGCTGTTCCTGTGGATCTACGGCGACAACGTCGAGCACCGCCTGGGCCCCGGGCGCTTCCTGCTGGCCTATCTCGCGACGGGCGTCGCGGCGACGCTCTTCCACGCGGCGTTCGATGCCGGCTCGGAGCTGCCGCTGGTCGGGGCCTCGGGCGCGATCTCGGGCGTGCTCGGCTTCTACTTCATCTGGTTTCCCCACAACCGCGTCCGGCTGTGGATCGCCCTGTTCCCGTTTTTCATGCAGGTCGTGCACTGGCCGGCTCGCCTGGTGCTCGGCGTCTATCTGTTCATCGACAACGTCATGCCGTTCCTCATCGCCCGCGGTGCCGAAGGCGGCGGCGGGGGCGTGGCCTACGGCGCGCACATCGGCGGCTTCCTGGGCGGCCTCGGGTGGGCCTGGTGGGCCGGCCGCCGGGCGATCGTCCGGCCCCCGGACGAGTACCGGGGCGGTGGAGTCCGGGCGCCCGCCTCGCCGGGCGCGGCGGTGGCCGCGCTCGTCGCCGGCGGACGCTTCCAGGACGCGGCGCCGGCCTACTTCCGGTTGTTGCCCGAGCAGTGCAGGCGGCTGCTGTCTCCCGAGGACTCGATTGCCTTCGGCGACTGGCTGTCCGCGAACCGCCATCCGCAGGCGGCGCTGGTCGTGTACCAGCGGCATCTGCGCGACTATCCCGCCGGCGAGCTCGCCGGCGCGGCGCATCTCGGGGCCGGGCTCGTCCAGCTGCACCAGCTCGGTCAGCCGACGGCCGCCTACCAGCATCTGGTGGAGGTCTTCGACTTCGACCCGGATCCGGAGACGGCCGCGGACGCCCGCCAGGCGCTCGCCGTCATCGAGGACCGCCAGAAGTTCAGGGTGCGGAGGATTCCATGAGGTACCCCAGCGACCTCCGCCGCCACCAGTTGCCGGTCTCGCGGCCCTCGGCGGGGGTGGTGAAGTCGTAGCGGTAGTACGCCAGCCTGACGTGGCGCGGCGGCCCGGAGGCGAGCGGGCCGGCGTCGAGCAGCCCGGTCACCGCCGGCGAGCCGGCGAGCAGCTTGTCCATCAGCGCCTGGAGCCAGTGTTCCGAGCCGGCCGGATCGAGTGCGGCGAACCACATCTGCCAGTCCAGGCGCGGCATGTGCGGCTGGACGAAGCGGGGCCGCGTGTCGAGGGCGCCCGGCTTCCAGCGGAATTCGTGCTCGCGCCAGACGGTGCCGTCGCGGCTCACCTCCAGCACGATCTCGGGCCGCTGGGTCGTCATGTACCGGAACAGCCCGTAGCCGTTGATCGAGCGCAACGGGTCGACCGCCCGCATCAGGCTGCTGGACCACGCCGGGTGCGACTCGCGGGGGGTGACCTCGTGCCAGATGGTCACCAGGCTGAGGCACGCGATGGCGGCCGACAGGCCGGTGCGTCCTCCCCGCCGGCGCCAGGGCGCCTCGTACCGCGTGAGGTTCGCCCGATCGATCAGGGCGCCGGGCAGGAAGCGGCCCAGTGCCGCGTCGTCCAGGAGCGCCAGATACAGGGTCAGGGTGAGCAGGCCGAAGAAGCCGTAGTTGCCCGTCGCGGCGATGCCGATCTGGAGCAGGCACATGAGCGCGCAGGCCGTCAGGCGGACGCGGCGGAAACGGGCCGGAGCGAGCGCGCCGAACGGTACGACGATCTCGATCAGGAACATGACGCCCGCCGAGCCCATGTGCAGCCAGGCCGGCAGGTTGTGCGCGTACCAGCTCGTCCAGACGGGGAGCGGCTGCGTCTGATAATGGAAGGTCAGCGCGGTCAGGCCGGACCAGGTCGGATCGCCGCTGACGAGCTTGGTGACCCCCGAGAGGAAGGTCAGCTTGAACGCCAGCCCCCACAGGAGCCAGCGTACCGCGGCCACCGGCTCCGCGGCGGCGGTCAGGCGCGGCCGCCAGCCGGCCGGCGCGTAGAGACACGCGAGCAGGCCGGCCTCGAGCAGCAGGATGTCCCACTGGAACGACAGGAACTCCTGGCCCGCGACGGTGAGCGACAGGTACAGCGCCCACAGCAGGGTGAAGGTCGGGATCGGCGCCACGCCCGCTATCGCGAGGACGGCCAGGGCCATGCCGCCCCAGCCGAATAACAGCAGGGCCGCATCGCCGGCGGCAATCCAGGCCAGCGTCGGAAACTGGTAGTAGGCCCGGGCGCCGAAGAAATCGCGCGCGCGATCGAGATAGTCGGCGGCCGGCAGCAGCCCGTCCGCACCCACCAAGCCTGTCAGCTGGGGGATCAGCGAGGCGAAGGCGAGCAGGTAGACGGCCCCGAGCAGACGCAGGAACAGCCAGCGGGAGAGCTGAAACCGGGGCGCCTCCAGTGTCTGCCCGGTGGCGGTCATGGCATGAGCTTTACTATAATCGTTGCCTGGTTGCCCCGCCCTCCTTGCTGGGAGGTCGTTCAATGGTAGGACACGTGGCTCTGGACCACGGTATCGGGGTTCGAATCCCTGCCTCCCAGCCAACCTTCACCGCCGCCCGCCCGCAGCCGGCGCTTCACGACTGCGGGGGGTCCGGATCGCGTCTCCGGCTGAAGAACATCCGGGGCGTGATCGGCTCCGGGCTGCTGGCGCGGTCGTCCGCGTCCCTGCCGCCGAACAGGCCGGCGGGCGTGCGAGTCGGCAGGTAGCGCCCGAAGGCCTGCCCGGCGAGGTACGACACGACCCCGCCGAGGGCCAGCGAGGCCAGCAGGTCCGTCCACCAGGGCGCGTCATCCTCGACGAGCTGGTCCAGCAGCTCGAAACCGAGCAGCATGGCTGACAGCAGGGCGGCAGTCCAGAGCAGCGTTCTCATGGCCATGCGCGGGTGCGCGTCGGGCTCCCGCACGTGACAATTGTCGCACGATGCGGCGCGTGCCGCGAGTCGCCGACCGGTCCGCCCCTGCCGGGCCCGCCGGATGGCGGCCTTCTTGCGTCCGCGCTTGCCGCGCGGTGTATTCTGAGGCGTTCGATGACGAGATCCGCGCGGGTCGCCTCGCTCGCGCCGCTGCAGCGGTCATGAGCTATCTGGAGCAGTGGTTGCGCCGCCCGCAGGGCGTCTGGCTGCGCCGGGCGGTCTTTCAGGTCCACCTGTGGTCGGGCCTCGCCGTCGGGCTGTACCTCGTCGTGATCAGCGTGACCGGCAGCATCCTGGTCTTCCGCAGCGAGCTCCGGCAGACCTTCATGCCGCAGCCGGTGTTCGTCGAGGCGGTCGGCGAGCGCATGGACCCTGACCGGATGCTCGCGGCGGCCGAGCAGGCCTGGCCCGACGCCTCCGTATCCATCTTTGCCGAGCGGGACATCCCGACCCAGGCCGTGACAATCTCGGTGAATCGCGACGGAGAAGTGCAGCAGATGCTGCTGGATCCGTTCACGGGCAACGACCTGGGCCACGCCATGCCGGCCGGCTGGCGGCTGACGACCTGGCTGCTGGATCTGCACGACAACCTGCTGTCCGGGCGCACCGGGCGCGCCGTCAACGGCATCGGTGCGATCATGATGACGCTGCTCAGCGTCACCGGCCTCGTCATCTGGTGGCCCGGCAGCCGCAACTGGCGCCGCAGCCTGACGGTCGATTTCCGGGCGAACTGGCGCCGGCTCAACTGGACGCTGCACAGCGCCGTCGGCTTCTGGACCGTCCTGCTCGTCTTCATGTGGGGGCTCACCGGCATCTACCTCTGCTTCCCGGCGCCGTTCACCGCGTTCGTGGACTACGTCGAGCCGCTGAACATGGAGACGTTCGAGGAGCGCGTGGGCGACGCCGTCCTGTACTGGTTCTCGCGCCTCCACTTCGGCCGGTTCTACGGGATGACGAGCAAGGTGGCGTGGGCAGTGCTGGGGCTGGTGCCCGTGGCCATGTTCGTGACGGGGGGTGTGATGTGGTGGAATCGCGTCGTCAGACACCGGGGCTCGGAGTCCACTCGCGCGTGAGGCCGGCCGGCGTGCGTTGCGCCGCCGCGGCGTGCGCGACCGCCGTGCTGGCAACGTTGCTGCTGCCCGCAACCGCCGCGGGCCAGACCGGGCGCTCGCTGCCGGCTCCCCCGGGGACCGGCGATGCCGGGTTCCGGCTCGCCGAGCCGCGCGTGGCGCCGCTGCCCGAGGCGCAGTGGACCGCCGAGCAGAGGGCGGCGGCGGAGGCCTACGTCCGGACCGGCGACGCCGGCAACGCGCTCGCGACCATGCTCCGCATCCCGGAGCTCGCCGAGTCGGTCCACCGCTTCCTGGACTACACGTCCCGCCGCTCGACGCTGCCCGCCCGCGACCGGGAGATCCTGATACTGCGCGTTGCCTGGCTTGCCCGGAACGCCTACCTGTGGGCCGATCACGCGCCGGCGGCGGCCGCCGCCGGTCTGACTTCCGCCGCCGTGCGCGGCATCGCGGTCGGTCCGGACGCGGGGGAGTGGGACGCCCGCGATGCCGCGCTGCTCCGCTTCGCGGACGAGCTGTTCCGCAACTCGTCGGTCACCGACGCGACCTGGGACGCCGTGTCCGCGCGCTACAGCCTGCTCAACCTGGCGGACGCGGTGATGACGGTCGCCGAGTTCACGACGTTGTCGATGCTCTTCAATTCGCTGGGCGTCCAGCCCGACCCCGGGGCGGCGGAGCGCCTGCCGACCGACGTGCCGTACCGCCTGACGGCGGCGCCGCGGGAGCCGGTGCTGACCCGTCCGCGCATCGAGCCGGGCGACGGCCCCGGACTACGGGTGACGCGGACCATCGCGCGGCACCCCGAGGTGGCGGCCAACTGGCGGGGCAACACCAACTACGTCAACCGCCTGTCGCCGCTCACGCCGCACGACCGCGAGCTGCTCATCCTGCGCATCGGCTGGAACTGCCAGGCCGAGTACGAGTGGGCCAAGCACGTCGGCAGCGTGGGCCGCGCCCGCGACCACGGGCTCGAGCCGCGCCGGATAGCGGAGGGACCGGACGCGGTGGGCTGGGAGACGCACGAAGTTGCCCTGCTCGAGGCCGCGGACGAGCTGTACCGGAACGCGATCGTGTCGGATGCCACCTGGAGCCGTCTCTCGTCGCGCTACGACACGCACGAGCTGGCGAGCATCGTCATGACCGTGGCGACCTACCGGTTCGTGTCGATGACGCTCAATGCCTTCGGCGTCCAGCTGCGGCCGGACGACGAGGGCTTCCCGACGCTGTAGGGAACCGCCGGAACATACGCAGGAGGGCCCCGTGCAGACCAGTTTCTCCCGGCTTGCATTCGTTAGTGTCCTGGCCATTGCCGCCATGCCCGCGCTCGTCGTGCACGGACAGCAGGATTCGGAGGCGGGGCCCCAGGCCGCCCTCGTCAGGCTGCTCGACGAGGACAAGGTCGCCTTCGGGCTCACGGTCGACGCGCGCGCGAACCCTGTCGCCCTCGCGGCCAACGACGATATCGACTTCGTCTTCTTCGACATGGAGCACGGTCCCTACGACGTCAGCGCCCTGCGGACGTGGATGCAGTGGCTCATGGACCCCGGCGCGATCGCCGCGGCGGGCAACGCGATGGCGGGCAAGGCCGTCATCGTGCGGATTCCGGCGACGGGGCGCGAGCTCGAGCAGAATATCTGGCAGGTCAAGCAGGTGCTCGACGTGGGTGCGCACGGCGTCATCTTTCCGACGGTCGAGACGCCGGAGCAGGCGCTCATGGCCGTGCGCGCCATGCGCTACCCCCAGCGCCTGGGTGCGCCCGACCAGGAGCCCGCGGGGCTGCGGGGCACCAATCCCCGGCAGGCCGCGCGCTACTGGGGCCTGTCGGTGCCCGACTACATCGAGCGCGCCGACGTCTGGCGCCTCGATCCGCCGAACGGCAACCTGCTGCCCTGGATCCTGATCGAGAGTCCGCAGGGCGTGGCCAACGCACGCGAGATCGCCCGTCAGCTCAGCGCGCGGAACATCGGCGCCGTGCTGTTCGCCGGCTCCGAGACCGGGGGCGACATGCTGAACACCCATGGCGGCAGCCGCGAGGCCGTGGCGCAGGCCATCGAAACGGTGCTGGCCGCCGGGCGGGAGTTCGGCCTGCCCGTCGCCATGACGAGCACCGCCAACATGATGGAGCGCATCGAGCAGGGCGCGCGCCTGTTCACGGGCGGCGTGACGCCGGAGCTCCGGCGTCAGGCGGGGCGGTAGCGCGGCGCGTTGACTCGCCTCGGGGCGGCTGTTACCGTGGCGCGGCCGGAACCAACGAATAGGGGAGGGATGGACGTGACAGTCACAGGCCTGCGCCTGCTGGTGGTGATCGGTAGCGCGTTGCTGGTGTCGGCCGGCGCTGCGTGGGGACAGCTCGGCGCGCCGTTCTCGGGGTCGCTCGAGCCGATTGCGGACGGCGACGGGGCCGCGTCCGCCGAGACCGGCAGCGGACTGCTGTACTCGGTCCTCGACTACTATCCCGAAGGACCCAAGCTGATGGTCAACGGCACGTTCGAGGGCATGGCCTCGCCGGCGACCGTCGCCCACCTCCATCGCGCCGCCACGGGGCCTGACGACCCGGGCGGCCCGACGCCGGGGCCGCGGGTGTTCGACCTGGTCGTGTCCAAGGCGCCCCGGGGCACGCTCAACGGCAGCTTCTGGATCACCGAGGAGCAGGCCGAGGAGCTGCGCCAGGGGTGGTACTACGTGCAGGTCCACTCGCAGGACAATCCCGGGGGCGCGCTGCGCGGCTGGCTCGTGCAGGGCTTCCTGTACAACCCGGAGGACGCGGTCCGGTAGACTGCACTGCGGTGCGGAGGCTGCCGCGTCCGCGGCCCGCGCCCGGGTCGTATGCCGGGCGCCTCGATACACGGGAGCAATCATGACAGGACGACGCGTTGCGGGTCGGGTGCCGTACCGCCCTTGCAGCAGAGCATCGAGACTGCCCCTGCTGCTCGCGGCGGGGCTCGCGCTGGCCGCGCTGCTGCCGCTTCGCGCGGAGCAGGCCGCCGAGGCCGAGCGGTACTGGCCGCAGTGGCGCGGTCCCCACCAGAACGGCACGTCCCCGACGGCGACCCCGCCCGTCGAGTGGAGCGAGACGAAGAACGTCAGGTGGAAGACCGAGATTCCCGGCCTCGGCGCGGCGACCCCCGTCGTGTGGGGCGACCGGCTGTTCCTGCTCACGGCGGTCCCGGTCGGTGTCTCGGACGAGGAGCAGCACGCCTATCGGGGCGCGCTGCCGGAGCGGGACGTGCATCGCTACGTCGTGCTCGCCTTCGACCGCCGGGACGGCAGCATCGTCTGGCAGCGGGTCGCCGGGGAGCGGCAGCCGCACGAGGCAACGCATGCCTCGGCCGGCACCTACGCGTCGAGCTCGGCGATCACGGACGGCGAGCACGTGGTGGCGTTCTTCGAGTCGAACGGCCTCCACGTGTACGACATGGACGGCAACCTGGCGTGGTCGAAGGATCTCGGCGACAAGCGGGTGCTGACCGAGGGCGGCGAGGGCACGACGCCGGTGCTGCACGGCAACCACCTGGTCGTCGTCTGGGACCACAACGACCAGTCGTACATCGTGGCGTTCGACAAGCGCACCGGCGAGGAGCTGTGGCGGACGGAGCGGGACGAGCTCGATACGTGGTCCACCCCGATCGTGGTCGAGCACGCGGGTCGCGCGCAGGTCGTCACCAACGGCTGGAGCCGCGTGCGCAGCTACGACCTCGAGACCGGCGAGCTCGTCTGGCACACGACCGGCCTGACGCCGCTGACCATCCCGTCCCCCGTGGCCGGCGACGGGATGGTCTTCGTGACGAGCGGCTTCAACGGCGCGGTGCTCAAGGCGATCAGCCTGATCGACGCCCGCGGCGACATCACGGACACGGGTGCCGTGGTCTGGACGCACGACCGCGACACGCCCTACGTGTCATCGCCGCTGTACTACGACGGCGCGCTCTACTTCACGAAGTACGTGCACGGCATCCTGTCGGTGCTCGACGCACGGGCCGGCACGCCGCATTACGGCCCGCAACGGATGGAGGGCGTGCGCGGCATCATGGCGTCGCCCGTGGCGGCCGACGGCCGCGCCTACGTCACCGGCCGCGACGGGACGACCGTGGTGATCCGCCACGGCGAGACCTACGAGGTGCTCGCCACGAACAAGCTCGACGACCAGTTCAGCGCCTCGATGGCGCTGGTCGGCGGCGACATCTACATGCGGGGCGACACCTACCTGTACTGCATCGCCGAGAGCTGACGGGGACCCCATGGCCCCGCGCCGCTCCCGCCGAGGCGCGCCGTTCCCTCAGTCGCTGATCCGTTCCCAGGTGATCGCGCCCTGCACCTCGACGCCGTCGATCGGCCGCACGGGCGGCCGCAGCGTCAGCGTCGTGTCGGTCAGCTCGTAGAAGCGCTGCGCGTCGGTGCCCGCCTGTCCCGGATTGAAGTTGCCGATGCGGTGGTGCACCAGGTAGCCCCCCTCCTCGTTCACGGAGAACGGGCCGAAGTAGCTGCCGTAGCTCTGCACCGCCTGCAGCGCCTGCTCCGGGGTCGGTGCGCCGGTGTAGACGGGGCGATCCGGCCGCGAGATGTGCACGGCCATGTGCCCGGACCGCATGTAGATGATGAAGGCGTCGTCCCACTGGTCGGTCGGCACCGACTCGCCGTCGAGCGTCGTGCGCGCGATCCGGACGAAGCGGTAGAAGCCGAACAGGCGCCGGTGGGTGTCCGTGAGCTCCGCCTCCGGCAGGTCCGGGACGCGCTGCCAGACGATGCGGCGCCGGATGCCGGAATCGTCGGAAGGAGGCATCAGGATCAGCTGATCCCCCGAGAACTCGTAGAAGCGCTGGTTGTCGTTGGCGGCGTCCGGCGGCCGCACGTTGCCCTGCAGATGGTGCGTGACGTAGCCCTCCGCCTCGTTGACCGTGTAGGTGCCGAAGTACGACGTGTAGGTCCCGAGCTGTCCCACCGCTTCCTCGCCGGTCGGCTCGTCGCCGGCCCGGACCGGCCGCCCGGGGGGCTGGATGACGACGCCCATGTGGCCCGCCGCGTCGTACATGATGTATCCCACCTCGCCCGCGGCGCCCGGCGCCGGCGGTTCGGGCGGCGGCAGCAGCTCGCCGTTCGCGTCGATGCGCTCGCGCCGGACCAGCTCCCAGTTGCCCACGAACTGCGCCCGCGGATCGGCCGCCGCGGCCTCCTGGCCCGCCAAACCGGTTGTCTCCGCCGTTTCCTCCATGGCCGGCCCGGCGTATCCGGACGACACGACCGTTCCGATCAGCGCCAGCAGAACGAGCACCCTCTTCGGCATGGACACCTCCTGGCCCGTCATGATGCCAGATGTCGGGCCGCCGCGCGACCCCTGTCCGCCCCGCGGCGGAAGCCGCCACGCCGCTCCCGAAACGGAATAGAATGCCAGGGACCATCGGAGAGAAAGGGAGTGACGGGATGAGACTTGCTCGCGGCTGGTACCGTTTCGCGTTCGTCGTGCTCGTGCTGGCGGGCGTCGTGTGGGGCGCGCAGTCCCTGGCCGCCGACGACTGGCCCCAGTGGCGCGGCGCGGGCCGGCTGGCGGTCTGGCACGAAGACGGGATCGTCGACCGCTTGCCGGATGACGGTTTGAAGGTGACGTGGCGTACGCCGGTCCGGTCCGGCTTCGCGGGGCCCGCGGTGGCGGACGGCCGGGTGTTCGTCCTCGACTGGCAGGAGGATCCGGAGTCGCGCACGCTCGACGGGACCGAGCGCCTGGTGGCCCTCGACGAGGAGACGGGCGAGGTGCTGTGGACCCACGAGTGGGACACGACGTACCGGATGCTGCAGGGGTCCTACGCCATCGGCCCGCGCGCGACGCCCACCGTCGACGGCGACCGGGTCTACGCGCTCGGCGCGACGGGGATGCTGCACTGTCTCGACGTCGAGACGGGCGAGGTGCTCTGGCACAAGAGCTACATCGAGGACTACGACACGAGCGTCGCGACCTGGGGCATCGCCAGCGCGCCGCTGGTCGACGGCGAGCGGCTGATCGCCATCGTCGGCGGCGAGCCGGACGCCCTGGTGGTGGCCTTCGACAAGCACACCGGCGAGGAGCTGTGGCGCGCCCTCGACGTGGTGGGCGAGATGGGCTACGGCCAGCCGGTCATCTACGAGGCGGGCGGCGTCCGCCAGCTCATCATCTGGCACGCGGCCGCGCTGGCGTCGCTCGACCCGGAGACGGGCGACGTCTACTGGGAGGAGCCGTGGGAGGTGGGCGCGGGCATGAGCGTCGCGACGCCGGTCAGGGACGGCAACTACCTGCTCGTCACCCAGTTCTACAACGGCTCGCTGATGATGCGGCTCGACACCGACCGGCCGGGCGCCACGATGATCTGGAAGGGCGGCAGCCGCAGCGAGATGCCGGGCGAGACCGAGGGGCTGCATTCGCTGATCACCACGCCGATCGTGAGCGGCGAGCACGTCTACGGCGTCGGCAGCTACGGCGAGCTGCGCGGCCTGGACGCCCGCACGGGCGAACGGCTCTGGATGAGCGGCGAGATGACAGCCCAGTCACGCTGGGGCACCGCGTTCATGGTGCGCCACGGCGACCGCTACTTCGTGAGCAACGACGAGGGCTACCTGATCATCGCCCGCTTCACGCCCGAGGGCTACGTCGAGCTCGACCGGACCATGCTGCTCGAGGCGACGTCGAGCGCCGGTTTCGGGCCGCAGCGCCGGTTCGACCGCGCGGTGAGCTGGGCGCATCCGGCCTTCGCCAACCGCCACGTCGTGCAGCGCAACGACCGCGAGGTGATCCGCGCATCGCTCGCGGCCGCGGACTACCGGTGAGGACAGAAAGCGGGGGCTCGTGAAGACGTATCGTCGAGCGGCGATCGGCTGCGTGCTGCTGGCAGGCGTCTGCGCCACGCTGGGGGCGCAGGGCGCGGCGGAGGCCATCTTCCGCCGCGCCATCTTCGACTTCGAGCAGGGACGCCTCGAGGAGGCGGCCGGCGGGTTCGACTCGGTGGCCGAGCTGCTGCCCGAGCAGGCGCCCTACCTCTGGCAGCGCGGCATCGCGCTCTACTACGTGGCGCGCTACGGCGACTGCCGGACGCAGTTCGAGTCGCACCGGACGGTGAACCCGAACGACGTCGAGAACGCCGTCTGGCACTACCTGTGCGTCGCGCGCGAGGAGTCCCCGGAAGCGGCCCGGGCGGCGCTCCTCCCGGTCGGTCCGGACTCGCGCGTGCCGATGCGCGAGATCTACGAGCTCTTCCGCGGCGACCTCGAGCCGGACGCCATCCTGCGCGCCGCCGGAGATCGGCCATCCGCCCAGTTCTACGCCCACCTCTACCTCGGGCTCTACCACGAGGCGCAGGGGCAGGCGGACGAGGCGCTCGAGCACATCCGGACCGCCGCGGACGGGCGCTACTCGCGGGCGGGCGGCTACATGCACATGGTCGCCGCAGTCCACCTGCGTGTGCTGGAAGGCGGCTAGGAGTCGGCGCCGTGGAACGGCGCGGACTCCTGCAGGGTGGGTCGGGCGCCGAGCGGAGCCGTCAGGCGACGATTGGCGGGCTGGCCGCGTCCGGGCGGCGACGGGCGCCGGGGGCCTTGCGGCCTGCCTGCGAGGCGTCCTCCCGTTCGCCGCTGCGGCCGTCTGCGTCGCGCTCGCCGGCCTGGCCGCGTCCGCCGAGGGCGGCCAGCAGTCCGGTGCGCCGCCGGCGCGGCCGGTCATCGCGGGTCACCCGCCGGCCCCGCTCCCGCCGGCGGTGATCGCGCGGGACGCGCTGGGGCGCGCCACCGCACGCGCCGAGCGCGTCGCCGAGCCGCTGCGCATCGACGGCCGGCTCGACGAGGCGGTGTACTCCCGCGTGCCGCCGATGTCCGACTTCATCCAGAACGAGCCGGACGAGGGTGCGCCCGCGAACGAGAAGACCGACGTCTGGATCCTCTTCGACGACGAGCACTTCTACATCGTCGGCCGCTGCTGGGAGACCGAGCCGGAGCGCCTGGTGGCGAACGAGATGCGCCGGGACAACTTCGGCATCGTGCGGAACGACAACTTCGCGTGGAGCATCGACACGTTCTTCGACCGGCGCAACGGCTTCCTGTTCGAGGTCAATCCCATCGGCGGCCGGCTCGACGGGCAGATCACCAACGAGACGCAGGTCAACTCGGACTGGAACCCGATCTGGGAGGTGCGAACCGCGCTCTTCGACGGCGGGTGGGTGATGGAGGCGGCCATTCCGTTCAAGTCGCTCCGCTACGGCCCGGGCCGGGACCAGATCTGGGGCCTGCAGGTCCGCCGCCGCAGCCGATGGCGCAACGAGATCTCGTACCTCACGCCGATTCCGGCCGCGCTGAGCGGGCGCGGCCACTTCCAGGTGTCGCTGGGGGCGGCGCTGGTCGGGCTGGAAGCGCCCCCCGGCTCGCGCAACATCGAGATCAAGCCGTACGCCATCGCCGACCTGACGAGCGACCGGTCCGCCACCCCGGCGATCTCGAACCGGCTCGGCGGCGACGGCGGCATCGACGTGAAGTACGGCGTCACCCAGAACCTGACGGCGGACATCACGGTGAACACCGACTTCGCCCAGGTGGAGGCGGACGAGCAGCAGATCAACCTGACGCGGTTCAGCCTGTTCTTCCCGGAGAAGCGCGAGTTCTTCCTCGAGAACCAGGGGCTGTTCGCCTTCGGCGGGGCGGGGACCGGCGCGTTCGGCGCCGGCGGCGACACGCCCGTCCTGTTCTACAGCCGCCGCATCGGCCTGAACCGGGGGCGCGAGGTGCCGATCGACGCCGGCGGCCGGCTGACGGGCCGGGTGGGGAAGTTCAGCGTGGGACTCCTGAACATCCGGACCGCCGACGAGCCGGTGACCGCGGCCCGGGCCACGAACTTCTCGGTCGTCAGGCTCAAGCGGGACGTGCTGCGCCGGAGCAGCATCGGGGCCATCGTCACGCGGCGCTCGATGTCGGCGCGGGGCGCCGGCGCCAGCGAGACCTACGGGGTCGACGGGACGTTCTCGTTCTATGACCTCCTCGACGTCAACACCTACTGGGCGGCCACCAGCACGCCCGGAGCGGGGGAGGACGACGTCAGCTACCGGGCGCAGCTCGACTACCGCGGCGACCGCTACGGCGTGCAGGTCGAGCGCCTCGCCGTCGGGACCGACTTCAATCCGGAAGTGGGATTCCTGCGCCGGGAGGACTTCGAGCGCAGCTTCGGCTCATTCCGCTTCAGCCCCCGGCCCCGGTCGCTGGCCCTCGTCCGCAAGCTGACGTGGGAGGGCCGCTTCGACTACATCACCAGCCGGGCCGGCGTCCTCGAGACGCGGCTGGCGCAGGGGCTGTTCGGCGTCGAGTTCGAGAACAGCGACATCGTGAACGTCGAGTACACGCGCAGCTACGAGTTCCTGGAGGCGCCGTTCGAGATCACCCGCGACGTGGCGATTCCGATCGGCGGATACGGCTTCGAGGACATCCGGGCATCGCTCGAGCTGGGCCGGCAGCGCAAGTTCTCCGGGCTGGTGGCGGCCCAGCACGGCACGTTCTTCAGCGGGACCAGGACGACCCTGGAGTTCGGTCTCGGCGGCGGCACGTCGCGCGGACGGCTCGAGATGACGCCCCGCTTCTCGCTGGAGCCGGGGCTGTCGGTCAACCGCATCGATCTGCGCGAGGGCCGCTTCATGACCACCCTCGTGACCGCCCGGACCAGCTACACCTTCACCCCGCTCATGTTCTTCAGCGCGCTCGTGCAGTACAACTCGAGCGAGACGGCGGTCGGCGCGAATCTCCGCTTCCGCTGGGAGTACCAGCCCGGCAGCGAGCTCTTCGTCGTCTACAACGAGGAGCGCGATACGCTGAACCCCCGCTTTCCGCGCCTGGAGAACCGCGCGTTCGTGGTCAAGATCAACCGGTTGTTCCGTTTCTGACGCGGACGGCGCTCAGGCGAGCAGTCTTTGTCGGAGCGCGCCCTCGGCCTGCCGGCTCACCGCGAGCAGCAGGACGTCCAGCGGTAGCAGTCCGACCTTCCCCGACGCGGTACTGGGCGGCATGCAGACCGGGTCGGGACTGACCAGATAGCACCGTCCTTCGAATCGAGGGAACCGTTCCATGAACCGGTGGAGTCCGGTCATCGGATGACGCGTGGACGAAGCGATCTCGAAGGCGATCGGCTGCTCCGGATGGTCGTAGATCAGATCGACCTCGTGGTTGCCCTGCCGCCAGTGGTAGAGCCGCACCTGCGTCTGCCGGGCGAGCGCGTGCAGGTGGCCGGCGACCAGGTTCTCGTAGAGCAAGTCCATCTCGACCGCGTCGGTGAGCGGGCCCAGCCCGCGTTGCAGCGCCGCGTTCCGGACCGCACCGTCCACGAAGTAGAGACGCCGTCCCCGGCGCTGGACGCTCCCTTCCCGGCCGGAGTAGTTCGGCAGCGTGAAAACGAGGAAGGCCCGCTCCAGGTACGACAGATAGCGGTCGAACGTGGGCTGCGACAGCCCGTCGAGCGCCTGGCACAGGCGCTGCGGCGACAGCAATCCGGTTACCTGGCCCGCAATGGTGTAGAGCAGGCGTTCCAGCATCATCGGGTTGTCGACGCCGAACGCCTGCGGGATGTCCTTGTAGATCGCCCGTTCGACCGCGTCACTGCGCAAGGTCCGTTGCGACCGGAGCAGCGTCGAGACCTCGTCTTCGCCCTCGTTGCCAGCCCCGCGCGCCACCAGCAGTTCGGGAAACCCGCCGGTGAGCAGGAACGCTCGGCGGAGCGGCGGCAGCGCCGCCACGTCGTACCTGGCGGTCAGCGCCGCCTCGATAGTGTCGCTCAAGGTGGCCTCGATCGGGATCGACGCGTCGGAATCGACCAGATCGAGAAACTCACCGAACAGGTACGGCGCCAGGTACTGCTCCTCCCATCGTCCCACGCCGCTCTCGAGTCGACGTTCCCGCAGCGCTGCGGTCGAGCTCGATGAGCCGGCGATGCGAAGCGGCCACCGTTCGTCATGGAATGTCTTGAGCCACAGATCCCAGTCCCGGGCGTACGTCAGCTCGTCGAGGAACACGAAGGCGGGCTCGCTCGGATTGGCCACCCCGTCTCGAATTCCACCCAGCAGACGGCCCAGGTCGAGGGGCATCAGCAAGGGGTGATCGAGCCGCAACCACCAGATGCGCCGGCGGTCGACGCCCAGGGCCAGGAGTCGACGTACCGTCTGGTAGAGGCAGGTCGTCTTGCCCACGCGGCGCGGCCCCAGGACGAGCTGGAATCTGCGCGGCTCCCCGCGAAGCAGTTGGCCGGAGAGCAAGGCAGGGAGCGGCCTCTCGACCGGCGGCGCCAGGGATGCAGGTACGTTGCCGGTGGACATCCACGGGTTCTGCTCGAAGAGGACCCGCTGATAGTCGACATCGGAAGGCTGCCACGTGGGTCCGCTGCGTCGACTCCGCGGTCTTTTCGGCATGTCCAACCTAGTCGCAACCGAGGATCTTAGTGGCTGTTATGAGATTAGCATGCATACAATGAATTCTAAGTGCTTGGTATCATACATGCGATGCCGACCCCGGTGCCTGTTGCCAACCCCGGCACGGTTCCCGCGCCGACCGCCGGGTGCCGCTCCCCGTGCCCTGCGCCATCGCCGGCCTGTCGACGGAGGCCGTCGCCGTGCCCGTGCGTGAGGTAGTATGCGCGGCAACGAGAACTCCCGGAGGCTGCGGAGGCACACCGGCGGTGGCACTGGGCGGAGGCTGTCCGGCCTGCGGGCTGTCGGAAAGTGACCGTCACCGTCCCCCACTGACCGCCAGTTGCACGGAGAATACGATGGGAAGCAGGTTCTGGAAGGTCATTGCTGTCGCGTCCGTCCTCGGTGTCGCTCTGGCCCCGGCCCGTGGGCAGACCCCGCTGACGCCGGAAGAGCTGCTGGAGGACACGGCCAGGGGGGCGCGGATCAACCGTGCGAGCGGCCTCGTCCCGCTGCCCGCCGTGGACCCGGCGACGTCCGTGGACTGGCCGCGGCACAACTTCGACATCGCCAATTCCCGCCACGCCCCGCTGGACCAGATCAACACGTCGAACGTGGGGTCGCTGGCCGTGCGGTGGCTGTACCACGGCGGCAGCGGCCGGGCGACGCCGGTCGTCGCGGACGGGGTGATGTACCTGACGACGCCGGACGCCGTCATTGCGCTCGATGCCGCAACGGGGCGGCCCGTGTGGCGCAACGCGCGGGCGGCAGGCACGCGCGGCGCGGCGTACGCCGACGGCACGGTCTACACGGCCACCGACACGCGGGTGATGGCGCTCGACGCGCGCACCGGCGAGTTCGTGGCGGACTTCGGCCAGGACGGCGTGTCGCACGTCCTCACGGAGGTGCTGCAGGAGCGCTACCCGGAGCTCGACGAGCCGACCTCGTGGGGCTACCGCTACAACATGGCCCCGCAGTACCACGACGGCATTCTCATCGTCGGCACGGCGCTCAGCGAGAGCCACATTCCGGGCGGGATCGTGCTGGCCATCGACGCGCGCACCGGCGCGCTGCTCTGGCAGTTCGTCACCATACCGCAGGGTCCCGACGACGAAGGCTGGGCGATCGCCGGCGATACCTGGGTGGGCGGGGTGCGTCACGGCGGCGGCGTGTGGGGCACGCCGGCCATCGACCCCGAGACCGACACCGTGCACCTCACCGTCGCCAACCCGTCGCCCGACCAGGACGGCTCCGCGCGCAGGGGGATCAACCTGTTCACGAACGCGTTCGTGACGCTGGACCTGCGGACCGGCCGCATCGTGTGGTACTACCAGCAGATCCACCACGACATCTGGGACTACGACGCCGGCCAGCAGCCGACGCTGTTCGATGTCGACGTGGGCGGCCGGACGGTGCGGGCCACGGTGGCCGGCAACAAGAACGGCCTGCTGTACATCCTGGACCGGGAGACCGGCGCGCCGCTCAACCCGATCGTCGAGACGCCGGTGCCGACCGACACCGAGACGCCCGGCGAGGAGGTCTGGCCGACCCAGCCGATCCCCCACACCGCTTCCGGCCGGCCGATGACGCCGCTGGCCCGCCAGTTTCCGACCGAGAACCTCTACCCGCAGTTCGGCGCCTACCCGAAGCTGCCGTTCTACACGCCGCCGACCCTCGACGGCGCGCTCCACGCACCGCGTGAAGGGGTGCACTACGGGGTCAACTCGTTCCATCCGGGAACCGGGCTGGTCTACGTGGCGGGGCGCGACTTTCCCATCTTCATGACCGCCATCCCCGTGGGCAACACGCTGCGGCCCGGCCAGTTCAGCACCGCCGGCCGGCGCCTGTCCGCCGCGCCGGCGCTGGGGAACGTGTCGGCCTACGACCCGGGCACCGGCGAGCTGGCCTGGCGGACCGAGATCGACGGCGGGCCGTCCGCGGGCACGTTCTCCACGGCGGGCGGCCTGGTCTTCACCGCCGAGCGCCTCGGTACGTTCTTCGCGCTCGACGCCACGACCGGGGAGCTGCTCTGGCAGTTCCACACCGGCGCGAGCGTGAGCGCCGCGCAGATCACGTATCAGGTGGACGGCGTGCAGTACGTCACGGTGCCGACGGGCAGCGTCGTCCTGACGTTCGCGCTGCTCGACCGCTGAAGAGCAGACTCCCTCGGTTGACATACCGACATACCTGGCGTACGCTCGGTGCATGCGTACCACGGTTCGGTTGGACGATCGGCTTCTGGCGGACGCGAAGCGCCATGCGGCGCAATCGGGCCGAACGCTGACAGCGCTCATCGACGAGGGGCTCCGCGAAGTGCTGGCGCGCGGTGCGGCACCGCGCCAGGCCGCACCGGTGGAGCTGCTCACCGGCGGCAGCGGCGGGCTGCGGCCCGGGGTAACGCTCGACAGCAACGCCGCCGTGCTCGAGGTCATGGACCAGGACACGTGATCCTGCCGGACGTCAACGTCCTCGTCTACGCCTATCGCGTGGACGTGGCCGACCACCATCGGTACCGCGACTGGCTCAGCGGTGTGGTCAACGCCGGACGTCCGTACGGCATGTCCGAGCTGGTGCTCAGCGCGTTCGTTCGGGTTGTGACCAACCGGCGCGTATTCGGAAACCCCAGCACAGCGGCCGAGGCGCTGGCGTTCACGCGACAACTGCTGTCCCCTCCGAACTGCGTGCCGGTTCGACCGGGGCCCGGGCATTGGGGGCTCTTCGATTCGCTGTGCCGCAAGCACGAGGTGACCGGCAATCTCGTGGCAGATGCCTATCTCGCGGCGATCGCGATGGAGGCCGGCTGCGAACTCATGACCGTCGATCGGGACTTCGCGCGGTTCACGGGTCTACGCTGGCGGCACCCGCTGCAGCCTTGAGCGGGAAGCGACGATCCGGTGAGTGCCGAGCGTCCGAACGGCTCGCTGCGACTCCCCGACCAGACGTGGCGCGACCGCATCGCGCTCCATCCGGGCGGCAAGCAGATCTGGATTCTGTATCCGGGCCGGGCGCATACCCGCGGCGCCGTCTGCCGCTGGTACCAGGAGCTGACGGTCGGGCTCGACTGAAGCCGCCTGCTACCGGCTGGCCGGCGAATTGGCGGGCACGGCCTGCATGAGGAGGGCGAGCGCCCGTGACAGTGCCGCGTCCCCGGGGCCTGCGCCGCGGAAGTGGCCCAGCCGCACCACCACGAGGTCGTGGGATGGAACGATGATGGTCTTCTGTCCGCCCGCGCCGGACATGTAGTAGGCGTCGCGGGGGATGGGGTACGCGCCGCCGCCGTTGATCCAGAAGAAGGCCCCGTAGACCGGGCGGCCGTCCGCTTCCCAGGCCGGCGCGAGCGTGCTCACGAAGTCGGCGTAGCCGGCGGGCAGGATCCGCTCGCCCTGCCAGACGCCGTCCTGCAGGTAGAGATTGCCCAGCCGGGCCCAGTCGCGCGCCGTCCCCAGCTCGTAGCCCTGCAGCAGGAAGTTGCCGGACGGATCGGTTTCGAGCACCATGTTGCGGATGCCGATCCGGTCGAGCAGCGCACGCTGGGGGAACGTGTGGTACTCCTCGCCCCGCCCTTCCACGGCCAGGCGGATCAGGTAGTTGATCAGCACCGGGTCGGAGTTGCGGTAGCGGCCGACCGTGTTCGGCGGCCACTGCGGCGGTCGGGTCGCTGCCCAGGTGAAGGCGTCGGCGGCGCCCGTATAGACGTAGACGTGGTCCGGGTAGCCCAGCGACGGGTCGTAGTCGGGATCGAACGGCGCCCGGAACCGGAGCCCGCTCGACATGCGCAGGATGTCGGCGATGCGGATGGCCTGACGCGGGTCGCTGGGCTGCTGCCACTCCGGCACGGGGGCCGGCTGCCACAGGTCGTACGCTCCCTGCTGCACGAGGACGCCCATCAGCGTCGCGGTCAGGCTCTTGCCCATCGACCAGCTCTCGAGCGGCGTGTGCAGCGTGATCCCCTCGCCGTACCGCTCCGCGATGATCCGGCCGCGCCAAGTCGCGACGAACGCGGCCGTCATCGCCTGCGGCGGATCGAAGGCGGCATCCACGGCCTGGGCTGCCAGGGCGGCGTCGAGCCCCGGGGGCAGCGGGTCGTCGGGCGGCACGTCGCCCATCGGCCACGGCAGCGAGGCGGGGTCGGGCAGTCCGCTGGCGACCGGGACGGGCGTGAAGCGCACCGCGCTCTCGCCGACCGGCAGCGCGACGCAGCCCTGGCCGCCGACGTACTGCGCCGTCCGCGTGATCCCGTTGGCCAGGGTCAGGTGGACGGCCTGGCTCTCGCGGTCGATGACGCGCTCGGCGACATGCCGCCGGTGGCGGTACGGGCCGGTGAAGAAGCCGACGTTCTCGGCGGCGAAATCCGGGTCGAGCCCGGTGATGAAGACCGCCGAGCAGAGCGTCTTCGCGAACCCGGCCGTGTGGTGCAGGAGCGGGTCGCCGGGCGGCGGGGCGTACTCGGTGTCGAGCTCGTGCTCGGCTGCGCGCGCGAGCAGCGGCTGCCCGGCCGCCGGCGCTGGCGGCGCGGTCAGGACGACCGCGGAGATCCCGGCCGCCAGGACGAGGCCGACCGGCCGCGGACGGTTGCTCCCCGGCGCCCGCTGGCTGCACATGCCGATTACTTTCTGCCCGGCCAGAGCACGCCCTGGTGCGGCGTCCGGATCGGGCCCTCGCCCTTGTAGACGAACTTCTGCAGCCGCTTGCCCTCGTAGGTTTCGGTCGTATAGACGTTGCCGTGCGAGTCGACCGCGACGTTGTGCGTCCCGTAGAACTGCCCCGGCTGCCGGCCGCCGTTGCCGAAGCTGGAGATGAGCGTCAGCGACTTGCGGTCCACGATGTAGACCTTCTCGTTCGTGCCGTCGGCGACGTACACGTACTTCTGCTCGCCGTCGGCCGAGAACGCGAGGTCCCACACCGAGCCCGAGCCGAGCGTCTCCTTCTCGATGAACAGCTCGTCGACGAAGGTGCCGTCGGGATTGAACACCTGGATGCGGTCGTTGGCCCGGTCGCAGACGTAGAGCAGCCGGTCGTGCGACATCTCGGCGCAGTGCACCGGCGTGCGGAACTGCTGGGCCGGCGCCGCGCGCGGGTCGTAGCGTCCCAGGTCCGCGTCGTCCGGCACGTTGCCGTACGCGCCCCAGTAGCGCTTGAACTCGCCCGTGTCGGCGTCGATCACCACCACGCGCCGGTTGCCGTAGCCGTCCGAGACGTACGCCTCGTTGGCCGATGGGTCGACGGAGATCTCCGCCACCCGGCTGAAGTTCGCCAGGTCGTTGCTGCCCATGCTCTGGCCGGCGCGGCCCACCTGCAGCAGGAAGCCGCCGTTGCGCGTGAACTTCAGGACGTGCGCGTCCTCGCGGTCGTTGCCGCCGATCCACACGTTGCCCTTGTAGTCGACCGTGATGCCGTGGTTCGAGCGCGGCCACTGGTAGCCCTCGCCCGGGCCGCCCCAGTGCCGCTTCACGTTGCCCGCCGGGTCGAACTCGAGCACCGGCGGCGCCGGCACGCAGCAGTCGACCGCCACCGGCGGGTCGGCCGCGGCCTCGATCTCGCCGGCGTTGAGTGTCGCCTCGCGGTGCACGATCCAGACGTGGTCCCACTCGTCGACCGACACGCCGATGGCCGCCCCGATCACCCAGTTGTTGGGCAGCGGCTTCGGCCACAGCGGGTCGACCTCGAAGATCGGCCCCCGGGTCAGTCCCTCGCCCTGCGCGACCGCCGTGCGCTCCAGCGCCGACTGGCCGAGGGCCAGCGCCGCGAACGCCGCGGCGCCGGCGACACCCATCCACAGCTTGCGGTTCCGTAGCAGGCTTCTCATGGCTTCCTTCTAGCGGGCAGCATCCGGCTCGCTGCCGGCAAGGATGATCTCGTCGTTGGTATAGCCCAGCGCGCACTGCGGACAGGCCGGAGGGGCCAGGTCTGCCTGCTCCATCAGTCCGAGCAGAAACCGGTAGGTCTCCGGGAACGGCTCGATGGTGTCGACCGGCCCCTGTGCGATCGTCACCGGCATCCAGCCTTCCTCGTTGGCGGCGTCGAGCCTGGCCCCCCGCGCCAGCAGCAGCTCGATGACCGAGTTCGCGCCCCGGTTCGCCGCGCCGTGCAGCGCCGTGTTGCCGGCCTCGTCCGCCTCGTTGACGTCGACGCCGGATTCGAGGACCAGCCGCACCGCTTCCAGCGCTTCCGCCTCCGAGCCCGGGCCCTGCCAGGCGTAGGTCGCGGCGCCCGCGGCCGCCATCAGCGCGGTCGATCCGGCCGGCGTCTTGACGTGCGGATCCGCGCCGTGCGCCAGCAGCAGGCGCATCACCGGCACGTCGGCCGCCACGGCCGCCAGCATGAACGGCGTCGACCCGACGGTGTCGAACAGGGGCGAGGTCGCCTGCGCCAGCCGCACGCGCCGCACGGCCGGGCGGTTGGGGTCGGCCCCGTGGGTGGCCAGCGCCTCGAGCAGACCGATGCTGTCCACGCCGCCCGTCGGCAGCGGGTCGGGCACGACCCGGAAGTGCGGCCGGTGCGCCAGGACGGCCGTATGCAGGGCGGTCCACCCCACGCCGTCCGCGTTCGGGTCGGCGCCGCGCTCGAGCAGCCAGACCGCCAGCTCGTAGTTGCGATTGTCGACTGCCAGGACCAGCGCGCTCGAGCCGTCCGGCGCGGTGTCGTTCACGTCCGCGCCGGCGTCGACCAGCGCCCGCGCCGCACCGAGGCGGCCGTTCCTGGCGGCGAAGAGCAGCGCCGAGAATCCGCCGGGCCGTTCGCCGTCGGCCTCGTCGTCGCCCGCAGCGCTCGAGCGGGCGTCCACCTCGGCCCCGCGGGCGATGAGCTCGCGCACCACGGCGGCGTGCCCCTCGGCCGCAGCCCACATCAGGGCCGTCTGACCGCGCCACTGCTCTGCCGCGTTCGGGTCGGCGCCGTGATCGAGCAGGCTGCGGACCGCGTCGACCGCCCCGGTGCGGGCGGCGGTCATCAACGCCGTCTCGCCTTCGAGCAGGCTAACGTCGGAGTCTGCGCCGGCCGCCAGCAGCCGCTCGATCATCGCGGCGCTGCCGTTGGTGGCCGCCAGCGAGATGGGGGCCACGCCGTAGCGGTTCGCCGCGGAGACATCGGCCCCCGCGCCGAGCAGCAGCCCGGCGGCCTCGAGATCGTCGCGATGCGCCGCCCAATGCAGAGCGGTCGTGCCGTCGACCTCCCGCGCGTTCACGTCGGCGCCCCGCTCGAGCAGCGCGCGCGCCGCCGCCAGGTCTCCGCCCCTGATCGCGTCGATCAGCGGGGTCTGCGCCGAGGCAGCGAACGGACAGAGGAGCAGCGCCGCGGCCAGCAGCCCGGCCGCGGCGCCCGACGGACGGCTAGGCATCGGACAGGCCATCGAGCCGACCCGTGCTGTCGCCGATCTTCTCGACCGGCACGCCCGCCTTGTGGAGCAGCGAGACGAGCAGGTTGGCGTGCGGCGTCCCGGCCGGATACTCCAGGTTCCGCCCGCCGGCCAGCCGCCCCCCGCCGCGACCGGCGACCACCAGCGGCAGCGACGTGTGGATGTGCAGGTTGCCGTCGCTGATGCCCCCGCCGTACAGCACCATCACGTTGTCGAGCAGCGAGCCGTCGCCGTCGGGCGTGGCCTGCAGCTTCTCCAGGTAGTACGCGAAGAGCTGCACGAAGAACGTGTCGATGCGGGCGATCTTCTCGAGCCGCGAGGGATCGTTCAGGTGGTGCGAGTTGGAGTGGTGCGGATCGGGGACACCGATCTCCGGGAACGTCCGCTGGCTGACCTCGCGGCCCAGCTGGAACGTGACGACGCGCGTCACGTCGGCCTGGTAGGCCAGCACCTGCAGGTCGTACATCAGCTTGCAGTGCGCGGCCGTGCCGTCGGGAATCCCGAGCGGGCGATCGACGTCCGGCATGCTCGCGCCGTGGGTCTCGGCGCGCTGGATGCGCCGCTCGATCTCCCGCACGGCGTCCAGATACTCGGTGAGGCGGAGCCGGTCCGCGGGGCCGATCCGCTGCTGCAGCCCGGCGATCTCCTCGGTCACCGAGTCGAGCACGCTGCGGTCGAGCCGCCGCCGCGCGATGCGCTCCTCGGCCGTCGCCCCGTCGCCGAACAGGCGGTTGAACACGTTGCGCGGATTGCGCTCCATCGGCAGCGGCGTCGTCGGCGACCGCCAGGCGATGGTGTCCGTGTAGGCGCAACTGTAGCCGGTGCCGCCGCAGCTCCCGACCCAGCCGGCCGGCTCGAGGCAGAGCTCCAGCGAGCCCAGCGGCGTCTCCTTGCCGAACTCGGCGGCGGCGATCTGGTCGATCGTCGTGCCGGCCCGCACGTCGGCGCCCTCGGTCTTCTTCGGATGCACGGCGCTGAGCCAGGACGATCCGCTGCGCGGGTGGTCGCCGCTGCCGTCGCCCCAGGCATCCGCCGGTGCGTTGTCGAGGCCGGAGAACGCGGTGACGGCGTCGCGCACCCTGCCGAGCGGCGCCAGCGTGGGCGACAGCTCGAGCTGCGTGGCATCCCCGGCGCTGGGCCACTGGAACATGTTCGCGCCGTTGGGGAAGTAGATGAACCCGAGCCGGCGGACCGGCGTGGCTGCGGTCCTGGCGGCCGCTGTCAGCGCCGGCACCATGGCGTCTAGCAGCGGCAGGGCCACCGTGGCGCCGATGCCTCGCAGGAACGTTCGTCGCGGCAGTGCTCGCTTGGTGATCAGCATTGGCTTTCAGCTCCCGTACGCCGTCAATCCGTCAATTCTGCGCTCGCTGCGCATCCCCGCCGGCCATCCGCATGCGGAACGGCACGCTCTCGACGATGCCGAGAACCAGTGCCGAGAAGCGGTGATCCCGACTCGCCGCCGCCCGCGTGATGCTGCGGACCGCCGGCGCGTCGTAGTGCTCGAGGCCCCGGCCGAGCGCATACGTCAGCAGCTTCTCGGTCAGGGTGTTCACGAACTGCCCCCGATGCGCCAGCAGCACCTGCCTGAGCTCGGCCACGCCCGAGAAGCTGGTGCCGTCCGGCAGGGCCCCGGAGGCGTCGATCGGCTCGTTGGACGCGCCGACCTCGCGCCACTGGCCGACCGCGTCGAAGTTCTCCAGCGACAGCCCCAGCGGATCCATCAGCCGGTGGCACGCCGCGCACGTGGGATTCGCCCGGTGCGCCACCATGGCCTCGCGCATGGATCGCGGCGGGCCGTCGGTGGCGTCCGCCGCGAGCGGCGGCACGTTCGGCGGCGGGTCGGGCGGCACCGTGCCGAGGATGTTCTCCAGGATCCAGATGCCGCGCTTGACGGGCGACGTGCGCGTCGCCAGCGACTGCACCGTGAGGAAGCTGCCCTGACCCAGCAGGCCGCCCCGCATGGGGTGGTCGGCCGTGCTCACGCGGCGAAAGTGGTCGCCGTACACGTGCGGAATGTCGTAGTGGCGGGCGAGCCGCTCGTTGACGAAGGTGTAGTCGGCCGCGAGCAGGTCCACCACGCTGCGGTCCTCGCGGATGATGCTCTCGAACAGCAGCTCCGTCTCGCGCCGGAACGCGTGGCGCAGGTTGTCGTCGAAATCCGGAAACAGCCGGAAGTCGGGCTGCGGCACCGACAGGTTGCGGAGGTAGAGCCACTGCCCGGCGAAGTTGGTGATCAGCGCGTCCGACCGGGGGTCCGCCAGCATGCGCCGCGTCTGCCGGGCGAGGACCGCCGGATCGAGCAGGCGGCCCTGCTCGGCGAGCGCGAGGAGCTCGTCGTCCGGGATGCTGCTCCACAGGAAGAAGGACAGCCGCGAGGCCAGCGCCCAGTCGTCCAGCTCGTACGGGGTGCCCGGCCGCGCGTCCAGCGGGTCGGCCTCCAGCCGGAACAGGAACGCCGGGCTGACCAGCATGCGCGTCAGCGCGCGCTCGATGCCGCTGTCGAAGCCGCCGTCGCGGCGCCCCTCGTCGTAGAAGGCCAGCAGCGTGCCGAGCTCGGCGTCGGTGGCCGGCCGGCGGAAGGCCCGCCGCGCCAGCGTCGTCACGATCCGCCGCGCGCACGCCGCCTCGTCGCCTCCCGCGGCCGGGCGGCACAGGAAGATGCGGTCGCGGCTGGGGGTGCTGTCCGGCTGGGCCGGATCGAACGGGCCGGTGATGACCACTTCGCCGATGTACGGAATCTGATGCGACTGGCCCTGCTCGAGCAGGGCGCGCAGGAACGGGCGCCGCGCGGTCTCGACCTGCGCGGACGGCCGCTTGAGGAAGGCGGCGCCCACGGTGCGCGGCCCGGCCTGCACGGGCAGGCGCACGTGGAGGTTGTCGTCCTGCAGCTTGTACCGCTCGCGGCGGTCGTCCGCGTCCCTGCTCGAGACGCCGGCGCCCGCGGTCGCCAGCTGGACCCGCTCGCCGTCGAGCGTGATCTCCAGCGGGTGCGGCTCGCGCAAGCCGACGATGCCGTAGCTGTTGCGCGCGAGCCTGACGCGAATCTCGTACTCGCCGTCGACCGGGAAGAAATGTTCCACGCGCGTGCCGCCGCGCGTGCCGAACGGCATCCCCTCGAGCCGGTCCGTCTGCGTCAGCTCCGTCGACACCTTGTAGACGTCGGCGCTCACGGCGACGGCCGGGCTGCCGGCGACGGCGAGCCGGCTGATCCGGTTGGCGGCCGACAGGTAGCTCTCGAGCTGCAGCGGCGAGACGCCCAGCACGTCGCCGATGTTGTCGAAGCCGTAGCTGGACGTGTCGGCCGGCAGCAGCGAGGACACGTCGACGTCGAGTGCCAGCAGGTCGCGCACGGCGTTGCGGTACTCGGCGCGATTGAGGCGGTGCAGAACCGCCGGGCGGCCGGGGTTCGGCCGGGCGGTCGCGGCGGCATCGAGCCGGGCCTCGACCCAGTCGGCCGTGCGCTCGTAGACGTCGGCGCTCGGGCGCGGCCGTCCGGCCGGCGGCATCGACCCGTTCCGCAGCCTGCGGACGATCTTCTCCCACTGCTCGGCAGCGCCGGCCGGATCCCCGGCGTCGAGCGTCTCGAGCGCCAGCCCGGTGTCGCGGCCGACGGCAGACCGCTCGTTGTGGCAGGCCTGGCAGTAGCGCTGCAGGACGGCGCGGGTCTCGGAGCCGGCGGCCGTCGCGCTCTCGTGCGCCGTCGAAGCCGGCTGCGCCCAACCGGGAGACGCCATTCCCGCGACCCCCGCGATCAGCCAGCCCGCGACCCAGTACAGACACCTTCGCATGATCTGCCTATTCTTGCTTCGATTCATCCCGGTTGCAAGGAGTTTGGCCAGCCCGGCGCGCCGCCGCCGCGCGCCACCGGAGTGCTATGCTGCCGGGGCTCAACGTCCGCGCGGCAGCGTGCGCCGCGGGCCGGCAGGATGGCGCAGTGGCCGACGATATCGCCTGGTACGACGCCCACGCGGAGCCGCTGGCGGATCGCTACGAGTCCGTATCCCCGGAGCGCGTTCACGGCTGGCTCAGGGACCTGCTGCCCTCCCCACCGGCGACCATCCTCGACGTGGGCACCGGCAGCGGCCGCGATGCCGCGTGGCTGGCCGGCCGAGGCCACACCGTCGTCGCGGTCGAGCCATCCTCCAGGTTCCGCACCATCGCGCGCGAACGGCACGACGACCCTGCCATCCAGTGGGTCGCGGACTCGCTGCCGGGTCTCAAGCGCACCTTCAGGACCGGCCTCGCCTTCGACTTCATCCTGGTCAGCGCGGTCTGGATGCACGTCGCACCCAGCGACCGCGCCAGGGCGTTCCGGAAGCTGATCACGCTCCTCCGGCCGGGTGGCTGCCTGGCCATCTCCCTGCGCAGCGGCCCGGCCGAGGCGGAACGCGGGCTCCACCCCGTTTCCGCCGAGGAAATCCGGAGCCTGGCCCGGGATCACGGCGCGTTGGTCGAGCGGGAGGTCCCGGCCGACGACCACTTCGGCCGCGGCGAGATCCACTGGACGCAACTGGCGATTCGGCTGCCCGACGACGGCACGGGCGCGCTGCCGCTGCTGCGGCACGTCATCCTGAACGACGACAAGAGCTCGACCTACAAGCTCGGCCTGCTGCGCGTGCTCTGCCGCATCGCGGACGGCGCCGGCGGGCTCGCGGCGCCCGCGGACGACGAGTGCGTCGAGATCCCCATGGGGCTGGTCGCCCTGACGTGGATTCGGCTCTACAAGCCCTTGCTGGCGGCCGACATGCCCCAGAACCCATCGAACGCTCGTGGCGGCGACAGGCTCGGGTTCGCCAGGGCTGCGTTCGGTCGCCTCGGAAGCGTGTCGCATCACGATCTGCGGGTGGGCATGCGGTTCGCGGCCGACACCGGCGTCGCGCTCCACCAGGCGCTCAAGGACGCGGTGGACACCATCCGCAGGATGCCGGCGCACTACATGACGTATCCCAACGACGGGCGCCCCATCCTCCCTGTGACCGGCCGCGTGGCGATCAGTCGGGGCGCGCGCGCCGGGCGGCTGGACGAGCCGTATCTCGCCAGCTTCGGCACGATGCGGGTGCCGCTGCATCTGTGGGTGGCCATCCAGCGTTTCGCGGCCTGGATCGAGCCGGCGATCGTCGCCGAGTGGAAGCGGGTGACGCGGTCCTACGGGGAGCGGCAGGGCCGCCGGCTCGACGCGGAGCGGCTGTCGGCGGCCATGATCTGGTCGGACCCGGCCCGGGACGTGGGCCTCGCGCGGGAACGGGCCGAGCAGTTGCTCGCGGCGCGCAGGCTCTACTGCGTCTGGAGCGGCAGGCGCCTGTCCGCGGCCAATCTCGACGTCGACCACTGCCTGCCATGGGCGATCTGGCCCTGCGGGGACCTCTGGAACCTCATGCCGGCGCATCGCACCGTCAATCAGCGCGAGAAGCGGGATCGGTTGCCGGCCGACCGCCTGCTGCGGGCCGCGCAGGACCGGATTCTCGGCTGGTGGCACGCGGCGTACCGGGCCGACCCGCAGCACCCGCTGGCGGACCGCTTCATGCTGGAGGCAGCCGTCAGCCTGCCCGGCATCGTGCCGGCGGACGCCGATCTCGACAGCTGCTACTCGGCCCTGAACCTGCAGCGCCTGCGGCTGAAGCAGAGCCAGCAGGTTCCGGAGTGGAGCGGCGAGCGCTACCTGTGACGCCGGCCGGGACCGGTTGCGCCGCGCGGCGCACTGTCTGGCCGTAATGGTCGTATCGTCAGCAGCTTGCTCGGCCTGGCGGCGGCGGCCCGGCGGCTGCCGGATCTTGATGTTGGTCGCGGAACCTGATATGCTGCCCGTCCGGAAAGCCGGATCGCCGAGTCGGCCGCGAGCACCCCGGTTCCGTATTCATCGAAACAGCGAGGAGCTCTTGATGGCCATGCAGCACGATCCCCGGAAATCGACGGCCGCGAGAACCGTGCTCGCCATCGCGGCGGCCGTTGCGGTGATGGCGGCACTGCCCGCGGCCGGGCAGGTTCCCGAAGCCGCCGCGGCCACCGACCAGGTGACGTTCACGAAGGACATCGCGCCGATCCTGCAGCGGAGCTGCCAGAAGTGCCATCGGCCCGACTCGCTGGCGCCCATGTCGTTGATCGACTACGAAGAGGTGCGTCCCTGGGCGCGGGCGATGAAGTATCGCACCGGACTCCGCGACACGATGGGCGTGATGCCGCCGTGGTTCATCGAGAAGGACATCGGCATCCAGCAGTTCAAGAACGATCCGTCGTTGAGCGAGGATGAGATCGCGAAGATCGCGGCCTGGGCCGACAACGGTGCGCCCCAGGGCGATCCGAACGACCTGCCGCCGCCGCTCGCCTTCATCGATGTGGACGAGTGGGAAATCGGCCAGCCCGATCTGATCGTGTCGAGCTCCAGCGTCGAGGTGAAGGCCGAGCAGCCCGACTGGTGGGGTGCGATCGAGGACAGGCAGACCGGTCTGACGGAAGATCGGTACGTCTCGGCGATCGAGTTCAAGGAAGTCACCGAGTCGCGGGTCGGACCCCGGCGGGAGACGGTCGGGGGGCGCTTCGTCGTCCACCATGCGGTCATCAGCGTCGTCGATCCCGACTACGAGGCGGAGGACGAGTTGGCGCGCGCGGGGCTCAGCAGCTGGCCGGTCCACGAGGTCGGGCGCAACGCCGACGTCTTCGATGCCGACGCCGGCAAGCTCATGGCGGCCGATTCGAGGATCCGGTTCACCTCGATGCACCTGCACGCCAACGGCGCGGACACCACGGCCCGCCTCGACATCGGCTTCAAGTTCCATCCACGCGGATACGAGCCGAAGGTGGATCAGAGGCTCATGTCGTTCGGCAACGGTGTCGACCTGGATGTCGAGGCGATGCACGCGAACCAGACGATGGAATCGTATTTCGTGCTCCCGGAGCATGCGCGGATCGCCGTATTCGAGCCCCACATGCATGCGCCCGGAGTGCGGATGTGTCTCGAGGCCATCTACGGCACCACGATCGAGACGCTCAACTGCTCGGGGTACGACCACAGCTGGGTGCGCGTCTATTCCTACGAGGATGACGCGATGCCGTTGCTGCCGAAGGGCACCATCCTGCACATCACCGGCTGGTTCAACAACTCGGCGTCCAACCCGAACGTTCCCGATCCGCGCAACTGGTCCGGTGGAGGCCACCGTTCGGTCGACCAGATGTTCATCAACATCATGCAGGGCAGCTATCTGGACGACGACGAGTTCAAGGCGGCCCTCGCCGAGCGCGAGGCGGCGCTCGACCTGGCTCCGGGCGAACGCGTGCTCGGCTGCCCGCTGTGCGGCGTGGACGACCCGCTGAACGACGCCCAGGCGGACGCTGGCGTTGTGGCCGCCGCCGACGGCGGCCAGTAGCGCGGTACGCAGCCGCGAAGATGAGAAAGGGGCGGTCGGGCGGCGCATGCCGCCCGACCGCGTCGGTCCGTGTTCTCGTCCACCAGGGAGGGTCGGCTATGAACGAACCGCGCACTCGCCGGCACATGTGGAGGCTGGGCTGCGCTGCGCTCGTGGCGTTGGCGGTTGTCGTCGGGGCCGTTCAGGAAAGCGGTGCCCAGGCCCCGCGGAAGATGCGTGAATCGTTCGCGACGGGGCAGGAAGTCGTGCCGGCGTACGAGGGCTGGGAACCGAATTCCGACGGGTCCTTCAACCTGGTCTTCGGCTACTTCAACCGCAACTGGGAAGAGGAGCTCGACATCCCGACGGGTGCCGACAATCGCATCGAGCCCGGCGCGCCGGACCAGGGGCAGCCGACCCACTTTCTCCCGAGACGCAATCGGTTCCTCTTCAGGATCCGCGTCCCGGCGGATTTCGGCGACAGCGAGGTCGTGTGGACGCTGACGAGTCCCAACGGCGAGACGAAGCGGGCATACGCCACGCTCCACCCCGACTACTACATCGACAACAGCGTGATCATGGCGAACAGCGGCGGGGGGGTCTCCGGCGAGATCTACAGGAACCAGCCGCCGGAGCTCACGGTCGACGGCAAGCTGACCCGCACCGTCAAGGTGGGACAACCTGTCGATCTGGTGGCGCATGCCAGCGATGACGGGCTCCCCGAACCGAGGCCCATGCGGCGCTTCGACCCGGCGACGAGGCCGGTCAACGTGACGCCGAACGCCGCAAGCGGTCTCCGGCTGTCCTGGTTCGTCTACCGGGGCGCGGGGGAAGTCGTCTTCGATCCGCCGCAGTTCAAGGCCTGGGAGGACACCAGGAACAACGCGGACTCGCCCTATTCGCCCGGATGGAAGACGCCGCCCGCGCCGCCGGAAGGCAAGTGGGCCGTGCAGGCGACCTTCAGCGAGCCGGGAACCTACGTCCTGCGCTGCCTCGCCCACGACGGGGGGCTCCTGGCGGCCGAGGACGTGACCTTCGTCGTCAATCACCAGGAGTCTGCGCCCTGATTGAAGCCCCGTGCAGGCTCCGCGCAAAGGCGCGCACAGCGCGCCTTTGCGGGAGCGGCGCGGGGCTGCGGGGTCCCCGCAAGCGGACGCCGGGGGTTCGGGGCGCAGCCCCGTCGGAGCAATGATGCATCCGCACCTGCGCTTCCCGTTCGTCGCCCTCCTGGCCGTCGCCGTCGCAGCTTCCGTAGCGGGGCCGCTCCGCGCCCAGGAGGCCGAGCCGCGCCACGTCGTGCGGTCGACGCCCGAGAACGTCGTCTGGGGCTGGTTCCCGATCGATCGTGCGCCCGTGCTGACCGTCCGCTCGGGCGACACCGTCCGCATCGACACGCTCAGCCACGCCGGGGCCACGCAGGCCGCGGATCCGGAGCGCTATCTCGGGCAGTTCGGCGTGGCGCCCGAGGAAGTCCTGCAGGACGTTCTCGACTTCTGGCGGACGCGCTCCGGGCGGCCCCGCGAGGGGCGCAGCGGGCACGTGATCACCGGGCCGATCTACATTGAGGACGCCGAGCCGGGCGACGTGCTTGAGGTGCAGGTGCTCGGCCTGCGCACGCGGGTGCCGTACGGCATCAACAACACGGGCCCGACGACCGGCGTCCTCGGCTCCGGCTATCCCGGCACCGCGCCCGAGGACGAGCCGTTCAGCGGCATGCCGGCCGTGCGGCACTTCATCAGGACCGGGGAGGCCGGCGGCCGGGAGGTGGCCTTCTTCTCCGACAGGGTCCAGGTGCCGCTCGCGCCGTTCATGGGGATCATGGCGGTGGCGCCGGAACGCCCCGCCGTCGGGCAGCCGGGCGTGACGGTGGCCGGCGTGCAGGCGTCGCGTCCGCCGGGGGCGTTCGGCGGGAACCTCGACGTCAAGGACCTCACCGCAGGCAGCACGCTGTATCTGCCGGTCTTCCATCCGGGCGCGCGCTTCTACGTCGGCGATCCGCATGCCGCGCAAGGTGACGGCGAGGTGAGCGGCACGGCCATCGAGCAGTCGCTGAGCGGCGATTTCCGCTTCGTGCTGCACAAGGACCGACCGATCGCCGGACCGCGCGCCGAGAACGCGGCGCACCACATCCTGATGGGGATCGATCTCGATCTCGACCGCGCGCTGCGCAAGGCGGTGGTGGCGACGGTCGACTTCCTCGTCGAGGAGCGGGGCCTGACACGTTCGCAGGCGTTCTCGCTGGCCAGCATCGCGGTCGACTTCCGCGTCGCCGAGGCCGTCGATCTGACCCAGGTCGTGACGGCCTTCGTCCCGAAGGCCGTCTTCCTGGAGCCGTAACCGCCCGCTACGAGAGCACCCGAATCACGACGCGCCGGTTCTGCGCGCGTCCCTCGGGCGTGTCGTTCGGCGCCGCGGGCCAGGTCTCGCCGAAGCTGAGCACGTTCATCTTGTGCAGCGGCACCTTGTGCATCTCGTACAGGTACATCCTCACGGCCTCTGCCCGCTCCAGGCCGAGACGCAGGTTGTGCGGCTCCGAGCCCATGGAATCCGTGTGGCCCTCGATCTCGAGGTACACGTTCCGGTGCTCGACCTTGATCCTGGCCACCAGCTCGTCGATGCGTGCGCGAACCCCTTCAGGCAGGTCGGCGCTGTTGATGACGAAGTCGCCGTGCGCTTCGTTGAGCGTCAGCTCGTAGATCAACCGGTTGGCCGCCTGCTCGATTCGATCGAGGCGCGCGTTGACCGCGGTGGCGGCGTCGGTGGCCGTCTCCATCAACTGCTGCCCCATCTGCGCCGTCAGCTGCATCTGGCGGTCGACCGCGTCGATCCGGTCCTCGTTCTCGGCCGTGCGTTCCTGCGTCTCCTCGACGGCGGCGGCCAGCGTCTCGATTCTCGCGGCTGCCGCGGCGGCCGCGGTGCGAACGTCGCCGCGCGACGCGCACGCCGTCGACGCGGCGAGGGCCACCACGCCCAGCAACACCGTCTGCTTCCCGATCATCCGCATGGTTCCTCCTCCCCGCACCAGCGCCTCATTATCCGCCATCCGGCCCCTCCGCGCGACGGGGCCCCGGAGTCTGCGGCAGCGGCTTCCGCGGCGCCGGCGGCGCCGGCTCACTCGTAGTCCGCGGCATCCAGCGACCAGGCGATGATCTCCTCGTCGTTGCGGATGTAGACGTGCTTGTTGGCGTAGGCCGGGTGCACCCAGTTCACGTAGCGCAGCTCGCGGCGGTTGCCCGGTGCGGAGGTGGGCGTGATGAGCTGGGTGCGGCTGATCTCCTCGTAGCCGGCCGGACTCAAGCGGGAGATGATCAGCTCGCCGCGGTCGTTGTTGATGAACACGCGGTTGCCGTTGCGCACCATGAACCCGGACACCCAGCGCCGCCGCTCCACGGTGGCCTCCTGCGTCTCCCAGACGCGCTCGCCCGTGGCAAGGTCCAGGCAGCGGAGCTGGCCGTAGCTGCAGATGCCGTAGATGTAGCCGCCGTCGATGATCGGCGTCGCGAGGACGGCGTGCAGCCCCTCGGTCAGGATCTCGCTGTTGCTCGACCCCTTCCAGGCCACGGTGGCGTCGGGCCGGTCCTGGTTGAGGTTCAGCATCATCGGCCCGTCGTAGAACGTCGTGAAGAAGAGCTGCGCGCCGATCTGCACCGGCACCGCGACGGTCATCGCGCCGCCGACCGTGTAGGGCTGGCGCCAGTAGATCTCGCCGGTCTCGGGATCGAGCGAGGCTACCTCCTCCGGATTCCAGACGATGAGCTGCCGCGCGCCGCCCGCCTCGATGATGATCGGCTGCGCCACGCCGAGATCCTCGTCGCTCGGCAGCGCCCGCCAGATCTCCTCGCCGGTCAGCTTGTCGAAGGCGACCACGCGCGCGTCCTGCGCGCCGCCGACCAGGGCGATGAGCCGCTCGCCGTCGACGAGCGGGGCGCTGGCGAAGCCCCAGTCGTAGCCCCACCGCATCCGGTTCACGTCGTAATCCTCGCCGTAGTTCTTGCGCCACAGCAGCGTGCCGTCCGTGACGTCGAGCGCCGACAGGACGCCGGTGCGGCCGAGCATGTACACCCGGTCCTCGTCGACGGTCGGCGTGGCGCCGGGGCCTATCTCCCACATGACGCCGGCGTAGTCGGCGTCCCATTCCACGGTCCACAGGGTGCGCCCCGTCTCCTCGTCGAAGGCCAGCGCGCGCTCCACGCCGCGCATGCCCCGGGTCGGCTCCCAGTCGGTCGCGAACACGCGCCCGTCGGCCACCGCCAGTCCGGAGTAGCCGGCCTTGATCGGCATCCGCCAGCGCGCCTTGAGGCCGTCGGCCGGGAACGTCTGGAGAATCCCCGTTTCGTGCCAGACGCCGAGGCGTCCCTCGCCGCGAAACTCGGGCCAGTCTTCGGCGCCGGCCGTGCCTGCTGCGGCCACGACGACGAGCGCGCCGAGCGCAATTGCGAGGAGCCCTTGGTGAAGCTTCATGGTCGTCATCCCCCTCCGCGTCGTCTGCGCGGTCAGCGAGCCGCGAGCTCGGCGTAGATCGCCTCGATGCCCGCCTCTGCGCGCTCCATGTCGTATGCGGCGTAGCGCTCCGGCAGCGCGAGGGCGGCGGCCGCCTCCGCGGCGCTCGTGCCGGCCTCGAACGCCGCGGAGGCGGCCGCGACGAAGTCGCGGGTGAAGTCGGCGTACTCCACGAAGTCCGCCCACGACGTCCACGTTTCCCGCTGGTCGCGCCGGCCCCGGCCGGCGTACGTCGACGGTGGCGGCGTGTGGCCCGTGATCACGCGCTCCACCCCCTCTATCGCCGCGACGGCCCTGGCCAGCGTGTCGGGGTACGCCAGGTAGCTGCCGCCGCTCGCGGCGTCGACGCCGGGCACCCGCCTGGCGGGGAACAGGTCGCCCGCGTACGCCACCCCCTTGGCGGGGAACACGACGACGATGTCGCCGTCGGTGTGCGCCGGCCCGAAGTAGTAGAGCTCGATGCGGTCCAGATCCTCGAGCAGCGAGAACCGCTCGGCGAACGTCGTGGTCGGCAGCCCCGGCGCGTTGGGGCCGGCGAACAACTCCATGCGGGCCATGTGCGCGCCGGCGTTCTCGTGGGCCACGATCTGCGTCACATCCTCGAACCCGGCGTTGCCGCCCGCGTGGCCCGCGTGCGCGTGGCTGTTGATGATGGTCGTCACCGGCAGGTGGGTCACCCGGGCGACCGCGTCGAGCACGGGCTGGCTCCAGCCGGGACGCTTCGCATCGACGAGCACGACGCCGCCGTTGATCTCGTCGATCAGAGCCAGGCCGTTGCCGCCGCCGCCCGCCAGGTGATAGAGGGTGTCGCGCACGTTCAGCGTGTCGATGCGGACGACCTTCTGTTCCTCTTCCTGCTCCTGCGCGCGCGCCGCGGTCATCGTCACCGCCAGCGCGGCGGCGGCAACCAGCACGCCCGCTCCAAGCGACCGCTTCATACGGCACCTCCCCGTCACATCCCGCGGGAACAGGCATTATTGCACGCGCCGTAAGGGTGCGCCCGAAGAACCGCGGCGGGTCGGCTACAATGCAGGCTTTCGTCGGCGGCCGGCACGTGCATCACGTTCGGATTGCCTGGGATTCTGCGCCGCCGAACGGCGCGGGCTCCCGCAGCGGTCGCTGGGCGCCAGGCGGAGCCGTCAGGCGCCGATTGGCGGGCCGGAAACAAGAAGGAGGAAGGTCAATGTTGCGCAACAAGTCATTCGGTCTCGTTCTGGCGGCGCTGGTGTTCGCCGGCGGCTTCGTCGCGGGCAATCTGACCGAGTCGCTGGGGGCGGCGCGCGCGCAGGAGCACGATCACGGCGAGCACGTCTTCGAGCTGCGGACCTACACCGCGTCGCCCGGCAAGCTGAGCGACCTGGAGGCGCGCTTCCGCAACCACACCGTGGGGCTGTTCGAGAAGCACGGCATGACGAACGTCGGCTACTGGGTGCCGACCGACGAGCCGCTCTCCGAGAACACGCTGATCTACGTGCTCGAGCACGAGAGCCGGGACGCGGCCCAGGCGAGCTGGGACGCCTTCCGCGCGGATCCGGACTGGATGGAAGCGCGGGCCGAGTCGGAGCGCAACGGCCGCCTGGCCGCCAACGTCGAGGCGGTCTTCATGAAGGCGACCGACTACTCCCCCATGAACTAGGCACAGTCGGTCCGCCGCGCGCCGGCACGGCCCGGCGCGCGGCGGACGCCCCTCTCTCCCACCGTCAGAACCTGAACAGCCGCGTCAGCTTCACGACGAACGCCCGGTTCAGCAGGAACGGGCGCGGGTTCAGCGTGTCCCGCTCGTCGGTGTAGACGACGAACAGCTCGCTGCCGGGCTGGTACTCCCAGCGGAAGCGGACGTTGCTGCCGATGGCGTTGTCGGCCGAGTTGTACTGCAGGAGCGCGGCGACGAACATCCGCGGCGTCACGGTGTAGGTGAAGCGCGTCGACACCAGCTCGGTCGTGAAGCTGCCCTCGGGCAGGTCGATCCAGTGCAGCGAGATGCTCGGCTCGAGCGTCAGTTGCGGCGTCAGCGTGAGGCGGCCCTGGTAGTAGCTGAGCGTCGTCTTCTCGCCGCCGTAGAACCTGCCGAAGTCGATGGCAACCCCCCCGCTGACGCCCCGCTGCCGGGCCAGCGAGTATCCCGCGCGATAGTTCAGGAACGAGTAGCCGCCGACCGGAATCGTGACGTCGGGCGCGATCTGGAACGGCTCCACGAGAAACTCGTAGTTGTCGGTCGCCAGCGCGAACAGCAGGTCGCCGGTCTCGAGCTCGGTGATGAACTGCCCGCGCTGGAGCCGCGTCTCCATACGGCCCGCGCCGTCCGTGATGTGGTCGACGCTGGCCTCCCACGTGAACTTGCGCACGGCGTCGATGCCCTGCGGGCGCGGGCTGAAGCGGAACATGCCGAAGTTGCGCCGGAAGCCGTGGCGGCGGACGAAGCCGATCTCGGGATTGAAGTTGGTGCCGACGCGCAGGTGGTCGGCGGTGAAGCCCCAGCGGTCGCCCTCGTAGTACAGCTCCGTCCGGTAGCTCAGGTTGTCGTCGTGCAGCCCGGGAGTGTCGGTGCGCGCGAGGTAGGTGTTGAAGTTCAGCGCTTCGTAGAACGAGAAGACGCCGTCGACCCCGTACACCTGGTTGGCGCCGTCGCCGCGGGTCGAGAGCGAGCGCCGCGTGAACATGCCGCCGATGCTGCTGCGCCGCAGCACGTCACGCTTGACGCGGACGACGGTGAAGTTGGTCGGCGAGACGTCGCCGGCGGGGGGCTGGCCCGTCTGGACGTTGAGCAGGCCGAGGCTGAACGGGCCAGCCTTGCCGGTCAACCGGCCGCCGCCGGTAATCGGTACGGTCTGGCCGTCCTCGAGCCCGATGCGGCGGCTGAAGAAGAGGATGGGCGCGTCGACCGGGAACCCCTCACCGGTGACCTGGAAGCGGTTGGGCATGGGGCGCTGGCCGCCGCCGAAGTCGAAGATCCCTTGCCCCTCGAGAAAGAACTCGCGCTTCTCCGGGAAGAACAGGCTGAAGCGGGTCAGGTTGACCTGCCGCTCGTCCACCTCGACCTGCGCGAAGTCGGTGTTGTAGGTCAGGTCGGCGGTCAGGCCCTGGGTGACGCCGAGCTTCAGGTCGACACCGGCATCGCCGCCGAGCTGGTTCGAGAACGGCGCCGCCGCCCCGAAGTCGCTCGTCAGGTCGGAGATGGCGTACGGCTTGATCTCGATCGGCATCCCCGTCGAAGGCACCTCGAGCCCTGTCAGCGTGGCGGCCATCGAGACCCTGAACATCCCGGTCATGCCGAACGCGGCGGGGATGGGCGTCAGGAACGACTGCTCGTTCTTCCACACCGCCCGGCGCTGCATGTTGATGCCCCACAGCTGCGCCGCGCCGGCCCGGTAGCGCAGCGACTTGAACGGGATGGCCAGCTCGACCGTCCAGCCGTCCTCGAAGCGGCTGGTGCGCACGTCCCAGACCGTGTTCCAGTCCAGGTTCGGCGTCCGTTCGTTGGTCACCGTCGCGTCGAAGATCCCGCCCAGCGAGTTCGTGATGAAGATGAAGCCGTTGCGCCGGTCGTAGTAGGTGTCGAGGATGACGGCGAGGCTGTCGTTGCCGAACATGCCGGGGCTGTCCCGCTTCATCTCGTTGGCCACGACGCGGCCCGGCTCGGAGACCAGGCAGCGCGCCCCGACATAGAGGGTGTCGCCGTCGAACATGACCCAGACCTCGGTGCGCTCGGTCGCGAGCGCCCCGGTGTCGGGCTCCTGCTGGACGAAGTCCGTGATCGGCGGCACCGTCAGATACACCTCTTCGTCCAGCCGGCCGTCGAGCTGCAGCGGCGCGTCCAGCCGGATGGCGCGCATGGTCACGTCGCCCGCCGCGTTGCGCGAGACGACCTCGGGGGGAAGGGGCGGCGGCGGATCGATGCCCGCGGTGACGTTCATCGCCAGGCCGGCGAAGGCCCCGCCCCCGGCCGGCGCCGGCGCGGTCGGGGAGCCGGCGTCGGGCCGGCCCGGCGGCGGCGCGGTCGGCGTCAGTCCGGCGCCCGTCGGGATGTCGGCCGTGCGGCGCGCCGGCTGGCGCGCGGGCGATCCCGGCGCCGCACGCAGCACGTCGGCCAGCTGGCCGGCCAGCGCGTCCTGGAGAGCCAGGAGCGCCGACAGCTCGCCGTCAACCCTGGCGGCCCCGACGACCGCGTCCGACGCCGGGTCGACGAGCTCCGCCGTGATGCGGAGGCTGTCGCCCACCCGCTGGTAGCTGCCGCGCACCAGCCAGCGGGGCCGGGCGGCGCTCCCGGCGGCGTTGAGGTCCGCGAACAGCGAGGCCGCGATGCCGGCGCCGATCCACGTGTCGGCCGCCTGGCCGCTGAGGTTGGCGAACGGCTCCACGGCGACGCCCGCCCGTCCGCCGGCCGGCGGCGCGTCGCCGCCGGCCTGGGCGAGCGCGGAGGACGGCGGCGCCAGCAGCCAGATCGCGAGCAGGACAGCGCTTGGCGCGCGGGCGGAGAAAGTGAGGCAACGTTGCGACATGAGCAACGTTGCAGACTATCATGTGCTGGTTTGCCGTGCCGTTCGGGGCCGTGCGCAGCGCGGCGCCGAACGGGTTCGCTGTTCTTCCCTCGCGGTCAACGGCGCCGCGGGGTCAGCCGAGGGGTTGTCATGATGTCACGCATCCGCTTCGCCGCGTTCGTCGCCACGGTCGTCGTTCTCGTCCCGCAGCTGCTGCTCGCGCAAGGCCTGACCCGGGCCACGCCGGAGGACGTCGGCCTGTCGTCGGAGCGCCTCGAGCGGCTGACGGCAGCGCTCCAGGGCTATGTCGACGAGGGCCGCCTGCCCGGCGCTGTCGCCCTCGTGGCCCGGCGCGGCAAGATTGCCTACCTGGAAGCGGTCGGCCACCGCGACATCGAGTCGGAGGCGTCGATGACCAGCGACGCGATCTTCCGGATTGCGTCGCAGACCAAGGCGCTGGCCAGCACCGGCGTGATGCTGCTGCAGGAGGACGGCAAGCTGCTCATCACGGACCCGGTCGGCAAGTACCTGCCGGCGTTTCTCGAGACGACCGTGGCCGAGCGCAACGACGAAGGCGGCTACGACGTGGTCCCGTCGCAGCGGCCGATCACGATTCTGGACCTGCTGACGCACACGGCCGGCATCAGCTACGGCAGCGGCCCGGCGGCCGACCAGTGGTACACGGCCGGGATCACCGGCTGGTACTTCGCCGATCGCGACGAGCCGGTCGGCGACGTCATGGCGCGGCTGGCCGAGCTGCCGCTCGACGCGCATCCCGGCGAGTCGTGGATCTACGGGTACAACACCGACATTCTCGGCGCGATGATCGAGAAGATCAGCGGCCAGACCCTGGGCGAGTTCCTGGGCGAGCGGCTGCTCGGCCCGCTCGGGCTCGACGACACCCATTTCTTCCTGCCGGAGGACAAGGTCGACCGGCTGGCGACGGTCTACTCGTCGGGCGACGAGGGCGGCCTCGACCGCGCCCCCGATCCGGGGCACATGGTGGGTCAGGGCGCGTACGTCGAGGGGCCGCGCACGAGCTTCTCGGCCGGCGCGGGCCTGCTCTCGACCGCGACCGACTACGCCACGTTCCTGCAGATGATGCTGAACGGCGGCACCTTCGACGGCAAGCGCGTCCTCTCGCGCAAGACCGTCGAGTCGATGACCGTCGATCACCTCGGCGACATCGCGTTCCGTCCGGGTCAGGGCTTCGGGCTGGGCTTCTCGGTGGTGGAGGATCCCGCCGCGCTCGGTCTGCCGGCGTCGGTCGGCGAGTTCGGCTGGGGCGGCGCGTACCACTCGACGTACTGGGTCGATCCGGCGGAGGAGCTCGTGGTCGTCTACCTGACCCAGCTCATTCCGGCCCGCGACATCGACGACCACGGCAAGCTGAGGACGCTCATCCACCAGGCGATCATCGACTAGACGGGGCTGCGCCCCGGACCCCCGGCGTCCGCTTGCGGGGGGGCTTCGCCCCGCGCCCCTCCCGGCTTCTATTGGACGCGCTGTGCGCGCCTTGCGGAGTCTGCGCCGGGGAGCAGACTCCTGTTAGGCTGGGGCGGGCGTCGTGCTGACGGAGGCGGAGCCGTGCGCGTCGTGAGCTGGAACGTCAACGGGTTGCGAGCCTGCGCCCGCAAGGGGTTTCTCGACTTCCTCGACGCGTCGGGCGCGGACGTCGTTGGCCTGCAGGAAGTGCGCGCGTTCGAGCGCCAGCTCGACCCCGGGCTGCGGGCGCCGGCCGGTTGGCACGCGACCTTCGCGCCCGCCGAGCGGCCGGGCTACAGCGGCGTTGCCCTCTATTCCCGCGAGCCGCCCGAGCGGGTGGAGACGGCCCTGGGCGAGCCCCGCTTCGACGTCGAGGGCCGCCTCGTCATCGCGCGCTTCGGCCGGCTGGCGGTGGCGTCGGTCTACTTTCCCAAGGGGAGCGGCCGCGACCGGGACAACAGCCGCGTGGCCTACAAGCTCGCCTTCTACGCGGCGCTGCTCGAGCGCCTCGAGCGGCTGCGGCGGCGCGGCCCCGTGCTCGTGATCGGCGACTACAACACGGCGCACGAGCCGATCGACCTGGCGCGGCCGGCCGCCAACACGAAGACCAGCGGCTTCCTGCCCGAGGAGCGGGCGGAGCTGGGGCGCTGGCTGGCCGCCGGCTGGGTGGACACGTTCCGCGCGGGTCACCCCGGCGAGCCGGGCCACTACACCTGGTGGCGGCAGTGGGGCGGCGCCCGCGAGCGGAACGTGGGCTGGCGCATCGACTACGTCCTGGCCTCGCCCGCCGCCGCCAGGCGCGTCACGGACGCCTTCATCTGGCCGCAGGTGACCGGCTCCGACCACTGCCCGGTCGGCGTCGATCTCGCGTGGTGAGTCCGCGGGGCGCGCCGGTCAGCCGGCCGCGGGCCGCGCCGCGGCGCGGCCGCGCAGCCACTCCACGGTCAGCAGCAGCAGGACCGCGAAGACGATCAGGAAGGTCGCCACGGCCAGGATGGCCGGGCTGATCTGCTCGCGGATGCCCGCCCACATCTGGCGCGGGATCGTGCGCTGGTCCTCGCCGGCCATGAAGAGCACCACCACCACCTCGTCGAACGACGTGGCGAAGGCGAACAGGGCGCCGGACAGGACGCCCGGCGCGATCAGCGGCAGCTGCACCCGGCGGAAGGTGCGCAGCGGCCCCGCGCCCAGGCTGGCGGCGGCGCGCGTCAGGTTGGTGTCGAACGCGGACAGGGTGGCGGTCACCGTGATGACCACGAACGGCGTGCCCAGCGCGGCGTGGGCCAGGACCAGGCCGAGGTGCGTCTGGGACAGGCCCAGCGCCGAGTAGAAGAAGAACATCCCCGCCGCGGAGATGATGAGCGGCGTGACCATCGGCGAGATCAGCAGCGCCATGGCCAGGCCCCGCGCCGGCATGGCGCGGCTGGCCAGGCCCAGCGCCGCCAGGGTGCCGAGCACCGTCGCCAGCACTGTGGCCGCCACGCCGATGAGCAGGCTGTTGCCGAGCGCGCGCGTCCACTGGGCGTTGCTCGCGATCTCCCGGTACCAGCGCAGCGAGTAGGCCTCGGGCTCGAGGCGCAGCATGCCGTCGGTGAAGGTGAAGTACGGCTCGGCGTTGAAGCTGAGCGGCACGATCACGAGGATGGGCGCAATCAGGAACGCGAAGATCAGCGTGCAGACGGCGAGGTGGGCGATCCGCCCGCTCATCCCAGCCTCATGCGCTCGATGCCGACCAGACGGTCGTAGAGCAGATAGAGCGTGGCCACGCAGAGCAGCAGGATGGCGCCGAGGGCGCTGGCGAGGCCCCAGTTGAGCGACGTCTGCATGTGGTAGGCGATGAAGTTGGAGATGAGCTGGCCGCTCTGGCCGCCGACGAGCGCCGGCGTGATGTAGTAGCCGATGGCCAGGATGAAGACGAGCAGCGACCCGGCGCCGACGCCCGGGAGCGTCTGCGGCCAGTAGACGCGCCGGAACGCCTGCGGAAAGCTGGCCCCCAGCGAGGCCGCGGCGCTCATCTGCTGGGGCGGGATCGTGCGCATGACGGAGTAGAGCGGCAGCACCATGAAGGGGAGCAGCACGTGGGTCATCGCCACCATCGTGCCGGTCATGTTGTAGATCATGGCGATCCGCCCGTCGTCGCCGATCAGCCCGAGGCTGACGAACAGGTCGTTGAGCACGCCCTGGGTCTGGAGCAGCACGATCCAGGACGTGGTCCGGACCAGCAGCGATGTCCAGAACGGCACGAGCACGAGCGCCAGCAGCAGTCCCGCCCGTCGCGGCGGCGCGTGCGCGATCAGGTGAGCCAGCGGATAGCCGAGCAGCAGGCAGAGCACCGTGATGGCGAGGCTCACCGCGAACGTGCGCCCCAGCAGCGCCACGTAGATGCGGCGGTCCTCCGGCTGGCGGGCGACGCCGCCGTCGGGCAGGCGCTGGAGGTCCAGCGCCTGCAGGTAATGCCGCGCCGTGACGCGCTCGCCGGCCGTGCGGATCGCGTGCCAGGTACGCGCCTCCCCCCAGTCGGCGTCGATGGCGATCAGCGCCGCGCGCCAGGGGCCGGCGTCGACCTCCCGCAGCCGCCGCACGCTCCGCACGAGGACGCTGCGCAGGCCGCCCTGCACGCGGTTCACGCGGCTGGCGATGCGGCCCAGCGTGCGCTCGTCGCGCGCGCGCAGCAGCTCGCGCGCCGCCGCGGCGTACACCGCCTCGCCGGGCGCGCCCTCGCCGTCCCACCGGCGCAGCGCCGCCAGGGTGTCCGGCAGCGCGTCGGCCACCACCGGGTCGTAGACGCTGCGCACCAGCATCGTCCCCACCGGCGCCAGGAAGGTGACGGCGATGAACGCGACGAGCGGCAGCACGAGGCCGGCCGCGCGCACACGCGGCCGGCTCAGTGCGCCAGCCAGGCGCCCCGGGGCTCGTTCATGGTTCACGCGGTCCATGTCGCTGTCACCCGCTGCCGCGCCGCGCCGCACGGCGTCGAAACGTCTCCCGCAACTTTTCCGTTGTCGCGCGGCGCCGGTTGCTCCTATTGTTGCCGTTGGCGTCGCGGCAGGGGCGCGGCCCTGCCGCATCCGACCGCCGAGGCATGCAGCCCGGCCACCGAGCATACCGATGAACCGACATCTTCCGACTCACGGCCTGATCGCTCTCGGCCTGACCATGACGCTCGGCACGGCCCTGCCGGTCGCGCAGCAGCCGGGGCCGACCACATCCGAATCGCCCGTGTCGTTCCCGGGCAGGGCAGCCTCCCGCGGCGCGGACACGCCGGCCGTGCCGCTCCCCGACGGACCGCAGGTCTTCACGGACTCGGGCGGGCAGCCGTTCCGGGTGGTGCCGATCAAGGGCTTGACGCATCCCTGGGCGCTCGCGTTCCTGCCGCAGGGCGACATCCTGGTCACGGAGCTGGGGGGGCGGCTGCGGATCGTCCGCGACGGCGTGCTCGATCCGCGGCCGATCGCCAACGTGCCCCAGGCCAACGTGCGCGCCTGGCGTGCGGGGGTGATGGACGTCGCGGTGCATCCGCAATACGTCGACAACAGGTTCATCTATCTCACCTATTCGAAGACGATTCCGGAGCCTGAGGCGGGGGCCGCGGGAGAGCGCCCGGGTGCGGCGACCACGGTCACGCTCGCGCGGGCCCGGTTCGACGGAGGCGCCGCCCTCACCGACGTCGAGGACGTCTTCGTGTCCGACGCCACGTGCGGCGCGGCCTGCGCGTCGCGCATCGCCTTCGCCCGCGACGGCACCATCATCATGACGATCGGCATGCCGAGAGGCGACCAGCCGCAGAATCCCGCCACGCACGGCGGCAAGGTGCTGCGTCTCAACGACGACGGCACCGTCCCGCCGGACAACCCCTTCGTGGGCCGGCCCGGCTACCGGCCGGAGATCTACGCGCTCGGCATCCGCAACGCGGTCGGGCTGTTCGTGCACCCGGAGACCGGGGAGATCTGGGAAACCGAGCACGGCCCGATGGGGGGCGACGAGATCAACGTCATCCGGCCGGGCAGGAACTACGGCTGGCCGGTCATCTCGTACGGCCGCGGCTATGCCAACCAGGACATCGGATCGGGCGAACGGCGGCGGGACGGCATGGAGGAGCCGTTTTTCTTCTGGAGCCCCTCGCCGGCGGTGTCCGGGATCGCGGTCTACACGGGCGACCGGTTTCCGGCCTGGCAGGGCAACATCTTCGTGGGTGCGATGGGCGCCGGCTCGCATCTCGGGGCGCGCCAGTTGCACCGCATCGTCCTGAACCCGGCCGGGTTCCCCCGGCGCGCCGGAAACTGGACGATGCTGCACGAGCTCGAGCGCCGCATCCGCGACGTGAAGCAGGGACCTGAGGGACTGCTGTACCTCACCGTCGACGCGACAGAAGGCGCCGTGCTGCGCCTCGAGCCCGTCGAGACGCCGCACTGAGCGGCCGCATGGAGGGGTCAACGCGCCAGCCAGGCGCTGAAGCGCTCGTTCATCTCGTCGCCGTGATCGCTCCACCATTCCCAGTCGTTCTCGAGCAGGCGGCCGGTGTTCGCGGGGAACAGCGGCATGTGCGGGTTCATGTCGATGCCGACCTCGGCGTGGCGGCCGATGAGCGGCTGGCCGGACCGGCGGGCCGGGCTGTAGGCGATGTAGCGGCTGACCCCGGCCATCGATTCCGCGGTGGTGGCGAAGCGAACCAGCGCACGGGCCGCCTCCAGATCCGGCGTCCCGGCGACGATGGCCACCGGGCCGACGTCGAGGATCTGGCCGTCCCAGACGATGACGAACGACTGGCTCTCGAGCGCCTGCGCGTTGAAGATGCGGCCGTTGTAGGCGGTGCTCATCACCACCTCGCCGTCCGCCAGCATCTGCGGCGGCTGGGCGCCGGCCTCCCACCAGACCACCTGGTCCTTGACGGTGTCGAGCTTGCGGAAGGCCCGGTCGACCCCCGCGGGGGTGTCGAGGGCGGCGTACACCTCGTCGACCGGCACCCCGTCGGCCATCAGCGCGAACTCCAGGTTCGCGTGCGGCACGCGGCGCATGCCGCGGCGGCCGGGGAAGCGCTCCAGGTCGAAGAAGTCGGCCAGGGTCGACGGCGTCTCGCCGGGGAAGCGCTCCGGGCTGTAGGCGTACACGGTGGAGTAGAACGAGACGCCGACGCCGCACTCGAACAGGGAGCCGGGGGCGAAGTCGTCCGCGGCGGGCGTGCCGTCCGCTCCCGGCGGCAGCGCCGCGAGGTCGATCCGCTCCAGGATGCCCTCGTCGCAGCCGCTGACCACGTCCTGCGTTTCGAGGTCGATGACGTCCCAGTGCACGTTGCCGGTCTCGACCTGGGCGCGCACCTGCGCCAGGCCGCCGTTGTAGTCCTCCAGGCGGACCTCGATGCCCGTCTCGGCGGCGAAGCGCTGGAGGTAGCCCTTGTCGATCGCCTGCGCGTAGGAGCCCCCCCAGGAGACCACGGTCAGCGTCTCGCGGGCCTCGCCGGCGCAGCCGGATGCGAGCGCCGCGGCGGCCAGCGCGGGCAGGAGCAGCGCCGATCTTCGCGTCATGTCCGTCAAGCCGGTGCCTCCTCGTCGTCCGGGTCCAGCACGCGGCAATCGGTCGGCGTCCAGCCGATGCGGATGCGGTCGCCCTCGAGCACCGCGCCGTGGCCCACGATGTTGGGGATCTTGATGATGAAGTCCGACCGCCCGCAGACGGTGACGCGCAGCCGGAGGTGGTCGCCCAGAAAGGTGATGTCCTCGATGCGGGCCTCGAACTCGTTGGTGTACAGGCCCGCGGCAGGTGCGACGGCGACCCGCTCGGGCCGGATCGACAGGGTCGTTGCGTCGCCGGGGACGCATGGCGCGATCCGCAGCGCCCGCACGAGCTCGCCCCCGACGTCCACCTCGCAGATCTCGTCGTCGACGGCCGCGACCCGGCCGCTGAGGCGGTTGTTCTCGCCGATGAAGCGGGCGACGAACGAGCGCGTCGGCTCTTCGTACAGCGCCTCCGGCGAGGCGATCTGCTCGATGCGCCCCGCCCGGAAGACGGCCACGCGGTCCGAGAGCACCATCGCCTCGTGCTGGTCGTGCGTGACGTACAGGACGGTGACGCCGAGGTCCTGATGGATCCGCCGGATCTCGTACTGCAGCTCCTCCCGCAGACGGCGGTCGAGGGCGCCCAGCGGCTCGTCCATCAGCACTAGGTCCGGCTCGAACACCAGCGCGCGGGCGATGGCCACCCGCTGCTGCTGGCCGCCGGAGAGCTGGCGCGGGCGGCGCTGCTCGAGGCCGCCGAGCCGCACGAGCTCGAGGGCCCGCTGCACCCGCTCGCGGCGGCGCTCCGGATCGAGCCCGCGCACCTCCAGCGGAAAGGCCAGGTTCTCGCCGACGGTCATGTGCGGGAACAGCGCGTAGTTCTGGAACACCATGCCGATGCCCCGGCGCCGCGGCGGCACGTGCTGCATGGGGCGGCCGTCGATGCGGATGGCGCCGGACGTCGGCACCTCGAAGCCGGCCAGCATCATCAGGCAGGTGGTCTTCCCGGAGCCGGACGGCCCGAGGAGCGTCAGGAACTCGCCCTTCCGGATCCGCAGATCGAGGTCGCGCACCACCAGGGTCCGCCCGTCGAAGCTCTTGCTGACCCGCTCGAACTCGACGTGCGCGCTGCCGTTGGACGGCTGGCTGGCCCGCTGCCGCGGCCTGATCCCGCGCGCCATCCGACCCAGAGTACCCCAGTACGGCCGCGGACGGCGCGCGCGCGCCGTCCGCTCGGCGGCCGGTCGTCCGTCTTCGGCGACAATGGACGCGATGGGCGCCGATGTTGCCGGCCTGCGCCGGGCGGTCACGACGGTCATGTTCGACCAGTACGGCACCGTCGTCGACATGCAGGGCGGCCTGACGGAGATGGCCGCGCCGCTGCTGGCCGGCAAGGGTTGGGGCGGCGACCCGCACCGCTTCGTCACGTGGTGGCGGCGGACGCACTTCGAGGACTCGATGATCGACTCGCTGTGCGACCGCGGCCACACGTCCTACCGGGAGATCGGCCAGCGCGCCGTGGCGCAGGTCATGCGGCGCGCCGGCATCGATTTCACCGCCGACGAGGTGCGCTGGCTCGTGTCGCGCATCGAGCGGCTGAAGCCGTTTCCCGACGTGCTCGCGGCGCTGGCCCGGCTGCGGCGGCACTACCGCCTGGCGATCCTCTCGAACGGAGACCGCGACATGCTCGAGGCCGCCAGGCCGCACATCGGGTTCGACTTCGACGCGGTGATCTCGGTGGAGGAGGCCGGCTACTTCAAGCCGCACCGCGCCACGTACGCCAGGGCGTGCGAGATTCTGGGTGTCGACCCCGCCGGCGTGCTCTTCGTGGCGAACCACGCGTTCGACTGCATCGGCGCGAAGGCGGCGGGGATGCGCACGGCGTTCATCGATCGCCGCCGTCGCCCCTTCGGGGAGTCGCCGCGCCAGCCGGACCTGATCGTCGAGGACTTCGCGGCGCTGGCGCAGGCGCTGTGCGGATGATGCGCGCCGCCGGCCGGGTGCGGAATCAGTCGTGCCCGCCGGCAACCGCGTCGGCCATCTCCCGCAGCGAGAAGAACACGAAGTCGGTCGACGGCCGGGTTTCCACCTGCCCGGTCGCGCCCCAGTCGACGCCTTCGGACAGCCGCTGCCGGTCGATCCACGCATTCGCGAGGCCGAAGCGGTTCGCCGGGACGTGGTCGTGGTGCAGGCTCTGCGCCGTGTGCAGGATGTCGGCCCGGTCCAGCCCGAGGTCCGCCTTCACGTGCGCGAGCAGGTACGCGAAGTTGGCGTGCGCCGGCTTGTAGGAGCCGATGTCCTCGGCTGTGTAGACCGCGTCGAACGCGACGCCGAGCTTGCGGGTGGACGCGGCGATGCCGTCGCGGTGCACGTTGGACAGGATGACCAGCCGGAAGTGCCGGCCGAGGACCCGCAACGCGTCGGCGGTGTCCGGAAACGCCGGCCAGTGGGGCACCGACGCCCCGAACGCGTCGTCGAGCGCGGCGCTCGTCTCGATCCCGAAGCGCTCGGCGACGCTGCGATGCACGCGGGCGAGCACTTCCGGATAGCGGCGGGCCGGCGCCTCCTGCTCGTGGCGGCTCTCGAACTGCGCGAAGGCCTGCAGGACCGGCTCGCGGGTGAGGTCGGCGCGGCCGCTGCGCATGAGGAGCGGCTGGAATGCGTCCCAGATGCCGCTCTCCCAGTCGATCAGCGTGCCGTAGCAGTCGAACGTGAGGACGCGGTAGTCGGTCAGTCGGGACATGGCGCCGGCACTCTTGGGCTACTGGTCCTGGAAGTAGTCGTCGGTGTGGTCCAGCCAGTCCTGTCGCGGCGGGCTGAAGATGTCGACGTCGAGCGTCTCCTCGAGCGCCTCGGCCTTGTGGGGCACGTTCGACGGCAGGTGCAGCACCTCGCCCGCGGCCACGTCGAACACCTGCGACAGATCGTCGCCGACCCAGAACCGCAGCTTCCCCTGCAGGATGTAGGTGAGCTGCTCGTTGTGGTGCGCGTGCTTCGGGACGACGGCGCCCTGCTGCAGGTAGACATGGGCCACCATCGTCCGCTCGCCGCGGACGATGCGGCGGTCGATGCGGTTGGTGACCCGTTCCTTCGGCATGGCGTTCCACGTAAACTTGGTGACGGCTGCTGCGCTCGGCATGCTGGCAGTGTACGGCATCGAGCGGCAGCACAGTGCGGGCCGGGCGCGCCGCGAGACAGAACGGGGTGCCCGCGCCGCTGGACCGGAGGAGGACGGTCATGAAGCTGACCCCCGCGGAGCTCGCCCGGTTCGACGAGCAGGGCTACCTGTTTTTCCCGTCCCGCTTCTCGCCCGCCGAGGCGGCGATGCTGCGCGCCGCCGCCGACGAGGTGTACGCGCTCGATCGCCAGGAGGTATGGCGCGAGTCGACCGGCGTCGCGCGCACCGCGTTCGCCGCGCACACCTACCACGAGGCGTTCCGGCGCCTCGGGTGCCACCCACGCCTCATCGAGCCGGTGATGCAGCTCGTCGACGGCCCGGTCTACATGCACCAGTACAAGGTCAACGCCAAGGCGGCGTTCGACGGCGAGATCTGGCAGTGGCATCAGGACTTCGGCACCTGGCACCGTGACGACGAGATGCCCGAGCCGCGGGCCATGAACATCGCCGTGTTCCTCGACGAGGTGACCGCCGCCAACGGGCCGCTGCTGTTCCTGCCCGGGAGCCACAAGCAGGGCGTCTACGAGGCCGGGCACGATCTGGAGACGACGAGCTACCCGTTGTGGACGCTCGATCGCGCCACAGTGACGCGGCTCGCGGAGCGCGGCGGGTGCGTGGCGCCGACCGGGCCGGCGGGCAGCATCATCGTGTTCGCCTCCACGCTCGTCCACGCGAGCCCGCCCAACATCAGTCCGTTCGGCCGCAGCATCGTCTATCTGTCGCTCTGCCACGTCGACAACCACATCCGCCGCTTCAAGCGCGCGGCGTGGATCGCGCACCGCGACTTCGCGCCGATCGAGCCGCTGGCCGACGACTGCCTCGCCGAGCTCGTGCAGGCCGGCGCGACCGCCTGAGCGGATGTATCTCCTCGAGCAGCTCCACGAGCGTGCGCGCGGCGGACGGCCGGTGCGCGTCGGCCTCGTCGGCGCCGGCAAGTTCGGCTCGATGTTCCTGAGCCAGGCGCCCACGACGGAGGGGCTGGAGGTGCGGGTCATCGCGGACCTCGACCCGGACCGCGCCCGCGCGGCGTGCCGCACGGTCGGCTGGGACGACGCGCGCATCGTCGGCACGCGCTTCACGACCGACGCGCTCGCCGCGATCGGAGCGGACGACGTCGACGTCGTCGTCGAGGCGACGGGGGATCCCGCGGCGGGCATCGTCCACGCCCGCGCGGCCTGCGCGGCCGGCCGGCACATCGTGATGGTGAACGTCGAGGCCGACGTGCTGGCCGGTCCGCTGCTGGCGGCCGAGGCCCGCGCCGCGGGGGTCGTCTACACCCTGGCGTACGGGGACCAGCCCGCGCTCACCTGCGAGCTGGTGGAGTGGGCGCGCGCCTGCGGCTTCGACGTCGTGGCGGCGGGGAAGGGCACGAAGTACCTGCCCGCGTACCACGCCTCCACCCCGGACACGGTCTGGGAGCACTACGGGCTCACGGCCGCCGAGGCGCAGTCGGCGGGCATGAACAGCCGCATGTTCAACTCGTTTCTCGACGGGACCAAGTCGGCCATCGAGATGGCGGCGATCGCGAACGCCACGGGCCTCACGCCGCCGCCGGACGGCCTGCGGTTTCCGCCCTGCAGCCGCGAGCACCTGGCGCACGTGCTGCGGCCCGTGGAGGTGGGCGGGCAGCTGCATCACAAGGGGCAGGTCGAGGTGGTCTCGTCGCTCGAGCGCGACGGCCGGCCGGTGCCGCACGACCTGCGCTGGGGGGTCTACGTCGTCGTCGAGGCGCCCAACGAGTACGCGGCCGCCTGCTTCCGGCAGTACGGCATGAACACCGACGACACCGGCCGCTACTCGGCGATGTACAAGCCGTTCCACCTGATCGGGCTCGAGCTGAACGTGTCGGTCCTGGCCGCGGGCCTGCTCGGCCGGCCGACCGGCGCCGCGCGCGATTTCGTCGGCGACGTGGCGGCGACCGCGAAGCGGGATCTGGCGGCGGGGGAGGCGCTCGACGGGGAGGGCGGCTACACCGTGTACGGCAAGCTGCTCCCGGCGCGCGCGGCGCTCGCGCGCGGCGCGCTGCCGATCGGGCTCGCGCACGGGACGGCGTTGAAGCGCGCCGTCGGCGCGGGCGAGGTCGTGCGCTGGGACGACGTCGAGCTCGATCCCGGGCTGGCCGCCGTGCAGGCCCGCCGGGCGATGGAGGCCCGCTTCGCGGCGGCGCCGGCGGCGGGATAGCGCGCGGCGCGTTCGTCGCGCGCTATCCCGCCTTGGATTGCGGGTGGCTGCAGCCGCCCGGCCGCAGCCACCCGGCATTGCCCGTCTACTTCGCCAGCGGGTCTGGACGGAGCTGGAAGCGGACGACCTTGCTCGGCGTGCCCTTGCCGGTCTCCGCGTGGAACGGCGCCCGGGTGCTCCAGGTCGCCCAGATGCCCCGCCCCTTCCAGCCGGCGTCGGGGTCGTCGATGCGGCCGTCCATCCACTTGGTGTAGAACCCCAGCGGATACGGCACCCGCAGGACGACCCACTCGCCGTCGCGCAGCGCGAGCAGCCCCTCGGCCGCGTTGCCGGTGTTGATCGGGACGTCGCGGCCCAGCCCCAGCGTGTCGAACTGGTCCACCCACGTGTAGTAACTGCCCTCGATGCTGCCCGAGGCGTCGATGCCCTTCATCTGGGGCATCGGCTCCTCGTACAGCGTCCACCCCTCGGGGCAGTGCTGGCCGGTCGCGTCCGGTCCGTTGAGCGGGCCGGCGCACTTGCTGCGGTCGAAGCTGGCGAGGTGCCCGCTGGCCAGCGGCGTCCACACGACGCCGTTGCGGTCGATGTCCATGCCGCGCGGCGAGTAGCCGTCCTGCACCTCCGCGCCGGGGTTCTCGAACGGCACCTCGTAGTACTCGGTCAGCCCAGTCTCCGACGGGTTGTCGCCGGGGTCGAAGCGCAGCACCGCGCCGGGCATGCCGAGCGACGAGCCCCAGATGCTGCCGTCGACCGGGTTGTAGGCCACGCCGTAGAAGCCGGAGCGGATGCGCGTGTCCCTGGCCGGGTCGGCGGGCTCGCCGGGCTCGACCCACTCGTCGCGCACGCCGTTGCCGTTGGTGTCGAGCACCAGCGGGCTCCAGCCCTGCGCGGCTTCCTCGTCACCGGTCTCGAGGAACAGGTTGGTGTTGAGCCACCCGATGACCTGCCCGCCGCCGCTGGTCCACAGGGTGTTGTCGTCGTCCTCGGCGAAGATCAGGTGGTGCGTGCTGTAGCAGGTGCCGACGAGCGTCATCTCGTCCGTGGCGGGGTCGTAGACCGCGAGATGCCGGTTCGCCCGGGGATTGGGAAACGCGCGGGCGGACGGATGATCGGACCCCTCGAGGCACATCGGCGGGTTCTCGGGACCCCGCACCCGGGAGGTCAGCCAGACCCGGGCGTCCTGGTCGAGCATCGGGTTGTGCACGTTCGAGCGGCTGTCCCAGATGGCCTCGTCGCCCCAGTAGGGCGAGGACGCCAGCGGCGGTCCCGCCGCGAGCGGGGTGTCCGGGTCGCGCACCGGCACCACGACCTCCGAGATGGAGTTGGTCACGGGGTCGAGCACCGGCACGTAGTCGGCGCTGGCCTCGAGCGCGCCGTAGATCGGCCCGTTCGCGTTCACCGTCGGGTTGCGCTTGTCGGTCGACGCCTCGTCGTGCAGGTAGGCGGTGGGATCGGCCCAGTCCCACTGGGTGACGACGACGTTGCGCTCGACTCCCTGGGGCCGCCGCGGCTCCGGCGGCACCTCGCCGGCCATGATGCGGCCGGTCCAGTCGGCGTACATCTCGAGCGCGCGGCGGCGCCCCATCCGGTCGAGCCCGGTGCTCATGCTGCCCCCGGCCTGGCCGGACTTGATGCGGCGGTCCCAGGCCTCCACCAGCGAGTCGAACTGGCCGAGCTCCGACGGAATCTCGCGCGTGGCCTTGTTCCCGAGCCCGTGACAGGCGGTGCAGCCGCCGGACTTCAGGCCGCGCAGCCATGCGGCCTGATTGGGCACGCTCGGCGAGATGCCGTTGCCGTCGGGGCCGGTGCCCGGGAACTCGTCGTGGCCCGGCACCTCGAGCAGGGAGTACCAGTAGCCGGAGGGGTAGTACTGCGCGGCGGCCCGCGCGTCGGGGGCCGCCATCGCGGTCAGATCGACGCGGGTTCCCGGCGCTGCCTCCTGCCTGGGCGAATCGACGAGCCCGTAGCCGCGCACCCAGACGTCGTAGGTCGCCTCCGGCAGGTCCGGCACGACGTAGCGGCCCTCGTCGTCCGTGACCACCGTGCGGTTGAACCGGGTCGGCAGATCCGTGGTCTCGGCGATGACCCAGACGCCCGCCTCCGGCCCGTCGGGCCCGCTCACCACCCCGCCGATGTCGTCGTCGTCGATGGCCACCATCTGCTGCGCGCCCAGCCCCGGCTGCAACGCCAACAGGCCGCCGGCAACCGCTGCAAGAACCGCCAACCTCGTTCCAGTCATCTTTTCTCTCCCCGGCCGGTCTTCTTCCGAGCCGTTCTTCGTCGATCCGAACGCGACCGGCGCGCTCGTGCACCCCGATCTCGACACGGGCATGCCACAATGTCAACCGTCCGGCGCCCGTGCAGGCGCGATGCCCGACCGCAGCGCCCGAGCCGGACCGCTGCGGATCGAAGGAGACGCCATGGAACGCGCGCTCGGTCTGGCAGCGGGACTCCTGCTGCTCGTCGGCCTTGCCGAACCGCGGGCGGCGACCGTCACCACCGTTATCGGCACCGGCGAGGCCGGACTGTCCGACGCGCAGGTCGCCAACCCCTACGGCGTGGTCGTCGGTCCGGACGGCGCGTTGTACTTCTGCGACCTGGACAACCAGCGCATCCGGCGGCTGGACCGCGCGACGGGCGTGACCACGACCATCGCCGGAAACGGCGAGCGGGGCTACTCCGGCGACGGCGGCCCCGCCACGGCGGCCGCCCTCGACATGCCGCACGAGATCCAGTTCGACGGCGCGGGCCATCTCTACATCGTCGAACGCGACGCCTTCGACCCGCAAGGCCGGCTCCTGATCTGCGACATCGGGAATCATCGCATCCGGCGCGTCGATCCTGGCACCGGCCTCATCGAGACCTGGGCGGGCACCGGGGCGCGCGAGCCGACGCCCGACGGGGCCCCGCTGGCCGGCACGCCGCTCGACGGCCCGCGCGCCATGGCGAGCGACCCCGACGGCAGCCTGTACCTGGCGCTGCGGGAGGGCAACGCCATCTACCGCATCGATCTGGCCGCCGAGACGATTCACCACGTCGCGGGCACCGGCGAGCAGGGCTACACCGGCGATGGCGGTCCCGCCGCCGCGGCGACGCTGGCGGGACCGAAGGGACTCGCGTTCGCCGCGGGCCGGCTGTACATCGCGGACACCGAGAACCACGTCATCCGGATGGTCGACACCGGCAGCGGCCTGATCTCGACCGTGCTCGGCGACGGCACGCGCGGAGACGGCCCGGAAGACGATCCGCTGCGCTGCCGCCTGGCGCGGCCGCACGGCATCTTCCACGAGCCCGGCCGCGGGCTCTACGTCGGCGACAGCGAGGCCCACCGCATCCGGCTGCTGGAGCCGTGATGGCGGGTCGGCGTGGCATCCGGCGCAAGGGGATTATGATGGGACCTGACTTCTACGATGTCCCGGCCACGGAGGTGTGAGATGAGGTATCGATTTCTTGGCGTGCTGGCGGCAGTTGCCACCGTGTTCGCCGTCGTCTCGCTGGCGCCGCCGCCTGTCGCGGCCCAACCCGCGGAGCCGTCGGACTGGGTGATGCCGCGAACGCCCTGGGGCGATCCGGACCTGCAGGCGATCTGGAACAACGGCACCATCACTCCGCTGGAGCGCCCGGCGGAGCTGGCGGACCAGGCATTCCTGGACGCGGAGGGCGTCGCCGAGCTCGAGCAGCGGGCGCAGGCGCGCGTGGACCAGGAGAACGCGCCGACGGTGCGCTCCGGCACGCTGCCGGCCGGCGGCAACGTCGGGGCCTACAACAGCTACTGGACCGAGCAGAGCACGTCGGTGGTGGGTACCATGCGCACGTCGCTGATCACCGATCCGCCCGACGGCCGCCTGCCGCCCCTGACCCCGGCCGCGCTCGCGCGCATCCAGTCGCCGGAGGCGCTGCGGCTGACCGAGGTGCAGGAGGGCCGCCTGCCGGCCGACGGGCCGGAGGAAATGGGGCTCAGCGAGCGGTGCCTGTGGTACCGCGGCATTCCCTCGATCCCGACCGGCTACAACAACAACTACCACTTCCTGCAGACGCCCGAGGCCGTGACCATCCTGCAGGAGCACATCCACGATCGGCGTGTCATCTTCCTCGACGGCCGCCCGCACCTGCCGTCGGGCATCAGCCAGTTCGCCGGCAGCTCGCGGGGACACTGGGAGGGCGACACGCTGGTCGTCGAGACCACCAACCTGCGCGAGCCGTTCATCCGGCGCTGGGTCCGCCCGGAGCATTCGCTGTCGCGGGGTCGGCTCAGCGAGCACGCGCGTGTCATCGAGCGCTTCACACGCACCGGCCCCGACACGCTCGACTACCAGTTCACCATCCACGATCCCCTGACCTGGACGCGGTCGTGGTCGGGCGCGCTGCCGCACACGCGCCTGGACGGACCGATGTACGAGTTCGCGTGCCACGAGGGCAACTACGGGCTGCTGAACATCATGACGGGGTCGCGGGCCGAGGACGCCGCAGGCGGGAACTAGCAGCTTCCATTAGACGGGGCTTTGCCCCGGACCCCCGGCGTCCGCTTGCGGGGGCCCCTTCGCCCCGCGCCGCTCCCGCCAGGCGCGCCGTGCGCGCCTGGCGGAGTCCGCGCCGGGCTTCGATCAGGAGAAGGGGGTCGACATGGCAACCGGGGACTACGTCGTGGTCACGACGGTGCAGGGGCAGTTGGAGGAGCAGCAGGTGCGCGCGTTCCTCGAGGCGCACGGCATCCCGACCACGGTGCGCGGGGAAGCGCTCCGGCACACGCACGGCCTGTCGGTCGCCGGGCTCGGCACGGTCGAGATTCTGGCGCCGCGGCAGCACGCCGAGAGCGCCCGTCGCCTGCTCGCGGAGGCCGAGCGCGGCGCTCTGCGCCTCGAGGAGGACGACGTCGAGGACGGCGGCGACGCGCCGCGCGGCTGACCCGCGTACCCGGTGGTGACTCTCTAGAATCCCTGAAGAGCCCGAAGCCGGTAGACCTCGGCCGCCCAGCGCCACCGAGGTCGCGCTGGTCCGCCGGCTGAAGACCGGCGGCCGGGAGGCGCGCTGGCGCAAGGGCCGCTTCGTTGAGTGATTATCGGGCCCCTAGGAAACCGAGCAGTTCGGCAAGGACGGCGCGAGCATCCGCACTTCGGTCCGCACATCCGCAAGCTGAAGGGGTACGCGCCGGAGACGTGGCGCTACCGCATCGGAGCCTGGCGCTTCTTCTGCGAAATCGACGAACACGAACGCGTGGTCTCGATGATCGCGGCGTCGCACCGCGGGTCGGCGTACTGATTGCGCGCGCACCGGCTCGCAAACTTCCCGTTGATTGAGTGGCGGACCGGCGCGGTATGATGCTGCCGGGCCCCGGCCCGAACGATGCATCCGCGGCTCATGGAGGAACGACTCATGGCGTGCAGACTCCGGCTCTCCATCCTCGTCGGCCTGATCGCGTGCGCGATTCCGGCCGTTGCGGCGGCGCAGGTCGAGTACATCGATCCGGCTGGCGGCTTCACGCAGGTCGTGACCACGACAAACGCCGGCGTGAAGACGGTCTTCGTCTCCGGCCAGGTCGGCCGGGGCGACACGCTGCGGGCGCACGTCGAGTCGGCCTTCGCGGGCGTCGTGCGGCGCCTCGAGCAGGCGGGCGCCACGACGGCGGACGTCGTCAAGATGCGCATCTTCGTGAAGGACTTCGAGCCGGAGCAGTACGGCTTGATCTCCGAGGTCCGACTGGCCACGTTCCCCGACGCGGACCACTGGCCGGCGAGCACGCTGATCGGGGTCCGGGCGCTGGCCGCCGAAGAGCTGCGCGTCGAGATCGAGGTGATCGCCGTCGTGGCCGAGCCCGGCGCCGATCTCGAGATCGAGCGCTTCGCGCCGGCGAACGGGTTCAGCGGGGCCGTGGCCGTGACGGCGCACGGCGTCAGGACCGTCTACGTGGCCGGCCAGGTCGGCGACGGCGAGACGCTGGCGGCGCAGACCGCCGCCGTCTGGGAGCGCGTCGGCGCGCGGCTCGCCGAGGCCGGGGCCTCGCTCCCGGACCTGATCAAGGCCACCACCTACATCGTCGACTTCGATCCGGAGACCGACCTGGCGGCGTACCGCGCGGGCCGGGAGCAGGCGCTGTCGCTCGCGGACATGCCCGCCAGCACGCTGCTCGGCGTGCCGGCACTGGCGGCCGACCGTTACCAGATCGAGATCGACGGCATCGCCGTGGTCGGCGCGGACGGGCAGGCGGTCGAGCGCGAGTTCATCGACCCGGCCACCGGCTTCACCCAGGCCGTCAGCGCGCGCGGCGCGGGACCCAAGGTGGTCCAGGTCTCGGGGCAGGTGGGCGTTCCGGGCGACCCGCTCGAGAGCCAGGCCGACCAGGTGTACGCCGGCCTCAGGCGGCGTCTCGAGGCCGCCGGCGCGGCGCCCGAGGATCTGCTGAAGACCGTGATCTACATGCCGGAGTACCGCCGCGGCGACTTCGCGGTGGTCGACGCCGCGCGCAAGGAACACGGCTTCCCGGACGAGACGGTGCCGGCGGCCACGCTGCTCGGCATCCAGTCGCTGTTCGCGAACGGGGCGCTGCTGGAGATCGAGGGCATTGCCGTGGTCGACTCCGAAGGGCTGCCCGACGACGTGCACCCGGTGTCGCTCAGCCGGCTGCCGCCGATCGACCGCGAGGAGCTCGATCCCGCGCGTCGCGCGGCGTACGATGCGGCCGTCGAGAGCGGCGCCGGCGCGCCCGGCGGCGCGGCGGCCCTGCGGCTGCACGGATCGGGCACGAACCTGCGCTTCGACGCCCCGATGGGACGCCAGCTGACGGAGCTAACCATCCTGACGACGGCGCGCGAGTACGACCAGCCGTACGAGTGGGCGCTGCACGAGCTCGAGGCGATCGCCGTCGAGCTCGACGAGGGCATCATCGACGTCGTGCGCCACCGGAAACCGCTCGACGGGCTGAGCGACCGCGAGGCCATCATCATCGAGGTGGGCCGCGAGCTGTTCGGCACGCGCCGCCTCGGCGCCGACACCTACGCCCGGGCGCTGGCGCTGCTGGGGAAGACGAACCTCGTCGACGTGATCGACGTGATGGGACGCTACGCGAGCACGGCGGCCACGCTCACCGGCTTCAACCAGCGCATGCCGGCCGGCTGGCGGCAGTCGCTGCCGCTGCCCTTCACCCATCCGGACGACATCCATCCCGACTCGCGCAGCCGGCTGCCGCTGCGGAGCCCGGAGAGCGTCAGCTCGGTGTCGGTGCTCTACGGCCGCATGCTGTCGCCCTCGGGCATCGGTCCGAACGTCATCCGCAGCTACGGGGAGGGGCAGGCGACGCTGGAAGCGCGGGTGGGCCGGCGGCTCATGCAGCTCGCGATTCTGGTGACCGCCCGGGCGCACGACTCGCAGTACGACTGGACCGTGAACGAGCCCAGGGGCCTCGCGGCCGGCCTGGAGGCGGAGCTGATCGACATCGTGCGCCACAACCGCCCGCTGACCGGCGTGGACGAGAAGGACGCCGCGCTGATCGCGTTCGGCCGCGAGCTGTTCGGCGACCACAATGTCAGTGTGGAGACCTACGCGCGCGCCGAGCGTGCGTTCGGCGTGCGGGACCTGGTGGACGTCGTCGGCCTGATGGGCGCGCACGCGGCGGACGCCGCCGTGCTCGCGGCCTTCGACCAGCAGCTCCCCGAGGGCGTCGAGCCGCTGCTCCCGCTGCCGTAGGAGGAGCAGCCCATGCGCATCATCAGCTTGTTGCCGTTGTGCCTCGCGCTGGCGCTGGCGCTGCCGGCGGCCCAGGGCGAGCCGGACGAGACGCTGGACATCTACCTCATCGACGTCGAGGGCGGCGAGGCGACGCTCTTCGTCAGCCCCGCGGGCGAGTCGCTGCTCGTCGACGCCGGGTGGCCCGGTCTCGAGTACCGCGACGCCGACCGCATCGCCGCCGTGGCGCGGGAGGCGGGCGTGACGCAGATCGACTACCTGCTCGTCACCCACTTCCACACCGACCACATGGGCGGCGCCATGCAGCTGGCCGAGCGGTTGCCGGTCCGCCACTTCATCGACCACGGGGAGACGGTCGACACCGGGGAGCGCCAGCGGGCGGCGTTCGACGTCTACACGGAGCTGCGCGGCCAGGGCGCGCACCGGGCGGTGACGCCGGGCGACACGCTACCCATGGACGGCCTGGACGTGGTGATCATGGCGTCCGGCGGGGAGGTGCTCGACGCGCCGCTCGCCGGCGCCGGCGGCCCCAACCCGTACTGCGACGGCTTCATGTTCCAGGGCGAGGAGATCACCAGCCGCTACGGCAACGCCGAGGACGACCAGTCCATCGCCACGTTCGTCGGCTTCGGGCGGTTCCGCAGCGTCATCATGGGCGACCTGAACTGGAACCAGGAGCACCCGCTGATGTGCCCGGACAACAAGATCGGCAAGGTCGATCTGTACCTGGTGTCGCACCACGGCTCGGAGACGTCGGGGTCCGAGGCGCTCGTCCACGCCATCGAGCCCCGCGCCGCCGCCATGAACAACGGTCCGCGCAAGGGCGGCGCGGTGCAGACCTTCGAGATCCTCGCGGCCGCCGACGGCCTCGAGCACCTCTGGCAGAACCACTACTCCATCCCGGGCGGCGACGGGCACAACTCGCCCGAGCAGTTCATCGCCAACCTGGAGGAAGGCACGCCGGCCCCGAACGGGCGCACCATCCACATGGGATCGTCCCACTGGATCCACGTGGCGGCCCGCCGCGACGGCTCGTTCACGGTGACGAACAGCCGCAACGGGTTCAGCCGGACGTACGGGCCGCGGGAGTAGCCGAGGGCAGCAAGTCGGCCACGGCCATGCGGGTCAGCGCCCGTTCCACTGCGCCTGCATCCAGTCGGCGGCCTGCCTGAGGGCGTTGACGTAGCCGCCCATCGTGTAGTGGCCCACCCCCGTCAGCTCCGTGAACTCCGCCGGGTGGCCGAGCTCCGCGAGCGTGCGGGCGGCCTCGCGGGCGGGCTCGATGGGCACGAGCTGGTCGTCGCGGCTGTGGATCACGTGCACGGGCATCGATCCGATCTGGTCCAGCGGGTTGTCGCGGGGCGCGCTCGCGATCGGAATGGCGCCGGAGAAGCGCTCCGCATGGTGCGTGGCCATGAACCACGTGCCGGCGCCGCCCATGCTGAAGCCGGTGACCAGGACGCGGTCGCGGTCGATGGCGTGGCGCGCGAGGATGTCGTCCAGCAGGAAGAGGACCGACTCCTCGGCCGACGGGACGGACCAGCGCCGGTTCGGCGAGTCGGGCGCCACGATGATGGCGCCCCAGTCCCGCAGCGCCGGCTCGACGATCTGGTACAGGAAGGGGCCCCCCACGCTGCCGCCGCCGGGGTGCAGCGCCAGGACGAGTGGGCGCGGCTCGCCGTCGCGCAGGTCGCGGGGCACCGAGATGGTGTAGCTCATCCGCCCGTGCCCCGGGACGTCGATGACCGCGCCCTCGATGCGCGGCGCGGCGCCCGACTGCGCCGCCGCGAGAGCTGCCGCCGCCACGGTCGACGCTGCCAACAACGACAAGATAAGCTTCATGACGCGTGATGATACAACAGGGGCAGGGGCCCGTCCGCACGCGGTTCGCGCCCAGCCCGACCGGCTACCTGCACATCGGCGGCGTGCGGACCGCCCTGTTCAACTGGCTGTTCGCGCGGCGCCACGGCGGGCAGTTCGTCCTGCGCATCGACGACACCGACCGCCAGCGCAACATCGAGGAGGCGCTGCAGCCGATCCTCGACGGCTTCCGCTGGCTGGGGCTCGACTGGGACGAGGGGCCCGAGGTGGACGGGCCGCACGCGCCGTATTTCCAGTCGGCGCGTCAGGCGCGGCACCGGGCGGCGGTCGAGCGGCTCGTCGCGGGCGGCCACGCCTACCGCGACTACGCGACCGCGGAGGAGATTCAGGCCGAGCGCGAGGCCGCGCAGCGCAACAAGGCGCGCTTCATCTACAGCCGGTGCTGGATGGCCGGGACGCCCGCGCAGGCGGCGGCGTTCGAGGCCGCGGGGCGGACCGCGGTCGTGCGCCTGAAGATGCCGCGCGAGGGCGTGTGCGCGTTCGCGGATCTGGTGCGGGGACCGGTGGAGTTCGAGTGGGCGCTCGAGCAGGACCATGTCGTGCAGCGCGCCGACGGCAGCTGCCTCTATCACCTGGCGAGCGCGGTCGACGACCACGACTTCCGGATCACGCACGTGATCCGCGCGGTGGAGCACCTCTCGAACACCCCGCGGCAGATCTTCATCGCGCGCGGCCTCGGCTACGACCTGCCGGCGTACGCCCACCTGCCCTACGTGGCCGAGCCCGGCAGCGCCGAGAAGCTGAGCAAGCGCAAGGTGGGCGCCTACCTGCGCCATCCCGACTTCCGCAAGCTGCACGAGCACGGCGCCGCGATCATGGAAGCGCTGGGCGAGCCGGTCGCGACCGAGTCGTTCAACCCGCTGGTCGCGGCGTTCTACCGCGCCGTGGGGTACCGGCCCGAGGCGCTGCTCAACTACCTGCTGCTGCTGGGCTGGTCGCTGGACGATCGGACCGAGATGTTCACGGCCGAGGAAATGATCGGGCGGTTCACCCTCGAGCGGGTCAACAAGTCGGCGGCCAGCTTCGATCCGCCGAAGCTGCTGGCGTTCGAGGAGCGCTACATGCAGCGGCTGCCGCTGGCGGAGCGCGCGGCGGCGGCGGCGCCGTTCCTGCAGCGCAACGGCGCGTTGCCCGCCTCGCCGTCGCCGGCCGATCTCGACCGGGTGTCGCGCGTCGTCGGGGCGGCCGGCGAGCGGCTCAAGGTGGCCGGCGACATCCTGAACTACCTGGAGTTCTTCCACGCGGACGACGCGTTCCCGTACGATGAGAAGGCCTTCGCCAAGCGCCTCCGGGCGGAGGGTGCGGCCGGCCGCCTGGGGCGCTTCAGGACGGTGCTCGAGACCGTCGACCCGTTCGACGCGGCGACGCTGCACGACGCCATGCAGCGGTTCATCGCGGCGGAGGAGATCGCCATCGGGCGGATCATCCACGCCGTGCGGGTCGCCGTGACCGGGAAGGCGGTGGGATTCGGCCTGTTCGAGGGCCTCGAGATTCTCGGCCGCGAGGCCTGTCTGGCCCGCATCGACCGGGCGCTCGGCCGGCTCGCCGCGGCCGGGACGGAGTGTGCATGAAGGACGACGACGCGCGCAGCAGCGGCCCGGCCGCAGGGCAGGATTTCATACGCCAGATCGTCGACGAGGACCGGCGGGCCGGCAAGCACGGCGGCCGCGTGCAGACGCGCTTCCCGCCGGAGCCGAACGGCTACCTGCACATCGGCCACGCGAAGGCGATCTGCCTCAACTTCGGGATCGCGCAGGAGACGGGCGGGCTGTGCAATCTGCGGATGGACGACACCAATCCGGAGACGGAGGACGAGGAGTACGTGCGGGCCATCGAGGCGGACGTGCGGTGGCTGGGCTTCGACTGGGAGGACCGCTTCTTTTGCGCGTCGGACTACTTCGACCGGCTCTTCGACTGCGCCGTCCAGCTCATCGAGGGCGGCCACGCCTACGTCTGCGATCTGCAGGGTGAGGAGGTGAGCCGGTACCGCGGCCGGTGGGACGAGCCCGGCCGGGACAGTCCCTACCGCAAGCGGCCGGTCGCCGAGAATCTGGACCTGTTCGAGCGGATGAAGGCCGGCGAGTTTCCCGACGGCAGCCGCACGCTGCGGGCGAAGATCGACATGGCGTCGTCCAACATGAACCTGCGGGATCCGGCCCTGTACCGGATCCGGCGGGCGCCGCACTACCGCCAGGGCGACCGCTGGTGCATCTACCCGATGTACGACTTCACGCATCCGCTGTCGGACGCGTACGAGAACATCACCCACTCGCTCTGCACGCTGGAGTTCGAGGATCACCGCCCGCTGTACGACTGGTTCCTGGAGCGCCTCGCGTTCGAGTCGCCGCCGCGGCAGATCGAGTTCGCGCGGCTGAACGTCACGCACACCGTGCTCAGCAAGCGCAAGCTGCTCGAGCTCGTCGAGGGCGGGCACGTCGACGGCTGGGACGATCCGCGCATGCCGACGCTGGTGGGGATGCGGCGGCGCGGCTATCCCCCGGCCGCCATCCGCGACTTCTGCGAGCGCATCGGGATCGCGAAGGCCAACAGCCTCGTGCAGATCGCGCAGCTCGAGGACGCCGTGCGGCAGGAGCTCAACCGCACGGCGCCGCGGGTGATGGCGGTGCTGCGGCCGCTGCGGGTGGTGATCGAGAACTATCCCGAGGATCGCGTCGAGCAGCTCGACGCCGTCAACAACCCCGAGGATCCCGCCGCCGGCACCCGGCCGGTCCCGTTCGCCCGCGTCCTCTACATCGAGCGCGGGGACTTCCGCGAGGATCCGCCCCGCAAGTACTTCCGGCTGGCGCCCGGGCGGGAGGTCCGGCTGCGGTACGCCTACTTCCTCAAGTGCACGGGCGTCGTCAAGGATCCGGCGAGCGGCGAGGTGACCGAGCTGCGCTGCACCTACGATCCGGAGACGCGCGGCGGGTACGCCCCCGACGGGCGCAAGGTCCGCGGCACCATCCACTGGGTTTCGGCGTCCCACGCGCTGCCGGCGGAGGTGCGGCTCTACGACCACCTGTTCACGAACGAGGATCCCGAGGACGCGGGCGACGGCCGGGACTACAAGGACTACCTGAATCCGGCCTCGCGCGAGGTGCTGAGCGGCTGCCGCGTCGAGGCCGGCCTGAGCGCCGCCCGCCCGGGCGGCCGCTACCAGTTCGAGCGCCAGGGATACTTCTGCGTCGATCCCGATTCGTCGAGCGAGCGGGTCGTCTTCAACCGCACCGTCAGCCTGCGCGACACGTGGGCCAAGATCGAGCGGAAGACGTCCGGCCGGTAGCCCGCCGCCCGCCCCGGCCCGCTATTTCGCCGGCGCATCCACGGCCCGCCGCTGCACCTCGCCTTCGATCTGGTGCATCAGGACGACGAGATCCAGGACGTCCTGGCTGGTGACCGAGCCCAGGAAGCGGTCGGTGCCCCGTTCCAGGATGGGGATGACCTGCAGCGACTGGTCGGTCATGCGCTCGAGCACCTCGTCGATCGGCTCGTCGGGCCACGCCCGCGGGAAGCTGCGGGACATCACGTCGCCGAGCGACGTGGTGGGCCAGGAGCCCTTGGACAGGCGGCGCAGCCGGCCGAGCGACACGGTGCCCACCGGGGCGCCCTTGTCCACCACCAGGTAGTCCGGTTGATGCGACACCACCCACTTGTCGACGAAGTCCATCACCGACAGCGCCGCACCGGGATAGGTTCGCGTCCAGTCCATCACCGAGTTGACCGCGACGCCCTCCAGCGCATGGCGGGCGAACGACGGCGGCACGGGCATCTGCGACACCGGCTGCTCCGGCTCCTTGGCCCGGCTGATGGCCATGCCGATGGCCGGCGGCGACAGCAGGATGTAGCCGAACATGAGCAGCACGAGCAGGGAGAAGACCTCCTCCGCAATCACGCCGGTCTCGAGCAGCACGACGAGGAGCGCGATCTCGGCGACGCCCTTCGCCATCAATGACGTCGCCAGAACGGACGGCGTCTCGAGCCGCGCCAGGTGGGTCCCGATGAACGCGCCCGCGAGCTTGCCCGCCAGGGGGATGAGCGTCAGCGCGGCGACGGTCGCCAGCGGCAGCGCGGTGAACGAGAAGTTCAGGCGCAGCCCGACCGCTGCGAAGAAGAGCGGCACGAAGAGCCCCTCGGCGGCGCTCAGCATGCCCGGCATGATGTTGCGGCGGACGCGGTTGGGCAGGCCCGACAGGGAGGCGCCGAACAGCAGGGCCCCGAGCGAGCCGTGCAGTCCGAACACCTCGCCGGCCGCGACGACGAGCAGGAGGCCGCCCATCAGGAGGCCGAACCAGAGCTCGGCCACCTTGAGGAACCCCTCCAGCAGATCGATGGCGCGGGGCAGCACCTTGGCCGAAAAAAACCAGGTCACCGCCGCGAAGGCCCCGATCTCGCCCAGCAGGCGCGCCACGCCGGTCACGCTCAGCTCGTGATCGAGCTCGCCGATCGTCGTGCCGATCAGCAGCAGGGCGATCAGCTCGGCGATGATGACGGAGGTGAAGATGCGCAGCCCGATCAGCTCCTTGAGGATGCCGCGGTCCGACAGCACCTTCGCCACCACGCCCAGGCTGGAGAGCGACAGGATGCCGGCCAGCGACAGCGCCTTGTCGAACTCCAGATTCAGCGAGAAATCCACGCCGAACAGGTCCGACGTCACGATCAGGGAGACGAACACCGAGATGATGACCGACAGCGTGGCGGCCACGAAGTAGCGACCCCGGATGGTGGCCATGAATCCCGGCAGGTCGATCTCGTTGAGGCCGATGTTGAAGAACAGCAGGAAGACGCCGATGTTCAGGAAGATCTGGATGCCTTCCGTCGAGTCGACGATGCCGGTCACGGGTCCGAGCAGGGCGCCGGCCGCGGTGTAGGCCACGATCGAATTCAGGCCGGCGTGGCGCAGGAGCCCCTCGGCGAGCTTGGCCCCGACAACGAGCAGACCGATGTTGAGCAGCGCGTCGTGCATGTCCATGAGACGTCGCCCCCGTCGACCGGGGCAGGGGAGTCGTGGCCGGGCGTCAGGCCCGGCCGGCGGGTCCCAGGCCCATCGCGCGCCGCCAGGCGGCGAGCTGTCCGAGGTGGTCCATCTCGTGGGAGGTCATCAGGAAGATGGCGATGTCGCCGATCGTCGGGAAGCGCTCGCGGCGCTTCTCGTCCGGGTGCGGCCGGCCGAAGAGCGCCGGGTCCGCCTGCCGCGCCGCGGCGGTGTTGCGTTCGTGCTGCGCCGTGAGGGCGGCGAGCAGCTCGGCCTGGGACGGGTAGGCCGCCAGCTCTCCCGACGGCGTGCCGCCGGTGGCGAACGTCCTGTCCCAACCCGTCGGCGCCTGCCGCTCGAGGCCGAGACAGGCGGCGAGGCTGTCGGCGGCCATCGTCAGGTGGCCGAGCGTCCAGGCGGGATGATTGACCACGCCGTGCGGCTGCGCGACCATCTGCTCCGGGGCCACGTCCCTGACGAGCGCGCGGGCGAAGCCGAGATTGAGTCCATACAGGTGGGTCACGTGCTGAATCACCGCGTCCTCCTGGAAACCGGTCGGTGACGAAGCATGCCGGCCGGTTGACGAATCATGCTGAATGGTCGACGAATTATACTGAGGCCGTCATGTCCGATCGGAACCGCCGCATCACGCTCGCCGCCCGGCCGCAGGGCGCTCCCCAGGCAACCGACTTCGAGCTGGTGGAGACGCCCGTGCCGCGCCCCGGCCCCGGGCAGCTGCTCGGCCGCACCATCTATCTGTCGCTGGATCCCTACATGCGCGGACGCATGAACCAGAGCGTGGGATACGCGCCGACGGTGGACATCGGCGGCGTGATGGTGGGCGGCACCGTGGCCCGGGTAGTCGAATCGAACGTCGGCGGCTACCGTGCGGGCGACTTCATCCTCTGCTCGAACGGCTGGCAGGACTACGGCCTGTCGGACGGCACCGGCATCCGCAAGCTGGACCCGGCCGACGCGCCGCTGTCGACGGCCGTCGGCGTCCTCGGCATGCCGGGCCACACCGCGTACGTCGGCCTGCTCGACATCGGGCAGCCGCAGCCGGGCGAGACGGTGGTGGTCTCGGCCGCCTCGGGCGCGGTCGGGGCCATCGTGGGGCAGATCGCGCGCATCAAGGGCTGCCGCGTGGTCGGCGTCGCGGGCGCCCGGGAGAAGTGCGACTACGTGACGCGCGAGCTCGGCTTCGACGCCTGCGTCAGCCGCTTCGACGAGGCCTTCCCGGACGCCCTCCGGGCGGCCTGCCCCGACGGCATCGACGTCTACTTCGAGAACGCCGGCGGCGCGGTGTTCGAGGCGGTTCTGCCGCTGCTCAACACCTACGCCCGCATCCCGATCTGCGGGCGCATCGCCAACTACAACCAGACGGAGCCGCCGCCCGGGCCGAATCTCGTGCCGCGCGTGATGGGGCTGACGCTCGTGCGCCGCCTCACCTTCCGCGGCTTCATCGTGTTCGACCACATGGACCGCGAGCCGGACTTCCTGCGCGACGTCGGCGCGTGGATCCGGAGCGGCGAGCTGGTCTACAAGGAGGACGTGGTCGACGGCCTGGAGCAGGCCGTGCCGGCGTTCCAGGGCCTCTTGCAGGGGAAGAACTTCGGCAAGCTGCTCGTGCGCGTGTCGGACGATCCGACGCGCCGGGAGTCGGCGCCGTAGACGGTGATGCGTTATCCGGCCTCCTCCGCGCGCCGCCTCCCCGATTCGATCGTCCTCATCTTTCTGCTGATCGTGCTCGCCCAGGCGGCGAGCTACGTCATCCCCGCCGGCGAGTTCGAGCGGGACGGCCGGCAGGTGATCGAGGGCACCTACCACGCGGTGGAGGCCGATCCGCTGCCGCCGCTGGCGTTCCTGACGGCCGTGCCGGCCGGCCTGGCCGCGGCGCAGGAGATCATCTTCTTCGTCTTCCTCGTCGGCGGCGTCATCCGCGTGGTGCGGGCCACCGGCGCGATCGACGCCGTGATCGGCTGGGCCATCGCGCGGCTGGGGGCCCGGCCGGCGTGGCTCGTGGGCGGCATGGTCGCGCTGTTCTCGCTCGGCTCGTCCACGGTCGGCATGGCCGAGGAGTACATGCCCTTCGTGCCGATCCTGGTGGCGATGTGCCTGGCGCTGAGGCTCGACGCCGTGGTCGCCGTCGGCATCATCTACGTGGGCGCCGGGATCGGCTACGCCTGCGCAGCCGTCAATCCGTTCACGGTGCTGATCGCACAGGACATCGCGGGCCTCGAGCTGACCTCCGGCCAGCCCGTGCGGTGGCTGCTGCTCGCCGTCTGCCTGGCGGTCGGGGTGCAGCACATCCTGCGCTACGCGGCGCGCGTGCGCAGCGACCCCGGCCGGAGCCTGGTGGCGGACATCGACTACACCGGCGGATTCGAACGGCCCGAGGGCGTGCGGTTCACGGGGCGGCGCGTGGCGGTGATGTCGATCCTGGTGGGCGGCATCGGTCTCTTCGTCTACGGCGTGGCGGCCCGCGGCTGGTACCTGGTCGAGCTGTCGGCGGTATTTCTGGGCATCGGGGTGCTCGCCGCGCTGGTCGGACGCCTCGGCCCGAACGGGGCAGCGCGCGCGTTCCAGGACGGGGCGGCCGAGATGACGGCGACGGCGCTGCTCATCGGCTTCGCCCGGACCATCGAGGTCGTGCTCTCGGACGCGCGCGTCATCGACACGATCATCCAGGCGCTGGCCGCACCGCTCGGCGCGCTGCCGGCCCACGCCGCGGCCGTCGGCATGCTCGCGGCCCAGACGATCTGCAATCTGTTCATTCCGTCCGGGTCCGGGCAGGCTTACGTGACGATGCCGATCATGGCGCCGCTGGCCGACCTGACCGGCGTAACGCGGCAGACGGCGGTGCTCGCCTACCAGTTCGGCGACGGCTTCACGAACATGCTGGTCCCCACCAACGCGCTGCTGATGGGGATACTCGCGCTGGCCCGGATTCCCTACCAGCGCTGGGTGGCCTTCGTCGTGCCGCTGCTGGTCAAGCTGTACCTGATCGCCGGGCTCGCCCTCGTCGCGGTCGTCCAGTTCGGCTACCGGTGAGCCCCGCGCACCGGTCCCGCTCCCCACTGCGTGACGCCCGCGCAGGTCGCCACGTTCACGCCCAGCGCGACGATCCCTGCATGGATGTCCCACACCTCCGGGCGCCCCGCGAGCAGCAGGCCGGCGTAGGTGGCGCAACCGGCCAGCATCCCGCTCAGCGCCGCGGACGTCGTCAGGCGGCGCCACGTCACGCCGAGGACGAACAGCGGCGCCACCTGCGCCAGGATCTCCATCTTGATCTCGGTCAGGCCCCACAGCGTCACGCGGGGCGACAGCGCGATCACCACCAGGACGGCGACGACGCCCCACGAGAGCCGCTTTCCCACGCGCGTGAGACGGTCCTCCGAGGCGCCGCGGAGCAGGGTGGTGCCGACGATGTCCTTGGCCAGGATCGACGACAGGCTCAGCAGCACCGAGTCGGCCGTCGACATGACGGCCGCCACGACCGCCGTGATGACCATGACGCACAGCCCGAAGAGCAGCGCGGAGCGGGTGCTCCAGGCCGTCAGCAGCGCGGGCATGACCTGGTCGGCGTCGCCCCCCGCCGGCAGCTCCGCGATGGCCAGGATGCCGACCATGAACATCACGCCGGTCGTCACCAGCGGCAGGAACACCATGACGCTGAAGGCGCGCTTGAGGGTGGCCGCGTCGCGGGCCGCGTAGATGCGCTGGATCGCGTGCGGATACACCGCGCCGGAGAAGCCGATGAGCAGGATCGTGCTGAACCAGTTGCGCGCGACGTCCCACCCGGGGACGGCCGCCTTGGCGGGGTCCGCGGCGGCGACCGTCGCCGTCAGCTCGGCGAGATGGGCCGGCGTCGGCACCACGGCCACGAGCAGGCCGACGAGACCGACCAGCAGCATGATGCCCTGCACGCAGTCGGTCCACGCCACGGCGCGCATGCCGCCGACCGTTTCGTAGACGATGACGACCAGCGTCAGCAGCACCACACCGGCCCAGTAGGGCACGGCCCCTCCCGACAGCCCCTCGGTCACGTGGCCCATCGCCATCAGCTGCGCCAGCAGGTAGTTCGAGATGGCCACGACGAGCAGCACGTTGGCGAGCAGCGTCAGGGGCGGCGAGCCGAAACGGTGCGCGATCCAGTCGCCGGGCGTGACGAACGCGAGCCGCCGGGCGACGACCTGCAGGCGCGGCGCGAAGACGAGGTAGACGACGATGATCGCCATCATGAAGCCGACGCTCATGACCCACGCGTAGCCGATGCGGAACGCCTCGCCCGGATAGCCGAGCAGCGTGTTGCCGCTGTACTGCGTCGCGTAGAGCGTCAGCAGCAGCACGAAGCCGCCGAGGTTGCGTCCGGCCAGGTAGAACTCGCCGAGTCCCGCCCCCGCGCTCCGCCGCGTCGCGTAGCCGACCCCGACGAGGACCGCGAGGTAGACGGCGACCGCCACGCCCGCGCCGAGCGCGAGCGAGACGTTCACGGCGGGCCCTCCGGGTCGTCGGGATCGGGGGCGTCCGGCGGCGCGGGCCAGTGGCGCGCGACGACGTACACGGTGAAGATCGCCACCGCGAGGCAGGCCGCCAGCGACAGGACGACCCAGTGCGGCAGCCCCAGCCAGAGGCGCACCGGGCCGCCGGCCGGCAGGTACCACGGCACCGACAGCGCGAAGAGCAGGACGTAGACCGCCCACACCCAGCGCCGTGACCGCGGCTCGGCCGGATCGGGATTGTTGATCATCCTGCATGCCTCCCGGTGTCGTTGTCCGGCAGACCGCCTTTGGCTGTCCGCCCTCCCGGGTGTCGAGTCGCCGCGGCCCATGATAGCGGTAGAATTGCCTGTCGAGTCGACCTGCAGCCGCGTCGCCGAGGTTCGCTCTCGTTCCTGTGTTCCTGGAGGCAGCAACACGCGATGCCGCCGGCGAATTTCCTCGATGCGCACCGACGGCACTGGGACGACGCAGAACTGCTGTTCGGCCGCTCCCGGTGGGCGAACGCGGATCAGATGTACGGGTTCAGCGCCGAATGCGGGTTGAAGGCAGTCATGCGAGGCCTCGGTATGCAGGTCGATGTCCACGGCACCCCGGTGGATCAGCAACACCGGCAACACGTGCAGGCTCTGTGGCCGATTTTCCTGACATTCGCCACAGGTCGTGGAGGAGCGCATTGGGTTCCGTATCTGCGTCAGGTGCCGACGCAGAACCCTTTCGCCAACTGGTCGCACCATGACCGCTACGCGCACCGGGCGGCATTCGCGAGCAATAGCGTCGCGCCGCACTAGGCGGCTGCCCGGACGGTCATGAACATGGTTCAGAGCGCCGCGCAGGCTGGACTCCTATGAATGGACGCTTTGTTCCGTTCGATGACATCCGGAGGCACGTCTTCGACGCTGCAACCGCTCTCGAGCCCAAGCCGGAAGGGATTAACGACATCCACCTGGTCCGGAATCTTTATGGGCAGATATCTGTCTCGGTAGCCGATGCCGTCGAGAAAGATGAAGCCTGTCGCGCGGCCCTCGACAGACTGGCGGCCCGGCTGCGCGCAACGCTCGGGGCGCATGCCGCTCCGAAGGAGAACGCGGTTCTTTTTGTTCCTGAGTCCCTGCTGGAGAATCTCAAGGACGTAAGGTGGAAGATTCGTCCCGGCGTGTATCTGGTCGACCGTCTGTGTACCGCACCCGGTTTCTTGGACACAAGTTTGGCTACGCGGCTTGTCGTAGCTCGTACTCCTCGCGGGCCTCGAGTGGCGTGCGATAGGCGAGCTTCTCAAGGCGCCAGCACCGGTTGTAGCGCTCGACAAACTCGGCGACGGCGGCGCGCACGTCGGCGAGGTTTCGAAAGACCCGGCCGTAGACGACCTGCTCCTTGAGCGTGCGATTCCAGCGTTCGACGACGCCGTTGGTCTCGGGCTCTTCGAGCAGGCCGAAGCTGGGGCGGATGCCCCAGTAGCGGACCTGGTTGAGGAAGTGGTCCGACAGATACTGGCTGCCGTGATCCATCCGGAGCGCCAGCCCACGGGCCGCGTCCGCCTCGACCGAGCCGCAGCATCGCCGGAGCCCTTGCGCGACCGGCTCGAGGGCCGCGAAACGGCTCCCCACCTTGCACACGTGCCAGCCCACGCACTCGGCGTTCCAGTGGTCGACGGCCGCGAAGGTCCAGACCCAGCCGTCGTCGACGGTCAACACCCGCGCGCCGTCGGTACCCCACATGACGTCGGGCGCCGAGGTGACAATCGTGCCGTCGTGCGGCTTCGGCTCACCCTGCCGCCCGCGGTGAGGCGAGAGCAGGCCCTGCGCGCGCATCACGCGCAACACCCGTGTCCGCGAAACCCGCACCCCGTCGAGAATCCGCAGCCGCGCGTGGACCTTGCGATGGCCCTCGCCCTGGAACGGCGAGCGGGCCAAGTCGTTGCGAACGGCCGCCAGCAACTGCGCATCAGACAGCGCGGGCGTCGGCCCGCGGCGGCGTGGGCCATCAGCCCACGCTGGGTGCTGCACGCGAGCCCGCCTGGCGTAGAGCGCCGAGCGCGACCGCTCCCACGTTCGACACACTCGCTCGAGACCGTAGCGTCGCCCCGTCGTCGCGGAGGTCGTTTGGCTCATCGTCGCGACCTCCGCGTCGCCAAAGGGAGGCGATGCTCCGCTGCGCGGGCACGCGACCGCAACAGCTCGTTCTCCATCGACAGCTCCCCGATGTGCCGCTTGGCCGCATCCAACTCCGCGGCCAGCGGCTCACCGGCCTGCTCCTTGAGACCCAGCTCGAGACCGGCCAGCGCCCGCGCCTTCCACCTCTCCAGGCGATAGACCTCCACCCCGACTTCACGCGAGACCGCGTCGAGCGGCTCGCCGCGCAGCAGCCGCAACACCACGTCCCGTTTCCGGCTCGCGCTCCACCGTTGCCCCGGCGCCAAGGCCGCCGACCCCACCGCCGCCGCGTCGGCGCCGACTCCGGTCGCCCTCCGGGCTCCCTCCGTCGGCGCCGACCCAGCTCCCTTCACCCGTCTCGATCCAGCCATGCCCCCTACCTCCTGCGACATCGGATTCTCCCTTAATCCGTGTCCAAGAAAACTGGGGGCGCCCCATGGTCGACCGTCTGGTCACGGCCGGGGACTGGTGGACGGTCGGCGAATCGGGTGCGTCCGGGAGAGCGGTGAGGTGCGCGCTGTACTCGGTCAAGGGTGGCGTGGGACGCAGCACCACAGCCGCGGTGCTCGCATGGCATCTCGTGCGCACTGGCCGGCGAGTGCTGGTTGTGGATCTGGATCTCGAATCGCCGGGGTTGTCGTCGACGCTGCTTGAGCCCGAACGCCGGCCCGACTTCGGCGTCACCGACTGGTTCGTGGAGGCGCTGGTTGGCCAAGACGAGCATGTGCTCGAGCATATGACCGCCGCGCCGCGCTGGGCGCAGGATTTCGACGGGGACGTGCGTGTCGTGCCCGCTCATGGGCGCGAAGCCGGAGAGTACCTGGCCAAGCTGGGCCGCGTCCACATGGACGCGGCGGACGATCCGTGGACGGCGAGACTCGGGCGCTTGCTGGACCGTCTGGAGACCGCCGTCGAGCCCGATGTCGTCGTCCTGGAGAGCCGTAGCGGCCTGCACGACATCGCGGCGGCCACCGTCACCGATCTCGGCGCGCAGGTCCTGTTGTTCGCGACCGATTCGGAGAGCAACTGGACGGACTACAAGGTCCTGTTCGGCCACTGGCAGGGGCATCACCTGGCGGAGCGCATCAGGGAGCGCCTGTCCGTTGTTTCTGCCCTCACCCCCGATCTCGACACTGAAAACTACGTGCAGCGATTTCGGGAGCATGCATGGGATTTGTTCCGGGATCACTTGTATGACGAGGTACTTACCTCGGACGATTCCGACTCGTTCTCGTTCGACGTTCGGGATGAGGGAGCGCCTCACGATCCGCTGGTGATTCACTGGACGCGAGGCCTTGCCGCGGGTGCATCGCTGCGCGACCTGGAGACCGACATCGACACGGTGCGCTCGGCCTACGCTTCGTTCCTGGGCCGGTTCGACAGGCTGTTGCGATTCGGTACCGACGGAGCTGCATAGTGGCCGGTGCAATAGAGGTCAAAGGGGCGCGCCAGGCGCTGGCAGCGTTGCCCGAAGGGACGAGCCACGGCGGGCCGCCGCCGCCGCAGCACGTCTATCTGCCGGCGTCCCACATCAAGGCGATGGACCCTAACAACCTCCTCGTGACCGGCATGCGCGGTGCGGGAAAGACCTTCTGGTGGAGCGCCCTGCAAGATCGGGAGGTGCGGCAGTTGGTCGGCATGCACGCCAGGGGTTCCAAGCTGAGCGGGCACACCGAGGTACGCACCGGGTTTGGGGAGACACCGGCACCGGACGAGTACCCGAGCAAGGACGCACTGCGGAGATTGATGAGCGCAGGGGTGGAGCCCCGGATCGTCTGGCGAACCGTGCAGGCGTGGCAGCTCGCTCCGGACGATCATCCGCTTCGACAGCAGGATTCCTGGGAAAAGCGCACGAAGTATGTCGAGGAGGATCCTGAGGCAATCGACCGGCTGTTCCAGGATCGTGATCTCGAATTCGATCGGAGGGGAGTCTACCTCCTGATTCTCTTCGATGCGCTGGATCGCTGCGCCGACGAGTGGAAGGAAATGTACCGGGCGATTCGCGGTCTGTTGCAAACCGCCCTCGACATGCGTCCGTACCGGCGGCTGCGCGTCAAAATGTTTCTGCGCTCCGACCAGCTCGCCGAGGCGGAGGTCGCGGATTTCCCCGATGCATCGAAGGTCCTGTCGTCGGGGGTCGAGTTGAGCTGGCCCCGCCACGAACTGTACGGCTTGTTGTGGCATTACCTGGCGAACGGGGAGAGCGGCGATCTCTTTCGACGCTTCCTGCAGGACGGTCATGGCGGTTGGCAGCCGGCGGAAGTCGGCCAACGCAGGCTGTTCGCCGTGCCCCGCTCTTTCATGAGGGAGGAAGAGCAGCGCCGGAAGTTCCACGGTATCGCAGGCCCGTGGATGGGACGCGGTCCGAAGCGAGGCTTCCCGTACACCTGGATTCCCAATCATCTGGGAGATACGGTGGGGAGGGTGAGCCCACGCTCGTTTCTCGCGGCGTTGCGGGCCGCCGCCGACGACACGGCGAGTCGTTATCCGGACTGCCAGTACGCGCTGCACTACGATGGGATCAAGCACGGCGTGCAACGCGCATCGAGCATTCGAGTCGCTGAGATTCGAGAGGACTACCCCTGGATGGACCGCGTCCTGACTCCCCTCGAGGGCGTGGTCGTGCCGTGCGGTTTCGACGAGATCGAGGACCGCTGGCGGAGTTCGGGGGTGCTCGACCGACTGACCGAAGACGTGACACAGAACGAGGTGAAGCTGCCCCCCAGCCGCATTGAAGAAGGACCGGACGGTGTTCGCCGGGATCTGGAATCGCTGGGAGTCTTCCAGCGCATGCGCGACGGCCGCGTCAACATCCCGGACGTGTTCAGAGTGGGGTACGGTCTGGGTCGCAAAGGCGGCGTGAAGCCCAGATGACCCCACTTGCCGGATCGCAAGCCTCCGGATCCCAGCATTGGCAGTCTGTAGCTCGCAGCGTCGGCGCGGGCGGTACAATGGGCCGACACGCGAGGGTGGTGAACCAATGAGACTCTTTCCTTCGGGCCTGGTGTCCTTCGGGATCGTCGTCGGGCTCCTGGCGGTCGGGTGCGGCTCGGCCGGCGAGGCGCCGGACGTGGCCGCCGATGCCCCCGAGCCGCTTTTCGACATACCGGCCGGTGCCACCATCGAGTTGCTGCGCGAGCCGGTGCCCGTCGCCGACATCGCGATGCGGACGCTGGACGGCCGGACGCTGTCGACGCACGACTGGCACGGGAAGGTCACCCTGGTGAACTACTGGGCTACCTGGTGCGGGCCCTGCCGGGAGGAGATTCCGGACCTGATCGCCCTGCAGGCGCGCTATCCCGACCAGTTGCAGGTCGTCGGCATCTCGACCGACGAGGGCGACCCGGCGAACGTGGCGGCGTTCGCCGGCGCCGTGGGGATGAACTATCCGGTCGTGATGGCGACCCCGGAGCTGAACCGCCAGTTTCCGGGCGTGTTCGCGCTCCCCACGTCGTTCATCGTCGATCCGCAGGGCCGCATCGTCCAAACGCACGTCGGCCTGATCAGCCCGGCGGTGTTCGAGCAGGAGGTCCGGCACCTGACGGCGTTGCCGACCCCGGTCGCCGTCGAGCTTATCGAAGGCAACGACGCCACGCGCCTCGTCAACGCGGCGCACGCCACCAGCATCCCGGGGCTGGACCTGTCGGAGCTGACGCCCGACCAGAAGGAGCGCGTGCTGCAGCGGCTGAACGAGGAGGGCTGTCCGTGCGGCTGCGGGCTGACGCTGGCGCAGTGCCGCATCAACGACGCCTCGTGCGGGGTCAGCCCGCCGCTCGCCGAGCAGGTGGTCGCCGAGGTCGTCGGCGCGAGTTCCAATTAGCCGGGGCTGCGCCCCGAACCCCCAGCGTGCGCTTGCGGGGATCCCTTCGCCCCGCGCCGCTCCCGCCGAGGCGCGCCGTGCGGCGGCGTTATGTCTCCGACGACGCCGCCTCCGGTCCGAGGGGGGCGCCCGCCTCGTCCGGCTCGCCCTCTGCCAGAGTCGCCCGCGCCACGAGCCGCCGCATGTCCTCGACGATCAGGTAGGCGGTCGGAACCAGCACGAGCGTGATGAACGTGGCGAAGATGACGCCGAAGGCCAGCGAGACGGCCATGGGCAGGAGGAACGCCGCGTCGACGCTCCGCTCCAGCATCAGCGGGCCCAGGCCGAAGAACGTCGTCAGCGAGGTCAGCAGGATGGGTCGGAAGCGCGCGACGCCCGCTTCCCGGACCGCGGCGCCGAGGTCGGGGTTCACCGCGCGCCGGCGGTTGATGAACGTGACCATCACCAGGCTGTCGTTGACCACGACGCCCGTCAGCGCCACCAGCCCGAACATCGACATGAAGGTCACGTTCAGACCCATGAGGATATGGCCCCAGACGGCCCCGACGAGGCCGAACGGGATGGCGCTCATGATGATCAGGGGCTGGAGGTACGACTTGAGCGGGACGGCCAGCAGCGCGAAGATGGCCAGCACCGCGACGACGAAGCCGGCCTGCAGGCCGCCGATGGCGTCCTCCTGCTCCGCCTGCACGCCCTCGAAGACGTAGAACACGCCGGGGTGCCGCGGCAGCACCGCGGGCAGGATGCGGGTCTGCAGATCGGCGACGACCGTGCCGCTGGAGGTGACGCTCTCGTCCACGGCCGCGGTCACGTTGACGGCCCGGTTGCGGTCGACGCGCTTGATGGAGGCGAAGCCGCGCCCGGGCTCGACGGCGGCGACCTGGCTGAATGGCACCTCGCCGCCGTCCGGCGTCCGGATCCGCATGTTCTCGAGGTCGCCGAGCGAGCGCCGCTCGTCGGCCGGATAGCGCACCATGACGCGGATGTCGTCCCGGCCGCGCTGAATCCGCTGCGCCTCCTCGCCGTAGAAGGCCTGGCGCACCTGGCGGCCGAGATCCTCCAGCGTGAGGCCCAGCGTCTCGGCGGCGGGCCGGATGCCCAGCTTCATCTCCCGCTTGCCGGCCCGGAACGAGTCGGTGATGCCGTAGACCCCGGCGTAGGCGCCCAGCTCGGCCTTGACCTCGTCCGCCGCCGCGCGCAACCGCTCCATGTCCGAGCCGACCAGCATGACGTCGATGTCGTCGCCGGGCGCCATGATCGAGGCGTTGAAGCTGACGTCGACCGCCTGCGGGATCGGCCCGGTGGCCTCGCGCCAGCGGTTGCTGAGCTGCTCGCTCGACCAGGCGCGCTGCTGCGACGGCAGCAGCTCGATGGTGACCTCGCCGAGGTGCGCGGCGGACGTGTCCACGAGGCCTTCCGTCGGGCCGCCCTCGCGGGCCGCCATCGGCTGGTCGCCGATGGCGGTGTAGGTGTGCCGGAAGTAGTCCGTGCCCGTCTCCTCCTGAAGCTCCCGCCGCAGGCGCTCCGCGCCGGCCTCGAGCCGTCCCACGGCCTCCGCGGTGTCCGACACCGGCGTGCCCTGCGGCATGGTGATCGAGGCCGACATGAAGTCCGCCTCGATCGACGGGAAGAAGTGGAAGCTGGTCCAACCGCCGAGCACCATGCCGCCGGTCACGATCAGCGTCGACACGCCGACCGCGGCGGTGAGGTAGCGCCACTGCAGACCCAGCTCGAGAACCGGCCTGTAGACCCGCTGGACGAACCGCTTGAGACCGTTGGCGAACAGCTGCTGGAAGCGGCGCAACGGACCCTCGCGCCGCCGCCGCGGGATGTGCGAGAGGTGGGCCGGCAGGATCCACAGCGACTCGACCAGCGAGAACAGCAGGCAGGGGATGACCACCAGGGGGATGATGCGGAAGATCTTGCCCATGAGGCCGGGCACGAACAGCAGCGGCATGAAGGCCGCCACGGTCGTCAGCACGGCGAAGACCACCGGCGTGGCAATCTCCCGGCCGCCCTCGATCGCGCCGCGCAGCCCGTCGCCGTGCCGCTCCTGGTGCGCGTAGATGTTCTCGCCGACGATGATGGCGTCGTCGACGACGATGCCGAGGACCAGGATGAAGGCGAACAGCGAGATGACGTTCACCGTCACGTCCGGGCGCGGCATCAGCATGATGGCGCCGAGGAACGAGATGGGAATGCCCAGGCTGACCCAGAATGCGAGCCGCAGCTCCAGGAACAGGGCGAGCACCAGGAACACCAGCGCGAACCCGCCCAGCCCGTTCCGGAACATGGTCGTCAGGCGGGTGTTGAGCACCGTCGACTGGTCCTGCCAGATCGTGAGCGAGATGCCCTCCGGCAGGGTCGGCCGCGTGCGCTCCACGTACTCGTGGACCAGCCCCGCGATCTCGAGCGCGCTCTGGTCGCCGGTCCGGAACACCGAGACCAGCAGCGTCGGGTCGGTGTCGAAGCGCGCGAACTGATCGGTTTCGGCAAAGCCGTCCACGACCGTCGCCACCTCGCCGAGCAGCAGGCGGGTGCCGTCGGCCCGCGTGAGCAGCACGAGATTCGCGTACTCGTCGCCGCGGTAGGCCTGCCCGATCGTGCGCAGGAGGATCTCGCCGCTAGCGGCCCGCACCGAGCCGCCCGGCAGGTCGAGCGACGAGCGGCGCACCGCGGTGGCCACGTCGTCGAAGGTGAGCCCGTGGCGGCGGAGCGCCGCCTCCGAGACCTCGATGGAGATCTCGTACGGCCGGGCGCTGGCGATCTCCACCAGCGAGATGGCCGGCAGCAGCGACAGCTCGTTGCGAATCCCGTCGGCCGTCGCCTTCAGCGCGAACTCGTCCGCGGCGCCGGACACCGCCAGGTCGATGACCTGTTCTCTCGAGATCATCTCGCGGATGATCGGCTTCTCCGTCTGCTCGGGAAACGTGTCGATGGCGTCGACCTGGTTCTTGATGTCGTCGAGCACCTGCCGCACGTCGGCGCCCAGCTCGATCTCGACCATCACGCTGCCCATGCCTTCGGACGCGGTCGAGATGATCTGCTTGATGCCGTCGACGCCCTGGATGGCTTCCTCGATCCGCACGCAGACCGCTTCCTCGACCTCTTCGGGCGCGGCGCCGAGATACGGCACCTCGACGAGGATGCGGTCCAGCGTGATCTCGGGGAAGACTTCCGACGTGACCCTCGTCGCCGAGAGAAAGCCCCCGGCGACGAGAAACGCCATCAGGAGGTTGGCTGCCACCGGGTTGCGGGCGAACCACGCGATCGTTCCGTTCATAATTCAGACGGGGCTGCGCCCCGAACCCCCGGCGCCCGCTTGCGGGGGCCCTTCGCCCCGCGCCGCTGCCGCCGAGGCGCGCTGTGCGCGCCTTGATCAGGCGGGGCTGTGGTCCGGCCCGCTGGCGTTCGCTTGCGGATCCCCACAGCCCCGCGCCGCTATTGCGGTGCGTACGCCCTAGTTGCCTGTGGCCTCGCGGACGCCGCTGGTCATCGCCGACGCCACCTCGTCCTGGAGGCGCATCAGCTCCTCGATGGAGCCGTCGACCTTGACGGCCCGCACGACGGAGCCTCCGCGCGCGTCGACGAGACGGGCCGTGATCCGGACGAGGTCGCCTATGCGCTGAATCCCGCCGGCCACGATCCAGCGCGCGGCGTCCTCCGAGTCGACGACGGTGAACGTCCCCGTCCGGCTGAGATGCGCGACCACGGCTTCGCCGACCTCGAGCGCCAGGGTGTCGTCCGCCGGCGCCTGGCTCAGGTTGGTGAACGGGCGCACCTGCACCGCCGCCGCCGCGGGCGCGGCGGGTGTCGCCGTCGCCGCCGCCGCCGCCGTCAGGTTCAGGGCGTCGGCGAGGCTCCGCGCGACCGCCCTTGCCGTGGCAGCCCGCAGGCGCGGCAGCTCGCTGGCGGCCCCGTCCACCCTGACCGTGCGCACGATGGATCCGGCGCGCGTCTCGACGATGCGGGCCGTGACCTGCACAGCGTCGTCGAGCTGCTCGACCGCGCCGCCCACGACCCAGTTGGCGCCCGCGACCGCGGGAGCGACCGTCACGGTGTCGATGTTGCCGAGCTCGTCGGAGACGCCCTCCGCCAGCGTCGCGCCGAGGTCCGCGTCGGCTGCCTGCTCGCTGATGTCCGTGAACGGCAGCACGGCGACCGCGCGCGCGTCCGCCGCCGGGGCGTCGGCCGCCGGGGCCGATTGCGAGGCGGGGCGCCGCAGCGCTCGCTGGCTGAGGGGCGGCCGGGGCGCCGGGGCCTGCGCCGCTCGCTGCGCGGCGGGCGCCGCGGGCCCGGCCGGCGCGACGGGCGCCGGGGCCGCCGCGGTCGCGGTCGGGGGCATCGCTGCCGGGGGCATCGCTGCCGGGCTCGCCTGCGCGGGTGCAGGGGGAGCCGGCGTCGCCGGCGCGCCGGCGCCTGCCCCGGCATCCGGGGTTCCCTCGGCCAGCAGGTCCGGCGTCGGGTTCGTCACCTGCACCTGCATGCCGTCGGTCGGGCTGTCGAGCGTCGAGACCACGACACGCTCCCCGTTCGCCAGTCCCGCGCGCACGTAGATCGACCCGGCCGTCATCCGCAGGATCTCGACGTCGCGGAAGCGCAGGCGGCTCTCGCCGTCGACCACCATCACCTGGCTGCGCCCGCGCAGGCCGGAGCGGGGCACCACGGCTATCTGCCGGAACCGGCGTCCCTCGATCTGCGCGTCGACGTACATCCCGACCGCCAGCGGCGGCCGGTTGGGATCGGGTCCCGGACGATAGGGGTCGTCGACCTCGGCGACGACGTGCACCATGCGGCTGATCGGGTCGATCTCGCTCTCGGTGCGCACGATGCGCCCGTTCCAGGCATGCGATTCGCCGGCGAAGGTGGATCGGAGCGTGACCTGCGGACCCTGCCGGTTCTCGCCGCCCCGGTACGCGAGCGGCAGGTTCAGGTAGGCCAGCTCGTTGTCCGGCAGCGGCAGGCGGATCTCCGCGCGATCCACCGCGTAGACGGTGGCGACGGAGCTGCCCATGGTGACGAACTGCCCGACGTCGACGTCCTTGCGGCGCACGCGTCCGGCGTACGGCGCCGTGATGCTCGCGCGCTCGAGGTCGCGCTCCGCCCGCACGAGGCTCGCTTCGGCGGCCGCGACTGCCGCCCGGGCGTCGTCGAGCTGGGGCTTCCGCAACGTGAGCTCGCGCGGGTCGCCCTCGCCGAGCGAGTCCCATTCGCGTTGCGCAACCTCGGCCTCGGCTTCCTCCTCGGCCAGGCGCAGCCGGCTCTGGGCGAGCTGGGCCCGGGCGGTGACGACCGCCTGCTCGTAGTCGAACGGATCGATGGTCACGAGCACGTCGCCCGCCTCGAAGAAGCCGCCCTCGGCGAACGAGGGCGCGACGGACATGACGCGGCCGGACACCTCCGGGACCAGCTCGCTCTCGGTGCGGGGCCGGACCGTGCCCTCGCTGGTCACCGCCAGTGCCACGTCCTCGAGCGCGACGACGTGCACCCGCACGCCGGGCGGCGCGATGTCCGGCGGCCGGGTCTCGACGACCGGACGGTTGCGAATCATGGTCATGGCCGCCAGCCCCGCGAGACCCAGCAACGCCAGGGGCAGCACGGCTTGCAGTATGCGGAGGAGTGTGCGCTTCATGGTTGCACCTGCCTGCTTTCATCAGACGGGGCGTTCATCAGACGGGGCTTTGCCCCCTTCGCCCCGCGCCGTTCCCGCCGAGGCGCGCCGTGCGCGCCCTGCGGAGTCCGCGCGGTCCTGCGGCGCAGACTCCTAGTCCACGCCCGCCTCGATGTCTCCCAGGCTGAACGGCGAATCGAGCTGCTCGAAGCCGCCGCCCAACGCCAGGTAGAGGTCCACCCGGTTGTCGAGGCGCTGCCGGCGCGCCGCGATCAGCTCGCCTTCCGCCAGAAAGGCCGAGCGCTGCGAGTCGAGCACGGTGACGTAGGGCTCGAGGCCCGTGATGTACCGCTCGTACGCCAGCACCGCCGCGGCCTGCGCCTGCTCGACCGCCGCGGCGAGGTGCCGCTCGCGCCGCTGCAGGAACTCGTCGGCGGCCAGGGCGGTCTCCACCTCCGCGTACGCCGTCAGGGCGGTGTTCGCGTACGTGGCGAGCGCCTCCGCGCTCTCGGCCTCCGCGCGGTTGACCTCCTCGCGCAGCCGGCCGCCCTGCCACAGCGGCGCCGTCACGCTGGCCAGCAGGCTCCAGATGCTGAAGTCGCCGTCGACGAGCGAGCGGAGCGCGTTGGTGGCGGTGCCGGCGGCCGCCGTCAGGGCGATGTCGGGAAACCGGTTTCGCCGCGTGATCCCCAGGTTCGCCTCGGCGGCGGCCAGCAGGCGCTCGGCGGCCACCAGGTCGGGCCGCCGCGCCACGAGGTCGGCCGGGAGCCCGCCCGGCACGCCCGGCGTCAGCTCGGGCAGCGCGAGCGGGGCGTCGATGGCATCGTCGGCGTAGTCCCCCAGCAGCACCTTGAGCTGGCGCGCCGCGGCGTCGAACTGCTGCAGCCGCAGATCGAGGGCCGCCTGGGCGTTGGCCAGGTTCAGCAGGGCCAGCCGCAGGTCCAGCGGCGGCCGGATGCCGGCCTCGAACCGCCCGCGGACCTGGTTGGCCGAATCGCTGAAGCTCTCCACGGTTTCGCGGGACAGGTCGATCTGTTGCTGCGCCTCGGCCACCGCGAACCAGGCCTTCGCGGTCTGCCCGGCCATCGAGAGCTGCGCGCCGCGCAGGTCGGCGGCCGAGGCCTGCAGGTTGGCCAGCACCAACTGGCTCGCCGCGCGCAGCCGGCCCCACAGGTCGATTTCCCACGACAGGTCCAGCGACACGCCGTGGTTGGTGAAGATCGTGCTGAGGACCTCGTCTTCGGCACCGGGAATCGGCAGGCCGACGAAGTTCTGCTGCTGGCGGGCGCCGTTGTACCTTGCGTCCACGGACGGCCACAGCTCGGCGGCGGCCAGACGGGCGTCGGCCGCGGCGATATCCAGTCGGGCGGCGGCGGCCTGCAGGTCGAAGTTCCCCGTCAGGGCCGCCTCGACGGCCCCCGCCAGGCCGTCGTCCCCGAAGTCGGTCCACCAGTCGAGCGCGATGCGGCCCGCGGGGGTTTCCGCGGCGGTCCAGGCCGGCGGCACGGGCACCCCGATATCGGGCACGGCAACCGGCGGCGCTCCTGCGCAGCCCGCGGCGGCCGCGCAGAGCGCAAGCGTGGTCAGACGGCGGATCACGGACGCCCTCCTTCGGCGGCGACCGGCATGTGCAGCGCCGCGAGCTGGGGGGCCGCCATCCCGGCGGCGGCGAACGAAATCAGCGAATCGAGAAGCCGATCGGAGTGGCGGGGCGCGCGCGGACCCCGCGCGGCGAGCTGCTCGCCCCAGGTCATGGCGTGCGCCATGGCGCCGACGATGAAGAGCACCCGCGTCGTGACCTCACCGGCATCGAGGTCCGGCAGCGCGCGCTCGAACGCGGCGGTGAACCGCGTCAGCACCCGATCGAACTGGCGCACGAACGCGGCGCGGATCTCCTCGTCGGCCTGCGAGTGGATCTGGCCGATGAACTTGAGGAACTTCGGCCCGCCGCTCCCCGCTCCGGTCCACGAGTGGAAGGGCGGTCCCACGAGGGCCGCCACGATGTCCTCGAGCGCCGGCCCGTGCTGGCCCGCACGCGACTCCAGCTCGTCGAGCAACGCGATGCGCTGCTCGTTGATCGGCCGGAAACGCCGCTCCAGGATGGCGCTGAGCAGCGCCTCCTTCGAGCCGAAGTGGTAGTTGACGGACGCGACGTTCACGTCGGCCTCGCCGGTGATGTCCCGGAGTGAGGTCGCCGCGAATCCGGAATCGGCGAACAGGCGCTCCGCGGCGTCGAGAATCCGCTCCTTCGTTGCTGCCGCCATTCGCACAGCCTCCAGGATTCCAAGTCAAACACTTGTTTTAATCATACGTATGAATCGATACGCAATCCAGGCCGGGCGGGTTCCCGGAACCGATGCAACCCGTGGGGGATTCCGTGATAAGCTGAATCGGCTTATCAGGAGGGGCGTCTCATGAGCGACGCGGAACGGTTGGATCAATTGCAGGCGGACGAGCAGGGTCATTCGCGCCGCAGCTTCATCAAGGGTGTGATTGCCACGGGCGCGAGCGTCTCGGCGGCCAGCTACGTGCTCAGGAACGGCACGGTGGTCCGCGCGCAGGCCCCTGGCGCGGTCGAGCGCTTGGTGACGCTGTCGGTGAACGGGCTGTTGCGGCGCGTCGACGTGCTGCCGCAGGAGACGTTGGCCACGACGCTGCGCTACAAGCTGGGGTTGACGGGCACGAAGATTGGCTGCGACCGCTCCGAGTGCGGGGCGTGCACGGTGCTGATCGACGGCGTGCCGCACTACGCGTGCTCGATGCTGACGCACCAGGTGCGGGGCCGCGCCGTGCAGACCATCGAGGGCCTCGAGGCGGCCGACGGCACGCTGCACCCCGTGCAGCAGGCCGTGGTGGACGAGCAGGGCTTCCAGTGCGCCTTCTGCATGCCCGGATTCGTCATGAACATGGTGGCCATGGTCGACGAGAACCCGAACCCGACGCGGAAAGAGGCAGCGCAATTCCTCTCGGGCAACCTGTGCCGGTGCGCGGACTACAACAAGATCCTGAACGTCGCGCTGCGGGCTGCGGAGTATACGCGGAGGGGCTGACGTGGCTGACTACAAGCTGATCGGCAAGAATTACTCAACGGCGGATCTGGTCGCGAAGGTGACCGGGCGTGCGAAGTACGCGGAGGACTTCCGCGCCGACGGCATGCTGTTCGCGAAGCTGCTGCCGAGCCCGATGCCACACGCGCGGGTGCGCAGCATCGACACGAGCGCGGCGGAGGCGATGCCGGGCGTCGAGGTCATCCTGACCGCCGACGACCTGCCGCCCGTGGACGCGCCGAACGAGGCCGGTCTGACGAACGAGCCGGTGTACGAGGGCGAGCCGATCCTCGCCGTCGCCGCTGTCGACGAGACGACGGCGGCCGACGCGATCGAGCGGATCCGGGTGGATCTGGAGCCGCTGCCGTTCGCCGTGGATCCGTTGGAGAGCCTGCGGCCCGGGGGGCCGGATGCCCGGCTCGACGGCAACACCATGGCGAGCAGCGAGCTGACCACCATCAAGTGGAACGACGTCGACTGGGCCGCCATCGATCGGGGCGAAATGCCGACCGACGGCCCGATTACCGACGAGTGGGAGGTCGGGGACGTGGAGGCCGGCCTGGCCGAAGCGGACCTGGTGCTCGACGAGACGGTGTTCCACCAGTCGATGGGGCACCAGCCGCTCGAGACGCGCACGGCGATGGCGTACTGGCAGAACGGAAAGTGCTACCTGTACGTCTCCACGCAGAGCACGCTCCGCACGCACGGCCCGGCGGCGCGCGGCATCGGCATCCCGCCCGAGGATCTGGTGCTCGTGTCCGAGTACTGCGGCGGCGGCTTCGGCAGCAAGATTGCCGGCTTCGTGCAGATGCGCCTCCCGGCCCTGCTGTCGCAGAAGGCAGGCAAGCCGGTGATGATGCGCATCACCCGCCAGGAGGAGCACTTCATCGGCCGGGCGCGGCCGGGGCTGCAGGGCCGCGTGAAGATCGGCTACCGCAGCGACGGCCGCATAACGGCCATGGACATGTTCTTCGTCCAGGACGGCGGCCCGTACGGCTTCTCCACCGACTTCATGAATGCCGCCGACCAGGCGTCGCTCATGTACCAGCCGCTCAGCCATCGGTTGCGCGGGCTGTCGGTGTACACCAACACGCCGCCGCGCTCCGCGCAGCGCGCGCCGGGCGGCCTGCAGGCGGTGTCGATTATCGCGCCGATCATGCAGAAGGCGGCGAATCAGCTCGGCATCGACCCGCTCGAGATCATCCGCATCAACGCACCCGAGGGGCAGGCGAAGCTCGGCCGGCCGACCAACGGCGAGCAGGGCAACGTGTCGAGCGCGTTCGTGCGCGAGGCGGCCGACGTCGGCGAGACGACGTTCGACTGGCAGGCGATGCGGGCCAGGAGCGGCCGTCGCAACGGCTCGAAGGTGACCGGCATCGGCGTTGCGCTCAGCTCGTTCAACGCCGGCGCCTGGGGCATGGACGGCCTGCTGACCATCCGGCCCGACGGCAAGGTCTACATCCAGCAGGGCGTCGGCAATCTCGGCACCGGGTCGGTCTTCGACACGGCGCGGGCCGCGATGGAGGCACTCAAGACGGACTGGGACCAGGCGGAGGTCATCTGGGGCGACACCAGCAAGCACCTGCCCTGGAGCACCGTGCAGGCGGGGAGCACCACGACCCACGCCCATACGCGGGCGAACCTGGCCGCCGGCGAGGATGCCCTGCGCAAGCTGAAGGCGATTGCCGCGGGCGATCTGGGCGGCTCCCCGGACGACTACGAGGTCGCCGACGGGCGCGTGTTCAGGCGCGGGTACCGCATGCAGGGCCTCGGCTTCGCGCAGGCCGCGCAGCGGGCGATCGAGCTCGGCGGCCGGTTCGACGGCCACGAGCTGCCCGAGGATCTCAACCCGGTCACGGTGACCGCCGCGACGGCTCTGGCAGGTCTGGGGCTGATGGGCGTGGCCCGCGACAACTATCCCCTCGGCGGGCGGGTCATCTCGCACGCCATCGGGTTCGCGGAGGTGGAGGTCGATCTCGAGACGGGCGCCGTGACGCTCAAGGACTACCGCGTGGCCACCGACGTCGGGACCGTCATCAACCCGCGGACCCTGGAGGCGCAGCTGCACGGCGGCGCGATCCAGGGCTTCAGCGCCGCGCTCGGCCAGAAGTGGACCTACGACCGCCGCTGGGGCCTGCAGGTCTCGAAGCGCTTCTACTCGAACCGCCCGCCCACGATCCTCGACGTGCCGCACGAGGAGCCGATGGCGTGGGTGGCGCAGGAGAAGCCGGATCCGTTCAGCCCGATGGGCGCCAAGGGGATCGGGGAGACCGCCGAAGGCGCCGGGTCGGGCGCCGTGCTCTGCGCGATTGCGGATGCGATGGGCGAGGGGTACTTCAACCGCACCCCGGTGACGACCGACATGATCCTCACCAAGATCGAGAACCTGCCCGCGGCCTTCTCGACGCTGACGGCGCACGTCTGATCGAATCTGCTGAGGGAGAAACAAGATGGCCGTGATTCGCGACATGATGCCGGCGTTTCAACTGTTCCAGCCGACGACGACCGACGAGGCGCTGGGGTTGCTCGACCAGTACCAGGAGCAGGCCTGGATACTGGCGGGCGGGCTAGATTCTTTCGATTGGCTCAAGGATCGGGTCAAGCGGCCCGCGGCGGTCGTCGATCTCGGGGGCGTCGAGGAGCTGAGCGCCATTCGCTCGGCGTCGGGCGGCGGCCTGACGATCGGGGCGCTGGCGAAGCTGCGCGAGGTCATCAGGCACGAGGACGTGAGCAGCCAGTACGGGTTGCTGGCCGAGGCCGCGGCTCTGGTCGCCTCGCCGCAGATCCGCAACCAGGGGACGCTGGGCGGGAACCTCGCGCAGGACACGCGGTGCTGGTACTACCGCGACGGCTGGAACTGCTACCGCGCCGGCGGCAACATCTGCTATGCCGACACGCCGACGGCGATGAATCGCGAGCACTGCATCCTCGGCGCGAGCCGGTGCGTGGCCGTCAACCCGTCGGATACCGCCCCGGCGCTGGTGGCCCTCGACGCGGAGATGGACATCCGCAGCAGCGCCGGCACGCGGTCGGTGGCGGCGGAGGAGTTCTTCGTCGGCCCGGGCGTGGACATCATGCGCATGACGGTGCTCGAGCCGGGCGATCTGCTGGCCGCCATCCGCGTGCCGCCGACCTGGGCCGGCGCGCGCTTCTACTTCGAGAAGAGCCGCGACCGCGCGGTCTGGGACTTCGCGCTGGCCAGCGTCGCTTCCGCCGCGAGGATCACCAACGGCGTGATCGAGGACATCCGGATAGCGGTCAACGGCGTCGCGCCGACGCCGCTGCGGCTGCGGGCCGCCGAGGATGCCGTGCGCGGGCGGCAGTTGACGGACGAGGTCGCGGCGCAGGCGGGAGAGGCCGCGATTCGCGGCGTCCGGCCGCTGGCGCACAACGGCTACAAGGTGGCGCTGTTGCGCAATCTGGTCACCCGGTCGATCCGGGGCGGCGAGGCTTAGGATGGAATTCTTTCAGCGGGGCACCGATCCCTGGGGCCAGGAGATGCTCGTGCGCATCTCCTGGGATCTCCTCTACCTGGCGTTCTGGGCCGGCGTCGCGTTCATCGCGTTCCATATCCTCTACGCGGTCGTCTGGCTGCCCCGGCTGGCCCGGGCCAACGGCGCGGCGGCCGCCGAGTCGGGGAGCGCGGCCAACGTGCCGGCGCGCATCACCCGGCACACCGCGGCGGCCAGGTACTTCCACTGGGTGATGGCGGCGTCCATGATCGCGCTGCTCGTCACGGGCTTCTTTCCGATCGTCGGCATCCAGTTTCCCTGGCTGACCATCCACTGGGTGGCGGGTCTGCTGCTGACCGTGTCGATTGTCTATCACATGCTCCACGCCACGTTCTTCCTCGACTTCTGGTCGATCTGGATCCTGCCGAGCGACCTGGCCGAGGCGTGGAATCGAATGCGACGGCAGGCCGGCCAGCAGACGCCCCCGATCCGCAAGCACGGCAAGTACCCGCTGGACCACAAGCTGTACCACCTGGCCGTGACCCTGGCCGGGCTGGGTGTCATCGGCACGGGTCTCGTCATGATGCTGCGCATCGACGCGATGTTCTGGCCGCGCAACGCCTATCTGCTGGCCGACGAGACCTGGGGGCTCATGTACGTCATCCACGGTCTCGGCGGGGTTCTGTTCGTGACCCTGACGTTGACGCACGTCTACTTCGCCATTCGGCCCGAGAAGTTCTGGCTCACCAAGTCGATGATCCTCGGCTACGTCGACCGCGACCGGTACCTCGAGCACCACGACCCCGAGCGCTGGGTCGTCTCGCAGGAATCCAACAAGGGGTGACCACCGCCGCCGAGCTGCAGGCTCGCATCGACGCCATCGAGGAGAGCTACGAGTTCTGTCTCGCCTACGCGGCCCAGGGCGTGAGCGGCGAGCAGGCGTCCAAGTCGTCGGCCCAGGTCCGCGAGTTCCTGGGACGGATGGAGGAAGCGCTCGGGGTGCTCGCCGGCCTGTTCGCGTCCGTCGTCGCCGAGCGCGGCGACGACGCCCGGACACGCTACCAACCGTTCATCGAGGTGCTGGGCCGCGACGCCGCCGACGCGCTGGCCGCCGTCCGGATGGTGCAGACCCAGCCGGCGGTCAGCTCGCAGATGATCGACAACCTCAACGCGTTGATCCACCTGCGGGCCCTGCTGACCGACGTCTTCCTGATCGACGAGATCCTGAACCCGCGCATCCCCGGGGCGGCCAAGCCCAGCACCGATTGACGCCGGCACGGCGCGCCTCGGCGGGAGCGGCGCGGGGCAATGGGGTTCCCGCAAGCGGACGCCGGGGGCTCGGGCGCAGCCCCGCCTGATTAATGGACCTGACAGGACAGGTCGCGATCGTCACCGGCGCAAGGCGCGTCGGCCTGTCCGTGGCGGCGGAGCTGGCCCGCCGCGGCGCGCAAGTGAACCTCTCGTGCCGGCGACCGCTGGCCGCTGCGCCGGGGACGTTGGCGCCCGCTGCCGCGCCGCGCATCCTGATCACGCTGGCGGACCTGACCGACGCCGGCGAGTGCCGCCGCCTGGTGGCCGAGACCGCGTCCGCCCTGGGACGGCTCGACATCCTCGTCAACATGGCCTCGGCGTACGTCGCGCGCCCGTTCGCCGAGCTGGACGAGGCGGATTGGGACCGGGCGCTCGCGGTGGATGCCCGGGCCGCCTACCTGTGCGCGCTGGCCGCGGCGCCGCATCTGCGCGCCGCGGGGCGGGGCCGCATCGTCAACGTCTCCGACTGGGTGGCGCGCAGCGGCCGGCCCCGCTACCCCGGCTATCTGCCGTACTACGTCGCCAAGTCCGCTGTCATCGCGCTCACCGAGGCGCTCGCGCTGGAGCTGGCCGGCGACGGCATTCTGGTCAATGCGGTCGCGCCGGGGCCGATCCGGCCGCCCGCGGAAATGGACGCGCAGGAGGTGCAGGCGGTCGAGCGCGCAACGCCGCTGGGGCGCTGGGGGGGCGATCAGGCGCTCGTCACGGCCGTCCTGTCGCTCATCGAGACGGACTTCATCACGGGCGAGACGCTGCGCGTGGACGGGGGCCGCCACCTGCAGTGAGCGGCCCGCGCGCGGGCGGCTGCCTCAGTCCCCGCCGCCCGTCGGTGCACCGGCCGCCGCCGCGGCCTCGGGCCGCAGGTGCCTCAGGACGAAGTCGAGCATCATCGTGTGGCGGTGCAGCTCGAGGTCGAGGCCGCCCAGCCGGTGCCGCGAGCGCGGATAGAGCATCATGTCGAAGCGCTTGCCGGCCTGTTGCAGCGCGTAGGCGAACTGCAGCGTGTTCTGCATGTGGACGTTCTCGTCCAGCGTGCCGTGCACCAGCAGCAGCGCGCCGCTGAGGTCGGCGGCGGCAAAGCGCGGGGCGCTGCGCCGGTAGCCCTCCGGGTTGTTCTGCGGCGTCCGCATGTAGCGCTCGGTGTAAATGGTGTCGTAGTCGCGCCAGTCGGTCACCGACCCGCCGGCGATGCCCATCGCGAAGCGGTCGCTGTGCGTGAGCGCGTAGCTCACCATGAAGCCGCCGTAGCTCCAGCCCTCGATGCCGATGCGGTCCGGGTCGACGTACGGCTGCGCCGCCAGCCAGTCGAGTCCGTCCTCGATGTCCCGCAGCTCGCTGGCCCCGAAGTTCTCGTAGACGGGCCACGTCGACACGGCGCCCTTGCCGCTGGCCGTGCGGTTGTCGAGCACCCACACGATCACGCCCTGCTGCGCGAGCAGTTGCCAGAACAGGTACGTCGAGCCGCTCCAGCTGTCGCGCACGCGCTGGATGTGCGGGCCGCCGTAGACGTGCTGGTAGACGGGGTAGCGGCGCGCAGGGTCGAAGTCCGGGGGCTTGAGCATCAGCGCTTCCATCAGGAAGCCGTCGCGGTTGGGCACCTGCAGCAGCTCCGGGGCCGACAGGTCGTACCCGGCCAGCACGGCGGCCTCGTTCGCGTCGATGACGCGCCGCTCGGCGCCGTCCGCCGCGTGCAGCCGCACCTGGGGCGGCACGGCCAGGGTGCTCCAGGTGTCGATGTAGCGCGTGAAGCCGGGGTTGAACTGCACGCGGTGCGTGCCCGGCCGCGCGGTCAGCCGTTCGAGGCCGGACCCGTCGAGCCGCACGCGGTAGGCGTCGCTCCCGATGGGGCTGCGCTCGGTGCCCGACCAGTAGATCCAGCCCGTCGCCTCGTCGACGCCGTGCACCCGGCGCACTTCCCACTCGCCGCTGGTGATCTGCCGCACGAGGGTGCCGTCGGCCCGGTAGTGGTAGAGGTGCTTCCACCCGTCGCGCTCGCTCAGCCACAGGAAGGAGCCGTCCGCGAGCCAGCGCGGGGGGCCGTTGACGTTGACCCACGCCTCCGTCGTCTCGCGCAGCAGCTTCGTCGGACGGCCCGACTCCGGGTCGGCGACGTTGAGGTCGAGCCACGTCTGCTCGCGGTCCTGGACCTGGTACACGACGCCTCCGCCGTCCGGCGTCCAGCCGACGCTGACGATCAGCGGCTGGCTCCCGTCGTAGGCGCCCAGGTCGACCCAGGCGGCGTCGCCGCCGCCGGCGTCCGCGATGCCGAGGCGCACCACGGGGTTGGGATCGCCGGCCTTGGGGTAGGACCACTCCTCGACCTCGGGGTGGTACTCGATGTGGTCCACGATCGTGAATGCCGGCACCGCGGAGCCGTCGAGCCGCAGGAACGCGATGCGCGCCGAGTCGGGGCTCCACCAGTAGCCGCGGAAGTTGCCGCGCCCGTAGATCTCCTCCTGGTACACCCAGTCGAGCACGCCGTTGCGCACCACGTCGTTCCCGTCGGCCGTGAGCGCACGCTCGTGCGGCCCGTCGACGCCGACGACGTGGAGATTGTGATCGCGAACGAACGCGACCCGCCCCCCGTCCGGGCTGAACGAGACCTCCTCCTCGGCCTCCGGCGTGCGCGTCAGGCGGGTGACCTGCGACCCGCCCAGCTCGTGGTAGTAGAGGTCGTTGTCGAAATCGAAGACCAGCGCGGTGCGGCTGGCGTTCAGCAGGTGGCTGCGGCTGCGCGCCAGACGGCCGGCCTGCGCCTCGCTGATGCCCGGCACGCCGGCGATGGCCGTCTCGAGGGCCGCCGCGTCGAACAGGGGCTCGCCGGCGCCCGACTCGGCCTCCACCTTCAGCGGCGGGTCGCCGTGACCCGCGGGCTGCAGGTAGTGGCGGTCGTCGAGCCACTCGAGACCGCGGGGCGGATCGCCGTCGAAGTCGACCCGCCGGGCGGGGTCGAAGATGTCGGCGACCGTCAGCCCGCGCGGCTGGGCGTCGGCCGGCATGACGGTCGCCGCGAGACACGCTGCCGCCGCGATGGCGGCGAAGACCGTCGCGACGGGACGCGCGGGCGAACGGCGATCGCCGGGTTCGGTGCAGAAGCTCATGGATTGGCCCTCCGCCGCTATAATCGAGAAGCCCCTCAATTCTACCGTGCGGGTCGACACTGGAGGATCTCGATGATGCGTCCGCAAGCGGTCGTCCGAATCGGCGTCACCCTGAGCGTTCTGGCCCTCATGGCGGCGGCGTACCTCCATCCGGCGGAGCAGGCGGAGGTGCGGGCGGCGCCCCTCGTCGACGCGGCGGCGCCGGCCCCTGCTGCCGACGCCCCGGCGGTGCCGGACCCGCCGGCGGTCGACCCCCCGCCGGAGCGCCGGCACCTGCTCGAGCGCATCGACGACGCGGCCATCGCACAGATCTACGCCGACGGCTTCGAGACGCTCGACCTGCGCGAGAAGGTGCTCGTCTGGCATCTCTACAACGCCGCGCTGGCCGGCCGCGACATCTTCTACGACCAGCGCTACGAGCACAACCTGGAGATGCGCGAGGTGCTCGAGGAGATTCTGGTCCACGGCGGGGCGGTCGACCCGGCCGCGCTCGAGGCCATTCACCGCTACGCGAAGCTCTTCTGGATCAACACGGGGCCGTACAACAACCTGACCGCGCGCAAGTTCGTCGTCGACCTGGACCCGCCGGCGTTCCGCGCGGCGGCCGCCGCCGCGGCCGCGGCCGGGGCGCGGTTCCCGACCGCCGAGGGCGAAACGCTCGACGATCTGCTGACCCGGCTCGAGCCGCTGTTCTTCGACGAGACCGTCGATCCCATCCTCACGAACAAGACGCCGGCCGACGGCGGCGACATCCTGCTCTCGAGCGCGAACAACCTGTACGAGGGCGTCTCGATGGCCGACCTCGTGGGCTTCGAGGAGCGCTACGCGCTCAACTCGCGCCTGGTCAAGCGCGACGGCCAGCTCGTGGAGGAGGTGTACCGGATCGACGGCGACGGCCGCTACGCCGAGGACCTCCGGGAAGTGGTGCGGCACCTGGAGGCCGCCATCCCGTTCGCGACCGAGCCGATGGCCGCGGCGCTCGAGGCGCTCGTCCAGTGGTACCGCAGCGGCGAGCCGGCGGACCGGCGCGCCTACGACATCGCCTGGGTGGCCGACCAGGCGTCGCCCGTGGACACGATCAACGGCTTCACCGAGGTCTACATGGACGCGCGCGGCGCCAAGGGCTCGTGGGAGGCGCTCGTCTACTACATCAACCGCGAGAAGACGGAGGCGATCCGCACGCTGGCCGAGCACGCGCAGTGGTTCGAGGACCACATGCCGTGGGATCCGAGCTACCGCAAGGAAGGGGTGCGCGGCATCACGGCCAACGCCATCGACGTCGTCGTCGAGATCGGCGACTCCGGACCGATCACGCCGATCGGCATCAACCTGCCCAACGACCAGACCGTCCGTGAGGAGTACGGCAGCAAGTCGATCTCGCTCTCGAACGTGATCGCCGCCTACGACCTGTCGCAGCCTCCGGCCTACCGTGCGGAGTTCACCTGGGACGAGGCCGAGCATGCGCGCGCCGAGCTGTGGGGCAGCCTGGCCGGCGACCTGACCGTGAACATGCACGAGGTGATCGGCCATGCGTCCGGCCAGCTTGCGGAGCGTCTCGGCGGCAACGCGCAGCCGTTCCTGCGCGAGCAGTACTCCGCCCTGGAGGAGGCCCGCGCCGACCTCGTCGCGCTCTACTTCATCGCCGATCCGAAGCTGGCCGAGATCGGGATCGTCGACGCCGCCGACCAGGCGGACATCGTGCTCGCCGAGTACGAGGCGTACGCCCGCAACGCCATCCTCCAGCTGCGCCGCGTGCGCGAGGGGGACCAGCTCGAGCAGGACCACATGCGCAACCGGCAGATGGTGGTCCACTGGCTGATCGACAACACGGAGGCCGTCGAGGTGCGCCGGCGCGACGGCAAGACCTACAACGTCGTAACCGACGCGCAGGCGTTTCGCGAGGGGGTCGGCCGCCTGCTGGGCGAAGTGCAGCGCATCAAGTCGGAGGGCGACTACGACGCGGCCCGGGCGCTCTTCGAGTCGTACGGCATCCGTTTCGACCCGGCCCTGCGCGACGAGGTCCTCGAGCGGGTGGCGGACGTCGACCTGCCCTCCTACACCGGCTTCGTGATGCCGAAGCTCGAGCCCGTGACCGGGGCGGACGGGGCGATCACCGACGTGCTGATCTCGTACCCGCAGGACTTCACGCGACAGATGCTGGAGTACTCGGGCAAGAGCCTGCCGGCCGCGGACCCGACGACGGACCAGGTGGGTGACGGCCCGCACCTGCTGGTCGAGCTGTTCACTGCCGACAGCGAGGCGGCCCTGGCGCGTTACCGCGATCAGCGGGCGGCCGGGCTCCTCGCCGCTGGCGGGGCGGCCGGCGCCAGCCTCTTCGAGCTGCGCCAGCAGCAGGAGCCCTCGACGCCGCTGCCTGGTCCGTTCTATGCCGGCGTTTACCCGCTGGAGAGCGGGGCCCCCGTCCCCGCCCCGCCCGCGCCGATCGACGGCCTCCAGATCGTCGGGTCAGCCACCTACGGGCGCATCGGGGTCTACGGCGAGCCGGCGCCCCCCGGGCAGGCGCGGGAGTCCGCGATGCTGGTCTTCTCGCACCCGACCGACCTCGGCCACGACGCGGAGTACAACGCGTGGTACACCGACAACCACATGATCGACGTGGCGCGCTCGCCGCACTACCGCGCCTCGACGCGCTACGCGCCCCGCCACCAGCTGGCCGGCGCGCCGCTCAGCTACCTGTGCCTGTACGAGGTGGAGGCTCCCTATTCGCCCGAGCTGCACGAGGGCCTGATGCACTGGCTGACGGAGACGCCCGACGACTTCCGCCAGCCGCAACCCAAGACGCCGGCCGGCGAGGACGTGCTCACGCTCGACCTGTGGGGCTACTTCGCGCGGTTGTGGACCGTGACGGACTGAGGCCGGCAGTTCGTCGGCGCGTCCTCGAGCCGCGCCGACGGAGCTCAGCGCAGCCAGCCGGGGAGGGCGCCCGCGCGGCGGGCTTCCTCGCGGATCGCCGCGATCTCCTCGCCGAGGCGGTCGACCTCGGTGCGCGTGGCCTCCAGCTCGGCCAGGGCCTCGGCGCGGTCGCGGTCGAGCCGGGCGCGCTGGGCCGGGTCGTCGCGCGCCGTGAACTCGGCCAGCAGGCCGTCGACGCGGTTCTGCAGCGCGGCGGCGAGCAGCTCGGCCCGCTGCCTGGCTTCGCGCGCGGCCGTGATGCGGCCGCGCCAGTAGGCCTCGTCCCGGGGTTCGCCGGCGGCTGCTTCCGCCGCCGGGTCCGCGGGAGCTGCCGGATCCGCGCTTTCCGCCGCCGGCGCGGCCGCCGGGTCCGGCCGGCGCGCGGCGCCGGTGGTCAGGCGCGAGCCGCCCGCCAGGTCGTCGTTGGTATAGAATCTTGACTTCTCGCTGATGGATGCCCGGCGCGCCGCCTCCTTGCGAGCCACTTCGGCCAGCGGCGGCTGGGCGAGGGCCGGCGCCGCGATCAGGAAGACGGTGAGGAGGGCGAGAGGGCCGGCGCGAAGCGAGTTCTCCATACAACACTCAGTCTACATCGGGGGCCGGCCGCGGCGGCCGGCAGGCGGTCCGTCTCGACGGCCGGACCGGGCGCACCCATACGCAGCGCCGCGCGGGGCGCGAAAGGAGATCGTTCAGATGCAGAAGAGGTTTCGAGGCGCGGTGCCGGCGACGGCCGTGGTCGTTGCGGTCGTGCTCCTGACCGCCGGTCAGGCTGCCGGGCAGTCGTCCACCTACACGGCGCCCCGGACCGCCGACGGCGTGCCGGACCTGAACGGGATCTGGCAGGCCATCGGCACGGCTCACTGGGACATTCAGGACCATCCGGCCTATCCCGGGCTCCCCGTGGGCGGCGCGATTGGGGCGGTTCCGCCGGGGCAGGGCATCGTCGTGGGCAACGAGATTCCCTATCAGGAGTGGGCGCTTGAGCAGAAGCAGACCAACTTCGAGAACCGGCTGACGGAGGATCCCGAGGCCAAGTGCTACATGCCGGGCGTGCCGCGCGCCACCTATCTGCCCTATCCCTTCCAGATCGTGCAGGGGACCGACAAGATCCTCATCGCCTACGGCTACGCGGAAACCGTGCGGACGATCCACATGGACAAGGACGAGCCCGAGCCGCCGCCGATCGACTCGTGGATGGGGCGCTCGCACGGGCGCTGGGACGGCGAGACCCTCGTGGTCGACGTCGAGGGTTTCAACGGCGAGGCGTGGCTCGACCGCGCCGGCAACTTCCACAGCGCCGCGCTGCGCGTGCAGGAGCGCTACACGCCGATCAGCCCGAACGCCATGATGTACGAGGCGACCCTCGAGGACGAGAACGTGTACACGCGGCCCTGGACCGTCCGGCTGCCGCTGTATCGCCGGCTCGAGGAGAACGCGCGGCTCCTGGAGTTCAAGTGCATCGAGTTCTCGGAGGAGCTGCTCTACGGGCATCTGCGGCGGGAGCCCCGCTGAGCGGAGGTCTGGTGCCATGACTTGCAGACGGATCGCGCCGGCGCTGATCCTCGCGCTCTCGCTGGCCCTGCCCGGCGTCGCGCGCGCGGTTGACTACCACCACGTGCACATCGCATCGCCGAACGCGCCCGAGGCGGCGCGCTGGTATGTCGAGTACCTCGACTGCGAGCCGATCCCGAACCGCGACAACGCCTGCCGCTTCGGGTCGGTGATCCTGATGTTCCTGTCCCGCCCGGCCATGGGCGGCAGCGTCGGGACCGGGGTCAACCACATCGGGCTCTCATACCCCGACCTGACCGCGAAGATGGCCGAGCTGGAGGCGGTGGGCGTCGGGGGCCTCGGGGTCCGGCTGCAGCGGTTCGACGACGGGTCGACCGTGCGCGACATACCGGGGCTGTTCAAGATCGCGTTCGTCTTCGACCCGTGGGGCACGCGCATCGAGCTGGTCGAGGACGACGAGTATCTCGGGTTCCACCACATCCACCTGAGCTCCGCCGACCCCGCCGCGGCGCTCGACTGGTATGAGAAGATGTTCGGTGGGGAGCGCGCGAGCATGCGGGGCCGGCTGGACGGCCTGCTGTACGGCACGGTGTGGCTGCTCGTGTCCCAGCAGGACAACCCGCCCGCGGCGACCCAGGGACGCGCCATCGACCATCTCGGATGGGCGTTTCCGGATATCGAAGCCGCGATGACGGCGCTCGAGGCGAAGGGCGCCGACATCCGGGGGGAGATTCAGGAAGGCCGCACGGTAGCGAGATAAGGCTTCGTGGTCAGCCCGGAGAACGTGCGCGTCGAGGTTGTCCAGCCATGACGTTCGATCGAGGCAGGAGGTGTCACATGGTGTATCGCGCGCTGGTGCTCGTCGCCGCTGCCGCCTTGCTCGTGCCGGCCGCCGCTGCCGGCCGGGAGCGAGGTGGAGCTGGCCCCGTACGAGCCGCCCCGAACTCCGTGGGGTGCGCCCGACATGCAGGGGATCTGGACCCTCAACGACGCGCACGGCATTCCGTTCGAGCGCGCCGACGAGGATGCGGGGAAGACCCTGCTGACCGAGGACGAGGCGCTCGCCCGGCGCGAGCGCGCGACGCTGCGCGGCATCTGGGGCTACGATCGCGAGTGGCGGGATACGGCGCTCGGGTTCGTGAAGACGTCGCCGTCGAGACAGGTGGCGGTCATCATCGATCCTCCGGACGGCAAGCTGCCGCCGATGATGCCCGAAGCCCGCGAGCGCGTGCCGATCATGCTGGCCGAGCGGCGGGCCGTGGAGCTGGCTGCCGAGAACCCCGAGGACCTGGGCTCGTGGGAGCGCTGCGCCACGCGCGGGCTGCCGGCGCTGATGGTCCCGAACGGCTACAACAACGGCGTGCAGATCGTGCAGGGCCCCGGCTACGTCGCGGAGACGAAGGAGATGATTCACGAGACGCGGATCATTCCGACCGACGGGCGCGATCATCTCGGAGAGGACCTGACGCTGTGGCTGGGGGATTCGGTCGGCCGCTGGGAAGGCGACACGCTCGTCGTGGAGGCCACGAACTTCAACGGCAAGGCCGACTCGTTCCGGGGCGCCAGCGCGAACATGCGGCTGACGGAGCGGTTCACGCGCGTGAGCGACGACACGGTCGAGTACGAGTTCACGGTCGACGATCCCACGGTCTGGACGCGGCCCTGGACCGGCATGCTGCCGATGAAGCGTGACGACGGCCAGTACGAGCTCGTCGAGTACGCCTGCCACGAAGGCAACTACGGCATGTTCAACATGCTCAGCGGCGCGCGCGCGAAGGAGCAGGCCGCGCTGGCCGCCGAGTCGAAGTAGGCGCCGCCGGGCGGCGCGACGACAGGGTGAATTCAACAAGCAGGAGGCATGCTCGATGCGAACGACGATCGTGAGTCTGGTGGGGGTGGCGCTGCTGGCGGCGGCCGTGCCGGCGCTGGGGCATCATGCGTTCTCGGCCGAGTTCGACGCGACGAAGCCGGTGCGGCTGCAGGGCGTGATCACGAAGATGGAGTGGATCAACCCGCACGCCTGGATGCACGTCGACGTGACGAACGACGACGGGACGACCGACAGCTGGATGGTCGAGGCAGGCCCTCCGGGGGCGCTGGTGCGGCGCGGCTGGCGGAAGGACTCGGTGTCGCCCGGGACGCCGGTGCTCATCGAGGGCTACCAGGCGCTCGACGGCGGCCTGCGGGCGAACGGCCGGGACGTGACGCTGCCGGACGGGACGAAGCTCTTCGCGGGCTCGTCGGGCACCGGCGCGCCGCTCGACGGCCGCGACCCGACCGAACGGTAGCCAGGTGGGCTCGCCGCGAGCGGACGCCGACGGTTCGCGGCGAGCCCCATCTGAAATGAAGCGCCGGCGCAGCTGGCGCAAGGCGCGCACAGCGCGCCTCGGCGGCAGCGGCGCGGGGCTGTGGGGTCCCCGCAAGCGGACGCCGGGGGCTTGGGGCGCAGCCCCATCTGAATGAGGCTGCGCACGGCGCGCCTCGGCGGCAGCGGCGCGGGGCTGTGGGGTCCCCGCAAGCGGACGCCGACGGTTCGCGGCGCAGCCCCGTCTGAATGAAGCGCCGGCGCAGCCGGTGCAAGGCGCGCACGGCGCGCCTCGGCGGCAGCGGCGCGGGGCTGTGGGGTCCCCGCAAGCGGACGCCGACGGTTCGCGGCGCAGCCCCGTCTGAATGAAGCGCCGGCGCAGCCGGTGCAAGGCGCGCACGGCGCGCCTCGGCGGCAGCGGCGCGGGGCTGTGGGGTCCCCGCAAGCGGACGCCGACGGTTCGCGGCGCAGCCCCGTCTGAATGAAGCGCCGGCGCAGCCGGTGCAAGGCGCGCACAGCGCGCCTCGGCGGCAGCGGCGCGGGGCTGTGGGGTCCCCGCAAGCGGACGCCGACGGTTCGCGGCGCAGCCCCGTCTGAATGAAGCGCCGGCGCAGCCGGTGCAAGGCGCGCACAGCGCGCCTCGGCGGCAGCGGCGCGGGGCTGTGGGGTCCCCGCAAGCGGACGCCGACGGTTCGCGGCGCAGCCCCGTCTGAATGAAGCGCCGGCGCAGCCGGTGCAAGGCGCGCACAGCGCGCCTCGGCGGCAGCGGCGCGGGGCTGTGGGGTCCCCGCAAGCGGACGCCGACGGTTCGCGGCGCAGCCCCGTCTGAATGAAGCGCCGGCGCAGCCGGTGCAAGGCGCGCACAGCGCGCCTCGGCGGCAGCGGCGCGGCGGACGCCGGGGGCTTGGGGCGCAGCCCCATCTGAATGAAGCTGACGAAGGGGGCGTGACGTCATGGTGTCTGTCTGTCTGACCGGAAGCAGAAGCCGCGTCGTGGCGCGCGTCGTGCTGGCCGCCGTGGTGGCGGCCGGCAGCGGCGCGTGCATCGTGCGCGGCGACGATGGGGCCGACGAGGGCTACGAGCTGCGGGTCCTGTCGAGTCGTCCGGACATGGTTACCGGCGGCAACGCCCTGGTGGGGGTCGGCGTCCCGGCCGGCGCCGACCTGTCGGCGCTGCGGGTGGCGCGCGACGGCAGCGACGTCACGAGCGCCTTCCGGCCTGCCGCCGCCGGCGGTCTCGTCGGTCTTCTCGACGGACTCTCCGGCACGGCGGAGCTGGGGCTGGCAACCGCCGACGGCACGTCGCTGGCCACCCTGGCGCTCGTGGACCATCCGCTCGAGGGGCCGGTCTTCTCCGGCCCGCACGAGCAGCCCTTCATCTGCGAGACCGACCGCTTCGAGCTGGTGTCGGGCGAGACGCTCGGGCCTGCGCTCGACGACGCGTGCTCCGTCGCCCGCCGGGTCGACTACGCCTACCGCTCGACCGCGGACGGCGAGCTGAAGCCACTGGCCGATCCGCGCGCCCGCCCGGCGGACCTGGCCGTGACCACGACGCTGAGCGCTGCGGAGGTGCCCTACATCGTCCGGATCGAGACCGGCACGATCAACCGCGCGATCTACCAGATTGCGATGCTGCACGATCCGGCGACCGACGCCGAGCCCGATCCGTGGACGCCGCCGGCCGGCTGGAACGGCCGGCTGATCTACACCTTCGGCGGCGGCTGCGTGCGGGGCTGGTTCCGGCAGGGGCCGCGCACGGGCGGGGTGACGGACGACGCGATGCTCAGCCAGGGCTACGCCGTGGCCTCGGCCAGCCTCAACGTCTACGGCAACAACTGCAACGACGTGCTGGCGGCCGAGACCATGATGATGGTCAAGGAGCGCTTCATCGAAGCCCACGGCGCGCCGCGCTACACGATTGGCTGGGGGTGCTCGGGCGGTTCCTACCAGAACCACCAGATCGCGGACAACTACCCCGGCCTGCTCGACGGCATCATTCCCGGCTGCAGCTTCCCGGACGTCGCCTTCGGCACGATCCCGATGATCACCGACGCCCGGCTGCTGGACAACTACTTCGCGCACGCCGGATCCGGCAAGTTCAGCGAGGAGGAGCAGCGGGCCGTCGCCGGCTTCCTCGTGCTGGCCACGATGCCGAACGTGTCGATCAACGCCGGCCGGGTCACCGTGGGCGAGTTCTGCCCGGAGGTGCTGCCCGAGGCGCTCGAGTACCATCCGACGGACAACCCGGCCGGCGCGCGCTGCGACGTGTACGAGCACTACGTCAACATCTACGGCCGAGACAGCGCCAGCGGCTTCGCCCGGCGGACGCTCGACAACGTCGGCGTGCAGTACGGCCTGCAGTCGCTCAACGAGGGGGCCATCACCGTCGCCCAGTTCCTCGATCTGAACGAGGGCATCGGCGGTTTCGACGGCGACGGCCGGTTCCATTCGGCCCGCACCGAGGCGGATCCGGAGGCGCTGCGGATCGCGTACGAGACCGGGCGCCTGACGAGCGGCGGCGGCGGTCTCGCGACGACGCCGATCATCGACTACCGCGCCTACAGCGACGACCGCGAGAACGGCGACGTGCACACGCGCTATCACTCGTTCTCCATGCGCGAGCGGCTGCGCAAGGCGAACGATCGGGTCGACAACCACGTGATGCTGGTCGAGGACTCCCGCCACGGGCTCTACAGCAGCGCGAGCCCGGTGCTGCGCGGCGCGCTGCGGCAGATGGATGGGTGGCTGGAGAACCTGGCCGCCGACACGTCGTCCGACCCGCTGGCCGACAAGGTGGCGCGCGCCAAGCCCGCCGAGCTGACCGACGCCTGCTGGTCGCGCGACGCGGAGCCGCACCGGATCAGCGAGCCGCAGGTGCGCGGGAGCGGGCGCTGCGAGGAGCTGTATCCGTCGTCGCCGTCGCCGCGCGAGGTGGCCGGTGCCCCGCTCGCGAGCGACATCGCGAAGTGCCAGCTCAAGCCGGTCGATGCGGCCGACTATGCCGTGAGCCTCAGCCCGGACGAGATGGAGCGGCTGCGCGGCATCTTTCCCGGCGGGGTGTGCGACTGGACCCGCCCGGGCGTCGGCCAGACCGGCCTGAAGGGGACCTGGCTGACGTTCGGCACGACGTAGCGGCGCCGGCGGTGCGCGATCCGTCATGAATATCGGGATCGTGTGCTACGCGTCGGTCGGCGGCAGCGGCATCGTCGCGACCGAGCTTGCCAAGGTGCTCGCGCGCCGCGGCCACGAAGTCCGTCTCCTGAGCAGCGATCCGCCCGTCAGGCTGGGCGATTTCCAGGCCGGGCTGGCGTTCCACGCCGTCCAGACGCCGGGCTATCCGCTCTTTCGCGAGCCGCAGTACCTGCTGTCGCTGGCCAGCAAGATCGTCGAGGTGGCGCGGCAGTGCGAGCTCGACATCGTGCACGCGCACTACGCGATCCCCCACGCGACGGCGGCCTACCTCGCCGGGCGGATCCTGGGCGCGTCGGGCGACGGCCGCGTTCCGCGCGTCATCACGACGCTGCACGGCACGGACGTCACGCTGATCGGGAGCGACGCGTCGTACGTCGAGGCCGCCGCCTTCTCCATCGATCAGTCGGACGGCGTGACGGCGGTCTCCGAGAGCCTGCGCGACGACACCTACCGGCAGTTGCCGGTGCGCGCCGACATTCGCGTCATCCCCAACTTCCTGGACTGCCAGAAGCACCGCCGTGCGCGCGACGAGCGCCTGCTGGCGCGCTACCGCGGCGCCGACCCCGCGACGAAGCTGGTGATCCACGTCTCGAACTTCCGGCCCGTGAAGCGCGTCGAGGCCGTCATCGACGTCTTCCGCCGCATTCGCGACCGGATGCCCGCCCGGCTGCTGCTGGTGGGCGACGGCCCGGACCTGTCCGCCGCCTGCCGCCGCGCGCGGGCGCAGGGGTTGGCCGACGACGTCGAGCCGCTGGGCGAGCAGGAGCTCGTGGTGCCCCTGCTGTCGATTGCCGATCTCTTTCTGCTGCCGTCATCGCAGGAGAGCTTCGGCGTCGCGGCGCTCGAGGCAATGGCCTGCGAGGTGCCGGTCGTCGCCTCGCGCGTCGGCGGATTGCCCGAGGTGATCGAGGACGGCAAGACGGGCTTCCTGCGCGAGCCGGACGACATCGAGGGCATGGCCGCCGGCGCCGTGCGCCTGCTGTCCGATCCGGCCCTGCATCGCCGCATCGCCCGGGACGCCCTGCAGGCGGTGCACGAGCGTTTCTGCGCCGAGGAAGTCGTTCCGCGCTACGAGGCGCTCTACCAGGAAGTGCTCGCCCGCGACGCGTCTCCCTTCGCGTCGATCTAGCCGGTCCGGGATCGGATCTCAGCCCCGCAGCCTGGCGCGGAGCTTCGCCTCCGCCGCAAGTCCCGGACAGGCGCGCAGCCGCGGGGGGAGCCGAGCCACTGTCTCGGGCCCTGAACAGGATGGTAGATTCATGATGTCATGCCTGCCCCGCTGACGTTCGACGGCGACTATCGCCGCGTGGGCGGGTTCGAGTACCCATTGCTGGACGCGGCCGGCTGATCGCGGCCCAAGGAAGCCTGGAGGCTCGTGTCTTTCTGCCTCTCCTTGGACCTTGAAGTAGGCAGACGCGATCGCCTGATCCACAAGTTCGCCGCGGTGCGTCCCGATGTCGATGAGGCTCTGGTCTTCCGGGGCGGCGATCTGCCGGCGGCATTGGCCAAGTTGGACGATTTCGCCGCCGGGACCGACTTCCTGCTGGGCCACAATCTGATCCTGTTCGACCTCCCGCACCTCGCCAAGGCAAGTCCCGACCTTCGGCTGTTGCGGCTGCCGGCGATAGATACGCTGCGGCTCAATCCTCTGGCCTTCCCCCGCAATCCCTATCACCACCTCGTCAAGCATTACCAGGATGGCCAGCTCAAGCGCGGGCGATTGAACGATCCGGAACTCGACGCCCGGCTCACGCTGCACCTCTTCCATGATCAGCGGCGCGAGCTGCAAGACGCCGCGCCGGATCTACAGCTGGCCTGGCACTGGCTCACCATGACGGACGGCGACGGAGCCGGCCTCGCCGATCTCTTCTCCGAACTGCGAGGGTCGCCGCGGCCGTCGGGCGCCGAAGCGCGCACGACAATAGAGGGCTGGCTGGAGGGCAAGGCTTGCCGGACCCGCAAGGGTGAGGTCATGGCGGACGCGGCCCGTCCCGGCTGGGCATTGGCCTATGCTCTGGCGTGGCTTTCCGTGTCGGGGAGCAATTCGGTCATGCCGCCTTGGGTACGCCACCAGTTCCCGGAAGCGGGGCGGCTGGTTCGCCGGCTGCGGGACACCGCCTGCGCCGACGCCGCGTGCGGCTGGTGCCGGGAACGACACGACGCCCGCAAGGAGCTTGCCCGCTGGTTCGGCTTACCCGGTTTCCGGCCCGTGCCGGCCGGCGCCGATGGCCGCCCGATGCAGCAGTCGATCGTCGAGGCGTCGATGGCCGGGGAACATGTCCTGGGGATCCTGCCCACCGGGGCCGGCAAGTCGCTCTGCTACCAGATCCCGGCCCTGTCCCGCTACGACAAGACCGGCGCCCTGACGGTGGTGATCTCGCCCCTGGTCGCGCTCATGGCGGATCAGGTGGCGGGGCTGGAGGCGCGCGGGATCGGCTCGTGCGTCGCCATCAACGGGTTGCTGTCCCTGCCCGAACGGGCCGCTGCGCTGGATCGCGTCAGGCTCGGTGATGCGGGACTGGTGCTCGTCTCTCCGGAGCAACTCCGCAACCGCTCCTTCCGGCGGGTGCTGAATCAGCGCGAGATCGGCGCCTGGGTGCTGGACGAGGCCCACTGTCTCTCGAGGTGGGGGCACGATTTCCGGCCCGACTACCGCTACGTGGGGCGCTTCATCCGCGAAAAGGCAGCACCGGAGCCGATCCCGCCGGTGCTCTGCCTGACGGCCACCGCCAAGCCCGATGTCGTGGCGGACATCGCGCAGCACTTCCGGGACGAGCTCGGCATCGAGTTGCGGGTCTTCGACGGAGGCGCCCATCGCACCAACCTGGATTTTGTGGTGGTACCGACGACCGGGGCCGCGAAATTCCAGCACATCCACCGGATCCTGACGGCCGATCTGCCGCCGGATACACCCGGGGGCGCCATCGTCTACTGCGCGACCCGGCGGCGGACCGAAGAGGTGGCGGAGTTCCTGCGAGCCAAGGAGGTCGCGGCGGACCACTTTCACGCCGGGCTGCCGCCCGAGAGCAAGAAGAGCGTGCAGCAGCGATTCATCGGCGGCGAACTGCGAGTGATCGCAGCCACGAACGCCTTCGGCATGGGCATCGACAAACCGGACGTGCGGCTGGTGGTCCACGTCGACATTCCGGGATCGCTGGAGAACTACCTGCAGGAAGCGGGCCGCGCCGGCCGCGATCGGCAAACGGCGCGCTGCGTTCTCCTCTACGCGACGGACGACGTGGAGCGGCAGTTCGGCATGTCGGCGCGGTCGCGTCTCACCCGGCGGGAGATCCACGGCGTGCTGCGCGCGTTGCGCAACCTCGACCGCAAGAAACGTCTGGGCGGCGAGGTCGTGGCCACCGCCGGCGAGATCCTCGGCGAGGATGACGAAAGGGCATTCGAGCGCGATTCAACGACCGACGACACCCGCGTGCGGACCGCCCTCGCGTGGCTGGAAGAGGCGGTGCTGCTCACCCGCGAGGAGAACCAGGTACAGGTGTTTCCTTCGTCCCTCCGGGTCAGCTCCGTGGAGGAGGCGCGCGCCAAGCTCGACAAGCGACCGATGGCGGACGCGTATCGCCGCCGGTTGCTGGACCTGGCCGGGACGCTGATCGACGCGGACCCGGACGACGGGATCTCCACCGACGAACTGATGGGCGTATCGGGTCTCGACGCGGACGGCGTGCGCAGCGCGCTATACGACCTCGAGCGGCTGGGCATCGCCAGCAACGACACGGCGCTGACCGCCTTCGTCCACACGGGGGTGGAGCGTAGCTCGCTGAAACGTCTCGATGAGGCGGCGGCCCTGGAGACCACGTTGATCGAGCACCTGCGCCAGACGGCGCCGGAGATGGGCAAGGGAGACACGTCGGCGCTGCACTTGCGCGTCGCCGCCCAGGTGCTGCGGGACGAGGGGGTGGCCGATCCCCTACCGGAACGGCTCTGGCGAATCCTCCGCAGCCTCGCATACGACGGTCACGGCGATGGGGGCGGCGCCGGCAGCCTGCGGGTGCGCAAGCGAGACGCGGAGACGGTGCAAGTCACACTGCAACGCGAGTGGACGGCGTTGACGAAAACCGCGGCGCTCAGGCGCGCGGCGGCCAAGCGCTTGCTGGAGCATCTGCTCGCCCGCCTGCCGCTCGGGCACCGGGGCACGGATCTGCTGGCCGAGACCACCCTCGGCAAGCTGCTGGAGGCGATTGAGTCCGACATCATTCTCAGGAGCGAGGTCAGGAAACCGGACAAGCTGCTGGACCGCGCCCTCCTGTGGCTGCACGAGCAGGAGGTCATCCGCCTCCACAAGGGCCTGGCGGTATTCCGTCCGGCCATGACTATCCGCCTCACGCAGGAACGGCAACGACGCGGCTTCGCGAACGCCGACTTCGAGCCACTCAGGCTCCACTACAGGGGGCAGGTGCTGCAGATCCACGTGATGGTGGAGTTTGCTCGGCGGGGCCTCGAGGCCATGGCCGACGCCGTGCAGCTCGCCGTGGACTATTTCAGCTTCCCGGAAGCGGAATTCCTGCGCCGCTGGCTGCCGGATCGGGACAAGGAGCTTGACCGGGAAACCACGCCGGAATCGTGGCGAACCATCGTCGAGAGCCTCAAGAACCCTGTCCAGAAGCGCATCGTCGCGGATGATCGGGCGCAGACCAACGTGCTGGTGCTCGCCGGACCAGGCTCTGGCAAGACGCGGGTGCTGGTGCATCGCATCGCCTACCTGCTGCGCGCGAGGCGCGAGCACCCCCGGGGCATCCTGGCGCTGGCCTACAACCGGCACGCGGCGGTCGAGATCCGGCGTCGCCTCGAGGATCTGATCGGCGACGACGCCCGCGGGGTGACCGTGCTCACCTGCCACGGTCTCGCCATGCGGCTGGTCGGCGCCAGCTTTACGGGAAGGGCGGATCGTCCGGACAGAGAGGATTTCGACGACGTGCTGCGGAAGGCGGTCGCCCTGCTGCGCGGCGAGGGTCTTGCGCCGGAGGAAGCCGACGAGCAGCGCGAGCGGCTGCTGGCCGGGTTTCGCTGGATCCTCGTGGACGAGTACCAGGACATCGGCCCGGATCAGTACGAGTTGATATCGGCCCTGGCCGGCCGTACCCTCGATGACAAGGACAGCAAGCTCACCCTGTTCGCGGTCGGCGACGACGATCAGAACATCTACGCCTTCAACGGCGCGTCGGTGGAGTTCATCCGACGCTTCGACGCGGACTACGGTCCGAGACCGACCTACCTGACAGACAACTACCGTTCCTCCCGCCATATCATCGCCGCGGCCAATGCGCTGATCGAAGCGGCACATCAACGGTTGAAGGTGGGGCATCCCATCGGCATCGATCGTGCTCGCGCGAAGGATCCGCCCGGAGGCGCATGGGATGAACTCGACCCGGTTGCACGCGGCCGGGTACAGATTCTGCCCGTGCCGCGTGATCCGATCTCGCAGGCGTGGGCTGTGATGACGGAGCTGCAGCGTCTCGCCGGCCTCGCACCAGATTGGGACTGGTCCAGGTCCGCGGTAGTCGCACGCGAGTGGAAGTACCTGGATCCGGTGCGTGCGTTCTGCGAAGTCCATGGTATCCCGGCTCAGATGGGCAACGAAGAGATCCCGAGCTTCTGGCGGTTGAGAGAGACCAGGCAACTTGTCGACTGGGTACGCGAGCGCGAGACCCGTTTGGTTAACGGGGCGGAACTCCACGGTTGGGTGCAGGCGCGGCCTCCGGGTCCCTGGACCGCGCTGCTGCGAGAAGCCCTGGACGAACATGCACTGGACACCGGCGGCGCAGACGTGCCCGTGGAGCACTTCATCGAATGGCTGGCCGAGTGGGGGCGAGACGCCCGCCGCCGGCAGCACGGGCTCTTGCTGTTGACCGGGCACCGCGCAAAGGGCTTGGAGTTCGACCACGTGGCGGTGCTCGACGGAGGCTGGGACCGCATCGGTCCGGGCGAGGATCGGGATGCGCCCCGCAGGCTCTACTACGTGGCCATGACTCGCGCCCGGCAGACCCTCGCCCTTGCGCAATTCGGACAACCACGCCCGCGGCGCGACGCCGCGCGGTCGACCGTCGTCAGGGAATCCGACGCCCCCGCGTACTCGGGGCGCTCGCATCCGCTGGCGCACGGCTTGCCGGCAAACGCCTCGATTCTCCGCGGTGCCGCGGGCGGCACGCCGCCGGACGCCCCGGAGCTCGCGCGTTTGTATCGGCGGCCCAGATTGCGCGAGGTCAATCTGGGCTTCGCGGGCCGGCATCACGCCAGCCATCCGGTGCATCGCGCCATCGGTGCCCTGTCGCCCGGTGATCCGCTGGAGGTGCGGGTGGACGAGTCGGGACGATGGGAATTGCGGAACCGGTCGGGGACGGTCGTAGGGCGTCTTGCCGCCGGCTTCGAGCCTCCGCCCGCGGCGCGGTGCAGCTCCGCCACGGTCCTCGCCATCGTGGCTTGGAGCCGCGAAGCGTCTGAGGCCGCGTACCGGAAGGGTCTGAAACACGACAACTGGGAAGTGGTGGTTCCCGAGCTGGTGTTCGAACCGGATGGGTGATTCCAAGTTGGGGTCGATTGGATGCAGGACGCCGGTAGGGTAGCTGATCCCGCGGCGACATGCTCGAGCTGCCTTCGGCAGCCGGACCAATCAGTTGGCTGCGCAACCAGTTGATGAAGCCGGAAGCGGCTCAGCGACCGTGCGCTGCCGCACCTCAGGCGCAGGTGTATACTCGAAATCCCATGCCGCTACACCGCCCGGCGGCAGTTGCCGCCCTGCTGATTCTGCTCGCGATCGCGCCCCCCGCGGCGGTGCCCGCAGTTGGCCAGCCGCTGCCGTCGGCCGCGGGACGCGTCGAGCTGGGCGTCGCGCTGCGCCAGCTCAACACCGTGGGCACGTTCATGATGATCACGGCCCACCCGGACGACGAGAACAACGCGTTGCTGGCGCGGCTCGCGAAGGGCGAGGGGCACCGGACCGTGCTGCTGACCGCGACCCGGGGCGACGGCGGGCAGAACGAGATCGGGGCCGAGCTGTTCGACGCGCTGGCCGTCCTGCGGACGGAGGAGCTGGCGGCGGCGCACCGCCTCGACGGCGCGGAGCAGTACTTCACGCGGGCGGTCGACTTCGGCTACTCGTTCAGCCGCGAGGAGACGTTCGAGCGCTGGGGCCGCGAGGAGATTCTCGGCGACTTCGTGCGCATGATCCGCACGGTGCGCCCGGACGTGGTCTCCGCCATGAGCCCCGAGGGGCGGTTCGGCGGACAGCACCACCAGGCTTCGGCGATTCTGGCGCGCGAGGCGTTCCTCGCCGCGGCCGATCCGGCGCGCTTCCCGGAGCAGATCGCCGCCGGGTTGCATCCGTGGCAGGCTGGCAAGTTCTACTTTCGGGTCGGGTTCCCCTTCGGCATCGGCGCCACGCCGCCGGGCTTCGACCCGCAGCCGGCGGCGGACCCCGCTCTGACCACCGTGGATCTCGGCGGGTACGACCTGCTGCTCGGTGCGACGTACGCGGAGATCGGCAGCCGCGCCCGGAGCATGCACAAGTGCCAGGGCATGTCGCAGCTCATCGCCCTGCCGGCCGCGGCGGCCGGTGGGCAGTACCGGCTGGCGGAGACGACGCTGCCCGGCCCCGGCGGCGCCCCCGAGTCGTCCCTGTTCGCCGGCGTGGACACGTCGATTCCGGGGCTGGCGCGGTTTGCGGGCGCCAACCCGCCGGCAGGCCTGACAGGCGGTCTGGCCGCGCTGGCGGAGCACGCGCGCCGGGCGCTCGCGCGGTTCGAGGCGGAGGGCATGGCCGGCGCGCGGGAGCCGGTCGTGGCCGGCCTGCAGGCGGTGCGCGCCCTGCGCGCGGGTCTCGGGGAGATGCCGCTCGCGGACAGCGCCCGCCGGGAGATCGATTTCCGCCTGGCGACGAAGGAGCGCCAGTTGGAGCGCGCCGCGGTGCTCGCGCACGGCGTGCGGTTCGAGGTGCTGGCCGATGACGGCGTCGTGGCGCCGGGCCAGGCCGTGACCGTCTCTGCGCTGGCCGCCAATCAGGGCGCGGCCGGTGTGCAGCTCCACGCCGTCCGGCTGTCGGGTTTCGCCGGATCCGGCGGGGAGTGCGAGCCGGGAACGCTGGACCGCGGCGGCGTCTACGCCTGCGAGCGCGAGGTCGGGATTCCCGCCGACGCCCGCCTGACCGATGTCCATTGGCGCTCGGTCGAGGGGGCGGATCGCTACGCGCTGGACCCGGACGTGCCGTTCGGCCTGCCGTTCCGCCCGACGCCGTTCCGGGCCACGTTCGACATCGAGCTGGGGGGCGCCCGCCTCTCGGTCGAGCATCCCGTCGAGCACCGCTACGCCAACGACGTGATCACCGGCGAGAAGCGGATGGCGCTGCACGTCGTGCCGCGCCTCGCGGTGTCGATGACGCCGGCCATCGCGGTCGTGCCCACAGGCACCACGGCCCGGGAGGTGCGCGTCACGGTGACGAACGCGTGGCCGGCCGCCGTCGAGGGCACGGTCAGACTGGAGCTGCCGGCGGGCTGGCAGGCGACGCCCGCCTCGGCGCGGGTGCCGTTCTCGCGGGAGGACGAGTCGCGCACGGTGCGCTTCGATGTCCGCACGGCCGGCGCGGCCGCCGGGGAGTACCGCGTCGCCGCGGTCGTGGAACACGCGGGCCGGCGCTACGGCCGGGGCTATCAGGTGGTGGAGTATCCGCACACCGAGCGCCGGCACATGGGCCGCCCGGCCGCGGGGGTGTTCAAGGTCATCGACGTGTCGATTGCGCCCGAGTTGCTGGTGGGCTACGTCGACGGGGTCGGCGACGCGGTGCCGGTGGCCATCGAGCAGCTCGGGACCCGGCTGGAGCTCATCGATGCCGACGACCTGGCCTGGGGCGATCTCGGCCGCTTCGACGTGATTGTGACCGGCGTGAGGGCGTACGAGAGCCGCCCGGACCTGCGGGCCAACAACGACCGGCTGCTCGAGTACGTGGAAAGCGGCGGCACGGTCATCGTGCAGTACAACCGGTTCGCGTTCAACCGGGCCCAATACGGGCCGCACCCGGCGGCGGTCAGCCGCAACCGCGTGACGGACGAGGCGGCGCCCGTCCGCATCCTGGCGCGCGACCACCCGGTGTTCGTCTGGCCCAACCCGGTGGACGAGCGGACGTGGAGCGGCTGGGTGCAGGAGCGGGGGCTTTACTTCCTCGGCGAGAAGGACCCGGCCTACGTCGATCTGATCGAGCTCGAGGACTCGTTCGAGTGGAACCCGGGCGTGAAGCGCGGCGCGCTGGTCGAGACGCGGCACGGCCGCGGGCGCTGGCTCTACGTCGGGCTGGGGCTCTGGCGGCAGCTCCCGGCCGGCACCCCGGGCGCCTTTCAGCTCCTCGCCAACCTCCTCAGCCTGGGCGCTCTCGAGTAGCTCCCCCCTCGTCGCCTCGCGGCTCGTCCAGCCATGCGTGGGTCTGGTCGAGGACCTCCGCCAGGGCGGCGCGCTGGCGGCGCAAGGCGGCGCGTGCGGCCAGCGGCGTCTGGCGCAGCGCGAAGAAGGCACGCACCATGCGCATCACGGCCGCCTCGCGCTCGACGGCGTGCACCCCGGCGAACGCCAGCCCGAGCAGTCCGGCGGCCGTTGCCAGCCCGGCGGCCGCACCTTCCCGTGCCGCGACCATGCCGCCGAACGCCCCGATCCACGCCCCGTAGATCAGCCCCCCGCCGACCACCTGCCACGCGGCGCGGCTCTTCAGATCGGGTGCCCGCCGGTTGATCCATCCGGTGAGCCAGTAGGGCGCGGCGAAGACCACGAGGGCGGCCAGCGCCAGCGGTGCCAGCACCAGCGCCAGCAGCCCTTCGCGCGTCACGAAGCGGGCCGCGGCCGCGAACGGGATGCGGCGGTCGACGTCGCGCTCGCGCAGCCCGAACCGCGTGAGACTGGCGTCGTAGTCGTTGACGCGCGCCGTGATGGCGCCCAGCCGCTCCGGATCGCGCTCGCGCAGCTCCGCCATCCCGGCGGCGATCAGGCGCCGCCGACCGAGCTGCTCGCGCGGGTCGCGGGACACGCCGCGCGCGGCGGCGTACAGCCGCTCGAGCCGCGCCACGACCGGCAGGTCTTGGCGCGGCTCGGCTTCGACCATGAGGCGGCGCAGGCGGTGGGCGGTGCGCTCGGTCAGCTCCCGGACGGCGGCCGCGTCGTCGGTGGCGTGCAGTGCCAGGTGGTCGCTGGCGTCGAAGGGCCGGCCGAAGACCGCGGTGACCCTCGAGCGGAACCTCGCGACGTGGTCGAAGTTGAGGCCGATCGGCACGATGGTCACCGGGTGGCCGGCGGCGGCGCTGGTCAGCGCCATCCGCGCGGCCCCCGTCCGGAGCGGCTCCAGCCGGCCGCTGGAGTGGCTGATGCCCTCGGGAAAGAGGCAGACGGCCTCGCCGGCCGCCAGCGCCGCGCCGACGGCGGCGAACATCTCGGTGTTGCGGGAGGTGTCCACGCCGGGGTCGATCTTGCGGTAGACGGGAATCGCCCCCGACCTGCGGATGAACGGGCTCATCGGATGGCCGGCGAAGAGCGTCGACTTGGCCAGGAAGCGGACGGGCCGCCCGGCGGTCGCCTGGACGAGCGCGGGGTCCAGCAGCGTGTTGGGGTGGTTCGCGACCAGCAGCAGCGCGCCCGCGGGCAGCGGCTCCCCGATGCGCTCGATCCGATAGAACGTGCGCACCCCGAGGCGGGCCAGCAGCCACACCCAGCCGCCCGTCCGCGGGCGCCGGGTCCCCGTCGTGCCGCTCATCGTTCAGCTCGCGGAAACGTTCGGGATCGGCAGCCGTCCGGTGTAGATCGCCATGCCGACGACGGCGTCGATGCCCTCGGCATCGAGCGTGTCGATCTCCGCCTGCGTCGTGATGCCGCCGGCGGCCGTGAGCCGCCGGCTCGTTGCGCGCCGCACCGCCATGATCGCGTCCAGGTCGGTGCCCTGCATCAGCCCTTCCTTGTCGACGTGCGTATAGAGGAACTCCTCGCAGAACGGCTCGAGTTGCCGGACCGCCTCGACCGCGGTCGGCCCCGCCGCTTCCTGCCAGCCCTTGACGACCACCTGGCCGCCCTTGCTGTCGACCGCGGCGATGATCCGCTCGGGACCGACCGCGGCGGCGAGGTCGGCGGCGAAGGCGAGATCCGGCCGGCCGCCGCGGAACAGCGACGAGCCGACGATGACCGCCGTCGCGCCGTAGTCGAGCACGGTCCGTGCGCGTTCGACGCTGCGGATCCCGCCGCCGACGCGGCAGGGGAGCTGCGGCGCGACATGCCGCACCAGCGCATCGTTGGTGCCCGAGCCCAGGGCCGCGTCGAGGTCGATCAGCTGCACGCGCGGGAACCCCTGGAACCGGCGCACCCAGGCTGCGACGTCGTCCGACGCGAGCGCAGGCCGCTCGCCCTGGATGAGCTGCACGACCTGGCCGCCCTTGAGATCGATGGAGGGGATGAGCATCGAAGGGGTCAGAGCCTGACCGGGATGCCGCGACCTGCCAGATGCTGCTTGAGGTCGACCACCGCGCGCTCGGCGTAGTGGAAGATGGAGGCCGCCAGCGCGGCGTCGGCCCGGCCCGCCGTGAACACGTCCACGAAGTGATCGAACGTGCCGGCCCCGCCGGAGGCGATGACCGGAATGGAGACGGCCTCGGAGACGGCCGCCGTCAGCTCGCAGTCGAACCCGCTCTTGGTTCCGTCGCGGTCGATCGAGGTCAGCAGAATCTCGCCGGCGCCGCGATCGGCCGCCTCCCGGGCCCACTCGACGGCATCGCGATCCGTGGCCTGCCGGCCGCTGCGGACGTAGATGCGGAAGGCGCCGCCCTCGCGCTTCGCGTCGATGGCCACGATCACGGCCTGGCTCCCGTAGCGCCCCGCCAGGGCCGTGAGCAGCTCGGGGCGGGCGATGGCGGCGGTATTCAGGCTCACCTTGTCGGCCCCCGCCTCGATGGCCGCGTCGGCGTGGGCCTCGTCGTTGATCCCGCCCCCGACGCAGAGCGGCAGGAAGATCTCCCGGGCCACCGCCTGGATCGTGCGGGCCATGGCCTTGCGCTTCTCGATGGTCGCGGTGACGTCGAGGATCACCACCTCGTCGATGCCCTCGCGGTTGTAGCGCTGCGCGAGCGCCGCCGGGTCGCCGGCCGACCGCAGGCCCTCGAAGTTGATGCCCTTGACGACCTGGCCGTCGCGGACGTCGAGACAGGCGATGATGCGCTTGGAGAGCATGGCAGTCAGACGCGCGTGCGCGGGGCCTCCGTCACGCCGGCACCCGCTCGAGGAAGTTGCCGAGGATGCGCAGGCCGACCGCGCCCGACTTCTCGGGGTGGAACTGGACGCCCGCGACCTGGTCGCGCTGGACGGCGCTGGCGAAATCGATCCCGTAGCGGGTCGAGGCCACGCAATCGGCGGTGACCGGCGCGGCGTACGAGTGCGTGAAGTAGACCTGGTCGCCTTCGCGCACGCCGTCGAGCAGCCACGAGTCGCGCGTGAGGTGCAGGCTGTTCCAGCCCACGTGCGGCACCTTGAACCTGCCGAAGCCGTCGTAGTCGTCGCCGCGGATCAGGGCGCAGGTGCCCGGCATGGCCGCCAGCCCGCCTACGCCCGGCGCCTCGTCGCTGCCCTCGAAGAGCCATTGGAGGCCGACGCAGATGCCCATGAGCGGGGTGCCGCGCGCAACCGCCGCAGTGATCGTGTCGCGCCAGTCCGGCGCGAGGGCGGTCGTGGCCTCGAAGTGCCCGACGCCCGGCACGATGATGGCCGACGCGCCGGCCATCTCCGCCGGCGCCGCCGGCGTCTCGAACCGCGCGCCGAGGTGCCGCAGGGCCTTCCTGACCGACGTCAGGTTGCCGGCGCCGTAGTCGATGAGCGCAATCATGACGCGGTCCCTAGGAGCCCGTGGCAAAAGGCCCCGCTGCATTCGAGCGGCGATGCATCCCGCCTGACTGCGTTGCTCCTCGGTCGAATATGCCCAATATGCTCCCTCGTCGCGCCTTGTCAGCCGGGCGCCTCGCCGCTCTCGGTGCAACGCGGGGTTTCACCACGGACTCCTAGAGCAGCCCCTTCGTGCTCGGCAGGCTCTCGCCGAGCTGGCGGTCCCGCGAGCAGGCGACGCGCAGGGCGCGTGCGAACGCCTTGAAGACGGCTTCCACCTTGTGGTGGCTCGAGCGGCCGTAGAGCACCTTGAGGTGCACGTTGGCCCGCGCGCCCTGCGCGAACCCCTCGAAAAAGTCGGTGACCAGCTCGGTCTGCAGGTCGCCGACGAGCCGGGCGCGCACCCGCAGGTCGACGACCGTGTGCACGCGGCCGCTCAGGTCGATGGCGGCGACGCCCAGCGTCTCGTCCATCGGCATGACGAAGTAGCCGGCCCGATTGATGCCGCGTCGCGACCCGAGCGCCCGGCTCACCGCTTCGCCGAGCGCGATGCCGACGTCCTCGACCGTGTGGTGCTGATCGACGTCGAGGTCGCCCGTCGCGTCCACGGCGAGATTCAGCACCCCGTGGCGGGCCACCAGCTCCAGCATGTGGTCCAGGAAGCGGATGCCGGTCCGCACGTCGAACTCGCCCTGGCCGTCGAGGTCGAGCTGCAGGGCAATCTGCGTCTCGCGGGTGCGCCGATCGATCCGCGCCCGCCGCTCCGGCGTGCTCATCGCAGCCTGACCGCGACCGACGCCGCGTGCGCGGTCAGGCCCTCGGCGTTGGCCAGGGAGATGACGGTGGGCGCCAGCCGGCGAAGCCCCTCGCCGCTGAGGCGCTGGACGCTGCCGACGCGCACGAAGTCCGCGGCGCTGAGCCCGCCGCGAAAGCGGGCCGCGCCGCCGGTGGGCAGCACGTGGTTCGAGCCTGTCGCGTAGTCGCCGGCCGCCTGGGCACCGTAGGGGCCCACGAAGACGGTGCCGGCCCGCGTGAGCCGCCGCGCGACCGCTTCCATGTCGCACACGGCGTGCTCGGGCGCGATCTCGTTGGCCAGGTCCACCGCCTCGTCGAGGCTGGCGGTGACCACCACCGCGCCGTGCTGCTCGATGGACGGTCGGGCGGCCGGGTGGTCGACGAGCTGCCGGTCGACCTCGCGCGCCACCTCGCGCGCCAGGCTCGCGCTCGGCGTCAGCAGCACGGCGCGCGCGTCCGGATCGTGCTCGGCCTGCGCCACGAGATCGGCTGCCAGCCAGGCCGCCGTGCCCTCGCTGGCCACGATGACGATCTCGGTCGGCCCCGCGAAGAAGTCGATCGGGCAGTCCGCGGAGACGAGGGCCTTGGCGGCGGCCACGTAGGCGTTGCCGGGGCCGACGATCTTCTCGACCCGCGGCACGCTCGCCGTGCCGTACGCCAGCGCCGCGACGGCGTGCGCACCGCCCATCCGGAACAGCCGCGACACGTCGGCCTCCAGCGCGGCCGCGCAGACGGCCGGATCCAGGCTCGGGCTGGCCGCGACCACTTCGCTGACACCGGCCACGCGGGCCGGAATGGCCGTCATCAGCAGCGATGACGGCAGCGGGTAGCGTCCGCCGGGCACGTAGCAGCCGACGCGCCCGAGCGGTGTGACGCGCTGCTCGACGACCACGCCGGGCGCCGTGGACACCTTCCAGTCCTGCGGCACCTGGCGCCTGGCGATGCGCCGGACCTGCCGGGCGGCCGCCTTGATGGCGCGCCGCACGGCGGGCGGCACCCCGGCGGCCGCGGTGCGAATCTCGTCGGGCGGCACCTCGAGCGGTCCGCTCCAGCCGTCGAGCCGCCGGACGTAGTCGCCGAGGGCGGCGTCGCCGCGGCGCCGGACGCCCGCGACGATGCGCGCCACGCGCCTGGCCACGGCCGGGTCGGACGCGAGCTGCCGGTCGAGCAGCCGGCGCCGGGTGCGCGCGTTCGAGGAGGAGGTGACTCTCATGCCGGTTGCCGGCTAGAGCCGGCTAGAGCGCGATCTTGTTCAGAGGATACTCCACGATGCCGTGGCCGCCCGCGGCCTTCAGCTTGGGGATCAGCTCGCGCACGGTGCGCTCGTCGAGCACCGTGTTGATGGACACCCAGTTGTCGTCGCTGAGCGCCGCCACCGTGGGCCGCTGCAGCGCCGGCAGGAGGTTCAGGACGCGGCTCAGGTCGGCCCGCTGCACGTTGAGCATCAGCCCCACGCGGTCCTGCGCCTCGATGCCCGCCCGGAGCAGCAGCGCGATGTTGTCCAGCTTCTCCCGCTTCCACTCGTCCGCGGCGGCCTTCTCGCTGGCGATGAGCTGCGGGTTCGATTCCAGGACGGTGTCGACGATGCGCAGGTGGTTGGCGCGCAGCGTCGATCCGGTCTCGGTGGCTTCGACGATGGCGTCGGCCAGCTCCGGGGGCTTCACCTCGGTCGCGCCCCAGGAGAACTCGACGTTGACCTCCACGTTCCGGGCGGCGAAGTACGACTCGGTGGCGCGCACCAGCTCGGTCGCGATGGTGGCTCCCCGCAGGTCCTCGGGCGTGCGGAAGCGGGAGTCTTCCGGCACGGCCAGCACCCAGCGGACCTTGCGGAAGCTCTGCTTGGAGTAGATCAGGTCCGCGATGGTGACCACCCGGTCCCCGGTGGCCGCCTGATGCTCCGCAATCCAGTCCTGTCCCGTCAGGCCGGCGTCGACCGCGTCGACGGCGACGTAGCGCGCCATCTCCTGCGCACGGATCAGCGTGCACTCGATCTCCGGATCGTCGATCGTGGGGAAGTAGGAGCGCGGGCTGACGTAGATGTTGAAGCCCGCGCGCGCGAAGAGCTGGACGGTCGAGTCCTGCAGCGACCCCTTGGGGAGTCCGAGTCGCAGCTTCATGAGGCACCCGCCGCCGCGGCGTCCATCTCGCGGACGAAGCAGGAGCGCGTCCCCGTGTGGCAGACGTTGCCGTCCCCGAGGCGCTTGACGCGCACCAGCACCGTGTCGTCGTCGCAGTCGGTGAGGATGCGCACGACCTGCAGCCGGTTGCCCGACGTCTCGCCCTTCGTCCAGAGCGTGTTGCGGGTGCGGCTGAAGAACGTGGCGAACCCCGAGGCGGTGGTGTGGTCGAGCGCCTGCTGGTTCATGAAGCCCACCATCAGCACCTCGTTGCTCTCGTCGTCCTGTATGACCGCCGGAATCAGCCCATCGAGTTTTGCAAAGTTCATCGCGTCTCTCCGCGCCCAACAAAAAAAGCCCCGCCGATGCTCGGCGAGGCCGTCTGTTGCACCAACAATCCCGGTTCTCTCGCCTAGCTCACGCGCACCACCTGTGCCCGCCGTGTCGCGGCCGATGATGATCCCGATGATTGTCCGTGCAGCGCATGCTGCCGCGTACCTTAGTGCAGGCGCCGCGAGACTGTCAAACAGCGCCCGTCCGGCGGATGGCGGGGTGGTTTAGACTAGGGCCGAAATCGTCGCCTGCGCCGTTCCGCGGCGCAGCGTCCCGGCCGCACCAGTCACGGAGGAAGTCATGCGATTCACCACCCTGGCCGCCATCGCCGTCGCCTCGTTCGTGCTCGTCCTCGCGTCCGGCGCGCCCGTCGCGGCCCAGTCCTGGTCGCCGCCGTCGCCCGACGAGCGCTGTCCGAGCAAGTGGGGCGCGGGCGACGAGCGGGGAGCGGCCAATCACATGGGTCCGGAAACGGTGCTCCGCGCGGCGAGCCTGATCCGGACCGGACGCGTGGTCGAGCTCGGGCAGGTGCTGCACGGGTCGATACCGCTCGGCAACCGGCACTTCGACGTCTACATGAAGCCCACCGGCGCCCCCGCCGGCACGAACCGCCGCGCCTCGAACGAGGAGCTCGTCGTCGCCGAGATGGGCCAGGTGGGCACGCAGTTCGACGGCTTCGCCCACCAGACCATCGGCGACAGCTTCTACAACTGCTTCGATCAGAACGAGGTCATGACGCGCAGCGGCTTCACGCGCCTGGGCGTCGAGAACGTCGGCACCCTCATGACGCGGGGCGTGCTGATCGACGTGGCGGCGCTCAAGGGCGTCGACATGCTGCCCGACACGTACGAGATCACGGTCGACGACCTGCAGCAGGCGCTCGACCGGCAGGGCGTGGCGCTCGAGCCCGGCGACGCCGTGCTGATCCACACCGGCTGGGGCGTGCTCTGGGACACCGACGGCGAACGCTTCATGGCGACGAACCCGGGCATCGGCGTCGCGGCGGCCGAGTGGCTGGTGGAGCACGATCCCATGCTGCTCGGCGCCGACAACCAGCCGATCGAGGTCTCGCCCAACCCGGATCCGGAGGTCTCGCTGCCGATTCACCAGATGATGCTCGTCGTCCACGGCATCCACCTCGTGGAGCGCATGCGGCTGGCCGAGCTGGCCGCCGCCGGGGTGCACGAGTTCGCCTTCGTCGTGCAGCCGCTCAAGATCCAGGGCGCCACCGGCTCGACCGTCGTGCCGGTCGCGATCTTCTGACGGGGAGGATGACCTCGATGAGGATGGACGACGCGCGCGCGCGGCGCTCGCGGAGTACTTCCGCGCGTGGAACGCCGAGGGCCCCGCCGACGTCGTGACCGACTTCCAGTCGATCCTGCCGGACAGGTTCCGCACGCCGTAGGGGGGCTTCCAGGTGGTCGCTACGCCCCGAGCATCATGCCGATATAGCTGTCCCCGTCCTCCTGAAAGAGGACGTGCCGCTTCTGCATCTCGTTCTTCTCCATGTCCCACAGCGCACGCATCGTCGAGGAGTGCGTGTCCGAGACGATGAAGGACTCCAGGCGCACAGCGGTGTCGCCGAGGCGCTGTTCGATCTCCTTGATGGTCTCGTGGAACCGGATCCTGGGATCGCTCGGCCCGAGGTTCCGGATTCCCTTGGGGTCCACGAAGATGACCCGCTGCTGGCCGTCCTCCAGCAACCACAGGATGAAGTCGGGGTGGAAGTTGCCGGCTTCGAAGAAGCCAACGCCCCGGCCCCTGCTCAGGTTTCGCAGCAGATAGAGTTGGCGGGTCTTGAAGAATTCCGCGTGTCCATCGTGAAACGCTCTCAGATCCTCGACGAACTGGCGCTCGCCCCTGTTCAACGGCACCGGACTGATCTCGACGACCTCGGTGTCCAGGCAGAGCAGAGGCTCGTACAGATGGTTTTCGAACCACACCGCCTTCATGCCCTGGAATTCCCATGGCGTGCGCTGCTTCGTCTGGATGGCGGTTCTGAGCTCCTCGAGCTTTGCGACGATGTCCTCTTTCGACTCGTCGATCAGGATGCGGTAGCCGTCGTCCGGCGACTCCTTCACACGGAGGAAGTTCGGGTCGTCATCTTCCAGATCGCGGTATTCGAGGTGGGGCAGCTCCCACTCGCGCTTGCGGAACGTGTAGTAGCGCTCGGTGTATTTCTTGAGCAGGGCGATGGCGATCTCCTCCCAGATCCGCACCTTCTCGTATGAATCCCCGTTCAGTTCCTCCTGGGGAATCTGCAACCGGTACCAGCTCTGGTCGTCGAGCAGCGCCTCCATCCCCTGCCGCGTGACGTTCAGGTTGTACCAGCCGCGCTCGGCCTTGAATCGCTCGAGCTCGAAGTAGATCCGATCGATATCGAGGAAGGCCACGTGGTGTGGTGTCAAGTGGGTCTCGTTCGGCGCGGCATCGGCATCGCCGCCAGCCAGACCGGCCGACTTCATTGCGTGGATCTTCGGATACCAGTTGAGCACCACCTGGTTCTTCTGGAGGTATTCGGTGGCCCGATCGCCGGCGGGGTCCGGTGGCGCCAGGGTAGGCACGGGCGCGAGCTTGCGGAATGCACCGCCGGACTCGGTGCTGACGCCGCCTATCCTCTTCCTGAGCCGGATCGTCTTGAGCTTCTGCGTCCCGAGGTTCTTCCTCACCGGCAGGAAGTACTCGACGCGGTCGTCGTTTGTGGGTAGACCCTCCTCTTCGAGGAAATCCCGGAACTGCGCCATGTAGTCGGCGTGAATGCCGAAGATGCCGAGCGTTTCAAGCAAACCAACGTGTTTCGGCCGCCGGAGACCTTCGGGGAGCTGCGTCCTGGCGCTGCGCTTGAGGCTCACGTCGTAGCCTTTCAGCCTGACGCCGCGCCCGAAGAGCTGGATGATCTGCGCGCCTTCCCCCTTGCCCACGTTCATCAGGCCCATCGTCGAGACACGCCAACTGCTCCAGCCCTCGGTGAACTTCTTCGAACCGATGAGCAGGTGCACCGTCGAGCGCGGTTTGTTGATCTCGTGAAAGAGCGATCCGGAGAACTCGCTCCAACCCGTGGCAAGGTCATTCTCGCCGCACAATTTCACCAGCTTGGCGTCGTCACCCACGTTGATGACGCCGAAGGGGTCGTTTCCGTCGCCGAGCCGCAGGGCCACTTCGCCGGCGGCGCTCTTCAGGTTCTCGACATGGAGCCGGCCGCCGTCGGGGGCATTGAAGAGCGTTGCGAGCGTCTCATCGAAGATCTGTGCCGGCGAGAGTCCGATCGCATTGAGATACGAAAATCGCCCGGCGAACAGGTTCCTGCCCGCGGCGGTGACAAGTCCCTGATGGAGCACCCGCTCGATGCGCTGGATGCTGCTGGCGGCGTCGACCGCGTAGCGGTCCAGGAACCGCAAGATCTCCACAATGTCCGACGCGTCCTTTCTTGCGAGCGTCGCCGTCACCCGACCGCCGACGAAGATCAACAAGGGCTTCTCGACGTTGAACGGCCGGAAGGAATCGCCCTGCTCACGATAGAGCCGCTGCTGCTGGAAGAACGAGAGCAGACAGGTCACCAGGTACAGCTCCAGATCGTGCCGTTGCGTGCCCTCGTCGAAATTGAGGATCTGGTAGTCCTTGCCAAAACCGTCCGCGTAGAAATAGCGGTACGAGTAGTCGCACAGCGTGTTCCTGGCGTACAGCCCGGTCAGCTTGGGACTGCCCTTGACGGCCTGCCCGAAGGTGGCCGAGTACTCGAAGGAGAATCCCTTTTCGCACAGCGCATTGCGGAAACGCATCCACGCGCCTTCGTCTCCGCCGCTGGCGCCGCGGTGCCCTTCATCCACCAGCACCAGGTTGTTCCCCTCGAAAGCGTCGACGGCGACGGTCCGGTCGCCCATCTCGTCACGCAGGCGGGTCACTTCGAGGATCTCCACGGCCTGCCCGCTGAACAGCCCGCCGCCGTCCTTGTCGAACAGTTCGGCCTGGATCCCCGCTGCTTCGAACTCGCGCAGATGCTGCTGCGACAACCCCTCGTTGGGCGTCAGCAGGAGGATGCGGTTCAGCTCGTGCCGGCGGCCGTGCCGGGTCAGGTAGTGCCGGTACTGGAGGATGTTGGCGTGCATCAGCAGCGTCTTGCCGCTGCCGGTGGCCATCCAGAAGGCAAGCTTGTTGAGTTGCGGCCAGGCCGCGGCGGCCTCGTCGAACCCGACAATCTGGTCGTACTCCTCCTTGTCGGCGTTGTACGCGGCCACCTGTGCGTTCAGGGCCTCGAGCAGCGCCTCCGGATCGCTGAAGTAACGGTCCAGATAGATCTCGCTGAAGAGCAGCGTCAGGTACTGGAAGTACTTCCAGACGATCGGATCCTCGCCGTGGGTGATCCGCCGTTCGTTCAGCCGCTGCGTGTGCTTGACGATGTGCTGGTCGTACTCCAACAGCAGCTCGGTGGGCAGTTGCGTCAGATTGAAGAGCTGTGCCGTAAGCGCGTGGTGGAAATGGTGGACGTTGTTCTCGTCCAGCCCTTCGAGCCCCTCATCCTGCAGGTGCTCCGCCAGCGTCGCGAAATTCGGCACGCTGAAGAGAGATAGCACCCACTGGTTGAGCACCAGCTTGTGAGCGAATGGCACCTGCGGTCGATTCCTGGTGCGACGCGCCATTACGCTTCCTCCATCTCGAACATCAGGCGATGGAAGTCCTCTTCGATCAGACGAACCTTCCACAGGTCGTCAGGGGTCTTGAGGTTCTCCAGGTTGTTGCCGCCGTTGACGTAGACGAGATCGAACTCGCTGTCCCCGGCCGAGTAGCCCTGCCGCGTGAACCACTCGTCGAGCACCAGGTTGTCCTGCTCGGGCTCGCCCGTCAGCTTGCGCCAGATGACAAGGGTCCGCCGGCCGTCTGGGGTCGCGCCCGTGACCGTGCGGAACCAGAACCGACCATCCTCGCCCTGCTCGAGGCGGCCCGCCAATCGCAAGCGCCTCTCTTCGTCACGCTCGAACGTAGCGACAAAGGACCGCCGAGCAGCGATGTGCCGAACGGCAAGGCCGATCAGCCAGTTGAAGGTTTCCAGCAGATCGACGTTGACCTCGCAGCTCTCATCCGATCCGGGACGCTTGACCTTCAGCTTGTAGGCCGTGGGGTCCTCGAACGCCCGCAAGTTGAGGAGCGACTGGCTGCCGCGCGTCTCGACGTCGAGCAGGTAGCGCAGGAGGTACTGCTCCTTGAGGCCATCCGCCCCCTGCGCCTCGGCGGCGTCGAGCAGAAACTGTTGCTGCTCCGTGCGTCGCGTCTCCAGGTTGTTCAGGGTGTCTTCGTAGGACTCAAGCCGAACGACTTTCACGATGCGCGGGCTGCGCTCCGCCTCCTCCCGTGTCGCGAGACGCCCGGGCTTGCCGTCCTTCCACTCCGGCGTGAAGGTGACCTTCTTGATGCGCGGCAGCAGCACCGTGTCGAAGTAGTCGCCCATCTCGACGAGAATGAACTTGCGTCGGCTGCCGTCCCCGCGATTGAGGTTGATAACGGCATGGCCTGTGGTGCCCGAGCCTGCGAAGTAGTCCAGAGCAACGCCATCCGCATTGATTCGAAGCCCAGCGACTTTCAAGCAATCTGCTACGGCATGAACAGATTTTGGAAAAGCGAACTTGTGCACTTCCCCAAATAGATTTCCGAGCAAATTCGTTCCGTGCGCCGCGGCCGAATATTCAGACTTTTCCCACCAGGTTTGTGGCAAGAGGCCCTCATCGTTCAGGCGCCATTTTCTATAAATTGCCCTGTGCCCGCGTGAGTCCTTCCGAACCCGAAGGTGTGGGACGTTTGCCCTCGCAGTTTCAACGACGAAGTCCCAAATGCGCTCACGTCCATCGCCATCTATTGGAAAAAGTGTTTCCTCCGTTGCACTTGGAGGATCAAGCACCTTCCACGTGCGGGTTCCGTTGTCCCATTCCATTGCGGGGATGCGGATGCGCTCCCCATCTACGTAAATCGGGTAGAATTGCCGCGGCCGCTTCATGCGGTACGTGTTCTGTCCCCCATGTTTTCGAAAGTTCGTCCACTCGAAGGCAGATATGTCATCGTGCTCCTTGTAGCGAGCCTTCTGAGCCTCCGAGTGCTCGAGGCGGCCGACGCGTGCCACGCCAGGTAATCCGTAGAATAGGGCATACTCGTGGCACACCGAGAAGCCAACTGTGCCCGTTCGACCAGCAGGATTATTCTTTATGGGCACGACGCCAAGCAATTCGTACCGCCCTAGAATCGAATCGATTAGAGCTCTCAGGTTATGCAGCTCCGCGTCATCAATCGTAATGCACAAGACTGCATCGTGTTGAAGCAACGACAGCGTTTCCTGAAGTCTCTCGGCAACGAGCGCTAACCAGGAGGAGTTCCTGTAGCCATTCTTGTAGTTGATTTCCGATGCATCAGTGTTGTAGGGAGGATCGATATATAGAGCATTGATCTGGTTGCGGTATCGACGCCGGCTAAGCGCAAGCGCCTCCGTATTCTCGCCGTGAAATAGTATCCCATCGGTCTGCTCCTCCACACCCTCTGCGAGCGCTTCAAGTAGACGCTCTGTGAAATCCAGACCGAAGTGTCGCGTATCTACCACCAGCGTCGGGTGCGCCTTCAGAAGTTCGGGCTTGAGCTTCTTGCTGTAGCCGGGCGTGGTCAGGTCACCCGTGATCTCATCAATCGCAAGGAGCTTCACCCATTCGTCTCGTTGCGCATCATTGGCGGCAATCTCCGCGTAAAACGCCTCCGGGATACAGCCGACCGAGACGCAGTACTGCGTCTCGACCACGAACTTCTTCTTCAGCCACAGCCTCTTCTGGAAGTTCTCGAGCTGGGCAAGGAAGTCGATGATCTTGCCGGCGATCCTGCGGATGACCTTGATCTTGGAGAGGTACTGCTCGACGCGCGGCGCGGACTCGTTCTCCACGTCGTCCAGGTGCATGACCTCGGTCTTCACGTAGAAGTCCAATTCCCGGCGGAGGAAGGTGCCGAGGTCCTTGTGGACGAAGTAGTCGAAGGTGTTGCGCGCAGCGTAGCGTTTCAGGTGCGCCTCGAGGCGGCTGTATCCGGCCTGCTCGCCGTTCGCCATGACGTGCGGCTTGCCCAGCTCGGCGATCCACTCCGTCAACGCGGCGTCGGTCAGGGTCAGGATGCGGGCGGCGGCGAACTTGCTCAGGTCCTTCTGTGCAGGGGGCTTCCTCTTCCCGGTGCGTTCGTCCTCTGACCAGTCCGTGAGTGACGCGGGACGGTATTCGAAGAGGACGACGAGTTCCCTGCCCTGCTCGCCGTCCTCTTCGGCGATGAAGCCGCGGCCGGACTCCCCCGGCGCCGCCAGCATGAACACGCGGTCCCTGCCGTCGGCGGCCTTGACATTGCCGTGTTCGCCCTCGGCAACATCCCCCAACCGGAAGTGCGCGCGCATCGGCTTCTTCTCGTCCTCCGGCCGCAGGCGGAATGCGTAGTCGCGCAGGTAATCGCTGGTCTTGATGTAGTACTGATCCTTGTTGGCCCAGTGGAGCGTGACCTCCTCGCCCTCGTAGGGAATCGCGTAGACGCCCGGCTTGTAGACTCGCTTTGCGAGGAAGTCGCCCTCCGAGTAGTACCGCCGGAAAAAGCTGAACAGGTGATGGTAGACGTCGCTTTCCAGCGCGCCGATGTCCACCGCATCGCTCTCGAGCCGGGCGCGCAGGATCCGGACTTTGGGTGAGTCGTCCGGGTTCATTCCAGCGGCCTCTATGTCCGCGATCACCTTGGACAATTCCTTTTGCAACTCCGTCTTGTCGGCGCTTCGGTGGAGCGCGAAGGCATCCTTGACCTGCGGCAGCAGGTCCTTGTCCAGGAACTCGGACACCTCGGCGCTCCTGGCGTGGAGGACGCGGTAGATGCCAAAGTCGAGGTCGGGCCGGTCGAGCTGGAACAACTCCTTCAGCAGCGTTTTCAATAGTTCGCACTTCTCGTTCATCCGATGTCTGTCCCTTGTAGTCCGTTGATTGCGCCCGCCGCTACTCGACCGCCCAGCGGATGCCCTGACCGACCTTGCTACTCGGAAGGTACGCATTGCGCAGCTTGTGGGCTTCGTCGATGACGACGAGATCCCAGGCACCGCTTGCCGCCGGGTTGTCAAACGGGCGGAGGAACGCCGCAATGCCAGTCCATCGCTCAGAACTCGTACCGCGCGCCCAGCTTCATCGCGATCGGGTCGAGGGCGGCGATGATGCGCTCGGCGTCGGCGGTGCGCAGCGAGAAGTTGGTCACCGCGTTCGAGTTGAAGAGGTTGTAGAGGTCCAGCATCAGGGTCAGCCGGCCGCCGGCCCCCACGGCGAGCGCCTTGTCCAGGCGCAGGTCGGCCATCGTCACGTTCTCGGAGCGGTTGGCGGCCAGGTCGGTGAGGAAGATCGGCTGGTTGGTGCCGGTGCCCGGGACGTCCACGCGCTGGATCAGGGCGTACGGCCAGCCGCTCTGGTGCCGGACGTTCGCCGACAGCCCGACGTCGTACGGCAGCGTGTAGCGCGCCAGCAGGCGGCCGCCCCAGTTGGTGGTCGCCTGCCGGCCGTCGACGTCGAGGCTGTGGTTCTGCCAGATCCGGCCGTGCCCGCCCGAGCCGACGACCAGCGGGTCCGCGAAGAGCGGGCTCCGGTTCTCGCCGCCGGCGGCGCGGAACTCGTCCCGCCACTGGTAGTCGAAGCTGGCCTGCAGCAGGAGCCCGCCGGTGAAGCGCCGGTTCACGGCCACCTGCAGCGTGTCGTAGGCGGCCTCCAGGCCGGGGAAGGCGGTGAGCCGGTTGTCGACGAGTCCGGCCACGTCGTCGGGGACCCGCTGGACGTTGAGCAGCGCGCCGGTCAGGGCGTTGAGCGGGCAGTCCCACTCGGGATCCGCGGCGCACGAGATGCCCCGCCCGGCGAGCAGCGCGCCCTGCTGCGGGGCGTTCCAGATGCCGCTGTCGCCGCTGACGTCCTTGCGGACGTAGGAGAAGCGCAGGGAGGTGTCCGCCGCCACCTCGTGCTCCAGCGAGACGCTGATCTCGTCGACGTGCTCCGGCGCCAGGTCGGGGTCGACGGCGGTTCCCTCGGCGCGAAGGTCGGTGCCGGTGGCGCCCAGGTCGTCCAGCTTCACTCCCAGCTCGCCGGGGCCGTCGTAGAGCCCGTTGGCGTTCGGATCGAGGAAGGCGTAGCGGATCCAGGCCGTGCTGGCCGGATTGGCCACCCCGTGCGAGTCGGCCAGGTTCACGTAGTAGCGGCCGTAGTGCCCCTTCAGCACCGTGTCCGGCGTCAGCGCGAAGGTCACGCCCAGCCGCGGCGCCCAGGTGTTCCAGAGGACGTTCGTCCGGCCCGCGGTGGTGCCGCCGGGAAAGAAGTCGGCCAGGAAGGGGTTGGAGACCGCGTCCAGGAAGTACGTCCGCTGCTGCTCGTAGCGGACGCCCAGGTTCAGCGAGAGCCGGTCCACGGGCCGCCACGTGTCCTGAACGAATGCCGCGTGATGCCGGTTCCGGTTGTCGGCGGCGATCTCTCCCGCGGCGGGCATGCTGAAGAGCATGATGCGGTCGACGCCGAACGGGCGGGCGTTGGCGCTGTCGTCGAGGTAGCGGACGTGCCCGGAATTGGCGTTCGAGCCGAACTGGCTGCTGTCGATCTGGAACTCGTAGCCCACCTTGAGATCGTGGCTGCCGCCGAAGTCCGGCGCGTAATGGTTCAGGCTCACGGTGGCCTGCGGCTTCCAGCGCACGAAGGTGAACGGGGGCGCGCCGTCGACGCCCGGAAACCAGCCGGCGCCGCTCAGCCGGCCGGTCGCCGTGTCCAGGCGCGGCGGCTGCTGCGCGGGATCGACCTGCGGCACCATCGGCCAGGCCAGGCCGAAGTGCTTGAAGGCCGCCGTCATGAACGTGCGGTCGTTCCACACGCGCTGCCATTCCGCCTTGTGCGCCGTGCTCCAGCTCGCCTGCGCCAGCACCGAGTCGGGGCCGACGTCGGCCGACAACCCGCGCTTCGGCTTCTCTTTCAGCCCCCACTGCGTGTAGCCGATCAGCCGGTCCCGGTCGGTCAGCCGCACCGTCACCTTGCCGCCGAAGTTGTCGAAGTCGCCCAGGTCGGTGGCCACGGCGCGATCCACGCCCGAGACCGCCTTGTCGATGCGGAAGTGGTTGTAGAACGCGTAGAACCAGGCGCGGTCGCGCACGATCGGCCCGCCGACGTCGGCGTGGGTCTCGAAGAAGAGCAGGTTCGGGTTGCCGGTGTAGCCGCGCGCCTCGAGATCCGCGTCGCGGTTCTCGCCCACGAAGCTCTCGTGCTCGTAGTCTCCGTGGAACAGGCCGCTGAAGTCGTTGCCGCCGCTCTTCATGGTCATCATGACGAGCGAGCCCGGCGCGGTCATCTCCACGTCGGCGCCCGCCGCCGTGGTCGTGAACTCCTCGATGGAGTAGTAGTCGAAGTAGAACCCCGTGCCGCCGCTGCCTTCGGTCGTGTCGACGCCGTCGGCGAGAATCCGGTTCTGGCTCCGCACGCCGAAGCTCTCGTAGCCGGTCTGCTGGCTCTTGTGCGAGCCGCCGACGTCGAAGCCGCGCATGCGGACGCCCGCCGTCTGGCCGAGCACGGCCCACACGTCCGTGGCCGAGGGCACGTCCTGCAGCTCCGCCTCGCCGAAGTCGTTGACGAGCGCCGTCGTCCTGATATCGACGACCGGCGCCGCGCCCGTGACCGTCACGGTCTCGGCCACCGCCGCCGGCTCGAGCGCCGCGTCGATGCGGATCACCCGGTTGCCCGCGACGACGACGCCCTCCCGGACGAGCGTGCGGAAGCCCGGCAGCTCGAACGTGAGGTCGTACGACCCGCGCCCGAGCGCCCGGAAGCGGTACGACCCGTCGACGAGGGTGACCGCGACGACCGGGGCGATCAGCGCCTCGCCGGCGAGCGTCACCGTCGCCCCGGGCACGGCCAGGCCCTGGCCGTCGACCGCGGCGCCCTCGATGGTCCCGGACGTCTGCGCCGCCGCCGGGACGGCGGCGGCAGCCGCCAGCAGCAGCGCGGCGCACCAGCGCCAGGGACGCCTGGTCGCGCTGCCAAACGGATTCGTTCTTGCTCTGCCGGATCGTTCGTCAACCATGGCCACTCACCTGGGGCGGGCTGCCCGCCCGATCCAGGTTATCGGCCGCAATCGACGTGTCCGACGTACTCTACGGGGTCCGCGGCGGGGCAGCCGTCGGGCTCAGAGCAGCCCGACGGCGTTCAGCACGACGGCGTTCAGCACGACGACGGTGCCGACGACGACCGCGAAGCAGGCGGTCTGCACGAGGAACACGACCTGAAAGACGTCGTGCTTCGTGACCGAGCTCTCCTTGAGCTGGCGGAACTCTGCCAGGAAGGCTTCGAACTGCGCCTGCGTGACGGGACTCTCCATCGCGTCGTCTCCAGTCATGCCGGTCGCCGTGCCCCCTCCGATCCGATCATGACAGGCCGGGCCGCCGTGTCAAGCGGCGGCCCGGCTCCGCGCCGCGGCTCAGTCGACGATCGCCTGATACGTCATCGTCGCCAGATCCGGCCGGACGTTGAGATGGGTGTACGGCCGGATCTGCTCCATCAGGATGCCGATCAGCTCCTCGGACGGGTCCACCCAGAAGATCGTGCCGTAGGCGCCGCCCCAGTAGTAGGAGCCTTCCGAGCGCGGGCTGCCCGAGGGCCCGAGGTCGGTGACCACCGCGTAGCCGAGGCCGAAGCCGTAGCCCGGGCCGGCCAGCCAGATGCCCTTGCCGCCGGTGTGGTTGGCGGTCATCAGCTCGACCGTCTTGCGGCTGAGGATGCGCACGCCGTCGAGCTCGCCGCCGTTCAGCATCATCTGGTGGAAGCGGAAGTAGTCGCGCGCGGTCGACACGAGCCCGCCGGCGCCGCTGAAGTAGGTGTGCGGCTCGGCCACGAAGCGGCTCTCTGCGGTCGGCGCCTCCGCCAGCTCGATGGTGCCCTGGGCGTTCGGGCGGTAGTGCGCCGCGAACCGGCCCAGCTTCGACTGCGGCAGGTAGAAGTGGGTGTCGACCATGTCGAGCGGCTCGAAGATCCGCTCCTTCAGGTACGCGTCGAGGGTCTGGCCCGTCAGCACCTCGACGAGCCGTCCCACGACGTCGGTGGCCCGCCCGTACTCCCAGTGGTCGCCGGGCTGGAAGTTGAGCGGCAGCGTCGCGAGCCGCTTCAGCATGGCGCCCACCGTATCGCCCGGCTTGCGCGGCGCGACCCGCTCCATGAACTCCGGCTGGGTGATGCCGCGGTAGCTGTTGGCGAGCCCGGCGGTATGGGTCAGTATCTGCTGCACGGTGATCGGCCGGGAGGCCGGCACCGTCTTGTAGCGCCCGGTCAGCCGCTCCTGCGGCGGCGCGGGAACCGCCACCTGCATGTCCGCGAACTCCGGCAGCCAGCGGGCGATCGGGTCGCGCAACTGGAAGCGGCCTTCCTCGTAGAGCATCATCAGCGCGACCGACGCGATCGGCTTGGTCATCGACGCGATGCGGAAGATGGCGTCGTGGGTCATCGGCGCGCCGGCCTCGACGTCGCGCTGGCCTAGGGCCGAAAAGTGCACGACCTTGCCCCGCCGCGCCACGAGGGTCACGACGCCGGCCACCTCGTTGCGGTCGATGTAGCCCTGCATCACCCCGTCGAGACGCTCGAGCCGCGCCGCGGACATCCCGACCGTCTCCGGCTCCGCGGTGGGCACGCCGTCCATCTGCGGCAGATCGGCCGGCGCGTTCGCCTGCGCCACGTACGCCGCCGCTGCCAGCACCGCGATCAGCGCGAACACCTTCGCTGTCGATCTCGTCATGACTCACTCCCTGGATAGTCCGCCTCAGCCGAGTCCGATCCGCAGCACCGTGAACAGCAGCCAGCAGGTGAAGCCGCCGACGATGGTCATCGAGAAGCCCCAGGCCAGCAGCTTGTTGAACAGCGCGCGGCTGTCCTCGCTGGCCGGGGCGGCGGCCATGCACAGCGCGCCCAGCGTCGACAGCGGCGCCACGTCGACGAGGTGCGCGCCGACGTTCATCGACGAGGCGATCGCCAGCGGCGCGACGCCGCCGAGCTGCTCGGCGAGGCCCGGGACCGTCGGCAGGAACGCCGGCAGCACCACGCCCGACGTGCTGCTGTAGATGGAGACGAACCCGGTCGAGAAGGCGATGATGGCGGTCACCGTGTTCGGGGTGGACATGCCGGCCAGCACCCGGGTGAACAGGTCGAGGCCGCCGGTGGCCTCGAGGACCGAGATGAGGACGGTCACGCCGCACACGAGCATGATGACGCGCCACGGCATGATCTTCACGGCCTCGAGCTCGTCGCCGGCCTTGAGCAACGCGAGCACCACGGCCGCCGTGAAGGCCCCCAGGCCGACGTCGACGTCGAAGAAGATGACGCCCGTTACGAGCGTGCCGATGACGGCCAGCGTGAGCCACTGCGCCCGCGTGAACTCGCTGCCCGCCGGCGCGTCGCCGGCCGCGCCCTCCGTGCCGCCCGGCATGCTCACGCTGCCGGTGTGATAGCGGCCCAGCAGGCGCCAGCCGCCGAAGAGGAAGTAGGCGGTGAAGGCGATCACGACGTGCGCCATCATGTTGTTGAGGTAGCTCAGCACCTCGTAGCCGTCGAGGCCGATGTCGGCCATCACGCCGTTGACGATGACTCCGGTCGGGGCGATCGGCGACAGCGAGCCGGCGTTCGCGCCGTTGGCGACCATGATGGCCATCAGGAAGGCCGGCACGCCGACCTGGCCGGCCACCGCCATGCCCATCGGCGCGATCAGGGCCACCGTCGCGATGTTGCCCGGGCCGATCGAGGCGATCACGAACGAGAGCAGGAAGAACATCATCGGCATCACGCCGACGTTGCCGCGGCAGTACGCGACCGCCTTGCGCGCGATGCGGTCGAGCGTGCCGTTGGCCTGCGCCTGCGAGAACAGCAGCGTGACGCCGGTCAGCGTCAGGAAGAGCCGGGTCGGGAAGCCGGCCATGACCTCGCGCGGGCTCATCCCGGCCACGTACACGCCGACAATCCAGGCCAGGGCGATCGCGAGAAAGCCGACGTGCAGCCGGATGGTGCAGCTGACGATGATGGCGACCAGCAGCGCCCCGAGCGAGACGACCGCGACATCCATGGCCGGCGAGTATAGCGCAGGCCGGCGGCCGGCCGGACGAATACCCGCTGCCGCGCGTACGGCCCGTTGGCGGTGCGCGATGGCGGGTTGCGCGGCGGGCTGGTTACGCTGCGTGGTCGGACGCCGCCCCGCGGAGGAGCGCCCAGGCCCGTTCGACGTGGCGCTGCTCCGTGCGGATGTGGCCGATCGCCAGGCGCAGCGCGAAGCGACCGTCGATACGCGTGTTCGACAGGAAGACCTCGCCCGAGGCGTTCACAGCCTCGAGCACCCGCGCGTTGAGGCGCTCGATGCGGCCGCCCTCCGCGTCGTCCCCGGGCTCCTGCCAGGCTTGCGGCCTGACCCGGAAGCAGACCACGCTGAGCGGCACGGGCGCGAGCCGCTCGAAGTCGTCGCTGGCGTCGACCCACGCCGCGAACAGCCGCGCGAGCCGCATGTGCTCGGCCAGCCGCGTGCGGATGCCGGCCGCCCCGAAGTAGCGCAGCACGGCCCACAGCTTGAGCGCGCGGAAGCGCCGGCCGAGCTGCACGCCGGTGTCCATCAGGTTCCGGACGCGCCCGGCCTCGGGCGTCGCCAGGTAGTCGGGCGTCAGCGCGAACGCGGCGCGAATCGTGTCCATGCGGCGGCAGTAGAACGCGCTCAGGTCGAACGGGGTGAAGAGCCACTTGTGCGGGTTGACGACGACCGAGTCCGCGCGCCCGCAGCCGTCCATGACGTAGGCGGTCTCGGGGACGAGCGCGGCGGCGCCGGCGTACGCGGCGTCGACGTGCAGCCAGATCCCCTCCGCCTCGCACACGTCGGCGATATCGGACACCGGGTCCACGCTGGTCATCGACGTCGTGCCGACCGTGGCGACGACCGCCAGCGGCGTCCGGCCGGCCGCCCGGTCGGCGGCGACGGCCGCCCGCAGCGCGTCGGGCCGCATGCGGAAACGGTCGTCGACGGCGATGCGCCGCAGCGCGCGCTCCCCGAGGCCGAGCGTCATCACGACCTTGTCGATCGACGAGTGCGCGTGCTCCGACAGGTAGACGCGGCACGGGGCCAGCTCGGCGCGTCCGGCCAGCCCGTCGGCGCGAACGTCCGGGACGGCCGCCTCGCGGGCTGCCGCCAGCGCGTGCAGGCTCGCCACCGAGGCGGTGTCGTAGATCACCCCCTCGAACGCGTCCGGCAGGCCCAGGAGCTGCCGCAGCCAGCCCAGGGCCACCTCCTCGAGCTCGGTCGCGGCGGGCGAGGTGCGCCACAGCATCGCCTGTACGTTGAGGGCCGCGGCCAGCAGCTCCGCCAGCACGCCCGGTCCGCTGCCGGAGATGGCGAAGTAGGCGAAGAAGCCGGGATGATTCCAGTGGGTGATGCCGGGCAGGAGATGACGCTCGAAGTCCGCGAAGATCGCGTCGAACGGCGTGCCGGACTCGGGTGGGGCGGCGGGCAGCCGCTCGCGGACGTCCCCGGGCGCGGCGCGCGACAGGACCGGGTAGCGGTCGTCCTGGCTCAGGTAGGCGGCAATCCAGTCGACCAGCGCGTGGCCGTGGCGCCGGAACTCGTCCGGCCCCATGTCGCCGAGCGCGGCCGGGCGATCAGCCGCCATCCCGGACGTAGTCGAGTGCGAACTCCCGCAGGGCAGCGCTGCGCAGTCCGATCAGCTCGGCTTCGGCGAGCGCCTCGTCGGGGCTCCAGCCGTCCAGCCGCACGCGCTTGATCAACCACATGGCCCCGACGCGGTTGGCCGAGCCGCAGTGGATGAAGACCGGCTGGTTCGCCGGCTCCGCCACCGTCTCGAGGAACTGCTCGGCCACCTCCGCGCTCGGCTGCCGGAACGGCAGGTGGTAGTACTTCAGGCCCGCCGCCTCGGCGGCCGCCTGGCCGGCGTCGACCATGGCGCCCTGCTCGCCGGCCGTCCGGAAGTTGATCACCGCCGCGAAGCCAAGGTCCTTCAGCTCGGCCATCGCCTCGGGCGGGGTCGCCCCGGCGCAGGCGACGGTCGCATCCACGCGCGTATAGTTGACGACGCCCGCGGGGCCCTCTTCCGGCTGGGCGGCCGCGCCGGCGCAGACCAGCAGCGACAGGGTGACGACGGGTGCGAGCACGGCGGCGTGGCTTGACTTCGGCATGGCCCGGAATTGTAGCATTCCTCAGTAGTTCGAGGAGTTCAAAGGGAGGCAGCGTGGGAGATCTGGTGCACACGAGTCGGCTGCGCATCGCGCGCGTCAAGGGCCCGATCCGGGAGGCGTTCCTCGAAAACTTCGACACGCCCATCCGCTTCGGCGTCCACGGCGGCATCAAGAAGTTCTACGGGGTGGAGCCCGACGAGGATGTCCCCGCGACGCTCGATCACATGGTCGCGGCCGTGGGTGCTTGACTGCTCGGCACCCTTGCACGCGCACTGGAGGTGCGCGACATACCGGCGACACCCGACCGCATTGGCGCCACGGTCGAGGGCGACATCGAGGCGATCGACAAGGTGCTGCGCATCACGCGCATGCGGGTGCGTTACACGCTGACGGTGCCGCCCGACAAGCGGGAGGCCGCCGAGCGGGCCGTGGCCCGGCATCCGGCCGGCTGCCCCGCCTACAACACCGTGCGGGGCTGCATCGACGTCGATATCCAGGCCGCGATCACAGAGGCACCCTGATCTCCAGCTGCCTCGCGATGGCGTCCGTGAACTCGTGCGTGGTGGCGGTGCCGCCGAGGTCGGGCGTCCGCACCCGGCCGTCGGCGAGCACCCGCTCGAGCGCGGTGAACAGGCGGCCGGCCGTCTCGTCCTCGTTCAGGTAGCGCAGCATCAGCAGGGCCGACTGCAGCAGCGCCGTCGGGTTCGCCGTGCCCCGCCCTGCGATGTCGGGCGCGCTGCCGTGCACCGCTTCGAATACGGCGAGGCCGTCGCCGAGGTTGGCCGACGGCACCAGCCCCAGGCCCCCCACCAGCCCCGCGCACAGGTCGGACACGATGTCGCCGTACAGGTTCGGCAGCAGCAGGACGTCGAACTGCCCCGGGTCCATCACCAGCTGCATGCAGGCGGCGTCGACGATCCGTTCGTCGTACTCGATGTCCTGGTGATCGCGCGCCACCTTGCGGACCGAATCGAGGAACAGCCCGTCCCCCAGCTTCATGATGTTGGCCTTGTGCACGGCGGTCACCTTGCGGCGGCCGCGGCGTCGCGCGTGCGAGAACGCGAAGCGGGCGATTCGCTCGGATGCCGTGGCCGTGATGATCTTCAGCGACTCGACGACGCCCGGCACGACCTGGTGCTCGAGGCCGGAGTACAGGTCCTCGGTGTTCTCGCGGACGACGATCAGGTCGACGTTGTCGAAGCGCGTCGTGAGCCCGGGCAGCGACGCCACCGGCCGCAGGTTCGCGTAGAGTTCGAGCGCGCGGCGCACCTCGACGTTCACGCTGGGGAAGCCGGATGCGATCGGGGTGGCGATGGGTCCCTTGAGCGCGACCCCGTTGCGGACGATCGAGTCCAGGACGCGGCGGGGCAGCGGCTCGCCGTGGCGCTCGGCCGCGGCCGCGCCGGCCGCCTCGCGCTCCCACTCGATGTCGAGTCCGCAGCGGCCCAGCAGGCGCACGACGGCATCGGTCACCTCCGGACCGATACCGTCGCCTGGGATCAGGGTGATCCGGTGCGCCATGCTTCCGCCGCCGTGATTATAATCGCCGGTCGTGGAGCCTACCGCCGCCGCTGCCGCATCCGGCTCGGTGGCCTGGTTGCCCTGGAGCGCCGCCGCGTTCGCCCGCGCCCGGTCCGAGCGGGCGCCCGTCCTCGTGCACATCGGTGCCGCCTGGTGCCGGTGGAGCGCCGAGATGTGTCGCACCACGTACCGCGATCCGGCCGTGTGCCGCCTGGTCGAGCAGGCGTTCGTGCCGGTCCGGGTCGACGCCGATCGGCGGCCCGACATCAACGAGCGCTACAACCTGGGCGCCTGGCCGACGACGGTGTTCCTCACGCCCACGGGCCGGCTGCTGGGCGGCGAGACCTATGTCGACGCCGCCCGGATGACGGCGCTGCTCGAGGGTGTCGCCGAGGCCTTCGCGCGCCGATGCGACGAGCTCACGGCGTCGCTCGCGCCGCCGACCGCCGGTCGCCTCCCCGAGTCGTCGGACAGCGCCGGGGACCTCGACCGCTGGCTGGAGCAGCATCTCCTGGAACGGTTCGATACGCAGCACGGGGGGTTCGGCGCCGCGCCGAAGCACGTGCACGCGGCGGCAGTCCGCTTCGCCCTGCGGCGGTCCGCGGCCGCGGGCGGGGAGCTCCGGGAGGTCGCGTCGCAAACGCTCGACGTCATCGGCTGGGGCGGCCTGTACGACGACGTGGACGGCGGCGTCTTCCGCTACTGTGCCGCGCGCGACTGGACGGCGCCGCACGTCGAGAAGCTGCTGGCCGTCAATGCCGGCGTGCTCGATCTCCTGCTCGAAGGCTGGCTGGTGCTCGGCGAGCCGCGTTACCGCGAGCGGGCGGGGCACCTCGTCCGGTACGTCCTCGGGACGCTGGCGGACCGCGCGGGCGGGGGCTTCTTCGCCAGCCAGTACGCCGACGACCGCTACTACGCGACGCCGGCCGACGAGCGCGGCCGGCTGGCCGTTCCGCCGGTCGACCGCTCGGTGTACGCCGCCGGAACGGCCCGCATGGCTGCGGCGCTGCTGCGCGCCGCCGAGGTGTTCGGCGACTCGTCGCTGGTCGAGTTCGCGGCCGCCTCGCTCGAGCGCGTGGCCGGCGAGACGTACGAGCGGGGCGGCGGCGTCGCGCATGCCGTGGGCGACGGCGAGATCGCGCGCGGGCTGCTGGCCGACCAGGTGGCGGTGAGCGACGCCCTGCTCGACCTGTACGCGGCCACCGAGCGCGACGTGTACCTCGACCTGGCGCAGGAGCTGATGCGGTTCTGCCTGCGCGCGCTGTGGGACGCGGACCGCGGCGGGTTCGTCGACCGCGTCGTCGCCGACGACGATGTCGGCCTGCTGCGGGAGCCGCTGCGGCCGTTTGCCGTCAACTGCACGGCGGTGCGGGTGCTGGCGCGTCTGGGCCGCCTCGCCGGCGCGGAGGACTTGCGGGAGCGGGCCGCGGCGACCCTCGCCTCGCTGCTGCCCGAGGCGCGCCGGCGGGGCGTGGACGCAGCCCCCTGGGCGCTGGCGGCAATGGAGCTTCCGGACTGACCGGGGGCGCGCCGCCCGCGGGCCGGGAGTCTGCGCCGCAGAACGGTGTAGACTCCGCAAAGGCGCGCACGGCGCGCCTCGGCGGAAGCGGCGCGGGGCTGCGGGGTCCCCGCAAGCGGACGCCGGGGGTCCGGGGCGGAGCCCCGTCTGATTGAAGCCCTAGACTCCGCTCCGGAGGTGCCGTGTCTCCCGACAGGTCGTCACTCGTTCCTGCGCTGCAGACCATCGCCGCCCGGCTCCGCATCGAGTCCGTCCGGGCCACGTCCGAAGCCGGCAGCGGCCATCCGTCGAGCTGCTGCTCGGCCGCCGACATCGTCGCCGCCCTGTTCTTCGCCGAGATGCGGTTCGATCCGCGCAATCCGCAGCACGAAGACAACGACCGCTTCGTGCTGTCGAAGGGCCATGCGGCGCCACTGCTGTACGCCGCCTGGGCCGAAGCCGGGTTCCTGACGCGTGACGAGCTGCGCTCGCTGCGCAAGCTCGACTGCGATCTCGAGGGGCATCCGACGCCGCGGCTGCCGTTCGTCGACGTGGCCACCGGCTCGCTCGGGCAGGGTATCTGCGCGGCGATCGGCATCGCCCTCAACGCCCGCCGCCTCGGCTCGGACTACCGCACCTACGTCCTGCTCGGCGACGGCGAGTCGGCCGAGGGATCGGTGTGGGAGGCGGCACAGGCGGGGGAGAAGTTCGGGCTCGACAACCTGTGCGCCGTGACGGACGTCAACGGCTTCGGGCAGAGCCGGCCGACCCAGTGGGGCCACGACATGGAGGCGTACGCGCGGCGCTGGCGCGCCTTCGGGTGGCATGCCCTGGTGGTGGACGGACATGACCACGGCGCCCTGCTGGATGCCCTGGCGGAGGCTCGCCGCACGGCGGGACGCCCCACCGTCATCCTGGCCCGCACGCTGAAGGGCAAGGGCGTGAGCCTGATGGAGGGTCGCGACGGATGGCACGGCAAGGCCGTCCCCGCGGGCGCCGAGCTGGACCGCGCCCTGGCCGAGCTGGAGGGCCAATTGGTGGCCGGTGCGGCCAGCCCGCCCATCCCGCCGCCGCCGGCTCGCCGGTCCGCGCCGCCGCCGCCGGGCCCGGCGCTGCCGGAGCCCGGCTACGAGCTCGGGGCGCAGGTGGCCACGCGCGAGGCCTACGGCACGGCGCTGGCGGCGCTCGGCGCCGCCGACCCGCGGGTGGTGGCGCTCGATGCCGACGTCGCCAACTCGACCTTCAGCGGGAAGTTCGAGCGGGAGCACGGCGAGCGCTTCTACGAGACGCACATCGCGGAGCAGGTGATGACTGGTGCCGCGGCCGGCCTGGCGAGCCGCGGCGCGATTCCGTTCCCGTCGACCTTCGCCTGCTTCCTGACGCGCGCGTCGGACTTCATCCGCATGGCCGGGATCGGCGGGAGCAAGGCGAACATCAAGTTTGCGGGCTCGCATGCGGGCGTGTCGATCGGCGAGGACGGCCCGTCGCAGATGGCGCTCGAGGATCTGGCGATGATGCGCAGCGTGCCGGGCTGCGCCGTGCTGTACCCCTGCGACGCCGTCAGCTGCGAGCGCCTCGTGGCGGCCGCCGCCGCCCACGAAGGCATGGTGTACCTGCGCACCAGCCGTCCGAAGACCGAGGTGATCTACGCGAACGCGGAGCGCTTCGAGATCGGCGGATCGCAGGTCCTGCACGAGAGCGCGGACGACGCGGCCACCGTCGTCGCCGCGGGCGTGACCGTGTTCGAGGCGCGCAAGGCCTATCGGCAATTGCGGCAGGAGGGGATCAGCATCGGCGTGATCGACGCGTACTGCGTGCAGCCGATCGATGCGGCGACCCTCGTCCGCGCGGGCCTGCGCACCGGACGGCGACTCATCACCGTGGAGGACCACTACGCGGCCGGCGGGCTCGGCGACGCCGCCAGCGAGGCGGTCGCGGCGCACGACATCGCGGTGTGCCGCCTGGCGGTGCGCGACGTGCCCCGCAGCGGCAAGTCCCACGAGCTGCTGGAGCGCTACGGCATCTCGGCGTCGCACATCGTCGCGGCAGTCCGACGCTACGCCGGCTCGCGGCCGGCGGCGCCGGCCACCTGATCCGCGCCCGCCAGTACCCGCAGGGCGTCGAGGATCTCGTCGGTCTCCGGGAAGCGGCCCTCCCGGTGCTTGGAGAACACCAGCTCGCCGTCCGCGACGACGTCGAAGACGCCGTTGGTGCCCTCGACGAGCTCGGGCTCGCAGTCGACGGCGCTCTTGATCGCGGCTGCCAGACTGGCAGCCCTGGGCAGGTACTTTCAGCGGGTGCAGTAGGTGATCGCGATATGCATGAGGAACACGATCCTACCGTGTCCGAGCGCGGTGCACCAGCAGTCCCCGGGCTGCCGCCCCGCCCCGCGCGGCTGCAGGTCTCCACGACCGACATCACCACGCTCGCCGTCGACGCCGTCGTGAACGCCGCGAACACGACGCTGCGGGGCGGGGGTGGCCTCTGCTTCGATCCGCGCGTCCAGGCGGCCTGCGAAGCCGCCCTCGCGGGACGCGGCTGATGTCCCCGGCGCCCGCGGCGCTGCGCGGCGTGCGCGGCCTGCTGCTCGACCTCGACGGCACGCTCTACGGGGCGGGCGGCCTGATCCCGGGCGCGGCGGAGGCCGTCGCCCGCCTGCGCGCCGCGGGTCTGGCGCTACGTTACGTCACCAACACGACCCGCCAGCCGCGGGCCGCCCTGGTCGAGCGGCTGGGGAGCCTGGGGCTGCCGGTGTCGGCGGACGAGATGTTCACCGCGCCCCTCGCGGCCGTGGCGTGGCTCGAGGCGCACGGCGTCCGCACCGTGGCGCTGCACGTCGCGGCCGCGGCCGCGGGCGAGTTCGGCCGCTTCACGATCGACGAGGTGGGGCCGGAGGCCGTCGTGGTCGGCGACCTCGGCCCGGCGTGGACGTTCGAGCGGCTGAACCGGGCCTTCCGCCAGCTCGGCGATCGGGCGACGCTGCTGGCGATTCAGAAGAACCGCTACTGGCGGGCGGCCGAAGGGCTCGTGCTCGACGCCGGACCGTTCGTGGCCGCCCTCGAGTACGCGTCGGGCCGCAGCGCCGTCACCGTCGGGAAGCCGAGCGCGGCGTTCCTGCAGGGCGCCGCCGCCGGCCTGGACTTGCCGCTCGCCGACGTGGCCCTCGTCGGCGACGACATCGTCTCGGACGTGGGAGGTGCGATCGCCGCCGGCGCGCGCGGCGTTCTCGTCCGCACCGGCAAGTTCCGGCCCGGGGACGTCGAGGCGGCGGGCGTGCGCCCCACGGCGGTGATCGACTCGGTGGCCGCGCTCCCCGGCCTGCTGGGCCTGTGACCGGGACGCGGCAAGGCGCGTCGGGGCGCGGCCCCGTCTGATTGATGCCTTCAGCGCGTCCAGGCGAACCAGCGGCTCAGCAGCGACTTCTGGCGGGCGGAGAACCGCGCCCGGCGCAGCTGGTTCGCCACCTTGCGGAGCGCGTCCGCCTGCGTCGGGTACGGATGAATCGTGTTCCCGATGACGCCGAGGCCGGCGCCGGCCTTCATCGCCACCGTGAGCTCGCTGATCATCTCGCCGGCGTGCGCGCCGACTATCGTCGCGCCCAGAATCCGGTCGCCGCCCCGCTTCAGGTGGACTCGCACGAAGCCGTCGTCCTCGCCGTCGAGGACCGCCCGATCGATCTCGTCGAGCGCCTGGGTGAAGGTCTCCACCTCGATGCCCTGCGCCCTGGCGTCGGCTTCGTACAGGCCGACGTGGGCGATCTCCGGCTCCGTGTAGGTGCACCAGGGGATGATGAGCGAGCCGGTCGAGGCGCGGCCGAGACCGAAGGGGTGGGGGAACAGGGCGTTCTGGATCACGATCCCCGCCATCGCGTCGGCGGTGTGCGTGAACTTGAACGGGAAGCAGACGTCGCCGGCGGCGTAGATCCGGGGGTTGCTCGTCCGGAGGTGGGCGTCGACCTTCACCCCCGCCCTGTCGTACGCCACGCCGGCCGCCTCGAGCCCGAGCCCCTCGACGTTGGGTGCCCGGCCCACGCCGACGAGGATGTCGTCGACCGCCAGCTCGCGGCCGGCGCCGCCGGCGGTGTAGCGGATCAGCTTGTCCTGCCCGCGCCCCGCGATCTCCGTGATGCCGGCGTCGAGCGCGAGCCGCACGCCGTCGGCGGCCATGCGCCGCTGCACGATCGCGGCCGCGTCGGGGTCCTCGCGCGGCAGGATGTGGCCGGTCTGCTCGAGCAGCGTGACCTCGCTGCCGAAGCGTGCGAACGACTGGGCCATCTCGCAGCCGATGGGCCCGGCGCCGATGACCGCGAGCCGGGGCGGGAGCTCGGTCAGCGAGAAGAGCGTCTCGTTGGTCAGGTAGCCCGCCTCGGCGAGACCCGGGATGGGGAGCGCGGCCGCGCGCGCGCCGGTGCAGACGGCGGCGCGGCTGAAGCGCAGCGGGACGCCGTCGGCCTCCACGGTGTCCGGGCCCGTGAAGCGGGCGGAGGCGATGAAGACGTCCACGCCGAGGCCGGTGAAGCGCTGCGCCGAATCGACGCTGCTCAGTCCGGCGCGCAGCCGCCGCATGCGCGCCATGACCGCCCCGAAGTCGCGCCCCGGGGAATCCGGACGGGCCAGCCCGAACTCGGCGCCGCGCGGGACGGCCGCCCAGGCGCGGGCGGCGCGAACGAGGCTCTTCGACGGCACGCAGCCGACGTTGAGGCAGTCGCCGCCCATCAGGTGGCGCTCGATCAGGGCCACCCGCGCGCCCAGCCCGGCGGCCACGGCCGCGGTGACCAGGCCGGCGGTGCCGGCGCCGATCACCACCAGGTTGTAGCGCTCCGCCGGCTGCGGGTTCCGCCACCCGGGCGGATGAACGTTGGAGAGGAGTTGCCGGTTGTGCTCGTCGTCGGGACTCAGCGACACGGCCCCGACCGCAGGCGCCAACATCTGCTTCAACTATACGCGATGCGCGGTCGGGCCGGGCGCCGGCGGCGCCGTCAGCGTGCCGTCTGGCCCGGCCGCAGGGGGCGCTGCGGCGTGCGCGGCTCGTCCGGGTAGAGATCCCCGACGTACTCGTCGTACCCGTTGTAGATCGGGGCGGCGAACGTCTCCTCGGTGTCGAGCCAGTAGGAGATGTTCTGCGGCCAGCGGGGGTGCGGAATGTTCGGGTTGGCGTTGGAGAGGAAGCCGTACTCGTGCGGCTGGACCTGCCAGAAGATGGACGGCTCGTCGCGCACGAACTCGATTTTCACGATCGACTTCGGGCTCTTGTAGCCGTACTTCCAGGGCACGATGAGGCGCACCGGCGCGCCGTGCTGCCGGAGCAGCGGCTCGCCGTACACGCCGGTGACCACGAGGGCCAGCTCGTTCATCGCCTCGTCGAGGCGCAGGCCCTCGTGGTACGGCCACGGGTACCACGGCGAGCCGGTCACGCCGGGCATCTGCTCCTCGTTGACCGCGGTCTCGAAACGGACGTAGCGGGCGTTGCTCGTCGGGTCGGCCTTCTCGATCAGCCGGCTCAGCGGGAAGCCGGACCAGGGCACGTTCATCGCCCAGCGCTCGACGCAGCGGAAGTGGTAGACGCGCTCCTCGTGGTCGAAGGCGAACAGATCGTCGAGATCGAGCGTCAGCGGGTTGTTGCACTCGCCGGTGATCTCGATCTGCCACGGCTCCACCTCGAAGTCGCCGCAGAACTGCCAGACCGGCCCGCCGCGGCCGGACAGGAACTCGTAGAAGTTGTTGTGGGAGGCGGCCACGTCGCGCGGGGTCAGCGTCTGCCGGCCGATCGCCCCCGGCGGCGAATCGAACGCGGCGTTGCGCTGCGTCGGGAACACGTCCGGCCGGCTGAGCGGCACCTCGAGGAGCGACGACTGCGCGCGGGCCTGGGAAGCCCCTGCGTTGCACGCGGCGAACGGCGTCGCCAGGATGCCCAGTCCCAGGGCCGACAGGAACTTCCGTCGATTGAAGAAGACCTCGGGCGGGGTGATCCGCTGTGACGGGATGTTCGCGGTGAATCGTCGGCCCACGACTGCCTCCCTGCTTCGACTGCTATCCTAGGTAAGTACAGAGTATCATCAATCTCTCGCGGCCATGTGGCACACCCTGATCGATCCCCGCAAGCTGGTTCTGCCCAAGCCGGGCGAGGCCCTGGCCGGGCGCGCGGAGCGCATGCCGGTGGCCGCCAGGCACTTCGTGGCCGGCACGCCGCTCGAGCCGCCGTTTCCGGACGGCGTGGAGCGCGCGGTGTTCGGGATGGGCTGCTTCTGGGGCGCGGAGCGCAAGCTGTGGGAGGTGCCCGGCGTCTACACGACGGCGGTGGGCTACGCCGGCGGGACGACGCCGAACCCGACCTACCAGGAGGTCTGCAGCGGGCAGACGGGGCACACGGAGGTCGTGCTGGTCGTCTTCGACCCGGCCCGGGTCGGCTACGAGCAGTTGCTGCGGGTGTTCTGGGAGGGCCACGATCCGACCCAGGGCATGCGCCAGGGCAACGACGTGGGGACCCAGTACCGCTCGGCCGTCTACTGCGAGACCGATGCGCAGCGCCTGGCGGCGGAGGCTGCGCGGGACGCGTACGGGCGCCTGCTCGCGGCGTCCGGCTTCGAGCCGATTACGACCGAGATCCTGCCGGCCGGCGAGTTCTACTACGCCGAGGACTACCATCAGCAGTACCTGGCCAGGAACCCGGGCGGCTACTGCGGGTTCGGGGGCACCGGCGTCGCCTGTCCGGTCGGTCTCGGGGCGGGGTCCTGATCCGGCCGGCTGCCTGGCAACTGCCCGGGACGGGCGCCGCGGTCCGCTGCGCACGGCCGGCCGGCACCGAGCGCCCGATCCGCCCCGCCGGTCTCGTGGCAATGCTGGGCCTGCTCTGCGGCTGGCACGCCGCGCCCGCCCGCGCGCAGGAGGCCGCGGAGCCGGCGCGCGGCTGGGAGAACGAGACCGAGCTCAGCCTGGCCCTCACCGCGGGCAACTCGTCCGCCCGCACGTTCGGCATCGGCAACACGCTGCGCCACGGCGGCGAGTCCTCCCGGTTCCAGCTCCGACTGAACGGCATCCGGTCCGGCACGGCGGACGGCCGCTTCCTGCTCGTCGAGCCCGGCGTCAGATTTCCGGTCGACGGCACCCCGCGCGACGCGAGAACGACCCTGGTCCAGCCGGCGCGGGAGCCGGACGTCGAGAATTATCTGGTGTCGGCGCGCTACGACACCGAGATCAGCCGGCGCTTCTTCTGGAACGCCGGCGGGAGCTGGGACCGCAACACGGATGCCGGCATCCTCAGCCGCTACACCGCGTTCGGGGGCCTGGGCAACGTCTGGCGCGACGACGAGACGCTGCGTTTCGCCACCACCTACGCCTTCAGCTACACGGACCGCCGGGAGGCCGCGCCGGATCCGGCCAAGGACGCCCGCTTCGGCGGCGCGAGGCTCGGCTGGGAGTACCGCCAGCGGCTGCGCGAGGCAACGGTCGTGGAGAACGAGCTCACGGCCAACATCAATCTGACCGACCCCGGCGACTACTCGCTCAGCGCGGTGGGCGCGTTGAGCGTCGGTCTGAGCAGTCACCTGTCGCTCAGGGTCAGCCTGCAGCTGCTGTACGAGAACGATTCGGCGCACGAGGACGTCGCCGTCATCGCGCGCGCCCGGGTGGTCGACCCGGACGGCGCCGCGGGCACCGGGGACGAGCTGTTCGAGACGGTAGCCGAGGGCGGTGCGGCGATACGGGTCGGATCGGGCCCGGTCCGCAAGGACCGGCTCGACACCATCGTCCGCACGGCGCTGGTCATCGGTTTCTGAGCCGGGCCGTCGCCCGACTTTCGGCTGCGACCGAGTCTCAGTCTCACCTCCGGACCCCGCCCGCGTGCTAGCGTCGAGAGAACGCAGCATTCTGCGGGCGAACGAAGGAGGAGCTAGTGAAGGGCCAAGCGGAGATCATCGACGGACTGAACGGCGCGCTGACGGTCGAGCTGACGGCAATCAACCAGTACTTCTGCCAGTCGAAGATGTGCGCCGACTGGGGCTTCCACAACCTGGCGAAGAAGCACCACGAGGAGTCGATCGGCGAGATGAAGCACGCGGAGAAGCTGATCGAGCGCATCCTGTTGCTCGAGGGGGTGCCGGAGATCGCGCGCTACGACGTCATCCGGGTGGGCACCGACGTGAAGGAGCAGTTCGAGAACGACCTGAAGCTCGAAATGCAGGGCGTCGCGCACTACAACGCGCTGATCGAGCTGAGCGTGAAGCTGGGCGACAATGGGACGCGCGAGCTCGCGGCCCCCATCCTCGTGGAATCGGAAGAGCACGTCGACTGGCTGGAGACGCAGCTCTTCCGCATCGAGAAGGTCGGCATCCAGAACTACCTGGCGGAGCAGATGGGCGGGCACGACGGCTAGCAGGGATACCGCGCCGCTCGAACGCGGCGGGGACTCTGCCAGGCCCCGTCTGATGGAAGCCTGGGAGTCTGCGCCGTAGAACGGCGTAGCCTCCGAGCGAGGGTTGGTTGGGCGGCAACCGGAGCCGCAGGCGACGATTGCCGGGTTAGGCGCTCGCGTCGAGGTAGCGCTGGAGCGTGCGGTGGCAGGCCGTGCAGCCGTCGCCGGCACCGATGGTGCGCCGGAGATCCCGCAGCGTGCGGATGTTCGCGCGCGACAGGGTGCTCAACAGCTCGCACTCCGTGATCCGCAGGCAGGTGCAGACGTACCGGGCCTCGTTCGGCGCCGGCTGCGTGGCTTCTGGCGCGACCGCCAACTGCATGGGAGACAGATCCTACCGCTTCTGAAACTGAGACGCAATATCAGTATCGGGCGGAATCGCCGGCGGGCGGCGGACCGGTCCGCCGCCCGCCGGCTTCAATCCCTGGCCGTTCTGGCTCACCGCTCCGGCTCAGTGCGGCCGGCAGTCGCGGACGGCGCTCCGCGTGCCCAGGCGGATGTGGGCCTCGCTGACCAGCATGGCGAGCTGCCGGAACTCGTCCGGCTTGAGCGTCAGCGTGACGCGGTTCACCCGCACATGGAGCAGGCCGTGGCCGCACTGGTAGACGGCGAGCTCCGAGTCCCTGGCCAGCGTTTCCGAATTCCCCCGGCGATGCATGTCGTCCCCTTCTTGAAGCGGCCGCTGGCGCCTACCAGTCGTAGCCGAGCGATCCGATGAAGCTGACGCCGGGGCTCGAGTAGCGGTCGATCACCGGGTCGTCTGCCGGACGGTTACGGACGTTCCACCACTCGAAGTACTTCGCGTTCGTCAGGTTGAGCACCCCGAGGCGCAGCGTGAGGTCCTCCGCGAGCGACACGTTGCCCACCAGGTCGACCACCTGGTACGACTCGGGTGCGTACTGGCTGCCGTCGGCGGGCGCACCCTGGTACGACTCGACCAGCCGCACCGACAGCTCGGTGCCCCAGCGCCCCGACGGCTGGAGGTAGCGGATGCCGAGCACCCCCTCGTTCGGCGCAATCGACTGGAGCGGCGTCTCCTGCGCCAGCGGCGCCTCGGCGGCGCCCTCGAGGATCTCGACGCCCTTGATCCGCGCGTAGCTGCCGCGGATCATGACGCTGTCCGTGAGGTACGCTTCGCCGCGCAGCTCCAGGCCGTTGATCTCCGCCTGCTCCAGGTTCTGGGCCTGGAACTCCAGCAGCCGCGAGATCGGGTTGAAGCCGAGGCCGGAGAGCTCGATGAAGTTGTCGAAGCTGTTCGCGAATCCGGTCACCTCGAGGCTCGCGCGGTCGAAGGCCGTGCGCACGCCGAATTCGAAGTTGTCGCTGCGCTCGGCCCTGAGTTCCGCGTTGGGAAGTGTCGTGTACCCGCCCGCGAAATTCGTGAAGCCGGTGTTGATGTCGCTGTGGGGGGGCGCCCGAAAGCCGCGGGCATATTGCGCGTGCACGCTCACGACGTCCGTGATCCGCAAGGCGGCGCCCACCTTGGGCGATACCGCGCCGTCCGAGAAGTCGGCCGGAACCGGTTTCTGCGTGGCGATGAACACCGGGTCGTTCTGGTCCGCGTCCATCGAGTAGTAGTCGTAGCGCACCCCCGGCACCAGCGTGACCCGGCCGAGCTGAGCCTCCGCCTGGAAGTACGACCCGGATTCGAGGACGCCGCTCTCGGGAAAGTACTTGTCCGGGAAGAGCAGGCTGGTCGGTACGGGCGCGCCGGTGCGGGTGTTGGTCTCGACCCGGTCGCGCAGCATGTCGAACCGATCGGTCTTGTAGCTGGCGCCGAAGGTGAGCCGCACGCCGTTGTCGAGTCCGCCCAGCCAGTGCTGACCCTGGGCGGAACCGCCGTAGCCGACCTGCTCGTGAGCGACCGTGCCGCGGCGGTGGGACGGGGTGGGCGGACCGAACGAGAAGACCATCCGCTGCCGGTCGACGATCTGCGACGTGTCGTTGAACTGGCCGTACAGCCGCCAGGACACCTGATCGAGCCCGCGGCCGACGAGCGTGTGGTCGAGGGAGTACCGCCGGCGGTCCTGCGTGTCGAGGGCGTCGGAATCCACGGTGGCGAACCGCAGGAAGCCCAAGTCGGCCATCCCGCGGTCCGAATACCATTCCGTCTCGACGCGCGAGTCGTACGTCTCCATCGTCGCGCGCCAGACGTTGCCGGGCGTGGCGGTGAAGACGAGCTTGGCCAGCACTTGCGTACCCAGGGCATTCTGCGGATTGGGCACCGTGCGGGTGTCGTCGGTCGTTTCCACGGTGCCCTGGTTGTGAATCTCGCCGCCGCGGTTCGCGCTCACGAAGACCGAGGCCTGGAGCCGCTCGGTGCCGCCGGCCAGCGTCAGGTTGGCGCTCGCGTCGCTGGCGCGGCCGTCCCAGGTCGTCGTGGCCCCGACATGGAACCGCTCGTCCTGCAGGTAGTCGGCAGGATCCTTCGTGAAGAGCGAGACGACGCCGCCCAGCGCATCGCTGCCGTACAGCGCCGAGTTCGCGCTGCGCACGATCTCGACCGACTTGAGGGCATCGACGTCGAAGGCGACCTGGTGAATGTTGAACGGGCCGAAGTCGAACTGCTCCGACGTCTGGACGCCGTCGACCTGCGTCATCACGCGGTTCCCGCCGATCCCTCGAATGTTGAAGCCATTGAGGCCGAGACGGGTCACGTTGTTCTCGACGTAGACGCCGGGCTCGTACTTCACCAGATCGGCGAAGCTCTCGAACATGCGCCCCTGGATGGTCTCGTCGTCTATGACCGTCACCGTGCCGGGGGTCTCCACCAACGGCGCCGGCCGCAGCGTCGCGGAGACGGTCACCGAGTCGAGGAAGGTCAGCGGTTGGCCGTCCGAGGGCTCGCCGCCGCTGTCCGGATTGGCCGCCTGCTGCTCAGCCGGCGGCTGCGAGTCCGCCGCCTGCTGCGCCAGCGGCACGGAGGGTGCCGCCACGATCAGGCCCCGGCACGGCGAGGACGACTCCTGCCGTGGGAAAGCCGGCGCAGGTCGCGCCGGCCCGGTGTGGGTGTCGCATTGCCTATACTCCCCGTAGGTATCCGGCAACGCCCCATGCGGTGCCGGTGCTCATTCGGGCGTCCTCGCGAGGTTTCCAGGCCATGTGCGGGGGCGCCCGTCTCAAACGCGATGCCGATTGACACACTCCTCTCCCGTTCCGTCGTGTCCGGTCCGTGGTGTCCCAGGAAGGGCAGTCGGGCTCAGTCGGCTGCTCGACCCACCCGGATGACGTCGCCGCCGGCGCGGATGACGATGGCGTCGTCCACGGCGGCGAAGCCGGTCACGGGCGCGTCGACCGACAGCTGGTTGGTGGCGACCACCTGCGGTGCCTCGGCGGACGCGCGGAGCACCTGGGTGACGCCTCTCGTCGTGAAGAAGTAGACGAGGTCACCGTGACCCAGCGGCGTCGCCCAGGTCGACGCGGGCAGGCGGTGGGTCCAGCGGACGGCGCCGGAATCCGGCGCCAGGCAGCGGGCCGCGCCGGCCGGGTTGACCCAGAAGACGCAGTCGCGGTAGGCGAAGGGCGAGCTGAAGCTGGATGCCGAGCTGGCCGTCCACGCCACGGCGCCGCCATCCGGCGCGCCGGTTCCCGGACGGTGCAGGGCGAGGTTGGCCGCGACGCGGAGCCCGCCCACGATGACGAGATCGTCCGTGATCGTGGGCGACGGCACGTGATTGCCCTCGAGGTCGGTGAACGACCAGAGGAGCCGGCCGGTGTCGGGGTCGAAGCCCTCGATCCGCCCGGATGCGCTGACGACGATCTCCTCGCCGTCCGGCGTGAGCACCGGGGTGCTCCAGGCGACGCCCGCTTCGCGGTCCGCCTTCCATAACGTCTCACCGGTGTCCGGCGCGACCGCCAGCAGGTACGAGTACGTGCGGCGCGTCAGCAGCACCACGACCGCGCGTTCGGTCAGCAGCACGGAGTTGCCGACGCCGTGGTTGCCGCCGACCGACCCGTAGTCGCCGCTCAGATTCCGGTGCCACACGGTCTCGCCGTCGTGCGTCAGCGCCAGCAGATCGCCGCTCGCGAAGAAGGCGTACAGGCGGTCGGCATCCACCGCCGGCGTCGGCGCGCCCTTCGACACGTAGTCGTTCCACTCGAGCGGCTCCGACGCCGAGAACGACCGCCGCCACCGCTGCGAGCCGTCATCGAGGCTGACGGCGCTGACCCAGAGGGTCTCCTTCAGCGCCCCCTCGATGGACGTGAGGAAGACGATGCCGTCCCAGATCACCGGACTCGACTGCCCGAACCCGGGGGTGCTTGCGCGCCATGTCACGCTCTCGTCGGACCAGGTGAGCGGCAGGCGCGCCGCGCGGCTCACGTTCGCGTCGGCGCCGCCGCGGAAGCCGGGCCAGCGGCTCGCGCCCTGCCCGACGCTGCCGACCTCGGGTTCCCGGTCGGGTCGCACGACGTCGATGGCCGTCACGTGACCCCCGCGCGCCGAGCCGCCGATGCCGAGCACGTAGCCGTCGAGCGGCGCCAGCCGGTGCATGAACCGCGGGTGCTCGAGCGTCGCCGCCTGCTCCCAGGCGTTCCCGCTGTCGGCCAGACGGTAGACCTTGCCGTCGGCCTGGCTGACGAAGATCTCGCCGCGATGGCTCGTCGCCGCCACGCCGAAGCCCTGCAGCCGTCCCGCCTCCGGCAGGTCCGGTCCCGCGGACCATTCGCCGGTCGCCGTGTCGAGGACGTCCACACGCAAGGCTGGCCCGTCCGCCGGCCTGAGGCCGCCCAGCGCGTAGATGCGTCCGCCGGCGGTGCCGGCCGCGCCTGCCCGGCGCTCGAAGGGGGCCGGGATCTTCCGCCACGCGGTTCCGCCGTCCAGGTCGAGGGCCAGGACGCTGTCGGCCCAGACGGGCTCCCGGTCGCGGCCGCGCAGCTCCCATCCCCCAACGACGTAGAGCGTGCCGCCGGCCACCACCGCGTCGTGCGAGGAGCGCCCCGCCGGCAGGTCGGGCAGCGGCTCCCACCGTCGGGCAGACACGTCGTAGCGGGCGGCGGAGCGGCTCGAACGCAGGACCTCCGGCTCGGCGGCGGTGGCGTTGGTCGCGGTCATGCCCCCGACGCGATACAGGGAGATGCCGTCGGACACCAGGATGGTTCCTTGCAGGAGCGGTCCCGGCGGCAGGTCTTCCCAGGTCTGCCCGGCTTCGAGGACCAGCCGCCGGAAACCGGGGCTGATGTTCTCGATGGAGTGCGCGTGGACGCGGCCGACGTGACCGCCGTAGACGTAGAGCGCGCCGTCATGAACGGCGGCCCCGAAGCTCGCGACGGCGTCGATCAGATCGGGCGGACGCCAGCCGTCCAGCGTGTTGTCCTGCGCGGCGGCGGGGAGCCACGCGGCGAGCAGCAGCGCGGCCGCGAGCAAGGTGCGGAACGACAACGGTGTGAGGCGAGTCATGATGTTCTCCTGATGAGAATGAGTCTCAGTATCACTTGACCGCATCGGATATCCGACCGAATTGGTCGGTCAAGGGCAAATGAACAAGTCGCGGAGGCGGGGGTTCCGGCAGTCGGGCAGGACGGTGCCGATTGCCGGGCTAGCGCCGCGAGCGCGGCCGTCACTTCGCAGCCGGTTGCGGCCGGGTCCGGGGCAGCGCGCCGCGCGCGCACTGCCCCCGGAAGCGGCCGCCGCGGGTCAGCGGAGCGTCTGCAGCCGGTTCTCGACCCGCAGCACGCCCTGGGTCTGTCCCACGATGCGCTGCATCTCGATCAGCTCGATCTGGCCCTGCACGTACCCGATGAGCAGCACGATGCCGTTGTTGATCACGATGTGGAACGGCGGGTTCGGCATCCGCGCGAGCCGTTCGAAGTGCGTGTTGCGGGCCAGTTGCCGCAGGATGGACCTGCGCAGCCGCCGGTCGCCCCCTGACGTCGACAGGGTCTCGATGGTGCTCGTGACGTCCTGCACGCCCTCGATCTTCGCCACGCGCTCGAACAGGTCGCCGCGCTTGTCGCGGTCCGGCGTGACCCACCCGGCGAGCTGGACGTTGCCGTCCTGCACGCGGCCGTTGATGAAGTCCCAGATGGTGTAGTGCGGATAGCGCTGGACGACCCGGGCGACTTCCTGGGCGAGGTCGTTGTCGTCCTCCGGCTCGGGCAGCTCCAGCTCGCTGGCGACGGTCTCGATGCCGTCGACCTCGAGCGCCCGCTCGATGGCCCGATGCTTGTCCCAGAAGGACTCGACGATCCCGGTCAGCGTCGCTTCGCTACCCTGAACGGATACCTCGATCCGCCGCAGATCGCGTTCGTCGCGCAGCGTTTCCCGGACCTCGCCCTCCAGGTCCTCCGCGGTCTGGCCCGTCGCGGCCAGGGGCCCCGCCAGGGCGCTCGACAGCACGATGCACGTGATGACTACGGCTTGTACGTTCGACGCTTTCATGGTGACCTCCACCAGGCAACTGCGGCTGGCACGGCTCGCGGCCATACCTCCCTTGTACCACATCGATTGTCCGCGGGTCCAAGCGCCGCCCGGGGGGCGGGCGGCGGCTCAGGAAGCGGGGACCCTGCCGGCCTCGCGCGCGGTGTCGGCGAGGGCCTCGGCGGCGGGCGACTCGGGTGGGGCGGGCTCCGGCGCGGCCACGTAGCCGGCGTGCGCGAGCTGGCCCTGGAAGTACGCGGTCTGCGATGCGTAGAACACCAGCTTGGCCACGACGCGCGCCAGCACGTAGGCTTGGCCGATGAGCAGCGCCGTCCACAGCGACCTCGGGTCCGAAGCCCCCACGCCGGGGTCGACGGCGGCGTACCCGGCCAGCACGAGCGCGAACAGCCCCGCATTGAGCACGTACAGCCCAGCGGTCGAGAACGGTCGCCGGCGAACGAAGCGGCCGGCGGCCAGCAGGGCCCCGAGCATGCTGCGGCGGTCTTCGACCACGGCGCGGATCTTCGCGTAGTCGAGCAGCATGTTGACGGGCAGCACGAGGGCGCCGAACAGGGCATAGCCCGCGAGCCGGACGAGGAATGCGGTGCGCTCCCCGACGATGTCGCGCGTCACGTCGCCGTAGAGATCCTCGAACAGCCATTCGTGAAACAGGTCGAACAGCAGCCAGTAGGCCAGGCCGGCGACGATGCCCAGGCGCAGAAAGCGGAAGAACCAGGTGCCGCAGGCCGCGAAGAACGCGGCGCTGCGCAGCCGCCGCCGGCGCGCCAGGCGGTCGAGGATGCCGCCGGCCAGGAAGCTCCAGGCTGCCAGGTAGAAGGCCACGGCAACCGCCAGCCCGCCCGTTGGCGGTGCGCCGTCGACGAACGCGCTCAGGTTGCTCAGAACCGCGCCGAAGCCGATGATCGATGGCGTGAAGGTGCGCTCGAACCCGCGCGCCTGCGACCGGAACTCCTCCCACCACTCCCAGTGCACGCCGGCGGCCGCCTGCTCGGCCGCCACGCTCGCGCCGAGGTGCGAGGCGATGGCGTCGTGCAGCGCCAGGGTGAGCGGCGCGGCCAGGAGCAGCGTCAGCAGGTAGACGCCGGCCACCAGCACAGGTGCACGCAGGACACGCCCGATGCCGTCGAAGAACGCGCGAATCAAATGAAGAACCCGTACGTGAGCAGCAGATCCTGCAGCCAGACCAGCCACCGCAGGCTCCACCGGGTCGCCGCCGCGGTCGCCTGCGGTGCGAGCGTGCGGCTGTTGTTCGTGTAGTTGCCGTCCAGCAGCAGGACGCGATCCGGATCGACGAAGGCGCGTGTCGCGCGCGCCTCGCGCCGGTACGTGTACGCCGTCCACCGCGCGGCGCCGTCCCACACCTCCCGCTCCTGGTGACCGTCCTCGAACTCGGTCAGCACCTCGACCGGAAAGATGCCCTCGCCGTGGCGGCGAACGACGACGGTCGTCTCGTACCCGCCGTCTTCCGCCCGCTCGGCGAAGCTCGCCTCGCCGGCTGCGCCGAAGAAGCCGCGGCCGGCGGGGCGCCGGCTCGTCAGCGTCTGCACACCGTAGTCGAAAACCCTCGCGGTGCCATGCACCTGGTCGAAGAACCAGTCGAGGTCGCTGCCGCTCGCCGCGCTGACGCTCTCGAAGAAGTCGTCCGGCGCGGGGTGGCCGAACCGCCAGCGCTCGTAGAAGGCGGCCATGCCCCGCTGCAGCGTCGGCCAGCCGAGGTAGCGCTCCAGCGTGTGCAGCCAGAGCGCCGTCTTGTTGTACGTGATGCTGCCCGCCGTGGCGGGCCAGTAGCGGTACGTGGGCCGGGCCTGAGCGTCCATGCGCGCGTTGCGCCGGTATCCGCCCATGCGGTTGCCGTCGATGGCCCGCGACCACGGGACGTCGCGGAGCACCCACGGCACGAACCGGCCGAACAGCCGCGTCGAGCGGTGGTGCTCGGTGAAGAACGCGTCCATCACGCGCGCCGTTGCGAACGTGGTGAGACCTTCGTCGATCCACGCGTGCTCGAACTCGTTGTTGCCGACGACGCCGTACCAGAACTGATGTCCCGCCTCGTGGACGATCACCTCCTCGGGCGTCCCCACGTCGGCCGGCGCCAGCCAGCGCGCGCCGGCGGTGAACAGGGTGGGGTACTCCATGCCGCCGGTGCGGCTCCGCCACACGGGATCGACCACCGTGATCTGCGGGTACGGGTACGCACCGAACCACTCGCCGTAGTACCGCAGCGCGTGCCGCGTCGCCTCGATGTGGCGGGCTTCCTGGCCGACATGCTCCGGCTGCAGCAGCAGGCGGATGTCGACCGGGGGCAGCGTCGGGTGCTCGAACCGCTCGCGCCGCTCGATGAAATCGGGGCTGGTGGTCCAGGCGAAGTCGTGGACGTCTTCCTGGTAGTAGCGGTGGGTCGCCGTCCCGTCGAGATTGTCGACGACGCTCTGCTCGGCGCCGGTGGCGCCGACGATCCAGCCGGTCGGGACCGTGATCCGGACGTCGTAGATGCCGTAGTCCGCGAAGAACTCGGTCGCGGCGTGGAACTGATGACAGTTCCATCCGCTGTCCTCGAGCACGCCGACCTTCGGGAACCACTGGGCGATGAAGTAGTAGTCGCCGACCACGCCCGTGCGCGCGAACGGCCGCGGGATCTGCGACGTCCACTCGATCTCGAGCTCGACCGAGTCGCCGGGGAAGATCCGTTCCGGGAGGGGCACGACGAGCACCGTCTCGTCGTCGGGGTTCCCGTCGTCCGGGGCGAGGTGCGAGATGCGGCTCGTCAGGTCGAGCGCGGGTGCGTCGTCGGCGCCGAGCAGGCGGACCGCCTGCACGTCGATCCAGCCCCAGTCGGACGCCGGGCGCGCGCGCAGGCCCCGGCCGCGGGCCCGCAGCCGGCTCTCCCGCATCCAGGTCGACTTCGTGTTCTTCCACGCGTTGTAGTAGAGGTGGAGCTGCAGCTCGGCGGTGGTGATGACCGACGTGTTGCGCCACGTCAACACCTGGCGGCCATGGAGGCGCCGCGCCTCCGTGTCGAGCCGGACGTCGATGGCGTAGCTGGCGTTGCGGGGCGACGGGGCGTGGTCCGCGGTTGCGGGTTGCGCGGAGGCCGGCTGCCCGGCCGCCCGCGCCGCGTCCGGGGCGGCCGATGCCAGCGCCGCGCAGGCGCCGGCGACGACGGCGGTGCGGCAGAGCCAATGCCGCACCGTGCGCGAAACCGGATCGATCACGCCCGGTAGTCCTCCCGCACGGGGTGGAACACGTCGATGAACCGGCAGTCGGTCAGCGCGCGGCCGGAGTGGACCGCATGCGCGGGCACGACGGCGACCGAGCCCCGGCGCATCTGCCGGGTGCGTCCGTCTATCGTCATCTCGAACTCGCCCTCGAGCAGGCTCGACACCTGCTCGTGCGGATGCGAGTGCTCCGGCAGCGCAGCGCCGGCGTCCACGTCCCAGTGGACGATCGTCACCGAGTCGGTGTGAATGAAGCGGCCGTGGAAGCCAGGCATCGGCTGGCGTGCGTCCAGGGCGTCGAGCGTCACGAACCCCATCAGTCCAGGCCGAACGTGTACACGACGTTGCCCGCCGCCACCGTGACCTGCTGCTCGCCGTTCACGGCGTAGGTGATGGGCGCGGCCTGCACGAGTCTGCCCAGCTGCATGTGCCACAGCTCCTCGCCGGTCTCGGCGTCGAGAGCGAAGAAGTAGCCGTCGATGCCGCCGCTGAAGACCACGTCGCCCGCCGTGGCGAGGACGCCGGCCCGCGACTGCGGCGTGATCCGGAACTCCCAGCGGCGCTCGCCGGTGGCCGGGTCAATGGCGCGAATCGCGTTGACGTAGTTGTCGATCGCCTCGACCTGCTGCTGCCCGCCCCCGATGAACCGGACGCCCGCCCGGTAGTCGTCCTCGCGCACGAAGTACTCCGCCTCGCCGTCGAAGGCGTTGACGTAGAAGAGCCCGGTGCGGGGACTGTACGCGGGAGACCACCAGTTGGTGCCGCCGAGGACGGAGGGGGAGACCACCGTGCCGTCCTCCGTCGGAAACGTGTCGGGCAGCCGCACCGGCCGGCCCTGCTCGTCGATGCGCTCCGCCCACGTCTGCCGGGCGTACGGCTCGCCGAGCAGGAACTCGCCCGTCGCGCGGTCGAGGACGTAGAAGAAGGCGTTGCGGTTGGCCCACAGCATGGCCTTGCGCGGCTGGCCGTCGAACTCGATGTCGGCGAGGATCGGGATCTGGATCGCGTCCCAGTCGTGGACGTCGTGGGGCGTGAACTGGAAGTACCAGGACAGCTCGCCGCTGTCGCCGTCGAGGGCGAGCACCGAATCGGAGTACAGGTTGTCGCCCAGGCGCATCTCGCCGTTGTAGTCGGGGCCGGGATTGCCGGTGCCCCAGTAGACGAGGTCGAGCTCCGGATCGTACGAGCCGGTAATCCAGGTCGGCGAGCCGCCGGTGCGCCACGAGTCGCCGGACCAGCTGCGGTTGTCCGGATTGTCCGGACCCGGAATCGTGTAGGTGCGCCACTCGCGCGCGCCGGACTCGGCGTCGTACGAGTCGAGGAATCCGCGGATGCCGAACTCGCCGCCCGCGATGCCGGTCACCACCTTGTCCTTGACGATGAGCGGCGCGGCCGTCTTGCTGTAGCCCCGCGAGTACTCCGCGACCTCGGTGTTCCAGACGAGGTTGCCGCTGCGCGCGTCGATCGCCACCAGGTGGGCGTCCAGGGTGCTCATGAACAGCGTGTTGCCGAGCACGGCCACGCCGCGGTTGTTGCGGCCGCAGCAGATCCGGAGATCGTCGGGGAGCTCGTGCTCGTAGCGCCAGTACACGCCGCCCGTGGCCGCATCGATAGCCGTCAGGTTGCTGGGCGCCTCCGTGACGAACATGACGCCGTCGACGACGAGCGGGGTGGTCTCCGCCCGGTCGATCACGGGAATCTGATAGGCCCACTTCAGCTTCAGGCCGGCGACGTTGCCGGCGTTTATCTGGTCGAGCCGGCTGAAGCGCTGGCTGCTGAACGTACCGGAGTACATCAGCCAGTTGTGGGGCTCGTCCGCCGCGTTGAGCAGCCGTTCCCAGGTCACGGGCGAGAACGACGGGGCGGTGCCGGGTTCAGGCTCCTGGCCGCTCGCCGCCTGGGCGCAGGCAGCCAGCGCGACGACCATCGCGAACCGTTTCATGAGTCAGCTCTCCTTCCGCAGCGAGAACAGGTACGCGATCAGGTCGTCCACCTCGGCGTCCGTGAGGGCGCCGCCGGCGCCCGGCATCGAGGACGTCCGGATGCGCTCGAACGACCGCAACTCGCCTTTCGAGAACGACCACAACTGCTCGTCGGCGTCGATCAGGCGCAGCGTGAACGTGTCCTCGCTCATCCTGTGCCCTTCGACGACCGAGCCGTCGGCGCGCGTGACCGTCATCGTCCACCAGCGCGGCTGGACCTCGGCGCTGGGGTCGAGCAGGTCGGCCCGCAACTCGTCGGGGTCGCGCCGCTCGCCCACCCGCGAGAGGTCCGGGCCCAGCCGGCCGCCGTCGCCATCGACCATGTGACAGGTTGCGCAGTTGCCCTTGCCGACGAACAGGGCGCGCCCGGCGCCCGCGTCGCCCGGCAGGTTCGCGTCCGCCAGGTTCGGGGTCAGCGAGTCGAGGTAGGTGATGATCTGCCAGACGACGCGATCGGACACGTCCGGGTTGATCCCGAGCATGGCCGTGCCGGGGATGCCGCTTCGGATCACGTCGAAGAGCCCCGCCAGGGTGCTGGTACGGCGGAACCGCCCGGTCGTCAGGTCGGGTCCGTTGGTCTCTGCGCCGCCCTGCGCGTCATAGCCGTGGCAGAGGGTGCAGTGCACCCGGAAGCTCGTTTCGCCCATCCGCCGGTCGGGGCCGTCGGTGAACGGGTTCTCCGCCTCTTGCGCGGCAGGACTCGCCATCGCCGCCGTGACCAGCACGGCCGCCGCCAATAGCCTGGGCATGAGCCACCTCACCAAGATCAGACGGGACTGCGCCCCGAACCCCCCGGCGTTCGCTAGCGGGGCCCCGTCGCCCCGCGCCGCCCCCGCCGAGGCGCGCTGTGCGCAGCTTCAATCAGACGGGGCTTTGCCCCGAACCCCCCGGCGTTCGCTAGCGGGGCCCCGTCGCCCCGCGCCGCTCCCGCCGAGGCGCGCTGTGCGCGCCTTGCGGAGTCTGCTCCGTTCCACGGGGCAGACTCCTGGCAGGAAACTGCCGCCTGCGGCCCGCTTGCCGCCCAACCCTCCCAGCAGTCCCCGCCGTTCCGCGGCGGGGACTGCTGGGATGATAACCAATTCAGGCGCCCATGGCGGCCGCGAGCAGCAGACTGCGCAGCATGCGGAGACCGAACAGGAGGATCAGCGGGGAGAAATCGAGTCCTCCCATGTCCGGCAGCACCCTGCGGATGGGCGCCAGCAGCGGTTCCGTCAACGTGTGCAGGAAGGTCGCCACCGGATTCGACGGCGGCAACTGCAGCCACGAGATCACGACGGCGCCGAGCACGACGAGCGAGTAGAGGTCGAGGAGACCAATCAGCACCACGAACCCATTCTAGCTCGACGGGACTCCGCCGCGCAGACTCCCGGCCCGTGTTCGGCGGACGCGAGATAATGCCCGGCCAAGGAATGCCATCATCCATGAAGACGCTCCTGATATTGCGCCATGCCAAGTCCAGCTGGAAGCATCCGGGCCGCGCCGACCACGATCGGCCACTCAACGCACGGGGCCACCGTGACGCCCCGCGTGTCGGATTGCTCCTGCGCCGGGAGGCCTTGACGCCGGACCTGATCATCAGCTCGACCGCCGAGCGGGCGCGCAGCACGGCCGCGCGGGTGGCGGACGGGTCCGGCTGCGGCAGCCCGGTGGAGCTGGCGCGCCAGTTGTACCTGGCCGAGCCGGAGGCCATCGTCGACGTCGTCCGAAGTCTCGGCGGGGAGGCGTTGCGGGTGCTCGTGGTGGGCCACAATCCCGGGCTCGAGGAGCTCCTGGCCGGTTTGACCGGCAGATCCGAGGTGCTGCGGACGGCCTCGCTGGCGCAGGTCGAGCTGCCCATTGCGGAGTGGGGTCAGCTGCGGCCGTTCACGCGCGGCAAGCTGGCCGGCCTGTGGCGGGCGAAGGCGCTGGACGGCTAGCCCGGCAATCGTCGCCTCCGGCTCCGGTTGCCGCCCAACCAACCCTCACTAGGAGTCTACGCCGTTCTACGGCGCAGACTCCTAGGAGCCCGAGGCAAGAGGCCCCGCTGCATTCGAGCGGCCATGCATCCCGGGAAGGGCTGCTCTGGACCATTGCTCAGCGGGGCCGAATATGGCCAATATGCTCCCTCGTCGCGCCTTGCCACCCGGGCGGCTGGCCGCTCTCGGGTAACGCGGGGTTCAGCCAGGAGTCTGCGCGGGGCGCAGGGGTCCCCGCAAGCGGACGCCGGGGGCTCGGGGCGCAGCCCCGTCTGATGATGGAAGGCGGCCCGGCCTCAGCGTGTGGGCGCCCGCGGCCGCAGCGCACGGTCGAGCTCGACGGCGATGTCCGGGAAGCTCGGGCCCGGACGGCGCGTGTAGCGCACGTCGCGGATCGTGACGCGGTAGCCGTCGGCCAGCTCTTCGACTGCATGGACCGGAAAGCGCAGCCAGGCTCGAATCCCCTGCACCTGCGGGGCGCGCAGCGCGGCGGCCACGATCGGATCGCCCCGCCCGCGCTGCACGGCCGGGCTGGCCACGCGAATCGGATCGGCGCGGAGCCAGTCGAGCTCGAGGAAGTGGTAGTGGTCCGCGTCGGCCACGACGATGTCGCGGACGAAGGGATTGGCCGGCAGCGGGCCCGCCATGATGTCGACGAAGGGGGTGCCGCGCGCCTCCAGCCAGTCGGCCACCTGCAGCACCGCCACCCGGGATGCAGCGGCCATCGCCAGCATGTACACGCCGACGCCGGCCAGGCAGGCCGTCGCCAGCCTCCCTGTCTGCTGCGGCGCGAGGCGGCGCGCCCGTACGGCGCCGACCACGACGACGCCCGCCAGCCACAGCAGGATTGCCGGACCCGGCGCGTTGCCGATGACCGCGATGAGCGCGGTCAGGACGGCCGCCAGGGCCAGCCAGCCGGCGGTGCCGGCCGCCGACCCTGCCCCGCCGGCCACCACGCCCGCGCCGGCCAGCAGCCAGACCCACGGGTCGCCGATGAACAGGGCATCGCCGTAGAACCAGCGCCCGTCGAACGGCATCAGGAAGCGGACGCCATAGGTGTTCAGCCAGTCCAGCGCCGGGTGCGAGGCCACGGCGAGGCACGCCAGGCCCAGCAGCGGCCCCGGCCGCGCGCGGGGCGGACGGCCCCGGAGGCGGGCGCTGCAGCGGTCGATCAGGCAGACGAGCGCCGTCAGCAGCAGGGGCAGCACCGCAAGCGCCAGGACGCCGTGCGTCCAGCCGCGGCGGAACCCCAGGGACAGGTCGCGGTCGATGAACATCGTGACCGCGTCCAGGTCGGGAGCATTCGCCCCAAGGATCAGCGTCGGGGCCGCCAGGGCCGAGAGCCGCCCCAGCCGCGTCCGGGCGAGGCTCGCTCCCACGAGCGTGTGAGTAATCGGGTCCACCGCACTAGAATACCCACGGTCGGCCGTCCGGGGCCGCCAGACGAGGACACCGTGACGAATACGCACGCACTCGAGAATCTGCAGCTCGCCTTCATTGGCGCGGGAGCGATGGCCGAAGCGATGATCGGCGGCCTGCTCTCGCGGCATCAGCTCCGTCCCGAAGACATCACGGCCAGCGACAAGCACCGCGAGCGGCTCGACGAGCTGCGCGAGCGGTTCGGGATTCGGATCACCCCCGACAACGCGGCCGCCGCGCGCCAGGGCGCGGTGGTCGTCATGGCTGTCAAGCCGCAGGTGCTGCCGGCGGTGTTCGCCGACATCGGCGGCCAGGTGCGGCCGGACGCGCTGCTGCTGTCGATCGTGGCGGGCACCACCATCGAGTCGATCGCGGCCGGGACGCGGCACCGCGCCATCGTGCGGACCATGCCCAACACGCCGGCCCAGGTCGGCGAGGGGATGACCGTGTGGACCGCGACCGCGGAGGTGTCGCCGGCGCAGCAGGATCAGGCACGCGCCATCGTTGCCGCGCTCGGGCATCAGCTCCACGTCGACGACGAGCGCTTTCTCGACATGGCTACCGCCATCAGCGGCAGCGGGCCGGCCTACGTGTTCCTGCTGATGGAGGCGCTGATCGACGCCGCCGTGCACCTCGGTTTCTCGCGCGCCTCGGCGCGCGAGCTCGTCGTGCAGACCATTCGCGGCTCGGCGCACTTCGCCCAGCGCTCGACGGTGCATCCCGCCGAGATGCGCAACATGGTCACGTCGCCCGGCGGGACGAGCGCCGACGCGCTCTATCAGCTCGAGAAGGGCGCGTTCCGCACCGTGATCTCGAAGGCGGTGCTGGCGGCGTACCGGCGCAGCGTCGAGCTGGGCCGGCTGAGCGCCGAGCTCGCGGTCCGGCAGCCGGAGCCGGGCGACTGAAGGCCGCCCGCGCGCCGGGCTCCCGCGCGGCGCGTCAGCCCACAGGCGCCGGCAGCGCGAAGCGTGCCTCGAAGGCGGGGGTCGCGCGGAACCCGATCTCCCCCGACGCAGCGCCTGCCTGCATGAAGCAGGCCGCGATGCCGCGCTCCGCGGCCCAGGCCAGCCCTGCCTCGGGGCCCATGACGTGGAGCGCGGTGGACAGGACGTCGGCGGCGAAGGCGTCCTGGTGCCAGACGACGACCGACCCGCCGCGGGTGACCGGTGCTCCCGTGCGCGGGTCGAGGATGTGGCCGATCCGCTCGCCGTTGTCGAGCGTCAGGTCCCGCTGCGAGCCGCCGCTGGTGGCCAGCGAGCCCGCCGAGAGCCGCAGCTCGGCGACGGGCTCGCCGCGCCGTTCCGGATGCGCGATGGCCACCGGCCAGGTGCCGTCCGACCGGTCGCCCGCCACGGCCACCTGCCCGCCGAAGTCGATGAGCCACGCGCCCGGCCAGTCGCGCAGGGCGTCGCGCACGCGGTCGATCGCCTCGCCCTTGCCGAATCCGCCGGCGTCGAGCGTGACGTCGGCGCGGCGGGCGACGGTACACGCGGCGGTGTCGACTGTCAGGTGCTGAAGGCCGGTGCGCGCCCTGGCGGTCTCGAGTGCCGCCGGGGTCGGCCGGCGGACTTCCGCGCGCAGCCCCCACGCCTCGACGAGGCGTCCCACGGCCGGGTCGAACGCGCCGCCGGTGGCCTGCCGCCACGCCGCCAGGCGGCCGAGCAGGCCGCATGCGGCGCGCGGCAGCGGACGCGGCACGCCGACCGGCTGGCGGTTCAGCCGGCTCAGGACCGTGTCGTCCCGCCAGGTGCTCAGCTCCGCTTCGGTGGCCTCGATGACGCGCACCATCCGCTCGAGCTGCGCGAGCCCGGCCGCCCGGTCGGGCGCCTCCGCGACCAGGGTGGCCGCGGTGCCCATGAGGAAGACGGTGCGCTCGACGCGTACGGCAGCCGGCGGCTGCGCGAGCGCGGCGAGGCAGAACACGCCGGCGGCTGCGGCCGGGAGCCTGCGCCCCAGAACGGTGCAGACTGGCGCCTTCATGGCGCGAGGCGCGCCGGTCCCGGCAACGCGGCCGGGGTCGCGGCAGCCCGCGCGGCGGGACGTCTGTTGATCCGCCAGCCATTGACGAGGTGGATGCCGTAGCCGACGACGAACAGGGTGCTGGTGGCCACGTGGATCCAGATCCAGGCAGTGATGAGCGCGGGCGACGACGTCACCTGGATGAAGTAGCCGCTGAGGGCCATCGCGGCGAAGCCGAGCAGCGACGTCCAGCCGGTTCGCCGGTTCGCCGGTTGCGCCGAGCGGATCTTCCCGAACGAGTGCGACCGGAACAGCATGCCGAAGAAGGCGACGAAGAGCGCCGCCGTCACCAGGTGGATCGACAGCATCGCCGGCTGCCAGGGGTGGTTGATGATGGCGAACGGATCGTCCGTGACGAGGGCGTACTTCATGTAGAAGTACGCGAAGCCGGTCGCGCCGACCACGACGTAGAACGCGTTGAAGCCTCGACGCTCCCACCAGGTCATGGCGCTGCGGTCGCGTCGGCCGGTCCGGCCTCCAGCACCTCGTCGAGCGCCAGCACCCGGCGCACCGCGGCGTTGACGGCCCGGGTCGTCAGCGTTGCCCCGGCGATCGGTCGGATGGCCCGCATGATCGCGAGCTCGTCGCTCAGCGGCCGCTCGTAGTACTGCTGGACCCACCGTGGCGGCGCGATGTACTCGGGGGGCTCGAGGAACGCGGTCACGTCGATGCGCCGCACGCGGCCGCGCGCGTCCAGCGAGATCAGCAGGCTCTCGCGCTTGGTGCGGACGACGTGGGTGTCGACGTACGCCCGGCCGACGACGACGCCGTCGCGCCGGGCCACGTAGCGCGCGTAGATCCTGGTGTGCACGTCGTCGCGGGACAACTGGGCAATTTGCTGCGCCTGGGCGTTCGTCAGGTAGACACGGTCGGCGGCAATCGCGGCGCCGGGGAAGACGGCCGCCAGCGCCTCCTCCCGCTGCACGAGGCCGGACTGCGCCCGCGCGGTCTCGCCGGCAAGGAGGAGGCCGGCGGCGAGCAGGGCCGCCGTGATCCGCCGCGTCATGGACCCGTGCACCATGATTGCTGGAACGTCTCCTAGAACGCGTAGCCGACGTTGACGTTGAACTGGTTGACGCCGCTCTCGACGGCGTTGTTGACCCACATGTGGTCGACCTTGACGACGATGTTCGGGATGGGCTTGAGCTCGAGGCCGAATGTCGTGTAGGTGTTGTTCTTCGACGGGTTGCGGGTGAAGCCGGCGGCGACGGCGGCCTGCGTGTCGACCTTCTCGAAGCGGATGTAGGGCGAGAGCCCCACGCCGGCCGCGGCGACTTGCGAGAGCACGTCGTAACCGAACTGGACGTAACCGCCGCGCATCGTGTCGCCCACGCCGCTCGACCCGGTGAGCCCGAGGAACTGGTTGAGCCGCGCCGTGTCGGCCAGGTTCGCCTGCGCGAACAGGCCCCGGATGTCGAAGCCGCGCACCTGCGCCTGGGCGTGGACGTCGAAGATGGAGGTGCGGATGCCGTAGGGGATCTCGTCGACGACGATCTCGCCCTGTCCGGAGCCGCCCGCGTAGAAGCTCGCGCCGAAGAAGACGCCGGGCGTCGGCGTGATGTCGACGCGGCCGGTGAAGGCCATGTCGGTGGCCTTGGCCTTGCCGCCCTTCTGGCGGCCGCCGCGCACCCCGCTCGACGAGAACTGGGCGCCGTCGAGGCCGTTGACCACGTAGGCGCGCACGGCGACGGTGTCGCCGGCGAAGTAGACGCCGCCGCCGTTCTCGCGCCAGGTCGACGGGATGATGGCCTGCTCGGTGACGGGACGCTCGGCGCCCATGAAGACGGTCGGTTCGTGGAACTCGTTGACCAGGCCCATGGGAATCAGCAGCATGCCGGCCCGCAGGCCGAAGCTGTCGGTCGCCAGGTAGTCGACGTAGGCGAACTCGACGAAGATCTCCTTGGCGTGCTCGACCTCGATCTCCGAGTTGAAGAGGAACTTGTCGTTGAAGCGGTAGCCGGCATAGAGAATGGCGCGTAGGTAGTCGAACTGCGATGTCCTGTTCGAGGCGTAGTTCTCATAGAGCATCTCGCCGTAGCCGGCGATCGACACCCCCGTCCCGCTGCGGTACGTTGCAGCCGCCGACGGCGCCAGACCGAGCGCGCGGGTCTCGGCGTCCGTCAGCTCGATTTCCGTCTCGCCGCTGCGCAACCGCTCGACTTCCTCGGCCAGCAGCTCGATGCGGCGCTCGAGCTCCTCGATGTCGGTCTCCTGCGCCCCGCTGGCGGGCGGCGGGGCGGATTCCGGTGCGTCGGCGCCCTCGGCGACCGGCTCCAGTTCCGCAGGACCCGAGCTCTCGTCCTGCGGCGCGGCGCCGGCCGGCACCGCGCCCACGAGAGCAGACACCATGAACACGAACACACCGCAACGGAACTTCGACGTCATGACCCCTCCCGGGAGATGGCCCGGTGTTGCTTGCCATGACGCCGACTCCTACAATGAGGAGCGTTGAACGCGTCTGGCGCTTAGCGCAGGCAGTGTTGGTGCGGCGACCGGGCGTTCAGCCGGCCCGCCCGGTGAGTCACCACCGGACGGGCCATTTTCTTGTGTGACATTCAGTATTGAGACTTGATCTCAATTCCAACCGGGGAACTATATATCCGACCGGATCGGTCGGTCAAGACTGAATTGAGAATCAATCTCAGTTTCTGCCGCTTCCCCCCGACGTGCCCGCCGAGCGGCTGACGTACTGGCGCATCTTCACCTTCTGGGCCCCGCTGGTCGGGACCTGGCTCATGATCGCGGCCGAGGGGCCGTATCTGGCGGCCATCATCGCGCGGCAGCCGGAACCGGTCCTGAACCTCGCGGCGTTCGGGGTGGCGTTCGCCTTCGCCATCATCGTCGAGGCGCCGGTCATCATGCTGTCGAGCGCCTCGACGGCGCTGGTGGAGGACGGTCCGAGCTTCCGTGCCCTGCGGCGGTTCACCTGGGGGCTCGCCGCGCTCGTCACCGCCGGCCAGGTGGCGCTGCTCCTGCCGCCGTGCTTCGATGTCATCGCCGGCGCGCTGCGGCTGCCCCCGGACGTCGCCGACCGCACCTACGGCGCCCTCGCCATCCTGCTGCCGTGGCCGGCGGCGATCGCGTACCGGCGCTTCAGGCAGGGGCTGCTGATTCGGCACCACCAGACACGGCGCGTCGCCTACGGCACCGTGTTGCGCCTGGCGACCATGTCGTTGCTGGCGCTGGCCGCGTTCCGGATGCTCGACCTGCCGGGCGCCTGGATCGGTGCGCTGGCGCTGTCGGGCGCGGTCGTCGCCGAGGCGATTGCGAGCCACCTGATGACCCGGCGGCTGGCTCGCGAGCTGGCCGCGCAGCCGCGGCCGGCGGCGCAGCCGGACGTGCTGCGCCTGCCGGCGCTCGTGCGCTTCTATGCGCCGCTCGCCATGACGTCGACCATCGCACTGTCGATCCAGCCGCTCGCGACGTTCTTCATGGGACAGGCGCGCCTCCCGCTCGAGTCGCTCGCGGTGCTGCCCGTGGTGCAGGGGCTCACCTTCATCTTTCGCGCGGTCGGCCTGTCCTACCTCGAAGCCGCGATCGCCCTGCTCGGGCCGCGCCGCCAGCACTTTCCCCGGCTGCGCAACTTCGCGGCCGGTCTCGCCGCCGCGTCCACCGCCGGCTTGTCCGTCATCGCGTTCACGCCGCTGGCGGTCGTCTGGTTCCACGACGTCTCCGGCTTGAGCCTGGCGCTGACGGGGTTCGCGCTGCTCCCGGTCCGGATTCTGGCGGTCTTCCCGCTGCTGTCGGTCGCCCTGCACCTGCAGCGCGCCGTCCTGGTGCACGCGCGGCGCACGCAGCCGATCGCCCGCGCCACGGCGTTCGAGGTGCTGGGCGTCGCCGCCGTCCTGTCGGCGGCAATCCACCTGCTCGACCTCGCCGGCGTGGTCGCCGCCGCCCTCGCGCTCCTCGCGGGCCGCGTCATCGGCGTGGCCTGGCTCGTGCCGGCCTGCGTGCGGGTGGTGCGGAACATCGAGCCGGCGCCGGGACCGGCCGCCGCCGCGGAGGTCGACTCGCCGCCGCTCGGCGCGGTCAGGTGACCGGGGACACGTCCGCGCCTGACGGCCGCGGTCTATTGACACCGCACGCCGGCGCTGAATACCTTTGCGCCATCCGACTGAGGCGCACGCGATGCAGCTCCAACTCTGGACGAGCGAGTGGGTCGTCTGCGGTTTCTTCGCCTACCTGGTCGTGCTGTCGCGCGTCCGGCCGCTGACCGCCGCCGCCAGGCGCCGGGTGCGGCTCGTCGGCCTGGTCTGCATCGCGCCGGTGGTCATGCTCTCGCAACTGCGGCCGTCACCCGCCCTCGAGCTCCTGCGCGAGTGGCTGCCGGCCGTCTACCTGCTGCAGGGCTACTGGCTGTGCGGCTTCTTCTACCGGCGGCCGATGCCGGAGATCGAGCGGCGCCTGCTGGCCGTCGACACGTGGCTGTTCGGAGGCGGCTGGCTGGGCCGCCTCGTGGCGCGCACCCCGCGCGTGGTCTGCTCCTGCTTCGAGCTGGCCTACCTGCTGGCCTACCCGCTGGTCCCGGCCGGCTTCGGCCTCTTCGCGGCGCTCGGACAGCGGGCCCGCGCCGACGACTTCTGGACGGCGGCGCTGCTGGCGTCGTTCGCCTGCTACGGCCTGCTGCCGTGGATTCAGACCCGGCCGCCGCGGGCGCTGGCGCTGCGCGGACCGCTCTGCTCGCCCTACCCGCTGCTGCGCCGGCTCAACGCGGCCGTCCTGCGCCGCCTGAGCGTGCAGGTGAACACGCTGCCGAGCGGGCACGCCGCCGCCTCCACGGCGGTCGGCCTGGCGGTCTGGTCGGCCTCGGCGCCGGCGGGCGCCGCGCTGCTCGGCGTCGCGGCGGGCATCGCCGTCGGGACGGTGCTCGGCCGCTACCACTACGCGATCGACAGCCTGTCGGGCGTGCTCGTCGGCGCCCTCGGCTGGTGGGTCGCCTTTCACGTGCTGGGCGCGTAAGCCCCCGCGTTCGCCGGGAGCTATAATGCGCGTTGCTGCGGCGTGCCCGGCCACTGAGAGGAAGGACGACATGACACGGAAGGCGTTGCTGTTCGCTCTGCTCACCACGGCCTTGCTCGGCATACCGGCGGCCGCGCAGGCCGCAGACTACCACCACGTGCACCTGACCGCCACCGACGAGCTGGCCGCGGCCAGGTGGTACATGGATCACATGGACTGCCGGGACTACGGCCGCGAGGGGGCGTGCCAGGTCGACGGCATCCAGGTCATCTTCTACAACGACCGGGAGCCGACCGGCGGCAGCGTGGGCAGCGGCGTGGACCACATCGGCTTCTCGTTCACCGACCTCGAAGCCAAGATGGCCGGCTGGAAGGCGGCCGGCGTCAAGATTCTCGAGGACATCCGGGAGGTCCAGGGGCTCTTCAAGCTGGCGTTCGTCGAGGATCCGTGGGGCAACAAGATCGAGGTGGTCGAGGATCACCAGTGGCTCGGGTTTCACCACATCCACCTGCGGTCGGCCGAGCCCGCGGTGGAGCTCACCTGGTACGAGAGCCTGTTCGGCGGCGTGCCCGACAAGCTGAAGGGCCGCATCGCGGGCCTGCGCTACGACGGCCTGTGGCTGCTCGTGGGCCAGGCCGAGGGCGAGCTGCAGCCGACGCAGGGGCGCGCGCTCGACCACCTGGGCTGGAGCTTCGACGACCTCGACGCCGCCATCGCCGACATGCAGGCCAAGGGCGTCGAGCTGGCGTCCGGGCCGCGGGAGATCGTCAACCGGGTCGGCCAGCAGCTCAAGATCGCGTTCGTCGTCACCGCCGAGGGTGTCCGCATCGAGCTCGTCGAGGTCATGAGCTAGGAGCCTCCTGGGTCCTCGTCCACCGACTCGTTCCCGGCCCGTCGCTCGACGGGTCCCGACCGCACCTCCCTCCGCCGGTTGCGCGGCCGGCCGTCCCGTTCCGGGCAGGCCGGCCGCCGCCGTGCGCAAGTCCTGACACAGCATCCCCAATTTCTTCGCTGGAGGAGACGTTGATCGAGACGGTTGCCGTAAACGAGAGATTGACGCTGGACGACTACGAGGGGGTGGTGCACCTGACCGAGGCCGTGCGCAGCCTGCGCACGGAGGCGCTCTCGCTCGTGCCGCCGCTGAACGGACGGACGATATGGATGGTCAACTCCACCGCCCGCGGCGGCGGCGTGGCCGAGATGATGCCGCGCATGATCACGATCCTGCGCGAGCTCGGCGTCCGCGTGGAGTGGGTGGTCATCGGCAGCGACAACCCGGATTTCTTCACCCTGACCAAGCGCCTGCACAACCTGATTCACGGCAGCGGCGATCCGCATCTGACCGCGGACGACCGGGCCGTCTACGACGCCGTGAGCCGCGAGAACGCCGCCGCGCTGCGCTCGCGCGTGCGGCCGGGCGACCTGCTCGTGATGCACGACCCGCAGCCGCTGGGCTCCGGCGACCTGCTGCGCCGCGAGCTGGACGTGCGCACGGTGTTTCGCTGCCACATCGGCCTCGACGAATCGTCGCCGCAGACCCGCGCGGCGTGGGGATTCCTGAAGCCGTACGCGAGCAGCTACGACCACGCCGTCTTCACCGCGCCGGAGTACATTCCGGACTTCCTCGCCGGCCGGACCGGCATCATCCGGCCGGCCATCGATCCGCTGGGGCACAAGAACCGCGACCTGTTCGTGCCCCGCCTGACCGGCACCCTCTGCAGCGCCAGACTCGTCGTCGAGCAGCACCCGGTGGTGCGGACGAAGTACGCGGAGGTGGCGACGCGGCTCGCACCGGACGGCCGGTTCCTGCCGGCCGACGACGGGGGCGGCATCGGGCTGCTGTTCAGGCCGGTCGTGACGCAGATCTCGCGCTGGGATCGGTTGAAGGGGTTCAAGCCGCTCCTGGATGCGTTCGTGCGGCTCAAGCAGCGTGCGAATGGCACCACAGCCACGGAAGCCGCCGACCGGCATCGGCGGCGGCTGCGCCTGGTCCGGCTGGTGCTGGCCGGGCCCGACCCGGCTGCGGTGGCGGACGATCCGGAAGCTCGGGAAGTGCTGGAGGAGCTGGTGACGACCTACCAGGCGCTGTCGCCCGCTCTCCAGGCAGACGTCGCCCTGGTCTCGCTGCCCATGTCGGTGCGCAAGAACAACGAGCTGATCGTCAACGCCCTGCAGCGCTGCTCGTCGGTCGTCGTGCAGAACTCGCTCCGGGAGGGGTTCGGCCTGACGGTGACCGAGGCCATGTGGAAGCGCGCCGCGCTGCTGGGCAGCCGCGCCTGCGGCATCCGGCAGCAGATCCGCGACGGCGTCGACGGGCGGCTGATTCACGACCCGGAAGATCCGGACGAGATAGCGGGGCACCTGAACGCGCTGCTCGAGGATCCCGGCAAGCGGATCGAGCTGGGCCAGAGCGCGCAGCGCCGCGTCCGGGACGAGTTCCTCGTCTTCACCCAGGTGCGCAACTGGCTCACGACCCTGGCGGAGTGCGTCGAGCGCTGGGGCGAGTCGGAGAGCCGCTGACGAGCACGCGCTCGACAGGCCGCGGCAGGACCCGCGCCCGCGTCAGCCGGCTTCGTCCCCGCCGGCGGGGAGCCGGGCGATGGCGACGTTCGCATACCCGTACGCCGCGGCCACGAACGGGTTGATCAGGTTGAAGAGGACGAACGGCGCATAGGTCAGCGTCGCGACGCCGAGCGTCTGCGCCATGAAGGCGCCGCACGTGTTCCAGGGCACCAGCACCGAGGTCAGCGTACCCGCATCCTCGAGCGATCGGGACAGGTTCTTCGGATCGAGCCCCTGCTGCCGGTAGGCGTCGCGAAACATGCGGCCCGGCAGCACGATCGAGATGTACTGATCGGACGCGATGACGTTCATCCCGGCCGAGGTGGTCAGCGTGGCCGAGATGAGGCTGCCGGGTCCGCGCACCGCCCGCAGGATGCGCGCCGCGACGACCCGCAGCATGCCCGTCGCCTCCATGACCGCGCCGAACATCATCGCCGACATGATCAGCCACACCGTCGGGAGCATGCTGCCCATGCCGCCGCGGGACAGCAGCTCGTCGAGCGCCGCGTTGCCCGAGTCGAGCGAGAAGCCGCCGTACAGCGCCATCCACACGCCCTTGACGACCGCCGCGGCGGCGGGCAGCCCGCTCTCGCCGACGTAGGCCAGCAGCGCCGCCTGCTGGAAGGCCGCGGCGAACACCCCGCCCGTCAGGGCGCCGATCAGCAGCGCCGGAAACGCCGGCACCCGCCTGACGACGAGGCCCAGGACCACGGCGACGGGCACCAGCAGGTGGGGGCCGATGGCGAACTGCGCGTCCAGCGCCGCCAGCAGCGCTTCCAGCTCGTCCGTGCCGGCGGGGGCGGGCATGAACAGGCCCGTCAGGGCGAAGAGCAGCAGGGCGGCGGCGAAGCTGGGCGCCGTGGTCCACGCCATGTGGCGGATGTGGGTGAAGAGCTCGGTGCCCGCGACGGCCGGCGCGAGATTCGTGGTATCGGACAGCGGCGACATCTTGTCGCCGAAGTAGGCCCCCGAGATGATGGCGCCGGCGGCAAGTCCCAGGTGCAGGTCCTGCGCCGCCGCGATGCCGATGAGCGCGATGCCGATTGTCCCGGCCGTGGTCCACGAGCTGCCGGTCGCCAGGGCGGCGACGGCGCAGATGAGGCAGGCCGCCGGATAGAAGACGGACGGCGCCAGAATCTGGAGGCCGTAGTAGATCATCGACGGCACGACGCCGGCGACAATCCACGTGCCGATCACCGAGCCGACCACCAGCAGGATGAGGATGGCGCCCATCGCCGTGGAGATGCCGCGGGCGATCGAGGCGTCGAGGTCGGACCAGCGGTGCCCGTTCCGCAGGCCCACCAGCCCGGCCGCCGCGGTGCCCAGGATCAGGGCAATCTGGTTCGGTCCCGACGAGGACTCGTCGCCGAACAGCATGACGGAGAGGGCGAGCAGGCCCATCAGCAGCCCGATCGGCACGAGCGCCTGGCCGAGGGTCGGCTCGCGGAGCATCGCCGCCGAGTATAGGTCCATCGGCTGTTGCGCCGGCGCCCGAATCCGGCTAGCGTATTGACCATGAGACGGGCGGGCCTGGGGTTGCTCGCGGCCGCGGCCGTGGTGCTGGCAGCGGCTTGGTCGGTCAACGCGCTGTGGGGCGGCGTCACGGTCGACGTCGTGCGCATTCCGGAGGGCGGCCGGATGCCGCGGGCGGTCATCGATGCCGCCGGCGTCGTGCACGTCGTCTACTTCGAGGGCGTCATGAGCGGCGGGAAGCTGCTGCACGTGGCGCTTGCGCCGGGCGCGCCGGACTGGACCCGGCCGCTGCAGGTCAACAGCGTGCCCCGTTCGGTCGTCGGGATGGGACCGATGGACGGCGGGCAGGTGGCCCTGGACGCGCGCGGGCGGCTGCACGTGGCCTGGTTCCAGACCAATCCCGCCCGCATCTCCTACACGCGCAGCCGGTCGGACGGCGACGCCTTCGAGCCGCAGCGGATCTTGTGGCAGGGGGATGGCCGCCTGGAAGCAGGCCCGGCCGTCGCGGCGGACGACGCGGGCAACGTCTTCGTCTTCTGGCACGCCGGTCCCGGCGAGGACGCCGAGCGCGCGGTGCACGTGGCGGCGTCGCGCGACGGCGGCGACACGTTCGGCCCGGCCCGGCGCGTCAGCGTGGCCGGCGAGGGCGCGTGCGGCTGCTGCAACCTGGCCGCGCTGACCGCGCCCGGGGGCGCCGTGCACGTGTCGTACCGCAGCGCGGGCGACAACGTGCGGCGCGGCCAGCGCCTGCTGACCTCCGGCGACGCCGGTCGGACGTTCGAGGACCGCTCGATTCAGCCGTGGGAGATCGGGGCCTGCCCGGTGACCACGACCACGTTGAGCCGTGCGCCAGACGAGGTGCGGGTGGCCTGGGAAACGGACGGCCAGGTGTACTTCGCGCCGGTCGGCCGCCTGGACGAGCCGGCCTCGCCGGACGGAGAGGCCCGCTTCCGCCGCAAGAATCCCGTGGTGGCGGTCAACGGCCGCGGCGACACCCTGCTCGCCTGGGGCGACGGTCCGGGACTGCGCGCCGGCGGCACGCTGCACTGGCGCATCTTCGATGCCGCCGGCCGGCCGACCCGGCACCACGGCGCGGGGACGACCGTCCCGAGCGGCAGCGCCCCGGCCGCTGTCGTGCGGCCCGACGACTCGTTTCTCCTGCTCTTCTGATCCGGGAGCAGCGCCGTCGAACGGCGTTGTCCCCGCAGGGTTGGTCGGGCGCCGGGCGGGCCGCCGAGGGGGCGGTTGGCGGGCGGGGCCGGGTGGCGCGTCGAGGTCCGAACCGGGTACAGTGACCCGTGCCGGCCTGCGTGTCAGGGGCCGGCCGAGGAGAACAATCCATGCGCTCTACCAGGACATTCATCGGTTACGCAGGAACGGGTGCGGCGGCGCTGGCGGCGGCCGCGGTCGTTGTCGTCGCGGGGTTGCCGGCCGCGCCGGCGGGCGCCCAGGAGCTGGCGACGACCACGCGCGCGTCGTCGGCGCCGGTGCTCACGGGGGACGGGCAGTCGAACTGGGCGCTGCACAACCTCGACATCGGGGGCAGCCGGTACGCCGAGCTCGACGACATCAACGCGGGCAACGTCGGCGACCTCGATCTGGCCTGGTCGTTCGAGGCCGGAGCGGCCAACAGCATCACGCAGGTCACGCCGCTCGTGATCGACGGCGTCATGTACGTCAATTCCGGCGCCACCGTCTTCGCGCTCAACGCCGTCACGGGCGAGACCGTCTGGACGTTGCGGATGAACGACACGCTCGAGGCGCGTGGCCGCGGCCCGACGTACGGCGACGGGCGGCTCTACGCCTTCGGCGGCGCGTCGATGTACGCCGTGGACGTGCAGTCCGGCGATCTGGCGGAGTCGTTCGGCGACGGCGGCCGGCTGGAGATCATCAGCGAGGCGCTGGAGTTCAAGTACCCCGACGACTACCCGCCGGGCGTCGATGCCTACGGCCTCGGCTACCGCCTGACGACGCCGCCCGTCTACCACGAGGGCACGCTGTATGCGGGCGTGGCGCTGTCGGAGAACCACATTCCCGGCGGGCTGGTGATTGCCGCCGACGCGGCGACCGGCGCGGTCAAGTGGGTGTTCAACACGGTCCCGCAGGGGCCGCGCGACGACGGCTGGGAGATTGCAAAGGATTCCTGGGGCGACGGGCAGAAGGTCGGGGGCGGCGTGTGGACGCCGCCGGCGATCGACCCGGAGCTGGGGCTGGTGTACGTCAACTCGGGCAACCCGTCGCCGGACTACGACGGATCGGCGCGGCCGGGGATGAACCTGTTCACGAACGCGACCATCGCGCTGGAGCTCGAGACCGGCCGGCTGGCGTGGTACTACCAGACCGTTCACCACGACCTGTGGGACTGGGACCACGTCACCGGTCCGCTGCTGTTCGACGCCGAGCACGACGGGCGGACGGTGAAGGGGATCGCGGCCGCCGGCAAGAACTGCCTGCTGTACATCTGGGACCGGGAGACGGGCGCGCCGCTCAACCCGATGGTCGAGACGGCGGTGCCGACGGAGACGGACGTGCCGGGCGAGGAGGTGTGGCCGACGCAGCCCATTCCGTACAACGCGCGCGGCGTCCCCATGACCCCGTTCTGCGCCACCTTCCCGATCCTGAGCGACCCCGAGGCGCAGCGGCGGGCGCGGCAGCTCTACACGCCGTACTCGCTCACCGAGCGCTACATCGTGACGCACGGCGGATCGAGCTGGGGGCCGCCGTCCTTCAGCCCGCGCACCGGCCTGCTGTACGTCACCGGCAAGGACGGCGGGATCACGATTACGGTCAACCCGGTCGGCGACTCGCTGGTGGTCGGCCAGAGCGACGGCCACACGGACTCGATCGCGGACGGACCGTTCCGCGACGACATGGTCCCGATGTTCACGGTCTCGGCCTACGAGCCGGTGAGCGGCGAGCTGGTCTGGCAGCAGGTGACGCCCACCAACTCGCCGATCGGCAGCAGCGGCAGCGTGGCGACGGCGGGCGATCTGGTCCTGCAGGGGACCGACGTGGGCGAGTTCTACGCGTTCGACGCCCGCACCGGCGATCAGCTGTTCCGCTATCAGCACAACCGGCCGATTCGCGCCAGCCCGCTGACGTATCAGGTCAACGGGAAGCAGTACATCGCGCTGGTGTCGACCAACAACGTGCTGGCGTTCGCCCTGCCGTAGGAGCGAGCGCCCGGTCGACGCGGTACCAACGTGTATCGATCGCCGCGCGACGTGCAGGTGGTCGGCGACGACGGCGAGTTGAGCGGCGAGGGCGTGCTCCCGTCGCTCCGGTGCGCTGTCCGGCGGCTCTTTCCGTAGCAGCCGGATCGACGTTCAGTTCAGTCCCCGCTCCGTGACCAGGTAGGTCGCGAAGCTGGCGAGCCAGTGGCCGCCTGCGTAGTGCTCGCCGGTGACCGCGGCCAGGCCGGCCGCCCGGTGGCGCCGCGCGGTCTCCCGCAGCACGGGCCGGCGGTCGTCGCCGGCCGGCAGGCCCGCGGCGATTCCTTCCAGCATCCAGGCCCGGCTGAGGTTCAGGCCGTCGAGGTGCGCGAGCTTGCCGTCGCGGGGATCGCTGACGACCGCGGGCTCCAGCCACCCGGTGTTCCCGGCGGCGCCGTTGCGCGGGATGCCGGGCAGGAACCGATCGAGCCACGCCGCGAAATCGTGCGGCTCCCGGACCCGTCGCAGCAGGTCGGCTTCCGCCAGGCAGGGCGAGAGGAAATCCTGTCCCGACGGCTCGTAGGCCAGCGGACAGTCGCGGTCCTGCCCGTAGTAGTCCTCGGTCCGCGCCCGGACCAGCCGCCGCAGCCCCCGGTCGTCCGCGGCGCGCGCCCAGTCGAGCGCCAGCGCCAGGGCGAACGCCGTCTGGGAGTGCTCGCCGACGCGGACGGGATGCGTCAGCTTCGGCAGCCAGTCCGCGAGCCGCCGGGCAGCCTCGCGCTCCAGCGGCTCGAGCGCGGCGCGCCAGCGCGCGGCGTCCGCATCGTGCCACTCGCGCAGCTCGGCCGCGAGCTGCAGCAGCCACGCCAGGCCGTAGGGCCGCTCGAACGCGATGCGTCCGTGCCCGTTGAGGTAGCGCAGCTCGCCCTCGATGTTGCGAACCGTCAGTCTGCGCGCCAGCGCGGCGCGGGCGGCCGGCTCGAATCCGCCGTCACCCGCCAGCCGGACGAGCCGGACCAGCAGCCAGTGGCCGTGCACTGCCGAGTGCCAGTCGTAGCAGCCGTAGAACGCCGGCGTCAGCTCGCGGGGCACCCCGACGTCGCGGTCGCTCGTCAGGACGTGGGCGATCTTGTTCGGATACTCGCGGTGCACGCAGTCGAGCGCCAGACGCACGAACCGCCCGGCGGTCGCCGCGTCCAGCGGCTGGGCGTTCGCGTGCGCAACCCCACCCGCTGTCAGGGCGGCCACCAGCAGTCCCCGGCCCAGGAAACGGCCGCAACGCGCAGGCGCCGGCGTGGAGCGCACCGCTAGTGGTGTGTCCCTAGAATGACTTTGCACTTGCTGACCTTCTTTAGGATGGTGTCAACGGTAGTGCTCCACACGAACGGCTTGGGGTCTGTGTTGTGGTACTTGAGGAAGTCCTTGATGGCCGCGACCAGTTCCTGCACGCTGCCGAAGATGCCGCGGCGGAGGCGTTGCTGCGTCAGCTTGCTGAACCAGCTCTCGACCAGGTTCAGCCACGAGGCGCCAGTCGGCGTGAAGTGCAGTTTGAAGCGCGGGTGGGCGGCCAGCCACTGGCGCACCGCCTCGTGTTTGTGGGTCCCGTAGTTGTCGAGGATGACGTGCAGGGTGAGGTCGGGCGGAAACGTGCGGTCGAGGCGCCGCAGGAACTTGAGGAATTCCTGGTGCCGATGGCGGCCGTGGCATTGGCCGATGACCTTGCCGGTCAGCACGTTCAATGCGGCGAACAGCGTCGTCGTGCCGTGGCGCTTGTAGTCGTGGGTCATGGTGCCGCTGCGGCCCGCCTTCATCGGCAGCCCCGGCTGTGTTCGGTCCAGGGCCTGAATCTGGCTCTTCTCGTCCACGCACAGCACCACGGCCTTGTCCGGCGGGTTCAGGTACAACCCCACGACATCGGTCAGCTTCTCGACGAAGGCCGGGTCTTTCGACAATTTGAACGTCGTGACGCGGTGCGGCTGCAGGCCGTGCGCGTCCCAGATGCGCTGGATGGTCGAGCGGCTCACGCCGGCCGCCTTGGCCATCGAGCGGCAACTCCAGTGGGTGGCGCCCGGCGGCGTCTCGTGCAACGTGGCCTGCACGATGGCCTGCACCTGGTGGGCGGTGATCTCGGGCTTGCGGCCGCGGCCCGGGCGCACCTCACCCACCGAATCGAGTCGGTCGGTGAGAAACCGCGAGCGCCAGTTCAATACCGTCGGTCGGCTGATACCGAGTGTGGTCGCGATGCGACTATTCGCGACGCCGTCACCGGCCATCAGCAAGGCCTTGGCGCGGGTTACCACGCGATACGGCGCGGATGTGCTGTGCGCCCATTTCGTCAGCGTTTCCCGATCGGCGTCACTGAGCAGCAGCGAGGCGGCGGGGTGGTTCATACCCGCAGGTATACTACCCGGCGCACTAACTGTCAAGGTATTTCAGGGACATACCACTAGACCCTCGTCCGGGCGGCGGCGGGCCGTTGCCGGCCCGCGCGCTACCTGCTCTCCTCTGCGGCAGCCCGCTCGGCCGCGGCCTTCTCCAGGTTGCGGGCCGCGCTCAGGATGTTCCGCATCCCGTAGTTGCCCTCGTGGCAGGCGTACTCGAACACCTGCCAGTAGTCGGGGTCGTGGATGCCGTTGACGACCGTCGTCCAGGGCCGCGTCCAGGTCGTCGGATCGTCGATCGTGATCTCCACGCGCACCGTCTCGGCGTCCACGCGCGTGTAGCGCTCGATCAGGCGCCGCGTGGCGCCCGCGCCGCGGAAGTTCGTCCGGTCGCTGAAGTTGGTGACCTCGACGACCAGCGTGTCGCCCTCCCAGCGGCCGCGCGAGTCGCCGAACCACTGCCCGATCTCGGGCGTGAGCGCGTCGCGGCCGTCCAGCGGGATGATGCGGTGCTCGTGCAGGCGCTCGTAGAGCAGCGCCACGTAGCCGGGACTCTGGATGATCTGGAAGCCGTTGTTGTAGGCGCTCGGATACCAGGTCTGCGGCAGGCCGCGCGTGATGCAGCGGTCCGCGAGGTGCAGGTCCTCCGGTCCGTCGAACGGCCCGTCGCCCATGCTGCCGCCCACGAAGCCGAGGCGCGAGCTCGGGTCGATGCGGCGGGTCCGCGCGCCGAGGGTCAACGGGGGGATGCGCCCGTCGGGCGGATCGACGATCAGCGACGTGCGCGGGGACGTGCGGTCGCCGAACTCGTACCAGTGCTCGGGCCCCGCCTCCGGGTCGTCCGGCCGACGGTTGCGGTTCTCCTTGTCGTCGGCCAGGCTGAGGGCTTCGCGCTCGGCCCGCGCCGCGATCTCCTCCGCGCTCAGCCCGGCGCGCTCGCCGAACTCGGCCGGCCGCTCGAACGGCACGCTGCGCTCCCAGTCGGTGGTCCAGATGCCCTGCAGGTCCGGGTCGCCCCAGGGGGTTTGCGGAACCGTCCAGCTGTCGCCGCCGTTGCCCTGGCCGGCGGCCCCGGCGGGCGCCAGCAGCACGAGCGCCGCCAGCGCGAGCACCGCGCCGGGCAGTCCGAGGTGTCGATGCGTCATCTTCAACCTCCTCGCGGAATCAGTCCAGCTCGTCGTAGATCACCTGGATGTAGGCGCGCAGCCGCTCCGGCTGCGGATCGGCGTAGCCGGCGTACGCGGCCGGAATCGTCCAGCTCCCGGCCACGTCGTCGACGGAGCGGCCGGCCTCCTTCGCCTCGCGCACCGCGGTGGCGAAGTCGCCCACGAAGCGCGAGTACTCCTCCAGGTCGGCGGGCGTCATCGTCGTGCTGTGGCCGGTGATGATCGTGTCGATCTCCGTCACCGCCGCGTGGGCCCGGGCGAGCGTCCCGGAGTACTCCACGCCGCTGCCGCCGTTGTTGGCGTCCATGATCGGCAGCGCCTTGCCCGGGAACATGTCGCCGGCGTGCATGACGCGGAGGGCCGGAAACACGACCCACGCATCGCCGGCCGTGTGCCCGCGGCCGAAGTGGTAGAGGTCGATGCGGTCGTCGCCGCGGCCCAGCGACATGCGCTCGGAGAAGGTCCGGGTGGCCAGCCCCACGCCGTCGCTCACCTCGAAGATGTTCTCCCGCGCGCCCCCGGACAGCCCGGTGACCGAGTTCATCTCGTGCATGAGCGCCGCGGTGTTTTCGTGCGCGACCACCTGGACGGTCGTCGGGAAGTCCGGGTTGCTGCCGACGTGGTCGAAGTGCGTGTGGGTGTTGATGATCGTCGTGATGGGCTGGGTCGTCAGCTCGCCGATGGCGTCCATCAGGGCCTGGCCGAAGCCGGGGACCTTGGTGTCGACGAGCACGACGCCGTCGGAGCGGACGAACGCGGCCGAGGCGCCGCCCCCGCCCCGGAGCACGAACAGGTTGTCCTGCAGCGTCTCGACCTCGAGCATCGGCGCCGACTGCTGCGACGCCGCCACGGTCAGCGATACGGCTCCCAGAGCCAGGAGCACGCCCAGAACGATTCCTCGTCTCATCTCCCACCTCCCCGTGCGGTCAGAATCGGAACAGCCGGTTGAACTTGACGACGAACGTGCGGTTCTCGAGCTCCGGGAAGCGTTGCGGCAGCAGCGTGTCGCGCTGCTCGTTGTAGACGACGAACAGCTCGCTCCCGGGCTGGTATTCCCAGCGCATCCGGACGTTGGCGCCCAGCGAGTTGTTGCTCGAATTGTACTGCAGCAGCGCGCTGACGAACATCAGCGGGGTGAACGTGAAGGTCGTCCGGGTCGTCACCAGATCGGTCCTGAAGCGGCCCTGCGGCAGGTCGATCCAGTTGAACGACACCCCGGGCTCCAGCTGCAGCCGGCGGGATATCTGGAAGCTGCCCCGCATCAGGTCCAGGCTGGTGCGCTCGCCGCCGAAGAACCCGCCCCGCTGGACCGCGATCTGTCCGGCCAGGCGGTGCTGCGGCCCGAGCGTCAGCGCCACCCGGACGTCGTCGAAGTCGTACCCGCCGACCGGGACCGCCACGCCCTGGTTCCGCGCGATGTGGAACGGCTCGTCGAGGAACTCGTAGTTGCGCGTGTACGTCACGTCGATCTCGTCGCTGCTCTCGAACTCGACGGCGAAGCGGCCCTGGGCCTGGCGGGTCTCGAGGATTCCGGCGCGGGTCGTGTAGTAGTCGAAGCGTCCCTCCCAGAACAGCCGCCGGATGACGGGGCTGCCGTGCAGCCGCGGGCTGAAGCGGAAGAAGCCGCGGCTCTGCTCGAAGTCGTCGCGGCGCAGGAAGCCCACCTCCGGGTTGAAGTCGTCGCCGACGACGAGGCGCTCGATCTGCACGCCGTAGCGGTCGCCCTCGTAGTCGAGCTGGCCGCGGTAGCTGACGTCGTCCTCCAGCCCCAGCGTGTCGGTGCGCGCCCAGTAGGTGTTGATGGTCAGGGCGTCGTAGAACCCCAGCTGGGCGTCGAGGCCGTAGGTCTCGCTCGAGCCCAGGCTCTGCCGCGAGGCGGAGCGCCGCGTGTACAGCGCGCCGACGCTGCTGCGGCGCAGGAGGTCGCGCTTGAGCCGGATGACGGAGAAGTTCGTGGCGGGCGTGCCGGAGATGGCCTCGTCGTCGGTCTGGATGTTCAGCATCCCCACGCTGAACGCGCCGACCCGCCCGCTGAGCCGCGCGCCGGCGTCGATCGGCACCTCCCGGCCGCCCTCCGCCAGGCCGATGCGGCGGCTGTAGAACAGCACCGGCGTCTCGCCCTGCGTCCCGAACGGCCCGGCCTGCGCGCCGCCGAACGTGAAGACCCCCTGGTTCTCGAGAAAGAACTCGCGCTTCTCGGGAAAGAAGAGGCTGAAGCGCGTCAGGTTCACCTGCTGCTCGTCGGCCTCCACCTGGGCGAAGTCGGTGTTCACCGTCAGGTCGGCCACGAGGTTGCGCGTGACGCCGTACTTCACGTCGAGGCCCCCGTCTCCGTGCAGCTCGTTGAGGGTCCGCGGGTCCGCGCGCCGGTCGGTCGTCAGGTCGGCGATCGCATACGGCTTGATCTCGAAGCTGAGGCCTTCCTCCGGCGCCTCGAGGCCCACGACCGTGGGGGCGAGCGACGCCTGCATGATGGCGCCCGGACCGCGCGCGGCCGGCACCGGAACGATGAACGAGCGCTCGTTCTTCCACTGCACGTTCCGCATCATGTTGAAGCCCCAGATCTGGTCCCGGCCGGGGCGGTAGCGCAGCGACTTGAACGGGAAGGCGGCCTCGATCGTCCAGCCGCCCTCGAAACGGCCGGTGCGCAGCTCCCAGACCGGGTTCCAGTCCCGATTGAAGCCGCGCTCGTCGGTCATCTGGGCGTCGAGCCGCCCGGCGTCGGGGTTGATGCCGAAGTTGTAGCCGCTGCGGCGGTCGTAGAACGTGTCGAGCAGCACGCCGATGTACTCGCCGGAGATGACGTTCTGGCTGTCGCGGCGTATGTCCCGGATGATCCAGTCCGACTCGGGCGCCGAGTTCCAGCAGCGGACGCTCATGTAGAAGTTGTCTTCGTCGTAGAGCAGCCAGACCTCGGTCTTCTCGGTGGCCGGCAGGCCCTCCACCGGCTCCTGCGTGACGAAGTCCGACGCCCCCGGGATCTCCTGGTACACGCGCTCGTTCAGGACGCCGTCGACGTCGAGGTCCTCCACGCGGACCGCGCGGAGCGTGGCCCGGCCGGCGGCATCGCGGTTGATCACCGCCGGCGTGACCGGCGGCGGCGGGCCGTGGATGATGGCGGCCGGCACGGCCAGCCCGGCCGCCGGCGCGCGCGGGGGGACGCCGGCGGCCGGCGCGGCGTCCGCTTCGCCGGAGGGCGGCGCGCTGCCGACCGGCGCGCGGCCCGGCGCGCGCATGTGCGCGCGCAGCTCCTCGGCGATGCGGTCCTGCAGGTCGAACAGGTCCCGGCGGCGTCCTTCGTGCCGGAACGTACGGGGTCCGTCCTCGCCGCGGCCCCGCGGCGCCCGCAGGTGGGTGGTCAGGCGCAGTTGGCGGCCCAGGCGCTGGTAGCTGCCCCAGACGGTCCAGCGCGCGCCTTCGGGCACGTCGGCGGCCCGCGCCGTATCGAGGACGTCGAAGCCGAGACGCCCGAGGTCGGCCCGAATGGAGGCGGCCGTGCCCGTGCCGACCCAGTCGAGCAGCGGGTCGCCGCTCAGGTTTTCGAAGTCCAGGACGACGACGGCCGCCGCGCCGGCCGGCGGCGCGGAAGGTTCCTGTGCCGCGCCGGCCAGCACGTGGCTGGCGAGCAGCGCGACGGCCCAGGCTGTGGAACGACCGCGCGCGGGTGTCATCGTGACCGAGTCGTGGCCGGGAACCGGCGCATATCGGGCATGTTGGGCGCCCGCGGTCTCGCCGGTTCCGTCGGCGGCGAGACCGCGGGCGGGTCGGGTCCGGGCGGCCGCCCGCGCGGCACCGTCACGGCGCGGGCGCGGGCTCGGCCTCGCGCGCGCCGCGCAGCATGTTCGCCATCGCGTAGTTGCCCTCGTGGCAGGCGTACTCGAACATCGGCGCGGTCAGCGGCACCATCGGAATCGATGCCGTGAACGGGCGCTCGAAGGTGGTCGGGTCGCTCAGCGTGAAGCGATAGTCGATGGTGTCGCCGACACGGGTGAAGCGCTCCACGACCGTCATGTGCCGCCCGGTGCCCCAGACCATCAGCGAGCCGCGCCGTTCGTACAGCTTGTCGGTGAAGTTGGTCGTCTCGACCACGAGCGTATCGCCTTCCCAGTAGGCCCGCGAGTCCCCGAGCCACTGCTGGATCGCCGGGTCGACGTGCGGGCGTCCGTCGAGCGGAATGATGCGCGTATCGTGAATCATCTCCGCGAAGATCGCGACGTGGTCGGGCGTCTGCAGGATGTTGTAGTTGTGGTTGTAGTTGCCCGGCAGCATGATGCCCGGCACGCCGCGCGTGATGCAGCGTTCCATCAGGCTCGGCTCCTCGTGCGACGCGGGGTACGACGGCAGGCGCCGCGCCGCCAGGAGCGCGTCCTGCCGCTGCCGCGCAGTCCGGGTCACGCCCGGGAGCCGGCCGTCAGGCGGGTCCACGACGAGCGACGTCTGCTCGTACACGTAGCCGCGCTCCATCCAGAAGTTGTTGTAGGCGCCGACGCCCGTCGCGGCGTCGATGCCCGGCGCGTTCTCTTCGTCGAGGGTCGCCCGTTCCTCTGCGCTCAGGGTCGCCTTGCCCGCGAGCGACAGCGGCCGCTCCAGCGGGGTGGTGGTGGTGTTCGTCCAGGTTCCCTGCAGGTCCGGATGGCCCCACGGCGTGCGCGGCGCCTGGGCGCCGGCCGGCGCCGCCGCCGCGAGCGCCGCCAGCAGGCACGCCGCGACCAATGCACGTTGACTCATCGCCATGCTCCCAGCTCCTCCTTGCCCTCGCGGCAGGCGCGCGGTTCTCAGAACGTGAAATCGCTCCACTCGGCGATCTTGCCGTCGACCACGTGAAACACGCCCACGACCGGGACCTCCATGTTGTTGCCGGGGAGGGCGAAGCGGTCGATGCGGTCGTTGACCACGACGGGTCCGCGCGCCCACGAGTCGACGACCTCGAACTCGGCTGCGGTCGCCTCGCGCGCGAAGCCCTGCAGCACGGCGATGATGGCGTCGCGCCCCTCGACGACCGGCATGGCCTGCGTGGGGCGGAACTTGCAGTCCGCCGCCAGCGCGGCGCCCAGCTTGTCCCAGTCGATCGGCACCGTCCAGCCGGCGCAGAAACCGTTCACCAGATCGAGGTTCGCCTGCTCGGCGGCCGTCGGCTCCGCGGCGCGCAGCCTGCGCGGCAGCGCGGCCGCCAGCGTGCCGGCGCCGGCCGCGGTCAGAAACGTTCTCCGGGTGGGGTAGCGGCTCGCGATATCCATCTTTTCGGCTCCTTCGGTCAGGGCCGCCACCGCTCACGGTCGGCGGCGACCGGGTCATCGAATCAACACGGTGTCGGGGAACTGCGCGTACCAGCCGAACCAGAACGCGCGCTGGGCGGCCAGCCGGGGGCGACTCACGGTCACATCGGCGGCGAGCTCGAGGGCGTCCTCGGTGACCCGCCACGGCCGCCCCGCGTCGTCGAGCACGTCGCCGCCCGCGGCGTGCCTCACGAACCGGACGTCCCGGGCGTCGTAGACGCGGTTGGCCCCCGCCTCGCTCGTCACCACGACCAGGTTGCGGCCGGCGAAGCGGTGGCGGAACACGCGGCGCTCGGCGAGCAGGTCGGCGGCGATGGCCAACGGCTCGACCTGCCCGGACGCCGGGTCCGCGAGCCGCAGCACCAGCACCTCGTCCTTGTTGCGCAGGCGGCGGTCGGTTCGCGAGACCTGGAACATCAGCGCGTCGGTGCCGAAGTACGAGCGGTAGGCCGCACCCTCGGCGTAGTTGCGGCGGTGCCCGGTCTCCAGCGACAGGACGGTCGTGCCGGGGTGCCGCGTCCGCCATTCGCCCCAGGTGGTGGTCACCACGGCGTGCGGCGTGAGGCGCAGGCCGCTCTCGAGCAGCGGGCCGACAACCGGCACGCCCTCGAACGTGTTCCAGAGGCTGCGGGTTTCGTGGTCGAACATCAGCTTGTTCGACCGGTACAGCAGGCCGCTGGTCCCGAACGTGTGGCGCCTGCCGCCCGCCGCGCTCTCGAACGGGATCACCGTTCCGCACAGCGTGCAGTAGACGATGGTCAGCTCGACGCCGCCGAGCCGGTCGAGCGCCATCTCGTGCCACGCCAGGATGCGCTTCGGATAGGCCCGCGCCTCGCCGTTCAGCGCGATGCCGAAGACGACGTGGTCGTCCGCCAGGTAGTCCGCCGCGGCCGCGTCGAGCCGGGCGGGGTACTCGAGGGGCGGGATCCCGTTGACGGCCACGCCGCCCCACTCGATCTCGTCGAGCCGTATCGCCGACGCCACGCCGCGCGGGAAGAAGTCGGCGAAGCGCGGATCGATCTGGCTGTACCACTGTCCCTTGAGATAGCCGTAGTCGGGGTGGGGCTCGTACGGCTGCGACCAGACCCACTCGTTCCAGCGGCCGAGATCCTGGCCGAACCGCACCCCGGTCTTCTCCTCGAGGAAGCGCGCGAGGCTGATGAAGCTCATCATGCGCGAGCTCGGAGGACGCAGCAGCCGCGCCAGGTCCCAGACCATGCCGGCATAGCCGGGACGCCACCCCGCGTCGATCTCCTCGAAGGCGCGCTGCGCCTGGCCCGGGCTGCCGCCGGCCGCGGCGAGGAACAGCTCGATGGGGGGATGATCGCCCGGCTGCGCCGCGGCCGGGCCCGCCGCCGCGCCGGCGCACAGCAGCAGCAGCGCGGCAGCGAGCGCGACCGTCCGGCCCGGCGGCCTGCGGCGCAAGGTGGCCATTCGCCCCGCGATTATAGTCCCATACCCTTCCGCGCCCGGAGCGCGTATGATGGCCCCCTACCGGAGTCCGCGCCCCGCGCCGAAACAACGGATGCCGAAGCAACCTGTCGAGACTGGAGGAGTTGCGATGCGCCTCTCTGCGAACCTGCCGGTTCTGCTCGTTATGGGCCTGGCCCTGACGCTGTCCGCCTGCGGATCGTCCGGCGATGACGCACAGGCCGCCGCCCCCGCCGACTTTGGACCGGTGTTGGCTGCGCCCGCCGGCACGCTCGAGGGCGAGCACGTCGACGCGGCGGGAGACGTGCTGGCGTTCCGCGGCGTGCCGTACGCCGCGCCGCCCGTCGGCGAGGCCCGCTGGCAGCCGCCCGCGCCGGCCGCGGCGTGGGACGGCGTGCGCCCGGCGACGGAGTTCGGGTCCGTCTGCTGGCAGCGGTCGCGCGACATGTCGTCGCTCTACGCGCGCGGCGGTCTCGACACCAGCGAGGACTGCCTCTACCTCAACATATGGACGCCGGCCGACGAGCCCGCCGCGGCCCTCCCGGTCATGGTCTGGTTCCATGGCGGAGGCCACAACAGCGGCGCGGGCAGCCCGCGCATCTTCGACGGCCCGGCGCTGGCGCGGAAGGGCGTCGTGCTCGTGACCATCAACTACCGGCTCGGGCCGTTCGGCTTCCTGGCCCACCCGGCGCTGACCGCCGAGTCGCCGCACGGCTCGTCCGGCAACTACGGCCTGCTCGACCAGATCGCCGCGCTCGAGTGGGTGCGGGACAACATCGCGGCGTTCGGCGGCGACGCCGGCAACGTGACCATCTTCGGCCAGTCGGCCGGCTCGTGGACGGTCTGCTACCTGATGGCGTCGCCGCTCGCGAAGGGGCTGTTCCACAAGGCGATCGGCCAGTCGGGCGGCTGCTTCAAGGGCGAGCGCCCGTACCTCGACCGGACCGCGGACGAGCGCGGCGCCGAGCAGTCGGCCCACGACGCCGGCCTGGCCGCCGCCGCCGAGCTGGGGGTGGAGGGCGACGGCCCGGAGGCGGCCGCCGCGCTGCGGGCCGTCGCACCCGAAACGGTGCTGGCGGCCACGCTCGGCTCGGGGGCGATCGTCGACGGCTGGGTCCTGCCCCGCGCGCCGCGCGCGATCTTCGCAGCCGGCGAGCACAGCAACGTCCCGGTCATCGTCGGCGCCATGGCCAACGAGCGGGCGGCGCTCTACGACACGGCCGCCGAGCCGTCGCGCACCGACCTCGAGGCCACGGTCCGGGGCGAGTACGGGCCGCGGGCCGACGCGCTCCTGGCGGCCTACGAGAGCGACTTCGCGGACTCGCCCGGGATGGCCGACCGGCAGATCTCGGGCGACCGCACGTTCGTCTGGGAGATGCGCACCTGGGCGCGCGCCGTCGAGGCGGCCGGCAACGTCGCCTACCATTACTTCTTCAGCCACGCGCCGCCGGTGTTCCGGCTGTACGTGCACGACCAGCCCGACCTGCAGGTCGAGGGCGGGCGGCGCGCCTACGGCGCCTACCACTCGGGCGAGCTGGCGTACGTCTTCGGGAACGTCGGGCTCGTCGGGCTGGACTGGACCGACTGGGACCACGAGCTGGCGGACGCCATCTCGCAGTACTGGGCCAACTTCGCCCGCACGGGCGATCCGAACGGCGAGGGGCTGCCCGCCTGGCCGCGCTACGAGCGCGCCAGCGACCAGTCGCTCGAGTTCGGGTCGGAGATCCGGGCGGTGTCCGAAGTCCGCAAGGACAAGCTGGACGTCTTCGACGGCTACTTCGGGTTCTCGGAGTCGTAGGTCATGCGCGACTTCCTGGCGCAGGCGCTCATCGACAGTCCCACCCGCGAGTGGGTGCGGTACCTGCTCGGCAACGTGCCGGGCCTGCCCCCGCTCGCCCAGTCGTTCCACATCCTGGGGGTCGGGGTGGTGGTTGCCTCGGCCGGCATGGTGAACCTGAGGTTCCTGGGACTCGCGGTGCCGGGCCAGAACGTCAGCGAGATGCTCCGGCGGCTGTTGCCGTGGACCTGGTACGCCCTGGCGGTCAACTTCGTCACGGGCCTGCTGTTCATCCTGGCGCGGCCGGACCGCTACTTCTACAACCCGGTGGCGACGTTCAAGTTCTCGATGCTGCTCCTGGGCGCGGCGCTCGCGTTCGGCCTCTACTGGATGAACCGCAAGGAGCACGGCTACTGGGAGGCCTCGGACGACCGGCTGTTCGCGGCGCGGACCATCTCGCTCGCGTCGCTGCTGGCCTGGATCGGCGTCATGCTCGGCGGGCGCTGGATCGCCTACTCCGAGTACATCACCGACCCCTTCACGCTGCCGTTCGACTGGGCGGCCCTGGAGGCCTACCCGACGTTCTGGATGTGGGTGCAGGACCACCCGCTGTCGCAGCACATCGGCTTCACCTGGTGGTTCCCGCTGCTGGAGTCGATCCACGTGATAGGCATCGCCGTGGTGCTCGGCTCGATCATGACGGTGGATCTGCGGCTGCTCGGCCTCACGGCGATGCGCTACCCGGCGAGCCAGGTCATCCGCAAGCTGGTTCCCTGGACCTGGGCGGCGTTCGTCGTGGCGACCGTCACCGGCCTCGGGATGTTCGTGACGCGGGCGCCCGCCTACGTCGAGAACACCGCCTTCCAGATCAAGTTGCTGCTGCTGCCGCTGGCCTTCGCCAACATGGCCTACTTCCAGTTCCGGACGTTCAAGGGGGTCGCGGGCTGGGATACCGCGCACGAGACGCCGGAGGCGGCACGCTTCGCCGGGGGCGCGTCGCTGGCGCTGTGGGCCGGGATCGTCATCGCCGGCCGCTGGATCGGCCACCTGATCTGAGCCGGGAGGACCCCATGCCGCGACTCGGCCCCCTCGCGACGCTGCTCGCCGCGGCCGCGCTCGTCCCGGCGACCGCGGTTGCCCAGACGCAGCGCGACGACTTCCACCACCTGGGCCAGATCAACAAGGCGTCGATCGTCATGCTGGTCGAGACCGGCCTGGTCCCCGACTCGCTCGGCGCGTCGATTGCCGCCGGCATCGCAAGGGTCGTCGCGGAGCAGGACCGGCCGGGCTCCCGGCGGTCCGCGGACTACCTCGTCTTCGAGGAGCGGCTCGTGGAGGTGGCGGGCCGCGACGCGTCGCGGCTGCACACCGGCCGCAGCCGTCAGGACATCGGGTCGACGCTGCGGCGGCTGGGCCTGCGGACGGCGCTGCTCGACACCTACGAGTCGCTGCTCGCGCCGCGCGAGGCGCTGCTGGCGCTCGCGGCGCGGCACACCGCCACCGTCATCCCGGGCTACACCCACGGCGTGCAGGCGCAGCCCACCTCGCTCGCGCACTACCTGCTGGCGTTCGCCGCGGCCCTCGACCGCGACGCCCGGCGCCTCGAGGAGGCCCATGCGCGGCTCAACCGCAGCCCGCTCGGCGCGGCGGCGCTCGGCACGTCGGGCTTTCCCGTCGACCGCGGGCGGCTGGCCGAGCTGCTCGGGTTCGACGCTCTCGTGGAGAACTCCTACGACGCCAACCACGTCTCCTCGGTCGACTCGAAGACCGAGCTGGCCTCCGTCCTGGCCATCTCGGCCATCGGCGTCGGGCAGTTCAGCGAGGACGTGCAGGTGCAGTACCACGACCCAGCGCCGTGGCTCCTGCTGGACCGCTCGCTCACCGGCATCAGCAGCATCATGCCGCAGAAGCGGAACCCGATTGCGCTCGAGCGGCTGCGGGAGGTCGCCAGCACCGTGCTCGGGGACGCCCAGACGGTGTTCCTGACCGCCCACAACACCTCCACGGGCATGATCGACTACCGGGGCGCCGGCCAGATCCTCGAGACCGCCGCCAAGGCGCGCCGGATGTACGCGCTCTACGCCGACGTCGTCAACGGCCTCGAGGTCGACCCGGCGCGGTCGCTTGCCGAGGTGGACGCCGACTACGCCACCATGACGGAGGTGGCCGACACCCTGCTGCGCCACGCGGCGATTCCCTTCCGCGTCGGCCACCACTACGCCTCCGAGCTGACCGAGTACGGCCGCGCCCAGGGCAAGCGCCCCAAGGAGCTGACCGCCGAGGAGCTGCTGCACGTCTACGAGGAGACCTACGGCGAGCCGTTGCCGGTGGCGGTCGACCGCATTCGCGAAGCGCTCGACCCCGAGCGGATGGTCGCCGGCCGCCGGGGGCTCGGCGGGCCGCAGCCGGCCGAGACGCGGCGCATGCTGCGGGAAGGGCGCGGGCGCCTCGCCGCGGACCGGCGCTGGCTGGACGGGGCGCGGGGCAGGCTGCGGGCCGCGGAGGAGGCGCTCGAAGCCGCCTTCGACGCGCTGGCCTCGCGCGCGGCGAAATAGCTCTCGCTACGGGCGCACCGCCGGCTCGTCGGGCAGTCTCCGCGCAATCACCCGCGTGAAGCCCAGGCGCCGCCCGCCGTCCAGGCGCAGCAGCCGCGCTTCGTTCTCGTCCCCGCCGGCTGCCCCGTGCGCGATGAGCAGCTCCTCCCAGCGGAGCCAGTGGCGCCAGCCGTCCGGCAGCGAGTCCGCCAGCACGACCTCTACCCTGCCCGTCTTCGCCCAGTGGGCACGCCACCACTCGGGTGCGTGCAGCGAGCAGAAGTCCCAGGGCCAGCAGGGCGCCAGCTCGTCGGGCACGCCGTCCGCCAGCTCCTCGTTGACGCCCGGAACGACGACGCCGATCTGGCCCTCGGGCCGGACCAGCGGCGCGTAGCGGCCGAGATAGAGATCGTCCGTGCCGAAGTAGTGATACGCGTCCATGCTGACGAGCGCGTCGAAGAAACCGTCGGCGTAGGGCAGCGCGTGGGCCTCGGCATGCACCGGAAAGACGCGGTCCTGCACGCCGGCCTCGCAGATGCGCTGCCAGTTCTCGCTGGCGGGAATCCACAAGTCGGTGGCCCAGACCTGAACGCCGTATTCCCGAGCCAGGAAGATCGAGCTGAGGGCCTTCCCACAGCCCATGTCGAGCACGCGCATGCCGGGCTCGAGGTCCATGGCCTCCGCAAGGAACTCCGTCAGCCACAGGACGTTGGGCCCCATTGCGTTCTCGATGACCCATTCGGGGTCGCAGGCGGACGCTCGGGGAAACTGGGGCAGCGTCAGGCGGCGGGCGAGCTCTTCCCTGGTCAGGGGCATGGCGCGACTCCCCGAGCCGGTCAGACGTGAAATCCCAACGCCGCCGCGAGCCGGCCCTGCCGGTCGTCGCACGTCATGAACGCCAGGTCGCCTGGTGCTCCGGCGGCGTAGAGGGCCGTCGCCAGGTGCCACAGGTCGGCGCCCCGCACGTAGCCCGCCCCGAGCACCGTCGAGATCTCGGACGACAGCCGCCGGTCCGGCAGGATCCACTCGATGCCGGCCAGGACATCCTGCGAGAAGCTGCATTGCTCGCGCGCAAAGACCGCGCGCAACTCGGCTTCGACCAGGTTGGACGCCACCAGGCGTGAGAACCCGCTCAGCCGGGTCGTCAGGACCGTCGATCTCTCCTCGCTGAACGCGACGGCGACCAGTACCGACGTGTCCACGTAGGCGACCGTCACTCGTTGCGCTCGCTGAGAAACCGCTTCAGGGCCCCGGGCCGGTTGGCCACCGGTCCCTGCGGCCGCGGCCCGCGGGCAGAGCGGACCAGCGCGCCCCTGCGTTCGAGGTCTTCCAGCCGTTGCTCGATCGTCTTCGGACCGGGGTTGATCGCCCGGATCTCAGCCACCGGCTCTCCCCGGTGCAACACCGTCACCGTCCGTCCGGCCCGCACGTGCCGCAGGACCTCGGAAAACCTGGCTTTGGCGTCATATGTCGAGTACACGAGGCTCACGGACTCGATGGTAACTAGTCACACTGGTCCGATCAAGCGATCAGGGGGAACGGGGCGGTTGACGCCAGCGGGGACGCCCGTCGGCGCAACCGTGGCGGGAGCGGGAAGTCCGGCCCCCGGGTCCGCTCGCTCTCGACGACGCTGTGAACCGCGCCGAATGGACAGTCGCGGCACGTGCGCGTGCGAACGCCGGCCGCTACACGCCGAGGTGCCGCCGGAAGAAGCCGACGGTGCGGTTCCACGCCAGTGCCGCGGCCGCCTCGTTGTAGCGCGGCGTCGAGTTGTTGTGGAAGCCGTGCAGCGTCCCCTCGTACATCGCCATCTCGTAGTTCACGCCGTGCGCCTCGAGCGCCGCCTCGTAATCGGGCCACATGGCGTTGATGCGCGGGTCGTGGCTGGCGTAGATGACGAGCAGGGCCGCCTCGATCCGGCCGACATCCTCGCTCGCGGCCGAGGCGCCGTAGAACGGGACTCCGGCCTGCAGGTCGGCCCCGAGCTCGACCGCGAGGCGGTTGGTCATGCCGCCGCCCCAGCAGAACCCCGTGGCGCCGAGCTGCCCGCTGGACAGCTCGTGGGCCTTGAGGTAGCGCGCGCTGTTGACCATGTCCTGGTCGAGGCGCGCGGGCTCGAGGCTCCGCTGCAGCGTGCGGCCGTCGTCGTCGTTGCCGGGGTAGCCGCCGACCGGCGACAGTCCGTCCGGCGCCAGGGCCAGGAACCCGGCGGCGCCCGCCCGCCGCGCGACGTCCTCGATGTGCGGGTTCAGGCCGCGGTTCTCGTGGATGACGACCACCGCCGGGAACGGCCCCTCGCCGGCCGGCTGCACGAGGTAGCCGCGCATGGTCCCGGACGTGTCGCCGGGGGAGTCGTACTCGACGTAGTTCGCCTTGATGCGGGGGTCGGTGAACGAGATCGTCTGCGCCTCGACGTAGCGCGGCATGAGCGCCTGCGCCATCCCGAGGGCGGAGACGCCGCCGATGGTGAGGGCCGCGGCGCGGCTCAGGAACTCCCGCCGGTCGATGTAGCCGTGGCAGTACTCGTCGTAGAGGTCGAAGACCCGGGGGTCGATGGGCTGATCCTGCTGCTGCGCTGCCGGCGCCTGCTCGTCTGCCATTGGTCTGCTCCCAGGTTCCGGGGCCGGGCGTTTCCTGTCCGACTATAGCGCACCGGCCCCCGGCGCAGGCCGGGAACGACCGCGCGCCGGGAAGGCGGCGCCTACGCGGGGCGCAGCGGGCGGAAGAAGTCCCGCAGATCGTCGACGAGCAGGTCGGGCTCCTCGATGGCCGGGAAGTGCCCGCCGGTGTCGTGCTCCGTCCAGTGCGTCACGTTCTCCGGCAGCTCGTCGACGTACGAGCGCGGCATCCGGCTGCGGCCCGGGATGCCGGGGAACCCGGCGAAGCCCTGCGGGACGCGCACCGGCTCGGGCGCCGGCCGGGGCCCCGGGCTGCCGAGCCCGTTGGCATGGTAGTAGCGGACGCTGGTGCCGATGGTCCGCGTGTGCCAGTAGATCGAGACCAGCGTGAGAATCTGGTCCTTGCTGAAGCGGTTCTCGACGTCGCCGTCGCAGTCGCTCCAGGACCGGAGCTTCTCGGTGATCCAGGCGGCCACGCCCGCCGGGGAGTCGGTCAGGCCGAAGGCGAGCGTCTGCGGCTTCGTGCCCTGGATGCGCTGGTAGCCGGTCTCGTCGACGGACCAGCGGGCGGCGCTCTCCAGGAACTCGCGCTCCGCGTCCGTCTGCGGATCGCGCTGCGCGCGCGGCGGCGAGCCCGGCGTGAGGACGCCGACGAGACGGTCCGGATACCGAGCCCCGAGGATGCGCGTGATCAGGGTTCCCCAGTCGCTGCCGTAGGCCGCGAAGCGCTCGTAGCCGAGGCGGTCCATCAGCCGCACCCAGAGCTCCGCCGTGCGCGCCACGTCGGTGCCCTCGAGGGGCTCTCCGGAGAAGCCGAAGCCGGGGATCGACGGCACGACCACGCTGAACGCGTCGCCCGCCTCGCCGCCGAAGACCGCCGGATTGGCGAGCTGCCGCACCGCCGGCAGCATTTCCCAGAGCGTGCCCGGCCAGCCGTGCGTCATGATGAGCGGCAGCGGCGCCGGGCCCCGGCCGCGCTCCTGGATGAAGTGGATGCGTTGCCCCTCGATCGTCGTCGTGTAGTGGTTGAACGTGTTGAGCGCCGCCTCGTGCGCGCGCCAGTCGTAGTGGTCCCGCCAGTGCTCGACGAGCTCCTCCAGGTAGGCGCGGTCGGTGCCGTAGGACCATGGCGCGCCCGGCGACTCGGGCGGCCAGCGCACGTTCTCGAGCCGGCGCTGCAGATCCTCCAGCTCGGCGTCGCTCACGCTGACCCGGTAGCGCGCGATCCCCTCCGGCGCCTCTTCCTGAGCCGCGACGGCGGCGCGCCGCCCGAGCACGGCCTCCGACGAGGTAGCGGTTGCCGCGGCCCCCGCGGCGCCCAGCAGCCTCAGGAGCGTCCGTCGGTCGATTGTCGCGTGCGGTTCTGCCATCGCTTCAGCCCTCCTTGCCGGATCGAGACACGCCGCGAGCCTGCAGCCTCCCTGCAGCACGCACTGGGCGCGATTGCCGCGCCGCCGGTGCGAGACGGCCATTCTATCGCCCCGGCGCCGGCGCGTCCTGTCGCGCCCCAGGGTTGGCCTTCAGGACGGGATGTTGTACGCTGGCGGGCACAGTTCCGGCCTGTCTGTGGATCGGTGGATCGGAGGAGCCGGACCAAGGGAGACTGCAGGATGACGACGTTTTCTCGAGTGGCGGTGGCGGCGGTCGGCATCATGGTCGGGATGGCCATGCCCGCGTCCGCCGGCGACGACGCGACGGTGACGTACCACAAGGACATCGCGCCGATCATGCAGGAGAACTGCCAGACCTGCCACCGGCCCTCCGGGTACAACCTGAGCGGCCTCGTGGCGCCGATGTCGTTCATGAGCTACGCCGAGACCCGCCCCTGGGCGCGCGCCATCGCCCGCAAGGTGGAGTCGCGCGAGATGCCGCCCTGGTTCGCGACCGAGCCGACGGGCGTCTTCGAGAACGAGCGCGGCCTGACCGACGCCGAGATCGAGACCATCCTGGCCTGGGTCGAGGCCGGCGCCCCCGCGGGCGATCGGGCCGATGCGCCCGAGCCGCTCGTCTTCGCCGAGAGCCAGTACGACGGCTGGTCGCACGGCATCCCGGACTTCGTCGTCCGCATGGAGGAGCCGTTCGTCGTGTCGGACGACGCGTACGACATCAACATCGCGTTCGACGTGCGGATTCCGGAGGACGTGCTGGCCGAGGACACCTGGGTGCGCGGTTGGGAGCTGCGCACCGGGGCCGAGGGATCGGGCGTCCATCACCTGTGCGCGTCCGTGCGACCGGAGGACGGCCAGGTGATCACCGGCGCCGACAAGTCCGCGGTCGCCCTGGGCGGCCTGCTGAGCTGCGTCGCGGAGGGCGGCGAGTCGGGGCTGCTGCCGGACGGCTACGGCCTGCTCGTCAAGAAGGGCTCGGTCGTCAACTTCAACATCCACTTCAACAAGGAGCCCGGTCCCGGCACGTCGTTCGAGAGCCAGGCCGAGGTCGGCTTCTTCGTCGAGGATCGGCCGGTCCGCCACGAGGTGGTCACCGACACCCTCGGCAACAACGGCTTCGAGATTCCGCCGAACCATCCGAACTACCGCATCGGCATGGCGCGGACGCTCGACGAGGACATTCTCGTCCTCAACTACTGGCCGCACGCGCACCTGCGGGCGAAGGGCGCGCGCTACGTTGCCTTCTACCCCGACGGCACGGAGGAGCTGCTGCTCGACGTGCCGCACTACGACCAGAGCTGGCAGGTGACCTACAAGTACGCGGAGCCGAAGCTGCTCCCCAGGGGCACCCGCATCGAGGCGGAGTTCTGGTACGACAGCACGGCGGAGCGCGGCATGCGGCGCGGCTTCGACGCCGACCGTCCGGTCTGGTTCGGCCAGCGGACGAACGACGAGATGTCGCTCGGGTTCATCAGCTACGCGAAGCTCGGCGGTGCGTCGACCACGACGAACCAGCAGGACTAGTCCGCGCAGCTGACTGATGCAGTCCCGATCGCGTTCGTCACGGCGCGGCCTGCCGGTGCTTGCTTTCGCGCTCGTCTTCCTGGCGCTTCCGCCCGCCGCGGGGGCCCAGGAAGCGGGCGGTGCGGAGGCGGGGCCGGCTGGCGTCGTTCGTACGGAGCTCGCACTCGACATCCGTCCGCTGTCGTTTGCCTTCGATGCGACCCTCCGGGCCACCGTGCCACGACCGCTGCTGGCCGCGGCCGAATCCGCGCCCGAGTCGCGGATTCGGCTCGGCGAGCTGACCGTCAACCCGTTCCTCAACATCGGCGACCTCGACGCGGCGGCGCGCCGCGAGGCTGGCCAACCGCCGCTGGCCGGGGAGACCGTGGTCTGGCTCACGCGGGCCGACGACGGCTGGGCGCTGGAGCTCGAGAGCATCCCCGCCGAGACCGCCGATGCGGAGGGCGCCGACGAGGCCGCGGCGGATGCCGGCGATGCGGTCGAGTCCGACGACGGCATCGTGGTCCGCGTCCCGCTGACGCGGGAGGCTGCCGAGCCGCAGGAGACCCTGTCGGCCGTGCTCGTCCCGACCTCCGACGACGCGGGCCGGCTCGTGCTGCGGTGGCACGATCACCGCTGGACCGCGGCGTTCGACCTGCTCTCCCTGCCGTCCCGGACCGAGCGGCTTGCAGCCGCCGCCGCGGCGGCCGCGGGGGAAGACGAGGGCGAGGGGCCGCGGGTCCCGACCGATACGGAGCAGCTCACCTTCGACTCCGACACCAGCGCCACGGCGCGCTTCCTGACGCTGGACGAGCGGAACGAGACCGCCGTCGTGCTGCCGGACGAGTCGCGCATCGCCGTGCTGGTGTGGCAGGAGCAGCTCGTCGACAGCGACGACTTCGCCGCCCTGGCCACGCTGGGGGACGGAGAGGTCGTGCGGCTGACGCAGGGCGCCGTCATCCGGCTGCGGAACGAGGTGCCGCTGCAGTTCGGCGACACGTCGATCCCGACGGACAACCTGGCGCCCGACTTCCCGGGCTCGTACGGGCTCTGGCTGAAGCGCGCCGGTGACGGCTGGCGCCTGGTCTTCAACCACGAGGCCGATTCCTGGGGGACGCAGCACGATCCCGCGTTCGATGCAGCGGAGATCGCCCTGAAGCACGCCGAGGACGGCCTGGCGACCAGGCCGTTGGGGGCCACCCTCGTGCCGGTCACCGGACACGCCGGGCGGCTCGTCATCCACTGGGGCGCCCACGAGTGGGCGGCCGACTTCACTATTCCGGAATAGCGCCGGCCGCGTTTCTGCCTACTGCGAAGGCTGCGGCCAGCCCCGCACCGAGCTGCGGGTCTTGATGCGCCAGCCGTCCGCGGTCTCGACGAACGTGTCCTCGTAGTAGCCGGAGAACACCGGGGTCGGCTCGCGCTGCTCGACGTTGAGCAGCAGCCAGTAGGCGCGGCCCCTGGCGCCTTCGGCAGTCGGCGTGATCAGGATGCTCGTGTTGTTGTGGGTGACGGTCGTGCCGCCGCCGCCGGCCATGAGCGGAGTCACCCACTCGGTGATGCCCGCGAGTCCCGAATAGACCTCGCCGCCGCCGGTCGTGTACACGGCATCCTCGGCGAACGCGGACAGGAACAGCGCCTGGTCCTTGAAGTCGAGCCCCTGGTTGTAGCGGGCGTAGAGCTGCTGGATCTCGGCCAGGTCGGCTCCGCTGAGCATCTCGGCCGCCCCGGCGCGGTCCTGTCCCCAGGCCCATCCGACAGCCGCCCCGGCGACCAGGGCAGCCGCGGTGGTCAATGCGTGAATCCTGCGCATGGCGTTCATCCTTTCTCGAACTCCGGTTCAGCGGCCGATCGGCGACGCCTGCGCGGCCCGCCGCGCGGCGTCGGCCTCGTCCGGCAGCAGATACCCGTCCTGCACCAGCCGGTCGACGGCGGCGCCGAAGCGGCTGACGAACTGCTCGTGGGTCGGATAGAGCGCGGCCAGCGTCGCCTGGTCGAACGGCGCCGTGTGGCCGAACAGGAAGCAGAAGTTGCGCACGCCGCCCTCGTTGGCGCTGCCGGCGGCGGCATTGGCGCGGCCGTCCAGGGTGGCGGTGGGCGCCTCGAGCTGCGGCAGGCGGATGCCGCCGCGCGCGTTGCCGAACCGGTCGCGCAGCACGGGGTCGTCGTCGGCGGGATCGCCCAGCTCGATGCGCGGCGACTGGGGCGGCGCGACGCCGTCCCGCACCCAGCTCGTCAGCGCGCGCAGCGCCGCCTTGACCACGGCATGATGCGGCGCGGCATTGACGGGCGCGGCGCAGCCGCCCGGGGCGAAGCCGCCCGGGCCGTCGGACGGCGGCGTCGCGGCGCTGACGACCCACACGGGCACCTCCGCGTGCGCGGCGCCGGCAATCTCCCAGTGGCGCAGGTGATCGTGCGGGTCCTGCCGGGCCAGGTGCGACCGCAGGGTCACCATGTCGCCCTCGGCCTGCACGTCGAGCACGGGCACGTCGATGTCGGTGCGGATGTGGGGGCCGGCAGGCAGCGGGTCGGCCACGCCCGTCATGCGATCGGCCCGCAGGCCGGCGGGCGCCGCCCCCCGGCTGTGCACCAGGTAGCCGTCGAGCAGCCGGTCGCGTGCGTGCAGCGCGTTGATGTAGGTGATGAGCCGCATGGCCGACTGCGAACGGCCGGTGGCCAGTACGTGGCGGATCTCGAAGCCCGCCAGCGGCCCGCCGTCGCCGGTCTGCCGCAGCGCCCGGACCGCCTGCGCGAAGATGTCGTACGAGAACGGGTCGCCCGGATGCGCCAGCGGGCCGTAGCGCACCGGGTCCCAGGCCTTCAGCCCGGTCCGCGGCGCATTGACGCCGGCCGACTGCGCGCCGACGCCGACCCAGGCGTAACCCCCGCGGAGCAGCTCCTCGCGCATGTGCTGGTAGTCGGCGTCGCCCTCGGCCATCGCCGAGACGTTGAGCCACTCGACCACCACGACCCCGTTGAAGTCGTCCGGGTCGGCGGGCCGGCGAACGAGCAACCGCACGGCGTACGGCGCGTCGCCGGCGGGGCGCGCCTCCCAGCGCCCGTCGCGCAGCCAGTCGCCCACCTGCGCATACGACCGCGCCGTGCCCGAGAGGAAGCGCTCCTCCTCCACGTAGCCGGCTGGGAGGTTCGCGGCGGCCGAGCCGAACGGCCGGGCGTGGGTGCCGCCCGTAGTCGGCGCGCTCACCACGGGGTGCGGCATGTCCTGAGCGTACAGGGTCGCGCCGATCGACAGCAGCAGGAGGAGCAGGACGAGCAAGGCAACCGTTCGAACGTTGGTGGTCATCGGCGTTGACCTCGGCATTCCGAAGCGCTCAGGAGATGTGGTCGGCCAGTTTGGCTGGCGACGCGGGCAGCCGGTCCGCCACCCGCGCCAGATGACGCTGAACGACCATCGTGCGTTCGGCGAGCTCGGCGCGGTCGAGGACGCTCAACGCGGCAGCGACTCCAGCACGTCGTCGTCTCCACGCTCGACGAGCGGCGCGTTCTCGCACCAGAAGCGCGCGGCGTCGAGGCGATACCGGTCGAACAGACCGGCAGCGGCCTCGAACGCGAGCCTGCCCTCCCGCGCGGCCCGATAGCGCGGCAGGCCGCCGGCAGACCGCAGGTCCACCAGATCGACGCGGTCGTCGTCGAGCGTCTCGACCAGCCTGGCGAGCAGCCCCGGGACGTCGGCCGTCTCGTCCGCCAGGTAGCCGATATCCCAGTCGCCGTCAGGCCGCGCATCGCCGCGCGCGCGAGCCGAACACGATGAGGAGGTCGAGGCCGGTCATCGAACGCACGGTCGCCGCCAGCCGGTCGAGCGGCGGACCGGACACGGTCCGCCCGGCCCCCCGCTCGCCTGACGGTTCCGCCCCGCGCCCAACCAATGTGCCCAATATGCTCCCTCGCCGCTCAATGTATCACGGCGCAGCCATGGCGCCGGGACGGCCTGGAAAGGGGCAGCCGTATCGTTCCGTCGCCGGGCCGCCCCGCCGGACGCACCTGATTTCGCCTGCCACGGCTCAGTAGCGGAACAGGTACTGGAACTTCACGAAGATCGCCCGGTTCGTGCGGCGGCGGCCGGTGGTGTAGAAGCGGCTGGCGGCGAGCTCGTCGCGGTCGACAGTCCAGTCGATGCGGTCGGTCTGCTGGTAGTGGTCGTCGTAGCCGGCGTAGAAGACCGTGCCGGCGTTGACGCGGTAGGTGAACAGGACGTTGAAGTCGAACGTCCGGTCGAAGGTGTTGTACTCGCTGATGTTGCGCACCAGCAGGCGGTTGGTGAACTGCCAGGTGGTGAGGGCGCGCAGGATGCGGACGGCGAACACCTCCGCGTCGCCCCGGCGCGGGTCGGTGAAGCGGTTCGTGTCCAGGTTGACGGCCGACTGCAGCCGCGCGATCGGCCGCAGGTTGACGGTGGCCGAGACGCCGTTCTCGTGGCCCAAGTAGGGGTTCTCCGGGTCGAAGAAGACCTGGTCGCCGCGGCGGTACTCGAAGGTCAGGCCGAAGCGCCGGCTGGCGTCCGTGCGGGCGAAGACGCGGAAGCGGGTCTTGACGAAGTCGATGCCCTGGTAGCGCTCCAGCTCCCGATCGAGGTTGGTGGCGACGAAGCTGTTCCTGACGAAGGCGAAGTTGAGCCCGGCCCCGCCGGCTTCGTCCTGCAGGTTGCCGCGGAAGTCGTAGTTGCGCAGGTAGTTGAACTCGGGTCCCCAGCGCAGCAGCCACTTCTCGGGCCACCAGACATACGAGCCGAACCCGGACAGGACGCGCTGGTCGGTGCGCCGGACGAAGCCGGCGTCGGTCCGGAAGTCGGGCGACAGCTCGTAGGCGCTCAGCGAGTAGCGCAGGTGGCGGCCGCGGCGCCGGAACTCGGCATCGAGCAGGTGCCCCGTCCGCTCCTCGCCGTCGAGGTCGCGGTGCTGGGTCCCCATGGCGCGCACGCCGACCGAGTAGTTGTTGTTCAGGCGGAAGTTCGAGTCGAACCCCGCCAGCCGGCTGTGGCTGTCGAGCAGCTCGCGGTCGGTGACGATGGCGCCGATGTGCGACTCCGTGTAGAGGTCGTAGCGCACGCGCCCCACGAACGTCTGCGCCGCACGCCCCAGGGCGGGATTGGCGGGATCGTCCACGTTGCCGGGCGCCTCGTCGTCGGCGTACATCACGCCGACCGTGGTCCGGCCGACCTTGCCGGTGAGCTTCGCGCCGAAGAGCGGGTCGACGATCCGGCGCGTGTGGACGGCGGTGATCGGGCCTTCGATGTCGAAGATCTCCGCCCCCTCGATGAAGAAGGGGCGCAGCTCGGGGTAGAAGAGGGCGAAGCGCTGGTTGACCTCGATCTGTGGCAGGTCCGACTCGATCTGCGAGAAATCGGGGTTGAGCGTGACGTCCGCCGTGAGGTTCGACGTCACGCCGTACTTGAAGTTGACGCCGCCTTCGGGCTGCGGGTCCTTGTCGGCGAAGGCACCCGTCGCGCGGTCGAGGGCGCCGAAGCGGATGGCGGTGAACGTGGGCAGGAGCTCGATGTTGCGGCTCCGCGACAGGTCGCTCAGCCCCTCGAGGACGCCCATCTGCGGCATGAAGCCGGCGATGTCGCGCGAGATGGGCGACCAGAGGACGACCTCGTCCTTGCCGCCGATGATGCGCGCGATCTGCAGTCCCCACTGGTGCGGCTCGCCGGCGCCGCGCGCCGGGTAGCGGAAGCTCTTGAAGGGGATGGCCATCTCCGCGGTGAAGCCGTCGGCGACGCGCTCGGCGGCCGTGTCGAACAGCACGTCCCACGACGTGTCGCCGCGCGGCACGCCCTCCCGGCCGCGGCCGAAGCCGCGCGTGTTGAGGATGGCGTCGCCCTGCACGCCGTAGCCGTTCACGGTGAAGACGTACGCCCGCTGCTGGTCGAGGAAGGGGTCGAAGTAGACCAGGAAGAGGTCGTCCTCGAACGTCTCGTCACGGTCGCGGCGGTTCGCGCGCAGCATGCGCGGATCGGCATAGTGGGCGTGGAAGCCGATGTACAGGTTGTCGCTGTCGTACGCCAGGAAGATGTCGGTGGCCTCGGTGGCGGGCAGGCCGTCGTAGGGACGCCGCTGGAAGAGCTCCGTGATGTGGGCCGCGTCGCGCCAGACCGCGTCGTCGAGCCGGCCGTCGATGACCGGCGCCTGCGCGAGCCGCGGCGCGCTGACGCGCCGGCCGGTGAGGGTTTCCGCACCCGCCGACTGGGCCTGCGCCGGGCGGGGGCCGCACGCGCCCGCCAGGCAGATCGCGACCGCGGCCAGCGGCCGGACGACGCGGCGCAGCGGCAGGGCAGGCGGAACGACGGGCGGCGCTGGCACTTTCGACTCGTGCATCATCCTATCCGGAACCTGTCCGGAACGCGGCCGGTCGCCGCGCGCGAGCTTCGGCGGCTCGGTGCCGGCGCGATGCACTTATAATTGTCGGCGTGCCCGGCATGCTGAAGGCCGAGCCGCATCCAGGAGGCAGCACCATAGCGTTCACGCGCATTCCGCTCGTCACCGCAGGGTTGATTTCGTTTCTGCTGACCGCCGGCGCGGCCGCGGCGGCGGCCACTGCCGATCTGCGCCTCGTCAGCGCCGCGGCGGGCCAGGACCGCGGCGCCGTGCGCACGCTGCTCGATGAGGGCGTCGACGTCGACACGTCCCGGGCGGACGGCGTCACGGCGCTGCTGTGGGCTGCGCACTGGGACGACCTGGAGATGGTCGATCTGCTGCTCGCCGCCGGCGCCGACGTGAACGCGGCCGAGGACCACGGCGTCACGCCGCTGGCCCGGGCCTGCGAGAACGCGAGCGCGGGCGTGGTGGAGCGCCTGCTGGCGGCCGGCGCCGACCCGAACGTCCCCCAGTCGAGCGGACGCACCCCGCTGATGATTGCCGCCCGGACCGGCAGCGCCGAGGTCGTGCGGTCGCTCCTGCGTCACGGCGCCGACCCGAACGCGGCGGCCGTGGAGACGGGCGCCACGGCCCTGATGTGGGCCGTCGAGGAAGCGCATCCCGACATCGTCCGCGCCCTGCTCGAGGGCGGCGCGGCCATCTCTGTGTCGACCGACAAGGGGTTCACGCCGCTGATGACCGCGACGCGCCAGGGCAACGTCGAGCTGGCCCGCACCCTCATCGAGGGCGGCGCCGACGTGAACGAGACGGGTCGCGACGGCACGCACGCGCTGCCCCTTGCCATCCTGTACGGCCGCTACGGCTTCGCGCACTTCCTGCTCGAGCAGGGTGCCGACCCGAATGCGTCGATGGGCGGCATCCACGCGCTGCACGCCGCCGCGGGCAACGTGGACCACTGGCTGACGCACTGGGACCGCGAGCACGGCGGCACCGGGCTGGGCGGGTCCATCTACAACCCGGGTCTGGGCGTGGAGGGCCGGCTCCCGCTGGTGAAGGCGCTGCTGGCCCACGGCGCCGATCCGAACGTGCGGATCGCCACGTCCGCCATGTTCATGAGCTACATCGGCTATCCGGAGAAGGGCGCCTTCGAGCGCTACGCCTGCGGCACCGGCGATCTGCGCGGCGCCACGCCGCTGTGGGTGGCCGCGTTCGGCGCCAACGGCAGCTTCGGGCAGGTCTTCGGCGAGTACGCCGTGCTCAACCGCTCCAACAGCAGCGCCGAGATCATCACGACGCTGATCGAGGCCGGGGCCGACATGACGCTGACGACCGTCGACGGCACGACGCCGCTGATGGCCGCGGCCGGCCTCGGCGCCGCTACCTACACGCCGCGCGAGCCGCGGGGCCTGCGGTCGCCGGGCGGGGAGGAGGCGGTGCAGGCGCTGCTGGCGGCGGGCGCCGACATCCACGCCGTGAACGAGGCCGACTTCACCGCGCTGCACGGCGCCGCCTTCCGCGGGCTGAACGAGATCGTCGAGCTGCTGGTCGAGGCTGGCGCGGACATCGACGCCCGCGACTTCCGCGGCCGCACGCCGTTCCGCCTGGCCGAGGGCTCGAAGCAGTCGTTCCAGTTCCAGTCGTGGCCCGAGACGGCCGCGCTGCTGCGCGACCTCGGCGCCGACGTGCGGCTGGGCATCCCGGGCTCGGTGCAGGAGCGGGCCGACCGCGTGGTGACGGAGTAGCGTCCGGCCGCGCGTTGCCGCGGCCGGCCTGCGGCCTCACGCCGCGCTGCTGCCGCGACGGGCGATGGCCAGACCGGCCAGCACGAGCAGCCCGCCGCCGATCTGCAGTGCGCTCAGGACCTGGGCGAACAGGATCCAGCTGACCGCCGCCGTCACCACCGGCTGCACCAGCAGGCTGAGCGTGGCGAAGCCGGCCGGCAGGTGGGCCAGCGCGTACGCGATCAGCCCCTGCCCGCCGGCGTGCGACACGAACGCGAGCGCGACCACCGCCGACCAAGCCTCCACGGTGCGCGGGACCACCTGCTCGCCGCTCGCCTGCGCGATGATCAGCAGCCCGGCGGCGGCCACGCTGCTGGAGTACGCCATCAGGTGCGCGACGCCGAAGTCGCGGCGCAGCACCTTCACCAGCAGCAGGTAGGCGGCGTAGAAGCAGGCCGTCAGCAGGCCCAGCGCATCGCCGACCAGCGGGTCCCGGCCGCGGCCGAAGTCGACGCCCAGCAGCACGCCCGCGCCGGCGAACGCGCCGGCCGCCCCGAGCGCGAAGGTCCAGCCCAGGCGCTCCCGCAGCCATACGTAGCCGACGACCGCGACGAGAATCGACGCGAAGTTGGCGAGCAGCGTGGCGTTGGCCAGCGTCGTGAACTCGAACGCCTTGTGCCACGCCGCCAGGTCGCCGGCGAACGCCAGGCCGGGCAGCCACAGCAGGCGCACGTCGCGGCCGCAGCTGCCGCCGCCGCGCGCTGCGGAGCGCGCGTGCAGCCACCAGAAGAGGGGCGCGGCCAGCGCGGTGCGCCAGAACGCCGCCGCGATCATCCCCAGGCCGCCGCCCGGCAGCCCCTGCTCGGCGTCGAAGGCGAGCTTGGAGAAGACCGGCGCGAGACCGATGCCGCAAGCCCCGAGCAGCAGCGCGATCAGCGCCGTCCGCTCGACCGCGCCCGCAGCGCCACGGCTGGCAGGTGCATCGTCAGCGGTGCTCTCGCGCACCTTCGGCCGCCGCTTCGAGCGCGGCGATGTCGATTCTCTTCATCTGCATGAAGGCCGGCCAGACCTTCGCGGCCTGCGGTCCGTTCAGCAATTCGAGCGCCCGCCTCGGCTCGATCTGCCACGACAGCCCGAAGCGATCCTTCAGCCAGCCGCATTGGCTCTCGGCGCCGCCGTGGGCGACGAGCGCCGCCCACAGCCGATCGGTCTCCGCCTGATCCTCGGTGAGCACGGCGATCGACACAGCCTCGTCGAGCGTGAAGTGCGGACCGCCGTTGAGCGCCTGAAACGGCGCTCCGGCCAGGGTGAAGTCCACCGCCAGCACCATGCCGGGCGTGGTCATCGGCTGGCCCTCCGCCGAGTACTCGACGTGATCGATCCGGCTGTCGGGCAGCAGGGCGCAGTAGAACTCGGCCGCCGGGAGCGCCCGGTCGTCGAACCAGAGGCAGGTACGGACCTTTGCGGTGCGCGGCATGGCGGCTCTGCCCGGCTCATTCCGGCAGCGCGAACGCCACGATCATGTTGCTGCCGAACGGCGCCTCCAGGTCCGGTGCGTAGGTGGCCAGGCGGTTGCCCACGCCGCCCACCGGCACCGCGAGGTACTGGCGCCCGCCGGCGCGGTAGGTGACGGGATAGCCGGTGATCTGGCTGCCCAGGATCGTCTCCCAGAGCACCTCGCCGGTCTCGGCGTCGAAGGCGCGCAGGCGGCGGTTGAGGTCGCCGAAGAAGACCACGTTGCCGGCCGTGGCCAGCGTCGTGCCGGCGTTCGGCGCCCGCTGCGAGTAGCGCCACGCCTCGCGCCCGGTGCCTATGTCGATGGCCCGGACCTCGGTCAGGTCGCCGTCCTCGCGGCCCGGCTCCGGAATGGAGAAGCGCGGGCTCGCCCCGCTCACGGACCGGTCGTTGGTCGTCTGGTTGAGGCACGAGCGGTTGAACGGGACGTAGAGCAGGTTGGTCACCGGGCTGTACGACCAGCCCCACCAGCCCTTGACGTTGTGGCCGCAGATGATGAACTGGTCGCCGATCTCGCGCGCCACCAGGTCCATGTTGATGAACACCTGGCCCGTGGCCGGGTCGATGTCGCTGATGACGAAGCGCTCGGTGCTCTCGTAGGGCAGCGGCGCGGCCCACAGGAACTCGCCGGTCTCGCGGTCGAGCACGAACAGCCCGCCCGGCTCGCCCATGGTGACGACCACCTTGCGCTCCTCGGCCGTGCCCGCGAGCCGCGGGTTGACCCACATCACCGCGTCGGGGTCGGGGTCGATCACCGTGTCGATGAGCGTCCGCTCCTGCACGAAGTCCTGGTCCCAGTCGTCGCAGGGCAGGTGCTGGTAGTACCAGTCGAGCTCGCCGGTGTCGGGGGCGATGGCCAGCGTCGAGTTCGAGTACAGCTCGCACGGCGTCCGGTCGCCGACGTCCCAGGTGCCGCGGCGCACGAGGCGCGGGTAGGGCAGCGGCACGGCCACGCCCCAGTACAGCCGGTCGAGCTCGGGGTCGTAGGCGCCCGGAACGCCCCACGGCGAGACGTGCACCCGCTGCGACGTCGGCAGGTTGCCCCAGGTGGCCCCGCCGGGGTCGTCGGCGCCGGCCGCGGTGTAGACGCGCCAGCGCTCCTCGCCGCTGCCGGCGTCGTGCGCGGCGACGAAGCAGCGGGCGTCGAGGCGGCTCGGGTCGCACGTGCGGCCGCTGACGACCTGCCCGTTGATGATGATGGAGCCCGACGAGTGCGTGATCCCGTCGCGGTAGTCGGCCGTCGCGCTCAGCCAGTCGACCTCGCCCGTGCCGAGGTCGAGCGCCAGGATCTGGGCGTCGGAGGTCAGGTGGTAGAGGTTCCGGCCGTACATCGACAGGTGCCGCGTGCGGTTGCCGAAGCGCACGTTGTCGCGCAGGTCGGCGGGCGCCTCGCGCTGGTAGTCCCAGAGGAGGTCGCCCGTGGTGGCGTCCCAGGCCTGCAGGTGATCGCCCTCGGCCGGGTGGGCGACGTACATGACGCCGTCGTGGACCAGCGGCCGGATCTGCTGCGGCCCCTCGTTCATGGCCCGCATCCAGGCCACCTGGAGCTGATGCACGTTGCTGCGGTCGATGTCGTCCAGGGGGCTGAACGCCTGGTTGTCGTACGTGCGGTACGCCATCAGCCAGTCGTCCGCATCGGGGTTGCGCAGCATCGCGTCGGTGACCGGCTCGACCTCGCGCGCCTCGCGCGTCACCGTGCGGCCCCGCTCGCCATCGTCCTCTTGCGGGGCGGCGCCGGCCGGCGCAGGGCCCAGGAGCCACAGGCCGAGCACCGCGCAGCCCGGGACCGCAAGCAGCCGCCGGCCCGGCGCCCTCACCGCGAGCCTCCCGCGGCCTCGTCGCGCTGCTCCAGGTGCCGCGCGCCGGCCAGGATGTCGAACATGCCGTAGTTGCCCTCGTGGCAGGCGTACTCGTAGATCGGCTGCTCGGCCTTGCGCATGTAGATGGCGGCGGTGAACGGCCGCGAGAACGTCACCGGATCGTTCACGGTGTACTCGTACAGCAGCACGTCCTCGCTCACCCGCGTGAACCGCTCGGTGAGGTGCAGGGTCAGGCCGCTGCCGTAGGCGTACACGCCGCCGTGGCCGAAGCTGGCGGTCTTGTCGGTGAAGTTCGTGCTCTCCACCACCAGCGTGTCGCCGTCCCAGCGGCCGCGCCCGTCGCCCAGCCACTGGCGGACGCCGGCGGGCAGGTGCGCGCGCCCGTCGAGCGGCACGATGCGGGCGTCGTTGACCATCTCGTGCAGGATGGCCACGTGGTCCGGCGTCTGGAACACCTGCAGGTTGTTGTTGTAGCCGCCCGGCCGCACCGGCGGGCCGGCATTGAAGCCGAGGATGCAGCGCTCGGCGATGCCCCGATCCTCGGGCCCGTCGGCACCTATCCCGCCGCTGCGGTAGCGCACCGGCCGCTGGCCGGGCAGGTCCGCCCGCAGCGATCCGACCTGCTCCGGGACGTTCGGCATGCGGGCCGGCAGCCGGCCGTCGGACGGGTCCACGATGAGCGCGGTGCGGCGGTCCTCGTCGACGTTCGTCCCGCGGTCGATCCAGAACTGGTTGTAGCCGCCGACGTCGCCCGGCGCGGGCGGCCGGTCGATCTGCCGGTCGAGGGCGCGCGCCACGAGCACCGCCTCGTCCTCGTCGGACAGCACCGCCTGGTCCGCGAATTCCTCGGGACGCTCGAGCGGGGTGATGGTGCGGAAGTCCCAGACGCCTTGCAGGTCGGGCCGGCCGTCGGGCAGGCGCGGCACCGTCCAGCCATCGTCGGCGGCCGTCTGCGCCTGCGCCACCGCGGCCGGCTGCAGGGCCGGCCCGGCCACCAGGGCCGCGCAGAGCAGAGCGAGAGAATACCGGCGTGTCACTGATCACCTCCCGGGAATCGTCATCAATCAGACGGGGCTACGCCCCGAACCCCCGGCGTCCGCTCGCGGGGACCCCTTCGCCCCGCGCCGCTCCTAAGTCTACGCCTTCGGCGAGCCGATTTCACCGCTTTCGCGCCGCGGCCGCCCGTCAGCCGACCCGCTCGATGTGCCGCCGCCGTGCACCGCCGCCGAGGCCGCGGGCGCCTATACTGTGGGCCAATGAAGTATGCCGTCGTCACTTTCGGTTGTCGCGTGAACCAGGCCGACTCGGTCGGCATCGAGCGCCAGTTGCGCGCCCTCGGCGGCCGGCCCGTGGGGCCGGGCGAAGCCGATCTGGTCGTGGTGAACAGTTGCTCGGTGACGGCGACGGCCGACCAGGGCACGCGGCAGGCCATCCGGCGCATCGCGCGCACGAACCCGGCGGCGCGCATTGTCGCCACCGGCTGCTATGCCAGTCGGGCGGCGGCCGAGGTCGCGGCGCTGCCGGGCGTCGCGGAGGTCGTCGACAACGGCGACAAGGAGCAACTGGCCGACCGCCTGCGGCTGGCGCTCGAGCGCACGACGGCCGAGCGGTTCGGCGGCGGCGACGGCGCGTGCGGCGAGATGATCCGGCCGGGGACGGCCGGCCGCACCGGCTACACGCTGCGCGTGCAGACGGGCTGCGACGAGACGTGCGCCTACTGCATCATCCCGTCGACGCGCGGCGCGGGGCGCAGCGTGCCGCTCGCGCGCGTGACGGCCGAGCTCGACGAGGTGGCCGCGGCCGGGTTCGAGGAGGCCGCCGTGACGGGCGTGCACCTCGGGTCCTACGGCCGCGACCTTGCGCCGCGCCGCAACCTGCTCGACCTGCTGCGCCTGCTCGACGCGCATCCGTCCGGCATCCTGTTCCGGCTCAGCTCGCTCGAGCCGATGGACTGCGGACCCGACGTGCTCGATCTGGTTGCCCGCAGCGGCCGCTTCGCGCCCCACTTCCACCTGCCGCTGCAGCACGCCAGCGACCGGGTCCTGCGGGCCATGCGGCGTCCCTACACCGGCGACTACTACCGGCGCCTGGTGACGGGCATCCGCGAGCGCCTGCCGGACGCCGGCATCGGCTCCGACGTCATCGTGGGCTTTCCGGGCGAGACGGACGCCGACGCCGAGCTCAACCTAGCGTATCTGCGCGAGAGCCCGCTGACCTACCTGCACGTCTTCCCGTACTCGGACCGGCCGGGGACCGACGCCACCGGCATGACCGGCAAGGTGCCGGGCCCGGTCGTCCGCGAGCGCGGCCGGGCGGTGCGGGCCGTCGGCGCCGACCTTGCCGCCGCGTTCCGCGCGTCGCAGGTAGGCGCCGTCCGCAGCGGCCTCACGACGGGCGGCGGGACGGTGGTGGTGACGGACAACTATCTGAAGGTCAACGTGGCCCCGGACCTGCCCGACAACCGCCGCGTGCAGGTGCGCATCACCGGCGCGGGCGAGTCGGTCAGCGGCGAGGTCGTCGAGACCGGCGGGTCGCGCGTCAATCCGTGAAGAACCCCTGTCGCAACGCCGTGGATGGCACCAGACGGGCCGCCCGCCGATAGAGGGCGCGCAGCGTGCCAAGTGTAAATCGGCAGGCTTGACGCCTGCTACCCGAATGGTCATTGTCGGCAAGCGGCAGGCAGGAACCCGCGGGGGAACTCCATGCGACGAAGAATCGAACGGCTGGCGATCGGGATGCTGCTGGTTCTCGGCGCGGCCACGCTGGTTGTGGTCGCCCAGGCGCCCGGTCCCGCGACCATCACCGGCATCGTCACGAGCAGCGCGGGGCCCGAGGCGGGCGTGTGGGTCATCGCGGAGACCGGCGACCTGCCGACGACGTTCCGCAAGATCGTGGTGACGGACGAGGCGGGCCGCTTCCTGCTGCCGGAGCTGCCGGCGGCGCGCTACGCGGTGTGGGTGCGGGGTTACGGGCTGGTCGACTCGGCGCCCGTCGCCGCCGCGCCGGGGCAGGACCTGCGGTTGGAAGCGACGGTCGCGCGGACGCCGCGGGAAGCCGCCGCGGTCTATCCGGCCAGCTACTGGCTGTCGCTGATCGAGCCGCCCGAAGCGGGCGAGTTCCCGGGCACCGGGCCGGCCGGCAACGGCATCAGCGAGCAGCTCCGCACGCGCGACGAGTATCTCTACCACGTGAAGGCCTGCCTGCGCTGTCACCAGGTCGGGGGCGAGTTCACGCGGACGCATCCCGCCGGGTCGGCCCACGACTCGAGCGCCGACGCCTGGGACGAGCGCGTCCGGATGGGGCAGCGCGGCGCCGAGATGAGCATGTGGATGTCGCGCTTCGGGCGCGAGCGCGGGCTGCGCATGTTCGCCGACTGGAGCGACCGCATCGCCACGGGCGAGGTGCCGCCGGCCCCGCCGCGGCCACAGGGTGTGGAGCGCAACCTGGTGCTCACCCAGTGGGAGTGGACCGACGAGATGGGCAAGATCCACGACGAGGCGTCCACCGACAAGCGCGACCCGCGCGTGAACGCCAACGGGCCCATCTACGGCGTGGACATCGCCAACGACAACCTGGCCATGCTCGACCCCAACGCCCACACCGCGACGATGCTGCGCATCCCGACGCTGGCGGATCGCTCGACCATGCGGGCGTCCTACGCGCAGTCGGGCTACCCGCCGTCGCGCCTGGCGGACCTCGCGCGCTTCAATCCGGCCAGCATCCACAACCCGATGCTCGACAGCCGGGGCCGGGTCTGGTACACGGCGACGCTGCGCCCCCCGGAGAACCAGCCGGACTGGTGCCGGAAGGGGGCGGACAACCGCTACGCGCGGTACTTCCCGCTGGCGCGGTCGGGCCGTAACGTGAGCTACTACGACCCCGGGACCGGGGAGTTCACGATGGTGGACACCTGCTTCGGGACCCACCACCTGCAGTTCGCGCACGACGCGAGCGAGACCCTGTACATGGGGCGGCCGAACGGGCCGGTCATCGGCTGGGTCGACACGCGGGAGCTGGATCGGACCGGCGACGGACGGCGGTCGCAGGGCTGGTGCCCGACCGTGGTGGACACCAACGGCGACGGCCTGATCACGAAACCGTGGAACGAGCCCGAGCTGGTCCGCAGCAGCCGGTTCGAGGAGGACGCGACCGCCAGCACGTACGACTTCGACCCCGCGCTGGACACCCGCGTGACGGTGGGGGCGTACGGCATCATCGTCAACCCCGTCGACGGATCGGTGTGGGGCGCGCAGGACTCCTATCCCGGCCGCATCGTGCGGCTGGTGCGGGGCGACGACCCGCCGGCGAGCTGCATCGCCGAGGTCTTCGAGGTGCCGTCGGAGCGCTGGAACGTGGAGGCGAACGGCGAGGTCGGCTTCATGCCGCGCGGTCTCGACGTCGACCGCGACGGCGTCATCTGGACGGCGCTGTCGGGGACGAACCACCTCGCCAGCTTCGACCGCTCGAAATGCGGTCCGCTGAGCGGACCCGCGGCGCACACCGGGCGCCACTGCGCGGCGGGATGGACGCTCCATCCGCTGCCCGGACCCACGTTCAAGGGGACCAACGTCCGCGCCGACTACAACTACTACAACTGGGTCGACCAGTTCGACACGCTCGGCCTCGGCGAGAACGTGCCGATCGCCACCGGCACCGGCTCCGACTCGCTGGTCGCGCTGCTCCCGGAGACCGGCGAGGCGGTCGTCATGCGCGTGCCCTATCCGCTGGCGGGCTTCCACCCGCGCGGCCTGGACGGCCGCATCGACGACCCGGACGCCGGCTGGAAGGGCCGCGGCGTCTACTCGTCGACCGGCTCCGACACGGTCTGGCACGCCGAGGACGGCCTCGCCCTGGACAACGGCGAGTACCGCTCCGTCTCGAAGCCGGTGCTGGTGAAGTTCCAGCTCCGGCCGCACCCACTCGCGAAATAGCGCAACTGTAGTAGTAGCAGTGATTTATGAGGACACTTGGGGTCGTCGTTGCTCGTTCCGTATGCAATCGAGCCCGGCAGGCCTCCAGAAGTTCTACGCCGACGGAAATCGGCCGTCCGTCTCTGCCGCCGGGCCGCTACTTTCGGATGCTGTTGCTCGGCTACTTCGAAGGCTTGGGCTCGGATCGGGCGATGGCGTGGCGGGCGGCCGATTCGCTGAGCCTGCGGCAGTTCCTCGACATCGCATTGGCGGAGGCCTCGCCCGACCACTCGACGGTCTCGCGGACGCCGCGCCGGATCGACGTCGAGACGAACGAGGCGGTCTTCACCTAGGTGCTGCAGCGGGTAGCCGACGCCGGCTTGCTCACGGGGAAGACGGTCCGCATCGACGCGACGACGCTGCAGGGGAACGCGGCGCTGCGCAGCATCGGCTATAGGGGCTCGGGCCTGCCACCCGGCAAGTAAGTCGACGGAGGCGCCGATCGAGCGGCGCGGTGACTGGTCCACCCCGGGCGATCGTGCGGCGACGGTCGACGAGGTCATGCTGGCGCGAGGCGCCGGCCGGCTAAGTCGACGTGGCTGGACCACCATCCGGCTCGGCCCGCCCGCACTAGCCGGAAGTTTCGGCGCTGATCGCGTGTAAGTCGCCGTATTTACGGTAGTTGTCTGGTTTCATGAAGTGTCTGTTCTGGCTACATTCGGGGCGTCACCCCCAGGAGTTCGAAGCAGCGCCGCTGGAGCGGCGTGGGCTGTGTCAGCAGCGTGAAGGTGGCGTCGCCGCCAGCGACCTGCATCGTGTTCGCCGCCAGCGTGCCGAGGTCGGTGAGCAGGGTGCGGAAGCTGTGGACCGGCAGGTCGTCTTCCGTGCGTTTGCGGCCTGCCTTGGCCAGCGCCGCGGGCGAGCGGCGGGCGGGGGCGACGACGGACGTGCGTTGCTGCTCGGCCGCGGCCGGGTCGTGGTCGTCGAAGAGCAGCGGGGCGAGGGCCCGGCGCATGTGCCACTCGACGTAGTAGGCCAGAATGCACAGCAGGACGTGGGCCCGCACCCGGTCTGCTCGGCGGTGGTGGAGGGGCCGCACCTTCAGGTCGACCGACTTGAAGGTGCGAAACGCGCGCTCGACTTTCGCCAGGTCCTTGTAGGCGCGGACCGTCTGCGCCGCGTCGAAGCGCTCCGGCTCGACGTTGGAGCGGACGATGTAGATGCCGTCGAGCTGCTGCTCGGCCGCGATCTTCTCCTCGTTGCGGCGATAGGTGAAGCGCTCGTCGGTGATCTCGGTCACGAAGTGCTTGGCCATCTTGTAGCGGTTGATCACCTTCCCGACGCGCAGGCCGATGTCGGCCGCGCCGCGCAGGGGTTCGTTCTTGCGCCGGGTCGCAGCCACGATGGGCTCGAGGTCTTTCTCGGTGGCCGCCAGCAGCTCCTCTCGCTTGCGCCGGCGTTGGGCGGCCAGCAGCGGATTGCGGCACACGATGAGCCGCTCGCCGGGAAACTCGTCGCTGGTGACTTCGGCCAGGTCCCGCTCGTCGAACAGTGACGGCGTCACCGTGCCGGCGTTGACGAGCTTGCGGATGGTCGGTGCGCGCAGCGTGGTGATCCAGCGCAGTCCCTCGACGCCCGCCAGGTTCTCGCGGATGCGCGCCGCCGTCAGCATCCCCCGGTCGCCCACCAGCACGACCTGCTGCAAGCCGAACCGGTCGCGGATCTTCGCCACCTGGCTGGCCACCGTCAGCGGGTCGGTCGTCGAGCCCTCGAAGACCTCGACGGCCACCGGGCAGCCCTCGGCCGTGCACAGCAGCCCGAAGACGACCTGCAACGTGCCCTTCTTGCCGTCGCGGCTGTGCCCGCGCTGGGCCAGCGGGCAGTGGGTGCCCTCCACGTAGCTGGAGGTCAGGTCGTAGAGCACCAGCGTGTGCTCTCGAAGGTGCCGCTTGGCGAGTCGCCGCTCGATGCCGGCTTGCCGCTCGACCAGCCAGTCCATCGCCTCATACAGCTCATGCGGGTCGACGTCGCCGAGTCCGAGCAGTTGGCCCAAGGTGGATACCGCGCTCTCGGCGGTCAGCGCGCGGGCGGTGGCCAGTTTCGACCGCGCGTCGATGACGCGGGCGACGATGAGGGCGAGGACGAGGTCGCGGAGGCGGCTGGTGCCCCGGGCGATCAGCGTGTGCAGTCCGAGTTGCTGGAGCGTGCCGAGCACGGCAGCGACGTGGCCGTGTGACAGGCTGCGGACGCAGGTGAAGGCATCGTCGGGATTGACGAGCTGCTCACCGCGAAGGACGCGGCGGAGCACATCGATGGCGGCGGTGGGCAGCTTGGAGAGATTGGCGAGGGTGCGCTTCTTGACGCGGCGGCCGTCGCGGTAGGACTCTCGGAGGAGGACGGCGGGCGGCGAGGAGCGGTTGGGCACGCTCTCGATATACATGGTCACCTATTATCGCATACGTCTCCAATGATAAAAGATGACTGCACCACCATGAACACCACAATACATGGCTACATATCGCGCCTCAGGCCACCCCGGGAATCGCACAACTCCTGTCGATTCTATGAGTTCGGCCGAAACAGGCCCTGAAACTTCGGACTAGCAGCGGCCGGCTCGCGCACGGCGCTGCGGAAGCTGACCGAATACTAGCAAAGCAGCTTCATAAATTATTCGTATTGTTAGCTTTATTTATCATAACAATATCGTCAATTGTGGCGCGCACACGGCGGCGGCCCTATCGCGACACGCATCGCAACCGATACGAATGGTTGATGTCGCTGTTCGCGGTCGAGCAACAGTTCAACGGTGAGAAGTCGCTCATCATCGAGGCCGAGACCGTCGTCTCTGCGGACGGGTGGTGCGTATTCCGAAACGCGGATGAGCGTCCCTCGGTGGCGACGCGGCCCGCCGGCATCGGCCCTGTCGAGGCGTTTCCGTCCGGCGAAGCGCGTGCGCATGAATGGTCGCGCATCGATCGCGCTGGGGAAATCCGACTGCGTCAGGGCATCGCGACCCCGCCGCCCAGAGACCAACTGTTCGTCGTCATGATGCGGCGCGGGCGCACCAGCGCAGTCGTCATCGAGGCGGCCTCGGCCATTGCCACCAAGGAGCAGTGGGTGTTTCGGGATGCGCATGGCCACCCGATAGTCGCGATGCCCGCAGCAGACGTGTCCCACGTCGAGACTGTCCGCCACGGTCCGGAGAGACCTTGAGAGCGAAGGCGTCAACCGGAATCGCCGTCGCTGTGGCGGTCCTGGCGGTCTTACGTCCGGTCGTCAGTGTTTGCGGGGCCGCGGCGCGTTGACGCTACGGGGACGAGCCGGTCGCCGGGCAAGTGGACGCTGATCCCCGGCTGGCCGTGCCGGAGGTGGACACGTCCGAGCGTAGCGAGGTCCTCGACGGCCCACTTCATGATCGCGCCGATGCGCCAGCGCACTCGCTGTGCGGTCTCGTGCTTGCTCGTCCAGATGGGCAGCACCACCGCCATGACGTCGGCCGTCGTCACCTGGTCGACGCCCTTGTCGCCGATGCGGTGACAGGCGTACTCGCTCAAACTCGCCCGCCACTGCTTCGCCGACTTGCCCCCGTCCTTCCAGGCGCCGCTGTGGATCGCGATCACCTTCGGCCGCCTCCTCGAACGACGGCATGCCCTCGGAGCGCCGCCTGGCGGCCAGCGGGTCGCCGCTGGCGCGGGCGAGCTTGCGGTTGGCGAGCGCCAGCTCGCGGGCCTCGGCCAGCGAGACGAGGGCGTAGCTGCCGAGGCCGAGCCCGCGGGACCGGCCGCGGATGACGAGCCGCTGCACCCAGCGGCGCGCCCCGGACGGGTCGACGTGGAGGTACAATCCGTTGCCGTCGGCGTAGCGGCCGGACTCGGCGACGGCGAATCAACACGACGAGGCCGGTGTAGCCGATGTTTATTGCAGTTTTCTTGCGGGATTCCTTCGGATGGCCTGAGACGCGGCCGGGAGGCGAAGTCAGCGGAGGCCGCACCCGCTGGCGAAGTGACGAGCGGCAGCGCGCGAAATGGGAGCGGGAGGTCTGGCCCCAGGTGTCGGCGTGCGGCGGCGCCGGCAAGGTGGCCGACCCCGTGTGGTCGAGTCTCCCGCGGAGGACGTCTCGTTCATAGTGGCGGACACCGTCGCCGACGGCACCACGGAGTGTCTGGGGAACACACCGCGGCGCGGGCTCGAGTCCGCCGAACGCGCCGACGGGCGCGCGAGGGGTTATGGGACAATCGCGACAGTGATTTCAGATGCCGCGCCGCGGAAGCAGATCGTCAAGGTGCGCGGCAAGCGCATGGCCTACGCCGAGATGGGCCGGGGCGAGCCCGTCGTGTTCCTGCACGGCAACCCGACGTCGTCCTATCTCTGGCGCAACGTCATGCCCCACGTCGCCCCGTTGGCGCGCTGTATCGCCCTCGATCTCATCGGCATGGGCGACTCCGAGAAGCTGGACGATTCGGGGCCGGGACGCTATCGCTTCGTTGAGCACCGCGAGTTCCTCGACGGTGCCCTCGCCACCCTCGGCGTTGCGTCGAACGTCGTCTGGGTGGTGCACGACTGGGGGGCGGCCCTCGGCTTCGACTGGGCGAACCGGCACCGCGGCGCCACCCGGGGCATCGCGTACATGGAGGCGCTGGTCCGGCCGGTGATGTGGGCGGAGTGGCCCGCGGCGGCGCGGGGCGGCTTCCAGCGTTTCCGCTCGGCCGACGGCGAGGGACTGGTGCTCGACAACAACGTCTTTGTCGAGCGGGTCCTCCCCGAATCGATCCTGCGGCGGCTCACCGAAGCGGAGATGGCCGTCTACCGGGCTCCCTACGCGGAGCCCGGCGAGTCGCGGCGGCCCACGCTGACCTGGCCGCGCGAGATCCCCATCGACGGCGAGCCCCCGGACGTCAGCCGCATCGTCACCGACTACGCGGAGTGGATGCAGGAGAACGACCTCCCCAAGCTCTTCGTCAACGCCGACCCGGGAGCCATGTTTGGGCCGCACCGCAAGTTCTGCCGCGGCTGGAGGAACCAGCAGGAGGTCACGGTCCGCGGGCGCCACTTCATCCAGGAGGACTCGCCCCACGAGATCGGACGGGCGGTCGCCGCCTTCGTGCGGCGGCTCGGCGGATGATGCTCATGGCTGGACGGTCGGACGGTACGTGCCGCTCCGGCGGGTGTGGCGCGCGGCCGGACCGCCGAGACCATGCGGGCCGACGCCTGCCGGTGGTTCTGCGAGTGCCCGCATTGCAGCTCGGTCCTGAAGCCGAAAACCGGGGGACAGCTGCGCGTATTGCTCCTGCGGGACCGCGCCCTGTCGCCCGTTCAGGCCGGCCGCGCAGCGCGGTCGACCTGAGGCTGGTGATCGAGGCCCGGATCCGGAGCGTTTCTCTCGTCGGCAGGCGGCCGGGGGGCGCCTGCCGACGAGCCGGCGGCACTCAGCGCGCGTCGGGCGGCGGTATGAAGTCGCCCGCGGCGTGCTGGTGGAGGAAGAGCACGCAGTCGTCGGGGCCCGCGCAGCGATCGGTGTGGAACTGTCCTCCCGGCTGGAACACGTACGAGCCGGGCGGCAGCTCCTTCTCGACCGGGTCGCCCTCGACGGTGCGGACCCAGGTGCCTCGGAGATTGACCCCGTGGTAGTGGCCGGTGTGGGCATGCGACGGGACCTCCTGGCCGGCCGTCAGGACCAAAAACATGCCGTACCCGTCCTCGCCCGGCGCCGAGCGATCGCCCCAGACGACAACCGGTTGCCCCGCCATCACGTCGAGCTCTTCTGCCGACAGGTTGACGGCCTGTTCCTGTGCCGACGACTCGCCCGCCGCGAACCCGATGGCCGCCGCGACAAGCACGACGACGAGCCCACCGAACAGCTTGTTGCTCATGAAATCCTCCTGTCGAGCATCGAGGAGTCCGCGCCGCCTACCGTGCGGACTCCTGCAGGGAACGGGCCTCCTCGGCGCGGGCGCCGGCCAGCGTGCCCGTCATCGCGTAGTTGCCCTCATGGCAAGCGTACTCGAAGAGGGCGTCCTCCGCGCTCGACTTCTCGAGCGGGATCATCAGCGACCAGGGCCGCACCCACGTGCCGGGATCGTCGTACGTGACCGTGTACTCGATCGTTGCGGGACCGACACGCTCGAAGCGCTCGGTCACGCGCGTGCCGCGGGACGCGCCCTGCAGGTTCGCCTGGTCCGAATAGTTGGTCGTCTCGACGATCAGGGTGTCGCCCTCCCAGCGCCCGCGCGGGTCGCCGTGCCACTGGCGGATTCCCGCGTCGAGGTGCCCCCCCGCGTCGAGCGGGATGACGCGCGCGTCGTGGATGAGCTCCTGCAGGATCACCACGTGGTCCGCGGTCTGCAGGATCTGGAAGTAGCTGTTGTAGCTGGCCACGAGGTTCGGCACGCCGAACGTGATGCAGCGCGCGTTGAGCGACAGGCTCTCGGGACCCGCCGGCCTGTCCGCTGCCAGCCGGCGTCGGGCCGCGCGCTCGCGGCCGGCGGGGGTCAGCGGCGGTATGCGTCCGTCGGGCGGATCGACGATGAGCGACGTGCGGACGTCCGGCTCCCGGGCGACCAGCCAGAACGAGTCGTAGTCGTTGAGCAACTGCTCGACGAGGCGGTCGCCGAGCGGGTCGCCGGCCTGCTCGCTCGCGCGCAGGTCCGCGAGGCTCGCCTGCAGATCGGCCAGCTCCTCGCCGCTCATCGCTTCCGCCTCGCCGGGCGTGTCGGGCCGCTCCAGCGGCGTCGCGGCGTTGTTTGACCAGATCCCCTGCAGGTCCGGGTGACCGTACGGGGTGCGCGGCGCGGTCCAGCCCGGCTCCGGCGGGCCGGCCCCCGCGACCTCCGCGCCGGCAACCGCGGCCGCCACCGCGATCGACATGGCGATCCCCGCCAGCCGGCCACCCGGCATTACAGCTCTCATGCTCATGGGCACCTCGATTGCGGCACTCGCGCAGGTGCTGCGGGTACATCCCGCCACCTGGGAGCCGTGGCCCATGTACGTGGGCCTATGTACATTGACGGGAACAACCCTGCCGGTAGTTCCATGCGAGCGCCGAGGCGTGCTGCCGCCCGAGCGGCCGGGCGGTCAGCGCGGCGCCGGCCCGGCCGGCGCCGCCATGCCGGTGATGCTCCCCGGTCTGGCGCCCGCGTCGCGCGGTCCCCACGCGCCGGCCGCGACGCGGGCCAGGAAATCCGCGATGAAGGCATTCACGAGGTCGGGTTCCTCGAGATTGAGCGTGTGGCCGGACTTCGGCAGGACGACGAGACCGCTGCGGGGAACGACGCGCTTGAGCCACAGGCTGGTCTCGAGGCAGCCGTCGTCCTCGTCTCCGGCCAGGATCAGCACCGGCGTCGCGATGGCGGACAGCGCCGCTTCCAGCGAGTGCAACGACGGACGCCGCTGCTGCACGCCGCGCAGCGTGCCCAGCGCCCCCGCCGCGGGGTGCTCGGCCACTTGCCGCACGAGCTGCTCCCAGCCGCGCGGGTCCTTGCTGCGAAACTGCACGCGCGCGGGCCCGGACAGGTAGCGGCGGGCGAAGGACTCCATCCCCGACTCCCGAATCAGTCGGGCCATGGCCTCGCACTCGTCGCGGAAGCGCGGCGCTTCCGAGGGCTGCGCGCCGTACCCGGTGCCGGCGATCACCAGCGATCGGACGCGGGCGGGGCGTTGCAGCGCCAGGTGCAGCCCGGCGAAGCCGCCCATCGAGCTGCCGACGACGTCCGCCCGGTCGATGCCAAGTCGATCCAGCACGGCGACGGCGTCGTCGACGGCGTGCTGCTGCGAGTAGGCGTCGGCGTCGGCGGGCACCTGCGAGGGGGGATAGCCGCGGGCGGCGTAGGTGATGCAGCGATGACTTCGGGAGAAGCGCCGGACCTGGGGCTCCCAGCTCCGGTGGTCCCCGGCGTACTCGTGCACGAAAAGGATGGCGTTGCCGCGGCCCGCCGACTCGGTGTGGAGCTCCACGCCGTCGGAGGCGACGACTGCCTGCGCCGACATGCCGCCGTGAAGCACTGCCGCAGCCTCGTTCCGCCGGCCCGGGACGCGTGCGCGGCCCCGCCGGCTACTGCGCCAGCAGCCCCTCGCGCTGCACCCACTCGCCCGACTTCATGACGCGGTCGATACGCAGCGTGTTGCGGATGTCCTCGAGCGGATCGGCGTCGAGCACGACCAGGTCCGCGATCTTGCCGGCCGCGAGCGTGCCGAACTCGGCCTCGCCGCCGGGCGCCGTCAGGCTCGCACCGGTGGCGGTGGCGGCGACGAGCGCGTCCATCGGCGTCAGGCCGGCCTCCACGTAGAGCTCCAGCTCGTGGTGGACGCCCCAGCCCATCGGCACGTTGGGGGTGCCGCTGTCGGTGCCGAGCGCGATGCGCACGCCGGCGTCGTGCATGGTCTTGACGAAGTCCTGCACCTGCCGGAACGCCGCCTTGCGGTCCTCGAAGTTCGCCGCCTCGACGACCTCCGCGCGAGCCTCGGGGTCGTCCCAGCGGGCCAGCGCCTCGGGGTTCATGGCCGCGCGCAGCTCCGGGTCGTCCAGCAGCGCCGGACGCTCGGCGAAGTGCCAGTTGTTCTGGATGATCGACAGCGTGGGCGTGAACGCGACGCCGTTGTCGAGGCACATCCGGATGAACTCGGCCGAGGGTTCCGGGTCGTCCACCGGCGTGCCGCCGCCCGGCCCGAAGGTGCGCACCGTCGAATGCAGGAAGTCGCGCAGGCCGGCCTCCACGAGCTGCCGGCCGTCGACCTCGGCATCGATGTGGGCCACGGGGATCAGGCCGTTCGCGAGCGCCTCCTCGACGATGGCGGTGCGAACCTCGGGCGTGATCTTGAGCCCCGGCTCGGGCATGTCGTTGACCCACATCTTGACGAACTGGACGCCCTGGCCGGCGAGCTCGCGGACCATCGCGCGCGCCTCGTCTTCCGTCTCGGGCTCCTGGGCGCCGGCCGCGTTGAAGCCGTTGGGGTGCGAGAAGCCGACGCCGGCGGTGAACACGCGGGGCGTGTCCGGGCGGCCGGCATGGGCCTCGAGCATCCACGCCACCTTCTCGGCGTCGTCGAGGCCGATGCTCCGCGCGGTGGTGACGCCGAAGTAGAGCTGCGTCCGCAGCAGTCGATCCGTCGCGGCCCGCTCGCCCCGGTAGTGGCTGTGCATGTCCAGCAGTCCGGGGATGACCGTCTTGCCGGCGGCGTCGACCACCTCCGCACCGGCGGGCGGCTCGACGGTCTCTCGCGGTCCGGCGGCGATGATGCGGCCGTCGCGAATCACGATCACCGAATCGGGGACGGGCGCGCCGCCCGTGCCGTCGATGAGCTGGGCGCCCACGATGGCGAGGCCCGCGGGTTCGGCCGGGGGCGGCGGGCTCCCCGCGCAGGCGGCCAGGGTTGCCGCGGCGACGAGGACCAGGAAGCGGTTCAGCTTTTCTGCCATCTCGCCCCGCATGGTACCACGGCGTCGGCGCGCGCCGCGGTCAGCGTCGCGGGGGATCTCCCGCGGCGCGCATCGGTGCCATCGAGGCCGTTTCCGCGGTCGCGTGCGAGGTCGTCGAACGTCAGGGAATTCCGAAATTGCACAACTATTACATCCGTCGCGGCTCCCGCGGCGGCGAGGCTTGGTAGGCTAGTCGCCCATCGGCCCCGGGCGCTCGTGCCCGGGCCGTCCGACGAGGAGTTGCCATGTCCGCTCGCGAGGTCGACGTCGCAAGTGCAGACGGGATCAGCTGGAGCACCGCCACCGCGTTCGGCGTCTTCCACGTGCTGGCGGTCGTAGCTCTGTTCAACGCCACCTGGGGCGCGGTGGTCGTCGCCGCGGTGCTGCACTGGGTGTGCATCGGGTGGGGGATCGGCCTGGGCTATCACAGGCTCCACACGCACCGCTCGTACAAGACGCCGAAGATCGTGGAGTACTTCTTCGCGCTCTGCGCCACCCTGACGCTGCAGGGCGGACCCATCTTCTGGACCGCGCTGCACCGCATCCACCACCAGAAGTCCGACCGGCCGGGCGATCCCCACACGCCGCGCGACGGCAAGTGGTGGTCGCACATGTTGTGGACCATCTTCGGCGAGGAGTTGCACGGGGACACGGAGAGGTTGGGCAGGTATGCGCCCGACCTGATGAAGGACCCCTTCTACCGCGCGCTGACCAGGTGGCACTGGGTGCCGCTGGTAGTGGTCGGGCTGGTGCTGCTGGCCATCGGCGGCTGGCCCTGGGTGCTGTGGGGCGTGTTCCTGCGCGTGGTCGTCGGGCTCCACTGCACGTGGCTGATCAACTCGGCCACGCACCTGTGGGGCTCGCGCCGCTTCGAGACCCGCGACGATTCGAAGAACTCGTTCTGGGTGGCGCTGATCACCTTCGGCGAGGGCTGGCACAACAACCACCACGCCTACCCCACGTCCGCCCGGCACGGGATGACGTGGCGCGAGGTGGACCTGAGCTGGATGCAGATCAGGCTCATGGCGTGGCTGGGGCTCGCCTGGGACGTGCAGGTCCCCACCCCGGCCCAGATCGCCAACAAGGCGATCACCGCCGAGAACGTCGTCATGTAGCCGGCCGCGTCGGCGCCGCGGCCGATGCGGCGTGCGCGGGCCGGCGTTATGATGGGTCGGCCCATGCATCGCATCGACGGCAACCGCAAGCGGTCCATCGTGCTGGTGGCGCTGCTCGGCAGCGGCCTGATCGCCTTCGCCGTGGCCCTCAACGTCAGCTTCATCGTGGTCAACTGGCGGACCGGGCTGCTGGTGCTGCTGGGCGTGATCGGGCTGGTCGTGCTGGTCGGCGGCCTGACGCTGAACACCGCGTTCCTGATCCGGGAAATCCGGAGGAGCGAGCAGCACGACGCCTTCATCAACGCGGTGACCCACGAGCTGAAGACGCCCCTCGCGAGCATCAAGCTGTACCTGCAGACCTTGCGCCAGCGCGACCTGCCGGCCGGCAAGCAGCGCGACGTCATCGACACGATGCTCGACGACTCGGATCGGCTGCAGCAGACCATCGACCAGATCCTGCTGGCCGGCAAGACCGGCGACGCCCGCCGCGTCGAGCACCCGGCCGACGTCGACGTATCCGAGATCGTGGGGGAATGCGTGTCGCTGGCGGGCAAGCGGTATCACCTGGCGAACGGCGAGGTGGCCTACGTCCACCGTCCGCCGGGCGGGGCGTTCGTGGTGCAGGGCGACCGCGAGGAGCTGGTGGCGGCGGTCACCAACCTGGTAGACAACGCGGTCAAGTACTCGGGCGACCGGGTGCGGGTCGCGGTGGAGGTGGCCCGGGTCGGCGCGCGCCGCGTGGCGATCAGCGTTCGCGACCAGGGCATCGGCATCACCGGCCACGAGCTCAAGCGCGTGTTCCGGCGCTTCTACCGGCTGCCCGCCGCGTTGCGCTCCCGCGTGCGCGGCACCGGGCTCGGGCTGTCGATCGTGCGCGCGGTGGCGCGGCGGCACGGCGGCCGCGCGTATGCCGAGAGCCGCGGCGCCGGCCGGGGGAGCACCTTCACCCTCGAGCTGCCGCTGAAGGCGTCATGAGCCGCGTCCTCATCGTCGAAGACGAGGAGCACCTGGCCGCCGGCCTGAAGCTGAACCTCGAGGAGGAAGGCTTCACGGCCGAGGTGGAGGAGGACGGCGCGGCCGCCCTGCAGCGGCTTCTGGGCGCCGGCGCGGGCGGCTTCGACGTCGTCCTGCTAGACGTCATGCTGCCCGGGCTCGACGGTTTCGAGGTCGTGCGGCGGCTGCGCGCCGCGCGCCAGTTCGTCCCGGTGATGCTGCTGACCGCGCGCTCGGACAACGACGACGTGCTGCGGGGCTTCGAGGCGGGCGCCGACGACTACCTGCCCAAGCCGTTCGACCTCTCGATTCTGCTGGCCCGGCTGGCCGGCCTGCTGCGGCGCCGGCGGTGGCTGCGCGGCGACGCCGCGGCGGGGCGGCCGGAGGAGCTCGACGAGTACCGCCTCGCCGGCGTGACCCTCGATTTTCGCAATCAGGTGCTGCACCGCGGCCAGTCGGAGCAGCCGCTGACCGTGATGGAGGCGACGCTGCTCCGCTACCTGGTGAGCCGCGCCGGAGAGACCGTGTCGCGCAAGGCGCTGCTCGAGGAAGTCTGGGGCGTGCGCCACGACACCGATACCCGGACCGTGGACAACTTCATCGCCCGCCTGCGGCGCTACATCGAGGCGCAGCCGGCGCGGCCCCGGCACCTGCTCACCGTCCGCGGCGTCGGCTACCGGTTCGTCGACAACCCGGACGGCGACAATCCGGAGCCTGCACCGCAGAACGGTTCCTAGGCCTAGGAACCGAGCGCCGTGGCGAGCCGCTGGGCGGTCGACTGCTGCGGGCCGTCCACGATCAGCTGGCCGCAGGCGGCGCGGATGTCGCGGCCGCGGCTCTTGCGGACCGTGACCGTCGCGCCGTGCGCCGCGAGGGTGCGGGCGAAGCGGTCGATCTGGCCGTCGGACGGCCGCCTGTACGGCACCCCGGGCGCCTCGTTGAGCGGGATCACGTTGACCTTCGAGCGCAGGCCCGACAGCAGGCGGGCGAGCCGCCTCGCGTCGGCGGGCGCGTCGTTGACGCCGGCGAGCAGGACGTACTCGAACGTGATCCGGCGCCGGCGCGCGACAGGGAAGCGGCGGCAGGCGGCGAGCAGGGCGTCGAGGCCGTGCTTGCGGTTGATCGGCACCAGCTCGTTGCGGAGCTCGTCCGTGGCGGCGTGCAGCGAGACGGCCAGGTTGGGCATCAGCGGCTCGCCGGCCAGCCGCTCGAGGGCCGGCAGCACGCCCACCGTCGACAGCGTGATGCGCTGCGGGCGCATGCCGAGCCCGTTCGGATCCGTCAGGATGCGCAGCGCCTTCATGGTGGCGTCGTAGTTGTGCAGCGGCTCGCCCATGCCCATCAGCACGACGTTGAACGCAGCGCCGGCCAGCTCGAAGTGCCGGGACAGCACGCGCACCTGCGCGGCGATCTCGCCGCCCGACAGGTGGCGCGCCAGGCCCATCCTGCCGGTCAGGCAGAAGCCGCACTGCATGGCGCAGCCCACCTGGGTCGAGACGCAGAACGTCATGCGGGGCGTATCGGGGATGAACACCGCCTCCACGCGCAGGCCGTCGGCGAGGCGCAGGAGCAGCTTGGCGGTGCCGTCGGTGGACCGCTCGGCGCGCAGCACGGTCGGCGTCGAGCAGGCGCAGTCGCCGGCGAGACTGGCGCGCAGGGCCGCCGGCAGGTCGGTCATGCGCTCGAAGTCGGTCACGCCCCGGCGGTAGATCCAGCGCGCCATCTGCCGGGCGTTGAAGGGCTGCCCGCCGCGCGCCACGAGCGCCTCCGTCAACTCGGTCGGGTCCAGCTCGGAGAGGTCCAGCGGGGCGGCAGTCATGGCGGGGCGGTGCCTGCGGGCCGGGCGCCCGGACGGCGACTGGATGGTAACATGTACCACGCTCGCGGCCGGGCGCCGCGGGCCGGCGGGGCCTGCCGAAGGTGCTCTCTCGAACATGATCTCGCGCGACGTCCACGACAACGGGCTCTGTCTGCTGACCGAGTCGATGCCGGACGTGCGTTCGGTCAGTCTCGGCGTGTGGCTGACGCGCGGATCGCGGCACGAGGGCGACGCCGCGGCGGGGATGGCTCATTTCGCCGAGCACATGCTCTTCAAGGGCACGACCACCCGCACGGCCGAGGACATCGCCCAGCAGGTCGATTCGATCGGCGGCCAGCTCGACGCCTTCACGGCCAAGGAGTGCACGGCCTACTACATCAAGGTGCTCGACGAGCACCTGCCGCGCGCCGTCGATCTGCTCGCGGACCTGCTGTTGCGGCCGGCGTTCCACGCGGACGACATCGAGCGGGAGAAGAAGGTGGTCCTCGAGGAGATCAAGATGGTCGAGGACATGCCCGACGATCTCGTCCACGAGCTGTTCACGAGCAGCTTCTGGCCCGATCATCCCCTCGGGCGGTCGATCCTCGGGTCGCCGTCCTCGGTCGGCGGCATTACGGGCACGGCCCTGCGGGCGTTCTTCGAGCGGTCCTACACCGCCGGCAACCTCGTCGTCGCCGTCGCCGGTCACCTCGAGCACGCCGAGGTCCGGGACCTGATCGGCGCGGCGTTCGGCGGCCTGCCAGCCGCGGCCGAGCCGGCGGACGAGACGCCGCCGGCCGCCCGCGCGAGCGTGCTGTTCCGCGGCAAGGACATCGAGCAGAGCCATCTGTGCCTCGGCACGCGGGGCTACGCGCTGGCGCACGACGACCGCTATGCCAGCTACGTGCTCAACACGGTGCTCGGCGGTTCGATGAGCTCGCGGCTGTTTCAGAACATTCGGGAGAAGCGCGGCCTGGCGTACGCGGTCAGCAGCGGCCTCGAGTCGTACCGCGACGTCGGCATCCTGACCATCTATGCCGGGTGCGACGCGGCTGCGGTGCCCGAGGTCGTGGATCTCGTCGTCGCCGAGCTGCGGCAGCTGCGCGAGCGGCCGATTCCGGCCGCCGAGCTGCAGCGGGCCAAGGACCACCTGAAGGGCAACCTGGTCCTCGGGCTCGAGAGCACCTCGAACCGCATGTCGCAGCTCGCGCGCTCGGAGATCTACTTCGGCCGCCAGATCGATCAGGCGGAGCATCTCGAGCATCTGGATGCCGTCACGGCCGGCGACGTGCACCGCGTGGCGGCGGACCTGTTCTCGAGCGGCGGCTTCGCGGCGACGGTCGTGGGCCCCGAGGGCGGGGCCGCGCCCACCGCGGGCCAGCTCGACATCGGCTAGCAAGGGTGGCCGCCATCCGACTGACAGTGCTCGGCAGCGGCAGCGCAGGCAACGCGACGCTGCTTGCCAACGGCGATGCGCGCGTGCTGATCGACGCCGGGTTGAGCTATCGGGAGGTGGCGCGGAGGCTGGCGCTGGTCGGCACCGAGCCGGCCGCCCTCGGCGCGATCATGATCACCCATGCGCACGGCGACCACACGCGGGGCGCGCGCCTGCTGGCGCGCCGCCACGACGTGCCGGTCTACACGACCGCGGCGGTCCGCGACGAGTGGAACGTGAGCGGGCTGCCCGCCTGGCGCGAGCTGGCCCCGCCACGGCCGCTGGAGTTGTGCGGGCTGCGTTTCGTGCCGTTCACGGTGCCCCACGACGCGTCGCAGACCGTGGCGTTTCGCATCGAGACGCCGGCCGGCGCGGTCGGCTTCGCCACGGACGTCGGCGCCGTGACCCCGGAGCTGATCGAGCGCTTCGAGGACTGCCGCGTGCTGGTCATCGAGTCGAACCACGCGGCCGAGCTGCTGCGCATCAGCCCGTACGACGCCGCCACGCGCGCGCGCATCGCCAGCGACGTGGGCCACCTGTCCAACGAAGCGCTGGCCGCGTACATCCGCGGCGGGCTGGGGCCGCACGTGCGCTGCATCGTGCTGATGCACCTCAGCCGCGTGAACAACGTGCCGGAGATCGCCGAGCTGACCTGCCGCGACGCGCTGGCCGCCCGCGGCCGCACGGACGTGCGGGTCGTCGTGACGCGCCAGGACCGGGTTGCGCCGACCGTCGACCTGGACGCCTGGCCGCTGCCCGGGCAACGCGACGCCGCGCCGGCCAGGCGCCCGGCTGACAAGGCGCGAGCCGCAACCCTGTTCTGACGACGCGCCGGTGGATGCAGAGATGGTCAGGTCAAGCGGATGGTCAGGCCAGCAAGAGGGGACGGCGAGCCCCCGGGCGGCCGTTCCCAAGGCGCGCACGGCGCGCCTCGGCGTCGCGGCGCGGGGCGCCGGGGTCCCCGCTAGCGCCGCCGGGGGTTTGGGGCGCCATCGGAATGCGGCAGAGATGGTCAGGTCAAGCGGATGGTCAGGCCAGCAAGAGGGGACGGCGAGCCCCCGGGCGGCCGTTCCCGAGGCGCGCACGGCGCGCCTCGGCGTCGCGGCGCGGGGCGCCGGGGTCCCCGTTAGCGCCGCCGGGGGTTTGGGGCGCCATCGGAATGCGGCAGAGATGGTCAGGTCAAGCGGATGGTCAGGCCAGCAAGAGGGGACGGCGAGCCCCCGGGCGGCCGTTCCCGAGGCGCGCACGGCGCGCCTCGGCGTCGCGGCGCGGGGCGTCGGGGTCCCCGCTAGCGCCGCCGGGGGTTTGGGGCGCCATCGGAATGCGGCAGAGATGGTCAGGTCAAGCGGATGGTCAGGCCAGCAAGAGGGGACGGCGAGCCCCCGGGCGGCCGTTCCCAAGGCGCGCACGGCGCGCCTCGGCGTCGCGGCGCGGGGCGCCGGGGTCCCCGTTAGCGCCGCCGGGGGTTTGGGGCGCAGCCCCATCTGAATAATGATTCCACGCTACACGCCGCCCGAGATGGGGCGCATCTGGACCGACCAGCGGCGCTACGAGACCTGGCTGCGCGTCGAGACCGTGGCCGCCGAGGTGATGGCCGAGCACGGCCTGATCCCGGCGGAGGCGGCCCGCGACATCCGCGAGAAGGGGGCAGTGGACGCCGCGCGGGTCGAGGCGATCGAGGAGACGACGCGGCACGACATCATCGCGTTCACCACCGCGGTCGCCGAGCGCGTCGGGCCGTCGGCGCGCTGGCTGCACTTCGGCCTGACCTCCTCGGACGTCGTCGACACCGCCCTGGCGCTCCAGCTCCGCGAGGCCTGCGACCTGCTGCTGGAAGACGTCGACCACCTCGCCGGCGCCGTCCGGGACCGTGCCGCCGAGCATCGCCGAACGCCGATGATCGGCCGGACCCACGGCGTGCACGCCGAGCCGGTCACCTTCGGCCTGAAGCTCGCGCTCTGGTTCGAGGAGCTGCAGCGCGATCGGGACCGGCTGGCGCGCGCGCGCGACGTCGTCAGCGTGGGTCAGATCTCCGGCGCGGTCGGCACCTACGCGCACCTCGAGCCCGCCATCGAGCGGGAGGTCTGCGCGCGCCTGGCGATCGCGTCGCCCCGCGTGACGTCGCAGATCATCCAGCGCGACCGGCATGCGGAGCTGGCCGGCGCGCTCGCCATCACCGGCGCCTCGCTCGAGAAGTTCGCGCTGGAGGTCCGGGGCCTGCAGAAGACCGAGATCGGCGAGGTCGAGGAACCGTTCGCCAAGGGGCAGAAGGGGTCGTCCGCCATGCCCCACAAGCGCAACCCGATCGGCTGCGAGCAGATCACCGGGCTGGCCCGCCTGCTGCGCGCCAACGCGCTGGCGGCCCTCGAGAACGTGGCGCTGTGGCACGAGCGCGACATCTCGCACTCGTCGGTGGAGCGGATCATCCTGCCCGACAGCTTCTGCGTCCTCGACCACATGCTGCGCCGCTTCACGCGCATCGTGCGCGGCCTCGTGGTGCATCCCGACCGCATGGAGGAGAATCTGGCTCGATCCCGCGGCGTGATCTTCTCCGGCGCCGTGCTGCTGCTGCTGGCCCAGCGCGGCGTGGCCCGCGAGGAGGCGTACGTGTGGGTCCAGCGCAACGCCATGCGCGCGCACGACGAGGGGCTCGAGTTCAAGGAGCTGCTGCTGGGCGACGCGGACGTCATGCAGGCGCTGACGCGGGCGGACGTCGACCGCACGTTCGATCTGAACGTGCAACTCCGCCACGTCGACACGATTTTCGGCCGGGTGTTCGGCGGCGCCGCCGGCGGCGCGGGAGCGTGAGATGAAGGCCAGGGTGTTCGTCAACCTGAAGCCGTCGATCCTCGATCCGCAGGGCAGGACGGTTGCCGAGGCGCTGCACACGCTCGGCTACGGCGCGGTGCAGGACGTGCGGCAGGGGAAGTACTTCGAGCTCGACGTCGACGCCGCGAGCGCCGCCGAGGCCCGGACCCTGGCGGCCGAGGTCGCCGACCGGCTGCTGGCCAATCCGGTCATCGAGAGCTACCGCGTGGAGGTGGACGGATGAGCCGGTTCGCGGTCGTCGTGTTCCCCGGCTCGAACTGCGATCACGACGCCTACCACGCGGTGAAGCACGTGCTGGGCCAGGATGCCGCGTTCGTCTGGCACAAGGACGCGAGCCTGGGCGGCGCGGACGTGGTGATCCTGCCGGGCGGGTTCTCCTACGGCGACTATCTGCGCAGCGGCGCGATCGCCCGCTTCTCGCCCATCATGGGCGAGGTGTCCCGCTTCGCGGCCGCCGGCGGCCCCGTGCTCGGCGTGTGCAACGGCTTCCAGGTGCTGCTCGAGGCCGGCCTGCTGCCCGGGGGGATGCGGCGGAACCGGCATCTCAAGTTCATCTGCCAGCAGGTGCACGTGCGCGTGGAGCAGGCCGACACGGCGTTCACCTGCAACGCCCGGGCGGGGCAGGTGCTGCGGCTCCCGATCGCCCACGGCGAAGGGAACTACTACGCCGACGCGGCCACGCTGGCCGCGCTCGAGGCGAACCGGCAGATCGTCTTCCGCTACACGGCGCCGGACGGCGGGCTCGACGAGGCCTGGAACGTGAACGGATCGACCGCCGCCGTCGCCGGCCTGTGCAGCACGGCGCGCAACGTGGTCGGCCTGATGCCCCACCCGGAGCGGGCCTGCGAGAGCGCGCTCGGCAGCGCCGACGGGCTGGTCGTGCTCGAATCGGCCGTCGCGGCCCTGGCCGCCGGCACCGCCTCGGGGCGCAGCCCCGTCTGACAATGCTCGACGAGGCCACCATCGCGGCGCACGGCCTGACCGGCGACGAGTACCGCCGGGTGGTCGACATCCTGGGCCGCGAGCCGAACCTGACCGAGCTCGGGATCTTCTCGGTCATGTGGTCCGAGCACTGCAGCTACAAGAGCTCCCGCAGCCACCTGCGCAAGCTCCCGACGACCGGCGCGCGGGTGCTGCAGGGTCCCGGCGAGAACGCCGGCGCCATCGACATCGGCGACGGCCTCGCGGCCGTCTTCAAGATCGAGTCGCACAACCACCCGTCGTTCATCGAGCCGTATCAGGGTGCCGCGACCGGGGTCGGGGGCATCATCCGCGACATCTTCACCATGGGGGCCCGGCCGATCGCCCTGCTCGATTCGCTGCGGTTCGGGTCGCTCGACGATCCGCACACCCGGCGCATCGTCGAAGGTGTCGTCGCGGGCATCGCCGGCTACGGGAACAGCATCGGCATTCCGACGGTCGGCGGCGAGCTGGCCTGCGACGAGAGCTACGCGGGGAACCCCCTCGTCAACGTCCTCTGCCTGGGCACGGCCCGCACGGACGCGCTGGTCCGCGGCCGGGCGGAGGGGGTGGGCAACCCCGTCTACTACGTGGGGGCCCGCACCGGACGCGACGGCATCCACGGGGCGACGATGGCCTCGGCCGAGTTCGACGAAACGTCGGCGGAGAAACGGCCGAACGTCCAGGTGGGCGACCCGTTCATGGAGAAGCTGCTGCTCGAGGCCTGTCTGGAGGTGATGCGCACCGACGCGCTGGTCGGCATCCAGGACATGGGGGCGGCCGGTCTGACCTGCTCGACCTGCGAGATGGGCTCGCGCGGCGGCGCCGGCATCGAGATCGACGTCCGGCGCGTGCCCCAGCGCGAGACGGGCATGACGCCCTACGAGATCATGCTGTCCGAGTCGCAGGAGCGGATGCTGTTCGTCGTGCGGCGCGGGCGCGAGGCGGAGGTCGAGCGCATCTTCGGGAAGTGGGATCTGCACGCGGTCCGCATCGGTCAGGTGACGGCCGACGGGTTGCTGCGCGTGCGCGACGGCGATGAGGTCGTGGCCGAGATTCCGAACCGCGCCCTGGCGGACGACGCGCCGCTCTACGATCGCCCCGCGCGCCCGCCGGCCGACCTCGCCGAGCGCCAGGCGCTCGATCCGGGGCTGCTGGCCGCGGCGCCCGACCCGGCCGACGCGCTGCTCGCGCTGCTCGCCTCCCCGCAGGTGGCCAGCAAGCGCTGGGTCTATCGGCAGTACGATCACATGGTGCGGACGAACACGATCGCGCCTGCAGGGATGGGCGCTGGCGTGGTCCGCGTCAAGGGGACCGGGCGGGCGCTGGCGTTCTCGGTGGACGGCAACGGCCGCTACTGCTACCTCGACCCGCGTCAGGGCGCGCGGCTGGCGGTCGCCGAGTCGGCGCGCAACGTGGCCTGCACGGGAGCCGTCCCGGTGGGCACGACGAACTGCCTGAACTTCGGCAGCCCGGAGCGGCCCGACATCATGTGGCAGTTCGCCGAGGCCGTCGAGGGTATCGCCGAGATCTGCCGTGCGCTGGACATCCCGATCACCGGCGGCAACGTGAGCCTGTACAACGAGACCGACGGCGAGGCCATCCATCCGACGCCCGTGCTGGGTGTCGTGGGCGTGATCGAAGACGCGGGACGCGCGCTCGGCCGGGTGTTCCGCAACGCCGGGTCCGTCGTCGTGCTCCTGGGTCCGGCCGGTGCCGAGCTCGGCGGCAGCGAGTATCTGAAGGTCGTGCACGGGCTGGTGCGGGGCAGGCCGCCGGCGCTGGATCCGGACCTCGAGCGCGCGCTGCAGCGGTTGCTCGTGGACGCCGCTGCCGACGGGTTGCTCGAGTCGGCGCACGACTGCTCGGAGGGCGGCGTCGCGGTCACGCTGGCCGAGTGCTGCTTCGAGGGCGGCGTCGGCGTCGACGCGGCGCTGCCGCCGCAGGCGCTCGATGGGCCTGCGGGAGTGGCGTTGGCCGGGACGCTGTTCGGAGAGACCGCCTCGCGCGTCGTCGTGTCGCTTGCGGAGAGCCGCGCCGGGGACCTGCTGGCCCGCGCCGCGGCGGCCGGCGTGCCCGCGCTGGCTATCGGGCGTACCGGGGGGGCGCGGTGTCGGATTGCGGTCGACGGCACGCCGGTCGTCGACATGCCCGTCGCGGAGGCCGAGCACGCCTGGGAAACCGGGTTGTCACGCTACTTCGGGCGCGGCGCGGCCCGAGGGGGCGCACCTTAGAGAGCGGAGCGGACTCCGGAGGGTCGATGGCACGCCAGGCGGAGCCGAGAGGCGAAGGCTGGCGGGCCGGGGCCGAGCGGCATGGACAGAGACAAGTTCAGGGACGAGTGCGGCGTCTTCGGAATCTACGGCCACGACGAGGCCGCCCATATGACCTACCTCGGGTTGTATGCGCTGCAGCACCGCGGCCAGGAGAGCGCCGGCATCGCCTCCGTGCGCGACGGGCGCGTGCAGCTGTCGCGCGCCATGGGGCACGTCAGCGACGTATTCGACGAGGATGTCCTCCAGGGGCTGTCCGGCCGGGCGGCGATCGGGCACGTCCGGTACTCGACCTTCGGCGACAGCCGGATCGTCAACGCGCAACCGATCCTGATCGAGTGCTCGCACGGGCAGATTGCGCTCTGCCACAACGGCAACCTGGTCAACGCGCCGGAGCTGCGCGACGAGCTCGTGCGCCGGGGATCGATCTTCCAGACCAACAGCGACACCGAGGTCATCCTGCACCTCTACGCGCGGTCGACCGCGGCGACCGCCGAGGACGCGATGGTGGAGTCGGTCTCGCGCGTGTCCGGCGCCTTCTCGCTCGTCACGCTGACCGCGGACAACCTCGTCGCCGTGCGCGACCCCCACGGCTTCCGGCCGCTCGCTCTCGGCCGCCTGGGCGAGGCCTACGTGGTCTGTTCGGAGACGTGCGCCATGGATCTGATTGGCGCGACGTACGTGCGCGACGTGGAGCCGGGCGAGGTGCTGGTGATCAGCCGCGACGGGCTCCGCTCGTACCGCCCGTTTCCGGCGGTGACGCCCGCGCACTGCGTGTTCGAGCATGTCTACTTCGCCCGTCCGGACAGCTACGTGTTCGGTCAGAGCGTCAACGAGGTGCGCACCAACCTGGGGAGCCTGCTGGCCAAGGAGTCGGGGGTGCCGGCCGATGTCGTCGTCCCGATTCCCGATTCCGGCCTCTGCGCGGCCGCGGGGTACGCGGAGAGCGCCGGCATTCCGCTCCGCATGGGGCTGATTCGCAATCACTACGTGGGCCGGACCTTCATTCAGCCCCATCAGTCCATTCGCGGGCTCAAGGTCAAGGTCAAGCTCAACACGGTGCGCAGCATCATCGAGGGCAACCGCGTGGTCCTCGTCGACGACTCGATCGTGCGCGGCACGACCAGCCGCAAGATCGTGGGCATGATCAAGGCCGCCGGCGCGCGCGAGGTGCACATGCGGATCAGCTGCCCGCCCACGGTCTCGCCGTGCTACTACGGGATTGACACGCCGCACCCGAACGAGCTGATCGCGGCCCGCCACCCCGTGGACGAGATTCGCGACTTTCTCGGGGCGGACACGCTCTCGTACCTGAGCCTCGACGGCCTGCGGGAGGCGGTCGGCGCCAGTCACCCCAACTACTGCTACGCGTGCTACACGCGGGAGTACCGCGTCGCCCCGCCGTCGGACAGCGACGCGTACATGCAGATGGTGCTCAAGCTTCCCGACGGCACCCAGCCCCAGCAGCGATGACGAACCCGCGCGCGGCCTGCCGCATCCCGATCGCCCTGCTGCTGGCGGTGCTCGGCATCGCCCCGGGCACCGCCCAGACGCCGGCAGAGCAGCTCCGGCAGGCGATCGATCGGCTCGGCGACTTCGACTACAGCGTGCGCATGGAGGCGTCGCGCGCCGTGCGACGGGCGGATGCCCGGCTCGCGGGGCCCCTGCTGCGCGAGGCCCTGCGCGAGCACGAGGACAGCTACGTGCAGTTTCGGGCGCTGGTCCTGCTCTACGGTCTGGCCGCTCCGGAGACTGCCGAGGCCATGGCGGCGTCGCTCGGCGCGCGCAACGATCGGGTCCGGGCGGCCGCGTACGCCTACTTCGAGCACGACCCCGATCCGGCGGTGGCGGAGCGGCTGCTCGCCGCGCTCGATCGGGAGACCTCCGAGTTCGTGCGGCCGGCGCTGGTGCGCGCCCTGGCGGCGCACGACGACGACGCGGCGGTCCGCGCCCGGCTGGTGCGCGACGTGGACCGCGGCGAGAGCTACTTTCGCGCGGTGGTCATCGAGGCGCTGGGCGACCGCCGCGCCGGCTACGCGCTCGACGCGCTGCTGGCCGTAGCCACCGAACAGGGACCGTTGCAGGACGACGCGCTGCTGGCGCTGGGCAAGATCGGCGACCGGCGCGCGGCCGGCGTCATCGCCGCCGCTCGCGCGAGCGTGCCGGACGTGCTGCAACCCGTCGCGTCGGCGGCCGCCTGCCTCCTGGAGATCGGCTGCGACACCCAGGTGCCGTACATCGTCGAGGCGCTGCGCTACGGGGCGCAGACGGATGCCGACGACGGCCGGCAGCTGCTGCGCAACGCGGCCTCCGGACTCGCTGCGCTCGCCGCCGAGGGCGAGCGTCCCGCGCTCGACGCGCTGTTCGACACCGGGCGCGCGTCCGGCGCGTCGGCGCAGGCGCCGATCGCGCTGGCGCTCGGCACGGTGGCGCTGCGGCGGCCCGGCATCGTGCTGCAGGCCCTCGTGGACCGCGCGTCGCCCGAGGCCGACCTCCTGCTGCTGCGCGACGCGTTCGACATGCTGGACGAGGACATGGCGGAGGAACGGTTCCAGTCGCACCTGCGGCGCGCGTACTGGGGGAGCGCCGAGGGATCCGCCGCCCGCGCCGCGGCGGAGGCCGGCCTGCGCGTGCTGGAGTTCTAACCGTGGACTATCGGGCGGCGGGAGTCGACATCGACGCGGCGAACCGGCTGGTGCAGCGGGTGCGCGATCTGGCCCGGCAGACGTTCACGCCGGGCGTGCTGTCCGACATCGGCGCCTTCGGCGGCCTGTTCGAGCCGGAATGGGAGCGTCATCGGCAGCCCGTGCTCGTGGCGAGCGCCGACGGCGTGGGGACGAAGCTGAAGGTCGCGTTCCTCGCGGCGCGGCACGACACGGTCGGCGTGGATCTGGTCAACCATTGCGTCAACGACGTGCTCGTGCAGGGCGCGCGTCCGCTGTTCTTCCTCGACTATCTGGCCACGGGCCGGCTGGCGCCCGACGTCTCGGCCGCGGTCGTGCAGGGCCTGGCCCGCGGCTGCCTCGAGAACGGCTGCGCGCTGCTGGGCGGCGAGACCGCCGAGATGCCGGGCTTCTACGCCGCGGGGGAGTACGATCTCGCCGGCTTCATCGTCGGCATCGTCGACCGCGGGCGGTTGATCGACGGCAGCAGCATCGCCCCCGGCGACCGGCTCCTCGGCCTGCCGTCATCGGGGTTGCACACGAACGGATTCTCGCTCGCGCGACGCATCGTCTTCGACACGCTGGGCCTGCAGGTCGACACGCCGGTCGACGAGCTGGGAAGCCGGGTCGGCGACGAGCTGCTGCGTCCTCACCGGTCGTATCTGCAGCCCGTCTCGCGCCTGCTGGAGTCGAGCCCGGGGCTGGTCAAGGGCCTGGCGCACATCACCGGCGGCGGGCTGACCGACAACCTGCCGCGGGTGCTGCCGCCGGGAACCGCCGCGCGGATCGTGCGCGACTGGCGCGTGCCGCCCGTCTTCGGGTTCCTGCAGCACGCGGGCGGCGTGCCCGACGACGAGATGTACCGCACGTTCAACATGGGGATCGGGATGGTCGCGGTGGTGGCGCCCGGGTCCGTGGCGGCAGCCCGGGCGCTCCTCGCCGAAGCCGGCGAGCCCGGCGCCGTGCCGATCGGCACGGTCGTCGAGGGCGACCGGCAGGTCGTCTACTCGTAGCCGAGTCGCTGGAGGCGCGGTGGGGAATCGCAAGATCGGCGTGCTGATCTCGGGGCGCGGCAGCAATCTGCAGGCGATCATCGACAGCATCTCGGCGCGGCGCCTCGACGCGACGATCGCCGTCGTCATCTCCAACCGCGCAGACGCGGCGGGGCTCGAGCGCGCGGCGCGGGCGGGGATCGAGACGCTGCACATCGATCACAAGCGCTACGGGTCGCGCGAGGCGTTCGATCGCGCCGTCGTGGCGGAGTTGCGCAAGCGCGACGTGGCGCTGGTCTGCCTGGCGGGGTTCATGCGGCTGCTGAGCGCCGAGTTCGTCGAGGCGTTCCCCAACCGCATCCTCAACATCCACCCGTCGCTGCTTCCGGCGTTCCCCGGGCTGAACGGGCAGGCCCAGGCCTGGGAGTACGGAGTCAAGGTCAGCGGGGCGACGGTGCACGTCGTCACGCCCGAGCTCGATGCGGGACCGATCGTGCGCCAGGCGGTCGTGCCGGTCGACGACACCGGCACCGCGAGCGCGCTCGCGGCGCGTATCCTGGCCGAGGAGCACAGAATCTACCCGGAGGCAATCGGCATCATGCTGGACGGCGGATGGCGGATCGAGGGGCGGCGCTTCATTGCCGGGCGAGGCGTCGAATGACGCTTGACGAGCAGGTCGCCTATCTGACGAAGGGCTGCGTCGACGTCGTCCGCGAGGCCGAGCTGCGCGCGAAGCTCACGCGGTCGGCCGCGGAGTCGGCGCCCCTGACCGTGAAGGTCGGGTTCGACCCCACGGCGCCCGACCTGCACCTCGGCCATACCGTGCTCATCCGCAAGATGAAGCACTTCCAGGACCTCGGCCACCGCGTCGTGTTCCTGATCGGCGACTTCACCGGGCTCATCGGCGACCCCACCGGACGCTCGAAGACGCGGCCGCCGCTGAGTCGGGAACAGATCCGGGAGAACGCCGAAACCTACAAGGCGCAGATCTTCAAGCTGCTCGATCCGGCGCGCACCGTCGTCGACTTCAACAGCGGCTGGCTGGGCAGCCTCGGCAGCGAGGGCTGGATTCGGCTCGCGGGCCGCTACAACGTCGCGCAGATGCTCGAGCGGCGGGATTTTCGCCGGCGCTACGACGCCGGTCAGCCGATCTCGATCCACGAGTTCCTCTACCCCCTGGCGCAGGCCTACGACTCGGTCCACCTGCAGGCGGACGTCGA
>OY762226.1:3002500-5851533 GCA_963665465.1 Vicinamibacterales bacterium
CAATAAAGAGGCCCAGGCGACTGTTTACTAAAAACACAGGACTCTGCGAAGTCGAATACGACGTATAGGGTCTGACGCCTGCCCGGTGCCGGAAGGTTAAAAGGAGGGGTCAACCTCTTCGGAGGTGAAGCTCTGAATTGAAGCCCCGGTAAACGGCGGCCGTAACTATAACGGTCCTAAGGTAGCGAAATTCCTTGTCGGGTAAGTTCCGACCTGCACGAATGGCGCAACGATCTGGGCACTGTCTCAACGAGGGGCACTGCGAATTTGTGGTACCGGTGAAGACGCCGGTTGCCCGTGGCAAGACGGAAAGACCCCGTGCACCTTTACTACAACTTAGTAGTGAATGCTGGTGTGTTATGCGCAGGATAGGTGGGAGACTTTGAACCGGGCCTCTTGGGGTCCGGGGAGTCGCTGGTGAGATACCACCCTTGGCATTTCGGTGTTCTAACCTCGGCCTGTGATCCAGGTCAGGGACACTGCTAGGCGGGTAGTTTGACTGGGGCGGTCGCCTCCCAAAATGTAACGGAGGCGCGCGAAGGTTCGCTCAGGCTGTTTGGAAATCAGCCGGAGAGTGCAAAGGCAGAAGCGAGCTTGACTGCGAGACAGACACGTCGAGCAGATGGGAAACCAGGCCTTAGTGATCCGGTGGTTCCGCATGGAAGGGCCATCGCTCAACGGATAAAAGGTACGCCGGGGATAACAGGCTTATCTTGGCCAAGAGTTCACATCGACGCCAAGGTTTGGCACCTCGATGTCGGCTCATCGCATCCTGGAGCTGTAGCAGGTTCCAAGGGTTCGGCTGTTCGCCGATTAAAGCGGTACGTGAGCTGGGTTTAGAACGTCGCGAGACAGTTCGGTCCCTATCTGCCATGGGCGCAGGAGATTTGAGGGGGGCTGTCCTTAGTACGAGAGGACCGGGATGGACGAACCTCTAGTGTACCAGTTGTCGCGCCAGCGGCAGCGCTGGGTAGCTACGTTCGGAAGGGAGAAACGCTGAAAGCATCTAAGCGTGAAGCCCTCCCCAAGATGAGATCTCCCTGAGCTTCGGCTCCTGAAGGCTCCTGGAAGACCACCAGGTGATAGGCCAGAGGTGTAAGGTCCGCGAGGACCTGAGCTGACTGGTACTAATCAGCCGTGAGGCTTGACCATATTCTTTTAACTGCGTCGGGAAGCTGCCGTTTGTGGAGTATTCAGCTGGCAATGGAAGTGCGAGATGTCCTTGCGGGCCGCCGTGATGGCGGGGCCGCGGGGGGGCCGGGCGCCCGTCGGATGTGCGGGGTTCGGTTTCTTTCGTTTCCCGGTGGTCATAGGAGAGGGGCAACACCCGTTCCCATACCGAACACGGTAGTTAAGCCCTCTTCCGCCGATGGTACTGCGGGGGTAACTCCGTGGGAGAGTAGGTCGCTGCCGGGATTATTCTGAAACACCCGGGGCCGCAAAAGGCCCCGGGTGTTTGCATGTACGGGTGTTGACGGGCGGGGAGCGAGGGGCGTTTGGAGGAGATCGAGCGGCTGGCGCGGCTGGCGAAGGCGCTGCAGGGCGTCGAGGGGCCGGCGGCGGGGTGCGAGGCCGCGCGCGCGGAGCTGGGGCCGTGGCTCGAGTGGCGCGGCGTGCGGCTGGAGGTGCGCGTTGGTGGCGGTGGGCAGGTGTTCGGCGCGGGGAGGTCGGCGGGCGGTGGGGAGGTGTTTCTGTTGCGGGGGCGGGGGGCGGCGGCGGTCGGGGCGTTCGTCGTGAGGGCGGCAGCGGGACGGAAGGAGCCGCTGGCGGCCGCCGAGCGCGCGGTGCTGGAGGTGGCGGCGGGGATGCTCGGGCCGGTCCTGGAGAACATGGACCTGGCGCGGCGGGTGGCGGGGGCCCTGGTGGAGGACGCGCTGACCGGGTGCCTGACGCGGCGGGAGGGGATGGCGCGCATCGCGGCGGAGCTGGAGCGGGTGGGAACGCGGGGAGGCGGGGCGTCGTTGATCTTCCTCGACGTCGATTGCCTCAAGGACTTGAACGATCGCTACGGTCACGGATACGGCGATTCCGTGCTGGCGGCGGTGGGCGCCGTGCTGGGGCGGACGGTGAGGGGCGGCGATGTCCGCTGTCGCTACGGGGGGGACGAGTTCGTGGTGCTGCTGCGCGACATGCCGAGCGACGGTGCGGTGCGCGTCGCGGAGAGCGTGCTTGCGGAGCTGGCGGGGCGCGGACTGGCGGGGTTGGCTGGCGCGGCGGCGGTGGGGGCCAGCTGCGGCGTGAGCGCGGCCGTGCCGGGCGACGACGATGCAGAGGCGCTGGTGGCGCGCGCCGACGCGGCCATGTATCGGGCGAAGCGGGCCGGCGGGAACGCGGTGCAGGTATGGCAGGACGGCGGGCGATCGGGGGCGGTCGTTCCTCGTCACGTGCAGTGGTGGCGGGGCGCGGCATGGTCGCGACCGCGGCTCGCGGCGACGCGGGCGTTCAGCGCGGACTCGTAGAGGCCCGTGGCAGCGGAGGGAGGCGGTACGGTGGACGGCATTCCGGTGGAGCTGGCGAGCCGCCGGCGCATTCGCGAGCGCAACACGGTGGCGTATCGCCTGGCGCACTGGCCGATCTGGATCTGGGTGTGCTTCATCGCGCCGGGGCCGCTGACCTTCGACCTGTTCGAGAGCGGGTTCGACCGCCGCATGGCGGGCTGGCTGGGGATAGTGCTGGTGGTCACCGGTATCGCGGGGCTGCGTGGCCGTCTGCCGGGGGTGGAGCCGCGCCCTTACATCATTCGCTTCACGGAGGACAAGCCGAACCCGCTCTACCGGCGCGTCTGCTACACGCTGGCGTGGAGCGCCGTCGTGACGTTCGGGCTGCTCAACCTGAGCGGGCTGCTCGTCGCCATCGCGAGCGGCGGGTGGTATCTGCGGCAGCTCTACGAGGCGGCCTACTTTCCGCTGGCCGGCGCCATCTGGGTGCTTGGCGCGGCCGGACGGTTGCCGCGCGTCAGGGTGTCGACGAAGGGCGAGGGGCACGAGCGGCGCTACTTCTACGGGGCCGTCTGGGCCGTCTGCCTGGCGCAGCCGGTGCTGTGGCTGCTGTGGGCGGTGGTGCCGCCGACGCGCGCCGGGGACGCCGCGAAGCTGTGCGCGTTCGTCGGGGTGCTGGCGGTCGTCGGCTGGCTGGCCTATCGCGGGAAGCTGCCGCGCACGCGGCCGATCGTGCCCGGCGAGCTTGCCGTCAGCGATTAGCAGCCCGTGGCCGAAGGCCTCGCTGCATTCGACGGGCGATGCATCCCGCAAGGGACTTCGCTGGACCGTTCCTCAGCGGGGTCGAATATGGCCAATATGCTCCCTCGTCACGCCTTGTCCGGGCCGTGCGCGGCATTGTCGCGACCGCGTCTCGGTGCGACGCGGGGTTTTACCACGGGCTGTTAGAATACGACGCATGGGAGCAACCATTACGCGGCGCGTGGTCGCCATCCTGCTCGCGGCGACCTGCACCCTGGCCGGCGGCGCGTGGCTCGTCGCGGCGCGGCAAGGCGGGGTCGCCGGCGGGGAGGGTTTCGACGCTCATTTCGTCGACAGGACGATGCGCGTCGACTACTTTCACTCGGGCGGCCGGGGCACGGAGATCTTCGGTCTGGATCGGGTCGTATCGGACGGCCCGTGGGCCGGCAGCCGCACGCGGCTGGTCGACGATCTGAACCTCGGCAAGTACCTTTTCGAGGTTGTCGACCGGCGGACGAACCGGACGATCTATTCGCGCGGATTCGCGTCGATCTACGGGGAGTGGGAGACGACGCCCGAGTCGCGCAGCGTCCATCGGACGTTCCACGAGTCGCTGCGCTTTCCCTGGCCGCGGCGGCCCGTGCAGGTCGTGCTGAAGGTGCGCGACGCCGAGAACAGCTTTCACGAGATCTGGTCGACGGTGATCGATCCCGAATCCCGGTTCGTCAATCCGGCCGATCCGGTGCCCATGGGCGAGGTCTGGACCATTCAGGAGAGCGGCCCCCCGACGGAAAAGGTCGATCTGCTCGTGATTGGCGAAGGCTACGTCGAGGCGGAGCTGCCCAAGTTCCATGCCGATGCCCGGCGGCTGGTCGGCGCCCTGTTCGAGGAGGAGCCGTTCAGGAGCCGCCGCTCGGACTTCAACGTGTGGGGGCTCGACCTGCCCGCGGCGCACTCCGGCGTCAGCCGCCCGCGGGCGCTCGAGTTCCGCCGCACGCCGCTGTCGGCGGAATACAACATCTTCGATTCGGAACGCTATCTGCTCACCTATGACAACCGCGCGCTGCGCGACGCCGCCTCCGCGGCGCCCTACGAGTTCCTGGAGATCCTGGTCAACGAGGCGCAGTACGGCGGCGGCGGCATCTTCAATTTCCAGGCGACCGCCGCTGCCGACACGGGGTTTGCCGAGTACGTGTTCGTCCACGAGTTCGGCCATCACTTCGCGGGTCTTGCCGACGAGTACTACACGTCGGACGTGGCGTACGAGACGGGCGCTGCGTATCACCCGGAACCGTGGGAGCCGAACGTCACCGCGCTGCACGATCCGGAGAACCTCAAGTGGGGCGATCTGGTCGCGGACGGTACGCCGCTCCCCACCCCCTGGGACAAGGAAGCATTCGAGCAGGGGAGCACGGCGGCGCAGCGCGAGCGCGCGTCGCTGCGGGCGGCGGGCGCGCCCGAGAACGAGCTGGATGCACTCTTCACGGCGCAGATGGACCGCGAGACGTCGCTGTTGCAGGCCATGCCCCACGCGGGCCGGGTGGGCGCGTTCGAGGGCGCGTCGTACGAGCCGACCGGCCTCTACCGGCCCGAGGTCGACTGCATCATGTTCACCCGCAATCCGGTCGGATTCTGCCGGGTCTGCCAGCGGGCCATCACGGGCGTCATCGACCAGTACTCGAGGCCCTAAGCGCACGTCAGGAGGTTGGCTGCCGTGGACAAGACGTTTCTCGCCAATCTCGAGCAGGTCGTGGGCGCGGACGGCATCGTGCGCGACGACGGCGAGCTGCTGACGTACGAGACGGACGGCCTCGTCAAGCTGCGCTCGAAACCGGGCGTCGCGGTGCTGCCGACCTCCGCCGGTCAGGTGCGGCGTGTCGTGCGCCTCTGCCATGAGCACGGCGTGCCGTTCGTGGCGCGCGGCCAGGGCACGGGCCTGTCCGGCGGCGCCATGCCGCATCCCGACGGCGTCCTGATCGTGATGACGCGGATGAACCGCATCCTGGAGATCGACATCCCCAACCGCTGCATCACGGTCGAGCCGGGCGTGATGAACCTCGACGTCAGCAAGGCGGTGGCCGGTGACGGCTACTACTACGCACCGGATCCGTCGAGCCAGGTGATCTGCTCGATCGGCGGCAACGTTGCGGAGAATTCCGGCGGCGCGCACTGCCTGAAGTACGGATTCACGGTGCACCACGTTCTGGGCGTCGAGGCAGTGCTGCCCGACGGCGAGCTGATCCACGTGGGCGGGCCGGCGCTCGACGCACCCGGCCTCGACCTGCTCGGCGTGCTGGTGGGTTCGGAGGGCACGCTGGCGGTGGTGACGAAGGTGACGCTCAAGCTCCTCCGCAAGCCGGCCGCCGTGCGGACGCTGCTGGCCGCGTTCGACTCGACGGAGGCAGCCGGCAACGCCGTGTCGGGCATCATCGGCGCGGGCATCATCCCGGCCGCGGTCGAGATGATGGACCGTGTGACGATCGAGGCGGCCGAGGCGGCGGTCCACCCCGATTTCCCGCCCGTCGAGGCGATCCTGATCGTCGAGCTCGACGGTGCCGAGGCCGACGTGACGGCCCTCTTCAGCCGCGTCGAGGAGGTCTGCACCGGGGCGCAGGCGCTGGAGATCCAGGTGGCCCGGACCGAGGCGCAGCGGGCGCGCTTCTGGCAGGGGCGCAAGGCGGCCTTCGCGGCGATGGGCCGCGTGTCGCCCAGCTACTACGTGCAGGACGGCGTCATCCCGCGTACCCGGCTGCCGGAGGTGCTCGGCCGCATCCGCGATCTGTCCGAACGCTCCGGCCTGAAGATCGGCAACGTGTTCCACGCGGGCGACGGCAACCTCCACCCCCTGGTCTGCTACGACGAGCGCATAGCCGGACAGGCCGATCTGGCGCACGACGTCGCCTCCGAGATCCTGACGTACTGCCTCGACGTCGGCGGGTCGATCACCGGGGAGCACGGCGTGGGCGCCGACAAGGCCGAGCATCTGCCGAAGATGTTCAACGACAACGATCTCGACACGATGCAGCTCGTGCGGTGCGCATTCGATCCCGGCAATATCTGCAACCCGGGCAAGGTGTTTCCGACGCCGCGCCTGTGTGGGGAGGTGCCGGGTCCGTACCGCAGGCATCCGGCCGAGGCGGCCGGCCTGGCGGAGCGGGTCTGATGGCGGCCGGCGCGCCCACGGCGGCGATGGTCGAGCGGCTCGCGGCGCAGACGGCGGGCGCGGCGCGCGCGGCCGAAGACGGCGACGCGGTCGACGGCGTGCGGCCCCGCATCGTGGCCGAGCCGACGAACGGCGACGCGCTGGCGGCGACGCTGGCGTGGGCGGCGTCCGAGCAGCTTCAGGTGCGGGTGGTTGGGGGGCGCACGAAGCTGCAGTGGGGCGCGCCGGAGGGCGAGGTCGACCTGCAGCTCTCGACGGCCGGGCTGCGCGAGGTCGTCGAGCACCGGCATGGTGACCTGACGGCCACGGTCGAGGCCGGCGCGACGCCCGCCGCGGTGAACGCCCGGCTCGCGGCGCACGGCCAACGGCTCCCGTGGGATGCCCCGTGGCCGGACCGCGCGACCATCGGCGGCGTGGTGGCGACCAACGACAGCGGGCCGCGCCGCCACGGCCACGGCGGGCCGCGCGACTCGATTATCGGCGTCACCATGGCGCGCATCGACGGGCGTCTGGCCAAGGCCGGCGGCATCGTCGTCAAGAACGTCGCCGGCTACGACCTCTCGCGGCTGCTGACCGGCTCGTTCGGCTGCCTCGGCGTCATCCTCACGGCGACGTTCAAGCTGGCGCCGGCGCCGCCGGCATCGCGCACCGTGGAGTTCAGGTTCGATTCCCTCGAAGCGGCCGCGCCGGTCGCCGGCCGGCTCGCGGGCTCGGCGCTGGCGCCGGTCTCGCTCGAGGTCGCTGCGCCGCGCCCGCGCCTGCTGGTGCGGTTCGAATCGGTCGAGGAATCAGCCGCGCAGCAGGCGGACGCGGCCTGCGCCCTCGTCGGCGACGATGCCGGCGCGGTCGTCCACGGCGGCCGGGACGAGCAGGCGACGTGGCGCGGCCACCTGGCGCACTGGTCCTCGGGCGGCACGCTCGTCAAGCTGAGCACGGTGCCCGCGGAGCTGTTCCCGACGCTCGTCTGGCTGTGCGACCGGGCGGAGGCAACCCGAGTCGGCCTGGCGGTCGCGGGCCGCGCGGCGCTCGGCGTGGTCGACCTGCGGCTCGACGGCCCGCTCGATGCTCAGGTCCGACTCGTCGAGGAGCTGCGCGAGCGCCTGCCCGCGGGCCGCGGCTCGGCCGTGATTCGGCGCGGCGACGCGGCGCTGCGGCGGAGCATCGATCCCTGGGGGCCGCTCGGCGAGGGCAGGGGCGTGATGCAGGCGATCAAGCGCCGGTTCGATCCGGATGGCCTGCTGAACACCGGCCGCGGCCCGGGCGGGGTCTAGATTCAGACGGGGCTGCGCCCCGAACCCCCGGCGGCGCTTTGCGGGGACGCCCGCGCCCCGTCACGCGTCACGCGCGTCAGCGTGATCCAGCGTCCTCGGCTTCCTCCGCCCGCTTGCCCGCGAGCATGTTCGGCAACGAGTAGTTGCCCTCGTGACACGCGTACTCGAAGATCGGACCCTCGATGGCAGTCATCGGCATCAGAGCGGTCCACGGTTGCGTCCACTCCTCGTCGTCGCTGACGGTGATGCGGTAGTCGATTGCGTCGGCGCCCACCCGGGTGAGCCGCTCGACCACGCGTCGCTGCGGCTCCTGGAGGTTCGTCGTCTCGATGACCAGGGTCTCACCCTCCCAGCGGCCGCTGGACCGGCCGAGCCACTGGGACACGGCGGTCGGCGGACCGGCGCGCCCGTCGAGCGGCACGATGCGGGCATCGTGGATCATCTCCACGAGCAGCACGACATGGTCCGAGGTCTGCAGGATCTGGTAGTTGTGGTTGTAGAAGCCGGGTGTCATGGCGCCCGGCATGCCGCGGGTGAGGCACCGGTCATAGGTGCTGAAGTCGTTCCAGGACGCCAGCTCGCCGCCGCCCGTGAAGCTGGCGAAACGTCGCGCCCGGCGTTCTTCCGCGGCGGGTGTCCGCGGCGGGTAGCGCCCGTTGGACGGCTCGACGATCAGCGAGGTGCGCAGCGACAGCTCGCCCTTCTCCAACCAGTAGTCGTTGTACGCGCCGGTGGGCATGAAGTCCGACTGTTCCTCGGCCGAGATGCCGGAACCGGGATTGCGGGCGGCCCGCTCCTCCTCCGTCAGGAACTCGCGGCCTTCGAGGTCGGACGGCCGTTCCATGGGCGTCGTCGTCGTGTTCGACCAGATGCCTTGCAGGTCCGGATCCCCCCACGGGGTTCGCGGCGCGGACCAGGCGCCGTCGTCCTGACCCGAGACGGTCGCCGGCGCGAGCAGTCCGGACAGGCCGAGCGTCAACACCAGTGCGGCAACTCGAACGGTCATGAAGAACCTCCTCTGGATTATCGTGTCTCGCCGCGGATCGACGCGTCGACGACCTCCACCAGGTGCATCGTGCGCAACGCCTGGCCCTGGCGTTCCAGCGCACCGCCGAGCTGCAGCAGGCAGCCCGGATTCGAGGACACGACCGCGTCGGCTCCGGTCGACAGGACGTTGCCGGCCTTGCGGCGCCCGAGCGCCTCGGCGGCCTCCGGCTCGACGAGGTTGTAGATGCCCGCCGAGCCGCAGCAGAGCCCGCCCTCCGGCACCTCGCACACGTCGAGCTGCGGAATGGTCGCCAGCACGCGGCGCGGCTCGGCGCTGACGCCCTGCGCATGCTGCAGGTGGCACGCGTCGTGATAGGCCACGCGCATCGGCAGCGGGTGCCGGGGCGCCCGCGGCTCGAGGTCGGCCAGCACCTCGGAGACGTCCCGGCACTTGGCCGCCAGCGCCGCGGCGCGCGCCGCGTACGCCGGGTCGTCGCGCAGCAGATGGCCGTATTCCTTGAGCGTCGACCCGCAACCGGCCGCGTTGATCACGACGGCGTCGACGTCGGCGAGCGAAGGCTCGAACACGTCGATGAAGCGCCGCGCCAGCGCCGCGGCGTCCTCCTCGAGGCCGGCGTGCAGCATCAGCGCGCCGCAGCACCCCTGGCCTTGCGGAACCACCACCTCGCAGCCCTCGGCGGCGAGCACGCGGGCCGTGGCGCGATTGACCTCGCTGAAGAAGACGCGCTGGACGCAGCCGAGCAACAGCGCGACCCGCCGCCGGCGCGGCCCGGTCGCGGGGATGACGGCGGGCATCGACGACCAGGCGCCGGCGACGGAGACGCGGGGCGCCACCGCCTCCATGGCGCGCAGGCGCGCGGGCAGCAGGTTCAGCAGGCCGGTGGCGCGCACCAGCCGCTGCAGCCCGAGCCGCTGGTAGGCCCACAGGTCGAGCGCAACCCAGCGCAGGCGGCGCGGATAGGGGAACAGGGCGAAGATCAGCCGCCGGAAGAGCCGGTCGGCCAGCGGCCGCGCGACGTGCCGCTCGAGCTGCGGCCGGGCGGCTTCCAGCAGCTTGTCGTACTGCACCCCGGACGGGCAGGCGGTCATGCACGCCATGCAGCCCAGGCAGGTGTCGAAGTGGCGCGCGAACTCGGGCGTGATGGACGCCTTGCCTTCGAGCGCCACCCGTAGCAGGTGAATCCGCCCGCGCGGCGAGTCGGTCTCGCGGCTCCACAGTGCGTACGTGGGGCACGGCGGCAGGCAGAAGCCGCAGTGCACGCAGTCCGCGAGCAGCTCCGATGACGGCGGGTGGTGCGCGTCGAACGCGCCGGTGTCGGCGGCCATGGGACGCTCCTAATGGTAGCGCAACGCACGCGCCCGCCGCGGGGGCTGCTAGGATCTGGGTTCGACGGCACCGACAGCGCGGCGGACGGGGGAGCAATCGATGACACACGCGGTGCGCATTCACGAGACCGGCGGCCCGGACGTTCTGCGCTGGGAGCCGATCGAGGTGGCCGATCCGGGAGCGGGCGAAGCGCTGGTCCGGCAGACGGCGATCGGGCTCAACTATATCGACGTCTACCACCGGACCGGCCTGTATCCGGTTCCCGCGCGGCCCGCCATCATCGGGAACGAGGCGGTGGGCGTGGTCGAGGCCGTGGGCGACGGCGTCACCGAGGTCGCCGTCGGCGACCGGGTGGCGTACTGCATGAACCTCGGCAGCTACACGGAGCGGCGATCGATCGCCGCCCGCTTCCTGGTGCGCCTGCCCGCCGGCGTCACCGATCGGCAGGCCGCAGCCATGATGCTCAAGGGCTGCACCGTGCAGTACCTGCTGCGGCGGACCTACGAGGTGAAGGCGGGCGACACCATCCTGTTCCACGCGGCGGCCGGCGGATGCGGCCTCATCGCCTGCCAGTGGGCGAAGCACCTCGGCGCGACCGTCATCGGCACCGTTGGGAGCCGCGCGAAGGCCGAGCTCGCCAGGTCGCACGGGTGCGACCATCCGATTGTGTACACCGAAGAGAGCTTCGTCGACCGCGTGCGGGAGCTGACCGGGGGCAGGGGCGTGCCGGTGGTCTACGACTCCGTCGGCAGGGACACCTTCCACGACTCGCTCGAGTGCCTGCAGCCGCGCGGCCTGATGGTGAGCTTCGGTAACTCCTCGGGCGCCGTCGAGCCCTTTGCCCCGGCGGTGCTGGCGCCCAAGGGGTCGCTCTATCTCACCCGCCCCACGCTCGCCACCTACACGGCGACGCGCGCGGAGCTCGAGGCGACGGCCGGGGAGCTGTTCGACGTCGTCGGCCGCGGGGTGGTGCGAATCGAGGTCAACCAGGCGTACGAGCTGCAGGATGCCGCGCAGGCGCATCGGGATCTGGAGGCGCGCAAGACGACCGGGTCGACCGTGCTGCTGGCCGGGGCCTGAGGCGGCGGCCGGTCGGGACCGCCGGGGGTTCGGGGCGCAGCCCCGTCCAAAATGGAGGAAGCTGATGAGGATTCGCGGAAACGGATTCGTGTTCGTCGGCGGCGTCGTCGTCGGCGCGCTGGTAGCGAGCGTCGTGGGGGTGCTGAACGCCACGCAGGAATCGGCCGCCCCGCGCGTCATCAACCTGCCCGGGCGCACCGTGGCGGCGCCGTTCAGCGACGCCGTGCTGGCCGGCAACACGCTCTATGTCGCCGGCCGTCTCGGGATGGACCCGCAGACCGGCCGCCAGCCGGCGACCGCCGAGCAGGAGGCGCGCAACGTCCTCGACGGCGTGCAGGCCGTGCTGGCCGAGGCCGGCATGACCATGGACGATCTGGTCAACGTCCAGGTCTTCTGCTCGGACGTGTCCCTCTACGGCGTGTTCAACCGGGTGTACAGCGAGTACTTCACCGGCGCGCCTCCGGCCCGCGCCTTCCTCGGCTCCGGCCCGCTGCTGCGCGGCGCACGCTTCGAAGTGGCGGGGGTCGCGGTCAAGGGGTGACGCACGGGCGCAGCGCCGGCGCCGGCGAACGCAGGGCGCCGGCTTGTTGACACCCTGCGGACGCGCCACTAGCATGCGGTCGTTCGGAGCAAACCGGCAGGCAAGACGGCGGCTGAGCGGCCGCGCGGAGATCGTCATGAAGACCAGCAAGCGGAGTCAGAAGCGGGCCGGCGAAGCGGGCACCGAGTCGCGGCGCGCCTTCATGCGTCAGGCGGTGCTCGGCGGCGCCGGCGCCACGGCGGCGGCGCTCGGCACCGGTCGCGCGGCCCTGGCGGCCGAGGACGACGCGCGGCCGATCGCCGTGCCGAAGGAGTTCGCCGAGGCGGCGAAGGTTCCCGCGGCGACGGTCGATTTCCCGATGATCGGCGCGCAGGTGTTCGCCCGGGCCTGCAAGGAGGAAGGCGTCGCCGCGCTGTTCTGCTGTCCGGGCAACTACCTGGTCGTGCACGCCATGGCGGAGGCGGGCATTCCGACGTACTCCGGCCGGCACGAAGGGTCGTTGTGTCACGCCGCGGATGCGTTCTGCCGCACGACCGGCGAGATCGCCGCCACGTCGGGCACCGAGGGCCCGGGCTTCACCGACATGATCTGCGGCATCGCGGCGGCCAACGCGGCGCGCTCGCCCGTCCTGGTGCTGGCGAGCAACACGACCATCCGCGGCGACGACACGGAGCGCGGCATCCAGGACTGCTACCAGCAGCCGACCACCGAGGGCCTCCGCAAGTACGGCAAGCGGTTGATCACGCCGGAGCGCACCTGGGAATACGCGGGGTACGCCTTCCGGCAGCTCAAGACCGGGGTCCCGAAGCCGGTGCACCTCGATTTTCCGGCCGAGGTGGCGGGCGCGAGGTTCGCCGACGCCAGCGAGCTGGAGTACTACTACGACAGGACGCAGTACCGCACCGAGGCGAAGCCGCATCCCGAGCCGCGGGCCATAGACGCCGCCGTCCGCCTGCTGCGGGGCGCCGCGCGGCCGATCATCGTGTCGAGCAACGGCGTCTTCTACCACAAGGCCTGGGATGCGCTGCGGCGGCTGGCCGAGAAGGGGCACATCCCCGTGGTCGAGTCGGGCGCCATGAAGGGGCAGTTTCCCGCCGACCACGAGCTGTCGGCGGATGCCGCCCCGGGGGCGCTGCCCAGCGCCGACGTCGTGCTGCTGGTCGGGCAGCACTGCATGCCGACCGTCGGCGAGTTCGCCTTCGGGCCGGATGCCCGCTACATCCGCATCGATCCGGCGGCCGAGGACATCGGCCGCAACCTGCCGATCGAGGTCGGCATCGTCGCCGACGAGATGGTCGCGCTCGAGGCGCTGGCCGAGGCCATGCCCAGCCAGCGGCGCGACGCCTGGGTCGCCGAGGTGGCGGCCGCGCGGCGCGAGTTCGAGGCGGAGAACGAGGAGTTCTATCGCACCGGGCTGGGCTACACCGACGCGGTTCACCCGGCGGTCATCGGCAAGGAGGTCGCCGATTTCCTGTACCACGGCAGCCTGCCGCCGGATCGCACGACCATCGTCCAGGGCGGTTACGGCGTGGCGCGCTACACGCGCCGCTACCTGCGCGGCTTCCGGCCGGGGCAGGTGATCAACGGGGCCTACCAGTACGGCGCCATCGGGCCGGACATCGGCTACGCGCTCGGCGCGGCGGTCGCCGTGCGGCACGGTGTCGGTGCGCAGGCCGGCTACCAGGGACATCCGGTCCTGGCCATCACCGGCGACGGCGGGTTCGGCTACTCCGGGATGGAGCTGGAGACGTTGTCGAAGTACCGCCTGCCGGTCGTCGTCGTCGTCTACAACAACAACGCGTGGGGCACGTGGACGGGCCAGCGCAACAGTCCCTCCGGCCTGCCCATTCACCTGTTCCAGGAGAACGTGCGGTACGACAAGGTCGGCGAGGCGCTCGGCGCCCACGGCGAGTACGTCACGCGCCCGCAGGACTTCCGGCCGGCGCTCGATCGCGCCTACGAGGTGGCGCTGAGCGAGAGCCGCCCCGCGATCGTGAACGTGCAGGCCAAGAAGGAGTTCTGGGTGCGCAGCCAGTACCCGCCCGGATTCCTCGGCAAGGTCGAGCCGGGCGTCATGTCGTACAACCACTGAGCAGCGGCCGCACGGGCATGACAGGGGTCCGCAACGAGCTGGCGGCGGTGCGCCGGCGCCTGCAGGCTTATGCCGACCGGGGCGTGTTTCGAGGCTATACGGAGCGGCCCGCGCGGGCGGGCCGCCACTACTTCCGCTTTCTCTGGCTGGGCCGCGAGCCGTTCAACCTGACCTACGAGCCGGCCTCGGGCACGCTGACGTTCACCAACGTGCTGCCGCACGTGCGCTTGCGCTCGGCGCTCTACGCGGCGCTGGAGCGTTTCGTCGAGGGACGCTCGGCCAGGACCCTGCCGGCCCACCGCCGCATCGACTCGCGGCGCGCCCGGCCGAGTTGCTCCAGCCGGCGCGGGACGATGCTGATCCACGTCGTGGCGAAGCCCGGGCATCACGCGTACGGCGTCACGCGTTCGATCAACCTGGTGCACGAGATCTTCCTGCATCTCCACACGTATTTTCCCGAATACCTGTGGGAGCACTATGATGTCGCGCAGGAGTAGCCCGGACGTGTCTGAAGCAGCCGCCTGCCGGATCCGAATGATGACGCCGGACGACGCCGAGCCGATCGCGGCGCTCGTGCTGGCCTCGTTCGACGAGTTCATCGCGCCCGATTACACCAGCGAGCAGGGCGTGGCCGAGTTCCGGCGCTACGCCGAGGCGGAGGCGTTGCGCCGGCGGGCCGAGCGCGGACACTTCGTGATGGTCGCCGAGGTGGACGGCGTCCTGGCCGGCATGATCGAGGTGCGCGACTGCAACCACGTCGCGCTGCTGTTCGTCGCGAAGGACTTTCACCGGCGGGGAATCGCCGCCCGGCTTCTCGAGCGCGGCCTCGCGGAGGCCCGCGCCCGGCGGCCGGACGTTGAGCGGGTGACCATCAACTCGTCGCGCTACGGCGTCCGGGCCTACGAGAGGATGGGGTTCCGGCAGACCGGCCCCGAGCGGACCGTGAACGGCATCGTCTTCATCCCGCTGGCGATGCGCCACGATCGTTAGATGGGGCTGCGCCCCAAGCCCCCGGCGTCCGCTTGCGGGGGCCCCTTCGCCCCGCGCCGCTCCCGCCGAGCCGCGCTGTGCGCGGCTTGGCCCGGCGTTCGCTTGCGGGGGGGCTTCGCCCGGCGCCGCTCCCGCCGAGGCGCGCTGTGCGCGCCTTGCGGAGTCTGCATCGTTCTACGGCGCAGACTCCTCAGCCGACCGCCTGCACCTGGATCTGCTGGACGAGGAGGGGCCCGGTGCCGTCGACCCGCAGTCCGAAGCGGCCCGGCGCCAGGTCGTCCGCGTGTCCGTGCGTCAGCAGCTCGCCGTTCACGTAGCCCCGGAAGTGCCCGTCGCCGCCGAACAGGCGCAGGAAGAGCCAGCCCGACGCCTCGAACTCTCCCGCCTCGAAGACCGTCGGCATGCCGTCGTCCATCCGACCCAGCGTCGCCGTCGTACCGGTGATGGAGAAGAAATCGAACGTCCGGTCGTCCCGGGCGTGGAGGACGAGCTGCAGCTCGCCGTCGAACCCGTCCAGGTTCACGTACACGTCGGCCTGGGCGGCGTCGAGCTCGCCGCCGGTGACGAACAGCGCCGGCCCCTCGGCGGCGAGGCTCAGCACGGCGCCCTTTTCCTGGTCGTCCACCATCTCGGCCGCCAGGCGCGAGGCGTCGCCCCGCAGCCAGGTGAACCGGTCCGCGAGCACGGCCGGGGCGCCGTGCACCGGCCGCCAGACCCACGAGCCGCCCTGCAGATCGATGATGCCCGGGTCGGTCGGCTCCGCCCCGGCTTCCGCAAGGAGCTCGTCGACCGACTCGTCGGTGGTGATGGCCTGCACGCCGAGCCCGTGCTGATAGACGAGCACCCCGCCGCGTTCCGCCGTCTCGTTCAGCATCCCGACGCCGACGAGGGCGGCGACGAACGCCGTCCAGAGGATCGCCGGCCGCGGCGCCAGGACGTAGGAGACGGCCAGGCGCACCGCGGCGAGCGCCGTGAAGAACAACGTCGTCCGGAAAGCCCAGTCGGCATGCTCGCTGACGAGCGGCGCAACCTGGGCGGGCAGCAGCATTGCATCCGCGCCGCGCACGCCGCTGAGGTAGGCGAGGCCGGCCGTGGCGGCCCCGCCGCAATAGAGCCAGGTCGCCGTGTGCCTGAGCGCCGGCCGCCGCTGCATGAGCACGCTGAGGAGGTCGACGACGAGCCCGGCCGCCAGCAGGGCGATCGGGAAGTGCACGACGAGCGGATGAACGTTGGGGGCCCAGTCAGGTATCAGGGACATGGTCTATCCTGTCGGCCGTTGCCGGAACGCGAACTCGCCAGCACTTCTATCATACCGCGCCGGCCCGAGCCGGCCCGCGCGGGCGTCGACTTCTGCCATAATGATTGGCGGTCGTCGCGAGCCCGGACGGCTGTCACTTGTTCCGGCCTCGCGTCTCCCGTCTTTCACTCAGCCGGAGAAGATTTCCATGTCAGGCCATTCCAAGTGGCACTCGATCAAGCACAAGAAGGGGGCTGCCGACGCCAAGCGCGGCAAGGTGTTCACGCGCATCATCAAGGAGCTCACGGTCGCCGCGCGGGACGGCGGCGGCGACCCGGACAGCAACCCGCGCCTGCGCACGGTGGTCGCCGACGCGAAGGCGGCCAACATGCCCGCCGACAACATCAAGCGGGCAATCCGGCGCGGGACGGGCGAGGAGCCCGGGGTCTCCTACGAGGAGGTGACGTACGAGGCCTACGGTCCGGGCGGCGCCGCGCTGCTCATCGAGGTGCTGACCGACAACACCAACCGCGCGGTGGGCGAGATCCGCCACCTGCTCTCGAAGCACGGCGGCAACCTCGGCACCACCAACAGCGTCGCCTGGATGTTCACGAAGCACGGGCACCTGCTTGTCGACAAGAGCGGCATCGACGAGGAGATGCTCATGACCGTGGCCATCGATGCCGGCGCCGACGACTTTCTCGAGGACGATGACAGCTGGGAGGTCGTGACGTCGCCGGAGGCGTACGAAGCCGTCCTCGCGGCCGTCAGGGGAGCAGGGGTCGAGCCGGATAGCGCGCGGCTGGCGATGCTGCCGCAGAACTACGTGAAGCTGGAGGGCGCCCCCGCGCGCCAGATCCTCAAGCTGATGGAACTGCTGGAGGACCACGACGACGTGCAGCACGTCTGGTCGAACTTCGACATCGACGCCAAGGAGATCGAGGCGTCGTTGGCGTGAGAATACTCGGGGTCGACCCCGGCTCCCGGCGTACCGGCTACGGTTGCATCGAGGCGGAGGGCAGCCGGCACCACGTCGTCGACTGCGGGGCGATCGCCGTGCCCGCACGCCTGCCCCTCGCGGAAAAGCTGCTGGTCCTGCACCGCGGACTGACCGGGCTGCTGACGCGGCACCGCCCGGATGCGGTGGCTATCGAGGACCTGTTCTTCGCCCGGAACGCCCGCTCCGCGCTGGTCCTGGGGCACGTCCGCGGCGCGCTGATGCTGGCGGCGGCCGAGGCCGGCGTGACGATCTGCGAGTACACGGCAGCCGAGGTCAAGCAGGCGGTGGTGGGCTACGGCCGCGCCGAGAAACGGCAAGTGCAGCAGATGGTGGCCTTGCTGCTGGGGATGGAGCAGCCCCCCACGCCGCTGGACGTCTCCGACGCCCTGGCGGTGGCCGTGTGCCATGCGCATTCGAACGGGGCGACGCCGCGGCGCCAGGACGCGTCCCGCGGCGCGCGCAGCTGGCGCCGGCACGCCCCGCGCGGGTAGCAGCGGGCCCCGCAGCAATCAATGAAATGATTGGATACCTGCGCGGCCGCCTCGGCGACAAGCAGCCCAACCGCGTCGTGGTCGACGTCCACGGCGTCGGCTACGAGCTCCACGTGCCGCTCTCGACCTTCTACGGCCTGGGCGAACCCGGCGCCGAGGTTGCGCTGCGCGTGCACACGCACGTGCGCGAGGACACGCTGGCGCTGTTCGGCTTCGCCACGGCGCTCGAGCTCCAGCTCTTCGAGCACCTGATCGCCGTCAACGGCGTCGGCCCGCGCCTGGCGCTGACGGTGCTGTCGGGGATGGAGCCGCCCGACTTCGTGCAGGCGGTGCGGCACGGCGACATCGGCCGGCTCACGACGATACCCGGCGTCGGCAGGAAGACGGCCGAGCGCATCGGTCTGGAGCTCAAGGATCGACTCGCCGCCGCGGGCATCGATGCGGCCGCGGACGACGAGCCGGCAACGGCGGACGACGGCGGCCGCGCGGACGTGCTGTCGGCGTTGCTCAACCTCGGGTACCATCGTACAGCGGCCGAGCGCGCGCTGGATTCCGCCCGCCAGGCAGGGGCGGCCGGCTTCCAGGAAACGCTGCGCCGGGCGCTGCGCGGGCTCGCGGGCTGAACGCCGGTCGAGACTGGGATCGTGACAACGGAACGGGTCGTCAGCGCGGCGCCGGTCGACCAGGAGCAGCAGTACGAGGCCGGCCTCCGGCCGCGCACGCTCGCCGACTACGTCGGTCAGGAGCGCGTGCGCGAGAACCTGACCGTGTCCATCGCGGCGGCCCGCCAGCGCGGCGAGGCGCTCGACCACGTGCTGCTCTACGGACCGCCCGGGCTGGGCAAGACCACGCTGGCCTACGTCGTGGCCTGCGAGCTCGGCGTGCAGGTGCGGGCGACGTCCGGGCCCGTGCTGGAGAGGCCGGGCGACCTCGCCGCGCTGCTCACGAACCTCGCGCAGCACGAGGTGCTCTTCATCGACGAGATCCATCGCATGAGCCCGGTCGTCGAGGAGATCCTCTATCCGGCGATGGAGGACTACGAGCTGGACATCGTGATCGGGCAGGGCCCCAGCGCGCGTTCGGTCAAGGTGCCGCTGCAGCGGTTCACCCTGGTCGGCGCGACCACGCGGGCCGGCCTGCTCACCTCGCCCCTCCGCGCCCGGTTCGGCATCGTGCATCGGCTCGACTTCTACACGCAGGACGAGCTGCACGAGATCGTGACGCGCTCGGCGCGCATCCTGGGGGTGCCGATCGACGAGCCGGCGTCCCGCGAGCTCGCCCGGCGCGCCCGCGGGACGCCGCGCGTCGCCAACCGCCTGCTGCGGCGCGTGCGCGACTACGCGGAGGTCCGCGCGGACGGCGCGATCGACCTCGCCGTGGCCCGCCGCGGCCTGGAGCTGCTCGAGGTGGACGACAACGGTTTCGACGAAGCCGACCGGCGGCTGCTCGAGGCAATCATCGACAAGTTCGGCGGCGGGCCGGTCGGTCTCGGCAGCATTGCGGCGGCGATCAGCGAGGAGAAGGAAGCCATCGAGGACATCTACGAGCCGTTCCTCATTCAGAACGGCTTCATCGACCGCACGCCGCGGGGCCGCGTCGCGACCGAACGGGCGTACAACTACTTCGGCAGGTCCGGGCCCGAGCGCAGCTCGCGGCTCTGGTGAGCAGCGGGGCCGGGAAAGGGGCGCAGACGCGTGGCGAACGGACGTGGCGGCAGGTTGAGCGGCGGCACGCAGTTGCGCGGGACCCGGATTGCCGCGCTGGCGACCTATGTGCCGCCCCGCCTGCTGACGAACGCCGACCTCGAGAAGCTGGTCGACACCTCGAACGAGTGGATCCTGCAGCGCACCGGCATCCGCCAGCGGCACGTCGTGGACAAGGGCACGGCCACCTCGGATCTGGCCCGGCAGGCTGCGTCTCGCGCGCTGGAGCAGGCCGGCCTGACCCCGGACGACATCGGGGTGATCGTCGTCGCGACCACGACCCCCGACATGTTCTTTCCCAGCACGGCCTGCCTCGTGCAGACGAAGATCGGCGCGTCCAACGCGTGGGGCTTCGATCTCGGGGCGGCCTGCTCCGGCTTCACGTACGCGCTGACCGCGGGCTCGCAGCTGGTCTCGAGCGGCGCCCACGAGCACGCCCTGGTGATCGGGGCCGACGTCATGTCCTCGATCATCGACTACCAGGACCGCTCCACGTGCGTCCTGTTCGGCGACGGGGCCGGCGCGGTGGTCATCTCGCCGGCGACCGAGCCGGGCGTCGGCCTGCTGGACTTCGCCCACGAGGTGGACGGCAGCGGCGGGCCGGCGCTGTGCATGCCCGCGGGGGGCAGCCTGAACCCGGCCACGCACGAGACGGTCGACAAGCGCATGCACTTCGTGCACCAGGACGGCGCCACGGTCTTCAAGTTCGCCGTGCGCAAGATGGAGGAGGCCTGCCGCCGGGTGCTCACGCAGAACGGGATGAGCGCCGGCGACGTCGACCTCTTCGTGGCGCACCAGGCCAACCGGCGGATTATCACCAGCACGGCCGATCGTCTCGGCCTAGACGCCTCCAGGGTGGTGATCAACATCGAACGCTACGGCAACACGACGGCCGCGACCATTCCGCTCGCGCTGGCCGACGCGCTCGCGGAGGGCCGCCTGAAGAAGGGCGACCGCGTGCTGCTGGCCGCGGTGGGCGCCGGCTTCACCGTCGGCGCGGTCCTGCTGCGGTGGGCCTACTGACGGCCCGCGGACCGCTGAGCACAGCCGCTTGCCGACCCCGATCTCGGACTTCGACTACCACCTGCCGACCGAGCTGATTGCGCAGGAGCCGCACCCGCGGCGCGACCAGGCCCGCCTGTTGCGGCTCGATCGGCGCAGCGGGCGATCCACGCACCAGCGCGTCGCCGACCTGCCGGGGCTGCTCGAGCCGGGCGACGTGCTGGTCGTCAACGACACGCGCGTGTACCCGGCGCGCCTGCTCGGGCGCCGCGACCCCAGCGGGGGGAGCGTCGAGTGCCTCCTGCTCGCGCGCGTCGACAACGAGCGCTGGGAGGTGCTGCTGCACCCCGGCCAGAAGCTCAGGGAGGGCGCGCGCGCCGTCTTCGAGGCTGCCGGCTGCCGGCTGCGCCTCGAGGTGCTCGCCTGTCACTTCCACGGCCGCCGGACCGTGCGGCTGACTGCCGACGACGGCCGGGACGTGGATGCCGCCGTCGACGCGATCGGGCATGTCCCGCTGCCCCCCTACATCAAGCGGTCCGACTCCGCGGGCGACCGCGAGCGGTACCAGACGGTGTATGCCCGCGCACGCGGGTCCGTGGCCGCCCCGACGGCCGGGCTGCACTTCACGACGGAGCTGCTGGAGGCGCTCGCGGCGCGCGGCGTCGTCCGCGCGGCCGTCACGCTGCACGTCGGCTACGGCACGTTCCAGCCCATACGGGGCGACCACGTCGAGTCGCACCGGCTGGGGGCCGAGCCCTTCGAGATCACCCCGGCGGCAGCGCGCACCATCAACGCCGCGCTGGACGAGGGCCGCCGCGTGGTGGCCGTCGGCACGACCACCACGCGGGTGCTCGAGGCGGCGGGCCAACGCGGCGCCGGACGGCTGGCCGCCGGCTCCGGGTCGACGGACCTGTACATCTCGCCGGGCTTCGACTTTCGCGTCGTGGGCGCGCTGTTCACCAACTTTCACCTGCCGCGCTCGTCGTTGGTCGTGCTGGCCAGCGCGTTCGCCGGGCGCGATCCGCTCCTGGCCGCCTACGCGGAAGCGGTCGCGCAGCGCTACCGCTTCTACAGCTACGGCGACGCGATGCTGATCGTGTAGCGGCGCGCTTGCCGGAGCCTTCGCTATAATGGGTTGCTGCTGGCCGTTTGCAGCGTGCCGGTGTAGCTCAGCTGGTTAGAGCGAGCGGCTCATATCCGCTAGGTCCGGGGTTCAAGTCCCTGCACCGGCACCATCTCTCCACTAGGGACCGGGATCAACGCCCGTCCCACCCGCGGGCAAGCGCCTTGTGTTTTCGCGTCGTTGGCAAGGACGCGGGCGCACGACTCCCAGTCTACTCGCCTGACCTCGTGATAGCGCGGTGGGAACGGGTGCCGCTCCGGCACCGCGTCGATGGTCCGTTTCGCCTCCTCGATCCGGCCCAGCGCCACCTCGACCCACACGTCTTCGAGCGTGTCCGGCAACTGGCCGAAGAGTCGGAAGATGTTCTCCTGGCGCGCCGAGAGGAGTTCGCGCACCCGGTCCTCGACCGAATTGGCGTAGCGCAGGTTGTACACGTCGACCTCGGATCGAACCTGCCCGATGCGTTGAATCCGTCCCAGCCGGGTGGTCAGGAAGCCGGCGTCGAGCGGGTGGCGGCGCGACGGGCGGCGCTCGATCAAGTCAGGTTCGCCCGCGTCTCTTTCCACAGGCGGACCGTGAACAGCTCGCCGTCCTCGACGAGGTCCGGCTCGGTGCCGTTGTGCTCCCGCATGCCGCGTACGATCTTGCGCGACACGCCCATGCCCATGTGCTCCAGATAGCCATAGTCGCGCATCACGTCCTTCAGGAGCTCGTTGCGGGCGCTGCGGCAGCCCGCGCGCATGCGCGCGGGCGTGATGCCGTTCGGCAGACGGCCGGGGCTGACGACCTCCAGACGGTCCGAGTAGACGCTGAGTTCGATGTCGGTTCCGGACAGCAGGTAGTCGCGGTGCACGACCGCGTTGACGACCACCTCGCGCACCGCTTCCGGGGGATAGTCCCACCGCCCTTCCCGGCGAACCCCATCCTGCAGCCTCACCGTCTCGATGTTCCGTCGGACGAACTCCACGGCCTGATCCACGAGGCCGGGCTCCAGCAGGCCGCCGTCGACGCCGATGAGTGGGACGATCGGCCCGCGCAACGTGCTCCGTTCCCTGGCGTCGTAGCCCTTTTCCGGTCCGAAGTAGGCCGCCGCATCGATCTTCGCCTGTGCCAGAAACCGGCTGGGATTCACGCCGAACAGCAGCAGTCCGGCGACGGTGGCCGGACGCGGGTCCTCCTCGTGCAGGAACTCCGTATTGACGAGGAGACTCTCCCATTCGGTCTCCCGAGCTGCATGCCATGCCCGTTCCCGGTCCTCGAAGAGAACTCGCCATCGTTCTTCATCCTGGTCCCTGGCCCATTCCTCGATCTGCCTGCGCCAATCGTCGGATGGGTGAGCCGCCGGCGTCTCCTGCTCCCGGACGCGCTCGAAATAGTCCGCCAGTCGGCGGCGGTCCAGGGCCGCAATCGACGTGCCGGACACCGGCTGGAGTGCCGGGCGAACAACGCCCCGCTGCTGAAACAGCCGCGCCAGCTCTTCCGGGCTTGCCTCGCGGCTCAGGCTGCCGACCCGCAGGTAGTAGGTGCGGCCCTGGTTGTGCCACACGTGGTGGACGCTCCAGCCGCGGTTGATCCGCACCACCGCCACATCACGGCCAGGCGCAACGTCCCGCAGGACCTGGAAGTAGGGAACAATTTCCGGACGTATCTTGTCGCGGCACGCCTGCATCACCCACTCCTCGAGCCGCCGATAGGTGCGCCGCGCCGTTTCTTCGTCTTCCTCCTGCGTCGGCGGGTCCTTCCGGGACAAGCCGCGAACGGTCCCGTCGTCCTCCACGCCGAGCAGAACGTGTCCTCCCTCCAGATTGGCGAGCGCGACCAGTTCCTTGGCAAGCTTGCGATTGTCGATGCCGTCCGTCTTGAACTCGACGCCGGAGTCCTCGCCTGCGGCAAGCAACTCGAAAAGCTCGGTCTTCGTCACCGCTGCGCCTCAGAAGCCGTACTTCCGGCGCCGCCGTTCGAACGCATCCTCTCCACCTTCGAGCAGCTCCTCGACGAGCTTCCTGACGGGGCCGGCATCTATGGATCCCATGTGCTCGGGAACGATGGTCGCGTTCCCTGCGCCGGCCTCGCCCGCCGCGCTCAGACCCAGAATAAGCTCGGCGTCCCCGAGCACGGGAATGTTGGCGTTGTGCGTGGAGAACAGAAACTGCCGCCGCCGCTTCCCGTCGCGCATGCGCGGCACGATCCCCTCCGTGATGAACCGGTTGTCGAGGTCGTCCTCCGGCTGATCGACCACGAGCGGTGCATCCGATTCCAGCAGCAGGAGGAGCAGGACGGCGGTCGCCTTCTGGCCGGTGGACAGTCGATCCAGCGCCTGCCAGTTCTCGGTTTCACCTTGAGCGGCAATGTTGAGCTCGATCTTCGTTGTGGACTGGAGGTCGAGCTCCTCGACCTGCATCAGGACGGCTTCCGAGGCCTGCGCCAGACGACGGGCCTGCGCTCCGGAGATGTCGAATTCCTTCCCAAGGGCATCTTCGCCCTCCCGACAGGCCTGCGCGAATGCACTCAGCGACAGCTTGTCGGCGCGGCGCAGCGTGTCGGTAGCCTCGGACAGTCGTCCGCCCACCTGTTCGCGAAGCAGTTGAATCAGCGACTCGCGGTTTCCTCCGAACTCGACCCGAACCCGCACGCGCCCCATGAGCTCCCTGGTGACGCTCTTGCCGGCGCGCTCCAGCGCCCGAAACTCCTCCGCCTTCGTGTCCTCCCATTCCGCCAGCAGATTCCGGCGCCGCTCCTGATGGCCTGCCTCCGTGCGCCTCAAGGATGCCTGCCGCTCCCGCAGGGGGCGCAGCTCTTCAATCCGGCGGCGGAGCCGGATGAATTCTTCGCCGTCGATGCGGGATTTCTGTAGCTCGCGCAGCTTCTTCTCATAGACGGACTGCACGCCAGCCCGGCGCGCCTCGAACCGCTCGTGAACCTCACGGATTCCGCCCTCGGCCTTGCCGAGCGCCGCGTCCAGTGCCTGCTTCACGTTCTCAAGATCCGCGTTCAACTGTTCCACTACCCGATCTGCACGAGCCAGAATCTCCTGACCTGGCAGTTCCTTCAATGCGTCCGGTGAAAGGAAGGTCCTGTCGATTGGCGACTCCTGCCGCAACATGTCCAGGCACGACCGCACTGGCTCCAGGCGCTCGGATACGGCAGCCAGCACACGCTCCTCGCGCACCAGCAAACTCCGTTCCCGGAGATCGTCCTCCAGACCCGCTTCCCGATACCGCTTCAGCGTCTCTTCGAGTCCGGGCAGGGCGGCGAGTCGTTCGTCGATCTGGGCAAGTTCTTCATACGCCTGGATCAGACCCTCCCGCGAGCGCTTCAACTGCTGGCGCAATTCCCGCTTCCGGGCGGCGAGCGACTCGTCCCGTTGCACGAACCGTGCGAGCAGCCGGGTGAGTTTCTGCGGACTCCTGGTCAGCTCGGATATCTCGTGCTGGCCGTAGATTTCGACGCCGGGGAAGATGTCCGCCGCGGCGACGTTCAGCACGTCGCCTGTCTGCGCGTCGCGCACGACCGGAGCGTTCGGGATCGTGCACTCGATGCGGTAGTCGCGAGGGCTCGGACGACGGCAACGAACGACCAGTGACACCTTGGTGCCGTTCCTGAGCACATGCTTCAGAATGCCGGCATGGCTCGCCTGGGCCTCGTCGCCGAGTGGTGTCAGGCCGAGCACGCACCGCAGGCTCTCGACCACCGTCGACTTGCCGGCTCCCCGGCCGCCCACCAGCACGTTCAGGTTCGGGTTGAAGCGGATCGCGGCGCCGTCGAGAAAACCGCCCTGCCAAGCGATCGCGACGAGCTCGGCATGCTCGTCGGGTTCGGCATCGCCGTGCAGTCGAATCCGCGACCTCGGGTCCAGGAACGCCTGCCGCAGGCCCTCGATGCCGATCTCGGACATCTTCACCCAGCACGTCGCGGACGGTTCGGCGAGGTCATCCGGCGCCGCAACGTCGCGGGCGTTGACGACGGCAATGGCGAGATCGTCTTCGGGCGCGTCCTTCCGGGCGTAGTCCGGGTTGCGGTTCTGTACGATGTGCCGGACGTCATCGGGCAGGTCCGCCACGCGGCCCGGAATCTGCAACGCGTGGAGGTTCCGGTCCTGCCAGGCCCGGATGCGCGGCTGCCCCCGAAGCACCTGGAACAATCCGCTGGCGCCGGTCACGTGCGCGGCAATCGCGACGCCGCCCTGACTGCGCACGTCCTCCAGGACTTCCGAGAAGGGCCTCTTGCACGGCGCGCTCGTCGCCGTCGTGGCACGGACACCGAACTCGCCAAGAAAACGCTCGAGTTGGTCAGCGGGTTCATCCGGCGGGTAGAGGCAGAGCACGTGAATTCCCTCGGTCGAGGTCAACTCGAAGCCGGGAAACACGTGAATCCCTCGTCGCCGAGCCTCGGCCCGGATGGACTCCACGCCCCCGACGTGGTTGTGATCCGTCACCGCCAGCACCGTAACGTCGAGTTCCCTCGCCTTGCCGAGCAGTGCCGCCACGTAATCTGCCTCGCCGAGCGGCGATGCCTTGCCGCGGTACGTGCCGGCGTAATGGTGCGGGTTGACCTGGAAGGCGCAGCGGTGGAACCGGGCGCCCTCCGGAAGACGTGACACGGACTCGACGGGGTCGTTCATGCTGGCAGTCTGCAAGCGTCCGTATTATCGCTGGATCAGCTCCCTCAGCAGCGCGGCCGCGCCGTCGGATTCCGCCTCCTCGTAGCCGCCGGTCCCGGTCGCCAGGTCGAGCGGCGTGCGGCCCTCGTTGTCCTCCACGTCCACCCGGGCCCCGCGCTCGGCCAGCAGCTCGATGAGCGCGGTCGAGTCGAGGGCCGCCGCGCCGTGCAGCGCCGTGCGGCCGGCGGCGTTGGCGGCGTTGACGTCCGCGCCCGTGTCGAGCGCGATGCGGACGGCCTCGAGCGCGCGCGGCGTGTCCAGGTGCCTGGAGTAGCCCATGGGAGGCCGGCCGCGCGTCCCCGCGGCGGCCGCCAGGGGGGGCGTTCCGTCCGCGGCGGCCAGGTGCGGGTCGGCGCCGGCCGCCAGCAGCGTTCGCATGATGTCGGGGTTGTGGGTCCAGGCCGCGATGAAGAAGGGCGTGGCGCCAATCGGCACGGGTGCGATCGTCCGCGCGCCGCCGCGGTTCTCGCCGGTCCACTGCCGGGCGTCGGCCGGGACCCGCGCGTCGGGGTCCGCGCCGTGCGCGAGGAGCGCCTCGACGAGCTCCGTCATGCCGGCCTGGACCGCCCGGTGCAGCGGCCGGAAGCGCGCGCCGTCGGCAGCATTCGGATCCGCGCCGTGGTCGAGGAAGAGCGCGCCGAGCGCCGCGTTGACGGGGCAGGAGAGCGACACCGGATGGGGTTCGGTGGACCCGAAGTACTCGAGGCCGTCGCGGCGGCAGCTGGTGATGGCCAGCCACAGCGGCGTCTGGCGGTCGAAGGTCTCCACCAGGCCCAGCGTGAACTGGTCCATCTGGCGTACGGTGAGCTCGGCGTGCACGTCCGCGCCCGCCGCCAGCAGCAGCCGGGCCAGCGGCACGTCGCCCTGCTGCACCGCGAAGTGCAGCGCCGTCGAGCCGCGCGTCGACGCGGCGTTCACGTCGGCGCCGGCCGCGATCAGGGTGCGGGCGACGGCGTGCCGCCTGTCGCCCGCAGCCAGCATCAGTGCCGTCTGGCCGTTGGCGGATTCCCGCGCGTCGACCGCCACGCCGCGGGCCAGCAGCAGGTCGACGACGGCGCCGCTGCCGGCCCGCGCCGCCGTCATCAGGAGCGTCTCGCCGGTCGGCTTCACGGCGTGCGGGTCGGCGCCCGCCGCCAGCAGCGCCCCGGCGAGCCGTTCGCTCCCGTTCCGGCTGGCCTGCGAGAGCGGCGATTCACCGTAGTCGTTGGCCGCGTCGACGTCGGCGCCGGCCGCGATCAGCAGCGCGGCGGTCTCCGCGTCGTCGTAGTGGGTCGTCCACAAGAGCGCCGTGGCGCCGTCGGGATGGCGCGCGTCGACGTCCAGCCCCTCCGCCAGCAGGACGCGGACCGCGGCCGGATCGTTGCGCCGGGCGGCCTCGACGAGCCGCAGATCGTCCGCGGCGCGCGCCGGCTGCCCGGCGCCGGCCGCGAGGGCAATCGTCAGGACGACCCGCAGGGACGGCGCGGCGCGCGCCGCGTGTCGGGCACCGGGCATGGCATGTTCCTCCGCCGCAGTCACGCCATTCTCGCATGCCGGGCGCCGGGCGGCCGCGCACGGGCCGGATCCGGGCAACGCGTTCGGCTTGCAACTTGCGCGGTTTTCGTTTGAGATCCGTACTGCATGGCAGGAAGGACCTCCCGGAGGGCGCCGCTCGTCGTGCTGCTCGCCGCGGCGGCCGGCCTCGCCGGCGCCGCGACCGACGCCGCGCCGCGTCCGGGCCAGGCAGGGAGGTCCGCGGCCGCCGGCCCCGCCTTGCTGGAGCGCTACTGCGTGGCCTGCCACAACGACCGGCTGCGGACGGCCGGCCTGACGCTGCAGGGACTGGAGATGGGCGCCGTCGACCGGGACCCCGAGCTGTGGGAGAAGGTCCTGGGGAAGCTGCGCGCCGGCGACATGCCGCCCGCCGGACGGCCGCGTCCCGCGGCGAATGAGGTCGGGCCGTTCGTCGCGCGGCTGACGGCCGGGCTGGACCGTTTCGCCCGCGAGCATCCCGACCCCGGGCGGCCCGCCCTCCACCGGCTCAACCGCACCGAGTACGGCAACGCGGTGCGCGACCTCCTCGATCTCGAGGTGGACGTCGCGGCGCTGCTGCCGGCGGACGACTCGGGCGGCGGGTTCGACAACATCGCGGACGTGCTGACGGTCTCGCCGCTGCTGCTGGAGCGCTACCTGTCGGCAGCGCGCAAGGTCAGCCGGCTCGCCGTCGGCGATCCGGCTCAGCGCGCCGTGCTGTACCGCGTGCCGCGCACCCTCGTGCAGGACCGGCGCACCGACGCGGCGCTGCCGCTCGGCACGCGCGGCGGCGTCGCGATCCGGCACTACTTCCCGATGGACGGCGAGTACCTGCTCAAGGTCCGCATGCAGCGCAACCGCATCGACGAGATCCGGGGCCTGCTGCACGCCTACCGGATCGACGTGCTCATCGACGGCCGGCGGGTCGAATCGTTCGCGGTGGGCGGCGAGGAGATGGAGCGGGGCGCGGAGGGGCTCGAGGCCACCTACACGGCGCTGGCGAACTATCTGACTCATGCGGACGACGAGTTCGAGCTGCGGGTCGCGGTGACCGCCGGGCCGCACGTGGTCGGGGTCACCTTCCCGAGCCCGTCGAGCGCAATCGAGGGGCCGCCCGAGAAGCCCGTCCAGCCGAAATCGTGGGACTACTATCACGCGAAGCTCGGCCTGGCGGGCATCGGGGCGGTCGAGATTCGCGGTCCCTACCACGTGGCCGGCCCGGGCGAGACGCCGAGCCGGCGCCGCATCTTCACGTGCCGGCCGGCGCCCGGAGACACGGCGGCGCGGGAACGCCGCTGCGCACGGGAGATCGTCGCGGCACTGGCGCGCCGGGCGTTCCGGCGGCCGGTCACCGAGGCCGACCTGCGGACGCTGCTCGGTTTCTACGAGTCGGGACGCGCCGCAGGCGGGTTCGAGGCCGGCGTCGAGCTCGCCCTGCAGCGGATTCTCGTCAGCCCCTACTTCCTGTTTCGGATCGAGCAGGATCCGGTCGGGATCGCGCCGGGCACGCCGTACCGGCTCGCCGACATCGAGCTGGCGTCGCGGCTGTCCTTCTTCCTCTGGAGCAGCGTCCCCGACGAGCCGCTGCTGGCGCTGGCAACCGAGGGACGGCTGGGCGATCCGTCGGTGCTGGAGCGCGAGGTGCGGCGGATGCTGGCCGACCCGCGCGCGAGCGCCCTGGTCGACAACTTCGCCGCGCAATGGCTCGGCACGCGCAACCTGGCGTTCGCCGTGCCCAACGAGGATCGGTTCCCGGCGTTCGACGAGAACCTGCGGCGCGCGTTTCAACGCGAGACCGAGCTGTTCATCCAGAGCATCCTGCGCGAGGACCGCGGCGTCTTCGACCTGCTCACCGCGAGCCACACGTACGTGAACGAGCGCCTCGCTCGTCACTACGGCCTTCCGGACGTGCGCGGCGACTGGTTCCGGCGGGTCGAGCTGGCGCCGGACCGGGCGGCGCGCGCGGGCGTCCTGGGGCACGGCAGCGTGCTGACGGTCACGTCGCTGGCAACCCGCACGTCGCCGGTGAACCGCGGCAAGTGGATTCTCGAGAACCTGCTGGGCACGCCGCCGCCTCCGCCGCCGCCCGACGTGCCGGCTCTGGAAGAGGATGACGGCGACGGCGCGGCGCTGTCGATGCGCGAGGCGATGGCGGCGCATCGCAGGAACCCGGCCTGCGCCGCGTGCCACGCGAAGATGGATCCGCTCGGCCTCGCGCTCGAGAACTTCGACGCCGTCGGCGCGTGGCGCGCGGCGTCCGAGTCCGGCGAGCCGATCGACGCGGCCGGCGAGCTGCCGGACGGCGCGGCGTTCAGCGGCCCGGCCGATCTCAGGCAGGTGCTGCTGGCGCGGCCCGGCCAGTTCGTCGAGACGGTGGTCGAGAAGCTGCTCATGTACGCGACGGGACGCGGCCTCGAGTACTACGATCGGCCGGCGATCCGCGCGATTGCCAGGGAGGCGGCCGGCGATGGCCACCGGCTGTCCGCGCTCGTGCTCGGCGTCGCCCGCAGCGCACCGTTCCGGATGCGGCGCGCGGCCGGGCCGCAGGGCGCCGCCGCCGCGGAGGCGCGACCGTGACGCCGGGGGCTCGGGGCGCAGCCCCGTCTGATTGAAGCTGGAGGACGTGCGAGCATGATCATCACACGCAAGGTGCTGTCGCGGCGGACCGTCCTGCGCAGCCTGGGCGCGGCCCTGTCGCTGCCGCTGCTGGACGCGATGGTGCCGGCCCTGACGGCGCTCGCCGCGAGCCCGGCGCGGCCCGTCCGCCGCCTGGGCTTCGTCTACATCCCCAACGGCGCGAGCATGGCGGACTGGGTGCCGGCGGGCGAGGGCCGCGGGTTCGAGCTGCCGCGCATCCTGCAGCCCCTCGCGCCGTTCCGCGATCACGTGCGCGTCGTGAGCGGCCTAGCCAACCGGGTGACGGGCGCCCATGCGGTGGCGGGGGCGTCGTGGCTGACGGGCGTGGCGCCGAACGAGTCGTTGACGAAGGTGCGCGCCGCGACGACGGTGGACCAGATTGCCGCGGAGCACTTCGGGCGGCACACGCAGTGGTCGTCGCTGGAGCTCGGCCTGGAGGGGGCCGACTTCACCGGCGCCTGCTGCGGCAACTACAGCTGCGCCTACACGAACACGGTCTCCTGGCGCACGCCGACCACGCCGATGCCCGTGGAGACGGATCCCCGCAACCTCTTCGAGCGGATGTTCGGTGACGGCGACTCGGCCGGCGGCCGCGCGCGGCTCGAGCGCCTGGCGCAGGAGCGCAGCATCCTCGACTCCGTGCGGCGCGACGCCGCGGACCTGGCCCGCACGCTCGGCCACTCCGACCGCGACAAGCTCGGGCAGTACTTCGACGCCATCCGCGACGTCGAGCGGCGCATCCAGCTCGCCGAGGAGCAGAGCGCCGCGGTCCCGGACATGCCCCGGCCGATCGGCGTGCCGGACACCTACGACGAGCACGCGCGGCTCATGTTCGACCTGCAGGTCCTGGCGTACCAGAGCGACCTGACGCGGGTCGCCACGTTCATGCTGGGCAAGGAGATCAGCCAGCGCACGTATCCGCACATCGGCGTGGCGGATCCGCACCACTCGATCTCGCACCACAAGGACGAGCAGGACAAGCTCGAGAAGCTGGCCCGCATCAACGTGCTCCACATGAGCCTGTTCGCCGAGCATCTCGACAGGCTGCGGTCCACGCCGGACGGCGACGGCAGCCTGCTCGACCACCTGCTGATCCTGTACGGCGGGGGCATGAGCAACTCGAACACGCACTCGCACGAGAATCTGCCGACGCTGGTGGTCGGCGGCGCCGCGGGCCCGGTGCGCGGCGGGTCGCACCAGCGCTGCCCGCGCGACACGCCGATGGCGAACCTGCTGCTCGCGCTGCTCGAGCAGGTCGACGTGCCGCTGGAGAAGTTCTCGGACAGCACCGGCAAGCTGGTGCTGTAACGATTGGCAACGCTCCCCCGCGCGGCGGCGGATGGAGGGTTCCGGGGAGGACGCCGTGATGGGAGCAGGAACCCGGCCGACGCTGGCGGCCGTCGTGCTCGCCCTGTTGCCGGGAGTCTGGGGGGCGTGGTGCGAGGGCTCCGCCGTCGAGGCGCAGAGCCGCGGCGACGAGCCGCTCACCGTGGCCCGCCTCGAGCAGTGGATCGCGGAGCACTCGAACTGGGGACGCTGGGGTGCGGACGACGACCTCGGCGCCATCAACCTGATCACGCCCGCGAAGCGGCGGGCGGCGGCCGCCCTCGTCCGTGACGGCGTCTCGGTCTCGCTCGCCGAGGAGCAGATACCGAACGTCGAGCAGCCCGGCCGGTCTGCCCCGTACCGGTTCAGCTTCACGTTCCGGCCGGACTACGAGGAGTACGTCACGACGAACCCCTGGACCGCGCCGCCGCCCGAGCAGCTCACCCTGGGCGCGCACGGCAGCCGCAGCCACCTCGACGCGCTGGCCCACAACTTCTACCAGGGGCAGTACTACAACGGGCTGCCGTACACGGACATCACCGACAGGGGCACCATCCGGGGCGGCATCGAGAACCTGCGGCACGGCGTGGTGACGCGCGGCGTCCTCATGGACATTCCGCGGCTCAGGGGCGTGCCGTACCTCGAGCCGGGCGAGGCCATCTACCCCAAGGACCTGGAGGCCTGGGAACGGCAGGCCGGCGTCCGCGTGTCGGCCGGGGACGCGCTGTTCATCAACACGGGCTGGTTCGCGCGGCTGGCCGCCCTGGGACCGTTCGAGGGCAGCGCCGGGCTGGCGCCGGCCTGCATCCCGTGGCTGCGCGAGCGGGACGTGGCGATCATCGGCAGCGACGAATCGCTCGACGCCCTGCCGTCGGGCTACACGGGCAACCCGCTGCCGACCCACCCGGTACACTACTTCGCGATGGTCTTCCTGGGGCTCAACATCTTCGACCAGCTGCAGCTCGGCGAGGTGAGCGAGGTGGCGGCGGAGCTCGAACGCTGGGAGTTCCTGCTGGTGGCCGCCCCGCTGCCCATCCGGGGCGGCACCGGCTCGCCGATCAACCCAATCGCAGTGTTCTAGGATTGGTCGAGCATGCAGACGTGGCGGCTCCTGCTCGTCGGGTTGGTGGCGGCCGCTGCGGCGGGCAGCCCGCAGGTCGCGGGTGCGCAGGTCGCGGGCACGATCAGCCCGTCGTTCGACGGCTGGGTGGGGGACGCGCAGGAGGGCTACACGCTGTACTTCGGCTACGTCAACCGCAACCCGGGCGAGGTCACGGTGCCGGTGGGCGACGGCAATCGCCTCGCGCCCTCGCCGTCGGGCGGTCCGGACGACGGTCAGCCGACGGTGTTCCAGCCGGGGCGGCAGCGGCAGGCGTTCCGCGTGCCGGTCCCGGCGGGGTTCGAGGGCACGATCGTCTGGACGCTCGGCCATGCCGGCCGCACCGGGACCGCCACCGGGTCGCTCGATCCGCTGTACGTGATCGATACCAGCGCGAACTTTCGCGGCAACCGGGCGCCGCAGGCCGACGCCGGGCCCGACCGGACCGTCGCCGCCGGGACGCCGGTCCGCTTGAGCGGGGCCGTCTCCGACAGCGGGCCCACGGCGACCGACAGCGGCCGGCCGCGGCGTGCGGCCGCGCCGGTGAGCGCGGCCTGGATGCGGTACCGGGGGCCGGCCCCGGTGACCTTCCGGCCGCCGGACGCGGCGGTGACGACGGCGACGTTCGGCGCGCCCGGCACGTACGTGCTCCGGCTGCGGGCCGACGACCTGCAGTTCGTGAGCGACGACGAGGTGACGGTGACCGTCGAGGCGCAGCGATGACGTCGCGGCAAGTCCTCCTCGCGCTGGCGTTGTGTGCCGCCGCCGCCGCCGACGGGCTCGCGCAGTCGGTCGCGGATCTGCTGCACGTGCGGCGCAGCACGGGGCAGGAGGTGGTGCCGGTCTTCGAAGGCTGGGAGCCCAACGCCGACGGCACCTTCAGCCTGTACTTCGGCTACCAGAACCGGAACTGGGAGCAGGACGTCGACGTGCCCGTCGGCCCCGACAACTTCTTCGAGCCGGGGCCGCGCGACCGGGGCCAGCCCACCCACTTCCTGCGCCGGCGCCACAAGATCAACTTCGCGGTCGTGGTGCCGGGCGATTTCGGCGACCGGGAGCTCGTCTGGACGCTGTCGGTCAACGGCCGCACCGAGCGGGCGGTCGCGTCGCTGGCGGACACGGGCGGCCGGGGCCAGTACTCTCCGCAGTACCAGATCTCCAAGTCGGAATGGCCTCCGACCGGCAACCGCGCGCCGACGCTGACGCCGGGATCGGCGCAGACGGTGGCGTTCCCGCGCCCCGCCACGGTCGTCGCCACGGTGCGGGACGACGGGGTCCCGCGCCGGTCGCCGCCGGCGCTGACCGTGTCCTGGCGGAAGTACCGCGGCCCGGGCGACGTGACGTTCGACGACGCCGCGCCGCCCCTCGCCGCGGACGGCGCGTCGCGGGCGGTGGCCAGATTCGGCGCGCCCGGCGTCTACGTACTGCAGGCGCTGGCCGACGACGGGTCCATGCTGACCGCCAGCAGCGGCTCCGGCGTCCCCGGCTACACGTGCTGCTGGACGACGGCCACCGTGCAGGTCACCGTGACGTCCGAAGGAGATCGACGATGATCGGAGGTCCGAGATGGATATGACGCGCGGGATGGGGCGGCGGTCCGTCCGCCGCGGCCTGCTGGTCGTGCTGGCGGCTGCGGCCGCCGGCCTCGGCGCGGCGCGGACGGCCGCGGCGCAGGCGCCGCCCGTCACGTTCGCGAGGGATGTCGCGCCGATCTTCCAGCGCAGCTGCCAGGTCTGCCACCGCCCGGGCACCGCCGCGCCCATGTCGCTCGTCGAGTACCGCGACGTGCGGCCGTGGGCCCGGGCCATCAGGCAGCGCGTGGCCCAGCGCGAGATGCCGCCCTGGCACATCGACCGGACGGTCGGCATCCAGCGCTACAAGAACGACCGCTCGCTCACCGACGAGGAGATCCGGACGATCATCGACTGGGTCGACGGCGGCGCCCCCCTGGGCGATCCTGCCGATTTGCCGCCGCCGGCGCGGTTCCGGGACGCCGACGAGTGGGCCATCGGCGAGCCGGATCTCGTCGTGTCGAGCCCCGAGATCGTCATGTACGCGGAGGGCCCCGACTGGTGGCCCGGCTTCGTGGTGGACACGGGGCTCACGGAGGACCGCTACGTCAGGGCGGTCGAGACGAAGCCGTCGAGAACCGGGCGCTTCTTCACGCACCATGCGAACACCGCGGTCATTCAGGAGCCGGACCCCTTCCTCTCGGACGAGCGGGTGAACGGCCGGCCGCGGGGCGAGCAGGTTTCCACGCCGCTGAGCGAGTACGTCATGGGCAAGGCCGGCGACATCTTCCCGGACGGCTCGGGGCGGCTGCTCAAGGCGGGCTCGCAGGTGCGGTTCAACATGCACTACTACCCCGTCGGGGAGGAGGCCCGCGACTCGACCAGCGTCGGCTTCGTCTTCTATCCGCGGGGCGAGACGCCGCAGTACGTGAGCCGCTGGCTGACGATCTACGACAACAAGGACATCGACATTGCGCCGCACTCGGTGAGCCGGAGCGACGCGTACTTCCGCCTCGACCGGCCCACGCGGCTCGACGGCTTCCAGCCCCACATGCACATGCGGGGCAAGGCGATGTGCCTCGAGGCCATCTACCCCAACGTCGTCGTCCCCCGCGTGAACACGCGCGGCGTGATGGAGCGGGAAATGGTGGCCTGCGTCGACCGCTTCGACTTCAACTGGCAGATGGCGTACATGTTCGAGGACGACGCCGCGCCGCTGCTGCCCGCCGGGACCATCCTGCACACGATCTCCATCCACGACAACACGGCGGGCAACCGCCTCAACCCGGACCCCAGCAAGTGGGTGGGCTACGGCCAGCGCAGCACGGACGAGATGGCCAATGCGCACCTCACCGCCGTGTTCCTCAGCGACGAGGACTACGAGCGGCTGACGGCCGAACGGGGCGCGCGGCAACAGACCGGCTGGTAGGAGAAGAATGATGGCTGCCTTGACCATGACGAAGACCATCCGGCGCGCGGCCGCCTGCGCGGCGGTCGCCGTCTGGGCCTGGCCCGCGCCGGCGGCGGGCCAGACCGCGGCCGGCGGGCCGACCTTCAGCCGGGACGTGGCGCCGATCCTGCAGCGTGCCTGCCAGCAGTGCCACCGGCCGGGCGAGGCGGCGCCGATGTCGCTCCTCACCTACGGCGACGCACGGCCCTGGGCGCGCGCGATCAAGCAGCGCGTGCTGACGCGCGAGATGCCGCCCTGGCAGATAGACCGCGCGGTGGACACGCGGGCGTACGTCGACGACCTCTCGCTCACGGCGGCCGAGATCGACACCCTCGTCCGCTGGGTCGACGGCGGGGCGCCCGCGGGCGATCCGGCCGACCTGCCGCCGCCGCGGACGTTCCCGGCGGGGTACGACTGGGTGATTGGCGAGCCCGATCACATCGTGCACATCGACGAGTATCTCGTCCCGGCCGAGGCCACCGATCAGTTCTTCGACGTCTGGCTCGCGCCGGACCGGATCGGGCTGGACGGCGACCGCTACGTGCGGGCCATGCAGCTCATGCCGGGCAGCCGCGAGGTGCTGCACCACTCGACGGTGTACAAGGTCGACGCGGAGGATGTCGCCACGGGGGGCGCGGTGCCGTTCGAGCGCCGGCAGCTCTTCCTCAACTGGGCGGCGGGCAAGGAGGTCGAGCGCTATCCGGACGACACCGGCAAGCTGCTGCAGCGGGACGCCAGCCTGCTCTTCGCCATGCACTATCACGCCATCGGCGAGGAGGTGCGCGACCGCAGCCGCCTGGGGCTGGTTTTGCACCCGAAGGGCGTCGTGCCGGCCCACCGGCCCTACACGGTGATCATCGGCGCGGCCGAGAACCGCGAGCCGCTGCGGCTCGACTTCCCGGCCGGCGCGGAGAACGTGCGCACGGACTTCTACCACGAGCTCGACGCGCCCACCCGGGTGCTCGATTTCCAGGCGCACATGCACTACCGTGGGAGGGCGATGTCGCTGGCGGCGATCCTGCCCGACGGCCGGCGCGAGCTGCTCACCGCCATCACCCGCTACAACTGGGCCTGGCAGTTCGCGTACGCGTACGAGGACCCGCCCGTGCTGCCCGCGGGCACGCGGCTGCACGTCACCGGCTACCACGACAACTCGGCGGGGAACCGGCACAACCCGGCGCCGGAGAACTGGGTGGGCTACGGCCAGCGGACCATCGACGAAATGTCGATGGGGGTGACGAACCTGGTCACCCTCGGCGAGGACGAGTACCAGCGGCACGTCGCGCTGCAGCGCGGCTCGGATCAGCAGTGATCCCGCGCGCCCGCACGGCGTGACGATGCGGTCCCGGGCGAGGGCATGCCCGCGCGCCCGGGACCGATTCCCTACTTCGAATCCTGCTGCGCGGCCAGCCGCTCGGCCTCGCGCTCGCCGGCGAGGATGTTGGGCATCGCGTAGTTGCCCTCGTGGCAGGCGTACTCGAAGATCTGGTAGTCGGGCACCGCCTCGAAGGGCCGCTCCACGGTCCAGGGCTGCGTGTAGATCTCCGCGTCCTCGATGGTGAACGTGTAGTCGAGCGTGCGGTCGTCCCGCCAGGTGAACCGCTCCACCGCGCGCGTGTTCCGCGTCGACGGGAAGCGCAGCTCGGTCTTGTCGCTGTAGCCGACCGTCTCCACCACGAGGGTGTTCCCCTCCCAGCGCCCGCGGGAGTCGCCGTTCCACTGGGGAATGTCCTTGCCGAGGTGCGCCCGTCCGTCGAGCGGGATGATGCGCACGTCGTGAATGTTCTCGACGTGAATCGCCACGTACTCGGGGGTCTGGAGGATGTGGTACGTGTTGTTGTAGCTGGTGCCGACGGGCGGCACGCCGTGGTAGGTGATGCAGCGGTCCCAGGCGCTGCGGTCCAGCCAGGAGTCGGCAGGATGCATCCGCCGGTGATCGCGCAGCGCGGTCACGCGCGCCTCGCCCTCGCCGTTCAGCGGCAGCCGCCCGCTGGGCGGATCGACGATCTGCGACGTGCGGCGGTCGGGCAGCACCTCGCCCCGGTCGACCCAGAAGGCGTTGTAGGAGCCCGGGTCGATCCCCGGCCGGTCCGGACGGTCCTGCTTGGCGCGCGCGTTCCGCGAGGCCACCTCCTCGGACGTGAAGAACGTCCGTTCCTCGACCTCCGCCGGTCGCTGCAGCGGCGTCAGCGTGGCGTACGACCAGTGTCCCTGCAGGTCGGGGTCGCCCCAGGCGGTCCGCGAGACGGTCGAGGAATCGTCGGATTGGCCGGCGGCGGGCGCCGGCGTCAGGCCGGCCACGGCCACCACGGTCAGCAGCGCGACGAGATAGCGGTACATCATGGGTTCCTCCCTCTGAGTCAGGCTCATCATGGCGCAGGATGGTTCTCAGTGCAACCGCCGCGCATGATAGCCTTCTCGGAACCAAGGAGAGCACCGACCATGAGCCGTACGAGAAGCGCCGTTCTCTCCCTGCTGCTGCTGGCGGCGCCCGGCCTCGCCGCGGCGCAGGTCGGGGATCGGGCCGACGACGAGCTGATCGCGGAAGCCGTGCTGGCCGCGCCCGACATGCTGCGGGCGGGCGCGACGGTCATCGTACGCGATGCGCAGGGGATCCCGACCATCGTCCGGCGCGGCACCAACGAGCTCATCTGCGAGCCGGACCGTCCGAGCCGGGGCTTCGCCGTGGAGTGCTACCACTCGAGCTTCCAGGACGTGATGGACTGGATGGCCCGGGGCCTGGCGGAGGGCGCGCGCAGCTTCGCCGATCTGTTCGCCTCGGGCGGCCCGGATGCGGACGTCACGCCCGGGGCCATGCAGTACGCCCTCGTCGGCCCGACGCGCGAGGAGGCCGAGCTGCACGTCTCGATCAATCTGCCGCACGCCACGGGCGAGTCGACCGGGCTGCCCACCGAGGAGCGGCTCGACGGGCCCTGGCTCATGTGGGCCGGGACGTCCGCGGCCCACGTCATGTTCGGCGCCATTCCCCCGGGCATACCCGAACGCTACCCGGGCCGCTGAGCGGCCCATTCAGGAGACGTCGATGCAGGAGCACCTGATCTTCACCTACCGCTTCAATCTCGGTCACATCCGGAGCCTGGTCAAGGATCTGACCGACGAGCAGATGGTCGCGCAGCCGCACGGCGTGGTCAATCACCCCGCGTGGACGCTCAAGCACCTCGCCTCGTCGGCCAACTACGTCGCGAAGACGCTCGGCCTGGAGTCGACGTTTCCCCCGGACTGGGAGGCGACGCCGACGGCCAACGGCGTGCCGAGCGGCGACGCCTCGCAGTACCCGTCGAAGGACGCGCTGCTGGCCGAGCTGACCGCCCAGCACGAGCGCGTCGCCGAAGCGCTGGCGAGCGCCGACCCGGGGCTCTTCGCCAAGGAGTCTCCGGACGAAGGCATGCGCAAGTACTTCCCCCGCATCGGCGACGCCCTGGGCTACATGCTGTCCGCGCACGAGGCCACGCACATCGGCCAGCTCGCCGCGTGGCGCCGCGCGATGGGGCTGGTGCCGGGCAGCGAGTAGGAGGCATCCCTCAGACGGGGCTGCGCCCCAAGCCCCCGGCGTCCGCTTGCGGGGGCCCTTCGCCCCGCGCCGCTCCCGCCGAGGCGCGCTGTGCGCGCCTTGCAAGCGCGCCTTGCAAGCGCTCGTTGAGGTTTGCAGGGCGGGGGGGACGGGCGGAATGCGGCTGGCAGGGGATGCCGCCGCGCGGGCCGGTCCGGAGGTCCGGACCGACCCGTCGGACTTCAGGCGAGGCCGCCGAGGTGCTTCAGCTGGCCCGTGCTGTCGCCGAGGCTTTCCTCGGGAGTCCCCAGCTTCTCGAGGATCGAGAGGTGCAGGTTCGCCAGCGGCGTGTCGTCCGGGTAGCGGACGTGCCGGCCGCCCTTGATGCCCGTGTTCTTCCCGGCGATCAGCGCAATCGGCAGATCGTCGTGGAAGTGCGTGTTGCTGTCGCTGATCCCCGTGCCGTAGAGGAACAGGGTCGAGTCCATCATCGTCCCGTCGCCTTCCGGCGTCGTGGAGAGCGTCTTGACGAGGTGGGCGAACTGCTGGAAGTGGTACTCGTTGATCTTGTGCAGCCGCTCCAGCTTGGCCGGCTCGTCCTGGTGGTGCGACAGCGGGTGGTGCGAGTCGGGCACGCCGATCTCCGGATACGCGTGTCCCGAAACCTCCCGCGCCAGCATGAACGTGCTGATGCGCGTCAGGTCGGTCTGGAAGGACAGCGCCAGCAGGTCCATCATCAGCTTGGCGTGCTCGGCGTAGTCGTTCGGCACGCCGACGGGCTGGTCGACGACCGGCAGCTCGCGGGTGTTCTGCCGCTCGGCCATCTCGATGCGCCGCTCGATGTCGCGCACCGACTCGAGGTACTCGTCCAGCTTCACGCGGTCGCCCGGGCCGATGACGCGCTCGAGGTCGCCGAGCTCCTCGCCGACGAGGTCCAGGATGGTGCGGTCACGGCGGAGCCGTGCGAGCCGCGCCGCCGGATCGGTGCTGCCGGTCGTGCCGAACAGCCGCTCGAACACGGCGCGCGGGTCGTTCTCGATGGGTAGCGGCGTGGTCGGCGTCCGCCACGCGATGGTGTTCGTGTAGGCGCAGCTGGCGCCGCCGTCGCACGAGCCGAGCATCGCGTTCGACTCGATGCCCAGCTCGATCGAGGCGAGCTGGGTCTCCTTCGACAGCACCTGCGCGGCCATCTGGTCCATCGAGACGGCGGCGTAGACATCGGCCCCGGCCGTGATCTTGAACGGCACGCAGGTGAGGAACGTCCCGGCCGAGCGCGCATGGTCGCCGCCGCCCTTGACCAGGTTCGCGGCTTCGTCGGCCAGCCCGCCGCACAGCAGCACGCGTTCCTTGTACTCGTTGAGCGATTGCAGCGTCGGCGGCAGCTCCGTCAGCGGCCCCTCCCCTCGGGGCGACCAGTACGGCATCGACATCCCGTTGGGGACGTAGAAGACGCCGAACCGGCGCACGGGCGCGGCGGCCGTCTTGCTCAGCGCGGTCAGCGCCGGCACCATGCTGTCGAGCAGCGGCAGCGCCACACTGGCGCCGAGGCCCCGCAGCACGGTGCGTCGCGGCAGTTGCATCTTCGTGATGAACATGGGCAGATACCTCCCTCGTCTGTGTTGGATTCGGGGCCGGACTCAGAGCCCGGCGTCGTCAGCCGCGGTGGCCGCCGGCAGCTCGGCCGCCCGCCGCATCTGGAACGGCATGCTGGCGACGACCCCCTCGATGAGGGCCGACCAGCGGTAGTCCGCGGCTTCCAGTTCCTGCACGATCCGGCGCACGGTCGGTGCGTCGTAGTAGTCGACGCCGCGGCCCAGCGCGTAGGTCAGGAGCTTCTCCACGACGGTCTTCTCGAACTCGTCGCCCTTGGCGACCAGCGCCTCGCGGAACGAGCGGGGGCTGTCGATCTGGCGGTCCGCCCACTCGATGGTCGCGTCGATGGCCGCGCCCCGGTCCGTGTCGCGCCACTGGCCGATGGCGTCGAAGTGCTCCATCGCGAAGCCGAGCTGGTCCATCTCCGTGTGGCAGGTCGCGCAGACCGGGTTGCGACGGTGCTGCTCCATCTTCTCGCGCAGCGACGTCGGCGCGGCCCCCGCCGCGTCCTCCTCGAGCGGCGGCACGTTCGGCGGCGGCGGCGGCGGCGGCGCGCCGAGCAGGGTCTCGAGCACCCACTTGCCCCGCAGCACCACCGACGTGCGGTTCGCGTACGACGTGACCGTCAGCAGGCTGGCGTGCCCGAGCAACCCGTGCCGCCGGTCGTCCCGCCACGCGACGCGGCGGAAGCGGCTGCCGTAGATGTCGTCCACCCCGTAGTGCCGGGCGAGCTGCTCGTTCAGGTAGGTGTAGTCGGCGGTCAGCAGCTCCTGAACGGGCCGGTCCCCCCGCACCTGGCTCTCGAAGAACAGCTGCGTCTCCTCGACCATCGCCCGCCGCAGCGTGTCGTTGAACTGCGCGAACAGCGCGCCGTCGGGCGCCTGCTCGTTGATGTTGCGCACCTGCAGCCACTGGCCGACGAAGTCGTCCATGAACCGCGAGGCCCGCTCGTCGGCCAGCATCCGCCGCACCTGGGCGGACAGCACGTCCGGAGCGCTCAGACGCCCCTCCGCGGCCAGGTCGATCAGCTCGTCGTCGGGGATCGACCGCCAGAGGAAGAACGACAGCCGGGAAGCCAGCTCCCGGTCGCTCAGCCGGTACGGCTCCCCGGGCGGCAGGTCGACCGGCTCGTGATAGACGCGCATGAGGAACTCCGGCATCGACAGGAGCGCCTCGAGCGCCCGCTCGATGCCGAAGTCGAAGTCGCGCTCGACCACGCCGTCGCGATAGACGCGGACGAGCGGGTCGACGTCGTCGTCGGTAACCGGCCGGCGGTACGCGCGCCGCGCGAGCGTGCCGATGATCTCGCGCGCGCAGGCCTCCCGCTCGGCGGCCGACGCGTCGTCGGCCGGCCGGCAGCTGAAGATCTTCTGCCGGCTAGGCGTGTCGTCCGGCACGGTGCCGTTGAACGGTCCGGAGATGAACAGCTTGTCGATGCCCGGCTCGCCCCGCAGCCCGTGCGGCGAGGGGGCCGAGTCGGTGAAGGCCACGGAGACGAGCCGCTGGCCGGCCTCGATCGGCACGCGGATCTCGAGCGCGTCGTCGGCCGTCATGCGGTACTCGTGGAGCCGCTGCCCCTCGACATCGTCCTCGGGCACTGCAATCAGCACGCCGGGGTCGGGACCGGGGAACTGCCCGCCGATCTTCCAGCGCGTGACCAGCCGGTGGTCGACTCGCAGCTCGATCTCGTGCTCGTCCTCCTCGATGCCCTCGATGGTCTCGACGGTGGCGTTCCGCTTGAGGCGGACCGCAAACACGTAGTCGCCGTCGAGCGGGAACATGTGCCGCTGCGACAGGCCGCCGATGGTCGAGAACGGCATGTCCTCGCCGGCCCGGACGTCCCGCTCCTCGAAGCCCACCGAGTAGACCTGCATCATCGGCCGGTTGTCGAGACTGCCGATCGCCGCGCGGCTGACCTTGGTGGCCGCCGCGATGTAGCGCGTCATCAGCGACGGCGTCATCGACAGCACGTCGGCGTTGTTGTCGAACCCGAAGCCCGCCATGTCGCTGGGCAGCAGCTCGGCGCCGTTCACCTGCAACGCCAGCAGGTCCTCGATGGCATTGACGTACTCGACGCGGTTCAGGCGCCGGGAGGCGACTCGCCCGGGATTCGGTGCGACCGCGCTCTCGCGGTCGAGCGCCGTCTCGAGCGCCGTCGCGAACGCATCCACGGTCGCGGCATCCGGGCGCGGCCGGCCCGCGGGGGGCATCTGGCCCGCGCGCAGCTTGCGCACGACCTTCTCGAGCACCTCGGCGTGGGCGCTCACCTGATTGATGTCGACGCTGTCGAGCGTCAGCCCGGCGGTCTGCAGCCGCTCGTTGTGGCAGGTGACGCAGTAGCGGTCGAGCAGCGCCCGCGAGGGCGCTGCCGCCGCCGCTGTCGCGACGGGACGCGCCGACGGTTCGCCGGTTGCCTGGGACGCGCCCGGACCGGTGCCCTGCGCGCTCGCCGCATGCAGCGAGCCGCAGGCCAGTACGAGCGCGATGATGCCGATGGTGCTGCCGCGCATTCTTGACATGATTCTCAATCCTGGAGACAGATTGCCTATTATCTAACAGAGAGAGCCCCGGCGGGCACACAAAAACGTTGCGGAGGAGCCGCTGGCCCCCGCATATAATAGCAAGGCCGATTTCATGGGGACTGCCGACACATTGAGGAGCGGCGTGCGGAGAGCCGGCCGCACCGGGCGTGCGGCGCTGGCGGTTCTGGTCTGCGGCCTGGCCGCCGGCCCGTCCGCGGCCACCGCGGCTGGTGACCTGGTCGACGCGGCAGCCCGCCAGGACGCGGGGGCGGTGAGAGCGTTGCTGCGCGCCGGGGTCGACGTCGACCAGCGCCGCGCCGACGGTGCGACGGCGCTGCTGTGGGCGGTCCACCGGGACGACCGCGAGACCGTCGGGCTGCTCATCGAGGCGGGCGCCGACGTCAACGCCGCCGACGACTACGGCGTGACCCCGCTGATGCGGGCCAGCGAGAACGCCAGCGGCGGCACGGTCGATCTGCTGCTGGCGGCCGGCGCCGACCCCAACGCGGTGCAGGTCAGCGGCCTGACCGCGCTGATGGTCGCGGCGCGCACGGGCAGCATCGAGGTGGTCCGGGCGCTGCTGAATCACGGTGCGGACGTCAACGCTGCCACGATCGAGACCTCGGCCACGGCGCTGATGTGGGCCGTCGCGGCGCCGCACCGCATCATCGTCGAGCGGCTGCTGGAAGGCGGCGCGGACGTCGGTGTTTCGACCACCAAGGGCATGACGCCGCTGCTGACCGCGGCCCAGAACGGCGACATCCGGACCGCACGATTGCTGATCTCCGCCGGCGCCGACGTGAACCAGCCGGGCGCGGACGGGACCTACCCGTTGCCGTTCGCCATCGTCGACGGTCACGACGACTTTGCGCTGTTCCTCATCGAGCAGGGCGCCGACCCGAACCAGACGCTCGGCGGCATCCCGGCGCTGGCCGCCGCCGCCGGCGACACCGACGCCTGGACCTTCCACTGGGACCGCGAGCACGGCGGCGCCCAGTACGCCGTCCGCGAGCGGGCCGGCGGCGGCCGGATCTACCTCGCGCCGGCCCGACGCGTGCCGCTCGTGGAAGCGCTGCTGGCGGCCGGCGCCGACCCCAACGTGCGCATCGCCACGTCGGCCATGCTGATGAACTACATCGGCCATCCGACCAAGGGGGCGTTCGAGTCGTTCTCGTGCGGCACCGGCGATCTGCGCGGCGCCACGCCGCTGTGGGTGGCGGCGCACCACGCCAACGGCCAGGGGTACGTGCCGGTGCCCGCCGCCGTCGATCGCGAGAACGCCGGGCACCACGCCGCGATCATCGCGCTGCTGCTCGCCGCCGGCGCCGACCCGGCGCTCGCCATCGACGACGGGACGACGCCGTTGATGGCGGCGGCCGGCCTGGGCCAGTGCACCTTCAGGCCGAACCTGAAACGCGGCCTCCGCTCGCGCGGCGCGGAGGCGGCGGTGCGGGTGCTGCTGGAGGCGGGGGCGGAGCTCGACGCGGTCAACGAGGCGGACTTCACGGCCCTGCACGGCGCGGCGTACCGCGGTCTGAACGAGGTGGTGGCGTACCTCGTGGCGCAGGGGGCGGACATCGACGCCCGCGACTACCGCGGCCGCACGCCCTACCGCCTGGCGGAGGGGTCGAAGCAGTCGTTCCAGTTCCAGGCGTTTCCCGAGACCGCTGCGCTGCTCGCCGAGCTGGGTGCCAACACGCGCCTCGGTGTTCCCGGCACGGTGCAGGAGCGCGCCGACCGGGTTGTGGCGGACACGCAGGTTCCTTGAACTCGACTCGAAGAGAACTAGATACGAACGATGCGATATCTGGCGGCGGCAATGGTGTTGTGCACGGGGGCGGCAGTGCTGGCCCAGGACTATCCGCTCTTCAGCGCGGACGACCTCGACGAGGCGATGCAGGGCGTCGGGCGGCAGTTCTCGCTGCTGACGCGCATGGTCGAGGCGGGCGACTTCGAGGAGGCGAAGGTGCGGGTGACCCGCGCGCGCGAGCAGCTGTCGCCCACGATTACCTTCTGGCGCAAGAACGATCGCGACGATGCGATCGGCATGATTCGCGCGGCGGCCGGCCGCCTCGACGACCTCGACGTGGCGCTGTCGGAGCTGACGGTCGACGCGGCCGCCGTCAGCGCGGCCCTGGCCGAGGTCGACGCGGCCTGCCAGGCATGCCACGACGTGTACCGCGAGGCCGATCCCGCCGACGCCGAGACGTTCCGGCTGAAGCGCTGGCAGGGCGGCTGAGCGCCGCGCCGGCGCACGCCTTCTCGCGGCGGAGCACGGGCTGCTTGCAGCCCCCGGGACTGTAGACGGTCGGGGCGCAGCCCCGCCTGATTGAGGGAGGCGCATGGTGAGTTCCACAGGCATCCGGCGGGGAGTGGTCGGCGGCGTTGTGGCGGGCATGATTGTCGCGGCCGCCGGTTTGGCCGCGGGGGCGACACCCGACCTGCGTCTGGTCGATGCGGCGGCGCGGCAGGACGCCGCGGCGGTGCGGGCGCTGATCGACGAGGGCGTCGACGTCGGCGCCCGCCGGGCGGACGGCGTGACGGCCCTGCTCTGGGCGGCGCACTGGGACGACGTCGAGACCGCCGAGCTGCTGCTGGCCGCGGGCGCCGATCCGAACGCCGCCGACGACCATGGCGTCACGCCGCTGGTACGCGCGGCCGAGAACGCGAGCGCGGCGCTGGTCGACGTGCTGCTCGCGGCGGGCGCCGACGCGAACGTCGCGCAGCGGAGCGGCCTGACGCCGCTGATGATGGCGGCGCGCACCGGGAGCGTCGAGGTGGTCCGGGCGCTCCTCGAGCGCGGCGCCGACGTCAACGCGGCGACCGCCGAGGAAGGGGCGACGGCGCTGATGTGGGCCGTGGCCGCGCCCCACCGCGCCATCGTCACGGCGCTGCTCGAGAACGGCGCCGACGTGGAGGCGTCCACCACCAAGGGCATGACGCCGCTGCTGACGGCGGCGCAGCAGGGCGACATCGAGACGGGGCGGCTGCTGCTCGCGGCCGGCGCCGACGTCAACCGGCCGGGCGCGGACGGCACGTACCCGCTGCCGTTCGCCATCGTCGACGGCCACGACGACTTCGTGCTGTTCCTGCTCGAGAACGGCGCCGACCCGAACAGCCGCATCGACGGCATCCCCGCGCTGGCAGCCGCCGCGGGCAACGTCGACACCTGGCTCACCGGCTGGGACCAGCGGCACGGCGACGCCCGCTACGTCAGCCGCTACCGCTCCCGGGGCGGCCGGATCTACCTGACGGCCGAGCAGCGCCTGCCGCTCGTCAAGGCGTTGCTGGCTGCCGGCGCCGACTCGAACGGCCGCATCGCCACCTCGGCCATGCTGATGAACTACATCGGCTATCCGAAGAAGGGGGCGTTCGAGCGCTTCGCCTGCGGCACCGGCGACCTGCGCGGCGCCACCGCGCTCTGGGTGGCTGCCTTCGGCGCTGCCTCGGAAGGCGCCTACCGCAGCAGCGCGGCCGGCTCGGAGAACTACCGCGTCGAGAGCAGCGCCGACATCGTGCAGGTGCTGCTCGACGCGGGCGCCGACCAGTCGCTCGCGACCGAGGACGGCACGACGCCGTTCATGGCGGCTGCCGGCCTGGGCCGCTCGACGTTCCGGCCGAACTGGACGCGCGGCATGCGCTCGCGCGGCGCCGAGGAGGCGACGCGGGTCCTGCTGGAAGCCGGAGCGGACATCAATGCCGTCAACGAGGCCGACTTCACGGCCCTGCACGGCGCGGCGTTCCGCGGCCTGAACGAGGTGGTGGAGTATCTGGTCGAGCACGGTGCCGACATCGACGCCCGCGACTACCGCGGGCGGACGCCGTTCCGCCTGGCCGAGGGCTCGAAGCAGTCGTTCCAGTTCCAGGCGTTCCCGGAGACGGCGGCGCTGTTGGCGGAGCTGGGCGCCGACACCCGGCTCGGCGTGCCCGGCACGGTGCAGGAGCGGGCCGACCGCGCGGTGACCGACGTCGCGGTTCCCTGATCTGCGCCGCCGGATTCGGAACGAGCATCGCCGGCTGGCGCCGCGGGCGCGCATTTCGCGCAGCCCGCGGCAAGAGGCCCCGCTGCATCGACGCGGGGTTGCACCACGGACTCCTGGTTGGGGGATGGGACGATGGCCGCAATGACCCGTTGGCAGGCAGGGGCGCTGTTCTTCGTAGCCGTGGGAACCGCAGCGAGCCTGGCGGCCGCCGCCCCCGACGGCCGGCTCGTGGATGCGGCAGCGCGGCAGAACCTGCCCGCGCTGCGGGCGCTGCTGGATGCAGGCGCCGCCGTCGACGCGCGCCGCGCCGACGGCGCGACAGCGCTGCTGTGGGCCGCCCACTGGGATGATCGGGAGGCGGTCCGCCTGTTGCTGGCGGCGGGCGCCGACGTGAACGCGGCCGACGACCACGGAGTGACGCCGCTCATCCGCGCGGCCGAGAACGCGAGCAGGAGCCTGGTCGGCATGTTGCTCGCGGCGGGCGCGGATGCGAACGCGGCGCAGGCCAGCGGCCTGACGCCGCTGATGGTGGCCGCGCGCACCGGCAGCGGGACGGTTGTCCGCGCGCTGTTGGCGCACGGCGCCGACGTGAACGCCGCGACCGTCAAGCTGTCGGCCACCGCCCTGATGTGGGCGGTGGCGGCGCCCCATCCGGACGTCGTGCGGCTGCTGCTGGAGAGCGGCGCCGACGTGCACGCGTCCACCGCCAAGGGCGTGACGCCGCTGCTGACGGCCGCCCGCAGCGGCGACATCGACACCGCCCGGCTGCTGCTCGCCGCGGGTGCCGACGTCGACGGCGTCGGCTCGGACGGGACGCACGCGCTGCCGTTCGCCATCGTCCACGGGCGCGACGACTTCGCGCGGTTCCTGCTCGATCAGGGCGCCGATCCCAACGGCACGATGGGGGGCGTCTCGGCCCTGCACGCGGCGGCGGGCGTTGTCGACCGCTGGCTGATCGACTGGGACCGGGAGCACGGCGCCAGCCGCAGGTCGGGCGGGCGGCGCGACACCGGCCGGGTGAACCTCGACCCCGAGCGCCGGCCCGCGCTCGTCGAGGCCCTGCTGCGCCACGGCGCCGATCCGAACCGGCGGATCACCACCACGGCCATGCTGATGGAGTACATCGGCTACCCGAAGAAGGGGGCGTTCGAGCGGTTCGCCTGCGGCACCGGAAATCTGCGCGGCGCAACGCCCCTGTGGGTGGCGGCCTTCGAGGCGGCCGGCAGCGGGTTCTACCGGCGCGCCGACGGAGCGGATGCCGAGTCTCACGCCCGCGCCAGTGCGGCTGTCATCGAGGCGCTGCTGGCCGCGGGCGCCGATCAGAGCCTGACGACGGACGACGGCACCACGCCGTTCATGGCGGCGGCCGGCCTCGGCCGCTCGACCTTCCGGCCGAACCAGACGCGCGGCACCCGCTCGCGCGGCGCGGAGGCGGCCGTCGAGCTGCTGCTCGCGGCCGGCGCCGACATCAACGCGGTGAACGAGGCCGATTTCACGGCGCTGCACGGCGCCGCGTTCCGCGGCCTGAACGAGGTGGTGGAGTACCTCGTCCTGCAGGGCGCCGACATCGATGCACGGGACTTCCGCGGCCGCACGCCGTTTCGCCTCGCGGAGGGCTCCAAGCAGTCGTTCCAGTTCCAGGCGTTCCCCGATACGGCCGGGCTCCTCGGGGAGCTGGGCGCCAACACCCGGCTCGGGGTGCGCGGCACAGTGCAGGAACGCGCCGACCGCGCCGTGGCCGACGATAGTTAGACGGGGCTTTGCCCCGAACCCCCGGCGTCCGCTTGCGGGGACCCCTTCGCCCCGCGCCGTTCCCGCCGAGGCGCGCCGTGCGCGCCTTGAAGCGACGGCCACGATTGCGGCGGTGGCTTGCTCGCTATCACTCTGCGGCCGGCGGCGCGCAGGTGAAGTTCGCGGCCTCGTCGGTGCTGCCGCTGCCGTTCCACCTGGCGACCTCCGGATACGGGCAGAGGGGCCGGGTGCGGTCGACCGCGCCGTCCGTGACGCGCGACGCCACGATGCGCGCCGGCGCCTCTCCCAGCTCCACCCAGCGCTCGAGGGCGGTCAGGGCATCGAACCGATCGGGGCCGGGACCTCCGCGGCAGTGTCCCATCCCGGGCGCCATGAAGAGGCGGAAGAAGTCCTGCGTGTCCGCCAGCGCCGTCTCCCGGTCGGCGCCGCCGCCGATCAGCGAGACCACGTCCTCGTAGTAGTCGATCGATCCGAGCGGCGAGATGTCGGCGTCGCTCCAGCCGTGGTAGACGATCAGCTTGCCGCCCCGCTCGCGCAGCGGCCGCAGATCCGGATCCGCCGCATCGAGGTCGCGGCCGACCTTCTCGAGGGCGAAGGCCAGGTCCTCGTCGTAGTCGAACGCCCGGAAGTCCCAGTCCGGGTCCTCGAACACCATGTGGCGGAAGAAGCCCTCGGCGGCGAGCCAGTGCAGGCTCGTGAACGGCGCGTCGCCGGTGACCCAGCGCGACCAGCCGCCGGGCGCGTCCTCGCCGCCGGGAACCAGGCCCGGGTAGAGCGGCTCGCCGCGCCGGTTGCGGCTGCCGGACCAGATGGCGCGCACCGCGTCCACCTGCCCGGGCGTGAGACACGTGGCGGCGTCCCGGCCCTCCGTGCAGGTCAGCTCGGCCGGGTCGAAGCGGCACTGGCGCGGGTCGTCGAGGACGCCGTCCTCGATGCCGTCGAGCGCGTCGCAGGCGGCGTTGACCGCGCCGGCCAGCAGCGGCAGCTTGGCGGCCGGAATGTAGCTCTCGGGTTCCGCGAGCGTGGCCTGCGCGTACCACAGATGCGCGCCGGCGTAGAAGCGCGTCCAGTCGTGGGCGGGGTTGCCGGCGATGATCCCGTCGTAGTCGTCCGGGTACCGCTGCGCCTCCATCAGGCCCTGCTGCCCGCCCTTGGAGCACCCCACGTAGTAGGAGTAGGCGGGCGGCGCGCCGTAGTAGGCCGCGGTGATCGCCTTGGCGTTGACGGTGGTGAGGTGCAGCGCCCGGTGCCCGAAGTCGGCGACCAGATCCGGCCGCCCGCGGGCCCACGTGGCGTCGAAGGTGTTCTCGGTCACGTGACCGGTGTCGGTGGCGGCCGCGGCGTAGCCGCGAGCCAGCGCGCCGGCCAGCCGGTCGTAGCGCAGGGTGCCGGCCATGCCCCCGTTGCCGATCCCCTGGAACTTCCCGTTCCAGCCCGCCTCGGGCAGCCAGACCTCGAAGTGGATCGCGGGCGCGGTGCGGCCCACCGCGCGGCAGAACGCGGGCACCTCCAGCGGCTCCCCGCCGCCGGGCGGCGTCAGCGACCCCGCCGGCACGAGTCCGGCGGTGACGGTGGTGTCCGGGAGATCGAGCGCGGTCAGCCGTGCGCACGACGCGGCCGGTGCGGCCTGCCCGGCTGCCGTGGGCGTTTCACCGCCGGCGCCCGCCGCCAGCAGCGCGGCGGCCGCCACGGAGAACGCGGTGCGCGGGACGAGTCGGCGACGCATGGCGGTCCTCCTGCCTACCTCGGGAACGGCGCGAGCCCCGGCTCGACGCCCTCCCTGAGCGGCGTGCGCGCGGTGTTCATGACCATCGCCAGCATCGAGTAGTAGCCCATGATGCCGATGGTGTCGATGACGCCGATCTCCTCGAACGCCGCGACCATGCGGGCGTAGGTCGGGTCGCTGACCCCCTTGTTGTGGAACAGCTCGGTGCAGAATTCGTAGAGCACCGCCTCGTCGTCGGCCATCGCTGCGGGGCGCCGGCCGTCGGCTATGGCTGCGATGATGGCCGGGTCGAGCCCTTCGCTCTCTGCTATGGACGCGTGCGCCGCCCACTCGTAGTTCTGCGTCCAGTGGCGCGCGGTGAGCAGAATCACCATCTCGCTGAGCCGCGGCGGGAGCACGGTGTTGTACCGCGCATGGTCGCCGACGTTGCGGCCGCGGCTCAACATCTCGGGGCTCCTGAGCAGCGGCACGAACGGCCCGCTGATGTTCGGCCGCTGGCGCACGCGCTTGAACTCCTCGACGGCCGCCTTCTGCTCCGCCGTCATCTGATCTTCCGGAATCGGGGGCATCCGGTCCTGGGCTGTGGCAGGCATGGCATCCATGAGCAGCAGTGCGAGACCGGCGAACAGCATCGCGCTCATCGCGTGCCGGGCGTCTCGATGACTCATTGTCTCCCTCCCTCCGCGTATCGGCGCCAATGGTATCGTATCCGCGTGCCCGGCGGCTGTCCGGCTGCGGCCGTCGGCGAACCACGGCCCCTCATGACGCGGTCGGCTGCGTCTTCCTGCTGGCCGGCGCAGGCTACGTCCCGCCGCACGCGCCACCTGGCCCTGCTGGCCGCCGCCGCGGTCGAGATCGCAATCAGCCCTGTCTGAAGGAAGCTGGGAGGACGAACGATGCGTGTCGGATTCATCGGTCTCGGCGCGATGGGGCGCCCGATGGCCGGCAACCTGTTGCGGGCCGGCCACGAGGTGACGGTCTGCTCGCGGCGCGCCGTGTCGCGAGCACCGCTGGTCGAGCTCGGCGCGGGCGCCGCGGCAACCCCTGCCGAGCTCGCCGCCGGCTGCGACGCGGTCTTCACGATGGTGACCGGCACCGCCGACGTCGAGTCGGTCGTGCTCGGCGCCGACGGGGTCGTGCACGGTGCGCGGCCCGGCAGCGTGGTCATCGACACGAGCACCATCGATCCCGCGGCGACCCGGACGATCGCGGCGGCGCTGGCCGAGCGCGGCGTCGACATGCTCGACGCGCCGGTGTCGGGCGGGCCGCAGGGAGCCCGCGACGCGACGCTCTCGATCATGGTGGGGGGGCGGGCCGACGTCCTGGCGCGCGTCCGGCCGCTGCTGGACTGTCTCGGCGCGGCGGTGCGTCACATGGGCGCCCACGGCGCGGGCCAGGCGACGAAGGCGTGCAACCAGCTCCTGCTGCTGGTGACGGCGCAGGGGGTGGCGGAGGCGCTGACCCTGGCGCGCCGCGCGGGGCTCGACGCGGGCCAGGTCCGGGAGGCGCTGCTGGCCGGGATGGCGTCGAGCCGCGTGCTCGACTTCTTCGGCGACCGGATGGCGCGGCGCGACTTCGACGCGGGCATCGAGAGCCGCCTGTACCACAAGGATCTCGACATCGTGCTGAGGTTGGCCCACGACCTGGGCATCGCCCTGCCGGCCGGCGCCGTCACGATGCAGATCGTCAACGGCCTCCATGGCCAGGGCCGGGGGCGCGACGACCTCTCGTCGCTGATCACCCTGGTGGAGGCGCTGGGGGCCGGGAGCTCGGCGCCGCAAGCGGGCTGAGGCGGCGGCGGACCGTGCGCGGCCGGGATCGGCGGCGGCGCCCCGCTGCCGACGGCGCCGCGCCGGGGCGGCCGCTCAGCGCGGGCCGCCGGACGGGAGCGTCGGCTCCCGGCCGCACTCGCCGGCCAGCTCCCAGGCGCCGCCCTCCGCCTGGCGCCAGTAGCGGACGACGGGCGCCGCGGGCGTCCCCTCGTAGGGATCGACCTGGACGAAGCTGTAGCACGGCGCGAGATGCTCCGGACGCAGCGCGCGCAGGAGCTCGACGTCGGACAGGCCGCCGGCCTCCCGCAACTGCAGGAACTGGACCGGCGTGAGGGTCCGCTGCCACGCGCCGCCGTTGATCACGATGGGGGTGAGCGCGTTGCGCACCGGCGAGAAGCCGTCGACGACGACGGGCCGGCCCTGGCTGGTCGACAGCAGGACGCGCTGCCGCCAGTCGACCAGCTGCGTGTGACCGTGGACGAAGACGGCGATCGGCCGCCCGCGGTCGGGCAGGCCGGCCTGCACGGCCCCGAGCCGGCGGCCGTAGATCAGGTCGCGCGTCCGCCAGAAGTAGTCGAACTGTCCGCCGCGGCTGTCCGGGAGGCGGGGGCACTCGGCCACCGGCGATCCGCGGGGATCGAATTGGGTCAGGTAGCGCTCGAAACGCCGGCGCGCCCGGCGCGCGGCGGCCCGGTAGTCGCAGAGGGCGGTCAGCTCCTCGTCGCCGAGGGCGCTCATCAGGGCCCCGAGGGCGTCCGCTTCCAGCGCACGCCGGGCCAGCGGCTTGAACCGGTCGTCGTCCGGCAGCGAGTCCACCAGGAACGCCGGCCCCTGCGCCCGCACGGCCGCGAGGTCCCACGCCGGCGGCTGCACGTCGCCGATGTCGAGATCGACGCGGAACTGCTGCCACGGCATCCGGAAGAGCACGTAGCGCAGCAGATCGGGGGCCGCCGCGCCGAGCTCCGCGACGCCCGCGGCGGCGAGCGCATGCGTCAGCCCGGCGCCCGCGTCCGCGAAGTTGTCCACCACCGGGTAGCGCGCCTCGTGCTCCTCGAGGAGGGCCGCGACGAGGCGGGCGCCCGGCGGCCGCTCCAGGTGACGGCGGCCGTCGCGTTCGACGAACGGCGCGGGCCAGTCGGCGAAGCGGTCCGCGCGCCAGCCGATCTGATGGCCGTGCTCGGCGTGCACCTGCCCGTCGGACGACGTCCAGGCGCCGGCCGCCGCCACGCGGGCGCGGGGTGCGCCCAGCGCCGCCACCGCGCGCGCCCGGACGGCCGGAAAGAGGAGGGCGGCGTCGTGGTCGCCGGGCACCAGGACGACGCGGTTGGAGCCGGCCCGCGCGAAGGCGGCCAGCGCGTCGATCGCGCGCGGGTGCGCCGCCAGCACGCGCTCGAGGACGGCCAGGGCCTCCGCCTCCGTGCACCCGAGCGCGGGGTCGTCGCGGACGCACTCGGCTGATGCCAGCTCGAAGGTGTCGCCGTTCAGGACGAGATCGGCAGCCCCCGCGCCTTCGGCGTCGAGCGCCTGCAGGAAGCCCTCGAGCTCGTCCGCCCAGCGGAAGCCCGCGGCGGGTCGCCAAGCGCCGGCGGCGTCCCGGCCGGCGCCCATGTGCAGGTCGCCGACGACCGCAATCAGACGCTGCGTGTCGCCGTCCTGCCGCGCCGCGCCGCCAGCCGCGTTCAGCCCCAGGGCGGCGGCCGCCGCCAGCGCCAGGGCGGCGGCAACGCGCACTGCGGCCGGCCGCAGCGCGCGTTGCGGCGCCGTGTCCGCAGCCGGCCGGCTACGGGATCCGGGCCAGCGAGAAACGCACGATCTCTTCATCGTTGCGCGTGATGATATGCCGGTTCGCATAGGCCGGGTGCGACCAGTGCACGACCGGACCCTGGCCCTGGGGACGGCGCCGCGTCACCGGGCTGGTCGGGTCGATCAGGTGCGTGCGGCTGATCTCGTCGTAGCCTGCCGGCGAGAGCCGCGCGATCACCAGCTCGCCTACGTCGGTGTTGATGAAGTAGCGGTCTCCGTGCCGCACGATGAACGCCGTGGCATGGTTGGCGCGCGCCCCGATGAGGGCGTCGGTCTCCCAGACGCGCCGCCCCGTCCGCAGCTCCAGGCAGCGGAGGACGCCGTGCCCGTCCACCCCGTACACGTAGTCGCCCTCGATCACGGGCGTCCCCATCACGGAGTCGATGGTGTCGAAGACGCGGCCGTGCTCCGGGTCGCTCTGGCCGACGCCCTCCCAGACGAGCGCGGCGTCCGGATGCGACTCGGCCAGCCGCAGCATGCGGGCGCCGCCCCACTGCGAGGTCACGAGCAGGTACGGCCCGCTGCGCACGGGGGTCGGGATGGTCATCCCCATGTCGACGATGTGCGGGATCTCCCAGTAGACGGCGCCGGTCGCCGGATCGAGCGAGCTGATGGCGCGCGGGTGCCAGACGATGAGCTGCCGGGTGCCGGCCGCGTCGATCATGATCGGCGCCGTGTAGCCCGGCTCCCAGTCCGACGACAGCGCCTGCCAGAGCACCTCGCCGGTCAGCTTGTCGAAGGCGACGACCTTGGCGTCCGGCTCGCCGCCCACGAGGCAGATGAGCCGGTCGCCGTCCACGAGCGGCGCGCCGGAGATGCCCCACGACGGGATGGAGGCGTTGAAGTCCCGCACGTAGTCCTTCCGCCACAGCACGCTGCCGTCGGCCACGTCGAGCGCCAGCAGGTTGCCCGTGGCGCCGACGGCGTACACCCGGTCGCCGTCCACCGTCGGCGTGGCGCGCGGACCGGTCGCGTAGATGAGCTGCAGGCCGGCGTAGTTGGTCTCCCACTCGCGGGTCCAGAGCACCTCCCCGCTCGCTTCGTCCAGGGCGAGCAGGCGCTCGACCGCCGCGGTGCTGCCCGGGTCGGGACGCGACGCGTCGGTCACGAAGACGCGGCCGTCGGCCACGGACGGGCCCGCGTAGCCGCCGCCGATCGGCACGCGCCAGGCGGCGGTCAGTCCGGCCGGGGGGAACGCGTCGAGGATGCCGGTCTCCGTCCAGACGCCCAGCCGGCCGGCGCCGCGCCACTCGGGCCAGTCCTCCGCGGCCAGGGGCGTCGCGGCGGCAACGATCAGGGAGGCGGCGAGCAGTGCAAGGTGGTAGCGCATGCCCTGTATCGTCTCACGGTCGGCGCCGCTGCCGCACTGCCTCACAGGCCCAGCTCGCTCAGGCCGGGATGGTCGTCGGGCCGGCGGCCCAGGGGCCAGTGGTACAGGCGCTCGCCGACGGCGAGCGGGAGGTCGTTGATGCTGGCGATCCGCCTGCGCATCAGGCCGTCGTCGTCGAACTCCCAGTTCTCGTTTCCGTAGGCGCGGAACCAGTTGCCGCTGTCGTCGCGATGCTCGTAGGCGAAGCGCACCGCGATGCGGTTGCCGCCGCACGTCCACAGCTCCTTGATGAGCCGATAGTCGAGCTCGCGGTTCCACTTGCGGGTCAGGAACGTCTCGATCTCCGCGCGCCCGTTGATGAACTCCGCGCGGTTCCGCCACTGGCTGTCGGGCGTGTACGCCAGCGCCACCCGGGCCGGGTCGCGGCCGTTCCACGCATCCTCGGCCAGGCGCACCTTCTCGCGGGCGGTCTCGGCCGTGAACGGCGGCAGCGGCGGGCGCGGCGGCGTCACGCCTCCCGGCCTCCGTGGATGATGCGCCAGAGCTTCTCGGGCCGCAGCAGCATGTCGATGTGGCGCACGCCGAACTCGCTCAGGGCGTCGACGGCGGCCGCCACGACGCAGGGCGTGGACCCGATCGTGCCGGCCTCGCCGATGCCCTTGGCGCCCAGCGGGTTCAGGGGGGTCGGCGTCACGGTGCTGTCGAGCTCGAAGCGCGGGAAGTCGCTCGCGCGCGGCAGGGCGTAGTCCATGAGCGAGCCGGTCAGCGGCTGGCCGTCGCTGCCGTAGACCACCTCCTCGATCAACGCCTGGCCGATGCCCTGGGCCAAGCCCCCGTGCACCTGACCCTCCACGATCAGCGGGTTGATCAGGTGGCCCGCGTCGTCGACGGCCACCAGCCGCAGGAGCCGCGGCTCGCCGGTGTCCCGATCCACCTCCAGCATCGCGATGTTGCAGCCGAACGGGTAGGTGTTGTTCGTCGGCTCGAAGAACGCCTCCTCGCTCAGACCCGGCTCGAGCCCCTCGGGCAGCCTGAGCGGCCGGTAGGCGTACGCGGCCACCTCGGCGAACGTCTTCGCGGCCGACGGGGCGCCCTTGACGCCGATGCGGCCGTTCTCAAAGACCAGGTCGGCCTCGTGCGCCTCGAGCAGCAGGGCGGCGAACTTCGCCATCTTGGTCTTGACCCTGCCGCCGGCCAGGTGCAGCGCGGCCCCGCCTACCGCCTGCGAGCGGCTGCCTCCCGTGCCGAGGCTGCCCTGCTTCACCACCGCGGTGTCGCCGTGGTGGATCCGGACGTGCTCGAGCGGCACGCCGAACTGATCGGCGAGCAGCTGCGCGAAGGTGGTCTCGTTGCCCTGTCCGTGCGGCGATGCGCCGGTCGTGGCGCTGATCCGCCCGTCGCGCTCCACGGTGACCTGCGAGTGCTCCCAGCCCCCCATCGGCAGCGCCGCCGAGGGGCCGACGCCGCAGACCTCGACGTACATCGACAGGCCCATGCCGACCAGCCGGCCCTCGGCCCGCGCGGCGTCCCGCTCGGCCCTGAGCTGCTCCCAGCCGGCGTTCTCCAGCGCCCGGTCGAGCGCCTTGCCGTAGTCGCCCGAGTCGTACACGACCCCGGTCTGGGTGGCGTGGGGAAACTGCTCGGGCCGGATGAAGTTCTTCCGGCGCAACTCGACCGGATCCATTCCCAGCTCGCGGGCCAGCATGTCCATCGCCCGCTCCAGGAAGTAGATGCCTTCCGGGCGGCCCGCGCCGCGGTAGGCGTCGGTCGGCGTCTTGTTGGTGAACACCTCCGTGAGCGTGGCACGGATCGCCGGGATGTCGTAGTTGCCGCTCGCCATCGTCATCGTGGAGGTCGGGATGGCGGCGGTGAACAGCATGTTGTAGGCGCCGACGTCGGCGACGATGCGCAGCCTGAACCCGAGGACCCTGCCGTCCCGGCTGGCCGCGAGCTCGGCGTAGCCGATGAGGTCGCGGCCGTGGCTCGTCGCGAGGAACGCCTCGGAGCGCTCCTCCACCCACTTGATCGGCAGACCCAGGCGCTTCGACACTGCGGCGCACACGCATTCCTCGGCCGAGCCGGCCGATTTGCAGCCGAACCCGCCGCCGACCTCCGGCGCGATGGCGCGCACCTGATCCTCGCCCATGCCGTTCATCGAGGCGATGAACGTCCGCAGCATGTGCGGGGACTGGGTCGACGACCAGATGGTCAGCGTGTCCTTGCCGGGCTCGTAGTGGGCCACGACGCCGCGCGGCTCGATGGGCGTCGGCGCGAGCCGCTGGTTGACCATGCGCTGCGAGATCACCACGTCGGCGTCCGCGAACGCCTGGTCGACGGCCGTGTCGTCGACCGTGCCGTCGGCCCCGACGCCGGTGCCCATCGGCAGCGAGGCCAGCATCAGGTTGTTCGGAAAGTCGGCGTGCAGCACGACCGGCTCGCCGGTCATCGCCTGCTCGGGATCGACCACCACCGGCAGCGGCTCGTAGTCGACCTCGATGGCGTCGACCGCATCGCGCGCGATGTAGCGGTCACGGGCCACCACGAGGGCGACCGGCTCGCCGACGAAGCGGACGACGTCGGTCGCCACCGCGCGGCGCTCGGGCGCCGGGAACGGCAGCAGGGCCGGCAGGGGGCCGACCATCTCCGCGAGCTGCCGCCCGGTGAATACCGCCTCGACCCCGTCGAGCGCTTCCGCGGCGCGCGTGTCGATGGACACGATGCGTCCGTGCGCGACGTCGCTGCGCTTGAGCGCGAGATGCTGCATGCCCGCGAGCTTGACGTCGTCGACGTAGGTCCCCCGGCCCTGGATCAGGCGGGGATCCTCGCGCCGCTTGACGCGCTGGCCAACGAGCTTCGGCAGGACGGGAGATACCGCCATGGCGCCGGGCCTAACTGCTGCGCGCCAGCGCGCCGTCGAGCGCCCGGCGGGTGAAGACCGGGATCATCGCGCGCCGGTACTCGGCGCTGCCGTGAATGTCGCCGTTCAGCTCGCTCACGCCGTCGCCGGCGCCCCGCGCGGCGGCGGCCGCGGCGGCGGCCGTCGCGGGCTGCCCCGCAAGCGCGGTCTCGACGCCGCCCAGGCGCGACGGACACGACGCGGCGCCCGTCAGGCCGACCCGGGCCGAGCGGATGACGCCGCCGCCGGTCTCGAGTGCGACCGCCACGCCCACGATGGCGAACCGCGAGGCGCGCTGGTGGAGCTTGGCGTACGCCGACGCGCGCGCCGGGGCGAACGTCACCTTCGCGAGGATCTCGTCATCCGCGAGGTCGACCGTGAAGACGCCCTGAAAGAAGTCGCGGGCCTTCACGACCCGCCATCCGCCGGGGCCCTTCAGGTGCAGGTCGGCGTCCGCGGCGAGCATGGCGGCGGGGTAGTCGGCCGCCGGATCGGCGTGCGCCAGGCTGCCGCCGAGCGTGCCCCGGTTGCGGACTTGCGGATCGCCGATGACGGCGGCGGTGTCGGCGACCACCGGACAGCGTTCGCGCAGCAGGGCCGATGTCGCCACGTCGTGGTGCCGGGTTCCCGCGCCAATCTCGATCACGCCCTCCGACTCGCGGATCCCCGTCAGGTCCGGGATGTGGGCGATGTCGATGAGGGTCGTGGGCTCGCTCAGGCGCAGCTTCATCAGCGGCACCAGGCTGTGCCCCCCCGCGAGCAGCTTGCCGGCGCTGCCGGCGGCCTGCAGCCGCGCGATCGCGTCGTCGAGCGACGTCGCGCGCGCGTAGTCGAATGCGGTCGGAATCACGCCTGTCCTCCATGAATGATGCGCCACAGCTTCTCGGGCCGGAGCATCATGTCGATGTGCCCGACGCCGAAGCCGCGCAGCGCGTCGACCGCGGCCGCGACGACGCACGGGGTCGAGCCGATCGTCCCGGCCTCGCCGACCCCCTTGGCGCCCAGCGGGTTCACCGGGGTCGGCGTCACGGTGCTGTCGAGCTCGAAGCGGGGGAAGTCGCTCGCGCGCGGAATGGCGTAGTCCATCAGCGAGCCGGTCAGCGGCTGGCCGTCGGCGCCGTAGACCACCTCCTCCACCATCGCCTGCCCGATCCCCTGGGCCAGCCCGCCGTGGATCTGGCCCTCGACGATCAGGGGGTTGATCAGGTGGCCCGCGTCGTCGACCGCGATCATGCGGAGCAAGCGCGGCTCGCCGGTGTCGCGGTCGATCTCCAGCAGCGCGATGTGGCAGCCGAAGGGATAGGTGTTGTTGCTCGGCTCGAAGAACGCTTCGTCGCTCAGCCCCGGCTCGAGGCCGGCTGGCAGCTTGAGCGGCCGGTACGCGTAGCCGGCCACCTCGCCGAACGACTTGCCCGCCGCGGGCGCGCCCGCCACCGCGATGCGGCCGTTCTCGAAGACGAGGTCCGCCTCGTGGGCCTCGAGCAGCGCGGCCGCGAACTTCGCCATCTTGGCCTTGACCTTGCCGCCGGCCAGATGCAGCGCCGCGCCGCCGACCGCCTGCGACCGGCTGCCGAAGGTGCCGATGCCCTGCTTGACCACCGCCGTGTCCCCGTGACGGATCGTCACGTGGTCGAAGGGCACGCCGAACTGGTCGGCCAGCATCTGGGAGAAGGTGGTCTCGTTGCCCTGGCCGTGGGGCGACGCGCCGGTCGTGGCGCTGATCCGCCCGTCGCGCTCCACGGTGACCTGGGCGTGCTCCCAGCCCCCGGTGGGCAGGCCCGACGACGGGCCGACGCCGCAGATCTCGACGTACATCGACAGGCCCAGCCCGACCAGCCGGCCGGCGTCCTGCGCGGCGTCCCGCTCGGCCTTGAGCTGTTCCCAGCCAGCCTTCTCCAGGGCGCGGTCGAGCACCTTGTCGTAGTCGCCCGAGTCGTAGACCGCCCCGGTCTGGGTGGTGTAGGGGAACTGCTCCGGGCGGATGAAGTTCCGGCGCCGCACCTCGGCCGGGTCCATGCCCAGCTCGCGGGCGAGCATGTCCATCCCCCGCTCGACGAAGTAGATCGCCTCGGGCCGTCCCGCGCCGCGGTAGGCGTCGGTCGGCGTCTTGTTGGTGAACACCTCCGTGAGCGTCGCGCGGATGGCGGGGATGGCGTAGGTGGCGCTGGCCATCGTCATCGTCAGCGTCGGGATGGCGGCGGTCAGCAGCATGTTGTAGGCGCCGATGTCGGCGACGAGCCCCAGCTTCAGCCCGAGCACCGTGCCGTCCCGGCGGGCCGCCAGCTCGACGTAGCCGATGATGTCGCGCCCGTGGATGGTGGCGAGAAACGCCTCGGAGCGGTCCTCCACCCACTTGATCGGCAGGCCCAGCCGCTTCGAGACCGCGGCCGCCACGTACTCCTCGCCGTAGATGTTGATCTTCGAGCCGAACCCGCCGCCCACCTCCGGCGCGATCGCGCGCACCTGGTCCTGGCCGAGGCCCGTCATCGAGGCGATGAAGGTGCGCAGGATGTGCGGGTTCTGCGTCGACGACCAGATGGTCAGCGAGTCCTTGCCCGGCTCGTAGTGCGCCACGACGCCGCGCGGCTCGATCGAGGTGGGCGCGAGACGGTGGTTGACCATGCGCTGCGAGACCACCACCTCGGCGTCCGCGAAGGCCCGCTCGATGGCCGTGTCGTCCGCCGTGCCGTCGCGCCCCACGCCGGTGCCGGTCGGCAGCGGACCGACCGCGTGGTTGTTCGGGAAGTCGGCGTGCAGCTGGGCCGGCCTGCCGGACATCGCTTCCTCGGGGTCGACCACCGCGGGCAGCGGCTCGTAGTCGACGGCGATGGCGTCCGCCGCGTCGCGCGCGACGTAGCGGTCGCGAGCCACCACGACGGCGACCGGCTCGCCGACGTAGCGGACGATGTCGACGGCGAGCGCGCGGTGCTCCGGCGACGGGAACGGCGTCCCGATCGGCATCGGGCCGAGGAGCTCCGCGAGCTGCGCGCCGGTGAAGACCGCTTCGACGCCGTCGAGCGCCTCGGCCGCGCCCGTGTCGATCGCGAGGATGCGGCCGTGCGCGATGTCGCTGCGCTTGAACGCCAGGTGTTGCAGGCCGGTGATCTTGACGTCGTCGACATAGGTCCCGCGGCCCTGGATGAGACGCGGGTCCTCACGCCGCTTGACGCGCTGGCCGACCAGCTTCGGCAGGACCGGCGAGGTCGCCATGCCCTAGCGCTCCCGCCCGCGGCCCGCGGCGTGCTGCACCGCGTTGACGATGTGCTGGTAGCCGGTGCAGCGGCAGAGGTTGCCGTCGAGCCCTGCCCGGATCTCCTGCTCGCTGGGCGCCGGGTTGTCGTTCAGCAGGTTGACGGCCGACAGGATCATGCCGGGCGTGCAGTAGCCGCATTGCAGGCCGTGCTCCTCCCAGAACCCGTCCTGCAGCGGGTGCAGCTGCTCGCCGTCCGCGAGCCCCTCGATCGTGGTGACCTCGGAGCCGTCGGCCTGGACCGCGAAGATGGTGCACGATTTTGCGCTCCGTCCGTCGAGCAGGACGGTGCAGGCGCCGCACTGGCTGGTGTCGCACCCGACGTGCGCGCCCGTCAGGTTGAGGTGCTCGCGCAGGAAATGGACGAGGAGCAGGCGCGGCTCGACGTCGGCCGAGCGGCGCTTGCCGTTGACGGTGATCGAAACTTGGGCCATCTGTAACTCTCCGGAGACTGGCCGATAGCCTAGCACGAGCCCGGTGCGGCCAGGAGTCTGCGCCGTGGAACGGCGTAGACTCCTGGCGAGGGTTGGTTGGGCGGCAACCGGAGCCGGAGGCGACGACTGCCGGGCTAGGAGTCTGCGCCGCAGAAAACCAGATGCGACAATCGTAGGCGAGATCGGACGACGAAAGGACTTGATGTCGACTACGTTCCGCCCCTACGCGCCGGATCAGTCGCTGCTGTTTCCGCCCGACGTGCGGGAGTGGCTGCCCGAGGGCCACTTGGCACACCACGTCAGCGACCTGGTGGACGGTCTGGACCTGACGGCGTTCTACATGGCGTATGAGGGAGACGGGCGCCGCAACGCGCCGTATGAGCCCCGGATGATGGTGAAGGTTCTGCTCTACGCCTACGCGACGGGGGTGTTCTCGTCGCGCCGGGTTGCCCGGAAACTGGAAGAGGACGTGGCGTTCCGGGTGCTGGCGGCGGGGAACTTTCCGCAACACCGGACGCTGTGCGAGTTTCGGCGTCGGCACCTTGAGGATTTCCAGGCGCTGTTCGTGGAGGTGGTCCGTCTGGCGCAGGAGTTGGGTCTGGCGCGCTTGGGGAAGCTGTCTATCGACGGGACGAAGGTGCGTGCGAACGCGAGCAAGCACAAGGCGATGAGCTACGACCGGATGCAGGAAGAGGAACAGCGGCTGGAAAGCGAGATCGAGGCGCTGTTGCGTCAGGCGGATGCGGTTGACGAGGCCGAGGACGCACGCTTGGGCGCGGAGATTCGGGGCGATGATCTGCCGGCGGAGTTGCACCGGCGGGAAGCGCGTCTGGCCGCGATTCGCGCGGCGAAGTCGCGCCTGGAAGCGAAGCAACGGGCGGCGGACGACATGCGGGGTCGGCAGCCGGGTCAGGACCGGAACCCGAAGGGCGGACCGCCGTACAAGCGGGCGTATGGCGAGCCGGACGAGAAGGCGCAGAGCAACTTCACGGACCCTGAGAGCTCGATCATGAAGACGAGCAGTGAGGGGTTCCAGCAGTGCTACAACGCGCAGGCGGCGGTGGACGCGGAGCACCAGTTGGTGGTGGCGACGGATCTGACGGCGAACGCGAGTGACCAGGGTGAGTTGCCGGTGTTGCTTGACGCGGTGCAGGAGACGTTCGACGCGCAGCCGGAGACGGTGCTGGCCGATGCGGGGTACTGCAACGAGCGGGACCTGAAGGACCTGGAAAAGCGGGGCGTTGACGGGTATGTGGCGCCGGGCCGGGAGGGCAAGCAGACGGCCGCCCGCGATCTGGAGAAACATCCGGCGACGGGTCGCATGGTGGAGAAGCTGGCGACGCCGGCGGGCCGGGAGGCGTATGCGAAGCGCAAGTGGTTGTCGGAGGCTCCCTACGGTTGGATCAAGCACGCGCTGGGCTTCCGGCGCTTCAGCCTGCGCGGACTGGCGAAGGTGCGCTGCGAGTGGGACCTGGTGTGCCTGGCGTTGAACGTCAAGCGCCTGCACGTGCTGAAGGCGGCGTAGGACACGGGGAATGAGGCTCGCAACGGCGGCAAATCGACCTGCACCGCGGTCTCTGACGGGCCATACTACGGCCCGCGAGGACCGAATTTTGCTCTCTGTTCGCCAACCACCGAACATCCATCCCGCCTTGCCGACCGGCGAAGCCGCCCCGACACGGAGCTCAGCGCGTGGGATGAGGACTCATTTCGTGCCGCAAACGTCCTGCGGCGCAAGCTCCTAGGGCGGGGTCTCCACGCGCGCCAGCGCGCCGTCGCGCAGGGCGAACCGCGCGGCCACGTCCCCGGCTTCCGGCGCGACGAGGCCGGCCGCGTGCGCGGCGGCGACCGGCGGCTCGATCCACACGCGCCGCGCCAGCCCCGTGCGGACCAGCACGGCCTCCTCGATCAACGTCCCGAACGCGGCGTCGAGATTCGTGCGGCCGCTCCGGTCGTCGTCCAGCCGCACGACGCCTTCCGGCGGCAGCCCGGCGGCGACGGGCGCAATCTCGTCCAGGACGTGCGTCGAGAGCCTGGCCCACTGCACCCAGCGGTCGTTGCGCGACCAGTGCACCGGCACCGCCAGCACGGTCAGCAGCACCGCCGCGCCGACCATGCGCCGGCGCGCGCCGAGCGTGGCGCGGTCCCAGACGGATGCCAGCAGCGCGGCCCCGGCGAGCACGGCGCCGGCCGCGGGCCCCAGGGCGTACAGGCTGGACCGCACGGGCAGCAGGATGGCCAGGCCGTAGCCGCCGGCCATCCAGACCACGCCCAGCACCACCTGCCGCAGTTGCCGCGTCGTCGGCCGCGGCAGCCTGCGGGCCACGAGGGACATGATCAGCACCCCGGCCGCCGGCAGCGTGGCGGCCCGGTCGAGATACTCGAGCACGTTGCGGGCGACCGTCGCGGGATCGAGCGTGAAACGGTAGAACGCGGGGGCCGTCCAGGGCGTCATGCCGCCGGCCGCGGCCCGGACGGCGAGGTAGACGGCCAGCACCGCGAAGAGCGGCCAGGCACGCTGCCAGGCGCGCCGCGGATCGATCAGCGGTTCGTCCCGGCCGCCGGCCGGCGCCGGCAGCGCCGCCCACGCGAGCAGGACGAACGGCAGCAGCACGGCGTCCTCGCGCGACAGCATCGCCAGCAGCGCCCAGCCGGCCGCCGGCAGCGCCCGCCCGCGCACGATCGCCCGCGCGGCGAGCAGCGCGCACAACGTCGCGAGCAGCGCGGTGCGGCCGCTGATCCAGAGCAGCGACATGTTGACGCCGTGGAAGCTCAGGCTCCAGAGCGCGGCGGCGACGAGCGCGCTGCCGCGTGTCATCCCGAGCGTGACGGCCAGACTTCCGAGAACCGCCGCCGCCGCCAGCAGCAAGGCCAGGTTCGTGAGCCCGTAGCCGGGCGGCGCGGCGCCGAACAGCCACCAGTCGGCCGCGAAGCTCAGCGCGACGAGCGGCCGGTAGAAGTCCGGCGCCTGCGTGAACAGCGTCACCAGGTCGGCCGGGCTCGTGACCTGGTTCGACACAATCCAGATGAAGTCGTCCTTGATGAACCCCTGACCGAGCCCCGGCAGGTAGATGGCCAGCAGCGTCGCCAGCAGCAGCAGCGACCAGCCCTTCATGGCGCTCGCTCGCAGGCGCGGACGTGCCCCGCAGCGGCCTGCGCGTCCATCACAGCGCGGCGGCGAACAGGGCGAGCATCGCGCCGCCGACCAGCCAGCTCGTCCGGTCGCGCAGCGCGAACGCCACGGGATCGTCGCCGACGGCGCCGCGGTTCGCGAGCAGCATGGTGCGCCCCAGCCAGTAGAGCAGCAGCAGGCAGACCAGCCACAGGAAGTCCGGCTGCAGGTAGCGCTCGCTCACCGCCGGGCTCGCGACGTAGAGCGTGAGCACCAGCACGGCGGCAAAGCTGCTGGCCGCGCCGAGGGCCGCCAGCACGGCCAGATCCTCGGCGCGATAGGCGCGGCCGCCGACCGCCGACGGGTCCGCGGCCCGCAGCGCCTGCAGCTCCGACTGGCGCTTGGCGACGGCCAGGGCCAGGAAGACGAACACGGAGAACGCCAGGAACCAGGGCGACAGGGGCACCGCGCCGGCCGCGCCGCCGGCGAGCACGCGCAGGGTGAAGAGGATGGCCAGCACGACCACGTCGAGGAAGAGCTTGCGCTTCAGGGCCAGCGAGTAGGCGACCGTCAGCGTCAGGTAGAGCAGGACCCAGCGTCCCGCCGGGACCGACAGCCAGAACGCCGCCGCCAGTCCGCTCGCGGCCAGCGCGCCGGCGAGCCCGCCCGCCGGCAGCATCCGCACGGTGCCCGCCGCGAGCGGCCGCCGCCGCCGGCCCGGGTGCCGGCGGTCGTACGGCAGGTCGAGCAGGTCGTTCAGGACGTACGTGCCGGACGCGCAGGCCGTCAGCGCCGCGCACAGTCCCGCCACCGCCAGATAGGGCTCGGGCCGGGTCTCGTGAGCGGCGACCAGCGGCGCGAAGACGAGGAGGTTCTTGAGCCACTGGTGCGGGCGCAGCGCCCGCAGGTACTCGCGCGGGCCCCCGCCGTTCGCCGCCGCCCCCTCCCGAGTCGAACCCGCCGCACGAGGCGCCATGGCGTCGATCGTAGCGGGTGGGGGTCGCGCGGTGGGAATCGAGGTGTCGGAGCGGGCCGCCCGGCGGCGTCGCGGACCCGGGATATTGGTGCGGAAGGGGGGATTTGAACCCCCACGATGTTGCCACCGCCAGCCCCTCAAGCTGGTGCGTCTGCCAGTTCCGCCACTTCCGCCAGCTTCCGGACGGCTGCCGCCGGCAGGCGGCGCGCGCCGTTCTTCGCCGGGCCCTGTGCCAACGGATGCAGGGCCGCGATACGAGAACTATTGTACACGCGCGGCGGCCGCTCGCGGCCGGCGAGGCGGGCTACTGCGGCGGCTCCGGGGACTCCTCGTCCGGGGCCGGCGCCGTCTGGGCCGCGGGAGCCGGAGCGGCGGGTGCTTCGATGCCGCTGAGGAGCGAGCCCGGACCGCGCTGCCCGAGGATGGCGAGCACCATCGCGCCGACCATGAACAGCGCGCCCAGCACGGTCGTTGCGCGCGTCAGCACGGTCGCGCCCGCGCGGGCGCCGAACGCCGCCTGGCTGCCGCTGCCGCCGAAGGCGGCGGCAATGTCCCCGCCCTTGCCCTGCTGCAGCAGGACGACGACCAGCAGGAAGAGGCAGACGAGCACGTAGACGGCCGACAACGCGATGCTGAGCATGACTGATGATTATACCGCCGCGCCGCGGCTCCTGGCCACGATCTCCGCGAAGCTGTCGGCGTCCAGACCGGCGCCGCCGACCAGGGCCCCGTCCACGTCCGGCTGCGCCGCCAGTGCGCCGACGTTGCCCGGCTTGACACTGCCGCCGTAGAGGATGCGCCGCGTCCCGGCGATGCTCTCGCCCAGCACGCCGCCCAGTTGCCGACGGATGTGCGCATGCGCCTCCTGCGCCTGCTCGGGCGTCGCGTTGCGGCCGGTTCCAATCGCCCAGACCGGCTCGTATGCCACGACGAGCGACCCGGCGTCGGCGGCGCCCAGCCCGCCCAGCCCGGCCTGCAGCTGGCGATCGAGCACTTCGAAGGTCCGGCTCGACTCGCGCTCGGCGAGCGTCTCCCCGACGCACACGATCGGCACCAGCCCCGCACCGATCGCCGCGCCCACCTTCGCGCGGACCTGCGCGTCGGTCTCGCCGAACAGGTGGCGCCGCTCGGAGTGCCCGACGATCACGTAGCCCGCCCCCGCGTCCCGCAGCATGCCCGCGCTGATCTCCCCGGTGAACGCGCCCTGCGGCTCCGGGTGCAGGTTCTGCCCGGCGACCCCGATGCCGCTGCCGGACAGCGCCCCGGCCAGCGCGTGCAGCGCGGTGAACGGCGGAGCCAGCACGATCTCGACGTCGCGCACCTCGGCCACGAGCGCGCGGAACGCCTGCGCGTAGGCCAGCGCGTCGTCGACCGTCTTGTGCATCTTCCAGTTGGCTGCGACGAGCGGTGTTCTCATGATGGTTACCTTCAGGTTAGCCGTCGGGCAACGCGGCGACGCCGGGCAGCGTGCGGCCGCTCAGGAACTCGAGCGAGGCGCCGCCGCCGGTCGAGACGTGGGTGATGCGGTCCTGCACGCCGGCCTTCGCGAGCGCCGCGATGGAGTCTCCGCCGCCGACCACGGTGGTGGCGTCCGTCTCCGCCACCGCGTGCGCCACGGCCAGCGTGCCGGCCGCGAACGCGTCGACCTCGAACACGCCCAGCGGGCCGTTCCACACCACGGTCCGCGCCCCGGCGATGAGCGCGGCGTACTCGGCGCGCGTGCGCGGCCCGATGTCGACGCCCAGCCGGTCGCCGATCGCGGCATCCGCCACGGCCAGCGTCTCGCTGCGCGCGGCGGGCGCGATCCGCTCGGCGACGACGTGGTCGGTCGGCAGCCGGAGGTCGACGCCGCGTGCCCGCGCCGCGTCCTCGACTCGGCTCGTCGCCGCCAGCAGCTCGGGCTCGACCAGCGACTGGCCGGTCGGCAGGCCCTGCCGGCTGAAGAACGTGTAGGCCATCGCGCCGCCGATGAGCAACGCGTCGACGCGCTCGAGCAGGTTCTCGATGACGTCGAGCTTGCCCGACACCTTGGCGCCGCCGAGGATCGCCGCGAACGGTCGCGCGGGGGCGCCGAGCAGCACTCCGAGATGCTCCAGCTCGGCGGCCATCAGGAGTCCCGTCCCCGCGTCCCGCACGTGGGCAACCACGCCGACGGTCGACGCGTGGGCGCGGTGCGCCGCCCCGAACGCGTCGTTCGCGTAGAGGTCCGCGAGCTCCGCCAGGGCCGCCGCGAACGCCGGGTCGTTCCGTTCCTCCGCGGCGTGGAAGCGCAGGTTCTCGAGCAGGACGACGCCGCCCGGCCCGGTCTCGTCGACGGCCTGCCGGGCCGCGTCCCCCACGCAGTCGGCCGCGAAGCGGACCGGCGCGCCGAGCAGCGCCGCGAGCCGGTCCGCGACCGGCCCCAGGCTGAGCTCGGGCCGCGGGCGTCCTCCGGGGCGGCCCAGGTGCGAGGCGAGCACGAGCGTCGCGCCGCGCTCGAGCGCGTGGCGCAGGGTCGGCAGGGCCGCGCGAATGCGGGTATCGTCGCCCACCGCGCCGTCCGCGATCGGGACGTTGAAGTCGACGCGGATCAGGACGCGCCGGCCGGCCAGGTCGAGGTCGCGGATCGATCGCTTGGGCACACGGGGCAGCGGCGGCGCGGGAGCGGCTAGAGCCCCCGCGTCCCGAGGAGCCTGACGAGCTCCACGCAGCGGGACGAGTAACCCCATTCGTTGTCGTACCACGAGAGGACCTTGACGAAGTCGCCTTCCATCACGTTGGTGTACGACGCGTCCACGATGGACGAGTGGGGGTTGCCCCGGAAGTCGATCGAGACGAGGGGCGCGGGCGACAGGTGCAGGATGCCCTGCAGGCGTCCCGCCTCGGCGGCCGCGAACGCCTGGTTCACGGCTTCGGCGGTCGTCGAGCTGTCCACCTGGGCGACCAGGTCGACCACCGACACGTTCGGCGTCGGGACGCGCATGGCGATGCCGTCCAGCTTGCCCTTGAGCTCCGGCAGCACCTCGCCGACGGCCACCGCCGCGCCGGTGGTGGTCGGGATCATCGACATGCCCGCGGCGCGCGCGCGCCGCAGGTCCTTGTGCGGCAGATCGAGCAGGCGCTGGTCGTTCGTGTACGCGTGCACCGTGGTCATCCACCCGCGGCGCAGCCCGAAGCTGTCGTGCAGCACCTTGGCCACCGGCGCCAGGCAGTTCGTCGTGCAGGACGCGTTCGAGACGATGTGGTGGGCGGCCGGATCGTAGCTCTCGTCGTTGACCCCCAACACCACGGTCAGGTCCGGCCCCTTGGCGGGCGCGGTGATGATGACCTTCCTGGCGCCCGCCGCCAGGTGCTTGGCCGCGTCGTCGCGCCGGGTGAAGAGCCCGGTCGACTCCACCACGATGTCGACGCCCAGCGCCCCCCACGGGAGCGCCGCCGGGTCGCGCTCCGACAACACCCGCAGCGAGCGCTCGCCGACGCGGATGGCGTCGCCGTCGACCGCCACGTCCTCGGGCAGATTGCCGAGGACCGAGTCGTACTTCAGGAGGTGGGCCAGTGTGTCCGGGCTGGTAATGTCGTTGACCGCCACGAATTCGAGCGCGCTGTCCCCGAGCGCCGCCCGCAGCACGTTGCGTCCGATGCGGCCGAACCCGTTGATCCCAACCCTGATGGCCATGTCCGCTGCCTCCGCGAGATGTGTCGTGCCTGTCCGGAGCCCCATGGGGGCGTGCAAACAATCAATTCTAGTGGGCGCTCTCCGGGGCGGTCAACCGGGAGCGGGCCCCGGCCGCGCTGCTATACTCCGGCAACCCTGGGACGATGTACCTCCTCTACAGCCTGGCCCTGTGCGCGTATCTGCTCGCGTACCTGCCGGTCGTCGGGTATCGGGCCGTCCGCCATCGGAAGGCCGTGGGGCGCCTCCGGGATCGGCTGGGCCGCCTGCGGGCCGGCGTGAACCCGGGCCGGCGGCGGTCGATCTGGATCCACGCCGTGTCGGTCGGCGAGGTGCTCGCCGCGCGCTCGCTGGTCGCCCAGCTCCGGGACGCGTATCCGCGGCACCGGCTGCTGATGTCGACCACCACGGCCACCGGACAGCTCGTCGCCGGCCAGTCGGGACGCGCGGTCGACGCGGTGTTCTACGCCCCGCTCGACCTGGCGCGGTTCGTCGCCCGCGCGCTCGATCGCGCAGCCCCGGACCTGCTCGTGCTCATCGACACGGAGATCTGGCCCAACCTGCTGCGCGCGTGCCGCCGGCGCGGTGTGAAGACCGTCCTCGTGAACGGCCGGCTGTCGGACCGGTCCTACCGGCGCTACCGGCTGGTGCGCCCGTTCATGCGGCGCGTGCTGGACGGCCTCGACCATCTGTGCGTGCAGAACGGCGCCTGGGGCCGGCGCTTTCGCGATCTGGGCGTGCCGCCCGCGCGGCTGACCGTCACCGGCAGCCTCAAGTTCGACGCCGTCGACGACGCGGCCGCGGCCGCGCCGGGGGACGACCGGACCCTGCGCTGTTTCGAGTTTGCGGCCGGACGGCCGGTGATCATCGCCGCGAGCACCCTGCGCGGCGAGGAGGGGCCGGTGCTGCGCGCGTTCGCCGGCGCGCGCCGGGCGGCCCCCGGCGCCCTGCTGATCATCGCGCCGCGCCATCCCGAGCGCTTTGCGGAAGCCGGGCGCCTCGCGGCCGAGCGCGGCTTCAGCGTCGCGCGGCGCACCGCGCTGGCGGCTGCCGCCGCGCCGTCGGCCGACGTGATCATCCTCGACACCATCGGCGAGCTCGCCCGGCTGTTCCGCCTCGCGACGGTCGTGTTCGTGGGGGGCAGTCTCGTGCCCGCCGGCGGCCACAACCCGATCGAGCCCGCCGCGTTCGGCAAGGCCATCGTGTTCGGCCCGCACATGGACAACTTCGCCGAGATCGCCGGCCTGTTCGTGGCCCGCGGGGCGGCGTGGCAGCTCGGCGCGCCGGACGAGCTCGACGGGGCGCTCGACGCGCTGCTGTCCGACGCCGGGCGCCGCGAGTCGCTCGGCACCGCGGCCCGGGCGCTGGTGGACGACCAGCGCGGCGCCCGGCACCGGACGCTTGCGGTCATCGCGGAGCTCCTGCGGCCGGATGCCGTGCCGCGGGACGCCCGCGCGGCGGACGCCCCGTGCTGAGCCGTCTGTACGGCAGTCTCGCGCGCCGCCGGCGCCGCTGGTACGAGCGGCGGCCCGGGGCGCGGCGGCGCCTCGAGCGGCCGGTCGTCAGCGTCGGCGCGCTGAGCGTGGGCGGCAGTGGCAAGACGCCGATCACCGCGCGCCTGGCGGCGCTGCTCCTGTCGATGGGCGAGCGGCCCGCCGTGCTGAGCCGGGGCTACGCCCGCACCCGGCGGGTGGGCGGCGTGGTCGTGGTGCGCGACCCCGACCGCGTGCGCGCGGGACTGGCGGAGGCCGGCGACGAGCCGCTGATGCTGGCGCAAGCGCTGCGCGGCTCGGCGGTGCTGGTGGCGGCGGATCGCCACCAGGCGGGCCGACTGGCCGAGACGGCCCTGGGTGCGACGGTGCATCTGCTCGACGACGGCTTCCAGCACCTGTCCCTGCACCGGGACATCGACCTGCTGCTGCTCGCGGCGCGGGACCTGGCCGACCCGCGCACGCTGCCCGGCGGCCGGCTGCGGGAGCCGGTCGATGCGGCCGGCCGCGCGGACGCGCTGATCGTCGAGACGCCGGATGCCGGCCGGGCGCGGGCGTACGCGGACCGGCTGGCGGTGGGGCAGGCGTTCCGTTTCACGCGCGTGCTCCAGCCTGCCCGGTGTGCCGAGACGGAGGAGGAGGTGGCGGTGCCGCCCGCGGCGCCGGTTCTGGCCGTGGCCGGCATCGCGCAGCCGCCGTGCTTCTTCGCCGCGCTGCGCGAGCAGGGGTACGCCGTGGCCGCCACGCTGGCGTTTCGCGACCACCATCCGTACTCGGCCCGGGACGTCGCCCGCATCGAGCGCCTGGCGGCCGCGCAGCGGGTGGAGTACGTCGTCACCACCGAGAAGGACCGCGTGCGGCTGCTGCCGCACGCCCCGTTCGCGTTCTCGTTGCTGTCGATTCCGCTGGCCGTGCCGATCGAGCCCGCGGCGTCGTTCCGCGCGTGGCTGGCCGGGCGCGTCGAGCGGGCGCGGGCCGCATGAGGCGCTGGCTCGAGTACGCGGCCGTGCTGGCGCTGCGGGCCGTGGTGCAGGCGCTGCCGCGGCGTGCCAGCCTGGGGCTCGGCGCCGCCCTGGGGCGGCTCTTCTACCGCGTGCACGGGCGGCGCCGCGAGCTGGCGCTGGCGAACCTGCGCGGGGCGTTTCCGGGCCGCGCCGAGCGCGAGCTGCGGGCGATGCTGCGTTCGACCTTCGAGCATTTCGGCCGGCACGTGGTCGAGCTGATCAACTTCGAGGCGATGGACACCGGCCAGATGGCGCGCCTCGTGGACGTCGAGGGCGCCGCGCGCGTCGAGCAGGCCCTCGCGCGCGGCCGGGGCGTGGTCTTCTACTCCGGCCACATCGGATACTGGGAGGTGCAGGTCATGGTGCACGCGGTGCTGTTCGCGCCGGTGGTCATGGTGGCGCGCACGCTCGACAATCCGCTGCTCGACCGCATGCTCGGCCGCATTCGAACGCGCGTGGGCACGCGCGTGGTCCCGCGCCGGGGGGCGGTTCGCGGGCTGCTCCGCGCGCTGCTCGACAGGACGCCGGTCGCCATGATGATCGACCAGCACATGCACGATCGCAGCGCCGTGACGGTGGCGTTCTTCGGTCGCCCCGCGGCGACCACGTCGGTCATCGCGGCGCTGGCGCTGCGGACAGGCGCGCCGGTCATCCCCGTGTTCGCGCTGCCGCTCCCGGGCGGGCGCTACCGCCTGGTGTACGAGGCGGCGGTCGAGCCTCCGCCCGCGGGCGATCCAGACCCGGTCCGCACGTACACGCAGCGCTGCACGGACGTGCTCGAGCGGTATGTGCGCCGGTATCCGGACCTGTGGCTGTGGATGCACCGCCGCTGGCGGGCCGACGCGACCGGCGGCGCGCAGACCGCCGCCGCAGCCGCCGGCCCCGGGGCGCCGCCCCCCCGCGAGGATGCGCGCCGGTGACCGAGCGCCTCCTCGAGCTGGTCGACGCCGCCGGCAGCCGGCAGGTAGCCGTGATCGGTGACGTGATCGCGGACGAGTTCATCCACGGCCGGCCGTCGCGGGTCTCGCGCGAGGCGCCGGTGCTCATTCTCAAGCACGCCGGCACGACCGTCGTGCCGGGCGGTGCGGGCAACGCCGCCGCGAACGTGGCCGCGCTCGGGACGCGCGCGCGCCTGGTCGGCCTGATCGGCGCCACCGATTCGGACCGGCGCGTGGCACGCGCGCTGCCGCGCGGGGTGGACCGCACCGGCCTCATCCGCGCCCGGCAGTACCATGCGCCCGTCAAGACGCGCATCCTGGCGGGCGGCGCGCACTCGACCCGGCAGCAGGTCGTGCGGATCGACCGCGAGGTCGACGTGCCGGACGACCCCGACGTGCGCCTCGCGTTCGAGCGCGCCGCCCGCGCCGCCGCCGCCGACTGCGACGCGGTGCTCGTCTCGGACTACGGCTCCGGCCTGGTTCGTCCCGGTCTGGTCGCGGGCATTCGCCGCGCCGCGGCGCGCCGCGGCGCGCCGGTCCCGATCGTCGTCGATTCGCGCTACGACCTGCTGCGGTATCGTGGCGTGACGGCCTGCACCCCCAACGAGGCGGAGGTGGAGCGGGCCCTCGCCCTGGCGATTGGCGACGACCCGGCGCAGCTGGAGCGCGCCGGGCGGACGCTGCTCAAGCGCCTGCAGGCCGAGGGGCTGGTGCTCACGCGCGGGCGGCACGGGATGGCCGTGTTCGCGCCGCGCCGGCGGACGGTGCACATCCCCGTCTTCGGCACCGACGAGGTGGCCGACGTGACCGGCGCGGGCGATACGGTGATCGCCGCGATCGCGCTGGCGCTCGCCGCGGGCGCTTCGCTGCTGGAGGCGGCGACCCTGGCCAACTACGCCGGGGGGCTGGTCGTCATGAAGCGCGGAACGGCGACGGTGTCGGCGGACGAGCTGCGCCGCGCGGTCCGCACGGGTCGGGAGTCCGCGAGCTAGGAGTCTGCGCCGCAGAACCGTGCAGACTCCGCAAGGCGCGCCCGGCGCGCCTCGGCGGGAGCGGCGTGGGGCGAAGGGGTCCCCGCAAGTGGACGCCGGGGGTTCGGGGCGCAGCCCCGTCTGATTGAAGCTGGCAGGCGTCGTCGGGCGGTGGGCGCATCGGGCCGCGATCGGCGCCGCGGGCGGCGATCGGCAGGCCGGGGAATCACGGAATGGGTCGGGTCGTTTCGCTGACGGCGCTGCGCGGCCTGGTCGCGGCGGACCGTGCCGGGGGGCGCACCATCGCGCTGGCCAACGGGTGCTTCGACGTCGTGCACGTCGGCCACGTCCGCTACCTGACCGGCGCCGCCGCGGAGGCGGACCGCCTGGTGGTGGCCATCAACGACGACCGGTCGGTGGCGGCCCTCAAGGGGCCCGGGCGTCCCGTGCTGCCCGCCGCCGAGCGGGCCGAGCTGGTCGCGGCGTTCGCCGTCGTCGACTACGTCGTCGTCTTCTCCGAGCCCACCGTGGCCGAGCTGCTGGGCGTGCTGCGGCCCGACGTCCACTGCAAGGGGACCGACTACACCGTCGAGACCGTGCCCGAGCGGGCGATCGTGCGCGGGTACGGCGGCCGGACCGCGATCGTGGGCGATCCCAAGGCGCACTCGACCCGCGACTGATAGCGGCCATCGCCCGCCGCCCGCCACCGCCGGGCGGGGCCGAGCGGCAGTCCTGAGCCATGCCGATGCGTATCCTCGTCGTGCGGCTGAGCTCGCTGGGCGACGTCGTGCACGCCGTGCCGGCCGTCGCCGGGCTGCGGCGCACCTTCCCGGAGGCGCGCATCGACTGGCTGGTCGACGAGCGCTATCGCGATCTCGTCCAGCTCGTTGCGGGGGTCGACCGGCCCATCGGCGTCCCGCGGACCCGCCGCCTGGCGCGGCTGCCGCGCCTCGTTCGCGCGCTGCGGGCAACCCGCTACGACGTGGCGCTCGACCTGCAGGGCCTGCTCAAGTCCGCGCTGCTGGCGCGGTCCGCGGGCGCGCGGCGCCTGATCGGTTTCGGCCGGGCGCACCTGCGGGAGCGTCCGGCCCGCTGGTTGTACTCCGAGACGCCGGGACTGGGCCATCCGGTTCACGTCATCGAGCGCAACCTGGCGCTGGTCGCCTGCCTCGGCGTGAGCCCGCGGCCTTTCGAGTTTCCGATCGCGGACGCGCCGTCCGCCGCGGTCGAGCGGACGCGGGCCGCGCTCGGAGCGGATGGCGCCGGGCCCTTTGCGCTGATCAACCCGGGCGCCGCGTGGGCCAGCAAGCGCTGGCCGCCCGCGCGGTTCGGCGCAATCGCCCGCGGTCTGCGCAGCACGCGCGGGCTGCGGTCCGTGGTGTTGTGGGGACCGGGCGAGCGTGCGCTGGCCGAGCGGGTGGCGGCCGCCGCCGGCGGCGCCGCGGCGCTGGCGCCGCCCACCACCCTGGGCAGTCTCGTGGCGCTGGCACGGGCTGCCGCGGTCGTCGTCTCGGGCGATACCGGTCCGCTGCACGTCGCTGCCGCCGTCGGCACGCCGACCGTCGGCATCTACGGGCCGAGCGATCCGCGGCGGAACGGACCCTGGTCGCCGCGCGACGTCGTCGTGTCGCCGCCGCGGCCGTGCCGCTGCCGGCAGGCGCGGGCCGGCTCGACGGGCGTCGTCGTGCGGCGCTGCGCGCAGGAGCGCCCCTGCCTCGCGGCCATTCCGGTCGAGGACGTCGCCGGCGCCGTGACGCGCCGACTGGCGGCCGCCAACGATGCCTGACCCGGCTGCCCGCCGCCTGTTCCTGATCGCCCGTGCGCGCGTGCCGGTCGGTTTCGTCGTGGGGGCCGGCGCGCTGTGGCTGGCCCAGCCGACCTGGCGCTCGCTCGGCGCCGGCGTGCTGGTGGCCGCCGCCGGCGAGGCGCTGCGGGTGTGGGCGGCGGGCCACCTGCGCAAGGCGCAGGAGGTCACGCGGTCGGGACCGTACCGCTACGTGCGCCACCCCCTGTACTGCGGATCGGCTGTCATCGGGGTCGGGTTCGCGGTGGCGGCCGCCGATCTGCCGGCCGCGGGCCTGGTGCTCGGCTATCTGGGGGTCACCCTGGCGGCCGCCGTGCGCCTGGAGGAGGCGACCCTGCGCGCGGCGTTCGGCGCCGAGTTCGAGCGCTACGCGCGCGGCGCCGCGTCCGCGTCCGACCGGCGCTTCAGCCTCGCGCGGATGGTCGCGAACGGCGAGCACCAGGCGCTGGCAGGGTTCGTCGCGGCGCTCGGCATTCTCGCGCTGAAGGTGTGGCTGGGCCCCGCCTGACGCCCGGATGCCGTATAATGAGTTGCTCCGGGATCATGCACCGGGCGGTTAGCTCAGTGGCAGAGCACCGGTCTTACACGCCGGCTGTCACAGGTTCGAGTCCTGTACCGCCCACCAGCCGCCGCTGGCAGCCGGGGCGTGCAGGATCCGGCGCGTCGGATGCGGGGTCGTAGTTCAGCTGGTTAGAACGCCGGCCTGTCACGCCGGAGGTCGCGAGTTCGAGTCTCGTCGGCCCCGCCACCTCTCCGACGACGCGCGGGTGTCCGGGGCGGGCGTCCGCGCCCGCCGGCGCCGGGCGCCGCCAACCGATGTCACGCGCACAGCCGGCCGTCTTCCTCGACCGCGACGGGACGTTGATCGAGGACGTCGGCTACGTCGACCGGCTCGACCGGATGCGCCTCTATCCCTGGAGCGTCGAGGCCGTCCGCCTGCTGCGGCTGGCCGGCTATGCCGTCGTCGTCGTCACCAACCAGGCGGGCGTGGCGCGCGGCATGATCGGCGAGCAGGTCGTGCTCGACGTCCGCGACCGGCTGCAACAGGACCTCGCGCGGGCCGGCCAACGGCTCGACGGCCACTACCACTGTCCGCATCTGCCCGATGCCCCGCTGCCGGCATACCGCCGGCGCTGCGGATGCCACAAGCCCGAGCCGGGCATGATCCGGCAGGCGGCCGCGGAGCTGACCCTCGATCTCGCCCGCTCGGTCGTCGTCGGCGATCGCTGGACCGACATCCGGCTGGCCCGCGCCGCGGGGACCGCCGCCGTTCTCGTCAAGACAGGCTACGGCGCCACCCAGGCCGCGCGGCCAGCCCCGGGCGAGAAGGCGGACGCCGTGACGTCCAACCTGCTGGAGGCCGCCGGCTGGATTCTCGGCCATTCGCCGCGCCGCGGCCGCGCCTGACGCGCGCGGCCGCGCGACGCCCGCCGGCCCGCCGCGACCCGTGTGCTACGATTCGGTTTTGTGCATGCCTTTTAGCGACATCGCGGGTCATCGTGTGCTCGTGCAGCTGATCTCACGGGCCGTCGACCGGGCGTCGCTGCCGCCGAGCCTGCTCTTCGCCGGGCCTGAGGGGGTCGGCAAGCGGCTGACGGCCACGGCGCTCGCCCAGGCGCTCAATTGCGCCGACCCGCGGCGCGGGTCGGCGCCGCGCGCGTCCGCCGCCGGAGCCACTCTCCCGCTGGACGCCTGCGGCCGCTGCTCGGCCTGCACCCGGATCGCCCGCGGCGCGCATCCCGACGTGCTGGCCGTCGAGGCGGGGGACAGCGGGGCCATCACCGTCGACGAGGTACGGCGTGCGGTCGGCCAGGCCCGCTACCGGCCCTTCGAGGGACGGCGCCGGGTCATCGTGATCGACACGGCCGACCGGCTGGTTCCGCAGTCGCAGAACGCGCTGCTCAAGACCCTCGAGGAACCGCCGGATGCGTCGCAGTTCGTGCTGGTCACGGCGCGTCCCGACACGCTGCTCGCCACGGTGCGGTCGCGCTGCCAGCGCCTGAGCTTCGGGCAGCTGGGGCGAGCGGAGGTGACCGACGTCCTGATGCGCGACCACGACTACGACGAGCCGACGGCCGTGGCGTCGGCGGCGTCCGCCGGGGGCAGCGTCGGCCGCGCCCTGCTGCTGGCGTCGGGGGAGCTGGCCGCGGCGCGGGCCGCGGCGCTGGCGCTGCTGCAGGCCGTCGCCGGGAGCGCCGACACGAGGTCGCGCCTGGCCGGCGCCCAAGCGCTGCTGGCGGGCAGGAGCGGCGGCAAGGGGAGTGGCGCGGGCCAGCGCCAGGAGTTGACGCGGCGGCTGCGGGTGCTGGCGTCGATGCTGCGCGATGTCACGCTGCTGGCCAGCGGCGCCGACCGGGCGGCCCTCGCCAACGCCGACCTGCGCGACCGGTTCGAGCCGTTGGCGCGGTCGGTCGCGGCGCGCCGCGGCGTGCGGGCCTTCGCGGCGGTCGGCGAGGCGCTCGCGGCGACAGCGCAGAACGCCAGTCCCAAGGTGGTCGCCGACTGGGTCGCGTGCCGCCTCTAGGAGCTCCGGGCAGGGAACCATGGCCGAATCCGAACAGCCCCCGTTCGTGAGCATCAAGTTCGATCCGGTAGGGCGGCTGCACCACTTCCTGCTGCCGGAGGTCGGCTTCAAGCCGCCGCTGCAAGCGGGCGACGCGGTCGTCGTGGCGCGGGGCGGGCAACGCGCCTACGGCACGGTGAAGCCGTCCGTGCCGCAGCTCGCCGGACGCAAGCCGCCGCAGGCGGCCTCCGACCGGGTCCTGCGGCGGGCGTCGAAGCAGGACATCTCGAACCGCCTCGCGCAGCAGCACCGCGAGCGGGAGGCCTATCGGATCGGCCTGATGAAGATACGCGAGCGCGGTCTCGCGATGAAGCTGGTGCGGGTCGAGCAGCCGTTCGACGCCGGGCGGCTGGTCTTCTACTTCACGGCCGAGGAACGTGTCGACTTCCGGGATCTCGTCCGCGATCTGGCGGGCGAGTTCCGCTGCCGGATCGAGATGCGCCAGCTCGGCGCCCGCGACGAGGCGAAGCTGCTCGGCGGCTACGGGACGTGCGGCCGGCCGCTCTGCTGCACCACCTGGCTCAAGGGCTTCGAGCCGATCTCCATCAAGATGGCCAAGCGGCAGCACCTCAGCCTCAACCCGTCGCGGCTGTCCGGGTTGTGCGGCCGGCTCAAGTGCTGCCTGCGGTACGAGCTGCCCAACGCCGCAGGCGAGCAGTTCGCCGGCTGCGCCAACGAGGGGTCGTGCAGTCGGAGCAGCGCCGGGGGCGGGTGCGGCGGCGGCTGCGCGAGCGGGGGCTGCGGCACGTGCTCCGCGGGCTCCTGAACCCGGCGCCGACCTCCGGCCGGCAAGCGTGGCAGCCGGTGTCAGCCGGCAGCCTCGCCCGTCCCGGTGCGACGCCGGGTTTCGCCGCGGGCTCCTGATGGCGCTCCCCCGCATCGGTCTCACCGCTGGCGATCCCGCGGGCATCGGGCCGGAGATCGCGGACCGGGCCGCCTGCGACCCGCGCGTCACGGACGTCTGCGAGCCCGTGCTGTATCCGGCGGCCGCCGGCACCGCGGCGGCGGTCGAGCCGGGCGTGGCGACGGCGGGCGGTGGCCGCGCTGCCTTCGACGCCGTGTGCCGGGCGGCGGCCGACGCGCTGGCGGGGCGGCTCGACGCCATGGCGACGGCGCCGGTCAACAAGACCGCCTGGCGGCTGGCCGGCCTGCCGTGGCGCGGCCACACCGACCTGCTGGCGCACCTGACGGGAGCGTCCGACGTGGCGATGATGTTCCACACGGACCGCCTGCGGGTCGTGCTGGCGACCGTGCACATCCCGCTGGCAGAGGTTCCGGCGCGGCTCACCCGGCGCCGGGTCGAGCGCACGGTCGAGCTCGCCGCCGCCGAGCTGCCGCGGTTCGGATGCCCCGCGCCGCGCCTGGCGCTGGCCGGCGTCAATCCGCACGCGGGCGAGCAGGGGCTCATGGGACACGAGGAGGACGCGGTGCTGCGGCCCGCCGTCGAGGCCCTGCGGGCCCGCGGCATCGCCGTCGACGGCCCGCTGCCGGGCGACACGGTGTTCGTGCGCGCGCTCGGCGGCGAGTTCGACGCCGTGGTGGCCTGCTATCACGACCAGGGGCTGATTCCGGTCAAGCTCGTCGCGTTCGGCCGCGCCGTCAACGTGACGCTGGGGCTGCCCATCGTGCGCACCTCGGTCGATCACGGCACCGCGTACGACATCGCAGGCAAGGGCGTGGCCGATCCGTCCAGCATGGTCGAGGCGCTGCGCCTCGCCGCGCGGCTCGCGGCCGGCCGCGCCCCCACCCAGCCATGACCGAGCGTTCCGGGGAGCGTCTCATCGCGGACAACCGCAAGGCGCGCCACGACTATCACCTGCTCGACACCTTCGAGGCGGGCATCGTGCTGCTCGGCACGGAGGTCAAGGCCATTCGGGAAGGCCGCGTCAACCTCCGGGACAGCTACGGGCGCCTGGAGAACGGGGAGGTCTTTCTCCACAACGTGCACATCAGCCCCTACAGCCATCGCGGGTACGCCGACCACGAGCCGCTGCGCCGGCGGAAGCTGCTGCTGCACAAGGGGGAGATCCGCAAGCTGATCGGCAAGACCGTCGAGCGGGGCTGCACGCTCGTGCCGGTACGGATGTACTTCAAGAACGGCCGGGTCAAGGTTGCGGTGAGCATCGCGAAGGGCAAGAAGCTCCACGACAAGCGCGAAACGATCCGGCGTCGCGAGATCGACCGCGAGACGCGCGCGATGGTGAAGGGCCGCGTCCGGTGACGATCCTCGTCACCGGAGCCGAGGGGCGCCTCGGGTCCACGCTGGCCGCGGTGCTAGGCGCCCGGCACCGGGTCGCAGCCCGCGGCCGGGCCGGGCTCGATATCACGCAGGCCGCGGAGGTGGCCGCCGCCGTGCGGTCCGTCGCACCGGACGTCATCGTCAACTGCGCAGCCTGCAACGACGTGGACGGCGCCGAGGACGACCCCGCAGCCGCGTTCGAGGTCAACGCCTTCGCCGTGCGCACCCTCGCCCGCGCGGCCCGCGACGCGGGCGCCGCGCTGGTGCACTACAGCACCGACTTCGTCTTCGATGGCCTGGCCGCCGCGCCGTACGCCGAGGAGGACGCCGCCAACCCGCAGAGCGTCTACGCCATGTCGAAGCTGGTGGGCGAGTGGTTCGCGCAGGATGCGCAGGGCTACGTCCTGCGGGTCGCCAGCCTGTTCGGCGGCGGGCGTCCCGGCGTGCGCGCGAGCAGCATCGACCGCATGGCGGACGCCATCCTCGCGGGGCGCGAGGTCCAGGCGTTCGCGGACCGGACGGTCTCGCCGGGCTACGTGCCCGACGTGGCGGCGGCGACGGCCGCGCTGCTGGCCGCCGCGCCGCCCGCCGGCGTCTACCACTGCGTCGGCTCCGGCCGGGCGACCTGGCTCGAGGTGGCCACCGAGCTGGCGCGCCGCCTCGACCGCCAGGCCCGCATCCTCCCGGTCGCCGCGGCCGATCGCCCGCTGCGGGCGCGCCGTCCCGCGTTCGCCGCCCTGTCCAACGCCAAGCTGGCCCGGGCCGGCATCGAGCTGCCGACCTGGACCGACGCGCTGGGACGCTACGCGGCGGAGCTGGCGAGCGGTTCACCAACCGATTCCGTCCCGGGTTGACGCCGGTCGAGGCGATCCAACCCCTGGAGTGGCGGACGGAGAAGCGTGCTGCGCTTGCCGCCATGGAGGCTCTGAGGCCGCGGCTTACGCCAGCCCTGCTGGTGGCGCTCGTCGCATGGCTCCGCTCCGAGCGAATAGCTAATGCTAATCGTCGCCCGCGGCTTGGCTGAGCGTCTCCTCCACCAGCTCCGACACCAGCCGGCCGATGGCCAGGCACGCGGTGAGGCCGGGCGAGTCGATGCCGGCGGCGTGCACGAGGCGGGGGACGCGGGCGTCGCGGCGGATGATGAAGTCGGCGAACGGCACGTCCGGCGGACAGGCCTTCGCGCGAATCCCGGTGCCGCCCGGGCGCAGGTCGTCGGGCGCCAGCGCGGGCAGCAGGCGCCGCGCCGCCTGCAGGAAGTGGTCGAGCGGAAGCCGGTCGGCTTCGTAGTCGTCACGGTCGGCCTGATAGCGCGCGGTCGGCCCGAGCGTGACCGTGCCCCACGTCGTCCGGGTGAAGTGCACGCCCAGGCCGTGGCCCGCCGGGTCGGGCAGCGGGTACACGAGGCCGTTGATCAGGTTGCGCCGGCCGGCCGCCAGCTCGGCGTACTCCCCCCTGACCGGGTAGATCGTGAACGGCTCGCCGCCGAGCATGGCCGACAGCTCGTCGGCGTACAGGCCGGCGGCGTTGACCACGACCCGGGCCGCGATCGTCTCGCGCGGCGTACGCAGCTCGATGCCGTCCCGGCCGGTGCAGGCGCCCCGGACCGGCGTCCCGGGCAGCAGGTACGCGTCGCGGGCCGCGGCCAGGCGCGCCAGCGTGCGCACCAGGCTCTCCGCCTCGACGATGCCGGTCGACGGCGACCACAGCGCCGCGCAGGCGTCGATGGCCGGCTCGCGGGTGCGGACGAAGCGGCGGTCCACGACGGTCAGGTCGTCGACGCCGTTCGCGGCGCCGCGCTCCGCGAGCCGCTCGAGCTCGGCGACCTCGGCGGTCCGCGAGCAGACGATCAGCTTGCCGCAGCGGGCGTGCGGGATGGCGTGCCGCGCGCAGAAGCGGTAGAGCGCGTCGCGTCCCTCGACGCACAGGCGGGCCTTGAGCGAGCCCGCCGGGTAGTAGATGCCGGCGTGGATCACGCCGCTGTTGTGGGTGCTCGACTCCAGCCCCGGGCGCGCATGCCGTTCCAGCAGGCAGGTCGAGCGGCCGCGCCCGGCGATGGCGCAGGCGGCGGCGAGCCCCACGACGCCCCCGCCGACGATCGCCACATCGACACGCTCCATTGGCCGCTGCTCGCCCGGCGATTGTGTCATGCCGGCGTCCGCGTCGTAGACTATCAGGCAGACGGGGCTGCGCCCCGAACCCCCGGCGTCCGCTTGCGGGGACTCCCTCGCCCCGCGCCGCTCCCGCCGCGGCGCGCCGTGCGCGCCTCGGGACCACCGCGACGATCGCTCCGGTGGCCCCCCGGGAGTCAGCATCGGCCGGGCCGCGGCTGGCACCGGGCGGGAGCGGCCGGCCACGGACGCCGGGCGCGGGCGCGGGCGACATGCCTAAACGGGCCATCATCACCGGCGTCAGCGGGCAGGACGGCTCGTATCTGGCGGAGCTGCTGCTCGCCAAGGGTTACGAGGTCATCGGCGTCGTGCGCCGCCTCAGCGCCCCGAACCACTGGCGCATCGAGCACCTCCTCGATCGCATCGACCTGCGTCCGGGCGATCTGCTGGACCAGCTCTCGCTGATCCGGCTCGTGGACGAGGTGCGGCCGCACGAGATCTACAACCTCGCCGCCATGTCGTTCGTCCCCGCCTCCTGGGACCAGCCGATGCTGACGGGCGAGTACAACGCCCAGGGCGTGACGCGCCTGCTCGAGGCGATCCGCCAGGTGGACACGTCGGTCCGCTACTACCAGGCGTCGTCGAGCGAGATGTTCGGGAAGGTCCGCGAGACGCCGCAGAACGAGCGGACGCCGTTCTATCCGCGCAGCCCCTACGGCGCCTCGAAGGCGTTCGCCCACCACATCACGGTGAACTACCGCGAGAGCTACGACCTGTTCGCCGTCTCCGGCATCCTGTTCAACCACGAGTCGCCGCGGCGCGGCCTCGAGTTCGTCACGCGCAAGGTCAGCGACGGGACGGCTCGCATCAAGCTCGGGCGGGCCCGCACGCTGGTGCTGGGCAACCTCGACGCCCGCCGCGACTGGGGGTTTGCGGGCGACTACGTGCGCGCGATGTGGTCGATGCTGCAGCGGGACGCGCCGGCAGACTACGTGGTCGCGACGGGCGTCAGCCACTCGGTGCGGGACCTGGTCGAGACCGCGTTCGCGCACGTCGGCCTCGATTGGCGCGACCACGTGCGCACCGACGCGAGGTTCCTGCGGCCGGCCGATATCGAGCATCTGGTCGGCGATGCGTCGAAGGCCCGCGCGACGCTGGGCTGGCGGCCGTCGGTCGACTTCCCGACCCTCGTGCGCACGATGGTCGACGCGGACCTGCGGCGGCTGTCGGGCGCGGGCGAGCCCGCGCCGGCCGCCGGGGGGTCGGGGCGCAGCCCCGTCTGATGGAAGCTAGGAGTCTGCGCCGCAGAACCGTGCAGACTCCGCAAGGCGCGCACGGCGCGCCTCGGCGGGAGCGGCGTGGGGCGAAGGGGTCCCCGCAAGTGGACGCCGGGGGTTCGGGGCGTAGCCCCGTCTGATTGAAGCTAGCCGGATCGGACGACGCCCCCGACGGGGCTGCTGGGCGTGGCGTACGGCTTGCTCGGGATGCGCCCGGCGAGGAATCCGGCACGTCCGGCTTCCACGGCCAGGCGCATCGCGCCCGCCATGAGGACCGGGTCGCGCGCTCCGGCGATGCCGGTGTTCATCAGCACGCCGTCGGCCCCCAGCTCCATGGCCAGCGCCGCGTCCGACGGCGTGCCGACGCCGGCGTCCACGATGACGGGCACGCCGGCCGCGTCCTTGATGATGCGGATGTTGTTGGCGTTCTGAATGCCGAGCCCGGAGCCGATGGGTGCGCCGAGCGGCATCACGGCCGCGGCCCCGGCGTCCTCGAGCTTGCGGCAGACCACCGGGTCGTCGTTGGTGTAGGGCAGCACGACGAAGTCGTCGCGCACCAGCCTGCGGGTCGCCTCGAGCAGGGCCTCGTTGTCCGGAAACAGGGTGCGCTCGTCGCCGATCACCTCGAGCTTCACCCAGTTCGACAGGCCGACCTCGCGCGCCAGGTGGGCGGTTCGCACGGCGTCGTCCGCGGTGTAGCAACCCGCCGTGTTGGGCAGCAGGAAGTACTTGTCGGCATCGATGAAGTCGAGCAGCGATGCCTGCGAGCGGTCCGTCACGTTGACGCGCCGCACGGCCACGGTCACCATCTCCGTGCCCGACGCCGCGTGCGCCTGCACCATGACCGGGTTCGACGGATACTTGCCCGTCCCGACGATGAGACGGGAGCGGAACGTCCTGCCGGCCAGCGTCAGCGGATCAGCGGACATCGCCGCCCCCGACGAAGTTGACCACTTCCACCTGATCGCCGTCGCCGACGACCACCGAGTCGTACGCCGCGCGCTTCACGATGGCCAGGTTGTGCTCCACGGCGACGCGCCGCGAATCGATCTTGAGCCGGGCCAGCAACTGCCCCACGGTCAGCGGGGCCGCAATTTCGTAGGGATCGCCGTTCAGCATGATTCTCAAGCGCTGAGAGCGTACTCGCGCGCGCCGCTCAAGTCAAGGCTAAGCCCTTGTGCAATGGGAGGTTATACGCACCGCCCGGGCGCTGCCGCGGGCGCGCCGCCGGAGCGGCGAGCATTGACTTGCCTCCGAGGCGGCAGTACGATGGGTGCCGGATTCTTGATATTTTTGTCGCAAGCGGGTCATGCGCGGGGCGGTCGCCCCGTATTTTTTCGGCCACGCTTGAGAAAACATTCACAACCTCGATGGCTCTCCACCGGTTTCGAAAGGGTCTGCGGCTGCCGCTAGCCGGCGAGCCGGTTCAGGAGGTCGAGCGGCCGCCGGCGCCGCGGCACGTGGCGCTCGTTGCGGCGGACTTCGTCGGGCTGCGTCCGACGATGCACGTCGCGGTGGGCGACAGCGTGCGGCGCGGCCAACTGCTGCTCGAGGACAAGAAGATGGCCGGCGTGCGGTACACGGCCCCGGCCGCCGGCAGCGTGACGGCCGTCAACCGCGGCGCACGCCGCGCGCTGCAGTCCGTCGTCATCGAGACGAGCCGCGCGGAGCGCGAGGGGCGCGAGGCGGAGCAGGAGCGCTACCGGACGTTCACGGGGCGCCACCCGGCGGGGCTGAGCCCGACCGAGGTGCAGGAGCTGCTCGTCGAGTCCGGCCTGTGGGTCGCGCTGCGGGCCCGCCCCTTCGGACGCGTCGCGAATCCGGCGGCCCGGCCGCACTCGATCTTCGTCACGGCAATCGACACGCAGCCGCTCGCGCCGTCGCTCGACGCGGCGGTGACGGATGCGACGGCCTTCGAGTGGGGCGTGGCGGCGCTCGGCCGCCTCACCGACGGCCCGGTCTTCGTGTGCACCGCCCCGCAGACAGCCATCCCGGTCCCGGCCGGCGAGCGCGTGCGTCACGAGCAGTTCGCCGGCCCGCATCCGGCGGGCACGGTCGGCCTGCACATCCATACGCTGGATCCGGTCGATCGCGGCAAGACCGTCTGGCACCTCGGCGCGCAGGACGCGGCGGCCATCGGCACGCTGCTGCGCACCGGCTCGCTGGAGACGGGCCGCGTCGTGGCGCTCGGCGGGCCGCCGGTGCGGCGGCCGCGGCTGCTGCACACCCGGCTCGGGGCCGCCCTCGATGACGTGCTCCGCGGCGAGCTCGAGGACGGGGAGACGCGTGCGATCTCCGGCTCGGTGCTGTCCGGGCGCGCGGCCGTCGGTGCGGTGCACGGCTACCTGGGACGCTACCACCAGCAGATCTCCGTGCTCGCCGAGGGGCGGGAGCGGGAGTTCCTTGGCTGGCTGGGGCCGGGCCTCGACAAGTTCTCCGCGATCCGGACGTTCGTCTCCGCGCTGCTGCCGCGGCGGCAACTCCGCCTGACGACCTCCACCAACGGATCGCAGCGGGCCATCGTGCCCCTCGGGACCTTCGAGCACGTCATGCCGCTCGACCTGATGGCGACGCCCCTGCTGCGGGCGCTGCTCATGGGCGACGTCGACCGCGCCGAGGAGCTCGGGTGCCTCGAGCTGGACGAGGAAGACCTGGCGCTCTGCACGTTCGTCTGCGCCGGCAAGAACGACTACGGACCGCGATTGCGTCATGTGCTCGACACGCTCGAACAGGAAGGGTAGGGGTCTGCGCCGCACGGCGGCGCCCGCCGTCAAGTCATGAAGTTTCTGCGCCGTCTCCTCGACCGGCAGGCGCACCACTTCGAGCCGGGCGGCCGGCTCGAGAAGCTGTATGCCCTCTGGGAGGCCCAGGACACGTTCCTGTACACGCCCGGTCACGTGACCGGGGGTCCGTCCCACGTCCGCGACGGCCTCGATCTGAAGCGGATGATGGTGACGGTGGTGGTCTCGCTGGCCGGTTGCATCTACATGGCCTTCCACAACACCGGCTACCAGGCGAACCGGGCGATCGCCATGGGCGCCCCGCCGCTCGACACCTGGCAGACCGGCGTGGTCGAGCTGCTAGGGATCGGCTTCGCGCCGGAGAGCTGGACGGCCTGCTTCGTGCACGGCGGGCTGTACTACCTGCCGGTGCTCGCCGTGACGTTCGCGGTGGGCGGTTTCTGGGAGATGCTGTTCGCCTCCGTGCGCAAGCACGACGTGAACGAGGGATTCCTGGTCAGCGGCATGCTGTTCCCGCTGATCCTGCCGCCGACCATCCCGCTCTGGCAGGTCGCGCTCGGCGTCTCGTTCGGCATCGTCGTGGGCAAGGAGATCTTCGGCGGCACCGGCATGAACGTCCTGAACCCGGCGCTCGTCGGCCGGGCGTTCCTCTTCTTCGCGTATCCGGCCGATCTCTCGGGGGACACGGTGTGGATTGCGGCGCAGACCACGACCGACGGCGTCAGCGGCGCCACCTCCCTGGCGCAGGCGACGCTGGGCGGCACGTCCGCGGTCGCCGGGGCGGTCGAGCCGTGGAGCGCGTTCGTCGGCTTCATCCCGGGCTCGATGGGCGAGACGTCGGTCGTGGCCTGCCTGCTGGGGGCGGCGGTGCTGGTGGTGACCGGCGTCGGGTCGTGGCGCATCATGCTGAGCGTCGTGGCCGGGACCGCGCTCATGGCCCTGACCCTGAACGGCGTCGGCTCGGCGACCAACCCGTTCTTCGACGTGTCGCCGGCCTGGCATTTCCTGCTCGGGGGCTGGGCGTTCGGCACGGTCTACATGGCGACCGACCCGGTCTCGGCGCCGACGGCGCTGCGCGGGCAGTACGTCTACGGGTTCCTCATCGGCGCGCTGGCGGTGCTGATCCGGGTGGTCAACCCGGCCTACCCCGAGGGCATGATGCTCGCCATCCTGTTCATGAACCTGTTCGCGCCCCTGATCGACTACTTCGCCGTGCAAGCGAACATCAGACGGAGGAGGGCCAGGAATGCACGCTAGCGCGGTTTACAATCTCGCGTTCGCGGCGGCCGTCTGCGTCGCCTGCGCCATCGTCGTCTCGACCTCGGCGGTGGCGCTCCAGGATCTGCAGGCGGCGAACGCGGCGCTCGAGAAGCGCCGCAACGTGCTCGTGGCGGCGGGGCTGGCCGCGAGCGACGAGCGCCCGTCGCCCGAGGAGATCGACGCGCGCTTCGAGGCGATTCGCGCCGTGGTCATCGATCTCGCGACGGGGGAGGAAGTCGCGGACATCGACCCCGATGCCTTCGACGACCGCGCGGCCGCGGCCGACCAGGACACCAGCCGCGCGGCGGCCGACAACCCGGCGGGCATCGCACGGGTGGCGCACCATACCGTCGTCTACGAGGTGCGCGGCGCCGACGGCGCGCTCGAGCTCGTCATCCTGCCGATCAGCGGGATGGGCCTGTGGTCGACGCTCTACGGGTTCGTCGCCTTCGACGCCGACCTGGAGACCATTCGCGGCATCACCTACTACGCGCACGGCGAAACGCCCGGCCTCGGGGGCGAGGTCGACAATCCGCGCTGGAAGGCGCTGTGGCCGGGCCGCCGGGCGTTCGGCGCGGACGACGAGGTGCGCATCGAGGTGATTCGCGGCCGGGCCGGCCCTCCCGAGGCCGATCCGTACCGGGTGGACGGCCTGGCCGGGGCGACGATGACGAGCCGCGGCGTCACCAACATGCTGCGCTTCTGGCTCGGCGAGGAAGGGTTTCGCCCGTACATCGAGCGGTTGCGGGCGGGAAGGGGCGCCTGATGGCTGCGCAGACGAAGACGCGTGAAGCGCTCGTCGACCCGATCTTCAACAACAACCCGATCACGCTGCAGGTGCTGGGCATCTGCTCGGCCCTGGCCGTGACGACGAGGATGGACACCGCGCTGGTGATGAGCGCCGCCGTCATCGGCGTGACGATGTCCTCGAACTTCTTCGTCAGCGCCCTGCGCCAGCACATTCCGACCAACATCCGGATCATCGTGCAGCTGACGATCATCGCCTCGCTGGTCATCGTGGTGGACCAGATCCTCAAGGCCTACCTGTTCGAAATCTCGCAGCAGCTCTCCGTGTTCGTGGGCCTGATCATCACCAACTGCATCATCATGGGGCGCGCCGAGGCGTACGCCATGCAGAACCCGCCCGCCATGAGCCTGATCGACGGCATCGGCAACGGGCTGGGCTACGGGGCCATCCTGATGGGCACCGCGTTCCTGCGCGAGCTGCTCGGTTTCGGCACCCTGTTCGGCACCCAGTTGCTGCCGCTCGCCAGCGAGGGCGGGTGGTACACGCCGAACGGGCTCATGGTGCTGTCGCCGGGCGCCTTCTTCATCATCGGCTTCTTCATCTGGGCGCTGCGGACGTGGAAGCCGGAGCAGAACGAGAGCGAGTGATGGAGCACTACGTCAACCTCGCCGTCAAGGCCGTCTTCGTCGAGAACATGGCGCTGGCGTTCTTCCTGGGGATGTGCTCCTTCCTGGCCGTGTCCAGGCAGGTCAAGACCGCGCTGGGGCTCGGCGTGGCGGTCATCTTCGTGCTGACCATCACGGTGCCGATGAACAACGTGATCTACACCCGCCTGCTGCAGCCCGGCGCGCTGGACTGGCTGCATCCCGGCCTGGCGGAGCAGGACCTGACCTTCCTCGGGTTCCTCACCTACATCGGCACGATCGCCGCCATGGTGCAGATCGTCGAGATGACGCTCGACCGCTTCGTGCCGAAGCTGTACGCGGCGCTCGGCATCTTCCTGCCGCTCATCGCCGTGAACTGCGCCATTCTGGGTGCGTCGCTGTTCATGGTGGAGCGCAGCTACACCCTGGCGGAGAGCACCGTCTTCGGGTTCGGGTCGGGCGTCGGCTGGGCGCTGGCCATCGTCGCCCTGGCCGGCATCCGCGAGCGCCTGCGCTACAGCAATCCCCCCGAGGGGCTGCGGGGCCTGGGGCTGACGTTCATCCTGGTCGGGCTGATGGCGATCGGCTTCATGGCGTTCGCCGGCGTGCAACTGTAGGGGCGCGGCATGCTCACGGTCACACTCGGCGTGGCGATGTTCACGTTCACGATCGTGTCGCTGGTCGGCCTGCTGATGGTCGCCAGGCGGCAGCTCGTGGCGACCGGCGACGTGGCCATCACGGTCAATGACGAGACGGACCGAGCGTTGCAGGCGTCCTCCGGCGGCACCCTGCTCGGCACGCTCGCCGCGAACCGGCTCTTCGTTCCCTCCGCCTGCGGCGGCAAGGGCAGTTGCGGCGTCTGCAAGGTCAAGGTGCTCGACGGCGGCGGCGCCGTGCTGCCGACCGAGCTCAGTCATCTCGACCGCGGCGAGGTGCGCGACGGCGTGCGGCTGTCGTGTCAGGTGAAGGTCAAGCAGGACATGCGCATCGAGGTGCCGGCGGAGATATTCGACATCCGCCGCTGGCAGTGCAAGGTGCGCTCGAACCACAACGTCGCGACGTTCATCAAGGAGCTGCTCCTCGAGCTCCCGCCCGGCGAGGCGGTGCCGTTCCGGGCCGGCGGGTACATCCAGATCGAGGCGCCGGTGGGCAGCTACCCGTACCAGGACATCGCCGTCGAGGACGATTACCGCGGCGACTGGGACAAGTTCAATCTGTGGAAGTACACGGCGGAGCTGGACGAGCCGGTGACGCGCGCCTACTCGATGGCGAACTACCCCGAGGAGAAGGGCGTCATCATGCTCAACGTGCGCATCGCCTCGCCGCCGCCGCGCGCGCCCGAGGGCACGCCGCCGGGCAAGATGACGGCGTACCTGTTCGGGCTCAAGCCGGGCGACGAGGTGACGATCTCCGGGCCGTTCGGGGAGTTCTTCGCCAGGGAGACCGACGCGGAGATGCTCTTCATCGGGGGCGGCGCGGGCATGGCGCCGATGCGCTCGCACATCTTCGACCAGTTCCGCCGCGTGGGCACGCGGCGCAAGGTGAGCTTCTGGTACGGCGCCCGCAGCCTGCGCGAGGCGTTCTACATCGACGACTTCGACACGGTCGCGGCCGAGCACGAGAACTTCGAATGGCACCTGGCCCTGTCCGAGCCGCTGCCCGAGGACAAGTGGACGGGCGACACGGGCTTCATTCATCAGGTCGTGCTCGAGAACTACCTCAAGGACCACCCCGCGCCCGAGGACGTCGAGTACTACCTGTGCGGCCCGCCGCTCATGCTGAAGGCGTGCATGGAGATGCTGGACGGGCTGGGCGTCGAGCCCGAGAACATCCTGTTCGACGACTTCGGGTAGAGCCCGGAGCCTGGCCGCCGTGCAACGGGTCCGCGTGCTCCTGCCTCTCCTGCTCTGCGCCGGCGCCTGCCTGCCCGCGAACGACGGACCGGCGGTCCACGTCTTTACGGGCCCGACCATGGGCACGACGTTCGCCGTGCGGGTCGTCGCCGCCGACCTGGACGACGAACGGGCCGCCGCGCTGCGGAAGACGATCGAGCAGACGCTGGCCGGCGTCGACGAGCGCATGTCGACCTACCGGCCGGAGTCCGAGGTCAGCCGCTTCAACCGCGCGCGCACCACCGACCCGTTCCGGGTATCGGCCGACACGCTGGCGGTGCTGCGGCACGCCCTCGAGATCAGCGAGCTGACCGACGGCGCCTTCGACGTCACCGTCGGGCCGCTGGTCGACGCCTGGGGCTTCGGGCCGGCGGGCGAGCCGGCCGCGCCGCCGACCGAGCGCGACCTCGACCGCCTGCGGCGCCAGGTCGGCTTCCGGCAGCTGCGGATCGAGCCCGCCACGTCGTCGATCCGCAAGCTGGTGCCGCGGCTGTCGTGCGACCTGTCCGCGCTCGCGAAGGGGTACGCGGTCGATCGGGTGGCCGAGCGGCTGCGTGCCGCAGGGCTCGGCTCGTACCTGGTCGAGGTGGGCGGGGAGGTGCGCGCCGCCGGCCTCAGCCCGCGGGGCGATGCCTGGCGCGTCGGCATCGAGCGGCCCGCCCCCGGCCCGCCGGCCGTCCGGCGCCGCGTCCGCCTCCGCGACCGCGCGCTGGCGACTTCGGGCGACTACCGCAACTACTACGAGGTGGCGGGCCGGCGCGTCTCGCACACCATCGATCCGCGCAGCGGCCGGCCGGTGGATCACGGGCTCGCGCAGGTCAGCGTCATCGAGCCGCTGTGCGTCCGGGCCGACGCCATCGCGACGGCCCTTGGGGTGCTGGGCCCCGACGCGGGCTACGAGCTGGCGGTCGCGCAGGGCTGGGCCGCACTGCTGATCGTCCGCGGCGCCGACGGCACCCTGCACGAACGCGAAACGCCGGCCTTCGCCGCGCTGACCGGGGCGCGCTGACGCCCCGCGGCTGGTAAGATGGCGGGGATGGCGCTGTTCCTGCTCTCCGTGGCCGTGATCGCGGCGGCCATGCTGGTGATGGCCGTCGGCGTCCTCTTCAACTATTCCTGCCTGCGCGGCTCCTGCGGCGGTCCCGACGTCGTGGGGTCGGACGGCGAATCGCTCCGCTGCGCCGCCTGTCCGAAACGCAGGTCAGCCGGCGACCCCGCCTGAGGCGACCCGCGCCAGCGCGGCCGCCAGGGCGTCATCTTCCTCCGGCTGCACCGTGCGGAGGTCGAGCACGACCTCGTCGCGCTCGATGCGGGCGATGACCGGCGGCGCGCCGCCGCGGAGCAGCACCTCGAGGCGGTCGGCGCCGCAGCCGTCGAGCCGCACGCGCAGCAGGCGGGTCGGCAGCGTCAGGCCGGGGGTGGTGCCGCCGCCGATCGTCGACTCGCCGGCGCCCACGGCGAGGGTCAGGCCGGCGGCGTGCGTCAGGCCGGCCGCGATTCCTCGCGCCCGGGCGTCCAGCGCGTCCGGCGTCGCCCGCATCATGGCCAGCACCGGGATCGACTGCCCGGCGCGCCCGGTCGCGTGTTCCAGCAGGGTCGCCTCCAGCGCGGCGTACGCCAGCTTGTCCGCACGCACGGCCCGCATGAGGGGATGCCGGCGGATCGGCTGCAGGCAGTCGCGCCGCCCGACGAGGATGCCGGCCTGGGGGCCTCCGAGCAGCTTGTCGCCGCTGAAGCAACAGACGGCCACCCCGGCCTCCACGCTGGCGCCCACGCCGGGCTCGTCCCAGCCGCGCGGCCCGTCCGCCCAGGCGGCGCGATCCAGCAGGTTGCCGCTGCCGAGATCCTCGACGACCGGTACGTCGAACCGGCGGCCGAGCGCCGTGAGCGCGGGGAGCGACGGACGCTCGGTGAAGCCCTCGATGCGGAAGTTCGACGGGTGCACGCGCAGGATGAGCGCCGAGCGGTCGCCGATGGCGGCGGCATAGTCGGCGGTGCGCGTCCGGTTCGTGGTGCCGACCTCCCGCAGCAGCGCGCCGGATTGCCGCAGGACGTCGGGGATGCGGAACCCGCCCCCGATCTCGACGAGCTCGCCGCGCGAGATGAGCACCTCCCGGCCGGCGGCCAGCGCCGTCACGGCCAGCAGCACGGCGGCGGCGTTGTTGTTGACGACGGCGGCGTCCTCCGCGCCGGTGAGACGCCGCAGCAGCGCCCGGGCGTGGACGGCGCGCGACCCGCGGCCGCCGCGGTCGAGGTCGTACTCGAGGTTGGAGTAGCCGGCCGCGGCCGCCAGGCGCGCGACGGCCGCCCGGCCGAGCGGCGCGCGGCCCAGGTTGGTGTGGACGATGACGCCGGTCGCGTTGATCACCGGGCGCAGCGACGGCGAGAGCGCCGCGGGCAGTCGCCGCGCCAGGCTGCTCTCGATCCGGCGCGCGATCGCCTCGCGGTCGGCGTCGGGCTCCGGCGCGTCCGCCAGCCGCGCCCGGACGGACTGCGCCTCCGTCCGCAGGGCGGCGATCACCGCGTCGCGTCCGAAGCGGGCCTCGAGCCGCCGCACGGCGTCGCGCTGGCGGAGCTGCTCGATGGAGGGAATGACTTGCAGGGTGTCGGCCATCTTCATTCAGACGGGGCTTGCCCCGCACCCCCGGCGTCCGCTTGCGGGGGGCCTTCGCCCTGCGCCGCTACCGCCGAGGCGCGCTGTGCGCAGCTTCATTCAGACGGGGCTTTGCCCCGAACCCCCGGCGTCCGCTTGCGGGGGCCCTTCGCCCCGCGCCGCTCCCGCCGAGGCGCGCTGTGCGCGCCTTGCGCCGGCTGCGCCGGCGCTGCATTCAGGCGGGGCTGCGCCCTGAATGGCCGGCGTCCGCTTGCGGGGGGGCCGTCGCCCCGCGCTGTGCGCGCCTTTCTTGCCGGCGTTCGGCCGTTCAGGATACCATCGGGCGCCCGCGAGCGAAGATCCCGACCATAGCGTGTTTCCAGGGAGGTAGTGAGCGTCATGCGTGCGTTGTTGAGCGTGTCGGACAAGACGGGTCTCGTCGAGCTCGCGCGGGGTCTCGCGGAGCGCAACGTCGAGCTGGTGTCGACCGGCGGCACCGCCCGGGCCCTGCGCGACGCGGGGCTGGCGGTGATGGCCATCTCCGAGGTCACCGGCTTTCCGGAGATGATGGACGGCCGCGTGAAGACGCTGCACCCCGCGGTGCACGGCGGCATCCTGGCGCGGCGGCATCGGCCGGACGACCTGTCGGCGCTGGCGCACCAGGGCATCCGGCCCATCGACATGGTGGTGGTGAACCTGTACCCGTTCGCCAGCGCGGCGACCCGGCCGGACACGAGCTTCGACGAGTTGATCGAGCAGATCGACATCGGCGGGCCGAGCATGGTGCGGTCGGCCGCCAAGAACTTCCGCGACGTGCTGGTGGTCGTCGACCCGGCGGACTACGGCCGCGTGCTGCAGGCGCTCGACGATCCGGGCCGGCTGGATCAGCGCTTCCGCTTCGACCTCGCCCGCAAGGCCTTCGCGCACACGGCCGAGTACGACGGCACCATCGCGGCCGCGCTGGCGGCGGTGGGCGTCGACGACGGACGGTTCACCCGCAAGCCGCTGACCTTCGACGGGCTGGCCCCCGACCACCTGGCGCTGTCGGGACGCAAGCTGCAAGACCTGCGCTACGGGGAGAACCCGCACCAGCAGGCGGCGCTCTACGGGGTCGAGCCCGCCTGGGGCTTCGGGGCGGCGCAGGTGGTGCAGGGCAAGGCGCTGTCGTTCACGAACCTGCTGGATCTCGACGCGGCCGCCCGCCTGGCGCTGGAGTTCGCCTCACCTGCTGCGGTCGTCATCAAGCACACCAACCCGTGCGGGGTGGCGACGGCCGAGACGCTCCGCGACGCGTACGTCGCGGCCCGCGAGGTCGATCCCCTCTCCGCGTTCGGCGGCATCGTGGGGCTGAACGGGCCGCTCGACGCGGACACGGCCGAGGCGATCGCCAGCACCTTCATCGAAGCGGTGGTGGCGCCCGACGCGACGCCCGAGGCGCGCGCGGTCCTCGCGGCCAAGAAGAATCTGCGGCTCGTGCTGGCCGACTTCGGCCGGCTGACCGGGACGGGCGCCGACCGGCGCGAGGCGCGGTCCATCCTGGGCGCCCTGCTCGTCCAGGAGCGCGACCGCGTCGCCGAGGCAGAGGCGGAGTGGCGCGACGGCGCCGAGATCGCGCCCGGCACGCGGCTGCGCGTCGCCACCCGGCGGGCGCCCACCGCGGAGGAATGGGCGGCCCTGCGGTTCGCCTGGCGGGTGTGCGCCCACGTCAAGTCGAACACGATTCTCTTCGCCCGCGCCGACCGCGCGGCGGCCGTCGGGGCCGGCCAGATGAGCCGCGTCGATGCGGTCAAGGTCGCGACGCTCAAGGCGGGATCGCTGACCGGTACGGTGGCCGCGTCCGACGCGTTCTTCCCGTTTCGCGACGGGCTCGACGCGATAGCCGCCGCCGGCGCCACTGCGGTCGTGCAGCCCGGCGGCTCGCGCCGCGACGAGGAGGTCATCGCCGCCGCAGACGAGCACGGACTGGCCATGGTGTTCGCGGGCCGGCGGCACTTCCGGCATTAGCGGCGAGCGGGGGTTCGCGGTGGGGTGCACTGCCGCTACGACCTTGACGTGGGAGCCGCATCCGGCATGAGACCGAGCTTTGTGCGGTGCCCCTGGTGAAGACCGTCGGCTGCGTCGAGAGGGACGGCGACGCGTGGGTTCTGACTCGCGCGACCGATCCGGAGGCGGCCCGGTACCCCTCCCCCAGCGCCGTGGAGCTCGAGGACGCGGGCCGCGCGGCGCTCGGCTCCAATCGCCTGCAGCTGGTCGGGGTCACCGATTTTCTCGACGCGGAGGGGTTGCTGGCGTCGTTCCAGCGGGCCCAGCATACGGCCCCGGCGTCGGTCAACGCGACCGGAGCGCTCGCCGAGGGGCGCAAGGTCGCCGTCAAGGGCCTGACATCACCAGTGTCGAACCCCACCGCGTGAATCTCACGTCCGCGATGTCGGTCGCCGACACGTGCGGCTGACGCGACTGCTGCCGTGCTCGATGCGTACGGCCCGCCACCCGCACAGGAGACACCCGTGAAGGTTCTGCACTCGCTCTTGCTCGCCGGTCTGCTCTGCCTCGTTCCGTCGCTCGCGGACGCGCAGGTGACGGTCACCGACTGGCGCGGGGAAACGGTCGACGCCACCGCGGGCTCGGTCGACTCGGACGGCGTCAGGATCGTGTACCACACGGCCGGCGAGGGTCCGCTCGTGATCTTCGTGCATGGCGTCGCCAGTCCGTGGCACGACTACAGGCGCTATTCCGCGATCGACGAGAACACGCTGCACTACGAAGCGACGATGACCGACCCGGAGGTGTTCACGCGGCCCTGGACGATTCGGATGCCGCTATACCGCCGCGTCGAGGAGCATGCCGAGCTGCTCGAGTACAAGTGCGTGGAGTTCGCGGAAGAGCTGTTGTACGGCCACCTGCGGCGACAGCCGCGGCCATAGCCGTCGCTCGAGAGGGGTCGGCGCCCCGAACCCCCGGCAAGCGCCGGGTGTTCGAGAACGTCCAGGTGCTCGGCGACATGCCGGTCGACGATTTCCTGGCCAGCATGGGCTTGATGTGCGCCTCGCTCGGTTGGGACTGCGCGAACTGCCACGTGAACGCAGGCACCCGGGAGGTGGACTGGGCGGCCGATCCGCCAGCCAAGATCATGGCGCGGCGCATGGTGAGGATGGTGGACGCCATCAACCGCGACCACTTCGGGGGGCGTCAGGTGGTCTCCTGCTTCACCTGCCATCACACCCGGGACCGTCCTCTGCCGACGCCGACGATGGAGCACGCGTACGGCGCGCCGGCGCTCTACGCCGACGATCTGCTTGCGGGGGTGCCCGGCGCCCCGCCGGCCGCGACGATTCTCCACAGGTACGTCGAGGCCCTCGGCGGCGCGCGAGCTCACCAGCTACCGCGCCACGGCGACGAGCGTCGGGTTCGGCGGGTTCGGGGCGGCGGGAGCGTGCGCATCTGGGCGCAGGCGCCGGACAGGCGCAGCACGATCATCGAGTACCGCGACGCGCCGGGGGGTGCGCGGCTACGGCCTCGTCGACTCCCCGCGGCAGCCCGCCGCGCCCGGGCAGGTGCTCGATCTCGAGGCGGTTGCGGCGCCGAGCGAAGCGGCCGCGGCGGAGTACTACCCGGCTGCCTACTGGCTGGCGCTGATGGACAGGCCGATTGCCGGATGCGGGCTGGCCTGCCATCAGATCGGCAACAAGGCCGCGCGGGAGATCCCGGTCAGCATTCGGGAGAAGACGGCAACCTCGCTCGAGGCATGGGACATGCGCGTAGCGAGCGGGCCGGAGGGCGCGGCGATGGCGGCTACTGCCCCCGCAGGGGCTGGAGGAGACCGATGCGGGTGGGAGCACGGTGGACGAATGGGCCGAGGAGGCCCCGGTGCTGGCCGGGCTCGCGGCGGCGTCGGTGCAGGGCCGGGTCGTGCTCGGGTCGCGGGCCGGCGCCCGGGTCCGTCGCGGCGGCGCCTCCCTGGCCGCCGTCACCGACCCTCCAGGGCTCGGGCCGTGTCAGGCGCGCCACAACGGCTTCGATCTCCATGCCGCGCTCTGCGTGGCCGGCCGGCCAGCGGGACCGCCTCGAGCCGGTGTGTCGCTACGCGTTGCGCCCGACGTGGTCCGATTCGGGGAACCCGTCGGCTCCCACGAGAATTCGCCTCCTGAAGACTCCAGGGATGCGGCGGGAGTTGGGGACCCCCGCCCGCGGCGAACGGTCTCTGGGCGGAGTTCATCCGCCGGAGCTTTGGGTTCGATGTCCTCGAATGCCCCCGGTGTGGCGGGCGCCTGCAGCTCATTGCGGTGATCGAAGACCCCGCGACGGCCCGCCCGGCCCGCCTGTCCGACGTGCGCCCCGCCGCACCGCTGTCGGTTGCGGCGCGGCGCATTCTCTGCGGCGCATTCTCTCTTGACACCCGCCCATAGTTGTGGGTAGAGTGGCTGTCCCGCGGCGCGCTCAGGCCTGTGAAGGGGGCCCGCACAAGGGGGGGGGTACTCGTGCCTATAATCTTCGGAGCGAAACATCTGCTGGTCGCAGCAGCTACGGTCGCCGTACTCCTTTTCATGGAAGTTGGTGCCGTTGCACAAGAAGTTGGTGCCATTGACCACAGTGTGTCGGCGCTGCCAGAGACTGAGCAGGCGCCGGGATATAACCCGACGACCCCAGCAAGAGTTGAGCTGGGCAGGCTGCTGTTCTGGGACCCGCTTTTGTCGGGACCCCAAGACGTAGCCTGCGCGACGTGCCATCATCCCGAATTCGCCTATACAGATGACCGCGACCTGTCGACCGGCGTGACGGGCATCGGCCTGGGCCGCTTCCGGCGTGACGGGCATCTCGTCAAACGCAATAGTCCGACGGTTCTGAACGTTGCTTTCAACGGCATCGATGAATCGGGCCGCTACGACCCGGCGACTGCGCCGACGTTCTGGGACAATCGCATCAGGAGCCTCGAATCGCAGGCGCTCGAACCGCTCAAGTCGTTTGAGGAAATGCGAGGGGACACCTACCCGGAGGATGAGGCTGTCGAGAGAGTGGTGGCGAAGCTCCAGGCCAACGCCGAGTACCAGAGCCTGTTCGCCGAGGCCTTCGGCAGTGAACAGCCGGTCAACGCGGAAAACCTGGGCAGGGCGATAGCGGCGTTCATGCGGTCGCTGCTGGCCAACAACTCGCCGTTCGACCGCTACATGCGCGGCGACCGCAGCGCCATGACGGAGGAACAGGTCAGCGGAATGCAGCGCTTCGACGAGATCGGGTGCATCAGGTGCCACAACGGGCCCATGTTCTCCGATTACAAACTGCATGTCATGGGCGTGCCCGACAACCCCGCCCTTGCATCAGGTGCCACAACGCCCGCCTCCGACGGAGGCGCGCAGAACCCTCCTTGCCCGGCAGCTCCTCCGGAGCCGCGTACTGCAGCGTCCCGAGCAGCGTGCGACAGCTATGCGTTTCGCACGCCGTCGCTGCGAAACCTCGAGTTTACCTTCCCATACGGGCACAATGGCATGTTCCGGACGCTGCGCGCCGTCGTGGGGTTCTATGAATCCACCATCGCCGGGGAATCCCGGAACCCGAACGTCAGCTACGAGGAGCTCGATCCGCGGCTTCGCGCGTTGCAGAACGTGGACGAAGAAGACACGGATCTGATCGAGTTTTTGATCGCTCTGAGCGATGACTCGTTCGACCGGACGATTCCCGAGCGCGTACCGAGCGGCCTGCCCGTCGGCGGAAGCATTCAATAGACAGAGTACGTCGCCATCGTGGTATGCTGCTGGCTTTCGGACACCCAGGTGTTGAGACATCGCGATTGGAGGACTCACATGAAACCGATCTCTCTGTTTGTACTCGGCCTAATGGCGGTTGCGATGAGCGCGCCGGCTCAGGCGCAGATCTACGAGGAGCGCCGGCACGAGTTGGTGACAGACCCCATCGAAAAGCCGTTGCTCGCCGCTCCGAACGTGGCTATGGCCAGGGACGCCACGGTCATCAAGATAATTCGGAATCCGGATGCGGGCGAAGAGGTCACGGCTGCCGACTTTACGTATGAAGTTTTGAGGAGAGGCCCCGGCCGTATGATCTGCTACGACCTGACCGGCTTTCCCGGAGAGCGGCCGTGGTCGGTGGAGTGCACCAGCAGCGATGCCAACCTGCCGCGCATCATGCAGAATCGAGCGTTCGCGGAGATGGGGGCCAAGGCCACGCCATTGCTTGGGGAAGACGACCCCAGGCGCGCCGGTTTGCCTATCTTGTCGAGCAGCGGCACCGGAGGGATTAGGGATCTGGTTGTGGCCGCCGGGAAAGACGGAACGCGTGAGCTGTCCGAAGTCGGGTCCATCTGGTATAACCTCCGGGGCAACAGCCAGCACACCGCCATCTGGCACACGTTTATCGGCATGCCGAACCTGACGGCGGAGCAAGTCGGACTGCCGAATGTTCGCGACGAGGGCGGCGCCTGGCTGATGTTTGAGGGCACGCCGGAAGCCCACATCATGATTGGCGGGCGATAACCGGCAGAGAGTTTCTCGTCGGCCTCGGGGTTTTCGACCACGAATCGGGGGGGGGTGTGTGACACCTTCCCCCGATTTCCCGCAGGTTGCGAATGACTTCGCTTTGCGTGAGCTTTATGAAATATCTACTGATAGGTCTTCTTGCCTCCGCTCTTCTTGCCTCCGCCGCGATGTTTGCAGCCCAGAGCAGACAGACGTTCTCAGGCACGATCACCGATGAGGAATGCCCCATAGCCGATCATTCCGGAATGCGGATGGGGTCGACCGACGCTGCCTGCACCATCGCTTGCGTCGATGACCACAGCGTCCCGTTCATTTTGTTTGACGGCAAAGAAGTCTATTGGTTGAGCGACCAGGACAAATCAAGAGAGTTTGCCGGAAAGAAAGTAGCAGTCGTCGGCACGCTGGACTCCGGGACCAGGACGATCCAGGTCACTTCAATGGCCGCGGCCGAGTGACCCATCGATCCTCCCGGCATCCACACGGTTTTCGAATATTTCCTCATCCGAGCCTTGGCCCGTTGCGGTTGACCAGCGGGTCCACGCCAAGGCATTTCTGCTTGGTCCGCGTGTCCTTCGTCACAAATCGGATTTCTTGACGGCCGATCGTGCGGAACCGGTGCTGCGCGATGGGCGGCCGGCGGGCGTAGCGGCCGGCATAGCCGAGGAACTGCCGCTGCTCCCGAACAGCCGCTCGAACACCGAGCGCGGGTCGTTGTCGCAGGGCAGCGCCGTGGTCGGCGTGCGCCACGCAATCGTATTGGTCAGCGAGCATCACGGTATCGGGCTACCTGACGACGGTGATTTCTCCCTGCTGCCAGGGGTGCTGCTCGCACGTGTAGACGTACCTGCCGGGCGTATCGAAGCGGATTGAGCCGGTCGCGCCGGGTGCGATCGGCCCGGTCGTCCAGGTCTGCTGACGAACGGTGACGGTGTGCGGCGCCTGGCCGGTGTTCGTCCAGGTGACCTGCTCGCCCGCGGCCACCTGCACGCGCCGGGGCTCGAACGTCTCGTAGTCGTCGATCTCGAGGCCCGGCGGCCGGATGGTGTCCTTCCGCCGCTCTTCGAAGTCGATGACGATCGCGTTCGTCCTCTGGGCCAGCCCGTGCCCTTCAAAGGTCTGCACCATCGGCGGCAACGCGGGCGGACTGGCCGGTCGAACGCTGCCGCCGAGCTTGAACGCCCACACCGCGTCACCGGTCGATCGCGCCCCCGTCGACGGTCCGTGCGTCGACCCGCCGCCGCTCGGCGCGAGGGCGATGTACTGCTCGCCGTCCAGCTCGTACGCGATCATCGGGGCCGAGTCGGCGCCCAGCCCTGTCTGGAACTGCCACAGCAGCTCGCCCGTCGCGGCGTCGAGGGCCTGGACGTTGCCGTTCACCTCGCCGTGGAACACCAGGCGCCCGGCGGTGGCCAGCATCCCGCCGCCGTGCGCCTTGGGATACGGAGAGCGCCGCTGCCAGGCGATCCGGTTCGTGCGCGCGTCGATGGCCGTGATCAGTCCGTACCACTGCAGGCCCGGCTCGTTGTGCGAGACGCCGAACCGTGTCGCCCACCACGGGTAGACGGCCGCCCCCACGTAGAAGTAGCCCGTCTCCGGGCTGTACGCCATCGGCGCCTGCCGGGTGCCGATGTAGGGCACCATCACGTTGGGCTGGTTGAGCGGATCGAAGTAGCAGCCGGTTCCGAACCCGGGCGGGACGAGCCACGGCTCGACGCAATTGGGGACCACCTGCTCGCCGCCGACCGGGAACGGCTGCGTCGGCTCCGTCACCTGATAGGGATCCTGCGGGACGGCACGCTCCTCGAGCGGCAGCAGCGGCGATCCGTCGACCCGGTCGAACAGGAAGAGGTATCCGTCGGTGCGCATGACGGCGATCCCCTTGCGGGGCCGTCCGTCCACGGTGGCGTCGTACAGCACCGGGGGCGTGGGCACGTCCATGTCCCAGATGTCGTGGCGCGTGAGCTGGAAGTGCCAGCGGTACTCGCCCGTCGCGAGGTCCAACGCCACCACCGAGGCGGCGAACAGCTGGTCGCCCGGGCGCAGGTCGCCCGAGTGCGACGGGTGCGGACCCGGGTGCTGCGTCGGATGCTGCCCCTGGAGGCCCAGCGGATTGCCGTTCGGGTTGCCGGTGCCGAAGTACACCAGTCCCAGCTCGGCGTCGACGGCCGGCGGGCTCCAGACGGCCCCGCCGCCGGCCCGCCACATCTCGTTGTTCGGCCACGTCTCGAACCCGACATCATCGGGTCCGGGTATGGCGTGGAAGCGCCACATCTCGGCACCGGTGCGCGCGTCGAGGGCGCTGACCCCGCCGCGCCGGCCGCTGTCGCCGCCCGCGATCGCGACGAGCAGCACGCCGTCGGCGTAGGTCGGCGCCGACGAAATCCGCAGCGCCCGGTCGTTGGCGGGATCGCGCGCGAGCTCATGCGTCCACGCGGACGCGCCGGTCGCCATGTCGAGGGCGGAAATCGTGCCGCCGGCGCCCGCCACGAACACGAAGCCGAGGTCGGCGTCGACCGCCAGGCCGCGCCGGGCGGGCGGCTCCGTCAGCTCGGATACCCACGCGATGTCGCCGGACCTCGCGTCCAGCGCGGCCACGCGGCAGTTCATCAGCGCGACGAAGACCCGGCCGCTCGACATGGTGATCGAAGACTGGTTCGTCGGACCGGGAAGCTGCCGCGTCCAGGCGCCGCCGAGCGTCGCGATATTGGTCGTCGTGATCTGCGCCAGCGGCGAGTAGCGCTGGTTCGTGGCCGAGCCGCCGTACAGCGGCCACTCGCTGCTCGACCGCGGCCGCCGCGCGCTCGCCCCCGCGGGCCCGCTCGGCCGTTCCAGGGGCGTGCTGCAGGAGGGTCGCGGAGGGGGCGCTCCGGCGGGCACGGCCGCATCCGAGCGGCTGGTCAGCGCGGCATCGATCGACGCGGTCGCGGTCGCCGCCAGGGGCGTCGGGCCGACGGCCACGCCGTTGGCCTGCAGGATGAAGGCGGCGATGCCGGCGTGGGCTTCGTCGCCCAGCACACCGGGGTCGCCCGGCGGCATCGTGCGGATCGCTTCGATGAGATCGCGCGTCGTCCGCCGTGCCCAGCCGTCCGTGAACGCGGCGCCGGCCAGCGGCGGCGCGTACGGTCCTCCGGACAGGTCCGCGCCGTGGCAGAACGCGCAGTTGGCCTGAAACGCCGCGCGGCCCGCGGCGGCCTGCGCCGCGGTGAACGACCCTCCGGCGCCGGGCTGCTGGCCGGCAGCCGAGAGCACTGCGGCGCAAGCCGCCGCGCCGAGAAGTGCGCCTGCCCGGGAAATAGCGATTCTCATGCCGACTCCCCTGCCGCCTGCGCCGTCCGGCTGTCGAGCAGGCCGCCATTGTACCTTGGGTGATTGCAGCCGTTCACCACGGACTCCTGCAGGGTTGGTTGGGAGCCGAGCGGAGCCGTCAGGCGACGATTGACGGGCCAGGAGTCTGCGCCGTAGAAATGTGCAGACTCCGCAAGGCGCGCACGGCGCGCCTCGGCGGGAGCGGCGCGCCTCGGCGGGAGCGGCGCGCCTCGGCGGGAGCGGCGCGCCTCGGCGGGAGCGGCGCGGGGCGAAGGGGCCCCCGCAAGCGGACGCCGGGGGTTCGGCGCGCAGCCCCGTCCGATTGAAGACTCCTCGCCTAGCGGTTGTCCGGTGCGGGCATGCGGTAACCGACGCCGCGCTCGGTCAGGATGTAGGTCGGCCGGCTTGCGTCGTCGCCCAGCTTGCGGCGCAGCTTCTTCACGAAGGTGCGTACCAGCTTCGCGCCGCCCTCGCGATTCCGCTCTCCCCACACCCTGCGCAGCAGGGAGTCGTACGTCAGCACCCGTCCCGCGCTGTTCGAGAGCACGCGCAGCAGCTCGAACTCCGTGGCGGTCAACTCCACGGGACGATCGGCCACGGTCACCCGCCGTTGTTCGTAGCGGATGGCGAGATCCTCCAGCGTGAAGGGCTCGACCTCGGCAGGCCGCCGCAGGGCCGCCTTGACCCGCGCCGTCAGCTCCGTCGGCGAGAAGGGCTTGACGACGTAGTCCGCGGCTCCCATCTCCAGCGCCTTGGCGATCGTCTCGTCCCGGCCGTAGCCGGAGATGAAGATGACCGGCAGATCGGCCAGCTCGGGAACCTGCTCCATCACCTTGATGCCGTCCGTTCCGGGCAGCAGCAGGTCCAGCAGGACCAGCCGCGGGCGCTCCATCCTGATGACGCGGGACAGCTCCCGCGGGTTGCCGGTGACGATCGGGGCGTAGCCGGCGGCCGAGAGTGCGTCCCGCACGTAGCGCAGCGTTTGCGGGTCGTCGTCCACCACGAGGATGCGCGTTTCTTCCCGGGTTCCCCGCGGCGTCCGGGAAGGGCTCGGAGCCCAGCCGGCCGCGTCCGCGTCGCCGGCTTCCTCGGCCAGCGGGAGCGTGAAGGTGAATCGCGTGCCCTGTCCCCCCTCGCCGCTTTCGGCCGAGATGCGGCCCCCGTGCGCCTCCACCAGGCCGCGGCAGATGGCGAGGCCCAGGCCGTAGGCCCCGGCCCCGGGCTCACGCCCGGCGCCGGCCGCACCGGCATGCTTGCGGAACAGGTGCGGCAACTGCTCCGGCGGCACGCCCCGGCCCTCGTCGGCTACGGAGATCGCAACGTAGACGCCGTCCAGCGCCGCGTCGACCCGGATCGGCGACGGCTCGGGCGAGTACCGCGCCGCGTTGGAAAAGAGGTTGTTGAGGACCTGCACGACGCGCTGCCGGTCGGCCATCACGCGCGGCAGGTCCGGTGGCAGGTCGATGCGGACGATGTGCCGTCCGCCACCACTCAGGAACGTGCTGCGGGCCTGGTCCACCAGGACGGACACCTCCACGGGCTCGGGCGCGACGGACAGCGTGCCCGTCTCTATGCGCCCGGCATCCAGCAAGTCGCTTATCAGGCCCCGCATGTGATCGGCCTGCTCGTCGATGATCCGGAAGAACTGCAGCATCTCCGCCGGGTCGAGCTCCTGCGATGCGTTCAGCACGGTGGCGGCCGAGCCCTTGATGGAAGTGAGCGGCGCCCGCAGCTCGTGGCTCACCATGCCCAGGAACTCGGTTCGCAGCCGCTCGAGCTCCTCTAGCGGCGCCAGGTCCTGCATGGTGACCACCGCAGCCTCGATCCGGCCGTCGACGGCGCGGATCGGTGTGACGTTGATCAAGATCGTGACGCTCCGGCCGTCCGGGACCGAGAGCAGGATCTCCTCGGCGCGCACCGTCTCGCCATTGCTCAGGTGCTGCGCCAGCGGGAACTCGGCGAGCGCGATAGACCGCCCGTCGGCCCGCCGGCAGGTGACTACCTCCAGCAGCTCCTCCGCCGGGCGGCCCGGCTGGCGCAGGCCTTCCACGAGCCGCCGCGCCTCGCGGTTGAGCGACACGGGTCTGCCGCTCCTGGCATCGAAGACCGCGACCCCCACCGGCGACGTTTCGACCAGCGCCTCGAGGTCGGCCCGCGCCCGCTGCTCGTCGCGGTGGGTGCGGGCGTTGGCGATCGCCGCGGCAGCCTGCGACGCGAACAGCACCAGGACCTCCTCGTCCCCGCTCGTGAACTCGCCGCCGAGCTCCTTTGCAGCCAGGAAGAAGAGCCCGACGGGCGCGCCCCGATGGTGCATGGGCGTGCCCTGGAACGGCGTCGACCACAGGGGGCCCGGGGAATAGCCGAGCGAGCGGACATAGGCTGCCAGGTCGGACAGCCGCAGCACGTCCGGAAGGTCCCGGAGGTGATCGAAGAACCGCGTCCCGCCCGACCAGCGGATCACGCGCTCGTGTTCCTCCGGCGTGAACCCGGAAAAAACGGCTTCCTCGATCCGCCCCGCGTCGTCGATGGTCGTGATCACGCCGTAACGGGCGCCGGTCAGCGCGCGGGCGCTGTCGACGACCTCGTGCAGGACGGTGCTCACGTCGAGGCTGGCGTTGATGCGCAGGATGGCCGCGCACAGTCTCGAGCTGCGATCCCGCAACGCTTCGTTCTCGGGCTTCGGCGCGTCGTGCGTTTGCATCCGTTCGCTCTTGCCGGAGCCCATCGGGGTCAATAGTAGCAGGCGTCAGGGCGCAAACGCGTTGATGTTCATGAGCATGCCGCAATCCAGAGGCCATGTTTCACGAAACGGACATGCAAAGCGTCTACCATTACAGTTGACAATGGCGGCCGCCTCGATCCGAACCGGGTCACGTCTTCGATACTCCCTGGGCAGGGGCTGATGAGTCAGGGTCGAGTGCGCCGCGGCGGCCACCAGGATCGAGGCCACCCCCGTCGGCAGCGCGATGCGCGCGACCGGATGACCTCCGACGAGCTTGACCAGCTCGTGCAGAGCGTCGGCGTCAGGCTCCAGCGCGAGCTGGCCGCCCTTTCGCAGGCGCTGAACACGCGCTTCGACCGCCTCGAGGGGCGGCTCGCGGCGGCCGAGGAGCGGCTCGTCGGCGTGGAGCGTGGCGTAGCCGCCATCGGACGGGCCGTCGGTGCTGACGCCGGGACCGGCGATCCAGCCGACCGCTCACGGGCGGCGAGGGGCGGGAACCGATGAGGCGCCCGCAAGCGCCTGCGCCGGACCGTTCGTCGCCCTTGTTCGGGCCGTGCGCGGCGCGGGGCGAAGGGGTCCCCGCAAGCGGACGCCGGGGTTCGGGCGCAGCCCCGTCTGATTGAAGCCCAGTGCGGACTCGTCAAGGCGCGCACAGCGCGCCTCGGCGGGAGCGGCGCGGGGCGAAGGGGTCCCCGTAAGCGGACGCCGGGGGTTCGGGGCGCAGCCCCGTCTGAAGGAAGCTATGCGGCTTCCCGGCCGCCGTCCTGCGCCTCCGACCAGGCGCCGGCGGCGGGCAGCGTGATCACGACGAGCAGCAGCATCAGGAACTCGGAGTCGCCGAAGTTGTATTCGAACATCCCCGCGGCCAGCATGGCGGCCAGCGCGGCCAGGCCGCCGCCGGCCGCCGCCCGGGAATGCGGCTGCCGGAACCTCGCGGCCAGCTCCCGCGCCGCGACCGCCACGAACCAGAGCCAGGCGCCGAGCGCCGGCAGCCCGCGCTCGGCCGCGATCTGCAGCGGCACGTTGTGGAGATGGGGGTTGGTCTCGTTGACGGCGGCCTCGTCGCGGTAGCGCGGATAGAGCCGCTGGACCATGTCAGGCCCGACGCCGGTCAGCGGGTGATCCCGCACCATCCGCAGGCCCGCGCGACCCATCGCGACGCGGTCGCGGTTGGTGGGATCCTGCAGATCGAACATCGAGTAGGCGCGGTCGGTGACGCCAGCCGGCGCCAGCGTGAAGAAGAGGGCGGCCAGCACCGGCGCCGCCGCCAGCAGCCGGAGGTCCTTCAGCACCAGCAGCAGGCCCACGGCCGTGCATGCTCCCACCCAGGCGCTGCGGGTGAACGTCAACGCCAGGGCGACCACCAGCGCCGGCAGCACGAGGCCGGCCCAGGTGCGGTTGCGCGGGTCGAACAGCACGCGCGCGGCGGCTACGCCGATGACGAGCATGAGCAGTCCCGAGTAGGTCATGTAGTGCCCCATCGAGCCCTGGGGCCGTTGGCCCAGATGGTCATACTCGAGAATGCCGTACTGCACGATGCCGTAGATGGCGGTCACGGCGCCGACGCTGACGATGATGCCGGCCGCGGTAGCGCCGGCTCGCCCGCGGGCGAGCCGGTAGACGGCCGGCACGACGAGAAAGAGCAGCACCTCCCGCGCATCGGAGAAACTCGCGGCCGGGTCGACCGATGCGGCGACCGCCATCATCGTCAGCAGCGCGTAGGCGGCGAGCGGCAGGCAGATGGCCGGCAGCCGCGGCCGCTCGCGCCGCCTCGCGAGGAGGGCGAGCCAGAGACCGAGCGTCGCGGTCAGGAGCAGGGAGGACGCGGCGATCGACACCTGCAGGGCCGCGACGAAGGCGAACAAGGCCGCGCGCGCGGCCCGCTCGAGCCGCCAGGTGTCGGGAGGCACGGACTGCTAGGATTCCGTGGCGGCTTCGTCGATGAGCATCACCGGGATGTCGTCCTTGATCGGGTAGACGCGGCGACACTGTCCGCACTTCAGACCGGCACCCTCGTGCACCGGAACGACCGGCGTCTTGCAGTCGGGACAGGCGAGGATCGCGAGCAGCTCCGGGTCGACGCCCAACTGAACCTCCGCGGAAGAACCCAGCTCACTATAGCAAAACGGCCTGCAGGCGGCCCGGCCTGCGCGCCCGGGTTTTTCGGCTGCCGGCTTGTGGTCGCGCCACCACCTGTGGAACAATCGGTTCGCCATGCGCGCCGGGCTCCTCGTCGGCGTCCTTTTCTGGTTGACGTTGCCGGCTGCCCAGCCGGCTGCGGCCCAGGCAGGTCCGGAAGGCCTCGCCCAGGACCGCGGCGAGGCATACCGGCTGTTCCTGCGCGGGCGCTACCTCGAAAACGAGGACGACCTGGACGGTGCGATTGGCGCCTACCGGGAAGCCGCCGAGCTGGACCGTACGTCCGGCGAGATTCTGGCTGAGCTGGCCTCGCTCTACGCCCGCGACAACCGGGGCGAGGAAGCGGTCGCCGCGGCGCGCGAGTCGCTCGCGCGCGAGTCCGGCAACTACACGGCGCACCGCATCCTGGGATTGGTACACGCGTCGCGGGCCAACTCGCGGGCCGGCACCTCGGCCGACATCCGGCGCGCCATCGACCATCTCGAGCAGGCGCGCCCCGGGCCGCTCCCCGATTTCCAGGTCGAGTTGACCCTGGCGCGGCTGTACCTGCGCGACGACGCGGCACAACAGGCGATCGACCTGCTGGAGGAGCTGCAGAAGGTCGCGCCGGGCTTCTCGGAGACGGGCTTGCTGCTGGCGCGGGCCTACGAGCTCGGCGGTCGCATGGCCGACGCCGTGGAGACGCTGGAGCGCGTCGTGTCGGCCGGCCCGCCGTCGTCGCGGGCGCTGCGGAGTCTCGCGGAGCTGTACGGCCGCGGCGGTCGCTGGGCCGATGCCGTCGAGGCGTACGAGCGCGCCGTCGATCGCAACCCGCGCAGCGCCCGCACGCGTCGCGAGCTGGCCAACGCGCTGCTGCAGGACGGGCAGGCCGAGCGGGCTCGCGACGTCCTCGACGAGCTCGTCACGATGCGGCCGATGGACGCGGCGGGGCTCTACCTCCTCTCGGAGGTCGAGCTCGAGCTGGGGAACTACGGCGCCGCCGAGGCGGTGGCGCGCAGGCTGGTCGAGGTCGAGCCGGACGGGTTGCGCGGCGTTTTCGCGCTGGCCGAGGTGTTCGGTCGCCGGCGGCAGCACCGCCGCGTCGTCGAGACGCTGGAGCCGCTCCTCGCGGAGACCGAGACGCGCGAACTGCGGACCCGGCAGGTCGCCGGGCTGCTCAGGCGGGTCGGCCATGCCTACGAGCAGCTCCAGGACTACGCCGCCGCCAGTCGGGTCTACCAGCGCGGCGTCGCGCTGAGGCCGGCCGGGCTGGAGTTCGGCGCGCGGCTGGCGCAGGCGTACCTGAGCGGCGGCCGCCTGGACGAGGCCCGCCGGGTTCTCGACGGCCTGCGCGCGCACCACGCGGGGAATCTGACCGTGGCGCATCTCGAGGCCCGCGTCCTGGGCGACGGCGGCGATGTCAACGCCGGCGTCGACAGGTTGCAGGACGCGCTGCGGGAGCGCAGCGACGAACCGGCGGCCTACCTGGTGCTCGCCTCGTTCTACAGCCAGTACGAGCGTCTCGGGGAAGCGGTCGAGCTGCTCGAGTCGGCCGACCGGCGCTTTCCGGACGACACGGCGATTCTGTTCCAGCTCGGCGCGGTCCTCGAGCGCAGCGATCGGCCGTTCGACGCGGAAGAGACCTTCCGCCGGGTCCTGGAACGGGATCCGGCGCATGCCGCCACCCTCAACTATCTCGGCTACATGCTGGCGGACCGCGGCGAGCGCCTTGATGAGTCGGTCGATCTGCTCGAGCGGGCGATCGAGCTCGACCCGCACAACGGCGCGTACCTCGACAGCCTCGGCTGGGCGTACTTCAAGCTCGACCGCCTCGATCGCGCGGAGAGCCTGCTGCAGCGGGCGCGCGAGCAGATGGCCTGGAACTCCGTCATCCAGGACCACTTCGGCGACCTGATGCTGCGCCTCGGCCGCTACGCCGACGCCATTGCAGCCTGGGAGAGCGCGCTGGCCGGCGACGGTGACGACATCGAGCATTCCATCATCGAACGGAAGATTGGCGACGCGAGACGCCGGCTCGCACGGTAGGCTCGCCCGGCTCTGCATCCTCACGCTCGTCCTGAGCGCCTGCGCGTCGCCGCGCATCACCCTGCCGAGCGGAGCGGGTACGCCGCTGCCGGACTACGAGGACCTGTTCGCCGCGGCCGTGGAGCCGTGCCGCCGCGTCAGGACGCTCGAGTTGCTGCTCGCCATCAGCGGCCGCGCCGGCGACGCGCGGTTGCGCGGGCGTGTGCGCGGCGCGCTCGCCCGGCCGGGGTCATTGCGACTCGAGGGTCTCGCGCCGTTCGGCGCGCCCGCCTTCGTGCTCGTGGCCGGCGCCGCCCCGCCCGTGCTCCTGCTGCCGCGCGAGCGCCGCGTCGTAACCGGGGCCAGCGGACGCGACCTGCTGGCGGTGCTGGCCGGCCTGCCGCTCGGCCCGGCCGACTTCCGCGCCGTGCTCACCGGATGCCTCGTGCCGCATCCCCGGGCCGTGGCGGCCCGCACGTACGGCGGGGGCTGGACCGGCGTCGCGCTCGAGGGTGACGCGACGCTGTACCTGCGCGAGGCCGGGGCGGCTCCCGTCATGGTCGGCGGTCGCCGCCCGGGACTGATCGTGGAGTACGCCGAGCACGTCCGGGGATTGCCGCGGCGCGTGCGCGTGCAGACCACCGCGCCGGGCGCCGCCCCGACCGACGTGACGGCGACGCTCTCGCAGGTCGGCATCAACGTCGAGCTCGACGAGCGGGCATTCGTCCAGGACGTTCCGGCCGGGTTCGTGCCGGTGCCGATCGAGACGCTCCGCGGCGCTCCGGGACCGCTGGAGGACGCGCGGCCCCCGGACGCGGCCGCGCTCCCGCCGCGCCGGCCTGTCGGCCCATGACCGGCACCGTCCGCGCGCCGGCGAAGATCAATCTGCACCTGCGCATCCTGGGCCGCCGTCCCGATCGGTTCCACGAGGTGTGCACGCTGCTGCAGTCCGTCGACCTGCACGACACGCTCGCGTTCCGCCGCCGGCCCGGCCCGCTGACCGTTCGCAGCCGGTCGTCCGGCATGCCGCGGGATCGCGCGAACCTCGTGTGGGCGGCCGCCAGCGCGTTGTGGACGGCCAGCGGGCGGCCCGGCGAGCCCGCGGGCGCCGCCGTCACGGTCACCAAGCGCATCCCGGCCGCCGCCGGGCTGGGCGGCGGCAGCAGCGACGCCGCCGGTGCGCTGCGCGGGCTGTGCGCCGTCTGGGGAATCGCCGCGAGCGACGGCTGGCTGCGGGCGGTGGCGTCACGGGTGGGATCCGACGTGCCGTACTTTCTGCGGGGCGGCGCGGCGCTGGCGAGGGGCCGCGGCGAGCGCATTCGCGGCCTGCCGGACATCGAGCCGCTGTGGGTGGTGCTGGGTTGCCCGTCGTTCGGCGTGTCCACGGCCGATGCATACCGCTGGTTCGACGCGCCGTCGGGGCCGGAGCGGACGGGCGAGGCCGCCGCCCTGCCGCGTGGCTGGCGGCGCGGCCTGCGCGGCCTGGGGAACGATCTGGAGGCCGTCGTCGCCGAGCGTCACCCGGAGGTGGGCGGGATGATCGAGCGCCTGCGCCGGACCGGCGCCCTGCGGGCGGGCATGACCGGGAGCGGCTCGACGGTCTACGGTCTGTACCCGACGCCCGCGGCGGCTCGCACCGCGCGGCTCGCGGCCCGCCGCCGGGGCTGGCGGACCGTCCTGACCCGCACGACGGGGCGCGCCGAGTTCGCGCGCACGACGGCCGTTCGCCCCGCCCGCTGACTCTTGCCCGCACTATCCGCATCGGCTAAAGTAATCGTTTGCGCAGCGTTCGAGTCGGGCTGTCCGTGCTCCTCCGGCGAGCCTCGGCACAGTCGTGATGGGGCGTGGCCAAGCGGTAAGGCGCGGGACTTTGGATCCCGTATTCGAAGGTTCGAATCCTTCCGCCCCAACCAGCGCCCCCGCCCGTGAGGGCAGCAGCTCCGGCGGCGGCCGGCGCCTCACCGTACGCTGCGGGAGATCATCGCGTCCATGACGACCGGAGACCTGAAGCTGTTTTCGGGCAGCGCGCACCCCGAGCTCGCCCGGCGCATCGCCGACTTCCTGGGCGTGCCGCTCGGTCGTGCCTGTCTCAGGCGTTTCTCCGACAGCGAGGTTTCGTTCCAGATCGACGAGAACATCCGCGGCACCGACGTCTTCGTCGTCCAGCCGACCTGCACGCCGGTCGATCAGCACCTCATCGAGCTGTGCGTGATGGTGGATGCGTTTCGCCGCTCGTCGGCCGCGCGGATCACCGCGGTGCTGCCCTACTACGGGTACGCGCGACAGGATCGCAAGGACAAGCCCCGCGTGCCGATCTCCGCCAAGCTGGTGGCGAACCTGCTCAGCGCCGCCGGGACGAATCGGGTGCTGACGATGGACCTGCACAAGGCGCAGATCCAGGGCTTCTTCGACATCCCGGTGGATCACCTGTTCGCCGCGCCGGTCTTCATCGACTACCTGGCGAGGCTGGACGAGAACGCGGACGTCACGTTCGTGTCGCCGGACGCGGGCGGCGTGGAGCGGGCGCGCGCCTATGCGAAGCGGCTGGGCGCCGACCTGGCGATCATCGACAAGCGGCGGTCGGAGGACGGTCACGCGGAGGTGATGCACGTGGTCGGCGACGTGCAGGGCCGCGTGTGCATCATCCAGGACGATATCGTTGACACGGCCGGGACGCTGCAGCAGGCCTCGCGCGCCGTGAGGGACAAGGGGGCCGCGCGCGTCTTCGCGTGCGCCGTGCACGGGGTGCTCTCGGGGCCGGCGCTGCAGCGCATCGAGGAGTCGGCGCTCGAGCAGCTGATTGTCACCGACACCATTCCCCTGCGTCCCGAGCTGGGGCAGTCGTCCAAGATTCAGGTGCTGTCGGTGGCGAAGCTGCTCGGGCGGGCCATTCAGAGCATTCACCAGGAGACCTCGGTGTCGTCCCTGTTCGTCTGATTCGGGGGGACGGCGCGGACAGCGGAGCAGGCAGGGACAGATGGACGTGACACTGGCGGCGGCGACAAGGGACACACGCGGCAAGAACGAGGCGCGGCGGCTGCGGCGGGCGGGCCGCGTGCCGGCGGTGCTCTACGGCGGCGACTCGATCGGCGGGGTGCCGCTCGTCGTGGATCCGGACGAGGTGCACCGCATCCTGCATTCCGAATCGGGCGTCAACACCCTGATTTCCCTCAGCGTCGACGGCGGCGCCAGCAGCCAGGTGATGGTGCGGGAGTTCCAGGTCGATCCGATCAGGAACACGCTGCTGCACGTCGACTTCTATCGGCCGGCCCTCGACAAGGTCATCACGGTCACCGTGCCGGTGGTGCTGGCGGGCGAGCCGACCGGCGTCAAGCAGCAGGGCGGGCTGCTCGACTTCGTGCATCGCGACGTGCAGGTCGAATGCCTGCCGACGGAGATCCCCGAGCACATCCAGATCGACGTGAGCGAGCTGCTGATCGGGCAGGGCGTTCGGCTGCGCGACGTGCTCGAGGGCGTCGCGTGGACACCCGTGAGCGATCCCGGCACGCTGCTGGCGCACGTGATCGCGCCGAAGGTGGAGGAGGAGGCCGAGGAGGCGGAGGCCGAGGCCGAGGCCGCCGACGAGGAGGCGCAGCCGGAGGTCATCAAGAGAGGCAAAGCGGAGGCAGGTGAGGAGCCGGCCGATTCGCAGTGAAGCTGATCGTCGGGCTCGGCAATCCTGGCGCGAAGTACGCGGGAACGCGTCACAACGTAGGCTTCGACGTGGTCGACGAGCTGGCGCGGCGGCGGGCGCTGACCTTCGAGTCGAGCCCGGCCGAGGCGATCATGGCGCGCGAGCGGGGGCCGGGCGCCCGGCTCATGCTCGCCAAGCCGCTGACCTTCATGAACCTGAGCGGCCGGGCCGTCGGCGAACTGGTCAGGTACTATCGGGTCGATCACGGCGATGTCCTGATCGTGGCCGACGACGTGAACCTGCCGCTCGGCCGCCTGCGCGCGCGGCGCGCCGGCTCGGACGGCGGACACAACGGCCTGCGGTCGGTTATCGACGTGCTGGGCACGGCCGTTGCGCGCCTGCGGCTCGGCGTCGATCGGGGCGACCGCCGGCGTGACCTCGCCAGCCACGTGCTGGCGACGTTCGACGCGTCGGAGCTCGAGACGATCAGGCCGGCGATCGAGACCGCCGGCGATGCCGCGGAGGTATTCGTCACCGACGGGATCGACGTGGTGATGAACCGCTTCAACGGCGAGGCGTAGGCACGGACATTCGGAATTACTGCTCCTTGCCGCCGGGGGTCGGCGGCCGCGACAGACCGAGAGGAGTGCGATGCAGGACAAGCGACAATACGAGCTGGTGTACGTCATGAACCCGGAAGCCGTGGAGGAGGCGGTCAAAGGTCTGCACACGCAGGTCGAGGAGATCGTCACCACCGGGGGCGGGCAGATCGACAAGACCGACCACTGGGGGCGGCGGCGCCTCGCGTACGAGATCGAACGTTACAAGGAAGGCATCTACGTCCTGGAGCTGTTCAGCGGCCCGGGCGAGATCGTCGGTGAGCTGGACCGGCGACTCAAGGTCGCCGACAACATCCTGCGCTTCCTGATCGTGCGCGTGGACGAGGATCTCCGAAAGGCGGAGCGCGCCAAGTCGCGGCGGCAGTCGCGCCGGCAGCGCCGGCGCGCGGCGCGCGGCCTGACCGCGGAGCCCGCGTCGACCGAGGCGCCGGCCGCAGCGGCCGAAACCCCGGCGCCCGCCGCAACGGCAGCGTCGGAGGCCGCCGCAGCCCCGGCCGCCGCCGAGGGCTCGCCCGCGGCCCCGGCCGAGACCCCCGCCGAGGGCTCGCCCGCGGCGCCGGCCGAGACCCCCGCCCCGGCTGCAGCGCCGGCCCCGGCCGAGACGCCGGCCCCGGCCCCGGCCCCGGCCGCAACGACTGAAACCCCGGCCGAGACACCGCCCGCTGCGGCGGCCGAGCCCCCGGCGGAGGTGAAAGAATGAAGGACGAACGTGGTGGACGGCGCCCCTCGGGCGGCGGCCCGCGCCGCGGCGGATTCCGGCGCCGGCGCGTCTGCCGTTTCTGCGTCGACAAGATCGACTACATCGACTACAAGGACGTGCGCCTCCTCATGATGGCGCTGGCCGACCGCGGCAAGATCCAGCCCCGGCGGACCTCCGGCACGTGCGCCAAGTGCCAGCGCAAGCTGACGACGGCGATCAAGCGGGCGCGCCAGCTGGCGCTGATCCCCTACGTCACGGACTAGCAGAGGTTTCACGTGGTAGAGCTCATTCTGCGGGAACATATCGACCATCTGGGCCGCCGCGGCGACATCGTCAGCGTGGCCAACGGCTACGCGCGCAACTACCTGCTGCCGCGCCGGCTGGCGCTGCCGGTCACGGAGTCGAGTCGCCGGCAGGTCGAGGCGGAGCGCAAGGTGGCGGACCAGCGGGAGGACGAGGAGCGCCAGGCCGCGCGGGGCGTGGCGGATCGCGTCGCCGCCGTCGAGTGCGTGTTCGTCCGGCGCGTCGGAGAGACCGAGACGCTCTACGGCTCCGTGACCGCCGGCGACATCGCCGAGTACCTGGCCGAGCGGGAGCTGCCGGTCGACAAGCGCGCGATTCAGCTCGACGAGCCGATCAAGCACCTGGGCGAGGTCACCGTGCAGGTCAGGATCCACCGCGACGTGACGGTCGATCTGCGCGTCGTCGTCGTCAAGGAGCAGGACGAGGTCGAGCAGGGCGTCGAGCCGGCCGCGGACGCGGATGACCAGGAGTCCGTCGCGGAGTAGGCGGCCGCGACGGGAAACCCGCCGCGTCCGGCCGGCAACGCACCCCGGGGCTCCCGCCCCGGTTCCCGCCCGGAGTCCAGGCGATGCCTGACGCTGCCCCGAGCGTGCCCGCCGGGCGCCCGCTGCCCCACAACCTCGAGGCGGAGCGCTGCGTCCTGGGCGCCATCCTCATTCACAACGAAGCCTTCAACGTCGCCGCCGAGCTCCTCGACGCGCGGGACTTCTTTCGGGTGGCCCACCAGCAGGTCTTCGACCGGATGGTGGATCTCAGCGAGCGCGGGCAGGCCATCGATCTGGTCACGCTGCGCGACGAGCTGAGCCGGGCCGGCATTCTCGAGGCGGTCGGCGGCCCGGCCTACGTGGCCTCGCTCGTCGACGGCGTGCCGCGGTCCACCAACGTCGAGCACTACGCGCGCATCGTCAAGGAGCGGGCGACGCTGCGCAACCTCATCGACTCGGCGAGCAGGATCGTCGCCACCGCCTACGCCGCCGAGGAGGACGCCGACGTCGTCCTCGATCGGGCGGAGCAGGAGATCTTCTCGATCGCCGAGGACCGCGTCCACTCCGGATTCGTGCCCCTGAGCGACCTGGTCAAGTCCGGCTTCGACACCATCGAGAAGCTCCACGATCTCAAGAACGTGGTGACGGGGGTCCCGACCGGCTTCGTGGACATCGACGAGATGACCGCGGGTCTCCAGCCGGCCGATCTCGTCATCGTGGCCGCGCGGCCGTCGATGGGCAAGACAGCGTTCGCCCTGAACATCGGCCTGCACGTCGGGGTCAGCGGCAGCCGGACGGCCGGCGTGTTCAGCCTCGAGATGGCCAGGGAGCAGCTCTTCATGCGGATGCTGACCTCCGAGGCGCGCGTCGATTCGCACCGGTTCCGCACCGGCCTGCTGACCGAGTCCGACTACGGGAGCCTGTCCGAGGCCATGGGGCGGCTGGCGCAGGCGCGCCTCTTCATCGACGACACGCCCGGCGTCGGCCTGCTGGAGATGCGCGCGAAGTCGCGCCGTCTGAAGGCGGAGCACGGCCTCGATCTCATCATCGTCGACTACATTCAGCTGATGCAGGGGCGGGGGCGATTCGAGAACCGGACACAGGAGATCGCCTCCATCTCCCGGGGGCTGAAGGGGCTGGCCAAGGAGCTGAACGTGCCGGTGGTGGCGCTCTCGCAGCTCAGTCGCGCTCCCGAGTCGCGCTCCGACCGGCGCCCGCAGCTCTCGGACCTGCGCGAGTCCGGCGCGCTGGAGCAGGACGCGGACGTCGTCATGTTCATCTTCCGCGAGGAGATGTACGAGGAGACGCCGGAGAATGCCGGCGTGGCGGAGATCATCATCGGCAAGCAGCGGAACGGGCCGACCGGGACCGTCAGGCTGGCGTTCCTGAAGCAGCAGACCCGCTTCGAGCTGCTGGCGCCCGACCGTTCGTGAGGCGGGCGCGGCACCCGTGGTCCATCCGACCTTCGCGCGCATCGACCTTGCGGTCCTCAAGGCCAACTACCGGGCGCTCCGTGCGTTCGTCGCGCCGGCCGGCGCTGCCGGCGCACAACCGCCCGGTCTCATCGCCGTGGTCAAGGCCAACGCCTACGGGCACGGGGCGGTGGCCGTCGCCCGCGCCCTCGAGGCGGCCGGGGCGGCCATGCTGGCCTGCGCGGACATCGAGGAAGGCATCCGGCTGCGCCGCGCGGGCGTGCGGATTCCCGTTCTCGTCTTCGGCGCGCTCAGCGTCAGCGACCTGAGCGGCGTGTTCGAGCACGACCTGACGCCCACGGTCTCGTCGCCCTCGGCGGCGCGGGCTCTGCAGGCCGCCGCCGCGGCGCGGGGCGTGCGGCTCGGCTGCCATCTGAAGATCGACACCGGCATGAACCGGTTCGGCTTCCGCCACGACAATCTCCCCGCAACGCTGGGCGAGGTGCTCGCCAGCCCGAACCTCGTCTTCGATGCCGTCTACACGCATTTCGCGACGGCCGACCAGCCCGGCCACGGGCTGTTCGACGAGCAGCGGCGGCGGTTCGACGCGGCGCTGGCCACCTTGTCGCGGCTCGGGCTGGGTCACCGGCCGCGCCACGCGGCGAACAGCGCGGCGCTGCTGCGCGAGCGGCGCACATGGCTCGACGCCGTCAGGCCGGGACTGCTGCTCTACGGCCTGACGCCGGCCTCGCAGGTGGCGCCTCCCGGTCTCCGTCTGCGTCCCGCGATGTCCCTGCGCAGCCGGGTCGTGGCGGTGAAGGGCATGCGTCCGGGCGAGTCGGCCGGCTACGGCGCGCGGTTCACCGCCACGCGGCCGACGCGCGTCGCCGTCGTGCCGGCCGGTTACGCGGATGGGCTGGACGTCCGGCTGGCCGGGGTCGGCGAGGTGCTGGTGGGCGGCCGGCGCGTGCGGATCGTCGGCTCGGTCTGCATGGATTCGATCACGATCGACGTCACGGAGCTGGACGTCGACCCCGGCGACGACGTCGTGCTGCTGGGCGCCCAGGGCGACGACCGCATCGACGCGGGCGAGGTGGCGCGCTGGATCGGCACGGTGCCGCACGAGATCATGTGCCGCATCGGCAGCCGGATCGCCCGTGTCTACTCGGGAGCCGATACCGGCTCGGAGAGCGCATGAAGCCGGGCAGGACCCTCTTCGCGTGCCAGGCCTGCGGGGCGCAGGCGAGCAAGTGGCTCGGGCGTTGTCCCGAGTGCGGCGCCTGGCACTCGCTGGTCGAGGAGCCGGTGCGCCCCGCGGACGGCGCCGCCGGACGCCCGGGACGCCCGGAGGGAGCGGCCGCCGCGCGCCTGTACGACGAGATCGAGATGCCCGCCGTCGAGCGCCTGGCCAGCGGCATCGACGAGTTCGACCGCGTGCTGGGCGGCGGCATCGTGCCGGGCTCCGTCGTGCTGCTGGGCGGCGAGCCGGGCATCGGCAAGTCGACGCTGCTGCTGCAGGCGGCCGCGTCCGCCGCCCGCACGCTCGGGCCCGTGCTGTACGCCTCGGGCGAGGAGTCGGAGCACCAGGTCAAGATGCGCGGCGAGCGGCTGGGCGTGCGCGCGGCGCCGCTGTACCTGCTGGCCGAGACCTGCCTCGAGCACATCCTGGCCGCGGTCGATCGGGTGCAGCCGGCGGTGCTGATCGTCGATTCGATTCAGACCGTTTTCTCCGCCAAGCTGCAGTCCGCGCCGGGCAGCATCGGACAGGTGCGCGAGGCGGCGGCGCAGCTGCTGTTCACCGCCAAGGGGCGCGGGCTGCCGACGTTCCTGGTGGGGCATGTGACGAAGGACGGCAGCCTGGCGGGGCCGAAGGTCCTCGAGCACGTCGTCGACACGGTGCTGTACTTCGAAGGCGAGCGGCATCACGCCCACCGCATCGTCCGCGCCGTCAAGAACCGCTTCGGTCCGGTCAGCGAGCTGGGCGTCTTCGAGATGACCGGCGCGGGGCTGCGCGCGGTGCCGAGCCCGTCGCAGCTGTTCCTGTCCGAGCGGGCCGCGAGCGTGCCCGGATCCGTGGTGCTGTGCTCGATCGAGGGCTCGCGGCCGATCCTCGTCGAGGTGCAGGCGCTCGTGAGCAGCGGCGCGTACGGCACGGCACGGCGCACGGCGAGCGGCCTCGACCAGAACCGGCTCGCGTTGCTGCTCGCCGTCCTGGAGAAGCGCGCCGGGCTCGACCTGGCGGGCGAGGACGTCTTCCTGAACATCGCAGGCGGCCTGATCGTCAACGAGCCGGCCGCCGATCTCGGGGTCGTGGCGGCCGTGGCGTCCAGCCTGCGCAACCGCGCGGTGCGGCCGGGGACGGCGGTGTTCGGCGAGGTCGGGCTGGCGGGCGAGGTGCGGGCGACGCCGCAAGCCGCGCTGCGCGTCAAGGAGGCCGTGCAGCTCGGCTTCACCCGCTGCGTCATGCCCGCCGGCAACTCGTCGACGGCCGCGGCCGCCGAGGGCTGCGAGCACGTCGGCGTCGGCACCGTCGCGGAGGCGCTGGAGGCGCTCATCGAGTGAGGCTGCCGTCCTTTCACTGGTGGCGCACGGTCTTCTGGCTGATCCCCGCGATCAGCGTCTACACCGCCGTGCTCGGATTCGTGTCCCTGACGTCGATGCTGGTGGATCGCCGCGGTCGCGTGGCGCACCGCTGCGCGCGCGCCTGGTCGTGGCTGATTCTGGTGACGACCGGCGTCCGCGTGCGCACGCGGGGACGGGAGCGTGTCGAGCCGGGACGGTCGTACGTCTTCGTGTCGAACCACCAGAGCATCTACGACTTCCCGATCCTGATCACGTCGATTCCGTTCGAGCTGCGCATCCTGGCCAAGGCCTCGCTGGCCGCGTTCCCCGTGCTCGGATGGCACCTGCGCTACACCGGCCACCTGCTCATCGACCGCGAGCGCGCCGGACGGGCCACGCTCCGCAAGGTGGGCGGCCTCATGCGGCGCGGCCATTCGCTGGTCGTCTTCCCGGAAGGCACGCGGAGCGTCGACGGAGCGGTGCTGCGCTTCAAGCGCGGCCTGTTCCTGCTGGCCATCGAGGCGGGGCTGCCCGTCGTGCCGGTCGCCGTCATGGGCAGCCGCCAGGTCATGCCCAAGGGCCGCCTGATGACCTGCCCCGGCGACGTCGAGCTCGTCATCCACGAGCCGTTGCCCACCGCCGGCCTCGGCCGCGCCGACGCCGGCCGTCTGGCCGACCGGGCCCGGGAGATCGTGCGCGCGACCGTGGCGGGTCGCTGATCCGGCCCCGATCGCGGCCGGCGCGCACGATATAGTCCTGAATGATGTTCGTATCCGCCATCATCGCCGCCGGCGGCCGGGGCGCGCGCCTCGGCGGCCGGGTTCCGAAGCAGCTCAGGACGATCGGGGGACGGACGCTGCTCGAGCGCAGCATCGCGCCGTTCGACGCCAGCGACCGTGTCGACGAGATCGTGGTCGTGCTGCCGCCCGGGCTGGCGGAGACGCCGCCCGGGGAGCTGCGTTGGCCGCGGACGCCGGTGCGCTGGGTGACGGGCGGCGCGCGCCGGCAGGACTCGGTGGCGGCCGGACTCGACGCGGTCGACCCCGCGAGCGAGATCGTCGTCGTGCACGACGCCGCGCGGCCGTTCTGCGCGCCCGGCCTGATCGAGCGGACCATCGACGCCGCCGCCGAGGCCGGCGCCGCCATCGCAGCCCTCCCCGCGCTCGACACCGTCAAGGAGGGCCGGCTCGAGAACGGCGCGGCATTCGTCGGCAGGACGCTCGCACGCGATCGCATCTTCCTGGCCCAGACGCCCCAGGCGTTCCGCACCCGCGTGCTCCGTGACGCGATCGCCCGCGGCGGCGGCGCGGAAGCGACGGACGAGGCCGCGCTCGCCGAGCGGGCCGGCCACCCGGTGCGCCTCGTCGAGGGCGATCCGGCCAACATCAAGATCACCCGCCCGGCCGATCTTGCGTCCGCCGAGCGGCTGGCGTCCGCCGCCGCCCGCCCGCTCGCGCCGCGGGTGGGGCTGGGGTACGACCTGCACCGGTTCGTCGCCGGACGCCCGCTGGTGCTGGGCGGCGTGCACGTCCCGGGCCCGCGCGGCCTGCTCGGCCATTCCGACGCGGATGCGGTGTGTCACGCCGTGGCCGACGCTCTCCTCGGGGCTGCGGGCGCCGGCGATATCGGCCAGCGCTATCCCGACAGCGATGCGCGCTGGAAGGACGCCGCGAGCATCGACCTGCTGCGGGAGGTGGCGCAGGTGGTTCGCGATCTGGGGTTCGCGGCGGGCAACGTGGATGTCGTCATCGTGACCGAGTGGCCGCGCATCCTCCCGCTCGCCGATGCGATGCGGCAGCGGCTGGCCGCGGCACTGGCCGTCGAGCCGGGCCGGATTGCCGTGAAGGGAAAGACGAGCGAGGGTGTGGGCGAGGTCGGCCGCGGCGAGGCGCTGGTCGTCCACGCGGTCGCGGCGCTGGTGCCGCGTCCTCCGGACGGGGATCGATGATCGTCTACGGCCTCAACCCGGCGTCCGAGGCGTTGCGCGCCGGGACCGCGTCGCGGCTCTGGGTGCGAGCCGAGGCCGGCCCCCGCGTGGCGCGGATCGTCGTGCGCGCGACCCGCGCCGGGGTCGCGGTGCGGCGCGTGGACGCGGCCGAGCTCGACCGGCTCACCGCGGGCGCGCCGCATCAGGGCGTGGCGGCCGAGGTGACCGGGCCCGCGCGGTACACGCTGGACGACCTGCTGCGGGACGCGGGCGCGCCGTCGCTGCTCGTCGTGCTCGACGGGATCGAGGATCCTCGCAACTTCGGCGCCGTGGCACGGACGGCGGAGGCCGCCGGCGTCGACGGCCTGATCCATCAGACCCGCCGCTCGGCGCCCCTGGGCGCGACGGCCGCCAGGACCTCGGCCGGCGCGCTGGCGCACCTGCGCGTGGCGGCGGTCGTCAACATCAGCCGCGCCCTCGAGGAGCTGCGCCGGGCCGGCGTCTGGACGGTGGGGCTGGCGGAGGACGCCGAGCGCCCCTATCACAGCCTCGACCTGACGGCGCCCGTGGCCCTGGTGATCGGCGCCGAGGGCAGCGGCCTGCGCCGGCTCGTGCGTCAGCGCTGCGACTGGCTGGCGTCGATCCCCATGCGGGGACAGGTGTCCAGTCTCAACGTGTCGGTCGCTGCCGGCATCGCCCTGTTCGAGGCCGTGCGCCAGCGGTCGGGGCCGCCGCGGGCGGGCTGAACGGCGCAGGTCAGTCTGCGGCGGATCGGTTGTTCCGGCCGTCGCCGACCTGTGTGCTACAATGTCTGATTTGTCCCGGCTGGCGTAGCTCAGTCCGGTAGAGCAGCTGATTTGTAATCAGCGGGTCGGGGGTTCGAATCCCTTCGCCAGCTCCATGAACGGCGAAGCGCGGCCGCTTGGCCAGGCACCATCCGAAACAATAGCACGGGCTGTCGCCGGTCGATCGAGGACACGCCGGCGGCTGCGCGCAGCCGTCCGGCGCACCGCGCGGGCGGCGGAGAGAGCGCGAACGTGGGCGAGGTTGCGGAGCGGTCAAACGCAACAGACTGTAAATCTGTCGCCCTAGCGGCTTCGGAGGTTCGAATCCTCCCCTCGCCACCACTTCGCTGCTCGATCGGCGCCCCGGCGGGGCGCCGGGCGGAACGGTTGCGGCGGTGTCGGGCCGGCAAGCGGGGTCGAGGTGGGGCAGGCGGGAGTAACTCAGTGGTAGAGTCACAGCCTTCCAAGCTGTTGGTCGCGGGTTCGATCCCCGTCTCCCGCTCCAGTCCTCGCCCGGGCCCGCGCGGGAGCGGCGGCCGGAACGGGCCGATGTAGCTCAGTTGGCAGAGCGCGTCCTTGGTAAGGACGAGGTCACCGGTTCAATCCCGGTCATCGGCTCCAGACTCGCGGGGCGCCGGGCGCGCATGACGCCCCGGGGCCTGCTTGGCAGAGAGTGCAGACATGGCGAAAGAGAAATTTGACCGTTCGAAGCCGCACGTGAACATCGGGACGATCGGGCACATCGATCACGGGAAGACGACGCTGACGGCCGCGATCACGTCGGTATTGGCGAAGAACGACGGGAAGAACGAGGTTCGGAGCTTCGACTCGATCGACAACGCGCCGGAAGAGCGCGAGCGCGGGATCACGATCGCGACGGCGCACGTGGAGTATCAGACCGAGCAGCGGCACTACGCTCACGTCGACTGCCCGGGGCACGCGGACTACATCAAGAACATGATCACGGGCGCGGCTCAGATGGACGGTGCGATTCTGGTGGTGGCGGCGACGGACGGTCCGATGCCTCAGACTCGCGAGCACATTCTGCTGGCGCGTCAGGTGGGGGTTCCGTCTCTGGTGGTATTTCTCAACAAGGTCGACGCGGTCGACGATCCGGAGCTTCTGGAGCTGGTCGAGCTGGAGGTCCGGGAGCTGCTGAGCACGTATGAGTTTCCGGGCGACGACATCCCGGTGGTGAAGGGTTCTGCGCTGCAGGCCCTCGAGGGGGACTCGGCGGGCGAGTCGGCGATTCTGGAGCTGATGGCGGCGGTCGATTCGTATGTTCCGCTGCCGGCTCGGGACATCGACAAGCCGTTTCTGATGCCGATCGAGGACGTGTTCTCGATCTCGGGCCGTGGCACGGTGGTGACGGGTCGTGTCGAGCGCGGGAAGGTCGTGGTTGGCGAGGAGATCGAGATCGTGGGCTTCACGCCGACCCAGAAGAAGGTGGTGACGGGCGTCGAGATGTTCCGCAAGCTGCTCGACGAAGGGGTGGCCGGCGACAACATCGGGGTTCTGCTGCGGGGGACGGAGAAGGACGACGTCGAGCGCGGCCAGGTTCTGGCGAAGCCGAAGTCGATCACGCCGCACACGAAGTTCCGCGGCGAGGTGTATGTCCTGACGAAGGACGAGGGCGGCCGGCACACGCCGTTTTTCAATGGGTATCGCCCGCAGTTCTACCTGCGGACGACGGACGTGACGGGTGTGGCGACGCTGCCGGAGGGCGTCGAGATGGTGATGCCGGGCGACAACGTGGCGATCAGCGTGGAGCTGATCACGCCGGTGGCGCTCGAGAAGGGGCTGCGGTTCGCGATTCGCGAGGGCGGGCGGACGGTCGGCTCGGGCACCATCACCGACATCGTCGAGTAGGGGTCCGCGCCGGGCTGGCCGGCCGCGGGGTCCGCACGGGGAAGCGAGAGACGAGTGCGCGACATCATCATCCTGGCCTGCACCGAGTGCAAGCGGCGGAACTACAACACGACGAAGAACAAGCGGAAGACGACGGGCCGTCTCGAGATGAAGAAGTACTGCCGCTGGTGTCACCGGCACACGCCCCATCGAGAGACCAAGTAGCGTTTGGTGGACAGATAGGCCAGTAGCTCAACTGGTAGAGCACCGGTCTCCAAAACCGGGGGCTGGGGGTTCGAGTCCCTCCTGGCCTGCCACTGACAGGCGTGGTCCCGGGGAGCGAGGTTTTCCCGGCAACGAGGAAGATGGCGAAATCGGCTATGCTGCAAAGCCCCCGCGAGGCGGTGGGCCACAGGAAGGGCGTATTTGGGTGGTGGGGACGTTCCCGGACGTTCCTGGCCCAGGTGCAGAACGAGCTCTCGCGGGTGACGTGGCCGTCCTGGAAGGAAGTTCAGGCCACCACGCTGGTCGTGATCCTCACATCGGTACTGTTCGGCATCTATCTCTGGGGCGCCGATCTGGTGTTCGACCGGATCGCGAGGTCCATCTTCACGACCTTCGGTGCCTCATGACTGACGTCAGCACGAAGCAGTGGTACATCGTGCACACCTACTCGGGGTTCGAGAAGAAGGTCTCCGAGTCGCTGCAGCAGCGCGTGCAGGCCTACGGGCTGCAGGCGGAGATCGGCGAGGTCCTGATCCCGACCGAAGACGTCGTCGAGATGCGCGGCGGCAAGAAGGTGGTCAGCTCGAAGCGCTTCTTTCCCGGGTACATCCTGGTCGAGATGAACATGTCGGACAACGCCTGGCATGTCGTCAAGAACACGCCCAAGGTCACCGGCTTCGTGGGCGCGGGCGCGCAGCCCACGCCGCTCACGCGCGAGGAGGTCGATCAGATCCTGCACCAGGTCACGGTCGCCGCCGAGAAGCCGAAGCCGAAGTACACGTTCGACCGGGGCGATCAGGTGCGGATCAACGAGGGGCCGTTCACCAGCTTCAACGGCGTCGTCGACGAGGTCAACGTCGACCGCAACACGCTGAAGGTGATGGTGACCATCTTCGGCCGCTCGACCCCGGTGGAGCTGGACTTCCTGCAGGTGGAGAAAATCTAGGCGCACAAGCGAGACGATATGGCGAAGAAGGTGATCGGTCTGATCAAGCTGCAGATTGCCGCCGGCAAGGCCACGCCGGCCCCGCCGGTCGGCACGGCGCTGGGCCCGCACGGCGTCAACATCATGGACTTCTGCAAGGCGTTCAACGCCAAGACGGCGAGCCAGGAGGGGTTGATCATTCCGGCGGTGGTGACGGTCTACCAGGATCGCTCGTACAGCTTCATCACCAAGACCCCGCCGGCCGCGGTGCTGCTCAAGCGGGCGGCGAACATCGCCAAGGGCTCCGGTGAACCCAACCGGTCGAAGGTGGGCACGGTCACGGTGCAGCAGGTCGAGGAGATCGCCCGGACGAAGATGCCGGATCTGAACTGCGGGAGCCTGGAGGCCGCCGTCCAGACCGTGGCCGGCACGGCGCGGTCGATGGGCATCGACGTGGAGCCGTAGGCCAGGACGACGTCATGACACGAAGCGGCAAGCAGTTCGTTGCGGCGCAGGCCCGGGTGGATGCCCGGCCCTACCCTCTGGAGGAGGCCATCCCGCTGCTCCAGAACATCACGTTCGCGAAGTTCGACGAATCGATCGAGATTGCCCTGCGCCTGGGCGTCAACCCGAAGCACGCCGACCAGATGGTGCGCGGCACGGTGATACTGCCGCACGGCCTCGGCCGCAGCAAGCGCGTGCTCGTCATCGCCGGGGCCGACAAGCAGCGGGAAGCCGAGGAGGCCGGTGCGGACGTGGTGGGCGGTGACGAGATGGTGGACAGGATCCAGGGCGGCTGGATGGAGTTCGAGGCGGTCGTGGCCACGCCGGACATGATGCGGTCGGTCGGCAAGCTGGGCCGCATCCTGGGTCCGCGCGGCCTGATGCCGAACCCCAAGACCGGGACCGTCACCACCGACGTGGTGCAGGCCGTCAACGAGATCAAGGCGGGCAAGGTCAACTACCGCGTCGACAAGGCCGGCGTCGTGCACGCGCCCATCGGCAAGGCGTCGTTCACGGCGGAGAACCTCGTCGAGAACGCGTTCGCGCTGGTCTCGAGCGTGGTCAAGGCGAAACCCGCGGCGGCCAAGGGCCGCTACCTGAAGAGCATCACCGTGTCGTCCACGATGGGCCCGGGAGTGCGCGTCGACAGCACGGCCGTCGACGCGGCGACCCGCTAGGCGCTCGGGGCGGATGACGGCAGGCGAGTCGATTCATGCCAATCACACGATCGCAGAAAGAGGATCGCATCAAGCTTCTCGTCGACGAGCTGGGGGACGCCGGCAGCGTCATCCTGCTCGACTTCAAGGGGCTGGACGTCCCGCGGGTTACCGAGTTGCGGCGCCAGGTCCGCTCCTCGCAGGGGCGCTATCGGGTGGTCAAGAACCGGTTGGCCCGGCGGGCCGTCGAGGGCACGCCCTACGAGTGCCTGGGCCGGCACTTCCGCGGCACGACGGCCGTGGCCTACAGCGCCGACGATCCCGTGGCGCTGGCCAAGGCGCTGGTCACCTTCGCCCGCGACGCGCCCGAGCTGGCCGTGAAGGCGGCCGTCGTGCAGGGACAGGAAATCGATGCCGAGGGCGTGAAGTCCCTGGCGGAGCTGCCGTCCAGGGAGGGGCTGCTGGCGTCGCTGCTCGCGCTGCTGCAGACGCCGGCGACGCAGCTCGTGCGCGTCCTGAGCGCGGTTCCGCGCGATCTGATGAGTGTGCTGGCGCAGGTAGAGGAGCAGAGAAGGAGCAACGATGGCTGACGTGACACAGGATCAGGTGGTCGACTACATCAAGGGTATTTCCGTCCTCGAGCTCTCGCAGCTCGTCAAGAAGCTGGAGGAGGAGCTCGGGGTTACCGCGGCGGCCGCCATGCCGGTGGCGGTGGCGGGTGCTGGCGCGGCGCCGGGCGCGGCGGCCGAGGCCGAGGAGCAGACCGAGTTCACCGTCATGCTGACCGCGATCGGCGACAAGAAGATCAACGTCATCAAGGCCGTGCGCGAGGTCACCAGCCTCGGGCTGAAGGAGGCGAAGGATCTGGTGGAGAGTGCGCCGGCGGCGGTCAAGGAGGACATCCCCAAGGATGAGGCCGAGGCGGTCAAGAAGAAGTTCGAGGACGTGGGCGCCCAGGTCGAGATCAAGTGATGGCCGGGCCGGGTCATCCGGCCCGCGGCTCGTGCGGCGACCCGGCCGGTTCGCCGGGCGATCCGCCGCAGCGCATTGCCGGGCCTGCCGCCCCCCGCGGGCGGGTCCGGCGCTCATCGTCACTGCAGCGATCGACGACGAGGTGATTCAGCTGTGCACACCCTGCCCGAGAACACGTACCGCGAGCGCATCAACTTTTCCAAGATTCGGACGACCGTTCCGATCCCCAACCTGATCGAGATCCAGAAGAAGTCGTACGAGCGCTTCCTGCAGATGAACCGACTGCCCGAGGAGCGCGAGGACATCGGGCTGCAGTCGGTGTTCAAGTCGGTCTTTCCGATCAGCGACTTCCGCGAGAACTCGTCGCTCGAGTTCATCGAGTACTCGATCGGCAGCTGGGAGTGCAAGTGCGGCCGGTTGTCGGGTCTGAACCACCTCCGCAGGCCGTGCACGGGCTGCGGGGCGGTGCTGGAGGCCGATCCGGTCGGCGAGCACGACGTCAACTGCCCGTCGTGCGGCCGCACCAATCGGGTCGGCGGCGTCATCTGCGACATCTGCGGGGACACCGTCGACATCAAGCTCAAGTACGACGTCGAGGAGTGCCAGGAGCGCGGCATGACGTATGCCGTGCCGCTGAAGGTCGCCATCCGTCTCGTCGTCTGGAACAAGAGCACGGAGACGGGCGCCAAGACGATCCGGGACATCAAGGAGCAGGAGGTCTACTTCGGGGACATTCCGCTGATGACGGACAACGGGACGTTCATCATCAACGGGACCGAGCGCGTCATCGTGTCGCAGCTGCACCGCTCGCCGGGCGCGTTCTTCCACTCGGAGGACAAGGCGCTCTTCGTCGCGCAGATCATCCCGTACCGCGGATCGTGGGTCGAGTTCGAGTACGACGCCAAGAACCTGCTGTACGTCCGCATCGACCGCAAGCGGAAGTTCCTGGCCAGCGTGTTCCTGCGCGCGCTCGGCCTGCGCAGCGACGACGAGATCATCCGCACGTTCCACGTGGTCGACCGCATCTCGCCGGCCGAGAAGATGCTGCGCTGGGCGGTCGGCAACAGCCTCGTGGGACGCCGCGCCGCGGGCGACGTCGAGGGCAAGGCCGGCGCCGTGGTGGTGCGCGCGGGGAAACGGATCACCCGCACGGCCGTCGAGGCGCTGCGGCAGGCGGGCGTGGCGTGGATCGAGGTGGCGGACACGGAGCTGGAGGGCGCGTACGCGGCCGCGGACGTGGTCGATCCGGCCACCGGCGAGGTGATCCTCGACACGAACGAGGAGGTGACGCCCCGGATCATCTCCATGGCGCAGGAGAAGGAGGTCGAGGAGATCCAGGTCTTCTTCCCCGAGCGCGACGATGTCGGCTCGGTCATGTCCGCCACGTTGAAGAAGGACCCGATCCGCACCCACGAGGAAGCGCTGATCGAGATCTACCGCCGCCTGCGCCCGGGCGATCCGCCGACGCTCGACAGCTCGCGGACGCTGTTCGAGAACATGTTCTTCAACTCGCAGAAGTACGACTTCTCGCGCGTCGGCCGGCTCAAGCTGAACACGAAGCTCGAGTTCGATACGTCGCTCGACGAGAAGGTGCTGCACCCGCAGGACTTCTACGAGGTGATCAAGTACCTGCTGAAGTTGAGGCGGAATCCGACCAACGTGGACGACATCGACCACCTGGGGAACCGGCGCGTGCGGTCGGTCGGCGAGCTGCTGGAGAACCAGTTCCGGATCGGCCTGGTGCGCATGGAGCGGGCCATCAAGGAGAAGATGTCGGTCTACCAGGAAATGGCGACCGCCATGCCGCACGACCTGATCAACGCCAAGCCGGTCATGGCGGCCATTCGCGAGTTCTTCGGATCGTCCCAGTTGTCGCAGTTCATGGACCAGACCAACCCGCTCTCCGAGATCACCCACAAGCGGCGGCTGTCGGCCCTCGGACCGGGCGGGCTGTCGCGCGAGCGGGCCGGCTTCGAGGTGCGCGACGTCCACCCGACGCACTACGGCCGCATCTGTCCCATCGAGACGCCGGAAGGACCGAACATCGGGCTCATCTCGTCGCTGTCCTGCTATGCGCGGATCAACGAGTTCGGGTTCATCGAGTCGCCGTACCGCCGGGTCAAGGAGGGCAGCGCCCTCGATTTCGTGCAGGTCACGAACGGCGGCGGCACCAAGTACAAGACGGGCGACATCGTCGGCGCGGAGGAGATCACCCGGGAGAACGCCGCCGCGAAGCGCCGCAAGAAGCGCGCGGCCGAGTTCGAGCCCCACTCCTTCTATCTGTCGGCATGGGAGGAAGATCGGTACCTCATCGCGCAGGCCAACGCCGAGCTCGACGACGAGGGCCGCCTGTCCGACGAGCGGGTGAACGCCCGGCAGGCCGGCAACTTCGTGCTGGCGCCGCGCGAGAAGATCGATTTCATCGACGTGTCGCCCAAGCAGCTGGTGTCGGTGGCGGCGTCGCTCGTCCCGTTCCTGGAGAACGACGACGCGAACCGCGCCCTGATGGGGTCGAACATGCAGCGGCAGGCCGTGCCCCTGCTGCGCGCGCGCGCGCCGTACGTCGGCACCGGGATGGAGCACATCACGGCGCGCGACTCGGGCGCGGTCGTGGTGACGCGGCGGGCCGGGACGGTCGACTACGTCGACTCGCAGCGGATCGTCGTGCGGGTGGAGGGCGACGGCGGGTCCGACGTCTCGAAGGATCTGCTGGCGGACATCTACAACCTGACGAAGTTCCGGCGCTCGAACCAGAACACCTGCATCAACCAGAAGCCCATCGTGCGGGTCGGCCAGAAGGTCGCCAAGGGGCAGGTGCTGGCGGACGGCCCCTGCACCGAGCTGGGCGAGCTCGCCCTCGGACGCAACGTGCTCGGCGCGTTCATGCCGTGGCGGGGCTACAACTTCGAGGACGCGATCCTGGTGTCCGAGCGCCTGGTCAAGGACGACTACTACACCTCGATCCACATCGAGGAGTTCGACATCGAGTCGCGCGACACGAAGCTTGGGCCGGAGGAGATCACCCGCGACATTCCGAACGTCTCCGAGGGCTTCCTGAACGATCTGGACGAGAGCGGGATCATCCGCATCGGCGCCTACGTCAAGCCGGGGGACATCCTGGTCGGCAAGGTCACGCCCAAGGGCGAGACGCAGCTGACGCCCGAGGAGAAGCTGCTGCGGGCCATCTTCGGCGAGAAGGCCGGCGACGTCCGGGACGCCTCGCTGCTCTGCCCGCCGGGCATCGAGGGGATCGTCGTCGGCGTGAAGATCTTCTCGCGCAAGGGCATCGAGAAGGACGATCGCGCGAAGGCCATCGAGTCGGAAGAGCTCGAGATGCTGGAGAAGAACCTCCAGGACGAGATCCGCATCCTGCACGACGAGGTCAAGAAGCGCCTGGCCGCGCTGATCGAGGGACGCAGCCTGGCGGCCGACCTGTTCGACGAGCACGGCGCGGAGACGCTGCTGCCCGCCGGCACGGTGCTGACGGCCGACGTCATCGAGGGACGCCGCTACACGGAGCTGATACGCGCGCGCGTGGTCGACGCGGGCGCCGCGTTGCAGGACGAGCTGCGCGCGGTGGAGGAGCGCACCGATCGGCAGGCGGAGGTCATCACGCGGCTGTTCGACGAGAAGAAGGAGAAGATTCGCCGCGGGGACGAGCTGCCCCCGGGCGTGATCAAGCTGGTCAAGGTGTTCGTCGCCATGAAGCGCAAGCTGTCGGTCGGCGACAAGATGGCCGGCCGCCACGGCAACAAGGGCGTCATCGCCCGCGTGCTGCCCGAGGAGGACATGCCGCGGCTGCCCGACGGCACGCCCGTGGAGATCGTGCTCAACCCGTTGGGGGTCCCGTCGCGGATGAACGTGGGGCAGATCCTGGAGACGCACCTGGGCTGGGCGGCCCGGGCGCTCGGTCTCTACTTCGCGTCGCCGGTGTTCGACGGGGCCGGCGAGCAGGAGATCAAGCGCTGGCTGGAGCAGGCCGGTCTGCCGCGGAGCGGCAAGACGACGTTGTACGACGGCATGACCGGCGAGCCGTTCGAGCAGGAGGTCACGGTCGGCTACATCTACATGCTGAAGCTCTCGCACCTGGTCGACGACAAGCTGCACGCCCGGTCGATCGGGCCGTACTCCCTCATCACGCAGCAGCCCCTGGGCGGCAAGGCGCAGTTCGGCGGCCAGCGCTTCGGCGAGATGGAAGTGTGGGCGCTGGAAGCGTACGGTGCCGCGCACATCCTGCAGGAGCTGCTGACGGCGAAGTCCGACGACGTCACGGGCCGCGCGAAGATCTACGAGGCCATCGTCAAGGGCGACGCCTCGTTCACGCCGGGCCTGCCGGAGTCGTTCAACGTGCTGATCCGCGAGCTGCAGGCGCTGTGCCTGGACGTGGATCTCATCAAGACGGGGCGGCCGCTGGAGCTGCCCGAGCCCGAGTCCGAGTCCGCGGAGAGCGCCGAACCGACGCTCGAGAGTGTCCTGCCGGAGGTGTTGTGACGTTGAATCTCGAGAAGAGGGACTTCATGCGACCAAGCTATGCGGATCGGAGTGCGCTGACCGTGGACTTCGACGCCATCCGGATCAGCCTGGCGTCGCCCGAGAAGATCATGTCGTGGTCCCACGGCGAGGTGACGAAGCCGGAGACCATCAACTACCGCACATTCAAGCCCGAGCGCGACGGCCTCTTCTGCGCCAAGATCTTCGGTCCGGTGACGGACTGGGAATGCCTGTGCGGCAAGTACAAGCGGATGAAGCACCGCGGCGTCATCTGCGACAAGTGCGGCGTCGAGGTGACCCAGGCCAAGGTGCGGCGCGAGCGGCTGGGGCACATCACGCTGGCGACGCCGGTCAGCCACGTCTGGTTCTTCAAGGGGCTGCCGAGCCGCATCGGTCACCTGCTCGACATCTCGCTGCGCGACCTCGAGCGCATCCTGTACTTCGAGGCCTACGTGGTGATCTCGCCGGGCGACGGCGACTTCAAGCCCAACCAGCTGCTCACGGAGGAGCAGTACCGCAAGTCGCGCGAGGAGTACGGCAGCAAGTTCCGGGCCCGCATGGGCGCCGAGGCGATCAAGGAGCTGCTCAAGCGGGTCGACATCGAGGAGCTGGCCGTCGAGCTGCGCGCCAGGATGCGGACGGAGACGTCCGCCCAGAAGACGCTGAAGTACGCCAAGCGGCTGAAGGTGGTCGACTCGTTCCGGCGCTCGACCAACCGGCCCGAATGGATGATTCTCGACGTGATTCCGGTGATCCCGCCGGAGCTGCGGCCCCTGGTCCCCCTCGACGGCGGACGGTTCGCCACGTCCGACCTGAACGACCTGTACCGGCGCGTCATCAACCGCAACAACCGGCTCAAGAAGCTGATCGAGCTGAAGGCGCCCGACGTCATCATCCGCAACGAGAAGCGCATGCTGCAGGAGGCCGTCGACGCGCTGTTCGACAACGGCCGCCGGGGGCGGGTGCTGCGCGGGGCGAACAACCGGCCGCTCAAGTCGCTCTCGGACACGCTCAAGGGCAAGCAGGGCCGCTTCCGGCAGAACCTGCTCGGCAAGCGCGTGGACTACTCCGGGCGGTCCGTGATCGTGGTGGGTCCGGAGCTGCGGCTGCACCAGTGCGGCCTGCCCAAGAAGATGGCGCTCGAGCTCTTCAAGCCGTTCATCTACAACAAGCTGGAGGAGCGCGGTCTGGTCACGACCATCAAGCAGGCCAAGGAGATCGTCGAGCAGCACGAGCCGGAGGTGTGGGACATCCTCGAGGAGGTGATCCGGGAGCACCCGGTGCTGCTGAACCGCGCGCCCACGCTGCACCGCCTCGGCATCCAGGCGTTCGAGCCGGTGCTGGTCGAGGGCAAGGCCATCCGTATTCACCCGCTCGTCTGCACGGCATTCAACGCCGACTTCGACGGCGACCAGATGGCGGTGCACGTGCCGCTGTCGCCCGAGGCCCAGATCGAGGCCTCGGTGCTGATGATGTCGTCGAACAACATCATGTCGCCCTCCAACGGCACCCCGATCGCCGTGCCGTCGCAGGACATCGTGCTCGGCTGCTACTACATGACCAAGAGCAAGCCCGGCGCGAAGGGCGAGGGACGGGTGTTCCGCTCGTCGGAGGATGTCCTGCTCGCGCTCGATGCGGGCGACGTGGAGACGCTCACGCCGATCAGGCTGCGGGTGAGCGGCGAGTTCATGGATCTCACCGCGGCGCGCGACGACCAGGACGTGCTGCACGCCGCCATCGAGACGATCGACCGCAAGCTCATCGACACGACGGTCGGCCGGGTGGTGCTGAACAACGCCCTGCCGGACGGGATCCCGTTCGTCAACGGCCTGCTCAAGAAGAAGGGCCAGCAGCAGCTGGTGCAGTACTGCTACCTGCGCCACGGGCTCGAGCGGACGGTGGCGATGCTCGACCGCCTGAAGGACCTGGGCTTCCTCTACGCCACGAAGTCGGGCCTGTCGATCGGCATCGACGACCTCGTCATCCCCCAGGAGAAGGGGGCGCTCGTGCAGAGCGCGAGCGAGGAGGTGATCAAGGTCGAGCAGCAGTACCTCGAGGGGGCCATCACCAACGGCGAGCGCAAGAACAAGGTCATCGCGATCTGGTCGGACGTCACCGAGCGGATCGCCGACGAGATGTTCCGCGAGATGGAGGATCTCGACGAGTCGGGGCAGGGCTTCAACCCGGTCTACGTCATGGCCGACTCGGGCGCGCGGGGCAGCAAGCAGCAGATCCGCCAGCTGGCCGGCATGCGCGGGCTGATGGCGAAGCCGTCGGGCGAGATCATCGAGACGCCGATCACGTCGAACTTCCGCGAAGGCCTGACGGTCCTGCAGTACTTCATCTCGACGCACGGCGCCCGCAAGGGGCTGGCCGACACGGCGCTGAAGACGGCCGATTCGGGCTACCTGACCCGGCGCCTGGTCGACGTCGCCCAGGACGTGATCATCTCGGACCTCGACTGCGGCACGCTCGACGGCATCGAGTCGCGGGCCATCGTCGAGAGCGGGGAGATCATCGAGCCGCTGCGCGACCGGATCATGGGCCGCGTGACGCTCGAGGAGGTGCGCGAGCCGTTCACGGACGACGTCATCGCCGAGAAGAACCAGGAGATCACCGAGGAGCTGGCGGCCGAGATCCAGGAAGCCGGCATCGAGAAGGTCAAGATCCGCTCGGTGCTGACCTGTGCGTCGCGGCGGGGGGTCTGCGCGCGCTGCTACGGCCGCGATCTGGCGACCGGCAGGCTGGTCGAGCTCGGCCTGGCCGTGGGCGTCATCGCGGCGCAGTCCATCGGCGAGCCGGGCACGCAGCTCACGATGCGGACGTTCCACATCGGGGGCACGGCGTCGCGCGTCTCCGAGCAGTCGACGCTCGAGAGCAAGCACGCCGGCACCGTGAAGTTCGAGGGCATCCAGGTGGTGCAGAAGCCCGACGATTCGCTCGTCGTCATGAACCGCACCGGATCGCTCGTCGTGCTGGACACCAAGGGCCGTGACCGCGAACGCTACGCGGTCGTGTACGGCGCGCACCTGCGCGTCAAGGACGGCCAGGAGGTCGAGCAGGGGCAGGTGCTGGTGGAGTGGGACCCCTACACCTTCTCGATCCTGACCGAGCAGAAGGGGTCGGTGCGCTTCAAGGACATCATCGAGGGCCTGACGGTGCACGAGGAGGTCGACGAGGTAACCGGCCTCATGCGGCTGATCATCGTGGACTCGTCGGACGAGAAGCGGCAGCCGACCGTCGAGATCCGCGGCGGGGACGGGAAGAAGCGCCGCAAGTACCACATGCCCTCGCACGCGCACCTGATGGTGGCCGAGGGCGACGAGGTCGACGCCGGCGACGTGCTGGCCAAGATTCCGCGCGAGACCACCAAGACCAAGGACATCACCGGCGGCCTGCCGCGGGTGGTCGAGCTGTTCGAGGCGCGCAAGCCGCGCGAGACGGCCGTCATCAGCGAGATCGACGGGGAGGTCAAGTACGGCGGCATCGTCAAGGGGATGCGCAAGATCCTGATCGTGCCGGACGGTGCCAACGCCGAGCCGCGCGAGTACTCGCTGCCGAGGGGCGTGCACATCAACGTGCAGGAGGGCGATCGGGTCAAGGCCGGCGAGCCGCTCATGGACGGCCCGAGCAATCCGCACGACATCCTGAGCGTGCTCGGCGAGAAGGCCTTGCAGAGCTATCTGGTCAACGAGATCCAGGAGGTGTACCGCCTGCAGGGCGTCAACATCAACGACAAGCACATCGAGGTGATGGTGCGTCAGATGATGCGCTGGGTGCGGGTCGAGGACGTGGGCGACACCGAGTTCCTGGTCGACGAGCAGGTCGACAAGGTCCGTTTCCTGCAAGAGAACGAGCGGGTGAGCACCGACGGCGGCCGGCCGGCCACGGGGCGGCCGATGCTGCTCGGGATCACGAAGGCCTCGCTGTCGACCGAATCGTTCATTTCCGCGGCGTCGTTCCAGGAGACGACGCGCGTGCTGACCGAGGCGTCGATTTCGGGCCGCGTCGATCACCTGCGCGGGCTGAAGGAAAACGTCACGATGGGGCGGCTGATACCGGCCGGCACCGGATTCGAGTACTACCAGCGGGTGCGCATCGAGCCGGACGAGCCGCCCCCGCCCCCGCCCCCGTCGCCGGAGGAGCTCGAGTTCGAGCGCGAGATGGAGTACTTCATCGAGTCCGACGAGCCGGTGCGCCGGGACGAGGCGGTCGAGTAGCGGGGCGCGCGCATTGCGTAGGGCGGCACCATGTGATATCGTTCGTAGGTTTTGTCGGGGCCGGAGTCGCCCTCGTCCGGCTGCGACCTGTCCGAGAGGTGCCTCGCTGCACCAGGCATGACCCCGGTAGCTGACCGGGGGCAGCGCCTGCTCGACGAGCATATTTAGCAATCGGGTTGACCGGCCACAGGTGCCAAGCCGGTGTCGGCTTTTAGGCCTGGGCCACTTTGTCGACCGCTGCGGTGCGGCGTGCCGTCGCGCCATGCGGTCTTGAGGTAAGGAGTCGTCGTGCCGACGATCAGCCAGCTCGTTCGCAAGGGCCGCGTGCCGGCAGTGAACAAGACCAAGAGTCCCGCGCTCCAGAGCTGCCCGCAGAAGCGCGGCGTCTGCGTGCGCGTGTTCACGCAGACGCCGAAGAAGCCGAACTCCGCGCTGCGCAAGGTCGCCCGGGTGCGTCTGACGAACGGCATCGAGGTGACCAGCTACATACCCGGCGAGGGGCACAACCTGCAGGAGCACTCGCTGGTGCTGATTCGCGGCGGGCGCGTGAAGGACCTGCCCGGGGTGCGGTACCACGTGGTGCGCGGGACGCTCGACGCCGTCGGCGTGCAGGGTCGCAAGCAGTCGCGCTCGAAGTACGGCGCCAAGCGGCCCAAGGCCTAGTCCGCCGGATCAGCGAGACAGGAGCGAGAGATGCCGCGGCGACGAGAGGTTCCCAAGCGCGAGGTTCCGCCGGATCCGCTGTACAGCAGCACGCTGGTCACGAAGTTCGTGCGGATGATCATGAAGGGCGGCAAGCGGAGCGTCGCCGAGGGCATCGTCTACGGCAGTCTCGACATCATCCGGGACCGCACGGGGGACGATCCGCTCAAGGTCTTCAAGAAGGCCATCGACAACACGAAGCCGAGCCTCGAGGTCAAGTCGCGCCGGGTGGGCGGCTCCAACTACCAGGTGCCGGTCGAAGTCAACCAGAACCGGCGACTCTCGCTCAGCATCCGCTGGCTCACGTCGTCGGCGCGCGGCCGGGGCGACGGCAAGACGATGCGGGACCGGCTGGCCAACGAGCTGATCGACGCGTCGAACCTGCGCGGCGGCTCCGTCAAGAAGCGGGAAGACACGCACCGCATGGCGGAGGCGAACAAGGCCTTTGCCCATTACCGGTGGTGAGAGAACATGCGGTGGTAACGGTGCCTGAGACGGGCAGACAAGGAAGCCATGGCGGTCGCTGAGCTGAAACGCCGGAGCTCCACCGGCCGCGTCGCCGGAGCGCAGAAGTCCGGAATCATGTCCAGGCCAGTCCCGCTCGGCCGCAATCGGAACATCGGCATCATGGCGCACATCGATGCCGGGAAGACGACCACGACCGAGCGCATCCTGTACTACACCGGGATCACCTACAAGCTGGGCGAGGTGCATGACGGCACCGCGGTGATGGACTGGATGGCGCAGGAGCAGGAGCGCGGCATCACCATCACGTCGGCGGCGACCACCTGCTCCTGGCGCGACCACCGCATCAACATCATCGATACGCCCGGCCACGTCGACTTCACGGCCGAGGTGGAGCGCTCGCTACGGGTCCTCGACGGCGCCGTGGCCGTGTTCGATGCGGTCGGGGGCGTCGAGCCGCAGTCCGAGACCGTCTGGCGTCAGGCCGACAAGTACGGCGTCCCGCGCATCTGCTTCGTCAACAAGATGGACCGCGTGGGCGCCGACTTCAGCGGCACGGTCGAGCAGATCCGGTCCAAGCTGCAGGCCAATCCGGTGGCGGTGCAGATGCCGATCGGCGCCGAGGACGGCTTCGCCGGCGTCATCGACCTCGTCGCCATGCGCGCGGTGCGCTACCGGGACGAGACGCTCGGGGCCGAGTCGGTCGTCGAGGAGATTCCCGAGGACTGCCGGGCGGAGGCGACCGCGCTGCGGGAAACGCTGATCGAGAAGGTCAGCGAGGTCAGCGACGAGATCCTCGACAAGTACCTGCACGGCGCGCCGATCGGGGAGGACGAGATTCGCGCCGCGCTCAGGCGCCGGGTCATCGCGTCGGTGCGCAACGACGAGCCGCCGTTCGTGCCGGTGGTATGCGGGTCCGCCTTCAAGAACAAGGGCGTGCAGCCGCTGCTCGACGCCGTCGTCGACTACCTTCCGTCGCCCAGCGACGTGCCGCCCATCGTCGGCCTCGACCCGCAGGCGGCGGAGGAGACCCGGGTCGAGCGGCCGGCCGATGACGCCGCGCCGTTTTCCGCGCTGGCGTTCAAGATCATGACCGACCCGTTCGTGGGGCGGCTCACGTTCATGCGCGTCTACTCCGGCGTGATGAAGTCGGGGGCGACCGTCTTCAATCCGGTGCGCGGCCGCAGCGAGCGGATCGGGCGGCTGCTGAAGATGCACGCGAACAAGCGCGAGGAGATCAAGCAGGTCTACGCGGGCGATATCGCCGCCGCGGTCGGTCTCAAGAGCGTGAGCACCGGCGACACCATCTGCGACCCGCACCACCCCGTCGTGCTCGAGTCGATGGAGTTCCCGAAGCCGGTGGTCGCGCTGGCGATCGAGCCGCGGACGGAGTCGGACCAGGAGAAGCTGGGGGCGGGGCTGGCCAAGCTCACGGCCGAGGATCCGACGTTTCGCGTCCAGACCGACGAGCAGACCGGGCAGGTCGTCATTTCGGGCATGGGCGAGCTGCATCTGGAGGTCCTCGTCGATCGGCTGCTGCGCGAGTTCGGTGTGGAGGCCGCGGTCGGCCGCCCGCAGGTCGCCTACCGCGAGACCCTGACGCGTCCGGCCGAGAGCGAGGGCCGCTACGTGCGGCAGACCGGCGGGCGCGGGCAGTACGGGCACGTCAAGCTCCGCGTGGTGCCGGCGCCGCTCGGCCGTGGATTCGAGTTCGTCGACGACATCGTGGGCGGGGCGATACCGCGCGACTACATCAAGTCCGTCGAGCAGGGCGTGCGCGACGCCATGACGACCGGCGTGCTCGCGGGCTACCCGATCGAGGACATCAGCGTCTCGCTGTACGACGGGTCGTGTCACGAGGTCGACTCCTCCGAGATGGCGTTCAGGATGGCCGGCTCGATGGCGTTCCGCGCCGCCGCGCGCAAGGCGGGCGCCGCGCTGCTCGAGCCGAGCATGCGCCTCGAAGTCGTGGTTCCCGAGGAGTACATGGGGGACATCATCACCGACATGAACGCCCGTCGGGGGCGCGTGCGGTCGATGGAAGCGCACGGCGGCACGCGCATCGTCAATGCCCAGGTGCCGCTTGCCGAGATGTTCGGGTACGCCACCGACCTCCGCTCGCGCACCCAGGGACGGGCGACGTTCTCGATGCACTTTGAACGATACGAGCAGGTGCCGGCCCAGATCAGCGAGGAGGTCGTGGCTCGTATTCAGGGAAGATGAGGGCATGACCGATGGCGAAAGAGAAATTTGACCGTTCGAAGCCGCACGTGAACATCGGGACGATCGGGCACATCGATCACGGGAAGACGACGCTGACGGCCGCGATCACGTCGGTATTGGCGAAGAACGACGGGAAGAACGAGGTTCGGAGCTTCGACTCGATCGACAACGCGCCGGAAGAGCGCGAGCGCGGGATCACGATCGCGACGGCGCACGTGGAGTATCAGACCGAGCAGCGGCACTACGCTCACGTCGACTGCCCGGGGCACGCGGACTACATCAAGAACATGATCACGGGCGCGGCTCAGATGGACGGTGCGATTCTGGTGGTGGCGGCGACGGACGGTCCGATGCCTCAGACTCGCGAGCACATTCTGCTGGCGCGTCAGGTGGGGGTTCCGTCTCTGGTGGTATTTCTCAACAAGGTCGACGCGGTCGACGATCCGGAGCTTCTGGAGCTGGTCGAGCTGGAGGTCCGGGAGCTGCTGAGCACGTATGAGTTTCCGGGCGACGACATCCCGGTGGTGAAGGGTTCTGCGCTGCAGGCCCTCGAGGGGGACTCGGCGGGCGAGTCGGCGATTCTGGAGCTGATGGCGGCGGTCGATTCGTATGTTCCGCTGCCGGCTCGGGACATCGACAAGCCGTTTCTGATGCCGATCGAGGACGTGTTCTCGATCTCGGGCCGTGGCACGGTGGTGACGGGTCGTGTCGAGCGCGGGAAGGTCGTGGTTAGCGAGGAGATCGAGATCGTGGGCTTCACGCCGACCCAGAAGAAGGTGGTGACGGGCGTCGAGATGTTCCGCAAGCTGCTCGACGAAGGGGTGGCCGGCGACAACATCGGGGTTCTGCTGCGGGGGACGGAGAAGGACGACGTCGAGCGCGGCCAGGTTCTGGCGAAGCCGAAGTCGATCACGCCGCACACGAAGTTCCGCGGCGAGGTGTATGTCCTGACGAAGGACGAGGGCGGCCGGCACACGCCGTTTTTCAATGGGTATCGCCCGCAGTTCTACCTGCGGACGACGGACGTGACGGGTGTGGCGACGCTGCCGGAGGGCGTCGAGATGGTGATGCCGGGCGACAACGTGGCGATCAGCGTGGAGCTGATCACGCCGGTGGCGCTCGAGAAGGGGCTGCGGTTCGCGATTCGCGAGGGCGGGCGGACGGTCGGCTCGGGCACCATCACCGACATCGTCGAGTAGGAGTCCGCGCCGCGCGGCGGCGCAGACTCGCAAAGGAACTGGTTAGGCGGCAATCGGAGCCGCAGGCGGCGATTTCCGGGCTGGCCGGGCGCGCGGAGGGAGACGACAGATGGCGACGTTCAGCGACAAGATTCGTATCCGCCTCAAGGCGTACGACTATCGTGTGCTGGACCAGTCGACGACCGAGATCGTCGACACCGCGCGCCGCACCGGCGCCAGGCTCGCGGGGCCCATTCCGTTGCCGACCGACACGAACAAGTGGACGGTCCTACGCTCCCCTCACGTCGACAAGAAGTCGCGTGAGCAATTCGAGATTCGCACCCACAAGCGGCTGATCGACATCTTCGAGCCCACGCCGCAAACGGTCGACGCGCTGATGAAGCTCGATCTGCCGGCGGGGGTCGACGTCGAGATCAAGGCGTTCGGCAAGGAGCACAACTAGGTTGGGCGGCAAGCAGGCCGCGAGGCGGCGATTGCCGGGCTAGGAGCCCGCGCGGGACAGAATCATGGTGGCCGGGATCATCGGACGAAAGATCGGGATGACGCAGGTGTTCAGCGACGACGGGGTGGTGTCGCCGGCCACCGTCCTCCAGGCCGGTCCCTGCGTGGTCGTGCAGCGCAAGACCGTCGACCGCGACGGGTACGAGGCGGTGCAGATCGGCCTCGTCGAGCCGCGCCCGCCGCGGGTGTCGAAGGCGGTCGCCGGGCACCACCGGCGCGCCGACGTGCCGCCGACCCGCATCCGGCGCGAGGTGGCCGTCGGTGACGGCGGCGAGGCGCCGCAGGAAGGCGAGCAGGTGCTGGTGTCGCTCTTCGAGGCCGGCGATCAGGTCGACGTCGTCGGCCAGAGCCGGGGGCGCGGCTTCCAGGGCGTCATCAAGCGGCACGGCTTCGCAGGCGGGCGCGCCACGCACGGGTCCATGTTCCACCGCGCGCCCGGATCGATCGGGCAGTCGTCCTATCCGTCGCGGGTGATCAAGGGGATGCGCGCGCCGGGGCACATGGGAAACGACCGAGTCACGGTGCGCAACCTGCGCGTCATCCGGGTCGACGCCGAGAACCACCAGCTGGTCGTTCGCGGCGCGGTGCCCGGTGCGCCGGGGGGCTACGTCGTCATTCGGCGGGCGGTCGCGCCGCGCCGCGTGCCGGTGCAGCCCGTGAAGGTCGACACGGACAAGAGGAAGAGGCGGAGCTGACCCGCAGCGCGGGCAGTCGAGAGCGGGACATGACGCTGGACGTGGTCAACGGACAGAACGACAAGGTCGGCTCGATCGATCTCGACGACGAGATCTTCGGCGGGCCGGTGGACGAGGGGCTCGTCTGGGAGTCGGTCGTGCAGCAGAACGCCGCCGATCGGCGCGGCACCCATGCCACGAAGACGCGTGGCGAGGTGCGCGGCACGGGCCGCAAGCCGTGGCGCCAGAAGGGTACCGGCCGGGCCCGCGTGGGCGAGGTGCGCAACCCGCTGTGGCGCAAGGGCGGCACGGTGTTCGGCCCCCAGCCGCGCAGCTACGCGTACGCGCTGCCGGCCAAGGTGGTGCGCCGCGCCCTGCGCGCCGCGCTGATTCAGCAGCTCCGCGACGGTGCGGTGACCGTCGTCGAGCAGTTGACGCTCGACGAGCCGCGCACGAGGGACGCCGTGGAGCTGCTCGCGCGCCTGGGCAGCGGCGGGCGGGTGCTGCTCGTCGACCTGAAGCCCGAGCGGAACCTCGAGCTGGCGGTCAGGAACCTCCCGGGCGTGCGCGCCGTGGGGTCCAACCGCCTGACGGCCCGCGACGTCGCCGGGGCGGCGCGGCTGTTCGTGACCGCGGACGCGGTCAGGCATCTCGAAAAGGTGTTGGCATCGTGAAGCAGACGGACGTCATCCGGCGGGCGATCGTGACGGAGAAGTCGTCGGTGCTGCTCGACGACAAGCGCATCGTAACCTTCGAGGTGGCGATGAACGCGACGAAGGTCGACATCAAGCGGGCCGTGGAGCAGCTGCTCGGCACCAGGGTGGCGTCGGTCCGGACCGCGATCTCGCACGGCAAGATCAAGCGGCAGGGACGCTTCGCCGGTCAGCGCCCGGACTGGAAGAAGGCCTACGTGCGGCTGCGGCCCGGGGAGAACATCCCCGAGTTCCTGGAAGGGACCTAGGGAGGTCGAGGGCGAACGATGGCGATTCGCAGGTACAAGCCGACGTCGGCGGGCCGGCGGTTTCAGTCCGCTCACGATTTCGACGAGATCACGACGGACCGGCCGTATCGGCCGCTGACCGAGCCGCTCAAGAAGTCGGGCGGGCGGAACAACCAGGGCGAGGTGTCCTCGTGGTGGCGCGGGGGCGGCCACAAGCGCGCCTACCGGATCATCGATTTCCGGCGGGACAAGCGGGGGGTGCCGGGACGCGTGGCGACCATCGAGTACGATCCGAACCGCTCGGCGCGGATCGCGCTCGTGGCTTACGCCGACGGCGAGAAGCGGTACATCCTGCACCCGGTGGGCCTGAAGGTCGGCGACACGGTGCTTACCGACGAGAAGACCGACATCCTGCCGGGCAACGCGCTGCCGCTCAGAAACATGCCGCTCGGCACGCTGGTGCACAACGTGGAGCTGCGTCCCGGCAAGGGCGGGCAGATCGCCCGCAGCGCCGGCTCGTCGGTGCAGGTCGTGGCGAAGGACGGCAAGTACGTGACCGTCAAGCTGCCGTCCGGCGAAACGCGGCTCGTGCCGCCGGACGGGTTGGCCACGGTGGGCCAGGTGGGCAACGTCGATCACGGCAACGTGTCGATCGGCAAGGCCGGGCGGAGCCGCTGGCGCGGCAAGCGGCCGCACGTCTGCGGCAACTCGATGAATCCGGTCGACCACCCGCTGGGGGGCGGCGAGGGCCACGCGGCGGGCGGGCGTCATCCGGTGTCGCCGTGGGGGCAGCCGGCGAAGGGCTACAAGACCCGCCGCCGGAAGCCGTCGGACCGGTTCATCCTGCAACGGAAGAAGCGCAAGCGTTCGAGGTGACGGGAGCTGCCGCGATGAGTCGATCGCTGAAGAAAGGACCGTTCGTCGATATTCCGCTCCTCGAGAAGATCGAGGTGCTGAATCGCGACAACGCGCGGAAGGTGATCAAGACGTGGTCGCGCCGGTCGACCGTCGTGCCGGAGATGATCGGCCACACGATCGCCGTCCACAACGGAAAGAAGTTCGTGCCGGTCTACGTCAGCGAGAACATGGTGGGGCACAAGCTCGGGGAGTTCGCGCCAACCCGCCTGTTCCGGGGTCATACCGGCCGCGGCGAGAAGGTCGCGTCCGTGGCGAGGGGCGGGCGATGATCGAGGGCCGCGCGACCGCGCGCTATGTCCGCACGTCGGCGCAGAAGGCGAAGCTCGTCATGGACCTGATTCGCGGGCGGACGGTCGACAGCGCGCTGGCCACGCTGCGCTTCACGCGCAAGAGCGTCGCGCGCGACGTCACGAAGGTGCTGCAGTCGGCCGTGGCCAACGCGCAGCAGGTGGAAGGCGCGAGCGGGGACACGGACCGGCTCTACGTGCGCGAGTGCTACGCCAACCAGGGCCCGTCGCTCAAGCGCATCCGCCCGGCTCCCATGGGCCGTGCGTTCCGGATCGCCAAGCGTACGTCGCACCTGACCGTGACGGTGTGCGAGAAGCCCGAGACCGTGACCAGCGTGCCGGCCGCCGACGCGGCGCCGCAATCGTAGGAGGCAGGGTCGAGCATGGGACAGAAGGTTCACCCCTACGGATTTCGCCTCGGCTTCAACAAGACGTGGCGCTCGCGCTGGTACGCGGACCGGGACTATGCCAAGCTGCTGCACGAGGACCTGTCCCTCAAGTCCGATCTGAAGAAGCGGTTCTCCCACGCCGGCGTGTCCAAGATCGAGATCGAGCGCGCCGCCAACAAGCTGAAGCTCGACATCCACACCTCGCGCCCGGGCATCATCATCGGGCGCAAGGGCACGGAGGTCGACAAGCTGAAGACCGACATCCAGAAGCGGACCAACCGCGAAGTGTTTATCAACATCCAGGAGATTCAGAAGCCGGAGCTCGACGCGCAGCTGATCAGCGAGTCGGTAGCGCTGCAGCTCGAGAAGCGTGTCGCGTTTCGGCGCGCCATGCGCAAGGCGGTCGAGTCGGCGCTGCGCTTCGGCGCGCGCGGCATCAAGGTGCGGGTGGGCGGACGCCTCAACGGCGCCGAGATCGCGCGCTCCGAGTGGTACCTGCACGGACAGCTGCCGCTGCAGACGCTGCGGGCCGACATCGACTACGGGTTCGGCGAGGCGCGCACGACCTACGGCGCCATCGGCGTGAAGGTGTGGCTGTACAAGGGCGAGCGGCTCGAGCCGCAGACGAGCCGCGAGGAGGACTACCGCCCGCCGCGGCGAGGCCGCCTGTAGGCCCCCGGGAGAACCGCCATGTTGATGCCGAAGAAGGTCAAGTACCGGAAGCAGCACCGGGGGCGCATGGTCGGCAAGGCCTGGCGCGGGTCGTCCGTCTCGTTCGGCGACTACGGCCTGAAGGCGCTCGAGCCGTGCTGGATGACCGATCGTCAGATCGAGGCGGCCCGCGTCGCGATGACGCGCGCCGTCAAGCGCGGCGGCAAGATCTGGGTGCGGGTCTTTCCCGACAAGCCGATCACGAAGAAGCCGCAGGAGACGCGCATGGGCAAGGGCAAGGGCGCGCCGGAGCAGTGGGTCGCCGTCGTGCGCCCGGGCCGGATCCTCTTCGAGATGGAGGGCGTGAGCGCCGGCGACGCGGAGCACGCGATGCGGCTGGCGGCGGCCAAGCTGCCCATACCGACGAAGTTCACGCGGCGGTTCGGCGCGGGTGACGGCGCATGACGGGCATCGACGAGCTGCGCGAGCTGGGCACCGAGGACCTGCGGCAACGCGAGGGCGAGCTCGACGATCAGGTCTTTCGGCTGCGCATCCAGAGGTCGATGGGCCAGACCGACGCGTCGAACAAGATGCGCGCGCTGCGGCGCGAACGGGCACGGGTCAAGACGCTGCTGCGCGAACGCGAGCTGGCGGGGGCGGCGGAGGCCGCCGGCGCCGAAGCCGGCGGAGAAGACTGAGCGATGGCCAACAAGAGAGAGGTGGTCGGCGTCGTGGTCCGCGACAAGCTGGAGAAGGGCGTCATCGTGGCCGTCGAGCGCCGCGTGCGGGACGCCGTGTACGGCAAGATTCGCCGTCGCACGACGCGGTTCATGGCGCACGACGAGTCGAACAGCCTGAAGGTCGGCGACCGCGTGGCCATGGTCGAGTCGCGGCCTGTCAGCCGGCGGAAGCGGTTCGCCGTCGTGCGGGTCGTCGAGCGGGCCCGGGTAGTTTGAGCGGACGGTGTAATCGGACGGGCGCATCATGATTCAGATGCAGTCGGTGCTGGACGTCGCGGACAATTCGGGGGCGCGGAAGATCGCGGTCATCAATCCGCTGGGCGGCGCGACGGGACGCTACGCCGGGTTGGGGGATCTCGTCACGGCCGCGGTCAAGGAGGCCACGCCGGCCTCGGCCGTCAAGAAGGGCCAGGTGGTGCGGGCGGTCATCGTCAGGACGCACAAGGAGCACCGCCGCCGGGACGGCAGCTACATCCGTTTCGACCGGAACGCCGCGGTGCTGGTCAACGAGCAGAACGAGCCGATCGGGACCCGTGTCTTCGGACCCGTGGCCCGCGAGCTGCGCGAGCGGAGGTTCATGAAAATCATCTCGCTGGCGCCGGAAGTGTTGTGAGGCGATCGGAACGATGTCCAGACTCCAGACCCCCGTGCGGAAGAACGACAACGTGGTCGTCGTCACCGGCAAGGACCGCGGCAAGCGCGGCCGCGTGCTGAAGGTGCTGCCTGCCCGAAACCGTCTCGTGATCGAGGGGGTCAACTTCGTCAAGCGGCACACGCGGCCGAATCCGCAGCGCAACATCAAGGGCGGCATCGTCGAGAGGGAGGGTTCCGTGCACGCGTCGAACGTGCAGATCGTCTGTCCGGAGTGCGGGGCGCCGACGCGCGTCGGGCGCCAGCTGCTCGGCGACGGGCGGAAGATACGCGTGTGTCGCAAGTGCGACGGGGCGGTGGACAAGTGAGCCGGCTGCAGGAACGCTATCGTGACGAGGTCGTGCCGGCGCTGCGCAAGGAGTTCGGCTACACGACCATCATGGCCGTGCCCAGGATCGAGCGGGTCGTGGTCAACATGGGCATCGGCGAGGCGACGCAGAACCCGAAGCTCATTGACGCCGCCGCCGACGAGCTGACGCGCATCACGGGGCAGCGGCCGGTGACGACCCGGGCGCGCAAGTCCGTCGCCGCGTTCAAGCTGCGGCAGGGGATGGCGATCGGCTCGATGGTGACGCTGCGCGGCGGGCGCATGTTCGAGTTTCTCGATCGCCTGATTTCGATCGCGCTGCCCCGCGTGCGGGACTTCCGCGGCATATCGCCGGACGGGTTCGACGGTCGGGGCAACTACACGCTGGGTCTCCGCGACCAGCTGATATTTCTGGAGATCGACTACATGAAGGTCGATCAGTCGCGCGGGATGAACGTGTCGGTCGTAACGACGGCCAGGACAGACGCCGAGGGACGCAGGTTGCTGCAGTTGCTGGGCATGCCCTTTCGGGCTAGCTGACGCGCGGCCCGCGGGGCGCGCCTGATGAATCACCATGTCGACGATCGCGAAGAAGGTCAAGGAACTCAAGCCGCCGAAGTTCAAGGTCCGCGGGCGCAACCGCTGTCGGGTTTGCGGCCGGCCGCGCGGGTACCTGCGCAAGTTCGCGCTCTGCCGTCTCTGCTTCCGCAAGCTCGCTCTCGAGGGCGAGATCGCGGGCGTGACGAAGAGCAGCTGGTAGCCGGCGGGGGCGCGCCGTGCACGGACCGGGTGGTTGGGTGAGACGGGAGAGATCGAAGGCCTATGCCTGATCAGATTGCTGACATGCTGTCGAGGATCCGGAACGCGACGTCAGGCCGGCATCTGCGCGTCGACGTGCCGCTGTCGAGGCTCAAGGTCGAGATTGCGCGGATCCTCCAGAGCGAGGGATATGTTCAGGGATTCAAGATCGTCGAGGTGCCCGGCCGCCGCGGCACGCAGCCCAGAAAGATGATTCGCATCGTGCTGAAGTACGGCCCCGCCGGCCAGCGCGTGCTGTCCGGCCTCGAACGCGTCAGCCGGCCCGGGCGGCGGGTGTACTTCGCGCGCGACAAGGCCCCGCCGGTGCTGGCCGGACTGGGAACGAGCATTCTCACCACGTCGAGGGGCGTCATGACCGGCCGCGACGCCGCCAGGGCGGGCGTGGGCGGCGAGGTGCTGTGCAATGTGTGGTAGGGCGCTGACGCGAGCCGGGGTGCATCCATGTCGCGCGTAGGCAAGCAGGCGATTCCGATTCCGGACGGCGTCACGGTCGACGTGGCGGCCGACGCGGTCGAGGTGCGGGGGCCGAAGGGCAGGCTGCGGCAGATCGTGCCGCCGGGGGTGCGCTTCGAGCTGGCCGACGGCAAGCTCTCGGCGCGGCCCGTGCGCGAGAACGACCGGTCGCTGGCGAAGTTCCACGGCCTGGCGCGGAGCCTGGTGGCCAACGCGGTGCACGGCGTCTCGCAGGGTTTCACCAAGGAGCTCGACATCGTCGGCATCGGCTACCGCGCCGAGGTGTCGGGGCCGGAGGTCGTCCTCTCGCTGGGGTACTCGCACCCGGTGAAGTTTCCAATCCCGAGCGGCATCGACATCACGGTGGACAAGCAGAATCACATCACCGTCGCCGGCATCGACCGCCAGCAGGTGGGGCAGGTGGCGGCGGATCTGCGCGCGCTGCGAAAGCCCGACCCCTACAAGCAGAAGGGCATTCGGTACACCGGCGAGGTGCTCAAGAAGAAGGTCGGCAAGACCGGGGCGTAGTCGATGAGAATCAAGACCAAGAAGGATCGCCGCGAGCGCATCCGGCTGCGGCAGCGCAGGCGGATCCGCGGCACCCCGGTGCGGCCGCGGCTGGCGGTGTCGAGGAGCCTCGCCCACATCTGCGTCCAGGTCATCGACGACGAGGCCGGGCAGACGCTGGCCTGGGCCTCGAGTCACGAGGCCAGTGTTCGCGCCCGGTTCGAGGACGGCGCCCGGGGCGGCAACAAGGCGGGCGCGAGCATCGTCGGCCGCGTGGTGGCAGAGCGCCTGCTCGAGAAGGGCGTCAAGCAGGTCGTTTTCGACCGCGGCGGCCGGCTGTATCACGGACGTGTGCGCAGTGTGGCGGAGGCGGCCCGCGAAGCCGGCCTGGAGTTTTGAGCATGCGAGAGGCGCGACCGAAGATCGACCCGACCCTGCTCGACCTGAAGGACACGGTCGTCTCGATCAACCGTGTGACGAAGGTCGTCAAGGGCGGCAAGAACCTGAGCTTCAGCGCACTGGTCGTCGTCGGCGACAGCCTGGGGCATGTCGGCTTCGCGGTCGGCAAGGCCAAGGAAGTGCCGTCGGCGATCAAGAAAGGGATCGAGGCTGCGAAGAAGGCGCTCATCCGGGTGCCGTTGCAGGGAACGACGATTCCGCACACCATCGTCGGGCGGTTCGGGGCCGGCAGCGTGCTGCTGAAGCCGGCGCCCGAAGGCACCGGCATCATCGCGGGCGGCGCGGTGCGTGCGGTCGTCGAGGCAGCCGGCATTCACAACATCCTCACCAAGTCGCTCGGCTCCGACAATCCCCACAACGTGGTCCGCGCGACCTTCGTCGGCCTGGCGGAGCTCAAGGATCCCGTGGAGGTGGGGCGGCTGCGCGGCATCGACGTGGTGCTGACGGCGCCCGGCGCGGGCGGCGGGGCGGCGGTGGCGGACGCGCCGGCAGCAGGTGAGCAATGAGACGGGCGCAGCGCAACGAGACGGCGCCGCGGCTGCGCGTGACCCTGGTCCGCAGCCCGATCGGCTACGACAAGCGGCAGTCGCTCGTCGTGCGCGGTCTCGGCCTGCGGCGGATCGGGCACTCCGTGGACGTCGTGGACAACCCGTCGATTCGAGGCATGCTGCACAAGGTGCGCCACCTCGTGCGCGTGGGATAGGGCCATGGATCTGAGCAATCTGCATCCGCCGGACGGCGCGCGTCGCAAGCGCAAGCGCATAGGCCGGGGCGAGGGCTCCGGGACCGGGGTGACCGCCGGGCGCGGGCACAAGGGCGCCAAGTCGCGCTCCGGCTTCAAGCGCAAGCGCGGCTTCGAGGGCGGCCAGATGCCGCTGCACCGGCGCGTGCCGAAGCGCGGCTTCCACAATCCGTTTCGCGTCGAGTACGCCGTGGTCAACCTCGACACGCTGGCCGCGCGCTTCGAGGAAGGCACCGAGGTGACGCCGGAGCTGCTGCGCGCCCGGCGGATCGTGCGCCGGTCGCGCGCGTTGATCAAGGTGCTGGGGCGCGGCGAGCTGTCGAAGCGGCTGACCGTCAGGGCACATCGCTTCAGCGCCGCGGCGAGCCAGGCCATCGCCGCCGCCGGCGGCCAGGCGGAGGTGCTGCCGGCCACTTCGGGGAGCCAGGCCGACTGATGCTGGAGAGCCTGCGGAACACGTTCGCGATACCGGATCTGCGCCGGCGCCTCCTGTTCATGCTCGGCATCCTCGCCGTGTACCGGGTGGGCAGCCACATTCCGACGCCGGGCGTGAACACCGAGGCGCTCGCGCTGCTCGCCGAGCAGGCATCGGGCACGATGTTCGGGCTGTACGACATGTTCTCGGGCGGCAACCTGTCGCAGGTCACGATCTTCGCGCTCGGCATCATGCCCTACATCAGCGCGTCGATCATCCTGCAGTTGCTGACCGTCGTCTGGCCGTATCTGGAGCGCCTGTCCAAGGAGGGCGAGCTCGGCCGGCGCAAGATCACTCAGTACACGCGGTACGGCACCATCGTGCTGTGCATCGTCCAGTCGCTGGCGATCGCGATCTTCCTCGAGCGCCAGACGAACATCGCCGGCGGCCTGCCGCTCGTCTACGCGCCCGGGTGGGCCTTCCGCTTCATGACGGTGCTCACGCTGACCACCGGCACCGCGTTCATCATGTGGCTGGGCGAGCAGATCACCGAGCGCGGGGTCGGCAACGGGATGTCGCTGATCATCTTCGCCGGCATCGTGGTCGGGCTGCCGTCGGCCGTGCTGACGACGCTGGACCAGATGCGGACCGGGCAGATGGGGATCATCCGCGTCCTGCTCCTGCTGACGGTCATGGTGCTGGTCGTGGGGGCCGTCGTGTTCATCGAGCGGGGGCACCGGCGCGTCACCGTGCAGTACGCGAAACGCGTGGTGGGGCGGCGGATGTACGGCGGCAGCAGCACGCACATTCCGCTGAAGGTGAATACCGGCGGCGTGATTCCCGTCATCTTCGCCTCATCGATCATCGCGTTCCCGGCGACGGTCGCCACCGCGTTCCCGGCGGGCGGCTGGGGCCAGGCGGTGACCGACCAGTTGCGCAACGGCATGCCGCTGTACTACCTCCTGTACATGGGGGGCATCATCTTCTTCGCCTATTTCTACACCGCGATCATCTTCAACCCGGATGACGTGGCGGAGAACATGCGGAAGTACGGCGGCTTCATTCCCGGCATCCGGCCGGGCAAGCGCACGGCCGAGCACATCGACACGATCCTCACGCGCATCACGCTGGTCGGGTCGATCTATCTGGCGCTGGTGGCGGTGTTGCCCGATCTGCTGATCGCGGGCTTCCGGGCCGACGCCGTGCCGTTCATCGGCGATCAGCTGGACACGCTGCTGCCCCGCTTCATCACCGACGGGATGGGGGTGACCTTCTACTTCGGCGGCACATCGCTGCTGATCATCGTCGGCGTGTCGATGGACACGGTGCAGCAGATCGAGTCGCAGCTGATCATGCGGCACTACGACGGCTTCATGAAGAAGACCCGCATCAAGGGGCGCCGCGGGTAGTTCGAGGGGACGGCGGTGGCGGCGAATCTGGTGATATTCGGACCCCCGGGCGCGGGCAAGGGCACCCAGGCGAAGCGGATCGAGCAGGTCCGGCGGATTCCGCAGGTCTCGACAGGAGACATCCTCCGCGAGGCCGTGCAGGCCGGCACGGAGCTCGGCTTGCGGGCCAAGGCGGTCATGGAGCGGGGCGAGCTCGTCAGCGACGCGCTGATGGTGGGGATCGTCCGGGAGCGCCTGGCGCGCGACGACACGGCGGGCGGATTCATCCTCGACGGGTTTCCGCGGACCGTCGCGCAGGCGGTGGCGCTCGACGAGATCCTGACGGCCCGCGACCCGCTGGTGATCGTCGAGTTGAGCGTGCCGGACCACGAGCTGGTGGAGCGGCTGTCGCGCCGGCGCGTGTGTGGCGCCTGCGGTGCGCCGTACGGCACGGGGGGCGGCGACATGCCGGCCGCCTGCACGCGCTGCGGCGCCGAGCTGGTGCAGCGGAGCGACGATCGGGAGGACGTCGTCCGGGAGCGGCTCCGGGTATATCACGAGCAGACGCAGCCGCTGGTCGCGTTCTACGAGGACCGCCCGAGCTTTCGCCGCGTCGAGGGCAACCAGCCACCCGACGTCGTGCACGCCGCCCTCGGGGCGGCCATCGACGACGCGCTGGCGGCCGCCCGCCGCCCGACGCCGGGCAGGTGATGCACGGAGACGACCGATGATCGTGTGCAGGTCACGCGCCGAGGTGCAGAAGATGCGGCGGGCGAACGGGCTGGTGGGGGACGTGCTGCGCGAGCTGCAGGCCCTGATCGAGCCGGGTGTGACCCCCCGCGACCTGGACGCGGTGGCCGAGGCCCGGGTGCGCGCGGCTGGCGCGGTGCCCGCGTTCAAGGGGTACCACGGCTACCCGGCGACGCTGTGCGTGTCGCTCAACGAGGCCGTGGTGCACGGCATTCCGTCCGCGCGCCGGTTGGTGGAGGGTGACATCGTCTCGCTGGACATGGGGGTCGTGCTCGACGGCTACTACGGCGATTCGGCGCTGACCGTGGGAGTCGGCGCGATCTCCGAGGCCGCCTCCGATCTGCTGCGCGTGACCCGCGAGGCGCTGGACCGGGCGATAGAATGCGCGCGGGTCGGCGGGCGCGTGTCCGATCTCGGTCACGCGGTGCAGAGCCACGTCGAGGCGCACGGGTTCTCGGTGGTCCGAGAGTTCGTCGGACACGGGATCGGCACCAGCCTGCACGAGGAGCCGCAGGTCCCGAACTACGGCGAGCCGGGACGCGGGCCGCATCTGAAGGAAGGCATGGTGCTGGCCATCGAGCCGATGGTCAATGCCGGCCAGCCGGCCGTGCGCGTGCTCGACGACGGCTGGACCGCGGTGACGTCCGACGGCAGTCTGTCGGCGCACTTCGAGCATTCGGTGGCGGTGTTGCCGGACGGCCCGTTCGTGCTGAGCAGGCCGACGGCGGCCGAGCCGGCGGCGTTGCCGCAGGCGGGTTGAGCCGCCGCGCAGGAGAATGAGATGAAGGTTCGGGCATCCGTTCGCAGGCTGTGCGACAAGTGCAAGATCATCCGGCGCCGCGGCGTGGTGCGGGTGCTCTGCAGCAACCCGAAACACAAGCAGAGGCAGGGGTAGAGGACGATGGCGCGCATTGCAGGCGTTGATCTTCCGCGCACGAAGCGGATCGAGGTCGGTCTGACCTACATCTTCGGGATCGGCCAGACGCGCTCGACGTCGCTGCTGCAGACGGCGGGCGTCGACCTCGACACCCGGGTCAAGGATCTCACCGAGGACGAGGTGCGCAGGATCGGCCGCGTCATCGAGGAAGAGGGCGGCGTCGAGGGCGACCTCCGCAAGGAGATCTCCGTCAACATCAAGCGTCTGATGGAGATCGGCTGCTACCGCGGACTGCGCCACCGGCGCAACCTGCCGGTGCGCGGGCAGCGGACGAATACGAACGCCCGCACGCGGAAGGGACCGCGCAAGGGCGCCGTCGCGAAGAAGAAGACGAGCTAGGAGTCTGCGCCGTAGAACGGTGCAGACTCCGCAAAGGCGCGCACAGCGCGCCTCGGCGGGAGCGGCGCGGGGCGCAGGGGTCCCCGCAAGCGGACGCCGGGGGTTCGGGGCGTAGCCCCGTCCGAGAGAGGAAGACGGATGGCCAAGCTGGATGTCGTCGACGCGAGCGTTCCCGCGCCCGCCAAGCGCAAGCGCCGCACCAAGACGTTCAAGAAGCGCGGCGAGAAGCGCGTCGTTCATCACGGCGTGGTGCACATTCAGGCGTCGTTCAACAACACCATCATCACGATCGCCGACGCCGAGGGCCGGGTGCTGTCCTGGTCGAGCGCGGGCGGCATCGGCTTCAAGGGGTCCCGCAAGGGCACGCCGTTCGCGGCGACCCAGGCGGCCATCAATGCCGGGCACGGCGCGAAGGCGTTCGGCGTGCGCTCGGTGGACGTGCGGGTCAAGGGGCCGGGCGCCGGGCGCGAGTCGTCCATTCGCGCGCTGCAGACATCGGTCGGCCTCGAGGTCAAGTCGATTCGGGACGTGACGCCGATCCCGCACAACGGATGTCGTCCGCCGAAGCGCCGGCGGGTTTGAAGAGGGCGGACAGAACATGGCGCGATACGCGGGTCCGGTGTGCCGGTTGTGCCGGCGGGAAGCGATGAAGCTGTTCCTCAAGGGGGAACGGTGCTATGGCGAGAAGTGCGCCATCGAGCGGCGCAACGTGCCGCCGGGGCAGCACGGGAAGGGCCGCCGGCAACGGCTCATGGGCTACGGGCTCCAGCTGCGCGAGAAGCAGAAGGTCAAGCGCATGTACGGGGTGCTCGAGCGCCAGTTCAGGCGCTACTTCGAGGAGGCCGACCGACAGAAGGGCGTCACGGGCGAGACGCTGCTGCAGCTTCTCGAGCGCCGGCTCGACAACGTCATCTACCGGCTGGGCTTCGCCGCGTCCCGGCCGCAGGCCCGCCAGCTCGTGCGCCACGGCCACTTCACGGTCAACGGCCGGCGCGCGGACATTCCGTCGTTCTCGGTGAAGGCCGGCGACGTCGTGGCGGTCCGCGCCACCAGCGCGAAGAATGCCGCCATCCTCTACGCGATGGAGGAGGTCAAGGGGCGCGGCATCCCCGAATGGCTGGCGCTGGACGGGCAGGCGCTCAGCGGCCGGCTGATGGCGGCGCCGACCCGCGATCAGCTGAATCTGCCGGTGCAGGAGCAGCTGATCGTGGAGCTCTACTCGAAGTGATCGGCGAGTTCTCGCAACGCCGAAAGGACTGAACTCGATGTTGTGGAAAAGCTTTCAGCGACCCAAGCGGCTGGAGTGCGATACCGACACGCTGACCGACCGCTTTGGGCGCTTCCATGCCCAGCCGTTCGAGCGCGGCTTCGGCACCACGGTCGGCAACGCGCTGCGCCGCGTGTTGCTGTCGTCGATCGAGGGCGCTGCCGTGACGGCCGTCAAGATCGACGGTGTGCTGCACGAGTTCTCGCCCATCCCGGGCGTGGTCGAGGATGCCACCGACATCATTCTCAACCTCAAGCAGATCCCAATCCGCGTGCACGTCGACCAGACGAAGACCCTGTACCTCAGGAGCGACAACCCCGGCGAGGTCAAGGCCGGCGACATCGAGACCGACGCCGACGTGGAGATTCTGGAGCCGGACGTGCATGTCGCGACCGTCTCCGAGGGCGGCTCGCTGAACATGGAGATGCGGGTCAACCGCGGGCGCGGGTACGTCTCGGCCGACAAGAACTTCGCCGAGGATCTCGGGATCGGCTGGATCCCGATCGATTCCGTTCACTCGCCGGTCAAGAAGGTCAACTACCTCGTCGAGGCGGCGCGGCTGGGGCAGACCACCGACTACGACAAGCTGACGGTGGACGTCTGGACCGACGGGTCGGTGACGGCCCGCGACGCCGTCTCGCTGGGTGCCAAGCTCATCCGGGACCACCTCAACATCTTCATCAACATCGACGATCCGCTCGAGGAGCCGCAGGAGGCCGAGCCGGACACGCCGCAGCAGTTCACGAACGAGCACCTCGACAAGAGCGTCGAGGAGCTCGAGTTGTCGGTGCGCTCGTACAACTGCCTCAAGAACGCCAACATCCGGACCATTCGGGAGCTGGTGCAGAAGACCGAGCCCGAGATGCTGCGGACCAAGAACTTCGGCCGCAAGTCCCTCAGCGAGATCAAGGATCTGCTGACCCAGATGGGCTTGACCCTGGGCATGAGTCTCGATGCGCCGGCGGACACCGAGTCCGTATCCACGGAATAGAGGGCTATGCGTCACCGAGTCGCACACCGGAAGCTCGGGCGGGTGTCGGAGCATCGGCTCGCGCTGCTGCGGAATCAGGCCACGGCCCTGATCCGCCATGAGCGGATCACGACGACCCTGGCGAAGGCCAAGGAGTTGCGGCCGTTCGTCGAGCGCCTGATAACGATTGCCAAGCGCGGGATTGCCGATGGCGCGGAGACCACCCGCGCGCTCCACGCGCGCCGGATCGTGGCGCGCGACATGGCCGACGGCAAGGTGGTCGGCAAGCTGTTCGCGTCGATCGCGCCGCGCTTCGCCGAGCGGCCGGGCGGCTACACGCGACTGCTGCGATCCGGGCGGCGCCAGGGCGACGACGCGCCGCTCGCCCAGGTGGAGCTCGTCGGCAGCGAGTACTCGCCGGCAGAGGACACCTCGCCCACCGAGGGCGCCGACGGCAAGTCGGCGGACGAGTCGGCCGGCGTGGCCGGCCGACTGCGGCGCGCGGCCGGCCGCATGCGCGGCGGCGACTAACACCGGACGGGGCTTCGCTCCGGACCCCCGGCGCCCGCTTGCGGGGGCCCCTTCGCCCCGCGCCGCTTCCGCCGAGGCGCGCGGTGCGGGCTTCGATCAGACGGGGCTTCGCCCCGGAACCCCCGGCGTCCGCTTGCGGGGACCCCTTCGCCCCGCGCCGCTTCCGCCGAGGCGCGCGGTGCGGGCTTCGATCAGACGGGGCTTCGCCCCGGACCCCCGGCGTCCGCTTGCGGGGACCCCTTCGCCCCGCGCCGCTTCCGCCGAGGCGCGCGGTGCGCGCCTTGGGGCCACCGCGACTTTGCTCCGGTGGCCCCTCCCGGGAGTCGGCGTCGGCTGGGTCGCGGGCAGCCCCTACTCGCCCTCGTCCGCTTCCGCCTCGCCGCGGTCGGCCTTGGCCTCCGCGATCACCCGGGCGTGCAGGTGGGCCGGGACCTCCTCGTAGTGTGAGTACTCCATGTGGTAGGACCCTCGGCCACCGGTGGCCGAGGTGAGCTGCTGCTCGTAGGTGAGCATCTCCGCCATCGGGACCTGCGCCTTGATGACGGTGGATACGCCGCGCGTCTCCATCCCGCCGATGCGGCCCCGGCGCCCGTTCAGGTCCCCCATGAGGTCGCCCGCGAAGTCGCTGGGCGCGCGGACCTCGACGTCCATGACCGGTTCGAGGAGCGTCGGCCGCGCCCGCGACATCGCATCCCGGAACGCCAGCCGGCCCGCCATCTTGAACGACATCTCGTTCGAGTCGACCTGGTGGAACTGGCCGTCGTACAGCGTCACGCGAAAGTCGACCATCGGATAGCCGGCCAGGTAGCCCCGCTCTCGCGCCTCGTGGATGCCCTTCTCGACGGCCGGGATGAACTGGCGGGGGATGGAGCCGCCGAATATCTCGTTGGCGAAGTCGAAGTCCTGGCCGCGAGGCAGCGGCTCGACGCGAATCTTGCAGTCGCCGAACTGCCCGTGCCCGCCCGTCTGCTTCTTGTGCCGCCCGTGCGCCTCGGTGGCCACCGTGATCGTCTCGCGGTACGGGATGCGCGGCAGCTTCAGGTTCACCTCGACGCCGAAACGGCGCTTCAGCTTGGCGACCGTCACCTCGATGTGCAGCTGGCCCTGCCCCGACAGCAGCAACTGCTTGGTCTGCGCATCGCGCGCGTAGCGGATGGTGGGATCTTCCTCCTGCAGGCGCTGGAGCGAGCTGCTGATCTTCTCCTCGTCGCCGCGGCTCTTGGGCTCGATGGCGTACGACAGCACGGGCTCCGCGAAGGCGATCGCCGGGAAGACGAACCGGTTGTCCCGGGCGCCCAGGGTGTCGGAGGTCTGCGTGTCCTTGAGCTTGCTCACCGCGCCCAGGTCGCCGGCGTTGACGCGCTCGACCGCGGTCTGCGTCTTGCCCTGCATGGCGGCGAGCCCGCCGAGCCGCTCCGCGGTGTCCCGCGTCACGTTGTGCACGGCCTGATCCGCGGCCAGCGCGCCGGCCGCGACCCGGAACAGCGTGATCCGGCCGGCGAAGGGATCCGCGATCGTCTTCCATACGAAGGCCGCCACCGGCGAGTCCGCGGCGGCGTCGTACGTGGCCGCCTCGCCGCTGTCGGGCGTGACGGCCGGCAGCGGCCGGTCGGCGGCCGACGGCAGATAGGTCACGATGGCGTCGAGCAGCGGCTGGATCCCGATGTTGGCGAGCGCCGACGTGCACACCAGAGGAAAGATCAGACGCTGGCCGACGGCGGTGCGCAGGCCCCCTTCCAGCTCGTCCTGCGACAGCGTCCCGGCCTCGAAGAACTTCTCCATGAGGCTGTCGTCGGCCTCGGCCACCATCTCGATCAACGTCTCGCGCGAGCTGCCGGCCGTCTCGGCCAGCGCGTCCGGAATCGCGGCCTCCGTCGGCTCCTCCGCGTCGCCGGTGAACCGCAGCGCCTTCATGGCGACCAGATCGACGACGCCCTCGAACCCCTTCTCCTCGCCGATGGGCAGCTGGATGGGCACGACCTCGCGCCCGAACGCTTCCCGCAGCGAGGCCAGGGCCCGCTCCAGGCTGGCTCGCTCGCGGTCCAGGCGGTTGAGAACGACCAGGCACGGCACGCCCAGCTCGCTGGCCATGCTCCAGACCTTCTCGGTCTGCACCTCGACGCCCGCGACCGCGTCGACGACGAGCAGGGCGGCGTCGGTCACGCGCATGGCGGCGCGCGTGTCGCTGAGGAAGTTGGCCACCCCCGGCGTGTCGATGAAGTTGACCTTCACCCGCTCCCGTTCGGCGAAGGCCACGCTCGACGACAGCGTGTGCTTGCGCGCAATCTCTTCTTCGTCGAAGTCGGTGACCGTGTTGCCTTCGTCCACCTTGCCGAGCCGGTTGACCATCCCCGCGTCGAAGAGCAGAGCCGATGCCAGCTGCGTCTTGCCGGACCCGCTATGGCCGACCAGGGCGACGTTCCTGATATGCTCCGCGGCATAGACCTTCATGTACGGTTGACCTCCCCTGACTGGCCACGGCCGGTACGACGATGCGCCCCCCGCCGGGCCAGGGGCGTGCGGAAGCTGTCGAGCGGCGTGCCGGCTTGCTGCCCGGCAGGCCGCCGCGCGCAGCAGCGGCCAGACCTACAATCGTAGTCGACTGGCCGAAGGCGGCTCAAGCCCAATCCCGGTTCCTATTCGTGCCGGAGCGCCTCGATGGGATCGAGCCCGGAGGCCCGTACGGCGGGAAAGAACCCGAACAGGATCCCCACGGATGCCGAGAAGCCGAAGCCGATGGCGTGCGACCACCAGGGCAGCGAGATTGGAAAGCCGGTGACGTAGTGCACGCCGAGGCCGATGGCGCTCCCCGCCAGGACGCCCAGCACGCCCCCGGCCGCGGTCAGGACCACGGCCTCGAGCAGGAACTGCCACAGGATCTCGCGCCGCCGGGCACCCAGCGCCTTGCGCGTCCCGATCTCGCGGGTGCGCTCGGTCACCGAGATGGTCATGATGGCCATGACGCCGATGCCGCCCACCAGCAGCGCGATGGACGAGATCGCGACCAGCGCCAGATAGGTGGCGCCGCTGATCCGGTCCCACAGCCGCAGGGCCGCCTCCTGGGTCAGCAGGTCGAAGTCGTTCGGCTCGTCCAGCCGCAGGCCGTGGCGGATGCGCATGACGCTCTCGACGTCGCGCAGCGCGTCGTCACGGTCGACTTCGGAGCGCGGGACGGCGGCGATCATGATGCTCCGCAGCTCGCCCCGCCTCGCCCGTGTCGCGCGCAGCCCGAACTGCTTCTGGTACGCGGAGTGCGGAACGACCACGAAGTCGTCCTGGCTGCCCCCCAGGCCGCCCGGCGACGGGCGCGGACCGAGGACGCCGACGACCCGATAGCGCTTGTTGCCGAGACGCACCAGCTTGCCGACCGGATCCATGTGGGGGAACAGGGCCTGATACGGCGTCTGTCCCAGGACGGCGACCTGCCGCCGGTGGCTGACCTCGGCCGCCGTGAAGAAGCGGCCGGTGGCCACGTCGATGTGGTACACGGCCGCGAAGTTCTCGGTCGAGCCCAGCACGTTGATCGTCTTCGAGCGCCGGTTGCGGTACTGCAGCTGCGCTTGGGTCGGCGGGCCTCCCTCGCCCAGCACCAGCGTGACGGTGGCGATCGACGGCGCGCTGCGGGCGATCGCGCGGGCGTCGGCGGGCGTCAGGCTCGGGCGCTGCATCAGCTCGAAGAAGTCGTCGCCCGAGGACATGCTCAGGCCCGAGAACTGCGTGACGAAGATCGTGTCCGGGCCGATCGTCCGGATGGTGTCGCGCAGCGATTCGTCGAAGCCGCGCACCATCGACGTCATGCCCACGAGGGAGGCGATGCCGATGAGGACGCCGAGCACGGTGAGCGCCGAGCGCAGCGCCTGGGCGCGGATGGTGTCGAGCGCCATCCGGAGAATCTCGACGATCAGCACGCCCCGCATGGCCGGCTACCCGCTCCGGCCGAGCGCGTCGATCGGGTCGAGCCCTGCCGCCCGCGCCGCGGGATAGAGTCCGAAGAACAGGCCGACCGCCGCCGTCACCGACAGGGCCAGCAGCACCGACCAGGGATGCACGACGGCCGGGACCGGCGTGAAGCGCTCGAGCGCCGCCGCGGCGGTCGCGCCGAGGGCCGTCCCCAGCACGCCGCCTGACAGCGACAGGACGACGGACTCGGACAGCACCTGCCACAGGATGTCGCGCCGCTTCGCGCCCAGCGCCTTGCGGAGACCGATCTCGCGGGTCCGCTCCGAGACCGCCATCAGCATGATGTTCATGATCACGATGCCTGCGACGACCAGCGCCAGGCCGACCACGCCGACGAGCACCACGACCAGCCCGCTGGTGGCCCGGTTGAAGATCTCCAGCACGGTATCGGCGGTGAACAGGCCGAAGTTGTTCTCCTCGCGCGGTCCGAGGCGGCGTGCGATGCGCAGGGCGACCGTGGCTTCGTCCATGGCGCGCTCGAGTCCGGCAGGGGCCGCGGGCCGCGCCGTCAGCGTGAGCGGCCGGCGGTGTCCGAACAGGCGCCGGAAGGCGCCGAGCGGGATGACCGCGAACTCGTCCTGCGACTGTCCGAACAGGGTGCCCCGGGGGCGGCTGACGCCGACCACGCGGAAGTGCACGCCCTGGATCGTGACGGTCCGGTCCAGCGGGTCCGCGCCGCCGAACAGCCGGTCGGCCGTCGAGCGGCCCAGAATCGTCACGTTCCGCCGGCGGGCGACCTCCGTCGGCGTCATGAGACGCCCGCGCTCCGCCGTGAACGCCGGAAAGCGGACGTACTCGCTCGTGACGCCCTGAATGGTGACCCGCTCGAGGACCTCGTCGCGGTAGCGCACCTCGCCGGCCTCCCGGCCCTGCGCCATCACCGCCGCGACACGCGGGCTGAAGCGGCGCACCGCCTCCTGATCGTCCAGCGAAATGCGCGGGTTGCCCCGGCGGCGCTCCAGCTCCTCCTCGCTGGTGACCAGCCCCACGCGATCGATCAGGAACGAGTCGGCGCCCACCTCGGTCACGATGATGTCGGCGACCTCGTCGCTGATCCCCGCGATGAGCGAGACGAGCGTCACGATCGACGCCACCGCGACGACGTTGCCGAGAATCGTCAGGAGGGACCGCAGCTTGTTGGACCAGATCGCCCCGAGCGCGACCCGCAGCATCTCAGCGGCCAGCAGGACGTTCATCGATGCGAACCGTGTCGCCGTCCTCCAGCGTGCGCACGACGTCGAACGGACCGGTCACGACCAGCTCGCCGTCCGCGAGCCCCGTGAGCGCTTCGAAGTAGCGGTCGCCGGCGATGCCGGTCGCGATCGGGACGAAGACGGCACGCCCGTCGCGCACGACGAAAATGCCTTCCACCTCATCGGGTTCGCCCGCAGCCGCTGCGGCGGGCTGTGCGGCGGCGACGGCCGGCGCCACCCCCGAAGTGACCCGCGCCGGAGCGCCGCCCGCCGCGTCGCGGCCGACCTCCCGGACGGTGGTCGACTGGATGGGAACGGCGACCACGTCGCTGCGCGTGGCCGTGGTGATGTCCGCGGTGGCCGTGAACCCCGGGCGCACGCCCGGGACATCGCCGTCGAGCGTGATCGCCACCCGGAAGTTGGTGGCCTGGGATCCCGCCGCATCGCTCTGGATGGGGCTGTTGCCGATCTCGGTCACGACGCCGCGGTAGACCCGTCCGGGCAGCGCGTCGATCGTGATCTCCGCCGGCTGGCCGAACCTGACGGCCGGGATGTCCGTCTCGTCCACCTCGACGTGGGCCTCGAGCACGGAGAAGTCCGCGATCGTCATCAGGACCGTGCCCGGGTTGTTCATCGTGCCGATGACCACGGTCTCGCCGGCCTCGATGTTGCGCCGGGTCAGGACGCCGTCGATCGGGGAGGTGATCGTCACCTGGGTCAGGTCGTACTCCGCGCTGTCGAGCAGGGCCCGCTCCTGCTGCACGCGCTGCCGCGCCGTGGCCACCTCGACGGTGCGCGCCCGGAACTCCGTGTCGCGCAGCTCGACGTCCCGGCGGGCCTGGTCGTAGTCGTCCCGCGACACCAGCCGCAGCTCCCAGAGCTCCTGCTGGCGCTCGAGCTTCTCGCGCGCCCGCTCCAGGTTGACGCGCGCCGTCTCCACCGCGACCCGGGCCTGGTCGAGACCCGATTCCGCCGCGCGCAGGGCCGCGACGCCGCTGTCGACCGCCGACTGGAGCGATTCCGGATCGATCTGCAGGAGGAACTGGCCCGCCGCGACCCGCTCGCCCTCGTTCACGGCCAGGCGGGTGACGCGGCCCATGACGCTCGAGCTGATGTCGACCGACAGCTGCGGCTCGACTGTGCCGGACGCGGAGACGACCGCCTCCAGGTTGCGCCGCTCGATCCGCTCGACGTCGACGAGCGGGTCGTCAGCCCGCGAGTAGTACAGGCTGAGCGCGGCGAGGGCGGTGCCCGCGAGCACCGCCGCGACCCCGATCAGGACCTTGCGTTCACCGCTCACCGTGTCCACTCCTGTCCGAGGACCGCCGGTCCCGCGGGCGCCGCTCGAAACCCTCGAATCCATTGTATGTAATCGCGCCGCCGATCCGCGCCGCCGCGGCCCCGCGGGCATCCTTGACACGCTTCGGCCGTTTCACTACGATGCGTTCCGCCGTACAGCCGCACGACTGCCGACAACCCGTACCCAATTGGTTCCCGGTGCTTGGATTCGTCCCGCAGGAGCTGTTCTTCACCAAGGGAGTCGGCACGCACCGCGAGAAACTCACCTCGTTCGAGCTGGCCCTGCGCGGGGCCGGGATCGCCGCCTGCAATCTCGTGCGCGTCTCGAGCATCTTTCCCCCGGGTTGCAAGATCCTCTCCAAGGACGACGGAGCGCGGCGGCTCAAGCCCGGGCAGGTCACGTTCGTCGTGATGTCCGAGGCGGCCACGCGCGAGCCCCAACGCCTGATTGCAGCCACCATCGGCGTCGCCATCCCGCGCAACAAGAAGCTCTACGGCTATCTCTCCGAGCATCACAGCTTCGGCGAGAGCGAGAAGACCGCCGGCGACTACGCCGAGGATCTCGCGGCCGAGATGCTGGCCACGACGCTGGGCCTGGACTTCGATCCCGATACGAGCTGGGACGAGAAGAAGGAGGTCTACCGGCTCTCCAACCAGATCGTGCTCACGCGGAACATCACCCAGTCCGCCGTCGGTAGCAAGGAGGGCCTCTGGACCACGGTTATCGCCGCCGCGGTGCTCGTCGGCTAGCGGGGCTAGCCTGGATCAGACGGGGCTGCGTTCGCGTCCGGCGGGCGGCGGCCGCGGCAGGCGTCCTCGCTCTGGTCCTGGCCGCGGCGCCCGGCGCCCGTGTTGCGCAGGCGCAGCCGTTCGAGGCCCTCGGGACGCGCGCCCTCGGTATGGGCGGCGCGTTCGTGGCGGTCGCCGACGACGCCACGGCGGTCTACTGGAACCCGGCCGGACTGGCCACCGGCGATTTCCTGAGCCTGCTGCTCGACCACTCGAAGGCGGGCCGGTGGGAGTCCGGGACGCTCCATGCCCTGCCGGCCGCCGGGGCCGGCACCATCGCCGCGCTGTCGACGAACGAGGTGGGGTTCGCGTACTACCGCCTGCGAGTCGACGACGCGGGCTCCCTGGTGACGCAGAACGTTGCAATATCCGGAGCCCAGTTCGTGCTTCCGGGTGTGAGTTTCGGCACCAGCCTGCGCTACGTGCGCGGCGCGGCCGGGGTCGGACGGCCCACCCTCGGGTCGGCGGCCGCCGGCCTTGCGCGCGGAAACCTGCCGCTCGACGTCCTCGGCCAGCACGCGTTCGACCTCGACGCGGGTGTGCTGATCGGCAGCGACACCGTCCGTGTCGGGGTGGTGGCAAGGAACTTGCGACAACCGCGTCTCGACACGCCCGGGGGCGGCAGCATCCGCCTCGACCGCCGCATCCGGGCGGGACTCGCGGTGCGCACCGTGGCCGGACTGCTGGTGTCCGCCGACCTCGATCTCACGCGTTCGGGGCCGGATGCCGCCGGCGGGTCCCGGCGCGGCGCGGCGGCGGGGGCCGAGCGCTGGTTCGGCCGCTGGTTCGCGGTTCGAGGCGGCGCGCGCGTGAACCTCGAGGCCGAGGATCCACGGGTCGTCGGGGCGGTCGGTCTCAGCGTCGCGCTGGCGTCCGGCGTGTACCTGGACGGACAGCTCACCGGCGGCCGCGACTCGCCCGAACGGGGCTGGGGCGTCGCCGCGCGCGTCGGGTTCTAGGGTCTGCGGCGCGCCCAGCGCCGCCCGCGGTCGACGCGGGCATGCGCAGCCGCCGCACGGCGGCAGGAGGGGCGATGCCGGTTCCGCTCGGAGACATCCTGGTCAGGGCGCAGCTCATCACGCGCCCGCAGCTCGACACGGCCATCGAGCACCAGCGCGCCCGCGGCGGCGAGCTCGACGGCGCGCTCGTCGCACTCGGCTTCGTCACGGGGGACGATGTCGCCGCGGCGCTCAGCCGCCAGTTCCGCGTGCCGTCGGTCGACCTCGCGCGCGTCGAGATCGACGGCGGGGTGCTCGCGCTGATCCCGCCGGCCACCGCCCGCAAGTACCGACTGGTGCCGCTGAGCTGCTGCGGCGCGACCCTGACGGTCGCCGTCGCCGATCCGACGAACGTGTCGGCGCTCGACGACGTCGCGTTCATGACCGGCTGCAACGTCGAGCCGGTGGTGGCCCCCGGGACGGCGGTCGCCGACGCGCTGCGGAAGTACTACGAGCAGTCCGCGCCGCGGCCGGGCCGGCAGGCGCGGCGGGACGCTTCCGTCCGCGAAGGGGCCGCCCTCGCCGCGGCGGCGGAGGCCGACGTCGAGATCCTCCAGGACGCCGAGGATCCCGCCGGCGCGAGCGCCGGGCGCGGGGCCGACGAGGCGCCCGTCGTGCGGCTGGTCAACCGGCTGCTGGCCTCCGCCATCCAGCAGGGAGCCAGCGACGTGCACGTCGAGCCGTACGACGGGGAGCTGCGCATCCGCTTCCGGATAGACGGCCAGCTCCGCAACGCGACGCAGCCGCCGGCGCACCTGCGCGAGGCCGTGACGTCGAGGCTGAAGGTCATGGCCCGGCTGGACATCACCGAGCGTCGCCTGCCGCAGGACGGCCGGATCAAGCTGCGCTTCCGTGCGGGCGCGGGCGGCGCGCGCGAGATCGACCTGCGGGTGTCCTGCCTGCCCACTCTCTTCGGGGAGCGGATCGTGCTGCGTCTCCTCGACCGGGAGCGCCTCGCGCTGGATCTGACGCACCTCGGATTCGAGGCGCAGTCGCTGCAGCGCTTCGAGGCCGGCATCCGCGGCGCCTGGGGCATGGTGCTCGTGACGGGGCCGACCGGCAGCGGGAAGACCAGCACGCTGTACTCGTCGATCGCCCGGCTCAACGCGCCGGCCGTCAACATCATGACCGCCGAGGATCCGGTCGAGTTCAACCTGCCCGGCGTCAACCAGGTGCAGATCCGCGAGCAGATCGGCCTGACGTTCGCCGCCGCCCTGCGATCGTTCCTGCGTCAGGACCCCAACGTCATCCTGGTCGGCGAGATCAGGGACGCCGAGACCGCGGAGGTCGCCGTCAAGGCGGCGCTCACCGGCCATCTCGTGCTCTCGACCCTGCATACCAACGACGCCCCGGGCACGGTGGCGCGGCTCCTGAACATGGGCATCGAGGCGTTTCTCGTCGCCGGCTCGCTCAACCTCGTGTGCGCGCAGCGCCTCGTGCGCGGCGTCTGTCAGGCCTGCGCGGAGCCGGCGCCGATGCCGCCCGAGGCGCTGGCCGGCATCGGCTTCTCCGAGCGGGCGGCCGCCGAGACGGTGCCGCGCAGGGGCCGCGGGTGCGGGGCGTGCGACGGCACCGGCTACAGGGGACGGGTCGGGCTGTTCGAGGTGATGGCGCTCAGTCCCGCGCTGCGGGGCATGATTCTGGCCGGCGCCGCGTCGCACGAGCTGGGCCGGCAGGCGCGGGAGGAAGGCATGCTGACGCTGCGGCAGAGCGGGTTGCAGAAGGTCGCGGCGGGCGCCACCACGGTGGAGGAGGTCCTGCGCGAGACGAGCGCGTAGGAGTCGGCGCCGCAGAGTGGCACGGACTCCTGCAGGGTTGGCTGGGCGCCAGGCGGAGCCGTCAGGCGACGAATGGCGGGCGAGGAGTCGGCGCCGCAGAGCGGCGCGGAGGGAGGCGATGACGGCGACGCTGCTGGAGCTGCTGAGGTCGACCGCGGACCAGGCGGGATCGGATCTGCACCTCACCGCCGGCTCGCCGCCGCTCGTGCGCGAGCGGGGGGAGCTGCGGCGGCTCGGCGACCACCCGCCGCTGACGGCCGACGCGACGCGGGAGCTCGTCTACAGTCGGCTCGGTGCGGCCCAGCGGGCGCGGCACGAGCGGGGCGAGGAGGTCGACCTGTCGTTCGGCATCGCCGGGCTGGCGCGGTTCCGCTGCAACGTGTTCCGGCAGCGCGGCGCGGTCGCCGCCGTCTATCGCCTCGTGCCCGAGCGCATTCCGTCGTTCGACGAGCTCGGCCTGCCGCCGGTCGTGCGGCGGCTGACGGAGGTCGCCAACGGCCTCGTGCTGGTCACCGGCCCCACCGGGTCCGGCAAGAGCACGACGCTCGCCGCGCTCGTCGACGCGATCAACGCGGAACGCCGGGGCCACATCCTGACCATCGAGGATCCGATCGAGTTCGTGCATGCGCACAAGCGGTCCATCGTCAACCAGCGCGAGGTCCATACGGACTGCGCCAGCTTCGGCAGCGCGCTGCGCGCCGCGCTCAGGGAGGATCCCGACGTCGTGCTGATCGGCGAGATGCGCGATCGGGAAACGATGGAGGTGGCGCTGCGCATCGCCGAGACCGGCCACCTGACCCTCGCCACGCTGCACACCGGCTCCGCCGTGCAGACGATCAACCGCATCGTCGACATGTTTCCGGCGGACCAGCAGCAGCAGGTGCGGTCGCAACTGGCGGCGGTGCTCGAGGGGCTGGTCTGCCAGGCGCTGGTGCCCGCGGCCGGCGCCGCCGGGCGGGTAGCCGCAGCGGAGATCATGGTGGCGACGCCCGCCATCCGCAACCTGATCCGCGAGGGCAAGAGCCAGCAGGTCTACTCGGCGCTGCAGACCGGCCAGGACCGGCTGGGCATGCAGACGATGAACCAGTCCCTGGCGGCGCTGGTCGCCCGGCAGCGGATCGCCCTGGCCGACGCGCTGGCCCGCTCGTCCAACCGCGACGAGCTGCAGGAGCTCGTCAGGCGGTCGCGCGCCGCGGCGGGCGACCGCTGGCCCGCGCCGGGCGCGGCCGGTCGAGCGCGATGACGACGACTTACCGCTACGCCGGTCGCACCCGTGCCGGCGCACCGATCGCGGGCGAGCGCACCGCGGCCTCGGTCGACGCCGCGGTGGAGGCGCTGCGGCGCGAAGAGATCTTCGTCACGCGGATCGATGCCGTCGAGGCCTCGCGCGCATCGCGCCGCAGGTCCGCGCGCGGGGCGCGGGCCGGGCGGCCGGTGCCGCCCAAGCGGCTGGCGGTCTTCACCCGCCAGCTCTCGGTGATGATCGACGCGGGGCTGCCGCTGGTCGAGAGCCTGGAGGTGCTCGGAACGCAGGAGGAGGACGCGGGCTTTCGCGAGACGATTCTGGCCGTTCGGGCCCACGTCGAAGGGGGCGTGGGGCTGGCCGCGGCGCTGGCCCGCTACCCGGGCGCCTTCGACGCGCTCTACGTCAACATGATCGCGGCCGGCGAGGCCGGCGGCGTCCTCGACGCGATCCTGCCGCGGCTCGCGACGTACATCGAGACGTCCGTCAAGCTGCGCGCGCAGGTGCGGGCGGCCCTGACCTATCCGGCGGCCGTACTGGCCATCGCGGCCGTCGTCGTGGCGGCCGTCCTGTGGAAGGTCGTCCCCGCGTTCACATCGCTCTTCGAAGGGCTGGGCGCGACGCTGCCGCTGCCGACGCGCGTGGTGATGGCTGTCAGCGACGGGCTCACGGTCGCGTTTCCCGTGCTGCTGCTGGGGGCCGGCGCGGGCGCGCTGTGGCTGCGCCGGCTCTACCGCACGCCGCGCGGCCGGCGGCTCGTCGACCGCGCGCTGCTGGGGGCCCCCGCGTTGGGAACCGTGCTGCGCAAGGTCGCGGTGGCCCGCTTCTGCCGGACGCTCGCCACGCTGCTGTCGGCCGGCGTGCCGATCCTGGATGCGCTGGAGATCACGGCCAGGACGGCCGGCAACGCCGTCGTCGAGGGCGCTGTGCTGACCGCGCGCGGGTCGATCGAGAGCGGCCAGCCGGTCGCGGCGCCGCTGCGGCAGACGCAGGTCTTCCCGCTGCTGGTGACCCAGATGATCCATGTGGGCGAGACGACCGGCGCGCTCGACACCATGCTGGCCAGGATCGCGGGCTTCTACGAGGAGGAGGTCGACGCGTCGGTGGCAGGCATGCTGGCGCTGCTCGAGCCGCTCCTGATCGCCCTGCTCGGGATCGTCGTCGGCGGCATCGTCGTCGCCATGTACCTGCCGATCTTCGAGCTCATCAGCAGGATGGCTGCATGACCGGCGACGCCGGCGCCTGGCTCGGCGGGGTTGCGCAGGGGCGGCGGGTTCCCTCGCCGCGCCTCGTCCGGCGGTCGCCCGGCCTCTCGCCGTGCGCCGCGGGCTCCTGGCGACTCTGGTTGTCGGCTGGCCGGCGCCGCCGCCGGCGCGCCCTGCGGGAGTCGTCGTCCAGATTGGATAACCGCTTTATAATAGTTACACTTACGATGACTGAAACGACCGTGTCCGAAGTGGCATGGCAGTTGCTGGAAGAAGGGGAAGAGAGAACGATGCGCAATACCAAGGGTTTCACGCTGATAGAGCTTCTCATCGTGGTGGCCATCATCGGGGTGATCGCGGCCACTGCCGTGCCCGGGCTGATGCGGGCGCGCATGGCCGGGAACGAGGCATCGGCCATCGGCTCGCTGCGCGCGATCAACGGCGCCCAGTCGACGTACGCCGCCAGCTGCGGGAGCGGCTTCTACGCGCCCTCGCTGGTCGTGCTCGCGGCGCCCCCCGCCGCGCTGGGGGGCGACGGGTTCATCGGTCCCGACCTCGGCGCGGACCCGTCGCTCAAGAGCAGCTACTCGGTGGCGTTGACGCCGGGCGCGGCCGTGGCCGGCGCGCCGGCGTCCTGCAACGGGGCGGCGGCCGGCACGGTCGTCTCGACGTACTTCGCGGGCGCGTCGCCCGTCGGCGGCGGCGGCAGCCGGTTCTTCGGCACCAATCAGGGCGGGACGATCTTCCAGTCGACGGCGGCGGTCCCGGCGACCCAGACGGGTCTCCCGGCCGGCGCCACGCCCATTCAGTAGCACCGTTCGCGCGCTGCGCTCGCCGCGCACGCGCTTGTCGTTGGAGGTCGGGCTCGGACATCGGGCAGGAGGTACATGTCATGTTGAAGCGAACCGCGCTCGTCCTCACGCTCGCCGCCGCGCTGCTGGCGGCGGCACCGACCGCCCCGCTGGCGCCGGCGGCACCGACCGCCCCGTCGGCGCCGGCGGCGGCCGACAACGCACCCGGCCATCCCGCCTGGGGGCACTACCTGTACGGGAAATCGACGTACATGGGCATGGCCGGAACGTTCGCCTGCAGCGTGACGCCGTACGCCCTGGCGCTCGGCGGCGCCGCGGGCATGGTGTTCGGTCTGGCGTGCGGTCTCACCAGCGCGGCCTAGCAGGGGGATGCTCGTGTCGCGGGTACGCCGGTGGATCGTGATGTCCGTCGTCAACCTCGCGGCGCTCTCGTGCGCGTTCGGGGCCGGGTGGAGGAGCTCCACTCTGAAGGGAGAGCAACTCCACCCGCCCCGGACGGGCGGGACGTCGTACGATGCCGCAGCTGCCGTGGAGGATGCGCGCACCGTGCTGGTCATCAACTTGCGGGTGCTGTTGTGGATCGTCCTGCTCGGCATCTTCAGCGGGGGCGCCTGGGGCCTGGTGCTGCTCGGCGTCAACGGATACGGCATCGGCTACGCGCTGGCGGCCGTATCCCGTGCTTCGCCGGCTGCGTTCTGGTACGCGCTGTCCTACGCGCCACTGGAGTTCGCCGCGTTCGTGGCGGCCAACTGCGCGGCGCAGATGATCACCGGCTCGTGCCTGGACTGGCTGCGTCAGCGGCCGGCGCCCGACGCGCGCCCCGCGCTCGCGGTCCTCGGTTGCACGCCGCTGCTGCTGGTCGTGGCCGCGGGTCTCGAGGCGCACGCGATACAGAGCTTCGGGAGCGTGGCGCAATGACCGGCCGGCAAGCGGCCGCCGGCCTCGGGCGGATCCGTCACCTGTGGTTCAGCCCGGTGCGCTTCTTCCGGGCGCGGCTCGAGCAGCCCCCACGCTACCTGGGCGCCCTGGCCCCGCTGGCCGCGTACATCGCGCTCACGTCAGCCGCCGTGCTGGTGGTCGGGGGCAAGACCCGGCTTGTGGCGGAGGCCGCCTTCGCGGGGGTGGAGGTCCCGCCGCTGCCTCCCGCCTGGGTCGGCGACGCGATCGGGGTCGTCTCGAGCGTCACGGCAGGGTGCTTCGTGTTCGCGCTGAGCGCACTGGCCGTGCTGGTCCTGGACACACTGTTCGTGCAGTCGGGGCGCGCGCGGCGGCTGGTGGAGTTCACGGCGCTGGCGTACTGGTGCCAGTTGCCGTTCACGGCGGTCTGGCTGGGGATCCTGGCGTGGTGGTGGGAGCCCGAGCCGCTGCGTCTGCCGCCGGGCGTCACGTCCGTCGAGCTGCTGGATGTCCTGAGCGCCTATCAGGAGAACAGCGGGAGCGCGCCCATGCTCTCGACGTTGCGTCTCGTGGCGTCATATTTCTGGTGCTGGTTCGTTGCTCTCCAGGCCGTGGCGCTGCGCGTGGTCGCGGGTTTCACGGTCGGCGGCGCGTGGGCCGCCGGCGGGTTGCTCGCCACCCTGTTCGTGGTAGCTCCCTACGTGGGGCAGGAGCTATGGTAAGACAAGAGGGATCGAGGGAGAAAAGGGAGATGGTTGAACGAATCAAGCGGGGCATGCTCGCGGTCGGCGTCTGCTTTCCGATCTATCTGGGGCTGTACAGCGCCCTGTACGTGATCGAGCGTCTGTGGCTGCCGGCGGAGCGCTGGTTCGCCGGGACGACCCTCTTCGCTGTCGGCATAGTCCTGGCCCTGCGGCTGGTCTGGATGTTCGCACGTGCCGCGCTGCGCGGCGGGCCGGTGCTGGTGGTGAGACCGGAGCCGGTCGTGGTTGCTCCCATCCTGCCGCTCGCCCCCGATCCGCCGCGTCCGGCGGAGGGCGAGCAGGCGGCGGTCGCCAGTGGCGCACCGGCCAGTCCGCGGCGGCAACCGGAAACGGAAGGGCAACTGGTCCTCCGCCGGCAATTCGGATGAGCCGCCGGGACAACGGGAGCTCGCCGCCGCAGTCGTCCTGCCGGCCCGCGGCATCCGACGCTGCGGCCCGCGGCCGCGACCCATGACGAGACGTGCCCGAGGGTGGATCGTGTTGCTCGCGGCGGCGGGGCTGCTGGCGTCGGCCCTGTCGACGTACGGTCATGCCAGGTTGCTGCGGGATCCCGGCTACGCTGCTTTCTGCGACGTGAGCGCGGCGGTGAGCTGCACCCAGGTGTACGCCAGCCGCTTCGGGAGCGTCGCGGGCGTGCCGGTCGCACTGGGCGGCCTGCTGTGGTTCGCCGGGGTGCTGCTGCTCGTGCTGGCCCACGCGCGCGGGCCGCGAAACTCGCGTGCGGACGTCGCCGGCTATCTGGTCGCCTGGTCCACCGCCGGGCTGGCGGTGGCGATGTACCTGGCGTACGCGTCGCTGGTGCTGCTGCAGACGTTCTGTCTGCTCTGCGGCGTCGTCTACGCGGCCGCCATCGGCATCTTCGTGCTGTCCGACAGCGCCTCGGCGACGCCGCTGCGGCACCTCCCGGCGGCGCTCGCGCGCGACGTCAGCCAGCTGGCTCGCCGGCCGCTGGCCTGGGCGCTGGCGACGGCCGCGGCCGCCGGGCTGGCCGCGGCCGTCGCCTGGTTCGCGCCGCGGCCGCCCGACCCGGGGCGCATCGCAACCGCGCCGACCGGCGCCGCCCGCCTGGCGGAGTTCGACCGCTGGTGGGCGGCGCGGCCGCGGGTGGACCCGCCGGTCGCCGCTCCGGAAGGGACCGTCCTGGTCGTCATGTTCACCGACTATCAGTGTCCGGCGTGTGCGCGCGCGCACGCGGGCTACGAGCCCATCTTCGCGCGCTACGAAGCCAGCCACCCCGGCGCGGTCCGCCTGGTGACGCGGGACTTTCCGCTCGACCCGGCGTGCAACCCGCAGGCGCCGGACGGTCCGCACGACGCGGCCTGCGAGGCGGCGGCGGCCGTGCGGCTGGCCAGGGGCGCGGGTCGCGCGGAGGCCGCCGCGCTGCAGGACTGGCTGTACGCCAACCAGGAATCCCTGGGGCCCGAGCGCATCGCCGCCGCGCTGCGCGACATCGCCGGCGTCGAGGACTTCGCGGCGCGCTACGACGAGGCGCTGGCGGAGGTCGCGGCCGACATCGCCGCGGGCGCCGCGCTGCCCGTGGAGGCGACGCCGACGTTCGTCGTCAACGGCGTGCTGGTGAGGGGCGGTCTGGCGCCCGAGTTCTTCGAGCGCGCCATCGCGCGCGAGCTGGCTGCGGTGCGCAGCGCGCCGCGCGACTGAACATGGCTGCGGTGCGCCTCAGCGCCCTGACCAAGGACTTCGACGTCGGCTTCTGGCGCCGGCGGCCGGTCCCGGCGCTGCGGGGCGTCACGCTCGACGTGGCGCCGGGCGAGGTCCTCGGCTATCTCGGTCCGAACGGCGCCGGCAAGTCGACGACGCTGAAGCTGCTCGTGCAACTGCTCTTTCCCACTTCCGGCAGCGCGGAGATCCTGGGCCGGCCGGCCGGCGACGTCGCCGTGCGCCGACGCATCGGGTTCCTGCCCGAGGCCCCGGCGTTCGGCGACAACCTCTCGGCCGAGGAGCTCCTGATCCACTACGGCCGCCTGTTCGGGTTTGCGGCCGCGGACGCACGCCGACGGGCCGCGCGCTGGCTGGACCGTGTCGGGATCGACGCCGTGCGGCGCCTGCCGCTCCGCCGCTGCTCGCGCGGTACGCTGCAGCGGGTCGGGATCGCCCAGGCGCTGCTCAACGACCCCGAGGTCGTCTTCCTCGACGAGCCCCTGGCCGGGCTCGACGCGTTGGGACGGCGCGCCGTCCGCAGCCTGCTCCTGTCGCTGCGGGAGGAGGGCCGCACGCTGCTGCTCAGCTCCCACATCCTGTCCGACGCCGAGGCGTTGTGCAGCCGCATCGCGATTCTCGACCGGGGACGCCTGGCCTGCGCCGGGCGGATGGCCGACCTGGGCCTCAGGGTGCGCGGCTGGGAGCTGGTGGTTGCAGGCGTCACGCCGGCGCAGATCATCGCCATGGAGCCCGCGCTGGAGGGCGTCGCCCGCGCGGACGACGGCCGCTGCGTGATCGCGTTGCCCCGCAGCCAGCCGCCGGAGCGCATCCTGGCGGAGCTGATCCGCGGCGGCGCGCGCATCCTGGCGCTCGGCCCGCAACGCGAGACGCTCGAGGAGTTCTTCGTCAGGACGGTCGCCGGCCGCGACGCGGAGCGAGAGGCGGCAGGCTGAGCCGCGGCCAACCGATCCCATGGCGGTCATCGTCCAGCTCGCCCGCCACGCTTTCGGGGACGCCGTCCGCGGCCGGGCGCTCTACGCGCTCGTCCCGTTTGCCGTGCTCCTGATCGGCGCGTCCTGGCTGAGCGGCCAGCTCGCGGCGGGGCAGGACGTCAAGATCGTCAAGGACCTGGGGCTCACGGGGGCCGCGCTCTGCGGACTCTTCACGGCCGTGCTGCTGGGCGTCGGCCTGCTGTCCGGCGAGGTGGAGCGCCGGAGCGTCTACACCCTGCTCGCCAAGCCCGTGCGCCGGCACGAGGTCGTGCTGGGCAAGTACGCCGGGCTCGTGCTGGCGCTCGCCGTCAACGTCGGCGCGCTGGTTGCCGTGCTGTATGGCGTGCTGGCGTTCGTCGCCGTCACCGAGAGCGCGGAGGCCCGCCGCGGGTGGGAGGCCCCGGCGATCGACCCGGCCCTGCTCAAGGCGTGCTTCCTCATTCTCGTCCAGTTGATGGTGGTCGCCGCGGTCGCGCTCTTCTTCGCGACCTTCTCGAGCCCGGCCCTCGCGGCTGCGATGACGCTCGGGCTGTACGTCGGCGGACACTTCAATGCCGATCTGCGGGGGCTCGAGGACGTCGTGGGCCCGGGCCTGACGGCCTCGCTGGCGACCGGCGTCTCGTTCGTCCTGCCGAGCCTGGCGCCGTTCAACGTCACCGCCGAGGTGGTCCACGCCCAGCCCGTGCCAGCGGGCTACATCGCGTTGACGGCCGCCACCGGACTGGCCTACGTGGCGCTCTTCCTCGCGGGCGCGATGCTCGTCTTCTCGCGGCGCGACCTGACATGACCCCGCGCGATCCGCCCGGCAGCGCCTCGGCCGGACCGTCCGCGCGCCGCCCGGCGGCGTCCTGGGCCGCCCGTCCCGGCATCGTCGTCCCGATCCTGGTCTTGCTCGCCGTGGCCGCCGCCGGCCTGCAGTACGCGCGCGGCCGCGCGTACGAGGCACACCGCAGCGCGCAGCCGGTCCTGTACGTCTCGTCCGGCGCCGCGCTGCAGCGGATGGCGCTGTCGTTCGATTCCGCGCTGGCCGACCTGTACTGGATGCGCGCGGTCCAGCACTACGGCCGTACGCGGCGCGCCGGCGGCGCGGCGGGACGCTACGACCTGCTGTATCCGCTGCTCGATATCGTCACCACGCTCGACCCGCGCTTCGACGCCGCGTACCGCCTGGGCGCCGTCCTCCTGGCGGAGGGGCATCCGAACGGGCCGGGCCGCCCCGACCAGGCCGTGGCGCTGCTGCGGAAGGGGCTGCGTGCGCGGCCAGGGCGCTGGCAGTACCTGCACGACATCGGATTCGTGCACTACTGGTGGCTGCAGGATTACGCCGCCGCCGCCGACTGGTTCCGGCGCGCGAGCGAGGGGTCCGGGGCGCCGTGGTGGCTCGGCTCGCTGGCGGCCGACACCCTGGCCCGCGGCGGCGACCGGCGGGGCTCGCGCACGCTCTGGCGGCAGGTGCGGGCGACAGCCGACAGCACCTGGCTGCGTGCCGAGGCCGACCGGCGCCTGCTGCAGCTCGACGCCCTCGACGAGATCGACGCGTACACCGACGCCGTCGACCGCTTCGCGCAGCGCGCCGGCCGACCGCCGTCGGCCTGGGCGGAGGTGCTCGCGGGCGCCACGGCCGGGCCGCTCGATCCGGCCGGCCATCCGTACACGCTGCAGCACGGCTCCGGCGTCGTCGCCGTGGCGCCGCAGTCGCCGCTGTTTCCGCTGCCCGCCGGACCGGGCGCGACGGACCCGCCGTGATGGAGCCGGCGGACGTCGTCCTGCTGGCCGCCGCGGGCCTCGCGGCCGGCAGCTTCCTCAACGTGTGCATCCATCGGCTGCCGCGGGGCCGGTCGGTGGTCCGGCCCGGCTCGCGGTGCCCGGCCTGCGGGCGCGCGCTGCGCTGGTTCGAGAACGTGCCGGTGCTGGCGTACCTCGTGCTGCGCGGCCGCTGCCGCACCTGTCGCGCCCGGATCCCGGTCGTCTATCCGCTCGTCGAGCTGGTCACGCCGGCCCTGTTCCTGCTGCACGGCTGGCAGCTCGGCTGGCAGCCGCTGCTGCCCGTGCGCCTGGCGTTCACCTGCGCCCTGGTGACCCTGTTCGTCGTCGACCTGCGGCACCGGATCCTGCCGAACGAGATCACCGTGCCGGGCGTCGCGCTCGGCGTGGCGGCCGGCGTCTTCGTCGAGCCGGGGTGGCGCGCGGCGCTGCTCGGCGCGGCGGCCGGGGGCGGCGCGCTGCTGGCGTTCGCCGCGGCCTACCGGCGCGTCCGCGGGGAGGAGGGGCTCGGCATGGGCGACGTCAAGATGCTGGCCATGATCGGGGCCTTCCTCGGCTGGGAGCCGGCACTGCTGACGCTGCTGCTGGCCTCGCTGCTCGGATCGGTCATCGCGCTCGGCATGCTGGCGCTCGGCCTTGCAGACCGCCGCTATCCGTTGCCGCTCGGCTCGTTCCTGGCGGTCGGCGCGCTCGCGGCCGCGGTTGCGGGCGAGCCGCTGCTGGCCTGGTACGCGTCCTTCTATTAGACGGGGCTTCGCCCCGAACCCCCGGCGTCTGCTTGCGGGGGCCCTTCGCCCCGCGCCGCTCCCGCCGAGGCGCGCTGTGCGCGCCTTGCGCCGGCTGTGCCGGCGCTTCCATCAGGCGGGGCTTCGCCCCGAGCTCCCGGCGTCCGCTTGCGGGCCCCTTCGCGCCGCGCCGCTGCTACCGCCGAGGGCTGGGTCGCGCTCGGCGCCGGGGGCAAGCGGCTGGTGGCTCGTCGGCCAGTTTCACTGCCCGTGCTTCGGCGGCGACGAACCGGGCAGGAGTCGGCGCCGTTCGATGGCGCGGACTCCGCGTTGCAGTTCCTGCCCGGCCGGCGGGCCACTGCGGCGGCGGTTCCCGCACGGGCCACCGGCCGCGGCCGCCCGCACGGCGCCGGCGTGCGCCAGCAGTCTGCCGGCTCGGACCTTGCATCAGACTTTCGTCATGGACGCAAGCGCCCTGCGCGCGCCCGGCGCGTGCCGCCGCCGGTTTCGTCGATCGGGTCCCACGGCGGCGGCCGGCTTCGGTCTGCTCGAGGCGCTGATCGCCTGCGGCCTGATCGTCGTCCTGGCGGCCGGCGTTGCGCAGCTCACGCTGGCGTCGGTCCGCGCGGTGCGCACGGCTGGCGACGAGACGCGCGCGCTGCTGCTGGCCGTGCAGAAGATGGAGCAGTTGCGGTCGCTGGAGTGGGACCGGGAGCCGGCGGGGCACGCGCTGGAGCCCGCTGCAGCGGCCGACCACGCGGGCGCGGCCCCGGCGGGCAGCCTCGATCGCAACGTACCCGGCTACGTCGACTACCTGAGCGGCCGCGGGAGCCCGGTGGGTGGCGGCGCGCGGCCGCCGTCCGGCACGGCGTTCGTGCGCCGCTGGTCCGTGCAGCCCGCGCCGCGCCTGCCCGGCGACCTGCTCGCGCTCGACGTCGTGGTCCTGACGTTGCGCGCGGCCGAGCGCGCCGGGACGGCCGGGCCGACGCCCAACGCGCCCGGCGTGGTCTGGCTGAGCGCCCTGAAGGGGCGGCGCTAGCAGCCCGTGGCAAAAGGCCCCGCTGCATTCGACGGGCGATGCATCCCGTAAGGGACTTCGCTGGACCGTTCCTCAGCGGGGTCGAATATGGCCAATATGCTCCCTCGTCACGCCTTGTCCGGGCCGTGCGCGGCATTGTCACGACCGCGTCTCGGTGCGACGCGGGGTTTCACCACGGTCTGCTAGGAGCCCCATGCTCGCGGAACTGCTGATTGCCGCCGCCATCGTCATGATGCTGCTCGGATCCGTGTTCAGCCTCGTGGATCCGACACGGGGCGCCCTGGCCGTCCAGCCGCACGTCGCCGACACGCAGCAGCGGCTGCGCGCTGCGTTCGTGCGGTTCCAGACGGACCTCATGCTCGCCGGCAGCGGGCCGCACCCGACCGTCGACGTGTCGGTCGCGCGCCTGCGGGCACCCGTGCTGCCCGCCCTGGTCGGCCATCGCCACCCGCCGACTGCCGGCGCCACCTTCGCGGCCGACGCCGTCACGATTCTGTACGCCCCGCCGCGCAGCCCCGCCGCACGCCTGGCGGCGCCGCTGGCCGGGCCGGGCGCCGACGTGCAGTTGGCGGCCGGCCCGGCGCGCTGCCGCGACGGCGCGACGACCTGCGCCTTCGAGGCCGGCAGCCTGGCGCTGGTGTTCGACCGGGCCGGCCGCTCGGACATCGTGCGCGTGACGCAGGTGTTCGACGACGCGCTGCGGGTCCGGCCCATCGCCGGAGGCGCAGTGCAGGCGTTCGCCGCGGGCGCGTCGATCGTCCCGCTCGAGCTGCGCAGCTACTATCACGATCGCGAGGCGGCCCAGCTGCGCTACCAGGACGGCTGGGTGATGGACGTGCCGGTGCTGGACGACGTGGTCGGACTGACGCTGCGCTACTTCGGGCGTGGCGCCCTGCCCGCGGTCGCCGGCGCCGACGGCCCGGCGGCACCCTGCCTGCTGGTCGGGCCGGGGGCGCCGCCGGCGCCGGCGGGCGGCGACGCCGAGCGGGAGCTGGCGCCGTCGTCGCTGGTGGACGGGCCGCGCTGCGGCGGGCGGTTGCCGTACGACGTCGACCTGTTCCGCATCCGTCGCGTCCGGGTCGAGATCCGCTTGCAGGTGTCCCGCGCGTGGCTGCGGGGCAGCGACCCGTCCCTGTTCGCGCGGCCGGGTCCGGCGCGCGCCGGCCGGCGCCAGGTGCCCGATGTCACCGGCGTCTTCGACGTGGCGCTGCGGGGCCGATGATGGGGAGCGCCCGCGGCATCGCCCTGATCGTCACCCTGCTGGCCCTGCTCGTGCTCGTGGCCCTGACCGGCGCGCTGATCCCGCTGACGTCGAGCGAGACGGCCATCTCGGCGCACCACCGGCGCGCGGCCCAGACGCTCTACGCCGCCGAGGCGGCGCTCGAGTGGGCCCTGCAGGAGCTGCAGCCGGTCGATTCCTGGGACGCGGTGCTGGCGGGCAGGCGTCGCTCCGCCCTGTGGATCGGCCCGACGACGCAGAGGCTGGCGGGCGGCGCGACGCTCGACCTCGGCCGCGTGACCGACGAGCTGCAGCGCCGCGGCGCTGGCGCGAGCGGGGCCGGTCGGGGCCTCCGCTGGCGGCTCTACGCGCACGGGCCGCTGAGCGCCATTCTGCCGCGCGATCCGTCGCTCGGGCTCTTGCGGGTCGCGGTCTGGCTGGCCGACGATCCCGCCGAGACCGACGGCGATCCGTTGCGGGACACCAACGGCGTGGTGCTCCTGCACGCGGCCGGCGTGGGCCCGGCGCTCACGCAGCGGGCCGTGCAGGCGAGCCTGCGCCGGACGGCTGCGGCCGACCGCGTCGCGCTGGCGTCCTGGACGCTCGTGCGTTGACGCGGGACCCGGCCCGCGCCCGCCTCAGGACGCGGCGTCGCGGATCCCGAGCGAGCGCAACGCCTTCCGGATCTCGTCGCCGGATACGTCGTCGACGATCACCGTCTCGCCCAGCCGCGTCGGCAGCACCATGTGGAGCCGTCCCTCGAGTACCTTCTTGTCGCGGCGGATCGCCTCCGCGATTTGCGACGCGCGCAGGTCGCTCACCGGCGGCAGGGGGCCGAGCTTGGCGATGAGACCGGCGAGCGCCGAGAAGTCGGCCTTGGACATCACGCCGCGCGCCACGGCGATGTCGGCCGCGGCGAGCATGCCGTAGCCGACCGCTTCGCCGTGCCGGTAGCGGCGGTAGCCGCTCACCGCCTCGATGGCGTGGCCGACCGTGTGCCCGAAGTTGAGGATGCGGCGCAGGCCGCTCTCGCGCTCGTCCGCCGCGACGACCTGCGCCTTGATGCGGCACGACTCGCTGATGACGGGCACCAGCGCGTCCAGACGGCGCTGGAAGATCGCGGTGAGGTCGCGGTCCACCCGGTCGAACAGGTCGCGGCTGGTGATAACGCCGTACTTGACCACCTCGTAGAGCCCGGCCCGGAACTCGCGGCGGGGGAGCGTCTCGAGCGCGACCGGGTCGGCGACCACCACGATCGGCTGATGGAACGCGCCGATCAGGTTCTTGCCGAGGGCGTGGTTGACGCCGACCTTGCCGCCGATAGCGCTGTCGACCTGCGCCAGCAGGGTGGTGGGCACGTGCGCCAACCGCACGCCGCGCAGGAAAGTCGCGGCGGCGAAGCCCGCGACGTCGCCGACCACGCCGCCGCCGACCGCCACGATCGTGGCGCTGCGGTCGGCGCCCTGCTCGATCAGCGCCTCGAAGAGCCGGTTGACGGTGTGCAGGGTCTTGGCCCGCTCGCCGTCGGGCATCAGCAGCGGCCGCGTGCCCGGCAGCGCCTGCTCGACGGCTCCGCCGTGCAGCTTCCAGATGGGCGGACTCGAGATGACGAATCGTTGCGCGCTCGCGCCGGCCGCGGACACCAGCCGGTCGAGTTGCTGCACGAGGCCGGCGCCGACGTGCACCTGGTAGGCGCGCGACGCGGTCTCGACATCGATCTGCACGGCTGACGTCATGGCAGGAGCCGGCGGGGCGGGCGGCGTCATGTAGGATAGCAGCAAACGTCGGGCGGCCGGCGCCGCGCAGAGGACTTTGCCAGGGGGGGAGCGTGCTTGGCGGACCTTGAATGCGACTTCCTGATCATCGGCAGCGGCATCGCGGCGCTGCGCGCAGCCCTCGATCTTGACGGCGCCGGCGAGACGCTGATCCTGACCAAGGGCGGCGCGGCGCAGGGGAGCACGGCGTTCGCGCAGGGCGGCATCGCGGCGGCGGTCGGCGCGGGCGATTCGCCCGATCTGCACGCGGCCGACACGATCGCTGCGGGCGCCGGCCTGTGCCGCCGGGCCGCGGTGCAGGTTCTGACGGAGCAGGGGCCGCGCTACGTCCGCGAGCTGCTCGACTGGGGCGCACGCTTCGACCGCGGGCCGGCCGGCGACGCGGCGCTCGCCCGCGAGGGCGCCCACAGCGTGCGGCGGGTGCTGCACGCGCAGGACGCCACCGGCCGCGAGATCTGCCGGGTCCTCTGGAAGCGCGTCGGCGGCTGCTCCCGGGTCCGCGTGCTCGAGCACGCCATGGCGGTGGATGTGGCGGTGACGGGGGAGCGCTGCACCGGGGTCCGGTTTCTGGACAGCCGCGGCCGTCTCGCCACCGCGACCGCCGCCGCCACGCTACTGGCGACCGGCGGGGCCGGACAGGTCTTCCGCGAGACGACCAACCCGGCGGTCGCCGCCGGCGACGGGATTGCCATGGCCTACCGCGCGGGCGCCCGCGTCGCCGATCTGGAGTTCGTCCAGTTCCATCCCACCGTGCTGGACGTCGCGGGCGCGCCCCGCTTCCTGCTCTCCGAGGCGCTGCGGGGCGAGGGGGCCGTGCTGGTCAACGCGGCCGGCGAGCGGTTCATGCAGCGCGCCGACCCCGCGGGCGAGCTGGCCCCGCGCGACCGCGTCGCGCGCGCCATCGCCCGCGAGGGCCAACGAACGGACGGGTGCGTGTACCTCGCCATGGACCACCTCGATCCGGCGTTCGTCCGCGCGCGCTTCCCGACGATCGCGGCAGCCTGCCGCGGCGCCGGGCTCGATCTCGCGCGCGACCGCATACCGGTCTGTCCCGCCGCCCACTACATCATGGGCGGGGTCGACGTGGATCTCGACGGGCACACCTCGGTGCCCGGACTGCTCGCCGCCGGCGAGGTCGCCTGCACCGGCGTGCACGGCGCGAACCGCCTGGCCAGCAACTCGCTCCTGGAGGGCCTCGTGTTCGGCGCCGTGGCGGCGCTCGCCATGCGGCGCTGGGCCGCCCGGCACGGCCGGCCCCGGCCCGCGGGCGCCGCGCCGGTCAGCGGGGACCGTCCCGCCGCGGCCCCGCCCGGCCTGTCCGAGCACGCGGTGCGCGAGCTGATGTGGCGGGACGTGGGCCTGTTCCGCGACGGCGCGCGGCTGACCCGGGCGCTGGAGCAGCTCGAGGCGTGGGGCGCGGCGCTCGCCCCGCCCGGCCGCGAGCCGGCGGCCGCGCGGCTGGCCAGCATCGTGACGGTCGGACGGCTCGTCGCGCGCGCCGCGCTGCGGCGGGAGGAGAGCCGCGGCGCCCACTACCGCTCCGATTTTCCCGAGCGGAACGATATAGACTGGACGCGCCACGCAAGCGAGTCGAAAGGCAGGGTGACAGCGGTCGATGCCGGCGAAGCAGGACACGTTCGTAACTGAGATCACGCCACGCTCGGAGGACTTCTCGCGCTGGTACACCGACGTGGTGCGGCGGGCCGAGCTCGCCGATTACTCGCCGGTCAAGGGCAGCATGGTCATCCGGCCCTACGGCTACGCCATCTGGGAGCTGATGCAGGCTTCGCTCGACGCCCGCTTCAAGGCCACCGGCCACGTCAACGCCTACTTTCCGCTGTTCATTCCCGAGAGCCTGCTGCGCAAGGAAGCCGCGCACGTCGAGGGGTTCGCGCCGCAGGTGGCCTGGGTCACCCACGGCGGCGACGAGAAGCTCGAGGAGCGCCTCGTCGTGCGGCCGACGTCCGAGGCCATCATCGGCACGATGTACGCCAAGTGGATTCAGTCGTGGCGCGACCTGCCGCTGCTCATCAACCAGTGGGCCAACGTCGTGCGCTGGGAGAAGGTGACGCGGCTGTTCCTGCGGACCACCGAGTTCCTGTGGCAGGAGGGGCACACGGCGCACGAGACGCGCGAGGAGGCCGAAGCCGAGGCGCTGCGGATGCTCGGCGTGTACAAGGAATTCGCCGAGAGCGAGCTGGCGATGCCGGTGCGCGACGGGCGCAAGACGGACAGCGAGAAGTTCGCCGGCGCCGAGGTCACGTATTCGATCGAGGCGCTGATGGGCGACGGCCGGGCGCTGCAGGCCGGCACGTCGCACATGCTCGGCCAGAACTTCTCGAAGGTGTTCGACATCAAGTTCCAGGCGCGGGACAAGTCGCTGCAGTACGTTTGGCAGACGTCCTGGGGCATGACGACGCGCCTCATCGGCGGCGTGATCATGACGCACGGCGACGACAGCGGCCTGATCCTGCCGCCGCGCGTCGCTCCGCATCAGGTCGTCATCGTGCCGATACCGCGCGGCGACTGGCGGGAGACCGTCCTGCCGCGGGCGCGCGAGGCGGCCGCGGCGCTGACCGCCGCCGGCGTGCGGGTCATGCTCGACGACCGCGAGGAGTACACGCCGGGGTGGAAGTACGCCGAGTGGGAGCTGCGGGGCGTCCCGCTGCGAATCGAGATCGGGCCGCGGGACATCGCCAAGTCGCAGGTGATGACCGTGCGCCGGGATACGCGCGAGAAGATGCCCGTCCCGCTGGACGATCTGGCGGTCCGCCTGACCGCGCTGCTCGATGAGCTGCAGCAGGACCTGCTCGATCGGGCGCTGAAGTTCCGGGACGATCACACGCACCGCGTGACCACCCGGGAGGCGTTCGAGGAGACGCTCCGGGGCCGCCCCGGATTCGTCGTGGCGCCCTGGTGCGGCCGCGATGAATGCGAGGCCGGCATCAAGGCGGACATGCAGACGACCATCCGCAACATCCCGCTCGAGCCCCCGCCCGCGTCCGGACACTGCATCCGGTGCGGGAACCCGGGCGTGACCGACGTCTACTTCGCGAAGTCCTACTAGGAGGCTTCGTTTAGACGGGGCTGCGCCCCGAACCCCCGGCGTTCGCTTGCGGGGGCCCCTTCGCCCCGCGCCGCTCCCGCCGAGGCGCGCTGTGCGCGCCTTGCGCCGGCGCTTCAAGCAGAGATCAGACTGGGCGCGGGTTCCCCCCCGCCGGTAGCCGCGCGCGGGGCGCGCGCCTGCCTACTGCAGGCGCACCACCAGCGCGGCGCGGCGGTTCAGCCGGCGCGTCTCCTCCCGGGCGTTGTCGTGGGCCGGCCGCTCCTCGCCGAAGCTGACGGTCTGCAGCCGGTCGACGCCCACACCCTGGCCGGTGAGGTAGTCGCGCACCGCGCTGGCCCGGCGGTCGCCGAGCGCCAGGTTGTACTCGGCCGTTCCGATGTTGCACGTGTGGCCTTCGATCTCGATGCGCAGATCGGGTTCCTCCGCCAGCGCGGCGACCACCTCGTCGAGCACGCGCGCGGCGCCCGCCCGCAGGGTGTAGCGATCGAAGTCGAAGTGCACGTCCTCGAAGACGAACTCGCGCGGCGGCGGCGGCGGGTTGACCCGGATGGTCGCGGTGTCGGACGCGGAGCCGCCGCGGCCGTCGTTGACCGTCACGGTCAACGGAACCGGCCCGTCCTGCGCGGGCGCCTGCCAGCGCTGCGTCGGCCGGTCCTGCACCTCGAGCAGCTCGCCGGCCGGGGCGCTCCAGCGGTACTCGAGCGGGTCGCCGTCCGGATCCATCGCGTCGGCGCGCAACTCGGCCACTTCGCCGAACCCGAGCTCGCACGGGTCGCAGGCGACCGTGACGGTCGGGGGCTGGTTCGCCGGCGGCGGCGGTGGCGGCGGCGGCGGCGGCAGGTACACCCGGACGCCCGGGTGGTACCCGACGCGGACCAGCAGGCCGAGCTGGTCCTGCACGCTCGACGCCTGAAGGGTCCGCGAGCGGTCGCCGTGCCGCGTCGCCCAGTTGAGCCCGCCGCCGATGGAGAAGCCCGCCGGACCGATCCAGCGCAGGCCCACGGTGACGTCGAGCGGGCTCCGGAGCTCCGCCAGCAGCGGCGACATGCTGCCGTCGCGCGCCAGCAGCGGCTCGCTCAGGGTCACCATGTCGCTGAGGTACACCTCGCCGCCGACCTCGCCGAAGACCTGCACGGGGCCGCGCAGCGGCGCGCCGACGCCGAAGCCCCACGCGACGCTGTTGGCGAGGTCGATCCCGGCGGGATCCGAGCGGAAGGCGAAGCCGGTGAAGCCGGCGATCTCGACGTTGCCGGCGGCCTTGCTGACGATCAGGTCGACCTCGCCGTCGATCTGGCCGCTGGTCGTGCCGGTCAGCTCGTCGCCCGTCGGCAGCTCGACGAAGCCGCGCAGCGCGAACGCCACCGGCGCCTGGCGCTCCTCCGACAGCAGGTTGATCTTGACGCCCACCGCCACGTCGCCGAACTGGTTGCCGCTGAACGCCTGCCTGACCGTCGGGTGGTCGTTGAGCACGCCGCCGTGGCGCCGCATGGTGGCCATGGAGAGGCCCGCCCCGAACAGGGGCTGGATGTCCCGGTCGATACGCGTGAGGAAGCGGACCGAGCCGAAGACCTCCAGCCGCCCGCCGACACCGACTGCGAACGTGCCGGCGACATGCTGGATGCTGCTGAATCCCTGCTCCCGGTTGAGGTTGACGAGCTGGCCGCTGGCCGCGACCGAGCCGCTGTCGAGAATCTCCGCCGTCGGCACGAACCACAGGCCGGTGTCACCGAGGAACGTCGACCCGCCGGGCCGGGTGGCGTCCTCGCCCTGCGCGGCCGCGGGTGCCGCCAGCAGGGCGATCAGGCAGGCGCTCAGACCTGCAACAACAAGGTTTCGTTTCATCGAAACACGTCCTGAAGGCGAAAGCATGGTTGGATGAACCATAGTATCGCGCGGCATTACGGGCAAGTCAACGCGCCGACAGGCATCGCCGCGCGCGTCAGTCGTCCTGCCGGGGGCGGACGGCCCATGCAATCACGATGCTGAGTCCGTAGAGGGCCATCATCGGCATCGCCATCAGCGTCAGCACGACCGGGTCGCCGGTCGGGGTCAGCACCGCCGCGAAGATGAAGATGAGCAGGATCGCGTACTTCGTGTTCCGTATCAGGAAGCCGGGCGTCACCGCGCCGACCCTGGCGAGAAAGAAGACCACCGTCGGCATCTGGAAGACCACGCCGCAGGAGAGCAGCAGCTTGACGTAGAGCGAGAACGCCGGCTGGATGCGGGGGAAGAACTCCATGTAGTCCGTCGTGAAGCCGGCCAGGAACGTCCAGGCCCACGGGAACAGCATGTAGTGCGAGAACAGCGCGCCGCCGATGAAGAAGACCGACGCGAAGAAGACGAACGGGATGGCGAACTTCTTCTCGCGGGAGTAGAGGCCCGGCGCGACGAAGCGCCAGATCTGGTACAGGATGATCGGGATGGCCAGGACGAGCCCGGCCAGCGCGGCGATCTTGATGTACAGGAAGAACGCCTCGGTCGGCTCCGTGTACACGAGGCGGCCGCCGTCCGGCAGGATCTCCTGCAACGGCCGCATGATGAATTCGAAGATGTGCGAGATGACGGCGAACGCGGCCAGGAAGCCGCCGAGCAGCGCGGCGACGGAGATCAGCAGGCGCTTCCGGAGCTCGTCGAGGTGCTCCAGGAACGACATCCTGCCGCCGCCCCCGCCGAGGCCGGCGTCGTCGTCGAAGTGCTCGTCGTCAGCGGCGGGGTCTGGAACCGGAACCAGCGACATGGAGAAAACCGCGGCGAGCTCCCGGCCCGACGCCGGGAGGCGACCTCACCGGCTACGCGCCGGTATTTCCGCTCTCGGGAACCTGCGCCGGCTCGGCCGCCTTGGGCTTCTCCGGCTCGGGTGGGGGCGTGTCCTCGACGCGGATCTCCTCCTCGAGCGTGTTCCGCAGATCGTTGGACGCGCGCTTGAACTCCGTCAGGCTGCGACCCAGGGACCGGCCGAGCTCGGGCAGCTTGCGCGGACCGAAAACGATCAGCGCGATGACGAAGATGATTATCAGCTCGGGCATCCCGATTGAGCCGAACATGCTGCTGCTCCTTGGCTTGGTCGGGGCGTGAAATCCCCACTAGAAATTATAGGAAACCCGCCGCTCCGGGGTCAAGCGGGCAGAGCGCGGCGGGTGTCTCGAAGTCATTGCTGGACAGGGGCTTGTCTGATAGCATGGCGTATCATGCGTGCTGTATCGCCACTCGCACTCGGCGCAAGCGCGGTCGTGCTGTCGGCGCTGCTGGGCGGCCTGTTCGGCGCCCGGGTCCTCGCGACCCAGGAGGACCTCCCGCAGCACTACGACCGGTTTGCCGAAGCCCTGGCCGCCATCGAGAGCCACTACGTCCAGGAGGTTGACACCGAGCGCCTGATCTACCGGGCCATCGGCGGCATGCTCCAGACGCTCGATCCGCACTCCAACTTCATGGATCCCCGCTCCTACGCCCAGCTCCGGGAGCGCCAGGAGGGCCGCTACTACGGCCTGGGAATCTCCATCAACGTCATCGACGGCGACATCACGGTGATGAGTCTCTTCGAGGGCTCGCCCGCGTACCGCAGCGGCATCCGGCGGGGCGACGTCATCGCCAGGATCTCCGGGCAGAACGCGAAGGACATGAGCAGCGACGATGCCGTGCGCCTGCTGCGCGGTCCCAGGGGCACGGCGGTCGACATCTCGATCCGGCGGACCGGCTACGACGAGCTGATCGAGATGACCGTCGAGCGCGACGAGATCACGATCGCCACCGTCGAGGCCGCGTTCCTCGTCGCCGATCGGACGGGGTACGTGAAGCTCGGGGACTTCTCCGAGGCCAGCGACCGCGACCTCAACGCCGCGCTGGACCGCCTGCGGGACGCGGGCATGGAACGGCTCATCCTCGATCTGCGCAACAATCCCGGCGGGCCGCTCGATCAGGCCATCAAGGTTTCCAACCAGTTCCTGCCGCGCGGCGACCTGATCGTCTACACGCGCGGCCGCGTGGACAATTCCGACCAGGACTACCACGCGACGCGCGAGGGCGAGTTCACGGACGTCCCGCTGGTCGTCATCGTCAACCGCAACAGCGCCAGCGCCTCCGAGATCGTCGCCGGCGCGGTGCAGGATCACGACCGCGGCCTCATCGTCGGCGAGACGACGTTCGGCAAGGCGCTGGTGCAGTCGATCTACCGCGTCAGCCACGGGGCCGGCCTCGCGCTGACGACCGCGCGCTACTACACGCCGAGCGGGCGCATGATCCAGCGCCCGTGGGACGGCACGTTCGACGAGTACCTCACGTACTCGATGCGCGAGCAGAGTCCGCGCGCGCACACCCCCGCCGAGCGCAAGTTCACCACCGGTGGGCGGGTCGTGTACAGCGGGGGCGGGATCGAGCCGGACCACCATGTCTCGGGCCCGATCGAGGGCTTCGATCCGTCCCGGTTCGGGCGCCTGCTGGCGGCCCGCCAGGAGTTCGCGAGCTTCGCCGAGCGGTTCTCGGCGGCCGGCGACCAGCGCGTCGCCATCGCGGGCCGCGGCCGCCGGGTGGTGTCCCGGGGCTTCGCCGTCGACGACGCCATGCTCGCGGAGTTCAAGGCGCACGTGCGCGAGCGGGGCCTGACCGTCGACGACGACCAGTTCGCCGCCGACGTCGATTTCATCGCCGCCATGATGCACTACCAGATCGACGAGGCGGTGTTCGGCGTCGAGGAGGCCCGGCGCAACCTGTTCCACGTGGATCCCCAGATCCGCCGCGCCAGCGCGCTGTTCGACGAGGCCGAGCGGCTGCTCGAGGGCGCCGGCCAGCCGGCGGTCGTGGCAGCCCGCTAGGAGTCTGTGCCGCAGCCCCGTCTGATGGAAGCCTGGGCGCTTGCGGCCGGCGCGGTGCCCTGCTAAACTGCCTTCGGCGGTGCCGGGCACGGTCCCGGCGCCTGCGACGTTCGGAGCGTTAGAGAAACGACCGGCACCGAGTCAGAGCGTTCCCAGCCGCTCGACAGGTAGAGGAGCAAGTACCTGTCCGAGCGGCTTTGTTGCGTACCGGACACGGGAACGAGCAGCGCACCATGCGTTTGAACCGTCTGCGGATCGCGGGCTTCAAGAGCTTTCCCGAGCGGGCCGACCTGGCCTTCGACACGGGAGTCACCGCCATCGTCGGCCCCAACGGTTGCGGCAAGAGCAACGTCATCGACGCCATCACCTGGGTGCTCGGCGAACAGAGCGCCCGCAGCCTGCGCGGCGAGCGGATGGAGGACGTCATCTTCGGGGGCAGCGACGCCCGACGGCCGACCGCGACGGCCGAGGTCCGGCTGCAGTTGTCGCAGGTGACCGCCGCGCTGGCGCTGCTCGCGGGCCGCAACGGGCGGAGCGCGCAGAAGGCGGAGGACGCAAGCAACGGCGCCGACGGCAACGGCCGGGCCGCCGACGCGGCCGCGTCGGCGGCCGTGGCCGAGGTCGAGGCCGGGCTGGACGACGAGTTCGACGAGACGCCCTGCATCGCCCGCGACGTCGAGGTCGGCCGGCGCCTGTTCCGGTCGGGGGAGAGCGAGTACCTCATCGACGGGCAGGTTTGCCGGCTGCGGGATATCCAGGATCTGCTGATGGACTCCGGCGTCGGCGTCAAGGCCTACGCGGTCATCGAGCAGGGGGCGATCGGCCAGATTCTGAGCGCGCGTCCGCTTGAGCGGCGGCGGCTGCTCGAGGAGGCCGCGGGCGTGACCCGCTACAAGAACCGCCGGCGCGCCGCGGAGCTGAAGCTCGAGGCCGCACAGCAGAACCTGACACGCGTCGACGACATCGTCTTCGAGGTCGACAAGCAGCGCGGCGCGCTCAAGCGTCAGGCCGCGAAGGCGCGGCGCTACGGCCGGTTGCGCGAAGAGCTGCGCCGTTGGGAGAAGGTGTCGTACGCGCGCAAGGGGGCGGCGCTGGCGCAGGCTATCGAGTCGGCGGATCGGCGTCTCGACGAGGCCCGCGCCCGCGAGACGGGCGCCGCCGCGCGCGTGGCGGCGCTCGACGCCACGCACGAGGAGCAGCGCCTGGAGCTGGCCGCCGCCGACCGGTCGGCGACCGCCGCGCGCGACGCCGCGCATGCGCACGAGCTGGCGGCCGGCCGGCTGCAGCAGCAGATCGGGTTCGAGACGCAGCAGGTGGCGAACCTCACGGAGGCGTCGGCCCGCGGCGCGACGGAGCTGGAAGCGCTCGAGGCCAGGCGGCAGCCGCTGCAGGCGGAGCTGTCCGCCCAGGCCGACGCGTGGCAGGGGTGCGATGCCGAGCGGGACGCGGCGGCGGGCAGCCTCGAGGGCGCCGAGACCGCGCTCGCCGCGGCGCAGACGGCGCTCGAGGGGCTCGACGCCGACGTCGAGGCTGCGCGCAACGAGGTCTTCAGGACCGTGAACGCGGCCACCGTGCTCCAGCACGTGCTCGGCAGCGTGCCGGAGAACATGGCCCGGGTCGACGGCGACATCGCGAAGCTGGAGGCCGAGGCCGCCGACGTGCAGACCGAGTCGACGCGCCTGGCGGCCGACCGCGAGGCGGCCGGCGCGCTCGCGGCGCGTGTCGAGGCGGCGCTCGAGGTTACGCGCGCCGCGCGGGCGGAGCGCGCCGGCGAGCATGCCGAGGCCCGGCAGGCGCGCGAGTCGCGCATCGCGGCGGCCCGCGCCAGTGAGAACGAGCTGACCTCGCTGTCCGCCCGGATCGCCTCGCTCGAGGAGCTCGTGGCGGCGCGCGAGGGGTACAACGACGCGGCCCGCCTGCTGCTGAGCCAGCCGCCGGAGTCGTTCGGCCACCTGGGCTCGGTGGCCGAACACCTGGCCGTGGATCGCGGGCAGGAGCGGGCGGTCGAGGCCGGTCTGGGCGAGCTGCTGCAGTGCGTCGTGGTGCGCGGCGAGCAGGATGCGCGCGCGGGGATGGAGTTCGCCGCGGCCAACGGCGCCGGGCGCTGCGGCTTCCTGCTGGCGCGGGAGGACGATGCCGGGGAGCCGGCCGCGCTGCCGCGGCACGGGCTGACGCCGATCGCGGATCTGGTCCGCGTCGACGGGCCGGCCGCCGGCGCGGTTCGGCGCCTCCTGGCGCACCGCTGGCTGGCGCCGTCGTTCGACGCGGCGGCCGCTGCGGCGCACGACTTCCGCGAGACGATCGTGACGCCGGAGGGCGTGGTCTTCCGGGGCTCCGCGGTCGTGCACGGCGGCGGGCGGACCGAGACCCGCGGGATCCTGCGCACCGAGGGCGAGCTCGAGGAGCTGCGCGGCCGCCGCGAGGCCGAGCAGGAGTCGGTCCGGCGTCTCGGCGCGGAGGTGGCGGAGCTGGATGCCACCGTCGCGCGCGTCGAGGCCGAGCTCGAGGGCCTGCAGGCCGACGAGCACGCGAGCGAGAAGGAGCTGCTCGAGGCCCGGCTGAGCCTGTCCCGCTGCGACGAGGAGGCCGCACGCCTCGGGCAGCGGCACGACGTGGTCCGGACCGAGTGCGGCAAGGCCCGCGAGGAGCGCGAGGCGCTCACGAAGAAGCAGGCCGAGGCGCGCGCGGAGGTCGCGAAGCTCGAGGTCGACCAGAACGCCGCCGAGGAGCGGCGCAGCGCCGCCCAGCGCCGTCTGTTCGACGCCCGGGAGTCGCTCGAGGCGTTGGGCCGGGAGGCCAACCGGGCCCGCGTCGCGCATGCCGAGCTGGTCGAGCGGGCGGCCGGCCTGGAGGCCGACGTCAGCCGGTTGCGCGAAGCCGCCGCGGACCTGGAGCGGCGGGTGGGCGTTCGCACGGCCGACAACGCCCGGGCGGCCGAGGAGGCGGACGCGCTGCGCGCCTCGATCGCCCGCACCGAGGTGCAGCTTGACACGGAGACCGGGCAGCTCGAGGTGCGGCGCGCGGAGGTGCTCGCGGTGGACGCCTCCACCGCCGACCTGCGCGCCCGCATCGACGTGCAGGCGCGCGAGCTGCAGGGCGCGCGCGAGGCGCTCGACGGGGTCCACGCGGAGGTCGCCCGCATCGAGGTGGACCGGGCCAAGGCGGACGCCGAGCACGCCACGCTGTCGGCAACCTGCCGCGACAGCCTGCAGGCCGAGCTGGACCAGGTGCGGGCCGAGGTCGAGCAGTGGGAGCGGGAAGGCGTCATCGCGGCCGCCGTCGAGCGTCCGGCGCTGCTCGACGACGAGAGCGACGAGGCTGGCGAGGCCGACGAGGCCGAGGCGCCGGCTGCCGCCGCCGAGGCACCCGCAGCCGAGGCACCCGCCGCCGCCGCCGACGAGCGCCCGGCGCCGGCGCTGCTCAGCGCCGAGGAGGTCATCGCCGAGTTGCGCGCGAAGATCGATCGGCTCGGTCCCGTGAACCTGATGGCGATCGATCAGTTCGACGAGCTCGAGCAGCGGCACGACTTCCTGACCTCCCAGCGCAAGGACCTGCTCGACTCCATTCAGTCGACCGGCGCGGCGATCGAGCGGATCGACGTGACCACCCGCGAGCGGTTCCGGGAGGCCTTCACCGCGGTCAACGAGCATCTGCAGGCGACCTTCTCGACGCTGTTCGGCGGCGGGCGCGCGGGCCTCGTGCTGCTCGACGAGGAGGACGTGCTCGAGAGCGGCATCGACATCGTCGCCCAGCCGCCCGGCAAGCGGCTGCAGAGCATCCAGCTGCTCTCCGGCGGCGAGAAGGCGCTGACCGCCATGGCGCTGATGTTCGCGATCTTCAAGTACAAGCCCAGCCCCTTCTGCCTCCTCGACGAGATCGACGCGCCGCTCGACGAGGCCAACGTGGGGCGGTTCGTCGAGATGCTGCGGGGCATGGAGGACTGCACGCAGTTCGTCGTGGTCACCCACAACCGGAAGACCATGGAGATCGCCGACCGGCTCTACGGTGTCACCATGGAGGAGCCGGGCGTCTCGAAGCTCATCTCCGTCAGACTCAACTGAACGGCGTGCTTCTCACGGACCACCTCGCCTGAACCGCCCGCCGTGAACGAAGCCAAGTCCTCGGGATATCGCCGGCGCCGCCGGCGCACCGCCGTCCAGAGGGGCGCCATCTGGGTCGCGCTGCTGGCGGGGCTGGCCGCGTCCGGGCTGTCGCGCACGCTCGCGGAGACGGTCGCGCGGGCGGCGGCGTTGGCGCCGGTGCCCGACCTGCTGCAGGCCTCGCTGATCGTGGCGGGCTACACGGCCGCCGTGTCGCTCGCCGGACGGACCCTCGATCTGCCGCTGGCCTGGTACGGGGAGTTCATCCTCGATCGCCGCTTCGGCGTTTCGCGCCGGCGCGCCATCGACTGGCTGTGCGGGTACGCGGGAGCCACCGTCCTGCGCGTGGCCGTGTGGACGGCCGGTGCGGTGCTCCTCTATGCCGCCATGCGCGGCTGGCCCTCGACGTGGTGGCTGGCGGCCAGCCTGACGCTGGCGGTGCTGATGGTCGCGGCCACCCATCTGGCGCCGCTCGCCCTGCTGCGGCTCTATCACCTGCGGCCGCTGGAGCGTCCCGCGCTGCGGCGGCGCCTCGAGGCGCTCGTCCGGCGAGCCGGGGCGGCGGCCATCGGCATTCACGAATGGCGCCTGGGCGCCGATCCGCCGCGGCCGAACGCGGCCCTGGTCGGCATCGGCTCGACGCGCCGCGTGCTATTGACGGACGCCCTGCTGGCCGACTACAGCGACGACGAGATCGAGGTCGTCGTGGCGCACGAGCTGGCCCACCACGTTCACCGCGACGTCTGGAAGACGATGGCGTACGAAACGCTGGCGGCGGCGGTGGCCTGCGGCGCCGCGCACTGGGCGCTGCTGAATCTCGGGCCGCTGCTGGGGCTGGCCGGGATTGCCGACGTGGCGGGACTGCCGATCGCGGCGCTGGCCGCCGGGGCGGCCCTGCTGCTGCTGGCGCCGGTGACCAACCTCATCTCGCGGCGGCTGGAGCGCCGCGCCGACCGCTTCGCCGTGGACCTGACCGGCAAACCCGAGGCGCTCGCCTCCGGTCTGCGGCGGCTCGCGGCCCAGTCGCTGGCCGAGGAACGCCCGTCCCGCGTCACCGCCTGGCTGTCCTATTCGCACCCGCCCTGGTCCGACCGCCTCGTGGCGGCCCGGGCCGCGGCGGCCCGCGGGGGCCGGCCGGCCGCGACCTGAGCGGCGCGTCGCGCGCCCGTCAGTCCTGGCGCTTCACCTGCTCGCGGCCGCCGCGATGGCGCGGCGGACGGGGCCGGGAGGACCGGCCGCGCGGACCGCTCGGGGCGCCCACCTTGGCCAGGTCGTCACCGCGGCCGTCCGCGGGTGCATCCGCAGGCACCGGCAGCAGGGCCTTGCGGCTCAGCCGGACCTTGCCGGACGGGTCCACGTTGATCACCTTGACCAGGACCTGATCGCCTTCCTGCAGTTCGTCGCGCACGTCGGCGACGCGGTAGTGCGCGATCTCCGAGACGTGGAGCAGGCCGTCGATGCCCGGCAGAATCTCGATGAACGCCCCGAAGTCGGTGATGCGCTGCACCTTCCCGAGGTAGGTCTTGTTGAGCTCGGGGCTGGCCGTCAGCTCCTCGATGATGCGGATCGCCTTCTGGGCCGAGTCCTCGTCCGACGAGGCGACGTTGACGCGGCCGTCGTCCTCGACGTCGATCTTGACGCCCGTGCGGTCCACGATGCTGCGGATGGTCTTGCCGCCCGGCCCGATCACGTCGCGGATCTTGTCGACCGGGATGGTGATCGTCACGATGCGCGGCGCGTAGGTGGAGATCGAGTCGCGCGGTGCGGCGATGGTGGCCTGCATCCGCTCGAGGATCTCGAGCCGGCCGGTGCGGGCCTGGGCCAGCGCCTCGCGCATGACGGCGGTGGGGACGCCCGTCATCTTGATGTCCATCTGCAGGGCGGTGATGCCCGCGGCCGAGCCCGCCACCTTGAAGTCCATGTCGCCGTAGTGGTCCTCGGCGCCGGCGATGTCGGAAAGAATCGCGTAGCGCTCGCCGTTCTCGTCCATGACGAGCCCCATCGCCACCCCGGCCACCGGCGACTTGAGCGGAACGCCGGCATCCATGAGCGCCAGGGTGGCGCCGCAGACCGTCGCCATCGACGACGATCCGTTCGATTCGAGGATGTCGGAGACGACCCGCATGGTGTACGGGAACTGGTCCTCGCCGGGGACCATCGGGCTCAGGCTGCGCTCCGCGAGGTGTCCGTGGCCGATCTCCCGCCGGCCCGGCCCGCGCATGAACTTCACCTCGCCCACCGAGAAGGGCGGGAAGTTGTAGTGCAGGAGGAAGCGCTTGTACGTCTCGCCGTCGACTTGCTCGATCTTCTGCTGGTCGTCGGCCGTGCCGAGCGTGGCCGTCACGAGCGCCTGCGTCTCGCCGCGCGTGAAGACGGCCGAGCCGTGCACGCGGGGCAGCACCCCGACCTCGCACCAGATGTCGCGGATCTGGTCGAAGCGGCGTCCGTCCAGCCGCTGCCCGCGCTCGAGCACCTCGTCGCGCAGCACCTTCTCCTTGAGCTCCTTGAAGACCCGCCCGGCGTCCCGCCGGCGCTGGCTGTCGTCCTCGGGAACCGAGGCGAGGAGGTCGGCGAGCACCTGATCGACCTGCGCATAGCTCTCGAGCTTGTCCCGGATGCGCATCGCCGCGCTCAGCGGCTCGAGGACCTGCTGCTCGACCTCCCGCCGCACGTCGTCGTCGATGGCCGGCGCCTCCACGGCGAGCTTCGGCTTGCCGGCCTCGGCGCCCAGCGCGTCGATCGTGGCGACGATCTGGCGGATCGCCTCGTGGCCGGCCTGGAGCGCGCCGAGCATCTCGTCCTCCGAGACCTCCTTCGCGCCCGCCTCGACCATCACGATCGCGTCGCTGCTGCCGGCGACGACCAGGTCCAGCCGGCTGCGGGCGCGTTCGGAGTAGGTCGGATTGATCAGCAGCTCGCCGTCGATCAACCCCACTCGCACCGCGGCGATCGTCTTCTCGGAAGGGATCTTCGAGAGCGCCAGGGCCGCGGAGGCGCCTGTGAGCGCCAGCACGTCGGGGTCGTGGTCCACGTCGGCCGACAGGACCAGCGCGATGACCTGGGTCTCCCGGTTCCAGCCTGTCGGAAACAGCGGTCGGATGGGCCGGTCGATGAAGCGGCTCGTCAGCACTTCCTTCTCGGTCGGCTTGCCCTCGCGCTTGAAGAAGCCGCCGGGGATGCGCCCGGACGCGTAGGTGTACTCGCGGTAGTCGACCGTCAGCGGCAGGAAGTCGATTCCCTCGCGCGCGGTCGCCGCACAGCAGGCGGTCACCAGCACGACCGTCTCGCCGTATCTGACGATCACCGCGCCGTCCGCCTGCTTGGCCAGCTTGCCGGTTTCGATGCTGAGCTGTTCGCGGCCGACGTTCAGTTGGCCTGTGTGCATGAATTCTGCTCCCTGGGTGGTCAAGGGGGTGGGCGGAGACCAGGTGAGGCGAGAAAAGGCGGGTTGGGAGTCGCGCTTACTTGCGGATGCCAAGCCGCTTGATCAAGTCTGCGTACCGATCGGTGTCCTTGCCCTTGAGATAGTCGAGGAGGCGCCGCCGCTGTCCGACGAGCTTCAGGAGCCCGCGGCGCGAGTGGTGATCCTTGGCGTGAATCTTGAAGTGTTCCGTCAGGCTGCTGATGCGCTCGCTCAGAATCGCCACCTGAACTTCCGGCGATCCCGTGTCGGCGTCGTGGGTACGATAGGAACCGATGAGCTCCGTTTTCCGCTCCTTGTGCAAGACCACGTCCGTCCGCCTCCGCGCACGGCCCAGACCGCGTCCCGTCGAGCGCCAAGCTCACGGGAGCACCAAGCCGCCGCTACCGGTAAATTATTCTCTCGCCTAAAATTAACGAGATCGCATCTTACACCAAGACGATCCGGGGATGCAAAGCGCCGCCGGGCGCCACCTCCGCGATCGCGAGCAGCGTCCCGGCCGCGTCCAGCACCCTGACCCGCTGCGCCGCCGCCGGGAGGACGGGCCGCGATCGGGCCCCGATCTCGATGTCGGCCGCGCGCAGCAGGTTGCCGTGCGCGGCGCGCTGCGAGCCCCGCTCCGTGACGACGACGGCCGGCAGATCCGGCAGCAGGTCGGCCAGCGCGACGAGCTGCTGCGCCGTCTCGACGCCCTCGCCGGCGAGGGCGTCGAGGGTCACGGCCCGCTCCAGCGTGAACGCGCCGCTCCCTTCGCGGCGCAGGCTCTGGAGGCAGGCGCCGCAGCCCAGCGCGCGGCCCAGATCGTGGGCCAGCGACCGCATGTAGAACCCGGGCGCGCAGCGGACCCGGCACGCCAGCTCGGCGTCCCGCAGCCCGAGGACCTCGAAGCTGTGGACCGTGACCTCGACGGCGCGCAGCTCGACCGGCTGCCGGCGGCGCGCGAGCCGGTAGGCGCGTACGCCGCGCACCTTCTTGGCCGAGAAGGGCGGCGGCTGCTGCTCGAAGGTGCCGGTGAACGCACTGCAGGCGGCCTCGATCTGCCCGCGGTCGAGCGCGGGCGCCAGCGCCGGATCGTGTCCGCCGCCCGGCGCGACGGTTCCCGTCACGTCGTACGTGTCGGTGACGACTCCCAGCCGGATAACGGCCGCGTACGTCTTCGGCCCGCTCGCAAGCAGCGGGGCCAGGCGCGTGGCCCGCCCGACGACGAGCGGCAGCACCCCGGTCGCCAGCGGATCGAGGGTGCCGACGTGGCCGACCCGGCGCGTGCCGAGCAGGCGCCGGACGCGGGCGACCACGTCGTGCGAGGTCAGGCCGCGTGGCTTGTCGACGACGAGCACGCCGTCGACCGCCGCGTCAGGCGCGCGTTCCGGCATCGACCGCGGCCACCACGTCCGCGACCACGCCGGGGCGGGCGCGCTCGAGCGGGGGCGGCAGCTCGCAGCCCGCGGCATTGCGGTGCCCGCCACCGCCGTAGGCCGCCGCCACCGCACGGACGTCGATTGCGTCCTTCGAGCGCAGGCTGACGCGAATCTCCCCGCCGAGCTCCTTGAAGAGCACGGCCGCCCGGACGTCGCGCGCCTGCAGCGGGAGGTTGATCATGCCGTCGAGGTCCTCCGGCGCGCAGCCGGTCGCGCGCAGCAGGCCGTCGTCGACGTGCAGCACGGCCACCCGTCCCGCGCCCGCCAGCTCCATGCGCTGCAGCAGCTCGCCCGTCAGCCGCAGCGTGCCGACGGGCGCCTGCTGGTAGACACGCGCGGCCACCGCCGCCGGCGACACGCCCGCGCCCGCGATGCGGCGGCAGATGTCGAACGTCCGGGCGGTGATGTTCGCGTGGCGGAACGAGCCCGTGTCGGTCAGGATGGCGATGTAGAGGAACGTGGCGATCGCCGGCGTCAGCGGCACGCCGAGGCCGGTCACGATGTCGTGCACCATCTCGCCGCACGCCGCGGCGGTCTCGTCGAACCAGTTGACATCGCCGTACAGCGTGTTGCCGCGGTGGTGATCGACGTTGATCACGAAGTAGCGGTCGAGCCCCGCCAGCCCCGTGCGCTCGAGCGCGCCGCACTCGAGGACCACCGCGGCGTCGAACGCGCCCTCGACCCGCTCGCTGACCTCCACGTCCGAGGCTTCGGCGAACGAGAGTAGCGAGGCCTGGGGCCGGTCCCGGCTGACCATCCGCACGCGCTTGCCGAGCTGCCGCAGGGCGAGCGCGAGGGCCAGTTGCGATCCGGTGGCGTCGCCGTCCGGCCGGGCATGGGAGACGACCACGAAGCGGTCCCTGGACCGTAGCGCGTCGAGCACCGTCCGGAACGGCGCCTCAGGTGTCGTCGGCATGCTCGTCAGGGGGGTCCGGGAGGCGGGCGGCGCCGACCTCGTCCAGCAGGCGCGCCACCCGGTCCTGCTCCTCCATGGCCTCGTCGTAGAGGAACGTGAGCTCCGGGACGTGCCGCAGCCCGATGCGGCCGAGCTGGCGCCTGAGAAACGGCCTGGCGCGCCGCAGCGCTCGCCGCGCGGCTCGGGCGTCGCTGCCCGCGGGCTCCGTGTAGTACACGCGCGCATGCTGCAGATCCTTCGTCATCTGCACGCGCGTCACGGTCACGTCCTGCACGCCCGGATCCCGCACCGCGCGCAGCAGCAGCGTGCCGAGCTCGGTGCGGATCATGTCGCCCACCCGTTGCGGCCGGTTGTGGCTTGGCATCGTTATTCAGACGGGGCTTTGCCCCGAACCCCCGGCGTCCGCTTGCGGGGGCCCCTTCGCCCCGCGCCGCTCCCGCCGAGGCGCACCTACGCGAGCCATTCGAGGTCGCGGGCGACGATCAGGCCCGGCTCGTGCCGCTCGATCTCCTCGACGACCGCCTCCAGCGAGCGCTCGACGCCGGTCTGCGTCGCGCCGACGGCGGCGATGCCCAGACGGCAGCGCTGCCACAGGTTCTGGTGCTCGATTTCGGCGACCGAGACGTTGAGGCGCCGGAGGCGATCCTTCACGCTCCGCAGGACCGTCCGCTTGTCCTTGAGCGAGCGGGCGCCCGGCACGTGAATCTCGATCGACAGCAGGCCGACGACAGGCACGGCTGGGCCAGGGCGCCGGATGGCTACACGGTGGCGGCAACCGTCTCGACGGTGAACGACTCGATGACGTCGCCGACCTTGATGTCGGCGAACTTCTCGAAGGCGATGCCGCACTCGATGCCGGACTTGACCTCGTTGACATCGTCCTTGAACCGCCGGATGGATCCGATGCGTCCCTCGTGGACCACCACGCCGTCGCGGACCAGGCGGGCCTGCGCGTCGCCCGCGCGCGTGATGCGGCCCTCGGTCACGAGGCAGCCGGCGGCCGCTCCGAACTTGGGCACCTTGAAGACCTCGCGGACGTCCGCCAGCCCCAGCTGCTGCTCCCGCGTGGTCGGCTCGAGCAGGCCGCTCATCGCCTTCTTGACCTCGTCGGTCACGTTGTAGATGACCGAGTGCTTGCGGATGTCCACGCCCTCGCGCTCCGCCACGAGGGCGGCGTTGCGATCCGGCCGGACGTTGAAGCCGATGATGATGGCGTTCGAGGTCGAGGCCAGCAGCACGTCCCACTCGCTGACGGCGCCGACGCCGGTGTGGATGATCCGGATCTTGACCCGCTCGTCCCCGAGCTTGGCGAGCGATTCGGCCAGCACCTCCGCCGAGCCCTGCACGTCAGCCTTGATGATGATCGGGAGCTCCTTGGCCTCGCCCTCGGAGAACTGCTGCTGCAGCGACTCCAGGGTGAGCCGCGTGCCGCGGCTGCCCAGCGCCTTCTCCTTGGCCTGGTTCTGGCGCAGAAGCGCGATCTGCCGCGCCTTGGCGGCGTCGGCGACGACCTGGAAGGTGTCGCCCGGCTGCGGCAGGCTCGTCAGGCCCAGCACCTCCACCGGGCTCGAGGGCTCGACTTCCTTGACCTGCTGGCCGCGGTCGTCGATGAGCGCCCGGACGCGGCCGACGCTGGTGCCCGCGATGAAGTTCTCGCCGACGCGCAGGGTGCCGTCCTGCACGAGGATGGTCGCCACGGGGCCGCGGCCGCGATCCACCTTGGCTTCGAGCACCGCCCCGGCGGCCGTCCGCTTGGGGTTCGCCTTGTGCTCGCCCATCTCCGTGACCAGCAGAATCATCTCGAGCAGCAGGTCCAGGTTCTCCTGCCGCTTGGCCGAAACCGGCACCATGACCGTCTTGCCGCCCCAATCCTCCGGGGTGAGCTCGCGCTCGGCCAGCTCGTTCTTGACGCGGTCCGGGTTCGCGTCCGCCTTGTCGATCTTGTTGATGGCGACCAGGATCGGCACTTTCGCCGCACGGGCGTGATCGATGGCTTCCTGCGTCTGCGGCATGACGCCGTCGTCGGCGGCCACGACGAGCACCACCACGTCGGTGACGCTGGCGCCGCGCGCGCGCATCGTCGTGAACGCCTCGTGACCGGGCGTGTCCAGGAAAACGATGCGGCGCTTGTCGATTTCGACGGCGTACGCCCCGATGTGCTGCGTGATCCCGCCCGCCTCGCCCTCGGCGACGCGGGTCTCGCGGATGGCGTCGAGCAGCGTCGTCTTGCCGTGGTCGACGTGGCCCATGACGGTGACCACCGGTGCGCGCGGCACCAGATCCTCGGGGCTGGCGCCCTCGTCCTCGACCACGCCCATCTCTTCCTCGAACGTGCGCATCGTGACGTCCGCACCGAACTCCCGGGCGAGCATCGTCGCCGTCTCGGTGTCGAGCGTCGTGTTGATGTTCATCATCAACCGCTTCTCGATCAGCTTCTTCAGAACCTCCTTGGCCTTCACCTCGAGCTTGTCGGAGAGATCCTTGACCGTCATGCCCTCCGCCAGGGTGATCGTCCGCGTGATGGGAGGCGGCGGGAGCGGGACGCGCGGCGCCTGCTGCCGCGGCCGCCGGTCGGAGCGCCTGCCGTGCGGCCGATGCGGGCGGGGGGGCGGCCGGTAGCCGACGGCCGGACGGGGCGGCAGCGGCCGCGACGAGGGCGGGCGCACGGGCTGCGAGGGCAGCGGACGCGGGCCGCCGAGCGGCGGCTGGCCTGCCATCCCGGGCCTGCGCACTCCCGGCAGTGGCATGCGCACCCCGGGCGGCGTCCGCGCCGGCACCGGCGTTCTGGTCACCACCCGCGGCCCGCCTGCTGCCGCGGCGGGTCGTGCGCCTGCCGCCGCCGCGGGCCGCGCGCCTGCCGGCGTGGCGGGCCGTGCGCCTGCCGGCGCGGCGGGCCGCGTGCCTGCTGCCGCCGCGGGCCGTGCGCCTGCCGGCGCGGCGGGCTTGGCCGGCTTCGGTTCCTCGAGCCGCAGCCGCAGGGTGGGCGGCGCCACCCGGCCGGTCGGTTTCGCGATGATCGCAGCGCGCGACGGAGACAGCACTGGCGGTGGCGGTGACGGCGGCGGCGGCACGTCCGGCACGGCGGTCGCCGCCGCTGCCGGGATCTCCGCGTCCGGACCCGCCGCGGGCGGCGCGCCCGTCGTTTCGGCTGCGGTGGCCTCGCTTGCCGCCACGGCCTCGCTCGCTGCGGTGGCCTCGCTTGCCGCCACGGCCTCGCTCGCTGCGGTGGCCTCGCTTGCCGCCACGGCCTCGCTCGCTGCGGTGGCCTCGCTTGCCGCCACGGCCTCGCTCGCCGCGGTGGCCTCGCTCGCCGCCACGGTCTCGCTTGCCGCCACGACCTCGCTTGCTGTCACGACCTCGCTCGCCGCCACGGTCTCGCTTGCTGTCACGGTCTCGCTCGCCGCCACGGCCTCGTCCGCCGCCACGGCCTCGTCCGCCTGCTCGGCCGCGGCTTCGGCCGCCGCCGCGGCTTCGGCCTCGGCCTTGGCCGCGGCCCGGGCAGCCTTGGCGCTCTTGATCAGCCGGGGCGGGCCGAGCGCGGGCTTCGGCGGCTCGGCGGGCTTCGCCTTCACCAGCCGCCCCCGCCTCGCGGCGTTCCGGCGCGCCGGCGTATCCGCGAACAGCGGGCCGCTGGGCAGCTCGATGCCCCGCTCGCGCGCGATGCGCGCGGCAAACTGCCGGCCCACGATTTCCTCCACGGTGCTCGACGCGCTGCTGACCTCGATGCCGTGATCGCGGCGCAACTGGTCGATGACTTCCTGACTGGGGAGACCGAGAACCTCGGCGACCTTGTAGATCCGGATAGTGCCCAAACTGAAATCTCTCAGCGAAACGCCGCGGCCAGCACCCGCGGTCAACCGGTTGTCTGCTCGTCAGCCGCCTCGGCCGGCTGCGCGGATTCCTCCGTCGCCCGCTCGGCCGCGGCAACCTGCTCCCGTACCGCCGCTTGCAATGCCTCGGCCGCCTCCGGATCGATGCCGGCGACCGCCACCAGTTGGTCGGTCGTGGCAGCCAGCAACCGGTCGGCCGTGTCCAGGCCCGCCTCGCTCAGCCTGCGTACCTGGTCCTCGTCGAGGCCCGGCAGCGTCAGGGTCGCGGGCTCCCCGGCGGCCAGCCCGTCGAACTGCGCTTCGACCTCGCGCCGCTTCTCCTCCTCGCTCTTGATGTCGATCTTCCAGCCCGTCAGCTTGGCGGCAAGCCGCACGTTCTGTCCCTTCTTGCCGATCGCCAGCGACAGTTGGCGGTCCTCGACGATGACCTCGACCACCTTCTCGAGCGGGTCGACGACGGTGACGCGCTGCACCCGGGCCGGGCTGATCGCGTTGGTCACGAACAGCGCCGCGTCCTCCGACCACTCCACGATGTCGATCTTCTCCCCGCGCAACTCGCGGATGATGGCCTGGACGCGGGTGCCCTTCATGCCGACGCACGCGCCGACGGGGTCCACGTCGCGCTCGCGCGAGTACACGGCCACCTTGGCCCTGTCGCCGGCTTCCCGCACGGCGCCGCGTATCGCCACCGTCCCGTCGTAGATCTCCGGCACCTCCTGCTCGAACAGCTTGATGAGCAGCACCGGATCGGTGCGCGACAGGATCAGCTGCGGCCCCTTCGTGTTCTTGTTGACTTCGCGGATCACGGCGCGGACGCGGTCGCCCGTCGTGTAGTTCTCGGCCCGCGACTGCTCGCGCCGGGGCAGCATGGCCTCGACGCGGCCCGCCTCGACGAAGATGTCGCCGTTCTCGAACCGCTTGACGGTGCCCGACACGACCTCGCCGAGACGATCGCTGTACTCGGCGTACACGTTGTCGCGCTCGGCCTCCCGCACCTTCTGGAAGATCACCTGCTTGGCCGTCTGCGCCGCGATGCGCCCGAGCACGTCGGTCGGCTTCGGAAACTCGATCTCCATGTCGACCTCGGCGTCCTCGCCGTACAGCTCCTGGGCTTCCTCGAGGGAGATCTCAGTGACCGGGTCGCTGACGTCCTCCACGATCTGGCGCACCGCGAACAGCTCGACCTGTCCCGTCTCGGAGTTGAACTTGGTCCTCAGGTTCTCGTCCGACTTGTAGTACTTGCGGGATGCAGTCAGGACGGCGTCCTCGATCGCCGTGATGATCACGTCGGGTTCGATTCCCTTCTCCTTGGCGACCGCTTCGATGGTCTGCTGCAGTGGATTGTTCATGGCCGGTCCCTCGACGCTCTAGAAGTCGACTTCCAGCCGGGCGCGGGATACCAGCGACCACGGAATCCGCCGAGCGTGATCCGCCGCGTCGATTATCACGTCCTCCCCTTCCACATCCGCAATCCGGCCGGTCCAGGCATGCTGGCCGTCGACGGCGCCGGTCGTGACGATCTTCGCCCGGCGTCCGATGAACCGCCGGCAATCGCCCAAGTGCCGCAACGGCCGGTCGAGGCCCGGCGACGAAACCTCCAGCGTGTACGGGTGCGCGAACGTCACCTCCACGTCCAGGATCGCGCTCAGATCCCGGCTCACCTGCTCGCAGTCCCCGACGCTGACCGGCTGCGCGGAATCTTCGGCGTCGGCCGGCCGGTCGAGCACCAGCCGCAGCACCCGGCCGATCGACTCGCGACGCAGTCGGACGCTGAAGACCTCCAGACCGCAGCCGCCGGCGACGCGCTCGGCGATGGCCGCGACACGCGCCAGGAGGTCGTCGTCGTTCCCCACGCCAACAGACCCCAAAAAACAAAAAGTGGGCAAACGCCCACCTATCCTGCTTGACCGTCGATGGAGCCAACAATGCTATCACGTGCCGATCGCACCGGCAAACCGCCGCCCCGACCGGCCGGCCGCCGCCCGCCGCGCCGGCGGTCAGGGGGTGAGCCGGTACAGCATGCGCGGGTACGGGATGGCTTCGCGGACGTGCTCGAGGCCGCAGAGCCAGGCGACGACGCGCTCGACGCCCATCCCGAAGCCGCCGTGCGGGACGCTGCCGTAGCGCCGCAGATCGAGGTACCACTCGAATGTCTCCGCCGGCAGGTCGTGCGCCCGCAGCCGGTCGACCAGCGTGTCGTAGTCGTCCACGCGTTGCCCCCCGCCGATGATCTCGCCGTACCCCTCCGGCGCCAGCACGTCGACCGACAGCGAGAGCTCGGGCCGCTGCGGGTCGGGCTGCATGTAGAACGCCTTGGCGGCCGAGGGAAAGCGGTGCACGACAAGCGGCTGATCGAAGCGCCCGGCCAGCGCGGTCTCGTCCGGGCTGCCGAAGTCGCCGCCCCATTCGAAGGCCCGGCCCTCCTCCCGCAGCAGCTCGACGGCTTCGTCGTACGACACCCGCGGGAAGGGCGCGCGCACCCGTTCGAGCGGCGCCGTGTCGCGGTCGAGCACCGCCAGCTCCGCGCGGCGGCTCTCGAGCACCCCCTGCACGACGGCGGTCACCAGCTCCTCGGCGAGGGCTGTCACGTCGTCGAGCGTCGCGTAGGCCATCTCCGGCTCGACCATCCAGAACTCGGTCAGATGACGGCGGGTCTTCGACTTCTCGGCCCGGAACGTGGGGCCGAAGCAGTAGACGCGGCCGAGCGCCATCGCGTTGGCCTCGTTGTAGAGCTGCCCGCTCTGCGTCAGAAAGGCGGTGGCGTGGTCGAAGTACGGGACGGAGAACAGCGTCGTGGTCCCCTCGCACGCGGCCGGGGTCAGGATCGGGGTGTCGACCAGCACGAAGCCGCGGCTGTTGAAGAAGGTGCGGATGCGGTCGATGATCTCGTGCCGGATGCGCAGGATCGCCTGCTGGCGCGCGGTCCGCATCCACAGGTGCCGGCGGTCGAGCAGGTACTCGATGCCGTGCTCCTTGGGCGTGATCGGGTAGTCCTGCGAGCTCCCGACCCGCTCGAGGTGCGTGACGTCGATCTCGAAGCCGCCGGGCGCGCGCGCGTCGGCGCGCACGCGCCCGCGGACCGCGATCGCCGTTTCCTGTCCGAGGTGATCGGCGTCCCGGAACACCTCGTCGCCGACCGCCGCCTTCGACACCACGGCCTGGACGAAGCCTGTCCCGTCGCGCACCGTCAGGAAGTGGATCTTTCCGCTCGACCGCCGGTTGTGCAGCCAGCCGCGGAGCGTGACCTCCTGCCCGTCGTGATCGGCAATCCCGCTGATGTGCGCATGCATGACGCCCGCCATGTTAGCCGAGTTCGGGGAGGCTGGCGGCCAGCAGGGTGCGCAGCCGCTCGAAGCCGGGCGTGCGCGTGAAAACGTCGACCAGGTAGTCCAGCGTGCGGGGGACGGCGGACAGATAGCGCTCGTTGCCCCCGACCGTTGCCTGATATCCGAACGTGCCGAGCGCCTTGAGGTGCCGCTGCACCGACATGCGATCGAAGCGGGCGTCGAACTCGGGGCCGCCTGCCGAGCCCCGCCGCTCGTGATAGTGGGCCACCATCTCCGCCACGAACGCCGGCTCGTGGCGGACGTAGCAGTCCCTGAGCAGCGATGCCAGGTCGTACGTATCCGGCCCCAGCCGGGCGTCCTGGAAGTCGATGACGTAGAGCCGTCCGCCGTGCAGCATCAGGTTGCGGCAGTGGTAGTCGCGGTGGCACAGGACGCGGGGCTCGGCGGCCAGCGCCCGGGCCAGCGCGCCGAGCTCCGCGCCGAGGGCGGCGCGCGCGGCCGCGGAGAGCCGCGCCCGTCGGTGGCCCAGCAGGAAGTGCTCGACGAAGAAGTCGAGCTCCCACGTCAGCCTGGCCTCGTCGAACGCCAGCGTGAAGGGGAGGTAGTGGGGCGCGGCCAGCTCCCGCCCGCGGCGTTGCAGGCGGGCGATCAGGTCCACGGCCTGCGCGTAGACCGCGCGGCGCTGCGGCGCCGTGGCCGTCGCGAGGAAGCGCTCCACCGTGACGTCGCCGAGGTCCTCGAGCGCCAGGATGCCGAGGTCGCCGGCGCTGCCGCGCACGGCCGGCGCCGGGACGTCCATGCGCGCCAGCAGGCGCGCGACGTTGAGGAAGGGCAGGGTCTCCGTATCGATCGGTCCGCGGTGGACGAGCAGGATCTGCGACGTGCCGTCCGCCGCGCGCACCCGCACGTAGCGCCGGTCGGACGCGTCGCCCGGCAGCTCGTCGATCGCCGCCGCGGCCAGGCCGGTCCGCTCGAGGTAGGTCCGGACCCGCCGCAGCTCGTCCGCGCCCACGGTCGTGTCAGCGCCCCCCTGCCGCGTCCCGCGCGCCGCCGGCCGGCCCGTCGTCGAGCGGCGAGAGCCAGGCGTCGCCGAGCCGCCGCCCGCCGTGCGGCGGGGGCGCGCCCGCGGGCGTGACGACCTGCCGCTCCAGGACGCTGCCCGCGGGCAGCCGGACGCCGTCGGCCACGACGCAGTCCGCCAGCCGGCAGCCGGCTTCGACGACCACGTCGTCCCACACGGCCGTGCGCGTCAGCACGGCGGTCGTGTCGATCCGGCAGCGCGCGCCGGCGGGCAGCGACGGCCGCCCCTCGGCGCGCGCGAGCGCCAGCGACGTGGCCAGGTAGTCGCCCGGCGTGCCGATGTCGCGGAACGGCGCCGTGGCGCCGTGCGCCCGCACGGCGCCGGGCCGCTCGGCCAGGAGCGCGTCGTAGACGCCGCCGATCGAGGCCGCGGGCTCGCCGTCGCGCAGCCCGGCGAAGACCGGCGCCTCGACCAGCTGCACGCCGGTGAAGTGCGCGTGCGCGGGCCGGCCCGGCGCTCGGAAGCCGCGCACCCGGCCCTGCTCGTCCACCGCCAGCCCCCGATAGCGCTCGGGGTCGGGGTTCGCGGTGACCGCTAGCGAGACCTGCGCGCCGCTCGCCGCGTGCGCGCGCGCCATCGCCTGCAGATCGACCTCGGTCAGCGTGTCGCCGTTGACGATGAAGAAGCGCGGGCCCAGCAGCCCGAGGGCCCGGCGCGGCCCGCCGGCCGTGCCGAGCAGGGTCCGCTCCCACGAGTAGCGCACCGTGATGCCGGCGGCGGTGCCGTGGCCCACGCAACCGGTGATCGTGGCCGGCAGGTGGTGGAGGTTGAGCACGGCGGCCGGCACGCCCTGCCCGTGCAGCCAGCGCAGCACGCGCAGGATGAACGGCGCGCCGGCCACGGGCAGCGCCGGCTTGGCCCGCAGGTCCGTGAGCGGGGCCAGCCGCCGGCCCAGGCCGGCCGTGAGCACGAGCGCGGGGGGCAGCGGCGGGGTCACGGGCCGGGATCGAAGACCATGTCCGTGCGCGCCTGCGCGCCGCCGCCGGACGCGGACAGGAAGAGCTCCCGGTAGGACGCCACGACGTAGTCGGCGGGCGTGCAGCCGAGCGCCGCGGCAATCTCCGTGATGCCGCGCTCGCCGCCCTCGAGCTCGACGAAGGTGCCGATGGGGGTCTCGTCGACGGTCAGCACGACGTCCCCCAGCTCGTACTCCTCGCGGTACTTCTGGTAGCGGAACCAGACCTGCAGCCCGAGCCGCTCGAGCAGCCGCAGCAGCAGGGCCGCGTCGCCGGCGGACGTCTCCAGCTCCTCGCGCACCTTCATGGCGCCCGGCTGCGGCGGTCCCTTGAACGTGAGCACCGCCGATCCCGCCTGGTCGCGGACGCGCAGCGTGCTGCGGCGGTCGCGCAGCCGGCCGTCCGGCCAGTCCAGCAGCCGGTCGTCCTGCAGCCGCCGCGCCCGCCGCGCCGCCGCCCCGGTGCCGCGCACGGCGGCGCGGGCCGCGTCGGCCGACCCGAAGCGGAGCTTGATCTCGCGTTCGATCGGATCGCCCATGGTCCTCACGTGGCCCGCCGGCTGAACGTGCAGCCCCGCAGGTCGGGCGTCCCCACGTTGCGCCCGAAGATCAGCACCTTGTGCGTGCTTCCGAGGCCGCCCGGGACGAGAAGCGTCTTGAGGGCCAGCCGCTGCCGGAGCGCGCCGAGGTCGGCGGGCCGCTCCGCCGCCCCGCCGCTCTCGCCGCGGTCCATGATGTGGTCGCGGCCTTCCAGGTCGGCCAGCGCCAGCAGGAAGTAGGTCTGATCGAGCACCGCGAGCGTCTGCAGGCCGGCCTGCTCGGCCGCCGCCCGGACCGCCGTGAGGTCGACGTGCGCGGTGATGTCGCGGTCGCCGGGCTCGGCCAGCCAGGGCGCCGCCGCGCCGTCGTCGCCCCCGACGGCCACGCGGTGGCGCCGGTAGCAGGCGAGGGTGCCGCGCGCGTGCGTCAGCGAGTACAGCTCGCGCGACTCGTGGCCGTAGTCGATCAGCACCAGGAATCCCCGCGCCAGGCGCCGCGCGGCCTCGGCCACCCACGCGACGGCCGCCGGGCTGACCTCGGCGCGCCAGCCCGGCTCGAGCCGGATGCCGAAGCGCGCCACGTGGTCCCGCACCGCCGCGGAGGCCGGGCCGAGGCGCTCGACGAGCCGTTCGCCGTCACGGTCGACGTACACCTCGCGCAGTCCCTCCGCGGTCATCACGATGGGATGGACGGGCAGCGCGTCGAGCAGCTCGTTGGCGAACACGACGCCGCGCACGCCCGCCGGCAGCTCGCCGGCCGGGGCGAGCCGCGCGGCGTGCTCCCCGAGGGTGGCCGCCTGCGCGGCCCGTGCCGCCGGGCTGCGCTCGACCAGCGTCAGGCGCAGCGTGCGGTAGAGGTCGGGGCAGGCCGCCGCCAGGTGGTCCAGGATATCCCGGGCCAGGCGGCCGCTCCCGGCGCCGGCCTCCACGAGGGCGGGGGCGCCGCCGCCGGCGAGCTGCCACATTTCGGCGAACTGGCGCGCCAGCAGCGCGCCGAATGCCGTGCCGCTGTCGACGCTGGTGAGGAAATCGCCCGCGCGACCGGACCGCCGGTCGGCGCGGGCGTAGTAGCCGAGCGCCGGATGGTAGAGCGCCAGATCCATGTACTCCGCGAACGGCAGCGGACCCGTCTCCCGGATCCGCTGCACGATGAGTTCGCGGAGCGTCATGGGCCGGCCGCGGGCGCTACTCCTTGCGCACCTGCAGGAACACGCGTGTCTCGCCGCGCTGCACGAGGAGAAACGCGGTGCGTTCCGACTCGATGGCCGCCAGCGCGGTGCTCGCCGCGCTGGCCGAGTCGACGTCGGCGCCGTTGACGCGCAGGATGATGTCGCCCTGCTGCATGCCGGCCGCCGCCGCCGTGCCGCCGCGCGCGACGTCGGCCACCACGGCCCCCTCGGTATCCGCCGGGACGCGCAGCCGGCCTGCCATCTGCGGCGTCAGGTCGCGCAGCGTGATGCCGAAGCCCTCGCTCGTCTCCTCCCGGGCTTCCGCCACCGCGGGCCGGACCTCCGCCTCGAGATCGAGCTCGCCGATCGTGACGTCCAGCGTCAGCGGCTCGCCGTTGCGGACGATGTCGAGCGGCACCGTGGTCCCGGGCCGCGTCGCGACGACCCGGTTCTGCACGTCGCGCGTGTCCTCGATCGGCTCGCCGTCATAGGCGACGATGACGTCGCCGGGCTCGATGCCCCCGTTGTCGGCCGGGCCGTCCGGGTTGACCGACTGGACGAGGGCGCCGTCGGCGCTGGCGAGGCCGAGCTGCTCGTAGTCGTCGCGCGGAACCGGCATGATCACCACGCCGATGACGCCGCGCGTCACCTTGCCGCCGCGCAGCTCCTCGAGCAGATCGCGCACGGTGTTGATGGGCACCGCGAAGCCGACGCCCACGTTGGCCTGGCGGTCGCTGACGATCGCGGTGTTCATGCCGACGACCTCGCCGCGGATGTTCAGCAGCGGCCCGCCGGAGTTGCCCGGGTTGATGGCGGCGTCGGTCTGCAGCATCTCCTGCGAGCGCCCGGGCACCGACCGGAACGGCCGGCCGATGTGCGAGATCACGCCCACCGTGACGGTGTGGCCGAGGCCGAACGGGTTGCCGATGGCCATCACCCAGTCGCCGGCGGCCATCTGGCTCGAGTCGCCGAACGTGGCGACGGGCAGATCCCAGTCGGGCATGTCGACCAGCTCGAGCAGCGCGCTGTCGGTGAGCTGGTCGCGGCCGAGCACGCGCGCCTCGTACAGGTCGCGCTCGTCGTCGTCGAAGAAGTCGATCTCGATCTTCGTGGCGTTCTCGACCACGTGGTTGTTGGTCAGGATCAGCCCGCCGGCATCGATGACGAACCCGGTGCCGGCCGACGGCACCTCACGCCGCGGCTGCTGCCCGCGCGGCCCGAAGAAGCGGCGGAACAGATCGTCGTCGCCGAAATCGCCCGATTCCTCGGCCGGTTGCTCCGCCTCGACGCGAATGTTGACGACCATGGCGGTCTGCGTCCGCGCGATCTCGCGGAAGGTGCCGGCGTCGATTGGCCCGTTCAGCGGCGCACTGTTCATCGGGGGCGTCGTGAACGTCTGCGTTTGCGCCGACGAGGCGGGCGCCAGGTCGAGCTGCGAGGCGATGACCATCCCGAGCGCCATCGACGCTGCCGCGATCAAGGCCGCAGAACACACCGTGTTCCGTCGTTTCGACATCATGCCATCCTCCATCAGACGGGGCTGCGCCCCGAACCCCCGGCGTCCGCTTGCGGGGGCCCCTTCGCCCCGCGCCGCTCCCGCCGAGGCGCGCTGTGCGCGCCGTTCTACGGCACAGACTCCTGTACGTTACGTTACTCCATGTGCCGGGAGGCCGCCACCCCGCCCGCGCCGGGGGCCCCCAGCGGCAGCAGCTCCGCCTGCAGGGGACCGGTCACCGTCGCCTCGCGCGGACCCACGTGCATGTTGATCTCCGTGCGCACGCCGAACCGGTCGAGGTAGATGCCGGGCTCGATGGTGAACCCGGTGCCGGGCAGCAGCCGCCGGTCGTCGTGCGTCTCGTAGTCGTCCATGTGCACGCCGTTGCCGTGCACCTCCCGCCCCAGGCTGTGTCCGGTGCGGTGCACGAAGTGCGCGCCGAACCCCGCCCCGTCGATCACCTGGCGCGCGGCGCGGTCGACCTCCCAGCCGCGCAGCTCGCGGCCCGCGCGGGCCGCGTCCTGCACGCGGGCGACGGCCGCGTCGCGCGCGTCGCGCGCCGCACGGAAGACCGCCGTCTCCTCGGCCGGCACCTGCGCCCCCGTGTAGCCCACCCACGTGATGTCGGCGTATACCGCCCCGGCCGTGTCCCGCTTGCCCCACAGGTCCAGCAGCAGCACCTCCTCGCGTCCGATGGCGCGCGAGCTCGCGGGCGTCGGCAGATAGTGCGGATTGCCGCTGTGCTCCTGGGCCGCGACCACGGGCGCCGAGTCGCTCACCAGTCCGGCCTCCTCGAACCAGCGCACCATGGCCTGCTGCACCTCGAGCTCGTTGACCGGCGCGCCGGCCGCCATGCGCTCGGCGACGAGCGCGAACGCGCGGTCCTTGATGCGGTACAGGCAGGCCGACGCTTCGCGGTGCGTCGCGAGCGCCTGCTCGCTCCACACGGCCTCGAAGCGCTGCACCAGGTCGCCGGACGAGACGACGGTCGCTCCCAGGCGCCTGACCGCGTCCACGGTGCCCGCGTCGACACGGGAGATGTACGGGATGGCGCAGCCCGGGGAGTACTCCATGGCCAGGCGGTCGCGGCCGCCCGCCAGCTCGGCCAGGCCTGCCTCGAGCTCCGCCCGCCCCGCGTACAGCCGCCGCCGCCCCGGCAGGTGCGCGAGCACGTCCTGCTCGATGCGGTGCACCAGCGCGCACGGCTCGCCTCTGGCCGGCACGAGGTAGTACCAGCGGCGGGTCGTCAGCCCGCCGGCGCCGTCGAGGCCGACCAGCGTGCGCGCGATGGCGTTCGAGCCGTGGAAGTCGTACAGCAGCCAGCCGTCGAGGCCGTCCTCGCGCAACGCGGCCTGGACGGCCTCGATGTCGATCGCCACGGCGCCGAGTATATCAGCGGGGTCTGCAGTGAACGGCACGGTCTATCGAGAGTTGGACGCGCGCCGAGGCTCGCCGGTTTGGTCAGGACCCGGCAACGGGGCCGGCGGGAGGTGTGCCGGCGCGGGCGGGCCGGTGCGGGCGGAGGGAACGTCGCGCCGAGGCTACGAGGCGTCCTCGTCCTCTTCGTCGCCCTCCTCGCCCTCCTCGGGCTCGGGGTCCTCGATCTCCTCCAGCTCGGTCGCCTTGATCTCGCCGTTCTGGTGGCTGAACTCGTAGTTGCTGCTGTTCATGTTCCGGGTGCGCGGCACCCGCAACTCGATGTCGACGACCTCGTTGATGAGCAGCGGCTCGCGGAACCGCACCGAGTCGCCCGTCACCGTGTTGCCGTCGCGGTCGAACCAGAACTCGTCGATCTGGAACCCGGCGATCGCGTTCTGCGCGAGGTTCTTCACGCGGATCTGCGTCACGATGAAGTCGCCGTCCCGGCGGGCCTCCGGCTCCGTGTAGCCGATCTCCGCCAGTCCGCGCTGGGTCGGCACGAGCTGGATGTCGTCGCCCAGCCTCTCGGTCAGGCGGTTCGCGGCGGCGACCGCCTCGGGCCGCGGGGCAACCGGCCCCGCCTCGACGGCCTCGCCCTCGGCCGCCTCCGGCTCCGATCCGCCGCAGGCGGCGGCCGCCAGGGCGCACGCCAGGAAACCGAACAGCAGAATACGGCTGACTCGAGTCATCGCAATTCCTCCCGACTGAATCCCGCCGCCGCCGCGCCGCTTCGCGGCACGCACGGCCGGCAGCGGGATTATAGGTCGCCGCGGCCACAAAGCTCAAACATTCATCAGACGGGGCTTCGCCCCGGACCCCCGGCGTTCGCTTGCGGGGACCCCTTCGCCCCGCGCCGCTTCCGCCGAGGCGCGCGGTGCGCGCCTTGCGCCGGCTGCGCCGGCGCTGCCATCAGACGGCGCCGGCTCCGTGCGGCCGGGGCTACATCTCGCCGTTCCACTCCTCGGGCTCGGGGTTGACCGACCGGAAGATCTCCAGGTGCCACTTGCCTCCGCCCCAGGGCTCGATGACCTCGGCGGCCACGACGTCGACGACGAGCTCGGCGAACGAGCGCCCTTCCGGGTCGCCCTCGAGGTGGTACGACGGCTCGTCCCAGGCGAACGTGGGGTAGAGAATCAGGCTGAGAAACAGGTCGTAGCCGTCGTCGACCACGATGAGCTGGCCGCACGGCCGCTTCTGGGTCGAGTGGTAGACGAGGTACTTCTCCGAGCTGTGCGCGCGGATGTAGCGCTTGATCGCGAACTCGCGCGCGACGATCTCCTCGACCGCGATCTTCTTGTCCCAGCAGTCGCGGCAGTACTTTTCCTCGCCGCGCGGCTCGGACACCTCCTTGGCGCCGCACAATGCGCAACGGGTCTGGGCCGCCGAGCGGGGGGACATGGGATGGATTCTAGACGCACGGTTCGACGCCCGGCAAGTGGCGCCCCTGCGACGGCGGCCCCTGCTACGATGGATGGATGGGCGCGCGGCCCCGGCACCTCGGCCTCCGGCACCTGGCGCTGCACGTGCGTGCCTTCGAGGAGACCCGCCGCTTCTACCTCGACGTGCTCGGCTTCCGCGTGGAGTGGGAGCCCGACGCCGACAACAGCTACCTCACGTCGGGGACCGACAACCTCGCCCTGCACCGCGCGCCCGCGGGCGACGGCGGCCGCGAGACCGCCCTCGATCACCTCGGCATCCTCGTGCCCGAGGCACGGGACGTCGATGCCTGGGCGGCCTGGCTCGACAGCCGCGGCGTGGCGCTGGCGAGCCGCCCGCGCACGCACCGCGACGGCGCCCGCTCGCTGTACCTGGAAGATCCGGACGGGAACCGGATCCAGATCATTCACCATCCGCCGCTCAGCCCGCCGCTCAGCGCTCGCCCCACTTGAGCTTCTCGCGCAGGACCGCGAAGTAGCTGCGCGACTCCGCACGGACGACGCGCAGCGGCCGCGCCGCGCGCTCGACGGTGACGCTGTCGCCCGCGGCGAGCTCGAAGCCGTACTGCCCGTCGAAGCTGACGTAGGCCGACTGGTGCGCGCCGCCCAGCGTGGGCGTCACGCACACCGGCGCCGTCGCGGGGATGACGATGGGCCGGTTCGTGAGCGTGTGGGGGGCGAGGGGCGTGACCAGCACGGCATCGACCGTGGGATGCACGATCGGGCCCCCGGCGGCCAGGTTGTACGCCGTCGATCCGGTCGGGCTGGCGATGATCAGGCCGTCGGCGCGCGACGACATCACGAACTGCTCGCCGAGGGTGATGGCGAAGTCGATGATGTTCGACAGCGCCGCCTTGCCCAGCACGACATCGTTCAGGACGATGCGGTCCGCCATGACCGCGTCGTTGCGCAGCACGCGCGAGTGCAGCATCTGGCGCTCGTCGATCCGCGCGGTGCCCGCCAGCACCGACTCCAGCGACGGGTACAGCTCCGGCAGCGTGATCTCGGTCAGGAAGCCGAGGCTGCCGAAGTTGACGGCGAGAATCGGCGGCGTGGCCGCGGACCGCGCGACCCGGCCCGCCACGCCGAGCAGCGTGCCGTCCCCGCCCAGCACCAGGATCAGCTCCGCGGCCGAGGGCAACTCGTCGCGCGAGCAGGTGGGCGGCCCCGGGCGCTCGACCAGGCGCGCCGTGTCGATCTCGACGACGACGCCGACGCCCCGCGCGGCCAGCCAGTCGGTGAGCTTGGCCACCACCGCCGCGGCCTCGCGCAGCCGGGTCTTGGCAACGATGCCGACCGTGGCGGGCGGTCCCGCCGGGCTCGGGAACGTCATGCGTTCGCTGCGGCCGCCCGCGCGCGCAGGTGCAGGAAGAACTCCCGGTTGCCTTCCGCGCCGGTGATCGGCGACGGCGTGGCGGCGACGCGCCCCAATCCTATCCGATCCGCCGCCGCGGCCACCTCGTCCACCACGCGCCGGTGCACCGCCCCGTCGGTCACCAGCCCGCGCTTGCCGACCTCGGCGCGCCCCGCCTCGAACTGCGGCTTGACGAGCACGACGACGTCCGCCTCCGGGGCCAGCAGCGGCCGCACCGGCGGCAGCATCAGCTTCGCCGAGATGAACGAGACGTCGACGGTCACGACGTCCACCTGCCGGAACGCCGGCGGCAGCATCCCGCGCTCGAGCCCGCGCGCATTGATGCCCTCCAGCACGGCCACGCGCGGATCCTGGCGCAGCTTCCACGCGAGCTGGCCGTGGCCGACGTCGACCGCCGCGACCCGCGCCGCGCCGCGCTGGACGAGCACGTCGGTGAAGCCGCCGGTCGAGGCGCCGATGTCCAGCGCGGTGCGCCCGCTGACGGCGATGCCGAACGCGTCGAGCGCGTGGGCCAGCTTGATGCCGCCGCGCCCGGCGTACGGGTGGTCGGGGGCCGCCGCCGTCACGTCCGCCGTGGCCGCCACCGCCGTGCCCGCCTTCGAGACGACGACCCCGTCGACGCGCACCTGGCCCGCGAGCACCAGCGCCCGCGCCCGGGCGCGCGTGGCGGCCAGGCCGCGCTCCACCACCAGCGTGTCGAGCCTCGCGCGGCGGGTCATGCGCCTGCGGCCGGCGCGCCGCCGCCCCGGCCCGCCGCGGCCGCGGCGGGCGGCTCGCGCGGCGTCAGTGCCTCCTGGTCAGCACCCAATCGGCGATCCCGTCGAGCCGGCCGCCGAGGCCGGCGGCGCGCAGCGTGGCCTTGGCCGCGGCGATCTCCTCGCGGGCCAGCGCCCGCGAACGCTCGAGGCCCAGGATGGACGGATAGGTCGGCTTGCCGGCCGCGGCGTCCTTGCCCGCCGTCTTGCCGAGCGCGTCGTCCGAGCCCTCGACGTCGAGGATGTCGTCGACGATCTGGAACCCGAGGCCGAGGTGCCGCGCGTAGGCGTCGACCGCGTCGATCTCGTCGTCGCGCCCCCCGCCCAGGATGGCGCCGGCCGCCGCCGCGGCACGGATCAGCGCGCCGGTCTTGAGCCCGTGCAGCGCGCGCAGCCCGCCGTCGTCGGCAATGGGCAAGTGCCGGCCGGGCACTTGGCCGCCCGCCTGCAGGTCCAGCGCCTGGCCGCCGACCATGCCGCCGGCGCCCGCCGCCGCGGCCACGCGCTCGACGGCGCGCAGCTTGCAGGCGGCCAGCTCGGGGTCGCTCCCGGCCGGCCAGCGGGCCAGGATGCGGAACGCCTCCGCGAGCAGCGCGTCGCCGGCCAGGATGGCGGCGCCTTCGCCGAACGCGACGTGCGCTGTCGGCCGTCCCCGCCGCAGCGTGTCGTCGTCCATCGCCGGCAGGTCGTCGTGCACCAGCGAGTAGGTGTGGATCATCTCGATGGCGCACGCGGCGGGCAGCGCGTCGCCCGCGCGCTGCGGGGAGCCCTCGGGCGCCACGGTCTCGGCGGCGGCCAGCGTCAGGATCGGCCGCAGCCGCTTGCCGCCGGCGAAGAGGCTGTAGCGCATCGCCTCGACGATGAGCGGCGGGCAGTCGTCCGCGGCGGGCAGGTAGCGCTCGAGGGCGTCGTCGATGCCCGCCCCCTGCCTGCGGAGGTACTCGCGGACGTCGGCCTCGCCGGCCGGCGCACCGGAGCGGGTCACGGGACGTCCTTGCCGGCGGCCTGCGCCAGGACCGGCGGCGGCGGGCCGGGCTCGCCCTGCTCCGTGAGGACCTCGATCCGCCGCTCGGCGGCGTCGAGCCGGGTATGGCAGTAGCGCGAGAGCTCGACGCCCCGCTCGAACAGCCGCAGCGACTGCTCGAGCGCCAGGTTGCCCTGCTCGAGGTCCGTCACGATGGACTCGAGCTCCGCCAGCGCCGATTCGAAGTCGTTGATTGTGGTGTCGTCCATCACTCGACCCGGGTGACCTCGCAGTCCAGCGCGCCGCGGTGCAGCTTCACGTGCACCGCATCGCCGGGCGCGACCGCCGCCCCATCGCGGATGATCGCGTCGCGGTCGCCGGTCCAGCAGACCGCGTAGCCGCGCGCCAGCACCCCCAGCGGGCTCAGCGTGTCCAGGCGGCCCGCCGCCACGCGCAGGCGGGCCTCGCGCGCGCGCTGGCCTGCCGTCAGCGCCGCCTCGAGGCCGCCCCGCGCGGCGCCGAGGCGCGCGCGGATGGCCGCCAGCCGGCGGCCGAGGTCGAGCGCCTCGAGGCGCAGCCGCAGCTCGTACAGGTGCCGCCGCCGCCCGCCCGCCGCCCCGCGCGTGGCCCGCGCCAGGCGGTGGGCCAGCTCGTCGAGCTGCCGCCCGCGCAGCGCCACGCGGGTCGGCCAGCCGGCCAGGCCCGGCCGCGCGGCGAGCCCGTGCACGGCCGCCCGCCGCTGCCGCAACCCGTCGCGCAGCGCGGCCCGCAGGCGATCGGTCAGGCCGGCGATGCGCGCGGCCAGCTCGGCGCGGGGCGCCACCACGAGCTCGGCGGCCGCCGAGGGGGTCGGGGCCCTGAGATCGGCCACGAAGTCGCAGATCGTGTAGTCGGTCTCGTGGCCGACGGCCGAGATGACGGGCACCCGCGCGCCGGCGATCGCGCGCGCCACGGTCTCCTCGTTGAACGCCCAGAGGTCCTCGAGCGAGCCGCCGCCGCGTCCGACGATGACGACGTCGACGCCCGGGACGCGCTGCAGGTGCCGCAGCCCGCGGACGATCGCCGCGGCCGCCCCCTCGCCCTGCACGCGCGCCGGGCTGACGACCAGGTGGGCGTTCGGATGCCGCCGCCCGAGCACGGTCACCATGTCGCGCAGCGCCGCCCCGTCGAGCGACGTGACGATGCCGATCTTGCGCGGCAGCGCGGGCAGCGGCCGCTTGCGGGCCGCGTCGAACAGGCCCCCCCGGTCGAGGCGCTGGCGGAGCTGATCGTAGGCGAGCTGCAGCGCCCCGAGGCCGCGCGGCTCGAGGTGCTCGCAGACGATCTGGTACTCCCCCTTGGGCTCGTACACGCTGAGCCGGCCGCGGGCGACGACGTGCTGCCCGTCCTCCGGCCGGAAGCGCTGGTAGCGCAGCGCCGAGCGGAACATCACCGCGCGGAGCTGGGCGCCCGCGTCCTTGAGCGTGAAGTAGAGGTGGCCGGTCTTCCAGAGGCGCGCGTTGGAGATCTCGCCCTCGACCCACACCTCGCCGTAGCGGCCCTCGAGGAGGACGCGCACGCGGGAGGTGAGCTCCGTCACCGTCAGCACGCGCCGGCGGGGCGCCGGGGCGTCGGGCGCGGCGTCGAACGGCAGGCCCGGCAGGGCGCTCACGAGGCCTCCGGTCCGGCGGCCTGCGCCTCGACGTCCGCGGCCGACAGGCTCACGCGCTCGATGCCGCGGGCCGTTCCCGTCGCCGCGTCCGCCGTGACCAGCACCGCGTTGAGGCGGGGGTTCCCGCTGGCGGTCTCGAACCGCGCCGGCATGCCGTCGAGGAAGCGTTGCAGGGCGGCGTGCGTCTGCACGCCGATGATCGAGTCGTGCGGGCCGGTCATGCCGACGTCCGTGATGTAGGCCGTGCCGTTCGGCAGCACGCGCTCGTCGGCGGTCTGCACGTGGGTATGGGTGCCGAGCACGGCCGTGACGGCGCCGTCGAGATGCCAGCCCATGGCCAGCTTCTCGGACGTGGCCTCCGCGTGAAAGTCGACGACCACGACGCGCGCCTCCGGCCGCACGGCCTCGAGCTCGGCCAGCACGACCTGGAACGGGTTGTCGAGCGGGTTCATGAAGATGCGGCCCATCACGTTGATCACGGCGACGGGGTCGTGGCGCGCGGAGTGGGCCACGTAGCAGCCGGCCCCGGGCACGCCCGCCGGGAAGTTCGCCGGCCGCAGCAGCCGCGGCTCGAGGCCGATGTAGTCGATCGCCTCCTTCTTGTCCCACACGTGGTTGCCGGTCGTCATGACGCCGACGCCCGCGTCGCGGATCGCCTCGGCCACCTCGCGCGTGATGCCCTTGCCGCCGGCCGCGTTCTCGACGTTGGCGATGACCAGGTCGATGGCGCGGCGCGCGACGAGCGCGGGCAGCGCCCGGCGCAGGATCTGCCGCCCCGGCTTGCCCACGATGTCGCCCACGAAGAGAATCTTCATTCCAACCATGATCGCACAGCCCTCCGCCGCAAGCGAACCGGGCCGGTGACGCCGGACTTCGATCGCCGCGCCTCGACGGGCCGGGCGTGCGGCCCGCGGCGGCTCGAACGCGCCGGTTGGCCTGAAGACGCTTGACAAAGCTGGTCGCGACCCGTCAGACTGCGCCGGTGACGTTGGCGTCTGTCGCGCCGGCTACCGGTAATCTGCGTCGGCTCCACAGGTTTCCGCAGCGGGGGACTCGGTTGCACGCGGCAAGCGGCCACGGTGTCCAAGAGGGAGAGTTGCACGGGCTGACCGTGTCAGCTTCTCCAGCAGCGCTTTTGCTTGGGGGACAGAGGTCAAACTGGTCGGCTTGCGGCGCCGAATGGGCCGTTGCCCATTGTTTGATGGAATCCTGAAAGGAGACGAGGTCTTATGCTGTTCACAGACATGGATCAGTACGGTCCCGTGGTGGGGACGGACTATAGCGACTGGTTCAGGGGGGGGCCGGGTCCGGATCGGCTGGAAGGCGGTCTGAACCTCCCTAACGCCCCTTATATGTACGGTTTCGGAGATACCGTCGACTACACCGAGTCGAACCAGGGTGTCAACGTGGACCTCGGCGATCAGGACGACGTCGCGGGTCTGGCAGCCGAAGGTATTGTCCCGAATATCTCCGGAGGCTACGCCGAGGGCGATCAACTGGAGGGCATCGAGAACGCCGTGGGGTCGAGGTACAACGACAACCTCGTGGGCGACCGCGGCGACAACAGGCTTTTCGGCGGGCGTGGCAGTGACTTCCTCTGGGGTGATAGCGGCAACGACAGGCTTTGGGGTGACTACGACGGCGGCTCCATGCAGGACGGGGTCACGGACGAGGACATACTCCACGGCGGGCACGATGAGCTCCACGGCGGTGCAGGCCGCGACGCGCTCGAGGGAGGCGCGGGCGCCGACAAGCTCGATGGGGGAGCTGGTATCGATACGGCGCGGTATACCAGATCCAATGCCGGGGTGACTGTCAGCTTGGCCGACGGTTCGGGCAAGGGGGCGCATGCCGAAGGAGACGAGCTCTCGAACATCGAGAACCTGCGTGGCTCCATGTACGGCGACATGCTCGCCGGCAATTCTGGTTCCAACCACATCGACGGCTCCGTCGGCGACGACACGCTCGAGGGCGGCAGCGGCGCAGACATGCTCTGGGGCGGCAGGGGCAACGACATGCTCTGGGGCCAAGCTGGCGACGACCACCTCGTGGGCGACGTGGGCGACGACACGCTCGAGGGTGGAGAAGGCAAGGACTGGCTGAACGGTGATGGGGGCGGCACGGACGAGTCGCATGCCGATTCTCGCGACGCAGCGTCGTATACCGAGTCCAACGCTGGCGTGATCATCGATCTCTCGAGTGCGGACCCAATGACGGGGCGGGTCAGGCCCACTAGCACAGGGGGTCATGCCGACGGGGACGACCTCTTCAACATTGAAGACCTCGTCGGTTCCATGCACGGCGACGAGCTTACCGGCGACGATTCGGCCAACCGTATTTGGGGCGGCGACGGCGACGACGAGATCATGGGCGGTGACGGCGCCGACATGCTCATGGGCGGCAAGGGTGCCGACGAGATCATGGGCGGCGACGGCGACGACGAGATCATGGGCGGCGACGGCGCCGACATGCTCATGGGCGGCAAGGGTGCCGACGAGATCATGGGCGGCGACGGTGACGACATGATCATGGGCGGCGACGGTGCCGACGACCTTATGGGTGACGCAGGGGCCGACCGGATCTATGGCGGTGCCGGCGACGACATGCTTGAAGGTGGGCTGGGTAGCGACACGTTCGTATTCAGCGGCAAGTTTGGGAACGACACCATCGGGGACTTTACCAATGGGTCCGACAAGCTTGACCTGCGCAGCTTCGCCGGCCTTGATTTGGCGGCAGTGATCAATAACAGAGAGGTTGTGCCGGGTGGCATCGAGCTCGACCTTGCGGATGGCGGCGTTGCGGGCGTTGTTGGCACGATCACGCTGATGGGCTACGACCACGACGACGACTTGGAGGTCGACGCGATCTTTATTGTGTAGTGTTTGAAGAGGGATTGGCTTCGCACTCTCGTGAGGTGTATCCAGCCTGTGCACGGCGGCTCGCAGTGGTTCGATCAATCTGCGAGCCAACGTGACGGCTTCATCCGGTTTTCGATGGCTCCTCGCAGTAGGCGGGGGGGCGTCTGGCTCGGGTGCTTGATGTCACCATTTCCCGGAGGCCATGAACAACGAACCTGAGCTTCTGGAGACGGAGCCGGCGGGCGCAGAACCCGGTCCAGCTGTGAACACGGCTGAGACTTCCGAGCCGGACCCTCCACGGGAGCGGATGCCGCCGGTGGAGAGTCGGTTCCTTTACGTTGACGTGGCCGCCCGGCGCGCGAAGCAGCTCCGGCGCGGTGCCCTGCCCCGGCTGGCGGCGCTCGCGCCCGACCCCGAGACGGGCGAGCGCCCGCCGCCGGGCGTCAAGTTGGAGCGGATCGCCATGGCGGAGGTTGACGAAGGGCTGATTGTCTATGAGCTCCCCGATGTCGAGCCAGCCACCGAGGATCCAGCATGAGTCCCAGTCCCTTTGAAGTCGCCTTCGGGGCGTTGCAGGGACTGCTTGTGTCGACAGGGTTCCTGCTCGCCCTGTTTGTCGGCTTTCTGGTGGTCGCCGGCTTCTGCAAGTTCCGCCGGCGGGAGCCCGGCTCCGCCATCGTCCGCAACTTGGCCGAGTGTCTGGGTAGCGGGGCCCAGTATCTCCCGCCCGGCGCGCCGCGCGGCCCGGCGGACCAGCTTCGCACGCCCGAGTTGCAGGAGCAGTCGGGCCGCGAGCAATAGTCGGCGGCCGCACCTTCCCATTCGGTATCGTACCTGCTTACGAGGTTCTGGTTGCTGGGCGAAGGGGGACGCAGTCCTCCTTCGCCTCTCCCTGTACTACGTCGCGGACGGGTTTTGAATTGCGGTAGACGGAGGCTCAGGCGGGCGCCAGCGGTGGCCTTGCGCTGCTCCAGGGCGCATCCCGCTCGAGTGCGTCGCCCAGCTTCAGCAGCGTGGCTTCGTCGAACGGGCGCGCCGTCAACTGGAACCCTATCGGCAGGCCGGCCGCGGTGAACCCGGCCGGCAGGCTGATGGCCGGCAGCCCGGTCAGGTTCGCGCTGACCGTGAAGACGTCGCCCAGGTACATCGCGAGCGGGTCGTCGACGAGCTCGCCGAGGCGGTACGCGGGGGTCGGCGTGGTGGGCATGGCCACGGCGTCGACGCCGGCGAACACCTGGTCGTAGTCGCTGCGGATCAGGCTGCGCACGCGCTGGGCGTGGACGTAGTACGCGTCGTAGTAGCCGGCGCTCAGGGCGTACGTGCCGAGCATGATGCGGCGCTTGACCTCCGCGCCGAAGCCGGCGTCGCGCGTCCGGTCGTACATGGCGGCGACCGTGGCTTCGCGGCCGTCGGGCGCCGCGCGCAGCCCGTAGCGCACCCCGTCGTAGCGCGCCAGGTTCGAGCTCGCCTCGGCCGGCGCGACCAGGTAGTAGACGGGCACCGCGTACGCGAGGTGCGGCAGGTCGATCTCGACCACCGCCGCGCCGCGGCCGGCGAGCACCGCGAGCGCCGCGTCGAAGGCGCCGAGCACCTCCGCATCCACGCCGGCCGCCAGCGCGGCCCGCGGCACGCCGATGCGCGCGCCGCGCGCATCGCCCGGAAACAGGCCGTCGAGGGCCGGCACCGGCGCGGTCGCGCACGTGGCGTCGAGCGGATCGGCGCCCGCGATCACCTGCAGCACGGCGGCCGCGTCGGCCACGGTCAGCGTCAGCGGGCCGATCTGATCCAGCGACGAGGCGAACGCCAGCAGGCCGTAGCGCGAGACGCGCCCGTAGGTCGGCTTGAGTCCGACGACGCCGCACAGCGCCGCCGGCTGGCGGATGGACCCGCCGGTGTCGGACGCGATCGACGCCGGCGCCAGCCGCGCAGCCACGGCGGCCGCCGCGCCGCCGCTCGAGCCGCCGGGAATGCGGTCCGGCGCCCACGGGTTGCGCGTGGCGCCGAGCGCCGAGTGCTCCGTCGACGAGCCCATGGCGAACTCGTCGCAGTTGGTCTTGCCGATGACCACGGCCCCGGCGTCGAGCAGGCGCGTGACGACGGTCGCGTCGTAGGGCGGGCGATAGCCGGCCAGGATCCGCGAGCAGGCGGTGGTCGGGACGCCGCGCGTGCAGATGACGTCCTTGACCGTCACGGGCACGCCGAGCAGGGGCCGGTCGCGCCACGCGTCGCGCCGGCGGTCCACCTCCTCGGCGCGCGCCAGGGCCGCCTCGCCCAGCACCGCGGTGAAGGCGTGGAGCCGGTCGTCCGCCGCGGCGATGCGCCGCAGGTAGCCGTCGCACACCTCGCGCGCGGAGACGTCCCCGCCGGCCACGGCCGCCCGCAGCCGGGTGAGCGTCCAGTCGCCGGCGGCCATCAGCCGATCACCTTCGGCACCCGGAACAGGCCGTCGGGCGCGGCGTCCGGGGCGCCCGCCAGCGCGTCCTCGCGCGGCAGCGACGGCCGCCCGACGTCGTCGCGCAGCTCGGCCGCCCCGGCGCGCGGATGCCAGGTGGCCGACACCTGCGTGGTGTCCACCTCGCGCAGGCGCTCGGCATACTCGAGGATCTGCGCCAGCTGCTTCGTGAACAGCTCCGTCTCGTCCGCCGTGAGATCGAGGTGGGCCAGGGCCGCGATGCGCTCGACGTCCGCCCGGGTCAGCCGCGTCGACATGGTGCTGCGCGAGATTGCGTCGGCCGCCGGGCTCAGCGGGCGGGCCGGTAGTCGAGCTCGCCGGCCTCGACCCGCACCGGCAGCCGGTTCGCGCGCGGCGGGAGCGGGCAGGTCGTATGCGGATTGAAGGCGCACGGCGGGTTGTACGCCCGGTTGAAGTCGACCACCATCCGGCCGTCCTCCCCGGGCGCGTCGGCGTACAGGAAGCGCGCCGCCGCGTAGGTCTCGCTGCCGCTGGTCCGGTCGCGGAAGATGAACCAGAGCTGGTCGCCCGCGTCGACCGGCAGCAGCTCGAGCTCCTCGCCCGCGAGCCGCATCCGGACCGTGCCGGAGCTGGTCACCGTCTCGATGTCGCCCAGGATGTTCTGGATCTTCACCTCGATGGGCTCGTCGTGCGGCACGAAGCGCGCCGGCACGCGCCAGGCCTCGTCGACCGGATACCACCGCAGCCCGCTGAAGTCGCGGCGGATTGCGCTGCCCTTGTCCAGCATGCGGATCGCCAGCCGCTCGCCGCTGTAGTGCACGAAGAGCGTCAGGTCCTCGATGGTGATGTCGGCCCGCGTCTCGCGCGGGTAGAGCGGCATGGCCGCGACCTGCCGCCCGTCGACGGTCAGGGTGCCGCCGGGCGCGGCCCGCAGCGAGACCCGCCGGTCGCCGAGGACGAAGGCACCGGCGCTCGGCGGCCCCGCCGGCAGGACGATGTCCTGCAGCGGGTCGCTGCCGAACGTGTTCTCGCCCTCCCGGAGAAAGAAGAGGCCGGCCACGGTCAGCCAGCCATCGTCGGCCGTGAGACGCTGCTCCCGCTCGGCGCGCCAAGCCTCGATGCCGGCCGCGTAGTCCCCGGCCTGACCCGCTCCGGCCGCCGGGCCGAAGGCAGCCAGCCCGAGGGCCGCCGCGGCGAGCGCTCCGCTGATGGTTCCAGTCCGCACGTCACACCTCGCTTCGATGGTGCCAGAATACTCCACATGGAGGCGGCGCCCAACCCCGTGCGGCCCGCTGCGGTGGCCGGCACGTGGTATCCGGCCGATCCGGCCGCGCTGGCCGCCGAGGTCGACGGCTACCTGGCCGCGGCCGGCCCCGTGCACGGCTTCGAGGCCACCGCGCTGATCGTGCCGCACGCGGGGCTGGTCTACTCGGGCCCCGTGGCCGCCCACGCCTACGCCGCCGTGCGGGGGCGCACCTACGGCGCCGCCGTGCTGGTGGGCCCGTCGCACCATGTCGCGTTCGACGGCGTGTCGGTCTACGGCCGCGGGGCATGGGCCACGCCGCTGGGCCCCGCCGTGGTCGACGCCGCCCTCGCCGCGCGCCTGGCGGCCGCCTCCCCGCTGGTCAGCGAGTATCCGCGCGCGCACCGGCGGGAGCACTCGCTGGAGCTGCAGCTCCCGTTCCTGCGGCGCCTGCTGCCGGCCACGCCGATCGTGCCGCTCGTCATGGGCTGCCAGCGGCGGGAGACGGTGCTGGGGCTGGCCGACGCGCTGGCCGACGCGCTGCGCGGGGCCGCGGTGCTGCTCGTCGCCAGCACCGACCTGTCGCACTACTTCGACGCCGAGGAGGCCGCCGAGCTGGACGCCCGCGTGGTCGCGCACGTGGCCCGCTTCGACTGGGCCGGCCTGCTCGACGAGTTCGAGCGGTATCCCGAGCACGAGCGCGGCCGCTGCGTGGCCTGCGGGGGCGGGGCCGCGATCGCCGTCATGCGCGCCGCGCGCGCGCTCGGCGCGACCGCCGCGCGTGTCCTCGAGCGCGCCGACTCCGGGCACGTGTCGGGCGACCGCGAGCAGGTCGTCGGCTATCTCGCCGCCGCCTTCGGGACTTCAATCGAACGGGGCTGCGCCCCGAACCCCCGGCCTGGCCGGGGGACGATGCTGGCGCCGCAAGCCCGGGCGCGGCTGCTGCGGATCGCGCGCGCGGCGCTCGGCGGGGCCCCCGGGCCGGAAGCCGGCCCGCCGGCCGACGATCCGGCGGCGGCCGGCGGCGCCTTCGTCACCCTGCGCCTCGACGGGCGGCTGCGCGGCTGCGTCGGCCGGGTCGGGTCGGAGCGGCCGCTCGACGAGACCGTCCGCGACGTGGCCCGGGCGGCGGCCGCCGAGGACCCGCGCTTCCCGGCGCTGCAGCCCGCCGAGCTGGCGCGCCTCGTCATCGAGGTGTCGGTGCTGGGCGCGCTCGAGCCGTGCGCCGGCCCCGACGCGCTGATCGTCGGCCGCCACGGCGTGCTCGTCGAGCAGGGCCCGCGCCGCGGCCTGCTGCTGCCCCAGGTCGCCGCGGAGCAGGGCTGGGACGCGTCCACCCTGGTGGCGCAGACCTGCGTCAAGGCCGGCCTGGAGCCGGACGCGTGGCGCCGCGGCGCGGCGCTCTTCCGGTTCGAGGCGGAGGTGTTCGCGGAGGACGGCCCGCGTTCGTGAGGTCCGTCACGCGTCGTCGCCCACCAGCATCTCGACGAGGTCCGCCCGGCGGAAGGTGGCCGACAGTCGCTGCAGCGTCCGCTCCCTGGTACTGAACAACGGCTCGAGCGCGGCGCTGATCTGCGCCTCGGCCCGCATCGAGTAGTCGTGTGACCGGTGTTCCACCAGCTCCCGCGCGTCGCCGAAATTGCGATGGTCGAGTCGATCGAGCCGGATCTCCATCTCGTCCAGCAGATAGCACCCCATCAGCATGGCGACGAATCGGGAACCGTAGGCCAGAAAGTCGGGCGCATCCTGCGGTGGACGCTTGCGGCGGTTCTCGGCATGGCGGTGCACGAGGGCGGCGACAATCGCCTGGGCACCGTTCAGGTTGGAAGTGAAGATCGTGTCGTACAAGGCGCCAAAATGCTGTCGGCTTCGGAACCGTGCCTGATGCGGTTTCCGGCGCCAGATTGCCAGCACGGCCTCTGCGATGACGGCGCTCGTGAATTCGTCGGATGAAACCGGCTTGTCTTCGCGTTTGGCGCGGTACCGGTATCCCAGCTCGGAGATCGACTGCCCGAGGGCCTGTTGGCGTGGATCGTTGGCCTTCAGATCCCGCAGGTCGACCGGGTTCTGGCTGTTGGTGGCGAACGTGATTGCTTCCACCAGCTCGGCGTCGTCCTTCTCGAGCTCGTAAATTCGGACCAGCACCTCTGCGCTGCCTATGTCCGGACCGACTTCCTCCGCCATGTGCTGAACCGTGCGCGCCGTCTGTCCGCCGTTGACGATCTGCAGGTCGCTCACCTGCACGCTCCAGTTCTCCCTCTGGAGCGCATTGTGGCGGAGTTGGGAACAGGTGATCGTGATGCCGTTGTTGTAGAAGTAGAAGTTGCGCCGCTGCTGCGGTTCCCGCAGCGTGGCTGCGACCGCTTCGTTCACGCGGTTGCCGGCCAGCCCCAGATAGCGGCGAATGTTCCTGTCGAACAACCGGTTGCCGTACTCGGCGGTCAGCCGGGCCAGCTCGGCCACCGACATGCGTCCCGTCAGCGCGCGGCGAAAGTCGAAGGTCTCGACTGTGGCTGCTCCACTGAGCTTCAGCTCGGCCTCGATTGGCCTGCGCGCCTGCAACAGGGCGAGCAGCTCCTCGGAGCCGATGTGGCGCCACTCTACCTGCTTGCCGAAGTCCCGCGCAGCACGCTCGATTCGTTGCTGTCCCTGCTCCGTCCAGCGACGCCCATTGTTCGCCGCGACCGCGGTGACCGTTGGAATCGCGCCGTCCTTGACGAACGACCGGACATCTTCGATCCTCTCGTTCAGACGTCTGTTCAGATGCACCGGCAGCGAGGGATCGAAGAGCGTACCGATGGCGGCGATCATGCTGGAGATGCCGTTCTCCGGGAACGCCGATACTCCCCGCAGATCCGCCTTGTATTTTCCCTGTATCAGGGTAACGTGAAGCTCGCCGTCGTCGGGCGGCTCGAAGTACAGGGCGTCGATTCCGAAGTCGTTGCTGCCCTCGACGATTCCGTCGATCGTCTGCTCGTCGGTCAGATCGAAAGCAGTCTTGGCGACAAGGAACAGGAATGCCATCGAGCGTCCGGCAGCTTCGTCGGCGCCCAGTCCCAACTCCGCGGCGAAGGCGTCCGTCTGCCTCTCGAGGACACCTGACACCTGCTGGTCGATGATCTGTTCGGCGAGAGGCATGCCACATTGTCCGCAAGTGCGCGACCCTGCGCAAACGCCTCGACCGGCGCGTCGGATCGGCCGCGCGCGCCGAGCCGGGCCGCCCGGCTTGCGCCGCGCCGCGCTCGTGGGCGATCATTGGCGGTTCGGGAGAACCTGGGGACCATGACCGACACCAATACCTTCGGCACGCAACGCACCCTGAGCACCGGCAGCGGCCCGGTGCGCTACTACAGCCTGCCCGCGCTCGAGGCCGCGGGCTATCCGGGCGTCGCCCGCCTGCCGTACTCGCTCAAGATCCTGCTCGAGAACATGCTGCGCCGCGAGGACGGCCGCTTCGTGACGGCGGCCGACATCGAGACGCTCGCGCGCTGGACGCCGGGCACGCGCACCGAGATCGCCTTCATGCCCGCGCGGGTCCTGCTGCAGGACTTCACGGGCGTGCCGGCGTTGGTCGACCTGGCCGCCATGCGCGACGGCATCGCGCGCCTCGGCGGCGACCCCGAGGCCGTGAATCCGCTGCAGCCCGCCGAGCTGGTCATCGACCACTCGGTGCAGGTCGACCACTTCGGCCGGCCCGACGCCCCCGACCTCAACGCGCAGCTCGAGTTCGCGCGCAACCGCGAGCGCTACGCCTTCCTGAAGTGGGGGCAGGACGCGTTCCGCAACTTCCGGGTCGTCCCGCCGGACACCGGCATCGTCCACCAGGTCAACATCGAGTACCTGGCGCGCGTGGTCTGCCGGGACGGCGCCGACGGCGCGGCCGTCGCCTATCCCGACACCCTGGTCGGCACCGACTCGCACACCACGATGGTCAACGGGCTCGGCGTCGTGGGCTGGGGCGTCGGAGGCATCGAGGCGGAGGCCGCCATGCTCGGCCAGCCCATCTCGATGCTCGTCCCCGACGTCGTCGGCTTCCGGCTGGTGGGGGCGCTGCCGGACGGGACCACCGCCACCGACATGGTGCTGACCATCACCGAGCGGCTGCGCCGCTACGGCGTCGTCGGGAAGTTCGTCGAGTTCTTCGGTCCCGGGCTGGCGTCGCTGACCGTGGCCGACCGGGCCACGCTCGGCAACATGTCGCCCGAGTACGGCTCGACGGTGGCGATCTGCCCGATCGACGGGATGACGCTGGACTACCTGCGGCTGACCGGGCGCGACGCCGGGCAGGTCGAGCTGGTCGAGGCGTACGCCCGGGCGCAGGGGCTGTTCGCCGCGGCCGACGAGCCGCTCTACAGCGACGTGATCGAGTTCGACCTCGGCACCGTGGAGCCGAGCCTGGCCGGCCCGAAGCGGCCGCAGGACCGCGTGCCGCTGCACGCCGCGAAGACGGCGTTCGCGGGCGTGCTCGACGAGCTGGCCGCCGGCCGCCAGCCGTCGGCCGCGGCCGGCGACGGCGCGGCCGACGGCGAGCCGGGCGTGGACGACGGCGCGGCCGACGGCGAGCCGGGCGTGGACGACGGCGCGGCCGACGGCGAGCCGGGCGTGGACGACGGCGCGGCCGACGGCGAGCCGGGCGTGGACGACGGCGCGGTGGTGATCGCCGCCATCACGAGCTGCACGAACACGTCGAACCCGAGCGTCATGGTCGCCGCCGGGCTGGTGGCCCAACGCGCGGTCGCGCTCGGCCTGCGCCCCCGGCCCTGGGTCAAGACCAGCCTGGCGCCCGGCTCGCTCGTCGTCACCGAGTACCTGCGGGCGGCCGGCCTGCTCGAGCCGCTCGAGCAGCTCGGCTTCGGGCTGGTCGGCTACGGCTGCACCACCTGCATCGGCAACAGCGGGCCGCTGCCCGAGGAGGTGGCCGCCGCGGTGCGCGCCCGCGACCTCGTCGTCACGTCGGTGCTCAGCGGCAACCGCAACTTCGAGGGGCGCGTGCAGCCGCTCGTGCGCGCCAACTACCTCGCGTCGCCCCCGCTCGTCGTCGCCTACGCGCTCGCCGGCCGCATGACGGTCGACCTGACGACCGAGCCGCTCGGCCGCGCCGCGAGCGGCGAGCCGGTCTATCTCAAGGACCTGTGGCCGTCGGCGGCCGAGGTGCAGGAGGCGCTGGCGGCGGCGCTGCGGACGGAGCAGTTCACCGCCAAGTACGGTGCGGTCTTCGACGGCGACGACCGCTGGCGCGGCCTGTCCGCCCCCGGGGGCGATCGCTTCGCCTGGACCGACGAGTCGACCTACGTGCGCCACCCGCCGTTCTTCCAGGCCCTCGCACCCGAGCCGGCGCCGCCGGGCGACATCGCCGGCGCGCGGGTGCTGGCCCTGCTCGGCGACAGCGTCACGACCGACCACATCTCGCCGGCGGGCGCCATTCCGGCCGACGGGCCGGCCGGCCGCTACCTGATCGCCCAGGGGGTCGACCCCGGCGACTTCAACTCGTTCGGCAGCCGCCGCGGCAACCACGAGGTGATGATGCGCGGCACGTTCGCCAACATCCGGTTGCGGAACCGGCTGGCCCCCGGCACGGAGGGCGGCTGGACCCGGCACCAGCCCGACGGCGAGCAGATGAGCATCTACGACGCCGCCATGCGCTACCAGGCCGAGGGCGCGCCGCTGCTGGTGCTCGCCGGCAAGGAGTACGGCTCCGGGTCGTCGCGCGACTGGGCCGCCAAGGGCACCCTGCTGCTCGGCGTGCGGGCCGTCATCGCCGAGAGCTTCGAGCGCATCCACCGCAGCAACCTGGTGTTCATGGGCGTGCTCCCGCTGGTGTTCCGCGACGGCCAGAGCGCGGCCGGCCTCGGACTGACCGGCGAGGAGTCGTACGAGCTCGGCGGCATCGCCGACGGCCTGGCGCCGCGCAGCGACGTGCGCGTCCGCGCCACGGCGGCCGACGGGTCGACGACGGAGTTTCTCGCGACCGCCCGCATCGACACCCCGGAGGAGCTGCACTACTACCGCCACGGCGGCATCCTGCCCTACGTCCTGCGCCAGCTCGCCGCCGCGTAGGAGCGACCGCTGTCGTGGTGCCGGTCGCGGGCGCGTTCCGGAACGCGGCGTCCTACGACGCGTCGTCGTCGGCGCCGGGCGTGGCCGCCGTCAACGTGTCGGGATCGACGGTCACGGTCACCTCGGTGGCCGAAGGGGAGGCAACGATCACGGTGACGGCCAGCGGCCCGGACCGCTCCACCGCGTCGCGGCAGTCAACGTGACGGTGCTGGCCTCGACGCCGCCCCGGCCGGCCGAGCGCGCACTCGCGTCCCGCATCGAAGGTTCCTACAGCGCCGCCGGGATGAGCAGCATCGCGATCACGCTCGTGATCGTGCAGGCGACCGCGACGATGCCCGTGTAGCCCAGCACGTCGCCGAAGCGCAGGCCGGTCACGGTCAGGATCGGGATGGCCCAGAAGGGCTGGATCAGGTTCGTCGTCGAGTCGCCGTAGGCGTACGCCAGGACGGTGGTCGTGGCCGACACGCCGAGCTCCTGGGCGGCCGGCAGCAGGTACGGGGCCTCGATCAGCCACTTCGAGCCGGCCGACGGCACGAACAGGTTCATGAAGCCCGAGTAGAAGTAGACGACCAGCGGGTAGCTCTCGGTGGTGGCGAAGCGCACGAACAGGCCGCCCAGCCAGCTGCCGAGGTCGGTGTTGTTGATGACGCCGAAGATGCCGGCGTAGAACGGGAACTGCAGGATCACCCCCGACGCCGTGCGCGCGCCGTTGGCGAAGGCGCGCACCAGGTTGGCCGGCCGCGCCTGCAGCAGCAGCGCCGAGACGAGGAACACCGCGTTGTAGGCGTTGATCGTCCAGCTGGCCCCGAAGCCGCGCGTGACGATGGAGTGGCCCAGCGGGTAGCCGATCAGGATCGCCGCCAGCCAGATCCACCCGGGGAACCCTTCCAGGCGCCGGGCCGGCGTCGTCCGCTCGTCGGCCTCCGGCAGCTTCGGCATGATGCGGTCGATCTGCTCGGCGGTCAGCGTCCGCGGCTTGCCGCGCGGGTGGAGCACGGCGATCGTGCCCAGCGCGACCAGGAACAGGACGACGATGTAGGTCAGGTTGAAGGGGTTGAACAGGCTCTCGGTCACCGGGATGAGCCGGTCGATGACCGGCTCGCCCGAGCCCGGCTCGAGCAGCGGGTTGCCGGGCGTGGCCAGGATCAGCGGCGCCGAGCCGGACAGGCCGCCGTGCCAGATGGTGCCCACCCCGAGATAGGCCGCGCCGATCAGGACGCGGATGTCCGCGTTGGGGTTGCGCCGCGCCACGAACGGCACGAACAGCGCCGAGGCGACCAGGCTGAGGGCCCAGTTCACGTAGCCGATGGACATCGAGAAGACGGCCAGCAGGACCACGGCCTGCACCGGGCGCTGCTTGTCGGGGAGGTTGGCGAGCCGGTCCAGCATGTTGAACACGGGCCGCGACGACACGCAGGCGTGCGCCGCGATCATGGCGATGCTGAACTGCATCGCCAGCTCCAGCAACTGCCACATGCCGCCGCCCCAGGCGAGCACCGCCTCGTTGAGGCTGGCGCTGGCGCCGAACATGGCCAGCACGATCGCCAGCACCGTGAGAATCATGCAGACGACCCACGAGTCCGGGATCCAGCGTTGCGTGAAATCGGACAACCGCTCGCCGAGGTTGCCGACCGCTCTCACGACCGCCGATGAAGTGTCGTCCGCCACGCGCCACACCCTCCAGACCGCCAAGAAATGCAGCCGCTTTGTTGACCACTCGGCCGCGAGAAGCTAGGCTGTCACAATTCTTTCACACTAGGGACCGACCATGAACCGGTGGCGTGCTGTCGTTGGTGGCGTGCTGATGAATCTGGCGCTGGGCGTCATCTACGCCTGGAGCGTGTTCGTCGCGCCGTTCGACGCCGACTTCGGGTGGACGCGGACGCAGGTGTCCGGCGTCTTCACCATCGCGATCCTCTCGATCGGATCGTGGTTCGTCGTGGCCGGTTTCCTGCAGGATCGCTTCGGGCCGCGGCCGGTCGCCGTGGCGGGCGGCATCCTCTACGCGCTCGGCTTCTTCCTGGCCAGCCAGACCGAGTCGCTGCTGTGGCTCTACATCACGTTCGGGGCGCTGGCGGGCGCCGGGAACGGCTTCGGTTACGCCATTCCGATCCCCGTCGTCTCGAAGTGGTTTCCCGACCGCCGCGGCCTCGCCATCGGCCTCGTCGTGGGCGGCTACGGGGCGGGTTCCGGCATCTACGGCCCCCTGGCCCGCGAGGTGCTGATTCCGGCCTACGGCTGGCAGGGGACGATGCAGATCTCCGCCGGCCTCTTCCTCGTGATGACGCTCGCGGCGGCCTGGCTGCTGCGCAATCCGCCCCCGGGCTACCGGCCCCCGGCCGCGGCGCCCGCCCCGGCGGCAGGCGGCGCGGCGCCGGCGCCCGCGCCCGCCGGGCGCGACTTCGCCACGGGCGAGATGGTGCGCACGCCCACGTTCTACCTGCTCTGGATCGCCTACTGCCTGGGGTCGGCGGCCGGGCTGATGGTGATCAGCCAGCTCGTCCCGGTGGGCGAGGCGGCGGGCCTCGGCGCCGCCGCCGGCCTCGGCCTGACGATCGGCGCGATCGGCAACACCGGCGGACGCGTCCTGTCGGGCTGGATGTCCGACACGTTCGGCCGGCTCAACACGCTGCGGCTGATGGTGCTGGTCTCGGCCGTGGCGCTGCCGGTCTTCTACTCGTTCGCCGGGCAGGTCGTGCTCTTCTACCTCCTGCTCGTCGTCATCTACTACTGCTACGGCACGCTGCTGTCGGTCTTCGCCTCCACCTGCGCCGACTTCTACGGCACGCGGCACATGGGGGTGAACTACGGCCTGCTGTTCTCGGCCTGGGGCGTCGCCGGCATCGTCGGCCCGGTGATTGCCGGCCGCGTCTTCGACGCCACGGGCGACTACCAGCAGGCGTTCTTCATCGCCGCCGGCCTGGCGGTCGTGGCGCTGGTGTCGCTCGGCCTGGCGCGGTCGCCGAGGCGCGCCGCCGCCGCGTAGCCGCGCCGGCGGGCGGCCGGCTGCCGCATGCCCCGCCCGCGGCAGGGTGTCCGTGCGAGGAAAGGAGCCGGAACGGAACATGAAAACGGACGTGCCCATCGTGGCGGGTCGGCTCGCCGCCGGTCTGCTGGGCGTCGTGCTCGTGCTGGCCGCCACCGCGGCCGGGGCGGCCGCGCAGGGCTCGGGCGGCGCGCTCGAGGGGACGGTGCAGGACGACAGCGGCGCCGTGCTGCCGGGCGTCACGGTCACCGTGACGAGCGCCGACAGCGGCCGCTCGCGGAGCGCGGTGACCGACAGCCGGGGCGAGTACCGCATCGTCGGGCTCGCGGCGGGCGACTACACGGTGCAGGGCATCCTGCCCGGCTTCCGGACCGAGCCGCGCGCCGTCACCGTCGACGGATCGACCGCGCACGACCTCGTGCTCGGCATCGCGCCGCTCGCCGAGACCGTCACCGTGACCCGCACGGACCAGACGCTGGCCGTCGTGCCGAACGCGGTCACCGTCGTGCAGCGCGACGCGATCGCGGTCGGGCAGCGGCGCACGTCGCTCGACGAGGCGCTGCGCGGCATTCCCGGGCTGTTCGTGCAGAACCGGCGCAACTACGGCCTGTCGGGCGGCATCGGCCTGAGCATCCGGGCGCCGGAGCCGCGCTTCGGCCTGCGCGGGCTGGCGATCATCCAGGACGGCATCCCGATCACGACGGCCGACGGCACGACCGAGCCGGGCAACGTCGACCTGGGCTCGGTCGGCCGCATCGACGTCATCCGCGGCCCCAGCTCGGTGCTCTACGGCAACTCGGCGGGCGGCGTCATCAACCTGGAGACCACCTTCGACACGTCGCGCCGGCTGACGATCACGCCCGACATCCAGTTCGGCAGCCACGGCTACAACCGGCAGCAGGTGCGCCTCGACGGGGGCAACACCGGCACGCAGTTCATGGCCAGCGTCAGCCGCTTCGAGACCACCGGCTTCCGCCAGAACGCCCACGCCGAGATCACGCAGGCCAACTTCGTCGTGCGCCAGGAGCTGACGGCCGACACTGAGATCCGCAGCATCTTCAACCTGTACGACTCGCCCTTCGCCGAGAGCCCGAGCTTCCTCAACCGCGAGGACGCGAGCACGGCGCCGCAGCGCGGCCCGGACGGCGACTGCGTGGCCGGCGCCTGCCTGGCGCGCGGCGTCGCGGTCTCGCGCGGCTGGGGCGAGGGCGCGAGCCAGGGCCAGGGCGGCGTGACGCTGGAACACCGCTTCAGCGACACGCAGCGCTTCCGCGCCACCGGCTGGGGCATGTGGCGCGACCTAGACGCGGTCGGCGCCTTCCGCAACATCGATCTGGGCCGCACCGGGTTCGGGTTCCGCTCGGAGTACCTGGGCGCGGCCGAGGCCGGGGCGGTGACCATCGACTGGGCGGCCGGCGTGGACGTGGCGACGCAGAACGACGACCGCATGGAGTTCGGCCAGGCCGGCGACGGGTCCGCCACGGACCTGCGCGTCGACCAGACCGAGGACGTCATGTCGGCCGGTCCCTTCGCCCAGATCGGCATCGCGCCGACGGACCGCGTGCGCTTCAGCGCCGGCGTGCGCTGGAACTACTATGATTTCCGGGCCGGCGACCGCAAGCTCGACGACGGCGACCAGTCGGGCGACCGGACGATGGACGCGGTCAGCCCCTCGGTCGGCGTGACGGTAGCCGCGACCGAGAACATGAACCTGTTCGCGAACCTGTCGACCGCCTACGAGACGCCCACCACCGTGGAGCTGTCGAACACGCCGACGGGCGAGGGCGGGTTCAACCAGAACCTCGATCCCGAGGACCTGACGAGCTTCGAGTTCGGCGTGCGGGGCCTCGCCGAGCCGGCCCGCCTGCGCTACGAGGTGGCCTTCTACACGGCGAACGTGACCAACGCGTTCGTGCCGGTGCAGCGCCCCGACGACGAGATCTTCCAGGTCAACGCCGGCGAGACCTCGCGCAACGGGATCGAGATGCTAGTCGAGTGGGTGCCCGACTCCACGTTCAGCGCCCGCTTCGCCTACACGTACCAGGACTTCATGTTCGATCGCTTCGTCCTGAACGGCGCCGACTTCGGCGGCCTCCTCGAGCCGGGCGCGCCGCCGCACCGCGTGTTCGGCGGCGTCACCCACCGCGCGCCGTTCGGCATGACGTCGATGGCGACCGTGCGCTGGGTCGACGACTACACGCTCAACAACACGAACACCGCCTACAACTGGGCCTACACCGTAGTGGACTTGCGCTTCGCCTTCGACACGAAGGGGGGCGACGCCGACTTCCGGCCGTTCATCGGAATCGACAACCTCTTCGGTGAACGGTACAACTCCTCGACGATCACGAACGCCTTCGGCGGACGCTACTACGAGCCCTCGCCGGGCCGGGAAGTGTACGTGGGCATGACGGTCGGTTTCGGGGTGCGCTGACGAGGAGGAGACTCGATGTCCGTCGACATGAATCCCGAAGGGAACCCCGAGACGCAGCCCGCCGAGCAGTCGGAGACGCCGCCCGAGGCGCAGCCCCAGGCTCGGGAGACGCCGCCCGGGGCGGCCGCTGGCGCGGTTGACGGGGCCGCGGGCGTCGCGGCCGCCGCGGCCGTGGCGGAACCGGCCGCCGGCGCGCCGGCCGTGCTGACGGACCCGGCGGCGCCCGACGCCAAGCCCGTGATCGATCCCGACCGCGCCAAGGAGGTGGTCGACCGCTTCCAGCACGAGTCGACCAAGTGGCTCTACGGTCTCGACGACGCCGCGCGCATCCTGTCGTGGGCCTTCTTCACGCTGCTGCCGTACACGGACAAGCTGAGCCAGGGCAAGCTGCTGCGCCAGCCGCACGTGATGTTCCGCGGCCCGACCGGCACCGGCAAGACGGACCTCGTCAGCGCCTGCGCCATGGCGGTGGACGCCAAGTTCGAGCGCATCCAGGGGTTGCCGACCTACATGCCGGAGGACATCCTCGGCTACGAGACGATTGTCGAGGAGCTCGACGGGACGCGCAAGATCCACTTCAAGCCGGGCAAGCTGATGGCGCACATCGTCCTCATCGACGAGGACAACCGGCTCTCCGGCAAGACGAAGGCGGCGGTGCTCGAGGGCATGGAGGAGAGCTCGGCGACGCTCTCGTCCGACTACGGCAACCTCGCCGAGGGCAAGATGCTGCCGCTCTTCCCGCTGTCGGGCGACTTCAACGACATCGACGGGCCGCGCTTCTTCATGGTCATCTGCACGGAGAACATCTTCGGCGAGGAGGAGGGCACGTTCGCCAACCCGGTGGCGCAGCTCGACCGCACCACCCTGTCCATCAACATGATGGATCCGGACGACGAGGACGACGAGCTGAAGATCAGCGCGCACAACGTGGTGGGCAAGCACGTCGAGAAGCTCACCAACCTGTACGAGGTGCTCGACATCGCCCGCTTCATCTTCGACAACGTCAAGATCTCCGACTACGGCCAGCAGTACAAGGTCCGCCTCCTGCGCAACACGCGCCCGCACCGCGCGCAGGGCCGGGTGGCCCGCACCGTCCGCGAGTACATCCGGGTGGGCATCTCGCCGCGCGTCCACTTCCACCTCGAGGCCGTCGCCCGCACGTTCGCGTTCTTCAACGGCGACAACGTCATCACCCCCGATCACATCAAGGCCGTCGCCGAGCCCGTGCTGGCGCACCGCCTGGTGCTGCGCGAGGGGATGGAGTTCTCGGTGGTCAAGGAGGAGCTGCTCGCGAAGATCGTCCAGGACATGGAGGTTCCTCCGTGGAAGTAGTGCAAGTAGAGGAGGTGTTCGCCCGCTTCCGCGACATCAAGCACAGCATCAAGGCGAAACGGAAGGCGACGAGCATCCACTACGGCGAGCACAAGAGCGCGTTCAAGGGATCCGGGTACGACATCGTCGGGGTCGACGAGTGGCGGCAGGGGCAGCCGCTCAAGGACATCGCATGGACGCTCAGCCTCAGGACGTATCCGCGCCGGCTGTTCCGCATCGAGCGGATGGAGCCCAAGGAGCTGCGCACGCTGCTCGTGGTCGATCTGTCCTACTCGACCCTGTTCCAGCTCTCGCAGCAGTCGAACAAGGCGATGCTGCTGCTCGAGCTGATCGGCAACATCGGGCTGACGCGTGCCAACATCCGCGACCCCGTCGGCCTGCTCGGCTTCTCCGACCGCGTCGAGATCTACATGCGGCCGCGGCTCGGCTCGCCGCAGGTCTTCCACATGGCGAAGCAGATCTTCGACAAGCTGCAGCTCGAGCGCGAGTTCCCGACCCGCCGGCGGGCCAACTTCTCGGTCGCTCTCGATTTCATGCTGGCGCGGCTCAAGACGGGCCACTCGGTCGTCGTCATCTCCGACATGGTCGACTTCATGAACGACCCGGAGGCGATCGATTTCAAGCGGCTGCGTACGCTGTCGGCGAAGCACGATATGATGATGCTCATTCTGGACGACCCGGCCGAGTACGAGGTCAGGAGCCGGCTCGGGTACATCCGGATCTCGGACATGGAGACCGGCAAGCAGACGGTCATCTCCGCGCGCAAGGCGGGGGCGATCCGCCGGCAGATCGAGGAGGCGCAGGCCGACATCCAGTATCGGCTGAAGCACCAGTGCGGGATCGACTCGGCGGTGCTGACTCCCGAGAATCATGCGGACGAGCTCGCGAAGTTCCTGATTTCGCGCATGTCCCGGTGAGGGATCGTGGTGACTGAGAACGTGATGAGACGTAGCTGTTGGACTACCGGCGCGGCGGTGTTGGCCCTGACGGCGGCGGCGCTCGGCGGCGCGTCCGCGGCGGCGCAGCCGCAGCCGGCCGAGGCGCCGCCCGAAGAGGCGTCGCTGATCCGGATCGAGACGCTCGACGTCGAGCCCACTGTGGTCAAGACCGGCGACCCGATCTTGCAGACCTACCGCGTGCGCTTCCCGGACCTGATCGACGAGGGCCGGGAGATCATCATCCTCGAGGACCGGATGGTGCCCGAGACGCTGCCGGTGCACCCGTTCGAGGGGCTCGCGCTCGACGTCCGCAAGCGGCAGGTCGACGACGAGCACGTCTGGGACTTCCACTACACCTTCCGGCTGATCGCGCCGGAGAAGTCCACGTATGTCCTGCCCGGATTCAGCTTCTACTACCTCCTGCGCGACCTCGGCGAGGACGTCGAGGACGCCGAGGTGCGGCAGGCCGACAGCGGGGCCAACCTCGTGCGCTACGTGACGACGCTCACGGACACGCCGCTGCTGGACATCCGCGACACGATCGAGCTGGGCACCTTCGGCGCGCGGGCCACGGCCTTCCGCGTCCTCGCCTGGACGCTGGCGCCGCTGCCGCTGCTGGTCTGGCTGGTGCTGCTCGTGCGCCAGGCGCGCAAGCCGAAGGCGGTCTCCGAGGCGAAGGAGCGCGAGGACGCGGAGCTCGAGGCGCTCGAGGCGCAGGTCCCCATCCCGCCTTCCATCTGGCAGGCCCGGAGCAACCTGCGGCAGCACGTCCGCGAGCTCGCGCGGCTCAGGCCGGCCGAGAACGGCGCCGTGCTGCAGGACGTGCGGCGCAACCTGATCATCCACGGGCGGGAGTACCTGCGGGCGGAGCTGCCCGAGCTGCACGTCGGCGACACGCCGAAGGAGATCGGCTCGTACATCGCGGGGCTCAAGGACGGGCCGCGCAAGGACGCGCTGAGCCGGATGACGGCGCGGCTGGTCGACTACCAGTCGCGCCTGGAGCACGAGTCGACGGCGCCCATCGCCGACCCGGCGCGCGAGGCGCGGGCGTTCGAGGAGTCGCTGACGATGCTGCGGCCGCATATCCGGCTCTGGATGCAGATCAAGTCGCTGTTCGCGGTACGGTGACGCCGGGGTGACGCCATGCTGATGACCTGGAACGAGTTCGTGGGCTTCGTGCAGTCGAGCGCGCTCGAGCTCATCGAGACGCGGTTCGAGCAGATCCGCTACGGCGACATCGGCATGGCCATCGTGCTGACCGTGCTGGTCGCCGCCGGCGTGTTCTTCACGCTGGGCCGGCTGGGCCTGCGGCAGCGGCGCCACACGCGCTACCACTCGGGGCACGACATCGACCTGCTGCACCAGAAGCGAACGCTGGCGCGCGCCCTGCATGCCGCGCCGAAGGTGCTGGTCGCGGCGGCGCTGGCGCTCATCCTGTTCGCCGCGGCCGACCCGTTCCTCACGGCGACGGAGGAGGTCAGCGGCTACATCGAGTCGCGCGTGCGCGTCGACCTCGTCGACACGTCCGGCTCGATGGCGTGGGAGTTCCCCGACACCGGCAAGTCGAAGGCCGAGGTGGCCCGCGACGCGCATCTCGAGTTCCTCGAGATGCGGCGCGACAAGAACGACCGCGTGTCGCTGTGGCTGTTCTCGACCTACCCGTACATGGTCGACGACTTCGTCACCGACGACGAGCTCTACTACTTCCAGGTCTGGGACGCGCCGTACGTCACGACGCAGCGGCTCGACAAGGCGATGGTGGTGCCGCCCGACAAGGTGCGCATCATTCCGGCCGAGGGCGACACGAACATCATCCGGCCGCTGCGATCGATCATGCGCCACTTCGAGCGCGACGAGGCGCTGACCGGGGCGGGCACGAACCTCAACCGGGCCGTGCTGATCATCACCGACGCGGCCGTCGACGAGTTCCCCGACACCGAGTTCGCCGCGCTCAACCAGCGCAACATCGTGCCGTACATCATCTACATCAACACCAGCGACATCCGCACCGCGATGATCGGGCATCCGACGACGACGCCCCGGCTGATCGAGATGATCCGCGAGTACGGCGGCGACTACTTCGACGTCACCGACCAGGACAGTCTCACCCGGGCGTACGAGGCGATCGACGAGCGCGAGGCGGTGCGCTACGAGCTCAAGCACCGGGCGCTGAAGGTCCCGATCTACCCGCGCTTCCTGCTGGCGGCGCTGGCCATGCTGGTCGTCGGGATCCCGATGGGGTTCCTGGCGGAGCTGTTCTGGGGCACGGGCCCCTAAGGAGTCCACGATGCGCTTGACCGATCTGCTCGACCGCGAGAACGCCTTTCGCTACCTGCTCGGCTTCGTGCTGGCCGCCGTCTTCCTCGTCGTGGTGGCCGGACCGTCGCTGAGCCTGGCCGGATTCTACGAACGCCTCGACGGGCTGAGCGACAGCGTCCGCCGCGGCAACTTCGAGCAGGCCGAGACCGAGCTCGACCAGGTGACCTCGTTCTACGAGCAGAGCCGCGCCTGGGGCGTGCAGTGGCTGGCCGAGGCCTACCTGTTCAGCGACGCCTTTCTCCAGCAGGCGGCCTACCGCTACCTGCGCGGCGACTACGAGACGGTCGTCGAGAACCTGTCCGACGAGGTCGACGACCCGCGCGCGTCGTACCTGCTGGGCAGCGCCAAGTTCCAGCTCGCGCGCCAGCAGTACCGGGCGATCGCCGACGACAATCCCGACGGGCTGGCGATCAAGGCGGCCATCATCCAGGACGTGCTCGACGACGTCAACGCCGACTTCGAGCGCGCCCTGCGCAGTGACGGCGGGGATCGGTTCGAGTACAAGTGGAACTACGACCTGACCAGCAACCCCGACGCCGTGCGGCTGGCGCTCGAGCCGCTGCGCGAGTTGCAGGCCCCCGAGCTCGAGCAGATGAAGGGGGAGGGGACGCCCACCCGCCGCCGTCGCGGCTAGTCCGAGCCAGCCAGTCTGCCCAGAGGTCCGAGCCATGCAGTTGTCGCTGTTGCGGAACGCCGTCGAGTTCGAGAATCCGGAGTTCCTGATGGCGATCCCGATCTCGCTGGCGCTGCTGGCGGTCGGGTTCGCGGTCTTCGCCCTGCGCCTGGTGTTGCGCCCGACGCGCACGCACGGCTCCTCGTACCCGCTGATCGGGCCGATCAAGTTCTGGTTCGTCGCCGTCCTCGTGCTCGTCGCGGTCGCGACGGCCGCGGCCCGGCCCTACTGGGTGTTCGGCGGACGCACCTTCAAGCGCGGCGACGTCGACGTGGCCATCGTCATCGACGGCTCGGCGTCCATGTGGGTGACCGACCTCGGGCCGTCGCGGCTGGAGCTGGCCGTGCGCGAGGCGCTGAACCTGTACACCGAGGAGATCCTGACGCCGGGCGACCGGACGGCGCTGTTCGTCTTCGGCACCACGGCGGTGCGCAAGGCCCACATGTCGTCCGACGCCGACCGCTTCATCGAGCAGCTCGGGCGCGTGGCGCCGCCGGACTCGCTGTCCGGCGACGCGTTCCCCTGGGACAGCGACATCGCCTCGGCCTTCGAGCACGTCTACCAGTCCATCGACAACCAGGACCGCTTCGAGTCGGGCGACGACGAGTGGGTCCCGGAGCAGCGCTCCGACCGCCTGGTGATCCTCTTCACCGACGGCGACTACTTCGGCTCGCGCGAGCAGATGGCGCGGCTCGACCAGGCGCTGTCCGAGTTCCAGCGGCGCGGCATGACCGTGTATCCAATCGGCATCGGCTCGCGCACCGGCACCAACCTGGACGACGTCCTGCGCGACTACGTGCGCGGCATCGACTACGACGAGTCGCTCGAGGCCGACCTCGAGGGCATCCGCACCCGGCTCGACACGGACGGGCTGGGCATGCTCGAGCAGCGCACCGGCGGCCGCGCGTTCGTCATGGAGAGCTACGGCGTCTCGTCGGCGCCCTTCCTGCGCAACGCCGTCGCCTCCCACCGCAGCATCACCTTCCAGCTCCTGCCCGCCGAGGACAAGCAGGAGATGTGGCAGTGGATGCTGGCGTTCGCGGTGGTGCTGTTCGTCGTCGCGGTCCTGTTCTATTGATCAGATGGGGCTGCGCCCCAGGCCCCCGGCAGGCCCTTGCGGGGGCCGCAAAGCCCCACGCCGCGCCTGCCGGACCGCGCGGTGCGCGGCCCGGGACGGCCGCGGCGGCGCCCGGGGCCGTCCCCGCAGCGTCGCCCCGCCCTGCGGCGTCAGCCGCCGGCTTTCTTGAGTGGGCCGTCGGGGATGCCGGCGCCGCGCCGGACGAAGCGGGCCAGGTTGGACATGTCCTCGTCGCCGTAGCCTTGGGCGATGAGCGCGTCCTCGATGGTGGCTACCAGGCTGGCGACCGGCACGGGGACCTTGTTCTCCCGCGCGGTCGCCAGCGCGATGCCCAGGTCCTTGCGGTGCAGGCGCAGGCGGAACCCGAGCGGGTAGTCGTCCTGCAGCATCTTCTGCGAGCGGTTGTTGAGGATCCACGAGCCGGCCACGCCGCCGCCGATGGCCTCGACCACCCGCTCGGGATCGGCGCCGGCGCGGTAGGCCAGCGTCAGCGCCTCGGCGAGCGCGAAGAAGGTGCCCGTGATGACCACCTGGTTGGCGACCTTCGCGATCTGGCCGCAGCCGACCGGGCCGATGCGGGTGATGCGGCTCCCGATGACCTGCAGCACCGCCTGCGCGCGCTCGAAGTCCTCCTCCGAGCCGCCGCACATGACCGTCAGCGTGCCCTTGATGGCGCCCTCCGACCCGCCCGATACCGGGGCGTCGACGTAGCCGATGTCGCGCGCGCGGAACGCGCTGGCGATGCGCCGCGTCGCCTCCGGCTCGATCGACGAGCAGTCGATCACCAGGCCGCCCGGCTGCAGGCCGTTGATCACGCCGCTCTCGGCGTCGAGCAAAACGCTCTCGACGTCCGGCGTGTCCGAGACGCAGGTCAGCACGACGGCCGCCCCGGCGGCGGCGGCGGCCGGACTCGCGGCGCGCACGGCGCCCAGCTTCTCGAGCGGCTCCTCGCGGCTCCGCGTGCGGTTGTGCACCGTGACCTCGAACCCGGCCTTGATCAGGTTGTCCGCCATCGGCGTGCCCATGGTTCCCAGCCCGACTACCGCGACTTTCATGACGATCCGGTCTCCTCAGCCCACGCGCGCGTGCACGATCCCGCGCCCCGAGCGCGGGCGGTTCGTGGCGAGCGCAAGAAACTTCTTCCAGTAGCGAAACGACGGGGTGTACACCGTCTCGACCTCGTCGAACCCGACGGATTCTAGCATCTGCCCCAGGGCCGCGAGCGTCGGCATGGCGCACAGCTCGTAGGGCGCCTCGCGCGCGTGCTCGTCGCCGGGGAAGAAGGGCACAAGCGGGTAGCGCTCGTGCACGAACGGCAGCAGGACGTGGGTCTCGCAGATGAGCAGCCGACGGGTGACGGCGCGCAGGCGCTCGAGCGCCTGCAGCGGGTTGCGCAGGTGGTAGAAGACCCCGAGCAGCAGCACGAGGTCGAACTGGCCGACTTCGGCCGGGTCGAGGTCGTGGACGTCGACGCGGCGGTGCTCCACGGACGAGCCGAGCCGCTCGCGCGCCGCGAGGAACTCGTCCGCGCCGAAGCGGTCCCAGGCGTAGCGGTCGATCGCCAGCACCCGCTCGGCGCCCCGCCGCTCGCACTCGAACGAGAAGAAGCCGTGCCAGGCACCGACGTCGAGCACCGTCCAGCCGGTCAGATCCTCGGGGATCCGCAGCAGCCGCAGCCGCCGCGCGAAGCGCCGCCGGATGAGCCCCTCGTGCGAGAGGACCGGCGCGCCGGTGTCCGACCGGCTCATGACCTGATGGGGCTGCGCGCGCATGGATGAGGCTGGATGAGGCTAGCTCAGCTCGCGCGCGGCCGGGCCTCGCCGGCGATGCCCAGCCGCGCGCGCAGGTGGCGGATGCGCTCGCCGACCGGGGGATGGGTCGACACGTAGGCGCCGAGGCCGAGCGGGTCGGGCGGCTCCCGGCTGCCGAGCCGCGCCAGCATGCGGACGGCTGCCGCCGGGTCGAAGCCGGCGGCGCGCATCAGGCGCGCGCCGAGCTCGTCCGCCTCGAACTCCTGCTCGCGCGAGTGGGCCTTCTCGAGCCAGCGCACGCCGACCGTGCGCAGCCAGGGCGCGATGGTCCGCGTCGCGGGCGTCGCGAGTGAGACGGCCGACAGCGCCTTCTGGCCCAGGAGCCGGTCGATGGCGTGGCGGCGCATGACGTGCGCCATCTCGTGGGCCACCACGAACGCCAGCTCGTCGCGGCGGCCGCCGGCGAGCTCCACCAGGGCGGGCGCCACGAAGATGAACCCGCCGGGCAGCGCGTACGCGGTCGCCTCGCCGCCCGGCAGCGCGGTCACCTCGAAGCGGTGGGCCTCGTTGCGGACCCGGGCGGCCAGCGCCGCGCTGACGTCGTCGAGCGCCGCCTGCGCCGCCGGGTCGGCCGCGCCGCCTGCCTGCTCGCGGACCACGGCCGCCATGTCCCGGCCCACCCCGTACTCGGCGCGGATGGCGTCCTCCTCGCTGCCGGTGGCGGACTGCCAGTACCACTTCGCCTTGCGGTACTGCTTGCCCGCCAGCCGCCCGAAGAGGTAGAAGCTGCTGCGCTCCACGGGGCTAGTGTATCTCGCCGGGGAGCGCCGGCCGGCGCAAAACGCTAACATGACGGGGGCTGGGCAGTGCGGAGGTCCCCATGGACCGGATGCCAGCCGCTCGGCTGCGCCTACCGGCAGGCCGACGTGGCGTCGTTCGTGCCCGCCGCGCCGGTCGACGCGGTCGTGGCCGTCTACTTCCTGGCGAACCCGCCCATCACGGGCTTCAGCGCGGCGCGCTGACGGCGGGCGGCGCGGCCTCGCCGGCGGACGCCGGCGGCGCCAGCTTCGGGTCCGAGATCGGCAGCACCGGGACCGTCTCCAGGACGCGGGCGTAGCACAGCACGAACGCGCCGAGCGCGCCGGCCGTGACCAGCAGCTCCGGCAGGCCCAGCGGCAGCCCGCCGCCGGATGCGAGCGACGGCGCCACGAGCACGAAGCGCTCCAGCCACAGCCCGGCCAGGACGGCCGCCGCGACGGCGGCCAGGCCGCGGGCCGAGGTCTTCACGCGCCGGCTGAGCAGGACGACGAACGGCAGCAGGAACATCAGCCCGACGGCCAGCCAGGTCACGGGCGCCCAGGCGCCCTGCAGCCGGTGGGCGACGAACGCCGTCTCCTCCGGCAGGTCGCCGTACCAGATCACCAGGTACTGCGACCAGAGCAGGTAGGCCCACAGGATCGCGAACCCGAACAGCAGGGTGCCGAGGTCGTGCAGCTGCCGGCGCCCGACGTGGGCCGCGAGGCCGAGGCGCTCCCGGCACGCCGCCGCCAGCGCCAGCAGCGCGACGCCGCCCAGCAGGTTGCCGGTGAAGAAGTAGCCGCCCGCCAGCGTGGAGTACCAGTGGCGGTCGAGCGCCATGACGAAGTCGAAGGCGACCAGCGAGAAGACCCAGCCGTAGGCGATCAGCACCACGGGCGCGAGCTGGCTCTGGCGCCGCTGGCCCGCCTCGCGTTCGACGGCCGAGCCGCACCAGCGCGCGACCAGCCGCGACGCGGGCCCGTCCACCGGGCGCCTGTCCAGCTCCTGGAGCAGGCCGACGTCGGGCCGCACGGAGTGGTACAGGTAGGCCGCGCTCACGCCCAGCAGCAGCAGGAACCCGGCGCCCTCGCGGGCGGCGAACCAGGACGTGGCGAGCCACCCCTGGCGGGTGTGGTCGGCCGCGCCGGCCCACGGCGCCCAGGCCGGCAGGCCGGCCAGCAGCACGGCCAGCAGCACCAGCGAGACCGGCAGGAACCCCGCCGTCGCCTCGGCCGCCCGCTTGAGCGGCCGCGCCCAGCGCGCCGAGGTCGCCTGCACCAGGGCCGACAGCACCACGCCGGCCTGGGCCAGGCCGGTGAAGAACAGGAAGTTGACCAGCAGCGCCTGCCACGCGCGCGCGGCGTCGCCGAACGCGGCGCCGTACGCGAAGGCCGCCGCCCCGGCCGCGGCAAGCGCGCCGGCCAGCCGCCGCTCGCGGGCCGACAGGACCGGCCGGGGCCGGCCGTCAGCGGGCGGCATCGCCGCCTCCGAGCGTGCGCAGGTAGGTGACGACGGCCCAGCGCTCCCCGGCGCTCAGCACGTCGGCGTAGGCGGGCATCCGGAACCCGCCCTGGCGCACGATCGTGTACAGGTCGCCGTCGGCATAGCGCCCGACGCGCGGCCCCCGCAGGTCGGGCATGCGGGGAAAGTGCGCCGCCAGCGGGCCGTCGCCGCCGCCCAGGGCCCCGTGGCAGAGCAGGCAGTAGACGCCGTACAGCTCGGCGCCCTCGGCCAGCACGTCCGTCCCGGCCGGGCGCGGGTTGCGCAGCCGCGCCCGGGCCGCCGCGCGATCGAGGACGGCCGGCGCCCCGACGGCCAGCGTGCCGGCCGGCGGCGCCTGCGGCGCGTGCGGACCGACGGCCGCGCCGCGGCCCATGTCGGGCGGGCCCGCGCAGCCGGCCAGCCAGACGAGGCCGGCCGCCAGCAGCCCGAGCGCCAGCCCCGGCCCCGCCGCCCTGCCGGGCCCCGCCGCGCGCGGGCTACGCACCGTCGCGCACCTCCTCCGCGCCGGCCTGCTCGAGCGCGGCGCGCGCCGCCGCCCGCTGCCGGGGAGCGCAGGTCACCAGCACGCCGAAGCGGTCCGCGGTGAACCCCCGCCCGGCCAGCGCCGGCACGGGCCGGCGCGGCAGCCGGCTCAGCAGCAGGAAGCCGGCCAGCCCGCCCAGCGCGGCGCCCAGCATCGCCAGCTCGAAGCCGATGATGACGAGCGGCGGGATCGAGACGATCGGCTTGCCCCCGACCACGAGCCCCATGTCCAGCATCGTGTACGCGGGAAAGACGATGCCGATGGCGCCGCCCGCGAGGCCGCCCAGCAGCGTGCAGAGCCGGACCGGGCTCGGCCGGCGCGCCGCCGCCGCGATCAGCGCCGGGTCGGCCGTCGGCGCGTAGGTCGCCGCGGTCCCCAGGCCCGCCGCCCGGACGGCGCCCGCCCCGCGCGCGGCCGCGTCGCCGCTGGCGTACACGCCGAGCAGCGTCGCCTCGCTCATGCCGCCTCCGCCTGCTCCTTGATCTCGTGCATGGCGACCGGCGGGAACAGCTTCACGAACGCGAGGAACAGCAGCCCGAACAGGGCGAACGACCCGGCCGTGATGGCCCACTCCACCCAGGTCGGATCGTACAGGCCGGTCCAGTTCGCCGGATCGAACTCGCGCGCGAGCGACGAGACCACGATGACGTAGCGCTCCAGCCACATGCCGACGTTGACGAGGATGGCCACGGCGAACAGCGCCGGCAGGTACGTGCGCACGCGGCGCGCGAGCAGCACGAGCGGCACGGCGGAGTTGCAGGCCAGCATCGTCCACGTCAGCGGCGCGTAGGGGCCGGTCAGGCGCGCCCAGTAGGCGCCCTGCTCGAACGGGTTGCCGCTGTACCAGGCCACGAAGAACTCCATGGCGTAGGCGTAGGTCATCACCAGCGACAGCACCAGCAGCAGCTTGCCGAGGTTGTCGAAGTGGCGGATCTGCATGTAGCGCTCGAGGCCCAGCAGCGTGCGCATCGGCGCCAGCAGCGTGATCATCATCGCCACGCCCGAGAAGATGGCGCCCGCCACGAAGTAGGGCCCGAAGATCGTGCTGTGCCAGCCGGGCAGCAGCGTGGTGGCGAAGTCCCAGGAGACGACGCTGTGCACCGAGACGGCCAGCGGCACCGCCAGCGCCGCCAGCAGGCCGTACAGGCTGCGGTAGTGGTGCCACTCGCGGTCCGACCCCGACCAGCCGAGGGCCAGCACCCGGTAGGCGTGCCGCCGCCAGTCGCGGACCCGGTCGCGCGCCGTCGCGATGTCGGGCAGCAGTCCGACGTAGAGGAAGACGACGCTCACCGTCAGGTAGGTCATGATGGCGAACAGGTCCCAGATGATCGGCGAGCGGAAGTTCACCCACAGCTCGCGCGCGTTGGGGTACGGCATCAGCCAGTAGAACACCCAGGGACGCCCGAGGTGGATGATGGGGAAGAGCGCGCCGGTCATGATCGCGAAGACGGTCATCGCCTCCGAGGCGCGCGCCACGCCGGTGCGCCAGCGCGCCCGGAACAGGAACAGCACCGCCGAGATCAGCGTGCCCGAGTGCGTGATCCCGATCCAGAAGACGAAGTTCGTGATGTAGACGCCCCACAGGATCGGCGGCTGGTAGCCGGCCACGCCCAGGCCGCTGCCGACCTGGCGGGCGAAGGCCGCCGCGGCGAGGGCCAGCACGGCCAGCAGGCCGGCCACCGCGGCGACGTACGCGCGTCCCGGGCGTCCGAGCGTGCGCAGGACGTCGTCGGTGGTGGCGGCGAGGCTCATCTCGCCGCTGCGCTCCGGCGTCACGCGCGCCGCACCTTGCGCAGGTAGCTCACCGCTGGCCGCGTGTTCAGGCTGTCGAGCACGTGGTAGGCGCGCCCGTCGGCCGCGAGCCGCGACACGCGGCTGGCCGGATCGGCGAGGTCGCCGAAGACGATGGCCTCGGCCGCGCACGTCTGGGCGCAGGCCGGCGTGACGTCGCCGTCGCGCGGCGCGCGGCCGGCGTCCCGCGCGTGGTCCTGCCCCTCCCGGATGCGCTGCACGCAGAAGGTGCACTTCTCCATGACCCCCACGGTGCGGGTGGTCACGTCCGGGTTGAGCTGGCGGTCGAGCGGCGCCGGGAACTCGGGTTCCGACCAGTTGAAGCGGCGCACCTTGTACGGGCAGTTGTTGGCGCAGTAGCGCGTCCCGACGCAGCGGTTGTAGACCTGCGCGTTGAGCCCCTCGTCGGTGTGGTACGTCGCGTAGGTGGGGCAGACCGTCTCGCACGGCGCGTGGTCGCAGTGCTGGCACAGCATCGGCACGAAGCGGTTGTCGGGGCCCGCGGGGCCGTTCTCGACGAAGCGCTCGATCCGCAGCCACGCCATCGTGCGCCCGCGGCGCATCTGATCGGCGCCCAGGACCGGGACGTTGTTCTCCGCGTAGCAGGCCGCGACGCAGGCGTTGCAGCCGGTGCAGGTGTCGAGGTCGATGGCCATGCCCCAGCGGTGCTCGGGGTGCGGATGGTCCGGATAGAGGCTGAAGGCCGGCTCGGCGGCGGGGGCCGGGCCGCCCGCCGCCAGCTCGTCCAGCGTCACGGCGCGCGCGATGCCGCGGCCGTCCTGGTCGAAGGTCGTCTGCAGGCGGGGCACCGGCCGCCGGACCGCCCGCGGCGCGATGTCGACCGGCGTGCCCAGCCAGCGCGGGCCGCCCCCCGGCTCCTCGGGCCGCGGATCGAGCAGCGCCGCCGCGTTGACGCCGCGCCCGCTCGCGTAGCGGCCGTACGCGGTGTGCCCCTGCCCGAGCGGGACGGCCACCACGCCGGGCCGCGCGTGCGGGTTGACGAGCAGGGTGGCGTCGACCGCGCCGTGGTCCGACTCGATGTGGAGCAGTTGCCCGTCCTCGGCGCCCAGCGCGCGCGCCGTCTCCGGCGCCAGCTCGGCCCAGCTGCTCCAGGTGGTCTTCAGCAGCGGGTCGGGCACCTCCTGCAGCCAGGCGCGGTTGGCGCCGCGGCCGTCGTAGAAATGGGCCGACGGATACGCCACCAGCGTGAAGGGCCGCTCCCCGCGCCCCGGATCGAGCTCGAGCGGCGTCTCGAGGACGGCGCGCCGCAGCCTCGGCGCGGCCGGCCGCGCGGGCTCGAAGGTCCCGCCGCGCCGCTGCGCGTCCGCCCAGAACGCTTCGAAGTCCCCGCCGCCGGCCGCCGCGTGCGCCGCCTCCCACTCGGTGCGGAGCAGCGCCGCGAAGTCGCCCGCCGGCGGCAAGGCCGCGGCGACCTCGTCCCCCAGGGCCCGGCCGGCGTCGAGCAGGATGTCGCCCAGGTGCCGCGTGTCGAGCAGCGGCCGCAGCGCCGGCTGCTGGAGGCCGCGCACGCCGCCCGCCGGCTCGGCGTCGCCCCAGGCTTCGAGCGGGGTGTGGGCCGGCAGCACCAGATCGGCGAGCGTGGCCGTCTCGTCGGGGCAGGCGGCGGTGCTCACCACGGTCGGAACGCTGGCGACCGCCGCCGCGAGGCCCGCGCCGCCCGGCAGGGCGTGCGCCGGGTTGACGTCGTGGATCAGCAGCACGTCGATGTCGCCCGCCGCCATGTCCGCGGCCAGCGCCCGCAGGTCGCGGTAGGTGCCGGCGCCGCTCCAGCTCCCGGGCACCGCCGGGCGCTCGCCGGTCGGCGCGTCGAAGGTCACCGTGGCCCCGGTGTTGCCGGCCAGGTGGTTGAGCAGGTGCACCATGATCTGGACGGCCGTCGCCGCGGCGCCGCCGGCCGCCACGCCGCCGCCCACCGCGAGCGTGCGCCCGCCGCCCGCCTCCGGGTCGGCGAAGCGCCGCGCCAGCGCGCGGATGGTCGCCGCCGGCACGCCGGTCCGGCCGGTCACCTGCTCGGGCGCGTGCTCGCGCACCAGCTCGAAGAGGCGCGCCGCGGCGCCGAGCTCGGCGCGCGGCAGCAGCACGCGCCGCTCGGCGATGATCGCGTGCGCCATGGCGGCGGCCACGAGGCCCTCGGTGCCCGGCTCCAGGGTCACCCATTCGTCCGCCTGCGCGCCGGTGAGCGACTGGCGCGGCTCGAGCTGCACCAGCCGGGTGCGCAGGCCGCCGCCCCGCCGCCGCCCCGCCGCGAACGCCCGGCCGTGCTCGACCGGCGACAGCCAGGTCTCGAGGAAGTCGGCGCCGAACGAGACGATCAGGTCGGGGCGCGCGAAGTCGTAGCGCGGCACGGCGTCGAGGCCGAACACCGCCCGGCCGGCGGCGCGCAGCGCCTCGTGGGCGAACGGCTCGTAGCGCAGCCGCCGCGCGCCGACCGCCTTGGTCCAGCGCGCCACGAGCCGCTCGAGCGTGCCCGTCAGCAGCGGCGTCACCACCGCGATCCGCCCGGGCTCGCCGCCGGCGCGGGCGGCCTGCAGCCGCTCGACGAGCAGTTGCTGCGCCGCGGGCCAGCCCAGCGGCTCGAGGACGCCGTCGCCGGGCCCGCGGCCCGCCGCGCGCCGCTGCCGCGGCCCCTCGAACCGGTCGGGGTTGTACAGACCCTGCAGCGCCGCCTGGCCGCGGATGCACAGGGCGCCGCGGTTGAGCGGGTGCTCGGGGTTGCCCTCGACCTTGACCGCGCGCCCCTCGCGCGTGCGGACCAGCATGCCGCAGCCCGCGGGGCACTCGCCGCACACCGTGGCGTACCAGGCGGCGACGCCCGGCACCACGTCCTCGGGCGGGACGACGTAGGGGATGATCTGCTCGGCCGGCAGCGGCGCGCAGGCCGCGGCGGCCGCGGGCGCCGCGCTGCCGAGCACCTTCAGGAAGATCCGGCGGCCGACGGTCCGGGCCAGCGGGGCGTCCGAACCGGCCGCCTCGGCGTTCCCGGTCGAACCCTGCGCCCCCCCAGCCATCGGCCTATTGTAAGGGTACTTCCAGCGGGCGCGTCCGGCCCGCCCTCAGTAGTGGCAGGTGAGGCAGTCGTCCGGCGCCTCGCGCTGCTCGTGGCAGCCCACGCACCAGCCCATGGTGAGCGGGGCCGCCTGCTCGACGCGGCGCATGGCGCCCACGTCGCCGTGGCACGTCGCGCAGGCGACGCCGGCGAGCACGTGGCGCTTGTGGGTGAAGCGCACGTACTCGGGCAGGTGGTGGACGCGCGTCCACGCCAGCGGCTCGCCGGCCTCGAAGCGCGCCATGAGGCTGGCGACGGCGGGGCTCTCCGTGGCGATGAAGCGGTGGCAGCCGGCGCAGCGGGCCGCCGGCGGCAGGCCCGCGACCGGGCCGCGCCGCGCGTAGGCGTGGCAGAGCTGGCAGGCCAAGCCGTTGTCCGCCACGTGCACGCGGTGGTCGAAGGTGACCGGCGCCGCCGCCGCGGGCTGCGCCGCGTCCGGCGCGTCGCCCGCACGCGGCGGCTCGTCCTGCGCGCCCGACCGCAGCGTCGCCGCCGCCGCCGCCAGCAGCAACGCGACCGCGAAGGCGAGCGACGTTCCCACCTCGGTCCCGGTCCCGCTGCCGAACGGCCGCCGCATGCCCGGCATTATGCCACGCGACCGCACAGGAGCCGCGCACAGCGCGGCTCGGCGGCAGCGGCGCGGGGCGCAGGGGCCCCCGCAAGCGGCCGCCGGGGGCTCGGGGCGCAGCCCCGTCTAATGAATGAGGCGCGGGCGCAGCCGGCGCAAGTCGCGCACAGCGCGGCTCGGCGGCAGCGGCGCGGGGCGCAGGGGCCCCCGCAAGCGGCCGCCGGGGGCCTCGGTGCGCGGCCCCGCCTGATGACTGAGGCGCGGGCGCAGCCGGCGCAAGCCGCGCACAGCGCGGCTCGGCGGCAGCGGCGCGGGGCGCAGGGCCCCCGCAAGCGGCCGCCGGGGGCCTCGGTGCGCGGCCCCGCCTGATGACTGAGGCGCGGGCGCAGCCGGCGCAAGCCGCGCACAGCGCGGCTCGGCGGCAGCGGCGCGGGGCGCAGGGGCCCCCGCAAGCGGCCGCCGGGGGCCTCGGTGCGCGGCCCCGCCTGATGACTGAGGCGCGGGCGCAGCCGGCGCAAGCCGCGCACAGCGCGGCTCGGCGGCAGCGGCGCGGGGCGCAGGGGCCCCCGCAAGCGGCCGCCGGGGGCTCGGGGCGCAGCCCCGTCTAATGAATGATGAACGGCGGCCGGCCGGTGCGCGCGCGGATCCAGTCCGCCGCCGCCCGCACGGGCCGCCGGCGGACGATCTGCAGCTCGAGGCGCCGCTTGCCGGGGAAGTTGAGCAGCGTCAGCGCGACCAGGACGGTGATGATGCCCTGGCCCGGGAGGATCAGCATCGCCAGCCCCGCCGGCAGCAGGATCAGGCCGAGCAGGTTCTTGAGCGCGAGCAGCGCCCAGCGGGCGACCGGATAGCGCCCGCCGTCGTCCGGGGTGTCCGGCCGCACGAAATAGTCCGCGCGCATGCGCGCGATCACCACCGGCATCGCCCCGAGGGTCGCGGCGAACAGCAGCAGCGAGATCCCGAACAGCCAGCCCAGCGCCCCCGGCGGCGACACCCCGGAGGGAATCAGTTCCAGGACCCGCTCGGCAAACCCGTTCACGACTGACCTCCATGATATAGTGCGCCGGCCTTCCATGCACGTCGCGTCGTGCCGCCGCGTCCCGCTCGTGCTGTGCGCGGCGCTCTGCTGCGCGGCGCTCTGGCGCCCGGCCCCCGCCGCCGCCCAGACGCTGGGCGGCCCGCTGCCGCGCATGGATGTCCCGCCCGCCCGCGGCGTGCTGACGGCGCTCGGCACCACCCTCGACGTCGCGCGGCTGGCCGGCGCCGGCGCCGACGCGCGCTACAACTGGGACGCCGACATCGGCATCGATGCCGACCTGTTCGACCTCGGCTTCGTGCGCGGCAACCTGCTGGCCAGCCTCGAGACCATCATCGGCAGCGAGCTGCGCGACATCGACCCCAACCAGAACAACTACACCACCGACTTCGCCGTCTTCGTCCGCCTCCCGCGCGGCGAGCTCGGCGCCGCCTTCCACCACGTCTCGCGCCACCTCGCCGACCGCGCCGACCTCGGCAGCGTGTCCTGGAACATGGTGGGGGTGGCCTACGGCGACCGCTTCGCCGTCGGCCCGGTGCAGGTGGACGCCGCCGCGCGGGCCATGGGCACGGTCGAGCGGGCCAACGTCGACTACACCGCGCAGCTCGAGCTGCACGCGGCCGCCGAGCTGCCGCTCAATGCGCGGGTCTCGCTCGTGGCCGCCGCCACCGGCGTCGTCGTCCCGGTCGAGCGCGCGCACTTCGGCCGCGCCGCCCGCCGCGGCGGGCGGGTGCTGGCCGGCGTCCGGCTGCCCGCCGGCGTCGGCGCGGTCGACCTGCTCGCCGGCTGGGAGCAGCGCATCGACGCCGGCCAGTTCACGCGCGACACCCCCCGCTGGTTCCGCCTCGACGTGCGCCTGACGGCGCGGGCGTGGTGAGGTGTGCCGGCGGCGCCGCGCCGGGGTCTGGGCGGGGTGGGAGTCGAGCATCGCGTCGCGAGGCCGTCTACACGCCAAGGAGGCTTCTGAACCACTCGACAAAAGGCCGAGATTCCGGCCGCGTCGGGTCGAGAACCCTGTGTTTCACCGCTTCGTGCAATCGAAGTCCCGGCGGGTCCTGTCACGCGAGCCACGTGTAGACCTCGGCCTTTCTCTCGTGTACATCCCTGAACGGTGCATGGTCCCGTTTCGCCTCCGCGACGCAGTGTCGGGCTCGCTGGTACAGCGCGCTGGAATCCTCCGGAATCAATCGGACGAGCTAAGTCCTCGAGCATTCCCTGGAACCGATTGTCTGGCATGATCCAGACACCGAACCTCGGGCTGCCGGCGTGAACAAACCTCCGGGCCGCCGGCGGGAATCTGGTCCGGCAAGTCTGCGAATTCTCTGTCCCACAACGCTCTGAGCTCATCCCATCGGGCCGACGCGTCACCATCTGCATCGACCACAACCCCCAGAGCTTCGAGTCCCGACGCTCTCAATTCGGCCTCGATGACTTCCGGCTTCAGTATCTCGTTGACGCTGCCGGAATCGGCAATGAACGCGGGGCAGTCCGGATCGCGATAGTCCGGCCACGGGACGCCGTTGGCTTCCATCAGGTACGGGATTACGCACTGGTCCGTCTTGCCCTCCACGAGCAGCTTCCCGGGGTGAACAGGCAACTCACCTGACCTCCAGGTTTCGCTCGGCAGCGGCAACGATTGCGTCGCCGCCGACCCTGACCGCCTCGCCCCGGCTCCGGACAATTCTCTGGATTGTGACCCCGCCCGCGGCGGACTTCGAGACGAGCAGGTTGATGCGACCGAGCCCCCGCATCCGGAACGAGTCGAGCCCCCGGTAGCCACGAATCCGTATCGATGAATGCAGCGCGCTCTCCGCGAAACTTCAGCCAGCTCCAATATGACACGGGGGCGACGGTTGCCCGTGCACCTGCCGCACCGCTCGGGCTGCAGCATTGAATGGCGCGATCGTCGGCATGCCGCCGGCGAGCGCGCCTGACGGCGCGGGCGTGGTGACGGGACTGTGAGATAATCCCGCCATGGTCGCCAAGATCCGCATTACGGCCGCTGTCGTGGCGCTCGTCGTCGGCACCCTGCTGGCCGCGACGCTGTCGGGCCAGGTGCGTCCGCCGAAGCTCGACTACCGGCTCTTCACGCTCGACAACGGGCTGAAGGTGGTGCTGTCCGAGGACCACTCCACGCCGATCGTGCACGTCGAGGTCTGGTACCACGTCGGGTCGAAGAACGAGCCGCCGGGGCGCACCGGCTTCGCGCACCTGTTCGAGCACCTGATGTTCAAGGGCTCGAAGAACGTCCGTCCCGACCAGCACCTGACGCACATCTCGCGCGTCGGCGGCGACGGCAACGCGTACACGACCGAGGACGCCACGGTGTTCCTGCAGACCGTGCCGTCGCAGTACCTGCCGCTGGTGCTGTGGCTGGAGGCCGACCGCATGGCGACGCTGCGCATCAACCGGCGCACGCTCGACGCCGAGCGCGAGGTCGTCAAGGAGGAGCGCCGCTGGCGCTACGAGAACGAGCCGTTCGGGCTGCTCTCGGAGATCGTCTACGACCACGCCTTCGAGATCCATCCCTACAAGCACACGGCCATCGGGTCGATGCAGGACATCGAGGCCGCGTCCATCGCCGACGTGCGCGAGTTCTACGACACCTACTACACGCCGGAGAACGCCACCATCGTCGTGGTGGGCGACATCGACGCCGCCAACACGCTGGAGATGATCGAGCACTACCTGGGCCGCGTGCCGAAGGCCGGCCGCCCGGTGCCGCGCGAGATTCCGCGCGAGCCGGCCTGGCAGGCCGAGCGGCAGGTGACCGTGGAGGCCGACAACTGGCCGCTGCCCGCCGTCGTGGTGGCGCACCACATCACCTACGACGGGCACCCCGACGCCTACCCGCTGCACATCGCGTCGAAGGTGCTCTCCGACGGCCTCAGCTCGCGCATCTACCGCAGCCTCGTCTACGACGACCAGGTCGCCGTTTCCGCCTTCGGGCAGGGCAACATCATCGACGACCCCAACCTGTTCTACGCGGTGGCCATCGTGGCCCCGGGGCGCCGGCCCGACGAGGCCGCCGACGCGCTCATCGGCGAGCTCGAGCGGCTCAAGGAGGAGCCGGTCAGCGACGACGAGCTGCAGCGCACGAAGAACCAGTTCGCGCGCGACTACATCATCGGCCGCATCACCAACTCGCAGAAGGCGGCGCACCTGGCCCACGCGGCGGTGATCCACGACGACATCACCACGGCCGACGGCGAGTTCGACATCTTCATGAACGTGAGCAAGGACGACGTGCAGCGCGTGGCGCGCACCTACTTCCGGCCGGAGAACCGCCTGGTGCTGACCATCCTGCCGCGCGGCGCGCGCGGGTTCGGCCCCCGCCTGGGGGTGGCGTCGCGATGACCGGGCGGCATCCCGGCGCGCCGGCCCGTTTCGCGTCCGCCCTACCGGCGCCGGTCTTCGCGCTGGTCTGCTCGACGGCCTGCGCGCTGGCCCTGGCGCTCGCCTCGGCCGCCGCGCTCGCGCAGGTCGCGGACTGGCCGGCCGAGAGCCCGCCGCCGCCGCTGCTCGCGCCCGAGGTGCACTTCCCCGAGTACCAGCTCGATCAGCTCGACAACGGCCTGCAGGTGGTCGCGGTGGGCGCCCACGAGCAGCCGGTGGTCAACATCCGCCTGCTCGTCCGCGCCGGCTCGACGAACGATCCGGAGGAGCTGCCGGGCGTCGCCTCCATGGCCGCGGAGCTGCTCGACCAGGGGGCGGCCGGCCGCAGCGCGCAGGAGCTGGCCGCGACCATCGACAACGTCGGCGGCAGCCTCGCGGTGGGCGCCGGCAGCGACCTGAGCTTCGTCAACATCCTGGTCCTCAAGGACGACTTCGACCTCGCCCTCGACCTGCTGTCCGACGTCGTGCGCCGGCCGACCTACCACCCGGCCGAGATCGAGCGCCACCGCCGCCAGCTCCTGTCGAGCATGCAGGTCAGCCAGGACGATCCGGGCTACGTGGCCGGCATCGTCTTCGGCCAGCTCGTCTACGGCGGGCACCCGTACGGCCGGCCGATCAACGGCACGCCGGCCTCGCTGCAGCGCATCCGCCCCGCCGACCTGGCCACGTTCCACCAGGCGCACTACATCCCGAACAACGCGATCCTGGCCGTCGTGGGCGACGTGACCGCCGACGAGGCGCTGGCCGGCGTCCGCCGCGTCCTCGGCGACTGGGAGCGCGGCGACCTGCCGGTGCCCAGCCTCGTCGAGCCGCCGACGCCCGCGCGCCGGCTGATCGTGGTCGACAAGCCGGACGCCGTGCAGACGGTGATGCGCGTCGGGCACCTGGCCCTGCCGCGCGCCCACCCCGACTTCCTGGCGTTCGACGTGGCCATCAAGATCCTCGGCGGCGAGGGGGGCAACCGGCTGGGCAGCGTGCTGCGCACCGCCCGCTCGCTGACCTACGCGGCCTCGGCCGACCTGTCCGGCCGGCAGTTCACCGGCGACTTCATGGCGCAGACCGAGACCCGCTCGCCGGCCACGAGCGAGGCCCTGCGCCTGATGGTGGACGAGATCGCGCGGCTGCAGCGCGACCGCGTGCGCCACAGCGAGCTGCGCGGCGCGCAGGACTACCTGGCGGGCAACTTCCCGCTGTCGATCGAGACGCCCAACGCCATTGCCACGCAGGTGCTCGAGGCGGTGCTCTTCGGCCTCGATCTCGACGAGCTCGAGACGTTCCCCGAGCGCGTGCGGGGCGTGACCCCCAACGACATCCAGCGCGTGGCTCGCAACTTCCTGCGCCCGGACAGCCTCGCCATCGTGCTGGTCGGCGACGCGTCGTCGTTCATCGACGACCTGCCCGGCGTGGGCTTCGACGACTACGAGGTGGTGCCCATCGCCAGCGTCGACCTCTACGGCAGCGGCTCGCGCCGGCCGTGAAGGTCCTCGTCTCCTGCGGCGAGCCGTCGGGCGATCTGTACGCCGGCGCGCTCGCCGGCGCCATCCGCCGGCTCGACCCCGCGGCGCGCGTGTACGGGCTGGGCGGGCCGCGCCTGCGGGCCGGCGGCGGCGAGGCCGTCGAGGACTACCGCGGGCTGACGGTCACCGGGCTGTCCGAGGCGCTGTCCGTGCTGCCGCGCTCGCTCGCCGTCTACCGCCGCCTGGTGCGGCTCGCGCGCGCCGAGCGCCCCGACGTCTTCGTCCCGCTCGACTTTCCCGACTTCAACTTCCGCCTGGCCGGCGCCCTGCGGCGCCTGGGCGTCCCGGTCGTCTACTACGTCTGCCCCCAGGTGTGGGCGTGGCGGCGGGGCCGGCTGCGCACCATCCGGCGCTTCGCGCGGCGCGCGCTGGTGATCTTTCCGTTCGAGGCCGCCATCTACCGCGAGGCCGGCATCCCGGTCGACTTCGTCGGCCATCCGCTGGTCGAGCTGTGCGGCGCGCCGCGGCCGCGGGCCGGGTTCCTGCGCGCCCACGGCCTCGACCCCGGCGCGCCCGTCGTGGCGCTGCTGCCGGGCAGCCGGCCGAACGAGGTGCGCGCCCTGCTGCCCGGGCTGGTCCGCGCGGCCGAGCGGGTGCGCCGGCGGGTGCCCGCGGCGCAGTTCGTCGTCGCGCGCGCGACGCACCTCGACGACGGCCTGCTCGCCCCGCTGGCCACGCTGGCCGCCGCCGGGGCGCCGCTGGCGACGGTCGAGTCGGGGGCCGACGAGGCGCTGGCCGCGGCGGACGCGGCCGTCACCGCCTCGGGCACCGCCACGGTGCAGGCCGCCCTGCACGGCTGCCCGATGGTCGTCGTCTACCGGCTGTCGGCGCTCACGTACCGGGTGGTCCGCGCGTTCGCCCACGTCGACACGGTGGGCATGGTCAACCTCATCGCCGGCCGGCGGGTCGTCCCCGAGCTGGTGCAGGACGCTTTCACGGCTGCCGCCGTCAGCGACGAGGTGGTGCGCTTCCTCACGGACGCGCCGCACGCCGCCGCGGCGCGCCGCGCGCTCGGCGAGGTCCGCGAGCGGCTGGGCGGGGCAGGCGCGAGCCGCCGCGCGGCCGAGGCCGTGCTGGCGGAAGCCGGCGCAGATTAGCCCGGCAATCGTCGCCTCCGGCTCCGGTTGCCGCCCAACCAACCCTCGCCAGGAGTCTACGCCGTTCTACGGCACGGACTCCTGGTGCCGGTCGCCGGGCGGCGACGTGCGCAGCGCGTGCTGGCGGTCCTGCCAGCCGGTGATTCGTCCTTCGAGCGTGGCGAGGCGCCGGTCGATGTCGGCGACGGTGGCGGTCAGCGTGTCGAGGCGGCCGTTGGTCTGCCGCCACAGCAGGACGACGACCGCGATGACGATGGCCGGTGACAGAATATCGATCCAGGGCATGGCGCGAAATTCGCAGGATAGCACGCGGGCGAGTCCTGCGAGCGTGGCGCCGCGAGGCGCCGGTCGCCGGCCGATCTGGTAGCATTGATCGGGTATTCCCGCTGCTCGAACGCCGGCAGGCGAACCATGGCCGTGATGCTTTCCGAGACCTGCGAAGCCTTCAAGGAAGCGGGCGCCTCAGACGCACGCGCCCGGGCCGCCGCCGAGGAGATCGCGGCCTTCGAATCCCGGCTGGTGCGCGTCGAGACGAAGCTCGACGTCGTGCTCACGGGGACGGTGATGCTCATCATCGGCATGGTGACGCTCATCGCCCGCGCCTTCGTCGGCTGAGCCGGCCCTCGCCGGCTGCCGAGTCCGGAGCAACGTGCCGTCCGCCGCCGACGTCAAGACCCGCGCCCGCGAGCTGGGGTTCGCGCTGTGCGGCATCGCGCCGGCCGGCGCCTTCCCCGAGCTGGCCTTCCTGCGCGAGTGGCTCGACCGCGGCTGCGCGGGCGAGATGCGCTACATGGAACGGACCGCCGCGCGCCGGGCCGACGTGCGGCAGGTGCTGCCGGGCGCGCGCACGGTGATCGCACTCGCCACCAACTACCACGTCGACCGGCCCTACTCGACCGAGCAGGCCGACCCCGGCCAGGCCCGCGTCTCGCGCTACGCCTGGGGCGAGGACTACCACGCGGTCATCGGCCGGCGCACGCGCGAGCTCCTCGACTGGCTGCGGACGGCCAGCCCCGAGCCGTTCGAGGCGCGCCCGTACGTCGACACCGGCCCGGTCCAGGAGCGCGTCTACGCGCAGTACGCCGGCCTCGGCTGGATCGGCAAGAACACCTGCCTCATCAACGCCGGGCTCGGCTCGTGGCTGTTCCTGTCGGAGATCGTCTGCACCCTGCCGCTCGAGACCGACGCGCCGGCGCTCGACCAGTGCGGCACGTGCACGCTGTGCCTGGAGGCCTGCCCGACCGACGCGCTCGTCGAGCCGCACGTGCTCGATGCCAACCGCTGCGTCTCGTACCTGACGATCGAGCAGCGCGGGGCGCTGCCCGAGCCGGTGCGCGCGGACCTGGGCAGCCACGTCTACGGCTGCGACATCTGCCAGGAGGTCTGCCCCTGGAACGCGCGGCCCCCGGTCTCGACCGACCCCGCCTGGCAGCCGCACCCGGCGCTGGACCAGCCCCGCCTCGACGCGCTGTGGCGCCAGCCCGACGCCGTGCTGCGGCCGGCGGTCAAGCGCAGCGCGATGGCCTACGCGGGCCTGCGCCGCCTGCGCCGCAACACCGCCGTCGCCCTCGGCAACAGCGGGTCCCCGGCCGCCGGCGCGGCGCTCTCGGACCCGGCCGCCAGCGACGACGACTCCCGCGCCGCGGCGCTCGTCGCCGAGCACGCCGCCTGGGCGCGTCGCCGGCTGGCGCGGGGCGGCGGCTGAGCGAGGCGGGCGGGCGAGCGGGGCGGCCGCGGCCTGGAGCGGTTGGCGCCGCGGCGGCCGCCGCGACGGGTTCCGGACGGGCCGGCGTCAGTCGACGGGGCCGTCGCTCTTGAGGCTCTCGAAGAAGAGTCCGCGCAGCTCGCGCACGTCGGCCTGGACGCCGTCGATGCGCCGGTTGACGTCGTCGATGCGGCGGTTCACGTCGCCGAAGCGGTTGTTCATCGTGCCGGTGAGGTCGTCAAAGCGGTTGTTCATGTCGTCGAAGCGGTTGTTCATGGTGCCGGCGAGGTCGTCGAAGCGACTGTTCATGTTGTCGCCGAGGTCGTCGATGCGGGCGTTGGTCGAGCAGGTGCCGACGCCGAGGGTGACGACGACGGCGCCGATGCCTAGCAGCAGGGGGATCTGGTCCCGGTCGACCATGAGATTCATCCTGTCAGTTGGCGGGCGCGTCGCCCTTGATGCTCTCGAAGAAGAGCCCGCGCAGCTCGCGCACGTCGGCCTGGACGCCGTCGATGCGCCGGTTGACGTCGTCGAAGCGGCTGTTCATGTTGTCGCCGAGGTCGTCGATGCGGGCGTTGGTCGAGCAGGTGCCGACGCCGAGGGTGACGACGACGGCGCCGATGCCGAGGAGGAGGGGCACCTGGTCCCGGTCGACCATGAGATTCATCCTGTCAGTTGGCGGGCGCGTCGCCCTTGATGCTCTCGAAGAAGAGCCCGCGCAGCTCGCGCACGTCGGCCTGGACGCCGTCGATGCGCCGGTTGACGTCGTCGAAGCGGCGGTTCATGTCCTCGAAGCGGTTGTTCATGTCGTCGAAGCGGCTGTTCATGTTGTCGCCGAGGTCGTCGATGCGGGCGTTGGTCGAGCAGGTGCCGACGCCGAGGGTGACGACGACGGCGCCGATGCCGAGGAGGAGGGGCACCTGGTCCCGGTCGACCATGAGATTCATCTTATCAGTCGCCCGGCAGGCGCCGCGAGCCGCGTCCGCGCGCTGCGCCGGGCCGGCGCAGCTCGGCCAGGTGCTCGAGGCGCTCGCGCCGCGCCTGCAGCTCCGCGCGCTCGTCCTCCAGGCGCTGGAAGTGCGCCAGTCGTCCGGCCGCGAGGCTGCCCCCCGCCACGGCGCCGCGGACGGCGCAACCGGGCTCGCTGCGGTGCCGGCAGTCGCGGAAGCGGCAGTCGCCCGCCAGCGCGTCGATGTCGTCGAAGACGTCCGCGAGCGCCCGCTCGCTGTCCCAGAGCTGCAGCTCGCGCATGCCGGGCGTGTCGATGATGACGCCCCCGTCCGGCCGCACCAGCAGCTCGCGGTGCACCGTCGTGTGGCGGCCCCGGCTGTCGCGCCGGCGGACGCTGCGCGTGCGCTGCCGCTCGGCGCCCAGCAGGTAGTTGACGATGGTCGACTTGCCGACGCCCGACGAGCCGAGCAGAGCCACCGTCCGGCCGGCCGTCAGGTAGGCCGCGAGCGCGTCGAGGCCGCGCGGCGCCGCGCAGCTCGTGGCGTGCAGCGGCACCTGCGGAGCCAGCGCCCGGATGGCCGCCACCGCCTCGTCCACCGCGCCGCAAACGTCGGTCTTGTTGAGCACCACCACGGGCGCCGCGCCGCTCTCGGCGGCCGCCGCGAGGTAGCGCTGCATCCGGCGCGGCTTGAAGTCGCCGTCGAGCCCCGCCACCAGGAACACCGTGTCGACGTTGGCCGCCACCACCTGGCGCCGGGTCAAGCCGCCGGCCGCCTTGCGGGCGAAGCAGCTCCGGCGGGGCAGCACCGCGCGAATGGTGGCCCGGCGCGCGGCGCCCGCGCGCACCGCCACCCAGTCGCCCACGGCGGGCAGCGCGTCGGCGGCCGCCGCGGCGTGCCGCAGGCTGCCCGCGGCCTCGGCCAGCAGCTCGCCGCCGTCGGTGAGGACGCGGTACAGGTGGTTGTGCTCGACGCCCACCCGCGCGGGCACCAGGCCGGGCGCCGCGACGGCGGCGAACGCCTCCGCGAACGACCGGTCCCAGCCGAGCCGCGCGAGCTCCGCCGGCAGCGTGACGGTCATGGCGCTGGCGTGACGGTCATGGTGTTGGCGTTCCGGTCATGATGTGGGCCCTCCGGTCATGGTGCTGGCGTCGCGGTCATGGTGCTGGCGTCGCGGTCATGGTGCTGGCGTCGCGGTCATGGTGCAGGTTCCGGTCATGATGCGGGCGGCGCTGCCGGGGCGGCCGGCAGGTCCCACAGCAGCGGGTGGGCGGCGTCGGCGTCGGCCTCGGCCTCGTCGGTCGCCGTGAAGTTGTGCACGCTCACGCCGAGCAGGCGCACCGGCCGCGTCCCCGCCTCGGTCCGCGCCAGCAGCGCCAGCGCCCGCGCCGCCACCGTATCGGCGTCGCGCGCCGCCGGCCGCGCCGTCAGGCTGCGCGTGATCGTCGTGAAGTCGGCGTAGCGCACCTTGATGGTCACCGTCCGCGCCGCCCGCGTGCGGCCGGCCAGCCAGTCGCCGGCCCGCCGGGCCATGCGCTCGACCTCGCCGCGGATGCGGTCGAGGTCCACGAGGTCCTCGGGCCAGGTGCGCTCCGACCCGCTGGACTTGGCCACCCGGTCGGGCGTCACCGGCCGGTCGTCCTCGCCGTGCGCCAGCCGCCGCAGCCAGTCCGCCTGCCGGCCGACCAGCCGCCGCAGCGCCGCCTCGTCCACGCCGCGGAGGTCGGTCAGCTTCGCCAGGCCGTGCGCCCGCAGCTTGCGCGCCGTCACCGGCCCGACGCCCCACAGCGCGTCGACGGGCAGCTTCCGCAGGAACGGCTCGATGCGCGCCGGCGGCACCACGGTCAGGCCGTCGGGCTTCTCGATCGCCGAGGCCACCTTGGCCAGGAACTTGTTCGGCGCCACGCCGGCCGACGCCGTCAGCCCGGTCTCGTCGCGGACCTGCTGCTTGAGCCGCCGCGCCACCGGCGTGGCGAACGGCTCGCCCCACGCGTTCTCGGTGACGTCGAGGTAGGCCTCGTCGAGCGACAGCGGCTCGACCAGCGGCGTCACCGCTCGGAACAGCGCGAACACCTGCCCGGACACCGCGCGGTACTTCGCGAAGTCGGGCCGCACGATGGCCAGCTCCGGGCACAGCCGCACCGCCCGGGCCATCGCCATGGCCGAGCGGACGCCGAAGACGCGCGCCTCGTAGCTGGCCGCCGCCACCACCCCGCGGCTCTCGGGCCGCCCGCCCACCGCCACCGGCCGCCCGCGCAGCGCCGGATCGTCGCGCTGCTCGACCGACGCGTAGAAGGCGTCCATGTCGAGGTGGATGATGCGCCGCGCCGGCTGGATCATGGGGCCGCCGACTGCCGGCGGTGCGCGGCTTCGGCGATCTCGTCGAGGATGCGCTGCGCCGCGTCCCGCGGGTCGGGCGCGCTGCGCACGGGCCGGCCGACCACGAGATGGTCGGCGCCCTGCAGGATGGCTTCCGCCGGCGTCGTGAAGCGCACGTGGTCATCCGCCGCGTCCCACCAGGCCGGCCGGATCCCCGGGCTCACCAGCGTCACCCCGGGAAAGGCCGCCCGGCAGGCGCCGATGGCGGTCCCCGACACGATGAGCCCGTCGAAGCCGGCCTCCACCATGGGCCGCGCGCGGGCCACGATGCGCTCGTCGGGCGCGTCGAGGCTCGACAGCAGCGGCACCACCAGGAACTGCGGGAACCGCCCGGCCGCCCGCGCCGCCCGCCCGGCCGCCAGCGTGTGCCGCGTGATGGCCGTCTCCGCCGCCTCGATGAAGGTCATGAGCCGGATGCCCAGCTCGGCCGCGCGCTCGACGAAGCGCGCGATGGTGTTGCCGATGTCGCCGGCGATCTTCAGGTCGACGAACACCGCCCCCTGCTCGCCGCGCGCCGCCCGCAGCCGCCGCAGCAGCTCGAACAGGTTCCCGGCGAGAAAGAGCTGCAGCCCGACCTTGAAGAAGAACACGTTGTCGAGCGTGTCCACCAGCGCGACGGCTTCGTCGTGCGTCGAGACGTCGAGCGCAACGATGAGACGGTCGTTGCCTGCCGTGGCGTCACCTCCATCCGGCTTCCGTTGGACGCGAGGCGACCGTAGCGAGTAAGCCTGCCGGTGTCAAGCGGGGAGCCGGCCGCCGGTCTCCCGCGGGCCCGCCCCCGCGGCGGCCGGCGGAGCGCGACCGGGGCCTGCCGTCGCGCGCGGGTCGAGGCGACTGAATGTGTCCATCCGAGCGCCCGCGGGAAGGGAATGACCATCGCGCGCAAGGCGGCGGCCCTGGCCCAGGTTCTCCTGGAGGTGCAGGGGACGCCGCCCGGCTGAATGTTTCGGCCATTCGCGATCGTCCTGCCGGCAACCGCGCAGCGCGAAGGCACTCGCGGGGTGGCGCCACTCGGTCCTGCTCCCCGAGAAAGTTCGCGTGCGGCGCAGATTTCTCTTGACAGCTCTTTCGGTGCAGCCGGCGCGCTGGTTCCGTGCCGCTCCTGGAATGCCCGCCGGGCTGCTTCATCCGGCCGCTGGCGGCCGATCGCGCGCCGATCCGGGCCGAGGCGACCCCGGGGGCGGAAAAATGCTCCCCGGGGGTCATCAAGCCCTTTGAAAACAAGGGCTTGCAATGAATTCATGACTCCTCTCACCCAGTCGACGCGACGCCGCATCGCGAATGCTTCCCGCCGGCTCTCCCACCGGCGCCGACTGCGGAGCCTGGCCCGGACGAGGCCGGATCCGCCTTGCCGATCGGTCCGCCCGCCGCGGCGGTCCCGGCGCTGCAGGGCGATGCGCCTGCGGCCCCGGCGGCGCAGGCCCGAGAGTCGCAGGCGCCGGCATCGCAGGGCCCGGAATCGCCCGCCGACGACGTCGTGACGCGGCGCAACGCGTCCGCCCGGCTCGGGGACGACATCGCCGAGCTGGCCGCCCGCATCCAGGCGGCCACCTGCGAGCTGCTGGTCATGCTCCGCGAGTTCGACGCGCAGCAGGGCTGGGCCGGCTTTCCCTCCTGCGCCCACTGGCTGCACTGGCGCACCGGGATCGCCCCGGGCGCCGCGCGCGAGAAGGTGCGCGTGGCCCGCGCGCTGGGCGAGCTGCCGCTGCTGAGTGCGGCCATGCGGCGCGGGGAGCTGTCCTACTCGAAGGTGCGTGCGCTCACGCGCGTGGCCACGCCGGCCAACGAAGGCCCGGTTGCTCGACTGCGCCCGCTGCGCCACGGCCGCCCAGGTCGAGCGGCTGGCGCGGGCCTGGCTGGCGCCGGAGGTGGGGGCGGTGGTGCGGCAGGCGCTGGAGGCGGCGGCCGACCGGCTGCGGGCGGAAGTGTCCCCGGACGAGGCGGCCGAGACGAGCGCCGCGCAGCGGCGGGCCGACGCGCTGGGGCTGGTGGCGGAGAGCGCGCTGGCGGGCGGGCTGGACCGGGGGACGGCGGGCGACCGCTACCGGGTGGTGCTGCACGTCGAGGCGGACGCGCTGCGGGCCGCGGCTCCCGCTTCCGACGCCGCTTCCGACGCCGGCCGGCCGGCCGATGTCGGACACGAGCGCGGGGCAAGCGACCCTGCAGCGCAGGCCGATGGTCAGCGGGCGCCGGCGCCGCCGGCCGGCCAGGCCGCGCTGGAGGACGCCGACGGGCTGCGCGTCTCCGCGGAGACGTCGCGGCGGCTGGCCTGCGATGCGGCCGTGGTGGTGATGCGGCACGGAGCGGGTGGGGAGGTGCTCGACGTGGGCCGTAGGACGCGGACGGTGCCGCCGGCGCTGCGGCGGGCGCTGGAGGCGCGCGATCGGCACTGCCGGTTCCCTGGCTGCCAGGCGCGGCGCTGCGACTCGCACCACGTGGAGCACTGGGCGGACGGCGGGGCCACGAAGCTCTCGAACCTGGTCAGGCTGTGCCGGCGGCACCATCGGGCGGTGCACGAGGAGGGGTTCACGGTGCGGTTGGATGCCGGCGGCGCGGCCGAGTTCCGCTGGCCGGACGGGCGCCCGCTGCCGGCGGCGCCGGCTGTGCCGGGGTGGACGGGCCTGCCGCTGGCGCCGACCGCCGAGCGGCTCCGCTCCGCGGGCATCCGCCTCGGGCCGGACACGGCCACTCCGGTGGGAGGCGGCGGCCGGCTCGATACTGCCCTACGCGCTCGACGTGCTGTGGGTGCCGCGCACCGCGGGCGGATCGGGGTCGGCCCAACCGCCGGCGTCCGGCGGCCCGGCGCCTGCGGGGTAGGGCCGCGTCGGGCGCTGCTGTCGCTGCCGGCGGGCAGGAAGTTGGCAGGGCTGCCGCGTCCTCGATGAGCGGCGGCAGGCGTCTCCGGGACGCCCTTCGCGACGGTATACAATCGGCCGCGAGACACCGTGCCGTCTGGAGAAGGATTCGCATGTCGCCGGAGTTGATCGCCATCCTCGCAGTAGGTGTGGGGCTGGCGGGCCTGGTGGTCACGTCGCAGCGCAACCTGCGGAACGATCTCCGCGGCGAGATCGGACAGGTGCGCGACCGCCTGGCGGGGGTGGAAGATCGCCTGGCGAAGCTGGAAGACCGCTTGGCGAAGCTGGAAGCCGGCCAAGCGAAGCTGGAGGCTGGCCAGGCGCAGTTGGAAGTCGGCCAGGCGGAGCTCACCGAGCGGGTAGCTCGGCTGGAGGCCGGGCAGGTGGAGCTCACCGAGCGGCTGGCGCGGCTGGAAGCCGGCCAGGCGCGGCTGGCGTCCGGGCAGCAGGAGCTGGCTGACCGCCTGGCCCAGCTCGACGCCGGGCAGATGCAGCTCCGCGAGCGGCTGGCGAGGCTGGAGGGCCTGCTGGAGGGGCTGCGCGAGGCGGTGACGGGCCGGCGCGTGTCGGGTGACGCTGCGTGAGCACCGAAGTGTCCACCGTATCCGGTTCCGGCGCCAGCCCTGGCCCCGGCCCAGGTCACGCGCCAAGCCCCGGTTCCGGCTCCGGCCCCCGGGCCTCGGTGGCGCCCGAGGCCTCGGTCGCGGCACCGGCCTCCCGCGAGGCGCCGGCGGTTCCGGACCAGGCTCCTGCCCCGAACCGCACCCCTGCTTCGGACCACGCCCCTGCGCCGGCGCAGGTGGTCTCGCTGCCCGCCCCCGCCCCCGCGCCGCCCGCCGCCGCGGGGCCGCCCGCCGCGGGGCCGTCGCGGTCGGCGCTGGCGGTGGGCGACCTGCTCGACGGCCTGCGCTGCTGGGAGCTGTGGGCCGCCATGGGCCTGCAGGGCTTGCGCCGCGGCTACCGGCGATCCATCCTCGGCCCCCTCTGGCTGACCCTCTCGCTGGCCGTCCTCGTCACGGCGCTGGGGCTGCTCTACGGGCGGCTGTTCAACATGCCCCTCGAGCGCTACCTGCCGCACGTGGCGCTCGGGTTCATCGCCTGGCAGTTCGTGCAGGCCGCCGTCAACCGGAGCTGCACCGTGTTCGTGCGGCACAAGGTGTGGATCACGAGCGCGAAGCGGCCGCTGGCGATGTTCGTCTTCAAGGACGTCTGGGAGAACCTGCTGACGATGGCCCACAACGGGCTGGTGTACGTGGGGGTCGCGGTCATCTTCGGGGTGGCCGCGGGCCTGCACGCGCTGCTGCTCGTGCCGGGGCTGGTGCTGGTGGTGGCCAACGCCGTCTGGGTGGGCCTGCTGCTGGGCACCGTCTGCGCCCGCTTCCGCGACGTGGCGCAGATCGTCGGCAGCGTCATGCGGGTGGTCTTCTTCGTGACGCCCGTCATCTGGATTCCCGACCAGCTCGGCCCCCGCTCGCACCTGGCACTGTACAATCCCTTTACCTACTTCATCGAGCTCGTCCGCGCGCCGCTGCTGGGCCAGGGGCTGCCCGCGGTCACCTGGATGCTGGTGCTGGCGGTCACGGCCGCCGGCTGGACGCTGACTTGGCTCGTCTTCTCGCGCTACCGGAGCCGTGTGCCCTACTGGGTGTAGCCTCGCCATGCTGGCCGTCGATCTCGAGGACGTCGCCGTCGACTTTCCCATCTACGGGGCCGAGAGCCGCTCGCTGAAGAAGCGGCTGCTGGGGCGCCGCATCGGGGCGCACGTCAGCTACGGCACGCGCCACACGGTGATCGTCCACGCGCTGCGCGGCGTCTCGCTGCGCCTGCGGCGGGGCGACCGGGTGGGTCTCGTGGGCCCCAACGGCGCCGGCAAGTCGACCCTGCTGCGCACCATCGCGGGCGTCTACGAGCCGGTCCGCGGGCGGGTCAGCGTCGAGGGCCGCGTCACCACGCTCTTCAGCCTGAAGCTGGGCATGGAGGGCGACGCCACCGGCCTGGAGAACATCCGCATCTGTGGCCTGGCCGCCGGCCTGACGCGTCAGGAGATCGAGCGCCGCACGGCCGACATCGGCGAGTTCACCGAGCTGGGCGACTATCTCGACCTGCCGCTGTTCTGCTACTCGGCCGGCATGAAGGCGCGCCTGGCGTTCGCCATCTCCACCGCCGTGCGGCCGGAGATCCTGCTGATGGACGAGTGGATCGGTGCGGGCGACGCCGCCTTCCTCGACAAGGTCAACGCCCGCCTGCACGCCCTGCTCGACGACGTGGGCATTCTCGTGCTGGCCTCGCACAACGAGCGGCTCGTCGAGCGCGTCTGCAACCGCGTGGTGCGGCTCGAAGGCGGCGCCGTGACGGCCGACCGCCCCGCCGGCCGCGAGGTGCCGGCGGCCTCCTGATATCGACAGATGGAAGCCAAACAGCCGAACCCTCTGCAGCAGGCCATGGCCGCGTGCCGGCGCGCCTGGGTGGGCGTGGCGCTGTTCAGCGCCTGCGTCAACCTGCTGATGCTGACCGTCCCGATGTACATGATGCAGGTCTACGACCGGGTGCTGACGACCAGCAACATCGACACCCTGCTGGCGCTCAGCGCCATGGTGGTCGTGGGGCTGGGCACCTTCGGCCTGCTCGACGCCGTGCGCAACCGCATCCTGGCGCGCGTGGCTGCCTGGTTCGAGCGCGAGCTGGGCAGCCCCATCCTGGGCGGCGCCATCGCCGAGGCGCGCCGCTCCGGGGGCGGCGTCTCGGCGCAGGGGCTGCGTGACCTGGCCACCGTGCGCGGCTACTTCGCCGGCCAGGGCATCATGCCGCTGTTCGACGCCCCGTGGGCGCCCGTCTTCCTCGCCATCGTGTTCGTCATCCACCCGGTGCTGGGCTGGATCGCCCTGGGCGGCGCGGTCGCGCTGCTCGGCTGCGCCGCGCTCAACGACCTGGCCACCCGCAAGCGGCTCACCGAGGCCAACAGCGCGTCGGTGCGCGCGCTGAACGACGCGGACGCGGCCATCCGCAACGCCGACGCCATCACCGCCATGGGCATGCTGCCCGACCTGGCGCGCCGCTGGCAGGACACCACCACGAGCAGTCTCGACCAGCAGACCTCGGCCACCGACGCCTCGGGCGGCATCTCGGCCGCCGCCAAGGCCTTCCGCTTCGGCCTGCAGGCCGCCATGCTGGGCGTGGGCGGCTACCTGGTCATCGGCAACCAGATGTCGGCCGGCAGCATCGTCGCCTCGGCCATCATCGCGGCGCGCGGCCTGGCCCCGATGGAGCAGCTCATCGGCTCCTGGCGCAACTTCGTCGGCGCCCGCGCGGCGTACCAGCGGCTGGCCGAGCTGCTCGAGCGCGCCCCGGCCGACGAGGGCGGCACGGTGCTGCCGCGGCCCGCCGGCAACGTCACCTTCGACAAGGTGAACTACGTCCCGCCCGGCGTCCGCCTGCCCATCATCCGCCAGATCTCGCTGCGCATCGCGGCCGGCGAGGTGCTGGGCATCGTGGGGCCCTCGGGCGCCGGCAAGACCACCCTGGTGCGCCTGCTGGTGGGCTCGCTGGAGCCCTCCACCGGTCACGTGCGGCTCGACGGGGCCGACGTCACCGCTTGGCCCGACGCCGACCGCGGGCGCCACGTGGGCTACCTGCCGCAGAGCGTGGAGCTGTTCCGCGGCACCGTGCGCGACAACATCGCCCGCCTGGGCGAGGCCGCCGACGAGGACATCGTGGCGGCGGCGCAGCTCGCCGGCGCGCACGACATCATCCTGGGCCTGCCGCGCGGCTACGACACGCCGATAGGGGTGGGCGGCGTGCCCATCTCCGGCGGCCAGCGCCAGCGGGTGGCGCTGGCGCGCGCCGTCTTCGGCAACCCGGCGCTGCTCGTCCTCGACGAGCCGAACGCGCACCTGGACGGCGACGGCGAGCTGGCCCTGGCCAACACCGTGCAGCGGCTGCGCGAGCGCGGCTGCACGGTCGTGCTCATCGCCCAGCGCGCCGGCATCATGGCGCTGGCCGACAAGGTGCTGGTGCTCAAGGCTGGGGGGGTGGAGGCGTTCGGCCCGCGCGACGAGGTCCTGCGCACCCTGCGCCGCGCCAATCTGGCGCCGGTTCAGCCGGGGAAGGCTGTGAAGGCGGGGGCCTGAACCTCGCGCGTCCCGGACTGCGGCGAAGCCCCACGGAGCGGCGTCGGGAGGAAGTCGGGCGATGCGGGTGAAGCGCTACGTGCACACCGGGCTGGAGCGGTGCGACCTGTGCGGCGGCAAGGAGCAGGTGGTGCGCGTCGCCGATCGCTGGCTTTGCGCCAAGCACACCTGCCGGGGCTGCCGCGCGCGGCCCGTGGACCGGCCCTACGGCCTGTGCGCGGCGTGCCGGCCCGCGACGCCGCCCGCGCGGGGAGGGCAGCGGGACGGCTGAGCTCGGGCGGGCGGCGTGATAGGGTTGTGTGAGGCATCATGAGCGAAGACATCGTCCCCCGCCCCACCCACACCGTGCTCGTCTCCCGGCCCGCGCCGGAGGCGCCGCCCGCGCGCCGCGGCGGCATGGGCATCCGCGCCAGCATGACCGCCGGGCTGGTCATCGTGGGCGTGTTCGTGGGCGGCTTCGGCACCTGGGCGGCGGTGGCCCCGCTGGAGAGCGCCGCCATCGCGCCGGGCATCATCGGCGTGAGCACCGAGCGCCGCACGGTGCAGCACCTCGAGGGCGGCATCGTCGACGAGATCCTGGTGGCCGACGGCGACCAGGTGGCCGCCGGGCAGACGCTCATCGTCCTCGACGACACGGCGGCGCGCGCCAGACTCGACCTGCTGGAGGGGCAGCACCGCTCGCTGGTCGCGCTCAACGCGCGGCTGCAGGCCGAGCGCGACAACCGGACGGCCATCCGCTGGCCCGACTGGCTGGAAGGCGAGGCCGTGGACGACGCCGAGGCGGCCGAGGTCATGGCCACGCAGGAGCGCATCTTCCGCGCGCGCGCCGTCTCGCTGGCCAATCAGCGCAACATCCACCGGCGGCGCATCGAGCAGCTCCGCGAGGAGTCGGCCGGGCTCGAGGCCGAGCTGGTGGCACAGGACCGCCGCCGCGACCTGCTGGCCGAGGAGCTCGACGGGGTGCGCGAGCTGGTCGAGCGCGGGCTCGAGCCCAGGCCCCGGCTGCTGGAGATGGAGCGCGCCGAGCAGGAGATCGTCGGCGCCCGCGTCCGCAACCAGGCGCGCATCGCCAGCATCGAGCAGACCATCGACGAAATGCGCCTCGTCATCGACGAACTGGGCAATGTGCGGCTGGCCGAGGTGGTGGCCGAGCTGCGCGAGGTGGAGACGCGCCTGTCCGACCTGCGCGAGCGGCTGGCCGCGGCCCGCGACGTGGTGGAGCGCACGCGCGTCGCCGCCCCCGTGGCCGGCACCGTCATGGACCTGCAGGTGTTCACGCAGGGCGGCGTGGTGGCCGCCGGCCAGCGGCTCATGGACGTCGTGCCCGCCAACGACCGCCTGATCATCGAGGCGCGCGTGGCGCCCAACGACATCGAGTCCATCGCCCTGGGGCTGCCGGCGCAGGTGCGCCTGACGGCCTACTCGCAGCTCGGCGCGCCGCGCCTCAGCGGCCGCGTCATCCGCATCTCGGCCGACCGCCTGGGCGACCCGCGGACCGGCATGTCGTGGTACGAGGCGCGCGTGGCCCTCGACCCGGACCAGCCCGGCCTGTCGAGCCTGCCGCTGGTGCCGGGCATGCCGGCCGAGGTGATGATCGTCACCGGCGCGCGCACGCCCATCGACTACCTGCTCACGCCCATCGTGGAGAGCCTCGGCCGCGCGCTGCGCGAGGAGTGACGGGCGCCGGCGTTGGGGCGGGCGCCCCGAGGCCTACGGGAGGAGGAAGTCCGAGGTGTCCAGCGTCGAGACGGGCACGTTGAGCGTGACGTTGCCGAAGCCCTCGAACTCCGGCCCGGACCGGAGAACGAGACGAACCGGCCGAGCTCGTACTGGGCCGGCGCGAGGCGCGCATGGCCGAGAGCGGGCTACGCGCCCATATCTACCTGACCGAACGCACCGTGGTCGAGTTCGCGACGCGCCGCCGGAAAACGGACCGACAGGCCGCTGGAACGCAACGTCGCGCCGGAGCCGGTCAGGCGCGTTCTCTCGGAGCTGCTGCGTCCCGAGGCGGAACCGCGGAGCTGGCTCACGCGCCTGCACGCCGTCGCGGCGGGACAAAGTTGAGTGCCGGCGCCGACGCTGTGGAACAGCCCGGCGCTCGTGGTGACCGGGGCCATGGTCAGCCGGGCTCTGTGCGCGGCGATCGAGAACGAACCGGCCTATCCGGCCGAGACCATCCACTGCCTGATGCAGGAGACGGACGTGGACGAGGACAAGGCCGCGTCGATAGTTCGAGGACGTGACCGGCAAGCCGCTGGAGCCAAGGACGGCCCGACGAGGAGTCGTCATTGTCGGCCCCCAGGGCCTGCAGCTTGGGGTCGTGGTCAGAGACCGGGCATCGCGGCGGTGCCGCACGGCTTCCGCTCTCGTTCCGAGACAGGCGGCCGAGCGGACCGACGTATCGACAGGCGCCCGAGGGGTGCTGCGGGACGCCAGTGGGAGGGCCAGGATCTCGCCGGCCGGTCGATCCTGCTCTACGGCGAGCAGGGACTGGGCGACGCGATCCAGTATGCGCGCTACGCGCCGCTGGTGACAGAACGGGGCGCGCGCGTCATCCTTGGCGTGCAGGCCGCGACTGGTCGGCCTGCTGCGGCGGCTGCCACAGATCGACAGCGTGGTGCGAACAGACCAAAGCCCGGCGACCGACTGGCACTGCTCGCTCCTGGACGTGCCCGCCATTTGGGGCAACGACACGGACGCGATTCCCGGGGCCGCCCCTTACCTGTCCCCCGTGCGGCGCGCACGTCCCGTGCTGGGCCCCGCTCACGCCGGGCAGCTGCGGGTCGGCATCGTGTGGGCAGGCAACCCGAAGCAGTTTCGAGACCGCGTGCGCTCCTGCCGCCTGCAGGACTTCGCGCCGCTCTTCGAGCTGCCAGGCACGAAGTTCGTTAGCTTCCAGATGGGACCGCGTGCCAGAGAGTTAACGCGCGCGGGCTGGTCCACGATCCGGGCGACGCGGTGGCCGGCCTGGAGACGACGGCCGACGCGTTGATGGAGGTGGACCTGGTCATCACGGTCGACACGATGCTGGCCCACCTGGCCGGCGCGCTCGGTCGGCCCGTCTGGACCCTGTTGGCGTCTGCCCCCGACATGCGTTGGATGCTCGACCGCGCCGACACGCCCTGGTACCCGACGATGCGCCTGTTCCGGCAGCCGGCGCCCAACGACTGGGCCGGCGTCTTCCGCGAGGTGCGCCGCGAGCTGGAGGCGCATCTGGCGCGAGCGGACCGGCCGGCCGGAATGCGCGACCAGCAGCGCGACGGCCCGCTGCCCGCTCGCCGTCGCGCGTTGGCCCGCTGAACACGCTGGCAGCCGCCTTCAACTCCAATGTCTGGCTTTGACCCGCGCAAGTATCACGGCCGTCGCGTGGACGAGGTCGTCAGGAGCGTGAACGGAGGTATTCGGAGCGTCCTGGAAGAAGCGCGCGCGGTGTACCGGCTTCTGTCTGCGGCAGCAGAACCTGCCTGCTCACCGGAAGGGGTGGGTCGGGATGCAACTGTGGCAGGTGGAGTGTTGGCGAGCGCAGAAATGTGCGGGTTTCTCGCCGACGGTCGACCACAAGATGTTGTGGTCGGTCAGCGCCGTCGAGGCCAACAGTGTTCGCGTGTGCTCACCGCCGTCAAGGCGCGTCGCTGCGCTCCGCCCCCGCTGCGCGGGGCTAACGGCCTTGACGGCGGCTCCGCGCACGCGCGTACAGACTGGCCCTCGTCCGACGGCGCCACAACATACACCCCTACATGGTGTGGTCGATGATCTGCTCGGATTGACGCGTTTCTCAGCGCTCGTTGACAGGAGAAGCAGTTGGGTCTGCACTCGCGGTACTTCTCGCAGGCGGGCTAGGACCGCTACCTCAACGAGCGCGTCTTCGGGAACAAGCGCGACTGCGTATGTCGGTGAAGTTGAACACCGAATCCGCTGAAGTTGAACGCGGATTCCATCGAAGGTGAACGCTCGTCGGAGCGTAGCGACGGGTGTCGGCTCAGGTTCCTCCCATCGGGGTCGCAACGGATCGTCGAGATTCTACTCGTGACCTGTTGTTCGAGGGTATCGACGAGAGTGCCTGTGGAGCGTGTGGGCGCCGCTTGCGGCGTCCAAGCGGTGTGGGAAACGCGCGCAGGCGACGGCGCAGGCGACGGTGGCGTTGTGCCGGACGCATCTCGCGCGTTTTCCATGCCGCGGCGCGATCCACAGGCCGGTCGGGACCGACGGGCTGGTCGCTCGGGCTGCCGGTTCGATGGATACTGCTCATGTCGACGGTGTCTTCGGGGCGTCGTGTGTGCGTCGCATCGAGCGGCCCTTGGGCTCGATACGATGGGCGTCGAGGAGGAGGCGGTCGCAGATCGCGTCGGCCTGATTAGGGTCGCCGATGACGGCGTGCCAGTCGGTGACGGGCAGCTGGCTCGCGATGAGCGTCGAGGCGTGTTCGGCGCGGTCCTCGATGACCTCGGTCAGGTCGCACGACGGCACGTTCGTCGAGATCGGCGGCTACGACGGCTGGACCGGGAGCAACTGCGTCTTCTTCGAGAAGGTGCTGGGATGGACCGGCCTCGTTGTCGAGGCGCCCCATCGAGGCGTCGCCGCAGCTCGTGGGGCGGATCGGCGAGACGCGCAGCGCCAGGGTCATCCACGCTGCCGTCTCGGACCGGGACGGAACCGCGGAGTTCCCTCGAAGTGACGTCCGGCCTGACCCAGATGGGCGGGTTGATCGATCACTATCACGCCGAGACGTTGCAGGGGTACGTCGCGACGAGAAGCACTCGGAGATTGCCGTCACCGTGCCCTCGACGCGCCTGGACACGCTGGTCCGCGCCCACGGGCTCGAGACGATCGACTATTGTTCGATCGACGTGGAAGGGGCCGAGCGAGCCTCGCTCCGGTCCCTGGACTTCGATGCATTCGACATCACCGCGCTCTCGATCGAGAACCGCCGCCCTGGCCACGAGTCGTATGAGGACATCATGGCCCCGGCCGGTACCGGCAAGTCGCCGTGTTGGGCTTCGACGAAATCTGGGTGAGGCGGTCGGTGCTCTCGCAGGACCCGGGGAGATGAAGAAGCTCATCAGCGGCCCCGGCTTCAACCACCTGGGTCGAGGCGCGGCACGGCTACGTGCTCTACAACGTCAACGACCGGTATATCGGCCGCGGCGTCGAGCACTACGGCGAGTGGAGCCCGGGCGACACTGCGCTGTTCGGCCAGTTAGTATTTGGTTACCGGGTGGAGATATTGTCAAATGTTGTGGATCGGGAGTCTGGCGTGATCAGGCAGCCTCCTTCTGGACCTCCTGCTCAGTCTGGCAGCGTTCCTCCAGCACGCCATCGATGAACGGCACGCCGGCGCGCACCAAAGGCAGCAGGTGCGCCCCGTTCAAGCGGCGCCACCGTCGCTGCGCCATGTCCAAGAGCTTGTAGGCCATCAGAAGCCCCTTGGTGCGGGAGCCAGCCCCCTTCGTCACACGCTGCCGCAGGCGGACCGTGGCGAACGGCGACTCGATCAGATTCGACGTCCGCAGGTGCCGCCAGTGCTCGGCCGGAAAGGCGAAGAAAGCCAGCAGGGCGTCCTGGTCGCCCACCAGGCAGGCAGTCGCCTTCGGATACTTCGCCTCGAACTCGGCAACGAAGGCGCCGATGGCCGTCTCGGCGTCGCTCCTGGTCGCCGCATACATGACCTCGCGCAGCGCCCGCTTGGCTCGCGGCCGAAGGCGTTTAGCCCGGAAAATTCGTGAGGGGTCCGTCCCAGGTAGAGACACAAGAGCCTCCGTGTGCTAAAACGCTGTTGGCGACAGACGTTTTCGGCACGACGGAGGCTCTTGCGTGACGGACCCCACGATAGCACAGTCTGTTCTGTTCCCCGATCTGTTCGACAAGCCTCTGGTCGCGATGTTCGACCGCGAGCAGTCGAGCTCGGATGGCGGCGCCGTGCTGCTCAAGGCCGCCGAGCGCGTCTACGGGTTGGTCAAGGCATTCGGCCGGTGTCTGATTGACCGCCGGGCACCGGAGAAAGTCCGGCACACGCTTGAGGACCTGGTGGGCCAGCGGGTATTCGGGATCGCCTGCGGCCATCCCGACGGCAACGATTCGGACCGGCTCGCTGACGACCCGATCCACAAGCTGCTGCTCGGGCGCGACCCGCTGGCGGGCGGTCGGCTGGCGTCGCAGCCGACGGTCTCGCGGTTCGAGAACGGTGCGGGCCGCGTCGCGCTCTATCGGCTCGGACGCGAGTTGGCGGCGTCGGTCATCGAGCGGCATCGTCGCCGGCTGTGCGGGCGGGCGCGACGCATCACGATCGACCTCGACCCGACCGACGACCCGACGCATGGCGCGCAGCAGCTGACCTTCTTCAACAGCTACTACGACAGCTGGTGCTACCTGCCGTTGCTGGCCTTCGTGAGCTTCGACCGTGAGGCGGAGCAGTATCTGTGCGCGGCCGTGCTGCGGCCCGGCACGGCGCAGGCGACCGACGGAACGCTGGGCGTGTTGTGTCGCCTGCTTGCGCTGCTGCGGTCAGCGTTTCCCGAGGCGCGCTTTCTCGTCCGGCTCGACGGCGGCTTCGCCTCCCCGGAGGTCTTCGACTTCCTCGATGCCGAGCCGCGGCTCGACTACGTCGTGGCGATGGCCAAGAACGCTGTGTTGTTGCGCGCTGCCGAGCCCGTCATGGTGGCGGCCCGCACCGAGAGCATGCTGCGTGAGAAGACGGCGCACTTCTACCTCGACACCCGCTATCGCGCGGGCACGTGGGCTCGTGAGCGCCGCGTGGTGATCAAGGCTGAAGTCGTGCAACTCACCGGCCGGCAGCCGCGCGACAACCCGCGCTTCGTCGTGACCAATCTGCGCCAGACGCCGCGCTTCATCTACGAGAAGGTCTACTGCGGGCGCGGCGACATCGAGAACCGCATCAAGGAACTGCTCGACGGCTTGCAGATCGACCGCACGAGCTGCACCAGGTTCTGGGCAAACCAGCTGCGGGTCCTGCTGACGGCCGCCGCCTACGTGCTCATGCAGGAACTGCGGCTGAGGGCCGCCCGCACCGCCTGCGCCCGCACCCAGGTGACTTGGCTGCGCGACCGGTTGCTCAAGGTCAGCGTCCACGTCGTCCGCTCCGTCCGCCGGCTCGTCCTGCACCTGCCGCGAGCGACCCCATACCGTGACGTCTGGCGGCGCCTCGCCCTCGCTCTCGGGGCGCGCGCCGGATAGCGCGCCGTCACGCCGCCAACCTCAACCCCCGTATTGCACGCCAGCGCCCCGTCGCCGAAGCTGTCGGCGCGTTGTGCCTCGTGCGCGCCGTCACCCCGCCACGACCGCTTCACCCACGCTGCCACCGACCACACACCGCGTCCGAAACGTCCTTCGCGCGACGATCAGGCCCGACCTGGGACCGATTCGATAACCTCAAGAATAATCCGGGTTAGGGAGCTTGTCGAGCACGTTGGCCATCTTGTGGCACCAGTCGCGCTGGGGAGTCGTCTCCGGCCAGACATCGCGGACCGCGGCCCAGAAGCCGAGCGCGCCGTCCCCAATCGCCATCACCGGCGCGCGCAAACCACGCCGGCTCAGGTCCCGCAGCACGCTTGCCCAGCTCTCCGCGCTCTCCCGATAGCCGTCCTCAAGCGCCATCAACTCCTTCGTCCCGTCCGCCCGCACCCCGAGCATCACCAGTGTGCAAAGCCGGTCGTCTTCCAGGCGGATGTTGAAGTGGATCCCGTCGACCCACACGTAGACGAAGTCGCACCCCGACAGGTCCCGGCGCCGGAACGCCTGATACTCGGTGTCCCAAGTGCCCGTCAGCCGCGCGATGTTCGTCGCGCTCAGACCCGCCGCGTCCTCACCGAGCAGCACCGGCAACGCCTCGCGGAAGTCGCCCGTCGACAAGCCGCGCAGATACAGCAGCGGCAGAACCTCGGCCACCTGCGGCGACCGCCGCATGTACGGCGGCAGGATCCGGCTCGTGAACCGCTGCCGCGCGCCGTCGTCGTCAACCCGCTGGTCGTTCACCCGCGGCGCACAAACCTGCATCGTCCCTGCACCGCAGGTCACCGTGCGGGATTGCCCACGGCCGTTGCGCACGACCAGCCGCCGGCCGGCTGCGTCGCGCGCGTCGGCATGCGCCTCGATGTAGTGCGCAACCTCTTCCTCCAACGCCGTCGCCAGCATCCGTCGCGCGCCCTCTCGGGCCACCTCATCGAGGGTCGGAGCGACACTCTCGGTCGTGCCGGCGTTGTCTTCGCGCGCTGGGTCGAGTACCTTCAGCATTGGGTGGTGTCTCCTTCCCCCCGGCCCGCCAGCCAGGGTGGTTTTCGTGTTCACGTGGAAGGATACGCCACCTGTTTCACGCCGCCCGATCCACAACTTTCGGTTATATCTCTACCGGGTGATCTGCCAATGAATATGGGCTGAAAGTGGGCTTGAGGCGAGGAGGTTCTTGGCCACAAGGAGGTTGGTTGGAGCGACAGCGCCCCACGACAGCGTGTTCATGCAAGTTGCCGCCGCGGTTGCGATTCTGCGAACAACCGGAGGCCATCGCACGCGAGCGCAGGGGCATGGCCTGTCGGCGACGTCCGGTGGTGACCGAGCGCAGTCGGGACTCTCTCCCTGCGGCGGCGCGCGGCCGGACTGGCCACGCGTCGAGGCGGCGGTGATTTCGGACGTTGGCCGCCTATGCAGTCGGCGGGGGAAGGCCGAGGAGCTCGGAGACGGCGGGTTCAGGGGCGCGCAACAGCGCGGCGATCATCGGAGGCAGGTCGAGGCCGCGTTGGCGGGCGGTGCGCACGACGCTGGCAAGGACCTGCTGGGTGTCGGCACCGTGTTCGCTTTCGAGCCGCAGCGGATCGTGGCCCAGGTGCTGGCCGCGAACGTCGCGCTCAACAGCTTGACCAACGTCCATACCTACCATCTGGGGGTCGGAGCCGAGGATGGTGCCCTCGGGCTCGTCGACATCGACTACTCGCGCGAGGGCAACTTCGGCGGCGTCTCCCTGGACGCGGCTGCCCGGCCCCGAGGGCGACCGCGGCCGAAGTACCGGGTCGCCGTGGTGCGGCTGGACGATTTCTACGACCAGCCCCGACTGGACCTCATCAAGACGACAATGACCGCTGGCGGGGCAACGCCTGCACCGCTTGGCGACGCTCCGCGAGGCGGTCGAAAGGCCGCTCCAGTTCAAGGGCGACTCGTCACGGACCTTGTGGATATGTCGCTGAAGGTGAACATTGAGCAAGGTCTCGCCCGAGCGTCTCTTTGAGTACACCGCACGACCCCGCCAGCACGGATCGACGCCGTTCGACACGGCCGCCATCTACGCCGAGCGAACCGATAGCTACGGGACCGTGGGGCGCCTCGCGGCGCTGATGATCCTCAGTAGCCGGACCAGGCCGCCGGAGATGCGACTGCCGGAGGCTGAGAGTGTTGCCGGCAAAGTAGGCTTCCTGGTCGTCCATACGCCGTTCCTGTCGTTCGTGCGGGCTGCTCATCGCGGGCCAAGCCAACGGTCTCGACCGGCGGGGTATGATGAGTCATCGTCTCACATGGACGACGCAGCCAGAATCTGGTCGGTGAGGGCGTGTTGCCCGAGCGTGGCGCGCAGCCGCCGGTCCTGCTGGACGAGGGCCGGGGAAGTTAGCGCACCGCCGCCGGGCAACTTGGTGTCGGCGCTGATCGCACCGGAGACGAAGCGCGACCGGGCGCGGCTGCCGGCGCTGCTGGACACGTTGGTCGGGCTGTTGCGGTTGCAGGACGACGAGGAGTTGACGGACGCGTTCAGCGCTTGGGCCGAGAAGGAGAATCCATGACAGAGGTTCTGCGGCTGATCGGATTGACTCAAGACGGCGCGATGCTGCCGGCCATCCTGGTCGGAGTCGTCGTCTGGATGACGCTGACTGTCCGTCAGATGCGCGGTGACGTTGAGAAGTTGAGCAGAGATCACGATTCGATGGACGCAACCTTGAGGCGCGTTGCTGAGGACGTCGCGTACCTGCGTGGTCAGGCTGAGCGCGCGAAGACGTGATCGGCAAAGCCAGCGAACGCGAAGTGTCATCCGCCAGTGTCTTTGCGGTGCTAGCGGGATCGGCGCTGATCGCGCTGGAAACGAAGCGCGACCGGGCGCGGCTGTCGGCGCTGCTGACACGTTGATCGGTCTGTTGTGGATACAAGATGACGAGGAGTTGACCGACGCGCTCACCGCTGGGGCCGAGCAGGTGTTGCTGCCAAGGCCGTTGCGGGAAACCGCCTCGGCGCGGCTACCGATGCTGATGGAAACGTGCGGGGAGTGGGTCGAGCCGGGAATCGAGCGGGGCTCATGCCGAGGAACGCGCGCTGCTGTATCGCCAAGCGGGTGCGCAAGTTCGACTCGGCCATAGTTGGCCGCCGCGCAGCGCTGGCGGAGGTAACCGATCCGGAGCGCCTGGCGCAGGTCGGCGACTGGATCATCGAGTGCGGGACGGCGGCTGAACTGTTTGCCCGTCTCGCCGACACCCCCCGCCGCAACCAGTGAAGGGACCGATTACTGGCCGGAGGGCGGCTCCGCCCGCGGGCTGAGCCGCCGGTGGCGGCGCGCAAACGAGTCAGCCGAAGGGGGCGTCCGCGTCGCTTTCGGTCCCAATACGTCCCGAGACTTCCGCGCGCGAATTGGGCACAGGACGCACAGCGGCGATCCGCCGCCATGGCCTAACCAATTTATAATCAGCAACTTACGGGGACTCTCGTGGGGTTTACGCGACGGTCGCCCCTTCTGTCGCGGAGCGCCCAAATCGTTCCGCCTCACGCCCTCCACCCCGGACGCCAAGCGACGGCAATATAGCATGCAAGATGCTGTTCCGGCAACAAGTGCAGTGAGTGCCACGCGCATCTTGCTTGGCGCCGACCGCAACCGGAAGCCGCACGGGGGAGCGCTAGCTCGGCGCATTGTAGCGCAGATCCGGCCGCGCCGCACCCGCCACGTGGCGCTGTCGCGCTGTCTGTCGAGGGCGGCGTGGCGCCATCGCGGGGCGTGGCGGGTTGGCGGCCAGGGCGACCGCGCGGGAGCACTGCGCCGCGATGAGCGTCCCGGCGCATCCTTGTACTGTGCGGAGAGTCACCGCCGCGACGGGATCGGGCCGCCTCCATCCGCCGAGAGGCGATCAGCCGTTGAGGGCGAGCGTTACCGGCGCTGCGGGAAGACCGTCCTATTGCCCATCGTCGAGGCAAGTCCGGGCGCGCGTAGGCCGCCTCGGTTCGGTTGTCGATGACGTGCCGGGGCCGCCTCGAACGGTCCCCGCTCGGCCGCCTGTCTCGGAACGAGAGCGGAAGCCGTACGGCACGGCCGCGACGGGGAGTTCGCTGACCAGCTTCGAGATGGTCGCGGCGTCGAGCGCCTTGCCGCGAATGGTCGCCAGCACCAGCTCATCGTCGCCCGTCTCGCTCCACGCCCCGCGAAGCCGCTCAGCCTCTCCCGCGGAACCTCGACCGCACAGCCGCACAGGAGTATCCGGTGCGCCCGTTTCGCCTTCGTCCGCCGCCCCGCCGGGCCGACGCTCTGCAACAGCGGCGCCTCGTCGGAGCGCGTTGCCCAAGTTGTAGTTCAGTTCAGGACTCTGCGGGCAAACGCGCGCGCCCTGACGCAATACCGTCAGGCTCGCGTTCGAGTTCCCTGGGGTTGGCGGCCGCGTAGCGCGCCCCGCCGCTCACTCGGCGGCCGCGACAGGCGTGGCCGCCTCGGCCCGTTCCCGCGTCCAGTAGGAGGTGCACGGGATGCGCGTGCGGTCGCAGCGGTGGGCGTACTTGCGCGCGATGTCGGTGACCTCCGCCATGAGGCCCTCCCCGAGGCTGACGGGCTCCCAGCCGAGCGCGCGCAGTGCGTCGTTGCTGGCCAGCAGGTCGTTCTCGGCGCGCTCGTTGCGCGGGTTGGGCACGTGGGCGATCTCGCAGCCGGTCATGCGCTGGACCAGCGCGGCCAGGTCGCGCAGGCGGTGGGCCTCGGCCATCTGGTTCATGATGCGCGGCCGCACGCCGCGCGGCGGCGGGCTGGCGATGGCCCGCTCGATGCAGCGGCAGGTGTCCTGGACATGGATGAAGGCGCGCGTCTGGCCGCCCGTGCCGTGCACGGTCAGCGGGTAGCCGACCGCCGCCTGCATCAGGAACCGGTTGAGCACCGTGCCGTAGTCGCCGTCGTAGTCGAAGCGGTTGATCAGCCGCTCGTCGCGCCGGGTCTGGGCCGTCTGCGTGCCCCAGACGATGCCCTGGTGGAGGTCGGTGATCCGCAGGCGGTCGTTCCTGGCGTAGTACTGGAACATCTGGGCGTCGAGCACCTTGGTCAGGTGGTAGACCGAGCCCGGGTTGGGCGGGTAGACGACGCTGTCGGTGACCTCGCGCCCGTCGGCCGTGTCGAAGCGCACGTCGAGGTAGCCGTCCGGCAGCAGCACCGGCTCGTCGTGGCCGTAGCCGTACACCCCCATGGTGCCGAGATGGACGAGGTGGGTCTCGCCGCCGGTCTCGACGATGGCGTTGAGCAGGTTGTGGGTGGCGGTGACGTTGTTGCTGACCGTGTAGTTCTTGTGCGCCGGCGACTTCATCGAGTACGGCGCGGCGCGCTGCTCGGCGAAGTGCACGACGGCGTCCGGCCGCTCCGCGCGGAGCAGCTCGACCAGCGCGTCGTAGCGACAGGCGTCGGCGTTGACGAAGCGCAGGGTGCGGCCCGGGAGCGACCGCCAGACCTCCAGGCGCTCCTCGACGGGACGGATCGGCGTCAGGCTGGCCGCGCCCAGCTCGGCATCTATCCGGCGCCGCGACAGGTTGTCGACGATGAGCACGTCATGGGCCAGCTCCGAGAGGTGCAGGGCCGTGGGCCAACCACAGAAACCGTCTCCGCCGAGTACGACGATCTTCATTGTCCAGACTTCTCGATTGACCCGGTGGACCTGCTGAACCAAGCGTCGCGATCCTATCACGACGATGTCGCGCGGGTTGGCGGGCTCCAGACGGCGGCAAGCAGCGAAGCGGCCACCAGCATAGCTCAGGTTAGGGTGATGAGCTGCTCTATTCGCGTCGCCGCTCACCTGCGGGCGGCCAGTCCGGTGTGGCGACGCTCGCGGGCCGGCGCCGGACGCGGATGTCGGCGGCGGGGAAGAACCGGCGGCGGCCAATCTCGAGGGCCAGGATCAAAGCGAGAACCGTCACGTAAACGGCCAGTTCGCCGAAGCCGAGCGGGGACCGGTGGAGGGTGGCCCACATCGTCACCGCTGCAACGCCCAGGAACGCATAGAACGTTCCGTCCGGTCCGATGCGGTGTACAAGGGCGTACCAGGGACTGCGCGGTTGGAGCAGATCGATGACGGCCTCTACCACTTCGCGACACCACTCGGCGTCGGCTGCGGTGGCCTCGATAGCGGCCGGACCGCGTCCACTTGCAGCAAACCGGACGCGCCGATGGTCTTCGCCCCAGGGTGACGAGACGTCGAGGGCGTATTCTCGAAGAACGCCGCGACCGTTTACCGCTCGACGCAGGTCATCGACGCTCTGGTATTCGTAGCGGTGCCTCTCGCGAGCGGCGCGTTGCGACGCCTGCAGCGACCGATAGACGGTGAGCGTGCCTGACGGGGTGCCCGCCTCGGCACATTTGGCTTCGATAGCGCGCCACACCCTGTTGAGGACGGAGTCATCGGCCCGAAACGCGGGAACCTCCTGCGTCACGGTGACGTTCTGTCTCGGCGGATGGCCTGCCGCGCGTTTGCCAAGGTCGTGCACGGACATGATTCTCTTCCCGGGCGGTGCCGCGGCGGGCCGTAGCGGTCCGGTGCGACGGGCGCCCGCTTCGTGTCTGCTCACCCGAGAATCGAGCGTAGCACACGGCTCCTCGGACGTTGGTCCCATCAACCGGGCATTCCTCAAGCGGACGGTCGTGTTCGCGGACCTGGTCATGGACGGCGCCGACCCCGAGGACGCCGCCCGCATCGCGTGCCGCGATCACCCGGACCCGTACGTCGATATCGATGGCGATACCGGAACGCGGCAGGCTAGCTGCTATGGAATGACCCCGTGTCAACACTGCATGCGTTCGCAACACCTGTGGCCGTTGAGCGTCGGGCTCCGTCGGCCATCAGCCCAGGAGTGGGCCGCCGAGACGACGAACGATCGAAGGGCGCTTCGACGACGAGTCACGCTGCTATTCGGTGATTGTCACGGTTGCCCGCGACAGCGCACGCATGACGGTGATTCGTCGGGAGGCTGGGCCGTCTAGTGGTCGCGAGTTGGGAGCGGCCGTGCCGTCCGGATCGCAGCGCTAGGAGTCTGCGCCGCAGAAAACCAGATGCGACAATCGTAGGCGAGATCGGACGACGAAAGGACTTGATGTCGACTACGTTCCGCCCCTACGCGCCGGATCAGTCGCTGCTGTTTCCGCCCGACGTGCGGGAGTGGCTGCCCGAGGGCCACTTGGCACACCACGTCAGCGACCTGGTGGACGGTCTGGACCTGACGGCGTTCTACATGGCGTATGAGGGAGACGGGCGCCGCAACGCGCCGTATGAGCCCCGGATGATGGTGAAGGTTCTGCTCTACGCCTACGCGACGGGGGTGTTCTCGTCGCGCCGGGTTGCCCGGAAACTGGAAGAGGACGTGGCGTTCCGGGTGCTGGCGGCGGGGAACTTTCCGCAACACCGGACGCTGTGCGAGTTTCGGCGTCGGCACCTTGAGGATTTCCAGGCGCTGTTCGTGGAGGTGGTCCGTCTGGCGCAGGAGTTGGGTCTGGCGCGCTTGGGGAAGCTGTCTATCGACGGGACGAAGGTGCGTGCGAACGCGAGCAAGCACAAGGCGATGAGCTACGACCGGATGCAGGAAGAGGAACAGCGGCTGGAAAGCGAGATCGAGGCGCTGTTGCGTCAGGCGGATGCGGTTGACGAGGCCGAGGACGCACGCTTGGGCGCGGAGATTCGGGGCGATGATCTGCCGGCGGAGTTGCACCGGCGGGAAGCGCGTCTGGCCGCGATTCGCGCGGCGAAGTCGCGCCTGGAAGCGAAGCAACGGGCGGCGGACGACATGCGGGGTCGGCAGCCGGGTCAGGACCGGAACCCGAAGGGCGGACCGCCGTACAAGCGGGCGTATGGCGAGCCGGACGAGAAGGCGCAGAGCAACTTCACGGACCCTGAGAGCTCGATCATGAAGACGAGCAGTGAGGGGTTCCAGCAGTGCTACAACGCGCAGGCGGCGGTGGACGCGGAGCACCAGTTGGTGGTGGCGACGGATCTGACGGCGAACGCGAGTGACCAGGGTGAGTTGCCGGTGTTGCTTGACGCGGTGCAGGAGACGTTCGACGCGCAGCCGGAGACGGTGCTGGCCGATGCGGGGTACTGCAACGAGCGGGACCTGAAGGACCTGGAAAAGCGGGGCGTTGACGGGTATGTGGCGCCGGGCCGGGAGGGCAAGCAGACGGCCGCCCGCGATCTGGAGAAACATCCGGCGACGGGTCGCATGGTGGAGAAGCTGGCGACGCCGGCGGGCCGGGAGGCGTATGCGAAGCGCAAGTGGTTGTCGGAGGCTCCCTACGGTTGGATCAAGCACGCGCTGGGCTTCCGGCGCTTCAGCCTGCGCGGACTGGCGAAGGTGCGCTGCGAGTGGGACCTGGTGTGCCTGGCGTTGAACGTCAAGCGCCTGCACGTGCTGAAGGCGGCGTAGGACACGGGGAATGAGGCTCGCAACGGCGGCAAATCGACCTGCACCGCGGTCTCTGACGGGCCATACTACGGCCCGCGAGGACCGAATTTTGCTCTCTGTTCGCCAACCACCGAACATCCATCCCGCCTTGCCGACCGGCGAAGCCGCCCCGACACGGAGCTCAGCGCGTGGGATGAGGACTCATTTCGTGCCGCAAACGTCCTGCGGCGCAAGCTCCTAGCTCGCCCGTCCTCCAGATCGTGCCTCTGATCATTCGCCGTCTCCACGGCCCCTCCTCAGGCCGTTTCGGGTTTTCGGTCAGTTCCTGGCCGGAAGCTGGCTTCCGGCCATATGAGCCGTTCCCACCGTGGCGGGCGTTGGGTCACCCGAAGGGCCGCAGCGAAGCGGAGGAGGCGCGCAGCGCCTTGACGCGACGCCCGCCACGGTGGTCTCCGCACCCGCGCCACGGTTGCTTCGAGCTCGGTCACGGTTGGCATATGTGCGCCGAGGGCTGAACAGGTTTCTCTCGGTCACGCCGCCTCCGGATGCAAGGCCGCCCACAGGAACCCGACGAGCTCTCGCGCCACGGCCACCGTCACGACCGGACCCGGCTTGTGCTCGGCCAGGCGCCGGAAGCGGCGACACAACCGCTGCTGCGCCTTGTCGGCCATCGCGATCACCCGCGACGGCTGGCCGCTGCGCCGCTGGGCGAGTGTCCGGCTGACCCCGGGCCGGTGCCGATAGTGCCACGCCGCCTCGACCACCAGCCGCCGCGCCAAGCTGTTGCCCGTCTTCGTGATCGGTCCCCGGCGGTGGCGGTCGCCGCTGGAATGCTCCCCGGGCACCAGGCCCAGGTACGCCATCAACGCCCGCGCCGTCGGAAATCGCTGCACATCGTGCAGCTCGGCGAGCAGCAGCACCGCGGTCAGCGTGTCGATGCCCCGAAAGCACCGCAACCAGCCCACCGGTTCCCGATACGGGTCCGTGTCCGCCACGGCGACCAACTGCGCGTCGAGCTCCAGCAGCCGGGCCTCGAGGTGGTCGATCGCCAACAGGTAGTCGTCGACGACCACCCGGTCGGCCGGATGCGACCACGTCAGCCCATTGATCCAGCGCCGGTGCGCCTGCGTCCAGGCACGCCCCGCGTAGTGCAGCCCGCGACGAAGCAGGAGCTTGCCCAGGCGGTGCCGGCACCGCTGTCGGTCCGCGCGCGCGTCATCGCGCGCTCGGCACAGGTCGCGAACCGCTTCCTCGGCCGGCGTCGGCGCCCGTACCACCGTCAACAGTCTGGCCCGGTGCAATTCCGCCAGCTTCCGCGCGTCTCGCCGGTCGGTCTTGATCCGGTCACCCGGTTTGCGCGGCACCAGCGCCGGCGCGATCACGTCGCAGCGGACGCGGTCCCGCTCAAGCTGCCGCTGCAACGCATACCCGCACGGCCCTGCTTCGTAACAGCACGCGATGGGACCGGGTGCAACCTTCTCGAGCCTTCGCCGCAGGCGGTCCACCAATCGGGCCTCGTTCCGCACCGTCCAGATCATGGGCTCGGTCGCGTCCGGCGCCAACACCGCGACCTGCAACTCCGCCTTGTGCGCATCGATTCCCACGTAGGTGATAGGCTCGATCATGACCGGCTCCTTTCGTCTGCGGCTCTGACGCCGCTCGGTGTCAATCCGCGAATCGTAGGAGGCCTCGGCCACCTTGTCGCGTGCTCGCGCACGACGACGGCACGATTGCGAGCCGGTCATTCCATATCGTCTAGACACGATGCAGATTGACACGGCTGCTCCCGGCACCGGGAAGCTGGATGACGAGGAACGGGCGGCGGTGGCGGCCAGCATCGGCACCTTCTGAACCTGCGACTAGGGGCCGTACATGGTGCACACCAGGATCGTCGGCGGATCGGGCAAGACGGACGCCTGCATCCCGGACGTGATAGCCCCTCGGGCCACCTGCGGAGCGGGTACCTCGGGACGATGCTGGCCGGGATGGTTGGCATCGCCCTCGCCGCCTTGATGGCCAGGTTGCTCGTTCATTTCACACGAGCCGGGTGGTGAGCGACACGGCCGTCCCGGGCGCGGAGAGCGATCAGTAAGTGCACACCTCGTCCACGACAATGTACGCAGTATCTGCCTCGGTCGTCGCCGGCACCGGCTCGGGTGGCGTTTCTTACCAAGGCGTCGCCGCGGCACCTGGGCAGTATCTGCACGTGTGGCGCGAGCGGTTCCGGTTGGAGCACTTCTTGCGTACCGAGACGGTTCATGACAGTGACGAAACGGCCATACCTTCCCATCGCCGGCACGTGGGCGCGGTCGCGGCACGACCACGCGCGGGCGTGGTATCGGCGCGGGTCGCCGTTCGACGGCGTGATGACCGCGCACGGCTACGAGCGGGTCGAGCAGGACCGGGACCCGCGGCGGCCGGACGACGGTTACTGGTCGGGGGCCGTCAACGGGCTGCTCGTCCAGCGGGTCGCGTGGTGGCGCGACAGGCACCCGGCCTGGCGGACGGGCGCCGAGACGCTGCGCGGCTTCCTGCGCGCGCGGCGCGCCGAGCTGCAGGCGGCGGGCGGCGTGACGATCGTCGCGCGCAGCCACGGCGGGCAGGTGCTGGCGTACGCCCTGGCCGGGACGGAGGCGCCCGTCTGCCCGATCCGCGTCGTCACGGTCGACATGCCGGTGCGGCGGGACATGGCCGAGGTCTACCGCGAGGCCGCGCCGCGCTGCGGCCGCTGGGTGCACCTCTACAGCGAGCGGGGCTGGAAGAGCAGGTTCCGGTGGCTGGGCAACCGCTTCGGTTCTCGCACGCTCGAGGTCGCCGACGTCAACCGCAAGGTCACCGGCGGGCACAGCGGCGTCCTGAGCCAGCCGGCGCACATCGGCCAGTGGGACGAGATCCTGTCGCGCCTGACCCGGCAGCAGGACCGTGCCGGCCAGGCGGTTCGAGGTGCGGATGGTCCCGAGCCGACGCCGGGCGCGGACTCGGCATGATGGGGCCCCGATGCCAATCCAGATACTGCGCCGGGGAAGCATGGGCGCCGCCGTCCGGCGGTGGCAGTTCTTCCTGATCGGCCGACGGCATCTGAAGAGCCCCGCCGACGGCGATTTCGGACCCGGGACGGAAAGCGCCACCCGGGCGTATCAGTGGTCCAGGGCCCTCGCCGCCGACGGCATCGTCGGGCCGCTCACCCTCGGCGCCGCGCTCACCGACGGCTTCGACATCGGCTTCGTCGATCGGGGCGAACCGGCCGAGGGCACGATCCTGACGGGCGCCCCGACGCTGAGAGCCGCAACCCCCGCGACGCGCAAGCGCCTGTTCGGCGAGTTCACGTTCAGGTCCGCGCCGACCGCGCGGAACCCGGAAGCCATCGAGGTCCTCGGCGACTGGGTGGCGCGCAACATCACGATGGTGACCCTGCCCGAGCTGAAGGGCGTTCCCGTCTACAGCCAGCGCAGCCGCGGCCGGATGCGCTTTCATCGCAAGGCCGCCGATCAGCTCGAGGCGCTCTGGGCGGCCTGGGGCGAGGCCGGTCTCGCAGACCGCGTCAGGACGTATGAAGGCAGCTACGCCGCACGGTTCGTCCGCGGCCGGCCCGGACAACTGAGCAGCCACGCCTAACGGCAGCGCCTTCGACATCAACCAGCGCTGGAACCGGCTCGGCCACCTGCCGGCCCGCGCGGGCGCGGAAGGATCCGTCCGCGAGCTCGTGGACATCGCGAACGCGCACGGCTTCTTCTGGGGAGGTCACTTCAAGGGCCGGCCCGACGGGATGCACTTCGAGATTGCGAAGCTGCTGTGAGGCGTGCGCCGCGGCGTGGGCCTGTCCCGGGAGGGCCTACTCGCCGGCCGGCTCCCGCGGCGGCAGCAGGACGCGCTCGAGGGTCAGGAGCCGCTGGTCGACCTTGCCGAAGGCGATCTCGACGTTGCGCAGGCGGGTGTCGAGGCCGTCCAGGCGGGTGTCGAAGCGGTCCATCCGGGCGGCCATCTCGTCGAAGCGGTTGTTCATGTCGTCGAAGCGGGCGTCGACGCTGTCGAAACGATTGTTGACATCGTCGAAGCGGGCGCTGACGGCGGCGATCTGCCCGGCCATCTGTGCCGACAGCAGTCCCCCGAGCACCACGACGGTCCCGATGATCCACCTAGCCCATGTTTACCAACGGTAGATCCAAGGCATTTTAGAATCAACGACTTACGCTGATGGAACGGCTCGAGTGGCACTACAAACGTGTGCCAAGGGGGCCGCGGTCGGTGGGTTCAGACGATCGTCTTGCGGACGCCGCCTGGGTGCGGGTCGACGCCGAGGGCGTCGTAGACGGCGCGCTGCTCGGGTTCGGGTTGCGTGGCGGTGCGCACGTGCAGGGTACGGCCGTCGGGCCGTCGGAAGGTGGCGGTGACGCGCTGCTGGCCTTCGACGAGGCGTCTGAGGGTGGTCCAACAGGCGTGGCTGCCGTGGTCGCGCAGGCGGGTTCGGATGAGCTGGACGAGCTGGTAGGCGATGACGGTGATGAACAGGTGGCCGTCGGCGCGTCGCTGCTTGCGGTGGTAGATGGGTCTGAGGCCGAGTTCGGACTTGAGCGCACGGAAGACGGCTTCGACGTCGGTGAGCGTGGTGTAGGTGCGCCAGAGCGTGTCTTCGTCCCAGTCGGTCTCGCTGCTGCGCAGGCAGTAGACGCCGGGATGGGTGAGCATCGAGCCGTCCTGCGGGCGGCGGGTCCAGGTGACGGCGACGGCTTGGTTGCCGGTCTCGTCGGCGGTGACGTTGATCTGGTAGTGGGCGGCGACGCGGGTATGCCGGGCCTTGAGGCGCCCGATGCGCTGCCAGACCTGTTCGACGCGCTTGTGGGCGCGGGGCCGTGACAGCCCGTCGTTGAGCTTGGTCAGGGCGGCCTCGAAGCGGGTGGCGAAACGCTCGACGATGCCGCGTTCCTTCTCGGCCCGCTCCTCCGAGTAGCAGTAGAGCCGCACCTCGTCGGGGTCGGTGGCGACGACCTTGTGCAGCTGCACGGTCTGTTTCGATTGCGTCTGGATCGACACGGCGGCGTCGGCGTCGAACTGCCGGTGACGCTCGCGGCTGACGACCAGGTAGCGATAGTGGTTCTCGCGGAGCCAGCTGATGGCGGCCTCGGTAGCGATGCCGCGGTCGACGACGACGAGGGCGCCTGCGGGCGCGTCGAGCGCGTCGAGCATGCCGGCCAGGGTGCGGTGTTCGCGGACGTTGCCGGCGAAGACCTTCGAGCGGCGCACGAAGCCTGAGGCATCGAGCATCAGACCGAGGGTCAGCAAGGGGCAATCGCTGCGCCTCTCTTTCGAGTGCCCGCGCTTGGCCTGCGGCTGCTCGTTCGCCTCGCCTTCGAAATACGTGTTGGTCAGGTCGTAGAGGGTGACGGTCGGCTGCAGGTCGAAGAGCCCGAGGGCGCGGTCGAACAGGTGCGCCTCGATCGCGTCGCGATGCTTCACCAACTGGTCCGAGGCGCGGTAGAGCTGCATGGCGCCGACAGTCTCGAAGTCGACGCCGAGCAACTCGCCGAGGCCGCTGCGCTGCTGCAGCCAGCGATGCGTCTCGCGCTCGGAGGCCGGGTGGGCCATGCGCCCGACGATGACGCCGGCCGCCGCTGTGCGCAGCGCGCCGTTGACACCCAGGCGGGCCAACAAGTCCGGCAGGCCGACCTGGTCGAGCGCCCACAGACCCAACTGCTCGACGCCGATGCTGCGGGGGCGGACCAGGCGCAACGAGTCGACGTCGACCCGCTGGATGTCGGCCGTTGCGCCGGTCGGCCTGCTCGCCTCGGCGCCGCGGGCGAGCAACTGCGCGGCGATGCGCTGCGCTTCCTCCTCGACGGCGGGCGGGCAGTCGGCCATCAACGGTACCTGGCCGCCCAGCACGTCGGCGATGCGGGTGCACAGCAGCGGCCAGTCAGCCTGGGCAATGTCGAAGTGGCGCCCGAGGTTGAGCAGCGTGCGCTGACGCACGGTGTGACCGAGGCGTTCGGTGTGGACCAGGCGGTGCGAGAAATAGGGCTTGCCGTCAGCGGTCCGGCGGGTCTGGGTGCGCCGGATGAACATGCTGCCACGATAGCGGGGTGTGCTACCGCGGGGCAAGGCCATCTATACGATTATGGCACTACATCGCGTTCTGCCAAATCCCGATCACTTAGAATCAACAAGTTACAGGCGCGCACGCCTCGAAATACCGCCCAAAAGGGCAAAATCGCCCGTCAACTTGGTAAACATGGGCTAGTGTCGCTGCTCACCGAAAATCCAGTGTAGCACGCGGCCACGGCGCGTGTGCTATTTTAAGCACGCCATGATCGAGCCGCCCTACTATCCCATCGTCTACCTGCGCGGCTACGCGGGCACCCAGGGGGAGATCGAGGTGACCGTGTCGACGCCGTACACGGGATTCAACCTCGGCTCGACGCGTGTGCGCCAGCTCCACACCGGCGAGGTGCTGCCCTATGTCTTCGAGTCGCCCGTCATCCGGCTGATGAAGGACCACGGCTACGCGGATGCCTCCGGGGCGGCCGGATCCTGCCGCAGGGGCCGACCCCGAGCCGTTCGATCTGGATCTTCCGCTACTACGACGTCGCCGACCGGGCGTTCGGGGACGGCCGGCGGCGCGAGATAGAGTTCCACGCCTGCAAGCTGCGCGGCTTCCTGGGACAGCCGCACGCCGAACCGCACCTCCCGCGACCTGGCGCTGGCGCGGGACGGCGACGCGCTGGTCGGCCGGATGCCGTTCGGGGCGCCGCGGCGCATCCGGGGCAGCATCCGCGTCACCGTGACTGGGTGGAACGCGCCGGTCTAGCTGCCAGCCGCTAGCTGTCGTTGCGGATGGTCGGCGAGCCGGCGCTGCGGTCCTGCCAGCCCGTGATGCGGCCTTCGAGGTGCGCCAGGCGCTCGCCGAGGGTGCGGATCTCTCGTACGATCCACAGGGCGGCGGCGAGGATCATCGCCGGCGTGACCCAGGGCGGCCATTCCATGACGGGGCCTCGGCTACCCGCCGGCCGGCTCCCGCGGCGGCAGGAGAATGCGCTCGAGCGTGAGGAGCCGCTGGTCGACCTTGCCGAAGGCGATCTCGACGTTTCGGAGTCGTTCGTCGAACCCGTCCAGGCGCGTCTCGACGCGGTCCATGCGGTCGGCCATGTCATCGATGCGGTTGTTCACGTCGTCGATGCGCGTGTTCACCGCGGCGATCTGCGTCGTCAGGTCGGCCCGCAAGTCGTCGATGCGGGCGTTCACGGCGGCGAACTGTCCGGTCAACTGCGCCGACAGCAGTCCGGCGACGACGAGGCCGGTGCCGACGATGGTGCCGATGATCGCCTTCGTGTCGCCGGTCACTGTCGGCAGCATAGCACACGGTCGGACCGCTGTGCTGTTTTCAACACGGCATGCTCCAGCGCTGGAACACCTTTACGCCGTATCGCCGCCGGCGCGCCGGCCCGGCCACCTCCGCGGGGCTCCGTTCCGCTGCCCCGACGGGGATGGCCGGACGGCCGTCCGCTCCTAGCCCGGCAATCGTCGCCTCCGGCTCCGGTTGCCGCCCAACCAACCCTCGCTAGGAGTCTACGCCGTTCTACGGCGCAGACTCCTAGAAGAAGCGCACCGAGTAGCCCACCTTGATGCCGCGTCCCATCTCCGGCGCCAGGTCCTTGATGAAGGACGTGTGGTTGCGGTACAGCGTGTTGGTCAGGTTGTAGCCGGTGAACGTCAGCACGTGCGCCGCGTGGCGCCGCGACCAGGTGTAGGACGCGATGACGTTCAGTACCGAGTAGCCGTCCGTCTCGGTCTCGCCGCGGAAGATGGCGTCCTGCCGCGCCGCGTACATCAGTTGCGGGCTGACGGTGAAGTCGCCGTACGGGACGTCGAGCTGCAGGGTGCCGCGCAAGGGCGGGATGCGGGGCAGCGGCTCGTTCGTCTCCGTCAGCCGGGCGTCGACGTAGCCGAGGCCCACCGTCGCCCAGGCCCGGCCTCCGAGCCGCACGCTGCCGCGCGCGTCCATGCCCCGGAAGCGGCTGTCGCCCTGCACGAAGTTCAGCACCGGCAGGCTGTCCAGGGTCCGGCCCGTGTAGTCGCCGAAGATGAACCCGTCGATGTCGTAGACGTAGCCGTTCAGTTCGCCGCGCACCCGGTTGCTGCGGGTCCGCAGGCTGACGTCGAGGCCCAGCGTTTCCTCGGCGCGCAGGTCGGGGTTGCCCACCTCGAACGAGAGATTCCCCACGTGCGGGCCGTAGTTGTAGAGCTCCTCGAGCGCGGGCGCGCGGTGCGTGCTGGTGAAGTTGGCCACGAACGCGCTCCGCTCGCCGATGCCCACGTGCACGCCGATTGACCCCGAAGCGCCGAGGAACGCCCGGTCGCGGGGGTCGGGGATCGGGATGAGGACCTCGTCGTCGTGGTCGTCCTCGTGGTCGTCCTCGCCGTGGTCGTCCTCGCCGTCGTCGTGGTCGTCCTCGCCGTGGTCGTCCTCGCCGTCGTCGTGGTCGTCCTCGTCGTGGTCGTCCTCGTCGTGGTCGTCCTCGTCGTGGTCGTCCTCGTCGCCGTGGTCGTCCTCGTCGCCGTGGCCGTGCCCGTCGCGGTCCTCGCTGTCGAGGCCGATCATGCGGTCGCCGGCGCGGTACGAGTTGCGCTCGATGCGCCCGCCGAACTGCAGGCGGACGGGCCCGAAGTCCACCTCCTCGTAGGCGAACGCGGCCATCGAGGTCAGGTCGGTGCGGGGCGCCAGCGCCTCGAAGCCGGTGGCCTCGAAGTCGCGCACCTGCGTCCAGGCGCCGAAGCGACCCGAGAGCCGCTCGGTCTGCTGCTGGTCGAACTCGGCCCGCACGATGTAGGTGCGGTTGGCGAAGCTCGTGCCGATGTTCTCGAACCCGTCCTCCACCTCGAGCTCGTCGTGGCCCCAGTCGACGACGTTCATCGTCACGCGCAGCCCTTCGATGAGGCGGTTGCTCAGGTTACGCAGGCCGAGGTCGAAGCGGCCCACCTGGCGCCGCGAGGCGAGGTCGATCTCGATGCCCTCCTCCTCGCCCTCGTGGTCGTCCTCGTCGCCGTGGCCGACGTCGTGCGCGTCGTGCGCGCCGTGGAACTCGTCGGCGAACGGCACGCCGTAGCGGCCCTGCTCGAAGGTGAAGCCGCCGCTGGCGAAGAAGGTGCCGTTGTCGTAGCCCGCGCCGGCGCGCGCGTTCGAGAGCTCGGTGCCGGAGTTGGCGATGGTCCCCTCCGGGGTGTCGTAGTCGCCGCTGCGCCGCGTGCTGCCGCCGGCCCACACGCGCAGGCCGCCCTGGGCGTGCTGCAGGTTGAGGTTGACGCCGGCCTGCGCGTTGGCGCTCCCGACGTCGGTGGAGAGCTGGGCGCGCGTGCCCTGGAACATCGACTCGTGCATGGTCTCCTGCGGCGAGATGACGTTGACGAGGCCGCCGACGGCGTTCGACCCGTAGAGCAGGGTCGCCGGGCCGCGGACGATCTCGATGCGCTCGGCGGCGTTGGGGTCCATGGTGACGCCGTGGTCTCCGGACTGGCTGGACAGATCGCCCGTGCGCATGCCGTCGTCGAGGATGAGCACGCGGTCGCCGTCGAAGCCGCGGATGATCGGGCGGCTCGAGCCGGGGCCGAAGCTGCGGCTCGCGATGCCCGGCTCGTTCTGCAGCGCTTCGCCGAGGCTGCCGTGGGCGCCCCGGACGAGGTCGTACGAGTCCAGCGTCGTGACGGCGTTGAAGGTCTCGAACGTCGTCTCCGTGCCCCCCGCGGCCGCGGTGACCGTCACCTGCTCGTGAATCGGCGACGGGGCCAGCTCGAAGTCGACCGTCACGACCTCGCCGCCGCCGACGGCGATCATCTGCCGGCCGGCGGTGAGGTGCTCACGCTGCGCGAGGACTTCATGAGAGCCCGCCGGCACGCCCTCGAGCGCGTAGGTGCCGTCGTCCTCGGTCAGGGCCGTCGCGCCCGTGCCGACCACCAGCACCAGCGCGCCGTGCACCGGTCCGGCGTCGCCGACCAGCGTCACCGTGCCCTGCACCGTGCCCGTCTCCTGCGCCCGGGCGGGCGCCGCCGTGAGGGCGGCCGCGGCCGCGACCGTTGCCGCGACCGCCGCCGCCAACCACTTCCGACTCGACATTCCTGGCTGCATTGCTTCCCCTTCCGCTCGCGTTCCGCACGCTTCGCGCGGATCTCCACCTGCTGCACGGGTCCGTCGCGCCGCCGGACGCGCGCGCAGGCGCCGCGCGCACGCACCTTCAGCCGTCTGACGGACGTGCGCGGCCGCAACGGCGTCAACGCGGACGCGGCCGGCCGTCCCGACGCAACGGACGATTCGAAGAGAGAGAGACGGAAGCTAGGCGGGCGGTGCGCGGGCGGGGAGCAGCCGGGCGTGGCCGGAGGCGGCCTCGCCGGTGCGGGGGGCGCGAGCCGGAGGCTCGGCGATGTCGGCCGGCTCGAACTGGACCGAGCCGGGCAGGGTAGCGGCAGGCTGGTGCCGGAGCTGGCAGACGGCGCAGTCGGTGTCGCCCGCGTGCTCCTCGTGCCAGGCATCCGCCGCGGATGTCGCACCGACCAGCGCAATCGCCAGAAGGGCGATCCAGATGCGCCAGCCGCGACCTCGTTGCTGGGGCTTTCGCATGGCTTCTCCCGTGACTATGGACCTTGCCAGCCTAGCAGGGAATCCGGGAGGGCGACAAGCCTGGCAAGCCTAGCGGCCGGCGGGAGCACGACGCGCTCGATGGTGAGGAGTCGCTGGTCGACCTTGCCGAGGGCGACCTCCACCGCATCCAGGCGGGCATCGAACGCCGCCATGCCGGCACGCATGTCGCGCATGTCGGCCCGGAAGTCGGCGCGCATGTCGGCCATTTCGGCGCGCATGTCGTCGATGCGGGTGTTCACGCCGGCTATGAGCGCGTACATGACACCGGCCAGCAGCCCGGCGACCACCAGACCGGTCCCCACGACGGTCGCTCCCAGGCACGGCGACCGTAGAGCGGCTGGTTGAGCGAGTGGTGCCAGGGATGGGCTGCCGGCTCGGGGTACACTGGCGCGATGGTGCCCACCGGCCCGAGCCGCCGCGACGACTGGTGGGCAGCGCGCCTTCCCGAACGGCAGATCGACTACCACGTGCGCATCGTGACGCGGGCCGACGGACCGCCGCGCCGGCCGATCGTGTACGTGGCCACCCCCAAGGCCGCCTGCACGACGCTCAAGGCCACGCTGTGGCGCTGGCACCTGCGCGACGCCGGCTGCGTCGTCGAGCCGGCGGCGATTCACCGCCGGACCGACGCGACGTTCCGCGCGCCGCGCGAGCTGGGCTTCCGGCAGTTCATGGCGGACGTCAACTCGCCGGACTACGTCCGCCTCTGCTTCGTGCGGAATCCGTATACGCGGCTGCTCTCCTGCTACCTCAACAAGATCGTCGGCCGCAACAGCGAGGGCCGGCTCCGCAAGGACGGCCTGGCGTTCCGCGAGAAGTTCGGCTTCGCGAAGCCGTACATCACGAGGTCGGCCCGCGTGACGCCGACCGTCACCGGGTCGCTGCCGTCCAGCCGGTTGCTCGGCGCGTGGCTCCGTAGCCGATCGATGACGACGGTGTTGCTGAAGCTCTCGAAGGCCACGCGGCGGCCCTTGACGCCGAGCACCAGCGATTCAGTGAGCGCGACGTCCACCCCGAACAGCACCTGGTAGCCGAACAGCCGGGCGCCGAGCTCGGCCTGGCTGCTGCTGGTGGTCGACGCGAGGTTGCCATGGACGACGCGCAGGTCGTCCAGGCGGTCGGCGGGGAAGTGCCGCGCAATCGAGGTGATCAGGTCCGGTTCGCTGTTCCGCACCCACAGCAGGCCGTAGTCGACGTTCGTGAAGCCGACCCCGGCGCCGACGCCGACGTAGGGCGTGACGCGGCTGCCGTTGGTGAAGTCGAAGTACACGTTGCCGAACAGGTTGTTCGAGGTGATGCTGCCGATGCGGTCCTCGGCCGCCACGACCTCCGCGTCGAGCTTGGCCACGGTCACGCCGCCGCTGCCCTCGATGCCGGACGTCTCGTTGTGCGCCGTCTCCCGGTAGAAGTACTCCAGCTCCAGGCGCAGCCGTCCCGATGCCGTGAAGCGGTAGCCCAGCGCGCCGCCGGCCAGGATGCCGCCCGCCCCGTCGAAGGTGTTCGTCCAGACGGTGGTCGGCGCGTTGGGGTCGCTGCAGAACGCGGGCATCAGGTCGCTGAACGGGTTCAGGTGCTGGTCGCAGATGCTGCCGGGGGCGTTCGCCGCGCCGCCGTCGATCTTGCACATGCCGGAATGATAGCCCGCCGGCGGCCCGCGTTGCCCGCCGGGTCACGTCAGCCAGGGCGTCCAGCGGGCACGCCAGGCCGAGCTGCGCCGCCAGATCCTGAGCAGCAGCCGGTTGAGCAGGTGCGCGCCGTGCCGCCTGGGGTACCGGGCGCAGGCTGCCGCGTAGGCCCGGTAGGCGCGCTCCTCGTCGGGCAGGCCGTCGACGTACGGGTGCAGGACGCGGCGCTGGGCCGCCTCGGCGGAGCGGTTGCGCTGCTTCATGGTCGGGCCGCCCATGCGGTAGTAGTAGACCGGGTCGGGCAGCGGCTCGATGCGCCGGCCGTCGTGGATGAGGCGGTTGTAGAGGGCCAGGTCGTCGAGGCCGACGCGATACTCCTCCGTGAAGCCGCCGGCGGCCTCGAAGACGTCGCGGCGCACCAGGGCGCAGGCGTCGCCGACCACGTTGGAGAAGTGGCTCCAGGCGCGGGCGGCGCCGGGGAAGCGGATGGGCGTGCCGAGCGCGGCGCCGTCGGCGCGCGGGTCGCCGTTGCCGGTGAAGCGGATGCTGGCGGCGGGGACGCAGTCGGCGCCGGCGAAGCGGGCGGCGCGCACCAGCCGCGAGACGGCGTCGGGGAACAGCACGTTGTCGTCGTCGAGGAACAGCAGCCACTCGCCGCGGGCCGCGCGGGCGGCGGCGTTGCGGGCGGCGCCGACGTAGCGGTTCTCCTGGCGGACGACGCGCCAGCCGCGGGCGGCGAAGTCGGCCTCGACCTCGGCGAGGGCGGCGAGGGCGGCGGGGCTCTCGCTGCCGTCGTCGACGAGGACGGCGTCGAGATTGGGGTAGTCCTGGGCCAGGGCGCTGCCGGCGGCCATGCGCAGCAGCTCGGGGCGCTCGTGATGGACGAGGCAGACGGTGACCGGCGGCGTCGCGGCGGCGGCCGACCCGGTGCGGGCGGCGAAACGCGCGGCGCCGTCGTCGAACGGGGCGGCCTGGGCGTGCCACCGGCGCCAGACGTCGAGGACGCCGTCGAAGCCGCGGCGCGGCCGGACGGCGCGCAGCGGGGCGGCGGCCAGCTCGGCGAGGCGGTCGCCGAGGGCGATGTAGTCGGGCGCGACCAGGGCGCGCGGGTGGTCGGCGGGGTCGATCAGCTCGGGCGTCCCGCCGCTGTCGGCGGCGACGAAGGGGATGCCGGCCTGCAGGCATTCGAGCACCGCCATCGAGCAGTTCTCCTGCAGCGAGGGGATGACGGCGAGCCGCCCCGGCCGGGCCAGGTACGCGACCGCCTCGTCGGCGGCGGCGTCGGTCATCGTGCGCACGGCGAGGGGCCACTTCCGCGCCGCGTGTCGGATCAGCTCGGGGCCGTCGATGCGGGGCGAGCGCGCCCCGAGGAAGGTGACGCGCGGCGGCGCCTGGCCGCGGCGCGCGAGGCGGTCGACGGCGTCGATGAACAGCAGCAGCCCCTTGCGCGGCTCGAGCCGTCCGAAGAAGACCACCTCGTCGAGCGGCGCCCCGTTGCGCGCGGCGCGGGCGGCGGCGGCGTCCGGCGCGGGGTCGGGCGGGGGGAACGCGTTGGGCCAGACGAAGGCGCGCGCGGGCAGGGCGTAGCCGGCGTCGCGCATCCACTTGGCGAGGTGCGCGCTGACGGAGATGAACGTGTCGGCCAGCTCGACGCTGCGCCGCTCCATGAACACCCAGCCGAGCTCGGCCTCGGTGTGGACGAGCTGCCGGCTGCCCTCGGTGGCCCACAGCGAGGGCGAGTGCCCGGTGACGACGAAGTGCGTGTCGCCGAACGCCAGGCCGAGCGATTTGGCGAGCAGCGCGCCGTAGCCGAGCCCGTGCCAGTCGGGGACGTGGACGATGTCGAAGGGTTGCTGGCGGGCGCGCAGCCAGTCGAGCAGGGTCCAGCCGGGCGCGGGGACCCGCGCCAGCGCGCTGTCCGCGGCCGGCCGGGGTACGACGGGCTCGAAGGCCACGCGATGGCGCGCGTAGAGAGCGCGGGCGTCGGCCATCTGCGCGGCGTCGGCCGCGTTGTAGTTGACGTAGGCGATCGTGACCTCGTGGCCCCAGGCCGCGAGCTGCCGCGCCAGATGGTGAAAGGCCGTGCCGATGCCGCCGTTCTTGATAGGACCGAGGATGTCGGGTGTTGCGATGCAGATGCGTTTCGGCGGCGCGGGCTGCGCGCCTGCGGCCTGTGCCAAATCGGCGTCGAGCGTCGGCCAAGCGGCTGCGGCGCCGCCGGCATCAGCCGCGGCGGGCGCGGTGCTCATGCTTCGTCCGTGCCGGAGGCCGTAGCCTGTCCACCCTCGACGCGCACGGGCGACCCACGGAGCGGGCGGCCGGTGTCGGCGTCGAAGACGTCCACCCGCGTCCCCGCGGCCGCGGCCGCGGGGACGGGCCAGAGGAACCCGTGACGCCCCTCCGTTCCCCTCCAACGGGCGATGTCGTCTCGCTGGTTGCCGGCGACGATGACGTCACGGAGCCGGCCGTCGAGCTCGATGGCAACGCGGCGGCGCTGTTGCGGGTGGCGTGGGTCGAGCAACCAGCCGCGAATCTCGGGTCGCGCCCGGCTCTCGACGGCACCCTCCACGCCCCGCACGTGCCAGACCGCGGGGGCCGCCAGCGCGGCGAGCACCACACCGGTCGCGGCGTCGTGGACACTGTAGAGTGCTTCGGCCGCGCCACGCTGGGACGGGCTGACCGGTATGCGCAGCGTGTCCTCGGCCTCGTCGGGAAGGGCCGCGCGCGCCAGCACCCGTCCGTTGCGGCGCAGTTCCATGGCCGGTCCGGGGTCGCGCTGCCGCGCTTCGGCGAGCCACTCGGGCGTGGGCTGCACGATGGCTTCCAGGCGGTCGAACCCGAGCCGCCGCCCGCGCCGCGCCAGCACGAGCAGGTGGCCGCGCCGGGCGGTGTCGAGGTCAGCCGTGAGCTCCGCGATGCGCGCGTTCTGCTCGAGGACGTCCTGCTGCGCCGCCTCCAGCTGCTGCCGGGCGGTCTCCAGCTCCTGTCCCGTGGTGGAGAGGCGCCGGTCGCGTTCGGCCAGGGTCCGGCGGGTGGCCTCGAGCTGCTGCCACGTGGCGGTGAGCTGCTGGTTGCGCTCGGTCAGGGTGTGCCTCGCGGCCTCGAGCTTCTTCCGAGTGTCTCCGAGTTGCTGGTTGCGCTCGGTCAAGGTGTGCCTCGCGGCCTGTAGCTTCTTCCAGGTGTCGGTGAGTAGCTGGTTGCGCTCGGTCAGGGTGTGCCTGGTGGCCTCGAGTTTCTTCCAGGTGTCGGTGAGTAGCTGGTTGCGCTCGGTCAGGGTGTGCCTGGTGGCCTCGAGTTTCTTCCAGGTGTCGGTGAGTAGCTGGTTGCGCTCGGTCAGGGTGTGCCTGGTGGCCTCGAGTTTCTTCCAGGTGTCGGTGAGCTTTCTCCCTGTGGTAGTCAGTTCCTCGCTGCGCTCGGTCAGGGTGTGCCTTGCGGCCTCGAGTCTCTTCCAGGTGTCGGTGAGTTGCTGGTTCTGCTCGTCGAGCCGCCGGTCCCGCTCGGCAACAGTCTGCCGGGTGGTTTCGAGCGTTTCCGACACGGTCGACAGTTCCCGCGCCAGCGCGCGGCATTCCCGGGCCGCCTGCTGCTCGGCCTGCAGTGCCCGGCCAAAGGCCGGCGTCGCGGCGTCGAAGGCTGTTCTGATGCGGTCCAGCTCGCGGGTGTGCTCGTCGTCCGGCGTGGCCCGTGTCCAGCAGTCCAGAATCCGGAAGCTGCTCTTGATCCACTCCGAGACGGATGCGTCCGACAGCAACCCATCGTCCCCGCCGTGGTGATGGCGCAGGTCGGGGGAGAGGAACGCGTCGATGTCCGTCTCTGTCGAGGTGCCGCCGCGCCGGGGCAGCGACAGGCCGAGATCCTGGCAGATCCGGTCGATGGACGCCGGCGCGTCCGCCAGCAACTGGTCGTAGCGCACGTAGGCGCGCGGCAGGCCGCGCGAGTGGGCCTCGGCATCCAGGACATGGCGCAACCAGATGACGTGCGCCACGAACGGATCGATCCCGTTGCGGGTCTCCAGCGAGGCGGCGACGTCAAGCGGATTCCGGATGGGCGACACGACGCACACTCGCGCGTCGAACTTCGACAACACGTCGGTCCAGAAGGGTAGCAGTCGGCAGATGCGCGGGTCCTTCAGCACGAACAGGCGGCTCTCGCCGTACTCCTGCCGCAGCACCTCCAGGGCCCGCTCACGGTACGCGCGGGCGGCGGGCGATTCGAACCAGTCGCGCTCGAGCGGCCGCCAATCGTCCCAGTACGAGCCGGTGGAGGAGAGCATCTCGTCGTTCAGGTCCACGACGGGCTGCGACTCCCAGAATCCAGTGGTGTTGTCCGGCTTGGCCGCCACGAGCGTGCCGGGCAGGTCGCACCCGGCAATCGTCAGCACGCGAGCCAGCGCCGAGGTGCCGCTACGGTGCATGCCGACTACGAGTATGCCGGTCCGTGCCTCGCTCGGGGCCGGCGGGGTAAGGCGGTTGTCGTGGGTCCGGGGGGACATGGCTAGCCTTCCCCGCCGGCTACCACCTGCCCACCCTCGAGGCGCACCGGCGAGCCGCTCAGGGGCCGCCCCGTGTCGGCGTCGAAGACGTCGATGCGTGTCCCGTCCGGCCCGGGCACCGGCGGGGGGATGCGCCAGAAGAACCCGTGCCGCCCGCTGGTACCCTTCCAGCGTGCAATGTCGCCGCGCGGGTCCGCCGCGCCCACGACGGCCTGCAGACGGCCGTCGAGATGGATGGCTGCCCGCCGGCGCCGGTCGGGCTCGGCCTCGTCGAGGAGCCAGCCGCGCACGGCGCGGCGCGTGCCCTTCTCCACGGCGCCCGCCAGTCGCCGGCGCCCGCCCCGTGAGGGCATGGCCAGCGCCGCGAGCGCCGCGCCGTCGAAGGCGTCGTGGACGCTGTAGAGGGCGCCGGCGGCGGCAGGCAGGCTCGACCCGGCCGCGAGGCGCACGGCCCGGCCGTTCTCGGGCGCGGCGGTCTGCGCGAGGAGCCTCCCGTTGCGGCGCAGCTCCAGGCGCGGCCGGCCGTCCCGCTCGCGGGCGTGAGCGAGCCACGCGGGATCGAGCAGCACGCTTGCTTCCAGGGCGGCCCCTATCCGCGCCGGTTGCCTCGCCAGCGCCATGACGGAACCGTTCGGCTGAGGGCGCGGCGCGACCGGTGCCGGCCTTCTGGCGGGAGGGCCCGGCACCGCGGCCGTCCGGCAGATGTAGGCGGCGAGCGCCCGCTCGTCCGCGGGCAGCCCGTCGAGGTAGGGGGCGAGGACGCGGCGCTGGGCCGCCTCGGCGGAGCGGTTGCGCTGCTTCATGGTCGGGCCGCCCATGCGGTAGTAGTAGGCGGGGTCGGGCAGCGCCTCGATGCGCCGGCCGTCGCGGATGAGGCGGTTGTAGAGGGCCAGATCGTCGAGGCCGACGCGGTACTCCTCGGTGAAGCCGCCGGCGGCCTCGAAGACGTCGCGGCGCACCAGGGCGCAGGCGTCGCCGACCACGTTGGCGAAGTGGCTCCAGGCGCGGGCGGCGCCGAGGAAGCGGATGGGCGTGCCGAGCGCGGCGTCGTCGGCGCGCGGGTCGCCGTCGCCGGTGAAGCGGATGCTGGCGGCCGGGACGCAGTCGGCCTCCGCGAAGCGGGCGGCGCGCACCAGGCGCGAGACCGCGTCAGGGAACAGGACGTTGTCGTCGTCGAGGAAGAGCAGCCACTCGCCGCGGGCCGCGCGGGCCGCGGTGTTGCGGGCAGCGCCGCAGTAGCGATTCTCCTGGCGGACGACGCGCCAGCCGCGCGTGGCGAAGTCGGCCTCGACCTCGGCGAGGGCAGCCAGGGCCGCGGAGCTCTCGCTACCGTCGTCGACCAGGACGGCGTCGAGGTTGGGGTAGTCCTGGGCCAGGGCGCTGCTGGCGGCCATGCGCAGCAGCTCGGGTCGCTCGTGATGGACGAGGCAGACGGTGACCGGCGGCGTCGCGGCGGCGGCCGACTCGGCGCGGGCGGCGAAGCCTTCGGCGGCGGCGGCGAACGGGGCGGTCTGCGCGTGCCAGTCGCGCCAGACGTCGAGGACGCGGTCGAAGCCGCGGCGCGGCCGGACGGCGCGCAGCGGGGCGGCGGCCAGCTCGGCGAGCCGGTCGCCGAGGGCGATGTAGTCCGGCGCGACGAGCGCGCGCGGGTGGTCGGCGGGGTCGATCAGCTCTGGCGTTCCGCCGGTGGCCGCGGCGACGAACGGGATGCCGGCCTGCAGGCACTCGAGCACCGCCATCGAGCAGTTCTCCTGCAGGGAGGGGATGACGGCGAGCCCGCCGGGCCGGGCGAGGTAGGCGACCGCCTCGTCGGCGCCGGCGTCGGTGATCGTGCGCACGGCGACGGGCCACTGTTGCGCGGCGTGTCGGATCAGCTCGGGGCCGTCGATGCGGGGCGAGCGCGCCCCGAGGAAGGTGACGCGCGGCGGCGCCTGGCCCCGGCGCGCGAGGCGGTCGACGGCGTCGATGAACAGCAGCAGCCCCTTGCGCGGCTCGAGCCGTCCGAAGAAGACCACCTCGTCGAGCGGCGCCCCGTTGCGCGCGGCGCGGGCGGCGGCGGCGTCCGGCGCGGGGTCGGGCGGGGGGAACGCGTTGGGCCAGACGAAGGCGCGCGCGGGCAGGGCGTAGCCAGCGTCGCGCATCCACTCGATGAGGTGGGTGCTGACGGAGATGAACGTGTCGGCCAACTCGACGCTGCGCCGCTCCATGAACACCCAGCCGAGCTCGGCCTCGGTGTGGACGAGCTGCCGGCTGCCCTCGGTGGCCCACAGCGAGGGCGAGTGTCCGGTGACGACGAAGTGGGTGTCGCCGAACGCCAGGCCGAGCGACTTGGCGAGCAGCGCGCCGTAGCCGAGCCCGTGCCAGTCGGGGAGGTGGACGATGTCGAAGGGTCGCTCGCGGGCGCGCAGCCAGTCGAGCAGCGTCCAGCCGGGCGCGGGGACCCGCGCCAGCGCGCTCTCGGCGGCCGGGCGCGGCACGACGGGCTCGAAGGCGACGCCGAAACGTGCGTAGAGGGCGCGGGCCGCGGCCATCTGCGTGGCGTCGGCCGCGTTGTAGTTGACGTAGGCGATGACGACCTCGTGGCCCCAGGCTGCGAGCTGCCGCGCCAGGTGATGGCAGGCGGTGCCGATGCCGCCGTTCTTGATGGGGCCGAGGATGTCGGGCGTCGCGATGCAGATCCGCTTCGGTGGCGCGGTCGGCGCGCCCGGCGCACGGCCCAGATCCGTGTCGAGCGCCGGCCAGTCGTCCGGCGCTCGGCCGTCCCCCGCCGCGACGCTTGGGTTCATCTCGCGTCTGTTCCGCCCGCTATGGCCTTACCGTCGTCGATGCGCACCGGCGAACCCTGTAGCGGCCGCCCCGTGTCGGCGTCGAAGACGTGGACCCGCGTCCCGTCGGCCGCGGGCGCAGGTACCGGCCAGCGGAAGCCGTGGCGCCCGTCGGTGCCCTTCCAGCGGGCGATGTCGTCCCGCCCGTCGCCGGCGACGATCACGTCTCGGAGCCGGCCGTCGAGCTCGATGGCGACGCGCCGCCGCTGCTGCGGCCGGTGCGGGTCGAGTACCCAGCCGCGAATCTCCGGTTGCGGCCGGTTCTCGACCGCGCCCTGCACGGCTCGCGCGTGCCAGATCGCGGGGGTGACCAGCGTGGCCAGCACCGCACCGGTCGCAGCGTCGTGGACGCTGTAGAGCGCTTCGGCGGCGCCGCCCAGGGAGGGGGTGACCGGTATTCGCAGGGTGTCGTCGGCCATGTCGGCCGCCCCCGTGCGTGACAGCACCCTTCCGTTGCGGCGCAGCTCCAGGGCCACGCCGGGGCCGCGCTCCCGCGCCTCGGCGAGCCACTTCGGGGTGGGCCGGACGACGACCTCCAGGCGGTCGAATCCGAGCCGTCGCCTGCGCCGCACGAGCGCCATGAGGTGACGGCGCCGCGCGGCGGCGAGATCGGCGGCCAGCGCCGCGATTCGCGTGTCCTGCTCGACGACGGTCCGCTGCGCGCCCTTGAGTTGTTGGTCCCGCTCGGCGACGGTCCGCTGCGCGCCCTTGAGCTGTTGGTCCCGCTCGGCGACCGTCCGCCGGGCGGTGTCGAGCTGCTTCTCGGTGGCGGAGAGCAGCCGCTTCCGGTCGGCAAGGGTCCGCCGGGCGGTCTCGAGCTCCCGCCACCGGGCACCGAGCCGCCGCTCGCGCTCGGCCAGCGTCTGCCGGGTGACCGCGAGATTCGTGGTCGTGGCGCAGGTGTAGGCGCCGTACGCTCGCTCGTCGGCCGGCAGCCCCTCCAGGTGCGGCCCCAGCGCCCGAGCGCGGCAAGCCTCCGCCTGGTAGCGATCCTCCATCATGTCGATCATGCTCGCCGCGGCGTGCTTGCGGTAGAAGTACACCGGATCGGGCAGCGGCTCGATGCGCCGGCCGGCCACGATCAGCCGATTGAACAGCTCCAGGTCCTCGAGCCCGAGGCCGTAGACGTCGGTGAAGCCGCCGGCTGACTCGAAGGCGTCGCGGCGGATCAGGGCGCATGCGTCGCCCGCGACGTTGCGGATGCGGTTCCAGGCGCGGGCGGCGCCCAGGAAGCGGATGGGCGTGTCGTGCGAGGCGGCGTCGACGCGCGGGTCGCCGTCTCCGTTGAAGCGGATGCTGGCGGCCGGCACGCAGTCGGTTCCCGAGAAGCAGGCGGCGCGCACCAGCCGGGAGACGGCGTCGGGAAACAGGACGTTGTCGTCGTCGAGGAACAGCAGCCACTCGCCCTCGGCCGCCGCCGCGGCCGCGTTGCGGGCGGCGCCGAGATAGCGGTTCTGCTGGCGGATGACGCGCCACCCGCGCGGGGCGAACTCGGCCTCGACGGCGTCGAGGGCGGCCAGGGCTGCCGCGCTCTCGCTGCCGTCGTCGACCAGGACGGCGTCGAGGTTGGGGTAGTCCTGGGCGAGTACGCTGTCGACTGCCATGCGGACCAGCACCGGCCGCTCGTAGTGCACGAGGCAGACGGTGACGCGCGGCGTCGCGGCGGCGGACCGGACGCGGCCGGCGAAGCGTTCGGCGGCCGCGTCGAACGGGGTGGCCTGGGCATGCCAGCGTTCCCAGACGCGGAGAGCGCAGGCGAAGTCGCGGCGCGGCCTCACGGCGCGCAGCGGCGCGGCGGCCAGCTCGGCGAGCCGCTCGCCGAGCGCGATGCGGTCGGGCGGGACCAGGGCGCGGGCGTGGTCCTCGGGATGGACCAGCTCGGGCGTTCCGCCGGTGGCGGCGGCGACGAACGGGATGCCGGCCTGGAGGCACTCGGTGACGGCAATCGAGGCGTTCTCAAGTAGCGAGGGGATGACGGCGAGCCGTCCCGGCTCGGCCGCCAGGTAGGCCACCGCCTCGGCGGCGCCGTGTTCGGACAGCGTGCGCACCTCGCCCGGCCAGCTGTGCGTGGCGCGCTCGATGAACGCCAGGCCGTCGAAGTTGCCGGCCGGCTTGCCGAGGAACGTGACATCGAACGGCGCCCGGCCCTGGCGCGCCAGCCGCGAGACGGCGTCGGCAAACAGAACCAGCCCCTTGCGCGGCTCCAGCCGGCCGAAGAAGACCACCTCGCGGAGCGGCGCGCCGTCGCGCGCCGTGCGGTCGGCCGCCGCGGCCGGGTCCGGGTCCGGTGCGGGAAAGACGTTGGGCCAGACGAACGATCGCGCCGGCAGGTCGTAGCCGGCGCCGCGCATCCAGCCGAGCAGATGGGCGCTGCCGCAGATGACCGTGTCGGCCAGCTCGACGCTGCGGCGCTCCATGAAGACCCAGCCCAGCTCGGCTTCGGTGGAGACGAGCTGGCGGTTGCCCTCCCGGGACCAGAGCGTGGGCGACGAGCCCTTGACCACGAAGTGGGTCGTCCCGAAATCGAGGCCGAGCGTCTTGGCCAGCAGCGGGCCGTAGCCGAGGCCCCGCCACTCGGAGACGTGCACGATGTCGAACGGCCGCTCGCGGGCGCGCAGCCACTCGAGCAGCGCCCAGGTGGGGGCCGGCACGCGCTGGAGTGGGCTGCTGCCGCCGGGGCGGGGCGCGATCGGCTCGAGGGCGACGCCGAAGCCGGCGTAGAGGTCGCGGGCCGCGGTCATCTGCTCCATGTCGGCTGCGTTGGAGTTGACGTAGGCGATGACGACGTCGTGGCCCCAGGCGGCCAACATGCGTGCCACGTGGTAATAGGCCGTGCCGATGCCGCCGTTCTTGATCGGGCCGAGGATGTCCGCCGTCGCGATGCAGATGTGCTTCGGCGGCCCGGGCGACACTCCGTCCAGGTCGGTGTCGAGCGTCGGAAACGTTGCGCCGGCGGCGTCGGCCTGACTCATGAGGATGTCGTTTCGATTCATGGCACTCGCGGCCGGCTCGTCCGTGAGCCGCGGAACGGCGCTCGAGCCGCCGCGCCGAGGCGCGCCAGCACGCTGGCCGAGCCGTGCGGGCTGACGCAGGTCTTCTCGACCCGCATGTTGAACACTCTGCACATGCCGAAGAACGTCTCGGGTGCAAGAATCCACCATCTGGGGCCGCACCGGAAGCGGCCGTCCGGGGCGACGAGCGGCCGATCGCGGTTGCTGCCCGAGACCGTCATCCCGCGCTCGTCGAAGTACTCGCGCAGGATGGCGCGCCGGAGTTCCGGCAGGGTGGGCACCAGCACTGGCCCTGCTTCAGCTCCAACACGCCGGCCCCCCAGCGATGCGCCCGGGCACGACGATCGACGTGAGGACGAGCCAGTGGCGGGTGATGGCGATCAGGTTGCGGTTCGGATCAATCGGCTGCGGGACGCGGTAGATGACGCCCGAGCAATGGGTGACGTCGAATGCCCCGATCTCGTCCGCATGGCGATCGTTGCAGATGTCGCCGACGACGCTACGGTAGCCCGCCGCGCCCAGCTCGCGGCAGCGGGCGTGGAACCGCTTCCAGGCCTCGGCGCCGGGCGCCTGCCGGTCGATCATGGCCGCCTCGCGCGCGCCGTGCCGCAGGGCCAGCGAGACGGTCTCGTTGACGGTGCGGCCGAGGCCGCCGACGTCGGCGAACGTGCGGTCCGGGACCAGCTCCGCGATCCAGCGGTGCTTCTCGAGCCGGAAGCGGCCGGGTTCGGTGCTGGTCATGCGGGCAACGGCCGCCGCTGCTCATTCGGCTGCTGCGACAGGCGCCGCCTCGGCCGCTTCGGCCCGTTCCCGCGTCCAGTATGAGGTGCACGGGATCTTGGCGCGGTCGCAGCGGTGGGAGTACTTGCGGGCGATGTCGGTCACCTCCGTCATGAGGCCTTCCCCGAGGCTGATCGGGTCCCAGCCGAGCGCGCGGAGCGCGTCGTTGCTCGCCGTCAGGTCGTTCTCGGCGCGCTCGTTGCGCGGGTTGGGCACGTGGGCGATCTCGCAGCCGGTCATGCGCTGGACCAGCGCGGCCAGGTCGCGCAGGCGGTGGGCCTCGGCCATCTGGTTCATGATGCGCGGCCGCACGCCGCGCGGCGGCGGGCTGGCGATGGCCCGCTCGATGCAGCGGCAGGTGTCCTGGACATGGATGAAGGCGCGCGTCTGGCCGCCCGTGCCGTGCACGGTCAGCGGGTAGCCGACCGCCGCCTGCATCAGGAACCGGTTGAGCACCGTGCCGTAGTCGCCGTCGTAGTCGAAGCGGTTGATCAGCCGCTCGTCGCGCCGGGTCTGGGCGGTCTGCGTGCCCCAGACGATCCCCTGGTGAAGGTCGGTGATCCGCAGGCGGTCGTTCCTGGCGTAGTACTGGAACATCTGGGCGTCGAGCACCTTGGTCAGGTGGTAGACCGAGCCCGGGTTGGGCGGGTAGACGACGCTGTCGGTGACCTCGCGCCCGTCGGCCGTGTCGAAGCGCACGTCGAGGTAGCCGTCCGGCAGCAGCACCGGCTCGTCGTGGCCGTAGCCGTACACCCCCATGGTGCCGAGATGGACGAGGTGGGTCTCGCCGCCGGTCTCGACGATGGCGTTGAGCAGGTTGTGGGTGGCGGTGACGTTGTTGCTGACCGTGTAGTTCTTGTGCGCCGGCGACTTCATCGAGTACGGCGCGGCGCGCTGCTCGGCGAAGTGCACGACGGCGTCCGGCTGCTCCGCGCGGAGCAGCTCGAGGATCGTATCGAAGCAGCACGCGTCCGCATTGACGAAGCGCGCCGTCCGTCCCGAGATCGACTGCCAGACCTCCAGGCGCTCCTCGATGGGCCGGATGGGCGTGAGGCTGGCCGCGCCCAGCTCGGCATCTATCCGGCGCCGCGACAGGTTGTCAGCGATGAGCACGTCATGGGCCAGATCCGAGAGGTGGAGGGCTGTGGGCCAACCACAGAAGCCGTCTCCGCCGAACACGACGATCTTCATTGTCGAAACTTGTCGACTGACCCGGTCAACCTCCTGGAAGCGTGCATTGCTGCCATGCCGTCGTCAGTCTCAGGGTAGGCTATCTTAGCATGACAAGGCCGCGCCGCGTCGAGCCCGCGCCGGCCACTGTCAGGACCCGCCAGCGGCGGCGCTCGGCGAGGTAGGAGAGGCGGAGCAGCCACGAGACGACGCGGTGCCGGCGCGCGCCGCGGTCGGTGCGGTAGACGATCTCGGGCGCGATGCGCACGTCGTCGGCCACGCCGAGGAAGCCGAACACCCGCCGCAGCACCGCGTCGTGGCGCCGCAGCAGGTCCTCCGCGCGCACGACGAGCACCTGCCGCGGGTCGAAGTGGCGGTGCAGGTTGCGGAGCTGCAGGCTGTAGAGGCCGCGCCGGCGGTAGGAGTGCCGGCGCAGGGCCGCGTCGCGCCGCGCGGGGTCCCGGCGCCGCAGCCTGAAGGGCTCGGCCAGCAGCGCCAGCCACAACGGCCGCCGCTCGCGGTCGCGGTTGCGCTCCATGTAGTAGTGGGAGACGGCCCGCTCGACCGGGTCGCGCACGAGGACGATGAGCTTCAGGCCGGGGTTGTAGCGCCGCAGCTCGCGGGCGATGCCGGGCAGGAACAGGTAGATGGGCGTGGCCTCGCCGCGCAGGGCCGCGCCGCCGGCGTGCGCGAAGAACGCGTCGTAGCGGGCGTCGATGCGGGCCGGGGTCCAGGCGGGCGAGTAGTCCGGCGCGTCGAACAGGTGCGCCTCCTTGGGCGCCGCCATGGCCAGGTCGGGGTGCTGCGCGAGGAAGTGGGCCAGCGCCGTCGTGCCGCACTTCTGGGCGCCGACGATCATGAAGCCGAGCGCGGGCCGGTGGGCAGCCGGCGCGGCGGCCGCCGCTTCCGGGCCGGACTTGGGCGCGGCGGCGGGCAGCGGCTACTCCAGCGCGAGCCGCGCGGCGGCCTCGGCCAGCACGTCGCCGTCCGGCCCCGAGACGACGAAGCGGGCGCGGTAGGCGCCCGGCGGCCAGGGGCCGCCCCGCCGGGGCGTGCCCGCGAAGTTGAAGTACTCGGCGAAGTCGCGCTCGACGACGGCCCGGCGCTCGAAGAGGCGCTCGCCGCCGGGGGCGTTGATGAACGTGTCGATCGTGGTGCCCCCGGCCGCGCCGAGCACGATGACGTAGCCGACCAGTGCCCGGGCCGTCACCGCCGCCGCGGCGGGGTAGCCCTCGCGGCGGGCCCGGTCGCGGTCCGGGGGAGCGGTGGTCAGGCCGGCGCGGAAGACGACCGTGGGCCGGTAGGCGCTGAACCGCTCCGCGCGCGGCGCCTGCCACAGCGCGCCGGCCGGCGCGCCGGATGCCTCGCAGCGCGGCGGGCGCGCCGCCCGCGCGCCCGTGAAGGGATCGACGGGCGTGCCGTCGCGCTCGAGCTGGAAGTGCACGTGGGGCGTGTCCGACTGGCCGGAGCTGCCGATGGCGCCCAGCACGTCGCCTGCCGCGACCGCCTCGCCCCGCTCGACCGCCACGCTGCCCCGGCGCAGGTGGCAGTACTGCGACGTCCAGCCGCCGCCGTGGTCGATGCGCACGCCGTTGCCGCACTCGCGCCCCTGCCGGCTGTCGTCGCCGGCCCGCAGCGGGCGGTCGTCCATGCCGTCGCGGGTGCCGACGACGGTGCCGGCGGCGGCCGCCAGCACGGCGATGGACGCGCCGTCGGGGTCCGTGGGCGCGATGTCGGTGCCCTCGTGGCCCTCGGAGGCCCGCAGGCCGCAGCGGTGGTCGCGGTAGGTGCGCGCGGCGTCCAGGTCCATGTACTGCCGGTACCAGCAGTCGCCGCCGATGTCGCAGCGGGCCGGGAAGCGCAGGCTGGGCCCGGGGCCGTCCTGCGCGGCGGCGCGGGGCGCGCCCGCGAGCAGCACGGCGGCGGTCAGGGCGATGGCGGCGGATGGCCGCGGCAGGTACGGCATGGTGGCGAGCTTCAATCAGAGTCTACCGCGGCGCCGGCGGGCCGCGCCTGCTCGAGGAACCAGGCCCAGGTGCGCGCCAGCCCGTCGGGCAGCGCGGTGCGCGGCGTCCAGCCGAGCCCCTCGCGGGCCTTCGTCACGTCGGCCCACGTGTGGCGGATCTCGCCGGCCCGGAACGGCTCGTGGCGCACGCGCGGCCGGCGGGCGGGGCCGACCACCGCGGCGATGCGCTCGATGAGCGCGGTCAGGGTGGTGCCGCTGCCGCTGCCGAGCTGGAACGTGCCCGCCGCGTCCGCGGTCATCGCCGCCACGATGCCGTCGCACAGGTCCTCGACGAAGACGTAGTCGCGCGTCTGGCTGCCGTCGCCGTAGACGACCAGCGGGGCGTCGTCGAGGATACGGCGCATGAACGCTGCCACGACGCTGCCCTTGTGGAACGACAGCGGGCCGTAGACGTTCGAGAAGCGCAGCGAGACGGCGTGCAGGCCGTAGCTCTGGGCGAACGCCGAGCAGTACGCCTCGGCGCTGGCCTTCGCGGCCCCGTAGGGCGAGGCCGGCCGGGGCGCCATGTCCTCGCGGACGGGCGGCGGCGCCTCGCCCAGGATGGCCCCGCCGGTGGAGGCGTTGACGAGGCGCGGGACGCCCGCCTCGCGCATCAGCGCGAGGAGGCGGAACGTGCCGACCACGTTGACGTCGAAGTTGCGGGCCGGGTCGGCGATGGAGTCGACGACGCGCGTGTCGGCGGCGAGATGCACCACGGCGTCGACGCCGCGCAGCGCGCGGCGCAGCAGGTCGGCGTCGCGTATGTCGCCGTGCACGAACTCGGCGCCGGCGCCGGCGATGGCGGTGCGCGAGCCGAGCGATTCGTCGTCGACGACGCGGATCGTCCGGGCCAGGCCGCGCGCCGCGACGCGCCGCACGAGGTTGGCGCCGACGAACCCGCAGCCGCCCGTGACGAGGAGATTACCGAGCAAGCGCCGCAAGTGTACGCAGCAGGCGTGCCGCGCTGTCAAGGGTGGGTGGCGGGCGCGCGGAACGTGTCATACTCGCCAGCGGATGAAGCCGGACATCTCGGTCGTGGTCGTCAACTGGAACAGCGGCGCACAGCTCCGGGCGAACCTCGACGCTCTCTTCGCCAACATGCGCGGCGCGTGGGAGGTGGCGGTCATCGACAACCGGTCGTCGGACGGCAGCGACGGCTTCGCGAGCAAGCGCGGGGACAACTGCCAGCTGATCCGGAACCGGCAGAACCTCGGCTTCGGCAAGGCGGTGAACCAGGGCCTGTCGAAGACGCGCGGGCCGCTCGTGCTGATCCTGAACCCGCACTGCCTGATCGAGCCGGGCACCGTGGGCGCGCTCGCGGGCGCGCTCGAGCGCCACGAGGACTGCGCGGTCGCCGGCCCGCGCGTCTTCGGCGAGACGCGCCCCGGGGGCGTGCGCGCCTTCCGCCGCTCGTCGCTGCTGGGGCGGCTGTTTCCCCGCGCCGGACTGGCCGCCGGGACGCTCTCCGACGTGGAGATGGAGATGCCGGGCCTGTCCGTCGAGGTCGACTGGCTGTCGGGCGTGTGCATGCTGGCGCGGCGCGACGCCCTGCGCGCGGTCGGCGGGTTCGACGAGCGCTACTTCCTCTACTGGGAGGACGCGGATCTGTGCTGCCGCCTGCGCCAGGGGGGCTGGACGGTGCGCTACGTGCCGGAGGCCCGCATCCAGCACGTCACCGGCGCGCCGCGCCAGCAGCCCGCGGCGTCCATCGTGCGGGCCTTCCACGACAGCGCGTTCCTCTACTACGCCACCCACGTCGCGCCGGGGCGCTGGAACCCGAAGCGCTGGGTGGCGCGCAGGCTGCTCCGGGCGCGCTGCCGCTGGGAGCTCGGCCTGCGGCGCGACGAGGACGCCGAGGAGTCCGAGTCGGTGAGGGCCCGCCGGGAGTCTGCGCCGTAGAACGGCGCGGACTCCGCAAGGCGCGCACAGCGCGCCTCGGCGGGAGCGGCGCGGGGCGAAGGGGCCCCCGCGAGCGGACGCCGGGGGTTCGGGGCGCAGCCCCGTCTTAAGGAAGCGGCGCACAGCGCGCCTCGGCGGGAGCGGCGCGGGGCGAAGGGGCCCCCGCAAGCGGACGCCGGGGGTTCGGGGCGCAGCCCCGTCTGAAGGAAGAAGCTAGCGCCGCTGCTCGCCGCAGCCGGCGCAGGTGATCGGCCGGTCGTCGTCGTCGACGGTGAACGCCAGCCGGTAGTAGGCCCAGCCGCGCGTGTCGCTCGCCTCCAGCAGGATGCTGAACGTGTGCTGCGCGCCGACGGCGAACGTGGCGGCGGGCCGGACGTAGTCGAAGTCCTGCGCCACGAGCAGGCCCGTCGCGTCGTAGAAGCGCGCCCACACCCGCGGGAACCCGCCGAAGCTCGTCGAGCCGCTGTTGCGGATGGTCCCCTTGACGTAGTGGAACGCGCCGGGGCCGCTGTCCTCCAGGCGCACGTTGGCTACCGTGACGTGCTCGCCGGGCTGCGCGCCGACCCCCAAGATGCGGTCGATGCACTGTCGGATCTCGGCGATGTGGCGCGGCTTGACCGGCGTGTCCGCCGCGTCGATGGGGTCGTCCGTCCAGGGCGGGCAGGCGACGTCCACGCGGGGCAGGACCTGCCGCGTGAGGCGGCGGCGGATCTCGCTCATGTGGCTGGCGGGCACCGGCGCCGCGCGCGCCTCGCGGCCCGCCGGCTCGCCGCCCGGCGGCGGGCTGCGTCAGCGCGGCGGCCAGCAGGCCGGCCAACGCGGCGGCCGGCATCGTGGTCCGCATCGCGGGGCTACCGGCGCCGGGCGCTGCAACCCGCGCAGCGCACCGGCCGCCGCTCCTCCACCGTGAACCCGAGCTGGTAGTACTCCCAGCCGTCCGCGACGTGCGGCGCCAGGAGCAGGATCTCGAAGCTCCGCCGCTGGCCGATCGGCAGGGCCGCGGCCAGATTGTCGTAGTCCTCGAACAGCAGCGAGTCGTCAGGGCCGTGGAAGCGGGCCCAGACACGCGGGTAGATGCCGTCGAGGACCCGCTCGCCGCTGTTCCGGACGGTGCCCCGCACCCAGTAGGACCCGGTGGCCGCGCGGTCCAGCCGCACGTCCGAGACCGTGACGTGCCGGACGGGAGCGCGGTCGGGCCGCGGCCCGAGGCCCTGCTCGGCGCCCGCCTGCCCCGCTACGGCGATCAGCAACCCGGTGGCCATCAGCGTCCGCATCGCATCGCTCCTTCCTGCTGCGATCGGCGACGTCGGCCGGCGCTCTCCTGCCGGCACGTCCTGCTTATCGGACGCTGGCCCGCGGTCCTGCAGCGGCCCCCGGCGCGGCGACGGCCGCCCGACCGGGCCTGCTAAGCTTGTAGCGTCCCATGAGCGAGAAGAAGAAGCGGCTGTCCGCCGGCGCGTGGCAGGAGGCGCGGGCGCTGGTCTGGCGCTACCGGTACCGCCTGACCCTGGGGCTGCTGCTGATGCTGCTGAGCCGCGCGGCCGGGTTCGTGCTGCCGTCGATGACGCGCTACGTCATCGACGACGTGATCCCGAACGGCCGCGCCGACGAGCTCTTCCTGCTGGCCGGCGTCGCGGTCGGCGCGACGGTGGTGCAGGCCGCGACCTCGTTCAGCCTCTCGCAGCTGCTGGGCGTCGCCGCCCAGCGCGCCATCACCGAGGTGCGCAAGCAGGTCATGGCGCACGTCACCCGCCTGCCGATCCGCTACTTCGACGCGACCCAGACGGGCGTGCTGATCTCGCGCATCATGACCGACGCCGAGGGCATCCGGAACCTGGTGGGGACCGGGCTCGTGCAGCTCTTCGGGGGCGTGGTCACGAGCGTGCTGGCGCTGGGCTGGCTCTTCTACCTCAACTGGCGGCTCACCAGCCTGACGCTGGTGATCCTGGTCGTCTTCGGCCTCTGCATGGCGTTCACCTTCTCCCGGCTGCGGCCCATCTTCCGGGCGCGCGGCAAGATCAACGCCGAGGTCACGGGGCGGCTCGGCGAGACGCTGGGCGGCATCCGCGTGGTCAAGGCCTACACCGTCGAGAAGCGCGAGCAGATCGTCTTCGCCCGCGGGGCGCACCGGCTGTTCCGCAACGTGGCGAAGTCGGTGACCGGCGTCTCGGCGGTCTCCTCGTTCGCCACGCTGGTGATGGGGACGATCGGCGCGCTGATGATCGTGCTCGGCGGGCAGGCGCTGATGGCCGGCTACTGGACGATCGGGGCGCTGGTGCAGTACCTCGTCTTCACCGGCCTGGTGATCGCGCCCATCGTCCAGATGTCGTCGATCGGCACGCAGATCACCGAGGCGTTCGCCGGGCTCGACCGCATCCGCGAGATCCAGGCCACGCCGACCGAGGACGAGGAGGACCTGGCGCGCGAGGCGGTGGGCGCGATGGACGGGGAGGTGCGCCTCGAGCACGTCTGGTTCGAGTACGAGCAGGGCGTGCCGGTGCTGCGCGACGTGTCGCTGAGCGCCCCGCCGGGCAGCACGACCGCGCTGGTCGGCTCGAGCGGCTCCGGCAAGAGCACGCTGATCAGCCTGGTGCTGGCCTTCAACCAGCCCACCTCGGGACGCGTGCTGGTCGACGGCCGCGAGGTCGGGGCCGTCCGCCTCCGCGACTACCGCTCCTACCTCGGCGTCGTGCTGCAGGACAACTTCCTGTTCGACGGCACCATCGCGGCCAACATCAGCTTCTCGAAGCCCGACGCCGCACCCGACGAGATCCGCGAGGTGAGTCGCATCGCGCACTGCGACGAGTTCATCGAGCAGTTTCCGGACGGCTACGACACGGTCGTGGGGGAGCGCGGCGTGAAGCTCTCCGGCGGCCAGCGGCAGCGGGTCGCCATCGCGCGCGCCATCCTGGCCGATCCGCGCATCCTGATCCTCGACGAGGCGACCTCGAGCCTCGACAGCGAGAGCGAGGTCATGATTCAGGACGGGCTGCAGGCGCTGCGCGCCGGGCGCACGACGTTCGTCATCGCGCACCGGCTCTCGACCATCCAGACGGCCGACCAGATCCTGGTCCTGGAGGCGGGGGAGATCGTCGAGCGCGGCACCCACCAGGAGCTGCTCGCGGCCGGCGGGCGCTACCGCCAGCTCCACGACACGCAGTACCGGCTAGAGCGCAACCGCTTCATCAACCCGGGCGAGGACTTCACGCCCGACCTGCCGGCGGTGGTCCCGGCCGGCTAGGAGTCTGCGCCGTGCAACGGCGTAGACTCCTAGTGAGGGTTGGTTGGGCGGCAACCGGAGCCGGAGGCGACGATTGCCGGGCTAGGAGTCTGCGCCGCAGAAAACCAGATGCGACAATCGTAGGCGAGATCGGACGACGAAAGGACTTGATGTCGACTACGTTCCGCCCCTACGCGCCGGATCAGTCGCTGCTGTTTCCGCCCGACGTGCGGGAGTGGCTGCCCGAGGGCCACTTGGCACACCACGTCAGCGACCTGGTGGACGGTCTGGACCTGACGGCGTTCTACATGGCGTATGAGGGAGACGGGCGCCGCAACGCGCCGTATGAGCCCCGGATGATGGTGAAGGTTCTGCTCTACGCCTACGCGACGGGGGTGTTCTCGTCGCGCCGGGTTGCCCGGAAACTGGAAGAGGACGTGGCGTTCCGGGTGCTGGCGGCGGGGAACTTTCCGCAACACCGGACGCTGTGCGAGTTTCGGCGTCGGCACCTTGAGGATTTCCAGGCGCTGTTCGTGGAGGTGGTCCGTCTGGCGCAGGAGTTGGGTCTGGCGCGCTTGGGGAAGCTGTCTATCGACGGGACGAAGGTGCGTGCGAACGCGAGCAAGCACAAGGCGATGAGCTACGACCGGATGCAGGAAGAGGAACAGCGGCTGGAAAGCGAGATCGAGGCGCTGTTGCGTCAGGCGGATGCGGTTGACGAGGCCGAGGACGCACGCTTGGGCGCGGAGATTCGGGGCGATGATCTGCCGGCGGAGTTGCACCGGCGGGAAGCGCGTCTGGCCGCGATTCGCGCGGCGAAGTCGCGCCTGGAAGCGAAGCAACGGGCGGCGGACGACATGCGGGGTCGGCAGCCGGGTCAGGACCGGAACCCGAAGGGCGGACCGCCGTACAAGCGGGCGTATGGCGAGCCGGACGAGAAGGCGCAGAGCAACTTCACGGACCCTGAGAGCTCGATCATGAAGACGAGCAGTGAGGGGTTCCAGCAGTGCTACAACGCGCAGGCGGCGGTGGACGCGGAGCACCAGTTGGTGGTGGCGACGGATCTGACGGCGAACGCGAGTGACCAGGGTGAGTTGCCGGTGTTGCTTGACGCGGTGCAGGAGACGTTCGACGCGCAGCCGGAGACGGTGCTGGCCGATGCGGGGTACTGCAACGAGCGGGACCTGAAGGACCTGGAAAAGCGGGGCGTTGACGGGTATGTGGCGCCGGGCCGGGAGGGCAAGCAGACGGCCGCCCGCGATCTGGAGAAACATCCGGCGACGGGTCGCATGGTGGAGAAGCTGGCGACGCCGGCGGGCCGGGAGGCGTATGCGAAGCGCAAGTGGTTGTCGGAGGCTCCCTACGGTTGGATCAAGCACGCGCTGGGCTTCCGGCGCTTCAGCCTGCGCGGACTGGCGAAGGTGCGCTGCGAGTGGGACCTGGTGTGCCTGGCGTTGAACGTCAAGCGCCTGCACGTGCTGAAGGCGGCGTAGGACACGGGGAATGAGGCTCGCAACGGCGGCAAATCGACCTGCACCGCGGTCTCTGACGGGCCATACTACGGCCCGCGAGGACCGAATTTTGCTCTCTGTTCGCCAACCACCGAACATCCATCCCGCCTTGCCGACCGGCGAAGCCGCCCCGACACGGAGCTCAGCGCGTGGGATGAGGACTCATTTCGTGCCGCAAACGTCCTGCGGCGCAAGCTCCTAGGAACAATGCATGGCGCGGACGCCGGGGGCTTGGGGCGCAGCCCCATCTGAGGGGGAGACGCGATGAGACGACTGCTGCTGGCGGCAATGGCGGGGTGCCTGGCCGTGGCCGGCCTGACGGCGCTGGTGCACGGGGAGCAGCAGGGCGGCACGCTGGCCGGGCGGGTCTCGGTCGACGCCGTGCCGGAGCGGGTCATGGTCGAGGTGGACACCGACCAGGCCGTCTGCGGCGACGAGATCGAGGACCAGGCGACGCTGGTGGACCCGTCGGGCGGCGTGGCCAACGCGGTGGTGCTCGTCCCCGGCCTGGAATGGACCGCGGACCCGCCCGCGCCGGCGATCGACAACGCCGGCTGCTTCTTCGTGCCCCGCGTGCAGGTGGCCCGCACGCGCAGCCAGCTCGCCATCACGAGCGAGGACGACACGCTGCACTCCACGCACGCCTACGACGACCGCCAGCGCACGCTGTTCAACATCGCCCTGCCGTTTCCCGGGTTGAACATCACGCGCCCGCTGCGCCGGCCGGGGGTCGTGCGCATCGAGTGCGACTCGCACGGCTGGATGCGCGGCTGGATCTACGTCACCAGCGATACGGCGGCGGTGACGGGCCCCGACGGCCGCTTCGAGATCGCGGACGTCCCGCCCGGGACGTACGAGCTGGCCATCTGGCACGAGCGCTACGAGGGCGACGCGCAGACCGTCACGGTGACCGCGGGGGGCGTCACCGAGGCCGACTTCACCCTGCGCTGACCGTCCGCATCCGGGCCGCCGCATGGAGCCGCGCTTCGTCTACACGATGAAGGGCCTCGGCAAGGTCCTTCCCGGCGGCCGGCACGTGCTGCGCGACCTCTGGCTGTCGTTTCTGCCCGGCGCCAAGATCGGCGTCCTCGGCCTCAACGGGGCCGGCAAGTCCACGCTGCTGCGGATCATGGCCGGCGAGATCGCCGAGTTCGAGGGCGAGGCGTTCCCGGCCGCCGGCATCACGGTGGGCCACCTGCCGCAGGAGCCGCGGCTCGACGGCGCGCAGACGGTGGCCGCCGTCGTCGACGAGGGCGTCGCCCACGCCCGCGGCCTCCTCAAGCAGTACGACGCCGTGACCGCGTCGCTCTCGTCCGGGCTGACCGACTACGGGCCGGTCATGGAGGAGCAGGGCCGGCTGCAGGACGCGATCGACGCGGCCGGCGCCTGGGACCTCGACGCGCGCGTCGCGATGGCGATGGACGCGCTCGGGCTGCCGCCCCGGAAGACGCCGGTGGGGACGCTCTCGGGCGGCGAGCGGCGCCGCGTGGCCCTCTGCCGGCTGCTGCTGCAGGCCCCCGACCTGCTGCTGCTCGACGAGCCGACGAACCACCTCGACGCGCAGGCCGTGGCCTGGCTGGAGCGCTTCCTGGCGCAGTACCCGGGCACGGTGGTGGCGGTCACGCACGACCGCTACTTCCTCGACAACGTGGCCGGCTGGATCCTGGAGCTCGACCGCGGCGCGGGCATCCCGTGGGAGGGCAACTACTCGTCCTGGCTGGAGCAGAAGCAGCGCCGGCTGGCGCTCGAGGCCCGCCACGAGGCGAAGCGCCGGCGCACGCTGGAGCGCGAGCTGGAGTGGATCCGCATGGCGCCGCGCGCGCGGCAGGCGAAGGGCAAGGCGCGGCTGGGCGCCTACGAGCGCCTGCTGGGCGAGGATCCCGGGCAGCGCATCGAGACGGCCGAGATCACCATCCCGCCCGGCCCGCGCCTGGGCGACGTCGTCGTCGAGGCGGCCGGGCTGCGCAAGGCCTGGGGCCGGCGCCTGCTCATCGACGACCTGTCGTTCACGCTGCCGCCGGCGGGCATCGCCGGCGTCATCGGCCCGAACGGCGCCGGCAAGACCACGCTGCTGCGGCTCATCGCGGGCGAGCTGGCGCCGGACGCCGGCACGCTGCGGCTGGGCGACACGGTGCGGGTGGGCTACGTCGACCAGACGCGCGACGCGCTCGACCCGCAGCGGACGGTCTGGGAGGAGATCTCGGGCGGCAGCGACGAGCTCACGCTGGGCCGCCGCACGGTGGCCTCGCGGGCCTACGTGTCGTGGTTCAACTTCCGGGGCGCCGATCAGCAGCGCCCCGTGGGCGCGCTGTCGGGCGGCGAGCGCAACCGCGTGCACCTGGCGAAGCTGCTGCGGGGCGGCGCGAACCTGCTGCTGCTCGACGAGCCGACCAACGACCTGGACGTCGACACGCTGCGCGCCCTCGAGGACGCGCTGGTCGCCTTCGCCGGGTGCGCCGTCGTCGTCAGCCACGACCGCTGGTTCCTGGACCGCATCGCGACCCACATCCTCGCCTTCGAGGCGGACGGCCGGGCGGTCTGGTTCGCTGGCAACCACGCCGACTACGCGGCCGACCGCCGCCGCCGCCTCGGCCCGGCGGCCGAGCGCGCCGGGCGCGGCAAGTTCCGCAAGCTCACCCGGGGCTGATGGCCGGGCAGCGGCCTTTCCGCCGACGAATCGTCAGTTGCCGGCGGGTTCACGGGCCGGGAAGACGACGCGCTCGAGTGTCGCGAGGCGCTGTTCGACCTTGGCCAACGCGACCTCGATGGCATCCAGGCGCTCCTCGAAACGGACGTGGTCGGCGCGGAGCTCGCGGATGTCGTCACGCATGTCGTCGATGCGGGTGTTCACGGCGCCAATCTGCATCGACAGCACGGTGATCACGATGGTCGTCGCGGCTACGCCCGTGCCGACGATGGTCAGGATGAGTGCCCGAACGTCACTCATGAATTCGAGCGTAGCATGAATCAGGCGGGGCGGGCTTCGATCAGACGGGGCTGCGCCCCGAGCCCCCGGGGTCCGCTTGCGGGGACCCCCTTCGCCCCGCGCCGCTCCCGCCGAGCCGCGCTGTGCGCGGCTTGCGGCTGGCGTGGCCGGCGGTCAGTAGGCCAGCGCGTAGCAGTCGCGGCGCGGGTCGCCGGCCGCCAGGCGGTTGCCGGTCGCCGGGTCGATCAGGACGGCGGTGGCGCAGCCCGAGATGCCGAACGCCGGCACGTCGTTGACCTGGTGTCCCCGGCGCCGCAGCTCGCGCACGACCTCGGGCGAGACGCGCGACTCGACGTCGAGCTGGTTGAAGCCGGCGGCGTGCGGCCAGAACGATCCGTGCAGGTGCTGCGTCCGCACCCGCGCCCAGGCCAGCGCGTCGTGCAGGTTGGGGTACCAGGCGGGCCAGAACTCCACGATGTTGAGCAGGGTCTGCAGGATGGTCTGGTCCTGGTTGTCGCCGCCGGGCGTCCCGATGGCCAGCAGCGGCTCGCCGTCCCGGAACACGATGCTCGGCGTCAGCGTGTAGCGCGGGCGGGCGCGGGGGCGGATCTGGTTGGCGCGCTCGGGGTCGAGCCAGAACTGCTCGCCGCGCGTGCTGAGGCCGATGCCGGTCTCGCCCAGGATGACCCCGCCGCCGGTCCAGCCGCCGCTCGGCGTGGCGTCGAAGACGTTGCCCGCCGCGTCGATGACCGCGACGTGCGTCGTGTCCTTCGTCCCGCCGGCCGACGGCACGAACGAGCCGTCGGCGTCGCTGGCGGCCACGCCGTCCTCGATGCGGGCCACCCAGAACGGCCAGTCGGCCACGTCGGGGTCGTGCGGCAGCGGGTCGCCGGCCCGGAACGCGACCGAGGCCCGCGCCGGGTCGATCTCCGCCGCGCGCGCCTGCGCGTAGGGCGTGGAGAGCAGCCCCGCGGCCGGCACGTCGACGAACTCGGGGTCGGCGTAGTAGGTGTCGCGGTCCGCGTAGGCCAGCTTCATCGCCTCGACCACGGTGTGCAGGTAGTCGGGGCTGTTGTGCCCCATCGCCTGCAGGTCGAACTCCTCCAGGATGTTGAGCGCCTGGAGCAGCACCGGGCCCTGGCTGTTGAAGCCGTGCTTGTAGATGGTGTAGCCGCGGTAGTCGGTCGCCGTCGGCGCCTCGACGCGCGAGTGGAACTCGGCGAAGTCGGCGAGCTCGAAGGGCGCGCCGTGGGCCTGCAGGAAGGCCACCATCTCCGCGGCGATGTCGCCCTTGTAGAAGCGGTCGCGGGCGGCGGCGATGCCCTGCTCGCGGCCGAGCTGCGCGTGGGCCCGCTCGGCCTCCACCATCTTCGTGAGCGTGGCGGCCAGGGTGGGGAACCTGATGGTCTCGCCCGCCGCGTAGAGCGCGCCGTCCGGCTTCAGCCAGAAGCGCCGGTTCTCCGGCCACGCCTCCATGAACTCGAGGCTGTCCTCGACGGCGCGCGCCGTGAGCGGCCGCAGCGGGAAGCCGTGCTGCGCGTAGGCGATGGCGCGCGCGGAGACCGCCTCGAAGCTCATGGTGCCCCAGCGCTCGAGCACCGTCAGCGCGCCGTGCAGCGCGCCGGGCACGACGGCCGGGTCGAGCCCCTCGCCGAACAGGTCGCGACCGCGCGAGCGGTACCACTCGATGCTGGCCCCACGCGGCGCCCAGCCCTGGCCGACGATGGAGGTGACCTCGCCCTCGGCGACGGGGTAGACGAGCACCAGCGACTCGCCGCCGAGCCCGTAGAGGTCCTGCTCGACGACGCCGCCGACGAGCAGCGCCGTCACGCCGGCGTCGAAGGCGTTGCCGCCCTGGACGAGGATCTCGAAGGCGGCGGCGGTCGTCAGCGGGTGGCCGGTCGCGACGGCGCCGTTCGGCCCCGACACCGCCGGCCGCTGGGCGGCGGCCGGGGCCGCGAGGACGACGAGCAGCAGGAGCAGTGCGGCCGGCGCGACGCCGGCGTGGCGCCCGGCGGTACGGTCGAGACGTCGTGGCGGTTGCAGCGTCATGGTTCGACGGCCTCCCTGGCTGCGCGGTTGTTTCCGGTCGTCCAATGTAGCGCGACGGCCAGGGCGAAGAGCGCCAGGCCGGCGAGGCGCGTGGCGCCCTGCGGGTAGAAGAGCAGCAGCCCGGCGGCGATGGCCAGCACGCGGTCGCGCCGCTCGAGCTCCCCGCGCAGCCAGCCGCCGCAGCCCATGGCGAGCGCCCCCACGCCGAGCGCGGCGGCGGCGATGGTCCGGGCCGTGGCGGCCGGGGGCGCCTGCAGCAGCACGCCGAGGCCCTCGGGGCCCAGCGTGAACGTGAACGGCACGAGGAACGCCGGCAGCGTGTACTTCCACGTCAGCATCATCGTGCGGAACGGGTTGCCCCCGGTGATGGCGGCGGCCGCGAACGGCGACAGCGCGGTGGGCGGGCTCACCTCCGACAGCACGGCGTAGTAGAAGATGAACATGTGCGCGGCGACGTCCGGCACGCCGACCAGCGTCAGCGCCGGCGCGATCATCACGGCGGCGATGATGTAGGAGGCCGTGACCGGGACGGCGAGGCCCAGCATCCACACGGCGATGGCCGCGTAGACCACGGTGAGCAGCACGCTGCCCCCGGCCAGCTCGACGAGGATGCCGGCGATCTTGAGGCCCAGGCCGGTCAGCGTGACGACGCCGACGATGATGCCGGCCGTCGCCGTCGTGGCCGCGACCGACAGCACGCCCTTGCCGCCGTCCTCGAGGGCGCCGAGCAGGCGCCGCGGCCACAGCGCGGTCGCGCGGCGGATGAAGCTCAGGCCCACGGCGCACAGCGTGGCGTAGAAGACCGCGCGGAACGGCGTCATGCCCGAGACGAGGAAGACGACGATGGCGACGAGCGGCAGGAACTGGTAGCCGGCGCGGCGCATCAGGGTGCCCACCGGCGGCAGGTCGACGGCCACGGCCCGCGTGCGCAGCCGGCGCGCGTCGGCCTCGATCATCAGGACGATCGAGAGGTAGTAGAGGATGGCCGGCACGATCGCCATCGCGATGACCTGCAGGTAGGAGATCTGCAGGAACTCCGCGATCAGGAACGCCGCGGCGCCCATGGTGGGCGGCGCCAGGATGGCGCCGATGCCGCTGGCCGAGAGGATGCCGCCGCCGACCTCGGCCGAGAACCCCGCGCGGCGCAGCAGCGGCCAGGCGACCGCGCCCAGCGTGACGGTCGTCGCCACGCCGCTGCCCGAGACGGTCCCCAGCAGGAAGCCGGAGATGGTCACCGTGCGGCCCGGCCCGGCGCCGCTGCCCGAACGCCCGAAGGCGGCCATCGTCCAGTTGATGAAGAACTGGCCGGCGCCCGAGTGCGCCAGCACCGCCCCGAAGATGGTGAACAGGACGATGTAGGTGGCGGCCACGTCGAGCGGGACGCCGAAGATGCCCTCGAGCGTCATGTACAGCGTGCCGACGATCCGCGCCACGTCGTAGCCGCGGTGGGCGAACAGGTCGAGCCCCACCAGCTCGAACAGCGGGCCGAAGTAGCCGTAGACGACGAAGGCGACGGCCGTCACCGGCAGGATCGGCCCGACGGTGCGGCGCGTCGCCTCGAGGACGAGCAGCGTGGTGACCGTGCCCAGCACCAGGTCGATGCCCGCCGGCGTCGCGGCGCGGTAGACGAAGCGGTCGAAGTCCACGAGCGGCCAGACGAGGGCTGCCAGCGCGACGGCCACCAGGCACCAGTCGGCGGCGGTGACCCGCGCCCGCCCGCCCGCGCGGGCCGGGTAGAGCAGGAACGTGGCCACCAGCACCAGCAGCAGGAAGCTCATGCGGTAGACCTGCGGCTGGACGATGCCGACCACCCAGTACAGGGCGTAGAGCGACAGGCCCGCGGTCAGCAGCGTCGCCAGGCGCCCCGTCGCGCCGGTCAGCGTCCGGACCCGGATGGCCGACTCGCTCCGGTCGGCGGTGCCGCGCGGCGGATCGGATGTGGCGTCCAGTGGCGTGGACCTAGAGCTCGGGCCTGGATCAGTCCTGCGCCGCGTTCCAGGCGCCGCGCTCGGTGTAGTAGCTGACCGCGCCGTCGTGGAACGGCACCGGCGAGCCGGCGACGGCCGTCTCGAGCGCCAGCACGCCCGCCATGGGGTGCACGGCCGCCAGCTCGGTGTGGTAGTCGAACAGCGCGGCGGTGATGCCGCGCGCCAGCTCCGCGTCCATCGCCTCGCTCGCCACCAGCACGTTCGAGACGGCGATCGTCGCGACGTCCGCGTCCATGCCGGGGTAGGTCCGCAGCGGGATGACCGACTCGTGGTAGACGGCCTCGCCGTAGCGCGCCTGCAGCAGCGGCAGCAGGCTGCCGTTCGGGACGACCCGGATGGTGCGGCCGGGCGTGGTGGCCAGGTCGAGCACCGAGCCGGTGGGGATGCCGCCGCTCCAGAAGAAGGCGTCGATCTTGCCGTCGCGCAGCGCGCCCGCCGACTGCGAGGCGCCCAGGCTCTGGCGCCGGATGTCCTGCTCGGGGTCCACGCCCGCCGCCTCGAGGATGCGGAACGCGCTGATCTCGGTGCCGCTGCCGGGGGCGCCCGTCGAGACGATGCGGCCCGCCAGGTCGGCCACCGAGCGGATGCCCGTGCCCTCCAGCGTCACGACGTGGTTGTGGTTGTCGTACAGCACCGCGATGGCCCGCGCCGGGACCGCGCCGAAGTCGCTGAACGCGCCCCGCCCGTGGAAGGCGTCGTCGAGCGAGTCGGCCAGGGCGAACCCGAGATCGGCCGACTGGCTGGCGATGAACTTGAGGTTGTCGACGGTGCCGGCCGTAACCTCGGCGGTCGCCTCGACGCCCTCAAGGCCGTCGCTGATGACCTTCGCGATGCCGCCGCCGTACGGGTAGTAGACGCCGCCGGTGCCGCCGGTGGCGATCGAGAGGCGCCGGGTGAGCTCGCCCGGCTGCGTGCAGCCGATCAGGAGCGCCGCCGCCAGCAGGCTGGCCAGCGCGGCGCCGGCTCGCAGGGATGTTCTGGTCACGTGCCGATCTTACTCCCCGTTCGCCCGCATGCAACCGCAGGCTTATCATGGTTGCGAGCAATGGAGGAGGACGCCGGGGTGATGACGCCGCTCGGGGGCGGTCGGCTGCGGGCGGCCGCGGTGCTGGCGGCCGCGCTGGTGCTCGCGCCGGCGCCCGCCGGCGCGCAGGTCGTCGAGGCGCCGCGCGGCATGGTGTCGGCGCAGGAGCCGCACGCGGCGCGGGCGGGCCTGGAGGTGCTCGAGGCCGGCGGGTCGGCCGTGGATGCCGCGGTGGCCACGGCCTTCGCGCTGGCGGTGACCCATCCGCAGGCCGGCAACATCGGCGGCGGCGGCTTCATGGTCGTGCGCCCGCCGGCCGGCCCGCCCGCGGCCTACGACTTCCGCGAGGCGGCGCCGGCCGCCGCGCACGCGGAGATGTTCCTGGTCGACGGGGAGTACGACGCCGCCCGGCACCACGACAGCCACGTGGCCGTCGGCGTGCCGGGCACCGTGGCCGGCCTGCACCTCGCCTGGTCCGACCTGGGACGCCTGCCCTGGCGGCGCCTCGTCGAGCCCGCGATCGCGCTGGCCCGCGACGGGTTCGCCGTGCCGGCGCACCTGGCCCGCTCGCTGGCCGCCGCGCTGCCCGCCATGCGGCGCTACCCGGCCTCGGCGGCGCAGTTCTCCAACGGCGGCCGGCCCTACGCCGCGGGCGAGACGCTGCGCCAGCCGGACCTGGCGCGCACGCTCGAGCGCATCGCCGACGCGGGCCCCGACGGGTTCTACCGCGGGCCGACGGCCGAGCTCGTCGCGCGCGAGATGCGGGCCAACGGCGGACTGATCACGACGGCCGACCTCGCGGCCTACCGCGCCGTCCGGCGCGAGCCGATCCGCGGCACCTACCGCGGCCACGAGATCATCTCGATGCCGCCGCCGAGCTCGGGCGGGACGGTGCTGGTCCACATGCTCAACGTGCTCGAGGGCTTCGACCTGGCCGCCGCCGGGCACGGCACCGCGCGCACCGTGCACCTGATGGCCGAGACCATGCGGCGGGCGTACGCCGACCGGGCCCGCCATCTCGGCGACCCCGACCTCAACCCGGCGCTGCCGCTGGCGCGGCTGCTCTCGAAGCCGTACGCCGACCGCCTGCGGCGGTCGATCGATCCGCAGCGGGCGTCGCGGTCGTCGCCCGCCACGTTCACCTGGCCGGCCGCGGGCGGGGAGACCACCCACCTGTCGGTGGTGGACGACGGGCGCCTGGCCGTCTCGCTGACCTACACGCTGGAGCAGCGCTACGGGTCGAAGATCGTCGTGCCGGGCGCCGGGTTCCTGCTCAACAACGAGATGGGCGACTTCAACGCGGCGCCCGGCCTGACGACGGCCGGGGGGCTGATCGGCACGCCGCCGAACCTGGCCGCGCCGGGCAAGCGCATGCTGTCGAGCATGACGCCCACCATCGTGGCCCGCGGCGGCGAGCTGCGCCTGCTGACGGGCAGCCCGGGCGGGCGGACGATCATCAACACGGTGCTGCACACGATCGTCAACGTGGTCGACTTCGGGATGGACGTGGACGCGGCGGTCAACGCGCCGCGCTTCCATCACCAGTGGCTGCCGGACCGCATCGTCCACGAGCGCGGCGGCCTCGGGCCGGAGACGCGGGCGCGGCTGGCGGCGCAGGGCCACGCGCTGGCCGACCGCGAGCGCCAGGGCGTGGTGCAGGCCATCGTGCACGACGCGGCGACCGGCCTGCTCGCGGGCGCGCCCGACCGGCGCGTGCCCGGCAGCACCGTGCTGGGCCACTGATGCCCGGCGGCGGTACAGCGGTACAATGGAGGTTTTTGCGGAGCGGGGGATTGCGGAGCAGGGGAGCAGACGCGCAATGACACTAGGGAAGCTGGCCGGGATGAAGGCGGTGTCGACCGCCGCGGGGACGATCGGCGCGGCGGCGATGGACCAGCGGGGGTCGCTCAAGAAGGCGCTGGCGAAGGCCAGCGGGGGCGAGGTCTCCGACGCCATGATGGAGGAGTTCAAGGGCGCGGTCACCGAGGCGCTGACGCCGCACGCCTCGGCGATCCTGCTCGACCCCCAGTGGGGCATCGAGGCCTCGCGCAAGCGCAGCGCCAACGCCGGCCTGCTGCTGGCCTACGAGCAGAGCGGCTACGACAACACCCGGCCGGGGCGGCTCCCCGACCTGCTGAGCCACTGGTCGGTGCGCCGCCTGAAGGAGGCGGGGGCCGACTGCGTCAAGGTGCTCCTCTACTACACGCCGTTCGACACCGCCGAGGTCAACGAGGAGAAGCACGCCTGGGTCGAGCGCATCGGCGACGAGTGCCGCACCAACGACATCCCGTTCTTCCTCGAGTTCGTCGGCTACGACCCGGCCGGCGGCGACGAGAAGGGCGCCGGGTTCGCGCGCGTCAAGCCGCAGGTGGTGGCGGCCAGCATGGCCGAGTTCACGAAGGACCGCTACGGGGTCGACGTGATGAAGGTCGAGGTGCCGGTCAACATGAAGTTCGTCGAGGGCGCGCGCAGCTTCAGCGGCGAGGCGGCGTACACGCGCGCACAGGCGCTGGACCACTTCCGCGCCGCGGCGGCGGCGGCTACCCGGCCGTTCATCTATCTCTCGGCCGGCGTGAGCAACGCCGAGTTCACCGAGTCGCTCGAGCTGGCAGCCGAGTCGGGGGTCTCGTGGGCCGGCGTGCTCTGCGGGCGCGCGACCTGGAAGGACGGCATCCCGATCTACGCGCGCGAGGGGGTCGGGGCGTTCCGCCGCTGGCTCGAGGGCGAGGGGGTCGACAACATCGGCAACGTCAACGAGCGGTTGACGCGGGCCAGGCCCTGGTTCGACGCGTTCGGGGCGGCCTCGGCCGATGCGCTGCTGACCGCGTGACGTTCCGCTACCGCCGGCAGGTGCTCGACGAGCTCGCGACCCACGGCGTGCGGCCCACGCCGCGCACGCGGCCCGAGCTGGTGCACGAGTACGTCAATGATCTCTACCGGTTCGAGCTGCGGCGCCTGCGCGCGCGGCACGTGCGCGGCGAGATTCCCCGACCGGCGTACTCCGCGCACGTGGTCGAGCTGCGCAGGAAGTACATCCTGGTGTCGGTGCCGCTGCGGCTGTGGACCGTCCCGGCCGGGGGCGGCGACCCCGCGTCAGCGTCCCCAGGCTAGCAGGTTGCCGGTCGTCGCGGCCGGCGTGCCGTTGCGGAAGCGGTGGCGCGACGGGGTCGTCAGCGTGCGCATCTCGGTGTGCACGGGCGAGCCGTAGCGCGGCGGGGCGTTGCGCAGGTCGAAGCCGTCGAACACGTCGAGCACCACGGCCTCCGGCGCCGGTGCGTTCACCCGCACGTAGAAGCGCAGCCGCAGCATGTCGCCGGCGTCGGCCGCGGGCAGCCGGTCGAGCCGGCGCCGGATGCGGTCGATGGAAACCGGGAGCGCCGCGGCGTCGAACGAGCCGCCGTCCTCCGCGGCCTGCCCGGCGCCCGCCAGCGCGGGGGGCGCCGGCAGCAGGACGAGCGCGATCGCCAGCGCGATGACCGCCGCCATCCCCCTCAACCTACGACCCCGGCCGCACCTTGTCAATACCCCCGCCCGCCCGGAGCCTGCGCCGCACATGGGTCCAGACGCCGAAGGCGCGCACAGCGCGCCTCGGCGGGAGCGGCGCGGGGCAAAGGGGTCCCCGCAAGCGGACGCCGGGGGTTCGGGGCGCAGCCCCGTCTGAAGGAAGCGCCGGCGCAGCCGGCGCAAGGCGCGCACAGCGTGCCTCGGCGGGAGCGGCGCGGGGCTGTGGGGTCCCCGCAAGCGGCCGCCGGGGGCTCGGGGCGCAGCCCCGTCTGAATGACGCCGCGCACAGCGCGCCTCGGCGGGAGCGGCGCGGGGCTGTGGGGTCCCCGCGAGCGGACGCCGGGGCGTTCGAGGCAAAGCCCCGTCTGAAGGAAGCGCCGGCGCAGCCGGCGCAAGGCGCGCACAGCGCGCCTCGGCGGCAGCGGCGCGGGGCTGTGGGGTCCCCGCAAGCGGACGCCGGGGGTTTCGGGGCGCAGCCCCGTCTGAATGACGCCGCGCACAGCGCGGCTCGGCGGGAGCGGCGCGGGGCGCAGGGGTCCCCGCAAGCGGACGCCGGGGGTTCGGGGCGCAGCCCCGTCTGAATGACGCAGCCTGTTAGCATCCTTCCCATGTGGCTCTTCTGGATACCCGGGGCGCTGGCGCTGGCGGCGGCGGTGTTCCTGCTGGCGCGCCGGGTGCACGTCGCCCGCGAGCACGCGGCGCGGCTCGGGGGGCGCCTCGCGGCGGTGCTGGCCAGCCGCGCGGCCGGCCTCGCCGTCTGCAGCCCGGCCGGCCGGCTCGTGGCCTGCAACCCGCGCTTCCGCGAGTTCTACCCGGACATGCCGCTGCGGCCGGGCCTGGAGCTGGAGGATCTCGTGCGCGCCACCGTCACGCGCGGGCTGGTCCAGGTGCCGGAGGACGAGGTCGAGGCCTGGGTGCAGGCGCGGCTGGCGGGCGCCCGTGCGGCGGTCTGCGACGTGGTGCGCACCGCCGACGGCCGCTGGCTCGAGATGCGGATCGGTCCGTCGGACGGCGGCGAGACGCTGCTGCTGTACACGGACGTCACCGCCGCCCGCGAGGCGGCAGCGGAGCTGGCCGCGCGCGACGCCCAGCTCGACGGCCGGGCGGCGGACCTGGAGCTGCTGCAGGCCGCGCTGGCGATTGCGGGCGAGGCCGGCTCGTTCGAGGCGGCCGCGCGGCGCATCAACGAGCGAGTCTGCCGCTGGGCCGGCTGGCCGGTGGGCCACGCCTGGCGCGCGGCGGACGGCGGCGCCGCGCTGGCGCCGTGCCCGGAGGCGCTGGTGACCGACGGCGACGGCTTCGAGCCGCTGCGCGCGGCGCTGGCGGCGGAGCGGCCGGCGCGGGGCGAGGGCCTCGCCGGCCGCGTGCTGCAGGCGGGGCGCGTCGTCTGGGTCGCCAACGCCGAGAGCGATCCGACGTTCCCGGCCGAGCGCCGGGCGAGCATGCCGGGCATTCGCGGCGCGTGCGGCGTGCCGGTCAGGCGCGGGGAGCAGGTGGTCGCCGTGCTCGAGTTTCTCGCGCGCGAACAGCTCGTGCCGGGCGAGGCGGCGGCGCGCCTGCTCGAGAGCGTCGGCCGGGCGCTGGGGTCGGCGGTCGGGCCGGGCGACTGACGCCGGGGGGCCGCCGCCGGGCGCCGGACGGCCGGCGCCCGGGCTCAATTCCCGGCGCCGCGCAGGCCGGCCGCGTGGTCGCGGACGATCTCGCACACGTCCTTGACGATGTTCCCCGAGCTGCGGACGTTGTCGCGGTTGCCCACCAGGCGCCCGTTGCCGTCCCAGACCAGGGCGTAGTGCCGCTCCTCGAACTCGAACCACACGGTGTAGTCCGCCAGCTCCTCGCGCGCCACGGGCACCACCGTGTCGCACTCGCCGCGATCGCCCAGGTTCATGATGTACTCGTAGCGCGTCGGGCCGTCGTCGCCCAGGGCGAAGTCGGCGATCGGCGCCACGAACAGCGTCTGCGCGGACAAGTGGGGCACGCACGCCGCGACGAGCACCGCGATCGGCATCATCCTCTTCGTCATGGCTACCTCCCTCGAAGCCGCATTCTATCCGGCCTCGATCGGGACAGGCCGCCGCGCGAGGATTGTTTCCCGCCGATCTGCCGCAGCACGGCGGCGGCCAGCACCGCGAGCGGCTCGGCGCCGTCGACGACCAGGTGGGCGTGGCGCCGCGTCGGCGCGACGCAGCGCGCAAAGGCCGGCTGCACGGTGGCCTCCCACTGCGCCCGCACCGCCGCCGCCGAGCGCCCGCGCTCGCGCGTGTCGCGCGCCAGGCGCCGCCGCAGGCAGGTCTCCGGGGCGGTGGCGACGTAGACGCGCGTCGCCAGCAGCGCCCGCACCGCGGGGTCGTACAGCGCCAGCCGGCCCTCCACGACCACGGCGCGGCCGGGGACCAGGCGCTCGGTGCGGGGGCTGCGGACGTGGCGGCGGAAGTCGTAGACGGGCCGCTCGACGGGCCGTCCGGCGGCCAGGCGGCGCAGGTGGCCGCGCAGCAGGTCCCAGTCGAGCGCCTCCGGCCCGTCGTAGTCGAGGCCCGCGCGCGCGGCGGGCGCCAGACCGCTGCGGTCGACGTAGTAGGCGTCGATCGACAGCACGTCGCCCGGGGCGCCGAGCAGCGTGGCGGCCAGCTCGCGCGCCAGCGCCGTCTTGCCGGCGCCGGAGTGGCCGGCGATGCCGATCAGGTGCGGCCGCGGGACCGCCGGCGCACCGGGCTCGGTCATGGCAGCACGACTGGGCCTCGTGCGCGATCACCCGGAACGGCTTCGTCCCAGCGCGCGCACGTTCCTCCATCTCATGACGATTGATGAACCGTGATGAAAGTACATCAATGCCGCTCGGTATAGAATCGTCACGACCTTGACGCAACCGGATCACGTCGACTCCTCGTCCGTTCCGGACCTCCTCGAGCACGGCGCGCCCGTACGCGGCCAGCCCCAGACGCTGGACAAGCGGCTGTTCGTGCAGCTGCTGGTGTTCACCGAGTGCCTGGACACCGCCCCCGCTGTGGCCGCGTTCGAGCGCAGCGGACTCCCCGGCGCGGTCTACGCGAACCTGAACGACCCGCGCGGCATCGGAGTGGTGACGATGGACGAGGACCCGGCGCTCTTCGCCGGTCCGGTGCGCGCCCTGCTCACCGCGCCCCCGTTCAGCACCCTGACGCCCCTGCCGGACTTCACGATGTTCGGGCGGACCTACGCGCAGGGGCGCGAGGCCGACCTCGAGGACTTTCTGCTCCACAAGGTCCGCCGCAACGTGCTGAATCCGCGCACTCCCTGGGCCGTCTGGTATCCGCTGCGGCGCATCGGCGCGTACAACCGCCTGCCGCGCGCGGAGCAGGGGAGCATCATGATGGAGCACGGGATGCTGGGGCGCCGCTACGGCGAGGCCGGGTACGCCGCCGACGTGCGGCTGGAGTGCCACGGCATCGACCGCGACGACAACGAGTTCGTCATCGGCCTCATCGGCGCGGCGCTGCACCCCCTGTCGAAGTTGGTGAAGGACATGCGGGCCACCCGGCAGACGGCCGAGTTCATCGCGTCGATGGGGCCCTTCTTCATCGGCAGGACGCTGTTTCAGGCGCCGGTCCCCGAGCGGGCGCCGGCAGGCGGAAGGTGATGCCGGGCCGCGACGCCTTCGACCGGCTGCCGCTCCCCGAGATGAACCCGCGCGGCCTGCTGCGCCACTTCGGGCCCGGCCTGATCCTGATGATGACCGGCGTCGGCACCAGCCACCTCGTCACCGCCCCGGTGGCCGGCGGGCGCTTCGAGTACGCCCTGCTGTGGTGCATCCCGGTGGCGTACATCTTCAAGTACTACGGCTTCGAGATGGCCTTCCGCTTCACCAACGCCACCGGCCGCAGCATGCTCGACGCCTACACCACGGCGCCCGGCAAGTGGCCGGTCTGGTACGTGCTGATCACCACCATCATCCAGTGCGCCCTGGGGCAGGCCGGGCGGCTGGCGGCGGCGGCGGCAGTGCTCTACTTCGTCGTCTCGCAGTACCTGGGTCTCGGCCTCCCGGCCTGGGTGTACGGGCTGGGGCTCGGGGTGCTCTCGGTCGGCATCATCCTGTACGGGCGCTACGCGGCGGTCGAGCTGGCCACCAAGGTGCTGGCCGGCATGCTGTTCGTCTCGACCGTCGGCGTGTACGTGTTCCAGCCGGCCCCGCTGTCGGCCATGGGCCACTTCTTCACCGTCGAGACGCCGATCGGCTCCTGGCTGACCGTCGCCGCCTTCCTCGGCCTGCTGCCGACCGGCATCGACGTGTCGCTGCAGGCCTCCGAGTGGGGCAAGGCGAAGCGGGTGGGCATGGGGCGCATCCGCGAGCAGATGGAGCAGGACGGCCTGGCCCGCCGCTTCGATCCGTTCGGACCGCGGCGGGAGGACCTGGCGGTGGACGTCTCGAAGCTGCCGGCGCACGCGCAGGAGTACTGCCGGCGCTGGTTCCGCATCGGGATCTGGGACTTCTCGCTGGGCCACGTCGTCTCGTTCATCCTCGCCACGATCTTCCTGCTGCTGGCGGCCGTCTGGCTGTATCCGAGCGAGGTGGCGGGCAACGCCGTGATCGGCGAGATCGCCCGCATCTTCACCGACAGCATCGGCCCGGGGATGATGCTGGTCTTCCTGCTGGGGGCCTTCGCCGCGACCTTCTCGACGGCGTTCAACTACTTCGACGGCTGGCCCCGCGTCGTGGCGGCCTGCTGCCGCAACCTGTTCCGGAGCACGTCGGCGCTGAGGGGCATCGCCGCCGACGAGCTGACCGACGCCCACCGCGGGACGGCGGCCTCCGAGTACAACATCTACCGCATCACGATGCTCTACTCGCTGGTGGCGTCCGTCCTCATCATGGTCGGGCTGCCGCGCCCGGTGTTCCTCGTGCTGGTGTCGTCGGCGCTGGCGCTGTTCGTCGCGCCGGTCATGTACTTCCTGAACGTGTACTACTGCCTGACGGTGATCCCGAAGACCGACACGGTGTTCTACCCGTCGCGGACGGTCCGCGCCTTCGCGTGGATCAGCCTTGGCGTGTTCACCGCCCTGACGGCGATCGTCATCGCGGCGCGCGTGTTCGACATCACGTTGTTCGGAGCATGACGAGGTCGGCCGCTTGAGGGTCTGCGTCGTCGGAGCGGGCGCCATCGGCGGCTACATGGCCGTGCGCCTCGCGCACGTCGGGCACGACGTCGCGGTGGTCGCGCGCGGCCCCCACCTGGCGGCGATTCGCGAGCGGGGGCTGACGCTGGTCGAGGCCGGCGGGGAGCTGACGGCGGCCCCCGCGGCGGCGACCGATCGGATCTCCGATCTCGGCCCCCAGGACCTCGTGCTGGTCGCGCTCAAGGCCCACCAGATCGAGGCGGTCGTCGACGAGCTGCCGGCCCTGCTCGGTCCCGCGACGGTCCTCGTGACCCTGCAGAACGGCATCCCCTGGTGGTACTTCCAGAAGCTGGGCGGCGAGTTCGGTGGCCGGGTGGTGAAGGCCGTCGACCCGCGCGGCGTCCTGTTCGATGCCATCGATCCGGACCGCCTGATCGGCTGCATCGCCTATCCGGCGGCCAGCGTCGCCCGTCCCGGCGTCATCCGTCACATCGAGGGCAACCGGTTCCCGGTCGGCGAGCTCGACGGGCGCGAGACGGAGCGCGTGCGGCAGGTCTCGGCGGTGTTCACGGAGGCCGGCTTCAAGGCACGCATCCTCGACGACATCCGCTCGGAGATCTGGCTGAAGCTGTGGGGCAACCTGACGTTCAACCCGATCAGCGCGCTGACGCACGCCACGCTGGTCGACATCTGCCGCTTCCCCCTGTCGCGGGAGCTGGCGGCGGCGATGATGACCGAGGCGCAGGCGGTGGGCGAGCGCCTGGGCGCCGGGTTCCGGGTGCCGCTCGAGCGGCGCATCGCCGGCGCGGAGGCGGTCGGCCGGCACAAGACGTCGATGCTGCAGGACGTGGAAGCGGGCAAGCCGCTCGAGATCGACGGCATGCTGGGCGCGGTCGTCGAGCTCGCCGAGGTCACCGGCATCGAGGTGCCGACCCTGCGGGCGCTCTACGCGTGCGTGAGCCTCCTGGACCGGACGATTCGTGAAGAGGGGATGCGGATAGCGGGCGCGCCCCGCTAGCAGGCCGTGGCGGAGAGGCAGATGAAGGCGCTCGAGGGAGTTCGGGTTCTCGACATGACGCACGTGCAGTCCGGTCCGAGCTGCACGCAGTTGCTGGCCTGGTTCGGGGCCGATGTCATCAAGCTGGAGCGGCCGGGCAACGGCGATGCCACGCGCCACCAGCTGCGCGACATTCCCGATGTCGACAGCCTCTACTTCACGATGCTGAACCACAACAAGCGCAGCCTGACGCTCGACACGAAGCACGAGCGGGGCAAGGCGCTGTTCGCGCGGCTGCTGGAGCTGTCCGACGTGCTGACGGAGAACTTCGCGCCCGGCGCGCTCGACCGCATGGGCTTCTCCTGGGAGCGCATCCAGGCCATCAACCCGCGCCTGATCTATGCCTCCGTCAAGGGGTTCGGTCCGGGCCCGTACGAGCGCCACAAGGTCTACGAGAACATCGCGCAGTGCGCGGGCGGCGGCGCCAGCACGACCGGCTTCGACGACGGGCCGCCGACGGTGAGCGGCGCCCAGATCGGCGACTCCGGCACGGGGCTGCACCTGGCGCTCGGCATCGTGACGGCGCTCTTCCAGCGCGAGCGGACCGGGCGCGGCCAGCGCATCGTGTGCGCGATGCAGGACGCGGTGCTGAACCTGTGCCGCGTCAAGCTGCGCGACCAGCAGCGCCTGGCGCACGGGCCGCTGACGGAGTACCCGCAGTACCCCTACGGGACGTTCGGCGACACCACCCCGCGCGCCGGCAATGCGTCCGGGGGCGGGCAGCCCGGCTCGGTGGTCAGGTGCAAGGGCTGGGAGGACGATCCCGACGCGTACGTCTACGTCATCGCGCAGGCGTCGGCGTTCGACGGTCTGGCGCGCGTGGTGGGGCGGGCGGACTGGCTCGATGATCCGGAGTGGAACACGCCCGGGGCGCGGCTGGCCAAGCTCGACCAGGTCTTCGACGCCATCGAGCAGTGGACCCTGACGAAGACCAAGTTCGAGGTCATGGACATTCTCACGCCGCTCAAGGTGCCGTGCGGGCCGGTGCTGTCGATGCGGGAGCTGGCGGCGGACCCGGCGCTGCGCGCCGCGGCGACCATCGTCGAGGTCGACCACCCGGCCCGCGGGCGGCACCTGTCGGTGGGCTGCCCGATCAAGCTGTCGGACTCGCCGGTGGAGGTCACGCGCTCGCCGCTGCTGGGCGAGCACACCGAGGAGATCCTGACGGGTCTGCTCGGTCTGGACGAGGCGGCCGTCGCGGCCGCCAAGGCCGATGGTGCGGTATAGGCAGGAGCTGTTGACCATGAGACACGCCTACGTACTCGCGCGGATCGCCGTCGTGCTGGCGCTGGCGGCCGTCGCCGTCGTTCCGGCCGCGTCCTTCTCGGGCCTGGAGGTGTCGCACCGCGCGCGCGCCCTGCACCCCGGCGAGGTCGTCGTGCTCGAGGTGCGGCCGTCGCTGACGCCGCTGTCGGTCGAGGCCACCGCCTTCGGCCACGAGGTGCGCTTCTTCGAGGGGCGGTCGGACGGGGTCTGGCGCGGCCTGGTCGGCATCGACCTGACGGTGGAGCCGGGGTCCTACGACATCGAGGTGCGGGCCGCGATCGGCAGCGGCGCGGCCGTGCACGCCGCCTACACGCTCGAGGTCGAGCCCAAGGAGTTTCCGACGCGCCACCTGCGCGTGAATCCGAACTACGTGGACCCGCCGCAGGCGGTGATCGACCGCATCCTGCGCGAGCAGGACGAGGTGGCCGCGATCTTCCGCGTCGCCAGCCCCGAGCGGCTGTGGCGGGGCGGGTTCGCGGCGCCGGTGCCGGGCCGGTCGACCAGCAGCTTCGGCCGCCGCAGCGTCTACAACGGCCAGCCGCGGAGCCCGCACAGCGGCACCGACTTCCGCGCCGGCACGGGCGTGCCGATCAAGGCCCCGAACGCCGCGACCGTCGTCCTGACGGGCGATCTCTACTTCTCCGGCCAGGTGGTGATTCTCGACCACGGCTGGGGCCTGTACTCGTACTTCGCCCACCTCTCGTCGATAGACGTCGCCGAGGGCGACGTGGTGGACCGCGGCCAGGTCGTCGGCAAGGTCGGCGCGACCGGGCGCGTCACCGGTCCGCACCTGCACTGGACCGTGCGCCTGAACGACGCCCGCGTCGACCCGCTGGCGCTGATGGAGCTGCTCGCGGACTGATCACGTCGAATCGGTGCATTCCACCCTGGCGCTGCCGTGGGCGCTCGACCCCGGCCAGGCGGGCCGCTGGCGGCGCGTCCGCGCCGGCGGCATCGTCTGCCTGGACTACGACGGCACGCTGACGCCGATCGTCGAGCGTCCGGAGCTGGCGACGCTGCCCGCGGCGATGCGGGCGACGCTGCGGCGGCTGGCGGCGGCGCTGCCCGTGGCCATCGTGTCCGGCCGCGACGTGGCGGTCGTGGCCGGGTTCGTGCAGCTCGACGGCCTCTCCTACGTGGGCAGCCACGGGCTCGACATCGCCGGGTTCGCGGGCAGCGGCCTGCGGAAGGAGCTGGGGCTCGACTTCCTGCCTGAGCTCGACCGCGCGGAGCGCCGGCTACGCGGCGAGACGGCGGGCATCGCCGGCGCCCTCGTGGAGCGCAAGCGGTTCAGCGTCTCGACCCACGTGCGCCTCGTCGCCCCGGCGGAGCGCGCGCGCGTCGACGCGCTCGTGGGCCGCGTCCGGCAGGCGCACCCGTCGCTGCGGCGGGAAGGCGGCAAGCTGGTGCACGAGCTACGGCCGGACATCGACTGGGACAAGGGCCGGGCGGTCTGCTGGCTGCTCGAGGCCCTCGGCCGCGACCTGTCGTCGGCCCTGTTCATCGGCGACGACCTGACCGACGAGAGCGTCTTCCGCGTCCTGGCGGGCCGGGGCACCGGCGTCGTCGTCGCGGAGACCGACCGCCCGACCGCTGCGGAGCTGCGCCTCCGCGACCCCGGCGAGGTGCGCACGCTGCTGGAGCGGCTGGTGGGTCGCTAGTGCTAGTTCCCCAGCCGGGCGCCGCGGACGTGCTTGTGGCACTGGACGCAGTTGAGCGTCATCTCCATGTAGGCCAGCGACACGCCGTCGATGTTGCGTGCCGCCGCGGCCTCCATCAGCGCGTGGGCGGATCCCCGGAAGTCGGCCGCGTAGCGCAGGTACTGGGCCGTTTGCAGCGGGCTCCAGGTCGACGCCTCGCTCAGCGCCACCAGCTCGTTGGCGATGCGCTCGACCCGGCCGTGATCGCCGAGCACCACCGCCGCCAGCAGGTCCTGGGCGTGGTCGAGCTTGTCGCGCATCAGCTCGCCCAGGCTCGGCGCCTGCGCCGAGCCTGCCGTCGTCAGCGCCAGGACCAGCAGGAGGGCCGTCGTCAGGGTGGCTCGTGTCCGTTGCCTCATGATTCGTCCTTTCGCATGCATGCACGCATGATGGCATCCGCGCTTGATCCGTCACAAGCTCCTGGCGGATCATTTCGCGTCACGGGAAGGAGAACGCGATGAACAGGGCAGCGAGCTTGTGGGCGGTCGTCCTCGTGGTGGGCGCGTTGGGCGCGGCGGGGGCGGGTCAGGGCGCCGTCGGCAGCCTGACGGCTGCCGACCACATCGAGATTCGGCAACTCTACGCGCGCTACGCGCGGGCCCTCGACCTGGGCGATCCCGAGGCCTGGGCCGACACCTTCACGCCGGACGGCATGTTCCGCGACGCGGCCGGCCGCGGCGAGCTGGTCGCGTACGCCGAGAATTCGTACGGCGGCCGGCAGGGCACCGGCCGGCACTGGAACAGCCAGCTCGTCGTCACGCCGACGGCGGAGGGCGCGGACGGCAGCGCCTATCTGCTGCTGCTCGACGTCGGCGCGCAACCGCCCGGCATCAACATCGCGGGCCTCTACAGCGACAAGCTGGTGAAGACGCCCGCAGGCTGGCGCTTCAAGTCGCGCCGCGTCGACATCGAGGGACCGGCGGAGACTCGCTAGGAGTCTGCGCCGTAGAACGGCGTAGCCTCCTAGCGAGGGTTGGTTGGGCGGCAACCGGAGCCGGAGGCGACGATTGCCGGGCTAGCGCGAGCCGCCGCCCGCCGCTTCGCGCTCGCGGGCGCGCGCGCCGCTCAGCGTGTGGATGACGCCGTAGTTGCCCTCGTGGCAGGCGTACTCCAGGTACGGCTGATCCAGCCTGCTGAGCGGGACCTCCACCATCCAGGCCTCCGTGAACTTGGCCGGATCCTCGACCGTCAACTGGTACATGAGCGTCTCGGCGTCCACCCGGGTGAAGCGCTCGACGATGCGCATCGTCTCGGTCGGCACGCGCCAGGTGGCGAGCCAGCGTTCGCTGGTCTTGTCGAGGAAGTTGCGCGTCTCGACGACGAGCGTCTCGCCCTCCCAGCGGCCCACGCTCTCGCCGAGCCAGTGGCGCACGTTGCCGTGCGGGCGTCCGTCCGTGGGGACGAGGCGCCGGTCGCGGAACTGCTCGCCTTCGATGACCACCCAGCCGGGGCTCTGCGAGACCCGCTGCGGCCCCCCGGCGGTGCCGGTCCAGACCGATCCGGGCAGCCCGTCCGTGTGGCAACGCTCCCCGGTGTCGATGTCGTGCCAGGTGTTGAACGGCCCCAGGCCGTAGCTGGCGGCGTTGCGGTCGCTCTCGCGCTGCATCTCCGGCGTGAAGGGGATGCGCCCGGTGGGCCCGGCGATCAGCGACGTGCGCGCGAAGATGCGCTCCGGCTCGCCGGTATCCTGCCAGAAGCGGTTGTAGGTGCCGGTCGGCTGGCTCGCCGTCTCGGGGCTCGGCGCCTCGGGCGTCTGCCGGCCGTCCGCGCAGGCCCGGTAGCGCGAGGTGCCGCAGCGCGCCTCGACGAGCGCGGCCGCCTCCTCGGCCGTGTAGAACTCCTTGCCGGCGAGCTCCGCCGGGCGCTCGAAGGGCGTCTCGGTCTCGTTCCGCCACACGCCCTGCAGGTCCGGCTCGCCCCAGGCCGTGCGCAGGGCCGTCGTCTCCGCCCCCCCCTGGGCCGCGGCGCTCCCCGCGCCCGCCGCCAGGATCGCCAACGCGCCGACTGCCGCGAGAATTCGATGGCTCATTGCATGCCTCACTGTCATCGTCGTCGTCAGCGCTCGGTCGGGTCGCGCCCGTCGAGCGGCGCGCCCGTCCCGGACGAGCCCATGAACAGGTGCGTCCCGTCGGGGAACGTCAGATTCCTGCCGTTCGCGCGGTTGCTGCCGTCGATCGCCTGGTAGCCGTCCACGACGATCCGCATGCCGGGCGGCAGCGAGTCCTTCCGGAAGCCGCGCCGCACGAGCGAGTTGGGGGGACCGCCCTCGACCATCCACTGCTCCACCGTGCCGTCGGGCCGCGCCACGTCGAGATGGATCCAGGCGTGCGGGTTGATCCACTCCATGCGCGTCACGACGCCCTCGAGCTGGATGGGCTTGTTGGCGTCGAACTCCGCGCCGAACGCGTGGTGCGCCAGGGCCGGCCCGGCCGGCAGGCTCAGCACGAGCCCGGCGCAGGCCGCCGCCACGATTCGCTCCGTTCGCATCGGATGCACCTCCACCTGTTGTCGCGTCCAAGTCAGGGCGCGGGGTTGCTCAACGAGCCCAGCAGCAGCGGCTCGACGAACTCGAGGCACCGGAAATCCATCACCTGCGCCTTCGCGTCCATGCGCCGGTACAGCGGCATGCGCATCGTCCAGGGCCGCTCGAACACGTTCGGATCCTCGATGGTGACCTCGTAGTCGAGATGGTACGGCGTCCGCGGCGTGTAGCGCTCGACGACGTGCAGCGCGTCGCTGTGGAAGTTGCCGGCCCGGTCGAACCAGGTGAGGCCGTTGAAGCCGGTGACGTCGACCACCAGCGTGTCGCCGTCCCAGCGCCCGTTGGACCACCCCATCCAGCTGTCGATGGCCGGCTCCTCGTGGTTGGCGAGGTGGATGATGCGCGTGGCGCTCGAGAACTCGTAGGCGATCGTGATCTCCTCGGTGCCCTGCACGATCTGGAACGGGTACGGCAGGTACGTGGCGCGCGGCACGCCCGGCAGGTAGCACTTCACCTCCGGGTCGCCGATCTCCCGGTTCCAGGGATCGACCACCATCCGCTGCTCGAAGTTCTCGCGCTTCCGCGCGGCGGCCCACGGCTGGTACGGGAGGGCGCCGTCGACCACGCCGTGGCCGGCCGGAATCGCTCCGAGCGCCCCCATCTCGAGCACCGCCGGGGGCTGCGCCACGTGGTCCTCGATGTCCCAGTGGGCGGTGCCCAGCGCCTGCCAGATGCCGTTGAGGTCGGGGCGGTCGCTGCCGGGCAGCCGCGGCGCCCGGTAGTCGTCCGTCTGCGCCGCCGGCCAGGCCACCGCGACCACCACGATCGCCGCCGCCAGCGCGGCCGCGCCCCGCTTCAAGCCCGCAAGCCGCTCAGACATCGCTCACCACCTCAATCAGACGGGGCTGCGCCCCGAACCCCCGGCGTCCGCACCGTTCCACGGCAAAGACGCTTGACTGGATTCTGAGCGCGGCGCCCGGCACTGTCAAGCAGCAGGCCGTGCCGTCCCGCGTCTCCTAAAAGAACCAGCTGAGGGAGATGAAGCCGGTGACGCCGGCCAGCCCGTACTCGGACGGCAGCGGGACGTCGTCGGTGCTCTCGTCCGCGCCGATGCCGAGGAAGACGCCGGCCGCAATCGCCGCGTCGTTGCCGGCCGAGTACGCGACGCTCGGACCGAGGATGGCGCTGCGGTCGTTCAGGTTCCACAGCCACAGCCCGGCGACGCTCCAGAGCGGATGGAGCTGGTACGAGGCCTGGACGACCGCCTCGTCGCGGCCGAGCACGAGGTGCTCGCCGCGCAGGAACGTGTCCGACTCCAGCAGGTCGAGGTACTCCTCGGGATCGGCGGTGCCGAGCCCGTCGCGCTGATACTCGGCCAGCACCGTGAGGTCGTTGCCGCCCACCTGCAGCAGCCGGTCGACCCCGAGGGTGCCGCGGAAGACGAGCGCGTCGTCGAGGCGGCGGAGGACGCCCTCGCCCCGCACGGCCCAGCTGCCGAGCGCGCCGGCGGCGCCGAACGCGCCCGCCGCGTCGTCGTACAGGGTGCCGCCCCAGCCCGAGATCTCCCAGTTCCGCACGGTGGTCAGGCCGCGCACGAGCGCGGTCCATTCCTCGCCGGCCGGCGACCGGGTCGGGCGCACGACGGCGTCGACCTCGCTGAACGGACCCGGGTAGTAGCGCACGCGGGCGGCATCGACCCCGGCCCGGAACTCGCGGAACGGATCGACGGGGCTGAACGGCGTGAACGGGTCGCTCGGCGTGAGGAACAGCGCCGTGCCCCACGAGACCGCCTGCCGCCCGGCGCTGAGCTCGAGCCGCTCGGTGGGCTCCCAGCCGACGTTGAGGCGGTCGAAGCGGTGCTGCCAGGCGACGTGCTCGCGCTCGACGAGCGTCCACTGCAGGTCCAGCCACTCGCTGCCGCCGGGCACCGCGCCGAGGCTGAAGCCCGGCAGCGCGTCGAACCGGCGCAGTGTCAGCACGTGCTCGTAGGCGGCTTCGAACCGCAACGGTCCCGCGGACGGCTCGGTGGACAGCCGGAAGCGGTTGAAGTCGCTCACCCCGCCGCCCGCCGTGCCGGCGAGCGGGACGTTCTGCACGTAGCCTGACAGCGGCAGCGGCTGGCCGAAGGACGTGCCGCCGAGCGCGGCGAGCGCGACGACCGTACAGGCTGCACGGACGCGGCCGGTCATTGCTTCACGCCCTCACGGCGCCTCACGCCCTCACGGCCTCAGGCGCGCCGCTCGTCGGAGTCGATGGCGCCGTCCACCATCCGCACCAGGCGCCGCGAGCGCTCCATCACGCGGCCGTCGTGGGTGGCGAAGACGAACGTCACGCCCAGGTCGCGGTTCAGCTCGGCCATGACGTCGAGCAGCGCCTCGCTGGCCGCCGAGTCGAGGTTGGCCGTCGGCTCGTCGGCCAGCACGAGCGCCGGCCGGCTGGCCACCGCGCGCACCACGGCGACCCGCTGCTGCTGCCCGCCCGACAGCTTGCCCGGGCGCCGGTCCTCGAGGCCGTCCATGCCCGTCCGCGCGAACAGCTCCCCGACGCGCGCGCGGCGTTCCGCGGCGTCGACGCCCTGCAGCAGCATCGGAAACTCCGCGTTCTCGAGGGCGGTGAGCACCGGCAGCAGGTTGTAGGCCTGGAAGACGAAGCCGACCTGCTCGAGCCGCAGCCGCGCCAGCTCCGGGTTCGTCATGCCGCTCACCTCGCGCCCGGCCACCCAGACCTGGCCCCGCGTGGGCCGCGTGAGGCCGCCGATCAGGTTGAGGAGGGTGGTCTTGCCCGATCCCGACGGCCCGGCCAGCACCGTGAACTCGCCGCGCGCCACGGTCAGGTCCACGCCGCGCACGGCCTGCACCTCCTCGGCTTCCTGCTGGAAGATCTTCCAGACGCCCGCGGTGCGGACGGCCGCTGTCGAGTCGTTTGCCATGGGACCTCGCCGAGCCGGCCGCTAGCCCGGCAATCGTCGCCTCCGGCTCCGGTTGCCGCCCAACCAACCCTCACTAGGAGTCTACGCCGTTCTACGGCGCAGACTCCTAGCGGTCGAACTTCATGGCCTCGGTCACGTCGACCCGGGCCGCGCGCAGGGCGGGATAGATCGACGCGACGGCGCCGATGCACAGGATGAACGCGACGATCTGCAGCAGGCGCCGCGTCCCGAAGAGCGGGATGATGACCGGATCGATGACCGCGCCGGAGAACGACATCTCGCCGATGTTCTCCATGAGCCCCGACATGTCCAGTCCGTCGCTGAAGAAGTACCACGTGCCCGCGAGCCCCAGCCCCACGCCCAGCAGCCCGCTGGCCGCCGACAGCGTGAGCCCCTCGACCAGCACGATGGCGCCGGTCTCGCGCGGCGTGAGCCCCAGCGCCTGCAGGACGCCGAACTCGCGGTGGCGGTGCATCACCGACATCAGCACCGTGTTGACGATGCCGAACGCGATGATGACGAACAGGAACCCGTTGATCAGGTAGTTGCCGAGGTCGTCGATCGTGATCGCCGCGGCGAGCGCCGGGTCCGCCTCGCGCCAGCCCATGACGCGTGCGTCGCCGCGCGTCACCGGGTCGGCCAGCGCGCGCTCGAGGCGGTCCCTGACCAGCGCCGTGGCCGCGCTGCCGTCGAGCACGACGCCGACGTTGGTGACGTCGTTGCGCGAGCCGAGCCACTCGCCCGCCGTGGCGAGCGGGATGTGGATCGTCATCTGGTCGACCTCCGGCACGCCGCTCCGGAAGATGCCGACCACCCGCAGCAGCTGGCCCGCGATCTCGCGCTCGGTGTCCTGCGCCTGCACCACGAAGCGCGAGCCGAGCCGCAGCTCCAGGCTGTCGACCAGCTCGGCGCCGACGTAGGCCGCCAGCCGGTCGTCCGGCTCCAGGTAGCGCCCCTCGAGGACCTGGTCGTCGACCATCCCGAAGCCCGTTTCGGCCACCGGATCCACCGCCACGATCTGCGCCGGCCGCGCGCCGGCGCTCGAGCTCGCCAGGCCGTTGATGCTGAGCTTGGACGAGGTGGCGATCACGTGCGGCGCGATGTCCGGCGCGGCGAGGGCCTGCTCGGCCGCGCGTCGCACGTCGGCCGGCAGGCGGTCGTCGATCCGCCGGCTGACGCGGTACTCGGGGCGCTCGACGGTGACGTGGCCGTTGCCCAGGCGCACGCCCGAGTCGATCCACTGCTCGTGGCCGCCGTCGCCGAGGGTGAACGAGAAGACCAGCAGCGCGCCGCCGACGCTCATGGCCGAGGCGGTCAGGACGGTGCGCTGCAGGTGGCGCCGCAGGTTGCGCATGGCCAGGACGACGAGGACGCGGGCGTGCATCTTCTGCATGGGGCTAGGAGTCCGTGGTGAAACCCCGCGTTGCACCGAGAGCGGCCAGGCGCCCGGATGGCAAGGCGCGACGAGGGAGCATATTGGCCATATTCGACCCCGCTGAGCAATGGTCCAGCGCAGCCCTTCCCGGGATGCATGGCCGCTCGAATGCAGCGGGGCCTTTTGCCATGGGCTCCTAGAGTCCCGAGAGGGTGTCTGCGGGCGGCACGCGCGCGGCCCGCAGCGCCGGGTAGAAGGCGGCGGCGAGCGCCGTCACGAGCAGGCCGACCGTGGCCCAGCCCCAGGCCGGCAGGTTGTAGCCCACGCGCAGGCTGGGCGTCAGCAGCGCGCCCTGCAGGGTGACGTTGCCGTAGAGCCACTCCAGGCTGGGCGGCGCCGTGTAGAACCAGATCATCAACGGCGTGGTGATCGCCGCGCCGACGGCCAGGCTGACGACGCCGATCGCCAGGGCCTCGTACAGCACGGTGCCCACCACCGACCGCGCCGACGCGCCGAGCGCCAGCATGACCGCAAACTCCCGCCGGCGCTCGAAGGTGGCCATCAGCATCGTGTTGGCGATCCCGAAGCTGGCAATCGCGAAGATGATGATGATGAAGAACCAGTACATCGATTCGGCCAGCGAGACGTACTCGGTGAGCACGGGGTTGAGCTCCATCCACGACGCGACCTCGAGGTGCTCCTCGGCGGCGCCGAGCGCGGCCGCCAGGCGCGCGGCGGCTCCCTCGGCGAGCGACGGGTTGGCCGTCGCGACCGCGATCTCGTGGATGCGGTCCGCGCCGAGCGCCACCAGCGCCTGCAGGTCGGCGAGCGGCATGACGGCCGTGTTGGCGTCGAACTCGACCAGTCCGGTGCGGAAGATGCCGACCACGCTGTAGAGGTCGTTGGCCAGCGACCCGTCCGCGGCGGGAGCGACGACGATCAGCTCGTCGCCGACGCCGACCGCGAGCTGGCGGGACATCTCCTCGCCGACGAGCACCTCGTAGGCGCCGGCAGCCGGCAGCCGGCCCGCCGCCAGCGGATCGAGAAAGCGCGTCAGCGCGGTCTCGCGCGCGGGATCGATCCCCTGCAGCAAGCCGGCCGACGTCGCCTCGCCCGAGCTGACCAGGCCCCCCGCGTACACGCGCGGCGCCGCGGCGACCACGTCCGGATCGGCATCGATCGTGCGCAGCAGCGCCGCGACGTCGGCGCCCGCGCGCCCGCCGATGGTGTCGTACAGGCTCCGCTCGGGGCGGTACTCGGCATCGTGGATCTCGATCTGCCCGCTGACGAGCGACGTGGCGTTCTCGACCAGCTCGGCCGAGATGCCCTCCGCCCAGCCGACCATGAAGACCACGGCGAAGTAGCCGACACCGAGCCCGAGCGCGGTGAGCAGGGTGCGCCGGCGGTTGCGGCCGAGGTTGCGCCAGCCGATTCGCCACCACGTGGACCGGAGCATGGGCGGCTAGCGGCTGCGCTGCAGGTTGCGGAGGGAGAAGAAGGAGCGCTCGAGGTCGACGTCGAACTCCAGCTCCTCGTAGCGGACGGTCGTCTTCTCGCCCGGCTTGTCCGCCGGGAACATGTCCATGACGGCGGGCACCAGGCGGCCGCCGAACTCGGTGAACTCCCCGTGCTCCATGGTCCGCGCCAGGTCGCCGTCCTCGTCGTAGAACCTCGTCCACAGCGGCATGTCGTCGCGCTGCCGGATGCGGTAATCGATATGCCCCCACACCACGGCCGCCTCCGGCTTCGGCGTGAGGCGGAACTCCCAGACCGCGACGCCGTCCGCATCCTCGCCGTCGAACGTGAGCTCGATGTCGTAGTCCTCGATGAGGCGGCTCTCCTTCACCAGGTCGTCGTTGGTGAAGTGCGATCCCATCCACGATCCGCCCATCATCGAGGCCGGGATCTTGATGGTGCGGTCGACCTTCGGCAGGTAGTTCCAGATGTCTTCGTCGGCCTTGAGCGTGGCCGTCCCCGCCTCGCGCTGCGGCGCGCGCAGGCGCACCAGCGAGTAGTCCGTGCCGAGCGACCAGATCTCCATCGTCATCTGGCGCTCCCAGTGCTCGGTCACCACCTCCATGGTCGCCACGCCCTGGCTCGAATCGCCGCGCAGCAGCCGGTCGACGCGGTCGATGACGGCCAGCGCGTCCACCTGGGCGGCGGCCGGCGCGGCCGGCGCCAGCGTGGCGGCCGCGGCCGCGAGGAGAACGACGGACAGACGCATGGGCAATCGCTGCATGAACACCCCCAACTCCCTCTAGCGTACACGCTACTGGGCTTCATCAAGACGGGGCTGCGCCCCGAACCCCCGGCGTCCGCTTGCGGGGGCCCCTTCGCCCCGCGCCGCTCCCGCCGAGGCGCGCTGTGCGCGCCTGGCGTCGGCTGCGCCGACGCTTCCATCAGATGGGGCTTCTTGCCCCCCCGAACCCCCGGCGTCCGCTTGCGGGGACCCCATAGCCCCGCGCCACTCCCGGCTTCCATCAGACGGGGCTTCGCCCCGCACCCCCGGCGTCCGCTTGCGGGGGCCCCATAGCCCCGCGCCACTCCCGGCTTCCATCAGACGGGGCTTCGCCCCGCACCCTCGGCGTCCGCTTGCGGGGGCCCCTTCGCCCCGCGCCGCTCCCGCCGAGGCGCGCTGTGCGCGCCTTGCGGAGTCTGCACATTTCTGCGGCGCAGACTCCTAGTGTACGCCGGGCGCGGGCGGGGACGGGGGGCGGCAACACTGCTATGATGGCCTGACCGCTCCACGTTCCGGCCTTGCAGCGATGCGACGCGTCACCTCCACCGATCCCGAGCGCGGGATCGCGCGCGTGCTCCTCGCGTGCGCCTGCCTGTCGCTGCTGGTCACGGGCGCGCTGCTCCTGATCCTGTCGCTCGAGACGCTGGCGCTGCTGCGCCGCGTCCCGCCGCTCGAGCTGCTGCTCGGCGCCGCCGGGGGACAGGCCGGGGTGCTCGCCCTCGCCGCGGGCACGCTGGTGGTGGCGCTGACGGCGCTGGCGGTGGCGCTGCCGGCGGGCCTGCTGGGCGCGGTCTACCTGAGCGAGTACGCCCCGGCGGCCGTGCGGCGCGTGCTCGCGCCGCTGCTCGCGTTGCTGGCGGCGGTGCCGACCGTCTGCTACGGCTACTTCGCACTGCGCGTCGTGACGCCGCTGCTGCAGCGCTGGCTGCCGGGGCTGGCGGACGCGAACGCGCTCAGCCCGGGGATCGTCTCGGGCGTGATGATCCTGCCGATGGTGACGGCGCTCGCGGTGGATGCGCTGCAGGGCGTGCCCCGGGACCTGCGCGCGGCGGCCCGCGCCCTCGGCGCGACCCGCTCGCAGGCGGTGCTGCGGGTCGTGCTGCCCGCGGCCGGCGCCGGCATTGCGGCGGCCGTCGTCCTGGCCGCCTCGCGGGCCGTCGGCGAGACGATGATCGTCGCCATTGCCGCGGGCGGACTGCCGCGTCTCGCGGCGAACCCGCTGGCGCCGGTCGAGACGCTGGCCGCCTACGTCGTGCACGCGGCGCACGGCGCGGCGCCGCCCGGCGGCCTCGATCCGCAGGCGATCTTCGCCGTCGGGCTGCTGCTGTTCGCCGGCACCTTCGGGCTCAACCTGATGGGCAACTGGCTCCGCCGGCGCGGCGCGGAGGCGCCCCGGTGAGCCGCGCGGGGGCGGGCGCCCGCGGCGCGGACCGGCTGCTGCCCGCGGCCGGCCTGGCGGGCGTGCTGGGCGGCGTGGCCGTCCTCGGCGCGCTGCTCGCGCACGTGGCCGCGGACGCCTTCGCCGCCGGGGCGCGGCCCTGGCCGCCCGGCCTCGCGCGAGCCCTGGCCGGCAGCGCGTCGATGGTCGGGCTGGCCGGCTGCCTGGCGGTCCCGATCGGCATCGGTGCGGCGGTCTATCTGGAGGAGTACGCGCCGCGGGACAGGCTGACGCGCCTCATCGAGCTCAACATCGCCAGTCTGGCCGGCGTGCCGGCCGTGGTCTACGGCCTGCTCGGCCTGGCGGTGTTCGTGCGCGCCCTGGGGCTCGGCCGCAGCCTCGCGGCCGGCGCGGCCACGCTCGCGCTGATCGTGCTGCCGGCGGTCATCCTGTCGACGCGCGCGGCGCTGCGGGCCGTGCCGCCGTCGCTGCGCGACGCGTCCCGCGCGCTCGGCGCCACCCGCTGGCAGACGCTCCGGTACCAGGTGCTGCCGGCCGCGCTGCCGGGCACGCTGGCGGGTCTGGCCCTCGCTCTCGCGCGCGCGCTCGGCGAGGCGGCCCCGCTGATCATGCTCGGCGCGCTGGGGTCCCTGCCCGCGCCGGTGGCCGGCAGCGACGGGGCGGTGCCGGCCCTGCCGGTGCTGATCTTCGACTGGCTGTCCCGCCCGGAGGCCGAGTTCCTTCGCAGCGCGGCAGTCGCTATCATGGTGCTGCTGGTGTTCGTGCTGCTGCTGAGCGGTCTGGTGGCCTGGATGCGGGACCGCTGGCGGGTTGCAGGATCCTGGTGACGATGCCGGCGACACGCACGCAGCCCTCGCCGTCCGCCGTCGCCGTGCGCGGGCCGGCCGCGGAAGAGCCCGCCGCGCCGAAGGTCGAGGTGCGGGGCCTCAGCGTCCACTACGGCGGCACGCGGGCGCTCGACGACGTCTCGCTCGACGTCCCGCCCGCGCAGGTGACGGCGCTGGTGGGGCCGTCCGGCTGCGGCAAGAGCGCCTTCCTGCGCACGCTGAACCGGATGAACGACATCGTCCCCGGCGCGCGGGTCGCGGGGCGGGTCGCGATCGACGGCCGCGACATCTACGCCGCGGGGGTCGACGTGGCGGACGTCCGCCGCCGGGCCGGCATGATCTTCCGCCGGCCGAACCCGTTTCCGAAATCGATTTTCGCGAACGTGGCCTACGGGCTGCGCGTGGGCGGCCTGGCCGGCGGGCGCGGCGAGCTCGATGCCGGCGTCGAAGCCGGCCTGCAGGCGGCGGGCCTGTGGGACGAGGTCAAGGACCGCCTCGAGGCCCCGGCCCTCGCGCTCTCGGGGGGGCAGCAGCAGCGGCTGTGCATCGCGCGCGCGCTCGCCGTGCGCCCGGAGATCCTGCTGCTGGACGAGCCGGCCGCCGCGCTCGACCCGATCGGCACCCAGCGGCTGGAGGAGTTGATCCACCGCCTCAAGGCCACGTATACGATCGTGATCGTGACCCACAACATGCAGCAGGCGGCGCGCATCTCGGACCGCACCGCGGTCTTCTGGCTCGGCCGGCTCGTGGAGTACGATCGCACCGACCGCATCTTCACCGCCCCGTCGCAGCGGATCACCGAGGACTACGTGACCGGCCGGTTCGGTTAGCCGGGGGGCCGGAGGGCAGCAGCGTGGAGCCCGCGTACAGGATCGTTCCCCATCTGCAGGACGAGCTCGATCAGCTCAAGGCGCGCCTGCTCGTCATGGGCGGCGAGGCGGAGGAGCGCGTGCGGTCGGCGGTGCGCGCCCTCGTGGAGCGCAACCGCGAGCTGGCCGAGCGCGTGCTCGAGGACGACGATCTGATCAACGACCTCGACCTCGAGATCGACGAGCGCTGCTTCAAGCTGCTCGCGCTGCGGCAGCCGGTGGCGACCGATCTGCGCATCATCGTCGCCGGCGTCAAGATCAACAGCAACCTGGAGCGGGTCGGCGACTTCGCGGTCAACATCGCGGAGGCTGCGCTGCGCTACATGGAGCATCCGCCGGTCAAGCCGCTGATCGACATTCCGCGCATGGCCGACATCGCGCAGGGCATGCTGCGCGACTCGCTCGACGCCTACGTGGCGCTCGACACGGCGCGCGCGCGGGCGGTGCTCGGCCGCGACGACCAGCTCGACGCGCTCAAGGGGCAGGTGTTCCGCGAGCTGCTCAGCTTCATCCTCGAGAATCCGGCCAAGACGGAGCCGGCGCTCGACCTCATCCTGATCTCGCGGCACCTCGAGCGCATCGGCGACCACGCCACGAACATCGCCGAGGAGGTCATCTTCATCGTCTCGGGGCGCGACGTCCGGCACCACGCACAGGAGGGCGGCACTGACTAGCGGAGCAGCGACGAGAGTGCTCGTGGTCGAGGACGACCACGACATCGCCGAGCTGGTGGCCCACTACCTGCAGCGGGCCGGCTACCGGACCGAGGTGCTCAACTCCGGCAGCGAGGTGCTGCCGCGGGTGCGGGAGCGGGTGCCCGACCTGGTGCTGCTCGACCTGATGCTGCCCGGCCTGAACGGGCTCGAGATCTGTCGCGCGATGCGGTCCGAGCCGGGCCTCGCGGCCATCCCCATCATCATGCTGACGGCCAAGTCGGAGGAAGCCGACCGCATCGTCGGCCTCGAGCTGGGCGGCGACGACTACGTGACCAAGCCGTTCAGCCCGAAGGAGCTCGTGGCGCGGGTCGGGGCGGTGCTGCGCCGGGCCGGCCGGTCGACGTCGGGCCAGCGGCGGCTGAGCTTCGGCGACGTGGTCATCGACGCGGAGCAGCACGTGGTCACCGTGGACGGCGAGGAGGTGCGGCTCACGGCCAAGGAGTACCTGCTGCTCAAGTACCTCGTCGAGCACCCCGGCCGGGTCCTGTCGCGCGATCTGCTGCTCTCCGACGTGTGGGGGTACCGCTACACGGGCGGCACCCGCACCGTCGACGTGCACATTCGCCGCTTGCGCGAGAAGGTGCCGGTGCTGCGCGACGCCATCGTGACGATCAAGCAGTTCGGCTACAAGCTGCTGGCGTCGCCGGCCCCCGCGGCCCGCCCATGAAGCTGCGCACGCGCCTGTTCGTCGCGGTCCTGGGCATCGCGACGGTCAGCCTGCTGCTGGCCGGCACGCTCGTGTCGCTGTCGTCGCAGCGCCAGCTGCTCGAGCGCATCGAGCACGATCTGGTGGCCCAGGCGCGGCTCGTCGCCGAGCTGGTGGCCCGGCGCGGGACCGCGCCCACGCTGGCGGAGCTCGACGGCGAGGCCGACGCGCTCGGGCGCGAGCTCGGGGCCCGCGTCACCCTCATTGCGCCCGATGGCCGGGTGGTCGGCGATTCGGCCGAGGACGGCGCGGGCCTGGCGGCGATGGAGAATCACGGCACGCGGCCGGAGATTCTCATCGCGCGCGAGGGGGGCGTGGGCGTCACCCGGCGCTTCAGCACGACCGTCGAGCGCGACTTCCTGTACGCGGCGCTGCGCGTGGAGCACGCCGCGGTGGGCTACGCGCGCCTGGCGCTGCCGCTGACGGCGATCGACGAGCAGCTGGCCTCCGTGCGGCGGGCCACCGCCATCGGGATCTTCCTGGCGCTGGTCGGCGCGCTGGTGCTGGCGTGGGTGACCTCGACCGCCATGAGCCGGCGCGTCCGCGCGATTGCCGCCGTGGCCCGCCGCTACGCCGAGGGCGACCTGAGCCGCCCGCTGCGCGGCTACGGCAACGACGAGATCGGCACGGTGGCGCGCGCGCTCGACGCGTCGGTGCACGAGCTGGGCAGGCGGCTCGACGAGCTGTCGCGGCACCGCGTGCTGACCGACGCCATCCTGTCGAGCATGGCCGAGGGCGTGGTCGTCGTCGACGCCGGCGGCCACGTCAGGATGGCGAACGACGCCGTGCGCGCGATGCTGCCGCTCGGCGCGTCGCCCGTGGGCCGGCACTACATCGAGCTGATCCGGCATCCGGAGATCGCCGGCCAGATCGCCCGCGCGCTCGACGACGGCGAGTCGCTGCGGCGCGAGGTCAGCCTGAACACCGAGCCGCCCAAGGTGCTCCTGGCCAGCACGGCCGCCCTCGTCGCGGCGGGCGACGCCGGCGGCCGCCAGGGCGCGGCGATGGTCCTGCACGACATGACCGAGTTCCGGCGCGCGGAGCAGGTGCGCCAGGACTTCGTGGCCAACGTCTCGCACGAGCTGCGCACGCCGCTGACCGCCGTCCGCGCCGCGGTCGACGCCCTGCTGGACGGCAGCGCGCCCGCCGGCGACCCGCGCTTCCTGGACATCATCGCGAGGCATGCGCTGCGCATGGAGCGCCTGGTCGGGGATCTGCTGCGGCTGGCCCGGCTGGACGCCGGCCAGGAGACGCTGAACCTGATGCCCTGTGCGACCGAGGCCGTGTTCGGGGCGGCCCGCACCGAGCTGGCCCCGCTGCTGCAGGAGCGGGGGATGCGCGTCGACACGCGCATCGAGCCGTCGGCGGCCACGATCACCGCCGATCCGTCCAAGCTGCACGACATCCTGAAGAACCTGCTGGAGAACGCCGCGCGCTACGCCCCCGCCGGCAGCACGGTCACGTTGCGCATCGCCGCGGCGGACGGCGAGGTCGTGCTGACGGTCGAGGACCGCGGCCCGGGCATCCCGGACACCGACCTGACGCGCGTCTTCGAGCGCTTCTACCGCGTCGATCGGTCGCGCGCGCGCGACCCGGGCGGGACCGGGCTCGGGCTGGCCATCGTCAAGCACCTGGCCGGCCTGCACGGCGGCACGGCCGCGGCCGCCAACCGGCCCGGCGGCGGGGCGAGCTTCAGCATCCGCCTGCCGCGGCGCGAGCCGCCGCGGTCGGGCCGCTCGGCGCAGGCCGTCGAGGGCGACGCTCGGGCCCCGGCCGTCGGCGCGGCCTGAGCGGGTGCCTGTCAGCGAGCCTGCAGCGTGGTTTCCAGGAAGCCGCGCAGCGCCCGGAACGCCTGGCCGCGGTGGCTGACCGCGTCCTTCTCCGCGGGCGACAGCTCCGCCAGCGTGCGCCCGTGCGGCGGGTAGAAGAAGATCGGGTCGTAGCCGAACCCGCCGCCGCCGGCCGGCTCGGGCGCGATGCGCCCCTCGACGACGCCGCGGGCCTCGAAGACGATGCGGCCGCCGTCGGCCACCGCCAGCGCGCAGACGAAGCGCGCCGTGCTCCCGGCGCCGCCGCACGCGCGCAGCCGCTCGTAGATGGCGGCGAACTTCTCCGGATAGCGCGCCCCGTTGAAGCGCGCCGAGCGCACGCCCGGCGCGCCGTCGAGCGCATCGATCTCGAGCCCGGAGTCGTCGGCCACCGCGCACAGGCCGCTGCGGCTGCCGTAGTAGGCGGCCTTCAGGCGCGCGTTCGCGGCGAACGTCGTCCCGGTTTCCTCCGGCGCGCCGAGCGCGGCGTGCGCGGCCAGGGTCTCGACGCGGAGCGGCAGGCCGGCCAGCAGCGCCCGGATCTCGGCCAGCTTGTGCGCGTTGGTGGTGGCGACGAGCAGGTTCATCCGCGGCGTGGACCGAGGACCGCGCCGACGACGTCGCGCTGGCGGTCGACCAGCGTGGCGATGGCGTCGTCCGCGAGGCGCAGGAGCTCCGTGAGCGCGCCCTGTCCGAACGGCGCGCCCTCGGCCGTGCCCTGGACCTCGATGAAGCGGCCGTCGCCGGTCTTGACGACGTTCATGTCGACGTCGGCCGCGGCATCCTCCCCGTACGCCAGGTCGACCACCGGCATCCCGCCCACGATGCCCACGCTGATGGCCGCCACGTAGTCGGCGACAGGGATCGTAGCGATCGTGCCGGCCCGCCGCAGCTTGTCGAGGGCCAGCACGAGCGCGACGAACCCGCCCGTGATCGATGCCGTGCGCGTGCCGCCGTCGGCCTGGATGACGTCGCAGTCGACCCAGATGGTGCGCTCGCCGAGCTCGGCCAGGCGGGTGACCGCGCGCAGCGAGCGGCCGATCAGCCGCTGAATCTCCTGCGTCCGGCCGCCGGGCCGCCCGGCCGAGGCCTCGCGCGTGTTGCGCGTCGACGTGGCGCGCGGCAGCATGCCGTACTCGGCCGTGACCCAGCCCTTGCCGCTGCCGCGGCGGAAGGGCGGAACCCGGTCCTCGGCGCTGGCCGTGCAGATGATGCGGGTGTTGCCGGCCTCGATGAGCACGGACCCTTCCGCGTGTATCGAGTAGTGGGGCGTCAGCTGCAGCGGCCGCAGATCCGTCGGGCCGCGCTGGTCGCTGCGCCCGCGTTCGGGCGAGACAGGCGTGGTGGTCATCATTGTCCGGCGGGCGTTCCCTCCCGGCCGGCGGCGGTACCGAGCGCGCCGACCCATTGCATGCCGAGTCCGAGCGGGCGGCGCAGGTCGACGTGGCCGGCCAGCGTGTCGACCTCCCGGCCCTCGATCAGGATCTGCACCGCCGCGATCTCCTGGACGTTGCTGACCAGCGCGTTGACCAGCGCGTAGACGGTGAACAGCTCGTCGAGCGAGCCGCCGGGGTGCGCGGCGGAAACGTCCTGCGAGAGGTCGACGAACGCGTTCCCGTCGGCCGTCAGGTAGATGGCGTTCAGCCGCGTCCCGGGCGGAAACGCCGAGGTCAGCGGCAGCGCCGGCGGGGCCAGCTGGCGCTCGGCGACGGTCCGCGCACGCGTCAGCGGGTCGCCCCGGGAGGGGATCTCCACGGTGCGCGTGACGAGCGCGGTGCCGTCCTCCGCGATGTAGAAGAGGACCGCGGTGTTCGATGTCACGCCGGGCGGCGGGGCACCGCCGACGGCCTGCGGCGGCGCGTCCGGCTCGCGCGCCGCCTGCTCGAGCACGATCGTGACGGCGACCGCGAGGCCGATCGCCACGAACGCCGCCAGGATGCCCTTGAGCAGCGGCATGGTCACCCGCCCGCCGGGAGGCCGGCCGGCTCCCCGCGCTCGAGCTCGACGCTGAAGCGCTGGATGCTCGCGAGCAGCGCCTCGGCGACGGCGTTCCTGAACGGCGCGCCGGCGAGCCGCTGCTCGTGGTCCGGATGGGCCAGCGATCCGAGCTCGACCAGCACGGCCGGCATGTTGGCGCCCACCAGCACGCGGAACGGGGCCTGCTGCACGGGGCGCGGGCTCATCAGCACCCGCTGGCGCAGCTCGGCGTCGACGAGGCTGGCCAGCAGCGCCGAGCGGTCCACGTACAGGATCTGCGCCATCTCCCACAGCACCGGATCGATGCGGCGGCTGCCGCCGCCGACCACCGGCAGCGGCTCGACGTCGCGTTCCGCGAGCGCCTGCGCCTCGGCGGCGTACTCGTCGATGCCCGGATAGAAGACCTCCGCGCCGGTGGCCGCCGGGCGGGCGGACGCGTTGGCGTGCAGGCTGATGAAGAGATCGGCGCCGTTGTTGTTCGCGATGGCGGCGCGCTCGTCGAGATCGACCGTCTCGTCGCGCTCGCGGGTGAGGACGACCCGCAGGCCGAGCCGGTTCTCGAGCACGGCGCGCAGCCGCAGCGCCACGCCGAGCGTGATGTCCTTCTCCAGGGCGCCCTCGGGGCCCCGGCTGCCGGCGTCGTCGCCGCCGTGCCCGGGGTCGATGACGACGACGCGCAGGGCCAAGCCGGCAGCGAAGTCCGGCAGGGGGTCGACCGGCGCCGGCGCCGGCGCCGGCCGGGCCGCGGGGGCGGGCGCGGCGTCCGCGGCCCGGGCCGCCCGCAGCTCGATGCGGAGCGTCTCGCCGCCGCCCGGGGCCGGATCGGTCGAGACGCTGTACGAATCGACGGCGGGTCCCAGGTCGAGCGCCAGGCTCGGGGCGTTCGCGACCCGGCCGAACCCGGTCGCCAGCTGGCCGTCGAGCCGCGGCAGGCTCACCAGCTCGATGTCGTCGGCCGCGAACGTCACGACGAGACGGCCGCCGCGCTCCTCGACGGTGTGCGGGGTGCTCGGCGTCACGTCCAGACGCAGCTGGTCGCTGCCGCCACCGGCCCGGTAGCGCGCCGCGACCTCCGGCACGCGCAGGCCGCCGACGATGAGCAGCCGGGACTGCGGGCGGTACTCGAGCGGCTGGCCGTGGACCGGCGCGAGCGCCCGCGCGAGGAAGTCGATCGGCACCAGCCAGCGGTCGCCGACGCGGCGCGGCGGCGCCCGCAGCGAGACGAGACGTCCGTCGACGGAGATGATCGGCTGATCCGGCGTCAGGATGATGACGGCGTCGCCGGCTGCGACCGACACGGTGCCCGCGCGCGAATCTTCGTCGAGGTCGAGCCGGAACAGCCGCGCGAGGTCGTCGAGGGCGACCATCTCGCGCCCGTCGCGGGCGACGAGGTCGATACGTGCGCGTCCGCCGGGCGCGATCACGGTGACGCCGTCCGGGGCGGGCTGGATGGCGGCGGCGGCCGGTAGCGCCGCGACGGCTGCCACGAGGGCTGCGCCGAGAGCGAGGGGTGCGGAGCGGGAGCGTGGCATCCTGTCGCGCCGCCGCGCGGCGCGCCTCCAGACGATGATAGCACCCCGGACCGCGAGGGTGTCCCGTTGGGGGCGCCGGCTGCCGGAGCTTGCGCGCCGGCGGCCGGCTGGCGTAGATCATGCCGGTGCACGCGCTTCCCGACGCGGCCCTCGAAGGGCTGCTGCAGCCGCTGTGGGACTACCTGGCGCTGTCGGACGCCCCGCGCCCGGCGGACGTCATCTTCGTGTTCGGATCGGCGGACCCCGCCGTGCCGGCGCGCGCCGCCGCGCTCCACGGCGCGGGCCACGCCCCGCGCATCCTGGTGAGCGGGAGCTTCGGCCGGCTGACCAGGGAGCGGTTCGATCGTCCCGAGGCCTACGTGTTCCGGGACCTGATGGTCGCCGCCGGGGTCCCGCCGCCGGCGGTGATCACCGAGCCGGCGGCGGCCAACACGCTCGAGAACGTGCGGCTCGGCATGGCCGCGCTCGCCGCCCGCGGCCACCGGCCGCGTTCCGCGCTGCTGGTGGCGAAGGGCTTCGCGATGCGGCGCTGCGTGGCGACGTTCGCGCAGCAGTTTCCGGCGGTGCGGCTGCACGCCTGTCCGCCCCCGCAGGCGCTCCCGTCCGCCATCGATCGAAGCCTGCCCGCGTTCGCGGCGCGCCTGGTGGCCGAGCTCGCGCGCCTCGAGCGCTACGCGGCGCAGGGCGACATCCGGGCGCAGGCGGTGCCGCCCGCGGTCGCGGCGGCGGCGCGCAGCGTGACGGCCGCGCTCGGCGTCCGTGGCGACGACCCCGCGCTCCCGGGGCCCCCGCGGGCGGCCGGCCGGCCCCCGGCGCGGTGATATACTGCGCGGTCTGTTCGCGGTTCGCCGCACGCATCCGCTCACATTCCATGCAGGAGGTTCTCATGCGTTCCATCTTTCTGAGCTTCGTTCTCGTGCTGGCCGTCGCGACCGCGGCGCTGGCCGAGAGCAACCCCGTGGACATCACGAGCGCGGACGGCACGGTGCTCAAGGGCAGCTACTACGATCCGGGGCAGCCCGGACCCGGCATGCTGCTGGTGCATCAGTGCAACATGGACCGCACGTCGTGGGAGAGCCTCGCCGGCAGTCTCGCGGCGGCCGGCGTCCACGTGCTGACGTTCGACCTGCGCGGCTTCGGCGAGACCCCCGGCGAGGGGCTCGTCTCGCCCGAGTCGTTCCCGCGGCTGATGCAGCAGTCGCCGCCGGACGTCGACGCGGCCTACGCGTACCTGCTGGCGCAGGACGGGGTCGACGCGGCGCGCACCGGCGTGGGCGGGGCGAGCTGCGGCGTGGCGCTGACCTCGGACCTCGCGACGCGCAATCCCGACGTCACGGCGTTCCTGGCGCTGTCCGGCTTCCCCAGCGACGCGGCCAGGGAGCACATCGCCATGACGCCCGGGCTGGCCGTGTTCGGCGCGGCCGCCGACGCCGACGACCTGACGCCCGGCGTGCACGAGGTGATCAAGGCCTCGGTCGAGGGCTCGAAGAACGAGAAGTCGATGGTCAAGATCTACGGCGGGACCGAGCACGGGCTGCCGATGTTCGGGAAGAACCCCGATCTCGAGCCGGCCATCGTGTCCTGGCTCAAGGGGCAGCTTCTGGATTAGGGCGGGGTCTGACGAGGGCGGCGCCGCCGCAGGCGAGGGCGGCGCCGCCGAGGCCGCACATCGCCGGGGTCAGCCCGGCGATGCCGGCGCCGGCCGTCGCCACCTGGACGAGCGTGGCGAGCGCGACGCCGCCCGCCAGCGACGCGAGCGCCTCGGCCGTGCCCACGCGGCGGAGGTACAGCCCCGCCATGACCGGCACGAAGAGGCTGACGGTCAGCAGCGTGTAGAAGAAGCTCAGCACGCCGGCAATCGACTCCGCGGCGACCGCCAGCGCCGTGCCCAGCACGCCGCCGGCGACGGCGGCCAGCCGCGCCACGCGGAGCACCCGGGCGTCGCTCGCCTCCGGCCGCACGAAGCGGCGGTAGAGATCCTGCGACAGCGACGTCGCCAGCATGAAGAGGATCGCGTCCGCCGAGCTCACCTCGGCCGAGAAGAGCGCGGCCAGGCCCAGCGCGCCCACCAGCGGCGGGACCGCCTCCATCAGGAGGGTCGGCAGGGCCAGGTCCTGGTTGGGCAGCGCCGGGTAGATCGAGCGCGCGATCATCCCGAGCACGACCGGGGCGGCGGCGAACACCAGCAGCACGGCCGCCTGCAGCCCGATGCCGGTGCGCACCGCGGCGTCGTCGCGGGCGGCGTAGACCTTCTGCAGCAGCCCCGGCGAGACGATGAACGCGGGCCCGAGCATGGCCAGGTAGAACCACCCCGAGCCGCCGCCGCGCCAGGGGTTCCAGTAGCCCTCGATGTCCCGCGTCGTCTCCACGACGTGTCCCCAGCCGCCGACGTCCGCGAGCGCGAGCGGCAGGACGACGACGAAGCCGGCCAGCAGGATGACGAGCTGCGCGACGTTGACCCAGGCGGCCGTCAGCAGGCCGCCGGCGCTGAAGTAGACGGTGACGACCAGGCCGCCCAGCGCGCATCCCACCCAGCGGTCGAGCCCGACCACCACGTTGAGCACCCAGCCGATCGCCAGCAGCTGGCCCGCGAGAATGGCCAGCGTGCCGATCCACAGCAGCGCGGCGACCGCCGCGCGGACGGCCGCGCCGTAGCGCTGCTCCAGGAAGTCGCCGACGGTGCTGAGGTCGTGCTGCGCGGCGAGGCGCCGGACGCGGGGCCCGATCCACACTGCCAGGACGATCGATCCGAGCCCGGCCGACCCGACCCACCACCACGCGCTCAGGCCGTCCCGATAGCCGAGCGCGGCGGCGTTCACGGTCGATCCGGCGCCGATGTTCGAGGCCAGGATCGTGGAGAACAGCACGAACGGGCCGAGCCGGCGCCCGGCGACGAAGAAGTCGCGCGCGAGCCGCACGCGCCGGCCGGCCCACAGGCCGAAGCCCATGAGCAGGGCCGCGTAGACCACGAGCACCGCGAGGTGGAGGTTCATGGCTGGGATGCGGCCCCGTCGTCGTCGGCGGCCGGCTCGTCGCGGGGCGCGAGGACCGCGCCCAGGAACCGCTCCACCGCGTACGTGGCGATCTGCCCGCAAGGCCCGCTGAAGATGTAGTCGCACCCGTGCGTGGCCCAGGGCAGCCGCACGACGGCGTGCGGCACGCCGGCGTCGAGCAGCCGCGCGCTGACGAACTCCGCGTGGAAGGGCGACACGTGCTCGTCCCGCAGGCCCTGGATGAACAGCGTGGGCGGCGTGGCCGGGGAGACGAACCGCGCCGGCTCGGCGGCCAGGTAGCGGTCGCCGTGCGTGGCGGGCGGTCCGCCGAGGTACGTCTCCAGCAGCCCCGACGAATCGACCACGCCCGGCCTGGCGGGGTTCTCGTAGCCCCAGCGCAGGGCGAGCGGCCCGTACAGCGAGACCGCCCCGCGAATGGCCGGATCGCCCGCCGTGTAGGCGGCCAACAGCGCGATCTGGGCGCCGGCGGAGCGCCCCAGCAGCACGATCCGCTCGGGGTCGAGGCTGTGCGAGTGGGCGAGGCCCTGCACGTAGCGCAGGGCGGCCGCGAGGTCCTCCTGCGCGGCCGGAAACTGCCAGCGGGGCGCGAGCCGGTAGGCGACGGCCGCCACGACGTAGCCGCGCGACGCCAGATACTCGTTCAGCTCGGGCAGGTCGCGCTTGTCGCCGCCGACCCAGCCGCCGCCGTGGATCGCGATGACCACCGGCCGTGTCCCCTCGGCGAAGGCCGGGCGGTAGAGGTCGAGCGTGAGGTGCCGGCCGTCCACGACGGTGTAGGCGTGCTCGTCCACGATCACGTCGTCCGACGCGACCCCCAACAGCAGGTCGCCGACCACGAGCGGCGCCGGCCGCGGCGCCTGGGCCGTCCCCGAGTGCGGCGGGACGGGGCCGAACGTGCGCTCCAGCAGGGGCGGCAGGGTGTCGTTGAGCGGCAGGGCGCGCGCCAGCGGCGACAGGAGCAGGACGATGCCGGCGCCGGCCACGAGCGCGCCCGCGGCGTCGGCCGGCGAGCGGCGGCCGCCCGGCAGCAGGAGCAGCGCCAGCGCGGCCAGCCAGTGGCCCCATTCGCTCAGCAGGACGCTGGCCTGCCAGATTAGGGCGGTCGGCTGCGGCAGCACCGCGACGAGCCCGGCCGCGGCGACCGAGAGGCCGCAGACGAGGCGGGCGACCGCTCCCGCACGCAAGGCCCTGCCCCCGGTCGTCATGCCGTGTCCGCCGCGCGGCCCCGTGGCACCGTGCGCCTCCCTGTCTCGGCCGCCGCCGCGGTCAGGGCTGCGCGGCGGCCGCCGCGCGCACCGTCACCGTCACGTCGGCCGTTGCCGAGAGCATCCGATCGGTCGCCGTGGCGCGCAGCACGTACGTGCCCGGGCGCGCGAAACGGGCCGTGGTCGTGGTCCGGCCGTTCTCCGCCGGGCTGTGGAGCGGCTCGAAGACGGCGCCGGCCGGGCCTCGCCACACGATCCACGAGACCGACGCCCCCTCGGGACGCGGGTCCGGCAGCCGGCGGGCGGTGGTGCGGTCCGGCGCCGCCGGCAGCTGCGGCAGGTTGACCGGCGACTGCGCGGCGCCCGGACCCGGCAGCAGCGTGGGCGGCGTCTCCTGGCCGACGGCCAGCTCGCGCACCTCGGCCGGACCCGCCGGCAGGCCGTCGTCGGCGACATCGGCGACCAGCGTGGTCGGTGCGGGCAGCGCCACGGGCGCCACGGCCGGCACCGCGATCGTCGGCGGCCGGTTGGGCGGGTCGGTCTGCAGGAAGGCGATGCCGGCCGCCGGATCGTCGATCTCCCACTCGGGCTGCAGCCAGGCCACGGCCCGATCGGTCTTGCCGTATGCGGTCACCGACCACGCCAGCTCCCGGTCGCCCCAGTCGGCGGGGACGCCCACCCTGAACGCGAAGTTGTGGAAGCGGCGGCGGAACCAGGTCGGCTGCCCCCGGTCGTCGCCCCCCGACTCGAAGCGGTTGGCCGGCCCCACGGGCACGTGCAGCTCCTCGACGTAGTTCCGGTTGAGGTAGCCGAAGTGCATGTCGAAGCCGCCGGCGGGGTTGCGCGACCAGCCGTGGAAGATGGGCTGGATGTTCTGGCCGCTGTTGTACTTGAGAATCCAGGGCAGGTGATCGAGCTGCGCCCGCGCGGCGCCGGCGGCGCCGAGCAGGCAGGCCATCGCGATCGCCGGGACGAGCGGGCGGCCCGCGCTTCTGAGGGTCGTCACCACGGCCTCCTACTGCTGCCCGGCGCTCGACGCCGCCCGTTCGCGGCGGGCCTTGCGCGCCGCGACCTCCTGCTCGTACTCCTCGTCGGTCAGGTCGTACCAGCCGATCCAGGCGAACGCCATCTCGTCGATCGTGCGCCCGCGGCCGTTCCCCACCCAGTTGAGCGGATCGGGGTTCGCCCGGTTGGAGGCCGTGTTGTCGTGCCAGCTGATGATGTGCAGGATGGTCCCGGCCGGCACCAGCGGCGCCACCTCGTCCGCGTAGTTGTAGACGAGGTGCCAGTTGTAGTCGAAGTGGGCGCAGCTGACGACCTCGGTCTGCATGGGCGTGCTCGCCGTCGGGTAGATCAGCTCCAGGCACTGGTACCTGCCGAGCGCGTGCATGTGGGGCTGGAACGCGGTGATGCGGGCCGCCTTGTTCATGAGCGTGTAGCCGTCGCGCCGCACCACCTGGCCGGCCGGGATGTCGAGGTCGGTGACGTGCTGGCCGAGCTGCTTGGACCAGCGGATGTGCTTCGGCCGCACGTCCTCGGGATGGAAGACGATGCCCAGCTCCATGACGGCGTCGATCGCCTCGCCGACCGGGTGCAGGTGGTAGTCGAGCTTCATCTTCTTGCCGGCCTGCAGCAGCACGCCCGAGTCGTCCGGATACACCTCCGCGTTCTTGCCCGAGGCGTACTCCATCAGGAAGTGCCCGCTGACCGACGGCATCTGCGTGAACTCGTCGACGTCGACCGCGAACGACAGGGCGTGGTGGATGACCTGCCGCGATCCGTCCCCGACCGGGCGGTGCTGGATGGCGCGGATGTAGCGGTCGCCCTCGAGCTCGAGCGGCGAGTACACGGAGCCGAACGTGTCGGGCCCCTCCGCCGGCACCGGCATCGCCGGGTAGCGCACGACGAGGTCGGGCTCGCCGATCTGCCAGGCCGCGGCGTCCGGGAACTCGCGCGGGGGCGGCATGTCGGCCGGGTCGCCGCGCGGCGCGCCGGCGTCGACCCAGCGGGCCACCAGGGCGATCTCCTCGTCGCTCAGCGACGGGTCGTCCTTGAACTGCTGCAGCCCGATGTGCCGGTCGATGTGCCACGGCGGCATCTCGCGCGCCACCACGCGGCTGCGGATCGACCGCGCCCAGGGGCGCACCTCCTCGTAGGTGACGAGCGACATCGGCGCCATCTCGCCCGGGCGGTGGCAGACCTGGCACGAGCGCTGCAGGATCGGGACGATGTCCCGGGCGAACGTCACCCCGCCGTCGCCGGGTGCGGCGGGCTGCGCGGCCGCGGCCGCCGGCGCCAGCGCCGCGGCGGTGAGCAGTGCCGGCACGAGCCGGCCGGCGGGCCGTGTCGGTGTGGAGGTCTTGGTCATCGTCTTGTCGCTCCTGTGCCCGGAGGCGGAATCCAGGCGGCAATGTACCACAGCGGCGCGCCCGCGCGCGAAGCGCCGCGGCCTCACTCGAGCAGCAGCTCCCGGATGCGGGCCAGCGCCGCGTCGTCGATGTCCAGCTCGGTGCCGATGTAGCCCAGGACGCCGCCGTAGGTCGCGTCCAGGTAGGCGAGCGTGCTGCGGATGTAGGACGGGTCGGAGCGCAGCAGGGGCCGCATCAGCGCGGCCGACAGCCCCCCCAGGGGCCGGTCCGCGGCCTGCGCCCCGCGGCCGCCGCCCGCGGCCGGCAGATCGGCCTCGTAGTCGACCACCCGCTCGCTGAGCGCGTAGTCGCGCACCACGATCTCGCGCGGCACCCCGAGGGCCGAGAGGACGAGCGCGGCCGCGGTGCCTGCCCGGTCCTTGCCGGCGGAGCAGTTGAAGGCCAGCGGCAGCTCGCCGGCGGCCAGGCGGTGGAACAGGTCGCGGTACTTCGCCTTGTGCTCCTCGACGATGTTCGGATAGAGGCGCGCCATGATGCGGGCGACGCTCTCGGGCGTCAGATGCGGGCGGGAGAGGAGCGAGCCCAGCCCCATGCCGCCGGGGTCGTCGGCGTCCGAGTAGCTCCACGTGCGGTACTCGATCGTCGGCGCCGCCCGCCAGCGGGTCGGCCGCGCCGCCCGTTCCTCCTCGGAGCGGAAATCGCAGACGACGCGGATGCCGACGGCGGAGAGGTACTCGTAGTCGGCGTCGGTGAGGTTGGTCATGAAGCCGGAACGGAAGACGCGGCCCCACTTGACGTGGCGGCCGTCCTGCGTCGGGTAGCCGCCGAGGTCGCGGAAGTTGCGGCCGCCCTCGAGCGGCAGCACCCGCACGGCGACGCGCCGTCCCTGGCCGCCGCGGCCGCGCAGATAGAAGTACGGGCGCGAGACGCCCCGCAGGTCGCGCACCACGTGGCGCCCGTCCCGGTCGGCGGCGGAGACGACGGTCATCCGCCCGGGATCGGCCTCGGGGTCGCCGGCCAGCAGCACGTCCACCGGGCCGTCGGCCGTCCAGGTCAGCGTCACCGTTCCGCCGTCCCGGGCGGCCTCGACGCGCTCGATGACGGCGGCGGCGTCCTGGGCCGCGCCGAGCGCCGGCAGGTGCGTCGCCGGGCCCGGCAACGCCAGCCAGGCCGCGGCCAGCAGCACCGCCGCGAGGCCTGTCCGCCGCGCCGTGCGCACGTACGAATCGCCGCTGGTCGACATCGCGTCTCCTCGATCCCGCGCCCGCAGGGCGCACCGCGCGCCGGGGGCTCGCGGGGATTGTGCCATCATGACACCATGCAAGGTACCGCGGCGCCTCCGCGGGGACAAGCCGCGGGCGGCGCGAGGACGCGCGCCGCCCTCTTCTGCCTCGGCCTGTGGGTCATGGGCACCGTCTGGGTGAGCGTCGTCGCGGCGCAGAACTTCTTCACGATCGACCGCCTGCTGGCCGGACCCAGCCACCAGGAGTTTACCGCCTTCGTGGAGACCGCCGGCCGCGAGACCGCCAGGCCCGTGCTGCGCTACCTGTCGTCCGAGCTGAACCGGCTGTTCTTCACCTGGTGGAACGCGGCCCAGCTCGCCATCGGCGCGGCGACGCTGTGGCTGGTCTGGCGCCTGCCGGACGCGCGCCGGTTGAAGCTGGCGCTGGCGGCGATGCTGCTGGCCGCGGCCGTGCTCGCCTTCGGGCTCACGCCGCCGATCGTCGTCGTGGGCCGCGGCCTCGACTTCGTGCCCCGCGATCCGCCGCCGCCGGCCATGGCGACCTTCGGCCGCCTGCACGCCGCCTACACCACGCTGGAGCTGCTCAAGTGCGGCGCAGCGGTGCTCGCGGCGGCCTGGCTGATCCGGCGGGGCCGCTAGGACACAACGGCGGCATCAGCCATCACGTGCCGTTGCCCGGCGCGCTGTCGCCCAGATTCTCGATCAGGTTTCTCCACCGCGACCCGGCGACGCGATCCGCGAACGCGCGATCGGCGGTGACGACCGGTGCCTGTTCCCTTTCAGCCAACGCCAGGTACAGGCAGTCGTAGACCGGGTGACCAAGTGCGTGCGCCATCTCGAACGCCGGCTCGTGCAATTCGGCCGCCGGTGTCAGCGACTCGAACCAGAGCGGGAGGGAGCCCAGGAACGCCCGCGCCTGCGCCGGCGTGATCGCGTCCTCTCGCACGCGCCGCCAGGCGGTGTTCGCGCACTCCGCCAGGATCATGTCCGGCGCGACGAAGGCGGCATCGGCCTCCGCGAGCCTGCGCGCCTCGGCCGTCAACGGCTCGTTGAAGAACCACTTGCAGGCGACGCTGGCGTCAATCACCAGGGTCATCGTCTGGCGCGGTCCGCACGCAGCAACGACGCGCTGTCCGTCAGCGGACCGGGCGTCATGGCCCGGATGCGGTCGGCCACCGCCAGCAACTCGGATCGGCCCGGCCGTGCCGCGCGCGTCAGGAGCGTTCGCAGCTCCTGTTCCAGGGAGACCCCGTTCCGCTTCGCTCGATGCTTGAGTCCGGTCACCACGGCCGCATCCAGGTTGCGGACGGTCACCTGCGCCCGCGGCCCGCGGCCGGCCTGCCGTTTCTCGCCCGTGGTCCTGACGAACCGGACCCGCCCCTCGTCGATGTCAGGAGGTCCGTCCGCGTGCCAACCTGCCCGCATCCAGCTCCGTGCTTGCGGGTGAGTTGCATCGTTGGCCCACCAGGCACGGTGATTCCTCGCGCTCGGCGGCAACGACGCACCGATGAGCTCCTCGATCCTTGCGAACGTCAACGTGCAACCGTCACCCGCCTGTTCCGTCAGGTATTCGCCGAGGTGTTCGTATTTCCCCATGACGCCGCTCCCCGCACTGGGATTGCGTGTTTTGGGATGATAGCGTTCGGGATCCGCGCCGGGCAAGGGGGGCCGCGGACGCGGTGCGCGCCTTGCGGTCAGCGCTCCGAGTACTGACGCACGTGGCCGACGAGCAGGGCCGACAGCGCGTCGGCCGCCAGCTCGGGGACCCAGTGGCTCACGCCCTCGATGACCTCGAAGCGGTACGGCCCGGCGGCGTACTCGGCCGAGAGGACGGCGCCGTCGACGCACAGCGCCGTGTCGCCGTCGCTCCACGTGAACATGGTGGGCACCTCGACGGGGCCGATGGCTGGCTGCTCGATGTTGCGGTTGCGGATGTTCGCGCGGTACCAGTTCAGCGCGGCGCCGAGCGCCGCCTTCGTCCCCAGGGCACGCACGTACTCGTCGACGGCGCCCGCCTCGAGCTCGGCGAAGAGCCCGCGCAGCAGGGCGTGATCGTTGGCGAGGAAGGCGTCCTCCGAGTCGGGCTGGACGAACACGTCGAAGTAGGACGAGGCGGCGACCTGACATGACGTCGGATCGCTCAGCACGCGGGCGAACGCGTCCGGGTGCGGCACCGACACCGGGTTGGCCGTGATGACGCGCCCGGGCGCGGCGACCGCCACGGCCCAGGCGACCACCGCGCCCCAGTCGTGGCCGGCGACGTGGAAGCGCGCCGCGCCGATGGCGTCGGCCAGGCCCAGCACGTCCTGCACGAGCAGCGGCAGCGCGTAGTCGGCCACGGCGGGCAGGCGGGCGCCGGGCGAGTAGCCGCGCTGGTCGGGCGCGACGGCGCGGAAGCCGGCCTCGCCGAGAGCCCGCAGCTGATGGCGCCACTCGTAGGACGTCTGCGGAAACCCGTGCAGCAGGATCACGACCTCGCCGTCGTCCGGTCCGGCCAGCCGCACGTCGAACGTCAGGTCGCCGACCGCGACCTGCGCGCTGGTGATCTCGCCGGCGGGGGCGTTGGCGGCCGCCGCGGGCAGGGCCAGGAGCGCCGCCCCGGCGGCAGTGAGCAGTGAGCGCCGTAGCATGGAGATACCCGTCCTTCCAGCGCCCGCGTCGGATCCGGCCCGCGGCGCGCCGGCGGATCATACCCCGCCGGGGGATCCGGCGCCGCCAGGCGACGATTGGCGGGCTACCGCAGGACCCACTGCACGCCGGCCACGACGGCGGCCGCGTTCAGGCCCAGATTCTCCCCGGCGGTGCCGGCGTTCGAGATGTGGTGGTTGCGCAGCTCCACGATCCAGCCCGGCCCGCGCGGCGGGACCCAGCGGATGCCGGCGCCGTACTGGAGCTGGCCGTTGAAGACGCGGTCGATCTCGGGCACGTCGAGCGAGGTCCACAGCAGCCCGGCGCCGCCCGCGACGTAGGGCGTCCAGCTCCGCTCGTGCCAGAGGTGGTAGCGCAGGCCCAGGCCGGCGACGCCGCCGGCCAGCGCCGGGGCCGGCGCGTGGTAGACGAGCAGCGTGCCTTCCCCGTAGAGCTCCAGGCGGTCGCTCAGGAAGTGGCCGAGCTGGGGATGGAAGGCGGCGAACCCGAGGTCGGTCTCGGTCTTGCCGTAGCCCGGCACGCCGTGCTTCCACGTGTGGCCCCAGCCCCAGGCGAGCCCGCGCGTCCAGTAGCCGGCCCCCAGGCGCGGCTGCTGCGCGGCCGCCGCCGCCGGCGCGAGCGCGAGCGCCAAGCCCAGGGCGGCGGCCGTCCAGCGGCGGCGCGCCGCGCTAGGCGTCCCCGCGTGCCCGCTCGGCGGCACGGCCGGATGCTAGCGCTGCTCGTCGGCGCGCGCGCCGGCGAGGATGTTGGCGGCCGAGTAGTTGCCCTCGTGACAGGCGTACTCGAACAGCTCGCCGTCGATGCCGAGCAGCGGGAAGGTCGCGGACCACGGGCGCGTCCACGTGCCGGGATCGTCGAGCGTGAACTCGTAGCCCAGCGTCTCGTCGTCGATGCGCGTGAAGCGCTCGATCAGCCGGGCGGTGGGGTTGGCCCCGCGCGGGTCGGTGTAGCGCCAGATGTTGACGCCGCGCGTCATGTCCCGGCCCGAGGCGAAGTTCGTCGTTTCGACGACGAGCGTATCGCCTTCCCAGCGTCCGCGCGAGTCGCCCAGCCACTGGCGGACGCCGTCGACCAGGTGCGGCCGCCCGTCGAGCGGCACGATGCGCGCGTCGTGGATCATCTCGTTGAGGATCACGACGTGCCCGGGCGTCTGGAACAGTTGCACGGTGTTGTTGTAGGCGCTCGGGACGAACGGCGGACCGGCGTTGAAGCCCATGATGCAGCGGTCGGTGATCGACAGGTCCTCGTGTCCCGCCGGCGGCCGGGGGCCGGCCGCCCGCCGGGCCTCGTTGCGCGCCTGCGCCGCCGGCGCCGGCGGCGGCAGCCTGCCGTCCGGCGGGTCGACGATCAGCGACGTGCGCAGGGTGCCGACCACGCGCGTGCCGTAGTCGACCCAGAAGCGGTTGTAGGTGCCGGTGTCGCCGGCCCGCGGCGGGCGGTCGACGCGCTCGCGCGCGGTGCGCTCCTCGAAGCTGGCCGCTTCCTCCGCGCTGAGCAGCTCGCGGCCCGCGACGTTGTCCGGGCGCTGCAGCGGCGTGATCGTGGCGAAGGTGTACACGCCCTGCAGATCGGGGTCGCCCCAGGCGGTCCGCGCCGGCGACTGCGCAGCCGGCTGCGCCGCGCCGGCGACCGCGACGATGCCGGCGGCGGCCGCGGCGCGGGTCAGCACGATCAGTCGATGTCTCATGTCGGGAGCCTCCCTGCGCCCGGCCGACCGGGCGCGACGCGTTGCCGCACGGGCCGTGCGGGCGGGTGCCCGCGTTCCGACAGGATTCTAGTGGTTCGGCGCGGCGCTGCCCAGTAACCCGCGGTTTCGTGCAAACCCACGCAATCCCGTGCTAAAGTGGTAGCTTGGCCGGTGGACGTGCAGCGGACGTGCAGCGCAGGAAACGGCTCCGCTCGCTGGCCGCGGCCATGCTGCTCGGCGCCGCGGCGCTGGCGGCACCCGCGCCCGTGGCGGCGCAGCGGGCGGGGCTGGCCATCGATCGCCTGGCGGCCATCGACGGTCCGCCGCCCCCCGTGCCGCCCGCGGTCCTCTCGCGCGACGCCGCGGGGCGCATCACCGGCCGCGCCGTGCGGCTGACCACTCCCCTCGACATCGACGGCCGCCTCGACGAGGAGGTCTACGCCGCCGTGCCCACCATGTCGGGCTTCGTGCAGGTCGAGCCGGTCGCCGGCGCGGCGGCGACGGAGCAGACCGACGTGTGGATCTTCTTCGACGACGAGCACGTCTATCTCGCCGCCCGCTGCTGGGAGAGCGAGCCCGACCGGCTCACGGTCGACGAGATGCGGCGGGACAACACCAACATCGGCCGCAACGACCACCTGGCGTGGATCTTCGACACGCTCTACGACCGGCGCACCGGCATCGTCTTCGAGGTCAACCCCCTGGGCGGCCGCATGGACGGGCAGGCGACGAACGAGGGCCGGACGAACTTCGACTGGAACCCGATCTGGGACGTCGAGGTCGGCCGCTTCGAGGGCGGGTGGACCATCGAGGCCGCGCTGCCGTTCAAGTCGCTGCGCTACAGGCCCGGCGAGGCCCAGCTCTGGGGCTTCAACGTGCGCCGCCGCAATCGCTGGAAGAACGAGCTCTCGTATCTCGTCCCGGTGCCGGCCGCCGTGGGCGGCCGCGGGCTGCGGGCCGCGCTGGCCGCGCCGCTCGTGGGGCTGGAGGCGCCGCCCGGGTCGCGGCGCCTGGAGGTCAAGCCGTACGCCATCGCCGACGTGACTAGCGACGCCGGCGCGGTCCCGGCCGTCGCCAACCGGCCGGGCGGCGACGTCGGGCTGGACCTCAAGTACGGCGTCACGCGCAGCCTCACGGCCGACTTCACCTACAACACCGACTTCGCGCAGGTCGAGGCGGACGAGGAGCAGGTCAACCTGACCCGCTTCAGCCTCTTCTTTCCCGAGAAGCGCGAGTTCTTCCTGGAGAACCAGGGCACGTTCGCTTTCGGCGGCGACCGCGGCTGGGGGGGCGGCGACATGCCGATCCTCTTCTACAGCCGGCGCATCGGCCTGCAGGACGGACGCGAGGTGCCGGTGGAGGGCGGCGGCCGGCTGACGGGGCGGGTCGGCGGCTTCGACGTGGGGCTGCTGCACATCCGGACCGGCGCGGAGGGCGGGGCGGGGGCGCGGCCCACCGGCTTCTCGGTGGTCCGGCTGAAGCACGACGTGTTCCGCCAGAGCAGCGTCGGGGTGCTGATGACGCAGCGCTCGGTCGGGTTGGCCGGGCCCGGCGGCAACGCCGCGTACGGCCTCGACGGGGCATTCCGGTTCCTGCAGAACCGGCTGGCGGTCGACACCTACTGGGCGCAGACGCGCAGCCCGGGCCTGACCGGGACGGCCGCGAGCAGCCACCGGGCCTATCTGGACTTCGACGGCGACCGCTACGGCTTCCGCGCGGAGCGTCTCATGGTGGGCGACGCCTTCAACCCGGAGATCGGGTTCGTGCGGCGTGCCGACATGCGCAAGAGCGCCGGCCGGTTCCGGTTCAGCCCGCGCCTGTGGTCGGTCGACGCGATCCGCAAGCTGTCGTGGCGGGCGTCGGTCGACTACATCGAGAACCTGGCCGGCCGGCCGGAGACGCGCGAGAGCGATGCCGACTTCGGCATCGAGTTCGAGAACAGCGACCGCTTCCGGCTGCGCTACCGCCGCACGTTCGAGTACCTCCCCGAGTCGTTCGAGATTGCGCCGGGCGTCGTCCTCCCGGTGCGCGGCTACGACTTCGACATGATGCAGGTGCGCTACAGCTTCGGCTCGCAGCGGATGGCGACCGCCGACGTGCGGGTGGAGCACGGCGGGTTCTTCAGCGGCCAGCGGACGGCGCTGCTGGTGCGGCGCGGCCGGCTGAAGCTCGCGCCGCAGTTCGCCGTCGAGCCGACCTACTCCGTCAACTGGATAGACCTGGCGGAGGGGGCCTTCACCACGCACCTGGTGGGCTCGCGGGTCGTCTACACGACCACCCCCAAGGCGTTCACCAGCGCGCTGCTGCAGTACAACTCGGCGAGCCGCACGATGGCCGCCAACGTGCGCTTCCGCTGGGAGTACCAGCCCGGGAGCGAGCTGTTCGTCGTCTACAACGAGCAGCGCGACACCCTGGCGCGCCGCTTCCCGGAGCTGGAGAGCCGGGCGGTCGTCGTCAAGCTCACGCGCTTGCTGCGCTTCTAGTTTCAGATGGGGCTGCGCCCCGCACCCCCGGCGTCCGCTTGCGGGGACCCCTTCGCCCCGCGCCGCTCCCGCCGCGGCGCGCTGTGCGCAGCTTCCATCAGACGGGGCTTTGCCCCGCACCCCCGGCGTGTGCTTGCGGGGACCCCTTCGCCCCGCGCCGCTGCCGCCGAGGCGCGCCGTGCGCAGCTTTCATCAGACGGGGCTTTGCCCCGCACCCCCGGCGTGCGCTTGCGGGGACCCCTTCGCCCCGCGCCGCTGCCGCCGAGGCGCGCTGTGCGCAGCTTCCATCAGACGGGGCTTTGCCCCGCACCCCCGGCGTGCGCTTGCGGGGACCCCTTCGCCCCGCGCCGCTGCCGCCGAGGCGCGCTGTGCGCGCCTTGTGGAATCTGCACCGTCGCGGCGCAGATTCCTGCGGGAGTGGTTGGGCGGCAACCATCAGCCGCACGCGGCACCCGGTGGCGCGGCCTCGAACCGCTGCGCCACCTCCAGACCGCCTCGCGTGGCGCGCGCCACGTACATCGGCATCGTTGCGTAGCCGTCCGACCCGAGCGTCAGCGTGCCGGTGGCTGTTTCCAGCTGGAGACCCTCGAGCGCTGCCCGCACAGGGCCCGCCGCCGTGGTGCCGGCCTGTTCCATTGCCCGCGCCAGGGCGTGGACGGCCGCATGGTGCGAGAAGGCGACGTGCGTGACCAGGTCGCCGCCTGCGTGCCGGCCGGCGCGGGCCACGAAGTCGCGCACGCCGGGCCGATCCTCGCTCGCGACGAAGGGCACCGACGTCCAGGCCTCGACGCCGTCCGGGAGCTGCGACGCCTGCCACTCGCTGAACTCCAGGAAGTGCCAGGCGAAATCGGACGCGACGCCGAGCGAGTCGGCCTGTGTCACGACGTTGACGGCGTACGGCCGCGGGACGGAGATCCAGAAGTTCTTCGCGTCGAGGTCGTGCGCCCACCGCACGAGCCCGGTGTACTCGCCCGGGCTGTTGCCGCTGACCGGCGTCGTCACCAGCGCGGCGCCGGTCGAGCCGGCCTGCACGTGCCGGTAGAACTGGCTCGAGACGGTCCGTTGCGAGGGCGCCCAGTCGGAGATCTGGAACGTGCGCTGCCGGGCTGCCGGGCCGCGGTGCTCGAGCAGCGTCGTGATCGCCTGGAGCGTCGTCGAGCCGACGTGCGCCACGCGCCCGCAGTAGGTGCCCGGGGTCTGCATCGCATGCACCACCGGGACATCCAGGCCCTCGCGCTCGAGGGTGCGGTCCATGTACGGCGGCATGGCCATGACGAAACCGCTCACGAGCGCCTCGACGCCCTCGTTCCGGATGAGCTCCATCGCCGCTGCGGCGCCCGGCACCGGGCTGCCCTCGTCATCGGCGACGAGCAGCTCGACCTGCCGTCCGAGAATCCCGCCGGCCGCGTTGAGCTCCGCGATCGCCAGCTCCAGGCCGATCCGCATCTGCTGGTCGTACGGCTGAATCAGCTCGTCCTGTCCCTGCCGGTCCCTGTGGGAGATGAGCGCGCCCATGCGCAGGGGTCGGGACTGGAGGAACGCGGGGAACCCCGGCGCGGCGGCGGCTGCACCCAGTCCGGCGCCCAGGGCGCCCACGGCGGCGAACAGCTCTCGACGGCCAATCCTCATCGTGTTCTCCTTCGCGCCCACGATACACCGGCGTGGCAACCGGTCGCGTCCGGACTCCGATTGCGCGCATGGCATATGTGCCATATCGTGATCTGTGGTGCGCTGGTCGGTAGTGGTCTAGTTTGATCTCTCGCGTTCCTGGCGCTCCAGCAGGGCGACCAGATCCGAGATTTCCCACACTCGATCCGCCACGTCCGCCGCCTGAGCCGGCGTCGTCCGCAGGGACGAGTGGATCTTCCCGAAGTTGTAGTGCATGAAGTGCAGGGCCACCGAGTGCGCGTGCATCTCTAGCTTCTTGCTGAAGGCGTTGGTCAGCCGAGTGAACCGCCGAATCGACATCCGCATCGTGAGGTTCTGCCGCTCGACGTAGGAGGTGCTGATGTGCTTCGGGTCGGGCTCGCCCGTCACGACATGCGGGACCGCGCCCTTGCACTTGGCCGGACTGTACCGCTTCTCGGTGTCGTCGGCCCTGTAGATCTTCTGGAGCATCGCGTAGTCCACGTCCAGGTTGAACGCTGATTCAACTGCCTCCAGATTCGGCCGGTGTCCGTCCGTCGTCAACTGCACCCGATGCCGCAGCCGCTCAGCCAGATCGTGCATGAAGTCGTACGCGGTCGCCAGATCACGGGGGCCGATCCGCCACGAGGGCACGAGCTTAGTGTCGACGTCAATGGCCGTCCAGGTCCACACGTCGCCTGCACCCTCCGGGGCGTTTTTCGCTCGCTCAACGTTCTTCTGCTTCGCGTAGACGAAGCTCCGAATCTCCTCGCACTCGATCCGGCGACACGTCAGGTTCCGCAGGTGCTCGTCCTGGTGCTGGGCGCAGGCCGCGCCCAGGTCGCGCAGCAGCTTCTCGACGGTCATCCGGGCCACACCGTTCATCCGAGCCGTTGCGCGAAGCCCACAACCTTCGACGAGGGCCGCCACCAACGCAATTCGCTTCTCCGTCGTCAACCGATTCATGAGCCCAGAGTATGCTGGGTGACGCTATTTGTCACGCATACAGGCACATTTAACTCCATCCGTTCAGTCATTCATTGACACTTCGGTCGCGGCTGGATATACTGCGGCTGGTGGTAGATGGAGATCGATTTTCGGGACGCGAAACTGGCACTTGCCGAGACGGACCGTGCGGCCGAGACTCGGTTGCCAATCGAGGTGATCAATTCTCTCAGGGACAAGCTGGTCGTCCTTCGGGCGGCGTCTGATGAGCGAACCCTGAGGAACTGGAGGAGCCTACATTACGAAAAACTGAGCCGTCCTGGCGATCAACGCTCCATTCGGCTCAACAAGCAGTGGCGCCTAGTGTTCACCATCGACACGAAGACGAAGCCGAACAGAATGACTGTGCTTGGCGTCGAGGACTACCACTGAATTGGGGATTCAAATGTCTGCCACGAATGCAACATGGGTAAAGCATCCGGGCTTCTACATCAAGGAAGAGATGGAGGAGCGGGGTTGGCTGCAGCGCGACCTCGCCTTTGTCCTTGGTGTCCCCGAGCAGGGCGTCAACATGATCCTGTCCGGGAAGCGCAACATCAGTCCCGACATGGCGCGGGCGCTGGCCGACGCTTTCGATACGGACGGCGACTTTTTCGCCCGGCTGCAGCTCGCCTACGACATGGCTCACGCGCGCGTACCCGCGCCAAGCGTGGCCTCGCTCGGCAATATGCAGTCTCAGTATCCGGTGCGCGAAATGATCAAGCGGGGGTGGATTGCACAGGCCGACACGCCGCTCATGGAGGAACAACTGGTCCGGTTTTTTCAAGTCAACGCGGCCGATGAAATCCCGTACTTGGCGCACGCGGCGAAGAGGAGCCGGTACGAGGAACGAGAGATTCCGGCACCCCAGCTCGCCTGGCTCTTTCGGGTGCGGCAGATTGCCAGGTCGATCACGGTGCCGTTGTACTCCGAACTGGCATTGAAGACGGCTATTGGCGAGTTGGAGTTGTTGCTTCGCGCTCCCGAGGAGGCGCGCCACGTGCCGAGGATCATGGCCGAGTGCGGCATCCGCTATGTCGTTGTTGAGAAGCTGCCCAAGGCGAAAATTGACGGAGTGTGTTTTTGGATCGACGGCTCACCCGTCATCGGCATGTCGCTGCAGCGGGACACCATCGACAACTTTTGGTTCGTCCTGCGCCACGAGATTGAGCACGTGCTTCGACTAGACGGCCAGGACGAGGAAGTGATCGACGAAGACCTGGTCGGAGTACCCCACGCGGGGATCACGAGTCTCCCAGAGGAAATCGCTGCGAATGCGGCGGCGGCGGATTTCTGTGCTCCGCGAGACGGGCTTGATTCGTTCCTGCTGCGAAAGAAGCCGTATTACTACGAGAAGGACGTTGTGGCGTTTGCGAAGCTCCATCAGCGGCACCCCGGCCTGATCGTTGGGCAGATGCAGAAGCGGATGAACCGCTGGGATTACCTCACGCGCCACCTCGTCAAAATACGGCAATTCGTGCTGCCCGCGGCGATGGCCGATGGATGGGGGCAGACCATTCCTGTGTCGTTGTAAAATTCCAGAGGTTGGACCAGTGACGAAAAACGAGAAACTCCAGACCATTTTCCATCTGTACGAGACAGAGCACGAACATGCACCATCTCGTACTCGGGACGCCGTTGACTGGGCCATCAGCCAGGGCTTGCTCGCAACGCCACCCCCCATCGACCCGTGCGAGGCGCTCGCGAACCAGATGTCCAAGGCCCTAGCGCAGGAGCTAGACACCTACAAAGGCCACCGCTATCGGGTCAACCATGCCGTCCGGACCACCAAGGACGGAAAGCCACAGTCGTTCTGGGCAATCATGGGATTCGCTCCCCATGAGCACATGGAGAAAGCCTTTGCGCAACGTCGGGAGCACATTGTCGGCGAGTGCACTCAGTTGAACACCGACGTGGTTGTATACAACGGCATGAACAAGGGGAAGGTGCCCGAAATCCAGGTCATTCTAAATTTCAGCGAGGATGTTGCGGAGCGCCAGCAGCAGTAGCGGGTTACTTCTTCCAGCGTGCCTGGGCAGCCAGTTTCGCGATTTCTGTCCGCTCCTCCGGTGTCAGCCGGTTCGCCCTGGCCGGACCGCCCTTAAGGCCACCCGCCCGCTGTGGACCAGGAGGGGCGGCGTCCTGGGCTGCACCCGTCGCAATGTCGACGACGAGCTTTCCCAACTGATTTGGATCGCGCGGCCGCTTTTTCTTCGCCCGAATCGGCATGACCCAATTGTCTCACATGGGGGCGATCTGTCCGGGGCCGCGCATTTTCAAACTAGACCGCTACCCGCTGGTCCGTCGAGACCCTGAACGACACCGTCGACAGAGAGATCGGCGGCCTGCCGGCGGATATACGCGCCCGGTTCGCGCGCATCGGCGACCTGATTGTGGCGATTGGACTCGAACGCGTTCGCGAACCGTATGTCAAGCACCTGCAGGGTCCGCTCTGGGAAATGCGCATGACGTGATGCGCGTGTTCATCAGGAAGACGCACAAGACGCCCCACAGTGAAGCTCGGCTGGCCCTGCAACGTGCGCGGGAGGTGCTCCAGTGAGCAAGGTGCGTGACCTGCATCGGAAGTGGAGCCGGAACCCTGACTACCGCAAGGCTTATGACGATCTCGATTTCGAGTTTGCGTTGGCGCGTTCGCTGATCGAGGCTCGCGTCGGCGCCGGGCTCACCCAGTCGCAACTGGCCGAACGCATGGAGACCACCCAGTCCGTCGTCGCTCGACTCGAGAGCGGGCGCGGGCATCCTTCCACACGGACGCTGGAGACGTTCGCCAGGAGCACCGGCACGCGTCTCCGAATCGCCCTCGAGCCCCTCGTGCGCTTCGATGAGTCACGCATCGACGAGTTGGTGGATCAGTTGAGGAAGAGGCTTCCGAGCAACAGGCTCCAGGAACTGGCGAACAGCTTCTCCTATTCCAAGGGCGAAGAGACCCTGAGGGCAAGACGCGCGGACTTTCGGAAGCAGGGGCATCTCACGCGTCAGCAGGCATACGAACTCGTAGCGTGGAAGACCGATAGACAAAAGACGAACTTTCTGAACGGCAACACGGACACCAGCGTCATCCAGGTGACCGCGCGTGCTGCCAGGTGCGCAGATGACCGGCATGAATCTCCGGAAACAGCCGCGGGTATCCTGAACGAACTGAACGGCGTGAGCTACCCGACTGCATCCGTATTCCTGGCTGCGTGGAACCCGGGCGCGTTCGGAATTATCGATGCACGCACGTGGCGTGCACTGAAGACGCTGACCGACCTGCCAACGTTCGACCGGGGTAAGCGGACCCTGTTCAGGAGGGAAGAGTTTCGGCTTTATACACTTCTGCTCAGGCGCTGGAGCGCCAAGGAACGAGGAACGTCGCCTCGACTGATCGACAAGGCCCTCTGGCAATACGACAAGCGGGCTGGGCGGCCGCTCCAGGAGGCCGTCACGAAGGAACCGCAGCAGGACGCTCGTGAATGGCGCGGCGGCGCGGCGCGCGGCTCCGGCGAGGCGCCGCGACGCGCGCTCAGTAGTCGTCCGCGGCCAGCGAGGCGCGGATGATCTCGCGGTCGTTGCGGTGCACGATGTGCCGGTTGGCGTAGGCCGGGTGCGACCAGTTGACCGTGCGGATCCAGGCCCGCGAGGTGCCGACCTCGTTGGTCGGGTCGATCAGGTGGGTGCGGTCGAGCTCGGCGTAGCCCTGCGGCGTGAAGCGCGCGATGATGAGGTCGCCCTCGCCGTTGTTGACGAAGTAGCGGTCGCCGTGGCGCACCATGAACGCCGTGCCCCAGCGCTCCTGCGGCGTCATGTCGCCGGTGTCCCACAGCCGCGCGCCGGTGGCCGCGTCGAGCCCGCGCAGCTCGCCGTAGCTGCCGACGCCGTAGATGTGGCCGCCGGCGATGACCGGCGTGCTCATCACGGCGTGCAGGGTCTCGGTCTGGTGCGGCAGCTCGCTGCGGCTCGCGCCGCGCCACAGCTCGGTCGCGTCCGGCCGGTCCTGGTTCAGCCGCATCATCAGCGCGCCGTTGTAGAACTGGCTCACCAGCAGGTAGTCGTCGGCGGCGACCGGCGTGACGATCGTCATGCCCATGCCGACTTCCCACGGCTGCTCCCAGTAGGTCGCGCCCGTCTCGGGGTCGAGCGAGACCAGCGCCGCGGGATGCCAGATGACGAGTTGCCGCGCGCCGCCCGCCTCGAAGATGACCGGCTGCGCGTAGCCCATCTCGCCGACGACGTCGAGGGCGCGCCACAGCTCCTCGCCGGTACGCTTGTCGAAGGCCACGACCAGCGCATCGGGCTCGCCGCCCACGAGGGTGATCAGGCGCTCGCCGTCGACGAGGGGCGCGCTCGTGACGCCCCAGGTGGGCACGGTCGTGTCGTAGTCCGCGATGTAGTCCTTCTGCCAGACGACCGCGCCGGTCGCGGCGTCGAGGCACCACAGCCGCCCGGTCGCGCCGACCACGTAGACGCGCTCGCCGTCCACGGTCGGGGTCGCCCGCGGCCCGATCGCGTAGCGCGCCTGGATGATCTGATACGACGTGGCCCACTCGTGCTCCCAGAGCACGGCGCCGGTCTCCTCGTCGAGCGCCAGCGCGCGCTCCGTGCCGTCCAGCGTCCGCGAGTCGGGGTCCGCCTGCCAGTCGAGGAGGAACACGCGCCCGTCGGCCACCGCCGGACCGGCGTACCCGGAGCCGATCGGCACCCGCCAGTCGACCTGCAGCCCGCCGGCGGGAAAGCGCTCGACGATGCCGTCCTCGTGCCAGACGCCCAGGCGTCCGGCGCCGCGCCACTGCGGCCAGTCCTCGGCCGCGGCGGGCGCGGACCCCCCGCCGGCCAGCACGAGAGTGAGCGCGATCGTCAGCAGGCGCAGGGCTGGCATGGTCGTCTCCGGTCCGGCAACTCGTCTAGTAGTCCGCGGCCGCGAGCGACGCGCGGACGAGCTCCCGGTCGTTGCGCTGGAGGATGTGCCGGTTGGCGTACGCGGGGTGCGACCAGTTGACGATGCGCGTCCACCGCGCGCGCGTGTGGCCGCCGGTGGAGGTCGGCTCGATCAGCGTCGTCCGGTCGAGCTCGACGTAGCCTTCCGGCGTGAAGCGGGCGATGATGAGGTCGCCCGCTTCGTTGTTGACGAAGTAGCGGTCCCCGTGCCGCACCATGAACGCGGTGCCCCAGCGGTTCTGCACCGTCATCGCGTCGCTCGTCCAGAGCCGCTCGCCGGTGCGGGCGCTCAGGCCGCGCAGCTCGCCGTAGCTGCCGATGCCGTAGATGTAGTCGTCCTCGACGATGGGGGTGGTGATCAGGGCGTGCAGGCCCTCGGTCTCGCCGGGCAGCTCGCTGCGGCTGGCGCCCGCCCACAGCCGGGTCGCGGCGGGGCGGTCGGTGTGCAGGCGCATCATCAGCGAGCCCAGGTAGAACTGGCTGACGAACAGGTAGTTGCCCGCCCTGACCGGCGTCGCGACGCTCAGCCCCGAGCGGACCTCCCACGGCTCGCTCCAGTAGACGTCGCCGGTCACCGGGTCGAGCGACGTCAGCGCGCCGGTATGCCAGATGATGAGCTGGCGCGCCCCGCCGGCCTCGTGGATGATCGGCTGGCCGTAGCCCATCTCGCCGGCCACCTCGACCGCGCGCCAGATCTCCGCGCCGGTGCGCTTGTCGAAGGCGACCACCAGTGCGTCGGGCTCGCCGCCCACGATGGCGACGAGGCGCTCGCCGTCGACCAGCGGTGCGCTGGCGACGCCCCAGGTCGGGACGCTCGTGTCGTACTCCGCGACGTAGTCCCGCTCCCAGATGACGTTGCCCGACGCGGCGTCGAGGCACCACAGCCGCCCGGTGGCGCCCACGACGTAGACGCGGTCGCCGTCCACGGTGGGCGTCGCGCGCGGGCCGATGGCGTAGGTCACCATCAGCATGCGGTACGACGTCTGCCACTCGTGCGTCCACAGCACGGCGCCGGTCTGCTCGTCGAGCGCCATCACGCGCTCGGTCCCGTCAAGGGTGCGCGATTCGGGATCCTCCCGCCAGTCGAGCACGAAGACGCGCCCGTCGGCCACCGCGGGCCCGGCGTAGCCGGCGCCGACCGGGGCCCGCCACGCGACCTTCAGGCCGCCGGCGGGAAACCGCTCGACGATGCCCGTTTCGTGCCACACGCCCAGGCGTCCGGCGCCGCGCCACTGCGTCCAGTCGTCGGCCTGCAGGGGGGCGCCGCCGAAGAGACCGATGGCCGCGAGCGCCGCCGCCGCGGCGCACACGCTGCTGACTCGGGGGAGACGACGCGACATAATAGGGCGAGTATACTCGCAACCCGACCGCGGGCTCCGGGGAGTCCGCCGCGGCGTGACTTCCTGACGGAGGCAGCGGACGATCATGAGCTTCTGCGAGCACTGCGAAGGCCAACGGTTCGATCGGGCGCAGGTCCTGCGGTTGCTGCGGGCGACGCGGCGCCGCCTGCGGGCACAGGGCCCGCCGTGCAGCGCCGACGAGGCGATCGCGCTGGCGATCCAGGCCGTGCGCACGCTGGAGATTCCGCACCTCGAGCCCATCGAGGACTACCTCGAAACGGACGTCGTGCACTGACGGCCGCGCCCCGCAAGCGGCCGCCGGGGGTTCGGGGCGGAGCCCCGTCCGAATAATGCAGTCAGGCCGGGTAGCGGAAGCCGGTCAGCCCCTCGCTGAGCTCCCACAGCCGCGCGGCTGTGGCGGGGTCCGTGGCGTACGGCGCCGGCTGGCGCTCGCGGCAGTCGGCGAAGTAGCGGCCCGACACGCCCTCGACGGCGGGCGACGCCGCCAGGTGGATTGACGTCTCCGCCCCCTGCTCCGGCGGCTTCATGAACAGGCTGACCAGCCGCCGCAGCAGGTCCGTCACGAAGCCCTGCCCCGCGCCCAGGTTGCTGCGGACCCCACCCGGGTGCAGGCTGTTCGCCGTCACGCCGCTGCCGTCGAGCCGCCGCGCGAGCTCGACGTTCCACAGGATGTTGGCCGTCTTCGACTGGCCGTACGCGCGCAGCGCCCGGTAGCGCCGCTCGTTGTGCAGGTCGTCGAGGTCGACGGCGCCCCAGTGGTGGGCGTCCGAGGCCACGTTCACGATGCGGGCCCCGCGCCCGAGCAGCGGCAGCAGCAGGCCGGTGAGCAGGAACGGGCTCAGGTGGTTGACGGCGAAGGTCGTCTCGTAGCCGTCGGTGGTGAGCGTGCGCCACCGGGCGACGACCGCCGCGTTGTTGATCAGCACGTCGAGCCGCGGCGCGGCCCCGCGGATGTCGGCGGCCAGTTGCCGGACGGCGTCCAGGCTGGCGAAGTCCGTCCGCAGCATGCGCGCCTCCGCGGCGCCGGCTGCGCGCACGGCCGCCAGCGTCTCGTCGCAGCGCGCCGGCGTGCGGCCGGTCAGCAGCAGGCTCGCGCCGCGCCGCGCCAGCCCGAGGGCCGTGGCGCGGCCGATGCCCGAGCTGGCGCCGGTAATCAGGATCCACTTGTCGCGCAGCGTGTCCACCGCAGGTCCTCCCGACTCCGAAAACTGTTGCGTGAACGGTCAGCCACCGATACCTTAGAGACAAGCGCGGCGCAAGCGCAAACGTCGGCGCGGTGAAAGTGGGGCAGCCATGCAGAATCGATTCCGAATCGCCGCCGGTCTGCTCGCCGGCGCCGCCGCCCTGACGGTGTGGTTCGCGCCGCCGCCGGCCAGCGCGCAGGACTGGGCGCCGGCGCGGCTGGCGGACGGTCAGCCGGACATCCAGGGCATGTGGAACAACGCCGACGCGAACCACACGCCGCTCGAGCTGCCCGACGAGCTGGCGGGCCGTGACAGCTTCACGGCGGAGGAGCTGCGCGAGCTGGCCCAGGCGCGCTTCGACGCCACGATCGCGGCCAACGAGACGCCCCGGGAGGGCGACCCCGGCTTCTACGCGCTGTACTGGTTCGACTGGTTCTGGCAGGAGCCCGTCGGCGGCGACTGGCCGGCGCTGCTGACCGAGCCGAGGAGCGGCAGGATGCCGGCGCTGACCGAGCAGGCCGCCGCCAGCGCGGCGTACATCCGCGAGCACCTCCACGATACCTACGCCAACATGGAGGGCGGCGACCGCTGCATCTCCCGCGGCGTGCTCGGCATGATGATGCCGACGGCGTACAACAACGGCACGCTGATTCTCCAGACGCCGGGCTACGTCGTGCTGCACAGCGAGATGATCCACAACGCGCGGATCGTGCCCATCGACGCCGGCCCGCACGTCGACGGGGACATCGGCCTGTGGGAGGGGGACCCGCGCGGGCGCTGGGAGGGCGACACCCTGGTCATCGAGTCGACCAACTTCAAGGCGGTCGAGAACATGCGCGCTCCCAAGGGGCGCTCGCCGCAGACGCCGCGGCGGCGCATCGTGGAGCGCTTCACGCCCGTCGGTCCCGACACGCTGCGGTACTCGATCACGGTCGACGACCCGGCGACCTGGACCGCGCCCTGGACGGTCACCTTCCCGTGGCGCCGCGACAGCGGCTACCAGCAGTACGAGTACGCCTGCCACGAGGGCAACTACGCCGTGCCGAACTCGCTGAGCGGCGCGCGCGCCGAGGAACGCGAGGCGGCCGCCGCCGGCTCGAAGTAGGGAGGTTTGGAAGATGCATCAGCAAGCTCGCCCGTCGTTGAGGATGCTGGCGGCCGCCGTCGCGGCCGCGGCGCTGCTGCCGGTTGCCGTCGCCGCCCAGGACGCGGAGGTCCCGCGGACGTCGTGGGGCGTGCCCGACCTGCAGGGAGTCTGGGACTTCCGCACCCTGACGCCCTTCGAGCGGCCGGCGGAGCTCGAGAACAAGGCCGTCTACACGGACGAGGAGGTCGCCGAGTTCGAGGCGCAGCGGCTGGCGGAGCTGGCCGGGCTCGACGACGCCGAGCCGGCCGACACCGTCGGCAACTACAACCAGTTCTGGTTCGACCGGGGCACGACCGTGGTCGAGACCAACCGCACGTCGCTGGTGGTCGACCCGCCCGACGGGCGCGTGCCGCCGCTGACGCCGGCCGCCGAGAGGCGGCGCGCGGCGCTGGCGGCGGAGCGGGCCGGCGTGTCGCGCCACGTGCCGACGCCGGGCGGCTGGGTCGAGGACCTCGGCGGGGGCATGTTCGCGGTGCGCTGCATCCTGGGCTTCAACTCCGGTCCGCCGATCACGCCCGCCGGCTACAACCAGAACGTGCAGGTGTTCCAGACCGAGGACACCGTGGTGCTGCTCAACGAGATGGTGCACAGCGCGCGGGTCGTGCCGCTCGACGGGCGGGCGCACATCGATGCGGGCATCCGCCAGTGGATGGGCAGCTCGCGCGGCTACTGGGACGGTGACACGCTGGTGGTGGAGACCAGGAACTTCCTGCGCGAGACCAGCTTCCGCGGCGGGCTGTCGGACGCCAACCTGCATCTGACGGAGCGCTTCACGCGCGTGTCGCCGGGCACCCTGATGTACGAGGTGACGGTCGACGATCCGACGGCCTGGACGCGGCCGTGGAGCTACCAGATCCCGATGCAGCTCAGCGACCAGCCGATGTACGAGTACGCCTGCCACGAGGGCAACTACGGGCTGTACAACATTCTCGCCGGCGCCCGCGAGCAGGAGCAGGAGGAGGAGGCGGCGCTGAGAGCTGCCGGGCTCCGCTAGCCGTCCCTTGTCGACCTTGCCGCCGTCCGTCGTGCGACCCGCCGCGCGTTCGCGCGCGGCGGTCTGCGCCGCCGCGCTGGCCGCCCTGCTCGTCGCGGGCGGCTGCAGCGGCGGTGCAGGCGAGTCCGCGCCCTCCGGCGAGGAGCCCGCGCCGCCCGCCGCCGGCCCGCCGCCGGCCGCTTCCGCGGCGGAGCCCGCCCCTGCGGCGGAGCTCGCCAGCCCCGACTCAGTCGACCACGAGCGCTTTCAGCAGCGCGCCACCGAGGTGTTGCGGCTGATGATCGCGGCAGCGCAGCGCGCGCTCCCGATCGGCCCCATGCAGGAGCGCATCGATGCCGCGCGCGGGCTCGCCACCAGCGACGTGGCGGCGGCGGCGGACCGGCTCGAGGCAGTGATTGCCGACCTCGAGGCGCTGCTTGAGGAGGGTGGCTGACGCGCCGTCCCGCGCCGCCGGCGTTGTTGCGCGGCGCGTGTGTCTTGCGCGATCATGAGCGGTCCGGATACAAGGTGAGCACGTGTCAAGGAGGGCAGGATGAGCTATCGATGTGTCGCGGCGGTATTGGCGGCGGTTGCGGTGGCGGCGCTGGCCCCGGTGCCGGCGGTTGCGCAGGACGAGGCGGCCCCGCGGATGCCGTGGGGTGCGCCGGACCTGCAGGGGGTCTGGGATTTCCGGTCCATCACGCCGATGGAGCGGCCTGACGAGCTGGCGGACAAGGCGTTCCTGACGGCCGAGGAGGCTGCGGAGATCGAGCAGCAGCGCATCGCCCGCAACGAGGAGCTGGCGAGACGGGCCGCGCGGCGCACGCAGGTCACCGACAGCGTGGACCGCGGCGAGGACGGCGCGCCCGGCTTCTACAACAACTTCTGGCTCGACTACGGGACATCGCCGGTCGTGACCGGGCGGACCTCGCTGATCGTCGATCCGCCGACCGGCAAGGTGCCGGCGCTGACCGCCGCCGCGGCGGGGCGGCAGGCGGCCGCCGCCGCCCTGCGCGAGGGCGTCGGCGGGCATTCGCCCACGCCCGGCGGCTGGGTGGAGGATCTGGGCGCCAACGGGTTGCAGCTCCGCTGCATCACCGGCTTCAACTCGGGGCCGCCGATGACCCCCGGCGCCTACAACAACAACGTGCAGGTGTTCCAGACCGAGGACACCGTGGCGCTGCTCAACGAGATGAACCACAACTTCCGCATCATCCCGCTGGACGGGCGGCCGACCGTCGGCCTCCCGCAGTGGACGGGCGAGTCCCACGGCCACTGGGACGGCGACACGCTGGTCGTCGAGACGACCGGCTTCATGCGGGAGACCAGCTTCCAGCGGGGGACGAGCGACGAGCACCTGAGCCTCGTCGAGCGCTTCACGCGCGTGTCGCCGGGGACGCTGCTCTACGAGGCCACCATCGACGATCCGACCGTCTGGTCCGAGGTCTGGAGCTACGAGATCCCGATGCAGCTCAACGACCAGCCGGTGTACGAGTACGCCTGCCACGAGGGCAACTACGGGCTGTACAACATCCTGGCCGGCGCGCGGGCGGAGGAAGCCGCGGCGGAAGCGGCCATGAACGCGTCGAAGTAGGCGCCGCGCGCGGCGGAACGACTCGAGCCGACCCCGGCAGGCCGGGGTCGGCTCTTTCTCTTTGCGGTCGATGCGGTCCGCCGGCCGCTCAGCCGTCGGCCGCCCGCGCGGCGCGTGCGCGGCAGTCGGCCAGCACCTCGCCGGGGATCAGCCGCAGGCTGAGCCACAGCGCGAGCGGCACGATGAGCAGGTCGTCGAGATGGCCCAGCACCGGGATGAAGTCGGGAATCAGGTCGATCGGACTGAGCGCGTACGCCAGCGTGGCGGCCAGCAGCCACTTCGCAAGGCGGGGCGTGCGGGGATCGCGGCAGGCCAACCGCAGCGCGTCCAGCTCGCCGCGCAGGCGCCGGGCGAGGACGGACCACCTCATGCACCACCATAAGTTCTGGACATTGGTGCGGGCAACTCTTAGCATGCGGATTCACTGTCGAGTGGGACCAGGAGGTTCATGATGAGTCATCGATCGATCGTGTCGGTGAGCGCTCTGGCGCTGATGGTCGCGCTCGCGGCCGTGGCGCCCGTCGGCGGCCAGGCCCAGGAGTTGCCCCGGACGCCGTGGGGGGCGCCGGACCTGCAGGGCGTGTGGGACTTTCGGACGCTGACGCCGATGGAGCGGCCCGCCGAGCTGGAGCAGGACGTCTACACCGAGGAGCAGGCCGCGGAGTTCGAGGCGCAGCGGCTCGCCGAGATCGCGGCGCTCGACGACGAGGAGCCTGCCGACGTCGTCGGCAACTACAACCAGTTCTGGTTCGACCGGGGCACGACCGTGGTCGAGACCAACCGCACGTCGCTCGTCACCGATCCGCCCGACGGCCGCATTCCGGCGCTGACCGCGGCGGCCGAGCGCCGGCAGGCGGCCGAGGCCAGGGCGCGCGAGGGCACGGGGCGGCACATGCCGACGCCCGGGGGCTTCGTCGAGGATCTCGGCGCGAACGGCCTCCAGGTGCGCTGCATCATGGGCTTCAACGCCGGCCCGCCGATGGAGCCGCGCGCCTACAACAACAACGTGCAGATCTTTCAGACCGAGGACCATGTCGTGCTGCTGACCGAGATGGTCCACGACGCACGCGTCGTGCCGCTGGACGGGCGGCCGCACCTGCCGACCGACCTGCGCCAGTGGGCCGGCAGCTCGCGCGCGCACTGGGACGGCGACACGCTGGTGGTGGAGACGGCCAACTTCCTGCGCGAGACGAGCTTCGCGCGCGGCGCCTCCACGCGCAACCTCCAGCTCGTGGAGCGCTTCACGCGCGTCTCGCCGGAGGTCCTGCAGTACGAGGCGACGGTGAACGACCCGACGGTCTGGACGAGTCCCTGGACCTATGCGGTGCCGATGACGCTGAACCCGGACCCGGTGTACGAGTACGCCTGCCACGAGGGCAACTACGGGCTATATAACATCCTGGCCGGCGCCCTCGCCGACCAGCTGGAAGCCGAAGCCGCGGCCGGCTCGCGGTAGGGAGTGAACCATGCGAACCATGCGTACACAGGCGCTTGCCATCGGGGGCCTGGCGCTCGTCGCGCTGCTGGCGTCGGCCGGCATGGCCGCCGCCCAGGGGAGCGGCGCCGAGGCCGATCCACGCGACCAGTTCGTCGGCACGTGGAAGCTGTTGGGGGTGGAGCGGCACGACGCGGACGGCAACGTGCAGCCCCCGCCCGAGCCCGGCACGTTCGGCGCCGGCGCGCCGCTCGGCTACATCATGTACGACGGCGAGCACATGGCCGTCATCATCCAGCAGGAGGGGCGCCTGCCGTACGCCGCCGCCGAGCCGACGCCCGACGAGGCGGTGGCCGCGCTGACCAGCTACACGTCGTACTTCGGGCCGTACACGGTGAACGAGGCCGAGGGCTACGTCACCCACCACGTGCTGGGCAGCATCAACCCGGGCATGACCGGGCAGGACAACCAGCGCTTCTACGAGTTCTCCGGCGACCGGCTCACGCTGCAGCCCCCGCCGGGGCCGTCCGGGGGGCGCCTGCGGATCATCTGGGAGAAGGTGCCCGAGAAGGCGGACCTGACCGCCGAGCAGCACCGTTTCCTCGGGTTCTGGGCCATCTCGCGCGTCGAGCAGCGGACGCTGGACGGCGACGAGCCGGTGCCGACCGATCAGTACGCCGAGGGGTACATCATCTACATGCCGTCAGGTCACATGGCGGTGCATCTCATGCGCGAGGCGGGCCGCCAGCCGTACGCCGGTGCGCGCCCGACCGGGGCCGAGGCCGGTCCCGCCCTGGACACCTACGGCGGCTACTTCGGATCCTTCATTCCCAACGCCGAGGCCGGCTACGTGCTGCACCGGCGCACCGGGGCGGTCGTGCCCGCGTCGGCGGGCGTCGACGCGCAGCGCTTCTACGACTTCCAGGGCGACCAGCTCATCCTGATGCCGGCCGCGCCCCGCGAGGTCGACGGCGTCATGGTGCGCCGCTTCATCCACTGGGACCGCATCAGCAACCTGGATCACTGACGCGGATCGCCGCCCTGCTCGCACAGCCCCGCGCCGCACCGCGGCGCGGGGCTGCCTTGCCTGATCCAATCTAATCCTGATTCTGGCTGGCGCGGCCCCGGCGCTCGGCGCTGAGGCGCTCGTAGTCGGCGTCGCCGATGAAGATGAGCTGCGCGTTCGAGTGCGCCATCTCGTCGACCGTGCGCGGCCCGTACCAGACCCACTGGCGCGGATCGGGGTTGTTGCGGTTGGCCGCGGTGTTGTCGTGCCAGGCGGTGATCTGCAGCACGGTGCCGCGCGGCAGGACGGGCGCGTGGTCCGGGTGGTAGATGTAGTTGATGTGCCAGTCGTTGCTGAACCGGTCGGCGTGGTTCAGCAGCTCGCGCCGGCCGTCCGGATAGAGCGCCTCCAGCGAGAACGCCTTGCCGCGGTAGTGCATGTGCGGCTGGAAGTTGTGCAGGATGGCCGGCGCCGGCAGCGTGTAGGAGCCCTGGTGCACCGTCTCGGCGTGCGGCGGAATGTGCAGCGGCTTGACGTTCACGCTGCCCACGGAGACGAACGACGCGCTGTAGCGCGGCATGACGCCCCGCGGGTGGAACCACCAGCCGACCTCGAGCCGGTCGGTGATCTCCTCGCCGACGGCGTGGTAGTGGATGGAGAACTCCACCCGCGCGCCCGGCTGCACGAGCTTGCCGACGTCCTCGGGATAGAGCTCTCCGCCCTTGCCCTGCGCCCACTCCGTGAACATCTCACGCGTGTCGATAGGGTCGCCGCCGATGCGGTCGCGGGCCACCTGGAGCACCGCGTCGGCCGCCGCCTGGCCGGCGAGCAGCGCGCGCTCGGCCTCGAGGAACTCGGGCGTCTCGGGCTGGTGCAGGAAGGTCGACGCATGGTGCGCGATGCGCCGGCCGTCGCGGCCCGCAGGCTTGGTCTCGGCCGCGCGGATCCAGCGCGGCTCGGTGAGCGGCACGTCGACGATCGGCCGGAAGAACGTGTCCTGCGCCACCGCCGGCATCGTGAACGGCTCCGACCGGACGACGAGGTCGGGCGGACCCAGCTCGGCCTCGAGCCGGAAGCGGTCGCCGTCGGGCCACTCGCGCGGCGGCGGCAGCTCGGCCGGGTCGCCAGGCGGCGCGCCCGCGTCGACCCAGCGCACGATGGTGTCGATCTCCGCGTCGCTCAGCGAGGCGTCGTTGATGAACTGCTGAATGCCCACCGTCCTGTCGAGGAACCAGGGCGGCATCTCGCGGGCCGCGACCCGCGCCCGGATGGCCCGCGCCCAGGGCCGCGTCTGCTCGTACGTGAGCAGCGACATGGGGGCCATGCTGCCGGGCCGGTGGCACTCCTGGCACTTGCGCTGGAAGATGGGCGCGACGTCCTTCGCGAACGTGACCCGGGCCTCGCCGCCGGCCGGCTGGGCCGCCGCGTACGGCGCGCCGGCCGCGGCGCCCAGCGCGAGCAGGCCGCCTGCCAGCAGTCGCCGCCGGGCGGCGCGCAAGTCGCATCGTGCCATCTCGTCGCCTCCTCAGAACTCCGCGGGCCGCACGTTCACCGCGACGTACGCGTTCGTCCAGCAGCAGCCGTCGAACCCCGACCCGTCGGATACCACCGCGCGCAGCATGTAGCGCCCCGGCGCGTCGAACGTCGCGGCGGTGCGCGCCCGGCCCTGCTCGACCGGCGGCGCCGCGTCCAGCAGGCTCAGCGGGCCGGCCCCGCGGTAGCGGGTCCAGGCCACGGTCAGGCCCGCTTCGCCGGCGTCGCCCCGCCGGTAGCTCTGCTGCAGCGATCGAAGGACCTTGGCGTGGTCCGGGCGCGGCGGCAGGCCGTCGTCGGTGACCCAGACGTCCAGCGGCACGGGTTGCCCGACCGCGGCGTCCACCTCGCCCGCCAGCCCCGCCGGCCCGCGTCCCGCCGGGCCGTCCGGCGCGAAACGCACCAGCGGGGGCGTGTTGCCGGGGAACGAGCCGCCGTGGTTGACCAAGCCCTCGATTTCGTACAGCGGACCCAGGTTCGACGGCATGCTCAGCGTCTGCCCCCGGATGCTCAGCGTCCAGGTGATCTCGGTCGCGGACCCGGCGGGCAGCGGCACCGCGAACACGCCGTGCCGGTGGCCGGGCAGGAACCAGGTGGGCTGGCCCTGATCGGCCGGCCCCGGGGCGATGGCGTTGTCGGGGCCGATCGGGATGTGCAGCGTCTCGTCGGCGTTCAGGTTCAGGTACTCGTAGGCCGCGTGGATGCGGCCGTCGTCGCCCGTGAACCAGCCCCGGTACAGCGGTACGACGTGTTGGCCCCGCGCATGGCGCAACTGGCTGGCGATGGCCGGGAGCTGCGACGGCGCGGCGCGCAGGCCCGCCTCGTGGACGGCAATCCAGCCGGCGCCGGCGGCCAGGATCCAGCAGGCGGCAGCCCGCAGGGCCGGCCGGCGTGCTCCGGTTCGACGTGGCGCCGCGCGGCTCACGCTATCAATGTATCACCTGTGGCGGCGCATGCCGGACGAGCCAGTGCACGTCGACGGCGAACGAGTAGACCAGCAGCGCGAGCGCACCCGCCGCCGCCGGGCCGACCGCGCCCGCCGGCACGATCGGCGCCAGGCAGCTCACGAGCACGGCGCCCTCGACGACGCAGACGACCTTGCGGCGCCGGCTGGGCGGCAGCGCGGCCCGCAACGCCGGCAGCGCCCGCCCGGCCGCGACGAACAGGTAGCGCAAGGCCCCGATGAGCAGGACCCAGGCGCCGGCGCGCCCGCCCAGCCAGACCAGGGCGGACAGCGCCAGCATGAGGAAGGCGTCGAGCTCCATGTCGAAGCGGGCGCCGAAGGCAGTGGCGCTGCCGGTGCGGCGGGCGGCCCAGCCGTCCACGCCGTCCAGGATCAGCGCGGCCGTGGACGCGGCGACGATCCACCAGTAGACGGGTGCGTCGAGACGGTCGGCATGCGGCGCCAGCGCCGCAACCGGGAGCACCAGCGTGGCCCGTCCCAGCGTGACCCGGTTGGCCGCGCCGAGCCCCGCGCCGGGCAGGCCGGCGGGCGCGGTCCGCACGACGAGCGCCGCCAGCACGGCGTACAATGCTACGGCCTGCAGCACGTAGGCGGGCGGCAGGCCGGACAGCCGCTGCGTGGCGAAGGCCACGGCCAGCAGCAGCGGAAGCCCGGCGATCAGGTCGCGGCCGGCCCGGCCGATGCTCAGCATGTCGACTATCCGCACCGCGCGCCAGTTCTGGATCCGGTCGCCCGGCCGTGGTGAGATTGTGCAAGCGGAGCTGCCGCCCGGGCAAGCGGGGCAGGTGCTGGTGCGGACGGTCTACTCGGGCGTGAGCCGCGGCACGGAGGCGCTCGTGTTCAACGGCGAGGTGCCGCGCTCGCAGTACGAGGTCATGCGCGCGCCTTTCCAGGAGGGCGAGTTCCCGGGACCGGTCAAGTACGGCTACGCCAGCGTGGGGGAGGTGCTGCCGGAGGACGCGCCCCCGGACCTGGCCGGCCGCACGGTGTTCTGCCTCCACCCGCACCAGGATCTCTACCGGGTGCCGGCGGCCGCCGTCGCCCGGATTCCGGCTGGCGTGCCCCCCGGCCGCGCCGTCCTGGCGGCCAACATGGAGACGGCGGTCAACGTCGTCTGGGACGCCCGGCCTGCGGCGGGCGACCGCATCGTGGTGATCGGCGCCGGGGTCGTGGGGCTGCTGGTCGCCTGGCTCTGCCGGCAGGTGCCGGGTGCGGCGGTCGCCGCCGTCGACGTCAATCCCGAGCGCGGGTCGGCCGCGCGGGCGCTCGGCGTCGCCTTCCGCACCGAGGCCGAGCGGCAGCCGGCCGCCGATCTGGTCGTTCACGCGAGCGGCCAGCCCGCCGGCCTGCAGGCCGCGCTCGACATCGCCGGCGTCGAGGCCACGATCGTCGAGGCCAGCTGGTACGGGTCGCGGGCGGTGCCGCTGCCGCTCGGCGAGGGGTTCCATTCGCGCCGCCTGACGCTCCGGAGCAGCCAGGTCGGCCGGCTGCCGCCGGACCGCGCCGTGCGCTGGAGCCATGCGCGCCGCATGCGCCTGGCGCTCGAGCTGCTGCGCGCCGCGGAGCTCGACGCGCTGATCAGCGGCGAGAGCGGGTTCGCCGAGCTGCCGGCCGTGATGGCGCGCCTGAGCCGCGATCCGCGCGCGGCCCTGTGCCATCGCATCCGCTACGAATGACATGATGACGAAGGAGCCCGACCGGTGTACAGCGTGAGTGTCCGTGACCACTTCATGATCGCCCACAGCTTTCGGGGCGAGATCTTCGGCCCCGCGCAGCGGCTGCACGGCGCCACCTACGTCGTGGACGTGACCTTCCAGCGGCCCGAGCTGGATGCCGACGGCGTCGTCGTCGACATCGGACTGGCCGGCGAGCAGCTCCGCTCGGTGCTGGACGCGTTCCGTTACCGCAACCTGGACGAGGAGCCGGCGTTCGCCGGCCGCAACACCACGACGGAGGTTGTCGCCCGCGAGATCTTCGATCGCCTCGCCCGCGCGATCCGCGACGGCCTGCTCGGCGAGGCCGCCCGCGGCATCGCGTCGATGCGCGTGACGCTGAAGGAGTCGCACCTGGCCGCGGGCGGCTACGAGGGTCCCGTGTGAGCGCGGCCGACCTCCACGTCCTCGTGCCCGGCGCGCTCGACCAGCTGACGGGCGGCTACCTCTACGACGCGCGGATCGTGGCGGGCCTGCGCCGCCGCGGCTGGGAGGTCGCGGTGCACGAGCTCGCGGGCGAGTTTCCGGCCGGCGACGCCCGCGCGCGGAGCAGCCTCGCCGGGACGCTCGCGGCCCTGCCCGCGGGCGCGCGCGTGGTCGTCGACGGCCTCGCCATGGGCGCGCTGCCCGAGCTGCTGCGCCCCGAGCGCGCCCGGCTGCGGCTGCTCGCCCTGGTGCATCTGCTGCTGGCCGACGAGACCGGGCTCGACGCGGCGCGCCGCGACCGCTTCGTCGCCCTCGAACGGGACGCGCTGGCGGCGTGCACGGGCGTGCTGGCGACCAGCGCCTGCACCGCGGGGCGCGTGGCGGAGCTGGGCGTGGCGGCCGCCGCGATCCGGGCGGTCCCGCCGGGCACCGATCCCGCGCCCCCCGCCGCCGGTCCCGGTCCGGACGCGCCGCCGCGGCTGCTGTGCGTGGCGACGGTCACGCCCCGCAAGGGGCAGGACGTTCTCGTCCGCGCGCTGGCGCGGCTGGCGGATCGGCCGTGGAGCTGCGTCTGCGCCGGGAGCCTGAGCCGGGCGCCGGCGTTCGCGCGGGCGGTCGAGCAGCAGGTGCGGGCGGCGGGCCTGGCGGCGCGCATCACCTTTCCCGGCGAGTGCAGCGCGGAGACCGTCGCCGCCCTGTATCACGCCAGCTCCGTGTTCGTGCTGCCGTCGCACGCCGAGGGTTTCGGCATGGTGCTGACCGAGGCGCTGGCGCGCGGGCTGCCCGTGGTGAGCACGACCGGCGGCGCGATTCCCCACACCGTGCCCGCGGCCGCCGGGCTGCTCGTCGCACCCGGCGACGACGCCGCGCTCGCCGGCGCCCTCGCCCGGTTGCTGCCGGCCGCTCCGGGTGCTCCACAGACCGAGCTCGCGTCGCGCCTGGCGGCCGCCGCCCGCCGGCACGCCGCCAGCCTGCCCGACTGGGAGGCGGCGACCGAGACCTTTGCCGCCGCCGTGGCCGACCTGACCACCGCGCGCCCCGGCCAGGAGTCTGCCCCGTAACGGTGCAGAAGCGGACGCCGGGGGTTCGGGGCGCAGCCCCGTCTGAATGAAGCCAGGACTTCATGTCGAGCGAGGGGCAGGACGCGTTCAGCCCGGACTGGCTCGCGCTGCGCGAGGCGGCCGACCACCGCTCGCGGGCCGGCCCCCTGGTCGACCGCCTGCAAGCGGCGTGGCGTGCGCGGGGTTGGCACCGGATCGTTGACCTGGGCAGCGGCACCGGGTCGAATCTGCGCTACCTCGCGCCGCGCCTGCCGGGCCCGCAGGCGTGGACGCTGGTCGACCACGACGCGGACCTGCTGGCCCGTGCGGAGGTCGCCGCCACGGCCGCGGAAGTGCGGCGCGTGCACGGCGACCTGGCGCTGGCCGGGCTGGCAGCGGTGGCGCATGCCGACCTCGTGACCTGCTCGGCGCTGCTCGATCTCGTCACAAAGGACTGGCTGGACCGCCTCGCAGCCGCCTGCCGGGCCGCCGGCTGCGGGGCGTACCTGGCCCTGACCTACGACGGCGTGATGGCGTGGTCGGCCGCCGGGAGCGGCGGCGACGGCCGCGCCGGGGCCGGCGCGGCGGACGATGCCGACGACGCGGCGATCAGGGACGCGGTGAACCTCCACCAGCGGCGCGACCGCGGGCCGGAGACGGCGCTGGGACCGGCGGCCGCCGCGGCGGCCGAGGCGCGCTTCCGCGCGCAGGGCTACCGGACCTGGCGGCTGCCGAGCCCGTGGCGGCTCGGGCCGGCCGACCGGGCGCTGGCGCGGGCGCTCGTCGACGGCTGGGAGGAAGCGGCGCTCGACCTCTCGCCGCCGCCCGCCCGGGCGCGCCGCATCCGCGCCTGGGCGCAGCGCCGGCGGGAGACGGCCGCCCGCGGGCGCTTCCGGCTGACCGTGGGCCACCAGGACCTGCTCGCGCTCCCGCCGCCGGGGTAGCCCCCCGGGGCGGTGAACATCATCTCCTCGTCAGTCTGCTCGCCCCCACGCACGCCGCGCAGGTGCGAGTGCCGCAGCAGGCTCGGGAGCCTCGGGTCCTCTGGTGAACGTCAGGTCTGCCCCGATCCTGCAGTCATGTCGCCTGGGAGTCCGTGGTAAACCCCGCACTGCGCAGGTCGAGGTCGAAGAGCATGTCGTCACCGAGGCGGAAGTGCCGGCAGCGCGGGCGCAGCGCCTCGTCGAGCGACTCGATCGGATGCAGCGTGAGCGCGGGGCGGCCGCCGCCGATGAGCAGCGGCGCGACGGCGACGTGCAGCCGGTCGAGCGCGCCGGCCTGCAGGAAGCGGGACACGGTCGTGCCGCCCCCCTCGACCAGGACCCGCCGGCAGCCGAGGCCGCGCAGCGCCGCGAGCACCGCGGCCGGATCGAAGCCGCCGCCGCCGGTGGCCGGCATCAGCAGCAGGTCGCCCTCGAGGCGCGACCCGTGCACGCCGCCGTCCGCCGCGCGGCGCACCGTCACCGTGCGGGCGGCGCCGTCCGTGAAGACGTGCCGGTCCCGGTCGAGTCGCCCGCGCGGATCGAGGATCACCCGCACCGGGTTCTCGCCCTCCACCTCGCGCACCGTGAGCCGCGGGTTGTCGGCGGCCACGGTGCCGGCGCCGACCACCACGGCGTCGACCAGCGCGCGCAGCCGGTGCAGGCGGCGGATGTCGGCCCGGCCGGTCACGTAGTGGGAGTGTCCGGCGGCGGTCGCGATGCACCCGTCGAGACTCTGTCCGATCTGGGCGATCACGAGATCGGCTCGCAGCTGCAGGGGCAGGAGCAGGGCCAGCAGGTCGCGCGCGGCGCCGGTCGGCGCGCCCGACGCCTGCCACCCGCCGGAGGCGTCGACTTGCAACCAGACATCGGGATTGGGATGATGGTGCACGCGCACGGGCCTTCCACTTGTCGTCACGCCGGGAGACACGGCACGCAGCAGGTTCCAGGCGGTGCGTTCGTCGATGGGGGAGCTCAAGTAGACTCCTGGCGTCCCGGGAGTCTGCGCCGTGGCGCGGCGCAGACCCCTCGGGGGCTGGTTGGCGGCAACGGGCGCCGCAGGCAACGATTTCCAGGCTAGCATGTACGAAGCGGAACGCGGGCTGTTCGATCTGCAGCGGGGCCGGCCCCTGTACGTCGCGCCGTCCGGCGGGCCGGCGTCGCCCCCGGGCGCGCTGCTCGCCGCGGTCGAGGGGTTGGCGCCGCCCACCGTGGCCGAGCTCGGCCGCATCGCCGGCGGACCGGTGCGGCTGGCGATCACCCACCACCGCGCGCACGCCATGGGGCTGTCCAACGGCGCCCGCCGCGTGCCGCTCAGCCTGTTGCTCGACGGCGCGTCCAGCCCGGAGGAGATCGTGCGCCTGTCGACCGCGCCGGGCGCCTACGCGAGCCGGGTGCGCGACGTGCGGGAGGCCTCGGCGTCCGAGGTCGGCGGGCTGATCCTGGTACGGCTGTGCCGGCTGATTCCGGCGGTGGTGGGCGTCCCGATCGCCGCCGGCGCGGCGGAGCTGCGGCGGAGCATCGAGGGCGGGGCCATCCTCGCGGTGACGGCGGCGCAGATCGACGCGATGGCCCGCGACACGCGGCTCGAGCTGACCTACGTCAGCGACGGACCGGTGCCCCTCGAGGCCGCCGCGAACGCCGGGGTCGCGTGCTTTCGCGAGGCGAACGGGCTGCTCCAGCACGTGGCCATCCTCGTCGGCGACCGCGGGCGCTGGCCAGACCCGGTTCCCGTGCGGATCCACTCCGCCTGCCTGACGGGCGATCTGTTCGGCAGCCTGCGCTGCGACTGCGGCGAGCAGCTGCGCGGCAGCCTGCGCAAGTTCGCGGCGCGCGGCGGCGGCGTGCTGCTGTATCTGGCCCAGGAGGGGCGCGGCATCGGCCTCGGCAACAAGCTGCGGGCGTACAGCCTGCAGGGGCAGGGGCTGGATACGGTCGACGCCGACTGCACGCTCGGCTTCGGGGCCGACGAGCGCACCTACGAGGCGGCGGTCGGGATGCTGCGCCACCTGCAGGTCGGGCGCGTCCGGCTGTTCACCAACAACCCGGAGAAGGTGCGGGCCCTGCAGGACGCCGGCATCCAGGTGGTGGACCGCGAGCCGCTCTACGGCACGCTCAACCGCTACAACGTCGACTACGTCAAGGCCAAGGTGGAGCGCGCCGGACACTGGCTGAACGACATGCTGGCCGGTGGCGCGGACCTCCGCAAGTAGCCCCCGCCCCGGCGGGCGTCACGCCCCCGACAGGCGCTCGAGCGGAAAGCGGCCCGCGTCGCGGATGACCTCCGCGAGCGCCGCGCCGTACCAGGCCACCAGCCGCGCCCCGAGGTCCGCGCCGGCGAGCGCCGCATTGCCGGCCGCGCCGGACGGATTGAGGTCGCCCGCCAGCCAGGCGAACGCCGCCGCGTCGCCGCCGGCGTCCACGCGCCGCAGCGTGCGCTCGAGGTCCTCGCCGAGCGAGCGCGCCGGACGGGCGGCGTCCATGCGCACCAGATCGGGCCGCAGGTGCAGCATCATGGCCGTCTCCACGGCCCCGCCGTGCAGTCCGTGGCGCCACTCCGATTCCGGCAGCTGCGCGTCGTCCGGGCGGGGGAACAGGAAGTAGTTCGCCTTGACCACGAGCAGGCCCAGCTCGTCGCGCAGCCGGAGCGCGGCCGCGTCGAGCGCCGCCCGGTTGCCGCCGTGGCTGTTGCTGAGCACCAGCCGCCTGACGCCGGCGCGCGCCAGCGCCTCGCCGTGCGCCTGCACGAGCGCGCCCAGCAGCGCCGGATCCAGGCTGACCGTGCCGGCGAAGCGCGCGTGCTCGCGGCTCGCGCCGAGCGCCAGCGGCGGCAGCACCCAGAGCGGGAAGTCGTCCGGCAGATCCTCGCTGGCGCGCTCCAGCAGGCCGATGCCGATATCCAGGTCGGTCGACAGCGGCAGGTGCGGGCCGTGCTGCTCGAGGGCGGCCAGCGGCAGCACGACCACCGGGTCGCGCTCGGCCAGCCGCGCGGCCTCGACTGTCGTCAGCGTCTGCCAGTAGCGGGCTTTCTGCATCATTCAGACGGGGCTTCATTCAGACGGGGCTGCGCCCCGGACCCCCGGCGTCCGCTTGCGGGGACCCCTTCGCCCCGCGCCGCTCCGGCCGAGGCGCGCTGTGCGCGCCTTGCGCCGGCTGCGCCGGCGCTTTCGTTAGACGGGGCCGCCCCGGATCCCCGGCGTCCGCTTGCGGGACTCTTCCGCATTGCGGCTCAGGCTCCTGGCCAGCCGGGCGTACACGTCGCCTGACGACACGCCGCCGGCGCCGGCGGCCAGCCAGGCCAGCAGGCGGCCGGCCGGCACCCAGGTCTCGAAGACGAAGCGCCGGCCCTCGCCGGCCACGGCGTTGAACTCGTACGGCGCGAGCGCCTCGAGCCGCCGCACGCAGGCGGCGGCGACGTCGAGGCAGCCCGACACGAACTCGATCGACAGGCGCGGCAGCGGGCGGCTGAGGCCGGCCAGCACCTCGGCCTCGTAGCCTTCCACGTCGATCTTGCAGAAGCCCGGCAGGCCGTACTGCGCTATCAGCGCGTCCAGGGTGGTGACCGGGACGTCGACGAACCGTTCCCAGCGCACGCGCCGGAAGCTGGCGTTGGCGGCCGGGATTTGCGCCCGCCAGCGGTCGGCCAGCGTCGAGACGGTCGGGGTGCGCTGGCTGATCGCGAGCCGGGCGGTGCCCGCGGCGCGGCCCACGGCCTCGGGCCGCACGGTGATGCGGTCGTGGCGGGCGGCCAGGCGCCGCAGCCACGCCGCGATGCGCGGCTGCGGCTCGAGCGCCACGACCCGTGCACCGAGCGCCGCGAAGGCGATCGACCGATCGCCCAGGTGGGCGCCGACGTCGAAGACCAGGTCGCCGGGGTCGACGAGCGGGCGGTACAGGCGGCGCAGCCCGCGCTGGCGGCCCGGCCGCCAGTAGACGACGAACGAGCGCAGCAGCCCGAGCCACTCGCGAAAGCGCACGCGCGTTGCCGGGGCCTGCGGCCGCTGGCGCAGGGCCCCGCCTGGTTCGTCGCGGGGTGTCACCGCGGGCCCTGCGGCCGCACGGGCGGCCACATGCGCGACAGCACGTTGTCGCGCCCGAACAGCTGCTGGTGCACGGCCGCGCCCACGTGCACGGCGATCAGGGCGACCAGCAGGTAGCTCGAGAAGGTGTGGATGATGCGCATGACGTGGGCGGTGGCGGGGATGCCCGTGACGAGCGGCGGGATGCCCAGCGCGTCGAGCAGCTCGATGGGGTAGCCGTCGCCCACGGTGCGAATGTACCCGCTCACGGGCAGCACGACCAGCAGCCCGTAGAGCAGCCAGTGCGTCCGCGCGGCGATGCGCCGCTGCAGGGCGGGCAGCCGCGGCGGCAGCGCCGGCACGGGATGCGACAGCTTCCACACGAGCCGCGCCGCCACCACCAGCAGGAAGATGCAGCCCAGACCCTTGTGCAGGATGAACAGCGTGTCGTTGAGGGCGGGGACGGCCTCGATAGTCATCGCGACCCCCGCGGGCAGCTGGATCAGGATCAGCACGAGCGTGATCCAGTGGAGCAGCCGGGCGCCGGTGCCGTAGCCGGGTAGCGCGTTGTCGGTCATCTGCTGGCCCTCATCCGCCCGCCGCGGTCGCGCCGCCGGCGCCGTGCATCGGCGCGCTGAACGCGTGCACGAACCAGTCGCGGAAGGTGTCCATGCGGGCGGGCGGCTGCGCCGGATCCGGCCAGGCGCCCGGTGCGTACCCGCGGTCCAGGAAGGGTGCGATCAGCGCCGCGTCGCCGCTCAGGACGTGCACCGGCACGGCGCGGCTCGCGCCCGCACCGGTGACGAGCGGAGCCGGCTGATGGTCGCCGAGCACGATGAGCAGCGTCCGGTCGTCGACGTAGCGCTCCGCGTAGCCGGTCACCACGTTGACGGCGTAGTCGAGCGCCAGCGCGAAGTGCTCGCGCACCCGGTCGTGGTCGAGCCAGAGGTCCTCGGGACGCTCCCCGGCGTCGCGCCACGGCGCGAACACCGTGCCGTCGCCGATGCCCTCCCAGTCGTCGAGCACCGGCAGGATGGGCGTCCAGGGCGCGTGGCTGCTGATCAGGCCGAGCTCGGCGAACACCGGCCGGGCATCGGCGGCGGAGGCCCGCACCGCGCGTTGCAGGTACGACCACGTGAACTGATCCGGCATCGTGACCCAGTTGAGGGGCGGTCCGCGGTAGTCGATGTCGTTGCGCGCCAGTATCTGGTCGTAGCCCAGCCGCTCGCCCTCGGGCCAGGCCAGGGTGTTGGCGGGCATCAGCGCGACCGTGCGGTGCCCGGCGCGCCGGAAGTCGTCGATCAGCGTCTCGCGGCCGCTGGCCACGAGCAGGTCGTAGCGCAGCTGGTTGTCGACCCACAGTCCGCTGGTCAGCGACAGGTGCGAGAACCACGACTGCCCGCCCTGCGTGGGCGCAACCAGCGTGCCGCTGGCGAGATGCAGCCCGGCCGCCGCGGCGCGCGCCGCCAGCTCGTTCAGCCGGGGCCGCATGACGCGCGCGTAGCGCGCGTCGTCGAGCGCCGAGACGCCGTACGACTCGACGAACGCCAGCAGCACGTCCCGCTGGCGCAGGCGGGAGAGCAGGCCCGGCACGTGGGCGTAGTCCGCGGGCGCGGCCGCGATCGCCGCCTCGAACGTCTCCCGCTCGCGCACCATGCGGGCGAGGTGGCGACTCTGCGCGGTCGCGACGTGCACGAGCGGCCACGCCGTCCGCTGCGCGATCGCCGCCGGCGCGAGTCCGGCCAACCCGGCCGCCGCGACGGCGGCAGCCACGATGCCGGCCGCCGGGAGCCGTCCGGGCGCCGCGCCGCCGGCGGGGGCCAGCGCCGCCGCCACCAGCCGCACCGCCGCCGCGACCGCCAGCGCGCCGCCGGCCAGCAGCAGCAGCGCCCGGGCCAGGCCGAAGGCGCCGGTCATGAGGCGGTACACGGAGCTGGCCAGATACAGGTCGAGGTAGAGGTTGAGAGGGCGTCCCAGGCTCTGCTGCGCCACTGCCTCGGCGCACATGAGCAGGCTGGCGAGCACGAGCGCCGCCGCGGCGCCGCCGGCCAGCGCCACGCTCCAGCGCCTCCGGGGCAGCGCGGCGAACACGCCGGCGGCGACGATCGCCTCGAGCGCCAGCCAGGCGCCGCCCGCGCCGCCCGGGAGCAGCCAGTGCGGCGCCAGGAGCACGACGTTGACAACTGCCAGGGCGATCAGCAGACTCAGGATCCTGCCCGCGGCCCCGCTGCGGCTACCCATGAAGCTCGGCTGCCTCATCCCTCTCTCGTCGCTGCTGCGCGCCGCGTTGCCGCTGCTCGTCGCGGCCGCCTGCGACGCGCCGCCGCGGCCGGACACCACAGTAACCCAGCGTGACGCGGCCGCCAACCCATCCCCGGCCCCGCCGCGCGCCCCCGTGTCCGCCGCGACGCTGTTCGAGGATGTGACCGCGCTCGCGCGCGAGCTGTCGCGGGCCGCGTACCGCCCGCCGGGCAGGGACCTGCCGCCGGCGCTGGCGGGCTTGGACTACGACCAGTACCGGTCGATCCGGTTCCGTCCCGAGGCGGCGTTCTGGCGGGGCGCCGCGCGGTTCGAGCTGCAGCTCTTCCACCCCGGCTTCATCCACCGCGAGCCGGTTCGCCTGAACCTGGTGGAGGACGGCCGGATCACCCGCGTGCCGTTCGACGCGACGCTGTTCCGCTACGAGGGACGGGCCGCGCCGGTGGCAGGCGCGGGCCGCCCGGACCTCGGCTACGCGGGATTCCGGATACACTACCCCCTCAACGACGCCGCCATCAAGGACGAGCTGGCGGTGTTCCTGGGCGCTTCCTACTTCCGGCTGCTCGGGCGCGGTCACGTGTACGGCCTGTCCTCGCGCGGGCTGGCGGTGGACACGGCGCTCGAGAGCGGAGAGGAATTCCCCGTGTTCCGCGAGTTCTGGCTGGTCCGGCCCGCGCCCGAGGCGATGTCGACGACCTTCTACGCCCTGCTCGACAGTCCGTCGGTGAGCGGCGCCTACCGCTTCGATCTCGCGCCCGGCGGAGGCACGACGCTCGACGTGGACGCGCGGCTGTTCGCCCGCGCCGACGTCGCCAAGCTCGGCGTGGCGCCCATGAGCAGCATGTTCCTGTACGGCCGCGGCGGGCCGGGGCGCTTCGACGACTTCCGTGCGCAGGTGCACGACTCGGACGGGCTGCTCGTGCATGCCGCGCACGACGAGTGGATCTGGCGGCCGCTGGGCAACGGCCCCGACGTGCAGGTGAGCACCTTCCCGGGCGGGACGCCGCGCGGGTTCGGCCTGGTGCAGCGCGACCGGCGCTTTGCCGACTACCTCGACGCGGAGGCCGGCTACCACCGGCGGCCGAGCGAGTGGATCGTGCCGCTCGACGGCGACTGGGGCGGCGGCCGCGTCGAGCTGCTGGAGTTTGCGGTCGGGTCTGAGTTCAGCGACAACATCGCCGCCTACTGGGTGCCCGACGAGCCGCTCGAGGCCGGTGACGCGCGGCGCTACCGCTACCGCATCGTCATGTTCGACGATCGGCTGGCGGCCCGGACGCTGGCCGCGGTCGAGCGCACGCGCAGCGGCTGGGACGCGCTGCCGGGCGCCCACGATCCGCCGCCGCGCAGCCAGCGCCGGTTCGCGGTGGACTTCGCCGGCGGCGCCCTGTCCGCGCCGGACGCGCCGCGGCCCATCGGCGTCCTCGAGGCGTCGTCCGGCGAGGTCTCGGACCTCGTCGTGCACCCGCTGCCGGAGGACGAGGGCTGGCGGGCCTCGTTCCGGCTGGCGCCGGCCGGACGCGAGCCCGTGGAGTTGCGGTTGTACCTCGTCCGCGACGACCGGCGCCTGTCCGAGACATGGAGCTATGTCTGGCACCCCGACCACGTCCAGCCGTGACGCCGGGCGCGCAGGCGCCGGCGCAGACCTGATCCGGCCGCCGCTCGTGCGGTCGCGGCGCTGGCTGTTCGGCGGGTTGATTGCCGCCACCGCGCTGATCGGGATCGCGATGATGCTCGACATCATGCGGGCCGGCGGCCTCACCGGCCTCGAGGTCGCGATCCTCGTGCTGTTCGCCGCGACGTTCAGCTGGATCGCCGTGCCCTTCTGGAATGCGGTCATCGGGTTCGTGCTCACGGTGCTGGGGCGCGACCCGCTGTCGCTGGCCGTCCAGCGGCCCGCGGCCGGGGACGGCCGGCCGCTGGCGAGCCGGACGGCGCTGGTGATGCCCATCCGCAACGAGGATCCGCTGCGGGTGACGGCCGGCCTGGCCGCCATGCTGCGCTCGCTGGCACGGACCGGCCACGCCGGCGGGTTCGACCTGTTCCTGTTGAGCGATACGACGGATCCAGCGGCGGCGCTGGCGGAGGAGGCGGCGTGGGCGGCGCTGCGCGGCCGGATGGACCACGTCACCGGCATGCACTACCGGCGGCGGTCCGCCAACGCGGGCCGCAAGGCGGGCAACATCGCCGACTTCTGCCGGCGCTGGGGCGCGCGCTACGAGTGCATGGTCGTGCTGGACGCCGACAGCGTCATGACCGGCCCCGCACTGGTGCGGCTGGTGCGGGCCATGGAGGCCAATCCGCGCGCGGGCCTGATCCAGACGGTGCCCATCCCGGCGCGGCGGGCGACGCTGTTCGGCCGGCTCATCCAGTTCGCCGGCTGCCTGTACAGTCCCGTGCTGGCCGCCGGCCAGAGCTTCTGGCAGACCGACGCGGCCAACTACTGGGGGCACAACGCCATCGTCCGCATCGAGCCGTTCACGGCGCACTGCAACCTGCCGGTGCTGCCGGGGCGTCCCCCCTTCGGCGGCGCCGTGCTGAGCCACGACTTCGTCGAGGCGGCGCTGATGCGGCGCGCGGGCTGGCACGTCTATCTGCTGCCCGCGATCGCCGGCAGCTACGAGGAAGCGCCCGAGAACGTCGTCGACTACGCCAAGCGCGACCGGCGCTGGAGCCAGGGCAGCCTGCAGCACCTGCGCCTGCTGGCGACCCCGGGTCTGCATCCCGTGAGCCGGCTGCACTTTCTGCTCGGCGCGGCGGGCTACGTGTCGTCTCTCGTCTGGCTGCTGCTGCTGCTGGCCAGCACCCTGTACGTGCTGGCGCCGGCCAGCGGCGGCACCGCGCTGGCGTTGGTGCCGGGGTCCTGGAGCGGCGGCGCCCCGGTGTCGCTGCTGGTGGTCACGGGCCTGCTGCTGTTCGTGCCGAAGCTGCTGGCGCTGGTGCTGGCGCTGGCCGGCCGGCGCCGCCAGTTCGGCGGCGCGGCCCGGCTGGCGGCCGGCGCGCTGCTCGAGACGCTGTTCGCCGTCACCATCGCGCCGCTCATGATGATGCTCCACGCCCGCTTCGTCGCCAGCGTGCTGACCGGGCATGACGTGCCGTGGGATGCGCAGGTGCGCGAGGGGCGGATGCTCGGCTGGCGCAAGGTCGCCGGCGGCGTGGGATGGACCACGGCGGTCGGGGCCGCCTGGGCCGCGCTCACCCTGTATTACGCGCCGGTGTTCTTCCTGTGGCTGACGCCCATTTTCGCCGGCCTGCTGCTGGCCGCGCCGCTGGTGCGCTGGACGAGCAGCCGCCGGCTGGGGGTCTGGACCCGGCAGCGCGGCCTGTTCCTGGTGCCGACCGAGATGGAGCCGCCGGCCGAGCTGCGGGCCGCGCCGGCAGCGGAGCCGGAAGCGCCCCGCGCACCCGGGCTGCCGGCCGTGCCGGCGCCCGAGGCGGACCTGACCACCTAGGAGTCTGCGCCGCAGAAAACCAGATGCGACAATCGTAGGCGAGATCGGACGACGAAAGGACTTGATGTCGACTACGTTCCGCCCCTACGCGCCGGATCAGTCGCTGCTGTTTCCGCCCGACGTGCGGGAGTGGCTGCCCGAGGGCCACTTGGCACACCACGTCAGCGACCTGGTGGACGGTCTGGACCTGACGGCGTTCTACATGGCGTATGAGGGAGACGGGCGCCGCAACGCGCCGTATGAGCCCCGGATGATGGTGAAGGTTCTGCTCTACGCCTACGCGACGGGGGTGTTCTCGTCGCGCCGGGTTGCCCGGAAACTGGAAGAGGACGTGGCGTTCCGGGTGCTGGCGGCGGGGAACTTTCCGCAACACCGGACGCTGTGCGAGTTTCGGCGTCGGCACCTTGAGGATTTCCAGGCGCTGTTCGTGGAGGTGGTCCGTCTGGCGCAGGAGTTGGGTCTGGCGCGCTTGGGGAAGCTGTCTATCGACGGGACGAAGGTGCGTGCGAACGCGAGCAAGCACAAGGCGATGAGCTACGACCGGATGCAGGAAGAGGAACAGCGGCTGGAAAGCGAGATCGAGGCGCTGTTGCGTCAGGCGGATGCGGTTGACGAGGCCGAGGACGCACGCTTGGGCGCGGAGATTCGGGGCGATGATCTGCCGGCGGAGTTGCACCGGCGGGAAGCGCGTCTGGCCGCGATTCGCGCGGCGAAGTCGCGCCTGGAAGCGAAGCAACGGGCGGCGGACGACATGCGGGGTCGGCAGCCGGGTCAGGACCGGAACCCGAAGGGCGGACCGCCGTACAAGCGGGCGTATGGCGAGCCGGACGAGAAGGCGCAGAGCAACTTCACGGACCCTGAGAGCTCGATCATGAAGACGAGCAGTGAGGGGTTCCAGCAGTGCTACAACGCGCAGGCGGCGGTGGACGCGGAGCACCAGTTGGTGGTGGCGACGGATCTGACGGCGAACGCGAGTGACCAGGGTGAGTTGCCGGTGTTGCTTGACGCGGTGCAGGAGACGTTCGACGCGCAGCCGGAGACGGTGCTGGCCGATGCGGGGTACTGCAACGAGCGGGACCTGAAGGACCTGGAAAAGCGGGGCGTTGACGGGTATGTGGCGCCGGGCCGGGAGGGCAAGCAGACGGCCGCCCGCGATCTGGAGAAACATCCGGCGACGGGTCGCATGGTGGAGAAGCTGGCGACGCCGGCGGGCCGGGAGGCGTATGCGAAGCGCAAGTGGTTGTCGGAGGCTCCCTACGGTTGGATCAAGCACGCGCTGGGCTTCCGGCGCTTCAGCCTGCGCGGACTGGCGAAGGTGCGCTGCGAGTGGGACCTGGTGTGCCTGGCGTTGAACGTCAAGCGCCTGCACGTGCTGAAGGCGGCGTAGGACACGGGGAATGAGGCTCGCAACGGCGGCAAATCGACCTGCACCGCGGTCTCTGACGGGCCATACTACGGCCCGCGAGGACCGAATTTTGCTCTCTGTTCGCCAACCACCGAACATCCATCCCGCCTTGCCGACCGGCGAAGCCGCCCCGACACGGAGCTCAGCGCGTGGGATGAGGACTCATTTCGTGCCGCAAACGTCCTGCGGCGCAAGCTCCTAGCAGGGCAGGGTCGGGGGAGGGGTTTAGGGAGAGCCCGCGGCCGTCCGCGCCGTTGCACGGCGCAGGCGTCTGCCCGCCTACTCGGCGGGGTAGCGGGCGATGCGGTCGCCGCGCACGCTGCCGACCCAGATCTCGTCGTTCACCTGCAGCACCGCGGTGGCGGTGAAGAAGTCCTCGGTTGCCGGCTCGTCCACGACGTCCGTCACCGCCAGCGTGTCGGGGTCGACGCGCGCGACGTGGGACGACATGCCGTCGCACAGCACGGCGAGGCACTCCTGGATGCGGGCGAGCAGGTCGGGCGCGTCGTGCCCGGCGGTGAGCAGCGTGCCGTCCGCCTGCCAGCGGATGTTGTCCGGGTGGAACGAGAGCTCGGCAATCTGCTTCTCGACCGGGTCGCGGCCGCGCGACAGCCGCAGCACCTGGCGTCCCGCCCAGAGGTTGACGTACAGCCACTCGCCGTCGGGCGACGCCTCGATGCCGTTCGGCCCGGCCGACTCGCTGCCGGGGACGATCGACCAGCCGCCGGCAGGGCTCCATTCCCAGACGACGCCGTACGAGCCGGCGATGTCGAGCTCGCCGGCCGCGGCCAGCTCCTCGGCGGTGGCCGCGGCCTCGGCGTCGTCCGTCTCGTCGGCGTCCGCCGCTGCCTCGTCGGCGCCGGTCGCCGTGCCCGGCGGGGTCCAGCCGGGCGGCACGAAGGGCGCGGTGGCGGCGAAGCCGCCCCCGGGCAGCGGGCTGACGGAGTTGAGCGTCATCGCCCCGGGCGCGACCACGCAGCCGATCCACGCGAAGCCGGGGGTCGGCGAGACCGAGACGGCCCCCTGGTAGCGCGTGTCGATCTCGAAGATCTCGATCGATTCGCGGAAGCCGTGGTGGACGACGTACAGGTGGTGCAGGCCTTCCTCCACGGGCAGCAGGTTGAGCCCGTGGGCGTTGAACTGATCGCCCTCCGCGGGGTCGATCGGACCGGGGCAGTCCGGGTACGCGTCGGCATCGTGCCGCAGCCGCGGGTTGGGGGTCGGATACACCTGCAGCCGCGTCTCGTCGCGGTGGCTGATGAAGTGGATGCCGCCGCCGCCGCCGTAGCCGGACGCCACGACGAAGTTCGTGTCCGGAATCGCGACGACGTCTTCCGGGTTGATGACGCCGCAGATGAAGGCGACGTCGCCGTCGGCCTCGCAATCGGCATTCGGCACCGGGAGGTCGCCGCTCGATCCCCCGCAGGCCACCAGCACCACGACCGCCGCGCACAGCCACCGCTGCATGGATCCTCCTTTTGCTCTCCGCCGGGCCTGTCGTCCGCCCGGGTGCCAATGTATCACGCGCGGCATTAGTCAGACGGGGCTGCGCCCCGAGCCCCCGGCGTCCGCTTGCGGGGACCCCTTCGCCCCGCGCCGCTCCCGCCGAGGCGCGCCGTGCGCGCCTTGAGGCGTCACAGGAGCTGGGACAGGAGGGTGCGGGCCGGCACCGCCCGCGGGACGCCCGGGGCCGCGAAGCAGTCCGCGTCGACGTAGCCGTCGTCGACGACGACGTGGAACGCGAAGGGCGCCCCGAGCTGCGCCTGATAGTAGGCCAGCGCGGCGCCGACCGGCCCCGGCCGCCGCGCCGCGTCGGCCACGAACCAGGGCCGGCCGTCGCGCACGACCACGAAGTCGGCCTGCCGCTTCTCCTTGTCGCGCAGGTAGCCGAGCTCGAAGCGGCCCAGCCCCAGGTCGCTCCAGCCCTCGACGGCCTTGAGCAGGTGGCAGGCGACGAACGTCTCCGCCCGGTCGCCCGCGTCCCCGATGCCGGCCCAGTCCCGCAGGAACCAGCGCGGCTCGCGCCGCAGCGAGCGCGGCACGCCCCGCGCCCAGGGCCGGATCAGGAAGCCGAGGTGGAGGCCGCACAGGGCGTCCACCCAGCGGCGGAGCGTGTCGACCGCCACGCCGACCTGCGCCGCCAGCGTGCCGTACACCAGCGGCCGCGCAGAGGTCCGGGCGAGGCGCTCCGCCAGCAGGTGCATCTGGTCGCGCTGCCGCACCTGCGTCAGGTCGCGGATGTCCTCCCGGACCAGCTGCTCGAGGCGCCGCGCGCGCCAGCGCCGGCTGAAGCGGCTGTCGCGCCTGAGAAACGGCTCCGGATAGCCGCCGTGGCGCCAGAGCGCCTCGAAGTCGGCGGTGTCGCCGGTCGCGGGCGGGCGCGTCACCCGCCGCGGGTCCGGCAGGTCCCGGCGCACCGTCTCGGCGACCGAGAAGGGATGCATCCGATACGCGAGGTGGCGCCCCGTCAGGCGGTCGCGGCCGCGGTCGGCGTCGAGGCGGCCGCTGCCGGCGACGATGAAGCGCAGCCGAGCGCCCCGCGCGTCGTCGAGGCGCCGGAGCAGCGGCTTCCAGCGCGGGTAGCGGTGCAGCTCGTCGAAGAGCACCACGGGAAACGTCTTCGACAGCCGGTCGGCGCCGAGTCCGGCGCTGAGGCGGGCCGGACCGGCCAGGACCAGCTCGCGATCGGCCGGGTCGTCCCAGTCGCAGCGCGCGTCGGCGTGGCGCCGGCAGGTCACGGTCTTGCCGACGTGCCGCGGACCGCTGACCAGCGCCATCGTCCGGCTCGTCAGGAAGTGCTCCGACAGCACCGCGTCGTAGAGGCGGGGCACCGCGTCCATGCCCGTCCATTATCGTGGCAATCGTATTCTGGTCAAGACCATTCCCTGCCATATCGTATTTTGGTCGGCACGTGCGGGCCGTGGCCGGGGTGCGCTTGCGAACGTCCCCGAATGTCGATAGCCTTGGGGCCAGCATGTGGGGTTGCAGCTTGCGGCTTCCCGTGGCGCCGGTTTCCCGCAGCGCCGTGGCGGCGTCGGGGGCCGCACCCTGCCTGCTCGCACTCGCGCTGGCGCTGCCGGCGCCCGCCGCGGCCGGCACGCGCCCCGAGGCGTTCGGCGTCGCGGCAGCCGGCCAGGCCGGCGCCCCCGGCGGGGACGATTGCGCGCCGTCGCTGGCGCTGGGCGGCGTCGGCGTCGCGGCGGGCGCGCAGTTGCGGCTGACGGGCAACCAGGCCAATTTCGGCTTCCACCAGCGGACGATCGGCAGCGACCCGCCGGGCGCCGACGTCCTCGACCAGCGGCTGCGCGCCTGGGTGAACGTGCACGACCGCGACGCGTGCCGCTACGGCGCCTACGTCCAGGTGCAGGCCGGCCACGTCGAGCTGGGCAGCGGCCGCGAGCTGTTGAAGACGTTCGGTGTCGACCCCGGCCGCCTCGCGGGCACCGACCAGACGGGCGTCGCCCTGCGGCGGGGGTTCCTGTGGTACAAGCCGACCCCCAACTCGCTGCTGCGGGCCGGCATCCTGCCCTGGGAGGACCGCTTCGGCGAGCGGCCGACCTTCGGCGATCCGCTGTGGGCGGTGGACCGCTACGACACGTCCCAGGCGCCGCTGGCCAACTCCGTCTGGGACTTCAACGTGGGCGGCGTCACGTTCGAGGCGACGGTGGCCGACTCGTGGCACTACGCGCTCGGCGCCCTGATCCTGCAGCGCGAGTCGCGCGCCGGCGACGGCGACAACTGGCTCCTGACGGCCGACCTCGATCGGACGGTCGGCTCGTCGCTCTGGGGCTTGAGCGTGTACTACTCGCGCGACCGGGCCGGCAACCTGTACTGCGCGTTCGGCGGCCCGGCCGCCACCTACGGCCGCGCGCCCGGCGAGTTCATCCGGCGCGGCAACGCCCTGTGGATCGGCGGGCGCGGCCATCTCGAGCACGGCGGCGGGTCGACTTCGCTGTTTCTCATCATGAACCGGGGCGAGACCCCCGACTACAACTGGTCGCATGCGGGTTGGGCCGCCAAGGCGGCGACCGCCGTCGAGGCGGGCCCCGGCACGGCGCATCTGCGGGTCCTGTACTCGACCGGCAACGACGGCGGCGATCCGCACCGCTCGGGCGAGTTCTGGACGATCGCCCAGAGCGCCCGCGACAACCGGGGCGCGCAGGCGTACTGGAGCCTCCTCGGGCTGACGTCGCCGCGCGGGCCGTCGGACGGCAACGACCTGGGCATCGGGCTGCAGAACGACGGGCTCGGCCTGCTGACCCTGCAGGCGGGCTACGAGCAGCCGCTGGGCGGGCGCTGGACGGCGCTGCTGGCGGCCGGCTGGCTGCGCGCGGACGAACCGCATCCGCGGAGCGGATCGCCGGACATCGGGACCGAGCTGCTCGCGGAGACGCGCTGGCAGATGGCGTCGCTGCTCGCGCTCGACGTCGGCGGGTCCGTCCTGCTGACGGGAGACTTCTTCCGGGCCGGGCCGGCCGCGCCCGTCCCGGCGGCCCTCTACGAAATCTACACCCGCTGGCAGCTCGAGTTCTGACCCGCGCCATCCCCACCGCTGCCGCGCGGCTGTAAGATCGTCCGTCCGGCATGCCGTGGCGACGACTCGCTCCTGCCAGGGGAGCCCGCCTGCGAACGATTCCGGGAGCGAGACCGCCCGGCGGGTGCAGCCGCCCGGCCCGGCGCACGCTGCCGGCCGGCTGCGCCCCGCGCCCGAACAGCTCGCCGGAGACTTGCGTCGTCCTGCGCCCCGCACTCCTGGCCCTGGGCATGCTCGTGGCCGCGCTCATCGGTGAGCCCGCGCTGGCGGGCACTGCCTGTCTGCCGGGAGACGACCGGACCGCGGGCCAGGCGGCGCCCCCCGCGGCAGACCCGGCGCCCGGCACGCCCCACCCGCGGGAGCTGCCCGGGAGCGCGGTCGCTGCGGATGCGGGCCGCGGCGGCGGCGGTCTGCGGGTCGGCGGCGTGCCCTGGCCCCGTCCGCCGGACGTCGTCGTGCGTGACGAGCAGGGCCGCGTGACCGTCCGCGCCGTCAGGCTGGCGGCGGGCCTGCAGCTCGACGGGCTGCTCGACGAGCCCCTGTACGACTGCATTCGGGCGATCGGCAACTTCATCCAGCTGATGCCCGACGAGGGCGCCCCCGCCACCGAGAAGACCGAAGCCTGGATTGCGTTCGACGCGGAGAACATCTACGTCAGCGCCCGCGTCCGGGACTCGGCGCCGGCGGCCGACTGGGTGGTCAACGAGATGCGGCGCGACACGCCCCAGCTCCGCGACAACGACGGGTTCTGGGTGGTCTTCGACACGTTCCACGACCGGCGCAACGGCCTCGCCTTCTACACCAACCCGCTGGGCGCGCTGGGCGACTTCGAGATCAGCAACGAAGGGAATCCCAACAGCGACTGGAACCCGGTGTGGGACGTGCGCACCGGACGCTTCGACGGCGGCTGGACGCTGGAGATGGAGATTCCGTTCAAGTCGCTGCGCTATCGCCCGGGGCCGGTCCAGGTCTGGGGCGTGCAGTTGCGGCGCACCATCCGCCGCAAGAACGAGCTGGTCTTCCTGACGCCGCTGCCGATCTCGGCCGGCCGCACCGGCATCTTCCGCACTTCGCAGGCGGCCACGCTGGTCGGCCTGGAGGTGCCGGCCGGCGTCAGCCGGCTCGAGATCAAGCCGTACGGCATCGGCGGCCTGACCACGGACCTGGCAGCCACGCCGCCGCGGCGGAACGCGGGCGAGGGCTCGGGCGGGCTCGACGTCAAGTACGGCCTGACGCAGAACCTGACCGCGGACCTGACGTACAACACGGATTTTGCTCAGGTCGAGGTCGACGAGCAGCAGGTCAACCTGACGCGCTTCAGCCTGTTCTTTCCCGAGAAGCGCGAGTTCTTCCTCGAAGCCCAGGGCATCTTCAACTTCGCCCGCGGCGCCGCCGACGGCGGCCGGCGCAACACCGGGCTGCGGCAGGTGGGCGGGGGCAATCGCCGCGCCCAGAACGCCGGCAACGCGCCGACGCTGTTCTACTCGCGCCGCATCGGCCTCGACGGGAGCACGGTCGTCCCGATTGTCGGCGGCGGCCGGGTCACGGGCAAGGTGGGCGACTTCGACGTCGGGGCGCTCAACATCCAGACCGACGCCGAGGCGACGTCCGGCGTCCTGCCGACGAACTTCACCGTCATGCGCATAAAGCGCGACATCCTGCGCCGCAGCAGCATCGGGGCGCTGGTCACGAGCCGCTCGGTATCGGTCGCGGGCGACGGCTCCAGCCAGGCCTACGGCGCGGACGCCACGTTCTCGTTCCACGACAACGTCAACTTCCTCGGCTATCTCGCGAAGACGAGCACGCCCGGCCGCGACGGCGACGACCTGAGCTACCAGGGCCAGTTCGTCTACGCCGGAGACCGCTACGGGCTGCAGGCGGAGCACCTGGTCATCGAGGACAACTTCGTGCCGGAAGTGGGTTTCCTCCGGCGCAGCAACTTCCGGCGCTCGTACGCCACGGGGCGCTTCAGCCCCCGTCCGCACACCATCGAGGCGGTCCGGCAGTTCCGCCTGGAAGGGAGCTTCGACTACATCCTGACCGCGGACACCGGGTACGTCGAGACGCGCCAGACGCAGCTCGCGTTCCTGACCGAATTCGAAAGCAGCGACCGGCTGGGGGTGTCGGCGGCCGACAACTACGAGCTGCTCGTCGAGCCGTTCGAGGCCGGGCCCGGCGTGACGCTCCCGGTGGGCGGCTACGGCTTCCGCGACGTCGAGCTGCTGTATGCGCGCGGCGCGCAGCGGCGTCTCAGCGGCGAGCTGCGGGTGCTGATCGGCGAGTACTTCAACGGCAGCATCCGCTCGCTGACCTTCAGCCGCGGCCGGCTGGAGGTGACGCCGCAGCTGTCGGTCGAGCCGACCATCTCGGTCAACTGGATCGACACGCCGCACGGCGCGTTCCGCGCGGACTTGGTCGTCTCGCGCGTGACCTACACGTTCACGCCGCGCATGTTCTTCAGCGGCCTGGTGCAGTACAACTCGAGCACCAACACCGTCGGCAACAACCTCAGGCTGCGGTGGGAGTACACGCCCGGCAGCGAGCTGTTCGTGGTCTACACCGACGAGCGGCACGCCGACCCGTTCCGTCCGGACCGCTCCTACGGACTGCGCAGCCGCGGGCTGGTGGTGAAGGTGAACCGGCTCTTCCGGCTGTGAGTCACTCCCCGGGAGCCGCGGCCGCGAGCCGGCGCCACACGGGGACAAGCGCGATCCCCGCCGCGAGGAGGGCGGCGATCCAGAGCGCCCGCCAGGGGAACCAGACCGGGGGCGGCGCGCCGGTGAGCCAGGTGCCCGCGCCCACCAGGAGGCAGAAGACCGAGGCCGCGCAGGCGGCGGTGGCGGCGGCGCCGCGGGCCAGCCGCCGCGCACCGGCGCCCGGCGCCTCGCCGGCGGCCGCGGCGATCGGGCCCCAGAAGCCCGGTGGCCTCACGCGCGCATGGAAGGCCACCAGCCGCGCCCGGTCCTCGGGCGGCGCGAGCAGCGTCGCCGCGAGCGCACCCGAGGTGGCCAGCGCGGCCATGAGCAGCAGGCGCGCCGCCTGCGCGTCGTCGTCCAGCGCCGTCATGAGGATCGGCGCGGCGACGAGGGAGACGAGCGCCGCCGCGATCTCCGCCCAGGCGTTCACCCGCCACCAGAGCCAGCGCAGCACGAGCACGACCCCCATTCCCGAGCCCATCAGCAGGCTGGTCTGCCAGGCCTGGTTGATCGACGTGAGCTGCGTCATGACGAGCAGGGCGATGGCGAGGATCGCGACGTTGGCGCCCCGCGCCACCCGCACCAGCGCCCGCTCGTCCGGATCGACGCCCCGCCACGCCTGGCAGACGAACCGCTTGTAGATGTCGTTCGTCCAGTACGACGCGCCCCAGTTGAGGTGGGTGTCGACCGTCGATGCCAGGGCGGCCAGCATGCCGGTCAGCATGAGCCCGAGCAGTCCCGGCGGCAGCAGCTCGGCCATGCCCCGCACGTACGAGGCCTCGCGGTCGGCCTGCAGCAGCGCCGGCGCCAGCGCCGGATCGGGCGGGAAGAGGACCAGCAGGCCCAGCCCCAGCGGGAGCCACAGCAGGCTGCGGACGAGCACCTGCGTGTAGGTGAACACCACCGCCGCCGTGCGCGCATCGCGGTCGCTGCGGCAGGCCATCGTCCGCTGCGCCAGGTAGCCGCTGCCATCCGCGTTGAGCTGGATGAGCCACAGCAGGCCCAGCATGCCGAGCACGGCCGGCGCCGCACCGCGGGCCCGATCGGGCGTGAACGCGAGCATCTCCTCCGCGCCGAGGCCGCTCGCGGCGAACTGCGCGCGCAGCCGTTCGGCCATGCCGGCGAGCCCGCCGGCTTCCGCGGTGACGATGGCGGCGAAGGCGGCCGTGCCGGCCAGCATGACGGCGATCTGCACGATGTCGGTGGCCACCACGCCGCGCAGTCCGCCGCTGGCGGAGTACGCCGTCACGACGGCCAGCAGCGCGAGCAGGGAGATCAGGTTGCTGGCGGTCGTCGTCCAGACGCCCGGGTCGTCGGGCCGGCCGGCCGTCAGGGGCACGCCGATCCACGCGGCGAGGTCGACGACCTGCCCGAACAGGCCGGGCGGCAGCCACTGGTCCCACAGCAGGAACGGCTCGGCGATGCGGACGGCGGCGAACAGGACCCAGGCGAGCACCGTGCAGTTGAGCACCGTGCCGAAGTAGACGGCCTTGACGCCGCGCAGCACGGCCGCCGCGCGGCGGCCGTAACGCAGCTCGCTCAGCTCGGCGTCGGTGAGCACGCCGGCCCGCCGCCAGCTCCCCGCCAGGACGAAGCCCATCAGCAGGAACGCGACGGCGTAGATCCAGAGCTGCCACAGCGCGAAGATGCCGGCGGTGGCGATCAGGCCGGTCACGAGCAGCGGGGTGTCGGCCGCGAACTGCGTCGCGGCCATGCTCAGCCCGGCCTGCCAGCCGCTCAGGCTGCGGCCGGCCAGGAAGTACTCGGCGAGGTTCCGCGACGCGGCGCGCCGGTTGCGGACCCCGGCGCTCGCCGCGTAGAGGACGAAGGCCGCGAGGATCGCGAGATCAATCGCCGCCATGCCGGCTGCTTGCAGCAACCAGTTGCAGACCCTCGCGCACGGTCGCCGTGATGCCCTGGCCTGTCGATCGGCGGGCTCTCTCGAGCGGGTCGGCCGGCACGTGGACGGCGATCCGCTGCGTCGGGTCCATCCGGCCAAGATACCATAGCCGGACAGCACAAGGGCGTATGGCAGTTGCTCGCGTGGACTCGCTACGCGCCGCCCGCGCGCGGCGGCGCGTAGCGCCGGGAACCGGACCGCGCGGCGGCGCGTAATGAGGGTACGAGGCGGCCGGTCGCGGGACGCGCCCGCGCGCGCTGTCACCGCCGGGCGTTATACTAGCTGGCTGGGAACCGATGCAGAACTCCAGGAGTCGAGAGTGAGGATACCCATGTCGACGATCTCGAAGCTGGCCGGCCTTTTCGGCCTCGCCGCGCTGGTCGTGGCCGCTGCGCCGCACGTGGCCGCGGCCCAGGCGGCGCCGGACGAGCCGACGTTCAGCAAGGACATCGCGCCGATCCTGCAGCGCAGCTGCCAGAAGTGCCACCGGCCGCAGGCGCTGGCGCCCATGTCGCTCATCTCGTACGAGGAGGTCAGGCCCTGGGCGCGGGCCATCAAGTACCGCACCGGGCTGCGCGACAAGCCGGGCGTCATGCCGCCCTGGTACATCGAGCGGAACATCGGTATCCAGAAGTTCAAGGACGACTGGTCGCTGAGCAACGACGAGATCGCGACCATCGCGCGCTGGGCCGACAACGGCGCGCCGCAGGGCGATCCGGCCGACATGCCGCCGCCGCGGCCGTTCATCGATGTCGACGAGTGGGAGATCGGCGAGCCGGACCTGGTCGTCTCCTCGCCCGCCTTCGAGGTCGAGGGCAGCGCACCCGACTGGTGGGGCAGCCTGGGGCAGTCGCCGAGCGGCCTGACCGAGGACCGCTACGTGGCCGCGGTCGAGTACAAGGAGCGCAACGACCTCGAGCGCGGCGTACGGTCGGACACCGTCGGCGGGCTGTTCGTGGTGCACCACTCGGCGCTCTACACCATGGTGGAGGGCGGTGACCCGGCGTCGGCCACGATCTGGCCGGTGCACGAGGTGGGCCGCAACGCGGACGTCTTCGACGAGAACGCCGGCCGGCTGCTCGCGGCCGGATCGACGCTCCTGTTCCCGTCGACGCACCTGCACTCGAACGGCACAGACACGCGCGCGCACATCGACGTCGCCTTCAAGTTCCATCCGCCGGGGTACGAGCCGGAGAAGCAGATGGAGCTGCTGTTCGTCGGCAACGGTCCGGATCTCGACATCCGCCCGCTGGAGTCCGACCAGCGCGCCGACGCCTACTTCACGCTGCCCGAGAACGCCAAGATCAGCGTGTTCGAGCCCCACATGCACGCGCCGGGCGTGCGGATGTGCCTCGAGGCGGTCTGGGGCACGTCGGTCCAGACGCTCAACTGCGCCGGCTACGATCACAACTGGGTACGCGTCTACAAGTACGCCGACGACGCGGCGCCGCTGCTGCCGAAGGGGACGATCCTGCACCTGACCGGCTTCTTCGACAACTCGCCGACCAACCCGAACGTGGTCGATCCGCGCAACTGGTCCGGCTCGGGCCACCGCTCGGTGGACAACATGTTCATCAACCTGATGCAGGCGCTCTACCTGAACGACGAGGAGTTCGCCGCCGCGGTGGCCGAGCGCGAGGCCGCGATCGCGGCCGGGGGCGGACCCGACATCGGGTGCTTCGTCTGCGGCGTCGACGCGGCGCCGGCCGCCGCTGCCGTCGGCGGCGACAACTGAGGGGCGCGCCATGAGGGTCAGCGCCTCGGTGTTCGGACTGCTCCTGCTGGCATCGCTGGCGATGCCGGCGGGAGTGCTCGCTCAGCCGTCGTACTCGACGGGCCAGACCATCGCACCGGCCTACGAAGGCTGGGAGCAGAACGCTGACGGATCCTTCAACCTGGTGTTCGGCTACATGAACCGGAACTGGGAGGAAGTGATCGACGTGCCGGTCGGACCGGGCAACAACATCGAGCCGGGCGGCCCCGACCTGGGGCAGCCGACGCACTTCTACCCGCGGCGGAACCGCTTCGTGTTCCGCGTTCGCGTGCCCGCCGACTTCGGCGATCGGGAGCTGGTCTGGACGCTGACGACCAACGGCCGGACCGAGCGCGCCTACGCCACGCTCAAGCGGGACTACTACATCGACGACCTGGTGATCCAGGCCAACTACGGAGCCGGGGGCGGTGCCGGAACGACCCCGGAGCTGGCGGACAATGCGGCGCCGACCCTCGCGATCGAGGGCGGCGAGGCGCGCACCGTGCGCGTCGGCGAGCCGCTGGCGCTGGTGGCGGTGTCGACCGATGACGGCAAGCCCCGCGCCCGCTCGCTGCCGGCGTCGAACCCGCGTCATCCGGGCCGCTTCACGACCGACACCGCCACGGGGCACCGCCTGTCGTGGTTCGTCTACCGCAGCGCCGGTGCGGTGGCGTTCGATCCGCCGCAGACCAAGGTCTGGGAGGACACGCGCGATATCGGCCAGTCGCCCTGGTCGCCGGGCTGGGTGACCCCGCCGGCGCCCGAGGACGGCCGGTGGATCGCGCACGCGACGTTCGCCGAGCCGGGCGCCTACGTGCTCCGCGCCCTCGCCCACGACGGCGGGCTGGCCACGACCGCGGACGTCGCCGTCACCGTCACCCCCTGAGCCCGAACGTCCGACTTCCTTCCCCGTTGCCGCGCCGGCCCCGGACGCTCCGGGCGCCGGCGGCCGGCCGACTCCGCCTTTGCCCCGACCCCGGCCCGGCGTATGCTGTGCACCTACACTTGATCCGACACTCGGAAGGAGCCTTGCGAGATGACGAGAACGCTGACGCTGCTCGTGCTCACCGCGGCCTTCGTGCTGCAGGCGGGCGTGGCCGGACCCCGCGCCCAGGACTGCGAGCCGCTGGGCGACGTCGAGTTCATCTGCGGCCAGGTCGGGCCCGAGGACCTCGTGGCGGTGCCCGGCACCCCGTGGGTCCTCGTGTCGAGCTACCCGGAGGGCAGCGGCGGGCTGCGCGTGGTCGACACGCGCGACCTGAGCGCCACCGTGCTGCTGCCGGCCGCGTCGCCGCGTGAGCGGTTCGACAGCGCCACCTACGACTCGTGCCCCGGACCGGCGCCGATCGACAACACGCACGGGCTCTACGTGGCCCCGGGCGGCGGCGCGGTGCGCACGGTGTACGCCGTGCACCACGGCAACCGCGAGTCGGTGGAGGTCTTCGAGCTCGACGTCGGCGCCGCCCCGCCCCTGCTGACCTGGATCGGCTGCGCGGTGGCGCCGGAGCCGCTGAACCTGAACTCCGTGGTGGCGCTGCCGGAAGGCGGCTTCGCGGCCACCAGCTTCCGCAATCTCGGCGCGCCGATCGAGCCGCTGATGACGGGCACCCTGTCGGGCGCCATCTGGGAGTGGCATACCGGGACCGGCTGGGAGATGGTGCCCGGCAGCGAGACGTCCGGGCCGAACGGGATCGAGATCTCCCCGGACGGGCGCTGGTTCTACATCGGGGCCTGGGGCACCCAGTCGTTCGTCCGCCTGTCGCGCGGGCAGACGCCCATCCAGCGCGCCGAGGCGGCGGCCGAGTTCCGCATCGACAACCTGCGGATGCAGCGCGACGGCTCGATCCTCGCCGCCGGCCAGGGCAGCAAGGGCATGCCGATGACGACGTCGAACGTGGCGCGGGTCGATCCGCGGACGCTGGACTTGGAGGAGATCATTCGCGAGCCGTACAACGACGTGTTCAGCTCGGGGACGACGGCCATCGAGGTCGGCGACGAAATCTGGGTCGGGTCGGTCCAGGCCGACCGCATCGCCCGCTTCAAGGTGCGCTAGCCATGACAGGACCACGATTCGGAACCGTCCGGCGTGCCGCGGCCGCCGCCGCCGCCGTCATGCTGTCAGCCGCCGCCGCGTCCGGGGCGCAGTCCGCGGAGGGCACCTACACCGCCGCGCAGGCGGCGGCCGGCCGCGCCGTGTACGAGCAGGCGTGCGCCCGCTGTCACCAGTCCAACCTGCAGGGCAGCTTCGAGGCCCCGCAACTGGCGGGCGAGAGCTTCCTGCAGTTCTGGGGCGACCTGAGCCCGCGCGACCTCTACGACCGCACCAGGAGCTCGATGCCGCCCGACGAGGACGCGCTGGCGGACGAGGCGTACGTCGACGTCGTGGCGTACCTGCTGCAGGCGAACGGCGCGCCCGCGGGCGACGCGCCGTTGACCGCGACGACGGCGGTCGCCATCGGGACGGTGGCCAGCGGGGAGGCACCCGCCGCGCAGGCCGCGGCCGCAGCGCCGGCGGCGTCGCGGCCGGCGTCGTCGGGGCCGGAGGCAGGCGTCACGGTGGCCGGCGAGCTCGAGCGCTTCCGGCCTGTCACCGACGCCATGCTGCGGCAGCCCGACGACGGCGACTGGCTCATGATCCGGCGCAACTACGAGGCCTGGAGCTACAGCCCGCTGGCCGAGATCGACCGCGGCAACGTCGGCGAGCTCGAGCTGGCCTGGATCTGGGCCATGAACGAGGGCGGCTGGAACGCCCCCTCGCCGATCGCCTACGACGGGGTGCTGTACGTGGCGGGCATCGGTCCCGTCGTGCAGGCGCTGGACGCCGTGACGGGCGACCTCATCTGGGAGTACCGGGTGGCCGTCGAGACGAGCGGCTACTCGGGCACGAGCCGCAACCTCGCGATCTACGGCGACCGGCTGCTGCTGGCCACGCCCGACGCGCGCCTGATCGCCCTCGACGCCCGCACCGGCGAGAAGGTGTGGGACACGGTCATCGCCGACCAGGCGGACGGGTTCCGCAACACCAGCGGTCCGATCGTGGTCGACGGAACCATCGTGCAGGGGCTGAGCGGCTGCGACCGCTTCACGCGCGAGCGCTGCTTCATCAGCGGCTACGACGCCGCCTCGGGCGAGCGGCGCTGGCGGTTCCACACCACGGCCGGCTCGGACGAGCCCGGCGGCAACACCTGGGCGGACGTGCCGGACTACCTGCGCGCCGGCGGCGACACGTGGATCACCGGCAGCTACGATCCGGGGCTCGACCTGGTCTACTTCGGCGTGGCGCAGGCCAAGCCGTGGGCGGCGGTCAGCCGCGGGATGACCATTGAGGACAGCGGGCTGTTCACCAACTCGACCGTGGCCCTCCGCCCCGGCGACGGCACGCTCGACTGGTACTTCCAGCACGTGCCGGCCGAGAGCCTCGATCTCGACGAGGTGTACGAGCGGGTGCTGGTCGACGTGGGCGGCCGCAAGGCCGTCTTCAGCGCCGGCAAGCACGGCATCCTCTGGAAGCTGGACCGCGAGACCGGCGAGTTTCTCGGCTACAGGGAGGCGGTCCATCAGAACGTGTTCGACCGCATCGATCCCGAGACCGGCGCGGTGACCTACCGCCAGGACATCATCGACGCGCAGTTCGAGCAGCTCGTGCCGGCGTGTCCGAGCACCGCCGGCGGCAAGAACTGGCATCCGATGAGCTACCACCCGGGATCCGGGCTGCTGATCCTGCCGCTGGCCCAGACCTGCATGGAGATCGCCGTGCGCGAGGTGCCCCTGGAGCTGGGCTCGGGCGGCGTCGGGATGAGCTCGCGGCCGTTCCACGAGATGCCCGGCACCGACGGCAACCTCGGCAAGCTGGCGGCCTTCGACGCCGAGACGCTGGAGGAGGTCTGGAGCGTCGAGCAGCGTCCCACCTTCCTGACCGGCGTGCTGTCGACCGGCGGCGGGCTGGCGTTCGTCGGCGATCTCGACCGCCGCTTCCGGGCGTTCGACGTCGAGACGGGCGAGGAGCTGTGGCGCGCGCGTCTCGGAACGTCCGTGCAGGGGTTTCCGATCAGCTTCCGCGCCGGCGGCCGTCAGTACGTCGCGGTGTCGACCGGCCTGGGCGGCGGCAGCCCGCGCCTCGCGCCGCGCATGCTGGCGCACGACGTCCATCATCCGCAGAGCGGCAACGCGCTGTACGTCTTCGCCCTGCCGGAGTGAGATGGTGTTCCGCAGTAGTCCGTAGAGGGCCGAATGAGCCCCGCTTTTGCAGGCTGAACTGCGACCCATGTTCCGAGTCGTCCGTCGGGCCGACGTGATCGCCGTCCTGGCCCCGGTCATGGCGGAGAAGCGGGCCACGGGATCGAAGCTGCACGGGTGGATCCGCGGGGCGCTGGCACGGGGTGTGGCCCGCGAGCACCTGGAGTTCAATGTTGCCGACGGCATCGGCGCGGCGCTGCCATCGGCTCGAAAGGCGAAGAGGCACCACCCGGCGCTGCCCTACTCGGAGGTGGGGCGGCGCTGGAAGCCATCGCGGCTTGCACGGCGAGCGAGACTCTGAAGCTGTGTCTTCGGTTCATAGTCCTGCCGGCCGTTCGTTCGGGTGAAGCACGAGGCGCCGCGTGGAGCGAGACAGACCTGCAAGCGGCAGAGTGGCGCATACCGGAGGAGCGCATGAAGGGTGGCTGTGAGCATGGAGTGCCGCTGTCGCCTGCCGCGACGGCCACGCGGGAGCGTGCCAGGAGGCTGCGCAGAGTGGCACGAGGCTTCGCCAGGTTCAATACGCCCCTCTCGCCGAACTTCGTCAGCAGCCAGAACCCGACACGCTTGTTGATTTTTCGGCGCGGCTGCCTGTCACCGCAGGACGGGCTTGTCCAGCGCGTCCCACGCGTACGCGCGCTGCACTCGCTCCAGCACCTCCTGGTACAACACCCAGCCGCGGGAAGAGTTGGTCATCACGACGAGGCCGTAGCCCTTCACCTTGTGCGCGATCAGGTTGCAGACGAAGCCCCAGTTGCTGCCCGAGTGGCTGAAGTACCATCCTTCGCCCAACCGGTCGAGCTGGAAGCCGACCGCGAACGGTCCTACGCCGACCGGACTCAGCATTTCCGCCGCCGATGACGCGGTGAGCACCCTTCCCGGGTCGCCCCGGACCGAGCGCTGGACCTCGATCGCGAAGCGCGCCAGGTCCCTCGCGTTGGTCCAGAGACCGGCTGCCGCCATGGCGGAGTAGGCATGCCACTTGGCGTCGCCCATGGGCTTGCCGTCGTCGCGGTGGCCACGAGCCGCGTTCTCGTCCAGGGCCGGCGGCAGCGGCTGCAGGAAGGTGCTGTGGATCATGCCGGCCGGCTCGAGCACGCTCGCTTTCATGATCTCCGGGAACGGTTCGCCGAAGACGTCGGTCAACGCGAGCTGCATGATCGTGGTGCCGCCACCGGAGTAGTGCATGGCCGTGAGGGGCGTGCGCACCATGGTCACCGGACCCACGTTGGAAGGGGCGTCGCCCTGCAGGATCTGCACCGCGGTAGGACGCGGCGCATCCGGTTCGTAGCCCGGAAAACCGTGTCCGTCGCCCAGGCCGGCGGTGTGGCTGAACAGCAGGCGCGGCGTCACCGGACGCGCGTCGGTGAAGCCGTTCCCGGGGAGCCGCCAGGACGTGAGGATCGCATTGATGTCGTCGTCCAGCGAGAACCGACCGTCCTGGACCGCCACCAGCGACGCCATGGCCGTAACCGGCTTGCTGATCGACGCGGCCTGGAAGAGGGTCTCGTCGTCGACGGGCATGCCGGTCTCGACATCGGCGGTCCCGTATCCCTTGGCCCAATGCACCTCGAAATCGCGGATCACCGCGACGCTCATTCCGGGGACGCCGAACCGCTCCATCATCTCCTGGAGGGTGAGGACGTCCAGACCCTGGCGACTCGGACGTTGCACGTCTTCTATGAGCACCTGGAAGTCGGCGGCGCTGTCCGGCTCGTCGAGCGTGGTCGGCTGGCCGACGGTCGGACCGGTGGCCGTCCCGGCGGCGGACGCGAGCACGACGGTCGCCATGCTCGCGAGCCAGAACCGGGAGACTCCGCGGACGGCACGGATACTGCGGGCGCATAGCATGAGCGGCTTCAGGTGCGATGCCATGCTTCCTCCTTACTCTCTCGATAGCAGCGAGGGCGCATCGAAGTCACGTGACACGCAAGTGAACGCAGCTCGGGTTGTGTACGTCAAGTTGTGCAAATTTCGCTCAGCCTCTGCCGGTCTGGTCCAGTCATTGCGAACCTCCCGATGAAGGCGCCAGCGTTCGGATCAGCCACTCCTGCACGACGTCAGCCGCCCGCTCCCACCCCGCGTCCAGCATCAAGTCGTGCCCAAGCCCGGGAACGATCTTCGACTCCGCATGACATGCGTCGGCCGTAGACCTGATCTCGGACGGTGGAATGAGGTAGTCGAGCGACCCTCCCAGTACCAGCATGGGGGTGCCTCGGATGCGCTCCGGAGTCGGCAGGTTGTACATCGTCTCGAGATAGGCGCGGAAGGATTCACGCCCGAGTCGCCCTGCGTACCGTTGCACTTGCTCTTCGCTCAGATCAGGTGAGAAGAGGAACTTCCTGGCGAGCTCGGGCGTCGAGAACAACGTGCTGGGCTCGAGAGTGAGATAGGCCCGCATGAAGAGCCACGGATTCTGTAGGAACAGCCGCACGCCCGAGCGCAGCATTCCGACCACGGGCGACGGCGCGAGCAGTACCGCGGCCGGCGCGTCGTGCTTCTCGAGATACTTCTGCACGACGAGTCCGCCCAAGGAATGGCCGACGACAATCGGCGCGCGCGGCAATCGCGCGGCCACGCGGGCGACGTCGCTCACGTATTGCGCGACCGACACCCACCGTAGACGTTCGAGGCCACCACTGTTCCCGTGACCGCGGAGGCTCACGGCGTACGAGCTGAAACCACGCTCGGCGAAGAAGTCCAGGAAGTGCTCGTCCCAGCACCACGCTGCGTGACCCGAGCCGTGAACGAAGAGCAGTGGGGGCCGCTCCGATCGCTCGCCACACTGTCGTTCAAGTAGTTCCAGTTCACATTCCATGCGATACCGTCACAAGGGTACGCGACCGGCAGCAGCTCGGGTTAGACGGTGTTCAACGTGTCGACCGGGAGCAGCTCGGCCGGCGCCCGCCTGAACCCGCCGTCGCCGTCACCCAGGAAGACCCGTCCGGGTTGCGGGCGGTAGTTTGCCGCCGTCACGTCACTCGTCGGAAAGGTGAAGCCCAAGAGGATGGATCGGCCGGGGCGAGAGCCTGGCAACGGCCGTGCTCGAGGGACTGGCGCTCGAGCTCGACGACATCTTGGCGAGGTGAGCAGCCGGCAGCCAGCCGGGTGGCTGCTTCGGAAACGGCCGCCTGCACGGCAATCGGAGCCGCAGGCGACGATTTCCGGGCTGACGTGTCGTAGAGGGCCGACGGCGGCTGCGAGCAGGGTGCAGGCTCAGGGCGGGGTACGGCACGTGGCGGAGCGCCTCGCCGCGCGCGCGCACAGCCCGCCCGCGAGCAGGCCGAACAGGTGCGCCTCCCAGGAGACGCGGTCGCCTTGCGGCAGGACACCGACGATCATGCCGCCGTACAACACCACGACCAGGACGGATACGGCGACGGATTGCAGCCGGCGTTCGTAGTATCCGCGGCCGACCAGGAAGCCGAAGTAGCCGAATATCAGGCCGCTGGCGCCGATGTGCGCTGCGTCGCGGCCGAGCGCCCACAGGCCCAGGCCGCCGAGCACGACGATGGCGAGCGTCGTCGTCAGGTAGTAGGCGACGCCGCGGACGACCAGCATGCCGCCGAGGACGAGCAGCGGGACGGTGTTCGCCAACAGGTGGCCGAACGAGCCGTGCACCAGGGGTGCGCCGAAAATGCCGGGCAGGCCGTCGACGCGGCGCGGTACGAGCGCCAGGGCGTAGACGAGGCGCTCATCGATGAACAGTCCGTACAGGGACACCGCCCAGACCAGGGCGGCACCCGCGAACAGGGTGGCGGCGCGCGGCCGCCAGGCAGACGGGTCGATCACGAACAGCCTCCCTTCGTCGACCCACGCGCCTCGCGGGTCGCCGACCGTTCCGAGAACGCCAGGGCGTCGCGGCGGCTCACGACGGGTGGTGGGAGGCGAGTCGCAGGCGGGCGTCGTCACGGCCGCGCGCGAACAGCCAGCGGGTCAGTCTGCTGCGCTTGAGACTGCGTCTTCCCAGCGCCCGGACAGCCACGGCCCAGGTGAGGGACTCGAGCAGCCCGCCCAATTGAACCGGGTCGAACCACGATCGCACGCCCGCCATCCACATGAGCCGCAGGCGCATCGCGGCCATGTGCCGGAACATCCGATATAGCGAGCGGGGGATCTCGTCATCGCGGCGCTGCTCGAACCAGGCGTGGTTCAGCGCGAGGGCCGACTGCACCCTCGCGCCACTGCCGGCCGATCGCGCGGCCCGTCGCGCGGCCGCCAGCGCAATGAGCGGCTCGAAGTCGGTCAACTGGCGGCTCAGCCCGCGTGCGGGCCGTCCGAGGCGGGCCATCATCGCCGCCCCGACGGCATCGGCGTGATACCCGTTGAATAGCAGCGGCAGCGCCATGTGAAAGAAGCTGACCACGTGCAGGTGCATGCGCTGGCGGCACTGATACCGGGCGTGCATCACGTCGTACAGCCTCGCGACCTGTTCTTCCCCTACCCCGTGGAGACCGGCGTAGGCCGTGTCGAGCCTGGCGACGAAACCCTCGGTCAGGCTGCCTTCCAGGTCGCGGCGGATGATGGCGCCCACCTGCTGAATCGCCATGGCCACCAGTGCAAGACCCGTGCTGTACAGGGGATCCACGGTATCCGCGGCATCCCCGATCAGGAACCACCCCCGGGACGAGTACCGCTGCCGGGCGCGGTACATGTAGTGCCGGTACAGGTTGGTGTCGACCACTCTCCCGCTGCGGACCAGGTCTCCCAGGATCGGGTGCTCGCGCGTCACCCGGTCGAGGAACTCGGGTACGGACGTCATGGGCTCGGGAAACAGGTCTGGCCGCCAGGTCAGCCCGACGCTCATCATCTGCCCGGCCTCTGCGGCCCGCACCGGAAGCAGCCAGATCCAGTTGCCCTGCCCGAAGAAGTGATGTGCGGCGTAGTACGCGTCGGGGCGGCGAGCATCGTTCGTGACGGGATCGATACGATCGAGAACGGATGCGTCGAAGTCTGCCAGGCGGAACCAGAACGAGCTGCGCTGACACGGCGCCCTGTCGCCGAGTTGCAGTTGGCGTGCCAGCAGTCGGCGCCGTCCGGTGGCGTCTATCACCCAGCGGGCCCTGAACGTCCGTTTCTTTCCGTCGGCGCACTGCGCCGTGAGCCTGTGCCGCGCGCCCGACCCCAGCTCCACCCGCTCCACCTTGCCGTCGACGTGCTCGACGCCGTTATGGCGGTTGAGTTGCCGCAACGCGTCGTCGAAGCTGAACCGGTTGATGAGAAACGACGGCAGCGGCGGATTGGTGGGGGTGGCGTCCACGACATAGCGCGGGTCGGCAGGCGCCGTGGGATCCAGCTTGTAGTAGAACGTGAGGCCGTACTTCGGAAGCTGTTCCTCGACGAGATGCCGACCCAGACCGACGTCCTGGAGGAATTGCGTGCTGAACTCGACCAGTGATTCGCCCACGATCGGCAGGGTCCGAGCCGCCGGTCCCACGACGGTGACGCGCAGAGCGGGCATGTGCCGCGTGAACCAGGCAGCGGCGAGGTTGCCCACGATACCGTTCCCCACGATTAGTACGTCGCTGTCCACGCTCGCCACACGCCTCTCCCCATGTTCGTTCAGGGCCGGAATGGATGTTGAGATATTGTCCCCTGGCGACAAGCTCGAAGCGTTGGACGCAATCAGGACGGCGTCGCCGGGGACGGCGGATTCTCACCCGGCTCGTTCGGATCGGGCATGCGGTAGCCGACGCGGAGCTCGTTGAAGATGTAGGTGGGCCGCCGCGCGTCGTCGCCGAGCTTGCGGCGAAGTTTCTTCACGTAGGTGCGTACGATGTGCGCGCCGTCGCCCGACGGGTTGCCCCACACCCGGCGCAGCAGGCTGTCGTGGGTCACCACCCGTCCCGCGTCGAGCGACAGCACGCGCAGCAGGTCGTACTCGGTGGCGCTCAGGTCCAGCACCTGGCCCGCAAGACTCACCCGGCGCCGGTCGTAGTCGATGGTCAGCTCCCCGAGCGCGAACGAGGCGGCGTGGGCTCGCTGGCGCAGCGCCGCCTGAACCCGTGCCGTCAGCTCCGTCGGCGAGAACGGCTTGACGATGTAATCGACGGCGCCGGCCCCGAGCGCTCTCGCGATGGTCTCGTCGCGCCGGTAGCCCGAAATGAAGATGACCGGCAGATCGGCGAGCCCCGCGACGCGCTCCATCAGCTCGATGCCGTCGGTCCCGGGCAGCATCAGGTCGAGCAGCACCAGGTCCGGCCGCTTCTTCCGGAGCAGGCTGGGCAGCTCCTCCGGGTCGCCCGACACGAGCGGGGCGTAGCCCGCCTCGGCGAGCGCGGCGCGGACGTGGCGGAGCGTCTCGGGGTCGTCGTCCAGCACGAGGATGCGCGCGCGCTCGGCCCGGTTTCCGGCAGGGTCCGGGGAACCCGGGTCGATGCGGGCGCCGGTCCCCTCGCCGGCCTCCGGGGCCACCATCAACGTGAAGGTGAAGCGTGCGCCCCGACTCCTCCCGCCGCTCGTTGCACGGATACGGCCTCCGTGCGCCTCGACCAGGCCCTTGCAAATGGCCAGGCCCAGTCCATACCCCTCGCGCACGGTCTCGCCGGCGTCCACACCGGCGTACTTGCTGAACAGGTGCGGCAGCACCTCCGGCGGCACGCCCGCACCCTTGTCCGAGACCGAGATCGCCATGTGAATCCCATCGCGCGCCACGTCGATCCGTATCGGAGCGGTCTCGGGAGAGTGACGGGCGGCATTCGAGACGAGGTTGTTCAGAACCTGCACGATACGGCGCTCGTCGGCCATCACCCGGGGCAGGTCCGGCGGCAGGTCGATCTCGAGGGTGTGCCGGCCGCCGCCGCTGAGAAACGTGTTGCGTGCCTGGTCCACCAGGGCGCCCACCTCCACGGCGGCGGGCGTGACCGACAGCGTGCCCGTTTCGATGCGTCCGGCGTCCAGCAGGTCGCTGAGCAGCCGGTCCATGCGATTCGCCTGGTCGTCGATGATGCGGAACAACTGACGCACCTCGGCCGGGTCCAGTATCCGCGACGTGCTCAGCGCCGTCGCGCTCGAACCCTTGATGGAGGTCAACGGTGCCCGCAGCTCGTGACTCACCATGCTCAGAAACTCCGTGCGCGAACGCTCCAGCTCATCGAGCGCCGCGAGATCCTGCAGGGTGACGATGACCGACTCGACCGTCTCGTCGGCGGACTTGATCGGCGTGACGTTGATCAACGCCGTGACGCACCGCCCGTCGGGGACCGCAAGTTCGACCTGCTCGGCGCGCACCGTGTCGGCGTTGCTGAGGACCTGCGACATCGGCAGCTCGGCGAACGAGACCTCGCGCCCGTCGCCGAAGCAGCAGGTCGCCACCACCAGCATCTGCTCGACGGATTGTCCCGGCGCGCACAGACGCGAACCGATACGGTTCACCTCGCGGTTCGACGACGCCAGGCGGCCGGTCCGGGCGTCGAAGACGGCCACGCCGACCGGGGAGGTGTCGACCAGGGCTTCGAGGTCTGCGCGGGCGCGCTGCTCGGCGCGGTAGGTGCGCGCGTTGGCGAGCGCCGTGGCCGCCTGCCCGGCGAAGAGCGCCATGATCTCCTCGTCCTCGCTCGTGAACTGTTCCCCGCCCTCCTTGTCGCTCAGGCACAGGGCGCCGAGGTACTGGCCGCGATAGCGCATCGGGGTGGCCTGCAGGGTCTTCCCGGGGATCGGCTCCGGGGAAAGGCCCAGCGAGTGGACCCACGCGGGAAAATCCGCCAACCGGAGCGGTTCGTGCAGGTCGCGCAGCTGCTCGAACAAACGTGGTCCTTCGGACCACGCCGTCATCTCGCGGAGCTCTTCGGATGCGAACCCGGACGCGACGAAGTCCTGGAGCCGTCCCTTGTCGTCCGCGGTGGTGATAGTGCCGTAGCGGGCGGCCGTGAGCGTGCGCGCGCTGGCCACGACCTCGTTGAGGACGGTATCCACGTCGAGGCTTGCGCTAATCCGGAGGATTGCCGTGTTGAGTTGCGAACTGCGCTCGCGCAGCGCCTCGACCTCGCGCCGGAGTGCGTCGATGCCCGTCAATGTTCAGCCCTCCTCGATGCCGCGGCGATGCGCGCGGCGGCCGGGCGGGTCGCCGGCACCGAACGCGGCCGGCGGACCTCCGATCCGGTATCCCGGCAGGAATACATGTCTTATGCATGAACAAAGTAGCAACAACGCACGATACATACACGCCGAATTGTGAGTAATGTCAGTAGTATTGTGAGTTTACAGGACGTGTGGAACCGATCACCAGCTATCTGTACCGGCAGCGAGCGGGGGAGCAGGCAGGTTATCGAAGATGACACACAGTTGGTGCCGGGTCCGGATTACGCTCTGACAGCCTGAGACGCAAGTCCAGGTTCATATGGATGAGCGGATGCTCTTGTCGCTTCGCGAAGATGGCCTCGGCGCAAGAGTCGATACAAGGAGCGTCCGGAAACGCTCCAGAACGCGCAACAGGTTGCGCAATCAGCTGACCAGGGCGCGAGGGAGGGCCACCGCCCGGCCCTGAAGGCTCGGCGGCGTGCCGACGCTGCTCGGCCGCCGCAATCAGCGTTTCGACCGTCGAGGTCGTGTCGCCCGTGTCGCTGCCCTGCACCGTGGCGCTCACGACCGCGCCGGTCTCGAGGCTCACCGCGTGCTCGGCCGCCAGATCCGCCGTTGCGACCCACATTTCCCGAACCGACTCTTGCCGCGGTACGGCGACGTTCGGGCCGACGAGCGGATTCGAGGCAATGACGAAAGAGTCGCAGCAACCTGACGCGCGGATCGTGTCGCTGGCTACCGCGGTGCCGCCCTACCGGATCGCGCAAACCGAGGCGATGGAGTTCTTCCAGCGATCGTTCGACGTTTCGCGAACCCAGCGCGACCGCCTGAGAGAGGTGTTCGTCAACGCGGCGATCGACACGCGGTACGCCGCAGCACCCGTTCGTTGGTACGACTGCGCGCACAGCTTCGAAGAGAAGAACGACCTGTATGTCGACAAGGCAGTGAGCCTGCTCAAGCAGGTGACGGTAGAGACCCTCGCCGGAGCCGGCCTCGCGTGCAGCGACGTCGACATGCTGGTCATCGTCTCTTCCACGGGAATCGCCGTGCCCACGCTCGATACGCGGTTGATGGAGGAACTGCCGTTTCGCCGCAACGTCGAGCGCCTGCCGTTGTTCGGACTGGGCTGCGCAGGCGGAGCGCTGGGCCTGGCGCGCGCCGCCGCGTGCGCCACCGCAAAGCCGGGCAGCCGGGTCCTGCTGCTCGTGGCCGAACTCTGCACGCTGACGTTCTGCCGCACCGATCAGACGACCGCGAACGTCGTCGCCACCGCGCTGTTCGGGGACGGGGCGGCCGGCGCGGTGCTGAGCACGGACGGCGCGGGGCCCGCAATCCGGGCGTGGGGCGAACACACCTGGCCGCACAGCCTGGACATCATGGGCTGGCACGTCACCGACAAGGGTCTCGAGGTGCAGCTGTCGCGGGGCATTCCCGACATCGCCCGCAACCGGGTGCAGCCTGTGGTCGAAGAGTTCCTGGCCTCGGCCGGCCTCGCGCTGGGCGATATCGACGAGTTCGTGTGCCATCCGGGCGGGGCGCGGGTGCTCGCCGCACTCGAAGGTGCCTTCGGCCTGCCGGCCGGCGGCCTGGCCATCTCGCGGGAAGTGCTGCGGGACTACGGCAACATGTCGGCCGCGACCGTGCTCTTCGTGCTCGAGCGCGTGCTGGAGGCGGCGCCGTCCGAGAGCGGGCGGCGCGGGACCGCGAGGCGGCACCTGCTGACGGGCCTGGGCCCCGGCTTCTCGATGGGGTTCGTGGTGCTGGAGTCGGACTGATGCCCGCGCTCCACCTCGTCCTCGGGTTCGTCGTGCTGCAGCGAGTCGGCGAGCTCGTGCTCGCGCACGGCAACCACCGCGCACTGCGCGCGCGGGGCGCCGTCGAAGTCGGCCGCGGACACTATCCGGCGATCGCCGCCCTGCACGCGGCCTGGCTGCTGGCGCTCGCCACGACGATCGATCCCGGCACCGCGGTGTCGTTGCCGTGGGCTGGCATCTTCGTGCTGCTCGAATGCGGCCGCGCGTGGGTGATCGCCACCCTGGGCCGCCGATGGACGACGCGCGTCATGATCCTGCCCGGCGTCGCACCGATCCGCAGCGGGCCGTACCGCTATCTCAAACACCCGAACTACGCCGTCGTGTGCGGCGAAATGGCCGTCGTGCCGCTGATGTTCGGCGCCTGGGAGCTGGCTGCGGTCGCCTCGGTGCTGAACCTGCTGGTGCTCCGCGTGCGACTGCGGGTCGAGAACGCCGCGCTGGACGAGGTCAGTGCCGACACACGTCGGGTCAGCGACCGGGAGCGTGAGTGATGCTGCTTTCCGCCGAAGAGCTCCTGCTGTTCCTCCTCGACGAGCAGCACGGGACGTTCCTGCCGATAACCGAACGCACCGAGGATCTCGTGCTCGCGGGGGCGGTGCTGATGGATCTGCAGCTCGCCGACCGCATCGACACGGACCTGGACGAGCTGACGCTGAGCAATCCGACGCCGGTCGGTGAAGACGTGCTGGACTCGACGCTCGCCGCCATCGCCGCCAGCGAGACGACGCACGGTGCGCTGTACTGGGTCGAACAGACGGCCCGCCAAGGGCGGCAGATCCGCGAACGGACAATCGACAGACTGATCTCGCGAGGGATTCTGCTCGAGCCGGGCGACGACGGCTTCCTGTCGCTGAGCCCGGAAGTCGCGCACGCGCGGCGGTATCCGGCGACCAACGGGGTTGCGCAAGAGCACGTCAGGCTGCGCGTGATGCGGGTGCTGTTCAGCGACGACATCCCGGATCCCGCCGACATCGTGATCATCAGCCTGCTCGACGCTTGCGACGTCTGGCGCAAGCTGCTCACGCCTGAAGAGCTGGTGAAGGCGCGCCGGCGGATCGAGACGGTCAGCCGGCTGGATCTGATCGGGCGCGCGGTGGCGACGCTGGTGCGGATGGTGCGACCGACGGCCCGGGCCGACCGCCGGGGCGCCGTCGGCCTGCCGCTGGCACGCGGTCTGCCGCTCATCGGGAGCACGCTCGCCGTGGCGCGCGATCCGAGGGCGTTCTTCGTGCAGGAATACCTGCGCAGCGGCCCGGTCTTCCGGGTCAGGACCGTGGGGCGCGACTTCGTCGCCATCGCCGGGCAGGACGCCAACCTGTTCGTGTCGCGCGCCGAGCGCATGCACCTGCACACCTCGGACATGTGGGATCCGCTCTGCGCCGAGTTCGGAGCCTCCCGCTTCGTACTGAACATGGACGGAAAGGACCACGTCCGGATGCGCCGCGAGACGAAGGAGGGAGTCTCGCGCCAGCTCCTCGAATCGCAGATACCGACGGTGGTGGAGGTCATCCGGCGACACGTCGCCGAGATGCCGCTGAACACGCCATTGGCGGGGCAGCCCTCCATCCTGGACCTGGCGAGCGAGACGACGAGCGCGATCGTCGCCGGGGCGTCGACGGGCGAGTACGTCGCCGACGTGCGACGGGTGCTCAAGGATGCCGTGACCCGCGGTTTCCTGCACCTGCCGCGACTACCGCGGACGCCGCGGCTGCGCCGCGCGGTCCGCCGGGCCGCGGAGCTGGCGGACAAGTGGCTGACGCGGCACCAGCTGCAGCAACGCGGCCGCAAGGCCAACGCGATCGACAACATCCTCGAGCTGCACCGCGCCGACCCGATGTTCCTGCCCGAATGCGACCTGCCGCTGACGGCCCTGCTGCCGTTGTTCGCAGGCATCGAGACCGTCGGAAGCATCGCCGCCTCGATGCTCTACGTCGTGCTCAAGAACCCCGCGTTGCGGGATCGCGCGCAGGCCGAGGCCGACGCCCTCTTCGCCGGCGGCGCGCCGGAGGCGGCGACGTTGCGCGAGCTCGACGTGCTGCACCGAATCATGCTGGAAACGCTGCGCATGTATACGCCGGTCCCGGGCGTGCAGCGCAAGGTGACCACGTCGTTCGACTTCGCGGGCCACCGCATCCCGGCGGGTGAGCGCCTGTTCCTCGCGTTCTTCGTGACGCACGACCTGGCGGAGCACTTTCCCGATCCGTACCGGTTCGACATCGACCGCTACCTGCCGGCGCGCGAGGAGCACAAGAAACCGGGCGTATTCACGCCGTTCGGCGTCGGCGTGCATCATTGCTCCGGACGAGGTCTGGCCGAAGTGCAACTGCCGTTGCTGGTGGCGACGTTGCTGCACGAGGTCGAGATGGAACTGGTGCCGCCGACCTACGAGCTGAGGACGCAGCGCTGGATTCTCTTCCCGTCGTTCCTGCCGGACAAGCGCTTCAGGTTCGCAATCCGCAGGCGACGCCGCCGAGACGCCGTACGGACTCCTAGCCCGGCAATCGTCGCCTCCGGCTCCGGTTGCCGCCCAACCAACCCTCGCTAGGAGTCTACGCCGTTCTACGGCGCAGACTCCTAGCGGCGCACGAACTTCGTGAGCCCCTGGATGGGGCCGACCTCTCCGACGATGACGTTGCCGGCCGCGTCGGCCGTCACGCCTTCGCCGATTGAACCGACGCCGCCCATCCCCGAGGGCCGTTCGGACTCGTGCGCCGGAATGAAGTACAGCACCTCGCCGGTGCGGGCGCTGCCGACACGGAGCCCCTTCGTCCAGCCGGGGTTGTAGTTGTCGTCGGACTCGGAGTCGACCGCGTAGAGCACGTCGTTCGCGTCGATGAAGATCCCGCTGTTGCGGCTGAACTGGTACCAGGTCTCGAGGTGCGCGCCCTCCTGGTCGAAGATCTGGATCCGCCGGTTGCCGCGGTCGGCGACGAACAGGCGTCCCTGCGAGTCCATGGCGAACGAGTGCGGGCCCCGGAACTGGCCGTCGCCGTAGCCCCACGAGCCCCAGCTCCTGATGAAGGTCCCGTCGGGAGCGAACTTCGAGATGCGCCCGATGCTCGGCGGTCCCGCGCCCGCGGGGCCTGCCTCGTCGAGAAACTGCGCGCCGTGCGCCTCGGCGACGAAGATGCTCCCGTCCCGCGCGACCTGCACGTCGCTGGGCTGCGTCAGGTGGGTGGGCGGGTCGCCCGCCGCGCCGGGCGTGCCCAGCGTGAGGAGCACCTCGCCCTCTCGGCTGAACTTGATGACGGTGTGTCCCCGGCCCGAGGCGGTGGGATTGTCTCCCAGATTCGAGGCGCTCACGGCGTCGGCCACCCAGACGTTGCCTTCCCGGTCCACGTCGATGCCGTGCGGCCAGTGGAGGAGCCCGCCGCCGAAGGCCTGCACGACGTTGCCGTCCGCGTCGAGCTTGACGATCGGGTCGAGGTCGGACTCGGCGCACGAGTTGACGCCGCAGCGGTCCCCGGCCCAGATATGCTCGCCGTCGATGTCGACGTGCACGGCGCTCACCGAACCCCAGGAGCGACCGTCGGGCAGCGTGCCCCAGTCGCGGACGGTCTCGTACGGGTTGGGTCCGGCGTTGATCGGGTCGACGGCCGCGTGTTCCGCCGGCCCGGAGGCGCCGCGCTGGGCGGCAGAGGCTGTCGGCAGCAGCAACAGCACGGCGCCGACGACGGCAGTGGGCAGCAGGAGCCGGCGCTGCGGCTCGCGGAGGCGAAGGCGAAAGCTGGTCATGACTTGTTCCATTCCCGGATCAGGTTCATCCCTGCGGTACGGTTCAGACGAACAGACACGATGGATGCTCGCGCCGGCGTTGTCAAGCAGGCAGGCTGCGCCGGCCATGGTCAGGCCGGATGCGGGCGTTACGGTGCGGAGGGTGGCCGCTGAAGCTATGATCCAGCCCGGAAGCCCGGTAGCTGGCGGCGCACGCTGGCGGGTGGCAAGGGAGGGCAGGATGAACATGCATCGTAGAACCCTGTCCATGGCTGGCGAAACTGCAGGGGCTGCGTGCCGAGCCCGCGCCAAGCGCCCCGGGATCGGGCACATCGTGCTCGCCGCATCGCTGCGACTCGGCTTCATTCGCACGTGGGAAGAGTGCCGCCGGCACGCCCAGCAGGAACACGACGCTGACCACTCCCACGCGAGCCGGAAGTTTCGGCGCTGATCGCGTGTAAGTCGCCATATTTCCTGTAATTGTCTGGTTTCATGAGGTGTCGGTTCTGGCTACATTCGGGGCGTCACCCCCAGGAGCTCGAAGCAGCGCCGCTGGAGCGGCGTGGGCTGTGTCTGCAGCGTGAAGGTGGCGTCGCCGCCAGCGACCTGCATCGTGTTCGCCGCCAGCGTGCCGAGGTCGGTGAGCAGGGTGCGGAAGCTGTGGACCGGCAGGTCGTCTTCGGTTCGTTTGCGGCCGGCCTTGGCCATCGCCGCGGGCGAGCGGCGGGCGGGGGCGACGACGGACGTGCGTTGCTGCTCGGCCGCGGCCGGGTCGTGGTCGTCGAAGAGCAGCGGGGCGAGAGCCCGGCGCATGTGCCACTCGACGTAGTAGGCCAGCATGCACAGCAGGACGTGGGCCCGCACCCTGTCGGCTCGGCGATGGTGGAGGGGCCGCACCTTCAGGTCGACCGACTTGAAGCAGCGAAACGCGCGCTCGACTTTCGCCAGGTCCTTGTAGGCGCGGACCGTCTGCGCCGCGTCGAAGCGCTCCGGCTCGACGTTGGAGCGGACGATGTAGATGCCGTCGAGCTGCTGCTCGGCCGCGATCTTCTCCTCGTTGCGGCGATAGGTGAAGCGCTCGTCGGTGATCTCGGTCACGAAGTGCTTGGCCATCTTGTAGCGATTGATTACCTTCCCGACGCGCAGGCCGATGTCGGCCGCGCCGCGCAGGGGGTCGTTCTCGCGCCGGGTCGCGGCCACGATGGGCTCGAGGTCCTCCTCGGTGGCTGCCAGCAGCTCTTCTCGCTTGCGCTGTCGTTGGGCGGCCAGCAGCGGATTGCGGCACACGATGAGCCGCTCGCCGGGGAACTCGTCGCTGGTGACCTCGGCCAGCTCCCGCTCGTCGAACAGGGACGGCGTGACCGTGCCGGCGTTGACGAGCTTGCGGATGGTCGGTGCGCGTAGCGTGGTGATCCAGCGCAGTCCCTCGACGCCCGCCAGGTCCTCGCGGATGCGCGCCGCCGTCAGCATCCCCCGGTCGCCCACCAGCACGACCTGCTGCAAGCCGAACCGGTCCCGGATCTTCGCCACCTGGCTGGCCACCGTCAGCGGGTCGGTCGTCGAGCCCTCGAAGACCTCGACGGCCACCGGACAGCCCTCGGCCGAGCACAGCAGGCCGAAGACGATCTGCAGCGTGCCCTTCTTGCCGTCGCGGCTGTGCCCGCGCTGGGCCAGCGGGCAGTGGGTGCCCTCCACGTAGCTGGAGGTCAGGTCGTAGAGCACCAGCGTGTGCTCTCGAAGGTGCCGCTTGGCGAGTCGCCGCTCGATGCCGTCTTGCCGCTCGACCAGCCAGTCCATCGCCGCGTAGAGCTCATGCGGGTCGACGTCGCCGAGTCCGAGCAGTTCGCCCAGGGTGGACACGGCGCTCTCGGCGGTCAGGGCGCGGGCGGTGGCTAGTTTCGACCGCGCGTCGATGACACGGGCAACGATGAGGGCGACGGCGAGGTCGCGGAGGCGGCTGGTGCCCCGGGCGATCAGCGTGTGCAGTCCGAGTTGCTGGAGCGTGCCGAGCACGGCAGCGACGTGGCCGTGGGGCAGGCTGCGGACGCAGGTGAAGGCGTCGTCGGGATTGACGAGCTGCTCACCGCGGAGGACGCGGCGCAGCACATCGATGGCGGGTTGGGGCAGCTTGGAGAGATTGGCGAGGGTGCGCTTCTTGACGCGGCGGCCGTCGCGGTAGGACTCTCGGAGGAGGACGGCGGGTGGCGAGGAGCGGTTGGGCACGCTCTCGATATACATGTCCACCTATTATCGCATACTGCTCCCATCATAAAAAGACTACCACGCCACAGTGAACACCACAATACATGGCTACATATCGCGCCTCAGGCCACCCCGGAAATCCCACAACCCCTGTCGATTCTATGAGTTCGGCCGAAACAGGCCCTGAAACTTCGGGCTAGGGGCGGGCGTCACGCTGGGCGGGCGCTACGGCCTGGCAGCCAGCATCGACTACGGGACCAACGACGGCGTGGCGACCGTCGCCTCCATGGTGGGGCTCTACGTCGATTCCAGCCAGGAGCCGCCTTGCCACCCGCGCGGCGCATCAGCATCGGAATTGGCGTTATCCGACGCCGACCCCTCGCCGGGCTCCGCGGCCGGCGTCGCGCAGGACGCCTCCTCGAGAATCAAGCAGCGGAGTTCGCGAAGCTCGGCCTCGATGCGCCCGAGCCAGCTACCGATCCCGAACCACAGGGCGAAGCCTCCGACGAGCAGAATCGCAATGATGCGCCTCGCGTCGTCGCTCATCGGAGGGCCATGGAGCGCGTCTCGGACTCGGTCGGGAGCCCGGAACGTCGCGGCGGTCGCGAGCAGGATCGCGATGGCGACGACGACAACCGTCCAGGAGCTCATCGAGCTGCCAGCGCGGTGACTCAGCGGGCCGCGGCCGCTTCCTGCGCGCGCGCGCCGGCCAGCATGTTGACCATCCCGTAGTTGCCCTCGTGGCAGGCGTACTCGAAGATGCGCCCGTCGGTGCGCCGCATCGGGATGCGCGCGGTCCAGGGGCCGGTCCACATCCGCGGGTCCTCGGCCGTGAACTCGTAGACGAGCCCGTCGGGGCCGACGCGCGTGAAGCGCTCGGTCAGGCGCAGGTTCGCGCTCGAGCCCTCGAAGTGCGTCTCGCGCAGGAAGTTGGTGGTCTCGACCACCAGCGTGTCGCCTTCCCAGCGGCCCCGCGAGTCGCCGATCCACTGGCGGATCCTGCCCGGCAGATGCGGCCGCCCGTCCATCGCGACGATGCGGGCGCTGTTGATCATCTCGTTGAAGATCACCACCCGGCCGGGCGTCTGGAAGAGCTGTACGCTGTTGTTGTAGGCGCTGGGAACCATCGGCGGGCCGGAGTTGAAGCCCACGAGGCAGCGCTCGGCGAGCGGACGATCCTCCGGACCGTCGGGCGGTGTCCCGGAGAAGGCGTCACCGTAGCCGCCGGGGCGCTCCACGCCCGGGAGCCACGGAATCCGGCCGTCGGGCGGATCGACGACCAGCGACGTGCGGTTGTCGGCGGTCAGGCTGGTCCCGAAGTCCATCCAGAACCCGTTGTAGCCGTGCTCGATGTCGGTGTCGAGGCCGAACCTGCCCTCCGGGTTGGAGCGGTCGTCCCAGTTGGTGGCGGCCAGCCCCTGGACGAACACCGCGGCCTCCTCGTCGGTGAGGAAGGCCTTGCCGGCCAGCTCGGCGGGCCGCTCCATGGGCGTCAGCGAGCGGAAGTCCCAGACGCCCTGCAGGTCGGGGTCGCCCCACGCGGTGCGCGGAAGCGACCCGGTCCCGGGCGCGGACTGGGCGCCGGCAGCGGCGCAGGCCAGCAGCACGAGCGCGACGGACGACGACAGCCGCGCGAATCGATTGCGCATCACGGCCTCCTTGCAGCGGGCTGGGGAGCCTGCGCCGCAGAACCGCGACGGGGTCCCCGCAAGCGGACGCCGGGGTTCGGGGCGCAGCCCCGTCTGAAGTCAGTTGGCATCGTCGCCGCTTGCCGGCACCTCGAACACCCACAGCGTGGCGGCCCGGTCGGTCGGGTTGCGGATCTCGGGCGCCATCACGGAGTAGGCGCCGGTCAGGTAGCCGCCGGCGCCGGTGATGGCGGCGACATACTGCCGCCCGCCGGCCGCGAAGCTGATGGGCGGCGCGTTCGGCACGTCGTTCAGGCGCGTGGCCCACAGGGGCTCGCCGGTGGCGGAGTCGTAGGCGCTGAGGCGCCGGTCCAGCGAGCCGGCGAACAGCAGCCCGCCTGCCGTGACGAGGGCGCCGGTGGTCTGCGGGGCGCGCTGGCGCGCGATCCACACCGTCTCCTGCGTCTCCAGGTTGACGGCTTCCACGCGCCCGTAGTTGCCGTCGCTCTCGGGCCGCGGCCGCACCGTCCAGCGCACGCCCGTCGACAGGCTGCCGCGCTCGCCCTCGCCGACCGGCACCATGTCCATGCAGGCCTCGATGATGGGCACGTAGACGATCTTCGTGGCCGGGTCGTACGCCGTGGGCGCCCAGCTCCGGCCGCCGCCGACGTGCGGGCAGACCATCTTGGTCTCGCCGTCGCCCGGAATCAGGCGCGGGTCGACGATCTTCTCGCCGGTGGTCGGATTGATGGCCGTGATGCCGTTCTGCAGTCCGAGGTCGATCGAGGAGACGTAGCGGCCGGTCTCCGTCTCGACGATGTCGAAGATGGCCTGCTTGCCGGCGGTCACGACCACGCTGGTCGGGACGCCGCGCACCGGCAGCTCGACGACCTGCCGCTCGAACGCCCAGTCGAGGTCCCACTGGCCGTTCGCCTGGTGCTGGAAGTGCCACGCCAGCTCGCCGGTGTCCGGGCTGATGGCGAGCGTGGTGTCGAGGTAGAGGGCGTCGTTCGTGATCCCCTCCTGGTGCACGGGGTTGCGGAGCGGAGCGGTGTCGTACGTGTTGCCGGGCCCGAAGAAGGCCAGGTTGTGCACCGGGTCGTAGCTGCCCGGGATCCAGACCGAGCCCCCGTTGCGCTCGTCGTACGGCAGTCCGTTCCAGCTGTTGCCGCCGGGCGCGTCCGGCGGCGGGATGGTCTGGAAGCGCCAGCGCTCCGCCCCGGTCTCGGCGTCGAGCCCCACGATGTGGTTGCCGCCCTCGGCGCGGCCGGTCGTGCCCACCATGACCGTGCCGTCGGCCACGAGCGTGCCGCCGGTCATGCGCGTCCGGGCGCCGGGCTCGCCGACCGCCGTCTCCCAGACGAGCGTGCCGGTCCGCACGTCGAGGGCCGCGACGTGCAGGTCCGACGTCGGCACGTAGAGCCGGTCGCCGTAGATGGACATGCCGCGCTTGAGGCTCGGCGCCACGTCCCGCGGCAGGCGCCGCACGTACTCCCACAGCAGGTCGCCGCTGGCGGCGTCGAGCGCGTGCACCTTGTCGCCGTAGCCGTGCACGAACAGGACCCCGTCGTGGACGACGGGCGTCGACTCGTTCGGGCCGCCCGGCAGCGCCCACGACCAGGCCAGGCGCAGGTCGTCGACGTTGGTCCTGTCGATCGCGTCGAGCGGGCTGTAGCCCGCGGCGTCGTAGGTGCGGCGCCACAGCAGCCAGTCGCCCGGATCGGGGTCCTGCAGCATGGCGTCGGTCACCGGGCGGATGCCGTCGAGCGGATTGCTGCGGACCGGCACGGGCGGCAGGACGACGCCGGCCGAGAGGCCGCCGCCCTGCGAGCGCCAGCCGGGCGCCAGCGCGGCCAGCGCGTCGATGTCCGCGGGCAGCTCGTCCGAGCCGGGCTCGACGCCGTTCTCCTGGAGCAGGAACGCCATGAGCGCGACGTAGGTCTCGACGCCCAGTGACCCCGGGCGGTCCTGCGGCATCGTCGACTCGGTCTCCGTGTAGAGCGCTTCGACCGAGCGCACGCGCCACTTCTCGCGGAAGTCGATGCCCCGCAGCGGCGGCGCGAACGGGCCGTCGTCGAGATTCTCGCCGTGGCACGACGCGCACTGCTGCCGGTAGGCGGCGAGGCCGGCGTCGGCCTGGTCGACGGTGTACGTGGCCGGCTCGCGCTCAGGCTGCTGGGCCAGGGCCGCGGGGGCCGACAGGCCGGGCACGCCGAGCCAGACGGCCGCGGCCGCCAGTGCTCCGACGGTGGCGCGCCAACGCTGAATCGATCGACTGGATGTCATGGCTGCCTCTTTTCGGGAAGTACCGCGATTATATGACCAATTCCGGGTGTACGATGCTCGCCGGGAGGTTCCGGATGATCCATCCATCGCTGCGGGCGCTCGTCGTGCCGGGCGCCCTGATCGCGGCCGTCCTCCTCGCTTCCGGGCAGGCGGACGGCCAGCCGCCGGCGACCCCGCCGGCCCCCGGCAACGCCGCGCTGCCGCGCACGCCCGACGGCCAGCCGGACATCCAGGGCGTGTGGGTGAACTTCGACCGCACGCCGCTGGAGGTGCCGGCCGCGGAGGACCCCGCCCGCCTGGCCGCGCTGGAGCACTGGTTCCCCGGGCTGGAGGTGACGGCGCAGGGGCTGCGCGGCATCACCGGGCCGAATCCGGGCGGGCTGGCGCGACTGCTCGGGGAGGGCGACGGCGAGGGGCACTCCTCGAAGCGCAGCGCGCTGCGCCGGTCGCTGGTCGTCGACCCGCCCAGCGGGCGCGTCCCGGTGCTGCCGGAAGCCGAGCGGCGCAAGCAGCACAACCTGGTTCACCTGACCGACTCCTACACGTACCACACGCCGTGGGAGCGCTGCATCACGCGCGGGGTGCCGGGCGGCATGTTCCCCGCCGGGTACAACAACGCGTACCGCATCCTGCAGACGCCGGACCACGTGGTCATCCTGTACGAGATGATCCATGAGCCGCGCGTCATCCCGCTCGGCGGCCGGCCGCCCGTCGACGAGACCGTCCGGCTGTGGAACGGCGACTCGCGCGGCCGCTGGGAGGGGAATACGCTCGTCGTGGAGGTGGCGAACTACCGGGCGTCTGCGGTCGGCACCATCGCCACCGGCATCTCCACGACCGCCACCCTCAAGGCCATTCCGCAGAGCGCCGGCATGCGCGTGGTCGAGCGCTTCACGCTCGTCGAGCCGGGCCGCATGCGCTACGACGTGACCATCGAGGATCCCGAGGTGTACGCCGCGCCCTGGACCGCCTCGCTGCCGCTGCACCGGGACGACGAGTACGACATGTACGAGTACGCCTGCCACGAGGGCAACTACGGCCTGCCGAACAGCCTGAGCGGCGCGCGGGCCGAGGAGCGGGCGCGTCCGGCAGGGGCACCGGCGGGTGGTTCAGTCCCGGACGGGCGGTGACGGCTCGTCCAGGATCTCGAGGATGGCCCGCGCGCAATAGACGCGGTTCCGCTTCGCCGCCCAGGCGAGTGAGACGATGCCCGCCGCTTCCAGCCGGGCGATCGCGCGCTGGGCCGTCGTGAACGAAACCTCCAGCTTGCCGGCCAGTCTGGATGCGGTCCAGAACGGGTGTCCGGCGAACAGGTCGAGGGCGCGTGCGGGCAGTGTCGAATGACCGGCGCCCAGTCGTTCGCGCCAGCCCGCGTGCAGATCGTTGATGCGCCCGATTCGGTCGAGAGCGTCTTCGGACTGCAGCTCGACGCCCCGCAAGAAGTACGTTAGCCAGTCCTCCCATGCGCCCTCCCGCGTCACCGCCAGCAGGTGTGCGTAGTAGGCTTGGCGGGTGGCCTCGAACCAGGCGCTCAGGTAGAGCAGCGGCGTCGGGAGTACGTCCCGTTCGACCAGCAGGAGGGTGATGAGGAGACGGCCGACGCGGCCGTTGCCGTCCAGCAAAGGGGTGGATCGCCTCGAATTGCGCGTGCGCCAGGGCGGCATGCACCAGGGGCGGAAGCGTGTCGTCGTGCAGAAACCGTTCCCAGGCATCCAGGCAGCCCGTCAATTCGGATGGCGGCGGCGGTACGTACGTGGCGTCGCTCAGGGTGCATCCGGGTGGTCCGATCCAGTTCTGACTGCGCCGAAACTCCCCCGGCGTGGCTGCATCGCCTCTCACGCCCCGCATCAATTGTTCGTGCAGCTCGCGGACCAGACGCAGCGACAGCGGCAGCGTCGCCAGGCGGTCGAGGCCGTAATTCACAGCAGAGACGTAGTTGCCTACCTCGCGCAGGTCCGTCGGGTTCCGCTCGACCGTTCCGCCGGCTTCGTCGGCCAGCAGCTCGCCCAGCGTCGTCTCGGTCCCCTCGATGCGGCTGGAGAGCACCGCTTCGCGGCGAAGGAACGGCTGGATGACGAGATGCGGATTGGGCAGTCGCCGTCCCTCGCCCGCCAGCTTGCCGGCTGCCAGGGTTGCCGACGAGAGCGCGGCGACCAGTTCGGCAGTCCAGGCGATGGGTGGCGGAAGCGGTTCCGGGACGCAAGCCTGATAGCCGCCGGGACAGCGGACGAGACGGCCTCGTCGCTGCGGGCTTCGCTCAGCGACAGGGATCATGTGCGACCGTAGCTTTCAACAGTGAAGACAATCTGGACGTCTATTGTCGAACAATGCACTTTCCGAGAATAGTGTAACGGACACAAGCCCAGGACCGCGAACAACCCCTCACCACCGTGCATCGCCGAGGCTTTCAGAAACGAAAATAACGGGGGCCTTGTTTTCAGAAAACATCATCTCTTGAAAGCAAGGGTGCGCCGGCCTCGGCGAACGGCCCGTCCGACCCGCCCGCCCTGCTATCATACGGGCATGGTGGCAGGCTGGTTTGCGGCGGGCGCGGCGCTGTGCGGGCTGGGCGTCGTGCTGGGGGCGTTCGGCGCGCACGGGCTGCGCGCGCGGGTGACGCCGGACATGCTCGCGGTGTTCGAGACCGGCGTCCGTTACCACCTGATCCACGCGCTCGGGCTGCTGGCGGTGGCCTGGGCGGCGTCCCGCTGGCCCGCCGCGTGGGTGAGCGCGGCCGGGTGGCTCTTCGTGGCCGGCATCGCCATCTTCTCCGGCAGCCTGTACCTGCTGGTGATGACCGGCACCCGCTGGCTCGGGGCGGTCACCCCCATCGGCGGGCTGTGCCTCATCGCCGGCTGGGCGGTGCTGGCCGTCGGCGCGCTGCGCCAGTGACAGGAACTCGGAGCGCAGCCCCGTCTGATTTCAGTACCACGGGCTGATCAGGAAGTCGTTGTAGACGACCCGCGCGCGGTGGGCGAGCTTCTCGGCAGTCCCGCGGTCCACCTCCTCGAGGTTCCGCAGGCTGATCACCCCGTCCTCGGCCGAATGCACGACCTCGACGACCTGCGCAGCCGCCGGAAACTCCCGCTGCAGCGCGCTCTCGACCAGCGCCGCGAGCTGCTCGGGGCGCTTGGACGGGCTGTGCGGATCGAGCCGGAACTCGACGGCCGGCCGCTCCTCCGCCGGCTCCGCCGCGCCCGGCCGGGCATCGTCTTCCATTGCCCGCGCTACCGTCCGTCCCCGCCGGCCGCCGCGGCGCGCTCCGCGGCGCGGGCGCCGGCCAGGATGCCCTCCATGGCGTAGTTCCCCTCGTGGCAGGCGTACTCGAATATCGAGCGCCGGTCCGCGATGCGCGTCATCGGCCGCGAGACCGTCCACGGCCGCGTGAAGGTGTGCGGATCGTCGATGGTGAAGCGGTAGTCGATGGTGTCCGCGTCGACGCGCGTGTAGCGCTCGGTCAGGTGCAGCGTGTCGCGCGAGCCCCAGGAGCTCGTCTTGGGGCCGAAGTTGGTCGTCACGACCACCAGCGTGTCGCCCTCCCAGCGGCCGCGCGAGTCGCCCATCCACAACCGGATGGACTCGGGCACATGGGCGCGCGCGTCGAGCGGGATGATGCGGGCCTCGTGGATGAGCTCCTGGAAGACGATGACGTAGCCGGGCGCCTGGAAGATCTGGTAGTTGCTGCTGTACCAGCTTCCGATGCCGTTCCATCCGCGCGAGATGCAGCGCGTCCACGGCGAGAGGTCCTCGTACGTGTCGGGCGAGTTGGAGGGACCGCGCGTGCTGCGCTCCGCCCGCTCGGCCGCGATGCGCGCCTCGCCCTCGGCCGACAGCGGCGGAATCCGCCCGTCGGGCGGATCGATGATGAGCGACGTCCGCGTCAGCGGCGTGCCGATGTCGCGCCAGAACGCGTTGTAGTTGCCCACGCTGCCCGCCTGCGGCGGCAGGTCGAAGCTCGCGCGGTTGGCGGTCTCGATCGTTTCCCGTTTCCGCCTCGTCCTCGCTCAGCGCCCCGCGTCCGGCCAGCGGCCCGTCGAGCGGCCGCTCGAGCGGCGTGGACGTCTGGCTGTTCCACTGTCCCTGCAGATCGGGATCCCCCCACGGCGTACGAAGGGCAACCCAGTCGGAGCCGGCCTGGGCCGCCGCGGGGAGCGGGGCCAGGATTGCCGCCAGCACGACCGCCGCTACTCGACTGCGCATGCCAGACCTCCTCGATTCAGACGTACCGCGATTATACGGCCGAACCGGCGGCGGGGAACGCCGGCTCTGGCCAGGGTCGCGCGGCTGGCGTATCGTGGGGGACACGATGCCTCTGCTGCGCAAGTGGCTCATCCTCGTTCACCGCTACCTGGGGATTCCGCTCAGCCTGCTGTTCGTGGTCTGGTTCGCCTCCGGCATCGTCATGATGTACACGGGCGACATGCCGCGGCTCACGCCCCAACTGCGGCTCGAGCGGCTGCCCGACCTCGACCTGTCGCGGGTGCGGCTGTCGCCCGCCGAGGCCGTGGACCGCGCCGGCGTCTGGCGGTGGCCCGAGCGCGCCTCGCTGCTGATGGTGATGGACCGGCCCGCCTATCGCTTCGACGAGTCGACGGTCTTCGCCGACACGGGCGAGCGCCTCGACGCCATCGGCCGGGCGGACGCCCGCACCGTGGCCAGCGGCTTCAGCCGCCTGCCGGAGGAGCGGCTGCGGCACGCGGGGACGCTGACCCGGCCCGACCAGTGGACCCTGACCTACGGCGGCTCGCTGCCGCTCCACAAGTTCGAGGTCGACGACCGGGCCGGCACGGAGCTGTACGTCTCGCCCCGCTCGGCCGAGGTCACGATGCTGACGACGCGCCGCAGCCGCGCGCTGGCCTGGATGGGCGCCATCCCGCACTGGTTCTACTTCGCGGCGCTGCGCCTCGATCAGCCGCTGTGGTACCGCATCGTCGTCTGGAGCGCGACGCTGGGCTGCGTGCTGGCCGTCATCGGCCTCCTGCTCGGCGCGACGCAGTTCCGCTGGCGCCGCTCCGCCGCCGGCCGGCCGGGGGGCGAGGTCGGCGGGCGCATTCCCTACACCGGCTGGATGCGGTGGCACTACGTGACCGGCGTCGTCTTCGGCGTGGTCACGCTGACCTGGGTGTTCAGCGGACTGCTGTCGATGGAGCCGTACGCCTGGACCAACGCGCACGGGCTCGAGGTGCCGCGCGACACGTTCACGGGCGGGCCGCTCGACCTGAAGCGGTTCCCGGCGGTCGATGCCGCCGCCTGGGGCCGGCTGACCGGCGGCCGCGGCGTCCGCGAGGTGGAGCTGCGCCGGATTCAGGACGATCCGTACTACGTCGTGTGGCTGGCGCCGGCGCCGGCCGACAGCGCCGGCCGGGCGGAGCGCCTGCACCAGCCGTACTACGTCACGGGCCGCGCGGAACGCGGCCGGCTGCTCGTCGCGGCCGACACGCTGGCGGTCCGCGAGCGCGGCTTCAGCGTGGACTCGCTGCTGGCGCGGCTGACCGCCGCCGTGCCCGAGGCGCGGGTGGTCGAGTCGGTGCTGCTCGACGACTACGACTCGTACTACTACTCGCGCGGCCGGCAGACGCCGCTGCCGGTGCTGCGCGTGAAGCTCGCCGACCCGGGCGAGACGTGGCTCTACATCGATCCCGGACTGAGCCGGGTGCTGGCGAGCGTCCACCGCCTGAACCGCGTCGAGCGCTGGCTGTTCAACGGCCTGCACAGCCTGGACTTCGCCTTCTGGCACGACCGGCGCCCGCTATGGGACATCGGCGTCATCGTGCTCAGCCTGGGCGGGCTCGCGAGCAGCGGTATCGGGCTGTGGGTGGGGCTGAGGCGCGTGCGCCGCGCGCTCGGGCGGCTGCTGCCGGCCCGCGCCGCGACGGAAGCGCGGCGCACCGTCCCCTCGTGAGGCCCAGAGGACGGCGCGCCCGCGGAGTGCTTCCCGTTGCTACCCGGCCTGCGGCCGGCTACTCGGCCACGGCGCCGGCGAGGATGTTGTAGAGGCCGTAGTTCCCCTCGTGGCAGGCGTACTCGTAGACCGGCTGCGAGTTGAGCTGCATCGGGACCGAGAAGGTCCAGGCAGTCGTCCACACGGTCGGATCGTCGATGGTCACGTCGTACCGCAGGATGTTCCCGCTCTCGCGCGTGAAGCGCTCGGTCAGCGTGAGGTGCTCGCTGGTCGCTCCCCGCTGGAAGTTGGTCTCGCGGAGGAAGTTGCGGGTCTCCACCACCAGCGTGTCACCGTCCCAGTAGCCGCGCGAGTCGCCGGTCCACTGCCGGATGCTCGAGTCGAGATGCGGCCGCCCGTCGAGCGGCACGAAGCGCGCCTTGTGGTTCATCTCGGCGTACAGCACGACCATGTCCTCGGTCTGGAGCACCTGGACGTTGTTGTTGTACGCGCTGGGCGCCATCGGGGGGCCCGAGTTGAATCCGAGGATGCAGCGCACCTGCAGCCCGCCGGGACCGAGATCCTCGACGAAGCCGCCCGGTGTCGGCTCATGGCCGCCCACCCCGGCGCGCGCCCTGCGCGCCGCCGCCTGCCGCTCGCTGGCCGAGGCGGTCAGGGGCGGAATGCGCCCGCTGGGCGGGTCGACGATGAGCGACGTCCGCTCGGTGGTGACCGACGTGCCCTCGTCGAACCAGAAGTCGTTGTACGGCACCACCCGGTCCGACGTGTCCGCGTCGCGGCTCCGGCTGCGAATGGTTTCCTCCGAGAACTCCGCCGCCGCCTCCTCCGTGAAGGTCTCGTCCTGATCGGCAGGCCGCTCCATGGGCGTGAGGCTGCGGAAGTCCCAGACCCCCTGCAGATCCGGCGCGCCCCACGGCGTGCGCGGCACTTCCTGGGCACCGGCCCCCATGGGCGCGAGCACCCCGACCGCCAAGACGGCCACCAAGACTGTCAGCAACCGATGACTCATTCAATCACCTCCTGGAAAACCCGCCCATTGTATACCCGCGGCGGCCCGTTCGTGTAGCGGGATCGACCGGCCGCGCGGCCGGCGGCGGCTCAGCGCGCGGCCTGCCCCGGCTGCAGCGGCCGCTGCAGTTGGCGCGGCTCGTCGGGGTAGAGGTGCGCCACGTACTGCTCGTAGCCGTTGAAGAGGGGCGTCAGGAAGCGGTCCTCCGTGTCGAGCCAGTACGACGTGTTCTGGGGCCAGCGCGGGTGGGGGACGTGCGGGTTCACGTTGGACAGGAAGCCGTACTCGTGCGGCTGCTCCGCCTGCCAGAACGTCGGCGGCTGCTCGCGGACCAGCTCGATCTTCACGATGGACTTCGGGCTCTTGTAGCCGTACTTCCAGGGCACGATGAGGCGCACCGGCGCGCCGTGCTGCCGCAGCAGCGGCTCGCCGTAGACGCCGGTCACCACCAGCACCAGCTCGTTCATGGCCTCGTCGAGCCGCAGCCCCTCGTGGTACGGCCAGGGGTACCAGCCGGCGGTCTGCACGCCGGGCATCTGGTCGCGGGCGACGATCGTCTCGAAGCGGACGTAGCGCGCGGCGCCGGTCGGCTCGACGCGCTCGAGCAGCCGGCTCAGGGGGAAGCCCGACCAGGGCACGTTCATGGCCCACCGCTCGACGCAGCGGAAGTGGTACAGGCGCTCCTCGTGGTCGAAGGCGAACAGGTCGTCGAGGTCGAGCGTCTGCGGGCGGCGGCACTCGCCGCCTACCTCCACCCGCCACGGCTCGACCTCGAAGTCGCCGCAGAACTGCCAGACGGGGCCGCCGCGGCCCGCGAGGAACTCGTAGAAGTTGTTGTGCGCCGCGGCGACGTCTCGGGGCGTCGGGGCCCGCGTGTCGGTGAGGCCGCTCGACTGGCCGAGGATGGGGACGGCGTTGGCGACGCGGCGGGGCAGGGCGTAGTCCGCGTTCCGCTCGGCCGGGAACACGTCGGGCCGCTCGAACGGGACGTCCAGCAGCTCGGCCTGCGGCGTCTGGGCGCCGCCTGCGGCCGCGGCCCCCAGCGCCCCCGGCGCGGCCAGCAGGCCGCCGCCGAGGGCGGCGAGGAACCGCCGGCGGTCGAAGAAGACCGCCGGCGGCGTTACGCGCTGCGAGGGAACGTCGGCCCGGTATCGCGAGCTCATTGCTCTGCGTGCGGCGCGTCAGCGCAGCGGGTCGCGGTTCTCCCCGTCGAACGCCGAGCCGCAGCCGGCGGTGCACAGCGTGGCCGGGTCCGGCCCCTCGCCGGCCGCGAACGCCCGCTCCTCGACGCGCGCTCCGGCGAGCAGCCCCGGCAGCCCGTAGTTGCCCTCGTGGCAGCGCGGCTCCTTGTAGACCCGGTTCGCCTCGTTGCTCTGCTGGCTGAGCTCGAGCGCCACGGTCCAGGGCTGCGTCCACGTGGTCGGATCATCCATCGTGACCAGGTAGTCGAGCGTCCCGGCGTCGCGCCGCGTCCAGCGCTCGACGAGGTGCAGGTTCTCGCGCGAGCCCTGGAAGTCGGTCTTCGGGCTGAAGTTGGTGACGTCGACCACCAGGGTGTCGCCTTCCCATCGGCCGCGCGAATCCCCCCACCACTGGCGGACCTGCGGCGGGAGATGCGGCTCGTCGGTCAGGGGAATGATCCGCTGCCAGCCCTGCCCCTGGCCGGTGTCGTAGAAGATCGACACCGTGTCGGGCGACTGCACGACCTGCAGGAAGTACCCCCGCCGCCCCGCCGAAATCGGGCAGGCGGGCGGACAGGCAGCGCTCTCCGAGCCCGCGGTCCTCCGGATGGTCCGAACGATTGAAGGCGCTGGTCGGATAGGACGGCGGCGGCTCGGCCCGCCGCGGCGACACCGGCCCGTACTGGCCGCCCGCGCAGCCGGGCATGCCGTTCTTGCAGACGTCGGTCGCCTGCAGCAGATCGAGCTGATACCGGCGGAACGCATCGCGCCGCGCCTGCGCCTCGGCCGTGAAGGGCGGAATCCGCCCGTCCGGCGGATCGATGATCAGCGACGTTCGGCTGCCGGTGTGCTTGTGCGTCAGGAAGATGGTCCGGTTGTAGGCGCCGCCGACATCCTGCTCGCTGCCTGCCTCCGAGCGCGGGTCGAGAGCCAGCAGCGCCGCCCGCTCCCGATCGAGCGCCGCCCGCTCTTCCTCCGTGAACTCGGCCTGGCCCGCGAAACGCGCCGGCCGCTGGAGCGGAATGGCGTAGTCCGTGGTCCAGATGCCCTGCAGGTCGGGATCTCCCCACGCCGTCCGCGCCGCCGGGGCAGCCTCCGACGGTTCCTGGGCGCCCGGGGCCACTTTCAGGAGGCCTGCCACCGCCAGGGTCGCCGCCACGACGCCAAGCGTCTCGATCACTCGTCGGGTCATGTCGTCCTCACACGCGTTGCGGGTTCACCGAATCCGGATCTCATGGGCTTTGGTACACCCGTGCCCGTGCCAAGTCAAGCGCCAAGCGGCCCCCCGGCCGCGACAGGTGCGATAGCATGGGGCGGCGGCTGCATCCGGCCGCCGGAGGACGAGCATGAACAGACCGACCGCGCTCCTGGCGGCCACGCTGCTGGCGCTCGTGGCAACATCCGCGCCGCGCGCGCAGCAGGATGCCCCCCAGGCCGAACCGTTCGCGGCCGAGGGCATCCCGGCCGTCCCGCTACCGGACGGCCCGCGCGTCTACGACACGGCCACCGGGCAGCGCATCCGGATGGTGGTCGTTGCCCGGGGGCTGACGTACCCCTGGGGTCTCGCCTTCCTGCCGGACGGGAGCGCGCTGGTCACCGAGCGCCTCGGCGCGCTGCGGCGGATCCGCGACGGCGCGCTCGACCCGCAGCCCGTCGCCGGCGTGCCCGAGGTCTACACCGAGGCCCCCCTGGCGGGGCTGATGGACGTCGCGGCGCACCCGGCGTTCACGGAGAACCGCTTCGTCTACCTGACGTACTCGAAACCGGCGGAAGACGGCTCGCGCATCGCGCTGGCCCGCGGCCGCTTCGAGGGCGCGGCGCTCTCGGAGGTCCGCGACCTGTTCGTGTCCGAGGGCACCACGGCCGGCGGCGCGGCCCGGCTGGCGTTCGCGCCCGACGGGACGCTCTACATGACGGTGGGGGGTGCGTTCGGCGGGATCCGGTCGCGGGCCCAGGACCCGGCCAGCCACGTCGGCAAGGTGCTGCGGCTGCGCGATGACGGCACGGCCCCCGACGACAACCCGTTCGCGGGTCGGGACGGCGCGGTGCCCGAGATTTTCTCGCTCGGCCATCGCAACCCGATGGGTCTTGCCATCCATCCCGAGACCGGCCAGCCCTGGGCGAGCGAGCACGGGGTGATGGGCGGCGACGAGGTCAACGTCATCCTGCCCGGACGCAACTACGGCTGGCCCGACGTCTCCTACTCGCGGGAGTACTTCGGCGCCCGCGTGACGGAGCAGCCGTGGCAGGCCGAGCTCGAGCAGCCGGAGGTCGTGTGGGTGCCCTCGATCGCGCCCTCCGGCCTGGTCTTCTATACGGGCGACCGGTTTCCCGACTGGCGCGGCGACCTGTTCGTGGGCTCGCTGATGATCGGGCGCGTCGCCCGGACCGGCCACGTCGAACGGATCCAGTTCAACCGGCAGGGCCTGGAGCAGCGCCGGGAGTGGCTGCTCGCCGACCTCCGGCAGCGCATCCGCGATGTCGAGCAGGGTCCGGACGGCCTGCTGTACGTGCTGACGGGGGGCGCCTTCCTCGGGAGCGACCCCGACGCCGGCGAGGCGGCCCTGCTGCGCATCGAGCCGGCGGAATGAAGGACGGCGGTGCGCGGGCGGCCGCCGGCCGGCGTCACGATTGCCGGGCCGCCGCCGGTGCGCGCCCTTCGAATCAACGATCAGGAGGACTAATGCGTTCGATTCTCATCGTGACGGCGGCTATCGCTCTCTGCGGTCCGGCCGGTCCCGCCTCGGCCGCACAGCAGGCGCCCGACGGCGAGCAGGTCTACCGGCAGCACTGCGCCCGCTGCCACGAGGGCTCGATGCCGCGCATGCCGACGCGCGAGATGCTCCGGGGGCGCACCCCGGAGGAGGTCGAGATCGCCCTGAGCACGCTCACGATGCGCCGCCAGGGCGCGGCGCTCACGCCGGCCGAGCGGCGGGCCGTCTCGGAGTACGTCACCGGCCGCCCGCCCGGCTCCTACCGGGACCCGTTCGAGGTCATCCCCGCGAGCGCCTACTGCACGGCCCCGGCCGGCGGCGACGATCCGCTCGCCGGTCCGGCCTGGAACGGCTGGGGCAACGGCCTGCGCAACACGCGCTTCCAGCCGGCCGACGCGGCTGGCCTGACCGTCGATGACGTGCCGCGGCTATCGCTCAAGTGGGCGTTCGGCTTCCCGGGCGTCTCCGCCTCCGGCTCGCAGGCGAGCGTGGTGGGCGGGCGCGTCTTCGTCGGCAGCCGCAACGGCCTCGTCTACGCGCTCGACGCCGGCACCGGCTGCATCGACTGGATCTTCGAGGCCGACGGCGGCGTCCGGTCCGCGCCGTCGGTCGGGCCGCAGCCCGGCACGGGCGAGGCCGTCGTCTACTTCGGCGACTCGTTCGCCAACGTCTACGCGCTCGACGTCGCCACCGGCGAGGCGCGCTGGAAGGTGCGGGTGGACGACCACGGCGACGCCATCATCACCGGCGCCCCCGCGCTCCACGACGGACGTCTCTACGTGCCGGTCTCGTCGTTCGAGGAGGGGTCGGGCGCGATGCCGACCTACGAGTGCTGCACGTTCATCGGGAGCGTGGTGGCTCTCGACGTTGCCGACGGCAGCCGGGTCTGGAAGACGCGCACCATTCGCGAGGAGCCGCGGCCGACGGTGCGCAACAGCCTCGGCACGCAGCTGTGGGGTCCGTCCGGGGCTGCCATCTGGTCCGCGCCGACCCTCGATCCGGGGCGCAACCGCCTGTACGTCGCCACCGGCGACAGCTACACCGAGCCGGCCGCGCCGGAGAGCGATGCCATCATGGCCATGGACATGGACACCGGGCGCGTCCTCTGGACGCAGCAGACGCTGCCCGGCGACGCGTGGAACATCGCCTGCTTCGAGACCACGCCCGAGGGCCGCGCCAACTGTCCCGAAAACGCGGGGCCGGACCACGACTTCGGGAGCTCGCCGGTCCTCACCACCGTCGACGACGGGCGCGAGCTGCTGCTGGCCGGCCAGAAGTCGGGCGTGCTCTACGGCCTCGACCCCGACACCGGCGCCATCGCGTGGGAGACGCGCGTCGGCGACGGCGGCATCCTGGGCGGCATCGAGTGGGGCATCGCCACCGACGGCGAGCTGACGTTCGCCGCGAGCTCGGAGGCGCTCGAGAAGGGGCCGGGCGACGCCGGCGGCCTCACCGCGGTGCGCACCGGCGACGGCGCGACGATCTGGGACGCGCCACCGTTCCAGGATACCTGCGGCTCGCGCGCCGGCTGCAACACCGGCCAGCCGGCCGCCGTGACCAGCATGCCGGGCGTCGTCTTCTCGGGCAGCCTCGACGGGCACCTGCGCGCGTACGACACCGCCACCGGGCGCGTTATCTGGGATGTGGACACGGTCGGCGAGTTCGAGACCGTCAACGGCGTGCCGGCGAGCGGCGGCGCGCTCAACGGCCCGGGGCCGACAGTGGCGGGCGGGACGGTCTACGTCAACTCGGGCTACGGCACCCTCGGCTTCATGCCCGGGAACGTGCTGCTGGCCTTCTCCGTGGAAGGAAGGTAAGGCTGCCGAGCCGATAGCGCCGTCATGGGCCGTCCGACCCGCCTCGTGCAGCTCGTTCAGCTTCTCGCCGGCCATCGGCCGAAGACCGTGCAGGAGATCGCGGGCCATTTCGAGATCTCGCAGCGGACGGCATACCGCGATCTGGCCGACCTGTCGCGCCAGAACATTCCGATCACGCGCAACGAGTACGGCTATCACCTGCTGGAAGGCGCGACCATCCGGCCGCTGGCGCTGACGGCAGCCGAGCGCGCGGCGCTGAAGCTGGTGCTCGGCAGCCCGGCCGTCCGCACCGCGCCGGACATCGGCAAGGCGCTCGAGCTGGTCGAGGCCAAGCTCGACGCCGCGACCCGCCAGTCGGAGGAGACGCCGAGCGCGCTGACGCTGGCCGGTCCCGAGCGCTCCGGGGCCATTCCGGCCGGGCGCACGGACCTGCTTCAGCGCGCCGTGCGCGACCGCACGCCGGTGTCGATCCACTACCGCTCGCTGGCCAGCCGCTACCAGGCCTGGCGCGGCGTCGATCCGTACGCGCTCTTCCACCGGGAGGCGGCCTGGTACCTGATCGGACGCTGCCACCTGCACGCCGAACCCCGGGTCTTCCGCCTCGATCGGATCACCGACGCCAGGCTGCTCGACGGGTGCTTCGACCGCCCGCCGTTCGATCTCGACGAGCACCTCGAGCACGCCTGGGCCGTCTACCGGGGCCGCGACCTGCACGCGATCGTGATCCACTTCGACGCGGCGCTCGCGCCGCTGATCGAGGGGGGCGTGCACCACCCCGGCGAGCACGTGGGGCGGCTGCGGAACGGCGACCTGGAATACCGCGTCACCCTCTCCCACCTCGACGAGATCGCCCGCTGGATACTCGGGTTCGCGGGGCGGGCGCTCGCCGTCGAGCCGCCCCCCCTGGTGCGGCTCGTCGCCGAGATGGCGCGCCTCGCCTTCGAGAGCCATGGCGGCGCGGCCGACGAAGGGGTCTCCCGCGGCCGCGGGCAGGACGAGCTGCCCGGTCTGGCCGGGCCGGCGTCCGCCCGGCAGCGCTCGCTGATCTGATCCCCGCGGCGCGCACGCCCGCGCACCCTCGTGTCGAGTGCCCGCCGCCCGGCGGCCGGACAGGCGCGTTCGCCCTGGACGCCGTCTCTCGGAGCATCCGCACCGCCTGACAGGTTCTGACACCGGCTCCCCGTAGGTTTGTGGTCAGGACGTTCGGTGGCCATCCCGGGCGTCGCGGACAACATCAGCGAGGAGTCGACATGTACCGAATCGTCACGTTCACCGTCGTCGTCGCGCTCGTCACGCCGGGCGTTGCGCTGGCACAGGGCAACCGCGTCGCGCAGGCAATCCTGAAACCGGCGACGCACCCCGACCTGCTGGAGTCGGCCGCGCGCATGGCCGGCCGGGCAAGCCTGGGCGTCGCGCAGAACACGTGCGCCCGGGCCGCGGCCAGCGGCGCGGAGGCCGCTCGCGACAGGCAGGGGCGCGCGGGCTGGCTCGTCGGCGGGTTCTTCATCCCCGTCATCATGCCCATCGTCGCTCACGTCAGCTCGCCGAGCCCGCCGGCGGAAATGCTCGTCGGCGTCGAGTCGGCCGATGTCGCCTGCTTCTCGGAGGGCTACGCCAGCGCGGCGCGGGGCCGCCGCGTCGGCTCGTCGTGGATCGGCACTGGCATCGGCATCGGCCTGTGGGTGGCAGCGGTCGTTGCCGTCGGCAACGAATACCGGTACTGAGCGGCTCGGGAGCGTTCGGACGGGCTGGCGCGGCGGGCATCGGCATCACGGCCGGTGACGCGAGCCGGGCGGCGTGAGCCGCCGACAGGGGCGAAGCCGCTCAGTCCGTCCGAGCGCGCGGGCCGCGCGTCAGACGCGCGGCCCCATGTACACCTGCCGCACCGACTCGAGGGCGGTCGGCAGGCCCGGGCCACCTGCCACTCGCCGGCGATCGACCGGCGCGGGGGGGGGGGGCTCGTGTGTTCACGCGACTCTCTATTTCAGGTGCTTCAGCAGGAAGTCGCCCAGCTCGGCGTACACCTGCTCGGACTCCGGCGAGTCGGCGACGATCATGTAGTCCGCGTGCGACAGGCCCTCGTACACGTTGAGGTCCGCGACCACGCCCGCCTCGCGCAGCTTGCGGTGCACCCGCACCGTGTCGCTGAGCAGCATGTCGCGCGTGCCGCTGACGAGGTACGCGGGCGGAAACCCGTCGAAATCGCCGTACAGCGGGGAAATGAGCCGGTGCGTCAGCTCGTGGTCGCCGGCGTACAGCCGCGCTGCCCCGCCGATCCAGCCGTCGTAGGTCAGCAGCACGCGGTCGATCGCCTCGTTCGTGTGCAGGGTGTCGCTGGCGTCGGTCAGGTCGGCCCAGGGCGTGCCCAGGTAGATCGCCCCCGGCACGTCGACGCCCAGCTCGACAAGCTGATGGACCGTTGCCAGCGTCAGCCCGCCGCCCGCGGACGTGCCGCCCAGGGCGATGGAGCTGGCCGGCCGGTTCTCGAGCATGTGCCGATACACGGCGACAGCATCATCGACGGCGGCCGGGAACGGATGCGCCGGCGGCATGCGGTAGTCGACCGCCAGCACCTGGATGCGCGCGCGGCTGGCGATCAGCACCGCCTCCAGCACGCCGGCCTCGCCGCCGCCGATCACGTAGGCGCCGCCGTGCACGTAGATGAAGCGATGACCATCGTGCCGGGGATCCTCATTGTCGGGCACCACCCGGAAAGTCGGCACCCCCTCGACCTCGAACTGGTCGATCGTCACGTTGTACGCCGCGGCGAGCGGCTCGAGCGTGCCGACGGCCGCACCGTCGCTCTGCCGCACGAACTCTTCCCATTCGGCCGCCGTCGACGGCGTGTCGGCTATGGGCATCATCGGCATCGCCGCGAGCGAGTCGCGCAGCGCCTGGCTGGCCGCCGCCGGAACCCGAATGTCGCGCGCGTCTATGGTTCTCGACGTCCCCTGCGCCAGTCCCGCGGGCAAACCCATCCATGCCGCGGCGGCGCACCCGATCAAGGCCAGCGCGGCAACCACGGTCAATCCCCTCTTCATGTGCTCCCCCTGATACCTGGCGGTTGTTTCCGGCATTGTAGTCGGGATTACCCGGCCGCCGCCCCGCGCGGGCCTGCGCGAAGAACCGCTCGCGCAGGGCGACGCGTGCGAACGCGAGGTCGTTCTCGGCCTGCAGCCACCAGCGTCGTGCTTCAGCCGCGCTGTCCCACATACACCTGGCGCGCCGACTCGAGGGCGGTCCTCAGGAACGGCTCGATCCGCGTCACGACGGCATTGTACGCGGTGCGTGTCGGCCGGGCGTCAGAGGCTGACCTCGGCATCGATGGCGAGCGGTCCGGTGCTGTCGCCGAGCCGGTCGACGGGCACCCCCAGCTTGTCCATCAGCGTCAGGCAGAGGTTCGACAGCGGCGGGACGTCGGCCTTCACGCCCCGGCCGTCGGTGTCCCAGTCCGACCGGTTCCCCCCGCCGTAGTCGAGGTGGCGTCCGCCGCGAATCGTGCCCGCGCCGCCGCCCACGAGCACGATCGGCAGGTTGTCCTTCACGTGCTCCATGCTGTCGGAGATGCCGGAGCCGTACACGATCATGACGTGATCCAGCAGCGTGCCGTCCCCGTCGGGCGTCGCCGCGAGCTTCTCGACGTAGTCCGCGAACAGTCCGCAGTGATACGCGTTGATCTTCGCCATCGTCGCCACCCGCGCGGGCTGGTGCGCGTGGTGCGACAGCGGGTGGTGCGAGTCCGGCACCCCGATCTCGGAGTACGTGAGACTGCTCTGCTCGCGGGCCATCATGAACGTGATGACGCGCGTCAGATCGGTCTGGTACGCGAGCAGTTGCAGGTCGAACATCAGCCTTGCATGCGCCCCGTAGCCGGGCGGGATGCCGGCGGGCCGCTCGAGGAGCGGCAGCTCGTCGGTCGCCTGCCTTTCGGCGATCCGCAGGCGCCGCTCCACGTCGCGCACGCTCTCGACGTACTGGTCGACCCTGTTCCGATCTCCCGCACCAATCTCGTGCCTCAACCGCACGAGGGAGTCGAGCACGGCGTCGAGGACGCTGCTGTCCTCCGCGAGGCGCTCGCGGCGCGCGACGGCGCCGGTGCTCGTGCTCTCGCCGAACATCCGCTCGAAGACCAGGCGCGGGTTGTTCTCCATCGGCAGCGGCGTCGTCGCGTCGCGCCACGCGATGGTGTTGGAATAGACGCAGCTGTAGCCGCCGCTGCACTGGCCCGTGTTGCCGACGTTCTCGATGGCGAGCTCGAGCGACGCCAGCTGCGTCTCCTCGCCGAACTCGCGCGCCACGATCTGATCCATCGTCACGCCGCAGGCGATGTCGTTCTCGCCCGGGTTGCCGACGGCGCCGCTCAGGAACGGCGCGGACGGGTGGGGCGCGTCCCAGGGCAGCTTCAGGCCCGAAATCATGACGAGCCGATCCTTGAAGGGCGCGAGCGACTGGTTGATCGGCATGAACTCGAAGCTCGACCCGACCGCTGTCGGCGTCCAGTAGTCCATCGCCATGCCGTTCGGCACGTAGACCGCCCCGAAGCGCTTGACAGGTTTCGCCGCCGTCCTGACCGTGGGGGTCAGCGCCGGCACCATCGCATCGAGCAGCGGCAACGCCAGCGCGGCGCCCACGCCGCGCAGTACGGTCCGCCGTGGCAGCGTCAGCTTCGCGATGCTGTTCATCTCGCGACCTCCTGCTCGGATGCCTTCATGCGAAACGGCGTGCTGTTGACGACGCCGAGAACGAGGGACGACCAGCGGTAGCCGCCGGGCGCCGAGTCCCGCACGATCTTCCGCACCGCAGGCCGATCGTAGTGCTCCAGCGCCCGGCCCAGGCTGAATGCCAGCAGCCTTTCGACGACGGCGGTTGCGAACCGTTCAGGCTGGCGCGAGAGCACGTGCCGCAGTCCCGGCAGTCCCTCGAAGCGGGTGCCGTCCGGCATGACGGCCGATGAATCGATCTCGGCGCCGGCCTCCGTCGCCCGCCACATGCCGATGCCGTCGAAGTTCTCGAGCGCGAAGCCCAGGGGATCCATGGGCGCATGGCACGTGGCGCACACGGGGTTCTCGCGATGCTGCTCGAGCCGCGCGCGGACGGACACGGGCACGCTCCCGCCGCCGCTTTCCGGCAGCGCCGGCACGTTGGCGGGCGGCGGCGGGGGACCCATGCCCAGGATGGTCTGCATCAACCACTTGCCGCGGATCACGGGAGACGTCCGGTTGGCGTACGAGGTCACCGTCAGGATGCTGCCGTGGCCCAGCAGGCCGCCGCGTGGACTGTCAGGCGGCAGCTCCACGCGGCGAAAACGCTCCCCGTAGACGTTCGGAACGGCGTAGTGTCGCGCCAGCCGCCCGTTGAGGAACGTGTAGTCGGCGCGCAGGAGCTCGAGGACGCTCGCATCCTCGCGCAACGTGTGCTCCACGAAACGCCGGGTTTCCTGCTCGAAGCCGTTGCGCAGGTTCTCGTCGAACTCGGGAAAGACTTCGGGATCGCGAAACACGTCCTCGAGCATGCGCAGCTGCAGCCACTGGGCGGCGAAGCTGTCCACGAGGGACCTGGTCGACCGGCGGTCGGCCAGCAGGCGCCGCACCTGCCGCTCGAGCACCCCCGGCCGCGAGAGCGTTCCGCGAATGCCCAGATTCAGCAGCTCGTCGTCGGGGACGCTGCTCCACAGAAAGAAGGACAGCCGCGAGGCCAGCTCCAGATCGGTCACCGGCTCGAGGCCGCCGGGCGCCGCGCTCGTTGGCGCCCGCTCGATGCGGAGCAGGAACCTGGGATCGGCGAGCAGGGTCCTCACCGCGTTCTGGATGCCCCGATCGAAGTTGCCCGCTCGTCGAGCTGCCGCGTAGGCGGCCAGCAGCGGCTCGATGTCGGCCTCTCCGATCGGCCGCCGATAGGCGCGGCGCGCCAGCGTCGACAGGATCGTCCGTGCGCAGGACTCCTCGTCCTCGCCCCGCTGCGGCTCGCACACGAACAGGCGGGCGCGACTCGGCGTCGCAGCGCGCCCGCCGGGATGCAGCGGGCCCGTGATGTCGAAGCGGCTGACGGACATGTGCCCGAACGGGAACTCGTTGGTCGCGAGGGCGAAGCCCCACGGGCGCGGCTGCGGAATCCGTTCCGGTTCAATCCAGTCCCGCACGAACGAGAGGCCGATCACCTGCGGACCTGCCCTTGCCGCGAAGGTGACCTCCAGGTTGTCGTCCGCATGGTGGATGTAGTGTTCCCACTCGGTCCCCATCTGGATGTTGCCGCCGTACCCCGATGGCGCCGGGGTGCCGTGGTCCTCGCCGCCGATGGTGAACCGCTCGACGAGCACCCCGTTCACGCGCACGTCGAGGTCGTGGGGCCTGCCCATGCCCCGGATATAGTCGTTGTAGTTGCGCTGGAGGCGAATCCCGATGCGGTACTCGCCATCGGCCGGAAAGTGATGGCGCACGGCAACGCCGCCCTGCGACCCGAACGGCAGGTCCTCGCTCATCCGCGCGTCCTGGATCAGGTTGAGATGGACGTTGTGCCGTTCTACGGTAGGGCCCTCCGGGACCGCGCCGACGGCAGCGGCGCTGATGCGCCGGGCCGCCGTCAGGTAGCGTTCGACCAGGACCGGTGAGACCGAGAGCTGGCTCACGTAGTTGTCGAATCCCTCGTCGGAGGTGTTGTCCATCGGGAGCAGGTCCGACAGATCGATCTCGAGCCCGAGCAGGTCGCTGACCGCCGCCTGGTATTCGAACCGGTTGAGCCGTCGGACCCCCGCGAAGCGACCCGGGTTCGGGTGCGCCGCCGCAAACTCGTCGAGCTCCGTCTCCAGCCGGGCGATGACGGCGTCGACCGTCGCCTGGTCGGGCCGCGGCCTGCCTGCCGGCGGCATGGTGCCGGCGCGCAGCTTGCGAACGACCTTCTCCCAGACTTCCGCGTCGGCACCCACGCGCTCGGGATCCGCCGTGTCGAGCGTCAGTCCCGCTGTACGGAGTCTCTGGTTGTGGCAACCGTGACAGTACTTCTCGAGGACCGGCCGCACGGGCGGGGAGGCCGCTGCGGCCGGGTGCGCCGCCTGGTCGACGATGAGCTCGACGGTTTCGAGAAGGGTGCGCTCGTCGGCGCCTGCGCGGCGACGGTCCCCGCGCCCCGTCGGTTCCAGCGCCGCCGCGAGCGCCGTCGCGCCGTCCGGCGTGGTCGAGCCGGGGTCGGCGCCGCCGGCCAGCAACGCTCTCATGATGTCGACATCGTTGTAGGACGACGCCTGCCGGAAGGGGGTCGCCCCGATCAGCGAGAGCGTGAGCGCGTAGTCGCCGGAGCTGCGTCCCACCGGCGTGGCCCTCTCGATGCGTGCATTCGGATCCGCTCCATGCGCCAGCAGCGCCTTCACGAGGGCCGGATCACGGCGCAGGATGGCCGCATGGAGAGCCGTGTAGCCGCCCGCGGCGAGGTTCGGATCGGCGCCGCGGTCCAGCAGGAACGCGCCGAGCTCGCCGAAGCCCGAGTGCGCTGCGACCACCAGGGGAGTCGTGCCGCTCCCGGTGGGCTCGTCGATGTCGGCTCCTGCCGCGAGCAGGACCCTGGCCGTCTCGACGCCGCCCGAGCGGGCCGCGAACATCAACGGCGTGTACCCGCCGTTGCGGTGCTGCGGCAACTCGATCTCGCCCCCCAGCACGCCCAGCGTCGCGCCGCCGGCGAACTGCACGTACTCCATCCATTCCTTCGTGCGGGCCCGCACGTCCGCGCCGGCCGCGACCAGCAGCCGCGCCACGCTCGGATGCTTCTGCGATGCGGCCCACATCAGGGCCGTCTGCCCCTGCCGCTTCTCGCTCGCGTTCACATCCGCTCCGGCCGCGATCAGCAGCTCGACGAGCCGGGCGTTGCCGCTGCGTGCCGCGGCCATCAACGGCGTTTCGCCCGAGGCGAGCGCGACGTTCGGATTGGCGCCTGCCGTCAACAGGCGTTCCGCCAGGGCTGCGCTGCCGTTCTGGCCGGCGAGCCACAGCGGCGTCGCGCCCAGGTCGTTCGAGGCGTCGACCGCCGCTCCCGCGCGGATCAGGAGGTCCGCCAGCTCCCGGTCGTCCCGGTGAGCCGCCCAGTGGAGAGCGGTTGCGCCGTCGCCGTACGGCGCGTTGACGTCCGCCCCCTGCCGAATCAAGGCGCGTACCTGCGCCACATCGGCCCTGGCGGCCGCCTCGACGAGACGCGAATCGGGCGGGCCGGCCGCCAGACTCGGCGCCGCGCACAGCATGATCGCCGCAATCCGGCACAAACTCGGATGCGTCACAGCCGCATTCTACGTCCCGGAGCAGGCCGATGGAAGGCTGCGCTTGCACGGGCGGGGCTCGACTAGAATGAACCCGATGACACGACGAGCGCTCGCCCGCCAATCGTCGCCTGACGGCTCCGCTCGGCGCCCGACCAACCCTGCAGGAGTCCGCGCCGTTCTACGGCGCAGACTCCTGGCCGCCGTCGGCGCCTGGATCCTGGTATGGGTCGCGGCCCCCGGCGCGGAGCTGCGCTGGATGGACGTCGAGCGGTCCACCGTCACGGTCTACGTGCCCGCCCCGGGTGCGGCCGCCGCGGCGCATGTCATCGACGCGCCGCTCGCCGAGGGATCGGTCGAGGACACCGAGACGCCGCACCTGGCGCTCGTGATCAACGTCGACCAGTTGCGCGTCGTCGATCCCGGGCGGTCGGCCGAGGAGCGGCAGAGGGTCCGGACGCGGATGCTGGGACCCGAGGGGCTCGAGGCGGAGCGGTATGCCCGGGTCACCTATCACTCGCTGACGATCGACCAGCGCGAGGGGGGCGTCTGGCTCGTGCAGGGCGAGCTGGGCATGCACGGGCAGTTCCTGCCGCTCGATGTCCGCGCGGTGAGACGAGGGGATCGGTTCACCGGCACGGCCACGGTAGTGCCGGCCGTCTTCGGGATCCCGCCGCTGCGCGACGGGGGCGGCTCGGCCCCCGTCGGCCACGAGGTGCGGGTCGACTTCGATATCGTTCTCGAGGCGCCCTGAAGCGCGGGATGATCATTCGGGCAGCGTCAGCGCGACTGACGCTGTAAACAATTGAGTATACATACACTTACGTGGATGTCTAAACAGAGTATCCCACGGCGTACCCCACAACGTTGGGAGGGCCCTGCGGCGGTCTGCACGTTTCTGCTCATGCAGCCCGATCATACATACGCCGAGTACCATGGACGCGATGCCCGAAGAGGTCGAGGCCAAGCAGGCGGGAGTCGCTGAGCTCGTCGAACGCTATCCGCACCAGGACCGTCGCGCGCTGGCGGTCGGCCGCCGGAATCGTCGTGATGACGCGGGCTGGTATCTCCCGGTCGGCGTAGGCGTCGAGGGTCGCAACCACGCGCTGTGCGGGCGAGACCCGTTGATGTGGCGCTCGTTGACGTCGACCTCGATCTGGAGCGACGACATGTCGACGAGGGTGCAGACGCCGGTGCGCGTGAAGCCCCGCTGGCGCTGACCGGCGAGATCATCTTTCCCGGCTGGGCGTCCGTCGAGACGGCCACGTCGCTGAACGGCGCGCGGATGACGGTGTCCTCCAGGGCCAGTCCGTCGCACGTCGATCTCGCGCTCGGCCACGGCCACCTGATCGCGCTGGTTGGCGATCCGCGCCTCGAGCGAGTCCGCCTCGGCCTTCGAGCCGAGCGAGGACCTGACCGTCGGTCACCGTCATCCTCTTCTCGACCAGCACGTCGACGATACGCCCCGTGACCTCGGAGGACACGGTCGATTGCAGGCGCGCAGGTCACGTAGCCGGAAGCGTTCAGCACCGTCGGCTGGCCGTCGGCCGGCAAGGCCTGCCGCACCACCACGGTCCGCACCACCGGAATCCGGGCCTCTTCCCACCACCGGCAGCCCGCAACGCCCCCGCCGCCCAGGACGGCGAAGACGACAACCAGCCAGACGATTCAAACGATCCGGGACCGGCCGCCCGGCGACCGGTCGATCTCACTCAGTTCCCCGCAGTACGGTCGTGATCGGCAGACGCGCGGCGCGCATCGCCGGCGCCATCCCGCCGATGACGCCGACTGCGATGGCCCACCCGAGACCGAGCCGTACCGACTCCGGCGTCACCCGGCACCCAAAGGCCAACTGCGATCCTGCGGCCGGGTTGAGCGTCGATGCGGTATAGCCGTCGAGAACGGCGTACACGACGACGGTACCCAGGACACCCCCGGCGAGCGCAAGCACCGTCGCCTCGACCCGGACCGACATGACCACCGGAACGGCGTGTAAACCGAGCGCGCGGAGGGTCGCGATCTCGACCGAGCGCCGGCTGACGGCGGTGAACATCGTGGCCAGCGTGCCGCACACCGACCCGAGCGCCATGATGCCGGCGATCAGGTAGGCGAACGCGTCGATCAGCGCAGCGCGCGACGCCGACTGCGCCGCGACGAACTCCTGCTCCCGAATTAGCCTGCTGGTCAGACCCGAGTCGGCGGACAGGCGCTGGTTCAATGCCTTCACGTACGACGTCCGGAGCCAGCTTCACGCGCGCGGCGCTGACCGCGGAGGTGCGACGGAAGAAGCTCTGCGCGATCACGCGGTTCATCCAGATTTCCGACTCCGCCGCGGCGCCCTCGGCGACGAAGTGACCGACAACTTCGAGTGTGGCGGAGCGCGCCTGCACGCTGGGTGATCGTCGGTGCCGGGTCGTCCAGGGCGGCGGCTGCGGCACGAAGCCGCGTTCATGGTCGCCCGGAGGCGATGATGGCCGTAGACTTGGCCGGTGAGGAGCCCATCGACCGGAGTCCGAGCCATGAAGGTAGCACGGTCCGTCGCAGAAGTCCTGTCGCGGCACACGACGCTGACGCTCGAGTGCGTCGACCGGATGTACCTCAATGTCTACGTGCCCCTGCTGCAGGCCGGAGCCGGCGTGGCCCACTTCTTCCGGAAGATGCACGGCCGGCCGGTGCCGTCGTCGGCGCTGATGGCGCCGATGACCCAGCGCTTCGTCGAGGCCATCAAGCGCTACGCCGAGCGCAACCGGATCGACATCGTGTCGTTCCGTCGCGGGGAGCGCAAGGACGAGCGTACGCGGGAGTACCTGCGCACGTGGACCGGCGGCGAGGGCGTCCTCTACATCGGCCGGGCACAGGAGAAGGCGCGCGTGCTGCGCACCGAACGCCGCCACGACCCCGCCACCGGCGCCACCTATCCGTGGTTGGCCGTCTCGACGGCCATGGTCAACCAGTACTACTTCTACGCCGTCGACGACGACTTCGGCCCGTTCTTCCTCAAGTTCTGCTCCTACTTCCCCTACAACGCCAAGCTGTGCATCAACGGGCACGAGTACCTCAAGCGGCAGTTGAAGAAGCGGGGCATCGGGTACGAGTCGCTCGACAACGGCATCCGCCGCTGCGCCGACCCCCTCGCGATGCAGCGGCTGGCCGAGACCCTGACGGCACACAAGGTCGACGCGCTGCTCCGCAAGTGGCTGGCCCGCCTGCCCCACCCCTTCGCAGCCCGCGACCGTCAGCAGGGCATTCGCTACGATGTCTCGATTCTCCAGGCCAAGTTCGCTCTGACCCAGGTCTTCGATCGGCCCGCGCAGGGGCGGGTCTTCTTCGAAGAGGTGCTGCGCGAGAACCTCGACATGGGTCGGCCCGACCACGTGCAGTTGATCTTCGACCGGCGCGTCAACCGACGCACCCCCTCGCGGTATAGCACCCGCGTCATCACCGACGGGGTCATCCCGTCGGTGCACGTCGACTACAAGCACTCGCGCATCAAGCGGTGCCACAAGGAAGGGCGCGCGCTGCGCACCGAGACGGTCATCAACGACACGTACGACTTCGATGTCGGCCGCCGGCTGAGCAACCTCGATGATCTGAAGAAGATCGGCTTCGCTGCCAACCGACGCCTGCTCGGCGTCCAACGTCTCAGCCACGACTGCACTCTCGGAGCCGATGTGCTCGACGAGTTGCACCGTCCGGCGTGCATCGACGGCCAACGCGCCTCGACCTTGCGCTTCGGCGACCGGCGGGTGCAGAGCCTCTTCGCCGCTCTGCTGCGGTTCGACCTGCTGCCGCACGGCTTCCGCAACCGGGACCTGCGCGAGACGGTGGCGGCGCTCTGCGGGCTCTCGCCCGACGACTACCGAGCCAGCCGCATGACCTATGACCTGCGCCGGCTCCGGCTGCGGGGCCTCATCGAACGAATTCCCCGCACCCAGCGATATCGGCTCACCGCCCAGGGGTTGTGCGTCGCCCTCGCGTACCATCGCACACAGGCGCGGGGTCTGGGCCCCGTCCTGTCGGCGACCCTCGACGGGGAATCGACCACGCGCCTGCGTGAAGTCGTCGCGACCTACGATCGGGAAGTCGACGACCTCTGGCGCGGACACCGGCTCGCCGCGTAGCCGACCCCGAGAACGGAACTACCGAATGAGACGCTGGCGAAACTTGACTCAACTGTAAAGATCACGCCTCTTCAAGGAGTCTAGCGACGCTCCGCCTCAGACCGACGAGCATGTAAGTACGTGACCGGCGCCGTAGGCTGAAGGATTAGCGAAATGGGTGGAGCAGGAGCGGAAAGGCCGCACCGGCTGAAGTACATCACGGCACACCGGGATGGTGTCTCTGTTGTCCGTAACCTGGTGCGATAAGAGGCAGGAGTCGTAAGTATGCCTACACGAATCGAGACACAACTGGATCACGAGAGTGAATCAATGTGCTTTCTCGCACGAGCACAACTATCTAGCCCAAAGCGCGATAGCAGACGCGTACTTGAGGTAAGTGAATACGGAGGGGCACCAGAATCCGTAGAAGCCATACAGACCCGACTGTGTTGGAAAGTCAGAACCTTGCTGCGGTCGATGGACGAAGAAGTCCCTGACCACTACTTTGTTGAGCAGTACCGCAACGGCGGCGAAGAGCAACACTGGGTCAAGCGGACCTTTGAGCAGTCCCCCGACCTGGAGACGCAATATGAGGCGGAAGATGCGGTTACCCGTGCAGCCTTGAACAGCATTTGGAACAGCTATGGCGGCGACCAGATTGCCGACGACAAGCACGGTATAGTATGCAGGACCGCCGCGACAGGCTTAGACCAGTCCGTAATATCTTGCGTCAGCGGTTGGGACGAGAACGCCGTATTCGCACATAGCATCTCGGCGGATCAAAACGGAGAACTTGGCCGCGTGGAAGCCATCATCGCATCTATACGAAGGGTGGTAGACAAGGGAGTAGCACAAGGGATCTTGAAGGCGGTTCCGAACTCCGTTCGATATTCGCTAGGAGTCACGTTTGCCTCAGGAAGGGAGTTGTAGTTGCGACAGCAGGAATGGGCTGTGTTCCTGGGTCTCGTGACGGCCGTGCTCGGGACTTTCCAGACGTTCTGGATTCTCAATGTCTCGCGTGATGACCGGCGTTGGTGGCGTCGAACTGCATTCTCTGCTGCGTTGACGGCGTCGTTCGTGGTCCCGATGGGCTGGCTGGATGGCTCTGGACGAGCGGTCGAACCTGGTGGTTTTCGTTCCCCTGTACTGCTTCGTCCTCGTACAGACGCTGCTGGAGAAGAGAGGGGTGTCGTAGACGATGGAGCTGCCAAAGGCAGGCGTTTATAATGGGGTTAGACAAGGACGACGCAATGGGCGGGCCTGAGATATTCCCTCGATGAGCTGAATAGACCGCCGCCCGATATAGCCGTTTGACTGATGCAGAGAACATGAGGATTATGGGTCGTTCTTCCTTGCGTCTTGCCTTGCGAAAAGCGCGAGCGTAGTCTGGCTGACCGTGCCTACGATGAAAGGTGTTGGGCTGATGCGAACGTTCGAGGGACGGTGGCCGAGCGTTTATGAGATATTGCTGGCATATGCCACATTTTTTGTCATCGAGCTTGTGAAAATGAAAGCACCTGTCATCACATCGCCTGCGTGGTACTATGTCTTACTGCTATTTGCCGGTCTGGGAGTGGCGGCTACCATTGCCACTCTACGGGGTATCATCTCTGGCGTACTTGCTAGGATACGTTTTTGTTTCTTATATTTCCTTGTTAGGCGGGTGGTGACTCTTGTAGCCCAAGGTGATTTCACTAAAGCGAAACATGAGGCGGCTCTGCTAATGGTCAAGTTTCGAGATCTGGGATTACGTGTCGATTTGGAGAATCTCGAGACTGACCGTGCGCGCGAGCTTCTTGCTGAGTTGCGAAGTTGCACTAGCCGATGGAGCGGCCTGTTAATAGCCAGTGCCAAATTTGGCCGGGGAGGTGAGTGATGCTTCTAGTTGGTGACGACTTGCCACCGCAGGAGATAGAGAGCGAGGTGAAGGCCTACGCAAGAGAGCACGGCTTGACCCACCTGTGGTGGGGTGGATTGCGAGAGGCTCTCTACAATTACTCTAATGGCTATCTTGCCTGCAAGTATCGCCCAGGTGCTGGAAATTCGCCTTTTCTGTTAAAGATAGAACACTTCCACACGCGCGATGAGGCCAAAGCTCTCTTCGAAGACGATCCCGATAATGTAGGCAATATTATTATTCCAGTAGATGAACTGGAGTGGGCGAAGTACTCCTTCGATGTCTGGAGTTCAGATGCGGGGTCCAGGCTGCGGTTGTTCGAGGCGGGCAACAATGCGTGTCCTATCTGTCTTAAGATGTTCTCAAAAAACGACGTTGAGGACGGTGCATCTGTGGTCCTGGCGCGTATACCTCTTACGGCCTTTACTATGGATGAGTCCCTTGAGGCATGCCTGACTTGTAGGGACTGTGGCAGCCGTGGTGTAGAACCGGCAGTGGCTTCACAACTCCTTCGTACTCGGGCTCAGTTGGAAGTGGGTGGCGCCGTTGTGCAAGCCGATATGAAGATAGATGAGGACGGGACCATTAACGCCAGGATCCGCGAGCATCACGGCACAGCCAGAGCGAGGGCTCACAGAGAAGCTATGTCGAAGGGCGAGGATGTGACCATTTCGTTTACTGCACCGCGCGATCCACGTACTGGCATGGTTACTTGGTTGAAGCTTTCATATTTGTCTGTGTTTTCACTGCTGGGGGTGCATGGCTATCGCTATGCTAGGGGCGCAGGCGTCGAGCGTGTGCGGGAGCAGATTATGAAGCCGGACGAAGAGATTATCCGCCACTTTACCGTCAAATGTGAAGAAGCCGAGGTGTCCGGTATCCTCATGAACCATGACACCATCCAGTGCTGGGCAGTTATAATGTCGGGAGTCGCGGTCCTGCTGCCCAGGGGTTGGGATACATCGTTCTACGACAGGATAGATGACAACTGGGTTGCTAAGGGTACTTTGGGCGGTGGACCACTTTGGTTCCCGGCGAAGTTTGGCAGTGTGGTTAGTGGAAGCATCCAGTTCAAAGAAGGCTATGATCCTTCGCAAGCAGTCGGTGGGAAGGATCGGCTCTTCGGGCTCCGAGGGCGTGCGGAGAGAGAGGGTCGTGTGTCGGAATTTGTTGTGGCCGACTGGAGCGGACAGGATGTTACTACGCTTAGTGTCGGACGCCTGTCTTAGGTCGGTACCTGTGCTTATGCTGGTAGTGCTGGCGAGCCTCGGCAGCCGCTCTGAGGTGGTCCCGCTCTTTCGGACCACTGGATCAGGTGTGTTCCAGAACCTCCGGGAGGCACTGGAATGACGACGAAACGGCGACGCCAGTACACAGCGAACTTCAAGAAACGGGTGGCGCTCGAGGCGCCGCGAGCGGACCGCACGGTGCCGGCCCGGGCGTTGCTGGCGATGTGCTCTTCTGAGCTGGCGTCGCTTCGGGTGTCGCTGGCGGCGTGCTCTTCTTTGCCGCGTTTGCCGAGCGCGTGGGCGTCGGTTCTGCCGGCGGTGTGCTCTCTTCCGGGGCGGCCGCTCTCGGGGCCCCGGTCGATGCGCTCTTCTCCAGCGGGGCCGGGTCTTGGAGCGGGCGTTCTGCCGGCCGGTCGGCTGTCGGTTCCCTGCCCTCGCGGAACGTGACCAGTGCCCGTGCGAAACTGAGCGTGCGTGCCGCCTCTTCTGCGGGCGGGTATCCGAAGTACTCGACCACGTCGAGTGCCGTCGCCTGCACGATTGCGTTCCTCGCTACCGGCCCTTGCTGCGTCGACGGCTCCTGCGGTTGATCGTTACTTGCTGGGTTCGGACGTTCCCTGCGCACCTCGGAGTTTGCAGATGGTCTCGACCTTGCCGAGGTTGAGGTAGCCGTCGGTGCGGACGTGGTCTCCATGTCGAGCCACGTCCGGCAGGCCTCCCCGTGCCGTACGTGAAGTCACTTTCACCGTGATCCCGGCCTCGAGGCCGTCGCGGGGCCGGTCGCACGCGCCCCGGTTCGTCCCTCGCGCATTCCGCTCCCGAAGCATCGAGCCGGACCATCGTCTGGCTCCCCGGCCGTCCGCATCACCGTGCGACACACCGCTCCCGACGCTCCCGACACCTATTGCCACTCCACGAGCAACTGCTCCGGCCCAACAAAACGCCCCTGGTGGTCAAGCGCTCTCACGAGCCATCCGGTCCGCGGAATCCGAGCCTCGATTCTCGCTGCCGCAGCCGCTCGCAACCGCACATCGTCAAGGGACCAATGGTCTCTATAGAGGCTGAACAAGAGCCGCACGTGATTCCAGAGTCTAATGACCGTATCTCGAACGATGATTCGAATACCTCCTGCGGAGGCTTCCGCCGCCTCGTCGATAGCATCCAGGTGCGTCACGATCACGCCCCGAATAGTGTACTCTTGAGCGCCGTACTCCGCTTCCGCGCGCGCGAGTTGATTGTGCGCCTGCCCCACGTCGGCGGGTACGATCTCTGCGCGCGCGACGTGTTCGATCTTTGCCTCGAACGTCACGAGTTCCCTCCCGTTCCCGAAAACGCCGCGCCACCGACAATCGGGCGCGGCCTGGTGTCGCGGCCGCGACGCGGAGTAGCCGAGAAGCTCGCCCAACTTCTGCAACGCCTCACAGAACCTGTCATGTGTATCCGCCGCCAAGCCGTTCGTCACCACTTGACAGTAGCGCTCAAACCGGTTCCCCCGGGTACCGAGGCGCTCCAGTTGATCGTCGAAGGCGCGTATCAGAACTGACGCGTAGTCCAAACCCGCCTGTCCCGTGGTCGGCGGCTCCTGCCGTGCGCGATTCAACGACGCACGCATACGGTTGAACCAAGAACTCTTACCTCCACGCACCACCGCCGCATCGAGCACTTGAAGGGCTTTCTCCCCAGCGTTTGCGTCGCCCAACAGCGACTCCAGATGCAACGCCTTCGCCCAGTTCCAACCATGGAACGCCCCCATCTCGACGACGTTCGCCGCTCGCATCGCGTCCCAGATTCCCTCGAATCGGTCGGCCGCCACGGCATAGTTTTGGCTTGCAAATAGTGCGGACCAACCATGGACTTCATCAGCAGAAGTCTCCGGTGGCTGTGCGACAGTTCCCTCAACTGGCACCTGTTCTCGATACTGTACATACTCTTCGTCGAAACCCGCGAAATCTGCGCGCAAAAAGCGTTCCACGCCCGCCACCAACTCCGTCTGTTCAATGTCCGCGTGGTCCTGCGCCATGTCGAGCTCCGCGATCATGTTCGCCGGAATACCCTCCCGATTTGATTCTCGACCAAAGTGTGTCGCGAACCGCTTGTCGGCGAGCACGTATATGCCATAATCGCTTTCTGCGCGATTACAGCGCCCCAATGCCTGCACGATGCGCTGATTCAACCGTCGCCGCATGAAACCCGAGTCACGCAAATAAGCCGAGATGAACTCTTCTTGAATGTTCACGGCCCTTGGTAGCGTCTTCACCACCACGAGGCGGCACTCTTCTGCGTTGAAGTCCATACCGTCGAATCGCCCGCCAACGATCAGGTGTCCCTGAGCGGCGCGCTTGAAATCTTCGATCTCGCCACCCAAGGAGCTCAGGATCCAGCTTGGATGGCCGACGATCCCATTCGCGTTGAGCCAGTTTAATACGATTTCGCGCACCCTCGTAGCCTCCGCTTGACTCGCGCATAGCCAGACGCTCTTCGGGTGAATCCTAAGCGCGGCGAGAATGACGCGCTGCAGGCGCTCCGGAATATCGGTGTCCTCGATCCGGTTCATCACGATCAGACGACGGCCGTATGTTTGTTGTGTGTACTCCGCGGGCACCGGGATCTTTTCGGTCGGGTTAGTTCCCAGCCGTCGGCTCAGATCACCGGTATCGCCGATGGTCGCACTGACATAGAGCCTCTGCTGAACGTCTCTGTAGTGGTCGTTTGCGATGAGAGGGTAAATGTAGGGCCGAATCCACAGGGACCTGAGGCTGATATAGATGTTCGCTTCGTTGAGGCCCTGTCGCAGGCGCGTCCAACGGAACCGCAGATCAGTGTCCGATTGGAGAGATGGGGACGAATCGATGATCTCACGGATCCGACCGGCAACCGCAGCATGGTCGAGAAAGGACAGCAGCTCTGCCGGTGAGATCGACGGCGTGTCTTGAGCCAGTGCGTCCGTGATGACTCCATATTCCGGATAGCGCGCCCCCAACTCCGTCATTAACGATTCAAATAGTGCGCTATGTCGATGCTTGTCAATTTCGACAGAATAGAGTGAATGGAGGCAGTGTTCTGCTAGGTGGGCGTCATCCATAACCAGGAGATCCGCGGGGTCGATCACTGGGTTCTGATTGAAGTAGACCCAGTAGTTCATTACAGCGATGCTGCGGGCACGTTGGTACGCGCGCTTGTCGACACCGGGAATGTCGCGTCCGGCTCCTTCCATCAGCACTGCCGGAACGCCAAGTGCGACCGCTTCGCTGACCATCTGCCTCGCCAGCGTCTTGTTCGCCGACAAGATCGCGACCTTCCGGTTGTCGCGTCGCCACAGTTCGGCGACGAGCAACGCAATCAGTGTCTTGCCGGCGCCCGTCGGCAGTTCGACGCCGACGTCGTTAGTACCCAGAAGGTCGTTATACCGATCGAGAACGAAGGCTTGGGCATCCCTCAATCCTTGGAACTTGTCCGACCGAAAGGAGCTCAGAAAAACATTGAAATCAGTGGGGTTTGGCATGTGCTACTTGTCCTCGAATTAGGGTTGTGAGAGTTCGACTATGGCGCAGTTCGACGTCGGGCACGCTGGCTCGTAGCGCTCTGCGGGCACGGTCCGGACGACAGGCGTCGAAACCGACCACAGCCAGACTGTGCGGTTCGACGAGGTCGTGTTCCAGGACGCGGTCACTGGCGCCTGCCTGTCGTGAAGTCCTGCACGTCGATGAATTGGTAGGTGTTGCAGAACCGGAATTCGACCCGCGCGCGCCCCGGTCGACGCGCGCCGCTCTGAAGCGGTGCCCCGCGGGATCTCGCGCGGCCGGCCGATGTTCCCGCTTCGTGACCGCGCAGGTATCGGTTATCAGCCGCACTCCCTTCCTCACTGTGAGGAGCCGGAGCGGCGACCAACTGCACCGCAGTCAACCGTTCTCCGCAGTCGCGACACTTCGACGTGTCGCCGTTCCCTCCCAGATCGAACTTGGTGCCGCCGCATCCCGGACACGCTTGGACGCTCATATCGAGTGGAGCGGACAGGCGATCGGCCGCGGACAGACCCGCGGCGCATCGCTCCGCGATGCTGAACAACATGCTTTCGACAAAGTGTATGCAGATTGTCCTCTGCCTCAACTCACCCAAACGTCGAGCGCATTCTCCGAGCGAGCGAAGGTAGTCACGTTGTACTTGACGATTCGGGTCCTCTCGTCGCTTGCTGCCTGCACAAACCGTTCGTGCAGCGCGTGCTTCAACTCGATGTTCTTGTCGAGTCGAGAGTATGACCGAACCCTGATGCCCGTGTGCTCCAACAACTTGCGATCATCAACCGGCCACGTATACCTCAGAGATCCCCTCATTTCGCATATGAATTGATAGGGCAGATCCTCCCGCCTCCATCAGTTATAGAGTTTGAAGGGTGGTGCACGTTGAATTAAAGTATGACTGCGTGCATACACGACAAGACCGGCCGGCCTCATCCGGGCAATGGCTCCGGAAATACGACATCCTGAACTTCATCACCACCTTGTACGAGGGCGACCTGCATGCCAAACGGGTGCTGTCGTTGGCCAACGCCACGCTGGGCGTGCTGACGAGCGCTTCGTTGGCAATCCATGCAGTGGGCCGCGGCCTGGCCCAGGCCATGGGCACGTTGACCAAGCATGGCGTCAAGCAGGTGGATCGGCTCCTGAGCAATCGAGGCGTCGAGGTCTGGACCTTTTTCGCATACTGGACGCCGTTCATCGTCGGCGCCCGCACCGAAGTGGTCGTCGCGCTGGATTGGACGAGCTTCGCGGCCGACGGGCAGGACACGATCGTGCTGTCGATGGTGACGGGCCATGGGCGCGCGACGCCCCTGCTATGGAAGACGGTGGCGTCCTCGACGCTGAAGGGCAATCAGCGGCGCTACGAGTACGAGGTGCTGTGCCGCTTGCGGGAGGTGCTGCCGGCCGGTGTGAAAGTCACCGTCGTGGCAGACCGGGGCTTTGGGGATTGCAAGCTGTTCTACGCGTTGACGACGGAGCTGGCCTTCGAATACGTGATTCGATTGCGCGGAGACATCTACGTGACGAATGCGCGAGGCGAGCGGCGAGCGGCCGCCGCGTGGGTCGGCGCCGGGGGGCGTGCGCGGCGGCTGGTGGGTGCTCGGGTGACCGACACGTACGAGCTGCCGGTCGGCGTGGTCGTGTGCGTACACGCCCCGAAGATGGACGAACCGTGGTGCCTGGTGGCCAGCGAAGCAACAGTCCCGACGCGGGTCCTGATTCGGTACTACGGCAAGCGGTGGGGCATTGAGGCGGGCTTTCGCGACATCAAGGACATGCGCTTCGGCATGGGGCTGTCGTCGATGCATGTTTCGCGCCCCGACCGGCGGGACCGCCTCTTGCTGATCAGCGCGTTGGCGATTGCCGTGCTGTCGTTGCTGGGCGCGGCCGGCGAGCGCATCGGCTATGACCGCTGGCTGAAGGCGAACACGGTGAAGCGGCGGACGCATTCGTTGTTTCGGCAGGGGCTGATGCTGTACCACCATCTCCCCAACTGGCCCGAGGATCGCATTCGTCCGTTGATGGAGACGTTCGGAAGCATGCTCATGGAACAGCGCGTGTATCGAGAGGTCTTCGGCGTGATCTGATGCCTGCCAAAATAAGGGGATGCATGAGCACGTATACCAGTGTTCTCCGTCCAACGTCGGCCTCAGGTCCCCGGCTTTCGCTACCGGCGTGCGCCGACCCCCAGGAAACGGGTTGTACGGCTGCTGTGCGAAGGCAACCAACCCATCCACGAGGCTGAAGTCAGGCATGGCGCCCACATCTCGGCCCTGGGCGTGGAGGCGCTCCACGTGGTACTGAGCCATACGTCATCATAGGTGCAACCAGTGTAGCCCATGATGCGGCCCCATCCTCGGATGACGAACCACCCGTCGAGCGCTGCGTCAACCCGCCCCGCGGGTTTTCACTCCGTTCCGGCCTTCCAGGTGACCCACCGCCGATTCCGGAGCGCGGATCGTCAGCGCGATCGTGCAGGAAGGACGCGCGTCGACCGGCTCGCGGCGCGAGCTGTTCACACCGGGCTCGGTCGAATGGCCGGCCGACGGCATCGCCGTCCTGACCGAGCATCACGGCGAGCCCGAGTCCCGCGCCGTTCCGAGCGGCGAGCCGAACGGCGAGATCCGGATCGACGCGCCGGCAACGCCGGCTCTGTTCGCCGCCGTGCACGGCCGCTGGCGCTTCATGTGGATCGAGTTCTTCGCGCTTGAAGAGCGGACGACGCCGACCGGCCTCGGGCGCAGCTCCGGCGTCAGGTCCAGAAAGCGTCCCGTACCGACGCTGATCGCCACGTACTGCCGGCCGTCGACCGCGTAGGTGATGGGGAAGCCCGAGACCGGCGAGCCGAGGTTGATCTCCCAGAGGATGTCCCCCGTCCGGTCGTCGAAGGCCCGGAAGCGGCCGTTGACGTCGCCGCCGAACACCAGTCCGCCGCCGGTCGCGGCGAGCGCCATGGTGGCGGCCCGCTGCTGGTAGTTCCAGACCCTCTCGCCGGTCTCGGCCGAGATCGCCTGCACGCTCCCCACGTTGTCGTAGCCGGGGGCCAGCTCCGACCGCCACGCGATGGCGTAGAGCCGGTTGGTCCGGTTGTCGGGGTCTTCGGCCATCATCCGCGCACAGACGTTGCGCAGCGGCATGTACATCGTGTTGGTCCGCGGCGAGTAGGCGCCCGCCTCCGAGTCCTTGCCGCCGCTGGCGTGCGGACAGGCCAGCACCTGCTGGCCGCTGGCGGTGAAGATGAGCTCCGCGTTCTCGGTCACCTGACCGGTGGCGCCGTCGATGCTGCTGACCACGTTCTGGGTGATGGTCGGCGTGGCCCACAGGAACTCCCCGGTTTCCCGGTCGAGGGTGTAGACGATGCCCGTCTTGCCGGGGATGCCGGTCAGCACCCGCCGCTCCTCGCCCGGTTGGATGCGCGGGTTGATCCAGCTCACCGCCGCAGCGTTCGGCCGGACCGGCGTATCGACCAGGAGGCGCTCGAAGGGATGGTCCAGATCCCAGTGGTCGTTCATGTGCTGGTAGTGCCAGACGATCTCGCCGGTGTCCCCGTTCAGGGCCAGCGTCGAGTTGTGGTAGAGGTGCGTCAGGTCGGTCCCGCCCAGCATGAACTTCGGTGCGGGCGAGGTGACCGACGTGCCGACGTAGACCAGGTTCAGCTCCGGGTCGTAGCTCGGGACCATCCACGAGCCGACGTGCCCGCGCTCCTCGAACGGAACGTCGCCCCAGGTTTCGTCGCCCGGCTCTCCCGGTCCGGCGACGATCGGCCCCGAGGTCTGGTTGGCCGGGTTCACCGTGTAGTCCAGGATCTCGGTGTCCCACACCACCTCGCCCGTCTCCGCGTCGAGGGCGACGATGTGGTCGTCCATGCTGGTATGGAAGATCAGCTCGCCGTGGATCGCGATGTTCCGGTTGGCCCGGTGACATAATCGGCCAGGACTCGAACCCGGAGGAGGGATCATGCTCGCATCGGGGCCGGAGGCGTCTTCATTCGTTCCGCCGTGCCGTTCCAGTGCCGCCAGCGCGTCCCGGTAGGCCTCCTCCACCCACATCCATCAGCGCCGTCCAGATCGCCCCGGGGGGAACGGGGGATCATCCGCTCGGCGTGCACCGCCTTTCGTCGCCGTTACCGTGGAACGGGTCGCACCAGCAGCGTCAGCAATGTGCGGCCATCCCATTCCAGGAGGAACCCACCCCTGTCCAGAATCTCCTCGCCAAGCGTCAGCGACCAGCGGGCGCACGTGTCGTCCGCGAAAGCGTCGGCTTCCATCAACCGCACCCGGATCCGGTCATTCGGGTACACTCGCAACGACCCCGGCGTCCGCATCCGAACGAGTCTCGTCAACTCGACCCGCTGCTGTCGCAGGAAGTTCCTCCGCGCGGCGAGCGGAGCCCGCTGAGCCTTCAGTTGATGCAGCAGCCGGGCCTCCTCGTCGGACAGCGGTATGCGGGCCTCGAGCAGCCGCACGGCCCTGTCTGTCTCCTCCCGCTCGCGTCGCAACGACTGCCGCTCGTCGGATGACCACTGCCGCCTCGTCTCATCGAGTTCAAGCCTTCTGCGGCGCAACCGTTCCAGCTCCAGTCGCTCCGTCTCCACGAGCGGCACCGTGCTGTGTTCGCGCTCCAGCAGGGGCGCCATCGTTTCATCCAATTCGTCGATCCTGGGCTCCAGCGAGCGCACCTCGGCTCGGATCCCATCGAGCTGTTCCTCGATTTCCGGATCCCGCCGCGAGGCGGTGGCATAGAATTCCGGTCCACCCCAGAAGATGTCCCTGCACGAAGCCGGGGCCGCCTCGATGGCCAGCGTCAACAGGTACGCCTGGCCGGCTTCCTGCGAGCGGGGGTTGGATGCACTCGGAGGTGCGGGGCCGCTGGTGATGACCACCGGGGGGAGCCGGCCGGACGTATGGGTGCAGGCGGCCCCGGTGACAACGAGAACGAAGACTCCAGCCCATCCCGCCGCGTGCCGGTCACTTGTCACCACGCGGTTTCTACACCGTGATGGTGTTCTCGCTCGAATACATCCCGCGCACGCCGTTGATCGAGACCTCGCCGACCAGGCGGTACTCGCCGGCACTGGTCGGCGTGTAGGCGCACAGACCGCCGTTCTCCCGCGTTCCGGGAACGTCCATCCAGGGCGCCGTCGAGCTGGAGCGCCGCTGCCACTTGGAATAGTGCACCGTGTAGCGCACGCCGTTGACGGTCGTGTTGTCGATCGCGATACAGCGGCCGGCCGAGAAGAATCCGAACTGAACCCGGCCCGGCGAGACCACAAGGTCGTCGAGCGGCACGTACGAGTCGGTCATCGTCCCCGCGCAGGCCGGTGCTCCGCGGAAATCGAGGACGGCCCGCCGCCGTTCAGCGCAGCGCGAACACGAAGAGTCCGTTGGCCCCGACGGGCCGCCGCTTCTCGGGCGTGAGCTGCAGCGGTATCTGGCTCGTCCAGCTGCCGCCCCCGGTGCCGGCCGGCACCGCGATGTACTGCTTCCCGTCCACGGCGTAGGAGATCGGAAAGCCCTGGACGGAGGTGGGCAGGCGCGTCTGCCACAGGATCTCGCCGTCGGCCGCGTCGAAAACGTAGAGGTGGCGGTCCCAGTCGCCCGCCACGGCGAGGCCGCCGCCGGTCGTCAGGGCGGCGCTGTTGATCGGCGTTCGGAACCGGTGCCGCCACAGGATCTCGCCGGTGCGCATGCTCATCGCCACGAACTCGCCCAGGTGATCCGGGCTCTCGGGATGGAAGTGGTTCGTGCGCCGGACCGGTCCGGCGCCGCCCCCGCCCTCGCGTTTCTCCACCGGCCCGAACACCCCGGTCTCGCAGTTGAGGATGATCGGGATGTAGAAGGCTTCCGTGGCCGGGTGATAGGACATGGCGCGCCAGCTCTTGAACCCCGACGTGCTCGGGCACCAGTAGATCTCCTCACCGATGACCGGGTTGGTTCCCTCGCGGTACGTGACCTCTCCGCTGGTCGCGTCGATGTCGGCGACGGTCTGGTAGCCCAGGTCCGCCGCGCTCCGGAACTCGCCGGTCTCGAGAGCGAGCTCCCACAGCACGCCGATCTTGCCCATGCTGAAGACCGAGCGCTTCCCGTCGTAGTCGACGAGCACGCGCTCGAATACCTCGTCCATGTCCAGCATCTCGCCCGGCAGGTGCTGGAAGTACCATTTCATCTCGCCGGTGGCGGGGTCGAGCGCGAGGGTGGAGTTCGTGTACAGGGCGTCGCCGTCGGTCCCGCGGACCGCACGCGCCCAGGGCTTGGCTTGCGCCGTGCCGTGGAAGAGCGTCCGCGTCAGCGGGTCGTAGCTGCCCGGAATCCACGCGTCGCTGCCCGCCCGAAACATGAGCGGCAGGTCGCCCCACGTGTCGCCGCCGCGCTCGCCTGGCCGCGCGATCGTCGAGGTGCGCCAGACCTCCCGGCCGGTCTCCGCGTCGAGCCCGACGATGTAGCAGGTGTCGTCTCGATACCGCCCGCAGCCGGTCAGGCCCGAGACCACCATGCCGTCCGCGACGATCGAGCCGCTGGTGTACCGAAACCCCACGCCGCCCCCGACGTCGGTGTCCCAGACCTCGGTGCCGGTACGGGCATCGATCGCGACGACGTGCGCATCGTTGGTATTGAGGTAGATCTTGTCCTGATAGATGGCGATATTGCGCTGCCGGCCCCCCGCGGGAGCGTCGCCGCCGTCCGGCGTCTCGCGGCGGTACTCCCAGAGGAGCTCCCCGCTGGCGGCATCGAGCGCTTGCACGATCGCCCCCGGATTCGCCAGGTACATGACCCCGTCAAGCACGAGGGGGGTCGTTTGCTGGGACCCCTCGGCAAGACCCCAGCTCCACGCGAGCTGCAGCTGGTCCACGTTGTCAGTGGTGATCTGATCGAGCGGGCTGTGCCCCCACCCGTCGAGCGTGCGGCGCCAGTTGAGCCAGTCGGCGGGGTCGGGGTCCTGCAGCATCGCGTCGGTCACCGGGACGAACCCGCCGGCGGACTGGGCTTGCAGGCCGACCGAACCCAGCGCCACGACGGCGACCGCGACTACGAGCAGGCGTCGTTGGTTCGGACACCAGCGCTGTGACATGGGATGGTCCTCCTTCAGCCTGGACGATGGAAGTAGAGCCAGTATATGCCCGGAGCGCCATATACTTCGACCGACGGACGTCCACTCGGCCCGGCAGAACACGTCTCGCTCCGGGGCCGCGGCCAACGTGCGCTGGTCGGTCCTGCGGCGGGCCGCGGTTGTGAAGGAGGTTGTCATGCAGGCTGTGCTGCGATGGAGCGCCGCCCTTGTCGTCGGGGCGGCGCTCGCGGTGGTGCCCACCCTGGGCCAGGAGGCGCTCCGGGTCTATTTCGTCGATGTCGAAGGCGGGCAGGCCACGCTGATCGTCGCGCCGTCGGGTGAGTCGCTGCTGATCGACAGCGGCTATCCGGGGGAACGCGACGCGGGCCGCATCGCCGAGGCGGCGGCCGACGCGGGTCTGCGGCAGATCGACTACCACATGGTCACCCACCTTCACGGCGATCACCTGGGCGGCACGCCGGCGCTCGCGGCCAGGATGCCGATCCTCAACTACGTCGACGTGGGCGCGCCGATCGATCCGGGCGCGGCCACGTATCGGGCCTATGCCGGCGTGCGCGCGGGCGGCCGCCACATCCTGGCCAGGCCGGGCGACCGCATCCCGGTCGACGGTCTCGACGTGCTAATCGTGACCGCGGACGGCACGGCGCTGGCGGAGCCGCTGCCCGGCGCGGGCCAGACGAACCCGCTCTGCCGCGACTACACGCCGCTGCCGCCCGACGGCGGCGAGGATGCGCGCTCGGTCGGGGTGGTGATCAGGCACGGAAGCTTCAGCCTGGTGGACCTCGGCGATCTGACCTGGAACAGGGAGCACGACCTCGCGTGCCCCGACCACCTGCTGGGGACGGTGGACCTGTATCTGGCGACTCGTCACGGCCTGAACGGCGCCGGGCTGCCGGCGCTCGTCCAGGGATTGCAGCCGCGCGTCGCGGTGATCAACAACGGCGGGACGAAGGGCGCCTCGCCGGAGCACTTCCTGACGATCGCGGGATCGCCGGGTCTCGAGGACATCTGGCAGCTGCACTACTCGCTGCCGAGGGACGGCAACCGCCGGCTCTACGAGACCTCGCGTCCGGGCGGGCCGGATCTGAACACGTCCGCGCCGCGCATCGCGAACCTCGACGAGACGACGGCGCACTACCTCGCGCTGACGGCGCGCGCGGACGGCAGCTTCGTGCTGTCGAATCCGAGGAACGGCTACACGCAGGAGTATCCGCGGCGGTGATGGCGCCGGACGGTCGATCCGCGTCTGCGCGGACCGCGTTCGTGACTTGGCCCCCGCTGTAGAGTCCGGTCCCCATCAGCGGTCGTCGATCCGGTCATCCCCGCACGCGCGGGGATGACCGGATCGCAAAGATATCGTCGAGCTCGAGTTGCAGTCCATCGAACAGTGCCGTTCCAAGCCTGTCCCGGCGACCGAACGTGTCGGCGAGTTCGAGCCTTCCGTCCCGTTGCCGATGGACGGCGACCGTCTCGGCCATCGGATCGACGATCCAGTATTCGAGCACCCCGTGTCGGCTGTACAGGTCGTGCTTGTACCCCACGTCCCGGTCGGCGGTGGATGGCGAGAGTATTTCGATCACGAGGTCGGGTGCTCCCCGCACGTTCTCGTCGGTGATCGTGTGCTCGCGCGCTCGGGAGATGAACAGCAGGTCGGGCTGCACGACGTCGGTGTCCGACAGAACGACGTCGAAAGGTGCGACGTACACCTCTCCCAGTCCGTGTTCCTGGGTGAACCGGCCCAGCTCGATGTGCAGTCTGCCCAGGACCCACTGGTGCTTCCTGTTCGGTGCGGGAACCATCATCAGATCGCCGTTCAGCAGCTCGTAGCGCTTGTCGTCTGCTGTTGCGCAGTAGTCCTCGTACGTCCGCTTGACGGCGCGTTGAGTCGTGGCCATGGGCTTGCTTCCAGGCTGCGACGGGCCGGTTCAGAGGATTTCCGAGGCCTCGTCCTTCCTCGATTCTACCGCTCGAACAGGCCTGCGGCCGCCACCACGGTGGCGGCCCAGACGGCGTGATGGTCGGGCGCGCCCAGCAAAGGGCGCGGTCATGGTGTGCGCCGGCGGTCATTGGCATCGAGGCGCTGGCCATCGCCGCCGTCCCGCTCGGCGCGCCCTGGGGGTCGCTCGACGCGCGCCTGCGCCTGCAGAGGATCAACCGGGCCGCCGCGACGTCGCTTCCGCCGAGACAGCCGCCGAGCTCGTCAAGATGATCGCCGACGAGGGCAGGTGGGTCCGCCTGGCTGTGGTCGGACCTCCACCTCGGCGATCCCGCCGTCCTCCCCGGGGCGGCCGTTCGGTACCGTGAGAGCCTGTCCCGGCTGTCGGCCCTCGGGACTCTGAATCTTGGGGCGCTGTAGTAGCTGAGGCGCCCGAGCAGGCTCGCCCGCCCGAGGCGCTGCGTGACGCTGGCGTTCCAGCGGGTACGCGGCAGGGCGTAGGCATACTCGGCGAGCCGCCGGCCCTTGGCGTTGTCCGTCACCTGTGTAGCACAACTCGTTCATTGAGTCTTGCGTGAGCCAGTGACCCGCACTGTAACGATGTCCATGCCGTGATACTTCCGGTGCCGTACCGAGGCAGCGTAGTGCCGCAGGAGGCGGACCGACGTCTCCGCCTCGTCCAGCGTTTCGCCCTGTTCGTTCAGGTACGCTAGCCGGTCTTCCAGGTTCTCTTCCTCGAGGACGGCCAGGAACTCCATTTCCACCGCCTCGCCATCTGGGCGGGCCACGATGATCAATCGGCGGCCGCCGACTCCTGCGCCTTCTTCGTCCTGTCGCAGCAGACTCAGTAGCGTCTCCTCCCCGGCAGCGCGCAATCGCTCGGTCGAGGGATCGTTCCAGCCAATCCCGGACGCAAGCTCCTGGAGGAAAGCGTCGATTCTGGGCTGCATGGCAAGCTTCAATTCGACATCCATGCGGCGGCGCCGCGAACTGGTCAGTTCCATGAACAGCGTCAATAGAATCGCGGTAAACGCCCCCGCGGTCAGACCGCTGCTGAACAGGATGTTCCACGCGCCGCTCAGGCGGTCGGCAAAAATGGCCTGGTTCTGAACCCCCACGCCGATCCAGAACGCCAATCCCGTTATCGTGGCATTTCGAAAATCCAGGCCGTCCTGCAACACCGTCCGCATTCCCGCGACGAAAAAGAGGCCTATGAGAATGACAAAGTAGACTCCGGCCACTGGGCCGGGAATCACGAGCAGGAGGGTCACCAGCTTCGGCAGAAAGGCGAGCCCGAGGAAGATGCCGCCGATGCTGTACCCTACGCTCCGGGCAGCGACTCCGGTCAGGCCGATCAGCGACGTGCTGCCCGCCGTATAGCCCATGGTCGGCAGGGTTCCTGCAAGTCCAGCCAGAAGAACGCCGATGCCGTTAGCGTTGAGCGCGCCCTGCACCACGCGAAAGTCGGTCGCCTGTGGCCTGCGTCTCGACGCCGATTGAATGACGATGCCGTCACTGATGCTGTTGATGGCGAGCATCAGGGTCACGATGACGAACACTGGCAGTAGCCCCCAGAACTCCGGGCCCGGCGTCAGGTCCGGTCCCCGCCATTCGTCCCAGGGAATGCTCACCCACGGTGCGTCGATCACTCGTTGAAAGTCGTAAAGTCCGAACAGCGCGGCAACGACGCAACCGGCCACGATCCCGATGAGCGGGGACCACAATCGCCATGCCCCCGACGCGCGCAGCGCCAGCGCCGTGGCCACGACCAGGGTCACTCCGGCGATGCCCGGTGCGGCCGCCGGCGGCGCACCCTCCGGGACATCGTCCAGCAGACCCAGTGCAATCGGGATGATCGTGTATGCAATCAGCATGATCGCGGTCCCGGATACGACCGGCGTGACAATGCGGCGCAGCAGGGGCAGCCAGGCCGCCAGCGCGAACTGAACGAGAGACGAGACGACGACGAGGCTCGCCATCGTCGCCGGCCCGCCCTCGGCCAGCGCCGCGATGCAGACGGCGATGAAGATGGGCCCCGGGCCTGCGATGATCACGTGCCCCGCTCCAATTCGCCCGACGCGAAGGGCCTGCAGGGTCGTGGTAATCGCACTGACCACCAGGGCGGCGAAGACCGCCCACGACAGGTGGCGCTCGGACTGTCCGGCCGCGCGGAAGACGATGGCCACGTTCACCACGACCGGCGCGACGACGAGAAGAACTCCCTGCGCGCCGACGCCGATGGAGACCGCGAGCGGGCACGGGTCCTCCGGTTCGTAGCGGATGTCCTCGTTGACATGCGCCGAGTTTTCTTGCATCTCTTCGTACCTGGGGCTATTCAGCAGCCTGCAGTCGCTGGGATTCGCTCCATTCCTATCGCGAAGGTGCTCTCGATGCGCCCCGGTCCGAGTTGACTCTGTCGAAGAGCTCAACGACCTCTCGTGACGGTTGCGGCGTCAGGACGCAGACTACGGCCGCGACCAGCATGGCGATCAGGAACCCCGGTGAGGCGGGCTGGATGTCCCAGATGCCCGACGGACCACCCTCCAGATAGCCCCACACTGAAGCGACCGCAGTGCCGGTGAGGATCGACGCGCCGGCCCCCCAGGAGTTGAATCTGCGCCAATAGAGAGCGAGGATGGTGACCGGCCCCAACGCCGCGCCCATTCCACCCCAAGCGTAGCTGACCAGATCGAAGACCGATTCCTGGTACGACACGGAGACCACCACGGCAATCAAGCCTATGACCAAAAGCAGCAGGCGGCTCAACGTGACCCTCGCGCGGCCGGTCACCGTATCCGCAAATCTCCTGACGAACGGCATGTCGCCAGTAGCGATGGCGGACGCCAGAAGCAACTGCGAGTCCGCCGTGCTCATGACGGCCGCGATCACGGCAGTCAGAAGCACCCCCGTCACGATGGGATGAAAGAAGACTTCCGACACCACCAGATAGATGCGCTCCGGGTCGTCCATTTCGGTCGTCAAGCCTGCCTCTGACAGGGCGGCGGGCGCCAGCAGACCGACGCCTATTGCTAGCATCAAGACCGCGACGAGCCAAAGGGTGGAGATGTTGCGGCCCTGAACGTGCTTGTCCTCTCGCTCCAGCGCCATGAACCGCTGCAGGGTTCTCTGGGACCCGAAGGCCCCGAAGGCCCATCCCGCGGTCGAGAAGACGAAGACAAGGGCGACCGACACGCCGCCGTCGGCGAAGGGCCCCAAGAAACCGGCGGAAGAGCCGCCGGTTCCCGAGAAGGGGTTCTCCGTCGACACAAACAGTGTGATGGTGACTACCAGAAGACTCGTCAGCATCAGCAGTGCCTGGAATACGTCCGTTCTGGAGACGGCCAGGAACCCCCCAACCAGGGTGTAGGAGGCTATGGCCGCAAACGTGAGCACGACGCCCGCGGCGGCTTCGATTCCGAATACCGTCTCCAGCAGCTTGGAGCCGCCTACGAACCCGGAGCACAACCAGAAGATGACGAACAGGACCGTAACGAGCGACGTGAGCGTTCTCAGGATTCCCGTCGTATCTCCGAACCGAACTTCAAAGAACTCGGGGAGGGTCAGAACGTCATTGGCCTCGATGGTGTAACGGCGCAGTCTTCTGGCCAGGACTACCCAGCTCAACCAGATTCCAAATGCAGTAAAGATGGGAATCCATATTGCAACCGCGCCACTGATGTACACCAGGGCGGGAAGCGAGAGCATCGTCCAGGCGCTCGTCGCCGAGGACCCCGCGCTCAGACCTGCCGTGAAGGCGCTCAACCGACGGCTGCCCAACGCGTATTCCGCCATGTCTCGCATTCTGCGAGATCTCACGAGCGCTATGCCGATCAACGCGGCGAAGTACGCGCAGAAGACGAGTACTACCCACGAACTCCGCATCGTATTCTCCGTGGCGGGTCGATGAAGTTCCGTTGTCCAAGACACGGGCAACGCCGGGTGACGCCGGTATCGGGAGAGCCGGCGACGAATGTGGGACTTGCAGATTGCACTCGGGCCGGCGGCGGACGACAGTTGAGGGTCACGCAGTACGGTCGTCACCTCGAAGCCGAGCCACCGCAGAAGGGGCGAGACCGAGGTGTCCGTTTCGCCTGGCACGGGGCTTCCGTGCGCCACCGGAAGTATTACGGTGGCGATATTGTGATGGTGCGGGTCGAGGGCTCACGGTAGCATCAAGGCACCGGCTGGCCGGGAAGCGCCCCAGGGACCGGGTCGGTGCGCGAGAACTGGTGGTCGAGGGGCTACACCCAGGGCTACACCCCCTCGACGATGACGACATCGGTGTTGGAGCACCTGTTGAGCATCTTTCTGAGGTCGGCGTAATCTGGAGCGTCCTGCCATCCCTTGGCCCGTTCGACACTGTCGAATTCGAGCACAACGAGGCGACGCGGCGCCCAGTTTCCCTGAATGACCTCCGTCGCGCCGCCGCGGGCCAGGAATTTGCCGCCGTGAGCCTCGACGACCGCCCGCCCCTGCTCGAGAAAGCTGCCGAAGAAGACGGCCTCATCTGTCACTTCAGAATCGATGATCACGTATGCTGCCAATTTCCTCGCTCCTGTGATGATCGGGGCGGAACCTCACGGGCGATGACCGGACATCGGAGGTCGCCGCCGTGCCGGACAACGAGGCAGGCGCTCCAGAGACCCGCGCCCCCGAAGCTGGTGACCCGACCCCACCGACGCGCGGGCCGGCCGCCGCAGACGTACCGCCCGCCGAGCTCCGCAGCGCCACCAGCCTGTTCTGCGCCAGCGCCCGGGACACCCCGTTCGGGAACTGCTCCAGGTATGCCCTCGAAGTCCGCCGGGTTCGTGCTGTTCACGATCGACTGCCAGAACAGGCCTTCCAACGCCCAGCCGTACTGCTGGCCTCGACGTTCGTCGACCGCCAGCGCCCCCACGGGAGTCTGGGCGGCGGCCGGCAGCGCCGCACACAGGGAGACGCAGGCAACGAGCCAGGACCGGACGAGCGCCTTCATCGTCTCCATTCGACTCCGGGTCGGCCTCCCGTCAGATCGGAGTGGCCGCCTCCTCCACCCATTCGCTGTCGTTCTACTCTTGCAGGAGCGCAGGGGAACAACTTATCGCATCAGGCGATCGTGCCTGTCAATCGTTGCTGGCGGTGCCTTGTCGACTCCTTCCTGTCAATTCTGATGAATGCCAAGAGAAGAAATGCTTCTTCAAAAGGACCTTTTCGCTTTTCTATATCAACTCTGATAGTGACAAAAAAAGGCGCAAGGTGGTATCGTGAACACCGTACAGATACCTCGGTCTCGCTCTCCACGCGCGGGCGGGCGGCGCACGGAGCCAGCGCTTCCGTGCCGTCCCTCCCCAGGGCGTGGCCACGGACAAGAGGGGGAATCGTCATGGGCGACCAAGAAGCGTTCGAGCGCATCCTGGTGGCGAAGTGGTGCCGCTTCCAGACGTCCGCCCAGCCGTCGCCGCCCGTGTCCTTGCGCGCGCCCCGCTCGAAGCAGTACGTCTCACCGGTCGGGTCGGCCTCGACCGGCGTCGGGCCGCCCAGCAGCCGGCACAGGTCGATGAAGTGCTCCTGAGAGGCCGAGAGCTCCTTCAGCTCGGAGGCCCGGCCACTTGGTGATGAACTCGTGCGGCGTCACGCGGCTGCGCTCGCTCGAGAACACCGGGACCGAACCCAGGCGGGGATCATGCCACCGCCTGCTCCTGGCGGAGGCGCTCCTGCGCCAGGTCGTACTGCGCCTGCCGCCGCATCCAGAACGCCGCGTTGCTCCACCCGATGCGCTCCAACGCCAGTGCCATTATGGGCGAGATGCCGGTGCGGCCGTTGAGCAGCCGCGAGAAGGTCTGCCGCGTGCAGCCCAGCTTCGCGGCCGTCTCCGTCACCGTCCAACCCTCGGCGAGCATCGCATCGCGGAGGCTCGCGCCCGGGTGCGCCGGGTTGTGCATCGTCGGCATCGCGACCCTCCCTCCCCTAGGAGCTTGCGCCGCAGGACGTTTGCGGCACGAAATGAGTCCTCATCCCAGGCGCTGAGCTCCGTGTCGGGGCGGCTTCGCCGGTCGGCAAGGCGGGATGGATGTTCGGTGGTTGGCGAACAGAGAGCAAAATTCGGTCCTCGCGGGCCGTAGTATGGCCCGTCAGAGACCGCGGTGCAGGTCGATTTGCCGCCGTTGCGAGCCTCATTCCCCGTGTCCTACGCCGCCTTCAGCACGTGCAGGCGCTTGACGTTCAACGCCAGGCACACCAGGTCCCACTCGCAGCGCACCTTCGCCAGTCCGCGCAGGCTGAAGCGCCGGAAGCCCAGCGCGTGCTTGATCCAACCGTAGGGAGCCTCCGACAACCACTTGCGCTTCGCATACGCCTCCCGGCCCGCCGGCGTCGCCAGCTTCTCCACCATGCGACCCGTCGCCGGATGTTTCTCCAGATCGCGGGCGGCCGTCTGCTTGCCCTCCCGGCCCGGCGCCACATACCCGTCAACGCCCCGCTTTTCCAGGTCCTTCAGGTCCCGCTCGTTGCAGTACCCCGCATCGGCCAGCACCGTCTCCGGCTGCGCGTCGAACGTCTCCTGCACCGCGTCAAGCAACACCGGCAACTCACCCTGGTCACTCGCGTTCGCCGTCAGATCCGTCGCCACCACCAACTGGTGCTCCGCGTCCACCGCCGCCTGCGCGTTGTAGCACTGCTGGAACCCCTTACTGCTCGTCTTCATGATCGAGCTCTCAGGGTCCGTGAAGTTGCTCTGCGCCTTCTCGTCCGGCTCGCCATACGCCCGCTTGTACGGCGGTCCGCCCTTCGGGTTCCGGTCCTGACCCGGCTGCCGACCCCGCATGTCGTCCGCCGCCCGTTGCTTCGCTTCCAGGCGCGACTTCGCCGCGCGAATCGCGGCCAGACGCGCTTCCCGCCGGTGCAACTCCGCCGGCAGATCATCGCCCCGAATCTCCGCGCCCAAGCGTGCGTCCTCGGCCTCGTCAACCGCATCCGCCTGACGCAACAGCGCCTCGATCTCGCTTTCCAGCCGCTGTTCCTCTTCCTGCATCCGGTCGTAGCTCATCGCCTTGTGCTTGCTCGCGTTCGCACGCACCTTCGTCCCGTCGATAGACAGCTTCCCCAAGCGCGCCAGACCCAACTCCTGCGCCAGACGGACCACCTCCACGAACAGCGCCTGGAAATCCTCAAGGTGCCGACGCCGAAACTCGCACAGCGTCCGGTGTTGCGGAAAGTTCCCCGCCGCCAGCACCCGGAACGCCACGTCCTCTTCCAGTTTCCGGGCAACCCGGCGCGACGAGAACACCCCCGTCGCGTAGGCGTAGAGCAGAACCTTCACCATCATCCGGGGCTCATACGGCGCGTTGCGGCGCCCGTCTCCCTCATACGCCATGTAGAACGCCGTCAGGTCCAGACCGTCCACCAGGTCGCTGACGTGGTGTGCCAAGTGGCCCTCGGGCAGCCACTCCCGCACGTCGGGCGGAAACAGCAGCGACTGATCCGGCGCGTAGGGGCGGAACGTAGTCGACATCAAGTCCTTTCGTCGTCCGATCTCGCCTACGATTGTCGCATCTGGTTTTCTGCGGCGCAGACTCCTAGCCCGGATTATGCGTGAAGGTGCGGTTGAGGGGGAGACACAGGAGCCTCCGTGTGGTACAAACGTAGTGCTCACAACGTTTTAGCCACAACGGAGACCCCTGCGTGACGCCTCAGACGATACCACAGACTGTTCTGTTCCCGGATCTGTTCGACAAGCCCCTCGTCGCCAGGTTCAACCAGGAACACGCCAGTTCCGACGGCGGCGGCGTCCTGCTCAAGGCGGCCGAGCGCGTGTATGGCTTGGTCAAGGCGTTCGCCCGGTGTCTGGCCGACAAACGCGCACCGGGGAAGATTCGGCACACGCTCGCGGACCTGATCGGCCAGCGGGTTTTCGGCATCGCGTGCGGTCATCCCGATGGCAACGATGCCGACCACTTGGCCGACGACCCCATCCACAAGCTGCTGCTCGGGCGGGACCCGGTGTCCGGCGCGCCCTTGGCGTCGCAACCCACGATCTCGCGATTCGAGAACGGCGCGCGCCGCACCGTGCTCTACCGGATGGGGCGCGAGTTGGCGGCGTGCGTCATCGAGCGTCATCGGCGTCGCCTGCAGGGGCGGGCGCGGCGCATCACCATCGATCTGGACCCGACCGACGACCTGACGCACGGGGCCCAGCAGCTCACGTTCTTCAACGGGCACTATGGCGGCTGGTGTTATCTGCCGCTGCTCGGGTTTCTGAGCTTCGACCGCGAGGCGGAGCAGTATCTGTGCGCGGCGGTGCTGCGGCCCGGGAAGGCAGTGGCCGCCGACGGGACCCTCGGGCTGCTGTGTCGGCTGCTTCCGCTGTTACGGGCGGCGTTTCCGCGGGCGCGGTTTCTCGTTCGGCTCGACGGGGGCTTTGCGACCCCGGAGATCTTCGATTTTCTGGATGCGGAGCCCCGGCTCGACTACGTCGTGGCGATAGCAAAGAACGCGGTGTTGCAGCGGCATGCGGAGTCCGCCATGCAGGTGGCCCGCGCGCAGAGCGAGGTCGGTGGCGAGACCGCGCACGTCTATACCGACACCCGCTACGCTGCCCGCACGTGGGACCACGAGCGCCGGGTCGTGATCAAGGCCGAAGTCGTTCGCCTCGCAGACCGCGAGCCGCGGGACAACCCGCGGTTTGTGGTAACGAATCTGCGGCAGACGCGGCGCTTCATCTATGAGAAGGTCTACTGTGCTCGCGGGGACATCGAGAATCGGATCAAGGAACTGCTCGATGGGCTGCAGATCGACCGCACGAGCTGCTGTCTGTTCTCGGCGAACCAGTTGCGCGTCTTCCTGACCGCCGCCGCCTACGTGCTCATGCAGGAACTGCGATTGCGGGCGGCGCGTACTGCGTGCGCCCGCAGCCAGGTGACGTGGCTGCGCGACCGGCTGCTGAAGCTGGGGGTCCACGTCGTCCGCTCGGTCCGCCGGGTGGTTCTGCATCTGCCGCGCTCGACGCCGCACCTCGAGGCGTGGCGGCACATCGCACTCGCGCTGGGCGCGCGCGCCGGATAGCCCACCCGTTGCGCCGCGCCCACCTGCTTCCTGGGCGGCATGGGCCGCTCCGCCGGCGGGGCTGTCGCTGCCCAACCCTCGCGTCCGTCATGCTCCCCCGGTCGGCTGCTCAACCCCGGCTCCGCTTGCAGGCGACGATGTCCGAGACTCATTCCTGCGCCGACCACGCCCTTTGGCGGTCGAATCTGGACCTTCATGAATAATGCAGGCTAGTGGTAGTCGACCAAGGTCACGTCGACCGCCTCGCGATTGACGAAGCGGAAGACGATGCGCCAGTTCCCGGAAACCCGCACGCTCCATTGGCCCCGGCGGTCGCCCGTCAGCTGGTGCAGGCGGTAGCCGGGCAGGTCCACGTCCCTCGGCTGAACCGCAGCGTCCAGGTCCGACAGGATGCGCCGAATCCGCGGAGCAAGGGTTGTCGGGATTCGGCGAGCGTGAGCGCGGTCCTCGGCATCGCAGGACTACTTCCGGCAGGAGAGCCGGGAGTGGCTCAGGCTGCACGAGACGGGTGGCAAGCGGCACGACATCCTGGCCCACCATCGGGCGGCCGAGGCGCTCGACGACTACCTCGAGCGGGCGGCGGCCGCGGGTCTGCCGCCCTCGACCTGCTGCCACACGTTTCGGGCGACGGGGATCACGGCGTACCTGTCGAACGGTGGGACGCTCGAGCACGCGCAGCGGATCGTGGGGCACGCGTCGCAGAAGACGACGAAGCTCTACGACCGGACGGCGGACACGATCACCGTCGACGAGATCGAACGCATCGTGATCTAGCGGCGTGCGCCTCGGTCGACGAGACCGCGGTAGCTCGGCGGTCTCGGGACGGTCGAGGTCCTCCGCAGTTCTGCGATGACTTGTCCGTGTTCGCCGCCCTTGAAGACGATCTCGAACACCTTCATGCTCACTCCCGCGCAGGCGCCGAGGCGACCGACATGCCCCGCTCCGCCCACCGCCGCACGAGCAGCTCTTCGAGCTGCGCAGCTGCCGCCGCGCCGATGTTCCAGCTGGCGTCATCGCGCCCGCGGCGAGCTTCTCCGGCGGCCGGCAACAAGCAGGCCCATGCACGTCGGTCGGGTTCCGCCGCGGGATCCCTGCGTCCAGAGGAGGGACGATCAGGCACGCGCCTCGCGCCGTCGAGCTCGAGAGCCTGTATTGCGGCGAGTGCTGGGAGGACGGGACTATTGCAGTCCATCCGGGTGTCCACCACCGTGAGCCGGTCTGCGGCGGCGGGGAGCACGAGGGGAGAGGCGTCCGCAGCGGCTTGTGGCGGCCCGGCGCCCCCGGCCCGTATCTGCCGTTCGTTCGAGACACCACGCTTCGCCGCTGCCTCGGCCGGCGGCTGAAACTCGCGGCCCACCCCGGCGGCGGCCTCGTCGTCACCCTGCCCGTCGCGCCGGAGCAGGACGTCTGGGGCGGCGTCGTGTCCGCCCGCCGCTGGTCGGCCTCGGGCGAGGACGGCACGCACGTAGGCACGCGTCTCCTCGTAGGGCGGAATGCCGTTGTAGCGGCGCACGGCGCCTGGCCCGGCGTTGTAGGCGGCGAGCGCGAGAACGATCCCGAACTCGTCGGTGAGACGCCGCAGGTAGGCGACGCCTGCGTCGACGTTCTGCCGGGGGTCGAAGGCGTCCGAGACGCCCAAGTCGCGCTGCGTGCCGGGCATCAACTGCATCAGGCCCTGGGCTCCGGCCCGCGATCGCGCGCTCGCGCGGTACCCTGACTCGACGGCGATGACGGCATGAACCAGGTCGGGGTCAACGCCGTGACGCCGGGCGGCCGTGTCGACGAGGTCGGCGAACGGCAGCTCGGTGGCCTCGGCCGGGAAGGTGAGGAGGCAGGAACCGGCGGCGGCAAGAAGCAGGAACACGAGGAAGACACGCGGCAGCGGCATGGCGAGCGCGAAACCATACCACGGTTGCTGTCGACCCGCCGTTCCGTTTCTTCGCTTTCGGTCGTGTGGGGGTTCTTCTTCGTGCAGGGTCGTGCATTTCGGCGAAATCGATGCACGTCGTCGACCGCTCAGACGGGCTCGCGGGCGCAAGGACGGCAGAAAGTTCGCGCCAGGCTCGAAGCGATGCACCATCAGCGCGACCGCCCAGCCCGCCGTGCGCTCATCGACCGCGGCCAGACTCCCGCCGCAACCGCCCGCCCTGGAAGAACCGGGCAATGTCGGCTCGCGAGAACCGAAACTCCTGCGCACCGACGAGGACCGCCCCATCGTCGAGAACGTGCGGCGCCAGGTCGAGCCCCTGGGTCGGTCCGGAACGCCATAGCGACGTGGTGATTGCTCGGCGCGCGCTTGACCAGCTGCACGGTGGGTGACGACGACCAGGCCTCGTGGGCGTTGAGAAGAGCGACATCGAGCCTCGGCGTGCTCGAAGCCGGCGGCGAAGTAGCGGCCGAACAGCCGGCGCTCGAGCAGCCCGTCGAGTCGCGCCAGCAGCGGCGCGCGTCGCACGTATCCGGCTGGGCGGCTCCGGGGCCAGCGCGGCCCCTCATTCGAGTTCAGCGAGCGAGAGCACCAACCGCACCAGGTCCACCTGCCGCGAGATGGACTGCTTCTGGTAGATCTGCTGCAGGTGCCAGTAGATGGCGCGGTCGGTGTGCCGCGTGGCCTGGGCCATCTCGCGCACGCTCTTGCCTTCCGCCAACCAGACCGCCACCTGACTCTCCGGCCGCGTCAGCTCCAGGGTCCTGGCCACCAGGTCGGGGTCGACGCGACGCTGGCGCCCGGGTTCGACGATCAGCACCAGCGCCGCCACGTGCCGCGCTCCATAGTCCGCTTGAGGGACGCCCACGGGCTTGACGTGGATCACGAACGGCGGCAACACGGGCGAGCGGCGGAGCAGTATCGACCCGCTGACCGCGGCCGCGCCGGAGGTCGGCAGCGCGCCTTCCACCAGTCGCTCGAGACGGACCTGGTCGGCCGCCGCGCGGGCGCGCAGCGTCCCGTCCCGGTCCGCCAACCCGTCGGCGTGTTGCAGGATGCTGCGGCCCCGGTCGTTGGCCTCGATGATCCGCCCGCGGCGGTCCAGGTGGAGGACGCCTACCCGCGGGTTGTCGAGCAGGGCGGTCACCGTCGTGTTGCGCGCCTCGGCGCGGACCAGCGCCTGCCGGACGCGGACGAACTGCCGAATATGAGGCAGCAGCCCCTTGACCATCGCGATCCGCGAAGACCCCCAGCCATCGGAGGCGACCGGATCGCGGAGGCTCCAGATGATGGAGGAGCCGTCCGGCCCGTCGAGACGCGTGCTCAAGCTGTCTTGGCCGCCGGTCCGCGGCAGCATCTCGTTGTAGGTGGGCGAGGTCTTCAACTCGTCGGCCGTGAACAGATCCTCGACGTGCACCAGACGACTGTCGGGCAACTGCCGGACGCGCGGCACGCGTTCGTCGGTGGGATAGTAGTTCTCGAGGTAGTCGCGCTCCTGGTCTTCGCGGCGCTGCCCTCGGCAGTAGGCCCCGACGAAGAGCACGCGGAGGTCGTCCTTCGGGCCCTCACGGACGATGAGGTCGTTGCCCGTCAGGCCGCAGGCCTCGTCGATGAGGGCCGAGACGCCCGGCCAGTGGTCGTCGTCGAGCATCGCGTCGTGCAACGACGTCAGGATGCGCTCGAACGCGTCTTGTTGGCCCATGACGATTCCGCCGCTTTCCAGGCAACGCCCGCGGACGAACTGCACGGAAGCGCTTGCTCGGCGCCCTCCGTGCGGCGCCCTCCGTCCTTCACCCCCCGCCCGCGCGGAGAGAGCGATGGGTCGGGGTATGGAAGCTCGCCCACGCCCGCAGCCGGCGAGCACCCGCAGGCCCAGGCTACCTACACGAGCGCCTGGGTATCCACGGTCACCGTGAGCACGTCGAGGTCGTAGAACTGCTCGTGCTTCACCTCCTTCGCCACGTGGCGGAGGATGCGCGGCCCGACGTCCCTGACGATCTGGTGATCCTCGTCCAGCTTACCGAGGCGGTCCTCCAGGTTGACGTCGTCGGGACCGGCGACGAGCTCGATCTGGAGGACGTCGTCGACCGGCCGCACCGCGACGCGCAGGGGTTGCGGCTTCGACTCCTCCTGGCGCTCCAGCAGATACAGGAACGCCTCCTCGCCGGCGAGCTGCAGCCGGTTGACGGCTACCTCGTCCCAGCCGGCGCGTTCCGCGGCTCGGTCGAGGACGGCGTGCAGCGCCGGAAGCGACCGCACGCTCGGCTCGAGCACGTCGTGCTGGGCGCGTTGCTTGAGCGACACCAGCAGGGTCAGGACCATGGCGACGATGCCCCCGGCGGCCATGCCGTTGTCGAGGATGCCGCGGGACCACTGCGGCAGGTGGTCGGGGAAGATGACGCCGAACTGGAAGCCGAGGCCCAGCCAGAACGAGATGCAGACGATGAGGCCGCGTTCGTAGCCGAACCCGCCGGCGGTGACCAGCCGCACGCCCTGACGGAACAGCAGGACCATGAAGACGAAGACGTACGCGCCGGCGACGGGGCCGGGCACGACCTGTAGCAGCGCCGGCAGCTTGGGCATGGAGGCGGTGAGGACGATGATGATCCCGCCCCAGAGGGCCACCCGCCGCGCCGCGACGCCCGTCAGGTCGGCGATGGAGATGCTGGCCGAGTAGGTGGAGTTGGGCACCGTGCCGGCGAGGCCGGAGAGCAGATTGCCCACGCCGTCCGCGTTCAGCGCCCGCTGGACGACCTTGAAGTCCACCGGCGCCGCGGTCCGGTGCGAGACCCGTTGTATCGCGATGGCGTGGCCGTAGGTCTCGATGGCGCCGATGATGGTGACGATGATGAACGGGACGAGCAGGCCCAGGAACCGCGCGTCGAACGAGAGGTCCAGCCCGGGCCAGCCGGTCCGGGGCAGGCCGAACCAGGCGGCGTCGAGCACCGGCGTCCAGTTCAGCATCCCGGTCGGGGCGGCGACGAGGGTCCCCGCCACGATGCCGAAGAGAGGAGCCCACAGGCGGGCCGCGCCGTGCGCGTAGAGCGACACCAGGACGATGGTCACGAAGGCCGTGAAGGTCACCAGCGGCCCGCTCAGCGACGCGGGGTCGACGCTGGCGGGGACCTCTGCCAGCATGTTCGTCGTGATGGGAAACAAGTTGACGGCGATCAGCATGATCACGGTGCCGCCGACCGTCGGCGTGATCAGCCGGCGGAAGAACGACAGCCGCGCGGAAAACAGGAACTGCACCAGCGACGAGACGACCACGAGGATGGCTAGCAGCGACAGGCCGCCCGCCGCCACCGCCGCCGCCGACACGCCGATGAACGCGCCCGACGTGCCCATGTAGAGGGCATAGCCGGCCCCGAACGGTCCCACCGGCCGGGCCTGAAGGATGGTGGCGAGACCGCTGACCACGAGGGCCGAGAACACCGCCCACTCGAGCCCCTCGGGGTAGTCAGCGGCGTTGAGGACGATGATGGGAATGAGGATGATGCCGGTCAGGATGACGGTGGCGACCTGCAGGCTGAGGCCGAGGGTCAACCCTTGCGAGGGCGTTTCGTCGACGGCATAGCGCAGGCGAGAATCCGACGCCCGCCCTCGTCGAGGGTCGCTCATGAAACCACTCCTTTCAGCGGAAGAACACGACAGGCAGTCCGGCGCTGAACCTCAGCCGCCCCAGTCGTAACCGATGCGCACGTAGTAGTAGGTGCCGCTGTAGCCCCACGGCATGTACTCGCTGTACTGCTCGCCGACGGCATTCGCGATGACCGACACCTGCGAGTAGGTGTCGAAAGCGTTCTGTCCCCCGACGGCCAACGTCGTGCCCCGCCCGAGCGGAACGCTCAGCTCCAGGTCGACGATCGGTCGGCCGTCGAAGAAGCCCTGTTCCAGGCCGCCGGAGGGGGCGAAGACCGTCCCGCGCCCGCTGTCGTAGTCGTACCACCCGCCGTAGTAGCTCAGGCGGCCGAGGAGGCTCGCCCGTCCGAGGCGCTGCGTGACGCCGACGTTCCAGCGCGTGCGCGGCAACGCGTAGGCGTACTCGGCGAGCCGCCGGCCGTCGAGCAGACCCTTGGCGTTGTCGGTCACCTCGGTGTCGGTGTGGTTGAAGACGGCGCTGATCACCGTGTTCCCGCGCAGCGCGAGCGGCGTCCAGGTCGAGACGACGTCGACGCCCTGCGAGGTCGTGGCGAACGCATTGGTGAAGAAGCGGTAGTTCCTCACGCTCTCGGCGGTCTCGAAACCGCCGGCCACGACCGCGGCGATCTCCGCCGGCGTGAGGACGAAGTTGCTCGTGATGCCGAGCCGGTCGGACACGTCGATGCGGAAGTAGTCGGCCGTGAGCGTGAACGGGCCGGTATCGAACACCACGCCGGCGGTGTAGTTGACCGATTCCTCGGGCTCGAGCGGCGCACCGCCGCGCAGCAGCGCCGCCGGCGAGATCGAGGGGATGACCGCGTTGTTGACCAGATCGCCGACCGTCGGGTCGAACCAGCTCTGGATGTGGACGCCGTGCTGCTGGCCGGGGGTCGGGGCCCGGAAGCCGGTGCTGACGCTGCCGCGGACGAAACCGACGCGGCCCGACACCTTGCCGTTGGTCGTCGTCCCGAAGTCCTCGAAGTTCTCGATGCGGACCGCCGCGCCCAGCGTCCACGCGCCGTCCGGCTCGGTCACCTCCACATCGCCGTAGGCCGCGACGTTGTGGCGGCTCCAGGCGCCGGCCTGCGCCGGGCCGTAGGCAACGGGACCGTTGGAGCCGCCCATGAAGCCCTGCGCCGCGTACGGGCCGATCGTCCACCCCGCGCGGTCGCCCGCACGGACGCCGTACTGCTCGTCGCGCCATTCCGCGCCGGCCGCGATGTTCACCCGGTCGGTGACCGCATACGACCCGTCGAAGTTGACGTTGACGTCGCGCTGCCGGTTCCTGCCGATATCGAACGCGTCGGGCGACGTCGGACCGAGCGAGGCGTTGATGGTGTCGTGGACGAACGAATCGGTCCGGTGCATCCCGAGCGAGGCGCTCAGGTCCCAGTTGAAGCCGCCGGGCGCGAAGCCGCGCACGCCCCCGACCAGCGACGCGTCGAGCACCGTGCCCCCCGTCTGCGGCGTGAAGCCGCCGGGGAACCGCTCCTGGAACGTGAAGCAGTTCCGGTCGTCCGACACCTGCTGCAGGGCGACCGGGTCCGGTACGTGGTCGGTGACGATGACCGTCGGGCAGTCGGCCGAACCCCTGCCGTTCGCCGCACGCACGTCGCCGACGAGCAGCGTGCGGCCGCCGTCGTTGCTGAACACGCCGAGCCGCGAGTTCGGGTTTCGGTAGAAGACGCCGTAGGAAACCTTCTTGCGGGCGTAGCCCGTGTGGGCGTACAACTGCGGGCCGGCGGGCAAGGTATAGCCGAAGTTGCCGAACGCCTTCAGGTCGTCCTCGATGTCCGGGTCGCCCCAGACCTGAGGGCGGTCGGAGGGTACGTGCGTATTGCCGGCGGCGATGAGCGCCACGGCATCGCGCCGGGGGGCGGCGCGGTCGGTCAGGTTCGCGTTGCCGTACTCGATGCTGAGGTTGGCGAATCCGACGGCGCCCAGCGGCAGGCCGACGTTGCCGGCGAACTGGGCCGATTCCCCATCGCCGGCGCGGTACATCCCGGTGTTGAGCTCGACGCTGCCGCCGGAACGGGCATCCTCGAGCTGGAAGTTCATCACGCCGGCGATGGCGTCGGAGCCGTACTGGGCCGCCGCGCCGTCGCGCAGCACCTCGACCTGCCGCAGCGCAATCGCGGGGATGGCCGAGATGTCGGGTCCCTGCGAGCCGAACGCCACGCCGTTGCCGCCGTGCCAGTCGACTATCGAGGAGCGGTGCCGGCGCTTGCCGTTGATCAGCACCAGCGTGTGGTCCGGAGCCAGGTTGCGCAGCATGGCGGGGCGGACCACCGTCGATACGCCGCTGATCGGCTGGGTGTTGGCGCTGAACGACGGGATGAGGGTGCGAAGCTGGTCCTTCAGGTCGCCCGCCCCCTGGCTGACGAGGTCGGTAGCCGAGAGCACGTCCACCGGGACCGCCGACTCGGTGGCGCTGCGAGGCTGCGCGCGGGAGCCGACGACCACCGTCTCCTCCGTGAGTCCCGCGAGCAGCCGCTCGATCTCCGCGCGCGACAACCCCAGGGCCTCGATCTCGGCCGGCGTCAGCCCGAGCGCGCGGCCGAGCTCCTCGGTCAACGCGTCCTCTCGATCCTCTCCCTGTTCCTGCGGGTCGTTGTCCTGAGGCTCCGCGCTCGCCGCAAACGCGAGCGCGGTCCAGGCCGGCACGAGCAGGGCCAGCACAAGGGTTGCGTGCCACTGCGCACCCCTCGTCTGCGTCGCACCTGCCTTGACTTCCCGCATGGGCTCGGCCATCTCCCTCACCCTCCGCCCGCGCGGAGAGAGCGAGGGGTCGGGGTATCCGCACGGTACTTGTATACCGTCTTGCACGTTTTGTAACTATCAAAGTTGATAGTAGTTGCCCGTGAGAGTCCAGGACGGACGCGCCTTTGCGGCGCTGTCTGCCTGCCATCCATAAGAACTTACAGGAAAGAAGTCGGAAGCACCATCAACAGTCATTTGACAGTCACAATCGGTTGATGCGATAAAGTGCTCGCCTGCGCTCTGGGAACGTACGGTGTCTAAACGACAGCGACTGTTCGGAGCAGGCGGCGGGCACTCCGATTTAATGGCAGGCCGGTTCGGAATCGAATGGAGATGATGAAGGCGCTTGCATGGTCGTCGCTCGTTGTCTGCGTTTCCCTGGCAGCCCTTGGACAAAGGGCTTCGCTGTAGCCCGAACGGCAGGCATCGATGATTCCGCGTCGTATAGCTTGTCCACGCCGGATCCGGCGTTCGACGCCTCACGAGCGCGTCAGCTGGCCCTCGATCGGCCGACCCGCCGGCTGACTCAGCTCGGTTGAGGGGAGGAGAACAGTGGCTGGATACGCCCTGATAGACGTTGAGATAACCGACCACGCCGTCTTCGCTGAGTTTCGTGAGCGAGCGCCGGCGGTCGTCGAGGCTCACGGCGGCAGGTTCCTGGTGCGCGGCGGTGCGACGGAGGTCGTACAGGGCGACTGGACGCCTCACCGTGTGGTGATCCTGGAGTTCGACAGCGTCGAACAGGTGAAGTCGTGGTGGAACTCTCCGGACCACACCCAGCTCAGAGCGATGCTCGACAGGTGCTCCAATGCGACGACGACGATAGTCGAGGGCGTCTGAAGCGACCGGATGAGCAACAGCTCGAGCCGGGGTACGAGCGTTCGCTATCAGCCCGACGAGAGCGCTCCGGCGGCGCTTGCCTTCGGCTGCGGCCTGCAGCTGGTGATTCTGGGAGGCGCCAGCATCGTCCTGATCCCCACGATCGTGGTTCGGGCCGCCGGGAGCAGTGAAGCGTACCTATCCTGGGCGGTGTTCGGGGTAGTCGCCATCAGCGGCGTCTGCACGGTGCTGCAGGCGGTTCGCGTCGGGCGGATCGGAGCCGGCTACGTCCTCGCCATGGGCCCGCCGGGAGCCTTCATCGGACTCAGCGCGGCGGCGCTGGCCCAGGGAGGACCGGCACTGCTCGGCACGCTGGTCATCGCGTCGTCGTTGCTGTCGATCGTGTTGTCCACGCGGCTTTCCCTGTTCCGGCGGCTCCTGACGCCGACCATCGTCGGCACGGTGAACATGCTGATACCGGTCACCGTGCTGCCGGTCGTCTTCAGCCGCATGCACCAAGCGCCAGACCAGGTGCCGGCGCTGGGCGCGCCGTTGACCGCGCTGGCGACGATACTGGTCATCCTCGGTATCGCCCTGAAGGGAACGGGGACACTCCGCCTCTGGGCACCGGTCACCGGGATCGCGATCGGCTCGCTGGTCGCCGGTGCGTTCGGTCTCTACGACGTGGCCCGAGTGGCCGAGGCGCCGTGGATCGGCGTGCCGCCGGGCGGATGGCCGGGCATCGAGCTCGACATGGGCCCGGCATTCGTCGGGCTCCTGCCCGCCTTCGTGTTCGCGGCGCTCATCGGCGCCACGCAGACGATCGTCAGCGCGGTCGCCATTCAGCGCGTCTCATGGCGTCGCCCGCGGGCCGTGGACTACCGCGCGGTGCAGGGCTGCATGGCGGCCGACGGCGTCTGCAAGCTGCTCTCCGGCCTCGCGGGGATCATGCCGACCCAGACCATCGCCGCCATCAGCGTGCCGGCGGTCCAGCTCACAGGCATCGCAGCCCGCAGGGTTGGAATCGCCGCGGGCGGAGTCCTGATCTCTCTGGCTTTCCTGCCCAAGGCCCTGGCCATGGTCCTGGCGATTCCGGGCGCGGTCGCCGGTGCCTATGTGACCGTCCTGATGGCATTGACCTTCGTGCGCGGCATGACCGAGATCGTGCAGGCCGGCATCGACTATCGCAAGGGGCTGGTGGCCGGGGTTGCGTTCTGGGTCGGCACGGGTTGCCAGAACGGCATGATCTTTCCCGGGTTTCTTTCGGACATCGCAGGCGGCCTGCTGCAGAACGGCATAACCGCCGGCGGTCTGGTGGCCGTCCTCATGACGCTGTTCCTGGAGATGACGGCGCCCCGCCGCTCCCGGATCGAAGTCGACTTCGATCTGGCCGTGCTCCCGAAGATCAGGGAGTTCCTCGGCGCGTTCGCGCAGCGTAGCGGCTGGGACGCGAAGATGGTGCTCCGCCTCGAAGCGGCCGGCGAGGAAACGCTGCTCACGCTGACCGGCCCGGACGAACGTGACGAGAAGAGCCGGCGCCGCCGCTTGTTCCTGTCGGCGCACAAGGAAGCCGACAGTGCGGTCCTGGAGTTCGTGGCAGCGGTCGGCGAGGAGAATGTCCAGGACCGGATCGCGCTTCTCGCCGAGCGACCCGACGACGTGCTGATGGACAGGGAAGTCTCGCTTCGATTGCTGCGCCACATCGCGTCCTCGGTTCGCCATCAACAGTTCCACGAGACGGACATCGTCACGGTTCGCGTGGAAGCGCCGGGGACGAGTCGTGCGGGTCGATGAAGCGCTGACCGGCCAACAGGCGTTCGCGTTGCGCGTGCTGGCCGGGCCGGCGGCGTTCGCCGCCGTTCGCGCCGTGCCCCTGGCCGGTCTCGGACCGGAGGCGCACTTCGCGCTTGCCGCCTACGCGTGGATCCTCGCCTGGTGGGCGACCGTGCCGGTTCCGTGGGCGGTCACCAGCTTTCTCCCGTTCGTGCTCCTGCCGGTCGGCCGCGTGATGCCGTTCGACGAGGTAGCCGGCCTGTACGGCCAGACGATCCTTCCCTTTCTGATGGGCTCGATGCTCTTCGGGCACGCCTTGCGCAAGCACGGCCTCGCGACCCGCGTCGCCCTGGCGCTGCTGAGCATGCCGGGCGCCGTGCGGTCGAGCGGCAGCCTGATACTCGTGCTCCTGATTGCGGCCGCGGTGACATCCGCGGTGGTGAGCGACCTGGTCGTCATCGTGATGATGACCCCCATTGCGCTGTCGGTGACGCGGTCGGCGGTGGCCACGCTCGACACCGGGGAATCGGCCGCCTGGGCGCCACGAATGGCGGCGGCGGCGAGTCTCGCGGTGCTGTACGGCGCGGCCGCCGGCGAGCTGGCAACCCCAATGGGCATCGCGTTCAACCCGCTCGTGGTCTCCGTGCTGGAAGAGACGACGCGCTACAGCATCAGCTTCGCGCAGTGGACGTCGACCGGGACCGTTCTCGCCGCGGTCCACGTTCCGATCTACTACCTGATCCTGAGGCTGATGGTCGCGCCTGAAGTGCGGACCATCTCTGCCAGCCGGTTGCGCATCCGCCAGCAATCCGAGCAGCTGGGCCCGCTCAGCCGTGGAGAGAAGAACGTCCTGTTCGTGTTGACCGTGATGCTCGCCCTGTGGATGTTGCCGACCCTCGCGATGGTGGAGTTTCTCGATATCTGGTACGTGCCCCCGGTGGGCATGGTGCTCCTCTTCCTGCTGCCTGTGGACAGCTTGCGCGGCGAAATGACCCTCGACCGCAAGGACCTTCAGGAAGGCGTCTCGTGGAACGTGCTGTTCCTCGTTGTCGGGGGCATGGCGATGGTAGGCGGTCTGACCCGACTGGGAGTGACCGACTGGATCGGGGCCGCGTTCACTGGGAATGTTGCGCCGCCGGCGTTGCCCTGGCTGGCAGGTTTGCTCACGACGGTGCTGACGCAACTGGCCAGCGGCGTCTCGGCGACGGTGATGCTGTCCTCCATGCTGTTTCCGATCGCGGAGACGCTCGAGTACAACGCGGCGATTCTGGCCCGGATCATCGCCGGCACTGGCCACGCCCTGGCCCTGCCGTGGTCGAGCCCCACGGCGGCAACGACGTTCGCTGCAGGCGCCGTCCACCTCGGGACCATGTTCAGAGCGGGCGTGGTGGCTACCATTCTGACGTCAATCGCCGTCATTGTGCTCAGCATGATCCTGGTGCCGGCGTTTCAGGCCTTTACCGTGCAGTGAACCAGGGAGGCGAAATCCGCCGCATGACGAAATTCCTGCTCGGACGCCTGGCGGCCATCGCAATCACTGGTGCAGCTCGGGCAGCGCCAACGTCATCAGTCACGAAGGGCCACACACGGCAGGTAGCACCAGCTGCGGTGGGTCTCTCGTGCGGGTTGCGGATCTCGAGGGCGACGTCGGCCCGCCGGCGTTGGCTGACTGCATGCCGGGCTGAAAACAGGTAGGGCGACAGATAGGTCGCTGCGGTAGGTGCCTTACGCCCCAGTCGGTGCGTCGTCCGCATTCTCCGAGTCACCGCTGCCGGTAGTCTCAGCCTGCTTCTTGCGTTCCGCCCAATAATTCTTCATCCGGTCCGAGACCGCTTGCTTCGCCTCGGCTGACATCTCGCGGCGCCTACGCTTCGCGGGCTGCCTGGAAGATGCGGACGGGCGCGGTTTCACACCAAGGGCGGCGATTGCCGCATCGATTCGAGCGACACTGTCCAGCAATTCAGACCGTTGGGCATTCAGCAGCGTGATGACGTCTTTCATTCGTAGTTCCTTTCTCTCTCACCCGCCACGAGTAGTAGTGTAGTCGAATGAGCTATCAGCCCGTGGAAGAAGTCGCGGAACCGGCCTGGCCGCGGTGCGATCGAACCCGTACACTGAACGACCATGGCGATGGGCAAGAAACCAGCAGCGCGACAGGGGTCGCCGCTGTGGGTGACGACGGCGGATTTGCCGACGAATGCGGGGCATCCCTTCTTCGAGCGTCTGAACCGGGTCCTGGATGACGCTGGGTTTGACGCGTTCGTCGAGGGACTGTGCGCGGTGTTCTACGCGTCTCGGATGGGGCGGCCGAGTCTGCGTCCTGGGCGGTATTTCCGGATGCTGTTCATCGGGTATTTCGAGGGCCTGTCGTCGGAGCGTGGGATTGCATGGCGGGTGGCCGATTCTCTGAGCCTTCGGTCGTTCCTGGACCTGGATTTGACCGAGTCGGCACCGAACCACTCGACGCTGTCGCGGACGCGTCGGCTGATCGACGTGGAGACGCACGGAGCGGTCTTCACGTGGGTTCTCGAGCGGCTGTCCGAAGCGGGTCTGGTGCGTGGCAAGACGGTCGGCGTCGATGCGACGACGCTGGAAGCGAACGCGGCGATGCGGAGCATCGAGCGTCGGGACACGGGCGAATCGTACGAGGCGTTTCTGCAGCGTCTGGCGGAAGCCTCGGGGCTTGCGACGCCGACGCGCGCGGAGTTGGCGCGGTTCGACCGGTCCCGGAAGGACAAGAAGACATCGAACAAGGACTGGCAGTCTCCCCAGGATCCGGACGCGAAGATCACGAAGATGAAGGACGGCCGGACGCACCTGGCCCACAAGGCCGAGCATGGGGTCGACCTGGAGACGGGCGCCATTGTCTCGGTGACCGTGCAGGATGCGTCGGCGGGCGATTCGGCGACGCTTCCGGAGACACTGACGACGGCGGCCGAGCAGGTCGACGCGGTTCAGCCGGACGGTGCTGGCATCGAAGAGGTGGTCGCCGACAAGGGGTACCACAGCGACGAGACGCTGGTGGCGCTCGACGAGATTGGGGTTCGCAGCTACGTTTCGGAGCCCGAGCGGGGTCGTCGCCGCTGGCAGGACAAGAAGACGGGAGAGACACCGCCGGAGAAGCGGGCTGCGCAACGGGCATTGTATGGGAACCGCCGTCGTATTCGCGGCGCGCGGGGCCGTCGTCTACAACGGCGGCGTGGCGAGTTGGTGGAACGGCCTTTCGCGCACCAGTATGAAACCGGGGGGCTGCGTCGGGTGTGGGTGCGCGGTCATGAGAATGTCCGCAAGCGGGTGCTCATCCAGGCGGCCGGCTGCAACCTCGGACTGCTGTTGCGCAGCCTGACCGGCGTCGGCACGCCCCGGAGCCTGCAGGGGCGGGCTCTTTCGGCGATTTGCGGACTGATCGGGCGTCTGATCGACCTCTGGGGGCGTCTGACGGGCGCCTGGAGGCCCAAATGGAGCCCGACGACGTTCGTCGGCTCAATCGCTCATCGCCAAGCCGCCTGAACAGTTCGGCTCAGCGAACAGACTTCTTCCACGGGCTGCTATCCTGGCGCACGTGAACGTGACCGGCGCGGCCGGCCAAGGTCGGGCTGTGTGCGGGAGGGGGCGAAATCCTACGTTCAGGTAGATAGACTGCTGGTGCCGCGATCGGCAGGGCGAAGAGGGCCTCCCGGCCGCTTCGTCCGCGCCCGCCATCGATTCCGGCCGGACCTTCGTGGTGAAGAGGATCGCCGGGGGCTCCATGCCTTACTCCAGCGCCATGATCGCGTTGCGCAGCTCCACCACGTGCACCGCCTTGATGGCGGTCACCCCCACCGTGACGATGTGGTCCGTATAGGTTGGCCGCGACCGCCCTGCTGTGTCGTACGTCTCGCCGAGTGCATCGCGCAGCTCGGTCAGGTGGACCCGCTTCACCGGTGTGACGCCCACCGTCAGGACCGGATCAGTCCACCGCACAGGCGGCAGGCCTTCCCGTGTCCGCAGGGCCGCGATCCGCGTCCGCAACTCCAGAAAGTGGATCGCTCTGAGCGGCGTTGTCCCGGGGATGAGGCGGGCGCTGAACGTCGTCGCCGCCGTCACCGCCAGTACCGTCACCCTGAACCGCTGCGTGGCGACGGAGTTGTCTGCACCAGTCGCCGTCACCGTGACGGTCGCCACGCCTGCGGCAACTGGGGTCAGCGTGAGGTTCGATCCCGATATGCTGACGGTGGCGACACTCGGCGCGGACGAGGATGCCCGATAGGTTGACGCATGCCGGAACGCGCCGCCGACAGGTACCACCTGAGCAACCGCACCGTCGCCCACGTACAGCGTCCGAGCCGGCAGCGTTCCCACCGTTGTCACCTGGGGCCGGCAGCGGACGGGGCCGGCGGGCGTGGTGTTCAACAGTGTCACCAGCATCGTGAAGTCGTCCGCCGTGCCGTAGCGGCCGTCAGGCCCATTGCTGTGCTGCGGGACCACGAAGTCTACCGCCGCGTCGCCGTTCACGTCGGCAGGCACCGCGCCGAACCCGAAGTAGCGGTTAGACCCAGCGAACGGCACCGGAGACATCGCCCGGAACCGGCCGCTCCCGTCGTTCAGGTACGCCAGCGGCGATTCGGTGCGCACATCGGGATTTCGCCACATGACCAGGTCCGCGCAGCCGTCGCGGTCGACGTCGTGCATCCTCGGCGGCGCGGGGTTGTACAGGGGGTCGCCGTCCGCGTTGTACTCCCGCGTCGTGGCGCTCTGGTCGCCCACCCACGCCCGCGTCTCGTCGGCGAACGACGTCCCACCACGGTTGACGAGCACCTGAACGTAGCGGCCCGTCCACGGAACTTCGTCCGGCGGACCATCGTCGTTCCGAGTATGTACGAGCAGTAGGTCCTGGAATCCGTCGCCGTTGACGTCGAAATGCGTCTGTCCCGTAACCGACGTGAAGCCGTCGTGGAACGCCGGACGCGGCAGCTCGATGCGTGCCCGATAGTGTCCGGTACCGGCGTTGATGAGAACGAGGTTGGATTGGTTGAAGGTGCTCGGGTCGAGACCCCGATTCTGCCCGAGCGCGAGGTCGAGGTCGCCGTCGTTGTCCAGGTCCACGAGGTGTCCTTCGAGGTGGTACCAGGATTCCGGCGGGTTGTAGCGCAGCGCTGTCGGAGCGCGCTCCTCGTCGATCGTGAACGTGCCGTCGCCGTTGTTCAACATGAAGTGGCTAGAGACGTTGGCACCGCCGATGCTGTCGACCCACAGGTCGATGTCGCCGTCGTCGTCGATGTCGCCTGACGTAGCCGATTTGAGATGGAGGTCTGCGGGCCCGGAGTAGCGGGGGTGCGGTCGCAGAGCGTGCTCGCGCCTGACCGCGTCTGCCAAGGCAGACGATGGCCGGAGCAGACCATCCTCACTGCTCAGGAACAACTGCGGCGAATTGCCAAATCCACTGCTGCAGTTCCGAGTCTGGTCGTCGTGGCAGGGGTTATCGGCCACATAGACGCCAGCGTCGAAGACCGCCAGGTCGGCCCGGCCGTCGCCGTTGAAGTCGTCGGCGACCACGATCGGCCTGCGCACGTCGATCGTGCCTGCGACCAGCTCCGACGCGTGCCTGAAGACGCCGTCCCCGACGTTGACGAGCACGCGCAGCGGCGACGTCGTCAAGCGGTCCTCTCGCGCGACGTTGTACTCCAGGTGCTTGGCCGCGAGGAGGTCGTCGCGGCCGTCACCGTCGAGATCCGCGACAGCGACAATGGAATCGAATACGCCGATGCCAAGCTGCGTGACGACGCGGGAGAACGTCACCGACCCCACGCAGATGACGCCCCTGAAGTCGGAGATCGTGGCCAGCCATGCCTGCATGTCGGGCTCGTCCGGCGCGCACAGGCCGCTGCCGTCGAGATTCAAGCTCTCGAGAGCAGACAAACCGGTCAGGCTCTCGGGAAGCGGACCTGACAGCATGGTCCAGCCGAGATCCAGGGTCGTGAGGCCGGCGAGGTTCCCCAGTTCGGGTGGAGCCGATCCGGCCAACCAGTTGCCGCTGAGCGCCACGTCATGAAGGCCGACCAGGTTGCCCAACTCGGCGGGAATGGAGCCGGTCAGTGCATTGTTGTTGAGCCACAGCACTCGGAGGTTGTTCATGCGCCCAAGGGCTACCGGAATCGGGCCCGTCAGCCCGTTTATCTGAAGATCCAGGGATTCCAGGCTACTCAGATTGCCCACCTCCGCAGGAATGGGACCGGTCAACCGGCTGTTGCCCCCTATCTCCAGCCACCGCAGATGGGACAGCCTCCCGAGCTCGGGCGGAAGCGACCCGGTCAACCCGTTGCCGACGTGTCTCTCCGCGCTCTCGTCCCACCCGCCAAGGCGCAAGCCGGTGACGCGGCCCTGCTCGTTCGTCTCCACCCCGTACCAGTCTCCGAGCGGCTCGGCGCTCAGCCAGTCGTCGTTCTTGGTCCAGTTGTCTCCGCCCGTCGCGCGGTAGACGGCCTCCAGCGCCGCGCGATCCGTCGCCGCGCTTCCCTGCGCGCGGGCGTCACCGGTCCAAGCGCACAGGCCGGCGGCGAGAGCGAACACCGCAAGGAGCCTCATGTGCACGACGAATCCTCCGGCCCGGTCGCCGGAACCCCCCGCGGTCCTCGTTCACTTCTTCTCCGCCCTGTTCCTCGCGGTGACTGCCTCGGGCGTGCCCAAGCGGGAAGCCGTCGATGCCATCGGGTTCCTTTGAGGTCGTTCCCCGTTCCGGTCAAGGCGACGGGCTCACCTCTCGCCCAGCGACTGCGCGTGGCGCAACACGTCCGTCCGTCGGCTGGCGCCGGTCTTGCGGTAGATGTTCTTCAGGTGGTACCGGACGCCCTCATCGGTCATCCCGAGACGGCCGGCGATCTCCTTGTTCCGCAGCCCCGCGCGGATCCCCGCCAGCACCTCCAGCTCCCGCGCCGAGAAGACCGCCGCCGTGGGCGCCGCCGGCGCGTCCAGTTGCAGGAGCACCGACTCGGCCGCCTGCCGCACGTCCTCGTCGTCGACCGTGGCGAGCACGCGGCGCAGCACGCTCACGCTGATGTCGCGGTGGCGAACGAGGGGCCGGAGGTAGTCCGCCTCGCGCGTCCCGCGCAGGAACTCGACCAGCCGCGCCACCGCTCGGTCCAGGCGGCCGGCCCCGTGCGCGACGATCATCGACAGCGCCAGGCCCCGCAGCTGCGTGCGCACCAGACCGCGCTCCGACGCCGCCTCGCGCAAGCGGGTCGCCAGCTCTTCCGCCGCAGCCCACTCGCCCTGCGCCGCCAGCAACCGGACCCGTGCGCACGAGAGCGCCTCCATCGTCCGCCAGGACTGCCGATCGAGATCGAGAAGCGCGTCGGCGTCGCACGCGAGCCCGTGGTCGCGCCACACGCTTCCCGCTTCTTCGACGCGCTCGACCTCGACGAGGTACTGCGCCAGCAGCGCCGCCGTGTGGTGCGACAAGCTCGCGATGCCCGTCACCCGCACGTCGTCGACGGCCTTGCTCAGCAGCTGGATCGCCGCCTCGCTGCTGTACTGCGCGAACGTCAGCTCGGCGGTCACCGCGATGGCTGTCGCATAGACCTCGCTCCAGACGCCCCGCACCTCGGCCATGCTCTGCAGCGTGCGCTGCTGGATCTTCCGCTCGCGGTTCCGCTCGAGATCCAGCTCGATCGCCAGCGCGTCGGTGCTCACTGTCAGGCACGGGTCGGACGCGAAGAACTTCCGGGCGCCCTGCCGGGCTCGGCCGTACGCCGCCGACGCCTCCCGCACCCGTCCCTGCGCCATGGCCGACATCCCCAGGCAGAGGTTCACGAAGATGTCGCCGAACCGCACGTCGTCGCCGAAGCACGTCTGGGCCAGCCGCCCGTGCCGGCGGCACTCGTCGAAGCGGGCGCGTTCGTAGCAGGCGAAGCAGAACATCGTGTGCCGGGCGCGGGCGCTCCCGCCGGTCGGCAGCCGTGATGCCAGCTCTGCGGGCGGGAGTCGATCCGCACCGGCCGCCAAGACCCCCTCCGTGAAGACCCGGTCCATGGCCAGCGCGTCCGCGTCGCCGCCATCGCGGTCCCGCGTGAAGCCGTCGGTCTTCCGCGCCACGGCCTCGAACAACGCGTTCGCCTCGTCGAACCTCGCAGACAGCCGCAGAATGAGGCACTGCAGCAGCGCCAGCCGCGGCCGCTCGGCCAGGGTCTCGGGGGTCAGGAACCGGCCGGCCGAGATGAGCCGCGTCACGCCTTCCCGCAGCCACAACTCGAGCACGCCGAAGCGCTCGATCAACTCGCCGACCAGCCGGCTGTCGCCTGCTTCGGCGGCCTGGCGCCACGCCGGCGTCAGGTGGCCGCGGCCGGCCAGCGCCAGGGCGGCCTGCCGGTGCAGGGAACGCCGGCGCTTCGGGGCTTCGACCGCGAACCGATCGAGGCAGTACTCCCTCAGCAGCGGATGCAGGCGCCGCACGGCGCCGTCGCGGCCGACCGGCAACAGCAGGCCCTCGAGGGACGGCAACGCCGCCACCCGCGCCAACGCGTCGCCCGACCCGAGCACGTCGCGCGCCAGATCCGCATCGATCCAGTCGAAGACCGCCAGGTCGAGCAGGCAGGCGCGGTCCTCGGCCGACAGGTCGCGCAGCAGGCGTATGCCGAGGTAGCTCTCGGTCAGCTTCGCCGCCTCCGCGCCCCGCCCCGCCGCCTCGCTGGCCCGCACGTTGCGATGCACCATCAGCGCGACCGCCCAGCCCGCGGTGCGCTCCTCGACCGCGACCAGCTCCCGCCGCGACAGCCCGCCCTGGAAGAACCGGGCAATGTCGGCTCGCGAGAACCGAAACTCCTGCGCACCGACGAGGACCGCTCCATCGTCGAGAACGTGCGGGGCCAGGTCGAGCCCCGGGTCGGTCCGCAACGCCATGGCGACGTGGAGATTGGCAGGCGCCCGCTTGACCAGCAGGTCGACCAGTTCGACGGTGCGGCGCGGCAACCGGTCGACCTCGTCGAGCACCAGCAGGCACGGCGCACCATGCTGCTGGATCGCCCGCGCCAGCATCCCCATCTGCTGCACGGCGGGTGACGACGACCAGGCGTCGTGGGCGTTGAGAAGAGCGACATCGAGCCCGGCGTGCTCGAAGGCGGCGGCGAGGTAGCTGCCGAACAGGTTCGGCGTATCGTCGCCGTCCAGCGAGATCCACCCGACGACCGCCCCGCGTTCCCGCACGCCGCGGGCGACGTCGGCCAGCACGGTGGTCTTGCCGAAGCCGGCGGGCGCCTGCAACACGGTGAGCCGGCGCTCGAGCAGCCCGTCGAGTCGCGCCAGCAGCGGTGCGCGGCGCACGTATCTGGCCGGCGGCTGCGGGGCCAGCACCTTCGCCTCCAGCAGCCAGGCCGGACCGCCGGACGACGCCGAGACACCCGAGCTGCCGGCTCCCGCGGCCGCGGATGCCATGCGAAACGGTTCGAGGTGGGTCTGGGTCACATGCCTTGTCTCCACGCCGACGGAAACCGAACGTCTGGCCGTCTCATCCAAAGGACCGAAACAAGCAACCGCCGGATCACTACCCAGGTACCTACCGGCGGCAGTTGCAGCGGGCACGGCCTCCAGCCACTCACCGCTGCGGTAGTGCGACGAGCATCACGCGTAGCCTATCCGACGGCGGGGTGCTCAAGCACGCCCGGCGAACACGGTGCCGGCTGTCTACCACTTGACAGACATCTCAGTGCGGCCATGTGCTGCCTGTATGCGCCCAAGTTGCAGTCGGCTACCGTCCCGCAACCACTACCTGTTTTTTTCAGGCCGCCCACCCGATCTGGAACCCATCAAGCCATGCAATACTCGCCGCCGAGATACGACGTGAGCAGTGCGGCGTCGTTCTGAGACGGGCGTTCGTCGTGGTGGTTTTCCTGGTATCCGGCTTCGCGATCGACACGCCGTCTCGCGCGCCAGCCCTCGTGGCAGCCGTGACCGCGGCCGCGCAAGATGCGTCGGCGGTCGAGGCGGCTTTCGGTTTCGTCCACAGCGTCAATGTAGGTGAAGGAGAAGTATGAAGAAAGCAGTCGTTGCCGTCGTTTGTCTTTCCGTGTTGGGTCAGGCCGGTATCGCCACCGCGGACTCCATCCGTCAGGCCGCGGAGCGGGCAGCCAGGGACGAGCCGGCGCTGGAGGTGTCGGCGGGGCGCCTGGAACTCCAGCAGTCCTCGGGTGCACGCCGCCGGTCGGTTGGGCGCACGGTTGGGGGCATCATCCTCATGGGTGTCGGCGCACCCCTTCTCATCGTCGGTCTGGCGTCCGAAGATGCGGGCGGTAGCGTCTGTGTTGGCGGTGACTGCATCACTGTCGATGTCGACACGGGAGGGGCTGGTTACGGGATCGCGGCCCTGGGGGGCGTCATGGTGGTCTCCGGTGCGCTGCTTGCCACCATCTGGTCGGATGTTCCCGTCGTGAACAACCTCGACTTCACCGTCAGTCCTCACCGAGTTCAGGTCGGCAAGACGTTCGGGTTCTGAGAAACGGCGCGGACCTTCCTGGGTGGCACCGTCGACGGCCGCCGGCTCGCGTTCATCTACGAAGTTCGACAGGTTCAGGTGGGCCGAATCACGCTCGTGTTCACCGGGACCATGGCCGACGGCGGCACGATGGCCGGCGACGTGGCGTTCGGCCGCTACCTACGGCGCGGGCACCTGGTCGGCCGAGAGGGCGGAATGATGACGTGATCCGCGTCGGCAAGGGAAACGACACCCTGGACGGTGGCGACGGCGCGGACACGATCCGGAGCGACATAGGAAGTGACCCGATCATTCCCCTAGCAGCCCGTGGAAGAAGTCTGTTCGCTGAGCCGAACTGTTCAGGCGGCTTGGCGATGAGCGATTGAGCCGACGAACGTCGTCGGGCTCCATTTGGGCCTCCAGGCGCCCGTCAGACGCCCCCAGAGGTCGATCAGACGCCCGATCAGTCCGCAAATCGCCGAAAGAGCCCGCCCCTGCAGGCTCCGCGGCGTGCCGACGCCGGTCAGGCTGCGCAACAGCAGTCCGAGGTTGCAGCCGGCCGCCTGGATGAGCACCCGCTTGCGGACATTCTCATGACCGCGCACCCACACCCGACGCAGCCCCCCGGTTTCATACTGGTGCGCGAAAGGCCGTTCCACCAACTCGCCACGCCGCCGTTGTCGACGACGACCCCGCGCGCCGCGAACACGACGGCGGTTCCCATACAATGCCCGTTGCGCAGCCCGCTTCTCCGGCGGCGTCTCTCCCGTCTTCTTGTCCTGCCAGCGGCGACGACCCCGCTCGGGCTCCGAAACGTAGCTGCGAACCCCAATCTCGTCGAGCGCCACCAGCGTCTCGTCGCTGTGGTACCCCTTGTCGGCGACCACCTCTTCGACGCCAGCACCGTCCGGCTGAACCGCCTCGACCTGCTCGGCCGCCGTCGTCAGTGTCTCCGGAAGCGTCGCCGAATCGCCCGCCGACGCATCCTGTACGGTCACCGAGAGAATGGCGCCCGTCTCCAGGTCGACCCCATGCTCGGCCTTGTGGGCCAGGTGCGTCCGGCCGTCCTTCATCTTCGTGATCTTCGCGTCCGGATCCTGGGGAGACTGCCAGTCCTTGTTCGATGTCTTCTTGTCCTTCCGGGACCGGTCGAACCGCGCCAACTCCGCGCGCGTCGGCGTCGCAAGCCCCGAGGCTTCCGCCAGACGCTGCAGAAACGCCTCGTACGATTCGCCCGTGTCCCGACGCTCGATGCTCCGCATCGCGGCGTTCGCTTCCAGTGTCGTCGCATCGACGCCGACCGTCTTCCCACGCACCAGACCGGCTTCGGACAGCCGCTCGAGAACCCACGTGAAAACCGCTCCGTGCGTCTCCACGTCGATCAGCCGACGCGTCCGCGACAGCGTCGAGTGGTTCGGCGCCGCCTCGGTCACATCCAGGTCCAGAAACGACCGAAGGCTCAGAGAATCGGCCACCCGCCACGCAATCCCGCGCTCCGACGACAGGCCCTCGAAATACCCGATGAACAGCATCCGGAAATACCGCCCAGGACGCAGACTCGGCCGCCCCATCCGAGACGCGTAGAACACCGCGCACAGTCCCTCGACGAACGCGTCAAACCCAGCGTCATCCAGGACCCGGTTCAGACGCTCGAAGAAGGGATGCCCCGCATTCGTCGGCAAATCCGCCGTCGTCACCCACAGCGGCGACCCCTGTCGCGCTGCTGGTTTCTTGCCCATCGCCATGGTCGTTCAGTGTACGGGTTCGATCGCACCGCGGCCAGGCCGGTTCCGCGACTTTTGCCACGGGCTGCTAGATGATGATCGCGGCGGGCAGGTTGAGGCCGGCCACCCGGTACTGCTGTCCTTCCCCGGTTCGAGCCCGCAGTTCCCTGCGTTGGTGGAAGTTGATTGCGCGCTCGAGGACATGGTGCGCGCCCTGCTGCGAACAAGACGGTTGATCAGCGCCTGTTCCTCGACTTGCTTGACGGGCACGCCCGCCCGCGACCGCTGATCGCTCCACCGGTCAAAGGCATCGCAAGGGCTGCGAAAGGGACCAACATGGCAACAATCAACGGCGACAACGGCAACAACCTGGAAATCGGGACACCGGTAGCGGACAAGATCTTCGGCTTCGGAGGCATCGACCTGCTCCGCGGTAGCGACGGCAACGACACCATCGAAGGCGGCGACGGGCCGGACTCCCTGTACGGCGACAAAGGCAACGACATTATCCGTGGAGGCACTGGCGATGATGTGATCCGTGGCGGACGCGGTAACGACACCCTGGACGGCGGGGAAGGCGAAGACCTCAGAGATCCCCTCATTTTTGCCATATGAATCCAATGTGGTGAAAGTCCTTTCGAGATAGCACGCTCGGTCTCCACGAAGTGGGAGAGTAGCGTTGTTGGAATTAGAATATGGTTCCATGCAACCACAGGGACAGGGGCGGACGTCATCCGGGAAGTGGTTCCAGAGAAAAGACCTCCTGAACTTCATCAACACCTTGTACGAGGGCGACCTGCATGCCAAGCGGGTGCTGTCACTGGCCAACGCTACCTTGGGCGTGCTGACGAGCGCTTCGCTGGCAATCCACGCGGCGGGGCGCGGCTTGGCCCAAGCCATGGGCACGTTGACCAAGCATGGCGTCAAGCAGGTGGACCGGCTGCTGAGCAACCGAGGCGTCGACGTCTGGACCTTCTTCGCCTACTGGACGCCGTACATCATCGGCGCGCGCACCGAAGTGGTCGTCGCGCTGGATTGGACCAGCTTTGCCCCCGACGGGCAGGAGACCATCGTGCTGTCGATGTTGACCGGGCACGGTCGCGCGACGCCCCTGCTGTGGAAGACGGTGGCCTCGTCAACGCTGAAGGGGAATCAGCGGCGCTATGAGTACGAGGTGCTGTGCCGTCTGCGGGAAGTACTGCCGGACGGGGTGAAAGTCACCGTCGTGGCCGACCGGGGTTTTGCCGACTGCAAGTTGTTCTACGCGTTGACGACGGAGTTGGGCTTCGAGTACGTGATTCGGTTGCGCGGCGACGTCTACGTGACGAACGCGCGCGGCGAGCGGCGGGTGGCCGCCGAGTGGGTCGGCGCCGGGGGACGTGCGCGGCGGCTGGTGGGGGCTCGGGTGACCGACGCCTACGAGATGCCGGTGGGCGCGGTCGTGTGCGTCCACGATGCGAAGATGGACGAACCGTGGTGTCTGGTGGCCAGCGAAGCGACGGTCCCGACGCGGGTCTTGATTCGCTACTACGGCAAGCGCTGGGGGATCGAGGCGGGGTTTCGGGACATCAAGGACATGCGCTTCGGGATGGGTCTGTCATCGATGCATGTGTCGCGTCCGGAGCGGCGGGACCGCCTGCTGTTGGTCAGCGCGTTGGCGATTGCGGTGCTGTCGGTGTTGGGTGCGGCGGGCGAGCGTATCGGGTATGACCGCTGGCTGAAGGCGAACACGGTGAAGCGGCGGACGCACTCGTTGTTCCGGCAGGGGCTGATGCTGTATCACCATCTTCCCAATTGGCCCGATGACCGGATTCGTCCATTGATGGAGACGTTCGGGAACATGCTGCTGGAACAGCGCGTGTATCGAGAGGTCTTCGGCGTGATCTGACGCCCCGCAGAATGAGGGGATGCATGAGGGCGAAGACACGATCCGCGGCGACCTGGACGACGACCGGATCTTTGGCTCGCCTGGCGCCGACTACATCAACGGTGGCGATGGGTTCGACACGGTGGACTACAGCCGTTCCCCACGAGGAGACGGGTTCTTCGATGACGGCGTGATTATAGACCTCGGCTCGTCATTCGGGATCGTTTTAGGCAACGGCGGGCATGCCGAGGGCGACATTCTCGTCAGCATCGAGGCGGTGGTCGGTTCATCATACGACGATAGAATCGATGTCGATGACCGCGGGATGTTTCTCCTTGGTGGCCCTCCCCCCGTCAGTCACAAGGCGTACGGCGAAGGTGGCGACGACCATCTAGTGGGGTACGAACTGGACTACCTGGATGGAGGCCCCGGAGACGACACCCTGGTCTCAAGCGGCGGCGGGACCCTCAACGGCGGCGCCGGCGCAGACACGTTCGTGCTCTCAGCAGGCAGCAGCTTCTTCGCAGATGACGACGAAGAAACCACGATCGAGGACTTCAACTCGTCGGAGGGCGATCAGATCGACCTGAGCAACTTCGGCTTCTTTTCGGGCCCGACCGAGTCGGACGTGCAAGCCATGCTGGATGGCAGCACCGGGAACGTCCTCGACATCGCCCTGCTCGGGACGGACGACGCGGGGTCAATCATTCTCGGAGGAGGTGTCCAGGTCTCCGATTTGTCATTGAATGATTTCATCGTCTGATAGCCGACCTGCACGCAATGCGGCAGCAGTGAGTGAAGCTGGAAACCTTCTGTAGGGGATCCCGATTGCGCGAGTGGAGCTTTCTGGCGGCGTTCGTACTCGCGCAGTCTGCTTACGCACAGCCTCCGGTGGAGTTGAGCATGACCGGTCCCGGCTCCAACCGGGTGGACATCATCTATCTGGGGGACGACTACCTCGAAGACGAGCTGGAGGGATTCGCCCGGGACGTGGACAGCTTGAACGCGGCGCTCTTTACCCTCACGCCGTTCAGCGAGTATCGGGGGTACTTCAATGTGCGGCGTCTCGATCTGGCGCGGACCGCCGAGAACAGGCTGCTTACGTCGACCGTGAGGCAGGAGGCCGCGCTCGAGTTGCTGGAGCCGAACCAGCACGACATCGTGGTGATTCTATCGAGGAACAGTGGGGGAGGGCTGGGTTGGAGCCTGTCGTGGCAGGATCAGGATGATAACCTTCGCCTCGCCGCGATGGCGTACGTCGGCAGTCCCACCGCAGAGTGGGCGCACAAGGTCGTCGCCCATGAGATCGGGCACTCGCTGGGCTCACTGGACGATGAGTACGATTCGCGATGCTCGGATACCCGGGCGCCGAACATCTCGACCACGTCGGACAGGGAGGCGATCAAGTGGGCGCACTGGATTGAAGCCGGCACGCCGGTACCTGCGACTGCCGAGATGCATGAGGACTCAGGAGGCAGGACGGTTAGCGCCTATGGCTGCCCGAACGGAAACTGGCGGCCTACGTGGAAGTCGATCATGCGCGACACGCGAGGCGCGGGGCAGCAATTCGACCCAGTGGGTCGGGAGCAGATGGTCAAGGGGTTCCACGCCTTCGTCAGGCCGGTGGACCGGGTGCTACCGGAGCGATCGATTGTAGTGCCCGACTCCTGCTCTCCGACACGGTTCGAGATCAGGGCGCCCGCGGTCGACACGATAGTCACGAGATGGCGTATCGATGACGTGGATGTCGGCCGAGGACGGATTCTGGACGTGCAGCCCTGCACCCTGGAGATGGGCCCGCATACCGTCGCTGTCGAGGTGGTCGACGAGACGTCGTTCGTCAGAGCGCGTGAGAATGACTCGCGCATGGCTCCCGTCCAGGCAAGCTGGACCCTGGATGTCCAAGTGGCGCCACCACCACCGCCGCCGCCGCCGCCGCCGCGCCCCGGTGGAGGCGGCGGCGGTGGCGGTGGCGGCGGTGGCCGCCCCCGACAGCCCAACCGGCCGCCGGAGAGGGTGGGGATGCTGCCGGACCAGGCGCTGACGGTCGGGGCGGATCCGGTGTCCGTGGACGTGGCGTCTGCGTTTCTGGACCCGGACCGGGACGAGCTCGCGTATGCGGCGAGCTCGTCGGCGGAGGGTGTGGCGGCGGCGGTGGTGCAGGGCAGCGTGGTGACGGTGACGCCGGTGGCGGCCGGGACGGCGGTCGTGACGGTGACCGCGGACGACGGCGAAGAAGAGGAGAACGCGCCGGCGACGCAAACGTTCGAGGTGACGGTGGTGGTCGACTACGACGCCGACTCGGACGGCCTGATCGAGGTGCGGACGCTGGCGCAGCTCGATGCCATGCGGTACGACCTGGACGGCGACGGTGTGCCGGTGGACGCGGGGGCGGCGAGCCACGCGGCGGCGTTCGCGGGCGCGCTCGGCGGGCTGACCTGCGCAGGCGGCTGCCGCGGGTATGAGCTGCTGGCGGACCTCGACTTCGACACGAACGGCAGCAGCGGTGTCGACGCGGGCGACGCCTACTGGAACGACGGGTCCGGCTGGTTGCCCATCGGGACGGCGGCCGAGCCGTTCGAGGCGATGTTCGAGGGCAACGGGCGGGTGGTGCGCCGCCTGTTTATCGCCCGGGGCGACGGTGCGGGTCTGTTCGGGGCAACGGGAGCGTCGAGCGTGGTCGCTCGGGTTGGGCTTGTCGCGGCGGACGTGACAGGCGCTGCGGCGGTGGGCGCGCTGGCCGGGCGCAACGGCGGCGGGGTGACGGCCGTGTGGGCGACGGGCCGCGTGTCGGGGGCGGAGTCGGCAGGCGGTTTGGCAGGGTCGAACGCGGGAGAGATCGGCGGGAGCTACGCGGCTGTAGTGGTGTCAGGCGAGCGGCAGGCCGGCGGACTCGTGGGCGTCAACGAGGGCAGTCTCGTGGCGGCGTATTCGACTGGCGGGGTGTCGGGGACCGCGGCGGTGGGCGGCCTGGTGGGTTTCAACCGCGGGACGCTGACGGCAAGCTACGCCGCGGGGCCCGTGCGCGGCGAGAGCGAGGCAGGCGGCCTGGTGGGTGCGGTGAGCGAGCCGGGGAGGGTGACAGCCAGCTACTGGGACACGGCGACGTCGGGCGTGGAGTCGAGCGCGGCGGGCCGGGGCCTGACGACCGCGGCGCTGCAGCGGCCGACGGCCTACGGCGGGCCGTATGCGGGATGGAACGTGGACGTGGACGGCGACGGCATCCTCGACGGCCCGTGGCACCTCGGGACGGCTGCGCAGTATCCGGTACTGACGCTGGACGTGGACGGTGATGGGGTGGCGAGCTGGCAGGAGCTGGGCCGCCAGCTCCGGACCGGCCCGGCGCTGACGGCGACGGTGTCGGGCCTGCCGGCCGAGGTGGTGCTGACGTGGACGGCGGCGGACGCGAGCGCGTGGATGCCGCCGCCGGCGGTCACGTACACGGTGACGCGGGAGGCGGGCGCGGTGGTGGAGACCGTCGCGGCGGGAGTGCGCGGCGTGCGCCACGTCGACGCGGCCGTACAGCCCGGCCGCACCTACACCTACCAGGTGTCGGCGCTGGTCGACGGCGGCGAAGCCGCACGCAGCGCGCGGGTGACGGCCGCGGTGCCGTGCGCGTATACGGTGACGCCGCCGCATCGCGACGTGCTGTGGACGGCCGGCGCGGGGCAGGTGACGGTGACGACCGGGGCTGGCTGCGCGTGGACGGCGGCGAGCGAGTCGGCGTTCCTGACGGTGACGGCGGGGGCCGGAGGCGCCGGTCCGGGGGCGGTGCGCTACACGGTGGCGGCGAACGCGGGCGGCCCGCGGCGAGGCGCGTTGACGGTGGCAGGCCGGCAGGTGACGGTCTACCAGGCGTCGCCGACCGAGTTCATGGACCATCCAATCGAGCGCGGGGTGACGCCGGTCAAGGCGATTCACTTCCTGGAGCTGCGGGCGCGGATCGACGCACTGCGGGTGGCCGCGGGGCGGCCGGCGTTCGGGTGGACGGACCCGCTGCTGTCGCCCGGGGTAACGCCGATCAGGCGGGTGCACCTGACGGAGTTGCGGGCGGCCCTGACCGAGGCGTACTCTGCCGCCGGGCGTGCGACGCCCACGTACACGGACGCTGCGGTCACCGCCGGCGCGGCGGCGATCAGGGCGGTGCACCTGATGGAGCTGCGGGCGGCGGTGGCGGCGCTCGAGTAGGACCGCGGAGGCGGCGGCGTCCATCGCCGGCTCACTCGGACGCACCCCGGTCGGTGCCGACGGTCAAGCAGCACCAGGGCGCGATCCGCATGCTCGACGACTGGCTGGGATTCCGGCGCGTGCCTGAAGCTGCCGTCCCCCACGCTGAGCTGCGGCCGGCCGACGTCGACCCGAAGCCGTTGGCGCGCCGGCGGGCGTCTCGCATACTGGGCACATGGCAGACGAGGCACTCGACCAAGCGCTGCGCCGGCTGGCGACGAACAAGGACCTCGCCGACCTGCGGCGGGAGATGGCGCGGTTGCGGGCGGACTTCACGGCCGAGCAGGCGCGCACGCGGCGCACGCTGTGGGCGGTTGCGGCGGTGATGGTTGCGGCCGTGGCACTGGCCGGGTGACGGCTGGTTTGGCGCCGTTCCGGGCCGTTCGGCCGCCGCCGCCCGCGGAACGGCCCTGCCGCCCGGTGGCAACACCCACCGTGGCGGACTACAATCCCGTCACCGACGGAGCTGCGCATGACTCGTCGATCCCGCGCGTCGGGCCGGTCGATCGCGGCGCCGAGGCGGCGGGACGGGGGCTGTCGAGATGGGGGAGAGCTATGGACGTCGCCGGTTTCTCGGTCTCGGGGCGGGCATTCTGATGGCGGCCGGCGCACGGCCCGCCTGGCAGGCAGGCGCCGCCTCCGCCGCCCAGGATCTGCCCGAGCGGCTGCGCGGCGTGCGCGCGCTCACGTTCGACGTCTTCGGCACGGTCGTCGACTGGCGGTCGAGCATCGCGCGCGAGGGGCGCGAGATCGCCGCCCGCAAGGGGCTCGACGGCGACTGGAACGCCTTCGCCGAGCGCTGGCGGGCCGGCTACGGGCCGGCCATGAGCCGGGTGCGGCAGGGCGAGTTGCCGTGGACGAAGATCGACGATCTGCACCGCATGATTCTCGACGAGCTGATCCCGGAGTTCGGCCTCGAGAGCCTGAGCGAGGCCGAGCGCGTCGAGCTCAACTACGCGTGGCACCGGCTCAGTCCCTGGCCCGACGCCGTCGAGGGCCTGACGCGGCTGCGCGCGCGCTACGTGCTGGCCACGCTGTCGAACGGCAACGTGGCCCTGCTCGTCAACATGGCCAAGGCGGCAGGGTTGCCGTGGGACGCGGTGCTGTCGGCCGAGCTGGCGCGCGCGTACAAGCCGGACGCGATCGTGTACCGGACCGCCGCGGATCTGCTCGGTCTCGCGCCGGAGCAGGTGATGATGGTCGCGGCGCACGCGGGCGACCTGCGTGCCTCGTCCGCCGTCGGGTTCCGCACCGCCTACGTGCCGCGGCCGCTCGAGTACGGCCCGGACAGCGGGCGCGACCTGACGCCCGATCCTGCGTTCGACGTCGTGGCGACCGACTTCGTCGACCTCGCCGCGAAGCTCGGGCTGTAGGGCGGCGGGGCGCGCCTCGGCGGGAGCGGCGCGGGGCGCAGGGGTCCCCGCAAGCGTACGCCGGGGGTTCGGGGCGCAGCCCCGTCTGATCGAAGCTACTCGAGCCTGGCCAGCAGCACGGCTTCCAGCAGCGTGAAGTAGAGCGTTCCGTCCGTCCAGCGCGGCGCCATCACGGGCCGCAGCGGGTCGGGCACCTCGCGCATCATCGCCAGCAGCCGTTTCTTGTCGGCGCCCGACACGCGCTGGCGGTCGGTCCACTCGTGGAACTCGACCTCCTTGGTGAACTCGCGGGTCGCCGCGACCCGGAAGCCGGCTGTTCCCAGCACCTCGCGCAGCCCCGCCAGCGAGAGGACGCGGTGGTGGGACGGGTCCCGGATCTTCTCGTACGTGTTGTACCAGGCGGCCGCGCCGGGCTCGTCGACGGTGACGCTGTCGGCGAGGGCCAGGACGCCGCCCCGCCTGAGAACGCGCCCGAACTCGCGCAGCGCGTCCCCGGGGCGCGGGAAGTGATGGAACGCCAGCCGGCAGGCGACGGCATCGAAGCTGCCGGCGGCGAACGGCAGCCGCTCGGCGTCGGCGCGCGCGGCGCGGACGTTGCCCAGCGCCCGGGCGGCGGCCAGCTCGACGGTCTTGCGCACCATGGCCTCGGTGAGGTCGACCGCCACCGCCCGCGCCACGTGGGGGGCGAGCAGGAACGCGGTGTGGCCCGCGCCGGCAGCGACGTCGAGCACGGTCCAGTCCGGCCCGGGCCGCGTCACCTCCAGCAGCGCCCCGAGACTCTCGCCGCGCGCGTGGATGTCGCTCGTGGCGTACTCGTCGGCGGCCGCGCCGAACTGCGACTGCACCCGGGTCTTGAGATCGTCGCGCATGCCCGCGGACCCTCCCATCAACCGTACGACACGCCGGGGTGGAGCAGGTTGACGGCAGCCAGCCACAGCGGCTGGAACACCACGTCGAAGACCTGCCAGGCCAGCAGGATGCCGATCCACGCGAACGCCGGCTGGCCCCAGACGAACGCCTGGTAGCGCCGCGTGGCCTCCGGGCTCAGCAGCAGCGGCACGGCGCCGCTGCCGTCGAGCGGCGGCACCGGGATGAGATTGAACACGGCGAGGAGCAGGTTCAGGGAGAAGACGACGCTGAGCAGGAACGCCAGCGCGGGCCACGGCCCGCCGGCCTGCGCGGCCGCCACGTGGTCGAAGCCGACGGCCCCGGGGGCGGCGAGCAGGCCGGCGCCCGCAGCGACGCGGATCAGCACCGCCGCGGCCAGCACCAGCAGGAAGTTGGCGGCGGGACCGGCCAGCGCCATCCAGGCGGCCCGCCGCGGGTGGCGCTGTGCCCAACGCGGGTCGTAGGGCGCGCTCGCGAAGCCGAACGGCCAGCCCGAGATCGCGACGGAGAGGAGCGGCAGCACCACCATGCCGAACGGCTCGCGCCGGATGTGCGCGCGCGGGTCGAGTGACACCTGGCCGCCGTGATACGCGGTCGGATCGCCTCCGCGCAGCGCCGCCCAGGCATGGGCGGCCTCGTGCAGCGTGATCGAGAACAGGAAGACCACGTAGTAGACGAGGCCGCTCCCGATGTCTGGCATGATCCCCCCATGATTCACGATGCCCACTGCCACTTCTTCTCGAGGCGCTTCTTCGAGACGCTGGCGCGCGACGCGCCGGACCTCGGGCCCGGCGCGGCGGCGGCCGCGGCGACCGCCGCCCTGGGCTGGGAGGCGCCCGGCACGCCCGCCGAGCTCGCGGACCGCTGGGTGGCGGAGCTGGACCGGCACGCCGTCTCGCGCGCGGCCCTCATCGCCAGCGTGCCGGGCGACGAGCAGTCGGTCGCGGAGGCGTCGGCGCGGCATCCGCGCCGGCTCGTCGGCTGGTTCATGCTGGATCCCACCCGCGAGGACGCCCCGCGGCGGACCGCGGACGGCCTCGGCCGCCTCGGCCTGCGCTGCGTCTGCCTGTTCCCGGCCATGCACCGCTACCGGCTCGACGACGAGCGGGTGCAGCAGGTCGTCGACATCGCCGCGGCGCATCCGGGCGCCGCCGTCTTCGTCCACTGCGGCGTGCTGTCGGTCGGCGTCCGCCGCAAGCTCGGGCTGCCCAGCCGCTTCGACGTGCGGCTGGGGGACCCGCTCGCGCTGCCGCCGCTCGCCGCCGCCCACCCGGGCCTGCCGATCATCGTGCCCCACTTCGGCGCGGGGCTCCTGCGCGAGGCGCTGATGGCGGCCGACCTCTGCTCGAACATCTACCTCGACACGTCCAGCTCCAACGGCTGGATCAGGTACCATCCCGGCCTGACGCTGGCGGACGTCTTCCGCCGGGCGCTGGACGTGGTGGGGCCCGGGCGCCTGCTGTTCGGCACCGACTCGTCGTTCTTTCCCCGCGGCTGGCAGCGGCCGGTGTGGGAAGCGCAGGCGGCCGCCCTGGAGCAGGCGGGCGCCGACGCGCCCGCCCGCGATCAGATCTTCGGCGGCAACTTCGAGCGGCTCTTCGACGCCGGCTGACTACTGCGGGAAGCGGCCGATGCGGTCGCCGCCGCCGGCGCCGCCGACCCAGATCTCGTTGCCGACCTCGATGGCGCCCGTGCCGATGATCAGGCCCTCGGTGGACGGATAGCTGACGAGCTCCTCGGCGGCCAGCGTGTCCGGGTCCACGCGCGCGACCCGGGCCGTGAGGCCGTCGCAGGCGCCGCCCCCGACGCAATCGAAGATCGCGTCGGGGCTGCTCGCGCCCTGGCCGGCCGCCAGCAGCGAGCCGTCGGGCGTCCAGCGCAGGTTGTCCACGTGGAACCCGAGGTCGACCTCGGACTTGTCGACCGGCGTCGCGCCGCGCGACAGGCGGACCACCGACTGCGTGCCCCAACCGCCGATGTAGTACCAGCGGCCGTCCTCGGACACCAGCAGGCCGTTCGGGCCGGACATCGTGCTGCCGGGCACCTCCGACCAGCCGAGCCCGGGCTGCCACTCCCACACCTCGCCCTCGGGCCGCGAGAAGTTCGTGGCGGCAAAGCCGCCGCCGCGCAGCGCCGTCACGGAGTTGAGGCCCACGCCGTCGGGCGCCACGACGCAGCCGATCCAGGTGATCAGCGGCTGCGCGCCGCCCATGTCGAGCCAGAAGACCTCCACCGACTCCCGGTCGCCGTGGCCCACGACGTACAGCGTGTGGATGTCGCCGTCGCCCTGGCGCAGGCTCAGGCCGTGCGGCTGGAGGCGGGCCGTGGGCGGGCCGGGGCAGGCGCCGTACGTCGCCGTGTCGTGCCGCGTGCGCGCCCCGGCGGCGGGGAACAGCACCGCCGTCGTGTGGTCGCGGGTGTCGGCCAGGACGAGGTGGCCCTCGGCCTCCATGCTCGACACGAGCACCATGGGAGTCCGGGGCACCGCGATCAGGTCCTCCGGGCTCAGCGGTCCGCACAGGAACTGCACGTCGCCGTCCGGGTCGCACACCGCCGCGCCTTGTCCCGCCGCAACCGCGACCAGGGCGCCGGCGACCAGCGCGCCGACCGCCATCGAGAGTCTCGTGAGCTGCATGAGAAGTCCTCCCCCGCGCGCCTCGTCGCGCGCGAGCCATTATAGGTGTAGACTCGCTGGGCGGAGAGATGCCCATGCGGAAGATGAGCAACCGGTTCGTATCGCGGCGGTCCGTGCGGCTCGCGGCCCCGCTCGCACTGTCGATGGTGATGGCGGCCGGCGCAGGCCCCGGGACGGGCGCGGCGGCCCAGGAGGCCGCGGGCGAGGTGCCCCGCCTGGCGGGCGTGTGGGACGGGAGTCCCCGCGCGCGCCCGGTCAACGGGCCGGACATGCCGTGGACGCCCGACAACTTCCCCGTGCTCAACGAGCGGGCGCTCGCCTTTCAGGAGGTGTTCGACGAGGCGATAGCGCAGAAGTACGACTGCGTGCCGGCCACGCCGCCCGCCCTGCAGTACGACCCCTACATGATGGAGATCGTGCAGTGGCCCGAGCGGGTGCTGTTCCGCTACGAGAAGGACGACCAGGAGCGCACGGTCTGGCTCGACGGGCGCCAGCCCACCGTCCACGACTACGGCATCCAGGGCCTCTCGACAGGCCGCTACGAGGACGGCGCGCTGCTCGTCGAGACCACCCACTTCGTGTTCGACATCACCGGCTTCGACGACTACAACGGCATTCCGTCCTCGCAGCTCAAGCGCGTGACCGAGCGCTACTGGCGCGAGGGCGAGGCCCTGAAGGTGACGGTCACCGTCGAGGATCCGCTCTTCCTCAGGGAGCCGGCCTCGTACACCACCCAGTGGCTGCCGGCGCCCGACGGCTACCGGCTGCAGGCGTACGAGTGCGACCCGGAGGAGGCGCGGCGTCCCGTGCGCTTCATGGTCCCGAAGTACCGCTGAATGAAGGCGCGCACGGCGCGCCTCGGCGGTAGCGGCGCGGGGCTGTGGGGTCCCCGCTAGCGGACGCCGGGGGTTCGGGGCGCAGCCCCGTCTTGATGACCAAGGAGGGTAGCGAGGTGACAGTTCGGCGATGGATCGCAGCGGCGTGTCTGGCGGCGGGGTGCCTCGCGGTGGCGCCCGCGGTGGCGCACCATGCCAGCACCCCGTTCTACGACGGCAGCCTCAGCGTGGAGGCCCTCGGCACCGTGACGCGGTTCGAGTTCAAGAACCCGCACTCGTTCCTGTACCTGGAGGGGACGGGGGACGACGGCGCCACGATCGCCTGGGAGATCGAGATGGGGCCGGCGGTCTCGATGAGCCGCCGGGGATGGACGCCGGACACGATCAGCGCGGGCGACGAGATCCGCGCGGTGGGCAACCCGTCCCGCGCGCCGGGCACGCACGGCATGTGCTGCGCCGAGCTGACGCGGCCCGATGGCAGCCCGATTCAACCCTAGCAGGTGAACGGCGGCCCGTCCGGCCGCCGCCGTCACTCCTCCGCGCGATCGACCCGCAGGCGGGTCAGCCGCAGCGTCCTTATCTGCCACCGCCCGTCGATGCGCTCGTACGTCTCGTGGTAGTGGCCCCAGCCGTGCACCAGGTTCTCCCCGCCGGGCTCCTGCAGGATGTCCAGCATCGCCCAGATGCCGGTCGCGGTGGTCGGCGAGGTGATCTCGATCTCGGGCATGTGCCCGTGGTGGATGGTGACCAAGTGCTCGACGGCGCGCTGGATGAACGCGGCGATGGCCTCGTTGCCGGTCACCGGGTTGTCGGGCGTGGCGAGCGCGCCTGACCCCTCGACGTTGTAGACCGCCGTCGCGTCGGGCGTGAACAGCGTCGCGATGCAGGCCCAGTCCTTCGTGTCGAGGCAGCGGAAGTAGCTCGCCTTGAGCCGCCCGATCTCCTCGATGGCGAGGAGCCGCTCGACGTCGCTCAGCCCGGCCTCTGCGGCCTGGCCGCCGGCGGCCGCGTCCGGCTGGGCGGCGCATCCCGCGCCGAACGCGAGCGCCGCGAGCAGCGTTCCCGCCAACGCCGCGCGACGGCCCCGGCCGCCCCCAGGATGCCTGCGCATGAACGCGAATCCGGACTCGTGCAACTCGACCTGCATGGCTTTGCCTCCGATTCGGTCTGCGCCGTTCTACGGCGCAGACGCCTGGGGCGTGACGGTCACCGTCACGTCCTCGGTGTCCTTCAGGCCGCCGTCGTGCGCCTGCACGCGGATGACGTACTCCCCGGGCCGGCTGAACGTCGCGGTGACCGGGAAGCGGCCGTCGGGCGGCAACGGCGGCGGCTCCCAGCCGGGCGTCCACGGCGAGTTGCTGCGGTAGTCGGGATACGTCTTGAACTGGTACGGGTCGAACCGCACGTGGCTCTCGGCGCCGCGGTAGACGATCCAGGCCACCCGCAACCCCCAGGCGCCGTGCCGGCCCACCAGCCGCAGCGGGGCGGCGTGCACCGGCGGAATGCCGTCGTCGGCCGCCACGGCCGCGAGCTCCAGCGGCTGGCCCACGGCCACGGTCCGCTGCCGGCTGCCCTCCACGCGCACCGTCGGCGCCAGGTTGGCCCGCATCTCCTCGTTGTTGTGGCCGAAGTCGCCGATGTCGAACTGCTGCAGCTCCGGGTCGGTGATGTAGCCGGGGAGCAGCGAGCCGTACGCCTGGCTGGTCTTGCCGTTGACCGTCAGCGTCCACACGATCTCGCGCTCGCCGAAGTCGGCGGGCACGTTGATCCGGAAGACGAACCGGTTGCGGCGCGGCTGGAACAGCGTCGGCTGCCCCTGGTCCGGCCCGCCCGGCTCGAGGTTGTTGTCCGGGCCGACCGGCACGAACGGCTTCTCGTCCCAGTTGCGGTTGAAGTAGCCGAAGGCCAGGTCGAAGGTGCCGTCGGGGCGCTCCTCCCAGCCGTCGAAGGCCGGCGCGATGTCCTGGCCGCTGCGGTAGACGACCTGGCCGCCGGTATCGCCGGGGGCGCCGGCCAGCAGCAGGGCGGCCGCGGCGCCGGCGACGGCCGCCGCCGGCCACGGGAATGGCCTGTGCTCTCTCATCGTTGCGAACCCCGGCGGCGGCTCAGTCGTTGTCCTGGGTCAGCCGCGCGCGCTCGAGCGCCTGCCGCCGCTCCAGCTCCTCCTGGTACTGCTCCTCCGTGATCGGCACGAACCGGGAGAGGTTCAGGAACATGTCGTCGGTCGAGCGGTTGCCGTAGCCCTTCCAGTTGCGCGGATCCACCACGCGCGGGTTGTTCAGCGTGTTGTCGTACCATGCGGTGATCCGCAGCAGCGTGTTGGCGGGCAGCAGCGGCGCGTAATCCTCGTCGTAGACGTACACCTTCACCCAGTTGTGGTTGTAGCCCGCGCAGTTGAGCATCTCGCTCAGGCCGCTGGGGTACATCGCCTCGATGCACATGCGCTTGCCGCTCGAGTGCAGGTGGGGCTCGAAGGTCATCAGGATGCCCGGCCGCGTCACCAGCTGCATCCCCTCCATCTTCGCGTTCGGCTCCTCGGGCGGGATGTCGATGTCGAAGGTCAGGTAGCTGATGATGCCGCCGCGGCCGCTGTACTTCGGCTCCCAGCCCCGGGGATGGAACTTGAACGCGACGTCGATGCGGAACGGCACCTCGACGCCGATGGAGTGCAGGTGCAGATCCCAGTTGAGCGACGAGCCGGCCGGCAGGCGCACGCCGAGCACGTCGGGATAGTGGGTGGCGTTCTGGCCCACCTCGTGCACCACCATGAACAGGTCGTTCGGGCCGCGGGCGCTGCCCGGCCGCGACTGCGTCTGGATCTCGTCCGACCGCTCGCGGGCGGAGATCACCGCATGGTGCACGACGAACAGGTTCAGGTCGCCCGTCTTGCGATCGACGGTGGCCTCGTCGAGCAGCACCTCGCGCACCTCGACCGCCTCGACCCAGCGGTCCTCGGTCAGCCCGGTCGCCGAGGAGTCGAGCAGTCCGTACCAGTCGGCCGCCACCGCCTCGAGCGTGTGCGCGGGCGACGAGATGACCAGGTCCGGCTCGCCGAACGACCAGTCCTTGCCGTTCGGCCACTCGACGGCCGGCGGCAGGTCGGCCGGGTTGCCGCGCGGCGCGCCGGCGTCGGCCCAGGCGGCAATCGTCTCGATTTCCTCCGGGCTCAGGGAGATGTCTTCCTTGAAGTTCCGGATGCCGACGTTCTTCTCGATGAACCACGGCGGCATGCGGTCCGGGTCGTTGTCGGGGCGGGAGGTCTTGTCCCTGATGGCCCGCGCCCACGGCCGCGTCTCCTCGTACGTCACCAGCGACATCGGGGCGATCGAGCCCGGACGATGGCACGACTGGCAGGAGCGCTGGAGTATCGGCGCCACGTCGCGCGTGAATGTCACCGACGGTTGCGAGCCGGTTTGCGCCGCCGCGTCGGGCGCCCACGCCGCCGCGCCCGCCAGCAGCGCGAGCCCGGTGAGGACAACGGCCGGCAGCGCGAGCCGGCGGCGGTTCGGGATGATCTGCATCGCTTGGACCTCCTCCGTGCGAGTGTTCATTCTAGCTTCAATCACACGGGGCTGCGCATTCTACGGCCCGGCATTGACGCTGGACGAATAGGCGACGAACGCTCGCGAGGGACGCCGTGCTGGTCAGCGACGAGACGGATCACATGCGCCGCATTGCCGGCCTGCGGCTCGAAATGTGGGCTAAGGTCTCAGGCGCAGGATGAGCACGCCGGGCTCGCCCGTCCCGCCGGCCTGCGCGCCGCCGACGGCCAGCAGCACCAGCGGGCCCGCGACCGCCATGTCGCGGGGCGGCCCGGACGGCGCGTACTCGGCGACCGGGGCGGGCGCGGCGGGGTCGGACACGTCGACGACCTGCAGCAGGAGCGGGGGATAGGCGTCGGCCAGGAAGGCGAGCGGGCCCTCCAGCTCCACGTGGACCAGGCCGCCGGTGGCGGCCGCGGCGATGTAGCCGCCGGTGCCCGGGCGCCCGGGGTCGCGGTAGGTGCCGAGCGGCGTCGGCGCGGTCGGGTCCGAGACGTCCACCAGCTCCAGGGTCGACTCGGAGCTCATCAGCGCCGCCAGGGTCGTCTCCGCGCCGTCGCGGCGGAGCGTGCCCACCGCGACGGCGGCCGACCTCTCGCGCGTGGCCAGCGTGCCCCGCGCGGCGAGCTCGTCGCCGGTCTGCGTCAGGTCGACGATCGACAGCCCGCCGGGTGTGTCGATCACGTAGGCGCGCGCGCCTACGACCGCCACGTCGATGGCGTACCCCTCCGCGAAGTAGGACCCGCTCGCAGCTGGCGCCGCGGGGTCGGACACGTCGATCAGCTCCAGGCCGGACAGCCGGTTGGTGACGGCCGCGGTGGTCCCGGCGACGCCGATGCTCAGCGCCTGCCCCGGCGTGCGGAACGTGGCGAGGAGCCGCGGCGCGGCCGGGTCGGACATGTCCACCGTGGCCAGCCCGCCGAAGTCGATCGCCGCGTACGCCACCACGCCGGTGGCGTCGAGGCCGTAGATGTTCTCGGGCAGCGTCACCGAGCCCGTGACCGCCGGCGCCGCCGGATCGGCGATGTCGACGACGCGCAGCGTCCGGCCGTCGCCGACGTACGCGCGGTCGCCGTGCACGCTGACGACCGTGGCCGGTCCCGGAATGACGCCGACCAGCTCCAGCTCCTGGCCGTGCAGCCGGGCCTGCGGGCCGGCCGCCCAGGCCGCCGCGCAGCCCAGCAGGAGCGCGACGAGCCGCCGCGGAGCAGTGTGCATGGGCCTTCTCCTAGGAGTCCGTGGTGAAACCCCGCGTTGCACCGAGAGCGGCGAGGCGCCCGGCTGACAAGGCGCGACGAGGGAGCATATTGGGCATATTCGACCGAGGAGCAACGCAGTCAGGCGGGATGCATCGCCGCTCGAATGCAGCGGGGCCTTTTGCCACGGGCTCCTAGGGCTCAGCGTGCGGGTGCGGGTAGATGGCGTCGCTGGACGCCGGCGACAGCGCCTCGACCAGCAGGCCGAGCCGCGGCCGGAGGTCGAAGTAGGCGTGGCTGCCGCCGTCCGCCGCCAGCAGGCCGCCGTGGCGCTCCAGCCGCTCCACCTGCGCCGGCATGTCGAGGCTGTCGCCCGCGTTCCGGAAGTGCAGCCCGATGTGGTGCACGCGCTGGCCGTGCAGGTCCAGGAAGTCGGCATAGGTACCCGTGCCGTCACCCACCTGCTGCAGCAGCTCGATGCTGACGTTCTGCAGGTTGAATGCGGTGAACTCGCCCTGTCCGCTCGCGGCCTCGAACGCCCGGATCGGCGTCGGCTCGACGCCGATCACGTCGAGGAGCGCCTGCCGCGCGGCCCGGATGTCGCGCACGGCGACGCCCAGGTGCGTGATGCAGGCTGGCCGGTCGAGGTCCGCCCCGGCCGGGCCGGCGGCGCCTGCGCCGTGCGGCCGGTCGCCTGCCGCGGGCGGGACCACCTCCACGACCAGCCCGAGCCGGGCGGTGAGGTCGATGCGCCGCTCCCCGCCGCCGGTGCGGATCGCCAGGTGGTGAACCCCCTGGCCGCGGGTGTCGAGGAAGTCGCGATATGCGCCGCCGGCCGGGCCGGTCGGCTCGATCAGGTCGACGGCGACGTTGGCGAGCCGCAGCCGCGCCACGCGCGCGGGCTCGTCTCCGCGGGCCGTCTCCACCGCGGGCGCGGCAACGCCCGCCAGGGCGGCGTAGGCCGCCGCGGAGGCCGCGGCGTCGCGCACGACGATCCCGACCTGCGCCACCTGCGGCGCGTCCTGCGCCTGCGCCGCACCGCCCCAGGCCGGAACGCCGGCCGCCGCCAGGACAGCCATGGCCGTCCGCCAGCCGCGTCTCATCGTGCACCCTCCAGGATGTTGGTCATGCTGTGGTTGCCCTCGTGGCAGGCGTACTCGTAGAGCGCGGCCCGGCCGAGCGGGGCATCGGAAGCTGCGCGGTCCATGTAGCGCAGCGTGCCGTCCGCGGCCCGCGCGAACCGCTCCACCGGCCGCACGCGACGAGCAGCAGCGCGGGTGCGAGCGCCGGACGCGCCGTCACCGGCGGGCGCCCCCCGGGCCGTTGCGGATGACCGGGGCGCCGCGCGGATCGATGGTCGGTCCCTGCCCCTCCACGTCCGCCGGCTCGGGGGCGACGTCGAACGCGACTGCGGCCATCACGGTGTCCCACATCAGGGCGAAGCGGCCGCCCGCGTCGGTTACGTCCAGGAACAGCCAGGTGAGCTGGTCCACCGACCACGGGAGCTCGGAGAGCTCCATCGGCACGCGCACGACGTCCTTGTCGGGGGTGTAGCCGTACGAGCCCCATAGCCGGGAGTCGTCGTTCGGGTCGTAGCGGCTCTGCGGCTGCCAGTTGGAGATGATCAGCGTCCAGTCGTCGGGCTCGAGGTCGATGAACATCGTGTAGCCGCCGGGCTCGATGCGCTTGCCGCCGATGAGCAGCGGCGCCTCGGTCATCAGGTAGGTGGACACGTCGGCGCCGGCCCGCCAGACGGGCGCCGCGCGGTTGAGCCACATGCCGTAGGTCTGCTCGGTGCCCCAGAGCTGCCGCCCGCGCTTGATGGGCCGGCCGTAGCTGATCTCGATCCACTTGCCCTCGATGTAGTACGGCGTCCGGCCGCCGGCGTACCGGCCGCCGGTCTCGGTGGACGCCAGGCCGTCAGGGCTCGGCGCCCGGAACTGCGCCGCCGCCGTGGAGGCTCCCAGCAGCACGGCAGTGCCGACGAGCAATCCCGTCCATCTCATTTCCCGCCACCTCCTGAATTTACGAGGGCGCAACGGCGCCGTCGATGGGGCGTAACGTTGCCCGGCTATGCTCTTTCCTAATGTTGTCCGCCCGGGTGATAGCCACATTCTGGAATTCGCCCGGCGGACAGCGACGGGTGGGCGCGACCGGTCGTCTCCGCGGGCGTATGACTCGGGAGCGTTCGGCGTGTTCCACCTGTCACGTCTTTCCTGCGGGCCATCGCCCGACCCCGGCGCCATCCCCGGCCACCAACTGAACGGCTCGCGACGCGCAGGCCGGCGCCCTGCACGGCGATTATACGGTCGGCGCCGCGGCCGGCGCCGCCGCAGTTGCGTCCGAACGGGTTTGGAGGGATACTGATCGCCGTCGTCTGCCAATCGAAGGGGAGTTGTGTACATGAAAGGCACGTATCGTTCCGCGCTTGTCATCGCGAGTGTGCTGGCACCGGTTGCGGCGGGCGCCCAGCCGGGGGCATCGGGCGCCGCCGACCGGCACGAGGTGACGTTCGCGAAGGACATCGCGCCCATCCTCCAGCGGAGCTGCCAGCAGTGCCATCGGCCGGACTCGGTCGCGCCCATGTCGCTCCTGACATACGAGGAGACGCGCCCCTGGGCGCGGGCCATCAAGGCGCGGACCGCCCTCCGGCACCGGCGCGGCGCCATGCCGCCCTGGTTCGTCGAGAAGGACATCGGCATCCAGCACTTCAAGAACGATCCGTCGCTGAACGAGGACGAGATCGAGGCCATCGCCGTCTGGGCGGACAACGGCGCGCCGCTCGGCAATCCCGCCGACCTGCCGCCGCCGCTCGAGTTCGCCGGCGAGGACGAGTGGACGATCGGCGAGCCGGACCTGATCCTCGCATCGCCCGAGGTCGTCGTGCCGGCCTCGGCGCCGGACAGCTGGACGTCGCTCGGGAGGCTCGAGACCGGGTTGACGGAGGACCGCTACGTCGCGGCCGTCGAGGTCAGGGAGTTCAACGACACGCCGAAGGCGGGGGCCTCCGACACGGTGGGCGGGCGCTACGTGTTCCACCACATGAACTACGGCTCGCTGGGGCCCGACGCGGCCGACGGCCAGCGGCCGGACGGCTGGCCGGTCCACGAGGTGGGGCGCAACGCCGACGTGTTCCCGCCGGAGGCGGGGCGGCTGCTGCAGGCGGGGTCGGTGCTCGACCTGCACAACGCCCACCTGCACGCGAACGGCCGCGAGACCCGCGCGCACCTCAAGTTCGCGTTCAAGCTGCACCCCCGGGGCTACGAGCCGGCGGTGAAGTACGCGCGGAAAGCGGTGGGCAACGGCGTCGACATCGACATCAAGCCCGATCAGGCCGGCCAGCAGCTGCACGCCTACCGCGTGCTCGACGCGCACACCAAGCTGCTCTCGTTCGAGCCGCACCAGCACGCCCCCGGCACGCGCATGTGCCTGGAGGCCATCTGGGGCCACAACATCGAGACGCTGTCGTGCGTGGGCTACGACCACAACTGGGTGAAGCAGTACATCTTCGAGGACGACCACGCGCCGCTGCTGCCGAAGGGCACCATCCTGCACATCATCGGCTGGCTGGACACGACGGCGGCCAACCGCAACGTGGCCGACCCGCGGAACTGGTCGGGCGGCGGGCGCCGCTCGGTGTCCAACATGTTCATCGACCTGGGGCTGGCCTACGAGCTCACGGACGAGCAGTTCGAGCAGGAGATGGCCGAGCGCCGCGCGCGGCTGCAGCTGACGAAGAACGATCACGTCATCGGGTGTCCGCTGTGCCAGGTGGAGTTCCCGTCGCAGGCCGCGGCGGCCAACGACCAGCAGGACGATCAGCAGTAGCGAGGCCGGAGCGATCCGGACAAGGGCAATGACGAAGAAAACATGCTCGCTGTTTGTGGTGTTGGCCCTGCTCGCGGCGGGCCTGGGGCTGAGCGCGCAGACCCGGTTCACGTACTCGCGGGGACAGAGCGTGTCGCCCGCGTTCGAGGGCTGGTGGCAGAACGAGGACGGCACCTACTCGCTGTTCTTCGGGTACATGAACTCGAACTGGGTGGAGGAGCTCGACGTTCCGATCGGTCCGGACAACCACATCGAGCCCGGCGGGCCCGATCGGGGCCAGCCGACGCACTTCTACCCGCGCCGCAACCTGTTCCTGTTCACGGTGGACGTGCCGGCCGACTTCGGCGATCAGGAGGTCGTCTGGACGCTCACCACCAACGGGCGGACGGAGCGCGCCTACGGCTCGCTGCGCACGGACTACCTGCTCGACCCGCAGACCATCGGCACCGAGATGGGCGCGAACTTCGGGGGCGTCATCGACGAGTGGCGCGACAACGAGTTCCCGAACCTCGACCTCGCCGTGGATCAGCCGCGCCGCGTGCGGGTCGGCGAGCCGCTGAGGCTCGTGGCGTTCGCCTCCGACGACGGCATCCCGTCGGGCACCTACGAGCCGCCCATGGCGGAGCCCGGCAAGCCGCACCCGGCCTACCGGGCGCCGCGGCAGATCGTGCCCGGCAACCCGCCCGGCCTGCGGTTCGCCTGGATCGTGTACCGGGGCGACGCCGCCAAGGTCACCTTCTACCCCGAGCAGTTGAAGATGTGGCAGGACACGCGCGTGTACGCCAACTCGCCCTGGTCGTTCCCCTACCTGATTCCGCCCGTTCCCGAGGACGGCAGGTTCGAGACCGCGGTGACCTTCGACGAGCCCGGCACCTACGTGCTGCGCGCCCTGGCCGGCGACGGCGCGCTGACGACCAGCGAGAATCTCATGATCACGGTCACCCGCTGACCGCGGCGGGCAGGGGAGCTGTCAGGCCGTGAAGCAGCTGGTGGCCGTCGGTCTCGCCGTTCTCGTGCCCGGCATCTGCGGCGCGCAGCCGGCGGCGGACGCCGCCGCCGGTGACCGCACGCCGTGGGGCGACCCCGACCTGCAGGGCATCTGGGACTTCCGCACCATCACGCCGCTGGAGCGCCCCGACGAGCTGGCGGGGACGTCCGTGCTCACCGCCGAGGAAGCCGCCGTGCGGGAGGCCGTCACGGCGGCCGAGCGGGTCGACCGCGTCCCCGAGGCGGGCGACACCGGCTTCTACAACCGGTTCTGGCTGGATCAGGGGAGCGAGGTGGTCCCGACGCGGCGCACCTCGCTCATCATCGACCCGCCGGACGGCCGGCTGCCGCCGTTGACGGCCGCCGAGCGGCGGCGGATGGCGCGGCGCGCCGTGACCTGGGAGCGGCCCATCCGCGAGCGGGTGGCCGGCTACATGCCGAACCGCCTGGCGGACGGCCCGGAAGATCTGGGCATCGCCGAGCGCTGCATCCTGGGGTTCAACTCGGGCCCGCCGATGATTCCCAGCTTCTACAACAACTCCATGCAGCTCCTGCAGACGCCCGGCCACGTGGTCATCCTCAACGAGATGGTCCACGACGCGCGGATCATCCCGCTCGACGGGCGGGCGCACCTGCCGCCCGGCCTGCGGCAGTGGATGGGCGACTCGCGGGCGCGCTGGGAGGGCGCCACGCTGGTGGTGGAGACGACGAACTTCACCGGCAAGACGTCGAGCTTCAACCCGGAGATCACCAGCGCCGTCGGGTCGGGCGAGAACCTGCGGCTCGTCGAGCGCTTCACCCGCGTCGACGCCGCGACGCTGACCTACCGCTACACCGTGGACGATCCGGTCACCTTCACCCGGCCGTTCACGGTGGAGCAGCCGATGGCGGCCACCGACTGGCCGCTGATCGAGTACGCCTGCCACGAGGGGAACTACGCCATGCCGAACACCCTCGCCGGCGCCCGCGCGGAGGACGCCGAGGCGCGCGCCTCGCGCCGGGCGCCGTAGCACGACGCGGGGCCCGAGGTGGCGATGCTCCGACGCGTCGTGCTGACGGCCGCGCTGGCCGCCGCCGCGTGCGGCGGCGGCGGGCCCGAGCCGTCCTCCCCGCCGCCGTTCGACGTCCTCGAGCAGACCATTTCCGAGCTGCAGGCGGCCATGGAGGCGGGCCGCGTCACCTCCCGCCGGATCGTCGCGCAGTACCTCGCGCGCATCGAGGCGTACGACCGCCGGGGCCCGGCGCTCAGGGCGCTGATCGGCATCAACGGCGGCGCGCTCGACGAGGCGGCCGCGCTCGACCGCGAGCGGGTGGAGAGCGGCCCGCGCGGCCCGCTCCACGGCATCCCGGTCGTGGTCAAGGACAACTACGACGTGGCCGGCCTGCCGACCACCGCCGGCTCGAGCGCCCTGGCGGGGTGGCATCCGCCGGACGACGCGTTCCAGGTCGCGAAGCTGCGCGAGGCCGGCGCCGTCATCATCGGCAAGGCCAACATGCACGAGCTGGCGTACGGCTTGACGACCGTCAGCTCCGCGGGCGGGCAGACCCGCAACCCGTACGATCCGACCCGCAACCCGGGCGGGTCGAGCGGCGGCACGGGCGCCGCCGTGGCGGCCGGCTTCGCGGCGGCCGGGATGGGCACGGACACGTGCGGGTCGATCCGCGTCCCGTCGTCGCATCACGCGCTGGCCGGCCTGCGCGGCACGCGCGGGCTGTCGAGCCGCGACGGGATCGTCCCGCTCGCGCTCACCCAGGACATGGGCGGGCCGATGACGAAGACGGTCACCGACCTGGCCATCATGCTCGACGCCACGGTGGGCGTCGATCCGGCGGACGAGGTGACCGCGCGCGGCCGGGGGCGCGTGCCGGACAGCTACACGGCCTTCCTGACGGAGGGCGCGCTCGAGGGCGCCCGCCTCGGCGTCGTCACCTGGCTGGTGGGCAGCGCGCCGGAGGACGCGCCCGTGGCGGCGGTGATCCGCGCCGCGCGGGAGGCGATGGCGGCGGCCGGGGCCGAGGTGGTCGACGTGGAGCTGCCCGGCGTCCCGGACCTGCTCGAGGGGGCGTCGATCATCCCGGTGGAGTTCAAGTTCCAGCTCGCCGACTACCTGCGGGCGCCGGGCACGCCGGTGAAGTCGCTGCGGGAGATTCTCGATTCGGGGCTGTATCACGCGGCGGTCGAGGAGCGCTACCGGCGATCCGAGCGCGTGCGCGGCCTCGACGACCCCGACTACCTGCAGGCGCTCGCCCGCCGCCGGCCGCTGCGCGAGGCGGTGACGCGGCTCATGGACGATGCGCGGCTCGACGCGCTCGCCTATCCGACGCTGCGGCGCACCGCCGCGCCGATCGGATCGCCGCAACGCGGCAACAACTGCGCGCTGAGCGCCGTCTCCGGCCTGCCGGCCATCGTCGTGCCCGCCGGGTACGCGGCCGACGGCCTGCCGGTCGGGCTCGAGCTGCTCGGGCGCGCATGGGCCGAGGGCGACCTCGTCCGCCTGGCCTACTCGTACGAGCAGCTGACGCACCATCGGCGGCCCCCGGCGTCCACGCCGAGTCTGTTCGCCGCCCCCTCGACCACGGCGGCGTGGACCGCGTCGGGGGCGGAGGCCGCGCCGCCGGTCGAGAGCGGGGTGACGGCCGGCGTCCGCGTCACCTGGACGCCCGCGACCCGGCAGCTCCGCTACGCCGCGAGCGTCTACGGCACGCCCGCCGGCGACTTGCTCTTCACGCACCTGCACCGGGGCGTGCCCGGCGAGGTCGGTCCGGTGGTCCGCGAGCTGTCCGGGGCGGGCGTCGCCCGGACCTCCGGCACGCTGACGCTCAGCGCCGCCGAGCGCGACGCCTTCGAGTCGGGCGCGCTCTACTTCGACGTGCACACGCGCGAGCACCGCAACGGCGCCGCCCGCGTGCAGATCGACCGCCCCCCGGCCGGGCGGCAGTAGGGAAGCGCGGGCCGCAACATCTGATATCGCCGCTTGTCGAGGGCGGCGCCTGTTCCTATCGCGCCTGGCGAATCCGCTCGCGCACCACCTCCCCGAACTCCAGCAGGTCGTCCAGGCGGTGCGCGACGATGTCCTCGACGACCGCCAGGTCCACGGTGTCGTAGCCGTGCACGAGGAGGATGTTGCGGAAGCCGGCGGACGCAGGTGTCGACAAGGGCGAGCCGCTTGGCGAGCAGGTCGGGATCGGTCATTCGGCCGGCTTGCCGATCCGGCGGTACTCGCGCAGGATCGGACGCTGCCGAAGAGGTAGACGGCCGCCGCTTCGCCGGTCTCGCGCTCGGCGAAGAACCGCGCCAGCTGCCGCACGACAACCTGCCGCCGCATGGCTGGTCGGTATGGCGGCGGGGGCCGCTAGCCGCGCACGCGGTGCGCGAACCACCAGTGGTGCCCCTCGGGGTCCCGCGCCTGGTAGCTCCGATCCGCCCAGTAGCCTTCGCCGTAGTCCTGGGTGGCCGGCTCGGCCGTGATGACGGCGCCGGCGCCGCGCGCCCGCTCGCAGTGGCCGTCGGCGTCGTCCACGTAGACGAAGAGCGACTGGGTGTTCGCGCCGCCGACCGCCCGCGGCGATCGCAGGTACGAGCGGTCGGGCGACAGGCCGGCCTGGCCCACCATGACGAGGCCGCTGCCGAGGACGAGCTGCGAGTGCGCGACCTGCCCCTGCTCCGTCTCGACCTTCAACTGCACCTCGAACCCGAACGCGCGGCACAGCCAGTCGATGGCGGCCCCGGCGTCGTCGTAGAACACGGCGGATGAGATCTGCGGCCAGCCGTCCGGCGGCTTCTTCATGGTCGGTCCTCGCTCCCGCCCTCACGGGCAGACGGGCGGCGCGTCGTAGTTCAGGCCCAGCAGGCGGAAGTAGTTCCGGCCGAGCGCGATGTTGCGGAAGGCGTTGTCGTCGAGGAAGCGGTTGATGCGGCTCGTGACCTCCAGCTCCGTGCGGTAGACGTCGAGGCCCTTGTCGCGTGACGCCAGGAAGTCGGTCCCGGGGAGAATCCGGTCGGAGTGGGTGTTGAGGAAGGGGACGTACGCCGCCTGGCCGTCCGGCGTCGAGAAGTACGCGTCCTCGAGCACGCGCCAGGCGATGTCGAGCATGAGGCGCGGGTGGCTCTCCAGCATGGCCGTCAGCAGTTCGACGTGCCGGGCGGGCTCCAGGCGGGTGAGCTCCCGCGACAGGCCCATGTGGACCCAGACGATCGCGTTGTCCGGGTACAGCCGCAGCACCTCCTCCAGCAGCGGCAGGTAGCGGGTCGGATCGTCGTCGTCCCCCAGATCCGCGTGCACGGCGAGCGGGATGCGCCGCTCCCGGAGCACCTCCATGAAGGGCGCCCATTCGCCGATGGCGTCCGCGGAGACCGGCACATGCCCGTTGTCGAACAGCGCCTGCTTCACCAGGTTGACCTCGCCCATCCAGCGGAAGAGCCCGGGGTACTCCGCTTCCAGGAGCTCGATGCCGGGCAGGATCGACTCGGGAGCGGCCAGGTTCGGGAAGGTCATCGACAGCGTGAGGTGGACGTCCGCCGGGGCCCTCGTCACGTAGTTGGCGGCGTTGACGAAGTCATTCCTCAGCGACGGCGTCACCGGCGTGCCGGGGCAGTCCAGGTAGTAGCTGCAGGTGGAGCCGACCGGCAGCGTCTGGCCGATGCCGTAGACGTTGGCGAACAGGACGCCGGTCTCCTCGAAGTACTGCAGCACCTCCTCGAACGGAATGGCGGGTCCGCCGAACGGCCGGAAGTGCACGTGGGTGTCGACCACCGACGTCTGCGGCTGCACCGACCGGTCGTAGCACGGCGGGTCGGCGCTGCGGAATGCATCGAGCGTCGGCGCGGCGGGCGCCTCGGCGGTTGTCGCGGGCTCCGCGCCGCAGCCGGACAGACCGGCTGCGCACAACGCGGCGAGCAGCGCGAGTAACTTGTTGCACATGTTGTACCTGGAACGGTCCGGCGCGTCGGCGGCATTGTATAGTACGAGTTGGATCCGCCTACAGGCGCCCCGCATGCGGGCCGGTCCGGGAGGACTTTATGTATGGCTGACGAACCCATCGTCGACTTCAGGCGGCTGAACGTCACCGGGGGCCTGCCGCGCATCCCGCGCCGGACGGCCGCCGCGCTGCTCGTGCTGCTGCTGGCGGTCGTGGCGGGCTTCGGTTCGCTCTATCAGGTGCAGCCCGAGGAGGTGGGCGTCGTGCTGCGCTTCGGCGAGTACGTGCGCACCACCGAGCCCGGGCTGCGCGCCAAGCTGCCGTTCGCCGAGCAGGTGCTGAAGGTGCCGGTCCAGCGGCAGCTCAAGCAGGAGTTCGGGTTCCGCACCGTGGATGCCGGCATTCGCACGCTGTACGCGCCGGACCGCCAGTTCTCGGACGAGGCGGTCATGCTGACCGGCGACCTGAACGTGGCCGTCGTCGAATGGATCGTGCAGTACCGCGTGTCCGATCCCTACCTGTTCCTCTTCAAGGTCCGGAATCTGGCGGAGACGTTCCGCGCGATGAACGAGGCCGTGATGCGCGAGGTGGTCGGCGACCGGACCGTCACCGAGGTCCTGACCGTCGGCCGCCAGGAGATCGAGTCGCGCGTGGAGGAGCGGCTGCAGGACCTCGCCAATCAGTACGAGATGGGTATCACGATCGACCAGGTGGTGCTGCAGGACGTCAATCCGCCGGACCCGGTCAAGCCGTCGTGGGACGAGGTGAACCAGGCCCAGCAGCAGCGCGACCGGATGATCAACGAGGCGCGGGCGGAGTACAACCGCGTCATCCCGCGCGCCCGCGGCGAGGCGCAGCAGACCGTGCTGCAGGCCGAGGGCTATGCGCTCGACCGCATCAACCGAGCCCAGGGTGAAGCCGTACGCTTCACGGCCATCGTCCAGGAGTACGAGACCGCGCCGGAGGTGACGCGCCGCCGCCTCTACCTCGAGACGATGCAGCGCATCCTGCCGCAGGTCGGCCACAAGCTCTACATCGACGAGGACGCGACCGGCGTGCTCCCGTTCCTGTCGCTCAACGGAAACGGGCCGCTGCCCGCAGCCTCGCGCGCCACGGCGCGCGCCACGGGAGGTGGCGAATGAAGCGCTTGACCCCGACTCGAATCGCCGTCATCGCCGCCCTGGTCGTCATCCTGGCGCAGTCGCTGTACACCGTCAACGAGACCGAGCAGGTCATCATCACCCAGTTCGGCGAGCCGGTCGGCGAGCCGGTGGTCGAGCCGGGGCTGCACTTCAAGGTGCCGTTCATCCAGCGGCCGAACTACTTCGAGAGGCGGTTCCTCGAGTGGGACGGCAGCCCCAACCAGGTGCCGACGCGCGACAAGCGCTTCATCTGGGTCGACACCTACGCGCGCTGGCGCATCACCGATCCGCTGCTGTTCTTCCAGCGACTGCGCGACGAGCGCGGCGCGCAGTCGCGGCTGGACGACATCCTCGACGGCGAGACCCGCAACGCCGTGGCGCGCCACGACCTGATCGAGCTGGTGCGGAGCACGAACCGCGACCCGGATGACGTGCCGATCGAGTCCGAGGAGGAGGCGGTCATCCTCGAGGCGATCGAGCGCGGGCGGCGCGAGATCACGCGCGACATCCTGGCGACCGCCGCGGGGCGGACGGCCGATCTGGGCATCGAGCTGCTCGACCTGCGGCTGAAGCGGATCAACTACGTCGAGGAGGTGCAGAAGGACGTCTTCGCGCGGATGATCGCCGAGCGCCAGCGGATCGCCGCGCAGTTCCGGTCCGAGGGGCAGGGCGAGTCGGCGCGGATTCACGGCGAGCGGGAGCGCGAGCTGGCCCAGATCCAGTCCGAGGCGTACCGCCAGGCCGAGGAGTTGCGCGGGCAGGCCGACGCCGCGGCGACGAGCGTCTACGCCGAGGCCTACAACCGTGACGCGGACTTCTACGCGTTCACGAAGTCGCTCGAGACGTACGAGAAGACGATGGATCCCGAGACGTTCTTCATTCTGGGGACGGACAGCGAGCTGCTGAGGTTCCTGGAACGCATGCGCTGATCTGCCCGGGCGTCGCGCGGGGCCGGCCCCGGGCCGGCTCGGCGCGGCGCCGTCACGGCGAACCGCAGGACGTCTTCGCGCCGGCCTGCGCGGGGACGCCGCCCGCACGTTGCGGCCCGCCACATGACGTTCGACGGCTACGACACCGAGGGCTTCCACGACGAGATGTTCCAGGCGGACGGCTCGCCGCGGCCCGAGGTGCGCCTGCTCGTCGAACGCATCGAGTCGCTGCCTGCGGGCGAGCTGAGCCGGCGCCACCAGGCGGCGGAGCGGGCGCTGCTCAACACCGGGATCACCTTCACCGTCTACGGCGACGAGCAGGGCACCGAGCGCATCCTTCCCTTCGACGTCGTGCCGCGGATCGTGCCCGGGGAGGCCTGGGACCCGATCGAGCGCGGCCTGAAGCAGCGCATCGAGGCGCTGAACCTGTTCATCGACGACGTCTACCACGAGCGCAGGATCGTGCGCGACGGCGTGGTCCCTGCCGCGGTCGTCGAATCGTCCCAGGGCCTGCGGCCGCAGTGCGTCGGCCTCGATCCGCCCGGCGGGGTCTGGTGCCACATCACGGGCACCGACCTGGTGCGCGACCGGGACGGGACGGTCTACGTCCTGGAGGACAACCTGCGCTGCCCGTCGGGCGTCTCGTACCTGCTCGAGAACCGGGCCGTGATGCAGGAGACGCTGCCGGCCGTCTTCGAGGGCCTGGGCGTGCGGCCGGTCAACGACTACCCGAGCCGCCTGCTGCAGGTGCTCGAGGATGTGGCGCCGGCGGTCCGGAGCCGGCCGAGCGTCGCCGTCCTCACGCCCGGCGTCTACAACGCGGCCTACTTCGAGCACTCGTTCCTGGCGCAGCAGATGGGGGTGGAGCTGGTCGAGGGGCGCGATCTGGCCGTGGTGGACGATCGGCTGCAGATGCGTACCACCCGCGGCTTCGAGGCGGTCGACGTCCTCTACCGGCGCATCGACGACGACTTCCTGGACCCGACCTGCTTCCGCCCGGACTCGCTGCTCGGCGTGCCCGGCCTGATGGAGCTCTACAAGGGCGGGCGCGTCACGCTGGTGAACGCGCCCGGCACCGGGGTGGCCGACGACAAGGTCGTCTACGCCTACGTCCCGGACATGATCCGCTACTACCTCGATCAGGAGACGATCCTGCCCAACGTGCCGACCTGGCTCTGCTGGCGGGACGACGACCGGCGTTACGTGCTCGACCACCTGCCGGAGCTGGTGGTCAAGGCCGCGAACGAGGCGGGGGGCTACGGCATGCTCGTCGGCCCCGTGTCCAGCGCGGCCGAGCGGCGCGAGTTCGCCGCGCGCATCGAGGCGGCGCCGCGCAATTACATCGCCCAGCCCACGCTGGCCCTGTCGCGCGTCCCGACACGCATCGGCGAGCGCTTCGAAGGCCGGCACGTGGACCTGCGCCCCTACATCCTGTACGGGCGGGAGATCTACGTGCTGCCCGGCGGCCTGACCCGGGTCGCGCTGCGCAAGGGGTCGCTGGTGGTCAACTCCTCGCAGGGGGGCGGCAGCAAGGATACCTGGGTGCTGGCATGCTGAGCCGCGTCGCCGCGTCCATCTACTGGATGAGCCGCTACATCGAGCGGGCCGAGAACATGGCGCGCGTCGTCGGCGTGAACAACCAGCTGGTGCTCGACCTGCCCGGGCAGGATGCCGAGCAGTGGGATCCGATGGTGAAGGTGACGGGCGACGACGCGGACTTCCAGGCGCGCTACGGCGGTCCGGCGCGGGCGAACGTCATCGACTTCCTCACGTTCGACACCCTCAACCCGAACTCGATCGTCGCGTGCGTGACCACGGCCCGCGAGAACGCGCGGTCGGTGCGCGAGATCCTCTCGTCGGAGATGTGGGAGGAGATCAACCGCTTCTATCTCTTCCTGCGGCAGCCGGGCGCCCGCGAGCGGGCGCTGTGGGACGCGCACGCGTTCTTCCGGGAGGTGCGGCGCGCGTCGCACATGATCGAGGGCACGAAGAACGAGACCATGGAGCAGGGCGAGGCCTGGCACTTCAGCGAGATGGGCCGGCACATCGAGCGGGCGGACCAGACGACGCGCATCCTCGACCTGAAGTACTTCCTGCTGCTGCCGTCGGCGGCCGACGTGGGCAAGCCGATCGACGACCTGCAGTGGGGCGCCCTGCTGCGCTCGGCCAGCGCCCTCGAGGCGTACCGGCGCACGCACGGGCGCGTCGCCGCGCTCACCGTGGCGAGCTTCCTGCTGCTCAACCGCGAGTTCCCGCGCTCGGTGCACCACTGCGCCGGCCGCGTGCAGGCGTCGCTCCACGCCGTGACCGGCACGCCGGCGCGGCGGTTCGCCAACGCGGCGGAGCGGGAGCTGGGCCGGCTCGTCGCGGACCTCGACTATACTGATATTGCCGATGTGGTGAGCACCGGGCTGCACGATTTCGTCGACGCGCTCCAGGAGAAGCTGAACCACGTGGGCAACGAGATAACCAGCACCTTCTTCGCGCCGTCCAGCGCGCATTGAGCGCGGGATTTCACCACGGACTCCCAGCCGCCCGCAGGCCATGACCTACTGCGTCGCGATGAACGTGGAAGAGGGCATCGTCGGGTTGTCCGACACCCTCATCATGTCGGGTCTCGAGAAGGCGACCCTGCGCAAGGTGAGCGTCTACTCCCCGCCGCACGGAACGCTCTTCGTCATGACGTCCGGCCTGCGATCGCTGCGGGACAAGACGCTCACCTACTTCGAGGAGGCGCTCGGCGAGCGCGACCAGCCATTCGAGCGGCTCTACGAGGCGGTCAACCTGCTCGCGGGGCAGGTGCGCCGGGTGGCGCACGAGGATCGCCGGGCCCTGGTCGAGAGCGGCATGGCGTTCAACATCCACGCGCTCGTCGGCGGGCAGATGGAGCGCGACGCCGCGGCCAAGCTCTACCTGCTGTACCCGGAAGGCAACTGGGTGGACACGGGCGACCAGACGCCGTACCACGTGATCGGGTCGACCGGCTACGGCAAGCCGATCCTCGACCGGGCGCTCAAGGCCGAGGACTCGATGCGCCACGCCTTCAAGGTCGCGTGCCTGTCGTTCGACTCGACGCGGATCAGCGCGGCCGACGTCGACTTTCCGATCGACGTGGTGCTCTACCGGCGCAACTCGTTCCGGATCGTCGAGCGCCGCTTCGAGAAGCAGGACCTCGAGCGGCTCTCGCAGTGGTGGGATGCGCGCGTGCGGCGGGCGATCGAGGAAACACCGGGGGCATGGTTCGATCGCGCCTACGACGAGCTGGACGCGTCGTCGTCGCCGAGTCCCCCGGTGCCGGCTTCCTCGTGACGATCACCATCCGGCACCGCACGGAGTACTCGTTCGCGGCGCCGGTCTTCCTCGAGCCGCACCTCGTGCGGCTGCGGCCGCGGTCGGACGGGGCGGTCCGGTTGCTCGACTTCGCGCTGGAGATCGAGCCGCCGCCGACCGTGCGCGCCGACAATCTCGACCTCGACGGCAACGTGGTGACCCACGCGTGGTTCGAGGGGCTGACGAAGGCGCTGCGGCTCTGCACGCGCGCCCGGGTCGAGACGCTGCGCGCCGATCCGTTCGGCTTCCTGCTGGCCGAGCCGGAGCGGTCGCTGCCGTACGCCTACCCGGCGGATCGCGCGGCCGGGCTGCAGCAGTACCGGGCGGCGCCCGATGCCGCGCACCCGGAGGTGCGCGCGCTGGCGCTCGCGGTGGCGCAGGAGGCCGAGCGCGGCCAGGCGCTGTTCCCGCTCGAGCTGGCCCGGCGCCTGCATCGCGATTGCACCGTGCAGGTCCGGCTGGAGGGACCGCCGCAGCCGCCCGAGACGACGCTGGCGACGCGGCGGGGCGCCTGCCGCGATCTCGCGGTGCTGTTCGTTGCCGGCTGTCGCGCCATGGGGCTCGCGGCGCGCTTCGCGAGCGGCTACGCCGCCCGCGCGGCCGGCGCCGGCGACGAGCTGCACGCGTGGGGAGAGGTGTACCTAAGCGGCGGGGGCTGGCGCGGCTACGATCCGAGTCAAGGGCTGGCGGTGGCCGATCGGCACGTGGCCGTGGCTGCTGCCGCCGACCCGCGCGACGCCGCGCCCGTGACGGGCAGCTTCCGCGGCGACACGGTCGCGCGGCTCGAGGTCGACGTGGACGTCCGCGTGCGCTGACGCGCGCCGGGCATCGCTGCGGCGCGGGGCTGTGGGGTCCCCGCAAGCGGACGCCGGGGGTTCGGGGCGCAGCCCCGTCTTGATGCAGCGCCGGCTCAGCCGGCGCAAGGCGCGCACAGCGCGCCTCGGCGGGAGCGTCGCGGGGCTGTGGGGCCCCCGCAAGCGGACGCCGGGGGTTCGGGGCGCAGCCCCGTCTGAAGGAAGCTGGAGGGGAATCATGAGTGAAATGGTCGATCGGCTGGTGCGCCGCTACGAGGGCGGGAAGATGACGCGGCGCGAGCTGGTGGTGGCGCTCTCCGCACTGATGGTGGCGCGGCCCGCGGGCGGCGCTGCGGCGCCGGCGGCGCAGCCGGCCGCGGCGCCCATTCCGGTGACGACGCTGAATCACGTCACGCTCACCGTGGCGGACGTGCAGCGGTCGATGGACTTCTACCAGCGGGTGCTCGGCCTGCCCCTGGTCACCACCCAGGGCACGGAGCGCGACTGGGACGCGCCGACGGTTCCCGTGCTCGGCATCGGCGGCGGTCCGCAGTTCGTCGCGCTGTCGCGCGGCGACCGGCCGCACATCAATCACTACTGCTTCGGCATGGAGGGATTCGACGCCGCCGACGTCCAGCAGCGGCTGGCCGCGCACGGCGTCGAGGCGAGCGTGCGCATGCGCGCCGACACCGACCCGCCGGCCGAGGAGCTGACGTTCGCCGACCCGGACGGGCTGCGGGTGCAGATTCAGGACGTCAGCTACTGCGGCGGCTCCGGGCAGCTCGGCGACCTGTGCGACCCGGACGACCGCCCGCGCAACCGCTGAAGCGGTCCGCGGGCGCGGACTCCTAGCCGGGCACCGGCAGCTCGGCCGTGTGGAACGGCTCGAGCGCGTCGATGGCGTCGAGCGGCTGGCGGTCGACGTCCCAGCGAAACTGGCGCAGCACGATCCGATCGGGCAGGAAGTCGGCCAGGGTGAACCCGTGGTCCTCGATGGGCGCCACCGATTCCTCCAGGTCGAGGTGGTCGGGCGGCGTCGCGCCGACCCCGCGAACCACCGAGGGAAAGCCCCGCACGGAGGTGCCGATCGGGCCGCTCAGCACGGCCGTCAGCGGACGGGCGCTGAGGTCCAGCGCGCCGGCGCGGTGCATGCGGCCCATGCCGATGGCGTGCAGGTCGCCGCTCACCACCAGCGGCACGCGCTCGCGCTGGCCCGCGATCGCCACCACCAGCCGGTCGTGCTGCCGGAGCCACCCCGACTGCCAGTAGGGCTTCGCGCCGGCGGTGGTCAGCGCTCCCGTCTCCCGATCGAGCACATCCGGGTACCACTCGCCCCACTTGCCGGCGCTCCAGCCGAACGGGTTGGACGGCGCGTGAACCAGGTGCCGCGCGTCCGTCGCGCGCGTCCGCTCCAGCAGCCAGCGCTCCACCTGGCGGTCGACGAAGACCGCGTTGGGCCCGGCCAGGCTCACCGTGCGCCGCACGTCGTACAGCAGCACCTCCGCCAGGGCGCCGTAGCGCAGCGTGCCGAAGCTCTCGGACAGGTCGCCGCGGTCGCCCGCCGCTGACCACGGCAGCCCCGCCGGGCGGTGCGCGTCGGGCAGGAACTCGGGATAGTAGAGCTGCTGCGTCGCCCGCGCGAGCTGCAACTGGAACCACGGGATGGGGAAGTTGGCGATGGCGTCGGTGACGGCGTCGTTCTCCCAGTGGTCGTGGTCGTCTTGCAGGAAGAAGACGGGCGTCGACCGGAAGTCCGTGCCGTAGACGGGGACGATCTGCGGCCCGGCCGCCGCTTTCAGCGCGGCCTCGTTGCCGGCGGCGAGCACGGACGCCGAGAAGTCGAAGTTCGAGCGGCGGCCGGCAGCGCTGAGCCCGCCCGCGCCGTCGCCCTGCCAGACGTGCAGGTCCCAGTAGATGTGGTCGCCGTTGGCGACCGCCGCGTCGGGCTCGAACGCGAGGGCCCGGCGCAGCAGGCGGTTGCGGATTGCCGTCGGGAGAAAGCCGCTCCGCTCGCCGATGCCCGCGTACGTCCCGCCCGGACCGCCCGCGCAGGTGAAGCAGAGCAGGCGGAACCGCTGCGGCCGGGCGTCGGGCGCGGGGAACGTCGCCAGCGGCCACGGCTCGCACAGCGCGCGGCCCCCGGCATCCGCGAGCGACAGGGTGTAGCGGCGCGCTGGCTCGAGGCCGGTGGCCTGGAACTGCCAGTGCTCGCCGGCCGTGTCGTTCATGCGGCCCGTGACGGCGGTGCCGCCGACGCGGAGCGTGGGCGGGCTCGCCAGCGGCGCCGCGAACGACGCCTTCAGCAGCAGGCGCGAGTCGCTCACCGCCGGCAGCAGGTGCCGCACGCGCCCGGCGTCCCAGCCCTGTGCCGGCGGGGGCGCGGCCTGCCCGGCCAGCAGCTCCAGCGGCAGCCGCCCTAGCACGGCCGCCCCGGCGGCGCCGGCGCTCCCGGCCAGAAACCTCCGGCGATCGACGGACCACGGCTTCGTCATCGTCTTCCTCCGCGGCAGGCTCGCGACAGTGTGTCACATCGCCGCCGGTCGCGTTCCGAAGCGCCGTCTGCCGAGGCCGAAACGTCTTGCACGACTCCGGCGGTGCCGGTAGAGTGCGGTTCGTACGGGGGAGGACGAGCCTTATGCCCAAGTCGACACGGCAGGATGCGAGCGTCAGTCGGCGGTCCTTTCTGAAGCGGGGCGCCACCGCCGGTGTCGGCGCCACCGCGCTGGCCGGACTCGGTGCGCCGCCCGCGGCGGAGGCGCAGGACTTCTGGGACCACGCGGCGGACTTCGTCACCATCGGCGCCGGCACCGCGGGGCTGGCCGCGGCCGTCGCCGCGCTCGACCACGGCGCGTCCGTGATCATGATCGAGGAGAACGTCGACATCGGGGGCCACGGCATGTGCTCCGGGGGGCAGGTCCACCTCGGGGGCGGCACGAGCAACCAGCGCAAGCACGGCGTCGAGGACTCCGCCGAGCAGGTCTTCCTGGACTGGATACGCCACGACCACATGCAGAGCCGCTACAGCGACCGCGACCTCGTGCGCGCGTTCGCGGACGAGAACGCGGCCACCTTCGAGTTCCTGATCGAGAACGGCGTCGAGTTCCAGGACCACCTGACCGGTCCGACCCAGGCGTCGCGCGTACGCCGCCAGCAGCGCACCGTCCAGTGGCCGGTGGCCAGCGAGCGGGTGACGCACCACCCGACCCGCGTGGGCTCCGGTCTCGTCCGGGCGCTCGAGAAGAGCGCGCGGGCGAAGGGCGTGGAGGTGCTGCTGCGCCACAAGATGACGAGCATCGTCCGCGAGAGCCCGGCGGCGGGGCGCGTGCTGGGCATCACCGCCACCCACGACGGCCGCACGGTGCACATCCGCGCGCGCAAGGGGGTGCTGGTCGCCACCGGCGGCAGCACGAGCAACGTGACCCTGCGGCGCACGTTCGACCCGCGGCTCACCGAGGAGTACCAGGTGGCGGGCGAGCCGTGGTCCCGGCAGAGCGGCGACGGCGAGCTCGCCGCGATGGCCGTCGGGGCCTCGCTCTGGGGCACGGCCAACCAGACCGTCGAAGAAGGCATCGCGATCTCGAAAACCCGCCACATCGGGTGCCAGTGGGGCTATTCCAGCCTGATCTGGCAGCCGGACGCCCGCATCTTCGATCTCGCGCGCGCGTCGGGCCTGACCGTCGTCGACTGGCACGACCTGATCCTCGTCAACCAGACCGGCCGGCGCTTCTGGAACGAGGTGGACGCCCGCTACGACTTCTTCGCGGCCGCCATGGCCTGGAGCGGGGACGAGAACAAGCTGAACGGGGGCGGGCCGATCTGGGCCATCTTCGATCAGGACGCCGTGGAGCGGGAGGAGTGGGATCCGCGCCCGCCCAACGTCGACCTCGACGGCTACTTCTTCGCTGCCGACACCCTCGCCGAGCTGGCCGCGGCGATTCGGAACCCGCATCAGGCCGGGGCGCTGCCGGCGGCGGCGCTGGAGGAGACCGTCGCGCGCTACAACACGTTCGTCGACACGGGCGTGGACGAGGACTTCGGCAAGCCCGCGCCGCGCTACAAGATCCAGCGGCCGCCCTTCTACGCGGCCTGGTCGACGCCGATCCTGCACGATTCGCTCACCGGGCTGCGCACGAACCCGAAGGCGCAGGTCATCGACACCCGCGGCCAGGTCATCCCGGGCCTGTACTGCGCCGGCGAGTCGCAGGGCGGCTTCGCGCAGCACGGTCTCGGCCGCTGCCTGGTGTTCGGGCGCATCGCCGGCCGGGACGCCGCACTCAACGGCGGGGCGGCGTGAGCCGTGGGCGAGACGCCGCCGGACGCAGCCGCCGTTGAGCGGCCGGCCGCGGCCCCGCACCCGACGAGCATCGCCGTGTGGGGCGTGCCGTCGCCGGTCGTCGTGAGCAGCCGTTTCAGCGTGACGGTGGGCGTCAGGTGCCCGCAGGCCTGCTCGCTCACGGGGGAGCCCGTCGTGGTCCGCGACGCGGCCGGCGCCGAGGTCGGCCGGGGACGGCTCGGCTCGCAGCCGGCGCCGGGCACCCGCGCGCTGTACGCGGCGGAGGTGGCGCTGGCCGCCCCGGCGGATGCCGGGGTGCACGCCTGGACTGCCGCGTTCCCCGCGGCCGGGCCCGGCGCGGCGGCGGCGGAGGAGGGCGGGACTGCGGCGGCGCCGCCGCCGGAGACGGCCGCGCCGCCCGAGGCGCCGCACGCGGAGGCACAGGCCGCGTTCAGCTTCCGCGTCGCGGCACGGCCCGAGCACCGCGTGACGCTCACCGTACACGACCGGGACACCGAAGACCCGCTCGCCGCGGTCGAGGTGCATCTGGGCCCGTACCGCGCGGCGACCGATGCGCGTGGCCGCGCCCGCGTCGAGGTGCCGCCGGGCCGTTACGATCTCTACGTGCGCAAGGCCGGCTATGCGCCCCACACCGAGGACGTCGCCGTGACCGGCGACCTCGCCCTGCGCGTAGCCGCCGCCCCGGCGCCCGACGTGGACCCGGACGACGAGCAGCTCTGGATGTAGCCGGGCTGATCTCGCGGCGCCCTGGAGCACCGCACAGAGATCCTTCGCGGAACACGATCTTCCAGCGGCTAATAGGACGGCATGGCAACGAACCAAGCCCTGTTCGCTGATGCGCTCTACCTCCTACAGGCGGAGATGGGGCCCTTTGTGAAGGACACGGTGCAACACTTGGACAATTCGGTTTGCCGACAATTCGTCGACGAATACCCCCAGTTTCGTGGCAAGCCAATGACCGACTGGGGCGTCGACGGGTTGCTCAAACTGATGCGTAGAACCTGGAACAGCCTTTTCGCTCCAGTATTGGGTATTCCCAAGATATGTATCGTCGAGTTGCTTCATTACCGGAACAAGTGGGCGCACCAGGACCCATTGTCGGACGATGATATTGTTGCCGCGCTCGAGCTCGTCGCTCTCCTGCTGAGAGTCGTCTCGCAAGCGGGGCCTGCGGTAGACGAAATCGAGCGGATCAAAGGGACACTGCGGCAACGCGAAAGGGTCCGCGGTCTGAAACACTCGGGGGCACGACGGGGCAGCAAGTACAAGCCCTTCTGGGAATCTCGTATCGAAGAGTTGCTGTCGGCATTGGAGAGAGCAGTCCGCGGCGTGGACGTCGATCTCGACGTGGCTGCCATTACGCGACTCGGGAGCAAGAAGTCGTGGAACGGTTCCGTGCGTGTGAGGGATTGCGAGGTCCTTGCCGGCAAGGGCGATATGGCTGCCCATGCCAAGGCCCTCGGCAGAGTGCTGGCTGAGTCCGGGGCCCTCTCGGAGTGGCCGAACACAGTGTTCCGTCTCGCTATCAACAAGACGGGTGAACTGCTCTCCGTGAGGTTGGACATGCCACGGCCTGCCGGCTTAGACTCCGCTGTTTGAGCCGTGGCAATCACTTGGCGTCGTTGACGGCGACGTTCCACCCTCACGGGCCAGGCGAGGCCCACGGCGATGCCCGACCTATACCCTGGGAGTCGCCGATGATCGGGGCGCACGTGCTTCGAGACGTATTGGAACCGGGCGCTGGTTCAATAAGGGCCGGCGCAAATAACTTCTGCTTTTCGTTACTTGATCGGCGTCACCCTCTCAGCAATGCGGGAGTCCGCCCATACGGCGGCACCGAGACCGCAACGCGTGCGCAACGCGTCAACGGTTTCCCGAAGCTCCGTGACGTGCACGGAGCGCACGACGGTCTCCCCGGGGGTCAACGCCGGATCGATGAACCGTCCCGGGGCCTGGGCTCGGGTGGGTAGCCCCGCCAGGAGGAAGGCGGCGAGCACAGGGAGTTGCGAGATCTTCCTCATCAGACCGGACGACTCACAACGGGGGTCACCATACCACCCCCACGAACTGGAAGGGTCGCATTGCCTCCCCGTCTCTCTCTCGACGCACGGGACGCCATCATGCCGTGATCCGGCACTGACTGTCTGACATGGCGTTGCAGGCCGTTGATCGGCCGCTGCAGCGATCGTTCCGCGCCACTGATTCCTGCTTTCGCGCTCCCGCCGAGTCAACTCGGCACGAACCGATTGACCTCGGCCTGCGGCCACGAAAGGACACGCCAGCCGGCAGGTGATCCCGCTTGCGCGACTACCCGTCGAAGTGCAGCTCCGCGATCGCGATCCCGCTCTCGCCGGCCACGGCGTACAGCAGGAAGGCGCGGCCGCTGGCCGCATCCTCGAAGACGGCCGGGTCGCGGAGCTGGTTGACGTGCCCGTAGGCCGTGCTGCGCATCGACGGCTCGAGCGGGGCGTTCGCACCCTCCCAGTCGCGCTCGGGCCGCAGCACCTCGACCCCGGGGGTCTCCCGCCAGGACAGCCAGTCGCCCGCGAGGGCGATGCGGCTCAGCTTGATGCGCTCGGGCGCCTCGCCGACGTCGGTCCAGAAGACGAGCAGCTCGTCGCCCCGCTTCAGGAGCGCGGCGTGGCGCATGTCGGCGTTGAACAGCAGCGGGCCTGCCTCGAAGCCGCCCAGGGGGTCCCGCGAGCGGTAGAACTGGCCCGGCATCGACATGGCGTAGGTGTAGCCGTCGTGCCTGAACGCGCGCATGTAGGTCCGCCCGAGCCGCTCGGGCCGCGCCGCGAAGCGGATGCCGTCGGGCGACGTCGCCACGCGCGTGACCTGCGTGGCGACGCCGTCGAGGCCGTGAAAGTACATGACGATGCGCCGGCTGGCGTCGTCGACGTGCACGTCGGGCGAGGCGATGTGCGGCGTGGTCGCCTCGTACAGCCCGTCGTGCGCCATCGGGACGCCGCGCCGCCGCCGCGAGGCGCGCAGCCGTGCCGCCTCGTCGGGCGGCACCTCGGGCGGCTCGGTCAGGAAGTGCGAATCGGCGATCTGCAGGCTGCCGGGCGGGTGGATCGTCCACGGCCCGAGCAGGTCGTCGGCATACGCCAGGCGGATGTACGACCCCTTGTGGTCGGCGAAGTAGAGGTAGTAGGCGCCGAGCGGGTCCGGCACCCAGTCGGGCACCCGGATCAGCGACGGGCCCTGGATGTTCACGCCGATGCTCGGGTGCAGGTCGGGCGTGATGATCGGCCCGTCCAGGAGCCGCTCGACCCGCACGCCGGGCCCGGGCGCCCGGGCCGCCGGCCACGCGGATGCGCCGACGATTCCGCACGCGATTGCAGCCGTCACTATTCGGATCATTGGTCGTACCTCGGTTGGCATGTCGAGGGGAGCGGGTCGCGTCCCGGCGTCACGGCACGAGCGGCGCCACGGGAAAGACGAAGACGAGCGAGAACGACCAGCGGCTGGCGTTGTCGAGGTAGCGTTCGCCGCCGATGAGGTCGCCGGCCCGCGGGAGTCCGGTGGCGAGGTAGTCGAGCGAGCCTTCGATCTCGACGTGCCGGAGCCAGTTGTCGTCGCTCAGGCGGCGGAAGGGCAGGAACGCCGTGTCGAGCTCGAAGTTGAGCTTGTGCGTGTAGACGCTGCGGTCGGTCGGACGCTCCCCCGGGCTGAGCTTGTCCACGATGTCGAAGTGGCTCTCGACCCATCCGCCGGTCTGCTCGCCGGTGAGCCAGTCGAGGTTCAGCTCCAGCTCGAACTCGATGCCGTTGTCGCGGATCGCGCCGCCGCCGAGCCGGTCCGCCCTCGCGCCGGTGAACGGATGCATGTCGGTGGTGCCCCGCGGCACGAGGATGGTCTCGAGGGTGAAGCCCACGCGGGGTATCTCGGTCGGGATGCCGAGGGCGAGGATCAGCTCGAAGACCGACTCGCGCGGCTGGAGGGCGGTCGACACCGTTCCATCGTCCGCGGTCTCCTCGACGCGCGCGCGGTTGCCGAGGTGCTCGAAGGTGATGGTCGGCTCCACCTTGAAGTCGGGGGCGCAGACGAAGCGGCACGATGGACCATCGTCTGCCCGGGCGGTTGCCGCCGGCGCGCCCAGCGCCAAGGCGGCCGCGACGGCCGCCACGTGCCGTGCGAGCATGGTCGCGCCCGGCGGCCGGCCGATCACGGCTCGGGCAGGATCCGGAAGCCGCGCCGCGTGTCCGGCGTCCAGGTGCCGGGCGCCTGGTAGGCGTCGCGCTGGGGCATCCTGACCTCGGGCAGCGTCTCGGCGGTCATGACCTCTTCCTGCTGGATGATCCCGTTGCGGTAGAGGAGCCAGGCTGTCACCGCGTAGGTCTCGTCGTCGCTCAGGACGCCCGGCCGGTCGTACGGCATGACGCGGCGGATGTAGTCCCAGATGCTCGGCGCGAACGGCCAGAAGCGGATGGGGAAGTAGTTGCTCCGCGTCGTGACGTCGCCGTCCACGAGCTCGATGGATGGTCCCTCGACGCCGGTCGGGCCGTGGCAGTTGGCGCAGCCCCGCCGCGCGAACACCATCTCCCCCTCGGCAGCCGTGCCGCTGCCGGGGGGGAGATCCGCCCCATCCGGTCCGACGATGCGGTCGTGCAGCTCGGCCTCGGTGAGCGGGCGGCCGAGCCCCGAGGGCGACGCCGTCTCCTGCGCCTGCAGCGCCCCGCCCGACAGCAGGGCGGCCGCCAGGAGTGCGGCCGCCGCCCCGGGTACCATCTGCCGCTCGCTCATCGCATTCCTCCGCGCCGCGCTACGCGTGCACGTCGATGACGACGTCGACCGGCTCGAGACCGTTCGTGACCCGGCCGTCCCGAGCGACCTTCCACGGCTGGATCCAGTTGCAGTAGCCGAGCTGGCTCTGCACCGTGCCGTACAGCTGGCCGCGCGTGAGCTCCCAGTAGCGCGCGTACTCGGCCTCGGTCGGCTGGAGCTGGTCGTGCTCGTCGAGGCAGCGCGACTGCAGCACCGCCTCCTCCCCGTTCCAGCGCCAGGGCAGGTAGAAGCGGGTGTGCGCCTTCGGCAGCACCGGCCCGGCGAGCTCGGCTTCCTGATAGGTGGCTCCGCCGTCGGTCGATACCTCCACCTTCCGCACCACGCCGCTGCCCGACCAGGCGAGGCCGCTGACCACATAGGCGCCGTGCTTCGGCAGCTGCTGTCCGCCCGACGGCTGCGTGATGACCGAGTTGGGCCCGAAGTCGTAGGCGTCGCGCTGCGTCTTCGGATTCGGAGTCAGGAAGCGCGAGTGCTCCTGGAACGACAGGTAGGGCTGATCGACGACCTTGATCCGCTTGAGCCACTTCACGTTGTAGATGCCCTCGAAGCCGGGCACCACCAGCCGCAGCGGATAGCCGTGGTCGGGCCGCACCGGCTCGCCGTTCTGGCCGTAGGCGACGAGGACGTCGTCGAGCGCCTTGCCGAGCGGGATGCTCTTCGTGTGCTTCCCGCCGTCCGCCGCCTCGGCGACGATCCACGACGCCTTGTCGCGCAGGCCGACCTCGTCGAGCAGGACCGACAGCGGCACGCCGGTCCACTCGCTGCAGCCCATGCGGCCGTGGGTGCCCGTGACGGTCTCGGCGCGCGGATTGGGCCGGTTGCCGACGCACTCGAGGAAGTAGGCTCGCGAGACGAACGGCATCCGCCGCAGCTCGTCCATCGTGAACACCAGCGGCCGCTCCACCAGCCCCTCGATGCGCAGCGTGTGCTCGTCCGGATTGATGTCCGGGATGCCGTAGTAGTGCTGCGTCGTGAAGTGCAGCGGCGTCGGCGTGATGGTGCCGATCAGCTCGGCCAGCGGCGTCCGGGCGCTCGGCCGGTGCGGGTGGGGCCGGATCCGGGTCTGCTCGCTGTGGCTCCGCCCCTCGACCTCGCGCGTGGTCGTCACGAAGCGCGAGCGCCGCCCGTAGAGCACGCTCTCGAGCGCGTTGTGGTCGACGACCGTCTGCGCCGCCGCGGTGGCCGAGCCGCCCGCCAGCTCCAGCGCCTGCGGCGCCGCCACCAGCCCCGCCACCGCCGCGCCCTGCTTCAGAAACCGCCGCCGGTCCCTGTTCGTGGCCTTCATCGTCGTCCTCCTCGCGTTCGGGGCCCTCAGAATATCGCCAGCGCGTTGATCGGCGAGCCGGTGCCGCCCTCCACGGCCAGCGGCGCGGCGATCAGCGTGAATTCCCACCGGTCGAGCGACGCGGCGGTCTCGGCGAGCGCCTCCAGGTCCTGATTGTCGAAGAGGTCGATGCCCATCGCCACGATCGTCAGCAGGTGCACCGGCAGATTGACGTCCTCGACCAGCGACGGGACGACGTCGAGCGCGGCGTCGCTGCCCATGAACGAGATGTCGCGCGACTTCACCCACGGCATGGTCGAGGCGTGGAGCCCGGCCGCGTTCTCGGAGATCGTCCACGGGCCCATCTCGGCGCGCCGCGCCCAGCGGCCGGTGCGCATGAAGATCGCGTCGCCCGGGCGCACCGTCAGGCCGGCCATCTCCTCCCAGGCGTCCAGGTCCTCCGTGTAGATCGGCGTTCCGGGCTCGAGGTACGGCACGCCCTTGAGGCGCGGGATGTCGAACAGCACGCCGCGCGTCACGATGCCGCCCTGCAGGTTGTCGATCGACGCGTTGCTGCAGCCCGCCTCGGTGATCGTGTCGTGCGAGAACCCGTTGTACATCTTCCCGTTCGAGAGGATGTGGCACAGCGAGTCGATGTGGCTGTGCGAGTAGCCGTGGTAGCTGACGTTGTAGTTGTCGCTGACGCCGCCGAAGAAGCCCGGCTCGCCGGACGTGTCGGGCACGCCCAGCATGCTGTGCCCGAACGGCAGCGGCACGTCGTCGGCCTCGCCCTTGAGGACGCGGTGGGCGAGCGACACGGTGATGCCCTCGCTGGCCAGCGCCAGCGCCTCCAGGCGCTTCTCCGGCGTGATCGTGTTCGCGGCCCCCAGCTGGTCGTCGGGACCCCAGCGCCCCCAGTTGGAGAGCTCCTCCATCAGCCGCTCGATGTCGGCACGGCCGAGCTCACGCGACTCGGGCGTGAACGCCGGGGGCACGTACTCGGGAGCCGGCTCTTCCGCCATGGGTTCCGAGTCCATCTCGGCGCCTCCGCAGCCGACGAGCAGGACCGGAAGGAGCAGCAGCCAGACGTGGGTCGGACATCGAAATCTCATCACCTGCCTCCATGGACATAAGGCGAGCCTGCACCGACACCGCACAAGATATCAGCCCCGCTCGGGCCTCACAACCATCATCGTCGCCGCGTGCGGGTGCGCGGCAGGGACAGTTATACACTGGGTATCGATGTCAGCAGCGCGCAGGCGCCCGTGCGACGTGCTGCGCCGCGCGGCAGCGCCGGTCCTGGCCCTGCTGGCAGCCGGCTGCACGGGGGCGCCCCCGCCGCCCGACCCCGCCGACTTTCCGGAGCGGTTCACCGGCTCCGCCGCCTGCAGCGACTGCCACCGGGACATCTACGAGCGCTGGCGGGGCACGCTCATGGCGAACGTGCTGGTCGATCCGCGCGAGCGCCCCGGCGCCATCCTCGGCGACTTCCAGGCGCCGCATCCGCTGGTCACCTTCCGGCCCGAGGACGTGACGTTCACCTACGGCAGCAAGTGGAAGCAGCGCTACTTCACCCGCCGCGGCGACGACCTGTTCGTCTTCCCGGCGCAGTGGGACGTGCAGAATCGGGCGTGGCGGCGCTACGGCGCCCGGCCCGGCACCGAGTGGTGGGTGCCCCACTACCCGGACGACCAGATGCAGCGGCCGACCGGCCCGCTCTGCGACGGCTGCCATTCGGTCAACTACGACGTCCGGACGAACGCCGTGACCGAGTGGAACGTCGGCTGCGAGGCATGCCACGGCGCGGGCCGCGCGCACGTGCTCGAGCCGGTGGCCGGCAACATCGTGAACCCGTCCACGCTCGACGCCGTCCGCGCCAACGACGTCTGCATCAGTTGCCACTCGCAGGGCATGCCGCGCGAGAACCCGATCGCCGGCCGCTACTTCGACTGGCCCGTGGGCTACGAGCCCGGCGCGCGCCTGAGCGACGTGTGGGAGCTCGAGCGGCCGCACCTCGGCGAGGAGACCTTCACGCACTGGCCCGAAGGCTCCGCCCACAAGAACCGCATGCAGGGGAACGACTACGTCCAGAGCCGCATGTACGTCACCGGCGTCACCTGCTCGGCCTGTCACGACGTGCACGGGACCGGGCACGCGGCGGACCTCGTCGCGCCCGGCAACGCGGTCTGCACGGCGTGCCACCGGCCCGAGCTGCAGCCGGGGCCGAGCGGGTCGCTCGAGTACCACACGCGCCACCGGGCCGACAGCGAGGGCAGCGCGTGCGTCGCCTGCCACATGCCGCGCATCGCGCGCACCGTCGGCGACGTCAACGTGCGCAGCCACACGTTCCGCTTCGTGTCGCCGGCCGACACCGAGCGCTACGGCATCCCCAACCCGTGCACCTCGTGCCACGCCGACGAGACGAACGCGTGGGCGCTCGCCGAGCTGCGGCGCTGGCCGCAGGTCTCGCCGTGGCGGGTGGCGCCGTGAGGCTCCACGCCTGGCTGGTGCATTTTCCGCTGGGGCTGATCGGGACCGCCGCGCTGGTGGACCTGGCCGCGCTCGCCGCGGGCCGTCACGACGCGTTGCGGCGTGCGGCCAGCGGCCTGTACGCGGCGGGGGCGGCCACGCTGATTGCCGCCTACGTCACCGGCCGGGACGACGCGGCGGTGGTGCGGGTGCCCGGCCTCGCGCACCCGCTTGTCGCGGCGCACTGGACATGGGCTTGGTGGGCGACGGTCTATCTGGGCGTCGCGGCCGCGGCCCGCCTCGCCCTGGACCTCTCGGGCCGGCTGGCTGGACGTCGGTGCTGGCTGCCCGTCGCCGCCGCGTGCGCCGTCTGCCTGCTGCTGCTCGTGCAGACGGCGGAACGCGGCGGGCGACTGGTCTACCAGTACGGCGTCGGCGTGGCGGCGCCCCGGTAGGAGTCGGCACCGTGGAACGGCGCCGACTCCGCAGGGCGCGCACGGCGCGCCTCGGCGGGAGCGGCGCGGGGCTGAGGGGTCCCCGCAAGCGGACGCCGGGGGTTCGGGGCGCAGCCCCGTCTGAGGGAAGCGCCGGCTCAGCCGGCGCAAGGCGCGCACGGCGCGCCTCGGCGGGAGCGGCGCGGGGCTGAGGGGTCCCCGCAAGCGGACGCCGGGGGTTCGGGGCGCAGCCCCGTCTGAGGGAAGCGCCGGCTCAGCCGGCGCAAGGCGCGCACGGCGCGCCTCGGCGGGAGCGGCGCGGGGCTGAGGGGTCCCCGCAAGCGGACGCCGGGGGTTCGGGGCGCAGCCCCGTCTGAGGGAAGCGCCGGCTCAGCCGGCGCAAGGCGCGCACAGCGCGCCTCGGCGGGAGCGGCGCGGGGCTGAGGGGTCCCCGCAAGCGGACGCCGGGGGTTCGGGGCGCAGCCCCGTCTGAGGGAAGCGCCGGCTCAGCCGGCGCAAGGCGCGCACAGCGCGCCTCGGCGGGAGCGGCGCGGGGCTGAGGGGTCCCCGCAAGCGGACGCCGGGGGTTCGGGGCGCAGCCCCGTCTGAGGGAAGCGCCGGCTCAGCCGGCGCAAGGCGCGCACAGCGCGCCTCGGCGGGAGCGGCGCGGGGCTGAGGGGTCCCCGCAAGCGGACGCCGGGGGTTCGGGGCGCAGCCCCGTCTGAGGGAAGCGCCGGCTCAGCCGGCGCAAGGCGCGCACAGCGCGCCTCGGCGGGAGCGGCGCGGGGCTGAGGGGTCCCCGCAAGCGGACGCCGGGGGTTCGGGGCGCAGCCCCGTCTGAAGGAAGCTACGAACCGGCCTCCTCGGCGCGGGCGCCGGCCAGGATGCCCTCCATCGCGTAGTTGCCCTCGTGGCAGGCGTACTCGAAGAGGGTGTCCTCCGCGGCCGACTGCTTGAGCGGAATCATCAGCGTCCAGGGCTGCTCCCACGTGTCGGGATCGTCGTACGTGACGGTGTACTCGATCGTCTCGGGACCGACGCGCTCGAGCCGCTCGGTCACGTGCGAGTTGCGGGATGCGCCGCGCAGGCTCGCCCGGTCCGAGTAGTTGGTCGTCTCGATGACGAGGGTGTCGCCCTCCCAGCGGGCGCGCGAGTCGCCGTGCCACTGGCGGATCGCCGGGTCGAGATGGGCCCGCCCGTCGAGCGGGATGACGCGCGCGTCGTGGATGAGCTCCTGCAGTATCACCACGTGGTCCGCGGTCTGCAGGATCTGGAAGTAGCTGTTGTAGCCGGCCAGCAGGTTCGGCACCCCGAACGTGATGCAGCGCTCGGTGAGCGGCAGGCTCTCGGGACCGGCCGGTCCGCCGGCCGTGGCTCCCCGCGCCGCGAAGCGTTCGCGGGCGGCGGCGGTCAGCGGCGGGATGCGCCCGTCCGGCGGGTCGACGATGAGCGAGGTGCGGGCGTCCAGCTCCCGCTCGACCAGCCAGAACGAGTTGTAGTTGCCGGTCCCGGCATCGAACTCGCGGAAGCCCGGGTCGTCGAGCACCTGCTGCACCAGCAGGTCGCCGAGCAGGTTGCCCGCCTGCTCGCTCTCGCGCAGCTCGGCCAGGCGCGCCTGGAGATCCGCCAGCTCCTCGCCGGTCAGCGCTTCCTTCCCCGCCAGCGTCTCCGGGCGTTCCAGCGGCGTCGCGGTGTTGTTGGACCAGATGCCCTGCAGGTCCGCATGGCCGTCCGCGGTGCGCGGCACCGTCCAGCCGGTCTCCTGCGCGGCGAGGGCGGCCTGCGACGGGATCAGCACGGCCAGCCCGAACACGATTACCAGGCAACGCGACGTCACGGCTCTCGATATCATCAGCACCTCGTGGCTATCGTCTCGAACCATATAGTGTCGAAGACTCCGGGTGGAGATGCAAGCGGTCGCCTGCCGCAGGCCGATGGCGTTCCTCAGGAGACGGCGTCGCGTCGGGTCCGCGCAATCCAGCCGGCGATGGCGTCCTGCACCCTCGCGTAGACCTCCTCGATCGAGGGCGCGTCCCGGCCCCGCACCCTGAGCGAATGGTCGCCGCCCTCGACGACGACGAGCTCGGCGTCGGCGCAATCGGCGAGCACCGGGCGCAGCTCGTCGGGACGACCGAACGCGTCCCGGCTGCCCTGGACGAAGAGCATCGGCGCCGCGATGGTCGGCAGGTGGGCCGCGCGCGGCTTGTCGGGTCGCCCGGGCGGGTGCAGGGGGTAGCCGAGGAAGACCAGGCCCGCCACGCCGGGATCGCGTCCGGCCCGGACGTCCTCGGCGATGACCTGCGACGCGATCCGGCCGCCCATCGACTTGCCGCCGATCATGAGCTGTGGAGGCAGGCGCCCACCGTGCTCCGGACGCTCCCGCGCGGCGCGCAGCACCGCGCGGTACGCTGCCTCGAGCCGCCGGGGCGGATCGGGGATGCGCCGCTTCCGTTCCATGTACGGAAAGTTGAACGTGACCACGCCGATCCCCCGCTCGGCGAGGCCGCCGGCAAAGGCGGCCATGAACGGATGCGTCTGCGGCGCGCCGGCGCCGTGCGCGAGCACGAGCGTGTGCTCCAGCGACGCGTCCGCTCGGGCCGGATAGGCGAGCGCGCCGACCGCATCGCCGGAATCGAGCACGACCCGAAACGCGGTGGCCGTCAGCACAGCGCTGCCAGGAAGCGTCCCGCCGCCTGGCGGAACGCGTCGGTCCAGGCGTGAGCCCCGTCGAACACCAGCGAGTCGACGGCCGAGCCGGCACCCTCGAGAAAGGCCAGGTCCGCGTCCATTTTGTCCTGCGTGTACCAGGCATCGGCGCGGCCCCGCCCGATCAGCACCGATGGCCACGCGACGGCTGAATCGGATCGCAGCTCGGGGGGCACGTCGCCGGCAAGGGCGATCACGCCCCGGCAGGGATGGCCGGCGCGGCACGCCGCGCGGTACGCCATGGCGACGCCCTGCGAGAAGCCGCAGTAGACGAGCGCGTTGCCGGCGGCGTAGCGCCGGCGGACGGCGTCGACCACGCCCCGCACGTAGGCGATGTTGTCGGCGATGGCCAGCTCGCGATCCTGGCGGGTCATCCAGCTGCCCACGACGTGCCGGCGGTCGGCGCTGTAGTGCCGGTGCAGCGACTGCACCGCGACGCGCAGCCAGCGCCCGGCGCCGGGGATCCGCCGCAGCTCGGCGAGATGCCGCTCGGCGTGCTCCCCGTAGCCGTGAAACCCGACCAGCAGCGGCGCCGGCCCCGGCGTGCCGGGCGGCTCGACGAGATAGCGGCCGTGCGTGGCCGTCTCGATCGTGTGCACCGCAGCGTCCGTGCCGTGCCGCGTCGCGCTCGTTTCAGTGGTCACGCTGCGTCTCGCGGGCCCGGGCGGCAGCCGCCGGCCCGGCGGTGATTCCAGCTCGGCCGCTACCGGTACAGCGGATTCGGGTGGTCGAAGCGGCAGCCGGCGTCCCACTCCGAGCGCTGGTTGCCGTGCGCGGGAATCCCGCCCGCGTCCTTGATCATGCGCGCCAGGTGGAGCAGGTTCCACGTCATGAACGTGGTGTTGCGGTTGGTGAAGTCGTTCTCGGGACCGCCCGAGCCCGGATCCAGGTAGGACGGCCCGGGACCGGCCTCGCCGAGCCAGGCGGCGTCGGCCTGCGGGGGGATGACGTAGCCGAGATGCTGCAGCGAGTAGAGGATGTTCATGGCGCAGTGCTTGGCGCCGTCCTCGTTGCCCGTGACGAGGCAGCCCCCCGCGCGGCCGTAGTAGCTGTACTGCCCGTGCGCGTTGAGGTGGTGCGACGCCGAGTACAGGCGCTCGACCACCCGCGTGGCGACCGAGGTCTTCTCGCCGAGCCAGATGCTCGTTCCGAGCACGAGGATGTCGGCCGCCAGCACCTTCTCGAGGATCCGGGGCCAGTCGTCCTGCTCCCACCCGTGCTCGCGCATGTCCGGGTACACGCCCGCGGCGATGGTGAAGTCGACCGGCCGCAGCAGCTCGACGTCCACGCCGTTGCGCTCCATGATGGCGCGCGAGATGCGGATCAGCCCCTCCGTGTGCGATTGCTCGGGGCTCCGTTTCAACGTGCAGTTGAGGAACAGGGCCGACAGGTCGGAGAAGCTCCAGCGGCTCTCGGCGCACAACCGTGCCTGTTTCTCGTTCAACATCGTCCCTATAATCATCGCATGGCAAGTTCAGACAATATTCCGGCGGCCGACTGGCAGGCATTGACCGATCGTCTCGTCGCCGCGCTGAAGCCGTTCGCGGCGCCCGTGGCGATCTCCTTTCATGCCCCCGGCGACGCGGTGCCCGCTTCCCGCGTGGAACCTCGTTACCCCGAGCCGAACGAGCACGGGCGCACCGGCCAGGTGCCGGCGGGCTGCGTCTTCTGGATCCACGGCGCGGAGCGCACGTTCGCCACGGCGGCGGCCGATCACGCGAACTGCAGCGTCGGGAGCTACACGCACGGGTTCATCACGCTCGAGGAGGCGGCCACCAAGGATGACGTGGGGGCGGTGCTCGAGGCCGGCTGGGTCGATCAGGCGGCGGTGATGAGCCTGCCGCACGTCGCGGAGAAGCCCGACGCGGTCGTCTACGGCCCGCTCGCCGCGCGCCGGACGGCTCCCGACGTCGTGCTGCTGCGCATCAACGGGCTCGGCCTGATGACCTTGAAGGACGCCTTTCCGGACATGCCGATCGAGGGCAAGCCGCAGTGCCACATCGTGGCCATGGCGCGGGAGGGCAACCTCGTGGCGGCCAGCGTCGGCTGTGCGCTCAGCCGCTCGCGCACCGGGATGCGCTCCGAGGAGATGACGTGCGTCATTCCGGGGCGTCGGCTCGCGGAAGTGGTCGAGACGCTGGAGGCCACGGTCGGGCTCGACCGCGCGATGGCGAGCTACGCGTCGGCCGACGCGAAACGCTTCGGCGCGGCGTGAGAAACCGTGCAGTTGCGTGAATCTGTGCAAACCTGAAAAAACCCGTATAATCACCGGAATGGCGGTGAGCCAGCCAGCCCCCTGCGGGCACCGGGTGACCGGGCGACGGGCGATGTCCTGGCGGGCGGTGGCGTTCCTGGCGGCGCTCGGCGTGCTCGCCGCGGGCGCGAGGTGGGGGGGTGCCCCGCTGCGCGCGCAGACGGACGAGGAGCCGCCGCCGGCCGGGCAGCTGGTTCCCGCGGCCGCCGAGCCGGCTGCCGCGCCCGCACCGCCGGCTCCCGCCTACGCGACCCTCGCACGCGCGCGCTACGACGCCGACTCGGCGGCGCTGGGCGAGGCCAGGCCGCACTACTCGTTCTGGCAGCACATCTTCTCCATTCCGGACGGGCACATCGTCTTCGGCAGCGGCACGGACGGGCGGTTGCTCGCCGCGTTCCCGACGCGGGGCAACTGGGCCCGCGACGGCGAGTGGAGCGAGCCCGGGCTGGCCGACACGCTGGCCGGGCGGCGGCTGCCGCGGCGGCTGAGCGATCGCCGGGAACGGCTCGAGGAGCTGTTCGCGCCGCAGGTCGGGCCGGTCGTGCACAACCCGGCGCGCGGCCGGTTCCTGGCGCCGCACGCCCGGCGCTACGGGAGCTTCCTGCGCGAGTGGGGCCTCATCTACGAGCGGTTCGGCGTGCCGGCCGAGATCGGCCTGGCGCAGGCCGTCGTCGAGTCGGGCCTGAACGGCCGGGCACGCTCGTCGGCCCGCGCGCTCGGCCTCTGCCAGTGGCTGCCGCGCAACTGGAACTTTCTCAAGCGCCTCTCGCCGAACGTCATCGAGGGCTACAACCAGACCACGCAGGCGCCGTTCTGCGCGGCCCACCTCAGCATCCTGGCCACGATGTACGGCAGCTTCATTCCGGCGCTGTCGGAGCATCACGCCGGTGGGGTGAACGTGGGCCGCACGGTCATCAACGGCGAGCGGCTCGGGGGGCGGGACACGCGCGAGCAGTACCTGCTGGGCTCCGACTTCGCCCGCTCGCTGCGCGAGATCTCCATCCGCCGCTACCGGGACCTCTTCCGCACCTACGGCCCGCGCTCGGCGCTGTACGCCGAGATGATCTTCGGCAACGTCCACACCGTCGAGCGGCTGATCGACGAGATGCCGCAATCGCCGGTCTACGCCATGCGCGTGCCGCGCAACACGTCGCTGTCGACGGTGGCGAGGGCCAGCGGCCTGTCGCGCGACGAGGTCAAGCGCTACAACCCGGCGCTGGTCAGGCGCGTGCCGGCGCGGGCCAACGTCTATCTGCCGGAGTACATCGCGGAGCTCGGTCCCGACGTGTCGTTCTGGCACCGGCCGCCAAGCCCGGAGTACGCGGCCGTCCTCGACGAGTTCGTCCGGCTCGGCGCCAGCGTGCAGGAGTGGCACGAGGCCGCGTTCGAGGCGACGGTGCGGTCGTTCCGGCGGCGCTTCGCCGACACCGGCACCGAGGAGGGCACGGTGATGGCGACGACGCTGGGCTTCATTCTCGACAGCCTCACCGCCAGCCGCCGGGCCGCCATCCTCGCGGAGTTCCGGGACAGCAGCCGCGTCCAGCGGCTGTTCGAGCGCGGACGGCGCGAGTTGGCGAGCAGCTCCGGCCAGTAGGTCCCCCGCCTAGCCCCGGTCGGGTTCCCAGCGCTCCCGCATCTGGAAGAAGGTGAAGGATGCGGTCCAGCCGATCAGCACCAGCCCGGTGACCGCCTCCGACACCGCCAGGATCTCGCCGTTGGCGACCGGCACGATGTCCCCGAAGCCGAGCGAGGTGTAGACGGCGCCGGAGAAGTAGACGGCGTCGAGCATCGTCGGCGATTCGATCGACAGGGCGACCACCCCGGTCCGGATCAGCCCGTACCACCCGACACCGAAGGCGACGACCTCCACGATGTGCGCCACGAGCGCGAGCACGACCGCCAGCGCGACGCCGAAGCGCGCCGAGCCGGGCGGCAGGCGGCGGACGGCCGCCGAGGCGAACACCAGCGCTTCGTAGTGCAGGCCGACCGCGAGCAGGGAGAGGAGGGTGGCGGCAGCGATGGTCGCGGCCATCACCTGCCGGGGGGCGGCGCTGTCCTGGCGGCCGCTGCTTCCTCCGCCCGCGCGCCGCTCAGGATGAGCGGCAGGCTGTAGTTTCCCTCGTGGCACGCGAACTCGTAGAGCGGCCCGGCAGCCCGCGCGATCGGGAACTGCACGGTCCAGGGGCGGGTGAACGACGCCGGATCGTGCACGGTGAACTCGTACTGCAGCGTGTCCGGGTCGGCGAAGGAGAGTCGCTCGACGAGCAGCAGCTCCGGGCCGGCGCCGTGCAGCGTCCACTTGCCGTTGAAGTTCGTGGTCTCGATGACGAGGGTGTCGCCCTCCCAGCGCCCGCGTCCCTCGCCGCGCCACTGGCGGATCGGGTCCGGAAGGCGCGGCGCGCCCGTCAGCGGGACGATGCGGATCTCGAAGTTCTGCTCGTTGAGCAGAACCACGTGGTCCGCGGTCTGGAAGACCTGGAACAGGCGGGGCGCAGGCCTGGCCTCCATCGGGATCGAGCGGCCCATGATGCACCGCTCGTACCGCTCGCGGTCCTCGGGCCCGTCCGCCGCCCGGCTTCTCAGCGCCGGCGCGAGCGCCGCGAGCCGGGCCTGCCCGGCCGCCGTACGCGGAGGGATCCGCCCCGCCGGCGGATCGACGATCAACGCCGTGCGGCCGCCCGTCAGGTTCCCCGGCACCCACCAGTCCGCGTTGAGCTGCAGGGCCCGCTCGCGGCCGATGCTGGCGTAGCGCTCGTCGAGGTACGCGGCCGCCTCGGCCGGGGTCAGCACCTCCTTGCCGGCCAGCTCCGGGGGGCGCTGCAGGGGCGTGGTGGTGTCGTAGGTCCAGTACCCCATGAGGTCCGGGGCGCCCCACGGGGTGCGCGGCATGCCCGCGGCGTCCGCGCCGGTCTGCGCGGCGGCAGCCGGCGGCAGCAGGAGGATACCGATGAACGTCAGCCCGACGCCGGCTCTGCGCAAGAGCCTCGCCCGTCTCGGTGCAACGCGGGGTTTCACCACGGTTCCTAGAACGTCGCGATCGGGTTGACGGCGGAACCGGTCCCGCCCCGCACCGCCAGCGGCGCGACGGTCAGCATGAACTCCCAGCGGTTGCGCTCCGCCGCCATCTCGCTCAGCGCGGTCAGGTCGACGTTGTCGAACAGGTGCATCCCCAGGCGGATGATCAGGAAGTTGTGGAGCGCGTACTGCACCCCGGGCCCCCCGATCATCGGCTCGACGTCCTGCGGCGACTCGCCGCCGAGCAGCGCCACGTCTCGCTCCCGGAGCCACGGCAGGCACGACACGTGGAGGCCGGCTGCCTGCTCCGCGATCGGCCAGGGGCCCGTCCGCGCGCGGCGGACCCAGCGGCCCGTGCGCACGAACATCGCGTCGCCGGCGGACACCCTGAACCCGGCCTGCCGTTCCCAGGCTTCGAGGTCCTCGGGGTAGATGGCCGTGCCCGGCTCGAGGTAGTCCACGCCCTTGAGCCGCGGGATGTCCATCAGCACCCCGCGCGTGACGATGCCGTGCTTGAGGTTGTGGATCGAGCTGCGCGGATGCCCGTTCGCCAGCACCTCCTCGCGGTCGGGCACGTAGCCGTTGTAGGTCGCCCCCTCGTCGAAGACGTGTGCGAGCGCGTCGATGTGCGTCATGCCGTAGCCGTGGTAGCGGATGTGCCAGCCGTCGCCGCCGAGGCCGTAGATCTCCTGAACGAACGGGCTGCCGTTGTCGACCGCCGGCTCGGTATCGAGGTCGAGCGAGAGCGAGACGGAGACCCCGTCGCGGACCAGCGCGGCGGCCTCGCGGCGCTTGGTGGGCGTGATCAGGTTCAGCGTGCCGATCTCGTCGTCCGCGCCCCAGCGTCCCCAGTTCGACAGCTCGGTCTTCCAGCCGTCGTACTCGGCGCGGCTGACCTCGCGGCCGGACTGCGCGCGGCCGGTGTGGAGCGCGAGACCCGCCAGGAGCACCGCCGTCAGACACGCGACTGCGCTTCTCATGTCATTCCCTCCGCTTCATCTAGATGGGGCTGCGCCCCAAGCCCCCGGCGTCCGCTTGCGGGGACCCCTTCGCCCCGCGCCGCTCCCGCCGGGCCGCGCCGTGCGCGGCTTCATTCAGACAGGGCTGCGCCCCAAGCCCCCGGCGTCCGCTTGCGGGGACCCTTCGCCCCGCGCCGCTCCCGGCATCACTCAGACGGGGCTGCGCCCCGGACCCCCGGCGTCCGCTTGCGGGGACCCCATCGCCCCGCGCCGCTCCCGCCGAGCCGCGCCGTGCGCGGCTTGGGGCCACCGCGACGAGGGCTCTGGTGGCCCCGGCTGTACCGGACGGGAGGCTACTCCTGTTCGGGCAGGCCGAGGGCCACGACTGCCGAGTCCGGGCCGGAGCCCGTCGCCACCACGAGGTACTGCCGGCCCTGGTGCTGGTACGTCATCGGCGCGGCGGCCGAGAACCCGTCGAGCTGGACGGTGTGCAGCAGCTCGCCCGACAGCTTGTCGAACGCGTAGAGCAGGTTCCGCTCGTCGTCCGGATCGGCCCAGTCCGACCAGGCGGCGCGCTGCGGGACGCCCTGCGAGTGCATGGCCGACATGCTGACGAACAGCAGGCCCTTCGTGACCAGCACGCTGCCGCGGTGATAGTCGCCGCCGAGCGGCCCGAGGTCCAGGTCCCGCAGCAGCGGGTGGTCGACCGGCCCGTTGCCGAGCGGCGCCGTCCAGCGCTGCTCGCCGGTGTTCATGTCGATCGCGGTCACCCGGAAGTACGGCGGCTTGAACAGCGGCAGGCCGTCGACGGTCATGCGGCTCCCCGCGTCGGGCACGCCGCCCACGCCGCCCTGCCCGGGTCCGCCCGCCTGCCCCCGGTACTGCAGGTTGGAGCGCGCGGCATCGACGGGCGATACCACGATGAGCGACGGGTTCATGCGCGACGCCACGTAGAAGAGGCCCGTCTCGGTGTCGAACGCCCCGCCGGGCCAGTTGGCGCCGCCGACGATGCCGGGCAGTATCAGCGTGCCGCGCAGCGACGGCGGCGTGAAGAGCGGCCCGTGGTCGAACTGGTCGAGCTGGGCGAGCGCCCGCTGCCTGAGCGCCGGGGTGAAGTCGATCAGGTTCTCCTCCGTCGCGCCCTGCAGATCGAACGGCGGCGGCCGGGTGGGGAAGGGCTGGGTCGGCGCCGTCCACTCGCCGGGCACCGTCGATTCGGGCACCGGGCGCTCCTCGATCGGCCACACCGGCTCGCCGGTCGCGCGGTCGAACACGTAGGCGAAGGCCTGCTTGCTGGCCTGGATGACCGCCTTGATCGGCCGGCCGTCGACGGTGATGTCGGCCAGCACGGGGGTCGACGCGAAGTCGTAGTCCCACAGGCCGTGGTGCACGGCCTGGAAGTGCCAGACCCGGCGGCCGGTCCGCGCCTCCAGGCAGACGAGGCTCTCGGCGAACAGGTTGTCGCCGGGCCGCTGGCCGCCGTAGTAGTCGTTCGTCGGCGTCGACGTGGGCAGGTAGACGTAGTCGAGCTCGGGGTCGTAGGCCATGCCGGCCCACACGTTGGCGTTGCCGGAGTACTCGGCGGAGCCGTTGAGCCACGTCTCGTAGCCCGCCTCGAACTCGCGCGGCACGGTGTAGAACGTCCACAGCGGGCGCCCGCTGCGCACGTCGTAGGCGTGCACCGAGCCGGGCGGCATCTCGCGGTTGGCCGGGCGGTCCGAGATCGAGCTGCCGATGACGACCACGTCGCCGGCCACGAGCGGCCGCCGGGCGGCCACGTGCCGCGCGTCGCGGCTCGTGCGCGGCACGCCGACGAGCAGGTCGACCCGCCCGCCGTCCCCGAACGCCTCGTCGGGCTGCCCGGTGCGCGCGTCCAGCGAGATGAGATGGGCGTCGATGGTGCCGACCAGCACGCGCTCCGCCGTGCCGTCGGTCCAGTAGGCCAGGCCGCGCTGGATGAATCCCACGGCGCCCCAGCGGCCCTGCTCGTAGCTGCGCGGGTCGTGCACCCAGCGCGTCTCGCCGGTGGCCGGATCGAGCGCGGCGATCAGGCCCAGCCCCGTGACGGTGTACAGCACGCCGTTCGCCATGAGCGGCGTGTCCTCGTTGCGGCCGGCTCGCCACAGCGGGTTCGACGCCTGCAGCTCGCGGTCGGCCGTCGCCCAGCGCCACGCCACCTCCAGATCGGCGACGTTGTGCGGCGCGATCCGGGCCAGCGGCGAGTAGCGCGTGAACTGCGCGTTGCCGCCCCAGGAGTGCCACTCGCCGTCGTCGGAGCCGCCCTGGGCGCGCGCGGGCAGCGCGGCGGCCCCGGCGAGCGCGGCGACGACCAGGCCGGGGAGCAGCGCCGCGCGGAGCCGGTTCGCGAGACCGTGGCCGCCCTCGCGGCGGCCGTGCTCGGGCAGCGTGCCGTCGGTTCCCGGCACGGGCATGGCAACGCGTCGACGCGTCATCGGCAGCCTCCCCGGATGCGTGCGGTTTGCAGGCGGCCCTGGCGGCGGACCGTGCGGCATTGTACTCCCACGCAGGGGATGCCGCGCGGGCTGAATATCGTGGGGCCGGCGGCGGCGGGCTGCTACACTGGCCCTCATACGGGAAGGAGCGTATGGGCACCAGCCGTCATCTCTTCGTTGCCGCCGCGCTGCTGGCGCTGCTCGCCGCGCTGGGTGTCGGCCAGGCCGCGCTCGGGCGGGCGGCGGGCGCCCAGGGCGGCGCCGGGCAGGTGCCGCGCTTCGAGGTGGATCCGGCGTGGCCGGCCATTCCCGACACGGTGAACATGGGCGAGGTCACCTCGGTGGCCGTCGACCGCCAGGATCACGTCTGGATCCTGCACCGTCCCGAGAGCGGCCCGGCGGTCCTCGAGTTCGATGCGGCGGGCCGCTACCTGCAGGGCTGGGGCGGACCGGCCGACGGCTACGAGTGGCCGGCGATCGCCCACGGCATCTTCGTCGACTACAAGGACAACGTGTGGGTCGGTGGCCGCTCGGGCGAGCCGCCGGCCGACGACATGCTGCTCAAGTTCACCGCCAACGGCACGCTGCTGCTGCAGATCGGACGCCGCGGCGCGAGCACGGGCAACGCGGACACCGCCAACCTCCACCAGCCGGCGGACCAGTTCGTGCACGGCGCGACCAACGAGCTGCTGGTGGCCGACGGCTACGGCAACCGGCGCATCATCGTCCTCGACGCCGACACCGGGGCCTTCAAGCGGATGTGGGGCGGGTTCGGCAACCCGCCGGAAGCGCCGTCGGGCGAGGCGGGGGACGAGCCGCTGGACGCGACGGGTCCGGGGCCGGACCAGTTCACCAATCCGCCCCTGCAGGTCACGGCCGTGCACTGCGTCACGGTCGCGGACGACGGCCTGGTCTACGTCTGCGATCGGGACAACCGGCGCGTCCAGGTGTTCACCCTGGACGGCACGTACCGCACCCAGCTGTTCATCAACCGCGCCGCCCCGTCCCGGCGGTCGGCGTCGCGCGTCGCGTTCTCGCCCGACGCGGAGCAGCGCTTCATGTACGTGGCCGACTTCAACTCGCGCGTCGTGGTGGTCGAGCGCCGGACGCTCGCGATCCTCGATGCGTTCGGCAGCGAAGGCGACGCCCCGGGGCAGTTCCGGGGCATCCACCACCTCGCGGCGGATGCGAGCGGGAACCTCTACGTGGCTGAATCGAACCCGGGCAGCCGCGTGCAGAAGTTCGTCTACCGCGGCCTGGGAGCCGCATCCGGATCCGTGGCAGACTAGGAGTCTGCGCCGCGTGACGGTGCAGACTCCGCAAGGCGCTCGGGGCGCAGCCCCGTTGCTGGAAGCTGGGAGCATGAGACGAATGCACAGGCGGCGGGCAATCGTTCCGGGGCTGTTGCTGGCCGGCGCGCTGACGGCGGCCGTGGCCGGCAGTCAGCCTGAGCAGGAGGCGCGCTCGGTGGTCGTCCAGTCGATGGGCGTCGCGGAGAACCTGTATCTCGTCAGCGGCGGCGGCGGCCATACGGCGATGCTGGTGACCGACGACCACGGCGTCGTGCTGGTCGATACGAAGAACCCGGGCTGGGGAGCGGCGATTCTCGACGCGGTGCGCGCGGTGACCGACGAGCCGATCACCACCATCATCAACACGCACGCGCACGGCGACCACACGGGCAGCAACCCGCACTTCTCCGAGGTGGTCCGCGTCGCCGCGCACGAGAACGCCCGGGCGGCGATGGCCGGCGCCGACGTGTTCGCCGGCGACAACGCCGGCTTTCTGCCGAACGAGACGTATCGCGACACCCTGTCGCTGTTCGAGGGCCGCGACCGGATCTATCTGTACCACTTCGGTCCGGCCCACACGGACGGCGACACGATCGTGGTCTTTCCGACGCTGGCCACGGCGCATGTCGGCGACCTGTTTCCGCGCAAGGCGGCGCCGTTCATCGATCGGGCGAACGGCGGAAGCGGCGTGGCGTACCCCGACACGCTGGCGAGCGCCCTGGCGGGCATCACGGACGTGAATCGCGTGATGCCCGGCCATGCGCCGCCGCCGACGGGCAGTCCCGTCCGCGGCTGGACGACCTGGGACGACTTCCGCGAGTACGCGGCGTTCACGCGCGATCTGCTGGACGCCGCGCGGACCGCGTTCGAGGCCGGCCGCAGCGTGGACGAGGCCGTCGCCGGCCTGGATCTGCAGCCGCGCTACCCCGACTACGATCTGGCCGGCGCGGGCCGTGCCGTGCAGGCGATCTACGACGAGCTGGGCCAGTGAGGGCAACGAGCCCCGTCTGATGGAATTCTGGAGGTCCGAGATGAGGAAACGAGTCATCGAGCTGACCGGCGGGCTGGTGGTGCTGGCCGCCGTGATCGTGCTGCTGCAGCTGGCGCCCGCCACGGTCGAGGGGCAGGCCCCGGCGCCCGGCGCCGGGCTCCGCACCGCGTGGGGCGACCCGGATCTGCAGGGGATCTGGACGACGAACTACGACACGCCGCTGGAGCGCCCGGCGCGCTACGCCGACCGGGAGTTCTTCACGGAGGAGGAACGGGCCGCCATCGACAGCGAGCGCGCGCGGCTGCTCGGCACGCGGCGCTCGGAGCGCGGCAGCGAGCAGGACGTCGGCGGCGCCTACGACGCGTCCATCTTCCTGACCCACAAGCACCTGGGGCGGCGGACCTCGCTCATCATCGACCCGCCGGACGGGCAGCTGCCCGCCGTCACGGCGGAGGTGCAGGCGCGGCGGGACGAGATGAACGAGTACCATCGTGCCCTGTTGCAGACGACCGACGCGTGCCGGGAAGGCCGGCCCGGCTGCCCGCCGTACGCGCCGCGGTCGCCGCGCTGGGAGGAGTCGGCGCCGCACTACCTGACCCGCAACTCGAACCGCGCCTACGGTCCCGAGGACCGCAGCCTGTCGGAGCGCTGCATCGGTGCGCGCCTGCCCGACTTCGGCGGCTCCACCGGGTTCTTCCTGCAGATGGTGCAGGCGCCCGGCACCGTGTCGATCTTCTACGACACCGGCCAGGGGCAGGGCTGGCAGCGCGTCATCCCGGTGACCGACCGGCCGCACCTGCCGCCCGACGTGCGGCAGTGGTGGGGCGACTCGCGCGGCCGCTGGGAGGGCGACACGCTGGTGGTCGACGTGACCAACTTCAGTCCCAAGACGGACTTCTACGGCGCGCGCGAGAACCTGCACGTGGTCGAGCGCTGGCGGCGGATCGACGCCGAGACGATCGAGTACGTCGCCACGATGGAGGATCCGACCACGTGGGTGCGGCCCTGGACGGTCACCCTGGAGCTGAGCCTGCAGAGCAACGAGGCCAACCGCATCTACAAGGAGCCCCGCTGCCACGAGGGCAACTACGGCCTGCCCGGCCTGCTCGCGGGCGGGCGCGCCGGCGAGCGGGCTTTCGCGGAGGGCAGCGGCCCGGATCCGGCGAGCCTGTGCATCGCGGGCGGCACCACCGCCTGCGGCGGCTTCGGCGGCGGCTTCGCCGAGTCGGGAGACGAGGCCGACCCGCTGCAGCGCTAGGCGGCCGTCAGTGGGGCGGCGCCGGCGGGGCGCTGGCGCCGCGCTCCTCGGCGCGCGCGGCGCTGAGGATGTTCGGCATGGCGTAGTTGCCCTCGTGGCAGGCGTACTCGTAGAGCGGGCCCGCGCTGCGCGTCATCGGCACCTCGAACGCCCACGGCCGGGTCCAGGTGGTCGGGTCGTCCACGCGCACCTCGTAGAGCAGCGTGCCGTCGCCGGCGCGCGTGAAGCGTTCCTCGAGGCGCAGCGCCGGGCTGGCCGGCTCACGCATGAACGTGCGCGCGTGCCGGGTCTCGACGACCAGCGTATCGCCCTCCCAGCGGCCGCGCGAATCGCCCTGCCACTGTCGCAGCGGGCCGTGTGGGCGCCCGTCCGTCGGAATGATCCGGGCATCGCCCATCTCCGGCAGCAGCGCGACGTAGCCCGGGCTCTGGAACACCTGCAGGTGGTTCAGGTACGGTCCGGGCGTGACGGGCGGCCCCGCGTTGAAGCCCACGATGCAGCGGTCGACCGTGCTGCGGTCCTCCGGGCCGTGGGCCCGCAGGCTGACGGCGCGCGCCGCGTCCCGCCGCGCGTGCGCCGCGGGGGTCAGCGCGGGGATACGTCCGTCGGGCGGGTCCACCACCAGCGACGAGCGCCGCGTGCTGACGACCGTGGTGCCGCGATCGAGCCAGATGCGGAACTCGTACGCCAGCGGCGCCTGGCTGCAGAACGGAAATTCCTCGGGACACGCCTCGTCGAACGTGGCCGGATTGGGACGGCTGCGGATCTCGGCGTCGCGCTGCTCGTAGGCGGCCGCCTCTTCCTCCGTCAGCACCGCCCGGCCCGCCAGCTCCGCGGGCCGCTGCATCGGCGTCAGGGTGGCGAAGCTCCAGATGCCCTGCAGGTCGGGCGCGCCCCACGGCGTATGCGGGGCCTGATCGGCGGCCTGGCCGGCGGCCGGCACGGGCGCCAGCAGCAGCCAGGCGCCGACGATCGAACACGACGCGAGACCGGCGAGAAGGAGACGGCTACGCATCGACTACCTCCTGGTTGGGGAGTCAGGGCCGCTCAGCGCGCGGCCGTCGCTTCGGCGGCCTCGCGCTCGGCACGCCGGGCGCCGCCGAGCATGACCGGCAGCGAGTAGTTGCCCTCGTGGCATCCGTACTCGTAGAGCGGGCCGGCGTTGCGGGTCATGGGCAGCTCGAATGCCCACGGCCGCGTCCAGGTCGTCGGGTCCTCGACCCGCACCTCGTAGAGCAGCTCGTCGTCGCCGGTGCGCGTGAAGCGTTCGACGAGGCGCAGCCACGGGGTCGCGCGCGTGGCGTTCATGAACACCCTCGCGTGGCGGGTCTCCACGACGAGCGCGTCGCCCTCCCAGCGGCCGCGCGGCTGGCCCTGCCACTGCCGGAAGGCGGGCCGCGGCCGTCCGTCGGTCGGAATCACCCGGGCGTCGCCGATCTCCGGGTGGATCGCGACGACGCCCGGGCTCTGGAACAACTGCACGAAATTCAGGGACGGCCCGGGCGTGATGGGCGGCCCGGCGTTGTAGCCCACCACGCAGCGGTCGTGCAGGAAGAAATCCTCGGGACCGGCGGCGCGCACGAACGCCGCCTGCTCCGCCTGCAGCCGCCGTTCGCCGGCGGGGGTCAGCGCGGGGATGCGGCCGTCCGGCGGATCCACCACCAGTGAGGTCCGGCGCGTGCTGACGACCGTGGTGCCCAGGTCCAGCCAGATGCGCCACTCGTACGCCAGCCCCGACCCCTCGCAGGCGAAGAACTCCTCGGGACACTCTTCCCCGATGCGCGGATTCGGCCGGTCCCGGGCCGCAGCATACCGTTGCTCGAAGGCGGCCGCCTCTTCCTCCGTCAGCACCGCCCGGCCGGCCAGTTCCGCGGGTCGCTCCATGGGCGTGACGGTGCCGAAGTACCAGATGCCCTGCAGATCGGGGTCGCCCCACGGCGTGCGGGCCGACGCGGACGGACTCTCGGCCTGACCGGAGGCCGGCGCGGCCGCGAGCAGGACGGCCGCGGCGATGGAGCATGCTGCTGCCGCGAGGCGATGGCGACGGTTGGCTGGGTTTCCCATACGAGACCTCCCGTTTCGCTGCGGACGTTCAGAACCGGAACAGCCGGTTGAACTTGATGATCAGCGCCCGGTTCTGGAGCACGGGCATGCGGGGCGTCAACGTGTCGCGCTGCTCGTTGTATACCACGAACAGCTCGCTGCCCGGCTGGTACTCCCAGCGCAGCCGGACGTTCGCCCCCAGCGAGTTGTTGGTGGAGTTGTACTGCAGCAGCGCGCTGACGAACATGAGCGGCGTGACCGTGTAGGTGGTCCGCGTGGTCACCAGCCGCGTGGTGAACTGCCCCTGGGGCAGCGTGATGCGGTTGTACTCGAAGCCCGGCTCCACCGAGACCTGCGGCGACACTTCCAGCCGGCCGCTGCGGCGGAATCCGCCCAGTCCGAGCCGCACGGTCGTCTTCTCCCCGCCGAAGAAGCTGCCATGCTGGATGCCCAGTCCGCCGCTCAGCCTCCGCTGCAGGCCGAAGCTGTAGAGCAGCTCCATGTCCTGGAAGCCGTAGCCGCCGATCGGGATCGTCACGTCGGACGCGATCCGGAACGGCTGGTCGAGAAACTCGTAGCTGCGCGTGTAGGTGGCGTCGAAGCGGTCGCTGCTCTCGAACTCGATGGAGAAGAGCCCCTGACCGATCCGCGTCTCGACGACGCCCGTCCGGTCGGTGTAGTAGTCGAGCCGGCCCTCGAAGTACAGCTTGCGGATGGCCGCGATGGCTTGCGGGCGCGGACTGAACCGGAAGGCGCCGTAGCTGCGCTCGAAGTCGTCGCGCTGCAGGAATCCCACCTCCGGGTTGAAGTTGTCGCCGACCACGAGGTGCTCGAGCTGCACGCCGTAGCGGTCGCCGGCGTAGTCGAGCTGGCCGCGGTAGCTGGTGTCGTCCGCCAGGCGCTCGGCGGCGCGGGTCTGGGCCCAGTACGTGTTGATGGTGAGGTCGTCGAAGAAGGAGAACGTGCCGTCGAGGCCGTAGGCCTCGTTCCAGGCGGGGCCGCCGTTCGAGCCGGCGCGCCGGGTGAAGATGCCGCCGATGCTGCTGCGGCGCAGCACGTCCCGCTTGACCCGCAGCACGGTGAAGTTCGTGGCCTGCACCCGGTCCGCCGGCGCGCCGCCGAGCTGGGTGTCGCCCGTCTGGATGTTCAGCGCCCCCACGCTGAACTGGCCCATGCGGCCGCTCAGCCGGCCGCCGGCGCGGATCGGGACCTCGCGTCCCTCGTGCAGGCCGATGCGGCGGCTGTAGAAGAGTATCGGCGTGCTGCCGTTCCCGCCGAACGCGCCGGAGCCGGCGCCGCCGAACGCGAACAGGCCCTGGTTCTCGAGGAAGAACTCGCGCTTCTCGGGAAAGAACAGGCTGAACCGCGTCAGGTTCACCTGCTGCTCGTCGGCCTCGACCTGGGCGAAGTCCGTGTTCACCGTCAGGTCGGCCACCAGGTTCTGCGTGACGCCGTACTTCACGTCGAGCCCCGCGTCGCCGCCGAGCGCGTTGGAGATGGCCGGACGCACGACGTGGTCGCTGGTCAGGTCCATGATGGCGAACGGCTTGATGTCGAGGTTCGTCGACTGCGCCGGGGCCTCCAGCCCGACCAGCGTCGCCGCCCGCGACATCAGGAAGATCCCCGACCCGCCCATGGAGCTGGGGACGCGCGTGAGGAACGAGTGCTCGTTCTTCCAGATGCTCACCCGGCGCACGTTGAAGCCCCAGATCTGGGCCGTCCCGCGCCGATAGCGGATCGACTTGAACGGAATGGCGGTCTCGATCGTCCAGCCGCCGTCGAACTCGCCGACCTCGACGTCCCAGATGGGGTTCCAGTCGCCGTTGTAGAAACGCTCGTTGGTGATCTGCCCGTCCATGCGGCCGCCCATCGGGTTGACGAGGAACTCCAGGGCGTTGCGGCGGTCGTAGAACGTGTCGATGACGAAGGCGATGTGGTCGTTCTGGTACACGTTGGAGTTGTCGCGCCGCATCTCGTTGGCGATGACGCGCTCCGGCGCAGTCTCCCAGACGCGGAACGAGAAGTAGACGCGTTCGTCGTCGAAGAAGACCCACGCGTCGGTCCGCTCGGTGGCCGGCGCGCCCTCCTGCGGCTCCTGCTGGATGAAGTCGGACAGCGGCGGAACGGTCGTGTAGATCTCGTCGTCGAGCCGGCCGTCGAACGCGATGGGCGCCGTGAGCCGCACGGCGCGAATGGTGAGGCGGCCGGCGGCGTCGCGGGCGACGACGTCGGGCGCCGCGGGCGGCGGCGGGCCGAAGATGGCCAGGGTCGGCGCGGCCAGGCCGCTGGCCGGCGCGCGGGCCGGATACGCCGCGGGCGCCGGGCGGGGAGGCTCGGCGTCTGCGGGGGGCGCCCCGGGCCGGGCCGCTGCCGGCAGGGCCGGGGCGCTCGGGCGCCGTATGCGGGCGCCGAGCGCGTCCACGAGGCGATCCTGCAGCGCGAACAGCTCGCCGATCGCGCCGTCGACCTGCACCGCGTGCGCCGCGACGCCGGTCGCCGCGTCGATCAGGCGTGACGTGATGCGCAGGTGGTCGCCGACCCGCTGGTAGTCTCCGGCCACGAGCCAGCGCGCCCCCAGCTCGCGGGTGAGCCGCAGCGCGGCGTCCTCGTCGAGGGCGTCGCGGCCGTAGACCGCGCGATCGAGAACCTCCAGCCCGTGCTTGCGCCGCAGGTCGGCGGCGAGCGTTTCCGCGATGCCCTGGCCGATCCAGCGGTCCGCCTCCGCCGGGCTCAGATTCGTGAACGGCGCGACGCCCACGGCGGCGCGCTGCCGGGGGGACGCAGGGGCGGCGGGCTGGGCAGCACGGGCGGCGCCGGTCGCCAGCACCAGGGCCAGGACACAGCAGCAGGCCGCCCGCGCGGCGGCGTTGCCGGCCGGACGGGTCATGACGGTCGCGCGGCTCGTCGGCGCCGACCCACGGGCTCACCGGCCGCTCGGCCATGACCCGGCGCGCACTCGTCGACGATCGTCCGGCCGCCGCCGGCTCCCGGGCAGTTCTCAGTCACGGAGTGCGAAGGTCGTCAAAGCGTGTCCGGAGATGATGGCCACGTACTGCCGGCCGTCCACCTCGTAGGTCATCGGGCCGTTGAGGATCTGCGCGCCGAGGTTCACCTTCCACAGCAGCTCGCCGGTCTCCGCGTGCAGCGCCTGGAAGTAGCCCGACCGCGCGCCGCTGAACAGCAGGTCCCCGGCGGTCGTCAGGATGCCGCTGCGAATGACGTCGGTCATCTCGAACTTCCAGCGCGCCTCGCCGGTCAGTCCGTCGAGAGCGATGACCGCCCCGCGCCCCACCACGCTCGTCCAGTCGTTGATCGGCCCGCGCGTCAGGCCCGGCCCCTGCCGGCCCTCCGGCGAGTCCTCGAACTCCGTGAGGCGGCCGCCGATGAACGACTCGCCCGGTTCGTACACCTGAGGCTCGCCGAGAAAGACCGTGGAGTAGTCCTCCCAGGCCGGGATGTAGAACAGGCCGGTCCGCGGGCTGAAGGAGGGCGAGAACCAGTTGGTGCCGCCCTGCACGCCGGGAAACGTCGGCGCGCCGGCCGGCTGCGGCGTCTCCACCGGCCGCCCGCTGTCGTCGAGCCCCTCCGCCCAGTTTACCCGCACGAACGGCAGACCCCTCAGAAAGCGCCCCGTGGCCCGGTCGAGCACGTAGTAGAAGCCGTTGCGGTTGGCGAACAGCATCACCTTGAACTCGGTGTCGTTGCGCACGATGTCCGCCAGCACCGGGATCTGCACCGAATCGTAGTCGTAGGGGTCGGCCGGCGTGAACTGGAAGTGCCAGCGCAACTCGCCCGTGTCGGCGTCTAGCGCCACGACCGAGTCCGAGTACAGGTTGTCGCCCGGCCGCTGCTCCCGGTTGAAGTCCGGTCCGGGGTTGCCGATGCCCCAGTACACCAGGTTCAACTCCGGGTCGTAGGACCCGGTCAGCCAGGCGGACGCCCCGCCGTGCTTCCAGGCCTCCGGGTCGCAGTAGGTCTCCGGGTCGGGCGGGCACGGCTCCCACGTCTCGTGTCCCGGCTCGCCCGGTCCTGGGATGGTGTAGAACCGCCACGCCTCCTCGCCGGTCGCCGCGTCGAGCGCCGCGATGAAGCCGCGGATGCCCGAGTCCGCCCCGGTCGTTCCGACGATCACCTTGCCGTCGACGGCCAGCGGCGCCAGGGTGAAGGCGTACGCCAGGTTCATGTCCGCCAGCACGACGTCCCAGAGCTCGGTGCCGGTGACGGCGTCGATGGCCACGACGTGCGCGTCGAGCGTCGCCATGAAGACCCGGTCGCCCAGCACGGCCACGCCGCGGTTGTTCGCCCCGCAGCAGGCCCGGTGGCTGGGGGAGGGATTGTAGCGGTAGATCCAGAAGACGCGGCCCGTTCGCGGGTCGAGGGCGACGACGTCGTTGGGCCGCTGCGTCACGTACATGACGCCGTCGACCACCAGCGGCGTTGCCTGCCACGGGCCGAAGACGTTGCTCTGGTAGACCCACTCCAGCTCCAGGTCGGCGACGTTCTCCGTGGTGACCTGCTCGAGCTCGCTGTAGCGCTGGCTGAAGTAGGTGCCCGAGTAGGTGAGCCAGTTGTGCGGCTCGGCCGCGGCCGCCAGCAGGCGGTCGAACGGCACCTGCGCCGACAGGCCGCCCGCGGCGGCCCCGGCCAGGACCACTGCCAGGAGAGTGCGGGCCAGCGTTGCTCGTGCTCGTTTCATGACAGGCTCCGATCGTGGTGTCTAGCGCGCCGCGCGCTCCCGGGCGCGGGCCCCGGTCAGGATGTTGAACAGCCCGTAGTTGCCCTCGTGGCAGGCGTACTCGAAGATGGGCCCCGCCGTCCTCTGCATGGGAATCCGCGCCGTCCAGGGCTGCGTCCACGTGCGCGGATCCTCGACCGTGAACTCGTAGACGAGCGCCTCGGGACCCGTGCGCGTGAACCGCTCGACGAGGTGCAGGCGCGAGCTCGAGCCTTCGAAGTTCGTTTCGCGGAGAAAGTTGGTGGTCTCGACCACCAGGGTGTCGCCCTCCCAGCGCCCGCGCGGGTCGCCCATCCACTGGCGCAGCCTGGCGGACAGGCGCGGGCGCCCGTCGAGAGGCACGATGCGCGCGTTGTGGACCATCTCGTTGAAGACGACCACCGCGTCGGGGGTCTGCAGCAGCTGCACGTTGTTGTTGTACGCGCCCGGGTTCATCGGCGGTCCGGAGTTCATGCCCAGGATGCAGCGCTCGCCCAGGGGCCGGTCCTCGGGGCCGGCGGCGTTCAGCCCGAGGAAGGCGTCGCCGTAGCCGCCCGGGCGTTCCTCGCCTTCCACCCAGGCGAGCCGCCCGTCGGGCAGGAACGCCGTGCCCGGCGCCCAGGGGATGCGTCCGTCGGGCGGATCGACGATGAGCGACGTGCGGCGGTCGGGGTCGACGCCCGTGCCGAAGTCGAGCCAGAACCGGTTGTAGCCGTGCTCGATGTCGCTGTCGAAGCTGAACGCCTGCGTGCGGTCCCAGCGGTCCCGATCGTCCCAGTTGCTGAACGGCAGGTCCTGCACGTAGAGCGCCGCCTCCTCGGGCGTGAGCACCGCCTTGCCGGCGTGCTCGGCGGGACGCTCCATCGGCGTCAGCGTGCGATAGTCCCAGATGCCCTGCAGGTCCGGGTCGCCCCAGGCTGTGCGGGCGGGGGGCCACGCGGGTTCCGGCTGGGCGGCGGCCGGGCCGCCCCCCGGCCAGGCGCCGAAGGCGACCGTCAACGCTGCGAGCGCCAGCCAGTTTCTCATCGTGCCTCCCGCGCAATCTCTGTAAGATGTACCGCCTCGACAACCCGGAGGAGATACGCCATGCATCGCCACTTGTTGCTACGAACGGCTGCCGCGTGCGCGCTCGTCGTTTCCGCCTGGGCCGTGACGCTGGGCGGCCAGTACACGATCACCGTCAACCGGGACCGCCTGATCAACGCGCAGAACGAGCCGCAGAACTGGCTCCTGATGAACGGGGACTACGGCTCCCAGCGCTATTCTAAGCTCACGCAGATCAATCGCGACAACGTAAAAGATCTGCGGATGGTGTGGGCGCTGGCGCTCGGCGGCATGCAGGACACCGGCCAGAACGGTCCCGAGAACGAGCTCAATCCGCTCATCGACAACGGCTTCATGTACACCAGCGACGGCTGGGGCACCATCTACAAGATCGACGCGCGGCAACCCGACTACGGCCAGTTCGCGTGGATCACCGATCCGGGCGTGGAGCACGAAGGCAACCGGTCGCGCACGCGCGGCATCGCGTTGTGGGAGGAGCGCGTGCTGGCGAACCTGCCGGACGGCCGGGTCATCGCGCTCGACCGCGACACGGGCGAGATCATCTGGGATCACGAGATAGCCGCCACCAACGAGTTCGGCGGCCGCGAGGCGTTCCGCGCGGCGCCGCTGGTGGCCGACGGCACGGTCATCATCCAGAACGGCACCGGCGACGCCGGGACGCGCGGCTGGGTGGCCGGGCTCGACGTCGAGACCGGCGAGGAGAAGTGGCGCTGGTACGTGGTGCCCGAGCCGGGCGAGCCGGGCAGCGAGACCTGGAAGGACGACCACAACGCCTGGAAGACGGGCGGCGGCGGGGTCTGGCAGACCGGTTCCTATGATCCGGAGGCCAACCTGTACATTTTCGGCACCGGCAATCCGTATCCCATCTACGACCCGGAATACCGCCCGGGCGACAACCTCTACACCAACTCGGTCGTCGCCGTCGACGTCGCCACCGGGGAGCGCGCCTGGCACTTCCAGTACACGCCCAACGATTCGTGGGACTACGACGAAGTCGGCATCCACATGCTCTACGACACCATGATCGAGGGCCGGTTGCGCAAGGTCGTGTCCCATTATGCGCGCAACGGATTCTTCTATTCGATCGACCGCACCACCGGCGCCTTCATCAAGGGCGAGCAGTACGTGAACGACCTCAACTGGACGGCGGGTCTCGATCCGGCCACCGGCCGGCCGCTGGACTACGACCCGAATCTCGACGTCCAGATCTACAACCCCGAGGCGCGGGCGCTGCGCGCCGATCGCGACACGATGAAGCGCGCCTGCCCGACGTGGCACGGCGGCATCGCGCACCAGCCGACGGCGTTCAACCCGGAGAAGGGGATTGCCTACGGCGCGGGCACCGAGGGCTGCTTCTCGCAGAGCGGCGCCGCCGTGGTGCCGCTGTCTGCGGAGGGCGGCGTGGACCGCGCGGCGAGCGAGCGCCGCGAGTACACGAGCGACCTGTACTACGGCTCGGTCACCGCGGTGGACGCCGACACGCACCAGATCATCGCCAAGGCGGTGACGGAGATCGAGGTCCGCTCGGGCATGCTAGCCACGGCGGGCGGGCTGGTCTTCACGGCGCTGCAGGACGGCTGGATCGTGGGCTACCACGACGAGACGCTGCAGGAGCTGTGGCGCTTCAACGTCGGCACGCCGCTCAAGGGCGCGCCCGTCACCTACGCCGTCGGCCCGCGGCAGTACATCGCGGTGCAGGCGAGCGGGCGCCACCTGCACCCGGTGCGGTACGACAACCTGGAGAACTCGAGCTACCTGTTCGTCTTCGCCCTGGATTAAGCATGGACGGGGCGCCGCTCCCGCCGAGGCGCGCTGTGCGCGCCTTGCGGAGTCTGCGTCGTAGAACGGCGCAGACTCCTACTCGGGAAACTCGGTGCGGCAGATCTCGACGTCCTCGCCCCAGTAGTCGATGCAGGTGGCGCGGTCCATCGGGCCGCGCCCCATGACCTTGGCGAACAGGAAGTCGGCGAGCCGCTCGATCTCGCGCGGCTGCAGCGTGGCGGCCGGATCGGGCAGCTCCAGGCCCTGCCGCCGCAGGTCGGCCTGCGTCCGCCCCAGGCAGCGGTCGTCGCGGTAGGCGAAGCGGTCGAAGGCGGGCATGCTGCGGCCCGGCAGGCCGCACTTGATCACGAAGACGAGCTGCTCGCGGCTGAGCCGGCTCTCCCGCAGGTTGGCCCCGTCCGGCATCTGGTAGTCCATCTTGCGGCCGTCGCCCGCCCAGCCGTGGCACGCCTGACAGTCGGCTTTCTGGCGGTAGAGCCGCATGCCCGAGGCGATGTTGGCCTCGCTGGGCTGCGTCTGGGCTCGCACGGCGGAGTCCGGCAGGCCCGGCACACCGCCGCCGAGCGTCATGACGACCGCCGAGGTTAGCCACCACTTCCATGCAGGCATCTTGCGGCCCTCCTCACGTGACGCGGACGAGGCGAAGCTACTGCTGGTTGTCCTGCGACGTGGCGAACGCCGGCGTGCCGCCGCGCGCGGCGAGCTCCTCCTCGAACTGCTCCTCGGTCAGGTACACCATCCGCGAGATGGCGGAGAACATGTCGTCGATCGAGCGATTGCCCCAGCCCTTCCAGTTGCGCGGGTCGACCACGTTCCTGTTCGTGACGGAGTTGTCGTACCAGGCCATGACATGGACGACGGTGCCGGCCGGCAGCAGCGGCGCCGCGTCGTCCGCATAGACGTACACCTTGGCCCAGTTGTGGTCGTAGTCGGCGCAGCTTAGAATCTCCCGCGCATTGTTCGGATACAGCGCCTCGAAGCACATCCGCTTGCCGCTCGAATGGAGGTGGGGCTCGAACGTCAGCAGCTTCGTCGGCCGGGTCAGCCGGTGGAAGCCGTCGCGCATGACGTTGTCCTCGTTCGACGGGATGTCGAACTCGTAGTCGTACTGCGTCACGCTCCCGAAGCTGGTGGCCCCGAGGTGATACTCGGGCTCGTACCCCTCCGGGTGGAACGTGAAGCCGACGTCGAGCCGCGCCCGCACCTCGCGTCCGATGGAGTGGAGATGCATCGAGTTGAAGGTGACGACCGAGTCGGCCGGCAGAGTGACGCCCACCTCGTCAGGATAGATTGTCGCGTTCTGCCCCAGCTCGTGCACCAGCCAGAACTGCCGGTCGTCGTTGGCGCAGGTGGTCTCGTTGCCGCAGTCGAGCGGCTCCAGGGTGTTCTCGAGCGTGTCGGCGCCGATGACCGCGTGATGCACGACGAACAGGCCGAGCGCGGCCCGGCCGTCGTCGTCCACCGCCGCGCTCTCATCCTCCCAGGTGCGGACTTCCTTCACCTCGATCGCCTTGATGTAGCGGTCCGCGCTCAGGCCGGTGGGCGTCTCGCCCCACTCGCCGAACCAGTCGGCCGCCTCCGCCTCGATGGTGCCTTCCGGCGACGGTACGATCAGATCCGGGGTGCCGTAGTTCCAGCCGTCCGCCGGCCACTCGATCGGCGGCGGGAGGTCGGCCGGATTGCCCCGCGACGCGCCGCCGTCGACCCAGTCGGCGATCAGGGCAATCTCGCGATCGCTGAGCGACGGGTCGTCCTTGTAGTGCTGGATGCCGATGTTCCTGTCGATGAACCAGGGCGGCATCTCGCGGGACTCGGTGCGGTTCCGGATGGAGCGCGCCCAGGGGCGGACCTCCTCGTAGGTGGTGAGGGCCATCGGCGCACCTCCCTGGGGACGGTGGCAGTTCTCGCACGACCGCTGGAGGATCGGCGCGATGTCCCTGGTGAACGTCACCCCGGCTTCCCGCTCCGCGCCGGCGGCCGGCGGGGGCGCGAGCACCATGGCAATCAACATGAACCCGGCCGCCGGGCAGGCGACGGACATCCCCGATCCACGGACGGTCTTCAACATGGCAATCTGTCTCCCGGTTGGACGTGCCCGGTCCCGGGCACGCCGCGTGCAAGTGCTTTCGAGCCTACCAGCCGCGCCCGGTCGACGCAAGGCGCGCGCCGGGGGAGCGGGCGCGCCGGCAAGGGCTTCCTTATGAGGGTTGGTTTGTTCGCGTCGCGCATGATGCAGGCTGCGTTTTGGGCCGTGACCAACTCGCGGTATACTGTCAACCCTGTCACCATTCGTGACACGGAGGAGAAAGGAAGACGATGAAGGACGTCATAGCGGTCTTGAAGGACCAGCGCGCCGAGCTGCTGAACAATGTTGCCCGGATCGATGCGGCGATTGCCGCATTGGGAGGCGTCAAGCCGGGCCGCGCCGCCGCTTCCGGAGCGGTCGAGAGGGCGCCGCGCAAACGGCGCCAGATGTCCGCGGACGCCAAGAAGGCCGTGTCGGAACGGATGAAGAACTACTGGGCTGAGCGCAGGCGGCAGGCCGCGGAGGCGAAGGGCGGGGAGTAGGCGGCGGTCAAGGGTCGTCTCCGTTGGATTCGCCGCGCCAGTAGCGCGACTCGATTTCCTCGATCTCCTCCTCGCTGAGGCCGAAGTGGTGGCCGAATTCGTGAATTACGGTTTCGTGGATGGCGCGGATGATCTCGTCGTCGCCGCAGCAGTCCTCGATGATGGGCTGTTGATAGATCGTCACCTTGTCGGGCAGCACGTTGCCGTGGGACCAGTCCCGCTCCGGTAGCGGGGTGCCCTGGTAGAGACCGTACAACGTGTCGGGCGGTTCTATTCCCATCTCTTCCAGCAGCTCGGGTTCCGGGTAGTCCTCGACCACGAGCACGACGTTCTCCATCGCTTCGCGAAAGCTCTCCGGGATGTCGCGGAGAGCCTGGGCAACGAGCTTCTCGAAGTATTTTCGCGTCACTTGGAACCGACTCCCGGCATGTAATCCACGAAGCTACCCCTTCACGCAGACGACCTGCTTGAGCGTGTGAACAACGTCCACCAGGTCGGAGGAATGGGCCATGACCGTGTCGATGTCCTTGTAGGCGTCGGGAATCTCGTCCACGACGCCGGCGTCCTTGCGGCATTCGACGCCGACCGTCTGCCGCGCCAGGTCCGCGGCCGTGTAGGCCGCCTTCGCCTGCGACCGGCTCATGCGGCGCCCTGCCCCGTGGGCGCACGACTCCAGCGCCTCCCGCGACCCGCGTCCGCGCACGATGTACGACCGCGCGCCCATGCTGCCGGGAATGATGCCCAGATCGCCGCGTCCGGCGCGAATCGCTCCCTTGCGGGTCACGTAGACGGGCTCGCCGAAGTGCTCCTCCTCCGCCACGTAGTTGTGGTGGCACTCGACGGCGGTGGCCGCGACCCGGAACGGCGGCAGCAGTCCGCGCAGCGCGGCGAGGATGCGCGCCAACATGAGCCGCCGGTTCTCCAGCGCGTAGCGCTGCGCCCAGGTCAGCGCGTCCACGTAGTCGGCGAAGTGCGCCGACCCGTCGTCCAGCCAGGCGAGGTCCTTTGCCGGCAGGCGGACGCCCCGCCGCTCCATCTCCCGCCTGGCGAGCTGCGTGAAGTAGCGGCCGAGCACGTTGCCCACGCCGCGGCTCCCGGAGTGCAGCATCACCCAGACCTGGCCCGACTCGTCGAGGCACAGCTCGATGAAGTGGTTGCCGCCGCCGAGCGTGCCGAGCTGGCGCGGCCACCTCCCGCGCACGTCGCGGATCATCGTCGCGATCCGTTCGTGGCGGGCGAGGATCCGGTCGAGGCCGGGGCGCAGCGCCGCCAGGACGCCGGGCTCCGCCACGGGCTCGTCGTGAGCGGCGAAGCCGACCGGGACCGCCGCCTCGATCGCCTCGCGCACCGGCCGCAGCGAGTCGGGCAGCCGCGCGGCGTCGAGCGTCAGCCGGCAGGCGCTCATGCCGCACCCGATGTCGACGCCGACCGCGGCCGGTATCAGGGCGTGCCGCGTGGCGATCACCGAGCCGACCGTCGCCCCGATGCCGAGGTGCACGTCGGGCATGGCCGCCACGTGGCCGACCACGATCGGCAGCCGCGCGACCGCTGCGAGCTGCCGGATCGATGCCTCGTCGACGTCGTCCGTGAAGATCTTGACGGGGACGCCGCCCCGGTCGAGCACCTGGCGCACGGGCATGGTCAGTCGACTCCGGAGACGGGGCAACCCTGCAGCATAGCCGATCCGGCGCCGGGCCGCGCGCTCGGGCCCTTCGATCCGGCGCTCATGACGGCGACACGCCGTAGCCCAACGCGCGCGCGGCCTTGCGAAACGCCTTCTCGGACGCCGTGCGCACGACGAGGAGCCGCTCGCCGGCGCGCAGGCACACCCCGGCTGTGCTCGCGTCCGTGGCGAGCCGCGCGGCGGTCTCCGCGTCCGCGCACTCGAGCAGCAGCGCTGCGCCCCGCAGCGTCAGGGCGCGCGCGCCGCGTTCTGCAGCGCGCAGGAACCCTTCGACCGTTTCCGGCAACGGCTGATCGTCGCGGGCAGCGAGAAACCTGCGGAGCTCGTCCGCATCGTGGCCGCTCTCGATGGCGGACAGCGTCTTGTCCCGGTTGAGGCGCCAGACGCCGTCCGCCTCGGCGTCGGCGTAGGTGTCGAGGAAGAGACGCTCCTCCCGCGAGAGCGGCGCGCCGGCCTGCAGCCAAAGGCCCGGAAAGACGGTCAGCGCGGCCCGCGCGGGGGGCGCGCTCGGCTCGTAGGCACCGGCGAGGCCCAGGCAGTAGGCGCCCAGCGAATTCAAGCGGAAGTACTGCAGGCCGTCGTAGCGGCTCAGGAACTCCAGGTCATCCGCACCCCACATGTGCGTGTAGTCCTCCCGCGCGCCGCGCGGGTCGATGTACGCCACGTCGATCAGGCCCAGGGTGGCCGCGTACTCGAACAGCAGGCAGAGCAGATACCGACCCTGGAGGATGTGCCAATCGTGCGAGCCGTCGTATCCCAGATCGCCGTAGCCCGGCTCCGCGATGTACAGGTTCCAGGGATTGCGGGTCACGTCGAAATCGAACGACGCCGCCTGCATGAACCGCGAGAAGTCGTCGAAGCGCACCCAGCGGCCGACCGGGCATTGCGCCAGGGCCTCCGCGATCACGGCCCGGCGGCCCGCCGGGGCGGTCATCGTCCGCCGGCCCTTGCCGCGGGACTGGCCCTTGATGTCCGTGATGCGGCTGAACTCGTCGAGCTGCGTGCTCTTGAGCCAGCGCTCCCAGAGGCGCCGCAGCGTCTGCGGCGGCGGCGCGGTCAGGGCGGCGCGGCCGGCCTTCGTCAGCGCGAGCCTGGAGCCGCGCAGCTCGGCCAGCCTGGCCGCCTGCACCAGGCACGGCCAGGCGAACGCCCTGATCGGACCGATTGCCTGGACCCGCGCGGGTTGGTTGCGTGTCGGCTCGAAGAAGTCGCCGCCCGAGAGCACCTCCGCGACGCGCTGACTGGCCGCCGTCGCCGGCCGCCGCGTCGTGGGGCTCACGGCGACCCGACCGCCGTCGATCAGACGCAGCACGGCGAGCAGTTCGTGCGGCGCGGTCCGCTCCGTGTCGCGCCGCGTCAGAGGTACCCGCTCGCGGCTCGGTTTCTCGCCGCGGCGGACAGGCCCGGACTGCGGCAGCTCCACTGCCTCGGGCAACCCGTCCGCGGCGGCGACCGTCGCCTCCGGCGGCGGCGTCACGAAGGCGGCCAGGCGGCGGGCCAGCTCCTGCGGAACGATGGAGACCTCCGTTGCCTGACGGAACCGAGGGTAGAGAAAGAAGTGCAGCGGCCGCGCCCGCCCGCGCGTGTGCGTCGTGCCCAGGCCGGCGGGCAGGCTGCCGTACTTGGCCTCGAACTGCTGTCGATCGAAGACGCCGAACGGGGTGTGCAGCGCTTCGCGCACTGCCAGCTGCTGCTTCTCGTCGAGTCTGCCCCAGAGCTTCCGCAACCGGTCGCCGGCGAGGTGGCTCTCGATTGCCCTGACGATGTCTGCCTTGCGCGTGGGGCGGGGTCTCGCTATTGCCAGCAGCTCCATGAGCGGCAGCAGGAACTCGGTGTTGAGCAGCGCGAGCGCCGCGGATATCGTGGCGGGTGGCGGATCGGCCGCGCGAGCCATGAGCGTTTCCGGTCAGAGGCCGGGAGGTGCCCTCACCAGTCGATCCTGGCGGGGTCGCCGGCGTAGACCGAGCGGATGAACGCCAGAATCTTCCACACCTCGTCGTCCTCGAGCACGCTGTAGACGGTCGGCATCGTCTGGTCCGGGATCTCGCCCTTGACGAGCCTGAACAGCACCTCGTCGTCGCTGCCGAACGTCCAGACGTCGTCGATCACGGAGGTGGCCATCCCGCCGCCGCCACCGCCGCCGTGGCAGCCCTGACAGCCGACCTCGAAGTACAGCGTCCGACCCTCTGCGGCCCGGTCGGCGTCCCCCGTGAACGGGTTCAGCTTCGGTGGCGCCGGGGGCGACGCCTCGGCCGGCGGTGCGGCCCCGGCGTTGCGGTCTGCCGGGTCCGGTTCTTCCGCTGCTTCCGCGGCGGGGACGAGCGGTACGCCGAACTCCTCCAGAATCGCCAGGATCTCGGTGCGGCGCCGGTCGATCGCCGCCTCGAGCCGGCCCTTCAAGGCCTCGTTGTCCTTCGCGACGCCCATCGAGATGTCGAAGGACAGCGGCACGCCCGGCTCGTCCACGAGAGGCACCAGCTCGAGCGGCAAGTTCAGTGTCCTGGCGGCGTAGCCGGCGAGGGGACCCCAGGCGACGGCGACGTCGAGCGTACCGGCCACCAGGTCGTCGAGCAGCTTGCGGGGCCGGTCCCGATCGCCGCGCGGATCGAAGAACAGCGAGTAGGTCGAGACGTTGTCGAGCAGGCCGCGCCGCGCGAGGCTCTCCTCGGGCGGCGTGTTGACATGCACGCCGATGCGCAGCTGTCGCAGCGCCGGCGCGTCCAGTGACCGGAAGTCGTAGCCCCGGTCGGCGCGGTGGGCCATGACGTACGACGACCGGTAGTACGGCTTCGTCCACAGCACGAAGTCGAGGCCTGCGGGAACGCCGAAGATCACGTCGCACGTGCCCGCGTCGATGGTGTTCCGGACGAGCCCGCGCTGGTGGGGCCACCACGTGTAGACGGGCGTTGCGCCGAGCTCGGCGGCGACGACTGCGGCAATCCGGTTCTCGAACCCCTCGAGCCGCTCGTTCGAGTACGGCAGATTGTCGGGGTCGCCGCAGATGCGGAGCGACGGCGACTGCGCGAGCACCGGGACACTCGGCAGCGCCCCGGCCGCCAGCAACGCATGCGCCGCCAGCAGTGCGCCGACCCCCACCGAGGCGACGCTGCTGGTGGCGAAGACGATGTCCCTGGCGGAGGCGACGCTCCCGGAACCACGGATCACGGCAATCTCCGTGCGCCTAGTCGTCGAGGGCGAAGACGTGCAGCGTGCCGCCCACGGAGGTCACCTTGTCCAGACCCGAGTCGTAGGCGGCGCCGACCGCACCGAGCGCGCCGAGCGGATCCTCGCGCGAGAGGTCCGCCGCGACGGGCAGGCCGAACCACCCGCCAATGCCGGAGTAGATCGCGACGTACTGCCTGCCGTCCGGCGCCGTGAACGTCATGGGATTGCCGATCGACCCCGACGGCAGCCTCGACTGCCACAGGATGTCGCCGCTGCGGGCGTCGACCGCCTTGAACCAGCGGTCCATGGTCCCGTAGAAGGCCACGTCGCCGGCCGTGACCAGCGTGCCGGTCCACACCGGGAACGGCTCGGTGATGCCCCAGACCTTCTCGCCCGCCGCCGGGTTCCAGGCCATGAACTCGCCCTGGTAGCCGCCCGGTCCGGCGAAGATGCGCACGTTCGCGCCGACGTACGGCGCCCCGGCGATGTAGCGCACCTCGAAGCCTTCGTAGTCCATGCACAGGTTGTTGGTGCCGGCGTAGATCAGGCCGGTGCGGGGCGAGTACGACACGGGTTGCTGGTTCTTGGCGCCCATGGCGGCGGGACAGATGTCCCGGATGTTCACGCCCTGTCGGGTGCGCTTCTCCGGCACCTCCACGGGACGGCCGGTCTCCAGGTCGATGCGCTCGGCCCAGTTGGTCGCCTCGACGAACTTCTCGGCGGACAGGAGCGTGCCGTCCGTGCGGTCGAGCACGTAGGCGAAACCGTTGCGGTCGAAGTGCACCAGCGCCTTGACCTCGCGCCCGCCGATGGTGAGGTCGAGCAGCACGTGCTCGTTGATGCCGTCGTAGTCCCAGGCGTCCCACGGCGTCATCTGGTACGCCCACTTCGCCAGGCCCGTGTCGGGATCGCGGGCGAAGATCGTCATCGACCACTTGTTGTCGCCCTCGCGCGGCGTCGGGTTCCACGTGCCGGGGTTCCCAGTGGAGTAGTAGACGAGGTCGAGGTCGGGATCGTACGCGTACCAGCCCCAGGTGGCCCCGCCGCCGTTCTGCCAGCGGTCGCCCGGCCAGGTCTCCGTGCCCGCCCCGAAGCGGCCGTAGTGCGGATTGGCCGCGTTGAAGTCGGCCGCCAGCATGACGTCCTCGTCCGGGCCCATGCTGTAGGCCTTCCAGAGCTGCTCGCCCGTTTCGACCGCGTAGGCCGCCACCCAGCCGCGGATGCCGAACTCGCCGCCGGAGACGCCCACGATGTACTTGTCCTTGACCACGAGGCCGGCCATGGTCATCGTCTCGCCACGCAAGGGGTCGGCGTTCCTCACCTTCCAGAGTTCGCGGCCGGTCCCGGCGTCCAGCGCGATGACGTGTCCGTCGAGCGTCGTCATCAGGATCCGGCCCTCGACGTAGTTCACGCCGCGGTGGACCAGATCGCAGCAGGCGACCGGCACGGCGCGGTCGTCCTGGACCGGCGTGTACCGCCACTTGATGGGCCAGCCCTCCTCCGCGAGGTCGATGGCGTACACGTGGTTGGGGTAGGCGCTGTGCACGTACATCGTCGAGTCCACGACCAGCGGCTGCCCTTCGTGGCCGCGCAGCGCGCCCGTCGAGAAGGACCAGACCTGCGTCAGATTGGCGACGTTGTCGGCGGTGATCTGGTCGAGCGAGCTGTAGCGCGTCGCCGAGTAGTCCTTGCTCGGCAACACCCACTGGTTGTCGTCGGTCTGCCGCGACACCAGATCGTCGTTGGCGGCGATCGCCAGCGGCCACCCCAGCGCCAGAACCGCGATGGCACAGATGCTTCGCTTCATGGCAGTTCCCTTCCGCTAGAAGTCGGCCGGCGGCGGTGCGTTGTGGCCGTCCCAGTCCTTCACGTTGCCGTCCGGGTCCTTCAGGAACCCGAGCAGGCAGCCCGGGGAGCCGTCCCGCACGGGGTGGCAGCGCGCCTTCACGGCGTCGCCGGGCTGGATGTAGCCGCGGGTGATGCCGCTCTCGGCCAGGTGGACGCGGTCGCTGGCCTCCAGCGCCCAGATCTGCGGCTCGCCGTCGGGGCCCTCCACCTCGATGTAGAGCCACGAGTGGGGCACCAGCAGGTGCAGCTCGGTGACCACCCCCTCGATGTCGGTGAACTCCTCCGCGTAGTTGCCGTGGGAATGGTGCCCCCCGGCTGGCAGGACGAAAGCGACCGCGCAGACGACGGCGAGACCGAGCTTGAACCGCATGATCACCCTCCTCGGGTTCCTAGAACACGGCCGGGGCGCGGGGCGGCGCCGGAAATCCGTTCGAGTAGGGGCCCTGGTAGCGCAGCCCGTTCCCGTCCTCGTCCAGCCAGCCCAGCGACTGCTGGAAGAGCGCCGGCTCCGGGTAGCCCCGCGGGACCGTGCCCTCCAGGACATAGAGCTTGTTCTCGTGCATGTAGATCGACACGAAGGTCCGGGACTGGTCGGGGTTGGTCAGGTGCAGCTGGTAGCCTTCGACGCGATCGAGCTCGTTGTAGCCCAGGTGCGTCGCCACGGCGTCCCGCTCCAGGAACGTCCAGGTCGCGTAGAGCATCGCGCCCCGCACGTCGTGTCGCCAGTACCCCTGGCCGGTGGACCCGCCGCCGCTGCAGCGCTCCGCGCCCGGCGGGCAGTCGCCGGCCCGCTCCGTGAGGATGCGCTCGGCGTGGTTGTAGTCGGCCACGGTCACCGTGTAGCGGCTTGCGCCGACCTCGGCGGCATAGACGCGCGCCGGCAGCTCGGCCCCGAACTCGGAGACCCAGGTGGTCTCCGTCACCTCCGGCTCGCCCGGGAAGTTGCAGGTGAACCGGTCCTGCTGGCTGGCGAACTCGGCCCAGTCCTGAGCCGACCCCGGCGCGGTCATGAAGACGACTGAAGCCGCCGCCGCCAAAGTAATCAGGCGCATGGTCGTTCCTCCCGTAAAGATCCTCCGTCAGGGGTCCTGACGGCAGCGGTCCGCGCCCGCCCCGCGCCCCTCGGCGCCCGCGTCGCGATACACCTCGTGGCAGTTCGCGCAGGCCTCGTTGAGCTGGTCGGTGACCGCGATGACGGCGTCCCAGTCGCGGGACTGCGACGCCCGGTAGGCGGCCCGCCCCGCCTCGACGACCGCCGCCGTGTACGCCTGCCAGTCGGCCCGCTCCACGGGAACGGGCCGGCCGTTCTCGCACCGGCGTCCGGGCACCAGGAAGAGGGGTGCGGACTCTGCGATGGCCAGCGCGGCGAGGTCGATGGACTCCCACCCCGGATAGACGGTGGCTCCCCATTCGACGAAGTCGAAGGGTCGGGTGCCGGTCGGCGGGGGCTGCTCGGCGCCGGGGTCCTTGATCTGCACGTTGAAGACGATGTTCGAGGCGGGGAAGGCGATGGCCCGCATCAGTTGGGCGAGGTTCGCGATGGGCGCGACGGGCAGGTCCGCGCTGCCGTCCGCCGCGGAAGCGGTCGCCGCCGTGGGCAGGGCGATCCCCGCCAGCGCGCCGTCGGTCAGCGCCGCCGGTCCCGCCGGGAACCCGCCGGCCTCGAGGATGTAGGCGGTGAGGTCGAGCGACTCCTGCCGGGAGAGCGGCGCCGGCGCCTGCAGGGGCATGGTGTTGTGGATCTTGTCGACGAGCTCCGCCACCGGCCGTGCGCTCCACACGGACAGGAAACCGTCCCCCGCCAACGGGGGGCCGACGCTGCCTTCCAGCGCGTCGCCGTGGCAGCTCGCGCACTGATCCCGGTAGACCTGCCCGCCCCGCGCCGCCTGCTCGGCGGCGTAGACCCCCTCCGTCACCGTCTGCGGCTGGCTGGCGTGTCCGCCGAGGGCGAACGCTCCCGCCAGCGCGCCGGCGAGGAGCAGCGTGGCGGTTGCCCGGCGAGCGGCCCTCAGGCCCGGTCGAATCAGGTGCATGATGACTCCGACTAGAAGATGATCAGAAACCGGTCGTCCTGAACCACCGCGGCGATCGTGCTGCCGCCGATGATCGTCCCGTTCCCTCCGCCCGGCTTTCCCACCGCGCGGCCGGCGGCGTCGAAGACCTGCCAGTGGAGCGAGCCGCCGAAGCTGAAGCCGGGGCCGTCGCCCCAGGCGAGCAGCGTGTCGCCCCGGGCATCCACGGCGACCACGGGGTTCTTGCGCCGGAAGCGCGCCTGCCCCGGCGGCGCGCGCACGGCCTCGAGCCGGTCGACGTCCGCGAAGTGGACCTGTCCGCGCGTTTCCCATGCGGCCGTCAGCCCGCGAGGGCCGGCGAACAGGCTCGTGGTCGATACCGGGCAGGCTGCCAGCTCCCACGGATGCACCAGCCGGTCGGAGAAGCTGCGACCCTGATCGCTCGACGTCAGCAGCCGTTGCCCCCGGCGCACGTTGCCGCCCGCGCCGCGGTACGACACGTGGACCGCGCCGCCCGCATCGCTCGTTGCGGCCAGGCCGCAGCAGGCGCACGCGCCCTCGGTCGCGGCGCCGACGCGGCGCGCCGGCTCGAAATTCGTCCCGCCGTCGCGAGACAGCGTCAGCAGCACGCTGCGCCGCGCGTCCTCGACGGCGCCGGCATGCCAGAAGACGAAGACGTTGCCGCGGCCATCGACGGCGACCGCCGGGCCCGCCTCGACGTTCCCCTCGTGGCCGGTGGAGAGATCGCGCTGGGGCTCGAAGCCGGAACCGTCTTCGCGGCCCCGGGTGTAGAAGATGCGCGCAGGCTCGGCCTGGAGCCAGACGACGTGGAGCCGACCGTCGGGCCCGAGCGCGAGCTGGGCGCCGTCGACCGGCCCCACGCCCGAGACCGAGAGCTCCCGGCTGTTGACCCGCCGCGGCTCGGACCAGCCCGGCGCACCGGACTCGCGCGTGACATGGAACAGGTTCGCGCGGTCCGTCCCGCCCCCGACATAGGCCAGGTGCACCGTTCCCTCGGCGTCGGCGACCGCTCGCGGCATGCGGCCGCCGTCGGGAATCCGCAGCGTCTCCACGGCTGCGCGCGACGCTTCGACCGCTGCGCGCGAGGCAAGACCCGTCCCGGCGGCGCCCGCCAGGACGAGGACCGCGATCGCCACCCGGCCGGGTCGACGCGGCCTGACCATCACGAGCCTACCTTAGCGCCCCGCGGTGGCCCCCGCAAGGAGGTCTTCACACCTGCTGCGTCTTGCTCTGCAAGCGAAGCCGCCATGGTGTGGGGAGTGAGTGGACACCGGCGGCTCGCCTGCCGTCAACGTGCGTTGGATGGGCGCCGTACACTTGGAGAGAATTGTCGGTGCGCTCCGGATCCCCGATTCAAGGGATTGACGGGCGGCGCGCTCCAGGGGCACCATAGGGGCGCGGTCACCCTGTCCGTGGAGGCTTGAGGTGCGGCACTTGGCGGCATGGTCGGCGCTGTGGCTGCTGTCGTCAGCGGTCCTGGCCGCAGCCGGCTCCCTTCCGCTGCTCGAGGCGGTCAAGAGCCGCGACGCGGAGGCGGTGCGCCGGCTCCTCGCCGCGGGCGCGGACGTGACCGAGCGCTGGGGCGACGGCGCGACGGCGCTCCACTGGGCGGTCGTCAGGCAGGACACCGAGACCTCGGACCTGCTGCTCGCCGCCGGCGCCGACCCGGGTGCGGCCAACGACCACGGGGTCACCCCGCTGGCGTTGGCCTGCACCAACGGCGACGCGGCCCTGGTCCGGCGGCTGCTCGCCGCCGGCGCGGACCCCGACGCGGCGACGTCGATGGGCGAGACCGTGCTCATGACCTGCGCGCGGGGCGGCGACGCCGGGGCAGTGGCGGCGTTGCTCGCTCACGGCGCCACCAGCGTCGATGCCCGCGAGCACACGCGGGGGCAGACCGCGCTGATGTGGGCTGCCGCGCACCGCCACCCCGACGTGGTGCGGGTGCTGCTCGCGCACGGGGCCGACGTGCACGCCCGCTCCATCGTCACGCACCTGCGCGTGCCGACCAACGCTTACGCGAGCCGGCTATCCCGCCACGAGGTGGCCGACATGCCGCTGGGCGGCTTCACGCCCGTGCTGTTCGCGGCCCGCCACGGCGACGTCGAGTCCGCCCGGCTGCTGCTCGCGGCCGGCGCGGACGTGAACGATGCGGCGGCCGACGGCATCAGCGTCCTGGTGCTGGCCGCGCACAGCGGGCATGCCGCGCTGGTGGATTTCCTGCTCGATCGCGGCGCGGACGTGGAGGCCGCCGAGGTGGGGTACACGGCGCTGCACGCTGCCGTCCTGCGCGGCGACCTGGGCATGATCGAGGCGCTGCTCGCCCACGGGGCCGATCCGAACGCGCGCCTGACCAAGGGCACGCGCGTGCCGCGCGACACGAACCACTGGGTGCTGAGCTCGTATCTGGCGGGCGCCACGCCGTTCCTGCTGGCCGCCAAGTACGCCGAGCCGGAGATCATGCGGCTCCTCGTCGAGCACGGCGCCGATCCCCTCCTGGCCACGAACGACGGCACGACGCCGCTGATGGTGGCGGCCGGCCTGACCTGGGGCTGGAACATGGAGGACCGCCGCGACCGGGCGGTGCCGAACGAGGTGGTCGACGCGCTGCACGAGAACGAGGCCCGCACGCTGGACGTCGTCGAGCTGGCCTTCGAGCTGGGCGCGGGCGCGGCGCGGCGCCTCGATCACGCCTACGTGAACGCCGCCAACGGCGCGGGGGACACGGCGCTCCACGCGGCGACCTTCAAGGGGTTCGGCGCCGTGGTCGACTTTCTGGTCGAGCGGGGCGGCGACATGCGGGCGAAGAACCGGCAGGGTCGCGTGCCCGAGCTGTGCCACGAGGGCGAGCGCGTCGTCCGCTGCGTGACCGATTTCGGAGGATGACCAGACGGTGACCACGCCGCTCCTGCGGACAGCCGCCCCCTTGGCCGCGCTCGTGCTGCTCGGGCTCGGGCATCCCGCGCCGGCCGCCGCCCGGCCGCAGGAGGCTGGCGAGTCGTCGGCGCCGCAGCGCGCGCTGCTCGAGCGCTACTGCTTCACCTGCCACAACGAGCGGCTGCGCACGGCCGGCCTGGTGCTCAGCGAGATGGACCCCGAGCGCGTGGGCCGCGACGCCGAGCGCTGGGAGCGGGTGGTGCGCAAGCTGCGGGCCCGGGCGATGCCGCCGGCCGGCCGCCCGCGGCCGGACGCGGCGGCCTACGCCGCGCTGACGTCGTGGCTCGAGGCCGAGCTCGACCGGGCCGCGCCGGGACTCGCGCCCGCGCCCCGCCCGTTCGCCGTCCATCGGCTCAACCGGGTCGAGTACGGCAACGCGGTGCGCGACCTGCTCGGCGTTGAGGTCGACACCGAGCTGCTGCTGCCGCCCGACGACGACGACGAGGGCTTCGACAACATCGCGGACGTGCTCTCGGTCTCGCCGACGCTGATGGAGCGCTACCTGTTCGCCGCGCGCCGCATCAGTCAGCTCGCGGTCGGCGACCCGGCCGTCGCGACGGCCTCCGAGATCTACCGCGTGCCCGAGGCGCTGGTGCAGGACGAGCGGACGAGCGACGACCTGCCGTTCGGCTCGCGCGGCGGCGTGGCCATCCGTCACTACTTCCCGATCGACGGGGATTACTCGATCCGCATCCGGCTGCAGCGGAGCTTCTACGACGTCATCCGCGGCCTCGGCACGGTGGCGCACCAGCTCGAGGTGCGGGTGGACGGCGCGCTCGTCGAGCGCTTCTCGGTGGGCGGCGGGCACCAGGGGCCGAAGCCGCCGGCCAGCCATACCGGCAACACGCGGGGCGATCGGGCCTGGGAGACCTACTCGCACCACGCCGACGACAACCTCGTGGCGCGCGTGCCGGTGGCGGCGGGCCTGCGGGTCGTCGGCGTGTCGTTCGTGAAGCGGCCGGCCGTGGCCGAAGGCGTGCTGCAGCCGCCGCGCATGCTGGCCACGTTCGGCGCCAGCACCGACGAGATGATGGACGGCAACCCGGCGGTGCGCAGCGTCGAGATCGACGGCCCGTTCGCCGGCGCCGCGCCGCGCGGGACGGCGGCGCGCCAGCGCATCTTCACGTGCCGTCCGGGGGACACGGATGCGGCCGACGAGGCCCGCTGCGCCGAACGGATCCTGGCGCGTCTGGCGCGGCGCGCCTACCGCCGCCCGGTGACCGGGCGGGACGTCGAGACGCTGCTCGCGTTCCATGACCGGGGCCGGCAGGCGGGCGGCTTCGACAACGGCATCCAGGCCGCGCTGGAGCGGATGCTCGTCGATCCCGAGTTCCTGTTCCGCATCGAGCGTGACGCCGCCGGCGCCGCCGGGGGCCGCGTCGGCGACGTCGAGCTGGCGTCGCGTCTCTCGTTCTTCCTGTGGAGCAGCATGCCGGACGACGAGCTGCTCGACGCCGCCGAGAGCGGGCGGCTCGGGGAGCCCGCGGTTCTGGAGCGGCAGGTGCGGCGCATGCTCGCGGATCCGCGCTCGGCGGCGCTCGTGAGCAACTTCGCCGCGCAGTGGCTGCAGCTCCGCCGGTTGCGAAACGCCTCGCCCGACCCGACGATCTTTCCCGAGTTCGACGAGAACCTGCGGCGGGCCATGCAGCGGGAGACCGTGCTCTTCCTGGAGAACCAGCTGCGCGAGGACCGCAGCGTCGTCGACCTGCTGCGGGCGGACCATACCTTCGTGAACGAACGCCTGGCCAGGCACTACGGCATGCCGGGGGTCTACGGCAGCCACTTTCGCCGCGTGGCCGTGGACGACGACGGCCGCTCGGGACTGCTGGGACAGGGGAGCATCCTGACGCTGACCTCGTACCCGAACCGCACGTCCCCGGTGCTGCGCGGCAAGTGGGTGCTCGAGAACATGCTCAGCGCGCCGCCGCCGCCGCCGCCGCCCGACGTGCCGGCGCTGGAGGAGCGGGGCGGCGACGGCCAGCCGCGCTCGGTGCGCGAGCAGTTGCGGCTGCACCGCCGGAGCCCCGCCTGCGCCGGCTGCCACAACGCGATGGACCCGATCGGCTTCGCGCTCGAGAACTTCGACGCGATCGGCCGCTGGCGCAGCGTCGACATGACCGGGGTGCTCGAGGAGCCGGCCGCCGGCGCGCCTGCGCCGGGCGCGCGGATCGATCCGAGCGGGGCCCTGCCGGGCGGCGCCGCGTTCAGCGGCCCGGCCGGGCTGCGGGCGTTGCTGCTGGAGCGTCAGGACGAATTCGTGGCGACGGTGGCAGAGCGGTTGCTGATGTACGCGCTGGGGCGGCCCGTGGAGTATTACGATATGCCCACGGTGCGGCGGATCCTGCGCGGGTCCGCCGCGGCGGGCAACCGCTGGTCGTCCCTGATCCTGGAGATCGTCAGGAGTGCGCCGTTCCAGGCGCGGAGACCGGAAGCATGATCATCACCAAGAAGGCCGTTCCCCGCCGCACGATCCTGCGCGGCGTCGGCGCCACGCTGGCGCTGCCGCTGCTCGACGGCATGGTCCCGGCCCTGAGCGCGCTCGGCCGGACGCCCGCCAGGCCGGTGCGCCGCCTGGGCGTGGTCTACGTGCCCAACGGGATCGAGGAGGCGCAGTGGCGGCCGGCCGCCGCCGGCGCCGCCTTCGAGTTCTCGCCGACGCTCAAGCCCCTCGAGCCGTTCCGGGAGCGCCTGCTGGTCGTCAGCGGACTCGAGAACACGGCCGCCCGGCCGGGGCCGGGCGAGCTGGCCGGGCAGCACTCCCGCCCCGCGGCCGCGTTCCTGACCGGCGTGCACGCCAAGCGCACGACGGGGTCGTCGCTCGAGCTCGGCGTCTCCATGGACCAGCTCGTGGCGACGACGCTCGGCCGCGAGACCCAGCTCGCGTCCCTGGAGCTGTCGCTCGAGGGCGTGGATACGGTCAACGGCGTGAGCACCTGCGACACCGGGTACAGCTGCGCCTACCTGAACATCTCGTGGCGCAACACCACGACGCCGATGCCGCGCGAGACCAATCCGCGCGTGGTCTTCGAGCGGCTCTTCGGCGACGTGGGGAGCACCGACCCGGCCGTGCGGCTGGCCCGCATCCGGGCGCAGCGCAGCATTCTCGATTCCGTGCTGCAGAGGGTGCGCGAGCTGCAGCACGGCCTGGGCGCGGGGGACAACGTCAAGATCAACGAGTACCTGGAGGCCGTGCGCGACGTCGAGCGGCGCATTCAGACAGCCGAGGCGCAGGCCGACCGGGAGCTGCCGGTGGTCGACTCGCCGTCCGGCATCCCGGTCTCGTTCGAAGAGCACGCGCGCCTGATGTACGATCTGCAGTTGCTGGCCTTCCAGACCGATCTCACGCGGGTGTTCTCGTTCATGGTCGGCCGCGAGCAGAGCGGCATGACCTACCCGCAGATTGGCGTGCCCGATGCGCACCATCCGATCTCGCATCACCGGAACGATCCGGAGCTGCGGGCGAAGATCGCGAGGATCAACCAGTACCACGTGTCGCTGTTCGCCGAGTTCGTCGACCGCCTGCGGTCGACGCCGGACGGCGACGGCTCGCTGCTCGACAACGTGATGATCCTGTACGGCGCGTCGCTGCGGGACGGCAACGCGCACTCGTACGACGACCTGAACCTGCTGCTGGTAGGCGGCGGCGCCGGCCGGCTCGCGGGCGGCCGGCACCTCGTGTTCCCGGCCGAGACGCCGCTGGCCAACCTGCACCTGACCCTGATGGACAAGCTGGGCGTGCCCGTCGAGCAGTTCGGCGACGGGACGGGCAAGCTCGACGGGCTGTTCCTCGCGTAGGAGCCTGCGCGACGTATCGACAATCAACAAACAACCTGTGGTCGTGGCGGAGCGAGAGCACCGGCGGCGTTGCCTGCAGCGGTTCTTCCGGAGCCGTGCGCGGCGGCCGTCGAGGACCGACCCTCCGGCAACACAGAAAGGAGCGCGAACCGTGGTCAACAACCTGACGATGAAGTCGACATCCTACCCGCCGTCCCTGCTCGGATGCCTGCCGTTGGTGGTGGCCGCGGTCGCCGTCGCCGTCGCCGGGCAGCCGGCCGCCGCCCAGGAGGTCCCGGTGCCGGAGACGTTCACGGCCACCACCGTGAACATCGACCCCGCCGAGGAGGACCTCCGCTTCAGCGTTCTGCGCTGGTCGTCCGAGGCCGACCGGCGGGCGGTCGTGGACGTGCTGACGAGCGCCGAAGCGGAGGCCGGCGGCACGGACGGCGAGCTCGCCGCCCTGCTCGAGCTGCCCAGCCTGGGCCACCTGTGGCTGGGCAGCAGCAGCGTCGGCTACTCGCTCAAGTACGCGCGCCGCGTGCCCCTCGCGGGCGGGGGCGAGAACGTGACGTTCGTGACGGGCCGGCGCGTCGGGACGTTCGGCCGCGCGTCGTGGATGCCTGACGGCACGCCCGAGGACGCGCCCACCCGGCCCTTCACCGTGATCGAGCTGCGCATCGACCACATGAACGAAGGCGAGGGCAAGCTCTCCGCCGCGGCGGAGATCGCGATCGACACGAACCGCAGCCTGGTCGCCCTGCAGGACTACGCCGCCGCCCCGGCGGTTCTCGAGTCGGTGACCCGGCAGCCGCTCCCGTACTGGGCGCGTTGACCGGGAACGCGGGGCGGTCGCCGCTTCCCGGGGACCCTGCGCCCCGCGCCGCTCCCGCCGAGGCGCGCCGTGCGCGCCTTGCGGCTCCGCCGTATTGGCACATCCACGAGGTGGGGCCGCTCGTCGCGGGGGCCGCCGTCGCGGTCACGGCCCCCAGAACGTTGTTGACGTCGAAAAGCGTCCGCGCCCCGTTCGCATGCGCCTCGGACAGCACGACGAGCCGTGCGGTGAACGCGCTGCGGTGCTTGCGCCACTCTTCGGCGCAGACGCCTACGGCTCCCCGGCCTCCCGTGCCGCCCGCTCACTGGCCCGGGCCCCGCTGAGGATGTTCGCGATGCCGTAGTTCCCCTCGTGGCAGGCGTACTCGAAGATCCAGGGCTGCGTGTCGTCCCGGGTCAGGGGCATCGCGAAGGTCCAGGGCCGCTCCCAGTTGGCGGGGTTCTCGACGGTCACGCTCCAGTCGATCGTGTTCGGGCCGACCGGCGTGAAGCGCTCGATCAGGCGCAGGCTCTCGTCGGCCCGGTAGGGCGGCTCGCCGTCTGCGGCGGCGAGCTCGAGCACCTCCCGGCTGGAGAAGCCGGCCAGGTACTCGGTCCTGTTCGTGAAGTTGGTCGTCTCGACGACCAGCGTGTCTCCCTCCCACCGGCCGCGCGGATCGCCGATCCACTGGCGCACGTGCGCGGGCAGGTGCGGGCGGTCGTCGAGCGGGATGATGCGCGTCTCGTGCATCCACTCGTAGAGAATCGTCACGTACCCGGGGCTCTGCACGATCTGGTAGTTGTTGTTGTACGCCCCCGGGATGTAGACGGCCGGCAGTCCGCGCGTGATGCAGCGCACCAGCGGGCTGAGGTCCTCGACCCAGCGGCCGGGCCGGGGCTCGTCGTCGCCGAGGCCCGCCCTGGCTTCGGCCCGCGCCGCGGCCCGCCGCTGGGCCGCCGGCGTCAACGGCGGAACCTTGCCGTCCGGCGGATCCACGACGAACCACAGGCGGCTCCGTTCCGGAGCCAGGTTCTCGTACCAGTGCACCGGCCCGGCACCGGTGCCGTCACCGCCGGCCGCGTCGATCTGCTGCTCGAACGCCCGTTGTGCCGCGGGGTCGTCGATGAGCGCCTGCTGCTCCGCCAGGACCTCGGGGTTGGCGGGATCGGTGATGCCGCGCTCGGCGAGGGCGTCGGGACGCTCGAACGGCGTCTGGGCCTCGCGCATGTTCGTCCATTGCCCCTGCAGGTCCGGATCGCCCCAGAGGGTGCGCGGCGGCGTCCAGCCGTCCGCGGCCCGGGCCGCCGCGGCCTGGGCGCGGGCCGGTTCCGCCACGAGCACGACGGCCGGCGCCGCCAGGGCAACCGCCACCGCGAGCGACATGCCGTGCGCCGAGAATCGATGCCTCATTCCGCACCTCCCCCGCGCGGTCACCTGTCCGGGTCGGCGCGCAGGTGTCCGTAGAGCAGCTCCTCGGAGAACTCGACGCACTTGAACTCCAGCAGTTGCGCGTGCCGCTCCTGGCGCCGGTACAGCGGCAGGCGCAGGGTCCAGGGCCGGGTGAACACGTTCGGATCCTCGATGGTGGCCTCGTAGTCGAGGCGGTCCGGGCCGGCGGGCGTGTAGCGCTCCACGACGCGCAACGCGCTGCTGTGGAAGTTGCCGGCCCGGTCGAACCAGGTCTGGTCGTTGAAGCTGTTGGCGTCGACCACCAGCGTGTCGCCGTCCCAGCGGCCGCGCGAATGCCCCATCCAGGTGTCGATGGGATAGCTGGCGGGCACCTCGTCCAGGTGGATGGTCCGCTGGGCGCCGGCGAACTCGTAGACGATCAGGATCTTGTTCGTGCTCTGCACGATGTGGAACGGATGCGGCATGTAGGTCGCGCGCGGCACCCCGGGCATGTAGCACTTCGCGGCGGGGTCGATCGTCCAGCGCTGCGCGAAGTTCTCGCGCTTTCTCGCGGCCGCCCGGGGCTGGTACGGGATGGTGCCGCCGTCGACGTAGCTCAGGCCGCCGGGCTCGGCGAACAGGGCGCCGAACTGCGGCGGACCCGGGCGCGCGTGATGGGCTTCCAGGTCCCAGTGCGCCGTGCCGAGGGCCTGCCAGATGCCGTTCAGGTCCGGGTTGCCGTCGACGAAGCGCGGCGCCGTGTAGGCCGCAGCCTGACCCGCGGCGGAGACCCCCGGGCCCGACAGCCGGATGCCGGCCGCGGCCGCGGCCGCGGCGAGGACAACGGCCGCGACCACCGTTGCAACGCGGACGGTCGGCAATCGGTGGCTCATGACGGCAGATCCTGCGGCAGTCGGGACGGCGGGCCCGGTCAAGGTCGTCGGGGCAGGCGTCCGCGCCGTCCTACGGCGCAACCTCCTGGTCCGACGCGACGGTGACCGTCACCTGCTCGTTGCTGATGGCGCCGCCGTCGTGCGCCATCACCCGCAGGACGTACGTGCCCGGCTCGTGGAACGTCGCGGTGACGGGAAACAGGCCGTCCGCCGGCGGCAGGGGCGGCATCCAGCCGGGCGTCCAGGGCGAGTTGCCGCGATAGTCCGGGTAGACCTTGACCTGCTCCGGCTCGAACGTCACCTGGTCTCCGTCGCCCCGGTAGACGTACCAGGACACGCGCAGCCCCCAGGCGTTGTGCTTGACCGGCGGCCAGCGCATGGACGGCATCCGCGGGGGGATGCCGTCGTCGCTCGCGAACGCCTGCAGGGCGAGCGGCTCGCCCACGCGGACCGTCCGCTCGCCGGCGCCCTCGACCCCCACCACGGGCGCCACGTTGGCCAGCTCGGACTCCGCGACGCCGACGCCGCCGATGTCCATCATCTTCATCAGCTTGTCGACCACGTAGTCGACTCGCAGGCTGCCGTAGGCGCTGTCGGTCTTGCCGTGGGCGGTCACGTTCCACACGACTTCCCGGTCGCCGAAGTCGGCCGGCACGACCACCCGAAACACGTAGCGGTTGCGCCGGGGCTGGAACCAGGTCGGCTGCCCGCCGTCCACGTCTCCCGGCTCGATCCAGTTGTCCGGGCCGACCGGGATGTACAGCTTCTCGTCCATGTTGCGGTTCATGTAGCCGAACCACAGGCTGAACGTCCCGTCGGGGTTCTGCTCCCACCCTTCGAACGCGGGCGCGACGTTCTGGCCCCGCGAGTAGAGGATGGTCTGGCTGCCGGCGGCCGCCAGGGCGGTCAGGCCCGCTGCCGCGATGCAGACAACGGTTGCCCACGCCACGATCCGCCGCCGCGCTCGATTCCCTGTCATGGCTGCGTATCGCTCCCTACTGCTGGTCCTGCGCCGCGGCGAAGGGCTGCGGTGCCGCGCGTGCCGCGACCTCCGCCTCGAACTGCTCCTCGGTCAGGTACACCATCCGCGGCAGGTGGAAGAACATGTCGTCGATCGAGCGGTTGCCCCAGCCCTTCCAGTTGCGCGGGTCGGAGACGCGCGTGTTGCTCGGGGAGTTGTCGAACCACGCCAGCATGTGCAGGACCGTGCCGGCCGGCAGCAGCGGCGCCGCCTCGTCCTCGTAGACGTAGACCTTCACCCAGTTGTGGTTGTAGTCGGCGCAGTTGAGCATCTGGCGCGCATTGTTCGGGTAGAGCGCCTCGAGGCACATGCGCGTGCCGCTGGAGTGCAGGTGGGGCTCGAACGTCATCATGATGGCCGGCCGGGTCAGCCGGTAGAAGCCGTCGCGCAGGATGTTGCTCTCGCCCGCGGGGATGTCGAGCTCCATCTCGTAGCCGCCGGCCTGGGTGGCCGTGGTCTGCAGATACCTCGGCTCGTAGCCCTCGGGGTGGAGCCGGAAGGCGGCGTCGACGCGCGCCCGCACCCTCGTGCCGATCGAGTGCAGGTGCATGTTCGTGAACGCGAGCACCGACTCGGCCGGCAGCTTCACGCCCACGTAGTCGGGAAACACCGTCGCGTTCTGCCCGAGCTCGTGGATGATGCCGAACAGGCCGTCGGGAGTGCCGACCCCGGCGTCAGGGTCCGGCTGCCGGTTGGGGTGCCGGTCCTGCTCGCCGTTGTTCACCGCCGCCATGATCACCGCGTGGTGCACGACGAACAGGTTGAGGTCGGCCCGGCCGGTGTCGGACCCCCCGCCGGCTTCCGAGGCCGCCGCCAGCTCCAGGCCGTCCTCGTCGAAGAGCACTTCCCGGATCTCGACCGCCTTGACCCAGCGGTCCGTGGTCAACCCCGTCGGCACGGGCGGGTTGATCATGCCGTACCAGTCGGGGGCCGCGGCCTCGACGGTCATCAGCGGCGACGAGACCACCAGGTCGGGCTCGCCGATGCTCCACTGGTCGCCGGCCGGCCACTCGCGCGGCGGCGGCATGTCGGCCGGATCGCCCCGCCGGGCGCCGCCGTCCACCCAGGCCGCAATCGTGGCGACCTCCGCGTCGCTCAGCGACGGGTCGTCCTTGAACGCCTGGATCCCGATGTTCTTGTCGATGAACCAGGGCGGCATCTCGCGCGCCCGGGTGCGGCTCCTGATGGCCCGCGCCCACGGCCGCACGTCCTCGTACGTGACCAGCGACATCGGCGCGCCACCGCCCGGGCGGTGGCAGTTCTCGCACGAGCGCTGCAGGATCGGCGCGACGTCCTTCGCGAACGTCGCCGGCTCCGATCCGGTCTGCGCGCCCGCCTGTGCGGCGCCCGTCAGCATCGCGGCCAGCGCGAGCCCCGGGACCACGAGCCGGGTCACGGAACGCCTTGCGTCTCCTGCGTGCGGCGAGATCCTCATCTTGCAATTCCCCCCACGCGACTCTACCACGCAACCCCGCCGCCGCCGCACGTTTCGGGCGCCCGGTCGACAGGCGCCCGCAGACGCCGAGTCCGCGCCGTACAATGGCGAAGATGCGGCAAGGCGCGCACCGCGCGCCTCGGCGGGAGCGGCGCGGGGCGCAGGGGTCCCCGCAAGCGGACGCCGGGGGTTCGGGGCGCAGCCCCGTCTGTAATGAGGAGCTACGCAGACGCGAGGGGAGGGGGAGCCCGATGTCCATGAAGAAGGTTGCCGCCGCGAGTCTGCTCGTCGCCCTGCCTGCGCTGGCGGGCGCCCAGTCGCCGCGCGGCGCGTCCGTGCCGCGCACGCCGTGGGGGGATCCGGACCTGCGGGGCCAGTGGACGAACGCTACCACGACGCCGCTGGAACGACCGGACGACCTGCGGGACAAGGCGATCCTGACGGAGGAGGAGCGCGCGGCACGGGATCCGGAGTACTTCGACCGCGTCCGCTTCAGACATATCTACGAGGTCTACATGGAGCGCGGCGGGCTGATCCGCCAGACGTCGCTCATCGTCGACCCGCCCGACGGGCGGCTGCCGCCCCTGACGCCGCGCGCGCAGGTCAGGCACGACGCCTTCGAGGCGCGCTGGCAGGGGCTGCACGCCTCCTGGGAAGACACCAACATGTACGAGCGGTGCATCACCCGCGGCCTGCCCGGCGCCATGATTCCGGGGTTCTACAACCACAACTACCTGATTCTGCAGACCCCCGACCACGTCGTGGTGCAGGTGGAGATGATCCACGACGCGCGCGTCGTCCCGCTGGACGGGCGCCCGCACGTGCCGTCACGGATCCGTCAGTGGCTGGGCGATTCGCGCGGCCGCTGGGAGGGCGACACGTTGGTCGTCGAAACGACCAACTTCACGCCCAAGGCCGAGCAGCGGGCGCACATACTCGTGTTCACCGCCTTCTCGACCGGCCGCAACCTGCACCTGGTCGAGCGCTTCACCCCGATCGACGCCGACACGATCGACTACCGGTTCACCGTCACCGATCCGACCGTGTACACACGCCCGTGGACCGCGGCGATTCCGATGCGCCGCACGGAGAGCCCGCTGTACGAGTACGCCTGCCACGAGGGCAACTACCCGATGGCGCTCGGCCTCAGCGGCGCGCGCGCCGAGGAGCGGGCTCGGGCTGCACCGTGACGGTGACGTCGAGCGGGGTGGTCAGGACCGAGTCGTCGGCGTAGGCGCGGAGCACGTAGGTGCCCGGGCTGTCGAACGACGCCGTCGTGACCGTCTCGCCGCCGCGGCCGCCCTCCACCGGGATGCTCATCGGGTCGAACGTCACGGTCCCCGGCCCCCGGTACTGCGTCCAGGTCACCGCGAGGCCGGTTCTGGCGGCCACGCGCGCGCTCACGACTGCCTGGTTCGTGGGGCTCGGCCTGCTCGCCCGCTGGCGCTGGAACGCCGCCAGCCGCGGGTCGGACGGTGGCCGGCGACTTGCCCGCGGCCCGGGCACGCCGTCGTCGCTGACCGTGGCGGTCAGGGTAAGGGTGTCCGGCAGCGTGACCGTCAGGTCGTGCGCGCCAGAGAGCGCGACTGCCGGGTGCTGGTTGTCGTAGAGGGCGCCGGTCGGCGTGCCCATGCCCCGGTTCTTGCTGAGCACCCCCACGTCCAGCTCCCAGACCGGCCACAGCGACCCATAGGCCGTGTCGGTGCGCCCCTGGTGGGTCAGCGTCCACACGAGGTCCTTCTCGCCCCAGTCGGCCGGCACCTGCACCTTGAAGACGAACTGCTGCCGCCGCACGTAGAAGTGCGACGGCTGGCCGCGGTCCGCGGGGCCCGGCTCGAAGAAGTTGTTCTCGCCGACCGGGATGTGCGGCGTCTCCTCGTAGTTGCGGTTCATGTAGCCGAAGACCATGTTGAAGGTCCCGTCGGCGTTCCGCTCCCAGCCCTCGAACACGGGGGCGACGTTCTGACCCCGGTCCCAGCGCACCTGGGCGCTCGCCGGGGCGGCGGTCCCGCTCGCGAGGAGCAGCGCCGTCGCGAGAGACAGCGCCGCCGCAGCCGTGCCTGCTCGAGTCCAGCTCGCCATCGTGGTTCCCCCCGTTACGCGGTTACTGGTCGTTGTCGGTCGCACGCGCCCTGCGCTCCTCGACCGCCGCGGCAAACTCGTCGTCGTCCAGCTCGTACCAGCTCGTCCACGTGAAGCTCATGTCGTCGCTCGACCGCGATCCGTAGCCGGTCCAGTTGCGCGGATCGGGGTTCCAGCGGTTGGAGCGCGAGTTGTCGTGCCAGGTGGTGGTGTGCAGGATGGTGCCGCTGGGCAGCAGCGGCTGCACGTCGTCCGCGTAGTTGTAGACGATGTGCCAGCCGAAGTCCCAGTTGGCGCAGCTCAGCGTCTCGACGAGGCCGTCGGGATAGATCGCCGCGATGCACTGCCGCTTGCCGCGGTTGTGCAGGTGCGGCTGGAATCCCGTCAGCCGCACGTTGGTGTCGAAGCGGTGATAGCCGTCGTGCCGCACGTTGTCCTCGCCCGGCGGTATGTCGAGGTCGTAGTTGTGTCCCAGGCCCCTCGAGAACAGCTCGTACCGGGGCGTCTCTCCCTTGGGGTAGAACGTCAGGCCGACGCTGGTCCGGTCCGTGATCTCGCGGCCGACCGAGGCGTAGTGCATGTTGAAGCTGATGACCGAGCCCGCCCGGATCAGCCGGCCGGTGCCGTCGGGAAACACGTCGCCGTTCTTGCCCTGCGCGTACTCGTTCAGGAAGTCGCCCTCGTCGTCGTCCTCCGACTGCAGCAGCCGGGTCACGGCGTGGTGGACCACCGGGAAGCCCTCGGCCGACGGCTTGGTCTCGACCGCCTTGATCCAGCGGTCCTCGGTCAGGCCCGAATCGGCGTAGAAGTCGCCCCACCAGTTGGGCGCCTCGGCCGCCACGACGAACGGCTCGGGCAGCGGCACGATCCAGTCCGGCTCGCCGATGTGCCACTGGTCGCGGTCCGCGAACTCGACGGGCGGCGGCATGTCGGCCGGGTTGCCGCGCAGCGCGCCGCCATCCACCCACGCGGCGAGCGTTGCGATCTCCGCGTCGCTCAGCGAGCGGTCGTACTTGAACCCCTGCACGCCGACGTTCTTGTCGATGTACCAGGGCGGCATCTCGCGGATCTGGACCTTCTCCTTGATGGCGCGCGCCCAGGGCCGCGTCTCCGCGTAGGTCATCAGCGACATGGGCGCGATGGCGCCCTCCCGGTGACACGCCTGGCAGGCGCGCTGGAGAATCGGCGCCACGTCCCGGGTGAACGTGACGTCGGCCGACTGCGCGGCCGCCGTCCCGGACGCGAGGCCCCCGCCGACGACCGCCAACACGACGATGCCCAGCCAGCCGAGAATCCGGCGTTCCATGAAAACCCCCCTGTGCCCGAGTTGGTCCCGCACTTTTCTGCCTGCAACACTGTTCTACGCCGGTTGGCTGCTGTCAAGTGCAACCCCGCGTGCCACGGCACCGGATCGCGGCCGGCGGCGGTACGGGCTGCCGGCGGACGGCGTCCGGGCGTGCGTTACGGCCGTTTGACCGGAAGGTGTGCTTCTACCCCTGGGGTTCACTTGCCGCGAGTGGACGTCCAAGCCCGCGCACTTCGGATACATGCAAGACTTCCAATCCTGACCACGACGTCATCAAGCTGGACCTTGCCAAAGCACAACGCCGCCAGCCGGGATGCGTCGCCGCTAGAATGCATTGGGACCTTCGGCTATTCAGGCGAACCACGCGGGATATCGAGGTCGGCTACATCGCCGCCATCTCCCGTTGAGCTGACCGCAGGTCTCCGGTCGTGCGTTCGGACGCGACGGGATGTGGAAGGAGGAGGGAGAGATGCTGAAGCACCGTGGAGCGCGGTTCGTTGCCGCCTGCGTCTGTGCGATCGGGCTGCTGGCCGCTGCGAGCCTGCCCGGCCGGACGCCGGCCTCCGCCGCCTCGGCGGACCGCTTCGAGGCGGTCACCGCCGTGCTCGACAAGTACATCGCGGCGGGCGAGATCGCCGGGGCCGTCTCGCTGATCTACCGGAACGGGGAGATCGCGCACGTCAGCGCCCGGGGGGTGCAGGACCTGGAGACCGGGACGCCGATGGCGCGCGACACGATCTTCGGTCTGGCGTCGATGACGAAGCCGGTGACGGCGGTTGCGGTGATGATGCTGGTCGAGGAGGGCAGGCTCGCGCTCGACGAGCCGGTGGACCGCTGGCTTCCGGAGCTGGCCGACCCCAGGGTGCTGACCGATCCGAACGGACCGCTCGACCAGGTGTTCGACGCGCCGCGCGCCATCACCCCCCGCGACCTGTTGCGCTACACGATGGGCCTCGGCTTCCCGGAATGGGCGGGGATTGCCCCCGACGCGCCGATCGCGCGCGCCTTCGCCGACATGCGCGGCGGCGGCGGGACGGCCGACGACTACATGCGGCGGCTCGGCGCCCTGCCGCTGGCCTTCGCGCCGGGAGAGCGCTTCGTGTACCACACCCCGTCGATGGTCGCCGGCGTGCTGATCGAGCGGGCGTCCGGGATGGGGCTCGAACAGTTCCTGAAGACCCGCATCTTCGACCCGCTCGGCATGCCGGACACCGCCTTCCGGGTGCCTGCCGCCAAGCGGCCGCGGCTGGCGAGCTACTACCGGGCCGGCGCGCAGCCGGGCACGCTCGTGCCTGTTGCGGACAACGGCACGCGCTACGCCGCGCCGCCGACGTTTCCCTCGGCCGGGGGCGGCCTCGTCTCGACGGTGGACGACTACCTGCGGTTCGCGCGGATGCTGCTCGACCGCGGCGAGCTCGACGGGGTGCGCATCCTCTCCGCCGAGTCGGTCGACATGATGACGACCGACCAGCTGCCCGTGGAGCCGGAGCGGCGGTTCTTCCTCTTCGACGATTTCTGGCGCGGCGCGGGGTTCGGCCTCGGGCTCGAGGTCACGACGGAGCAGCGCGGCGCCGGCCCGTCGGTCGGCTCGTTCTGGTGGCACGGCGCCACGGGCGTCCAGTGGACGGCCGATCCCCGAGCAGACCTGATCTTCCTGCGCTTCATTCAGCGGAGCGGCGTGCCGCGCGGGTTAGGCGCGGAGTACATGCAGGCGCTCTACCGCGCGCTCGCGGATTGAGCCGGAGCGCGCGGCCGGTGAGGGGCGGCGCCGCAGCACGCGGCCGCCCGGCGCCTCACGCCAGTGTCAGATCGATGTACGGCGGGTCCTCCGGCCGGCACAGCTCGGCGTCGAGGGCCAGCGCGCAGCCGGGGCAGAGGTAGCGCCGCAGCACCAGGCGCTGGCCGGCCTGCTCGGCCGGGTCGAGGTGGAACTCGGAGAGGGCGGTCATGTCGTCCTCGAGCTCGCGGCATCCGAGCCGGTAGCTGCCGGCGGCCGCCGCCAGCAGCCGGCCGCAGTGGCGGCACGCCTGCGCCGGGCCGGCCGGGGTGTCGGCGAGCACCACGCCGGCGAGCAGGCCGCGCGCGCCGCTCCCCGGCTCGACGCGGCCCTCGATCGGCTCGCGGGGCGCCCGGCTCGCGGCGAGCCGCTCCGCGCGCAGCGCCTGACGCCGCGCGGCGGTGGCCTCGGCGTCGACGCTGCCCGCGTCGTCCAGCACGACGCCGTAGAACCGCTCCGCCTGCGAGCGCGGCAGCCGGCCCGCCCGCAGGTCGGCCTGCAGCAGCGCGGGGGAGCGGAGCAGCGGATCGCCGAAGCCGCCGCCGGGATTGGGGATGATCTCGAAAACGTCGTCCGGCATGAGGCGGATGTCGAGCGACTTCGGCGGCGCCATCCCGCCGTGCGGCGCCAGCGCGCGCAGCTCTTCCGGGTCGGCGGGCATGCGGCCCTCGCGCAGCCAGGCCTGCACGTCGGTGCCCTGCGCGTACCAGTTGCGGCCGCCGGTGGCCGGCAGCGCCCCGTTCAGGCTCAGGCCCTGGGTCACGCTCTGCAGCAGGCCGCCGTTGGACGCGAAGGCGGCCTTCGTCTTGTGGCCGATCCAGGCCGCCACGATCGTCGCCCCGCCGCGCCACTGCCCGTGCGCGCCCGTCTGCGGCAGCTCGCGACGGTACAGGTACAGCATCGGGATCTTGCGCTCGGAGGTCTCGATGTCGGTGATCGGGACGATGACGCCGCAGATCGGCCCGGCGTGGTCCATGCCGTCGCGGTCGATGAACGCGCCGCCGCCGCCTGCAATCCCGTCCAGCGGACTGTCGAGGAACGGCCGGCCGTACTGGTCCAGCCCCTTGAGGCCGGCCGTGCTCAGCGTGTGGATGGCGCAGGGGGCCAGCGCACGGCGCGACAGCTCCGGATCGCCCGCGATCATCTTGGCGCCCAGGTAGTGGGCCTGGTTGAGGACCGCCATGCTGCCCACCGACGTGCTGACGGCGGCCGGGTGCGAGGCCGAGGTGATGCTGCCCTGCTCGAACTCCCAGTCGAGCTGGCGCAGCAGGCCGGCGCCGCAGAGGTACTGGTCGTAGGCCAGCAGCGGGAACAGCGCCGCCAGCACCGAGCCGCGCAGCATGCCCGGCGAGACGTTGAACGAGCCGACGGACGGCGCCGTGCCCCGGTTCGAGACGGTGAGGCGGTCGCCGCGCTTGATCAGCGAGAGACAGATGCGGTAGAGGCCGAAGTCGCCGGTCCTGGCGCCGCACAGGTAGCGCTCGTCGCGCCACGTCGCGTCCGGCAGCCGCGCCAGGCGCCGGCCCACCGCGCGCGCGGTGTTCTCGGTCATGCGGTGCATCGCGCCCTTGACGCGCCCGGCGCCGTACTCGTCGAGGATCTGCCGCATGCGCTGGCGCGCGAAGTTCAGCCCGGCCAGCTGCGACTTGACCTCCAGCGAGATGAGGTCCGGCAGCCGCGAGCGGCGCGTCCAGGCGTCGAGGATGTCGTCGCGCAGCACGCCCTCGTCGACGAGCCGCACGGGCGGCATGAAGCTCGCCTCCTTGAAGCAGTCGTCGGTGTCGGTGACGAAGCTGCCCGGCTCCGAGCCGCCCAGCTCGCGCTGGTGCACGCAGTTGTAGATCCAGGCGAAGAGCCGGCCCTCCCAGAAGACGGGCGCGAAGACAGCCGTGTCCTGCTGGTGGTTGGTGCCCACCCACGGGTCGTCCTGGATGAAGACGTCGCCCTCGCGGATGCCGGGGTTCGCCGAGCGGTGCTCCAGGGTCCACTTGATGACCGCGTCGGCGCAGCCTGCGAAGAAGATGGCGTAGGGGCCGAAGACCACGCCGTCGCCCAGCTCGGTGGTGAGGCTGGCGTTGAAGTCGTGGCCTTCGATCACCACGCTCGAGCCCGAGACGCGGCGGATCGTGTCGCCGTGGTCCAGGTTCAGGTTCCACAGCTTCGAGCGGATGACCTCGTACGTGATCGGGTCTGTCGACTCGTCGGCGGCGGTGTGAAACCGCAGCGACGGATCCACCTCGAGCTGCGCGTCCGGGATGTAGCCATGGAGGAAGCTCTGCTGCTTGCGCAGCGCGGCGCGGGCGGGCGTCGCCGCGGCAATCGCCTGGGTCATGCTCGTTCCTCCAGATCCAGCACCAGATGGCCGGCGGGGTGCACGGACAGCGTCTGGCCGGGTCGGACCGCCACGGTGGTGGTCGGATACTCGACGACCGCGGGTCCGGCCACGCGCGCTTCCGCGTCGAGCCCGGGTCCGTCGTAGACCGGTGTCTCGGCTACCGCGTCGTGCTCCTTCCAGAAGACGGCGCGGGCGGCGGCCGGCGCTGGCGCCGCCCGCGGCGAGGCGGGCGGGCGCCGCAGCGCGGGCGTGCGGCCGGTGGAGCGCACCACCACGCGCAGCGCCGTGAGCGTCACCCCGGCGGCGGCGTAGCCCGTGCCGGGCCCGAAGCGGTCGGCGTAGGCGCCTTCGAACGCGGCGATCAGGCGTGCGGCCCAGCCGTCATCGATGGGAGCGTCCGGCAGCGGCGTCTCCACCTCGAACACCTGCAGCGCGTACTTCAGGTCGCCGGACCGCTCCAGCACGAATTCGCCGGCGCCGAGTCCGAGCAGCTCGGCGTAGCCGCGCGCCTGCCGCTCGAGCCGGGCGAGCTGCGCGCGCGGGGGGGGGGGGGGGGGGGGGGGGGGGGGGGGGGGGGGGGGGGGGGGGGGGGGGGGGGGGGGGGGGGGGGGGGGGGGGGGGGGGGGGGGGGGGGGGGGGGGGGGGGGGGGGGGGGGGGGGGGGGGGGGGGGGGGGGGGGGGGGGGGGGGGGGGGGGGGGGGGGGGGGGGGGGGGTGGGGGGGGGGGGGGGGGGGGGGGGGGGGGGGGGGGGGGGGGGGGGGGGGGGGGGGGGGGGGGGGGGGGGGGGGGGGGGGGGGGGGGGGGGGGGGGGGGGGGGGGGGGGGGGGGGGGGGGGGGGGGGGGGGGGGGGGGGGGGGGGGGGGGGGGGGGGGGGGGGGGGGGGGGGGGGGGGGGGGGGGGGGGGGGGGGGGGGGGGGGGGGGGGGGGGGGGGGGGGGGGGGGGGGGGGGGGGGGGGGGGGGGGGGGGGGGGGGGGGGGGGGGGGGGGGGGGGGGGGGGGGGGGGTGTGGGGGGGGGGGGGGGGGGGGGGGGGGGGGGGGGGGGGGGGGGGGGGGGGGGGGGGGGGGGGGGGGGGTGGGGGGGGGGGGGGGGGGGGGGGGGGGGGGGGGGGGGGGGGGGGGGGGGGGGGGGGGGGGGGGGGGGGGGGGGGGGGGGGGGGGGGGGGGGGGAGGGGGGGGGGGGGGGGGGGGGGGGGGGGGGGGGGGGGGGGGGGGGGGGGGGGGGGGGGGGGGGGGGGGAGGGGGGGGGGGGGGGGGGGGGGGGGGGGGGGGGGGGGGGGGGGGGGGGGGGGGGGGGGGGGGGGGGGGGGGGGGGGGAGGGCGTCGAGGTCGAAGGGCGTCGCGAGGAACGTCGAGGTTTCGTAGCGGCGCTGCTGGTCGAGCAGGGCGCAGCCGCAGGCCGACCATACCGAGGCCGTTTCTCCCAGCGGGATGAGCACGCGCCTGACGCCGAGCCCGCGCGCGAACAGGCCGACGTGCGCGGCGCTCGCTCCGCCGTAGGCCCACAGCGAGAAGCGGCGCGGGTCGCGGCCGGACTGTATCGTGACCCGCCGCAGCAGGTCCTCCATGCGGCGGTCGACGATCTCGACGATGCCCGCCGCGCAGCGCAGCGTATCGAGGCCGATCTGCTCCCCGAGCGCGGCGATCGCCTGCCGCGCCGCCTCCACGTCGAGGCGCAGGTCGCCCGCCAGCGGGCGCTCGGGATTGAGCACGCCCAGCACGAGGTCCGCGTCCGTCACGGTCACGTCCGTCCCGCCGCGCCCGTAGCAGATGGGGCCGGGGTCCGCGCCCGCGCTGTGCGGGCCGACCCGCAGCACGCCGCTCTCGCGGTCGAGCCAGGCGATGCTGCCGCCGCCGGCGCCCACCGACTCGATGTCGACCTTGCGCAGGTGCGTCAGATGGCGCTCGATGACGCTCTCGTTCCGCCGGCTGAGCACGCCGCCGGAGAACGCCCCGACGTCGAACGTCGTGCCGCCCATGTCGGCCACGATCACGTCCGGGTCGTCCACGGCGGTGCCGGCCTTGGCGGCGCCGGCGATGCCGCCCACGGGTCCGGACTGCAGCGTGCCGATCGGCAGCTCGCGCGCCGCGTCGGCCGGCAGCAGGCCGCCGTCGCACTGCGCCATCAGCAGGGGGCCCCGGTAGCCGCGCCGCCGGGCGCCGTCGGCGATGCGGTCGATGTAGGCGCGCATCAGCGGGCCGATCTGCGCGTTCATCACCGTGGCGGTCGTGCGCTGGTAGGCGCTGATGCGCGGCGCCACCTCGTGGCTGCACGAGACGTACAGATCCGGAAACCGCCGCTGCACGATCTCGCGCGTCCGGATCTCGTGCGCCGGGTTGGCGAAGCTCCACAGGAACGCGATGGCGACCGCCTCGATCCCCTGCGCGGCGAAGCGGTCGAGCGTCGCCTCGACGTCGTCCTCGCGCAGCCCGACCACCACATCGCCGGCAAAGTCGACCCGTTCCGTGATCTCGAACACCTGATTCCCGGGAACGATGGGCTCGGGCCGGCTGCTGATCGACCAGTCGAGCTGCTCCTCGATGGACGCGCCCAGCGCGCGCCCCATGTCGTTCATGATGCGGATCGCGTCGGGGTGACCCCGCGTGGTGAGCAGGGCGGCGCGCGCGACGCGGCCGGTGACCAGGGCGTTCGTCCCGGCCGTCGTGCCGTGGGCCAGCTTGGCGGCCGCCGCGAGCACGCGCTCCGCGTCCAGGCCGAGCGCTGCGGCGGCGGCGTCGATCGAGGCGAAGAAGCCGCTCGCCAGGTCGTCGGGCACCGTGGGCACCTTGCCCGTCGCGATCTCGCCCTCGGCGTCGATGATCGCGCAGTCCGTGAAGGTGCCCCCGATGTCGACGCCGACCAGGTAGCCGCCCTGCCGATCCATGGCGGGGCATTCTCGCAGAGTCGGTCGGAACGGTTCAACCGGGGGCGGGGGTGGCCAACTGCAGGCGGCTTGCGATACAAGGTCCATGGATTCGGCATTCCGGAAGGGAAGGGCGACATGAGAGCGAAGACATCGATCTGCGCGGCCGTGGTCGTGGTGCTGTGGGCTGCCGGCGGGCCGCCGGCCGGTCCGGCGGCGGTGGGCGCCGCGCCGGCCGGCCGGCAGGACGCCGCCGGCGAGACCCGCGGCGTCACCGCGGAGCAGTTCGATCGGTGGATGACGGAGCTGTCGAACTGGGGCCGCTGGGGCGACGACGACGAGCTCGGCACGCTCAACCTCATCACGCCGGCGAAGCGGATTCAGGCGGCCGCGCTGGTGACGGAGGGCGTCACCGTATCGCTCTCGCGCAGCCTGGCGCTCGGTGAGAGCGTCACGTTCCAGCGCGGCTTCGAGAATGAGTTCGCCCTCGGCGAGCAGGACTTCGGCGAGCGCATGGCGTGGATCGAGGAGCAGCACCGCATCGGGTATCACGCCAGCCCGCTGACTCATCTGGACGCGCTCTGCCACATCGCGTGGGACGGCCTGACCTACAACGGCCGCCGGTTCGACGAGACGGCGACCGCCGCGGGCGGCTGCACCCGGAACGGGGTGGCCCCGTTGAAGGACGGCATCGTCACGCGCGGCGTCCTTCTGGACCTGCCCGGCGCCGGCAACGTCGGGATCGACGACATCGAGGCCTGGGAACGCGAGTCCGGCATCACGATTGCGGCCGGCGACGCCCTGCTGCTGCGGACCGCCGGCCCGGGCGGCTACGACAGCTCGGTGATGCCGTTTCTCAGGGCGCGCGACGTGGCGCTGATCGCCGCCGACGCGGGTGTCGACGGCGACCCGATCGAGGGGCGCGCAGCGCTGCCGATGCACGTGTTCACGCTGGTGGCCCTGGGCATGCCGCTGATCGACGGCGTCGATCTCGACGCGCTGGCCGAGGCGGCGGCGGCGGCGAATCGCTGGGAGTTCATGTTCGTCGCCGCGACGCTGCCGGTCGACAACGGTGCCGGCTCGGCGGTCAACCCGGTCGCGATCTTCTGACGCGCTCACCGGGGACGCGATCCGCCGCCCGGGGGTGCACCGTCCGCCTGCGGCCGGCCGCTCGGTTTCCAACCGGGCTCGCGACGTGCTATAAGCGTCTGCCAGCAGTATGCGGCGCGGGGCGAAGGGGTCCCCGCAAGCGGACGCCGGGGGTTCGGGGCGCAGCCCCGTCTTGATGCAGCGCCGGCGCAGCCGGCGCCAGGCGCGCACAGCGCGGCTCGGCGGGAGCGGCGCGGGGCGCAGGGGTCCCCGCAAGCGGACGCCGGGGGTTCGGGGCGCAGCCCCGTCTTGATGATGGACACCAGTCAGTACGTTCGACCGTCACGCGAGGCCGCCCTGGATCTGGTGCGGGCGCCCGACCTGGCGGCGCTGATGCGGCGCGCGGCCGAGCTGCGGGACGCCGGGTTCGGGCGCGCCGTCAGCTACTCGCGGAAGGTGTTCATCCCGCTCACGAAGCTGTGCCGGGACGTTTGCCACTACTGCACGTTCGCCCAGCCGCCGCGGCCCGGCGAGCGGGCCTACATGACGCTCGACGAGGTGGTCGACGTGGCCCGCCGCGGCGCCGCGGCGGGCTGCTGCGAGGCGCTGTTCACCCTGGGCGACAAGCCGGAGCTGCGCTACCCGCAGGCCCGCGCCGAGCTGGACGCGCTGGGGCATCCCACCACCGTGTCGTACCTGGTGGCCGCCGCCCGCGCCGTCCTCGACGCCACCGGCCTGCTGCCCCACGCCAATCCCGGGGTCGTCTCGCGCGCCGAGCTGCTCGCGCTGCGGGAGGTATGCCCGTCGCAGGGGCTGATGCTGGAGAGCGCGTCGAGGCGCCTGCTGGCGCCCGGCCAGGCGCATCACGGCTCGCCCGACAAGGAGCCGGAAGCGCGCCTGGAGACCATCCGGCTGGCGGGCGAGCTGGCGGTGCCCTTCACGTCCGGCATCCTGATCGGCATCGGGGAGACGCGCGAGGAACGCATCGCCGCGCTGCTCGCACTGCGGGAGCTGCACGACGCGCACGGGCACCTGCAGGAGATCATCATCCAGAACTTCCGGGCCAAGCCGGGCACGCGGATGGCGCAGGCGCTGGACCCGACGCTGGCCGACCTGCAGTGGACCATCGCGTGCGCCCGGCTCGTCTTCGGCCCCGACATGGCGATTCAGGCCCCGCCGAACCTGACGCCGGAGACCTTCGGCAGCCTGATCCGGGCGGGCATCAACGACTGGGGCGGGGTATCGCCGGTCACGCCCGACCACGTCAACCCCGAGGCCCCCTGGCCCCACCTCGACCGGCTTGCGCGCGAGACCGCGGGCGAGGGCAAGGCGCTCACCGAGCGGCTCACGGTCTATCCCGCGCACGTGGCGCGTCTCGACGACTGGGTGGCGGAGCCGCTCAGGCCCGCCGTCCGGCAGGCATCCGACGCGGACGGGTTCGCGCGCGAGAGCGCCTGGTCGCCGGGCGACCGCGACGCGGTGCTGCCGTCCGCACTGCTGCGCCGCCTCGACGACGCGGCCGCGCCCCGCCCGGCCGGGCGCATCGAAGCGCTGTGCGCGAGCGCGTCGCGGGGCGACGCGCTCGACGAGGCGGAGATCGCCGAGCTCTTCACGACCCGCGGCGAGGATCTGGTGGCGGTGGTGCGGGCGGCCGACGCCCTGCGGCGCGAGGTCAACGGCGACGAGGTCACCTACGTCGTCAACCGCAACATCAACTACACCAACGTCTGCTATTTCCGCTGCCAGTTCTGCGCGTTTTCCAAGGGCAAGCTCAGCGAGAACCTGCGCGGCGCGCCGTATGACCTCGATTTGGGGGAGGTCGCGCGCCGCAGCGAGGAGGCCTGGGAGCGCGGGGCCACCGAGGTGTGCATGCAGGGCGGCATCCACCCCGAGTACACCGGCGCCACGTATCTCGACATCTGCCGCACGGTGAAGGACGCCGTGCCCGAGCTGCACGTGCACGCGTTCTCGCCGCTCGAGGTGTGGCAGGGCGCCGCCACGCTGGGCGTCCCGCTCGAGGCGTTCCTGCGGCGGCTGCAGGCCGCGGGGCTGGGCACGCTGCCGGGCACGGCCGCCGAGGTCTTGCACGACGAGGTCCGCCGGGAGCTGTGTCCCGACAAGCTGACGGCCGGCCAGTGGCTGGAGGTGATGGAGACTGCGCATCGCGTCGGGTTCCGGACGACCGCGACGATCATGTACGGCCATATCGACCGGCCGCGGCACTGGGCGCGGCACCTGGCCAGCATCCGCGAGCTGCAGGCGCGGACCGGCGGCTTCACCGAGTTCGTGCCCCTGCCGTTCGTGCACATGGAGGCGCCGATCTACCTCAAGGGGCGCGCCCGCCGCGGCCCGACGTTCCGCGAGTCGTTGCTCATGCACGCGGTCGCGCGGCTGGCGCTGCACCCGCTCGTGCCGAACATCCAGGCGTCGTGGGTGAAGCTGGGCCCGCGCGGCGTGCGGGCCTGCCTGCAGGCCGGGGTGAACGACCTGGGCGGCACGCTGATGAACGAGAGCATCACGCGCGCCGCCGGCGCGGGCTTCGGGCAGGAGCTGCCGCCGACCCGCATGGAGACGCTCATTCGCGGCGCCGGACGCGTCCCGAGACAGCGCTCCACCACGTACGGCGCGCCCTCGGCGGGGCAGGTGGCGCGATCGTTCGATGCCGCGGACCTGCGTCCGATCGTGCAGACGCCGAGTCCGGCCTGGGCCCGGCCCGGCCCGCCCGAGGCGCTGGTCAGACCCGGGCTCGAAGCGGCCGCCGGAAGCGGCCCCCGGGCCGGGAACGCGACAACACGGAGGGAGGCGAACCGATGACAGACGGACCAGCTCGAGGCCAGCCCGGGAAGCAGCTTCAACGCGCGCTGCTGAGCGCGGCGGCGGTCATCCTGGTCGTGCTGGTGGGGGGGTTCCTGGCCTGGTCGGCCACCTGTCCCTGCGACTACACGCCGGGGGGCTGGCTGTTCGGCGACGAGCGCGAGGAGCCGGTGGCGGACTGGAGGTTCGCGAACCAGGTGGCGTTGTGCCAGATTCAGGTCCGCGCCGGCCTGCTGCCGCACGCCATCAACCTGAACTGCTTCGCCACGGGCGGCGGCGACCTGTACCTGAGCTGCTCGAACTGCGACGGCAAGCGCTGGTCCGGGATCGCGGAAAGCGACGGCTGGGCCAGGCTGCGGCTCGACGGCACCGTGTACCCGGTCATGCTGACGCGCGTGCTCGATCCGGGCGAGCTCGACCGGGTCTGGAGCGCCCGGCTCGACAAGCTGCACTCGCTCGAGGCGCCGGCCAACCCGCCCGCGCCGCTCGGCTCGCCGCGACCGGATGGCTGGTGGTCGTTCCGCGTCGTGTCCCGCAGTTGAGCCCCGCGCCGCGCCGCCGCGGCGCGCTGTGCGCGGCGTCAATCAGACGGGGCTGCGCCCCGAACCCCCGGCGGCGCAGATTCCTGGCTGGCCAGCCGGCCCGGAGGGCGAATCTTGCACAGACGAGTCGTCACGCGCAGGGCGGTGCTGCGGACCGGCGCGGCTGTCGTCCTGGGCAGCTCGGCCCTCGCACGTGCGCAGGAGGATCTGCCGCGCGCCTTCGTGGGCACCTTCACGGACGCCCTCGGCGCGGAGGTGCCGGCGTACTTCCGGGAGCGTCCGGGCGGCACCCGGAGCCGCGGCCTCTACAGCTTCACCTTCGATCCGGCATCCGGCCGCGCCGGCGACATCTCGCTCGCGGCCGAGCTGAGCAACCCGTTCAACCTGATCGTGCACCCCGGCCGGCGCGTCCTGTACGCGTGCCGCTGGCCGACGCAGATCGCGGGGCAGAACCTCATCACCGCCTTCGCCGTCGAGGGCGGCCGGCTGCGCGAGCTGAACACCGTGCGCAGCGGGGGCGGCGGGCCGACGGTCGGCGTGGTCGACCGCGCGGGCCGCAACCTGCTCACGACCAACTTCGTCACGAGCAGCATCGTGTGCTTCCGGTTGCGGCCCGACGGCTCGCTCGGCGAGCGCACCGCCCTGATCGGCACGGCACCGGGCGAGGCGGCCGCGGGTGGGCCGGCCGGCGCCGGTGCGCCCGGCGGCCCGCATGCCATCGTGCTGTCGGAGACCGAGCGCTACGCCATCGCCACGGAGATCGCGGCGAACCGCTGCCGCGTCCTGCGCTTCGACGCCGAGCGGGGCGCGCTGAGCACGCATCGGCTGGCCGCGGACCTGCCCGGGGCCGGGCCGCGGCACCTCGTCTGGCACCCCGGCCGACGCTACCTGTACACGTCGGGCGAGACCGGATCGTCGATAACCGCCTGGCGCTGGGACGAGCGAACGGGCGACCTCGAGGCGCTCGAGAGCGTCAGCACGCGGCCACCCGGCTTCACCGGTCGCAACCTCCCGGCCGACATCGCCATGCATCCCGGCGGCGACTTCGTCTACGTCACGAATCGCGGCGCCGGCACCCTGGCGGGCTTTCGCATCGACCCTGCCGACGGGCGGCTGAGCGCCATCGCCCCGGCCGACCTCGGCTCCCCTTCGTCCTGGAGCATGGTGTTCGATGCGAGCGGCGCCTGGGCCCTGGCCGCGGCGCAGATCGGCGACGAGATGGTGGTGTACGCGGTCGACCGGGACACCGGGCGGCTGCTACGGACGGGCCAGACGTTGCCGGTTACGTCACCTTCGTGCGTGCGCTGGATCTGAAGACTGGATCTGAAGAAAAGATCCCGGCGCGGCGCGAGCCGGGATCCGCGATAAAATATCCCGGTACTCGATGGCCGCCCGCGGACTGCTGCCTGCCCCCGCGCGGCCGGATTGGATCGACCCTCATGAGATTGCCCGGCGCCTTCTGGAAAGAGGTCATGGCGAGCCTCGCGAAGGCGCGCGGCGGGCTCAGGGGCCGGCGTAGCGGAAAACAGGCCTCGCCGGACGAGGATATCCGCGGCGTCTGCCGCACGCTGCTCCGCACGCGCGGCGAGGCGTCCGTCGTCGCGCTTGCGCGCCGGGCCCTGGACGCGTTCGGCCGGCTCGATGCCGACGGCCGCCGCGCGTTCTTCGAGTTCCTGGCGCACGATCTGGGTCCGGAGTCCGCCGCCCTCGAGTCGGCCATCGACGGCTATCGCGCGGCGCCCGGCCCCGACACGGTGACGGCGCTCGCCCGCGCGTCGGATCCGCCGCGCCGCGAGCTGCTCGGCCTCTTCAACACGTCGCCGAACGGCATGTCCGATCTGCTCGCCATGCGCGAGGCCCTGCTGGACCTGCTGCCCGCGCATCCCGAGCTCAAGCCGCTCGACGACGACTTCCTGTACCTGCTACGAGCCTGGTTCAATCGCGGGTTCCTCGAGCTGCGCCGCATCGACTGGCGCACGCCGGCCCTCGTGCTGGAGAAGATCGTCGCCTACGAGGCGGTTCACGAGATTCTCGACTGGGAAGACCTGCAGCGCCGCCTCGGGGCGGACCGGCGCTGCTTCGGCTTCTTCCACCCGTCGCTGCCGGACGAGCCGCTTATCTTCGTCGAGGTGGCCCTCTGCAAGGGGCTGGCGAGCTCGGTGCAGGATCTCATCTTCGGTGCAGTGGAGACCGATCCCGAGGCGGACACCGCGGTCTTCTACTCCATCAGCAACTGCCAGCACGGGCTGGTCGGCATCTCGTTCGGCAACTTCCTCATCAAGCAGGTGGTCTACGAGCTGGCGGCAGAGATGCCGGCACTGCGCACGTTCGCCACCCTCTCGCCCATCCCGGGTTTCCGCAAATGGCTGAGCGCGGCGGCGCGGGAGGATCGGCTCGCCGACGAAGGGGACCTCGGCGACCTCGAGCATCCCGGCTGGCCGGCCGACCACGGGCCTGCCGAGGATGCGGAGCCGCGCCTGCTGCGTCTCTGCGCACGTTATCTCCTGCACGCGAAGCGCGGCCGCCTGCCGCTCGATCCGGTCGCCCGCTTTCATCTGCGAAACGGCGCGCGCCTCGAGCGGATCAACTGGATGGGGGACCCGTCTCCGCCGGGCCTCGCGCAGTCGGCCGGCATGATGGTGAACTACGTGTACGACGAGGCGGAGGTGGTGGCGAACCACGAGGCGTTCGTCAACGAGGGACGCATCGTGCATGCCGCCGCGGTCGGCGAGCTGGCCGGCGAGCCCGACTCCGGACCGCCGAAGCGGCGCAAGTCCCGGCGCAAGGCGCGACTGCCGCGCGTTCCGGCGACTCTCCCGGCCCCGGCCGCGAGCGGGGCCCCGGCCCGCCGCTAGCGAGGCAACGGGCCGTCGGGATGCCGCCCCCCTGTTGGATTGCTTCCTCATGAATGTTCCGGTCATGTCCTGGTTCCAGTGGCTGGTCATCGGGCTGGCCCTCGGGCTGGCCGGCGTACTGGCGTACGTGAACCTGATCGGCAATCCGCGGGTCGTGCGGGAGCTCACGGCGGATCCGCAGGGCGAACGGGCCGGTCTCGTGATGCTGCTGCGCCTGCCCAACGGCCGTGTGCTGCCGGTGAACTACCGGCGCGAAGGCAATCTGGTGTTCGTCGGCGCGGACGGCCCGTGGTGGCGCACCCTGGGCCGGGGCAGCGCACCCGTCACGGTGACCATCCGCGGCGAGACGCTGTCGGGCCGGGCCCGCGTGGTGTTCGACGATCCCGACTACCGGCGCGACGTGTTCGAGCGCCTGCGGCCCGATGTGCCGCGCTGGCTGCCCGGCTGGCTGAATGCGCACCTGGTGGTCATCGAGCTCGACTAAATTTAGACGGGGCTGCGCCCCGAACCCCCGGCGTTCGCTTGCGGGGACCCCTTCGCCCCGCGCCGCTTCCGCCGAGGCGCGCTGTGCGCGCCTTGCGGCGTCTGCGCCGCCGCTCCAATCAGGCGGCGTCTGCGCCTCGAGCCCCGGCGTTCGCTTGCGGGGACCCCTTCGCCCCGCGCCGCTTCCGCCGAGGCGCGCTGTGCGGGCTTCCATCTGACGGGGCTTTGCCCCGAACCCCCGGCGTTCGCTTGCGGGGACCCCTTCGCCCCGCGCCGCTTCCGCCGAGGCGCGCTGTGCGGGCTTCCATCTGACGGGGCTTTGCCCCGAGCCCCGGCGTCCGCTTGCGGGGACCCCTTCGCCCCGCGCCGCTCCCGCCGAGGCGCGCTGTGCGCGCCTTGCGGCGTCTGCGCCGCCGCTCCAATCAGGCGGGGGCTGCGCTTCGAGCCCCGGCGTTCGCTTGCGGGGACCCCTTCGCCCCGCGCCGCTTCCGCCGAGGCGCGCTGTGCGGGCTTCCATCTGACGGGGCTTTGCCCCGAGCCCCCGGCGTTCGCTTGCGGGGTCCCCTTTGCCCCGCGCCGCTTCCGCCGAGGCGCGCTGTGCGCGCCTTGGGGTGCAGCGGGACCTGGTCGTGGCGGTGTGGGGCACGCCGCGCTTGACAATGGCGGCGGCGCGTCCAGAATGGATGCTGGAAGAGGGGACGGTCCCGGCGGCGCGGGACGCCCCCGGACCGCGGAGGGAAGCAAGCGATGAAGATTCGACACTACCGGCAGGCGGCAACGACTGGCATGGTTCTGGCGCTCTGCATGGCCGGCCACGCCTCGGCGAACCCGCCGGACTGGGCGCCCGGGCCGGCCGCCTGGCAGGGGGACCTCGCGCCGATCACGGCTGCCGACTGGAACTACGACCGCGCCGAGCACCTGCTGGGCCGCGCCGGCTTCAGCGGCACGCCGGAGGACATCGAGAAGCTGGCGGCGATGACGCCCGAGGAGGCGATCCGCTCGCTGGTCTACTACGACGACGTCCCCAACGACCACCTGCAGCCGTTCGAGCACTCCGGCTTCTGGGATGAGACGCTGACGCACTTCCCGCCCAGCCGCCCGGCGGCCACCGACCGGGCGATGGCGCGCGGCGCGAGCATGGGCGTGCGGGTCAAGCCCGACTCGGTCAACCGCCACATGCAGCCGGTCTCGGACCGTTTCTTCTACTGGCTGCGCGCCACGCAGCTCGAGGCGCGCCGGGTCGCCTACTGGTGGGCGGAGCGGATGCTCGACACGCACCGGCCGCTGGAAGAGAAGATGGCCTTGTTCTGGCACGGGCACTTCGCGACGGCCGAGAACAAGGTCCGCGACTACCGCAAGATGCTGCTGCAGATCGAGACCTTCCAGCGGCACGCGACGGGCAACTTCGGCAACCTGGTCGTCGCGGTGGCCCAGGACCCGGCGATGCTCTACTACCTCGACGCCGGGGTGAACGTGAAGGGCGCGGCCAACGAGAACTTCGCCCGCGAGGTGATGGAGCTGTTCACGATGGGCGTGGGCAACTACTCGGAGATGGACGTGCGCGAGGCGGCGCGGGCCTTCACCGGGTGGAACTTCGAGAACCTCGACTTCGTGGTGCACCCGGCGCTGCACGACGACGAGGAGAAGACGTTCCTGGGGCGCACGGGCAACTTCGACGGCGTGGACGTGCTCGACATCATCCTCGAGCAGCCGGTGACGGCGGAGTACATCGCGGCGAAGATCTACCGCTTCTTCGTGCGCGAGGAGGTCTCGCCCGAGCTGCAGGCGAAGCTGGGCGAGATTTTCCGGGACAACAACTACGAGGTGCGGCCGCTGCTGGCGGCGATCTTCGGCTCGCGCGACTTCTACAGCGCGGCGAGCTACGGCGCGCACATCAAGGGTCCGGTCGAGCACGTGATCACGCTGCTCAAGCACCTGGGCGCGGAGGACGTGCCGGGGGTTCCGGACTTCAACCGGACGACGATTGCGCTGGGGCAGCATCTGCTGAACCCGCCGTCGGTGGCGGGCTGGGCGCAGGGCCGCTCGTGGATCACGCCGGCGCTGATCCAGGAGCGGGGCAACGTCGCCTTCAACTACCTGTTTCCCAACGTCATCGACTTCCGCGATCCCAACTTCCTCTATCGCAGCGGGGACGGGATCGTCGGCGAGCGCCTGCGCGACGGCTATGCCTTCAGCTCCGCCATCGCTCTCGACGACCCGGGCCGGATGACCGCGTTCGATCTGGCCGCCACGGAGCGCGACGAGCTGTTCAACACCCGTGTCTCGGGCTACCGCGCCTGGGCGCAGGCCATGCAGAAGCTGATTCCGACGCCGCGGGGCGCCGCGCGGATCGACATGACGCGGATGATCCTGGACTCCGGCGCGGACACGACCGCCGAGGCGGTGGACTATCTGCTGGGGCGGTTCCTGCGGATGCCCGCGTCGGACGACGTGCGCGATGCGCTCGTGACGTTCCTGGACGGGGAGCTGGGCACGTCCGACATCGGACGCGCCCGGACGTACCTGGAGGATCCCCTGCGCATGGTGGCGCACCTCATCATGAGCACGCCGGCTTATCAGATCGACTGACGCCCGGCTCCCTTGCACCGACCCGGGAGGCCCCGATGCAGCTGAATCGCCGCCAGTTCGTCTACGCCGCCGCCGGCGCGGCGCTGTTCGGCCGCGCGCCGCGCGCGCTCCAGGTGCGCCACGACCTCGTCGTCAAGGGCGGGCGCGTCGTCGATCCGTCGCTGCGGATCAACGCGGTCCGCGACGTGGCCATCGCCGGCGGCCGCATCGCCGCGGTCGAGAGCGACATCCCGGCCGCCGGCGCCGACGTGGTCGATGCGCGCGGCCGCTTCGTCGTGCCGGGGATGCTCGACGTCCACGCGCACTACGCCCGGGACGCGGCCGGACCGGGGGTGGCGCTCGAGGACGGTGTGACGGCCTGGGTCGACGCGGGGTCGGCGGGCGCGGACGGCCTCGCCGAGCCGGTCGCCATCGCACGCGCGGCGCCGCAGTCGGCGCGCGTGCTGATCAACATCGGGCGTGCCGGCATCCTGCGCGAGGGCGACACGATGGATCTCGACCTCGCCGACGTGGACGCCGCGAAGAACGCCGTCGCGCGCCACCGCGACTTCGTCGTCGGGGTCAAGGCGCGGCTGTCGCGCAACGTCGCCGCCGACGACGTCGAGGTGCTGCGCCGGGCGCAGGAGGTGGCCTCGTCCTTCGATCTCCCGGTGATGATTCACATGGGCCAGACCGCCTCGCCGCTGTCGAGGCTGCTCGACCTGCTCAAGCCGGGGGACATCGTCACCCACATGTTCGCGCCGCCGCCCAACGCCATCGTCGACGACGCCGGCCGCATCCTGCCGGACGTGCTCGCCGCCCGCCGCCGGGGCGTGTGGTTCGACGTCGCCAACGGGCGGACCGGCCACCTGCGCTGGGACACGTTCGACAGCGTCATGCAGGCCGGCTTCTGGCCCGACACGATCTCGACGGACGGCAACGCTGCCAGCCGGACCGTGCCGGGGGTCGTCGACCTGCCCAACGTCATGTCCAAGTTCCTCGACGCCGGGATGACGCTGGATGACGTGGTCGCCTGCGTGACGGTCAATGCGGCGCGGGTCTTCCCGCACCTCAACGACCGCGGGACGCTGCACGTGGGGGCGCCGGCCGACCTCGCGCTGCTCGAGCAGCGGGTGGGCGCCGTCGACTTCGTCGACAACTACGAGAACCTGCGGGCCGGCCGCCAGCGCCTCTTCCCCGGAGGGACCGTGCTCGGCGGCCGCTGGATTCCGCGCGGGTGATCAGGCGCTGTCGAGGCGCGCGCCGCAGAGACGCGCCGAGGCCGCCAGCGAGCCGCGCGCCAGGCGGGCGACGCCGCGGTAGTAGTCGGTTTCCGCGTGCGCCTCGACGAGCGCCAGGCAGCGGGGCGCCCATGCCAGCAGGTGGTCCTCCAGGAACTGCCGCTGGGCCCGGTGGCAGCGCTCGAGCTGGTCGCCGTCGCCCCGGGCAGCGGCCTCGACGGCCTGCTCCGACAGCGTCGCGACGAAGGCCAGCTCGAGCGCCAGGTGGTCGTCCGGCTCGCGGTGCAGCGCGGGCGCGTGCACGCCGAACGCCTCGTACAGCGCCCGCACCTGCAGCGTCGGCTCCTGGAAGGTGAGCTTCGTCTTGCTGCGGTGAACCGATTCCCAGGGCGGGGCCAGCATCTCGCCCGGTCCCACGAAAAGGCGGTTGAAGTCCCACGTGAGCGCGTCGAGCCGGTCCGGGTCCCGGCGCTCGCAGTACGCCGCGAGCAGCGCCAGCGCCGCCGCTGTCTCTTCGTCGGCGGACGGCAGCGGCCAGGCATGGAACAGGCGGTCCCTGCCCAGCGCCTCCAGCCACGCGGCGCTCGGCGGCGCGTGGAAGCAGCGACCCAGAAAGTGATAGGCGACAGCCTGCCGCTCCTGGAGCCGTTGCCACTCGCCGCGGTCCGGGGCGCCGCCGCCCTCGGCGGGCGCGGTCAGATGCCGACCCTCACCTGCATGGCGTAGAAGAGGAAGCGGCCGCAGAGCTCCGAGGCGAGCGCGGCGGCGAACGAGACGTACGTGAGGGCGGCGGTCGCCTGCCGGCCGGCGGACCGGACCCGGTTGCCGGCGACCCCGGCCAGCGCCGCGGCGGCCACGCCGAGCAGCGCGACCCGCAGCAGGAGGATGCCGCCGTAGTCGCCGGTCAGGCGCTGCGCGCTCGCCGCCGCCGCGGCCGACCCGTCGGCCGCCAGCGCGGCCAGGTGGAGCGGCAGCACGACGAGCTCGGCCGCGAGCACGACGAGGCCCGCCAGCGCCAGGACGCGCACGGTCGTCCAGGACCCGCCGCCGCGTCGCGGCGCCGGATCGGTCGCCGCCGGCAGCTTCCCGGCTGCCAGCGCGGCGGCCACGCCGAGGATGCCCAGCAGCAGCGCCGTCCCGCCGAACGCGGCCGGCGTCGCGAAGCTGTTCCACGCCGGCTGGGCCGGCAGCAGGTAGATCGCCGTCTGGCAGTAGAGGAACGTCAACCCGGCCAGCGCGGCCAGCGCGGCCAGCCACGGGCCGCCCGCGGCCTGCCGCTCCCGCGCCGCGAGAGCGCCCAGCAGGGCGGCGAACAGGCTCCCGAAGACGATCTCCCGGCTCAGCCAGGAGGACGAGAAATTCACGACGGCGCGCGCCGCCTGGAGCGGCGTGGAGAGGTGGAAGAGGGCGGCCGCCAGGCCGGCCGACAGCACGATCAGCACGGCCAGCAGCGGAACGAACAGGGCGCCGTCGCGCGCGGCCGCGCCGCGCCGGGCGGCCAGGCCCCGCAGGACCTGCAGCGTGAGGAAGGCGCCCACCGCCGCCTGCGACAGGAGCGTGAAGACGACGAGCGACCAGTCGCGCGTCTCCATGCCGGGCGCGGGTCAGGCGCGGACGAGCTTGAGCGGGATGAAGCGTATCGCCGGCTTGGTGATGTCGGCGTCGGGCAGCGGCCCGAACTGGTCCGTAACCCCCGGCTTCGCGGCCACCTCGTCGAGCGTGCCCCACTGCAGCGCCTTGGTCGGGCACGCCTCCGCGCAGGCGGGGCCGCTGCCGGCGTCGATGCGGTGCGAGCAGAAGTTGCACTTCTCCATCTTGCCGGTCTCTTCGCTGAACTGCGGCGCGTCGTAGGGACACGCCCAGGCGCAGAGACGGGCGCCGATGCACTTGCTCTGATCGACGATGACGATGCCGTCGGGCCGCTTCGAGATGGCGCCGGACGGGCAGGCCTCGGCGCACACGGGAACCTCGCAGTGGTTGCACGACATCGAGACGTGGTACATGTAGGGCCCGCCGGCTTCGTCGCCCTCCACCGTCCGCACCTTGCGCCAGCGCGGACCCATCTCCACCCCGTTCTCGACCTTGCACGCGATCTCGCACGTGCGGCAGCCCGTGCAGCGGTTGGCGTCGAAGAAGAACGCTACCTGCTTCGTCATGCCGCGTCCCCCGTGGCGACCTCGACCATCGACGAGTTCAGCGTGTGACCCAGCGAGATCGGCTCGTACTTGTCGGGGCTCAGGATGCTGGCGCTCTGCTTCTCGTCCACCGCGCCCCAGCCCGTGGTCACGCTCACCACGCCGCGCAGGATGCCGCGCGTCACCTGCGCCATGGCCTCGATCTCGCCGCGATCGTTGAAGACGCGGAGCCGAGCCCCGTCCTCGATGCGGCGCGGCCGCGCGTCGTCGGGATGGATCTGCAGCACCTGGCTGGCCCAGATCTCGGTCAGGAAGTCGTGGTGGTGGAAGCTCGAGTTGACGTGGTTGTGGTTCTTGCGGTTGATGAGCTGCAGCGGATAGCGCGCGGCCAGCCGCTCGTCCACCCACGGCGCCTCCACCGGGTGCCGGTACTCGAGCAGGGGCGCGAAGCCCTTCCGCTGCAGGTACAGCGAGAAGAGCTCGATGCGGCCGGAGGGCGTGCCGAACTGCTTGTCGGCGAACGGGATCCACGGATCCGGCATGGGATTGACCGGGCCCTGCTCGAGCTGCTCGAGGGTCACCCCGGTCGGTTCGAGGACGTGGCGCAGGAGCTCGTCGTCCGGCTTGTCGAAGTCGTCGCCGAAGCCCAGGCGCCGGGCCAGCTCGGTCATGATCCAGCGGTCGGAGCGCGACTCGAAGAGCGGCTCGATCGCCTGCTCCATGAGCTGGATGTAGCGGCTGCGGATGCCGGCCAGCAGGTTGCGCGTCTCGAACAGCGTCGTCACGGGCAGCACGAAGTCGGCGTAGCGCGCCGTCGTGGTCATGAAGATGTCCTGCACGACCATGATGTCGACGTTGTCGAGCCCGGCGATGATCTTCCGCGTGTTCGGGTACTGCGTCAGCACGCCCGCGCCCGCCACGTGGATGGCCCGGACCGGATGCGGCTTGCGCTCGACCAGGTACTCGCCGAGCTTGGTGGCGGGAATGCCGGCGATGGGCTCGTTGCGCTGCATCGGCACTGGGTAGTTGATGTCCCCGCCCTGCCGCAGGTAGCCGCCGTTGTCGTTGACGCCGCCGCCCAGCACGCCGACGTTGCCGGTGAGCGAGGCCAGGTACAGGTGGCCGATCACCGTCAGCGTGCCGTTGTCGGTGCGCTGCGCGCCGGCCATGTTCTGGATGATGGCCGCCGGCCTCGCGGCCGCGAACTCCCGCGTCAACGGGGCCACGACGTCGCCCGGGGCGCCGGTGACGCGCTCGACGACGTCGGGCGTGTAGCGCGCCGCGACGGCGCGCAGCCACTCGAAGACCGGCTGGCAGCGCACGCCGCCAATCTCGTAGCTGCCCTGCAGCGCGGGCCGCACCCCCGGCGTGTCGGCGGGGACGGGGCGCCCGCCCCGCTCGTCCCAGACCATGAAACGCTCGGGGCCGCCGTCGCCGCTCGTCAGCAGCTGCAACTCGCGCAGATCCACCGGCAGCGCGTCGCCGCCCGTCGGCCAGCCGGGCGCGCGCGCCGCCAGGTCGTAGCCGTGCTCGCCGTGCCGCACGAGGAACGGGGCGTTGGTGACGGTGCGGACGTAGTCGTCGTCGTACAGCTCCTCGTCGAGGAGCACCCTGACCATGCCCAGCGCGAGCGCGGCATCCGTCCCCGGCCGGACCTGGATCCACTGATCGGAGAGGGCCGCCGTCTCGCTCAGGCGGGGATCGATCGTCACCAGCCGGGCGCCGTGATCCTCGCGGGCCTGGAAGAGGTTCTTCATGTAGCCCTGGTTGGAGACAGCCGGATTGTTGCCCCAGGCCAGGAAGAACCGGCTGTGCACCCACTCGTCGCGGAACTCGGAGCGCCCGCCGCCGAAGACGGCGTTGTAGCCCTCGGTGACCGAGGCGCAGCAGAGCTGCGAGATGATCGGCGTCGTCCCGCCGAAGCGGTTCCAGAAGGCCGAGTAGAGCCCGCGCACGCCCGTCGACAGCGTCGACCAGTTGCCGGTGCCCCCGAAGGCGAGGAACGCCTCGTTCCCGTCTTCCTCCAGGATCCGCCGGTAGCGCTCGGCGATCGCGTCGAGCGCCTCCTCCCAGCCGATCCGCTCCCAGCGGTCCTCGCCGCGCCGCCCGGCGCGGCGCATGGGGTACTTGAGGCGGTGCGGGCTGTAGAGCTGGCGGATGCGGGAGATGCCCCGGGCGCAGGCGAGCACGTTGAAGTCGGGGTCGCCCGTCACCTTGACCAGGCGGCCGTCCTCGACGTGGGCCAGGAGCGCGCAGTGCAGGCACTCCGGCGTGTTCGCCGTGCGGAAGATGCGCCGGCCGGCGGCCGCTGCGCCGGCGACTCCCACGGGAGCACCGTCGAACGGGTAGCGGGACAGGAGCAGGCCGCCCCCGCCGAGCGCCGTCGCGCCCCCGAGCAGGGCGCTCCATTTCAGGAAGCTCCGCCGCGACGCGTCGAAGGCGCCGGCGGGATCCGCGGCATCACGCTTGAGTGGCATCGGCGCGACCTCGGTACCGGGAGTATAGTGCACCGTGCCGGCGTCTACCAGGAGTCTGCGCCGTAGAACGGCGTAGACGCCTGGCCGCCGAGACTTCGCTCGGTTTCGAAACCTGCGCTGGATCAATCCGGGGCGCCGGCGGTCGTGATTACCGGCTCGCGCGACGACAACCGACCGCGACTACCGTCCCGCCGGCGGCGGTCCGAGGTACTCGTCGGCGAACTCGTCGCGCGCCTGCCGAATGGCGGCGACTAGCTCGCGCTCGAAGTCGTCCCGGCTCAGCGCCTCCTCGAGCGCCAGCAGCGCACCGTCGACGGCCAGGCCGAGGGACGCGCCGACGAGCGCGCCGCCGACAACGGCGCCCACCGCGGTTCCCGCGCCCGGCAGCAGCGATCCGATCGCCGCGCCGCCCGCCACGGCGCCCGCCAGCTTGCCGGCGGCCGCCTTGAGCGGCGCCTTCGCGGCCAGCTTCAGGACCTGCTTGCCCAGCACTTTCGCGGTGACCTTCTGGACGATGACGAACGTGATGCCGCCCGCGGCGGCGGAGCCGGCCCCCGCGGCGACCCCCGCCGTCGCCAGCCGGTGCGCGGTCGGGATGACGTCCTGATGGAGGGACGGCTGGACGATGTCCTCGAGCGAGGCCGTCAGCGTGACGTCGAACGCGGCGCGCTCCGGATGCACCCGGTTCCGGTCGAGGATGTCGCGCACGGTCAGCTCGTACGCCGCGCGTGCCCGCTCCTCGACGGACAGCATCGTCTCGAACACGGCTTCCACGCGCCGATACCACTTGTCCTGCCCGAACGTCCGGCGCGCCTGCTCGGTCAGGTAGTCCTCGAGGCGCCCCTGCAGCATCATGCCGAGGCGGCCGTACTCGGCCGGCAGGCTGTAGTACCAATCGAGGTACTCCCCGACGGCCTCGTCCTCGAGCCGCTCGAACGCCGCGTCCACCTCGCGCCGGAACCGTTCGGCGGCCGCGCCGACGACGTCGAGGGCCGCGGCACGCGCGCTCGCGAGCTGCGCCAGCGTCCCCGGCCGGTAGTGGTCGTCGTCGATCCGCTCGAACACCTGCCGAGCCACCGCGGTCGTGTCCCGCTCCACGCGCGCCCGGACGCGCGCCGGATCCGGCGACCGCGCCACGTGCTCGTCGAGGCGCGCCAGCAGCGGGAAGTAGACGAAGCCCACCAGGAAGGTGGCGACCGCCGCGGCCGCGAAGACGTTCTCGAACGAACGCGGCGCCAGGCCGGCCTGCGCGAAACCGGCCCGCGGAATCCGGAAGCAGGACAGGGCGAGACAGACGTTGTAGAAGATCGCGAGGTTGCCGGCGCCCATCACGAGCAGCGTCCACAGCGAGTCGACGCTGCCCAGGCGGCTCAGCGCGTACGCCTCGAGGCCGTCGAAGTACGCGCCCCAGTACAGCGCCTCCTGCACCAGCGCGCTCCCGCGCCAGGCGGCCGCGGTGCTGCGGTGGGCCTCGATGGCCTGGTCGAGCGACGCGTGCCGCGGCACGTCGCCCCCGTACGCCAGCGCGCCGACGTAGAGCAGGAGCATGAGCGCCGGGCAGGCCCGGCGCGACCACACCAGCGCCCAGGTGGCTGCCGCGTCCGGGCGCATCTCCTTCGCGAATACGCGGTGAATCCCCGCGAAGACGAGCGCGAACACCGGAATCGTCGCCGCCAGGACGGCCCATTCCAGCCGGTCGTAGACGTGGAACCGCAGCAGCAGGACGAACGACATCGCCAGCGCCCAGCCAGTCCAGAACAGCGAGGCCAGCAGCCGGCGGGACAGCAGGTCGTACAGCCAGCCCCGCTTCTGAAACAGCAGCAGCCCGAACTGCTTGTGCAGCGTGGTCGTGTAGACCCCGGCCAGACAGATCGGCACGCCCACCAGCAGCATGCTCGCGCCGACGGACAAGATTTCCATGGCCTGCGCCCGCGAGACGACGTGGACCGCGGCAAGCCAGACGGAGGCCGCCGCCAGGAACGGGAGCAGCGGGCAGGGCCACGCGGACGGGTCCGCGGGTGAGTCCGGGGCGGGTCCGTGATCCGGGGTGCCGTGCTGCGACATGGTCGGTCTCTCGTGTCCGCGAGCCCCGGACGCCTGCTTCGCGCCAGGCCCGGGATGCCGGCCTCGCACCGGCCGCTCCAGCATGTTCATGATGTTCGCGGGTGCCTCGCGTGGCAAGCCAGCCGCGCCCCGTGCTAAGGCAGCGGCGTGCGAGGTGCGGCGGCCTGGCCGGGGACGCCCGCGAGCAGGGCGCCGTAGCCGTCGCGGAAGCTGCGGTGCTCGAACGCGTAGCCGCTGGAGACCAGGCGCGCGTTCCGGCAGCGCTTGCCGCCGGCCGCCTCGCCGGCGTCCGCAGGGGCAGGGGCGGGCAGCCCGAGGCGCGCGGCAATCCAGCGCATGACCTCGCACTCGGTTGCCGGCTGGTGGTCCGCACCCAGGTACAGGGGGAGCGGGCGATCGAGCCGCAGCAGGTGCCGCAGGAGGCCGGCGCAGTCGTCGCGGTGGATGCGGTTGGTGCAGGCGGCGGAGCACGGCTCGCCCGCGCGCACCCGGTCGACGAGGCGCGTGCGACCCGGGCCGTAGATGCCCGCGAGGCGCACGACCACGGCCGCTGCCGCGTTGTCGCGGACCACGGCCTCGCCTTCGAGCAGAAGCCGCGCGTAGTCGTCGCCGCCGGTGGGGGAGTCCTCGTCCACCCACTCGCCCGCGCTGTGCGGATAGACGCGCGTGCTCGACGTGTAGAGCACGCGGCCGAGCGTGCTGGCGCGGCCGACGGCGCGCAGCAGGTTGCGGGGACCGTCGACGTACGCGGCGCGGTAGGCGCCGGGCGAGCGCCCGTCGGCGGCTGCGGCGTAGCACACCGCGTCGATCCCCTCCGGGACCGCCCGCAGGCTGTCGGGATCCTGCAGGTCCGCCGCGATCGGCCGCACGCCCGCCGGGAGCAGGTGCACCCGCCGCCGGAGCCCGTACACCTCGTGGCCGTCTGCGAGCAGGCGCCGCGCCAGCTCGCCGCCGACGTCGCCGCAGCCCGCGATCAGGATTGCCGACATCGGTTGGGGCTCAGCATGACGTACGATGGGTGGGAGCGATGAAGCGAGACCCGTTGATGGTGGCTGGAGCGGTCGGCGGCGTTGTCGCTGCGATCGCCAGCCTCCTCAGCACGTTAGTCCCTCGAGCGCGTTCCTCCAACCTGTGGTGGTGTTCGCGTGCTGATTGAAAGTCGTATTTTGAATCAGCCTGCATCCATGCTACGTTACGTCGCATGGTCCATCGCGACCTGGGGGCGCAGCTGGAGCGGGCGGCTACCTGGTCGCCGTCCATCACGCTCACCGGGCCGCGGCAGAGCGGGAAGACGACGTTGTGCCGGATGGTGTTTCCCGGTCATCCGTATCGGTCGCTCGAGGCGCCGGACGAGCGGGCCTTTGCGGCGCAGGACCCGCGGGGCTTCCTGGAGCAGTTCCCGCGCGGCGCCGTCCTCGACGAGGTTCAGCGCGCACCCGACCTGCTGTCGTACCTGCAGGGCATCATCGACGCGGACCCGACGCCGGGACGCTGGATTCTGAGCGGGTCGCAGAACTTCGCGCTCCTTGAATCGATCAGCCAGTCGCTGGCGGGACGCACCGCCATGCATCAGCTCCTGCCCCTGTCCTGGGACGAGATCAGGCGTTTCTCCGAGTATCCTGCCAGCCTCGAAGCGGCCCTGTTCAGCGGCGGCTATCCGCCCATCTTCGATCGCGGCCTCAATCCCTCGGACTGGCTCCGTTCCTACGTCGCCACCTACATCGAGCGGGATGTACGCACGATCAGCAACGTCGGGGACCTGACGACATTTCAGCGCTTCGTGGAGCTGTGCGCCGGCCGCACCGGGCAACTGCTCAACTATTCCTCCCTGGCCGACGACTGCGGCATCTCCCAGCCGACCGCCAGGTCCTGGTTCGGCATCCTCGAAGCGAGCTTCATCGCGTTTCACCTGCCGTCGTTCCACGCCAGGCAGCGCAAGCGGCTCGTGAAGATGCCCAAGCTGTACTTCCACGATACCGGTCTCGCCTGCTGGCTCCTGGGTATCCGCGAGGCGCGGCAGCTTCGCACGCATCCGCTCCGCGGCGCAATCTTCGAGACCTGGGTCGTCTCGGAGGTGGCCAAGCATCGCGCGCACCGCGGCCGTAGCGGCGGTCTCTCGTTCTACCGGGACCGCAACGGCGCGGAGCTCGATCTGCTCATCGAGGAGCCCGACGTGCTGACGCTCGTCGAGGCGAAGTCGTCCGCCACACCGTCGTCGAATCTGCTGGCCGGCGCGCGTCGCGTGGCCCCGCACCTGACGGGAGTGCGCCCTCGATGCGAGGTGGCCGTGGTCTTTGGCGGCGAGGAGGTGCAGCCGCGCACGGACGGCCGGCTGGTCCCCTGGCGTCTCGTGCGCTCGATCGCTCCACCGCGGGTCGACCCGGTTGTTCAGGTCTTCGCTGACGGCCAGCCCGTTGCCGGTGCCGACGTGCTCGCCCTGTTCCCGGAGGGGACGGGAACGTCTGGCAGGACCGACGAACGGGGCCGGGCGACGCTCGACCTGCATCCCCGTCACCTGCCGCTGACCGTGTTCGTCGCGGGCGAGGGATTCGCGGCGCACCTGGAGCCGGCGTGGGTCCCGGACGAACGTTCTCTTCACGTCCGATTGACAGCACGGTCCGGAGGCGGTTCCGCCATTGCGGATCAGGTGACCGCGGGGAGTCGGATCGACGTCGTGGTCAGGGGCAAGGCGACGACCATCCACCTCGTTGAGGGGGAGCGGCGCGTCCTGGAGCTCGACGCGGCGGAAGGGGCGGATCCTGCCCCGTCGGGGAGGGAGCATCCGCGGCGGCTCGCGCTGGAGGTGGTCAGGGTCGTTGGCGGGGCCGCCCTGCTGGACTACGGTCCGCACGAAGCTCCCCGGTGAAAGGGGTACATGAACGCGTCGCGGTGCGACCGCGACGGAGCCCAGCGCGAACAATGCCCGCAGCAGGATCCGCACGGTGTTGACAGCACGTGTCGGTGTGCGCCGCGTGTGCTGCCCAGGCGTGGCCACGCGGCTCCGCGCCTTTGCAAGGTCAAGCCCATCGGTGAGTCGACGCGGATCGTCGGCGAACAGAGCCGGCGACCCCGGCGCGTGAAGGCCCTTGCCGCTGTCAGTCGACGCGAGTGAGCGGTGGCACCTGAAGCCGGCCTGGACGATCCCGGCGCTTCCCGGCCGGACCGACGCCAACCGTTCCGGCCGCCGCTGCCCCGTCAACGGTGAACGACGGGCATGCGCCAGCGCTCCGCGCGGTAGGCGTGCCACCCGGTCGGCGAGTCGTCGTCGATTACCAGCTCGAACACGGTCTCCGCCGGCTCGTCGCGGGTCACCTCCAGGATGCGCGCCCAGCGCCGGACCGCCGGCTCCCCGTCGGCCGTCTCGACCGTCCGCGTCCGCCCGCCGTCGGTGATCAGCACGTTGCCGGTGGCCGGCAGCCAGTCGGCATCGCTCAGGAACGACGAGTAGAAGCGCTCGGCGTCGGACGGCGGATAGACCCAGCGCTGCCGGACGCTCAGGGCCTCTTCGTCGACGTCGAACTCGACCGCGCGGCTGTACGACGCCTCGGCCGGCAGCGGGTCGTCGAAGGGCGTGGCGCGGTGGTTGCCGTTGTCGAACACGAGGATCGTGCCGTCGGGCGTGACCTCGACGCCGTGGCCGTGGTAGGGCCATTCCAGGTCGCCGCGCGGCTCCAGCAGCCGGCTGCGCCACGGGTCCGACCAGCCCGCGTGCGGACCCAGGATCCAGCGCGCCGCGCCGCTTCGGTCCAGCTTGACGAGGGCGTCCTGGTGCCGCGCGGAGACGACGAACGTGTCGTCGCGCGCATCGTGCGCGAGGGCGTTCGCGTGCGTCCAGTCGGCGAGCTCGGTGTCGGGACGGCCCAGGGCCCCGTAGGTGGCGCCCCAGAACGACGTGCCGAGCGAGTCGTAGCCGATGCGGTAGGGATCGAGCGCGTCGAGGAGCGACCATTGCCGCACGACGGTCCCGTCGGGCGCGAACTCCACGACGAGGTCGCCGACGACGTCCCGCGTCGCGCGCGGGGCCGCGGGGTCCTCCTCGCTCGTGGGATAGTCCCGGTACGTGCGCACCTCCGAGCCCAGCGCCGCCAGGTTGCCGGAGGGCAGCACCATCATGTCGTGGTGCAGCGAGTCGGTGTCGACCAGGATGCTGCCGGCGGGCGCGCGGGCGGCCAGGGCCCGCGGGTGCCAGCCGCGAACGACGTTGCCGAGGAGGTCGATCTCGACGAGCAGGGCCCAGATCCCGTCGACCATCGCCATGTACAGCAGGTTGCCGCTGGCGAGCGGGACCGCGTTCGCGATGACGTGCCCGGCCCGATAGTACCAGACGACGTCGCCCGCCGTGTCGACGGCAACCAGGAGGCCGAAATCCGGGTCGCGGCCCTCCCGGCCCCAGCGATAGACGTTGAACAGCGTCGCGCCGGGCTCCATGCGCTCCGGCTGGCTCACGGCGACCTCGAGCGGCGGGAAGTCGTCCGGCAGCGGCTCGGTGTCGAGGTTCAGCGCCGCCGCGGCGCGGTTGCCCGCCGCGTCGGTGGCGATGAACGTGACGGCGTGCGTCCGCGCGGGCCGCAGGCCTGTGAGCGGCACGACGTGCGCGCTTCGATAGCGGCCGTCGAGCTCCCGCCGTACGAGCCGCGCGCCGTCCGCGATCTCGACCGTCAGACGCGCCGGCTCGTCCGTCGATATCGCGATCCGCGCGCCGAGGGGTGCCTCGGGGCGGGGCGGCTCCACGATCTCGAGCCGCTCGATCGCGGGCGGGCGCCGATCGGGCTGGGCCCCCGCCGTTGCGGCGAGCGCGGCGAACCCGAGCGCCAGCACCGCGCGGCGGAAGCCAGCGGCGGCCCGGACGTCCCGTCGCATGTGCAGCAGCATTCGCAACCGTCCTTATCCGAAGGGAATCGTATACCTCGGCTCCGCGGCCGGTCTACAGGCTGCACCCGTCCCCGCGCCGCACACGGATGCCGCGCAAGGCGCGCAAGGCGCGCACGGCGCGCCTCGGCGGTAGCGGCGCGGGGCGAAGGGGTCCCCGCAAGCGGACGCCGGGGGTCCGGGGCGCAGCCCCGTCTGATGGAAGCTGCGCACGGCGCGCCTCGGCGGTAGCGGCGCGGGGCTGTGGGGTCCCCGCAAGCGGACGCCGGGGGTCCGGGGCGCAGCCCCGTCTTGATGAAGCTACCGCCGGCGCGCCCGGTGCGCCGCGGTGGCGCGGTCGACGATGGAGACGAGCGTCGACGCCGCCAGCACGTAGGCCGCGGCGCCGGCGAGCGGCTCCAGCGCCGCCGCCTGGCCCGGAATCACCTCGATCCGCGCGGCCGCGAGCACCACCAGCGGGACGAAGTAGCCGATTCCGTTCCAGCGCCCGATGGTGCTCATGCGCAGCCGCTTGTCGCGGTGCAGCCAGTACGAGTCGACCGCGTACTGGCCGAAGGCGACCGGAATCAGCGCGGGCAGCGCCGGCGGGACGCTGCCCGCGAGCGCGGCGCCCGTCAGTCCCGCGCTGACGAACACGCAGTCCGTGGCGTGATCGAAGAGCTGGCCGCCGGCCGAGGCCGTGCCCCGCCGGCGGGCGACGACGCCGTCGAGCCAGTCGCTGGCGATGGCCGCCGCCAGCAGCGTGGCGACCACGCCGGCGGCCAGCCAGTCCGGTCGGGCGAAGGCGACCGCCAGCGGCAGCGCCAGCCCGAGCCTGAGCCCCGTCAGCAGGTGGGCCATGCCCGCCGCGCCTCCTACCCGAACAGCTCGCGCTGCGCCCGCGGCCAGAACGCCGCGCCGATGAGCGCGTTGAACAGGATGAAGAAGTTGTGCTGCACGAACCCGAACGCCGCCATCGGGCCCTCGTTCTCGGGAAACAGGATGACCCAGAACGTGATGGCGGCCGCGCGCATGGGAGTCGGCACGGCGGCGGCGAAGAAGATGACCGGCAGGTAGCCGAGCAGCGCCAGGAAGGACGCCTCGACGCCGAACAGGTTCAGCGCGGTCGTGTAGACGGCCACGGCCGCCAGCAGCGCCGGTGAGCGCAGCACGAGGAACAGCGCGTAGTGCTTCACCTCGGCCCGGCGGAACGCGTGGAAGATGCGCCGCTCGCGCAGGCTGCTGTCCGGCAGGATCGCGCCCCGGAAGTAGAGCACCCAGAGGGCGAAGACCGGCACCGCGCCGGCCGCCAGCCAGGGCAGCAGCCCGAAGGTGGGGGGCAGCGACGGGCCGCTGACGGCGTAGCCCACCGTCGCCCAGAACAGCAGGTAGAACACCTCGCAGAACATCACGAACAGCATCACCGAGCCGACTTCCCAGCCCGGCACGCGGTCGCGCCGGTGCAGGTAGTAGGCCATCGCGCCCTTGCCGATCTGCTCGTTGAAGATCGAGATGATGTAGGCGCTGGCGCGGATGGGCAGGATGTCGCGGTAGCGGACCGGGGTGATGAACCAGTTGAGCGCACGGGACACCACCAGGGTGTCGATGCAGAAGTAGAGGCCCGAGTAGGCGACCATCAGGACGATCCACGACACCCAGTCGACGTTGGCGAAGACGCCCGTCATGTAGTCGACCAGCGCCAGCCCTTCGCGCGCCGCCGCGCCGTTCAGCCGGTAGTACAGATAGGCGAAGCAGGCCGCGCCCAGCGCCAGGAAGGCGGCTCGGCCGGCCCGGCTGGGGGCGGGGCGGACGCCGGCGGGCGGCTCGTCGGAAGCGCGGTGCTCGGTCGATGGCACGGTCATGGTTCTCCCGCGGATTGCCGCAGCCTGGCCAGCGTGTCGGACAACGGCGTCAGGCTGATGCCCAGATCGCCGTCGGCGTTGCGCGGCACCGCCTCGTCGGACGTGATGACGTCGATCACCGCCGGCGTCAGGCCGCCGCTGCGAATCAGGCCCGCGAGACTCGCCCCGAGTCGCGCGAGCCAGACGGGCATGGAGCGGACCGTGAGGTCGCGGCCGAGGAGGCGCGCCGTCTGCTGCAACAGCTCGCGATGCGTGAGCATGGTCGGTCCGACCAGCTCGTACGTCCGCGCGCCGGCGGACGGCTCCCGGCAGCAGCGCGCAACGGCGGCGCACAGGTCGTCGACGTCGAGCGGGCGCAGCCGGTGCGCGCCGCCCCCGAGCACTCGGACGGCCGCGCGCGACGCGGCGCGGACGAGGGCGCGGCCGCCGGCGGTCGCGGGTCCCAGCAGCAGCGGGGTGCGAATGATCGTGGCCGCGGTCCCCGCGCCGGCCACGAGGCGTTCCGCTTCCCCCTTGGATCGGAAGTAGCCGTTCGGCGAGTCCGGATCGGCCCCCAGCGAGCTGACGAACACGATGTGGCGCACCGCGGCGGCCCGGGCGGCCTCGACCAGCGCCCGCGTCGTCTCGACGTTGGCACGCTGATAGTCGGACGCCCGGGTCTCGAACAGGATGCCGGCCAGGTGCACCACGCAGTCGATGCCGCCCAGCGCCGCGCGCAGTCGGTCGGGCTCTTCGTAGCCGACCACCGCGGTCTCGATGCGCGGCGAACGCGGCAGGCCGGCCACCGCTGCCTGGCGTCGCACCACGGCGAGGACGCGCAACTCGTCCCGGTCGGCGAGCCGCGCCAGCAGCGCCTGACCGACGGCGCTGTTGGCGCCGGTGACGGCTACCTGTCCGCTATCCACGCCTATCCACGCCGGGCTGCTAGTGCGCCAGCGGGTCGGGCCGCACCTGGAACCGGAACACCGGCGCGACGTTGACCGTGCCGCCCTCCGCGTGGAACGGCGCCCGGCTGCCGGAGGTGGTCCACACGGCGCGCCCCTTCCAGCCGGCGTCGGGATCGTCGATGCGCCCGTCGAGGCCCTTGCCGTAGAAGCTGCCCAGCGGGTACGGCACGCGGAAGGTGCGGAACTCGCCGTCCACCAGCGCGAGCACGCCCTCGGACAGGTTGCCGGTCACCAGCTGGATGTTCTCGCCGACCCCGAGCAGGTTGAACCGGTCCGTGAAGTTGTAGTACGCGGAGTCGGCGCTGGCCGAGTCGACCGCCCCCTGGTAGTTGGGCCCCGGGAACGGATGGAGCGCCCAGCCTTCGTCGCAGTGCCGGCCCGTGGCGGTCGGTCCGTTGAGCGGGCCCTCGCACCTGCCGCGGTCGAAGCTGGCCAGGTGGCCGCTCGAGAGCACCGTCCACACCACGCCGTCGCTGTCGACGTCCATGCCCCGCGGCGAGTAGCCCTGCACGGGGGCGTCCGGGTCGTTCCAGGGCACCTCGTAGTACTCCGACAGGGCCGTGTGCACCGGGTCGTCGCCCGGAACCACCCGCACGATGCCCCCGGGCATGCCCCGCGTCGAGCCCCAGATCGATCCGTCGAGCGGGCTCGGCGCGACCCCGTAGAAGCCGCGCTCGATGCGCATGTCCCGGGCGGGATCCAGCGGCTCGCCCGGCTCGACGTAGTCGTCCCGCCGGCCGTTGCCGTTGGTGTCGAGCACCTGCACCGTCCAGCCCTGCGCCAGGGCCTCGTCGCCGGTCTCGTCGAACACCTTCGTGTCGAACCAGGCGACCACCGGGCCGCTGCCGCAGAACCACAGCTTGTCGTCCTCCGCGAAGTTCAGGTGGTGCGTCCCGAAGCACGTGTTGACGGTCGTGATCTCGCCCGTCTCCGGGTCCCACATCTGGACTTGGCGGTTGCTGCGCTCGATGGGGAACGCCTGCGCGGCCGGGTGGTCGGACCCCGCCTGGCAGAAGGCCGGCGCCTCGGCGGGACGCACCCGCGCCGCGATCCACACCCGAGCGCGGCTGTCCATGGCGAAGCTGTGGGCGTTGCTCTGGCTGTCCCAGATGACTTCCTCGCCCCAGTACGGCGACGGCATCAGCGGCGGCGTCGACGCCGTGGTGGGCGTGTTCGGGTCGCGGACCTGCAAGTCGACCCTCGCGGCCGTGTGCGTGAGCGGATCCAGCGTCGGCATGTAGTCCGTGCTGTTCTCCGCGGCCCCGTAGACCGGGCCGTTGGCGTTGACCGTCGGATTGCGCTTGTCGGCCGAGATCAGGTCGTGCATGTAAGCCCGGGGATCGGCCCAGTCCCAGAGGCTGACGACCACGTTGCGCTCGACGCCCTGCGGCCGGGGCGGTGCGGTCTCGGGATACTCGCCTGCCTCGATGCGATCGGTCCAGTCGGCGTACATCGCCAGCGCCGCCCGGCGCCCGACCTGGTTCAGCCGGGTGTCCATGTTCACCCCGGCCTGACCGGACTTGATGCGCCGGTCCCAGGCGGCGACGTGCGAGTCGAAGTCGCCGAAGGCGTCCGGGATCTCGCGGGTGGCCTTGTTGCCCAGCGCATGGCAGCCGATGCAGCCGTCCGTGCTGACCACCCCGCTGATCCAGGCGCCCTGGCTGTCGATGGCCGGCGAGATGCCGTTGCCCTGCGCGCCCGTGCCCGGAAACTCGTCCGGCGCCGGCAGCCGGAGCAGCGAGAACCAGTACTGCGCCGGATAATAGTCGGCGGCGGCGCGCGCATCGGGCGCCGGCACGGCCGTCAGGTCGAGCGTCGCCCCCGGCTCCGCGCGCACCTTCCCGGAGTCGACGAGTCCGTAGCCGCGCACCCACACGTCGTAGGTGGCCGCCGGCAGGTCGGGCAGGAGATAGCGTCCCTGGTCGTCGGTCACGACGATCTTGATGTGCCGCGTGGGCAGCTCGCGCGTCTCGGCGATCACCCACACGCCCGCTTCGGGGCCGCTCGGGCCGCTGACCACGCCGGCGATGTCGTCGCCGTCCATGGGGATTGCCGCGCCCGGCGACTGGCCGGCCTGGAGCGCGGCAACCGCGGCCGCCGCGACCAGGGCGCCCGCGCAGATGAAGCGTCCTGCCGCGAGTGATTTCCGCGCCATGCTCGAACCTCCTTGAGGATGCCGCACCGACCGCCGTTGCCCGCCGGGCGCCGCCCGGCAGGCCGGTGCCGGAGAGGCCATCATACGCCGGATTCGATCGTGCCGGCGCCCCGCGCATCCCGCTGTCCGGGCGTCGCCCGCACGGTCCGCCTGCGGTATGATCGCGGTCGCCCATGGCGGCGCCGCGGGGTCCGCGCGCCCAGGAGGAGGAGATGATCAGCAAAGCTCTCGTCGCCGTACCGGTTGCCTTCGTGTTCGTCGTGCTCGCCGCCGGCGCGAGTCCCGCCGGCGCGCAGACGGCATTCGAACCGCCGCGGCTGCCCGACGGCAGGCCCGACCTGCAGGGCGTCTGGGACTTCCGCACGCTGACGCCGCTCGAGCGGCCCGTGGACCTGGCCGACAAGGCGGTGCTGACCGACGAGGAGGCGAGCGAGCTCGAATCGCAGGCGGCGGCGCGCGATGCCGCGGCGAACGCGCCGACCGAGCGCGGGGACGAGATCCTGCCGGTCGGCGGCGACGTGGGCGCGTACAACGCGTTCTGGGTCGATCAGGGCGCCGGGGTGGTCGAGGGCCAGCGCACGTCGCTCATCGTGGATCCGCCCGACGGGCGCCTGCCCGCGCTGCAGCGGGGCGTGGAGATGCAGCAGCTCTCGCTGGCCGAGGACCTGGGCGGCACGCTGCCGGTGCGCGTGCGCGCCGCGGGCATCGGAACCGACAGCCACGAGGACCGCGGCCTCGCCGAGCGCTGCCTGCTCGGCTTCAACACGGGTCCGCCGATCGTGCCCGTCGGCTACAACCAGAACATCCAGATCTTCCAGACGGCGGACCACGTCGTGATCTTCCACGAGATGGTGCACGACGCGCGCATCGTGCCGCTCGACGGACGCGAGCACCTGCCCGCGAGCGTCCGCCAGTGGATGGGCGACTCGCGCGGGTACTGGGACGGCGACACGCTGGTGATCGAGTCGACCAACTTCACGGCCAAGACCGCGAGCTTCAACCCGTCGATCGCGCAGGCGGCGGGGGACGGGACCCACCTGCACCTGACGGAGCGTTTCAGCCTGGCGGCGCCCGACACGCTACACTACGAGTACACCGTGAACGACCCGACGACCTTCACGCGGCCGTTCACCGCCCTGCTGCCGATGCAGCGCGGCGACCTAGTGTTCGAGTACGCCTGCCACGAGGGCAACTACGGCCTCTACAACATGCTGGCAGGCGCGCGCGCCCAGGAGGCGGAGGCGGACGCGCAGCAGCAGCAGCAGTAGCGGCCGATGCGGACCGGCCGGACCATGCAAGCAGCTTCCCGCGCGCTGATCGTCGCCGCCTGCCTGCTGCTGATCCCGGTGGCGGCCGTCCTCACGGCCGCCGCCAAGCAGCGCTTCGCCGACGGCCCGAACCGGGTGTTCTCGGGCGGCGCCCTGGTGGCGGGCGAGTTGCACGCCGGCCCGGAGCCGGACTGGCGTTTCGTCCGGGACATCGCGACCATCGAGCTGCAGCTCCTCGACCCGCCCACGTCCCGCCGCCTCTGGGCCGCCGAGCACGACGGCAAGCTCTACGTCTGGTCCGGCTACATGGGCACGGCGGTGGGGCGGCTGTGGAAGCGCTGGCCGGTCCAGGCGGAGCGGGACGGCCGGGCCGTGCTCCGTGTCGACGGCAAGCGCTACGAACGGCGGCTCGTGCGCATCGAGTCGGGCGCGATCCTCGACGGCATCAGCCGCGCCATCGCGGACAAGTACCCGTCGCAGGTCACGCGGGCGGCGGTGGAAGCCGGCGACGCCTGGATGTTCGAGGCCGCGCCCCGCTAGAGAGACGGACGCCCTGATCCGGGGTATACTGTCTGAACACCGCTTTTCTGAGATCTGCCGTCGGCGTTCTGCCGAGGCCGAAAGCCCCAGCCCTCACCAAAGCCGAACTCGGTGGGCGAACGTGTCAGTGCACGTTTCGCCGGTGCGGAGTCGGCGTCACTGCAGCAGCCGCCGTCGGTCCGGCGACAGGAACGGGGGAACCTGCCCGTCACCGGTCAACCGACCCGCACATCTTCAGGCCGCGGAGATCGCGGCCGTCTGGAGGACCACATGTCGACACGATCCGGTTGCCGGATGGCTCTCGCCATGCGGCTCATGCTGACGGTGACCGCCTGGATCCTGCTCGTACCCGGTCAGGTCTCGGTTGAAAACTGGGCGGGGCTGAACGCCGGGGCCATCGCCCTGGCGGTGACCCTCATCGTGTGTCTCGATCGGCTGCAGCCGACGGGAACGACGTCGCAGGTGCTGTCCGAGGCGACCGACCGGACGGGCCTTTGATAGTCGCGAATCGCCGGAATCCACCGAGCCCGCGAACCTCGCCGACGACCCGCCGCCCGGCCGGGACGGAACGGGACGCATCGGCCATCGTCTACTGCGAGGGCAACTTCGGGGACGCCGACGGCAAGACCGCGAACGGGCTGGTCCGGCACTCGGAGCGCTACGAGATCCTCGCGGTCATCGACAGCAGCAAGGCCGGACTCGATGCCGGCGTGGTGCTCGGCGACGGACCGAACGACATTCCCATCCGGCGCGACCTCGCCGACGCGCTGGCGCATGCCCGCTGCACGCCGGACTACTTCATCATCGGGATCGCGCCGGCCACCGGCCTGCTCTCGCCGCACGAGCGCAGGGTGGTCCTCGAGGCGATGGCGCTGGGGATGAACGTCGTCAACGGCCTGCACGAGTTTCTGCAGGACGACCCGGAGTTCCTCGCGATGAGCCGCGCGAAGCACGTGGCGATTCTCGACGTCCGCCGCCCGCGCGCCAAGAAGGACCTGCGCATCTTCAGTGGCCGCCTCGCCGAGGTGACCTGCCCGCGCATCGCCGTGCTGGGCACCGACTGCGCCATCGGCAAACGGACCACGGCCACCATTCTGACCCGCGCCCTCAACGAGCGGGGCGTCAAGGCGGTGATGATCGGCACCGGCCAGACCTGCCTGATCCAGGGCGCCCGCTACGGTGTCGCGCTCGACGCGATTCCCTCGCAGTTCTGCTCGGGTGAGCTGGAGGCCACGATCGTGGACGCCTTCGAGTCCGAGCGGCCCGACGTGATCGTCATCGAAGGCCAGGGCGCGCTCGGGCACCCCGCGTTCTCTACGTCGAGCCTCATCCTCCGCGGCTGCCATCCGCACGGGGTGGTGCTTCAGCACGCCCCGGAGCGTCCCCACCGTTGCGACTACGAACAGATGCCGATGCCTACCGCCGCCGCCGAGATCAACCTCATCCAGACCTTCGCGGACACGACCGTCATCGGCCTCACGATCAATCACGAGCACATGACCGAGGCCGAGGTCTCCGCCGCCATCGTCAGCTACGAGCGTGAGCTCGGCATCCCGGCCACCGATGCGCTGACCCGGTCGCCCGAGCGCCTGGCGGACATGGTGTGCTCGGCGTTCCCACAGCTCGAGAGGACGCCGCTCGCCGGCGTGCGATGAGCGCGCCGCGACTCGAGATCGACCTCGACAAGATTCGCCACAACGCGCGCACCCTGGTCGCCCGGCTGGGCGGCCGGGGCATCTCCGTGACCGGCGTCACCAAGGCGACCCTCGGCTCGCCGGCGGTGGCCGGCGCCCTGCTGGGCGCCGGCGTGACGGTGCTCGGCGATTCCCGCATCGAGAACATCGAGGCGATGCGCCGCGCGCGGGTGCCGGCGTCGATGATCCTTCTGCGCGCGCCGATGCTCAGCCAGGCGACCCGCGTCGTCGCGCACGCCGACGTGAGCTTCAACACCGAGATCGACGTCATCCGGGCGCTCTCGTCGGCCGCGCAGGTCTCGGGACGCCGTCACGGGGTCGTGCTGATGGTCGAGCTCGGCGATCTCCGCGAAGGCATCATGCCCGGCGACCTCGAACACGCCGCGCGTGACACGCTGGGCCTCCCGAACCTCGCGCTCCGGGGCATCGGCGCGAACCTCGCCTGCCGTAGCGGCGTGTCGCCCGACGCCAGGAACATGGCCGAGCTGTCCGCCCTCGCGGACTCGCTCGAGGCGACGCTCGGCCAGCGGGTCGGCGTCGTGTCCGGAGGCAACTCCGCCAACCTCGACTGGGCCCTCGGCACCGCGGACACCGGGCGGATCAACAACCTCCGCCTGGGCGAATCGATTCTGCTCGGTCGCGAGCCGTTGCGACGCAGCCCCATCGACGGGCTGCACTGCGACGCCATCAGCCTCGTAGCCGAGGTGATCGAGTCGAGCACCAAGCCGTCGCGGCCCTGGGGCACGCTCGCGGAGACGGCATTCGGGACCCCGCCGCCGATCGCGGACCGGGGCGACGCCTCCCAGGTGATCTTCGCACTCGGGCGTCAGGACACCGACCCCGAGGGGCTCCGCGCGCCGCCGGGCATCGCGATCCTTGGAGCCAGCAGCGACCATCTCGTCGCGGACTCCGGCCACGACCGGCTGTCGGTCGGCGCCGAAATACGGTTCCAGCTCGACTACAGCGCACTGCTGCACGCCATGACCTCCCCGTTTGTCGCCAAGATCATGCGGACCCCGGCACACGCCGGGCCGCACGACCGACCTCGGCGTGCTCTGCCGCGCGGAATCCTGCCACGGGCCGGCAGGATCGGCGCACCCCGTTCGGTGGCGTCGCGCCCGCACGTGTGAAACGCGCCCTGTTGCCGGGGCTCTGCGTCGGAAGCCCTCCACCACGCCGAGCTCCTCGGGTCAGACGTCGCGGATAGTAGGATCGGGCCATGCAAGGAGCGGGCAACTCGCCTCGAACGCGCTCACGACGGCTGTCGACCGGGGCACTCGCGGCGGCGATCGTGGTGATCGCGCCGCTCGTCGTCACGCAGTCTGCCGCCGGCCAGTCCGACCGGTTCCGCCTCGAGGAAGCGACCATCGAGGGGATCCACGAGGCCATCCGGGACGGCCAGGTCGGTTGCCGGGGGCTGGTGCAGGCCTATGTCGACCGCGCCCGGGCCTACAACGGCGCCTGCACGCGGCTCGTCACGCGCGACGGCGCGCCGGTTCCGCCGGCGAGCGGCCCGGTGCGCGCCGGTGCCGCGGTCCGCTTTCCCACGTCCACCGTTCCCGTCTCCAGCGTGCTGCCGGATGTCGAGCGCTACGCCGGCATCCCGCTGGACCTGGGGAGAATGGAGCCCACCCGCTCCGACCCCGCCGTGCAGGCGCAGTTCGGCATGGTGGCCGGCGTGCCGAACGCGGGCCAGGTCAACGCGCTCAGCACGCTCAACCTGCGCGGCGAGCGCTCCGTGAGCTGCCGGGGCGCCTGCGACGCGCACCCGTCGACGGGCGAGCTGCCGGCGGACTGTCCCGCGGCCTGCGAGGCGTTCCGGCGGCAGCCCGACGCGCTCGAGCGGGCGGCGGAGCTGGACGCGCGCTACGGCGACGATCCCGATCTCGCCCGGCTGCCGATGTACTGCGTCCCGCTGGCCTTCAAGGACGTGTTCGACACCGCGGACATGCGGACCACGACAGCGGCGGACATCGACTTCGCCATGGACGCGCCCCCCGCCGACGCCACCCTCGTCGAGCGGCTGCGCGCGAAGGGCGCCATCATCTACGCCAAGGCCAACGCCACCGAGTTCAACGGCGGCATCGGGGACCCCGGCGGGCCGGCCGCGCCAACCGCGCGCTACCTGGGCTACGCGGAGCGCAGCACGTGGGGTGGCCAGGCCTGCAACCCGTACGACACCGAGCGCTCGCCGCGGGGCTCGAGCTCGGGGTCGGGGGTGGCCGTGGCGGCGAACCTCGTCACCTGCGCCTTCTGCGAGCAGACCGGGGGCTCCTGCAAGGGGCCGGCGTCGCGCAACGGGGTGGTCAGCCTGCTGACGACCAGGGGGCTGATCCCGTACGGCGGCGCGGTCGGATCGAACCCGCTGGTGGACCGCGCGGGCATCAACTGCCGCACGGTCCGGGATGCGGCCCTGGTGCTCGACGCCCTGGCCGACCCCGAGCTCGGCCGCTTCGATCCGCGGGACATCTACACGGCGGTGCCGGAGGCGCTGGTTTCCACCGAGCCCTACGCCGGCTTCGTCGTCGAGGACGCGCCGGGCGACGGCGGCGAGCCGCCGCTGGCCGGCATGCGCATCGGGATCGTCCGCGAGTACATGGTCCGGCACACGCTGAACGACGCGGCGATCAGCAGTCGGATCGACGCCGAGATCAAGACCGTCCTCCGGGACCGGCTCGGGGCGAGCCTGGTCGAGTCGGTCGATCCGCTCCATCCCGACGATCCCGCCGTGCCCGACATGGCGTACACCTTCCAGGACGCGCTGGCGGAGATCCTGCCGATCCACATGCCGCAGTACTTCTCCGGCACGACCGCCGCCGGCGACCTCGAGTTCGCCGTCCCGGGCCACGACGTGACGTCGAAGCGGTATCTGGTGCAGCTGGCGGAGGGCAACGCGCCGCTCTCGCCGAAGGTGAACCTGCGCCGCGTGACGCTCTCGCCCCCGACGCGGAGCTTCGCCTTCCACATCGATCAGTACCTGGCCCGGCGGGGCGACGCGCGGGTCGCCGACATGGCGAGCCTGGACGCCAACACGAAGTACTACTCGGCCGCGGCCGAGGCGGGATCCGCGAACTGGGTCCTGGTGGACGACATCCGCTCGGCAGGCAACACCGAGCGGATGCAGATGCGCGCCGTGATGCAGCTCGTGATCGAGAAGGTGCTGCGCGAGAACCGGCTCGACGTGCTCGTGAACCCCGAGAACACGCTGCCTCATCAGAAGGTCGGCGGTCCCAGCGAGCCCACCGTGAACGGCCGGGGCGCGGCGGGCGCCACGCAGGCCGTCACGGCACTGCTGGGCGCGCCGGAGATCGTCGTGCCCGCCGGCTTCAACGACGTCGTGTACGAGCCCCGGTTCGTCCTCAACGCGGCCGGCGACCGGTACGAAGCCGTCCCCGGCCACGAGCGGTCGCGGCTGGAGACGCCGCTGCCGGTTGGCCTGATGTTCTGGGCCGGCCCCGGCGACGAGGCCGCGGTGCTGAGGGCGGCCTCCGCCTACGAGGCGGCGACCCGGCACCGCGTGCCGCCGCCCGCCTTCGGCCCGCTGCCGGACGAGCCGTAGGAGCCCGGGGCGGGTCGCACCGGGGTCGCGCCGCCGCCGCGATGGTGGTATAAGGGCGGGACGGGCGGCCGCGCGGGGTGCGGGCGCAGTCCGATGGTACCGAGGAGCTGCGGATCATGTTGAAGGAAACTTGCATGGAAGTCGGCGGATCGCATCGGCAGGGAGCGGACCTGGCGGCACGGGTGGTCCGGGCGGTGGTCGCCGGACTGATCGCGGCGGGCGGCCTGACCGCCGGACCGGGCGTCGCCGTCGCGGCGGCGCAGGCCGACGGGGCCTTCACCACGGATCAGGCGTCCAGCGGCTGGTCGGTCTACGGCGTGCAGTGCGGCGATTGTCATGGGCCCAACCTGGAGGGGATGGTGCACGCGCCGCCGCTCTCGGGCGTGGAGTTCCTCAACAGCTGGGCGGGAGAGACGAGCGACGGGCTGTTCGCCTACCTGCGCGACGAGATGCCCCCGGGGCAGGCCGGCGCGCTCAGCGATCAGGCCTACATCGACCTCGTGGCGTACCTGCTGGAGGCGAACGGCGCCGTGCCGGGCGAGCGGACCCTGATGGTGGGTGAGGCGGTGCCAATCGGCGACGCGGCGGATATCGAGGAGGCCCGCCGCGCGGCCGGGGCGGGCGAGCGGGTGCGGCGGCGCTCGTCGCGGTTCATCAACCAGGTCGTGCCGCACGAGCTGAGTCCCGTCACCGACGCGATGCTCGCGGACCCGCCGCCGGGAGACTGGCTGAACTGGCGCCGGACGCGCGACAGCCACGGCTACAGCACGCTCGATCAGGTGACGCGCGACAACGTCGCCGACCTGCAGCTCGAGTGGTCCCTCTCCGTCCGGCCGGGCAACCACCAGACGACGCCGCTGGTGCACGAGGGCGTCATGTTCCTGGCCCACCCGGGCAACGTCGTCCAGGCCATCGACGCGGCGACCGGCGACGTGATCTGGGTCTACCGCCACCGGCTGCCGGAGGACGCGCGCGCGGGCGCCACGCGCACGCTGGCGCTGTACGGCGACAAGCTGTTCCTCGCGACGGCCGACGCGAACCTCGTCGCGCTCGACGCGCGGACCGGCGAGGAGGTTTGGAAGACCGTCAAGACCGACTACACGGAGGGCTTCCGGCAGAACGCCGGCCCGGTCATCGCCAACGGCGTCCTCATCACCGGCACCAACGGCTGCGACCGCTACACGGAGCAGACCTGCTTCATCACGGGCCACGACCCCGACACCGGCGAGGAGGTCTGGCGCACGTCCACGATCGCGCTGCCCGGCGATCCGAACGACGCGTCGTGGGGCGACACGCCGCCGTATCTGCGCGCCGGCGGCGATGCCTGGATTCCGGGCAGCTACGACCCGGGGCTCGGCCTCTTCTACATCGGCACGGCGCAGGCCAAGCCGTGGGTGGCCTCGAGCCGCGGCATGACGACGCGGCAGGACGCGCTCTACACCAACTCCACGCTGGCGCTCGACCCGGCGAGCGGGCAGGTGCGCTGGTACTTCCAGCACGCGCCGGGCGAGACGCTCGATCTCGACATCGTCTACGAGCGGGTGCTGGTCGACGCCGACGGCGAGCAGTGGCTCTTCACGATCGGCAAGGACGGCATCCTCTGGAAGCTCGACCGGCGGACCGGCGCGTTCGTCGACCTGCGCGAGACGGTCCACCAGGACATCTTCGAGATCGACCGGACCAGCGGTGAGGTGACCTACCGGGAGGACCTGCGGAACATCGCGATCGGCGAGCGGGTGTTCGCCTGTCCCAGCCTGCTGGGCGGCCACAACTGGCAGGCGTCGGCGTACCATCCCGGCACCGGCGCGCTCGTCATCCCGCTGCACCAGGCGTGCATGCACCTGACCGGGCGGGAGGTGGAGTTCATCGAGGGCGGCGGCGGGACGGCCGGCCGCTACGAGCTGCTCGAGATGCCCGGCAGCGACGGCAACGTCGGCAAGCTGGCCGCCTACGACGTGCGGACGATGGAGGAGCTCTGGAGCCACGAGCAGCGCGCCGCCTTCCTGACGTCGACGCTCACCACGGCGGGCGGCCTCGTCTTCGCGGGCGACGGCGACCGCTACTACCGGGCGTTCGACGTCGAGACGGGCGACGTGCTCTGGGAGACCCGCCTGACCGCCGCGGCGCACGGCTATCCGATCACCTACGAGGCGGGCGGGCGGCAGTTCATCGCCGTTCCGGCCTCGCTGGGCGGCGCGTTCCGGAGCCTCACCGCGCAGCTCAGCCCGGAGATCTACCAGCCGGAGGGCGGCAACGCGCTCTACGTCTTCGCGCTGCCGGAGTGACCGGGGGCGGCCGCCGCGCGCCGGCTACCAGGTGAAGGTGAAGAGCCTGACCGTGCGGCGGGCGCGGTCGGGCCTGCCCGGTTCAGGGGCCTTGTACCGCTCGGGCACCGAGGACCAGCCTGCGTAGGTGTTGCCGCCGAAACGGAAGCGCCGCGCCGCGCCGGGCTCCGCGGCCGGGGAGCCGGCGGCGAAGAGCGCGTAGGCATGCGGCGGCGGGTGCGGGCCGGCGCGATCGTCGCCGGGCACGAATTCGCCGCGACCGTCGCCGTCGACGTCCGCCTGAATCCAGTCGAGATGGAGCAGGCGATGGTAGCTGCCGTCGGCGATCATGCCGCGCAGCTCCGCGTTGAACCGCAGGATGATCGACTCGGCGGCCGGATGCGAGCGGCGGATGGCGAAGTGCAGCGGGCGCGTGAGCAGCGGCGTCGATCCGATCGCCAGCCGCGCCCGAGCCTGCTCGCGGTGGTCGCGGACGAGGTACTGGACGACCAGATCGTCCATCAGCGCGTAGTCCACCTGGCCGTCGAGGAGCCTGGCGACGCCGTCCTCCTTGCTGGCCGCGCCGACGAAGACAGGCCCGTCCGTCGTCTCGACCGCCTCGCCGTACGCGTACCCGGCCACCAGCGCGATCCGCTTGCCGCCGAGGTCGGCCAGCGAGGTCGCGGACACGTCGCTGCCCCGCCGCCCGACGAGGATCAATCGGTTCTCGAGATACGGCTGCGAGTAGAGCAGTCCGCGCTCGCGTTCCCGGTCGCGCCACAGGGCCGCGCTGCCGTCGAACTCGCCGCTCTGCAGCGAGGCCGTCAGCCGGCCCTCGTCCACGATGACCGTCTCGGCGTGCAGGTCCATGCGCTCGAGCGCCGCGCCGACCAGATCGAGGGCGAACCGCGGCCGTCCCGGCGTGTTGGTGAACGGCGACCACGCCGCCGAGACGAGCTGCAACTGCCCGGTCTGCGCTGCGGCCACGATCGGCACGGCGAGGCCGGGGAGCAGCAGCGCCGCGGCCGCCCGCCCGATCCAGCGCTGAAGACGGACCCGGCGCAACTGGCTGCAACGCATGGCGCCCCTCCTAGCAGCACGACTCGACCCGCAGCCGGCCGGGTCCGTCCGGCGGATCGTGCCAGTGCCCGCTCACTCTCAACAGCCGTCCGCCCGCCTCGCTCGCCAGGGCTGCGGCAGCCGCCGCGGCGTCGAGCGGCAGGGCGAAGTCGGGCGACAGGGCGAGGGCCGGCGTACCGTCCACGTCGGTGAGGTGCCCGACCGCGACGACCGCCACACCGTCGGGAACGAAGCCGGCATTGCGCACGGTGTCCCGCACCGCGGCGAGATCCAGGTGGCGGCCGGGCTCGACGGTGAGGACGATCCGTGCGTCGGCAAGTCGCACCTCGACGCCGGCGACGTGCTCCAGGCGGTGCAGGCGGCGTTCCAGCCCGCGGGCGCACGAGGGGCACGACAGCTCGACCTCGACGGTCACCCGCACCATGCCCGGCTCGCCTCGCGGCTGTGCGGCCGCCGCGCCGGGGTTCGTCGACACCAGGCCGAGCAGCAGCGCGGCCAATCCGCAGGCCGCCGCGGCGAGTCCGGTCGATCCGAGCCGTCGAGGGGGGATGCGCCGCGCCGATTCCATCGCCTGCCTCCGGGGTCCGGGGGCGGGGGTGTCCCGCCTCCCTGAACCAGATGATACAGGCCGGTGGACGCCGGGACGGCGACGGGTTGTCGGGAAGCCGACCGAGTCGGGGCTGTTGCTTCGGGCGGATCCGCCGAACAATCTGCGGCCCTCGTTCTTGACACAGGGGGGAGATGCCGATAATTGGGTCGGGGACAACTCGTTGAGACAGGAGGGGCTGGATGAAACGGCTGTGCATGACGTTGGTCGTCGCCTTGATCGCGACAGCGGTGGTTGGAGGTCAGGCGCAGGATGAGCGCGCGCGAGGACGAGACGGCATCGGGTGGGGCCTGCCCAGGGGGTACATCCCCGGTGGCGACTGGAAGGTGCAGATTCCGTTCCAGATTTTCGACAACGTCTACTTTGTCGGGAACGAGGCCGTCAGCTCCTACCTGATCACGACGTCCGACGGGCTCGTGCTCATCGATGCGACGAATGCCATCATGGTCAATCGTACGCTCGACAACGTCCGGCAGCTCGGATTCGATCCGCTGGACATCAAGTACGTGTTCGTCACGGAAGCGCACGAGATCCACTACGGCGGGGCGGCCCAGATCAAGGCCGCGACGGGCGCGACGATCTGCCTGTCGCCGGCGGACTGGGATTTTCTGGAGCTGGCAGTGGAACGTGCCGATTGGGTCGAGTACGACTGGACGACGCAGGTGGCGCCGCCCCGGGACCACGAGATCCGGGACGGGGAGGTCATCACCGTGGGCGACGCGCAGTTCACGTTGTACACCACGCCGGGGCACACCCCCGGAACGAGCTCGTTCGAATACGTCGCTTACGACGGCGACCTGCGCTATCGCGTGCTGACGCCCGGCGGCACGGGTCTCAGCATGGGCACGGACTGGACCGGCGAGTGGATCGAGGGCCGCGAGCGCCTCAAGGCGCTGGGTCCCTGGGACGTCGTGCTCGGGAACCACCCGAACAACACGCCCGGCAACCTGTTCAAGCTCATGGTCGAGGGGGCTGAGCGGGCCCCGGGGGATCCGCATCCCGTCGTGCAGGGGCCGGCCGCGATCGACGATTGGTTCGACACCCTCCTGGAGGTCGCCTGGCAGAAGGCCGAGGCCCCTCCGCACGGGCATCTGCGCCGACCGGGCGTGATCACGAATCAGGTTCTGCCGTACTTGATCTCGCCCAGGTGAGCGGGTGTCCTGCGGCCCGGCCTGCACGGCGGAGTCCGACGACCGGCGTCTTCACGCCAGACGCGCGAAGAGCCGGTCGCCGTCGTGCTTCCCGCACCAGCACCATCAGTCGATGGCAAAGCAGTAGAACAGGCCGGCCCCTCCCGTCGCCACCAGATTGTCCTGCGAGCAACCGCGTGACGGGTGCGCGGTGTTCCAGGGCGACCCCGGGGTCGTGAAGGAGTAGCGGTCGGCGTGGCCGAGCATGGCGCTGCCTTCGCCGTTGCTGGTCCAGTTGCCGCATGTGCGGTCCTCGCCCGCCGGAAACGCCGTGCCGTCCATGCGTGTGCCGGTCAGCACGTCGTGCTCGGTGAAGTCGGGGTCTCCGTCGATGCGTGATGCGAACTGGTTGCCGTTCTCGTCCAACGTGTGGGTCCAGTTGAAGTTGGAGTTGTCGAAGTGCAGGCTTTCGACGCCGGTGGCCATGACGAGGCCCTCGGCGTTCGCCCACGGTCCTTCCCCGATCCGCTCACGTGCGTCGACGGCGTCGGGGCCCTGCGTGCTCAGGTAGGCGCGCCAGGTGCGGTCGCCGGCGCCCACCGCGGCGGCCAGCGTCTGGCAGTGGGCGTCCGCGCCGTCCAGCCCGCCCAGGTTGGCGCCGTCACCGAGGCCGGCACTGGTGATGAAGAAGCCCATCGGAGGCGGATCCTCTGCCTGTTGCTGGGCCACGACCGCTAGCCCGGACAGTACCAGCGCACCGAAGACCGCCGTAGCTGCCAGCCGAATTCGTCTGTTTCTCATCTGCGCACTCCCCTGTCAGGATGGCGAACGGGTCACCGTCGGCCCTCGGGCCGGGCGGTGCGCTCGATCTCAGCGACGAAGGCCGCACCCGGGCCAGGGCTCTCGCGTCCGTGGACCGGATCCAGGTCGAGCGCCTCGACTTCGAGCTCGTCGATTCTCAAGGCCCATTCTACGTCACCCGCATCCGGTTCCCGCGGCGACCGCCGTGCGGGACGCCGAACGGCCACACCGGCCGCGCGGAAACTCGATCGAGCGCACTGGATCGCAGCGGTAAATGTGCTAGACTGAACAGATTCTGCTGGTGAGACCTTGCCGCCGACTCTCGGCGTTCTGCCGAACCTGAAGCCCTAATCCAAGCCAGAGCAGCGACAGGTGGCGCGCGATTTCATCGAGGAGACAGGGCGTACTGTCGTCGTCGACCTGACAGCGCCTCGACGAGAACCCTCGGCACGTTCACCCTCACGGCCGATTTCGGCTGACCACACTCAAAGGACTGACGCATGGCACCTACTACCGGCACAATCAAGCGCATCACGGACAGGGGCTTCGGCTTCATCGCGGCACCCGACGGCGTCGAGTACTTCTTCCACCAGTCCGCCTGCACGAGCACGCCGTTCGACTCGATGCGCGAGGGCGATACCGTGACGTTTACGCTCAGCCAGGGCCCGAAGGGACCGCGCGCCGAGGACGTCAAGCCCGCCTAGCCCGAAGTTTCGGGGCCCGTTTCGGCGTAACCCACAGGATCTGAAGGGGGGTACTTGGTTCAGGGCGAGCCTTGATGCGCGATTTGTAGCCATGTATTGCGTGCCTCGTATCGACGTGGCACGCTTTTACATTCGTGGTTGTCGTGCGGCGACAGGTGGCCATGTATGTCGAGAGCGCGCCCAACCGCTCCTCGCCCCCCGCCGTCCACCGGATTCGTCTCGAGAGGCTGCCGCGCAGTGCGCTGCCAGCGTCGAACGCGGTCGCGGTCGGCGGGTCGATGCTGGTCCGTCGCTCGCCGCTGTCGCCGCCGTGCGTTCCCCGGTCGTCCGGTTCCGCGGCGCTTTGCCCTACCCGCCGGCTGCTCGAAGTCGGTCTTCGAGCAGCTTGTGGTCGTCGTGTAGGCGACCCGGGTCCGTACGAACGTCATCGAACCGTTTGTGAACGCCGTCAATGCTCTTGTGGACGCCGTTGACGAGGGCGTACATGAACGCCGCCAGCGCGCCGCCGACAGTGATCACCGTGGCGATGATCCATGTTGCGTCAGGGCCCATTCGTCTGATTCTACTCCTTGCTGGACCTTGTCCTCGGCCGGCAGTGCCGCTCGCTTCGGCGGACCCTCCGTGTTGTGTCCGCCGTGTGCTGGAGCCGCGTGCGACATGCTTCCGGCTGCCTGTCACCACCCGATGCTCGCCCGGCAGAGCAGCCCCTTGCTGACGCCGCCCGCCTGCGGGCTCTCGCGCCGCTGCGCGTCGATGCCGAGCTCGAACCGTGGGCTCTGGGGCTGCCCAGCACCCCGAGCACCCCGAGCACGTAGCCCACCCGCTAGTCCCGGCCGTACTGTGAGGCCGAATAGCCGACCCGGGGCGTCCCGACGAAGCGCACAACCACCGGCAGCCCGTAGCCGACCTCGGCGTTGAGCCGACGGCGACGGGTCCCGCCCCAGCGAGAGCGACATCCCCCTGTCCGTGAACCCTTCGGTCCGGTGCACGATCAGTGTGCGGACCCGCAAGTCCAACGACGGCCCCGTCACGGTGTCCGTGAAGGCGAGCCCGCCGCCGATGTCCGTGCCGGCCTCGGTCTCGGCGTCGCCGCCGTCCTGCCGCAACCCGATCTCGACGCTCGGTGTCAGCGATAACCGCCCGCCCAAGGTGAAGCCCCGCGAGCCCTCGAGCGCGGTGCGCACCCGCGTCACCCCGGCCTCCGGAGGCGTTCAGCCGGCGGGCGGCGCCGTCGAGCTGCTCGCTGGCCGCGCCGACCCACAGTGCGTCGGCCTTGAAGGCCCAGCGCGAAGCCGCCCGCGGCCCGCGAGCCGACGAGCTCGCCCCGCGTCCCCACGCCCGACATTGCCATCGACCAACGCCGGTGGTAGAGGTGGCGCGTGTGCCCGTCAACCGGCTTTGGGTCAGGCCACCGGAGCGACCGGCCCTCACGATCCTGACCGTCTCGATCAACGGGTGGGTCAAGCGATCAGGGAGCCACCGGCTGCCCCCATTCTCACTGTCAGTTTTGAGTGTCGCTTGACAGGCAACGCTACCCCGTACGTTTCTTTCGTCTCGCCATGCGGGAGCGGACGCCGTGCTAGTTGAAAATGCGGGCGGGCTGGCCGCACTGTCGCCGAGCTTGCGGCGCAGGTTCCTGACAAAGGTGCGCACCAGGTTCGCATCGCCCTTCTCGCGCTTGGCCCAGACCCGGCGCACCAGCGTGTCGAAGGTCACGACCCGTTCGGCCTCGAGCGCGAGCACACGCAGCAACTCGTACTCGCTGGCACCTCTTCAGGGGGAGAAGGTGTAGGGGTACCTTGGATCACGAACTACGATCGTTCTTCGATCACGGTGTCTATGTACGAAAGGAACATCGCACAATGCGGGCATGCGGCATAGATGTGCGGTAGTGCTTCTCGTGTGCGCTGTGCCAAGGTTCGCCAGACCGCCCCCTTCTTTTTGAGTCGTGGAATACCACCTTTGTCTAGCTTTCTCTCAAGGCCTGGAACAATTCTCATTAGTTCCGCTTCCGGATTCTCGATTTCTTCTGGTTCCGGAATGGAAGGATCCAGGCCCGCCACAAGCCATGCCTCTAGCAGCCTGAGGTGGAAGTCTCTAGGTTCACACGTACGGGCGGAATCGGTGATGGCGCAATGGCGAACCGGTCTTGGCCGAAATCGGCATGGAGAACGTCGAGAGACGCCTCAGAGGGCGCCACAGGTCACCCCACCACCCGATTAGAGCGCAGAATAGGGCCGCAGCCCGACCCTGAAGGCTCCGCGGCGTGCCCACACCGATCACCTGCCGCAACAGCAGCCCCAGGTTGCAGCCGGCGACGTGTACGAGCAGCCGCTTGAGGATGTTCGGATGCCCTCGAAGATGGACCCGCCGCATCCCGCCGGTCTCGCACACGTGTGGAAATGGCAAGCAGAAAAGGACTCCCCACCATTTGGCAAGGCCGTTGAGGGGGCATCCGTCGCGCACGGTTGCCCCGCGGCCGTCAACCCGCTACGCGGGTCCTCCACTTCGTTCCGGCCCTACGGGTGACTGCCGCGACTGACCGTGCGGATTGCTCTTGAGGGCCAGCCAGAAGGCTGGCCCTCGTTTAAGGCTGGCAAGCGGCGCAAGGTGGCCGCTCCGTTGTCGCGGAGAACCGATCCAGCAGACCGGGAGGACTGGACGAGAGCAACCCCCACCACCGCAGACCAAGCCGGAACGCCGAGACCGAAGGGCTCAAGGCTCGGCTCACGTAGTTGCGCTTCGGACACGGTGCGGGTCGAAGCGGGCGCGGTCGCGTAGCATCGCACAGGCGACGCTGAGCAGGCGGTCCGCCACCGAGCGCAGCGCGCGTGCGTGGCCGTGACCGCGAGCCCGGAGCGACTGGTACTTGTCGTGGCTGGCCGGGTCGCGGTGGGCGGCGACGCGGGCCCAGTGATAGGCGGCATCGCGCAGCCGGTTGTGGGCTGCCAGCCTCCGCGTCACGATCATGCTCTTCCCGGAACGGCGGGTGACAGGAGCCACCCCGCAGAGGCAGCGAAGGGCACCGAAGTCCCGCCGTCTTACCGCATCGCCACCCTCGGCAAGCAGCGCGGCCAGCACCTTGGTGCCGATGCCCGGCAGCGACAGCAGGATGGCCGCATCCCGGGGCTCCTGCGACGAGGGCTCGTCCTCCGTCGACGCGCTCGGGTCGTCCGCTGGGGCAGCGCCGGTGAGCTGATCCACCAACCGGCCGAGCTCACGGTGCGCGTGGTCGAGCTGGCGGTTAACCAGGGCCAGGCGTTCGGCGACGAGCCGCACGTGTGCAACGGCGGCCTCGGCCGCGCCCGGGGCGAGCTTGACGGCTGGCGCTCGCAGCCGATCACGTAGGGTGGAGGCGCTGATCCGACGGATGCGGTGCTGCTTCAACACTCTGGTGAGCGTCACCTCGCGAACGCGTCGAGCCGCGCGCGGTGTCGGCAGACGTCGCCAGAGGTCGAGGACCCACGGCGCCGCGACATCGTCGTCAACCGCGTCGAGGAACTGCGGGTAGTAGCGCCAGAGCTGCTGCCGCATGCGATTCGCCAGGCGAACGCGTTCCCGCGTCAAGTCCTCGTCGAGACGGGACCACTCCCGCAACTCGATGATCGCCGGGTCGGTCGGCTCCAGCTGTCGCAGACAGTGCGGGTCGGTGCGCAGCGCCGAGGCGAGCACCCGGGCGTCGCGCCGGTCGTCCTTCGCGCCCGCTGGCGACATGCGGTCCCGGAAACGGTCGAGCTGCTTCGGGTTGATCGAGTGGACGACGAAACCCCGCTCCATCAGACTCTCGACCACGGGACCGCTCGGCGTTTCGACCGCAACGCCGACTTCACTCTCGTCAGCGGCCCCGAATGACAGCAGCCAGTCGGCCATCTGCGACAGCCCCGCGCCGCCGTGCTCAAACTCCCGTTCCCCGAGCACCTTCCCGGCGGCGTCGAGCACGCACGCCTGATGCTTCTGCGATCCCCAGTCGATACCCACGAACCAAGTCAGCTTCAAGTTGAACCTCCGGTCTGCCGAATCGAACGGGCGCGCCCCGATGCCTGCCGTTCCCTGTACTGGCGCTCTACGGCGCAAACTCCCCACGGGGCATCCATCGGTGGCTGGACCGCCGGGGCACAAGTCCTTTTCAGGTGCTCGAAGCACTGGGACCCCTCGGTACTCCCGGTGGCCTGCCCGACGCCGCGAGACCCTCCCGCGGCGTCATCGGGAAAGGTACAGGGACCCCCTGAGCATCCAGGAATCAGCGATTCCCTGGCGATGATCGACGCGGCGAGACAGGTCGCCTCGTCGACTGAGCCAGGAGGACGTGGAGGTGATCAGGATGACGCAGTGGGCCGAGGTTCGACACCTGCATCTGGTGGAGGATGTGCCGAAGAAGGAGATCGCCCGGCGATTGAAGCTGGACGTGAAGACGGTGCGGCGGGCCATCGGCCGGTCGACCCCGCCGGCGCGGGTGCCGGCGCGGCGGCCGAGCAGCCTGGACCCGTGGCGGGAGCGGATCACGCAGTGGCTGCGCGAGGAGCCCAAGGTGACCGCGAAGCGGATTCGCCGGCTGCTGATGCCGTTGACCGGGCCGGTCTCCGCGCGCACGGTGCGGCGCTACGTCGCGGGGCTGCGGGCGGCCGTGGCGCCGAAGGAGGCCTTCGTGCACCGTAGCGTGCGGGCCGCGACGACCATGGAGGTCGACTTCGGCGAGTCGTGGGTCGACATCGCCGGCGTGCCGTGCAAGGTGAAGTACCTGGTGGCGACGCTGCCGTTCTCCAACACGTACTTCGCCAAGGCGTACGCGGTCGAGCGGCTCGAGTCACTGCTCGACGGCATCGAGTCGGCCTTCCGCTACTACGGGGGCCTCGTGGACCGCGTCGTCCTCGATAACACCTCGCTGGCGGTCAAGGACGTGTTGGCGGGCCGGGACCGGGTCGAGACCGAAGCGTTCGAGGCGTTCCGGGGCGGGTATCCGTTCCGGGCCGAGTTCTGCGCGCCGGCGAAGGGCTGGGAGAAGGGTTCTGTCGAGACGGGCGTGAAATACGTCAGGAATCTCGTGTTCCGGCCGCGGCTGGCGGTCGAAAGCTGGGCGGCGCTGAACGCGGCGATCATCACGGAGCTGGAGGCGGACCTGCCGACGCGCCACCTCGACGACGGGCGCTCGGTCGAGGACGCGCTGGCGCAGGAGCGGCGGTATCTGCGGGCGATGCCCGCTCACCTGCCCGCGACCTGCCGCGTCGTCGCGCGGGTCGCCGACAAGTTCGGGCACGTGCGGGTGGACAAGGTCACCTACTCGGTGCCGATCCGCCACGCCTACCGGCCGGTGTGGGTGAAGCTGTACCACGACCGCGTGGCGATCGCGGTCGGCGCCGAGGTGGTCGCCGAGCATCCCCGCGCGTTCTGCCGGGGGGCGAAGGTCCTCGATGCCCTTCACGTGCTGCCGCTGCTCGAGCGGAAGCACCGGGCCGTGCCCGAGGCGACGGCGCTTCTCGACTGGCGGCTGGCCCCGGTGTGGCAGCAGGCGCGGGCCGAGCTCGCCAAGCACACGCGCAAGCCCGACCAGGAATGGGTGCGGATGCTGCGGCTGATGGAGACGCACCCGGCCGCCACCGTCGAGCGCGCGGTGAGGGCCGCCCTCGAGCGTCATTCCCCGCGCCTGGCGACGGTGCGGCTCATCCTCCGGCAGCAGGAGGCCGGCCCGCCGCCGGTGTGCCCGCCGGTCACAGAGATGCGTCCGGAGCTGGCGCGGATCGCGGTGCCCGTCCCGACGCTGTCGGCGTATGACGCGCTGGTGGAGGGCGCTCGCTGATGGCCGCCGCGATTGCCGAGCCCTCGCACCTGGCCGGCGACCTCAAGGCGCTGCGTCTGTCGACGGTCGCGGCGCAGTGGCAGCCCCTGGCCGAGCAGGCGATGCGCCAGCGTCAGGCGCCGGCCGACTACTTGGCGCAGCTGGTGCACCTGGAGGTGACCGCACGCCGGGAGCGCCGCATCCAGCGCCGCATTCAGGACGCCCGCTTCCCGATGCTGAAGACGCTGGACGCCTTCTCGTTCGAGGCGCAGCCGGACCTCGACCGCGACGCCGTCCTGCAGGTCTTCGACTGCCGCTTCGTCGCCGAGGCCGCCAACGTCGTGTTCGTCGGCGGGGTCGGCACGGGGAAGACGCATCTGTCCATCGCCTTGGGGATGACCTGCTGCCAGCACGACTACCGGGTGCGGTTCGTGACCGCGGCCGAGCTGGTCACCATGCTCGTCGAGGCGCAGCAGCAGGGCCGGCTGACCCGCAAGCTCGCCCAGCTCGCCCGCTACGACGTGGTGCACGTCGACGAGCTGGGGTACGTCCCGCTCGACAAGACCGGCGCCGACATGCTGTTCGGGTTCATCAGCCAGCGCTACGAACGCCGGAGCCTGGTGGTGACGACGAATCTGCCGTTCGCGCGCTGGTCCGAGGTCTTCCTCGACCCGACGGCGGCCGCCGCGGTCATCGACCGGGTCGTGCACCACGCGACCGTACTGCAGACCACGGGCGGCAGCTTCAGGTTGGCGGCCGCGAAGCAGAACCAAGCGCCGGCATCCGGTAAGAAGGGACGGCGTCGATGATGCCTTCCGGCCGTACTTCCCGCTTCGGAGCAACGCCCGCCGCCGTCGCTCACCCGGCGTCGAAGCCCCGGGCTGTCGGGCTCATCAGCATGACCGTGTGCTCGCCGGCGTCAAGGCGCGTCGCTGCGCTCCGCCCCCGCTTCGCGGGGCTGACGGCCTTGACGCCGGCTGCGCGCACGGTCCCAGGCGAGCCCGCACGACAGCCCGGGAACGCTCAGACAGGGAGGGCCCAGAATCTGATGGGTTGACCGAGACTTGGGGGTCCTTTTCATCTTGCCGCTACCACACACGTGCGCGAACGGTCGTTCCAACAGTTCTCCTCGACACCGCAGTAGCCGCCGGCCGCGCGCGCCCCGAATCCGCCGCCGGTTGCCATACACCGCATCACGAACCGTCAGCTTGCCCTTCCAGCACCGACGGCCCCGGTCCGGCTCCGAGATGTAGCTTCTCAGACCCAGCGCCTTCAGGTCAGTCAGTGTCTGATTGCTGTGGTAGCCCTTGTCGCCGACCACCTCTTCGATGCCAGGCCCCTCCGGCTGAACCGCCTCGAGCTGCTCGGCCGCCACGATCAGCGTCTCAACCATCGACGTCGTGTCGCCCGTATCGGCTGCCTGCACCGTAACGCCCACCACCGCGCCGCTCTCCAGGTCCACGGTGTGCTCGGCCTTGTGGGCCAGGTGGGTCCGACCGTCCTTCATCTTCGTGACCCGCGCATCCGGATCATGCGGATGAGTCCAGTCGGCGTTTGATGTCTTCTTCCTCTTCTTGCGGGACTTAGGGTCCACGCAAAAATAACTTCCTAGAAGCTCCTGTAGTCTCGCAGTAGAGCACACCGGCGTCGCAACTCTCGTGATCGGCGACCAGTCCTGCCAGGACGGATATTTTCTGGATTCTGAGAGGTGCAGCCCGTTCTGGTTATGGCATCATTGCGGGAATAGGAGTCCGCAATGGTGCCATAATGAGACCAATCCAGTTCTCCGCCGACACGATCCTCGCCCTGCTCCGCAACCAGACCATCGCCTCGCTGGCCGAGGTCATGGCCGCGCTCGGCGCCCGCGCCAGCAGGCGCACCGCGTTCCGCAAGCTCAAGGACATCGACGCCCGCACCAGCTACTCGCATCGCGGCGGCTACTACACCCTCGACCAGCTCGCCCACTTCGACGAGCGCGGCCTGTGGTCCTTCGCCGGGGTCCGCTTCTCCCGCGCCGGCACCCTGATCGCAACCGCCGAGACGTTCGTCAATCACGCCGAGGCCGGACACGTCGCCGAAGAGTTGGACAACCTGCTCGGTGTCGGCACCCGGGACGCGCTGCGCAAGCTCGTCGATGACGGGCGGCTGACACGGCACAAGCTCGCCGGCCAGTTCCTCTACTGCGCGGCCGACCGTGCGCACCAGACGCACCAAGTGCGCGCCAGACGCCTGCTGCTGGCCACGCCCGGATTGGGACAACCCCTACCCGACGCCGACCTGATGCCCGACGAGTTGCGCGCCGCCATCGTGTTGTTCGCCAGCCTGCTCGACGAGCGGCAGCGGCGCCTGTTCGCCGGCCTCGAAGCGCTCAAGTGCGGGTGGGGCGGTGACCGGCGCATCGCCCGACTGCTCGGCATCGACCCGTCGACGGTCGCTGCGGGCCGGCGGCAACTGGCCGAGCGTGACGTCGAGGTCGACCGGGTGCGGCGCGCCGGCGGCGGACGGCGGTCGACGGAAAAAAAACGCCGGAAGTCATCGCCGCCATCCAAGCCTTGATGGAGCACGAGACGGCCGGCGACCCGGTCAGCGGCCTGAAGTGGACACGCCGTACGACCGCCAAGCTCGCCGATGAACTGTGCGCGCTCGGCATCGACGTCTGCCCGCAGACGGTCGCTCGACTGCTCAAGGCGATGGGCTATTCGCTGCGCGTCAACCACAAGAAGCTCGCCGGGGCCTCGCATCCGAGGCGCGACGACCAGTTTCGACACATCACCGAACTGCGCGAGCGTTGCGCCGCCAACAACGTCCCGGTCATCAGCGTCGATACCAAGAAGAAGGAACTCGTCGGCACGTTCCTCAATCCCGGCGCCAAGTGGGACCGCAGTCCCGAACCGGTCAACGACCACGACTTCCGCTCCGATGCCGAGGGCCTCGCCATCCCCTACGGCATCTACGACCCGCGGGCCAACGCCGGCACCGTCTTCGTCGGCCAGACCGCCGACACCCCGGCGTTCGCCGTCGACTGCATCGAGAAATGGTGGCGCACCGAGGGCCGCAACCACTATCCCGACGCCGACGCCCTGCAGATCCTGGCCGACGGCGGCGGCAGCAACAGTTGCACCGCGCGCGCCTGGAAATTCAACCTGCAGCACCGCCTCTGCAACCGCCACGGCCTGCGCGTGACCGTGGCCCACTACCCGCCGGCCACGTCGAAGTGGAACCCCATCGAACACCGCCTGTTCTGCGAGATCACCAAGAACTGGGCCGCCCGCCCGCTCGACAGCTACCAGACCATTCTGAAATACCTGCGCACCACACGCACCGCCACCGGACTGCGCGTGCGCGCGCATCTCGTGCGCAAGACCTACAGGACCGGCATCAAGGTCACCGACACGCAAATGCGGGAGCTACGCATCACACCCGACAGCTCAATGCCCAAATGGAACTACACCATCGAACCCATGTAACGAAAAAACGGAAGTTGTTTTTGCGCCGGCCCTTATCGAACCGCGCCAGGTCGGCTCGAGTCGGCGTCGCGATACCCGACGCTTCGGCCAGCCGCGTCAGGAACGCCGTGTAGTCCTCACCCGTGTCGCGACGAACGATGCTGCGCAAAGCCGCGTTCGCCTCCAGCGTCGTCGCGTCAACTCCCACCGTCTTGCCCCGCAGCAGACCCGCGTCGGCGAGTCGCTGCAACACCCAGGTGAAGACCGCCTCATGCGCCTCGACGCTCAGCAACCGCCGCGTCCGCGAGATCGTCGAGTGGTCGGGTGGCGAGGCCGGCGGCGCCAGACGCAGAAACGACCGCAGGCTCAGCGAATCGGACGCCCGCCAAGCGATAGCCCGCTCCGAATCCAGGCCCTCGAAATAGCCCACCAGCAGCAGCCGGAAGTAGCGACCCGGCGCCAGACTTGGCTGATGGGGTGGACGCCTCCTCTCGACGGCATCGTAATGTGCCAAGGTGGAGCTGCTGTGACGCACCACCTGGAGGAGGAGGCATCCAATGGAACACGCTACCATCATCGGCATCGATCTGGCGAAGCGCAGTTTTCAGCTTCACGGCGCCGGGGCGGACGGGTCGGTTGCCTTCCGCAAGAAGCTAAGCCGGGACAGGGTACTGGAGTTTGTGGCGTCGCATCCTCCGTGCATCGTTGCAATGGAGGCGTGCGCGAGTTCGCACCACTGGGGCCGCGAGATCGGGAAGCTCGGCCACGAGGTGAAGCTGGTCCCGCCGATCTACGTGAAGCCGTTCGTCAAACGGCAGAAGAACGACGCGGCCGACGCGGAGGCGATCTGCGAGGCCGCCTCGCGGCCGACGATGCGCTTCGTGGCGGTGAAGACGCGGCAGCAGCAATCCCAGGGCATGCTGTTCCGGACACGCGATCTGCTGGTTCGCCAGCGCACGCAGACGATCAACGCGCTGCGGGGACATTTTGCGGAGTTCGGCGTTGTCGCGCCGCAAGGGCCGGCCCATGTGGAGCGGCTGGCGGAGGCGATTGAAGATGCCGAGTCGGGGCTGCCGGGTCCGGTTCGGGAGCTGGGCGCACTGCTGTTCGTTCAGATCGCCGAGCTCGACGAGAAGATCGCGGAGCTCGGGCAGGAACTGCGCGAGCGGGCGCGCGAAGACGAACAGACCGTGCGGCTGATGAGTGTCCCCGGGATCGGGCCGCTGTGCGCGATGGCGATCCAGGCCTTCGCGCCGCCGCTCGAAAGCTTCCGGCGCGGCCGGGACTTCGCGGCTTGGCTGGGCCTGGTTCCCCGGCAGAACTCGACTGGCGGGAAGCCGAAGCTCGGCAAGATCTCGAAGATGGGTCAGCGCGACCTCCGGCGGCTGTTGGTCTGCGGCGCGATGGCGACAGTCAGCTGGGCGGCGCGGCGCGGCACGAAGGACCCGTGGCTGGCCCGCATGCTGGCGCGCAAGCCGCGCATGCTGGTCGCCGTGGCGCTGGCCAACCGCATGGCGCGCATCGCCTGGGCGCTGATGACGAACAACGAACACTACCGCGCGCCGGCTGTCGCCGCCTGAATACACGAAGCCGGTTCGTCACCGTCGGGAATGCGAGCAGGTCGAGAGGGATGGTAAGGACAAACGGTCATCGGGACGGGGTCGGGAAACCAGAGTATGGGTGAGTGCCTTTGAGCACAGTTGGCCGATTTTGGACTCGACCCGCGTATCTCCATACGGGCCCGCGGCGCGTGAGAATGCCGCAATCAATGAGGCCGGACACACGACAGCACCTGACCGCACGTACCGGACCACCCAAAGAAGTGAGATTCCTGAGACTGGGGCGAACGGCTTCGGACGTGTCCAGATGCCCTGGCTGCGCTCGGCGCGGCCACCTCGTGCACGGTCACCCGCAGCTGTCAAGCCGCTGCGCGGCTCCTCCGCTCCGCTACGGCCCTTACGGGTGACTGCCGCGGCCGACCGTGCGGGAAGCCCTTACGGGCCAGCCGGAAGGCTGGCCCTCGTTCACAAGAGCAAGCACGGACTTCGACGCGCCGCTCCGCTGTCGCGGAGAACCGGGACAGGAGCTCGAAAGCGCCGGACGTAACGAGGAGACTGAGAAAAAGCTTGCATTCGCGGAGGCGTCCACACACGCCCCATACGCGCGTAGAACGGTGCGCACAGCTCTTCGACGAACGCATCGAAGCCGCCCGCGCGCAGGATCTGGTTCAGGCGCTCATAGAACGGATGCCCGCCGCCCTGGGGCAGGTCCGAAGTCACCACCCACATCGACTGTTGTGACCCACCGTCCCGGGTCGTCCCCATCGCCATTTCGGCCAGTGTAGGGCACGGGATCGGCCGTGTCGATCCCTTCAGGACAGACTTTCACCACGGACTGCTAGGGCGTGCCGGCGGCCCCACGGCAGGGCGAACGTCGCGAAGTCAACCTGGCCCTGGCGCCCCGCCGGCGTCTCGAACCGCACCACCGGCTCGGGCACCTCCCGGGGACGAACCGCCCGGACGTAGTCCCGCACACGGCCGTAGCCGCCGGTGTAGCCCGCCGCCCGGACCTCGTCAAACAGCCGCTGCGCCGACAGCCCGGGGAACTCCTCGAGGCGCGAATCAATGATCCCCGCGTAGGAATCCAGCTTGTGGGGCACCGGCGGCCGCGGCGAGTAGCGCGAGGCACCCGACGACAGGTCCCGGTCCAACTGCCCCGTCACGACCCACTCGTGGATCGTCCGGCGACTCACCCCGAAGCGCCTCGACAACTCGGCCTTCGAGACGCCCCGGTCCAGGTAGTGTTTCAGTAACATCCTCGTCTCCCATCCGTGCATCCGAGCCCCGCTCCTTCCCTGTTGACGACGTCAACAAGGTGGAACGCGCGGCCGAGCCCGCCAACCACCAAGGTGTGCAGTTTTCGGTTGCCACGAATGGGAAACTTACAGTTGCCGACAACATCTATGCGTTGGTGGAGGCGGCGGGAGTCGAACCCGCGTCCGAAAGTATGTTTCCGCGGAACTCTACATGCTTGTCCGTCCTTGAATGTCTCGCTCCCGGTGTCAAAGGACGGCGGAAACCGCCGGAAGCCAGCGCCGAAAAGTCTCACCGGCGCGTGTCGGCGCCACGCGCGACGGCCAGCCCGCTATATGACGTTCAGCCCCGACCCGCAGGCGAGGACGAGGTGAACGCGCCGCTTGATTAAGCAGCGAGTGGAAGCTGCGTGTCCGCAGTTAGTGTTTTTTCCATCGGATTAGCGAGTCGATGGTGCTCGGCATGCATTCCGCGATTCCATTACCCCCGTCGAAGCCGTGTCGCCCCCATGGCGGCCGTGCGTGAATCGCACCTCCCATTCTAGCAGCTTGGGGCCGGCGGCCGGGCGGTATAATCGGCGCCTGGTTCGCGGGCGTCGGGCGGCTGCGCGGACGATTGCTATGGAAGGGATGGGCGGACGATGACCTGGTTCAAGACAAGTGGAGCGGCGGTTGCGGTCGCGGCGGCACTCGTCCTCGCGCCGGCCGGCGCGGCGCAGGATCACAACACGCTGACGAGCGCCGAGCAGGCGGACGGCTGGGCGCTGCTGTTCGACGGCGCCGGCCTCGACGGCTGGGCGCCGCGCGGCGACGCGCAGTGGGAGGTCGCGGACGGCGCTGTCAGCCCCGTCGAGGGGGCGGGGCGGGGACACTTGGCGACCGAGGCCCATTACGCCGACTTCGAGCTCGTCGCCGATTTCTGGATCGACGAGACGGCCAACAGCGGCATCTTCATCCGCACGCCGGCGGAGGGCGCGATCAATCAGGGCAACTCGTTCGAGGTCAACATCTACGACCCGCACGCGTCGTGGCCGACCGGCAGCATCAACGAGATCGCGAAGATCCAGACGATGCCCGAGACGACGGGGCAGTGGAACACGTTCGAGATCACGGCCGACGGCGATCACCTAGTGGTGAAGCTGAACGGCGAGACGACGGTCGACGCGCATTCGGATCGCCATGCGCACGGCCCGATCGCGCTGCAGTACAACGCGGCGGGCCAGGTGCGGTTCCGCAACGTCAAGATCCGGGCGCTCGACTAGCAATCGGTGCAGGTGCCGGTCGCGGGTCATGTCGAGACGCACCGTTGCGGCCGTGGTGCTCGGCGTCGGCGGCTGTCTCTGCGGCGCGGTCGCCCACGCCCAGCACGGCGCCCCCGCCGGCGAGTGGCCGAGCTACGGCGGCGATGCGGGCAGCACCAGGTACTCGCCGCTGGCGCAGGTCGACGCGGCCAACTTCGATGACCTGCGCGTGATCTGGCGCTGGGACTCTCCCGATGCGGCGCTGGACCTCGACGCCGTCCGCGAGCGCGTTCCGACCGTCCAGTACCGCATGTTCCAGGCGACGCCGCTGATGGTCGGCGGCGTGCTGTATCTGTCGACGCCCCTGCATCTCGTCGCGGCCGTCGACGCGGGCACCGGCGCGACGCGCTGGGTCCACGGCCCGCGGGCGTACCTGGCGGTGCTGCCGACCCACTTCTACAACTCGCGCGGCGTGGCCTACTGGCGCGCCGGCGACGACGAGCGGATTTTCTTCGGCACCAGCGAGGCCTACCTGCTGGCGCTGGACGCGGCGACGGGCCGGCCGGTGCCGGAGTTCGGCGACAACGGCCGCGTCGACCTGATGGCCGGCATCCCCCGCGCCGATCGACGGGCGACGAACCACCGTGGGCGGCACCTCATGGGGGTCGCCTCGCCGCCCGTCGTGGCCCGCGGCGTCGTCGTCACGCCGACGGTGATCGCCGACGGTCCCATCCGCAAGGAAGCGCCGCCGGGTTGGGTCAAGGGCATCGACGCCCGCAACGGCGCGACGAGGTGGGTCTTCCGGACCGTGCCGCAGGGCGACGACTACGGCGTCGACACCTGGCTGGACGGTTCGTGGCGCTACTCGGGCAACAGCAACGCCTGGGCGCCCCTCAGCGCCGACGCGGCGCTCGGCTACGTGTATCTCCCCACCGGCACGCCGACCGGCGACTACTACGGCGGGCACCGGCCGGGCGACAACCTGTTCGCCGAGAGCCTCGTGGCGCTCGACGTCGAGACCGGCGCGCGGCAGTGGCACTTCCAGGCGGTGCATCACGGCATCTGGGACTACGACTTCCCGGCCGCGCCCAACCTGGTCGACATCACGGTCGACGGGCGCCGGATTCCGGCGGTCGCCCAGGTGAGCAAGCAGGGCTTCACCTACGTGTTCGACCGCGTGACGGGCGAGCCGGTCTGGCCGATCGAGGAGCGGCCGGTGGCGACCGACACCGACCTGGCGGGGGAGCGGTTGTCGCCCACGCAGCCCTTTCCGACGAAGCCGCCCCCGTTCGAGTTCCAGGGGGTGGCGATCGACGACCTGGTCGACTTCACGCCCGAGATCCGGGCGCTGGCGGTCGAGGCGGTGCGCGACTTCCGGCTCGGGCCGCTCTTCACCCCGGCCATGCTGACGGTCGAGGGCGGCCTGCAGGGCACCATTCAGCGGCCGTGGGCGGGCGGCGGCGCGAACTGGAGCGGCGCGGCGGTCGCGATCCGGAGACCGGGCGGCTCTACGTGCCCTCGACCAACCGCGCCATGGTCGTCAAGTACGGCACGCCCGATGCCGCGGCCGGCGGCGACCTGCGCTTCGTGTCGCTGGGGCTGCTGTCCGGACGCCAGCCGCGGATGCCGCACGACCTCCCGCTGCTGAAGCCGCCCTATACCCGCATGACCGCCATCGACCTCAACCGCGGCGAGCACGCGTGGATGCGGCCCAACGGCGACGGCGACCGCTACCGCCGCCATCCCATGCTGCGCGACCTCGACCTGCCCCCCCTCGGCGGCGACGGCGCCGGCGGCCCGCTGCTGACGAAGACGCTGCTCGTCAGCGGCCTGACGGCCGGGGGTAGCGGCGACGGCCCGCGTCTGATCGCCCGCGACAAGGCCACGGGCGACATCGTCGGGTCGGTCGACCTGCCGGGACCGCCCATCGGGACGCCGATGACCTACCTGCACGACGGCCGGCAGTTCATCGCGCTCACGGTGGGCGGCGAGGTCCCGGCGCTGGTCGCGCTGGCGCTGCCGTGAGCGCCGATGGTCGACGATCTCCCGGCGCTGGACGTCCGCGACGGCGACGAGTGGCGGGCGTGGCTCGAGGCGCACCATGCGGCCAGCCGGGGAGTCTGGCTGGTCTTCCACAAGCGCCACACGGGCCGCGAGTCGGTCTCCTACGAGGCGGCCGTGTGCCAGGCGCTCTGCTTCGGCTGGATAGACAGTGTGGTCAGGCGTGTCGACGACGACCGTTACGTCCGCAAGTTCACGCCCCGCAGGCCCCGCAGCAACTGGTCAGCCACCAACCGCAGGCGCTGGCTCGAGCTCAGGAGGGAGGGCGTGCTGGCCGCCCCCGGACTGGCCCGGGCGCCGGCCGAGCTGATGCAGGCGCCGGCGCCGGCACCGGCAATACCGGAGCTGCCGGACTACATCGCCGCGGCGTTCCGGGCCGAGCCGCGGGCGTGGCGGTTCTTTCGATCCCTCGCCCCGACGCACCGGCGTCGGTTCGTGACGTGGATCCACACCGCCAGGCGGCCCGCGACGCGACAGCGGCGCATCCGCGAATCGCTCGCCCTGCTGGCCGCCGGCCGCAAGCTGGGCCCGAGATAGCAGAGGCCCTTGCACCGGCCGCCGGCCGCACTCAGGACGCCTGGTGCATCGTCCGTCCGCCGACCACCGTGCGCACGACCCCGATGTTCTTGATGTCGTCGGGGTCCGCGTCGTGCGGGTCGCGCTCGAGGATGACGAAGTCGGCGAGCTTGCCGGCCGTGATCGAGCCCTTTTCCCGTTCCTCGTAGGACGCCCGCGCGCCGTGCAGGGTGCCGATGCGCAGCGCCTCGCCGACGGTCACGCGCTGGCTGGCGCCCCACACCCGGCCGTCGAAGTCGCGGCGGGTCACCATGCTCTGGATCGCCATGAGCGGCTCGAACGGGCCGGGCGTGTAGTCGGACGCCCCCGGCACCGGGACGTCGAAGTCGAGGAACGAGCGGTGCGCGAACATCCACTCCATCTTCGCGGCGCCGTACTCGCGCCACTTCTCGCCGTGGAAGTGGACGTAGGTCCAGAACGGCGTCGGTATCGAGCCGGTGTCCCGGATGCGCCGCAGCAGGCCGGGGTCGACGAGCGAGCAGTGCTCGATGCGGTGACGCCGGTCGGGATGCGGCCAGCGGGCGAGGACCCGCTCGTAGGCGTTCAGCACCATGTCGATGGTGACGTCGCCGTTGGCGTGGATGCCGACCTGCCAGTCGTGGCGGTGCGCTTCCTCGACGACGTCGTGAATCTCGTCCTGCGACATCGTCAGGATGCCGTAGTCGTCCGGCCGGCCCTCGAACGGCGTGCTCATGCGCATGGTGCGTTCCGAGGCGGACCCGTCGGCGCTGTACTTCACGCCGCCGATGCGCACCCACTCGTCGCCGAAACCGGTGTGGACGCCGGCGTTGCGCAGGTGCTCGTACGGCCCGCGGACCATGGCGTAGACGCGGTGGCGCAGCTCGCCCGCCTCGCGGGCGTCCTGGTAGGCGACGAGCTGGCCGCGGCCGGCCCCCGCGTCGTGGACGGTGGTGAGGCCGGCGGCGGTCATCAGGCGCGAGATGTGCGCCATTCCCTCGCGGGCGCGGGCGCGCTCCTCCTCCGCGCCGAGCTCCTCGCGCTCGCCGACGTCGGCGAAGACGTCCCGGGCGTGCTCGGCCACCATGCCCGACAGCCCGCCGCCGGCGTCGCGCGCGAAGCGGCCGTCGGGCGGGTCCGGCGTGTCGCGGGTGATGCCGGCCAGCTCGAACGCGGCGCTGTTGAACCAGTTGGTGTGCCCGCCGCGGTGAGCCACGTCGACGGGATGGTCGGGCACCGCCGCGTCGAGGTGGGTCCGGTGCAGCGGGCCGTCGACCACCTTCGTGTCGTCGAACATGAAGCCCCGCACCCAGCGGCCGGGCGGCGTGTCGAGCGCCCTGGCCCGCAGGACCTGCTGGATCTCGGCCACCGTGCGCAGGTTCGTATCCACCCCGTACAGCTCGTTCACGCCGCTGGGGTGGGCGTGGGTGTCGATGAACCCCGGCGTGACGGTCATGCCCGCGGCGTCGATCACCGCGGTGCCCGGACCGATCAGGTTGCGGATGTCGTCGGTGCTGCCCACGGCGACGAACCGGCCGCCGCGGACCGCGAACGCCTCGGCGCGCGGCAGCGCGTCGTCGACGGTATGGACCCGGGCGTTGACCACCGCCAGCTCCGGCCGGCCCGCCTCGGCGCCGGCTTCCTGCGCCGCCGCGGCCGGCGGCCTGGCCAGGCCGCCGGCCAGCACCGCACCGAGGCCGAGAAACTCCTTGCGCGTGCAGGTTGCCATCGGATTCTCCTCCGGGCTGTTCACGGCAGGAGGCGCCGCGCCCGCCGTGCGTTATTCTAGGCAACTCCGCTTCCCGCGGGAGCGCAATCACCGGAACAGGAGCCGACATGCCGAGGTTCGCCATCGCCCTTGCCGCAGCCCTCACGCTCCTGCCGCTCGCCGGGCTCGCTCAGGATCTCGCGACCGACGTGCTGCAGGAAGACATCGAGGCCGTCCTGAACAGCCCCGAGGGGGGCGTCGACCGGCAGATCCGGGTGGTCGACATCGGCAAGCTGAACGTAGCCGTCGGCGTGCTGCACCGCGGGCCGACGGGCGACAGTGCGGGGCCGACGCCGGCGATCGAGCACAGCGAGCACAGCGAGCACAGCGAGCACAGCGAGCACAGCCAGGTCACCGAGGTGTACTACGTCGTGTCGGGATCGGGGACGCTGGTCACCGGGACGGCGGTCGTCGATCGGCAGCCGATCGCACCCGATGCGGCGGTCGTCCAGGTGGCGGTCGGTCCCAGCAGCCGGGCCGCGTTCGAGGACGAGGGCAACCAGGTGCGCGTGATCTCGGCCGGCGACGTGGTGGTGATCCCCGCCGGCGTGTTCCACGGCTGGCGCGACATCGCCGACCACGTGACCTATCTGAGCATCCGCCCTGACCCCGACCGCGTCCTGCCGGCCGGCTACCTCAATCCGGCGGTGCAGCGCCCGGAGCCTGCCCCGTAGACGGTGCAGACTCCGCCAGGACTTGCGCGCCCGGCGTGCGTGTGCCAACATTCGGCGGGCGAAACTGACTTGAGCACGGAGCAACGAGGAGAGTTCATGAGAAGCCTGCTACGGAACCGCAAGCTGTGGGTAGGTGTTGCCGGCGTCGTGCTGTTCGTCGTGCTGGCGCTCGGCCAGTCGGCGCTGGAGCGCACGGCGGTCGCGCAGAGCGAGGGGCTGACCTGGGGGCCGATCTTCGAGGTCGACCCGCTGTGGCCGAAGCCGCTGCCCAACAACTGGGTGATCGGGGCGACGATCGGGGTGTCGGTCGACGAGTGGGACCACGTCTGGATCGTGCACCGCGAGGCGACGCTCAACGCCGGCGAGATCGAGGCCGCGGCCGACCCGCCGGTGGCGGTCGACTGCTGCGTGCCGGCGCCGCCGGTGATCGAGTTCGACCCGGCGGGCAACGTGAAGCGGCACTGGGGCGGCCCGGGCGAGGGCTTCGAATGGCCGCGCTCGAACCACGGCGTCACGGTCGACTACAAGGGCAACGTGTGGATCGGGGGCAACGACCGCGAGGACGCGCACATCCTGAAGTTCACGCGCAACGGCGGCTTCCTGCTGCAGGTGGGCCGGGCCGGCCAGAGCATGGGCAGCAACGACATGGCCAACTTCAGCCGGGTGGCGGAGATCTCGGTCGACCCGCTGGCCAACGAGGCGTACGTCTCGGACGGCTACGGCAACCGGCGCGTGGTGGTGATCGACGCCGACACGGGCGAGTTCAAGCGCTACTGGGGCGCGTACGGCAACGTGCCGGACGACGCGGACCTGGGACGCTACGACCCGCGCGCGGCGCCGGCCCAGCAGTTCCGCACGCCGGTGCACTGCGCCGAGATGTCGCACGACCGGCTGCTCTACGTCTGTGACCGCGTGAACGACCGCATCCAGGTCTTCAATCCCGACGGCACCTTCGTGAAGGAGATGTTCATCGAGAAGGAGACGCTGGGCGCCGGATCCGTTTGGGACATCGCCTTCTCGCACGACGGCGAGCAGAAGTACCTGTACGTGGCCGACGGCGTGAACGAGAAGGTCTACATCGTGGACCGCAAGTCGCTCACGCTCGTCTCGAGCTTCGGCAACGGCGGCCGGCAGCCGGGGCAGTTCTACGGGACGCACAACGTCGCGGTCGACTCGCACGGCAACGTCTACACAACCGAGACGTTCGAGGGCAAGCGGCTGCAGAAGTTCGTCTACAAGGGCGAGGGCCCGATCCGCACCCCGCACCAGGGCGTGCTCTGGCCGTCCGGCGACTGACCTCGGCCTTCCTTGCTCATTCCACGCGGGTGCGCGGCAGGGCTACCTTGCCGCGCACCCGCGCTTTCGTTTCAGAGCCCGCCTCGGAACCCCTGGCGACTCGCCGCCGCGCGTGGTCCGTCAGTCGAAATCCTCCGGCCAACGTGCACCGGCGTCGGAAGCCCGGCTCCTCGCCGGACACGGCGAGACCGGGCGATGCCGCTACGGAGCGCTGGGCAAGGCGAACACGAAGATGCTGTTGCCCGTCGGCGGATGGCGCTTCTCGGGCGTCAGGTCCTGCGGCACCAGGTTGTTCCAGCTCGCGCCCCCGGTGCCGACCGGCACCGCCAGGTACTGCTTGCCGTCGACCGCGTAGGAGACGGGGAAGCCCTGCACCGAGGTGGGCAGCCGCGTCTGCCAGAGGATGTCGCCGGTGCGGGCGTCGTGGACGTAGAGGTGCCGGTCCCAGTCGCCCGCCACGGCGAGCCCGCCGTCCGTCGTCAGGGCCGCGGTGTTGATGGGCGTCCGGGTGCGGTGCCGCCACAGAACCTCGCCGGTGCGCAGGCTCATGGCCACGAGCTCGCCGATGTGCTCCGGGCTGCGCGGGTGGAAGTGGTTGGTCCGGCGCACCGGCCCGACGCCGCCGCCGCCCTCGCGCCGCTCGACCGGACCGAAAACGCCGGTCTCGCAGTTGAGAGTCAGCGGGATGTAGAACGCCTCGGTGACGGGGTTGTACGACATGGCGCGCCAGCTCTTGAAGCCCGAGGTGCTGGGGCACCAGTAGATCTCCTCGCCGATGTCCTGGATCATGCCCTCGCGGTAGACGGCCTCCCCGCTCACGGGGTCGATGTCGACGAGCGTCTGGTAGCCGAGGTCGTGCGCGGCGCGGAACTCGCCGGTCTCGCGGTCGAGCTCCCAGAGCACGGCGATCTTGCCCATGGTGAAGACCGACTGCCGGTCGTCGTAGTCGACCAGGATGCGCTCGAAGACCTCGTCCATGTCGTGCGACTCGCCCGGCAGGTGCTGGAAGTACCACTTCAGCTCGCCGGTCTGCGGATCGAGGGCCAGCGTCGAGTTGGTGTACAGGGCCGACCCGTCGGTGCCGCGCACGGCGCGCGCCCAGGGCTTGGCCTGCGCCGTGCCGAAGAAGAGCGTCTGCGCGCGCGGGTCGTAGCTGCCCGGGATCCACGCGTCGGAGCCGGCGCGGAACATCACGGGCAGGTCGCCCCAGGAGTCGCCGCCGCGCTCGCCCGGCCGCGCCACCGTCGAGGTGCGCCACAGCTCGCGGCCCGTGTCGGCGTCGAGCGCCACGATGTAGCACGTGTCGTCCCGATAGCGCTCGCAGCCGGTGAGGCCGGAGACCACCTTGCCGTCGGCGATGATCGACCCGCTCGTGTACTCGTAGCCTGCGGCGCCCCCGACGTCGGCATCCCAGACCTCGTCGCCGGTGCGCGCGTCCAGGGCCACCACGTGCCCGTCGGAGGTGTTCAGGTAGATCTTGTCCTGGTAGATGGCGAGGTTGCGGTGCTGCAGGTTCGGCGGCGGCGTGCCCGCGTCGGTCGGCGTCCGCGGGCGCCGGTACTCCCACAGCAGCTCGCCGCTCGCCGCGTCGAGCGCCTGCACCCGCTCGCCCGGGTTCGCGATGTACATGACGCCGTCGTAGACCAGCGGCGTCGTTTGCTGCGAGCCCTCGGCCAGCGCCCAGCTCCACGCCAGGCGCAGCTCGTGCGCGTTGTCGGGCGTGATCTGGTCGAGCGGGCTGTGGCCCCAGGCGTCGAGGGTTCGCCGCCAGTGCAGCCAGTCGGCCGGATCGGGGTCCTGCAGGACGGCGTCGGTGACGGGGACGAAGCTGTCGAAGGCCGGCGCCTGGGCCCGCGCCGCCTCCGGCGCGCCGCACGCGATGACGGCCGCGGCCGCGAGGAGCACCGCCCGCCGGACGCGGCGGAACGGGTGTGACGGTGTCGATACGGCGGGCGGCTGCGGGCTTTTCATCGTCGGTCCTCCGTCGGTGGCCAAGCGGAACGCGGCACACTATACCACCTGGGTCTTGCGCCGCGGCCGCCCCGGCAGCGGGCCGCCGCGCGCACCGCCCGGCGGGCCGGCAGGCCGGGGCGGCACCGAGCGTGGAGGTGCGGAGGCGAATGTGCTCGGGTCGTGCGGTTGACGTATCCTGATAGGCCCCGTGCCGATGACGTCGTTTCTCCTGTCCGCCGGTTCCGCGAGCGTCGCGCCGATTCGTCTTGCGGCCTGGGTCGTCGTCGTGCTCGGCGCGGGGGCGGCCGCGCAGGCCCAGCCGCCGCAGGCCGGCTTCGGCCCGGTCGGCGCACGCAACGTGGCGGCCGTCGAAGCCGTGGTCGCACCGATGCTCGACGGCGTGGTGCTGGGCGACCCCGCCTGGGACGGCGCGGTGCCGGCCACCGGGTTCGTGCAGACGCAGCCCGACGAAGGGCAGCCCGCGTCCGAGCGCACCGAGGTGCGCATCGTCTTCACGGGCGACACGCTCTACTTCGGCGTCGTCTGCTACGACCGCGACCCGGCGTCGATCATCGTCACCGACAGCCGCCGCGACTCGTCGCTGGCCGACAGCGACAGCTTCCAGCTCATCCTCGACACCTTCTTCGATCGGCAGAACGGGTTCGTCTTCGGCACGAGCCCGTCGGGGCAGGAGTACGACGGGCAGCTCGTCAACGAGGGCGCGGGCGGCAGCGGCATGGGCCGCGGCGGCCAGACCGAGGGGGCCGGGGGCGGCTTCAACCAGAACTGGGACGGTGTCTGGCAGGTGCGCACGACCATCTCCGACATCGGCTGGAGCGCGGAGTTCGCCATTCCGTTCCGCACGCTGCGGTTTCCGGCGGGGCAGGTGCAGCGCTGGGGCGTCAACTTCCAGCGCAACATCCGGCGGCGCAACGAGTCGGCGTACTGGGCGCCGCTGCCGCGCCAGTTCGACCTGTTCCGCGTTTCGCTGGCGGGGCAGTTGACCGAGGTCATGGCGCCCGAGGGGCTCTGGCGCACGCTGCAGCTCACGCCGTACGTCATCGGCGAGGCGGTCGGCCGCGCCGACCGGCCCACGACCGGCGTCCAGACGCTGGGCAACTTCGGGGGCGACCTGAAGTACGGCGTCACCTCCGGCCTCGCCCTGGACCTGACCTACAACACCGACTTCGCGCAGGTCGAGGTGGACGAGCAGCAGATCAATCTCGACCGCTTCAATCTGTTCTTTCCCGAGAAGCGCCCCTTCTTCCTGGAGAACGCCGGCGCCTTCACGGTGAGCAACAGCGGCGGCGCCGTGTTCAACGATCCGGGCCAGACCGAGCTCTTCTTCAGCCGGCGCATCGGCATCGACGACAGCGGCCAGGCCATTCCCATCCTGGCGGGCGCGCGGCTCTCGGGACGGGTCTCCGAGAACGTCACCGTCGGCTTCCTGAACATGCAGACCGAGGCCGTCGACGGCCGGTCGCCGGCCAACAACTTCACGGTGGCGCGGCTGCGTCGCGACCTGCCGAACCGCTCGAGCATCGGCGGGCTGCTCGTGAGTCGGCAGGCGACCGGGGAGCGGGCCGCCGCCAACGACCACAACCGGACCTACGCCTTCGACGGCCGCTGGGGCTTCGGGCAGAACGGGCTGGTCTCCGGGTTCGCGTCGCGGACCGAGACGCCGGGGCTCGCCGGCCGGGACCACGCGTTCGACCTGGCGGTGGACTACAACACGGAGGCCTGGCGGCTGCGCGGCAGCATCATGGAGGTGGGGGAGCACTTCAACCCGGAGGTGGGGTTCGTGCGGCGCACAGGCTTCCGCAAGATCGACGCGGGCATCTTCAACACGTCGCGGCCGCCCAGCAACTTCCTGCAGATCCAGGAGATCAGGCCGCATGTCACGTTCAACCGGTTCTGGAGCATCGACAGCGGCTTCGTCGAGACCTCGCTGCTGCACATGGACAACTTCTGGGAGTTCGACGACAGCTCGGTGGCCATCACCGCCTGGAACGTCCGGAAGGAAGGCGTCACGCGCGAGTTCACGATCTCCGGCGTGCCGGTGCCGCCCGGATCGTACGACTGGCACGAGCTCAGCCTGAACTACAACTCGGACCGGTCGGCCCCGGTCGGCTACGGGTTCCGGTTCCAGCAGAGCGGGTTCTTCGGCGGCAACCTGCAGGTGGCGGGTCCGTCGGCCCACTTCCGGCGGGGCGAGGCGCTGAACGTGGAGCTGCGCTGGACCCGCAACGACATCGACCTGCCGGCCGGCCACGTCGTCACGAATCTGGCGTCGAGCCGCATTGCCTACAACTTCTCGCCGCGCGTGTTCGCCCAGGGGCTGCTGCAGTACAACGACAGCGCCGATCTGTGGTCGGTCAACCTGCGTTTCGGCTGGCTGCAGGATGCCAACACAGGCCTGTTCATCGTCTTCAACCAGACGGACGGCCTCGCCGACTACATCCCGGTGGGCAGCGGCCGCAGCGTCATTCTGAAGTACACCCACCTGTTCGATCTGCTGCGCTAGGAGTCTGCGGGCCGTTTGCCGCGGCTGCTATACTCGGCACTCCTGTTCGGCGGCCCGCGGGCCCGCCGGGGTGTCAAGGGGGCGACGATGAAGGCAAGTGGATGGGGCGCGTTGCTCGTGGCCGCGATGGTGTTGCCGGCTACCGCTCAGCCGGCTTCCGCACAGTCCTCCTGGGCCAGCGAAGGCCCCGTCGTGCACGGGCACCACCATCTGAACGTGACGGACCGCGCGGCCCAGGAGCGTTTCTGGCGCGACACGCTGGGCGGCGTCCCGACGCCGTGGCGCGACGTCCACGTCTTCAAGTTTCCCGACGCGCTGGTCTTCCTGACGGACCGCGAGCCGACGGGCGGCACCATCGGCTCGGCGCTGAACCACATCGGCATGTGGGTGCCGGACACGCGCGCCGTGCTCGACAGGGTGGAGGCCGCCGGCTACCCGGTCATCACCGCGCAGGAGCGGCCGAACGCCGACGTGCAGGACGGCATGATCTGCTCCGAGAGCCAGAACACGTGCATCGCGTACGTCCTGGCGCCCGACGACGTCAAGGTGGAGCTGGTCGAGAACCGCGGCCAGAGCGAGCCGATCCGCAACCACCACCTCCACTTCTTCACGAGCGACGTCGATGCGATGCGCGACTGGTACGTGCAGACCTTCGGCGCCGTGCCCGGCATGAACGGGCGGTTCAAGGTGGCCGACCTGCCGGGCGTCAACATCCGCTTCTCGGAGGCGGACGGCGAGGTGGCCCCCATCCGCGGCCGGAGCTACGACCACATCGGCTTCGAGGTCGAGGGCCTCGAGGCGTTCTGCGAGCGGCTCGAGGCGCAGGGCATCACGCTCGACCGTCCCTATACCCGCATCGACGAGCTGAACATCGCCATCGCGTTCCTCACCGATCCGTGGGGCATCAACATCGAGCTGACGGAAGGTCTCGACAACTACTAGCGGCCGGGCGAGGATCGGCGCCCGGCGCCGATCGACTCAGGGGGAATGCGATGGGATGCACCAGAGCAATCGTCGCCGGCGTCGCGTTGCTGGGCCTTGCAGCCGTACCCGCGGCGGCGCAGCGGCCTATCCCCAACGTCAACGACGGCAACGCCCTGGCCCGCGAGTGCGGCGCGGCGCTCAATCAGGCCGACGGCGGCCCGGTGGACCCGGACCGCGACGAGATGGAGCGGGGCAGCGACATGGGCCAGTGCCTCGGCCTGGTCACCGCCGTCTGGCACACCCACATGATCATGGTGGACGACTTCGGCGGTCGCGAGGCGTTCTGCGCCACCGAAACGATCAGCGCGGGCCGGATGGCGCGGATAGTCGATGCCTATCTCAAGGACAATCCGGCCGAGTTGACGATGTGGGATACCGTGCTGATCCTGCGCGCGTTCGTCGACGCGTTTCCGTGCCGCTAGCAGTCCATGGAACGGCGCGGATCCCCGCCGGGGCGGTCGGACCTCAGCTCGCCGGAATCCGCAGGCGCTGGCCGACGCGGATGACCGTGCGGCGGCCCATGTCGTTCGCCGCCTGGATGGCGCGTATCGTCGTGCCGTAGCGCCGCGCCAGCCTGCCCAGCGTATCGCCACGCCTGACGCGGTGCGTCACGTCCGCGGCGGCGGCCGGTGCGGAGGGCGCTGCCGGCGCGGCCGCCGCCCGCCCGCCCCGTTGCGCCCGCACCTTCAGCACCGTTCCGGGCACCAGCCGCTCGTCCTCGAACAGCCCGTTGTCGCGGATGATGCGCCAGGGTGTCGACCGGTAGGTCGCGGCGACCGCGGCGAGGTCCTCTCCCGGTTCGACCCGGTGCTCGTCGTGCCTGCCCTGCCAGCCCAGCGGCACGCGCAGGAGCTGCCCGGCCGGGAGCGTCTGCAGGCGCCACAGCTCGTTGACCGCCCGGAACTCGTCGAGCTCGACCTCCAGGATGAAGGCGAGGTGCAGGTAGTTGTCGCCGTGCCGGCTGCGGTACGTCAACTCGTCGCCGGTCCGCGCGAGCAGGTCGGTGCGCGGCAGGGGCGGATAGGCCATGAGCTGTCCCGCCCGCAGCGGCCGCGTGGCCAGAAACGGATTGTGCATGCGGAGCTGAAGCACCGGAATGCCGACGCGCTGCGAGATGGCCCACCAGGTGTCGCCGTCACGCACCTGCTCGAGGCCGATCTGCTCGGCATGATGGCGGATCGAGCGCCCGTGGAGCTTCAGCGCGTTCCTGAAGTGGCCGACGGCCAGAACGTACTGCAGGGTCTCGAGCGGCGGCCGCCCGCGGCGCACGCGCCCGGGACCGGCGTTGTAGGCGGCCAGCGCGTAGTCCTCGCGCCCGAACTGGTCGGTCATCTGCGACAGATACTTGATGCCGGCCTCGATGTTGGTGTCGACGCGCAACGAGCGGAAGGTTGCCGGCATGACCTGGAAGTAGCCGCGGGCGCCGGCGCCCGAGCGCAGATTGGGATTCCCGCCGGACTCGTGCAGGCAGACGGCGCGGGCGAGGTCGAAGGAGACGTCGTACTGGTCGGCGAACTTCCGTATCTCGTCCTCGATCTCCATCACCTTGCGGAACATTCCCAACAGCGCCGGAGAGAAGTCGCCGAGCGGCAGGATGTCTTCCGTGTCGGCCTGGGCTGAGGAGAAGCCGCCGGGCGACGCCGGCGGCGCGACAAGCAAGGCAAGGGCGATTATCAGGAAGCAACGCACCATATCACTAGTCCTCCTGTATTATCCTTCGCACTTGGTGCACATTATGGCGCATGTTTTCCTCGATTACCAACCGGCGCCGCGCACGCTGTCCCCGCCGTCGGCGCGATGACCCGTTCCGCACGCCGGCTCCTGCCGTACGTAACGCGCTACCGGGCCCGCTTCGCGCTGGGATTCGTATTCCTGGTGCTTGCGACCGGCATCCAGCTGGCGGCGCCCTGGGTGCTCAAGCTCGCCATCGACGACCTCCAGGACGGGGCGACGCGCGCCAGGCTGGGCCTGCACGCCGGGTTGCTGACCGCAATCGCGGCGCTCGGGGGGATCTGCCGCTTCCACACGCGGCGCGTCATCATCGGTGCGTCGCGCGCCATCGAGTACGACCTGCGCAACGACTTCTTCGGGCACCTGCAGCGTCTGTCGCTGTCCTACTTCCAGCACCACCGCACGGGCGACCTGATGTCGCGCGCCACGAACGATCTCGGCGCGGTGCGGATGATGGTCGGGCCGTCGATCATGTACTCGGCGACCACCGGCATCACCTTCGTCGTCGCGGTCGTCCTGATGCTATCCATCTCGCCCTCGCTGACCCTGCTGGCGCTCGTGCCGCTGCCCTTCGTCACGCTGGCGGTCAAGGGGTTCGGGACCGCCATCTATCGCCGCTCCGAGCAGATACAGGCCCAGCTGGCCCGCATGAGCGCGGTCGCCCAGGAAGCGCTCGCGGGTGTCCGCGTCGTCCGGGCGTACGGGCGCGAGGCGCTCGAGATCGAGCGCTTCCGGTCGGCCAACCGCGAGTACGTCGCGCGCAGCCGGGCCGTCATCCGACTGCAGGGCCTGTTCTATCCGAGCATGACGCTGTTTCTCGGCCTGTCGGCGCTGGTCGTCCTCTGGCTGGGCACGCGGCAGGTGGTCGCCGAGCGGATGAGCGTGGGCGATTTCGTGGCCTTCAACGCCTATCTCGTCATGCTGGCGTGGCCGGTGATCGCCTTCGGCTGGGTGACGAACATGCTGCAGCGCGGGATGGCGGCGTGGGACCGGATGCTGGAGGTGCTAGACGCCGAGCCGGCGGTGCGCGACCCCGGGGCCGACGCCGTGCACCTGTCGAGCGCGGACATCGAAGGCCGGATCGAGTTCCGCGATCTCACCTTCTCGTACGGCGGCCGACCGGTGCTGTCGCACGTGTCGGCGACGGTGGAGCCGGGGCAGACCCTCGCCGTGGTCGGCCCGACCGGCGCCGGCAAGTCGACGCTGGTCGACCTGCTCCCGCGCCGGTTCGATCCGCCCCCCGGCACCGTCTTCGTGGACGGCGTCGACGTGCGGCGGCTGCCGCTGCCCGTGCTGCGCGGCGCGATTGGCTACGTGTCCCAGGAGCCGCTGCTGTTCTCGGAGTCCATCGCCGGCAACGTGGCGTTCGGCGCCCCGGCCGGCGCCGGCGCCGGCCGGCCGGTCGCCGACGCGGTTGCCGCGGCCCGGCTGGAGGCCGATGTCGAGGGCTTTCCGGAGGGTCTGGACACCGAGGTCGGCGAACGGGGCATCAGCCTCTCGGGCGGGCAGCGGCAGCGTGTGGCGATCGCGCGGGCGCTGCTGACAAGCCCGCGCATCCTGATTCTCGACGACGCCCTCGCGGCGGTCGACGCGCGCACCGAGGACGAGATCCTCGCGCGCCTGCGCGGTCTCGGGTGGCGGCGGACCTCGATCGTCGTCTCCCACCGCATCTCCACCGTCAAGGACGCGGACCTGATTCTCGTGCTCGAACGCGGACGGATCGTCGAGCGCGGGACGCACCGCACGCTGCTGGCGCGAGACGGGCTGTATGCCAGTCTGCACCGCCGGCAACTGCTCGAAGCCGAGCTGGAGGCGTCGTAGGAGCCTGTGGCCGAGCAACGCGACGAGGTTCTCGGCAAGGCGTACGACGCCCGGCTGATGCGTCGGCTCCTGCGGTACCTGCGCCCGCACCGCCGGGCGGTGCTGACGGCGCTGGCGGCCATCGTCGGCCATTCCCTGCTGCAGGTGGCGCAGCCGTACCTCACGAGGCTGGCCATCGACCGGCACATCGTGCCCGGCGAGCTCGCGGGCCTGGAGCAGATCGCCGCGGCGTTCCTCCTCATCCTGGTCGGGTCGTTCGTGCTCGAGTATCTCGAGACCTGCACCATGGGGATGATCGGACAGCGGATCATGTTCGACCTCCGCATGGAGATCTACGAGCACCTGCAGCGCCTCGACATCGCCTTCCACGACCGTCATCCGGTGGGCCGGCTCATCACGCGCGTGACCACCGACGTCGATGCGCTCAACGACCTGTTCGCCGCGGGCGTCATCTCGGTGTTCCGGGACGTCGTGGTGCTGGCCGGCATCATGGTGGTGCTGCTCTGGATGGACTGGCGGCTGGCGCTGGTGGCGTTTGCCGTGCTGCCGCCGATAGCGCTCGTCACGCAGTGGTTCCGCGCGAACGCCCGCGAGTCGTACCGTGCGGTGCGGGGATGGGTCGCGCGCATCAACGCCTTCCTCCAGGAGCACATCGCGGGCATGTCGACCGTGCAGCTCTTCTGCGCCGAGGCGCGCAGCTTCGCGCGCTTCGAGGGGGTCAACCGGCGCCACCGCGACGCCAACCTCGACTCGATCTTCTACTACGCGACGTTCTATCCGGCCGTCGAGTTCCTGGGCGCGCTGGCGACGGCGTCGATCATCTGGTTCGGCGGCGGCTGGTCGCTGCAGGGCACGTTGTCGCTGGGCGTGCTCGTCGCGTTCCTGCAGTACTCGCAGCGCTTCTTCCGGCCGATCAGCGACCTTTCGGAGAAGTTCAACATGCTCCAGGCGGCCATGGCGTCGTCGGAGCGCATCTTCGGGCTGCTCGACACCCCCGTCGAGCTCGGGAGCCCGGCCCCGGGCCGGCTGCCGTCGGGTCCCGGCCGCATCGCGTTCGAGCACGTCTGGTTCGCCTACCGCGGCGAGGAGTACGTGCTGCGGGACGTTTCGTTCGTCATCGAGCCGGGCCAGCGCGTCGGCATCGTGGGGCACACCGGCGCCGGCAAGACGACCCTGATCAACCTGCTGCTGCGCTTCTACGATGCGCGCCGCGGGCGTGTCACGATCGACGGCGTCGACGTGCGCGACATCCCGCTCGCCGCGCTCCGGCGGCGCTTCGGCCTCGTGCTGCAGGACGTCTTTCTCTTCTCGGGGACCATCCGCGACAACATCGCGTTCGGACGGACCGCGCTCGGCGACGCCGAGATCCTGGCGGCGGCGGCCGGCGCGCATGCCGACCGGTTCATCGACCGCCTGCCGGACGGTCTCGACAGCGCCGTCGGCGAGCGTGCGGCCACGCTGTCGGCGGGCCAGCGGCAGTTGCTTGCGTTCGCCCGCGCCCTGGCGTTCGCGCCCGAGGTCCTGGTGCTCGACGAGGCGACCTCGAACATCGACACCGAGACCGAGTCGCTGATCCGGGACGCCCTGCGGCGGTTGATGACCGGCCGCACGACCCTGGCCGTCGCGCACCGCCTGTCCACCGTGCAGGACATGGACCGCATCCTCGTATTCCACAAGGGGGCGCTGCGCGAGACGGGCACCCACCAGGAGCTGCTCGGCCGGCGGGGCCTCTACCACACGCTCCATCGGCTGCAGTACAAGGACCGGAAGCAACCGACGGCCGTGGCGGCGTCACCCGCGTTGCGGGCTTGACGCAGCCGGGGAGCCGCCGGGGAAGTCGGGGGAAACGGGCGAGCTGTCGTCGAGCGGCAGGCTGACCAGCACGACCAGCGGCGAGCGAGCGCTGGCGACGGCGGCCTGCTTGTGGAAGGCGCCGTCGGCAACGCGCCGTGCGGCCGGGTAGGCGGCCGCCTGCTGCGTGCCCTCGACGAGGGACGCCAGCCGTTCCGCCGGCGCCGGCGCCGTGCGGTTGGCGGGCCCCGCCGCGTAGAGGGTCTCGCCGGCGCGGGACAGGACGCGGACCTCGCCGCGCGCGGGCGCGCTCACGCTGCGCGCCAGCCCGCCGTTGATCGCCCCGGCCGACCAGCCCGCTTCACGGGCGGCGTCGACGAAGCGGTCGACGAGCGTGGCCTGCACGATCATCTGGTGGCCGAGGAGCTCCTCGAGCACGACCCTGATCTCGGCCAGCCGGCTGGTGAAGGCGTTGTCGAGCAGCTCCGGCTCGCCGAACGCCGCCATCACCGCGGTCATGACGGGCGACGTGTAGGCGTTGCTCAGGGTCGCCTGCTCCTCGAAGGCGAGCGCGCTGCCGACCTGCACGATGCGGCGGCGGTCGACACCGTTGACGCCCACGTACTTGTAGACCTCGCGATCGATCTCCCGCACCTGCGCCTGCTGCGCGACGACGTCGTTGACCTCGGGGGGGCGCGCCAGCAGCCTGTGGAACGCGGAGGCCTGCGGCTGCACCGCGGGGTCGGGGTCGAACCGGAAGGGCATCGGCGCGCCGGTCTCGTCCCGCACGGTGGTGATGCAGGCCGAGCCCGCCTCGTCGGTGATCCACACCTCGTCGAGCGCGGTGCTTGCCGCCACGGCGTCGAGGGTGGCTGTCACGTGCGCCGCGTCGTGCCCGGACGCTTCGGCCGCGGCCACCAGGTGCGCGACGACGCGCGCCTGGGCCGTCATCTGGCCATCGAGCATCGTATCGAGCCCGCGCGCGATGTCGGCCAGCGAGATCTCGCCCATCGGCAGGTGCTTCAGGCGCCACTATACCGCACGGTGCCCGGCGGCCGGTCAGGCGCCGAAGTGTTCGAAGCCGCCCGGCAGCGGCTCCTCCCTCCCGTCCCGGTGGAGCCGGACCTCGCGCTCGCGGGTGATGACGCCGATCGGCGTGACCGGCAGGTCGCCGACCAGCCGCCGCACGTGCCGCAGGCGGCCGCGGAACGCCGGCGGGGCGGTGAACGCGAGCTCGTAGTCCTCGCCGGACTGCAGCGCCGTCGCCACCGGATCGAGGCCGTCCGCGTCGAGCCAGGCCCGCGCCTCCGGATGGATCGGCAGCGCGTCGGCCTCGATACGCGCGCCGGTGCCGCTCGCTGCGGCGAGCTGCCGCACGGCGTCGGCGAGTCCGTCGCTGAGGTCGATGCAGGCGTGCGCGGCACGGTTGCGGCCGAGGGCGACGCCGAGCCGCACACGGGGCTCGGGGCGGCGATAGCGCAGCCTGCAGTCGTCCGTCTCGTGCGCCGCGCGGCGCGGTCCGCCGCGCAGCGACGCGAGGCCGGCAGCGGCGCCCCCGATCCGGCCGCTCACGTACACGACGTCGCCGGGCCGCGCGCCGGCCCGCGTCAGCACGCGGCGCCGCGCAACGCTCCCGATGGCGGTCATCCCGATGACGAGCGGGCCGGGGGACGCGGCGATGTTGCCGCCAATCAGCGCGGTGCGATGGCGTGCGGCCAACGCGAGCAGCGACTGCAGCATGGCGTCGACCTCGGACACGGGGCAGGCGGCGGGCAGGGCGAGCGAGAGCAGCGCGTGGCACGGCATCGCGCCCATGGCGGCCAGGTCGCTCAGGTTGACGGCAAGCGCCTTGTGACCGGCGTCGGCGGCCGAGCAGAAGGCTGCGTCGAAATGGATGCCTTCGACGAGCGCGTCCGTGGTGGCGACGGTCAGCGTGCCGCGCTCCGGCTCGACGACCGCGGCGTCGTCCCCGATGCCGACGACGACCGCCGCCGGCGCCGAAGGCACGGCTGCCGCGATGCGGGCGATCAGGGCGTGTTCACCGAGGTCGGCAACCGTCTGGCGAGAGGGTTCGCTCACTAGGCTTCCATCAGACAAGGCTGCGCCCCGAACCCCCGGCGTCCGCTTGCGGGGACCCCATCGTCTCACTAGGAGTCTACGCCGTTCTACGGCGCAGACTCCTAGCGGGCGTAGTCTATGGCGCGGGTCTCGCGGATGACCGTGACCTTGATCTGGCCGGGGTACTCCAGCTCGTTCTCGATCCGCTTCGCGATGTCCTTCGAGAGCCAGACCGCTTCCTCGTCGGAGATCTCCTCGCTCTCGACCATGATGCGGATCTCGCGGCCGGCCTGGAGTGCGAAGGCCTTGCTGACGCCCTTGAACGAGTCCGCGATCCCTTCGAGCTGCTCCAGGCGCTTGATGTACGACTCGAGGATGTCGCGGCGCGCCCCGGGTCGGGCGGCCGAGATCGCGTCCGCGGCCTGCACGATCATCGCCTCGAGCGACGGCCAGTCGATGTCCATGTGATGGGCCGCCATCGCGTCCACCACCGCGTCGCTCTCGCCGTGCTGCCGGAGGAACGTGATGCCGATCTCGAGGTGCGTGCCCTCGATGTCGCGATCCATTGCCTTGCCGATGTCGTGCAGGAACGCGGCCCGGACCGAGACGTGCGCGTCCAGGCCCACCTCGCGGGCCATCACGCCGGCCAGGTACGCCACCTCCTTGGAGTGCGCCAGCATGTTCTGACCGTAGCTGGTGCGGTACTTGAGGCGCCCCATCATCCGGTAGATCTCCGGATGCATGTCGTGCAGCCCGAGCTCGAAGCCCGCCGTCTCGCCTTCCTTCAGCGTGGCTTCGTCGAGCTCGGCCCTGACCTTCCCGACGACCTCCTCGATCCGCGCCGGATGGATGCGGCCGTCGGCAACCAGCTGCTCGATCGCCTGCTTGGCGATCGCCCGGCGGTAGGAATCGAAGCTCGACAGGATGATCGCGCCGGGCGTGTCGTCGACGATCAGCTCGACGCCCGTTGCCGTCTCGAGGGCGCGGATGTTCCGTCCTTCCCGCCCGATGATGCGCCCCTTGAGATCGTCGCTCGGCAGGTCGACGACCGAGACGGTGGTCTCGATGGTCTGCTCCGCGGCGCTGCGCTGGATGGCCTGGGTGATGATGTGCTTCGCCTTCTCCGCGGCGTTCTCGCGCGCCTCGTGCTCGAGGCGCTTGACCAGGTTCGCCGCGTCGCGCCGCGCGTCGGACTCGATCTGCCGCATGAGGACATCCTTGGCCTCGTCGGCGGTCATGCCCGACACGCGCTGCAGCTCGCGCTGGTGCTCGGCCGCGAGTTGATCGCAGCGCTCGGTCGTGGCGGCGACCTCCTGCTCCTGTTGCCGGATGGTGTCCTCGCGCGCGCCGAGATCCTGCTGACGCCTGTCGAGCTCCGCCGTGAGGTCGGCCAGCGCGCGGGCCTTGGCGGCGACCGTGCCTTCGAGGCTGGCGACCTCGTCCTCCCGCTTTCGGGCCTGCTGCTCCGAATCGCGAAGCAGCCCGTGCGCTTGCTCCTTGGCGGCGAGAACGAGCTCCTTCTGTCGCGCTTCCGCGTCGCGCTGCGCGTCGCCCCGGAGGCGCGCGGCGTCCTCCCGGGCGCGGCCGACGGTTTCTGCGGCTATCCGCTTGCGGGTGGCGATCCAGACGAAGAAGACCGCAGCGCCCGTCAGGAGGGCGAGGACGACAGGAGCGGCGGTCGACAGGAGCTGGCCCATGCGCGTCGTCCGGACGGACTCACGGCCAGTTCCGCTCGAGGCACACGGTGTCGACGCACGGCGTCAGTCGCCGCCAGACACCACCTGCCGCGGATGTCGAAGAGCCCCGCGTTGCCGTGTGGGGGGGTCGTATGAACCTGCCTGGGGCAGGGTGGAGCCGCTACGGAACCGTTGCTTCAGGCTTCCTCACTCGAAGGCGTGCACACCGCACGGCATTGCAGCTCACTTGGACGAAACGTTGGCTCAAACGAGCCCCCGGACCATCACGCACAAAGCAGGGAAATCCAGATTCAATGGCTGCCGGCATCCGCAGCCGGCGCCACACTCGCCGTTCTCCGTCTGCGACTCATCTTAGAACGAACGTTGGCGGGTGGCAAGGCGGGGGGGCACGGGCTCCGGGGAGGACTGCTCGAGCGCGTTGTCGACCAGTTGCTCGAGCTCCAGCGCCAGCCGTTGCGTGTCCATCTCCCGGTCCTCCTTGGCCGCCAGCGTCTTGAAGTGCTCGTCCGCGATGTTCAGCGCGGCCAGGACCGCGATGCGCACGGAATCGCCGCCGTGGACCTGCTCGGAGGCCGACTGCATCTTGCGGTCGAGATACCGCGCCAGCTTCATCACGTAGACCTGATCCAGCTTGCTCCGGATGGGGTACTGCTGGCCGAAGATCTCCACGTTCACCACGCCGGTCGGCGTATCGTCCACGTGTCGGATTCCTGTAAGGTCGCTAGCAGTTCATGCCGCGCCCGGCGAGGTCGGGCAACCCTCGCCCGCGCCGCGTCGCGGACGAGATCGGCGAGGTGCCCGGCGCGCGCGGCGCCGGAGCAGACATCGCGGGTCGGCCCGATCCGCCGGGCAATGGCGCCGCCGTTCCCCGCAAGGTGCGGCGCGCCGAATGCCGCTGCGCCCCGATTGCAGGCGGCTAGATGTCGATGGCCTCCAGCTGCTCGAGCAGATCCTGGACGCGGGAGCGAACCTGCGCCCGCTCGGCCAGCACCGTCGACAGCTCGGCCGAGGTCGACTCGGCGGTTGCCAGCTGCGCGCGCAGCTCCTCGTTTTCGAGCCGCAGCTGCTCGTTGTCCTCGTGCGCCCGGGACAGCTCGTCGTTCGTCTGGGCCAGCTCGGCCCGGTTCTGCTCCGTCAGGGTGATGAGCCCCTTCACCTTGCCGACCAGGCGCCCGATCTGGTCGAGCTGCTCGCCGTCGGACATCGCGTCCAATTCCGGCTCTGCCCCCGCGTCGTCCAGCTGTTCCTCCACGACCTGCTCTTCCACGACCTGCTCCTCTGGCATCGCTCCAACTCCCTTGATGTCGCGGTACGCAAATGAATTCCGGCTACCGGAGCTGCGCGTCGTGCGCAGCGGCCAGGCGCGCCACGATGACGCGCATCGCCTGCTCGACCTCGGTGTCAGTCAATGTTCGATCGGTTGCCCGAAACGTCAGGCGGAAGGCCAGGCTGACGCGGCCCTCCGGAACGCCCTCGCCGGTGTACCGGTCGAACTCGCGAACCTGCCGCAGCGCCTGCGGCGCAGCCGAACGAATCGTGCCACGAACCGTGGCTGCGGGCAAGGCGGCATCGACCGTCAGGGCCAGATCGCGGACGATGGAGGGGTAGCGCGGCAGCGGGGCCGCGGCCATCCGCCGCCGGTCGGTGGCTGCCCGGGCAATCGCGCCGAGGTCCAGCTCCGCCACGTAGACGGCCTCGTCGGCCGCGGGCAGCCCGCGGGCTGCCGCGAGCTCGGGCGCGAGCCGGCCGGCGTAGCCGAGCGTCACGGGAGCCGCCGCGCCCGGAACCGCCGCCGTGACCGCGGCCGTGCGGCCGGCGACGAACGGGCCGACCGGCGCCGCCGCGGGCGGCTCGAATGCCGGCGCCACGCCCAGCGCGTCGCACACGCGGCTGACGATGCCCGTGACGTCGAAGAGGTCGATCGGGGGCGCTCCCGCGCGCCAGCGCTGGCTGTTGCTCCAGTGCTCGGGGCTGCTCGCACCCGTGAGCGCGACGGCGAATCCGGGCGTCTCACCCTGCGCGGCCGTGAACCGGTGGCCGATCTCGAAGAGGCGAATGTCGCGGTGCTCGCGCCGGCGATTGTAGATGAGCGCGTCGATCAGGCCCGGGATCAGCGACGGCCGGAGCACGGCGGACGTTTCGGCCAGCGGATTGGCGATGCGGACGAGATCGTCGCGGCCTTCGACGAACGGCGCCGCGGCGGCCTCCTCGATGAACCCGTAGGTGATCGCCTCGCTGCAGCCGCTCGCCGTCAGCACCCGGCGCAGCAGCCGGCGCCGGGCGAGTGTGCCGCTCGCTGGTGCGGGCGGGCGGACCGCCGCGGGAAACGTCGCCGGCAGGCGGTCGTAGCCGTGGTGCCGGGCGACCTCCTCGATGAGGTCGATCTCGCGCCCGACGTCGACCCGGTGCGCCGGCACCGTGACCCGCCACGCGTCCTCCCCGCTTCCGGCCGGGAGGGGTACGGCGCCGAACCCCAGCCGCCCGAGCGTGGCGGACACGAATGCCGGCTCGACGTCGACGCCGAGGACCTGCCGGATGCGGCCGCGGCGCAATGTCACGGTCACCGCCGGCCGCGGCGCGGGGTAGCGGTCGACGATGGCGCCGTGCGGCGTGCCGGCGCCGATGTCGCGCAGCAACGCCTGGACGCGGCGCAGCGCCCGCACCGGCGCTTCGACGTCGGCGCCGCGCTCGAACCGGTACGAGGCGTCGGTCGACAGCCCCAGCCGCTTGCTCGTGCGCCGCACCGAGAGCGGATCGAACGACGCGCTCTCGAAAGCGACGCGCGTCGTCGCGCCGGCGACCTCCGAGTCGGCGCCGCCCATGACGCCGGCCACAGCCTGCGCGCGCGCGGCATCGGCGATGGCGAGCGTGCCGGCGGGCAGGGTGCGCTCGACGCCGTCCAGCGTGCGTAGCGCCTCTCCCGGACGGGCGAGCCGCACACGCAGCTCCCGCCCCGCGAGTCGGTCGAGATCGAAAGCGTGCAGCGGCTGACCGAGCTCGAGCATCACGTAGTTCGTCACGTCGACGATGTTGTTGATCGGGCGCACGCCGGCGGCCTCGAGCCGGGCGGCCAGCCAGCCGGGCGAGGCGGCGACGGTCACGTCGGCGGCGGCGGCGGCGTAGCGCGGGCACAGATCGCGTGCATCGTCCTCGATGGTGACCGGCAGCGGCTCGTCGCCCGGGATCGCGTCCGCCAGCGGCGGCCGGGTCAGGGCCAGGCCGTAGATCGTCGACACCTCCCGGGCTATGCCGATCATGCTCAGGCAGTCCGGGCGGTTGGTCGTGATCTCGAGGTCGAGCACCGCGTCCGCGCCTGTCGCCGGCCGCTCCGGCACGGCCGGCGCCGGATCGACGGCCGACACCTCGAACCCGTGCCGGGTGAGCGCGTCGGCGAGCTCCTCGACGCTCGCCTCGACCGGCACCAGCTCGCGCAGCCACGAGACGAGGATTCTCACAGGGGGAACTGCTCCAGCAGCCGCAGGTCGTTGTCGTAGAACGCCCGGATGTCCTCGACGCGGTACTTCAGGATCGCGATGCGGTCGATGCCCACGCCGAACGCCCAGCCGGTCAGCCGCTCGGGATCGTAGCCGACCGCCTCGAGCACGGCCGGGTGCACCATGCCGCTGCCCAGAATCTCGAGCCACCCGGTCCGCTTGCAGACCGCGCAGCCGGCGCTGCGGCAGAAGACGCAGCTGATGAACACCTCCGCGCTCGGCTCCGTGTACGGAAAGAAGCTCGGGCGGAACATGACCTCCGTGTCGGGCGCGAAGAGCTGGCGCAGGAAGCACTCGAGCGTGCCCTTCAGGTCGGCCATCGTGACGTTCTCGCCGACCAGCAGTCCCTCGACCTGCTGGAACATCGGCGAGTGGGTCAGGTCGGGCGTGTCGCGCCGGTAGACGAGGCCGGGCGCGATGATCCGTACCGGAGGCTCGTGCGTCTCCATGTAGCGGATCTGCATGCCGGAGGTGTGCGTGCGCAGCAGGGTGCCGGGCGGGCCGGCGGGCGTCCGCAGCGGCGACTCGAGATACAGCGTGTCCTGCATGTCGCGCGCCGGATGCTCCGGCGGCATGTTGAGCGCCTCGAAGTTGTGGTAGTCGTCCTCGACCTCCGGACCCTCGACGATCTCGAAGCCGAGCCCGGTGAAGATGGCTTCGATCTCCTCGCGGACGACCGTCAGCGGGTGGCGGTGGCCGATGCGGACGTCGCGTCCGGGCAGCGTGACGTCGAGCGGCTCGCCGCGCCCGGCCGGCGCGCCCGAGCGCGCGGCTCCGCCGGGCCGCGGTTCGTTGACCGGCGCCGGGGCCAGCGACGCGCTGCGCTCGGCGAGCGTCCGCTCGATCTCCTGCTTGAGCGCGTTGGCCTGCCGGCCGAGATCGCGGCGAGCCTCGGCCGGCGCCCTGGCCACCGACTTGAGCAGCGCCGTGACCGCGCCGCGCTTGCGGCCCAGGTACCGGTTCCTGACTTCCTGGAGCTGTTCGGGGGAGGCCGCCTGCCCGAACTCGGCCAGGAACGCGGCCCGTACCTCGCCGACGGCGGGAGCCTCGGGCACTATCCGGCGGGTGCGGCCGCCGCGTCGCGCGCGTCGCGCGCACGTCCCGCCAGGTGCGTGAAGGCCTCGGGGTCGCGCACGGCCAGGTCGGCCAGCGTCTTCCGGTCGAGGCCGACGCCCGCGAGCTTCAGGCCGTTCATGAACTGGCTGTAGCTCAGGTCGTGCAGGCGCGCGGCGGCGTTGATCCGGATCACCCACAGGCGCCGGAAGTCGCGCTTCTTGCGGCGGCGGCCGACGAAGGCGTAGCCCAGCGACGTGTCGACCGCTTCCTTCGCGGCGCGATACAGCTTGCTCTTGGTCTGGTAGAAGCCCTTGGCTCTGGCGAGCAGGCGCCGCCGCTTGGCGCGCCGCAGGGTTCCGCGTTTCACTCGGGGCATGTTTCGCTTTCCTTGCCGTCCGGGTCGGGCGTCACTTGTACGGAATCATCCGCTTCAGCCGCGGCGTGTCCGCGTCGGCCACCGTCGTCGTGCCGCGCAGGCCGCGCCGCCGCTTGGCGGTCTTGCTGGTCAGGATGTGCTGCTTGAACGCCTTGCTGCGCCGGAGCTTGCCGGTCCCGGTCGATCCGAACCGCTTGGCGGCTCCCCGGTGCGTCTTCAGTTTCGGCATCTCGCTACCTTCATGCTTGCCGCGTCCGCGCGTTCCACGGCCGCCTAGTGCCGCTTTCGCGACATGGTCTTGCTGGCCAGAATGGTGTGCATCTGGTTGCCTTCCATGCGCGGCATGGTCTCCTGGGTGGCCACCTCCACGAGCTCCTGCACCAGGCGGTCGAGGATGTGGCGCCCGTACTCCGGATGAGCCATTTCCCGGCCGCGAAAGAAGATGGTGGCCTTCACCTTGTCGCCGTGGGCCAGGAAGCGCTCCACGTGCTTCTTCTTGAACTGGTAGTCGTGCTCGTCGACCTTCGGCCGGAACTTGATTTCCTTGATCTCGATCGTCTTCTGGTGCTTCTTCGCCTGCCGGGTCCGCTTCTGCTCCTGGTACTGGTAGCGGCCGTAATCGGTGATGCGGCACACGGGCGGCTGGGCCGTGGGCGAGACTTCCACCAGGTCGAGTCCCTTGCTGCGGGCAATCGCCAGCGCCTGCTGCGGGGCCATCACGCCGAGCTGCTCGCCCGCGTCGTCAATCACCCGGATCTCTCGCACGCGAATGCGCTCGTTGGTGCGCGTGCGGTTCGCACGAAAGTCCCGGCGCGGTCCTCTTCCGAAAGCTATGGCATGCTCCCTTCTGGTTGATTCTACTCCGGCGCCAATCGCTTCCGCCGCACTTCCTCCAGTGCCGCGTGGGCGAACGCGGAGACATCCTGCGCGCCCTGGTTCCCGCCGCTGCGGGTCCGTACCGCCACGGTGCCGTCCGCGACCTCGCGGTCACCGACGACCAGCATGTACGGTACCTTCTGCAGTTGCGCCTCGCGAATCTTATACCCGATCTTTTCCTGGCGGGCGTCGAGCTCCACGCGCAGGCCGGCCTCGATCAGTTGCCGCTGCACCGCCGCGGCCTGCTCGGCATGCCGATCCGCAATCGGGATCACCGTGGCCTGCAGCGGCGCGAGCCACAGCGGAAACGCGCCGGCATAGTGCTCGATCAGCAACGCGATGAAGCGCTCGAAGCTGCCGTAGATGGCGCGGTGAATCAGGACCGGCGTGTGCTCGGCGTTGTCCGCGCCGATGTACTTCAGGCCGAAGCGCTGCGGCATCTGATAGTCGAGCTGGATCGTGGCGCACTGCCAGCGGCGCCCGAGCGCATCGGTCACGTGCACGTCGATCTTCGGCCCGTAGAAGCTGCCGTCGCCCTCGGAGACGGCATACGGCTCTCCGGTCGCCTCGATTGCGCCCTTGAGCTGCGACTCCGCGTGGTCCCACGTTTCCACGCTGCCCAGATGGTCGTCCGGGCGCGTCGAGAGCTCGATGCCGTAGTCGAGCCCGAAGTCCCGGTAGACCCGCTCGACGAGCCGCAGCAGGCGCTCCACCTCGGCGCCGATCTGATCTTCGGTGATGAAGCAGTGCGCGTCGTCCTGGGAGAACTGCCGGACCCTCGTCAGGCCGGACAGCACCCCCGAGGCCTCGTTGCGGTGCAGCACGCCCTGGTCGGCGTAGCGCAGCGGCAGGTCGCGGTAGCTGCGCACCTCGCTCGCGAAGAGCAGCATGTGGCCGGGACAGTTCATGGCCTTGAGGCCCGACGATTCGCCGTCCGACTCGACCAGGAACATGTTCTCGCGGTAGTGATCCCAGTGGCCCGACGTCTCCCACAGCGCCTTGTTGAAGACGAGCGGCGTCCTGACCTCCTGGTAGCCCTCGCCCGTGATGACGTCGCGCATGTAGTCGGCCAGCAGGCGGTAGAGCGTGGCCCCCTTCGCCTGCCAGAACGGCGCCCCCGGGGCGACGGGGTGGAACATGAACAGGCCCAGCTCGCGGCCGAGCTTGCGGTGGTCCCGCTTCCTGGCCTCGGCGAGCTTCGTCAGATGCGCGCCGAGGTGGGACGCCTTGAAGAAGGCCGTGCCGTAGATGCGCTGCATCGGCTGGTTGCGCGCATCGCCCTTCCAGTACGCGTTGGAGCTGTTGAGCACCTTGAACGCCTTGATCCGGCCGGTGGACGGCACGTGCGGCCCGGTGCAGAAGTCGATGAAGGCGTCCTCGATGGTGTAGCAGGAGACGACCGGCCCGCCCTTCTCCTCGATGAGCTGGACCTTGAGCGGCTCGCCCCGCTCGCGGAAGTACGCCTTGGCGTCCTCCTTGGGCATCATCTTGCGCTCGTAGCGCAGGTCCTGCGCCGCGATCTCGGCCATTTTCCGCTCGATGGCCTCGAGATCCTCCGGCACGAAAGGGCGATCGACGACGAAGTCGTAGAAGAACCCGTCCTCGATCGGCGGTCCGATGCCGCACTGGGCCTCCGGAAACAGCGCCGTCACCGCGGCGGCGAGCAGGTGCGCGGTGCTGTGGCGGTAGAGCTCGAGCGCCTCGGCGGCGTCGGGGGTCACGAACCGCACCGCCGCGTCGCCCTCGAGGCGGTGCGACAGGTCGACCATGCGCCCGTCGACGACCGCGGCCAGCGCCTGCTTCGCCAGGCGCGGCGAGATGTCGGCCGCCACGGAGGCCACGATCGCGCCGGCCGGCACGTGTCGCGTGGACCCATCCGGCAACGTGACGGTGACTTGGCTCATGCGGTGGTTCGGCTTGGGGGAGGCGTGGTAGGCACGGGCGGACTTGAACCGCCGACCTCCTGCATGTCAAGCAGGCGCTCTAACCAACTGAGCTACGCGCCTATCGTTTGGAATCAGTGACTTGCAGAGGCGGTCGAGATTCTGCCAGCCGCTTCTGCCGGCCGAATCGCCGCGAAGTGCTGCGGCCCGCGCCAACCGGGGCATGCCTCGCGGGCCGCCGAGACCTTCTGCTTGTCGCAACCTGCTCATCTGATCCAGTGATCCAGCCCATATTCGCCCATTGCGGCGAACGCCGTCAACTGACGCGGCGAGGAAGCGTCACGAGCTGGCGCCGCGTCGCCGGGTCCGCGTCGAAAGGGAGCTGCCCCGATGCTTGCTGCGAGGCTCGTGGCCGTTGTGTCGCTGGCGGTTGTCATGTCGGTGCTCGCGGCGGCCGTCACCGCCGCCGCGCGGGATCCCGCCGATATCGAGGCGTCGCTCGCCCTGGACGGGCCGACGCGGGAACCCGAGCCCCCCAAGCGGCGCGGAACTGCACTGTCAGGCACGCGCTCCAACCGACTGAGCCACGCGCCTGTTCGTTGGAGTCGGTTTGCCCCGCCCGTAGATCCGAATCATGATTGCAGCATACCGGCGAAGCGCGTCGACTGATCGCGGCTGGCGGCAGGCAATCCGCCATGCTGCGGGCAGCCGCCCTGCACGTTGGCGTCGCCAGGGGCCGGTACGGACTCACCGGTATGTGGCGCGTTCGAGAATTGGTGCTGGTTGGTGCGCTGGTGGTTGGGGCCGCGTGCGCAGCCAGATTCGCTCAGGACCCGCCCGCCCCACCGGCGGACACAGGATGCGGCGTCCAGCAGGACGACTGCCCACCGCCGCGGCCGGTCGCGCCCGAGGAACCCGTTGCCCGGCACCCGCCTCCCGGTCCGGCGCGTGCGCAGGGCCCGCCGCCGCCGGTGCCCGCCGGGGCGCAGCCGCAGCCGCAGCCTGCCGGGACGGCCGCTGCGCCCCGGCAACCGGGCGCCACGCAGATCGCGGCGTTGCTGGCGGCGAAGGCGGCGCGCACGCCGGCCCAGCGCAAGGTCAGCTCGGACCTCCTGAGGCAGGCCACGGCTGCCGCCGCGCCCGCCGCCGCGGAGCCGCCCGGCGCGCGGGTGCTGGTGGATATCCGGGCGGACGTGACGCCGGCGCTTCTCGCGCGCATTCGCGACCTTGGCGGCGCCGTCGTCAACAGCGTGCCGCGCTACCGTGCCATCCGCGCCCGGCTGCCGCTGGCCGGCCTCGAGCCGCTTGCAGAGCGCGCCGACGTGCAGTGGATCCGGGGGGCGGACCAGCCGCGGACCCGCACGCAGCGGCGGCCCCTGGACGCCGTCGGCGGGTCGGACCCGTTCGCGCCCGCCTCGAGTCACAAGGTCGACACGAGCGAGGGTGACGCTGCCCACCGGGCGGACGCGGCGCGCAGCACGCACGGCGTGGACGGCACGGGCATCGGCGTCGGCGTGGTCTCGGACGGCGTCGAGACGCTCGCCGCGCAGCAGGCGACGCGCGACGTGCCGCCCCACGTCACGATCCTGCCCGGGCAGCAGGGCGGCGCGTTCGACGTCGCCTGCGGCGGCCGGAGCAACGGCAGCGAGGGAACGGCCATGATGGAGATCGTCCACGATCTCGCGCCGGGCGCCGAGCTGTTCTTTGCGGACGGCGGCGGCGGGTCGGCGCAGATGGCCCAGAACATCGAGGACCTCTGCACGGCCGGCGCCGACGTCATCGTGGACGATATCGCCTACCTGCTGGCGCCGGCCCTCCAGGACGGCGTCATCGCCCGCGCGGTCAGCGCGGTGACCGCCCGCGGCTGCTACTACTTCTCGTCGGCCGGCAACGGCGGCAATCTCCACCACCGCACGTCCGCCATCTGGGAGGGCGACTTCGCGGCCGGGCGGGCGCTGGACCTGGAAGGCGTCGATGCCGGCGCCACCTACCACGACTTCGGCCGCGGCGCGATCGGGAACGGCATCGTGGGGAGCGGCAGGTACTACATCAGCCTGCAGTGGTCCGATCCGCTCGGCGCGTCGGACAACGACTACGACCTGTTCCTGATCGGCGCGAACGACAACGTGATCGCCAGCTCGACCAACACCCAGGATGGCACGCAGGACCCGTTCGAGTACTTCCCCGGCGCCTGCGGCGGGGAGTACGCGGGAGCCCGTCTCGTGATCGTCAAGAACGCCGGCGCGGCGGACCGCTATCTGCGCCTGGATGCGGGCAGCGCGCTGGGGATTGCGACCGGCGGCAACACCTTCGGTCATGCGGCGTCCCAACATGCGGTGGGCGTGGGCGCGGTCGGCGTCCCGACCGGGGGCGGCGCCTTCGATGGCACGGAGTCGGTCGAGACGTTCAGCTCCGACGGTCCGCGGCGCATCTTCTTCGACGCCGACGGCACGCCGATCACGCCGGGCAACTTCTCGTCCACCGGCGGCCGGCTGCTGAACAAGCCGGACGTGGCGGCGGCCGACCGGGTCTCGACCTCGACTCCGGGCTTCTCGCCGTTCTACGGCACCTCGGCAGCCGCCCCCCACGCGGCCGCGATCGGGGCGCTGATGGTGGAGGCCGCGGGCGGCCCGGCCCACCTCGCGCCGGCCGCCCTGCGCGAGGCGCTGACCGCCAGCGCGCTCGACATCCTGGCGCCGGGCGTCGACGCCGCGTCGGGGGCCGGCATCGCGATGGCGCCGGATGCGGTCGATGCGGTGGACGTCGTCGCCGCCGACCGCAACCGGGCGCCCACCGTGACGAGCCCGCTGGGCGACCGGACGTTCGAGCCGGGCGCCGAGGCGGTGACGATCGACCTGTCGGACGTCTTCGACGATCCGGACGGCGACATGCTGACCTACTCGCTGCGACCCGTTCCGGGCAGCCTGGCCACGCTCAACGGGTCCGTCCTGACCCTGGCGCCCGGCGCGTCGGACACCTCGCTTACGGTGACGGTGAGCGCGAGCGACCCCGGGGGCCTGACCACGACGCGGACGTTCGACGTGACGGTCGGGGTGCCGTGCGCGTACTCGGTGACGCCGCGGCACCGCGACGTGCTGTGGACGGCCGGCACGGGACAGGTGACCGTGACGACCGGGGCGGGCTGCGCGTGGACGGCGGCGAGCGAGTCGGCGTTCCTGGCGGTGACGGCGGGGACCGGAGGCAGCGGGCCGGGGACGGTGCGCTACACGGTGGCGGCGAACGCGGACGCGCCGCGGCGGGGCGCGCTGGTGGTGGCGGGCCGGCGGGTGACGGTCTACCAGGCGTCACCGACCGAGTTCACGGACCATCCCATCGAGCGGGGGGTGACGCCGGTCAGGGCGATCCACTTCCGCGAGCTCCGGGCGCGCATTGACGTCCTGCTGGCGGGTGCTGGCCGGCCGGCGTTCGCATGGACGGACCCGACGCTGACGCCCGGCGTCACGCCGATCAGGCCTGCGCACCTGACGGAGCTGCGGGAGGCGCTGGAGATGGCGTACGCTGCGGCGGGGCGCGCGGCGCCGGCCTACACCGACCCGCTGGTCGAGGCCGGCGCGACCATGGTCAGGGCGGTGCACCTGATGGATCTGCGGGCGGCGGTGGCAGCGCTGGAGTAGGGCACGATACCCGACCGCGGGTTCGCCCCGTGGAGCACTGCTGCCTTCAGGTGGGGATGGGACGCGCGCTGGCGTTGGCGACGGTCGCCGCAATCCTCGTTGCGAGTGCGTGTGCAGCCAGGTCCACGCCGGAGCCGCCCGCGCCGTCGGCGCACGGAGGCTGCGACGTCCACGCGGAGGGTTGCCCGCCGGCTCAGCCGCCAGCGCAACCCACGCTCGAGGAGGCCGTTTCCGGCGAGCGTCTCCTTCCCGGGCCGTCCGGCCCGGCGCCGTCGCCGCCGGCGGGCGGCGGTGCGGGGGCGCGGCCAGCCGCGGCGCCCGCCGTGTCCCCGCAGCGGGCCGCAGCGCGGATCGCGGCGTTGCTGGCGGCGAAGGCGGCGCGCACGCCGGCGCAGCGCAAGATCAGCTCCGACCTCCTGGCGCAGGCCGCATCCGGCGCCGCCGGGCCGCCGCCGGCGAACCGACGGCTGCCGGCGGATGCGACGCCCGCCGCCGCCGAGCCGCTCGCCCCGCGGGTGCTGGTGGACATCCGGGCGGACGTGACGCCGGCGCTTCTCGCGCACGTTCGCGACCTCGGCGGCGTTGTCGTCAACAGCGTGCCGCGCTACCGCGCCATCCGGGCCCGGCTGCCGCTGGCCGGCCTCGAGCCGCTCGCCGAGCTCGCCGGCGTGCAGTGGATCCGGACGGCGGACCGGCCGCGGCCTCGCACGCAGCGGCGGCCCCCGGCCGCCCCCCGCAGATTCGACCCGGCGCTGCCCGCGTCGAGTCACAAGGTCGACACGAGCGAGGGCGACGCGGCCCACCAGGCGAACGTGGCGCGCAGCACGCACAGCGTGGACGGCACGGGCATCGGCGTCGGCGTGGTGTCCGACGGTGTCGATACGCTCGCCGATCAGCAGGCGACGGGCGACGTTCCCTCCCACGTCACGATCCTGCCCGGGCAGGAGGGCGGCGCGTTCGACCTGGCCTGCGGCGGCCGGAGCAACGGCAGCGAGGGGACGGCCATGATGGAGATCGTCCACGATCTCGCGCCGGGCGCCGAGCTGTTCTTCGCGGACGGCGGCGGCGGATCGGCGCAGATGGCGCAGAACATCGAGGACCTCTGCACGGCCGGCGCCGACGTCATCGTGGACGACATCGGCTATCTGCTGGCGCCGGCCTTCCAGGACGGCGTCATCGCCCGCGCGGTGAGCACGGCGGCAGCCAACGGCTGCTACTACTTCTCGTCGGCCGGCAACGGCGGCAACCTCCAGCGCAACACGTCCGAAATCTGGGAGGGCGACTTCGCGGCCGGGACGTCGCTGAACCTGACCGGCGTCGATTCCGGCGCGTCCTACCACGACTTCGGCGGCGGCGTGACCGGGAACACGTTGGTGGAGGGCGAAGGCTCCTTCATCAGCCTGCAGTGGTCCGATCCGCTCGACGGGTCGGCCAACGACTACGACCTGTTCCTGATCGACGCGGACGACAACGTCCTCGCCAGCTCGACCAGCACGCAGGACGGCACGCAGGATCCGCTCGAGTACATCGCCGGCTCGTGCCGCAACGAGTACCTCGACGCCCGCATCGTCATCGTCAAGAACGCCGGTGCGGCCGATCGCTACCTGCGCCTGGACGCCGGCGCGCCGCTGGCGAATGCGACGACCGGCAGCACCTTCGGCCATTCGGCCTCGCAGCATGCGGTGGGCGTGGGTGCGGTCCGCGCCCGGACGGGGGGCGGCGCCTTCGACGGCACGGAGTCCGTCGAGACGTTCAGCTCCGACGGTCCGCGGCGGATCTTCTTCGACGCCGACGGCACGGCGATCACGGCGGGCGACTTCTCGTCCAGCGGCGGCCGGCTGCTCGACAAGCCCGACGTCGTCGCCGCCGACGGGGTCTCGACATCGACCCCCGGCTTCTCGCGGTTCTTCGGCACCTCCGCGGCGGCGCCCCACGCGGCCGCCATCGGGGCGTTGATGGTGGAGGCCGCCGGGGGGCCCGGGCAGCTCACGCCGGCCGCGCTCCGCGAGGCGCTGACGGACAGCGCGCTCGACATCATGGCGATGGGCATCGACGCCGCGTCGGGGGCCGGCATCGCGATGGCGCCGGACGCGGTGGACGAGGTGGACGTCGTCGTCGCCGACCGCAACCGGGCGCCGACCGTGACCACCCCGCCGAGCGACCGGACGTTCGCGCCGGGCGCCGACGCCGTGACGATCGACCTGGCGGACGTCTTCGACGACCCGGACGACGACATGCTGACCTACTCGGTGCAACCGGCTGCCGGCGGCCTCGTCGCGCTGAGCGGATCGGTGCTGACGCTGACGCCGGGAGGGCCGGAGCCTGCCGTCGTGGTGGTGGTGCGCGCGACGGATCCCGACGGCCTGACCACGATGCGCCACTTTTCGGTCACGGTGACGGCCGGCGACCGGGACTACGACACGGACGACGACAACCTCATCGACGTGGCCACCCTGGCGCAGCTCGACGCCGTGCGCTACGACCTCGACGGCGACGGCGCTGTCGACGGCACCGCGTGGGAGGCCTACTACGATGCGTTCGACGAGGGAGCGCTGCGGATGGGGTGTCCGGACGGGTGTGTCGGCTACGAGCTGACCGCCGATCTCGATTTCGACACCAACGGGAGCGGCGCGCCCGACGCGGGCGACGACTACTGGAACGACGGCGACGGCTGGGCGCCCATCGGCGACAGCACGGCCAAGTTCGAGGCGACCTTCGAGGGCAACCGGCGGACCATCAGCCACCTGCTCATCGATCGGGGCGACTACAGCGGCCTGTTCGGCGAGGCCGGCCCGGCGAGCCGGATCCGCCGCGTCGGGCTCGTCGACGCCGACGTGACGGGAGAGGACTACGTCGGCGCACTGGTCGGAGCGGGCGGGGGCGAGATCCGCTCCAGCTACGTCAGTGGCAGCGTCGAGGGCGACAGCACGGTCGGTGGCCTGATCGGGCGCAACGCCGGCGCCGTCGCCGCCAGCTACGCCACGGCGCGCGTCACCGCCGACGATCTCGGCGGTGGGCTGGCCGGGTCGAACGCCGGCGATGCCCGGATCCTTGCCAGCTATGCCACCGGCCGCGTGTCGGGCGAGGATGCGGGCGGCCTGGTCGGGCGCAACGCCGGCACCGTCGCCGCCAGCTACGCCACCGGCCGCGTTCTGGGGGACGGCGCCGGCGGTCTGGCCGGGGACGGCGACGGGGTGTTCCGCGCCAGCTACTGGGACAGGGAGACCTCCGGGGTGCGCGTGGGTCTCGGCGCGGACGACCTCGACGACGACGGCTGGCTCGAAGCCGGGGAGCCGCCGACAGGCGGCATCGGGGGGTTGTCCACTGCGGCACTGCAGGGTCCGACGGGCTACGAGGGCATCTACGCCAGGTGGAATCTCGACCTGGACGGGGACTTCGCGCCCGACCGGCCCTGGTTCCTCGAGTCGCGCTATCCCCTCCTCTCGTCGCTCGACTACGCCGCGGGCGGCTACCAGTTGGATAGGGGACCGACCCTGACGGCGGCGACGTCGGCGGGGCAGGCGCAGGTGGTGCTGACGTGGACCGCGCTCGATGCGGGCAGCTTCTGGGTGAACGGCCCGGACATCACCTACAACCTCATCCGCGACGACGGCGCGACGTTCGAGGTGCTGGCGGAAGGGAGCACCGGGCTCCAGTACACCGACACGGACGTGACGGTCGGGCCGACCTACACCTACCAGGTGGCGGCGGTGGTCCGGGGCGGCGAGGCGGCACGCAGCGCCGCGCTGCCGGTGGTCGCGGGCGCGGCCAACCAGCCGCCGGCGGCGGTGGGAACCATCGCGGACCGGACGCTGCGCGTGGGGGGCAATGCGGTGACGGTGGACGTCGCCGGCGCGTTCCGGGACCCCGAGGGCGACGCGCTGACGTACGCGGCGTCCTCGTCGGCGACGGCCGTGGCGAGCGCGGGCGCGTCGGGCGCGGTGGTGACCATCACGCCGGCCGGCGAGGGCGAGGCGACGATTACGGTGACGGCGACCGACACCGCCGGCTCGAACACGAGCGCGACGCAGCGCTTCACCGCGACGGTGTGGTCGGCGACGGCGGTGGACTTCGACACCGACGACGACGGGCTGATCGAGATCGCCACACTGGCGCAGCTCGACGCCGTGCGCCACGATCTCGATGGCGACGGCACGCCTGCGGCCGGCGGGACGGCGGCGTATGGTGCCGCGTTCGCCGACGCCGTCGACCGGCTGGGCTGCGCCGGCATCGACGGCTGCACGGGGTACGAGCTGGCCGCGGACCTCGACTTCGACACCAACGGCAGCGGCGGTCCCGACGCGGGCGACACGTACTGGAACGGGGGCGCCGGCTGGGATCCCATCGGTACGGACGCCAGCCCCTTCGCCGCGACCCTCGACGGCAACGGGCGGATCATCGCCAACCTGTTCATCGACACCGGGGGTGGACTCCTTGCGGTGAACGCGGGCCTGTTCGGCGTGACCGGGCCGGCCAGCGTCATCCGCGGCGTCGGGTTGACGGGAGTCGCGGTGCGGGCGCAGGGCGATTACGTCGGCGGCCTGGTCGGCGACAGCAACGGCGCCATCTCCGGCAGCTATGCGGCGGGGCGCGTGACGGGTGACGACTTCGTCGGCGGCCTGGTCGGGTGGAGCGATGGCACCGTCGCCGCGAGCTACGCGACGGGGCGTGTAAGGGGCGACCTCGCGGTCGGCGCTCTGGTCGGGGTAGGGCGGGGCGCCATCGTCGCCACCTATGCGACGGCCCGTGTGCACGGCCGGAGCGGGGTGGGCGGCCTGGTCGGGTTGCTGGCCGGCGGAACGGTGAACGCCAGCTACGCGACCGGGCCGGTGTCGGGTCCCGGCAACGTCGGCGGCCTGGTCGGGTCCATCTCGTCGATTTCCGGCGGCGAGGTGACGGCCGGCTACTGGGACACGCGGACGTCGGGCCTCTCCGGCGGCGGGCACGGCGAGGGCCGCTCGACGTCGGCGCTGCAGGGCCCGACCGGCTATTCCGGTCTCTACCGGGGCTGGACCGTGGACCTGGACGGCGACGGCACGCGGGAGTCTCCCTGGCATTTCGGGACCGGCGGGGAGTACCCGGTCCTCGCGCTGGACCTGGACGGCAGCGGAGGGGCGACGTGGCAGGAGGTGGGCCATCAGCTCCGCGCGGGGCCGTCCCCGAGGGGGGCGGGGCAGCCGACCGAGGTGGCCCTGACCTGGACGGCGCCGGACACCGGTCCGTGGAGCCCCCCACCGGCGATCCGCTACACGGTGCTGCGCGACGCCGGCGCCGGCCCGGAGATCGTCGGCGAGGCGATCGATGCCGCGCTCTACACCGATACCGACGTCGTCACCGGGGCGAGCTACACGTACCAGGTCGCGGCGGTGGTTGGCGGCGGCGAGGCGACGTGGAGCGCACCGATCCAGGTGACCGCGGACGACTCGCCGCCGCCGCCCCCACCCGGTCGCGGCGGTGGTGGGGGCCGCCCCAGGCAGCCGAACAGGCCGCCGGAGGCGGTGGGCAAGCTGGAGGACCACTCGCTGACGGTCGGGGCGGCGCCGGTGGCGGTGGACGTCGCCTCGGCATTTCGGGATCCGGACCGGGACGACCTGACGTATGCGGCCGAGTCGTCGGCGGAGGACGTGGCGGCGGTGGCCGTCGATGGCAGCGTGGTGACGGCGACCCCGGGCGGGGCCGGGACGGCGGTCGTCACGGTGACGGCGGCAGACGGGGAAGACGAGCATGCGCCGGCGACGCAGACGTTCACGGTGACGGTGGTGATCGACTACGACGCCGACGCGGACGGGCTGATCGAGGTGCGGACGCTGGCGCAGCTCGACGCCGTGCGGTACGACCTCGACGGCGACGGGGTGCCGTCCGCGGCCGGGGAGCCGGCGTACGCGGCGGCGTTCGAGGGCGCGATCGGAGGCATCTCGTGCGGCGACGCGGGGTGTCGCGGGTACGAGCTGCTGGCGGACCTCGACTTCGACACGAACGGCAGCGGCGGTCCGGACGCGGGCGACGCGTTCTGGAACGACGGCTCGGGGTGGTTGCCGGTGGGGGCTGAAGCCGAGCCGTTTGCGGCGGCGTTCGAGGGCAACGGGCGGGTAATTCGCCGCCTGTTCCTCGCGGGGGGCGAGGGCGCGGGCCTGTTCGGGGCGACGGGGCCGTCGAGCGTGGTCGCCCGGGTGGGGCTGCTTGCGGTGGACGTGACCGGGACGCGGGCGGTGGGTGCCCTGGCGGGGGTCAACGGCGGCCGGGTGACCGCCGCCTGGGCGACGGGCCGGGTGTCGGGGACTGCGGCGGTGGGCGGCCTGGTGGGGGCGAACGCCGGGGACGTCGGCGGCAGCTACGCGGCGGTCTCGGTGTCGGGCGGACGGCAGGCTGGCGGGCTGGTGGGGCACAACGAGGGCGGTCTCGTGGCGGTGCATGCGACCGGCCGGGTGTCCGGGAACGCGGTGGTGGGCGGCCTGGTGGGGCGGCACCGGGGGACGCTGACGGCGAGCTACGCCACGGGCCGGGTACGGGGCACGGACGAGGCCGGCGGCCTGGTGGGGGCGGTGAGCGAGCCGGGGACGGTGACGGCCAGCTACTGGGACACGGAGACGTCGGGCCTCGTGTCGAGCGCGGCGGGGCGGGGGCTGACGACGCCGGCGCTGCAGCGGCCGACGGCCTACGGCGGCGTGTATGCGGCGTGGAACGTGGACGTGGACGGCGACGGCATTCTCGACGGCCCGTGGCACCTCGGGACGCCTGCGCAGTATCCGGTGCTGACGCTGGACGTGGACGGCGACGGGCGGTCGAGCTGGCAGGAGCTGGGCCGCCAGCTCCGGTCCGGCCCGGAGCTGACGGCGACGCCGGAGGCCGCGCCGGCCGAGGTGGTGCTGACGTGGACGGCGGCGGAGGTGGGCGCGTGGACGCCGGCGCCGGCGGTCACCTACACGGTGACGCGGGAGGCGGGCCCGGCGCTGGAGACGGTCGCGGCGGGGGTGCGCGGCGCGCGCTACGTCGACGCCGACGTGCAGCCCGGCGGAGCCTACACGTACCAGGTGGTGGCGGTGGTCGACGGCGGCGAGGCGGCGCGCAGCGGGCTGGTGACGGCCGTGGTGCCGTGCGCGTACGCGGTGACGCCGCCGCACCGCGACGTGCTGTGGACGGCCGGCACGGGACAGGTGACGGTGACGACCGGGCCGGGCTGCGCGTGGACGGCGGCGAGCGAGGCGGGGTTCCTGGCGGTGACGGCAGGCACGGCGGGCGCCGGTCCGGGCACGGTGCGCTACACGGCGGCGGCCAACGCGGGCGGTCCGCGGCGGGGCGTGCTGGCGGTGGCGGGCCAGCGCGTGACGGTCTACCAGGCGTCGCCGACGGTGTTCACGGACCATCCCATCGAGCGCGGCGTGGATCCATCGTCATACTGCCCCCGGACTTATGAGGAGTGTCCAAACAGCGTGGCTTGGTCGTCGATCACCTTGATTCGCAGGCCTTTTCTCTTCCCGTGGTGGACATGCACGGCGTCGAGTTCGCCGCGCTTGACACGCTGCAACACCGTCTGGCGCGACACGCCGAGGAGTCGAGTCGCGTCCTGCATCGGCACGTATCCCGCCGGCGTCTGTTCGACGAAGCGGGCGAGCAGCTCCGGGGTGATGCGGATTCGCCACGGCGCGCCGGGGGTGAGTTGTTCGCCCGCGATGAATCCATCGTTGATCCAGCGGTGCAGCGTAGACGGCGCCATGTCCAGGCGCTTGGCCGCTTCCTGGATGCTGACCACTTCACCGTCGGTCGAGCGCGTCGCCGGGTCGAAGCGCCCGAGATTCCAGTTGCGGCGCAGGTTCCCGACATGCATGGCGGTGAAGGGGTGGCCGTAGGCAGTCTTCTTGCCTTGGCGGCTCAGGATACCGGCGATCACGGCATCGGGATAGTGCTGGGCCAGGCGGCGCACAAGTTCGAGGGTGTCCTCGTCGGTTCGGATCGGCGGCTGGCGCGTCTGGGGGCGATCGATGTCGAGTTCGGTCAGCATACCCCCGCGCCAGCGCAGCGTCAGGTGGGCGGTCTGCCCGCCGCGCGGCGCGGCGACGATGACTTCGTCGAGCAATGTGCGCAGCAACTCCTTCTTGTCCCGCGCCGTGGTGGTGGGCGCCTCCCAGACCCGCGGCAGGTCCATGCCAAGTGCGAGCACGGCCTTGCGCTCGTCGGTCGTCAGTTCGCGCGGTCGGCGCCGCTCGCGGCGTTCGAGTTCGGACCGCGCTTGTTCGAGTTCGCTCAGGCGCTGTTCCCATTCCGTCTCGAGGCCGCGGGCGACGAGGCGATTCTCGGGCTTGACGGCACGGTACCGGCGTTCGGCGCGCTCGGCTTCATAGCGCGCCCGTTCGAGGGCCAGACGCCACTGTTCGAGCGCGCCGTCGTGATCGGCTTCGATCCGTTTGGCGGCGCGCAACGCGGCCTCGAGACCGGCCGGCTGCGCCGCGTCGAGCACGGCCTCGGACACCGCCCGGTCGATCTGTACGCCGCCGATGTACAGGCAGTACACGCCGCTTGCCTGGACGATGTCCTGACCCGAACAGTGATAGCCCGGCGAGGCGTTTCGTCCCTGGTAGTGGACATACAGCCGCCGCCCGCAGTGGCCGCACGTGGCGATGCCTTGCAGCAGCGCGCTTCCTTCTCTGACCGCGCCGCTCCCCGCCGCATGCGGTCGCGGCCGCGTGTTGCTGCCGATGCGGGCGAGGTTATCCTCGTAGGTCGGCCAGTCGATATAGCCCGGGTGGTGGTCGGGGATCAGCACCGGCCACTCCGAGCGCGGTACTCGACGCACACGCTGTCGCACCACACCGTTTTCGTCGACGACGCGTTCCTGCCGCGATTTGCCGTACGTGTAGGCGCCGGCATAGGCCGGATTGGTGAGTACCTGATGAATCGCATGATACGACGGAGGAACCCAGCGGATGGCGTCGCCGTGGTTCAAGCGCAGCGGGAAGGTGAGCTTCTCGGAGACGAACCACAACCAGACGCGGCGCACCGACCCGAATTCGGCGAACCGCTCGAAAATCGCGCGAACAGCCCCGGTGACCGCTTCGTCGGGATGCAGCCGGATCTCGCCGTCGCGCTCGCCCCAGACGAGCCCGACCGGCAGACCGCAACGCAGCTCTCCGCGGGCCGCCTTGTTGCGGATCCCACCGTCGAGGCGCGCATGCAGGACATGCAGTTCGGCCTCTGACATTGTCCCCTTCAGCCCGAGGATAAGCCTGTCGTTGAAGATGTTCGGATCGTACACCCCGTCGGCATCGCCAATCAGAGTGTCGGTGATGCCGCACAGGTCGAGCAGCCGGTACCAGTCGGCGTTGTTGCGGGCCAGCCGCGAGACCTCCAGGCCGAGGAGAATGCCGACGTGTCCGAGGGCGACCTGCGCGGTCATGCGGGCGAAGCCGCCACGCCCCTGCGTGGTCGCGCCGGACAACCCCAGGTCCTCGTCGAGCACCGTGATCTGATCGGCGCGCCACCCGAACTGGCGCGCCCGTTCGGCCAAGTCATATTGCCGTCGCGTCGATTCGCGATTCTGCTCGACCTGGGCAACAGTGGACTGTCGCACGTACACGACGGCGGCGCGGCGCAGGTGGGTGGGCTGGACTTTCGTCTCACTCATCCTCGCCCTCCTTCTCCGGTTCGGGTCGCGCCGCTTGCACGATGAGTCTCTCCAGCACGCCGAGCACCGCGATGCGCTGCTCGTCTTCCAGCACCGCCCATACGTTCGGGTCGAGGCGCGGGTCCGTCAAGGGGCGCAGGTCCTTCAGAAAGCCGAGGTTCAGTTGCATGCTCCTCCTCCGCTTCAAGGCGATGGAGAAGAGCGTCGACAATCGTCCGCATCCGCAACAAGTCGGCGATGCCGGCCAGAGCGTGTGCGGCGCGGGCGACACGGTCGTCCGCGCCGTCTGATGCGGCGTCGGTCCAGGCGACCGGCACCAACCGCCGGCCTCCATCTGGAAACAGCAACAGGAGCTGGTGCCCACCTTGCCGCTGCATCCGCCTCAAGACAGCGAGACGTTGGCCTTGGAATGGATGCGCCTCACGAGTGATGGTCGCGAAGTCGGGAAGGTCGTCGAGATGGGTAGTGTGTCGGGTGTTCCGTGACGCCGGTCAAGGCGATTCACTTCCTGGAACTGCGGGCACGGATCGACGCGCTGCGGACGGCGGCGGGCCGGCCGGCTTTCGGGTGGACGGACCCGGTGCTGACGCCCGGGGTGACGCCGATCCGGCGCGTGCACCTGATGGAGCTGCGGGCGGCGCTGGCCGAGGCGTACGCTGCCGCGGGGCGTGCGGCGCCCACCTACACGGACGCGGTGGTCACGGCCGGCAGGACCGCGATCCGGGCGGCGCACCTGATGGAGCTGCGCGCGGCCGTGGCGGCGCTGGAGTAGGGCGCCGGATCTCCGCCCGCGGTCCCGTTCCTACTGATACACGGCGACGATGTTGTCGATAGCGGGTTGGAATACCGACTCACGAGAGGAGGTCGATCGACTGCGCGTAACTTGCGACGTCGGTCCGGTTGCGAACACCGGTCTTGCTGTAGATATTCCTCAAGTGGTAACGAACGCCTTCGTCCGTCATTCCCAGGTGACGGGCGATCTCCTTGTTCTGGAGATTCCGTCGGATTCCCGCGAGCACTTCCAACTCGCGCGCGGAGAAGATCGGCGGTGCGGTGACACTCGAGTCGTCCAACTGCGTCAGAATCGACTTTGCCGACCGCTGCATGTCCTCGCGTTGATCATCGCGGAGTAGTTGCTGCAAGACGGACCTGCTGACTCCGCGATGGCGTACCAACGGCCTGATATAGTCCACCTTCTTCGTCAGGCGGAGGAACTCGACAAGCCTTGCCAATGCCCGGCGCGGCTGTCCGGCACGGTGAGCGACGACCATCGACAGCGCCAGTCCGCGCAAGAGCGTGCGGGTCAGTCCACGCGTCGATGCGACCCCGCATAGTCTGCCGACCAGCTCCTCCGCGGCGACATGCTCGTCTCTTGCCGCCAGCAATCCAACCCGCGCGCAACACAGCGCCTCTGTCACACGCCAGAACCGCCTGTCCAGATCGAGCAAGTCATGTATATCAAGGGGCAGTCCATGGTCGCGCCACACCTGTTCGGCCTCGTCTGGACGCTCCAGCTCCGCCAGATAGTACGCCAGCAGGCCGGAGGCGTGGTACGAGAGACCCCGGATGCCGGTTGCCCGGCCGTCGTCGGCCGCCTTCGTCAGAAGCTGGATAACGGACTCTCCGTGCTGCTCGAACATCAACTCGGCGCTCACCGAGACCGACGCGACATGGATGTCGATCCATGCGCCCCGCGTCTTGGCCAAGCTGCCGAGCGTCCGTTGGGGGATGTCCTCTTGCCGGTTGCGTTCCAGATCGAGCTCGAGCGTTAGCACGTCCAGGTTCACCCTCAGAGAGGGATCTGACGTGAAGAACTCCCGGGCACCGTCCCGGGCGCGCCTGTACCTCCTGAGGGGCCTCCTGCGCGCGCCCCGCCGCCATCTCCGACATCCCGATGTACATATCGAGGAAAATGGCGCCGTACCGGGCGTCCTCGCCTATTCGTGCCTGCGCCTGCATGCCGTGCCGGCGACTCTCGTCGACTCGGCCATGGACGTGACAACAGATGCAGAGCAAGGTGTGCCGGGCGGCGTCGACCGTCTTGGCAGATTCATCGTCGGCCTCGACGTCCGTCTCAGCCGGCAGGGGCAGCTCCGACTCGGGCGGCGGCAATCGACCAGCCGCGCACACCAGCACGCCGTGCGTGAAGGCGCCGTCCACGGCCAGCGCCCGTACATCGCTTCCCTGCGGGTCGTGGCTGAAGTTGTCGGTCGCCTGTATGACCGCGGTCAATAGCGCGTTCGCTTCGCCGGGCCTCCCCGACAGGAAAAGAATGAGGCAGCGCAGGAGTTCAAGGCGTGGAAACGAGTCGGTAATTTCCGGCGTCAGGAACCTGGCAGCCGAAGTCAGTCGCGTCATGCCTTCCCGCAGCCACAATCGGAATACCCCGGTCTCTTCCACCAACTTGGCGAACAGCGCCGCGTCACCCACCTCGCCGGCATGGCGCCACGCCGGCATCAAGTCCCCCCGGCGGACCAGCGCGAGCGCAATGCGCTGGTGCAGGGAACGTCTGCGCGCGGGGTCCTTTACCGACAATTGACGGAGGCAGTAGTCCTTCAAGACTGGATGCAGACGCCGCGCATTGCGTTCGCTGTCGATTGGCTGCTGAAGACCGTCCAGTGCCGGCAACGCAGCGACCCGCCGGCGGGCATCGTCCGATTCGAGCACTTCGTCGATCACCGCGGCGTCGCAACCGTCGAAGACGGCGACATCCATCAGGGCGGCGCGGTCCTCCGCCGAGAGGTCGTGCAGCAGACGGACGTTGAAGTAGTTCTCGATCACTGCCGCCATTACCGGGTCGGGCTCCGCGCCCTCGAACTCTCGCGTGGCGCGACATGCCAGCAGCGCGATAGGCCAGCCGGCCGTGCGCTCCTCCACACCAGCCAGTTGTCGTCGCGACAGCTCGCCCTGGAAGAACCGTGCGATGTCGGCCCTGGTGAAACGGCACTCTTCGGCGCCGACGACAATCGCATCACCGTTCATGACGTGCGGCGCTATGTCGAACCCGGGGTCGGCTCGGTACGCCATGGCGATGTGGAGATTGCCCGGTGCACGCTTCGTCAGCAGGTCGATCAGTTGCACGGTGCGTTCCGGCAGCCTGTCGATCTCGTCGAGAACCAGCAGGCACGGTGCCGCGTGCAACTCGATGGCGCTGAATGCCAATCCCATCTGTTCCACGGTTGACAAGGAAGACCAGGCGTCCTGCGAGTGCAGGGCAGCCGCCTCCAGGCCGGCGCGCTGAAGCGCGGCCGCCAGGTAGCCTCCAAACAGCTTCGGCGTATCGTCAGCATCCAGCGAGATCCAGGCGACGATCACTCCCCGCTCCCGTATGTCGCGGGCAAGGTCCGCGAGCACGGTAGTCTTTCCGAATCCGGAGGGTGCGCGCAATATGGTGAGCCGCCGTTCCAGAACTCCCTCGAGTCGTGCCAGCAGCGCCGCGCGGCGCAAGTACCCGGCGGGAAGCTCCGGCGCGATCACCTTCGCCTTCATCAACACGGATAGCCACGGGCTCGACGCGGCTGCATCAGGACCGGATGTATTGCCTGGCTTGATCATCGTGAAGACCGTTGGGCGTTCGCCGCAGGATCGTTGCCTCGCCCAGATCAGATGGTCGATTCTACAACGAGCGACCAGACGGCACGCGGGATCCAGCAGTCCGGAATGCCATGGTCGCACCCAAGACGAACGAGAACGACGATCCCCCGAAGCAGTCTGGAGACTTGGGCAACCACTACGCGTAGTCCCTTGTGCACTCCGCCTGCTACTTGTCTCGGATATCTGTCCGGGCGTTTTCCGTGTGGGTGCCCGCTACCGAATTCGCGCGTTGCTATCTGCGACTTGCCGTTGGTATCCTGCCCTCGGGCGGCGCGATTGCACCGCGTGCAGCTACGTTGTCGCGGTTTCGAACGCACGGCGTCCCGCTCGGTCTGTCAGGGAAGAAAGAGCACAGCATGTTCTCACCGCACGCACGGCTCGTTGCAGCATTGACAGCACTTGCGACACTGGGAACCCTGGCGGTTCAGGCTCAGAGCACGGGCCTCTTCGGCCCGGTCGCCCGGACGGTCACGCTTCCGGAACGGCTCGCTGACGTCACGGTCCGCAGCCGTGCAGTCACGATTGACATGGTGCGGCTCCGTCGCGCCCGGGCGGCTGCGGATTCCTCCGAGGCAGCTCGCTTCAGGGCGCTCTCTCCCCCCGTCGACACGCGCGGCGCCACGCTCGCGCCGGCCGCGACGCTCACCTTGAATCTGTTCGACGACACCGTGGTCACGGGCCTCGTGGAGTGGATTGACTCGACGTTCTCGGGCGGCTATTCCCTGTCAGGACGGCTGGTGGAGGACCCGCTGGGGACGATGACGCTCGTCGTGAACGGCGATCGGGTCGTCGGCTCGGTGCGAACCGCGGACGGGACCTACCGCATTCGCTCGGTCGCCGAGGGAGTCTACGCCATCAGTGAAGTGGAGGAGCCGCCGCTCAGATGCGGGGTGGAAGGGCCCCATCCCGAGACAGCCGACCACCGTCACTGATGAGGCCGCCGCAGGAGTCCTTGCGCCTCCCGCGCGGGCTCGCGCGCCTGTTGCCGGTCGCGCTGGCGCTGGTCCTGCCCGTGGCCGCCCCCGCCCACGCCCAGAACGGCAGCGTCGCCACCGACAAGGCGGCGCTGGTGGCGCTGTACAACGCGGCGGACGGCGCCAATTGGACGGCCAGCACGAACTGGACGACCGAGGAAGCGCTGTCCTCGTGGCACGGCGTGACCACCGACAGTGACGGCCGCGTCACGCAGCTCGTGCTCGACAGCAACGGCTTGAGCGGTACGCTGCCGACCGCGCTGGGCGATCTGAGCGAACTCGAACGGTTGAATCTGGAGAACAACGCTCTGACCGGCGCCCTGCCGTCGGAGCTGACCAACCTGACGAGTCTCGAAGCGCTGCTACTCGAGAGAAGCCGGGCATTGACCGGCCCCCTCCCCGACGGGTTGCGCGAGCTCACGGACCTGACCACCGTGCAGATCGCGGCAACCGAGCTGTGCGCGCCTGGAGACGACACCTTTCAAGCCTGGTGGACGACCATCACCAGGAGCGGGCTGATCTGTCCGCCGGCAGCGGACTCGGTAGTCGACGTGGCCGTCTTCTACACCCCGGCGGCGCGGGACGACGAGGGCGGTACGACCGCGATCGAGGACGAGATCGACACCCGCATCGCCGAGACCAACAGCGCCTATCGGGCGAGCGGCGTGAACCAGAAGGTCAATCTCGTGTACGCAGGGGAGCTGAACTACTCGGAGGTGAGCGGCGTTACGGATCTCAACCGGCTCGGCGGTCATCCCACGGTCCGCGCCATACGCGACCGCGTCGGCGCGGACGTCGTCATTCTGGTCCGCCGCCAGACCGATTTCCTCATCGGAGGCCGCGCGCGGCAGATGACGACTGTCTCGACTGCGTTCGCCAACTCCGCTTTCGGTTACGTCAACAGTGGTACCGGCGGACGCACGTTCGCGCACGAACTGGGTCACATCATGGGCCTGCATCACGACCGCTACGTGGCCTGCGAGGGCGGCACTTGCGCGGCGGCGGCGTTTCCGTACGCCTACGGCTACCACAACTGCGCCCCGGCTTCGTGGACCGATCGCTGGCGCACGATCATGGCGTACGCCAATCAGTGCACGACGTGGCGTACGCCGCTCCTTTTCTCGAATCCGGAGAAGACCTACCGGGGCGATGCGGCGGGCGTCGCCGGTCTGGCGCCGTCGAATGCGGTGGACGGCCCGTCCGACGCAGTGCGCACCCTCAACCGGACGCGCGCCTACGTGGCGAACTTCAGGCAGGCCCCGGACATCACCGTGTTCTTCGGCGCCGCGCAGTACACGGCCACCGAGGACGGCACCGCGGCGACCGTCGCGGTGCAGCTCAGCGCGGCGCCCACCCGCTCGATAGAGATCCCGCTCTCGTGGACGGCTGCCACGGGCGGCACCGCCGCCACGGCGTACGACTTCGACGGCGTGCCGGCCGCCGTGCGTTTCGGCGCGAACGACACCGAGAGCACCTTCACCGTCACCGCCGTGGACGACGTCGCGGACGAGAACGACGAGACGATCACCCTGACCCTCGGCGAGCCGACGGCGCGCGGCGTGACCCGCGGCAGCCCGTCCGAGACCACCGTCACCGTGACCGACGACGACACCGAGACGGCCGCGCCGAGCATCCTCTCCGTGGAGGTGACCTCGGACCCCGGGTCCGACCGGGTGTATGAGGCCGGCGACCTGATCGAGGTCAGCGTCTGGTTCGACAAGACCGTGACGGTGACGGGCTCGCCGCAGCTCGCGCTGACCGTGGGAACCAGTGCCACCCGGCAGGCGACGTACCGGGACAGCGCGGGCGACGTGATGCGATTTACCTACACGGTAGCCAGCACCGACGGCGCCATCGGCAGGGTGAGCCTCTCCGCCAACAGTCTGACGCTGAACAGCGGCACGATCCGGGACGGCGACGCTCAGGACGCGTCCCGGAGCCACGACGCGATCGCGGGAGGACGGCCTTACGACACCGATTCGGACGGCCTGATCGAGATCACGAACCTGGCGCAACTCGCTGTGGTCGGGTGGGATCTGGACGGCGACGGCGAGCCGACCAGCACCGGGACGTCGACGTACCAGGCCGCGTTCCCGGGCGAGGACACGCCGCTGAGCTGTATCGGCGGGTGCGAGGGGTACGAGCTGGCCGCCGACCTCGATCTCGATACGAACGGGAGCGGTACGGCCGATTCGGGCGACACGTACTGGAACGGCGGCAGCGGCTGGGCGCCGATCGGGGTCTACAGCCATCTGTCGCACAGGAGCAATCCCTTCCGGGCGACTTTCGAGGGCAACGGCCACACGATCGCGAACTTGTACGTCGACCGTACCGATTCCGGCAACTCTCTGGGAAGGGCGCTGTTCGGCGGCACGACTTCGTCCGCGGTCATCCGCAACGTCGGGCTCGTCAACGTCGACGTGTCCGCGAACGGAGGGCTTGGCGGCTACCGCGCGGCCGGGCTGGTCGGCCACAACGCAGGAACGATCCGGGCGTGCTACGCGACGGGCCGGGTGTCGGGAGCGAACGCCGGCGGGCTGGTAGGCGTCAACGAGGGCACGATTACCGCGAGCTATGCGGCGGTGCGCGCGGTAGCTGGCGAGACCAGCGTAGGCGGGCTGGCCGCCGCCAACGAAGGACAGATCACCGCCAGCTATGCGACCGGCCGCGTGTCCCGCAGCGCGTCGAGCCATGCCGGCGGGTTGGTCGGCCGCAACGCGGGGACGATCACCGCCAGCTACGCGACCGGGCCGGGGTCCGGCGCCTCGCCGAGCGGCGGACTGGTCGGCACCAACACGGGAACGGTTACCGACAGCTACTGGGACACGACGAGCTCGGGCCGCGCGATCAGCCGCGGGGGCACCGGCAAGACGACGACGGAGCTGCAGACCCCGACCGGCACCAGCGGCATCTACGCCTCGTGGAACGTGGACGTGGACGGGGACAGCTCGGCGGACGATCCGTGGGACTTCGGCACGGCCAGTCAGTACCCGGTGCTGAAGGTGAACTTCGACGGCGAGGGATCGGCGACCTGGCAGGAGTTCGGTCGCCAACTGCGGGCGGCCCCGGTGCTGACGGCCACCGCGGACGGGGGCCCGGTGGCGCTGAGCTGGACCGTGCTGGACGTGAACGTGTGGAGTCCGGTGCCGACGGTGACCTACAACGTGATGCGGATCAGCGGGGGGGCGACTACGGTCATCGGCGAGGCGCTCAGCGCATTGATGGACACCGACACCGCGGTGCCGGTCGGCTCCACCTACAGGTACCAGGTGGCGGCGGTGGTCGATGGCGGCGAGCTGGTGCGCAGCGCGCGCGTGTCGGTGACGGGAGTTGCGCCGAACCGTCCGCCGGTGGCGGTGGGCACCCTGATGAACCGGACGCTGCCGGTCTCCGGCGGCGCGGTCGGCATCGACGTGTCGATGCCGACCGCGTTCTCCGATGCGGACAACGACGCGCTGACGTACCGCGCGACGTCGTTGTCGCCGTCGGTGGCGTCGGTGTCGGTGGCGGGCAGCACGGTGACGGTGACGCCGCTGTCGGGCGGCACGACGAGGATCACGGTCACGGCGACCGACGGGGGCGGCTCGAACATGACCGCGGAGCAGACGTTCACGGTGACCGTGCCGAACCGGCCGCCGGTGGCGGTGGGCACGCTGTCCAACCGGTCGGTGCAGGTGTCCGACGGCGTGTTCACGGTGGGCGTAGCGGGCGCGTTCCGGGATCCCGACAACGACACGCTCACGTACGGGGCGTCGTCGTTCCCCGCGTCGGTCGCGAGCGCGACGACGCTCGGTGCGACGGTGTCGGTGACGCCGCTGGCAGGCGGCGTGACCACGGTCACGGTGACGGCGACCGACGCGAGCGGCTCGAACACGAGCGCGATGCAGACGTTCACGGTGACGGTTGCCAACCGGTCTCCCGTGGCGGTTGGGACTCTCTCGCCGCTGTCGTTGCGGGTGCCCGACGGCGCGCGCTCGGTCCAGGTGTCCGGCGCGTTCCGGGATCCCGATGGTGACGACCTGACGTATGAGGCGTCGTCAATGAACGAAGCGGTGGCTACGGCATCGGCATCGGGCTCGATGGTCTCGGTCACGCCGGTATCGGGGGGCGCGGCGACGGTGACCGTGACGGCGACGGACGGGGGCGGGTTGTTCGCGACGCAGGCGTTCGTGGCGACCGTGGCGAACCGCTCGCCGGAAGCGGTGGGGACGCTCTCGCCGCTGTCGCTGCAGGTGCCGGACGGGGCCGAGACGGTGGAGGTGTCCGGCGCGTTCCGGGACCCCGACGGGGACGACCTCACGTATGGGGCCTCGTCGTCGGTCACGGCGGTGGCGACAGTGTCGGTGTCTGGCTCGACGGTGTCGGTGACGCCGGTATCGGGCGGGGCCGCGACGGTGACGGTGACGGCGACCGACGTGGACGGCTCGAACACGTCGGCGACGCAGACCTTCGTGGCGACGGTAGCGAACCGTTCGCCTGAGGCGGTTAGCAGCCTGCCGGCGCTGACGCGGCGGGTGGCCGACGGTGCGGTGACGGTGGCAGTGTCCGGGGCGTTCCGGGACCCTGACGGCGACGACTTGACGTATGGGGCCACGTCGTCGGCCACGGGTGTGGCGACGGTGTCGATATCAGGCTCGCAGGTGCGGGTGACGCCGGTGTCGGCCGGGACGGCGACGGTGACGGTGACGGCGACGGACGTGGCCGGCTCGAACACGTCGGCGACGCAGGAGTTCGAGGTGACGGTGCCGGAGAACGCGGGGCCGGAGGCGGTGGGCACGCTCGATGACAAGGCGGTGCGGCTCGAGGACGGGGCGTTCACCGTGGACGTGTCGGGCGCGTTCCGGGACCCGGACCGGGACACGCTGACCTATGGGGCCTCGTCGTTGAACGAGTCGGTGGCGACGGTGACGGTGTCGGGCTCGCGTGTGACGGTGACGCCGCAGTCGCGGGGCGATGCGACGGTGACGGTGACGGCGACCGACGCGAGCGGCTCGAACACGAGTGCGACGCAGACGTTGCGGGTGACGGTGGCGCAGAACCGTTCCCCGCAGGCGGTGGGAAGCCTGTCCGCGATGGCGCTGCGGGTAGCCGACGGTGCGAGGACGGTGGAGGTGTCAAGTGCGTTCCGGGACCCGGACGACGACGATCTGACCTTTGCGGCCTCGTCGTCGGAAGAGGCCGTCGCAACGGTGTCGGTGTCGGGGTCGACGCTGGAGGTGACGCCGGAGTCCGGGGGCGCGGCGACGATCACGGTCACGGCGACGGACGTGGACGGCTCGAACACGACGGCCACCCAGAGGTTCGAGGCGACGGTAGGGAACCAGGCTCCCGTGGCGGTGGGCCAGCTCCCGCCCCTGTCGCTGCGGGTGGAGGCCGGGGCGACATCGGTGGACGTATCGAGTGCGTTCCGGGATCCCGAGGACGACCTGCTGACGTATGAAGCGACATCGTCGACGACAGCGGTGGCGACCGTGTCGGTGTCGGGTTCGGAGGTGTCGGTGACGCCGGTCTCCGGTGGCACGGCGAGGGTGACGGTGACAGCGGAGGACCCGGGCGGGCTGCAGGCGACGCAGACGTTCGAGGCAACGGTGGCGAACCGGGCACCGGTGCCGGTAGGCCGCCTGCCGGCGGTGACGTTGCGGGCCGGCGGCGTACGGTTGGTGGCGGTGTCGGGCGCGTTCGCGGACCCGGACGATGACCCGCTGACATTCAGCGCGTCGTCGTCGGACCGGTTGGTGGCGACGGCCTCGGCGACGGGCTCGTCGGTTCGCGTGTCGGCGGTGTGGCCGGGGACGGTGGAGGTGACGGTGACGGCGGAGGATCCGGGCGGCCTGCAAGCGGAGCAGACTGTCGAGCTGACGGTGCCGAACCGGGCGCCGGTGCCGGTGGGAACGCTGCCCGGGCTGTCGCTGGCCTCGAGGGGAGTCGCCGCATCGGTGGACGTGTCGGGCGCGTTTGCCGACCCGGAGGATGACCCGCTGACGTTCGCGGCGACTTCGTCGGCGCCGACGGTCGCGGCGGTGGTTGCATCAGACTCGACGGTGGTGGTCACGCCGGTGACGACGGGTACGGCGATCACGACGGTAACGGCGACGGACGTGGGCGGCTCGAACACGTCGGCGACACAGATGTTCGGGGTGGGCGTGGATGTGCCCCCGCCGGGGCTTGGCGGCGGCGGTGGAGGCGGCGGCGGTGGCGGTGGCGGTGGCAATCGGGGTCCGCAGGTTGTGGGAGCCCTGACGGACCGGACGCTGGAGCCGGGCGAGGTGCTGTCGGTAGACCTGGCGCAGGTCTTCGAGGACCCGGAGGGCGACCTGCTGACGTATGCGGCCGAGTCGTCGGAGACGAGGGTGGCGGGGGTGTCGATATCCGGCAGCACGGTGACGGTGACGGCGTCGTCGGGCGGCGAGGCGGAGGTGATGGTGACGGCGAGCGACGGGGACGGCTCCAACCGGTCCACGACACGGACCTTTGCGGTGACGGTTGCATACGACGCCGACGGGGACGGCCTGATCGGGGTGCACACGGTCGAGCAGCTCGATGCGGTGCGGCACGACCCGGACGGCGACGGGGTGCCGACGACGGCGGGAGAGGCCGCGTATGCGGCGGCGTTCGGGTTGACGGGCTCTCCGGCGTTTCCCTGTGAAGACGGCTGCGGCGGCTACGAGCTGGGCTCGGACCTGGACCTGGACACGAACGGGAGTGGTGGCCCGGACGCGGGCGACGCGTACTGGGCCGTCGGCTCGGGCTGGTTGCCGCTGGGGACGGCGCCGGAGCCGTTTGCAACGACCTTCGAGGGCAACGGGCATCGCATCCGGGGCTTGTTCGTGCGGCGGGGCGACGACGCGGGCCTGTTCGGGACGACCGGGTCGTCGGGCGTTGTTCGTCACGTAGGCCTGATTGCGGCGGATGTGACGGGCGCGAACGCGGCAGGGGCTCTGGTCGGTCGCAACGGTGGCCTGGTGACGGCCAGTTGGGCGACGGGCCGCGTGTCGGGGTCGTCGGCGGTGGGCGGCCTGGTGGGGTCGAACGCCGGGGACATCGGCGGCAGCTATGCGGCGGTGCGGGTGTCGGGCGGGCGGCAGGCGGGCGGCCTGGCAGGGGTCAACGAGGGCGGCCTGCGGGCGGTGCATGCGACGGGCGGGGTGTCGGGAACCGCGGCGGTGGGCGGTCTGGTGGGGCACCACCGCGGGGCGCTGACGGCGGGCTACGCCACCGGGCGCGTGCGGGGCGCGAACGAGGCGGGCGGTCTGGTGGGGACGTCGGAGCCGACCGCGACGGTGACGGTCAGCTACTGGGACACGGACACCTCGGGCCTCGAGTCGAGCGCGGCGGGCGTGGGGCAGACGACCTCGGCGCTGCAAAGGCAGACGGCCTACGCCGGCCTGTACGCGGGGTGGAACGTGGACGTGGACGGCGACGGCGCGGCCGACGGCCCGTGGCACCTGGGGACGAGCGTGCAGTATCCGGCGTTGTCGCTGGACGCGGACGGCGACGGGCGGTCGAGCTGGCAGGAACTGGGCCGCCAGGTCCGGGCGGGCCCGGAGCTGACGGCGACGCCGGAGGCCGCGCCGGCCGAGGTGGTGCTGACGTGGACGGCGGCGGAGGTGGGCGCGTGGACGCCGGCGCCGGCGGTCACCTACACGGTGACGCGGGAGGCGGGCGCGGCGCTGGAGACGGTCACGGCGGCGGTGCGCGGCGCGCGGTACGTCGACACCGACGTGCAACCCGGCGGAGCCTACGCGTACCAGGTGGCGGCGGTGGTCGACGGCGGCGAGGCGGCGCGCAGCGGGTTGGTGACGGCCGTGGTGCCGTGCGCGTACGCGGTGACGCCGCTGCACCGCGACGTGCTGTGGACGGCCGGCGCGGGACAGGTGACGGTGACGACCGGGCCGGGCTGCGCGTGGACGGCGGCGAGCGAGGCGGGGTTCCTGGCGGTGACGGCAGGCACGGCGGGCGCCGGTCCGGGCACGGTGCGCTACACGGTGGCGGCCAACGCGGGCGGCCCGCGGCGCGGCGTGCTGGCGGTGGCGGGCCAGCGCGTGACGGTCTACCAGGCGTCGCCGACGGTGTTCACGGACCATCCCATCGAGCGCGGCGTGACGCCGGTCAAGGCGATCCACTTCCTGGAGCTGCGGGCGCGGATCGACGCGCTGCGGACGGCCGCGGGCCGGGCGGCCTTCGGGTGGACGGACCCGGCGCTGACGCCCGGGTCGACGCCGATCCGGCGCGTGCACCTGACGGAGCTGCGGGCGGCGCTGGCCGAGGCGTACGTTGCCGCGGGGCGTGCGGCACCCACCTACACGGACGCGGTGGTCACGGCCGGCGGGACCGCGATCCGGGCGGCGCACCTGATGGAGCTGCGCGCGGCCGTGGCGGCGCTGGAGTAGGGCGCCGCGGCCGCTTGCAGTCGCCCATGGCCGCGGATGCGGGGCGGCTCGTCGGGGCTGCCGCACGTGGGCTCGCCCCCGCCGCCCGCTCCGATCCCTGACGGTGATCCGTCCCTACTGATACACGGCGACGATGTTGCCTTCGACCCGGCCGCTCAGCACGGTCGTCGTGTGCACGCCTTCCGTCCCGATGCGGATGACGCCCGACTCGCCGTCCGCCCCCGCGTTGCCGATGTAGACGTTGCTGCTCCCCGTCAGGTTGTCGTTCCCGGCCCTGAGCCCGATCGCGATGTTGTTCGAGCCGTTTGCGTTCCGGCCGAGCGCGCTGGCGCCGATGGCGATGTTCTCGGTGCCCAGGTTCGCGCGGAGCGCCGACGAGCCGATGGCGACCGTGTTTTGCCCCGAGACGTTCTCGCGCAGGGCGCTGCCGCCGATCGCCACGTTGAACGAGGCGTCGATCGCCTGGGCCATGGCGCCCGTGCCGAGCGCGAAGTTGCTGCGCCCGGTCGTCAGGCTCTGCAGGCTCGTGGCGCCGAACGCGTTGTTGAAGCGGCCCGTGGTGAGATTGAGGAGCGCATCCTCGCCCAGCGCGCTGTTGCGGAAGCCGGTCGTGAGGCCGCGGAGCGCGTTGCTGCCGAACGCGCTGTTGCCCTCGCCCGACGTCACGGACGCCAGCGCGCCGCTGCCCACGTGCGTGTTGTCCACGCCGGCATGGTCCAGAGGAGTCCTCTGATCCGCGCCGAGGTCGCCCGAGCCGAACGTCCTGTACGTGGTGTCGGGGGCGACCGAGGGCAGAGCCGGCCCCGGCGGCCCTTCCGGTCCCTGCGGTCCGACGGCGCCGACCGTCAGATAGAAGACCGCGCCCGCGTCGTCGCCGCTGCGGGTGAGCGCCAGCAGGTAGGTGCCGGGATCGAGCACCGGGAGATCGGTCACGACCGACGTTGCCGTCGCGGCTATCACGGTCAGCGGCGTCATGGCGAGCGTGACCGTCGGGGTGCCGTCCGCCAGGTTGATGCCGTTGATCGTCTGCGTCATCGCGGTGGTGTCGACGCGGACGTCCGTGATGATCGGCGCGGGCGCCGCTTGCGAGTTGGCCTGCACGGCGAGCAGCGCCGCCAGGAGCAATGTGATGCAGGCGAACCCGGAAACACGTGCCATCTTCATCGTTCATCTCCCTGCGGAAACGTCGTGAACGGGTCGTACGCCCGCGGCGAGCGCCGATAGCGCCGCCGCGGTTCCTCCGATTCTTGTGGTTGTTCGGGATCGACAATCATGCCGGGACGCGGCGTCGTGAGCGGGACTGGCGCGCGGGGCTGCGTGTCCGGCGCGGCGTCGGCCGACCCGTCGGCGCTCCCGCGCGGATGGAGGAGCCGCTGCAGCCGCTCGATCTGCGCCGCCTCGGTCAGCTCGGGCGGCGGGGCCGCGCCGGCGACGTCGCCCTCCGGCGGGATTGCCCCGGACCCGCGCGGCCCCGGCGCGGGGACCGCAGCCGCCGCCGAAGCCGGCGCGGCGGAACGCGCCGCCGGGGTCGGCGAGCGTACGGCCAGGATCTTGACGCGATCGTACGTCGAGGCCCCCGGGGCCGGCCGCGCGCGCGGCACGGCGAGGTAGCCGGCCGCCGGCCGCAACAGGAGGCGGAGCGCCTCGGCCTCCGGGACATCGACCAGGTGCAGCGACACCGGCACCTGGTCGAGCTCGCCCGCATCGACGAAGCGCGTGCTCCCGGCGCGCTCCCAGGCGGCGAGGACGTCCCCCAGCGGCGCGTCGCGCGTGACGAGCGTGACGCGGCCATCCGCGATGGTGAGCTGCAGCTCTTCCGCCGCGGACAGGGCAGGGCTCATCGCGATGGCCGCGCCGATCAGAATGCCGGCCCGCGCGAATGCACCTCGACCCCTGGCAGTCCGTGGTGAAACCCCGCGTCGCACCGAGACGCGGTCGTGACAATGCCGCGCACGGCCCGGACAAGGCGTGACGAGGGAGCATATTGGCCATATTCGACCCCGCTGAGGAACGGTCCAGCGAAGTCCCTTACGGGATGCATCGCCCGTCGAATGCAGCGGGGCCGTTTGCCACGGGCTGCTAGCCACCAGCTTCATCATACATCCCGATCAGGTGGCGGCGGCGCGAGACGGCGGCGCAGGGAGCTGTCAGGGCGAGGTGCCGGCTCCGGCCTCGGGACGGGGCGCGATGAGCGGCGGCGGGCCGGTCAGGCCCAGGTTCTGCTGCGTGCCGATGTGAATCGGACTGATGTCCTGCTGCGTCAATTGATGCGCGCGGACGATGCGCGGCGTCAGCAGCATCACGATGTCGGTCTGGTACACCGTGTCGTCGTTGGCCGAGAAGAGCTGCTTGATGATCGGCAGGCGCAGCAGGCCGGGGAAGCCCCTGAGAATCTGTCGCTCCTCCTGGTTGAGCAGGCCGGCCAGCAGGTTCGACTCGCCGTCGCGCAGCCGCAGGCGGGTGACGACGTTGCGCGTGCCGAAGGTCGGGAGCGACTGGCCCGCGACGAGAATCGGCGGTCCCACCGTGCTGTTCTCGACCTCGAGGTCGAGGATGATCTCGTTCTCGTAGGTGACGCGCGGGGTCATGTTCAGGATGACCCCCACCGGCCGGTAGGTGAACGACGTGAGCGGGTTGAACGAGGCCCCGCCGAGCGCGAGCGGGGTGAAGGCCGTCGTCGGCACCGGAATGTCCTGCCCGAGGTTCAGCGTGAGCTCGGTGCCCTCCTGGCCGCGCAGCTGCGGCTGCGCCACGAGCCGCGTCTGGGTGTCCTGCTCGAGGAAGTTGATGACCGCGGCGGGCACCGCGGCGTAGAAGTTGCCCGTGCTGATGCCCGAGAGCGCACCGAGGCTGACCAGGCCGCCGCTGGCAGTCGTCCCGTTGGACGACATGTCGTCGGCACCGGCACCGGCGCCGGTGCCGGTGCCCGGCGCGCCCTCCGGCGAGAACGTCGTCGCCAGCGAGTAGCGCGACAGATCGAGCCCGTACTGCTTGGCGCGCTCGCGATTGACCTCCAGGATCTCGATGTCGATGATGATCTCGGCCCGCGGCTTGTCGTTGGACGCGATGACCTGCTCGATGATGCCGACGACGGGCGCCGTCCCGCGCACCGTGATGGTGTTGGCGGCCGCGTTCGCGACGAGCTGCGGCTGCACCGGCATCTCGGGCGTGCTCACGATGGCGCGCAGCAGCTCCACCAGCTCCTCGACGTTCCCGTGCGAGACGTAGAACGTGCGGATCACCTGCTCGGCGTAGTCGGCGCGCTTCTGCGGCGTATCCGGCACCACCACGATCGTCGTCGGGTCGACCACCTTGTAGAACGCACCGTTGGCCGACAGGATCCGGACGAGGGCCTGCTGGAACGTCACGCCGGTCAGCTCCACGGAGTACGACGCGTCGTCGAACTCGTCGTCGTAGGTCACGTTGATCCCGCTGGCCTCGCCGAGGAAGCTCAGGATGTCGCGCAGACTGGTGTCGGCAAACTCGATGACCAGCGGCTCGTCCGAGGCCGGGTCGAGCAGCGGCGGACGCATGTCGCGGCGCGCCTGCTCCCGCATCGCCTGTATCGGCGCCGGCGACCGTGCGCCCTCGATCTGCTCGCGGAGCGTCTGCTGCAGGTTGGCGATCCTGACGGCCGCGGGTCCGTTCGAGGGATCGAGGTCGTGCGCGCGCCGGTACTCGCGGAGTGCGCCGGCGAGGTCGCCGAGAGCTTCCAGCTCCGCCGCGAGGACGGCGTGGTGGCGCGCGGCGTCGAGCATGGCCCGCTCGAGAGCGATGCGATACTCGACCCGCCCGGGATCCTCCTGCAGGGCCCGCCGGTAGTACTCGACGGCCGCGTCCCAGTCGCCGGCGCGGGCGGCGGACGCGCCGTGGCGAAACGCCTGTCCCGCGGCGCACCCGGCGAGCAGCACGGCGACGGCCACCGCAATGGCCATCCGCGCGCAACAGCGCTCCCTGGACATACCGCTTCGAGCAGACCTCCTCGCGCACGTCAGGAGCCGGGCAGCCGCAGGATGCGGCGTTGCCCGTCCCGCACACGTTCGATCTCGAACCTGTTGTGAGTATCGGCCGATCGACGGCCATGCGTGAGGGGCGAGCTCAGCGGGCGAGAGAGCCCGCAGCCGCGGCGCCGCGGGACGGGCGCAGGACACCGGCGAGGCACGGCACCGCCCGGCGAGCGAGCCGAGTCGTGCGACGCTCGCAGGCCGGAGGCTCAGTGCGCTAACGGCGGGAGCAACGGGGGCGTGCGGGCGTGGTTGACGGTGCGTATCAGCGGGCCGGCCGACCGGCCCGCCTACGCGCCCGCTGCGGCCTGCTGCGACTCCCCGCCGATGTGCTCGAGCGCCCGCTCGAGGATGGGATCGCCGTCGGGCGCCGGCTCCCCGAGCTCGACGCGCGGCATGTCCACGTCAATCGTCGGCTCCACCCCGCGCCGGTGCAGGGGGCCGCCCGAGGCGAGCTGGTAGCGCGCCCATGACAACCAGAGGCCGCTGCCGTCGGGGAGCTTGACCAGCTTCTGCAGGCTCACGCGCCCGGCGGTGCGCTGGCCCACCGACTCGGCCCGCTCGCTGCCGGTCAACCCGGCCACGAACAGCTCGGCCGCATCCGCCGTCCCGTAGTTCGTCAGCAGGACGAGCGGGGCGTCGATGGCGCCGTCGCCCGCCGTCGCCTCGATGCTTGCCTCGACGCCGCCGGTTTCCTCGCGCCGCAACAGCGTCCCCGTCGCAACGAACAACCGCGCCGCGGCGATCCCCTCGTCGAACACGCCGCCGGCGCAGTTGCGAACGTCGATCAGGAGCTGCGTCGCGCCGTCGGCGGCCAGTTGGCGCGCCGCGCGCTCGATCTCGGCGGTCACGCCGGCCGCAAACGCGGCCACGCGCAGGTACCCGCTGCCGTCGGGCAGCATCCGCGTGGTCACGTCCGCGCCGTGCGGCGCGGCCCGCACGAGCTCGATGTCGTAGGGCTCGGAGGTGTTGCCCCGCAGCAGCGACAGGCGGACCGTGGAGCCGGGCGCGCCTCTCAGCCGCTCCGCGCTCTGGAGGCTCGAGAGGCGCCGCGTGGGCTCGTCGTCGATGGCCCGAATGTAGTCGCCGGGCTGCAGGCCGGCGCGGGCGGCCGGCGACCCGTCGCGCACCGCAACAATCTGCGTGTAGTACCGGCTCGTCGTCTCGACGCCGACCCCGGCGCCCGCGGCCGGCGCGCCGCCGTCGAGACGCGCCACCTGCTCCGGCGAGAGGTACGCGCTGTCCGCATCCAGTCCGTTCGTCAATCCCTGCAGCGCCCCGGTCATCACGTCGTCGAGGTCGGCGTCCTCGACGTAGTTCTCCGTGATGAGCGAAACGACATCCTCGAAGATGCGCAGGTGGCGGTAGGTGTCTTCGCGGGCGACGGCCTGACCCAGATAGCCGCCCACGAGCGTGAACGCGACGACCGGCAGGGTCAGCAGCAGAAAGGCAAGGCGCGTGCGCGTAGACATGATAACCACGCATTCTAGCGGATAGATGGACAGGGCCGCTACCCCGCCGCTACCCTGAATCGATGCGCACCTTGGGCGTCGACGTCGGCGAGCGCCGCATCGGGCTCGCGCTCAGCGATCCGTCGGGCACGCTGGCGACCCCGTTGCGCACGCTGCGCACGCCGGGGGGGCTTGCCGCGCGCGTGGCGCAGGTGCGCGGCGAGATCGACCGGCTGGCCGCGGAGGAGTCCGGGCTGGCGGGCATCGTCGTCGGTCTGCCACTGGACCTCGATGGCCGCCCCGGCGAGCAGACCGCGCGGGTGACCGCGTTCGTCGCGGCGCTGCGCGGCTGCACCGCGCTGCCGATCGCGCTGCAGGACGAGCGGCTCACCAGCCGCGAGGCGGAGCGCCGGCTCGCGCTGCGCGAGCCGGACTGGCGCCGCCGGAAGCGGCGGCTCGACGCCGCGGCGGCCGCCATCATCCTGCAGGACTATCTGGACGACGCGCCGCGGACCGGCGTCGGGGGTGGAACGGCGTGATGCTGCTGAGACTCCTGGTGCTTGCGGTCCTGCTCGGCGGTATTGCGGCGGCAGGGGCCGCGGCGCTGGTCGGCGAGTGGACGCGGCGGCTGGAGGCGCCGTACCGGGGGTACGACGCGGCCGAGGTCTTCGTCGACATCGAGCCGGGCGACTCGACGCGGACGATCGCGGCGCGCCTGGCCGCGGCCGGCGTCGTGCGCGACGAGGTCACCTTCCGCCTGGCGGCGCGGCGCACCGGCCGCGACCGGGAGCTCAAGGCCGGCGAGTACCGCTTCGAGCGGCCGCTGTCGGTGCTGGACGTGGTCGACAAGGTCGCCCGCGGCCAGGTGCACCTGCGCTCGATCACCTTTCCGGAAGGACTGACGATCGGGCAGATGGCGGAGGTGTTCGAGGCGGCGGAGCTCGGCGCCGCCGGCGCGTTCACGGCGGCGGCGCGACAGGCGGGGCTGATTGCCGACCTGGACCCCGACGCGGCGGACCTGGAAGGCTACCTGTTCCCGGAGACGTACGCGCTGCCGCGCGAGGCCACCGCCCGCGACCTGGTCGCCGCGATGGTCGCCCAGTTCCGGTCCGTGTTCGACGACGAGCTGCGCGCGCGGGCCGCGGAGCGCGGGCTGAGCGTGCGAGCCGCGGTCACGCTTGCCTCGATCATCCAGAAGGAGGCGGGCGCCGCGGCGGAGCACGCGCTCGTCTCGGCGGTGTTCGACAACCGCCTGCGCATCGGGATGCCGCTCCAGAGCGACCCGACGGTCATCTACGCGCTCGAGCGCGCGGCGCGGTACGACGGCAACCTGACGCGCGCCAACCTGCAGTTCGACTCGCCCTACAACACCTACCGCTACGGGGGACTGCCGCCCGGCCCGATCGCCGCGCCGGGCCGGGCCGTGCTGCGGGCCGCGCTCGCGCCGGCCGACGCGAGCTACCTGTACTTCGTCAGCCGCAACGACGGCACCCATGCCTTCGCCGACACGCTGCGCGAGCACAACCGCAACGTCCGCGAGTTCCAGGTGGAGTACTTCCGGCGCCGCCGGGCGGAACAGTAGCCGGGCTTCAAATGGACGGGGCTGCGCCCCGCACCCCCGGCGTTCGCCGAGGCGCGCTGTGCGCGCCTTGGGCCATTCTAGGGCTGGTGCTCCGGGCGGAGATTGTCGCGCCAGCCCTCGACTTCCGTGTAGAAGAGCGGCGTGGCATCCCGGCCGGTCGCGAGGTTGTGCTCGATCACCGTCCGCGCGTGCGCATCGGCGTCGGCGTCGGCAGCGGTGCGCGGCACCCGCTCGAACAGGATGCCGCCGAACGCCAGGTACGCCGCAACCAGCGTCAGCAGGACGTTGAGTGCCTGGCCGGTGACGTAGAGCTGAATGGGCCGCCCTCCCGCGGTGTGGCGGGCGAGATCGCGGAATCTGGACTCGAGGCCGATGCTGACGAACGCCAGGCAGAAGAGCCAGCCGCGCACGTCGGACGTCACGTCCAGCGCCTCCCCGACGCGCGTCTCGCCGAGAGTGGGCGTGAGCACGAACGAGAAGAGCAGCGACGCGCCGAGGAAGCCGATGATGAACTTCGGCAGGCGGTGCCAGATCTCCATCGCGTGCGGCTTGCGCGCCCCGCCGGCTTCGATCCGGGTCACCCAGAAGACGGCCACGAGGAAGGCGACCAGGCCGATCAGCGTGTTCTGAATCATCTTGACCACGGCGGCGATCTGCTCCGCCTGCTCGCCGAGCAGGGCGCCGGCGGCGACGACCGCCCCGGTGGCGTCGACCGTGCCGCCGATCCAGGCCGCGCCGACGACCGGATCCATGCCGGCGGCCCGGATGCCCAGCGGCATCACGATCATCATCACCACCGTGAAGATGAGCGACATGCCGACGGCCAGCGTCAGCTCCTGCTTGTGCGCCCGCGCGGCCGCCGCGACCGCGATGGCGGCCGAGACGCCGCAGACGGACGTGGCCGCGGCGATGACGATCACCAGCGACCGGCTCCCGATCTTCAGGAATCCGACGCCGAAGCGGTACATGAAGACGATGACGAGCGGCGTGACCAGCCAGGCGACGAACAGCCCGGGCAGGCCCAGGCTCAGGATGTTGCCGAACAGGATCTCCGCGCCCAGCAACACCAGCCCGGTCTTGATGTACAGCTCGCTGCGCAGGGCGGGCCGCAGCCACGCCGGCGTCCCGCCCGTATTGGCGATGACCAGGCCGATGAGCAGCGCCCAGAAGGCGTAGCCGAAGCCGGCCGCTCGCACGCCCGCCTGGTTGGCCAGCGTGTAGGCCGCGACGGCCAGGACGAACAGCGGCACGAACCCGGCGGCCAGGCGCCGTCCGTCGCCCGACATGACCTGGACGGCGGCCGCGGTCAGGCCCAGCAGGCCGAGTCCCAGTCCGAGCAGGCCCGGCAGCCGCCCGGCGAACGCCTCGGTCGGCAGCGTGGTCCAGCGCCCGACGCCCGGCACGGCGCCGACGAGGCCGGCGGCCACGGCCGCCATGACCAGCCCGCCCAGCCAGACGGCCCACCAGTCTTCCGCCGCGACGAGCGGACTGCGCGTCTGCTGCGCCGTGCCGCTCATCCCAGGGCGAGCCGCGTGGCGCCGAGGATGCGGCGACCCTGCGGCTCCTGCAGGAACACCACGAGATGGAGGTGCTCGCGCCGCCACGTCGGCCGCAGCCGCACCCGGCCCTCGACCGTGTAGCTGGCGCGCGTCGGGCGCGGCAGGGATCCGAGCCACGTCAGGCTGCGGACGACGCCGGTGTGGGTCAGCGTGCGCGAGGCGTTCTCGCCGCCGGTGACATCGGTGGTGATCGGGCTCTCGGTGACGGCGACCCAGACGTCCGGCGCCTCGGTGGTGGGCGGCACCTGCTCGACGACGCCGTCGATCAGGAGGGTGCCCTCGGCCAACCCGGTGGCCTCGATCGTCAGCGTCGCCTTGGGCGCCCTGCGCGCGGCGACGATCGCTTCGCGGGCGGCGATGGGGCGACTGCCCACGAACGCCGTCCGGCCGTCGACCACCATCATCGGCGTGTACATGTGCCTGGCGCCGAGCGCCTCGACGTAGACGCGCTGGCGCGAGCTGAACTGCCCCGAGGAGTACGGATCCTGCCAGCCGAGGCGGTTCCAGTAGTCGACGTGCTCGCTGAGAGCGATGACCTGCGCGCCGCCGACCGGCTGATTGCGCTCGAGCGCGCGGAGCAGGTCGTCGGCCGGCGGGCAGCTCGAGCAGCCCTGCGACGTGAACAGCTCGACGATGACGGGGGTCAGCGCGTCCTCGCCCGCGGCGGGCGCGGCCCGCTGCGAACCCGCCAGGCCGGCCGCGACCGCGAGGAGCACTGACGTCGCCGCAAGAAAAGTTCTGCTCATGATATTTAGTCCGATCCTATACTAGTGCCTTCCGAATTCCAGTCGAAAAGGAATAGCAAGGAGCAACATGTCCAGACACTCGATAGCAGCTGCGTTGCTGGCCGCCGCCGTCCTGACGCTCGTCGGCGCGGGCAGCGCGCAGGCCCAGCTGAGCGCCACCGGTTCCTTTCTCGCCACGCTCGACAACGCCGTCCGCGTGGTGCCCAACGTGACCTATCACGAGGCGAGCGGCGTGGAGAACAAGCTCGACCTCTACGTGCGGCGGAACCCGGACGGCCCGACGCCGGTGCTGCTGATGATCCACGGCGGCGGCTGGGTGGGCGGCCAGAAGGAAACCTACGCCATGCGGTTGCTGCCCTATCTCGAGATGGGGTTCGCGGTCGTCAACGTGGGGTACCGGCTGGCCGACGTCGCGCTCGCGCCCGCCGCGGTGGAGGACTGCCTGTGCGCGCTGCGCTGGATTGCGCGCAACGCCGAGCAGTACGGCCTGGATGCGTCGCGCGTGGTCGTGACCGGGATGTCCGCCGGCGGCCACCTGTCGCTGACCACCGGCATGATCCCGTCCTCGGCCGGTCTCGACCGGCAGTGCGCGGCGCGCGCCTTCTCGGGGCCCCGCCCTGCCGATCCGGCCACCGTGGCCGCCATCATCAACTGGTACGGCATCACGGACGTCGTCGACATGCTCGACGGTCCGAACGTCAAGGGCTATGCGGTGGAGTGGCTCGGCAGCCTGCCGAACCGCGTGGAGGTCGCCTCCCGCGTGTCGCCCGTCAACTACGTGCGGGAGGGGCTGCCCCCGATCTTCACCATCCACGGCGACGCCGATCCGATCGTGCCGTACGAGCACGCCGTGCGGCTCAAGGACAAGCTCGACGCCGTCGGCGCGGCCAACGAGCTGCACACGGTGCCCGGCGGCGGCCACGGCGGCTTCAACGACGAGGAGACGCTCGAGATCTACGAGAAGATCTTCAGCTTCCTCGCCCGGCACGGGCTGGCCGCCGACGGCGCGACCAACCAGCAGAACTGACGCCGCGTCATGATGAGCCAGTTGCGGCGCACGCGTTGGCTCGCGTGCGCCGCGCTGGCGGCGGCCGCCGTGGCCGCCGCCAGCGCGTTTCAGCGGGGCGGCACGGAGGAGCCGGCGCTCGACGCGGCCTTCGCCGCGTTCTGGGCGGCCGACTCCGAGCAGGCCGTGGCGAGCGCCATCGATGCCATCCTGGCGCAGGAGCCGGCGGCCCGCGCGGTCCGCTCGCGGCTGCGGGGCGGGCGCGAGTACGCCGCCGACGTGCCGACGGGCCGCCAGCTGCGCAGCCGGCGGAACCGCGACGGGGTGGAGCACGCGTACGTCCTGCAGGTGCCTGCCGCGTACGATCCCCGCACGCGGTATCCGCTGCGCGTCTACCTGCACGGCGGCGTCATGCGCCCGCGCCCGGCCGACGGGGCGTGGTGGCGCAGCGAGGAACGCTGGGTGCGCGACGACGCGATCGTCGTGGCGCCCGCCTCGTGGAACGAGTCGGTGTGGTGGCAGCGCAGCCAGATCGAGAACCTCGCCGGTCTGCTGAACGATCTCAAGCGCATCTACAACATCGACGAGAACCGGGCGTACCTCATGGGCGTGTCGGACGGGGCGACCGGCGCGTACTACCACGCCTTCAAGGGCACGACCCCCTGGGCCGGCTTCCTGACCTTCATCGGCCATCCGGCCGTGCTCGCCAATCCGAGCACGGGCGTCGACGGCGAGATGCACGTGGCGAACCTGCGCGGCAAGCCGCTGTTCGTCGTCAACGGCGCGCGTGACCGCTTGTACCCGGCGGTCGTGGTCCAGCCGTACGTCAGGCTGTTCGCCGAGGCCGGCATCGAGGTGGAGTTCCGTCCGCAGCCCGACGCCGGTCACGACCTGAGCTGGTGGGACGCGGAGGTCGAGCACGTGGAGGCCTTCATCGCGGCCACGCGCCGCCGGCCGCTGCCGGACGAGCTGACGTGGGAAACCGAGACGACGCGCGAGTTCAACCGCGCCCACTGGCTCGTCGTGGACGAGCTCGGCGACGTGGAAGGCGAGAGCGCGCTCGATGCGTTCGACCGGGTGATGGTGCCCGGCCCGCGCCGGCCGCTGGGGATCGACACCGTCGGCGAGCTGCCGGACGGGGCCGGGCTCCGGGTGATCGAGGTGGGCGCCGGCTCGCTGGCGGAGGACGCCGGCATCGAGCCGGGCGACGTCCTCCTCGACATGGGCGGCGCTCCCACGCGGACGGCCGAGGCGGCGCGGGACGCCATTCTCCGCATCCGGCCCGGCCAGGAGCTGCCGCTGACCGTCGAGCGCGGCGGCGCCTCCGTGCGGCTGACGATGCGCTTTCCGGCGACGCAGCCGGGCGAGTCGCGGCTGGCCTTCTCCCACAGCCAGCCATCGGGCCGGGTCGAGCTGCGGCGCGAGGGCAACACGGTAACGGCGGCCACGCGGGGCGTGCGCCGGTTCACGCTGCTGCTCTCGGAGGACCAGTTCGACCTCTCGCGGCCGATCCGGGTCACGACGAACGGCGTCGTCGCCCACGACGCGCTGGTCAGCCCCGATGCGGCCACCCTGCTGCGCTGGGCCGCCGTCGACTGGGACCGCAGCGCGTTGTTCAGCGCCGAGCTGGCCATCGAGGTCACCCCCAGGTAGGAGTCTGCGCCGTCGATGCCCACTCCGCAAGGCGCGCACAGCGCGCCTCGGCGGGAGCGGCGCGGGGCAATGGGGTCCCCGCAAGCGGACGCCGGGGGCTTGGGGCGCAGCCCCATCTGATTGAAGCGAACGGCATGGAGAACGCTCTCGCCGCCCGGGTGCGCGCGCGCGTGGCGGACCTGGACTCGCAGGGGTTGCGCCGCACGCTGCGCCCGCCGGCCGGCATCGACCTCTCCTCCAACGACTACCTGGGCCTGGCCACCCATCCGCATCTGGCGGCCCGCCTGGCCGGGGCGGTCGAGCGGGACGGTTGCGGCAGCACCGGCTCGCGGTTGCTGCGCGGCCACCGGGAGCAATTCGCGGCCATCGAGCGCCGCTTCGCGGCCTTCAAGGGCACCGAGCGCAGCCTGTACTTCTCGAGCGGCTATCTTGCCAACCTCGCGCTGCTCGCGACCTTGCCGGAGGCCGGCGACGTCATCTACTCGGACGAGCGCAACCACGCGAGCATCATCGACGGAGTCCGGCTGTCGCGAGCCGCCCGGTGCATCGTGCCGCACGGCGACGTCGCGGCGCTGGAGCGGCGGCTGGCCGGGCACGACGGCGCCGGCCAGCGGTTCGTGGTGATCGAATCGCTGTTCAGCATGGACGGGGACATCGCGCCGCTCGCCGACTACGCGGCCGTCTGCCGGCGTTTCGGCGCGGCGCTGCTGGTGGACGAGGCGCACGCCGTGGGCGTCTACGGACCCGGCGGCAGCGGGCTCATCCGGGACCGCGGCGTCGACGACGACGTGCTCGTGTCGATCAACACGGCGGGCAAGGCGCTGGGCGTGGCCGGCGCCTTCGTGGCGGGGCCGGCCTGGGCCATCGACTACCTGCAGCAGCGGTCGCGGCCGTTCGTGTTCTCGACCGCGCCGCCGCCCGCCCTCGCCGCGGCGCTCGACGCGTCGCTGGACGTGCTGGCGGCCGAGCCCGAGCGTCGCGAGATGCTCCACGCCCGCGTCCGCTTCCTCCGTGGGCGGCTCGCGCGCGCGGGTCTGGCAAGCGCCGGCGGGGCGTCGCAGATCGTGCCGGTCGTCGTCGGCGCGAACGAGGCGGCGGTCACGCTGGCGGCGGGTCTGCAGCGGCAGGGCTTCGACGTGCGCGCGATCCGCCCGCCGACCGTGCCGGCGGGCACCGCGCGCCTGCGGGTCGCCGTGAACGCGCAGCTGTCCGAGGACGACCTCGAACGGTTCGCCGCCGCCCTCGGACGGGGCCTGAAGGAGATCGAGCCGTGCTCCGCGGCCTGTTCGTGACAGGCACCGACACCGGCGTCGGCAAGACCGTCGTCGCGGCCGCGCTGCTGCACCGCTACGGCGGCGGACCGGCGCCGCTGCGCTACTGGAAGCCGATCCAGACCGGCACGCGGCTGGACGACGACACGGCCGAGGTCCGGCGGCTGACCGCCGGCGTCGGGGTCGAGATCGTCGACGAGGGCGTCCGGCTCGCCGAGCCGGTTTCCCCGCACCTGGCCGCCGCGCTGGCCGGCACCGAGATCGACCTGGCGCCACTGGCCGCCCGCCGCGCCGGAGGCCCGACTGCCGGCGCCTGGATCGTCGAAGGCGCCGGCGGCCTGCTCGTACCGATCAACCGGTCGAGCCTGATGGTCGACCTGATCGGCGAGCTGGGGCTGGCCGCGCTGATCGTCGCGCGCAGCTCGCTGGGGACGATCAATCACACCCTGCTCACGCTGGCCTGCCTGCGCGAGCGGTCCATGCCGGTGGCGGGCGTGGTGATGGTCGGCGAACCCGACCGGCACAACCGGGCCGCCATCGAGGACTACGGACGAGTTGCCGTCCTGGGCGAGATGCCGCGCTTCGAGCGCGTCTCGGCGGTTGCCCTGGCGGGCTGGGCTCCGCGCGGACTCGACCCCCGCGCGCGCCTCGGGGAGTGGCTCGAATGACATCGCACGAGAACCTCGCGGCGCGCGACCAGGCGTGCCTGTGGCATCCCTACACCCAGATGCTGAACGAGCCGCCGCCCCTGGAGGTGGTGCGCGGCGCGGGCGTGTATCTCTACACCGCCGACGGCCGGCGGGTCCTCGACGGCGTCTCGTCGTGGTGGGTCAACATCCACGGGCATGCCCACCCGGCGCTGAACGCGGCGCTGGCCCGGCAGGCGGCCGAGCTCGAGCACGTCATCTTCGCGGGCTGCACGCACCCGCCGGCGGTGGAGCTGGCCGAGCGGCTCGTGGCGCTGCTGCCCGCCGGCCTCACGCGCGTCTTCTATTCCGACAACGGCTCGACGGCGGTCGAGGTGGCGCTCAAGCTGGCCTGGCAGTACTGGCAGAACCGGGGCGAGCCGGAACGGCGGACCTTCGTCGCGCTCGATCACGCCTATCACGGCGACACGGTCGGCGCGATGTCGGTGAGCGCCGCCTCCAGCTTCACCGCGCCGTTCGAGCCGCTGCTGTTTCCGGTGGTGCGGGTCGACGACCCCTACTGCTACCGCTGCCCGGTCGGGCTCGACCGCAAGCGTTGCCGGATCGACTGCCTGGCGGGCCTGGAGGCGCGGCTCGCGGAGCTGGGGGCGCGGGCGGCCGGCGTGCTCGTCGAGCCCATGCTGCAGGGAGTGGGCGGCATGATCGTCTGGCCGCAGGAGTTCCTGGCCGGCGTGCGCTCGCTCTGCGATCGGCACGGCACGCTCATGATCGCCGACGAGGTGCTGACGGGCTTCGGACGGACAGGCCGCATGTTCGCCTGCGAGCACGCGCGGGTCGCACCCGACATCATCTGCCTGTCGAAGGGGCTGACGGCGGGCTACCTGCCACTCGCGGCAACCGCCGCGAGCGAGGCCATCTACGAGGCGTTCCTGAGCGAGGACCGCCGCCAGGCGTTCTTCCACGGACACTCGTATACGGCCAACCCGCTGGCGTGCGCGGTCGGCGTGGCGAGCCTCGACCTCTTCCGGGACGAGCGCGTGCTGGAGCGGATCGGGAGGCTCGAAGCGCAACTGCGCCGCGGGCTCGAGCCGCTGCGGAGCCTCCCGCGCGTGGGCGACGTCCGCGTCATCGGGGGCGTCGGAGCGGTCGAGCTGAGGGTCGACGACGACGACGAGGAGGCCGGAGAAACCGGTCCGGACGGCGGCTACTTCGATCGCATCGGGTTGAGGCTGGCCGACACGTTCCTGCGTCAGGGCCTGCTGCTGCGGCCGCTCGGCAACGTGCTCTACTTCATGCCGCCCTACGTCATCTCCGACGCCGAGGCGGCCTGGGCGCTCGACACCATCGGCACGGTGCTCGGCGACCTCGACGAACCTTGACGCGCGCTGACGGGCGGGCCGCTCGCCGCGCGCCTGGCGCCCGAGCGGCCCTGCCGGACTACCCGCGCCGTGCTACGGCGCCGTCGCCGGTTCCGTCTCCCACGCCAGATACGTTTCCTCCGGCAGGAAGTACATGTGCACCGTGTAGCGTCCCGTCAACGACATCGGGCGTCCGAAGTGCAGCACGTGGGCGTTGTCGATGGGCGGGATGGGCAGGTAGTGCAGCGGCATCGCCGGCCAGGAGACGCCGTTCGCCAGATCTTCCTGTCCCAGGACGTACTCGATGAAGATGAGCTTGCCAGCCGCCTCGCCGTAGATGACGCCGTCGTCTCCGGGCGAGTTGGGCAGCCGTCCGCCCGGCTTGGACAGGTCGGTGTAGTGGCGTCCCATGCCGGGGCAGAAGTCGTCCGGATACTGTTCGCACGCGTAGACGGTGAAGCGGTCCGGGAGCGTCTCGACGGGCGGCAGCTCGCCGGACGGCAGCCCGTGCTCGGCGGCCGGCAGGAAGTGCCAGAGCAGCAGGAACTGGTGGTCGCCCGACGTCTCGTTGGGGACGAAGTCGGTCGTGAAGGTGTGCGGGGCCGGAAAGTCCAGCTCGCGCAGCGTCAGCCCGTGGAAGCTCCGGCCCGCGGTCAGGTCCGCCTGGCGCAGGAGGTAGCCCGCGGAGACCACGTGGCCGTCCTCGACGCCGTACACGACACCGTCCGTCCGCGTCTCGATGGGCTCCTGGGCCCATACGCCGGGGCCGGCGTAGCCGTGGTAGTGACTGCCGTCGTCCTTGCGGGACGTCGCCATGCCGCCGGCGGCATGGAACGGGCCGCGGCCGGCGATCTCGCCGACCGGCTGGTAGTCGGACGGCAGGTCCGTCACGCGCGGGAGCGCGGCCTTGGCGGCGGCGCGGTCGGCGTCGGTTGCCTGCGCGGCAGCGGAGCCGGGCGCGGCGGCGACGCACAGCAGGGCAACGGCGGCAACGGCGAGCGACGCGCCCCGGTGCCGGAACAGATGCAGATGAACCGTGTTCACGACGTGACCTCCTTGTCCTGTTACATCGAATGCGGGGACGCCGTCCCGGTCCCGCGCGGCTGCACCGCGTGCAGCCCCAGACGCTCCAGCAACGCGAAGTCGTCACCGGCGTCGGCGTTGGGGGTCGTCAGGAGACGGTCGCCCAGAAAGATCGAGTTCGCGCCCGCCAGGAAGCAGAGCGCCTGCAGCGTCTCGCTCATTTGCAAGCGGCCGGCGCTGAGCCGGATCCTGGCCTGCGGCATGAGAATGCGGGCCGTGGCGACGACCCGCACGAGGTCGTCCCAGGGGACCGGCGGCCGGTCGGCGAGCGGGGTGCCCTCGACCGCGACGAGCGCGTTGATCGGCACGCTCTCGGGCGGCGGCGTCTGCCGCGCCAGCTCGCAGAGCAGGTCGATGCGGTCGTCATGGCTCTCGCCCATGCCCAGGATGCCGCCGCAGCAGACCTTCAGGCCGGCCTCGCGGACGGTTTCCAGCGTGCGCAGGCGGTCGTCGTAGCAGCGCGTGGTCACGATGCTCGAGTAGAACGCCGGTCCCGTGTCGAGATTGTGGTTGTAGTAGTCGAGCCCGGCCTCGCGCAGCCGGACGGCCTGCGGGCCGGTGAGCATGCCGAGGGTCACGCAGGTCTCGAGCCCGGCGCCCTTGACCGCGCGGACCATGGCCAGGATGCGATCGAACTCGGGCCCCTCCTGAACCTCGCGCCACGCCGCACCGAGGCAGAAGCGGTCGGCGCCGCCCGCCCGGGCCGACCGCGCGGCCTCCACGACCGCCTCGACCGTCATGAGCGGCTCAGCCTCCACGCCGGTGCGGTAGTGCGCCGACTGGGGGCAGTACGAGCAGTTCTCCGGGCAGCCCCCCGTCTTCACGCTCAACAGCGACGCGCACTGCACCGCTGCCGGGTCCTGGGCTTGGCGGTGGACCGTGGCGGCGTCGAAGACCAGCCGGAGCAGGCTGCGGCGGTAGAGCGCCTCGACGGCGCTTCGGTCAGGCGTGGCGGGTGGGCCGGCGCAGGGCGCTTGTGACACGGCTGGCTTCATTGAGACGGGGCTGTGCCCCGAACCCCCGGCGTCCGCTTGCGGGGACCCCTTCGCCCCGCGCCGCTCCCGCCGAGGCGCGCTGTGCGCGCCCTACGTAGGGTAGCACGGGCGCGGAGGGCGGCGGTTTGCTACGCTCGGGGCTGCGCGGGTTGCACCACGGACACCTGTCAATGGCCGATCTGAGGAAGGTGTATGTCGCACGCGGTCCGGGCGACGCGCACCTGCTGCGGGGGCTGCTCGAGTCGGAGGGCATCCGGGTCGTGGTCCGGGGCGACGACTTCGTGCCGCTCCAGGGCGGGAGCCTGTTTCACGTGGAGACGCGGCCCTCCGTCTGGGTGCTCGACGACGAGCACCTCGCCAAAGCGCTCGCGATCGTGAGCGACTATCGGGCCGGAACGGGCCCCGGCGGCGGGCAGACGGAAGCCGGGGATGGCGACTGGACCTGTCCTTCCTGCGGCGAACGCCTCGAGGCCCAGTTCAGCGACTGCTGGCAGTGCGGCACGGCCCGCCGGTAGGAAGGAGTCCGCGCCGCGGAACGGCGCGGACTCCGGGAGGGTTGGTCCGGGCGGCACGCTACTGCGGCTCGAGGCGCGCCTCGTAGGTCACCTTGCTGCGCGCGACGATGAGCACCTCGATCTCGAGCGAGCGGAAGCCGGGGTGCCGGATCTCCACGTGGTGCGGTCCTTCCTGCAGCCGCAGGCGCTGGAAGACGCCGTCGAAGTGATCGACGAGGCCGACGTAGTAGCCGTCCACGTACACCTCCGCCTCCCGCGGCTTGACCTTCAGGCGCAGATAGCCCGTGTAGGGATCTTCGTAGTCCAGATAGTACGGCGGGTTGTAGGGCCAGTACGAGTACCCGCCCCAGCGGGGGCCCCAGTAGTACGGATAGCCATAGTGCAGGTCGAACGCGTAGCCCGGGAAGTAGAAGTGCGAGCCGTACACCCGGGGATAGAAGAATCGCGGCCGATGCACGTGGCGGTGGTAGCCCGAGCGGTGGCCGCGGCCGTGCCGCGCCCGCGCCTGGCGGTACGGCCCCGGGCGGACCCGGTCGGCGCCGACCCGGGGGCCGTCGCCGCCGCGGCCGGGTGCGGCCGCCCGCGGTCGTGCCGGCCGGGGAACCGCCCGGCCGAAGACGCCGATGTCGTCCGGCGGCCGGCGCGCGGCGCCGGTCCGGACGCGCCCGGGGGGGCGGCCCGGCTCTCGCCCGCTGGCCACCCCGGCGCGCGGGCTCTGGGGTCGCCGCCCGTCGCGCGGACGCACGCCGGCCGTGCGGGGCGGGACGCGCTCGCCCCGACCCGCCGCCGCGGGCGAGCGCCGCGGTACGGCCCGTACTCCGGGCCGTGCCGGATCCGGCCGCCCGGCCCGCGCCGCCGGCTCGCGCTGCGGCACGGCTCGCGCCGCCGGACGTGCGGGTGCGGGACGGCCCGCCCGCGGCGCCGGTGCGCGCCGCGGCGCGGCCCGCGCCGCGGGCCGCGAGGGCGCCGGCCGGCCTGCCCGGGCAGCAGGCGCACGCCGCGCCGGGGCGCGGCCCGCCCGCGGAGCGGAGCGGGGGGCGCTTGCCACCCGGCCGCCGCCGTCACCGCCGCGCGCACGGGCGCGCTGGGGCTCGCCGGCGGCCAGCTCCGGCGCAGCCCACGTCGTCATCGCCAGCATCACCACCGCCGGAAGGGTCAGTCGGTACATAATCAACTCCTTCGGGTTGCCACGATGTCCAGTAGCATGGGTCGTGCCAGGTTCGCGCGGGTCCTCCGACCCGACGATGCCGGGCAAGACGGCGATGGTGGACAGACCGAGTGTCGCGTTTCCAGGTCGCCCGTGTCCAGTTCAGGAGACACGGGCTGCGATACGCCGCGCCGGCCGCCGCTGCGCGGGCGCGGTTCGAGGGGCGGGCGCCGCCGCATGAGCGGGCGCCTGCCGGAGGGTGCGTCATGGGCAGAGGTGTCGCGTGGATGGTGCTCGTCGTCGCGCTCGGCGCGTGCGGCGGGCAGGAGTCGGAGGACGTCTTTCCGTTCCCGGTTGCCGTCTTCGAGCTGGACAACGGGCTCAGGGTGGTGAGCGTCGAGTACGACAGCCCGGGCATCGTGGCGTACTACACGGTGGTGCGCGCCGGATCGCGCAACGAGGTGGAGCCGGGCTTCTCCGGGTACGCGCACTTCTTCGAGCACATGATGTTCCGCGGCACCGAGCGCTATCCGACCGACGCCTACAACGCGGTCATCAAGCGCATGGGGGCGGACTCGAACGCGTTCACCACCGACGACTGGACCGCCTACCACTTCGTGGCGAGCGCCGACGCGCTCGAGACGATCATCGAGATCGAGTCGGACCGCTTCCTCAACCTGCAGTACTCGGAAGCCGACTTCCGGACGGAGGCGGGCGCGATCCTCGGCGAGTACAACCTCAACTTCTCGAATCCGGTCGCGTTGCTCCGCGAACGCCTGCACGACCGCGCCTTCCTGTTCCATCCGTACAAGCACACGACCATCGGGCTGCTGGCCGACATCCAGGACATGCCGAACAACTACGACTACAGCCTGGAGTTCTACGACCGCTACTATCGGCCGAACAACGCCTTCATCGTGGTCGTGGGCGACGTCGACAGCGGCGAGCTCGAGCGGCTGGTCGAGCAGTACTACGGCGGCTGGCAGCCGGGCGACTTCGAGCCGCAGATTCCCGTCGAGCCGCCGCAGACCCGTGAGCGCCGCGACAGCGCGACCTGGCCCAATCCGACGCTGCCGTTCCTCATGCTGGGGTATCACGCGCCGGCGTTCTCGGACCAGACCATCGACATGCCCGCGCTCGACGTGCTGTCGCAGCTGCTGTTCGCGGAGACCTCGCCGCTGTTCCGGAAGCTGTACCTGGAGGAGCAGGTCGTCGACGTGCTGACGGGCGGGGCGGTCGACCATCGCGACCCGCCGCTGTTCACGATCATCGCCCGCGTGACCGACCCCGATCGGGTCGACTACGTGCGTGACGCCATCATCGCGGAGATCGAGCGTCTGAAGGTGGAGACGGTAGACGAGGGCGTGCTCGCCGATACGAAGTCCCACATGCGGTACGGCTTTGCCATGGGCCTGGACAACCCCGGCGACGTGGCCGCGACCCTGGCCCACTACCTGCAGCTGACTGGCGACCCGGAAACGGTCAACCGGGTCTACCGGCTCTACGACGCGGTGACGCCGGACGACATCCAGCACGTGGCCACCACGTACTTTCCCGAGACGAACCGCACCGTGGTCACGCTGCAGCAGGAGGACGCCGATGCAGAGGACGCCGATGAAGCCGATGAATAGGTTGCTGTGCGGCGCGGCCCTCGCGGCGCTCTGTGCGGCCGGCCCGGGCTGCGCCGAGGCGCCGTCCGAGGAGTCCTCCCCGACCAGCGTCGGACTGCGGACGCCGGACGCTCCGCTCGTCACCCTGCGGATCGCCTTTCGCACGGGATCGATCGACGACCCCGCGGGCCGGAACGGGCTCAACGCGCTGACGGCGCTGATGATCGGCCAGGGCGGCACCGGCGCGCTCAGCTACGAGGAGCTGACCCGGACGCTGTATCCCTGGTCGGCCGCGATCGCCGCGCAGTACGACAAGGAGCTGACGACGATCGTCGCCAGCGTGCACCGCGACTACCTGGAGCCGTTCTACGGCATCGTGCGCGACCTCATCGTGTCGCCGCGCTTCGACGAGGCGGACTTCGAGCGCAACCGGGAGCAGCTCAGGAACGGCGTGGTCGCCACGCTGCGCGGCAACAACGACGAGGAGCTCGGGAAGCAGGCGCTCAACGCGCTGCTGTATCGGGGACATCCGTACGAATCGCCGGAGCTCGGGACCGAGCTGGGCCTGGGCGCGATCACGCTGGACGACGTCCGCGACTTCCACGCCCGCCGCTACACGCGCGACAACTTTCTCGTCGGCGCCGCCGGGGGGTACCCGCCCGGCTTCGTGCAGCAGGTCGAGGCCGACCTCCAGGCGGGCCTGCCGCCGGGCGACGCGGCGCCCGCGGCGCTGCCGGCGGCGCGGGCGCTCGCCGGCGTCGAGGTGCTGGTGGTCGAGAAGCAGGCCATCGCGACCGCGATCTCCATCGGCTTTCCGCTCGGCGTCACGCGGGCCGACGACGACTTCTACGCCCTGCTGGTGGCCAACTCGTACTTCGGGGAGCACCGCACGTTCAACGGCCTGCTGATGAACAAGATGCGCGGCGAGCGGGGCCTCAACTACGGCGACTACTCGTACATCGAGAACTTCATCCAGGCCGGCGGGTCGCGTTTTCCGGTGCCGAACATCCCGCGGCGGCAGCAGTTCTTCAGCATCTGGATCCGGCCGGTGCCCCACCACAACGCCCACTTCGCCCTGCGCCAGGCGCTGCGCGAGCTGCAGGTGCTGGTCGACGAGGGCCTCAGCGCCGCGGACTTCGAGGCGACGCGGGAGTTCCTGATCAACTACTCCAGGCTCTACGTGCAGACCGCGAGCCGGCGTCTGGGGTACATGCTGGACGCGCGCTTCTACGACGGCGGCTATCTGCTCGACGAGATTCAGGAGCGGCTGCCGCGCCTCACCCTGGACGACGTGAACGGGGCGATCCGCCGCCACCTGCAGTACGACGATCTGGCGGTGGCGATCGTGACGACGGATGCGGAAGACCTGCTCGAGCGGCTCCTGGCGAACGAGCCCTCGCCGCCCACCTACAACACCACGGTGAGCGAGGACGTGCTCGCCGAGGACGAGAGCATCGTCACCCACCAGGTGCCGGTCAACCCGGAGCGGGTGCGGATCGCGCCGGTCGAGGAGATGTTCCGCGAGGTGTCGGCCGGCTGACTCGCGCGCCTGACGGGGTCGTGTTGAGACGCGGGGTTGGGCACGGTTACAATCGGAATTGCCATCCGCCGCAAGGGGTGACGGGATGACAGCCAGTCCGCCGCCGGCGCAGTCGGCCACTTTCCAGCCCGTCAGCCTCTCAAGTCCCGACCGGCCGGCGCGGGTCGATGTGCCTATGCCGCGCGGCCTCTACGACCGCCTGACGGATCACGACGAGGCGCCGCGGAGCCGCTACGACGTGGCGACGGGTCTGGCGGAGTTCGTTGCCGAGCCCGGCCTCTCGCATGAGTGGCGCGTGGCGCGCCTGACCGCCCTCTTCGGCCAGATCGAGCTGGCCCTGGAGGACGCCGGGCAGGCTGCTGCAGGAGAGCTGCTGAGCGCCGGTGCGACCCGGCTGCTGAGCGACGACGGAGCCTACGAGCCGGACGCGAGCCTGTTCGTCGGCCGTGCGGCGGTGGAGGCGGCGCTGCAGGAGGAGGGCTGGCTCGACAGTCGCGCCGGGCACCCGGTGCCGGCCCTCGTGGCCGAGGTCGACCGCAGCGTCAAGTCGAGCGGCAAGCTCGCGCCGTACTTTCGCATGGGTGTGCGCGAGGCCTGGACCTGGAGCCGCCGCGACGGCGCCCGCATCTGGATTGCGAGCCCTGAGTTGCGCGACCGCTTTCGCGCCGCTGACCGCAGCCGGGTGCTGCCGGGCCTCGACCGCGAACGGCTCGACCGCGTGCTCGCGCACGGGTCCGCCGCGGCGAGCGGGCGCTTGGCGCACGGGCTTGCCCGTGACGTCGCCGCAGCGATCGTGGCGCGGGGCGACGGCTGGAGCGCCGGTCGGGAGTCCGCACCCTAGGAGTCTGCGCCGCAGAAAACCAGATGCGACAATCGTAGGCGAGATCGGACGACGAAAGGACTTGATGTCGACTACGTTCCGCCCCTACGCGCCGGATCAGTCGCTGCTGTTTCCGCCCGACGTGCGGGAGTGGCTGCCCGAGGGCCACTTGGCACACCACGTCAGCGACCTGGTGGACGGTCTGGACCTGACGGCGTTCTACATGGCGTATGAGGGAGACGGGCGCCGCAACGCGCCGTATGAGCCCCGGATGATGGTGAAGGTTCTGCTCTACGCCTACGCGACGGGGGTGTTCTCGTCGCGCCGGGTTGCCCGGAAACTGGAAGAGGACGTGGCGTTCCGGGTGCTGGCGGCGGGGAACTTTCCGCAACACCGGACGCTGTGCGAGTTTCGGCGTCGGCACCTTGAGGATTTCCAGGCGCTGTTCGTGGAGGTGGTCCGTCTGGCGCAGGAGTTGGGTCTGGCGCGCTTGGGGAAGCTGTCTATCGACGGGACGAAGGTGCGTGCGAACGCGAGCAAGCACAAGGCGATGAGCTACGACCGGATGCAGGAAGAGGAACAGCGGCTGGAAAGCGAGATCGAGGCGCTGTTGCGTCAGGCGGATGCGGTTGACGAGGCCGAGGACGCACGCTTGGGCGCGGAGATTCGGGGCGATGATCTGCCGGCGGAGTTGCACCGGCGGGAAGCGCGTCTGGCCGCGATTCGCGCGGCGAAGTCGCGCCTGGAAGCGAAGCAACGGGCGGCGGACGACATGCGGGGTCGGCAGCCGGGTCAGGACCGGAACCCGAAGGGCGGACCGCCGTACAAGCGGGCGTATGGCGAGCCGGACGAGAAGGCGCAGAGCAACTTCACGGACCCTGAGAGCTCGATCATGAAGACGAGCAGTGAGGGGTTCCAGCAGTGCTACAACGCGCAGGCGGCGGTGGACGCGGAGCACCAGTTGGTGGTGGCGACGGATCTGACGGCGAACGCGAGTGACCAGGGTGAGTTGCCGGTGTTGCTTGACGCGGTGCAGGAGACGTTCGACGCGCAGCCGGAGACGGTGCTGGCCGATGCGGGGTACTGCAACGAGCGGGACCTGAAGGACCTGGAAAAGCGGGGCGTTGACGGGTATGTGGCGCCGGGCCGGGAGGGCAAGCAGACGGCCGCCCGCGATCTGGAGAAACATCCGGCGACGGGTCGCATGGTGGAGAAGCTGGCGACGCCGGCGGGCCGGGAGGCGTATGCGAAGCGCAAGTGGTTGTCGGAGGCTCCCTACGGTTGGATCAAGCACGCGCTGGGCTTCCGGCGCTTCAGCCTGCGCGGACTGGCGAAGGTGCGCTGCGAGTGGGACCTGGTGTGCCTGGCGTTGAACGTCAAGCGCCTGCACGTGCTGAAGGCGGCGTAGGACACGGGGAATGAGGCTCGCAACGGCGGCAAATCGACCTGCACCGCGGTCTCTGACGGGCCATACTACGGCCCGCGAGGACCGAATTTTGCTCTCTGTTCGCCAACCACCGAACATCCATCCCGCCTTGCCGACCGGCGAAGCCGCCCCGACACGGAGCTCAGCGCGTGGGATGAGGACTCATTTCGTGCCGCAAACGTCCTGCGGCGCAAGCTCCTAGCCCGGCAATCGTCGCCTCCGGCTCCGGTTGCCGCCCAACCAACCCTCACTAGGAGTCTACGCCGTTCTACGGCGCAGACTCCTAGAACGGGGGAGCGTCGCGGCCCGCAAGGCCGGAGTACTGGAGCCCGCTTCGGGCTCGAGTGCGACCCTGCCTCTCGCACCGGGACAGGTCAGGTGCCTGCGTCCCGGACGCCACGCCATTCGCGAGGGCGTGTTCCAACGGGTCACGCCTTGTTCGGGCCGTGCGCGGCACTGTCACGGCCGCGTCTCGGTGCAACGCGCGGTTTCGCGACGGATTCCTGGGCGATCCCGTTGAGCGCGCCCGGGCGGTACCCGTCGGGGTCGACGTCGACCTCGTCGAACCCGGCGGCGCGGAAGCGGACGGTCACGTCGGCCAGCAGCGCCGGGTCGCGCAGCCTGGCCACCTCCTCCGGCGCCACCTCGATGCGCGCCCGCTGGCCGAAGTGGCGAACGCGGCAGACGGAGAAGCCGCGGGCGCGCAGCACCCGCTCGCAGCGGGCCACCCGCGTCAACCCCTCCGGCGTCACCGGGGTCCCGTACGGGAACCGGCTCGACAGGCAGGCCAGCGCCGGCTTGTTCCAGACCGGCAGATCCAGGCGCCGGGCCGCCTGCCGGATGTCGGCCTTGGTGAAGCCGGTCTCGTCGAGGGGCGAGCGCACGCCGAGCTCGCGCGCCGCCAGGCGCCCCGGCCGCCAGTCCGCGCGATCGTCGCGGTTGAACCCGTCGAGGACGTGCGCCGCGCCCAGCTTGCGGGCCTCGGCCACGGCCCGGCCGTACACCTCGGTCTTGCAGAAGTAGCAGCGGTTCACGGGGTTCGCCGCGTAGCGCGGATCGTCGAGCTCGAAGGTGTCGACGAGCGCATGCCGCGCGCCGAGCGCGCGGGCCAGCCGCCGCGCGGCGGCGCCTTCCTCGGGCGCGAGGCTGGGGGAGACGGCCGTGAGCGCGACGGCCCGCTCGCCGAGCACGCCGACCGCCTCGGCGAGCAGGTACGTGGAGTCGACGCCGCCGGAGAAGCAGACGACCACGCGCTCGAGATCGGCGAGCAGCGCGCGCAGCCGGGTGACCTTTGCGTCCAGAGGCGTCATAATGGTCGGTCGCCCGGACGTCCGGAGCACGACCTGACGATAGTTTAGCGTGCGGCCCCGCGCCGCACGCGCTGCGCGCAGCCCATGCCCGATCCGTTTCAAGCCACGACGTTGCTGCTGGGGACGACTGCCTCGCTGGCCGTCGTCCATGCGCTCCTCGGACTGGACCATTCGCTGCCGTTCGTGGCCCTCGGCCGTGCGCGGGGCTGGACGCTCGGCCGCACGCTGCTGGTGACGGCCGTGTGCGGCGCCGGGCACGTGGCTTCGTCGGTTGCGATCGGGGCGGTCGGCATCGGATTGGGCATCGCGACCGACGCGCTGCTCTGGCTGGAGTCGGCGCGCGGGGAGCTGGCCGCCGCGCTGCTGATCGGCTTCGGTCTGGCGTACGCCGCCTGGGCGGTCTGGCGGCGTATCCGCGGACGGGACCACGCGCACCCCGCCGCCGCCGGCGCGGGCGGCGGGGACGTCACGCCCTGGGCGCTGTTCATCGTGTTCGTGCTTGGCCCGTGCGAGCCGCTCATCCCGCTCATGGTCGTGCCCGGGGTGGCCGGCGACTGGCTGGTCGTCGCCGCCGTCGTCGGTGTGTTCGGGCTGCTGACCGTCGCGGTCATGCTGGCCGTGGTGGTCGCGGTCCATCGCGGGGTCGGTCTGGTCGGCGCCAGCCGGCTCGGCCGCCACGCCGACGTGGCTGCCGGTCTCGTCGTCGCCGCGAGCGGCGTCGCGGTACTCTGGCTGGGGCTGTAGGTCGCACGACGCTTACGGAGGACGAACCGTGGTCACCGATATCCTGCTGATCGCCGTCGGGTTCGCCCTCGTGGCGAAGGGGGGCGATCTGTTCGTCGACTCCAGCATCACGATCGGGCGGGCGCTGAGGATCCCGCGCTTCGTCATCGGGGGCACGCTGGTGAGCCTGGCGACCACGGCGCCCGAGCTCGTCGTCTCGGCGACCGCCGCGTGGATGGGCGACTCGGGCATCGCGCTGGGCAACGCGGTGGGCTCGTGCATCTGCAACATCGGCCTCATCGTCGGCACGGTGGCGCTCATCATGCCGGTGGAGGTCGACCGGTCCGACTTCATCCGGCGGGCCGCCTGGATGGTCGCCGGCGGCGTGCTCGTGGTGGCGTTCTCCTGGGACCGGTCGATGGAGCGGCTCTACGGCATCCTGCTGCTGGCCGGGGCCGCGACGTATCTCGTCTGGGACCTCGCCGGCATCCTGCGGGCGCGGCGGCGAGCCGAACCGGAGACAGCGGACGACGGGGCCGCCGAGGGTCTGACCGGGGCGGTGGGCTGGTTCGCCGTCGGGGGCATCTGCGTCCTGCTCGGCAGCCGCCTGCTGGTCACCTCGGGCCAGGCCCTGGCCGCGGCGCTCGGCGTGCCCTCGGCCATCATCGGTTTCTCGATCATCGCCATCGGGACCTCCGTGCCGGAGCTCGTGACGGGCGTCAGCGCGGCGCGCAAGGGGGTGCCCGACCTGTCGCTCGGGAACATCGTCGGCGCGAACGTGCTCAACCTGTTTCTCATCGTCGGGCTCGCGGGGACGATCCAGCCCCTCGCGCTCGACCCCTTCAGCCAGCGCTACGGGTTCCCGTGGCTCGCCATCTTCTTCGTGGCGATCGTGGGTGCGGTGCTGAGGTTCGGGATCGTCCGCCGCGGCGCCGGCGTCGCGCTGCTCATGCTGTACGGGCTCTACGTCGTCGGGCTCGTGTCGCTGCCGGCTCTCTTCTGACGAGCCGCCCGCTGGCCTAAGATCGTCCCGAGGGAGTCGTGAGCCGCCGATGAGCCCGTCGCTGCCGCCCGGCTATCGCCCGTACGAGTACGAGGATCCGTTCGAGGACCTCGTCGGCCCGTTCGGCTACAGGGTCGAGGACGGCCGGATCCGCTTCGCGTTCCAGGCCGACGAGCGCCACCGCAACACGGGCGGGACGCTGCACGGCGGCGTCCTGATGACCTTCGCCGACTTCGCGCTGTGCCTCACCGCCGTGTGGGACCAGCCGGGCGAGCGCTGCGTCACGGTGTCGTGTCACAGCGATTTCATCGCGCCCGGCATGCCGGGCGACCTGATCGAGGCCTCCGGGGAGGTGGTGCGCCGCACGCGGTCGCTCGCGTTCGTGCGGGGGCAGCTCGTCGCCGGCGGCCGCGTGCTGCTCACCTACAGCGGCATCGTCAAGCGCATTCCCTTATCATCACCGTGACGGGAGGAACTGAGATGCGCCATGGGAAGATCCGTGCCGGGTCGCTCGTCGCCGTGCTCGCTGCCGCCGTTGCGCTGACCGCCTCGCCGGCCGCCGCCCAGCAGGGTGCCGCGGACGGCGAGTGGAGACACTACGCCAGCGATATCGGGGCGACCAAGTACGCGCCGCTCGATCAGATCAACGCCGACAACGTGGGTGAGCTGCGGATCGCGTGGACGCGGCCGGCCGTCGACCGGAGCATCCTCGACCGGGTGCCCAACCTGACCTATACGAACAACCTGACGAACACGCCGCTGATGGTCGACGGCATCGTGTACGGCTCCAACGCCGTCGGCCTGGCCGAAGCGTTCGACCCGGCGACGGGGGAGACCATCTGGGTCCAGGAGCCCATGGATCCCGCGCCCCAGGGCTACCGCGGCGCGGAGACGCGCGGCGTCGGCTACTGGACCGACGGCAGCGACGCGCGCATCCTCGTGCAGCGCGGCCAGTACCTGATCGCGCTCAACGCGAAGACCGGCGAGCCGTACCCGGACTTCGGCGACGGCGGCCGCGTGCTGCTGACCCTCGGGCTCGATCCGGAGGCCCGCTACCGCTGGACGGGGGCGCCGCTGGTCGTCGGCGACATCGTCGTGATGGGCCAGTCGATGACCGACACGTTCATCACCAAGGAAGCGGTGCGCGCGCCGGTGAGGGCCTTCGACGTGCGGACCGGCGAGCTCCGCTGGATGTTCAACACCGTCCCGCAGGCGGGCGAGTTCGGCACCGATACCTGGGAGGACGGTTCCTGGGAATACTCCGGACACGCCCCGGTCTGGTCGCTGATGAGCGCCGACCCCGAGCTCGGCTACATCTACCTGCCGGTCACGTCGCCGACGAGCGACATGTACGGCGGGCACCGGGTGGGCGACAACCTTTACGGCCAGAGCATCGTGTGCGTCGACGCGGCCACCGGCGAGCGCGTCTGGCACTTCCAGACCATCCACCACGGCCTGTGGGACTACGACCTGCCGACGGCGCCGATCCTCATGGACCTGGAGGTCGAGGGCCGGCCGGGCATCACGAAGGCGGTGGTGCAGCTCACGAAGCAGGCGTTCGCGTTCGCGTTCGACCGGGCCACCGGCGAGCCGCTGTGGCCGATCGAGGAGCGCCCGGTGCCGCAGTCGACCACGCCAGGCGAGGTCACCTCGCCGACGCAGCCGTTTCCCACGAAGCCGCCGGCGTTCGACCGCCAGGGGGCGACCGTCGAGAACCTGATCGACTTCACGCCCGAGCTGCGCCAGGAGGCGCTCGAGATCGTCAGCCGCTACACCATGGGGCCGATGTTCACGCCGCCCACGGTGCGCGACGACTCGAACCTCGGGACGATCCAGCTGCCGGGGTCGCAGGGCGGCTCCGACGTTCAGGGCGGCGCGTTCGATCCGGAGACCGGCTACCTGTACGTGCCGTCGATCACCGCGCCGTTCGTGGCCGACATCCTGACGGGGAATCCGGATCGCACCAATCTGCGCTACGTGAAGGGGACCCGCCTCTGGATCGGCGGGCCGCGCGGTCTCCCGCTCTTCAAGCCGCCCTACGGGCGCATCACCGCGATCGACATGAAGCGCGGCGAGATCGTCTGGATGGTGCCGAACGGGCACGGCCCGCGCAACCACCCGGCCATCGCGCACCTGAACCTGGGCCGCCTCGGCTGGCCGGGCCGGCCGTCGCCGCTGCTGACCCGGTCGCTGATCTTCATCGGCGAGGGCAACCGGGCCCGCGCCGAGCGAAGCCGGGACCGCATCCCGGACGGCATGCCGCTCGAGATCGTCACCAACTACGGCGAGCCGTGGTTCCGGGCGTACGACAAGACGAACGGCGACGTGCTGTGGGAGATCGAGCTGCCGGGCGGCACGACCGGCGCGCCCATGTCCTACATGCACGAGGGCAGGCAGTACGTCGTCGTTGCCGTCGAGGGCATCGACGAGCCGGCGCAGTGGGTGGCCTTCAGCCTGCCGCAGGCGGGGTGATGAACGCCCGGATCTTCGCGGCCTGGGCCGCCGCGTCGGCCTCTCCGAGCTCGATGAGCGTGCTCAGGTAGCCGGGGTCGAACGCGAGCAGGCTGAGGACGTCGGGGCTCGAGGTTTCGCGCGACCCGAGGCTGCGGGTCAGGTAGCGGAACACGGGCGGCAGCTTGGGCTCGAAGCGCGCGACCAGTTGGCCGAGATCCTGCGACGGGCGGGCGACCAGCAGTTGGATCGGCCGCAGCCCGCGGCGCCTGGCCGGCGGCAGATCGCGCAGCAGCAGGTTCAGCCGGGCCAGCTCGCGGGCATCGCTGTCGAGGTCGTCGAGGAAGATGGCGTTCAGCAGCTGGCCCGCGATCTGCAGCGGCGGCGGGTAGCCGCGCACGGTCGGCTCGTCCCGCTCGTCGAGGCTGGCCCGGTAGCGCGTCGACAGGGCCAGGATGCGGTCGGCTCCCAGGTGGATGGCCGGGGAGCAGGGCGCCATCAGCCGGATGCCGCCGTCGCCGTGCCACGCGCCCTCGAGCGCGACCGCCGGGAAGAACAGCGGCAGCGCCGCCGAGGCCAGCACGTGGTCGAGGGTGATGCGCGTCACCCGGCTCCGCCGATCGGGGCGTTCCCAGGCCGGCAGGTCCCGTCCCTGCATCCAGACCACCGACTGTCCCGTGCCGTAGTTGCTGGTGACGATGGAGAGCGCCGCCAGGCGGCCGGCGTCCAGGCGCTCGGCGATGCCGCCGATCTCGCGTGTGCCGGGCCGGACGCCGAAGGCGGACGCGAGGGTCTTCTCGAGCGGAGCCGTGTCGACCAGCCCGCGCACGCGCGGGGCGAGCGCCGCGCCGCCGGATACCAGCCGCAGGCCCCAGCGGGCGACGAGGCCCAGCAGGGAGGCGTCCACCCGGAAGACCTGGTCCACCGTCAGCGTCCGCCACAGCGCGGCCAGCCGCTCGATGGCGTCGGCCTGGGTGCCGGGGGCGGAGGCCAGCAGCGCGGCGTTGATGGCGCCAGCGGAGATGCCGGTTAGAATCGGGAAGTCGACATCGGGGACGTTGCGCGCGATCCAGCGCAGGTAGCCGACCTGATACGCCGCGCGGGCGCCGCCTCCTTCGAGGAGCACGGCGAGCTTGCCGGGCGCAGGGGTCGGGGCGGATTCGTCGGCGGCGGGGGCGCGCTCGGTCACGGTCCGGCTCCGTCGGGATGGTACAGTGTAGCGGTTGGTACCGCGCCCGGAGGCTGATTCGTCCACGTGATTGCCGATCGGTTGCCGCCGCTCGAGCTCCGCCGGGCCGTCGACGAAGCCATCCGCGGCGTCAGCCTCAACGCGTTGCGCGCGGCCGCCGAGCGCCTGTCGGCCGCGTATCGCGGCGGCCCGCCGCGCGTCCCGCTTCCCGCCGCCGCGGGGCACGATCTCGATCGCCTCGCCTATGCAGCCGCCCGGATGCCGGCGACCTATCACGCCGCGGCGGCGGTGCTGCGGGAGCTGCGCAGTCGCTGTCCCGCGCTGCGCGTCGAGAGCGTGCTCGACATCGGGTCGGGCCCGGCGACCTGCCTGTGGGCCGCCTGGGCGGCGTTCGACGAGCTGGCCCGCGCGACGTTGATCGAGCCGGATCCGGCCATGGTCGCGCTGGGCGACCGCCTGCTGCGGGGGGCGCGGCTGGCGGCGCGGGTCGATACCGCCTGGTGGACCGGCGACAGCGGGCGCCTCGCGGCCGCGCCGGCGCACGATCTGGTCCTTGCCGGCTATCTGCTCGGCGAGCTGGACGCCGCGGGCCGCCGGCAGGTGGTGGACGACGGTTGGAGCGCGTCGCGCGGCGCCTTCGCGATCATCGAGCCGGGCTCGGCCGCCGGGTTCCGGCGCGTCCTGGAGGCGCGCGACCGGCTGATAGCGCGCGGCGCGCGCATCGTCGCGCCCTGCCCGCATGCGGCTGCCTGCCCGCTGCCGCCGGACGACTGGTGCCACTTCGCCGCGCGGCTCAACCGCACCGCCCTGCAGCGAGGGCTGAAGCGGGGCGCACTGGCCTACGAGGACGAGAAGTATGCCTACGTCGTGGCGGTCCGCGTCGCGGGCGCGCCCGCGGCGGCCCGCGTGCTGCGGCGGCCGCGGCTGGCGCCCGGTCGGGTGACCCTACAGCTGTGCGGGGCGGACGGCCTGCGGGACGAGACGGTCGAGCGGGCCCGGCGCGCCGACTATCGTGCGGCCCGCAAGACCCGCTGGGGTGACGCGTGGGCACCCCCGGCGCGGGACGGGGCCTCGTGAGCCCACGCCGCGCGGCCGCCGCCGGGCATGCGCGGCGGATCGGGCTCTGCGCCGCCATCGTCCTCCTGGACATGCTTGCGGCAGCGCCGGCCGCGGGGCAGGTGACGGTCCGCGGCTTCGTGCAGGCCGGCCTGCTGCGGTTCGCGGCGCACGAGAGCTTCGCGGCCATCACCGGCCGCCCCGGCGGCGCCGTCTACGGCGGCGGCGGGCAGATTGGCGTCGCCCGCCTGTTCGTCCAGGGGAGCGTCGAGCGCTACGCGGCCGCCGGCCGGCGGGTGTTCGTCTTCGAGGAGCGGGTGTTCGATCTGGGCATCCCGAACCGCATCACGATCATGCCGGTGCAGGTGACCGCCGGCTACCGGATGACGCCGCGGGGCCGCTGGCGGCTGGCCGGTTACGGCGGCGGCGGCGTGGGCGTGTACCGCTTCGCCGAGTCCGCCCCGTTCGGACCCCGGGCCGGCGACCCGCCGGAGGCGCCCGCGGAAGCGGTCGTCCCGCCGCTCGGCCCGCCCTACGGCGACGAGGTGCGGGAGACGCACCGCAGCTACCACGTCCTGGGGGGCGTCGAGGCGCCGCTGCTGCCCTGGCTGCGGCTCGGCGGCGAGGGCCAGTGGACCTGGGTGCCCGGCGCGCTCGGGGAGGGCGGCGCCCCCGCCGCGTTCGGCGAGACCGACCTCGGAGGCCTCACGTTGCGGGTCAAGCTGTCGGTGGGATATTGAGATGGCCGGCGCGCTGCGAGCAGTCCGCGGTGAAACCCCGCGTCGCACCGAGGTTTGCCGCGGGCTGCCAGCTCCCGGCGCGCGGGTGGCGGCGCTGGCGGTGCTGGCCGGCGTGCTGCTGCTCGCGTACCGGCCGGCGGGCTTCGGCCAGGAGGTGGTGCAGCCCGGTGCGCGCGTCGTCAGGGCCGCCGCCGTCACGGCGATCGACGGCGGCTACGAGCCCGAGGCCGAGGACCCCGGCCCCGGTCCCACGCTGACGCTGGGGCCCGACGTCCCGACCGCCCACCCGCGGTACGCGGCCGGCGAGGTCATCGTCAAGTTCCTGCCGTCCACCGTACCCGAGTCGGCGGCCGCGCACCTGCGGACGCTCGGCGTGCGGGCGCTGACGCGCCCGCACTTCGCCGGCGCCGACGTGCTGGAGCTCGAGCCCGGCGCCGACCCCGAGTCGGTGGCCCGGGCGCTCGCCGCGCGGCCGGACGTCGAGTACGCCCAGGCTTCCTATCTGCGCCGGCCGCTGTTCGTGCCCAACGATCCGTACTTCGCCCAGCAATGGAACCTGGCCATCCTCAACATGGCGCGGGCGTGGGACATCAACGACGGCGCCTCCGACGCGGTCGTCGTCGCCGTGATCGACAGCGGGGTGGCGTTCACCGACCTCAACGTGAACCTCAACGCGCGGGCGTTCCGCAGGGGCGAGACGCGCTATCCCGCGCTCGGAGCCGTTACTCTCCCGTTCGCGGCGGCCCCGGATCTGGCCGGCTCCAACCGTTTCGTGGCCCCCTTCGACTTCGTCTGGGACGACGAGTATCCGCTGGACTTCGACGGCCACGGCACGCATGTCGCGGGCACCGTCGGCCAGCTCACGGACAACGGGGTGGGCGTGGCGGGCGTGGCCTTCCACGTCCGCATCATGCCGCTCAAGGTGATCGGCGGTCCGTGGGATTTCATCTTCGGCGCAATCGACGAGTGCTGCGGCGCCACCGACAGGGCTGTGGCAGAGGCCATCCGCTACGCGGTGCAGCGCGGCGCGCGAGTGATCAACCTGAGTCTCGGCGGGCCGGCCCCGTCGCCGGTGATAACGGACGCGCTCCGCCACGCCGTCGACCGCGGCGCGTTCGTCGCCATCGCGGCCGGCAACGAGTTCGGGGTCGGCAACGTCCCGATCCATCCGGCGGCGTCGGGCGCCGGCATAGACGGCGTCATGTCGGTCGGCGCGGTCAACCACCGGCTCGCGCGGGCTTCCTACTCGAGCGTGGGCCGCTACGTGGAGATCGCTGCTCCCGGCGGCGATCTCAATCCGCCCGGCGGCCACCGCCGCAGCGCCGTCCTGCAGCAGACGCTCGACTACCGGGCCGTTCGGACGTTCCTGCTGCCGCCGGAGCGGTACGGCCCGCCGCGCTTCGACGTCCTGCGCATCGTCGGCGTGCACGGCACGTCGATGGCCGCGCCCCACGTCGCGGGCCTGGCGGCCATGCTGATGACGCAGGGCATCACGGACCCCGCGGCCATCGAGGCGGCCATCAAGTACTTCGCCGTCGATCTCGGACCGCCCGGACGCGACGCCGAGTTCGGCTACGGCCTGATCAACCCGCACGCGACGCTGCGCGGCTTCGGCGTCGCGCGTTAGGGCGGCGCGGCGACGTTTCGTGCTATAAGAGGCTCGTGAGAAAGCGCTGGTCGTTCCGTCTGCTCGTCGCGGCGGTCTGTGCGGCCGCCGGCCTGTCGGTCGCGCACGCGCAGTGGCGTTTCATGGAGGGCAACTTCCCGGCGCGATTCCCCCCGCCGAGCATGCCCGACCGCGACTTCGCGTTCTGCAAGATCATGTTCAACAGCGTGCGGTACGAGCACCTGGGCATGGGGTGGTCCACCGATTATCCCTATGCGGGCATCAACCTCATGATCCGGTTCTCGGAGCTGACCACCGCCCGCGTGAGCTTCGACCATCGCGACGAGCCGAACCACTGGGTGGTGCGGTTCACGGACGATGCCCTGTTCAACTGTCCGTTCACGATGGCGGCCGATGTCGGCACGATCGGCTTCAGCAACGATGAAGTGGTCCGGCTGCGGGAGTACCTGCTCAAGGGCGGCTTCCTGTGGGTCGACGATTTCTGGGGCTCCCGCGCGTGGGTGCACTGGGAGCGGGAGATCGGGCGCGTGCTCCCGCCGTCGCAGTATCCGATCAGGGACGTGCCGCTGAGTCATGCAGTCTTCCGCACGCAGGCGCACGTGCTCGAGGTGCCCCAGATCACGGCCATCCAGTTCTGGTACGGCGTCGGCGGGCGCACGACGTCGGAGCGCGGCTACGACAGCCGGGAGGCGCACTTTCGCGCGATTGCGGACGAGCACGGCCGATTGCTCGTGGTCATGTCGCACAACACGGATGTCGCCGACGCCTGGGAGCGGGAGGCCGAGGATCCGAGGTTCTTCGAGCGCTTCTCGCCCGACGGGTACGGACTCGGCATCAACGTCCTGCTCTACACCATGATGCACTAGCCGCCCGGCGCGGCCGGGTCGCCGGCGGCGTCGGGCGCCGCCAGTTGCTCGGCCTGCTCCATGAGCATGGCCGCGCCCGCGACGGCCGACTGCAGGTCGGCGGCGCTCAGGTGCTCGCGCGCCATGGTCACGGCCGCGTGCCCCACGGCGCCGGCCGTGAGCAGCAGCGAGTGAGCGGCCTCGAGCGTCGGCGGCGGATCGCCGGTGGTCAGGTAGTCCTGCAGCGTGCTCCATTCGAACACCACCTGCTCGTCGTCCCGGGGATCCGCGTCCGCGCTCGGCCGGGTGTCGGTCGTCTGCTCGATCAGACGCGCCAGCGTGCGCACCGCGCCCGTGAACCACGCCGAGTACGACGCTGTCTCCGGGTCGAGCGCGTCGGCGCAGCCGCCCTTCGGCAGGCGGCCTCCCGGACAGGCCGGCCTGGCCGCGAGGCTGCCTGCCCGCGATGGCCGGTGAGCCTCGGCGGGCGCGCCTGGCACGGGCCGTGCGCCGCCGCGCCGCAGCCCGCGCGCGCCGCTGCCGCGCAAGGGGTCCGTGCGCGGCAGCGGCAGGTCCGATTCGACAGTGATCCGGATCTCGTGCGGCGTGGCCCCCTGCTCCAGCCGGTAGCGAGCCGTTTCCCGCAGGTCGAGCACCACGCGCGTGACCGGCGGTCGCGCGCGGTTGAGCGCGACACGCACGCGCCGCACCGCCCCGAGGTTGACGTCGGTGACGTCCGGCACGTCCGGCACGACGTCCCGCAGGTCGACGAACAGCCGCGTGGCGGGGTTCCCGACCGTCTGCAGCCGGCCCTCGATGGGGCGGTCGCTCGCGAGCTCGACGACCACCCGGTCGGCGGTCCCGCCCACCGTCAGGCGGTGCAGCGCCGCGCCCGCGGCCGGCTCCTGCGCGCCCGCCGCCTGGGGCGCTGCGCCGGCGAGTAGCAGCGCCCATCCGGCGCAGGCGGCGAGACGAGACAGACTGGTCGGCATGGCGAATTCCTCCGCCCCTTGTATCGGTCGTTGTCCGGCCGGGCGTGAGTTGCCCGTGCGCGGGTCGGTCGCCGCCCGGGCGGACACGGTGTACGATCGAGCGCCATGGGCAGGTTCCGGCGCCGCGCGCGCGCGGTGTGCGGCGTGTTCGCGATGCTGGGCGCGCTGCCCCTCGCAGCGGGGGCGTGCGGGAACGCGCCGACCGATTCGCCGCCGCCGGCCGCGGAACAGGCGCCGACCGCGCCGCCCGGGACCGGCGAGGTTGCCGGCCGTCTCGAGCGGCGGCCGGGCGCCGCCACGCCAATCGTCACGCTCGAGCCGCACGCACCGCTCGACGTGCCGCTGCCCGCCGGGCCCGCGGAGATGGATCAGTACGGCCGCACCTTCATCCCGCGGCTGCTGGTCGTGCGCGCGGGGCAGACCGTGCGGTTCAGGAACAGCGAGAACGAGCTGCACAACGTGAACGTCACCGACGAGCACGGCGTGACGATCTTCAACGTGGGCATGCCCATTCTCGGCGGAACCTTCGATCACCGCTTCGACCGCGTCGGCGACTACGCGGTCCGCTGCAACGTGCACCAGGAGATGGCCGCCACGATCAGCGTCACGTCGAGCCCGTTCGCCGCCATCGCCGATCGGGAGGGGCGGTTCACCTTCTCCCGTGTGCCGTACGGCGCCTACGACCTCGTCGTGCGGCGCGGGACCGAGCGCGAGGTGCGCGTCGTGGAGGTCGCGGCGCCGCGGACCGAGATCGTCGAACAGGAGCCGGCGCCGTAGGGCCGGCCGGGCAGGGCTATAATCGTCGGCCTGCGGAGGACCAGCGATGAAGACGGTACTCAACAAGACCGGGCGGCCGCTGCGGATCGCGCTGTCGCGCGGGAGGGCGCTGCGCCTGGGTCCGCGCAAGGAAGGGCAGATCGCCACGCAGGACGCGGAGCGCGACGCGGTGCAGCGCCGCGTCGCAGCCGGCGACATCGAGATTTTCGACGACGCCTCCCGCGTCGGGGGGGCGAGCCTCTCGGCGGCTGCAGGCGGCGCGCGCGCGCAGGGCTCCCACGCACGGTTTTCCGTCGCGAAGCGCGGCGACCGGTAGCCGGCCCGCCCGCGCCCGACGTCCCGCCGGCGCGCGCCCGCGGGACGCTATAATCCGCCCAGGAGTCCGCGCGGCCGCAGCGGAGCTTCCGCCACGGGTCGCGGGTCGACGAGGCCGAAGCCGCCGGGGCGCGCTGGCATGAGGCGGCGAGCGGACCGGACGGGGAGACGGACGATGCCGATATACGAGTACAAGTGCAGGGGCTGCGGGCACGAGTTCGAGCGCCTGGTGCTGGGCGACGACCCGGGCGCCTGCCCGGCGTGCCAGCAGCGCGAGCTCGACCGGCAGTGGTCGCTGTTCGCCGTGGACTCGGACGGGACGCGGCAGCTCCACCTGCAGAAGGCGCGGGTCGCGGCGCGCAAGGTGCAGCGCGACAAGGCCCACGCCGAGCATGAAATGATCCACCATCACCACCACTGATCCGGCACTGATCCGGCCGACCGCGGCGAGCAGAGAGGTACCGCCGCCGGCGGGATTGGGTCCCGGGGGACGTTGCCGATGCGATTCCGCTTGTCATGCGCGACGGCGGCGCTCGTTGCGGGCGTGGTCGGGCAGGGGCTTGCCGCCCGGGCGGCTCAGGGGCCCGTCCCGGAGTACGAACGGGCGGACATCGAGCGGGGCGCCCAGCTCTACGACGAGTTCTGCTCGACCTGCCACGGCTCGGAGGGCGACGGGGTCGGCAGCGTCAACCTCATGAGCGGCCAGTTCCGCCACGCCTCGACCGACCAGAACTTCCGCCGCATCCTGACGAACGGCATTCCCGCCGCCGGGATGCCGCCGGGCAGCTACACCGACGCCGACATGCTGGCCCTGATCGCGTACGTGCGCAACATGCGCGACTACGACGGCGGCGTCGTCACGCTGGGGGACGCCGCGCGCGGCCGCGCCATCTTCGACGGCAAGGGCGACTGCGGGAGCTGCCACCGGGTAGCGGGCAGGGGGTCGCGGCTGGGGCCCGATCTCACGGCGATCGGCGCCGTCCGCGGCGCGGGGTCGCTGCGCGAGACGCTGCTCGATCCGACCGCATCGATGCTGCCGCTCAATCGCCCGCGGCGCGCGGTGACGCGCGACGGCGAGATCGTCACCGGACGGCGTCTCAACGAGGACACCTACACGGTGCAGATCTTCGACGAGCGCGAGCGCCTCGTCTCCCTGGACAAGGCCGACCTGCGGGAGCTCACCGTGCTGGCGACGTCGCCGATGCCGTCGTACGCCGAGATGCTGAGCGAGGCGGAGCTGGCCGACCTGCTGGCGTATCTCGTGACGCTGAAGGGACTGGTACCGCAATGAGACGACCGCTTGCCGCACTGACCGCCTGCGCCCTGCTCCTGCCGGCGGCGGCCGCCGCGCAAGTCACCCCGGAGCGCCTGGTGGACGCCGCCTCGGAGCCGCACAACTGGCTGACCTACTCCGGCACCTACGCCAGCCAGCGGCACAGCACGCTGGACCGGATCACCCCCGGCAACGTCGGCGGCCTCGAGATGAAGTGGGTGTTCCAGTCGCGTACGTCGCACCACTTCCAGGCGACGCCGCTGGTGGTCGACGGCATCATGTACGTCACGCAGCCGCCCAACGACGTCGTGGCCCTCGACGCCCGCACCGGGCGCGTGTTCTGGGTCTACGAGCACGTGCCGTCGCCCGACGCCCGGCCCTGCTGCGGGTTCAGCAACCGCGGCCTCGCCATCGCGGGCGACACGCTGCTGATGGGGACCGTCGACGCCATGGTCGTGGCGGTCGACGCGAAGGGCGGCGGGCCGCTCTGGAAGACGCAGGTGGCCGATCCCACCTACAGCTACGCGATCACGCACGCCCCGCTGGTGGTCGGGGACAAGGTGATCGTCGGCACGTCGGGCGGCGACATGGGCATCCGCGGGTTCATCGCGGCCTACGACGTGGCGACGGGCGCGGAGGCCTGGCGCTTCTACACCATTCCGGGCCCGGGCGAGCCGGGGCACGAGACCTGGGAGCCGTGCACGCCCGAGATGGAGCACTGCGACCCCGACGCCTGGAAGACCGGGGGCGCCGCCGTGTGGCTGACCGGGTCGTACGATCCGGAGACGAACCTGACGTTCTGGGGCGTCGGCAATCCGGGGCCGGACTATGCCTGGTACCAGCGGCCGGGCGACAACCTGTACGCCAGCTCGGTGGTGGCGCTCGACGCCGACAGCGGGGAGCTGGCCTGGCACTTCCAGTTCACTCCGGGCGACCGCTACGACTACGACGCCGTGCAGATTCCCGTTCTCGTCGACCTGGACGTGAACGGGACCACCGTCAAGGCCATGCTCTGGGCCAACCGCAACGGCTTCTTCTACATCCTCGACCGGGTGACCGGCCGCTTCCTGACCGGCAACCCGTTCACGCGGATCAACTGGGCGGAAGGGCTCGACGACAGCGGCACGCCGGTCCAGACCCCTCAGGGTCCCGACCGCCCGACGTACCCCGGCAAGCAGGGCGGCACGAACTGGTACTCGCCCTCGTACAGCCCCCGGACCGGGCTGATGTACTTCTCGACGTGGGAGAACTACGCCACCGTGTTCGACTCCGCCCCGGTCGAGTACACCCCCGGCCAGCTCTACACGGGCAGCCGCAACCGCAGCCCGGTCAGGGGCGTGCCGGAGCCGCCGGCCGTCGGCCGCGGGCACATCAACACCTGGACAGCAGAGGTCGGGTCCGGCTCGGTGCTGGCCTTCAACCCGGTCACGGGCGAGCGGGTGTGGCAGTGGGAGACGTACGACGTCATGAACAGCGGCGTCCTGACCACGGCCACGGACCTGCTGTTCGTGGGCGGCCGCGAAGGCTATTTCCAGGCGCTCGACGCCCGCACCGGCGACCTCCTGTGGCGCGCGGTCACCGGCGGCAACACGCTCGCCGCGCCCATCACCTACGAGGTCGCCGGCAGGCAGTACGTGGCCATCGCCTCCGGCCACTCGCTGTTCGCCTTCGGTCTGCGGGACTGAGGCGCCGCTGCGTCGACGCCGATCCGCGGGCCGGCACCGGGCGTGTCGTCAGCGCTGCGGGAGCGCAAAGGTCACGAGCATGTTGCTCGTCCCGCTGGGCGCCTCGAGATCCGGCGCGTAGTTCGACAGCCTGGACATCCCGAGACCGCCGCCGACCGGGACGGTGAGATACTGCCGGCCGCCAACGGCGTAGGTGACCGGATACCCGGTAATCTGGCTGCCGAGGATCGTTTCCCACAACACCTCTCCGGTCTCCGCGTCGAAGGCGTGGAAGCGGCGATGGAGGTCACCGAAGAAGACGACGTTCCCGCCGGTGGCGAGCGTCGATCCGGCGTTCGGCGCGCGCTGCGTGTAGCGCCAGGCTTCCCGTCCCGTCGAGATGTCGATGGCCCGAATCTCGGTCAGGTGGCCGTCTTCCTCGAAGCCCGGTTCCGGGATCGTGAAGCGCGGACCCGTCCCCGACACCGTCCGCTCGTTGGCGGTCTGATTCAGGCACGCCCGATTGATCGGAATGTAGAGCAGCCTGGTCAGCGGGCTGTACGACCACGACCACCATCCCTTGACGTTGTGCCCGCAGATGATGAACTGCTGCCCCAGCTCCCTCGCCACCAGGTCCATGTTGATGAAGACCTGGCCTGTCTCGGGATCGATGTCACTGATGACGAACCGCTCCGTGCTGGTGTAGGGGAACGGTGTGGCCCACAGGAACTCGCCGGTCTCGCGGTCGAGCACGAACAGGCCGCCGGGCTCGCCCATGGTCACCACGACCTTCCGCTCTTTGGCCGTGCCGGCGATCTTCGGATTGATCCACATCACCGCGTCCGGATCCGGGTTCACCACGGTGTCGATCAGGGTCCGTTCCTGCACGAAGTCCATGTCCCAGTCATCGCAAGGCAGGTGTTGGTAGTACCACTCGAGCTCGCCGGTGTTCACATCCAGGGCCACGGTCGAGTTGGAGTAGAGCTCGCACGGCGTGCCGTCTCCGACATCCCACGTGCCGCGACGCATGATCCGCGTAAACGGCAGGGGCACCGCGATGCCCCAGTAGGCGAGGCCGAGGGCCGGATCGTAGCTGCCGGGGACTCCCCACGGGGATACGTGCCCGCGCCGGGAGGTCGGCACGTTCCCCCAGGTCTGGCCGCCGGGCTCGTCCGCGCCGGCCGCCGTGTACATGCGCCACAGCTCGGTGCCGTCGTTCGAGTCGTGCGCGGCGATGAAACAGCGCGACGTGAGGTTGGCCGAGCTGCAGGCACGACCGCTCAGCACCTTGCCCTCGAGAACCGTCGGCCCCGAGGAGTGCGTGATGCCGTCACGGTAGTCGGCCAGCTGGCTCTCCCAGGCCAGCTGGCCGGTCTGCGCGTCCAGCGCAATGAGATGAGAGTCTGCCGTCAGGTGCAGGATGTGGCTGCCATAGATGGAGATGCTCCGCGTCCGATTTCCCACCGTCGCGTACTGACGGAGATCTTCAGGCGCCTGGCGCGTGAAGTCCCAGATCAAATCGCCGGTCGTCGCATCGAGGGCCTGAAGATGGTCACTGCCGGCATGGGCGACGTACATCACGCCGTCATGGACGAGGGGGCGGATCTCCTGTGGACCCGCATCCATCGCCCGTATCCAGACCAGTTGCAGTTGATCGACGTTCTCCCGCGTGATCTGGTCCAGAGGGCTGTACCCCTGAAAGTCGTACGTGCGATGGATCATCAGCCAATCGTCGGGATCCGGGTTGCGCAGCATCGCGTCCGTAACGGGCGCGAACGGTCTGACTTCGCGGGTCTCGGTTTGATTCCGAGGAACCGCTTCGTCCTGCTGGGTATTCATGTCTGCCGGGGAAGCAAGAAACATCAGGACCAGGACCGCGCTCGAGACGACCACGTGCAGCTTCGCCATCTTCGTTCCTCCTGCGTCCCGGGCGGACCGGCCGGCAGTACCAACCGTCACGACTCCGAACCCTGCAACTCGACCCGGCGCAATCCGGCGCTCTTGAGAAAATCCATTATCGACACATTGGTCCCGGAAAGCGAGCCGGCCCGCTGGTCGCGCAGCAGCGGCTCGCTCCACGCGCCGTGCCCCGGCGTCACAGGCGGAAGAGCCGGTTGATCTTGATGACGACGCCGCGGTTGCGGAGGAAGGTCGTGCGGTCCGGCCGCAGCCCGAGCGTGTCGCGGTCTTCCGTGTAGACGACGAACAGCTCGCTGCCGGGGCTGTACTCCCAGCGGAACCTGAGGTTGGCCCCGACGGTGTCGGTGCTCGAGTTGTACTGCACCAGCCCCGCGAAGAACATCCGCGGCGTGAACGTGTAGTTGACGCGCGCCACGGTCAGGTCGGTGCGGAACGAGCCCTGGGGCAGATCGATCCAGTTGAACGAGACGGTCGGCTCGATGGACAGATGCCGGGTGAGCTCCACGTACCCGCTCGTGAAGTCGACCGAGGTGATGTCCCCGTTGAAGTAGCCGCCCCTGCGCACCGCCACCTGCCCGTTGGCCCGGTGCTGCTGGCCGAGCAGGTAGGTCAGCGAGTACTCGGTGAAGTCGTAGCCGCCGATCGGCAGCGTCACGTCCTTGGCCGGCGAGAACGGCTCGCGCAGCAGCTCGTAGTTGTCCATCCGGGTGAAGGTCAGCCGGTCGCCGTTCTCGAACTCCGCCTCGCCGCCGAGGATGAACCGGCGTGTCTCGAGCTGCGACGTGTCGGCTGTCAGGGTGTAGTCCAGGTTGCCGCCGGTCCGGAGCTGGCGGATGGCGTCGATGTCGGGGCGCGGACTGATCCGCCACTGGAGCGTGGATTGGCGGAAGTTGTCGCGCCGCACGAACCCCACGTCCGGCAGGAAGTTCCGCTCGACGAGCAGGTGGTTGCCCATGATGCCGATCAGGTCGCCCGTGTAGTCGAACTTCCCCTGGTAGCTCATGTTCCGGTCGCGGTATCCCGGCGTGTCGGTGCGGGCCGCGTAGCCCAGGAAGTGGATGTTGTCGTGGAAGCTGAACGTGCCGTCCACGCCGTAGGTGCGGGCGGCCCCGGCGCCGTGCGTGGAGACCGAGCGGTTGGTGAAGAGGGCGCCGATGCTGCTCCTGCGCAGGATGTCGCGCTTGATCCGTGCGACGGTGAAGTTGGTTGCCAGTGCGCCGGAGACTGCCTCCCTGTCGGTCTGGATGCTCAGGGCCCCGACGTCGAACGGCCCGACCTTGCCGGTCAGGCGCCCGCCCCCGACGATGGGCACGACGTGATTGTCCTGCAGGCCGATGCGGCGGCTGTAGAAGAGAATGGGGGCGTTGGGATCCCGGAATCCGCCGCCGCCCCCGACGGCCGCGCCGGTGGCGAAGTCGAAGATTCCTCGTCCTTCGAGGAAGAACTCGCGCTTCTCGGGAAAGAACAGGTTGAAGCGGGTGAGGTTCACCTGCTGCTCGTCGACCTCGACCTGGGCGAAGTCGGTGCGGTAGGTGAAGTCGGCCGTCAGGTTCTGCGTGAGGCCGACCTTGACGTCCAGGCCGCCGTTGCCGGTGGCCGCGTTCTCCTCCAGCGGGCTGGCCTCGAGATCGGTGAAGACCCCGCCGATGGCGTACGGCTTGATCTCCAGGGTGCGGCCGCCCGGCGGCACTTCGAGGCCGACCAGCGTGGCCGCGTCCGACACGCGGAAGATGCCGGCGATGGCCCCGCCGCGCACCACGGCCGAGATCGGCAGCTGCGTCAGGTAGGCGCCCTCGTTCTTGCGCCGCACGACCCGCCGCATCTGGAATCCCCACACCTGCGCGGCGCCGGGGCGGTAGCGGAGCGACTTGAACGGGATCTCCATCTCGGCGGTCCAGCCGCCCTCGAACCGGCCCGTGCGGACGTCCCACACCGGATTCCAGTCGCTGTTCGGGTTGCCCTCGTTGGTGATGGCGAAGTCGGCCCGCGCACCGAGCGGGTTCGTGTAGAAGGCCACGCCGTTGCGCCGGTCGTAGAAGGTGTCGAAGATCACCGCCACGGTGTCGTTCTGCCGCAGTTGCGGCGTGTCGCGGCGCATGTCGTTGGCGACCCACTGGCCGGGCGGCGCCGAGTCGTGGGCCCGGACGCCGATGTAGATGTTCTCGTCGTCGAACAGGAGCCAGGCCTCGGTCCGCTCGGTGGCCGGCGCGCCCTCGTCCGGCACCTGCTGGATGAAGTCGGTGAGCGGCCGGACGGTGTCGTACACGCGCTCGTCGAGCTGGCCGTCCAGGCGCAGGCGTTCCGCCACGCGGACGGCGCGCACGGTAGCCCGCCCCTGCTCGTCGCGCGCCATGACGGCGGGCGGCCGCGGCGGCGGCGGACCGTCGATGGCGGGAGTGCCGGCCAGGCTGAAACCGGCGCCGGCGCCCCCGCGGGCCGGCGGAGGCGCGGCAGGCCGGGCCGCGGCCGGTGCGCCGTCCGGGACCAGCTCCGAGGCGAGCCGGTCCTGCAGCGCGAACAGCTCCTCGAGCGGTCCCTCGACCCGCGACCCGCGCGTCACCTCGCCGCTAGCGACCTCGATGAGCCGGCCCGTGATGGCGATGCGGTCGCCAAGCCGCCGGTAGCTGCCGGAGACCACCCAGCGCGCGCCGAGGTTGCGGCCGACCTCCTGCACGCGAGGCACCGCCACCGGGGCCTCGCCGGGGGCCAGCGCCGCGCCGAGCTGTTGCCGCGGCAGCACGTCCAGGCGCGGCGCGAGGCGGCGCTGGAGGTCGTTGATCAGAGCTGCCGCGATGCCGTCGCGGATCCAGTCGTGGTCCGGATCGCCGGTGAGGTTGGCGAACGGCAGCACGGCCATGGTGCCGCGCAGCGCATCCGGCTGGAGGGGCGCGCCGGGGTCCTGCCCGGCCTGCGCCGGACCGGCGGCCAGCAGGGCGACCAACGCGAGCGACGCGCACCGGTACGGTGTCACGACCCTGCCGCAGTCCCGTATCGCGCCGGCCCGTGCTGTGCGCGTTGCCGCGGTGCGCCCATGCCGCCCAGATTGTAGCGTGTCCATCGGCGTCGGACGGGTTCGGCCGTATAATCGCAGACGGAGCGGGCGGTAACCCAGGGGGCATCCAATGGCGGTCTACGTCGTCGCGCAGGGACGCATCGAGAATCCGGAAGCGCTGGCGCAGTACGTGGAGAAGGCGATCCCGACCATCAGCGCCCACGGCGGTCGCATCGTGGCGTTCGACGAGACGCCCGAGGTCGTCGAGGGGGCCGTGGATTATCCCCGCACCGTGATCGTCGAGTTTCCGACGCGCGAGGCGTTCCGCGCCTGGTATGACTCGCCGGAGTACCAGGCTATCCTGCCGGTGCGCCTGGATGCGGCGCCGGGCACCCTGATCGTGGCCAACGGACTGGGGGGGCGATGAGATTCCGTCCGACGTGCAAGGGCCCGCTGCCGGGGCGCCCGCTGGTCGCGTGCGTGGCCGCCGCGCTGCTCGCGGTGTGGCTGTTCGCGGCGCCGGCCGTCGCGGGAGCCCAGGAGGCCCGCTGGGTCGGAACCTGGGCGACCGGCCCCGTGTCGCTGCCGGCGCCGCCGGCGGACGCGGCCGCGCAGGGCAACGTGCCGCCGCGCATCGCCGACCGGACCGTGCGGCAGGTCGTGCACACGAGCATCGGCGGCTCGCAGGTGCGCGTGCTGTTCAGCAACCAGTACGGCACCGAGCCGCTGGAGATTGGCGGCGCGCACGTCGCGCTGCGCGCTGCCGGCGCCGCCATCGCGGCCGAATCCGGCCGGCGGCTGACGTTCGACGGCGAGCCGACCGCGACCGTCGAGCGCGGCGCGACGCTGCTGAGCGATGCGGCCGACCTGCCGGTGCCGCCGCTCGGCGACGTGGCGATCGATCTCTATCTGCCGGGCGATACGCGGGAGACGATGTCGCCGGCGACCACGCACGGCACCGGGCTGTCGACCACGTACCTGTCCACGCCGGGCGACCACACCGGCGCGGCCGAGCTGCCGGTCGACTCGACGGTCCTGTCGTGGTTCTTCCTGTCGCGCGTCGAGGTCGCGACCCGCACCGCCCGCGGCGCCGTCGTGACGATCGGCGACTCGATCACCGACGGCACGGCGTCGACGCCCGACACCAACAGCCGCTGGCCCGACTTTCTCGCCGCGCGGCTGATCGCGGCGCACGGGGACGCGGCGCCGGGCGTGCTCAACGTCGGCATCGCCGGCAACCGCGTCCTGAGCCACAACGGCGGGATGGAGACCATCCTGCGCCGCGGCGCGCCGTTCGGTCCGGACGAGCCGCGGCCCGATCCGGACGCGTTCTTCGGTCCGTCGGCGCTCTCGCGCTTCGACCGCGACGTGCTGCTGCAGACGGGAGTCACCCACGTCATCGTCCTCGAGTCGATCAACGACGTCGGGTTCGCGTTCGACAACGCCTGGCCGGCGGTCGAGGACCTGATCGCGGGGCACACCGCCCTGGTGCAGCGGGCCCATGCGCGGGGCTTGCGGATCTACGGCGGCACCCTGACGCCGTTCGAGGGCGCCATCACGTTCTCGGAGACGGGGGAGGCCAAGCGCCAGGCGTTCAACGCGTGGCTGCGCACGGAGAGTCCGTACGACGCGGTGATCGACTTCGACGCGGCCATTCGCGACCCGGATCATCCGCGGCGCATCCTGCCGGCGTACGATCCGGGCGACGCGATTCACGGCAACGACGCTGGCTACCGAGCGATGGCCGAGGCGGTCGACCTCGCCCTGTTCGAGGCGCAGCCGGCGGTCGTCGAGGCTGCGCGCTGAGCGCCCGTCGGGCCGCCCGGCCCTCGCATGCGGGCCGGCAACCCGGGTGCCCGGCAACCGTGGCCGCACCCGATCGATGCACTGAGAAGGAGGTATCCGGTGACGAAGAGATGGCTCGCCTCGTGCGGTCCGATTGCCCTGCTGGTTGCGGTCGCCGCGTCGGTTCCGGCCCCGGCCGCCGCCCAGCACGCGGACGGTGAGACCTGGACCCTGCCCCGCACCGCGGACGGTCATCCCGATCTGCAGGGCGTCTGGGCCAACAACAACGCGACGCCGCTGGAGCGGCCGCCGGAGTGGGCCGGCAAGGCGCGCCTGAGCGACGAGGAGCTGGCCGCGCTGCAGGCGTCCGCGGCCGAGGCCACGGATCCCGGCCGGGACGCCCTCTTCGGCGACCAGCTGGTGCTGGCCGCCATCGCCGGCGAGGAGGCCACGTCGTACGATCCGACGACGGGCAACTACAACCAGTTCTGGGTCGTCGAGCGCGACTTCAACGACCGCACGTCGCTGGTCGTCGATCCGCCGGACGGCCGCATCCCGGCCCTCACGCCGGCGGCCGAGCGGCTCATGGCCGAGCGGGCGGCGTACAGCGCCGCGCATCCGGCCGACACCTGGGAGGACGTGCCGCTGCAGGAGCGCTGCATCACGTACGGCGTGCCGCGGCTCGGCGCCGGCTACAACAGCTACTACCAGATCTTTCAGACCGCCGACCACGTCGTCTTCCTGATGGAGATGAACCACGACGCCCGCATCATCCCGCTCGACGGGCGGCCGCAGCTCGCCGCCGGGGTCCGGCAGTGGCACGGCGACTCGCGCGGCCGCTGGGAGGGCGACACGCTGGTGGTCGAAACGACCAACTACTCGCCGCAGAGCGACTTCCGCGGCGCGTCGGACAACCTGCGGATCGTCGAGCGCTTCACCCGCACGGGGCCCGACACGCTGGAGTACGCGGTCACCATCGACGACCCGACCACCTGGCTCCGGCCGTGGACCGCGTCGATCCCGCTACGGCGCAGCGAGGACGCGCTCTACGAGTACGCGTGCCACGAGGGCAACTACGGGATGGAAGGGATCCTCGCCGGCCACCGCGCCCAGGAGCGGGCGGCGGCGGCCGGCGAGCGGTAGAGCCGGGCCGCGCGGCCAGGAGTCTGCGCCGTAGGACAGCGCAGACTCCTGGTGAGGGTTGGTTGGGCGGCAACCGGAGCCGGAGGCGACGATTGCCGGACTACTCGCCGCTGGCCTCGAGCTCGTCGACGATGACCTGGATGTTGCGCCGGACGCCGGCCTCGTTGGGCGCATCGTAGTGCGCATAGGCTGCCGGCAGCGACCAGGCGGCCGCGATATCGTCGACCGACCGGCCCGCGGCCCGGCCGTCCCGCACCATCTGCAGGAAGTCGCGGTTGAAGGCGGCCCACTCGTTCAGGTCGGCCCACGTCATCTGCGAGCTGTGGCCGGTGATGATGGTGTCGATGCCCTCGATGTTGTCGTGCGCCCCCTGCAGCGTGTCGGGGATGTCGACGCCGCTGCCGCCGTTGGAGGCATCGAGGAACGGCACCCGCTGGCCCAGGAAGACGTCGCCGGCGTGGAGCGTGCGCAGCGCGGGGAATGCGACCCACGCATCGCCGCCCGTATGGCCGCGGCCGAAGTAGTAGAGGTCGACCTGGTCGTCGCCGCTGCCCAGCGACATCCGGTCCGAGAAGGTGGTCGTCGGCAGGCCGTGCCCGTTCGAAGCCCGGAACACGTTCGCCGGCGGCTCCGTCCGGCCCGTGTAGGGCCGCATGACCTCCATGTTGGCCTTCGTGTTCTCGTGGGTGACGACCTGCACCGTCTCGGCGAAGGCGACGTTGCCGCTCACGTGGTCGTGGTGGCTGTGCGTGTTGATGAGCGTCGTCACCGGCTTGTCCGTCAGCTCCCGGATCTGCGCCAGGATCGGGTCGCCCCAGCCCGGGTTCTTGGTGTCGACCACGACCACGCCGTCCCCCCTGATGAAGACGGCCGTGTTGCCGCCGCCGCCCTGGCCCCTGAGCACGTACAGGTTGTCCTGGAGCTGCTCGACCTCGATCTCCATGGCGTCCTGCGCGGCCACCACGGCGAGCGAGACGGTGCCGATCCCGATCAGCAGAGCGAGAACGATGCTGCGCTTCATGTCGATGCCTCCTGAGGGTATCGTCTCCCCGAGGACGGCGGCGGCCGTCGCCCGGCCCGGCCGTTGGATCCGGGATCCTGTCGCCGCCTGGAATTCCGGCGCAGTATAACAGTCCGCAAGGGCGGCCCATACGCGAACGATGTCGATCCGCAGGCTGGAGGCTATCTTCCAACGCTCGGAGCAGGCGCTGGCGCCCGGCGTGCCGATCCGCAAGACGAGCGCGGGCATCTGGGTGCCGTCCCCGATCTCCGTCATCGTGGAGCTCGTGTCGGCGCTGAAGGAGATCGGCGTGCTCGGGCCCGGGGCGGCCGGGGCGGTCGTGGATGCCGGCATGGGTGACGGCCGGGTGGCGGCTGTCATCGCCGCGCTCGAGCCGTCGCGGCCGGTGTTCGGGATCGAGCGGGATGCGGTGCTCTGCTCCCGGGCCAGGCAGAACCTGCAGCGGGTCCGGCGGATCGCCCGCGGCCGGCCCGAGGTGCATCCCGTCGAGGGCGACTACTGCGACGTTGCCACCTACGCGTCCTGCGGGCTCGACCTGCAGGCAGTCGGCGCGGTGCTCAACTATCCCGACGGCAATCAGGAGCGGCTGGCCCGCTTCGTCGCGGCGCATGCGGGGCCCGGCGCCAGCTTGTGCCTGTTCACGCACGACCGCGCCGTCGAGATTCGCGAGCTGGTGCTGCGCGCCGAACGGGACCTGCCGGCGGAGTACGGCCTGACCTGGCGGTTCTCCGTCTACCGTGGGCGCGCCGGCGGCGCGGGTGGGTGACCGGCCGGCGCCAGCCGCGGGCTCCCGGCGGCGGAACTTGCTTCCGACCAACCTGTTAGGGGAGTATTGGCCTTTTGCCGAGAAATCGATTGGGAGGATCGAAAATGCACCGTCGATGCCACGCCGCGCTGCTGACCGCGTTCGCGCTCGCCTGCCTGGTTCCGGGAGTTGCCGTCGCACAGATCGAAACCGACGCGAGCAGCGGCTGGACCCCGCCGCGGACGCCGGAAGGTGTCCCCGACTTGCAGGGCGTCTTCACGTTCCGCACCATCACGCCGATGCAGCGTCCGCCCCAGCTCGAGGGCAAGGTCACGCTGTCGGCCGAGGAGGCCGCGGCCTTCGAGGCGGCGGAGAACACGCGGCTCAATCGGGATCTGTTCGACCCGATCGAGGGTGCGCCGAGCGCCGGCTATGCGCCGCGGGCCGAGGGCGGCGTCCTGTCGTACAACGAGTTCTGGTACGAGCGCGGCGTCCAGCTGACCCGTGACAAGCGCACGTCCCTGATCGTCGATCCCCCCGACGGGCGGATCCCGTATACCGACGCGGCGCGCGAGAAGAACCGCGTCACGCGGGCGAACCTGAGCGCCGGCTTCGCCGATTCGTACACCGACCGCAGCCTCGCCGATCGCTGCCTCATGGGCTTCAACTCCGGTCCCCCGATGGTGCCGAGCGCCTACAACAACAACGTCATGATTCTCCAGACGCCGGGTCAGGTGATCCTCTACAACGAGATGATCCACAACGCCCGCATCATTCGGACCGACGGCAGCGAGCACGGCGACCTGCGCCAGTGGGTGGGCGACTCGCGCGCCCGCTGGGAAGGGGACGTGCTCGTCATCGAGACGGAGAACTTCCTGCGCGAGACGGCCTTCCGGGGCTCGACGGCCGACACCCGGCTGGTCGAGCGCCTGTGGCGCGTCGATGCGGACACCGTCCTGTACGAGTTCACGGTCGACGACCCGCACTCGTTCACGCGGCCGTGGACCGCGCTCTTCCCCCTGCGGCGGACCGACGGCCCGTTGTTCGAGTACGCCTGCCACGAGGGCAACTACGGCCTGGAGGGCATTCTGGCCGGGGCGCGGAACAAGAACACCCAGGCCGTCGAGGGGTCACGATAGGCCGCCTCCGAACGTCCGGCGCGCGCGCATGGGGAGCTGCCGCACTGGCTTGCGGCGTGGCGGCCGTTGCGGCTGCCGGCGCCGCGCCGCAGCCTGACGCCGCATCCGGCGGCGTCGTGGCCTACGAGGGCGCGCGCCTGCTCACCGGTCTGCCGGCCGCGCCGCCCATCGACGACGCGGTGCTGCTGGTGGCTGACGGCGCCGTCACGGCGGTCGGCGCGCGAAGCGAGCTGACGCCGCCGGCCGGCGCGCAACGCGTCGACCTGTCGGGGCAGACGGTCATGCCGGCCCTGGTCAGCCTGCACGGGCATGTCGGCTTCCAGGACGGACCGAGCTACGCCGCCGCCAACTACACGCACGCCAACATCCTCGACCATCTCCGGCGCTACGCCTACTACGGCGTCGGCACGATCGTCTCGCTCGGGACGGACGCGGGCGACATCGCCTTCGACATTCGCGGCGAGCAGGCAACGGTTCTGGCCTCGACGGCGCGGCTGCGCACCGCCGGGCGGGGGCTGGCGGCCCCGAACGCCGGCCCCGGGGCACTCGCGCTGCGCAGCTCGGCCTACGGCGTGACGAGCGAGGAGGAGGGACGCCGGTACGTCGCCGAGCTCGCGGCGCGCGCCGTGGACGTGGTCAAGATCTGGGTGGACGACCGCGGCGGCACGGTGCAGAAGCTCGCGCCCGCCCTCTACCGGGCGATCATCGACGAGGCGCGCGGCCGGGGGCTGCGCGTGGTGGCGCACGTTTTCTACCGCGACGATGCGTGGGAGCTGGTGCGCGCGGGGGTCGACGGACTGGCCCACCTGGTGCGCGACCGGGAGATGGACGCGGCGCTGATAGCGGCAATCGCCGCAAGGGGCGTGTTCGTGATGCCGAACCTGGGCGTGTCCGAGCGCCGACTGCATGCTGACGCCCCCGGCTGGCTCGACGATCCGTTCCTGGCCGAGAGCGTGCCGGCCGCCGTCCGGCGCCGCGCGGCCGAGTCGCTCCGCGCGCAGGCGGGCGATGCGGCAGGCGCGAGGGAGCGCTACGCGGCGATGGAGCGCAGCCTGGAGAAGCTGGCCGCCGCCGGCGCACGGGTGGTGCTGGGCGCGGATTCCGGGGTCCGGGATCACTTCTTCGGCTACGCGGAGCATCGCGAGCTGGAGCTGATGGTGGCGGCCGGCCTGACGCCGGCGGAGGCGATCGTGGCGGCCACCAGCCGCGCGGCCGCGGTGCTGGGCCTGCGCGACGTCGGCAGCCTCGCGGCCGGCAAGTCGGCCGACTTCATCGTGCTGGACGCCGACCCGCTCGACGACATCACGAACACGCGGCGCATCGGGGCCGTGTACCTGCGCGGCGCGCCCGTCGACCGGCCGGCGCTGCGGGCCGGATGGGCCGAGTGACAGGCGCCGCCCCACGCCCGGGAGGGAGGTATCGCCGCTCGAACGCAGCGGGGTCTTTTTTCCCGCGGGCTGCTAGAATCGGTCGCGGCGGAGGCCACGGACCACGATGCTGATTGAATGGAGCGAGTTCGTCGCCTTCCTGCGGACGCGCGTCCAGGAACTCGCCGCGACCGAGCTGGACCAGGTGCGTTACGGCAGCGTGGACCTGGCCTTCCTGCTCACCCTGGCCGTCGCGGCAGCCACCCTGCTCACCCTGTTCCGCCTGGTGATTCGCCGCCGCAGCCACTCCCGGCAGCATTCCGGCCACCTCATCGACCACAAGCTGCAGCGCGGCCTGCTGGTGCGGGCGCTCTACCATCTGCCGAAGCTGCTGCTGATCCTGGCGGTCGTCGTGCTGCTCGTGGCCGCCTCCGACCCCTTCCTGACCGCGACCGAGGAGGTCCAGGGCGATGTGGAGTCGAGAGTGCGGGTCGACCTCGTCGACACGTCGCTGTCGATGGCCTGGGAGTTCCCGGACACCGGCAAGTCGCGGGCCGAGGTCGCGCGGGACGCGCACCTGCAGTTCCTGGAGATGCGCCGCGAGAAGAACGATCGGGTGTCGTTGTGGATGTTCTCGTCCTATCCCTACATGGTGGACGACTTCATCCTCGACGACGAGATCTACTACTTCCAGGTGTTCGATGCCCCGTACGTGACGGTCAGGCTGCTCGCCCCGCAGTTCCGGAGCACCCGCGACCAGATCTACGTCCCGCCCGACAAGGTGCGCATCATCCCGACCGAGGGGACGACCAACCTCGTCCGGGCGCTGCGGTCGATCGTGAGGCACTTCGACAGCGACGAGGCGAGCGCCGGCGGCGCGGCCAACCAGCACCGCGCCGTGCTCATCATCACGGACGCGGACGTGGACGAGGTGCCGCTCGCCGAGCTCGCGGCGCTGGCCCGGCGCAACATCGTGCCGTACATGATCTACATCAACATCGGCGACGCAGGCAGCAGCCGCATCGCCGCCCCCGAGGCGCCGCCCCCGCTGGTCGACACCATCCGCGAGTACGGGGGCGACTACTTCGATGTCACCGATCAGGACAGCCTGATCCGCGCCTACGAGGCGATCGACGAGCTCGAGGCGGTGCGCGTCGAGCTGACGCACCGCGCCATCAAGACGCCGATCTACTCCCGCTTCCTGCTGGTCAGCCTGGCGCTGTTCATGGTCGGGATTCCGGCCGGGTTCCTGGCCGAGCTGCTGTGGGGCACGCATCCGTGAGCGTGCCGCGGGTTGCGCGCGCACGGCGTCCCGGTCAAAGATGAGGGGGCGCGGGCGCGTCCGTCAGGCGTGGAGGTGGCAGATGGCGAGCAGGGGTGTCGCGGTAGCGTGCGGAACAATCGCCGTGGTCGTCGGGCTGATGCTCGGGGGCGGGAGCCCGTCGGCGCACCATATCGAGGTCAACGAGTTCGATCGGTCCAAGGCGGTCACGCTCGCCGGCGAGGTCGTGCGGGTCGAGTGGATCAATCCGCACCCCTGGATCCACATCAGCGTCGCCGGCGAAGACGGCGAGACAGACCGCTGGATGGTCGAGGCCGCCGCACCCATGAACCTGCTCCGGCGCGGGTTTTCGCCCGAGTCGATCAGGCCGGGCACGCGCATCACCGTCGAGGGCTACCAGTCGAAGCACGGCACCCCGCTCGCCAGCGGCCACACGCTGACCTACGAGGACGGCAGCCGCTTCTACATCGGCTACCTGGGCCTGACCGGGACGGCCGAGTCGGGTAACTGACGCCGTCCCCGGCGCAAGGTTGCTCTTGTCTGCAGATAGAAAGCTTATGATCTCCGTGTGCCTGCGGTGCTCCTCTTAACTAGGAGTCTGCGCCGCAGAAAACCAGATGCGACAATCGTAGGCGAGATCGGACGACGAAAGGACTTGATGTCGACTACGTTCCGCCCCTACGCGCCGGATCAGTCGCTGCTGTTTCCGCCCGACGTGCGGGAGTGGCTGCCCGAGGGCCACTTGGCACACCACGTCAGCGACCTGGTGGACGGTCTGGACCTGACGGCGTTCTACATGGCGTATGAGGGAGACGGGCGCCGCAACGCGCCGTATGAGCCCCGGATGATGGTGAAGGTTCTGCTCTACGCCTACGCGACGGGGGTGTTCTCGTCGCGCCGGGTTGCCCGGAAACTGGAAGAGGACGTGGCGTTCCGGGTGCTGGCGGCGGGGAACTTTCCGCAACACCGGACGCTGTGCGAGTTTCGGCGTCGGCACCTTGAGGATTTCCAGGCGCTGTTCGTGGAGGTGGTCCGTCTGGCGCAGGAGTTGGGTCTGGCGCGCTTGGGGAAGCTGTCTATCGACGGGACGAAGGTGCGTGCGAACGCGAGCAAGCACAAGGCGATGAGCTACGACCGGATGCAGGAAGAGGAACAGCGGCTGGAAAGCGAGATCGAGGCGCTGTTGCGTCAGGCGGATGCGGTTGACGAGGCCGAGGACGCACGCTTGGGCGCGGAGATTCGGGGCGATGATCTGCCGGCGGAGTTGCACCGGCGGGAAGCGCGTCTGGCCGCGATTCGCGCGGCGAAGTCGCGCCTGGAAGCGAAGCAACGGGCGGCGGACGACATGCGGGGTCGGCAGCCGGGTCAGGACCGGAACCCGAAGGGCGGACCGCCGTACAAGCGGGCGTATGGCGAGCCGGACGAGAAGGCGCAGAGCAACTTCACGGACCCTGAGAGCTCGATCATGAAGACGAGCAGTGAGGGGTTCCAGCAGTGCTACAACGCGCAGGCGGCGGTGGACGCGGAGCACCAGTTGGTGGTGGCGACGGATCTGACGGCGAACGCGAGTGACCAGGGTGAGTTGCCGGTGTTGCTTGACGCGGTGCAGGAGACGTTCGACGCGCAGCCGGAGACGGTGCTGGCCGATGCGGGGTACTGCAACGAGCGGGACCTGAAGGACCTGGAAAAGCGGGGCGTTGACGGGTATGTGGCGCCGGGCCGGGAGGGCAAGCAGACGGCCGCCCGCGATCTGGAGAAACATCCGGCGACGGGTCGCATGGTGGAGAAGCTGGCGACGCCGGCGGGCCGGGAGGCGTATGCGAAGCGCAAGTGGTTGTCGGAGGCTCCCTACGGTTGGATCAAGCACGCGCTGGGCTTCCGGCGCTTCAGCCTGCGCGGACTGGCGAAGGTGCGCTGCGAGTGGGACCTGGTGTGCCTGGCGTTGAACGTCAAGCGCCTGCACGTGCTGAAGGCGGCGTAGGACACGGGGAATGAGGCTCGCAACGGCGGCAAATCGACCTGCACCGCGGTCTCTGACGGGCCATACTACGGCCCGCGAGGACCGAATTTTGCTCTCTGTTCGCCAACCACCGAACATCCATCCCGCCTTGCCGACCGGCGAAGCCGCCCCGACACGGAGCTCAGCGCGTGGGATGAGGACTCATTTCGTGCCGCAAACGTCCTGCGGCGCAAGCTCCTAGCCATCCATGGGGCGGCGGTCCGGGCGCTGGAGTTCGCCCGCGACACCTTCGGTGCCGGCGCGGTTGAGCGCACTCTCACGGAAGTCGACGGAAACAAGACCCGCGCGGCCGAGCTGGTTGGTCTGCCGAGCTCCGGCCTGTCCGGGTCGACCTGCGGCCGATCACGTTGCTCTTCGGCAGCAACAGCGCGGGCAAGAGCACGATCCTCCATGTTCACGGGCACGAGCTGACGCGCAAGGTGCGGCTTCGCTTCGAGTTGGACCTGCACGGTCGAGACTTGCCTGAACTTGCCGGGTGGTATTCCGCTCCCCTCAGAACCGGAAGCCGAGCGACATCAGGAACGTCCGGCCGCCGTCGACGCCGGCCCGCCACGGCGGATAGTCGCCCGCCGAGGTTCCTTCGCCGAATCGCGGTCCCTCCTCGTACGTCAGCGGCAGACCCAGATCGTCCACCGGCCCGTCGTAATTCGGCTCGACCGTGTTGTCCCAGCCGATGAGGGTGTCGTTGTTGAACAGGTTGTACAGCTCGAACTTGAAGTACGGCCGCGCCGTGCGCCAGATCGGCAGCTGGTACTGCACCGATACGTCGAGCAGGCCGTAGCCCTTGAAGCTCTCGGTGCCGCGCGCGTCGAAATACAGGCTCTGCGACGTGGGGCCGCTGGCGTAACCCAGCTCGTCGAGGATCCCCTGCTGGCGGGCGGTGAGCGGGACCCCCCCGGCCACGAGGCTGTAGACCTGCCCCGAGTTGTAGCGCCAGATGCCGGCCAGGTCGACGTTGCCGGCCCGGGCGAGGCCGAGGTTGTAGATGCCCCAGATGCGCACCTTGTGCCGCTGGAAATCGTTCAGCCGGCCGAAGGGGTAGTTCCGCTCGGGCGTGAAGATCTCCGGGTAGTCGAAGGCGATCGACGCCACGCCGGGCTGATTCGTGGCTTCGCCCTCGAAGTTCCCCTCGTTGCGGAGCTGCACGGTGTAGCTGCCGTCGAGCTGGAAGCGGCTCGTCACGCTGTAGCGGCCGTCGAGCTGCAGCGCGTCGTAGTTGCGCGCCAGCTCGTCCGTGTTGCGGAACACCTGGTTGACGAATGTGCCGTAGCTGCGGCCCTCGTGCATGAGCTCCGTCGCGCCGGTCGACAAGTCGAGGAAGTCCTCGATGAAGTTGCCCGCCCGCCGGCGGATGTAGGTGGCCTTCAGGTGCCCGCGGTCGCCGAGCGTGCCGCCGGCCGAGACGGTGAACTCCTTCGTGAGGGGCGACCTCAGGTCCGGCTCCAGCATGACGTTCTGCGTCGCGAACGAGCCGTCGACGATGGCGTAGTTGTCGACATCGAACCCCGGCGCGAAGTCGCGGCCCGCTCCGCCCGGGCCGGTGTAGACGCCGATCAGCAGGTCGGGGTTGCCGACGTTCGTGGTCTCGGAGAACTGCGCCTCGCTGTACTTCCCGGCGTAGTGGCTGTAGGTGCTCTGGATGGTGAAGCGCCCGTCGCCGAGCGGGTCGTACGCCACGCCGAGCCGCGGCACCACCGAGCTGGTATCGACCGTGGTGATCCCGCCGGTCGCCTCGCTGTCCGCCGTCTCGCCGCGCACGCCCAGGTTGAACGAGAAATGCTCGTTCAGCGCCCACTCGTCGTTCACGAAGAACGACGTGGTGTTGATGTCGATCCTGGCGCCGCGGGCCGGCAGCCAGTTGAGGCCAATCGTCAGCGGGCCCGGCATGAACATGGGCACGAGCTGCTCGTCGGCGTCGAGCAGCGGGCTGCCGTCCGGGCCGACCGCGTAGTTCGTGCGGAACACCCACCCGGTGGAGCTCTGCGAGTTGCCGCCGATGTTGGTCGAGGTGTAACGCTCGAACCCGGCCTTCAGGCTGTGCGAGCCCGCCTGGCGGCTCGACAGGAACCAGGTTACGTTGCCGGTGATCTGCCGGTTGTTGCGATCTTCCGGATCCGTGGCGTCGAAGTACGGCGCGTTGTAGTGCGCCAGCGCCTGGGTGCGGGTAAGGAACGGAGAGTCGAAGATGTCGGTCGACGTGCCCCCCCCGCCGCGGAACCCGTGCCTCTTCTGCGAGTACTGTACCTCGGCGAAGACGTCGTTGGTGAGCGCGCCGCGGTAGGTGGTGACGAACAGGTTCTGCGGCCTTTCGCGGTCGGTGATCGTGCTCGGCACGACGCTGAACCCGAACGTCGAGCCGGTGTCGGTGAACGCTCGTCGCAGGTAGTTGCCCGACAGCGTGTGGCCCGGCGCGAGGGTCGCGGTCAGCTTGAACTGGTTGCGGTCCTCCGTGCCGGCGGTGTCGTAGCGGATACGCGTCTCGTTGAACGTGTCGGTCCCAGCCTGCCGCGTGACCAGGCCCGAGTAGAAGAACCACAGGCGGTCTCGGACGATCGGACCGCCGAGCGTGATCTCGTGGTCCAGGTTGTCGCCGAGGTCGCCCTCGCGCGGCTCGTCCTCGAACGGCGTCAGCGAGGTCCAGGACGACGGGTTGTACATGTTGAGGCGGTAGCTGCCCGAGAAGTCGTTGCCGCCGCTGCGGGTGATGATGTTGATGACGCCGCCGGAGAACCGCCCGTACTCGGCGGAGATCCCCGACGTGAGCACTTGCGTCTCCTGGATGGCGTCCTCGACGAAGAGACTGTTCGCCGTGCCGAAAAGGTTGTCGTTGATGTCGACGCCGTCCACGAGAAAGATGTTGTCGTAGGCGAACGCGCCGTTGATCGTTACCTGGCCGACATTCGGCGTGTTGTCCGTCAGGCCCGGCTGCAGCTCGGCGATGCGCCACGGCTGGCGGCTCGTCGGCAGGGCGTGCACCTCGTCCGCCGTGATGTTCGAGCTGGTGATGGTGGTCTCGATCGGCGTCGGCACGACGCCCACCACCTCCACCGTCTCGACGACGCCGGCGGGCGCCATGGCCGCGTTGACCCCCACGTCGCCGCCCAGCGGCACGGTCGCCGTCTCGACGACATCGGCGAACCCGGGGATCTCGAAGACGACCTGGTACCCGCCGGGCGGCAGCGCCAGGAGCCGGTAGTTGCCGTTGATGTCGGTCACGGTCGTGCGCACGCCCTGCAGCGCGTCGGAGCGTACGGTCACCGTCACGCCGGGCAGGACGAGACCCTGGGCGTCGACGACGGCGCCGCGGATGGTGCCGGTCTGGCGGCCCTGGGCGGCCGCCCCGGTCGCCGTCGCGGCCAGCAGGGCGGCGGTCAGCAGCAGGAGCTGGGCCACCGTGACCCGCCCGGTGCAAGGCGGGTATTTCCCGGGTACCGTTGGAAGGACTTGAGACATTGTCAACCTCGATGGTCGGGTTGGCACGCTGATGTCAGGGCCCGACCAGGCAGATTCTGCTCTGTGTCGTCCATATTACTGACACGTTACCACTCCAGAATCCAGCATGCACGGAACAGATACCGGTGCCCGCACGGCCGGACGAGCCGCGGCGGTGGCCCCGCGACACGGAACGCGTTAACCTGCGCTACGCGGGCGCAGCAGCCCGGACTGGAGGATGGCAGTGGGCGGTTTCTTCAAGCGGCGGAGGTTCTTGTCGGCGCTGGGCCTGGGCATGCTGGCGGCGCCGTTCGCGGTGCGGCGCGCGGATGCAGCCCAGGCGGGACCGCACGCGATCGCAAGCGGGTCCGGGGAAGCGATCCCGGCTCCGGACGAGCTGCGCGACCGGTTCGAGATCCGCGAGCTGCTCGAGCGCTATTCGCATACGGTCGACTTCATGGACTGGGAGCGGCTCGACACCGTGTTCACCGACGACGCGACGGTCGACTACTCCGCGCTGCAGGACTCCTTCGGCGACTGGCCGTACTTCGCCCGCGGCATGCCGGAGATACGGCGGCTGTACGAGATCGTCATCCCGCCCAATTACGGCACGCTGCACCACATGTCGAATCACCTCATCGCCCTGTACGGCGACGAGGGGCGGGTGCGAACGTACATGCACGTCGGCGGGGGCAGCGCGTTCGCGGGCGTGTACCTGTGCGGCGTCGTGCGGACCGCCGCCGGCTGGCGCATCCGCGACTATGCCTGGGCCGCGCACACGCGGGAGAATCCGGCCGACGCCGAGCGCATGCGGGCCTGGATGCGGGAGCGGCCCGGCCCGGCCTGAGCTGCCCGGCGGCTGGCGCACGGGGAATCGGCGAGCGGGGGAATCATGATGGGGCAACGGGTGCGCCGCGTCCGGCGGGGGCGTGGGCCGACTGTGCCGGGGGCCGCTCTGGCCATCCTTCCGGCCATGCTGTGGATGCTGTCGTGGGTGGGAAGCGGGGCGGCGGAAGCGGGGCTCGGGGGCACGGTCACCGATGCGGCCGGCAGTCCGCTGGCCGGCGTGATGGTCACCGCGCTCGACGGCGAGCGCCGGGCGAGCACCACGGTCTTCAGCGACGCGCAGGGCGGCTTCGATTTTCCGCAGCTCGCATCCGGCGTCTATCGGGTCACGGCCCGCCGCATCGGGTTCGAGCCGGGCAGCCTCGACGGCGTCGCGCCGGACGACCCGCCGCTGCGTTTCGCGCTGCCGCCGAAGGAGGACTTCGCCGAGGACCTGCCCGCGGCGTACTGGTATGCGCGTCTCGAGTGGCCCGACGCGGCGTCCCATGCCAACTTCGCCCGCGCGTGCGCCAACTGCCACCAGATCGGCGACTGGGCGTGGCGCGTCCCGCGCGACGAGGCCGCCTGGGAAGAGGTGCTCGAGCGCATGGCCCGGCGCGGACCGCCGCTCCATGCGCGCAGCCGCGACGGGCTGATCGGCCGCCTGCTGCGGACCTTCGGTCCGGGGGCTTCAGCGCCCGACCTCGAGCCGCCGCCCGCGCCGTCTGGCGCCGCGCTGCGCGCCGTGATCCGCGAGTACGAGATCGACCCCGCGCGGAGCGCGAGCTGCCACGATCTCGAGCCCGGCGCCGATGGGCGGATGTACACCGAGCGCGGCTACTGGCTCGATCCGCGCACGCTCGAGCGCGGCGTGTTCCCGGTCGGCGCCGGCGCCCACTCGATCGAGCGGGCGGCGAACGGCGACTTCTGGATCACGGTGACCGGCACGGACGAGCTGGTGCGTCTCGATCCCGAGACGGGCCTGGTGGACCGCCACCCGCACCCCGAGATCGACGGCGACCGCGGCATCTATCCCCACACGTTGCGTTTCGATGCGAACCAGCAGATCTGGTACACGCTGACGGCATCGAACCATCTGGCCCGCTTCGATCCGCGCACCGCGCGGTTCGAGTACCACCGTCTGCCGGCCGGATCAACCGATCCGGACGAGGTCTCGCCGGCGGCGGTGGCCTACGGCAGCGACATCGCGCCGGATCAGTCGATCTGGTGGTCGCAGCTGCTGGGTCCGCGCATCGGCCGTTTCGACCCCGCGACGGGCGAGATGCGCTCGTGGACGACACCGTACAGCGGGCCGCGCCGCCTGCGGGTGGCCGGCGACGGCATGGTCTGGGTGCCGTTCTTCGGCCACGCGCGCATCGGCCGCTTCGACCCGCGTCAGGAGAGCTGGAAGACCTGGGAGCTGCCGACGGGACCGCCCGGCACCGAGCTGCCGTACGCGCTGGCGGTGGAGCCGCGGACGGGCCACGTCTGGGTCACCGGCTCGAACAGCGACACGCTCATCCGTTTCCAGCCCGGGAGCGAGCGCTTCGACGTCTTTCCGCTGCCGACCCCTGTGAGCTGGACCCGCGAGATCGAGTTCGACGCGCGCGGCCATCTGTGGACCTGCACGTCCAACGCGCGCATCGGGCCCGACCGGGAGGGCGTCGCCCGCTTCATCGAGCTCGAGCTGCCGATGGAGGAAGCGGGCGAATGAGAGCGTGGGCGGGCGGCGCCTGCCGCGCGGACGCCGCCCGGACGGTCTACTGGGCCGAGGTCCGCGCGGCGGGCTGCCCCTCCACGGTGTACGTGAAGAAGCCGATCATCATCTCCTCCCAGGTCTGATCGCCCCAGCGCACCGACGCGGTCGGGTCCGGGTTGGCGCGGTTGGCCGCGGAGTTGTCGAAGTGCGCGCTGACGTGCATCTTCGATCCCCTGGGCAGCAGCAGCGGTTCGGCCAGCCAGTAGTCCGTCTGCCAGCCGAAGTCGAACCGGGGCACGCGCAGGACGATCTCGCTGCGGCCGTCGGGATAGGTGACCGTGTAGGTCATGTCCTTGCCGCGCAGGTGCATGTGCGGATGCATCGTCCAGACCTTCACGTCCGCACCGAAGGTCGCTTCGGCCTCGACCGCGTGGTTCGCCGCGCCGGGCGGCAGCTCGAACAGCGGGTTGAGGATCATGCCGGTGCGGATCTCCCGCGCGGGCGGCTCGTCCGCGAAGATGAGGCCGAGCTTCGAGCGGTCGAGGCCCGGCTCGCCGTCGGTCGTGTAGTGCATCTGGAAGACCAGCGTCGAGCCCGCCGGGATGCGCTTGGCGGTCCCGGGCACGTACACGGGCGCATCCTCCCCGACCGCCCAGTTGACCAGCATCGCGTCTCCGCCGCCGACGGGACGCTGGCCGGCGCGGGCCGCCAGCGCGCGCAGGGCCTGCGGCGAAGGCCGCTGTCCCTCGGGCAGGATCGGCCGCACGGATACCACCTTGGGCCGCGTATTCGGCTCGGGCTCCCGCACGTAGACGACGATGTGGTGGACGTGCGCGCGGTCGCCGGGGCGCGCCTCGCCGGCCTGCATCCAGCGGTCCTCGGTGAAGTTGGTGGGCACGTCGAAGTACTGGTAATCGACCGTGCCGCTGGCCGGCACCTCGTAGTCGAACGGCATCTCGAACACCATGTCCGGGGTGCCGATCTGCCAGCCCTCGGTGAGCTCGGGCAACGGCGGGAGGTCCGCCGATTCGCCCTCGCGGGCGCCGCCGGCCACCCAGGCCGCGATGGTGTCGATCTCCGGCTGCGTGAGGCTCAGGTCGTTGCGGAAGACGCCGTAGCGCCGGTCGGCATGCCACGGCGGCATCTCGCGCGTCGTCACCTTTTCGTGAATCGCGCGCGCCCAGGGCCGGGCCTCGCGGAACGTGATGAGCGACATCGGCGCCACCTCGCCCGGCCGATGGCAGCTGACGCACTTCTCGTAGAAGATCGGCGCGACGTCCCTGCTGAAGGTGGGGACGTTCCCGTCGCCGGCCGGCGCTTCCTGGGCGCTCAGGTGTCCGCCGAGCGGCGTCCCGCTCAGCCACATGCCGATGGCAGCCGCCAGGGCGCCGACGCGAATCACGTTGCAGATCATGCTTTCCTCCCGTCCGCCACGTATCCTGCCAACGATACCACGCGCGCCCGCGCGGCCCCCGTGGGCGGGGCTCCGGGCGGGCGGGGGGCGGGTATAGAATCGGTCTGTTCGCGTTTCACGGAGCAAGGAGGACTCATGGCCCGCAACATGGTCTTGGCCGGCGTGCTGGCGCTGTTGCCCGCGGGTGCGCTCGCCCAGCCGGACGCCGCGACGTTCCGCACGCCATGGGGTGACCCGGACCTGCAGCACGTCTGGACCAGCTCCACGCTGACGCCGCTCGAGCGGCCGGACGAGCTGACGGGGCGGGCGGCGCTCAGCGAGGAGGAGGCGGCCGCGTCGACGCAGTTGGAGCTGCGGCGCATCGACGGCGATCAGCGGGCGGGCGAGGGCCGCGGTGACCGGCAGGCGGACACGCCCGACGGCCGCACCGACGTCGGCCGCGCGTACAACGAGTTCTGGCGCGAGCGGGGCCGCATGCTGCGGCAGACGTCGCTGATCGTCGATCCGCCGGACGGCCAAATCCCGTACCGGTCGGGTGCGCGGTCCGCCGAGTCCCCGTATCACGGCGGCGTGGGCGATTACCCGGCCGGCCCGGAGACCCGCGGTCTGGCCGAGCGGTGCATCGCGTGGGGCAGCGCCGGGCCGCCGATGCAGCCGACCACCTACAACAGCAACTTCCAGCTGTTGCAGACCCCCGACCACGTGGCCATCGTCAACGAGATGATCCACGACGTGCGCATCGTGCCGCTGGACGGCCGCGCGCACATCGCCTCGGGCGTCCGCCAGCTGCTGGGCGATTCGCGGGGGCACTGGGAGGGCGAGACCCTGGTGGTCGTCACGGCGAACTTCACCGACAAGACGCGCTTCCGCGGATCCAGCCCCGACCTGCATCTGGTGGAGCGGTTCACGCGGGTCGACGAAGACACGCTGATGTACGAGTACACGGTCGACGACGCATCCGTCTGGACGCGGCCGTGGACCGCCGCCTGGCCGCTCAGCAGCCTGCGGTCGCAGCTCGGCGCGGAGCCGGGCAGCGTCGGTGCGCACCTGTTCGAGTATGCCTGCCACGAGGGCAACTACGGCATGACGAACCTGCTGGCCGGCGCCCGCGCCCTGGAGCCGTCGCGCAACTGATCCCCGCAAGCGGACGCCGGGGGTTCGGGGCGCAGCCCCGTCTGAATGAAGCCGCGGCTACCAGCGGAACGCACCGGTCGCCAGCGCGGCGGCCGCCATCAGGAGGGTGATCCCGAACGCGTAGGGGATGGTCCGCCGCTGGTGGTCGCCGAGGTCGACGCCGCTCAGCCCCGTCAGCAGGAACGTCGCCGGCGTCAGCGGACTGACGGGAAACCCCGTCGTCATCTGGCCGAGCAGCGCGGCCCGCGCCACCTCCGCGCCCGGTACGCCGGCCACGCTGGAGGCCTCGGCAATCACCGGCAGCACGCCGAAGTAGAACGAGTCGGGATCGAACAGCAGGCTGAGCGGCATCGCGGCCGCGGCCATCATCGGAGGCAGATGGCTCGCCGCGCCGGACGGCAGCGCCGCGACCAGGCTCTGTCCCATCGCCGCGAGCATGCCCGACTCGCGCAGGACGCCGGCGAAGACGCCCGCGGCCAGGATCAGCGCCACCATCGACATGGCGTGGCTGCCGTGCCGGGCGAGCTGCTCGGTCTGCGCGCCCGGGCGCGGATGGTTGACCAGCAGCGCCACGGCGAACGCGCAGATGAAGACCACGGGCGGCGGCAGCGGCCCGAGCACCAGGGCCGCGAGCGTCGCCACGGTCAGCAGCGCGTTGAACGCGAGCCGCCGCGGGCCGGCTTGCGGCGGCGCGGTGTCCGGCTCGCCGGCATGCTCCCGGGCCGGCCCGCGCGGCGCCGCGGCGGCGCGGGGCGAAGGGGTCCCTGCAAGCGGCCGCCGGGGGTTCGGGGCGCAGCCCCGTCTGATGGAAGCCAGCCGCCGGCGCTCGCCGCGGCCCATCCAGACGGCGGCCGCGAGCACGCCCAGCAGGCCGACCGCGAGCGACGGCAGCAGGGGGCGGAAGAGCAGGCCGACCTCGACCTGCAGGGCGGCGGCCGCCCGCAGCATGGGGCCGCCCCAGGGCATGATGTTCATCGTCCCGGCGCCAAGCGCCGCCGCGCAGGCCAGCACGCGGCGGTCGAGGCCCAGTCGGTCGTACACGGGCAGCAGGGCCGGAATCACGATCAGGAACGTCGACGCGCCCGAGCCGTCGAGGTGGGAGAGCATGGCCAAGGCCGCCGTGCCGGCGACGAGGCGGACCGGGTCGCCGCCGCAGCCGCGCACGACGGCGCGGATCACCGGCGAGAACAGGCCGGCATCGTTCATGACCCCGAAGTAGAGCACCGCGAAGCCCAGCATCGCGGCGGTGCCGGACACGCTCTGGATGCCCGTCAGCGCGTACGTCCCGACGTCGCGCCCGAACCCGGCGGCCAGCGCCACGGCCAGGGGCACGACGACCAGGGCCACCAGGACCGACGTCAGCCGGAACAGGACAAGGACGAGCAGGAGGGCGATGGTGGCGGCGCCGAACGCGGTCAGCATCGGGACGCCGCCACCGCGGAGCGATCAGTCGCGCAACGCGAAGGTCGACAGGGAGTGGCCGGAGATGATGGCCACGTACTGCCGGCCGTCCACCTCGTAGGTCACCGGGCCGTTGATGATCTGGCTGCCGAGGCTCGCCTTCCACAGCAGCTCGCCGCTGCGCGCGTCCAGCGCCTGGAAGTAGCCGGACCGGGCGCCCGTGAACAGCAGGTCCGAGGCCGTCGTGAGAATGCCGCTGCGGATGACGTCCGTCATCTCGAAGCGCCACTGCTCCTCGCCGGTCAGCGCATCGAGCGCGAGCACGGCGCCGCGGCCTCCCACCTCGGTCCAGTTGTTGATGGGACCGCGGGTGAGCGTGGGCGGCACGGGCGCGTCGGGCACGGGCTGCCAGGTTCTCGGAAAGTCGAGGCGGCGGCCCGTGAACGACCGTCCCGGGACGTAGACCTGCGGCGCCGCGTCGAAGACCGTGGCGTAGTCCTCCCAGGCCGGGATGTAGAGCAGCTCCGTCCGCGGGCTGTAGGACGGCGAGTACCAGTTCGTCGCGCCCGAGATGCCCGGATACGTGGGCGACCCGGCGGGCTGCGGCGTCTCCACCGGCCGCCCGCTGTCGTCGAGCGCCTCGGCCCAGTTGACCGACACGAACGGGCGGCCGGTCAGGAAGCGGCCGGTGGCCCGGTCCAGCACGTAGTAGAACCCGTTGCGGTTGGCGAACAGCATCACCTTGAACTCGGTGTCGTTGCGGGTGATGTCGGCCAGCACCGGGATCTGCACCGCGTCGTAGTCGTAGGGGTCGTCCGGCGTGAACTGAAAGTGCCAGCGCAGCTCGCCCGTGTCGGCGTCGAGCGCCACGACCGAGCAGGAGTACAGGTTGTCGCCCGGTCGCTGCGCCCGGTTGTAGTCGGGACCCGGATTGCCGGTCCCCCAGTAGATCAGGTTCAGGTCCGGGTCGTACGACCCGGTCAGCCAGGCCGCGGCGCCGCCGTGCCTCCAGGCCTCCGGGTCGCAGTAGGTCTCCGGATCGGGCGGGCACGGCTCCCACGTCTCGTGACCCGGCTCGCCGGGTCCCGGAATGGTGTAGAAGCGCCAGACTTCCTCGCCCGTCTCGGCGTCGAGCGCCGCGATGAAGCCGCGGATGCCCTGATCGCCGCCCGTCGAGCCGACGATTATCTTGCCCTCGACGGCCAGCGGCGCCAGCGTGAAGGCGTAGGCCAGCGCCATGTCCGCCACCCTGGTATTCCAGATCTCCACGCCCGTCGTCGCGTCGACCGCCACCACGTGGGCATCGAGGGTGGCCATGAACACCTTGTCGCCCAGCACCGCCACGCCGCGGTTGTTCGCCCCGCAGCAGGCCAGGTGGTTGGGCGACGTCGGATAGCGGTAGATCCAGAACACGCGGCCGGTGCGTGCGTCGAGGGCGACGATGTCGTTGGGCCGCTGGGTCAGGTACATCACGCCGTCGACCACGACTGGCGTGGTCTGCCACGGCCCCGCGACGGCAGTCTGGTACACCCACTGCAGCGCGAGGCCGTCGACGTTGTCGGGGGTGACCTGGTCGAGCTCGCTGTAGCGCTGGCTGAAGTAGTCGCCCGAGTAGGTCAGCCAGTTCCGGGGCTCGTCAGCCGTTCCGCGCAGGCGGTCGAAGGTCACCTGCGCCGACAGGGGAGCGGACAGCAGGCCGACCAGGACCGTCCCGAGCACCGCGCGCCGGACCATCGCTCCTGATGTCATCATCTTCCGTCCCCCGCCGCCTCGGCGGCCATCCGCTCGAGGTTGCGGTTGATCTCGAGGATGTGGCGGATGTCGTGGTTGCCCTCGTGGCAGCCGTACTCGTACATCGGCCCCTCGATCCTGACCAGCGGCAGCTCCACCGTCCACGGGCTCACCCACGTCGTCGGGTCGCTGACCGTGAACTCGTAGTGAATCTGGTCGGGGCTCTCGGTGGGCGAGAAGCGCTCCACGACGTGCAGGGCGCCCGTGGCGCCGCGGAAGCGCCGCCGCTCGGCGTAGTTGCGTGTCTCGACCACCAGCGTGTCGCCTTCCCAGCGCCCGCGCGAGTCGCCGGGGAACTGGCGAATCCCGTCGGGAATGCGCGGCCGTCCGTCGAGCGGGACGATGCGCGGCGGGTTGTTGGCCATCTCGGTGAACACCACGATGTGGTCCGGGGTCTGGAAGATCTGGTGGATGTCGTTGTAGGACGGCGGCATCATGGGCGGTCCCTCGTGCCCCCAGGTGATGCACCGCTCGCTGTGCGGCCGGGTCTCGTGGCTGTCGAACACCTCGCGCATCGCGCGGTCGTGCGCCACCCGCGCGGCGCCCTGCGGCGTCATGGCGGGCATCCGGCCGTTGCGCGGGTAGGTGATCAACGAGGTCCGGCGGGTCGACAGGCCCTTGGGCACGGGCGTGCGCAGCCAGATCTCGTTGTCGTAGTGGATGTGATGGCGCTCCTCCCGCGTGCGGTTGCCCTGGTACTTGTAGCGCTCGAGCTCCTCGCGGTCCTCGATCTCGATGAGGGTGAGGATCTCGCGCGCGGACGGATCGACGCCCTCGGCCGTGAGCGTGTCCTGCAGGAAGGCCCACTCCTCCTCGGTGAAGAACTCCTTGTCGGCCAGATGATCGGGCCGCTCGAGCGGCGTGAAGGTCTGGGTCGTCCAGTACCCCTGCAGGTCCGGGCGGCCATCGGGCGTGCGCGGGAACGCCTGATCCGCTGCCCCGCGGGCCGGCGCCTGATTCTGCGCGGATGCCGGGACCGGCGCCAGGAGCGCGACTGCGACGACTGCTGCCAGCGCGATGCGAGCGGCGTGGCTCATCTGATTCCTCCCTCCACTACGGACCCTGCCGTATGGATACGGAGTATGACGCTGGCCGATGACCGGCGCAAGCGGTGAACCGCGCCGCCGCGGGTCCGGGTCGGGTTCGGGTATGGACGTGCAGGCGGGAGTGTGGTGCGCGGCGCGCCGGACGGCGCGCCGCGCCCGAAACGGACCTACTTGCCCTCGGCGGCGGCCGCCTCGGCCGCCATCCGCTCGAGGTTGCGGTTGATCTCCTGGATGTGGCGGATGTCGTGGTTGCCCTCGTGGCAGCCGTACTCGTACATCGGCCCCTCGGTCTTGATCATCGGCACCTCGGCGCTCCACGAGCTGATCCAGGTCGTCGGATCGTCGACGGTGAACTCGTACCGGATCTGGTCCTCGGCGATGCGCGTGAAGCGCTCCACCACGTGCCGGTACTGGTTCGAGCCGCGGTAGTTCCGGCGCGCGACGAAGTTCTTCGACTCGACGACCAGGGTGTCACCGTCCCAGTAGCCGCGCGAGTCGCCGCCGTACTGGCGAATGTCGCCGGGCAGGTGCGGGCGCCCGTCGAGCGGGATGATGCGCGGCAGGCCGGTCCCCAGCTCGGTGAAGACCACGACGTGGTCCGTCGTCTGGAAGATCTGGTGGATGTCGTTGTAGGACGGCGGCAGCATCGGCGGCCCCTCGTGCCGCCAGGCGATGCAGCGCTCCGGCAGCGGCCGGGTCTCGTAGCTGTCGAACACGTTGCGCATCGCGGCCTCGTGGGCGATGCGCGCGGCGCCCGCCGCGGTCAGCGGCGGGATGCGGCCGTTGGGCGGATCCGTGACCAGCGACGTGCGGCGGGTCGACAGGCCCTTCGGCACCGGCGTGCGCAGCCAGACCTGGTTGTCGTAGTGCACGTATGAGGGGTCGCGGTTCTCCTGATAGAGCGCCGCTTCCCGTTCCTCCGGATCCACGATGGCGATCGCGTCGCGCCGCAGCGGATCGACGCCCTCGGCCGTGAGCTGCCGCTGCAGCTCGGCGACCTCCTCCTCCGTGAAGAACGCCTTGTCGCCCAGATGCTCGGGGCGCTCGACCGGCGTGAAGGTCTGGGTCGTCCAGTAGCCCTGCATGTCCGGGTGGCCGTCCGAGGTGCGCGGCATGGTCCACGCCGCGGACCCGTCGCCATCACCCTCGCCCTGGGCTGCCGCGGAGCCGGGCGCCAGCAACGCGATTGCAACGAGCGCTGCGGATGCAGCAAGAGTGGCGTGCTTCATCTGAACCCTCCCTTACCGACCGATGGATTCGCGAGTATGACGCCAGCGCGGGGCCGGCGCAAGCGGAACCGCACCGGCCCCGCATCCCGGACTCCGCGCCGGCGCGGAGCGCTACTTCGAGCCTGCGCCTGCCGCCGCCTCGGCCGCCTGACGCTCGAGGTTGCGGTTGATCTCGAGGATGTGGCGGATGTCGTGGTTGCCCTCGTGGCAGCCGTACTCGAACATCGGCCCGTCGGTCCTGAGCATCGGCACCTCGGCGCTCCAGGGGCTCGTCCAGGTCGTCGGATCGTCGACGGTGACCTCGTAACGGATCTGCTCCTCGGCGACGCGGGTGAAGCGCTCCACGACGTGCCGGAACTGGTTCGAGCCGCGGTAGTTCCTGCGCGCGATGAAGTTCTTCGTCTCGACGACCAGGGTGTCGCCCTCCCAGCGCGCGCGCGAGCTGCCGCCGAACTGGCGAACGGTCTCGGGCAGGTGCGGGCGGTCGTCGAGCGGGATGATGCGCGGCAGGCCGGTCCCTATCTCGGTGAACAGCACGATGTGGTCCGGGGTCTGGAAGATCTGGTGGATGTCGTTGTAGGCCGGGGGCAGCATCGGCGGCCCCTCGTGGGCCCAGATGATGCACCGCTCCATCAGGGGGCGCGTCTCGTAGCCGTCGAACACGTTGCGCATCGCGCGCTCGTGCGCCACGCGGGCGGCGCCCTGCGGCGTCATGGGCGGGAACCGGCCGTTGCGCGGATACGTGAGCAGCGAGGTCCGCCGGGTCGACAGGCCCTTCGGCACGGGCGTCCGCAGCCAGACCTGGTTGTCGTAGTGGACGTACGACGCCTCGCGATTGTCCTGATAGAGCGCCTCCTCGCGGACTTCCGGATCCTCGATCTCGACGGCGTCGCGCCGCAGGGGATCGACGCCCTCCGCGGTGAGCTGCCGCTGCAGCAGGGCCAGCTCCTCGTCCGTGAAGAACTCCTGGTCGGCCAGCCGCTCGGGCCGCTCGACCGGCGTGAACGTCTGCGTCGTCCAGTAGCCCTGCATGTCGGGCTGCCCGTCCGGCGTGCGCGGCAGCGTCCACGCTGCCCCGTCCGCGGCCTCCTGAGCCTGCGCCGTCCCCACGGCGGCAACCGACGTCAACGCTGCGATCCCGACTACGGCGACAAGCGCGGCAAGGCTACGATGCATCTGACCCTCCCTGATCGCGTCCAAGACGGTTCGAACAGTATACCGCCGGGGACCCGCGCGGCGGCGCGGGTCCCCGGCGACGAGCTATCCCTGCGGCAGCGCGAACGCGACGAGGGAGGCGTCCGGTCCCGCGCCGGTCGCGATGACGACGAACTGCCGGCCGGCGCGGGTGACGTAGGTCATCGGGTTCCCGCTCGTCCGGAATTCCGTGGGCGCGCGATGGATCTCGCGGCCCGTGGCGGCGTCGAACGCATACAGGTACCGCTCGCCGCCGCCGATGAAGACGAGCCCGCTCGCGGTCGCCATCGGCCCGTTGTTGCCCGGGGTGCCGAGGCGCGCCGGGAGCTCGGCGTCCCGGAGCAACGGGTGCGCCCGAATGATCGGGCTGCCCTCGCCGAACGGCACCTTCCATGCTATCTCGCCCTGGTGGAGATCGATGGCCACGAGGTTGGCGTACGGCGGCTTGATCATCGGGATCGCGCCGAGGCGGCTCCGCGCGGCCGGCACCTCGCCGGCCAGGCCCCGGAAGATCCCGCCGGAGGCGCCCCAGGCGCAGTTGTTCGTGTAGGCGACGTCCACGGCGGGCAGATCGGGATCCGTCGCGCAGACCTGATTGGGCGACACGCCCTCGGACGACCGCACGACGAGCAGGCCGAGCGACTCGATGAACGTCGCGCCGCCCCAGTTCGCGCCGCCCGACTCGCGCGGCCGCATCAGCGTGCCCTGCAGGCTCGGCGGCGTGAACAGCGGCCCGAGCCGGAACTGCTGCATCTGCTCGATCGCGAGCGCGTGCACCTCGGGGGTGAGGTCGTTCGCGTCGTCGAGCGACGTGCCCTGGCCGGCGAACGGCGGCGGCCTGGTGGGGAAGGGCTGGGTCGGCCACGGGACCTCCCCCGGCACGTCGGTCTCGGTGTCGACCGGCCGCTCCTCGATCGGCCAGACCGGCTCGCCCGTGACGCGGTCGAAGACGTAGGTGAAGCCCTGCTTCGACACCTCGGCCACGGCGTCGATGGTGCGGCCGTCGACCGTGATCGTCACCACGTTGGGGGGCGAGGTGAAGTCGTAGTCCCACAGCCCGTGGTGGACGCCCTGGAAGTGCCACTGGCGCTCGCCCGTGCGCGCGTCGAGGCACAGGAGCGACTCGGCGAACAGGTTGGCGCCCAGCCGCCGGCCGCCCCAGTAGTCGCCGCTGGGCGTGCTGGTCGGGACGTACAGCAGCCCGCGCTCCTCGTCCAGCGACATCAGCCCCCACACGTTGGCGTGGCCGGTGAAGCGCCAGGACTGGTCCTCCCAGGTATCGGCCCCGAACTCGTCGTTCGATTGGGGCACGGTGTAGAAGGCCCACCGCCGCTCGCCCGTGTGCACGTCGAACGCCTGCACCGACCCGGGCGTATCGAAGCGGTGCTGGATGCGATCCGGCACGCGGCTGCCGACGATGACCAGATCCTCGAAGACGACCGGCGGCGACGTCTGGTCGAACTCGTCGTCGCTGACCTCGTTCGGGAAGCCTTCGGTCAGCGCCACCTCGCCGCCGTCGCCGAAGCTCGTGACGAGATCGCCGGTCCGCGCGTCGAGCGCGTACAGGCTCACGCGGCTGTTGATGAAGACGCGCATGTCGTCGCCTTCCCCGTGCACGGCGACGCCGCGGTGCTTGTAGCCCCCCGGGCTGGCGCCCGCCGCGCCGGTCTCGTAGGCGCGCGGGTCGAAGGCCCACAGCTCCGCGCCGGTCTCGGCATCGAGCGCCACCACCCGCGTGTACATGGTGGAGAGGTACAGGACGCCGTCGATCATCAGCGGCGTCGTCTCGAAGCTGCCGGGGCGGGTGCCGTACTCGCGCAGCGGCAGCTCGTTCGGCTCCCACTCCCAGGCGATCTCGAGCCGGTCGACGTTGGCCGCCGTGATCTGGTCCGCCGGCGAGAACTTGGTGTGCGCCTGGTCGCCGCCGACGTAGGCCCACTCGATCATCGAGTCGCGATCCTGCGCCCCGACGAGCGCGGCCGCCGCCGCGACGAGCACTGTCACGAGGAATCTGGTCATCCGGCTGCGTCTCCTCCCGCGCGGGTCCCGAACTGCTCGCTCGCCCCCGCGGAACAGTATGAATAGTGTGCAAGCGGCAAACCGCTGTCAAGGCGGATCGGGTAGAATGCAAGCTGATCACATGACGCTCCATGACATACCGCGGGTAGTCGTTGTCGGTGCCGCTGGCGTCATTGCGCCAGCGGGCAGCGGATGATGAGCCTGCGGCAGCCAGCGGGCATCCAGGGGCCATCATCCGCAGCCGGATGATGGCTATTTTTTTGCCGACGATTTCCACCATGAGTGACAACGGGCATCCGAAGCGCAGCGACGCCATCACCGCGGGTCCGAGCCGGGCCCCGGCGCGCGCCATGTTCAAGGCGGTCGGCTTCACCGACGACGACCTGCGCCGGCCGATCATCGGCGTGGCGAACACGTGGATCGAGATCGGGCCGTGCAACTACCACCTGCGCGACCTGGGCGAGCAGGTCAAGGCGGGAATTCGCGCTGCCGGCGGCACGCCGATGGAGTTCAACACGGTGTCGATCTCCGACGGCATCACGATGGGCAGCGAGGGCATGAAGGCCTCGCTGGTGAGCCGCGAGGTCGTGGCCGACTCCATTGAGCTCGTGGCGCGCGGCAACCTGTTCGACGGCCTGGTGATCCTGGTCGGTTGCGACAAGACGGTGCCGGGCGGCGTGATGGCGCTGGTGCGGCTGGACACGCCGGGCCTGGTGCTCTACGGCGGCTCGATCGCGCCGGGCCGCTGGGAGGGCCGCGACGTCACGATCCAGGACGTGTTCGAGGCGGTCGGGGCGCACGCCGCCGGGAAGCTGACGGATGCGCAGCTGGACGCGCTCGAGAACAGCGCCTGCCCGGGGCCGGGCGCGTGCGGCGGGCAGTTCACGGCGAACACGATGGCGATGGTGTGCGAGCTGCTGGGCGTGTCGCCGCTGAGCGCGAACGGCGTGCCGGCGATGGTCGCCGAGAAGAGCGACGTGGCGCGGAGCGTGGGCGAGGTCGTCATGGATCTCGTCCGGAACGACCTGCGGCCGCGCCGGATCGTGACGCGGGCGGCGTTCGACAACGCCATCGCCGCGGTTGCCACCACCGGCGGCTCGACGAACGCGGTGCTGCACCTGCTGGCCATCGCGCACGAGGCCGGCGTCGAGCTGGACATCGACGACTTCGATCGCATCAGCGCGCGGACGCCCCTGCTGGCCGATCTCAAGCCGGGGGGGCGTTTCGTGGCGGCCGATCTCTACCGTGCCGGGGGTATCGGACTCGTGGCGAAGCGGTTGCAGGAGGCCGGCCTGCTGCACGGCGACGCCCTCACGGTGACCGGCGAGACCATCGGGGCCGCGGCGGGCGCGGTGACCGAGACCGCGGGGCAGGCGGTGGTGCGGCCGGTGTCCGAGCCGATAACTCCCACAGGGGGGCTCGTCATCCTGAAGGGCAACCTCGCGCCCCACGGCTGCGTGGTGAAGGTCGCCGGCCACGAGCCCGCGACGCACCGCGGACCGGCCCGTGTCTTCGACAGCGAGGAGGCGGCGTTCGAGGCGGTGGGGCAGGGTCGGATTCGGCCCGGCGACGTCGTGGTCATCCGTTACGAGGGGCCCAGCGGGGGGCCCGGCATGCGCGAGATGCTCGCCGTGACGGCGGCCATCATGGGGGCCGGGCTCGGCGAATCGGTGGCGCTGCTCACCGACGGCCGGTTCTCCGGCGCCACCCGCGGCATGATGGCGGGGCACGTGGCGCCCGAGGCGGCCAGGGGCGGGCCGATCGCCATCGTGCGCGACGGCGACACGATCCTGTTCGACGAGCGCAACCGGAAGCTGCAGCTCGAGGTGAGCGACGGGGAGATCGAATCGCGGCTGGCGGCCTGGCGATCGCCGGAGCCGCGCTTCGCCGGCGGCGTCATGGGCAAGTATGCCCGGCTGGTCTCGTCGGCGTCGACCGGCGCGGTGACGAGTTAACGGTTACGGGGAGCCTGTCATGTCTTCGATGCGTACCGGCGCACAGATCGTGTGGGAGGCGCTCGCCCGGGAGGGTGTCACGACCGTCTTCGGCTATCCGGGCGGCGCGATCCTGCCGGCTTACGACGCGATGCTCGAGTACCCGATCCGGCACGTGCTCGTGCGTCACGAGCAAGGGGCGACGCACATGGCCGACGGCTACGCGCGGGCCAGCGGCCAGGTCGGCGTGGCCATCGCCACGTCCGGACCCGGCGCGACCAACATGGTGACGGGCATCGCCACCGCCATGCTGGACTCGTCGCCCATCCTCTGCATCACCGGCCAGGTCGGCAGCAAGGTCATCGGCACCGACGCGTTCCAGGAGACCGACGTCACCGGCGTCACCCTGCCCATCACCAAGCACAACTACCTCGTCTCGCACGTCGACGACGTCGCGCCCACCATCCACGAGGCGCTGTACGTGGCCCGCTCGGGGCGGCCGGGCCCGGTGCTCGTCGACATCACCAAGGACGCGCAGCAGGCATCGACCGAGATGCAGTGGGATCCCGGCGCCGTGAAGCTGCCCGGCTATCGACCCGACCTGCGCGCGTCGGATGCCGAGTACCGCCGCGCCGCCGAGCTGATCAACGGGTCGAAGCGCCCCCTCATCTTCGCCGGCCACGGGGTGCAGCTCTCCGGCGCGTCGGGCGCCGTCAGGGAGCTTGCCGAGCGGGCCGACATGCCGGTCGCGATGACCCTGCTGGGCATCGGCGGCTTTCCGGCGCTGCATCCGCTCAACCTCGGGATGATGGGGATGCACGGCGAGGCCTGGGTGAACCAGGCGGTGCAGGAGGCCGACCTGCTGCTGGCGCTGGGCATGCGCTTCGACGACCGGGTGACCGGCAACGTGAAGACCTACGCCCCCAACGCCCGCAAGGTGCACATCGACATCGACCCGTCCGAGTTCAACAAGAACGTGCAGGTGGACGTGGCGCTGGCCGGCGATCTGCGGACGGTGCTCGAGGAGCTGTCGCCGTCGATCGCCGCGGGCGACCGCAAGAGCTGGCTCGCCGCCATTCGGGAGATGAAGGGCGAGGTGGCGGTGCGCGACATCCAGAACCTGCCGGACAGCGGCCATCTGTACGCGGCGCACGTGATCCACGACATCTGGCGGCTGACGAAGGGCGACGCCGTGGTGGTGACCGACGTGGGCCAGCACCAGATGTGGGAGGCGCAGTACTACCACCACGATCAGCCGCGCTCGCTCATCACCTCGGGCGGCCTGGGCACGATGGGGTTCGCCCTGCCCGCCGCCATCGGCGCCAAGCTGGCGCGGCCCGACGCGGAGGTCTGGGTGGTGGCCGGCGACGGCGGCTTCCAGATGACGATGGCGGAGCTGGCGACGATCGCCCAGGAGAAGATCAAGATCAACGTGGCCATCATCAACAACGGCTACCTCGGGATGGTGCGCCAGTGGCAGGAGTTCTTCTACGAGCGGCGCTACGCAGCCACGCCGCTGTTGAGCCCCGACTTCGCGAAGCTCGCCGAGTGCTTCGGCCTGACGGGGATGCGGATCGACAAGCGCCGGGACGTGGTGCCCGGCGTCGAGCGGGCACGCGCCGACGAGCGGACGGTAGTCATCGACTTCCGCGTGGAGCAGGAGGACACCGTCTATCCGATGGTGCCGGCCGGCGCGGACCTCCACAACATGATCCGCCGCCCGAGCCCGGCGCCGATCGTCGAGACGGCCGACGACGAGTAGGCAGCCATGACGACGCGGCATACGTTCTCCGTCTACGTCGAGGACAAGCCCGGGGTCCTCAACCGGATCGCCTCGCTGTTCCGGCGGCGCGCCTTCAACATCGAGTCGCTGACGGTCGGCCACACCGAGACCCCCGGCGTCTCGCGGATGACCATCCTGGTCAAGAGCGACGCCCAGGGGGCGCGGCGGCTGGAGGCCAACCTGTACAAGCTGGTCAACGTCCTGCGCGTGCACGACATCACCGCCGAGCCCGCCGTGTACCGCGAGCTGGTGATGATCAAGGTGGCCACCCGGACGCTCGAGAACCGCATCCACGTGCTCCAGCTCGCCGAGGTCTTTCGGGCGCGCGTGGTCGACGTCGCGCCCGACTCGGTCATCGTCGAGACGACCGGCACGGAAGACAAGATCGAGGGCCTGCTCGAGGTGTTGCGCCCGCACGGCGTGCTGGAGCTGGTGCGGACCGGCCGGGTCGGCATGGTGCGCGGCCCGCAGAGCGTCATGGTGGAACCGGCGCCCCGACGGCCGCGGTCCGAGCGGCCGGCGGCGGTCGACGACGGGTCCATTTCCTATTCGGTATAGAGTATCCCGGCGCTCGACGGTGGGCGCCACGATTGCGAGCGAGGACTGCCGGTATGGCGACGATCTACTACGACGATGCGGCCGACCTCTCGCTGATAGGCGAGAAGAAGGTGGCGGTGTTCGGATACGGCTCGCAGGGCCACGCGCACGCCCTCAACCTCAAGGACAGCGGCGTGGACGTCCGGGTGGTGCTCCAGGCCGGCAGCCGGTCGCGGGCGCGGGCCGAGTCGGAAGGGTTGACCGTGGTGCCGGGCGGCGAGGCGTCGGCCTGGGCCGACGTCATCATGCTGCTCACGCCCGACACGACGCAGGCCGGCATCTACGCCGAGCAGGTCGCGCCGCATCTGAGCGCGGGCAAGATGCTGATGTTCGCGCACGGGTTCAACATCCGCTTCAAGACGATCGCGCCGCCGGCCGACGTGGACGTGGCGCTGATCGCGCCCAAGGCGCCGGGGCACCGCGTGCGCGAGGTCTTCCTCGAAGGCGGCGGCACGCCGGCCCTCATCGCCGTCGAGCAGGATGCGACCGGCAGCGCCAAGGCGCTGGCGCTGTCCTATGCCAAGGCGCTGGGGCTGACGCGCGCCGGGGTCATCGAGACGACGTTCGCGGAAGAGACCGAGACCGACCTGTTCGGCGAGCAGACCGTGCTGTGCGGCGGCGTGAGCGCCCTGGTGAAGGCCGGATTCGAGACGCTGGTCAAGGCGGGCTACCAGCCGGAGGTCGCCTACTTCGAGTGCATGCACGAGCTCAAGCTCATCGTCGATCTGTTCTATCGGGGCGGCCTGAACTACATGCGCTACTCGGTGAGCGACACGGCCGAGCACGGCGACTACACGGGCGGTCCGCGGATCGTGACCGACGAGACCCGCCAGGCGATGCAGCAGATCCTGGCCGAGATTCAGGACGGCACGTACGCCAGCCGCTGGATTGCCGAGGACAAGGCCGGGCGGCCCTGGTTCATGGCGCAGCGCCGGCAGGAGCAGGCCCACCAGCTCGAGCAGGTGGGGGCCGAGCTGCGCAAGATGATGCCGTTCCTCGATGCGGTGACGCTGAAAGAGGACGTGTAGCGTCTCGGACCGGAAAGAAACGACTACCCCGCGCGAAGGCGGGGTAGTCGTCACCAGTCGTCGCTACTTGGCGTCGGCCGCTCCAGACGGCCGGGCAGGCTTCTTGGCCGCCGCTGCGGCGCGGGCCTCGGCCGCCTTGGCGGCGCGCTCGGCGGAGTTGCGAATCCCGAACCGCGTGAAGACGCGGTAGACGCCGTCGCTGCCGCCCGCGAGGAGCAGGGCGGTCAGGACCTGGCCCGAGAACGTGGCGGCGTGCTCGCCGCCGCCAGCGACGTTGAGTATCCGGCTGACGAGGTCGAGCTCGAAGGCGTCGACGATAATCCAGGCCACGAAGACGGTCAGGGGGGTCTTCACACCCCTGCCCTCGAAGCGCTTGGCGAACCATCTCCAGTTGAACACCGTCGTCATCGCAGCTTCGAAGACGACCGACAGCAACAGGAACAACACCAGAATCTGCACCAACTCGAGCCAGGCTGCTTGCGTCATTTGCTTTCTCCTGGTAACGGTTTGGTAACGACGGTGGTCCTAGCACGCCGTGCGTTTGCTGCTTCTAGGAATCGCCGCCATTATACCGCCTGGCCCAGGCGATTCAAGACTCGCGGCGCCGATCCCGCGGTTGGCGCGATCGATGCCCGCGCCGCCATCGTTCCGGGCGCAGCCCTGTATCCTATGGATCGGGAGGCACGATGCCGCAAATCGCATTCGACGAGTTGCCCGGCGACGCCCGGGTCTGGATCTTTGCGACGGCCCGCCCGCTCCAGCCGGCGGAGCAGGCCAGGCTGCTGGCCGAGGTCGATCGCTTCATCGAGGGCTGGGGGGCGCACGACTCCCCCCTGACGGCCGGGCGCGAGCTGCGCTACGACCGGTTTCTGTTCGTGGCCGTCGACCAGCGGCGGGTGGGGCCGTCCGGCTGCTCGATCGACGCGCTGGTGCGGGAGATGAAGCGGCTCGAGCGGGAGCTCGACGTCGGGCTGGTCGACCATGCGCCGGTCGTCTTTCGGGCAGGCGGCGAGATCAGGCGCGTGGCACGCGACGAGTTCGCGGCGCTCGCCGCGTCGGGCGCGGTCGGACAGGAGACGACCGTCTTCGACAACACCCTCACCCGGCTCGACGACGTGCGGGCGGGGCGTTGGGAGACGCCCGTCGCCAACTCGTGGCACGCGCGCGCGTTCTTCTGAGTAGAATGGGGCCATGCTGGCAGGACGCAGGCTGATCCTCGCCGTGGCCGGCGCCGCACTCGCGGCGGCGGCGTTGCCGGCGATGGCCGGCGCGCACCCCATGGACGAGCGGAACGCCGCGTTCGTCCAGAGCATCGACGGCTTCGCTTTCTGGCCGTTCCTGTACCTGGGCGCCAAGCACATGGTCACCGGCTACGACCACATCCTGTTCCTGGTCGGGGTCATCTTCTTCCTCTACCGGCTGCGGGACGTGGTGCTGTACGTCACGCTGTTCACGGTAGGCCACAGCATCACGCTGCTGCTGGGCGTGCTCGCCGGCCTGAACGTCAACGCGTACGTCATCGACGCCATCATCGGCCTGTCGGTCGCCTACAAGGCGTTCGAGAACATGGGCGGATTCGAGCGCCTGGTCGGCTACCGGCCGAACACGCGCTGGGCGGTGCTCGTGTTCGGCCTGTTCCACGGCCTCGGCCTCGCCACGAAGCTGCAGGAGTTCACGGTCAGCGAGAACGGGCTCGTCGCCAACATCCTGAGCTTCAATGCCGGCGTGGAAGTGGGACAGATCCTCGCGTTGTCCGCGGTGCTCCTGGCGTTCCTGTACTGGCGCACGCGCCCGAGCTTCGAGCGCCACGCCTTCCTCACCAACTCCGCGCTGATGACCGGCGGATTCCTGCTGGCCGGCTATCAGCTGGTCGGATACGTGCTGTTCTCCTGAAGACAGCCGACTGTCGGAGATACCCATGGCGCAGGCAGTCGAGCCGGCATCACCCCGCAAGGTTGCCATTGCCACGGTCGCGGCGCTGCTCGTGGCGGCGCTGCTGCTGGTGACCGTCGTCCTGCCGGCGGAGTACGGCCTCGACATGCTGGGCGTGGGCGCGGCGCTCGGACTGCTCGGGTTGGCCCAGGAGCGCCCGGTCGCGCTGCAGGACGGCGAGTACCGCCTCGACGAGGCAACGCTCTCCGTCGGGCCGGGCGGGTGGCTGGAGTACACCTACCGCATGGAGGCGGGCGCCACGATGCTGTTTTCCTGGCAGGCCGACGGCCCGCTGGTCTACAACTTCCACAGCGCCCCCGACGGCTCCCCCCCGGGCTACGCCGAGAGCTTCGACGCGCAGGAGAACGATTCCGCGCACGGCGCCTATACCGCGCCGTTCACGGGCGTCCACGGCTGGTACTGGGAGAACGAGACGGCCGGCGAGGTGACCATCTCGTTCTGGACCGCCGGCTTCTACAGCGAGGCCCACGAGGCGCGCGACCGCGCCGACGGCTATCACCCCCTGACCGATCTGCGGGGCAATGCAGTGCGCGACCGCTGACCGGTCGCGGTGCGAAGGAGAGGCCATGCCGGTTGAGACGAGGCGGCGGCTGCGCCCGGCGGCGGCGGTGCTGGCGGCGGTCGCGCTCGCGTGGTCGGCGGCGGCCGGGGGGCTGCGGGCGGCCGGCGAGGATCCGGCGCTGGCGCCGGCCGAGTCGGTGGGCATGTCGACCGAGAGCCTGCGACGGATCGACACCTACTTCCAGCGCTACATCGACGCGAATCAGATAGCGGGCGCCGTATCGCTCGTGGCGCGCGACGGCCAGGTCGTCCACCACGCGGCGCAGGGCTGGCGTCACAAGGAAGCCGGTGTGCCGATGACGAAGGACACCATCTTCGAGATGGCGTCGATGACGAAGCCGATCGTGTCGGCGGCGCTCATGATGCTGTTCGAGGAGGGGCGCTTCCTGCTCGACGATCCGATCTCGAACTGGCTGCCGGAGTACGCCGGCCACGCGGTACGCCTGCCCGGCTACCTCGGCGCCCCCCCGCTGGCGGCCGCCCGTCCCGTGACGGTGCGGCATGTCCTGACGCACACCTCGGGGCTGACGATGAACCCGGCCAACCGCGGACTCACTCTGGCCGAGCGCGACGAGGCCACGAACCACGGCAGGGGATTCGAGACGCTGCGCGAGCACGTGCGGGCGGCGGCGGTCATCCCGGGCTACTTCCACCCCGGCGACCGCTGGCTGTACGGCGACTCGACCAACTACGTGGCGGCCCTGGTGGAGGTCATCTCGGGACAGTCGCTCGACGGGTTCCTGCGCGAGCGGATCTTCGAGCCGCTCGGGATGCACGACACCTACTACTTCGTGCCCCGCGCGAAGGTCGACCGCGTGGCGGCCATCTACCGCCCGGCCGCGGACGGCACCGTCGAGCTGGCGCGGGCGCCGAAGTTCAGCGAGCCGACCCGCTACTTCCCGGGCATCGCCGGCCTCAAGTCGACCGCCGCGGACTATTACCGCTTCGCCCGGATGATTGCAAACGGCGGCGAGCTGGACGGCGTGCGCATCCTGGGGCGGATGACGGTCGACAGCATGATCACGAATCAGATCGGCGCCCTGCCGGTCGACGTGCGCGGCCCGGGCTACGGCTTCGGTCTGGGATTCGGCGTCCTGACGAATCCGGCGCGGGCGGTGGACGCCCTGTCCGCCGGCAGCTACACGTGGGGCGGCGCCTACGGCACGCTCTACTGGGCCGACCCGGTCGAGGACCTCATCGGCATCCTGCTCATCCAGATCCGGCCGTACACCCACTTCAACATCCGGCCGATGTTCTCGAACGTGGTGACGCAGGCCGTCATCGACACGCTGGCCGACCGGCAGCCGAAGATCATGGGCCGCCCGACGCCGCACTGACCGCGGGCCGGCACGGTGATTCGCAGGGGATGGCGCCCACGCGCCATCCCCTTTTTTCATGTACGGATGCTTGCAGGAATCGGATACACTCTCCGCGCCACGCACGTTGAACGTCAGCACGTTTCGTCTGACGCCGGGTCGCCTGCTGAATGCAACACCCCCAACACCGGGGGAAACAGGCGGGACCCTGCAAGAAACGTGCAGACGTGTGTGGCAACCGGCCCGGCGACCCATTCGCCGGGCGAAGGGCTGCCACGGGCAGCGGCCGCGTCCGGTCCGGCGAGGTCGCGCCAGCCCTCCGACCGCCGCGTTCCCCTTGCGCTCAAGATAGAATGCGGTGTCCATGTCCGCCGGACCGACCACGAGGGTTCCATGGTCGTCGTTGCGGAGCTGGAGCTGCCGGGGCAGGTCACCGCGGCGCCGATGACGTACATGGCTGCCGGCCGGCAGTACATCGTGGTGACGGTCGGCGGGTCGGGCGCCCCGAGCGAGTACCTGGCGCTATCGCTGCCCTGACGGGCAGCAGCCTGTCCCGCGGAACGGCGCGGGCTTCTGCAGGATGGTCGGCCGGCAAAGGGAACCGCAGCCGGCGATTCCGGGTTGGCGGATCGGAGTAACGACTGATGACTGCCAGAACACGAAGCCGCCGGATGCGTCTCTGGAGCGGCATGCCTCTCGGTCTGGGGCTGCTCGTCTGCTGGCTGGCGCCGGCTTCCTGGACCGCATCGCCCGCGCACGCGCAGACCGCGGAGCAGGTGGCCGAGCGCATCGCGGAGACCGCCGCGGCCAACCTGCGCGGGCCGGAACCGGCTCCCGCATTCGAGCTCGACACTGCCTGGCCGAAGCCGCTGCCGAACAACTGGGCCTTGGGTCAGGTGTGGGGGGTCGCGGTCGACTCGCGCGATCACGTCTGGGTCGTGCACCAGATCGCCTCGCCGCGCTACATCCAGCCCATCCTGGATGCCGGCAAGGAGCCGGCGCCGGCCGTTCTCGAATTCGATCAGGAGGGCAACCTCCTGCAGGCCTGGGGCGCGCCCGGCCAGGGCGGCTGGACCCGGGGCGATGGCCGGCCGTTTCCGGCGCAGGCCATCAACGTCGACTGGGAAGGCAACATCTGGGTCAGCGAGGAGACGCGCGGCAACGCGGTCGCGAAGTTCACGCCGGACGGGCAGTTTCTGCTGCAGATCGGCCACGTCACGCGGACCAACGGCAGCGGCGACACGACGCTGCTGGGCGGCCCGTCGGGCATCGACTTCCACGAGCCGGCCAACGAGGTGTTCATCGCCGACGGCTACCGCAACCAGCGCGTCATCGTCTTCGACGCGCACACCGGCGAGTACAAGCGGCACTGGGGCCGCTTCGGCCTCCCGCCCAACGACAACTTCGAGCCGGGCGACCAGCCGACCTGGCTGCCGTCGCCGTTCCTGGTCGGACGGCCGCCGAGCATGAGCCCCAACCTGCCCCGTTACGTGCACGGCGTGAACGTCTCGCGCGACGGTCTCGTCTACGTCGCCGACCGCTCGCACAGCATGCTCTACGTGCACCGCACGGACGGCACGTTCGTCGCGGAGGCGAAGCTCCCCGGGCCGTTCAACTCGGTCGCCTTCTCGCCGGACGCGGAGCAGCGCTACCTCTACGCCGGGGGCATGAACGCGACCGCGCGCATCTTCATCCTGCGCCGCAGCGACCTGCGCATGCTCGGCTCGCTGCTCAGCTCGGGCCAGCACTACATGGACACCGATTCGCAGGGCAACCTGTATACGTGCGGCCAGCGGATGCCCCAGCGCTGGCTGCTGCAGGCATCGCCGGAGAGGACGGGCAACGATGGGCGCTGACCTGTTGGCGAAGCGAGCTTCGAATCGAACGGGGCTGCGCCCCGAACCTCCGGCGTCCGCTTGCGGGGGCGCCTTCGCCCCGCGCCGCTCCCGCCGAGGCGCGCTGTGCGCGCCTTGCGGAGTCCGCGCCGCCATGCGGCGCACACTCCTGGCTTGCGCCGCGCTGCTGCTGGCGAGCCTGCCCGCAGGGGCGCAGTCGGACGCGCCCGACTACGAGCCGGTAACCGGGGAGATGCTGCGCAACCCGCCGCCCGGCGACTGGCTGATGTGGCGGCGGACCTACAACCACTGGGGCTACAGCCCCCTCGACCAGGTCGACGCCTCGAACGTGGGCAGCCTGCGCCTGGCGTGGGCGTGGACCATGGAGCCGGGCCGCCAGGAGACGACGCCGCTCGTCCACGACGGCATGATGTTCCTGGTGCAGGCGTGCGACTTCGTCGAGGCGCTCGACGTCCGTGACGGGTCGCGCATCTGGGCCTATCGCCGGGAGCAGGTCGAGCACGGCGCCAGCCTCGCCTGCGTCAGCCGCAACGGCGCGCTCTATCAGGACCGTCTGTTCATCGGCACCCACGATGCGCACCTGGTGGCCCTGAACGCGCGGACGGGCGAGGTGGAGTGGGACGTGCAGGTCGGCGACTGGGCGGTGGGCCACCACTATTCCGGCGGGCCGATGGTGATCAAGGGGCGCGTGGTCGCCGGGATGTCGGGCTGCTATCACCAGAACACGCGCTGCTGGGTCTCCGCTCACGACGTGGAGACCGGCGCGGAGGTGTGGCGCACGTACACCATCCCCCGCGAGGGCGAGTTCGGCTACGACAGCTGGGGCGACGTCCCGGACGCGGACCGGCGCGGCGGCTCGCCCTGGAACGCGCCCAGCTACGACCCGGAGCTGAACCTGATCTACACGGGGGTCGGCGTGCCGATCCCCTGGGGCTCGGTGCAGCGCCGCACCGGCGACGGCGACGTGCTGTACACCAACTCCACGCTGGCCCTGGACGCCGATACCGGCGAGATCGCCTGGTATTTCCAGCACATTCCCAACGGCGAGTGGGACCTCGACCATCCGTTCGCGCGGCTGATCGTCGAGACCGAGGTGTCGCCGGGCGCGGTCGAGTGGCGGAACAACGCGCTCACGGCGGGGCGGCGCCGCAAGATCGTCACCGGCATCCCCGGCAAGACCGGCATCGTATGGGCGCTGGACGCGGCGACGGGCGCGTTCCTCTGGGCCCAGCCCACCACCCCGCAGAACGTCGTGGTGGACATCGACGCGGAGAGCCGCCGGGTCATCACGAACGAGGCGCTCAAGTTCCCGCAGGTCGGCGAGCCGGTCTTCGTGTGCCCCAGCTACTACGGCGGCATCAACTGGCAGGCCACGGCGTATCACCCCGGGACGAACCTGCTGTACGCGCCCGTCAACAACGCCTGCATGACGCTGACGCTCAACGAGTTCCGCGACCGGCCCGGCGCCCACCACGGCTCGGCGCGGGTCGCATTGGAGGCCGCTCCGGACATCGACGGTCAGATCGGCCAGTTCACCGCCATGGATCTGGCGACCGGGGAGCCCGCGTGGGTGTACCGCCAGCGCGCCGGCGTTGCCGGCTCCGTGCTGGCCACCGGGGGCGGCCTGGTGTTCGTGAGCGACGACGCGCGCCGTTTCCGCGCCTTCGACGCGCGGACCGGGGACGTCCTGTGGGAGCAGATCCTCAACTCGAGCGCCGGCGGGTTTCCGGTCACCTACAGGCACGACGGCGTGCAGTACATCGCCATCGCCGCCGGCGGAGGCATCAACTTCCGGGGGCTCACCCCGGAGATCCGGCAGCCGGGCCGCGGGAACACGCTGTTCGTCTTTCGGCTTCCGTGAGCCCCGACGCCTCCGGACGCGGCAAAGGGGACGGTTCGTGGACCGGTGGGGCGAGGAGCCGCCCCGAGGCGGGGAAAAATGTCCGGGGAGTCGGGCCGCCGTGACGCGGCAGCTCGCGACTCCCCGGCATGTGTCGGCAGGTCAGCCGGTGACTTCGACGGTGATGTCCTCGTAGCTCGCGAGGCCGCCGTCGTGGGCGATGCAGCGCAGCACGTAGGTGCCGGGCTCGGCGAACTTGGCGCGCACCACCCACTTGTTGTCCTTGGGCGGCGGCGGCGTCTCCCAGCCGGCGCCCCACGGCGAGTTCGAGTTCGCCCGCGTGTCCTCCCACGCCTTGATCTGCGGCGGGTCGAAGGCCACGTTCTTCTCGCCCCGGTAGACGAACCAGGACAGCCGCAGCCCCGTCGCCGCCTGGGGCGTCAGGCTGGATGGCCGCGCCGGGTCGGTAGGCCGCATCGGGCGCGCCTCCGGCAGCCCGTCGTCCTGCGCGACAGCAGTCAGGACGACGGGCTCGTCGATCTTCACGGTCCGGCGCCGCGGGCCGTCGAGCGTCAGCGCCGGAGGGTTGTTCTTGTAGAGGTCCCCCCTGACGCCAGCGCCGTTGTTGGCCATGCGGACGTTGTTGTCCATGTAGTAGTCGGGCTTGAGCGTCCCGTAGGCGTGCTTGGTCTCGCCGTTCGGGCTCGTCAGCGTCCAGACCACCTCGTTCTCGCCGAAGTCGGCCGGCACCCGAATCCGGAACAGGAAGCGGTTGCGCCGCGGCAGGAAGTACGTCGGCTGCCCCCGGTCCGGACCGCCCGGCTCGATGCTGTTGTGCGGGCCGATCGGGATGTGCAGCTCCTGCTCCCAGTTCCGGTTCATCGTGCCGAAGACCAGATTGAACGACCCGTCGTCGTTCTGCTCCCAGCCCTCGTAGGCCGGCACCACCTCCTGGCCGGTGGCATACGAGCGCCGGCCCGAGTTGCGCTGCGCGGTGAGCTCCTGAACGCCGAGCACCACCGCGACAGCCGCCGCGACCATGACGATCCCCGCGGCTCTCACTGCTGGTCTCCCGCGTCGTCAGCCGCCATGTCCGGCGCCGAGACGGAGATGCCGCACAGCGGGCAGCCGACGACGGTCTCGCCCTCGGCCAACTGGAGGACCTGGCGCCGCTCCTCGACCTCGGCCTGGAACTGCTCCTCGGACAGGTAGACGCCGCGCATCAGGTTGATGAACATCTGGTCCACCGAGCGGTGGCCGCCGCCCGACCAGTTGCGCGGGTCGGGCACGTTGGGGTTCGACGGCGAGTTGTTGAAGTAGCCGGTGATGCGCAGGATGGTGCCCTTGGGCAGCAGCGGCGCAGCCTCGTCGTCGTAGGTGTAGACCCGCACCCAGCTGTGGTCGTAGCCCACGCAGTTGAGCGTCTCGACGGTGATGCCCCAGATGGCCTCGAGGCACATGCGGTAGCCGGGTGCGTGCATGTGCGGCTCGAAGATGCTGAGCTTGGCGTGCTCGGGCAGCGTGAAGTACGCCTCCATCTCCTGGTCCGGGTCCATCGCCTCGATGTCGAGGTCGACGCCGTTGCCGAAGAACATGTGCTCGGTCTTCACGGTCGGCTCGTAGCCCCGCGGATGGAACTTGAAGCCGACGTTGACATGGGCGCGCGTGTCGGCGCCGTTCGCGTGCAGGTGCATCGAGTTGAAGGCGAGCTTCGAGCCGGCCTTCAACAGCTTGCCGCCCTCGGGGTTGAAGAAGTCGGCGTTGCGTCCGACCTCGTGCACCGGCCACGAGCTGCGCTCCGCGGGATCGGCCCCTTCGCCGTCGGGCCCGACGACGTTGAGCGTGGCATGGTGAACGACGTAGAGCGCGCCGACGGTGTCGCGGCCGGCCCCCTCGCGCGACTCGGTGACTTCCTTGTACTCGAGCGCGGCGACGTAGCGGTCCTCGGTCAGCCCCGTGGGCACCTCGCCGATGGCGCCCCACCAGTCGGGCGCGTCGGCCGGCACGTGCACGCTCGGCGACGAGACGATCAGGTCGGGCTCGCCGATCTCCCACTCGTCGACGTCGATGAAGGCGAGCGGCGGCGGCAGGTCGGCCGGGTCGCCCTCCGGGGCGCCGTTGTCGACCCAGGTCGCGATGAGGCGGATCTCCGCGTCCGACAGCGACGGGTCGTCCTTGAACGCCTGGATGCCGATGTCCTTCTCGACGAACCAGGGCGGCATGACGCCCGGCTTGTCGCGCAGCCCGGTGCGGTTCTTGATGGCCCTGGCCCAGGGGCGCACCTCGTCGTAGTCGATCAGCGACATCGGCGCGATGGCGTTCGGCCGGTGGCACTTCTGGCAACTGCGCTGCAGAATCGGGGCGACGTCCTTGCTGAAGGTGACCTCGTGCTCGGCGCCCGCCTGGGCGAGGGCCGGCGCGGGGGCTGCGACCGCCGCCAGCAGCATGGCGCTGAGCAATGCGAATGGTGCACGCCGGGAGTACCGAATCGTCATCTGTAGATCTCCTCGGTGCCTGGGAGTACCCGAACCCTTTGGGGAATGCCGCCATTCTAGTCGGGTCCCGGGGGTATTTCAACGGGGGATTTCGACAGCCGGAGGGCGGAGCTCGGTGACCGCCGTGCAGCCGTCGGGCCGCACGGCAGTCACGTTCCGAAGAAGGCCGCGAGACCGTCGCAGGGCCGGGCCACCCGGCCACTCGAATGCAGCGGGGCCTCTTGCCACGGGCTCCTGGCCCGGCAATCGTCGCCTCCGGCTCCGGTTGCCGCCCAACCAACCCTCGCCAGGAGTCTACGCCGTTCTACGGCGCAGACTCCTGGCCGGTGACCTCGAAGGTGACCTCTTCGTACGTGGCGAGGCCGCCGTCGTGGGCGATGCAGCGCAGCACGTAGGTGCCGGGCTCGGCGAACCTGGCCCGCACCACCCACTTGTTGTCCTTGGGCTGCGGCGGCGTCTGCCAGCCGGCGCCCCACGGCGAGTTCGAGTTCGCCCGCGTGTCCTCCCACACCTTGATCTGCGGCGGGTCGAACGTCACGTTGGTCTCGCCCCGGTAGACGAACCAGGACAGCCGCAGCCCCATCGCCGCCTGCGGCGCCAGGCTGGACGGCCGGGCCGGGTCGGTGGGCCGCATCGGGCGCGCCTCCGGCAGCCCGTCGTCCTGCGCGACCGCCGTCAGGACGACGGGCTCGTCGACCTTCACGGTCCGGCGCCGCGGACCGTCGAGCGTCACCTTCGGGGGCGCGTTCTTGTAGAGGTCCCCCCTGACGCCCGCCCCGTTGTTGGCCATGCGGACGTTGTTGTCCATGAAGTAGTCGGGCTTGAGCGTCCCGTAGGCGTGCTTGGTCTCGCCGTTCGGGCTCGTCAGCGTCCAGACCAGCTCGTTGTCGCCGAAGTCGGCCGGCACCCGGATCCGGAACAGGAAGCGGTTGCGCCGCGGCAGGAAGTACGTCGGCTGTCCCTGGTCCGGACCGCCCGGCTCGATGCTGTTGTGCGGGCCGATCGGGATGTGCAGCTCCTCCGCCCAGTTGCGGTTCATCGTGCCGAAGACCAGGTTGAACGACCCGTCGTCGTTCTGCTCCCAGCCCTCGTAGGCCGGCACCACCTCCTGGCCCGTGGCATACGAACGCCGGCCGGGGTTGCGCTGCGCGGCAAGCTCCTGAACGCCGAGCACGATAGCGACGACGGCGGCGACGGCGACGATCCACGTGGCTCTCATTGCTGGTCTCCCTGGTCGTCGTCAGCCGCCACGTCCGGCGCCGAGACGGAGATGCCGCACAGCGGGCAGCCGACGACGGTCTCGCCCTCGGCCAACTGGAGGACCTGGCGCCGCTCCTCGACCTCGGCCTGGAACTGCTCCTCGGACAGGTAGACGCCGCGCATCAGGTTGATGAACATCTGGTCCACCGAGCGGTGGCCGCCGCCCGACCAGTTGCGCGGGTCGGGCACGTTGGGGTTCGACGGCGAGTTGTTGAAGTAGCCGGTGATGCGCAGGATGGTGCCCCTGGGCAGCAGCGGCGCAGCCTCGTCCGCGTACGTGTAGACCCGCACCCAGCTGTGGTCGTAGCCCACGCAGTTGAGCGTCTCGACGGTGATGCCCCAGATGGCTTCGAGGCACATGCGGTAGCCGGGCGCGTGCATGTGCGGCTCGAAGATGCTGAGCTTGGCGTGCTCCGGCAGCGTGAAGTACGCCTCCATCTCCTGGTTCGGGTCCAGCGCCTCGATGTCGAGGTCGACGCCGTTGCCGAAGAACATGTGCTCGGTCTTCACGGTCGGCTCGTAGCCCCGCGGATGGAACTTGAAGCCGACGTTGAGATGGGCGCGCGTGTCGGCGCCGTTCGCGTGCAGGTGCATCGAGTTGAAGGCGAGCTTCGACCCCGCCTTCATCAGCTTGCCGCCGTCCGGATTGAAGAAGTCGGCGTTGCGGCCGACCTCGTGCACCGGCCACGTGCTGCGCTCCGCGGGGTCGGCCCCTTCGCCGTCGGGCGAGACGACGTTGAGCGTGGCGTGGTGTACCACGTAGAGCGCGCCGACGGTGTCGCGACCCGGGCCTTCGCGCGACTCGACGACTTCCTTGTACTCGAGCGCGGCGACGTAGCGGTCCTCGGTCAGCCCCGTGGGCACCTCGCCGATGGCGCCCCACCAGTCGGGCGCGTCGGCCGGCACGTGCACGCTCGGCGACGAGACGATCAGGTCGGGCTCGCCGATCTCCCACTCGTCGACGTCGATGAAGGCGAGCGGCGGCGGCAGGTCGGCCGGGTCGCCCTCCGGGGCGCCGTTGTCGACCCAGGTCGCGATGAGGCGGATCTCCGCGTCCGACAGCGACGGGTCGTCCTTGAACGCCTGGATGCCGATGTCCTTCTCGACGAACCAGGGCGGCATGACGCCCGGCTTGTCGCGCAGCCCGGTGCGGTTCCTGATGGCCCTCGCCCAGGGGCGCACCTCGTCGTAGTCGATCAGCGACATCGGCGCGATGGCGTTCGGCCGGTGGCACTTCTGGCAGCTGCGCTGCAGAATCGGGGCGATGTCCCTGCTGAAGGTGACCTCGTGCTCGGCGCCCGCCTGGGCGAGGGCCGGCGCGGGGGCCGCGGCCGCTGCCAGCAGCGCCGCGGTGAACAGGGCGAGTGACGTCCGCCGGGAGTACCGCATCGTCATCATGAGATCTCCTCGGTGCCTGGGAGTGCCCGGACGTATCCTGTTGTATTTGAATCGTATTCTAGCCCGCTGCCGGGACCATTTCAATACGGGACCCGGCCCGCCGGCGGGGGCTGCTAGACTGTGGCCAGCGACATCAGCGAGGAGTCCCATGACACAGCCGACACAGCGCAGACCGGTCGTTTGGCTCGTCGTCGCCGCGGTCGCGGTCCTGGTCGCCGGACTGTCCGCCCAGCAGCCCCCGGAGGCGGCCGGCAACCTGAGCGGCGTCGTGCGCAGCTCGGCCGGCGCCGAGGCGGGGGTGTGGGTCATCGCCGAGACCGACGACCTGGAGACACGCTTCCGGAGGATCGTGGTCACGGACGATGACGGGCGCTTCCTGGTGCCCGACCTGCCCGCGGCCTCGTATCGCGTCTGGGTGCGCGGCTACGGTCTGGTCGATTCCGAGCCGGTGTCGGCTGCGCCCGGCGAGACCCTGACGCTCGGCGCGACGCCGGCGGCCTCGCCGCGGGACGCGGCCAGCGTCTATCCCGCCAACTACTGGTACTCGCTCCTCGAGCCGCCGGCCGCGGATGAATTCCCCGGCACCGGGCCCGACGGCAACGGCATCTCCCCGGCCCTGCGCAGCCAGGCCGCCTGGGTCGACATCACCAAGCAGGGCTGCCAGCTCTGCCACCAGATGGGCAACCGCTTCACCTTCGACACCGCGCACCTCGACGGCTTCGACTCGGCGGTCGAGGCGTGGGACCACCGCGTCCTGTTCGGGCAGCGGGGCGCGCAGATGAGCGCGGTGATGAACCGGTTCGGGCGTGCGCGCGGTCTCGAGATGTATGCCGACTGGAGCGAGCGGATCGCCGCCGGCGAGGTGCCGTCCGCGCCGCCCCGGCCGCAGGGCGTCGAGCGCAGCCTCGTGCTCACCATGTGGGAGTGGGCGAACGAGACCTCGTACGTGCACGACGAGATCACCACCGACAAGCGGCAGCCCACCGTCAACGCGAACGGCCTGGTCTACGGCGTCTCGATCACGCAGGACACGCTCGTGATCACCGACACGAAGCGCCATCGATCGACCGAGCTCGACATCCCGCTGCGGGCGCCGGTGGAGACGGTTCCCTCGTTCTTCCCCACGCAGCCGGGCTTCGAGCCGTCGCCGTACTGGGGCGACGAGATCATCTTCGACGGGCCGGCCAACCCGCACAACCCGATGATGGATGCCAGCGGGCGGGTATGGATGACGTCCACCATCCGCCGCCGCGACAATCCCGACTGGTGCAAGGCCGGCTCGGCGCATTCCTCCGCGCGGTACTTCCCCGTGCCGAGCAGCGGGCGCCAGATCTCGTACTACGACCCGGCAACCGGGTCGTTCACCCTGATCGACAGCTGCTACGGCACGCACCACCTGCAGTTCGCCGAGGACGCGAACGACACGCTCTGGTTCAGCGGCGACCCGAACGTCGTCGGCTGGCTCGACACGCGGCAGTTCGACGCGACCGGCGACGAGCAGGCCTCGCAGGGGTGGTGTCCGACCGTGCTCGACACCAACGGCGACGGGCGCATCACGCGGCCGTGGAACGAGCCGGGCGGGGCGGTCGACCCGACGCGCGACACGCGCATCGCGGGCCACGCCTACGGCGTCATCCCCAACCCCGTCGACGGCAGCGCGTGGGTCGTGCGGACCGGGCCGTTTCCCGGACGCCTCGTGCGTCTCGAGCGGGGCGACAATCCGCCCGCGACCTGCCGGGCCGAGGTGTACGAGCCGCCGTCGGGCGAGAACCCCGGGTTCGGCGCGGCGCACCAGGGGTTTGGCCCACGCGGCGTCGACGTCGATCGGAACGGGCTGATCTGGACGGCGCTCTCGGGCAGCGGGCACATCGCCAGCTTCGACCGCAGCAAGTGCCGCGTCCTGAACGGACCCGACGCGACCGGACAGCACTGCCCCGAGGGCTGGACGCTCCATCCGACGCCCGGGCCGCAAATGAAGGGCGTGAGCGCGTCGGGCAGCGCCGACTACCACTACTACAACTGGGTGGACCAGTTCGACACGCTCGGTCTCGGCGCCAACGTCCCGATTGCGACCGGCTCCGGCTCGGACTCGCTGCTGGCGCTGCAGCCCGAGACCGGGGAGTGGGTCGTGCTGCGCGTGCCGTATCCGCTCGGCTTCTTCGCCCGCGGTCTCGACGGGCGGATCGACGATCCGGACGCGGGCTGGAAGGGGCGCGGCCTGTGGGCCAACTACGGCTCGAACCTGAACTGGCACATCGAGGGCGGCAAGGGCCGGCGCAGCTCCGTGATCCAGTTCCAGCTGCGGCCGCATCCGCTGGCGGAATGAGCGGCGCGCCGGCCTGCTCGGGTACGCGCCGGCCTGCTGGAGTAGTGGAGGGTTCGATGAGGGCTGTCACCATCAGGGCGGGCAGAACCGCGGGGGCCTCGGCGGTCGTGGCCGGGCTGGCGGCGGTCGGAATCCTGGCGGCTCCCGCTCCCGTGGCTGCGCAGGCGGGGCCGGCGGACGGCGCGACGTTCGCCCGGGACATCGCGCCCATCCTGCAACGCTCGTGCGAGCGTTGCCATCGGCCCGGCGGCGGCGCGCCGATGTCGCTGATCGACTATGCGGAGGTCCGCCCCTGGGCGCGCGCCATCCAGGCGCGCACCCTGGCCCGCGAGATGCCGCCGTGGTTCGTCGACAAGAACATAGGGATACAGCGCTTCATCGACGATCCGTCGCTGACGGATGCGGAGATCCGGCTGATCGGCGAATGGGCGGACGCGGGCGCCCCGCGCGGCGATCCGGCCGACAAGCCGCCGCCGCTCGCATGGCCGCCCGGCGGGCAGTGGAGCATCGGCACCCCGGACCTGGTCGTGTCGTCGCCGGTCACGACGGTCGAGGCGCTGGCGCCCGACTGGTACGGCATCGTCAACCCCCCCTCGCCGACCGGCCTCACCGAGGACCGCTGGATCAAGGCGGTCGAGATCCGGGAGGTGATTCTCGACGACGACGGCGTGAACGTCGAGCCGGCCGCCGCGGGTGCGGGCGGAGCGGTTGCCGACGCCGGCCGGGCCGACCTGGATCTGTTCGTCGTGCACCACTCGGTCATCACCGCCGAGGTGCTCGCGGATGAAGCGGAGGAGGCCTTGGAAGGGGACGCCGACGCCGGCGCCGCGGGCGGCCTCGCCAACCCGGGGCTGTTCGGCATCGTCCACGAGCTGGGCCAGAACGCCACCGTCTTCCCGGATCACGTGGGCGTCAAGCTGCCCGCGCGCTCGGTCCTGACGTACAGGAACACGCACCTGCACTCGATCGGGAGGAGGGTGCGTGCGCGCCTCGACACGGCCTTCACGTTTCACCCGCAGGGGCACGCGCCCAGGTACCGGCAGACGACGGGCGCGCAGGCCGGCGGGTTCGAGCTGGAGCTGGACATCCCGGCCGGCGAGAGCAACGTGATGCGCGACGGGTTCTTCCGGGTCCAGCGCCCGACGATGCTGATGACGTTCGAGCCGCACCTCCATTCGAGCGGCAAGCGGATGTGCATCGAGGCGCTCTACCCGAACAACGCCCGCGAGATGCTCAACTGTGCGGACTACAACCACAACTGGGTGCGCGTCTACGTGTACGAGGAGGACGCGGCCCCGCTGCTCCCGACGGGCACCGTCCTGCACCTGCTGGCGTGGTACGACAACTCGCCCGGCAACCCGCGCGTCGTCGATCCGCGGAACTGGAAGGGCTGGGGCAACCGGTCGATCGACGACATGTTCTACCACCTGCCGCGCATGATCTTCCTGACCGAGGAGGAGTTCGAGGCGGAGGTCGCGGCGCGGGGGACGCGCCAGATGTTCGCCACGTCGCAGGACCAGCAGTAGTGGCAGCCGCCGGCAAGTCGCGGGGCGGCGGCGGAGGCATCGCGATGGGGAGAGGCCGCTCCGGGCGGTTGGCAGGCGGAGGTGCGGTCGCCGTCTGCACGGTGGTTCTGGTCCTGATCGGCGCGGCGGCGACGGCGGCCCAGACGATCATCTACTCGCGCGGCCAGAACATCGCGCCGGCGTTCGAGGGCTGGGAGCGGAACCCCGACGGGACGTTCAGCCTGTGGTTCGGGTACATGAACCGCAACATGGACGAGAAGCTGCACATTCCGGTCGGGCCGCACAACCGGCTGGAGCCCGGTCCGGCGGACGCGGGGCAGCCGACGTGGTTCCAGCCCAGGCGCAACCGGTACGTGTTCCGGGTCACGGTGCCGGCCGACCTCGGGGCCGGCGAAGTCGTGTGGACCCTGACGGCCCACGGCCGGACGGAGAGCGCCTACGGCAGCCTGCGGGTCAACTACATCGTCGACGACCTGATGAAGATGATGGACATCGGCGGGCTCGGCGTCACCGAGGTCGAGCGCGCCAACCGGGCGCCGGTCGTCCGCGTCGAGGGCGCGGCGCAGAGAACCGTCGAGCTGGGGGAGCCGCTCGCCCTGACCGCGCTGGCCAGCGACGACGGCATTCCGCAACCGAAGGCCGCCAGGTCGCTCTGGCCGGGGCTCGCGACCCCGATCAAGGACAACGCGTGGGGGCTGCGCGTGGCGTGGCTCGTCTACCGCGGCCCGGGCGACCAGGTCGCCTTCGACCCCCCGCAGTTCAAGACCTATCCGGACTATCGCGGCGACTCGCCCTGGACGCCCGGCTGGACGCCGCCGTCCCTGCCGGCCGACGGGCGGTATCCGGTGACGGCGACCTTCGCGGCGCCGGGCACGTACGTCCTGCGCGCGATGGCCCACGACGGCGGCTTCATCAGCACCGCCGACGTGACGGTGACCGTGACCGCGGAGTAGCCGCGGGCAGCGGCACTGCGTCTGCCGACCCGACGACTCGGTCCTGTCGTTCCGCTGAGAGTGAGTCGACCTGCTGCCGTGTTCCCTGCCGGTTATACTCGCGGTATGAAAACGGCTGTCTCGATACCGGACCACGTCTTCGACAGGGTCGAGCGCCTGGCGCGCGGCGCCGGTCGATCCCGAAGCGAGGTCTACAGCGCCGCTCTCATCGAATACATCGCCCGGCATGCCCCCGACGAGATCACCGACGCGATGGATCGCGTGTGCGAGCAGGTCGGCGTCGAGGCGGAGGGAGATGCGTTCGTCACCGCGGCCGGCCGCCGCGTCCTGGAGCGCACGGAGTGGTGATCGGTCAGGGCGACGTGTGGTGGGCTGACCTGGCTTCACCCACGGGGTCCGGTCCCGGTTTCCGGCGGCCAGTCGTGGTCGTCCAGGGAGACGCGCTCAATCGAAGCCGGATCGCCACGGTGGTGTGCGTCCCGCTGACCGGCAACCTGCGGTGGGCCGATGCACCCGGGAACGCACTTCTGACGTCCCGGGTGACCGGGCTTCCCAAGAGCTCGGTAGCCAACGTCTCACAGATCGTTGCCCTCGACAAGACAGTGCTCGACGAGCGCGCCGGCAAGCTGCCGCGCGCCAAGCTCGACCTTCTCCTGTCCGGCCTCGACGTCGTCCTCGGCAGGTAGCGCTGTCGTTTCAGTAGATCGCCACCGGGGCGACGGTGGAGCCGGTGGCGCCCTTCAGCTTCAGCGGCTGCACGACGAAGGCGAACTCGTACACGCCGGCCGCGGCCAGCTCGTCGAGCTTCATCCGCTCCACCAGGTGGATGCCGTTGATCACGAGCATGATCTGGTGCACGGGAGTGGAGAGCGCCGGGTCCGGGTTGGGGGCCACTTCCACCGGGACGTTGTCGGCGCCCACCAGCATGGGGTCGTGCTCCACGAGCCACTGGCCGGCCGCGAGCCCGATGCCCGGCCCGTTGGTCGAGAACCGCTCGGGGTCGGTGTCCCAGTACGTGCCCCAGCCGGTGTGGACCAGCACCGCGTCGGCCGGCTCGAGCGCCACCTGCTGGCGGTCGAGCGCCTGCTGCAGGTCGTCGACGGTGATCTCGTAGCTCTCGGGCAGCACCGCCACGCCCTTGAGGGCCGCCACGTCGATGAGCACGCCGCGCGTCATCAGGGTGCCGACGTTCTCGATGCCGAGCCGGGTGAACCCGGAGCGCGTCATCACCTCGTTCTGATCGATGCAGTTGTACAGGTCGTCGCCGATGGTCTGGTGCGTGAAGCCGTCGAACTGGGTGCCTACCTGGCCCATCTCGGCGACGACGATCTCCTCGTTCGAGCCCCGCGCGTTCGACTCGGGGCTCATCCGCGTCGGCTTCATGTAGAGGTCGAAGTGCCGGGTCCCGCCCAGCGGCATGTCGCTCGACAGCACCTGGCCGAGCTCGATGACGCGGCCTTCGCGGATGAGGCTCGCGGCGCGCAGCACCGTCTCCGGCCCCATGTGGTTCACGGCGCCGAGCTCGTCGCCGGCGCCCCACCGGCTGGGGCAGCGCTCCTCGGGCGGCGGCGGCGACCAGGACTGCGCGTGCGCGGCGGGCGCGGCAGTGGCGAGGTTCACGAGGAGCAGACACGTGATGCCGACGGCGATTGCGGTTGGTCGCATGCTTCCTCCTGATCGAACAGGTCGAGCCATGAACAAGGTTATCCTGCCAGAGCCGCGTGAAGACGACCGTCGAGCTCCCGGACGATCTGCTCATCGCGGCCAAGACCCGTGCGGCCGAGACGCGGTCGACGCTGCGCGAGCTGATCGAACGTGGTCTGCGCCACGAATTGCAGCGGCCCCCGCGAGGAGTCGGCGGGGTGCGCGGCATCCAGTGGGTCACTGTCGATGGCGGCGTGCCGCCCGGGTTGGATCTACGCGACCGGGCATCGATGAGCGACTGGCTGCGACGCAATCGGTGATTGCCCTCGATACCAATCTGCTCGTCTACGCTCATCGGTCGGCGGTCCCCGAGTCGAAGGTGGCTCGCGGAGCCATCGCCCGCGCGAGCGCCTCCGCGGCCGGTTGGGGTTTCAGCCTGCCGGTCGTGGGTGAGCTCTGGAGCGTCGTCACGCATCCAGGGGCACCCGGTCGCCCGTCGACAGGCGACGAGGCGGGCCGGTTCATCAGCGCCCTGCAGTTGGCCGGGGCTGGGGCCGAGATCTGGATGCCCGGTGCGGGCCTCGCCCTGCGCTTGATCCGGCTGGCAGAGGATCTGTCCGTGAGCGGACCAAGGATCTTCGACCTGCAGATCGCCCTGACGGCGTTTGAGGCGGGTGCCGCTGAGCTGTGGACCGCCGACCGCGGTTTCACGTCCGTCCCCGGACTGCCGGTCACATATCCCTTTGAAGAGTAGCTGCTGCCACTCCAGCCGGCGCGTGAGCACCAACCCGTGGGCGGCTGGCCGACTCGTCGGTTCGGAAGGAGGGTGCGCGGGCTGCGGTGTCGTACCGCCCACTCGCGACCGTCGACTACGAGGTACCCGTATCGGGTAGGTGGCTGTTGCGTCACCGCTACGCTCACCGAACACCTCGCACAGCGCCACGCCCTCCCGCTCGCTCGCCGCGAGTGCGGCGCCCCGGAATGGAGGCCGCGACCGGTGTAATGCGGGGCGGTCGAGAGTCAGCGTGATGCCAACGAAGGCGGCCGGCTCCGAGGTGAGTCGGGCCGCGGCGGTTCCCCTCGCAGCGGCCCTCGGCGCGCACGTTCCACCGGAGGTTCGCCGGGCTCGCCACTGACGTTCTGCTCTCACCTGACGACAAACGGCGTGGCCAGCGGTGTGCCTGGGTCAACAGCAGTGTGCCTGGATCGGCGTCGCTCGTCGCGCCGCCGCCCCGGGACGGCGTACAGACGCGTTGAAGTTGAGCCATGGCGACGGGGTCCGGTGTGCCGACCCCGGCCGAGAAGCTGTGCTGGAAGTTCACTGCTTGGTGCATGATGAGCCTCTGGAGCAAGTCCCAGCAATCCTTGCGTCGTTCCTACTGCTACCAATTGCTCCGACCCTCGTCCGCTTAGCGTTCAGCTCCGCCAGTGTCCCGGATCCCTGGCTAGGAGTCTGCGCCGTAGAAAACGGTGCGACAATCGTGGTCGAGATCGGACGCGGGAAGGACTTGATGCCGACGACTTTTCGCCGCTACGCACCGGACCAGTCACTGCTTTTGCCGCCGGATGTACGGGAGTGGCTGCCCGAGGGCCACTTGGCGCACCACATCAGCGATCTGGTGGACGGTCTGGATCTGGCGGCGTTCTACGCACCGTACGTGGGGGACGGTCGGCGCAACGCGCCGTATGACCCTCGGATGATGGTGAAGGTGCTGCTCTACGCGTACGCTGTTCGTCGAGGTGGTCGGTCTGGCGCGGGAATTGGGCCTGGTCCGGTTCGGGAAGCTGTCGGTGGACGGGACGAAGGTGCGCGCGAAGGCGAGCAAGCGCAAGGCGATGAGCTACGGTCGGATGCAGGTGGAGGAACGGCGCCTGGCCGGCGAGGTCGACGCGCTGTTTGCGGGCGGCGGACGAGACCGACGTGGCCGAGGACGAGCGCTTGAGCCCGGAGGTCCGGGGCGACGAGTTGCCGGCGGAGTTGCGGCGGCGGGAGGACCGTTTGGCGGCGATCCGAGCGGCGAAGGCGCGGTTGGAGGCGGCGCAGCGGGCGGCAGACGACGTGCAGGGTCGGGCGCCGGGCCAGACGCGGAACCCGAAAGGGGGGCGGCCGTAACAGCGAGCGTATGGCGAGCCTGATGAGCAGGCGCAGACCAACTTGGCGGACCCGGAAAGCGGGATCATGAAGACGAGCAACGACGGCTTCCAGCAGTGCTACAACGCGCAGGCGGCGGTCGACGCTGGGCACCAGTTGGTGGTGGCGACGGATGTGACGGCGAACGCGAGTGACCAGGGGGAGTTGCCGGTGGTGGTCGACGCGGTGCAGGAGACGTTCGACGCGCAACCGGAGACGGTGCTGGCCGACGCGGGGTACTGCAACGAGCGAGACCTGACGGACCTGGAGAAGCGGGGCGTTGACGGGTATGTGGCGCTAGCAGTCCGTGGTGAAAGTCTGTCCTGGAGGGATCGACACGGCCGATCCCGTGCCCTACACTGGCCCGAATGGCGATGGGGACGACGCGGGACGGTGGGTCACAACAATCGATGTGGGTGGCGACTTCGGACCTGCCCCAGGGCGGCGGGCATCCGTTCTATGAGCGCCTGAACCAGGTCCTGCGCGCGGGCGGCTTCGATGCGTTCGTCGAAGAGCTGTGCGCACCGTTCTACGCGCGGAAGGGACGGCCAAGTCTGGCGCCGGGTCGCTACTTCCGGCTGCTTCTGGTGGGCTATTTCGAGGGCCTGGATTCGGAGCGAGCTATCGCTTGGCGGGCGTCCGATTCGCTGAGCCTGCGGTCGTTTCTGCGTCTGGCGCCGCCGGCCTCGCCACCCGACCACTCGACGATCTCGCGGACGCGGCGGTTGCTGAGCGTCGAGGCGCATGAGGCGGTCTTCACCTGGGTGTTGCAGCGACTCGCCGACGCGGGTCTGCTGCGGGGCAAGACGGTGGGAGTTGACGCGACGACGCTGGAGGCGAACGCGGCTTTGCGCAGCATCGTTCGTCGCGACACGGGTGAGGACTACACGGCATTCCTGACGCGGCTGGCCGAAGCGTCGGGTATCGCGACGCCGACTCGAGCCGACCTGGCGCGGTTCGATAAGTCCCGCAAGAAGAGGAAGAAGACATCAAACGCCGACTGGACTCATCCGCATGATCCGGATGCGCGGGTCACGAAGATGAAGGACGGTCGGACCCACCTGGCCCACAAGGCCGAGCACACCGTGGACCTGGAGAGCGGCGCGGTGGTGGGCGTTACGGTGCAGGCAGCCGATACGGGCGACACGACGTCGATGGTTGAGACGCTGATCGTGGCGGCCGAGCAGCTCGAGGCGGTTCAGCCGGAGGGGCCTGGCATCGAAGAGGTGGTGGGCGACAAGGGCTACCACAGCAATCAGACACTGACTGACCTGAAGGCGCTGGGTCTGAGAAGCTACATCTCGGAGCCGGACCGGGGCCGTCGGTGCTGGAAGGGCAAGCTGACGGTTCGTGATGCGGTGTATGGCAACCGGCGGCGGATTCGGGGCGCGCGCGGCCGGCGGCTACTGCGGTGTCGAGGAGAACTGTTGGAACGACCGTTCGCGCACGTGTGCGAGACCGGCGGGATGCGGCGGGTCCATCTTCGAGGGCATCCGAACATCCTCAAGCGGCTGCTCGTACACGTCGCCGGCTGCAACCTGGGGCTGCTGTTGCGGCAGGTGATCGGTGTGGGCACGCCGCGGAGCCTTCAGGGTCGGGCTGCGGCCCTATTCTGCGCTCTAATCGGGTGGTGGGGTGACCTGTGGCGCCCTCTGAGGCGTCTCTCGACGTTCTCCATGCCGATTTCGGCCAAAACCGGTTCGCCATTGCGCCATCACCGATTCCGCCCGTACGTGTGAACCTAGAGACTTCCACCTCAGGCTGCTAGGCCGGGAGGAGAAGCAGACAGGGTCCCGCGACCCGGAGAAGTATCCCGCGACGAATCGCATGGCCGAGAGGTTGTCGAAGCCGGCGGGTCGAGCAACCTACGCCGAACGCAAGTGGCTGTCGGACGCGCCGTACGGCTGGGTCAAGCACGTGCTGGGCTTTCGGTACTTCAGCCTGCGTGGCCTGGCGAAGGTGCGGGGCGAGTGGGACTTGGTGTGCCTGGCGTTGAACATCAAGCGCCTGCATGTGCCAATGGCGGCGTAACAGGAGGGGATGTGGCACCTGACGGCGACCGACCGGCGCCTATCACGGTCTCTGGCGCACCCAGCGGCCCGTCAGCGCGCCGTTTCGCCGTCCAGATCGCTCTCGGCCGAGAATCCGCATCGTTGGCCAACCGTCATCGTCGCTTCCCTACATTGACTCAGGTCGTCAACCCACAACCCCGTTCGCGACGCGGGCTTTCCTACGGCGCAGATTGCTAGGTTGCCCGCACCGCATGGCCACTGTAAACTCTTTGTAGAGGACTATGAACCGCGGGGCGCGAGCGAGTGCGAAAGATGGGGAGCTGAAGGTCAAGGATCAGAAGGATGTCGGCAGCATCGCGGTCATTCTCGGCGCTGGCTTTTCGGCGGCCGCTGGTGTGCCTTTGGCAAGTCAACTCTTCGTATTCGGTTAGCGGGTGATCTCCCAATAAACATGGGCTGAAAGTGGGCTTGGAGTGAGGAGGTTTCAGCGCCCCGACGAGGTTGCTGCAAGCGACAGTATGTTCGCGCGGGTTGCCTCCCCGGTCGCGATGCCACGGGACACTGAACGCCAGCCGGCGCGCGGGAGCATCGGTGGCTCTCTCTGCGTGAAGTCGGGTGGCGACCGAGGGGGTGCGGTCTCCCCCTCCCTGCGGCGGGGCGGCCGCGGGGACCGGTCGCACGTCGAGGTCGTGTGTTCGGACGTTGCCGGCCTACGCGGGCGGCGGCGGAAGGCCGAGGAGCTCGGGGACAACGGGCTCGACCGCGCGCAACATCGCGGCGAACAGCGGAGGCAGGTCGAGGCCGCGTTGGCGCGCGGTGCGCACGACGCTGGCCAGGACCTGCTGGGTGTCGGCGCCGTGGCGGGTGCGGTTGCCGCCACACACCTTGCGGATGACCACGGCGGGCCGGATGGCCTGTTCGGCGCGCCAGTTGGTGGCGTCGAGCGAAGGGTCCCACAAGAACAGGAACACGGCCGGGAATTCGGTGGCCAGATGCGCCGCGAAGCGCTCGGCGTCGGCCAGCGGCGGCGGGGCGTCGACCAGGCGCCCGAGCCGGGCCGTGAGTCGGCCGCGGGCCGTGGCCATCGCGTGCTCGCTCAGCGCTCCCGCGTTGCAGCGGTCCCGCAGGTCGAGGCCGGCCCGCAGGACCGCCGCCACGTCGCCCGCCCAGGGACTGTCGGGATGGTCCTCCCGGAGCTGCTTGCAGCGTTGGAGCAGGTGGTTCTTATTCCGATATCGGAATAAGAACCAGTATGCCGATGTCCGGATTATGCCGATATACGCTCTGATGTCGCCGTCCTGCACGGCGTCGACGGCGAGACGGTCGGCATAATCACCACGCGCTGACGGGCAGAGACTCTTCTCTCAACCGACGAGAGAGGAGGCCTCCATGGCGGATCCGTCACGCGTCCCCATCTCCGGCTCGCTTGAGCCGTTCGCAGCGGGCTATGCGACCGAGCTCGCGCGGCAAGGCTACACACCACGCTCGACAAGGACGCAGTTGTATCTGATGTCCCACGTCAGCCGTTGGCTGCACGCCAAAGATGTCGACGTCGCCGATTTCCCGCGGCGAACGCGGCAGTTTCTGGAAGCGCGGCAGGCCGCCGGCTACAAGCAGCATCTGACGGACAGGGCGTTACGCCCGTTGCTGGCGTACCTCCGGGCGTGTGGCGCGGTCCGGCCTGCGCCAGCGTCTACCCCGACGGGGCCCGTGGACGAGACCCTGGCACGCTATCGGCACTATCTCGCCGTCGAACGGGGGCTGGGCGAAGCTACCGCGCGTGGTTACGTCGATGCCGTCCGCCCCTTTGTGCGCCGCTGCGTCTCGGCCGACGGCCTCGCACTCGACATCGAGGAACTCGACGAGGCCGAGGTAACCGCGTTCATGGTGACGCGTTGCGCTGAGCAATCCAGACGAGCCGCGCAACTGACAGCAACCGCGCTGCGCTCGCTGCTGGCCTTCCTCCACGTCACGGGGGCGATCGCTCGTTCCCTGGTGAAGGCTGTCCCGTCGGTGCCCGGCCGACGATTGGCGGGGCTACCGTCCCGCCTCGAGCCCCACCACGTCCGGCGTCTGCTCACCGCTTGCGATCGCCGGACTCTCGGCGGGCGCCGCGACTTTGCGGTCATCACCACGCTGGCCCGTCTCGGCCTGCGCGCCGCCGAAGTAGCGGCGCTGCGTCTCGACGACCTGCAGTGGCGCGCCGGCGAGATCGTCGTGCACGGCAAGGGACAGCGGGTCGAGCGCATGCCCCTGCCGACAGATGTGGGTGACGCGATCGCGGCCTACCTACGCCAGCGTCCGGCCCGCGCCCAGGGACGCGCCGTCTTCGTCCGCCTGCTCGCTCCCCTGGGACCGCTGAGCCCGACCGGTGTGACGCAGATCGTGTCCGCCGCCGCGCAGCGGGCCGGCCTCGGGTGCATACACGCCCATCGGCTGCGCCATTTCGCGGCAACGCAACTGCTCAACGCGGGCGCTCCCCTGTTCGAGATTCAGCACTTCCTGCGCCACACCCGCCTGCAGACGACGGCGATCTACGCGAAGGTCGACTACCACGCCCTGCGTACGATCGCACGTCCGTGGCCGGGAGGTGCAGCATGACGTGCCTGCGCCAAGCCTCGGTCGACGGTCAAAACCGGCCAATAGTGGACAGTTGAAAACCGAATGGAATGGACGCCCTTCGTTCTTGATGTCGGGCCGTGGGGTTGAAGAAGTGGACCCCCACGGGCCGACGGCATCAGAGTGCCAAGGGGGGAAGACGCAAGGTCTTCCCGGGCAACCGGAGGGTCCAGCATGCAGAGTAGCAGAACCGTCGTCGGCGTGGACATTGCGAAGCGGGTGTTCCAGGTGCACTGGGTCGAGACGGAGACAGGCGAGCTCATCGGGCTGCGCCTGACACGGGTGAAGTTTCTCGAGCACTTCGCCAATCGCGCGCCGTGCCTCATCGGCATGGAGGCCTGCGGCGGCGCGCAGCATTGGGCGCGCCGACTTCTGGCGTTGGGCCACGAGGTCCGCCTGCTACCGGCGAAGATGGTCCGGCCATTCGTGACGGGCAACAAGGATGACGCGCACGACGCGCGGGCGATCTGGACGGCGGTTCAGCAACCCGGGGTCAAGACGGTTGCCGTGAAGAGCGAGGAGCAGCAGGGGATCCTGGCCCTGCATCGCATGCGCCAGCAGTTGGTGAAGTTCCGTACCGCCCAGATTAACTGCCTGCGCGGTCTGCTGGCCGAACACGGCGAAGTGATGCCTCAGGGCCGAGCCGGAATGCGGCGGGATATAGCCTCCGCCCTCGAGCGCGTTTCGCAGCGGTTGCCGGGACTGGTCGTCGATACGCTGCGCGAGCAGTGGGTTCGGGTCACCGACCTCGACGGCGAGATCGACAGGATCGAGCGTCGTCTCACGGTCTGGCACCGCCAGACTCTGGCCAGCCGGCGGATCGCAGCGATCCCGGGTGTCGGAGTGCTGAGCGCGACCGCCGCGGTCGCTACGATGGGCGATCCGACAGCGTTCCGGTCCGGACGGGAATTCGCGGCCTGGCTCGGTCTCGTTCCTCGACACACCGGCACAGGTGGGCGAGTACGCATGCTCGGAATCTCGAAGCGTGGGGACACCTATCTTCGAACGCTGCTGATCCACGGCGCACGTTCCGCGCTCGTGCACGCGAAGCTGCCCTCAGCGTGGCAGCTCGGACTCGTCAGACGCCGCCCATCGAACGTCGTCGTCGTCGCACTGGCGAACAAGACGGCGCGTACGATCTGGGCGCTGCTGGCCCATGACCGGGCGTACGAACCGAACTTTCGCCCGTCAATCTGCCTGGCGCAAGGCAGGGAGTGAACACCGCCGGCGACTCTCGAGTCGATGACATTCGTCCGACCTGCGAAGTAAACCGACCAGCTCGTTGAAGGTTGCGTAAGCAACGACGAGGTGTGATGGCAAACAGGCCAAACCGCGATCCGTCAAGCCTGAGGAAATGGCTGGGCACCAAGCCCGCAAACCGAATGAGGCGCGGATCGGCTGATTCCATCGGGGCCACCAGGCACGAGACCTGGATTCATAGGCCGAACATAGAGCCGCAACCTGTTCGCTACGCTCGCCGAGTCGGAACCGGGTCTTCACGAATTCATGTGGGTAGGTGGTGATGCGGAGAGGTAGCCTCTGCTCCCGTCGAGTCAAGCCGCTTCGCGTCTCCTCCGCTTGCGCTTCGGCCTTTCAGGTGACTCGTCGCTCGCGCCGGCTCAGAGCTGGTTGTCGCCGGACGGATTCGTCCGGCCACCGAAAACACTGGCCGGATGACCAAGCCGACCCTGAGGGAGGCGCCGTAACGGGGGCGGCTACGCGACGCGGCTCCGTCCATCCCGGAGAGGTGGCGGAGCGTTCGGACGTCTACTCGGCCAACTCCGGGACCCACGCGAGAATCCGGAAGCGGCTCGGAACCTTGACAGCAGCACGGGCGTCCACATAGGCCATTTCCGATAGCGCCCCGAGACGTTGACGCCGGTCGGGAACAGACCGTTCCTGCCCGGCATGAGCAACGTCTTGGCTGAAGAGAAACGACAGCAGGTCCTGGCGCTGGGGCGCCTCGGCTGGTCGCTTCGTCGTATCGAACGGGCGACTGGGGTGCGGCGCGAGACGGCCAGCGGCTACCTCAAGGCCGCCGGGCTGGTGGTGCAGGGCCGCGGCCGTCCTCGCACCCGACCGTCAAATCCGGCCATTTCCGCGCAGGTGTCCACCGACTCGGCGGCGCCCGCGGCCGGGACCGGCACCGAAACGGCCACTGCCGTGGCCGGAGACCGTCCCACTCGTGCGCCGCGGGCGAGCGCGTGCGAGCCCTACCGCGAGCTGGTCGTCGACGCGCTCGGCCGCGGGCGCAACGCCATGGCCATCTGGCAGGACCTGGTCGACGACCACGGCTTCCCGGCGGGCTATGCGAGCGTGCGGCGCTTCGTCGCGACCGTCCGGCAGCAGCCCGCCGTCGAGGCTCGAGCGGTGATCGCCACCGCCCCGGGCGAAGAAGCACAGGTCGACTACGGGGAGGGACCGATGGTCCGTGACCCTGACACCGGCAAGTACCGGCGGACACGGCTCTTCGTCCTCACCCTGGGCTACTCGCGCAAGGCCGTCCGGCTGCTGGTTCACCGCTCCAGCGCCCAGGTCTGGGCCGAGCTGCACGAGCGGGCGTTTCGCCGGCTGGGCGGCACCGTACGCGTCGTCGTGCTCGACAATCTCAAGGAGGGCGTCCTCCACCCGGACATCTACGACCCGACGCTCAATCCGCTCTACCGCGACGTGCTCGCCCACTACGGTGTCGTCGCCCTGCCGTGCCGCGTCCGCGATCCCGATCGGAAAGGCAAGGTCGAAGCCAGCGTCGGCCACACCCAGAAGACGCCGCTGCGCGGCCTCCGCTTCGAGCACCTCGACGACGGCCAGGCATACCTGGACCGCTGGGACCGGCGCTGGGCCGACACCCGCATCCACGGCACGACCAAACGCCAGGTCGCCGCCATGTTCGCCGAGGAACGTCCGGCGCTCGGCCCGTTGCCGCTCGAGCCCTTCCGCTACTACGAGTACGGCCAACGCACCGTGCATCTCGACGGCTGCGTCGAGGTCGCCTCCGCCTACTACAGCGCGCCGCCGGGCTGGATCGGCCGCCGCGTCCACGTCCAGTGGAATGACCTGCACGTCCGCCTGCTCGACCCGAGCACCGGCCAGCTCCTCCGCGAGCACCTGCGCGCGCCCCGGGGCTGGCATCGCATCGCCGACGACGACCGGCCCGCCCGCACACCGCCGAAGACCCTCGCCCTGCTCGCGGCCGCCAAGCGGGCCGGCCCGGGGACCGCCACCATCTGCGACCACATCCACCGTCACGACGGGGCTGCCGGCGTCCGCCGCATCCTCGGCGTCCTCGCCCTCGCCAAGAAGCACGGCCCCGTCGTCGTCGAACAGGCCGCCGCCGCCGCGCTCGAACTCGGCATGCCCACCTACCGCTTCTTGAAGCGCTACCTCGACCGCCGGCCAGCGCCGCCCCTCTCGCTGCGCCAGGTCGACCCGCTCATCCGGCAACTGACCGTCTACCGCGATCTGATCGACCGCAGAACAGGAGACCCGTCATGAATCTCGTCGAACTCGACCAGGCCCTGCGCAAGCTCCGCCTCTCCGGGATCGCCGATGTCCTCGACACGCGCCTGCAGCAGGCCCAGGTCGAGCAGATGGCCCCGATCGACCTCGTCGCCGCCCTCGTCAACGACGAACTGCAGCGGCGCCAGGACCGGCTGCTCGCCCGGCGCCACAAACAGGCCCGATTCCGCGACCCGGACCGCGCGCTCGACAGCTTCGACTTCGCCTTCAACAAGAAGATCAACCGCGCCCTCGTCTTCGAGCTCGCCACCGCGCGTTTCATCGCCCAGCGCGAGGACGTCCTGCTGATCGGGCCGCCCGGTACGGGCAAGAGCCATCTTGCCCAGGCCATCGGCCGCGCCGCCATCGAGCAGGGCTACCGCGTCATCTACCGCGAGGCGCACGCCTTCCTCGAGGAGCTCGCCGAGGCCACGCTCGCCGACACCCGCAAGGCCTACCTGGTCGAGCTCACCCGCGTGCCCCTGCTCATCATCGACGACCTCGGCATGCGCAAGCTGCCCCACACTGCCGCCGAGGACCTGCTCGAGCTGGTCATGCGGCGCTACGAACGCGCCTCCACGATGCTCACCTCGAACCGGCCGGTCGACGACTGGGGGAAGCTGCTCGGAGACACCGCCGCCGTCACCGCGCTGCTCGACCGCCTGCTCCATCACGCGCACGTGCTCAAGTGCGGGCCGCGCAGCTGGCGCACCAAGGTCCAGGCAGCCGCGGGTGGGAGGTCGATCGATGCGCTCCGACACGGGTAGCTACGGAACGGCCGGCGTGTCAACGCGCTGCGCGCGTCCTCCGCGTGCGCTCCGGCCCTGCCGGGTGACACGCCGCCCGTCCCTCCGCTCAGAGAGCCGCTATGGGCCTGGCGGCCCCGGCTTCACCAGACTCAGATCCTTGCGCATACGCGAACCCATGAAGTAGAACTCACGTGCCGTCTCGGGATGCCGGAAATGGCCTATGTGGACGCCCGTGCTGCTGTCAAGGTTCCGAGCCGCTTCCGGATTCTCGCGTGGGTCCCGGAGTTGGCCGAGTAGACGTCCGAACGCTCCGCCACCTCTCCGGGATGGACCGAGCCGCGTCGCGTAGCCGCCCCCGTTACGGCGCCTCCCCCAGGGTCGGCTTGGTCATCCGGCCAGTGTTTTCGGTGGCCGGACGAATCCGTCCGGCGACAACCAGCTCTGAGCCGGCGCGAGCGACGAGTCACCTGAAAGGCCGAAGCGCAAGCGGAGGAGACGCGAAGCGGCTTGACTCGACGGGAGCAGAGGCTACCTCTCCGCATCACCACCTACCCACATGAATTCGTGAAGACCCGGTTCCGACTCGGCGAGCGTAGCGAACAGGTTGCGGCTCTATGTTCGGCCTATGAATCCAGGTCTCGTGCCTGGTGGCCCCGATGGAATCAGCCGATCCGCGCCTCATTCGGTTTGCGGGCTTGGTGCCCAGCCATTTCCTCAGGCTTGACGGATCGCGGTTTGGCCTGTTTGCCATCACACCTCGTCGTTGCTTACGCAACCTTCAACGAGCTGGTCGGTTTACTTCGCAGGTCGGACGAATGTCATCGACTCGAGAGTCGCCGGCGGTGTTCACTCCCTGCCTTGCGCCAGGCAGATTGACGGGCGAAAGTTCGGTTCGTACGCCCGGTCATGGGCCAGCAGCGCCCAGATCGTACGCGCCGTCTTGTTCGCCAGTGCGACGACGACGACGTTCGATGGGCGGCGTCTGACGAGCCCGAGCTGCCACGCTGAGGGCAGCTTCGCGTGCACGAGCGCGGAACGTGCGCCGTGGATCAGCAGCGTTCGAAGATAGGTGTCCCCACGCTTCGAGATTCCGAGCATGCGTACTCGCCCACCCGTGCCGGTGTGTCGAGGAACGAGACCGAGCCAGGCCGCGAATTCCCGTCCGGACCGGAACGCTGTCGGATCGCCCATCGTAGCGACCGCGGCGGTCGCGCTCAGCACTCCGACACCCGGGATCGCTGCGATCCGCCGGCTGGCCAGAGTCTGGCGGTGCCAGACCGTGAGACGACGCTCGATCCTGTCGATCTCGCTGTCGAGGTCGGTGACCCGAACCCACTGCTCGCGCAGCGTATCGACGACCAGTCCCGGCAACCGCTGCGAAACGCGCTCGAGGGCGGAGGCTATATCCCGCCGCATTCCGGCTCGGCCCTGAGGCATCACTTCGCCGTGTTCGGCCAGCAGACCGCGCAGGCAGTTAATCTGGGCGGTACGGAACTTCACCAACTGCTGGCGCATGCGATGCAGGGCCAGGATCCCCTGCTGCTCCTCGCTCTTCACGGCAACCGTCTTGACCCCGGGTTGCTGAACCGCCGTCCAGATCGCCCGCGCGTCGTGCGCGTCATCCTTGTTGCCCGTCACGAATGGCCGGACCATCTTCGCCGGTAGCAGGCGGACCTCGTGGCCCAACGCCAGTAGTCGGCGCGCCCAATGCTGCGCGCCGCCGCAGGCCTCCATGCCGATGAGGCACGGCGCGCGATTGGCGAAGTGCTCGAGAAACTTCGCCCGTGTCAGGCGCAGCCCGATGAGCTCGCCTGTCTCCGTCTCGACCCAGTGCAACTGGAACACCCGCTTCGCAATGTCCACGCCGACGACGGTTCTGCTACTCTGCATGCTGGACCCTCCGGTTGCCCGGGAAGACCTTGCGTCTTCCCCCCTTGGCACTCTGATGCCGTCGGCCCGTGGGGGTCCACTTCTTCAACCCCACGGCCCGACATCAAGAACGAAGGGCGTCCATTCCATTCGGATTTGCGGTGTCCACAAATGGCCGGATTTGACCCGTCCACCGAGGCGCCAAGCCCTGGCCGACTATCTGGCGATGCGACGAGCGCTGGGCTACTGCTTGGCGCGCGGCGAGAAGCTCCTCGGACAGCTACTGACCTATCTCGAAGACCGTGGGGAAACCCGCCTGCGGACCGAGACCGCCCTTGCCTGGGCAACACTTCCCGCCGGAACGGATCCGAGCTGGTGGGCAAGCCGACTCACCGTGGTCCGCAGCTTCGCCACCTACCTGCACACGGTCGACCCCGCGACGGAGATACCGCCTGCCGACTTGCTACGGGCACGCGCCCGGCGCGCCACACCTTACCTCTACACGGATGAGGACGTGGTGGCCCTGCTGGCCGCCGCGTCGGGACTGCGCACCGCGCACCGAGTGGCGACGTACCGGACGTTGATCGGTCTGCTGGCCGTGACCGGGATGCGGGTCGGCGAGGCCGTCGCGCTCGACCGGCACGACTTCGACTCCCAGCAAGGCACACTCACCGTTCGACAGGGCAAGGGCGGGAAATCTCGCGCCCTGCCGCTGCACCCCACGGCCACGTCCGCGGTCCGCCAGTACCTCGACCGCCCGGACCGCCCGGTGGTCCGGAACACCGCCGCGCTGTTGGTCTCCACGGCCGGCACCCGGCTGCTGCTGTGCAACGTGCAGCAGACGTTTCGCACCCTGGTCCGCCGCGCCGGCCTCCTGCCCCACTCGGCCGCCTGTCGGCCACGGCTGCACGATCTGCGCCATCGGTTTGCGGTGCGTACGTTGCTTGACGCCTATCGACAGGGTCACGACCCGGAGGCGCGGCTCGCGCTGCTCGCCACCTATCTCGGGCATGGCGACCCCAAGTACACCTACTGGTATCTGTCGGCGGCGCCGGAACTGATGCGGTTGGCCACCGACCGCCTCGAACGCCATCTGGGAGGCTCGGCATGAACGCCCTCGCCCCCACGCTCCAGGCGTTCTTTGCGGACCGGCTGGTTCAGCAGCGCCACGCGAGCCCGCACACGATCGCCGCGTACCGAGATGCCTGGCGGCTACTGCTGCGCTTCGCGGCGACCCACACCGCCAAGACGCCCTCGCAACTCGAGCTTGACGATCTCGACGCGCCGCTCATCGGGCGGTTCCTGGCGCACCTCGAACACGACCGTGCGAACACCGTGCGCACCCGCAACGCGCGGCTGTCGGCCATTCATGCCTTGTTCCGCTATGCCGCGCTGGACCATCCCGAGCAGGCGGCCGTCATTGCCCGCGTGCTCGCGATACCGCCCAAGCGTGGCCCGCGTCAGCTCGTAACCTTCCTGTCCGACGGCGAAGTCGACGCCCTGCTCGCCGCACCCGACCGCGTCACCTGGACCGGTCGTCGTGATCACACTCTCCTCGCGCTCGCGATCCAGACCGGGCTGCGCAGCTCCGAGCTCACGGGCCTGCGTTGTGCGGACCTGCACCTCGCGCGGGATGCGCACGTCAACTGTCTGGGTAAGGGCCGCAAACAGCGGATTACGCCTCTCAGCAAGCCGGTGACCGCAGCCCTGCGAACCTGGCTCACTGAGTGCACCGGCGCACCAGACGCGCCCGTCTTTCCCACCCGGACGGGCCAACCGCTCAGCCGAGACGCGCTCGCGCAACGCGTCGCCACACACGTGGCTACGGCGGCAAACGCCTGTCCATCTCTCCACCAGAAGAACGTCACGCCGCACACGCTACGCCACACTGCCGCCATGCGACTGCTGCACGCCGGGGTCGATACCGCCGTCATCGCCCTGTGGCTCGGACACGAACACGTCGACACGACCGACGTCTACATCCATGCCGACCTGGCGCTGAAAGAACGCGCGCTCGCGAGGACCACCCCCGCACACGTCCGCGCCGGCCGTTATCGGCCACCCGATGCGCTCCTCGCCTTTCTCGAAGGCCTCTGATTATGCCGATGACCTTGACGCAGACGCCGCTTGCCGCAGCGGCGTCCGCGTCGATATCGGCATAATCCGGACATCGGCATACTGGTTCAGACACGTCTGGTGCAGGCCGTCGTAGCAGCGATACGGCGCCCATCCGTCGCGCACGAGCACACCGACGTAGTCGGTCCCCAACACCGTGGCGGCGTCGGCGAACCCGCGGCCGGGGCAGATGGCGTAGACCGTCGTCTCCGGGGTGACGAACGTCCACAGCCAGTGGCGCTCGCCGCCGACGCGCCAGCCCGTCTCGTCCGGCGTGACCACGGGCGCGTTGCGGACTTGCTCGCAAAGTTCCGTGTAGGCCGGCGCGGCGGCGCGGGCCGCCCGGTGCAGCACGTGGGCGAGGCCGCCCGGCGTCACCTGCAGCCCGAACGTGGTCCGCAGCAGGTGCGCGACCTTTGCCAGCGGCACCCCCATCTCGGTGTGCAGCTCGACCACCAGCGACACGACCGCGGGACCGAGCTGCACGCCCGCCGCCCCCAGCGCGTCGGAGGTCTGCAGCTCGTGCCGGCCCTGCACCCGCCGCTGACACCGCGTGCAGTGGCCGACCTCGACATCGAAGCGCCGCACGACCGGGTGCACCACGGGCAGGTCTTCCTGATACTGCGACGCCTCGCGGGTCACCGCGACCGCGCCGCCGCAGTCGGGACATTCCCTCGGAATCGCCGCCGCGTGGGTTTCGTCGACCTGCGCCGGGCGCGGGCGGCAGCCGTGGCGGCCATACGCCGCACCGGCTCGCCGTCCGGGACGCCTGCCGCGACCTTGCGGCCGGTCCTTGGCGAACGGCGCGGCTTGGCGGCGACCCGCCCGACGTGCCTCGTCCAATTGCCGTTTCAGGCGCTCCACCTGTTCCTTCAGGCGGTCATTTTCCCGTTGCAGTCGGTTGCTCTTACGCTGCAACCGCCCCGTCTCGCGCCGCAGGTCCTCGGTGTCGCGCTCCCGCCGCGCCAACTCTCCGCGAAGCCGTTCGAGGTCGGTGGGAAGCTCCGCAGTCCGAGGTGGGGGCGATTTCCGGTCGGCGGCCGTCACGCCACCGTTATGCCATAATCCGAAACATTGTACAAGTCAAAATATTGACGCTTCGGCCCGGAATCCGCTAACCGAAGACAACTCTTCGATCGCCCACCTGACGTCGATCGCCTTGTTCGCCGACGCCTCGTTGAGCGGGTCACCCACGAGTGGGGCATCTGGCACGCGCGGACGCGTCGCTCTCCTGAGGAGTACCTAGCAGGTCTCGCTACCAGGGGCGGCCTCATGTGGCGTGAAGCAGTGTGGTTCGTCTCGCTCGTGATCGCGATCCGAATGGGAAGACTGCGCGCGATTCGCGGGCAACACCAACTTACCGGGCACTATATTCAGAAAAGGAGTCCCACAGTTCTTGAGCGGTTTTGGACCACTCTGTTTCGCATTCGAACAGACGTTTCCGTCATTACGACCAACTACGACATTCTAGCGGAACGGGGTTTGCGTAACGTGCCTCGGCCCAGGGTTCACCGGCCGGGGTTCAACTACGGCTTCGGTCCCGAGACCCTAATGGGTGGTGGCTTCCCGAACCTGGACGGGGAGCGCAGTCACGTTGCTGGACAGGTGTCCCTATTGAAGCTGCATGGTTCGGTGTCGTGGTCGTTCGAGCGCGGACAACTGGTGAAGTACCATGACTGTCGTCCGGCGATGCGGGGCGACCCAGCTATTGTAGCTCCAATTGTCGGGAAGACTGTTCCGCACTATCTTCAGCCAACCTGGAGAATCGCGGGCGGTTGCTTGGCCAGCGCCAGCACATGGATTGTCATTGGCTATAGCTTGCCTCTCTACGACAAATCGGTCCGGAGGCTCCTGGCTGCTGCTGCGACGCCCGCTACAGCTGTCCATGTCCTTGATCCAGACCGTACGGTTTGTCAACGGTTCCAAGCGTTGCTGCCAAGGATCGACGTTCGTCAATATCCCGGACTTCCGGACGGTACGGAAGCGGTTTGCTCGGCACTCTTCGGTGCCAGCTATCCTCTCCAGTAGCCTGCGTTGGCACGATTGGCCTCCATCAGGGTCAAGAAGGCGTGTCGATCTTGCTGCACCGAGTCCCGACGGCAAGCGCTGGACGCAGGTTGAGGTGGCCACGGCCGACCGGATCGTGGCGCTCAAACGGCTGACGCTGGTGCTGGCCGCACGTACGCCTGCCCGCCTCCGGGAGTCGGTCTCCGTCGCCTAGTGTCGGACCAGACGTTCCGGCGCCGGGACCTTTGCCTCCTGTTACTGCAACAGGTCGGCGGCTCGGTACTCGTCGGAGGTGTTGGTTTGGCACCTCGCCGAGCCGAGCCGTTGAGAATCTTCATCGAGGCATCTAGCTCTACCTGGGCTTGAACTCAACGTGCCGCTGCGGTGTCGGGCCATGGGTTAGGCTCGGAACTTGTCCCGCTCAATCCGCCCAACCACAACCTTTCACCTTAAGGGGCAGTCCAACCGATGCGGGACGCTGGCCGGCACTTGCGAAATCGCCGAGTCATTTGCAACAATGTGACGTGGGGATGACTGACATAAAGCTATTCGCCCTCAAGGACGGGGTCGCTTCCGAGATCGCAGGCGCCTCAGTGGCGTTGGAGAAGGCTCTCCAAAGACAGATCGAACGGAATCTCGAGACGCTGCTTGGAGTCCGACTACTTGGCAGCGAATATGGGACGGGTCCGAAGCACAGAGGGCGTATCGACACGCTCGGGATTGATGAGAATGCAAATCCCGTGATCATTGAGTACAAGCGCACCACAAACGAGAATGTAATCAATCAGGGTTTGTTTTATTTGGATTGGCTGCTCGATCACCAGGCTGAATTCAAGTTGCTGGTTCTTGAGAAACTGGGAAGCAAAACGGCCGAAACGGTCGACTGGTCCGTGCGGAGACTGGTGTGCGTCGCGGGCGGCTTCACGAGATACGACGAACATGCAGTGCAGCAAATGAACCGCAACATTGAACTGGTCCGCTATCGCCGATTCGGAGACGGCTTGCTGATGCTGGAATTAGTGAATGCTGTTACTGCCAAGACCGCCGATGGCGGGGTTGTTGCGCCGAAAGCCGGCAAGAAGACGATAGAAGTACGTGACCTATACAATGCGCTGCGAGACCATCTTGTGGCCCTCGGAGATGACGTTCAGGAAAAGAAACTAAAGTATTACGTCGCATTTAAACGATTGAAGAACTTCGCGTGCGTAGAGGTGCATCCGAATAAGGGGACAGTGACCGCATTTCTCAGAGTGAATCCAGACTCCGTCGCTTTGGAGGAGGGTTTTAGTCGAGATGTTCGGAAGATCGGGCACTATGGAACGGGAGACTTGGAAATCACGTTGCGACAACGTAACGACGTAGAGAGGGCAGGACAAGTGCTGCAGCGTAGTTACGACGCGAGCTGAGGTTGGAGGGGACGCGGAACATGCGAACGCAGGTCCGAGGTCCGTTGGTTATGGAGGTCGACTTCGGGGCTGCGGAACGGCTGCACGACTTGGAAGAGGATGCCCGCGTCGTCAAGCCGACCTTGCGCTGTGCGTCCCGGCCACAAGGCCGGGATCGACTTGGCTCGTGAGTTGGCCTGCCATGGGTATCCGCTGCGTTGTTCGCCCCAAGAATGTGCCACATCAGGAGCTGGGATGGGCGACTGTGAGGTTGCCCCGACTATGTGGAGTTCCGCATAGTCGGGGCTATGCAGAGTTCGGGACTATGCGGAGCAACTCCGGGTTCCGCGTGCTCAAGTACCCGTAGAACCAAGGATTTGCGGCAGTTGCTCGGTTCCCGAGACTCCGCATAGTCGGGATGCTCTCTCCGGCCTGATGGGCCGGAAAGGAGCATTCCATGACCGTTCCCAGCTCGTGGACCCTCGACGATCTGATCGAGGCGTACACCCAGCACCAACGACGTACGCGCGGTCTGCGTCCTCAGACTTTGCGTGGCCGCGCCCGCCTCGTCCGGATGCTCGTCCGGGCCGCCCTTGGCGCGGACCCGGTCGACCCCGCTCGCCTTGCGCCGGCCGATGTGGTGACGTTCATCACGTCGCTACGAGGACGGTTCTCTCCGGGCTCGATGCGGACCGTGCGGTCGACGCTGCGGTCGTTCTTCCGGTTCCTGCGTTTCGAGGGCTTCTGCGGCAACGAGCTCGAGACTGCCCTACCGACGGTTGCTCACTGGCGGCTTGCGACGCTGCCTCGTTCGCTGACCGAGCAGCAGGTCCAGCAGGTGCTGGGATCGTTCGATACCCCGACCCCGTGCAGACAACGGGACCATGCGATTGTCCAGTGCCTGTCGACCTTGGGGCTGCGGCCCGGCGAGGTGGCCGACCTGCGCCTGGACGACATCGACTGGCGCGGCGGCACCATCGAGGTGCGCATCCGGAAGAACCGTCGTAGCGCCATGCTGCCGCTGCCTCGCGCCGTGGGCCAGGCGTTGGTCGACTATCTGAACGGCGAGCGTCCAGCCACTGTCGAGCGGCGGGTGTTCGTGCAGCGCCTGGGAGTTCGCTGCGGCAAGCCGATTTCAAGCACTGCCGTCTCCGGTGTCGTGGCGCGCGCGTTGCGGCGGTCGGCGGTCGACGCGCCGCTCGCCGGCGCCTACGTCTTCCGGCACACCGTGGCCAGCCGCATGGTGCAGCAAGGAGCCAGCCTCAAAGAGGTCGCTGACGTGCTCGGTCATCGCAGCCTCGATACCACGACGATCTACGCCAAGCTCGATCTGCCGAGACTACGTGAGGTCGCGCTTCCCTGGCCGGAGGTGCTCCGATGACGCCTCCCAGCTTCCACCGCCTGGTCGACGATTACCTGATCGCACGCCGCGGGCTCGGCTTCAGCCTCGAAACGCCGGAATGGCTGCTGCGCGACTTCGCCAGCCATGCAGACCGGATCGGACACAGCGGCCCCCTGACGATCGAGTTGATGGTCCAGTGGGCGCAGGCCTCACAATCGAGCAATCCGGAGCAGGCCGTACGCCGGCTGGCGGTGGTGCGACAACTCGCGCGACACCGTGCGCTCTTCGACCCGGCCACCGAAGTTCCACCGGTCGGCCTGCTCGGACGCATCTCGCGCCGCCCACCGCCACACATCTACACCGAGTCCGAGGTGGCTGCGCTCCTGCAGGAGGCGAGTCGCTTGCTGCCCCGACAGGGGTTGCGACCCGCTACTTATGTCGCCTACTTCGCCCTGCTGGTCTCGACCGGCCTGCGCCTCTCCGAAGCCTGCCGCCTGACGACCGACGACGTCGACCTCGTCAACGGCATCCTGAGCATCCGCGAGACGAAGTTCCGGAAATCACGACTCGTACCGCTCCATCCGACCACGACCCGAGCACTGATCCGCTACGCCGATCGCCGCGACGCGTGTCGTGCTGCATCCCGGTCGGAGCACTTCTTCCGCACCGAGCATTCGCCTCGACTCACGCGCGACGCCGTAGAGAAGGCCTTCAGCCGGCTCAAGCAGCGTCTGGGCTGGACCGGACACGGGCGCACGCGCGCTCCGCGCATTCACGACCTGAGACACACCTTCGTCACGCGACGGCTGCTGCGCTGGTACCAAGACGGCGCCGATGTCGAGCACAAGATCCTGGCCCTGTCGACCTATCTCGGCCACGCCAAGGTCACCGACACCTACTGGTACTGCACCGCTGTCCCTGAGTTGCTCGTCAACACCGCGCAGCGCTTCGAACGCTTTGCGCTCCGAGCGTCGGAGCGCTCGTCATGACGTCGGTCGAGCGCGCGTTTCCCGCACTCCTGCAGGACTTCTTTCATCGGCGCCTCGTAGCCCAACGCGGCGCCAGCGCCCACACGATCGCCAGCTACCGCGACACCTTCACGTTGTTCCTCGGGTATGCCGCACAGCGCATCGGACGGACCCCGTCGGCACTGACCGTCTCGGATCTCGATGCGCCCATGGTCCTCGACTTCCTCGACCATCTCGAGACCGAGCGCGGCAATTCCCCCCGCTCGCGCAACCTCCGTCTCACCGCCATCCGGTCCTTCATGCGCTACGCCTCGCTGCGCGAGCCAACCCTGCTGCCCATCGCGCAACACGTTCTCGCGATTCCCGTCAAGCGCTTCGACCGGCCCGTCCTCGGCTACCTGTCTCGCGACGAGATCACCGCGATCATCGACGCTCCCGACCGAACCACCTGGAGCGGACAGCGCGACGCCGTCCTCTTCGCCGTGCTCTACAACACCGGCGCCCGCGTCTCCGAGATGATCCGACTCCTCGTCGCCGACGTGCTTCTCGATCGCGCGTCGTCCCTGCTCCTGCACGGCAAGGGACGCAAGGAGCGTGTCGTCCCGCTCTGGAAGAGCACCGCAGCGCAGCTCCGGGCGTGGCTCCCTCGAATCGATAGAAGCCCCGGTGCTCCCGTGTTTCCCAATCGCGCCGGCAAGCCCCTGTCGCGCTCCGGGGTCGAGCATCAACTGCACGTCGCCTGCCGAAGGGCCTCGCAAAGCCAGCCCTCACTTGCGACCCGACGGATCTCGCCTCACACGCTACGCCACACGACCGCGATGCATCTGCTCCAGTCGGGAGTCGACATCACCGTCATTGCTCTCTGGCTCGGCCACGAGGACACGGCCACCACCCATCAGTACGTCGAAGCCGACCTCGCCATGAAGGAGGCCGCACTCCGGTGCGTCGACGATCCCGCACCTCAGCCACTCCGGTTCACAGCCACCGATCGGCTCCTCGACTTCCTGGAAGCCCTCTGACTATGCGGAGTACCGCTCCATGTAATCGCCCGCGTTCACGCAAGCCGCCGGGCGAACTCCGCATAGTCCGGAACTCTGCATAGCCCCGATCTCGTGGACAGGTTAACGCTTCCGGGTTCACGTCATGGTCTGTACATCGACATCGTTCCCTGTGGGCGGTGTGGAGCCCGCGCGCAGCGCGGGATCCAACGGACTTGTGGGCGCCCGCAGGGCGTCCACAGGCCGGGCGCCGTGCACAGGGCCTGGGTGGAGACGTTCGAACTCGAGCGGCGATCGATAGCCCAGCGCGGAATGACGCCGCCGCGTGTTATACCACCCTTCGATGAACTCGAACACGGCTACCCGCGCTGCGGCGTGCGTCGACAACCTCGTGCGGTCGAGCAGCTCGCACTCGAGCGTTGCGAAGAAGCTCTCGGCGACCGCATTATCGAAACAATCGCCCACCGAGCCCATCGACAGCGCCACGCCCCATTCGTGGCAGCGAGCGCCGAAGGCCAGCGACGTGTACTGGCAGCCCTGGTCGGAGTGATGCACGACCGCTTCGGGTCGGCGCTGCGCGATGGCCATCTCCAACGCGTCGATGACCAGCTCCGTGCGCAGGTGCGCGGCCATCGCCCAACCGACGGAACACCCGACACACTACCCATCTCGACGACCTTCCCGACTTCGCGACCATCACTCGTGAGGCGCATCCATTCCAAGGCCAACGTCTCGCTGTCTTGAGGCGGATGCAGCGGCAAGGTGGGCACCAGCTCCTGTTGCTGTTTCCAGATGGAGGCCGGCGGTTGGTGCCGGTCGCCTGGACCGACGCCGCATCAGACGGCGCGGACGACCGTGTCGCCCGCGCCGCACACGCTCTGGCCGGCATTGATCAACGACAATTATTTTTGCCGGTCGACGAGGCGCTGATCGGCCCGTCGCGGGGACACGCGCGGAGCGTGTGACACTGCCCGTTTCCTCGCGGAGGACGGGTTGGTCACCGATGCTCAGGTTCGGCGATTGCGCGAGAAGCGAATGGCAGGCAAGACGCTGGCGGCGGCCGCGGCGGCGGCCGGGATGAGCGAGCGGGCGGCGCGCAAGTGGCAGAGCGGGCCGTTGCCGTCGACGGCGAAGGCGTCGCGGTGGTGGCGCACGCGGGAGGACCCGTTCGCCGACGTGTGGCAGTCGGAGGTCGTGCCGCAGCTGGTGGCCGACACCGACGGACGGCTGCAGGTGCTGACGCTGTTCAAGGCGCTGTGCCGGCGACATCCGGGCCGTTTTCAGCCGGGGCAGCTGCGGACCCTGCAGCGGCGGATCCGCGAGTGGCGGATTCAGTACGGTCCCGACCGCGAGGTGTACTTCGAGCAGGTTCCGGTCCCGGGTCGGGAAGCGGCGTTCGACTTCACCGACTTGAGCGACCTGGGGGTGACGCTTCGAGGCGTGGCGTTCCCGCACCTGCTGTTCGAGTGGGTGCTGAGCTACAGCCGGTGGACGTATGTGGGGCTGGCGCTGAGCGAGACGTTCGAGGCGCTGGTGTCGGGGCTGCAGGGCGCGCTGTGGACGCTGGGGGCGGTGCCGGCGGTGCTTCGTCACGACAACCTGTCGGCGGCGACGCACGAGCTGCGGCGCAGCGGCGGCCGTCAGTTGACGGTGCGGTTCCGGCAGGTGCTGGACCACTACGGGCTGCGCTCGTCGCGGATCCAGCCGGGGAAGCCGCACGAGAACGGGGTGGCCGAGCAGGCGCACTTCCGGACGGCGACGGCTATAGAGCAGGCGTTGCTGTTGCGGGGCGAGAGGGACTTCGTCGACGAGGCGGCGTACCTGCGCTTCGTGCGCGCGGCCGTCGACGAGGAGCGGAATGCACCGGCGGCGGCCCGGCTGGCCGAGGAGCGTCCGTATCTGCAGCCGTTGCCGTCGGGTCGGGTCCCGGAGTACACGACGTTCGAGTGCCGGGTGCGGAAGTGGAGCACGATCCGGGTCGGCGGCCGGGTCTATTCGGTGCCGTCGCGGTTGATCGGTCACACGGTCGAGGCGCGCCAGCATCCGTCGACGGTGGAGGTCCTCTACGGGGGGCGGGTGCTGTGCACGATGCCGCGTCTGCGGGGCGAGGCGGAGCACCGCATCGACTACCGCCACATCATCGGGAGTCTGGTCCGGAAACCGGGCGCGTTCGCGCGGTATCGCTTCCGGGAGGAGCTGTTCCCGTCGCTCGTGTTCCGGGCGGCGTATGACGTGCTCGGCCGGACGCACGGCGAGCGGGCCGACGTCGAGTACGTGCGCCTGTTGCACCTGGCGGCCACGACCAGCGAGCGGCGGGTGGAGGCGACGCTTCGCGCCCGTCTCGACGCCGGCGACCCCTGCGACTACGCGGGCGTGCAGGCCCAGGTTCGTCCGCCGGTTCCAACCATTCCCGTGGTCCGCGTTCCCCGCCCGGATCTCGCGCAGTACGACGCGCTGATCACCGGAGGTCTGGTCGGATGACGGCGGCGAGCACGCAGGTGACGTCGCTGCTGACGCAGTTCGGGCTGACGACGGCGGCCGAGGAGATGGTGCCGCGGCTGACGCAGGCCGGTCACCCCGAGGCGATGCCGGTGCTGGTCGAGGTGTTCGAGGCGGAAGCCGAAGCGCGCCGCCAGCGCCGGATCACGCGGTTGCGTCGCGCGTCGCGGTTGCCGCCGGGCAAGACGTTCGCGACGCTCGACACCGGGAGGTTCCCGGCGCCGGTCGCGCAGCAGCTGGAGACGCTGGCCACCGGGGCGTTCCTCGAGACGGCGGCCAACGTGCTCGCGTTTGGCCTGCCGGGCGTGGGCAAGAGCCACGCGCTCTGCGCCGTCGGGCACGCGCTGGTCGAGGCCGGCCACAGCGTGCTGTGCGCCCCGGCCTACGCCTTGGTGCAGGAGCTGCTCGGCGCGAAACGCGACCTCGACCTGCCTCGCGCCCTCCGGAAGCTCGACCTCTTCGAGGTCATTTTGCTTGACGATCTGGGCTACGTTCAGCAGAGCTCGGACGAAGCCGAGGTGCTGTTCACGCTGCTCGCCGAGCGCTACGAGCGCCGTTCGGTGATGGTGACGAGCAACCTGATGTTCAGCCAGTGGGACCGCATCTTCCGCGACCAGATGGCCACGGCCGCGGCGATCGACCGCTTGGTCCACCACGCGGTAGTGATCGAGTTCGACGTCCCGAGCTACCGGACGGACCGGTCCCGCCGAAAATCGCCGCCGGCACCTGCTCCCCGGGGACGTGCCCCGGGCCCGCTGCTGCCCCGAGCTCGCCGCCGGTCGACCTCGTGAACGCCCAGCCGGTGCCGCTTCGACCGTCGTGCTCTCCCGTTCGAACGGCGTAGCTGCGGGCCGGCCGGCGTGTCAACGCGCTGGTGCGCGTCCTCCGCTCCGCTCCGGCCCGTCGGGTGACACACCGTCCGTCCCGCCACTCAGATTGCAGTTAGGGCCGGCGCAAAAACAACTTCCGTTTTTTCGTTACATGGGTTCGATGGTGTAGTTCCATTTGGGCATTGAGCTGTCGGGTGTGATGCGTAGCTCCCGCATTTGCGTGTCGGTGACCTTGATGCCGGTCCTGTAGGTCTTGCGCACGAGATGCGCGCGCACGCGCAGTCCGGTGGCGGTGCGTGTGGTGCGCAGGTATTTCAGAATGGTCTGGTAGCTGTCGAGCGGGCGGGCGGCCCAGTTCTTGGTGATCTCGCAGAACAGGCGGTGTTCGATGGGGTTCCACTTCGACGTGGCCGGCGGGTAGTGGGCCACGGTCACGCGCAGGCCGTGGCGGTTGCAGAGGCGGTGCTGCAGGTTGAATTTCCAGGCGCGCGCGGTGCAACTGTTGCTGCCGCCGCCGTCGGCCAGGATCTGCAGGGCGTCGGCGTCGGGATAGTGGTTGCGGCCCTCGGTGCGCCACCATTTCTCGATGCAGTCGACGGCGAACGCCGGGGTGTCGGCGGTCTGGCCGACGAAGACGGTGCCGGCGTTGGCCCGCGGGTCGTAGATGCCGTAGGGGATGGCGAGGCCCTCGGCATCGGAGCGGAAGTCGTGGTCGTTGACCGGTTCGGGACTGCGGTCCCACTTGGCGCCGGGATTGAGGAACGTGCCGACGAGTTCCTTCTTCTTGGTATCGACGCTGATGACCGGGACGTTGTTGGCGGCGCAACGCTCGCGCAGTTCGGTGATGTGTCGAAACTGGTCGTCGCGCCTCGGATGCGAGGCCCCGGCGAGCTTCTTGTGGTTGACGCGCAGCGAATAGCCCATCGCCTTGAGCAGTCGAGCGACCGTCTGCGGGCAGACGTCGATGCCGAGCGCGCACAGTTCATCGGCGAGCTTGGCGGTCGTACGGCGTGTCCACTTCAGGCCGCTGACCGGGTCGCCGGCCGTCTCGTGCTCCATCAAGGCTTGGATGGCGGCGATGACTTCCGGCGTTTTTTTTCCGTCGACCGCCGTCCGCCGCCGGCGCGCCGCACCCGGTCGACCTCGACGTCACGCTCGGCCAGTTGCCGCCGGCCCGCAGCGACCGTCGACGGGTCGATGCCGAGCAGTCGGGCGATGCGCCGGTCACCGCCCCACCCGCACTTGAGCGCTTCGAGGCCGGCGAACAGGCGCCGCTGCCGCTCGTCGAGCAGGCTGGCGAACAACACGATGGCGGCGCGCAACTCGTCGGGCATCAGGTCGGCGTCGGGTAGGGGTTGTCCCAATCCGGGCGTGGCCAGCAGCAGGCGTCTGGCGCGCACTTGGTGCGTCTGGTGCGCACGGTCGGCCGCGCAGTAGAGGAACTGGCCGGCGAGCTTGTGCCGTGTCAGCCGCCCGTCATCGACGAGCTTGCGCAGCGCGTCCCGGGTGCCGACACCGAGCAGGTTGTCCAACTCTTCGGCGACGTGTCCGGCCTCGGCGTGATTGACGAACGTCTCGGCGGTTGCGATCAGGGTGCCGGCGCGGGAGAAGCGGACCCCGGCGAAGGACCACAGGCCGCGCTCGTCGAAGTGGGCGAGCTGGTCGAGGGTGTAGTAGCCGCCGCGATGCGAGTAGCTGGTGCGGGCGTCGATGTCCTTGAGCTTGCGGAACGCGGTGCGCCTGCTGGCGCGGGCGCCGAGCGCGGCCATGACCTCGGCCAGCGAGGCGATGGTCTGGTTGCGGAGCAGGGCGAGGATCGTGTCGGCGGAGAACTGGATTGGTCTCATTATGGCACCATTGCGGACTCCTATTCCCGCAATGATGCCATAACCAGAACGGGCTGCACCTCTCAGAATCCAGAAAATATCCGTCCTGGCAGGACTGGTCGCCGATCACGAGAGTTGCGACGCCGGTGTGCTCTACTGCGAGACTACAGGAGCTTCTAGGAAGTTATTTTTGCGTGGACCCTTATGGGCCTTGCGGCCCGGCCTGGACGGGGGCGTCCCGGCCGCCAATGACGTCTCACGTCACCGGCAAAAATAGTCGGCGCGAACCGGCAAAAGTAGTTGACGCTGAACAGCAGGAACCGGCGGAACGCGGTCGCGAGGTCGTGGCACGGCCCGCAGAGCGCTACCAGGTCATCCGCCGTGAAGGCATCGCGTGGCGACCAGCTTCCCGCTCCGCGATGCGCTTGGGCCGCCGGCGCGTCGCCGCACTCCTGACAGAGATCGCCCGAGCGAGCGCCCCGCGCCGCTCGGGCGCACCGATAGTGGAGATGGCGGTGAGTGAGCCCCGGAGGGTAGGATGACGGAGCGTTCGGCATTCGTGCTTACCTCACGAACGTTGGGCGCCGCCGAGCCGCTGTTCGCGCAGCGGCTCGGCACCTTCGCCTTTCTTTTACCACACTGCGGTCGCGCCAAGCAAGCGGCAGCCTCGCTCGGGGTGCACGTCAGGATTGTGCCCTGGTCCGGGTCCGCACGGGGGCATGGTATCCTGCTGACAGTGTAGATGGCTGTCAGCAGGAGGAAGGCCCCCATGCCCACGACGTCCGATCTCCGGGAACTCGAGAAACGGCGCGACGAGCTGCGCGAGCAACTGTCGTCGCTCGGTGACCTGCGCCCCGGTTCGCTGGTGGCGCGGTATCGAAAGTGCGGCAAACCCTATTGCCGCTGCGCGAACGATGGGTCTCAAGGGCACGGCCCGAGTTGGTCTCTGACGCGTCAGGTGGGCGGCAAGACGGTGACGCGCATCATTCCGTTGGACGCCGTGGCGCAAACCCAGGCGCAGATCGCCGAGTGTCAACGCTTGCGCCGCCTCACCGGGGAGTTGATCGAGGTCAGCGACGCGCTGTGCCAGAGGCGACTGTCGGACCGGCGCGGGGGTGGAGCCGAGGTGGAGAAAAAAGGGGCTTTGAGGAAGAGTTCGCGGCCGAAGTCGATGCCGAAATCGAAGCGCTTGTAGGGCCCGGTGCGTCCGACGGTCTGGACTTCGAGGCCATCGAGCAGGCCGCCCGCCGGCAGGCGCTCGGCGTCGCCGCCCGGGCGGTGGAGCGCCGGCTGAATGCGGACTTGGCCGACTATGCGGGTCCTGCCCTGGCGTGCGCTTGCGGGCAGACGGCGCGTTACGCTGGCCGCCGCCCCAAGACGTTCACGACCATGCTGGGACCGCTGAGGCTCGAACGCGCCTACTACCACTGTGACGCCTGCCAGACGGGGGGGTGTCCGCGCAACCTCAGGGCCTGCAAGACACGTCGCTGTCGCCCGCCACCACGCGGATGGTGGGACTGGTGGCGACGAGCGTCAGCTTCGCCGAAGCGAGCGAGTGGCTGGGGGAACAGGTCGAGGCGATCCTGACCGCACTGCACGCCCACAGGGACACTTGCGAGGAGGCCCGCAAGTGTATCGACTACCTGACCCGCAACCGCCACCGGATGCGCTATCCGGAGTTCCGCGCGTGGGGGCTCTGCGTGTCGTCTGGCGTCGTCGAGGCCGGATGCAAGCACGCTGTCGGCGCCCGCCTCAAGCGCGCCGGCATGCACTGGACGGTGACCGGCGCCAACGCCATCATCGCCCTGCGGTGCTGCAGGCTCAGTGGCCGCTTCGAGGATTTCTGGGAACGACGAGCCGCAAAGGCCGCCTGATGGTCATCTCACGAATCTGACGTGCACCCCCTCGCTCGCGCGTCACTTCTGTCGCGGGAGGACCGGCGACCGCCCTTGCGGCGGAGTTGCTTTCAGGCAGCCGGTCGTCTGTGGGCACCACGACGTCCGTCATGTTGGTGAACGCGCCGGCTCACGCGCATGCCGCGTCGCCTTCTTCGTGCCGTCAGGCTGGCGCCCCCAACAGCCAACGGTGTTCGACCGCAGCGTGCTGGACCTGCGACCAACCTGCGGCCCTCCCCGCGTGCAGACTGGGGCCAGCCGCCCGTACGCCTGGGCTGCGCTGCAGCGTGACCACCGCCCTCTATTAGAGGCGCCAGGAAGTAGCCGGATCGCCGCCGAAGACTGGAGTCGCGGTCAACGAGCGCCATCGAACCCGCGGCCGCGTCCCGCCGCGTGGCTGGTGAGGAGCCCCAGTTGAAAATCGTCGCGTACCGAGATCGCAGGCGCGCGGCAATCCCCTGCACCACGACCAGGACGACCACGGGTGCTCCAAAGACCGCGGCGATGTTGCCTCGGTTGATCTCGTCGATGATCGAGGACTCGAAGCGGATCGGCCGCGACGATGAGGCGAGCGGCTCGCCGCGCAGCAGCCGCAACACCACGTCCCGTTTCCGGCTCGCGCTCCACCGTTGCCCCGGCGCCAGCGGGACGAGCGTGGCGGCGCCACCGCTGGGGTCGCGATAGTGACGTCAAGGGCCCCGCTCCGCCCCGGCCGCGCCGCGCTGATCCGGCGTGCCACGCATCGTCTGGGCGCGTGTCCGCCACCACCAGCAGGTCGAGGTCGCCGTTTTCGACCATCTTGCCTTGTGCGGCCGGGCCGAAAAAGATGATCCGTTCGGGTGGTGCGATTTCCACCGCCGATACGACGATCGCCACAAGCTTCTTCTCATGCGGAGCGGCGCCAACGGTCCACACGGTAGGGTCCAGTCCACCTCTCGCGGTCGGCGCCAACAGCACCACCCGCTCGGCCCTACAGCAGGCGCCGGTGGACCTCGCCAAAGCCACCTCGAGATACGAGGGCATCGGAACCTCATCTATGCATCGCTCGCCTCTGTCTCCGCCTTCCCATCTTTGCCGGCGTCGCCCGCTGGAGACTGCTTCCGACGCTCCGCCCAGTACGCCTTCATCCGCTCGGATGTCACTTTTCGCGCCTCGTCCGACATGTTGCGCCGCCAGCGCGCGGGCTTCGCGGCCTGTGCGTGGACGACCGCGGGCTGGCTTCCGGCTCGTCCTCCCAGCCGGACCGGGACGCACCGGGCCCAAGGTCTTCGGCACGGGTGTTGAGCACACGAAGTTGAATGCACCGTGAGACGTGCCGTGGCTGGTGTCGGAAGCGTCATGCGAGCGGACCTGCTGAGGAATCGCCGGAGGATTTCGCTGGCAGTTTCGGCTGGCAGACATTAGAGACAGGCGATAACCGACTGATAAATGGCAGGTTACGACGACAGACTTTCCACCGCGAACGGGGATGAACCCTGGGAAGAAGCTGGATGGAACCGGACGTCTACACGTGGCGTTCGCACCGAACGCCACGCTCATCAGTAGCGGTGTCGTCGATAGTCGCACCCTTCTTCGTTTGGGGGCACCCTGAAAGGCGTCGTCACCAGTCGAGGACGCTGACGTCCATCTCCTGGTGGCGATCCGGGCAGTGGGGATGGACCAGCATCCGATCCAGCGCGTCTGCCTCTGCGCGGTCGATCGTCAGGTCGTACGCCAGCCTGACGTCGATCACGCGCTGCGCGAACCAGCACTCGTTCTGTGGCGGCTGCCACTCGGCCGCATCCTTGCCTGATTCATCGAACCGATTGAGTTCCGGCGACGCGAGGGTCAGGTTGTGCAAGTCGCTGGTACGCGATGAGCAGGAGCACTGCCAGGGAGAACACAACGGATACGGATGACTGTTTCATTGCGTGCTGGGCTACTGCCCGTTGCCGAGGGGTCCGATGTGCTGGTTCTGGTCCGCGAACTCGAGGTGGATCGAGACGCGAGGTGCGTTGCCGACGTTCGCCGTCGTGTGCCCTTGGCCTGTCAGATCGTCGATGTATTCGACCGACCCTGCGGGCAAATCGACTTTGCCTTCCGCCACCCCGAGCTGTCCGCCACCCGTCAGATTGATGATGTATCGGCGCCCTGGAGCCACATGGTAGTCGCTGAAGCTCCCCGGCGGTGACACACGCACCCGCATGCCGGTGACCTCCTCCATCATCGACTCCGCGTTCAGCGGGATGTTTTCGACATGCGACCGTCCATCGGTGCCTGTATAGATTCGCTGCATCAGGAACGGAGCGTCTGACGCCTGAGCCTCCACCTCACCGTGACCGCCCTTGACCGCCCACCCAAGACCGAACCCGACCACAAAGGCTCCGGCCACGAACAACCTCGTCCTCGTCATGGACCTCATCTGGACTTCCTCCCGCTGACGACCGAGTCACAGCACGGCGAATCCGCGTGCCGACGCATCCTCGTCACGCCCGCGTATCGCGAATAATCGAACTGTAGATGCCAACAGCAAGCCTGTCAAAGACGCGCCCCGATGGGCCTGGTGGGGCCGCAGCGACGTCGGCCGTGAGTCGAGTATTCCGGCGCGGGGCTGTTCGCACGGTACAACGGGGCCCCGTGCCGGGGGCGGGCATGTAGGCAGTCGCTGTGAAATAACGGTATGCTATTCCACTCATCGGAGTTCACGACGGAACTGGCGAAGCGAGAGTGGCGATGAAGGATGTCATAGCACTGCTCCAGACGGAACGAGCCGAGTTGCTGGACCGTGTCGCTAAAGTCGATGCGGCGATTGCCGCGCTTGGTGGAAAGCCGGGGCGCTCAAGGATGTCGGCACAGCCCACGAAGCCCGCGCGCAAGCGGCGCAGCATGTCGGACGAGGCGAAGAGGGCGACATCGGAGCGGATGAAGAAGTACTGGGCCGAGCGTCGGGAGCAGTCTGCAGCCGCCGAGACCGGCAATGCTGGCGAGGCGGAGACCGAGGCGAGCGAGGCATAGATGAGCGTCCGGTGGATGTCTCGTATCTGGCGAGGTGGACCAGCACCTGGTGCTGGATCATCGAGGACGCGTTGCGCGGAGGCGGGGTTCTCTACGACATAGCCGATGCCGCGCCGCTGGACCCCAAGTGAAGACGTCGCGGTTCGCTTGGCCGATGCGCTCGACTACGAGCACGGCGGCGGCCGCCTGCGCGAGCTCGCCGAGCGGCTCGGGCGCAGCGAGGGGGCGGTGCGCCAGCGCGCCTCCAGGCTGCGGGCGGCCCGCCTCGAAGGGGACGCTGACACCGCCGACGCACGACCGTGACCGCCTCGACGTGGAACCGCGGCAACGGCCAGCCGGACCACCGGCGCGTCGACGAGGCGCTTGACCGGACGGTCGAGCACCTGTCGTCCGGTCGAGGTCATCATTGCTCGTTCGGCTCCGCGGCCCAGGGCGAGCTGTACGAGACCAGCGACATCGAGCTGCTCGTCGTGCTGGCCGACGGCGATCCCGCCGACCCGCTACGCACCAGCTTCGACATCTGCGAGGCCATCGGCGAATTCACGGTACGCGACGTCGAGCGCGATCATCGCTACTTCCTGCCGCTCGCCTGCCAGCACAGCCCGCACTCCGGCCGGAGCCAGCCGCCACTGTAGTTCTTGCCCGTGCCGTCGCGGCTGCCGTTGCGCAGCTCGCCCGGTTGCCCGCACTTGATGCAGACCTGCTCGCTGACGCGGGCGATCAGCTTCCCGAACCCCTGCCAGAACGCCGTCCGCTGGTCGGTGTAGATCGTCAGCGTCCCGAACCTCTCCTTGATCTGGCGGACCGTCGCCGCGCTGCCGTCACCGCGTGGCACGAGCTCGCCGTACGCGGCGCGGATCAGGTGGTTCCAGCCGACGCCGCCGATCCCGCTCGGCGCCAGGCCGGTCGACCCGCCGCCGACGAGCCTTCGCGGCCACCGCTCGGTCGCTTCCCCCGGCTCGCCGCCCGCGTTCATGAGCGCCAGCAGGTTGTTGTCGCCGATAGCGTCCTCGAGCTTGTCGCCGCGGTCGCCACGGTGCGGGCGGCGCCAGTGCCGGGGCAGAACCTGCTGCCCGGCCGTGCGGCAGCCCTTGCAGCGCGTGCTGAGCGAGCTGTCGATATGCCGGACCGGTCGCCCGGCCCGCCGCACTGCGCGCAGACCTCGCGGCTCAGCGCGGCGGCGGCCGCAAGCACGCCGGCGATGGCCTCGCGCTCGAACGCCGTCGGCGGCATCGTCAGGGTCAGCCACGTCGTGGTGTCGGCCGTCAGCTCGACCCGGCGACCCTTGAGCTCGCCGGCGACGACCTCCGCCGTTCGGATGAGCGCGTGCTAACCGGCACACCTGGCGTCTGTTGCCTTCGGCATCGTCAAGCTGTTGCTCGTGCGCTCGGTCTTCATCGTAGTCTTCGCGCCTCGGCCACCCGCCGGCATTCAGTCCAGCGATCATCGCAGCGAGCGCCTCAGCCGTCGCGGCCGGGAGCCGCTGGTGGCGCCGTCGGTAGTAGCAGTCGGGGTGGAACCGTGTAGCTCACCTGGCAGGCCCGGTGCCCATCGTGCCGCTCGTCACCGCCAGGAACCCCGACTCGCTCGCCGCCGTCCACGCGCAGCCGGGCGCGGTCGTCACGGCGACCTGCTGCGCGCCGGCCGTCCACAGCACGTCGCGACGGAGCGGCGTCACCATGAACGCGCACGGCACCTCGGCCGTCACCCGCGCGCTGCGCGCCGCCTCCCCGCCGTCGACCACCGCCGCTACCTGGCAAATGTAGGCGCTGCCGGACTGCACGCCGGCGTCGACGCAGCGCCGCGCCGCGGGCGGCCGGGCAGGACCACGAAGGAGGAAATAACGAGAAGACGGTGAAACAGAAGAGAGGAGGACGGACGAGAGACGGAAGGGTCAAGAGCCCGCGGTCGGCGGTCGTTGATGAAGCGCCACCGAGGCAAACCGGCTGTCCGTTCCGCTGCCCGCTGCGCGCAGGCAGCGAGTTGCACCGCGGTTGGACAGCACGTTGTTCGCCCGCCCGACAGGTGCCGATCGAAGCGAACCGGCGTCACTGAGGTACCGGCCGCGGGGCGGCCGGACAGGACCACAAAGGAGGAGATGACGAGAAGACGGTGAAGACAGGAGAGAGGAGGACGGACGATGGACGGAAGGGTCAAGAGCCGCCGTGCGGCGGCCGTTGGTGAAGCGGCACCGAGGCAGGCGGCTATCGGTTCCGGTGCCTGCTGCGAGCAGGCGGCGAGTTGAGCCCCCTTGGGGCAGCATGTTCGTTCGCCCGCCCGCGGGTGCCGATCGAACCGGACCGGCGTCACTGAGGTACCGGCCGCCGGACGGCCGGACAGGACCACAAAGGAAGAGATGACGAGAAGACGGTGAAGACGGGAGAAAGGAGGACGGACGAGGGACGGAAGGGTCGAGGGCCGCGGTCGGCGGCCGTTGGTGAAGCGGCACCGAGGCAGCCGGCTATCGGTTCCGGTGCCTGCTGCGAGCAGGCGGCGAATGGACCGTGAGTCGGATCGGACCGGACGCCGTGAAACGCGTATCGTCCCCCACACGGACTTGGGCGGGCACTTGCGTGAGGTTGCCCCGACTATGCGGAACTCCACATAGTCGGGGCTATGCAGAGTTCCGGACTATGCGGAGTTCGCCCGGCGGCTTGCGTGAACGCGGGCGATTACATGGAGCGGTACTCCGCATAGTCAGAGGGCTTCCAGGAAGTCGAGGAGCCGATCGGTGGCTGTGAACCGGAGTGGCTGAGGTGCGGGATCGTCGACGCACCGGAGTGCGGCCTCCTTCATGGCGAGGTCGGCTTCGACGTACTGATGGGTGGTGGCCGTGTCCTCGTGGCCGAGCCAGAGAGCAATGACGGTGATGTCGACTCCCGACTGGAGCAGATGCATCGCGGTCGTGTGGCGTAGCGTGTGAGGCGAGATCCGTCGGGTCGCAAGTGAGGGCTGGCTTTGCGAGGCCCTTCGGCAGGCGACGTGCAGTTGATGCTCGACCCCGGAGCGCGACAGGGGCTTGCCGGCGCGATTGGGAAACACGGGAGCACCGGGGCTTCTATCGATTCGAGGGAGCCACGCCCGGAGCTGCGCTGCGGTGCTCTTCCAGAGCGGGACGACACGCTCCTTGCGTCCCTTGCCGTGCAGGAGCAGGGACGACGCGCGATCGAGAAGCACGTCGGCGACGAGGAGTCGGATCATCTCGGAGACGCGGGCGCCGGTGTTGTAGAGCACGGCGAAGAGGACGGCGTCGCGCTGTCCGCTCCAGGTGGTTCGGTCGGGAGCGTCGATGATCGCGGTGATCTCGTCGCGAGACAGGTAGCCGAGGACGGGCCGGTCGAAGCGCTTGACGGGAATCGCGAGAACGTGTTGCGCGATGGGCAGCAGGGTTGGCTCGCGCAGCGAGGCGTAGCGCATGAAGGACCGGATGGCGGTGAGACGGAGGTTGCGCGAGCGGGGGGAATTGCCGCGCTCGGTCTCGAGATGGTCGAGGAAGTCGAGGACCATGGGCGCATCGAGATCCGAGACGGTCAGTGCCGACGGGGTCCGTCCGATGCGCTGTGCGGCATACCCGAGGAACAACGTGAAGGTGTCGCGGTAGCTGGCGATCGTGTGGGCGCTGGCGCCGCGTTGGGCTACGAGGCGCCGATGAAAGAAGTCCTGCAGGAGTGCGGGAAACGCGCGCTCGACCGACGTCATGACGAGCGCTCCGACGCTCGGAGCGCAAAGCGTTCGAAGCGCTGCGCGGTGTTGACGAGCAACTCAGGGACAGCGGTGCAGTACCAGTAGGTGTCGGTGACCTTGGCGTGGCCGAGATAGGTCGACAGGGCCAGGATCTTGTGCTCGACATCGGCGCCGTCTTGGTACCAGCGCAGCAGCCGTCGCGTGACGAAGGTGTGTCTCAGGTCGTGAATGCGCGGAGCGCGCGTGCGCCCGTGTCCGGTCCAGCCCAGACGCTGCTTGAGCCGGCTGAAGGCCTTCTCTACGGCGTCGCGCGTGAGTCGAGGCGAATGCTCGGTGCGGAAGAAGTGCTCCGACCGGGATGCAGCACGACACGCGTCGCGGCGATCGGCGTAGCGGATCAGTGCTCGGGTCGTGGTCGGATGGAGCGGTACGAGTCGTGATTTCCGGAACTTCGTCTCGCGGATGCTCAGGATGCCGTTGACGAGGTCGACGTCGTCGGTCGTCAGGCGGCAGGCTTCGGAGAGGCGCAGGCCGGTCGAGACCAGCAGGGCGAAGTAGGCGACATAAGTAGCGGGTCGCAACCCCTGTCGGGGCAGCAAGCGACTCGCCTCCTGCAGGAGCGCAGCCACCTCGGACTCGGTGTAGATGTGTGGCGGTGGGCGGCGCGAGATGCGTCCGAGCAGGCCGACCGGTGGAACTTCGGTGGCCGGGTCGAAGAGCGCACGGTGTCGCGCGAGTTGTCGCACCACCGCCAGCCGGCGTACGGCCTGCTCCGGATTGCTCGATTGTGAGGCCTGCGCCCACTGGACCATCAACTCGATCGTCAGGGGGCCGCTGTGTCCGATCCGGTCTGCATGGCTGGCGAAGTCGCGCAGCAGCCATTCCGGCGTTTCGAGGCTGAAGCCGAGCCCGCGGCGTGCGATCAGGTAATCGTCGACCAGGCGGTGGAAGCTGGGAGGCGTCATCGGAGCACCTCCGGCCAGGGAAGCGCGACCTCACGTAGTCTCGGCAGATCGAGCTTGGCGTAGATCGTCGTGGTATCGAGGCTGCGATGACCGAGCACGTCAGCGACCTCTTTGAGGCTGGCTCCTTGCTGCACCATGCGGCTGGCCACGGTGTGCCGGAAGACGTAGGCGCCGGCGAGCGGCGCGTCGACCGCCGACCGCCGCAACGCGCGCGCCACGACACCGGAGACGGCAGTGCTTGAAATCGGCTTGCCGCAGCGAACTCCCAGGCGCTGCACGAACACCCGCCGCTCGACAGTGGCTGGACGCTCGCCGTTCAGATAGTCGACCAACGCCTGGCCCACGGCGCGAGGCAGCGGCAGCATGGCGCTACGACGGTTCTTCCGGATGCGCACCTCGATGGTGCCGCCGCGCCAGTCGATGTCGTCCAGGCGCAGGTCGGCCACCTCGCCGGGCCGCAGCCCCAAGGTCGACAGGCACTGGACAATCGCATGGTCCCGTTGTCTGCACGGGGTCGGGGTATCGAACGATCCCAGCACCTGCTGGACCTGCTGCTCGGTCAGCGAACGAGGCAGCGTCGCAAGCCGCCAGTGAGCAACCGTCGGTAGGGCAGTCTCGAGCTCGTTGCCGCAGAAGCCCTCGAAACGCAGGAACCGGAAGAACGACCGCAGCGTCGACCGCACGGTCCGCATCGAGCCCGGAGAGAACCGTCCTCGTAGCGACGTGATGAACGTCACCACATCGGCCGGCGCAAGGCGAGCGGGGTCGACCGGGTCCGCGCCAAGGGCGGCCCGGACGAGCATCCGGACGAGGCGGGCGCGGCCACGCAAAGTCTGAGGACGCAGACCGCGCGTACGTCGTTGGTGCTGGGTGTACGCCTCGATCAGATCGTCGAGGGTCCACGAGCTGGGAACGGTCATGGAATGCTCCTTTCCGGCCCATCAGGCCGGAGAGAGCATCCCGACTATGCGGAGTCTCGGGAACCGAGCAACTGCCGCAAATCCTTGGTTCTACGGGTACTTGAGCACGCGGAACCCGGAGTTGCTCCGCATAGTCCCGAACTCTGCATAGCCCCGATCTCGTGGACAGGTTAACGCTTCCGGGTTCACGTCATGGTCTGTACATCGACATCGTTCCCTGTGGGCGGTGTGGAGCCCGCGCGCAGCGCGGGATCCAACGGACTTGTGGGCGCCCGCAGGGCGTCCACAGGCCGGGCGCCGTCCACAGGGCCTGGGTGGAGACGTTCGAACTCGAGCGGCGATCGATAGCCCAGCGCGGAATGACGCCGCCGCGTGTTATACCACCCTTCGATGAACTCGAACACGGCTACCCGCGCTGCGGCGTGCGTCGACAACCTCGTGCGGTCGAGTAGCTCGCACTCGAGCGTTGCGAAGAAGCTCTCGGCGACCGCATTATCGAAACAATCGCCCACCGAGCCCATCGACAGCGCCACGCCCCATTCGTGGCAGCGAGCGCCGAAGGCCAGCGACGTGTACTGGCAGCCCTGGTCGGAGTGATGCACGACCGCTTCGGGTCGGCGCTGCGCGACGGCCATTTCCAACGCGTCGATGACCAGTTCCGTGCGCAGGTGCGCGGCCATCGCCCAACCGACGGAACACCCGACACACTACCCATCTCGACGACCTTCCCGACTTCGCGACCATCACTCGTGAGGCGCATCCATTCCAAGGCCAACGTCTCGCTGTCTTGAGGCGGATGCAGCGGCAAGGTGGGCACCAGCTCCTGTTGCTGTTTCCAGATGGAGGCCGGCGGTTGGTGCCGGTCGCCTGGACCGACGCCGCATCAGACGGCGCGGACGACCGTGTCGCCCGCGCCGCACACGCTCTGGCCGGCATCGCCGACTTGTTGCGGATGCGGACGATTGTCGACGCTCTTCTCCATCGCCTTGAAGCGGAGGAGGAGCATGCAACTGAACCTCGGCTTTCTGAAGGACCTGCGCCCCTTGACGGACCCGCGCCTCGACCCGAACGTATGGGCGGTGCTGGAAGACGAGCAGCGCATCGCGGTGCTCGGCGTGCTGGAGAGACTCATCGTGCAAGCGGCGCGACCCGAACCGGAGAAGGAGGGCGAGGATGAGTGAGACGAAAGTCCAGCCCACCCACCTGCGCCGCGCCGCCGTCGTGTACGTGCGACAGTCCACTGTTGCCCAGGTCGAGCAGAATCGCGAATCGACGCGACGGCAATATGACTTGGCCGAACGGGCGCGCCAGTTCGGGTGGCGCGCCGATCAGATCACGGTGCTCGACGAGGACCTGGGGTTGTCCGGCGCGACCACGCAGGGGCGTGGCGGCTTCGCCCGCATGACCGCGCAGGTCGCCCTCGGACACGTCGGCATTCTCCTCGGCCTGGAGGTCTCGCGGCTGGCCCGCAACAACGCCGACTGGTACCGGCTGCTCGACCTGTGCGGCATCACCGACACTCTGATTGGCGATGCCGACGGGGTGTACGATCCGAACATCTTCAACGACAGGCTTATCCTCGGGCTGAAGGGGACAATGTCAGAGGCCGAACTGCATGTCCTGCATGCGCGCCTCGACGGTGGGATCCGCAACAAGGCGGCCCGCGGAGAGCTGCGTTGCGGTCTGCCGGTCGGGCTCGTCTGGGGCGAGCGCGACGGCGAGATCCGGCTGCATCCCGACGAAGCGGTCACCGGGGCTGTTCGCGCGATTTTCGAGCGGTTCGCCGAATTCGGGTCGGTGCGCCGCGTCTGGTTGTGGTTCGTCTCCGAGAAGCTCACCTTCCCGCTGCGCTTGAACCACGGCGACGCCATCCGCTGGGTTCCTCCGTCGTATCATGCGATTCATCAGGTACTCACCAATCCGGCCTATGCCGGCGCCTACACGTACGGCAAATCGCGGCAGGAACGCGTCGTCGACGAAAACGGTGTGGTGCGACAGCGTGTGCGTCGAGTACCGCGCTCGGAGTGGCCGGTGCTGATCCCCGACCACCACCCGGGCTATATCGACTGGCCGACCTACGAGGATAACCTCGCCCGCATCGGCAGCAACACGCGGCCGCGACCGCATGCGGCGGGGAGCGGCGCGGTCAGAGAAGGAAGCGCGCTGCTGCAAGGCATCGCCACGTGCGGCCACTGCGGGCGGCGGCTGTATGTCCACTACCAGGGACGAAACGCCTCGCCGGGCTATCACTGTTCGGGTCAGGACATCGTCCAGGCAAGCGGCGTGTACTGCCTGTACATCGGCGGCGTACAGATCGACCGGGCGGTGTCCGAGGCCGTGCTCGACGCGGCGCAGCCGGCCGGTCTCGAGGCCGCGTTGCGCGCCGCCAAACGGATCGAAGCCGATCACGACGGCGCGCTCGAACAGTGGCGTCTGGCCCTCGAACGGGCGCGCTATGAAGCCGAGCGCGCCGAACGCCGGTACCGTGCCGTCGAGCCCGAGAATCGCCTCGTCGCCCGCGGCCTCGAGACGGAATGGGAACAGCGCCTGAGCGAACTCGAACAAGCGCGGTCCGAACTCGAACGCCGCGAGCGGCGCCGACCGCGCGAACTGACGACCGACGAGCGCAAGGCCGTGCTCGCACTTGGCATGGACCTGCCGCGGGTCTGGGAGGCGCCCACCACCACGGCGCGGGACAAGAAGGAGTTGCTGCGCACATTGCTCGACGAAGTCATCGTCGCCGCGCCGCGCGGCGGGCAGACCGCCCACCTGACGCTGCGCTGGCGCGGGGGTATGCTGACCGAACTCGACATCGATCGCCCCCAGACGCGCCAGCCGCCGATCCGAACCGACGAGGACACCCTCGAACTTGTGCGCCGCCTGGCCCAGCACTATCCCGATGCCGTGATCGCCGGTATCCTGAGCCGCCAAGGCAAGAAGACTGCCTACGGCCACCCCTTCACCGCCATGCATGTCGGGAACCTGCGCCGCAACTGGAATCTCGGGCGCTTCGACCCGGCGACGCGCTCGACCGACGGTGAAGTGGTCAGCATCCAGGAAGCGGCCAAGCGCCTGGACATGGCGCCGTCTACGCTGCACCGCTGGATCAACGATGGATTCATCGCGGGCGAACAACTCACCCCCGGCGCGCCGTGGCGAATCCGCATCACCCCGGAGCTGCTCGCCCGCTTCGTCGAACAGACGCCGGCGGGATACGTGCCGATGCAGGACGCGACTCGACTCCTCGGCGTGTCGCGCCAGACGGTGTTGCAGCGTGTCAAGCGCGGCGAACTCGACGCCGTGCATGTCCACCACGGGAAGAGAAAAGGCCTGCGAATCAAGGTGATCGACGACCAAGCCACGCTGTTTGGACACTCCTCATAAGTCCGGGGGCAGTATGACGATGGATCCACGACCCGCCGGCTGAAGACGTCGAGGACGATGGCCAGGTAAAGGAAGCCCGCCAACGTCGGCACGTAGGTGATGTCGGCTGCCCATAGGCGGTTCGGCTCGTCGGCCTCGAAGCGGCGCTCGACGCGGTCCGGCGCCGGCCGGGCCCGTACCGCCCGGCGCGTCGTGCGGGGGCCGCGGCGCCGGCTCACGCCGGCGATGCCCGCGGCGCGCATCACCCGCGCGACCCGCTTGCGGCCGACCGACACGCCGTCGTCGGCCAGGTCGGCGTGAATCCGCGGCGCGCCGTACGTGCCCCGGCTGCGAGCGTGAATCTCCCGCACGCGGGTGGTCAACTCGGCATCGGCCCGGGCGCGAGCCGAACGGGGGCGTCGACGCCACGCGTAGTACCCGCTCGGGGAGACACCGAGCACGCGGGCCATCGTGGCGACGCGGAACCGAGCCTGATTCGCACTCATGAACCGGTAGTCCTCCCGGGTCCGGTCTCCCGTGCGAACCAGGCAGTTGCTTTTGCCAATATCTCCCGTTCTTCGCGCAGCCGACGCACCTCACGGCGCAGCCGGCGAATCTCTTCACGCTCCTCGGTGTTCAGGCCGTCGGCGCGCTCTCCCGCGTCGCGGTCAGCCTGCGCAACCCAGTTCCGTATCGCCTCGGCCGACGGCTCGAACTCCCGAGCCAGTTCGCCCGGTGTGCGTCCGGACCGAACCAGCTCGACCATCTGCTGCCGGAATGCCGCCGGGTACGGCGGTCTCGACTTCGGCATCGTGGACTCCTCCTCACCAACAGGTTAGGTGTCCACGAAATCGGGGCTATGCAGAGTTCCGGACTATGCGGAGTTCGCCCGGCGGCTTGCGTGAACGCGGGCGATTACATGGAGCGGTACTCCGCATAGTCAGAGGGCTTCCAGGAAGTCGAGGAGCCGATCGGTGGCTGTGAACCGGAGTGGCTGAGGTGCGGGATCGTCGACGCACCGGAGTGCGGCCTCCTTCATGGCGAGGTCGGCTTCGACGTACTGATGGGTGGTGGCCGTGTCCTCGTGGCCGAGCCAGAGAGCAATGACGGTGATGTCGACTCCCGACTGGAGCAGATGCATCGCGGTCGTGTGGCGTAGCGTGTGAGGCGAGATCCGTCGGGTCGCAAGTGAGGGCTGGCTTTGCGAGGCCCTTCGGCAGGCGACGTGCAGTTGATGCTCGACCCCGGAGCGCGACAGGGGCTTGCCGGCGCGATTGGGAAACACGGGAGCACCGGGGCTTCTATCGATTCGAGGGAGCCACGCCCGGAGCTGCGCTGCGGTGCTCTTCCAGAGCGGGACGACACGCTCCTTGCGTCCCTTGCCGTGCAGGAGCAGGGACGACGCGCGATCGAGAAGCACGTCGGCGACGAGGAGTCGGATCATCTCGGAGACGCGGGCGCCGGTGTTGTAGAGCACGGCGAAGAGGACGGCGTCGCGCTGTCCGCTCCAGGTGGTTCGGTCGGGAGCGTCGATGATCGCGGTGATCTCGTCGCGAGACAGGTAGCCGAGGACGGGCCGGTCGAAGCGCTTGACGGGAATCGCGAGAACGTGTTGCGCGATGGGCAGCAGGGTTGGCTCGCGCAGCGAGGCGTAGCGCATGAAGGACCGGATGGCGGTGAGACGGAGGTTGCGCGAGCGGGGGGAATTGCCGCGCTCGGTCTCGAGATGGTCGAGGAAGTCGAGGACCATGGGCGCATCGAGATCCGAGACGGTCAGTGCCGACGGGGTCCGTCCGATGCGCTGTGCGGCATACCCGAGGAACAACGTGAAGGTGTCGCGGTAGCTGGCGATCGTGTGGGCGCTGGCGCCGCGTTGGGCTACGAGGCGCCGATGAAAGAAGTCCTGCAGGAGTGCGGGAAACGCGCGCTCGACCGACGTCATGACGAGCGCTCCGACGCTCGGAGCGCAAAGCGTTCGAAGCGCTGCGCGGTGTTGACGAGCAACTCAGGGACAGCGGTGCAGTACCAGTAGGTGTCGGTGACCTTGGCGTGGCCGAGATAGGTCGACAGGGCCAGGATCTTGTGCTCGACATCGGCGCCGTCTTGGTACCAGCGCAGCAGCCGTCGCGTGACGAAGGTGTGTCTCAGGTCGTGAATGCGCGGAGCGCGCGTGCGCCCGTGTCCGGTCCAGCCCAGACGCTGCTTGAGCCGGCTGAAGGCCTTCTCTACGGCGTCGCGCGTGAGTCGAGGCGAATGCTCGGTGCGGAAGAAGTGCTCCGACCGGGATGCAGCACGACACGCGTCGCGGCGATCGGCGTAGCGGATCAGTGCTCGGGTCGTGGTCGGATGGAGCGGTACGAGTCGTGATTTCCGGAACTTCGTCTCGCGGATGCTCAGGATGCCGTTGACGAGGTCGACGTCGTCGGTCGTCAGGCGGCAGGCTTCGGAGAGGCGCAGGCCGGTCGAGACCAGCAGGGCGAAGTAGGCGACATAAGTAGCGGGTCGCAACCCCTGTCGGGGCAGCAAGCGACTCGCCTCCTGCAGGAGCGCAGCCACCTCGGACTCGGTGTAGATGTGTGGCGGTGGGCGGCGCGAGATGCGTCCGAGCAGGCCGACCGGTGGAACTTCGGTGGCCGGGTCGAAGAGCGCACGGTGTCGCGCGAGTTGTCGCACCACCGCCAGCCGGCGTACGGCCTGCTCCGGATTGCTCGATTGTGAGGCCTGCGCCCACTGGACCATCAACTCGATCGTCAGGGGGCCGCTGTGTCCGATCCGGTCTGCATGGCTGGCGAAGTCGCGCAGCAGCCATTCCGGCGTTTCGAGGCTGAAGCCGAGCCCGCGGCGTGCGATCAGGTAATCGTCGACCAGGCGGTGGAAGCTGGGAGGCGTCATCGGAGCACCTCCGGCCAGGGAAGCGCGACCTCACGTAGTCTCGGCAGATCGAGCTTGGCGTAGATCGTCGTGGTATCGAGGCTGCGATGACCGAGCACGTCAGCGACCTCTTTGAGGCTGGCTCCTTGCTGCACCATGCGGCTGGCCACGGTGTGCCGGAAGACGTAGGCGCCGGCGAGCGGCGCGTCGACCGCCGACCGCCGCAACGCGCGCGCCACGACACCGGAGACGGCAGTGCTTGAAATCGGCTTGCCGCAGCGAACTCCCAGGCGCTGCACGAACACCCGCCGCTCGACAGTGGCTGGACGCTCGCCGTTCAGATAGTCGACCAACGCCTGGCCCACGGCGCGAGGCAGCGGCAGCATGGCGCTACGACGGTTCTTCCGGATGCGCACCTCGATGGTGCCGCCGCGCCAGTCGATGTCGTCCAGGCGCAGGTCGGCCACCTCGCCGGGCCGCAGCCCCAAGGTCGACAGGCACTGGACAATCGCATGGTCCCGTTGTCTGCACGGGGTCGGGGTATCGAACGATCCCAGCACCTGCTGGACCTGCTGCTCGGTCAGCGAACGAGGCAGCGTCGCAAGCCGCCAGTGAGCAACCGTCGGTAGGGCAGTCTCGAGCTCGTTGCCGCAGAAGCCCTCGAAACGCAGGAACCGGAAGAACGACCGCAGCGTCGACCGCACGGTCCGCATCGAGCCCGGAGAGAACCGTCCTCGTAGCGACGTGATGAACGTCACCACATCGGCCGGCGCAAGGCGAGCGGGGTCGACCGGGTCCGCGCCAAGGGCGGCCCGGACGAGCATCCGGACGAGGCGGGCGCGGCCACGCAAAGTCTGAGGACGCAGACCGCGCGTACGTCGTTGGTGCTGGGTGTACGCCTCGATCAGATCGTCGAGGGTCCACGAGCTGGGAACGGTCATGGAATGCTCCTTTCCGGCCCATCAGGCCGGAGAGAGCATCCCGACTATGCGGAGTCTCGGGAACCGAGCAACTGCCGCAAATCCTTGGTTCTACGGGTACTTGAGCACGCGGAACCCGGAGTTGCTCCGCATAGTCCCGAACTCTGCATAGCCCCGACTATGCGGAACTCCACATAGTCGGGGCAACTCCACTGGGCGCCGCGACGGAACGCCACCATCCTAGGGCAACGCCAGAACCACCAGCTCGACGTCGGCGTTCGCGCCGGTCGCGATGGCGACGTACTGCTTTCCCTCGTGCAGGTAGGTCATCGGCGCGGCGGCCGTGTGGCCGTCCAGCTCGATCTCGCGCAGCAGCTCGCCGGTCTGCTTGTCGAACACGTAGACGAGCTTGCGGCCGGCGTCCGGATCGCCCCACGGATCCCACATCGGCACGATCGGCGTCTCGCCGGCGCTGCGGTCGCGCTTCCAGACGGTCGCGAACACGAGCGTCTTCGTCACCAGCACGCTCTGGCCGTCGATGTGGTCGCCCAGCGGCGGCAGGTCCATGTCCCTGAGCAGCGGGTGGTTGCGGGGGCCGTTGCCGAGCGGACTCATCCACAGGTGCTCGCCGCGGTTCATGTCGATGGCCGTCAGGCGGGCGTACGGCGGCTTGAAGAGCGGCAGGCCCTCCTTCGTGACGACCGAGCGGCAGCAGCGCATCCGGGCGCGCTGCGCCGGCGACGGCGAGCGGCTCGCGCCGACGCGCAGGAAGGCGGGCGCCGTGCGCGAGGGGACGTACAGGACGCCGGTCTCGGGGTCGAAGCCGGCGCCGCCCCAGTTAGATCCGCCGCGCGTGCCCGGCAGCGCCAGCGTGCCCCGCTGCGACGGCGGCGTGTAGACGGGACCGTGGTCGAACTCGTCGAGCGCCTCGATGGCGCTCGCCCGCAGCTCGGGCGTGAAATCCATCAGGTTCTCGACCGTGGAGCCCTGCAGGTCGAACGGCGGCGGCTTCGTCGGGAACGGCTGGGTCGGCGACGCCTGCTCGCCCGGCACGGTCGAGGCCGGCACGGGCCGCTCCTCGATGGGCCAGACCGGCTCGCCGGTCGCGCGGTCGAAGACGTAGGTGAACGCCTGCTTGCTGGCGACCATGACGGCCTTGATGCGCCGCCCGTCGACCGAGATCTCGCCGAGCACGGGCATCGACGCGAAGTCGTAGTCCCACAGGCCGTGATGGATCGCCTGGAAGTGCCAGACCCGCTCGCCGGTGCGCGCCTCCACGCAGACGATGCTCTCGGCGTACAGGTTGTCGCCGAGCCGGTCGCCGCCGTACGTGTCGTTGGTCGGCGTCGAGGTCGCCATGTACACGTAGTCGAGCTCCGCGTCGTACGCCATGCCGGCCCAGACGTTGGCGTTGCCTGTGTGCTCGGCCGAGCCGTTGAGCCAGGTCTCGTAGCCGGCCTCGTACTCCTTCGGCACGGTATGGAAGGTCCACAGCTTGCGTCCCGTGCGCACGTCGTACGCCTGGACGTCGCCGGGCGGCAGCAGACGGGTCCGCTCGTTGCCGATCGTGCCGCGTCCGGAGTCGGCAATCGAGTTGCCGACGATGACGACGTCGCCGGCCACGAGCGGGCGCTTCGCCGAGAAGTTCGCGCTGCGCCGCACGTTGCGGATGCCGAGGGTCAGGTCGACCCGCCCGCCCTCGCCGAACGCCTCGTCGGGCCGGCCGGTCCGCGCGTCGAGCGAGAGCAGGTAGGCGTCGTGGGTGCCGATCAGGAGCCGCTCCGCGCTGCCGTCGGTCCAGTACCCTACGCCGCGCGACAGGAAGCCGCCGTTGTTCGGCCGGCCGATGCGGTAGCTCTCGGGGTCGTACACCCAGCGCTGCGCGCCGGTGGCCGGGTCGAGCGCCATGACGATCCCCAGCCCGGTCACGGTGTACAGGGTGCCGTTCACCATCAGCGGGGTGTCCTGGTAGCGGACGCGGCTCAGGATCGGGTCGTCGCGGAACGCGAGATCGGGCAGCGGGGCGCGCCAGGCGATGTCCAGCTCGCCGATGTTGTCCCTGTCGATCCGATCCAGGGGCGAGTACTTCATGCCGTGCGCGGTGCCCGCGTAGTGGCCCCACTCGCCGTCTTCCAGGCTGGGCTGCGCGGCCGCCGCCGCGGGCAGGCAGAACGAGACCGCCGCCAGCGCCGCGGGCGCGAGCAGCGCGGTCAAGCGCATGAGCCGCCGTTCCATGGCCTTCTCCTTCGCGGATCCCGACACCGGTCCGGGGGCATGATAGCAGTCCGCCGGCCGGAGCTTGTCCAGTAGAATGTGGTCACGCCCGGCCAGGAGTCTGCGCCTCCGCCTCGTAGCTCGAGCGCAGACTCCGCGGGGCGGCGGGGTCCCCGCCGGCGGACGCCGGGGGTTCGGGGCGCAGCCCCGTCGGATTGAAGCAGGGAGGATCATCATGAGGGTTCCGAGCATCCGACCGACGGTCGCAGTTGTCTGTCTGTCCGCCGCGCTCGTCACGGGAGCCGCGTGCGGCTCGGCCGAGGCCCCGCCCCCGGCGGAGGAGCCTGCCGTCCAGGAGGTCGGCGACCGCGAGCGCATCGTCGGCACCTACGCGCGCGTCACGAGCGAGGTGCGGGACGAGAACGGGATGTGGAGTCCGACGCCGGGCGAGGACCGCCACGGCTACATCACGTACAGCGACCGTGGGTACATGGCCGTCAGCTCCCGGGACAACAACCGGACGAAGTTCGCCGCCGACGAGCCCACCCCGGAAGAGGCGCAGGCCGCCATCGCCGGCTACAGCGCGTACTACGGCCCCTACACGGTGAACGAGGCGGAAGGGTTCGTCGTGCACCATCGGGTGGGCCAGATCGACCCGGGCGGCGAGGTGGACGCCAAGCGCTTCTACGACTTCGTCGGAGACCGCCTGATCCTCACGCCGGCGCCCGCCATGGGCGGCAAGGAGGACGCCACTCGCCGCATCGTCTGGGAGCGGCAGCCGGACGTCGAGCTCTCGGAGGAGGCCAGACGGTTCCTGGGCCATCGCGAGCTGCTGTACACGGAGCGCTACACCAGGCGGGACGGCGAGATAGTGGAGCGCAGCGAGCCGAACGAGAGCCGCGCCGGCGCGGTCATCATCTACACGCCCACCGGCCACATGATCGTGCAGTTGCCGGACCGCGAGGGGCGCATGCCCTACGCGGGCGAGGACCCGACGCCCGACGAGGCGCTGGCGGCGTTCGACAGCTACGGGGGCTACTTCGGCCGGTTCACCGTGCACGAGGACGAGGATCCCCGCTACGTGATCCACCACCAGGAGGGGCGGCTCAGTCCCGAGACGGAGATGGACGCCCAGCGCTTCTACGAGCTCGACGGCGACATCCTGCGGCTGGGCGGACCGCCGCAGACGACCAACGGCGAGAGCACCGGCGGCCACCTGTACTGGGAGCTGCTGCCCCCGCGCTGACGGTGGGAGACACGGGAAGGGAGACGGCGCGGATGCGCAGCGACGGAACACGGCCGGGGGCGTCGGCGCTGCGCCGGCGGCGCGCCGCGCGCTGGGTCGCGGTGGGGCTGCTGCTGGCGGCGTGGGCCCCGTCCGCGGCCGGGCAGCGGCAGCGGCAGTCCGAGCGGCGCGTGGCCGGTCCCGGCGAGACCCAGTTCAACCTGCAGCTCCTGCGGCCCTCGGGCGGACCGGTCATCCCCATCTTCGAGGGCTGGTACCGGCACCCCGACGGCCGCTACGAGCTGTCGTTCGGCTACTTCAACGTGAACACGGAGGAGGTGCTGGAGATCCCGCTGGGGCCGGACAACTTCATCGAGCCGAGTCGCTACGACGGGGTGCAGCCCACGCATTTCCTGCCGGTGCCGGAGGGGGACCGCCGCCACTGGGGCGCGTTCACGGTGACGGTGCCGGCCGACTTCGGGGAGCAGGACGTCGTGTGGACGCTGCGCATCGACGGGCGCGAGTTCTCCGTGCCGGGCCGCGTGACCCGGCCGCCGTACCAGCTCCACGGCTGGATCTTCCCGGGCGACGCGACGGCGTCGCCCCTGCTGGCGCTCGAGCCGCAGGGGCCGCAGGGCCGGGGCCCCTGGGGCGTACGCAGCGGGCCGCTCGAAGGGGCGGTCGGCCAGCCGCTGCCGCTGACCATCTGGACGACGCGCGCCGAGCCGTTCCGCGGCGACCGCCGGCCGATCAACGTGCGCTGGTTCAAGCACCAGGGGCCGGGCGACGTGACGTTCAGCCGGCCGCGGACCGCCGTCCGGGCGCGGGCGTGGCGGTCGGGCGGCGCCGGCGCGCGGGTGACGACCGAGGCGACGTTCAGCGCGCCGGGCGACTACGTGCTCCGTGCGCTGGCGTACAATACGATTCGCGAGTTCGAGTTCCAGTGCTGCTGGACGAACGGCTACCTGCACGTCACGGTGACGGACTGACGGACGATCGAAGGAGAACGCGATGCAACGCGTGATCACCGCCTGCGCGGCGCTGACCCTGGCCGCGCCGCTCGTTTTGGCGACTCCGGCATTCGCCTCCCAGCCGACGTTCAGCGCCGACGTCGTGCCCATCTTTCAGCGTGCGTGCCAGCGCTGCCACCAGGAGACCGGCATCGGACCGATGTCGCTCGTGACGTACGAGGAGGTCCGTCCGTGGGTGCGCCAGATCCGGGATCGGGTGGAGCGGCGGATCATGCCGCCCTGGCACGTCGACCGGACGGTCGGGATCCAGGCGTTCAAGAACGACTTCTCGCTGACGGACGAGGAGATCGACACGGTCGTCCGCTGGGTGGATGCGGGCGCGCCGGCGGGCGATCCCGCCGACCTGCCGCCGCCCATCGAGTGGCCGCCGGCGTCCGACTGGGAGTTGGCCGGCATGCTCGGCCAGCCCGACATGGTCGTCAGCTCCACGCCCTACACGGTCACCGCCAACGGCCAGGACCAGTGGTGGAATCCCACCATCCCGTTCGAGGGCATCGACGAGCCGCGCTGGATCAAGGCGGCCGAGTTCAAGCCGTCCTATCCGCTCGGCGTGCGGGTGGTCCATCACGGCCACGCCCGGCTGCAGCAGATGCGGGACGACTTCGCCGTGCGGCTGGCCGGCATGGGCGTCGGGAAGCGCTGGGAGGTGCTCCCCGACGGGGTCGGCAAGCTGGTCCGGCCGGGTGCGGCGCAGATTCGCTTCAGCCTGCACTATTTTCCGGTGGGCGAGACGGTCGAGGACGACGTGGTCGAGGTGGGAGTCTGGTTCCACCCGCCGGGCTACGAGCCGGAGCTGGTCACCGAGGGAGAGGTCCGGCTGCTGATTGACGGCACCTTCACCAGCGGTCCCCGCGCGCGGGATCTGCTGATCCCGCCGCACGGCTATCTCACGCTGGAGCATGCCTACGTGATGGAACGGCCGGTCATGCTGCACAGCTTCCGGCCGCACATGCACATGCGCGGCTCCGCGATGTCGATGGAAGCGCTCTATCCCGACGGCAGCCGGGAGCTGCTCAGCACCGTGAACCGCTACGACCACAACTGGCAGATCCAGTACCTCTACGAGGATCACGTCCAGCCGCTGCTGCCGCAGGGCACGGTGCTGATGTTCCACTCCCACTACGACAACACGTCGGACAATCCGATCAATCCCGATCCGGACCAGTGGGTGGTGTTCGGCGCGCGCGGCGTCGACGAGATGTCGCACGCCTGGGTCGGCATGACCTACCTGGACGAGGAGAGCTACGCGCGGATGGCGGCCGAGCGGGCCGCGCAGCAGGCGGGGCAGGCACTGGCGGGCGGCTCGAAGTAGCCGCCCGCCCTGCGCGCTGCTACTTCGCGTGCTCCTTGCGCATGCCCCGCTTCCACTTCTCGAACGGCGGCGGCACGTACGAGTCCCGATTCGGCATGCGGACCTGCGGCAGCGTCGTCTGGTCCATCACCTCGTCCTCGGCGATGATGCCGGCGCGGTGGAGCAGGTAGGCGGTCAGGCTGTACACCTCGTCCGGGGTCATGCAGCAGGGCCGCGGCGAGTCGGCCCAGACGTTGCTGCTGAAGCGCCGCATCTCGACATGCTCGTGCTGCTGGTCGAGCGGCATCATCTGGTTGATGTAGCTCCAGATGAGCGGCGCGAACGGATGCTGCGCGTCGGCGATGCGCGGGTAGCGGCCCCCGGCCGTGCGCTCGAGGAGCTTCGGGCCCGGGCCTTCCAGCCCCGTGGACCCGTGGCACGCGGCGCAGCCGCGCGCGAGCCAGACGATCTGGCCTTCCCTGGCGGTGCCGCGCCCGCGCGGGAGATCCTCGCCGAACGGTCCGACCGCGGCGTCCGGCGGGTTGAGCTCCTCCGCGGTGGGCGTCCGCCCCAGGTTGTAGACGGGACCCTGCGCGACTACCGCGGCGCTGCCGGCCAGAACGAGCGTGGCAACGAGCAGTGCTGTCAACCTACACGGCGTTGTGGACGGTCCCGTCATTGGCCACCCTCCAGGGTTGAATCGCGTTTCCGTGCGGCGCGCCGGAGGTGCCCCAGAAGGCGGCGAACTCCGCCGTGGTCGGCTGCACCTGATCCTGATCGTCGGTGCAGCGCGACATCAGCAGGGCCTCGCCGCCGTTCCAGGTCCAGGGCAGCGTGAAGCGGGTGAGCGCGATGCGCTGCACCGGCTCCTGGAGCTTCGCGTCGGTCCAGGTGCGGCCGCCGTCGGTCGACACCTCGACGCGCCGGACCGTGCCGCTGCCGGACCACGCCAGGCCGGTGATGGTGTAGTAGCCGCGATCGGGCAGGCGCTGCTCGCCGGACGGGAAGGTGATGACGGACTTCGGCCCCTGCTCCATGAAGTAGGCGCCCTGGCCGGCGACGTGGCTGTTCGACATGCGGTCGGGGCCGCTCCGCATGGAGCCGCGCCGCGTCGAGTACGAGTGCTTCTCCCAGTAGGTCATGTAGGGCCGCTCGACCACCTTGACCCGCCGCAGCCATTTCACGTGGTACTTGCCCTGGAAGCCCGGCACGACCAGCCGCAGCGGGAATCCCTGGTGGGGCCGGATCGGCTCGCCGTTCTGGCCCCAGGCCACCAGCACGTCGTCCATGGCCTTGCCGAGCGGCATGGTGGCGCCCATCTTGGTGGCCTCGGCCCCCTCGGACAGCACCCAGCGCGCGCCGTCCTTCACGCCGACCTCGTCGAGCAGCACCGACAGCGGCACGCCGGTCCACTCGCTGCAGCCGATCATGCCGTGCATCTGGTCGAGCGTCTCCTCCTCGGGCCGCGGCGCGTTGGCGATGCACTCGATGAAGTGCGTGCGGGAGACGGACGGCAGCCGCATCAGCTCCTCGAGGGTGAACACCAGCGGTCGGTCGACCTTGCCGTAGACCAGCAGGCGGTGCTCCCGCGGATCGATGTCCGGCGGCTGGTTGCCGTGCGAGGAGACGTAGTGCAGCGCCGACGGCGTGACGGTGCCGGTCAGCTCCGAGAGCGGCGTCCGGGCGTCGAGGCCGTCGGGGTCGCCGTGCAGGTCGATGTGGCCGATCATGGTCATCGGCGTGCGCACGGTCTGCACGAAACGGGAGCGCTCGCCGTACGCCATGGGGTGGGCGGCGACGCCCCCGGGCCGGGGCGCTCCCAGCCCCTGCGCGCTCGCGGTCTTCGCGCCCACGGCCAGGCCGCCGGCGAACACCGCGCCCTCCTTCAGGAACCGCCTGCGGCTCGCGTGCTTGCCACTCATCGAAATCCTCCAGCTTCGATCAGAAATCAGACTCCTAGCGTCTACCCGAGAGTTGCAGGGCTGTCAAGGCCGATGTCTCGGGCCGCGCCGCTCAGGGCTCGGTTTCGAGCGCGTCCCAGCGGAGGCCGAGGCGGTCGAGCACGGCGGTGAAGCTCGATCGGAGGGGACTGCCCGCGATCACCAGGCGTTCGCCGCCGCAGCGGACCACGAGGTCGTCGGCCAGCACGCGCTTCCTGCGCATGAAGCGCAGCATCGCCCGCGGATGGCTCTCTGCTTCGCCGTCGTCTATCGCGAGATCGTCCTGCGGCACCCGTCCGACGACGGCCCGGTCGGTGTACAGGAGCAGCCATCGCCTGCGGGACGCCGAGCCGGCGGCTTCGAACACCGCGACGGCCGGCCGCCCGGCGCCCGGCGGCGCGACGCGGCGGCCGGGCGGCGCCGTGCTGTCTCCCAGGCCGATTCGGCGCAGGATCGCCGGCGCCGAGACCGGCGGCCAGGTGGAGGGCGCCGGACACTCGAGCAGCCCGCGCAGCCGTGCCGACGCGGCCTCCAGGTAGCTCTTCCAGGCAGCGGACAACTGCTTGCGCTCGGGGAGCAGCACCGACGCGTTGAGCAGCACCATGTGATCGTGCTCGATGGGCCACGCGGCGGGCGCGCGCCGTGCCAGCAGATCGACGAGCGTCGCCACCAGCGGCCCGGCCAGCGTATCGCCCACCAGATCGCGCGGCGGCTCCACCAGGCGCGGCGCGTCCGCGGCCGCGCCGTCGCTGCCGCAGGCGGCGGTCACCGCCTGCTCCAGAACCGCCCGGACCGTGGCGGCGTCACCGGCGACCTTGCGTGCCTCCGCCGCGAACTCGCTCGTGGCGAGCGCTTCCAGGGCGGCATCGCGGTCGAGTCCGCACCAGTCGTGCGCGGCCACCGCGAGCTGTCCGAAGCCCTCCTCGACGCGCACCTGCGCCCGGCTGCCGGAGGCGACCAGATCGACCTGCAGGCCGATCTGCAGCCGGTGCTCCAGATCCTCGATCGCCTGGCTGGCCGCCGGCTCGTTGAGGCCTCGCAGGGCGGGCAGCAGTCCGGCGAGGCGATCGGCAATCGTGCGGCGTTGGCCCGGCGGCAGCGACGCGAGGTCGACCGGCGGGCCGGCCTCGGTCTCCGGGACAGCGTCGGCCGCGAGTGCGCGCAGCAGCGTCATCTTCGCGAACTCGTCAGGGATCTGCGCGTGCAGGATGCGGTCGAGCAGCAGCCGGCGGTTGTGATCGATGCCGGGAATCTGCTTGTGGATGCGCAGCGCCTCGCCGAGCGCGGCCCAGTCGGCGCTGCGATAGGTGCGTTGCGGGTCGTACGTGCACGCGACCTGCAGGTACACGAGAGCGACCGAGCTCTCCAGCAGCTCCTTGAGCCACGCCTCCCCGTAGGTCCGGAGGGCCTTGCCGGCAACCCGCATGGCGGCCTCGCTGCCGACATACCAGGCCGCGAGCGTGATCGGACTCGCGCCCAGGGCGAGGCGCGCCGCCATGCTCACGCCGCTGACGTAGTGCTGGTAGGGGTGAGCTTGCGGTAGAGGTCGCGGACCCGCTGCACCTGCTCGAGGCGCGTGACCACCTCGCGCACGGACCAGCCGGCGGGGTCGACGAACGGCACCTGCCGGGCCACCTGCAGGAGCTCGCCGATGACCGAGCGGACCGCCAGCGCGATGTCGCCCGTGCGCGCGTCGAGCACGGCGTTCGTCGATGCAGGCTTGTACAGCGCCGCGACCTCCTGCACGATGCCGCGGAACTCCGCGAAGAGGGCGCCGCCGTCGAGGCCCGTGATCTGCCCGTCGTGCCGCTTGACGTAGCGCCGGTCGCGGATACCGTCCCAGACACGGTCGCAGCGGGTCCGGATCAGCTCCCCGAGGCGCCGCTCCGTGGCGTCCAGGGAGTCCGGCCGAGCGGGCTCGCCCTCGGCTGCAGGTCGCAGGAGTGCGTGGTAGGCCTGCTCGGTCGGCGATACGCCCCCGGCGAGCCAGCGCTGCTCGACCTCCCTGCGCTCCGCCTCCCGCCGCTCGGCCATGCGCCGCTCGATGTCCTCGATGAGCGCGAGGTCGGCAGCGGGGGACGCCCACGCGAGCGCCGCGGCCGCGCCCAGGCCGGCCACGCCGAGCAGGCCGAGCGCCACGCCGGCCTCGATCGATACGAACACGCCGACCGCCGCGCCGGCCGCGACGCAGCCCAGCCCGGCGCCGAGCCAGACGAAGGGCGTCTTCGTCATGGGGAAGTCGAGGAGTGCACGCGACCGATGTCGGGCAGGGCTAGCAGCCCGTGGTGAAACCCCGCGTTGCACCGGGAGCGGCTCTTGCCACGGGCTGCCAGGTTCAGTTCAGCCGGTAGGCGAGCAGCTCGCCGGAGTAGTTGCCCCCGCTGACGGCCAGCACGATATGCTGCCTGCCCTCGTGCATGTACGTCATCGGCGAGCCGCTCTGCTGCGCCGGCATGTAGACCGCGCCGACCTCTTCGCCGCTGGCCTTGTCGTAGGCGCGCAGCATGGCGCCGCGCGCGCCGTCCGCCGTGCGCGTGACCCGGCCCTCGCCGGCGATGAGCAGCGTGCCGGTCACCAGCGTGCCCACGCTGCCCGGCTGTCCGGTGCGGGGAACGTCGAGTCCGGCCAGCGCCGGGTGGTTCCGAATGTGGTCCGGCGTGCGGCCGTGCGGAATCTGCCACAGGATCTCGCCGCGGTTCATGTCTATCGCGCTGATGGTGCCGTAGGGCGGCTTGAGCAGCGGCAGCCCCTGCACGGTCAGGTTCAGGTCGCTGCGGCGCGGGCCGCCGGGAATCTCCTGCGCGGCGGCGGCCGACCGGGGACTGACGACCCGCTGGCCGCCGCCCGCCTGGGATCCGGCGCCGCCGGTGCGCCGCGGGCCGGTGATCGCATCGCCCTGGATGTATTCAAGGTCCGATTGGCCGGGGTCCGGCGGCACGATCCCGAGGCGGCCGAGCGAGCTGTTCGACGAGACGTAGAGGATCTGCGTCGTCGGGTCGTACGATCCGCCCGGCCAGTTCGTGCCGCCGCCCATGGCCGGCGCCAGCAGCGTACCGAGCGGACCTTCGATGCGGCTGATCACCGGCGGCGTGAACATCGGTCCCAGCTTGTAGTGGGACGCCACCTCCAGCGCCCGGGCCCGCAGCTCCGGGGTGAAGTCGATCAGGTCGTCCACCGTCACGCCCTGGCGGTCGTAGGCCGGCGGCTTCGTCGGAAACGGCTGCGTCGGCGCATACCATTCGCCCGGCACGTCGCCCGCGGGCACGGGCCGCTCCTCGATCGGCCAGACCGGCTCGCCCGTCTCGCGGTCGAAGACGTACAGGAACACCTGCTTGGTCGGCTGGGCCACGGCCTTGATCGGCCGCCCGTCGACCGTGATGTCGAGGAGGATCGGCGCGCAGGGGATGTCGTGGTCCCAGATGCCGTGGTGCACGAGCTGGAAGTGCCACTTCCGCTCGCCGGTGTACAGGTCGACCGCCACGAGGCTCTCGGCGAACAGGTTGGCGCCGGGGCGGTTGCCGCCGTAGTAGTCCCCGGTGGCGGCCTCCACCGGCAGGTAGACCGTCTCGAGCTCCTCGTCCACGGAGATCTGGGCCCAGACGCCGGTGTTGCCGGTGTAGACGGCGGAGTCGTTCAGCCAGGTCTCGCGCCCGAATTCGCCCGGCGCCGGGATGGTATGGAAGATCCACAGGCGCCGGCCCGTGCGCACGTCGTAGCCGCGGACATATCCCTTGACGTTGCTGCGGCTGCGCGGGTTGCCGCCCGTGCGGTGCGCGGCGCCCACGATCACCACGTCGCCGGCGACCACCGGCGCGGCGTGCAGCCCGACCTCACCGGTCACGAGGTCGATGTTCTGATCGTTGTCGCGCTTGAGGTCGACCATCCCGCCCTGGCCGAAACCCGGCACGGGACGTCCGGTACGGGCGTCGAGCGCGACCAGGCGGTAGCCGGGCGTCACGTAGACGATCCGCTCCTCGTCGCCGTCGGTCCAGTACGCCAGCCCGCGCCCGGAGAGCTGCCGGGGCGCCGCCGCCCCGCGCTCGCCCTCGTCGAGCCGGTACACCCACAGCAGCTCGCCCGTGCCGGCGTCCAGCGCGACGATCATGCGCCGCGAGCCGGCGGTGGAGTAGACGACGCCGTTCGCCATCAGCGGCGTCGATTCGAAGCGGAACTCGGGCCTCGGTCCCAGGAAGTCGGTCTTGAAGCGCCAGACGATCTCCAGGTCGGAGAAGTTGCCGGCGTCGATCTGGTCCAGGGCCGAGTAGCGGGTGTTGCCGAGGTCGCCCCCGTACGTCCGCCACTCGCCGTCCGGCGCCCCGTTCTGGGCCGCCGCGGGCGCGGCAGCCCAGAACGGAACGGTTGCTGCAACGATGGCGCCGGCGACCATGCGGAATGCGCGTCTCATCGCTCCTCCTTTTCACGGCCGCCGGCGAACGGCTCGAGTCTCCCTACTGCTGCTGGTTGTCGTTCGCCTGCGCAGTCTGCGACGGGAACTCGACCTGGCACAGCGGGCAGCCGATGACGTAGTCGTTCTTCGTCAGCTGGAGCCGCTCGCGCCGCTCGGCCATCTCCTGCTCGAACTGCTCGTCGGTCAGGGCCACCGCCTTGCCGAGGTTGATGAACATGTTCGCCACGGAGCGCCGGCCGCCGCCCGACCAGTTCCGCGTGTCGGCCACGTTGCGGTTGGCGATCGTCGTGTCGTGCCAGCCGATCAGGTGCAGGATGGTGCCCTTCGGCAGCAGCGGCGCGTGGTCGTCCTCGTAGACGTACTGCTTGACCCAGTTGTGGTCGTAGCCGGTGCAGTTCAGCGTCTGGATGTTGTGCCCCCAGATCGCCTCCAGGCACATCCGGATGCCCGGGGCATGCTGGTGCGGCTCGAAGACCAGCAGCTTCGTGTGCTCCTCGAGCACCCTGTAGGCGTGCAGCTCCTGGTCGGACTGGTTCGGCTTCATGTCGATGTCGACGCCGTTGCCCACGGTGTTGCGCACGTACTTCAGGCTGGGCTGGTAGCCCTCGGGGTGCAGCTTGAACGCGAACTTGAGGTGCGAGCGCGTCTCGCGGCCGTTCGAGTGCAGGTGCGCGTTGCGCAGGTGGATCAGCGAGCCGGCCGGCAGCAGCTGCCCCGCCTCGGGCGGGAAGATGTCCGCGTTGCGGCCCACCTCGTGGGTCGGCCAGCGGGTGGTCGTCTCGCTGCCGGTCGCGTTGGGATCCACCGAGTCGTACGACATGTGGTGGAACACGAAGCGCCCGCCCACCGTGTTGCTGCCGCCTTCCTTCGGCACGTCGTTGAACTCGCGGACCTCCACCGCCGCCACGTAGCGGTCTTCGAGCAAGCCCGTCTCGAGCGTCCCGAGCGACGTCCACTTGTCGGGCGCCGAGGCCGGGACGACGATCTCCGGCGACTCGAGGATCAGATCGGGCTCGCCGATCGCCCACGCGTCCTCGTTGCCGAAGTCGAGCGGCGGCGGCAGGTCGGCGGGGTTGCCGAGCGGCGCCCCGCTGTCGGCCCAGGTCGCGATCTTCTCGATCTCGTCGTCGCTCAGCGAGATGTCGTCCTTGAAGTGCTGGATGCCGATGTCCTTCTCGATGAACCAGGGCGGCATGGCGCCGCGCTGGCTGCGCAGAGCCGTGCGGGCCTTGATGGCCCGCGCCCAGGGGCGCACCTGCTCGTAGGTCAGGAGGGACATCGGCGCCACCGAGGCCGGCCGATGGCACTGCTGGCAACTGCGCTGCAGGATCGGCGCGATGTCTTTCGCGAAGGTGACCTCGTCCGAGGCGGACGCGCCGGCGCCGCTGGACTGGGCGTTCAGGGCGACGGGCGCCAGGAGGATGACGGCCAGGACGCCGAGGCGATGCCTGCTGTTCATCGATGGTCTCCTCATGTGTTCCGGAGGCTGATTGACAATGGCACAGTTTATCGCTGTTCGGGAGATTTGCGAAGCGCTGCCCGGCAAAAAAGCGAACCCCCGGATCGAGCCCGAAATCGTCCCAGGGCACGGCCTCAGGCCCGCGAGAGATCCTGGTTCCTGATCGGCAGATCGCGCACCCGAATGCCCGTCGCCGCGAACACGGCGTTGGTGACGGCCGGCGCGACCGGGGGCACCCCCGGCTCGCCGAGCCCGCCCAGCCACGCATTCGAGCGGATGAACTCGACGCTGACGTCCGGCGCATCCGCCATGCGGATCATCTGGTGGTCCCGGAAGTTGCTCTCGACCACCCGGCCGCCCGCGATCGTTATCTCGCCGACCAGCGCGGCCGACAGCCCGAAGATGACGCCGCCCTCGATCTGCGCCGCCGCGGTGTCGGTGTTGACGACGTCCCCGCAGTCCACGGCCGCGGCCACGTGACGCACGCGGAGCCTGCCGTCCGGCGCCACGGCGACGTGCGCGACGAGGGCGACGATGGAGCCGAAGCTCTGGCAGACGGCGATGCCGCGTCCCTCGCCCGCCGGCAGCGGGCCGTCCCAGTCGGCCATGGCGGCCGCCCGCTCGAGCGCCGCCCGGAACCGGGGCTGATCGCCGAGCAGGTCGCGCCGGAAGCGGTACGGGTCCTTGCCCGCCGCGTGCGCCAGCTCGTCGATGAACGATTCCTTGAAGAACCCGTGCTGCGAGTTGAGGACCGAGCGCCACTCGCCGAGACGGATGTGGTGGGGCGCGTCCCGTCCGTCGTTGCGCTTGTCCGCGATGGCGTACGGCATGTACACGGCCTCGCCGTTGCCGCCGCCCGCGTAGTGCGACGCCACGGCGAGCGGCCGGCCCCCGGCGTCCAGCGCGCCGGCGAAACGCGACATCGCCGCCGGCCGGTAGTAGTCGTGCTGGATGTCGTTCTCGCGGCTCCACACCGTCTTGACCGGCGCCGGCGACACCGCCCGCGCGATGCGCACGCCGAGGTCGACGTAGTCGAACGTGAACGGCAGCCGCCGCCCGTAGCCGCCGCCGAGCGGCAGGTTGGTCAGATGCACCTGCCCGGCGTCCAGGCCGAGCGCCCCGGCCGCCGTCGAGCGCGCGTTGAGCGGATCCTGCGTGCCGGCCCACACCTCCGCGCGGTCGTTCTCCACGCGGGCGGTGCAGACCATGGGCTCCATCGTCGCGTGAGCGAGAAACGGCACGCGGTAGTCGGCGGTCACGACCTGCGCCGCCTCCGCCGGCATCTCCGGCGGGGCGCCGAGCGCCGCGTCGAACGCCGCGAAGATCGACGCGCTCGACACGTCACCGTGGCCGGCGTCGTCGTAGACGGGGCTGAGCCTGCCCAGCGCCTGGCGCGCCTGCCAGTAGCTGTCGGCGATGACCGCAACCGCTTCGTCGAGCTGCACCACCTGCCTGACGCCGGGCATCGCCTCGGCGGGCCCGGCGTCGACCGAGACGAGCCGGCCGCCCTGGACCGGCGCGATGTCGACGGCCGCGTGCAGCATGCCCGGCAGCGAGAAGTCGATGCCGTAGCCGGTGCTGCCGTCGACCTTGGGCGGGATGTCGAAGCGCGCGCGGGCGGTGCGCCGGATGGTGTAGGTATCGGGATCCTTCAGGGCCGGGTGCGACGGGACCGGGACGGCGGTGGCGGCCCTGGCCAGCTCGCCGAAGCTGGCGCGCTGGCCGGACGCCGCGTGGCCGACGTGCGAGAGCTCGGCCCGGCATTCCGCGGCGGGCACGCCGAAGCGCTCCGCCGCGGCTGCGAGCAGCATCTCCCTGGCCGCCGCCCCCGCCACGCACATGCCGAAGCCGGTGCCGCGGACGGCCATCGAGCCGCCGGTGACCTGCAGCCCGAACCAGCGCGCCAGGCGGTACGCGCCGTAGTCGATGGCGCGGCCCAGCGGCGGCGGCATCGAATCGCCCGTGAACGCGCGCAGCAGGTAGCCGTTGGCGTACTCGTCGAGCGCCGGCGCCTCCTCGATCCGCACCAGCTCCCAGGCGGCCTCCATCTCCTCGGCCGCCATCATCGCCAGCGCGGTCTGCGAGCCCTGGCCCATCTCGCAGTGCGGCACGAGGATCTGCACGAAGTTGTCGGGCGTCACGGTGATCCAGGTTGTGAGCTGCCCCTTGGCCGCCGCGTCGTCGGAGACGAGGCCGTGGCGGCCGGGTGCGAACGTGACGCCCGCGACGCCCAGGACGAACCCCCCGCCGACGAGGCTGCCGGCGCCGATGAAGGCGCGCCGCGTCCACTTACCCATGACGCGCCTCCTGGTCCTTGGCAACTGTCTTCTCGGCGACCGCGTGGATCGCCCGCCGCACGCGGACGAACGTACCGCAGCGGCAGATGTTGGTGACGGCGGCGTCGATCTGCTCGTCGGTGGGGTCCGGCCGCTGCTCGAGCAGCGCTGAGACGGCCATGATCATGCCCGACTGGCAGTAGCCGCACTGCGGCACCTCGTGCTCGATCCAGGCCTGCTGCACCTCGTGCAGCTTGCCGTCCTGCGCGAGGCCCTCGATGGTGGTAATCGCCAGTCCCTCGGCCGCCGAGACCGGCAGCGTGCAGGTGCGGACGGCCCGCCCGTCGAGGTGCACCGTGCAGGCCCCGCAGGCCGCGATGCCGCAGCCGAACTTCGTGCCCGTCAGGCCGAGCGTGTCGCGCAGGACCCACAGCAGCGGCGTGTCCGGCTCGACGTCCAGCGTGCGGTTCCGACCATTCACCGTCAGTGTGATCGTCATCCTTGCTTGTGTCTTCCTCTTTAGACGGGGCTGCGCCCCGAATCCCCGGCGTCCGCTTGCGGGGACCCCATTGCCCCGCGCCGCTCCCGCCGAGGCGCGCCGTGCGCGGCTTCCTCCAGATGGGGCTGCGCCCCAAGCCCCCGGCGTCCGTTTGCGGGGACCCCATTGCCCCGCGCCGCTCCCGCCGAGGCGCGCCGTGCGCGCCTTGCGGAGTCTGCACCGTCTACGGTGCAGGCTCCTGGTCCAGCTCGGCGCGCACCGCTTCGACATACTGTCTCGCGTGCTGCAGATCGTAGTCGCTGTAGCGTTCCGGCAGCGCGAGGCTGGCAACGATGTCGTCGACGCTGCTGCCGTTCCGCAGCCCATCCTGGACCGTCTCCAGCAGAGCGCGGCAGAACGCGGCGTACTCGCGTACGTCGTCCACGGTGAACCACGCCAGGATCGTCTGCTGAAACGGGGGCGCGGCGCGTCCGGGCAGGACGAACGTCACGTCCGCCCGCTCGAGCGCCGCGACGGCCTCGTCGAGCGTGTCGGGCAGGGCCGCGGCGCTTCCGCCCAGGGCGGTATCGATCAGCGGCACGCCCTTCGCCGGGAACAGGTCGCCGAGGTACGCCATGTTGAAGCGCGGCACCACGACCACCGAGTCGCCGCCTGTCGCCCCCGCCCCGAAGTGGTGGAGGATGACCTGGCTGCGGCTCTCGAAGAGCGACAGCTCGTCGTCGAACGTGCGGGTCGGCGCGAGCCGCGCGCGCTCACCGGTGAACGCGTCCATCTCCCGCAACGCGGCCGCGGCGTTGTCCTGGGCCACCACCTGCGTCAGCTCGGGGTAGCCGGCCAGGCGCTCGGGGTCGACGGCATAGGCGCGCGTGTTGACGATGCCGGTGATCGGCGCCACCGTGATCCGGCTGACCTCCGTGCGCACCTCCTCGAACGAGCCCGACCGGGCGGGGTCGATGGCCACGATGCCGTAGTCGGTGACGAACACCGGCGTGTTGACGCCCCGGCCGGAGAGGACGTAGAACTCGCCGTACTCGAACGTCGTCGTATCGCTGCCCACGGGGCTCCCGCTGGCCGCGAACTGGATGTTCAGCGGCGGCAGCCCCGTGTCGGCGGCCGTCGGCGCGGCCGGGCGGGTCAGCGCCGCCCGGACGGGCTCGGACGAGGCCGGCAGGCCGGGGTAGTCGGCCGCGGCCAGCGAGGCGCTCAGCACCTCCTCGTCGTTGCGGACGAGGACGTGGCGGTTCGCGTAGGCGGCCGCCACCCAGCTCACGCCGCCCAGGCGCCGCCGGTTGCTCGAGTTGGACGTCGGCTCGATGAGCTGCGTCCGGCTGATCTCCTCGTAGCCGGCGGGGGAGAAGCGCGCGATGATCAGGTCGCCGCGGTCGTTGTTGATGAAGAAGCGATCCTCGTGCGCGACGATGAAGGCGCTGGCCCAGCGTGCGCGCTCGCCGGTCAGCTCCTGCGTCTCCCACAGCCGCTCGCCCGTGGCGGCGTTCAGCGCGCGGAACTGGCCGAAGCTGCCCACGCCGTAGATGTGATCGCCGAGGATCACCGGCGTCGTCATGACGGAGTGCAGCCCGTCGGTGGCGATCTCGTTGTTGCTCCCGCCCCGCCAGACCAGCTCGGCGTCCGGCCGATCGTCGTCGAGCGCCAGCATCATCGAGCCGTTGTAGAAGCTGCTGACCAGCAGGCGCGACCCGCTGTGCACCGGCGGCGTGATGTTCATGTTGAAGTCGGTGCGTGTCGGCTGCTCCCAGTACAGCTCGCCGGTGGTCGGGTCGAGCGAGACGACCTTCTCCGGAAACCAGATGACGAGCTGCGGCCGCCCGGCCGCCTCGATGATGATCGGCAGCGGCACGCCGATGTCGGCGTCCGACGGCAGCGCACGCCAGATCTCCTCGCCGGTGACCTTGTCGAACGCCACGACGCGGGCGTTGTCCTCGCCGCCGACGATGGTGATCAGCCGCGGGCCGTCCACCAGCGGCGCGCTGCTGAATCCCCACGACGGGGGCGCCCCGCCGTAGTCGTTCAGCAGGTCCCTGGTCCACCGCTCGTCGCCGCTGTCCACGTCGAGGGCGAACAGCAGCCCGGTGGCGCCGACAAAGTAGACCAGGTCGCCGTCCACCGTCGGCGTGACGCGCGGACCCTCCCACGTGGCGCCGACGATGCGGTAGTCCGCGTCCCAGGACCGCGTCCACAGGATGCGCCCGGTCTCCTCGTCCAGGCAGATCGCGCGCTCGACGACGTCCGTGCTGAAATCGGCGCGCGTGAAGTCGGTCAGGAAGACGCGCCCGTCGGAGACCACCGGGCTGCTCCAGCCGGCGTCGACGGGCGTCCGCCAGCGCACCTGCAGGCCGTCGGCCGGCAGCGTCTCGACGATGCCGGTTTCCGTCCAGACGCCGCGGCGCCCCTTGCCCCGGTACTCGGGCCAGTCGTCGGCGTACGCGGCCGGCGCGGCAATCGCCAGCACGGCCGCCGCGCAGAGCAGGGTGGTCAGGACCCGCCCGGGAAGGGTGGAACCATGCGGAAGAGATGTCGGCATCCCCGCATTGTATTCAGAACAAGCACCGGGGGCGGTACCGGCGCATGGAAAAGCGGACGGCAGGATCCGAGTCTGGCCTCTTGCTTGCCGTTGTTGACGTCTGATGCGTCGACAAATAGCATCTGATGTCATGCGGACCACTATCAACATCGCCGCGCCGATTCTCGCCGAGTTGAAGCGCATCAAGCAGCAGAACGGTGGCACTTTGGGTGCACTGGTCAATGGGCTGCTTGCCGAGGGCTTGAAGAAGCGGCGTCCCGAGGCCGCCTCCAGGCAGCTTGCCTGGACAAGCCGGCCGATGCGGGCGCGCGTCGACCTCGAGGACAAGGAGGCCGTCCACGCGCTGCTCGACGATGACGAGGCATGAGCTACACCGTCGACGTCAACGTCCTGCTGTACGCGTCGGACCGTGAGTCACCCTTCCACGATGCGGCCGCCGCCTTTCTGCGCGAGCGTGCGGACGACCCGGATATCTTCTGCCTCACGTGGCCGGTCATCATGGGGTACCTGCGGCTGGTCACCCACCCGCGCTTGTTCGAGAGGCCGCTGGCTCCACGCGCCGCGCTGGGCAACGTTGCCGCACTGATGGGGCTGCCGCGGTGCCGGGTGGTGAGTGAGCCGGACCAATTCCTGGAGGTGTACCGCGATGTTGCCGTCGAGGTCGCGGCGCGCGGCAATCTCGTGCCGGACGCGCACGTCGCGGCGCTGGCGAGAGCGCACGGCATTCGTACGATCTACACCCACGACAGGGACTTCAGGAAGTTTCCGTTTCTGCATGTCGTCGACCCTGTCGGGTAGCTTCCGTGTGCTCCGTCGCAGCTCCCGCGTTCGCCTCCATGGCGCCACGGCAGGACGCGGCTGATAAGCTGAGCACCGCGTGACGAACAGCTCCACCCACGCCTCGCACGATCCCAACGGCAACCCGCGCTGGCAGACGCCGGCGCTGGTCCTGGCGGCGGCGTGCGCCATCGCGCTGATCGGCTTCGGCGCGCGCTCGATCTTCGGGCTGTTCCTGGAGCCGATGACGACGGCGCGCGGCTGGGGCCGCGAGACGTTCGCGCTGGCCCTGGCAACTCAGAACCTCATGTGGGGCGTCGCCCTGCCGTTCGCCGGGGCGCTCAGCGACCGGTTCGGGTCGCCGCGCGTGCTGGCGCTCGGCTCGCTGATCTATGCCGGCGGCATCTGGGGCATGACCAGCGCCGAAAGCGCTGGCATGCTGCACCTGACCGCAGGTCTCCTGGTGGGGATCGGGGTGGCGTTCACCGCGTTCTCCATCGCGCTCGCCGCCATGGCGAAGGTGGTGGGCCCCGAGCGGCGCTCGCTGGCCCTGGGATTGGGCACGGCGGCCGGGTCCGCGGGGCAGGTGGTCTTCTCGCCGCTCGGCCAGGCGTTCATCTCCGCCTACGGATGGCAGGCCGCGCTGCTGTTTCTGGCCGGGTCGGCGCTCCTGATCGTGCCGCTGGCCTTCGCGCTGCCCGGGTCTCCAGCCGTTCGCGGCGAGGCGCCGGGGGCCGAGCAGTCTCTCCCGGGCGCCCTGCGGGAGGCCTTCGGCCACCGCGGGTACGCCCTGCTGACCACCGGCTTCTTCGTCTGCGGCTTCCACGTGGCCTTCATCACGGTCCATTTTCCCGCCTACGTCGGCGACCTCGGGCTCCCCGCCGCGGTGGGCGCGGGGGCCATCGCGGTCATCGGGCTGTTCAACATCGTCGGCTCGCTCGCCTCCGGCGCCGCCGGTCAGCGCTGGAGCAAGAAGTACGGCCTGAGTACCATCTACGCCTCGCGCGCGGTCGCCATCACGGCGCTGATGCTGCTGCCGAAGACGGTCGGCGTCATCTACCTGTTCGCGGCCGTGATGGGGGTGCTGTGGCTCTCGACGGTGCCGCTCACCACCGGCATCGTCGGGCAGATCTTCGGCGTGCGCTACCTGGCCACGCTGTTCGGCGTGGTGTTCCTGAGCCACCAGCTCGGCAGCTTCCTCGGGGTGTGGCTGGGGGGGCGGCTCTTCGACGCCACCGGATCCTACGACGGCGTCTGGTGGGCCGGCGTCGCCCTGGGGCTGGCCGCGGCGCTGATTCACCTGCCGATCGACGAGCGGCCGATCGTGCGCCATACGGCAACCGCCCCGGCCGCCGGAACCTACTGATACCATAGGCCCATCGCGGCGCCATCGCGCCCGCCCCGGGCGATTCCGCGCGGACGGCGGGCAATCCGGGCAGCATCGTCGCGGCCGGCAACCAGCAGCCCGCGGCGAGGCGCCGCAGGAGGCCACTGATGAAGAACGCCTGGGTGCTCCTGATTGTGCTTGGCCTGCCGGTCACGACGGCCATGGCGCAGACCGGCGACGAGCTCGTCGGCGACCCGCAGACCCCCGAGGACGTCATCACGCACAGCATGGGCTACGACCGCAAGAGCTACAGCCCGCTGGCGCAGATCGACCAGTCCAACGTTCACCGCCTCGTGCCCGTCTGGCGCACGAGCCTGATGAACGACTTCGGCGAGCTGGCCACGCCGATGGTGTACGACGGCGTGATCTACGCGATCAACGGGCGCTGGACGTTCGCCATCGACGTCGACACCGGTCGGCAGATCTGGCGCACGCCGGTCACTCTCGAGGAGGGGACGCGCCGCACCCCGTTCAACCGGGGCGCACCGGTCCTCTACGAGGGCAAGCTGTTCCGCGTCACGCTGGACAACCACGTGATCGCGCTCGACATGCAGACGGGCGAAGAGCTGTGGAGGCAGAAGTTCGCCGAGGGGAGCGAGGGCTACTACGCGACGGGCGCGCCGGTGGTGGCGGGCGGCGTCCTGATCTCGGGGATGTCGGGCGGCGAGTCCACGACGCGTGGATTCCTCGACGGCTGGGATCCGGAGACCGGGGAAAAGCTGTGGCGCCGCCACACCATTCCCGCGCCGGGCGAGCCCGGGTCGGAGACGTGGCCGGCGGACACCGATGCGTGGCAATTCGGCGGGGCGCCCACGTGGCGGACCGGCTCGTACGACCCGGAGCTGGACCTGGTCTACTGGGGCACCGGCAACGCCGCTCCCTGGGACCCGCGGGCGCGCGGAGAGCTGGACAGCCTGTATGCGTCCAGCGTGATCGCGGTGCGGCCGCGCACGGGCGAGATCGTCTGTCACTACCAGTACACGCCCAACGACGCCTACGACGTGGACGGCGCCGACGAGCACGTGCTGGCCGACATCGAGGTCGACGGCCGGCCCCGCAAGGTGATGATCCAGGCCAACAAGAACGGTTTCCTCTACGTGCTCGATCGCACCGACTGCAGCCTGATAGCCGCGCATCCCTACGTCAGGGTCAACTGGGCCACGCACATCGACCTCGAGACCGGCCGGCCCGTGCTGACCGACCTCTACGAGCGCATCCTCTCCGGCGCGCAGGTCGCCATCTGGCCGTCGCGCGGATCGAACGCCGTGCCGATCGCGTTCAATCCGGATACCGGCCTCGTCTACACGAGCGCGTGGCACGTGCCGCGCATCGTGCAGCTCGAGCCGCCGCGGGAGCGGGTCATCGGCGGGCGCGCGATCGGCATGTCCAGCCGGTTCCCGGACTTCGAGCCGGGCGAGCTGCTCGGCCACCTGGTGGCGATCGATCCGCTGTCCGGCGAGAAGCAGTGGGAAGTGCCGATGATCGACTTCCCGAACTCCGCGGGCATGCTGGCCACGGGCGGCGGGCTGGTGTTCACCGGCAATCTGACCGGCGAGTTCGTTGCGCTCGACGCGGCCACCGGCGAGACGCTGTGGCAGTTCCAGACCGGCTCGAGCATCAACTCGACGGCGATCACCTACACGCGCAACGGGCGGCAGTACGTGAGCGTGGCCTCCGGACTCGGCGGCGGCCTCGCCAACCGCTACGTGCGGGGCAGGGTGCCGACCGGCGGCTCGCTGTTCACCTTCGCGCTGATGCCGGAATAGCCGCCGGGGGTCGCCGACGCCGGCGCTATTGCTCGAACTGCGTGTCCTTGAGGCGGAAGCCGGCGGCCAGCTCGGGGTCGTCCTCCACGCCGAGGACGCGGCGGGCGATGTACTCGCCGAGGACCGGGCCGAACTTGAACGCTTCGGCCGAGCCGCCGCCGAGCAGCCAGACGTTGTCGAAGCCGGGGTGGCGGTCGACGATGAAGTTCTGGTCGACGCTCATCTCGTAGTGGCAGGCGCGCGTCTCGTTGAGCGGGGCGCCGGCCAGATCCGGGAAGTGCCGGTCCAGGATTTCGCGCGGGCGCGCATGTGCCTCTGGCGGGATCCAGCGGTCGCTCGTGTCGGGATCCTCGGGAGGACGACTGCCGGCCCGGACGCGGAAGCCGCGGTGGTCGGGCGGGAGCGCCGGCCAGCCGGTGCAGCCCGGCACGCCGAAGCTCGGCATGTGCGGGTGCGAGAAGCGCGTGTCGCCGGGCGGCACGGCGAAGTAGAACACGTGCCCGACGGGGTTGCGCACGCGGCGTCCCAGCAGCGCCGGAAACAGCTTGGGGAACCAGGGGCCGCAGGCGAAGAGGACGGTGCCCGCGGGCAGGGCGTCGCCGCCGTCGAGCGCCACCGTCTCGAGCGTCGCGCCGTCGCGGGCGCCGGGCGCCGCGCGGCCGATCCGCACGGTGCCGCCCTCGTCCTCGAACACCCGCGCCACCGACTCCATCGCGCGGCGCGCGCGGACGACCCCGGCCGCCGGCTCGTGCAGCGCGAGGCCGAGGTTGTCGAAGCGGATCCACGGCCAGCGGTAGGCCACCTCGTCCGGGGTCAGCACCTCGTGGGGCACGGCCAGCGCGTCCCAGTGGCTGCGCGTGGCCTCGATGTAGGGGCCGGCCTGCTCGCGGAGGATGAGGTCGCCCGTCTGGAAGAACAGCTGCGGGAGGAGCCGGTCGCGGCCGCTCTCGTCCCACTCGATCCACTTGCGGATGGCGTCGTTGGCCCAGCGCGTCCACAGGCGGCCGTGGGGCCGGTCGCCGTAGGACGAGCGCACGCCGCGCGTCTCGCCGCCGGAGGTCTGGCGCGAGTTGCCCGGGCCGTAGGCGTCCGCCACGGTCACGCGGGCGCCGAGCCGCTGCAGATGGAGCGCCGTCCAGAGACCGAAGGTGCCGGCCCCGATCACGACGACGTCGGGGTAGCGGCCGCCCTGGCGCGCGGCAGGCAGGGCGGCCGGCGCGGCCCGGCGCGGCCCGACAGCGGTCGGCCCGGCGCCGACCCCGGCGCCGATGGCCGCAGCCGTGGTGGTGGTGATGAAGCGGCGTCTGTCGACTGCCATGGCGTGACCGGAACGCGTGGCGCCGTGGCCCTGCGGCGCACACCCCTGGAAGTCTGCGCTGTAGAACCGTGCAGACTCCGCAAGGCGCGCACCGCGCGTCGGCGGGAGCGGCGCGGGGCGAAGGGGTCCCCGCAAGCGGACGCCGGGGTTCGGGGCGCAGCCCCGTCTGACTGAAGACCCCCTACCGCGCTTCCGGCTCCCTCAGGACGTCGGGCGGGCTCGGCGCCGCGCCGAGCTGCCGCAGCAGCGCGGCGGTCGTGTCCGACTTGATGTAGTTGCCGCCGGTGTGGATGCCCTCGGCGATGACCAGCGGCGTCCAGTCGCGGTGGTTCGTGGCATCCATCTCGGCGCCCCGCTCGACCAGGAACCGCACGATCGAGTCCGCGCGCTCGCGCCACGCGGCGCCGTGCAGCGCGGTGTCGCCCGCGTCGTTCACCGCGTTCACGTCGGCGCCGAGCTCGACGCTGAGGGTGACCGCCTGCAGGGCTTCGCCCTCGGCCGAGCGCGTGATGCCGGGGGCATGTCCCACTCCCGCGGCCACCATGAGCGGCGTCGTGCCGTTGTCGGTGGCGGCGAAGGGATCGGCTCCGTGCGCGAGCAGCTCGCGCATCACGTCGACGTCGTTCGCCTTCGCGGCGATCAGGAACGGCGTCGCGCCCTTCAGGTTCCCCAGGTGGCCCTTCACCTGGATCCCGAAACCGGGCGTCCGCTGCGTCCGGACGTTCGGATCCGCGCCATGGGCGAACAGCAGCTTCACGGCGCGCAGCCGGTCCGGATCGCGCAACCCGGCGAACACGCTCCACTGGTTGCCCTCGGCCACGCCGTTGGAGAGGTCGTTCAGCTCGGTGTCCCACTTGCCGGCGGCCCAGTGCAGCGGCGTGAAGCCCGGCCCCAGATTCGGGTCGGCGCCCCGGTCCAGCAGGAACTCCGCGTGCTCCAGATGACGGCGGATGATGGCGATCACCAGTGCCGTCGTGCCGTCCGCCGCTTCTGCGTTGACGTCGGCTCCGGCCGCCAGCAGCGCCTCCGTCGTCTCGCGGTAGCCTTCGCGGGACGCCAGCAGCAATGCCGTGTAGCCGGTCGTCGTCCGCGCGTCGACGTCGGCGCCGCGGGCCAGCAGTGACCGCACGGTCTCGGTGTGGCCCTCCCAGGCGGCCCACATCAACGCGGTCTGGCCGTGGGCGGCTTCCACCGCGTTCACGTCCGCGCCGCGATCCAGCAGCGTCGTCACCGCGGCCGGCGCACCCGTCCGTGCGCAGGTCATGAGCGCCGTCTCGCCGTTCGCCTGCGCGCCGCGCGCGTCGGCGCCGGCCTGCAGGAGCCGATCGACCATGCCGGCGCTGGCATTGATGCACGCCAGCGTGAGCGGCGTCACGCCGTAGCGGTCGGCCGCGTTCGCGTCGGCGCCGGCGGCGATCAGCAGATCCGCGATCTCCGCATGGTTCCACTGCGCGGCCCAGTGCAGCGGCGTGAGGCCGTCGGCGCCGGTCTCGTTCACCGGAGCGCCTTCCGCCAGCAGCGCCCGGACCGCCGCGCTGTCCTGGTGCCTGACGGCTTCCGTCAACCGCGCGTCGGCGGCTGCGCCCGCCAGACTCGCGCCGGCCAGCAGCAGAACGGTCGCCGCCAGCGTTCGTCGGATGTCGATGCGCATTGTGGTTCACCTCTACACATTGGACACGACGGGCAGTTCGCCCGTGCTGTCGCCCAGACTCTCGGCCGGGACGCCCATCTTCTCGAGCAGCGTCAGATGCAGGTTCGCCAGCGGGGTGCCGTCGGGCGCCTTCATGTGGCGCCCGCCCTTGATGGTGCCGCCGCCGCCGCCGGCCACCACGATCGGGAGCTCCAGCGGATCGTGGGCGTTGCTGTTCCCCATGCCGGCGCCGTAGAGGATCATCACCTGGTCGAGGAGCGAGGCGTCGCCGTCCTGGGTTGTGCGGAGCTTGTCGAGGAAGCGCGCGAAGATGCCCATGTGGAGGGTGTTGATCCGGGCCAGCTTCTCGATCTGCTCGGGACGGTGGCGGTGGTGCGACACGGGGTGGTGCGGCTCGGCGACCCCCACCTCCGGGTAGGTGCGCACGCTCTTCTCGCGGCCGTAGAGGAACGTGGAGACGCGGGTGAGGTCGGCCTGGAACGCCACCAGCATCAGGTCGAACATCAGGCTGGCGTACTCCTCGAAGTCGGACGGGATGCCGGCCGGCTGCGCCACCTCGGGCAGTCCGCGGTCGCTCTGCGATTCCGCAATCTGGATGCGCCGCTCGATGTCGCGCACCGAGTCGAGATAGCCGGCCAGCTTGGAACGGTCGCCGCGGCCGAGCGTGCGCACCAGATCCGAGAGCTCCTCGTTCACCGAGTCGAGAATGCTGCGGTCCATCCGCAGCGCGCGCAGGCGCGCCTCGCGGCCGGTGCTGCCCACGGCGCCGAACAGGTTCTCGAACACGGCGCGCGGATTGGTCTCCATCGGCATCGGCGTGTTGGCGTCGCGCCAGGCGAGCGTGGCGCTGTAGGCGCAGCCGTAGCCGTCCTCGCACTGGCCCACCAGCTCGTTGGCTTCCAGCGACAGCTCGAGCGAGGGGAGTTGCGTATCCTCGCGCAGGGCGTGGGCGGCGAGCTGGTCCATCGACACGCCGACCTCGAGGGTCGTGTTCGTGCCGGAGGCCTTCACCGCATGCGCCCCGGTCAGGTACGCCGCCTGGCAGCGCGAGTGGTCGCCGTCGCCTTCGTTCAGCCGCTGCTTGGCTTCCTGGTTGGCGGTGCCGCTGACGACCAGCACCCGGTCCTGGACGGGGGCCAGCGGCGAGAGGATCGGCGTGAGCTCCAGGCTGCCCTCGGCGGCCGGCGTCCAGTTCGGCATGCTCATGCCGTTGGGCACGTACACGGCGCCGAGCCGCTTGATGGGGCGCGCGGCGCTGTTGCGCACCGCGGCGAACGCCGGCACCATGCTGTCGAGCAGCGGCAGCGCGATGGTCGCACCGAGACCACGGAGCGCCGTGCGGCGCGACAGGTACTTCTTCGTAATCACCATCTCGAACCCCTCTTCCGCAATGCCGATCGGGATGACAGCACGGCTGCTGCTACTGCTGCGCGACGGTCACGACCTCGCGCGCCTTCCGCATCTGAAACGGCTGACTCCGGGCGATGCCCAGGACGAGCGACGACCAGCGGTAGTCGTCCGCCGCGGCGTCGCGCATGATGGCGCGCACCGCCGGCATGTCGTAGTGCTGGACCGCGCGCCCGAGGGCGTAGGTCAGCAGTCGCTCGGTGAAGTTGTGGACGAACTCCTCGCGGTGCGCCAGCAGCGCCTGCCGGAACTCGCCCGGATCGCCGAACGTCGTGCCGTCCGGGAGCGCCCCGGACGCGTCGATCGGCGTCGTGCCGTCGGTGGTCCGCCACTGCCCGATGCCGTCGAAGTTCTCGAGGGCGAACCCGAGCGGGTCGATCCGCGCGTGGCAGGCCGCGCAGGCGGGGTTGCGGCGGTGCGCCGCCATCCGCTCGCGCATCGAGGCGGGCGCGTGACCCGCTGCGTCGGACTCCTCGAGCGCGGGCACGTCCGCCGGCGGCGCCGGCGGCGGCGCGCCGAGGATGTTGTCCAGCAGGTACTTGCCGCGCACCACCGGCGACGTGCGCGTGGCGTACGACGTGACGGTCAGCACGCTCCCGTGGCCCAGCAGGCCGGCGCGATTGGGGTCGCTCATCGGGACGCGCCGGAAATGCGCCCCGTAGACGTTCGGAACGCCGTAGAAGCGCGCGAGCCGCTCGTTCAGGAACGTGTAGTCGGCCGTCAGCAGCTCCTCGAGCGGTCGGTCGTCGCGCATCTGGCTCTCGAGGAACAGCTCCGTCTCGCGCTGGAAGAACTGGCGCAGGTTGTCGTCGAACTCGGGATACGTGCTCGCATCGGGATCCACGGCCTTCAGATTCCGCACGAGCAGCCACTGGCCGCCGAAGTTCCTCGTCAGGGCCGCCGCCCGCGGATCGGCCAGCATGCGCCGCACCTGCGCTTGCAGCACGTCGGGATCGCGCAGCTCGCCGCGCGCCGCGACGTCGAGCAGCTCATCGTCCGGGATGCTGCTCCACAGGAAGAACGACAGGCGGGAGGCCAGCTCCATGTCGCTGATGCCGTAGACGGCGTCCGCCGCCAGGCGCCCGGGGTCGCGTTCGATGCGGAACAGGAACTCCGGGGAGATCAGGAGCCGCGTGAGCGCTTCCTGGATGCCCCGTTCGAAGCCGCCCTCGGTGTGCCCGCCGTGGTAGAAGCGCAGCAGCGTCGCGATGTCCGCGTCGGTCACCGGGCGCCGGTAGGCGCGCCGCGCGAGCGCTTCCAGAATCTGTCGCGCGCACGGCTCCTCGTCGGCCCCCGCGGCGGGGCGGCAGATGAAGATCCGGCGCCGGCTCGGCGTGTCGCCCGGGCCCGTGGAATCGAACGGGCCCTCGAGCCGCACATAGTCGATGTCCATGCGCGGCGCCTCGTAGGTGGAGCTCGTATGCCGCGGCGGGAGCAGGGTCGGCGCCGGCCCTTCCGTCAGGACGCTCTTCCTGACGAAGGCGACCCCGAGCGTGTGCATCCCGGCGGTCACGGGGAAGCGCACGTTGAGAGCCTCGTCCGCCATCAGGTCGTAGCGCGAAGTGCGGTAGTAGCGGTCGGTCTGCTCGCATTCCGCGGCATCCGACCCGGCGCAGCCGCCGCCGATGCGGAAGCGCGTGACGGGCGCGCCGTCGAGCAGCACGTCGATCTCCTCGTGCGTGGCGATGGCGCGGATCTTCGAGTTGGTGAAGTTCTTGCCCAGCCGGACCTTGACGACGTAGTCGCCGTCGAGCGGAAAGTAGTGGCGGATGGCCGTGCCGCCGCGCGTGCCATACGGCAGGTCTTCGTTCATGCGCTCGTCCTGCCGCAGGCCGCGCGACAGGTCGAAGGTCTCGATGCCGGGACCGATCGCCGGATCCCCGACGGCGAGCCGGCTGATCTTGCGCGCCGCGACCAGGTAGCGCTGCAGGAGCGTCGGCGACATGGAGAGGACCTCGGCGATGTTGTCGAGGCCGTGATCCGACTCGTCGGGCGGCAGCAGCGTCTCGGGATCGATCTCCAGCGCGAGCAGGTCGCGGATCGCGTTGCCGTACTCGAACCGGTTCAGGCGATGATCGGCCGGCCGGCCCGGATTCGGATGGGTCGCGGCCTCGCGGTCGAGCTCGCTCTCGAGCCACGCGACGAACGCGTCGAGCACGTGCTCGTCGGGACGGTTGCGCCCGGCCGGCGGCATCGCGCCGCTGCGCACCTTGCGCACCACCTTCTCCCAGGTTGCGCCGTCCGCGCCGATGTGGCCGACGTCCGCGTGGTCGAGCAGCAGGCCGGCGGTCTGCAACCTGTCGTTGTGGCAGGCGACGCAGTACCGATCGAGGAGGGCGCGGGCGTCCGGCGGCGCCTCCGGTTGGCCGGCGGCGTGAGCTGCCGGCAGGTGGCCGGCCAGCGCCAGGACGATGACGCAGCCGCACGACAGAACGCGTGACAGTCTAGGCATTCCGCTCTCCTCAAGCGCGCCGCGCGGAGCCGCAATTCGCCTTCACGCGCGATGCTAGCACGCCGGCCGCGCCTGTCAAGTCCGCACCAGGAGTCTGCGCCGTACAGCGGCGCGGACTCCGCAAGGCGCGCACGGCGCGCCTCGGCGGGAGCGGCGCGGGGCGAAGGGCCCCCGCAACACGTCGATCTCCTCGTGCGTGGCGATGGCGCGGATCTTCGAGTTGGTGAAGTTCTTGCCCAGCCGGACCTTGACGACGTAGTCGCCGTCGAGCGGAAAGTAGTGGCGGATGGCCGTGCCGCCGCGCGTGCCATACGGCAGGTCTTCGTTCATGCGCTCGTCCTGCCGCAGGCCGCGCGACAGGTCGAAGGTCTCGATGCCGGGACCGATCGCCGGATCCCCGACGGCGAGCCGGCTGATCTTGCGCGCCGCGACCAGGTAGCGCTGCAGGAGCGTCGGCGACATGGAGAGGACCTCGGCGATGTTGTCGAGGCCGTGATCCGACTCGTCGGGCGGCAGCAGCGTCTCGGGATCGATCGCGCGGCGAGCCGCGGCCACGAAGTGCTCGGTCCGGCGCCGGCGCCCCTGACCCGTCTCAAGGGCGAGCACCGGGCGCAGATTTTCCTGAAGGGGCGCCGCCGCCGCGCGCTGCGTGTCGCCGCCGAAACCGCGCTCGAACGCCGCCCGGCCCTGCGCCGGCGGGTCACCGTGGACGTGGATCCGCTGTCGGTCCGCTGACCGCTCGACGATTACGGCTGCGGCAGCAGGCAGCGCTCCCAGGTGGCGTTGGGATCGATGCCATACGGTTGCCGGCCGAACATGATGTGCGCGCGGGCCGTTCCGGGGCACATGAGCCAGGCGCGATCGGCGGTCGGCTCGGTAGGGAGGCCAGTGGCTTCTGCCGTGGCATAGGGCACCAGCGTGACGGCCAGCAGTTCCGATGCGGCGCGGCTCGGCCCCGACTGGATGAAGATGAGGGTGCCCGGCGTGGCGGTCGTCAGCCTCCCCGCTTCGATACCGGCGTTCACGGCATCCCACGCCTCGCGGACGGTGGCGCCGCGCGCCAGGTGGTCAGTATAGGCCCGGAGAACACTCCCGAGGCTGCCGTTGATGCAGGTGACGCTGAATCCCGGTTCCGGCCCGTCCGGCCGACACGTGAGCCCCGTGCTTCCCTCGCGGACGACGCGCTCGCGTCCATCGGGTTCGTCTACAACCACGGCTGCGTCGCCCTTGAGCTGCGGCGGCAGCGGCAGCGTCGCCTCCTCGATCAGGTCGGCATCCGACTGGGCGGCGGCGGCCATGGGCGCCAGCGACAGCGCGACGATGAAGAGGATTGCTGTTCTCATGGCGCTGCTCCCGACGGGCGCTATTCGGCCGGCCAGCGCCAGGACGATCACGCAGCTGCACGACAGAACGCGTGACAGTCTAGGCATCCCGCTCTCCTCCAGCGCGCCGTGCGGAGCCGCAATTCGCCTTCACGCGCGATGCTAGCACGCCGGCCGCGCCTGGCAAGTCCGCACCAGGAGTCTGCGCCGTACAACGGCGCGGACTCCGCAAGGCGCGCACGGCGCGCCTCGGCGGGAGCGGCGCGGGGCGAAGGGCCCCCGCAAGCGGACGCCGGGGGTTCGGGGCGTAGCCCCGTCTGATGGAAGCCGGTCAGGATTGCGCCGGCAGGCGGAACGCGAGCAGCTCCCCCGAATAGTTCCCGCCGCTGACGGCCACGACGAGGTACTGCCGGCCGTCGTGCATGTAGGTCATCGGCGAGCCGCTCTGCGGCGCCGGCATGTAGACCGCGCCGACCTCCGCGCCGGTGGCCTTGTCGTACGCCCGCAGCATGGCGCCGCGCCGCCCGGACGGCGTGCGGAAATAGCCCATCTCGCCGGAGATGATCAGCGTCTTCGTGACCAGGACGCCCGGTGCGCCGGTGCGTCCGGTGCGCGGGATGTCGAGGCCGGCGAGCGCCGGGTGGTTGCGCACGAAGTCCGGGGTCTCGCCGTGCGGGATCTGCCACAGGATCTCGCCCCGGTCCATGTCGATCGCGCTGATCCGGCCCCACGGGGGCTTCAGCAGCGGCAGGCCCCGGACGGTCGTGCGCGCGTTGCCGCTCGCGCCGCCGCCCCGGCCGCTGGCCACCCGCTGCCCGCCGCCCACCTGCGACCCGGCGCCGGCGGTGCGGCGGGGCCCGGTGATGGCGTTGCCCTGGATGTACTCCAGGTCCGACTGGTCGGGATCGGGCGGGACGAGCCCGAGCGCGCTGAACGCGGCGCTCGACGGGACATAGAGGATGTGGGTCTCCGGATCGTACGCGCCGCCCGGCCAGTTGGTCCGCGACGGACGGATGAACGTGCCCAGCGGCCCCTCGCGGCGGCTGACGACCGGCGGCGTGAAGAGCGGGCCCATCTTGTAGCGCGAGGCCACCTCGATCGCCTCGGCCCGCAGCTCGGGCGTGAAGTCGATCAGGTCGTCGACGGTGACGCCCTGGCGGTCGTAGGCCGGCGGCCGGGTCGGGAACGGCTGCGTCGGCGAGTACCACTCGCCGGGCACGTCGCCCGCCGGCACCGGCCGCTCCTCGATCGGCCACACGGGCTCGCCCGTCTCCCGGTCGAAGACGTACAGGAACACCTGCTTGGTGGGCTGGGCCACGGCCTTGATCGGCCGCCCGTCGACCGTGATGTCGATGAGCATCGGCGCACAGGGGATGTCGTGGTCCCAGATGCCGTGGTGCACGAGCTGGAAGTGCCACTTCCGCTCGCCGGTGTGCAGGTCTACCGCCACCAGGCTCTCGGCGAACAGGTTGTCGCCGGGCCGGTTGCCGCCGTAGTAGTCCGACGTCGGCGTCTCCACCGGCAGGTACGCGATCCCGAGCTCCTCGTCCACGGAGATCTGCGCCCAGACTCCTGTGTTGCCGGTGTAGGCGGCGGAGTCGTTCAGCCACGTCTCGCGCCCCAGCTCGCCCGGCAGCGGGATCGTGTGGAAGATCCACAACCGCTCGCCCGTGCGCACGTCGAAGCCGCGCACGTAGCCCTTCACGTTGCTCCGGCTGCGGGGGTTGCCGCCCGTTCTGAAGGCGGCGCCCACGATGACGACGTCCCGGCCGACGGTGGGCGTGGCGTGCAGCCCGATTTCACCCGTCACCGGATCGATGTCCTGGTCGTTGTTCTCCTTGAGGTCGACGATGCCGTCCTGCCCGAAGCCCGCGACGGGCCGCCCGGTGCGGGCCGCCAGGGCGATCAGCCGGTAGCCCGGCGTGACGTACAGGATGCGCTCGTCGCTGCCGTCGCTCCAGTACGCCAGACCGCGGCCGGAGAGCCGGCGCGGCGCCGCCTCGCCGCGCGCACCCTCGTGCAGGCTGTAGGTCCACAGCAGCTCGCCGGTGCCGGCGTCGAGCGCCGCCACCGCGCGCCGCGAGCCGGCCGTCGAGTAGACCACGCCGTTCACCATCAGCGGCGTCGACTCGAACTGATACTCCGGAACCGGCCCCAGGTTGTCCGTCTTGAACCGCCAGGCGATCTCCAGCTCGTCGAAGTTCCCCGCGTCGATCTGGTCCAGCGCGGCGTAGCGGGTATGGCCGGGGTCGCCCCCGTACGCCGGCCACTCGCCGCCGGGGGCGCCGGTCTGGGCCCGTAGCGGGGCGCCGGCCGCCAGCAGGACCAGCGCCGCGGCCAGGCACCCGGCAGGTGGACGGAACGCGCGTGTCATGTTCGGCCTCCGTGGTGACGGGTCGCGATGAATCACGAGCGGACGAACGTGGTCGGGGCGCCGAGATTCGAACTCGGGACCTCCTGCGCCCAAGGCAGGCGCGCTACCGGGCTGCGCTACGCCCCGACCGCCCGATCTTCTCACACCTCAAGACATGGGTGCGGTCCCGCGGCCGATTCGCGTCTCCGCAGGAATCTTTGAGAAGTCAAAAAATGCTGTTTACTTTGAATTAACCTGTTGTTAACCTACTCGAAACATTGCAGCAGCCGAGTAGCCGGCTGCCGTCTCCGAAAGGGGGGTTGATATGCGACTGACTGGTCTTCTGCTCTGCTCACTGGGTGCGATCCTGTTTGCGACCACGGCGTTCCTGCAAGCGGCGCCACCTGCCAACCAGCAGGCGACGCCGGCTGCCGACGCCAGCGCCCCGGAGGCGCAGGAGGCCGGCGGGGCGCTGATCCTCGGCGAGCCGGGCGACGTCGAGATCAGCATCTGGATAACGCCGACGGCGGGGAGTCGGGAGTTGCGCGTCCAGGCCGATTCCGGGTCGACCCGGCGTGACATCACGATCCATCTGAACGGCCTCGACTCGCCGCAGCAGCACAGCTTCACCTGGTGGGCGCTGCCCGCGGGCGAGTACGAGGTCGTCGGCGAGTTGGTGGACAGCGACGGCGCCAACGAGATCGTCGTTCGCAGCGAGCTCAAGGTCCTGGGACAGTAGGCGCGCGGCGGGGCGAAAACGGTTGCCCGAGCGTCCTTCCCTGAGCGAACATGAATGCGGCCGGCCGCGGCGCCGGCCGCACTCGAGGAGGCGCATGCACCGACGACCGTTTCTGCTGCCGCCGGTGGCGGCGGCCATCTTGTGGGCGATGCTGCACCCAGTGCCTGCCGCGGCCCAGACGGCCCCGTCCGGCTGGACGGCCCCGCGCACCGCCGCCGGCCGCCCCGACCTGCAGGGCGTCTGGGTCAGCCGGAGCGCGACGCCGCTGGAGCGCCCCGCGGCGCTGGCGGACAGGGAGCGGCTGACCGACGCGGAGGTCGTCGAGCTGCGGCAGCGGGCCGAGCGCCTCTTCGCGAACGGCAACAGCGACTTCGCGGCCGGAGACAACCTGTTCCTGGCCGTTCTCTCCGACGTCGACCGCTACGTCGACCCGCGCGCCACCTGCACCTCGCTCGCGATGCTGGGGCGCGAGTTCGACGACCGCACCTCGCTCATCGTGGATCCGCCGAACGGCAGGATCCCGCCGTTGACCGCCGCCGCGGAGGCCAGGCGCAACGCCGCCGCGGCCGCCGAGGAGCATCCGGCCGGCCCGGAGGATCTCTCCACCTGGGTGCGTTGCCTGACCCGCGGCCTGCCGCGGCTGGGCGGCACGTCCGGGGCGGGGATCTACGGCTACTACCAGATCTTCCAGACGCCCGGCCACGTCGTGCTCGCCATGGAGACGATCCACGACGCGCGCATCATCCCGCTCGACGGGCGTCCGCACGTGCCGGGCCGCATTCGGCAGTGGCTCGGCGACTCGCGCGGGCGCTGGGAAGGCGACACCCTGGTCGTCGAGACCGCGAACTTCTCTTCGCGGGCGAGCGTGCTCGGCTCCGACCGCAACCTCCACCTCGTGGAGCGCTTCACCCGCGTCGCTCCCGACACGCTCAGCTACGAGGTCACCCTGACCGATCCGACGGCCTGGACCGCGCCGTGGACGGTGCGCATGCCGCTGACGCGGACGGACGAGCCCCTCTACGAGTTCGCGTGCCACGAGGGCAACCACTACGGGATGATCGGCATCCTGGCGGGCGAGCGCGCGGAGGAGGCGGCCGCCGCCGCCCGGGGCGCGCGCTGACGGCGCGTCAATCTTCCAGCAGGCCGCGGTGGAACCCGGCGGCGACCAGTTGCTCCCGGCAGAACTCCGCCTGGCTGTCGGGCACGTAGAACGCCGCTCCGTTGCGCGGTCCGAACAGGATGCTCGTGCGGTACGGCTCGACCTTGACGACGTAGTCCACGCCGTTGCCCGTGAGCAGCTCTTCCACCGCCTGCGCCTCGGCCAGCTTGCCGGCGATGTAGACGCGGGCGAGCTCGTGGTGGGCGAGTGCTTCGGGGTCGACGTGCGCCACGGGTGCGATTCGAGTCCTTGCTGCAGGTTGACCGGCGCGCCGATTATAACGATTGTGTGCCGGACCCGCGTCGAACGTGGCACAATGGGCAAGGTTCGGCGTCGAAGCGTGGAGGGAGCGCGTGGCGCGTGCTGCAGCAATACGCATCGTGATCGTCGTGCTCGCGGCAACCGCCGCGGCCTCGGCGGCCCTGGGACAGTGGGGCGGGTGGAGCCGCTACCCCCCGCGGTTCCGACCTGCCGATCACGTCGACGCGGGGTTCACCTTCTGCCGCCTCATGTACACCAGCAACCGCCGCGAGCGCTCGGGGCGCGGCTGGTCGACCGACTATCCGTACGCCGACATCAACTTCATGATCCGGCTGTCGGAGATGACGTCCACCCACGTGGATCTCGACCGGGTCGGCGAGCCGAACCACTGGGTCGTGACCATCGCCGACGACTCGCTCTACGGCTGTCCCTTCCTCATGACGTCCGACGTCGGGACCATGAGCCTGCGGCCCGTCGAGGTCGCCCGGCTTCGGGACTACCTGCTGAAGGGGGGCTTCCTCTGGGTGGACGACTTCTGGGGCACGCGGTCCTGGCAGCAGTGGTCCGGCGAGATCGGCAAGGTCCTGCCGCCGTCCGAGTACCCGATCAGGGATCTGCCGCTCGATCACCAGCTGTTCCGGACGATGTTTCACATCCTCGAGGTGCCGCAGATCACGAACATCCACTTCTGGCGCTGGTCGGGCGGGGCGACGACGTCCGAGCGCGGAAATGACAGCGCCGTCCCGCACTTCAGGGGGATCATGGACGAGAGCGGTCGGCTGATGGTCGCCATGACCCACAACACCGACATCCAGGACGCCTGGGAGCGCGAGGGCGAGGACCCCCGCTTCTTCGAGCGTTTCGCCCCCGACGGCTACCAGCTGGGCATCAACGTCCTGCTGTACACGATGACCCACTGACCGGGGTCGACGCAGCCGCCAGCGCGGCGAGCGCGAAGACCCGGGGGTACAGCGTCTCGGAGTACCAGAGCCGGGCGAAGTAGAGCCCGATCGGGGCGGTCGGCGTGCGCCGTCCGCCGTCGGTGGCGTCGGCCAGCCAGCGCACGCCGCGGGCGACGGCGGCCTCGATCCCCGGGTCCGCGGCGGTCCGCGGCAGACGCCGGCAGAGGGCCAGCGCCGAGACCGCCAGCGCGGTTTCCTCGACGGACGGCGGGACGCCCGGCGCGCCGCCCCAGCCGCCGTCGTTCCCCTGTGCGTCGACCAGCCAGCGGATGGCGCGTTGCTCGGTCGTCGGGATCGTCTCGGCGTCGGGCAGCGCGGCGAGCCCTTCGAGCACGCGCGCCGTGCCGTAGACCGGGTTGGCCTCGTCAGGGGCGGCCTGGTTCCCGAACCAGAGCGGAATCCAGGAGCCGTCGGGCTGCTGGGCCCGCCCCAGGAACCTGACCGCACGCTGGGCCGCGCGCTCGGTGCGGCTGCGCAGGTTGCCGGGCAGCGACGGCCGCCACGCCGCCCAGGCGCGCAGGGTGTGGGCGGTCAGATCCGGGCTGCTGCGGTCGAACGGCAGCGCGCCCCAGCCGCGGCAGAAGGTCGGTATGCCGCCGTCGGCGTTCTGCAGGCCGAGCAGCCAGCCGATGCCGGCGCCGGCGGCCTCGCGGTGCGCCGCGTCGTCGGGGTCCAGGGCATGGAGGGCGAGCAACGCGCCGGGGGTGTCGTCCGCGTCGGGGACCCCGCCGGGCAGGTCGGTCCACGCCCAGCCGCCGGGGGGGGCATCCGTGTAGACGTGCCGCTCGCGGTACTGCTGATCGAGCAGCCAGCGGCGCAGCGTCCCCCGCTCGCGGACTGCGAGTCGATCGCGCCAGTCGGGCAGGCGCGCCAGCGCGTTGATGCTCAACGTCGTCACCCAGGTGGCCAGGTTCGTGTCGATGGGCCAGCTGCCGTCGGCGCGCACCGAGCGCTCCAGGAACTCCACGCCCCGGTCCACGACGCGTTGCTTCGATTCGCCGGCGGCGACGAGGCTCATGACGACGAAGCTCGTCAGCGGCGCCGCCTCCAGGAAGCCGCCGCCGCGCGGCTGGATGGCTTCCAGCCGGCGCAGCGTGCGGCGGCGCGCGGCCAGGCGCAGGAGGCGGGTCACCGGATTGCGCGTGGGGCGCTGCCGGTGGCGCGCCTGCCCGATGGCGATCAGGGCGGGCAGCGCGTAGCTGACGACCGGCAGCCGCAGCCAGCGGTACCAGGCGGGCGGGACGGCGGCCAGCTCGAACGGCAGTTGCGGCACGTGGCGCCAGCCGCTTCCGATAGCACCGCCGGTGGGGTCGGCCCGCCTGCCCGCGCCAGCCGACCGGCCGGCTTCGTTCCCTCCGCCGCTTCGTTCCTCCGCGTCCAGCAGTCCGGCGAGGGCCAGCACCGTGAGGATGGGGACCGAGAACGTGCGGTCCTTGCCGTAGCGCCGGCTGATCGTCCGCGCGAGGGGCCGCGGAGCGAGGCTGCCGGCGGCGCGCAGCATCCAGTCGCGCCCGCCCTCGATCGCCGCGTCGCCGGGCGGGCCCGGGGCGCCGCCGATGGTGAGGGCCGCCCAGCACAGGGCGGTGGTGCTGACGTTGCTGGGGCTGTCGGTGGTGTCGCCCCAGCCGCCGTCCGCATTTCGGGTCCGCAGCAGCCAGTCGACGCCGCCGCGGACGAGCGCGTCGAGGCCGGGGCGCGGCCGCTGGCGGTCGACCAGCGTCAGCGCGATGACCGCGGTCGCGGTCGAGAGCGCGGACGACGAGAGCTGGCCCTCCCAGTGGCCCGCCGCGTTGCGCATCGCCAGCAGGTCCGCGGCCAGCCGGTCGAGCGCGTGCCGCCCCTGCTCGCGTGCGGACGGCGCAACCGCGGTGGATGCCGCCGAAGGCGCTGGCGGCGGATCGTCGCGAACCGGATGCGTGCTCACAGGCTCAGGTGTCCCAGCGCCAGGAGGGCGTAGAAGGTGTACTCGCAGTCCTGCACGTCGTCGCCCCAGCTGCCGTAGAAGCCGCCGGAGTTGGTCCAGAGGCTGTCGATGAAGTCGAGGCACGGCTCCTTGAGCGGCTCGAGCGGCGCGTGGGCGCCGGCGAGCGCGTGCAGGGCCGTGGCGGTCGAGAGCAGGTCGGGCAGCGGCGCGGACGGCGACGCGCAGAACCCGCCGGCGGGCGCGTGGCGCGCTCGCAGCCACTCGCTCGCTTCCCGATCGGCCGGCTGCGACAGGTGGTGCTGGACGGTCAGCGCCGCGGCGGTCGGCGGCGTCAGGCCCGCCGGCACGCCCGGCTGGTTGCCGTACCCGCCGTCGGCGGCGCGCAGGCTGCCCAGGCAGGCCAGGAGACGGTCGGGATCGTCGTGCGCGGCGCCGAGGTCCTCGTACGCGCCCAGGGCCAGGAAGCAGCCGTACGCGGTGCCGTGGCCGGCTCCCTCCGTCGGGCTGTACCCGCCGTCCGGCGTGCGGTAGGTCTCGAGCCGGGCCAGCAGCGCGGCGGCCGGGGCCTCGCCGGCGGCCCCGATGTCGGCCCAGCAGCGGGCGAGGCAGGCGGTGTGCACGAAGTCCAGTCCCGTCGGGTCCGCGTGGCGCTCGAGGTACCGCCGCACCGCGGCGGCCGGCAGGTCGCGGCGGAGCGCGGTGAGCGCTTCGAGGCCGAAGACGGTGTAGTAGAGGTCGCTCGCGCCGTCCCGATCCTGGAAGCCGCCGTCCGGATTCAGCCTGGTGGTGAGGAAAGCCGCCGTCAGGTCCGCCGCGTCACCGAGCAGCGTCGGCGACAGCCTGGCTACCTGCAGCATTTCGAGCCTCAAACTCACTGCACCAGCCCTGAATCTCGACGCTGAAGATCTTGCCGATGACCCGCCGGAGCAGTCCCTTGAGGCTGGGATTGGTCAGGCCGGGCAGGCAGCGGATCGCCTCTTCCTTGTAGCCCTCCATCAGGCGGTGGCTGCGGTCCGCCGCGTCGAAGCGGTCGAGCAGCTCGCGAACCTCGTCGGAGCGGCCGCCGACGGCCTGCTCGCGGCGCCACGCCGCCTCGAGGGTGGCCCGGGCGTCCGGTTCCGACTTGGCCTGCTCGTAGCCGATGGCGAGCGGCAGCGACGGGCGCAGCGCGGCGACGTCGTCCGGCGCGTCGGCGGACGGCTCGAGGTCGTCCAGGTCGTCGCGGATCTGGTACGCGATGCCCAGTGCGTCGCTGTAGGTCCGCAGCTTGTCGAAGATCTCCTTGTCGGCTCCGGCGCAGGCTGCGCCGATCTCGAGCGCGACGCCGAACGCCGGCGCGGTCTTCTGCCGGAAGATCTGGAGCACCTGCTGCGAGCTGAGCGGCCGCGGGTTGCGCGCCCAGGCCAGCTCCTCGCCCTGCCCGAGGCAGAGCGTGCGGTGCCCGCGGGCGGCTACCGCCGTCAGCTCGGCCCGGATCTCCGGCGCGAAGTCGCTCTCCGCCAGCAGTCGGTAGCCTTCTCCGACGAGCAGGTCACCCACGTTGAGCGCCGCCGGCACGCCGTGCGTGGCGTGCAGCGTGGGCTCGCCGTAGCGGCGCGCGTCGCCGTCCTCGATGTCGTCGTGCACCAGCGAGGCCTTGTGGAAGCACTCCACCGCCACGGCCACCTTGCGGAGCGCGTCGGGGGGCGGCGCGTGCGGGTCGTCCTGCAGCGCCTGGTGCACGCAGACGGTGAGGAACGGCCGCCAGCGCTTGCCCGCGCGGGTCAGCTCGCCGCGGGCCAGCGTCTCGGTCTCGCCCGCGGGCGGGCCGCCGAACAGCTCGTCGAGCGCCGCGGGGGCGAACCAGCTCTCGACGTCCCGGCGCAGCGCGTCGAGGTCGAGCCGGCGGGTCCGGTCGTCGCTCGTCGCGTGGATGAAGTCCCAGACCCATTCGACGTCCACCCCGGTGTCCTTGCAGTCGTCCTGCAGCAACGGGATCGCGACGCCCGGGATTGCCGCCGCCTCCATGTACGGGTGCGCCCGCTCGAGCACCGAGAGGCAGCTCACGCCGACGATGGCTTCGATCTTGCCGGTCTGGATGAGCGCCATCACCAGCGCCGAGCCCTCGGCGACGAGCACGGCGTAGCCGAGCTTCTCCGCCTCCTCCTGCAGGTCCTGGATGGTGCACAGGCCGCACTGCTTGCACAGGAGGCCGAACTCGTCGAACGGAGCGGGGCAGCGGTCCTCCACGCGCAGGCACTTGGGCAGCAGCAGCAGGCGCTTGTCGTAGGGCACGGCAGCCAGGTGCTCGCGCCACGTCTCGTTGCCGAGCAGCACCCCGACGTAGTCGAAGTACTTGGGATCGATGCCGTGCGCGCTGACGAGCTCCTCCGAGCGCGCGCGCAGCTCGTCGAGGACGAGCGGCGGCGTGATCTCGCTCCGCCGGGCGGCGACGTAGGCCTGGACCTGCCGCAGCATCACCTCCCGCTCCGTCCGGGTCTGCGGAATGGTCTCCTGCGGCGGACGCATGACCGTCGACGGCACCGCGCGCGGGAGCGAAACAACCGGCAGTTGATAGCTCATGGAAGTCGTCCGTTGCTAGCTGTATGCGCCGAATCCGAAGAACCAGTGCTTCTTGGCGAAGGCGTACGCCCAGTGCTCTTCCGGAATCTCGTGCCCCGGATTGTACTGGCTGCTGCGAGGCGTCAGTTTCGCCAGCTCCGCGGAGGCCGTCTGCCGCTGGGTCGTGTCCCGCGCCCCGTGGCGCTCGACGAGCTCGCGGACGAGGTCCGGTCGTTCCAGCACGATGCAGCCGCGCGTGGTCCGCGCCGCGGTCTCGCGAAAGTCGTTGAGGAAGGACGAGCCCGTCATGGTCTCGTAGACGCTCGGCCGATCATAGACCGTTTCGGTCGCGAACTGGATGATCGGGCACGGCTCGATGTCCCCGTACGGACTGATGTGGTGGCTCACCCCCGTCGCCATGGGGCACAGCGCCTGCCCCTCGTCGTCCCAGTACGCGTCGATGATGGCGATCGGCAGCTTCGCGCGCATGCGGACGATGAATCGGCGCACGCGGAGCACCTCCTCGGGCGTGAGCGCGATCTCCTCCGTCGGCTTCGGGCCGACGACGCGGTAGGTGTGGAACCAGGCGTAGTGCGCGCCGAGGTCGATGAGCCGCCGCAGCCACGATTCCTGGACGAGGTCGTCGATGTTCGTCTTGCAGACGCTGGTGGCCACGCCCGTGATCAGGCGGTTCCGGGTGCAGGCTTCCAGCCCCGCCAGCGACTTGTCGAGGACGGCGGTCCGGCCGCGGCGCTCGTCGCTCACCACCGAGGTGCCCTCGATGCTGACCAGCGGGGTCACGTTGCCGAGCCGCCGCAGCTCGGCCGCCCGCGCGTCGTCGATCAGGTGGCCGTTCGTGAAGAGCTGGAAGTAGCAGTCCGGGTGCGCCGCGAACAGGTCGAACAGGTCGGGGTGCAGCAGCGGCTCGCCGCCCAGGATGCCGAAGTAGCTGTTGCCGTGCCGCTTGGCGTCGCCCACGATCCGGTCCAGCTCGCCGATCTCGATCTTGCGGCTCGGCGCCTCGACGTCGACCCAGCACCCCTGGCAGCGGAGCTGGCAGCCGGAGATGACCGAGATGAACAGGAACGGGGGGAAGTGCTCGCCCCGCTTCAGCCGCCGCTTGTAGCGTTGCACCGAGCGGACGCCCTTGACGCCCATGTTCCAGACCAGCTTGCGCAGCGCGCGCGGGTCGGGCTCGGTGAGCATCCGTCTGGCCAGTCCCAGCACCACGTGATCAGCCCTCCTGCCGCGCCGCGGCGGCGTCGATGGCGGCCTGTGCCCGGGTCTTGGCCGCGTCGGCCTTGGCCTGGATCTCGTCGAGGGTCGGCAGGCTCGCCAGCACCTCCGCCGGAATGTCGAGGTTTTCCTGCAGCTTGACGAGGCACTTCTGGCGTTCCTTGAGCGCCCGCTCCTCGTCGCGTTCCTTCGAGAAGCGCGACTTCGCCTTCGCGCTCCGGTCGCGCAGCGCCGCGTAGATGTCGCCGCCGAGCAGGGCCGAGATGTCCACCTTCATGGCCTCGCGGCGCACGTCGTCGGACTGGATCTCGCCGCCGTGGATCGGCCCGTGGCGGTACTTGGGGAAGAGAATCGCCACCTCGGGGCAGACGCGCGAGCAGGCCGGGCAGTCGGTCTTGCAGTTGTCGTGGTTCTGGACCTGGATCTGGCCGCCCTTCGACACGCCGTAGACGTCGAAGAGGCAGAAGCTCAGGCACTGCATGCAGTTGGTGCAGCGGTCGAAGTCGATGACCGGGAACCAGGGCTTCCAGCCGCCGGGCTCGTGGACCTCGCACTCGGCCCGGATGGCCTCGACCAGGGCTGCCACAGCGTCCGGGGTCTCGTCGCCGATATCGCGGAACCAGACCCGCCCGCCCGCATCGCCGACGGCCTCGGCCGGCTGCCGCTCCGTGAAGCGGCCGAGCACCGCCAGCGCGTTGCCGTCGTCGGCGCGGGCGCGCGCGTCTCCGGCACCGATGCGCGTCACCCGGTAGCCCTTGTCGAGCAGCGTCTGCATCACGGCGAAGCGGTGCGCGGCGTCCAGCGCCCGGGCCCCCCGCCCCTCGTACAGCGCCACCCGCAGCACGGGCAGCGACAATCGGCCGGCACCGCTCATTGCTCGCCTCCGTCCTTGCGGTTCAGCATCGCGGCCGCTACCGTCTCGGCCGTGTCCTCGCGCATGTTGAGAATGGTGACCCGGTCCTTGTCGAGCGCCGCGCCGGCCGACGAGAACAGCCAGCGCACGGCGCGCGGGTAGCAGGCCGCGATGGTCACGTCCTTGCAGCCGGCGATCTCCGCCAGCCGCGGATCCTTGCGGGCCGACATCTCGCACAGGTCGGGGACCGCGTCGAAGTCGGCGCCGGCGTCGGCCAGCGCCTCGAGCACGCCGTCCTTCACCTTGCGCGGCACCACGCGCGCGTAGGTGCAGCGGCAGTAGACCAGGTTCGGAGCCGTCGGGGAGGTTCCGGTCTCGCTCATCACGCCGTCGCCATCCGGTAGGTCGGGGTGGGCTTGGCCGGCCGGAAGTGCTCGATGTGCTCGATCGCCGCCCGGCGGCCGGGACCGCCCGCCTCCCACGCCGCGAGCGCGGCGCGCGCAGCGTCGTTCAGGCGCTCCGGATCGTCCTCGGCCCGCAGGTTGACTATCAGCTCGCCCGCCTCGACGGGTGCCTTGAGCGTATGCGCCATCTCCGCGCCCCGGTCGCCCGCGACGAGGTTGAGGACCGCGATGTCCGACGGCAGCTCCTCCGCCGTGAGCGTCATCTTGAGGTGCGCGATCTCCGCGGCGCCGATGGTGCCGGCCATGTGCCCGGCGAGCTCGCGCAGCAGCGCGTTGCCGTCGAACGGCGCGTCGCCGGCGACGCGCACCGTCGCGTTCAGCCAGCCGAGCAGCGCCTCGCCCTCGGCGTACACCTCGTAGTCCACGTCGGGGGATGCGCCGAGGCCCATCGCGCCGCGGGTGACGCGCTCGAACCAGTCGCCCGTCCCGCTGCCGTCGCGCGCCGACATCGCCAGCACGGCGGCCTGCGGATACCGCTCGGCCAGCGCCGCGCGCAGCTGCTCGAGGCGGGCCGAGTCGAGGAGGTCGACCTTGTTCACGACGATGGCGTCCGCCTCGGCCAGTTGCCGGTCGTAGACGTACAGCACCTTCTTCGAGAACGACCGGCCCGTCTCCAGGCCCAGCACGCGCGATGCGCGAATCGGATCGACGAGCACGCTCAGCGGCGCGATCTCGAAGGCGTCCCCGTACATCCGGCGCAGCGGGTAGCTGACCGCGGCCCGCAGGTCCGTGCAGCTGCCCACCGGCTCGGCGATGAAGACGTCCGGCCGCGCCTCCGCGCTGAGCCGGTCGGCCGCGTCCACGAGGGTGTTGAACCGGCAGCAGAAGCAGCCGCCGGTGATCTCCTCGACGGGGAACCCCTGCGCGCGGGCGATCGTCGTGTCGACCAGGCCGACGCTCTGGTCGTTGGTGATCAGGCCGACCCGCCGACCCTGCTCCGTCAGGAACCGGGCGAGGCGGATGATGGCGGTCGTCTTGCCGGCGCCGAGGAAGCCGCCGACCATGACGTAGCGGGCTCGTGGCTCGAGGCTAGGCATCCTTCTCACCCTCACCGCGGCTGGCCAGCATCCGGTCGACCGTCGCGTCGAGCACGTGGACGTACTCGCCGACGTCGAGACTCTCCGGATCCGCCGTGCCGTCGACCGTGTAGAGCCAGCCGTCGCCATAGGGCGCCGACTCGACCAGCGTGATGTCGCTGTCGAGGGCCGCGTTGGTCTCGACGAAGCGGCCGGCCGCGACCGCGTAGACATCGGAGACCGCCTTGAAACCCTCGATCGACCCGATCGCCTGGCCGAGCGCGACCGACTCGCCCGGTGCTGCGACGAACGTGCATTCTACTAGATCGCCCAGCATGCGGGTGGCAAAGGTCGTCAGACCGATCCGCCAGCGGCCCTCGTCGTCGCGGTTCAGCCAGTAGTGCGAGCGCGTGTAGCGGTGGTCCACCGGCAAGCGCGTCGCGAACCGGGATCGCTTGTAGCGGATGAAGCGGCCTGCGGGTGGCGTCATGACGACCGCATCGCTCCGGCGGCGGCACCCGCGACCAGCGCGCCGGTCATCGCCTCCAGGTCGGGCAGCGCCGACAGATGGCACCACGAGAAGCGCACCGCCCCGGCCTGCTCCGCCGCCGACAGGCCCATCGCGGCGAGCACGTGGCTGCAGGTGTAGGACTGGGAGGTGCAGGCGGCGCCGTCCGAGATGGCGGCCAGTCCGGCCCAGGCCTCGATGAGCGTCTCGCGGTCCCAACCCGGGACCGAGAGATTGAGGATGTACGGCAGCCGGCGGTCGGGGTCGCCGTGCACCCGCGGGGCGAGCGCCGCCAGGCCCGCGAGCAGGCGGTCCTGAAATGCTCCGGCGGCCGCCAGGCGGGCCTCGTGCTCGTCGAGCGCCAGCTCGGCCGCCCGGCCGAACGCCGCGATGAGCGCGACCGGCAGCGTGCCGGGCCGCAGTCCCAGCTCCTGACCGCCGCCGTGGAACAGGGGGGTGAGCGGCGGGCGTTCGCCGCCGCGGCGGCGGGCGATGAGGGCGCCCACGCCCTTGGGGCCGCACAGCTTGTGGCCGCTGACGCTGATCAGATCGACCCGCGGATGCCGGAGCGCGTCGAGCGCCTTGCCGAATCCCTGTGCCGCGTCGACATGCAGGAACGCGGTCGACCCGGCGAGCCGCTCGGCAATCTCCGCGATCGGCTGCTCGATGCCGGTCTCGTTGTTGACCTGCATCACCGAGACGAGCAGCGTGTCGGGCCGCACCGCGGCGGCCACGCGGCCGGCGTCCACCCAGCCGCCGGGCTGCGGATCGACCAGCGTCAGGTCGAAGCCGCGCGAGGCGAGCACCCGCAGCGGCTCCAGCACCGCGTGGTGCTCGATCGTCGTGCCGACCAGATGCATGCGCCGCTCGGCGCGGCCGCACGCCTCGAGGCCGAGGATCGCCAGGTTGTTCGACTCGGTGGCCCCGCTCGTGAAGACCACCTCGCTGCGCCGGACGCCTGCCACCCGCGCCACGCGGGCACGAGCCCGCTCCACCGCCTGCCGCGCGGTCTGCCCGTACGCGTGCGTGCGGCTGCCCGCGTTGCCGAAGTCGACCTCCGTGAAGCGGCGGAGCTCGGCCTGCACCCGCGGATCGACGGGACAGGTTGCCGCGCAGTCCAGGTAGACTGGCCCGGAGGGTGCAGATGCTGGCACGGTGGATCCAGATTGTACCCGGACGCGGCCGCCGCGCGTGGCGGCCGCCGCGCACGAAGCCCCTTGCCCCTGCAGGTCGAAGACCACGGATCGCTCCGGCCCGGGCGCGGCCTCGCGCTCGAGATGGAGGCGCTGCGGGACTTGGAGCGGGCCGCCGCGCGCGATGCGGTCTCCCCGGCCCGCGGGCACGGCGGCGCGCCGGCGTCGTCGAGCGGTGGGACGTCGCCGCCGGCCGCGGGCGAACGGCTGCTCGTCTGGGAGTCGGCGCGCCCTGCCGTGATCCTGCCCCGGCGGGGCGCGCCAACGGCCTGGGCGCACGTCGCGGCTTGCGCTGCTCGCGGCATCCCGCTGCTGCGCCGCGAGTCCGCCGGCGGTGCGGTGGTCGTCGGCCCGGGATGCCTGAACGTGGCCCTCGTCCTGTCGCTCGACAGCCGCCCCTGGCTGGCCGACGTCGGCAGCAGCTACGAACGGCTGCTCGGCAGGCTGGCCGGCGTCCTGGCCATTGACGGCATCGCGGTCCGCGCGACCGACCTGGCGCTGCGCGGGCGGAAGTTCGCCGGGCACGCCCAGCGGCGCGTGCGCGGCGCGCTGCTGCATCACGGGGTGCTGCTCTACGACTTCGACCTCGACCTGATCGCCGGGCTGCTGCCCGAGCCTCCGCGCCGGCCGGCGTGGCGCGGGGGGCGGACGCACCGCGAGTTCCTGACCAACGCGCCGCTCGCGCGCGGCAGGCTCGTTCGTCGTCTCCGGCGCCTGCCGGAAGCGCTGGCGCGCTGACTCGCGGCACCGGCGCACGGGTGCGCCCGGGACCTCCGCCCGGCCCTGCGGAGGCGCGTCGGCGGGCGCGGCCGCGCCGCTTGCCGCCGGACACGGGGCGGGGTATAAAGGAGCAGCCCCGTCGGGGTCCGCTCGTTGTTCCCGGCACGTCAGTCAATCCAAGGAGGTTTGCATGTCTCGGACTCTGAACATCGGCATGGCGCTCGCGCTGGCCGCCGCCGTCGTCGTCGCCTGGGCGCCTGCCGCCGTGGCGCAGAACGCGGCCCACAATCACATCGGTCACGTCATGGACAAGTGGAACGACACGCCCGAGATGGTCGGCCTGCTGCCGGCCGCCATCGGCGAGGCGGAGATTGCCGCCCGGCACGCGTCGCTCGCAGCCAAGGACCCGAGCAATCTGGACGCCATCAAGCTGCACACCGCGCATGTCCTGCACGCGGTCGATCCCACCCAGATCGACGGCGGTCCCGGACAGGGCTACGGTGTGAGGCAGGGTGCGGAGGGCGCCGCCAAGCACATCATGGCGGCAGCCAACTCGGACGGCGCCTCGGACGCGGTCAAGGCCCACGCCGAGCACGTGGCGGCCTCGGCCCAGAACACCGTCACCCGGGCGGACGAGATCGTCATGCTCGCCAAGAAGATCGAGATGGCGGACTCGGCGGCCGACGCCTCGAGCCTCGTGGCCGAGCTGAACACGCTCGCGCAGGCGCTGCTCGGCGGCGTCGACGCGAACGGCGACGGCCGGGTCGGCTGGCAGACGGGCGAGGGCGGCCTCGAGGCGGCCCAGACGCACGCCAACCTGATGAAGAACGCCGAGGGGCTGCAGTAGGCGGCAGCCAGGCGGTTCTTGCGGGCGGCCCCGCGGCTCGGCGTCCAGCCGGCGCGGGGCCGTTCGTCTGTACGCCCGCGGATCCGCGGCGGGCGGCCCCGCCGCCGGCGCTCACGCGCCGAGCACGTTCCGGCAGTAGTCGAGGCAGCGGCGGAGCTCGGTCAGCGTGTCGCCGCCCGGATATTCGTACTCGATGTTGGCCGGGATGTCCCAGCCTTCGTCGCGCAGCAGCAGCAGCGTCTCGCGGATCGGCGTGTCGCCCTCGCCCCACGCTACGTTGGGACCCTGGTTGCGCTTGCGATCCTTGAGGTGCAGCGCCACGACGCGCGCGTGGTTGGCCTCCAGGTAGGCGAGCGGGTCGTGGCCGGCCGCCACCATGTGGCCGATGTCGAGGTTGACGGCGATGGGCGCCGAGCCGCCCAGCCGCATGGCCCGCTCGAAGTCCGCGGGCGTGGCGAACTCGTTGGGATCGAGGTGCGAGTGGTTGTGCATGGCCGCCGGCATCCCGTGCCGCTCGGCGGCGCGGGCGATGCGCGGCACGGTGCTCAGCTGCGCGGAGGCCGTGATGGCGGGCGCTCCGAGCGCCCGCGCCATCTCGAAGCCGCGATCGATCTCGGCGTCGGAGAAGTCGTCCCGGAAGCTCAGGTTGTAGGCGTTCAGCTCGATGCCCGCGTCCTCGAAGCGGCCGGCGATGCCGCGGAAGTGGTCGAGCGAGACCGTCAGGCGCCAGTTCCGCAGCAGCTCGCGGTTCTCCGGGCGGTACAGCTCGCGCGGCTCCACGTGCAGCGACCACAGCTCGCAGCTGCTGATGCCGAGCGCCTGCATGGCGGCGAGCCCCTCGTCGAGGTCCATGTCGCGAAGGCTGTAGCTCTGCATCCCGATCAGCACGCCGGCGAAGCGCGACTCGGCCGCGGCGGCCCGCGCCCGGGTCACGGGCAGGATGGCCCCGGCCGCGGCCGCCACGCCGCCGAACGCCAGCCTGTGCCATGCGCGCCGTGTGAGCTGCGTCATCTTCAATCAGATGGGGCTGCGCCCCAAGCCCCCGGCGTCCGCTTGCGGGGACCCCTTCGCCCCGCGCCGCTGCCGCCGAGGCGCGCTGTGCGCGCCTTGGGGCGTCCGTGCCGTTCTACGGCGCGGACTCCTACCGCGACAGCATGTACGTCATCTTGATCGCGAGCTGCCGGTTCCGCACCCACAACGGCCGGCGGATGTGCGGATTGAGCAGCAGCGGGTCGCCGTCGAGCCGCAGCTCGTCGTAGGCGATGTAGATGTCGCTGCCCGGGCTGTAGATCCAGTTGAAGCGGATGCTGTTGCTCAGCTCGCCGGTCGTGGAGTTCCACTGCGACAGCGAGCGGAACGTCATGCTCGGCGACAGCGTCAGGTCCAGGCGCAGCGACGCGAGGTCGGCCTGGAACGCGCCCCAGGGCAGCTCGATGTCGCTGCGATTGAAGATGGCCTCGGCCGAGATGCGGCTCGTCGCGCGCACGCCGAGCGTCCCCCGCACGTCGGTGCGCGTCCCGTCGAAGAACGTCTGCGGCGAGTAGCGGGCCTGGTAGTACAGCCGCCGCGACGGATCGGACTGGTAGTCGAACATCCATTCGCCGAAGCGGTAGGTGCCGGTCGGGATGGTGACGTCGGGACGGATGTGGAACGGTATGTCGAGCTGCTCGAAGTAGTCGTTGTACCACCACATGAAGCGGGAGCCGTCCTCGAAGTAGACGCCGATCATGTTGTGGATGCGCCGCGTCACCAGCCGGTTGCGCTGATCCGTGGTGTAGGTGAGGCTCCACATCGGGTCGAGCATGCGGATGTTGAAGCGGTCGGGCCGCGGGTTCCACTCGGCGTGGGCCGAGGACTGCCGGATGCCGAGGCGGGGGACGAAGCCCGCCTCCGGGTTGAAGTGCTCCTGCAGGTCGACGTACTCCGTGTAGAAGTGCCAGGAAGGACTGAGCCACGTCGTCCGCACGTAGCCGGCCATGTCGCGCGCCCCGGCGCCCGGCTCGAGCGGCTCGTAGCGGCCCCCGAACGACTCGTTCGGCGTCTGCGTCTTGGCCAGGAAGGCGGTCATCGAGAAGTTGGGGTGCAGGGCCAGCGTGGTGTCGGCCGCGAACGTGCGGTTGTAGTGCCCGCCGCCCACCGCGTCCTTGTTGATGACGATGGCGCCGACCTTCGAGCGGTCCAGGATGTCGCGGCTGTAGCGCCCCACGAAGAAGTTGTCGCCCGGGTTGCCTAACGCCCCCTGCGTGGAGATGTTCATGGCGGCGATGTTGTGCCGGCCGGTCTTGCCGGTCAGCCGCGCGCCGCCGATGATCGGGATCGGCGCGCCGCCCTGCGACAGGCCGATTCGCCGCGTGAAGAAGAGGTCGACCGAGCGCCCGAACCCGCCCCCGCCGCCGACGTTGAACATGCCGGCGTTCTCGAGGAAGAAGTCGCGCTTCTCGGGGAAGAAGAGCGGGAAGCGCGTCAGGTTGACCTGCTGCTCGTCCACCTCCACCTGGGCGAAGTCGGTGTTGAGCGTCAGATCCAGGTTGAGCCCCGACGCGACGCCGTACTTCACGTCGATGCCGTACTCGTTGAATCCGGACGGGTCGAGGCGCGCGGCGACCCGGTCCTGCCGCCCGCCGGCCAGCACGTACGGCGTCAGCCGCAGGTCCAGGCCCCGGTTGACCGCGCCGATGCCGGTCAGGGTCCCTGCCTGGCTGACGCGGGTCAGCGTGTACTCCTTCGAGATCGGCGCCCAGAAGATCTGCTCGTTCTTGCGCCGGATGTTGCGCATGAAGTTGGCGCCCCAGATCTGCGAGTCGGCGGCGGGGAAGCGCAGGGTGACCATCGGGATGGCGATCTCCGCGACCCAGCCCTCGGGCGTGCGGCGGGCCACGGCGTCCCAGACGCCGTCCCAGTTCACGTTGATGTTCGGGCTGTTGTTGCCGCGAAACCCGCCCTCGCCCTCTTCCGCCACCTGCTGCTCCAGCTTGGCGCCCAGCGGGCTGATGACGAACATGTAGCCCGAGCGGCGGTCGTGGAACGTGTCGAGGATGATCTGGAAGTTGTCCTCGTCGAAGAGGCGCGGCGAGTCGCGCCGCATCTCGGTGGCGATGACGCCCGCGGGCTGCGAGTCGTACGCCTCGACCCCGATGTACAGGGCGCGCTCGTCGTAGAGCAGGCGGACCATCGTCCGCTCGGTCGCCGGGGAGCCCTCGTTGGGCTCCTGCTGCGTGAAGTCGTCGATGACGGCCGCGTCCTCCCAGGCCGCTTCGTCGAGGCGCCCGTCGATGTCGGGGGGCTGCTCCGCGCGCGGCGTCTCGACGCGGTACAGCTCGCTGGGCGGACGGAATCCGGATTGGGCGAGCGCCGGCCCGGCCAGGCCCAGCGTCCAGCAGCTTGCGACGACCAGCGCGGCGTGGCGCACCTGCCGATTATAGCCCCCGCGTGTGGTATGAGTGTGTGCATGGCGCGCCGGGTCACGCTGTTCACCGGCCAGTGGGCGGATCTGCCGCTGGCCGACGTCGCCGCCAGGGCGGCCGGCTTCGGGTACGACGGACTGGAGCTCGCCTGCTGGGGCGATCACCTCGACGTCGAGCGGGCGGCGGCCGACCCCGCCTACTGTGCGGCGCAGCGGGCGCTGCTGGAGGCGCAGGGACTCGGCTGCTGGGCGATCTCGAACCACCTGGCCGGGCAGCTCGTCTGCGATCCGAACGACGAGCGCTCGGATGCCTTCGCACCCGCGGCGCTCGCCGGCGACCCGGAGGCCAAGCGCGCCTGGGCCGTCGAGGCGATGAAGCAGACCGCGCGCGCCGCCCGGAACCTGGAGGTGCCGGTCGTCTGCGGCTTCACCGGCTCGCCCGTCTGGCACCTGCTGTACTCGTTCCCGCCGGTCGGCCCGGCGGCGATAGACGCGGGCTTCGCCCGCTTCGCCGAGCTGTGGCAGCCCATCCTGGACGTGTTCGACGAGTGCGGCGTGCGGTTCGCGCTGGAGGTGCACCCGACGGAGATCGCCTTCGACGTCGTGACCGCCGCGCGAGCCCTCGACGCCGTCGGGCGGCGCACGGCCTTCGGCTTCAACTTCGATCCCAGCCACCTGCAGTGGCAGGGGATCGATCCGGTCCGCTTCATCGACGAGTTCCCCGACCGCATCTACCACGCGCACATGAAGGACGCCGCCGTCACCCTGGACGGGCGCAGCGGCCTGCTCGGCTCGCATCTCGACTTCGGCGCGCCCGGCCGCGGCTGGGACTTCCGCTCGGTCGGCCGCGGCGACGTCGACTTCGAGGCGATCATCCGCGCCCTGAACCGCATCGGCTACCAGGGCCCGCTGTCGGTCGAGTGCGAGGACGCCGGCATGGACCGCGAGCACGGGGCGCGCGAGTCGTGCGAGTTCGTCAGGCAGATCGATTTCGAGCCGTCGACCCGCGCCTTCGACGCGGCGTTCGAGCGGGACTGAGCCGCACGTGATGGCGCCGCCGATCCGGACGCTGCGGATGGGCATGGCCGGGGGCGGCCCGGGCGCGTTCATCGGCGACGTGCACCGGCGCGCCGCGCTGCTGGACGGCGGGGTGGAGCTGGTTGCCGGGGCCTTCTCGGCCAGCCTGCGCAAGTCGCGGGCGAAGGGGCGCGAGCTGCGCCTCGACCCCGCGCGCGTGCATGGCTCCCTCGAAGCCATGCTGGCCCACGAGCTGACGCTGCCGCCGGGCGAGCGGGTCGATTTCGTGTCGATCGTCACGCCCAACCACCTGCACTACCCGCTGGCCCGGGCGCTGCTGGCCGCCGGCATTCACGTCGTCTGCGAGAAGCCCATGACGTTCGACGCCGCCGAGGCCCGCCGCCTCCGGAAGCTGGTGGCGCGCTCAGGCCGCGTGTTCGCCGTCACCCACAACTACACCGGCTACCCCATGGTGAAGCTGGCCCGCGACCTCGTGCGGGCGGGCGAGCTGGGCCGCGTGCGCAAGGTGGTGGTGGAGTACGCGCAGGACTGGCTCGCGACGCCGCTGGAGCGGACGGGCATGAAGCAGGCGCGCTGGCGGACCGACCCGCGGCAGGCCGGCGCCGCCGGTGCGATCGGCGACATCGGCACGCACGCCGCGAACCTGGCGGAGTACGTCACCGGCCGGCGGATCGCCGCCGTCGCGGCCGATCTCACGACGTTCGTCGGGCGCCGGAAGCTGGACGACGACGCCAGCGTGCTGCTGCGCTTCGACGGCGGCGCCCGCGGCGCGCTGCTGGCCAGCCAGATCTCGATCGGCGAGGAGAACGGCCTGTCGCTCCGGGCCTACGGCGACCGGCGCGGGCTGCGCTGGCGGCAGGAAGCGCCGAACGCGCTGCAGGTGACCTCCCTGGACGGCCCGGCGGAGACGTGGACCCGCGGCCACGGCTACGTGGCAGCGCGCAGCCCGGCCGCCGCGCGCGCCACGCGGCTCCCGCCCGGCCACCCCGAGGGCTTCATCGAGGCGTTCGCCAACGTCTACGCCAACGCCTGCGACACCATCCGCGCGCGCCTGCGGGACACGGAGCCGGACCCGCTCGCGCTCGACTTCCCGACGGTCGACGACGGCCTGCGCGGCATGCTCTTCATCGAGGCGGCAGTCAGGAGCGCCCGGCGCGGGGGCATGTGGACGCGGCTGCCGCGGTCGTAGCCGGCGGCTCGCCCGTGCCGCCGGTCGCAACCTCATGCATCCCCTTATTTTGGCAGGCATCAGATCACGCCGAAGACCTCCCGATACACGCGCTGTTCCATGAGCATGCTTCCGAACGTCTCCATCAACGGACGGTCAAGGCGACCGGGTGCACGCTGCGGGAGGTCGGGCGGGCGGTATACAACCATGAAATCTCTGCGGTTGTCGCCGAATTGTCCTGGCAGGTGACCGATCCGGCGGACGGACGCGACGCCGTCAGTCGGACTTCGCGATCCGCCAGAGCGACGAGACGGTGCGGATGATCAGGCTGCCGCGCAGCACGGCCGGCGTGGCGTTGACCATCTCCTCGAGCGAGTTGACGCCCAGCAGCTCGTACTCGGGGCCCGCGCGGATGACGTAGGTGTCGCCGTCCTCGCTGAGGGCGAAGACCTTGTCGTTGTACGCCCAGGGCGACGAGGTGAAGCCGCCGGTGCCGCGCGCGATCCGCACGCGCCCGTACACCTCGTCGCCGGTGCGCGCGTCGTGGGCGGTCATGAAGCCCTGCGTGTACAGCCCGTAGAACAGGCCGTCGTAGACCAGCCCCGACGGCATGTACGTGCCGGCCCCGTCCCGGAACCAGACCACGTGCTCGTTGCCGGTCTCGCCGGCCTCGAGCGAGATGTCGCCGCTGGCGCCCGGCCGGATGGCGTAGACGGGACGGAACAGCATGGACGGGAAGCCGGAGCTGACGTACAGCAGCCCGTCCGCGGCGAGCGGCGTCGGCGTGGTGCTCACCGACAGGCCCTCGATCTCCCACAGGCGGGCGCCGTCGAGGCCGAACGAGCGCACGCGGTTGTTGCCCAGAATGACGACCTCGGTGCGCAGGTCGTTCTCCCAGACGAACGGCGACGACCAGCCGTACGCCTCCTCCGTCTTGCCCTCGTGCACGTGCCACAGCTCCTCGCCGGTCTGCGTGCTGTAGGCGGCGAAGAACCACGAGCGCGCCTCGTGGTCGGCGGCGATGAAGATGCGGCCGTCGTGCAGGGCGGGGGAGGCCGCCTGCCCGATGCCGGCGAAGTAGCCCTCGTCGAGCGTGCGCCCCGGCGCGATGCGGGTCTCGGTCGCCACGCCGGGCGGGGCGCGGGGGACGGTCACCTCGCGCGACCACGCGATCTCGCCGTGGAGGTCGACGGCGAACAGGCCGGCGTTCGCGTGGAACACGTAGACGAGCCGGCCGTCGGTCACCGGCGTCTCCGACGCGTAGGTGTTCTTGGGGTGCTTCGGGTTGGCCGGCACGCCCGTGCGCAGCACGCGGCGCCAGCGCGTCTCCCCGGTGGCGAAGTCGATGGCGTGCAGCATCCACGTGTAGGGCGTGGCCAGCGGCGGCGCGCTGGCGATGCCGTCGACGGAGGTGACCGGCGCGCCTTCCTGGCCCGGCTCCGGGATGAGGTCGCGGCCCGGCTGCTGGCGCGGCTCGTCGCTGAGGACCGACGTGACGAAGATCAGATCGTCCCAGACGATCGGCGAGCTCCACCCCTGGCCCGGAATCTCGACGTTCCAGACGACGTTCTCTGTCCGGCTCCAGGTCTCGGGCAGCGCCGGGTCGTCGCCAACGGCGCCGGCGTTCACGCCCCTGAACTGCGGCCAGTTGTCGCCCGCGACGCTGGTCTGCGCCGAGCCAGTCCGGCCCGCTAGCAGGACGATGCAGGCGCCGAGCGCGGCGAGCCGACACAGGTTCCGGCGGCCCGTTGAATGCAGTCGCACGAACGCCTCCCGGGGGGAAAGAAAAAGCTGGTGTCGTAGAATAGGCGCCGGTCGGATCCGCGTCAAGCGCCGCGGACGACTACCCGGACCCTGCATCGAGGAGGCAATCGTGTCACGATTCGGAGCGACCAGCCGCGTGTTGACCATCACCACCGCAGCCGTCGTCGTCGCTGTCGGCGCGGCGGGCGCCCAGGAATCCGGGGGCGGGCGCAGCCTCGAGGTGGCGGCGACCATCGCGTTCACCGAAGGGCCCACCGTCCACGAGGACGGGTCCGTCTACTTCACCGACATCACCAACAACCGCATCCTGCGCATGGCGCCGGACGGCGCGGTGACGACCTTCCGCGAGCCGAGCAACCGGGCCAACGGCCTGATCTTCGACGACCAGTGGCGGCTGCTCGCGTGCGAGGGGAACGACGGCTCCACCGCGGACGCGCGCATCACCCGCACCGACGTCGAGACGGGCGAGGTCGAGGTGCTGGCCGACCGCTACGAGGGCAGGCTGTTCCACCGGCCGAACGACCTCACGATCGACGGCAGCGGCCGCATCTACTTCACCGACCGTCCCGAGCCGGAGCACGGCGACGAGTACACGGGGGTCAACGGCGTGTACCGCATCGATCCCGACGGCTCGATCGAGCGCATCCTGACCGAGCCCGAGGTGGTGCGGCCGAACGGCATCGTCGTCTCGCCCGACGACGCCACCCTCTACGTCATCGAGACGCAGCAGCACGAGGGCGGAGCGCGGATGATTCGCGCCTTCGACCTGGCCGCGGACGGCACGGCGAGCAACATGCGCGTCTTCCACGACTTCTATCCGGGGCGCAGCGGCGACGGGATGACGATCGACAGCGCGGGCAACCTGTACGTGGCGGCCGGCCTCAACCGGCTGCGCGGCACGAGCGAGACGCTGGACACGCCCGCGGGCGTGCACGTGTTCGCGCCGGACGGCGAGCTGCTGGAGCTGATTCGGATTCCGGAGGATTCGATTACGAACGTCGCCTTCGGCGGCCCGGACCTGAGGACGCTCTACATCACCGCCGGCAAGACGCTCTTCCGCGTCAGGACCGACGTCGAGGGCACGCGACGGTAGGTCGTCAGCCCGCGACGTTGACCGTGATCTCGCGGGTGGTCTTGAGGCCCCCGTCGTGGGCCATCGCCCGCAGGACGTAGGTGCCCGGCGCGCTGAAGGTCGCGGTCACGGTGATCTTGCCGTCCTCGGGTATCGCGTCGCGGGCCCACTCGGGCGTCGGCGGGAACTTCGGGCACATTGTGATGCCCCGCGCCCGCCCCCGCAGGTCGGGGTTGAACTGCTCGGGATCGAAGCTGACGTGAGCGGCCTCGCCGCGATAGACCAGCCAGCCGAACATCAGGCCGGCGGCGTCCGAGTCGGCCTGCCCGCGGGGGCGCGGCAGGCCGTCGTCGCTCGTGAGCACCGTCAGCTCCAGCGGCTCGCCCACGTTGACGGTTCGTTCCGCCTCGCCTTCCACGCGCAGCTCCGGATGCAGGCTCTCCGCCTCGCCGGCCCGCTGGCCGAACCCCGCCTCGTTCATCATCGTGATGCGCTTGTCGATGACGTACTCGGGGTGCAGCGTGGCATACGCCTTCTCCGTCCTGCCGTAGGCGGTCAGGGTCCAGACCAGCTCGCTGGCGCCGAAATCGGCCGGCACGGGCACACGGAAGACGAACTTGCCGCGGCGCGGATAGAAGCGGGTCGGCTGCCCCCGGTCCGGTCCGCCCGGCTCGATGCTGTTGGCCGGCCCGACCGGGATGTGGAGCTCTTCCTGGCAGTTGCGGTTGAAGAAGCCGAACACCAGGTTGAACGAGCCGTCCGGATTCGGCTCCCAGCCCTCGAACACCGGGGCGATGTTCTGCCCGTGCGTGAACGCCTGCTGCCCGCTGGCCGCGGCGGGGGGCATGAACGCCAGCACCGCGGCCGCGAAAACCGCCATTCTTGCCATGCTGCCTCGCTCCGTGTGTCGGGGATGTCCGAACCGGGGAATGGCGGCCTCGCGGTCCGGGCGCGGCCATGCGCGCCCGGAACCGACGAGGCCGATCGTGCCGTGCCCTGCTAGTTCTGCTGGTTGGCGGTGCGGGACGCGCGCATGGCCTCGCGCTCGGCCACGACCTCCGCGTACTGCTCCTCGTCGAGGAAGGTCACCTTCGGCAGCAGCAGGAACATGTCGTCGATGGAGCGGTTGCCCCAGCCCTTCCAGTTGCGCGGATCGACCACGTTGCGGTTCTTCGGCGTGTTGTCGTACCAGCCGACGATGTGCAGCACCGTGCCCTGCGGCAGGATCGGCGCGTGGTCGTCCTCGTAGACGTAGACGCGCGCCCAGCTGTGGTCGTACTTCGAGCAGTTGAGCATCTCGCGGGTCTGGTCCGGGTAGACCGCCTCGACGCACATCCGCTTGCCGCTCGAGTGCATGTGCGGTTCGTAGGTGGTCAGGATGCCGTGCTGCGGCATCGTGTAGAACCCGTCGAAGCGGACGTTGTCCTGCCCGGCCGGAATGTCGAGCCCGTCGCCGATGTTGCCCATGGCCAGGAAGCCGGACTGCTTGTACTTCGGCTCGAAGCCCTGCGGGTGGAACTTGAAGCCGACGTCGGCCCGCACCGGAATCTCGATGCCCGAGGAGTAGAGGTGCACGGTGAACCGCAGCTCCGAGCCCGCCGCCAGCGTGACGCCCGTGTCGTCCGGGTAGATGGTGGCGTTCTGGCCGAGGCTGTAGACCATGCGGAACCGGCTGCGGTCCTCGAGCGAGAGGTCGGTCTGCTCGGTGAACACCGCGCTGCTGTGCACGCCGATGTGGTGGATGGTGAAGTTGCCGAAGCCGGCCCGCGAGTTCGCGCGCGCCTCGGCCCGCTGCTCGTCGTCCAGCAGCCGGACTTCCTTGACCTCGACCGCCTTGACGTAGCGGTCCTCGGTCAACCCCGTGGGCACGGGTCCCAGCTCGTCGTGGTAGTCGGCCGACACCGCCGGCGCCACCATCCGGGGCGAGGAGACGATCAGATCGGGCTCGCCGATGGTCCACTCGTCCGCGGCCGCCCACTCGACGGGCGGCGGCATGTCGGCCGGGTTGCCGCGCGGCGCGCCGGCATCGGCCCAGGCGCCGATGGTCGCGATCTCCGCGTCGGTCAACGAGATGTCGTCCTTGAAGTGCTGAACGCCGATGTTCTTCTCGATGAACCAGGGCGGCATCTCGCGCAGCGCCGTCTTCTCCTTCATCGCCCGTGCCCAGGGACGCGCGTCCTCGTACGTGACGAACGAGATCGGGGCCAGGGCGCCGGGCCGGTGGCAGGTCTGGCACGAGCGCTGCAGGATCGGCGCCACGTCGCGGGTGAACGTCACCTCGGCCGCCGCCTCCGCGGCGGGGGCGGCGAACGCCGGCGCGCTGCCGGTCAGTGCGAATCCGGCCGCGATCAGACAGGCGTGCTTGAGCGTGGATTGCATCGTGAACCGTCTCCTCTCGGGACCGCCCATCCGCCGGGACGGAGGGAGCCCGCGTGCGAGTACGCGACTGGCGACAGGGAACCGGGCCGCATGTTATGTGACCCCTTCGGGCTGTGTCAATCGGCCGCCGGCCGGCGCGCCACGGGCGTGCGGCCGGGCCCCCCGCGCGGGCGGGACCGCCCGCTTCACTGCACCGTCACCGCCACGTCGCGATGGTCCGTCAGGCCGCCGTCGGTCGCCAGCACGCGCACGACGTACTCCCCGGGCTGGCTGAAGGTGGCCGTCACGGGCCAGCGGAGATCGGCGGGCAGCGGCGGCGTCTCCCAGCCCGGCGACCAGGGCGAGTTGCTGTTGAGCCGGTAGTCCGGATAGGCCTTGAACTGCGGCGGGTCGAACGCGACGTGCGCCCCGTCGCCGCGGTAGACGTACCACGCGACCCGCAGGCCCAGCGCGTTGGCCCGGCTGCGCGGCGACCCGGGGCGCCCCTGCGGCGCGGGCTTCGGCTCGGGCATGCCGTCGTCGCCGGCCGACGCCGCGAGGTGGAGCGGGGCGCCCACGGCGACGCGCTGTGCCGCCGGCACCTCGAGTGCGACGGTCGGCGCCTCGTTGAGCATGTCCCGGCCTTCCGGATCCCGGCCGAAGTTGCCCACGTCGAGCATGGGCAGCTGCTTGTCGATGATGTACTCGGGGATCAGGGTGGCGTACGCCTTCTCGGTCCGGCCCTGCGTCGTCAGCGTCCACACCAGCTCCTGGTCGCCGAAGTCCGCGGGCACCCGGACCTTGAAGTGGAACCGGTTGCGCCGCGGCATGAACCAGGTGGGCTGGCCCTGGTCCGGCCCGCCCGGCTCGATGCGGTTGTCCGGGCCGATCGGCACGTGCAGGTGCTCCTCCAGGTTGCGGTTGAAGTAGCCGAACACCAGGTTGAAGCTGCCGTCCGGATTCTGCTCCCAGCCCTCGAACGCCGGCGCGATGGTCTGGCCGCTGAGGTAGACGATCTGCTGGCCGCCCGCGGCGGTCAGCCCGCACAGCACCAGCGCGGCGGCCAGCGCGCCCGAACGTGCACGTGGATCGTTCATTCCGTCACCGTCACCGTCACGTCCTCGTTCGTGATCAGGCCCCCGTCGTGGGCCATCACGCGCAGCACGTACGTGCCGGGCGCGGCGAACGTGGCCGTGACCGGAAACCTGCCGTCCGCCGGGACCGGCGGCGGCGCCCAGCCGGGCGACCAGGGCGAGTTGCCGCGGTAGTCCGTGTACACCTTGAACTGCTCGGGCTCGAACGACACCTGGTCGCCGGCGCCCCGATAGACGAACCACGCCACGCGCAGTCCCCACGCGTTGTAGTTGACGGGCGTGCGCGGCGCGGCCGGCTTCGGCTCGGGGATGCCGTCGTCGCTGGCGACGGCGGTCAGCGCCAGCGGCTGCCCGACGCGGACGGTGCGGTCGGCGGCGCCTGCCACGCGCACGACCGGCGGGCGGTTCCGCCGCTCGATCGCCCGCACGCCGAGCCCCCCGATGTCCTTCATCCGCAGCAGGTCGTCGATGACGTAGTCGGGCCGGAGGCTGGCGTAGGCCTTCTCGGTCTTCCCATGCGCGGTCAGGGTCCACACGATCTCCCGCTCGCCGAAGTCGTGCGGCACCTGCACCCGGAAGACGTAGCGGTTGCGCCGCGGCAGGAAGTACGTCGGCTGCCCCTGGTCCGCCGGCCCCGGATCCAGCCTGTTGTCGGGGCCGACCGGAACGTGGAGCATCTCGTCCATGTTGCGGTTCATGTACCCGAACACCAGGTTGAACGTGCCGTCCGGGTTCTGCTCCCAGCCCTCGAACGCCGGCGCGACGTTCTGGCCGCGCGAGTAGATGATCGTCTGGCCGCTGGCGGCGGTCAGGCCGGCCAGGCACACGACGGCCGCGAGCGCCGCGGTCCGCGTCCACTGCCGATTGCTGCGCGTCGTCCGCATGGCGCCTACTGCTGGTCCTGCGCGGTCGCGAACGCCTGCCCGCCGCCGCGCGCCGCCACCTCGGCCTCGAACTGCTCCTCGGTCAGGTAGACCATGCGCGGCAGGTGGTACAGCATGTCGTCGATCGAGCGGTTGCCCCAGCCCTTCCAGTTGCGCGGATCGAGCACGCGGGGGTTGCTGGGGGAATTGTCGTACCACGCCAGCAGGTGCAGGACGGTGCCGGCCGGCAGCAGCGGCGCCGCCTCGTCCTCGTAGACGTAGACCTTCACCCAGTTGTGGTTGTAGTCGGCGCAGTTGAGCATCTCGCGCGCGTTGTTCGGATAGATCGCCTCGATGCACATGCGCTTGCCGCTCGAGTGCAGGTGAGGCTCGAACGTCATCATGAGCGCGGGCCGGTCGAGCCGGTAGAAGCCGTCACGCATGATGTCGTCCTCGCCGGCCGGGATGTCGAGCTCCAGGTCGAAGGCGCCCGACTGGGCGCCGAAGCCCTGCAGGTACTTCGGCTCGTAGTCCCTGGGATGCAGCTTGAACGCCGTGTCCACCCGGACCCGCACCTCGCGGCCCACCGAGTGGTAGTGCATCCGGTCGTAGGTCAGCACCGAGTCGGCGGGCAGCCGGATGCCTACCCAGTCGGGGAAGTACGTGGCGTTCTGGCCCAGCTCGTGCGTGATGTTGAAGTTGCCCATCTGGCCGATGCTGCCGGGCTGGTCGTCCTGGCGGTCGGTCACGGCGGCGATCACCGCGTGGTGGACGACAAACAGGTTCAGCTCGGCGCGGCCGGCGTCCCCGGCGGTGTCATCCGCCGCCGCGGCGGCCGGCCGGATCTCCAGCCCGTCGTCGTCGAGCAGCACTTCCTTGACCTCGACCGCCTGCACGTAGCGGTCCTCGGTCAGCCCGGTCGGAGACGGCGGGTTGATGCCGCCGAACCAGTCGGCTGCCACGGCCGCGACCTGGGCCACCGGCGACTCGACAATCAGATCGGGCTCGCCGATGGTCCACTTGCCGGCCGGCCACTGGCGGGGCGGCGGCAGGTCGGCCGGGTTGCCGCGGGGGGCGCCCGCGTCGACCCAGGTCCCGATCAGCGCGATCTCGTCGTCGGTCAACGACGGGTCGTCCTTGAACGCCTGGATGCCGATGTTCTTGTCGACGAACCAGGGCGGCATCTCGCGCGCCAGCGTGCGCTGCCGGATGGAGCGCGCCCAGGGGCGCACCTCCTGGTAGCTGATGAGCGACATCGGCGCCCCGCCCCCGGGGCGGTGGCAGCTCTCGCACGACCGCTGCAGGATCGGCGCGATGTCCTTCGTGAACGTCGCCTCGTGCGCCGCCTGCGCCGCCGCGCCGGCGGGCGGCGCGACGAGCAGTACGGCCCAAGCCGCCAGAAACGGCGCGTGCTGCCGCCAACCCGCTCCGGATCCAATGGTCATCGCTTCAATCTCCCCGTGTCCGTCTGCACCCGGCATGCGCCATGCCTGCCGTCCCCGCCATTGTACCGCGCCGCGGCGGCGGCGCACGGACAGGCAGGCCGCCTGATCGGCGCCCGCCGCGCCGGGCCCCGCGTTGAGCCGCTCGCGGAGGCGGTGATACGCTGGGCGCTTGCCGCGGACATTCGGACTACCTGACTTGGGAGTGACGATGCACAAGCTGCGTGACACGGCTTCGTTGGGCCTGGTGCGCCTCTCGGTCGCGGCCGTCGCCGTCGCCGGGGGCATCCTGGCTGCCTCGCACCCGGCCGCCCAGGAGGCGCCCGCGTACAGCCCGGTCACCGATGCGGAGCTGCGGGACCCGCCCGCCGGCGACTGGCTGATGTACCGGCGCACCTACGACGGCTGGGGCTACAGCCCGCTCGACCAGATCACGACGGACAACGTGTCCGGGCTGCGCCCGGCCTGGGCATTCGCCACCGGGCTGACCGAGGGCCACGAATCGCCCCCGATCGTCAACGACGGGGTGATGTTCCTCACGACGCCGCAGAACAACGTGATCGCGCTCGATGCGCGCACGGGCGACATGCGCTGGCGCTACGTGCGGCAGCTGCCGGAAGAGCTGCGTCAGATCCACCCGACCAACCGCGGCGTGGCGCTGTACGACGACCGGGTCTATCTCGCGACCGTGGATGCGTTCCTGGTCGCCCTGGATGCCGCGACCGGACGCGTGGCGTGGGAAGCGCCGGTCGGCGACTGGCGCACCGGGTACTACATGACGATGGCGCCGCTCGCGGTCAACGGCAAGGTGCTGATCGGCGTGTCCGGCGGCGAGATGGGCATCCGCGGCTTCGTCGCGGCCTTCGACGCGGCAACGGGCGACGAAGTCTGGCGTACCCACACCATTCCCTCGCCGGACGAGCCGGGCGGCGACACCTGGCCGGGAGACGCCTGGCGCACCGGCGGCGTGCCGGTCTGGGTGACCGGCACGTACGACGTCGAGACGAACCTCACGTACTGGGGCACGGGCAACGGCGGCCCGTGGATGGGCGACCTGCGTCCGGGCGACAACCTGTACGCCAACTCCGTCATCGCCCTCGACGCCGACACGGGCGAGCTGAAGGGTTATCACCAGTACCACTGGAACGGGTCCTGGGACTGGGACGAGGTGGCGCCGCCGCTGCTCGTCGACTTCGATCGCGGCGGGCGCACGGTGAAGGGGCTCGTGCATCCCGGCCGCAACGGGTACCTCTGGCTGCTCGAGCGCAGCGCCGACCGGATCGGGTTCGTCGACGCCACCGCGTACGTCCACCAGAACGCGTTCACGGGCATCGACCCGGCGACCGGCCGCCCCGAGTACGACCCCGAGCACACGCCGCGGACCGGGGAGCGGGTGATGTTCTGCCCGTCCGTGTGGGGCGGCAAGAACTGGCCGCCGGCCGCCTACAATCCGGTCACCGGTTACCTGTACTTCTCTGCCAACGACAACCTGTGCGCCTACATGACCACGCGGGACGTGGAGTACACGCCCGGGGAGGTGTTCACGGGCGCGTCGTCGCAGATGTTCGTGCGCGAGGGCGCGGACCACATCGGCGAGCTGCAGGCCTGGGATCTGAGCAGCGGCGAGGAGGTCTGGACCCGCGAGTTCGAATCGCACAACTGGGGTCCCGTGCTCACCACGGCGGGCGGCCTCGTGTTCGCCGGCGGCACGAACGACCGCTACTTCCGGGCCTTCGACGGACGGACCGGCGAGACGCTCTGGGAGCAGCGCACCAACTCCGGTGTCATCGGCGTGCCCGTGTCGTACCTCGTCGACGGCGTGCAGTACGTCGCCGTGCAGGCCGGCTGGGGCCTCGACCCGGCACGCATGCAGAACGCCCTCGACCGCAGCCGCGGCACCACCACGCTCCTGCCCCAGGGCGGCGTGCTGTGGGTGTTCGCATTGGCGGAATAGCAGCGCGGAGCCGGGGGCAGGGGCCCCCGGCGCGGCCGCGCCGGGGACGAGTGACGCCTACTCGCCCGGTGCCGGCGCGGGCAGCACCACACGCTCGATGGTCAGCAGCCGCTGGTCGACCTTCCCGAAGGCGATCTCGACGTTGCGCAGCCGTTCGTCGAGCCCGTCGAGGCGCACGTCGATGCGGTCGATGCGGGTGTTCACGTCATCGAAGCGGCGGTTCACGTCATCGATGCGGGCGTTCACGCCGGCGATCTGGGTCAACAGCAGGCCGGCGAGCGCTGCGCCGGTACCGAGGATCGTCGAGATGATCGCGACGCCGGTGCCGACGATCCACTTGGTGTCCGCGCTCACATCCGTAGCGTAGCACAGCCTCCGGCACGGTCCGCTACAGCGTTCCGGCGACCGGACGCCACTGCCGCGCCAGCCGCTCGGCGGCGGCGATCTCGGCCGGGCTCATGCGCTGCTCGAGGGCGGTCCGCGACTCGACCGCACGCGCGCGGGCGGCGACCGAGGCCTCCCGCCGGTCGCCCGCCAGCCGGTCGCCCGCCAGGCTGAGCCACATGTGCGCCGCCACGTCGTCCTGCTCGACGCCGTCGCCCGAGCGGTACATCAGCGCCAGGTTGAACTGCGCGAACGGATGACCCTGGTCGGCAGCGCGCCGGTACCAGCGCACTGCTTGCGCGGCGTCCCGGGGCACGCCGCGGCCGTCGCTGTACATCCGGCCCAGGTTGACCTGGGCGCCGACATGGCCGCGCTCCGCGGCCCGGCGGTAGAGCCGGGCGGCCTCGGCCGCGTCCGCCGCCACGCCGCGGCCGCCGTCGTGGAGTTGCGCGAGGTTGAAGCTCGCCTCCGGGTAGTCGGGCTGCAGCTCGAGCGCCCTGCCGAACGCGGCGACGGCGTCGTCCCGGCGGCGTCCCTGGACGTACGCCACGCCCAGGCTGTTGTGTGTCTGTGCCACGTCCGGCGCGAGCGCCGCCGCCGCCTCGAGCGGCGCCAGCGCCTCCGCCGCCCGCCCCGCCCGCAACAGGACGTAGCCCAGCTCGTTCTGCAGCACCGCCCGGTGCGGTTCCTCGCGCACGAGATCGCGGTAGTGGGCGATTGTCTCGTCGACGCGGCCCTGAGACAGGAGCGAGACGCCGCGCGCGAGGGCCACCTCGGTCCCCGTCTGGAGCTGCATCCCTCCGAATACGACGGCCCACACCGCGACGTAGGCCAGGTTGCGGCGCGCGGGCGTCAGCCCGCGCGCGAGCGCCGCGGGGTCGAGACGCCGGAAGGCCGCGGACCGCGCCGCGCCGTCGATCGCCCTGATCAGCAGGTTGAGCACCGGCACCGCCAGCAGCTTGTCGTAGTGGGTCGGGATGCCGGCGTGCTCCAGCAGGCCGAACAGCACGATGATGCTGGCGCCGTACAGCATGCCGAAGGCGATGCGTCCCAGCTCGGTGCGGGGGGACGTGGACGGATCGTTGAACAGCAGGTGCATGCCCAGGAACGCCGCGATCGGGACGGCCCCGCCGCCAAGCGACGCGGGGCTGAAGAAGTGGCCGCCGGTAAGCGCGAAGTGGACGAGGATGAACGCGTACGTCGTCACCACGGCCGACAGCGTCATCGACACGACGCCGAAGAGGAGCTGCGCCGGCAGGCTCGCCGCGAAGATCAGCAGGTAGATGTACGGTGGGAAGAGCTGCGTGACCGCGATCTCGGGGCCCCAGGTCAGGTCGGTCGTGCCGGTCGCGATCAGCAGCAGGGCGAACAGGCCGAGCGGGAACGACGACGGGTTGAAGATGTGCGCCCGGCGCCCGTCCTTGTTCCAGCGGACAAGTTCCTTCACGGCGAAGCCGACCGCCACCATGACGAACTGCAGCGCGAACCAGTCCGGCTTGAACCACATGAAGAGGTTGATGCTGAAGATGATGGGGAACGGCCCGAAGCCGAGCGTGTAGCGGTCGCGCCGCGACCAGGTGAGCAGCATGTCGAACGCGTAGGCGAAGACGAGCTGCGCGGCGATCAGGTGCGCGGCGTCGTACACCTCGCGCCAGTACCAGCCCCAGTAGACGTAGACGGAGAGCTGCGCGCAGGCCTGCACGTAGTGCTGCTTGCGCAGCACCACGTCCACACCCAGCCGGCGGCCCGCCGGCGCCGCCGCGGCGAGCAGCACGCCGTTCCAGGCCAGCAGTGCGCCGGCAGCGCCCAGCACCGCCCACACCAGCGGCGCTCGCTCGTGGACCGCGCCGATGCCCGCGAATGCCGCCAGCGCCAGCGTGAATGCCAGCGGCCACGCGAGCGCCCGGGCCGGCGGCATGTCTGCGGATGGCGCAACCGCCGCGCCCGGCGCCGCAGCCTGCGACGCTCCCAGGCGGGCCTTCCGCACCGCTCGCCGCCGTCGTTGGGCCATGGGTTGCCGTGGATCTTAGCAGCCGCTGTTGCCGTCGATGTCGGCAGCCGTCCGTGCGACCGCCGAGCGCCGCGGCGCCAGCGAGCGATGACCGGTCGCTGCGGTGCCCCCCCTCCTGTGGCGCTCCCGCTGCCGACGCTGCTTCCCCCCGATAACTTCTCGCGGACCCACGGGAAACTGCGCCGCAAAGAAAAAGGGGATGGCCCGGAAGGGCCATCCCCTTAGCGTGTCGTGCGGTGCGCCGGGACCGTCGTTCGGCCCCGGCGCACGCCGAACTAGAAGTCGAACTGGAACGCGAACTTGACCAGCCGTCCGGCCATGGTCACCTGCGGCACCAGATAGCCCGCGCCGGTGCCGGCGGCCGAGCCCCAGCCCGGTGCCTCGCGCGTGACCGCGTTCGCGTTGAACACGTTGAACAGGTCGAACATCGCGCGCCACTGCGTGCCCCCGGGCATGCGGAAGATCTTCGTCAGCCGCAGGTCGAACTGGTTGAAGCGGTCGCCGTACCACGAGCCGGGCGGGATGACGTTCGCCTCGATCGAACCCTGCGTATGCGGCCGCCCGTTCACCAGCGTAGCGCCGCTGAAGACCACCTCGGCGATACGTCCCGGCCCCGGCTGGTTCTGGAGCGTCGCCGCGATCTGGACGTCGCCCGGCAGCGTGTACGACCCGAGGAACTTCACCTGCGTCAGCCAGGCGTGGTTCGCGTCGCAGTACGACTGCGGTGTCACGGGGGACGTCGCCGCCCGCTCGTTGAACTGGATCTCCGGCTGAGCGGTGACCAGATCGCAGTTGTCGGTGCTCGTGGCGCCGGTGCTCAGACCGCCCTGGATCAGCAGGTTCTCGAGCCGGCCGTCGATCGTGACGTCGAAGCCCTGCCAGTTCTGGCTCTGGCCACCGAAGTTGCCGGCGGCCGTGAACACGTTGTCCGGCCGCTGAATGGTCTCCGGCCGCTGGTCATACAGCATGATCGACTGCGGCAGGTCCGGGTTCAGATCCCGGAGCCCTTGCGGAAGGTCCACGCTGAACGCCTCGAAGTCGCTGGCGCCCAGGTTGCGGTCGTCCTCGACGAAGAAGTTGATCCAGGAGCGGCGGAAGTAGCCGACGTCGAGCGACAGGCCGGCCGTCAGCTCCTGCTGGATGCTCGCGGTGATCTCCCAGTTCGACTGCCGGTTGCCCCAGCCGTAGCGCCAGGACTCATCGAAGAACGTCGTGGGGATCGGGTTGCCGAAGAACGGGACCGGATTGGGCGACAGCAGTTCGCCGTTCGGCTCGGCGATGAGCGGGTTGCCCTGCACGAGGCCGTCGCCGGGAATGCAGTCCCCCGGCCACAGGCTGTTCTGCCAGGCCGTCCCGGTGTTTCCCAGCCCCGAATGGGAGATGCAGCCGCTCGCTCCGTCCAGCCAGGTCCGGTTCATGGCGCGGTTGTTCAGGCCGGGGTTCAGGAGGTTGGCGACGTCGGTCGAGTTGCGCTTGCCGTAGCGGTGGGCGCCGACCTTGACTGCCGTCCGCCCGTCTCCGCGGACGTCCCACGCCAGGCCGATCCGCGGCTGCAGGTCGTGCCAGCCGTTCGCCTTCTCGCCCGCGATGAACAGATCGCGCTCACCCTGCAGCCAGGTGCTCATGCCGGGGGTGGCCTGGTCGGGGTAGCTCGACTCCTCGTAGTCGTACCGCACGCCCGCGTTGATCGTGAGCCGGTCGAGCGTCCACTGCTCCTGGGCGTAGATGCCCATGTTGCGCGCCCGGTTGATCTGCCAGGCCGGCGTGCGGAACGTGGCGCGGACCGGCGAGGGGCCGACTGCCAGAACGTGGTACCACTGGTGGTGGTTGTAGTTGATGGCGTTCTCGCCCAGCCACAGGCCGGTCATCCCGAACTTCAGGTTGTGGCTGCCGGTGACGTAAGAGACGGACCCGCGGATCATGTTGGTGTGCTTCGGGCTGTTGCGTTCCTGTGCGCCCGAGAACCAGCCGGACATGTTGCGCGTGGCCCAGGGTCCGGGCACGGAGACGACGCCCGGCACGTTGAGGTTGGCCGACTCCGTCGGGTGCAGGTAGTAGCGGACCGGCAGCATCGACGCGCCCGCCTCGAACAGCAGCCGGTTGGTGTGCGGCCGGGTCCAGGTGGCCTGGTACGTGTTGGTTCGGATTTCGCCCCCCAACGCGGCCTCCGGCGAGATGGCGATCGACGCCAGCGTGCGGCCCTGCAGCAGATGCGGCTGGTCGGTGCTGCTGTTGGTCCAGTACAGCTTGAACTTGTCGCGCTGGGTCGCCTGGATCGTGAAGTTGATCGACTGCTCGCGAAGGGTCGTGCCGTCGATGGCCGGGTTGCCGAGGTCTTCGATTCTCCCCCAGTTCGCCGGGTCCCGGACGGCTTCCGGTGTCTGGTGGAAGACGCCGCCCGCGATCGTGTCTGCCTTTTGCGAGGTGTGCGTCGCGAAGAACCAGACGCGGTCGCGCACGATGGGGCCGCCGACCACCGGGTTGATCGTCCAGACCTCGTCGATGAGGGTCGGCGTCAGGCTGGCGTTGCGGGCTAGCAGGTCGGAGTCGCCGCCGACGTTGTCGGCGTTGAGCCCCTGGAAGGCGAAGGTGGTGAAGAAGTGGCCGCTCCAGTCGTTGCGGCCCTCGCGCGGGATCATGTTGATCCGCACGCCGCCCGTTTCGATCTCGGCCGGGCTGGCCGAGTAGTTGTACGCCAGCTCCTCGAAGTTGGAGTCGGGGAAGACCGAGTAGTTGGCGCCCTGCGTCAGCGAGTCGCCGACGTCCATGCCGTTGATCTCGAGCTGCTGGTCTTCCTGGTTGCCGCCGTGGATGGCCAGGCGCTGCAGCGTCTGGCCCGTGATGCCGCCCTGGTCCTGCGACAGGCTCGTCAGGTAGCTGTCGAAGCCGCCCATGCCCGGCACCAGCAGCGCGTACGACTGGAACGACTTGCCGGTCGGGATGCTGTCGATGACCTCGCGGTCCATCACCTGCCGCTGCTCGACGTTCTGGATGTCGACGACGGGCGTGGCGCCGGAGACGGTGATCGTCTCCTCGATGTCGCCGACGCCGAGCTGGATGTCGACGGCGGCCGTGAAGCCGCTGCTCAGCTCGAGGCCCTCGCGCAGCACCGTGGCGAATCCGGGCAGGGAGTACGTGACGTCGTAGGTGCCAACCTCGAGGGCGACGATCAGGTACTGACCGTTGCCGTCGGTGATGGCCGTCCGCACCTGCTCGATCAGGGCCGGACTGCGCGCCTCCACCGTCACGCCGGGCAGCACCCCGCCCGTCGTGTCGGTGACCGTGCCGCCAATCTGCTGCGCGCCGGCGATGCCGGGCACGAGCAGCAGAATGGCCAGGACTACCGCTTTCTTCATCGTGGATTCTCCCTCCTGGGATCGTTCAGGGCTGTGAGGTCAGGCCCGATTCATGCAAGGTTTGTTCCAAGGCCGATATTCGCCCAAGTCGTCCGGCAAGCGCGACTTGGGCTCCCGCCCGCACGCCGCGCCCATTCAAATGATTGGTCGACATCCAAAAGCTTGGCTCGGACCGCGCCGTGAGGCCGGTGACCGACCAGCAATTTTACACTATCGCGATCGCCGCGCCGCCGCGGCCCGGCGCGCCGAGGCCGGCGTGTTTTCGCCCCGCAACGTTGCGTGTATGATGCTGCCCGTCAGCGAGAGGAGGACAACCGTGGCGATTCACGATGATCGTTTCACGCGCCCGAGCCGCCGGGACGCGTTGCGCATGCTCGGCATCGGCGCCGCCGGTGCCGGATTGGGACTGGCCGGAGGCGTTCGCGCCGCCGCCGGCGCCGCGCGGGCCCTGCCGCAGGCGGCCGGCGCTTCCCAGGTGACGTTCCCGGCGGGCGCCGTCGTCCGCACCGTGCAGGAGGACCTGTCGCCGGACGCCCTGGCCGACGGAGCGACGCTGTTCCACGAGCACCTGGCTTTCGACTACGCCAGTCCGCCGGCCGAGCCGCGGGCGCCCGGCACGCCCGAGCCGCCGCCGCCCACCAACGACGAGATGGTCGACCTGCTCGTCGAAGAGCTGCAGATGGCGGCGTTCGACGGCGTGAGCTGCATCGTCGACTCGTCGATCGGGCCGCGCACGCCGCAGCAGCTCGAGAACCTGCAGGCGATGGCCACCCGCTCCGACGTGCACGTCGTCCTCGGCGGCAGCTACTTCCTGCAGGCGCGCTACCCGGACGAGATCATCGCGATGCCGCAGGAGCAGATCACGGCGAGCATGGTCGAGCAGGCGGCGCGCGAGCGCTGGGGGGCGCTGGGCGAGGTCGGCAGCTCGTTTCCCGCGATGCACGACGACGAGCGCAAGGTGATCGCCGCCACGGCCCAGGTGCACGTGCAGACCGGGCTGCCCATCTTCACGCACGTTCCGCACGAGAGCTGCCCGACGTGCGCGATCGATCAGCTCGACATCTACGAGGCGCAGGGCGTCGACATGGCCCACCTGTGCATCGGCCACCAGTCGACCATCAAGCGCTCGGACGATGCGACCTGGGAGACGCACAAGGAGATCGCCCGCCGCGGCGCGTTCGTCGGCTTCGACACGGTGGGGCACCGCATGTCGTCCTCGTTCATTCCCGAGCGGCAGAAGGTGGACATGATCCTCAACATGATCGAGGCCGGCTACGAGGACCACGTGCTGCTGTCGGCCGACTTCGCCAACACGACGCAGATCAAGGCCAACTGGGGCAACGGCTTCTCCACGGTGCTCATCCAGTTCGTGCCGAAGCTGCGCTACTTCGGCGTGCCGGACGAGACGATCCACAAGATCCTGGTCGACAACTCGCGGCGCTGGCTGGCGTATACGCCGGTCTGAGGTCCGGGGAGGATGGCGATGCGCGGCGGCGGCCGGCGCCAGCAGTACCGCTTCACGGTGATCGATCCGACGACGTTCGAGCGGCCGTGGACGGCGGCGACGCCGATGGTGACGCTCGACGGGCCGCTGTTCGAGTACGCCTGCCACGAGGGCAACTACGCGATCGTGAACATGCTCAGCGGTGCCCGGGCCCGGGAACGGGCCGGGGCGCAGCAGCAGTAGGACCGGCGGACGGGGTGGCCGTCAGCGGCGGTGCTCGAACGCGTGCTCGATCTGCACCGTCTTCATGCCGCGCAGCTCCGTGACGTGCTCGCCGCCCAGGCGCTCGCCGAACTCGCCGTAGCGTGCGACCACGTCGGCGGGCTGAGGCGGCAGCGGAAACTGGACGACCACGCGCACCGCGCCGGGCGGCCAGTTGAACGTGCTGATCCGGGCCCAGTAGGCGCCGTCCTGCACGGCGCTCCGTCCCGACTCGATGAGGTTCGTCGCTGGCCAGTCCGCGACCTCGGTGGTGTGGGCCGCCTCGTGCGTCACGCGGTAGTTGACGTGCGCCCCGTCGGGCAGGTTGGTTTCGCCCTCGAGCCAGAGCTGGCGCCACTCGGAGCGGTGCGCGACCGTGAGCTCCACCGCCTCCGTCCCAGGCCCGCCCGGTCCGCCCGCGCCGCACGCCGGCAGCGCCAGGAGGAACGCGACCAGGGGTATCCGCCACGCCATGACTCCCGGCATTATACGCCCCGGCCGCCGCCCCGTCGTGGGCGTGATGGGCTCGCACGCGGACGCGCACGCCGACCGGGCCCGGCAGGTCGGCGAGTGGGTTGCGCGGCAGGGCTATCACCTGCTGACCGGCGCCGGCGGCGGCGTGATGGCGGCGGTCAGCGAGGCGTTCGTCGCGGTGCCGGACCGCCCGGGGCTGGCGCTCGGCGTCGTGCCCTCGCTGCCGGGGCGGCCCGGCACGCCCCTGCCCGGGTATCCCAATCCCTGGGTCGAGCTTCCGATCCGCGCGCAACTCGACAGCGGCGGCCCGGCCGGCGACGAGCCGGGCTCGCGCAACCACGTCAACGTCCTGACGTCGACGGTCGTGATCCTGCTGCCCGGCGGGACGGGCACGGCGAGCGAGGCCCGGCTGGCGCTGCGCTACGGGCGGCCGTGCGTGGCCTACCTGCGGTCGGCCGCCGAACTCCCGAGGCTCCCGCACGGCATCCCGATCGAGGCGGACTTCGGCCGCGTCGCCGCCTACGTGACGCGGCACGCCGGGGCGGCGCCGGCCCCTACGTGAGCCGGCGGCGGACATCGGCCAGCCTGACCGCGGTCACGAAGACCGGCATGGCCCGCTCGATCTCGTCGAGGTCGGGATAGGTGGGCGCCAGCCGGATGTTCGCGTCGTCCGGGTCGCGCCCGTACGGGAACGTCGCCCCCGCCGGGGTCAGCTTGACGCCCGCCTCGCCTGCCAGCCGGATGACCTCGCGGGCCGTGCCGGCCGGCACGTCGACCGACACGAAGTAGCCTCCCCGCGGCCGCGTCCAGGCGGCGATCCCGGTCAGGCCCTCGTCGAGGTGCCGCAGCACCGTCTCGAACTTGGGCCGCATGACGGCGGCGTGGCGGCGCATCAGCGCGGCGATCGCGGCGCGGTCGGGGAGGAAGCGGACGTGCCGGAGCTGGTTCAGCTTGTCAGGGCCGATTGTCTGTACCGCGAGATGCTTCCTGAACGCCGTCAGGTTGCCGGCCGAGGCCGCCAGGAAGGCCACGCCGCCGCCGGCGCGCGTGATCTTCGACGTCGAGCCGAAGATGACGACGCTGTCCTCCGTGCCGGCCTCGCGGCAGCACGCCATGATGTCGAGGAGCACCGGCGGATCGTCGTACAGGTCGTGCACGGCGTAGGCGTTGTCCCACAGGATGCGGAAGTTCGGCCCCGCAACCGTGCCGAGGCGGGCGAGGCGCCCGACGGCGGCGTCGGAAAACGTGTGGCCGGTCGGGTTCTGGTACTTCGGGACGCACCAGATGCCCTTGATCAGCGGATCGCTCGCCACCAGCCGCTCGACCTCGTCCATGTCCGGGCCGTCGGCCAGCATCCGCACGTTGATCATCTCGAAGCCGAGCGATTCCGTGATGGTGAAGTGCCGATCGTAGCCCGGCACCACGCACAGGAACTTCAGGGCCTCGCCTTCGCGCCGCCAGGCCGTGTCGGGACCCAGCGGCCCCCGCAGCCAGGCGTTGAGCAGGTACTGGTACATGAAGGTGAGGCTCGCGTTGCCGCCGGCGATGACGTTGCTCTCGTCGACGCCGAGCAGCCCGGCGCCGAGCCGCCGCGCCGCGGGCAGGCCGTCGAGCCCCCCGTAGTTGCGGACGTCGACGCCGTCGGGCCCGAGGTAGTCGCCGTCGAGCGCGCCGTCGAGCGCGTCGGACAGGGCAAGCTGCTCGGGGCTCGGCTTGCCGCGGGTCAGATCGAGCCGCAGGCCCTGCGCCTGCAGCGCCGCGTGGCGCGCGGCGAGCTCGCGTTCCCGCGCGACCAGGTTTTCCCTGTCTTCTCCAGCGATCGGCTGTGTCGGCACGCGGGGATTATAGTCGCCGCCCGGACGGCTCAGCCAAGCACCGCGTCGACGGCTTCGGCCAGGATCGCGACGGAGCGGTCGAGCTGCTCGTGCGTGATGACGATGGGCGGCGCGAGCACGTAGCTGTCGCCCTTCACGCGGCTGAGGAGGCCGCGCTCGAGGGTCGTCCGGAGCACGCGCGGGCCGACCTTCGCGGCGGCGGGGAAGGGCTGCTTCGTCGCCTTGTCCTCGACGAGCTCGACGGCGCACATCAGGCCCTTGCCGCGGATGTCGCCCACGTGGGGGTGGCCGGCCAGGGCGGCCCGCAGGGCATCCAGGAGATAGTCGCCCTTGGCCGCCGCCTGCTCGGGGAAGCGCTCGCTCTCGACGATCTGCAGCATCCGCAGCGCGACGGCGCAGCCGACCGGGTGGGCGCTGTAGGTGAACGCGTGCATCCAGGGCCCGCCGGCGTCCTGCAGCACGTCCATCACCGCGTCGGCGATGCCGATGCCGCCGAACGGGAAGTACCCCGACGTGATCGCCTTGGCGAACTGCACGATGTCCGGCTGCACGGCCCAGTGATCGAGGGCGAAGAGGGTGCCCGTGCGGCCGAAGCCGGTGATCACCTCGTCGGCAGTGAACAGCACGTCGTACTGGTCGCAGATGGCGCGGATCCGCGGGAAGTAGTCGTCCTGCGGCACGATCACCCCGCCGGCCCCCTGCACGGGCTCGGCGATGAACATCGCGACGGTCTCCGGGCCTTCCCGCAGGATGGCCTGCTCCAGCTCGTTCGCCGCGGCCAGTCCCTGGCTGACGCCCGCCGGCGCCTCGTAGCGGTACGGGTACGGCGAGGGGATGTGCACGAACCCCGGCACGCGCGGCTCGAACAGCGGCCAGTAGGGCGAGATGCCGGTCGCGCTCATCGCGGCCAGCGTCACGCCGTGGTAGGCGTCGATGCGGGAGATGACCTTCGTCTTGTCCGGGCGGCCCCTCAGCTTCCAGTAGGCGCGCGCCGCCTTGATGCTGCTCTCGGTGGCCTCGCCGCCGCCGCTGGTGAAGAAGAAATGGTTGATCGAGGGGTAGCACAGCGCGGCCAGCCGCTCGGCCAGCTCGATGGCGCGCGGATTCGAGTTGCCGCTGTACGCCGAGCAGTAGGCCAGCGTCTCGGCCTGGACCAGCATCGCCTCCGCCAGCTCGCGCCGGCCGTGCCCCGCCGTGACGTTCCAGAGTCCCGCCAGCCCGTCTATGCACTCGCGCCCGTCCGCGTCGGTCAGGATCGCACCCTCGCCGTTCACCCACACCCGCCCCTGCGCGTGCAGCGCCGGCTCGTGGAGCGGATGGACCAGATGCGCCCGGTCGCGGTCGAGCAGCGCGGTGTTCGTTTCTTGCGTCGCGTTCATGCTTCCGACCATATCACCGGGCCGCGCGGGGCGGCCACTCGACGCGCGCGGCGGCCGGGTGCTATATTGCAGCGCCTGTCGGCCCGCTGCGACGCGGGCCGTGCAGCTCAACGAAGGGGGAGAGATGCGCGCAACCAGCCTGTTCGTGGCGGCACTGCTGCTGGCGGGAACGACCGGCGCGCTCGCGCAGGGCGTGACGAAGTACGTCCGGTACGAGCACGAGGGCAGCGTGTCGTACGGCGTCCTCGACGGCGAGACCGTCCACGAGCTGCGCGGGGACGTGTTCGCGTCGCCCGAGCGCACCGGCCGGGCGCTGGCTCTGAATGACGTGCAGCTGCTCGCACCCACCGCGCCGAGCAAGGTGATCGCGGTCGGCTTCAACTACCGCAGCCATCTCGGCGAGACCCCCGAGGCCGAGTACCCCGGCATCTTCTCCAAGTACCCGACGTCGGTCATTCCTCACGAGGGCGTCATCACGTACTACGAGGATGCCACCGACGTGCACTACGAGGGCGAGATGGTGCTCGTCATCGGCAGGACGGCAAGCAACGTCGCCGAGGCCGATGCCCGCGACTACATCTTCGCGGTGGCGCCGGGCAACGACGTGAGCGAGCGGGTCTGGCAGCGCAACGACCTGCAGTGGTTCCGGGCCAAGGGGGCCGACACGTTCGGGCCGGTCGGCCCGGTGATGGCCGCCGGCGTCGACTACGACGACCTGCTGCTCCAGACCCGCGTCAACGGCGAGGTGATGCAGTCGCAGCGGACGAAGGACCTCATCTTCGACTCCGCCGCCATCGTCAGCTACGTGAGCCGCTACATCACGCTCGAGGCCGGCGACATGATCTTCACCGGGACCCCCGGCACGACGAGCGCCATCCTGCCGGGCGACGTCGTCGAGATCGAGCTGGAAGGTGTCGGCGTGCTGCGCAACACCGTTGGGCAGCGCGGGCGGACGACCGACCAGCAGTAGCCGCATTCGTCGGCCCGCCCGCGACGCCGCGGGCGGGCGCAGCACAGCCGCCATGGAGACGCCGCTCACGCCGCTCGAGTTCATGCGCCGTGCCCGCGCCCTGTATCCGGAGCGCGAGGCGCTGGTCGACGGCGAGGTGCGCCGCACCTACGCGCAGTTCTTCGAGCGCTGCGACCGCTGGTCCGCGGCGCTGCAGCGGCTGGGCGTCGGCCGGGGCGACCGCGTGGCGTACGTCTCGCCGAACACCGCGTCCAACCTGGAGTCGTTCTACGGCGTGCCGCAGATCGGCGCCGTGCTGGTGCCCGTCAACTACCGGCTCAATGCCGCGGAGGTGCAGTACATCCTGAAGCACAGCGGCGCGAAGGTGGTCTGCGCGCACGCCGACTACCTGGAGCTGGTCGACGGCGTCCGCGGCGAGTGCCCCGACCTCGAGCAGGCCGTCGCCCTGGAGGGCGCGCGCGACGGGTGGCGCGACTACGAGGAGCTGCTGGCCGCGGCGGCGCCGGAGGGCGTCGAGCGGCCGGCGATCGACGAGCGCGACCTGCTGACCATCAACTACACCAGCGGCACGACCTCACGGCCGAAGGGGGTGATGATCACCCACCGCAACGCCTACATGAACGTGGTCGGGACGCTGATCCACCATCCGCTGAGCTGCCGGGACCGGTACCTCTGGACGCTCCCGATGTTCCACGCCAACGGCTGGACGTTCCCCTGGGTCGTGACCGCGGTCGGCGGCGCCCATATCTGCCTCCGGCAGGTCGATCCGGCCCGGGCTTTCGCGTTGATTCGGGACGAGGCGGTCACGATGCTGTGCGCGGCGCCGACCGTGCTCATCACGCTGGCGAACGCGCCCGCCGCGGCGCGGGGCGAGGTGCCGCGCGGCGTGAAGGTGATGACCGCGGGAGCACCGCCCGCGGCCGCCACCATCCAGCGCGTCGAGGGGGAGTTCGGCTGGGAGCTCATGCACGTCTACGGGCTGACCGAGACGGCCCCGTTCATCACCGTGTGCGAGCCGCGGCCCGAGCACGACGGGCGCACGCTCGAGGAGCGCGCCGCGCTCAAGGCGCGCCAGGGCGTGGAGCTGGTCACGTCCGGCGAGCTGCGGGTGGTCGACGACGACGGCAACGAGGTGCCGCGCGACGGCGAGACCCTGGGCGAGATCGTCGTGCGCGGCAACGTCGTGATGGCTGGCTACTACGACGATGCGGCTGCCACCGCCGAAGCCATGCGCGGCGGCTGGTTCCACAGCGGGGACGCGGCCGTGGTGCACCCGGACGGCTACTTGCAGATCCGGGACCGGTTCAAGGACGTCATCATCAGCGGGGGCGAGAACATCTCCTCGATCGAGGTCGAGGGCGTCATGATGCGGCACCCGGCGGTGCAGGAGATCGCCGTGGTCGGGATGCCCGACGAGAAGTGGGGCGAGAGCCCCCACGCGTTCGTCGTGCTGGCGGACGGGGCGGCGGCCACGGCCGCCGAGCTGACCGCGTTCGCCCGCGAGCAGATGGCCCACTTCAAGGTGCCGCGGGCGTTCGAGTTCGTCGCTGCGCTGCCCAAGACGGCCACGGGCAAGATTCAGAAGTACGTGCTGCGCGGCAGCCGGAGCGCGATTTCGACGCAGTAGGCCGTGCGGCCGCAACCCGGGCCGCGGCCGCTCAGAGGATCTCGTACACGCGATACGAGGCGGGTTCGGGCTCGCTGCGGCCCACGCCCACGGCGACGAGCCGGTTCAGCCAGCCGTAGCGCGCCGAGGCGGTCTCGAATACCGGCGTGGTGCGCACGTACGGCGTCCCACCGGCGGGTGTGCGGGCGATGCCGCGCGACCAGAGGCAGATCAGCTCGCCGTCGTCGGTCTCGAGCGTGGCGCGCAGGTTCAACTCCCCGGCGCCGTCCGGGCGGTCGATGCGCCAGCCGCCGCCGCCGCCCAGCACGCGTCCGCGCAGCCGCGGTCCCCGAAACCTGCCGCCCGTCACCGGGATGATGCGGCGCGGCCCGGCATCGTGGGCGCCGGCGATGTCGAGGGCCAGATCCATCAGCAGCGTCGAGCGCAGCCCGGGGAGCCCTCCGGCCGGGTCGGCCCCCGCCACCGTGCCGAGCGACAGGCCCGCCGCGCCCAGGGCGCCGACATGGGCGAACCGCCGACGGGTGACGGGGTGACCCGACGCCACGATGGTGCTCCGTTACTGGATGGCGATCAGCTCGACGTCGAAGACGAGCAATCCGAACGGGGCCCGGCGGCCGCCGTAGGCCAGCTCCTCGGGAATCCAGAAGCGCCGCTTCTCGCCGACGACCATCAGCTGCACGCCCTCGGTCCAGCCGCGGATGACGCGGTCGAGCGGAAACGTCGAGGGCTGGCCGCGCGCCACGGAGCTGTCGAACATGCGGCCGTCGGTGGTCCATCCCGTATAGTGGACCGTCACGTTGCTGGTCGCGGTCGGGTTCACCGACCCGGAGCCCGCCTCGAGCACCCTGCTCGCCAGCCCGGATGCCGACGTCTGGGCGTCGGCGGGGGCGGCGGCGACGTCGTCGGGCGCGGGGATCTGTCTCTGCGCGGCCAGCGCCGCGCCGGCCGCGACGACGAGGATGGGAAGCAGGAAAGCATTGCCGGTCAGTTTCGTCATGCGGTTATGGTATCACCACCGAAGTAGGGTACATTAGGCAGTCACTCGACATGCGGATCACCTACATCACGGCCGGGGCGGGCGGCATGTACTGCGGCAGCTGCATCCGCGACAACGCGCTGGCCAAGGCCCTGACGGCGGCGGGGCACGACGTGCTGCTGCTGCCGCTGTACACGCCGCTGTTGACCGACGACGACAACGTCAGCGCCGACCGGGTGTTCTACGGGGGCATCAGCGTCTACCTCGAGCAGCATGTGTCGCTCTTCCGGCACACGCCGTGGCTGGTCGATCGCCTGTGGGAGGCGCCCTGGCTGATCCGCGCGCTCGCCGACCGGGCCGTGCAGACGAGCCCCGAGCATCTGGGGGACCTCACGGTGTCGGTGCTGGAAGGGCGCGACGGGCGGCAGTCGAAGGAGATCCAGAAGCTGCTCCACTGGCTCGAGGAGCAGCCGCCGCCGGACGTCATCGACATCTCGAACTCGATGCTGATCGCCCTGGCGCGGCCGCTCAAGGAGGCGCTGGGAGCGCCCGTCTGCTGCACGCTGCAGGGCGAGGACATCTTCCTCGGCCAGCTCCCGGAGCCGCATCACGGCCGCGCGCTGGCCCTGATTGCCGAGCATGCGCAGTACGTCGACCGGTTCGTTGCGGTCAGCGACTACTGCGCCGAGCGGATGAGCCGCTTCGCCGGCATCCCGGGCGCGAAGATCGACGTCGTGCCTCTGGGGATCAACCTGGACGGCTACGAGCCCAGGGCGCCGGGGCGCGCCAATGGCCTGACGATCGGCCACTTCGGACGGGTGGCTCCGGAGAAGGGGCTGCACCTGCTGTGCGAGGCGTACCGCCGCCTGCGGGAGGCAGGCAGGATCGAGCGCGGCTCCATCGAGGTGGCCGGCTACCTGTCGCCGGCGCACCAGGCGTACCTCGACTCCATCCTGGACCAGGCGCGCGAGTGGGGGCTGGAGGGCGAGATCACATACCACGGCAAGCTGGACCGGGCCGGGAAGCTCGAGTTCCTGGGCCGGCTCGACATGCTCGCCGTGCCGGCCGCCTACGACGACCCGAAGGGCCTGCCGCTGCTCGAGGCGATGGCGTGCGGGGTGCCCACCGTCGTCCCGCGGCGCGGCACGTACACCGAGTTCGTCGAACGCACCGGCGGCGGCATGCTCGTGCCGCCGGACGACGTCGAGGCGCTCGGCGCGGCGCTCGAGCGGCTGGCGGCCGACCCCGCCCACCGCGAGGAGCTGGGCAGGCAGGGCGCGGCCGGGGTCCGCGAGCACTACACCGCCGAGGCGATGGCCGCGCGCGCCGTCGACGTCTACCGCAAGATCAACCCCGCGCTTCGGAACTAGCTGCGCCGCGAGTCGCGGCCCCGGCCATGAAGTCCACACCCGGCGCCATCCTGCTGCTGGCCGCCCTGGCCGCGTGCGCGGTAACCGAGGGCACCGCTCAGCTCGGCCGGCACGGGTTCACTGCCGCCCTCCCCGGCGCCGAGCCTTTCGATCCGGCGCTGGACCGCGCGCTGGGCGCGGCGTGGGAGGCGCGCGCGGCCGACTACGTGCCGCGCACGCAGCACCTGCGCGAGGACGGCGCGCCGCGGTTCGTCAACCGGCTGCTGCTCGAGTCGAGTCCCTATCTGCGCCAGCATGCCCACAACCCGGTCAACTGGCATCCCTGGGGCGACGAGGCGTTCGAGCTGGCCCGCGCGCTCGGGCGGCCGGTCCTGCTCTCGATCGGCTACTCCACCTGCCACTGGTGCCACGTGATGGAGGAGGAGTCGTTCGACGACCTGGAGATCGCGCGCTACCTCAACGCGAACTACGTCGCCGTCAAGGTCGATCGGGAGCTGCGCCCCGACCTCGACGCGATCTACATGAGCGCCGTCCAGCTCTTCACGCGGGGGAACGGCGGCTGGCCCATGACGCTGTGGCTGACGCCGGACCGGCAGCCGTACAGCGGCGGCAGCTACTTTCCCGCGCGCGACGGCGACCGCGGCGTCGCCATCGGGCTGCTGACGCTCCTCGAGCGGCTCAAGGAGGCGTACGATCGCCAGCCGGAGCGGGTCGCCGAGGTGGCCGGCCAGGTCGTGGACGAGATCCGGGCCCACCTGACGCCGCCCGAGGCCGGCGACGCGGTGGCCGACGATGGACCGTTGCGCCGGGCCGCGGCCATCTACCGTGCCGAGTTCGACCCGGAGTTCGGCGGCATCCGCGGCGCGCAGAAGTTCCCGGCCAGCCTGCCGCTCCGGTTCCTGTTGCGCGAGCAGCGGCGGACCGGCGACCTGGAGCTGCTCGGCATGGTGACGACCACGCTCGAGCGCATGGCGGCCGGCGGCATGCACGACCAGATCGGGGGCGGGTTCCACCGCTACGCCACCGATCCGCAATGGCTGGTGCCGCACTTCGAGAAGATGCTGTACGACAACGCCCTGCTGGCGCTGGCCTACCTGGAGGCGTACCAGATCACCGGCCGCGAGGACTTCGCCGCGGTCGTCGGCTCGATCCTGCGTTACGTCGAGCGCGAGATGACCGCGCCTGGCGGCGGCTTCTACTCGGCGACCGACGCCGACAGCATCGCACCCGGCGGGGAACGTGAAGAGGGCTGGTTCTTCACCTGGACGCCCGCCGAGATCGAGGCGGCCGTCGGCGCGGATGCCGCGCGCCTGGTCAATCCGTACTTCGGCGTGACGGCCGCCGGCAACTTCGACGGCCGCACGGTGCTGCACCGGCCCCGCGGCGAGGTGGACCTGGCGCGCGAGCTCGGCGTGCCGCCGGCCGTCCTGCAGCGCCGCATCGCCGAGGCGCGCGACCGCTTGTACGACGCCCGCGCCCGTCGCCCGGCGCCGCTGCGCGACGAGAAGATCCTCACGGCCTGGAACGGCCTGATGATCTCGGCCTTCGCGCGGGCCGCCCTCGTGCTGCACGTCCCGGCCTACGCCGAGCGCGCCGCCGGCGCCGCACAGTTCCTCCTCACCCGGGCGCGGGACGGCGAGCGGCTGGTCCGCAGCGTCGTCGGCGTCGCCGGCGAGCAGCCCGGCTACCTGGACGACTACGCGTTCCTGATCGGCGGCCTGCTCGACCTGTTCGAGGCCAGCGGCCGCCCCCGGTGGCTGCGGGCGGCGCTCGCGCTCGACGGGGTCCTCGAGGAGGACTTCGAGGACCGGACCGGCGGCGGCTTCTTCCGGACGCCCACCGGCGCCGATCCGCTGCTGGCGCGCGAGAAGCCGCACTACGACGGCGCCGAGCCATCCGGCAACGCCGCGCAGCTTCTCAATCTGGTGCGCCTGCACGACTTCACCGGCGACGACCGCTTCCGCGTGCGGGCGGAGCGCGCGCTGGGAGCGTTCGCCTCCACGCTGAACCGCGCCCCGACCGCGGCGGCCGAGATGCTGCTCGCCCTCGACTACCGCCTCGACACGCCGAAGGAAGTGATCATCGTCACGCCCACGGCGCGCGCCGAGGCCGATCCGTTCCTGGACAGACTCGGTGCGACGTTCCTTCCCAACCGCATTCTGGCGGTGGCCGTCGAGGGGCCCGATCTCGAGGAGCAGGCGCGCGTCGTCCCGTTGCTCGCGGACAAGTACGCCCGGGGCGGGCAGGCCACGGCCTACGTCTGCGAGAACCGCGTCTGCGATCTGCCGACCACCGATCCCGCGCAGTTCGCGGAGCAGATCCGCCGTACCGCCCGCTGATCCGTGAAAGCAAGGAGAATGACGATGAACAGATGGCTGCAGGGCGTGCTGGTGCTGGGCTGGATTCCGACGCTGCTGGTCGCCGGGGGGGTGCGCTGGTTCGCGCCGGAGCCCGTGGCGGCGGCGGCGCAGGAGCGGACGCCGATCAAGGTGACGCGTATCTACACCGGCGAGGACGGCCAGACCCACGCCGAGGAGCTCGATGTGCCGCTGATGCCGGGGCGGGCCACGACCGAGCTGTCGGCGCCGGTGCCGGTTACCAGCGTGCAGTTCCGGCGCAACTCGCCCGACTACTTCATCGACTGGCATACCGCGCCGCGGCGGCAGTACGTGATCACCCTGGCGGGGGAGAGCGAGGTCGAGATCGGGGACGGCACGAAGATCCGCCTGCATCCCGGGCACATCCTGCTGGCCGAGGACACGACCGGGCAGGGCCACATCTCGCGCGCCATCGGCACGGACGACCGCATCTCGATCTTCCTGCCGCTCGTCGAGCAGTAGCCGGCCGGCGCGGCCAGGCCGCGCTCAGTCGATGCGGAACACCAGGAGCGCGTCGCCATCGCCGACGGCGATGATGTCGCCGCGGACGGCGGCGCCCTGCGCGTTGCCCGGGGTGTCGTAGGCGGCGGCCAGCGCGGGGGCGGCCGGGTCGGAGACGTCGACGACCTCGATGCCGTCCTCGCCGACCGGCACCACGAGGGTGAAGCCCTCGACGGCCACGCGCTGCAGCCGGCCGCCGGAGCGGGCCGGCCGATACGAGCCGGCGAGCCGCGGCGCGGCCGGGTCGGCCAGGTCCAGGATCTCCAGATCGCCGCTGCGCGCGTAGACCACGTAGGCGCGGTCGCCGTCCCCGAGCACGACCGACTGGGCGGGCTGCTCGGTGACGTAGACGCTCTGCTCCACGGGGGCCGCCGGGTCGGACACATCGAACAGGTACACGCCCGACGGCTGGTCGGCGACGAGCAGTTGCGAGCCCGCGCCGGCGACGCCCCACTGGTAGCCCGGCGTCTCCAGGGTCTGCACGAGCGCCGGCGCCGCCTCGTCGGACAGGTCGACGACCTCGAGTCCGGTCATCAGGTTGACGACCAGCCCCACGGTTCCGGAGGCCGTGACGCCCAGCGCCTGGCCGGCGGTCTGGTGGGTGCCCGCCAGCACCGGCGCCCGCGGGTCCGAGACGTCGATGATGTATAGCCCCTCGAGTCCGGCCGTCAGATAGACGTGGGGCAGGGCGACGTGAAACGCCCAGATCGGGCCGGGCGCCGTGAACGTTCCCAGCGCGGCCGGCTGCGCGGGATCGGAGACGTCCACGACCTGGAACGTCTCGCCGCCCGCGACGTAGGCGTGGTCGCCCTCGAGCTCGACGAGCGTGGCCGGGACGTCGAGGCGGGCGATCGCCTCCAGCGTCGTGCCCTGCGCCAGGGCCGCCGGCGGGCCGGCCAGCGCAGCGAGCGCGGCTGCGAATCCTGCCAGACGAATGCCGCGGAAGCCGTTGGCCGGCATCAGGCGCCTCCCTCCCGGCGGCCGCTGCCGGCGGCCGCCCGCTCGCGGGCGATCAGCTCGCGCCGCAGGATCTTGCCCGACGGCACCTTCGGAACGGCGTCGATGAACTCGACCCGCCGCACCCGCTTGTAGGGCGCCACGCGCTCGGCGACGTGCGCCATGATCTCGTCGGCGGTGACGGCGGCGTCCGGCTTCAGGACGACGAACGCCTTGGGCACCTCGCCGGCCTCCTCGTCGGGGCTCGGCACGACGGCCGCGTCGGCGATCGCCGGATGCGCCTGCACGATCGCCTCGAGCTCGGCCGGCGCCACCTGCAGGCCCTTGTACTTGATCAGCTCCTTCACCCGGTCGACGACGTACAGGTAGCCGTCCTCGTCGGCCCGGCCGATGTCGCCGGTGCGCAGCCAGCCCTCGTCGTCGATCATCGCGCGGGTGGCCTCGGGGTTGTGGAGGTAGCCCTTCATGACCTGCGGGCCGCGCACCCAGACCTCGCCCAGCTCGCCGGTCGGCGCGTCCCGGCCGGTCGTCAGGTCGACGATGCGGAAGGCGGTGCTCGGCGCCGCGGGGCCGACCGACGTGATCTTGATCTCGTGATCGCGCGGCGTGAAGTGCGTGACCGGACTCGTCTCGGTCAGACCGTACCCCTGCCGCACGGAGATGTCGTTGCGCGCGGCGCAGGCCCGGGCCACCGGCTCCGGCAGCGGCGCGGCGCCCGACAGGATGTCGGTCAGCGAGGACAGGTCGTAGTCGTCGACGGCCGGATGCTTGGCGAGCGCGAGCACGATGGGCGGTACGAGGTAGCCCTTCGTCACGCGATGTTTCTGCACCAGCCCCAGGAACTGCTCCAGGTCGAACCGGGGCATCGTGACCACCGTGGCCCCCACGCGGAGCACGCCGCTCATGATCACGACCATGCCGTAGATGTGGTAGAAGGGCAGGATGCCGATGAAGACTTCCTTCTCGGTGAGCCGCTCCACGGTATCCGTCTGGACGACGTTGGCCACCAGGTTGTGGTGGGTCAGCATGACGCCCTTCGGCATGCCGGTCGTGCCGCTGGAGTAGGGCAGCGCCACCACGTCCTCGCGGGCGTCGATCGAGACGGCCGGCGGCGGGTCGGACGAGAGCAGCGCGGCGAACGGCGTCGCCCCCTCCGCCTCGCCGAACACGAACACCTCCTCGACGGCGGTTCCCCGGGCCGCCTCGCGCGCCTTGTCGAGAAACTGCGGAATCGTCACCAGAAAGCGGGCGCCCGAGTCGGTGAGCTGGCGCTCGAGCTCCGCCGGCGTGTAGAGCGGGTTGATCGTCGTGACGACCCCGCCGGCGGTGGCGACGCCGAAGAAGGCGACCGCGTACTCGGGAAGGTTGGGGCTGTAGACGGCGAGGACGTCGCCCTTGCCGAACCCGCGGGCCGCGAGTCCCGCCGCCACCGCCCGCGTCGCGGCGCGGAGCTGCCCGTACGTGATGCTGCGGTCCGTGGGGCCGTCGATCAGCGCAGGCTTGTCGGGCCACCGGTCCACGAGCTCGAGCACGTGGTCCTGCAGCGCAACCTCCGGAATCTCCACGTCCGGAAACGGGCTGCGGTAGATCATGGCGTCAGTTGCCCCGCGGGAAGATGGGCTTGGTCTCGATGACGTCGTAGGTGTCGAACAGTCCGTGCACGACGTACGGATCCTCGGCGTACGTGCTGCGTGCGGCCTCGAGGTCGTCTGCCTCCACGATGATGAGGCTGCCCCCCATTTTTCCCTGCTCGTTGAGCAGCGGCCCGCCGTACCGCAGTCGGCCCGCGGCGTCCAGCCTGGCCATGTGCTCCAGGTGCGCGGGGCGGTGCTTCTTGCGGTGCTCGAGTCCGTCGGGGCGGTCGCGCGCGATCAGGGCGAACCAGGGCATCGTGGTTGCTCTCCTGCGTCTTCGCTGTGTTTCGGTTACGGATGTTCGGTGCCGTCGGCTCCGGAATTCTACGTCAGGACCGGGCGATCTTGACAAGCGCCGGACCGCCGGGCCCACGGCCTACGCCGCCGGCAGCACGCCGTTCGTCAGGATGTCGTCGAGCGCCTCCGCGAGGCGATCGACCTGCGCCTCCGTGTTGTAGTGGTGGGTCGACACGCGCACCGTGTTCAGACCCAGGTCGGTGTGCCGCACCCAGATGTGGTGGCGGCGCCACAGCGTGTCCACGACCTCCTGCCGGTCGAACCCCTCGAGGGCGAAGCCGGTCAGGCCGCACGCGAGCAGCGGGTGGTCCGACGTGTGCACCCGGACCTGGGGAATCTGCGTCAGCCGCTCGCGCAGCCGCCCGGCGAGGGTCCGGATGCGCCCCTCGATCCGCTCGCGCCCGATGGCGTTCTGGAAGTCCAGGGCCGCGGACGTCGCCATCAGCAGCGGACCGGCACGCTGACCGATCCGGTCGTAGCGGGCGGCGCCGCGATCCGGATCGTCCCACCCGATGTTGACGACGGTGGGCCAGAGGCGCGCCTGCGACTCGGCCCGCAGGTAGAGGAACCCGGTTCCCACCGGCGCGCCCATCCACTTGTAGGGGCTCGACGCGTAGCCGTCGACGCCGAGGTCGTGCATGTCGAGAGCCAGCATCCCGATGCCGTGGGCGCCGTCGACGACGGTGAGAATCCCGCGCGGCCTGGCGAGCGCGGCCAGCGCCTTCACCGGCAGCATGCAGCCGGTGGGGAACGTCACGTGGCTGACGCTGATCACCTTCGTGCGCGGCGTGATCGCCTCCTCGAAGCGGCCCACGATGTCCGCCGGCGCCGGGGACGGAATCGGGAACGGCAGCTCGCGGACGACGATGCCCCTGCGCCGCGCCTGCAGCTTCCACGGCTCCAGGCCCCCGGGATGCTCGTGGAAGGAGCACAGCACCTCGTCGCCCGCCTCCAGATCGAGGCCGTTGGCGATGAAGCTCATCCCCTCCGTGGTGTTGCGGGTCAGCGCGATCTCGCCCGGATCCGCATTGACGAACGCCGCCAGCTTCGCCCGCAGGTCCGCCTGGGCGGCGACGTGCCGCGCGTTCTCCCGGCCCGGATCGCTGGCCAGCCCCCGATAGCCGTCGACGAGCGCGTAGTACACCGGCCTCGGCATCGGACCGAGGCTGCCGCTGTTCATGTAGGCGAGCTCGTCCGAGGTGAGGAACTCGCTGCGCACCTGCGCCCAGAAATCGGCCTCGGACACGTCGCCGTCCTGGGCCGCCTCGAGGGCGGCCACGCCGTTCAGGGCCGCGCCCGCCGAGACGGGCCACCCGGCGGCGGCGGTCGAGCCGGCAGCGACCGCGCGCAGAAACAGGCGGCGGGAGACGCCCGTCGGGGTCCCCGGTTCGCGGCTGTCATCCACTTCGTCGATCGGCATGGGAGCTCCTTACCCTGAACGGTCGCCCTGCCCACTATGCGCCGAGCCGACCCTCGGGTCAATCTTCATTCAGATGGGGCTGCGCCCCAAGCCCCCGGCGTTCGCTTGCGGGGACCCCTTTGCCTCGCGCCGCTCCCGCCGAGGCGCGCTGTGCGGGCTTCCTTCAGACGGGGCTGCGCCCCGGACCCCCGGCGTCCGCTTGCGGGGACCCCTTCGCCCCGCGCCGCTCCCGCCGAGGCGCGCTGTGCGCGCCTTGCGCCGGCTGCGCCGGCGCTTCATGCAGGCGGGGCTTCGCCTCGAACCCCGGCGTTCGCTTGCGGGGGCCCCTTTGCCCCGCGCCGCTCCGGCCGAGGCGCGCTGTGCGGGCTTCCTTCAGACGGGGCTGCGCCCCGGACCCCCGGCGTCCGCTTGCGGGGGCCCTTTTGCCCCGCGCCGCTCCCGCCGAGGCGCGCTGTGCGCGCCTTGTGAAGGCTGCGTGTTCGAGGGGGCGCAGGCTGCCGGCTTCCGCTTCACGCTATGATGGCGCCTTGGCCGACCGTCGCAGCAGCGCGGGTCCGATCGCTGCCTGGTGCATGTACGACTGGGCGAACTCCGCGTTCACGACGCTGGTCGTCAGCTTCATCTACGCCGCCTACTTCAGCAACGCGTTCGCCGACGACCCGGGCCGGGGCACGGCGCTCTGGTCGCGCGGCATCACGGCGAGCGCGCTCGCCATCGCCGTGCTGGCGCCCATCGCCGGCGCGCTGGCCGACCGGGGCGGCCGGCGACGGTACCTGATTCTCTGCTCGCTGCTCTGCGTGGCGGCCACCGCGGCCCTGACGTTCGTGACGCCCAGCCAGCCGCAGGCGGTCGTGACGGCGCTCGGCCTGTTCGTGGTGGCCAACGTGGCCTTCGAGCTGGGCCTGGTCTTCTACAACGCGTTCCTGCCCGGCATCGCCGCGCCGGGTCGCATCGGGCGCATCTCCGGCTACGGCTGGGCGCTCGGCTACTGCGGGGGGCTGGCGGCGCTCGTGGTCGCGCTGGTGGTCTTCGTGCCCGAGACGCCGCGGTTCGGCATCAGCACGGCCGAAGGGTTCAACCTGCGCGCCACGAACCTGCTCGTGGCCGGCTGGTTCCTGATCTTCGCTCTGCCCGCGTTCTTCCGGTTGAAGGACGAGTCCGGCACCGGCGAGCGGCTCAGCGTCCGGCGCGCCTTCGCCGACCTGGCGGGCACGCTGCGTCAGTTGCGGCGGTACCGGCAGGTCGGGCTGTTCCTGCTGGCGCGCCTGTTCTACAACGACGGCCTCGTGACGATCTTCGCCTTCGGCGGCATCTACGCGGTCGGCACATTCGGCTTCAGCTTCGCGGAGCTGGTCACGTTCGGCATCGTCATCAACGTCGGGGCCGGGCTGGGGGCGCTGGCCTTCGGTTTCGTCGACGACCGCATCGGCGGCAAGGCGACCGTCGGCGTCAGCGTGGCGGCGCTCGCGGCGGCGACGGTGCTGGGGGCGCTGGCGCCCAGCGCGGCCTGGTTCTGGGTGGCGGCCATTCTGGTGGGCATCTTCGCCGGCCCGAACCAGTCGGCCAGCCGCTCGCTGATGGCGCGTTTCGTGCCGCGGAGCCGAGAGTCCGAGTTCTTCGGCTTCTTCGCGTTTTCGGGCAAGGTGACCTCGTTTCTGGGACCGGCGCTTCTGGGCGTGCTCAGCGACATCTACAGCCAGCGCGTCGGCATCGCCAGCCTGCTGATCTTCTTCCTCCTCGGCGGTCTCTTGCTGTGGCGAGTGGACGAGCGGCAGGCCATCGCCGCCGCCCGCGCCGGATAGGCGCGCCTCGGCGGGAGCGGCGCGGGGCGCAGGGGTCCCCGCAAGCGGCCGCCGGGGGTTCGCGGCAAAGCCCCGTCTGAAGGAAGGCGGCGCAGACGCCGCAAGGCGCGCACAGCGCGCCTCGGCGGGAGCGGCGCGGGGCGCAGGGGTCCCCGCAAGCGAACGCCGGGGGTTCGGGGCGCAGCCCCGTCTGAAGGAAGCCGGGAGCGGCGCGGGGCGCAGGGGTCCCCGCAAGCGGCCGCCGGGGGTTCGCGGCAAAGCCCCGTCTGAAGGAAGGCGGCGCAGACGCCGCAAGGCGCGCACAGCGCGCCTCGGCGGGAGCGGCGCGGGGCGCAGGGGTCCCCGCAAGCGGCCGCCGGGGGTTCGGGGCGCAGCCCCGTCTGAAGGAAGCTGCGCACAGCGCGCCTCGGCGGGAGCGGCGCGGGGCGCAGGGGTCCCCGCAAGCGGCCGCCGGGGGTTCGGGGCGCAGCCCCGTCTGAAGGAAGCTGCGCACAGCGCGCCTCGGCGGGAGCGGCGCGGGGCGCAGGGGTCCCCGCAAGCGGCCGCCGGGGGTTCGGGGCGCAGCCCCGTCTGAAGGAAGCTGCATGGACTACGGGACGCTGTTCGATCTGACGGGCAAGGTGGCGCTCGTGACCGGGTCCACGCGCGGGATCGGCCGGGCGATCGCCGAGGCGATGGCCCGCTTCGGGGCCCGGGTGGTGATTTCCAGCCGCAAGGCCGAGGCCTGCCGCGAGGTGGCGGGCGCCATCGCGCGCGCCGGCGGCGAGGCTCTGGCCGCGCCGTGCAACGTGTCGCACGGCGACCAGCTCGACGCCCTGGTCGCCCGTTGCCTGGACCACTGGGGCCGCGTGGACGTGCTCGTCTGCAACGCCGCGGCCAACCCGTACATGGGGCCGATGGCAGGCGCCCCGGAAGCGGTGTACGACAAGATCATGGACACGAACGTCAGGCACGTGCTGGGGCTCTGCCACCGGGTCATCCCGCAGATGGCCGAGCGCCGGGACGGGGCCGTGATCATCGTGTCGAGCATCGGCGGGCTGAAGGGGCACCGCACGCTGGGGCTGTACGCCGTGTCGAAGGCGGCCGAGATGCAGGTCGCGCGCAACCTGGCGGTCGAGTGGGGGCGCCGCAACGTGCGTGTCAACTGCATTGCGCCGGGTCTGGTGCGCACCGACTTCGCGCGGCCGCTGTGGGCGGATCCCGAGGCGTTGCAGGACGCGCTCGAAGAGTATCCGCTGGGGCGGATCGGCGAGCCGGAGGACATCGCGGGCGCGGCGGTGCTGCTGGCGTCGCGGGCCGGCGCGTTCGTCACCGGGCAGGTCCTGGTGGTCGACGGGGGCGCGACGATTGCCATGGGGAGCCAGCGCGAGCGGTGATAGAGTTAGGGGGTGGCGCGAGCATTGCGCGCGAGGGAGGAGATCATGAAGAACGCCAAGATGCTGTCGTTCTGCGTGGCCCTGGTCCTTGGTCTGGGCCTCGTGCCGGCGGTGCATGCCCAGGATACCGAGTGGATGCAGGTCGACATCGTGAACGTCGTGCCCAACCGGCTCGACGACTACGTCGAGCTGCAGCTCGAGGAGGTGAATCCGACGCTGCAGCGGGCCGGCGTGCCGTGGCGCTCGGTGTGGCGCGTGGCCGAGTTCGGCAATAGCTACGAGCTGCAGCTCGTGACGCCCATGACCAGTCTGGCGCAGTACGACACGGGCGGCCCGCTGGCAGGGGTTCTCGAGCCCGACCGGCGCCTGCGGCTCGTAGACCGGCTGCGGCGGATGACCGTGTCGCGGAAGCGCTACGCGATCCGCTACCGGCCCGACGTCAGCGTCGAGGCGGACGAGGTGGGCGGGCTGTCGCTCGCGCGCGTCACCACCGTGGAGGTCGCGCCCGGCCGCGAGGCCGACTGGGAACGGTTCATGACCTCGAGTCTCCCGGCGTTCTCCGGCGCGAACCTGGTCTTCGGCGTGTACGAGCGGGTGTTCGGTCCCGGCCCGGCGTCCTGGCTGGTCGTCGAGAACTACTCGAGCTTCGCCCAGCTCGAGCAGCCGTCGCTGCTGGTCAGGGCGTTCGGGGAGGACGTCGACGCGGCCAGCGCGCGCGTGGCCGGCGTCGTGACGTCCATCGAGCGGACGGTGCTGCGCTACGACGCCGAGCTCAGCTACTCGGCCATCCCGGCGAGCCGGCGGTAGGTTCCGATGCCGTACTGGTTCTATCAGATCGCGCACCTGTTCTCCGTGATCCTGCTGGCCGGCGTCACGTTCGCCGCGCTCGCCGCTCCCCGGCCGGAGAACCGGCGTCTGGCCCTGATGGGGTCGGGCATCGCGGCGGCGGTGGCGCTCGTGAGCGGATTCGGAATGCTTGCGATCGGCGGGTTCGGCTTCCCGGGGTGGGTGGTCGTCAAGCTCGTCGCGTGGATGGCGCTGGCCGCCCTGACCGGCCTCGCCTTCCGCCGTCCGGAGCAGGGGCGGGCGCTGGCGACCGTCGCCGTCCTGGCCGTGCTGCTCTCGGTCGTGGTGGTCGTGCTGAAGCCCTTCTGACAGCCCGGCCCCACGATTCGTCGCTGCGCCCCAAGGCGCGCACAGCGCGTTTCGGCGGGAGCGGCGCGGGCAAAGGGATCCCCGCAGGCGGACGCCGGGGCTTGGGGCGCAGCCCCATCTAAGCTTCGATCAGCGCCAGTCCCTTCGCAGCCAGCCGCTCCACCCGTTCTCCCAGCGCGGCGAAGCGGGCGTCGCGCGTCTGCCCGCGCTGGAAGCGGACGTGGATCTGCTCCAGCACGACGGCGAGCTTGAAGACCCCGAATACGTGGTACCAGTGCGCGTGCTCGACGTCGAAGCCCGCGGACCGGGCGTAGCGCTCGACGAGCTCGCGACGCGTGGGCAGGCCCGGCGCGCAGCCCGGCGTCGGGCTTGCGCCGCGCCAGGACGGGTCGTCGTCCGGATCGGTCCAGCAGTTGAGCAGGTAGCCCAGATCCATGAGCGGATCGCCCCGCGTGCACATGTCCCAGTCGAGCACGGCCACGGCGGTCGCCGGATCGGCCGCATCCACCAGGAGGTTCTCGATCTGGTAGTCGTTGTGCACCAGCGTGGCCGCCTGCTGCCGCGGCACCCCGGCGCTCAGCCAGGCGGCGATGCGGTCGACCGCCGGCAGCTCGCGCCCGGTCGCCGCCCAGCGCCCGGTCCAGCCCGCGAGCTGCCGCGCCACGTAGCCGTCAGGCCGGCCGAGGCCGTCGAGGCCGACGGCTCGCGGGTCGACGCGGTGGAGCGCCGCCAGGCTGTCCGCCAGCATCTCGCCCAGGCGCCTGGCCAGAACCGGATCGGCGGCGACGTCCGGCGGCAGCTCCCGGCGGATGACGAAGCCGCGCCGCCGCTCCATGACGTGGAAGTCGGCGCCGAGCACTGCCGGGTCGTCGCACAGGGCGTAGCTGGTCGGGGCCAGCGGATAGCACGTGCCGAGCCGGGCCAGCACCCGGTGCTCGCGGCGCATGTCGTGCGCCGTCGGCGCCACGGGCCCGAGCGGCGGCCGCCGCAGCACGTACTCGCGGTCGCCGAACCGAATCAGGTACGTCAGATTGGCATGGCCGCCGCCGAACTGGCTGATCGCCAGCGCCCCCGGGGCGGCCGGCAGGTGCGCGCGCAGCCAGGGCTCCAGCCGACCGAGGTCGAGCTCCTCGTCGGGGCGCATGTCGATCAGCTCCGAGGCGCGCGGCGGATGGGCGGCCACGGACTATAATAGGCGCCTTCCACGGTGCCGGCGGGGGTCCCCATGCGAACGGTGCAAGGTCTGAGCGCGCTCGAGGAGCTGGTCGGCAGCGAGCTGGGCACGAGCGGCTGGCTGCTGATCACGCAGGAGATGGTCGACACGTTCTCGGACGTGACCGGCGACCATCAGTGGATTCATCTCGACGCGGCGCGCGCCGCGCGGGAGCTGCCGGGCGGCCGGCCGATCGTGCAGGGATTCTTCACCCTGTCGCTCGTCGTCCGGTTCCGCGACGAGATTCTGGATCTCCGGGGCGTGAAGCGCACCATCAACTACGGCCTGAACCGCGTCCGCTTCATCAGTCCGGTGGCGGTGGGGACGCGGGTGCGCGGCACCGAGACGCTCGTTGCGGCCGAACGCGTGCAGCCCGACGCGCTGCGGCTGACGAGCTCGTACGTCGTCGAGGCGGAGGGCTCGGACAAGCCGGCCTGCGTCGCGGAGTTCGTCACGCTCGTTTACGCGTAGACCAACTTCGGACGGGGCTGCGCCCCGAACCCCCGGCGTCCGCTTGCGGGGACCCCTTCGCCCCGCGCCGCTCCCGCCGAGGCGCGCCGTGCGCAGCTTCCTTCAGACGGGGCTGCGCCCCGAACCCCCGGCGTCCGCTTGCGGGGGCCCCTTCGCCCCGCGCCGCTCCCGCCGAGGCGCGCCGTGCGCGCCTTGGGCTACCGCGGGCGGCTGTCGTCCTGCTTGCGCAGCTCGACCCGGGCGACCGTCCGGCGGTGCACCTCGTCTGGCCCGTCCAGCACCCGTAACGTCCGGCTGTGGGCCCAGGCGCGGGCCAGGCCGAAGTCCTCGCACATGCCGCCGCCGCCGTGCACCTGGATGGCCCGGTCGATGACGCGGAGGGCCATGGCGGGCGCCACCACCTTGATCATCGCGATCTCGGCGCGGGCGGTCTTGTTGCCCACCGTGTCCATCATGTGCGCCGCCTTGAGGGTCAGCAGCCGCGCCTGCTCTATCTCCATCCGCGAGTCCGCGACCGCCTCCATCACGACGCCCTGATCCGCCAGCGGCGCGCCGAACGCCACCCGCGACCGCGCCCGCGCGCACAGCGCTTCGAGCGAGCGTTCCGCCAGGCCGATGACGCGCATGCAGTGATGGATGCGGCCGGGGCCCAGCCGGCCCTGGGCGATCTCGAAGCCGCGCCCCTCGCCGAGCAGGATGTGGTCGCGCGGCACGCGGACGTTCTCGAAGCGCAGCTCCCAGTGGCCGACCGGCGCGTCGTCGTACCCGAAGACGGTGAGCGGGCGCACGACGGTCAGGCCCGGCGTGTCCTTCGGCACGAGGATCATCGACTGCTGGCGGTGCCGCTCCGCGTGCGGATCGGTCTTGCCCATGACGATCAGGATCTCGCAGCGGGCATTGCCGGCCCCGGTGGTCCACCACTTGCGGCCGTTGATGACGTACTCGTCGCCCTCGCGCTCGATGCGGGCGCGGATGTTCGTCGCGTCGGACGACGCCACGTCCGGCTCGGTCATCGCGTAGGCGGAGCGGATGGCGCCGTCGAGCAAGGGCCCCAGCCAGCGGCGCTTCTGGGCGTCGGTGCCGTAGCGCACCAGCACCTCCATGTTGCCCGTGTCGGGCGCCGCGCAGTTGAACACCTCCGGCGCGATGGGCGAGCGCCCCATGATCTCGCACAGCGGCGCGTACTCGAGGTTCGTGAGGCCGCCGCCGCGCTCGCTCTCGGGGAGGAAGAGGTTCCAGAGCCCGGCGGCGCGGGCCGAGCGCTTCATCTCGTCCATGACCGGCGGCGACTCCCAGCGGTTCGGGCCGGCCGCATGCTGCTCGGCGTACGTCCGCTCGTTGGGATAGACGACCTCGTCCATGAACGCGAGCAGCCGCTGCCGGAGCTCGCTCACCCGCGGGCTGAGGGCCAGGTCCATGTCGTCATCCGGCGGCCAGGTAGGGGATCGTCTGCGGTCCCTCGGGCAGGACGCACAATCGCGCCGCCGGCCCGACCCGGTCGAGCTGCTCGCGCGCCGTCGACTCGACGTCCTCGATGGGGGTGAGATGCGCGGCGCGCACGGCGTCGGGAGAGAGGCCGTCGGCCTTGAGGAACACTTGCGCGCGCTGCTGGATCTGCGCCTGGATCTGCACTTCCCACTGGTCGTGCCGGTTGTGGCCCGGCGCGCAGATCATCTCCAGCAGCGCCTCGGGCGAATCGCGCGCCGCGAGGATGGCGCCGTACTCGCCGTGCGACGGCAGACCGTCCGCGCACTCGGCCGCGCAGACGATGGCGCCGCCCGGCCTGACCACCTGCGCCGCCGCCGACAGCCCCTTGATGGTCTGGTACAGGTTCTGGTCGAGCGGATAGCCGCTGTTGGTCGTCACCACCACGTCGAACGGCGCGGCGAAGGTCTGCATGGCGCTCTGCTTCACGCGCTCGGCCATGGAGCGGTGGACCGCGAAGATCTCGCCCGCCGCGACGCCGGTGATCTGCCGGTCGCGGTTGATCGCGACGTCGACGCTGAAGTGGACGCCCACGTGCGCGGCGATGCGGCGGATGGCCTCGTGGATCGGGTTGCCCTCGGTCACGCCCCACGTGGCGTTCGGGCTGGCGATCATCTCGGCGTCGTGCAGCCGCATGGTTGTCCTGAAGCCGGCCAGTCCCGGCGCCACCAGCTTGGGGCCGCCGCTGAAGCCGGCGAAGAAGTGCGGCTCGACGAAGCCGGTGGTGATCCGCACGTCGGCATCGACCAGGTGGCGGTTGAGCCAGACCGGCACCCGCGGCTCGACGTCTCCCAGGTAGGCGAGACTCGCCTCGTCGAAGGCGCTGTGGTTGACCACCTGGTAGCGCTCGACGATGGGCTCGCCGAGCATCTCGACCAGCTCGTCGCGATCGTTGGGGCGGTGCGTGCCCGTGGCGATCAGGATGACGATGCGCTCGTCGGGCACGTGCGCCAGCTCGCCGAGCAGCACCGGCAGCAGCGTGCGGCTCGGCATCGGCCGGGTGATGTCGCAGACCGAGATGGCGACGGTCTGGTTGCTGCCGACGAGCGAGGCCAGGGGCGGCGAGCCCAGCGGCGCCCGCAGCGCTTGGCGGATGGCGGCGGCCTCGTCCGGCAGGCCGGCGCTGTACGCGGGTTCGAGGACCGTGGTGCGGTCGTCGGGCAGGTCGACCGACAGTCGGCCCCGGCCGTAGGCGAGCTGAACGTTCACGCCGGGATCATACCCTCGCGGCGGCTCAGCCCGCGCCGCTCGTCAGGATGCGTCTGACGCCCGCAGCCGCCTCGACGGCCCGCGCGGCGATCTCGTCGACGGTCAGCGTGCTGAGCGGATGCGTGATGACGACCGGCTCGAGGCCCTCCGCGCCGAGCGCCTCCCGCTGCACGTGGGCTTCGCGCAGGAACGCGTCGGTGACGATCACCGCCGTCGGCACGCCCCGCCCCTCCAGCCCGACCGCGTCGTGCAAACTGCACGACGTGCAGGAGCCTCAATCCCCGATGGCCGTGACGACGGCATCGGTCTCGGATGCAATCCGGTCGAGCAGATCCGGCGGCGCGAGGCGCGAGAAGCTCGACTTCGCGTAGGTGCGAACCGCGCCGAACGCCAGACCGCCCTCGAGCTGGGTGACCACCTGGCGCAGCAGCTTCGACGCGTTCCACTTCGTGTTGTCGAGGATGCCGAGGCGCAGGCCGTCGAGGGTGGCCGGGCGCGGCGCCAGCCCGCGCGCCTCGGCGCTCACAACTCCCCGCGGGTCGAATACGATCCGCCCGTCCGGCAGCCGCCGCTGGCTCGTGTCCGACATGTCTCACCCAGTCTGATGCATGGCGGGCGCGCGGCGCAACGTCCGCCGCCGACCGCACGCGCGGGCGTCCGGACAGCGCGTTTTGCTGATATGTTGCGCGGTGCGCCGGCGGCGCGGTCGCCGGGCGCGGAGGCGGGCCGGCGAGTCTGCCCGGGCCCGGGAGGGAGGCTTCGCGATGAGTACGGTGCGGGTTCTGGTCGGCACGCGCAAGGGCGCGTTCCTGCTGACCTCCGATGGCGCGCGCAGACAGTGGAGCATCGACGGCCCGCACTTCGCCGGGTGGGAGGTGTTTCACGTGAAGGGGTCGCCCGCCGACCCCGACCGCATCTATGCGGCGCCGAACGGCGGGGGCTGGTTCGGGCAGGTCATCCAGCGCTCGGACGACGGCGGCACGACCTGGAATCCGGTCGGGAACGAGTTCCGGTACGAGGGCGAGGCCGGCACTCACCAGTGGTACGACGGCAAGCCGCACCCCTGGGAGTTCGCCCGCGTCTGGCACCTGGAGCCGGCACGGGAGGATCCCGACACCGTGTATGCCGGGGTCGAGGACGCCGCCCTGTTCCGGTCGACCGACGGCGGGCAGACCTGGCGCGAGCTGTCGGGCCTGCGCCGTCACGGGACCGGCGCCTCGTGGCAGCCCGGCGCCGGCGGGCTCTGCCTTCACACCATCCTGCTGGATCCGCGGCATGCCGGTCGCCTGTACGTCGCCATCTCGGCCGCGGGCGCGTTCCGAAGCGACGACAACGGCGAGACCTGGCGTCCGATCAACCGCGGGCTGCGCTCCGGAGAGATTCCGGACGAGGACGCCGAGGTGGGCCACTGCGTGCACCGCATCGCGATGCACCCGGCGCGGCCCGACGTGCTCTTCATGCAGAAGCACTGGGACGTGATGCGCAGCGACGACGCAGGGGAGTCGTGGCGCGAGGTCAGCGGCAACCTGCCCAGCGACTTCGGCTTTCCGATCGAGGTGCATCCGGCCGAGCCGGAAACGATCTACGTCGTGCCGATCAAGAGCGACTCCGAGCACTACCCGCCGGACGCGCGGCTGCGCGTTTACCGCAGCCGCAGCGGCGGGAACGAGTGGGAGGCGTTGACCGACGGCCTCCCGCAGCGCGACTGCTACGTCAACGTGCTGCGCGACGCCATGGCGGTCGACACGCTGGACGCTTGCGGCATCTACTTCGGCACCACCGGCGGGCAGGTGTACGCCTCGCGGGACGCGGGCGACACGTGGGCGCCCATCGTGCGCGACCTGCCGGCGGTCCTCTCCGTGGAGGTGCAGACGCTGCCATGATCCGCGTGGTGCTGCCCGCGCCGCTGTGCACCCTGGCCCGCATCGAGCGCGAGGTGGCGCTCGACGTCGCGGGGGAGGTCACGCAGCGCACCGTCATCGACGCCCTGGAAGCGGACTACCCGGCGCTGCGCGGCACGATCCGCGACTACGCGACGCGGCGTCGCCGGCCGTTCATCAGGTTCTTTGCCTGCGAGCAGGATTTGTCGCACCAGCCGCCGGACGCCCCCCTGCCGGAGGCCGTCGCGGCGGGCGTCGAGCCGTACCTGATCGTGGGCGCGATGGCAGGCGGTTAGGGCTGGGGCGCGCTCCCTGCTCTCTCCGGTTCGCTGACGGCGGCGGGCCGTGCGCTTACAGCTCGCAGGTGCCGTCCGTGCAGGCGCTGTCGCCGCCGGCCGGCGGGCGGCCGTCGATCGACCGCAGCACCGGCGACGTCATGTGGCCCCAGCCGGGCAGGAAGGCCGAGAAGCGGCCGGCTTCGCCGCCGGCGACGAACAGGTGGATGTCGTCGGGGGAGGGGACGATCGGGATGCGCGCGCCGGGCTCGCGCCGGTACCAGCGCGGCAGGTTGCGGTTGTACACCTTGCCGTAACGGTCGCCGAAGCTCACGGCGTCCCAGGTGTTGCCGGCGGCCGACCACAGGTGGCGCCGCACGTCCTGCCGTGTCCAGCTCTTGCCGGCGATGGTGGCGGCGTGCTCCGGACCGAGAACGACGGCGCACGAGCCGCTGCTGACGGCGTTGTTGTGCGCGATGGTGCTCATGGCCGAGGCGATGCTGTCGAGGATGCCCTGCGGGTCGTTGGCCACGTGGTTGGTGACGCTGTGCGGTCCCTCGGCCGCGATGCAGAACACGGTGCTGTCGTCCGCGCGGTAGCCGTGCTCGACGTGGTACGGCGCCCAGGGGCTCTCCTCCTCGTTCTCGGCGATGCAGAACGTGTACTTGCCGGGGTGGCCCAGCGTGCTCTTGTCGAGGTCGCCCGGCCAGGCGCCCCCGACGTTCAGCAGGACGAGGCGGAGCGCGCGGCCGATCGTGGCGTTGGCCCGGCAGCCGGAGCCGAACACGTTGGCGCCCGCGTTGAGGCCGATCTGCCGCCGGATGGGGCCGTTCACCACCAGCAGCGGCGCGGCCATGTGGGTCGTTGCCTGCACGCCGTGCAGGTTGAAGTGGCTGGTCGTCAGCGCCAGCAGCGCGGCGCGTACCACCGGCGCGTAGTCCGGCCGGCAGCCGGCGAGCACCAGGTTGACGCCCAGCACCTCGCGGGTGAGGTTGCCCCAGCGGGGCGGGATACGCGCTTCGAGATGATCCGGCTGGCCGCCCAGCGCGGCGACCATCGCCGCGACCGACTCCGGCGTCGGCGGCACGACGGGCAGCCCGTCCGTCCACCCCTGCTCGAAGTAGTGCTCGATCAGGTCCGCCGTGTCGTCCGGTTGCGTGTCGTTATCGGTTTTCATCGCGAACCAGGGCCGAGCCGCTTGACGATGGCAGACGGGAGGTTGGGACTCTCGGGGTTGACAGTCACCTGCTGCTGGCGCGGGCTGATGACCAGATCCATGTCTTCCAGCGGAATGGACCCCAACAGGACACCATCGCCGAGGACGAGCGCGCCCGTGAAGCAGGAGCGATTCGCGAACCGGACCTGCACCGGGCCGACGTACGGCACGGAGACGTGCCTGCCCTCCGCCGTGGTCACCTCCCGCTTTTCCAGCTCGGACAGATCGAGCTGCACGGCCACGTGTTCCGGGATGCACAGCGTTATCGCCCCCGTGTCGACGAGTGCCGTCACCCCAAGCGGGGCCAGCTTCGGGTTCCCCGGATTCGACAACGTTATGGTCGCGCGTATCAGTCCCACACCCGGCCCCTTCACGACGCGACATCCCCGAACCCCTTGCCCTGCTCCGCGAGACGCTTGAGGAGCGGCGCGGGCTCGAGCCACGCGCCATGCTCGTCGTACAGGCGGCTCAGCGTGTCGTAGATGGTCCGCAGGCCCACCAGGTCGGCCCAGAACATCGGCCCGCCGCGATAGCGCGGGAAGCCGTAGCCGTGCATCCAGACCACGTCGATGTCGCTGGCGCGCAGCGCGATGCCCTCGTCGAGGACCTTCGCGCCCTCGTTGACGAGCGGGTACAGGCAGCGCGGCACGATCTCCTCGTCGCTGACGGCGCGGCGCTCGATGCCCGCCTCCGCCGCTGCGGCGGCGATCAGCTCCTCGACGACCGGGTCGGGGACCGGCGTGCGGTTGCCCGGCTCGTAGCCGTACCACCCGGCCCCGGTCTTCTGGCCGAACCGGCCCTGTTCGCAGATGCGGTCCGCAATCGTCGAATAGCGCAAATGCGCGGGCCGCGTCGCCGCCTGCCGCTGACGAATGAACCAGCTGACGTCGTTGCCGGCGAGGTCCGACATCTGGAACGGTCCCATCGGCAGCCCGAACTCGTGGATGACCCGGTCGATCTGCTGGGGCGACGCCCCCTCCTCGAGCAGGAACTCCGCCTCCCGCAGATAGGGGGCCAGCAGCCGGTTGCCCACGAAGCCGTCGCAGACGCCGACGAGCACGCCCACCTTCCCGAGGCGCTTCGCGAGCTGCATGACCGTGGCGATGGTGCGTGCGGAGCTGCGCTTGCCGCGCACGTTCTCCATCAGGCGCATGACGTTGGCCGGGCTGAAGAAGTGCGTGCCGATGACCGATTCGGGCCGGGAGGTGGCCGCCGCGATCTCGTCGACGTCCAGCGTCGACGTGTTCGTGGCCAGGACGGCGTCGTCCTTGCACACGGCGTCGAGCCGCCGGAACACCTCCTCCTTCAGATCCATGCGCTCGAAGACCGCCTCGACCACGATGTCGGCGTCGCGCACGTCCTCGTAGCGCACGCTGCGCGCGATGCGCGCCAGCCGCGCGTCCATTTCCGCCTGCGCGAGCCGGCCCTTCGACACCGTGGCGGCGTAGTTCTTCGCCACGACCCCGAGTCCCGTGTCGAGCGCCTCCTCGGAGACATCGACCACGGTCACCGGGATGCCGGCGTTGGCGAACGTCATCGCGATGCCGCCGCCCATCGTTCCGCAGCCGACGACCGCGGCGCGGGCGACCGGCAGCGCCGGCGTCTCGCGCGGGACGTCCGGAATCTTCGTCGCCTCCCGCTCGGCGAAGAAGGCGTGGCGCTGCGCCCGCGACTGGTCCGAGGCGCGCAGCCGCTCGAAGATGCGGCGCTCCGCGGCCATGCCTTCCGCGAACGGGAGCGACACGGCGTTCTCGACCGACTCGACGCAGGCATACGGCGCGTCGAAGCCGCGCGCGCGCCTGGCCATCTTCTTGCGGAACGCCGCGAAGATCTCCGGCCGGCCGCGGGCCTCGGCGACGCGCTCGTCGAGCAGCGACGCGCGGCGCAGCGGCGCCCTCTCGCCCGCGAGCTGCCGCGCCCGCGCCATGGCCGCGTCCAGGAGATCGCCGTCCAAGACCTCGTCGACGATGCCCAGCGCCTGTGCGCGCTCGGCCGGCAGGAGCTGGCCGCCGACGATGACGTCGAGCGCCGCCTCCACGCCGATCAGCCTGGGCAGGCGCTGGGTGCCGCCGGCGCCCGGCACGATCCCCAGGGTCACTTCCGGCAGGCCGAGGCGCGTGCCCGGCGCGGCGATGCGGACGTGGCAGGCCAAGGCCACCTCGAGCCCGCCGCCGGCGGCAACGCCGTGGATGGCGGCCACCACGGGTTTGCGCGCCGCCTCCATCTCGGCCAGCACCGCGGGCAGGGACGCCGCGCCGGGCGGGGGCGGGGCGTCGAACTCGCGGATGTCGGCGCCGCCGCAGAACATGCGGCCGGCGCCCGCGACGACGATGGCGGCGACCGAGTCGTCGGCCAGCACCTCCATGACCCGGTCGCCCAGCGCGGCGCGCATGGCGAAGCTCAGGCCGTTGACCGGCGGGTTCGTCAGGCGCAGCAGCGCCACGCCGTCATGGCGTTCCAACTCGACGGAGCCTGGCATCGGCGGTTCGTTGCCTCCGGTGAGGATGGCGGCCGGCGGCGCCGCGACGACGCCGCCGGCCGGTTCAGTGCGTGACCGCGTCCAGGATCGCGTCGAGCGCGGCGCGTGCCTTCGCGCGCATCTCGTCGTCGGTGGCGTCCTGGATCGGGTGGGGAACGTAGACCGCGCGGCTGGCCACGTCCGGCATGCCGAGCGCCTCGGACTGCCGCTCGGCCGCGCCGACGAATTCCGACGACGCCACCATCACGGTCGGGATGCCGCGCGCTTCGTAGTCGACCAGGTCGTGCACACTGCACGACGTGCACGACCCTCAATCGGCGAGCGCCTGGATCACGACCTTGCAGCGCTCCGCGATCTCCGCCCGCAGGTCGGGCGGCGCCGGCTTGGTGAAGGTCGGCTTGCGCAGGCGCAGGATCTCGACGCCCGGCAGCCGGTCCGCCATCAGGCGCTCGAGCTCGTCGCAGAAGACGTCGCCGCGCGGCTTCGAGATGTCGACGATCCCCAACGGGCCGCCGAGCTCCACCGAGCGCGCGGCCAGCGGCCTCCGGATCGGCTCGCGCTCGTCGGTCGGGTCGAGGATGACCGTGGAATCGTGCATGGCGTCCTCCGTCTACTGGAAGTCGGTACCGGTCATCAGCTTGAGATTGCGCCCGTTGCCCTCGTGACAGGCGTACTCGTACAGGATGTGGTCGTCCGGCGCGCGCTTCAGGCCCCCGTATCTGAGCGTCCAGGGCTGCGTGAAGACGTTCGGGTCCTCGATGGTCGCCTGGTAGTTGATCGTGTTCTCGTCCACCGGGATGAAGCGCTCGATGACGCGCAGCGCGCCGCTGTGGAAGATGCCGTGCCCGCTGTTGATCGAGCTGGCCGGCGCGCCCTCGGGCGGCGCGCCGTGACCCACGGGCCACGTGTTGTCCGTGAAGTTCGTCGCCTCCACCACCAGCGTGTCACCTTCCCAGCGGCCCCGCGAGTCGCCCATCCCGAGCTGGATGGCCGACGGCAGATGCGGGCGCCCGTCGAGCGGGATGTAGCGCGAGTGGTGGTTCCACTCGTAGAGGATGATGACCGCGCCGGGAACCTGGAGGATCTGATAGGTGTTGTAGCCGACCGGCAGGTGCGCGCGCGGCAGGGCGGCGGGCAGGCACTTCACGCGCGGATCGAGGAACGCCAGCTCCTCCTGCCTGTCCATGATCTCCTCGCGTCTTTCGGCGGCCCACTCCTGCAGGGGCACGCGCCCGTCGGGCGGGTCGATGATCATCGGGGTCCGCGTGCGCTCGCGCGGCCGCGCCGGCGCATCACCCTCGGGACGGAAGAACCGGGTGAACGTGTAGTTGTGGCCCGTGTACTGGGTATCGCCCCAGGGCTCGTGGCGTGGCGTCTCCAGGGGCTGCGAAGTCCCCGGCAGATAGTGCCCGCGCAGGTCGGGGTCGCCCCACGGCGTGCGCGGCGGCGTGTAGTCGCTCTCCTGGGCGGCAAGCGGGGCCGGGGACGCGAGGGTCGCGCACAGCGCCAGCGCGGCAAGCGGGACGAGCGGCTGTCTGGTCACGGTCGGCCTCCTGGTGAACGACACGTTCATCGTCGGAGGATATGACGCCCGCCGATTCGCGTCAAACGCCCGGTCGCCATCGCATGATACGATGAATACACATATTCAGAGGCAGCGTTCAGCGGCATGGCCACATCCATTCGACTTGCTCCCGAGACCGAGCGGCGGCTCGACTTCCTGGCGTCGCGGACCGGCCGCACCAAGGCCTTCTACCTGCGCGAGATCATCGAGCGTGGTCTCGATGACATGGAGGACTACTACCTGGCCACCGAGGTGCTCGAGCGCGTCCGGCAAGGCCGCGAGAAAGTGCACTCCGCCGCGGACGCGAGAAGGGATCTTGGCCCGGACGATTGAGTACACCGACGCGGCCAGGGCCCAGCTTCGCATGCTCGACGGGCAAGCGGCTCGTCGCATGCTCGACTACATGGAGGAGCGTGTCGCGCCGGCGGAAGATCCGCGCCGCGCCGGCACGCTGCTGACAGGTCCGCTCGGCGGCCTGTGGCGTTATCGAGTCGGGGACTGCCGCGTGGTCTGCGACATTCAGGACGCGGCCGTGCGCGTCCTGGTGGTCCGGATCGGCAACCGCCGCGACGTGTATCGCCAGCAGCCATGATTCCGGTCGAGGCGCCGCGGACAGCCGGACGGACGCCGCGGGTCGACACCGCCCGGCTGGCGGTGGTCGTGCTGGTCGGCGCCGCGATCTGGCTCGTCCCGGAGCCGGCGGGCGTGCAGCCTCGGGCATGGCACCTGCTCGCCGTCTTCGTCGCCATGATGGTGGGCATCGTGCTGCGCCCCCTGCCCATGGGCGCCGTCGCGTTCGTTGCCGCCGCCTTCGCGGTGCTCTCCGGCACCCTGACGATTGCGGAGGCGACGGCCGGTTTCGGCAACACCGTCGTGTGGCTGGTGGTGGCCGCGTTCTTCATCGCGACCGCCTTCGTCAAGACCGGACTCGGGACGCGCATCGCGTACCACTTCATGCGCGTGCTGGGGAAGCGCAGCCTGGGGCTGGCGTACGGGTTCATCGCCGCGGACCTGGTGCTGGCGCCGGCCATCCCCAGCAACACGGCGCGCGCCGGCGGCGTCCTCTACCCGATCCTCAGGTCGCTCTGCGTCTCCCTCGGCAGCGATGCCGAGCTCGGCACCGAGCGCCGCATCGCCTCCTTCCTCACGTTCACCGCCTACCAGGGCGTGGTGGTGACCAGCGCCATGTTCCTCACGGCGATGGCGGCGAACCCGCTCGTGGCCGAGCTGGCGGGGCAGCAGGGGGTGGAGCTCTCCTGGGCGCTCTGGGCGCTCGCGGCGTTCGTGCCGGGCATCCTGAGCCTGTTGCTCGTGCCCGTCCTGATCTACCGCCTGTATCCCCCGCAGATCACGTCGACCCCGACCGCGCCGGAGCTGGCGCGGCAGCGGCTCGCGGAGCTCGGTCCGATGAAGCGCGACGAGTGGATCCTGCTGGCGGTGTTCGTCTGCCTCCTGAGCCTCTGGATCCTCGGCGGCGCGCTCGGCATCAGCGCCACGACGACCGCCCTGGCCGGCGTCGCGGCAATGCTGGCTACCGGGGCCCTGGCCTGGGAAGACCTCCTCGAGGAACGCAACGGTTGGGACACCCTCATCTGGTTCGCCGTGCTGGTCATGATGGCCAGCCAGCTCGGCGAGCTCGGTCTGCTGGGGTGGTTCACCGACCGGGTCTCGGGCGTGCTGTCGACCGGGCACTGGCTGCCGGCGTTCCTGAGCCTGAGCCTGATCTACTTCTACGTGCACTACTTCTTCGCCTCGAACACCGCGCACGTCAGCGCCATGTACGCGCCGTTCCTGGCGCTGGCCCTGGCCGTCGGGACGCCCCCCGTCCTGGCGGCCCTCGTGCTCGCCTTCTTCAGCAACCTGTTCGCCTCGCTGACGCACTACGGCACGGCGGCGGCGCCCATCCTCTTCGGGTCCGGGAACGTCGACATCGGCACCTGGTGGCGCCTCGGCGGGCTGATCAGCCTCATGCACATCGCGATCTGGCTGGGCGTCGGCAGCGCCTGGTGGCGCCTGCTGGGGCTGTGGTGACTGGCACCGGCTCGGCTGTCGCGTCAATCAGGCGCCGGCAGCTCGTAGCCGATCATGAACAGGGCGGCTTCGAGCGCTCGCAGGCGGCGGTCCGGGGGCAAGTCGCCGAATCTCCCTTCGCTGCAGACCTCGCCCAGGACCCACGCCGCCCGGACGTTGCACTCCGCCCACTTCCGCGGGGAGGCGGAGGTCAGCATCCCGAACCGGAGCGAGCCCGACGACGGGTCGCGGTTGTGATCGCCTTTCGCGGGCCCCCACCGGAAGTGGAGCAGGTCCGGGACCTTGTCCAGTGCCTCATCCGTGCAGTGTTTCTGCACGAGGTAGCCCATCGTCGCGCCGACGCGTCCATCGTAGATGGGAAGGCCTTCCAGCATCAGCGAATAGACTTTCGTCCATCCGGAGTTCATGTAGCGAACGCCTTCGAGCCGAGACGTGTCGGCGTGAGACGGATCGAGGAGGCGGCTGGCTTCGCTGAATGTCGGGAGCGCTTCCGCGCCGAGAGCGCGCAGTCTCGGGGCGTTGTGGGGCGTGACGCCACCCCAGCGCAGGATACCGTGGGCGGCTGCGACGAAGGCGTGCCGATCGTTGTTCCTGACGGCACGCCGGACGCACGCTGCCAGGCAATCCAGTTCGGCCTGATTGATAAGGAAGTTCACGCGATTCCATTCGTACCGCTCGTGCGCCTCCCAGAGCGAGCAGCAGCGCCACTCGTGAACCGGCTTGAGCACCTTGTACGAGTGTGAAAAGGCCTTGTCGCCCCGGACGCGGCGGCGCAGCCAACCGATGAACCTCTCCACAGCCGGACGGCGGAGGTATTCGTCACGTCTCATGGTGTCAATCCTTCCGCTACGGCGCGCGTGGACCGAACGGGCCAGGGCGGCACCGGCTGCCCGCCATTCACGCCGTTGCCGAGGCCGGCGCCTTCCGGCGGATCCCGGGTGAAGAACGCCGCGTGCACAATCGCCCCGTTCAGCGTGAGGGCGTATCCTGTGAATCGAGCGTCGGCCAGGCGGTGCTCGACGCCCAGTCCGACGCCTCGCTCCTCCTGCGCCCGCGCCGCTGCGAAGCGTCGGACAACCGCCAGTACGCGCGTCGCGGACGGGGTTCCGCTCGTGATGCGCGATTCAAGGAGATGTGACCGAATCAATGCTCCCCAGTGGGCGGCCAGCAGGTGTGGTGCACCGAACAGGTCCATCGCCGTCACCCAGCGTCCATGGACGACGACGATACCGCACTGGCCGGGGAGCGGCCCGCGGGCCGCGAGCTTCTCGATTGCTGCAGCGCGAAACGGTTCGCGATGGCGTGCCGCGCGCTTCGCATCCGCGGCCGCCGCGGTGGCCGAGCGCACGGACGCGCGGCCCAGCATGGCGTCGACTTCGCGCCAGACGGCTGCCTGGTCGCCTTCATGGGAACCGCGGCGGCGCATCGACTCGGCGACCCCGGCGTTCTTCGCAGCGCGCACGCGAGCCGGCGTGAACGCCTCGTCGCGCCGAGCGGCACCGCGGCGACCCCAGCGGCCCTGTTCGAGACAGGAGACCGGGATCTCCACGTCGCCGAGAGCGGGCACCAGCACGGTGGCGTTGACGGTGCGGTCCTGCTTGCCGCCAAGGAAGTGCTCACCCTCGGCGAGGAGCACGGGCTTGTCCCCCGGGTTGTGTGCCCGCAGCCCGTGTACCGCTGCCTCGTCGAGCTCGTCGACAACGAGTCGCGAGTCTTCGCCGGTCGCAATCGCAGGCAGGTCGTTGGCGGGCAGGTACAAGGGGAAGAAGGACACGCCCAGCCGGGTGATGGGCCAGCCGATGCCCACGGTCTCCAGTTTCTGCAAGTCCATGCTTACCTCGAACATTTATTGTTAGTAAAACAATAATAGGGGGCGCCCTTGATTTTGTCAAGGCGACAATATACGTTTCGGTGATGGGCTCCGGCGCCGCCTACGACTACGACCCGGGCGATTACCCGCCCTTTGCGGTCACGGTGGACATCGCGGTCTTCAGCATTCGTGACGACGCACTGCAGGTGCTGCTGATCGAGCGGGGCGGCGACCCCTTTCTGGGGGCTCGAGCGCTGCCGGGCGGCTTCGTGCGAACCGATGAGGACCTGGACCAGGCCGCGGCCCGGGAGTTGGCCGAGGAAACCGGACTGCACTCCGGTTCCTGGCACCTGGAACAGCTCGCCAGCTACGGGACTCCGGACCGCGACCCGCGCATGCGCGTGGTCACCGTTGCCTATTGGGCGATCTGTGCGGAGCCGCCGGTGTTGCGGAGCGGCGGGGACGCCGTGGCCGCGGCCCTCGTGCCGGTGGAGGAAATAGAGCGGGGCGCCGTTCGCCTGGCGTTCGACCACGAACGGATCGTGAGAGATGCTGTCGAGCGGACACGGTCCAAGCTGGAATACACGGCCCTCGCCGCGAAGTTCTGCGCGCCGGAGTTCACGATCGGCCAGCTTCGCCGCGTCTACGAGACGGTCTGGAACACGCGCCTCGATCCCGGCAACTTCCAGCGCAACGTGCAGGAGAGCGGTGCGTTCGAGAAGCGGGCCGAGGCGGCGTCTGCATCCCGATCCCGCCGCGGACGTCCGGCCTCGCTCTGGTCGGTGAGCGAGTCGGCGGTTGTCGACGGCCAGCCCGCCATGCCGTTGGAACGCCCGCCCGCCAGGCGAAAACGGGTGGGCAGGTTCGATCCCGGCTCACTGTCGGCGCAGGAAGAGAAAGCGTAGAGACTCCCCGCGGACCTCGGCGCTCAGGCGCCGGACCGCGGTGCGTCGAAGACGGCAGTCACGTCGGCGGCGAATCCATCGAGCAGGGATGACGCGGCGGATTCTCCGGCGCTGTACACGCCCTGCTCGACGTACGTGTCCCCGTCGAGGGTGAGCACGGTGATCGTCTGATCGCGGGGATCGACAATCCAGTACTCCGGGATGCCGGCCTCCGCGTAGTCGGCGCGCTTCTCGATCAGATCCCGGTCAGGATCGTCGGGGCTGACGACCTCCGCCACGAGGTCCGCACCCAGCCAGTAGCGGTCCTGGCAACGCGAATCCGAGCGATCGCGGAGCAGCAGCAGATCCGGCTCGCGGAACATGCCTGCACGGATGCGCATGCGCAACGCCGCGAACATCACAACACCGCCGCGCGGGTCGAGGTGCTCGTGGAACAGGCGATAGAGGAATGCGAGGATGGCCTGGTGCGTGAACGTCGGCATGGGCAGTTCCTGCACGTGGCCGTCGGTGAACTCGACCAGGCGGTTGCACCTGTCCGTGAGCCACAGGTACTCCTCGTCGCTCCAGTTGCCCTGGGGCGGGAGCACCTCGCGCAGAAGTGCGTGCAGGGCGTCCGGCGAGGTGGTGGACGTCGTCATGGCCGATCAAGGGTCATTATGCGCTCGTTCCTGCCACCGCGACGAGCCGGGCGGCGACCGCCGAGAGCCCCAGCCGGTGATCCTCGGGGTCGATCCAGCGGCCCGGGCGCTCGCGAACCTGCGCGGGGCGTGTCTTGAGGCGCACGTAGACCGGCTCGACGTCCAGGTCGTAGTGGGTGAAGCCGTGGCGGAAGACGTCGGCGGCGCGCACCCGATCGACCAGCCCGCCGTCGATGCCCGCCTCGTCGAGGAAGCTGGCCACGGTCTCGTCGGCGCCGCGCTCGGGCGGCGACCACAGCCCGCCCCAGATGCCGCGCGGCGGCCGGCGCTCGACCAGGCAGGCGCCGTCCGGATCGACGAGCACGAAGAAGCGGCTGCGCTCGAGGCGCCGCCGCCGGCGCGGCGCCTTCTCCGGGAACCGCTCGGGATCGCCCGCCGCGAAGGCCTCGCAGTCCGTCCGCACCGGGCAGTCGCCGCAGCGCGGGCGCGTCCGGCGGCAGACCGTCGCGCCCAGGTCCATGATCGCCTGCGTGTAGTCTGCCGCACGGTCGGCGGGTGTGTGGGACTCCGCCAGGCGCCACAGCGCGCCGAGCGTCTCCGATGAGGACACGGGCCCGGCGACCCGCTGCCGGCGGGCCAGCACGCGCTTGACGTTGCCGTCCAGGATGGCGGCACGCGTGCCGTAGGCCTGGGCGACGATCGCCGCGGCGGTGGAGCGGCCGATGCCGGGCAGCGCTTGCGCCGCTGTCACGCTGTTCGGGACGACGCCGCCTCGATCCCGCGCGACGATGCCCGCGGCAAGGTGCAGGTGGCGCGCCCGGGCGTAGTAGCCGAGGCCGCTCCACAGGTGCAGCACCTCGTCGACGTCGGCGCGCGCCAGGGCGTCCACGTCGGGAAACCGCGCGACGAACCGCTCGAAGTAGGGGACGACCGTGGCCACCTGGGTCTGCTGGAGCATGACTTCCGCCACCCACACGCGGTACGGCGTGCGCTCGCGCTGCCAGGGGAGGTCCTTGCGGCCGTGGGCGTCCCACCAGGCGAGCACGCGACGTGCGAAGGATGCCGGTGCGGCAGCGCGCGACGGGGCGTCGCGACGGGGGTCTCGGGCCATGCGGGCAAGCGCGCCTACCGGCCGCGGACCTGCTGGTCCAGCCGCTCCTCGTAGACCTTGATCATCGCGCTCTTCGGCTCGTCGCCGAAACCCATCTCGATGGCCGCCCGGTAGGTCGACACCATGGCCTCGACGAGCGGCAGCGAGGCGTCGAGCCGGGTCGCCGCCTCGCGGATGTTCACGATGTCCTTGTAGGCGGCGCGCAGCGAGAAGTCGCCCTCGAACCGGCGTTCGAGGATGCGGGGCACGAAGTGCTCGCCGGCGAAGCTGCGGGCGTTGCCCGTGGTGAGCACCGCGGCCAGTTGCGCCGGCTGCAGACCGGCCTTCACGGCGAGCGGCAGGACCTCGCAGAGCGCGGCGATGTTGATGTCGTAGACGATGTTGTTGACGGCCTTCATGAGCTGTCCCGAGCCGACCTCGCCGCAATGCACGACGAACTCGCCCATGAGGTCGAGATACGGCCGCGCCCGCGCGAACAGCTCTTCGCTGCCGCCGAACATCATGGTGAGCGTGCCGCGCTCGGCGCGCAGCGGCATCCCGGAGACGGGGCAGTCGGCGTAGGCCGCGCCGGCGTCCTGCGACCGCCGGGCGAGCCGCCGCGCGGCGCCGCGGTTCATCGTCGTCGTGTCGACGAGCGCCGGGCGCTGCCCGTTCCGGAGCGCGCCGCGGTGGCCGAAGAGCACGTCCTCGACCTCGGTCTCCGAGGGCAGGCAGAGGAAGACCAGCTCGGCGCGGGCGGCCACGTCGGCGGGGTCTGCGGCGAGGTCCGCCCCGTGGCCGGCCAGCAGCTCCCGTGCCGGCCGGTGCACGTCGTGCGCGACGAGCGGCACGCCGGCCTGCAGCAGGTTGCGGGCCATGCCGAGCCCCATGCGGCCGAGCCCGATGAACCCGACGGTTCGTTCGTCCAAGGGCGCCTCCAACGGTTTCGCCGCGGCAGCCCGCGGCCGCGTTCCGTGCCCGTTTGCGTCGCCAGCATAGCGCGAACCGCGGGGGCGGTGGGGTGCCCTCCGGCGTGTATGATGGGGCTGTTCCGGCGGGAGCTATCGGCGCGCGCGGCGCGCGACCACGAGGAGGACGCGATGCGACAGTCGAGCATTGTATGGGCCGTGCTGCTGGCGGCGGCCGGACTCGCAGCCGGCGCGGAGTTGCAGGCGCAGGAGGAGAGGGAAGGCGCCAACGCGGTGCTGCCCTGGGCCTACGTGCTCAACGAGCCGGTGGAGGACGCCAAGACGCCCGATCCTCACGAGGTGGTCACGGTACCCGGCTCGAGCGTCCTGATGCGGCGCTCGGCCATCGCCATCGCGAACGGCCCGCCCGACTGGCACCCCGACGGCCATCCGCCGATGCCGGAGGTCGTGGCGCGCGGCGGCGGGCCGGGCGTTGCCGCTTGCGGCTACTGCCACCTGCCCAACGGCCAGGGCAAGCCGGAGAATGCCGGCGTCGCCGGTCAGCCGTACGAGTACATCGTGCAGCAGATGACCGACTGGCGGAACGGTCTGCGCAAGCCCGGCGAGCCGCGCATGGGGCCGCCCGCCTTCATGGAGCGGATCGGGCTGGCCGCCACCGACGAGGAGTCGCGCGTCGCCGCCGAGTACTTCTCGTCGATCGACTTCAAGCCCTGGGTCCGCGTCGTGGAGACGGACACCGTGCCGGTGACGCGCTTCGCGGGCTGGATCCACGAGGTGGTCGAGGGCGGCGGCACGGAGCCGATCGGCACGCGCGTGGTCGAGACGCCCGAGGATCTGGCAAGGACCAAGCTGCGCGACGACGCTGCCGGCTTCATCGCCTACGTGCCGACGGGCGCGGTGGCGCGCGGCCGCGAGATCGTGACGACGGGCGGCGCCAACTCGGTCGCGTGCACGGTCTGCCACGGGGACGACCTGCGCGGCATCGGTCCGGTGCCGGCGCTGGCCGGCCGCTCGCCGACCTACATGGCGCGGCAGCTCCACGACCTGCGGACCGGCGCCCGCAACGGCGCGTGGTCCGACCTGATGGACGCCGCCGTGGCCGACCTCACGGTGGAGGACATCGTGAACATCGTGGCCTACACGGCCAGCCTGGACCCATAGGGGGACGGACTCCTAGAAGCGGTACTTCAGGCTGAGGCTCACGCCCCAGAACCGGGTGTCGTCCGTCGTCACCCGGTACAGGATCGGCTCGCCGCGGCCGATGTCCGACTCGTGGCTGCGGAGCTGGTTCCAGGGGCGCGGCTCGCTCTCGAACCCCCCGAAGTCCGCCCACCGCAACTTGACGCCCAGGGTCACGGGTTCCGCGAGCCGATAGTCCAGGCCGGCGAGCAGTTGATATCCCGGCAACGAGTCGGTCAGCCGCGCCTCGGCCACGCTCGTCGTGCCGGCGAGCGTGGCGCGCAGCGCCGGGTCGACGAACGTCGTTATCAGGTCGGGGTCGTGGTTCCGCTTCCAGAGCGAGAAGTAGTCGAGCGTCGCCCGCTCCATCCCGATGCCGGCCCCGACGTAGGGCGTCCAGGACGACGTCTCCGGCCCGAAGTCGTAGTAGACGTTGGCGAAGGCGCCGTGCGACCGCAGGTCGTCGACGCCGCCGACCGCCAGCGCGATCTCCTGCTGCCGCTTGGCGAGGATGACCGCGGTCTCGGTGCCGGTGTCCGTGCGCTGGTTGTAGGCCGCGACGCGATGGAAGTACTCGGCCTCGAGCCTGACGGCGCCCCAGTCGTACCCGAAGGCGAGGCCCGTCCGGATGCCGCCGGCGCCGTCCAGCTCGTTCAGCCACGCCGCTCTGGGGGGCGCGGCGTCGCACTCGCTGCCGACCTCCAGCCCGAGCGGATTGAGGACCAGGTCGCACTTCGTGCCCCAGTCGTTGTTCGAGCCGTGGACGGCGAGCGGCGGCGCGACCGCCAGTCCCAGGTCCATCTGGATGTACGGTCCGGTCTGGGCCGGGGCGGGATCGGGAATGCCCAGCAGGGCCGCTGCCATGATCGGGAGCGAGAGCTTCGGCCGCATTGCAACCTCCTTGCGCCACCGAGGTCGAACGACGGATCATGTCCACGAAGATGAAACGGCACGCGAGCCTCGTTCCGCTGTCGCGCGATCACCACTTGGGCCTCATCATGGCACAGCGCCTGATCCTGGGCCGGGCCACCAATCCGCGCGCGGACTGGCCCGCCGACCGGGCGCAACAGGTGCCGCGGCTGATCGAGTTCTTCGAGACCGACCTGCGCTCGCACTTCGAGATCGAGGAGGCGCACGTCTTTCCCGCCGCCGGCGGCAGCCTGGCGGACGGCGACCGCCAGGTCGCGGCCCTGATCGCGGACCATGAGGCCATGCGGGCGATGATTCGCGGCTTCGAGGCCGATCCCGCGTCCGGGCTCGACGAGCGCCTGCCCGCGTTCGGCTACCTGCTCAAGGCCCACATCCACCGCGAGGAGCGCGGGCTCTTCGAGCGGATGCAGGCCGCGTGCGGGCCGGCCGAGCTGGAGGCGCTGGGCGCCCGCGTCGCGGAAGCCCACGCCGCCGCCGGCCCCGCGTGCGGCCTGTAGGCCGCCGCGCCAGCCAGAGCCTTCAGATGCAAGGCAGGCGACTCGGGGTCGCTGTCAACCCGGCTCGACCTGGACGGTCGCGGCGGGGAGCTCGACCGCGCCGTCCGTGGAACGGCTGCTACCGCTCGATCACCCTCGTGACCGCCTTCGATCCCGACCCGCCGGTGGCCCAGCCGCCGACGGCGGCCGAGAACTTCCCGGCGGTGCCGCCCGCCACCATGATCAGGATGTGCTCGGGGCTGGCGAACTTGGGGAACGGGCGGTCGAGGGCCGCGGGGGTCGGGCGGCCGCTCGCGTCGAGCCAGTCCCCGGGCAGCGCGCGCGGCACGGTGCCCTTCTGGCACTCGTCGTTGGGGAGCACGTCGCGCAGCGGACGCGCGGTGACTTCCTGGATGCGGGCGCGCAGGTCGTCCTTGCTGTAGCCGTCCTGCTCGAACGTGCGCGCGTGCTCGGGAGAGACCACCAGGAGCGCCTGGTCCATCCCGTGCAGCTTGACGTGCGCCACCGCTTCCAGCGAGAGGCCCATCGTCGCGCCCAGCGAGCGGGCGTTGCGCGAGAGCTGATCGCGGATGGCGCGCGGCGCCTCCGCGGCGAAGACGGTCACCGTGCTCTGCTCGCGGGCGAAGCCGCGCTCGACGTGCAGCGGCTCCCAGCAGCTCAGCTCCTCGAGCTCGCCGATGCAGGCGCCGAGCTTGCCGGGCTGGCCGAGGGTCGACATGTCGACCTCGCCCGGCCGGCCGCCGCCGACGTTGCGCACGAGGAGCTGCAGCGCGCGTCCGATGGTCGCGTTGGCGCGCGAGCCCTGGCCGAAGGCGTTGCGCCCGCAGTTGAGCCCGATCTCGTTGCGGATGGGGCCGTTGACGATGATGAGCGGTCCCACGAAGTAGGTGGTCGCCAGCACGCCGTGCAGGTTGAACTCGTCGGTGCAGGCGGCCTCGGCCGCCGCGATGACCACCGGCAGGTACTCCGGCCTGCAGCCGGCCATCACGGCGTTGATGGCCACCTTCTCCACGGTGGCCGGGGCGAGGTTGGGCGGGATGTGCGCGACCACGTCGGTGGCGGACCGCGACGTGCCTGCGAGCATGCGGAGCACCCGCGCCGGGGTCGGCGGCACGACCGGCAGCCCGTCCGTGAGGCCGCGCTCGTCGAGGAACTCGAACTCGTCCAGGTCGGGGCCGGCCGGCACGCGGACCCGCCGCGAGGCCAGCCGCTCGGCGCCCCGCCGCACCGCCAGCCGCTGCGCGACGTCCGGGTCGTGGACCCGCGATCCGCACCCCGGCCGCTGCTCCGGCAGGGAGTCGCCGTCGGACGCGATCGCCGGCACCGGCACGCCGCAGCGGCCGGCGGCGAGGGCGACGAGCTCCCGGAACTCGGCCTTCGACCAGCCCTCCATGCTCGCGAGGACGACGGCGTCGCCTCCGGCCAGCACCAGCGCCGGCACGGCATCGAAGCCGTAGGCCTCGGAGGCGAGCAGCTCGGCGTCGAGCGCGCACGGCAGCGAGAGGCCGCGGCGCTCGGCGAACGCCGCCGTCAGCGCCGCGTCGTCCTGCGACACGCCCTGCACGCGCAGGCCGGCGCCGGACAGCGCGCGGTGCAACCGCTCGACGAGCGGAGCGGTCAGCTCGCAGGTCGCGCAGTCGTGCTTGAAGAAGAACAGCAGCGTCGCGGGCGCACCCGATCTCTCGGGTCCGAACTCGCAGGCCTTGCCCGCGGCATCGCGCAGGGCGAACGCCGGGGCCTTCGATCCGACTGTGGGCAGCGTCGACATGGCGACGCCCAGTATAGGCCGGGCGTCAGCAGAACGCCCGGATGACGTCGGCGAGCACGTCGCGGCAGACCTGTACCGAGTCGATCCGCACGTGCTCCCGAGGACCGTGGAGACCCGCGCCGGCCGGGCCGAAGAGCACCGCCGGCGTGCCGGCACGGCCGAGGATGGCGGCGTCGGTCCAGAACGACATGCCGGTCGGGGCGGTGTCGAGGCCCCGACCGCGCAGCGTCTGCACCAGGGCGCGGCACACCGGGTGCCCGTCGGCGATCTCGTGCGGCGGCCGGACCATGAGCTGGCGGGCGGAGGCGTCGAGCTCCGCGTCGTCGCGCGCGAGGGCGGCAAGGGCGGCGCGGACCTCGGTCAGGCCGACGTCCGCCGCCTCGCCAATCAGCGTCCGCCGCTCGAAATGGAGAACGCACCGGTCGGGATAGATGCTGTGGGCCTGTCCGCCGTGGATGGTCGAGGCATGGACGGAGGCGCCGCCGAGCAGCGGGTGCCGCCGGTCGGCCTGCAGCGCGGCGTCGAGCGCTTCGAGGCGCCCGAGGACGCGGCCCATGTGGACGATGGCGTCACGGCCGTCCGCCGGACGGCTGCCGTGGGCGGCGCGCCCGCGCGTCTCCACCTCGACCCACTCGAACCCCTTGTGCGCCGTGGCCACCCGCAGGTCGGTCGGCTCGGTCACCACGGCCCCGTCGGCCCGATGCCCAGCGACGAGGAGATCGGCGCCGGCGCTGGCATGCTCCTCGTCGGCCACCGCCGCCACGATCAGCCGCCCGGCCGGCAGTCCGCCGCGGCGCGCCACCGTGGCGGCGGCGTCGACCATGGCGGCGACGCCGCCCTTCATGTCCTGGCTGCCGCGGCCGTAGAGGCGGCCGTTGCGTTCGATCGGATCGAACGGCGATGCCATGCCGTCGACGCCGACCGTGTCCGTGTGGCCGCAGAGCATCAGTGCGCGCCCGGGACCCCGGCCCTCGACGACCCCCACGACGTTCGGGCGGCCGGGCGCCGCGTCGGTCACCTCGACGTCGATACCGGCGGCCCGCAGCTCCGCGGCAATGCGGTCGGCGACGCCGGCTTCTCCGGCGCCGCCGGGGGCCAGGGACGGATTGACCGAGTCGATGGCGATCAGGTCGCGCAGCAGGCGGATGACGGCGTCCAAGGCGTCCGCGCCGTTCTAGCGCGCCGGCGCCGCGGCGGGCAGCGCCAGCGCGATGAGCTCCGGCACGCGGGCGCCGCCGACCGTCAGCGCGATGTACTGCCGGCCGTCGAGCAGGTAGGTCATCGGCGTGCCGATGGCGCCGCCCGGCAGGTCGGTCGACGCGAGCTCGGCGCCGGTCGCCTTGTCGTAGGCCACCAGCCGCGGCCCGTCGCTCGCGCCGCCCGTGGTCAGGGCGTAGATCAGCAGCGTCTTCGTCACCAGCGGCCCGCTGCGGCTCGAGTCGCCGCCCACGGGCGGCAGGTTCAGGTGGCGCAGCAGCGGATGGTTGCGGATCCGGTCGCCGCTGCCGGTCGGCGTCATCCACGTGTGCTCGCCGGTGTTGAGATCGATGGCGGTCATGCGCGAGTACGGCGGCTTGAAGAGGGGCAGGCCCCGGGGCATCTCGGGCCGCGAGCTGCCCGGGCCGCGCACCTCGATGTAGCGCAGCGTCGCGCCCTCGTCGGGCTCGGGCACCCGGTACTGCTTGACGGCGAACGCGTTGCGCGACGGCACGTAGAGCAGCCCGGTCTCGGGGTCGAACCCGGCGCCGCCCCAGTTGGCGCCGCCGCCCGTGCTCGGCCGGAACACGGTGCCGCGCAGGCTCTGCGGCGTGTAGAGCGGGCCGATCCGGAACGGCTCGACGGCGGCCGCCGCCAGCTCCCGGATCTCGGGGGTGAAGTCCGCCAGGTCGTCGATCGTCACCCCCTGATACTCGAACGGCGCCGGCCGGGTCGGAAACGGCTGCGTCGGCCAGGGCACCTCGCCCTCGAGGTCCGTGTCGGTCGGCACCGGCCGCTCCTCGATGGGCCAGATCGGCTCGCCCGTCACCCGGTCGAAGGCGAAGACGAAGCCCTGCTTGGTGATCTGGGCAACCGCCTTGATCGGGCGGCCGTCGACGACGACGTCGACGAGGTTGGGGGCGGCCGGCAGGTCGTAGTCCCAGAGGCCGTGATGGACGAACTGGAAGTGCCAGACCCGCTCGCCCGTCTCCAGGTCGAGTGCCACCAGGCTCTCGGCGAAGAGGTTGCTGCCCAGCCGGTGCCCGCCGTAGTAGTCGGGCGCCGCCGTGTTCAGCGGCAGGTAGAGGTAGCCGAGCGCCGGGTCGGCGCTCATCATCGACCACACGCCGACCTTGCCGGTGTGGCGCCACGAGTCGCCCTCCCAGGTGTCGTTGCCGAACTCGTCGCCCTGGGGGATGGTGCGGAAGGTCCAGCTGGTGCGGCCGCTTCGGACGTCGAACCCGCGCATCCAGCCGGGCGGGCGCTCCCTCGTGTCGTTCAGCGAGGAGATCGACATCGGCGTGACCACCGTGTCGCCGACCACGATCGGCGGCGACTGCACGGAGTAGAGCAGGGCGTTGAGCCAGTCGCGCTCGCCGCGGGTGGCGCGCGGGATGTCCTCCATCAGGTCGATGCGTCCGCCCACGCCGAAGTCGGCGCAGGGCCGGCCCGTCCCGGCGTCGACGCAGATGAGGTAGCCGTTGCCGGTGCCCCAGAAGATCCGCTCGTCGCGGCGCTCGGGTCCGTCCGCCCAGTACGCCACGCCCCGCTGGTTCCAGCGGGCGGTCATCGTGGTCGTCCCTTCCTCGTAGCTCTTGGGGTTGTAGACCCACAGCGTCTCGCCGCTCCGGGCGTCGACCGCGGCGCCGACGGAGGTGGGCATGTTGACGAACAGACGCCCGCCCACCATCAGCGGCGTGGCCTTGAAGTTGGTGAGCGTCGGGGGCAGGGCGTCGCGCCAGCGGTGCGGGTCGCGCCGGTTCAGCTCGTCGAAGACGAGGCGCGAGTCGGCCCGCCACTCGCCGCCGCCGGGCGTGTCGAGGCTGAGCACGGCGTCGGCCGAGCGCCAGCGCCACGCCACCTCGAGGCGGCCGAAGTTGCCCCCGTCGATCTGATCGAGCGGCGAGTACTTGGTGCCGCCCAGATCGCCGCCGTAGGTCGGCCACTCCCCGTCGGCGGGCGCGCCGCGCTGGGCGGACAGGCCGGCCGTGGTCAGGAGGGCCAGGGCGAGCAGATTCGCGCTCCACCGACCGCAACGTGCTGTCATGTCGACACCTCGATCCCGCCGGCCCATCTTAGCAGCCCGTCCGGGGAGAGAGCCCCGCTGCCGCGGAGCGGTTGCTAGAATGGCACTGGCGCACTGTCGCGCCGCCCGCAAGACTCGAAGCGAGGAGTGCTCATGACACGTCTGCTGTTCCTGCTCGCCATGGCCGGACTGCTGGCCGGCCTTCCGTGGCTCGTCGATCCGTCGGTCTCGGCCCGCGGGCAGTCGGCGTCCGTCCCGGACGGTCCCGCCTATCGGTTCGAGGAGCTGGCTGACGGCGTCCACTTCGCCATCGGCACGGGCGCGATGACCGTCTTCAGCAACTCGCTGGTCATCATCAACGACGACCACGTGATGCTGGTGGACACCAGCGTCACGCCGGCCGCGGCGCGCACGCTGGTGGCGCAGATCCAGGCCGAGCTGACGTCCAAGCCGATCCGCTACGTCTTCAACTCGCACTACCACTTCGACCACGCGCACGGCAACCAGATCTTCGGTGACGACGTGGAGGTGATCGGCCACGACTACGTCCGCCGGATGCATCTCAGCAACGTGCTGGAGCAGCGCACCAACCGCTCGTTCGACGCCGCCGTGCCGGCGCAGATCGGGCGGCTCGAGCAGCAGATCGCCGCCGCCGCCGGGCCGGAGCGCGCGCGGCTCGAGACCGACCTCCGCATTGCCCGGGCGCACCAGACCGCGCTGCGCGAGACCGTGGTCTCGGCGCCGAACGTCACCTACAGCGACACGATGACGATTCACAAGGGCGGCCGCGAGGTGCAGCTCCACTTCGTGGGGCGCGGCCACACCGGCGGCGACACCATCGTCCTCCTGCCGGCCGAGCGCATCGCGTTCACGGGCGACTTCCTGCTCGGGGCCCCGGGCTCGCCCCGTCTCTCGTACATGGGCGACGCGTTCATCGACGAGTGGCCCGCCAGCCTCGGCCGCCTCAAGGAGCTGGACTTCGACATCATCGTGCCCGGCCACGGCGCGCCGTTCCGCGAGCGCGCGTACATCGATCTGTACCAGCGGTATCTCCGGGACCTGTGGACGCAGGTGGCGGATCTGCGCGCCCAGGGCGTGTCCGCGGAGGATGCCGCCGGCCGCGTGGACATGAGCGCGTACGAGTCCGAGTACGGCAGCGGCGTGCGCAACGTCGACCCCCGCGCCGTGGTGCGCATCTACGAGCTGCTCCAGATTCAGATGCCGATCTAGCCGCTGCACCGACTGCTCCGAGGATGCCCGTGCGGAACTGGATTGCGGTGCTCGCGGTCGCCGGCCTCTGCGGTTGCGCGCAGCCGCCCGTCCGGGAGGCCGCGCCCGCTGCCGATCCGGCGCCGCCGTCGGCGCCGGTCAACATCGCGCACCGCGGGGCGTCGGCGTACGCCCCGGAGCACACCCTGCCCGCGTACCGGCTGGCGCTGGAGATGGGTGCGGACTACGTCGAGCAGGACCTGCAGCTCACGCGCGACGGGCGGCTGGTCTGCCTGCACGACACGACCCTCGAGCGCACGACCGACGTCGAGGAGGTCTTTCCGGATCGCGCCGTGACCGTCGAGACGGACGGCGCGCCGCGACGGGTCTGGCCGGTGGCCGCGTTCACGCTCGACGAGGTGCGGCAGCTCGACGCCGGGTCGTGGTTCGGCGCGGAGTTCGCCGGTGTCCGGGTTCCCACGCTGCAGGAGGCGATCGACCTGGTGCAGGGCGAGGCGGGTCTCTACATGGAGACGAAGGACCCGGACACCTACGACGCGCTGGGGCTCGCCATGGAGGCGGAGCTCGTGCGCGTGCTCGCGGCCAACGGACTGGACGCGCCCGCGGCACGTGCCGCCACGCCGATCTTCGTGCAGTCGTTCAGCCCGGCGAGCCTGCGGCGCATGCGCGACCTGGCGGGCGACGCCTACCCGCTGGTGCAGCTCGTCGGCGGGCCCGGGACGGCGCGCCTGCTGGCCGACGACGGGCTGGCGGAGGTGGCCGCGTACGCCGACGGCGTGGGGCCGGCGTTCCCGATGCTGCTCGCGGACCCGTCGCGGGCGCGGGCGGTACGCGAGGCCGGCCTCGAGCTGCACCCGTACACGGTGCGCGCCGGCCGCGTGCCGGAGGCGTTCGGCGACGCCACCGCGCTGATGGCCCACCTGTTCGACGAGCTCGGCGCGACCGGTGTGTTCACCGACAATCCGGACCTGTTCCCGCGCGGGCGCTGACCGTCGCGGGGCCGGGCCGCTGGGAGTGGTGCGATGACGTATGACAGGGTGTGGCTGGCGGGCATGCTGGTGGCCGCGTCGTTCTGCGGCGGGGCGCTGGCCACGCTGCTGCTCGGCGGGCGGGTCGAGGCCCAGGGGCCGCGGGCCGTCACGACCCCGCAGGTGAACCTGGTCGATGACGGCGGGGCGTTGCGCGGCGTCCTGAGCGCCAGCGACGAGAGCGGCGGTCCGTCGCTGGCGCTGCACGACGGGGAGGGCCGGGTCCGCGGCCGGTTCCGCGTCGGGCCGAGCGGCGCACCGGCCTTCGATCTGTTCAACGCGGCCGGCGCGCCGCGCTTTTCCGCACGCCTGACGGGCGACGACGACACGCTGGTCGTCGTGGGCGACGACCAGCGCCGGCACAGCGTCCTTGGAACGGCGTCGGGGACGCCGGTCCTGAGCTTCGCCGACGGCCGGCGCGGCCGGCTGCAGATGCAGCTCGGTTCCGGCGGCGCTCCCAGCGTGATCCTCTTCGGCGGCGACGGACAGCGCAGCGCCGCGCTGACGGTGGACGCCGGCGACACGCCGCTGCTGACGCTCTACGAGGCCGGCCGGCCGCGGGTCACCCTGGGGGTGGTGCAGCAGGCGGCGCTCATCAACATGAGCGGCGCCGCCGAGTCGCGGCTGGTGATCGGGGTGGCGGCCGAGGGCCGCGCCAGCGTCACGTTCATCGACGAGCAGGGGCAGGTCGTGGCCGAGCTGCCGTGACCGGCCGGTGTGCTATCGTCGTGGTTTCGGCGGAGGGCACAGCATGGGCGCGACGGTTCAGTTTCCGATGAACGGGGTCAGCGGCGGCGGCTACCTCGCGACCCCGTCGTCGGGCTCCGGCCCCGGCGTGGTCGTCATACAGGAGTGGTGGGGGCTGGTCGACCACATCGAGGCGGTGGCGGACCGGCTGGCCGGCGCGGGCTTCGCCGCGCTGGCGCCCGACTTCTACGACGGCCGGACGACGGCGAGCCCCGACGAGGCCGGCAAGCTGATGATGGCCCTCGACATCGACGCCGCGGAGAAGAAGCTGCGCGGCGCGGTCGACTACCTGCTGTCGCGTGACGAGGTGACGGGCAGCCGCGTCGGCACGGTGGGGTTCTGCATGGGCGGCCAGCTGTCGCTGTACGCCGCGTGCGCGAATCCGCGCGTCGGCGCCTGCGTCGACTTCTACGGCATCCATCCCAACGTGAAGCCCGATCTGGCCGGGCTGCAGGCGCCCGTCCTCGGCTTCTTCGCCGAGCAGGATGGCTTCGTCCCGCCCGCGGCGGCCCGGCAGCTCGAGAGCGACCTGCGGGCCGCCGGCAAGCAGGTCGAGATCACGGTGTTCGAGGGTGCGGATCACGCTTTCTTCAACGACACCCGCGCGGAGGTCTACCACGAGGCGTACGCGCGGCAGTGCTGGGAGCGCCTGGTCGCCTTCTACCGTGAACACCTGTAGCGGCGCGCCGGGTTCCCCGCCAGCGGACGCCCGGGGTTCGGGGCGCAGCCGCGTCCGATTCTGGTAATGGCCGGCAACAGCTTCGGGGAGGCCTTCCGGATCACGACCGCCGGCGAGGCGCACGGCCCCGGCAACCTCGTCATCATCGACGGCTGCCCGGCCGGGCTCGAGCTGAGCGCGGCGGATCTGCTCCCCGACCTGGCCCGCCGCCGCCCCGGCCAGAGCCGCATCGTCACGCAGCGCGACGAGCCGGACACCCCCGAGATCCTCTCCGGCGTGTTCGAGGGCCGGACGACGGGCACGAGCATCGCCATCCTGATTGCGAACCGCGACCAGCGCAGCCGCGACTACGCGCCGATCCGGGACAAGTACCGGCCGGGCCACGCCGACTACAGCTTCGACGCCAAGTACGGCTTTCGCGACTACCGGGGGGGCGGCCGCTCGAGCGCGCGCGAGACGACCGTGCGGGTGGCGGCCGGCGCGGTCGCCAGGAAGCTGATTGCCGGCGCCTTCGGCGGGCGCGTGGTCGGCTACGTCCGGCAGGTGGGGGAGATCGTCGCGCCGGCGGCCGACCCGGCCGCGCTGACGCTGGAACAGGTCGAGCGGCTCCCGGACGGCGAGCCGAACATCGTGCGCTGCCCGGACGCGGACAGGGCGGCCGACATGATCGCGCTCATCGAGCAGGCCCGGAGCGCGGGCGACTCCATCGGCGGCGTGGCGGAATTCGTGGCCACCGGCGTGCCGGCGGGCCTCGGCGAGCCGGTCTTCGACAAGCTGAAGGCCGACCTGGCCAAGGGACTGTTCAGCCTGCCGGCCGTCCTCGGCGTCGAGTACGGCGTCGGATTCGGCTGCGCGACGCTGCGCGGCAGCGAGAACAACGACATCTTCTACGCCGACCGCGCGCCCGAGGGGACACGGGTGGCGACCCGCACGAACCGCCACGGCGGGATGCTCGGCGGGATCTCGAGCGGCATGCCGATCGTCCTGCGGGCCGCCGTCAAGCCGACCAGCAGCCTGCCGCGCGAGCAGGAGACCATCACCCGCGGCGGCGAGCCCACGACCATCAGCACGAAGGGACGGCACGACCCCTGCCTGCTGCCGCGCTTCGTGCCGATGGGCGAGGCGATGATCGCGCTCGTGCTGGCCGACCACTGGCTGCGGTGGCAGGCCGCGCGGTCAGCCTGACGAGCCGCCCGCGGCGTCGGTCTCCAGCGGCGCGACGCAGTGCTCCTCGGCCGCGCCGCCGGCCACCGGCCAGGTCCGAAAGCCCCCGTCCGTGGCGGCCAGGTACAGGGCCGGCGCCAGGGCAGCCGGATCGAACCCCGCCGCGTCGCCTCCGCGCTCCGCGAGCAGCCCGGCCACCCGCTCGCGGAAGGTGCGCTGCGCCGGCAGCCCGAAGAGCACGAAGTACGTGCTGCGCACGTCGGCGGCCGTGACCCCGCGCCGCACGGCCAGACAGCGCGGCTCGACCGCCGCGCTGGCCAGACCGACCTCGTGCGCGAGCATCTCGAGCTCCTCCGCTGCGATGAGGGGCGCCAGATCGCGTTGGTACTCGCTGCGCAGGATGAGCGTCACGCCGTACGACGGCGGCGCGTTCATCGACTCCATGGTGCGGTCGAAGACCTGCTGGAACAGCTCCATGGGCAGCTCGCGGGGCGGCGCGAGCAGGAGCAGCGGGCCGCCCGGACCGAGCGGGGGATCCGCCACGATGCGCCAGCCCGTCAGGTGCTCCGCACGCATGACGTACGGCGCGAGACCGAGTCGCGCAGCGTGCGCAGGAACAACAGCGACAGGACGGAGAGGACGATCAGGCCGAGGAGAGTCTTCGTGACGACCGAGCGGGATGAGGCCATGGCCCGGTCATATTAGAATGAGACCGCATCCCGGGGGCAACCGAGGTCATGACTATGCGATGGATTGTTGCGGTGGCGGCGGTGGTCGCGGCGTCGGCAGGTCTGGCGGCAGCCCCGGCGGAGGCGCAGCACGGGGCGCCGGCGAGCGGTGAGTGGCGCAGCTACGCCGGCGACACCGGCAGCACGAAGTACTCGCCGCTCGACGAGATCACGCCCGAGAACTTCGCCGATCTCGAGGTGCTGTGGCACTGGCGGTCGGTCGACTCGCACCTCGTCCACTCGACGCCGGCCGGCGACTCGCTGATCGCGGCGGAGAGGCTGTTCGATATCCTGCAGGAGCAGGAACCGGACCGCTGGACGGCCTGGGACGGGCAGACGCAGACCGTCTCGCGCCCGTCGTTCAGCGCGCTGGTGGCCACGCCCCTCATGGTCGACGGCGTGCTGTACCTGAGCACGCCGCTGTACCGGGCGGTCGCCATCGACGCGCGCAGCGGCGAGACGCTGTGGGTGCACGATCCCCGCGCCTACGAGTCGGGGACGCCGGCCATCGCGGGCTGGCGCCACCGCGGCGTGGCGTACTGGGAGAACGACGGCGAGGCGCGCATCGTGTGGGGCACCGGCGACGGCTACCTCGTCGCGGTGGATGCGAAGACCGGCCTGCCCGATCCCGACTTCGGCGACAACGGGCGGGTGGATCTCACCGCGGGCGTCCCGCGCTCCGAACGCGGCCGGCGCGACATCCTGAATCTGCTCACCCTGACGTCGCAGTCGCCGCCGATCGTCGTCCGCGACACCATCATCGTCGGCTCGACCATCAACGACCGCACGATCACGAGGGAGGCGACGCCCGGCTGGGCCCGCGCCTACGACGTGCGCACGGGGCGGCACAAGTGGGACTTCCACACCGTGCCCCAGAGCGCCGACGAGTACGGCTCGGAGACCTGGCTCAACGAGTCGTGGCGCTACAGCGGCAACACCAACATCTGGTCGATGATGAGCGGCGACGAGGAGCTGGGCTGGGTGTACCTCCCGATCGGCACGCCGACGAACGACTACTACGGCGGGCACCGGCTCGGCGACAACCTGTTCGCCGAGAGCCTGGTCGCCGTGGACGTGGAGACCGGCCAGCGCCAGTGGCACTTCCAGATGATTCACCACGGCCTCTGGGACTACGACCTGCCGGCCGCGCCCAACCTGCTCGACATCACGGTCGACGGACGCGAGATCAAGGCGGTGGCGCAGGTCAGCAAGCAGGGGTTCGTCTATGTCTTCGATCGCGTGACGGGCGAGCCGGTGTGGCCCATCGAGGAGCGGCCCGTCGCGACCGACACCGACCTCGAGGGCGAGGCCATGTCGCCGACCCAGCCCTTCCCGACGAAGCCGGCCCCGTTCGAGTACCAGGGCACGTCGATCGACGATCTGGTCGACTTCACGCCCGAAATCCGGCAGATGGCGGTCGAGGCGGTCGACGGCTTCCGGCTGGGGCCGCTCTACACGCCGCAGATGCTGCGGGGCACCGTCATGCGGCCGGCCGTCGCGGGCGGCGCGAGCTGGTCCGGCGCGGCCGTCGACCCCGAGACCGGCTACCTGTACGTGCCGTCGACCAATGCCCACTCGACGATCCAGCTCACCGAGCCGGAGCCGCACGAGCCGGCGACGCTGCGCTACATCCGGCGTTCCACCACCGCCGGTCCGGTCATGCCGCGCGGGCTGCCGCTGTGGAAGCCGCCCTACACGCGCATGACGGCGATCGACATGAACACCGGCGAACACGCCTGGATGGTTCCGACGGGAAGCGGCGACCGGATCCGCAACCATCCGATGCTGCGCGACCTCGACCTGCCGCCGGTGGGCGGCGATGCCAGCCGCAGCGGCCCGCTGCTCACCAAGACGCTGCTGCTGCACGCGCTGACGACGGGCGGCGGCAACAACGGGCCGCGGCTGGCGGCCTACGACAAGGCGACCGGCGCCGAGCTCGCCTCGCTCGACCTGCCGGCCGGCGCCCTCGGCGCCCCGATGACCTACCTGCTCGACGGCAGGCAGCACATCGCGGTGACCGTCGGCGGAGAGGTGCCGGGCCTGATCGTCTTCCGGCTCCCGGACTGACCGACTTCGCGCCGCGCGCCGAAACTTGACAACCGGCGCCCGCTCGTCCATTCTCGCGTCTGCGAATGATGAACATGGCACCCTCGAGGGGTGCCGAACGCGCGTGTTGCGCATGGTTGTAGTCGGCGTACGGCAGGACCGGACTCCGACGATTCAAGCCGCAGGAGTACGGTCATGGCAGTTACGGGTACGGTCAAGTGGTTCAACGACAGCAAGGGTTTCGGTTTTCTCACCCGTGACGACGGCGAGAAGGACGTGTTCGTCCACTATTCCGCCATTCAGGGCGACGGGTTCAAGAGCCTCACCGAGGGACAGCGGGTAGAGTTCGAGGTTGTCGAGGGCGGGAAGGGCCCCGCCGCCGAGAACGTGATCAGGCTCTAGAGCGCCGCGTCAATTCACTGCAACGGAACGTCCGGAAATCCCTCATCGCCCGGCTCCAACTGCACGCCGTAGGTATTGAGAGACATCGACGTCGCGCGGTAGGAGCTGGGCGTATACACCGCACTCATCGCTTCGACGGTGTCGTACTCGGCCGTCAGGGCGCTCCACGTTTCGTCCGAGACGATCGCGTTCTGGTACAGCTCGTCGACCACGCGCAGGAGCGTGGCGTCGAAGGCGTCCGCCCCGGGGTCGTCGGGCCCCTTGGCCACGGCCTCGGGGTCCACGCCATGGTCGCGTGCGCGGCCGACCGTGCCGACGTGCTTGGCCCACTCGTAGACCGCCTGGCAGTCCCACCCGATGCGCAGGATGAGAATCTCCCGGTCGTGCGGCGTCAGCGGCGAGACGCGGTTGATGTAGTTGGCGCGCCGGCCGCGCGGCTGTGCCAGCGCGGGATGCCGCGCGAACGTGCGCGACACGGCGATGCCCGGCCCGTCGAGCGGCTCGAACCGCGCCACGGTCAGGGGCGGCTCGCGGTCGGGCACCGAGATGCGGTACGGCACGTCCGCGGGCAGCCGGTCGGGCGTGTCGGCGTCGGGCTGGATGCCGTACGAGTTGTAGATCATCGAGAGCACGGTGAAGTGGTTCACCGTCTCGACGGCGTCGATCAGGTTGGGTTCTTCGTACTCCGCTGACAGGGCGCTCCAGGTGGCGTCGGTCACCGACGAGTTCAGGTAGAGCTGGTCGGCCAGCTGCAGGAGCGTCCGCTCGAACGGGTCCCACCCGTCCGCGTCCGGACCCTGGGCGACGCGGCGGATCTCGTCGTCCGTCAGGCCGCCGTCGCGGGCGCGCGCCGCGTGCGTGGCCCACAGCGGCTGGCTGCCGCACAGCCAGGCCGCGCGCAGGATCAGCAGCGAGCGGTGGCGCGCCGGGATCGACGACTCCTCGCTCAGGTAGACGGTGACCGGCATCAACCCTTCCACGATGGCCGGCACGTTGAGCAGCGTGTGGAGCTGGTTGTCCGCGCGCCCGTCGCCGCCGTACTGCTCCGCGAGACGGCGGTGCTCGTCGGTCCACTCCGCCGCGGGCAGCGGCGCGATGCGCGGCGCCGCGAGGCCCGTCGGCTGCCGGTCGGCCCGCGGCGGATCCGGCAGCGCCTGCTGTGCCCCCGCGGCCGGGGCGAATGCGGCGATGAGCACGACGACCAGCAGCGCGACCATCCGATCTCTCAGCGACATGACTAGGCCTCCTGCGGCACGAATGCCAGAAAGCGGCGGGGGTTGTCGACCGTGATCTTGTGGAGCGTCGCGTCGTCCACGCCCGCGTGCCGCAGCTTCGGCACGAACTGCACGATGGCGGTGGCGAAGCCGTTGCCCCAGTTGGACTTGAGATCGCGGGAGGCCGCGAAGTCGGACGCCAGCAGCACCTGGTCCTCGTAGCCCGCCTCGAGCACGCCCAGCACCATCCGCACCTTGTCGGCTTCCGGGATGTCCGGGGACGTTTCCAGGCCCAGCGCGCGTCCCACCGTGTCGAACCCCAGGTAGGCGCCCCGCCGGCCGATCTCCAGGTGCGAGGTCCAGCCCGGGTCCTGCTCCGCGGTGACGTCGGACAGGTGCCCGACGCAGACGCGGCCGAGGTCGACGTTCTCCGCCTCGAGGACGTCGAGCTGCTCGAGGCCGCACGGCCGGCAGCCCTCGTGCTCCGTGTGCGTGAAGATCGGCAGGCCGGTGGCGTGATGGGCGCGGCTGACCGCCTGCAGGAACGTGCGCTCCACGTCCAGCATCTCCATCGAGGTGCCCACCTCGCCGAACGCCCCCCAGCGCTGCGCCCGCGCGTCGGCGATGAAGTGCTCGGTGAGCTCGTCGACGCCCATGCCGGCCACCTCGTCGGGGAAGGGCGCCCGCCAGTAGGCGCCGGCCACGACAACCGGCACGCCGGACCGCAGCGACATCTGCCGCAGGAACTCGAGCTCCCGCTCCGACCGCCGGAGGATGCCCGCATCGACGACGCAGCTCATGCCGTCGGCGGCGGCCATGCGCAGCTCCTCGGCCACCAGCCCCACGAACGCCTCGGCCTGCTCCTCGGTCAGCGGCCCCGCTTCGGGGTCACGTTCCACGGGCGGGCTGCTGTAGCTCTGGTACAGGTCGAGGTGCTCGTGGAAGAGCGTGGCGCCGCCGGCGAGCGCTTCCGGCGCGAGGTCCTCGAGGATGGTGCGGATGACGGCGCCCGCGGGGAAGGCGATGTCGCGCGCGGCGGCAGGGGCGTCACCAGCGGCCTGCTGCGCCTGGGCCGCACGGCCGGATCCGGTGGCCAGCGCCATGCCGGCGCCCGCGCCGAGCACGCCGAGCGCCTCGCGGCGGGTGAGGTGCGAGAGATCACGTGGCCACCTGCCCATGCTTCCTCCTGCTGCCGTTCCTGCGTCCGCGCGCCGGCGAGCGTCAAGTGTAGCACCAGCGCGGGACGGCCTTCGGTGTCCACGCACTTCCTGATAGCGGGATGCCCGCGCCCGCCGGCCCGGCATCAGACGGCTGCCATGCGCGATGTACAATCCGGCGGCTCTACGCATGGATCACGATTTCTTCGAGCAACCGATCCTGAACTCGCCTTACGAATACCCGTCCCGCCATTGGGAGCTCGACCCGAGCGGCCAGCCGACGAACAGGATCCGCGACGAGCGGCGCAAGGTCGCGTTCATCACGCCCATCCCGAAGCCGAAGAAGAGTAGCGCGGGGCAGCCGAAGATGGTCTTCGACGAAGCCGCGCAGGCGCTCGGGACGGAGGCGCAGCAGTACGACCTGACCGCGTTCATCGGCGGCGTCCGGCAGCGCGTGGATCGCTGGCGCGAGCTTTCGGATCCGCACGCCTGGCAGGTGACGCCGGAGACGGCGCGGCTCCTGCAACACTGGCGCAGCCATCGGTTCGGCGACATCCGGCCCTTCTTCTGCCAGGTCGAGGCGGTGGAGACGGCGATCTGGCTGACCGAGGTCGCCCCGCAGCGCGGCAGGGAGGAGCGGCAGGTCCTCGAGCATCTCGATCAGGCCAGCCGGGAAGCCAATCCAGGCCTCGCGCGGCTGGCGCTCAAGCTCGCCACCGGTGCCGGGAAGACCACCGTGATGGCGATGGTCATCGCCTGGCAGACGATCAACGCGGTGCGCCGGCCGGGCAGCCGGAAGTTCACGCGGGGCTTCCTGGTGGTGACCCCCGGGGTCACGATCCGCGACCGGCTGCGCGTCTTGCAGCCGAACGATCCCGACAGCTACTACGCGAGCCGCGAGCTGGTGCCGAGCGACATGCTTCGCGACCTGGAGCGGGCGAAGATCGTCGTCGCCAACTACCACGCCTTCCTGCCGCGCGAGACGCGGCCCCTGTCAAAGGGCGGCCGCGCCCTGCTGCAGGGGTCGGGCCCGGACCTGCGGACGAAGGAGAGCGAAGGCCAGATGCTGCAGCGCGTCATGCCGGGCCTGATGGGCATGAAGCGCATCCTGGCCCTGAACGACGAGGCGCACCACTGCTACCGCGAGAAGCCGCCCGACGAGGGCGAGGAGGGGACCCTCAAGGGCGACGACCGGAAGGAGGCCGAGCGCAACCGGGAGGCGGCGCGGGTCTGGATCTCCGGCCTCGAGGCGGTGCAGCGGAAGCTCGGCCTGCAGCGTGTGATCGACCTGTCGGCCACGCCCTTCTTCCTGCGCGGGTCGGGCTATGCGGAGGGGACGCTGTTCCCGTGGACGGCGAGCGACTTCTCGCTGATGGACGCCATCGAGTCCGGCATCGTGAAGCTGCCGCGCGTGCCGGTGGCCGACAACATCCCCGGCGGCGAGATGCCGAAGTTCCGGAACCTGTGGGAGCACATCCGCCCGAAGATGCCGAAGCGGGGACGCGGCAAGGCGGGCGGGCTCGACCCGCACAGCCTGCCCGTCGAGCTGCAGACTGCGCTCGACGCGTTGTACGGGCACTACGAGAAGACCTTCGAGAGTTGGCGGAACGAAGGCATCGAGGCGCCGCCCTGCTTCATCGTCGTCTGCAACAACACGTCGACGTCGAAGCTGGTCCACGACTTCATCGCCGGCTTCTCCCGCGAGAACGAGGACGGCTCCACCACGCTGGTGGACGGCCGCCTGGCGCTGTTTCGCAACTTCGACGAGCACGGCAATCCGTTGGCGCGCCCGCGCACGCTGCTCATCGACAGCGAGCAGCTCGACTCCGGCGAGGCGCTCGACAAGCACTTCCGCACCGCCGCCGGCGACGAGATCGAAAGATTTCGCCGCGAGAGAATCCAACGGACCGGTGACCGCAAGGAGGCCGAACATCTTTCGGACCAGGACCTGCTCCGCGAGGTCATGAACACCGTCGGGAAGCCGGGCACGCTGGGTGGAGCGATTCGCTGCGTCGTCTCCGTCTCGATGCTGACCGAGGGCTGGGACGCCCGGACCGTCACCCACGTGCTGGGCGTCCGCGCCTTCTGCACGCAGCTCCTCTGCGAGCAGGTCATCGGCCGCGCGCTGCGCCGCCAGTCGTACGACCCCAACGACGATGGCCGCTTCGACGTCGAGTACGCCGACGTCCTCGGCATCCCGTTCGACTTCACCGCCGAGCCGGTGCCGGTCAAGCCGCAGAAGCCGCGCGAGACGGTGCTGGTCAAGGCGATCACCCCGGAGCGCGATGCGTGCGAGATCCGCTTCCCGCGGGTGGAGGGCTACCGCGTCGAGCTGCCGGAAGAGCGTCTGACGGCCGAGTTCAACGACGATGCGACGCTGGAGCTGACCCCCGATCTGGTCGGCCCCTCCATCACGCGCAACGAGGGCATCATCGGCGAAGGCGTCGACCTTAACCTGATCCACACCCGCGACCTGCGGAAGTCGACCTTGCTCTTCCACCTGACGAAGCGGCTGCTGGAGACCAAGTGGCGCGATCCCGGCGAGGAGCCCAAGCTGCACCTGTTCGGTCAGCTCAAGCGGATCACCCGCCAGTGGCTCGACGCTCACCTCGTGTGCAAGGGCGGCACGTATCCGGCGCAGCTCATGTACCAGGAGCTGGCGGACATGGCCTGCGAGCGGATCACGGCCGGGATCGTCTCCAACCTGCTGGGCGAGCGCCCGATCAAGGCGGTACTGGACCCCTACAACCCGGTCGGCTCCACGCTGCACGTGCGCTTCACGACGTCGAAGAAGGTCCGCTGGCAGACCAATGCCAGCCGCTGTCACGTCAACTGGGTCGTGTGCGACAGCAACTGGGAGGCCCAGTTCTGCTTCGTGGTCGAATCGCATCCGCGGGTGCGCGCCTACGTCAAGAACCACAGCCTGGGGTTGGAGGTGCCGTACCGCTACGGCTCCCAGCCGCGCCGCTACCTCCCCGATTTCGTGGTGCTGGTGGACGACGGCCGCGGCGACGACGACCTGCTCCGCCTCGTGGTCGAGGTGAAGGGCTACCGGGGTGAGGACGCCAAGGACAAGAAGTCGACGATGGACACCTACTGGGTGCCGGGCGTCAACCACCTCGGCGCCTACGGCCGGTGGGCCTTCGCCGAGCTGACCGACGTCTACGCGATGGAGGATGACTTCGAGGACGCGCTGAAGGCGCAGTTCCACGAGCTGGTCGAGCGGGCGGTTTCGTGATCAGGATCGCAAAGGGCGTAACGCCTTGAAGCTGCCGCGCGCCAGTCGGGCGCGGGTCGAGGAGGGCAAGGTCGTGGGCTACCTGCTGTCGACACACCATCCGGATGGTCGGAGCAAGGCGGCCTTCTTCGGCAGCTTCGGGTTCAGCGCCGCGCGGTGGGAGCTCCTTGCCGATGCGCTGCACGCTCATGGGGTGAATGGAGACGTCACCTCCGTCGCCGCGTCAGACTATGGTACGCGGTACAGCGTGGACGGGATAATCGAGACCCCGGACGGCCGCAACCCTCGATTGCGAACCGTCTGGCTCATCGACAGGCGTGGGGAGCCGCGTCTCATCACCGCGCATCCGCTGAGGAGGCGGGATGCTGGAAGAACATGATCGCATCGTGCTCACGGACGACGTTGCCGACCCGGGCCTGAAGGCCGGGGATGTCGGCACGATTGTCCATGTGCATCGGGGCAGTGAAGCCTTCGAGGTGGAGTTCCTGACTCTGGATGGCCACACGGCGGCGGTGGCGACCGTGCCCTCGTCACAGGTTCGTCCGGTGACCGGCGCGGACATCACCCATGCACGCGACCTTCGCGCGGGGGCGGCGGCACGACCATAGATGGTGAAATGGCAAAGCGCAAGACCCCCAGAACGATCGAGACTCTCATACACGACGAAGCCTCGCGCAGGAACATCCCCACGGCGGAATTCGGGTCCGTGATGGAGCGCGCCGAGCAGGGGCCGATCCAGGTCGCCTACGAGCGCCGCAACCGCGACCTCGATCCGCAGCTCGTCTGGCGCGGCAAGGATGCGCAGGACTGGTCCGACCTCGTCGTGCAGGCGCCGCCGCTCTTCATCCAGGAAAAGGTGCACCCGAAGGTGCTGATCGACGATCTGCGCCGGCAGCGTGGTAACGGGCGCGCCGGGCAGGACGGTGACGGCACGGAGATCCAGCCGGATCTGTTCGCCGACTTCAACGGGTTGCCGAGCGATGACGCCCGGACGGAGTTCTACCAGCACGACGCCAACTGGTCGAACCGGATGATCCTGGGCGACAGCCTGCAGGTGATGGCGTCGCTCGCCGAGCGCGAGGGGTTGCGCGGCAAGGTGCAGTGCATCTACCTCGACCCGCCCTACGGCATCAAGTTCAACTCGAACTTCCAGTGGTCGACGACCAGCCGCGATGTCAAGGACGGCAAGGCGGAGCACATCAGCCGCGAGCCGGAGCAGGTGAAGGCGTTCCGGGACACGTGGCGGGATGGAGTCCACTCGTACCTGTCGTATCTGCGGGATCGGTTGACGGTGGCGCGGGATCTGTTGACAGATAGCGGTTCTATCTTCGTGCAGATCGGCGATGAGAATGTGCACCGGGTACGGGCCGTGATGGATGAGATTCTTGGAGAAGACGGTCACGTCGCTGTAATCGCGTTCACGAAGGGAGCTACGGGCTTGTCAGCTTCCGGTCGCATGCCGGCACGTTTGGATTATATTCTGTGGTACGGCAAGGTCGGCGGCACGCCAGTCAAGTACCGACAGCTGTACAAGCTCAAGAGCTTCGATGGAGATTCAAATTTCCCCTGGGTCGTCCTTCCCACCGGAGAAAGACTTAAGCGCTTGAAAATGAAGGGCGATTTGCCTGAAGGTGTCCGCATTGGACAAGACGTCTCATTGACCAAGCCGGGTCCCGGCGCTAAGTATGACATCGAGTATCGGGGAAGAGTCTTTGACAGTGGAAAGCGATGGTGGGGAACTACTAAGGAACAACTAGAGCGAACACTCAAGAGCGATCGAATTATTGCAATTGGAAACTCTCTGCGGCACCTCAGGTTTCTGGATGAGAGTAGTCTGACGGCTATAGGCAACCTCTGGGATGGCTTCCTTGGGCAAACAGATCCGGTGTACGTCGTACAAACCAACACCGACATCGTCCAACGCTGCATCTTGATGACAACGGACCCCGGCGATCTCGTTCTGGACCCCACTTGCGGGTCAGGCACGACAGCCTACGTCGCTGAGCAATGGGGCCGCCGCTGGATCACCATCGACACATCTCGAGTGGCGTTGGCTCTTGCCCGGGCGCGAATCATGGGCGCGCGCTACCGTTACTACTTCCTCGCCGACAGCCGAGAGGGGCAGCGCAAGGAGGCCGAGATCATCCGGAAGGCGCCATCGGACGCGCCGACACACGGCGACGTGCGGCAGGGGTTCGTCTACGAGCGGGTGCCGCACATCACGCTCAAGTCGATTGCCAACAACGCCGAGATCGACGTCATCTGGGAGCGCTGGCAAGAGACGCTGGAGCCGTTGCGCGACGACCTGAACGCCAGGCTCGATGCCGACTGGGAGGAGTGGCAGGTTCCTCGCGAGGCCTCCGACGCTTGGCCAGCGGAAGCGGTCGACACGCACCGGCTGTGGTGGGAGGCGCGCATCGCAAGGCAGCAGGAGATCGACGCCTCCATCGCGGCCAGGGCCGACTACGAGTACCTCTACGACAAGCCCTACGAGGACAACCGGAAGGTCCGCGTGGCGGGACCGTTCACGGTGGAGAGCCTGTCGCCGCATCGCGTTCTGGCGGTCGACGAGAACGACGAGCTCATCGACCGCGCCGCGGAGCCGAGGGCTGACTACGGGCCGCAGCAGGACTTCACGGCCATGATCCTGGAGCAGCTCGCGACCGCCGGCGTGCAGCAGGCGCACAAGGAGGACCGTATTGCTTTCGCCGCGGTCACGCCGTGGCCGGGCGGCTACATTTGCGCGGAGGGACGCTACCGCGAAGGTGATGAAGATGCCGGCGCGGAGAAGCGCGCCGGCATCTTCGTCGGCCCGGAGTTCGGCACCGTCTCCCGGCCGGACCTGGTGGCGGCCGCGCGCGAGGCGGGCGACGCCGGCTTCGACGTCCTGATCGCCTGCGCGTTCAACTACGAGGCGCACGCGTCCGAGTTCAACCGCCTCGGCCGCATCCCGGTGCTGAAGGCGCGCATGAACGCCGATCTGCACATGGCGGACGAGCTGAAGAACACCGGCAAGGGCAACCTGTTCGTCATCTTCGGCGAGCCGGACATCGACATCCTCCCGGCTGACGAAGAAGGCGCCGACAGCACCCGGATCCAGGTGAAGATCAACGGCGTGGACGTCTTCCACCCGACCACCGGCGAGGTTCGCAGCGACGGCGCCGACGGCATCGCCTGCTGGTTTATCGACACCGACTACAACGAGGAGAGCTTCTTCGTCCGCCACGCCTACTTCCTCGGCGCGAACGACCCCTACAAGGCGCTCAAGACGACGCTGAAGGCCGAGATCGACGCCGACGCGTGGGCGTCGCTTCACAGCGACCTCTCCCGTCCGTTCGACCGCCCCGAGTCGGGCCGCATCGCCGTGAAGGTCATCAACCACCTCGGCGACGAGGTGATGAAGGTGTTCCGGGTGTGAATCGCCGCGTCCCGAGGTCGAGAATCTGCCATGGCCAGCGGTGAACAGCTCAAGGCGTTGCTGAAGTCGCACGCGGACGGCGACGACGACCGGTTCTTCTCCGTCGCCATGCAGGTGGCCGCCCACGAGGCGCGGCGCGGGCATGGGAGGCTCGCGGAGGAGCTGCGTACCCTGATCGATCGCGCCAGGAGCAAGCCGGGCGCCGGGGCGCCGGTCCCGATCGGACGGCCGCGCGGCGAGTTGGCCAACCTGCTGGGAGCGTCCTATCCGAGCGAGCGGTTGGGGCAGATGGTGCTGGGCAAGGAGCTCGCGGACCAGATTCGACGCGTGATTCGGGAGCAGCGCCATGCGGGGCGCATCGTGGAGCGGGGTCTCGCACCGCGCCGGAAGTTGTTGTTGATGGGGCCACCCGGCACCGGCAAGACGATGACGGCGTCGGTTCTGGCGGGCGAGTTGGGGCTTCCACTCCTTCAAGTGCGCCTCGACGGGCTCATCACCAAGTACATGGGGGAGACGGCAGCCAAGCTGCGGCAGATCTTCGAGGCGACAGGACGGACACGGGGGGTGTACTTCTTCGACGAGTTCGACGCCATCGGCTCGCGGCGCGGGCTCGCGAACGACGTGGGCGAGATTCGGCGCGTTCTCAACAGCTTTCTGCAGATGATCGAGCAGGACCGCTCCCACAGTCTCGTCATTGCTGCCACGAACCATCCGGATATCCTCGATTCGGCTCTCTTCCGGCGTTTCGACGACATCCTGCACTACGACCTGCCCGCCAGGGCGCAGATTGCCGCCCTCCTGAGGGCGCGCCTGCATGCCGTTGCGGTCAAGCGAGTCCGGTGGCAGACCCTGGCGACCTCGGCCGCGGGGTTGAGCTGCGCGGAGGTGACACGCGCCGCCGACGAGGTTCTGAAGGATGCGTTGATTCGAGAGCGGAAACTGGTGCATGAGCAGGACATCCGCTCGATGCTGAAGGAGCGCCAGGACATCGCCAGGAGGCTGGCGGCCGCCAGGGCGTAGCGAAGAGGCGCGGTCGGGACGTGGCGAACGGGGCCGACCGACGGAGTCGGCATTTCATCCTGCAGGGCTTCACGGAAACCGAGGCGTATCGCTCGCCGCAGCGCGGCGGGAGCAGCCCGCTTGTGCCCGAGCGGGATCGCGTCCGCCACGGCGGAGCTCTGCAGCGTCAGGTCGATGCGCTGCGGGTAGAGGCGGACGCGGCTCGGGATGCCCAATTGGCGGCGGGCATGGACGAGGGGCTGGGACTGCAGGTCGAGTTCGAGAGCTTTCCGGACATCAAGCTGGCCGTCGAGAGCCTGGCGCGGGAACGGTCAGGAATCGAGCTGCGGAACAGTCGCCATGTCGGCGACCGCACTCACGCGACGGTGTTCGTGCCGGACGGGAAGCTCGATCACTTCGAGCGTCTCATCCGCGACTACCTGGAGGAGAGGCGGGACCGCGCCGGCCGCGCCCGTGACAACAGAAGACTCGTGGATGCGATTGACCAGATCCGAGTCGCGAGCCTCCGGGCGCTGTGGACCGATGACGATACGGAGTTCCCCACCGAGGACGAGGGCCCACTGTGGTGGGAGGTGTGGTTGCCCGTCCGGAAGGATCGGCAGGCAGTTGCCGCGTCTTTTCAGGAGCGAGCCGTAGCCCAGGGGATGCGGGTAGCGCCGGGCGAGCTCGTTTTTCCCGAGCGAACGGTGCTCCTGGTGTCCGCGTCCCTGGAGCAGATGCAGGGCTCGATCCTCACGCTCAACAGCATCGCGGAGCTGCGGCGGGCCAAGGAGACCGCGGAGTTCTTCGGCTCCCTGCGGCCGGAGGAGCAGCAGGAATGGTTGGACGAGTTGTTGGCGCGAACGCGATTCCCGGTCGACGCTGACGAAGTTCCTCGCGTCTGTCTGCTGGACACGGGGGTCAACCGCGGGCATTCACTTCTGGGCCCGGCACTCGATCCCGGCGATCTCTACACGGTCGAGCCAGGCTGGGGCACCGACGACGATCACGGCCACGGGACGCAGATGGCCGGCGTGGCGCTCGCTGGCGATCTGACCGCACTTCTCGATGGCGCGGATCCGGTGGAGCTCGAGCACCGTCTGGAATCGGTCAAGCTGCTGCCAGGGCCCGGTGCCGGCGGAGACCCGTGGCACCATGGATACGTGACGGTGGAGGCGGTGGCGCGCCCGGAGATCGCGGCTCCGGGGAGGTCTCGTGTATTCGGCATGGCCGTTACGGCCCCGAACGACCGCGACCGGGGCCGCCCGTCGGCGTGGTCGGCGGCCGTGGACTCGCTGGCGGCGGATGCCGATGCGGCCGGTGAGTATCCGCGGCTGCTCGTTCTGTCTGCGGGGAACATTCAGGATTCCAATGCGTGGTTCGACTACCCGCATTCCAACGATACCGATGGCGTGCACGACCCGGCGCAGGCATGGAACGCGCTGACCGTCGGCGCTTTCACCGATCGCGTGCGAGTCACCGAGCCCGATGCCACGGACTATGCGCCCGTTGCGCCGCGGGGAGGTCTGAGTCCGTTCAGCACGACCTCGTTGACCTGGGAAAGGCACTGGCCGCTGAAGCCGGACGTGGTACTCGAAGGCGGCAACGCCGCGAAGGACCTGCTGTCGGCGGTGACGATGGACAGCCTCAGCCTGCTGACGACCCATCACCGCCCCGCCGAGCGGGTCTTCACGACGACCTGCGCGACGAGCGCGGCGATGGCGCTGGCTGCGCGGCTCGCGGCGCGAATCAGGGTCGTCTATCCGGAATTGTGGCCGGAGACCGTCCGTGCGCTGATCGTGCATGCCGCGGAATGGACCGAGGCCATGAAGCGCGCCTCGTTGCCTGTGACCGGCGCGCCGACGAAGGCAGACTACCAACGTCTGCTGCAACGCTGCGGGTTCGGGGTACCGGCTCTCGATCGCGCGCTCTGGAGCGTCCAAAACTCGTTGACGATGGTCGTCGAGGAACGCCTGCACCCGTTTGAGCGCGAGGGCTCGAAGCAGCCCAGGCTGCGAGACATGCATCTCCACAGCCTCCCTTGGCCGCGCGAATCGCTGGAGGCGCTGGGAGGTACCGAAGTGGAGATGCGGGTGACGCTCTCCTACTTCATCGAGCCGAACCCGTCGCGTCGCGGCGTCCGTTCGCGGTACCGGTACGAGTCGCACGGTCTCCGTTTCGACGTCAAGCGACCACACGAATCGGTCGACGATTTCCGAACACGGGTCAACGCGGCCGCGAGAGACGAGGAGGAGGGAACCCGGCGCCGACGCGACAACGATCCCGCCTGGTTGATTGGCAAGCAGGTTCGCCACAGGGGTTCGCTGCATGGCGACATCTGGCGCGGCAGCGCAGCCGACCTCGCGAGCCGAGGGTGCCTCGCCGTTTACCCGGCAGTGGGCTGGTGGAAGACCCGTCAAGCTCTCGAGCGATACAACCAACTTGCGCGGTACGCGCTGGTGGTCAGTATCGGGGCGCCGGAGGTCGACGTGGACCTGCGGACCGAAGTCGCCAACCAGATTGGTGTTCCGGTAGAGATTGAGAACTGATGCAGTTTCGCATCGCTGACACCTTCACCGCGAGCCTCGCGAAGCTGACTGGCGAGGAGCAGAAGGCGGTCAAGACCACGGCGTTCGACCTGCAGATGAACCCCGCCCGCCCGGGCTTGAAGCTGCATCAGGTGGACCGGTCCAAGGACAAGAGCTTCTGGTCCGCCCGCGTCAGCCGCGACATCCGACTCATCGTCCATCGGACCGCCACGAGGCCGGCCGTCGATGCTGTAACCACCGGTCCGAGATCCGTTCGCGCATCCGGACGCGCAGCGCCGCTTCCGCGTCGTGGCGAACGTCGAGGAGCTGGAGCGGGCGCTCGACTATCCCTGGGAGAAGTGGACCGTTTTTCTGCACCCTTCGCAACGCGCGATCGTCGAGCGGGACTACAACGGCCCGGCGCGGGTATCCGGGTCGGCCGGGACGGGCAAGACCGTCGTGGCGCTGCATCGCGCCGTGCACCCGTGCTACGCTGCCGGTCGATGGTGGCCCCATGCTCTGAACGTCGCTGGCGCGTGACGGGACGCGGCCGCGGCGTGTTCACGATCGAGGTGGACGATGGCGACGGGTTCCGTGCGGCCACCGCAGCCGAGGTGGACGCGGCGCTACGGCAGCGGGAGCTGTTCGGGGCGGAGGACTACCCGCTGCGTCCCGCCGGCGAGGCCGAACGCATGGGCGACGAACGTCGACATCGGTTGACGTGGTGGCGTTCATGGGACGAGCTATGTGCGGTCGGGGCGGTTCCGGCATCGTCTTCGGGGGAAGGCGCAAGGACGCGATGAAGGCGCAGGAGTGGTTGGAGTTGCCCCGACTATGCGGAACTCCACATAGTCGGGGCAACCTCACAGTATGGGTGGGCGATCGACTACGAGACGCCGGCGACGGCGCGGTCGGCGGCGCTCAGCGAGTGCGGCGCGGGGTGCTCGGTGGTGCTGACGTTCAACCGTTGCGGGGCGTATGCGGCCGACCAGGACGCCGACAGTACGGCGGTGGGCTGGGCCGAATCCTACGACTCGGCGGACGGCGCGCGGCAGGCGGCGCTCGCCGCGTGCGCGTCGCGCGGCGGCGCGGGGTGCGTGGTTCGGGTGTGGGGCTGCAACGGCCAGGTCATCGAGGAAGGGTTGAACCTCGACCGCGCGGCGCGGCAGCAGATTCAGCAGGCGCTCCGCGCGGCAGGCTACGACCCGGGCAGCGCGGACGGGGTGTTCGGTCCGCGGACGCGCGCGGCGATCCGGGACTGGCAGTCGGCGCGAAGCGAGCGGGCGACGGGCTATCTGGACGGACCGGCGGCCGAGGCGTTGCGGTCGGCCGCTGCGTCGGCTCCTGCGGCTAGCGGGGCTCAGCAGACGACGGCGTCACCGCTGGCCTCGGCGGAGCTGGAGGGCTGTTCTGGCAATCGATCATGAACAGCACGAACCCGGCGGACTTCGAGGCGTACCTCGAGCAGTTCCCGAACGGGACCTTCCGTCGGCTCGCGGAGAACCAGCTGGCGGTCCTGCGCGAGCCGTCCGATCGAACGCTCCCGGTGGACGGGCCGGGAAGCGGGCCATCTGCCGATGCATCGGCAGATGGCACCGCGGGGACGGCGCCGGCTGACGCGCGGCGGCCGCCGCTGTCACAGGCCATTGAATTCGGTGACGATACGAGCGAATGGGCGCGCGATGACGAATGCGACGACCCGCGCTTCGACGGCGACGGCATGGCTTCCGGCTTGTCTCTTCGGAATCGTGGCCGCGATGCAGCGGACTGCCGCCGGCTGTACGATGCAGGTCGTATCCGTTTGTTCGGTGTGAACCTCAGGGGTGTCCGCTGAAGCTGTGGGGGTCGGCGTGCTCGGACCGGTTGCGACGCGACGCTTCGAGCGGCGCTTTCCGCTTTGGGGAGAGGTGCGGCCTGCAAGCCGCACGGAGCGGTGACCTGACCGGTGCCGAAGGTCCATGACGCGATCCGCCTGTCGAGCAGGCCGGCTGGTCACTGGTTCGCACCAGAGGAAGCCATCGGCAGTATCGGCATCCGGACAAGCCCGGAACCGTGACCATCGCCGGCAAGTCGAACGACGAGGGCGCCGGCGTTAGGCGCGGTCTGAAAGTTCAGGGCCGGACCCCATGCTACGCTGGGCGTGAGCTGATGCTCGACACGGCCCGCTCAGGCGGGCGTCAGGACAGGAGCCTCTTGATGGGCATCGAAGCCGTGGTTGCGGTCGCTGGAGCATTCATCGGAGGCGTGGCCGTTCTGGGCGCTTCCTGGCGGATGATCGCCCACTACGACAAGACGAACAGGGAAGAACACGCCGCCCTCATGCGGGCGATCTCGGCCCTGGGTGAACGAGTCACGGCCGTGGAAGTGCGGCTCGGCGAGCGAATGGCGGGCGTGGAAGGGAAGCTCGACCTGCTCATCGCGCAGCAGCAGAAACCCTAGTGGTGTGTCTCATAAAGGCCTTTACACTTGCCGCAGACGGCCAACGGCTCGCAGAAACGCCCAATTCCTGCGGCGATTGTGGGCGGCAGTGCCGCGATGCCACGCGTGTTGAACTGCAAACTTGTTCTAGTGACACACCACTAGTAGCCGGGGGTGGTCTGTGAATGGGTACCGTTGAGAAAGCCGTCCGCAGAATCGGACGCAAGACCCTCAAGACCCTCAGCTGGGGCGCCCCCAGTTTTCTTGGACACGGATTAAGGGAGAATCCGATGTCGCAGGAGGTAGGGGGCATGGCTGGATCGAGACGGGTGAAGGGAGCTGGGTCGGCGCCGACGGAGGGAGCCCGGAGGGCGACCGGAGTCGGCGCCGACGCGGCGGCGGTGGGGTCGGGGGCCTTGGCGCCGGGGCAACGGTGGAGCGCGAGCCGGAAACGGGACGTGGTGTTGCGGCTGCTGCGCGGCGAGCCGCTCGACGCGGTCTCGCGTGAAGTCGGGGTGGAGGTCTATCGCCTGGAGAGGTGGAAGGCGCGGGCGCTGGCCGGCCTCGAGCTGGGCCTGAAGGAGCAGGCCGGTGAGCCGCTGGCCGTGGAGCTGGATGCGGCCAAGCGGCACATCGGGGAGCTGTCGATGGAGAACGAGCTGTTGCGGTCGCGTGCCCGCGCAGCGGAGCGCCGCCTCCCTTTGGCGACGCGGAGGTCGCGACGATGAGCCAAACGACCTCCGCGACGACGGGGCGACGCTACGGTCTCGAGCGAGTGTGTCGAACGTGGGAGCGGTCGCGCTCGGCGCTCTACGCCAGGCGGGCTCGCGTGCAGCACCCAGCGCGGGCTGATGGCCCACGCCGCCGCGGGCCGACGCCCGCGCTGTCTGATGCGCAGTTGCTGGCGGCCGTTCGCAACGACTTGGCCCGCTCGCCGTTCCAGGGCGAGGGCCATCGCAAGGTCCACGCGCGGCTGCGGATTCTCGACGGGGTGCGGGTTTCGCGGACACGGGTGTTGCGCGTGATGCGCGCGCAGGGCCTGCTCTCGCCTCACCGCGGGCGGCAGGGTGAGCCGAAGCCGCACGACGGCACGATTGTCACCTCGGCGCCCGACGTCATGTGGGGTACCGACGGCGCGCGGGTGTTGACCGTCGACGACGGCTGGGTCTGGACCTTCGCGGCCGTCGACCACTGGAACGCCGAGTGCGTGGGCTGGCACGTGTGCAAGGTGGGGAGCCGTTTCGCGGCCCTCGAGCCGGTCGCGCAAGGGCTCCGGCGATGCTGCGGCTCGGTCGAGGCGGACGCGGCCCGCGGGCTGGCGCTCCGGATGGATCACGGCAGCCAGTATCTGTCGGACCACTTCCTCAACCAGGTCCGCTACTGGGGCATCCGCCCCAGCTTCGGCCTGCTCGAAGAGCCGGAGACCAACGGCGTCGTCGAACGCTGGAATCGCACGCTCAAGGAGCAGGTCGTCTACGGCCGGGTCTTTCGAAACCTCGCCGACGTGCGCGCCGCCGTCGCCGAGTTCGTCGAGCGCTACAACCGGTGCTGGCGCCTTGAGAAGCTCGCCTATCGCACGCCACTCGAGGCCCGCGAGGAGTACGAGCTACGCCAAGCCGCGTAGCCCAAACTTGTGTCCAAGAAACCGGGTGCGGTACATCAAGACCCTCAGCCTTAGAGCGTCGTTCGAGCTCGCCGAGTTTTCGACCGATACCGTGGTGCTTGTGCTCGGCCACGGATGGAGGACTCCGATCCCGTGGTCCTGCATGGAAGGAATCCCGCAGTTTCTCGACAACTCCTGCGTGCGGGTCAACAGCGATCTCAGTCACCCTGCACCCGACACGCTGGATGGCTATCTGAAGGCCGCAGGCGTTCAGCGCCGCGCCGGGAACTACGTCGCCGCCGTGCTCGTCGAGGCGGGTATTGTCGAGTCCGCGCCCGGCTCACCCCTACGTATCCGCCTCCCAGCGCAGTGACCTGTCCGGCGCTGGTCGCTACCCCGACAGGAGATCGCGCTAGCGACGGTGTCGCCGCAGCTGAGCCACAGACTAATGCGGCCGCACGGGACAAGGAGGAGGGGACCCACGGCAGGCACGGCAGTGATCCCGAGTGGCTGATTGGAAAGCAGACTCGTCACCGAGGTTCACTGCATGGCGATATCTGGCGCGGCAGCGCAGCCGAACTCGCGAGCCGGGGGTGCCTCGCCGTTTACCCGGCGGTGGGTTGGTGGAAGACCCGCCAAGCCCTCGAGAGATACGACCAGACCGCGCGATATGCGCTGATCGTCAGCATACGTGCACCAGAGATGGACGTGGACCTGCGGACCGAAGTCGCCAACCAGATTGGTGTTCCGGTAGAGATTGAGAACTGATGCAGTTTCGCATCGCTGACACCTTCACCGCGAGCCTCGCGAAGCTGACTGGCGAGGAGCAGAAGGCGGTCAAGACCACGGCGTTCGACCTGCAGATGAACCCCGCCCGCCCGGGCTTGAAGCTGCATCAGGTGGACCGGTCCAAGGACAAGAGCTTCTGGTCCGCCCGCGTCAGCCGCGACATCCGGCTCATCGTCCATCGGACCGCCACGAGCTTCCTGCTGTGCTACGTCGATCACCACGATGCGGCGTATCAGTGGGCCGAGCGGCGCCGCCTGGAGGAGCATCCGAGGACCGGCGCGGCGCAGCTCGTCGAGATCCGCGAAAGGGTTCGTGAAGTCGAGGTAACGCGCTACGTCGAAGGCGAGGCCTCGGTTGCCGCGGCTGTTGCCGCGGCCGGTTCCGAGTCGTCAAGGTCGCCACTCTTCGCCGATAGGTCCGACGGCGAGCTGTTGGGTTACGGCGTGCCGGTCGATTGGCTTGGCGACGTGAGGAGCGCTACAGAGGACACGCTGCTCGATGTCGCCGACCACCTGCCGGCTGAGGCGGCGGAAGCGTTGCTGCAGGTTGCAACGGGCGCAGCACCGGCGCCGCGTAGCGCAATCGGTGTCGAGGGCCGGCGGTCGGTGCTGGAACCACCGGTCCGAGATCCGTTCGCGCATCCGGACGCGCAGCGCCGCTTTCGCGTCGTGGCGAACGTCGAGGAGCTGGAGCGGGCGCTCGACTATCCCTGGGAGAAGTGGACCGTTTTTCTGCACCCTTCGCAACGTGCGATCGTCGAGCGGGACTACAACGGCCCGGCGCGGGTATCCGGGTCGGCCGGGACGGGCAAGACCGTCGTGGCGCTGCATCGCGCCGTGCACCTGGCGCGCGCACAGCGCGGCGCGAGGGTGCTGCTGGCGACTTTCTCCGACACGCTCGCGAGCGCGCTGAGGGGCAGTCTCCTGCGCCTCATCGGGAACGAGCCGGCGATCGCCGAGCGTCTGGAGGTGCACTCGCTGAGCGGCATCGGGCGGCGCCTCTACGCGGCCAGCTTCGGCAAGCCGAATGTCGCGGCCGATGGTCAGGTGCGCGAGCTGATCGAACGGGCAGCCGCCGAGGTCGAGAAGCACCGGTTCAGCGCCCATTTCCTCTGGACGGAGTGGCAGTCGGTCGTCGACGCCTGGCAGCTCGGGAGCTGGGAAGCGTATCGCGACGTGCCCCGCCTGGGGCGCAAGACGCGGCTCGGCGAGGCGCAGCGCGCCTTGCTCTGGTCGATCTTCTCGCGGGTCCGGTCCGCGCTGGCGGCGCAGGAGCTGTTGACGGAGCCGGCGCTGTTCGGCCGCGTCGCGGCCCGGCTGGCGGCACTGGAGCAGCCGCCCTTCGAGTTCTGCGTCGTCGACGAGGCTCAGGACGTCGGCGTTGCCGAGCTGCGCTTTCTCGCCGCGCTCGGCGGCGGCCGACCCAACAGTCTCTTCTTTGCCGGCGACCTCGGCCAGCGTATCTTCCAGACGCCGTTCTCGTGGCGCTCCCTGGGCGTCGACGTGCGCGGGCGCTCCCATACGCTGCGCATCAACTACCGGACGTCGCACCAGATACGGCGGCAGGCCGACCGGCTCCTGTCGCCCGAGCTTGCGGACGTCGACGGCAACGCGGAAGACCGGAGCGGCACGATCTCGGTGTTCAACGGACCGGTGCCGGAGCTGAGAACCTTCGGGGCGCCGCGAGACGAGGCAGCCGGCCTTGCGGACTGGCTGCGAGCGCGGCGAGACGAGGGGTACGCGCCGCACGAGATCGGTGTATTCGTCAGGTCGATCGCGCAGGTCGAGAGAGCGATTGCCGCGGTCCGGGAAGCCGGGCTCACGCCGGTGGAGCTCGACGTCCGGCCGGGTGGCGCGTCGGGTTCAGTCGCCGTCGGCACCATGCACCTCGCCAAGGGGCTGGAGTTTCGTGCGGTCGCGGTGGCCGCCTGCGACGACGACGTGATTCCGCTGCAGTCCCGGATCGAGGCGGTCGCCGACGAAGCCGACCTCGAGGACGTCTACGCCACGGAGCGGCACCTGCTCTACGTGGCGTGCACGCGCGCCCGCGACCGGCTGCTGGTCACCGGCGTGGAGCCGGCTTCGGAGTTTCTGGACGACCTGCGCGTTGAGGGCGAGGAGTCTGCGCCGTAGAACGGTGCTGACTCCGCAAGGCGCGCACAGCGCGCCTCGGCGGGAGCGGCGCGGGGCAGTGGGGTCCCCGCAAGCGGATGCCGGGGGTTCGGGGCGCAGCCCCGTCCAATTGTCAGAACCGCTGCAGCTCGACGAAGTTCGCGTTCGCCATGTCCAGGTCCGAGTGCACGCGGGCGATCACCACCGCGTCGCCGGCGCGGACGATTCCGCGGCGGGCCAGCTCCGGCTTGAGGTGTCCCACCGCGAGCCGATCGGCCGGCACCACCAGGGGCGCCACGCTGCGGTAGAGCGCGAGCTGGCGGGCGACGGCGGCGTCCGCGGTCGCGGCGTAGACCGGGACGGGCGGCCGCAGCGCGGCGATCTGGCGCGCCGTGGTGCCGCTCCCGGTGACGGCCACGATGGCCGTGGCGGCCGCGGCGGCGGCCAGCGTGACCGCCGCGTCGCACAGCGCGCGGTCGTGCCGGTCGCCGGTGTCGCCTGGAACCACGCGATCGGGCGCGGCCGATTCGGCGTCGCGCAGCACCGCGTCGAGCGTCTGCGCGGCGAGCACCGGATACTCGCCGGCCGCGGTCTCCCCGGCCAGCATGATGGCGTCGACGCCGTCGTCCACGGCGTTGGCCGCATCGCTCACCTCCGCGCGCGACGGTCGCGGCGCATGCCGCATGGTCTCGAGCACCTGGGTCGCCACGATCACCGGCACGCCGGCGTCCCGGGCGCGGCGGGTCAGGTCCTTCTGGACGCGCGGCACGCGCTCGAGCGGAATCTCCAGGCCGAGGTCGCCGCGCGCCACCATCACCGCGTCGGAGGCGGCGAGGATGTCGTCGAAGCGATCCAGCGCCTGCGGCCGCTCGATCTTCGCCACCAGGCCGACGTGCTCGGCGCCGTGCCCGTACGCCACGGCCCGCGCCTTCCGCAGGTCGTCGCCGGTCTGGACGAAGCTGACGCCGAGGAAGTCGACACCCGCCGCCGCGGCCGCCGCGATCTCCTCCATGTCGGCCGTGGTCACGGCCGAGAGCGGCAGGTCGACGCCGGGCACGTTGATGCCCTTGCGGGGCGCGAGCAAACCGCCGTGCTCCACTTCCGCGACGATCTCGGCGCCGTCGCTGGCTACCACCCGCAGGACGATCTGCCCGTCGTCGAGCAGCAGCGGCTCGCCGCCGCGCACGGCCGTCGCGAGCGGCGCGCAGGTGGTCGACACCCGCTCCGCGTCACCCGGGAAGTCGCCCACCGCGATCCGCAGCCGCGCGCCCGCCTCGAGCTGCACGCCATCCGGATCGGCCAGCGGGCCGATGCGGATCTTGGGACCGGCGAGGTCCTGCAGCACCGCCACGATGCGGTCGGCCCGGGCGGCGCGGCGCCGGACCTGCTCCACCATGCGCCGCCGGTCGTCGCGTGCGCCGTGCGACGAGTTCACGCGGAACACGTCGACGCCGGCCGCCAGCAGGGCGTCCACCGCGGCGTCGGAAGCGCAGGCCGGCCCGAGGGTGGCGACGATCTTGGTATGGCGCAGGGTGCGGCTCCGGGGACCCGCTACATCATGGCACGATCGCACGCCCCGGGGCGTCAGTAGCGGACGCGCAAGCCCCCGATGGCCCAGGCGCCGGGTGTCAGGAAGCCGTCCTCGTAGTAGTCGTGATCGAACAGGTTCTCCACCTTCGCGTACAGATCCAGTCCCAGATCGGGGCGGGCCAGCAGGTCGTAGCGGACGACGAGGTCGCCCTTGACCGGGCCGCCGAAGACCAGCCGGCGCCCCAGGGCGCCGAAGGGCGACAGCGGGTAGTCGCTGGCGGCGAACAGATCGAAGGTCACGTTGAGGCGCTCGGCGATCCACTGCGTGGCGGTGAGCGTGAACAGGTGCTTCGACAGGCCCGGCACCCCGAAGAAGTCGTCGCCGATGGTCGGCGTGTCCGATACCGAGTCGGTGTAGGTGTACGAGGCCCGCAAGCTGGTCGACAGCGAGGGGGCGGCCTGCACGCTCACCTCGACGCCGCGCGCCCGGCCGCCGCCCGAGTTGCGGTAGCCGAAGAAGCGGCCGAACGGATCGGTCGCCGCCGGGAAGTTCGCGAAGTCGAAGAGGATGGCGTTCTCCAGGTCGGTGTAGAAGGCCGTGGCGCCGATCTGCAGCCGCGAGTCGAAGAGCGACTGGTCGATGCCGCCGTCGACCGCCACGGCGCGCTCGGGCTCCAGCCGCGGGTCGCCGTAGAAGCTGAAGGAGCGGAAGAACGACGAGAACGTCCCGCCGAAGCGCTCGAACGGCGAGGGCGCCCGGTAGCTGTTGCCGACGTGCAGGCGGAGCTTGGTCTCGCTGCCGGGGACGAACCAGGCCACGGCCGCATCGCCCGTATAGGCCGCCGGGACCTCGACCCCGGCGCCGCCGTACGGATGGCTGCCGCCGACGAACGTCGGATCGGGCAGGTCGAAGGTCTGCAGCCGGCCGCCGAAGCTCACCTGCAGCCGGCCGCCGAGCAGCTCGATGCGGTCCTGCGCGTACAGCGCGTGGCTGTACGAATCGATGGTGATGGTCGCGGTGTTACCCGACGCCTCCGTGAAGAGCTGCTCGCGCTCGAACTCGTAGCCGGCGCTGAAGAAGTTGGACGTGCCGAACGCTGCATCGAGCCGCGCCTGCAGCATGTCGGTCCGGCCGTCGTAGAAGCTGCTGCTTGCGTCGAACGGCTGGAAGCCGACGCCGCGCGGCCCGTTGACGTGCTCGCGCTCGGTGGCCACGGCCTGGTAGGCGACGCGGTAGGTGGCGCCGGGGGCTACGGTGTGCCGCAGCACGGCGCTGGCGTTGAGGAACGACGATCGCCGCACGGCGTCCGGGTCGTTGGCGCTGGGGACGAACGTTGCCTGTCCGCCATCGAACGGCAGGCCCTGCTCGAAGCGCTCGAGCTGGTCCGTCGGCAGAGCCGCCGCGGCCACGCTGCCCGCGGCCGGGAAGTTGGCGAGCACCTCGCCGGGGAAGTCGGGGCTGTTGCGCGTTTGCGCCCGGTCGCCCGCGTACCAGACGCGGCCCGTCGCCGACAGCGTGGGGCTGAGCTGGTAGCGCAGCATCCCCTGCGGCGAGACGCTGCGGTAGGGGTTCGCGCCGCGAACGCCCTCCGTCACGTCGATGTACGACACGGCGCCGCTGTAGGTCAGGCGGTCGCCCGCCAGTCCGCCGCGCAGGCTCGGGACGGTGCGCACCATGCCGAGCCCGCCGCCTTCGAGCAGCACGTCGCCCTGGGCGGGGCCGCCGCCCGTGCGCGACGTGACGTTGATGACGCCGGCCATCGCATTCGACCCGTAGAGCGACGAGCCCGAGCCGCGCATCACCTCGATCCGCTCGGTGTCGACGGTCGCCAGGTTGGAGAGAAAGGCGGTGGCGTCGTTCTGCGGACTCGCCGCGTCCCGGAAGCGCAGGCCGTCGATCAGCACGGCCGTGTCGTAGCTACGCATGCCGCGCGTCTGAACGGTGGTGAAGCTGCCCGGTCCCCCCAGCGACTGCACGCGAATGCCCGGCAGCGTGCGGACCGCCTCGGCCACCGACAGCTCGTTGCGCAGGGCGAGCTCGTTCGCGTCGATGACGTCGAGCGCCTTGGCCGCCTCCCGGGCCAGCAGCGGCGTGCTCGAGGCGGTGACCACCACCTCGGCGGTCACGCCGGAGACGGCCAGCGCCAGATCGCGGCCGCTGCTGCCCTCGACGCGCACCACGGCGGCGCCGGACAGCGCCCCCGCCGACCCCTGCGCCTCGAGCACGTAGTCGCCGGGCGGGATGTCGTCGAAGCGGTAGCGCCCGGCGGGCGAGCTGTCGGTCTCGCGCACCTGGCCGCTCGCGCGGTCGAACAGGCGGATCCGCGCCTGCGGCACGACCCGGTCCTGCGGATCGACGATGCGCCCCGCGAGGCTGTCCGCCGCGGCGGGGTGCGGCAGCATGACCGCCAGTGCCGCCAGGGCCGCCGCGATGAGAATCGAGCTGTACAGTGTCCACGCCGAGCCTGCCTGCTGCGTTGTTCGCATGCCTCTCCTTGCGGGAGGGCCGATTGAGCGTGATTCGCGGGCGGGTGACGACCCGGTTGCCGGAACTGAATGCGCGCCGCTCATGGTCCCTCGACCACGACCCGGGGCTCGCCGAGTGGGGACAGGGGCGGGAAGGCCGGCCGGCCAGGCGCCCTCGCCTCCCCTCGGAGGTCCAGGTCAGTTGATACGATGCCGGCAGGTCTTCGGGCTTGCGGGCGTTCAGCTGTCGCTGAGCCTACTGGCCGTCGCTTCCCAGCTCCCCTCGGGAGCCAGTGCTATGACGGCGGTCGTTCCCGTTTACCGCTGCGGGGCAGCCCCGGATTCGCACCGGGTTCCCTCTTGCCGCTCCAGCCATCTGGAGCACCGACGGAGATGCGAGCGTAGCCGATGGGTCGCGGGGGGTCAAGGCGCGGGGGGCACCGGGCTGCTAGACTGACGCAAGGTCAGGTCGAGAGATTCCGCGTGAAGGGAGACGTCATGAAAATGCTGTGCCGGCTGCTGATCGTCGCCATCGTGCTCGTGCCCGCGGCGGCGCTGGCCAACGTGACCGTCACGGACTGGCGGGGGGCGAGCGTCGCGGTCACGGAGGGGAGCGTCGACTCGGACGGCGTCGAGATCGTGTACCACACGGCCGGCGAGGGGCCGCTCGTCGTCTTCGTCCACAGCATCAGCGGCCCGTGGTTCGACTGGCGCCACCAGCTGGTCGCCCTGTCGGAGCACTACCGGGTGGCGGTCATGTCGACGCGCGGCACCAACAAGAGCGGCAAGCCGCAGGGCGTCGAGCACTACGCGATGGCGAAGATCTCCGGCGACATAGCCGCGATCATCCGCCATCTCGGCGAGGAGAAGGCGATCGTCGTGGGGCAGGACAGCGGCGGCTTCTACGCCTGGCACTTCGCCATGACCCATCCCGAAATGACCGAGCGCCTGGTCTCCGTCGGCACGATCCACCCCGCCGGCCTGATCCGCGAGCTGGCCTCGAATCCGGAGCAGCGGCAGGCGAGCACGTTCCAGCGCGGGATGCAGGAGAACCCGGACGCCCCCGCCGCGTACGGCGAGCGGGTCCGCAGCGCACCGGCCCGGCCGGGCGACACGCCCGAGCTGGCCGAGCTGCGTGCGGCCGCGTACGACCGTCTGGACGTCGAGTCGGTCGCGAACTTCTACCGGGCCAACTGGCCGCGATCGCCGGTCACGCTCGAGACCGAGGGCTTCGGTTTCCGCATCGGCGAGTTCCCGCCGGTGCAGGCGCCGACGCTGCTCGTCTACGGCAGGGACAGCCGCCCGTTCATGTCCGGGACCCTCAACGACACCTGGCGCTGGGTCGACGCGCCGCTGACGCTCATCGTGCTGCCCGGCATCGGCCACGGCCCGCACACGCAGGCGCCCGAGATCGTCACGCCGGCGATTCTCGAGTGGCTCGGGGCCGAGTAGCGGCGGGCGCCTCCGGCGCCGGATGCCTCCCGGCGCCGGGGCCGCTCAGGCGGGGCCGGTCAGCCCCGCCGCCACCGCGGCCGTCCAGCGGCTGTCGAACCGCACCCAGTGGCGTTCCTGCGGGTCGTCGGTATGGCTCACCGGCAGCTCCATGACCTCCGGCCGCGGCACCATGCGGTTGGCGATGGCGTAGACCGTGGCGGGCGGCACCACCTCGTCGTGCAGCCCGACGCCGACCAGCGCGCGGCAGCCGACGCGGTCGGCGAAGTTGACGGTGTCGAAGTAGGCGAGGGTGTGCATGACCGCCGCCTCGTCCGCGGGCTGCCGGGCGAGGTGGTCGTTGATCTCCTGCCCTGAGCCGGCCCTGGTCAGCCGCCGCCGGCCGGCCGCCCAGCCGAACGTGGGGACGGCCACCGCAAGATAGTTCGCCGCGCCGGACACGACCTGCGCCATGAGCGCCAGCGAGCCGCCGAAGCTGCGCCCGTGGAACACGGTCCCGCCGCCGCCCGCCTCCAGCAGCGCTGCGACCTGGGCGGCGCGCACGAAGTCGCACACCGCGCCCCGCAGGATCGACGTGCACGGGTCCGCGAGGCCGGTGAGCACGTAGCCGCGGGGATCGATCGGGCAGCCGGCGCGGGACAGCCCGAAGCCTCGCACGTCGAAGCAGAGCAGGTCGGCCCCGCAGGCCGCCGCGTGGCGCGCCTCGAGCACCGGATTGCACTGCGAGTTGTAGCCGTGCGTGGTGACGACGAGCGGCCGGGATGCGGCCGGCGCCACCCCCGGGCCGGCCGCGCCGGGCGTGACCAGGAAGCCCTGGATGTCGCAGCCCCCCAGCGACGCGAAGCGGACCGGCAGGACGCGGGCGCCCTCGGGGGAGGTCACCGCGATGCCGAAGCGCGGATTGGCGGGCGTCCGCGCCAGCGCGTCCAGCGTCTCGGACCAGAACGCGAAGAAGTCGGCGGGCCGGGTGAGAGGTGGGCGGGTGGCGCGGAGCGTTGTAGAGTCGGACTGACGCATGGACGGCACGAGGCAAGAGTTTATCGCCCACGCCGCCGCCGCCGCGGCGCGGTCGGGATCGGGCAGGGCGCTGGCATGGGACCGGCTGGCCGAGCTGGCCGAGGAGCAACGGTTGGGTGCCGGGCACGTCCTGGCGCGCCAGTTCGCGCCCGCGTCCCACGTGTTTCTCGTGGCCGAGGGCGAGGTGCAGTTCCGCAACCGCATCGAGGAGGGCAACGAGGACATCGACGTCGGCCAGAGCAGGACCGCGTGGACGCCGGTGGGCTGGTCGGGGTTTCTCGAGCCGCGCCGCTACTCCACGACCGTGGTCTGCAAGACCGACTGCCGCGCGCTGCGGCTCGGCCACCAGGCGCTGGCGACGCTCTTCGCCGACGATCCCGCGCTGGGCGCGGGCTTCCTCGATCTGATCCTCCGCCGTTGTCTCGAGGTGCTGGCCGAGCGGCGGTCGCGCATCGTGCATCACTCGCGGACGCCGGCGAACTTCGGGCAGTCCCTCGACACGAAGGGGGAGGAGGAGGCCTACAACCGCGCGCCGCCGCCCGTCATGGAGCTGTTCCGCAGGTCGGCCTTCTTCGAGGTGTTCGAGGAATCGCAGTTGCGCCTCTTCGCCGAGGCGGTCGAGAGCCGCTACTTCTGCCGGGGCGAGCCGATCGTCGAGCAGGGGAGCCGCGACCCGGGGCTGTGGGTGCTGGCCACGGGCCGCGTGGCGCTCAACTACCGCCCCGCCGGCATGCGGGACGCGTTCGCGCTGCGGACGCTTTCGAACCCCGGGTCCGTCGCGGCCCTGGCCGGCATCGCGTGCATCGAGTCGAGCCAGACGTCGGTGCAGGCGATGCGCGACTGCACGTTGTACCGCATCGATCCGGAGCGGATGCAGGCGGCACTGGACCGCGACCCGCGGCTGGCGCTGGCCCTGGTCCGCCGCCTGCTGTGGCTGGTGGCCGGCCACCTGCGCGCCGCCCGCGCGGTCTTCATCTCCCGCCGCTTCGCGCAGGAGCGCCTGGCGATTCGCAACCTGCTCGAGCAGAGCTGCACGCAGCTCAGCGTCAACTCCCTCATCCATCGACTGCCGCACCTGCTCGACAGCCACCTGACGCTCGGCGACGCGTTCGCGCTGCTCGATCGGATGGCGGACAGCCCCGACGCGCTCGAGCGCTCGCTGGGGCAGCTCTGCCAGGACCTGCTCGGGGAGGTCAAGCGCGAGCACGAGTTCTTCGAGGCCCTGCGGCAGGTCTACCACGCCGTGGTCACGGCGCCGCCGGAGATGCCGCCGCGCGACGTGCGCAAGCTCTGCGCACGCGGGTTCCGCGAGGCGTTCGGGCGGACACGCTACGTCATCGAGGGCGAGCACCATCTGCCGGCCACGCCGGGGCACATCTTCATCTTCAACCACCTCAAGAACCACGAGTACAACACGCTGCCCAACAACTTCCAGCTCACGCTCGACTCGCACTTCGTCAGCGCCATGATCCTGGACCCGCGCTACGGCGACAGCGGCATCCGGGTGGTGCGCCACAGCCGCGGCACCGAGTACGGGCATCAGGCGTACTACGACCGGCTGGGCCACATCGCCGTCTACACGCACGAGTCCGACCGGATCGAGGAGACGGAGGCGCAGCGCGAGAGCCGCCGCAGCGAGTTCTTCGAGACCGCGGGCCGGTATCTGCGGGACGGCACGAACCTGATTCTCAGCCCCGAGGGAACCAGCTACTGGACCGAGGACTCGCCCGGACCGTTCAAGCCGGGCGCGTTCCGCCTCGCCGCGAGCGTGCAGCCCGAGCCGTGGATCGTGCCGATTGCCGTCGCCAACTTCGACCGGCGCATCCACTCGACCGTCTGCGCGGCCATCATCAAGCCGCCCTTCAGGGCATCCGAGGTCCTGCCCGACCCGAACGATCGGGAGAAGCTGAAACGCTTCCTGTCGCGGGTGCGCGAGACCTTCGCCTACTACGTCGAGGATGCGCGCCGGCTGGCCCGCACCGGGCGGCCGGCGAGCACCAGGCGGCCCGCGTAATCCCGGGCCGGGAACGGCCGCGACCGGCGCCTGGCGGTTGCTGCCGACTGCCTATTCCAGCGCCGCTACCGCGGCCCGCAGCTCCATCAGGTGCGCCGCCCGGATTGCGGTCGCGCCGGCCGCGAGCAGCGGGTCCGTGTAGGCGGGCGCCGCGCGACCCGCTGCAGAGTACGCGTCGGCCAGCGCCGCCCGCAGCTCCGTCAGGTGCACGCCCTTGATCGGCGTCGCTCCGGGCGTCAGCACCGGGTCCGTCCAGCGGAAGGCCGGTCGCCCCGCCCCCGCCCGCAGAGCATCGATCCGCGCCCGCAGCTCCAGGAAGTGGATCGCCTTGACCGGCGTCGCCCCGCGCTCGACGGGATGGTCCGTGAACGCCGTCGGCGACGCCTGGTAGACCGTCACCCGCCGGCCCGCCACCGCCAGCGTGCCCCGCCGCGGACCGCCCCGGTTCGCCGCCACCGTGTAGCGCACCGTCCCCGGCCCGCTGTCTTCGGTCCCCGCCGTCACCGCCAGGAACCCCGACTCGCTCGCCGCCGTCCACGCACAGCCCGCCCCCGTCGTCACGGCCGCCTGCCCCCTGCCGGCTGTCCACAGCACGTCGCGGTGCAGCGGCGTCACCGCATACGCGCACGGCACCGCGGCCGTCGTCAGGGCGCTGCGCACCGCCTCGCCGCCATCGACCACCGCCGCCACCTGGTACGTGTAGGTGCTGCCCGGCTGCAGGGCCGTGTCGACGTAGCGCGCGCCGCGCACCCCCGCCGCGACGGTCTCCACCGGCGCGACGGCCTCGCGGGTCACCGTGTAGGTGACCGGCGGCGACGGCGTCCACGCGCTCGTGTCCGCCACCGTCCACGTCAGCACCACCTCGGCCGGCATGGCCGTCGGCGTCACGGTCAGCGCGGGGCCGGCCCGGAGCTGACGGCCCAGTTCCTGCCAGTTCGCCGTCCCGTCGCCGTCCACGTCCAGCGTCAGCACCGGATACTGCGCGGCCGTCCCCAGGTGCCACGGGCCGTCGACCGCCCCGTCGCCGTCCGCGTCCACGTTCCACCCCGCATACGGACCGCCGTAGGCGGTCACCCGCTGCAGGGCCGAGCTCGTCAGCCCCCGGCCTGCCGCGCTCGACCGCAGGCCCGACGTCTCCTGGTCCCAGTAGCTGGCCGTCACCGTCCCGGGCTCGCTCACCACCCCCACCAGGCCGCCCGCGTCGCGCTCACCTCGCACCCGCCCGGTGGCGTAGCTCGCCGTCAGCGTCCCGCGGTGGTGCCCCACCAGACCGCCCACCGACGCCGTCCCCGACACCCGCCCTGTCGCATACACCGCCGCCAGACCGCCCTCGTTGAGGCCGACCAGACCGCCTGCCTGACGCTCGCCCGATACGGCAACCGCCGCGTAGCTGCCGCCGATGTCCCCGGCATTGGACCCCGCCAGACCGCCCACCGACGCCGTGCCCGACACCCGGCCCGTGGCCCAGACCGCCGTTACCAGCCCGCCGTTGAGCCCCGCCAGAGCCCCCACCGACGCCGTGCCCGCAACGTCCACCGCAACCAGCCCTACCCGAGCGACCAGGCTCAACGGCCCCGTGGCCCCGAACAGGCCCGCGCCGTCGCCCCCCGCCGCGAACAGGCCGCGAATCACCCGCCCGTTGCCTTCGAACGCCGCCGCGAACGGCTCGGCCCCGGTCCCGATCGGTACCCAACCCGAGCCGCCGTTCCAGAATGCGTCGCCCGCGTCGGCACCGCCGCTGCCATTGGTGTCGAAGTCCAGCTCCGCCAGCAGCTCGTAGCCGCGGCAGCCCGCGCCTCCGCACGACAGCCCGCTGACTGCGCCCTCGAACGCCGCGGCATGGGCCTCCGCCCCAGCCTCCGTCGGCACCCCGTCGCCGTCCAGGTCATGCCGCAGCGCGTCGAGCTGCACCAGCGTCCGCACCTCGATCAGCCCGTCCGCGTCGGCGTCGTAGTCGACGGTCACCGTCACCGTGAACGCCTGCGTCGCCGGCGTGTTCGGCTCCCTGCCGTCGGCCGCCGTCACGGTGATCACCGCCGTCCCGGCTCCCACCGGCGTTACCGTCACCACGCTGCCCTCCACGGCGAGCACCGCCACCTCTTGCGCCGAGGAAGTCGCCGCATACGTCAGCGCGTCCCGGTCCGCATCCCGGAACGCAGGCGCCACGTCTACCCGCGCCGGGCTCGCCCCCACCGTCAGCGGCAGAGCCGCCAGCGTGCCCACCGCCTCCGGCGGCCGGTTGGGTCGCACGGGCCGGCGCCCCCCGCCACCGCCGCCGCTGGGGCGGGGCGGCGGCGGTTCCTGCTCGGGTGACTGAACCGGCTCGGGGGTGGCGGTCGCCGACGGGGACCAGGCGCTGCCGCCGATCGCGTTCAGCGCCCGCATCTGGACGGCGACTTCCTCATTCGGCAGGTCTTCGATCGTGAACCGCAGACTGGTGCCGGGGTCGACGACCGACCATCCGAAGTGCCGGCCGGTCGGCTTGTAGCGCAGCCTGTACCCGCTGACCGGCGCCCCGTTGTCCGCCGGGGCCGTCCAGGCGGCGGTGAGCTGCCCCGTGCCGGCAGCGAGCGTCGGCGCCGCGGGTGTGGCGGGCGGCGCGGTGTCCACGAAGAGAAAGACCGCGCTGACGGCGCCCCAGTTGTCGTCCGCGTCCCTGGCGCGCACGAAGACGGTATGCCGGCCGGCGCCCCAGCCGGTCGTGTCGATCGACGCGGTTGCCTCCTCGGCATCGCTGTCGAAGGTCCCGTCCGACGCCGCCACCGCCACCGCCGCGGCGTCGTCCCCCCAGGGAGGGACATCGACGTAGTACTCGCCCGCGGCGATGTTCTGAGACGGTTCCTCGCCGTTCCCGTTCTCGTAGCGCGTGTCGTCGAGCGTTGCGGACAGCGTGACCGTCGTGCCCGCGCCGACGCCCGTCGTCGACGCGTTGCCGCCGAGCGACAGGTCCAGCACATCGGGCCCGGCCGGAATCACGTACGGCTCCCTGGCTGCCTTGAAGCCGTAGAGCAGCGAGGCCAGGTTGACCTCGAGGATGGAATCCTCGAAGTCGCTGCAGCCCTGGAAGAACGTCGTGCCCAATTCGTACGTGAACGCCGCGCGTCCGAGTGCGCCGTAGGCGTAGTCCTCGGTGGTGCCGCTGGTGGGATACAGGCCGATCGCCTGCATCGGCGTGTGGCCGTTGAAGAACGCCAGCTTGCGGCCGAGCGTCCGGAGCGCCGGCGCGTTCGGGGCGGCTTCGTCGACGTGCCCCCAGGGCCACAGGACGAGGCGGCCGTGGCTGTGGATGTCCAGAAAGAGGCCGCTCGTGTCGGCGGGCGCCGCGTCGTCGTCCGCCGGTCCCCGGGCGTCGGGGAAGAGGGCGTCCATGTACGCCGAAATGGCCCGCGTCTCAGGCTCGGAAGCGGCCGACGTGCCCCGGTGGGTCTGCGAGCATGCCGCGTCGCTGGAGCCGCCGGGGTGTCCGAACTTGAAATCGAAGTTGCGGTTCAGATCGACGCCCGGCCACGAGTCGGGGCAGTGGTTCGTATTGTGGTTCTTGCGCCACAGGAGCCCCTCCTCGGCACGCTTCCTTCCGTCCGGATTCGCGTGGAGCACGATGTGGACTTCCTGGTGATCGAGAAGCCACCGCACGTCGGCATCCGTCTCGTGGGCCTCGACCAGCCGCTCCGCGAACCGCGTCCCCAGCTCGGCGGTGACGTACTCCCGCGCATGGACCGCCGTCGTGATCAGGAGGACCGGTTTCGCGCCGGAGGCAGCCGAGTTGGTCAGGCGCAGCACCTTCAGGTCGTAGCCGTCCGACGCGCGCTGCTCCTTCTTCCAGGACTTGCCGACCACGCTCCACGTGGCGAGGTGCGGATGCTGCTCGACGATTGCTTCGGCGTCCGCGTAGGTCTGTTCGACCGTCCGGTAGCATGGATATCCGGGTATCGTCCCCGACCGGCTCGCGCTCGCGTCGGCGGCCCGCAGCCGTACTGCACGTCCCGGGCTGTCCTCGACGACGCGCATGCCGGCGCGCCGCAGGGCGTCGACATCGTCCTCCGTGGCCCGCACGACGAGATAGCCCTTCTCGTACTCCGACTCCAGAACGTCCAGGGAGATGACCGCCCCGGCGGCGATCAGGCGATCGTCGAAGTACGCGCGGACCAGCCTGCCCTGCCGGCCGCGCTCCCTCTCCTGGACCTGCAGCGGCGATCCGGACAGGACCAACGCGGCCAGGACGCCGAGGCCTGCCGCGGCCCACCGCCCTGCTTCGGTCCTGTCTCGCATTGGGGTCGGAACTGGTGGCCGGGCGCCTCCTTCCCCTGGCCGCCCTTCCTAGACGGCTACGAGACAGAAACCGAACGCTCGGATGAGCGAGAAGCTGTGCTGTGGATGGCGGCGCGCGGCCCCAGCGGCGGGGGCGACGTAGCGGCTGCCGACCGTGGCGGAGAATCTCCGCCCCGCCTATTCCGTCACGCGGGAGGTTTCCCCGAGCCCCGTGACGCGCCGGCTCGTCGCAAATATTCCCGCCCGACCGTTCGGTTTCCGTCTCCCATCCGTCAATAGCGGGACGAATAGCGAGTTGCGTGCCTGGAGAGGCCGCGCCGGCAGGCCTGACGATGATCCGCCGGGCGACGAGACGCCGCTGGAGTCGGCGGCGGGACACTACCTTGAACGAGCTGCATCATGGTTCATGCAGAGCTGGAGGAACGGGTGCGCGACCGCCAGCGCCCGGCGCCGCTGCGGCTACCCCCGCCGGCGGCGGTCATCGCGGCCCTGACGCTCGCCGCAACGTCCGTAGCGCCTGCCCGCGCGCAGACGATTACCGAGCACTACGTGCTCTTCCCCGCCGGCCACCAGCCCGCCAGTCCGAAGAACGAGGCCAGTTTCAGCGGTTCCTCCTCCTCCACCTACCAGGTGAAGGCGGCGCTGAACTCCGGCCCCATCCTGCCCCTTTCGGATTTTCTGGTGGACGCCACCTTTCTCGACGGCAACACGAGGGTCCGGTTCTCGCCGCAGTCCGTGTCTCCCGCCGCTTTCGCCGCGGTATACACCTCCGGGGCGCTCGGCACCGACGCGACGTTGGATGCGGGGATCTTCGAGGGCGACACTCCCATTAACCGCCTGCTGACTATCCGGGTGCGGTACGACGCGTCGGCCCGGTTCACGGACGCACAGTCCATCGGCGACCTGCGTTGGGGCACTCCGCGGATCGAGATCTACGAGGGCGCAACCGTAGACCCGGCCCTGGCCTTCGCCTGGTCGGGCTACGGCACCGGTACGCGCAACTGGACGACCAGCGACCCCGACACGGCCTACACGTGCCGGGTGGGCGGCGACTCGGTGTCGTTCTCGACCTGGCCGTCCTCCCCCGGTGAGGACAGCACCCTCTTTCAGGCGACACCCGCGTCCACATCCACCAGTTCCGGGAACGGCCGCTTGAATCTCACGGCCGCGCCCGACTACGAGAACCCGACCGACAGCGGCGGCGACAACCTCTACAAGGTCCGCGTCAGGAGCGGGCACAACCTCAACGCCATCGGGGGAGAGGGCCAGAGGTCCGGCTGCAACGGTTCGGCCCTGGAGTTGACGGTCGTGGTCAAGGATGCGGGTCCACCGGCGCCGGTGCGCTCGCTCACGGGAAGCCTCGACAGCGACACGGGGATCCTCTCCGTCAACTGGGCTCCCCCCGCCGGCTTCCTGGACGGGAGCGACAGCAGTGTCGTCGTTCCGTTCGACACCGCGCGCAGGTCGGGCAGCGGAGCCGCGGGCACGGCGGTAGCCGGCTACGACGTCGAGTACCGGCTGCATGGCGGCTCCACGTGGACGCAAGCAACAACCACCACGACCAGCTTCGAGATCTCCGGGGTGGGCGCGGGCGACGCCTACACGGTGCGGGTTCGAGCGCGCAATGCGGAAGGAACGGGAGCCCCCGCGACCATCGACGTGCCGCGGCCCCCCGAGCCCCCCAAGCCCCCCGAGCCCCCCGAGCCCCCGCCGAACCTGCGGCCCCGCGTGTCGGTGTCGTGCGACCCGTGCACGGTGGCCCCGGGCGGCGAGGTGCAACTGACCGCCAGGGCGTCCGATCCGGACGGCGACGACCTGACGTATGAGTGGAGCACACCGGAGGGCGTCCTCGGCGAGGAGACGGACGCCGCGACGGCACGCTGGACGGCACCGGAGGCGACCGGCCGGGTCAGGTTCCGCGTGCGGGTCTCCGACGAGCACGGCGCCTCGGCGTCGGCGACGGTGATCGTCGAGGTCGCGAACGAGCCGCCCGCGTTCGAGTCGTCGGAGTATGCCTTCGAGCTCGCCGAGAACATCGACGGCAGCCGGCGGCCGGTCGCCCTCGGCGAGGTGGCGGCCACAGACCTCGACGGCGACGAGCTGACGTACGAGCTGGCGTCCGGCGACCGGTCGCGCTTCGAGGTGGGGGCGCGAGACGGGGCGCTGCGGTACATCGGTCCCGGCGAGGACTTCGAATCGGAGGCGAAGCGCTACGAGCTGACGGTGCGCGTGCGCGACCCGTACGGGGCGGAGGCGGAAGTGGGCGTCGCCGTGACCATCACCAACATGAACGAGCCGCCGCAGGCGAACGACGACGAGGCGGCCACCGACGAAGACCAGGCGGTCACGGTCGACGTGCTGGCGAATGACAGCGACCCGGATGGGGATGGGCTGCGGGTGGCATCGCTGTCGGCGCCGGCGCACGGGGCGACCGCGGTCACGGGTGGCGCGGTGCGCTACACGCCCGCTGTGAACTACCACGGCGTGGACCGCTTCACCTACGTGGTCGCGGACGGAAACGGCGCGACGGCGGAGGCGGCGGTCGAGGTGACCGTGCGGGCGGTGAACGACTCGCCGGTGGCGGTCGGCGTGATCCCGGACCAGGCGCTCGACGAGGGCGGCGACGCGGCGACGGTGGAGCTGACGCCCTTCTTCGAGGACATCGACGGGGACGCGCTGGCGTACCGCGCGTCGTCGTCGGACCCGTCGGTGGCGGCGGCGGCGGTCACCGGAGCGGTGCTGACGCTGGCGCCGGCGGACTACGGGTCGGCGGCGGTAACGGTGACGGCCGAGGACGAGGGCGGCCTGACGGCGACGCAGACGTTCGCGGTAGGGGTGAGCGATCGGTTCGTACGCGGGGTGGTGCGGGACACGCTGGCAGGCATGGCCCGCTCGCACCTGGCAAGCGCGCGGATGACCCTGGGCCGGCGGGTGACGGCAGGCCGCGCGGAAGGGTCCCGTCTCACCTTGCTGGGGCGCGGGATACCGTTGGGACAGGCTGCGGCGCGGGCGGCGGGTGAGCAGATGCTGGCGGGCTGGCTGTCGTCGTGGACGACCCCGTATGGCGGCCCGGCCGGCAGGCCGCGATTCGGCGCGGGCGGCGGAGGGTCCGGCGTGCCGGCGGCCCGAGGTCCGGCAACGGGCGGGATGCCGGCGGCTGCCGGACTGCACGGCGTGGCCGCCGCCGGGCGGGGCGGGGTCGCCGGCGTCACGGGCGGTGCCGGAGGCTTCGGGAGCTTCGGCGGCCTCGGCGGCTTCGGCGGTGGAGCGGACCCGCTGCGCGGCTCGGAGTTCCTGCTGTCGCTGGGTGGCGGGCAGGATGCCGACGAAGGGCGTGGGGCGGGGCGGCGCTGGCAGGTGTGGGGCCAGGGCGACGTCCAGGCGTTCCAGGGCGAGCCGTCGGCAGCCGCCGGCTACGACGGCTCGCTGCTGACCGGCTACGCGGGCGTGGACACCTGGGTGACGGAGCGCTGGCTGGCCGGCCTGGCGGTGGCGCGCAGCCGCGGCCGCGGCGACTGGCGCGCGGGCGGGTCGCAGGGCGCGCTGGCGACGACGCTGACGGCCGTGCATCCCTACGTGCAGTGGGCGGACGGGGCGACGTCGGTGTGGGCGACGGCGGGCGGCGGCTGGGGCGCGGCGGAGAACGTGCGCCGGAGCGGCCGGCGGGGAGCGAGCGGACTGGGATTGCGGCTGGGCCTCGTCGAGCTGCGGCGGCGGCTGGGCGCGGCGGCCGGCGGCTGGCGGTTCGGCGTGCGGGCCGACGGGGCGTGGGCACAGTTGCGGACCGCGGCGGGCGAGGAGTCCATAGACGACCAGACGGCGGCGGTGAACCAGGTGCGGGTGGGGGCCGAGGTGTCGCGGCCGCTCCGGCTGGGCGGGGTCTCCCTGGCTCCGTTCGGCGAGGCGCACGTGCGTCGCGACGGAGGGGCGGGCCAGCCGGGCGGCGGCCTCGAGGTGGCCGGCGGGCTGCGGGCGGCAGCCGGCAGGGTGCGCGTCGATGCGCAGGGCCGGGTGCTGGCGGTGCACTCGGCGGCGGGCTACCGCGAGCGGGGTGTGGGGGTGACGCTCAGCGTGGGCAACCAGGACCAGGAGGGGCTGTCGCTGTCGGTGTCGCCGCGCTGGGGCGACTCGGCCATCGGCGGCGGGGCGCTGTGGCAGGACCAGGTCCAGCGCCGCTACCTGCCCGAGGCGGAGCCGGACGAGTGGGTGCTGGATGCGCGAAGCGCATACGGGCTGCGGCTGGCGAGCGGCCGGCTCGTGACCTGGTTCGGTTCCCTGAGCCACTCGCCCTTCGGCCGCCGCTTCCTGGTCGGCGGTAGCGTCGGCGTGCTCGACTGACGTGTGACGCCCCCGCGCCTCGACTCCCTACTCCAGTGCCGCTACCGCGGCCCGCAGCTCCATCAGGTGCGCCGCCCTGATCGCGGTCGCGCCGGCCGTGACCGGATCCATGTAGGTGGGCGCCGCGCGTCCGGCGGCAGAGTACGCCTCGGCCAGGGCCGCCCGCAGCTCCGTCAGGTGTACCCGCCTGATCGGGGTCACTCCGGGCGTCAGCAGCGGGTCCGTCCACCCGAAGGCCGCCCCGCCCGCGGCCGTCCGCAGCGCGTCGATCCGCGCCCGCAGCTCCAGGAAGTGAATCGCCCTGACCGGCGTCACGCCGCGCTCGATGGGATGGTCCGTGAATTCGGTCGGCGACGCCTGATAGACCGCCACCCGCCGGCCCGCCACCGCCAGCGCACCCTGCCGCGGGCCGCCCGCGTTCGCCGCCGCCGTGTAGCGCACCGTGCCCGGACCGGCGCCCGCCGCCCCCGCCGTCACCGCCAGGAACCCCGACTCGCTCGCCGCCGTCCACGCGCAGCCGGGCGCGGTCGTCACGGCGAGCTCCCCCGCGCCGGCCGTCCACAGCACGTCGCGATGCGGCGGCGTTACCGCGTACGCGCACGGCAACCTCGCCGCCACCAGCGCGCTGCGCGCCGCCTCGCCCCCTTCGACGACCGCCGCCACCTGATACGTGTAGGCGACGCCGGGCTGCACGTCGGCGTCGACGTAGCGCGCGCCGCGCACCCCCGCAGCCACCACCTCCAACGCCGCGCCCGCCTCCCGCGTCACCGTGTAGGCGACCTCGGGCGGCGGCGTCCAGGCACTGGTGTCCGCCGCCGTCCACGTCAGCACCGCCTCGGTCGGTACCGCGGCCGCCGTCGCCGTCAGCGCCGGGCCGGCCCGCAACTGACGGCCCAGCTCCTGCCAGCTCGCCGCGCCGTCGCCGTCCACGTCCAGAGACAACGCGGGATACTGCGTCCTCGCCCCGAAGTGCCACGGGGCGTCGACCGCACCGTCGCCGTCCGCGTCCACGTTCCACGCTGCATACAAGCCACGGTAGGCCGTCGCCCCCTGCAGCGTCGAGGTCGTCAGACCTCGGCCCGCCGCGCTCGACTCGAGGCCCGACGTCTCCGTGTCCCAGTAGCCGGCCTCCGCCGTCGCCGGCCCGCTGGCCGCTCCCACCAGACCGCCGGCCTCATCCGATCCCCGCACCCGGCCTGTGGCGTAGGCCGCGGTCAGCGTCCCCCGCTGGTGCCCGACCAGGCCGCCCACCGCTTCGGTTCCCGACACGCGACCCGTTGCATACACCGCCGCCAGACCGCCGTCGTTGGCCCCCACCAGGCCGCCTGCCTGCCGCTCGCCCGATACCGCCACCGCCGCGTAGCTGCCGCGGATGTCCCCGGCATTCGACCCCGCCAGGCCGCCTGCCGCTGCCGTCGCCGACACCCGGCCCGTCGCCCAGCATCCCGTCACCAGGCCGCCGTTGCGCCCCGCCAGGGCCCCCGCTGCCTGCGTGCCGGTCACGTCGGCCTCAATCAGCCCGACGCCGGCGACCACGCCCGACCGCGCGGTTGCCCCGAACAGGCCCGCCCCCTCGCCCCCGACGACGAACAGGCGGCGAATCACCCGCCCGTTGCCCTCGAACGCCGCCGCGAAGGGCTCGGCCGCCGTCCCGATCGGCGACCAGCCCGAGCCGTTGTTCCAGTACGCATCGCCCGCGTCAGGGCCGCCGCTGCCGTTCGTGTCGAAGTCCAGGTCCGCCGCGAGCTCGTACCCGCGGCATCCGTCCGGGCACGACAGTCCGCCGATCGCGCCCTCGAACGCCGCCGCGTGCGCCGCCTCCCCGGCCGCGGCCGGCACGCCGTCACCGTCGAGGTCGTGCCGCAGCGCGTCGAGCTGGGCGAGGGTCCGCACCTCGATCAGGCCGTCCGCATCGGCGTCGTAGTCCACCACCACCGTCACCGTGAACGCGTGCGTCGCCGGCTCATGCGACTCTTCGCCGTCGGTCGCCGTCACGGTGACGACCGCCGTCCCCGCCCCAACCGGCGTGAGCGTCACCACGCTGCCCGCCAGGGCCACCGCCACGACGTCCGCCGCCGACGCGACGGCCGCGTACGTCAGCTCGTCCCGATCCGGATCCTCGAACGCCCGGGTCACGTCCACCACCGCCGGGCCCGCCCCGAGCGTCAGCGAGCGATCTGCCAGTTCGCCCACCGCAGCCGGCGGCCGGTTGGGCACGCGGGAACGGCCGCCCCCGCCCCCGCCCCCGCCATTGACACGACCGCCTCCATCAATGGACGGGGCCGACCTGTCGACGCCCACCCCGAACCTCTGCGTCGCCGACGTGTGCGATCCGCCCTCGTCCGTCGCCGTCACCGTCACGGTCGCGGTCCCCTCGGACGCCGGCGTCACCACCACCGTCGGACCCGATGCGTCCGCCGCCGCCACCGTCGCCTCCGACGAGGACGCCGCGAACGTCAGCGGGTCGTCCTCCGGGTCCGCGAAGGCGCCCGATACGTCCACTGCCGCCTCGTCGCCGCCCGACGCCAGCGACAGCGCCGGCAGCGTGCCCACCGGCACCGGGGGCCGGTTCGGCACCGTCAGCTCGAACGCCTGCTCCGCCCGCAGGCCGTCCGGGTCCTCCGCCGCCACCGTCACCACCACGGTGCCCGGCCACACCGCCGAAACACGAACCGCCGAGCCGCGCGCGGAGGCCGTCGCCACCAACGCGTCCGACGACGACGCGTCGAACGTGAGCGGGTCATCGTCCGGGTCCTCGAAGGCGCCCGATACATCCAGCGACCGCACGCCGCCCGCCCGCAGCGACAGTGCCGGCAGCCGCCCCACGGGCACCGGTGTCCGGTTCGCCACCGTCGCGTCGAACCTCTGAGTCGCCCTGGTGTTCGAGCCGTCGACGTCGGTCGCCGTCACCGTCACGGTCGCCGTGCCCCGTGACACGGGCGTCAGCGCCACCATCGACCCCGACGCCGACACTGTCGCCACCCGCTCGTTCGACGACGACGCCCCATAGGTCAGATCGTCGCCGTCTCGATCGCGGAACGCACCCGATACATCCACGGTCCTCGCACCGTCGACCACGCGCAGCGACAACGCCGGCAAGCGGCCCACCGCCTCCGGGGAACCGTTCGCCGCCACCGTCACCCGCAGCGTCTGGGTCGCCGTCGTGTTCGACCCATCGACGTCGGTCGCCGTCACCGTCACGGTGGCCGTTCCCGTCGCGACCGGCGTCACCGACACCGTCGAGCCCGATGCCGAAACCGTCGCCACCGACTCGTTCGACGACGACGCCTCGTAGGTCAGCCCATCGTCCTCCGGATCCTCGAACGCGCCCGACACGTCCACCGACACCGCGCCGTCCGCCACGCGCAGCGACAGCGCCGGCAATGTGCCTGCCGGCACCGGTGGCCGGTTGACTTCCACGGTCGTCGCAGCGACCCGGATCAGGTCGGCCGCGTCGCGTCCCGCTGCGCTCCGAAGCGGGCTCGTGCCGGGTGTGTAGCTGACGGTCACCTCTTCCCCCGCGGCGACCGATGCCGCCAGCGTCAGCGTCAAGGTCGAGCCGTCCATCGCGACATCGGACACCTCGCGCAAGGAACCGCCCGCCGTCACCTTGAAGTCTGTCGGCGCGGGCGTCGAAGACGGATCCAGGACGTCACCGTAGACGAGCGTCAGGAGTGCGCCGCTCACCGTCGCGCTCGAGAGCGCAGGCCCCGGGTTGACGATCAGGAACGTCGCCGTGACGGCGCCCCAGTTGTGGTCCGAGTCGCGGGCCCGCACGAAAACGATGTGCCGTCCAGGGTCCCAACCGGTCGTGTCGATGGAGGCCGTCGCGGCCTCCATCGTGCCGTCGAACGAGCCGTCCGAGGGACTCAGCGCGTTCGCGTCGGCAGCGGCGTCCCACGGCGGCACGTCCACGTAGTACTCGCCGGCAGCGATGTCCTGTACCGCTTCGGCGCCGTTGACCCTGCTGAACCGTCCGTCGTCGAGCGTTGCCGACAAGGCGACCGTCGTGCCGGGCGGCACGCCTCGAGACGCCGCGCCGCCACCGACTTGCACATCGAACGCATCGGGGCCCGCCGGCGTGAGGTACGGGGTCCGCGCCACCTTGAGCGCATAGACCAGCGACGGGAAGTTGTCGGGGACGATCCGTTCCTCGAACCGGCTGCAGGACTCGAAGTGGGCCGTGCCCAACTCGTAGGTGAACGCGGCACGTCCAAGCGCCCCGTACGCATAGTCCTTGGCGGTCCCCGACGCGAAGTAGCCCAGGCCGCCTCGGGCATGGTCCGGCCGATAGCCGTTGAAGAACGCCAGCTTGCGGGCGAGCCTCCAGAGCTGCTGCGCGTTGGGGGGAGCAGCCGTCGTGAACGACCAGGGGTGCAGGACCAGTCGGCCCGCGCTGTGGATGTCCAGGTAGATGCCGCTCGTGTCGAGCGCCGCGACGTCGTCGTCGTCCGGTCCCCGCGCATCGGGGAAGAGATCCTGCATGTACTGCACGATCGCCTGTGTCTCGGGTTCCGATTCCGCCGCGTCCCCCCGGAATGTGTGGGCGCACTCGAAGTCCGAAGATCCGCCACCACCCCAGTCCATGTCGAAATTGCGGTTCAGGTCGACGCCCGGCCATTGGGGGCTGACGTTCTGCCAGCAGTGGTCCGTGTTGTCGTTCTTGCGCCAGGCAACGCCGTTCTCCGCATGCTTGCGGCCGTCCGGATTCGCGATCAGCATCAGGTGAACGTCGTGGTGGTCCAGCAGCCAGGTGGTGTCGGCATCGGTGCCGTAAGCCTCCACCAGGTACTCGGCGAAGCGGGTCATCAACTCGGCCGTGGTGTACTCCCTGGCGTGAAGCGCACTCGTGATGAACGCGACGGGCTTCTCCCCGGCGGTGGCCGAGTTGGTGAGCCGCAGGACCATCAGATCGTAGCGGCGGGATCCGTTCTGCTTCTGCCACGACTCGCCTACCGCGGTCCAGGTGGCGAGTTGCGGGTAGCGGTTCGCGATTGCCTGCGCGGTCGAGTACGTTTCTCGGACTGTGCGGTAGCAGTGGTATCCGGGAATGCCACGGGCGGCCACGGACGCCGGCGCGGCGGCGTTCTCCTGCCCCGTCTCGACCGCGCCGCCGGGGCCGAAGCCGCCGAGACCAGGTTGCGCAGTCGCCGCAACCGACCATGTCAACGCCAGCAGTGACGCATGCGCCACCCGGCGCCAGCGGGCAGCGCTCACGACAGTATCGCTGCCCGGGCCGTCCGAGGTGGAGTGCAGAACGTCGCCGTCACGACTACGAACAGCTCGGAAGCGGCGCCGACAAGGCCGGTGAACCCGGCACGGCGCAGACCTCTAGATCGGGAAGTCCTCCCCGATCACGTAGTCCTCCCGGGTCAGCATCTCGCTCACCCCTTCGAGGAGCACCTGGAAGTCGCCGGCCTCGACCACCAGCCCCTCGGCGGTGATCCTCTGGGAGATCTCGTCAACGCTCTCGACAAATGCGAGATCCAGCCGGTCCCCCTCGCTGAAGTCCGTAATGACAGCCTGGTTCTCGGAAGCCTGCGTGAACAGGAACACATCGTCACCCGCCCCGCCCGTCAGCGTGTCCGCACCGCCGTCGCCCCGGAGGGTATCGGCGCCGGCGCCTCCACTGAGGACGTCGTCGCCCGCGTATCCCCGCAACTCGTTGTCCCCGCCGTCACCGGTCAGGGTGTCGTTGCGCTGCGACCCCCGGACGTTCTCGATGCTGACCAGCCTGTCTCCCTCGGCGTCGCCACCGCTGGCAGTCCCGGCCTCCAGGTCGATATGCACCGCTTCACTCCAGAAGTAGTCGGCGGTGTCCCGGCCCAGGCCGCCATGCAGGAGATCGGCCCCGGCCGCCCCCGTCAGGTGGTCGTCGCCGTTGCTGCCGAAGAGTCGGTCGTCCCCGGTCCAGCCCCTTAGGGCCGGCGCAAAAACAACTTCCGTTTTTTCGTTACATGGGTTCGATGGTGTAGTTCCATTTGGGCATTGAGCTGTCGGGTGTGATGCGTAGCTCCCGCATTTGCGTGTCGGTGACCTTGATGCCGGTCCTGTAGGTCTTGCGCACGAGATGCGCGCGCACGCGCAGTCCGGTGGCGGTGCGTGTGGTGCGCAGGTATTTCAGAATGGTCTGGTAGCTGTCGAGCGGGCGGGCGGCCCAGTTCTTGGTGATCTCGCAGAACAGGCGGTGTTCGATGGGGTTCCACTTCGACGTGGCCGGCGGGTAGTGGGCCACGGTCACGCGCAGGCCGTGGCGGTTGCAGAGGCGGTGCTGCAGGTTGAATTTCCAGGCGCGCGCGGTGCAACTGTTGCTGCCGCCGCCGTCGGCCAGGATCTGCAGGGCGTCGGCGTCGGGATAGTGGTTGCGGCCCTCGGTGCGCCACCATTTCTCGATGCAGTCGACGGCGAACGCCGGGGTGTCGGCGGTCTGGCCGACGAAGACGGTGCCGGCGTTGGCCCGCGGGTCGTAGATGCCGTAGGGGATGGCGAGGCCCTCGGCATCGGAGCGGAAGTCGTGGTCGTTGACCGGTTCGGGACTGCGGTCCCACTTGGCGCCGGGATTGAGGAACGTGCCGACGAGTTCCTTCTTCTTGGTATCGACGCTGATGACCGGGACGTTGTTGGCGGCGCAACGCTCGCGCAGTTCGGTGATGTGTCGAAACTGGTCGTCGCGCCTCGGATGCGAGGCCCCGGCGAGCTTCTTGTGGTTGACGCGCAGCGAATAGCCCATCGCCTTGAGCAGTCGAGCGACCGTCTGCGGGCAGACGTCGATGCCGAGCGCGCACAGTTCATCGGCGAGCTTGGCGGTCGTACGGCGTGTCCACTTCAGGCCGCTGACCGGGTCGCCGGCCGTCTCGTGCTCCATCAAGGCTTGGATGGCGGCGATGACTTCCGGCGTTTTTTTTCCGTCGACCGCCGTCCGCCGCCGGCGCGCCGCACCCGGTCGACCTCGACGTCACGCTCGGCCAGTTGCCGCCGGCCCGCAGCGACCGTCGACGGGTCGATGCCGAGCAGTCGGGCGATGCGCCGGTCACCGCCCCACCCGCACTTGAGCGCTTCGAGGCCGGCGAACAGGCGCCGCTGCCGCTCGTCGAGCAGGCTGGCGAACAACACGATGGCGGCGCGCAACTCGTCGGGCATCAGGTCGGCGTCGGGTAGGGGTTGTCCCAATCCGGGCGTGGCCAGCAGCAGGCGTCTGGCGCGCACTTGGTGCGTCTGGTGCGCACGGTCGGCCGCGCAGTAGAGGAACTGGCCGGCGAGCTTGTGCCGTGTCAGCCGCCCGTCATCGACGAGCTTGCGCAGCGCGTCCCGGGTGCCGACACCGAGCAGGTTGTCCAACTCTTCGGCGACGTGTCCGGCCTCGGCGTGATTGACGAACGTCTCGGCGGTTGCGATCAGGGTGCCGGCGCGGGAGAAGCGGACCCCGGCGAAGGACCACAGGCCGCGCTCGTCGAAGTGGGCGAGCTGGTCGAGGGTGTAGTAGCCGCCGCGATGCGAGTAGCTGGTGCGGGCGTCGATGTCCTTGAGCTTGCGGAACGCGGTGCGCCTGCTGGCGCGGGCGCCGAGCGCGGCCATGACCTCGGCCAGCGAGGCGATGGTCTGGTTGCGGAGCAGGGCGAGGATCGTGTCGGCGGAGAACTGGATTGGTCTCATTATGGCACCATTGCGGACTCCTATTCCCGCAATGATGCCATAACCAGAACGGGCTGCACCTCTCAGAATCCAGAAAATATCCGTCCTGGCAGGACTGGTCGCCGATCACGAGAGTTGCGACGCCGGTGTGCTCTACTGCGAGACTACAGGAGCTTCTAGGAAGTTATTTTTGCGTGGACCCTTAGGACGTCATCTCCGTGCCCCCCATCCAGCGTGTCGTTGCCGGCGTCGCCGTCCAGCCGATCGGAACCCCCGTTGCCGAAGAGCTTGTCGTCGCCTTCCCCGCCCGACAGGGTGTCGTAGCCCGCGCCGCCTCGCAGGGTATCGTTGCCGCCCCGGCCCTTGAGGTCGTCATGGGCGGCGCTGCCAATCAGAAGGTCGTCGTGGGCGCTGCCGAAGATGATCTCGATGCCTGTCAGCCGGTCTCCTTCGGCCTCGCCGCCGCTGCCGACACCAGTTGCCAGGTCGACCGTCACCCCCGTTTCGGAGCCGTCGTAGTGCACGTGGTCGTCATCACCGGAGCCCCCGTCGAGGAGGTCAGCCCCGGGACCGCCATCCAGGTGATCGTCGTCGAGACCGCCCACCAGGGTGTCGTCCCCGCTCCCTCCATTGAGCTCGTCATCTCCAGCCCTGCCCTCCAGCCGGTCGTCACCGCCTTGTCCGTCGAGGATGTTCCCGTGGTCGGTCCCCAGGAGCGTGTCGTTGTGGTTGGAACCGAGCGCGTCCTCGATTCCGCTGATGGTGTCGCCCTCGGCGTGGCCTCCACTTCCCACCCCGGTTGCCAGGTCCACGGAGACGCCGGCATCGGAGCGCAGGTAGATCACGGCGTCCTCGTCTCCCTGCCCGCCCTCGATGTGATCGGCACCCTCACCGCCGGAGAAGGTGTCGTCGTCGATGCCGCCCACGAGGGTGTCGTCGCCAGCCCCGCCGACGAGAGCGTCATCCCCGGCGCCACCCTCCAGGCGATCGTCTCCGCCCAACCCCCAGAGGTTGTCGGAGCCGTCTCCTCCCAGGAGCGTGTCCGCCAATTCGGTGCCGAAACGAGGGGCGCCTGGCAGCATGAGTAGTGATCTCCTCGCTTGAGGTCGGCGAAGCTGCCGCAGCAGCAGTACAAGGCCCGCCGGCCCGATGGAGTCGCGAGGCCTCTCCGCGCGAAAAACGCCCTAACTGACGGATGGAAGACGGAAACCGAACGGTCGGCCGAGAAAGAATTACGCGCCGTCACCCGCGGCAGCGCGGAGCGCCCCCGCAAACGCCTGCGCGGTCGCCGGCCGGGCCGGCCTGGCGGCCGACAGCACCGATGCCGCGAAGGCAGCGGCCGGCGACATCCGCCGGCCGCTGCGGTTGACGCGCCGGCGCCGGATCCGCCGCGTCACCTCGCCGCCGCCGCCGCCGGCGAACGGATGCTCGCCCGTGGCCATCTCGGACAGGACGACGCACAACGACCAGATGTCGTCGCCCTCCTCGGCCGGGCGCCCGGAGACGACCTCCGGCGACGCGTAGCGCAGCGTGCCGCCCACGATGGCGCCGTCGCGGGCTTCGCGCGCCAGGCCGAAGTCGAGCAGCTTCGGCGAGCCGGCCGCCGTGAACCCGATGTTGCTCGGCTTGACGTCGCCGTGGACGTAGCCGGCCGCGTGCAGCGCCGCCAGCGCATCGGCCAGCGAGGCGGCAATCGAGAACGCCTCGCGCTCGGGAACCGGCCCGCGCCGCAGCCGGTCCGCGAGCGTCCCGCCCGACAGGTACTCGACGACGAGAAACGCACGGCCCCGCCACGACTCGATGCCGTGGACCTGGGCGACCGCCGGATGCGAGACGTCCGCCATCGCCCACGCCTCCGGCTTGAGTCCCATCAGGCCCGGGACCGACATCCCCGTCGGGGTCTTGACCGCGACGTTGCGCTCCAGCCGCAGGTCGCGCGCCAGGTAGGCGGCCCCCATCCCGCCGGCGCCCAGGCGCCGCGTCAGCCGGAACTTGCCGGCGAGAAGCGCCGGGACCTGCGTCTCGACGTAGGCGTCCCCGCAGCGGCAGCCGGGCGGCTCGTCCGCAGCGGCCAACGCGCCGCAGTGCGGACACGCCAGCGCGGGCGGAGCGTCCGGCGTCGAGCTCCCCGCGGACTGCGTCACGCGCAGCCGCCCGACCGCCAGCCCCGCGGCGGCCCCGAGCGCCTCGAGGAACGGCAGGTCGACCGGCCGCACGAGGCGGTCGTCGAAGCGGCGCCCGACCGCCAGCACGCCAACCAGCTCGCCGCCCGGACCCGGCACCGGCACGATGGCGTCGGCCGCCGTCTCGATCACCCACGCCGCGTCGTCGCCGGGCAGCAGCATGAAGACCGAGGACTCGTCGTCCGGGTGGACGCGCAGCGTCCCACCCACCGCCTCGAGCAGGTGCGCGATGGCCGACGTACGCGCCAGCGGCGTGACCGCGGCGGCCGGCCCCTGGAAGGTCTCGGCGTCCGCCGGGTCGACCGCGACCGCGAGCACGGCGGGCGAGCCGCAGCCGCGCGTGACCGCGCGGGTCACCGCCCGGGCGGCCGTCCTGATGCTCACCGCCTGCGCCAGCGCCGCCGTCGCGGCGGCCAGGGCCCGGCGCTGGTCTGTCGCCTCGGGATGGGTCCACGAGTCGAGGCGGCGCAACATCCGCTCGCGACCGAGAGCCAGCAGCAGCAGCATGCCGGCCGCCGCGAACAGCGACTGCGCGAGCGGGTCGGCCGCCAGCGCACCCACCGCGCGCTCGGGACGGCTCAACGCCAGCCACCCCAGACCGACGGCCGTTGCCGCGGCTGCCGCCACGAACAGGCCGGGATGTGCCAGCAGCCGCCGGTAGCCTGCGCGCACCACTTCGCGCACGTGCGGGACGCGGACGGCCAGCACCGAGTACCAGAGCAGGATCGTCCCGGGGAAGCGCATCACCACCATCAGCAGCATCGCGGGCGACCATTGGTAGTTGGTCACCCAGGCGCCCGGCGAGAACGCCTCGGCGACGTTGTACGCCGCCGTCGCGCCCGCGGACAGCAGGAACCCGACGCTGAAAACCACGACACGCCGCACCTCATCGGCCGGCGCCGTGTGCGCACGCAGGGCGACGACCACGGCCGCGGCGAAAGCCAGCACGTCGACCGTGGCCAGCGACGCCGCGGCCAACAGGGCGCCCGGCACCGCGTCGCCCGCCAGCGCGAGCTGCAGCACCGCCCAGATCGCGAAGCCGATCGCCACGCTGACCAGCATCATGCCGCGCGCGAAGTCATCGAGCCGGGCGCGGCGATGGACCCGCGGGCACTCCCGTGCGAACGCCCACAGAAACGCCGGCGCGAACAGGAACGAGGGCACGTACAGGTAGAGGAACGGCCGGATCGACGCGGGCACTGCCTCGACAAAAGCCGAGAACTGCTCCGGCGGCGGCAGCCCCAGGAAGAACGCCGGCAGCAGGTGCAGCGGCGCCAGCGTGGCCTTCAGGAGGAAGAAGACCCCGAGCAGCCAGGTGCGCAGGTCGCGGCGGCCGGCGGCCAACAGCAGGAGGGCGACCGCGGTGTGCCCGAGGAGCATGGTCGCCATGAAGACGGCCACGTCGCCGTGCACGCGATGGTAGTCGGCCCACGCCCACGGGAGCAGCACCAGCGTCGCGGCCACCTCCACGGCGGCGACGGCAATGAGGGCCTGCACGGCGCGGCGCCAGAGGGCGCCGGCGCGGGTTGCGGAGCCGTCCGTCGGCGACGCCTCTCGCAGGGCTTCGTCGCCGGCGAAAGCCCGGGCGAGGGCGCGGAGGTTGTCGAGCGCGCGGCGCTCGGCCGGCGTGGCCAGCATCTCGCACCGCTCCCACTCGACCCGCTGGTTCAGCGACAGCGCATCCGCCACGTCGAGGACGAGGTCGTCGCGATCTTCGCCGCCAACCGGCCGCCCGTCGCTTGGCTCCATACTGCTCCGCGCTTGCCGCCGCGCTCTCGTCACCCGAGGCGAGTCGGGCTAGCAGTCCGTGGTGAAACCCCGCGTCGCACCGAGAGCGGCGAGGCGCCCGGCTGACAAGGCGTGACGAGGGAGCATATTGGCCATATTCGACCGAGGAGCAACGCCGTCAGACGGGATGCATCGCCGCTCGAATGCAGCGGGGCCTTTTGCCACGGGCTGCTAGGGTACAGGACGGACGGACCGCGGAAACCGAACGGTCGGGCGGGGTCGAAAGTGCGCCGCTGTCTCGCCGCCGGTCACGCCAGTCTGCCGGATACCGGGCAGCGCCCGGCAGACTGGCGCCATGCCGCCGGCGGGACCTCCGTCATGCATCCGGCATGACGACGCTCAGCCGCTTCAGCGCCCGCCGGAAGGCCATCCGCGCGGCGTCCGGCGTCGACAACCGCTCGACCAGCGCGAGCTGCCGGAAGCTGTAGCCGCACTCGACGCGGCCGACGACCAGGCGCCGGTGGCGCGGGGTCAGGCGCTCGAGACCCTCCAGGTAGCGCCTCCACGTCTGCTTGTCGATCAACTGCTGGAGTTGCGGCGCCGCCTCCTCGGAGAGACGCGGCGGCTCGCTCGACGGCCCGTTCTGGTTCAGGCGGAACAGCGCACGGCGCTGGTAGTCGCCGATCCGGTTCTCGACAGCGCGCCGCAGGTAGCTGCGCAGCGCCGCGGCGTGCGCCGACCGGAGCGTCGAGATCCGGGCGAGCGTTGTGTGCAGCGCGTCCTGGACCAGGTCGCTCGTGTCCACACCGTCGCGCGCCCACGACGGCAGCCGGCCCCGCGCCCACCGCCGGAGCCACGACGCGTAGCGCGTGAACAGCGCCCCGAGGGCCGACTCGCTCCCCCGGCGGACGCGGTCGAGCAGACGCTGCTCCGAGTCGGCGCCGGGGAACTCGGTCAGGGGAGATTGCTTGGGCGCACCGGGCATGCTCCCACATCGTGCGCCAGAAGCGTCCGCGTAGACAACCTCCGGTAGTGCATCGGCGCACTTGGGAAATGCCGGGAGCGCCTCGCCGCCGCGAGGTTCCACGCGCTGAAGCTGCTCGGTACGGTGCAGTTGCAGCAACTTGCCGCGCCCGGCGGGTTACCATTCCACCAGAATGGCTCACGTGCGGAACGCAAGTCCCTGGACACAACCCTGACCGATAGCCGCAAGTGGCTGGAAACACGGCACTAGAGGAGAGCGAAAGGTGGCCCTTGTGCGACTGCTGACTGTCACGGCGTTCGTCGCGTGGATCCTGCTCGGCTCCACGCCGCTGTCGGCGCAATCGTCGGACCGGATTGCGGCCGAGGGCGGCGACGTCATCATCACGCCGATTCTCCATTCGAGCGTGCAGATCGAGCACGCCGGCACGGTCGTGCACATCGATCCGTGGAGCGCCGGCGACCTCTCCGAGGCCAAGCCGGCCGACCTCATCCTGGTGACCGACGATCCCGGGCACCACCTCGATCCGGAGGCGATTGCGCAGTTGCGCAAGCCGGGCGCGCCGGTCGTGCTGACCGCGGCGGCGCACGCGCGGTTCGCCGACGGCGAGGTCCTCGCCAACGGCGCGCAGGGCGTCTTCGCGGGCGTTCCCGTCGAGGCCGTGCCCGCCTACGACATGACCCCCGGCCAGCCATGGCATCCGCCCGGCGAGGCGAACGGCTACGTCATCACGCTCGGGGGGCGGCGGCTGTTCTTCTCGGGGGTGGGCGAGTGCGTCCCCGAGATCCAGGCGCTCGAGGACATCGACGTGGCGTTCATGCCGATGAACCTGCCGCTCGACCGCATGCGTCCCCGGCCGGTGGCCGAGTGCGTCAAGACGTTCGGGCCGGAGGTCGTCTACCTCATCCACTACGACAACGCCACGGCGCGCTGGTTCGGCGATCGCGACCAGCCCAGGCCGGACAACGTCGCGGAGATCGCCGGCACGATCGATGCGCTGCGTGACGCCCTCGAGGGCGAGTCGATCGAGGTCCGCGACGGCGCCTGGTATCCGCGGTAGATCCGCGGGCCCGGGGCAGCCGTGCGCGCCGCGCGTGCAGGGGCGGCGCGCGTCCGGCCTTCAGCGCCAGCCTTCGCGCTCGAGCAGCCGCTCGATGTGCGCCAGGTGGTGCCGGCCGTGCCAGGCATAGGAGCCGACGGTGACCGCCAGCGTGGCGGCGCCCGACTCCGGGTGCACGAACTCGCGCTGCAGTTGCGGCCAGCTCAGGCTGCGCAGCAGATCGACCCAGCGGGCGTGCAGGGCAGCGAGCAGCTCCAGCGAATGCGCGATTGGCTGGCGGCTGTCCGGCAGCGCCGCCCAGCCGTTCTCGTCGTAGGCCTTGATCACGGGCCTGTCTTCCGTCAGCGCCCACTTGAAGCGGATGAGGCTGTTCATGTGGCTGTCGGGCAGGTGGTGGACGACCTGCCTGACCGTCCAGCCGCCGGGGCGATAGGGGGTGTCGAGCTGGCCGTCGCCGAGCGCCTCGACGGTGCGCCGCAGGTCGGCCGGCAGGGCCGCGATGTCGTCGATCCAGACCTGCACCCGCGCCGGCGCGATGGTCTCCGTGGGCGCGAACTTCCCAATGGGATAGCGGAGGTCGCCTGTCTCGAGCTCGACCGCGTTCATCGTCTCAGCATACCGCGGGGAGCACCCTGAAGCCTTCTCGATGGCTTGCGTCGCGCAGGCGCTCATCGCCGTCCTGCCATCTTCCTGCGCGATCTGGCCGCGATGCGCGGCGACCGGCAGCGTGGTGCGGGCCCCGGTCCGCGGCGAAGGGGCAGCCGCGGGAGCCGCGGTGCAACCGGTTGACGCTATCATGACGATTTGTCCGGGGAGTGGATTGTGAGCGACGGAGCACCCAGGAGCGCCTTCGAGCTGGCGATGGAGAAGCTCAGGCGGCAGGACGAGGCGGACGGCGTCGAGACGGTCGCGCTGACCGCGGCGCAGCGCGAGGCGATTGCCGAGGTGCGCCGCGCCTACGAGGCGCAGGTCGCCGAGTGCAGGATCCTGCACCAGTCGGCGCTGGCGGCCGCGGTGGAGCCCGCCGCGCGCGAGGAGGTCGAGGCGAACCATCGCCGCGACCTCGGGCGCTTCGCCACGGACCGCGACCGGAAGATAGCGCGCATCCGCGAAGACGGCGACTGACGCCGCAAGCCGCTACTCGCCGCCCGGCGTCCAGATCCGTGACTTCGGCGCCCCCGCCAGCGCCAGCATCAGCTCGTTGAGCCGCTTGACGAAGCCGGCCGGATCCTCGAGCTGGCCGCCCTCGGCCAGCATCGCCTGATCGAAGAGGATGTGGCTCCAGTCCTTGAAGCGCGCCTCGTCCGACTCGTCCTTCAGGCGCGTCACGATCGGGTGGGTCGGATTCAGCTCGAGCGCCAGCGGCACGTTCGGCACCGCCTGCCCGGTGGCCCGCAGGACGCGCTGCAGGTTGGCGCTCATGCCGTCCTCGGCCGCGACCAGGCACGCGGGCGATTCGGTGAGTCGGTGCGTCACCCGCACGTCGCCGGCCTTCGATCCCAGCGCCTTGCGCACCCGCTCGACGAGCGGCCGGAGCTCGTCCTCCGTTTCCTTCTGCTGTTTCGCGTCGGCCTCGCTGCCGGCGAGCCGGCCCAGGTCGAGGTCGCCCTGCGCCACGGACTGCAGCGGCTTGCCGTCGAACGCGTCGAGGTGCGCGACCACCCATTCGTCGACCCGGTCGTGGAGGAGCAGGACCTCGACGCCCTTCTCGCGGAAGACCTCCAGGTGGGGGCTGTGCCGTGCGGCCGCGAAGCTGTCGGCGGTCACGTAGTAGATTTTCTCCTGCCCCTCCTTCATGCGCGCGACGTAGTCGGCGAGCGAGACGCCCTGGTCGTCCGTGTCGCGCTGGGTCGACGCGAAGCGGAGCAGCGCGGCGATGCGCTCCCGGTTGGCCTGGTCCTCGCCGACGCCCTCCTTGATGACGCGGCCGAACTCGCGCCAGAAGTCGGCGTACTTGTCCGGCTGCTTCTCCGCCAGCTCGTCGAGCAGCCCCAGGACGCGCTTGACGGCGGCGTTGCGAATGGCCTCGACGTCGCGCGACTCCTGGAGGATCTCGCGCGAGATGTTCAGCGGCAGGTCGTTCGAGTCGATCAGGCCCCGGACGAAGCGCAGGTAGCCGGGCATCAGCTCCTTCGCGCCGTCCATGATGAAGACGCGGCGGACGTAGAGCTTGACGCCGTGGCGCCGGTCGCGGTCCCAGATGTCGAACGGCGCCCGCCGCGGCACGAAGAGCAGCACGGTGTACTCCTGCCGCCCCTCGACCCGGGCGTGGACGTGCGCGAGCGGCGGCTCGATGTCGTGGGCGACGTGCTTGTAGAACTCGTCGTACTGCTCGCTGGCGATCTCCGACCTGGGCCGGGACCAGAGGGCGGACGCCTGGTTCACCTGCTCGGTGGTCTCGACGTCCCCGGTGTCCATCTGCTTGCCGGGAACTTCCTCCTTCTTCATCAGAATGGGAAGGGTGATGTGGTCGGAGTACTTGCGCAGGATGGCGCGCAGGCGCGTCCCCGACAGCAGCTCGTCCTCGCCGCCGCGGAGATGGAGCGTGACCTCGGTGCCGCGCGCCGGCTTCGAGGCCGGCTCGATGGCGTACTCGCCCTCGCCGCTGCTTTCCCAGCGCACGGCCGCGTCCGCCGCCAGCCCGGCCCGCCGCGTGGTCAGCGTGACGCGGTCGGCGACGATGAACGACGAGTAGAAGCCCACGCCGAACTGGCCGATGAGCCTGGCGTCCTGCCCCTGGTCGCCGGTGAGCCGCTGGACGAACTCGCGCGTGCCCGACCTGGCGATGGTCCCGATGTTGGCCACCACCTCCTCGCGTGACATCCCCACGCCGTTGTCGGCGACGGTGATGGTCCGCGCGTCGGCATCGAACTCGATGCGGATGGCGAGGTCCGGGCCCTCCTCGAGCAGCGCGGCATCGGTCAGGGCCTCGAAGCGCAGCTTGTCGCAGGCGTCCGAGGCGTTCGAGATCAGCTCGCGCAGGAAGATCTCCTTGTTCGAGTACAAGGAGTGGACCATCAGGTCGAGCAGTTGCCGGGCCTCGGTCTGGAACTGATGGGTGGTTCTGGTCGGTGTCTCTGGCACGGTGGCGCTCCCGAATGTGAAACGATCAACCAGACAAGATAGCATGGCGGCCGGTACGTGCCGGCCCGGGCGGCGAGGCGCTCGTCCGGCCGGCCCCGGGAGATGGCGAAGGAGCCCGAACGAATGGACAGACTGCGTTTCCTCATCACCGGGGGCAGCCAGGGGATTGGCGCCGCGCTCGTCGAGCTCGCGCGCGGACGGGAGCACGAGGTCGTCTTCACCGGTCGCGACGCGGCACGCATCGAGCAGGTCGCCGCCCGCAGCGGCGCCCACGGCCTGCGCGCGGACGTGGCGCTGCCCGCGGACAACCAGCGCACCGTCGACGCCTGCGTCGAGCGGATGGGGGGCATCGACGTGCTCGTCAACAACGCCGCGTTCGGCTATCCGGCGGAGATCGGCGACATCGACATGGCCAGGATGCGGGCGCTGTTCGACACCAACGTCTTCGGGCTGGTCGACCTGACGAACCGCGTCGCGCCGCTGCTCAAGGCGCAGCGGCGCGGCTACATCTTCAACATCGCGTCGACCGCCGGCATGAAGGGGGCGCAGGCGGGCACGGCCTACGCCGGCAGCAAGTGGGCGGTGCGCGGCATCAGCCAGTGCTGGCAGGCCGAGCTGCGGCCGCACGGCGTGCACGTCACCTGCGTCTGTCCGTCGGAGGTGCAGACGGACTGGATGGGCCGCACCGGCCGCAACAACCCGAACAAGCTGTACGCGGTGGACATTGCCGAGGCCGTCATGGCGGTGCTCGGGATGCACCCCCGCGCGTTGTGGCCGGAGTTCGCCATCTTCGCGAACAATCCCTGGCAGGAAGACTGAGTGGGAAGACTGAGGAGGGTGGGTAATGATGCGTGGCGTGAATGTCGGACGGTTGGTGTTCCTGGCGGCGACCCTGTCGTTCTGGCTGCCCGCGACCGGCCATGCCCAGGAGGACGAGCCCATCGGCGTGCCGGTGCCGCCGCTCGGCGACGGTCCCTGGGTGATCGACACGGCCGAGCAGCACGAGATCCGCGTCAGCGTGGTGGCGCGCGGGCTGTCGCATCCCTGGGCGATCGCGTTCCTGCCGGACGGCGGCATGCTCGTCACGGAGCGGGACGGCCGGTTGCGCGTCGTGCGCGACGACGTGCTCGACCCGGACCCGATCGCCGGCGTCCCCGAGGTGCGGACCGATGGCAACGGCGGTCTGATGGACGTGGCCGTCCACCCCGGGTTCGCCGCCAACGGACTGGTCTATCTCACCTACACGAAGCGTCACGACGACGGCCGCGGTTCGCCGGCGCTCGCGCGGGGGCGGCTGGAGGAGCACGCGCTCCACGACGTCGAGGACCTGGTCGTGACGGCGCCCTTCCATACCAACTCGGGGCTCAACGGACGCGTCGCCTTCGGCGGCGACGGCAAGGTCTACATGTCCACCGGCGGCCGCATCCGATCGCTGGACGGCGACCTGCTCGACGCCCCCCAGGACCCCGCCAGCCTGCGCGGCAAGGTGCTGCGCCTCAACGACGACGGGTCGGTGCCCGACGACAACCCGTTCGTGGACACGCCGGGCCACCGTCCCGAGATCTACACCATCGGACACCGCAACACCCTCGGGCTCATGCTGCACCCCGAGACCGGGGACATCTGGCAGCACGAGAACGGTCCCAATGGCGGCGACGAGCTGAACGTCCTCCAGCCGGGGCGGAACTACGGCTGGCCGCTGATGAGCTTCGGGCGCCTCTATCCCGGCGCGCGGGTCTCGCAGCATCCGACGCGCGACGGCTACGAGTCGCCGGTTGTCGTGTGGCTGCCCGCCATCGCGGCCGCCGGACTGGCCGTCTACACCGGCGACCGGCTGCCGGCGTGGCAGGGCAACGTCTTCGTGGGCTCCCTGCAGGAGGGCGGCATACCGGGCACCGGTCACCTGCAGCGCATCGTGTTCAACGACCTCATGGAGGAAATCCGGCGCGAATCGCTGCTGAGGGAGTTCCGCCAGCGCATCCGCGAGGTGCGCCAGGGGCCCGACGGGTTCCTGTACCTGCTGACGGATCACCCCGATGACGGCGCGCTGCTGCGCATCGAGCCGTCGCACTGACGATCAGCGGGGCGCCTCCGGCACGTAGATGATCTCCCCGCTGTCGAGCTGGTAGGCGATGCCGACCCGCCGGCCGCGGCGTCCCGCAGCATCGCTGGCGTCCTCCGCTCGATAGCGGGTGATCTCGCCGTCCGACTGCGTGATGATCTCCATCTCCGCCGTGCCGGGATCCTTGACCATCGTGAAGTCCTCCTGCGTGAGGAACTCCGTCAACTGCCAGCGGCTGACCATGGCCACCATGAGCGCCACCGCGAAGACCATGGCGACGTCGAACAAATTCGCGATGGCGCCGAGCGGGTCGCTGTCGTCATGAAGCGAGGGGCCGATTCTCCGCCGCCGTCTCCTGCGTGTCATCCGGGCCTCCTGGTTCGTGCTTGGACGTCCGCTCGCCGATCAGCCCGCTCACGAACTCGAGATCGTTGAGCGCCTCGTTGTGCCAACGCTGCTTCGCCTGCTGCACGGCGAAGCCGATGCCGCCGACGAAGAGGCCCACGACCGTGGTGGAGAAGGCCACCTGCAGGTTCTCCGCCATGGCCACGATGTCGCCGGCGGCCAGCCCCACCAGCGCCGGTCCCATCGGAATGAGCGTGCCCATCAGACCGAGCATCGGACCCAGGCGGGCCATCGACCGCGCCCCCGCGAGGTCCGCTTCGCAACCCGCCTCGAAGTCGGCGAGCGCCTTCTCGCGCTGCGCCGCCGACCGGCCTTGGTCGAGCAGACGTCCGAGCGCCGGCTTCCACCGGGGCTCGGGCGGCAGGTCGGCGTCGCGGAGCAGCGCGTCCACGTTGCCGCGGTCCAGCCGGTCGAGCAGCGGCCGCAGCGCGGATCGAAACCGGAGCCGCGACAGCCAGGCGCCGTAGGTGCGTCCGGCGAGCAGCAGCGAGCGGGCGAAGAGTATCAGCAGCAGAACGATGACCGGGACCAGCAGGCCGGTCGAGAGCAGGTAGAGCGCGCGGGTCAACAGTTCCATGGGCTCAGCGGGCGCTGCGGCGCAGGCGCCGGCGATGGGTCCAGTAGCCGATCAGGACCCCGACTGCCGCCGTGCCGGCGACGGCGGCGTGGGGTCCGGCTTCGAGCGCCGCCGCGGTGCTCCGCGCACCCCCCTGCAAGGCGAACGCGGTGAGTCCGGCGGCCAGCGCGACCTGGCCGACGTGCACGAGCAGGCGCAGCTCGGCCCGCAGATCCCGATCCGGCAGGAGCCGTCGCAGCGCCTCGCTGCCCGCCAGGCCCGTCACGACGACGGCCAGGCACAACGCCAGCGCGGTCGTCGCGAAGGACCATTCCGACGCCGCGTCGAACGCCTTCATCTCGAGGTAGAACAGCGCCGGCACCGGCATGACGCCGACATGGTACGCCGCCAGTCGCCGGAACCGGTGCACCGGCGGGCCGTGCCGCGCCCGCAGCAGCAGGGTGGCCCCGGCGCAGCCGAGGACCCCGTCGAGCGTCAGGACGGCCGCCAGCGTCTGCACGCCGGCGCCGTCCAGGCCGCCGATGAACGCGGACAGGCTCTGGCGCACGGCGAGCGGGTGCAGGGCGTAGGCGACTGCCGCCACCGATGCGACGGTCAGCAGCCGCCCCCATGGCCGCTCGATGAACGCCGTTGCCAGCAGGAACAGGATGACGCCCGTCCCCGCCGCGATGTCGAGTACCGCTTCCACGGCTACCGCCTGTCAGGTGGTGCGCCGCCGCCTCCGCAGCGCGAGCAGCGCGATGACGAACAGGGCCGCGACGACGGCCACGCCCAGCCAGGCGACCCGCGCCGGGCCCGGTCGGTTCGCCGCCGCGTCGGCCGGCCGGGGCTCGGCTTCCTGCTCTGCCAGGACCACGCTCGCCTCGGTCAGCTCGACGCTCGACGTCCGGGCCCGCTGCAGCTCGCGCCGATAGCTCGCGGCGAGGTCGGCCGGGGCCTGCTCGGCGATGAACGACGCCAGGGCCGCATTGTCGCAGACGAAGCCGCTGCAGCCCGCCTCGAACTCCTCCACCAGACGGGCGTGCAGCTCCGCCAGCGCGGCGACCTGCTGCGGCGAGGCGTCCCAGAGGCCCTTGCGCACGGTCTCGAGCATCACCGCCGTCATCTCCTGCAGGGCATACGGGTTCTCGCGCCGGAAGAACGCCTCGACGCCGAGGTCGTAGCGGTCGTCGACGTACACCTCGTACAGGTCGTTCCAGAGCGCGCCGTCGATCGCGGCCGGCTTCATCACGTTCCAGCCGTACGTGTTGCGGAACGTCTCGGCGAACCACTCGGCCGACGAGGCGCTCCCAGCCTGCATCTCGCCGATGTAGGCCGGGTTCAGCAGCGTCGACCGCGCCTCGGTCCAGACCGTCTCGTTGAGATCCGTCACGCGCGGCCGCTGGGCGTTGCGGAAGTCGTTGAAGTAGGCGTCCGCGTCCCGGCCGGTCACGTGGCGGACGGCCATGCTCAGGCCGCCCATGAACTCGTAGACGTGGTCCAGGCTGAGCGCGCCCCAGGTGTGGCTCTCCCGCGGCTGCACGACGATCTCCGTGTCCGCGAGCGCCGCCTCGAAGATGCCCTCGGCGTAGAAGCTCCAGAGCTCGCCCTCGTCGTAGACCGCGCCCATGTTGCGCAGGTACTGGCCGGCCACCTCGGCGTCGTCCTCCCAGCGGTCGCCGCGCTCGACCATCTCCATGATGGCGGTCCCGTAGTTGCCGTTCACGCCGCCGAAGACCCGCAGGGTGGAGTAGCGTCGCGCGTCTGCCGGCGAGAGGCCGCGCTCCTTCATCACCTCCTCGGCGCGCAGCCGCCCCTCGTGGACGAAGTTGGCGTGCGTCTCCGCGTCGCGCGCCTCGGCCGCCATGGCGACGGCGCGGTTGATGAGGGCCAGGCGCGAGGCCGCGAGGTCGCGGAGCTGGCCCGCGGTCTGGACGACGACGTCGATACGGGGCCGGCCGAGGTCCGCCGCCGGCATCAGCCGCAGGTCGGCGACGCGTCCGAAGGGGTCCCAGACCGGCTCGACGCCGAGCAGGTAGAAGATCTGGCCGATGGTGGCGCCCTCGGTGCCGATGAAGTCGCTCGGCCAGAGCGTGAACGCGACCTTCCTGGGATACGCGTCGTGCCGGCGCCGGTGCTCGTCGAGGAGCGTCTCGGCAAGCCCGCGTCCTACCGCCCACGCCTCTGGCGAGGGCGTCCTTTCGGCGTCGATCGAGAAGAGGTTGCGCCCGGTGGGGATGGCGTCGGGGTTGACGATGGGGTCGCCCCCGGGCGACGGCTCGACATAGCCGCCGGCGAGGGCGCGCACCACGCTCTCGAGCTCGAGGTCCGAGCTGCTGCGCAGGCCGTCGCGATGCCGGTCGATGCCGGTCACGCTCGCCTCGAGCGTCAGGACCGCGCGGGCGAGCTCCGCGTCCCGGGCGTCGCGCGCCTCGAGCTCGACCTCGGCGGCCCCGACGGCGTCGTCGAGGCGGCGGTCGAACGCCGCGTCGTCGAGGATCTTCCGCAGGCGATCCGCCGCGGGCGCGTCGACGTCCGAAAGGCGGCCGCCCAGCGTCGAGCGGTGCTCCCGATAGAAGGCCACCGCCGACAGCGTCCGCTCGATGTCCTCGCTGGCGGCAGCCGCCAGCCCGCCGGCCGATTCGTGGCGCCAGGCCCGCTCGAGCGCCTCGACCTGCGCCGCGTCCAGGGCCAACGCCAGCCGCTCCGCCGCCAGCCGCCGTTTCTCGTCCTCCACGCGGTCGACGAGTCCCGGATCCGTCAGCAGGGCGAAGGTGCGCTCGCGGAGCGCCGCGTCCTGCATCGCCTCGAGCAGGGCGAACACGTCCGGGTCCTGGGCGATCTCCAGCGCCTCGGCCATCGGCGGGATGACGACGGCGATGGTCCTGGCGCGCTCGAGCTGAGCCGGATCGAGGATCTGCGACGTCCGCGCGAATTCCTGCTCGGATCGCAGTCGCTCGACGAACTCCACCTTGCGCGGGTGCGGCAGGATGCGCGCCACGAGGTCCTCGAGCTCGCCCGCGCGGGCCTTCGACGCAGCCGCGTGCGGCCGGTTGCGGGCGCCCGTGCCCATCGAGATGAAGCCGCGGATGATGTCGTCGTCCGAGGGCCGCCGCGCCGCCTCGCGCCAGGCATGGGCGCGCCGCAGATCGGCATCCGCCACCAGGTCGGCGAGCACCGCCCCGGCCTCCCCGCCCGCGACTCGACGCGCGTAGGCGCTGCGCGCGCGCCGGCGATAGCGGCGGTCGAAGAACACCTCGTCCTCCAGGTCGGCGGCGTCGACCGCGCCCTTGACGGTGTCGATGCGGGCGAGGGCGTAGGCGATGGGATCGATCGCCATCAGCTCCGCCGTCGAGTCGATCTCGGTTGCCGTGAAGGCGCTGCCGAGCGTGTAGAGCCCCTGCGCGACCTTCTCCCCGTCGATGGTCTCGACGTGGTTGCTCAGCCGGAACATCTCGTCCGCCGACCAGGCCGCGGCGGGGTCCAGGCCGAGGTCCACGTGCAGGTTCATGTCCGTCGCGAGGCGCCGGATCGTGCGCGCGTGCTCCGCCCGGACCGGGCCGTCGGCCGCGTTGCGATAGTTGTCGAGCCGGTCCCGCAGCGGCCGCAGCCCCTCGTACAGCCCGCCCTCCATGAACGGCGGCGTCAGGTGGGTCACCGTGGTCGCGTAGGAGCGGCGCTTGGCGATGATCCCCTCGCCGACGTTGCTCATGACGTAGACGTAGACGTGCGGGAGTCCGCCGACGAGGGCGTCCGACCAGTCGAAGGCCGACAGCGCGATCTGCTTCCACGGCGTGAACTCCAGGCTGCCGTGGGTGCCGAAGTGCATGACGGCGTCGGCCCCGAAGGCGTTGCGGGTCCACAGGTAGGAGGCCACGTAGGGGTGCGGCGGCGCCTTGCGCGCGCCGTGCACCAGCCGGAACGTGTCGTCGCCGACGCCCGGCAGGGGCTGCGGCAGGATGGCGACGTTGCCGAACTGCACGCGCGCGACGGCCAGCGCGGTCTCGTCGCCCTCGCCGACCGTCATGTACTCGCCCGGGGCGGGGCCGTACTGCTCGACGACGGCGTCGCGCATGCCGGGCTCGAGATCGTCCGCCATCCACGCGGCGTACTCGGCGGCCGGCACGAGCGCCGGATCCCCGCTGGCCACGTACTCCTCGAAGGCGCCGCGCGCGTACGGTCCGAGCACCGGTCCCTTCGCCTGGACGAGCTCCCAGAACTCGTCATCGGTCGCGGGGAGCCCCTCGACCGTGTAGCCCGCGTCGCGCAGCGCGCGCAGCAGGTTCAGCAGGCTCGGCGCCACCTCCAGGCTGCCGGCGTTCATGGCATTCTTGCCGGGTCCCTTGTAGTAGTAGATGGCCACGCGCTTGTCGCGGTTGGGCTTCGCCTTCAGCGCCAGCCAGCGCTCGACCAGGTCGCAGAACGTCTCGAGGCGCGCCGGCAGCGCGTCGAAGATCTCGTAGCCGTCCGCGTCGGTGAACTGCGCCGCCACCGCGTAGGGCGCCACCCCGCCGTCGAGCTCGGGCAGGACGACGCTCATCGTGAGCATGGCACCGGCCATGCCCTGCTGGTCAGTCACCCAGTCGTCGTGGTTCTGGAACACCGACAGGGGCGTCAGCATGGGAATGTCGCGCGCCCGCAGCCAGGCGATCGCCTCGTCGGCGCGGCCCAGGGTGAGCCGGCCGTGGGGCATCAGCACGACCAGGTCGGGTGCAATCCGCTGCAGGAAATCGAGGCGCTTCTCCACGGCGGCAATCGGGTAGACGTTCCACTCGCGGCCCTCGAGCGCCTGGATGAACGCGTCGACGTGGTCGCGGTTGGCGTTGAACGGGCCGGGCACGCTGGTGAGCAGGGCAATCGTCGGGGCGCCCGGTTTCGCGAGCCCCTGCTCCTCGTAATAGGCGTCGAACGCGGCGACGGTCTCGAACGTCAGGCCGTCGTCGAGGTGGAACAGCACGTCCATGGAGCGCTCGACCGGCGGCTGCACCGGCGCCGCGCGGAACGACTTGCCGTCGAGCTCCACGCGCGAGAAGTTGAGCAGCCGGGCGTAGTTCTCGGCGCCTCCGAACTCGAGGTAGGCGTTGGCCGCGTCGAGCTGCGCGCCGCGCAGGTTGGTGACGTCGAGGGCCGGGTTCGTGGCCCCCTGCACGAAGAGGCGCGCGCCGCGGCGGCCGGCTTCGCGCAGGTGCGCGAGCTGCGTCTCGTCGAGCTGCAGGCCGCGTCCGAACACGTAGACGACCGGATAGTCGGCGGCCCGGTCCAGCGCCGCCATGTCCAGCGGCTCGACGCGCACCGCCCCGCCTTGGCGCGCACGCTCGATGCGGGCGAGCTGGAAGCCGGGGAAGTTGACGAAGGCGACCCGCGTCACCGCGAGATGGCGCTGGTAGGCGGCAAGCCCGCTCCACAGCATCGCCGCCGCGAGCAGGGCCGCCGCGATCCGCCTGCGATGGGACCACAGGCCGGCCAGCCGCGTCCGCACCGGCCGGACTCGTGTCGCTTCTGGTGTGGCAGTCATCGAGTCTCCTTCAGATCTAGAACGGCGTCACCGTCAGGCTCACCGACACGATGCGGCCGAGCGTCGGGCTCGCGGCGGTCTCCTGGTAGTCGGCGTCCATCACGTTCAGCACGTGCACGCCCACGCGCAGGTCGTTGTTCGGGCGCAGGTAGAGCGCGAGGTCGGTGCGGGCGTACTCGTCGAGCAGCACCGGGATGCCCTGCGAGCTCTGCGTGCGCGTGCCGACCCAGCGCTGATCGATCGAGCCGGTCAGGCGCCACGACCCGAGCTCCGCCCCCAGCTGGAGCCCGGCGTTGACCTTGTGGCGCGGCACCAGGGCCAGCGGGTTGCCGGTCGCGCGGTCCTCGCTGTCCGTGTACGAGTAGTTGGTGTAGTAGCCCAGCCACGAGGTCGCGTCCCCGGTCGCCACCAGCTCCAGGCCGGTCGAGCGCGCGTCTGCGACATTGACCCAGTCGAAGTGGTCGCGCTGCGGCGAGATGACGAGCTGGATGAGATCCGTCATGTCGTTGTGGAAGACGTTCATCTCCGCCCGAAACGCGCGGCTCACCTCGTGCTGAATCCCGGCGTCGAACGAGGTGATGTGCTCGGGGTCCAGATCCGGGTTGGGCAGTCCGGGAATCGGTCCGTGGAAGACGACGTTGCCGAACAGCTCGAACAGGCTCGGCGCGCGAAAGGCGCGGCCGGCGGACGTGCGCACCCGCGTCGTCGGCGCCAGGGCGTACAGCAGCGACATCTTCGGCGAGCCGACCGATCCGAACACCGAGTGGTGGTCGTAGCGCAGGCCCGGTACCAGCCGCAGCCGATCGGCCAGCACCCACTCGTCCTGCACGTACGCGGAGAAGATGTCGAACTGCTCCCGTTGCGCCAGCGACAGCGGAAAGGCCGCACCGATCGCCGGGTCGCGCACCAGCGTGACGGTCGGGTTCGGTACTCCGCCCGCTGCCATGCCCGCCTGAATGCTCCCTGCTATCCGCGCCAGCGTCGCGTCCGAGCCGAGCAGGTTGGAGCGGTCGGCGATGGTGCTGTCGCCGAACGCGCCGTGCTCGCGCGTGTAGCTCGCCCCGAAGACGACGGTGTGATCGAGGTTCGGCGCCCAGGTGAGCTGCGGCTCGACCAGCACGCTGTAGAAGTCGGTGTCCTGCCCGGTGAGCGCCGCGAACGGAAACACGCCGTGCGTCACCGACTCGACGACCGCCGGTCCGGGCGGATCGACGATGGTCGTCTGCCGCGTCGGGGCGAGGGTGAAGTTCTCCTGGAAGAGACGCTGGGTCGAGTAGCGGTAGCTCGTGCGGATCTGCGCCGACAGCGCGCCGGTCCCGCCGTAGCGGAGGATGCCGCCCAGGTTGACCGCGGTGTCCCGCTTGTGCTCCTCGGTCGCGACGGGCAACCGGGACGACAGGTCGAGGCCCGTCTCGTAGCGGGAGATGCGCGGCAGCAGCGTCACGCGCCACGCGTCGGAGACGGAGAAGTCCAGGCGGCCCATCATCCGCACGTCCTCGTAGCCGACGTTGCGCAACGGGACCTCCCGCGACCCCAGGCTGCCGTCGCCGGCGACGGCCGGCACGGTGCGGGTGTCGCGGTTGTAGACGTTGTCGACCTTGCGGCGATCCGCCGTGAGGGAGTAGGCGACGGGACCGGATTCCCCGCGCACCGACATCCCGAACTGGTGGTAGCCGGCCGATCCGCCGCTGGCGAAGAAGTCGGCGGCCGGCGCGCCCTCGCCGGGCCGGGTGATGGCGTTGATGGCGCCGGAGAAGGCGTTGGCGCCGTAGAGGCTCGAGAACGGCCCGCGCACGACCTCGGCGCGCTCCAGCGATTCGAGCGGCACCAGGCTCAGCCCGGCCAGGCTGCCGTGGCCCAGATCGTTGGCCGGCATCCCGTCCACCAGCAGCAGGGCCCGCTTGGTGCCGGGCACGCCGCGCACGACGAGCGACGAGTTGGCGCGGGCGGCCATGCCGGAGGTCTCCGCCAGATCGAAGCCGGGCGTCCTGCGCAGCAGGTCCTGCAGGTTGCGCGCCGACGACGTCTCGATGGTCTCGGCGTCGAGAATCGTGACGCTGGCCGCGACCTCGGTGACCGCCCGTTCGGTCTGCGTCGCGGTCACCACGACGCTCTCCTCGAACTGCAGCACCGCGAGCCGCAGGTCCAGCAGCGCGGGCTGTCCGGCCACCACCGTCACCGGCAGCGCGAGCTCCGCGAAGGCTTCCCGCGTCACGGTCAGCCGATACGTACCGGCGGTGACGCCGTCGATGTCGAACGTGCCGTCGGCGCCGGTGGTGGCCGACAGGGCGGTGCCGTCCAGGACCACGAGCGCGGCCGGCAGCGGCGCGCCGCCGTCCTCGGCCGCGACGGTGCCCTGGATGGAGCCGGTTTCCTCGAACCCGAAGACGGGACTCGGGGCCAACGGTCCGGCGGTTGCCGCGGCACTCAAGGCGAGGGCCGCGGCTGCTGCATGGCGACGAATACGCATGGAACATCTCCTCCGACGGCCGCCGCGCCCGCGCGCTGCGGCCGAAAAAAGTCCAACCGATCTCGATGATTCGGACGGACGGCGTCGCGGCCGCTCCCGGGGAGCGGCCGCGACGCCGTCTCGATGGGGGAGGTGTTACGCGGGCGGTCCGCGGGTCGCCTGGATGCCGAGCGCGGCGTCGCAGCCGTGCCGCCGCGAGCTCGCCGCGGCCGCCAGGGCCGCCAGGTCCGGCGCGGAGGGCGGGGCCGCCGTCGTCGTCGTCGCGGGAGAGTGGTGCTGGAGGCAGCAGACTACGCAGTGGTGACCGTCGCCGGCGGCGTGCCCGTCGTCATGTTCGTGAGCGACAGGGACGAGGCCGGCCGACAGCAGGACGCACGCAAGCAGCAGCGTCGCGAGAGCCGCCGGCCGACCTGGTTTACTCACGGTAGCCGCGTGTCGATCAGTCGAGCTCGACGATGGTGATCGCGTTCCAGTTGTTCATCGGAATGAGCAGCCGGTTCCGCTTGGAGTCGTAGGCCATCGAGGCGGCGCTCGGGATGCCGGACGCCACGACTTCGGCCGCCTCTCCCGGACGGATGCGCGAGACGGTGCCGATCCGGACGCTGGAGACGTACTTCGTGCCGTCGTCCAGGACCACCAGCCCGTCGTTGCCGCCGTCGACCGCGTGCTCGGTCCTGACGAGCTCGCCGTCGGGCGCGAACGTGAGGACCGCGTTGTCGCCGATGTTCACCACGACGATGTTGCCGCCCGGGTCGAAGGCGATGCCGTTGGGCCGGGCCAGCGGCGCGCCCTCGACCACGACCGACGAGTCGCCGTCCGGTCCGATGCGGTACACGCGCCAGGTGCCGCTCTCCTCGGTCCCGGTCTGGGTGGCCCAGATGGTGCCGTCCTCGGCGACCTCGATGTCGTTGAAGCGCTGCGCGTCGTCCACGACGACGCTGCCCCGCGGCTCGCCGCTCTCCATGTCGAACCAGCGCACGACGTTGATGTCGGCCACGTACAGCATGCCGTTGACGATGTCGCTGCCGAGCGGGTGATTCAGCGTCAGGCCGTTCCGATCGACGCCGATCCACTTCAGCGTGTGGGCCGTGCCGTCGGGATTGATCAGCGAGATGTAGCCGTCGTTCGGGATGACGTCCTGGGCGATGCCGGCGTTGACCGCGACGTACAGGTCGCGGACCTCGTCGTAGGCCATGCTCTCGGCGAAGCGGAAGCCGCCGAAGGTCTTGGCGTTCGAGGAGAGGTCGAGCGGTGCGCCTGCCATGAAGGGCTGCTCGGCGGCATCCTGAGCCTGTGCCGTGGCTGTCGCCGGCCCGGCGGCGGCGAGGGCCAGCAGGGCAGTGGCTACCACGCAGCGGGAAACGAGCTGTCGTCTGTGATGACCTGACATGAGTGTTCCTCCCATTTCGAGGGTTGATTCCGGGAGCACCGACGCGAGAACCGGCGCCGGTGCCGACGGCGACTCCGACAACCGAACGATTCGTGCGAGTACGGGATGTCGCAGGGATGCGGCGAGCTGGCTACGCGGGCGGGCCGCGCGTGGGACAGATGCCGATGGCCGTGCCCCGTTCGCGGTCCGCGGCAAGGGACCCGACCGCGGCGGCGACGAGATCCGGCGCGGACGGCGCGGGCGCGGCGTCGGTCACGATTCCCGACAGGTGCCGGAAGTGGCAGGCATCGCAGTCCGCGTGGCCGGCGGCCTGCACGTCGGCCTCGTGCTCGTGGAGAGCGAGGCCTGCCGGCACGAGCGCGAGCACGATGAGCAGGGCCGCAGCCATCGCCACGGTCCGCGTCGACGGCACCATGCATCTATTCAAGAAGCAAAGCGAGCTGGAGTCAAGGGCATCCGTCCCCACCCGCCCTTGACGCCTCGAGGCCGCCTCTGCTAGCTTCGGGGCCCGATGGTCAGAGGAGGATCCGTGCACACTGGGCTCGCACGATGCGGCTCCGGCTGGCGCGCCTGGATTGTCGTCCTGGCGCTGACGCTGGCCGGTACCACAATCGCCGCGACCATCTGCCACGAGGAGCACGCAGCCGACCAGGATTGCACCGCCTGCCTGCTCCGACACCAGCCCGCCGCCGAACTGTCCGGCTCGTTGCCGATCGGATTCACGGACGTTCCGGAACCGATCGAGCAGGTCGTCGACGGCGGATGGATCGCATCCGGTCATTACCGCCGCCTCTCCGCCCGCGCTCCCCCCGCCTAGATCCCGTCACGCGCTTCGTTCGCCCGTCGTACCGCCCTAGCCGGTGAGACTCCCGCGTCGGTGGTGCTTCCAAGTGCACCCCGCGCGAAGCCCGTGTCTCCCGGCGCTGCGCGGGCCGCCGGCTGCCGGTGTCGCCTGGTCAATTCTCCCCGGCGCCCGGCCGTCGCGCCACGTCCGTGCGCTATCCAGGCACGACGGTGGCGGACCGATGAACCGTTGGGATTGTGGAAGGGAAACAGGGAGAGAGGGAGAGATGTACCCAGGGATCGCGCCATTTCTTGCGGCGGCGGTGGTCGCCGCCTTCGCTGATGGAACGCCTCTGCGGGCCGCCGAGGCCGGCACCGGCACCGTGCGCGGCTCGGTGACGCTGGAGGAGAACGGGGACTTCATCCGCGGCGCGGTGATCCTTGTCGTAGGCTCCGGCGCCTTCGCGCTCACCGACGCACAGGGAAGCTTCGAGATCGACGGCGTGCCGGCCGGCGAGTACGAGGTCGTCGCGCAGCGGGAGCATCTGACCGCGGTCCGGCAGACGGTGCTGGTCGAACCCGGCGGAACGGTCCCGGCGGACTTCGTGCTGAGTCTCTCGCCCGTGCAGGAGGAGGTGACGGTCACCGCCTCGGCGGGCGGTGCCGAGACGGTGCTGGAGGCGTTCAACGCCGTCTCGACAGTGGATGCCTTCGATGTCGCCCGGGCGTCGGCCGGCGATCTTGCCGCTGCGCTGGAGCACGAGCCGGGCATCGCGATCCGCAGCTTCGGGCCCGGAGCGAATCGGCCCATCATCCGCGGTTTCGACGGCGACCGGGTGCTGATCATGGAGGACGGGATTCGCACTGGAGACCTGTCGGGCGAATCCGGCGATCACGGCGTCGCGGTGGACCCCGGCGGCGCCGAGCGCATCGAGATCGTGCGCGGGCCGGCGACGCTGCTGTACGGCTCGAACGCCGTCGGCGGGCTGGTCAACGTGATCACGCCGCACGCGAACTACCACGAGTCGCGGTTCGAGGGCACGCGGGCGCAGTTGAGCACCGATCTGGGAAGTGCAAACGCGCAGGCAGGCGCCAACGTCGGCATGCAGCACGCGCGCAACGGGGTGCACTACTGGGCCAGCGGCGGCACGCGGAGCACGGCGGACTACGCCACCCCCGCGGGGATCGTCGAGAACTCCGCAACCCAGTCGACCAACGCGCGGGCCGGCGTCGGCTGGTCGCGGGACCGGCTCTTCTGGAGCGCCGGTGTGACGCTGAACGACGGACGCTACGGCGTGCCGTTCGCCGGCGAGTTCCACGGGCACCATGAGGAGGAGGCCGGCGTGGGCGGAGACGATCACCACGAGGAGGCCCGGATCGCGCTCGACTGGCAGCGTCGCGCGCTGCGCGTCGACGCCGGTCTCCAGGGCCTCTCCAACCCTGTCGTCGAAGGGCTGCAGCTCAGCTTGAACGTCATCGACTGGGGTCACAACGAGCTGGAGATCGAGGGCGGCAGCGAGCGCGTCGGCACCCGCTACGACAATCGCACCTACATCGTCCGCGCCGACCTGGACCAGCGGCAGACGGGCCGTTTGTCGGGGAGGTTCGGCGCCTGGGCGCGGGTCCGCGACTTCGAGGCCGCGGGCGTCGAGGCGCTGGCGCCGCGGACCGATCTCGGGTCGCTTGCGGCGTTCGCCTACGAAGAGCTGAACCTGGGCCGCTTTCGCGTGCAGTTCGGCGGTCGGGTCGACCGTGACAACTACCGGGTGGCGGAGCGTGGCGGCGGACATTCGGACGCGCACGCCGACGATCACGACGTGCACTCCGACGATCACGATGTGCACGCCGGTGAGGGGGTGGGCGAGGAGCACGCGCTCGAGGCGCCTGACGCGCGCGACCGCAACTTCGCCGGTGCATCGGCGTCGGTCGGGCTCCATGCGGAGCTCGGCGCCGGCAACGCCCTGGTTGCCAACCTGACCCGTTCCCACCGCGCCCCCGCGATCGAGGAGCTGTACAACTTCGGTGCTCACGTGGGGACGCTCTCTTTCGACATCGGCAACCCGGACCTCGACGCCGAGTCCACCCTCGGACTGGACCTGAGCCTGCGGCACCGGGGCGATCGCGTCCGCGGCGACCTGAACTTCTTCATGTACGACATCAGCAACTTCATCTTTGGCAACCGCAGCGGGGAGGTGATCGAGAACCTGCCCGTGTTCGACGTCCTGCAGGGCGACAGCCGCTTCGTCGGTTTCGACGCCCAGGCCGGCATCCGGCTCGGCGGACAGGCCTGGGCCACGCTTGGCTTAGGGCGCGTGGATGCGAGGTTGACGGCAACCGGCGAGGCTCTGCCGCGCATTCCACCGCTGCGCGGCACGCTGAGCCTGGACTTGCCGTACGGCGGATTCACGCTGAGCCCGCGGTTCGTGTTCGCCGCGAGGCAGGACGAGATCTTCCGCGGGGAGACCGCCACGGACGGCTACACCCTCGTGGACGTGCGCGGGTCGTACGTCTGGCCGCGGCGGCGCACGGCGCACATCGTGTCGTTCACGGCCAGCAACGTGACGAACGTGCTGTATCGCAACCACACGTCGTTCATCAAGGACCGGGCCCCGGAGATGGGCCGCGGAGTCCGGGTGAGCTACGCGCTGCGGTTTCACTAAATCGAGATGGGGCTGCGCCCCAAGCCCCCGGCGTCCGCTTGCGGGGGCCCCTTCGCCCCGCGCCGCTCCCGCCGAGGCGCGCCGTGCGCGCCTTCCTCAGGATGGGGCTGGGCTGTCGTGCCCTTGACGGGTCGCGCGAAACGCGCTAAAAGGCAGGCATGCGGCGAAGGTGGTCGCCGGCGTTGCAGTGGAGCGCGGTGGTTGCGCTCGCGCTGCTGGCTCTCGCGGCCACGCCTCATTTCCACGACGCGGCGGACGGACGCGGCGAGACCTGCGTTCTGTGCCACGTCCAGAGCGCGCCGCCCATCGCTTCCTGCGTCCACGAGGACCCCGATCCCGCGGCCGGCGGCGGCGCGCCTGCACATGCGCAGGGGTGTGCCCGCGACGCTCAGGTCGAGGGTCACGGCTCCCGGGCGCCGCCCGCCTGACGACCCGTCGACATTCGCAACTCCCCGGTTCCGCAGTTGCGCCGGCGCGCCGCTGGCGCGCCGTTCCGTCTTCCCCCGGAGGAGGAGTCCCCGGCGAACCACCGGGGGCCCTGTCGAGATCCATGAGCGAAGTCGCGCCGATCGATGCCCGGTCCGCGCACGGGGCAGTCGCCTCCACGCCCGTTCTCGAAGCGCGGGCGCTGTTCAAGCGGTATGGCGACGTGGAGGCCGTCGCCGGCCTCGATCTCCGTGTCGGACCGTCGGAGATCTACTGTCTGCTGGGCCCGAACGGCGCCGGCAAGACGACCACCATCCACCTGTTTCTGGGGTTCCTGGAGCCGACGAGCGGCAGCGTCCACGTGACGGGCCTCGACGTCGCCGCCGAGCCCCTGGAGTCGAAGCGGCGTCTGGCCTACATCCCCGAGCAGGTGATGCTGTACCGCAACCTGAGCGGCCTGGAGAACCTGGAGTACTTCGCCGCGCTGGGCGGGCAGGGATCGCTGGCCGCGGAGCGGCTCACCGACATCCTGGTCGGCGCGGGCCTGCCGCACGCCGCGGTCCAGCGCCGCGTGTCCGAGTACTCCAAGGGCATGCGCCAGAAGGTCGGCATCGCCATCGCCATCGCCAAGGAGGCCGACGCGCTGCTGCTGGACGAGCCGACGTCCGGTCTCGACCCGCAGGCCTCGAACGAGTTCTCCGAGCTGCTCGGGAGGCTCGGGGAGCGCGGCGTCGCGGTGCTCATGGCGACACATGACCTGTTTCGCGCCAAGGAGACCGGCACGCGCGTCGGCATCATGCGGCACGGGCGTCTGGTCACGGAGATGAGCACGGACGAGATTGGCCACGCCGATCTCGAGCGCATCTATCTGGAGCACATGCACGGGTAGCGAAGAATCCCGGCTGGGAGCCACCGATGATCAAGCACATCGCACGCAAGGAATTCACCGACGTGGTGCGGGACGGCCGCTTCCGGTGGTGCGCGGCCCTCGTGGGAGCGCTCCTCCTGGTTTCGGCGGGGCACGGCTGGGTCCAGTCGCGTCAGGCGCAGGAGGAGCTCGCGGCCGCGCAGGCCACCGCCCGCGAGCACTGGGAGTCGCAGGGCGAGAAGAATCCCCACTCGGCGGCCCACTACGGCATCTACGCGTTCAAGCCCCGCCTGGCGTTGTCGTTCGTCGACGCGGGCGTGGACCCCTACACCGGCACCTCGGTATGGCTGGAGGCGCATCGGCAGAACGACTTCCTCATGCGCCCGGCCCAGGACGCGGCCGCCGCCCAGCGCATCGGCGCGCTGACGGCCGCGCAGGTCCTGCAGAACCTGGTGCCGCTGCTCATCATCCTCCTGACCTTCGGCGCGCTGGCCGGCGAGCGGGAGCAGGGCACGCTGCGCCAGCTCCTGGCCACGGGCGTCGGCCGCTCCGATCTGGCCCTGGGCAAGGCCCTCGGCGTCGCCGGCGCGCTGGCGCTGCTGCTCGTGCCGGCGGCGGTCGTGGGCGCGGCTGCCCTCGTCGTCGGGAGCCCGGGTCCGGCGGCCTCCCCGCTGGCCCGGGGCACGGTCCTGGCCGGCGTCTACCTGGTCTACTTCGCCGCTTTCGTGGGGCTGTCGCTGGCGGTGTCGGCGCGGGCCGGCTCGGCGCGCACCGCGCTCGTCGCCCTGCTGGCGGTGTGGGTGGTGAACGGACTCGTGGCGCCGCGCGCGGCGGTGGACCTCTCCAGGTGGATCCACCCGACGCCGTCCGCGGTCGAGTTCGCGCGGACCCTGGAACGCGAGATGGCCGCCGGCGTCGAGGGCATCGAGCGTCCGGACCGGGCGGCGTCGACCGAGCGCCTCCTCGCGCGGCACGGCGTGGAACGGGTCGAGGATCTGCCGGTGAACGACGTGGGGGTCTACCTCCAGGAGAGCGAGGAGTTCGGAAACCGGATCTTCGACCGCAACTACGGCGCGTTGTGGGACACGTTCGAGCGCCAGGGCCTGGTGCACGAGGCGCTCGCGGTTGCGGCGCCGCTGCTGGCGGTGCGCACGCTCTCGATGGGCCTGGCGGGCACCGACGTCGAACAGCACCGGCACTTTGCGACCGCCGCCGAGGCGTACCGCCGCGATCTGATGCGGCGCATGAACGGTGACCTCGCCGAGAACTCCCTGAGCGGCGACTTTTCGTACGTGGCGGGGCCCGACCTCTGGACGCAGGTGCCGCCCCTGCGATACGACGCCCCGACGCTGGGCTGGGTCCTGAGCAACCGGATCCTGTCGCTCCTGGTGCTGGGGTTGTGGCTGGCCGCCGCCGTCGTCGCTGCCGCGGCCGGCGCGCGGCGCGCGGAGGTGGCGTAGCCGTGGTGCTGCGGACCGTCCTGCGGAACGAGAGGCGCCTGCTCGCGGCCGACCGGGCGTTGCGGATCGTGCTCGCGATCTTCGCCGTCCTCTTCGTCTACGCGCTCGCCAACGGCATGGCCTGGGAGCGCTTCCAGGCGCGCACGGCGGAGGCCGCGCGGACCGGCAACGCCGAGCGCGTGCGCGGCCTGGAGCGGGAGCTGGCCGACATCGCGAACGGAGGACGGCCGTCCTCTCCCTTTCGCGACCCGCGCGCGCCCAACGTGCTGGGCGGTGCGCGCGGCGCCCACACCGCCGTGCTGGAGCCGGGGCCTCTCGCCGCCCTGGCGGTCGGCCAGAGCGACCTCCTGCCGTACTACTACGACGTCAGCATCTACACCAACGAATCGTCCTTCGAGCAGAACGGCGAGGTCGAGAATCCCCTCAACCTCATGGTGGGCCGCTTCGACCTGGCCTTCGTGGCGGTGTACCTGCTGCCGCTGCTCGTGCTGGCCCTCAGCTTCAACGTCCTCTCGGAGGAGCGCGAGCAGGGGACGCTGGCCCTGACGCTGTCGCAGCCCGTGTCGGCCCGCGACGTGGTGGGCGCGAAGCTGGCGTTTCGGGCGCTGCTCGTGGTTGGGCTGGCCGCGGGAGTCTCGCTGCTCGGCATCCTGGCCAGCGGGGGTTTCGGTTCGTCCGGCCGGGTGCTCCTCTGGTGCGCGACAGTGACCCTGTACGCGCTGTTCTGGTTCGCTCTCGCGGCGTGGGTGAACAGCCTGCGGCGGTCCTCCGCCTGGAACGCGACGGTCCTGGTGGGGGCGTGGCTCGTTCTCGTGGTGGTGCTCCCGGCCGCCATCAACATCGCGGCCGGCCTGTTGCACCCGCTGCCGTCTCGCGTGGAGATGATCACGGCCCAGCGCGAAGCCTCGAACGATGCCGTGAACCGCCGCAGCGAGCTCCTCGCGCGGTACCTCGAGGACCATCCGGAGATGGCCAGCGGCGTGGTGGCCGAGGAGCCCGGCCTGGGCGCGCTCGCCTGGGCCGCCACGGACGCCGTGAACCGCCGCCTGGAGGAGGTGACGGCGGTGCACGACGCGCGCCGCGCCGATCAGCTCGCGCTGGTACGTCGCTACCGCTTCCTCTCGCCGGCGCTCCTGGCGCAGGAGGTGCTCATCGACGCCGCGGGGACGGGAGATGCGCGCTTCGCGCGCTTTCGGTCGCAGGTGCGCGCTTTCGCCGAACAGTGGCGGCAGTTCTTCGTGCCGGCGATCCTCGCCGACGAGCGCATGACGGCAGCCGTCCTGCCCGACGTGCCGAGTTTCCGGTTCGTCGACGAGCAGCCCGCCGACGTCGCCCGCCGTGCGGCGGTTCCGCTGCTGGTCCTGGGCGGACTGGTCGTCCTGGCAGGCGTCGGCGCCGGGGCCGGCCTCGGGCGAGTGCGGGGCGTGACTTGATCACGCTACCGGGGTCCGCCGGCGGGTGCCGACCTGGCAGCAGGCGGCATGGCGAATCTCCCGAACACCGCGGCCGCTTGCAGCGAGCCGGGACAGTGGCTATAGTGGCGGCCGGAAGCAATCGTCCGTGCGCCCCTGTCCGGGCGGCCGGCGGAGGATGGAAAGCCTGCGCGACTCACGAGGTGGCGGCATGAAGCACATTCCATCGGTTGCATTCGCGGCGGCGGCGGTCATGTTGCTGGGTGTGTCCATGGCAGCGCAAGAACGGGAACCGATCGACGTCTCCGCGCTCGGTCCGCAGGTCGGCGAGCGCGTGCCCGACTTCAGCCTCCCCGATCAGCACGGCCGGGTGCAGACCCTGCAGTCGATCATGGGTGAGAAGGGTGCGATGATCCTCTTCCACCGCTCGGCCGACTGGTGACCCTACTGCAAGGCCCAGCTCGTGGAGCTGGAAGACCGGTTCGAGGAGCTCGCGGCGCAGGGACTCGGCGCGGCCGCCGTCAGCTACGACAGCCAGGACGTTCTGGCCGCGTTCGCGGAGCAGAAGGGCATCCGGACGCTCCCGCTGCTCTCGGATGACGACTCGGCCGTGATCCGGGCGTTCGGCATCTACAACACGGTGGCCGAGGAAGCCGTCGGTCCGCGCGCGGACGATCCCGACGTCGAGGCCGACGCGGCGCAGTACGTGTCGGTCTTCGGCGCCAGCCCGAGGATCGTCGGGACGCCCTATCCGGGCACCTTCATCGTCGACCGCGAGGGCAGGGTGACGGCGCGCTTCTTCGAGGAGTTCTACCGCGAGAGGAACACCGCGGCCAACATCATGCTGAAGCTCGGCACGCCGGTGTCTCCGATCGCAGGCACGCGGGGCTCGACGTCCCACCTCGCGCTCAACGCGTACCAGAGCAACCCGGCCGTGACGGTAGGCACGCGCTTCCACCTCGGCCTCGAGATCACGCCCGAGCCGGGGATGCACGTCTACGCACCCGGGGCGGACGAGCTCGGCTACCGGGTGATTCGGCTCGCTCTGGACACGCCGGACTACATCCGGCTCCTGCCGCTCGAGTACCCGTCCTCCGAGATCTATCATTTCGAGCCGCTCGACGAGCGCGTGCCCGTCTACATGCGACCGTTCACGCTCGTTCAGGAGGTCGTCGTCGAGGCGTCGCCCGAGGCGGCAGAGGTGCTGGCGAGCGTCGACGCACTGACGCTGACCGGAACGCTCGACTACCAGGCTTGCGACGACCGGGTCTGCTTCGAGCCCGCGTCGGTGCCCCTGGCGTGGACCCTGACCGTCGAACCGCTCGACCGGCAGCGCACGGATGGGGCAGCCCGCTGAGGAACGGGCTGCTGGGGAAGTTCTTCTTCGCCCCCTGTGACGTCGTTGCGCCGGTGTAGACCGCCTCTTCGGTGGCTATGGCGTGCGGGCGCCGCCGGTCGGTCCCTTCCCATGCCTGCCGTACTTCCCCTTCCACTCGTCGATATGCGTCCTGTCCGACAGCGGGACGTTCATCCGGTACGCCGCGCGCGCGATCGCGTGGGCGGCAACCGGAGCCGTTGCCAGCAGGAAGATGACCGTCAGGGCGGCGATTGCGGTCTCGGCCGTGGTCCTGAAGTACAGGGCTGCTGCGCCGAACACCAGGCCGACGCCCAGCGTGCCCGCCTTCGTGGAGGCGTGCATGCGAATGAGCACGTCCGGCAGGCGCAGGATGCCGAGCCCGGCGGCGAACAGGAAGAAGCCGCCGGCCAGAAGGCACGCGGCAACGACGAGGTCCGACCACGCAAAGTCACCTGCCATCGGTCTCTCGCACCCTGTCGGTGGCCTCCCTGTCGCGATCGAGCAACTCGGTCTTGCGCTCGGCGTACCAGGCGAAGGCGACCGTCGCCAGAAAGGCCACCAGCGCCAGCGCCACGGCGATGTCGAGGAAGTCGGGCTCGGTGTGCGTGATGGCCAGGAGGCCTGCGATAGCGACTGCCAGCACGGTGATGAGGTCGACCGATACCACGCGATCCGGCAGGCTCGGTCCCCTGACTAGGCGCACGAACGAGGAGACCAGCCCCAGCACGGTCAGGGTCATGGCGACGTTCACCGCCCACGCGACGATCTGCGAATGCTCCGCCGGAGGCGTCACTGCATGGCCTCCCGGACCAGGCGTTCGAAACCCTCCTTGATCCTCCTGCGCGTCGCGTCCGGATCGTCGACGAACATCTCGTGCACGTAGAGCGTCGTCCTGTCAGGGCTGACGTCGAGGCTCAGCGAACCGGGCGTCAACGAGATGAGATTCGCCAGCACGGTGATTTGTATCGGCTCCTCGAGGTCCAGCGGCACGGCTATGATGCCCGGGCGCGATCCGTGTCCGGGCGTGATCACGTCCCACGCGACCTGCAGGCCCGAGACCGTGAGCTCGTACAGGAAGTAGGCTCCCAGACGGGCCGCCAGCAGCGCGCGCTTGAAGTAGGCGGTCTGCCCGAACATCGGGCTCGACAGGCTCAGGGCCGCGAAAGCCAGCAGGAAGCCCTGGATGAAAGTCCCCAGGTCGAAGGTCCCGAACAACGCGCACCAGCCGCCGGCGAGCAGCAGGTTGAGTTGGAAGAGTTTCATTCCGCGTCGTCTCCGTCACCGGGCGCGGCGACCGCCAGACTGTCCCTGCCGAGCACGGCTTCGACGTAGTCCGAGGGGGCCATCAGTTCGGTGGCGGCCCGCTCCGCCAGCACGTAGAGCGGCCGGGCGTAGAGACCGATCGCCAGCGTGATGATCGCCAGCGTCGCAATGGGAGCCAGCAGCAGCCACCGACGCTGCGGCGCGACCGCGGGCGGCGGCCCGGCGTCGTCCGGGCGCGCCTTCCAGAAGGCGTTCAGCCAGATCTTGGTCATCGAATAGACGGTCAGCAGACCCACGGTCAACGCGACGCCCGCCAGCACGAACTCGTCGCTCTCGATCGAGGCCTGGATGAGCAGCAGCTTCGCCCAGAAGCCGGACAGCGGCGGGAAGCCGGCCAGCGAGAACGCCGGCACGAAGAACAGCGCCGCGAGCAGCGGCTGGTCGCGGTAGAGCCCGCCGAGTCTCTGCAGGTCGGTAGAGCCCGCCAGCCGATCGACGGCGCCGGACACGAAGAAGAGGTTCGCCTTCACGATGATGTGGTGGATTACGTAGAAGATCGCGCCCAGCAGCCCGAGCGTCGTGAAGAGCGCGAGGCCCAGGATCATGTAGCCGATCTGGCTGATGATGTGGAACGACAGGATGCGCCTCAATTCGTTCCGCGATGCGGCGCCGAGAACGCCGGTGACCATCGTCAGGCCCGCCACCCAGAGCAGCAGCTCGTGCGTGTACCCGACGTCGTGCCGGAAGATCAGCGTGAAGAAACGGATCAGTGCATAGACGCCGACCTTCGTCAGCAGGCCGGAGAAAACGGCCGAGACCGCGGTCTGCGGCGTGTGGTAGCTGGCCGGCAGCCAGAAGAAGAGCGGGAAGACCGCCGCCTTCAGGCCGAACGCGATGATGAACACCATGGCGACCAGGGTGAGCAGCCCCTGGTCCTCGACTTCCTGCACCCGCAGGTGCAGGTCCGCCATGTTGAGGGTGCCCGTCAGTCCGTACAGCAGTCCGATGCCGGTCAGCAGCAGCGTCGTCGCGATGAGGCTGAGGGCGGCGTAGCGCAGGGCCCCGTCCAGTTGCGCGGGCGTTCCACCCAGTATCAGCAGGGCCAACGAGGCGATGAGCATGATCTCGAACCAGACGTAGAGATTGAAGATGTCTCCCGCCAGGAACGAGCCGCACACGCCCGCCAGCAGCGCGTGCAGCAACGGATGCAGGGCCCGGGAGAGCCGGCCGTCCCGGGTGTCCCCGAAGGCGTAGATCACGGTAGCCAGCCCGATCAGGGCCGAGACGGCGACCATCGCCGCGCTGAGGTGATCCGCCACCAGGGTGATGCCGTAGGGTGCCGGCCAGCGGCCGATCTGAACCGACGCGATGCCCTCACGCCACACGCTCGACAGCAGGCCCGCGGCCGCGGCCGCCAGCCCGACGGCTCCCATCAGGCTGACCGCTCGTTGCATCCGCGCGCTGCCGCGGCCCGCAAAGCCGATGACGGCCGCGGCCAGCGGAATCACGATCGGACAGACCAGCAGCCAGTTCAATCGACCGCCCTCGGCCCCGCATCCGCCCCTGCGCCCGGCGACAGGGGTTCCGCGGCCCGCATGCGGTCGGTGTCCACGGTTTCCAGCTCCTGATAGGCCCGGAAGGCGAGCACCAGCGCGAACGTGAGCAGGCTGAAGGAGATCACGATCGCCGTCAGCATCAACGCCTGCGGCACGGCGTTCGAGATGCCGGGGAGGGGCAGGGATTCTCCCGGTGCGATCAGCGGCGGCCGGGCGCGCGTCATGCCCCCGCTGGCGAAGAGCACCAGATTGGCGGCGTGGGACAGGAGCGCCAGCCCGAAGATGAAGCGTACGAAGTTGCGGCTGAGCATCAGATAGACGGTTGCCGCCATCAGCACGCCGACCAGCACCGCGATGATTGGCTCCATCGTTGATTGTCCCTGCCGCCGGCTCGCGGGCTACTGCTCCTTGATGCCGAAGACGAAGCTCAGCACGACGCCGATGACGACGAGGTAGACACCGACGTCGAACATCACCGGCGTGCCGATCTTCATCCCCGCCAGGGTTCCCCACTGGCCGGTCAGGAACGGGGCGGCATCCCCGATCGATCCGACGAAGCCCGATGCGATTGCCACGGCCAGACCGACGGCGCCGACCGCGCGGGGGTCCGCGCGCAGTATCCCGCGAGCCGCCTGCGGGCCGAAGACGAAAGCGTACAGGCTGAACGCGATCGACGCGACCAGCCCGCCGACGAAGCCGCCGCCGGGATGCTCGTGGCCCCGCAGCAGCAGGAACACGGAGAACACGAGAATCAACGGGACCAGCCGGCGAGTGGTTTCCCGCAGGATCATCGTGTTCATGGTGCTGGCGCGCCACGCCTGGGCGCGCGCTGCCGCTCCCGCCGTGACGGGAAGCGGCGCGCCCTTCCGCCGCCGGGGACCCGGCAGCAGGAGGGCGAAGACCGCCGCGCCGGCGATCGCGAGCACCGTAATCTCCCCCATGGTGTCGAGCGCGCGGAAATCGACCAGGATCACGTTGACGATGTTCCTGCCTTGGCCGCCCGGCACGGCGGTACGCTCGAAGTACTCCTTGAGATCCGGCTGGGGAGGGGACCCGGTGACGGCGAGCAGGACCAGGGTGACGCTGACGCCGACCGTGACGGCGACGAGGCCGTTGCGCAATCGCGCGGGCGTCGAAGGCCAGACCTCGTTTCTGAAGTCCGGAAGCTTGAGCAGCACGATGGCGACGATCACCGTGACGAGCGTCTCGACGATCAACTGCGTCATCGCGACGTCCGGGGCCCCGAAGGTGAGGAAGATCAGCGCCGTGGAAACCCCCACCACGCCGAGCGCGCAAATCCCGAGCAGACGGGACCTGGAGCGGATGATCACGACCGACGCCGCGGCAACCAGGACGGCGAGCGACCAATCGAGGAACGTTGCTTCCGGCAGCCGCAGCGGCCCGGGGACCACGTCCTTGATCCAGAGCGTCGCGGCCAGGCTCAGCCCGAGCGTGGCGAACACGATCAGCAGGTAGTACCGCTGGACGCCGGACTGCAGCCGGCGGGTCTGCCAGGCCGCGACGGCGGCGATGCCGCTCATGGTCGCGTCGTACGCGCGGTCGCCGCTGAGCGGAACCAGTCTCCTGCAACCGGCGAGCGCCTGCGCGACCGCTGCCCGCTTCCAGAATCCGAGAGCCGCCGCGGCCAGTGTCGCGAGGGTCAGCGCCAAGGCCTCGCCCGTGCTGTGCCAGGGCGCGTGCCCGGTATCCGGGAAATACCCGGCCACGGCCGTTTCCGCGGGCACGAGCAGGCGCATGAACGGGAACTCCGGGGCCAGCCCCCAGTAGATGCCGACCGCGCCGAGCGCGACGGGGCCGGACCAGAGCGCCCAATGGCCTTCCCGCGCCGACTTGCGGTAGTCGGGGCGCGGGCCGAAGAACGGCTTGATCGCGAGAACCAGCGCGATGGTCGCGACTGGCGCGGCGGCGAGGAACGTCGCCCACGGCAGGATGGCGGAGGTGTCGGGCGCGAAGCCGACGGTGTACAGGAGCTCCTTGCCGATGAACCCGACCGAGAGCGGCACACCGGCCATCGAAACGGACGCGGCGACCGTGGCCGCGAACGTGACGGGCATCGCTTTCCGCAGACCTCCGAGCCGCGCCAGGTCGCGGGTGCCGGTCGCCTTCTCGATCGTCCCGGCCACCATGAACAGGGCTGCCTTGTAGAGGGCGTGCGCGACCAGGAAGGCGAGTGCGGCCAGGACTCCCCGCGACGGCCCGCCCTGTCCCGGGACAGGCGACGCTCCGAGGAACATGACGCACACGCCGAGCGCCATGACCGTGGTGTACGCCAGCACCTGCTTCAGGTCGGACTTGCCCAGCGACACGAACGCCGCGTACACCGCCGTCACGGCTCCCACGGCGGTCAGCGTCTCCATCCAGAGCTCGGTCCCGCCCAGGATCGGCGTCAGGCGGGCCAGCAGGAACACGCCGGCCTTGACCATCGTCGCCGAGTGCAGGTAGGCCGAGACCGGCGTCGGAGCCGCCATCGCGTTCGGCAGCCAGAAGTGAAACGGGAACTGCGCCGACTTGGTGAAGGCTCCGAGCAACACCAGAACGACGACCGCCGTGTAGTGCGGGTGATCGGCGAGAGTCTCCCCGTTGGCCAGCATCTCCCGCAGGCTGAACGTGCCGACGGCCTGGCCCAGGACGACGAAGCCGGCCAGCATCGCCAGGGCGCCCGCGCCGGTTACGAGCAGCCCTTGAAGTGCGGAGCGCCTGGCCGTGGCGTTCTCATGGGAGTAGCCGATGAGCAGGAACGAGGTGATCGCGGTGAGTTCCCAGAAGACGAACAGCGCGACGAGGTTGTCGGCCAGCACCAGGCCGAGCATCGCCAGCATGAAGCTGACGAGAAAGAGCGTGAACCGGCCGCGTTGCCGGGAGTCCTTCATGTACTCGCCGGCGAAGAGGAAAATGAAGGCGCCGATCCCCGTGATCAGCAGGGCGAACAGCAGGCTCAGGCCGTCGACCACGAAGTCGAGGTCGATGCCCTGTTGCGGCAGCCAGTCCATTTCCCAGACGAGGATCTCGCCGCCGGAGACGGCCGGAATCATCGTGCAGAACCACACGAAGAGCACAACGGGCAGGGCAACCGCCAGACGCACGTAGAGCGGGTTCGTCACACTCGATCCTCGTCCGCGCCACCTCGGTCGAGTCCGCAGGCGTGCGACGTCGCCAACGCCCGTTGCGAGCCCGCTGCGGCCATCAGTCCGTGGGCAGCGCGAACACGAACGAGCTGGTGCCGGCGGTCGGCTGCAGTGCCGGCGTCAGGCGCAGGAACCGTGAGGAGGTGCCCGAGGTGCCGGCGCCGGCGGCGAGGTGCCGGGCGTGCGCGGCGACCGGCGTCACCGCCAGCAGGGCGGTCCCGAGTGCGGCGGACAGCGGGCGTCGTGCGGTCGGGCTCGGTCGGTGCATCTCGGATCTCCTCTCTACACGCGATTCCGCCGACCGTCCGGACGACCAGCGCTATGCGATTCTATCGCGGGCGGGCCCGCCCGCGTCCCATGCTCCCGCCGTCGCCGCACGCCCGGTTTCCGCCGGCGCCCACGGCATGAACGAGCTTGAGTAGCCGCAACATCAAGGCTAGCATGGCTACCCGCCGGGCGAGCAGGCGAGCCCGGCCGACACCGAGGAGCTGCCGGATGGCCGAGAACAAGACGCGCAAGACGGGCGCGAGCGCCGACGAGTTCCTGAGCTCGATCGAGCACGAGCGGCGCCGGGCGGACGGGCTCGTCCTCTTGCGGATGATGAAGGAGGTGACCGGTCTCGAGCCGGACATGTGGGGTCCCGGCATCGTCGGGTTCGGCGACTACCACTACCGCTACGAGTCGGGGCGGGAAGGGGACTTCTTCCTCGTCGGATTCTCGCCCAGGAAGCAGAGCCTCTCGCTCTACATCCCGTCCGGATTTCCCGAGTACGACGCGCTGCTGGCCGCGCTCGGCAAGCACCGCAAGGGCGCCTCGTGCCTGTACGTCAACAAGCTCGCCGACGTCGATCTCGCGGTCCTCCGCGAGCTGGTCGCCAGGGGTTTCGAGCACGCCCGCTCGCGCGCCGGCCGAGCTCCCCGCTAGCGGCCGGCCGTGCTTGCGTGCCACGTGCCGGTGCCGGGGGGGAAGCAGAAACCGTCGAGCGCGTCCCGCAGCCGCACCGCCTTCAGCAGTTGCGACGACCGGTCGTCGCAGACGTGCAGGTCTATCGTCGCGAAGTCGCGGGCCGGCCACACGTGGATCACCAGGTGCGACTCGGCCAGCACCCAGACCAGGGTGATGCCGCCGTGCTCCAGCGAGATCGCCTGTTCGGCCAGTATCTCCAGGCCGGCCACGCGCAGCAGGGGCCGCATGTCTTCGATGAGTCCCGCGGCATCCCCCTGCGGACCGCGCAGCCGCGCGGACAGGGGGCCGTCCCCGATGAAGTGATGGGATGCAGGCATGGGCCGCCGGAAACGCTCCGGATTCTAGCGGAACGTGGCGGGCGTACCAAGAACGGCGCCGCGCCCGGTTGACAGGCGCGGCGAGGGGGCGTATTGGTCAGGGGCGGGCGGGCCGACGACATGAACAGGCGTGGTATGCGGAGGCGGTTGGCCGTTCTCCTCGGTCTGTGGGCGATGCTCGGCGCCCTGCCGCCGCCGGGCGCCCGCGGGCAGGAGCTCCGTCCGCCCGCCGCCGGCTTTCATCACGTGCATCTCAACGTGGTCGATCCCGAGCGGTCGGCCGCCTTCTACACCGGCGCCTTCGAGAAGGCGCGGAGGACGCAGGTCGCCGGCTGGGACGCGGTGCAGACCGAGAACGTCTACCTTCTGTTCAACGAGGTCGGCGAGCCGGCACCGGCCGAGTGGACGACGGCGCTGTGGCACTTCGGCTGGAACAGCGCCCACGTCGTCGCGGACTACCGCCGGCTCGCGGCCCGGGGGATTCCGTTCTTCCGCGTGCCGCCGCCGTCGGCGCACATGTGGGCGCCGGACGGCAACGACGTGGAGCTTGCTCCGGTCTATCCGGGGAGCGGTGGGAGTGCCCCGGACGCCTTCAACCACGTGCACCTGATGAGCGCGGCGCCGCTCTGCGCGGGCGCCTGGTACGAGGCGCTGCTCGGCCTGCGGCGCGTGGCGGGCACAGCGGCGGAGCCCGCCGCTGACTGCGACGTGCCGTTCGGACCGCGCCGGGACCCGGGCAACCAGATCCACGAGCCGAACGTCAGGCTGCTGATGGACGACATCGTGCTGTTCATCTATCCCGACCAGACGCCGGAGAGCCCGCCGGTGGCGTCGCGCGGGCATCTGCTCGATCACATCGCGCTGACGCACCCGGACGTCCCGGCGGCCGTCGAGCGGCTCGCGGCGCAGGGCGTGACGGTGCTCGAGGGCGTCCACCGGTTCGGGAACACCGAACGGCGGGCGGCCCTGATCGAGGGGCCCGACGCCATCGCCATCGAGCTGGTCGAGCCGTAGCGCGAGAGCGGAGGGGGAGCAGATGCCGCGAAGCCGGATCGGGCACGTCGTTCTGGTGTTGGCGCTGGGGTGCGGAGCCGGTCTGGCGTGGGCGGCGTTCGGGCCGGCCCGGGCACAGGAGGCGCCGCCGCCGAAGCGCGTGCTGGTGCTGACCCACAACGCCTTCTACCAGCACGACATGCTGCCGACGCTGGAGCGCACGGTGGCCGAGCTGGGCGGGGAGGGCGGCTTCGAGGTCACGTCGCTGGAGGGCTACCGGCAGGACGCGGACGCGATCGACCTGTCGATGATCTCCGCGGCCTATCTGTCGCAGTTCGACGGTCTGCTGCTGGCCACGAACGGCGAGCTGCCGCTCGACGACGGGCAGCGCCGGGCGCTGGTGGACTTCGTGCGCAACGGCAAGGGGCTCGTGGCGGTGCACAACGCGCCGGTCACGCTGTACACCTATCCGCCGTTCGGCGAGATGGTGGGCGGCTACTTCTGGAAGACGTTCAACGCGCTCGCGGCGGATCCGCGCCGCATCGTGCTGCACGTCGAGGACCGCACGCACCCGGCGACCCGGATGCTGCCGGCTCGCTGGGAGCTGCTCGACGAGTACTACCGGATGGCCCCGGACGTCTGGGACGCGGGCCGGCCCGACCTCTACGTCGGCCCCACCGGCCACGGGGCGCCGATCGGTTTTTCGCGCGACCGCGTCGAGGTGCTGATCAGCCTCGACACGGTCGCGACGGACATGAGCGGGCGCCCGCCGGAGTGGCGCCGGGGCGGCGACTACCCGCAGGCGTGGTACCAGCAGTTCGGGGCGGGGCGCTCGCTGTACACGTCGCTCGGCCACCGCGCGGAGCTGTGGGCCGGCAACGCGTTGTTTCGCGCGCACATGCTCGGCGCGATCCGCTGGTCGCTCGGGTTGGAGGAGTAGCTATTTCACCACCACCGTCACGTCGGCGGTCGAGATGTAGCTGCTGTCGTCGGCGGCGGCCCGGATCGTGTAGGTGCCGGGCTCGCTGAACTGCACGGTGGTCGTCGCCTGCCCGTCGACGGGTTGCACGGGGGTCACCATCGGGCTGAAGGTGACGCGTCCGGGCCCGCGGTAGTGCAGCCAGGTGATGGCCAGCCCGGTCTCGTACGTGTTGCGCACCTTCACGATGTTCTGATCCGTGGGCCCGCCGATCCCGCTGCCCGCCCCGCTGTGCCGCCCCCCGATCGTGGGCAGATCGTTCGGCAGCGGGTCGTACGTCCCGGGCGCGCGGCGGTTCTGCGGCCCGGGCAGCCCGTCGTCGCTCGCGGTCGCGGTGAGCACCAGCGCGCTGCCGACCGTCGCGGAAACCTGCCGGTCGCCCACGATGGCGACCCGCGGCGGCCGGTTCGTCTGCTCCTCGCCGCCGTACCGCCCGCTGGTGCCGGCGCCGCGGTTGGCGCGCCAGACGCCCTCGTCGAGCACCCAGGTCTCCCACAGCGACCCCACGGCCTGGTACGTGGTCCGGTTCGCCGTGAGCGTCCACACCAGGTCCTTGTCGCCCCAGTCCGCGGGCACGGTCACGCCGAAGGCGAAGTTCTGCCGCCGGGTATAGAAGTGAGTGGGCTGGCCCCGGTCGGCCGCACCCGGCGCGAAGCCGTTGCCGGCGCCGACTGGAACGTGCGGTTCCTCTTCGTAGTTGCGGTTCAGATACCCGAACCACATCGTGAAGCTGCCGTCCGGATTCTGGGTCCAGCCCTCGTACACCGGCTGGACCGACTGGCCGAAGCGGTGCAGGGTCTGGGCGTGGCCGGCGTCGCCGCCGGCCCACGCCGCGACCAGCACCGCCAGCGCGAGCCCGAGCCCGAGCCGGGCACACGATATCTGGCAGCGCATCATCTTCTGCTTCCCCGGACCCGCTAGTTGTCGTTGGTCGCCCGCGCCGCGAGCCGCTCCTCGAGCTGCGCCTGGTACTCCTCGTCGGTCAGCTCGTACCAGCTGATGTGCGCGAACGCCATGTCGTCCGTCGAGCGATTGCCCCAGCCGACCCAGTTGCGCGGATCGGCGGCCCAGCGGTTCGCCTCCGAGTTGTCGTGCCAACTGATGGTGTGCAGCACGGTGCCCTTCGGCAGGAGCGGCTGCGCGTGGTCGGCGTAGTTGTAGGCGATGTGCCACCCGAAGTCCCAGTCGGCGCAGCTCAGCGTCTGGACGCGCCCGTCCTGGTAGATCGCCTCCATGCACTGGCGCTTGCCGAGGTTGTGGAGGTGCGGCTGGAACACCGACAGCCGCACGTTGTTCTGGAGGAACGTGTAGCCGTCCGTTCGCACCAGGCTCTCGCCGGCCGGGAAGTCGAGGTCGGTCACGCTGCCGACCGACTGCCGCGACAGCCGGCGGTCGGGCTCCTGCCCGTGCGGGTAGAACCACAGCGCGATGCTGGTCTGGTCGTACGTATCCTCCCCGTTCGGGTTGGCCGAGTAGTGCAGGTTCCACAGCAAGTGGGTGCCGGCCTTCATGATGCGGCCGGTCCCGTCGGGGTGGATGTCGGCGGTCTTGCCGAGGGCGTACTCGCCGAACCGCTCCCGCTCCTCGGGCGCCTCGGGCAGGAACATGCTGGTCGAGGCGTGGTGCACGACCGGGAAGCCCGTGATCGACGGCTTGGTCTCGAGCGCCTTCACCCAGCGGTCCTCGGTCAGGCCGGTGTCGCTGATCAGCTCGATCCACCAGTTGGGGCTGCCGGCCGGGACGAGGAACGGCTCGGGAATCGGCACGACCAGGTCGGGCTCGCGGCCGAGCTCGTCGGCCACGGTCCACTCGTAGAGGTTGTCGTTGAACTCGACCGGAGGCGGCAGGTCGGCCGGGTTGCCGCGCGGCGCGCCGCTGTCGACCCACTGCGAGACGATGGCGACCTCCTCGTCGGTCAGCGAGCGGTCGTCCTTGAAGTCCTGGATGCCGACCGTGCGGTCGATGAACCAGGGCGGCATCTTGCGGGTCTCGACCCGCTGCTTGATCGAGCGCGCCCAGGGCCGCGTCTCCTCGTAGGTCATCAGCGACATCGGGGCGATGGACCCCGGTCGATGGCACGCCTGGCAGGAGCGCTGGAATATGGGCACGATGTCCTTGGTGAAGGTGACCGTGTCCGCGGCGGCCTCCTCGGCCTGCGAGTTCGCGGGCGCGCCAAGCACCATGGCCGCCAGCGCGACGGCGAAGAAGGACCAGCCGTAGCGACGGAGAACCCGACCGTTCATTTCGTGGATCATCAGCAACTACCTCCCACTACCTTGCATCGCAGTATAACCCCATGTGCCTGACAGTTCGAGACTTTCTGACTTTAATCAGAGGACAGGGCGGGCATCAGGCGAGCCGCTTCCCGAAGAACGCCAGCACGCGCGCCCGGTACTCGTCGGGGACCACGGCCGACACCCGGTCGTGGCGCGCGCCGGGCACGATCCACAGGTCGTGGACGGCCGGCCCGGCGGCCGCCGCGATGCGCTGCGCGTGCTCCACGGGGACGAGTCCGTCGGCCTCGGCGTGGATGACGAACAGCGAGCGGGGCGGCAGGGCGGCGACGGCGTCCACCGGGTTGAGGATGGTCGTGTCCATGCCGAACAGCACCCTGCCGAAGAAGATGATGGGTGGATTGAAGAAGCCGGGCAGCCCGCTCGCGCGCGGCAGCTCCCTCGCCAGCAGGTCGTCGAGGCGGGCGAAGCTGCTGTCGGCCACGATCGTGTGAATCGCCGGCGACGAATCGGCCGCGAGCAGCACCGTGGCCGCGCCCATCGAATGCGCCCAGAAGCCCATGTGCTCCGGGCTGAAGCCGCGGCCCTCGAGGTAGGCGACGGCGCCCAGCACGTCCCGCTGCTCGGCCGCGCCCAGCGTGTAGCGCGTGCCGCCCGACAGCCCGTGGGCGCGGAAGTCGAACAGCAGCACGTTGTAGCCGCCGGCGACGAGCGCCGCCGCGTCCGGCAGATGCTGGCCGTTGTCGCCCGTGCGCGTGGAGTTGCGGCCATGCGCGATGACGACGGCCCGGTCGCTGCCCGCGACCGGCAGGAACCAGCCGCGCAGCGTGACCGCGTCCGCGTCCCCGGTGCTGGTGAAGGTCACGTCCTCGTAGGTCAGCTCGAGGGCGGCCGGCGAGGAGACCAGGGCGCGGCGCCGGGGCTTCGTGAGGGTCTCGGCGACGAGCAGCGCCACGCCGAGGTAGGCGGCTGCCGCGACGGCGGCGGCCGCCCACAGGCCGATGACGAGACGGCGCCGGCGCGCGCGCGGCGCGGGAGGCGCCGCCGGGGGCATCGAGGTATCGGACACGTTCGCGATGCCGGGGATTCTAGCAGTGCGCGGCCACAGCCCCGCTGCAGCCGCCGGGCGATGCGTCGCCCGGCCCGGCGCCACGCGGGGTTGCACCGCGGACCGCCGGCGGAGCCGTCGGCCCACCGGTGTCGCGGCGCGCCGTCAGAACCGGAACAGCCGGTTGAACTTGACCACGAAGGCCCGGTCGGCGAGCTCGCGGCGGCGCATGGGCCGCAGCGGGTCCACGTCCTGCTCGGCGGTATAGACCACGAACAGCTCGCTGCCGGGCGAGTACTCCCAGCGCAGCCGCAGGTTCGCCCCGAGCGCCCGGTTCGTGGAGTTGTACTGCAGCAGGCTGCTGAAGAACATCCGCGGCGAGAACGTGTAGTTCACGCGCGCGCGCAGCAGGTCGGTGCGGAACGAGCCGGCCGGCAGGTCGATCCAGTTCAGCGAAAAGCTCGGCTCGACGGAGAGGCGCGGGAACAGGTCGACGCGCCCGCGGCTCAGGTCGACCGACGTGAGGCGGCCGTCGAAGTAGCCGCCGGTGGTCACCTCCACGCGCCCGTTCAGCAGGCGCTGGGGGCCGAGGGCGTAGGTCAGCCGCACGTCCGTGAAGCCGTAGCCGCCGATCGGGATGGCAATGCCGCCCCCCGGCGAGAACGGCTCGTGCAGCAGCTCGTAGCTGTCGCTCAGCCGCACGCCGAACTGGTCGCTGTTCTCGAGCTCGGTCTGGAAGGCCAGCTGCGTCTGGCGCGTCTCGAGCAGCGCGGTGTCGGCCGTCAGGAAGTAGTCGAGGGTCGCCTCGACGACGAACTGCCGCACCGACTCGATGGACCGCGGGCGCGGGCTGAAGCGGCCGGAGAGCGACGTGCGCCGGAAGTTGTCGCGGCGCAGGAAGCCGATCTCCGGCCGGAAGTTCTCCTCGACGAGCAGGTGGTCGAGCTCGAAGCCGTAGCGGTCGGCGCCGTAGTCGAAGCGCGCCTGGTAGCTCGCGTCGCGGCCTGTCACGCCCGTGGTGCGGGTGCGGGCGTAGTAGCCCAGGAAGTTGACGTCGTCGAGGAACGAGAAGGTGGCGTCGGCGCCGTAGGTCTGGTTGGACCCGTCGCCGGTGAGCGAGACGGAGCGGTGGGTGAGGATGGCGCCGACGCTGCTGCGGCGGAGGATGTCGCGCTTGACGCGCAGCACGGTGAAGTTCGTGTCGTCGGCCCCCGAGCCGGTCTCGTCGTCCGTCTGGATGCTCAGCATGCCCACGTCGAACGCGCCCGCCTTGCCGGTCAGCCGGCCGCCGCCGAGGATGGGGACGACGCGTCCGTCCTGCAGCCCGATGCGGCGGCTGTAGAAGAGCGTCGGCGCGTCGCCCGTGCCCGCCACGCTGTCGCGCTGCAGGATGCGCGCAGTCCGGAAGCTGCCGCGCGCGAACTCGAAGATGCCGCGCCCCTCGAGAAAGAACTCCCGCTTCTCGGGGAAGAACAGGTTGAAGCGGGTGAGGTTCACCTGCTGCTCGTCCACCTCGACCTGGGCGAAGTCGGTGTTGTAGGTGAAGTCCGCGGTGAGGCTCCCGGTGACGCCGTACTTCAGGTCGACGCCGACCTCGCCGTCGCGCGCCCAGCCCCCCGCCGGACCGGCCCGCGCATCGGCGGTCACGCCGCCGATGGCGTACGGCTTGACTTCCAGGTTCGTGCTGGCCGGCGGCGCCTCGAGGCCCACCAGCGTGCCCGCGGCCGACACGCGGAAGACGCCGCCGCGTCCGCCGAACCCCGCGGCCGAGATGGGAATCAGCGTCAGGTAGGCCCACTCGTTCTTGCGCATCACCGTGCGCCGGAGCTGGATGCCCCAGATCTGGTCCCGCGTCGGCCGGTAGCGCAGCGACTTGAAGGGCACGACCATCTCGATGGTCCAGCCGCCGTCGAAGCGGCCGGTCCGCACGTCCCACACCGGGTTCCAGTCGCGGTTGGGGTTGCCCTCGTTGGTGATCTGCTGATCGACGAAGCCGCCCAGCGGGTTGGCGTAGAAGAGCAGCGCGTTGCGCCGGTCGTAGAAGGTGTCGATCAGGAAGCCGAACAGGTCGTTGTTCAGCACGTTGAACGCGTCGCGGCGCATCTCGGTGGCCACCCACTCGCTCGGCGGCGCGCTGTCCCAGCAGCGGCCGGCCACGTAGAAGTTCTCGTCGTCGAACATCACCCAGGCATCGGTGCGCTCGGTGGCCGGCGCGCCCTCGTCGGGAAGCTGCTGGATGAAGCCGGAGACCGGGGCAACCAGCGAGTAGACCGGCTCGTCGAGCTGCCCGTCCACCTGCAGCCCCGCGGCCAGCCGGATGGCGCGGATGGTGGCCTGCCCCCCCTCGCGGGTGATCACGTCCGGGGGCACCGGCGCGGGCGGTCCGTCGATGGCGCCCTCGGGCACGACCGGGACGATGTTGCCGCCGCCGGCGGGCTCGCCCGGCACCGGCTGCGCCTGGGCGGTTGGCGGCGTCATGGTTGCGGCGACGAGCAGCACGCACAGCGTCGCGCCCAGCACGGGCATCCCGCAGGGCAACCCGCTCGCGCCGGGCGCGAACGGCGAGCTGCTGTCGCCGCGCAACAACCCGAACTTCGGCCAGCGCGCCATCACCACGTTCCTGGACCAGGCGTGGGCGACGACTATCTGCTGCCCCTCGGCTTCATGCCGGGCCGGCTGCTCAAGTTCACGTTCCAGTTCGATTTCTGAGGCGCCGCGGCAGGCGCTTGACGTCCTCGATGATCAGGTAGGCCGTCGGCACCAGCACGAGCGTGATGAAGGTCGCGAAAATGACGCCGAAGGCGAGCGAGACCGCCATCGGAACGACGAGCATCGCATCGAAGCTGTCCACCGCCATCAGCGGCGCCAGCCCGAAGAAGGTAGTCAGGGAGGTCAGGAGGATGGGCCGGAAGCGTGCCGCGCCCGCCTCGCGCACCGCGACGGTCAGCTCTTCGTGGAGCTCCCGCTTGCGGTTGATGAACGTGACCATCACCAGGCTGTCGTTGACGACGACGCCCGCGAGCGCCACGAGCCCGAACATCGACATCAGCGTGACGTCCAGCCCCATGATGGCGTGGCCCCAGACCGCGCCGACGAGCCCGAACGGGATGGCGCTCATGATGATCAGCGGCTGGATGTACGACCTCAGCGGAATCGCCAGCAGCGCGTAGATGACCAGCAGGGCGATCAGGAAGCCGGTCTGCAGTCCCGCGGTCGCCTCCTCCTGCTCGGCCTGGACGCCCTCGAAGACGTAGCGCACGCCCGGGTATCGCGCGAGGACCTCCGGCAGGACCCGCGCGCGCAGGTCGGTGATGACGGTGCCGCCCGAGGTCAGCGCCTCGTCGACGGACGCCGTCACGTTGACCGCGCGGTTGCGGTCGACGCGCTTGATCGCCGCGAAGCCGCGGCCCGGGTCGACCGACGCCACCTGGGCGAACGGGACCTCGCCGCCCTCGGGCGTGCGGATCCGCATGTTCTCGAGATCGCCCAGCGATCGCCGCTCGTCGTGGGGATAGCGCACCATCACGCGGATGTCGTCGCGGCCCCGCTGGATGCGCTGCGCCTCCTCGCCGTAGAACGCCTGGCGGACCTGGCGGCCGAGCGCCTCCAGGGTGAGTCCGAGGGTTTCGGCTTCCGGCTCGATCCCGAGCCGCATCTCGCGCTTTCCCGCCCGGAACGAGTCGGTGACGCCGTAGACGCCGTCGTAGCCGCGCAGGTGGGTCTTGACGTCCTCGGCCGCCGCCCGCAGCCGGGCCATGTCGGGCCCGACCAGCATGACGTCGACGTCCTCGCCGGGCGAGGCCGACGCCGCGTTGAACTTGAGGTCGACCGCCTCGGGAATCGGGCCGGTGATCTCCCGCCAGCGGTTGCCGAGCTGCTCGCTCGAGTAGATGCGCTGGTCCGACGGCGCCAGCTCCACGACGACCTCGCCCAGATGGGCCGCCCCCGTGTCGACCAGCGCGCCCAGCGACTGCTCGCGCGACGCCACCGGCTGGTCGCCGACCGCGGCGAAGGTGTGCAGAAAGTAGTCTTGCCCCGTCTCTGCCAGCAGCTCGCGCCTGAGGTGCTCGACGCCCTGCTCGATGCGACGCACGGCGGCGGCGGTGTCGCCCACCGGGGTGCCCTGCGGCATCGTGAGCGACGCGGCCATGAAGGGGGCTTCCATGTTGGGGAAGAAGTGGAAGCTCGTCCACCCGCCCAGCACCAGGCCGACCGTCAGGATCAGTATCGAGACCCCTGACGCGGCCGTCGTGTAGCGCCACCGCAGCCCGGCTTCCAGGCTCGGGCGGTAGACGTCGCGGATGAACCGCTTGAGCCCTTCGGCGCACAGCTGCTGGCACCGGCGCCACGGGCCGGCGCGGCGCCGCGCCGGGAGACGCGACAGGTGGGCCGGCAGGATGTCGAGCGATTCGACCAGCGAGAACAGCAGGCACGGAATCACGATCAGCGGGATGGTCCGGAAGAACTTGCCCATCATGCCCGGCACGAACATGAGCGGCATGAAGGCGGCCACCGTCGTCAGCACCGCGAAGATCACCGGCGTGGCAATCTCGCGCGCCCCCTCGATGGACCCCCGCAGGCCCTCGCCGTGCCGTTCCTGGTGGGCGTGGATGTTCTCGCCGACGATGATGGCGTCGTCGACGACGATGCCCAGCACCAGGATGAAGGCGAACAGCGACATGAAGTTGATCGTGACGCCGCCGGCCGGCATCAGCATGATGGCGCCGAGAAACGAGATGGGAATCCCGAGGCTGACCCAGAACGCCAGCCGCAGCTCGAGGAACAGGGTCAGCAGCAGGAACACCAGCGCGAACCCCGTGACCCCCGTCGTGACCATCAGGCCGAGCTGCGAGTCGATCACCTCCGCGACATCCTGCCAGGCCGTCAGCGAGATGCCCTCCGGCATCGCGGGCCGGACCCGCTCGACGTACGCCGCGACGCGATCGGCGATCTCGAGCGCGTCCTGCTCGCCGGTGCGGAAGACGGAGAGCAGCACCGCCGGCGCGAGGTTGAAGCGGGCCGACTGGTCGGTCTCGGCGAAGGCGTCGACGACCGTGGCGACGTCGCCGAGCCGGAGCCGGGTGCCGTCGGGCCGCGCCAGCAGGACCAGGTCCTCGTACTCGTGGCCGCGGTAGGCCTGTCCGATGGTGCGCAGCAGCACCTCGCCGGACTCGCGGCGCACGGAGCCGCCCGGCACATCGAGCGACGAGCGCCGCACGGCGCGGGCCACCTCGTCGAAGGTGAGGCCGTGCCGGCGGAGCGCCGTCTCCGAGACCTCGATCGAGATCTCGTAGGGCCGCGCGCTCATCATCTCCACCTGGGAGATCTCGGGGAGCGAGGAGAGATCGTTGCGGACGCGCTCGGCCACGGCCTTCAGCACGAACTCGTCGGCGTAGCCCGACACGGCCAGATCCATCACCTGCTGGCGGGCCACCAGCTCGCGGATGATGGGTTTCTCGGTCTCCTCGGGAAAGGTGTCGATGGCGTCGACGCGGCCCTTGACGTCGTCGAGCACGCGGCGCATGTCGGCGCCGAGCTCGAGCTCGATCATGATCGTGCCCACGTTCTCCGATGCCGTCGAGACGATCTGCTTGATGCCGTCGAGGCCGTAGATCGCCTCCTCGATCCGCACGCAGACCGCCTCCTCGACCTCCTCCGGGGCGGCCCCCCGGTAGGGCACCTCCACCAGGATGCGGTCGAGCGAGATCTCCGGCATGACCTCGGAGATGACGTTGAAGGCCGCGATCAGCCCGCCGACGACGAGGAACGCCATCAGCAGGTTGGCGGCGACGGTGTTGCGGGCGAACCAGTCGATCATCGGGATCCCGGGCGGCAGCCGGAGGCGGGGCCGCGCCGCGGCGTGCGGAACTAGCCAGTATATCCTGGCGTTCTGGAGCCGCTACGATGTCGAGCCGGCCGCAGCATGCGATACTACAAAATGCAGTACAAGGGCTACGTGGCCACCGTCGAGTTCGACGACTCCGTCGGCCGTCTTCACGGCCGGGTCGTCAACAGCGGCGCCTATCCCATCGCCACGTTCGAGTCTGGCGTCGCATCTCGCGCCAGCGTTGCCCCATCCGTATTCAGGAAGGCGGCGACCAGGGCCGATGTCAGACCCGCGGGAGTCGGTAGACCCGCAACGCGGTGTCGTGGAACATCGCCGCCCGCTCGTCGGCCGAGAATCCCCGCGTCAGCTTCTTGAACTGGTTCCAGAGCACAGTGTACGAGCACGACAGCTTGTCGACCGGGAAGTTGCTCTCGAACATGCAGCGCCGCGGCCCGAACGCCTCGATGATGTGGCGATACCAGTCGCCGTTGGCCTCGAGCAATTCGTCCGAGGTCGGCGGTCGGTCGCGCTCGTGCCAGCCGTAGCCGTTCACGACCATCTGGATCCCGCCCACCTTCGCCACCACGTTCGGACGTCGGGCCAGCTCGGTCACGGCCGGCTTCCAGACCTCGAAGACCTCGTCGCGGCGTCCGGCGTAGGGCCCGATCCCGATGGGCCCGCCGAGGTGGTTGAAAATAATGATCGTGTAGGGGAACGCGTCCGCGAGGTCGGCCAGGTCGGCGATGTGGGTGTGATAGACCCAGCCCTCGAACGTGAGCCCGTAGGGGCGCAACTGCGCGTAGCCGCGACGGAACTCGGGATCGAGGAGCAGATGCTCGGGCCCGGTCGGACGCCGCGCCGCGACGGGCGGCTCCGCCCAGGCGGCGCGATGGCGGACGCCCCTGAAGCGCTGCGGGCTGGCGGCGACCTGCGCCTCGAGCACGGGCGCCACGCGGTCGCCGGAGCGCAGGTCTGCCGACCCCACGATCCCGGTCGCCACCCGGGTCTCACCGTACTGGCCGCTCGCGCTCATGGCGGCGATGCCCTCCACGAACTCCGTCTCGCCCACGACACGGAGCTCCTCCGGACCGTCCGCCCGATACATCGAGCTGCACTCGACGAAGACGGTCTGACGAACGTTGTGCGTGTTCGTGTCGTCGAGCAGCTCCTCCAAGAGGTAGCGGTTGCCAGGGCGATCCCACAGATGGTGGTGCGGGTCGATGATGGGCAGTTCCGGCTCCAGCACCGCCTCGTCGGTCAACGCCAGCCAGTCGGCGCGAGGACCGCTCGGCGCCGCCGTGCCCCGGGTCTGGGCACGAGCGCGCATCGAGCCGGGCAGACCAGTCGTCACCGCCGCGGCCCCGAGGGCCCCCGCCGCCGCTCGACCGAAGAACGTCCGTCGCGTGATGTCATCCATGGTCGTCACTCCTTGCTCCTTGCGAGCACCTCGCCGTCGCTCCGGCAGCGTCAGCATGACTTCCGCTGCAGTCGCTTCCCACGGGCCGCCTGATGGGCCGTCAGCCCGACATCTCCACCCGCCTCGTCGAGCTTCGAGATGGTGTCGTCGAAGTCGAACTTCTCGAGCACCTCGCGCATGTTGGGGCTGAACCCGGCAATGTAGTTGCGCAGGTTCTGCTTGAAGGTGTCGCGGATCAGGTCCGCCACGCCCCAGATGAAGCTGACGATCTGGCTGTGGTTCATTTTCTCGTGCGTCGCGGGCCGTCATGGGATGCCGCGCCAGCCCTGGTCGATTATGTCTCGGACTCTGCCCTTCGATGAAGAGCGCCGAGCCGTTCATGAAGATCCATGGGGCGTCTCAGCGTGGTCGATCCGGGAGCCCGCCGGCCACGCGCGACCCGCAGGGGATCTCTGGACCCGACGAGCCCGTGCCAGCCAGGGGTACCGCCGAGAACCTGATGGATATCGCGCGCTTGACACACGCGCATCCGTCAGAGAACGCTCTCGCAGCGGACCCCACGGCGCCGAACCCGAACGCGGCTGCCCTGAAGGGCGGGCTCGGCTTTTGCCTCCGCGTCGGCGATTGGCGCGTGCTGTACGTCGTCGAGTCCCCCGAGAAGTTGCTGCGCGTGGCCGCGATACTGTCACGCGGGGAGGCGTACCGATGACCACCACGCCGCAGACCCTGACCCTCGTCGGCGAGGATTACGTCGTGATCCCCCGCGACGAGTACGAGCGCCCGCGCGCCACCGCCGATGAAGACGCCGCAGACGTCGCCGCCATCCGGCGCGTCCTCGACGACCCCGACGAGACCTGGGTGCCGGCAGAGCTCGTGCGCCGCATTGTCGAAGGGGAACACCCCGTGCGCGTCTGGCGCACGCACCGCGGCATGACCGCCCGCTCGCTGGCCGCCGCCGCGGGCATCCCAAGCTCCTACCTCTCCGCCATCGAGCGCGGCGTGAAGCCCGGATCGGTGAAGGCGCTCAAGAGTCTCGCCACCGCTCTCGACGTGCCGCTGGACGATCTCGTCTGACCGCCGCCCGCCGTCCCCGGACCTCGTATCCTGTTCCATCGCGACGGGGACCGCCCTTGCCTTCGATCCCGAGCGCAAGGCCGTCCCGCTGTTCGCCGCGGACAAGGCGGCGGTCGCCGAGTGACAGCTCTACCGACGGCTGATCGGCAAGGCGGACGAACGCTTCGATCGGCACGTCGATCGTCTCAAGGCCGCGAGCCCGACCCGTTGCCGCTGCGGACGCGGGCGAGCAGCTCTGACGCGGTGGCGCACTCGATGATCCAGTCGCCGACCCGCGCGAGGCGGGCGGGGTCGGTGACGCCAGCGAGGGCGGCGGCCAGCTCCTCGGCGGCCCCGGCATCAAACTTCCGCGCCGCCAGACGGCAGAGCAGCGCCCGCTCTTCGTGGCGGCCCTGCTCGATGCCCTGGGCGCGGCCCTGCTCGAGCCATTCACGGGTCCATTCCCGCACGTTCTCTTCCAGCATCGTCTGCGTCTCCCGCAACTGTGTCAGCGGGTCGCCCTCGCCGGCCGGCAGCGGACCCGCGACCCCCAGCCCCTGGTGCAGCCACGTCACGAACGCCTGTGTCAAGTGGTCGTCCGCCTGCGCCCGCAGAAGCTCGCTCAGCGCCTGCAGCGCCTGCAGCGCCTCGCGCAGATGCGCCGCGTCACGCGTCTTCTCCAGAGCGATGAGCGCCGCCGCGAAGTTGTCAGCCGGCAGGTCCGCATCCGCCACCCGCGCCCCGTCCAGAAGATGGTATCGCTGCGACGGTTGGTACGGTGCCAGCAGGTCGCTCCCCACCGCCACGAGGTCCGTCATCTCGACCGACACCGTCCACGGCCGGCGGCCGTTGTAGAGGACGACGGGCAGCACCGGCGGCAGGGCGGGACCCGACGAGCCGGTGCCAGCCGAGGGCGCCGCCGAAAACCTGTTGGATATCCCGCGCTTGACACGCGAACCCGTTGGACAACTTGGCCGGGTGTTCGAGGTCGTGTACAGCGCGCGAGCCCGACGTCGGCGGCGCCGCATGCCGGCGAACACGGCGCAGACCATAGTCGCAAGATCGACGCCCTCGCGGCGGACCCCACGGCGCCGAACCCGAATGCGGCGGCCCTGAAGGGCGGGCCGGGCTTCGCCACCGCATCGGCGATTGGCGCGTGCTGCACGTCGTCGAGTGCCCCGAAAAGTTGCTGCGCGTGGCCGCGATACGGTCACGCGGGGAGGCGTACCGATGACCACCACGCCGCAGACCGTGACCCTCGCCCGCGAGGACTACGTCGTGATCCCCCGCGACGAGTACGAGCGCCTGCGCGCCGCCACCAATGAAGACGCCGCCGACGTCGCCGCCATCCAGCGCGTCCTCGACGACCTCGACGAGACCTGGGCGCCGCCAGAGTTCGTGCGCCGCATTGTCGAGCTGCCGAAGACGACGTTCACCTCCTGGCCGAACAAAGTGGATTTGTCGGCGCCGGGTTCACGGCCGGGGCGCCGGCCTCGCTATCCAGGTCTCTAGTGGTGTGTCCCAGAAATGGTTTCACATCGCTCGCCTGTAGCCGGCGAGACCGTCAAGACCCTCAGAGATCCCCTCATTTTTGCCATATGAATCCAATGTGGTGAAAGTCCTTTCGAGATAGCACGCTCGGTCTCCACGAAGTGGGAGAGTAGCGTTGTTGGAATTAGAATATGGTTCCATGCAACCACAGGGACAGGGGCGGACGTCATCCGGGAAGTGGTTCCAGAGACAAGACCTCCTGAACTTCATCAACACCTTGTACGAGGGCGACCTGCATGCCAAGCGGGTGCTGTCACTGGCCAACGCTACCTTGGGCGTGCTGACGAGCGCTTCGCTGGCAATCCACGCGGCGGGGCGCGGCTTGGCCCAAGCCATGGGCACGTTGACCAAGCATGGCGTCAAGCAGGTGGACCGGCTGCTGAGCAACCGAGGCGTCGACGTCTGGACCTTCTTCGCCTACTGGACGCCGTACATCATCGGCGCGCGCACCGAAGTGGTCGTCGCGCTGGATTGGACCAGCTTTGCCCCCGACGGGCAGGAGACCATCGTGCTGTCGATGTTGACCGGGCACGGTCGCGCGACGCCCCTGCTGTGGAAGACGGTGGCCTCGTCAACGCTGAAGGGGAATCAGCGGCGCTATGAGTACGAGGTGCTGTGCCGTCTGCGGGAAGTACTGCCGGACGGGGTGAAAGTCACCGTCGTGGCCGACCGGGGTTTTGCCGACTGCAAGTTGTTCTACGCGTTGACGACGGAGTTGGGCTTCGAGTACGTGATTCGGTTGCGCGGCGACGTCTACGTGACGAACGCGCGCGGCGAGCGGCGGGTGGCCGCCGAGTGGGTCGGCGCCGGGGGACGTGCGCGGCGGCTGGTGGGGGCTCGGGTGACCGACGCCTACGAGATGCCGGTGGGCGCGGTCGTGTGCGTCCACGATGCGAAGATGGACGAACCGTGGTGTCTGGTGGCCAGCGAAGCGACGGTCCCGACGCGGGTCTTGATTCGCTACTACGGCAAGCGCTGGGGGATCGAGGCGGGGTTTCGGGACATCAAGGACATGCGCTTCGGGATGGGTCTGTCATCGATGCATGTGTCGCGTCCGGAGCGGCGGGACCGCCTGCTGTTGGTCAGCGCGTTGGCGATTGCGGTGCTGTCGGTGTTGGGTGCGGCGGGCGAGCGTATCGGGTATGACCGCTGGCTGAAGGCGAACACGGTGAAGCGGCGGACGCACTCGTTGTTCCGGCAGGGGCTGATGCTGTATCACCATCTTCCCAATTGGCCCGATGACCGGATTCGTCCATTGATGGAGACGTTCGGGAACATGCTGCTGGAACAGCGCGTGTATCGAGAGGTCTTCGGCGTGATCTGACGCCCCGCAGAATGAGGGGATGCATGAGGTCAAGACCCCCAATTTCCGGGGCGATTCGAGGCCACCGTGTTGGGGGTATCGTGGTATTCGAACTGCAAACGTGTTCAAGTGACACACCACTAGCTCAACTTGTGATAGCGTCCTCATAACACCATTGGTGAGCAGTCTCATGCCAACCGACGCAGAAGCTCGAAGAGCACCCCGCATCAACACCGCCAAGCGAGACCGAATCAGAAGTACCATCGCACACCTCCGGGATCACCGCTTTTGCGGCCCGTCTGACGATCTCGATGAACAATTCGCGGTCACCGCCGGCTACCGACACCTGGTCGTGCAGCTCCAACGATTGGCCAGCCCCATTCTCCCTGAAGCCGCAGCATTTCGCCTGAATGCCCTCGATGTCGAAGTCAACAACATCTTCTCAGCGTTCGACGTCAAAGCCGAGATAGACGCTCTACTCCCCGATATTGAAGACATCCTCAACTCGCTCGACGCAGCCCAGGCCGCTGGTCTCCCAACACCCGCCAAACCTCTCCCTGTCCCCTTGTGCTCGATCGTCGGCCACGTGCTTGGTTCCTTTATCTATAATCATTGCGCCTTGGAGACCTTGTTCTACGAAGCGGGCGCTGTCGGCGAAGCGCCCGAGGGGAATTGTGTCGTCAAATGCCAGGCATGGTTGAAGCGGATGCACATCGACGTCTCTGATCCGGTCGTTGTACTAGGAAAGATCTTGGAAGAGTTTATGGAGGTCGATGGCTCTGCTGCGCAGGAAGAACAACAGGCTGGACGCAAACGCATTCACGCCGCCTTGGGGCAGTCTCACCTCTTGTATCGTCGGGGCGGCCTTGTTGTCCGAGCCGACATCGCGCTATCGACCAAGTCCTTGAACCGGGTTCTCAAGGACCGCGATCTCGCCGGCGTTGACAAGGAGTTCGAGCGAGCCCTAGCGAATGTCGAGAACGATCCGCCCGCCGCCATTACTGCCGCGTGTTCGATCCTCGAGTCCCTCTTCAAGGTCTATATCGAAGACACCGGCGCGGTAATGCCGAAAGACCAGAGCCTGAAGCCTCTCTGGAAGACCGCCAGCAAACATTTGGGGCTCGACCCTTCTTCTATTGAGGATGACGATGTTAAGAAAATCCTCTCCGGCCTCAATTCTGTCGTGGACGGTATCGGGTCTCTCCGCACGCATTCCGGCTCCGCTCATGGACGTGGCCGCCGGCCCTATCGGCTTCAGGCGCGGCACGCACGTCTCGCCGTCCATGCCTCCCACACTCTTGTTGGTTTCCTCATCGAAACTTGGGATCAGAGAAAACGCGCAACAGCATGAGTATTGCGCAGCAGGACCCAGAACGCGGTGGCGTCGACGAGCTGGACCAGGCCGTGCCGCCCGGGCCGCTTGAGGTTCGTGAGCACCCAGACGTACGTGGCGATGCCGGTGTTGTAGAAGAACAGCTCGGGCAGCGCGATCAGTGCTTCGAGCAGGTCGTTCTCGAGGATCCAGCGGCGAATCTCGCTGTCGCCGCTGCCGGCGTCGCCGGTGAACAGCGGCGAGCCGTTCATGATGATGGCAACCCGCGATCCGCCCTGGGCCGGGTCCTTGACGTGCGCGAGCATGTGCAGCAGGAACAGGAGCTGGCCTTCACTGATGCGCGGCAGGCCGGGTCCGCGCTGCACGAGCAGGAACAGCAGACCCGCCTCATCGAGCTTCGAGATGGTGTTGTCGAAGTCGAACTTCCCGAGCACCTCGCGCAGGTTGGGGCTGAACCCGGCAATGTAGTTGCGCAGGTTCTGCGCGATGTGCGGGGCGTCGGCGAGCAGCTTCTCGAAGTCGTAGCGCGACGTGTTGTAGAAGGCGAAGCCGGACGCGCGCCGCAGTTGGCGGTCGGGGTTGTCGAGCCTGCCCTTGAACCGAGCGTCGACCCCCAGAACCGTCTGCTTTGTCGGGGACAGCACGCAGTCGAGCCGGCGCAGCACGGTGAGGGCAGGATGACGTCCTGTACTTGCTGCGCTTGAAGGTGTCGCGGATCAGGTCCGCCGCGCCCCAGATGAAGCTGACGATCTGGCTGTGGTTCATTTTCTCGTGCGTCGCGGGCCGTCATGGCCGCCTCCGGACGGTGACCAGGACGAACGCGTCCTGAACTTCGAACTCCGGAGGTGGATTGCCGTTCTCCGCCAGCGCCCTGCGCGCGGTCTCGATGCCGATTCCGAAGCGTTGCATGAAGCCCATGTTCTTCATCGCTTCCGCGATGGTGGGGTTGCGGTAGGAGGTCGCGCCCTTTCCGAAATTGCCGCGTCCGACTTCTCCGAACGCCGAGCCGGGGCTCAGGATCTCCACACGGTCGGCGAGCCACGAAATCCGCACCGGCGTGTTCGAGTTCTCGTAGTTCCGGTGAATCGCCGCGTTGCGAAGGAGTTCACGGAGGGCCTCGTACGGATAGCTTCGCTGCTCGACGTGTCGTTCTCCCCGCGTGTCGAGTGCGTGGGAAATGTTCAATCTCAGCAGGCGGTCCGCATCACGCAACTGCTCCGGCAGCGGCCCGGACAGCTCGGCATGGTCGACGATTCCGTCCGTCACGGCGGTTCCGTCGTAGCGGACGAACTGCATGTATGCTCCGGGAAACCAGTAGCGCGGGTCCCTGCCCAGCACCAGGATCGCCGTCACCGTCGGCGCCCCGTTCCGGGCCACGAGACGCAGCGCCCTCAACTGTTCCCCCCTGTCGCGCCGGTTCTCCGCCAGCACCTCGGGAGACACCGCGCGGGGCAGGTAGTCGTTCTCGAACGCCCGCATGTCCAGGTCGGTCTCCACCGTCGCCCCGGAGACCCCCTGCATGTCGTGGGGGACGTTTCCCCAGCGGCGCTTCTCCGTGAGACGGCGTTCCTCTTCGGCGGTGGCCTGCCCTCGCCGCGGGCCGACGCGAATCCAGCAGCGGCCATCCACCTTCATCGGCGGGTTGTCCGAGGGCTCTACCTGGACCACGGCAACGTCGCAGTCACGCAGGCGCTTCTTCGCCACTTCCATGAACGGGAATGGCAGGATCTTCCCGTCGGTCCGCAGCCCGCCCAGCGTCTTCAGCAGGCCATCGTCGATGGTCGAGCCGGTACAGCGTCCGTCGTCCTCCAGGCCGATGATGAGAAGCCCGGGTTCCCCGTTCCCGGGGAGGTCGTTGGCGAACGCGCAGACCGCTTGCCTGAACTTGTCGAGATCGGTTGTGGACGCTGTGAACTCCACACGGTCGCTCTCACCGCTCTCGATCCGCTCGATCAGTTCCGTGTCGCCCAGCAAAGTCCTTCCCCTTGCTCTCGGATGGCGCGCCAGCCCCGGTCGATCATGTCTTGGACTCTGCCCTCCGATGGAGAGCGCCGAGCCGTTCATGAAGATCCATGGGGCGCCTCAGCGTGGTCGATCCAGGATCCCGCGAAGCCCGGATCGGTGAAGGCGCTCAAGAGTCTCGCCACCGCTCTCGACGTGCCGCTGGACGATCTCGTCTGACGGCCGCCCGCCGTCCCCGGACCTCGTGTCCTGTTCCACGGCCACAGGGATCGCCCCCTGATTTGACAAGCCGCTGGATCTACGCGTCCCCGGGCCGCCGTCATGGCAACGCGAACACGAACAGGTTGTTCCCCGCGCTCGGGCGTAGTTCCGGCGTCAGCCCCGTGAAGTGCGACGACGTGCCTCCCGAGCCGGTGCTGACCGCCACGAACTGGCGCCCGTCGACGGCATAGGTGATCGGGAACCCCGTCACCGCCGACCCCAGGTTGATCTCCCACAGCACCTCGCCCGTCTCATGGTCGAAGGCGCGGAAGCGGCCGTTGACGTCGCCGCCGAAGACGAGGCCGCCGCTGGTCGCGACGAGCGACATCGTCGCCGCGCGCTGCTCGTGCAGCCAGACGGTGGCGCCGGTCTCGGCCGAGATCGCGCGCACCGTGCCGGCGTTCTCCGTGCCCGGCGCGAGCTGGTGGCGGTAGGCGATGGCGTACAGCTCCGAGCGGCTCTCGTTGCGGTCGGCGGGCGGCGCGTCCTCGGGGAAGAGCTGCGTCGCCATCATCTGCGCGCAGGTGTTGCGCAGGGGCATGTACATGGTGTTGGTCAGCGGGCTGTAGGCGCCGGCCTCCCAGTCCTTGCCGCCGTTCCAGGTGGGGCACGCGAAGACCTGCTGGCCGACCGCGGTGAAGGTGACCTCGGCGTTCTCAGTCACGGCGCCGGTCGCCCCGTCGATGCCGCTGATGACGTTCTGGAGCACCGTCGGCGTGGCCCACAGGAACTCGCCGGTCGCGCGGTCGAGGGTGTAGACGACGCCGGTCTTGCCGGGAATGCCGGTGACGACGCGGCGCGTCTCGCCGGCCCGCAGCCGCGGGTTGATCCAGCTCACCTGCGACGGGTCGGGGGCCACGGCGGTGTCGACGAGGATGCGCTCGAAGGGATGGTCGAGATCCCAGTGGTCGTTCAGGTGCTGGTAGTACCAGCGTATCTCGCCGGTGTCGCCGTCGAGGGCCAGCGTCGAGTTGTGGTAGAGGTGCTGGTTGTCGACCCCGCCCAGCATGAACTTGGGCGCGGGCGAGGTGACCGACGTCCCGAGGTAGACGAGGTTCAGCGCGGGGTCGTAGCTCGGGACCATCCAGGCGCCGACGTGCGAGCGCTCCTCGAAAGGCACGCCGCCCCAGCTCTCGTCGCCGGGCTCGCCGGGCCCCGGGATGAGCCGCCGCCGCCACACCTCCTCGCCCGTCAGGGCGTCGTGCGCGACGACCACGCACGCCTCGGGCCCGCCCCGCGGCAGGCAGCTCCGGCCCGAGACGGCCTTCCCGCCGGCGATGATCGGTCCCGCGCCCTGCATCGCCGAGTGCACGCGGTAGTCGAGAACCTGCGTCTCCCACACCATCGCGCCGGTCTCGGCGTCGAGGGCGAAGACGTGGGCGTCGGCGCTGGTATCGATGATGAGCCGGTCGTAGATGGCGATGTTGCGGTTGTTGGTGGTGAGGGCGCCCAGCAGGTACTCGCCGACGTCGTCGGGCACGTCGCGCCGGTGCTCCCAGATGAGGTCGCCGGTCGCGGCGTCGATAGCCTGGATGACGTCGTCGGGGTTGGGCATGTAGAGCACCCCGCGGTAGGCGAGCGGCGTGCCCGACTGGAACCCCTCGGTGAGCCCGCGCGACCACACCATGCGCAGGTCGCCGACGTTGTCGCGGTCGATCTGGTCGAGCGGGCTGTAGCCCCACCCGTCGGTCGTGCGCCGCCACGTCAGCCAGTCCTCGGGCGCCGGCGCCTGCAGCATGGCGTCGGTGACGGGCACGAAGTCGCCGGCGGGCTGCGCGTCGGCCCGCGCACCCGAGCCGAGGACCAGAACCGCCACCCCGATCGCCGACACGCTCTGCCACGCGGGACACGTGCTGTTCATTGCCAGCCCCCGTTCCTCTGAATACGTATAGAGTACACAATACACGTGTTTCCGGACGGACGGTGCCGGCGATGAAGAGAAAGCTGACGATTACCGTGGACGGGGATCTGCTTCCGCGTGCCAAGCAGTACGCGCGTGCTCGCGGCGTGTCCCTGTCGTCCCTCATCGAGGCGTCGCTCCGGGAGCTCGCGGGGGAGGAGACTCCCTCGTTCGCGTCGCGGTGGAGGGGCCGGTTCGAAGCGGCCCGCCGAAACGACGGCCGCTACGAGGCGCTTGCCCGGAAGTACCTGTGATGCTGGTCGACACCGACGTGCTGATCGACGTCGCCCTCGATCGGCGTCCGCATTCGGGACCGTCTTCCGAGCTCCTCGATCGCCTCGAGCACGGTGCCCGCCGCGCGTTCGTCGCGTGGCACACGCTGTCGAACTTCTACTACCTCGTGACGCCCGCACGCGGGGATGCCGACACGCGCGACTTCATCGCCGACCTCATCCGGTTCGTGGCGGTCGCGCCCGCCGATACGGCGAGCCTCCGCTACGCGGTCTCGCTTCCGATGGCCGACTTCGAGGATGCGATGCAGGTTGCCGCCGCGCGGGCTTGCGGAGCGCGTCACATCGTGACGAGGAACGTCAAGGACTTCGCGCGCTCGCCGATCCCGGCCGTCACCCCGCGCGACGCGCTCGCGCGGCTCGTCTGAGGACTACCGTGCCGGCGCCGGGCCGAGCTTGCGGACCCAGCCGTCGGCCTTCGTCAGCAGATAGAGCTCCCCGGCGGAGTCGATGCCCAGGCGTGCGTCTGCGCGCAGCCCCGGGTCGTACGGGTTGGGGTGCCCGACCGCGTCGGCGAGGTCCTGCTCCTCGCCGTCGATCACCAGGCGGAGCTCCCGGATCTCGGCGAGCTCGCCCGGCACGAGCCCGTCCGCGTCGATGTAGAAGACGCGGCCGCGCGGGAAGTCGGTGAAGAGGTACTTGCCCTGCAGCTCGGGGATGGCCTGGCCCCGATAGACGTACCCGCCGCTGACGGCGTGGCCCTCGTCGTGGTCGTACTGGGCCACCGGATACACGAGGGGCTGCTCGTCCTCGGCCGGGCGCGGATACAGCGGTCCCGGCCGCCCGGGGGGGACCGTGAAGCCGGTGGCGAACATGCCTTCCCGGAGGCGCCAGCCGTAGTTGGCGCCTCGCACGCCCAGGTTGATCTCCTCGACCGTTTCCTGGCCGATCTCGCCCATGAACATCCGGCCGTCCGTGTCCCACGAGAACTGCTGGGCATGCCGCAGGCCGTAGGCCCAGATCTCGGGCGCGACGCCCGCCTGGCCGACGAAGGGGTTGTCCGCCGGGATGCCGTAGCCCCGGCCGGCGTCGCCGCCGAGCGGGTCGATGCGGATGATCGCGCCGTGGGGCTCGCTCAGCGCCTGGCCGTAGTCACGCGGATCGTGGCCCGCGCCGGCATCCCCGAGGCTGGCGTAGAGGAGCCCGTATTCCGGCGAACCGGGGGGCGCCGTCGGATTGAATGCGAGGGTGCCGATGTTGTGGTTGGGGGCGAACTGGCCGATCCGGAAGACCTCGCGCGAGGTGCCGCTGAACACGTTCGCCTGCGGATCGTCGGCCGTCCACTCCCGGATCACGCTCTCGTGGGCAGCGGCGTCGTCGTCGAGGTAGTCCGCGCGCCCGCTGTCCGACCGGGCGCTGTAGGCGGTATAGAGCTTCCCGTAGCCGGGGGTGCCTGCGGCGGCGAACTGCGGGTGGAACACGACGCTCACCAGACCGGACTCGTTGGGGAACGACGAGTCGTCGAAGCCGATGTCGCGGGTGCGCACGTCCAGGTACGTGACCGGGTCCATCCCGTTCTCGTCGGTGATGTACACCACGCCGCGGATGTCGTTGAGGACGAGGCGGCCCGAGCCGTCCCCGACCGGGGTCAGGTACTGGATGCGGGCATGGGATGTCGTCGTGATGCGACGCACGACGGAATCCTCGGTCTGCGGAGCACGGACGAACCTCGTCGCTGCGACGATCAGGTCGCCCTTCGGGATCGGCTCCGGAATGGGATCGGTCAGCGGTTCCTGCGCCTCGACCGGGAAGGCCGCGGCGGCGATGATCAGGGCGGTTGTTCCGAGCAAGCGTGCGAGATGCATGGCGGACTCCGTTGGCTGCGTGGTGACGACTCCCAAGAGGCTACACGGAATCGCCGTCGTGCGGGGCGTCAGAACCGGTAGCTCGCCCGCCCGGCCACCTGGGCCGTGTCGAGGGTGTCGTAGCTGTGGAGAACCCGCAGCCAGCGGATGTCGACGCCGATGCCGAATCCGCGCCACAGCCGCACGTCGACCCCGCCGCCGAGGGTGAGGGCGAGTCCGAGGTTGGCCTGCTCGATCGGGAGCGGGATGAAGAAGAAGGGGCTCTCCGTCACGCGGGCGATGCCGCCCCCGCCGGTGAGGTAGGGAAACAGGCGGCCGTCCGCAATCGGGAACTCAACCGTGAACTTCGTGAGGAACGCGGTCACGTCCCTGTCCCCGCGCTCGAAGGAGAGGGGAAAGGGAAACGGCGGATGGTCGGAAGGCAGCGAGATGACGCCGGCCTCGGCGTGCCCGCCGACGAACCCCGGGATGTCGCCGAACAGGGGCAGGAAGGGCGTCCCGGTCGTGCTGCCGCGGGCCGACAGGTGCGTCAGCTCGACGTCGAGTCCCAGGTGCCGCGTCAGGCGCAGGCCCGCTCCGGCTCCCGACGCGACGAAGGGGCCGTCGCCGAACCCGCCGCCCACCAGACCGTACACGCGGCCGCCGGTCTCCGGCACGGCCGGCTGCGCCGCGGCCGAACCCGCCGCCGCCAGGATCGCAACGAACGCCGCAACACCGAGCATGTTCCTGGTCATCTGCATAGGTTCCTCGACTGGTCTCTACCAGGTACTACGTGTCGAACACTGCTCGATGTTCCCGTCGCCCGGCCGGCGAGGTCGACGCCGGCACGATTGCGACGAACTCGTTCCTCTTCGGTCCTGGCCGGCTCGGCGCGGCAGGACGACCCGATCTCGCCTGACCGAGAGACTACCCGATTCCGGTACGGGGGCGCTCGCCACCCCGCCCCCGGAGTTCCTTTGCGGCGGCAGGCCGCGCTATCCTCCGACCGATGGCGCCGCAAACGCCGGGGTGGAGCAGCGCCGGCCACCGCCGCCGGCTGGCCGTGCTCGTCTTCCTGTCCGGCGGGGTCAGCCTCGTCTACGAGGTGCTCTGGCTCAAGGAGCTGGGCCTGCTGTTCGGGAGCACCGCCTACGCTGCTTCAACGACGCTCGCGGTCTTCTTTCTCGGTCTGGCGATCGGCGGCGCCGTCTTCGGGCGCTGGTCGCCGCGCCTGCGCTCGCCGCTGCGCGCCTATGCCTGGCTCGAGCTCGGGATCGCGGCGTCGGCCGGACTCTACTTCCTGCTGCTCGCGGCCTACTTCCAGCTCTACGCGCCGCTCTACGACGCGCTCGCAGGCCGGCCCGCGGCGTTCAACGCGGCCAGGGTCGCGCTGGCGACGCTGCTGCTGCTGCCCCCGGCGACCCTGATGGGCGGCACGCTGCCGGTACTGGCCCAGCACCTGGTCCGGCAGCCGCACGAGCTCGGCCGCACCGGGTCGTTCCTGTACGCGGTCAACACGTTCGGTGCGGCCGTCGGGGCATTCCTGGCCGGGTTCGTGCTGCCGCCCGCGCTCGGCTTCGACCGGGCCTACCTGCTGGCGATGGGCGTCAACGCGGTGGTCGCGGGTCTCGCCTGGCGCCTGGCCGGCGCGAACGAGCCGCGCGGTGCACCGGCGCGGGACGTGTCGGCCCCCCGGGGGCGGTCTTCGCACCGGGACCAGCGGCGCCCGCGCGAGCGACCGGCGGCCCCCGCCCCCGCCACCGGCGGCGCCGCAGGGTCCGCGTGGCTCCTCGCCACGGTCGCCGGACTGTCGGGAGCGTTCGCGCTCGGGCTCGAGGTGCTCTGGACCCGGATGTTCGCGCAGGTCCTGCAGAACTCGGTCTACACCTTCTCGATCATCCTCGTCGTGTTCCTGGCCGCGCTCGCGGCCGGCTCGGCGATCGCCAACCGGCTGTGCCGGCTGCGCGCCGCGCCGGCGCAGGTGCTCTGGCTCCTCCTGACGCTGTCGGGCCTCGGCGTCGCGGCCACGCCGTTCGCCTTCCACGCGCTGACCGCCGGGCTCAGCTCGCTGGCCACCGGCGACGGGTGGGTCCTCTACGTGCTCTCGATCTTCGGCAACACGATGCTGCTGCTGTTCGTGCCGGCGACCCTGCTCGGCAGCGTGTTCCCGTACCTGCTGCGCGCGGCCCAAGGGTCGCAGGCCGCGCCCGGCGCCATCATCGGGCGTCTCGGCGCGCTCAACACCAGCGGCGGCGTGGTCGGATCGCTGAGCGCCGGATTCGTCCTGCTCGGCACCGTGGGACTGTGGGACAGCGTGCGGCTCTTCGCCGCCGGCTACCTGCTGCTGGCGCTGCTGGTCTGTCTCCGCGGCGCGCGGACGCGCGCCGCGCCCCTCCTGCCGGCGGCCGTCGCCATCGGCGTGCTGGTGCTGCTCGGCACGGTGTTCGACACCTCCCGCCTGACGCTCGTCAGCGTCGACCGGGAGCGCGGCGAGGAGGTGCTCGCGACGTGGGAGGGTCCCGACGGCGTCGTCGCCGTCGTCGAGCGTCCCGGGAGCCGGCGCATCAAGGTGAACAACTTCTACACGCTCGGCGGAACGGCCTCCGCCGAGCAGGAGCAGAACCAGGCCCTGCTCCCGCTGATGACGCATCCGCGGCCCGGCGCCGTCTTCGTGCTGGGGCTCGGCACCGGCATCACCGCGGGATCGGTGCTCCGGCATCCTGTCGAGCGGCTGCTGGTGTGCGAGATCGCGCCGGACGTGGTCGCTGCCGCCGCGGCCCACTTCGAAGCACCCAGCGGCGGGCTCTTCAGCGATCCGCGCGCCACGGTCCGCGCCTGCGACGCCCGCAATCACCTGCTGGGCACGACCGAGCGCTTCGACGTGATCATCGCCGACCTGTTCGTTCCATGGCGGGCCGGCATCGGCAACCTCTACAGCCGCGAGCACTTCGACGCGGCGCGCGCGCGCCTGGCGGCCGGCGGCCTGTTCGTGCAGTGGCTGCCGCTCTACCAGCTGTCGCGGCGCGAGTTCGAGGTGGTCGCCCGCACGATGCTCGCCGTCTTCGAGCAGGTCACGCTGTGGCGCGGCCACTTCGGCGCGGAGCGGCCCGTCGTGGCGCTGGTCGGCGCCGCGGGGCCGACCACGCTCGACCCGACCGTGATCGACCGCAACGGGCGGCACCTGAGCGGCGGCCGGCCGCTGCCCCCGGCCGCGGCGCTGGCGGTGACGCTGCCGTTCTACGCGGGCAACCTGTCGGCGGCCGACGGTCTGATTCCGCCCGGGCCGATCAACACCGACGACCGGCCGCTCGTCGAGTACCTGGCACCCGTGACGCAGCGGCAGGAACGCGCCGGGGCGACCGGCTGGTTCAATCTCGCCGAGCTGGGCGGCTTTCTCCGGCGCCTCATGGAGCTGGCGCCCCCGTCGCGCGATCCGTACCTGACCGGCCTGACGGCCGCGCAACGGGACCTCGTCGTGGCGGGGCGTCACTACTACGACGGGGTGGTCGCCAGCCGGCTCGGACGCGACGCCGACGCCGCCGCGAACTTCCGCGAGTTCGCGCGGCGCGTCCCCATCGAGTTCCGCCCGCCGACCGGGGAAGACGACGCATACGTGGACGTCGTGCCATAGGAGTCTGCGCCGTAGAACCGTGCAGACTCCGCAAGGCGCGCACGGCGCGCACGGCGCGCCTCGGCGGGAGCGGCGCGGGGCGCAGGGGTCCCCGCAAGTGGACGCCGGGGGTTCGGGGCGCAGCCCCGTCTAATGGGAGCTAGGCGAGAATGTCCTTCACCACCCGGCCGGCCACGTTGGTCAGGCGGAAGTTGCGCCCCTCGTAGCGGTACGTCAATCGCATGTGGTCGATGCCCAGGCAATGCAGGGCCGTCGCCTGCAGATCGTTGACGCTCACGGGGTTGCGGACGATGCGGGTGGCGAACTCGTCGGTTTCGCCGTGCTTGATCCCGGGCTTGATGCCGCCGCCCGCCATCCAGCGGGTGAAGCAGCGCGCGTAGTGGTCGCGTCCGTAGCTGTCGGACGAGGCGCCGGCGCGGACCTGGCCGTACACGGTCCGCCCGAACTCGCCGCCCCAGATGACGAGCGTGTCGTCGAGCATCCCGCGCTGCTTCAGGTCGCGCACGAGCGCGGCCGACGGCTGGTCGACGTCCTTGCACTGCCGGGCAATCTGGGTGGGCAGGTTGGTGTGGTGGTCCCAGCCGGCGTGCGACACGAGCACGAACCGGACGTCGCGTTCGGCCAGCCGCCGCGCCAGCAGGCAGTTGGCGGCAAAGGTGCCGCGCGTGCGGGAGTCCGGACCGTAGAGCTCGAACGTGCTCTCCGGCTCGTCCGACAGGTCGGCCAGCTCGGGCACCGACAACTGCATGCGCGCCGCCATCTCGTACTGCGCGATCCGCGTCCCGACCTCGGGGTCGCCGGTTGCCTCGAGCTTGGACTGGTTGATCGCCGCCAGGCTGTCGAGGAAGAGGCCGCGGTCGTCGCGCGTGAAGCCGGCGGGATCCGACAGGTACAGCACCGGCTCGGGGCCGCCCCCGAACTTCACGCCGGCCTGCCGGTTGGGAAGAAAGCCGGCGCCCCAGTAGCGCGTCAGGAACGGCGTGCCCGTGTTCGCCGAGTTGGCCGTCGGCATGCACACGTAGGCGGGCAGGTTCCGGTTCTCGCTGCCGAGCGCGTAGGAGACCCAGGAGCCCATCGTGGGTCGGCCGGACAGCGGAAACCCGGTGAACAGCTCCGTCAGCGCGGGGTCGTGGTTGAGCTGGTCGGTCCACGTATTGACGAAGCAGAGGTCGTCGACGACCTTCGCGGTGTGCGGCAGCAGCTCGCTCACCCACGCGCCCGATTCGCCGTGCTGCGCGAACTCGAACGCCGACGGGACGATGCGCAGCGCGCTCTGCGTCGCCGTCATGCCGGTGAGATCCAGGCCGCGGCGCACCGACTCGGGCAGCTCCTGGCCGGCCATCTCCGTCAGCCCCGGCTTGTGGTCGAACAGGTCGAGGTGCGACGGCGCCCCCGGCATGCACAGGAAAATGACGCGCCTGGCCGTGGGCGCGAAGTGCGGCAGGTCCGGCAGGCCCCCGAAGGCCTCCGCTCCGGTCCGCGCCCCGAGGTCCTCGCCGAGGAGCGTCGCCAGCGCCGCGAATCCGAGCCCCGTTCCGCTGGCGCGCAGGAAGGAGCGTCGCGTCGTCAGCCGCGCGAATTCGCTTCGCGGATCCATCATGACTACTCCTTCGTGATGACCTCGTCGAGGTTGAGAATCAGGCTCGCCGCGGCCGCATGGGCCGCGTGCTCGCCCACGTCGAGCGTCTCGTCCCGGGGATGCTCGCCCTGGCTCAGGAATTCGAGCGCCGCCTCCCCATCTGCCCGGTAGCGCTCGCGGAAGGCCCGCAGGACCTTCAGGGTCTCGCGCAGCTCGATCCCGGACGGCGCCTGGGCCGTGGCCAGCCGGAACGCGAACGCGATGCGATCGGCGTCCGTCTTGCCGCCCTCCCTGAGCATCCGCTCGGCCAGCATGCGCGCGCCCTCCAGGTACGCGACGTCGTTCATCAGCGTCAGCGCCTGCAGGGGCGTGTTGGTGCGGCTGCTGCTGACCGTCGGGTTGTCGCGGTCGGCGGCGTCCATGATCGCCGGGGATGCGGGCGGCGTGCTGCGCCGCCAGAACGTGTACAGGCTGCGGCGGTAGAGGTCCGCCCCGTGGTCCTGCTCGTAGATGGCGCCGAATCCGCCGTCCCATACGCCGTCGGGCTGGTACGGCTTGACCGAAGGCCCCCCGAGCTTCTCCACCAGCAGGCCAGAGACGGCCAGCATCTGGTCGCGCACCATCTCGGCCGGCAGGCGGAAGCGGGGCCCGCGCGCCAGCAGGCGATTGTCAGGGTCCCGCTCGAGCAGCGCCGGCGCCGCGCCGGACGACTGCCGGTAGGTCGCGCTCGTGACGATGAGCCTCTGCATGGCCTTCACGTCCCACCCGCCGCGCACGAACTCGGTGGCCAGCCAGTCCAGCAGCTCGGGATGCGACGGCAGGGCGCCCTGCACGCCGAAGTTGTCCGCGGTCTCCACCAGGCCGGTGCCGAAGACCATCTCCCAGTAGCGGTTGACCTGCACGCGCGCGGTCAGCGGGTTCGACGGGTCGACCAGCCACCTGGCGAGCCCCAGGCGGTCGTTGGGCGCGCCCTTCGGCAGCGGCGGCAGCCACACCGGCGTCGCCCGCTCCACCTGCTCGCCGGGCCGGTCCCAGAGCCCGCGCAGCAGCAGGTGCGCCGGACGCGGCTCGGGCAGCTCCCGCATGACCATCGTCGTCGGCAGCGTGTCCTCGAAGTCCTCCTTCTCCCGCCGGGCCGTCCTCAGCTCGGCCAGGACCTCGTCGACCGTCACCGGCACGCCGGCCTTCCGCAGCCGCCGGGCCTCGTCCCGGGCCGGTCGCTCGACCCAGACGGCCGCCTCGTGCTCGAGGAAGTACGCGTCGAGCTTGTCGGCCTGCGGCCGGCTGCGCCGGTCCGGCGGCAGCGCCGCAATCGCCGCCAGCGAGGCCGGCTCCGCCAGGGCCGCGATGCGTGCCGGCGGCAACGCCGCCTCGTACAGCCGCACGTCCCGGATCGACCCGCGGAATCGCTCGGGCCCGCCCCCCGCGCCGATGCGCAGGGGGTCGCGCGTGGGATAGAACGGTCCGAGGTTGCTGTGCAGCACGTTGAGCTCGACCGGCTTGCCGTCGACGTAGACGCGGACGCCTTCGATGTGCCGCGATCCGTCGTACGTCGCCGCCACGTGATGCCGGCCGCTGCCCACCACGGATTCGGCCGTCTCGACGTGACCGGCGTCCATGTCCATCCAGCCGATGCCGCTGGCGCCCACCAGGTTGACCTGCAGCCTGCCGTCCGCGAGCAGGAAGCTGAAGCCCTTGCCGCGCGCGGTGTCCAGGAGGGTCTTGGTGACGATCGGGCCGCTGGGCGCGTCGGGCTCGATCCACGCCGCCACGGTGAACGCGTTCCCGCCGCCGCGGTTGTTGGAGAAGCCGTTGGGGTCCGGGTCGTGCAGGTAGGCGTCGAGGCGCGTCCGGCCGCGGCGCCCCGCGGTCCCGCCGTCGACGTAGCGGCTCCCGTCGAAGCGGTGCTCCGCCTCGGTCGCCAGCGGGAAGTAGCCCGTCATGCCGTGCTCGAGGCGCCCGAGGACCGGGCTGGCGGCGCCGAGCGACGCCTCCCATTCCCGCTGCGCCTCGGCAATCGCCGGCCGCAGCTCGGCCAGCCGTTCCTCCGCCGCCGCGATGCGATCGTCGAAGGCCTCGAGCTGCGCCTGCTGCTCCGGGTTCGGCACGTGGATGATCGGCGGCGTGTTGCCGACGTGCTGCGCCAGGCCCGACTCGGGAACGCTGTTGAAATAGGCGTAGAACTGATAGAACTCCTTCTGGCTGATCGGATCGAACTTGTGGTCGTGGCAGCGCGCGCACGCCACCGTCAGCCCGAGCCAGACGGTGCCCGTCGTGCCGACGCGATCGACGACGGTTTCCACGAAGTACTCGTCCTCGGACGAGCCGCCTTCCGACGTCATGCGGGCATTGCGGTTGAAGCCGCTGGCGACCTTCTGCTCCAGCGTCGCGTGCGGCAGCATGTCGCCCGCGAGCTGCTCGACCGTGAACCGATCGAACGGCAGGTTCCGGTTGAAGGCGTCGATGACCCAGTCGCGCCAGGGCCACATCTCCTTCCGTTGATCGAAGTACAGCCCGTACGTGTCCGAATAGCGTGCCGCCGCCAGCCAGTGGACGGCCATCCGCTCGCCGTAGCGGGGCGACGCCAGCAGGCGGTCCACTACCTTCTCGTACGCATCCGGGGACTTGTCGGCGACGAACGCGTCGACCTCGGCGGGGGTCGGCGGCAGGCCCGTCAGATCGAACGTCACCCGCCGGATGAGCGTGGCGCGGTCGGCCTCCGGCGCGGGCTGCAGCCCCTCGCGCTCCAGTCGATCCAGGATGAACGCGTCGATCGGATTCCTCGCCCAGGCATCTGTCGCCGGCGGCGGGTCCGGCCGGACGGGCGCGACGAATGCCCAGTGCGGTTCGTACTGCGCGCCCTGCTCGATCCACCGCTCGAGCAGCGCCACCTCGCGCTCGGCGAGGGGTTGCTCGCCGAGGGGCATGCGCTGCTCGGGGTCGGCCGCCGTGATGCGGTGCATCAGGGCGCTGCGGTCCGGAACGCCGGGCGCGATGACCTGCAGCGGGCCGTCCGCCGCCACGGTGCGGGCAGCCTCCTTCGTCGCCGCCTCTGCCCGGTCCAGGCGCAGGTTCGCCTGCCGCGTGCCCGAATCCGGACCATGACACCGGTAGCACTTGTCGAACAGGATCGGCCGGATGTCACGATTGAACCCGACCGTCTCCGGGAGGGGTTCGGCGGGCGCGACCCGGGCGACGCCGATCCAGGTCGAACACAGCGCGGTCGCCGCCAGGGCGCCCAGCCATCCGATGCGCCGTACGGCAGCCTCCGAAGGAAGGACGGCACGCATTTCGGAACTCCTCCTTCGACAACTCGGTAGAGGGCCTGGGCCGCGAGCGGAAGCGGAAAGCTGTTCTATCTCAGCAGCCGAATCGTAGCACCCGCATTCGCGGAGAGCAACGGACATCTAGATGGGGCTGCGCCCCAAGCCCCCGGCGTCCGCTTGCGGGGACCCCTTCGCCCCGCGCCGCTCCCGCCTAGGCGCGCCGTGCGCGCCTTGCGGCGTCTGCACGGTTCTGCGGCGCAGACTCCTTGTGTTCGGTCTCGAGTTGGCGGCATCATGGTCGAGTCAGGGTCGGGTCAGGCAGGAGGGTTGAGATGACGAAGCGTTTTTGCCGGACGGTCGGCGTGCTGGTCGGAGCGGTCGCCGCGGTGGGCCTCGGCATCGGTGTCGCGGTCCAGGCACAGGAGGCAGGGACGTACACGGTACCGCGCACGCCGTGGGGGCATCCCGACTTGCAGGGCTCGTGGGAGAACCGGACCCCGACGCCGCTCCAGCGCGATCCCCGCTACGGCACCCGCGAGTTCCTGACGGAAGAGGAAGCCGCACAGCGCGCCGAGGCGAGCGGGGGGCTTCCCGACGGCGAGGAGAGCGCGATTGCGGACGATCTGGCCGTCGCCGACGTGCAACGCTTCGAGCGGGCCGACGACATCGACCCCAACCTGCCAGGCCGGGCACTCTCCGGCGCGGCGTACAACTCTTTCTGGAATGCGCCGGTGAGCGAGCGGCTCGCGTCCGCGCGCACGTCGCAGATCGTCGATCCGCCGGACGGCCGGCTGCCGCCCTACACGCGCGGCATCCTCGAGAAGTGGGAGCAGCGGGAAGCCGCGCGGGCCCATCGCGGCGAAGCCGATTCGTGGCTGGACCGCAACGTCATGGAGCGCTGCATCCTCCGGACCGGCCTGGCCATGGGCGAGATGAACGTCCCGAAGGACATCTACCAGACGCCGGACGCGATCACCTTCGATCTGCAGTACGGCGTCGTGCGCACGATTCCGCTGGACGGCCGGCCCCACCTCGGCGCGGGCGTCAGGCAGTGGTGGGGCGACTCGCGCGGACGCTGGGAAGGCGACACGCTGGTCGTCGAGACCACCAACTTCAACCTCAAGCAGAACGGCGGCCCCTTGATGCCCTCGCACGGCGGGATCTACGGGCACAGGCACGCGCACTATCACCTGGGCACCGGCGAGCATCTGACGATGGTCGAGCGGTTCCGGCGCACGGGACCCGACACCATCGAGTACGCCTACACCGTCACCGACCCGACCGTGTACGTGGCGCCGTTCACCGCGGTCAACACGTGGCACATCGACCCGGGCAGCCCCGACGTCTTCGAGTACACCTGCCACGAGCACAACTACGGCATGGTCGGCCTGCTCAAGGGCGGCCGCGCCGACGAGCAGATCGCGATGGACGAGGCGGCCCGGGAGATCAACGAGCGCGCGCCCCAGATCGCGGAGGAGTGGGCCGAGACCGAGGCGTGGGAGGCGCGGAATCGCTGAGCGCGCTCGACGCGGGCGGTCACGTCGACGTCGTAGCGGTCTGATCCGGAACGGCGCTACTCAACGCCTTCCATCAGGTAGTCGACGAGTGCGGGCACGATGATGTCCGGCCGCTCCAGGTGCGGCACATGACCCAGCCCGGGAAACAGCAGCACGCGACCGTTTCCGTCGGGGACGGTGTCGGCCAACACCTGCATCCGCTCCTGGAAGACCTCCGCCGGACCGAGCAGCAGATCCTCCGCGCCCCCGAAGGCGAGCGTCGGCACGTGGATATGCGGCCAGTCGTAGACGACCGGGTCCTGGTAGAGCATCTGGCTGATGATCGCCTGCACCATGGCGAGGCGCGGAAAGTCGGCGCTGAGGGTCCACGACGAGCGGATGCGGGTGTAGAGCTCGAACTTGTCGTTCCAGGTCGACGGGTCGTGCCCGACGTACCGGCTGAGGCTCCGGCGGGTGCTCTGGTAGTCGGTCTGGAGGATCCGCTCGTAGATCTGATCGACCGGCGTCATCGGGCGATTGAAGCGGTTGTCGGAGAGGCCGATGGGGTTGTAGATGACCAGCCGCTCGACCGAGTCGGGATACTGCGTGGTGAACCGCGTGGCCAGCATGCCGCCCATCGAGTGGCCGACCGCCATGACCTTGTCGATCCCCTCGTGCTCGAGGATGAGCTGCGTGTTGCGCGCCTGCGTGTTGAAGTTGTAGGGCGCGATCGGCTTCGACGACTTGCCGTACCCGATCTGGTCCGGGACGACGACGCGAAATCCGGCGTCGGTCAGCCCGTCGATGATGTCACCGAAGTAGAAGCCGCCGAAGTTGTTGCCGTGCATCAGCAGGACGACGTGGTCGTTGGCCGCGCCGGTCGGCGCGATGTCCATGTAGGAGATACGCACGTCCTGGCTGTAGACATTGATGTCGAGATACTGGCTCGGGGCCGGATACGGGCACTCGTCGCAGGTGATGCTGCCCGGCTCGATGTCTGTCGGCGTCGGTACCGGCGGCAGAATGTCGCGACCCTGGGCGCCGGCGGCGGCCGCCGCAACGAGAATCGCGAGCACCAGGGCGAATGTTCTGACAGTAACGGGCATGAGTCCTACTCCGTGGTCTAGAGGTGTCGGTGAACGTACCCAAATAATACTGGCATCCTGCGGTGTTCTGCGGAGTGCCTCGGCCCTCGACGGATCCCAGTGCGTCAGGGCAGCGCGAAGACGAAGATGTTGTTGCCGCTGCTCGGCCGCAGCTCGGGGGTGAGCGCGCTCCAGCGCGACGCGTTGCCGCCCGTGCCGGTGCTGGCCACCACGTACTGCCGGCCGTCGACGGCGTAGGCGATCGGGAAGCCGCTCACCGGCGATCCGAGGTTCACCTCCCACAGCGCCGCGCCGGTCTCGTCGTCGAGGGCGCGGAAGCGGCCGTTGATGTCGCCCACGAAGACGAGCCCCCCGGCGGTGGCCACGAGCGACATGGTGGCCGCGCGCTGCTCGTACGTCCAGGCCGCCACGCCGGTCTCCGCCGAGATCGCCCACACGGCGCCGAGCTGGTCGGTGCCCGGGGCCAGCCCGCTGCGCATGCTGAGGCTGTAGAGCGACCGGTTGCCGTCGTCGAGCGCCGCCATCCGGGCGCAGGCGTTGCGCAGCGGCATGTACATCATGTGGGTCCGCGGGCTGTAGGCCCCGGCCTCCCAGTCCTTGCCGCCCATGGCGGTGGGACAGGTCAGCACTTCCTGCCCGAAGCCGCCGAAGACCAGCTCCGGGTTCTCGGAGACCGCGCCGGTAGCCCCGTCGATGCTGCTGATCACGTTCTGCGTCACGGTGGGGGTCGCCCACAGGAACTCGCCGGTCGCACGGTCGAGGGTGTACACGACGCCGGTCTTGCCGGGGATGCCCGTGACCACCCGGCGCTCCTCGCCCGGCCGCAGGCGCGGATTGATCCAGCTCACGGCGGCCGGGTCGGGCCGCACGGCCGTGTCGACGAGCAGGCGCTCGAACGGATGGTCGAGGTCCCAGTGATCGTTCAGGTGCTGGTAGTACCACACGATCTCGCCGGTGTCGGCATCGAGGGCCAGGGTCGAGTTGTGGTAGAGGTGCCGGTTGTCGGCGCCGCCCACCAGGAACTTCGGCGCCGGCGAGGTCACCGACGTCCCGATGTAGAGCAGGTTGAGCGCCGGGTCGTAGCTCGGCGCCATCCAGGTGCCGACATGGCGGCGCTCCTCGTCGGGCACGCCGCCCCACGTCTCGTCGCCGGGCTCGCCGGGCCGCGGGATGGTGCGGCGCCGCCACAGCTCCGCGCCGGTGCGCGCGTCGTGCGCGGTGATGACGCAGGCGTCCGGTCCGGCGGCGGGCATGCAGCTGCGCCCGGAGATGACCTTGCCGTTGGCGACGATCGGTCCGGTGCTCTGGTTCGCGGGATGCGTCCGGTAGTCGAGCACCTCGGTCTCCCACACCAGCTCGCCGGTCCGCGCGTCGAGGGCGAACACGAACTCGTCGACGCTGGTGTCGATGATCAGGTCGTCGTAGATCGCCAGGTTGCGGTTCGTGGTGCACACTCCGGGCAGGATGCGCTCGCAGGCGTCGTCGGGCAGCGGCCGCTGGTACTCCCAGAGCAGGTCCCCGGTCGCGGCGTCGATGGCCTGGATGACGTCGCTCGGATTCGGCATGTACAGGACGCCGTCGTAGACCAGCGGCGTTCCCTGCTGCCGCCCGCCGGGGCGCAGGGCGCGTGACCAGACCAGCCGCAGGTCCCCGACGTTGTCGCGGTCGATCCCGTCGAGCGGGCTGTAGCCCCAGCCGTCCAGGGTGCGGCGCCACATCAGCCAGTCGCCGGGCGCCGGCGCCTGCAGCATCGCGTCGGTGACCGGGACGAACGCCGACTCGCCCTGCGCGAGCAGCGCCGGCTGCGCGGTGGTGCAGACGGCGAGCATCATGGCCGCGGCCAGCAGCCGGCGTCTTCCATCATCAGTCTGCGTTCGCATTCCGTATCCTCCCGTCGTGCCGCGGGCCGCTCCCGCGCGCCTTGCAGGCAGCCACGTCGTTGCTGCCCAGGATACGCCGTTGCGGCCCGGGGCGAGATTCGTGTCGGCGCCGGCGCCCCTCCGGCAGCGCGCGAGGCTGGTAAGATCCACAGGTCCACGAGACCACCAGATTCCCATGCGCGACAGCGGGCCGAGCAGCTTCGCCCGCTCCCGGCCCATGCCGGCGGCGGTCCTCGCCCTGGTGCTGGCGGGCGCCGCGTTGCCCGCCCCGGCAGCCGGGCAGCCCGCCGCGGCGGGCGGTCAGTCCACCGTCGGCGCCCTGGCCGCCGGCGCGCGCGAGGTCACCGGGTCCGGCTTTCCCTTCGCCCGCGCCCGGCGGATCTCGGCGCCGCCGGAGATCGACGGCGACGTCCTGAACGATCCCGCCTGGGCGGAAGCCACGCCCGCCACCGGGTTCCGGCAGAACACGCCCGACGAGGGCGCGCCGGCCTCCGAGCGCACCGAGGTCTACGTGGTCTACACCGCGGACACGCTGTACTTCGGCGTGGTCTGCTACGTGCGCGACCGGCGCACCATCATCGTCGCCGACAGCCGCCGCGACTCCTCGCTCGAGGAGACCGACAGCTTCCAGATCATCCTCGACACCTTCCACGACGGCCAGAACGGCTTCGTCTTCGGCACCAACCCGGCGGGCGTCGAGTACGACGGGCAGGTGACGAACGAGGGGCAGGGGAGCGGCCGGTCCGGCGGCTTCGTCAGGCGCTCGGGGGGCGGGCAGCAGCGCGGGTCGGGCGGCGGGTTCAACCTGAACTGGGACGGCGTGTGGGAGGTCGACGCGCAGATCTCCGACATCGGCTGGACGGCGGAGGTGGCGATTCCCTTCCGGACGCTGCGCTACCCCTCGGGCGAGGCGCAGCCCTGGGGGATGAACTTCCAGCGCAACATCCGCAACCGGAACGAGCAGTCGTACTGGGCCCCGCTGCCGCGGCAGTTCGACCTGAACCGGCTGTCGCTGGCCGGCGAGCTCCACGGCCTCGCCGTGCCGCAACAGCGGAACCTGAAGCTCACCCCGTTCGCGGTCGGACACTGGCGGGACGCAGGCGACAACCAGCGGCCCGACTTCGGCGCCGACCTCAAGTACAGCATCACCCCCGGCCTGACGCTCGACGCGACCTACAACACCGACTTCGCCCAGGTCGAGGTGGACGACCAGCAGATCAACCTCGACCGCTTCAACCTGTTCTTTCCGGAGAAGCGGCCGTTCTTCCTCGAGAACGCCGGCCTCTTCTCGGTGGGGCAGCCGGGCCAGCTCGAGGTCTTCTTCAGCCGGCGCATCGGCATCGCCGAGGACGGGACGCAGATCCCGATCACCGGCGGCGGGCGGCTCTCGGGCAAGGTGGGCAACAACACCAACGTCGGCTTCCTCAACATGCAGACCGAGGCGCTGGACGGCGCGCGGGCGAACAACTTCACCGTCGCCCGCGTGAGGCAGGACTTCGTGAACCGCTCCAACGTCGGCGTGATGTTCGTCAACCGCTCCGGGACCGGGACCGGGACGGGAGCCGGAAGCGGGGGCGACTACAACCGCAGCTACGCGGCCGACGGCCGGCTCGGCCTCGGGCAGGCGGTGACGCTGTCGGGCTTCGCGGCGGCGACCGAAACCCCGGACGTCGCCGAGGAGACTCACGCGTACTCGGGCCAGGCCAGCTACGAGTCGGAGCGCTACCGCATCGGGGCAGGCTTCTCGGAGGTCGCCCCGAACTTCAACCCCGAGGTCGGGTTCTACGCCCGGCGCGGCTACCGCCGCATCGACGCGCGCTTCCGGACGGCGTTCCGGCCGCAGAACTCGTGGGGGTTCCACGAGTTCACGCCGCACGCCTCGCACTACACGATCCTCGACTACGCGACCGGCCTGCACGAGACCCAGTACACGCACATGGACAGCACGGTCGAGTGGCGCAACGGGACGCAGATGTCGACCGCCTGGAACGTGACGAAGGAGGGCGTGCTGCACCCGTTCGAGATCTATCCCGGCATCGACGTGCCGGTCGACACCTACCGCCATTCCGAGGGCCAGTTCATCTTCAACACGAACCGCGGGGCCCCGGTCAGCTTCGAGTTCCGCGCCGTCAACGGCGGCTTCTTCGGCGGCCGGCGCCTGCGGCTGGCGCCGGGCGTGAACATCCGCTTCGGCGAGACCTTCAACGCCCAGCTCGCGCTGGACCGGAACGACATCACGCTGCCGAACGGCCCGTTCGTCACCAACCTGGTCCGCACGCGCGTGAACTACTCCTTCTCGACGCGGATGTTCCTGCAGGCGCTCGTCCAGTACAACGACCGCGACCAGCTCTGGTCGTCGAACGTCCGCTTCGGCCTGCTGTCGGCGGCGAACACCGGGTTGTTCGTCGTCTACAACGACATCCGCTACTTCGACCACGCCGACCTCTTCGACCGCCACCTGATCCGGCACAGCGGCGCGGGCCGCTCCCTCACGGTCAAGTACAGCCAGGTGTTCGACCTGCTGCAGTAGTCCGCAGGAGCCCGTGGTGACGGGCTGCTACAGCGGCGGCGTTCGTTCGTGCCAGGTCGTCGCCTGCTCGTAGGCGTGCGCGAGGGCGAGCACGTCGACCTCGCCCAGGGCGGGGCCGCTGATCTGCAGCCCGATGGGCAGGCCCTCCCGGCTGAATCCGCAGGGGACGCTGATCGACGGAATCCCGTAGCTGTTGAAGGGCGACGTGTTGCGCGCCAGGATGCGGGTCGCCTCGAACGGCGACTCGCGCGCCTCCTCGATCCCGATGGGCAGCCTCGGCAGCGTCGGCGTGACCAGCAGGTCGACGTCGTCGAACACGTGCGCGATCGCCTTGCGCACCAGCTTCAACTGGTACTGCGCCTCGACGTAGTCCGCCGCGGACACCTCGGCCCCGGGCTCGATGCGGGCCAACGTGCTCGGGTCGTACAGCTCGCGGTGCTCGGCGAGAAGCTGGGCGTGATACGCGTAGGCCTCGGCCCCGGTCGGGCGGGCCTCCGGCAGGGCTGGCAGCTCCACCCCGCGCGTGTTCGCCGTCAGGCCGCTCAGCACCCCGAGCGCCCGCTCGACCGCCTCCGCGATCTGCGGGTCGATGTCCTCGTAGAACGGGGTGCGTGGCACGCCCAGGCGCAGCGACGACGTGCGGCGCCGAAGCGCGCCGGCGTAGTCGGGCGCGTCCGCGGCGATGCTCGCGATGCCGCGCGGGTCGTAGCCGGCCATCGCCTGCAGCATGAGCGCGGTATCGGCCACCGTGCGGCACATCGGGCCCACGTGATCGAGCGACACGCTGAGCGGGACGATGCCGCGGATGCTCGCCAGCCCGTAGGTCGCCTTCAGGCCGACGATGCCGCAGTGCGCCGCCGGAATGCGCACCGACCCTCCGGTGTCGGTCCCCAGGGCGCCGGCGCACAGGCGGGCGGCGACCGCCGCGCCGGACCCGCCGGACGACCCGCCGGGGATGCGGTCCACGTCCCACGGATTGCGCACGGGGCCGGTGTGCGCGAACGCCGACGTCGCGCCGTAGGCGAACTCGTGCATGTTGAGCTTGCCCACGATGACCGCGCCGGCGGCCTCGAGCCGCGTCACCACCTCGGCGTCCTCGTCCGGCACGCGGTCTCCGAAGACGGCGCTCGCGGCGGTCGTCAGCACGCCCGCCGTGTCGATGTTGTCCTTGAGCGCGATCGGCATGCCGTGCAGCGGGCCGCGCCAGCGCCCGTCGGCGAGCTCGGCCTCGAGCTCCCGCGCCCGCGCCACGGCGCGTTCGTGGGTCACGGTGACGAAGGCGTTGAGGCGCTCGTCGAAGCGGCCGATGCGCTCGAGGTAGGCCTCCACCAGCTCGAGCGGCGAAAGCGCGCCGGACCGCACGAGCCGTTGCGCGTCGGCAATGCTCAACGCCGTCGGGTCGGTCGCCTGCGCGAACGCAGGCGCGCTCAGCGCGTACGCGGCAGCCGCCGCGCCGGTGGCAAGGAACTCGCGCCGATCGAGGGTTCGGGCCATGTCATTTCCTCTCTCGTCCTCTCTCGCATTGCGCGTTTCGCACTGCGCGCTGCCCGCGCATGGAGCGGACGCCATGACTCTGATGCAGAAGGGCCGTCATCGTCAACGGCGCCGCGTGCCCGCTCGGCGGGAGACGTGGTGGTGTGGCCCATGGCGTCCATGGTTCGGTACGATCCGCCTTCGTGCCCATGGACCGCCTGCAGCGGGCGGGCTTCCTGGTTCTGCGATACACGAACGATGAAGTCCTCGGCGACGTGGCGCGCGTCCTCGACGAGCTCGAACGATTCCTGGAGGAGCGGCGGCGGCCCACGACAGGGGAGACATGAGATGGGGTACGGGATTCCGGAACGCGCCGCGATGATCGCGCTGATGGCTCTCAACAGGGAGACGCTCAACTCGGAGTTCAAGCGGCGTTACGGACTCGACGTGCGGAAGCCGGCGCGGGTGAAGCTCAACCGCGACGGGCTCGTCCAGAGCCGCAGTGTGAAGGGCAAGGGCTTCGCCCACGAGCTGACGGATGCCGGCTGGGCCTGGGCCGTCGCCGAGCTCGACGCGCAGGTGCCGCTCCGGGCGGGCTCGGCCGGCGGCGCGCTGTACGCGCTCCTCAACGGCCTGAAGGCTGCGCTGGACGCGCGGGGGATGGTGATCCAGGACCTGTTCGCGCCCGCCGCTCCGGAACCTGCCGGGTCGCTCCGGGATCGGATTCGGCAGGCCTACCGCAGCCTGGCATCCCGGCCCTGGGACTGGGTGGAGCTGCGCGATCTCCGGGCGGAGCTCGGCGACTGGCCGCGCCGCGAGGTGGACCTGGAGCTGACCCGGATGTTCCGCGAGAAGGACGTCAATCTCACGCTGCACGAGGACCGCGGCCGGCTCACCCAGGCCGACCGGGACGCCGCGCTTCGGCTCGGCGTGGACGACATGCACCTGATCAGCATGGAGTGAGCCGCTGTGACACCAGAGCTGGAAGCACTCGGGCACGTCGATTTCCCGTTGATGGATACAGGCGACGACATCTGGCGCGACGATGTCATCCACGTGGACGGCATTCATTCGTGGCCGTTGTTCCGGATCCAGGACACGCTCGCCCGGCTGCGCAAGGGCGTGCCGGTGGGCAACCTCGTCATCCAGGGCCGGCCCGGCATCGGCAAGTCGCACTTTCTGGGACGCGTCCGCCACGCGGTGATCGAGAAGGGGCAGATCTTCGTCCTCTTCCAGCCGAGCACCCCGGACCGGTTCTGGGACAGCCTGGCCCTCGCCTACGTGGACTCGCTGCATCGCGACGCAGGTGAGGGTCGGACCCAACTGCGTACCGTCCTGCACGGCCTGGGTGCAGCGATTGGACTGCAGCAAGCGGAGATCGAGGACCTCGTGGCCGGAACCTTCGACCTCGGGCGCCTGGACGGCGTTCGCCGCAGCCTGCAGATGCACCTCGGTCGCCGGCCCGCGGACCGGGTCGCCGTGGACGTGGCGCTCGCGCTCGTCCTCACCAACAGCGAGGACTTTGCTCACCAGGACATCGGAAACACGCTGATCCAGGGGCTGGAAATCGACGTCGACCAGGCGCACGCACATGCCGTCCGCGCGAACCGGATTCCATGCCGGGAGGTCGTCGGCGCATTCGATCGGCTCATAGGCGCCGCCGGCTGTGCGACCCTCGTGGCGATAGACCAGATCGACGGACTGATCGCGGCGGGACGGTCGCTTGCCGGCGCCGGGGAGCAATTGCTGCTCGATCAGATGGCGACCGGGCTCATGGATCTCGCCGAGGACGTGCAGCACTCGCTGGTCGTCGTCTCGTGCCTCGCCGACAGTTGGACGCTGATCCGCGACCAGGCACTGGCGGCCGCGCACGCTCGGTACCCGACGGTCGTTCTGCTCCGTCTCATCCCCTCGGCGGAGGTGGGGGAGGCGCTGATTGCGGCCTATCTCCGGGCAGCCTACACCCGCGCCGGGTTCACGCCGGAGTATCCGACCTGGCCGGTGCGGTCGATCGCGTTCGTCGACGCGGACCAATTGTCCCCGCGCAACCTGATCAGCCTGGTCCAGAATCACTGTGCGCACTGTTGCGAGCGCGGCCGCGTCACCGAGCTGGCGCAGCTAACGAACGAGCGCCAGGGACCGGAGCAGTTGTTGAGCGAGCCCCCGGGGGGTGAGGAGGCTACGACAGCCGATACGCCATCTGACCTCGATCTCGACCGGCGGTTCAATCAGTTGGTGCGGGAGGCGGACGTCGCGGGCGCGCTCGACGAAAAGAAGGTGGACGACGGCCTGCCCGCGCTGCTGCGCGCCGGCCTGACCGCCTGGGCGGAGGAGAACGCCGCGACGGGCCACTTCTCGGTGGATCCGCCGCCCGGGAGGAACCCCTCGCTGCATGCCCGGCTGCGGCAGATAGTCGACGCGGACACGGACGACGAAGTGCACTGGTCGTTCCGGGCCGTCCTGAACGGGAACGCGGTGGCGGCGCTGCACCGGCTGCGGGCGGCCGTGACGGCCTCCGGGCTCGAGCTTTCGGCCGAGCGGCGGCGGCTCTTCATCCTGCGCAACGCGGCGTGGTCCCAAGGCAGGAAGACGCGGCAGGTGCTCGACGGGCTCGGGGCGCACGGCGGCACCGTCGTGAAGCTGGCGGAGGCCGACCTCAAGGTCTTCCGGGCTCTGCAGCAGCTCCGCGAAGAGCGGCCGCAGGGGCTCGCCGCGTGGCTCCGGGCGCAGCGTCACGCGAGCCGGACGGCACTGCTCGCGCCCCTGGGCCCCGCGCCCGCCGGCACCGTCGCAGCGGCCGAGGCGGCCGAGGCGTCTGATGTTGCGGCACGTTCCAGGGCTGCTGCACCGCTGGAGGCCGCCGGACCACCCGGGCTTGCCGCACCGTCGACGCCGGCCGCCCCGCCCGAGGCTTCTGCACCGCCCCAGGTTTCCGCGGCGTCGGGGCGCGCCGTGTCGTCCAGGTCGGCCGGGCCGTCCAGCGCAGCCGGCGAGGAGTCGATTCTCATCGGCATCGCGGAAGGTACGGATCGACGCGTGACCGTGCGCCTCGAGGACCTCCGGCGCCATACGGTGATCTTCGCGGGCTCCGGCTCCGGCAAGACCGTCCTCGTCCGCCGGCTCGTCGAGGAGTGCGCGCTGAAGGGGGTTTCAGCCATCGTTCTCGATCCGAACAACGACCTCGCACGACTCGGTCTGTCCTGGCCCGAGCCTCCCCGGGGTTGGCTCGACGGCGACGCGGAGAAATCCGCGGCCTACCTGCGCGGCACCGAAGTGGTCGTGTGGACGCCGCGCCTGACGGCGGGCCGCCCGCTCTCGTTCGCGCCACTGGCCGGCCTGGGCGACGTGGCGGACGATCGCGACGAGTTCCAGATCGCGCTCGACAACGTCGTCGCCTCGCTCGTTCCCCGCTCGGGGCTGCCGGGATCGGGCGCACGGCTCAGCCAGGGCCGGGCCGTGCTGAAGGAGGCCCTGGGTGCTTACGTGCAACATGGGGGAGGGGACCTCAAGGGGTTCCTCGGCTACCTGTCGGCGTTGCCGGCGGGCGTCAGTCGGCTTGCGAGCGGCGAGAAGCTGGCCGCAGACATCGCCCAGACCCTGCTCGCCGAGACCGTGAACGACCCCATGCTGGGCGGAGCCGGCGAGGCCGTCGATCCATCGGTCCTGCTCCAGCCGGCATCCGGCCGACGCGCCCGCATCTCCGTGATCAGTCTCGTCGGACTGCCGAACGACGACCAGCGCCAGCACTTCGTCAATCAACTGCAGATGGCGCTGTTCGCCTGGGTCAGGAAGCACCCCGCGGGCGACCGGCCGCTGGGCGGCCTGTTCGTCATGGACGAGGCGCAGACCTTCGCGCCTGCAGCGGGCCGTACGGCCACCACGGACAGCACGCTCGCCCTCGCTTCCCAGGCACGGAAATACGGCCTCGGCCTGATCTTCGCCACGCAGGCGCCGAAGGGACTGCACAACCAGATCCCCGGCAACGCGACGACGCAGTTCTTCGGCCTGCTCAATGCGCCCGCGCAGATAGCGGCCGCCCAGGAGATGGCCGCGCAGAAGGGCGGCGATGCGCGCGGCATCGCCCGGCTGCGGCCCGGGCAGTTCTTCGCGGCCAGCGACGCCGTGGCGTTTCAACGCGTGCGCAGCCCGATGTGCCTGAGCCACCATCCGCGGAGCCCGATGACCCGGGAAGAGGTCCTGGAGCTGGCACGCGGGGGGTGACCCGCGCAATCCCCCCCGGCGCGTCAGCACCGGCAACTCGGAAGGCCACGCTCGAGGAGCTGGCCGACGCGTCGCTGCTCTGGGCGGACGGCACCACACGCCCGGATTGTTCACCGTGCTCGGTCCGGATTCCTGCAGGGCCTGCTATTCGCCGTCGGCTTCGCTCGGGCCCGGCCGTGACCGATTCCACAACTTCAGGAATAATCCGGGCTAAACTCCATGCACGCTCTGGAGGTGCTCTGCATGTGTCGACGTCGCGTTGGTACTCGCCGATTCCCGGTTCTGGCCGCGATGCTGCTGTCGATCGTCCTGATCGCCGCTTGCGGCGGTGACAGCCCGACGTCGCCCAGTCCGACGTCGCCCGGTGACGTTCCGTTCAGCACGCGGGACCTCGCGGTCGGCACCGGCCCGGAGGCGATGAATGGCGACACGCTCAGGGTCAGATACACCGGCTGGCTGTACGACCAGAATGCGGCCGAGAACAAGGGGACGCAATTCGATTCCGGGACCTTCGAGTTCGTTCTCGGCGCCGGCCAGGTCATCCAGGGCTGGGACCGCGGCCTCCTTGGCATGCGGGTCGGCGGCCGCCGCATCATCGTCATCCCGCCCGAACTCGGTTACGGTGCCGCCGGCAGTCCGCCGCGAATTCCGGGCAATGCAACGCTCCTCTTCGAAGTGGAGCTCCTCGGCATCTCCTAGCCCGGCAATCGTCGCCTCCGGCTCCGGTTGCCGCCCAACCAACCCTCGCCAGCGGTCTACGCCGTTCCACGGCGCAGACTCCTGGCGGGCCGTGGCAGGGTCGCCGTTCGTTGCTACCATAGCTGAATGGCCCTTGACGAACGCGACCTGTTCACGGAGAAACCGGAAACCCGTCCCGGACGGTATCAGTGCCCCAGGTGTCGCCGGACTGCCGAATACGGCATTCGGTGGATCCGGCGATCGAAGAAGGACAGGCTGCCGGCTCGAGCGAGCGAGGAGGACCGGGCCAGGTTCGCAAAAGCACGCAATTATCTGCTCCGCCTCGACGACCAGGTCACGTGCAAGGCCTGTGGGAAGAGATTCGAGATCCCGTCGCAACACTCCCTGCTGATCGCGGACCAGCTCGCCGGTCTGCCCAACGAAGCGGAACTCGAACGGGAGATCAGCGCCGCGTCCGGAGAGCCGGAACCGGAACCGGAACCTGCGCCTGAAGCCAAGCCGACGCTGCCCGCGCGGTTCACGCGCAAATCGACTGGCTGGAAGTGAAGTAGTGGATGTCGGCGGTGTGCCGCTGCCGGCGGCTCGCACCGCACGTCAGGGAGAACCATGAGCGAAGACCCGCACGACCGGCCGTCAGGCGACGCGCCGGAGCCGCTGTACGACGCAAGTGTTCCGACTCCCACGCACGCGGAGCGCGCGCGAACGCTGGTCGCGCGGATCTCGACCGGGACCTTGTGCACCGTTGCGCTGGAGCCGGCCGGCTATCCCTACGGCTCGTTCGTGACCGTTGCCTTCGAGGATGGAAACCCGGTCTTCCTCATCAGCAGACTCGCCGAGCACACCAAGAACCTGGAGCGGGATTCTCGCGCATCCCTGCTGGTGGCCGAGGGCGGCTCGACGGACCCTCTCGCTAACGGCCGTGTCACGATGCTCGGTCTGTGCACCCGCGTCGAGAGGGACAGCGGCAGCGCTCGTGCCGCCTTCCTGACTTGCCATCCGAGTGCTTCGTACTATGCCGAATTCGGCGACTTCGCGTTCTGGAGGCTCCAGGTGGCTTCGGTCCGGTACATCGGGGGCTACGGGCAGATGTCGTGGGTGAACGGGGCCGAGTGGCAAGCCGCCGAGCCGGATCCCCTCGGTCCCTCGGCGGCCGGCACGATTGCGCACATGAACGCCGACCACGCAGAGGCGATGGTGCTCTACTGCAAGGCCTTTTCGAAGGCGACGGAGGTCACCGCCGCCAGCATGACCGGCGTCGATCGGTACGGGTTCGAGATGTCGGCGAAGACCCCGCAGGGCCCGCGGCCCGTCCGCCTGGCGTTTGCCAAACCGGTCAGCACACCCGAAGAAGTGCGAGCCGCGTTGATCTCGATGTTGAAGGAGGCCAGAAACAGACTGGCCTGCTAGCATCGAGTCCTGAGGCGCCCGCCGTACGCGAGCTGCAGCGTCTCCACTGCGGCGGCCGACAACGGCACCCGGTGCTCACGCACGCCGGAAAAGGTCCAGCGATAACGGACTCTCTCGGTGTTCGGCAGACGACCTCGGAACACTATTGGGGATCTGGCAACGCGAACACGAACAGGATGTTGGCCGCGGTGGGACGGATCTCCGGCGTGAGGCTCCTGAACGCGGACGCGGTGTTCGCCGAGCCCGTGCTGACGGCCACGTACTGGCGGCCGTCCACGGCATAGGTGATCGGAAAGCCGGTGACCGACGAGCCGAGGTTGATCTCCCACAACACCTCGCCCGTATCCTGGTCGAACGCGCGGAACCGGCCGTTGACGTCTCCGCCGAACAGCAACCCTCCTGCCGTGCCGACGAGCGACATGGTGGCCGAGCGCTGCTCGTACTTCCAGAGCGTGGCACCGGTCTCGACCGAAATGGCCTGCACCGTGCCCACCTGGTCGGTTCCCGGCGCAATCTCGTTGCGCGTCGCGAGTGCGTAAATGCCGGCCGCCTCGGTGGTGGCCAGCATGCGCGCGCAGGTGTTGCGCAGCGGGAAGTACATCACGTTGTTCAGGGGGCTGTAGACGCCCGTTTCCCAGTCCTTGCCCCCGAAATAGCTGGGGCAGGTCAGCACCTCCTGGCCTTCCGCGCTGAATACGAGCTCCGAGTTCTCGGTGACCGCCCCGGTGGCGCCGTCGATGCTGTTGATCACGTTCTGGGTGGTCGTCGGGTTGGCCCAGAGGAACTCGCCGGTCTCCCGGTCGAGCGTATACACGATGCCGGTCTTGCCCGGGACGCCGGTCACCACCCGCCGCCGCTCGCCCGGCCGCAGGTTCGGGTTGACCCAGCTCACTGCCAGCGGATCGGGGGCGACGGCGGTGTCGACGAGCAGGCGCTCGAACGGGTGGTCGAGGTCCCAATGGTCGTTCAGGTGCTGGTAGTACCACCTGATCTCGCCGGTATCGCCATCGAGCGCGAGCGTCGAGTTGTGATACAGGTGCCGGTTGTCGGCGCCGCCGAGCAGGAACTTCGGCGCTGGAGACGTGACCGAGGTTCCGACGTAGATGAGATTCAGGTCGGGGTCGTAGCTGGGCGCCATCCACGATCCCACGTGCCCGCGCTCCTCGTACGGCACGTCGCCCCACGTCTCGTTGCCCGGCTCGCCCGGCGCCGGGATCAGCCGCGTGCGCCACACCTCCGCGCCGGTGCGCGGGTCGTGGGCGGCGATGATGCAGGCTTCCGGTCCGGCCCACGGCCGGCAACTGCGGCCCGAGACGACCATGCCGTTCGCGATGATCGGCCCGGTGGAGTGCCGCGCCGGCAACTCCCGCAGATTGAGAATCTCCGTCTCCCACACCAGACGTCCCGTCTGCGCGTCGAGCGCGTGGACGTAGCCGTCGTTGGCGGTGTCGATGATCAGGTTGCCGTAGATGGCCGCGCTGCGGTTCACCTGGACGAGCCCTCGAATGTAGTCGTTCGCGTCCTCCGGGATGGGCCGCACGTATTCCCACAGCAGGTCTCCCGTCCGCGCATCGATAGCCTGCGTGGCATGGCTCGGGTTCGGCACGTACAGCGCGCCGCCGTACGCGATCGGCGTGGCCTGGTTGGTGCCCTCGCGCAGGGCGCGCGTCCACACCATGCGGAGCTGGTCGACGTTATCGCGGTTGATCTGGTCCAGCGGGCTGTAGCCCCAACCGTTCTGCGTCCGGCGCCACATGAGCCAGTCGCCGGCAGCCGGATTCTCGAGCATCTCGTTGGTCACCGGCACGAACTCGGTATTCGCCGCGCCTTGCGCGGCGGCGGGCCGCGACGCAAACGGCAGCAGCGCCAGAGCGAGCAGCAGGACGGAACAGGCAGCGGGCAACCGTAGATACATGTTGAATCCCCCCAATGGCGTCAAGGGTATGCGAGAGACCCGTCCGCGGCAACGTGCGGGTCGCGGCGGTGCGGCGGCGGGACTGTTCGTGTAGCGCAGCAGCGCGGGGGTTAGGCTCTCCGTTTCAATTGGTCTCAGAGGGTTTCGCAACCGCTTGATAAAACGCCAATTTACGAGCGTGGTGCTGCCGGTCGGCGGCATCGAGGAGAAGGTGCCGGCCGCGCACCGCCGCGGGCTGGCCCGCGTCGTCCTACCGCTCGGCAACCGCAAGCAGGTCGACGAGGACCTCGGCGACGACCTTCGGCGCGCGGTCGCCGTCGACTACGTCGCAGGGATCGACGAGCTGCTGGAGCTGACGCTCGGGCGCGTGCCGGCGCCGGATGCCATGGAGGCGCCGCCCGCGCGGACTTCTCGACGCGATTGAGTTCCGGCGACGCCAGCGTCAGATTGACTAGGCTGGCCGATACGACAGCAGGAAGCTGCGAACGTGGCGCACCGCCAGTGGAATCTTCTCCGGGGTGTCTTTCCAGGGGTACATGCTCAGCTGTCCGTTTGGCGCCAGCATCGCGCTCTCGATCGCGGCATCGTACGAATGTCCTGGACTATCGTCCGGCAGGACGAGAACCGGCGTCTGACACTGCCTCACGAAGTCGCGCGTCACCGTGAACACGAAGTCAGGGTCGGTGCGGAACAGTCGGTTCAGAAATTGGTCGGCCATTTGTGTCGTGATGTCGGGGTGCCGCTTGACCACCTCTGCACCCCACGAGTTGCTCTGACTCTCATACATGGCGTTCGGCAACTCCGGGCGGAACCCGACTGGCTGTGCCGGCACGGCCGCGACCACGCGATCTGGCGCCCGCTTGATGAGGTTCCAGATGAAGGGTCCCGCAATGCAGAAACCGAGCACCATGAACCTGTCGATCCCCAGGTGATCCATCAGGCCGAGATGGTCGTCGGTGTAGGCATCCCACGGCCGGTCGACCTCGAGCGGGCCGGTGGATTGCCCGGCTGCATGGCGCAAGTCCGCGTAGATACAGCGGAACTCTCCGCTGAACGCCTCTATCGTGTTAAAGGGATTGCCGCGCCGGATGCCCGCGATCGTCGAGCCGTTCAACCCCCCGCCCGAGATGAGCAACAGCGGGAAGCCCGACCCTGTCTCCTCATAGCGAATGCGGACATTCCCCCTCTCGTAGAAGCGTCCGCCATCGTCATTGCCGCTCTGCCGCGCGAACAACGCCCCCGGCGTAGCGGCCATTGCCGCTGCCGCGGCGCCAGTCTTCAGCAGCTTGCGTCTGATCGGGTCCACCATGCCTCCTCTTCTCGGCCGTGTTTCGCCTCGATAACGCAGCGATCGTCATCCGAGACCGGCTGAATTCAGGACTATAACGCGTCGAGGAGCAGTGCGCGAACCGCGACGAACCCAGTCCGGAGGGACTAGCGATGACGCTGCCAGGTGGCGCGGCTCTCGACTCCGTCGTCACCCATCAGCGACAGCACCAGCGTGTCGCCGTCGTCCGCGAGGTCGTACGAGTAGCTCAGCGTCCTGCCCCGCACATCCGGTCGAGACCCGCCCTCGACCTCATGCTCGACGACTCTCCGAGCGACGTTCACGTCATGGCGGCCGTAGTAGGCCAGATAGCTCTCACGGCCTGAAAGCTGGACCGACACCCGGCCGCTGGCGTCATAGGACAGCATCCCGTCGGTGAACGCCGGACCGTCCGCGGCCGCGCCACCGACCCGCTCGAACGACGAGAGACCGAACGCGCCGACGAACCGGGCTATCTGCTCGGTGGCCCGCGCGCCGTTCAACATCAGCGTCATGCTCCGATTGCCTTCGTGACAGGCAAACTCGTAGATCGGCTCCTCGGTGTTGGTCAGAGGGTACTCCGCCGACCACGGCTCCGTGAACGAGTCCGGGTCGTAGACGGTGTACTCCTGATGCATCGTGGCCTGGTCGATCCGCGTCAGACGCTGCACCAGACGCATACCCGCCCCGGAACCCGCAAAGGTCCAGCGCGGGTCGAAGTTCGTCGATTCGATCACCAGGGTGTCGCCGTCCCAGGAGCCGCGCGAGGTCCCGGTCCACTGCTGGATGGCGCTGGACACCTGCGGCCGGTCGTCCAGCGGGACCGTGATCGTGGCGTTGATGAACTCGTAGTGGATGACCACATGATCCGGGGTCTGGAAGATCCGGGCCGGGAACGCACTCCCTCGGAGCGGCAGCATCCCGCCCACCAGGCAGCGTTCGTCCAGTGCCCGGTCCTCGGGGCCCTCCGGGATGCCGCTCATACGCCGACCTGGCATGCCCACCCGGTAGCGGCCTTCCTCGGTGCGTGGAATCCGCCCGTTCTCGGGTGAGACGACGAGCGACGTGCGCCCGTCCAGCAGCGGATGGTCGTAGATGGACTGGTCGACCCCGCCATCGCCCAGCTCGAAGTCGGCGCTCAGGGCCCCAGCGAGCCTCTGGCGGATGCGGCTCCGCCGCGTGGCAAGAAACTTCGCCTCTTCTTCTTCCGTGAGACGAAGTCTGTCCTCGAATTCGGCCGGTCGCTCGAGGGGCGTCATCGTGGGAAGCGACCAGGTCCCCTGGAGATCCGGCACGCCCCAGGGCGTACGGGGCGGGCCCGCCTCGTCGGCCGGCTGAGCCAGCGCCGAGCACGGAAGCGCCGCGAGGGCGCCGGCCAGCCCGAGGCATCGCAGGACGTACTGAGCCATGCTCATGGTCTCGTCTCCGCTTTCAGTCGCTGCAGCTCCTCCCGCGTCCGGAACTCCAGCTTCGCCACTTTCCCGGCCCCAAGGCGCCACAGGAGCCGGTGGCGAAAGCCCGGCCGCATTCGACCGGCGGTGCGTCCCGCGCGGCAGCGAAACCGCCTCGGTTCCCTACAGGCAGGCAACGCGCGCGGGCCGCTAGTCGACGACCGCCTGCATCACCGCGTTCTGGAAGTCGGCCCGGAGGGGACCGCCCGGCGTCTGCACCATCAGAATCGCGGTCATCTCCTCCTTGGGATCGACCCAGTAGGTGGTGCCGAAAGCGCCGCTCCACCCGAAGCTGCCGGTCGACCGGTGGTCGCCACGGGCGGCGACGGCGTCGAGCACGACGTCGACGGTCAGTCCGAAGCCCTTTCCCGGCCCCCCGCCAATGCGTCCGGCCTTCTCGTAGAGGTCGCCGACGTGGTTCGACGCCATCAGGTCGACGGTCCGCGGACCCAGTAGCCGCGTGCCGTTCAGCTCGCCGCGGTTGACGAGTATCTGGGCGAACTGCAGGTAGTCCCCGGCCGTCGACCAGAGCCCTCCGCCGCCCGAGTGCAGCGTCGTCGTGGCCACCCATTCGGGCACGTCACGGCGCTCGAGCCCGTCGGGGGTTCGCCGGTAGAGCGTCACGACGCGCGCCATGCGGTCGTCGGGCACGTTGAAGGCGGTGTCCTTCATGCCCAGCGGCTCGAAGATTCGCCGCCGCAGGAACTCGTCGAACGTCAGCCCGGAGGCGACCTCGACGATGCGCCCCAGCGTGTCGATGCCGGCCAGGCCGCTGTACGCCCAGCGGGTGCCCGGCTGGAAGTCGAGGGGCGCCGATCCGAGCGCGGCCGTCCAGTCCGCGACGGTGTCGGTCTGCCGCCGCGGCGCGATGCGCCCCGCCGCCTCGCTTCCCGCGCCGCCGCTGACGAGACCCGACGTGTGGGTGATCAGGTCCTGCACCGTGATCTCGCGGTCTGCCGGCACGGTGTAGATGCCGCCTTCCTCGCCCGCGGCGTCGGTTCGCGGCATCGCGACTTTCGTGTCGCGGAACTCCGGAATGAAGCGGGACACGGGGTCGGACAGCCGCACCTTCCCCTCTTCCACGAGCATCAGGATGGCGACGCCGGTCACCGGCTTCGTCATCGAGGCGATCGGGAAGATGGTGTCCTTCCGCATCGGGGCGTCCGCCTCGATGTCCATCAGACCGTGTGCCTCGAAGTGGGCGACATGCCCGCGCCGCGCGACGACGGTGACGGCCCCTGAGATCTGGCCCGTGTCGACGGCGCGCCGGATCATCTCGCCGATCCGCTCGAGGCGCTTCGCCGACAGCCCCACATCGTCCGGCTTCCCGGCCGGCACCTGAGCTTGCGCAGCGGGGATTGCGAGAAGGGCGACGAGGACGACCATCGACGACAGCCGGAACACGAGGCGGGCTCCGTCACGGACACTGTTGGCGCGCACCAGCGACTCCTTTGCTCGAGAATCGATCGGAGCCGTAGCTTACTGCATCATCGCCTCGGCGCCCGCGTCCTTCTGGGTCGATCCCGCCGATCCGTCGAACAGCCTGATCGTCGGGGCCAACAAGCGTGAGAGCTTGAGCGTGTTGCGCCTGGACGGCCAGCGGATCTCGGAGCGGCAGACCGGCGGCTCCAACAACGTGGACATCCGCGGCGGCATTTCCGTCGGCGGCCGCAACCGCATCATCGTTGGGGCAACCAGCCCTCGCGGGGCGCGCATCGATCTGTTCGAGCTCGACGCGGCGTCGGGTCAGCTTCTCGACATCGCGGCAGCGCCGATCCACACCGTACCCGAAGTCGAGACCTCCGGCTTCTGCTTCTACCGTAGCGCGCAGACCGGCGACCTCTTCGCGATCTCGACGGACCAGTCGGGCCTCATCGAGCAGCGGCGGCTGTCCGATAACGGGGCGGGTCGCATCACGGCCGGTTTGATACGGCAGTTGCGGGTCGACTCCGAGCAGGAAGGCTGCGTGGCGGCCTTCTCGTGGTTCAGGACGGCTTCATCAAGAAGCCGGGCAAGCCCAAGCAAGACCAGAACTTCAAGCTGGTGTCGTGGGATGCCGTCGCGGGTGCGCTGGCACTGGGTACTCCGTGAGCACGGTCCTGCCGGGGAGCCGGGCACGTTCGTCCAGAAACGCCGTCGAGGTCGCAGGACGCGCTCTCGGGCCTTGACGCCGGCGAGCACAGGCTCACGCTATCTGGGTACGATGGGTCGGCGTGGCGTCCGAGCTCGCTAGCCGCGGCGCCTCGACTACCGACGTGATGCGGGGAATCAGGCGAGACAGCTTCTTCGGGGAGGACGCATGAAGACTCACAGGCATGCGGCGGTCTTGGCTTGCTGGTCCGTGGCGGTCGCCGGGTGCAGTCCGGGCACGGCGATCCGGTGCGCGCTGACGGAGCTGCTGACCGAGGGGCCAGGGCCGCAGCCGGCCGACACGCGCACCGTCGCCGCAGCGGCGGAGACGGCGCCGGTCGTCGACGCCTGCGACGCGGCGGACGATCCCGCCGTCTGGGTCAACGAGGCGAACCCGGAGGCGAGCCTGATCGTCGCGACCAACAAGCTGCGCGGCCTCGTCGTCTACGGGCTCGACGGCGCGGTCGTTTCGACGAGCGACGTGGGCCGTGTCAACAACGTCGACCTCCGGGACGGCGTGAACGTGGGCGGCGAGGAGGAGATCGTCGTCGCGGCCACCAACCGGACCACCGAGACGATAGATGTCCTCGCGCTGGACCCCGAGAGCGGGGAGCTCTCCCCGCTGGTCGACGCCCCCATCTCGCCGGACTTCGACGAGGAGCCGTACGGTCTCTGCCTGTACCGCAGCACGGCGAGCGGCGACTTGTACGTGTTCGCCAACGACCTGGGCGGCGCGGTGGAGCAGTGGCGCCTGGATGCCGACGGCTCGGGCATGTCGGGGACGCGCGTGCGGTCGTGGGCGGTCGGAAGCCAGACCGAAGGGTGCGTTGCCGACGACGCCAACGGGTGGCTGTTCATCGGCGAGGAGGAGGTCGGCATCTGGCGCTACGGCGCAGAGCCGAGCGCGCCGCCCGAGGAGCGGGTCGCGGTCGACCGGGTCGGGGTGGGCGAGCCGGAGGGCGGACACTTGGCGTCGAACGTCGAGGGCCTGTCGATCTACGTCCCGCGTCCCGGTGGTCCCGACGCGGGGTTCCTGGTGGCGTCGAGCCAGGGCAACCACACCTACGTCGTTTACGACCGCGCCCCGCCGCACGCCTACCGCGGGACCTTCCGTGTGGGCGAAGCGGGGGCGGTCGACGGCGTCGAGGACACCGACGGCCTGCACGTGGTGTCGGCTCCGGTCGGTCCGCGCTATCCGATGGGCCTGCTCGTCGTCCAGGATGGGATCAACGTGGCCCCGGACGCGCGGGTCAACCAGAACTTCAAGCTCGTTTCGTGGCGGGACGTGTTCGACGCCCTCAACCTCGCCGTTCCCGAAGGTCCTGAGCGAGAGTGAAGCCTCCGTATGCCACCTGCGTCGTCCGCTATGTCGGGGCGGTCAAGGCCGTGGTGGCGGGGACGACCGCCGTGCGAGCACCTCGAGTGGATTGCGATCTGCACCCTATGTGCACCCGACGCGGGCGACAGTAGCAAGTGTGGAGGTCGGCGCGTGACTGTAAGTATATGAATAGTAGGAAGATAAGCTGGAGCCGGCGAGCGGACTCGAACCGCTGACCTGCTGATTACGAACCACGGGTCGTAGTTGCCACCCGGGAGCGATGACCGAACCGGCCGTCACGGGTGCGGCCGGTTTGGAACGACCTGCGGGCGACACGCCGCCAGCGGTGGCGACGCTCGGGGGGTGGCCGAGCGGCGGAACGCGCGAGACATGCTGCGGGCGCTCCGACGCGACGACCCACGCTGGCGGGCCGACGACGTTCAGTGCTGACTCAGTGCTGACTCAGCGATTCCGGCGACTCTTCCGGAGCCCGGCTGATTCGCCTTAAGTCATTTAGTTTGTTAAGTTTGTATTGGTGAGCCGCCGGGGACTCGAACCCCAAACCCGCAGATTAAGAGTCTGCTGCTCTACCAGTTGAGCTAGCGGCCCACACCGTGTGGAATCGATGACTGACGGGGATCCGTCGCAGCTCTGCCAGTCGTTTGTGCCCGGCGGAACGGACGCGACCCGAATGGCGGAACTCTGGAGATCCTAGCATGGCGAACGGCGTCATCGGAGCCGTCGACCACTACGCGCGGGCCGAGCTGGTCACCCTCGCCCTGAGGGACGCCGCGCCCGTCTTCCTCGATCGGCGCCGCGTCGCGCTGATCGACGAGGGGCTCCCGAGCGCGCCCTATCACCACGAGGCCCTGGAGCTGGACGTCGGGGCGGCGACCGACCTCGTGAACCGGGTGCGGCGATCGGTGGCGCGATGTGCGCGCGCGGCGATGTCGACCATGCTGGCGACCTGCGACGCGCGGATGCTGATTCTGCCGGCCAGTCCCTATGACAGCCTGCCCGATTCGCTGGAGGAGGTCTTGCGCTCGCGTTCCCTGACCCTGGCCGCCGACGGCATGCTGTACCGCGAGTCCCTCGCCGAAGCGGCGGCCGGGCTCGGCCTGGAGGTGCGGCGGTACCCGCGCAGGGCCGACCCGACGGTGCTGGCGGCCGCAGCCCTGGGCGTGGGCGCGGCCGAAGTCGCGTCGCTGATTGCCCGGTTCGGCCGGGAGGCGGGAACGCCGTGGCGCAGGGACCACAAGCTGGCCGCGGCGGCGGCCCTCAGCGTCCTGGGCGCGGAGGATAGTCGATTAAGGCTGAAACTTGACTCAGTCCAGAATAAGTGATTGACTTGAATTTCAGTGAACGAGGACGCCGAGGGGCTGCTGAGGCAGCACGGATTGCAGGTCACCGCCCAGCGGCTGGCCGTGCTGCGGGCCGTGGCGACCCACCCGCACGCCACGGCCGACGAGCTCGCCGACGACGTGCGGGGGAGCATCGGATCGATTTCCCGGCAGGCGGTGTACGACACCCTGGGAACGCTGGTCGAGCGAGGCCTGGCCCGCAGGATTCAGCCTGCCGGGTCGCCCGCGCGCTACGAGGATCGTGTCGGCGACAATCACCATCACCTCGTCTGCCGCACCTGCGGCGTCATGGTCGACATCGACTGCGCGGTCGGTGAGGCGCCCTGCCTCACCGCCGAGGACGATCACGGCTTCGAGATCCAGGAGGCCGAGGTCATCTACTGGGGACACTGCCCCGGCTGCCGGAGTCAGCCGGCGGGCACGAACAGAACGGGCAGGAACGGAAAGGGTTGAAGGACATGCACGACACGGCTGAGGACAAGAGTGCGAGCCAGGGCAAGTGCCCGGCATTGGGTCATCGGCACACCGCGGTCGGCGCCGCGGCGAACCAGCGCTGGTGGCCGAATCAACTGAACCTGAAGGTGCTCCACCAGAACTCCGCGTTGTCCGATCCCATGGGCGAGGCATTCGACTACGCCGAGGAGTTCAAGACGCTGGACCTGGCCGCCGTGAAGCAGGACATCGAGGCGGTGATGACCACGTCGCAGGACTGGTGGCCCGCCGATTACGGCCACTACGGGCCGCTGTTCATCCGCATGGCGTGGCACAGCGCCGGCACCTACCGCATCCACGACGGCCGCGGCGGCGGCGCCTCCGGCACGCAGCGCTTCGCGCCCCTCAACAGCTGGCCAGACAACGCGAACCTCGACAAGGCGCGCCGGCTGCTGTGGCCGGTCAAGCAGAAGTACGGCCGGAAGCTCTCCTGGGCCGACCTGATGATCCTGGCGGGCAACTGCGCCCTGGAGTCGATGGGGCTCGAGACGTTCGGTTTCGCCGGCGGGCGCGAGGACGTGTGGGAGCCCGAGGAGGACATCTACTGGGGGCCCGAGACCGAGTGGCTCGCCGACGAGCGCTACAGCGGCGACAGGGAGCTCGCCAACCCGCTCGGCGCCGTGCAGATGGGCCTGATCTACGTGAATCCCGAGGGTCCGAACGGCGACCCGAATCCGGTTGCCGCCGGCCGGGACATTCGCGAGACGTTCGCGCGGATGGCGATGAACGACGAGGAGACGGTGGCTCTCATCGCCGGCGGGCACACGTTCGGCAAGACGCACGGCGCCGCCGACGCGGACCAGCACGTCGGCCCCGAGCCCGAGGGCGCCGCCATTGCGGAGCAGGGCCTCGGCTGGACGAGCACGTTCGGCAGCGGCAAGGCCGGCGACGCGATCACGAGCGGGCTCGAGGGCGCCTGGACGCCCACCCCGGTGACTTGGGACAACAGCTTCTTCGAGACCCTGTTCGGCTACGAGTGGGAGCTGACGAAGAGCCCGGCGGGAGCGCACCAGTGGGTGCCGACGGACGCCGGCGGCGCGGGCACCGTGCCGGACGCCCACGATCCGTCGAAGACGCACGCCCCCGTCATGCTGACCACGGACCTCGCCCTGCGCATGGATCCGATCTACGAGCCGATTGCGAGGCGTTTCCGCGAGAACCCGGACGAGTTCGCCGACGCCTTCGCGAGGGCGTGGTTCAAGCTGACGCACCGCGACATGGGGCCGGTCTCGCGCTACGTCGGCCCGGAGGTTCCCGGCGAGCAGCTCCTGTGGCAGGACCCGGTGCCCGCCGTCGATCACGAGTTGATCGATGCGCAGGACGTCGCGGCGCTCAAGAGCAGCATCCTCGCATCGGGGCTGTCGATCTCCCAGCTGGTCTCCACCGCCTGGGCGTCGGCGTCGACGTTCCGCGGCAGCGACAAGCGCGGCGGCGCCAACGGCGCGCGCATTCGCCTCGCGCCGCAGAAGGACTGGGACGTGAACCAGCCGGCCCAGCTAGCGGCCGTGCTGGGGGTCCTGGAAGGCATCCAGCAGGGCTTCAACGGCGAGCAGAGCGGCGGGAAGAAGGTCTCGCTCGCGGACGTGATCGTCCTGGGCGGCTGCGCGGCCGTCGAGCTGGCGGCGAGGAACGCCGGCCACGACGTCGAGGTTCCGTTCTCGCCGGGACGGACCGACGCCGTGCAGGAGCAGACGGACTTGGAGTCGTTCGCCGTGCTGGAGCCGACCGCGGACGGCTTCCGCAACTACGCCGGGAACGGACACCGCCGCGCGGCGGAGGAGCTGCTGGTGGACCGGGCGCAGCTGCTGACCCTGACCGCTCCCGAGATGACGGTGCTCGTCGGCGGCCTGCGCGTACTGAATGCGAATGTCGGCCGGTCCGACCGCGGCGTCTTCACGAAGCGGCCGGAGACGTTGACCAACGACTTCTTCGTCAACCTGCTCGACATGAACACGGCGTGGCAGGCGTCCTCCGAGGCGGAGCACGTGTTCGAGGGACGTGACCAGGGGACGGGCGAGCTGAAGTGGACCGGCACGGCCGTCGACCTCGTCTTCGGCTCGAACTCGCAGCTCCGAGCCATCGCGGAGGTCTACGCCTGCGACGACGCGCAGCAGACATTCGTGCGCGACTTCGTGGCGGCGTGGAACAAGGTGATGAATCTCGACCGCTTCGATCTGGCGTGATCCCGGCGGGGTGCGGATTCTCCACGTCGCGGACCGGCTGAGCGACCGGGGGGGCGCCGACCTGGCCCTCCTCGGTCTGCTCGACGCCCTGTCGGCCGGTCACGAGCAGCACCTGGCCACGGGCCGCGACGACGGCGTCGTGCGCCCGCGCTGTCCGGTGACCGTCGTCCCGCAGCTCGACGCCCGGACCCGCGCCGACGCCGACCTCGACCCGCTGCTGGCGCGGCTGCGGCCGGATCGGGTGCACGTGCACAACGTGGTCAACCCGGCGGTGCTGGCGTGGGCGGCCCGCGTGGACGCGGTGGTGACGATTCAGGACCACCGCTTCTTCTGCCCGGGACGGGGCAAGCTGACCGCGGACGGCCGGGTCTGCGGCGAGGCGATGGGACGCGAGGCGTGCGCCGGCTGCTTCGACGACCCGGGCTACTTCGAGAGCATTCTCGAGCTCACCGCGGCGCGTCTGGAAGCGGTGAGGGGGCTGCGCCTCACCGTGCTCTCGTCGTACATGCAGAGCGAGCTGATCCAGGCCGGCGTCCCGGCCGGCCGCATCTCGGTCGTGCCCCCGGTCGTCTACGGTCTCGACCCTGACGCGCCGGCCGACGGTCCGCCCTGCGTGCTGTTCGCGGGGCGCGTCGTCGAAGCCAAGGGCATCCGCGACGCGATCGACGCCTGGCGGCGCTCGGGGTCCGGCCTGCCGTTCGTCGTGGCCGGCACCGGCCCGTTGCGGCGCGAGATCGACGCCGAGGGCGTCGAGGTGCTGGGCTGGCTCGACCGCCGCCGCCTCTCCGCCGCCTACCGGCGCGCCGCCGTGCTCGTGATGCCCTCACGCTGGCAGGAGCCGTTCGGCATCGTCGGCCTGGAGGCCCTCACCCTGGGCACGCCCGTGGCCGCCTGGGACAGCGGCGGCGTGCGCGAGTGGCACCCCGGCGGCGAGCTGCTGCTGCCCTGGGGCGATGTCGACGGGCTGGCCGGCGCTCTGTGCCGCGGGCCGGGGCAGAGAGTCGATGTCCCGCGCGGGTTCGAACCTGAAGACCTCGTCCGCAGGCTGGAAGCCGTGTACGACCGACGCGCGCCGGATCCGCGGTAGAGCGAGCCGTGCATTGCGGCACGGTGCGCACCTTACGGCAGCCTGAACAGCCGCTTAAGGTTCTCTTAAGACTGTCTTAAGGTGCAGCGACGCCCGGCCGCGGCTATCCTCCGGCTGCAGCTTTGGCCGCAGCGTCTTGCATGACCCGCCAACTCTATCTCTGGCACAGGTACCTCGGTATCGGCCTGGCCCTCCCGTTCGCACTCTGGTTCGCCACCGGAGTGGTCATGCTCTACGCCCAGTTTCCGATCCTGACTCCCGCCGCGCGTTTCCGGGAGCTCCCCCGGTTCGACCCCGCCCATTTCAGCCTCACGCCCCACGCGGCGGTGGAGCGCGCGGGGCTGGAGGAGCCTCCCCGCCGCATCCGTCTGGGCCTCCTGCTCGACCGGCCGATCTACTACATCCTGCCGGCAGGCGGGCCCTGGCTGGGCGTGTATGCCGACACCGGTGCCGTCCTGGCCGCGGTCGATGAAGCCACCGCCCGCCGGGTCGCCCTCCGGCACGATGTGGACGGGACGCCTCACGAGCTGCTCGGCATCGTCGAATCCGTCGATCAGTGGACCCTGACCAACAGCCTGAACCTCCACCGTCCCCTCTACCGGTATGCCTTCGGCGACGACCGCGACACCGAGGTGTACGTCTCGGCGCGGACCGGGGAGATGGTCATGCGCACGACCCGCAGCGAGCGCCTGTGGTCGTGGCTGGGCACCATCATCCATTGGGGTGCTCCGGTGTTCTTCCGCCAGTGGGCGGGTCCCTGGCGGCAGACCATGCTCTGGTTGTCCGGTGCCGGGATACTGCTGGCGTCCACCGGCCTGGTCGTCGGCATGCTGCGCTACCGGCGCCGCGGCTACGTGTTGAAGGGCGTCGACGCGACCCGCCGTTTCGCAAGCCCCTACCACGGCGTCAAGCGCTATCACCATTGGGCCGGCCTCGCCGTCGGCCTCGTCAGTCTGACCTGGATCACCAGCGGGTTCCTCTATCTCAATCCGGGCGGGAGCCGCCAGGGGCCGCTGTCGACCACGACGCAGATGACGCCGTACAGCGTCGGCGGCGTGCGGGCATCGACGGCTGCCCGCCCGGGGCAGGCGGAAGCGATGCGCGGGGGGGCGCTCGTTGCGTCGCTGTGGGTCGACTCGCCGGGCGCCGCGTGGTCGCGGGTGGCGCCGGAGGTTGCCGCGGGGCGCGATCGGCTTCCGAAGGAGGTGGAGTTGCGCCGCTTCGCCGGGCGGCCCTACTACGTATTCCGATTCGGCGCCCTGGAGAGCGTTACGGTTGCCGCGGACGGCAGGGGCGACGAGCCGTTCGTCCGCCATCCGACAGAGACGCTGGTGGCGCAGGCGCTGCAGGCCGTGCGGGGCCCGCTGGCGTCCGCGGAGCTTCTCGAGAGCTACGACGCGTACTACTACTCGGTGGGCGCGGGGGCCCGGCGCCGGCTGCCGGTCCTGCGGCTCACCTTCGACGATCCCGAGACCCGCCTGATGTACGTCGACCCGCACACCGGGTCGATCGCACGCGCCTACGACACCCACGCCATGGTGATGCGCTGGGTGGTCATCGGCCTGCACTGCCTGGATTTCCCATTCCTGATTCGCAACCGTCCCGCGTGGGACGTGGCCATCATCACCCTGAGCCTCGGCGGTCTGGTGCTGAGCGTGTCGGGGTTGATTCTGAGCTGGCGGCGCGTGAAGCCGCGACGGAGGTGACGCATGCTGGTGAACGGATTCCGGACGCGTTGGTTGCACCCGAGCCTGAGCCTGCTGCTGCCGGCGTGGGTCGCGGCGGTCCCCCTGGCGGCGCAGCAGGAGGGCACGGCGGACCCGGACGAGTCGGCCGAGCCGCAGCGTCGCTTCGAGGAGGTCGTGGTGACCGCCACGCTCGAGGACGAGCGGGTGAGCGACGTGCCGGTGACCATGCAGACGTTCGACCGCGAGGAGATCGAGCAGTCCGCGGCCTCGACCGTGACCGAGTTCCTCAGCGAGCGGGGGGTGGCCTTCTTCAGCACCTGGACGCCCGCCCAGACGTCGATCAACATCCGCGGCGGGGCCAGCGACGGGCAGGGTCGCGATTTCCGGAGCCAGGTGGTCGTTCTGATCAATGGCCGGCGCGCGGGCACGGCCAACATCTCCAAGCTGGGTCTCCACGACGTCGAGCGGATCGAGGTGCTGCGCGGGCCCGGCGGACTGGTCTACGGCAGCCAGGCGCTCGGGGGCGTCATCAATCTCATCACGAAGGACGGCCTGCGCAGCCCTGGCGCCCACGTGCGGATCGGCGGCGGGTCGTGGGGGCAGGTGGAGACCGTCGCCCAGTACGGCGCGTCAGTCGGCAAGTGGGACTACTTCGTCAGCGCGCACGGCGGTCGGCGGGGCGACTACGAAGCGGGCGCCGGCGCGGTCGAGTCGCCGCTGCGCAACACCGCCTACCAGCAGGGCGGCGGCATGGTTGCGCTGGGCTACACGCCCAACGACTTTCAGCGTGTCACGTTCACCGCGCGCACGGACGGCATGTACGACGCCGGCTTCCGGGGATCGTCGTGGGACTGGGACAACGACGAGAACCGCACCAACCGGTCCTTCGACCTCGTCTACAGCGGCGAGACCCCCAGCGGGCGCGCCAGCTGGGAAGTCCAGACGTCGTACTTCCGGGACCTCGACGATTTCCGCTGGGGCGCCGAGGTGCGGCGGAGCAGTGCCGGGCCCATACCGGGCGTCGACCTCGACCACAACCGGCGGCGCCAGAGCGGCTTCTTCCTGCGCGGCCTGTCGAACGTGGAGCTGGGCGGGGCGAACAGCGTCCAGGTTGGCGTCGACCAGCAGTGGTGGCAGCTGCGCAGCACCCGCATGCGCGAACCGCTGCCGGGCAGAACGGCGTCGCAGGTGGGCCCGTTCGACAACAACTCCGACAGCCGCAACTTCGGGGTCTTCGTCGAGGACGTGCAGCGCGTGCTGGACGACCGGCTCATTCTCCGCGGCGGCGTGCGCTTCGACGGCGGGCGGCATCACATCCGCGAAACCCCCAACCGCACGAACCTCGTCGAGCGGGCCGCGACCTACGATGCCGTGACCTACCGCGTCGGCGCGACGGTGAAACCGACCGAGGAGCTCGCGGTCCGGTTCAATGTCCAGACGGGGTACCGCGCGCCGAACGCGACCGAGCTGGCCATCGATTACACGACCGTCCTCGGCAGCCAGATCATCGGCAATCCGGACCTGGAGCCGGAACAGGCGACGAGCTACGAGGTCGGATTCGCGTACGAGAACGCGCGGATGTGGGCCGACCTGGCCCTGTTCCGCAACGACATCAGCAACCGGATTCAGGCCGTGGGCGATACCCGCAACGCCCTCCTCCGCATCTATCAGAACCGCGCCGAGTCGGAGCTGGTCGGCCTGGAGCTGCAGAGCAACTTCGTGCTGGCCCGCACGGGCGACACCAGCGTGAACCTCGGGATCAACGGCGCGCATCACTTCCGGATGCGCGACCTGGACGCCGCCGCGCGCAACCTCGCCACGGACCGCATCATCCGGGTGTACGAGACGCAGGGCTCCCTGCTCCTGGGCGTGCGCAACCCGGCCTGGATGGTGCAGGTGGTCGGGACGTATTTCGGGCCGGTCTGGTACGACACGGAGGAGAATCTGCTCATTCCGTTCGCCGAGCCGGGACGCGGAACGATCCATCGGAAGGGGGCGTTCATGACCTGGAACCTGCGTGGACGCTACGAGCTGGGCGGCGGGCTGTGGCTGACGGGCGCAGTTCGCAATCTGTTGAACAAGAACGACCACCCGCTCTTCATCGCGATCAACCGGGAGCCCCTGCTCGCCAACACCGCCTTCTCGAACGGCGGCCTGGGCAACAGCATGCCGGGCCGAGCCTTCATCGTCGGCTTCGAGTGGCAAACGTGATGCCAGGCCGGCTGACCCGAGCCGGCCAACGGTCAACGGCGACCGCTACGGACGAAGAATCCAAAGAAAATGGCCCTGTTCGTTGAAGAAAAGGGCCAAAAGAGTTGGCGCGCCCGACAGGATTCGAACCTGTGGCCTTCGGCTCCGAAGGCCGAAGGCGGAACGCGCAACTCACGTTTTTGCTACAATTTACGACGGCTGCTAACTCTTGCTGCTAACTTTTAGTGGCCCGATCTGTTTTTTGGCCCCGAAACTGCAGCGTTTCCGCTGCCCCCAAGGTGGCTCGCGAAGACCGCCATCACAGCCCGCATCGCTTCCGGCACATGGCGTAGAGTATAGCGTTTCGTCATCCGCGTATCAGCGTGGTCGAGTACGTCCCTCTGCCCTCCGGTAGCACCTCAAGGGGGCGGCAGAAGGGGGAGCAGTCGAACCCGGTAGCGGTCCGGGCTCACCACCACGACAGCGCCCGTCTCGATCTCCGGGGCATGTCGGTGCAGCACTTGGACGAGCGTGCCTGCCGACTCGGATGGCAGCAGGCGGTGCGTGCGGAGCAGAACCACACTGGGCGAACGGCCGCCGGTGAGCGCGAGGATCCGGCTGAAGTCGAGATCGTGGGTCAGCAGCACGAACCCGTGCCGCCCCGCCCACTGGAATACCTCTCGGTCGGAAGCCGCGCCGTCACCGACCTTGCTCCAATGGCGGGCCTCGATGCCCGCTTCCGCCAGCGCCTCGATCCACTGAGGCGACAGGTTCATGTCGACCAGGAGCTTCGACTCGAACCGACCGTGATCTCCTGCTCCTCGCTCCGCCACGCGGCGTAGGCCAGCGCCTGGCTGATGTCGTCGCGCTCAAGATACGGATAGGCGGCCAGCACTTCGTCGGCGTCGTGGCCGGCGGCCAGCAGCCCCACGACGGTCCCGACCGTCACGCGAAGCCCTCGAATGCACGGGCGTCCTCCCATGACGTCCGGATCCTGCGTGATTCGATGCAGTCGGGTCATGGTTCAAGTATAGGTGTCATGTGGGTGCGGCGCCACGGGCTGCGCCGCGCGGAACCCTGCCTTGGCTGCCCTCGCGGGTGCCCGTTGACGTCTCGCCAAGGCTGTCTTCGCATCGGCATGGGGACCGAAGGACGGCGGCTCGCGCCCGGGCTCGCGCGGCGGCAACTCGAGGTCCACGCCGTTGGCCGGGCCGAAGTGCGAGCGGATGATGGTCGTCAGATTCCGGGAACTGGGCTTGCGCCCGACGACATCGCGCAGGATCAGTCGCGCTTCCTCTTCCATGGAGTGGCCATTGTCCGCCGCCCTGACACGCAGCCGAGTCTTGACGTCGTCGTCGAGGTTGCGAATCGTGATGCTCGCCATCCGCCATGCCCTCCATCCGGAAGCGTAACCCCAGCCGTGATTGCGTTGCAGGCACTACGCGGAGGGTGCATGCAGTCCGCCGAGTGGGAGCGGAGTCGACGGAGACCACCCGGGCACATGGACGTCGCCGAACGCGGCGCTACGGACGAAGAATCCAAAGAAAATGGCCCTGTTCGTTGAAGAAAAGGGCCAAGAGAGTTGGCGCGCCCGACAGGATTCGAACCTGTGGCCTTCGGCTCCGGAGGCCGACGCTCTATCCAGCTGAGCTACGGGCGCTGGGTGGAGAACAGCGATTCTAGCATGCGCGGCCGCGTGCCGGCCTGCACCGGCCGGCGCTGACGATTCCGGGGAACACGCCGGCTGTTCTCCACGTATCAACCATGTGTGAAGGACTCGTCTGCCCATGTCGGCGTGCGGCCAGGAGGAGAAGCATGCTTCGCTCATCGATGATCGCGGTCGTCGCAGTCGTGTTCGCCGGCCTGCTCGTCCTCGCGCAGGCCGACGTCGGCGGCAGTTGGACGCTCACCATTTCCGATCCCCTCGGGATGGACAACGAGGTGCCGCTGACGCTCGAGCAGGACGGCGCGACGCTCACCGGTCATGCGGGCGAGTCGGCCCTCGAGGGGGCCGTCGACGGCGACCGCATCACCATGTCCTACGAGGTCGACAGCGCGCAGGTGGGCATGCTCACGCTGGCCTTCAGCGGCCGGATTGACGGCTCCAACATGAGCGGATCGGTCGCATTCGGCAGGTATGCCAGCGGAAGCTGGACGGCCGTGAAGGACCAGTGACGGCGGCGAAGTGGCGCGCCCGGAGGGATTTGAACCCCCGACCTACGGGTTCGAAGCCCGGCGCTCTATCCAGCTGAGCTACGGGCGCGCATTTGTAATCAACAACTTACGGGAACGCGGCCAGTACTGCCAGCCAGTACTGCCAGCCGTTTCCGCGTCCGATCACTCTCCCAGCGTACGCAAACGCGCGATCGCGGCTTGGTGCTTGACGAGCTGAGGCGGGGCGTAAATCATCGTCGTGCTCGGGTTCGTGTGCCCGTACAGATCTTGAATGTCAGCCACGTCTGTCCCCGTGCGTCGCAATCCGGTCGCGAACGAGTGTCGAATAGCATACACCGTGAACGCTGGCCGCTGCGCGTGACGTGCCGCCCGTGCCAGCGCCTTGTTCGCGCTCGGGCACGACCACGACCCGAAGGCCTCCAGAGCCACGAAGTCGCGCGCCGCCTGCAGCCCTTCCTCAACGAGCGGGATGGCAGCCAAACGCCCGCCCTTGCCCCGCGGCACGGCCACGAATGGAATGGCCTCGTCCAGCCGGAAGTCCTCCAGGCGTAGCCGACCCATCTGGGACGGGCGCATTCCCGTCCAGTGCATCAAGCGCAACCGGACCTCGGTCTTCGATCCCGGCGTCAGGTGGGCAAGGACGGCTGTGATGTGAGCGCGGTCAATCCACCGCGGCGCCGACGGTTCGCGGACGAACCGGACCAGATCCACGAAGTCGGCGGCGGCGCGCCGACCGTAGAGCACCCTGACCAAGTTCGTCAGGGCATCGCGCCGCTGATTGCACGACGACGCCGACAGGGTGTGGCGCCAGTCCCGAAGTTGCTGGTCGAGCAAGGGAACGTGGTCGATGAGACTGAGCGTGTCGAGATGGCCGAAACGCGGAAGCCAGGCTTCCAGGTGCCGCTGGCGATCCGCGAAGCTGGTCAGTGTCGTGCGAACCTGATCGAGGTATCGGGCTGCATCAGCGGCGAACGTGCCGCTGTCTGGGCGGCGGTGATGACGGAGGCTCGCGCGCAACTCGTCGCGCCGCGCCCGAATGGTCTTGAGCGGTGTGCCCTGCTCGAAACGGATCTCGCGCTGGATGCCGTTCACCTTGACCGTGGTGGCCAAGCCCCAACGGTCCCTGTAGATCCCCTGGGCCACGCGGACTCGGCGACGGGACTGCGAGTCGGGCCTTGCCTTCGTGGTCGGCTGCGGTGAAGCCGCATCCGATCCTGCTGGTTGGATCCTCTGCCGAAGCGTTGAAGCTCTGCCTCGACCACCCTTGTCCGACGCGGCATCCGCGTCTGTCGGTGCCGCCCCGATGCTGTTGTGCGTGGATCTCATCGGTTCACTTCCCTCACACGAACGTCCTGCCGGTCCACCTGACCTCTCCGACGATCCGCGCGTCCGACGGCCAGGGGCGGTTCGGCCAGGTCAACTTGTCCGGGTTGTCGCTGACGAGTTGCCAGACGCCTGCCGGATCCCTGCCCGCGCGCTGGACGACAAGGCCCTCTTCGGTGCGCACGACGTAGATGTGTCCCAGGCGCCGGCGCCGACTCGCGTGGTTCACGAGGATCGAGCAGCCATCGGCCAGGGTCGGCTCCATGGACTCTCCGGCGACCTCGATGACGCGGCAACTGCGGGCGACGAGTCCGTAGCGGTCCAGCCACGTCCTTCGGAACTTGAGGCGGCCGGTCACGCGCTCGGCGTAGGTGACGGCGCCGCCGCCCGCAGCGGTGGCCAGCGCGTAGACGCCGACGTAGTCGCCGTCGGCGCGGCTTGCGCCGTGCGGCTGTTGGTCATCGAGAAACTCCCCCCCCGTAGCGGCGGCGAGGGCGTGCGTGAGTTGCGCGGCGGGGGTCGGATCCTCGGTGAGCCCTTCCAGGTAGTCGGTCGACACGTCGAGCATCCTCGCGGCGTCGGCCAGCCTGTCGACCCGAAGGCGGGACTTGCCATGCTCGACCATGGAGATCGCCTCTCGGGTGAGGGCGATCTTGGCGGCGAGCTGGGCCTGGTTGAAACCCCGTAGCGCGCGGGCCGCGCGCAGGCGCTGTCCAATGGTGTTCACGTGCCCAAATTATAATCAATGATTACAGTTGACTCGACTTTTGGTGCCCTTAGATTCTGGAGGCGCCAATGGTCACTACCGCTCGGGCGATCGCCACCCGCCTGGTGGCGCTGGGGCTTTCGCAGCGCCGGTTCGCGGCAATGCTCCGCGTCAGTCAGCCCGCCTTGAACGGGTGGCTCAACGGCCACACCCGGCCGCCGGCCACATTCGCAGAACAAGCCACCGAGACCCTGGACGTGCTGGAGGAGGCGGAACGCGCTGCGCACGCGGCACGGGAGCAGGTGCTGAAGCGCAGGCGTGAACGACAGCAGGGCTCGAGCGGAGCGCGCATCCGCGAGCGCGCCGCGGGCCGCCGCGGCAATCGAGATCCGTGGGACCAGGAGGTGGCGTCGGACGAGTTGCCGGACGTGTTGTTCCTGGAGGAACTGGCGGAGCTGCTGCGCTGCCACCCGAAGACGATCAGACGCCGGCTCGACGCGCATGTCTTTCCGGTGGCGCCGATTCCGGGCATCGACCGCCGCCCTCGCTGGAGCAAGGCAGCCGTGCTCGAGTGGCTCGCGTCCGGCGCGGGCCGCCGCAAGCCGTCCCGTCGGGGGAAGAGGCGATGAGCCAGCCGTTCGAGGGCGACGGACAGACGCCGGCCGCGGCGTCGTGGCGTGAAGTGGACGCGGGCACAGACGCTCCCGTGATCGTCTGTCCCGCGTGCTGGCCGCAGGTGGCGGCGCGCCTGCACGACCGGCCCGGCGTCGAGGTGAGGTTGCTCGACGGGCGACCGGAGTGGGCTCGATGCGCGGTGTGCGATCCGGAGCCGGTGTGCTGATGGGCGGCCTGAGGGAGGGCCTCGGGGCGTTGGCCCGAGCGGCGGCGGCGGCGCCAGGCACAGGGGCATGGTGGAACGGGCGAGAGACGGAGAGGTAACGGCGATGCCGGCCGATCGGCTCTTCCACGCCCGGCTCGGCCACTCGGCGAAGGTGTCGAGCCTGTCGGATCTGGAGTACCGCGTGTGGACGACCTACGTGCTCGGGGCGGACGACTTCGGCGTGATGCGGGCCGACGCGGTGGCGTTCCAGGCGGCGCACGACGCGCTGAGCGGCCGGCCGGCGCGGGCGGTCCAGCGGAGCATCGAGCGGCTCGTGAAGGCGGGCCTGGTGGGCGCGTTCGCGCACCAGGGGTCCCGCTACCTGTACCAGGCCGACTGGCAGGACTTCCAGCGGGTGCGGTATCCGCTGCGGACGATGCATCCGCTCCCGGCGGCGGCCGAGGTGAGCGCGAAGACGCGCCATCTGTGGTCGGTGCATCCGGGGGGCGTGCGGGTGCCGTCGCTGCCGAAATCGTCCCGCACGATTGCCGCAGGATTGCCGGAAGGTTCCGACAACTCTCCCGCAGAAGTGCCGGAGGATTCCCGAAATCGTGCAGAAACATTTCCGCAAGATTCCCGTACTTCTTCAGAAATTTTGCCGTCTCACGCACGCACGTGCGAAACGGCTAACGGCTTATGGCTAAGGGAAGAAGGGGGTGTGGGGGAAGAGGGGCGCAGGCGGCAGGCCAAGGCGTCGCTGCGGGGCCGCGGCGGCGGGGCGCGGTCGACGGAGCCGCGCGCGGCGTACGACGCCGGCATCAAGCGGGCGAAGCGATGAGCGAGGGGTGCGGGCGATGCGAGCGGACGCCGGGCTGGGAGTCGGTCGAGGTCGAGGGGCACACGCGGCTGCGGCGCTGCGGCTGCTGGACGGCGGCGCACGCCGCCCCGCCGTCGGTGCCGCGGGAGTTCCGGGACGCGCGGTGGTCGACGTGGCGGAAGACGGCCGACAACCGGCACGCGCTTGAGGAGGCGCGGGCGTTTCTCCGCGCCGGGGAGGCTGGCCAGGACCTGCTGCTGTGCGGTCCGGTCGGGACCGGCAAGACGCGGCTGGCATGCACGGTGCTCAACGAGGCGTGGAAGTCGGGCGAGCGGTCGATGGCGTTCGAGCGCGTGCCGATGCTGCTCTATCGGCTGCAGCCGCACGGCGCGGCGGCGGACACGACCGAGACGTTCGACCGGCTGGCGGCGGCGAGGCTGCTGGTGCTCGACGACCTCGGGGCCGAGCGGGACGCGGCGACCGACTACACGCGGCGGACGCTGCTGATGCTCTACGAGGCGCGGCACGACGCCGGGCGGCGAACCATCTGGACGTCGAACAAGACGCCGGGCGAGATCGGCGCGTTCATGGGGGACGACCGGTTCTCGAGCCGCATCGCGGGCCGCTGCCGCGTGGTCGGGCTCGACGGGCGGGACTGGCGGCTGGCGGGCCGCGGCGCGCAGCGAGCTGCCGGGCGCGAGCCGGTGGCGGCGGCGGCGGTGGAGGGAGCCGGATGACAACGGGGCGGGGGCCGGGGAGGGCGCCGGATCGGGATGGACTGCGCGACGGGGCGGCCGGCGTGTGGGGAGCGGGGCGGGCGCCGCGCCCGAAGCGTCCGCCGTTGCTCCCGGCCGCCGCCGTTGCCGCTCCGGCTTCGCCACGTCTGTCCTGTCCGCCGTCGGAAGCCGCCCGGCGCCCGGCGGGTCGATTGGGGGATGGCCGTGGGTGCTTCCGAACTGCTGTCGGGGCATGCGTCCTGGCACGGCTCTTCGGTCGAGTGGTTCTCGGAGCTGTTCGGCGCGGAGGAACTGGCGACGGTGGTGCTTCGCGACCGGCGCGGCCCGGGCAGCCGCCAGCTCGCACGGGCGGCCGGGCATTGGCGCCATCCGTCGGGCCAGCGCCTGCTCAGGTCGGCGAACGACGCCGGGAGCGACGTCTACTGCTCGGTCAACCCGACGGTGAGGGGAAGCAGCCGTTCGGTCTCGGAGGTACGCCGTCTCCAGGTGGATCTGGACACGGACGGCAACGAGCGCATCCGGAAGCTGATGACGGACGCGAAGTCGGGGCGGGTCCCGATGCCCGCGGTGGTGGTCCGCTCGTCGGCGGGCCGGTGGCAGGTGTTGTGGCATGTCGAGCCGGCGGCCTGGACGCGCGCCGGCGCGGAGGAAGCCAACCGGCGTCTCGCCGCGGTGTACGGGGGAGATCCCGCGGTGGTCGACGTCACGCGGGTGATGCGGGTGCCGGGGTTCGTGAACCGGAAGCCGGGCCGCGGGGACGCCCGTGTCGCGCTGGTTCCGCGCTCGCGCTACGACCCGGAGGGCGTCGGCGCGCGGTGGTGGGAGCCGAAGGCGTTCCGGGAGGTGATTCCCCCGCGGCGGTCGGTCGCCGTGGCTGTCGCGTCGCTGGAGCCCGGCCCGCCGGCGGCGGCCCCGGAACGCTATGTCGGCGGGCGGCGCGCGGCTGCGTCGCAGTCCGAGGTGGACTGGCACGGGGTGGTCGACGCGCTTCTGCGCGGGGAGTCGCCGGGGGTGTTGATTCAGGAGCTGGCGGAGTTCCGCGGCGACAAGGCGAATCCCAGGGACTACGCGGAGCGGACGGTGGTGCGGGCGTGCCGGTCGCTGGGAGTTCGGGAACCGGAGACGGACTACGGACGGCGGCATCCGGTCGAGTTGGGCGCCCCCGGGCGCTAGCGGCCGGGCCATGGGGAGGAGAGATGCCATGAGGCAGAAGAAGTTGCGGCGCAGCGGCGTGGAGGAGATCGCGCTGATACCGGAGACGCGGGAGGAGTACGAGGCGGCGATGCAGTCCCGGGCCCGGACGGTGTGCCTGACGGTGGAGCAGATCCGCGAGTGGAACCTCGCCGTCGAGGCGGTCCCGATGTCGGAGGAGAGCGCGGTGGCGGCGATCTTCGGCACGGACCAGCAGTTCTACGAGGCCGTCCTCGAGGAGGAAGCGGGCGAGAGCCCGCCGGAGAGCGAGCTCGAGCTGGACCCGGAGCGTGCGCCGGCGGATTCCGCCGAGGCGCGGCAGGGGGCTTCGGCCGGCTAGGCCGCGACCGGGGAGCAGGGACGAGATGACTCGACGTTCCGGCGGCCGCAGCCTCGTGCGCCCGGGCGGCTACCGCACGCAGCGGTATCCGGCGCCCGCGCCCGAGGACCGCGGCGAGACCACGGATCGGCTGGAGGCCCGGCGCGAGTCGCAGTCGGACTGGCTGGACTCGTGCGACCAGGCCGACGCGGCGATCCACGAGGACGACGAGGCGCTGCCGCAGCGGCGCCGCCTTCGGACGCACGGCGACCTGGTCTACGAGGTCGCGCTGTCGGTCGAGGTCGCTCGGAAGCTCGAGGGCCGCGCCGGGCTGCTGCGGCGGTCGCATCCGTCGGTCTGGGTGGCGGACAGCCGGTTGTTCGGATTCAAGGATCCGCTGCCGGACCGCCGCCGGCGCGCCCTGGAGACCGACGGCGCGCTGCGCACGCATCAGCTCCAGGACGCGCTGCGCGACCTGCCGGTGTCGGGCGGAGGAGCGTTCGCCGCGGCGGTGGCGGCCGCCTGCGATCGGCGCGACCTCCGGGACATCGGGGGCCTGACGGTGGCCCAGGCCGAGGTGGCCGGCCGCGTCCGCTACGGTCCGCCGCTCCACGTCGTGTTCTGCGCGTCGCGGACCGACCCGGTGCTTCTGAGCGCAGCCGCTGCCGTGTCGCGCCGCTGCTCGGGGAGTGCGAGGCTGGCCGACCAGCTCGACCGGGCGGCGCAAGCGGTCGCGTTGGAGCACGTCGACCGCTCGGTCCGCGACCCGCAACGCGGTGCCACCGCGGAGCGGCGCTGGGAGGCGGCCCGCGACGGGCTCGATCTGGCGGCTCTCGATCCGGCCGGCGCCAACTTCGAGGCGTGGTTCGCGAGGACGCGGTTGGTCGCCCAGGTGCACTACGCGATCGGCCTGGACCCGGTCGGCGAGCCCTTGCCGACCGAGGCGGTCGAGGCGGTGCTGGCGGCCGGCGGCTCGCTCAAGGCGGGCGTGCGGGCGGTCGGCGGGCGGGGCGAGAGGTGCCACGAGGTCGCCCGCGCCGTCCAGGCGGCGTGCGGAGTGGTGCGCCGGCTGGACGGATGGATGGTGGCGGACGAGGCGGCCCTCGCGGGCGTGATGGCGCCGGTTCTGGAGCGGGCGGGGCTGAGGTGGCCGCCGCCGGACCGGGCTCGGGTGGTCGGCCGTTGGGGCCCGGATCCAGGCGGCGAAGCGGTGAGGCCGTCCGGCCCGGTGGCCGCGCCGCCTCCGCCGGTCGCGGATCTCTACCTGTCCGGCCGTCCGTTCGCGGGCGCGCTGTGGCCGGCGGGCGGCGCGGACTGCCGGCCGCTGCCGGCGGCGGAGGCGCTGGCGGTCCAGGCGTGGCGGGCGACCGCGCCGGCGGGCGTGCGCGCCGACGTGATGCTCGACGAGGCCGAAGCGGTCCGGCGCGGGGGCCGGGTCGGACCCGGCGCCGTCGGCGTGATCGTGCCGGGCGGCCGGGGAGCGCCGGACCGCCCGCTGTTTCCGGCCGACGGCGTGGGGCTCGCCGAGGTCCGGCGCGCGGACTCGGGCGTGGCCTCGGTCGACCAGCTCGTCGCCGGGCTGGGCGTCTCGATCGCCGTGCGGGACGGCGCGGGCGGCGGGTACCGGCGCGACGGCGACCGCGTGGTGCTGCCGGCGGAGTGCTCCGGCGGGTCGTACGCGTCCGCGGTCGCGCTTGCGGCCGTCGCCGCGACGGGACACGCGACCCGGGAGGGGCGCCGCGACGCCGGTGCGCCGCGCGGGTCCGTCGGGTGGGTGCGCGAGCAGCTGCGCTGCGATCTCGCCGCGGCGAAGGTGGTCGGCGCACTCGGGCTCGACTACGAGCCGCCGCCGTATATGCCGCTGCCGGCGGAGGCGCGCGAGGTCTTCGTCCGGCACGGCGCGGACCTGTGCCGGGACGCGGATCGGATGGCGTCGTTCGTCCTGGCCCGGGCGAAGAGCGTGGAGCTGGAGGACGGCTACCGCGTGGGCTGGGAGACCGTGCCCGCCGAGGACGGCCCCCGGGCGGCAGCTCCGCGCGGGCGGGCGAGGGAGGTGCCGCTGCCGAGGGGGTAGCGGCTCGGCGGAATCGGTCCCGCGCGGTTGCGGGACCTCGGTCTGGACCCCAAGGGGATCCGTGAGGAGGAGAGCAGATGCCAGGCAGCAACCAGAGGTTCCAGGAGCAGCGGCAGGAGCGGTCGGATGCGCGGCTCGCCGAGACGCTGCAGCAGATACCCGGCGACATCGCGGCGGGCGAGTCGTATCACCAGGTCGCGTCGCTCGACAGCGGTCCGATACGGACCCGCAGCTCGAAGTCGCCCGTGAGCGAGGGCCCGCTCTGGAACAACGACGGGAACGCGTTCGGCCCGCGGGTCGCGACGATCCTGCACTCGCAGATGGTCGCGCGCGGGATGGAGGGCGCGGAGCTGGTCCACCCCGTCGAGCTCAGCGCGCTGGGCCACCAGAAGCTGGAGGACAAGCGCCTGGAGGCGCCGCTGGTCGCGGTGCGCGCCGGCGCCCTCGGGCTGACGACCGATCCGGACGTCGTCGCGGGCGTGGTGGTGAGGCCGTCCTCGTCGTACGACCTGCTGCACGTCGAGTCGCAGACGAGCCTGCGGGCGGTTCCGAAGCGGCTGATGGACGGGCGCACGCCGGACGAGCGCTCCGCGATCCACGGCACGCTCTCAGAGCTCGTCTCGAGGTCGGGCGTGCAGCTCAAGACGCATGCCGGCGACCGGATCGCGATCACGTCGGGCTCGAAGGGGCCGCAGGTGGCGCACCCGGCGCGGGAGAAGTTCGGGAGCCCGGCGGATTACGCGACGTCGGTGATTCGGGCCGTGTCGACGGCGATCGCGCGCTCCGAGGGCCTCAGCGAGCACGTGCAGGACGAGGAGCTCGGACGGCGTGCGGTCGCGTCGGTGCGCCGCCGCGAGCGGCGGCAGATTCCCGCCGGCGGGACGCGCTACGCCGAGGTCCGGAGCCAGGCGGTGGCCCAGGTGGCCAGCCGCGGGCTCAAGGCGCTGGCCGCGCGTGAGCAGGTGTACCTCGCCACGGACCAGCCTCGCGACAAGGCGCACTTCGACCAGGAGACGCGCACCTTCTACCCGGAGCGGAAGCCCGCGCGGGCTGCCGGCGGGCCGGACGCGAGGGAGCAGCGCTTCAACGAGCGGATGCTCCTCGATCTGGCGGCGGCGGTGGGCACTCGCGAGGAGAAGAAGGCCGCGAAGGCCGGTCACGCCCTCGAGGTCGCGCAGCTCGCGGGCGCCCAGGTGCCGGGCCGGAATCCGGCGCCGGCCGGCTTGAGCTCCGCGCAGGAGAAGGCGCGGACCTCGATGGTCGGCGACCTCGCGGCGAGGACGACGCTCGAGCGGCTGGGGATCCAGTACTCGCCGGCGCCGCCGACCGAGCAGACGCGGAAGGACCAGGCGGCGTACGCCCAGGTCCCGGGGGCGCTCGATCAGGCGTGGCGGGAGGCCGCGTCGGTCCGTGGGCACCTGGTGTCGCGCGACTGGGAGCACGAGCGGAAGCCCGAGATGCTCGAGCACTCGGCCCGCTCGACGTTCGAGCCTCCCGTGCAGACCCGGAAGCAGGCGGGCCCCGAGCAGCCGGTGCCGGCCAGGGAGCAGGCGGGTCCGGAAGCGGGCGGCGGGCAGCCGGCCGGCGGCAACGAGCAGCCGGTCGAGCTGGCCCGGTAGCGGCCGGCGGTGTTCCGGCGGGTCGGGGCGCTCGGTGCGGCCCGACCCGTGGGCGTCTTGAGATGGGGTGAATGGTGAGGGAGCTCGCCACGGTTGTCGATCGCGTCGCGGAGGATGTCGCCGCGGGTGCGTCGTGGCACCAGTCGGCGGGGGAACAGCTGCGCTCGCGGTCGATCTCGCGGAGCAGCGGCGTCGAGACGGTGCGCGGCTACCAGCCCTTCAACGCGGTGGTCCTTCATGCGCAGCTCGTGGAGCGGGGCCTTGCGGGCGGTTCGGGCGAGTTCGTGACCGAGCATCAGTGCGCGAAGCTGGGCGGCGAGGTGCTGGAGGCGGCCGCACGCTACGAGGACAGGTTCGCTGTCGAGAGCGGCGACCGGCGCGGCATCGCGGTGGGGATTTCCGGCTCGCCCGGTGTGGTCCTGCGGCCCGGCGCGTACCGCGTCCTGCACTCCCAGACGCAGACGACGCTGGACCCGGGCGTCGAGGAGAGGCTACGCGGGGGCCGCGAGTGCGAGGCGGCGGCGCGGGACACGGTAACGCAAGTGCTGGCGGGCGCCGGCGCCCGCCTCGAGCCGGCCGACCGGGTGGAGTACGGGCGGGACGGCGACGGCCTTGTCGTCTGCCATCCCGGCCTGGCCGCCTATCCGTCGCCGGCGGCCTGGGCCTCGTCGGTCGTCGCGGCCGCGGCCGCGGCGGTGTCCGACGACCTCGAGGCCCACGGCGCGGTGCGTCTGGCGCGCCTCGACGCCGCGGCGCTCAAGGAGCACAACGCCCGCGCGCGGCGCGCCAAGTCGGGCGTGGCCGTCGCGGCGGGGACGCCCGAGGCGGAGGCGGCGACGGCGCAGGCGTTCGCGTCGCTCTACTCGCGTGCGTGCGGGCTGCTGGCGCGGCGCGAGAACGTGTCGATCGAGTGGGAGCGTCCGGCCGGCGGGCCTCTGTTCGATCCCGAGCGGCGGACGCTGCGGCCGAAGGCGCCGCGGCTGTTCAAGGGGCACGGCGTACGGCAGTGGGAGGCCTTCCGGCAGGCGGCGCTCGTGGGCCTGTGCCGCGCGGTCGGGACCGAGGGCGAGCGGTCCGCGGCCGGTGCGGCGTCCGGCTTGGGCCGCCTGGGGGGCCTCAAGTTGGTCGAGGCCGTGGCGGGCCCGTTGCCGGGGTTCGACCACAGGCCGGTGCTGTCGGGCGACGAGCGCCGGGCGCGAGCGGACTTGGTCGGCGGTCTCGCGGCGCGGTCGGTGGTCGAGGCGGCGGGGCTTCGGTACGTCCCCGTGGCGCGCGGCGCGGAATGCGCCTCGCGGGAGGCGGCGGTACTCAGCCGCGAGGGTCTCCGCAGCGTCTGCGCCGACGCGTCGAACATCGGCGCGTGGGCGCTGGACAGGGATCGCGCGATCGACCGCTTGGCGCCGGCGGAGGGCGTGCCCGCGCGGGCGGTGGACATCGAGGCGCCGGCGGCCGCCCGGCCCCGCGCGCAGCAGGAGTTGTCGTGGTGAGGGTGCAGCCGCGGGTCGTGGCCGTCGAGGGCGGCAGTCGTCCGGCGCGGGATTCGCGGCCGGCAACGGCGCTCGAGTCGCTGGTAGGCGCCCGGCTGATGGCGGACATTCGCCGGGGGGCCGCGCCGTTCCAGCGGGATGCGGACGGTTTCGGCGTGACGCGGCTGGTCGACCGCCGTCCGCATGCCGCGCTGTCGTGCGATCAGGACCTCGTCCTGCGGCAGTCGATGGCGGACGAGGGCTGGGCGGAGCCGCAGTTCGTCGCCCGCGCCGATCGCGGTGCAGCCGGCGACGGAGTCGATCTGCCCCGGCATTCGGTGGTGCAGGCGCTCGGCGGTTGTCTCGGCGAGTCGGCCTACCGGCGCGTGTGGCACGTGAGCTCGGTCGGGGCGGCGCCGTCGCCGCGGCCTCCGCAGGTGGTGGACGCTTCGCGGGCAGCCCGCATCGTGCGGTCCGTCGCCGCGGCGGCCGGCGTTCGCCTGGCGGAGGGTGGAGTGGTCGCGGTCGCGCCGTCGGTCGGGGATCGGGGCCTGGCGTGCGTGGTGCCGCACCGCCGGTTCCGCGTCTCGGAGGGTCCGTGGTGGGCCTCGACGGCGCTGCGGGCCGTGGCGGAGACGTTGGCGCGGTCGCGCCTCGTCGGGCAGGTCGTGCAGCTCTTCGCGTTCGAGCGCTTCGTGGCGCGCGCCGTGGGCGGCGGCGACGGGCGCGACCGAGCCGCGGCTGTCGGGCAGGTGTATTGGGCCGTTGCAGAGAGTCTGGCGCGCGCGCACTCGGTCACCCTCGCGCCGGGGTGCGGCGACCGCCTGTTGCACGAGGACTCGACGCGCACGCTCGTCGTGGCGGGCGACGCCGCCGGCGTGAGGCGGTCGGTCGAGGCGCTTCTGCATGTGGCGGAGGTGTCCGGCGACCGCGCGGTCGAGGCGGCAGCCGAGCGCCGGGATCTCGTTGCCCTGCTCCGCGCGTCGGGCGTGGGAGGGCCGGTGTCCCACCCCGAGCGGGCCGCCGCGGCGGATCGGGACGCGCGGGCCGTGCTGGTCGCGGCGCTGGCGGCCAAGCGCGTGGCGGAGCGGCTGAGCCTCCCATACGTGGCGGGCCCGCTGTCGGACGAGCTGACGGCCGGCGCCCTGCGGGTACTCGGGGCGGAGGGCTGGCGTTCGGTCGCCGTCGAGGCGGGCAACCTGGCCGGGTGGCTCGTCGACGGCGTCCGGGAGCTGGCCTTCTGGCCGGCCGCATTGGAGTAGGCGGTGCTGTCGCTGGAGACGTTGCTGCAGGCCGCGGAGGGCGGAGAGAAGGAAATGGGGCTCGTGCATGCGGACTTCGAGGAGAAGGGAATGGACTCGTGGCTGCGGGGGGCGATCGAGCGGCGGCTGGACCCGGCTCTCGGCGCGCGGGTCGTTCCCCCTCGGCGGTCCGAGGAGGTGTTGCGGGCCCTGGAGGGCTTCTATGCGTTCTGGGGCCGGTGGTTTCCCGCGGAGTACCGCCGCGTGAGGCGCGAGTGGGTGGTTCTGCAGGCGCGCTGGCGGGGGATGGCCGGCGTGAGGCCCGCGCGCGTGCTCGATTCGGTGACGAGCCGGTTCTTTCGGGAGGGTCTCGTGGAGCTTCCCCCTCTGGTCGCGGTGTCGGGCGGCGGCGGATTCGAGGCGGGGCTCGAGGCCCTGGGCGCCTCGGACGGCGCGGCCTCGAACGGCGCGGCCGCGGGCGGCGGGGCCGGGCAGCCGTTGGCGCTCGACGGTGGCGCTCCGGAGTCGCCGGATTCCGGGCGGGGGGAGCCGGACGAGCCGGCGGCGCCGCCCCCGGCTCCGGTGGTTCACGCGGGGTCGCCGGCGCCGGCGACGTTACCGGACTCCGCCGAGGTGCTCGCCGATCCCGGCGGGGGGCTGCCCCCGGCGCTCGTGAGCGAGCGTCTCGACCGGGCGGTCCGGGCGGGGGTCGACGAGGTGGAGAAGCTCCGCTCGGCGTGGCTGAAGGGGCCGGACTGGTGGTGCCGGTGGCCGGAGTTCGGGCGTTCGCAGGAGCGGGTCGAGGTGATGGAGCGGTAATGGATCGAATGCCGGCGCTGGCGCGGTCCGCCGATCGTCTCGGGCGGGAGGTCGTGGAGGTCGCCCCCGAGCCCGTCGAGCGGCGGGAGCCGGCCCGTTGGGTCGGGCGGTTCCTGGATGTCGCCGATCTGCGCCGGCAGCGCGCGCGCGTCCATTCGGGACGCCGGGACCGGGAGCGTGCCCGGGGGCCGCGGCGGCTGCAGGCGGACCGGCTCTGGGACGCGCTCGAGCTGCTCGCGGACCTGCGCGTGGTGTCCTACCGGAACCTCCAGGAGGAGTGCTTCGACGGGCACAGGTACACGGCCGGACGCGGCATCCGCCACCTGCTCTCGGAGGGCCACGTCGAGGTGCGCACGGTTCAGCCCCGCCGGGCCCGGCCCGGGTCCGAGGGGCTGGGCTTCAAGGTGCTGGCGCTGACCGCGGCCGGCGCCGCGCGCGTCGAGGCGCGCCGCCGCGCGCGCGGTTCCGGCCGGCGCGTCTGGCAGGGGTTCGTGAAGTGCCGCGAGATCGAGCACGACGCCGGCGTGTCGGAGCTGGTCCTCGAGACCGTGGACCGGGTCCGGTCGCTCGGCGGGCAAGTTCGCTCGGTCCGCCTGGAGGCGGAGCTCAAGGCGGCGGTGGCGCGGGCGGGGAGGAAGGGCCTCGATCCGGCGGGTGCGCGGGTCAGGGCGGCGCGGGCGGCCGGCGTTCCGGTGGACGAGGACGGCGTGTGCCACTTCCCGGATGCGCTCGTCGAGGTGACGGATGCCGGGGGCGCCGAGTCGACGCTCGCGCTCGAGCTGGTGACGGGCAGCTACTCGCGGCGTCAGGTCGAGCGGAAGATGCGGATGGGCATGGTCCTCGCGTTCAGCGGGCGCCGGCTGGCGTCGTTCGCGCGGTCGATTCTGTCCCGCGACGTCGGCGGCCGCGTGCGGCGGGCCTGGCGGCCGGGTACGGAGCTCGAGGAGCGTCTGTTCGACGTCATGAGGTGATTCATCCCAATGGATCCCGGCCGTTTCTGCGTGGGCATGACCGTCGTGGTTCTGGCGCTGACGTGCGTGGTTCTGGCTAGCCAGTTGGACTACCTCGGGGAGTTCTGGATCGTGCTCTGGGCGGACCACGCGTTGCGGTTGGTGCTGATGGGGGCGGCGTGGGTGTCGTGCGTCGTCGCGGGCACCTACCAGCTCGCGCGCGTCCTGGTGCTCGGCGAGGTCGGGCAGCGCGTCGGCCTGCTGGAGCGCGCCATGCGCCGCGGGCAGGGGGGCGATCCCGAGTTGCGGCGGGCGCTCGATAGGGAGGAGACGGGCCGGTATGAGAGTTGAGGAGTCGAGGAGGGGAGTGATGGATCTGTCGGAGCGCGCGGGTCGGTGGTTCGAGCGGTGCGGCCGGGCGGCGGCGCACCTGTTGTTCGTATGCGTGCTGCTCGCGTTGGCGGAGCAGGCGCTTCTGGCCGGGACGGCGGCGGATCCGTGGTCGATGGCCGCGAGCCAGCTCTGCACCTTGTTCACGGGGGTCGTGGGGAGGGGGCTGGCGGTGGTCGCGGTGATCGTCGGCGGCTTGACCTATGCATTCGGCGAGGGCGGGAGCAAGTCCGCGATCGCCGGGCTCGTCTTCGGGGTCGGCATGGTGTTGCTGGCGCCGCAGTTCCTGGTGTTCTTCTTCGGCGGGACCGCGATCACCTGCTGACCCGCGCCGCACTGCCGGGAGGTTGTCCATGCGTCTGGTCCGCGGCGAGGGCATTTGCAACGAGTACGGGGCTCTCAACGATCCCCTGAGGATTCTCGGCGTGGAGCGGAGCCTGTTCTTCCTCAGCCTCATGTTCGCGCTCGTCATCTTTCTGGCGATGGACGCTCTGCTGCTGGCGCTGGTCGGTTTCGCGATCTTCTGGGCGCTCGCCCGCGTGACGACGGCGTACGACGACCGGTTCATGGAGGTGCTGCGGCAGACGCTCCGGAACCCGGGAGGTTGGTACGACGCGGCCGACTACGGGTCTCCGCCCTGGTTCGTGGTCGTGGACGACAGCGGCGCGGACGGCAAGGGGGAGGAGGACTGATGGCGCGGGTGTCGCGGCGGGTCGGCCGTTCGCTCTCCAGTCAGCTTCCGTGGTGGGGGTTCATCGACGATCGGCTGTGCATCACGCGTTCCGGCCGGCTGCTGGGGTTCTCCCGCCTGCGGCCGCTTTCCGCCGACGGCCTGTCGGGCGCGGCCGTCGACCAGCTCATGACGATGTGGTCGAGGGTGCTGATGGCTCTCGGTCCCGACGTGCGCCTGTGGTGGATCGTGGACCGCTGGCGCGCGCCGGCTCCCGATTCGGGGAAGGTGGAGGGCGTCGGCGCGATGGCGGCCGGCAAGCGCCGCGCGCATGTCGCCGGGCGCGTGCGCGAGTACTCGGTGTGCCTGGTCTGGGAGTTCGACCGGGGGCTCGCGCGGCGCGTCGGTTCCGTTGAGACCGGCGTTGGGTGGCTCGCGGGCTATCTCCGCAGCTGGTGGCAATCGCGGCGCAATCCCCATATCACGACGGTCCTGCGGTCCGTGCTCGGCGACGTGGCGCGCGACGTCCGCAACCAGCTCGCGGGCTACGAGGCGCGCCTGTCGGCCGGGACCCTGGTCTCTCCGATGCGGGCGGCCGAGGCCGTGCGGGTGCTGCATCGCCTGTCGAACGCGGGCCAGGGGGAGTGGGTGGACGGGCTCGAGACGCGGTTCGGGTTGAACTGGCGCCTGGCGTCGCGCGATCTGACGATCAGCCGGGCGGGCGTCGCGGTGGGCGGCCAACTGGTGCGGGTCTGGTCGTTGGCGTCGGTCCCGGGCCAGGTGGTCGGCAACTGCCTCGACGGGCTGTACGGGCTCAACGCCGACTTCTCGGTCGTGCTGGGCTGGCGCGCCGCGGAGCGCCAGGGCGCGCGGCGGCGGATCGCAAGCGCCCAGCATCACTACCACCAGGCCCGGCACTCGCTCATGTCCGCGATGGGAGAGGGCGGCGAGGCGACGGGGCTCGAGGACTTCGGGGCGGCGTCCGAGGTGATGGCGATCGGGCAGGCGCTCGTCGACCTGCAGTCCGGCGACGTGTGCTTCGGCGAGGTGCATCTGTCGGTCGCCGTCCGGGCGTCGGGCGAGCTGGAGTTCGCGGACGTCGGGACGGCCCTGCAGCGGATCGTCGGGGGGATCGACGGGAAGATCGTCGAGGAGACCCACGGCCTGCCGCCGGTCTGGTTCGGGCGGATGCCCGGACAGACGGGGGTCGATCCGCCGCGGCGGTTCTTCGTCAATTCGAAGCTGGCGTCGGCGCTCGCGCCCATCATCGGGCCGCCCCGCGGGCACGACCGGTGCGAGCACCTCGACGCGGAGCCGCTCACCACCTTCGAGACGGCCTGGGGGACGGCCTATGGGTTCGACCTGTTCGCGGGCGGCGACGTGGGCCACACGATCGTGCTGGGCGCCACCGGCAGCGGCAAGTCGTTCCTCTTGAACTGCCTGCTCGTCCAGGCGCTCAAGTACGACCCCCGCGTCCTCGTCCTCGATCTCGGCCGCAGCTACCGCTATCTCACCGAGTTCGTCGGCGGGAAGTACCTGGCGCTGCTCGAGGGCGAGGACCTCGATCCGGCCTCGGCGGCCGGCATGGGGCTGCAGCCGTTCGCCCTTCCGCCCTCGGTGCGCACGCGGCAGTTCCTCGTCGCGTGGATCCAGCGGCTGCTGGCGATCGGCGCCTACGAGTGCGAGGCCGACGATCTCACGGATCTGGACAGGCGGGTGGACGAGGTGTTCCGGCGGGCGCCGTCGAAGCGGACGCTGAGCGCGCTGGCGCACCTGTTGCCGAAGGCGATGTGGCCGGCGATGAGCCGGTGGGTGGACGAGGGGACCTGGGCCCCGTGGTTCGACGGGCCGCCGTCGGCGCTCGAGGAGTTCGGGGCGTGGCAGGTGGTCGATCTGGCCGGGGCGTCGGAGTACCCGGACTGGTGCGAGGCGGCGCTGTGGTTCTTCCTCGAGCGGATGCGCCTGGTCATGGACGACGAGTCGCTCCGGGGGCAGCTCAAGATCGTCGTCGTCGACGAGGCGTGGCGGTACCTCAAGGACCCGCTGGTCGTCCGCAAGCTGGTCGAGGCCGCCAAGACGTGGCGGAAGATGAACGGCGTCCTCATCCTCGCCACGCAGTCGGCCGGCGACATTCTGGGCGCGGCCCCCGAGCTTCTCGAGTCGATGCCGACCCGGCTCCTGCTGGGCAACTCGTCGTTTCCCGACGAGGCCGCCGGGGTCCTGGGCCTCACGCCGTCCGAGCTCGCGACCGTCAAGGAGCTCGAGCCGAAGCGCGAGCTCTACATTCACCGCCCGGGGCACTCGGCCGTCGTGCGCCTGGAGGTCGATCCGGAGAGCTACTGGCTCTACACGTCCGACCCCACGGACGCGGTGAGGCGGCGGGCGGCGGTCGAGCGTTGGGGTCTGCCCGGGGCGTTGATGCGGCTGGCGGCCGGGGTGGACAGGGACGTGGGCGAGGCGGCGGGCCGCAGCGAGGTCGCTCGGTGAGGGGCGTTGCCCCCGGGGAGGTGAGGATGCGTGCAGCTCTTTTTGGTGTCGTCGCGTTGGCGCTCGTGGTTCCCGTGTCAGCGCAGGAAGCGGAGAGGACGCCGATACGGACGGTCGCGGCCTCGTCGGAGGAGCCGATCGCGGTGTTCACGCGCGTGCGGACGGTCACGACCATCCGCCTGCCGGCGGGCGAGCAGATCGTTCGCACCGTGGCCGGCGACGCGGAGAACTGGGACCTGACGGCGCGGGGCCGCGAGCTGGCCGTCAAGCCGTACGCCGCGGGGCTCGTCTCGAACGTCACGGTCTCGTGCGCCTCGGGCACGGTGTTCACGTTCACGGTGATCGAGGACGCCGATGCGGTGACCGACTATGTCGTGACGGTGGAGGCCGGAGAGGAGGACGCGGTTCTCGGGTCGGCAGAGGCCGTGGAGGTGCGGTTCAGACCGGCCTTCGCAGTCGCGGGGTTCCGCGAGCGGTTGGCCGCCTACCGCGACGACCGCGAGCGCGTGCTGCTCGAGGGGCGGGAGCAGGTCGACCGCCTGTGGGCCGACGCCGCCAGGCGGCAGGAGGAGTTCGTGCGCGAGTTCGCCGGCCGGGTGCGCCTGCCCTACCAGGTCACCGAGGAGGCGTTCTCGCCGCCGTTCCTGCTGAGGGACCTGTGGACGGACGGGACGTTCACCTACCTGCGGACCGAGGGCCAGGAGATTCCCGCGGTGTACGTGTGGCGCGGAGACGCCGCGGAGGTCGTGCACACGGATGTCGAGCCGGGAGGGCTCTTGGTCGTCGAGCAGGTGATCCGGCACGGCACGCTCAGCCTCGGGGGGCGCGAGGCGTGGTTCGGGCTGGCGGCCGAGGGCGGCGCGATGCCGCAGCGGAGGCCGGGGTTCTTCGAGCGCAACTTCGCGACGCCGCCGCGGATGTACGGGATCTGGCCGGCGATCGGCGCGGCGGTGGCGCTGCTCGTCGCGGGGAGGTGAACGCCATGCGGGTCGGGATGCGGGTCGGGCTGATGCTTGCGTTGCTCGCGGTGTGGCCGTCGGCCGGGGAGGGCCAGGTCGCGCAGGGGTCGCTCCGCGCCGGCGTTCGGGAGGGGGTCGCCCTCGCGGAGGTCGTCACCCGGATCGGTTTCGAGACGACGGTGGTGCTGCCGCGCGCGTGGAACGTGGTCGAGCGCCGCCTCGGGGACCCCGGCCGCTGGGTGGTGACCGGGGGCGGCCACCTGACGATGGTGCGCCCGCTGGTCCGCGGCGCGGCGACGAATCTCGCGCTGGTCCTGTCGGACGGGTCCGTGGTGTCCATCGGGTTGCGGGAGAGCGACCTGTCCGCGGTCCATACCGTCGTGCATCTGGCCGAGATCGCCGAGGACGGGGAGGTTGCCCAGGAGGGGGCGCCGGCCGAGGGAGAGGGTGAGCAACTGTCGGAGGACGTCGTCGCCGGGACGGGCGCCGAGTCGCCGGTATTCCTGTCCGCCGTCGACGTCGAGGCCATCCGGGAAGAGGAGCGGCGCGCGCTCGCGGCTCTGCGCGCGGCCGAGGAGGACGCGCGTGCGCGCGTCGACGACGCGGCCGCCGCCAGCGAGGAGGCGGTCGAGGACTTCATCGCCGACTACCCGCGGAGGCTGCACTTCGTCTTCGAGTTCCATCCGGAGGTGGACGTGACCGCCGACCCCTACCGGGTCGAAGGGATGTGGCACGACACCCAGTCGACGTTCATTCGCTTCCAGCGGGCGGTCGGCGAGGAGATCGCGGTGGCGGGGTTTCTGTCCGACGGAACCGCGCGGGTGCTCCCGCACGAGGTGATCGGTGTCGGCTTGGTCATCCGGATCGACGGGGTGGTGGAGGCCGGGATTCTCGGCGTGGGGGATCCCGAAGCGGGCGCCCCGTGGCGCATCAGGGGGGAGGCCGAGCCGTGGCAGAGTGGCAGCTGAAGGTCCCCGCCGGCGTCGTCCCCAAGAACCTCCCGGTCTACATCGCGCTGGGCCTCGTGGCGGTGTTGCTGCTGGTGATGCTGCTTACGGGCTCGGGCGCGCCATCCGACGAGTCCGCCGCGGGCGGCGAGCAGGCCATCGAGGCGGCGGTGGCGGACGTGAGCAGCGTGGTCGAGCCGGTGCTGCGCGAGGGCGAGCGGCTGCGCGAGGACCTCGCGCGGCTGGAGGCCCAGCGCCAGGCGGACGAGGAGGCCAGAAGCCGGCAGGAGGACGCGGCGCGCGACGAGGACCTCGCGGATGCGCGCCTCGAGCTCGAGGGCGCCCGGGCCGCCCTTCTCCAGGCGCAGCGTATCCGGGACGAGGCGGAGCGTAGCGGGCTCCCGCCCGGGGCGGTGTCCGGAGACATCCAGGCGGCGCTCGAGACGGTCGCGGAGCGGGAGCTTCGGGAGGCGATCCGGCTGCAGGAGGTCGAGCGCTTTGCGCTGTCGCTCCGCGCGCCGGCGGTCGTGGGCGATCCCGGCGCGGCCGGCGCGGCTCAGCGGGCCGCCCCGCCGCCGCCCGTGATCACGGGCGATCCCCTCCTCGATGAGCAGCTCCTGGCGCTCTTGCGGCAGGAGGCCGCGGCCGGCGCGCCCGGGCAGGTCCCTTCTCCCCCGCCGCCGACGGCGCGCGCAGGTGCTCCGGAGGTCGCTGCGGTCCGGCCGCCGCCGGCCGCGGGTGCGGTCGACCGCGGCGCGGCGGCCCCGACGGAGTTCTACGCGGTCGGGCCGGACGTCGAGGTCCCGGAGTCGAGCGGCGGCGGCTCGGTCGCGGTTGCGCGGTGGCCGGCGGTTCCCGAGGGCCTCGACCTCGTCTACGAGGGCCGCATGATGCAGGCGGTCCTGGAGACGGCGCTCACGGGCGACTTCACGGGGCCGGCGCGGGCGCGGCTGACGCTCCCGGTCAGGACGGCGGACCGCAGGCGCGTGGTGATCCCGAGGGGGACGGTCGCGCTCGGCGACGCGCAGGCCGTGGAGAACGGCTTCCAGACGCGGCTCGCGGTGCGGTTCTCGCGGCTCCGGTTCCCCGACGGGCGGTCGGTCCGCATGGGTTTCGAGGGGCTGTCGTCGATCGGGGAGACGGGGCTGACCGACGAGGTCAACCGGCACTACCGGAGCACGCTCGGCGCGGTGGGCGCGGTGGGGCTGCTCGCGGGGCTTTCGGCCGGGGGCGGCGGCAGTCAGGACTACTTCGACCCGGCGCGCCAGCAGTTCTCGGTGGCCGCGATGAGGTTTCTGGACAGGTTCGTCAACCGGCTGCCGGAGGTGCGCGTGCGCGCGGGGCATCCCGTGCGGATCTATCTCACGCAGGACCTGCTGGTGCCGCGGGTGTAGGAGAAAGGGGGCGGTGATGAGTCGAAGGGCGCGGGTGTACGTGGCGGTGGCGTTGGTCTTGGTGGTGGCGGCGTCCGGGCCGGCGGTGCGCCGGGCGCAGGCGTTCTTCGGGCTCGACCCGGCAGCCTGGATCGTCGTCGGTCAGATGGCGTCGGTCGTCAGCAACCTCATGGCGCTGCGCGACACGATGATGCGGATCCGCGACGAGGCCTTGAGCTCGTACCGGGGACTGGTCGATCCCATCGACGATTTCGCGGGCCAGATGCGCCGCGCCCTGGGCGGGGGCGCGTCGATCGATTTCAGCGCGTTCGGCGGGACGGACCCGCGCACGTTGGCGCTGGAGGATTGCGCGCTCGTGCCGCCGGAGGACCTGGCCTCGACGCCGTGCGTCCCCGATGCCCTGCCGGCGCCGGGCACCGCGTATACGGACCTTCCCGGCATCGATCCGGACGTCGCCGCCTCGCTCGAGGCGTCGCACGCCGTGCGCGCGGCCGAGTTCGACGTCCAGCTCGCCGAGGCCGACCACCGCGAACTGCTGGCGGAGGAGGCGACGGTGGCGATTGCGCTGTACCTGGGGTGCGAGGCGACGCGGGCGGACGCGGACCGCCGCGGCGTGGTGGTGTGCCCGGCCTCGCGCACCTGGACCGCGGTCGAGCGGGAGGGGTTGCGGCAGCGGCTGGCCGACTCGGTCGCAGCGCTGAGCACGGCGGACTGCCCCGCAACGGGTGCGGACGGTTTGGGCCAGGGGGTTTGCGCGTCGCGCGCCCAGCACCGCTCGCTCCTGATCGCGGCGACGCAGGCGCAGGCCAACATCGACGCGCTGCTGCTCAAGCTCGATGCGGAGGACGCGGACCGCGCGCGCCGGGAGCTCGAGCGGGACCTGATGGAGCAGGCGCGCGAGGAGGAGTTCCGGCTCGCGCAGCTGCAGGACCTCGCCGCGCTCGACCTGGGGCTCGACACGGCGGCGGGGAGGGCGAACGTGCTGACGCCGGCGCTCCACGCGCGGAACGCGGCGGCGCCGCCGCTTGGCGGCAACCTGTTCGTCGGCCACTGAAGGGGGGCGGACCATGCGGACGAAGCGACTGTTGGCGGCGGCGTTGGCGGCGGCGCTGATCTTCGGGCGCCCGGCGGCGGTCGACGCGGGGTGGGCCGGGATGCTGGTGCAGGTGTCGGCGATGCTTTCGCAGATCCGGGCGCAGGTGTCCACGGCCGAGGCGCATGTGGCGCAAGCGCAGGCCGAGGTCCGCGGGCTCCTCGACCCCGGGGGGTTGGTCTCGTCGGCCGGGTCCCTGGCGGATTGGCGGAGCCTGTTCACGGAGCTGACCGACCTCGGGCCGTTGTGGGAGCCGCTGACCGAGTCGCGGGCGCTGGTCGGCGACGCGGTCCGCGACTACCAGGCGGTGCGGGGTACCGGGGGCTACGACTTCGGCACGGTAGGCGGGTTCCTGGACTTCCTCGACTCGCAGCCGCTGGGCTGGTCGGCGGGCCGGCAGTCGGCGTGGCAGGCGCTCGTCGACGATGTCGGTCTTCCCGCGGACCTGCGCGACGAGATCCGGGAGGCCGAGCAGCTCCGCCGCCGGGCGGTGGACCTCCGCTACGCGGCTACCGTCGACACGCGCCTGGCGGCCGCGGCCGTTCTCGGCGACCACGTGGCGGGGGAGTACGTCGGCCGCGGCATGCTCGAGGACAGCGTGCAGATCCTCGACTCCACGCGCCGGCTCACGGGCGGGCCGTCGGATCCCGATCCGGCGCTGAGCCAGGCCGAGTTCGACGGAGTGTCGACCGAGCTCGCGTCGCTTCGGGCGACCCATTCCGCCGGGGCGCTCGGGCTCCGCGCGTCCCAGCTGGCCGCCGATGCGCTGGGCAGCCGTCTCGACGCGCACCGGGCGGCGGCGGACACGCGCCGCACGTTCGATCGGCTCGAGGGCTTGGCAACGGCGGCACCGCCGCCCATGGAGGACGAGGTCGGCAACGAGCCGATGGCGTCTCTCGAGTCGGGCGGCTTCATGAACGCCTGGGTGCGGTGATGGCCCCCCTCGCCGCGCGGGCTCTGCCCGCAGCCCTCGTTGTTGCCGCGGCCGTGGCCGGGCCGCTGGCCGGCGCCGCGTTCGCGCAGCCCCCGGTCGACCCGGACGGCTCCGCCACGCGGTGGTCGTTCGACTACGTGCAGGCGGCGGTCGAGGACCTGGTCACCGCTCCCCTGCCCGCGGCGTACGGGGGCGTGACGGTCCGGCAGTACTTCTACGACATGGGGGTGCGGCTTTGGGCCGCGATCGCGCTGATCATGACCGTCATCCAGGGGCTCAAGGTGGCGATGGGCGGCCGCCTCGACCTGTGGGGCATGGTCACCTTCCTGCTCTGGATCGGCTTTCCCTACATGGTGCTGGAGGGGTTCTACACGCCGTACGCGCTGTTCGGGAGCCAGACGTTCATCCAGATGGTCGTCGGACAGGGGCAGGCCCTCGCGGCGGCGCTGAACGGGGCCGGCGGCGCATTCTCGCAGATGCACGACGACGTGTACGCACTGCTGGCCGATATCTTCCGGCAGCTCGGCATCGCGTTCAACAACATGACCTCCCTGGGGGGGATCGTGCGCGGTTTCGCGACGGTCGTCGGCACCATCTGGGCCATCAGCCAGGCGGCCGTGGTGGTGATCGTCAGCGCGCTCATTCTGCTGATCGCCGCCCTGCTGGTCTACACGCAGGTCGTATGGGCCAACGTGGCGATCGGGATTCTGACGCTGCTCGGCCCCATCTTCGTGCCGCTGCTGCTCGTCGAGCAGTTGTCGTTCCTGTTCTGGTCCTGGCTCAAGGGGCTCATCCAGTACTCGTTCCAGGTCGTGGTGGCCGCGCTCATGCTGCGGATGATCGCGGTCCTGGCCGGGTATCCGCTCGAGGGCATGGCCGCCTTCGTCGAGAGCATCGCCCAGTTCAATCCCGAAGGCGGCACGGATGCGTTCATGCACTCGTACCAGGAGGTGATCCGGCGCGTGGGCACCTGGGTGCCCGTGATCCTCGCGGCGCTCCTGTTGAGCTTCAAGGTGGGCGAGGTCACCCAGGTGATGCTCGGCGGGTCGCAGAACCTGAGCTCGGGGTTGACGGCGGTGGCGGCCGGCGCGGCGGCGACGCTCGCGACGGGCGGCGCGGCGGTCGGCGGCGGGCTCGCGTCGGCCGGCCTCTCGAGCCTGGCGAGGGGCGCGGCGGCGCACGGGATGAAGGGCACGGCGGCGGCGCTCTCGAGGGGGGCGGACGCCGCCCAGTGGGTCTCGTCGCACGCGCGCGGCGCGAAGGCCAGGCGCCGGGAGGACGACTAATCGTGGAGATCGAGAGCGAGGAGCTGATCGAGGTCTGGGCCGAGCACGTCACCAGGGCGCGGCACTACCGCATGGTGGTGCTGGTCATGGGCGGGTGCCTCCTGCTGGCGCTGCTGGCGCTCTGGGGCGTGGCCCGGCGGCCGTTTCCCGCGCCGGTCGTGGTACGGGTGGACGAGGTCGGCCGCGCGCAGGTCGTCGACTACGTCCCGGAGGCGATCGAGCCGACGGGGCCGGAGGTGTCCTACTTCCTCAACGAGTTCGTCGTCGGTCAGTACAGCCGCCAGCGCGCGGTCGTCGAAAGGCGCTGGGAGGACAGCTTCTGGTTCACGAGCGCGGAGGTGAGCGCGCAGCTCTCGGCGGAGTACGGCGACGAGGTGGCGGCGTTCATCGCGGGGGCACGGGGCGAGGGCGACGTCCTGGTCGAGAACGTGCGCATCCGCGTCCTGCCGAATCCGACGCCGCCCCACGACGCCGAGATCGCCTTCGATCGGGTGCGCGCGGCGGCCGGGCGGGTGCTGGGGTCCGAGCCGTGGTCGGTGAACCTGCAGTTCGCGTTCACCGAGGTCACCGAGGACCTCGTGTTCGCGAACCCCATCGGGTTGGTGATCACGTTCCTCGAGGACACCGTCGTCAGGACGACGGCGGAGGAGTAGCCCTGTGGAGCTTGCCCGCGCGGAGAAGGCGCTCTCGGAGGCGGGTTTCGGCGCGCAGGCCGCGCGCTTCCTCGCCCTCGTCGTGCTCGCCGGCGGCGTGTTCGTCCGCGAGTTCGCGGCGCGCTGGGTCGGCGACGACGACGGCCGCCGCGCGCGCACGCAGCGCTTCGTCGACGTCGACGTCTCGGCCGCCTGGCGCCGGGCGTTCGCCCGCGACAAGGGGGTCGTCAGCCGGAAGCTGCGCTCGGGCGTGATCCACCACTGCACGGGCAAGGCGCTCTACCGCGCCCTCGGCGTGGAGAACAGCCGCTACCGGCGGCCTCTCGATCCGTCGGACTGGCCGCGCCTTCTCGAGCGGGTGCTCAAGGTGTGGGCGGTGCTGGCGTCGCCCGGCTGGCCGTGGCTCTTCTCGATCGACGCGCAGGTGGCGCTGGCCGAGTCGCTCGGGGTCCCGCGCAGTGCGATCCCGCGGCGGGCGTACGGCGTCGGAAGCGGCAAGCAGGATGTGCCGTTCCCGGACCGGCCGCTGATGGCGTATGCGGGCGACCGCCTGGTGCTCGTCCGGCCGCACGTGGATGACGACCTGGTGGACCCCGCGGCGGCGCTGCGGACGTGGTGGCGCCACTACGGCCCGTTCGCCAAAGCGCTGGCCGGCGCCGGCGTGTCGGTGTCGCTCGGCGTGGTGCGCTCGGGGGCGCGCCCGGGCGACCCGGCCGTCGACGAGCTCGTCGCCTCGTGGAAGGCGGACGGCGCCGCGGTCGAGGCGGTCCGCGACATCTGGTTCTCGCGCCAGGAGCTGCGGCGCCTGGAGGGCGGGCATCCGCCGGTGGTGTCGGCCTACGGCGGCGCCGAGAAGGTCGCGGCCCGGCACCGCGTGATTGCGGACCGCCTCGCCGAGCGGCGCGCCGAGCTCGCGCCCGGCGTGGCCGACGCCGAGGTCTGGCAGGCCGAGGGGTTGCCGGAGACATGGTAGCGAGGCTCGCGGCGGCGGGGTCGGCGACGGTGTGGTGGATGTGGCTCCATCCGCTTCCGCTCGACGACCGCTTCCTCGTCTTCATCGGCCAGCAGACGCCGCTCTGGTACTGGCCGCTCGCCGTGTGGTCGGCCCTCTCGCCGGGGATCCTGGTGTTCGTGTTCGGGTTCGTCGCGCAGTCGGTATGGCGCGTCTGGTTCGAGCGCCTGCGGCCGCGGGGCGAGGGCGACACGCGTCTGCCGCCATGGCCGCTGTCCCCCGACGACCCGGAGCCGGGCATCGTCATCGGCGAGGTGCACCACCCCAACAAGCTGCGCGAGATCCGCGACCCGAAGTGGCTGGTGATGCGGGACAAGGCCCTCTACACGGGGACGATCATCTTCGGCGCGGTCGGGACGGGCAAGACCAGCGCGTGCATGAGGCCGTTCGCCCAGCAGCTTCTCAGCTGGCGCGCGCGGGACGAGGACCGCCGCGCCGCCGGTCTCTGCCTCGAGGTCAAGGGCGACTTCTGCGCGGACGTCAAGGCGATGCTCGAAGGCTGCGGCCGCGGCGGCGACTACATGGAGCTCAACCTCGAGAGGCAGGGCTACGCGTGGAACCCGCTCGACGCGCCGTGGCTGGACTCGTCCAGCCTGGCCTACACGATCGCGTCGCTTCTCAACCAGCTCTACGGGCGGTCGAAGGAGCCCTTCTGGCAGCAGGCATACAGCAATCTCGCGCGCTGGATCATCGTCTTCAAGCGCCTGGAGCAGCCGCCCTGGGTCACGCTCCGCGACATCTACCGCTACGCCGTCGACCAGCAGGTCCTCGGCCACGACATCGACGCCATGAAGGCCACGCTCGACGAACGCTGGAACTGTCCGGACGTGTGGGAGGTCGTCGTCGGGTGGCGGGACTACCGCGAGCACGCCGGCAAGCTCACCTTCTGGGCTTGGCGCGAGGTGGGCGGGGGGCGGATGTGCACGCGCCAGGACACGCGCGCCGACATCGAGGGGCTGGTGGCGGCGCTGCGCGAGGTCGGCGCCGAGTTCCGCGTGGAGGAGAGCTACTCGGGGATCCCCTGGGGGCTGGGCCGGCAGGGACAGAGCAGCCTCAAGGTGGATCAGTTCGCGGTCCTCCAGTCCGTCAAGCGCTGGTACCGCCAGGAGTGGCTGGGCCTCGCCGAGCAGACCCGGACCAACGTCGTCACGGGGATCGCGGTGTTCCTCGCCGTGTTCGACCTGCCGGAGGTCGGGCGGAAGTTCGCGCCGCCGTGCCCCGAGGGCGACGACGGCGTCTCGATGGGGCTGCCGCCCTGCCTGCCGTCGCTCTACGACCTGATGGAGTCGGGGAAGGTCCTCGCGCTCAACATGCCGGCCGGCGCCAACCCGAACCTCTCGCGCACGCTCGGCGTGATGCTCAAGCAGGCCTGGCTGTCGACGCTGCTCCTGCGGCCGACGCGGATGCAGGAGGAGTGGAACGCAGGCCGGTACTGGCGGCCGGTGCTGTTCGTCTGCGACGAGTACCAGCAGTTCGCGACCGTGGGAGAGAGCGACCCGAGCGGCGACGAGAAGGCCTTCGCGCTCACCCGGCAGAGCAAGTGCGTGCCGCTCTTGGCGACCCAGTCGCTCTCGTCCCTGCGCTCGGCCCTCGGGGCCGGGGAAGGCTGGCGGGCGCTGCTCCAGACGCTCAGGACGCGCATCTTCTTGCCGCTCGGCGACGACGCGTCGGCGAAGACGGCGTCGGAGCTGTGCGGGCAGGTGTCGCGGATGGTGGCGTCCTACTCGGTGTCGGAGAACACGGCCCGCGCGGGCGTCAGCTTCCTGTCCGGGCGGGCCGGCGGCGGCGGCTCGTCGGCGGGCGTTTCGAAGAGCTTCCAGGAGCGAAGGGAGGCGCTCTTCACGCCGCGCGATTTCCTCGTCATGGGCAACTACCAGGCGATCGTGCAGCTCTTCGACGGCAAGTCGGTGGCCGACGCCGTGCGCTGCTACCTGTTTCCCGACTACCTGGTCAAGAAGCTGAACGGGCGCATTCCCTGGTGGCGCGCGAAGCAGCAGGGGCATTTCTGATGGTGGAGACGCAGGCGAGTCTGGCGGAGGTGGGCGAGCACCTGCCGGACCTGCGGCAGTTCGTCGACGACGACTCGGTCTCGGAGATCATCGTGAGCGGTCCCGGGCGCCTGTTCATCGAGCGCGGCGGGCGCCTCGAGCGCGTGCCGGTCGCGGACGGGCGCCTCGCCCAGAGGGACCTCGAGGCGGCCGCCGCGATGATCACCCGCGGGTCGGGCTTCGACCTGCGGCATGAGCCGATCGTGGACGTGCGTCTGAGCGACGGGTCGAGGGTCGCCATCGCCGCGCCGCCGGCATCGACCGCTCTCGCCATCACGATCAGGCGTTTCAGCAAGTGCCTGCTGTCGGCCGCGGACCTGGTCGAGATGGGCTCGCTTCCCCGCGAGGTCCTGCAGGTCGTCCGGGACACGCTCCTTTGCGACGGGAACGTCCTGATCGCCGGCGGTACGGGGTCGGGCAAGACGACGCTCCTCAACGCCTGCGTGGGCCTGCTGCCCGAGTCCGACCGCATCGTCGTGATCGAGGACACCATCGAGATTCGGCTGACGCACGCCAACGCGCTGCGGCTGGAGGGCCGCGCGCTCGGCGGGCAGGACGGTAAGAAAGGCGGCGTCCGCATCCGCGATCTCGTGCGGCACACCTTACGGCATCGTCCCGACCACATCGTGCTGGGCGAGGTCCGCGGGCCGGAGGCGGCCGACGTCATCCAGGCTCTCGTGACGGGGCACGGCGGGTCGCTCAGCACGATCCACGCGTCGACTTGCGAGGGCGCGCTCAGCCGGCTGGCGACGTGCGCGCTGCAGGCCGGCGACGGGCTGCCGTGGGACATCGTCTGCCATTCGGTCGCCGCCGCGTTCCAGCTCGTCGTTCGGCAGGCCCGCGTCGACGGCGGCCGCGCGGTCCGGGAGGCCGTTGCCGTCCTCGGTTACGAGCCGCGAACCGGGGGCTGGCTGACGCGGACGGCCTGGGAGGAGCCGGCTCGGGACGGGCAGCCGGCCGCGGACGCGGCGCACGCGGCTGGCGCCGAAGCGCGGTGGAAGCGGGTCGCGGGCGTGCGCGGCCTGCTGGTGGGCCCGTCCGAGCCGGTCACGGTCGCCGACCTGCTCGTGTCGCTCGGCGACACGCGCCGGAGTCCGGCCACCCGCCGGCTGTGGCGCAGGCGCGGGTCGAGGCGCCGCCTCGAGGCGGCGGAGGAGTCATGAGCCTGGTGGAGAGCGAACCCGACCGTCCCGTCGACACGGCAACGGCGCTCGCCGAGGCGGAAGAGGCCGCCCGCCGCAGGCGCGAGCAGGAGGCCGCCGGCGGCGGTCCGAAGGACGCGCCGCCGGGGGCGGAGCCGAAGCCGGGCGCCGGGGAGCCTGGGCCGGAGAATCCCGGAGCGGCCATCGCGGCGCTCGCGGCGGAGCGGGGCCGCGGCGGCCGCCGTCCGCCGCCGCCGGGAGCGGGGCGGGCGGCGGCGGTGATCGCCGAGCTCCTCGCGCTCCGGGGCGTCGGCGACAAGGCCGTGGCCGACATCGTCGTCGCGCAGCTCGCGACCGCGGGGGTCGACGTCGACAAGCTGGTCCGGGACATCGAGGCGGCCCAGGACCGCGACCGCGTGTCGGTCGCTGCCGAGGCCCTCGCCGGGCAGCTCCGGCACGTGATCGAGCAGGTGCAGCGGACGGCCGGCGCCTCGGGGGCGGCGGTCGAGGTGCGGCTCAAGGAGATGGAGTCGCTCGCCTACGTGCTTATCCAGACGGCGCTCGCCGCTCAGGCGACTCTCGATCACGCCGAGCGGTCCGGGGGGCGCATCGGGGCGCGGCTGCAGGACATCGTCCGCGCCGCGGACGGGTTCCTGGGCGCCTTGGGCGGTGCGCAGGCCGAGGTGATCGCGGCCGAGAAGTCGGCGGGCAAGTGGGTCGAGTACGCCGGGACCGTCGGCCGGGGCCTGTGGTGGTGGGCGCTCGTGGGCGGCTTCGCCGGGGCGGTGGTCGGCGTGTTCGTGTCCTTGCGGCTTGCGCTGGGAGGGTGAGGCGCTGATGGCGGTGGAAGAGGCTGGCGCGGCGCGGGAGCAGGCCGAAAGGCGCGTTGCCGGCGTGCTCGGCTCGGCGCAGGACCGCGCGGGCCGCGCGCGGCCCGGAGCGCGGTCTACGGCCCTCGCCGATGCGTTCGAGGTGCCGGGGCCGGGGTCGCCGCGGATGTTCCAGGACGTCATCGACGAGTACGTCGAGGCGCGGTGGCAGGACCGCCTGGGCCTGACGCGCGGTTTCGAGCACGTGCGCGATGTCGCCAGCGAGGGCGAGTGGGGCGAGCAGGTCGCGTGCGTCCGTCGCCTGTACCGCGAGACCGATCGCGCGATCACGGGCGACAAGGCGTTCGAGGCCGACGTCCGCGAGGAGGTCGAGGCTCTCTGCAGGAAGGCGGGCGCGACGGAGTTCGACATGGCCTTGGTGCGCATCGATCGGGTCCCGACCGTCGTGGACGTTCTCCACCGGCATCCGGACGGCTCGGCGTACGCGCTTCCGCGGTTTCCCCCGCTGCCGCCGGGGCGCGGGTCGTTCGAGGCCGAGACGTGGGATTCGCACCTCGCGACGCTGTCGGCCGATTGGGCCCGGAGCCGGCGCGGCGAGGCCGGGGCGCGTGGGGGCGCCGAGGTCGATCAGGCGGTTCGGGACGGGTATCTCGCGCTCAGGGGCGCAGCGTTCTTCACGGGAGGCTCGCACTATTCGGCGGAGCGGGACCAGCCGCCGCCGCCCGGCGCGGCGCGGCCGGTGGAGCCGGGCGCGGATCGAGCCGAGGGGAGTTCGGTGTCGGCCGGGGTGGAAGCCGGTGCGCGCGCGAGCGTGGCAAGGGCGGCCGAGCGTTCGGCCGGACGGGCATCCGGCGGCGCTGATCCGTCGACGGGTGGTGATGCTCAGGGTCAAGAGCAGTCGCCCCGGCGCGGCCGTGATGACGACGACGACGACAGTCTGGCGAAGCGGCTTGCGGGGGCGGGCGATCAGGCCGACCGGGTCGTCTGCAAGTACATCGTCGATTGCTTCGACGGTGCGGTGCAGAAGGTGGTTGCGTCTTTCGATCGCAAGCTGTCCGGGCTGGCTGGCGGGAAGGATCCGGCCGCCGTCGCCCGGGCCATCGAGAAGGAGCTCGAGGCGGGGCGGGAGGCGTTGCGGCGCGAGGTCATCTCGGCTCGCGACCGGGTGGTGGACGGCGTGCGGGCGACCCTCGGGCCGGGGTACCGCCTAGGCCCGGATTCGAGCTCCGTCCATGCGCCCGTGCCCGGTGTGGAGTCGGCCGGGAGCGCCGTCGATCGGGCGCGCGCCGAGTTCCGGCAGGATGTCGATTCGGCGCGCCGCGAAACGGTGCAGGCCGTGCACGGCGCGCTGGGCGGCCAGGCGCGGTTCGCTGCCGGCCGCCAGGGCATGGCCCCGCCGCTCCCGGATGCGTCGGCGCAGGCGGCGCCGGACGCCGCCGGCGTGGCCGCGCGCGAGGCGCGGGCCGAGTTCGTGGGGAGCCCGAGGGCGGTTGTGGTGGGGCACGTCACAGAGGCGTCCCTGATGGTCGCCGCCGCGCGCGGTCCCCAGTCGCTCGCCAGCATGGCGGACCTGATCGAGAAGTCTCCGCTCCGCCAGGCGGGCCTGGAGACGGTGGGTTGCGACCCGGTGCTCCTGAAGCTCTGCGCGGACGTCCGGGACTCAGCGCGGGAGCCCTCGCGCGCGTCGGCGCTGCGGACTCTGGCGGCGGATCTCGGCGACCGCCATCTGGCGCGCTGCCGGGAGGAGCCCGAGGCGGCCCAGCGGGACGAGGCGGCGTTCGCCCGCGGCAGGGCGGCTCTTCGGTCGGGCGCGTGCGCGGCCCGCGCCTCTGAGGTCGAGCGCGGCTTTGCGCCGGCGTGCCGCGTCGAGATCGACGCGCGTGTCGGCCGCGTGCCGTCGACGGTGCCGGCGGACCGCGACCTGGCCGGCCGGACCCTGAGTCTCGAGGGGCGGGCGTGGCTCGGGCGCATGCGCGAGCGGTCGGTCGTGCCCGATGCGTCGGGTCCCGATCGGGCCGTCGTGGCCGGAGCCCCGCGCGGAGCCGTCCGCAGCTTTCTCGGCCGCCGCGCCCAGGGCTTCGAGCGGGTGGTGCAGCTCGCCGGGACCCGCCGCGGCCGGGTGGCGGCGGCGGTGTCGTCGCGGTTGCTTCGGTGGGGCACGTCGGGCGGCGGGGGGCGCCTGAAGGCCGTCGGCCTGGCGCTGGGCAGCAGCAAGCACCTGATGGCGGGCCTCATCCGCGCGGGCGCCGATCCGGTGGCCGTCGCAGCCGCTTCGTCGCCGGGCGCGGCTCGCGCGGTTGCGACCGGCGCTTCCGGGTCGCTCGCCGACGGCGCCCGCGCCGCGGATCATCGCCGGCTCGTGCAGGTGGCCGAGGAGCTCGATCGGCGGCAGCTCGGCGCCGAGCTGACATCGGGCGGTTCGGGATCCGCGCGGACGGCCCGCCTCGAGCACTGGGCGGACTATCGAAGCCGGCGGGGCGCGGCGGCAGAGATGCTGCGGGGGCTCCATGCCGATCGACATCAGGCGATCACCGAGCGGGTGTCCCGGGAGAAGGACCGGGCGCTCGAGGCGAGCAGCTCCGGCGACCGGGACTTCGATCTGCTCCGCGAGCGCGTGCGCGACGGCGGCGTCCGGGTGTGGGCCGAGGCCTGGCGGGGACGGGGCGCCGCGTCGTTCGACGGCCGCGACTGGCGCTTCGACGGCCGGCGGACCCATCCCGACGGGGTGCCACCGCCGGGCAGCGCGGCCGACGGGGTCAAGGCGATGCTGGCGATCTCGGGAGGCCGGGTTCGCCACGGCGCGAACGCGCGGCTGAGGGTCGGGAAGGACCTCGCCGTGGAGGTTCCCCAGGGCCTTGATGACGAGCAGCGCCAGTCGGCGCTCATCTACGGGGCGGCCAAGACGATTGTGGTCGCGCGCAACCCGGCGCTGGTCCCGGGCAGCCGCGAGACGGTGGTGCTCTCCGGGATGCTCGCGTCGGCGATGGCGCAGCGGCTCGATGCCACGTACGAGCCGCCCGGCGAGGCGCGGAAGGTCGACTCCGCGCGGGTCGGCGACGACGTGCTGCGGCGCGGGAACGCCCTGGTGCAGGAGGTCGGTGATCAGGTGAGCCGGCGGATGGAGGACGCGCCCGGCCGGGCCGTTCCCGAGCGGGAGAGGGAGCTGGACCACCAGGTCGATTTCGTGGCCGGCCGCAGCTTCGCGGAGCGGCCGCGGCGCGGGCCGGCGGCGGAAGGCCGTGATGCGGCGAGGTCAGTCGGGGACGCGGAGGGGCGGGCCGTCGAGGTCGTGCGGGGAAGGGGGTAAGGGAAATGTGGTGCAGGGTGTTGGTGGCTGTCGTTCTCGCGGGCGTTCTGGTCGGAGTGGGGTCACCGTCGGCGCGGGTGTCGGCGCAGGGGCCGTCGCTGACGTGCGACGTGCCGTTTCCAACTGGAGGCCGCGCCCGCGCGGCCTCCAGTCACGACTGCTGGATGCCGGATTCGGGCGGGCAGGGGGCCGTGCCCTGGCCCCCGGCCGACTCGTTCGCGGAGGGCTCGGTCGTGACGGTGTACAGCCTGCGCTGGACCGGCGGCGCACTTCGCCTCCACTGCTCGGCCGAGAGCGGGCGGGGGCCGGACTACGACCGCTGGTTCGTCGCCGCGGCGGTCCGTGGCGGCAGCACGATCGAGCGCGCCTCCTACGGGATCCGGGCGGCGAGCGTGCCCGGAGGCGATCGCCTGGTGTCGTCTTTCTTCGGCGGCCGGGACGGGCGCGTCGAGTGGGACCGGGGCTCGCGGTACGACGCGGCCGACGGGCGCTGGGTCTCGCGCTCCTGGGAGGTGGATCGCTCGGCCGCCGCGCCGCCGACGCCGGCGTTCATGCGGCCGGCGGCGGAGCGTGCGGAGCCCGTCGGCGGCGACGGGGAGGCGGCCCGGCGGCCTGCCCGCTCCGGGTACACGTGCCCGGACTTCGGCCTGCTGGCGCGCCGGCAGGGGGGGCGCATCGACGAGCCGGTCGGCGGTCCGGGCGTTCCGGTGCGGTGTCTCGAGCCGCAGGGCGGAGCGGGCGCGATCTTCAACGGAGACGAGCTGAACGTCGAGGCCGAGTACCTTCCGGCGCTCGGCCGCTTCGGGGGGCACGGCGGCCGCGGGGGCGGGCCCCAGTGGGCCAATCTGCAGCGGAGCTCCGATCCCGGCGGCCGGCGGCCGGACGGGAACCAGAACACGCAGACGCCGCGGCAGGGCCGGGGCCTTGTCGTCGAGACGCCCGAGCCGTCGCGGGACGGCCTTCCGGGCGGCGGCCGTCGCCTCGCCGACGCTCCGCTGGTCGCGGCGCTGAGCTCCGGGATGGCGTGTGTGGAGCGCGAGAGTCTCGTGCTCCGCCGCTACCGGCGGCAACGGTGGGTCGACAACAGCTACGCGGATTACGACCCGGGGTGCGATCTGAGCGCGGCGGGCCTCCCGCCGGGCCAGAGCGCCGACGGCCTGCGTCTCGCCCGTTGCGGCTCGGAGGGCTTCGACCTCGGGGGCAACCGGGTGGTGCAGTCCGGCTACTGGGAGACGTGGTGGGAGCATGTGTGGGAGGCGAATCCGGCCCGGACGGATGACCACTATCCGTGGGCCCGCGTCTTCTGGCACGACGGCGGCGGGCGGCCGGGGCTGGAGTCGGGGGGCGTGATCGTCGGCGACGACGGCGCCGGGGCCTGTCTCGTAGAGCAGGGTTTCGTCCGCAACCCGGCGCTGCCCGGCGTGGTTCCGCCGGTCGCCGGCCGCCTCGCCGGCAGGTGGGCCGACTACGCCGCCGGCACGGTTTCCGTTCGGTGCCCCAAGGAGGACGGCTCGGCCGGCTTCACCTCCGCGCCCGCGGGCTCTCACCGCCCGGGATTCGACGTTCTCGTGTCGCTGGACTTCGCGCCGCTGGTCCATGAGGAAGCGCTTGCCGAGTCCTCTCCGGCGCGGCAACGGCGTGTCGGTTCCTTCGGCCGGTGGATTCGGACGTCGGCGGGCACGGGACGCATCACGTCGCTGTTCGTGGATGACCCGACGGCGATGATGGCGCACTCGTGGGACGTCCGGCGGGCGCCGGGGTTGAGCGGCCGGTTCGAGCTCGATACGCCCTGGGACGGCGGGGCGGACGTCGGGTCCGGCGTCGCGGCCGAGGCTCGGCGGTTCGGCCCTGCCGTGTCGTCATGGACGGACTGCGGCCGGCGCGACTTCCTCGTAGGCGCGGGGGCGGATTCGCTGTGGGGCGCGTGGGTGGCAGAGGCGCGCCCGCAGGTGGCGCGGGACGCGGCCGGGTCGGCCGGGTTGCTCGGGCTGGCCGAGGGCTTCGACGGCCGTGCCGCGGTGTCGTGCAGCGCCGGGGGCGATTGCCGGCCGGAGCCGGGCGCGTTCCTTGCCCGGCACCTGGCGATCGAGCGGGAGGCTCGGCGGCTCCGCGCCGACCGCGGCGCGAATCCGTCCGGGGTGTGCGGGATAGGCGATCGGGTGTCGCCGCCCGGTCCTTGAATCGAAAGGAGTGGTCGATATGGAGCGCGACGAGAAGGGGTTGCCCGAGGAGGTTCACGTCCGTGTGTCCAACCAGTTGTACGAGCAGCTCGGCCGGCTCGCCGCGGACCTGAAGATGTCGCGTGCGGACGTGTTGCGCGAGGCGATCCGGAAGGGGCTGCCGGCCATGGTCGAGCAGCGCCCGCCGGGCCGCGGTCCGGAGGATTCGTCCGGGCGCGAGTGAGCGTCCGGGCTCAAGGAAGAGGAGATGGCGATGGGACGCACGGTGGTGTTCGCGGTGTTGCTTCTCGCGGCGGGGTCGGCGCCGGCGGCGGGTCAGGCGGAGGAGGAGGCGGGCGCGCAGGGGTCTCCCGGGATCTACATGCCGGCCGATGCCCGTTTCGCGCCGGGTCTGATCGACTGGGCCGAGCTCTACGCGAACCCGGTGCTCGAGATCGAGCCGGCGGGCTTCGGGACCGTGGCGTACGAGCGGCGGTCGTTCGAGCGGTCTGTGGCGTCGCTCGTGCTGATGGCGGTGTCGGCGTTCGGGGTCTACGTCGGCCTGCGTTCGGGGCTCGAGGGCAACGGCTGGGTCGGCGCGGTCGCGGTGGCCGCTCCCTTCGGGATCGGCGTGACCGCGGGCTTCCAGGGGTTCACGCGCTGGTCCAGGGTTCCGGCGGTCCGCCGCATCGGGTGGTAGGCGGGGGGAGGAGCGTCCGGTGATGCGTGTGCGTGGTGGTCTGAGTCGGCTCGCCGTGTTGGTCCTGGGCGGGCTGCTGATCGTGCTGGTGGTCGGGACGCGGCCCGAGTGGCGCCGGGCGACCGGCCGCGTCGTGCCGGCGCCGGCGGGCGGCCGTCCCCATCTCGTCGAGGTGGTCGAGCCGGAGGCGTGGTTGCCCGTGACGGCGTGGACGGATAGCGAGGGGCGGTTCTTCCTCTTCATGGCGCAGGTGGGCACGGCGCACACGTTGGGCGTCGAGCGTGCCGGGTGCGGCCCGGCGGTTGTCCGGGGCGTGCGCTTCGAGGCCGGGCGGGACGCCGTGGTGAGCGTGCCGGCCTGTTAGGTGGTGGTCATGTCCAGGTTCATCCGCAAGAGGTTGGTGGTCGCCCGGGCGGCGCGTTTCGGTTGGTCGCTCGTGCCGATGCTCCTCGTTGCCGCGGTCGTCTTCGCGATCGCCTCGCCGTGGGGCGCGCGGGCGATCCGCGCGCTGGATCCGCTGATCGATGCCCGGCGCGGCGTGGGGCGCTCGTTGTCGGTCTACGAGCCGAGCCGGATGGAGGTCGTAGACGGGGTCATCGGCATGCTCGGTCTCGGCCGCCGCGACGTGCTCGTCGACATCGGCTCGGGCGACGGGCGTTTCGTGGTGGCCGCCGCCCGGGCGGGGGCGTCGGCCATCGGGATCGAGCGGCAGGAGCCGCTGGTCGTCCGGGCCAGGGACAACGCCAGGATGGCCGGCGTCGCGTCGCGGGCGACGTTCCTGCACGCCGACGCGCTCACCGTGCCGTCGGTGGTGTCGCGGGCCACCGTCGTCACGATGTTCCTCACGCCCGACGGGCTCGACGTGCTCGCGCCGTGGCTCGAGGGCGTTCTCCGCCGCGGCGCGCGGGTCGTGTCGCATACCTGGCCGGTGCCGGGCTGGCGCCCCGTGCGCGTGGTTCTCGTCGAGGACGCCGGCGGCCGGGTCTGGTCCATCTACCTGTACCGCGTCCCGGCGGCGGACGCGTACGCGGCGCGCGTGCATCGGGGGTCGTAGTGCCGACGCTCGTGGTCGTCGAGTCGCCGGCGAAGTGCAGAACGATCCAGCGCTGCCTGGGCCGCGGCTACCTCGTGCGGGCGAGCCTCGGCCATCTCCGCGACCTGCCGGCGTCGGGCGGGCGCCGCAAGCGGGCCACCGCGCTCGGGATCGACCCGGAGGACGGGTGGAAGGCGACCTGGGAGGTCCCGGCCAACAAGCGGGACGTGGTCAAGGGCCTGCGCCGCCTCGCGGGGCGGAAGGGGGCCGTGGTGCTGGCCACCGACTGCGACCGGGAGGGCGAGGCGATCGCCTGGCACCTCCGGCAGCTGCTCGGCGGCCCCGCGGCCCGCTTCGCGCGCGTCACGTTCAGCGAGATCACCGAGCCGGCGATCCGCGGCGCCTTCCGTGAGCCGCGGCGTCTCGACATGGCGCTCGTGCGGGCGCAGCTCACGCGCCGCTTCGTGGACCGCCTCGTCGGTTGGCGGGTGTCGCCGGTCCTGGTCCGGTCGGTGAGCGAGGCGCGCTCGGCCGGGCGAGTGCAGTCGGTCGCGTTGCGGCTCGTGGTCGAGCGGGAGCGCGAGATCGGGGCGTTCGCGCCGCGGCCCTACTGGGAGGTGGTCGCCAGGGTGGACGCCCCGGACGGGCCGGTGTCCCTGCCGGTCGTCGACGCCGGAGCCCCGAAGTCGTCGGAGCCCCGTCGTTTCCCCGCCGCGGCGGATGCCCGGGCCGCGGCCGAAGCCGTCCGCGAGGCGGGCGCCCTGCGGGTGGTTTCGGTGAGCTCGACGCCGGCCGTGCGTCGGGCGCACCCTCCGTTCACCACGTCGTCGCTGCAGCAGGCGGCGAGCGCGCGGCTGAAGCTGACGGTCGGCCGCACGATGGAGATCGCGCAGTCGCTCTACGAGAGCGGCGCGATCACCTACATGCGGACCGACGCGGTCAACGTGTCGGCCGAGGCCGCCGCAGCGCTCCGGAAGCAGGTCGCCGAGATCCACGGCGCCGAGTACGTCGCCGATCCGCCGAACCGCTTCAAGGCCGCTGGCGGCGCCCAGGAGGCCCACGAGGCGATTCGGCCGACGGCGTTCGTTCCGGGTCGCCGGCCGTCAGTCGAGGGCGACGCGGCGCGGCTCTACGAGCTGATCTGCCGGCGCGCGACGCAGAGCCAGATGGCCCCGGCCCGGATACGGAAGGACCGCGTGGAGGCGGTCGCCGGCCCGTGGCGTCTCGCGCTCGCCGGGGTCGTGGTGCTGTTCCCCGGCTTCGAGGCGGTCTGGCCGCCGGAGCGGGAGGACGTCTCGGTTCCGCTCCTTGAGGAGGGCGCGTCGCTTCGCGTGGCCGACGTCGCCCTGGCCGGGAAGCGCACGAAGGCGCCGAAGCGGTTCACGCAGGCGACCCTCGTGCGCGAGCTCGAGAAGAGGGGCATCGGCCGGCCGTCGACGTATGCGCAGACGATCGTGGTGCTGCTCGAACGCGGGTACGTGGAAGCAAGGCGGCGCGATCTCGCCTCGACGCCGCTCGGCGATCGCGCGGCCACATGGTTGATGCGGCATTTCCCGGAGTTGCTCGACTACTCGTTCACGGCGGACCTGGAACGGCAGCTCGACGAGATCGCCGCGGGTTCCCGCGAGTGGACGGCCGTGCTCGACGCGTTCGACCGCCGGCTGCTCGCCCGGGTGGAGAGCGCGTCGGCGTAGCGCGCGGGGGAGGTGTCAAGGTGCGCATCGTGGTGGTCCAGGCGGCGCTCGTGTCGGCGCTTGTCGCTTCCGGTGGCGCCGTGGGGCTGTGGCAGGCCGGACCGTGCTCGCGGCGTTGAGGTTCTCCCGATGAAGGCTGCCGTGGGAAGCGTGGTGATCGTCGCGTGTCTCGTCGGTGTCGCGGGGTGGGCGGTGCTGGCGCGCTACCGGGCAGAGCTCCAGGCGCCGCCGGTTCTCGACGCCTGCGCCCTCGATGAGGTTGCGTGCCGGTCGACCCCCTCGGGGCGCACTCGCCATGCGGCGTTTCCGGCGCGGGAGACGCAGGGCGATTCGCGTTCGGCCGACCTTCTCGTGTCCTGCGTCGGTGCAGTCTGGGACGTGGGGATCGCGCTGTCGGAGCCGCTCCCGTCGCGCTGGTACGCGGTGGGCTGGGAGTCTCTCGCGATCGCGTCCCCGCCGGAGGCGCGTGAGTGGCCGGCGGCCGGCGGCTTCCTCTCGCACCCCGATCCGGAGGCTTTCGTGGATGCGGTGCTGAGGCCCGTGCCGCTGTCGGGCGAGGTCGCGATGGCCGCCCTCGGCGTCGACCCCGTCGTGGCTTTCGCCGTGACCCGCGGCTCGGAGTTCGAGGCGCTCGTGGCGTTCGATGCGTTCCGGGTGCGCGGCGTGGTCCGCGCTCTTGATGCCGCATGCGGCGGCGGCGTCGACTGACGGCTCGCACGGCGCGCGCCTGGCCGCTGGACCGGCTAGACGGTTCCGGGGGAGAAAGGGTTGGCTGTGTCGCCGTGCTCGCTGCTGTTGTCCATGAGGCTGCTGTCGATGGCCGATGCGGATGTCGTGGTTGCCGTCGTGTTGCTGTTGCTGACGCTGCTGCTCCTGTTGTTGGCGCTCGTCGTGCTGCATGAGGCCGGTCGACGCGGCCGGCGACGCCGCGGCCGACGCCGGCGGGCGGGTTGATGGACACGGGAAGGCCGAGGCGCGTTTCGGAGCCCGATGCCGGCAGCGGCTGGACGACTCGCGTCGTGGATCCGCCGCCGCCCGAGCCGCGGGTCGGGCGCGGCTCGGTTCCCGTCGATCACGAGCATCTCGAGCGGTTCGGTCTGGACGAGCGGACGAGGGAGGGCCGGCGGCGGGTAGTGCGTTCGGCCCTCGGTTTCGCGGCCCGGATGGGCGTGCATGTCGTGGTTCCGCCGGCCGAGGCTCCACGCGCGGCCGGCTCCGGAGCGGTGGTGGTGCATCAGCCCCCGCCGCGGGAGTTTCGCTCCAATGGCGAGTGGGCGGGCGAGCTGATGAAGCGGGTGGCCCGCCGTTTCGTGGAGGACCCACGCGAGGGTCCACGCGCGGTGGAGAGCCTGCTGCTATACGGGCTCACTCGCAGCACGAAGGCCGACTATTCGGGCGCGCTTGCCGAGGGGCTCGGCTATTTGCGGGACCAGTTGCAGATGCCGGCGCGGCGTCGCGGCGAGGCGTGGCTTCCGGAGGGTGTCGCCAGCGGCGATTGCCGCGGGCTGCAGGCGGCGCTCGTCGAGCACGTGCAGGCGGGTGGGGAGCTGTGGGGGTCGTCGGCCTCGCCGTACGCGTGCGCGCGGGTCATGACGCGTGCGCACACCGACAAGGCGGGGTCGCCGCTCCTGGAGAACACTCGGCGGTTGGAGCCGGCGCCGCCGGATCGGTACGGGGACACGGTCGGCGGGTGGTTTGCCTGGCACCTTGCGGAGACGCAGCCGCGGTTCCGGGAGTTCGATTCGGGCCGGCTGGCCGCGGATTGCGACGAGTGGCTCAGTGCGCGCGCGGCCGAGGATCTTCTTCAGGAGGCGGGCCTTCGGGGCGCGGTGGACGGCGTGAGGGCGGCGCTCTCGTCGGGGGCGATCCGTGGCGCTCTCGAGGCGTTGCCGGTCCCCCCGGACTGTCCGGCTGTCTACGGGTTGATCGTCAGCCATCAGGCGATGGGCTGGAACCGGCATCCGCTCAATCGTCCGCGCGCGGAGCTCACGCCCGTGGACGGCGTGGAGCCGGTCGGCTTCCGGGAGCTCGATTCCCGCCGGCGGGAGGACGCGGTCGTGCTCGAGGACCGGGTCCTGGGCGTCTGCGCGGGTTCGGGCGTCGCCGTTCGCCTGCGCGACGCCGATGAGGTCCGTCTCTTCCATGCGCCGGGCCGTGGCGGCGCGGCAGCCGGCGGGTCGCGTCCGCCCGCGCAGGTGGCCCACCCGATCCCGGAACGGTTCGCGAGCACCGAGGACTGGGGCCGCTCCCTGTTGTCGGCCGCGGCGCTTGCCGTCGCCACTCACCCGCGGCTGTACGACCATGCCCGGATGGACGCGCTCTTCGGCAGGCGGCAGGAGGAGGGCGCTCGGATGTTCGAGCAGGCCGCCCGCGCGGTGTCCGGCAGGTACCGGCTGGACCACCGCGACGTCGTGACGCGGGCTCGGGCGTTCGAGGCGCCGGCCGTTGGACAACGGGGCGGCGCCATGTCGCTCGACGACGTCGAGGACCGGAGCGGCGTTCCGGCGCCGCGTTTCGAGGTGGCGCGCCGCACGTTCTGGACGGCGTTGGGGGACGCGTGCGAGCGCGAGCGGCTTCCGCGGGCGTTCGCCGACGAGGCCATCGCGACTCCGGAGAGCGACCACGCGATGCTGGCGCGCGTGCTGCGTGCTGACTCTTCGGATCTCCCTACCGTCGTGAGGGACTGCGACCGCGTGCTGGAGCAGCCGGTCGGTGGCAGGTGGGCGTCGGAGCCGCCCGCCCCCGGGGTGGTGGCGCGTGCGGTGGCGGACGTGGCCGCGGATCGGATCCTGGCGTCGATCGGCGGCTGCGAGCCGCGCATGGAGTTCGGGGAGTCGCCGACTCCACGCGCCCGGGCGGTCCTGGCTCGGCTGGAGGCGGGCCGTGAGCGTCCCGACGCGGTTCTCGCTCGCGTCGCGGCGGGCCATCTCGTCGGGGGCGACAGGGACGACGCCAGGGTCCTCGATGTGGTCGTGGAGCGTGCGGACGCCATCGTCGACTTCATCCTGGATCCGACGCGCGCGTGGCGGTCGGATCGCGTTCGCGACGTCGAGCATTCTCGGGCGGCGAATCCGTGGGCGGACCTTCAGGCCGAGCGTGCGTGGAGGGCCAGCGCGCCGTATCCCGGCCGGGATCGCCATCGGGGTCCCGGCCGCGCTCGGGTGGTGGAGCCGGGGCGGTAGCGTGAACCCCGGCGACACCTGAAGGGGTGGGCGGTGCGCGGCGAGGAGTGGCTCGCTCAACGAAGGCCGGGGCGTGAACCCCGGCCGACGACGGGCAACGCGCTGACCTGGATGAGGGGCGTGAACCCCGGCGACACCCGGGCCACCTGCCGGAGGACGATGGACGCCATCCTCGCTCAACGAAGGCCGGGGCGTGAACCACCTTGGCCGCGCGGCGCCGAAGGCTCTCGCGAATCATGGCCTCGACCGCGCCCGCGGCGAGCAACCCATGGCTCTTCGCCTCCTCCGCCAGCTTGTCCGGCAATTCGATTGTGATCGTCGTCATGAGTCCTCCACTCACGCAGCTCCGCCGGTCGTCTGGCCCCGCCACGTTCCGCGTTTAATCATCGCAAGGAGCCGTCGACGACGGCCCGGGTTTGCGGGGGCCGCCACAGTGAGATCGACGTCGTTGCTGTCCCGGTGGCGCCCACGTGTTCTCCGCCGGTCGTTCGAGGCTCCCCCCTGGTCGTGTCGTCAACAGGGGCGGGAGGGTGGGTCGAGAGAACCTCCCGCCCGCGGGGGCGGCGGGGCCGCTGGCACCGGCCGGGCGAGCGGTCAATGCACGGCGGTTGCGGTGGGCCAGTACTCGACGTTGAGGTGGCACATCTCGGCCTCGTCGTCGAGGTCGTGGTGAGGCACCTTCGGGTTGTAGGGCGGCGGTGTGATCACGACGATGCCGAACGAGGTCCCGGCGGGAGGCGGGGTCGGTCGGCTGTCGATGTGGTGAGACACCGCGAGCCGGGCGGCGAGGTCGACGCTCGGCGCGTGGACCTGGATGGCGGGCAGGTGATCGAGAGCGACCGCGGCTTCGCGCGGCCGGGTCTCGGTCTCGAGGATGACTCTGTAGGTGGTCGGCATGTGGGCTGTTCCGTGGGGTCCACCCGCGGTCAGGCAGCGGCGGCCACGCGCGCGATCGTGACATCGTACAACCGTGCGGGGTCTGCCTGGGTTCGGTGCCCCACGTCGTTCCCGCAGCCCAGGTGGCCGCCGTAGTCCTCGTCCAGGGACACTTCGGCCAGCGACCCGCGGAGCTCGGCGAGGGCCTTGAGGTAAAGGTGGTAGCAGGGGTCGTTCACGCAGTCGGGGATGCTGTCGTCGGCGTACCAGGCGGCGCCGCTGGCGCACTAGGCGACGGCGGCGGGGTCGCTCGCGCCGCACATCGTCCCCCTGGCGGTCCTTGCCGGCGCGTGTTGCGTCCATCCGCGGCGGATCCGTTCGCGGCCGCGGCGCAGCAGCTCGATCAGCATCAGCATCGGCTTGCTTATTCGAGTTTTCTGTTCGTGGACGATGGTTCCTCGGGGGCGGGCCAGTCGCTCGCCGTTCGGGCCGGCCTGTCTGGGGGGCTGGTTCGGCGGGTCGGTGTGCTGGTGGGGGATGTTGATCGCGGGGCGGATCGCAGGGATTGTCCATGGCGTTCTTGTGCTGAGGCGGGCAGCCGATGGCGCGGTTGTCGGCGGAGTTCAGTCTTCGTTGGGAAGCATGATGGTGGCGACCGGCTCGTGGTTGTCGCCGGGGCCAATGACGAGCTTGAGGGTCCGGCGGCGGGGATGGGTGCGCCCGGGCCGCGGCGCGACATTGAGCTCGAAGATGACCTGGTTCTGGCGCACGCCGCGCTTGGCGAGCGTCCGCGCCTTGAACGCGGCGAGGTACACCACGTCCCAGAGACGGCCCTGCTGGTCCTGGTAGGCGCTGCTCTGCTCCGCATCGGACTCGGTCCATTCGATGCACTCGTCGAAGACCGCGGCCGTGACCGCGGTCGGCACCTTGAAGCCGGCCTCGCGGGCGGCGGAGGTGACGTCGACGAGGACGCCGTCGGCGAGGGCCTCTGCGCGGGTGTAGGTGTGGATGACCGGCCACTCGGTCTGGGGTTCGGGGGTGGTCGGTTGTCTGTCGGACATGGTGCTCTCCCCGGCTGTCGGAATACGAGGTCACGTGGCGGCGTCGGTGGGCGGCGGCGCCGGATGCTGCTGGTGGTCGTGGTTCAGGTCCCCGGGTGGCGGGATCGTGAAGTGAATGGTGCGGAGGTCTTCGGCGAACTGGGGCGGGATTGATGCCCAGAGGGTCGGCCACTCGTCGAGGGCGCGGGTCTCCGGGCAGTGCTCGTGGAGGAAGTCGAGCATGTGCCGCTTGGCGGCGTGCTCGTGGGCGAGCCATGCCTCGTAGCGGTCCCAGCCGGGCGGAAGGTCGGTGGACCAGGTCGCGTCCGGGTAGTCCTTGTAGACGCGGCCGTCGAGGAGGACCTGGATGTTGGAGGAGTTGTTGCGCACGCAGTCGTCGAGGGGCACGAGGACGTTGTAGGCGACGGCCACGAGGCCGTCGTCGTGGGGGCTGCCGGCCATTCGCCAGCGGTGGATCTCGATTCTCATGGTGGTCGGCTCGGCCGCAAGGAAGAAGCGCGCCGGAGCGGCTCGATTGAGCGCAAGGACTGCTCGCGGCCGGTCAGGATGCGCCTGATCAGATCCGATGGAGCGCCGTGAGGGCGCCGTTGCGGATCTGGATGTCGATGTTCGAGTCGCCGCTGATCGATGGCAGGACGGCAGTCGTCAGGAGCTCGCGGAGGTCCGCCTCGGCCGCGGCCTCGCGGGAATCGAGAAGCTCCGTCACGAGGTAGGCGATCCGCCGCCGGTACTCGCGCATCTGCGTGTCGATGCTGTCGGCGTCGGAGTCGAACGACGGCTGGAAGTACGCCTCCGCCAGCGTGCTGCAGAGGGCGCTCCTGTCGATCGGCGCGTCGCGGCGGGCGACGAAGATGGGCTCGATCTCGCTGGTCCCGCCTCCCTCCGGGCTGAGCAGCGCGGCGCTCGCCGGTATCCGCACCTTGCCGGGCGCGTCGCATCCTGCTCGCTTCACGAGGAGCTCGATCTCGATCTCGTCGACGGCCCCGCGGAAGGGGCTCTCTCCGTCCCGGCGGGTCTTGCGTGTGCTCGTATGCGTCTCGGTCCCGCTCCTCACGTGCACGTTGACGCCGATGATGCAGGGGAGCTCGTCGTACCACCGGTAGCCCCGAAGCCCGTTCTCGGTCTCCCAGTACCGGCCGAGCGTGCCGGACTCCTTCGCGGTCCACGCGAGCGTCTGGGACTCGGCGGCGTCCAGCTCGTCGTCGTCCACCAGGATGGCGTGCTGGAGGTCGGGGTGACGCGGGCGCGCGAGCAGCTTCGCGTCGTGTGCGTTCTTGGGTCCCCACGGCGTGAGGTGGCGCGGGTCGGCCGGGAGCGCGATGCCGGCGGCAGCCGCCCTCGTCCGGGTCTCGTAGCCGAGTCGCGGCGCTCGGCCCTCGGCGGCGATCGCGCGATAGATGATCCGCGTCGCCTCGCTGACGAGCTCGGCCGTGAAGGGCGTCTGCACGATCGCAGTGCGGGTGGGCAGGGTCAGCTCGAGGTCGGGGCAGTCGATGACGTCGGCGAGGGTCCACCACGTGCGGGGCGCGTCGGCGTCGGCGCCGGGCAGGGCGTGGATCTGGGGCAGGTCCGGGAAGGCCACGTGCAGTCCGTGGAAGTTGATGGCGGGGGTCGCCCACGTGGGGCTGGTCGAGTGGAAGACGCCCACCCGCAGGCCGCGCCAGGTCTCGGTCCGGACCGCGTCTTCCATGAAGTCGGACTGCTCCGCCTTCCGTCCGTTGACGGATACGGGGATCGGGTAGTGGCGCACCGCGTCCGCGATCACGCCCGGGATCCAGTCGGTGTCGGTCGGCAGGACGGACAGCGTCACGTCGGTGCCGTGGTCGCGGTCCCACTCGCGGTCCGCCGCGACGGCCGCGGGCTCGCGCCCGACGAAGTGGTCCTCCCCGAGCTGGACGCTCCAGGCGGCGCGCCCGGCGACCCGCGAGCGTATCCGGGGCGAGCGCCGCGCGAGCGAGAAGATGCCCATGCCGGCGGGGTGCTCGGCGCCGCGGAGGTCCTGCGGCCAGTCGCTCCTGCCGAACGCGAGGAGCGCAGCCGGGTCGCCGATACCCCGGCCGTCGTCGCTCACGGTGACCCGTCCCCCGGCCCGGTCGTGCGTGATGGCGACCGACGTCGCGCCCGAACGGCGGGCGTTCTGCAGGATCTCGTGGAGCGCCTGGGCCAAGGTGCCGTCGAAGAACTGCATCACCTTCGCGATCGCCTCGTCGGCGATCCTGGCGCGGATGGTCTGCTGCTTGCTGCTTGTCATGGTCTCTCCTTCCGGCCGGCCCGCCTTCGCAGGTCGGCGAGGGTGCGGTGGATGGTTCGGATGTCGATGCCGAGTCCGCGCGCGATCACCGCAGCGGAGGCTCCCGCCTGCCGCCAACGGAGGATCGCCGCGGCGAGGCGGGCCTGGCGGAGCACGCGCCGGCTGCCGGCCGGCCGCCGCGCCGAGGTCACAGTCGCCTCCCGCCGGTCTGGACCCAGGGCCGGGTGCCGGTGTCGTCTTCCTGGTCGCGGTTGCTCGTCAGGACGTACGCACGGAGCGGTCCCCATTGGCCGTGGAACCAGCCGAGGCGGGAGCCGTCGAGGGCTTGGGCGAGGGTCCACCCGCGCGCCGCGAGCGCCCGGGCCGTGCGCTCGTAGGCGCCGCCGTCCCAAGCCTCAAGGTTCTGGGGCGGCGGGGTACGGTCGCGTGGGTCCCAGTCTTCGTTCATCTCGCCGAGATCCGTGAGGGGAGGCTGCGCGGGGTCGTCGCTGGCGGGGTCGGGCCACTCGATGTCGCCCTCGTCGATCGCGTAGGCGGGATCGGCCAGCCTGTGCCGCCAGTGCTCGGGCAGCCAGGCGACGCCTTCTGTGCGGTGCAGGATGAGGTATTCGGTCTCGCTTCCCGGGGGCCTGAAGCGCCACATGCCGGCGGCCGCGTCGCCATCGAGGACGTCGTGGTTCACGGCCTCGTAGGTCGTGATGGCGCCGAGCGTCCCCTCGTGCCGCCCGAACTCGGCCTCCGCCCCGATCACCGGGCCAACGATTGCGTAGCCCTCCTTCTCGAGTTTGGCCGCCTCGTGGTCGGCGGCGGCCCGGTTCCACGGATCGTCGGGATCCATGTCGTCGAAGACGTCGGTCACGTCGTTCGCGATGTAGCTCTGCCACGCGGCGGGCAGCTCCACGGTGATCCGGAAGGCCGGGATCCCGGGCGCCGGGGTCCGGTCCTCCCGTCGTCTGATGCTGGTCATGGCTTGCGAGGTCGGTCTCTGCGGTTCGTTCTCCGGTTCGGGTGACTCGCGTTTGGCCGGTACGTGCGGCCTGATGGAGCGAGTGGACGGCTCAGGCGGGCGGATCGGTCTTGGGGGCGCTGCAGGGTTTCGAGAGGGCGGGGCCATAGGCGTCGGAGGCGTGCTCGAGGTTGACGAGGGCCGTGGCGCGGCACTGCTTGCAGAACGCGGTCGCGGCGGTGCTGGGGGCGTAGGCCCGGCGCTTCCATCGGGTGAGGGTGTGGCCGAGGCGGGAAGCGACGGCGCGCCCCCGCTTGAGCGCGCCCTCGAGCTCGTCGTACTCGTCGCGGGGCGGGCCGCTCTGCTTCGCGCGCTCGATGGCCTTGAGGGCGGCCGCCTCGACGGCGCGGGCGCCGCGCTTGACCTTCACGAGCCGCCCTCGGGATCGAGCAGGTCCGCGGCCCGGTCGCGGCGCTCGGCCGCGCGCCACGCCCCGAGGCCGCCGTCGACGCCCTTCGACGAGAGCCAGTTGGCCTCCGCCCGGTACCTGGCGGCTTCGGCGCGGAGCGCGGCGGCCGCGGCCGCGGCGGATCCGCGCGCCCGGCGGAGAGCGCCGGCGGCGACCGTTTCGTCGCGTCGCCGCTGGCGGGCTGCCGCTCGTGCCCGGCGCTCAAGGTCCGCCGGGCTGGGTCGTGCAATCGTCATCACGTTCTCTCCAGGTGCCGCCGGGCGGCGGCCACGAGGTCTTTCCAGGGCTTGGGCTTCGGGGTTGCGCAGAGGCGGTTGAGGTGGACCCAGACCCCGCACCAGTAGCCGAACATCACGAACTTGTAGCGGGCGAGGGCGTCTCAGGCGCGGCGTTCCGCGGCGTCGCGCTCGCAGGTGAGCCTGTCCTGGCTGGGGTGCCGGTGCGGGAGGTCCTGGCGTATCGGGGGTGGGGGTTCGTGGCGGGCGGTCATCTGCGATCGCCGCGGTAGAGGAGGCGTTCGGCTTCGGCGAGGTCCTCGCTCTCGAGCTGCCGGCGCCCGTCGAGCGCTGCGACGGTCTGGGCCACGGCCCGGATGCGCCGGCTCGGCGTGTCGTACGCCGCCCGGCGGCCGATGAGGCGCGGGGGCGCGCCCTCGAGGATCGCCGCCGCCCGGGCGACGCGCTCCCGGCCGGCCTGCAGCCGTTCGGGGGACATTGCGGCGTCGGTCGGCATGCCGCCGGTGATCTCGATGTCGCAGAGGTCGAGGAGGCTCGCCGCGCGGTCGCGCCGGGTGTCGAGCTCGTCGGGCCGCGTCGTCACCATGAGCCGGAAGCGGGCCGGCATCCGGATCGTGTGCTCGACCGGCGTGTAGCGATAGATGACGGTCTGGCCGTCCTCGGCGACGGCGACGAGGGCGTCGGCCGCGTCGCGGTCGAACTCGGTCGGCTGGTCGATGACCAGGACGCCGTTGTGCGCGAGGTTGACCTCGCCGGGCCGGCCCCGGCTGCCGGCGAGGGCGCCGCGCGAGGCGGTGTAGTGCGGGATCCGGAGCGGGGGCTCCGTGAGCTGCGCGGTCCACGGCGCCATGAGGCCCGCGACGCCGTGGATCCTGGTCGTCTCGCGCGCCGCCTCGCCGGCGAGGTCGGGCAGGAGGGCTTGCGCGATGCGCCCGTACTGCGGGAGCGAGCGGCTGTCCGGGCCGATGACGTGGATGTTGTGCCACCCCGCGCACGCGATCTCGAGCGCGCGCAGGTCGCTCTCGCTGATGCGCCACGCTCCCGGATCGCGTCGCTTCACCGCTACCGTCCGGTGCGGGCGCGCCTCGCCGTCCCGGTCGCCGGCGAGCACGGCCACGAGCTCCTCGAGCGTCATGGCGCCGATCGTCTCGCGGCACTCGGTGCGGGCGGCCGCGGCCTGGTCCTCGGCGACGATCAGCCGGAGGCCGCGCGCCTGCGCGGCGTGGGCGATGGCGGTCGTGCCGCCGGCGCCGATGCACCGCACGCCGGCGCTCTCGTTCGCGGCGTAGGGGTCGAGGCCGCCGACGGCCACGATGCTGGCGATTCGGTCCGCGGGGAGCTTGCCGGCCGCAGCGAGCAGGGCCAGCGCGATCGGCAGCTCGAGCGTGCCCGAGTACTGGCCGGTGGCCAGGGGCGGGTCTCCAGTGCCGGCGGGCTCGAGGCGCACGTCGGTGCCGATGTCGCCGATGCCGAGCCGCTTCAGGGCGTGAGTGACGGTCGTGGCCGCGTGCTGCGCCACGGTGTCGCGGACGCCGGCGATGTGGAGTCGTCCGGTTTGGTTGGGGGCGGCGGACACCGTGAACAGGTGTCCGTTGATGCCGCGTGTGTACGCGCCGTAGACTTGCATCTCGGTTTCCTCGGGGCGCCGAAGGGGCGGCGGCGCGATTGACTGTTGTTCAAGGGTTCGGTGGCTGTGGAGGGCCTGCCGTTGGCGGGATGCGGGTAGAGGTCCGGCGGTGGGGGCGACGCTGGCGTGAGCGGGACGATGATGGTCGGTGCGGTATCGCCCTCGGCGTCGAGGTCGGGCGAGAGCGCCTGGGCGATGGCGCCGTAACGGGGGTGCGAGCGGCCGCTGTCAGCGACGTGGATGTTGTGCCAGCCGGCCCGCGTGATCTCGAGCGTGTCGAGGCGCTAGTCCTGCGGGTCGCAGTTCGGACAGTGCACGGCGCAGCCGATCCGAGGCGGCCGCCGGTTGTCGTGGGGGCCCTCGAGGACGTGCGCCCCGCGGGTCCTGGCGAGGTAGCCCTTGCCGGTGCGGCCGATTCGGACTTCGCGGCGGCGCTCGCCCTGCGCGAGCGGCTCGATGGTGATGGTCATGCGCAGTGTTCTCCTCGTGCGCCCGGCGGAGGGCCGGGCGCGGGTGAATCGATCCGGGTCGTTCGGGACGGGGGGCTGCGCCCCGGCGTTCGCCGGCGGCTCAGCGGGCGGGCAGGTGCTCCAGTGCGCAGGCGTAGGTGTCGAACTGTTGGGCGGTGCGGCGGGCGATGTCGGCCATCCGGGCCGGGGTCAGCCCGAGGAGCTTGTCGGAGGGGACGAGTCCGGCTGCGTGCAGGATCGCCAGCGCGATGGCCAGCTCGCAGTCTTCCTCGGCCCAGCTCGGTCCGTTGATGAAGGTCGCGCCGACGGCGCGGGGAATCGCCTCGAGGGCTTGTCCGGCGAGGTGCAGCCCGCCGTGGGAGGCGGTCTCGATCAGGGTCACGCCGGGGGCGAGGACGGTGGCGCTTTGCACACCGCCCCAGGGGCTCGTGTGGATGCTCGTCATGTCGTCGGATGCCGGGTCGGCAGTGTTTCGGCCTCGGAAGCGTCGCCGGCGAGGATCCGCCGCCGTGCGGCCAGTGCCGCGAGCGTCCGGGCGACCGCTCGGGCTCGCGGGGGGTTCGGTCCGAGGTGCGCGGAGGCGTTCTCGGGCCGGTTCACCAGCCGCGCCGAGCGGCTCGGGCGCCGGCGGGGTTCTCAGTCGGGCCAGAAGTTGTCGGCCAGCTCGGTCAGGAGCTGCCGGGTGGGTTCGGCGTTCGGCCACCGATCGACGTCGGCCGCCGGGGCGTCGAAGTGTCCGTCCCGGGTCGAGAAGCAGGGGACGCGGCCGGCGCAGGCGCGGTTCGGGAAGGTCGCCGCCGGTTCGCGGCCGAAGCTCTTGAACGCGATGATCGTGGCGGTTGCGGTTCCGGCTTCGGGCGCCCGCCATCTCGCGGCCAAGGGAGTTTCGGCCGGGGTCTTCGGCGGGTCCTCGTCGGTCGGGGCCACCGGCGCGCCCGCTTCGTCGACGGCGCCTCTCGCCGCCTCGCGGAGGTTGACGTAGGACGGCGCCGGGTCGCGGCTGTAGCCGAACACGCGTCTGTCCTCCTCGTGCTCGAAGTCGACGATCGCCAGCATCCTGGCGAGGTTTCTCATGCCGCCTTCGAGTCCGTGCGCGGCGGCGTCCATCCGGCGGATGATCGCTTGCTGTCTCGTCAGTCCCACTCGGTGCCCTCCTCATTGTTGGGGTTCGCCTCGGCCGGGTTGATCCGGCGCTGTTTCCCGCCGCCGGGCGTGACCCCTGGTGTCCGTGGTCGATGTCTCGCCTTCATGGACGGGTTGTCGTTTCGGTCTCCGGCCTGCGTGCATCAAGCGCCCGGTGCCGGCGTCCTCGAGGCGCCGCGCGAGCTCGTCGTTCCAGGGATCGATCCCCTTCCAGCGGTCGTGCTCGCGGTGCCAGTCGGCGATTCGGTGGAGCTGGGCGGCGAGCTCCCGGTCGTCGTCGCACCGCGTCACCTGGAGCTCGCCCTCAATGTAGGCCAGCACGATTCGGCGGAAGGGGTTCACCCATTGCCCGAACCAGGCGGCGTCGGCCTCGGTGTCGATCTGTGCCCACCGGGTCGTGCTGACGGGCGCGCACAGCTCCCAGTCGATTGCGTACCGGTCGTGGATGTCGTTGCACGCTGTGGTCGTCTTCGTCATCGGTCGCACCGCCGCCTCTCGCGTTCGGCGGGTTCCGTCCTGCGGACGGCCGGCGGTCCTGCGCTGGGCGGCCTTGCGGACGATGTGCGGGGACGTCGTCACGGATCGCCGGATGTGGCAGCGCTTTCGGGCGGCCGCGGGCCGGACCCGATTCGGGCGGATTGTCGTTGTGCATCAGTTACTCAACGTGGAGGGTCAACGGGCCGGGAGAACGCCGATGAGGGCGTGTCGGTGGCAGGCATGGAGTCCGCGGCCGGTCTCTCCGCGGCGGGCCGGACGCAGGTGTCCTCCGTTGACTGGTGGCGTGTGCGGGGTCATGCACCCGGACGCTCGACGCCCGTGTGTGATGGCGTCGTGACTCGGTTCATGCCGCGGCGGCGCGCGGTTGGCTTGAGCGGGCGCCCGTCAGGCGCTGGCGGAAGTGTCGGGCGCGCCGGCGGCCAGGGCGGCCGCGTAGAGGCTGCTCCAGGTCACGGAGTCGCCGTCGGGCTCGAACCAGGGAGACGCTTCGCGGGCTCCCGCGGGGCCCACGTTGACCATCTGGACGCCGTTGCAGTGGTGGCAGCGCCGCAGCTCCGTGTAGTGCCGGTGCGCGGCGATGACGGCGGGCGCCGTGAGCGGACCCCGAAACGGCCGGCGCCCGACGACCGAGCTCCGGCCGTGGTCGCAGTTGTGGAACTGGGGCTCGGCGCGGCTCGCGACGAGCAGGATGACGCGTTGCGCGTACCGGTTCGTCCACTGGATCGCGGACACCGGCAGGGCCGGGCGGAAGCCGTGGAGCGTGGCCATCTGGGCGAGCTCGGTGTGGGTGGGCCGGTGGCGCACGGTGCCGAGGTACTGCGCCTGGTGATCGTAGATCTGCCGTAGCGACAGGTTGTCGGTGGAGGCCGGGGCGGCCGGTATCACGCAGATCATGGTCGTGGGAGCGATGTCGGGCTGGCGGGGCTCGGTCATTCGGTGCGTCTCGTCGTGGCGGCGCCCATCACGGCGTCGGCCGTCACGGTGAAGTTCTGGTAGGTGCGTCCGTCCTTCGTCCTCTCCTCCATGCTGAGGGTCCCCATGACGTGCACGGCGTGGCCCTTCCCGCACTTCGCGAGGGCCGCGGCCTGGTGGCGGAACGCGACCACGTCCACGAACCAGGTCTGCTCGCCGCCCGCGCGGCCGGCCGGCGTCACGTTGCAGGCGATGCGCGCGCGGGTGTACGGGTGCCCCCGTTCGGATGTCTTCGCTTCCGGGTCCCGCGTCAGCCGCCCGTAGGCCGAGAGCTGCACGTTGGGTGCGAAGTGGCGCGGTGTCGCGTCCGTGCCGGTTGGCGGGCTTCCGTCTCTGGACATCGTGTCCTCCTCTCGGTCGTGGATCGTAAGCCGCGTGCGGGCGGCCTGGGCGCTTGCGGGCGTCGTTTCCCGGCCGCGGCGTCAGCGCAGCGCGCTCCGGCGGCCGTCGAACAGGAGCCACGCGATCCACTCCAGCAGGTCAGCCGCGGCGGGGTTGGTCTCGATGACGACGGCCGCCTCGGTCGGCATCTCCGTGTCGGCCTCGGGCTCGAACGTGCGCAGCTCGGGGGCGCCGATGGGCATCTGGTCGTCGCCGAGCGCGGCGTAGAGCTGGAACATCTGCACGGGGCTCTCGGGGTCGCAGTCGAGCGCGATCCGCAGCTCTCTCGGTTCCCGCGTCTGCGCGGCGCGCGGGGGCCAGCTCTGCCAGTGCGTGCGCCACCAGGTCCTCCGGATGGTCTGCACCTCGGTGATATGGCGCAGCCACCCGCAGTCGGCCGCGCGCAGGCGTTCGCCGTCGAGGACGGCCCAGCGTCCGGCGCCGTCGGTCCCGGCCGCGGTCAGGTGTTCGCCGGGGGCGCCGCAGCCTTCCGGCCACGTACCGTTGAGCAGCCAGTCTTCGGTCCGGTGGGCGTCCCACGCGCGCTTCAGGAGGGGGACGGTTTCGGGCGGGGGTGCGGGGTGGCGGAGGAATAGCTCGTAACCGCTGGTGGCGTTGTTCATCGGCCCGTCCAGTCGCGCACTATCGCGGCCGGGTACGCCGGCTCCCGGTCGTCGGCCTCGAGGCAGTCGCCGCACACGAGCACGCCGGCCGGCGCGTACGGCACGTAGTCGGCCTCGACGAGGACCATCCTGCCGCAGCTCACGCAACGATCGCCGCTGAGGGCCGCGCGCTCGTCCTCGTCGTCGACGCCGGCCTCGTCGAGCAGGGCCTCGATCTCGAGCTCGTCGCGCCGCCGCTGGGCTCGCTCGGCCGCGCGTGCGGCGTTCCGCCAGTGGCGGCGGTTGATTCCGATCGCTTGTGGCATCCGTGTGGTCTCCGGTCAGTGGGTCTCGTGGCGGACGAGGACGGGGTAGGCGTCGAGGACCCGGCCGAGCGTGGCGGCGTCGGGGACGAACACGCGCGCCCGGTACTGGACGATCTCCGTCACGCACCCGAGCGTCTTCAGGCGCGCAACGATCTCGGGGTCGCGGTGCTCGATCTCGGCGCGCACGGCTCCCATGTGGCGGCGGCCGGAGAGCACGAGGTCGCCGTCGAGCAGGTACTTCGCCCGGCGGGCCGTGAGCTCCGCCATCCGCTCGCCGGGGGTCAGCTTCCCGGCGTCGGACCTGCCGAGGCCGAGCTTCATGCGCACGGCGTCCATCTGGCCGGCCGTCAGGACCCTGCCGATCAGGCTCGTCCCGCAGTCGGTCGTGAGGCGGTAGACCCGGACGTCGGTTCCCGGGAGCTTCTTCCAGATGGGCAGCAGCACCCCCGTGACGAGCCAGAAGCGGGACTCGCGCCACTCGGGCAGCGCCGCGCACTGCTGGGCCCACGCCGCGCGCCACTCGTCGATCTCGATCGGCTTCCAGCCGGTCTTGAGGTCCTCCAGAGGCTGTGTCCGCCGGCTGGCGGGCTGGATGATGCGCCGGCGCTTCTGGATCGTGCCGTCCTCGAGGGTCTGCGAGGGCGCCGTCGTGCAGAGAGCGACGTTGCCGGACCGCGTGTTCCGCAGCAGGACGGCCCCGGTCCCCGGGGAGGCGTTCTCCGCCGCGTAGATCTCCAGCGCCGTCCCGACCGTGGTCGGCCTCAGCCGGTCGCGCCGGAGTATCTCGACGAGGTGGACGGAGGCCCCGCCCGGCGCTTCGGCCGTCTCGGTGGCCACAAGCTCGAGGCCGGCCGCGGTGATGCGTTCGACGCCGCGGTTGTAGGTGCCGGCCTGGATCGCCCCTTCGATGTTGGCGTCGACGAGCTGCTCGAGGTGCGCGAACAGGTGGTTCTGCTCGTCGATCTCGAGCGCGAGGAGGCGGTTGAGGAAGGTGTGCATGGGCGGGAGGTCGGTCAGGAGCTGGCCCTCGCCGTCGGTGATCGACAGCCCGGTCTCCTCCTCGAACGAGTCGGCCGACCAGTCCTCGATGCGGCCGGCGTAGAGGTCGTGGTAGAAGGCGCGCAGGGCCGCCTTGGCGTACTCGGACTCGAAGTTGTCGCACTCGCGGAAGAGCGCCGCGTTGTCGTCGCCCATGCCGCTCTGCGAGTCCTTCTGCCCGCGCGTGATGGCGCCCAGGCTGTGGATGCGCCGCGCGATCGTGGAGGTGAACCGCCGCTCGCCCTTGACGTTGGTGGTGACGGGGGAGAACAGCGGCGCGCTCTTCTGGCGGGTGCGGTGCGTTCGGCCGAGGCCCTGGATGGCCTGGTTCGCCTGCCAGCCGGCCTCGAGCAGGTAGTGGCGCCGGCGCTTGGTGTTCGCGCACGCCAGGTCGGCGTGGTAGGAGCGCCCCGTGTTGCCGGCGCCCGAGAAGACGAGCGTGCGCTTCTTGCCGTCCATGAACGCCTGGGTCTCGTGGAGGTTCGCGCTGGCGGGCCGGTTGCGCACGGCGAGGCGGTCGCCGCGGCCGTCGTCCGAGATCCGGAGCACGCGGCGGGAGCGCCCGGTGACCTCGGCGACGTCGTCGTGCCCGAAGTGGTGGAGGAGCTGGTCGAGGGCGGCGCCGATCGGGGGCATGCTGGCGAGCTTCTCGACGAGGGCGTCCCGCAGGTCGACGGCCTCCTGGGACAGCACCGGGTTGCCGCAGTTGTCGCGCACCGGGCGGGTGTGGCGGTTGCCCTCCTCGTCTTCGTACTCCTCGTGGAGGCTGACGGGGAACGCGTGCATCAGGTAGTCGAGCACGTACTCCCTCGGCGTGAGGTCGATGTTGAGGTCGTCCCACTCGCTGGTCGGGATCTGCGAGATCCGGCGCTCGGTGAGGGCCTCCCCGGTCGAGACGATCTGCACCACGGGCGCGAGGTCGCTCAGGAGGTCGTCCTCGATCGACGCGATCAAGGTCGGGCACTTCATCGAGGTCAGCAGGTGCGAGAAGAAGCGCTGCTTGGCGAGCTCGAACGCGGAGCGCGCGGCGGCCTTGGCGCGGGCGTTGCAGACATCGCCGGTGTCGATGCCGGTCGCCTCGAGGGCGGCCCCGAGGTTGTGGTGGATGATCTTGAAGGCCCTCGCGTACTCGTTGTAGATGGCCGTCTGCTCATCGGTGAGCACGTGTTCGAGGATGTCGACCTCGACCCCGGTGTAGGACAGCGCGCGGGCCTGGTAGCGGCCGAGGGCCTTGCAGTCCCGGGCGACCACCTCTAGCGCGGCGACGCCGCCCGCGTCCATCGCCTGCACGAAGTCGGTCCGGGCCGGGAAGGGCGTCTCGGGCGTGCCCCACAGGCCCAGCCGGCTCGCGTAGCAGAGTCCGTCTATCGCGGAGGCCCCGGTGGCCGACGAGTACACGATGCGCGCCTGCGGTAGGGCGTTCTGCAGCCGCACGCCGGCCCGTCCCTGCTGGCTGGGCGCGATCGCTCCCCGCGCGCCCTTCCCGCCGGCCGCTCCCGACAGCGCGTGCGACTCGTCGAACACGATCACGCCGTCCCAGGCGTGCCGCGCCTGCTCGTCCGTGCCGCCGGCGAGCCACTCGATGATCTGCTCGAGCCTCGACGGGTTGCCGCCGCGGCCGGCGGACCGCAGGGTCGCGTAGGTCGAGAACAGGATTCCTGTCGCGCGGTCGATGGGGTCCTTCTGCCGCCACTTGTTGACGGCCGCGACGTCGCTCGCGCGCCCGCCCAGGGCCGTCCAGTCGCGCTGGGCGTCCTCGATGAGCTTGTCGGAGGCCGACAGCCAGAGCGCCCTCCGGCTCCCCTGCAGCCAGCGGTCGAGGATGATGCCGGTGACCTGGCGCCCCTTCCCGCAGCCGGTCCCGTCGCCGAGCATCCAGCCGCGGCGGAGCGCGGTGGGCTTGCTCCACGTCACGTTCGATTCCTCGTCGGGGTCGCGGCGTGCGACGTCGGTCGCCTGCGGGCCGTCGGGGCCGAGGTAGCGCACGTTGTCGTAGTCGCTGTCGATCGAGTACCGCCCCGGCAGGTCGGCGGAGTGCGCCTCGGCCGCGAGCACGATGCTCTCGAGCTGGGCGTCCGACAGCGTTCCGTCGGTGACGAGGTGGGCCGGCAGGACCGGTCGCGCCGTGGGCCGCCTGTGGTCGACGGCGCTCATCGCCGCCGACTGCACCAGTGTCGTGGGGTGGCGCTTGGCGCTCTCGATGATAACGACCGAGGGCGTCCAGGGGTGGTAGGGCCGGTCGTCGTCGATGACGGCGGCGTCGCTGGTGCGCCGGCTGGTGTAGGCGAGCGGCTGGGCGTCCCGCCACGCGGCGGGCTCGCCGGCGGCAGGGGTCGGCGGGGCCTTGCGGAGTTTCCGGCGCCGGTGGGCGACCCCGTGACTCGTTGGCCGTGGGGCGTCGGCGTCGCCGAGCGGCAGGCGGGCCGGCAGGGCCTTGAGCGCCGTGGCAAGCAGGTTGTCCGCGCTCGCGGCGGGTTCCGTGATCGCGACGGTCCCCCGGGTCTTCTCGCCGGGCTTCTCGAGGACGGTGAGGCGGGTCTCGTACGTGGTGCCGCGGCTGCGGTACAGCCGCCCCGCGACGGGGCTGGTGAAGAGCACGTCCGGCGCGGGCTCGCGGTCCGGGAACGCGCGCGGCCAGCTGCTGGCGGAGGGGTCGCAGTTGGCCGAGGTGATAGCGATCAGGCGTCCGCCGGTGCGGAGCGCCCGGTAGGCGGCTGCCACGTGGCGCAGGTCGGTCCCGCTCGCGAGCTTCGAGGAGCCGGCCGACCGCGAGAACGGCGGGTTCATGACGACGACGCTTGGCCGCAGGTCCGGCAACAGGTCGGCGATGTGCTCGGCGTCGTGACGGCTCACCTCCGCGCCGGGGAAGGCCAGGTGCAGGAGGCCCGCCCGTGTGCTCGTCAGCTCGTTGAGCGCCAGGCGTCCGCCGTTGGCGGGGTCGAGGCCGAGCGCGGCCACGGCGGCGAGCGTGCCGGTGCCGGCCGAGGGCTCGAGCACGACGTCGCGGGCGGTCACGCCGGCGCAGGCCGCGACGCACCAGGCGAGCTCGAGCGGCGTCGAGAATTGCTGGAAGCGCTGCTGCACGTCGTCGCGGCGCGTCTGGGGCGGCTCCAGCAGGGCGATGCGCGTGACGAGGGCTAGCACCTCGGCCGGGTCTGCGGCCCGGGCGACCATGGCGGGCCCGAACCGGCGCAGCAGCAGGGTGGTCGCCACCTCGCTCGCTTCGTACGCCTGCTTCCACAGCCAGGCCCCCTCGGCGTCCGTGTCGCCGAATGCGGCGGTCATGGTGTCCCGAAGCGCCCGGGCGTCGATGGCGCGGCCTTCCTCCAGGCGGCGCAGGAGCGCGGCGCTGGCGGTGAAGATGCGCTGCGCGGTATCGGACGCCGTGGCGTCCGGTGGTCGTAGCGGTCCGTGCACGGTTGGTTCCTCCGGATCGGGTTCGCCCAAGGGCCGGCGCCGGGTGGTGCCGCAGCCGAACCGAGGCACTACCCGGCGCTGTGGCCGGTTCCGGGCAGCCCGGTGGGGTCGGTTGTCCGTCAGCCGTTCATCCAGGCGGGGAGCTCGGCGGCGGGGGCGATGTCGGCGGGGCCGGACTCGGCGGCGGGGGCGCGGGCGGGCTCGAATCCGGGCGGCGCCCAGCGGAGCGCCCGCTGGCGGGCGTTGTCGGCGAGCTTGAGCGAGTCGGGCGGCGGGGTCTTCCCGAATGCGGCGGCCATGGCCTGCGCGAGGGTCTCTTTCCGGTAGTTCTCGTGGGCCTCGGCCCACTGTTCGCCCAGCGTCTCGGCAGCGACGGCGAGCATCTCGCGGCGCCCCATGCGGCGCCAGAAGTGCTCGAGGTCGGGGCGGTACAGCTCGTGGAACGGAATGTCGAGTGCCTCGACGACGACCTCGGTCTCGGCGCGGGCGTCGGGGTCGAAGGCGAGCTGCGGCGTGAGCGCCCGGGCGACGGCCGCCGCCAGCTGCCTGCGCCGCTCCTTGGGCTGGAGCGCGCGGAACTGGAGCAGCCGCTCCCGCGGGGTCGGGGCCTGCAGCCAATCGAGCTTCAGGTAGGCGGTCTCCGCGGCCAGCATGCGCGCCCCGGGGCTCCGCTGCGCGACGGCCTCCCGGTCATCGGGGTCGACGCCTTCGGGCACGTCTCCGGTGGTGGTGATCTCGATCGCCAGAGGTCCGTCCGGCTTTCTGCCGAAGACGGCCGAGGCCAACTGGTACGCGGCGAGGTCGAAGGCGAGCTCCAGGTCGCACTGGAGGCACGCCTTGACGATGGCGGTGCGGATCAGGCGCAGGTCTTCCGCCAGGCCCAGCCGAAGGCCCGCGTCCTGGGTCGCCGCGCCGCGCTCGTCGGGCTCGCTGTGCTCGTACTGCGGCGGGCGGTAGTCCGCGCCGGGAGGGGGCGCGGGCGACCCACCGCGGTCCGGGGCGGGCGTCGGGGGCGGCGGGCCGTCGTCGCGTGCGGCTGCGGTCGCGGGCTCGGGGGGCACCGGCCGCGGGGTCGGGTCCGCCTGTCCGCCGGTCGCGCCGCCGGCAGGGGCTGCGGCCTCGCCGGCGGGTCCGGTGGTGGTGGCCGGGCCCGGCGGCGGGGGTGCGGGCACGAGGTGTTCGTCCTGCCGGCGCACCAAGCCCTTGTGGATGATCAGCTCGCCCTGGCTGCCGATCGTCACGATGCACCCGGAGCAGGCCATGAGCTCGGCGCTGTACGACTCGCGGGAGTGCATCTCGTCGTCGAGGGCCTCGGCGTCGGCCTCGAGCTTCTCGATGTCGGCTGTGAGCCGGTCGCGCTCGGCCGTGCCGCCGGCGTCGTCGCCATCGGCGTAGGCCGCCTGCTTGAGCCGGTCGATCTCGGCCGTCAGCTCCGCGAAGCGCGCGCTCTCGGCGTCGGTCGGCGGCTCGGGCTTGCCCTTCACGCGCCCGAACTGCCGGGTCACGTCCCACGGGGCCTCGAGGATCGTGTCGATCCAGCGCCAGCCGCCGCCGAGCTTGCGCCGCGCGCTGTCCAGCTTCCTGGAGGCGAGCTCGCTCAGGAGTTCGACGTCGCGGATCAGCACGCTGCGGTCGTCCTCGGCGGCGAACAGATCCTCCTCCACCTTCCCGCCGGCGGCCTTGTACGCCTTCAGGCCGACGAACCGCGCCCGGGCGGATGCGGCGGACACGAGGCCCTGCTGCAGCTCGTTGCGGATCCAGCCGGCGTTCGCCGTGTACCCCGCGTGGCTCTGCATCTTGTTCCAGACGCCGAGCTGGCGGGTGCGGTCCGGCGTGGCCGCGAAGGCCTCGAGCTGGTCGAGCGTCAGGTGGCCGTCGCGCGCGTGCCCGAGGATCTCCGGGGCGACGGCGCCGAGGCGCAGCCGCCGCTGCACCGTCCGGCCGGTCAGGCCGAAGCGGTTGGCGATCTCGCGGGCGCTCAGGCCGCGCTCGAGCAGCGTGTGGAACGCGGTGAACTCGTCCACCGGGTGCATGTTCACGCGCACCAGGTTCTCGGCCGCGCTGATCTCCTCGTCGATCGCGTCGGCGGGCATGACCCGGCACGGTATCGGCGTCGTGGTGCGGAACCTGCTCTTGCGCTTCTTCGCCAGGGTCCGGAGGGCCCGCAGCCGCCGGCCGCCGCCGACGACGTGGAAGGTCTTGCCGTCATCGTGGGCGCGCACCACGAGGTTCTCGAGGAGCCCGTGCGCCTCCAGGGACGCTTCGAGCTCGCGCATGGCTTCGGCCGGGGCCGCCGTCGTGCGCGCGTTGCGGTCGGAGGGCTCCAGGTTCCGGAGGGGTATCCACCGGATCTCGGTGTCTTTTTGCATCGTCGACTCGTTCATTGGATGTTCTCGGCGCTGTCGGATCGCGCGCGCTCGATGCCGATGTCCAGGCATCGGTGGGCGTGGACGGTGGCGGTCATCATCACGACGTCTCCGGGGAGGCCGGTTTGGGCGAGGGCGCGCTGGAGGGATCGCATGTGGCCGGCGAGCTCGGCGAGGTCGGAGGGCGGAGGTGCGGCGCTGCCGCTGTCTGGAAAGCCGTCGAGGGCCGCGCTGAGCAGCCTTGCGGCGTCAGCGGGGTCCCGGGCGCCGGTTTCGAGGTCGCGGGCGATGTGCCGGCACACGTGGTGGAGCGGGTCCGCCTGCTGAGCCAGGGCCTCGTGCAGCCAGGGCGCGAGCTCGTGCGCGGCTCGGGTTCGGTTCGTCATGCTTCGGGTTCCTCCCGGTCGGGTCGGATGGTCCGGTCGTAGTGGTCGACGCACAGGTGGTGGGGAACCCGGGTGAAGCTCGATCCGGGCGAGCAGGGTTCTCCGGGAAGTGTCGGGGGCTTGCGTCAGCGGTGGGTATGGAGGGGCCGGCTCTCGTCGTTCATGAGCCGGGAGAGGTGGTCGGCGGTTCGCTGCGGGCGCTCGATGTCGCCGGCGGCGCGGACGGTCGGCCAACCGGGTATCCACTGGTCATGGGCGACCAGACCCCGGCCGGTGGCCTGTGCGTGATTCTCGCCTTCAGTCCCTGATGTTCCGTGGTCCCTCTTCAGTAGTCGTGTTCGTCGCGTGGCAGGCGTCGACAAATGACCCCGGGGCGGAGTCGGGAGTGACTGCCGGTCAGGGCTTGCAAGCTGGTTCGCTGCCGCCGGCTGAGTGGCACCGGGATTCCGTGTCGTGGAGAAGGCGCCGGGGCCGTTCGGCGGCGGTCACCAAGGGGGTGCTCACGCTCGTGACGCCCGCACCGCCGCCGTGCGTCTGGGATCTCGCGCCGGTGGATCTTCTTCCAGGTGGTGTTCGCGTACTCGACAAGCAGGACGTCGGGAGCGTGCAGACGGATCCGCGGGGCAAGTAGTCGGCGTGCTTCCTCGGACTGCGGCTCCGTCAGGAACCACTTGGTGACGATGCTCGCATCGACCGTCAGGTTCAGAGATATTGTCAAATGTTGTGGATCGGGAGTCTGGCGTGATCAGGCAGCCTCCTTCTGGACCTCCTGCTCAGTCTGGCAGCGTTCCTCCAGCACGCCATCGATGAACGGCACGCCGGCGCGCACCAAGGGCAGCAGGTGCGCGCCGTTCAAGCGGCGCCACCGTCGCTGCGCCATGTCCAAGAGCTTGTAGGCCATCAGAAGCCCCTTGGTGCGGGAGCCAGCCCCCTTCGTCACACGCTGCCGCAGGCGGACCGTGGCGAACGGCGACTCGATCAGATTCGACGTCCGCAGGTGCCGCCAGTGCTCGGCCGGAAAGGCGAAGAAAGCCAGCAGGGCGTCCTGGTCGCCCACCAGGCAGTCGCCTTCGGATACTTCGCCTCGAACTCGGCAACGAAGGCGCCGATGGCCGTCTCGGCGTCGCTCCTGGTCGCCGCATACATGACCTCGCGCAGCGCCCGCTTGGCTCGCGGCCGAAGGCGTTTGGGGAGCTTGTCGAGCACGTTGGCCATCTTGTGGCACCAGTCGCGCTGGGGAGTCGTCTCCGGCCAGACATCGCGGACCGCGGCCCAGAAGCCGAGCGCGCCGTCCCCAATCGCCATCACCGGCGCGCGCAAACCACGCCGGCTCAGGTCCCGCAGCACGCTTGCCCAGCTCTCCGCGCTCTCCCGATAGCCGTCCTCAAGCGCCATCAACTCCTTCGTCCCGTCCGCCCGCACCCCGAGCATCACCAGTGTGCAAAGCCGGTCGTCTTCCAGGCGGATGTTGAAGTGGATCCCGTCGACCCACACGTAGACGAAGTCGCACCCCGACAGGTCCCGGCGCCGGAACGCCTGATACTCGGTGTCCCAAGTGCCCGTCAGCCGCGCGATGTTCGTCGCGCTCAGACCCGCCGCGTCCTCACCGAGCAGCACCGGCAACGCCTCGCGGAAGTCGCCCGTCGACAAGCCGCGCAGATACAGCAGCGGCAGAACCTCGGCCACCTGCGGCGACCGCCGCATGTACGGCGGCAGGATCCGGCTCGTGAACCGCTGCCGCGCGCCGTCGTCGTCAACCCGCTGGTCGTTCACCCGCGGCGCACAAACCTGCATCGTCCCTGCACCGCAGGTCACCGTGCGGGATTGCCCACGGCCGTTGCGCACGACCAGCCGCCGGCCGGCTGCGTCGCGCGCGTCGGCATGCGCCTCGATGTAGTGCGCAACCTCTTCTTCCAACGCCGTCGCCAGCATCCGTCGCGCGCCCTCTCGGGCCACCTCATCGAGGGTCGGAGCGACACTCTCGGTCGTGCCGGCGTTGTCTTCGCGCGCTGGGTCGAGTACCTTCAGCATTGGGTGGTGTCTCCTTCCCCCCGGCCCGCCAGCCAGGGTGGTTTTCGTGTTCACGTGGAAGGATACGCCACCTGTTTCACGCCGCCCGATCCACAACTTTCGGTTATATCTCTCAGGTTCACCGATCCCGATCTTCGCGGAGCAGGGCGACGCTGTCGGTCTGGGGCGTGGCGGCGGTCAGCGATGCGATCTGCTGAACACGCTCGCGGAATTGAAGGATGCGGGAACGAGGATTCACGCGCTCCGTCAACACGTGCCGGATCTCACCCTCGAGCGAACGCTGATTCGCTCGGGCTCGCTCTTGAAGCCGATCGATCACATGGTCGTCGATGTCGCCGATGGTCAGTCTGGGCACACTTCCAGCCAGATCAACTACGCCGCTTCATCAATACGCTAGTGGTGTGTCACTAGAACAATTTGACACTTCAGCTTCCGCGCGTGCGACACAACGACCCCCAATCGGTGCCCGACAATCGGCGGGTTTCGCGGTGTTGTCGGCCACGGACAGCATGTAAAGCCATTTCGCGGACACACCACTAGCATGGTGCAAGTTTCGCAACAACAAGGCAGGGATCCTGCGGGGCGGGACCGCGAGCGCCCCGGTGTTCAGCGCTGGCGTTGCGCTGAACCGCTTGAGTCACAGCGCCACATCGGCTCTTTGCCGTCAGGCGGACTGGGTCGCGGACGGCGGCAATCGCGTCGGTGAGCGGCAGATGGGGTTCGCGCGCGCTCCAGCGTCCGCCCGCGGGGTCAGGAGCGCCCCTTCTTCGCGGCGGGGCCGTCCCATGCCTTGAAGCCCGGCATGGTCCACTGCTCGACGCGCTCCCGCGCCTCGGCGTCAAGTGCAGCCCGCCCCTGCGGGTCGTCTCCGAAGACAGCGGCCATGTCGGCGGCGAGCGGCCCCTTCTTGTGGTTCCGGCGGGCCTTCGCCCACTCCTTGCCGACGACGGTCTCCGCGATCTCGAGCATCCGGGCGCGGGTCAGGCGCTTCCAGAAGTACTTCTCGGTGGGCCGGACCGCCTTGGCGAAGTCGATGTCGAGGAGCTCGACCACGCGTTCTCCGACGGGCATCGCGCGGTGCTGGTTGGCGGCCTGGTTGTAGAGCGCGGCCGAGACGGCGCGGGCGAACATGTCGTGCTTCTCGGTGTCGGCGAGGGCTCGGAACGCGTCGAAGCGCTTCAGGTCGTCGCCGAGCTTCATCCACTGGCCGGCGGGCGGGCTGTCGAGCCTCTCGCCGGGGCTGGCGGCCGCGAAGTCGTTCTCGCTGCTGCGGCCGACCGGGCGCAGGCTCGTGCGGACGAGGCGGATGTCGGCGGGGCGCTCGGCGGGGCGCGTCGACGTGTCCATCACCAGGAGGTACGCCGCGAGGTCGAACGCGACGTCGAAGCGCTCGGCCAGCGCAGCGCGGACGATGCCCGTGCGGATCGCCGCGAGGTCGTCGATGACGCCGGTGCTCAGGCCGGCAACCTTGGCGTGCGCGGCCTCGGGGCTCTGGTGGTTGCGCGTCGTGCTGGTCGTCCACGGCTTCTCGAACCGCTCCTCGAAGGTCGGCGCCGGCGCGGCGGGCTCTGCTCCGCCGTCCGCGGGCTTCGCGCCGTCCGCGTCGGGGGCGACTGCCGGAACATCGGCCGCGGCGGCGGCCGCCTTCTTCCTGGCGGTCTTCTTCGGCTTCGGCGGCACGTCCTCCGGGAGCACGAGCCCCGTGATCACGTCCGCCCGCGCGCCCTTGAGGGTCACGATGCACCCGGCGATGCGCATGTCCTCGGGCCGGTACTTGATGCGGGCGGCGATGCGCGCCTCGAGCTTCTCGTACTTGGCGTTGAGTTCCTGGCTCCGGGCGTACGCCTTGCCCTGCTCGGCCGGGTCCATCGGCGGGTTGTCGGCGATGTCCTGCATCCGGTCGGCGAGATCGTCGAGGCGCTTCCGCTCGGCCGCGGTCGGCGCTCCGGGCACGCCGCGGAGCTTGTGCAGCGTGTGGATCCGGTCCCAGTCGGGGTTGATCTGGATCTCGACCCACTTCCACCGCTTCGCCAAGCGGTCGGCGGTCTTCTTCAGCTCGGCCTCGGCCAGCTTCACGAGCAGGCCGCGGTCGAGCAGGTACACCGCCTCGTCGTCGAACTGGCTGAACAGGTCGCGCTGCACCCGGCCGCCGGCCTTCTCGTAGGCCTCCAGGCCGACGAACGAGGCGAGCCCGCTGTTGCCGATCACCGCGCCCTCGGTGAGCTGCTGGCGGATGTGCTCGGGCCAGGTCGTCCCGCCGCCGCGGGCCTTCGCCCAGACGTCGATCTGCGCCTGGCGGTCGTCGGTGACGGTGAAGGCCATCAGCGTTTGGAGGTCCATGTCGCCGTTGCGGTACGCGGCCAGCAGCTCCGGGGCCACCGTCCCGAGCCGCATCATCTTCGTCACCTGCCGCTCGCTGACGCCGGCCCGCGACGCGATCTCGGCAGCGGTCATGCCCTTGGCGCGCAGCCGCGCGTACGCCTCGTACTGGTCGGCCGGGTGCATCGGGGCGCGCTTCTCGTTCTCGTGGAGCGACACCTCGGCGGGGTCGGCGCCGCCGCTGTAGATGCGGCACGGCGCGACGTACCCCGCGGGGATCTCGCCGGCCTCGGCGAGCCGCTGCAGGGCGGCCAGCCGCCGGCCGCCGGCGATCACGTCGAAGTTGTCGTCGCCGTTGGGGACCACGAGGAGGCTCTCGAGGACGCCCAGCGACAGGATGCTCGCCTGCAGCTCCTTGTCGTCCTCGGGGTCGGCGCTTGCCTTGCGCACGTTGGCGGCCGATAGCGTCAGGCGCTCCAGGGGGATATTCCGGTTCGTGAGTTTCATCACTTCGTATGCCTCGTTTCGAGTTCGTTCAGCAGGGTTCTTGCCGCTTCGGCCAGGTCGAGGGCGGCGTCGTGCGTCCTCGAGACCGAGTAGCAGCCTTCGTCGTCAAGCAACGCCCGCTGCGCCCGATCGACGGCGGCTCGCAGCGCCGCCTCGGCGGCGCCCGGGGCCGCGGCTCGTGGGGCGGCAGCGTCGGGAGGTCCGGCGAAGCGCCCCGCGGCGTGTCTGGCCCGCTCCTTGACGGGCCCCTGCCATTCGGGGTCGCCGCCGCGGGCGGGGTTCGTGTGTCTGGTCAGGCAGTCGAGCGCGTCGGTCCAGCGGGTCCGCAGGCGGTCGAGGAGGGCGTCGCGGGCGTCGTGGTCGGCGGGCTTCGTCGGGGAGGGGCCGTCGAGGACGTACTGGTGGGTGGCGGCGGCCAGGGCCAGCTCCTCCTCGAGGTACTGGCGCCTGGTGATGAGATCGAGTGGAGTCATGCCGCCCGTGCTCCGGGCCGCGCCATGCGCCGGACGAGGCGCTCGATGGGCTCCCTCGTCCACTTGGCGGCTTCGAGGCCGACGCCGGGCTGGGTCGCGGCCCAGGCGGCGGCCGCCAGCAGCACGTGGCCGTGGCACGCCAGCGGGGCGCACCAGCACACCAGCGGGCGGCCGTCGAGCTCCGCGAGCTCGGCGCGCGTCAGCCTGCCGGTGCGCAGCCTGTGGACGAGGTCCGCGGGGTACAGGGCGATGACGCGGATCCGGTCGGCGCCATCCGTCAGCTTGAAGCGGTTCCCCCACTTCGAGGGGCGGCCGACGTAGACCTGGTGCGGCCTGGGCCGGTCGGTGCGGCGGTTCAGGATCATCGCCGGCGGCCTCTGGCGTTCGTGCCGCGGGTGACGCCGGGGCGGCCGGTCCGGCAGGCGCCGCGGCTTCGTCCGGGCGTTCCACTTCGCCGGCGGCTCGGTGGGTCTGCCGGCGGGCAGGCTCGCTGCGAGGACGCACTGCGCCCTCGACAGGCTTCTCGGCATGTCGCGTTCTCCTTCGGTGACGGGGGGCGGTGTCCGCGGGGCGCGGGCGGCGCATGCGGACGGGGTGTGCAGGTGCCGTTCGTGATGGACCGGCTCGACGACGGCGTCGAGCGCCTGTCGAGCTACTGCTTGCGGTCGCAGCTCGGGCAGTATGCAAGGGGGGTCGTCCGCGGCGGCCGCCGGCTGTCGTCCGCGAGCGCGTGCTTGATCCCGTCGCACCTGAAGCAGCGCACCCGGCCTTCGTGGTCGTAGAACGGCGCCCGGTGGCACCACGGCGGCGTTGCCGTTCGCCGGCCGACGGGCGCCCGGGGGTCCTTCAGGACGATCCGGTCGATACGGTTGCGGCTGTCGAGGCGGGCGGCGATCGCGTCCTGGTCGGACCAGGCGTCCGGGGGCAGCGGCTGGGTGCCGCCGTCGATGTCGATGTGGAGCCAGACGGGGTCGACGGGGGCGCCGGCGGTGTTCCCCCACGCCCGGGCGACGCGGCGCTCGAGCCCCGTCACCTCGAGCACGGCCCGCGCCGCGAGGCGTTCGGCGGGCTGGCTCTCGCTCCGCGTCAGCGTCAGCCTGGCGTCGAGCGCGATCCGGCGCGTCACGTTGCCGGCCGGGAGCTGGGTCCGTTCGCGGACGAGGGTGACGGTGCGGGTGACGGGGTCGTCGCCGCCGGTGCGGAGCGCCTCGTACGCCCGGAGCGTGCCGACGACGCCGCCATACTCCTGCAGCTCTCTCGTCTCGCCGGTGCAGGTCACGGTGTCGAAGCCCTCGAGGCGGAGCCGGCGCAACTCCTCGTCGCACAGCCCGACGGGCCAGTCGGGGCTCTCCGGGTCGTCGCCGTTCGCGATGTAGACGGCCCACTCGTCGGGGAGCCAGACGATGCGGGTCTCGGTGCGGGGTGCCGTCGCCAGCATGGTGCGGCCGGTCGGGGCCGCCGGCGTGCCGTCGCCGGCTGCTTGCGGGTTCATTTCACGTGTCCTTTCGAGCGCGGCTGCGCCGGCGCCAGACGTCCCGGGTATCGCTCGGGGCTGCGGCTGGGGAGCCGCAGGAACCGGCCGGTTCCCGGTGCGGATTCGGCCGCGGGGCTACGCCCGCCCCGCTCGCCGGGAGGTGCGGTGGGGGGATCGCCATCGCCACGTGACCGGGGGCGGTCAGAAGCGTTCGATGCGGACATCGCCCGCGCTCACCGCGATCCACGGCGCCAGCCGGCCCGCGACGTGCATCACGAGGGCGATGTCGGCGGCCGAGGCGTCCTCCGCTGCCGCCTGCAGGCGCAGGTACGCGTCGAGCGGCCGGCCCGCCTCGCTCGCCGGTCCGGTCAGCGTCGTCACCGCGCCGCTCCGCAGCGCGATCAGCGTTCGGGCGGCACTCTCCGGCGGGAGCCTGCGCATCAGCGCGTCGCGGCGGGGGTGGCGGGGGTCGTTCGGCGACGGCCGGGGGCCGAGCCAAGCGTCGATGCGCTCGTACGGCGTTCCGCGGCGCACCCGGATGCGCGGCCGCTGGTCGTCGTCGGCGCGGCTGATCGCGATGATGGCTCGGTCGAAGGGACAGCCCCCGCGGTAGTCGGTTGCGTCGGCCAGCCAGCGGCGGGCTTCGCCGCTCGACTGCGCCAGTCCCACCCGCGTATGTCCGCGCCGGGTGATCACGGTCGTGCGGGTGCCGCGCGTCAGAGCCATCGGCACACGAGGCTCCTTCCCGGGGCCGGCGCCCTCCGGCGCACGCGGGGGCGCGGGCGGCGGTCTGCCGCCGTGTCGCGGCGCAGCAGATCGGCGATCCAGGCGGTCACCGCGTCGGCCAGCTTGGCGCCGTCGCCGGCGTCCTCGCCGGCGGTCGCCGCCGCCAGGCGGGCGGCGTCGAGCTCCCGGCCGAAGTGCGCCATCGCGGGCTCGTCGATGTAGGCGGCCACCGACTGCGGGTCGTCGCCGTGGAGCCCCGCCGCCGGGCGGAGGCCGCCGTCCGGCCAGACGAGCCAGTGGCGGGTGTCGGCGGACGTGGCGCGGAGAAGCACGCCGACCGGCACGCGCCGCGGGACGGCGGGGTCGAGCAGCGTCCCCGTCCACGGCTCGGGGCCGGCGATCACGTCGCTGACGACGATGGCCGGCTCGTCGATCCACGGCCGGGGCGTCGCCCACCGCAGCGCGCCGTGGCGACGTTCGGCGCACGCGAGCTGCGCCAGGCGTCTGGGCGTGAGGCCCCTGGGCCGGACGCGGGCGTTGCGCAGGGACCGGCCGGCCCGGTGGACCACGTAGTCGCCAGGGCGGGTTGGTACGGCTGGATACAGTCCGAACATGGTCGATGCTCCTTTCCGTCGGGTCGTGTCCGGGGGTGCGTGGCGGCGCACGGGTCCCGCGGGCGGGGGTTCGCCGCCGCCGCAGGGTGCGTCGCCGGTTGCGGGACGTTCAGCGGGTGGGCTGGTGCTCTCGCCGCGCTCGCCGGGCGTCGACGGCGCGCGGCCGCATCCCTTCCGCGGGCGCTTCGGGGCTGCGGGAGGCGGCGGTCGACAGTCCCGCCCGCTCGAGGGCCCTCGTCACGGACCGTGCGAGCTTGAGGGCCGCCTGCAGCTCGGCGGGGCCTATGCCGCGGGTGAGGATGCCGAGCGGGTCGTTCTCGAGCCGCTCGCGGGCGGTCCAGGCGTCGGCCCCGAGGAGCGTGGCCCGGATGGGGCTGTTCGTCACGAAGAGGGCCCGCCGCACCGTCTCGGGGTCGGTGACGCGGCGGCGGCGCGCGGCCGCGCGGACGATGCGGGCGCCCGGCTCCGCGAGTGCGCTGACGAACCGGTCGACCGCGTCGTAGCGGCCCGCTCGGCGCCGGCGCGCCTTCCCGGCCGCCTGCGGCGGCGGGTCGGCCGCCCGATGGCGCTCGGCTTCCGCCCGCGCCAGGTGGTGCTCGATCCCGGTGGGCCGCCTCTCCACGCCGTCGCAACGCTCGATCCGCACCCCGTGGAGCTCGGCGAGGTCGCGCACGGCCTGGGTCTGGGCGCTCCAGTCGCCGCCGCATTCGAGGACGACGTGCGGCTTCGCGGCCAGGAGCCTCGCCGCGCGGCAGGACGGCGGCTCGGGTCCCGGCCGCTCGTCCCGGCGGGGGCCGGGGTCGATCCTCGCGTGCCCCCGCTCGGCGGCCCACGCGGCGGCGGCTCCCGTCGCCGAGCCCGCACCGGCGATCACGGCGACGTCGGACCTGCCGGCGGCCAGCTCGTCGAGCCGCCGCTCGAGCGCGGCGGCCTCGTCGCTGCGCAGGGCGCCCGTCACGAGGATCCGGTACGCGTCGGGCGCCGCTTGCCGGGGCTTCGCGTCGAGCAGCTCGGCGACATCAGGGGGAAGCCCGCGCTCGACCGCGGCGTCGACCGCGGCGCGGAGCTCGCGCCGGTCCTCGATCCCGAGGTCGACGACGGGGATGTCGTGGCGCCGGGCGAGGCGGACGGCGAGGCCGGTGCCGCCGCCGCCGGCTCCGTTCGGCGTCCAGCACAGCACGACGTCGGCGGGCGGGGACGACCCGGGCTCGGGGCCGAGGACCTGGTGGACGTTCCTCAGCATGAGCTTCTGCGCGCCGTCGGAGAGGGTGTGCCAGGCCGGGTGGCACTGCCGGGCCCGGTCGCGGTTGCGGGCGCTGTTGCGGCCGATGCGGGTCGCGCCGCCGGCGGTCCGGCCGTTGAACCCGTCCCACGGGAGCCAGATCTCCCGCGGTCCTCCCGCGCGCATGGCGCCGTCCTCGAACGCGCTGTCGGCGCCGGCCGCGGCGCCCGAGCGCAGCGTCCAGCCCCGGCGGGCCATCGCTTCCGCGATCCGCTCCATCCTGTCGAGGACGTCCTGGGGCGTGCTCCGCGAGCCGACGCCGGCGTAGATGCGGCCGGGGGCCGCGGTCTCGCCCGCGGCCGGCGCTCGGCGCTCGGCCGGTCCCCGCGTCTCGCGCAGCCAGGCCTCGGGGCTCTCGGTGGCGGCCTGCGCCCTCGCCCGTCCCATGCCGGCGACCATGGCGGCGGTCTTCGCCTGGCACGCCAGCGCCCCGGCGCGGTGGAACTGGTCGCTGAAGGCGTCGTACTCGCGGAGGCGGTCGACGACCCCGATCCCCCACCGCGCGATCGCGCTCCGGGTCCAGAGCCAGTCGTAGAACGCCGAGCCGGTCTCCGTCGCCCAGCGGCGTCCCTCGTGCTCGAGGGCGGACAGCGGCCCCTCCCGCCGGCGCTCCCGGTCGCGGCGTTTCGCGGCGTAGCCGGAGTCGCACCCGGGCGCGTCGGGTCCGCCGCCGCCGTAGCACTTGGCGGCCTGGTACACGGCCTCGACCGGCCGCCCCCGAGGGTCGCCGGCGGCGGGCAGGTTCATCGCGCTCAGCTCGCGGCCGAGCGGGTCGCGGCTGCGGCTCGATATCTCGAGGCTGCGGCCCGCGGGGGGACGGCCGCGCGCGGTGTGACAGGGCGGTCTTGGGGACGGCTCGAACCAGGTTGTCTTGGGCGGCCGGCGGTGTTCGGTCATGCTATCAGTCTCCACACAGGCACGAGACGCTCTCGTTCGCGTCGCGGTCCCGCTCGAGCTCGTTGTAGGGCGTCATCTTCTTCACGTGCAGGTCCTCGCAGGTGCAGCGGGGCAACAAGGCGCGTCAGCTCGGGAGCTTGCGGCCGACCCGCGCGACCGGCCGGCGGCATCGTTCCTGCTCGAGCGATCGCTCCGACACCCTCCCGGGCGCACCGGTAGTGGTTGCGAGCGGCGCTCACGCCGGTCATTCCCGGGTTCGGTTGTGCGGGGGTAAGCCGGCGGCAGGCGGGAGCTTCAGCGTACGGCGGCGACTGGCGGCCGTGTTCGCGTGCCGGTCACAGGCGCCCCATCTCCTTGAAGCTGCAGTACCGGCTGCCGGCGAGGATCATGTGGTCGAGGACCTCGATCCCCATCAGGGCACCGGCCTCGACGAGCCGCGCGGTGAGCGCGACGTCGTCCGCGCTGGGCGTCGGGTCACCCGACGGATGATTGTGGAACAGGATGATCGCGGCCGCCCGGTGCATCGCCGCGGTCCGGAAGACCTCGCGCGGGTGCACCAGGCTGGCGTCGAGGGTCCCGATCGAGATGAGGACGGTCCGCAGGAGGTGGTGCTTCGTGCTCAGGCTGATGATGCCGAAGCGCTCGACGGGGTGCGTCCCGTGCTCCGGCAGAAGGTACGTGGCCACCTCGCGCGGCGATCCGAGACGCATCCCCCGCGGCGCGGGGCGCGTCAGGGTCCGGCGGCCGAGCTCGACCGCGGCGGCGATGACGGCGGCCGCCCTCGGCGTCACGCCGTCGATGCGGGCGAGGTCGCCGGCGCTCTCCTGGGGCAGGGTCTGCACCGCCCCGCACTCGCCGAGCACCGCGTCGGCGGCCCGGTTGCCGGCGGGGCCGGCGAGGATCGTCAGCAGCTCGGCGTCGCTCAGCGTGCCGACGCCGTGCCGCTCGAGGCGTTCCCGGGCGACGAGGCCCGCGGCACGCGGGCCGGTTCCGGCGGGCGACGTCACGGGCGGCCGCCTCTCCGCGCGCGGGCGCGCCGCCACCGCCGCCGGGCCGCCCGCGACCGGGGCCTGGCCGGGGCGGCGGGCCGCTCGACCACCCGGCCCGCGAGCCACCGCGCGATCGCTTTCGCGCTCGCGTGGCCGGGCTGCCGCTCGACGGCGCGGCGCAGCGCCGCCTCGGGGCTCGCCGCCGCGGCCGCCCGCATCTCCGTGATCACGAGCTCCGCGTTGGCCGGGTCGTGCTCGATCCACCCGTCGTAGATGACGGCCCCGTTCGGCGCCGCCCGGTAGACGCGCCACCCGCGGGCGTCGGGGACGTCGACCCTCGCGATCACGGGCGCGCCGACGGGGACGGCCGGGGCGATGTCCCGCGTGCCGCGGAGCGGGTTGCCGTACGCGCTGCCCGAGAGCCTGGCCGTGCCTTCGCTCGCCGCGAGCCGCCGCGTCCGGACCGCGCCGATCTTCACCCGCGGTCCGGGCTGCCCGTCGCCGTCGTCCTCGCTCTCGAGCCGGCCGTGGATCGGGCGGCCCCGGGCCTCCTGCCCGAAGCCGGCGGCCAGCAGCAGCTCGGCGCGCGCCGGCACCTGCTGCGGGTCGAGTGTCACCTCGTCCATCGTGTTCTCCTTTCCTTAGGGGAGGTTCGTGGCGGCCCCTTGCCGGCCGTGCTCCTCGTCGTTGCCCCGCACAGCGGGGTAAAAAAAAAAGCGCGCATAGCGCGCGCGAATTTCTCCCCCCGGCCGCCTGTCATCGGCAGGCGGCCGGGGGGACCGGGGGCGAGGGGCAAGGGGTCGGGGTCACATGATGGATCGATCGTACCCCCGACCCTGCCCCCACCGGTGCCCCCCTATGGGCCGGGTCTCCGGAGGTCGGGGAGACGGCCTGCGGGCCGTGGTCGCGCGGGTCTCCCCAGGGGGGCGCGGCGTTGAAGCGGCTATCGCGGTTTGGAGGGATGGAGCGGTCGCGGGCGGTCGACGCGCGGCGGGTCTTGATGCCCGCCGTGGCGGGTGTGGGGCGGCCCTCGGGCCGGCGCCCGTGGAGCCTTCCCGGAGGGAAAAATGCACCCTGAGCGACCCCGGCCGGTTCGGGCGTGAGACTCCCTGCCCCCGCTGCTGTGGGGGCAGGGAGTCTTACGGCCCGGGCCGGGGTCGCTCAGGGTACTCAACCCAGTCCCGGGGTTAGCCCCCGGGCTGCTTGTGTTTCGCTCCAAGCTACTGTGAAGATGGGGCTTGATGTGTCTCGCTCCCTAGCGCCTCAGGGTCCGGGGTACGGCGTACGTCGGCGATCGGGCGTTTCCGGCCTGGGGGCAGGAACTCAGGCGCGTTCTCCGCGGCCGTAAGCGTCGCCGGAGATGCTCTCCGCAGGTCGTGCGGGAACTGTCTGTCGGCTGGAGGTCGGCAGCGTGCCCGTCTCGGGCAGTCCGCTGACCAGACTCGGGATCGCGTTCGAGGGTCGAGACCACCGGCGCGGTCGACCCGGCCCGCCGCGATCAGCTCGACGCCGTGCGCCGCGGGCACGCGCAGGACTGGCGTCACCATCGACTCGAAGCTGCGCTCCAGCATCATCGAGGGCCTCAGCGTCTTTCTCTCGGTCTTCGACCTGCCGGACATGGCCGCGACGTTCTGTCCGCGGGAGCCGCCGGGCGAGGCGCCGGCCGCCCGGCGGCTCCCGCCGCTCGACGAGGTGATCGGCAGCGGCAAGGTGCTCTGCCTGAAGATGCCGGCCGGCACGAACCCGGGCCTGTCGCGCGCCGTGGGGCGTCCTCTTCAAAGCAGGGCGTGGCTTCAGACGAGCCAGTCGCATCTGATCCCAATCGTGGCCACGCAGTCGATTTCGTCGTTGCGTGCCGTGTTCGGCCAGTCCGAGGCGTGGCGGGCGTTGCTCCCAGACGCTGCGCACCCGCATCTTCCTGTCGCTCGCCAACGACTGGTCGGCGCAGATCGGCAGGACGCTGTGCGGCCAGGTGGCCCGCATGGAAGCGTCCGGGACTGTCTCGGAGCAGACGGTGCAGGCTGGCGCATGGCTGCTGTCTGGTAGCGGCAAGATGAAAAGGACTCCCCACCATTTGGCAAGGCCGTTGAGGGGGCATCCGTCGCGCACGGTTGCCCCGCGGCCGTCAACCCGCTGCGCGGGTCCTCCACTTCGTTCCGGCCCTACGGGTGACTGCCGCGACTGACCGTGCGGATTGCTCTTGAGGGCCAGCCAGAAGGCTGGCCCTCGTTTAAGGCTGGCAAGCGGCGCAAGGTGGCCGCTCCGTTGTCGCGGAGAACCGATCCAGCAGACCGGGAGGACTGGACGAGAGCAACCCCCACCACCGCAGACCAAGCCGGAACGCCGAGACCGAAGGGCTCAAGGCTCGGCTCACGTAGTTGCGCTTCGGACACGGTGCGGGTCGAAGCGGGCGCGGTCGCGTAGCATCGCACAGGCGACGCTGAGCAGGCGGTCCGCCACCGAGCGCAGCGCGCGTGCGTGGCCGTGACCGCGAGCCCGGAGCGACTGGTACTTGTCGTGGCTGGCCGGGTCGCGGTGGGCGGCGACGCGGGCCCAGTGATAGGCGGCATCGCGCAGCCGGTTGTGGGCTGCCAGCCTCCGCGTCACGATCATGCTCTTCCCGGAACGGCGGGTGACAGGAGCCACCCCGCAGAGGCAGCGAAGGGCACCGAAGTCCCGCCGTCTTACCGCATCGCCACCCTCGGCAAGCAGCGCGGCCAGCACCTTGGTGCCGATGCCCGGCAGCGACAGCAGGATGGCCGCATCCCGGGGCTCCTGCGACGAGGGCTCGTCCTCCGTCGACGCGCTCGGGTCGTCCGCTGGGGCAGCGCCGGTGAGCTGATCCACCAACCGGCCGAGCTCACGGTGCGCGTGGTCGAGCTGGCGGTTAACCAGGGCCAGGCGTTCGGCGACGAGCCGCACGTGTGCAACGGCGGCCTCGGCCGCGCCCGGGGCGAGCTTGACGGCTGGCGCTCGCAGCCGATCACGTAGGGTGGAGGCGCTGATCCGACGGATGCGGTGCTGCTTCAACACTCTGGTGAGCGTCACCTCGCGAACGCGTCGAGCCGCGCGCGGTGTCGGCAGACGTCGCCAGAGGTCGAGGACCCACGGCGCCGCGACATCGTCGTCAACCGCGTCGAGGAACTGCGGGTAGTAGCGCCAGAGCTGCTGCCGCATGCGATTCGCCAGGCGAACGCGTTCCCGCGTCAAGTCCTCGTCGAGACGGGACCACTCCCGCAACTCGATGATCGCCGGGTCGGTCGGCTCCAGCTGTCGCAGACAGTGCGGGTCGGTGCGCAGCGCCGAGGCGAGCACCCGGGCGTCGCGCCGGTCGTCCTTCGCGCCCGCTGGCGACATGCGGTCCCGGAAACGGTCGAGCTGCTTCGGGTTGATCGAGTGGACGACGAAACCCCGCTCCATCAGACTCTCGACCACGGGACCGCTCGGCGTTTCGACCGCAACGCCGACTTCACTCTCGTCAGCGGCCCCGAATGACAGCAGCCAGTCGGCCATCTGCGACAGCCCCGCGCCGCCGTGCTCAAACTCCCGTTCCCCGAGCACCTTCCCGGCGGCGTCGAGCACGCACGCCTGATGCTTCTGCGATCCCCAGTCGATACCCACGAACCAAGTCAGCTTCAAGTTGAACCTCCGGTCTGCCGAATCGAACGGGCGCGCCCCGATGCCTGCCGTTCCCTGTACTGGCGCTCTACGGCGCAAACTCCCCACGGGGCATCCATCGGTGGCTGGACCGCCGGGGCACAAGTCCTTTTCAGGTGCTCGAAGCACTGGGACCCCTCGGTACTCCCGGTGGCCTGCCCGACGCCGCGAGACCCTCCCGCGGCGTCATCGGGAAAGGTACAGGGACCCCCTGAGCACTCGGAAGCAGCGGTTTCCTGGTGATGATCGACGGGACGAGACAGGGTCGTCTCGTCGACATGACCGGGAGGACGCGGAGGTGATCAGGATGAGCCAGTGGGCCGAGATCCGCCATCTGCATGTGGTGGAGGGGGTACCGAAGAAGGAGATTGCGCGGCGGCTGCAGTTGGATGTCAAGACCGTGCGCCGGGCCGTAGGCCGGCCGACGCCGCCGGTGCGGGTCTCTTCGCTGCGGGCTCGCAGCCTGGACCCATGGCGGGAACAGATCCAGCAGTGGCTGCGCGAAGATCGGAAGCTGACTGCGAAGCGGGTGCGGCGGTTGCTGCTGCCGTTGGCCGGCGCGGTTTCGCCGCGGACGGTGCGCCGCTACGTGGCGGCGCTGAAGCGGACGGTGACGTCGAAGGAGGCGTTCGTGCACCGTAGCGCGCTTCCCGGCTCGACGATGGAGGTCGATTTCGGCGAAGCCTGGGTCGACATCGCCGGCGTGCCGTGCAAGGTGAAGTACCTGGTGGCCACGCTGCCGTACTCGAATGCGTATTTCGCCAAGGCGTACCCGGTCGAGCGGCTCGAGTCGCTGCTCGACGGCATCGAATCGGCCTTCCATTATTTCGGGGGTCCTGTGGATCGCGCCGTGCTCGACAACACGTCGCTGGCGGTCAAGGACGTGTTGGCCGGCCGCGACCGGGTCGAGACCGACGCGTTCGAGGCGTTCCGGGGCGCGTATCCGTTCCGGGCCGAGTTCTGCGCGCCGGCCAAGGGCTGGGAGAAGGGTTCGGTGGAGACGGGCGTGAAATACGTCCGGAATCTGGTGTTCCGGCCGCGGCTGGCGGTGGAGAGCTGGGCGGCGCTCAACGCGGCGATTCTCCGCGAGTTGGCGGCGGACCTGCCGACGCGCCACCTCGATGACGGGCGCTCGGTCGAGGACGCGTTGACGCTCGAGCGGCAGCATCTGCGGGCGCTGCCCGCGCACCTGCCCGCCACCTGCCGCGTGGTTGCGCGGGTGGCCGACAAGTTCGGACACGTGCGGGTGGACCACGTCACCTACTCGGTGCCAATCCGCCACGCCTACCGGCCGGTGTGGGTGAAGCTGTACCACGACCGGGTGGCGGTCGCGGTCGGCGCCGAGGTGGTGGCGCAGCACGTCCGGGCGTTCTCGAGAGGCACGAAGGTCCTCGACGCGTTTCACGTGCTGCCGCTGCTCGAGCGCAAACACCGGGCCGTGGCCGAGGCGACGGCGCTCATCGACTGGCGTCTGGCGCCCGTCTGGCAGCAGGTGCGGGCCGAGCTGGCCCGGCACACGCGCAAGCCCGACCAGGAGTGGGTCCGGATGCTGCGGCTGATGGAGACGCACCCGGCCGCGGCCGTCGAGCGCGCGGTGACGGCCGCGCTCGAGCGTCATTCGCCGCGTCTCGAGACGGTGCGGCTCATCCTCCGGCAGCAGCAGAGCGGCCCGCCGCCGGTCTGCCCACCGGTCACGGGCGTGCGTCCGGAGCTGGCTGAGATCGCCGTGCCCGCCCCGACGCTCTCGGCGTATGACGCGCTGGTGGAGGGCCGTTGCTGATGGCGACGACGACCATCGAGCCCCCGCACCTGGCGGCGGACCTCAAGACGCTGTGCCTGTCGACGATCGCGACCCAGTGGCGGCCGCTGGCCGAGCAGGCCGCCCGCCAGCGCCAGGCGCCGGCCGACTACCTGGCCCAGTTGGTGCACCTGGAGGTGACTGGCCGCCGGGAGCGGCGCATCCAACGCCGCATCCAGGACGCCCGCTTCCCGATGCTCAAGACGCTCGACGCCTTCGCGTTCGACGCCCAGCCCGGCCTCGACCGCGATGCGGTCCTGCAGGTCTTCGACTGCCGCTTCGTCGCCGAGGCCGCCAACGTCGTGTTCGTCGGCGGCGTCGGCACGGGAAAGACGCATCTGTCGATCGCGTTGGGGATGGCCTGCTGCCAGCACGACTACCGCGTGCGGTTCGTGACCGCCGCCGAGCTGGTCACGCTGCTCGTCGAGGCGCAGCAGCAGGGCCGGCTGCAACGCAAGCTCGACCAGCTCGCCCGCTACAACGTGGTCATCGTCGATGAGCTCGGATACGTGCCGCTCGACAAGGCCGGGGCCGACTTGCTGTTCGGCTTCATCAGCCAGCGCTACGAGCGCCGCAGCCTCGTGGTGACGACGAATCTGCCGTTCGCGCGTTGGTCCGAGGTCTTCCTCGACCCGACGGCCGCCGCCGCGGTCATCGACCGGGTCGTCCACCACGCCACCGTGCTGGCGACCGCCGGTGACAGCTACAGGCTCAAGGCCGCCACACGCAATCAGGCATCCCAGGCGCCAGAGGAGGTGACACGGCAATAGCGCTCATCGCGCCGTGGCCTCCCGTCGCTACGCTCCGTCCGGCCACGGCGCGATGACCACGACAACTCAACAACGGGGGGTCCCTGTACCTTTCCCGATGACGCCGCGGGAGGGTCTCGCGGCGTCGGGCAGGCCACCGGGAGTACCGAGGGGTCCCAGTGCTTCGAGCACCTGAAAAGGACTTGTGCCCCGGCGGTCCAGCCACCGATGGATGCCCCGTGGGGAGTTTGCGCCGTAGAGCGCCAGTACAGGGAACGGCAGGCATCGGGGCGCGCCCGTTCGATTCGGCAGACCGGAGGTTCAACTTGAAGCTGACTTGGTTCGTGGGTATCGACTGGGGATCGCAGAAGCATCAGGCGTGCGTGCTCGACGCCGCCGGGAAGGTGCTCGGGGAACGGGAGTTTGAGCACGGCGGCGCGGGGCTGTCGCAGATGGCCGACTGGCTGCTGTCATTCGGGGCCGCTGACGAGAGTGAAGTCGGCGTTGCGGTCGAAACGCCGAGCGGTCCCGTGGTCGAGAGTCTGATGGAGCGGGGTTTCGTCGTCCACTCGATCAACCCGAAGCAGCTCGACCGTTTCCGGGACCGCATGTCGCCAGCGGGCGCGAAGGACGACCGGCGCGACGCCCGGGTGCTCGCCTCGGCGCTGCGCACCGACCCGCACTGTCTGCGACAGCTGGAGCCGACCGACCCGGCGATCATCGAGTTGCGGGAGTGGTCCCGTCTCGACGAGGACTTGACGCGGGAACGCGTTCGCCTGGCGAATCGCATGCGGCAGCAGCTCTGGCGCTACTACCCGCAGTTCCTCGACGCGGTTGACGACGATGTCGCGGCGCCGTGGGTCCTCGACCTCTGGCGACGTCTGCCGACACCGCGCGCGGCTCGACGCGTTCGCGAGGTGACGCTCACCAGAGTGTTGAAGCAGCACCGCATCCGTCGGATCAGCGCCTCCACCCTACGTGATCGGCTGCGAGCGCCAGCCGTCAAGCTCGCCCCGGGCGCGGCCGAGGCCGCCGTTGCACACGTGCGGCTCGTCGCCGAACGCCTGGCCCTGGTTAACCGCCAGCTCGACCACGCGCACCGTGAGCTCGGCCGGTTGGTGGATCAGCTCACCGGCGCTGCCCCAGCGGACGACCCGAGCGCGTCGACGGAGGACGAGCCCTCGTCGCAGGAGCCCCGGGATGCGGCCATCCTGCTGTCGCTGCCGGGCATCGGCACCAAGGTGCTGGCCGCGCTGCTTGCCGAGGGTGGCGATGCGGTAAGACGGCGGGACTTCGGTGCCCTTCGCTGCCTCTGCGGGGTGGCTCCTGTCACCCGCCGTTCCGGGAAGAGCATGATCGTGACGCGGAGGCTGGCAGCCCACAACCGGCTGCGCGATGCCGCCTATCACTGGGCCCGCGTCGCCGCCCACCGCGACCCGGCCAGCCACGACAAGTACCAGTCGCTCCGGGCTCGCGGTCACGGCCACGCACGCGCGCTGCGCTCGGTGGCGGACCGCCTGCTCAGCGTCGCCTGTGCGATGCTACGCGACCGCGCCCGCTTCGACCCGCACCGTGTCCGAAGCGCAACTACGTGAGCCGAGCCTTGAGCCCTTCGGTCTCGGCGTTCCGGCTTGGTCTGCGGTGGTGGGGGTTGCTCTCGTCCAGTCCTCCCGGTCTGCTGGATCGGTTCTCCGCGACAACGGAGCGGCCACCTTGCGCCGCTTGCCAGCCTTAAACGAGGGCCAGCCTTCTGGCTGGCCCTCAAGAGCAATCCGCACGGTCAGTCGCGGCAGTCACCCGTAGGGCCGGAACGAAGTGGAGGACCCGCGCAGCGGGTTGACGGCCGCGGGGCAACCGTGCGCGACGGATGCCCCCTCAACGGCCTTGCCAAATGGTGGGGAGTCCTTTTCTGCTTGCCATTTCCAACCAGGAGGGGCTGTCGCTGTCGGTGTCGCCGCGCTGGGGCGACTCGGCCATCGGCGGCGGGGCGCTGTGGCAGGACCAGGTCCAGCGCCGCTACCTGCCCGAGGCGGAGCCGGACGAGTGGGTGCTGGATGCGCGAAGCGCATACGGGCTGCGGCTGGCGAGCGGCCGGCTCGTGACCTGGTTCGGTTCCTTGAGCCACTCGCCCTTCGGCCGCCGCTTCCTGGTCGCCTCGGTCGACGGTCAAAACCGGCCAATAGTGGACAGTTGAAAACCGAATGGAATGGACGCCCTTCGTTCTTGATGTCGGGCCGTGGGGTTGAAGAAGTGGACCCCCACGGGCCGACGGCATCAGAGTGCCAAGGGGGGAAGACGCAAGGTCTTCCCGGGCAACCGGAGGGTCCAGCATGCAGAGTAGCAGAACCGTCGTCGGCGTGGACATTGCGAAGCGGGTGTTCCAGGTGCACTGGGTCGAGACGGAGACAGGCGAGCTCATCGGGCTGCGCCTGACACGGGTGAAGTTTCTCGAGCACTTCGCCAATCGCGCGCCGTGCCTCATCGGCATGGAGGCCTGCGGCGGCGCGCAGCATTGGGCGCGCCGACTTCTGGCGTTGGGCCACGAGGTCCGCCTGCTACCGGCGAAGATGGTCCGGCCATTCGTGACGGGCAACAAGGATGACGCGCACGACGCGCGGGCGATCTGGACGGCGGTTCAGCAACCCGGGGTCAAGACGGTTGCCGTGAAGAGCGAGGAGCAGCAGGGGATCCTGGCCCTGCATCGCATGCGCCAGCAGTTGGTGAAGTTCCGTACCGCCCAGATTAACTGCCTGCGCGGTCTGCTGGCCGAACACGGCGAAGTGATGCCTCAGGGCCGAGCCGGAATGCGGCGGGATATAGCCTCCGCCCTCGAGCGCGTTTCGCAGCGGTTGCCGGGACTGGTCGTCGATACGCTGCGCGAGCAGTGGGTTCGGGTCACCGACCTCGACGGCGAGATCGACAGGATCGAGCGTCGTCTCACGGTCTGGCACCGCCAGACTCTGGCCAGCCGGCGGATCGCAGCGATCCCGGGTGTCGGAGTGCTGAGCGCGACCGCCGCGGTCGCTACGATGGGCGATCCGACAGCGTTCCGGTCCGGACGGGAATTCGCGGCCTGGCTCGGTCTCGTTCCTCGACACACCGGCACAGGTGGGCGAGTACGCATGCTCGGAATCTCGAAGCGTGGGGACACCTATCTTCGAACGCTGCTGATCCACGGCGCACGTTCCGCGCTCGTGCACGCGAAGCTGCCCTCAGCGTGGCAGCTCGGACTCGTCAGACGCCGCCCATCGAACGTCGTCGTCGTCGCACTGGCGAACAAGACGGCGCGTACGATCTGGGCGCTGCTGGCCCATGACCGGGCGTACGAACCGAACTTTCGCCCGTCAATCTGCCTGGCGCAAGGCAGGGAGTGAACACCGCCGGCGACTCTCGAGTCGATGACATTCGTCCGACCTGCGAAGTAAACCGACCAGCTCGTTGAAGGTTGCGTAAGCAACGACGAGGTGTGATGGCAAACAGGCCAAACCGCGATCCGTCAAGCCTGAGGAAATGGCTGGGCACCAAGCCCGCAAACCGAATGAGGCGCGGATCGGCTGATTCCATCGGGGCCACCAGGCACGAGACCTGGATTCATAGGCCGAACATAGAGCCGCAACCTGTTCGCTACGCTCGCCGAGTCGGAACCGGGTCTTCACGAATTCATGTGGGTAGGTGGTGATGCGGAGAGGTAGCCTCTGCTCCCGTCGAGTCAAGCCGCTTCGCGTCTCCTCCGCTTGCGCTTCGGCCTTTCAGGTGACTCGTCGCTCGCGCCGGCTCAGAGCTGGTTGTCGCCGGACGGATTCGTCCGGCCACCGAAAACACTGGCCGGATGACCAAGCCGACCCTGAGGGAGGCGCCGTAACGGGGGCGGCTACGCGACGCGGCTCCGTCCATCCCGGAGAGGTGGCGGAGCGTTCGGACGTCTACTCGGCCAACTCCGGGACCCACGCGAGAATCCGGAAGCGGCTCGGAACCTTGACAGCAGCACGGGCGTCCACATAGGCCATTTCCGATAGCGCCCCGAGACGTTGACGCCGGTCGGGAACAGACCGTTCCTGCCCGGCATGAGCAACGTCTTGGCTGAAGAGAAACGACAGCAGGTCCTGGCGCTGGGGCGCCTCGGCTGGTCGCTTCGTCGTATCGAACGGGCGACTGGGGTGCGGCGCGAGACGGCCAGCGGCTACCTCAAGGCCGCCGGGCTGGTGGTGCAGGGCCGCGGCCGTCCTCGCACCCGACCGTCAAATCCGGCCATTTCCGCGCAGGTGTCCACCGACTCGGCGGCGCCCGCGGCCGGGACCGGCACCGAAACGGCCACTGCCGTGGCCGGAGACCGTCCCACTCGTGCGCCGCGGGCGAGCGCGTGCGAGCCCTACCGCGAGCTGGTCGTCGACGCGCTCGGCCGCGGGCGCAACGCCATGGCCATCTGGCAGGACCTGGTCGACGACCACGGCTTCCCGGCGGGCTATGCGAGCGTGCGGCGCTTCGTCGCGACCGTCCGGCAGCAGCCCGCCGTCGAGGCTCGAGCGGTGATCGCCACCGCCCCGGGCGAAGAAGCACAGGTCGACTACGGGGAGGGACCGATGGTCCGTGACCCTGACACCGGCAAGTACCGGCGGACACGGCTCTTCGTCCTCACCCTGGGCTACTCGCGCAAGGCCGTCCGGCTGCTGGTTCACCGCTCCAGCGCCCAGGTCTGGGCCGAGCTGCACGAGCGGGCGTTTCGCCGGCTGGGCGGCACCGTACGCGTCGTCGTGCTCGACAATCTCAAGGAGGGCGTCCTCCACCCGGACATCTACGACCCGACGCTCAATCCGCTCTACCGCGACGTGCTCGCCCACTACGGTGTCGTCGCCCTGCCGTGCCGCGTCCGCGATCCCGATCGGAAAGGCAAGGTCGAAGCCAGCGTCGGCCACACCCAGAAGACGCCGCTGCGCGGCCTCCGCTTCGAGCACCTCGACGACGGCCAGGCATACCTGGACCGCTGGGACCGGCGCTGGGCCGACACCCGCATCCACGGCACGACCAAACGCCAGGTCGCCGCCATGTTCGCCGAGGAACGTCCGGCGCTCGGCCCGTTGCCGCTCGAGCCCTTCCGCTACTACGAGTACGGCCAACGCACCGTGCATCTCGACGGCTGCGTCGAGGTCGCCTCCGCCTACTACAGCGCGCCGCCGGGCTGGATCGGCCGCCGCGTCCACGTCCAGTGGAATGACCTGCACGTCCGCCTGCTCGACCCGAGCACCGGCCAGCTCCTCCGCGAGCACCTGCGCGCGCCCCGGGGCTGGCATCGCATCGCCGACGACGACCGGCCCGCCCGCACACCGCCGAAGACCCTCGCCCTGCTCGCGGCCGCCAAGCGGGCCGGCCCGGGGACCGCCACCATCTGCGACCACATCCACCGTCACGACGGGGCTGCCGGCGTCCGCCGCATCCTCGGCGTCCTCGCCCTCGCCAAGAAGCACGGCCCCGTCGTCGTCGAACAGGCCGCCGCCGCCGCGCTCGAACTCGGCATGCCCACCTACCGCTTCTTGAAGCGCTACCTCGACCGCCGGCCAGCGCCGCCCCTCTCGCTGCGCCAGGTCGACCCGCTCATCCGGCAACTGACCGTCTACCGCGATCTGATCGACCGCAGAACAGGAGACCCGTCATGAATCTCGTCGAACTCGACCAGGCCCTGCGCAAGCTCCGCCTCTCCGGGATCGCCGATGTCCTCGACACGCGCCTGCAGCAGGCCCAGGTCGAGCAGATGGCCCCGATCGACCTCGTCGCCGCCCTCGTCAACGACGAACTGCAGCGGCGCCAGGACCGGCTGCTCGCCCGGCGCCACAAACAGGCCCGATTCCGCGACCCGGACCGCGCGCTCGACAGCTTCGACTTCGCCTTCAACAAGAAGATCAACCGCGCCCTCGTCTTCGAGCTCGCCACCGCGCGTTTCATCGCCCAGCGCGAGGACGTCCTGCTGATCGGGCCGCCCGGTACGGGCAAGAGCCATCTTGCCCAGGCCATCGGCCGCGCCGCCATCGAGCAGGGCTACCGCGTCATCTACCGCGAGGCGCACGCCTTCCTCGAGGAGCTCGCCGAGGCCACGCTCGCCGACACCCGCAAGGCCTACCTGGTCGAGCTCACCCGCGTGCCCCTGCTCATCATCGACGACCTCGGCATGCGCAAGCTGCCCCACACTGCCGCCGAGGACCTGCTCGAGCTGGTCATGCGGCGCTACGAACGCGCCTCCACGATGCTCACCTCGAACCGGCCGGTCGACGACTGGGGGAAGCTGCTCGGAGACACCGCCGCCGTCACCGCGCTGCTCGACCGCCTGCTCCATCACGCGCACGTGCTCAAGTGCGGGCCGCGCAGCTGGCGCACCAAGGTCCAGGCAGCCGCGGGTGGGAGGTCGATCGATGCGCTCCGACACGGGTAGCTACGGAACGGCCGGCGTGTCAACGCGCTGCGCGCGTCCTCCGCGTGCGCTCCGGCCCTGCCGGGTGACACGCCGCCCGTCCCTCCGCTCAGAGAGCCGCTATGGGCCTGGCGGCCCCGGCTTCACCAGACTCAGATCCTTGCGCATACGCGAACCCATGAAGTAGAACTCACGTGCCGTCTCGGGATGCCGGAAATGGCCGGATTTGCGGTGTCCACAAATGGCCGGATTTGACCCGTCCACCGAGGGTGGTCGGCGGTAGCGTCGGCGTACTCGACTGACGGCCGCGAACGTGCTGGACCTCCCCGGTGGGGATGGCGTTTATGCACGCCTGTGCGAGCACACGGAGACGTCGGGCATGGGGTCGAGCGTGGGTCCGATAGTATCGGTTTCGTGCTGTGGCTGGTACCGACGGTGGAGAAGTTCCCGCGGCATCAGAAATTCCTGCCTGGGTACCGGCTGCAGGCGACGGCCCTCGACATGCTGGAGCGTCTGGTCGAGGCGACTCTACACTCGCGCACGGCGCCGGCACTTGGCGGCGGCGTGCCTGGGCATCGAGAAGCTGCGGTTCCTGTGCTGGCTGGCCAAGGACCTCGGGCACCTGGACGAGCGCCGCTACGAGCACGCGGCACGCGCTCGACGAGACCGGCCGGTTGATCGGCGGTTGGCGGAAGGCGGATGAGGCGGCGTTGGGCAAGCGCCGGCGGCCCGGGCCGGCTGCGTTCCTCGCCAACCTGGAGACGGAGGTTCTGGCCGTGGAGCGCGAGCTGCGGGCGGGTGGGGACGTGGCGGCCGGGCGGCTACGTCTCGTTCGAGGTGCGCGACCCGAAGTGCCAGGCTGATCTCGGCGGCGCCGTTTTGCGACCGGGTGGTGCACCATCCGGTGCATGCGGTGATCGCGCCGCTGTTCGAGCGGAATTCATCGACCACACCTACGCCAACCGGGCGGGCAAGGGGGCGCGGGCGTCGTCGGCTGCCGGCGGCGAACGTGCGGCGCTTCCGCTGCTGGTTCCCCCATTCGGCTGGAACTTAAGTGCGAGGTCGCTCTTGGGCTGAAGAGGAAGGCAGGTGTGCCCCGCTAAACGAAGACCGTTCCCTCTCCGGCGGCAAAGGAGGAACACCAATGCAGACCGTTGCTGGCTCGGCGGTCGTCTTCAGCGCGTTCTTGTGGATGGCGGCGGTGGTCGCGGCGCAGCCATCGGTGGGTGCGCTGGCGGTCGATGAGCGTCAGGGCGACCAGTACGGCTGGGCGGTGGACTACGAGACGGCAGGCGCCGCCCGGGCGGCGGCGTTGGGGGAGTGCGGCGCGGGTTGTTCGGTGGTTCTGACGTTCGCGCGTTGCGCGGCGTACGTAGCGGACCAGGACGCGGACAGCACGGCGGTTGGGTGGGCGGAATCGTACGGTTCGTCGGCCGCGGCTCAGCAGGCGGCGCTGACTGAGTGCAGCTCTCGGGGCGGCACGGGCTGCATCGTCCGGGTGTGGGGCTGCAACGGGCCCGTGATTGAAGAGGCACTCGGCCTCGACGTGGCTTGGCGGCGGCAGGTTCAGGAGGGACTTCGGGCCGCGGGGTTCAACCCTGGCGGCGCGGACGGGATGTTCGGCCCTCGGACCCGCGCGGCCATCCGGAGCTGGCAGTCGTCTCGTGGCGCTCGGGCGACGGGGTATCTGGACGCTGCCTCGGCTGCGGCGTTGCGGTCGGCCTCGCCGGGTCTGGCGGCGGCGGCGCCACCGGCTCCCGCAGCACAGCCGGCGGCGGCGAGCTCGGAGGTGGAGCTCGTCTTCTGGCAGTCGATCGCGAACAGCACGAACCCGGCGGAGTTCGAGGCGTATCTGGCGCAGTTTCCGAACGGGGTGTTCCGTGCCCTGGCCGAGGCCCGCTTGTCGGCGCTGCGCGGTTCCGTGCCCGGCTCGGCGGTCACCCCGGGGGCGCCGCCCACCGGCGGCCGGGTGTCCGGCGCGCTCGGCGCGGACTCCCGCCGGTCGGCGGGCGGTGATTCGCGGCCGGTGCCGGCGTTCCGCGCGGGTCCAACGTGCGCCGGGCAGCCGGCCGGCGCGGCCTGCTGGATGGCGATTTCCGGCCGGTCCGAGTGCTACGTCTGGAATCACGGACTGGAACCAGGTGCGACTGTGACCTGGACGGGGGAGTGCGTCGCTGGCTTCGCCCAAGGGACGGGAACGCTCACGTGGACGGTCGCAGAGGGAATCCAGACGGACACCGGGCGCCTGCAAGACGGCCAGTGGATCGGCCATTGGGTTATCCGCTACGCGAACGGGAACGTGGATGAAGGCCCCTATGTCGACGGCCAGCGGCACGGCCACTGGGTCTTCCGCTACGCGAACGGGGATGTGGCGGAAGGCCTTAATGTGGAGGGCGATCTCCACGGCGAGTGGGTTGTCCGTCGCTCGGACGGGCGCGTCGAAGTCCTGCGCTTCGAGAACGGCGAGCGCGTCGACCGCTAGCGCTGCTTTCCCGCGAGCTGCTTTCTCCCCCGGCTGCACCGCCGCCCACGGCTATCCGATAACCTCCGTTATGTCCTACACGAACCACTGCCCGTACCACCTCGGATTCTGAACGATCGTTCACAGAGATTGGTGCACACCGTGGCCGCCACAAATCCTCCCAACCGCAACGCCCGCCACGAGATAGCGGGGTAGAAGGGTGCCCGCCCGCCCGCGCTGGCTGCTCGCCATCCCGGACGCCATCAAGCAACTCGAGGCGCTCGACGAGAACCTCCTTACCCGGCGCGACATCGAACGCCTCTTCGGCGCAGCTGGTGACGGCCTTCGGCGCCCACCGGACCGGGCACCTGTTGACGCTGCCGCGGGCCGAGCTCCTGCGGCAGCTCCGGAGGCACCGGAGGCGCGCCGCGTTCCGGCATGAAGAAACGCGGCGCGAGAAGGTCGTCACGGAGATCCGGAAGGCGCGGCTCACAGGGATCCGGGTCGCCGTGCCCGTCGAGGCGCTCGAGGCGCGCCTGGCCGGGCTGCCCGCGGGCGTGACGGTCGAGGCGGACCGGATCGAGGTCAGCTTCGGCGGAGCGCAGGAGGCCGTCGGGCGGCTCTTCGCGCTCGCCCAGGCGCTCGTGAACGACTACGAGCGGTTCGAGGCGCTCGTCGGAGAAGGACAGGCGGCGGGCGGTGGGGGAGAGGTGACGCGATGAGCGACGAGGTGGCGCTGGTCGAGCGGATGACCGCTCCGCGCCCGGCGGCCGTCGAGGCGGTCTCGCCGCTGCACGTGGCGGCCTACATCCGGACGCACCCCGGCTCGGCGCCCACGGTCAAGCAGCACCTGGCCGCGATCCGCATGCTCGGCGACTGGCTCGCCGTCAGCCAGGTCCTCCCGGTGAACCCGGCCGCGGCCGTGCGGGGGCCGAAGCACGTGGTGACGAAGGGCGCGACGCCGGCGGTGTCGCCGGCCGAGGCCCGCCGGCTCCTCGAGGCGATCGACGCGGGCACGCTCGCGGGCCTGCGCGACCGGGCGCTCGTCTCGGTGATGCTCTCCAGCTTCGCACGGGTGAGCGCGGCGATCGGGATGCGGAGGCAGGACTACTTCCGGCAGGAGAGCCGGGGGTGGCTCAGGCTGCACGAGAAGGGCGGGAAGCGGCACGACGTCCCGGCCCACCATCGGGCGGCCGAGGCGCTCGACGATTACCTCGACGCGGCCGGGCCGGACGAGGCGAAGGCGGCGCTCTTCCAGAGCGTCGACCCCGCGGGGCGGAGGCTGACTGGCCGGGCGCTGTCGCGGCGTCTCGTCCTGGCGATGATCAAGCGGCGGGCGGCGGCGGCGGATCTGCCGGCGTCGACCTGCTGCCACACGTTCCGGGCGACGGGGATCACGGCGTACTTGTCGAACGGTGGGACGCTCGAGCACGCGCAGCGGATCGCGGGGCACGCCTCGCCGAAGACGACGAAGCTCTACGATCGGACCGCCGATGCGATCAGCGTCGACGAGATCGAGCGCATCGTAATCTAGGAGTTTGCCCCCCTGTACCCTTCCCAATGACTTCGCGGGTTGAAGTCGCGGAGTCGGGCAGGCCGTCGGGAGCGACCAACCGCCCCCTGTGATTCGATCACCTGGGGGGGACTTGTGCCTCGACGGTGCGCCAGCGATGGATGCCCCGTGGGGAGTTTGCGCCGAGGAGCGCCAGTACAGGGACCGGCAGGCATCGTTGGCGCGCCCGTTCGCTTCGGCAATACGGGAGGTTCGACATGAAGCTGGAGTGGTTCGCGGGCGTCGACTGGGGCTCGCAGCGGCATCACGTGTGCGTGCTCGACGCCGACGGGAAGGTGCTCGGTGAGCGGGCGTTCGAGCACGGCGGTGCGGGCCTGTCGGCGATGGCGGACTGGCTGCTGTCGCTCACGGCTGGACAGGCCGGCGAGGTCGGCGTGGCGCTCGAGACGCCGCGTGGACCGGTGGTCGAGAGTCTCATGGAGCGGGGTTTCGTGGTTCACGCGATCAACCCGAAGCAGCTCGACCGCTTCCGGGACCGCTTCTCGCCGGCGGGTGCGAAGGACGATCGCCGGGATGCGCGGGTTCTGGCATCCGCGTTGCGGACCGACCCGCATTGCCTGCGACGCCTGGAATCGACCGACCCGACGATCGTTGAACTGCGCGAGTGGTCGCGGCTCAGCGAGGACCTGACGCGGGAGCGGACGCGCCTCGCGAACCGGATGCGGGAGCAGCTCTGGCGCTACTATCCGCAGTTCCTCGCCGCGGTCGGTGACGACATCGCGGTGCCCTGGGCACTCGACCTGTGGCAGTGCCTGCCGACGCCGCGCAACGGGTTCGCGAGACAACGCTGGCCCGCCTGTTGGAAAAGCACCGCATTCGCCGAATCGATGCTCCCGCGCTGCGCCGGCAGTTGCGAGCGGAGGCCGTCAAGGTAGCGCCGGGTGCCGCCGAGGCCGCAGTTGCCCATGTGCAGCTCGTCGTCGAACGCCTCGTTCTGGTCCACCAGCAAAAATTGCACGCGCGTCGCCAACTCGACCGCCTGGTGCGCCGGCTGGCGGAGTCCGCGCCCGAGGAGACGGAGCGACGGGGGCCGAAGGGCCGGGCGGACGCGACCATCCTGCTGTCGCTGCCTGGCATCGGCACGGGCGTTCTCGCCACGCTGTTCGCCGAGGCGAATGACGTGCTGCAGCGACGAGACTACGCCGCGCTGCGCTGCCTCTGCGGCGTGGCGCCGGTCACCCGCCGGTCCGGCAGGAGCATGGTCGTGACGCGCCGTCTCGCTGCCCATGACCGGCTGCGTGAGGCTGCCTGCCACTGGGCTCGGGTTGCTGCCCAACGTGATCCGGTGAGCCACGGCAAGTACCGCGCTCTGCGTGCCCGCGGCCACCGACACGCCCGTGCCCTGCGTTCGGTAGCCGACCGCCTGCTCCACGTCGCCTGCGCGATGCTCCGCGATGGAACCTGCTTCGACCCGCACCGTGCCAAGACTGTGACCCCGTGAGCGAGAGACCGCGGTCCGCTCGAACACCTGCCTCGCAACCACGGAGGGGCTCGCTGTTGTCGCACCAGCAGTGGAATTGAGGGCCAGCCTTCCTTGGCTGGCCCTCAATCGATGAGTGCACGGGCGGTCGCGGCGGTCACCCGCAGGGCCGGAGCGTAGCGGAGGAGCCGCGAAGCGGGTTGACGGCCGCGGCTGACCGTGCGCGATCAACGCGAGCGAAGCGAGCCTCCTTGACGACATCTCGCCGGTTGCCTATCTATCCCCGACCGAAATCGAACATGAGAGTCCCTTTGACAAACGGTGGGGAGTCCCCCCCCCGCGGTCGCGGGTGGCGACTGAGCCGCAGTCCTGGCCGCGCGGGTGGGCCTGCCAGCCGTGCAGGAAGGCGAGCCTGGGCGACCTCGGTGCCGCCCTGACCGACCCGTTCGGTCGTCAGTTCCACGGCTCGCGCGCGCTTTTTTTCGATCGGGCTGTTCGGTTTCTGTCTCCTGGTCGCCTATGGGGGTAGAGACGGAGGCTGTCCAAGCGGTCGGCTCGAGCGCCTGCTGGCCGGGGCGATACCGGAACCTTCGCGGGGTCGTCGGCGACGGCGCGTTTTTCTTAGTTTTTCTTGCTGTCGCAAAAGCATCCTAGTCGAACAGGTGCGGGTGAGCTCCGGCTGGCAGGGTTCTACGAGAACAAGGGGGGACCGCAATGCGCCAGGGGCCGTTCGCCGTGATCTTGTTGCCGGCGCTGGTTGTCTCGGCAGCGGTTCTGATGCCGTCGACGGCGCCAGTGTTCGGGGTGACGGTGGTCACGGCCGCACAGGATGCGGCAGCCGTTGAGGCGGCGCTGGGCCTCGACCGGCCGACGCGGCGGCTGATTCAGCAGGGGCTGCACAGCGAGGGCTTCGACCCGGGGACGCCGGACGGCCTGTTCGGGCCGCGCACGCGGGCAGCCCTCCGGGCGTGGCAGGCGGCACGAGACGAGCCCCAGACTGGGTATCTCGACGGTGACCAAGTCTCCGCGCTGCGGGCGGCTGCTGTTCCGCGCCCGGTGACCGCTTCGCCCGAACTCCGCGATCCGGCACTGGCCTCCGCGCCGGCTGCTGATGCACCAGCGCCTGTCGCAGCTCCGGATGCTGGGCTCCTGCCCGCGGCGACCAATGCGCAGTTGTCAGCGGCTCCCGACGCCCTCGCGCCACCTGCTGTCGCGTCGTCCGCGGCTTCACCCCCGGCGCCCCGACCCCGACCCGGCGAACTTTCCCAGGAGATTCTGATTGACCGACGCCTGGTCCGCGTCGACCGGCTGCTGGCCCGCGACGACCATCGCGCGGCGCACGAGGTGATGAACGAGGTGCTCGCGCTGCAGCGCGAGCACGAAGTCGCACTCCCGGCCGAGTTCCCCTTCAAGTACGCACAGGTGGCCTTGGCCGCGGGTCTCCCGGAGACTGCGGTCGAGTCGTTGAACGATTACCTGCTGGCGGTTGGCCGGGAGGGCGAATTCTATCGCGAGGCGCTCGAGCTGCTGGAATCCGCGGAAGAGGCGGTCCGACGAGCGGATGCCGAACGGCGCCGGGCTGAGGCGGAACGGCAACGAGTCGAGGAAGAACGGCGGCGCGAGCAGGCACGTCAACAAGAAAACTACGAGCTGGCCCGACGGCAAATCGACCTGGCCGCCACTGGCCTTCCGCGAGACGAGTTACGCTCAGGTGGTCTGGGGCCGGAGATGGTCCCGATCGCGAGCGGCCGCTTTCAGTACTATACCCGCCAGGGTGACAGTCGCAGTCGTGATCATCTCCAATGGGTGGAATTCGAAGCGCCCTTTGCGATCTCGAAATACGAGGTGACGCGCGGCGAGTTCGAGCGATTCGTGGACAGCAGCCGCTATCGCACCGCTGCCACGACCAACAGCCGCTGTGACGAGAGAGACGCATGGAAGCGTCCACGAGCCCCCGGTTTCTTGATGGGGCGGCCACCACGATTCGAGCAGACAGACGATCACCCGGTGGTTTGCGTGAACCATCACAACGCGATGGCGTACGCGACGTGGCTATCTGACCAGACAGGTCAGACGTACCGACTTCCGAGCCCTGCAGAATGGCAGTACGCTGCTCGGGCCGGTTCCAATGCCGCGATGCTCCACGTTGACCGTGTCGATGGCGAACACTGCGGGCGTGTCAATCTCGAGGAAACGGGCGAGCACGACAACTACAACTGCACCGATGGTGTGCGCTACACGGCGGCGGTCGGGCGCTTTGCGCCGAACGGCGTCGGCGTGCACGACATGATCGGCAACGTTTCGGAACTCGTACTAGGTTGCGGCCGAGTCACTGACGACCGCTACATCCGTCTGGCACGCGACGGCTCGCTGGAGAATGTCGACGGTTGTGAGCGGACCGCCAGAATGGGGGGCGCATATTACCACTCTGGAATACGGGGAACGCTCACCTTTTATGGAACTGTAGACTTTTCATACTCTGACGAACCCGCTGCTGCGTCATATGTGGGCTTCCGACTCGTGCGGGAGCTGCCGGACACCGCCGATGTCCAATGAGCCGCCTTCCGTTAACAGCCCGTGGAAGAAGTCTGTTCGCTGAGCCGAACTGTTCAGGCGGCTTGGCGATGAGCGATTGAGCCGACGAACGTCGTCGGGCTCCATTTGGGCCTCCAGGCGCCCGTCAGACGCCCCCAGAGGTCGATCAGACGCCCGATCAGTCCGCAAATCGCCGAAAGAGCCCGCCCCTGCAGGCTCCGGGGCGTGCCGACGCCGGTCAGGCTGCGCAACAGCAGTCCGAGGTTGCAGCCGGCCGCCTGGATGAGCACCCGCTTGCGGACATTCTCATGACCGCGCACCCACACCCGACGCAGCCCCCCGGTTTCATACTGGTGCGCGAAAGGCCGTTCCACCAACTCGCCACGCCGCCGTTGTAGACGACGGCCCCGCGCGCCGCGAATACGACGGCGGTTCCCATACAATGCCCGTTGCGCAGCCCGCTTCTCCGGCGGTGTCTCTCCCGTCTTCTTGTCCTGCCAGCGGCGACGACCCCGCTCGGGCTCCGAAACGTAGCTGCGAACCCCAATCTCGTCGAGCGCCACCAGCGTCTCGTCGCTGTGGTACCCCTTGTCGGCGACCACCTCTTCGATGCCAGCACCGTCCGGCTGAACCGCGTCGACCTGCTCGGCCGCCGTCGTCAGTGTCTCCGGAAGCGTCGCCGAATCGCCCGCCGACGCATCCTGCACGGTCACCGAGACAATGGCGCCCGTCTCCAGGTCGACCCCATGCTCGGCCTTGTGGGCCAGGTGCGTCCGGCCGTCCTTCATCTTCGTGATCTTCGCGTCCGGATCCTGGGGAGACTGCCAGTCCTTGTTCGATGTCTTCTTGTCCTTCCGGGACCGGTCGAACCGCGCCAACTCCGCGCGCGTCGGCGTCGCAAGCCCCGAGGCTTCCGCCAGACGCTGCAGAAACGCCTCGTACGATTCGCCCGTGTCCCGACGCTCGATGCTCCGCATCGCCGCGTTCGCTTCCAGCGTCGTCGCATCGACGCCGACCGTCTTGCCACGCACCAGACCCGCTTCGGACAGCCGCTCGAGAACCCACGTGAAGACCGCTCCGTGCGTCTCCACGTCGATCAGCCGACGCGTCCGCGACAGCGTCGAGTGGTTCGGTGCCGACTCGGTCAAATCCAGGTCCAGGAACGACCGAAGGCTCAGAGAATCGGCCACCCGCCATGCAATCCCACGCTCCGACGACAGGCCCTCGAAATACCCGATGAACAGCATCCGGAAATACCGCCCAGGACGCAGACTCGGCCGCCCCATCCGAGACGCGTAGAACACCGCGCACAGTCCCTCGACGAACGCGTCAAACCCAGCGTCATCCAGGACCCGGTTCAGACGCTCGAAGAAGGGATGCCCCGCATTCGTCGGCAAATCCGCCGTCGTCACCCACAGCGGCGACCCCTGTCGCGCTGCTGGTTTCTTGCCCATCGCCATGGTCGTTCAGTGTACGGGTTCGATCGCACCGCGGCCAGGCCGGTTCCGCGACTTCTTCCACGGGCTGTTAACGTCTTCGGTTAGCGGGTTCCGGGCCGACGCGTCAATATTTTGACTTGTACAATGTTTCGGATTATGGCATAACGGTGGCGTGACGGCCGCCGACCGGAAATCGCCCCCACCTCGGACTGCGGAGCTTCCCACCGACCTCGAACGGCTTCGCGGAGAGTTGGCGCGGCGGGAGCGCGACACCGAGAACCTGCGGCGCGAGACGGGGCGGTTGCAGCGTAAGAGCAACCGACTGCAACGGGAAAATGACCGCCTGAAGGAACAGGTGGAGCGCCTGAAACGGCAATTGGACGAGGCACGTCGGGCGGGTCGCCGCCAAGCCGCGCCGTTCGCCAAGGACCGGCCGCAAGGTCGCGGCAGGCGTCCCGGACGGCGAGCCGGTGCGGCGTATGGCCGCCACGGCTGCCGCCCGCGCCCGGCGCAGGTCGACGAAACCCACGCGGCGGCGATTCCGAGGGAATGTCCCGACTGCGGCGGCGCGGTCGCGGTGACCCGCGAGGCGTCGCAGTATCAGGAAGACCTGCCCGTGGTGCACCCGGTCGTGCGGCGCTTCGACGTCGAGGTCGGCCACTGCACGCGGTGTCAGCGGCGGGTGCAGGGCCGGCACGAGCTGCAGACCTCCGACGCGCTGGGGGCGGCGGGCGTGCAGCTCGGTCCCGCGGTCGTGTCGCTGGTGGTCGAGCTGCACACCGAGATGGGGGTGCCGCTGGCGAAGGTCGCGCACCTGCTGCGGACCACGTTCGGGCTGCAGGTGACGCCGGGCGGCCTCGCCCACGTGCTGCACCGGGCGGCCCGCGCCGCCGCGCCGGCCTACACGGAACTTTGCGAGCAAGTCCGCAACGCGCCCGTGGTCACGCCGGACGAGACGGGCTGGCGCGTCGGCGGCGAGCGCCACTGGCTGTGGACGTTCGTCACCCCGGAGACGACGGTCTACGCCATCTGCCCCGGCCGCGGGTTCGCCGACGCCGCCACGGTGTTGGGGACCGACTACGTCGGTGTGCTCGTGCGCGACGGATGGGCGCCGTATCGCTGCTACGACGGCCTGCACCAGACGTGTCTGAACCAGTATGCCGATGTCCGGATTATGCCGATATACGCTCTGATGTCGCCGTCCTGCACGGCGTCGACGGCGAGACGGTCGGCATAATCACCACGCGCTGACGGGCAGAGACTCTTCTCTCAACCGACGAGAGAGGAGGCCTCCATGGCGGATCCGTCACGCGTCCCCATCTCCGGCTCGCTTGAGCCGTTCGCAGCGGGCTATGCGACCGAGCTCGCGCGGCAAGGCTACACACCACGCTCGACAAGGACGCAGTTGTATCTGATGTCCCACGTCAGCCGTTGGCTGCACGCCAAAGATGTCGACGTCGCCGATTTCCCGCGGCGAACGCGGCAGTTTCTGGAAGCGCGGCAGGCCGCCGGCTACAAGCAGCATCTGACGGACAGGGCGTTACGCCCGTTGCTGGCGTACCTCCGGGCGTGTGGCGCGGTCCGGCCTGCGCCAGCGTCTACCCCGACGGGGCCCGTGGACGAGACCCTGGCACGCTATCGGCACTATCTCGCCGTCGAACGGGGGCTGGGCGAAGCTACCGCGCGTGGTTACGTCGATGCCGTCCGCCCCTTTGTGCGCCGCTGCGTCTCGGCCGACGGCCTCGCACTCGACATCGAGGAACTCGACGAGGCCGAGGTAACCGCGTTCATGGTGACGCGTTGCGCTGAGCAATCCAGACGAGCCGCGCAACTGACAGCAACCGCGCTGCGCTCGCTGCTGGCCTTCCTCCACGTCACGGGGGCGATCGCTCGTTCCCTGGTGAAGGCTGTCCCGTCGGTGCCCGGCCGACGATTGGCGGGGCTACCGTCCCGCCTCGAGCCCCACCACGTCCGGCGTCTGCTCACCGCTTGCGATCGCCGGACTCTCGGCGGGCGCCGCGACTTTGCGGTCATCACCACGCTGGCCCGTCTCGGCCTGCGCGCCGCCGAAGTAGCGGCGCTGCGTCTCGACGACCTGCAGTGGCGCGCCGGCGAGATCGTCGTGCACGGCAAGGGACAGCGGGTCGAGCGCATGCCCCTGCCGACAGATGTGGGTGACGCGATCGCGGCCTACCTACGCCAGCGTCCGGCCCGCGCCCAGGGACGCGCCGTCTTCGTCCGCCTGCTCGCTCCCCTGGGACCGCTGAGCCCGACCGGTGTGACGCAGATCGTGTCCGCCGCCGCGCAGCGGGCCGGCCTCGGGTGCATACACGCCCATCGGCTGCGCCATTTCGCGGCAACGCAACTGCTCAACGCGGGCGCTCCCCTGTTCGAGATTCAGCACTTCCTGCGCCACACCCGCCTGCAGACGACGGCGATCTACGCGAAGGTCGACTACCACGCCCTGCGTACGATCGCACGTCCGTGGCCGGGAGGTGCAGCATGACGTGCCTGCGCCAAGCCCTGGCCGACTATCTGGCGATGCGACGAGCGCTGGGCTACTGCTTGGCGCGCGGCGAGAAGCTCCTCGGACAGCTACTGACCTATCTCGAAGACCGTGGGGAAACCCGCCTGCGGACCGAGACCGCCCTTGCCTGGGCAACACTTCCCGCCGGAACGGATCCGAGCTGGTGGGCAAGCCGACTCACCGTGGTCCGCAGCTTCGCCACCTACCTGCACACGGTCGACCCCGCGACGGAGATACCGCCTGCCGACTTGCTACGGGCACGCGCCCGGCGCGCCACACCTTACCTCTACACGGATGAGGACGTGGTGGCCCTGCTGGCCGCCGCGTCGGGACTGCGCACCGCGCACCGAGTGGCGACGTACCGGACGTTGATCGGTCTGCTGGCCGTGACCGGGATGCGGGTCGGCGAGGCCGTCGCGCTCGACCGGCACGACTTCGACTCCCAGCAAGGCACACTCACCGTTCGACAGGGCAAGGGCGGGAAATCTCGCGCCCTGCCGCTGCACCCCACGGCCACGTCCGCGGTCCGCCAGTACCTCGACCGCCCGGACCGCCCGGTGGTCCGGAACACCGCCGCGCTGTTGGTCTCCACGGCCGGCACCCGGCTGCTGCTGTGCAACGTGCAGCAGACGTTTCGCACCCTGGTCCGCCGCGCCGGCCTCCTGCCCCACTCGGCCGCCTGTCGGCCACGGCTGCACGATCTGCGCCATCGGTTTGCGGTGCGTACGTTGCTTGACGCCTATCGACAGGGTCACGACCCGGAGGCGCGGCTCGCGCTGCTCGCCACCTATCTCGGGCATGGCGACCCCAAGTACACCTACTGGTATCTGTCGGCGGCGCCGGAACTGATGCGGTTGGCCACCGACCGCCTCGAACGCCATCTGGGAGGCTCGGCATGAACGCCCTCGCCCCCACGCTCCAGGCGTTCTTTGCGGACCGGCTGGTTCAGCAGCGCCACGCGAGCCCGCACACGATCGCCGCGTACCGAGATGCCTGGCGGCTACTGCTGCGCTTCGCGGCGACCCACACCGCCAAGACGCCCTCGCAACTCGAGCTTGACGATCTCGACGCGCCGCTCATCGGGCGGTTCCTGGCGCACCTCGAACACGACCGTGCGAACACCGTGCGCACCCGCAACGCGCGGCTGTCGGCCATTCATGCCTTGTTCCGCTATGCCGCGCTGGACCATCCCGAGCAGGCGGCCGTCATTGCCCGCGTGCTCGCGATACCGCCCAAGCGTGGCCCGCGTCAGCTCGTAACCTTCCTGTCCGACGGCGAAGTCGACGCCCTGCTCGCCGCACCCGACCGCGTCACCTGGACCGGTCGTCGTGATCACACTCTCCTCGCGCTCGCGATCCAGACCGGGCTGCGCAGCTCCGAGCTCACGGGCCTGCGTTGTGCGGACCTGCACCTCGCGCGGGATGCGCACGTCAACTGTCTGGGTAAGGGCCGCAAACAGCGGATTACGCCTCTCAGCAAGCCGGTGACCGCAGCCCTGCGAACCTGGCTCACTGAGTGCACCGGCGCACCAGACGCGCCCGTCTTTCCCACCCGGACGGGCCAACCGCTCAGCCGAGACGCGCTCGCGCAACGCGTCGCCACACACGTGGCTACGGCGGCAAACGCCTGTCCATCTCTCCACCAGAAGAACGTCACGCCGCACACGCTACGCCACACTGCCGCCATGCGACTGCTGCACGCCGGGGTCGATACCGCCGTCATCGCCCTGTGGCTCGGACACGAACACGTCGACACGACCGACGTCTACATCCATGCCGACCTGGCGCTGAAAGAACGCGCGCTCGCGAGGACCACCCCCGCACACGTCCGCGCCGGCCGTTATCGGCCACCCGATGCGCTCCTCGCCTTTCTCGAAGGCCTCTGATTATGCCGATGACCTTGACGCAGACGCCGCTTGCCGCAGCGGCGTCCGCGTCGATATCGGCATAATCCGGACATCGGCATACTGGTTCTTATTCCGATATCGGAATAAGAACCACCTGCTCCAACGCTGCAAGCAGCTCCGGGAGGACCATCCCGACAGTCCCTGGGCGGGCGACGTGGCGGCGGTCCTGCGGGCCGGCCTCGACCTGCGGGACCGCTGCAACGCGGGAGCGCTGAGCGAGCACGCGATGGCCACGGCCCGCGGCCGACTCACGGCCCGGCTCGGGCGCCTGGTCGACGCCCCGCCGCCGCTGGCCGACGCCGAGCGCTTCGCGGCGCATCTGGCCACCGAATTCCCGGCCGTGTTCCTGTTCTTGTGGGACCCTTCGCTCGACGCCACCAACTGGCGCGCCGAACAGGCCATCCGGCCCGCCGTGGTCATCCGCAAGGTGTGTGGCGGCAACCGCACCCGCCACGGCGCCGACACCCAGCAGGTCCTGGCCAGCGTCGTGCGCACCGCGCGCCAACGCGGCCTCGACCTGCCTCCGCTGTTCGCCGCGATGTTGCGCGCGGTCGAGCCCGTTGTCCCCGAGCTCCTCGGCCTTCCGCCGCCGCCCGCGTAGGCGGGCAACGTCCGAACACACGACCTCGACGTGCGACCGGTCCCCGCGGCCGCCCCGCCGCAGGGAGGGGGAGACCGCACCCCCTCGGTCGCCACCCGACTTCACGGAGAGAGAGCCACCGATGCTCCCGCGCGCCGGCTGGCGTTCAGTGTCCCGTGGCATCGCGACCGGGGAGGCAACCCGCGCGAACATACCGTCGCTTGCAGCAACCTCGTCGAGGCGCTGAAACCTCCTCACTCCAAGCTCACTCCACGCCCACTTTCAGCCCATGTTTATTGGGAGATCACCCGCTAACCGAATACCCGTTAACTTCCGGAAGTAATGGAGTTAAACATGCCGACATACGACGACCTACGGGGCAACCTCAGGACCGGGGACATCATTCTATTCTCAGGCAAAGGAGGTATGAGCCACGCAATCAACCTGACTACTAACAGCAGGTGGTCACATGTTGGGATGGTGCTGCGGCTTCCCGAATCGCAGGCGACATTTCTGTGGGAATCAACGACCCTTACGAACCTCAGGGATGCTATAGACGGTAGAGTCAAGCGTGGCGTTCACAACATAAACCTACAGCAAGGTGCGTCCTTGGGAAACGTTATTGAGATTGCTGGGTGAGGAGCACGCCTGCCCTCATCGGAAACCGCTAGCCGAGAATCGTGAGCGGGCGCCGGCGCCCGGGGAGGTGACGTGATGGAGTGGCTTTGGTATGTGTTGGAGGGCGATATCATCTCAGCTGCCCAGCTTGGGCTGACGCTCTATGTTTTCAGGGATCGTATCTTCGGCCAGCATTCGCTAGCCCGAGACATGGGCCGCTTGGACGGGAAGCTGGACACTCTCACGAAGCTGATCGCGCAGAAATGAGGTGCTATGCGTGCCGGGTCGGCGGCCAGTTCGTCGGAACGCGGCGGATCGAATTCACTACATCGGAGTACGGACGGGATTACCAGGGCACCTACGGGCTCTTTTCAGGTGAAGAAGGTGACAGGCAGGCTGCACGACCCGGACCCCGGCTTTGAGCGGATCGGCTCCTTCAAGAGCAACGAGCTGTTATGGCAATCTCCAGCGTATTTGGTTACCGGGTGATCTGCCAATGAATATGGGCTGAAAGTGGGCTTGAGGCAAGGAGGTTCTTGGCCATAAGGAGGTCGGTTGGAGCGACAGCGCCCCACGACAGCGTGTTCATGCACGTTACCTCCGCGGCTGCGATTCGGCGACCAACCGGAGGCCATCGCACGGGAGCGCAGGGGCATGGCCTGTCGGCGACGTCCGGCTGAACCACGCCCGCCGCCGGACGCCAGGGTCCGATAACGGCCGTTCGGTTAACCTGCTGGATCACGTCAGGAGGCTGTATGCCGAGCCTGACACAGGGAGGGCTACAGATAGCTCACTGCGGCAGTTGCCTACGCCCCGGTCGGCGCGTCGTCCGCGTTCTCCGCGCCACCGCTGCCGGTAGTCTCAGCCTGCTTCCTGCGTTCCGCCCAATAGTTCTTCATCCGGTCCGAGACCGCTTGCTTTGCCTCGGCTGACATCTCGCGGCGTTTACGCTTCGCAGGCGTCCTGGAAGGCGCGGACGGGCGCAGCTTCCCACCAAGGGCGGTGATCGCCGCATCGATTCGAGCGACATTGTCCAACAACTCAGACCGTTGGTCATTCAGCAGCGCGATGACGTCTTTCATTCGCAACTCCTTTTTCTCCCATTCGCCACGAGTAGTAGTGTAATCGAATGAGCTATCCTGGCGCTCTTCGAACGCGAACGGCGCGGCCGGTCAATGTCGGCGCGACAGGCATGCTGGCTGGCGATGCCGGCCATGGGTTCGCAGGCGGCAGCGGTGCTCGCTGGGCGACGCTGGCTGCTCGCGATCCGCGACGTGATCGAGCTGCTCACACCGGCGACGATGCCGAGTAGCCCTTCGGCCACGGGGAACTGACGGAAAGGACGGACGATGGCCGTATTCGACGGATCAGCGGGCAACGACCAGTACTTCGGTACGCCGGAGACGGACGAGATAAGCGGGAACGACGGGCAGGATCAACTACGGGGCAGCAGCGGGAACGACACCATCCGCGGCGGCAACGGCCCGGACTCGCTCTACGGCGACCTCGATGACGACGAGATCCACGGCGGCACCGGGGACGACGTCGTGCGGGGCGGCCGCGGCAGCGATAGCATCTTCGGCGACCTCGGCGTCGACGTGCTGTTCGGCGACCGGGACGACGATTTCCTGTTCGGGGGCGAGGGCAACGACGTGCTGCTGGGCGGACCGGGCGACGACGGGCTCGACGGTGGCGCCGGCGCGGACTACCTCAATGGCGGCGACGGCATCGATGTCGTCTCCTACAGCGATTCCCCGGTCGGCCCGGCGGGCGAAGGCGTCACCGTTTCGCTGGCCAACAGCATCCTGGTGCCGGGCAGCGGCGGGCACGCCGCGGGGGACATCCTGATCGGCGTCGAGGGTGTCATCGGGTCGGCGGGCAACGACGATCTGGACGCCGCGGACAACGGGAGCATCGACGGCCTGCAGGGCGGCGGCGGCAACGACACGCTGCGGGGCGGCGGCGATGGCCCGGATCACCTGGACGGTGGCATCGGCGACGATCACCTCCTGGCGCTGAACCACGGCGGGGAGATGGTCGGCGGCCCGGGTAACGACACCTTCGAGTACGCCGGCAGCGAGTTCTCCGGCGGCGAGATCGAGGACTTCACGAGGGGCGAGGACATGATCAAGTTCGCTTTCTCAGCTGCGGCCGTGAGCGCGGCCGACTTGAACAACCTGCTGCGCAACAGCACGGGCAACGTGCTCGACCTCAGCCTGCTCGGTGCCGGATTCGAGGACTTCGGCGAGCTAACGCTCAACGTGCCCGTCTCGACGCTGGACGCCTCGGACTTCGTCATCTCCTGATGGAACCGGCCGCGACCGATACGGTTGAAGGCAGAGGAGCACATGAGATACCTGCTGGTCGCCTCGATGATACTGTGCTGTCTCGCATCGGCAGGCGCGCTGTACGCCCAGGCATTTCCCCTGGACCGGCCGCTGCGCGCCATTCACGTCGGTGGAAACTGGGGCGCGAACCGATGGGCGGCGATCAACGCTTGGGACCCGAACGGGACCGAGCCGCTCATTCCGCTCGACTACGTCCAGTATCTCGAGGACCTGCACGTCAACTGGGTCGGAATCTCCGTGGCACTCCACTACGAAGACAGCATGGACAGCACCGTCGAGCGAGCGTACTCGCCTGACCTCAACGTGCCGACTTTCTCGGATGCGGCACTGAGGCAATTGATTCGCGAGTTCCGGCGACACGACTTCGACGTGTACCTGACGCTGTCATTCGAGGGTCACGAAGCGTCCGCGGCGGAACGGCCTGTGCAGCGATGGCAGCTCGGAGACCCCGGCGAACCCGATACCGGCGCGCCTTTCCACGATCCCTTGCATGCACCGCCCATCCTGCCCGAGCATTGGCCGTGGCGGCCAAGCCACCCCGATCACGACCGCTTTGTCCGGGAATTCTGGGAAACGTACACCCAGCAGGCTGTTCACTTCGCCAGGCTCGCCCAGGAAGAGGGCGCGCGGATGTACTCATTGGGGACGGAAACCGACGTCCTGTTCAGAACAAGGTCGACGGGCTCCTATTTCATGAACGACTTCGGACACGAGCTCGGAACCATGGTCGACAGGGTGCGTGCGGTGTACCACGGGCTGTTGACGTACGACATGCACTACTTCGCAATCACGGACGATTTCTACGCAGGCGTGTGGGACCATCTGTGGGAAGACCTTGACCTCGATGTCGTCGGCCTCAGCGCGTGGTTCAACTTGGCCGAGACGCCGCCGGCGACGGTCATGAGCGTCGACCGTCTTCGGCAGGAGTACGAACGCATATTTCAGGACCACCTCATACCTCTTACGGCCGACAATCCCGGACGGTCGATCGTATTCACCGAGTACGGAGCCATCGATACGGTCGAAGGGCCCGCGGAGCCGGCAGGCTTTCCGGAGACGGCCGAATTCGTATTCTCCGACATGAACGGGAACGGTGTCGATGACGGCCGCGAAACGCAGGCCAACATCTTTCGGGCGTTTTTCGAGATTATGGACAGGCACCCTGGCGTGGTGTACGGCGCCTTCTTCTGGGACAACTGGATCGCCGGCAACCAGGACTGGGAGCAGAACTGGACGGCGGAGCGCAACTACGACATCCGCAACAAGCCGGCCGGGGAGATCGTACGGGCGCAGTACGAGACGTGGCGGTCGGCGGAGGGCACGCGGGTGACGGCGGCGGGAACGCTGCCGAACCGCACGCTATACGCGGGCACGGTCGCGGTCGCCGTCGCGGTGCCCGTCGGGGACGCGTTCCGGAACGCGTCGACCTACCAGGCCTCCTCGTCCGCGCCGGACGTCGCCACGGTCAGGGTGTCGGGATCCACGGTCACGGTGACCTCGGTGGCTGAAGGCGCGGCGACCATCACGGTGACGGCGCGCGCCGCGGACGACTCTACGGCCACGCAGCGGTTCGGGGTGACGGTGCTCGCCTCGACGGCGTCCAGGCCGAACCAGTTCCTGGAGCTGCGCCGGAGGATCGAGACGCTGCGACGAAGAGAGGGCGCCGGTAGCCCATGAAGTACCCGCTGCTCGGGCCCATGCTGCTTCGGCCAGAACGTGCGTTTGTTCCTGACAGGGCCGCCCCCGCAGCTTTTCGGACGCGGCCCGCCGCAAGATGCCCGTCGACATCCGCCGCTGCATCGCTACACTCGTTTTTCACGAGGCGCTCAAGGGTGACCGGAGCGGGTTCTATAGCGTGCGGGTGAACGAGCAGTACCGGATCACGTTTCGGTTCCAGGGGGGCCATGCCGATGCGGTCGCATGCGAGGACTACCACTGAGGGGCCGCGGTCGGTGCTGGATCTGGAGCGTCCACCGACGCGGCCCGGAGAGATGCTGCTCGAGGAGTTTCTGCGGCCGGCGAACCTCACGCAGGTCGAGGCGGCCCGGCGCATGCAGATCCCGTTGAACCGCCTGAATGAAGTGGTCCGCGGCCGGCGGGGAATCACCGCGGACACCGCGCTCCGGCTCGCCCGGTTGTTCGACATGTCCCCGGAGTTCTGGATGGGCGTCCAGGCCGACTGGGATCTCTGGCAGGCGGCCGCCGCGCTACGCAAGACCGGGTAGCTTGCGCCCCACGTGAGCAGGCGGCCATCGCCGGGCGCGCAAGCTCGGATTGTTCTCCACCAACCGCACCACGGAGTTCTGAACGGCCCAGCCGGCGATACGACAACGGGTTGTTTGCGAATCCTACGCTAAGCCGGCGTCGCGGTCCAAGCACTCCGGTTCAGGAGGCGAGGACCTTCTGGCCCTGCTCACGCAACTGGCCCTGCGGTCCGACGTATCTGTAGAGCGTCACCGGCCTGATGCCGAGTTCACGGCACAGCGCGGACACCGACGTGTCGCGGTGGGCCATCGCGGCCTGGGCCAGCCGCACCTGGGCCTTCGACAGAGCGAACTTCCTGCCACCCTTGCGCCCGCGGGCTCGCGCAGCCTTGAGCCCGGCCCGGGTGCGTTCCCGGATCAGCTCCCGCTCGAACTCGGCGAGCGCCGCGAAGATGCCGAACACGAGGCGGCCGGCCGCGGTCGTGGTATCGATCTGCGCCCCCTGGCCGGCGAGCACCCGCAGGCCCACCCCGCGGGCCGACAAGTCCTGCACGGTGTTGACCAGGTGGGCGAGGTTGCGGCCGCGGCGGTCGAGCTTCCAGACGACGAGCACGTCGTCGTTCCGGAGTGCCCGCAAGCAGCTGTCGAGCCCCGGCCGGTCGTCGCGGTGGCCGGAGGCCAGGTCGTGGTAGAGGTTGACCTCGTCGACGCCGGCCGTCCGCAGGGCGTCGCGCTGCAGGTCCAGCGACTGCGAGCCGTCGCTCTTCGAGACGCGGGCGTAGCCGATCAGCATGTATATGTATCGCAAACGAACGTTTGAGACACGATGTCGCGAGCGGCTTCCGGCGAGCCCTTCCACGTATCGTAGGCCGTGTCCCAATCAACGTTTCGCATCCGTTCAGTGAAAGAGCATGGCACGGAGAACCGTCCTGACCGGCCGGCAGAGGTCGGCCCTGTTTGCCCTTCCGCAACGCGAGTCGGACCTGCTGCGCCACTACACCCTGAGCGACGAGGACCTGCAGAACATCGGGGTCCGGCGGCGTCCCCGCAACAAGCTCGGCTTCGCGCTGCAGCTGTGCGTCCTCCGCTACCCGGGCCGCCTGCTGGCCCCGGGGCGAGTTCGTTCCGCCGCCGGTCGTGGACTTCATCGGCCGCCAGCTCCACCTGGACGGGGAGGAGCTCGGCGACTACGCGGTGCGGTCCGAGACTCGGCACGAGCATCTGGCGGAGCTGCGCCGCCTGTACGGCTTCCGGTCCTTCTCGGGCGGCGCGGCGCGTGAGCTCGTCGAAGGGCTCCACGAAGAAGCACCGCAGGCGCAGTCGAACGAGGACCTGGTCCGGAGGTTCGTCGAAGCCTGCCGGCGCACGCGGACCATCCTGCCGGCCACGACGACGATCGAGCGCCTCTGCGCTGACGCGCTCGTCGACGCGGAACACCGGATCGAAGGCCGCATCGCCGAGCGGGTGCCGCCCAGGGCTGCGGCGCGACCTCGAGCATCTGCTCGAAGAGACAGTCGACGCCGGCGTGACGCGGTTCGTCTGGCTCCGGCAGTTCGAGCCGGGCAGCAATTCGGCCGACGCCAACCGGCTGCTGGACCGCCTCGAGCACCTCCGGCGCCTCGCGGTTCCGGAAGGCCTCTTCCACGAGATCCCTCCGCATCGCATCACTCGGCTGCGCCGGCAGGGGGAGCGCTACTTCGCCGACGGGCTCCGCGAGCTTCCGGACAACCGCCGCCTCGCGATTCTCGCGGTCTGCGCCGCCGAGTGGGAGTCGTTCGTCGCCGACGCCGTGGTGGAGACCCACGACCGGATCGTCGGCAGAACGTATCGCGAAGCCGCGCGCACCTCCGAAGCGCAGCTCGGGGACGAGGCGGCCGCGGTCCGCGAGGCGCTCCGGGCGTTCGCCGAGCTGGGGACGGCGTTGATCGGCGCGCGAGAGACCGGCGAGGCGCTCGACGCGGTGATCGCGAACCGACCCGGATGGGAGGGTCTCGCAGACCTGGTCTCCAGGGCGGCCGCGCTCGCGAACACGGCCGCGTCGGACCCGTTGGATCACGTCCTGGGAGGCTACAGCCGCTTCCGGCGCTACACGCCGCGCATGCTGCGCATGCTTGACATCGAGGCGTCGCCCGTGGCCCAGCCCTTGCTGGAAGCCGTCGACGTCCTGCGCAGCGACGGCACGGCACGGCCGACCGGTTTCCTGCGGCCGAACTCGAAGTGGAGCCGGCGGCTGCGCGCCCAGGCCGATCCCCGCCTCTGGGAGACCGGCGGTGTGGTTCCACCTGCGCGACGCGTTCCGCGCCGGCGACGTCTGGCTGGCGCGGTCGCGCCGCTACGGCGATATCCGGAGGACGCTGCTGCCGGTTCCCGCCGTCCCGGATGCCGACCGCAGCCTGCCGGTCCCGGCCAGTCCGCGCGACTGGCTCGCCGAGCGCCAGCTCGCCCTGGCCGACGGTCTGCGCCGGCTGGCCGCGAAGGCGCGGGACGGTGCGATCGCGGGCGCCAGTATCGAAGACCGCATCCTCCGCGTCGACAGGACGGAGGCCGCCGTGCCAGACGGGGCCGCTGACCTGGTCACCGACCTCTACCGGCGGATGCCCGAGACGCGGATCACCGACATCCTCCTCGAGGTGGACGACGCCACCCGGTTCACCGAGGCCTTCACGCACCTGCGAACCGGGTCGCCCTGCCGCGACCGCATCGGTCTGCTCAACGTGCTGCTCGCCGAAGGCATCAACCTCGGCCTGCGCAAGATGGCCGAGGCCACGACCACGCATGGCTTCTGGGAGTTGATGCGCATCGCCCGCTGGCACGTGGAAGGCGACGCGTTCGACCGAGCCCTGGCCATCGTCGTCGAGGCCCAGGCCGCGCTGCCGATGGCCGCCTCCTGGGGCACCGGGCGGACCGCCTCCAGCGACGGCCAGTTCTTCCCGGCCACCGGCCGGGGCGAAGCGCTCAACTTGGTCAACGCCCGGTACGGGGCCGAACCCGGCGTCAAGGCGTACTCGCACGTCTCCGACCGCTTCTCCCCGTTCGCCACCCAGACCATCCCGGCCACCGTCCACGAGGCCCCCTACATCCTCGACGGGCTCCTGATGAACGAGACCGGGAGGCGCGTCCGCGAACAGTACGCCGACACGGGCGGCTTCACCGACCACGTCTTCGCCGCGTGCTCGATCCTCGGCTACGCCTTCGTCCCGCGCATCCGGGACCTGCCGTCGAAGCGTCTCTACGTGTTCGACCGCGCGGGCGTCCCGAAGCTCCTGCGCCCGCTGGTCGGCGGCAAGGTGAACTGAGGTCGACCTGATCGACCGGAACTGGGCGGACATCCTGCGCGTTGCGGCCACCATGGCCGCCGGGTCCCTGCGGCCCAGCCAGATCCTGCGCAAGCTCGCCGCGTACCCGCGCCAGAACGAGCTGGCGGCCGCCCTGCGGGAGGTCGGCCGCGTCGAACGCTCCCTGTTCATGATCGAGTGGACCACCGACCCCGGGATGCGACGGCGGGTCCAGGTCGGATTGAACAAGGGCGAGGCGCACCACGCCCTCAAGCGCGCGATCAACTTTCACCAACGCGGCGAGCTGCGGGACCGAACCGGCGAAGGGCAGCACTACCGGGTCGCCGGCCTCAACCTGCTGGCCGCGATCATCATCTACTGGAACACGCTGAAGCTCGGCGAGGCCGTCTTCGCCAAGCGCAAGGCCGGGAGCGCGAGCCCGGCTGAGTTCCTGGCCCACGTCTCGCCGCTCGGCTGGGAGCACATCAACCTGACCGGAGAGTACCGCTGGCCACGCACCGGCTCCACGGGCCGCGCGAAATCCTTAGCGTAGGATTTCGCCCCCTCCCGCAAACAACCCGACTAACATGGTGCACACCGTGGCCGCCGCAAATCCTCCCAACCGCAACGCCCGCCGCGAGATGGCGGGGCAGAGAGGGTAGCCGGGTGCCCGCGAAGCCGCGCTGGCTGCTCGCCATCCCCGACGCCATCCGCCAGCTCGAGGCGCGCGACGAGAACCTGCTGACCCGGCCCGCGTCGTGCAGCTCGGCTCGAACTCGTGCGTGTGGCTGACGCTGTTCGTCCAGTTGGTGCGGATCCGGAACCGCACCATGTCGGAGACGATCAGCAGCGGCGGGTTCTCGAGCGCCAGCGAGTACTGCCGGAGCGGAGCCGCCGCAGGAGCTCGGCGCGCGGCAGCGTCAGGATGTGCCCGGTCCGCCCGGCGCCGAAGGCCGTCATCAGCTGCACGGCGCGGAACTTCGAGACGCCGAACAGCCGCTCGATGTCGTGCCGGTGAGCAACTCGCGGTCGAGCGCCTCGAGCTGCTTGATCACGTCTGGGATGGCGAGTGCCAGCACGCAGACGAACGGCAGCCTGACTCGCGCGGCGGCCGGCAGCCCGATGACGAGAGCGCGCCGCGGGCCGAGCAGCGCCCTCGCCACCCGAACCGTCCCGCTGGCCTTGGGAACGCCCTTCTCACGGCCCGCCGAGCGTCTTCGCCACGCGAACACCGCGCGTGGCCGACCGCGAGTCGGGTTGTGCACCGTAGTCCGCGCTGATGTGCTGGTACTCCGCGTCCATGTCCCAGCCGCTACCGCCGAACGCACACCAGTTGCCGCGGTTCTCCCAGCAGTCCTCCAGCCACTCCGATACGTTGCCGCCCATGTCCGACAAATCCACCCGGTTGGAACCGTAGGAACCTACCGGGCACGTGGCTTCACGGCGATCGACCGCCAATTGGTATCGCGCGCCGCAGCCGGAGGGCGAACCGACAGCCGCCCGTCTCCATTCGGCTGCGGTCGGCAAGCGATACGTTGCCCCGGTCGTCCGGCTCAGCCACGATACGTACGCTTGCGCGTCATCCCAGATCAGGCACGTCACCGGATGGTTATCCGTCTGCGAGAATCCGGGATCGCGCCACGAACGGTCGTCCTCCCTAAGCGGGTTCCTACATCCGCCGGCCGCGCCGCCACCCGTCGTCGAGACGAACGCTCGATACTCGCCCACCGTCACCTCGTAGCGGCCCAGTGCCAGACGGCCGCCCGGCATCACCACCATCTCCGGACAATCGTCGCAGTCACGGAACGCGTCCCCAGGACGATACCCAGGGTCCGAGACGCCACCGAACCCGGGCGAGCTCGCGCCGGACACCCGGGAACCGGCTGCCCGAGAACCCGTCGCACCCGACGGCCGACCGGACGCGCCCGCCGCAACACCCGGCGACGAACGAAGCGCCGACAGCCGATTCTCGGCCAGACGGCGAAACACCCCGTTCGGGAACTGCTCGAGATACGCCTCGAAGTCGGCTGCGTCGCTGCTGTTCGCGACCGACTGCCAGAACAGGTTCTCCTGCTCCGCCGTGGCCGCAGGCGGCGGCGGAGACGACGGCTGCTCGCGCGCACCCGCCGCGGGCCGTTGCCGGAACGTCGTCTGGCCAGGCCCGGAAGACCGCAGCGCCGCCACCGACGAGCCATCCAGATAGCCCGTCGCGCGTGAACCCCGCGACGACTGCCAACGCCGGATCGCGGCCCGCGTACGCGGGCCGAACATCCCGTCCGCGCCACCCGGATCGAACCCCGCCGACCGAAGCCCCCGCTGAACCTCCTGACGAGCCGCACGGTCCAGGCCAAGCCCCTCCTCGACCACCGGGCCATTGCAGCCCCACACCCGAACGACGCACCCAGAACCGCCGCCGCGAGAGCTGCACGCCGACAGCGCCGCCTGCTGAGCCGCGGACGCCGAGCCATACGATTCCGCCCAACCCACCGCCGTGCTGTCCGAGTCCTGGTCCGCCGCATACGCCGCGCAACGCGCGAACGTCAGAACCACAGAGCAATTCGAGCCGCACTCCGACAGCGCCCGCTGCTGAGCCGCGCCCGCCGTCTCGTAGTCCACCGCCCAGCCCCACTGGTCACCCTGACGCTCGTCCACCGCCAGCGCGCCCACCGTCGGCTGCGGCGCAGCCGACGCCGCCGCGTACAGGAACGCGAAGAGCACGAGCGACGAGACGGCAACAGTCTGCATGGTTGTTCTCCTTGCTGCGAAGTGGAACGTATCACGGGCACGGCAGCGAGGAAACACCGATTGGGGCGTACCTCGGGTTGTTTGCGGGAGGGGGCGGAATCCTACGTTAACAGCCCGTGGCAAAAGTCGCGGAACCGGCCTGGCCGCGGTGCGATCGAACCCGTACACTGAACGACCATGGCGATGGGCAAGAAACCAGCAGCGCGACAGGGGTCGCCGCTGTGGGTGACGACGGCGGATTTGCCGACGAATGCGGGGCATCCCTTCTTCGAGCGTCTGAACCGGGTCCTGGATGACGCTGGGTTTGACGCGTTCGTCGAGGGACTGTGCGCGGTGTTCTACGCGTCTCGGATGGGGCGGCCGAGTCTGCGTCCTGGGCGGTATTTCCGGATGCTGTTCATCGGGTATTTCGAGGGCCTGTCGTCGGAGCGCGGGATTGCGTGGCGGGTGGCCGATTCTCTGAGCCTTCGGTCGTTTCTGGACCTGGATGTGACCGAGGCGGCGCCGAACCACTCGACGCTGTCGCGGACGCGTCGGCTGATCGACGTGGAGACGCACGGAGCGGTTTTCACGTGGGTTCTCGAGCGGCTGTCCGAAGCCGGTCTGGTGCGTGGGAAGACGGTCGGCGTCGATGCGACGACACTGGAAGCGAACGCCGCGATGCGGAGCATCGAGCGTCGGGACACGGGCGAATCGTACGAGGCGTTTCTGCAGCGTCTGGCGGAAGCCTCGGGGCTTGCGACGCCGACGCGCGCGGAGTTGGCGCGGTTCGACCGGTCCCGGAAGGACAAGAAGACATCGAACAAGGACTGGCAGTCTCCCCAGGATCCGGACGCGAAGATCACGAAGATGAAGGACGGCCGGACGCACCTGGCCCACAAGGCCGAGCATGGGGTCGACCTGGAGACGGGCGCCATTCTCTCGGTGACCGTACAGGATGCGTCGGCGGGCGATTCGGCGACGCTTCCGGAGACACTGACGACGGCGGCCGAGCAGGTCGAGGCGGTTCAGCCGGACGGTGCTGGCGTCGAAGAGGTGGTCGCCGACAAGGGGTACCACAGCGACGAGACGCTGGTGGCGCTCGACGAGATTGGGGTTCGCAGCTACGTTTCGGAGCCCGAGCGGGGTCGTCGCCGCTGGCAGGACAAGAAGACGGGAGAGACGCCGCCGGAGAAGCGGGCTGCGCAACGGGCATTGTATGGGAACCGCCGTCGTGTTCGCGGCGCGCGGGGTCGTCGTCGACAACGGCGGCGTGGCGAGTTGGTGGAACGGCCTTTCGCGCACCAGTATGAAACCGGGGGGCTGCGTCGGGTGTGGGTGCGCGGTCATGAGAATGTCCGCAAGCGGGTGCTCATCCAGGCGGCCGGCTGCAACCTCGGACTGCTGTTGCGCAGCCTGACCGGCGTCGGCACGCCGCGGAGCCTGCAGGGGCGGGCTCTTTCGGCGATTTGCGGACTGATCGGGCGTCTGATCGACCTCTGGGGGCGTCTGACGGGCGCCTGGAGGCCCAAATGGAGCCCGACGACGTTCGTCGGCTCAATCGCTCATCGCCAAGCCGCCTGAACAGTTCGGCTCAGCGAACAGACTTCTTCCACGGGCTGCTAAGGGTTTCGCGCTGCCCGTGGAGCCGGTGCGCGGCCAGCGGTATTCTCCGGTCAGGTTGATGTGCTCCCAGCCGAGCGGCGAGACGTGGGCCAGGAACTCGGCCGGGATCGCGAGGCCGGCCTTGCGCCCGGCGAAGACGGCCTCGCCGAGCTTCAACGTGTTCCAGTAGATGATGATCGCGGCCAGCAGGTTGAGGCCAGCGACCCGGTAGTGCTGCCCTTCGCCGGTTCGGTCCCGCAGCTCGGCCGGCGGGACACGAGCCTGCAGAGGACGTTGGACCAGTTCGGCCGGACACTCGAACAGCTCATCCGCCGGCCCGACCCGGGCCTGCAGAAGGCCATCGAGCAAGCGCGCATCGGGGCCAGCACACAGCTGGCGGACATGCCGCGGCTTACACCAGAGTTGTTCGGCGGCGGAGCATGGAACGAACGTGTCGCCGAGGCTGTCGGGCGCTTGGAGCGCGTCGACGCGCTTGCCGAGGGCGACCTCGCCGACGAGGTTGACCCGGACCGAGCCATCGAGGAGCTGGCCGAGGACGCGGCGACTGTGCAGGAGGCTGCGCCGCCCGAGGTGCAGGAGCGGGTGAACACCCGGTTGTTCTGGCTGCGGGTCCAGCGGCTTGCACTACTTGCGCAGCTTGCAGACTGCCTTCATAGACTGCCTTCATGCAGTGTTCCCCGTGCTCATCGCGCTTCTCGCCGTGGCCACACCACCGGAACAGCCGCTGGTGCCGGCGGCGCCGGAGTTGCCGACAACCCAGGAGCTCCAGCCGGCGACCACAGCCTTGGTCCTGCCAGGCGATTGGGCAGTCGAGGGCCTGCCGGCGATCGTCCAGAGGGCCGGTCCGGCGGCCGCCGAGCGCGTGGTCGAGTTCTTCACAGCGCAGATTCGCAACGCGCACACCCGCGCGGCATACGGCAAGGCCGTGACTAGGTTCCTCACCTGGTGCGACGAGCGCGGGCTCGAGCTCTACCAGATCTCGCCGGTCGCGGTGGCCCTCTACGTCGAGGAGCTGCAAGGCGTCTACCGCGCGCCCACGATTCAAGCAGCACTTGGCCGCCATCCGCCGGCTGTTCGATTGGCTCGTGGTCGGTCGGGTGGTCTCGTGGAATCCGGCCGCAACGGTGCGGGGACCGACGCACATCGTCAAGCGGGGCAAGACTCCGGTCCTGCGGCCCGACGAAGTGCGGCTCCTGCTCGACTCGATCGACACGTCGGCCGTCGGCGGCCTCCGCGACCGGGCGCTGCTCGGAGTGATGATCTACAGCTTCGCACGGGTGACGGCCGTCGTGAACATGAACATCGACGACTACCACCAGCAGGGCAAGCGCTGGTGGCTGCGGCTGCGCGAGAAGGGCGGCAAGGAGCACGCCCTACCGGCGTACCACAGGGGGGGAGCAGTACCTCGACGAGTACCTGGCGGGCGCGGGGATCGCGGACGAGAAAGGGCACGCCGCTCTTGGCGTTCGCTGACGCGGACGCGCGAGCTCGGCGACCGCCGGATGAGCAGGGTGGACGTGTTCCTGGATGGTCAAGCGGCGCCTCACGGCCGCCGAGCTGGGCGCCGCGGCCAACTGCCACACCCTTCCGCGCCTCGGGCATCAACGGCGGCACGCTCGAACGCGTCCAGGCGATCGCCGGGACACGAGAGGCCCCGCACCACCCAGCTCTACGACCGGGACGGCAGATGACATCACACGGTAGCGCAGTTCCTTCGAGTTCTTCGTAGCGCGTCGCGAAACCGGCGGACGCGGTTGGGGTGGGTTCGCGGCCTTGGTCCGGTCTCGCCCGCTCGCACCGCCATCGGCGCCGCCAATTCCTCAAGTTCCCTCGACAGCCTCGACGCCACCACACCCCAGCCAGAGTCGCGGCCGACCGCGTCGGCGCCATGTTACGCTGACGGCGCATGTTCGAGACACCTCGCCGTCGTTCAACAACTCGCGGCCGGGGGGCCGCGCATGTGACTACGCCGAAGTCATCGCCAAGGCGATCCACGACAGCCTCGAACAGGGCAACCACGCCACCTCTCAAAAGCGGCGTGCGGTTGGAGATTGCAGCTCTCGCGTGCTGCCACACGTTCCGTTCTACGCCGGGCACGGTCTACGACATGGACGGGGTGAACTACCTGACACCGGTGGACGCGCGGCTCAAGGAGATCGACTGTTGATCGAGCGACAGATCTGGCGGACTCGGCGATTAGACCCCTTCGCCGTTTCCATCGAAGAACTGGGGGATTTATGTTCCCTGCTGCGGGCCGAATTCGATAATGGGACGGATGTCTACACTCGTATAGACATCACAATTCCACATCAGACCATAATCGTGACTCCTGACTCCATCGATCAGCTCGCGGGTGTGGCGACGCCTGTCCGTAGAGTCACACAATTTACTATCACCTTGGCTCAGACGGGAAAGTACTTCCGATTAGATACCAGAGACAATCCCTTTCTCGGGGGGGCGATGGCGCACGCCTCGGCCAATAGTGAAGCATGGTGCGCTGGCATTAATGAAGCGGCTGCTTCTTATCTTCGGGACCGTCGGGCATGGTACTACTGGCTGCATCGATGGTACGTCTGTTGGCCTCTTGCCCTGGTCGCAAGCATCACGCTCACGTACGGTGTTAGGGTCCACGCAAAAATAACTTCCTAGAAGCTCCTGTAGTCTCGCAGTAGAGCACACCGGCGTCGCAACTCTCGTGATCGGCGACCAGTCCTGCCAGGACGGATATTTTCTGGATTCTGAGAGGTGCAGCCCGTTCTGGTTATGGCATCATTGCGGGAATAGGAGTCCGCAATGGTGCCATAATGAGACCAATCCAGTTCTCCGCCGACACGATCCTCGCCCTGCTCCGCAACCAGACCATCGCCTCGCTGGCCGAGGTCATGGCCGCGCTCGGCGCCCGCGCCAGCAGGCGCACCGCGTTCCGCAAGCTCAAGGACATCGACGCCCGCACCAGCTACTCGCATCGCGGCGGCTACTACACCCTCGACCAGCTCGCCCACTTCGACGAGCGCGGCCTGTGGTCCTTCGCCGGGGTCCGCTTCTCCCGCGCCGGCACCCTGATCGCAACCGCCGAGACGTTCGTCAATCACGCCGAGGCCGGACACGTCGCCGAAGAGTTGGACAACCTGCTCGGTGTCGGCACCCGGGACGCGCTGCGCAAGCTCGTCGATGACGGGCGGCTGACACGGCACAAGCTCGCCGGCCAGTTCCTCTACTGCGCGGCCGACCGTGCGCACCAGACGCACCAAGTGCGCGCCAGACGCCTGCTGCTGGCCACGCCCGGATTGGGACAACCCCTACCCGACGCCGACCTGATGCCCGACGAGTTGCGCGCCGCCATCGTGTTGTTCGCCAGCCTGCTCGACGAGCGGCAGCGGCGCCTGTTCGCCGGCCTCGAAGCGCTCAAGTGCGGGTGGGGCGGTGACCGGCGCATCGCCCGACTGCTCGGCATCGACCCGTCGACGGTCGCTGCGGGCCGGCGGCAACTGGCCGAGCGTGACGTCGAGGTCGACCGGGTGCGGCGCGCCGGCGGCGGACGGCGGTCGACGGAAAAAAAACGCCGGAAGTCATCGCCGCCATCCAAGCCTTGATGGAGCACGAGACGGCCGGCGACCCGGTCAGCGGCCTGAAGTGGACACGCCGTACGACCGCCAAGCTCGCCGATGAACTGTGCGCGCTCGGCATCGACGTCTGCCCGCAGACGGTCGCTCGACTGCTCAAGGCGATGGGCTATTCGCTGCGCGTCAACCACAAGAAGCTCGCCGGGGCCTCGCATCCGAGGCGCGACGACCAGTTTCGACACATCACCGAACTGCGCGAGCGTTGCGCCGCCAACAACGTCCCGGTCATCAGCGTCGATACCAAGAAGAAGGAACTCGTCGGCACGTTCCTCAATCCCGGCGCCAAGTGGGACCGCAGTCCCGAACCGGTCAACGACCACGACTTCCGCTCCGATGCCGAGGGCCTCGCCATCCCCTACGGCATCTACGACCCGCGGGCCAACGCCGGCACCGTCTTCGTCGGCCAGACCGCCGACACCCCGGCGTTCGCCGTCGACTGCATCGAGAAATGGTGGCGCACCGAGGGCCGCAACCACTATCCCGACGCCGACGCCCTGCAGATCCTGGCCGACGGCGGCGGCAGCAACAGTTGCACCGCGCGCGCCTGGAAATTCAACCTGCAGCACCGCCTCTGCAACCGCCACGGCCTGCGCGTGACCGTGGCCCACTACCCGCCGGCCACGTCGAAGTGGAACCCCATCGAACACCGCCTGTTCTGCGAGATCACCAAGAACTGGGCCGCCCGCCCGCTCGACAGCTACCAGACCATTCTGAAATACCTGCGCACCACACGCACCGCCACCGGACTGCGCGTGCGCGCGCATCTCGTGCGCAAGACCTACAGGACCGGCATCAAGGTCACCGACACGCAAATGCGGGAGCTACGCATCACACCCGACAGCTCAATGCCCAAATGGAACTACACCATCGAACCCATGTAACGAAAAAACGGAAGTTGTTTTTGCGCCGGCCCTTAGCATGATCTGGAATACAAGGTGGGTACCGTTCCTCGTGGGTGGCGCCACGGGGCTCAGCCTGATATTCAGGGACCTGATTCTACCGGATGGTAGCATCCAACTCATTCCGAGGCGCGCCAATGTCGTGACGACGTTTACCGTCATTGGGGCCATCGCCGCGATCGTCTCGGCCATAATTGCGATCATTCAACTCCTACCGCGATGATGCCTTCCAGTTATAGTGGATTGTCTTCTGGTCATCCCCCCATCGCTCGATGCGGGTTCGCCCTGGGCGATTGTCGAGAGCTCGGACCCGCGGCTTCGACCACCATGCTCAAGAAGCGGGTGGCGTTGTAGCCAGCCTCGGCCTTCGCTCGGCGGTAGATGTTGAGCATCGCCTCGTTGAACTGGCTTTTCAGCTTCGGTCGGCATTCCTGAAGGCTCACCTGCCGCTCTGGCGTCTCGTGTTCCCTATGGTCGTCTCGATTCTACCCGCCGCGCTGTCCGCACAGGTTCCGTCGTTCCTGCGCCACACAGCTTCTGTTGTTCGGTGACCCGCGGCGATGTCGCGGTCGAGCTGGTACGCAAGGTCCCCGGCGCCAACGATCGCGTCCCGCCAGCGCCTGCTGACCATCGAGGGCGTGGCGTTACTGCCGGGCACCCGACGCCGGCGAGTAGTAGACTCCCCCCATGCTCCGCCGCTGGATGCCGAGTGAGGACATCGCCGTGCGCCTGGCCGACGCGCTCGACGCCGAGGATGGCGGCCGCCGGCTGCTCGAGCTCGCCCGGCGTCTCGGCCGCACCGAGGCCGCGGTCCGCCGGCGGGCCTGGGGCCTGCGGGCCGCCCGGTCCGGGGGCGCGGACCCGCTGGTCGATCCGGGCGGCGCCGGCGTCCAATAACCCATCTTCCGTTAACCCCGCCGCGCACGCCGCCTGAGCGCCGGAAGTCTCCGGATTCCGTCCCTGATCCCGCACTCGCTCGCTGAGCCTCGCCATGGCTCGCGCTCTCGTCAGCGGCGCTGTGGAAGGGTGCCGTCACGCGGCCGCACCGCAGCAGCCTGTTACACTGGTTGGTTGGGCAGGCTCCGATCCGCCCTGTCCGTACCCAGAGGAGGAAACCGACATGCCGACACGACGACACGCGCATGGGAGGACCGTCGCCCGCAATGCCCACCCGCGGCTGCGGCTCGCCGCCGCGCCGCTACGCCAGGCCCCCGCCGTCTCTGTCCGACGGGCAACCGACGCCGGGCGTTCCGAGGACCGTCGGTCCGTCTACCTGCAAGTCGTGCGACGTCTCTGGCTCCTGGTCTCGTAGCCGGAACCCACCTCCTGCCCGCCAGCCTGCCCGCCAGCGCGCGGGCACCGCGCCGTTCCCTGTCCGCGACTCCCCTTGATCCGGACGCTGAACACCGCATACTCGGTGGTGGTGTCCGCCGTTGGACGCCGGGTGGTGGTCGTGCCCGTGCGGCTCGACGGTGCCCCGCGGTGTTCGGAACCGCCTTCACCCGGGCCGGCCGCGGGTTCCGATTCCAGGTGAATGGAAGGACCCGCCCGGTGAGGCCGGCTTGCAGGAGGCGCACGCGGTGAACGAGTTTCCGTCGCTCGCCTTGACGCGGCGCTTTCTGGTCTTGTGCGAGCAGTATGGTTCCGAGCGTCTGGCGGTCCAGATCGTCGCCGTGGGCCGGAGCACCGGCGTCGAGGGGCTGCCCGCCAGCGACGACTGGAACACATGGGACGCCGGCGAGATGCAGGCGGCGGTCGACTACCTCCGGCGCAAGCGCGGCCTGACACGGTAGGCGTACAGCCACCTCGCCCGCCGGCCCGGCGCTGCTGCGCTACGCGAACAGGCCCGCCGCCGCGTCGGGTTGGTCGCGGCGCTTGACGCGCCGCAGCGGTTGCCGGCAGCGGCTGCAGTGCAGGTCGCCGCAGTCCGGCTCGGGGATCGGGGTGCCGGCCGGCGTGGGCCGGCCGGCGCACCGCACGCACAGCACGCGGTCGGTGCGGGCCTCGTAGAAGCCGGCGGTCCCGTCCATCTCGGGCAGCAGCAGCTGAACGGCGGTCTTCACGCGGCCTCCGCGCTCACAGGTAGTAGAGCTCGACCGCCTGCGTCGAGCCACACGGGACGGTAAGGTGCTCGGGCAGCGGATCGTTTCCACCTCGCTGCTCTGGGTCGCGGCGGGCGACTCCCGGTCCTTGTCGCGCTTTGGTGCCTCCCTCTCCTCCCCCCCGTGTGGTTCCGTGCTCTCCTTCTCGCCCGCGGCGGCCGCCGCGGGCGATCGGGACGTTCGCGAGCCGCACGGCTCCTCGTCAGCGCAGGTATCGGCTGACGCCACCGTCGCGGGTGGCGACGGTCGCGGCATAGCGGACGACCATCGAGGGGGTCTTCCAGCCGCCGGCGAGCTGAACGGCGTGCGTCGAGGCCCCGCGGGCGGTCAGCTCGACGGCCAGCCCGACGCGGCCGCCGTGCGAGGTCCTGCGGCCCTCGAGGCCCGCCGCGGCGCACGCGGCCGCGAACCGCTTGTTGATCTGGTCGCCGCTGAGGCCGATGACCGGGTCGGCCGGTTCCGGCGTCGTCGCGGCGTGCAGACGGCGGATGGCGGCCGCGCAGCCGCCGACCAGGCGCCGGACGTCGGGCTGTTCGCCGGCGGCGTTCGTCGTCGAACGGCGGCGGGTGACGACGACGTCCTCGCCATCGCTCAGGTCGACGTCGCCCCAGCGCAACGCATAAACGGGTATGGTTCGCGAGCCCCGGCGGCGCATAAACGGGTATGGTTGGCCGCCGAGGCGCGAGTGGGTGACCGTCGCCGTGACCGACGTCGTCGACGGACGCCCCGGCCACTGGCGTGTGCGCAAGCAGTTCCTCCCCGCCCGCGACGAGGTGCGCCTGCCGTGCGTCAACGCCGCCCACGCGCAGCGGGTGGCTACCGCCGCTTGAGCCAGGCGTCAGCGGTTGCATCCCGCTACGGACACGGTGTCGTTGCGTGGCCGGCGTCACCACGCCCGCTCGCGCAACGACACCGCAACCCCGTGCGGTGAGCCGTGGACGTTGACGCGGCCAGCGCCGTCGGCTCTGTCGGGCGGCGTCGTTTCCGCGCGCACGTGGTGGCGTACGGGACCGGCGGCCGCGGCATGGTCGACTACTCGCGCGCGGATGCCCCGACCGATTCCGACCGCCTACCGAGAACGGCGAACCGGATCGCCGGGATCGGCATACCGACCGGCGGTTCTTCGGTTTCGTTACGATCGCCGTGTGAACGATGATGATCCTGCTGCCCTGCTCGGGCTCGCCCGCGAGGGCGCCTCGTCAAGCTGTTGCGTGGCCGGCGGCTCGTTGGTAGGATTTGCGCAGAGAGCCGCGCCCTGCGGCTCTGGGGTCGTGGACGGCATCCAAGGTGCCTCCCGGCTCTGCCATCGTCGACGACCAGGGGTGGGGGTTCGACGACGGCCGATGGCGTAGCGGGGCGGTCGGGGCCCCGCGGCCATCATACACGCCTCGACGCACGGGCCGGCCTCGATGGGGGCCGGCCCGCTGTGCGTACGCCGGTTGGAGCCCTCGCTGCTTCGGTCCATCCTGTCTGCCGCACGTTCACGGCCTGGAACAGCTCTTCGGCGAATGCCTCGTCTACGTCCCGTGAAGCGTCCGGCTCTGTCGCTCCCGAGCCTGAGCCGTCCGCCGTGTCCTGTCTCGGCCGCGCGTTCCAGTGTGCCGGCGTCGTTGGCCTGCGCGGCGCCGTTGCCGAGGAGCCACTTGGCGGAGCCGCCCCAGATTGCCAGGCGGGCCGCCATCCGCGCCAGCGCGTCGTTCGTCCTCCTGCGCGCTAGAGCTTGGTCCGTCTCGTCCGCTGGTCTTCTTCCCATCACGCGTTTTTCCAGATCCGCCATCGCTCGGCGGCTTCGATCACGTCTCCGAACAGGGTTCCGACGATCGTTCCGCCGTCCGCCTCCGGTCCCTTCGTGAAGTCGAGGTTCCTCTGGTACTGGCTCCGCGAGATCCCTTCCGGTGTGGCGAGGGCCGTCGCGCGGACGCCTTTGTCCAGCGCTAGGCGGCGGGCTGCCTCGACCAGTCGTACTGCCAGCCCCTCCTGCATGATCTGGTCGTTTCGCTCCGTGATCCGTTCGTCTCGTTGGCCGTAGGGCTCGAGGTCTGCCTCCGTTCCGTTCTTGTCGGACGCCGCCAAAACGGCGGTCGTCACGCGCCGGCGCGCCACGCCGCCGGAGGCGTCGAGTTGGACCGGAAGGCCCAGCCTCCGGCAGTCGTCGCGGTGAGCGGCGGCGGCGTCTGTGTCTTCGGTGCTGTACTCGAAGTGCAGGCGCCAGAACGCCTCGCTCCCGGCTTTCTCTCCGGCGGCGTCCGGCAGCCTCGCCTGGTTTGCGAGTTCCATGTGGTTGTCCTTTCTCTGGTCTGACTCGTCCTGGGCGTGAGTCCCGGCGTGCGCGCGGCAGCTGCACCTCGATTCGGCCAAGTCATCCACCGCCAAGGTGCATCCGCGTCCGCGACGGGAAGCTTCGTTTCTGATTCGGGTTGCGTCATTTCTGCACGGCGGCTTCCCGCGTTTGCCGGGCAATCAGTGGTGACCCATGGTCAAACCTCGGTGGACACCCAAATCCGGCCAGTATGACCAGCTGGACATATTGCAGAGCATCTTTCGGTTGGCGGCGCGGCGGCGACCGGCCGGCATTGGCAAGGCGTTCACCGCGCCGGTGACCGAAAGATGGATTGGACGAAAGCGCCGCCCCGTGGTTGGACTTCTATGGGCGTTGCATTGTGGGTAGACGGCACGGGTGGGGATCTGCCGTGCCGCTGCGGGCAGGTTGGCGACCGCCGCCGGCCAGCGGCAATGGCCGCGAAGGTGGTCGTGCAGCCCGCCGCGAGGATCGTAGACGCAGGTCGACCGCCCCGGCGACTCGGGGAGTGGCGGAGGCGCGCCTGGCGGACGTCGATGCGCGAGTCATGACGAATCCACAATGGCCGGATACGCCCAGGCGCCAGCGGGGTGGTTGGTCGGTTGCATGTTGCCTTCGTGGCAGCGGGGACACTGGCGCAACGAGCGGCCGGTCAGCGCCTCATAGCGATCCCGATAGTCAGAGACCGTGGCATCTGGCGGTGGCGGTGGTGGCGTGCGGAGCGCCCGCCGGCACTCGGCCAGCTTCCGGTGTCGGGCGCGGTTGGCGAGGAAGCCGTAGTGGCGGATGCGATGAAAGCCGGGCGGGAGTACGTGCAGCAGCATGCGGCGGATGAATTCGGCCGCCGCCAGCGTCATGGTCTTGCGGCGGGAGGCGCCGTTGCTGCGGTAGTCGGTGTAGCGAAAGCGCACGGCGCCGTCGGCGACGCTGCACAGGCGCTGGTTGCTGATAGCGATCCGGTGGGTGTAGCGGCCGAGGTAGTCGAGGACCTGTTCGGGACCGGCGAATGGCCGCTTGGCGTAGACGACCCAGTCGGTCTGGCGGGCGGGGCGCAGGTGCTCGGCGAAGCGCCGGGCATCGGCGAGGAGCTGCAGCCGGCCGGCGAAGCGGAGCTGCCCGGACTCGAAGGCGTCGTCGAGCGCCGCGAGCAGGACCCGGCGGAAGTAGCGTGAGAGGACGCGGACCGGCAGGAAGAATCCGGGGCGGCAGGAGACCCAGCCGCTGCCGTCGTTGGCGAGGCCCCCACCCGGGATGACGCAATGCAGGTGCGGGTGATGGACGAGCGTCTGTCCCCAGGTGTGCAGCACGGCGAAGAAGCCGATCTCGGCGCCGAGGTGGCGCGGGTCGGCGGCTATCGTACGCAGCGTCTCGGCGACGGTTCGGAAGAGCAGGCCGTAGACGACGGCCTTGTTCTGAGCGGCGATCTCGGCGACGGCCGGGGGCACGGTGAAGACGACGTGGAAGTACTCGGTGGGCAGCAGGTCCGCGCGGCGCCGTTCGAGCCAGGCGGCGCGGGCCAGCGATTGACAGGTCGGACAGTGGCGGTTGCGGCAGGAGTTGTACCAGACGCGCCGATGGCCGCAGCGGTCACACTGCTCGACGTGACCGCCGAGCGCAGCGGTGCGGCACTGCTCGATGGCCGTCATCACGCGGCGCTGGGCCGTGGAGAGGGCGGCCGGGACCTGCGATCGGAAGGCGTCGCCGTAGCGGCGGAAGACGTCCGCCACGGAGAGCGCGGCGCGCGGCACGGCCGTCGCTCAGTCGACGCGGTGGGTGCGTTCCGGTACGGGTCGCGGGAGCAGGTCCAGCGGACTGGTGGTCGAGCAGACCTTGGTGGTCGCCACCCGCAGGTAGCGCGAGGTGGTCTGCAGACTGCGATGCCCGAGCAGGAGCTGAATGGTGCGAACGTCGGTGCCGACCTCCAGCAAGTGGACCGCGAAAGCGTGGCGCAAGGCGTCAACACACTGCTCATCACTCGCCGCTGAGCCAGATTCACTACCGTCATCACCCGCTCTTCGGTCAGCACGTGCGAGTCGTTCGCGCTCTCCATCAGCGAGGAGCGCCGTCGGTCATCATCGAGCTACCGGACGCCACGCAGAGAGCTGTGCCGAAGTGGATGCTCGATCCGCTTCGGTGCCGTTGCATGCGTGAGGAGGAGACGCCGCTCATCGCGATTGGGGCACTGGTCGAGCTGAGCGCCCTGGTTCGCCTCTTGACTCCATCGCCCTCCTCGGAGCGTCCGCATATCGTGGACCTCGAAGGAGGACCTGATGACGCAGCACGCAGACCAACCGCTTCTGCCGGCGCGCCAGACACCGTTGAGATTCACACGAGAGGGACCGCATCTACCGAGGACCGCCATGACTGAGTGTCAGGTCCTGTTGACGCGCTTACTCGTGGAGCTCGGCCGCGAGGAGGCAGCAGCAGCAGCAGCAGCAGCGACGACGACGACGACGACGACGACGGAGGCTCGATGACTGAGAAGATTCGCCCGGACCATCTCCGCCGCACCGCCTACGTCTACGTCCGACAATCCAGTGGCCATCAGGTCCGCCACCACCATGAGAGCCGGCAGCGCCAATATGCGCTCGCCGACCGCTCCCGAGCGCTGGGGTTCGCCGAAACCGTGGTCATCGACGAGGACCAGGGCAAGAGCGGCAGCGGCAGGCAGGAGCGGTCCGGGTTCGGGCGTCTCTTGACGGCGGTGTGTCAAGGCCAGGCGGGTGCGGTCTTCGCGTTGGAGGCGTCGCGGCTCGCGCGGAACAACCGCGATTGGTATCACCTGATCGACTTGTGCGCACTGACAGACACGCTGATCCTCGACGGCGATGGGGTCTATGACCCGCGCGGGCTGAACGACAGGCTACTCTTGGGTTTGAAAGGCAGCATGGCGGAATTCGAGCTCGGCCTCCTCAGACAGCGTGCGCGCGAAGCCTTCGAGCAGAAGATTCAGCGCGGTCATGCGTTATGGGAGCTCCCGGTCGGCTTCGTGCGGACCGAGGACGACTTGGTCGAGAAGATTGCCGACCGCCAGGTTCAGGAGGCCATCGCGAGTGTGTTCCGCAAGTTTCGGGAGTTCGGCTCCGTCCGGCAGACGACGTTGTGGTATCACGACCAGCGCATCCCGCTGCCGCACGTGAGGCCGGGCACGGGCAGCAGCGACATCATCTGGCAACTGCCGACCGGGCATCGCCTCTATCAGGTCGTCAAGAATCCGATCTACGCGGGTGCGCTGGCGTATGGCAAGACGGCCGCCAAGACCGTGGTCGAGGACCAGCGCGCCAGGACGGCCTCGACCCGCCGGCGGAAGCCTCCGGAGGAGTGGACCATCCTGCTCCGCGACAACCATGCGGGGTACATTTCGTGGGACGAGTATCTCGCGAATCAACGTATCCTGGAGGCGAACGTGGCCAGACGGGGAGTCACGACGCCGGGCGCCGCCAAACGAGGCCCTGCGCTGCTGGCCGGCCTGTTGCGCTGTGGACGATGCGGGCGCAAGTTGTTCGTCGCCTACAGCGGCCGGGGCGGCCGGGTGCCGCGCTATGCCTGTGCCGGGAGTCGCACCGGACAGGGTCCGACGACCTGTCTGTCGCTCGGAGGCGTGACCATCGAACAGGCCGTGACGGACCAGGTGCTCGAGGCGATCCAGCCGGTGGGCATCGAGGCCTCGCTGGCTGCGGTCGACCAGTTGGCCCACACGCACACCGAGCAACGCCGGGCCCTGGAGCTGGCCCTGGAGAAGGCGCGCTATCAGGCGCAGCGTGCCGAGCGCCAGTACCACACTGTCGACCCGGACAACCGTCTGGTCGCCGGCGAGCTCGAAGCCCGGTGGAACGATGCGCTCATCCACGTCGGCCAGCTCGAAGCGGACCTCGCCGCGCTCGCCGACACGCAGACGGTCTTGACCCCCGAGCAACGGCAGCACGTCCTTGAGCTCGGCAACGACCTCCCGGCGCTGTGGCATCATCCTCACGCCTCGCCCGACCTGAAGAAGCGGATCCTGCGCACGGTGCTTCACGAGATCGTCATCGATACTGATGAGACCCACCGCGAACACGTTCTCCATCTGCACTGGCAGGGCGGCGTGCATACGCAGCTGCGCGTGCCGTGTAACCGTCGTGGTCACCGACGCGTGAGAACGGAGCGAACCGCGATCGATCTGATTCGAGAGTTATCCAAGGTGTGCCGCGACGCCGCGATCGCCGCCACCTTGAACCGACTCGGCTACCGGACCGGAGGTGGCCAGACGTGGCGCGTGCACAGCGTGCAGAACACTCGGCACTATTACCATCTCCCCAACCATCGCAACGACGATACCTGGCTCACCATCGAGCAGGCGGCCGCGAGGCGGGGTGTCAGCCACACCGTCGTCAAACGCCTGATCCGACAGGAGACATTGCCCGCGACGCAGGTCGTCGCCTCCACGCCGTGGATCATCAACCGCCAGGATCTCGACTTGCCCGCCGTGCAGTCGGAAGTCGAAGCCGTCCGCGCTGGCCGCCAACTGCGCCGGACAGATCCCAACCAAGCAGAAATCCCCTTGGAAACCGGGGTTCTTGAGAAGGTGTAGCACTATGTCGAAGCGTTCCGAAGTGAATGCGGCGAAACGGCCTTGGCCAAGCGCGCGCGCCTGGAGGCGATGCGGCAGGCAAGCTGGACCGCGCTGCGCGTGATCGGCGCCTCGGGGCGCTCGCCGGGAAAGAGCCAGTGCCGGGGCCGTGCGACTTTCCACCAGGCGCGCAGGACCGCGAGCAGCTTCGGCGAGAGCATCACGTAGCGGTCCTTCTGTCCCTTGCCCTTCGCGATGCGCAGCACCATCCGTTCGCTGTCGATGGCCGACACGGTGAGGCCGATGGCCTCGGAGATGCGCAGGCCGGCGGCGTAGCAGGTGGTCAGGATGGCCCGATGCTTCGCGGCCTTGACCGCGTCGAGAAACCGGACCACTTCCTGCGGGCTGAGCACGACCGGCAGCGACTGCGGCTTCTTCGGCGCGGGGATCACGTCGTCGAAGGGCCACCGCTTCTGAAGCGTGACCCGATAGAGGAAGCGGAGCGCCGACACGGCGACGATCAGCGAGCTCGTGGCCAGTCCGCGCTCGGTGGCCAGGTAGACCTGGTAGGCGCGGATGTGCTCGGGACCGAGGCGTTCGGGGGACCGGTCGAAGTAGCGGGCGAACCGCGCGACGGTCTCGACGTACGTGCGTTGGGTGAACGGCGACAGCCGTCGCACCTGCATGTCTTCGAGCATGCGTTGACGAAGGGATGGCATCAGACGCTCCTCGGCGAAGGGCCTGGGGGATTCCAGGCGCTCGCCGGGCAGCGTAGGCGAGGCTCACGAGGAGCTGCGACGGTCGGAAGATCTGGCCGGACGCGTCAGTAGCGGCGGGTCGAACGAGCGCCTACCGCGGAGCGGTTTCGTCGTGTGCCAGGCATGTCTGGCAGCCTGGAGGTGGAAGTCCTCTGCACAGCCTGATGGAGGCGAAGTGCTAGCGAAAGCGCAAGGGCGTCGCCGCGAGGCGGGGTCTGGAGGAAGCGTGGAGCAAAACCGCGACCTGACGAACAGGAATCGGATACGAGGCATCCGTGGTCGGACGAGCGGGCGACTAATCGCGAAGTCCACATCCATCAAGGGCCACGGCTGTAGATCCGGCGGGGCTGCGGTGAAGGCGGTCAGACTTACCCTGGGAGATCTGCGTCCCGTCCCGGAGACGGGACTGAGGGAGTCGTGAGATGACCTGACCGGGACGCAGAAGTCAGCAGAGGGCAAAGTAGACGGACCTCGCCGGCCTGCTCGGTCGAGACACTGACCCGACAAGGGCAGAAACAGCCAGGGACCGCAGGGCCGTAGCGACCCGTCGAAGGCCTGAACGATTGGGAGTGGCCAGTAGGACTCGCGACTCATGAGTGGACCGCGGCAGAAAATCCAGTACACGCAACAGCGTCTGGCCTTGGCGCCGGCGCGGCGGGGTGAACCTCCGACCGCCGACCGCCCAGGGACCGAACCACTCACGGCGAAGCGAACCACCGACCGCCCGGCTGTCGAAGACCAGCTCATGGAGGAGGTGTGCGACCGAAGCAATCTCGAAAGAGCGTGGAAACGCGTCCGTGGGAACAAGGGTAGTCCCGGCGTCGACGGACTGACCATCGACGACACCGCGACCTACCTGCGGGAGCACTGGCCGACCATTCGGGCACAACTGCTCGCGGGAACCTACACACCGCAACCGGTCAAACGGGTTGACATCCCGAAACCGGCCGGCGGCGTCAGACGGCTCGGCGTGCCATGCGTCGTCGATCGCCTGATCCAGCAAGCGCTGCTGCAGGTGCTCCAAGAGCAGTGGGACCCGACGTTTTCCGAGTACAGCTACGGATTCCGTCCGGGACGCTCCGCTCATCAAGCCGTGGCCCAGGCACAGAAGTACGTCGCCGACGGCTACGACGTGGTGGTTGACATCGACCTCGAGAAATTTTTCGACCGAGTCAATCAAGACCGCTTGGTGGCTCGCGTGGCCGAACGGGTGTCCGACAAGCGCGTGCTCAAGCTCATCCGGGCATTCCTTCGCGCCGGGGTGATGGAAGACGGGTTGGTCCGTCCGACCGAGGAGGGCACTCCGCAAGGCGGCCCGCTCTCCCCACTGCTGAGCAATCTGGTGCTCGACGAACTGGACAAGGAATTGGAACGGCGCGGCCATCGATTCTGTCGCTATGCGGATGACAGCAACATCTACGTCCGCAGCCATCGCGCCGGCGACCGCGTCATGCGCAGCGTCTGCCACTTCCTGACCACTCGACTGCGGTTGAAGGTCAACGGGTCCAAGAGTGCCGTGGCTCGGCCCGAGGAGCGCAAGTTCCTGGGTTTCCGCATCTCGAACGACGGCCGCGAGCGGCAGATTGCGCCGCAGGCGCTCGCCCGATTCAAGATGCGCGTCCGGGAGCTGACTCGCCGGACGCTCGGCGTGAGCTTGCCGCAGCTCGTCGAACGACTCGCGCCCTACCTCGTTGGGTGGCGCGGCTACTTCGGCTTCTGTGACGCTCCCCGAGTGCTCGCCCACTTGGACGCGTGGATTCGCCGGAGGCTCCGGATGTACCTCTGGCGGCAGTGGCAGTCTGGGCGGCACCGCTTCCGGGAACTGCGGCGACGAGGCGTCTCCCGGTTTCCCGCAGCAGTCGCCGCCGGGTCACCGACCGGGTTCTGGCGGATGTCCAGCCACCCGGCCGTCCAGCAAGCCCTGCGCAATCGCTATTTCGATTCGGTCGGCCTCCCGAGAGTGGCTGGGTCTTCCCATGCATAACTCAATCGAACCGCCGTGGTACGTGACCCGTATGCCCGGTGGTGTGACAGGGAAAGCTCGCGAGGGCCTACCTATGTCAATCACTCGGGGCTATGCGGAACTCCACATAGTCGGGGCAACCTCATCTGAACAGCCCCGCCGGCCTTGGGGGGCAGTTGATCGACGGAGTCGGACTGGTCATCGGCACCTATGCCGCGCTCGACGACAAGCTGCTCGTCCAGGCACTGAGCCAGGAGCCTCACGGCGTGCACGCGCTCAAGCGTCGGGCCGAAGAGTACCGCGAACGCCTCGGGCGCCACGTGCCCGAGTGCGTGGCCGCTTCGGTGGTCGACATCTACAACCGCCGCGCCGGACGGAAGCGAAGCCTAGTGAAATGGTGGAAGGCGCACGAGGGTGGCCGCCTGCGCCGCGGCCGCACGTCGGGGTCCTGACGAGACCCGACCGGCGCCACAAGGCCTCATGCGCCAACCCGAGGCCAAACGGACTGCGGGGCCGCAATCGGGGCAACTCCACCGGGCCTGTCGACTAGGGCGTCCGGCACAACCGACATTGCGTCCAGCTGCCAGGGCAGCAATGAAGCGTGCTCGACGTCGTGGCACGCACACCGACGCGTAGGCCCACGCGGCATGAAACCACGGCATCCAGCTTCGCGAACAAAGCACGAAGTTCCGCGCGAGCACGGATTCCCAACAGCGCGGACGCCGCGTAGAATGAGGGAGAGACGATGGCCACGACAGCACCACCCGATGTCCGGGTGCGGAGCTTGCAGGACATCCTGACCGCACTCGAGCGGCACCCCGAATGGCGCACCGCGCTGCGCCAACAGCTCCTCGGAGAGGAGCTGCTCGAACTGCCCGCCCGATTCGCGACGTTCGCCGCCGAGACGACCAGGCGACTCGACCTGCTGACGCAGGAAGTGGCAGCGACGAACAAGCGACTCGACCGCTTGGCCGCCGACGTGGGCACGCTGAAGAACGACGTGGGCACGCTGAAGAACGATGTGGGCACGCTGAAGAACGACGTGGGCACGCTGAAAGGCGCCCACGCCGAAACGAAGGCCCGCGCCAACATCGCGGTCATCGCCGACGAACTGGATCTCGAGTACCGACGGATCGTTCCGGGAGTCGAACTCAGGCGCGTCGCCAGAGACAACGGAGCCGACCTGCGGGACGACAAGATCAAGAGCTTCGTCGCCAGCGACATCATGGCGGAGGCCATGGACGCGGAGGGAAACACGACCTACCTCGCGGTCGAAGCCTCCTACACCGGCGACCTCCACGACGCCGACAGGGCGCGAAACCATGCGGCACTGATGCAGCGCCTCACGAACAAACCCTGCCGCGCAGTGATCGCCAGCGCCCGCAACAACGACCGCCTGCTCGAACTGATCGACAGCGGGGAGGTCGCGTGGCACCAGCTGCAGGTCCGGATCCAGCCAGCCAACTGAAGGCAACACCGGCCCGGTACGCATCCGAGGGCGCACCGGCGAACAACGCGGGGGACGGCTTCCGGAGCCCGTATACGTCAGCAAGACGGCGCGAGAACTCGGAAGGGCGGCACGCCATCAACGGCTGACGACCAAACGCGAGCGAGGAAACTCCCGGCCCCGGCAGCATGCGTCATGCCGCCGTTTGAGAACCCACCGGCCGCGCGGGGATGAACCCGCTGACTCCACCAACAACCGCCGGGGGACAGAGCCCGCCCTGCGCGCGCGGGGGTGAACCCGTCGCGGATCGCCGCAAGCACGTTCGCGCCACCGTCCCGGTGGCTCGCCCCCGATCGGCACACCAGATGATGGCCGGCGCGGCCCCGGGAACTTCTACACGAGCCACGGCACTTGATCTCGAAGGCCACCGAGCACAGCCTCCGGACACGCCGCCTGAAGGATCAGCTCCGCTGCGTACGGGCACGCAAGCCCAAGGGCCGCAGAACCGCGATACGATGGTCGAGCCGTCTCAAGGGTTCAGCGTTTCTCGCAGAACGTGAGCGTTCCTTCCGATGCCGAACCCGAAGGCACACGGGGCTGAACCCCAGAAGACCCGACCGCTGACCCGCAGTCCGCCGTCAACGCCAACCCGCGGACCGACCATGCAGGACAACGACCGGGCACGCCGGCACAGGCGGCCGGCCGCGCAAGCAGGGCAACCGCTCCTCGCCGACCTGAACGACAGGCAGCGGGAAGCCGCCACCGCCCCCGACGGACCCGTCCTCGTCATCGCCGGCCCCGGCTCCGGCAAGACGCGCGTCATCATCACGCGGATTGCCTACCTCATCGAGCAGGGCCGCGCCGCGCCGGGCGAGATCGCCGCCATCACGTTCACGCGGAAGGCGGCCGGCGAGATGAGCAGCCGGCTCGAGGAACTCCTCCCGGCCCACGTCACGCGCCGGGTGTGGATCTCCACCTTCCACCGGCTGTGCGGAAGCATCCTGCGCGAGCACGGGGCCCGCAGCGGCATCCGGCCCGACTTCGGGATCGCCGACGAGGCCGAGCAACTCGACATCATGCGCCAGTGCATGTTCGACGCCAGCGTCGACATCCGCATCTGGAAGCCGCAGACCCTCGTCCAGCGGATGAGCGTGCTCAAGAACATGATGAAGGACCCCGGCAGCCCGGAAGCCTGGGGAAAGGACGAGCACCGGGACCGCAACGCGAGCCTTGCCAACGCCTACCAGGCCGTCCTCCGCAAGACCAACCGCCTCGACTTCGACGACATGCTACTCGGAGCCGTCTGGACGCTCCATGACCAGCCGGAGGCCCGGACCGCAGTCTCCCGGCGGTACCGCCACGTCCTCATCGACGAGGGCCAGGACACCAACGCGCCGCAGTACATGCTCGCGCGGCTGATCGCCCAGGAACACCACAACGTGTTCATCGTCGGCGACCCCGACCAGGCCATCTACGGCTGGCGGGGAGCCGAACTGCGCAACATCCTGGACTTCCAGAAGGTCTTCCCGAACACCCGGCGGATCGACCTCGACACCGCGTACCGCTCGGCGGCGCCGCTCCTCGAGGCCGCCCAGCGAATGATCGGCCACAACCGAGAGCGCCTGGAGCACCCGCTCCGCGCCGCCCGGAAGGGGTCGGCGCTCGCCGCGGTCCACCACGCGAAGGACGCGACGGAAGAAGCAACGTTCGCGATCGACCGGGCGAGCACCCGGATCGCGCGCGACGACGGGACCGTTGCCGTGCTCTACCGCACGAACGCGCAGTCGCGCGCGTTCGAGTCCGGCTTCAAGCAGGCAGGGATCCCGTACCGCATCACCGGCGGGCAGAGCTTCTACGACCGTCCCGAAATCCAGGACGCGCTGGCCTGCCTGCAAATGGCCCTCGACCCCGACGGAGACGACGACGCAATGCGCCGGGTCGTCGACCTCCCGCCGCACCGCCAGATCGGCCGCAAGGCGATCGCGGCGATCGACAGCCAGCCGGGCCGCACGTTCTGGCAGCGGGCCCGCCACGCCCTGCGCGCACGCGCTCTCCCGGAATGGCACTCGCGAGGCCTGGCCCAGCGGTTCGACCTCGCAAGGGAGGTCCGGGATCCGGCGCGGGCAGCACCGCTCGACGACGCGCTCGAAGCCGTGCTCGGCATCACCGGCTACCTCGGCGCGCTCGAGAAGTCCGCCGACCCGGACGCGGGCGACCGCGCCGACAACGTGTGGGAGCTGATCCACGACGCAGGCGTGTTCCGGAAAGACTGGGGAGATGACGAGGCCGAAACCGCCGAGACCCGGCTCGAGATGCTCGCCGGGTTCCTCGAGCACTGCCGCAGCATGCGGGCGCCAGACGAGACCGCGAACGCCGACGCGCGCGTCACACTCTCGACGCTCCACCGCGCGAAGGGGCTGGAGTTCGACACGGTGATCATCGCCGGCTTCGACGCCGAGCACCTGCCCAGCCGCGGGACGCTGAGCACCGCCGACGGCAACGAGGAGGCCGTGGTCGAGGAGGAGCGGCGCCTGGCCTACGTCGGGATGACGCGGGCACGGACCGAGCTGTACCTGAGTGTGCCGCAGATGACCGGAAGGCGAGGCCACGAGCGGCCGACGCACCCGTCGCCGTTCCTTGACGAGATCCCGGCGGAGCTCCGGACAGCGGCCCCCGAACCCAAACGGATCGATCGCGCGGCGAAGAGGACGAAGCGGCGGGACCCGCCGAAACGCGGAATGACGATGGGACCGTACGGCCCGGAAGTCCACCTGTTCGACTGAGCAGATCCAGGAACACGAGCACCAACGAAGTGCGAAACGCGTTTCGCCGACGAAGCGGAGACCGCGAACCCATCCCGACGGACGACGTTGGACCGGAACGCTTGTTCAATCTCGGACGCCGACGGCACCCCGAGCAGGCGGGGATACACCGCGGGGATGCACCCTCGGCCTGCGGCTGACTCCGGCCCGAGGCGCGCCGCTGCCCCGCACGCGCGGGGACGCAGCTCCAGAACGAGTCGGGCATGTTCGCGACCGCCCCGGGCGGGCGGGAATGCACCAGTCGTCGAGGCCGGCCTCCCGAACCACCGACTGCGCTACCGCGAACGCGGCGGTTGCACCAGCAATCGCTGGTCGCCTCAGGCTCGCAGCTTGTGGAAGAATAAACCGAGGGAGTAAGCATGCGGAGTGTAATCGAGGTCGAGCGCGAGCTACTGGACGACCTGCGCGACGGTGCCAGAAAACACCTCGGACCCACAGCGAGCGCGGCTGAAGTCGAGGCTAGGGCGCAGAGCGCCTACCACGGGCCCGTGACGGTCCACAGCCGTCCCGAAACCGAAGCCGAACGGGCCGAACGGCTGCGCGAGGTCGACGCGGCGATCGCCGTGATGAAGCGATGGAACCTCTAATCCTGCTCGACACGAGCGAACTCATCCGGCCGGTGCCGCGCAAGCTGCACGCGGCCTGGGCCGAACTGAGCGGCGGCAAGGCGGCGGTGCCGCCTACGGTCGCGCTGGAACTCGCGCCGCAAGCGGTGCCGCCCGAGGCCGTGGACGGCAAGAGCCTGGCCGAACGCATGCTGCGGGAACAAGAGAAGACAGCCGGCCCGCGAGTCGTCGAACGGCTCCGGCAACAAGCGTGGTGGACCCGTCAATGGCGCGACGCGGACTCCCCGTACGAGGTCGTCAGCCTGAACGAACAGCAGGAAGAGCTGTGTCTTCAGCTGGCCGAGGAAATAGACCCACGGTGCTTCCCACACGCCAAGGCAGCCTACGTACCTGAACACCGGGACACCCGAATCATATGCGAGAGCATCGTGCTGGATGCCAAGATGCTGCTCACGAGCAACATGCGGTCGATCAAGCACGACCTCGTGAACGAATGGACTGTAGCCAACGGCACGCGCCTGGGCTTCACCCCTGAGCCTGTGCTGTTTCCAGCCGATGCGACGCTGGTCCACTGGGCTCGGCAGCCGGGAGGCCTGGAGCGCCTCCTGGCCGCAGGCTTGATCGCCTGCTGGCCAGACAGGGACGATGCAGCCGCCGAAGCGGTGATGCAGGCGGCTATCACGGGCCTTGGCCGGATGATCGACGGAACCGGTGGCCGGCTGCAAACAGCTGGCGCCCTTATCGTTGAGCACCTGCGGGAATATCCGAACCGCAACCGCCTCGTGGAACAAACCCGACGGCGGCTACCAAGCCCGACGATCACCAGCGACCGCGAGCACCCGAATTACCCGGTGCGTCCGCGGATTCCGCCGCCAGACCGAGGCGGAGCGCCCGGCGGCAGTTGGAATCGCGGGTAAGTCGATCAGGATTCGTCCCCTCCGAATACCTCCTACCGCAACTCCAGACAGGAGGACTTCACCAAGAGGAGGTCACGTAGAAGCCTGGCCGGGCACGCGACCCCACAGACGCGGGGATGGACCCCAATGGGGGCCGAGTAGTGCTGGTTGGAGTTGATCAGTCCCGCGCACGCGGGCGCGCGCGCAGAGGCACCTCGACAGGAGCTCCAAGCAGCCGCCAGTCGGCGTCCAACCCCGGCACACGCGGAGAACAGATGGACCGGCTGCGTCTGGCCCCAGCCGACGGTATTAGTAAAATGAGCGAGATGAGACACGAGCTCTTCACGTGGATCAGCAGCGTCCTTGAAGGAGAGAGCAAGGCACACGAAGAGCTGGCGCTGCCGCAACCAGCAGCAGCGCTATGGCTGAAGACGCATGGAATCATCGAGGCGACGTTCTCAGAGGCAGGCGGATGCAGACTCGGCGGGGGAACCCTACTCGCGGCGAGGTGGAAGCACCGACTCAGTCTGGACATCGACCTGACGATCGAGCCGAAAGGCAAACGGCCGCAGCAGATCGAACACCTGATACGGAAAGGAACGGCATTCCGGGCAGGGTTGGAAAGACTCGGGTGCGGCGAGCCGACCGCACCGAGTGAGCACCAGATCCGCGTCCCCATCGACAACTCGGTGCTGGACATCTGCGTCCTAGACGCGCAACCGGGGATTGGAGAACATCGGGCGAGGGTGAACGGCAGGCTGGCGGTCGTGCTGTCGACGACGCAAGTGCTAGGAGGAAAACTAGCACGGTCAGAAAAGCTCCTGCACCGGGACGCGTACGACATCCGGCATGCGGGTCGAATCGACAAGGAGAGCCTCGCAAAGGCCGTCAACCGGATCGACCGGCGCGAGACCCGCAAGATCATCGCGACATGGAACCACATCAGCGCGCGATGGGCCGCAATGGCGCCGAGCCAGTTGCGAAGCCTCGTGCCGAAACACTCGTACGATCCGGCAACCCTGGCCATGGAGACAGGGGAGGCGCTACGAAACGCGCTGTACCGGGCGGTACGCATTACAACCCATGGTCGCGAAGGGAGATTCCACGCCGAAACGATGGACGGCACGAGGTTGCAGATCGCATTCACGCGGCGGACGCTCGAGAAGACGTTCTGCGAAAACGGAATCGACGAGTACCTGAAGCAACACAGTAGCGCGCTCGACGAGGATGAGATTCTGAAATACATCAAGAAGGCATGCCGCCTCGGAGCGAAGCGCCAGACGGTATACGAGAACACGCACGAAGCGCCACCATTAGAAACGGGAAGGCCGAGAGCGGCAGGACCGCCCGAGGGCGGACGGAACACTCCGCCGCCAACAAGGCCGGCACGAATCGACATGACTGGCAGAGGGAAGCGCAGGGACGTCAAGGGTCCCACGCGGTAAGGGAATGAACAGCGACGCGGCATTCGCCGAAACACAGGCGGCACGAGACGCATGGGAGAGACTGGGCGCAAGCAACGAGCTGCTCGCGCCGGAGCATTTCCAACACACGCTTGCCCCACGGGAGGCGTACTACGACCACACAAGTCACTGGGAGCACGCGGAACCACGGAAGATCGGAGCAGACAGCCGCGCCCTTCAAGACGTAATCAACGGATGCTGCCAAGGATGGGCGGAGCCACCAACCGCAGCAGAGCTCCATGCCGCATTCAAGGCCAAAGAGCCCACAGCACGTGAGCTGGCGCTACTACGCACGTGGGTCATTGAAGCGACAATCGGCCAGCTCTTTGAAGCATGGGCACAAAGAGCATACACCGATCGAGAGCTAGTGAAAGCAGTACACCTGGTCGGCTTGGGCCGGACAGAGCGTCCGATGATGGCACGGCGAATCCGCATCATGAACAGCTGGGCGATACGATGAGACGCGCGGACAGCGCATGAGACAGGGCAGTAACGCTGCCGGGGACATGGCCGCCGCACGGGGGGATTATATCCGAGGCTACCCCAAGCCGCTACCCTGAGTCGAGGTAGTGCCTTGCACTACCCCTCTCTCCACTGAGCCAACCCGAGCCCTCGGAACGGAAGAGCGGCGACGTCGTCGCGAGTTCCGCTTGCCAGAGATCGCGCAGCGTTTCGGCCGAGATGCACACGGCAGTAGGTTACCTCCCGCCGCAGCCGCATAGCGGCCGCAGTCATCGCCAGCGCTCGGAGCAACGACCGCCTGGTCGAACTGCTCGACAGCGGGGAGTCGCGTGGCATCAGCTGCAGGTCCGGATCCGCCAGCGAACTGAAGGAACACCAGTCCGGTACGCATCCGAGGCTGCACCGGCCAGCAATGCGGGGGACCGCCGCTGGAACCCGTATGCACACCAAGGGGCGGCCGCGACGGCGCGCGCCGCTACGGTGCGTTCCGGTCCCACCGGCAGCCCAACAGAGGGGATCGCCAGGACTCCGCAGTGCGGGGCTCCACCCGAGCAGCTGGGCGAGCTGGTCAGGGCGAGAACGAAGACGGACCCCGCCGCAGCGGGGATGAACCCTGGGAAGAAGCTGGATGGAACCGGACGTCTACACGTGGCGTTCGCACCGAACGCCACGCTCATCAGCAGCGGTGTCGTCGATAGTTGCACCCTTCTTCGTTTGGGGGCACCCTGAAAGGCGTCGTCACCAGTCGAGGACGCTGACGTCCATCTCCTGCGGGCGATCCGGGCAGTGGGGATGGACCAGCATCCGATCCAGCGCGTCTGCCTCTGCGCGGTCGATCGTCAGGTCGTACGCCAGCCTGACGTCGATCACGCGCTGCGCGAACCAGCACTCGTTCTGTGGCGGCTGCCACTCGGCCGCATCCTTGCCCGATTCATCGAACCGATTGAGTTCCGGCGACGCCAGGGTCAGGTTGTGCAAGTCGCTGGTACGCGATGATCAGGAGCACCGCCAGGGAGAACACAACGGATACGGATGACTGTTTCATTGGCGTGCTGGGCTACTGCCCGTTGCCGAGGGGTCCGATGTGCTGGTTCTGGTCCGCGAACTCGAGGTGGATCGAGACGCGAGGTGCGTTGCCGACGTTCGCCGTCGTGCGCCCTTGGCCTGTCAGATCGTCGATGTATTCGACCGACCCTGCGGGCAAATCGACTTTGCCTTCCGCCACCCCGAGCTGTCCGCCACCCGTCAGATTGATGATGTATCGGCGCCCTGGAGCCACATGGTAGTCGCTGAAGCTCCCCGGCGGTGACACACGCACCCGCATGCCGGTGACCTCATCACCGACTCCGTGTTCAGCGGGATGTTTTCGACATGCGACCGTCCATCGGTGCCTGTATAGATTCGCTGCATCAGGAACGGAGCATCTGACGCCTGAGCCTCCACCTCACCGTGACCGCCCTTGACCGCCCACCCAAGACCGAACCCGACCACAAAGGCTCCGGCCACGAACAACCTCGTCCTCGTCATGGACCTCATCTGGACTTCCTCCCGCTGACGACCGAGTCACAGCACGGCGAATCCGCGTGCCGACGCATCCTCGTCACGCACATCCTCGTCACGCTCGCGTATCGCGAATAATCGAACTGTAGGTGCCAACAGCAAGCCTGTCAAAAACGTGCCCCGATGGGCCTGGTGGGGCCGCAGCGACGTCGGCTGTGAGTCGAGTATTCCGGCGCGGGGCTGTTCGCACGGTACAACGGGGCCCCGTGCCGTGGGCGGGCATGTAGGCGGTCGCCGTGAATAACGGTATGCTATTGCACTCATCGGAGTTCACGACGGAACTGGCGAAGCGAGAGTGGCGATGAAGGATGTCATAGCAGTGCTCCAGACGGAACGAGCCGAGTTGCTAAACCGTGTCGCTAAAGTCGATGCGGCGATTGCCGCGCTTGGCGGAACGCCGGGGCGCTCAAGGATGTCAGCACAGCCCACGAAGCCCGCGCGCAAGCGGCGCAGCATGTCGGACGAGGCGAAGAGGGCGACATCGGAGCGGATGAAGAAGTACTGGGCCGAGCGTCGGGAGCAGTCTGCAGCGGCCGAGGCCGGCAATGCTGGCGGGGCGGAGACCGAGGCGAGCGAGGCATAGATGAGCGTCCGGTGGATGTCTCGTATCTGGCGAGGTGGACCAGCACCTGGTGCTGGGTCATCGAGGGCGCGTTGCGCGGAGGCCGGGTTCTCTACGACATAGCCGATGCCGCGCCGCTGGACCCCAAGTGAAGACGTCGCGGTTCGCTTGGCCGATGCGCTCGACTACGAGCACGGCGGCGGCCGCCTGCGCGAGCTCGCCGAGCGGTTCGGGCGCAGCGAGGGGGCGGTGCGACAGCGCGCCTCCAGGCTGCGGGCGGCCCGCCTCGAAGGGGACGCTGACACCGCCGACGCACGACCGTGACCGCCTCGACGTGGAACCGCGGCAACGGCCAGCCGGACCACCGGCGCGTCGACCAGGCGCCTGACCGGATGCTCGAGCACCTGTCGTCCGGTCGAGGTCATCATTGCTCGTTCGGCTCCGCGGCCCAGGGCGAGCTGTACGAGACCAGCGACATCGAGCTGCTCGTCGTGCTGGCCGACGGCGATCCCGCCGACCCGCTACGCACCAGCTTCGACATCTGCGAGGCCATCGGCGAATTCACGGTACGCGACGTCGAGCGCGATCATCGCTACTTCCTGCCGCTCGCCTGCCAGCACAGCCCGCACTCCGGCCGGAGCCAGCCGCCACTGTAGTTCTTGCCCGTGCCGTCGCGGCTGCCGTTGCGCAGCTCGCCCGGTTGCCCGCACTTGATGCAGACCTGCTCGCTGACGCGGGCGATCAGCTGCCCGAACCCCTGCCAGAACGCCGTCCGCTGGTCGGTGTAGATCGTCAGCGTCCCGAACCTCTCCTTGATCTGGCGGACCGTCGCCGCGCTGCCGTCACCGCGTGCCACGAGCTCGCCGTACGCGGCGCGGATCAGGTGGTTCCAGCCGACGCCGCCGATCCCGCTCGGCGCCAGGCCGGTCGACCCGCCGCCGACGAGCCTTCGCGGCCACCGCTCGGTCGCTTCCCCCGGCTCGCCGCCCGCGTTCATGAGCGCCAGCAGGTTGTTGTCGCCGATAGCGTCCTCGAGCTTGTCGCCGCGGTCGCCACGGTGCGGGCGGCGCCAGTGCCGGGGCAGAACCTGCTGCCCGGCCGTGCGGCAGCCCTTGCAGCGCGTGCTGAGCGAGCTGTCGATATGCCGGACCGGGTCGCCCGGCCCGCCGCACTGCGCGCAGACCTCGCGGCTCAGCGCGGCGGCGGCCGCAAGCACGCCGGCGATCGCCTCGCGCTCGAACGCCGTCGGCGGCATCGTCAGGGTCAGCCACGTCGTGGTGTCGGCCGTCAGCTCGACCCGGCGACCCTTGAGCTCGCCGGCGACGACCTCCGCCGTTCGGATGAGCGCGTGCCAACCGGCACACCTGGCGTCTGTTGCCTTCGGCATCGTCAAGCTGTTGCTCGTGCGCTCGGTCTTCATCGTAGTCGTCGCGCCTCGGCCACCCGCCGGCATTCGTCCAGCGATCATCGCAGCGAGCGCCTCAGCCGTCGCGGCCGGGAGCCGCTGGTGGCGCCGTCGGTAGTAGCAGTCGGGGTGGAACCGTGTAGCTCACCGTGGCAGGCCCGGTGCCCATCGTGCCGCTCGTCACCAGGAACCCCGACTCGCTCGCCGCCGTCCACGCGCAGCCGGGCGCGGTCGTCACGGCGACCTGCTGCGCGCCGGCCGTCCACAGCACGTCGCGACGGAGCGGCGTCACCATGAACGCGCACGGCACCTCGGCCGTCACCCGCGCGCTGCGCGCCGCCTCCCCGCCGTCGACCACGGCCGCCACCTGGTACATGTAGGCGCTGCCGGACAGGACGCCGGCGTCGACGCAGCGCCGCGCCGCGGACGGCCGGGCAGGACCACGAAGGAGGAAATGACGAGAAGACAGTGAAACAGAGGAGAGGAGGACGGACGAGGGACGGAAGGGTCAAGAGCCCGCGGTCGGCGGTCGTTGATGAAGCGCCACCGAGGCAACCGGCTGTCCGTTCCGCTGCCCGCTGCGCGCAGGCAGCGAGTTGAGCCGCGGTTGGACAGCACGTTGTTCGCCCGCCCGACAGGTGCCGATCGAAGCGAACCGGCGTCACTGAGGTACCGGCCGCGGGGCGGCCGGACAGGACCACAAAGGAGGAGATGACGAGAAGACGGTGAAGACAGGAGAGAGGAGGACGGACGATGGACGGAAGGGTCAAGAGCCGCCGTGCGGCGGCCGTTGGTGACGTGGCACCGAGGCAGCCGGCTATCGGTTCCGGTGCCTGCTGCGCGCAGGCGGCGAGTTGAGCCCCCATGGGGCAGCATGTTCGTTCGCCCGCCCGCGGGTGCCGATCGAACCGGACCGGCGTCACTGAGGTACCGGCCGCCGGACGGCCGGACAGGACCACAAAGGAAGAGATGACGAGAAGACGGTGAAGACGGGAGAAAGGAGGACGGACGAGGGACGGAAGGGTCGAGGGCCGCGGTCGGCGGCCGTTGGTGAAGCGGCACCGAGGCAGCCGGCTATCGGTTCCGGTGCCTGCTGCGAGCAGGCGGCGAATGGACCGTGAGTCGGATCGGACCGGACGCCGTGAAACGCGTATCGTCCCCCACACGGACTTGGGCGGGCACTTGCGGCGCAGTACCGCCGCCGTCGGTCGGGCGACGTGCCCGACGACCGCACGCCTGCCCGCGGCAGCGCGAACAGCGCGGCCGACGCGGCCCCGCATCTGAACGCCGGTCGTCGCCGCGACTCGAACACTCGTCCCACGCCTGATTGCCCGTTGCCTGCGGCTGCTGCCGCAGCGTCACGACGCAAACGATCCCCGAACCGCAGGCGGCGCCCGTCGCCGGCGTTGAGATCCAAGACGAGACGTTGGGCTGGGCGCCGCCCGGTGCAGGACGCGCGCGCCGCACGAGCGAATCACCAAGCGAATCACCACACGAACTGGAAATCGGTTCGTGCTTGACGACGACCGGGGCACATGAAGGAACAGACGGATGGACAAGGAGGCGAAGACGGATGAGCGACGACAAGCAACGAGACCCGAGCACGGAGGCCGCGCTCCCGGCCGGGGGAGCGCGGGGACCGGAGAGACAGACGCTCGTGGCGTTGGACCAGACGCCCCGAGCGTCGCAGCGACAGCAGACCGGACAGTGCCGGACCGCCCGGCCAACGTCGGCCGACGCATCCGACGTCCCGGGAGGTCCACGCATGACAGACGACCCGTCATCGCATCCCGGGTTCAACTACCAGAACCCGGTCTACCAGGGCGCACGCGGCGCCGCCTTCGCCCGTTCGGACGGCGACTGCCAGCTGTGCGGACAGCAGCCCGCCGTTGAAGCACACCACTGGGCCGTGGATTACCCGCCGGCGCACAAGACCATGGCCGCCGATCTGACGGCGCTGTGCGCCGACTGTCACTTCGTTGCCACCACGCTCCGCCGGTTCACGCGCGCCGGCGGCTCGCGGCACCAATTCCGCGCGGTCCTTTCGGAGGTAATAGCACGATGCGACTTCAGTTCACCCTTGCCGGCGTCACCCCCATCATCATGCACTGCGGAGCGACCGGGCTCGACACGCGAAGCCCTCTCAGCCGCGAGATCGCAGCGATCACGGCCAAGCGAGGCGGCAACCGCACCGACGTCGACGACCAGCGGCTCTGGCAGCTCGAGTGCCGACGGTCCCTCTATCTCGACGCTGGCGGCAGACCCACACTACCGGAGGCAGCGCTTCGGAGAATGATCGAGAACGGCGCCCGCAAGACCAAGCAGGGCTCGCTGGTGCGCGAGGGGTTGATGATCGAGAGCGTGACGTTCGGCTACGACGTCGAGCGCTACGGCGAGACGGTCGAGAAGCTGGTCACGACCACGCAGTTCGTGGTCCCGGTCGTGGTGACCAAGCGCGTCCTTCGGTGCCGGGCGAAGTTCGACTGCCCGTGGTCGGTCGTCGGCGTCGCCGATGTCGACCAGGAACTGGTCGACAGGGCCCAGCTGACCGCGTGGTTGGCCACGGGCGGCCGCCGCGTCGGGCTCGGCGACTGGCGGCCGGAAAAGAGCGGCCACTACGGGAGGTTCAACGTCGAGAAGGTGCTCGAGCTGGCGGACGCAGCCTGAGGGCGGCGTCCGCGTGTCCGAGAATGGCGCGGCCTGGCGTGGCATGGCGGGCCGGGGTTTGGTCTGGCTTGGCGCGGCTTGGCGGGGCGAGGCAGGGAACGTTTCACGACATGTCGCCGCCAGCCGTCGGCAGTTCCGTCGCACCGCACCACGGGACCTACCCGTCTGAAGGGAACACACGACGGCGAACCACCTGACGGCGTACCGTGCGTGCTGCCACGACCTCTTCACCGAGCACATCTGGTTCATCTCCTTTGTCTCGAGCGGCCGGAGCACAGGCACCTCGATCGGGCGCGGCCGGGGCGCCGTGATCAGCGGCATGTCGAGGCCGCGCGTCGGCGGGGTGATCGCGATCCTGCTGCGCTGCTCGCGCGAGTGGCGCGTACGTCGTGACCGGCGTCATCGACAGGCGGCCGGGCTCGTGGCAGGTGCGCACACGCCCGCTGGGTCGCGACGACGAGGTACGGCCCGTCTGCATCACCGACCTCGCCCGGCAGCTTGACCGGCGGCCGTTTTGTGGCGGCCGCCCAGCACGGTCGGTCGTGAGATCCACGACCGGGTCGGCGGCGGCGCCGGAGCGTCTCCAGGCCAATCGCATGCAGCAGGCGGCGGCAGGCGCAGCGGCGCGAGGATGAGCCCGGACCCTGAGGAACGGATGCACGCGTTGGCGCCGCGTCCCCGGACCGCTGGGCATCAGCCGGCGGGCCGGGCTCGATGAGGCGTGAGACGCCGCCACCGGGGGCGGCGTCCGCGGTCGACGTCGACGGCCAGCATCGCCGCTCGCCGGGCGCGTCACGCGTGACGAGAGGGCATCGAGACGAAGAGACAGTGCCATGGACGTCAAGGACTTCGCGCCGAGGTTCGGTGCTTCGCCGAGCACGAGGACTGAGAAGTCACCAGTCTCAGTCAGGAGGACTGCGATGTCGCGCGGCTGCTGTCGGCACTGGACCGGAGGCGGTGAGCATCGCGGCCGCCCACGAGGCGGCAAGGTCCGCAGAGATAACGACGGCGCGCGTCGGGCGGCCGGGGCCGGGGAGGCCAAGCGCAGCGTTCGCTGTATCGCCGTCGAACACGTGGTGATGGTCGACCCGCCGGGGCGAGTCGACCGCCGCATACATGAAGGAACGAACCGATGACTGACATTCGCTGGTTGTGCACTGTGACGATTCTGCTGACCGTCATCGTCGCCGTTGCCGTGTGGCTCTCTGGCAGCGGACGTTGGCTGCTCGAGCAGATCCGTCCCGTCGAGGAGGCAGAGCTCACGCCGGTGTCCGATGGCTACCAAGGCGTCGAGGAGTATCTCGCCGAGCGCGGCCGCGAGTTTCCCGCGCTGTATGAGACGCCCCCGCCAGCGCCCGTCGAGTGCCGGGCGAAGTTCGACTGCCCGTGGTCGGTCGTCGGCGTCGCCGATGTCGACCCGGAACTGGTCGACAGGGCCCAGCTGACCGCGTGGTTGGCCACGGGCGGCCGCCGCGTCGGGCTCGGCGACTGGCGGCCGGAAAAGAGCGGCCACTACGGAAGGTTCAACGTCGAGAAGGTGCTCGAGCTGGCGGACGCAGCCTGAGGGCGGCGTCCGCGTGTCTGAGAATGGCGCGGTCTGGCGTGGCATGGCGGGGCGGGGCCTGGCATGGCTTGGCGCGGCTTGGCGGGGCGAGGCAGGGAACGTTTCACGACATGTCGCCGCCAGCCGTCGGCAGTTCCGTCGCAACGCACCACGGGATCTACCCGTCTGAAGGGAACACACGACGGCGACTTGCCAGCGGTACCGGTACAGCTCGGCGACTGTGAGCGCAGGGATCGCAAAGTTGTTGGTCAGGAAGTTGAAGGTCTTGTCCGTGGATTCATCCCAGTACTTCACGCGGCGGAGCGGCTGCGGATACCAGGAAGTGGAATCCGCAGCCGTGAGCACGATGGTCTGATCACAACGAAGACCGGTCGTCTTGTCGACCGGCCGAGAGTACCGACGTTGGTACCCGGAACAACCTCGGTGTCAGGTGCCGCGATGGTCGCGGCGTGTCTCAGGAGCATGGGGAAGCTGTCCGCTGGTGTTCCGCCGCTCCGCCGAGCAGGGGCATGCCAGCGGGCAGAAACAACCTCGGCCGGATGTATGCGACCGGTCGCGGCGTGTCGCGGGGCGACGCGTATTGTTCGGCCACATGTTCGCGTACGAAGCGGAACGTCCGTAGCCGGCCTTGGTGGTACCCCGGCCGGACCGGGCCCTGCTACGGCGTCATCCCAACGGTCGACAGCGCGGGCCGGCCCCCGGAGTTCGTCACCCCCGGCCTCACGCCGGGGTGTCCGGTCAGCCGTTCACGAGCCATCCTCGGAGACCGTGCACCGATCTCGCCGGCTCGTCGCTGCCATGTCCGGAGGCACTGTCGAGGCGGCCGCGGCTCGCTCCGGCCAGGAGATCCAGTAGTCCTGCTCGTCGATCCGTGGGCTCTGCCCGTCATCTCGTTTGCGTCCGGCCGGTACCTCCATGCTCGATTCTTCCGGGCGCCGGCCACACGGCCCGGCCGAGCAGCCCTGGCAGGCGCCGACAGTGCGTCTTGCGAACCCGTTCGGCGCAGGATTCATGGTCCCGCAAGCCTCTGTTGTGGCGGTCCGATCATCGCGCCGACGACCACGCCGACGATCTCCCAGTCCTCGGTCCGCTCGTCGATCACGATCGGCCGGTGCTCGGGGTTGCTGCTGCACGGCTTCAGCTCGACTCTGTCCTCGGCCGGTCGGTGAAAGCACTTCAGCGTGATCTCGGTCCCGATCCGGACGAGCACGACGTCGCTCTCGCCCGCGTCCGGGGTCCGTTTGATCGCTATGATGTCGCCCGTCCGGTAGCCGACGGCCGACATGCTGTCACCCCGCACGACCACGTAGAAGTCCGCCTGCGGATGGATCTGGCGGGACAGTTCGTCGGGCACCCGCAGGATCGCCTTGCTCTCATCGGCGAGGATTGGCGTGCCGGCGGCCACCTCGGGCAGATGGTCGGGGTCGAACACGGGGGTCCCTTCGCGCAGGAGCTGGATGCCGCGGTCCATCCCGGGGTTGAGCTGGATCCAGCCCTTTCTCTCGAGTGCCTGCAGGTGGTAGGCCACCGCAGACCCGGAGACGAGCTCGAGCGTGCGCGCCAGCTCGGTGCGCGACGGCGGCACCCCCCACTTCCGGATGTGCTCCCGGATGTGGTCCAGAACTTCCTGCTGCCGTTCGGTGAGTTCTTTTCCTCGCATTCCTGCCCGGCAGGGGTTGACAGCGCCGCTTGGTACTGGCCCAATAACACCGGTTAGACTGCACCAGTGGTCAAGACGACCCGTGTTCGATCCTACCACGTTCGGACGTGCCTCACGAGAGGACGCAGGCATGCACACGAAGCTGTTGCGGGGGAGAGACGACGTGACGGTCCAGCTCGTCTACCCGTCGACGCTCGACGAGTACCGTCAGGCTCTCGATGCCCTCGGCGGTTTCGGTCCAGCGGTCGGGAACGGCGACGCGCCTCCGGCAGGATGCAAGCCGGGATACGCAGCCTACGTGGTCACGACCGCGCACCAGCGGCATCTGTGGGCTCTCCCCGACCTGGCGGTGTCCGGCGGCGCGGTTCCCGTGGACGAGCCACGGGCGCTCGACCTGCTCCACGACGGGGCCGCCGAGCCCGACACGGCGGCCGAACGCTTCCCGTGCCGTTCCCCCGAGGCCGTTTCGGGGTTGGACGCCGGCGGACAGGGCGGTTCGTGGTTCGACGCCGTGCGAGGTTTCCTCTCGCCCGGCGCGCGCATCGATCGCGCCGTCGCAGCGCTCGACGGCGCCGGTCTGCCGAGTCCCGTTCACGAGGCGCTGTCGGACAGACTGACCCAGGTGTTCGGCTCCGGCGCCAAGGTGGCCGAGGCCGAGCTCGACCGGGTTCGGGTAGTGCTCGACCTCCCGTGGGCGAAGTCCGGGCCGCAGCGGTTCGACCCGGCTCATGTGGCGCAGGTGCTCGGTCGCACGCATGCCGCCCTCGAAGGCGTCAAGGCCGGCATACTCCGATTCCTGGGGTCGTGTCCCCAGGCGCGCGACCTGCTGACCTTCGAGGGTCCGTGTTCGTGCCGGCGGGCGGAGACGGACGGGTTGCCCGCGCTGGTCGTTCGCACGGGACCGGTTCAGCGACGGGCGTCGGTTCTCTGCCTGGCCGGCCCCGGTGGGACCGGCAAGACATCGCTCGCGCACGCCATTGCGGAGGCCCTTGGCCGAACGCCGATGAGCGTGGCCCTGGACGGGAAGGCGACCAGGCGGCGGATCCGCGGGTCCTGCCGCCGCGCTCCCGGCTGTGTGGTCAAGGGCCTGCGCGAGGCCGGGGTGAACAACCCGGTCGTCCTCCTTGAGGGTATCGACGAGGTGGGCGAGGAAGAGGACACCGATGCGTTGCTCGGCGTCCTGGACTCGTCGAAGCGGACAGCGTTCACGGACGCCTACCTCGATTTCCCGCTCGATCTGTCCGGAGTGCTGTGGATTGCGGCGGCGGCCGGCACCGGGGCGATTCCTGCGGCCGTACGGGACTGCCTGTACGTCGTCGACCTGCCCGCGTACACCGAGCAGGAGAAGCTGGCGATTGCTCAGGAGCACCTGTTGACGTGTCCGTTCGATGACCCGCTCCCGACGCCGGCGGGCGTTCTGGCACTCGAACCGGCTGCCTTGGGCGCGTCGGTGGCCGCCGCTCCGCTGTCCGATCCGGCCGCTCCGGTCGTGGTCGCTGATCAGGTCGTCTCCGTCGAGGAGTTGCGGGCCTTGTCGGCGAGCGCGCCGGTGGCCGGGGACCGAGCGGGCGAGCCGTGGCGCACGGCGGCGTCGCGTGGCGACGTCCGCTTCGAGCCGGAGGCGGTCCGGCGGGTGATTCGGGACTACACCAGCGAACCGGGCGTGAAGGACCTGAAGGCGCGGCTCGCCGATATCTGCCGTCAGGTCGTGTTGCGCCGGTCGTCGGCGGCCCGGCGGCCGGAAATCGTCACATCGTCCATCGTCCCGGTGTTCCTGGGAGATGGATCGGTGGACCCGCTGCCTCTGGCCGTGCGAGCGGCCATCGAGACCGAGCGCGCGCGGCTGTCAAACGATTCGAGCAGCAGCTCTTCGCGGACGAGTCCGTGGATCGAGTGGCTGGAGAATCTCCCGTGGACCAGGCGCAACGACGCGGCGGTCGATCTGAAGCGCATCCGGCAGGTGCTCGATGCCGGACAGGCGGGCCTCGAGGACGCCAAGGCGCGGGTCATCGAGTACCTGGCCGCGCGCAAGCGGAACCCGCGCGGCACGGGCGCCGTGCTCTGTTTCCTCGGCCCGCCCGGCACCGGCAAGACGTCGTTGGCGCAGTCCATCGCCCAGGCCCTGGGACGTCGCTACGTGCGGCTGCCATGCGGCGGGCTCCATGACGAGACGGAGCTGCGGGGGCACAACCGCACCTGGTACAGGTCGCAGCCCGGCTCGATCCTGCGCGAGCTCCGGCGGGTCGGGTACAGAGACCCGGTCGTCGTCCTCGACGAGGTGGACAAGGTCGGGCCCGCGCCCGCCGCGGTGCTCCTTGAGGTGCTCGATCCGGAACAGCAGGGCCGTTTCCGCGACTCGTTCGTCGAGCTCCCGTTCGACCTGTCGGAGATCCTCTTCATCGCGACCGCTAACGAGTGGACCCGGATCCCGCCGCCGTTGCGGGACCACCTCGAGGTCGTCGAGCTGCCGGGTTACACCGAGGCCGAGAAGGTCGCCGTCGCCAGGACGCATCTGGTTCCGGCCGAGAACCGGGCGGCGGGTCTGGCGCCGATTCCGGTCCGGATCACGGACGGCGCGCTGCGGAAGATCATCCGGGACCACACGTGTGAGCCGGGCATCCGGCAGTTGGCCCGTTGCATCAGGACCATCTGTAGGAAGGTGGCGCTCGGCCGGGAGACCGGCGACCCGACGCTGGACCGCGAGCGCGTCACTGCGCGGGACGTCACCCGGTGGCTCGGCGTCGACGCCGGTGACGCCGAAGGGCTCGACCGTCTCCGCCGGCGGCTCGATGCCCCGGCCATCCCGGCCGAGGTGCGGGCGAAGGGCTGTGAGGTCTTCGAGCGCCTGTCCGCGTCCGGCTGGGCGTCGACCGACCCGGACTACATCCGTTCACGGGAGTACCTGGAGTGCCTCGCGCATATGCCGTGGAACTTGCGCACGGTCGCGACGGTCGACTTGGCCCGGGTGCGGGCGAAGCTGGACGAGAGCCATGCCGGCCTCGAAGGGGTGAAGGAACACCTCCTCGATCACGTCGCCGTGCATGTCCTGCATCCCGAGCTGCCGGCTTCGGTGCTCTGCCTGACGGGCCCGGAGGGGGTTGGCAAGACGTCGCTGGCCCACTCTCTGGCCGGCGCCCTCGGGCGCGTCTGCGCCCAGGTGAATTGCAAGGAGCTGGTCGACGCCGCGGCGCTGCTGGGCGACCCGCGGCGAGGGCCCGGCCGGGTCCTCACGGAGTTGCGGCGTGTCGGCGCCAGGAATCCCGTGGTCGTCGTCGACGAGCTCGACCGTCTGAGCGAGCGGGGCGACCTGCCGGCCGCGGTGCTGGAGCTGTTCGACGCCGACCAGCGCGCCAGCTTCCGCGACCGCTACCTCGAGCTTGCCTTTGATCTCTCCGACGTCCTCCTCGTGGCGACGGCGGCCCGTCTGCGGCCGGTGCCGTCGATGTTGCGCGAGCGGCTCAAGGTCGTCGACGTCCCGGCGTACACGGCGGAGGAGAAGCAGGCCGTAGCGGTCGAGCACCTGCTGCCGGCGGCGGTCCGGCTGAACGGACTGCCCCCTGACCATGTCGATGTCACCGACGAGGCGCTTCGGTCCGTGATCCGCGGCTACTCCTGGGACGCCGGGTTGTGGTCTCTGCTGTCTGCGCTCGACACGTTGTGCCGGAAGGCGGCGCGCCGCCGGGCCGGGGGAGACCAGTCGAAGGCCGTCGTCACGCCCGAGACGGTCGCCGAGGCGCTCGGCGAACCAACGTTCGTCGAGACCGACGTTGCCGACCGCGTGCGGCGGCCGGGTGTCGCAGTCGCTCTGGGGTGGACACCTTACGGCGGCGACGTGCTGTTCATCGAGGTCGGCCGCATGCCCGGCGCCGGCGAGCTCACGTTGACGGGGTCGCTCGGCGACGCGATGAAGGAGTCGGTCAGAGCGGCGGTCTCCTGGGTCCGGGCCAACGCCGGGCGGTACGGCCTCGACGCGGCCGTCTTCCGGGACACCGATCTGCACGTCCACGCACAGGCGGCCGCGGAGGCGAAGGACGGGGCCTCGGCCGGGGTCGCTCTGGTGGCCGCGCTGGTGTCGTCGTTCACGGAGCGTCCGGTGCGGGCCGACCTGGCCATGACCGGCGAGATCACGCTGTCGGGCCACGTCCTCCCGGTCGCCGGCGTCAAGGAGAAGGTGGCGGGCGCTTGTCGGCGCGGGCTGACCCGCGTGGTCCTGCCTCGGCAGAACCAGGAGCACTTCGAACGGGATGTCGGCGCCGACGTCCGGCGCCGGGTCACGGTGCACTACGTGCGCCGGGTCGACGACGCGCTGGATCTGGTCCTGCTCCCGGCGGCGGGCGACCGCCTGCCTGAGCCCGCGCGGGTGCGGCTCTAGCCGTTTTGGAGATGACGCGACATGGTCAGCAACTCCGTCTTCGCTCTCGGCTGGCGCCCGATCGGTTCGAGCCGGCGCCGGTGGCAGCTCCACCACTGCGACGATGTCGCCGAGGCGGCCTGCCTCGCAGCGGGACTGGCGCGTTCCGACGGGGGCGGCCGGTGGCGGGTCTACGACATGGCGACCGTGCCCGCGGGAGGCGGCTCGGTGGCGCTCGCGCGCCGGCATCTGGTCGCCCAGGGTGTGGTTCGCCCGGGCGTTCGGCGTTCCGGTTCTGGCGACGCTGTGGACCGGTGAGTTCATCGTCTTCATCTCGGAGACTGCTCGTGCGTCCTGTGTCTGTCTGTCGCATTGGCGCCGAAAGCACCGATCCGTCGTACCTGTTCGGTGGCGAGGTTCCTGGGTCTGACCTCTTTGGTGCGGCTTGGCTCGGGTGGCTCCTGCTGACGCTGCCGGATTTCGCGGGCCCCGGCCTCGCCCCGGCTGGCGACTGTGGCTGGCCGCACCGTCGTGTGGGCTGGGTCCGCCCGGGCCGCACCGAGACCATCCGGGCTTCTGGCGGCCGCCCGGAACCGCCGAAGCCGCAGGGTTCATCGGCGTGTTTTCGTTCCGAGAGCGCGCCATTCCATACGAGCGGCGCAAACACGAAAGGTGACGGACATGTCTCAATCCATGGCTGCAACGGCTGCAACAGGGCTTCTCATGATGCTCGGCGTCACGCCCGCGGTCGCCGACTGCGTCAGCGCACGCCAAGCGCTCCTCATGGCGCGATACCAGGTCGGCGCAGCCGCCTTCGAGGAGATGGCGGCAAGCGAGCGCTATATCGCGGCCCGCGCCGAGCTCGAAGCCGCCCGATTGCGCCGCGAGCGCGACGAACGGCGGGCGCGGTACGCCGCGCGCGACCACGCCGAGGCGCGTGGCGTATGCCGGCACCTGGACGACGACCGTGATGCCGTTGGCGCCTGCGAGAGCCGAGCCGCCGCTGTCCACGACCGGGCGCGGGCGGCCCGGCGTCACGCGGAGCAGGCGGCTCGCGATGCCTCGTCGACCCGCACCCGCGCCCGGTCGGCGCTGACCGACTCGGAGCTGGCGCTGTCGAGCGCGAGGGACTCGTTGCGGGATGCCCGTCGCCGTGTCCGCCGGGGGTGCCGGCCATGACCGGTGCAGCAGTGCACACCCAGGGAGGCGGCCCGTCTCGCAGCGAGACTCGCGCGTTCCGACGCGGGCGGCCGGTGGCGCGTCTACGACTTGGCGACCTTGCCCGCGGGAGGCGGCCCGGTGGAGCTCGCGCGCCGGCATCTGGTCGCGGAGGGTCTCGTCCGGCCCGGGCATTGGGTGAGCCGGCAGGAGCGCCGCGACGGCGTGACCGACCGTCGGCGCTGGGAGAGCGCGTTGTTCCTCAAGGTGCGCGACGAGATCCAGACCGCCAACCTCGCCATCGACGGCGCGAAGAACTTCGGCCGCTTCGAGGCCTTCTTCCAGTCCGAAACGAAGTCCGGCACGCATGCCGACGGACGTGGCGCAAGCATGCGCCCATGCTGCAAGAAACGCACGCAGCCCAGCCGCCGACAAACGAGCCAGGCGGGAGCGGAGACGACGCACCCAGCGGGAACCCTCGAACGAGGGTGAAACCCGGCGACGAGCCGCCACCGCCGAACCCGGGACCGACGCCGGCGCAGGGCGCCGCAGCCGCGGCGCGATCGAGGTCCGCCCAACGCTCGCGGGAATGATCCGCAGCACGAGAAGTAGCCCCCCGCACGGTAGCTACGAACCCCCAGGGGGGGAACAGGTTCTTCGGAAGTACCCTCTCACACGCCGGGATAAACCCATGCGGGGCCACGACCGCACCTGGAAGGGATGAAGCGCAGCACTGCAAAGAAGGCATGGAAGAACCCAAGCACGCCGGTCCCCGCGCACGCGGGAATAGGTTCCACAGCCACCGGACGACCGGCGTCTCGCACGCGTGTGAGAATGAAGAGATGAGAACCAGTACGAAGGCACGAAACAGCACGGCGGTACCGGCGGTCGAAGACAGCCGGCAGATGTGCTTCCAGCAGGGAAAGCCCTGCATCTACGCGTCGCCGGACGACCCCGGGGTCATCATCACCGAATGGCCCAACGGAACCGTTGACCACAAGGAACTGGCGACCAACACGAGGACTCGACGCTGGCCCGACGGAACCATCCAGACAGGACCCGCAGACGCGCAGTTGACGTTCCCCCACTGGCCGCGGGCACGAGCCTGAGCCGCACGGCAAAACGGCATATGGCAAGACTGACGATCGTGATCGGCGGCAACGGCGCCGGGAAGACGACCTGGTGCAAGCATCACCGGAAGGAGCTGCCCGAGAAGTTCTACAACGCGGACTCGATAGCCGAAGGGCTCGGCGACTGGAACAGCCCGACGGCACAGGAGGAAGCCCGAAGGCTGGTCGACGAGCGCATCCGCGAACACCTGACGAAGCGCGAGGACTTCGGCTTCGAGAGCACGTACTCGGGGAAGTCGAGGCCGAGCATCGTGGTCGAGGCAAAGAGGCTTGGCTACGAGACACGGGCCGTTCTGATAGCAACCGAGAGCCCGGCAATCAACCTCGAACGCGTCGCCGCACGCGTGGCCGCGAGGACGGGTCACGACGTACCGGACAGCGAGGTCCGCCGCCGGTGGACAGCGTCACAGGAGAACCTGGCGCGCACCGCGCCGACAATCGACATCGTGGACCTTGTAGACAACAGCGGTCCGAAAGCGCGGCTGATCGCACGCATCCGCACAGGGCGGACGACGCGCCTAGCGAAACCGACACCAATGTGGGCGCAGAAGATAACCGACCGGATCGCCGCATCGCAACGGGACTAACGCCCAGCGCAAGAGGCTGTAAGGGCAACCTCGGGCCAAGCCCGGGACACAAGGCAGTCGGGTAGAGGGATGAGCTGCGCCGGCTGGCGCACGGTGCCAACCGCGGCCGAGTTCCACGAGGCGATCCACCGACCCTCGGGCACCGATCGCGAGACGGCCATCCTCCACGAAGCGGACATGGCCGAGCAACTCGACGCACGGCTCGAGGGGGCGTACAGCTGGCGCGAGCTCGTGCGGGCGCTGCACCGGGCGGGGCTGACGTCGGGAGAAGGAGCCGAGAAGATCAATCGGTTCGCAGAACGATGACGAGCAGGAAGACACCGGAGACGCTGCGCACGAAGGGCCAAGCGAGGGAGATTCTCGCACGCATGCGGCCCGCGTTCCGCGAGCAGGTCAAGCCGCACACACGCAACGGTGAAGGAGAACGCCTCGGGGGCGGAAGCATCCTGAACGCAAGGTGGGACCATCGACTGAGCCGCGCCATCGACGTGTACGTGAACCTGGAAACTACCGAGGACGGCCGGACGGTTCTGGACCGCGCGGCAGCGGCATGCGGCGGGTACCGAATCGAGCACAGGACGTTCCGGCGGATCGAGTTCGAGCGCAACAAGGACAACCACGTCGACGTGTCGTTCGGAAAGCCGACACCGGCCGAGGGCGAAACGGGCCGCGGTGGTGGACGGCGAGCCCGCACTCGTGCTGAGCACGGCGCAGATCATGAGCGGAAAGCTCCAGGGACGCGGAATGACCGCGCCGGACCGCGACCTGCTCGACATCGCCGCATGCAGGGTGGCGGATCCGGAAGCCCTCGAGATCGCGGTCAACGGCCTGCCCGACGAGAACGTCCGGGCAATCCTGAAGGTCTACCAGGAGATGGAAGCCACCTACGCGAAGGAGACGGCAGCACTCGAAGGTGTGCCCGAAGGGCTGAAGCCGATCCTCGACAACCCGACCGCGTACGCGGGAAACGCCATACAGGACGCCAGGTACGAGAGCTTCGAGATTCGCACGCACGCTGGCGTGGCCGAGATCGAGACGGCGACACGGGAAGGCGCGAGGGTACGGACCTACGGGAGCGCCGAAGAGCTGAAGGCCGGCATGGAGCGGGACGGCGTCAACGCGTTTCTGACGGCACAGGTGCGGGACCAGCAGGCAGTGCTGAACGCGACGGTGGACGCTCTGTGGGCGGGACGCGACAACGTGGTCCTGCGGATCGAGCCGGAGCGGCTCACGCGAGTCCGAGCTGACGTTCCCGAGCTGACGTGGCAGCCCGGCGACCAGACGGACGTTCCCGGCGGTGCGTCGTCGAGGTCGGCCGGCAGCGGCCAGCGCAGCCCATGCCGCACCGCCCGCTGCAAGTAGCGAGAAACCGAGCTCGTCGCCTCCTACGCGGCGATGCACGAGACCACCGGCATCGGCGTCACCTACAATCCGCCGCCGAGCGTCGAGAACAAGCAGATGCAGGAGCGGTGGGCCGAGAAGCTCGCCACCCCTGGCGGCTGGGCTGGCGTCGACCGCCAGATCATGCGGACCGTCAAGCTGAACGAGGACCTCGACCCGAAGCGGACCGGCGGTCGTTTCAAGACGCGCGAGCAGCTCGCGCAGCCCGAGCAGGCCGGCCGCTCGCAGCAGCAGATCGCGGCGTCGGCAGCCGCGCAGCTGCGCCGCGATCAGCGCGAGACGCCGCAGCCGGCGCAGCGCCCCGGGCCCGCGACGCCCGGCGGCAGTCAGACGCAGACGCAGCAGCAGTCGCAGACCCACTAGGCTTCGCCTGCTGCCTCATCCCCCGCCCGGCTGGGTTCTTCCCAGCCGGGTTTTTTTATCTCGCGGTCATTCCCTCGTTCGCCGTGAGCCGCAGACCATTTTCTTCGCGGCTTTGCGAAAAACGGGTACAGCAAGTGCCCATAAACAAAGGGCGAAACGACGATCGCCGAATTTATTATGCACGCGTTGCACAATAAATTCAGGGATTTGTCGACTTCTGACTCTTACTGAGACACCTTCGCTTTACCCCAAGACCTTCGCCTTCAGGTGCTAAGCCGCTACGCCAGCAGCACCTGGCGCTATCCTCCGATCCGTGCCGATCCGTATCGCCGGCGGCCTGCGGCGCCCGCGGCGGCTGTTTGACCGGTATAACTGCTTGCGAAAAAAAGCGTCTCAATTACGGGTGACCACTTTCGCCCTCACCGCCACTTTCGCCCTCCCCCCTCACCAGCGGTCCTTCTCGCCGCCGTTGTGTTCTTTTGCGCACGCCCCCTCCCCACTCCTCCGGGCGTGGTGTCTGCCTGCGGGCGACGGCGCGGGCGTCCGGCCGCTTTGTTCGCGAATCCCCTCGGCCGCGCCCTGACCGCGCCGACCCCGGTGGCCGCCGGGCCGGCCGGACGCCGCTGACCTCCGGCTGCTTGTGGTCGACGGCCCCGCCGCCCCCTGCTCTCGCCAGTTGGGTTCTGCCGGCCACTACACTTCGTCTGGCCGGGCGGCTTCGGTGGTGACCCTTGATGACCAGTCGGTCCTCGTCTTCGGCGGCGCCGCTGTCGGGCGCCGCTTTCGTCGTACCCACGAGCGATCAGCTCGTCGAGGCGGTCCTCGCCGGTGCCGATGCGGTCGAGCGCCTGCGTGCTCGCTTCCGTCTCGCCTCGGCCAGCGAGTGCGTCTCGCGTCTGCTGGTCCAGGCCATCGATCCGCTTCTTCAGGTCCCGGTGGATCCACAACAGGACGCCGACCACTGCGAGGGCCGCGACGAGGACCTCGTAGTCCATACCCCGAGTATCAGCCGCCGGCGACGTCGCCCTCAAGCTGCAGCGTCCGCAGCCGCGAGGCGCGCTGGCGAAGGGCGCCCTCGGTCCGGTCGAGGCGGGGGGCCAGGTCGAGAAGGCGCCGACCGCCATCCGCGGCATCGAGCGCGTCCGCGAGGCGCACGGCGGTGTCCTCAGTCGGTGTCCAGCGACGCGTCATGGGCACGTATCGTACGGCGGTCGCCGATGCCGCCGCCGGCGCCGGCGTCGCCCTCGAGCTGCAGCTCCTCGAGCGTCGTGCCCGCCCGGACGCCATCGGTCAGCCGCCGCCTGGCGAGATGACGGATGGCTCCGACCCGGACGGGCGCGTAGCCGAGCTGCTCGACACACACGTTGATGTGCTGCGGGCTCGCGGCCGGACGCTGATGCGTGTGCCCGTGCGCGTTCACGCAGCCCGCCGGCACCCGCAGCAGCGGCACGTGCGTGACAGCAAGCGGCGGATCACCCGGCAACAGCAGCGTCATGACCGTCTTCTCGGCGCCCGTCTCCGCGAGGCGACCCTTGCGGGTGAGATCGTGATTCCCGACAACCAGCAGCTGCCTGCCCGGGCACGCAGCGACGGCCGCAAGCCGGTCGCTCCTCCGCAGCGCACCTGCGAGGGCGAGATCGCCGGCGCAGATTATCCAGTCGTCGGCAGCGACAGCCGCGCGCGCCAGGCCTCGAGCAGCTCGGCATTCATGCTCTCGACGGTCGCGTGCGGCCGATCGGCGTAGCGGATGATGTTCCGGTGGTGCAGGTGCAGGTCGGACCACAACCAGACGTCGTCGGCGTCGGCGAGCTCGAGGCCGCGGCCCCGCCTGGTCTGGGCCAGCATTCGCCGCGTGCTCTTCGGGTTGAGCCGCCGGGGGTCGGCCGGGCTGAGACCGGCCGCCAGGTTCTCCGCGTAGAGAGCCTGCAGTTCGTCACTCGTCATCGGATGCGGGCGCTCAGCCGCTCGTATAATAGCTCCCGATGCCGGCTGTCGAGGACCTGCTGGCGCTGTGGGAAACCGACCTCGAGTTCGCCGGCTGGGATCCCGGCCCGATCCCGATCATCAACAGCCCGCCGGCGTCGACCTGGATCTGGTCGGACTTGCACCTGTCGGACCCGGGCCCGATCGAGGCTTTCGGCCGGCCGTTCGCCGACGCCCGGGCGATGAACGCGCACCTGCTCGAGGAGTGGCGCCGGCGCGTCCGTCCGGACGAGACGATCATCAACCTGGGCGACGTCGCCCATCCGGACGCTTGGCGCGACGAACATCTGGTCGCGGACCTCCGCGAATGCCCTGGCCGGCGCGTGCTCGTCATCGGCAACCACGACGAGAGGGAGCTGTGGGTGCTCGCGGTCGTAGGCTTCGAGGAGCAGTGCCGCGTGGCGCTCACCGCCACCGACCCACCCCTGGCGCTGAGCCACGAGCCGCTGCGGCGCATCCCGCCCGGCGCCGTCAACGTGCACGGCCACGTCCACGACGGGACCGAGGCGACGCTGCGACACATCAACCTGACGGTCGAGCAGACCGACTACGCGCCGGTGCGGCTGAGCGAGGTGGTGGCGATGGCCGGGAGGCGGATCAGTTGACGGCGTCGGGCCCGAGCTCTTCGATTGACCGATCCGTTTGTCTCCACAGAGGCTCGAGAGAGTATGGAACTGGCCGGGGAAGTACGCATCATCCGCTGGATGCTCGCGACACTGCTCGCGGTCGTAATCACCGATTCGGCGTGCTCGGCGCGGCGATGGTGCAGGTCCTGCTGCGGCTGCCGTAGGCGTCGGCCGCTCAGGGCCGCTGGTCGGCCCACTCGCGCTGCTCCCTCACCGCTCGGCGCGCGGTGAGCTGCAGCAGGACCTTGAAGCTCGCGTGCGACAGCGTGCGCACGATGTCGGCGACCGGCTGGTCGACCAGGCGGCCGAGCACTCGAGCCGCGCGTGCGTGGTCTGATCGACGTCGATCCGGATCATCATGGCCGCGATTCTACGCCCCGCAGCCGGCCCGTGGTCGCTCGGCCGCCGCGGCCGCGCCCCATCGCGGCGAGGTTCACCCCTCGGTGGACACCCAAATCCAGCCATTAGTGGACGGCTGAAAACCGAATGGAATGGACGCCCTTCGTTCTTGATGTCGGGCCGTGGGGTTGAAGAAGTGGACCCCCACGGGCCGACGGCATCAGAGTGCCAAGGGGGGAAGACGCAAGGTCTTCCCGGGCAACCGGAGGGTCCAGCATGCAGAGTAGCAGAACCGTCGTCGGCGTGGACATTGCGAAGCGGGTGTTCCAGGTGCACTGGGTCGAGACGGAGACAGGCGAGCTCATCGGGCTGCGCCTGACACGGGTGAAGTTTCTCGAGCACTTCGCCAATCGCGCGCCGTGCCTCATCGGCATGGAGGCCTGCGGCGGCGCGCAGCATTGGGCGCGCCGACTTCTGGCGTTGGGCCACGAGGTCCGCCTGCTACCGGCGAAGATGGTCCGGCCATTCGTGACGGGCAACAAGGATGACGCGCACGACGCGCGGGCGATCTGGACGGCGGTTCAGCAACCCGGGGTCAAGACGGTTGCCGTGAAGAGCGAGGAGCAGCAGGGGATCCTGGCCCTGCATCGCATGCGCCAGCAGTTGGTGAAGTTCCGTACCGCCCAGATTAACTGCCTGCGCGGTCTGCTGGCCGAACACGGCGAAGTGATGCCTCAGGGCCGAGCCGGAATGCGGCGGGATATAGCCTCCGCCCTCGAGCGCGTTTCGCAGCGGTTGCCGGGACTGGTCGTCGATACGCTGCGCGAGCAGTGGGTTCGGGTCACCGACCTCGACGGCGAGATCGACAGGATCGAGCGTCGTCTCACGGTCTGGCACCGCCAGACTCTGGCCAGCCGGCGGATCGCAGCGATCCCGGGTGTCGGAGTGCTGAGCGCGACCGCCGCGGTCGCTACGATGGGCGATCCGACAGCGTTCCGGTCCGGACGGGAATTCGCGGCCTGGCTCGGTCTCGTTCCTCGACACACCGGCACAGGTGGGCGAGTACGCATGCTCGGAATCTCGAAGCGTGGGGACACCTATCTTCGAACGCTGCTGATCCACGGCGCACGTTCCGCGCTCGTGCACGCGAAGCTGCCCTCAGCGTGGCAGCTCGGACTCGTCAGACGCCGCCCATCGAACGTCGTCGTCGTCGCACTGGCGAACAAGACGGCGCGTACGATCTGGGCGCTGCTGGCCCATGACCGGGCGTACGAACCGAACTTTCGCCCGTCAATCTGCCTGGCGCAAGGCAGGGAGTGAACACCGCCGGCGACTCTCGAGTCGATGACATTCGTCCGACCTGCGAAGTAAACCGACCAGCTCGTTGAAGGTTGCGTAAGCAACGACGAGGTGTGATGGCAAACAGGCCAAACCGCGATCCGTCAAGCCTGAGGAAATGGCTGGGCACCAAGCCCGCAAACCGAATGAGGCGCGGATCGGCTGATTCCATCGGGGCCACCAGGCACGAGACCTGGATTCATAGGCCGAACATAGAGCCGCAACCTGTTCGCTACGCTCGCCGAGTCGGAACCGGGTCTTCACGAATTCATGTGGGTAGGTGGTGATGCGGAGAGGTAGCCTCTGCTCCCGTCGAGTCAAGCCGCTTCGCGTCTCCTCCGCTTGCGCTTCGGCCTTTCAGGTGACTCGTCGCTCGCGCCGGCTCAGAGCTGGTTGTCGCCGGACGGATTCGTCCGGCCACCGAAAACACTGGCCGGATGACCAAGCCGACCCTGAGGGAGGCGCCGTAACGGGGGCGGCTACGCGACGCGGCTCCGTCCATCCCGGAGAGGTGGCGGAGCGTTCGGACGTCTACTCGGCCAACTCCGGGACCCACGCGAGAATCCGGAAGCGGCTCGGAACCTTGACAGCAGCACGGGCGTCCACATAGGCCATTTCCAATAGCGGCCCGAGACGTTGACGCCGGTCGGGAACACGACGTTCCTGCCCGGCATGAGCAACGTCTTGAGCGAAGAGAAACGACAACAGATCCTCGCGCTGGGACGCCTCGGCTGGTCGCTGCGGCGGATTGAAGAAGCCACCGGGGTCCGGCGCGAGACCGCCAGCGGCTACCTGAAGGCGGCTGGCCTGACCGTGCGCGGCCGTGGCCGCCCTCGCGCTCGTCCGGCAAATCCGGCCATTTCTCCGGAGGTGTCCACCGACTCTTCGCCGGCCACGACGGCTGGCAAGGGCGCGGACGACACCGCACCTGTTCCCGCGCAACGGCCCGGTCGAGCACCGCAGGCGAGCGCGTGCGAGCCCTACCGCGAGCTGATCGTCGACGCGCTCGGCCGCGGGCGCAACGCCATGGCCATCTGGCAGGACCTGGTCGACGACCACGGCTTCCCGGCGGGCTATGCCAGCGTGCGGCGCTTCGTCTCGACCGTCCGGCAGCAGCCCGCCATCGAGGCTCGGGCGGTGATCGCTACCGCGCCGGGTGAAGAAGCCCAGGTCGACTACGGGGAGGGACCGATGGTCCGTGACCCGGGGACCGGCAAGTACCGGCGAACACGGCTCTTCGTCCTCACCCTGGGCTACTCGCGCAAATCGGTGAGGCTGCTGGTCCACCGGTCGAGCGCGCAGGTCTGGGCCGAGCTGCACGAGCGGGCGTTTCGGCGGCTGGGCGGCACCGTACGCGTCGTCGTGCTCGACAACCTCAAGGAGGGCGTCCTCCACCCGGACATCTACGACCCGACGCTCAATCCCCTCTACCGCGACGTGCTCGCCCACTACGGCGTCGTCGCCCTGCCGTGCCGCGTCCGCGATCCCGATCGCAAAGGCAAGGTCGAAGCGAGTGTCGGCCACGCGAAGAAGACGCCGCTGCGCGGCCTCCGCTTCGAGCGGCTCGACGACGGCCAGGCATACCTGGACCGCTGGGAGCAGCGCTGGGCCGATACGCGCATCCACGGCACGACCAAACGGCAGGTCGCCGCCATGTTTGCCGAAGAGCGGCCGGCGCTCGGCCCGCTGCCGATCGAGCCCTTCCGCTACTACCAGTACGGCCAACGCACCGTGCATCTCGACGGCTGCGTCGAGGTCGCCTCCGCCTACTACAGCGCGCCGCCGGGCTGGATCGGCCGCCGCGTCCACGTCCAGTGGAACGATCTCCACGTCCGCCTGCTCGACCCGAGCACCGGCCAGCTCCTCGGCGAGCACCTGCGCGCGCCCCGGGGCTGGCATCGCATCGCCGACGACGACCGGCCCGCCCGCACCCCGCCGAAGACCCTCGCCCTGCTCGCGGCCGCCAAGCGGGCCGGCACGAAGATCGGCACCCTTTGCGACCACATCCACCGTCACGACGGCGCCGCCGGCGTCCGCCGCATCCTCGGCGTCCTCTCGCTCGCCAAGAAGCACGGTCCCGTCGTCGTCGACCAGGCCGCCGCCGCCGCGCTCGAACTCGGCGTGCCCACCTACCGCTTCCTCCGACGCTACCTCGACCGCCGGCCCGCGGCGCCGCTCTCGCTGCGCCAGGTCGACCCGCTCATCCGGCAACTGACCGTCTACCGCGACCTGATCGACCGCAGAACAGGAGACCCGTCATGAATCTCGTCGAACTCGACCAGGCCCTGCGAAAGCTCCGCCTCTCGGGAATCGCTGATGTCCTCGACACGCGCCTGCAACAGGCCCAGGTCGAGCAGATGGCCCCGATCGACCTCGTCGCCGCCCTCGTCAACGACGAACTGCAGCGGCGCCAGGACCGGCTGCTCGCCCGGCGCCACAAACAGGCTCGATTCCGCGACCCCGACCGCTCGCTCGACAGCTTCGACTTCGCCTTCAACAAGAAGATCAACCGCGCGCTGGTCTTCGAGCTCGCCACCGCGCGTTTCATCGCTCAGCGCGAAGACGTCCTCCTGATCGGCCCGCCCGGTACGGGCAAAAGCCATCTTGCCCAGGCCATCGGGCGCGCCGCCATCCAGCAAGGCTACCGCGTCATCTACCGCGAGGCGCACGCCTTCCTCGAGCAGCTCGCCGAGGCCACGCTCGCCGACACCCGCAAGGCCTACCTGGTCGAGATGACCCGCGTGCCCCTGCTCATCATCGACGACCTCGGCATGCGCAAGCTGCCCCACACCGCCGCCGAGGACCTGCTCGAGCTCATCATGCGACGCTACGAGCGCGCCTCCACGATGCTCACCTCGAACCGGCCGGTCGACGACTGGGGGAAGCTGCTCGGAGACACCGCCGCCGTCACCGCGCTGCTCGACCGCCTGCTCCATCACGCGCACGTGCTCAAGTGCGGGCCGCGCAGCTGGCGCACCAAGGTCCAGGCAGCCGCGGGTGGGAGGGCGATCGATGCGCTCCGCCACGAGTAGCTACGGAACGGACGGCGTGTCAACGCGCTGCGCGCGTCCTCCGCGTGCGCTCCGGCCCTGCCGGGTGACACGCCGCCCGTCCCTCCGCTCAGAGAGCCGTTATGGGCCTGGCGGCCCGGGCTTCACCAGACTCAGATCCTTGCGTGTACGCGAGCCCATGAAGTAGAACTCACATGCCGTCTCGGGACGCCGGAAATGGCCGGCTTTGCGGTGTCCACTAATGGCCGTCATGACCAGCGCCGCGTTATGACAAGCACCGGTGGTGTAGTCCGGTGGTGGCCGGGGTTGAGGACGTCTCGCCCTTTCCATAATCAGAGGCTCGCCAGGAAGGTCAGCAGAGAGGCGTCGGCCTTGAAGCGCTGCGTTCGTTGACCGAGCGGCTCGAGTTTCCGGAGGGCGTGTTCCTTGAGTTGCAGGTCCGCCTCGACGTAGTGATGGGTGGTCTCGAGCCGCTCGTGGCCGAGCCACAGCGCGATGGTCGCCACGTCGACGCCGGCCTGGAGCAGGTGCATCGCGGTGGTATGGCGGACGACGTGCGGCGACACGCGTTTTGCGGCCAAGCTCGGACATCGCTGGCGCGCCCGCTGGCACGCCTGATCGAGCAGATGGGTGACGCCCTGTCGCGTCAAGCGATCGCCGCGCGCGTTGCGGAACGCATAGTCGGGTGTGGCCTCACCCTCCTCGTCGAACAACTGGCGCAGACTGCGGCTGGTCCGCGTCCAGAGGGGTACGGCTCGCTCCTTGCGCCCCTTTCCGAAGAGCTGGACGACCGTGGCGGCACCGAAGCGCACGTGGGAGCGCCGTAGCGCCACGATCTCAGAGACACGGGCGCCGGTGTTGTACAGGGTCAACAGGAGGACGTGGTCCCGCCGTCCGCCGTGGGTCGAGCGGTCGCAGCCGGCCAGGATGGCGTCCATTTCCGGCCGCGTCAGGTAGTGGACCTGTCGTCGTGGCGCGCGCTTGCGGGGAATCGCGAGGACGCGGGAGGTCAGGTCGAGGGACTCTGGCGTTCGCAACGCCGCGAAGCGGACGAAGGAGCGGACGGCGGTCAGACGCGCATTGCGGGACTGAACGCTGTTACCACGAGTCTCTTCGAGGTGATCGAGGAACGCCAGGATGACGGGCGCATCGAGGTCGTCGAGCGTGAGCGCGTCGGGCTTCCGCTGGCGGTGTTGATCGAGAAAGGTGAGCAGCAGACGGAAGGCGTCGCGGTAGGCGTTGACGGTCTGGGGGCTGACGGTCCTCTGCTGCACGAGATGGTCGGCGAAGAACGCACGGAGCAACGGGCCGAGCGGGGCGGGGGCGATCATGGCGCCACCTTCCCGTCGACGAACGCCTCGAACCGGGCGGCGGCCGGTTCGAGCACGGGCGGGGTGGCCGTCAGATACCAGTACGTGTTTTGCGGGTTGACGTGGCCGAGGTAGACGGCGAGCGTGGGGAGCCGGTCGCGGACGACGACCCCCTGCTGCGCCCAGGCGGCGAGGCGGCTCACGGCGAAGCTGTGGCGCAACTTGTGCAAGCTGACGCCGCGGGTGCCAACCGGCCCGCGCAACCCGAGCCGGCGGGCCAACTGCACGAAGGTCCGGGCCAGGACGTGGTAGTGGAGTCGGGCGCCGCGTTCGGAGACGAAGAAGGCGCTCGACAGGCCGTCGTAGCCGAGGCCCCGGCGTTGCTCGGCGTAGGCCCGCAACGCGGCGGCGGTCGTCGGATGGAGCGGCACGAGGCGCGACTTCCGGAACTTGGTGCGTCGAATCTGCAGGCACGGAAGGTCACCGACGAGATCGACGTCATCAATGTCGAGGCGGATCGCCTCGCCGGCGCGGAGCCCACAGCTCGCCAGCAGCCCGATCACGGTGGCGACAGTGTGCGGACGTAGCGCGCCGCGGGGGCCGAGCGAGCGAGCCGCTTCCATCAGGGCGACGATCTCGTTGGGGTCCAGGATGCGCGGCGTGGGACGTTTGCTCGTGCGAACCAACCCGGCGCCGGGTACCTCGATGCCAGACTCGGCGGCGCGCACCATCCTGAGGAATCCTCGTACGATGCTCAACCGCCCCGCGTGCTGGCTCTCGGTGCTCGCCGAGGCCCACTCGACGGCAACCTGCGCGACCGGGACGTCGTGGCCGCGCCGTTCGAGATGCTCGACGAAGTCCTGCAGGAGGTGCGCTTCCGGTCGCATGGTGAAGCCGACGGCGCGGCGCAGCGCCACGTAGGTCTGCAAGTACCGTCGCCAGGCCTCTCCGGTCATCGTGCACCTCCGGGCCATGGCAGGGCGATTGCGGCCAAGGCTTCCCGGTCCAGCTTCGCGTAAACGGTGGTGGTGCGCAGGCGGACATGGCCCAGCAGATCCGCCACGGTCTTCATCGGCACATCCCGGCGCACCATCTGCGACGCGATGGTGTGTCGAAAGACGTGTGCGCCCGGCCGGGGAACGGTGACGCCAGCGCGGCGCAGCGCTCGCTTGGCGACACCCGTCACGTTTCCGCCGATGAGTTGCCGATACGGGGGCCGCGCCGTTGCGAAGATCATGTCGGGCGCGCTGGTCGGGGGCCGTGAGCGCAACGCGGCGACCAAGGCCTCCCCAGCGTCGGCGGGCAGTGGCAGCCGTCGCTCCCGTCCTCCTTTGCCGGCTACCCGAACGGTCCCGTTGTGCCAGTCGACGTCGTTCACCGCGAGGGCTGCGACCTCGCCCGCCCGCAGGCCAAGCCGGATCAACAGCAGCAGGATGGCGCGGTCACGAAGCCCGCTCGGGCGCGTCACGTCCACTGCGGCCAGCACCCGCTCGACGTCTTCCGCGGCGATGGCGCGGGGCAGCGCGGCGTGCGTCCACTGGCGGATGGTCGGCACGGCGCCGTCGATGCCGGCCGGAATCACACCGCGGGTGGCGAGGAAGCGCAGAAAGGCCCGGGTGGCGGTGACAGGGCTCCGCCGGGTCGACGGACCGAGCCGGTTGGCCCGCGTTTGCACGAACGCCGCGATCGTCGGCACGGTGAGCCGGGACCAGTCGGGCGTCGGCGTCCCCGCGCACTCGGCAAGAACGGCTGCGGCGTAGCGCCGGTACATCCGCCGGGTCCCGACGGCCAGACCGTGCACCTGCACGAGGTGATCGTCGAAGCGCTGTAACCACTGGTCGGCCTCGCATGGGGCCGCGACCGGCCGGCGGCGCATCGCCACTTCCCGCATCCACAGGTGGACAGCCAACAGACGGACGCCGCTTGCCACCTCCGACAGTCGGCCGCTCGGGCGCGTCGAGGACGGTCTCCGCGGCAGCCCCCTGACGAAGCGACTGACCAGCGTCTCGTCGATGTCAGTCGCGGCGACGCCCTGCTGATCCAGCCATGCGCTGAAGATCGCGGCGGCCCGAACATGCTGGCGGATGGTGCTCGTCGCGTACTCGCGCCCGGCGAGTACGTCGACGAAGTCGTCGACCCAGCGGCCCAGCGGTCCTGACCGGATCTGCTCGCAGATACGAGGGTGAACGGAGAGGGTTTCAAGCATGGTCTCCTCCTCGGTCCCCGTCTGGGGACCTCAGAGACCACGCGTACTATGGGAAGCTCGCCGCGATGCCAACGCCCGCCACGTCGGCGGAAAACGACGTCGTCTGACGGCTACTTGTCATAACGCGGCACTGGTCATGACGGCCAGTATGACCAGCTGGACATATTGGCCGGATTTGACCCGTCCACCGAGGGGTTCACCATTCCACCAGCTGAGCTACACGTGCCCCGGAGACCCAGTCCCAGTGCGGAAGCCTTTTCGACCTCAAGGCGTGCGGTGCGCGTCGGTCGTCGACGGTTGATCCGTCTGCCTGCCCGGATCGTTCGCGCCGCAACGGTCGGGATCTCCCAAGGCCCCAGCACCTCCCGCAAGCGGCACAGCACCTCGTACTCGTAGCGCCGCTGATTGCCCTTCAGCGTCGAGGACGCCACCGTCTTCCACAGCAGGGGCGTCGCGCGCCCATGGCCCGTCACCATCGACAGCACGATCGTGTCCTGCCCGTCGGCCGCGAAGCTCGTCCAATCCAGCGCGACGACCACTTCGGTGCGGGCGCCGACGATGAACGGCGTCCAGTATGCGAAAAAGGTCCAGACCTCGACGCCTCGATTGCTTCAGTGCGATCGCCGGATACGTCTCCCGCATATCTCCAATGGTGTCCACTGTTTCCGCCACCTGTCCCATAGCTTCAGCTCGGCTGGCGTCATCACATGACGCAACCTCCATGCCCACCAGTGCAGCCGGATCCACTGGTCAGGGTGCGGCAGCAGTCTTTCGAGCTCCATGAGGTCGAACGGCGGGTGGTCGAGCCCGCACTCCGTCCACCTGATCAACTGTTTCCATCCGGCTTCAACTACCGCGCGGTCGTGGCTCGCCGCCCAGACCTTTTCGGGGCTCTCGGCTCCCGGGTGTCCCAGCTTGGCGAGCCCTCTGCGCGCGTCTCGCAGCCCCCATCCACCGAGCAGGTCCAGCAGGCGGCCATGGGTTTCTTCGTTCGTCAGATCTGCCTCGTTGATTCTCTCCTCTCGGTGCGAAAACCACGTGGCGTGCTTGTGCCAGTCACCCCCGCAGCGGTAGCTGCCTGGAATGTTCAGGGCCGTGGTGCCCGTGATGTGCCGGCGGCGCGTCGTCGGGACCAGCTCAACTGCGTAGTCCACGGCTCTTCTCCTTGCTGCGGCGGCCGCCGCTGCGCTTGGCCGACGCCGCGGCGCTCGGTCAACGCGGCGGGTGTGGCGCTATCGGCAGGCGCCGTCGGCTAACGCAGCGATTCCCGATTGGATCGCGGCAGCCATGCACCAAAGGGCCGTTGCCACCCGTGCGGCCCGGATCTGCGTTCCTTGCCGTGCCGCTTCCTGCCAGCGGTCGAACAGCTCGCCCCCGTCGCTGGTTGGTCTTTCGGCCTGCGCCGCTGCCCATTCCCGCAGCGTCCTTGCCCGCGCGTTGACGCGCCTCCAGCAGATCGCGGCGCCCAGCGCGCATGTGCCGGCGCCGATCGCGGCTGTCGCCAGCACGGCGCAGGCCACCTCTGTGGGTCTGAGCGGCTCGAACTCGATCATCGGCTCCAGCCGGGGGGCTCTCGTCCCTGCTACTGCTGGGGTCTGGTCTTGCCGCTGACTCTTTCGAGCGCCGCGGCTGGCATCAGCTTGCGGGTCTTCCCGAACCTGCGGCGTGGGTTCGGCTGTGGCCCGTCAGTCGACGCCTGCGTCGGTGTCGGCGGTTCCCAGGTGGATGCTCCGCAGTTCCCGGACGTCGGTCTGGAGATCGTCGATCCGTTCGTTCGTATCGTCGATCCGGCGGTGCACCTCTGTGAACCCCTGCTGCATCTGGTCCGCCAAGCTGTTGAACCTGCTGTCGAACCGCTGGTTCGAGTCGTCGAACCGCTGGTCGATCTGGTCGAACCGCTGGTCGACGTGGTCGAACCGCTGGTCGACGTGGTCGAACCGCTGGTCGATCTGGTCGAACCGCTGATTAAGCCCCGCGAATTCGCGCTCCATGGCTTGGTCAGTTCCGCACGTTCCGTACAGCATTGTGGCGACGATCGCTCCGACCCCGATTCCCAGCGGGATATGGTCCCTGATTGCCATTGGTCCTCCCATGCTACCACTCGTCTTGCGCCCGGGAGCCTCAGTGTTCGAGGCTCTGTTGCCGTGGGTCTGCAGCGTCTGTCTGTCCCCGCCCTGCGTGCGGGGTTCGCTGTCCTGCGTGGCTGCCTGCGGGCCATCGCCGTCGCGCCGAGGCGTCCCTCCAGCCCTTCCTCAGCGGTAGTACTCGTACACCGTCCTCACCTTGTGCGCGGTCCGGGCGAGCACCTTGCTCCGGTGGAATTGCAGCTTCGGGTTTTTCGCCCGCGACCCGAGCAGCTTCGCGAGAGCCGTCCTCGTGAATCCCGCCTCTTCGATCAACCACTTGAGCCGGGCCCGGGTCGGGCCGGCCGGCACCAGGGCCGCTCCGGCCTTCGCCTGCGGCTTGACGGCCAGCAGACGGCGAGCGTTCTGCTCGCGTATGTGCTTGCGTGTGCCCTTGCGCACTCCCTGCACGATGCCCCGGCTCACCTTGGCGACCTTCGCCACGTGCTTGTAGCCCACGCCGGCCCGTTGCAGCTCGACGAGGTGCCTGCGGACGGGTTCGGCGCTAACGCAGGCGTTACCGTTTCCCTTGAGCCGCTCGACAGCCCGCCGGCTCGCGTACGACGAGTTCGCCGCTCGGCACGGCAGGCAGCGGCACCCGCGCATGTACGTTGACCGCTGCCCGTGCTTGTCTCTGGCCCGCGGTCTCTTCAGCGCCTCGAACTTGTCCATCTGCTGCGCCCGCCCGCGCTTGCCGGCGTCCGCTCACCAGCCGGCCTGCCTCTGCTCTTGCCCCTGGCTCCCGGCGTGTGCAGCCAGCCTGTCGGCGTACTCGTTGCACGGGTGGGCCGCGTGTCCCCGCGTCCACTTCACCGGGCAGTTCGGGTGCGCTTCGGCCAGCTCGATCAGCTGCTTGACCAGGTCGAGGTTGGCGATGCTTCCGCGCTTGCGGCGCCATCCTGCCCGGCGCCACGCCGGCGCCCATTCGTTGACCGTGCGGACGCACAGTTGGCTGTCGCTCACGATCTCGACCGACGCATCCTCGGGCAGCATCCTCAGCGCTTCGATCAGCGCCTGCAGCTCCATGCGGTTGTTTGTCGTCGCGGGCGAGCTCCCGCTGCGTTCGTCGACAAGACCACCCACCACGCGCTGCGAACACTCGCGCTCGACAACGACACGACGCTGCACGACCTGTGTGCGAGCGCGGTGCACTCACTCGTGAAGAAGTGAGCGGCGCAGGCGCCACGACTGCCGAACAGTAGCGGCCGACACGGGCGGCAGCGCAGCCGAGAACAAGACCTCCGCCGCCCGGAGCGACGCCCACCCACGAGACGACCGAACGGTCGGAGAGCCACAGCGGGACGACAGAGCGTCCCACCGAAGCGCGGTCGAACCAAACACCGCGGCCCAGCAGGACGCGGCCGAGCGCCTCGGCGAAGTAGCGCAGCAAGCAGGCAGCTGCGAGCGTGGAGAGACACGCGCCGACCGCGGGGCGAGCGCCGAGAGACACGGACGGCCATGGGCCGAACCGCTACCGACACGGCCGGCCCCAACGGGCCGGGGGCCCACGGACCCACCCCAACCCCACACCCCACAACAGACGCGGCCACGGGCCGCGGCACCGAAGAGAAGAAAGAGACACGGGCGCCACGGGGCGCCGGACACGAGACACCCACCCCAGCCCCACACCCCTCGAGGAACAACCAGTCCCACAAGTCCGGCCGGAGACCGGCCGGTCAGTCGAGATCCGGGAGGGGATAGTCGACCGGCGGCTCGGGAGCTTCGCCGGGAGCGGGAGTACGCCACACCTCGGCGACCGGACCGTCGCTGCGCGGGCCGTGGCGTACGGGGGCCGGAGAGACGGAGCGGCGGGCCTCGGGCCGGGCGCCTTCACGCCGGGCGCCACGCGCATCGGTCACGACGCGGGGAAGCCCCGCCTCGATGGCTCGGCGGATGAGCGCCGAGCGCGAGACGCGCAGCTCGGCGACAAGTTGATCGAGGTCGTGGCGCTGCGACGCGGTCACGTAGATCTTGACGAGCCGGTCGTACGGCTCGAGCCGCGGGGCGAAGACCGTCTTGCGCGGCACGGCGCTACGCCTCCGTGTCGCCGCCGCCACGCGGCGGGCGGTTGCCGGCGACAGGCGTCGGAGGACGCGTGTCGGGACTGTCGAGCACGACACGCAGCGCCTGGTCGATGAGCGGCGAGGTCTCGGGGAGACCGAGCGTGGCAGTGCCGAAGGCGACCAGCACGCCTCGCAGGGTGTGCTCGTCGGTGTCGGGAGCGTGGTCGAGGACGCCCCGAGCATGCTGCTGCAGGTGGAGCAGCCGCTTCGCGTTTTCCGTCCCCGGCGGTCTGCCTCGCCGGCGGGGAGCCGGGACCGGCGGCACTCCCCCGGGCTGAGGCAACGACACCGGACCGGCCGCGACGGTGAGGGCGTAGTCGCGCACCTGGGGCAGCGCGTTCTCGAGAGCCCAGCGCATGAGCGCCGAGCGGGCCATCGCGGCGCTGTCGGCGATGGCGTCGTACTGGGATACGACCGCCGGGGGAACGAAGACGACGACCCGAACACTCGGCATTGGGACCCTCCGGGACCATCAGACGGGGCCCTCGGAGAAGGGCCACCGAAGTGTACGAACAAGACCCCGGAAATGGTAATTTCCGGCCGAATTAACCAGCCGGTTTCAAGCCGAATACCCTTCGTTTGGGCCCATGAGCGCGGCTCACGGCGAACGAGGCCGTTGACGGTACGGCCATACGGACACTGACGCGCGCATAAGGCGCGCATCAACAGACACTTAGCCCTAACTGGGTGAGTTAGGTCATTTCCAGCTCAGTATTGACAACAACCCTGATCAGATAGGTGAGCGACCCCTGCCGCGGGGTCGCTCACCTGAGATTTTTCCCTGCGGGAAGGCTTGGTAGATATGGCACGTGCCATTTACTAGTGCACTAGGTCACCCGATTTCCGAAATCGGGGTCTTCCGGCCTCTCTGGGAGGCCTCAGGGAGGGCCAGTGGGGCGCCCGAAGGGGCGCCCCTTCTTCTGGCGTGCGCCAATAGCGGCAGGCCGCCCTATTGCAGGTGTGTGCCATTAGATCGCCGCCAGCTACTTCTGGCGTGCGCCGATAGGTAGGGCCGGCCTACCTCCGGCGTGTGCCAATAGGGCGGCCGGCGCGACCGGGCGATTCCTCCGGCGTGCGCCAATAGGGCGGCCGGCGCGACCGGGCGATTCCTCCGGCGTGTGCCAATAGGGCGGCCGCCCCGGCCGGGCGGTTCCTCCGGCGTGTGCCAATACCCCCGCAAGCTCGGTCAAGTGGTTTCGCAGCCGTGCGCCAAAAGCGGCGGGGGCATTCCGCCACCGTGCGCCAATAGGCGAACAAGGGGTTTCGCCGCCGTGCGCCAATGCCGCCGGGGCACGGGGACCGGGTGCGCCGGCCCTGGCGGCGCACCCAGGCGGCAGCCACGACCGGGCCGACGGCCGAGCGGAACAGGGCGCGGCACTGGCCACGACCCAGACACGCCGCGCGGACGAGGGGGCTCGTCCGCCTGAGAGATCAACGGGACCACACGGGGGAGAGGAGGAGGGGAGGGTCGGCCGGCCTCCGGCGAGTCGGTATCAGCGAGCGACACGCAGCGGCGCCCGGCGGGCGCCGCGTCCTCCGCTGCCGCACGGTCGACGTCGGCCGCGCGGCTGCCGGGAGCGGCCGCCTGGCGGCCGCCCGCGGGTGCGAACGGTCGGCGAGGGGTCGGCAATGCCGTGCAGCGAGCGCAGCCCAGCCGGAGATGGGCAGGGTCTGCAGGCCGTGGCGGCGCCCGAGGCCGCCCCCGGTCGGGGCCGCCGTGGCGGCGCCACGGCTGTCCGCCGCGGTCCTCGGGATCGCCCGGCGGCACCGGTGGGCGGGCGCAGCCTTGCCGGCGGACGGCCACGCACCGGCGGCGGCGGGTCGGAAAGGGCCGGAAGCAGCTCGCTGGCCGGCGGCCTGCAGGCGGCCCGTGTCGCGCGCTGGCGCCTTCCGGTCGCGACACGCCGAGCCGTGGGCGCGGCCGCAGCGGCGCGGCCGTGAAGCCGGACAACTCTCGAGGAGCGGGGATCCCGAAGAGGCGATAGGGGTCGACGCGGCGGCGCGTGTCGAGGGGGCGCGGCCGCCCAGGCCGGACGGCGGCCGGACCGAGGCGCGACACGCAAGCGACACGGTCAGAGCGGCGACTTGGCGCGCCCAGGGCGCAGGGCGCGGCAGGGCGCCGGGGGAAGGGGCCGCGGGAGGCGAGCTCGAGGAGGCGCGAGCCGGCGGCGGCGGCGCGTGGCTGGGCGCCACGGGCTGAGACGGGCTGAGACCGGCGCCGGCTGTTTGGCGGCTCGCGGCCGTCAGGAGGCAGCCGGCGGGCGAGGCGTCAACCCGGCGGGAGCGCGGCGGCCGCCGCCGAGCGGTGCAACAACCAACGCCGGCAGGACGGCCGGCGGGTCAGGGGCAGGCCGCGGCGGGCGCCACGGCCGCACCCGGCCGGCCAGCTAGACGAGAGGCGGCTTGGCCGTGTAGAAGTCAGCGGGCGACGGCTTCTCGTCTTTGACCTTGGGAAATTCGTCAACGGCCGCGTGAGGCTTGCGGCGGAACCGGTCGTGGGAAACGCCGCAGCGACAGCCGGGGCCGTGGAAGCAGCCGAGCAGGTAGACGAACTGGGTGCCACGGATGATGGCGTCGTGCTCGGGGATCACGCCGATACCGCCGGCCTTCTGGTACGCCCCGACGTCGAACCGCGGCGTACCCCTGAGCGACACGCACGTCCGGTTGGGCATCTCGGAACGGCGGCCGTAGCCGAACGTATCGTCCCAGTTCTCCAGGTAGTCCCTGTGCAGCTCTCTCGCATAGTTCCTGCGGGCCTCCGCGTCGTAGGCCCGCTCGATCGTGTAGGCGGTCGGCGTGTCGGCCGGCGCGCCGTAGCGCGAATCGAGCGTGGCGCGCATCAGCGGCCAGCTGACGTACTTGCCGAAGACCTGCTCGAGCACATCGGCGGAGATCCCGTCGAACGAACGCGGCTTGCCGTGCTCGAATTCGCGGCGCATGTAGGCCGGATCCGGAACAGGCACCTCGAACCGGCAGCGCCCAAGCAGCTTCTTGCGGCGCAGCTCTGCCGTGCGGCGGGCACGCAGATTGAAGATCTCACGGACCGTGACGGGCAGGACATCGCGGCTGCGACGGCCCAGCCACAACGGCGGCGTATCGGCGCGGAAGAACCAATCCGAACGGGCCGGGCGAACGGCCTCGGGCGAGGGGTCGTCGGCCGGCTGACCGGCCGGTGCGGTAGGCGGCGAGGCCGCCTTGCTCTCGTCCGTGGCGCCCTCTTGCGGGGCGACACGCCGGTCGGCCGCGGCCTCCGAGGCGGCGGGACCGTCGTCGCCGGAAGCCTCGCGGTCGGCAGCGGCGTCGCCGGACGCATCGTCACCGGAACCGGGCCGGTCGACGGTGCCGGAAGCCTCGCCGTCGGCAGCGGCGTCGCCGGACTCATCGTTACCGGAACCAGCCGGGTCGACGGTGCCGGGGAGCGCGGCCGAAGGATTGAACGCAGCTATTGGCACACGCAAGCAATACAGCCTGACGCAGCCCTCGGCGGCGAGCGCGGAGGTCGCCGGGATCGAGTAGATGAAGCCGTAGCTGCCGAGCGCCCGCATCGCCTGGTAGACCCAGCGCGACGAACGGCCGAGGACCTGGCCCACCCGCTCGAGATTGACCGCCGCGAGGTCCGGACCATGCGGTCCGGTGGCGGCTGCCAGCGCGAGATGAGAGTACAGACCCGCGTGGCGGGCCACCGCACGCGGGAAGAAGAGCTGGCCGGGGTCGGTGACGTCGACGGCGCCCGTGAGCGGCTTGCCGGGCAGGTCGCTGTAGCCGGCACGGTGGAACGCCGAGGGTCGGCCGATCGGGCGGGTGACGTCGCCCTCGAGGAGCGCGCGCTGGGTCCGCGTGAGCCCCTCGGACGCGGCGGCGCCGTCGAGCAGCGAGGGCGAAGCGGGCGGCGAAGGTTTGGTGTTCGTCATCGAATCAACGGCCGCCTGACGGCTGGCCGCCTCCGGGAGCGAGTCTAACCAGAGCGGGGGGCTGGACCGAAAAGCCGGGCCGCGCCCACGGCCCGGAGCCCGAGCCCCAGTGCCCGAGAGTAATCAGCCGCAGCCGTCGAGCAGCTGCCGGAACTGGCGGCCGGCGGCCGGGCCGGCGTCGTTGAAGAACGAGACGTAACCGTTGCTCACGAGCGCCGCGGTCGAGAAGGCCGCGGCGATGAAGCGGGCGATCTCGGCACGCTCGAAGAGCGCGGGGGCGTGAATGCCCGAGCGCGAGTCGGCCGTGAAGACGGGGCCGAACCGCTCGACGGTCCCGTCACCGGCGCGAACGGCGAGCTGCAGCGCCATCGGCTGGGGCGGAAAGAACCCCAGCTGAACCTGAAGCCGGGGCTGATTGCCGGCGCACACCAGGGCCAGCCCGACGAACGACTCGGTGCCGGGAAGGGGGGCGCGCAGCACGAGGCCCGCCCCGAACGCCTCGACCTGCCGTACACGCGGCGTCGGGACCTGAGCCGAGGCGTCCGAGAGGGAGCCAGGCACCAGCAGGGCAAGGGCAAGCAGGCAGATTGTGAGTCGCATGGCGCAAGTATGGCCAACCGTGTCCGGCGGCCAGGCGCCGCAGCCTAGTCGGGCGCAAGCGAGCGGCCCGAGAGCAGGACGTCGACCAGGTCCTCGATGGCGGCGACCGGAGAGCGGCGGCGGGCGAAGGCGTCGTCGAGGCGCTGCCACGCCTCGAGCGGCTGGAGCGAGAGCAGTTGGAGGAGCTCGGCGCGAAGACGCGAGACGAAGAAGTCGCGCCGGCGGCGGTGCGCGCGTTCGAGACGGGCCGAGGCGGCATCGCACTCGCGCTCGGCAGCGACGAGCTGCTCGAAGAAGCAGCGCGGAACGGGCCAGCTGGCGGCCGCCGTGAGCGGAACGGCGCCGAGCAGGTCGGCGACCGGCGCCGCCAGAGAGTCCGCGGGCTCTGGAGCTGCTGCCGGCGCAGCGGCGCCGCTCGCGGCGGGGACCAGCCGGCCGGCCGCCCTCGAGAGCGCGAGCAGCAGGGTCGAGGCGCCGCGGACCGTCGGGCTCGCTGCGTGGCCGAGGACCAGGTACCACTGCTGATCGAACACGGAGGGAGGCAGCCGCACGAGCAGTGCGAAATGAGCAGCGAGCGCCGCGGCGGCGGCGACGTCGACGGCCTCCTGGCGAGATCGACCTCCGACTCGACGCGATCGGCTGCTGGGAGCGGCCGGCGGCCGCAAGGTCGAAGAGTTGCAGCACCACACGGCCGAGCGACTCGAACGCGCCATGGCCATCAAGATGGTCATCGGGTGGCGCATCCAGTTGATGGTTCAGCTCGGACGCGAGGTGCCCGACCTGCCCGCAGACCTGCTCTTCTCCGATACCGAGCTGCGCGTGCTCGCCACTTTCGCCCGCTCACGCGCGCTGCCGCCACCGGCGCGCCTCGGCGACGCCGTCGGTCTGGTCGGACGCCTCGGCGGGTGGCTCGGACGCACACGCGACCCGCCCGGCGCTCAACTGATGTGGCACGGCTATACCCAACTCGTTGCCATGGCCTTCGCCTTTGAACTGCGAGACGAATTCGGATGACCTCACACGCACTACGAGTTCAGCCCAGAGATCTGGGGCACGGGCAGAGCTAGGCGGCTAGAGCTAGCCAGCTAGCCACCCTCCCCCGCTCCCGAGGCCTGCCGGCTCCCACTGTCGGTCGGTCTGACGGTCCGAGCTGCCAGCCACTGGTTCAGGTCCGAGCCGTGGTAGGCGACGCGCGCGCCGAGCTTGATGAACGCCGGCCCACGACCCTCGCTCCTCCAATGCGCGAGAGTTGAAGGACGGCCCAGCACCAGCAGCGCCGGATCGCCGGCAAGATACAGCTTGTGGTCGTCGAACACTGGCTTCCTCCGGTTGCGCTTCCGAAGGCAAGTATGCCCATCACGTGCCACCGGTCAGTCGCAAGCCCCCCTCCCGCCGCCATCGCCGCCGCCGATTGCGCGCCGTGCGTCCGCGACTGGCGAGCCCAACTGCCCTCAACGGGCAACGCCGGTCCCGAACAGGTCCTCGACTACCTGGGCCGCTCCCTTCCCCGCCAGTCCGAGACAGTCCGAATCTGCCCCATGAACACGGGGAGAGCCCGCCCTCACGTGTCCGAGCCGTTCCGGGCCGGCTGCGCCCTATCCCACGCCGCATGTGGTCGAGCACGTGGTAGAACGATTCGATACCAGGTGAGGCAGAAGAGGAATCGAACCGTGGGCCGGCTGACCGCGAAGATGGTTAAGGCACTCGAGCGGCCGGGGCGCTACGGCGACGGGGGACGCTGTACCTCGTCTGTCGCGCCTGGGGGCAGCAAGAGCTGGGTGCGGCGGCTGACGATAGGCGGCAGGCGGCGCGATCTCGGCCTGGGCGGATTTCCGCTCGTGACGCTCGCCGAGGCGCGCGAGGAGGCGTTCGACAACCGCCGGCAGGCGCGCCGGGGTCGCGACCCGCGCGCCGACAGGCGGCGCGCCCAGGCGCCGACCTTCGACCAGGCCGCCGGGCGGGCGCTCGAGGCGAACCGGGGCGCGCTGGCGCAACGCCAAGACGGCCACGGACTGGACCGAGTCGATGACGAAGCACGCCTTCCCCGTCTTCGGGGCCCGGCCCGTGGACCAGATCGGCCGCGAGGACGTCCTGCGCGTGCTGACGCGGATCTGGACGGCCAAGCCCGAGCTCGCCCGCAAGGTCCGCCAGCGCATCCGCGCCACGCTGCCGCATCCCGGCGTCGAGGATGAAGGCCGCCGAGCAACATCTTGGGGTCGGGGATTGGGCATCGACAGACAAGAGCCAGTCCGGACGAGCGTGGGCGGAGCCGTCGTCAAGGCCGTCAGCCCCGCGAAGCGGGGGCCGAGCGTAGCGAGGCGCCTTGACGGGGGCGAGCACACGCGCACGCTGGTGGTCTGACGATGCCACCGCAGGCCACAACATCTTGTGGTCGACCCCGAGGTCAGATCGCGCGATTTTACAAGCGACAACATGTGCAACTCATGCGGGGGTTTGGCGACGCTCAGAGCGCGCCTCGAGGCGACGCGGCACCCCTGGTAAGCTCGACGGATGGACGACGAGCCCGGGACCGTGCGTTGGGACCGCGTGCGTCGCATGCACGAGCGGGAGGCAGAGCTGCTCGAGATCCATCGCGAGTACGCCCGCGCGAAGCTCGGCCCGCTGGCGTCGGCCTTCGAGGTCGAGCTCTGCGCCCAGGTCAGCTACGGCGCGCTGCGGCGCCCGCGGTGTCCGGCCGCCGTGGTGCGCGCCCAGATCGACCTCGGTTTCCGGCCGGCGCCGGCGAGCGAGCGCTGCCCCGACGACATGCCGATCCAGCAGTGGCTGCGGGCGTGCGGCGAGCGCGAGCGCGCGCCCCATCGCGAGTGCCGGCGAACCCGGCTGCGCCGCGGCTGCCTGCTCGTGGTCGCCCGCACCGAGCTGGAGAAGCTCGAGTGGGCCGGCAACCTCGTCCGCCACGTGCGGACCCGCTACTACCTCGAGCTGATCGACCGCGTCGTGGCCGGCGACGCCCGGTCGGCCGTCAGCGCCGCCCGCCGGGCGCGCGACCGCGACCGCGTCGACATTGGCTACGTCCCGCAGTTTCCGTCCGACGACGAGTAGGTCGTCTACGGCCTCCCTCGCGCCGCTTCGCTACCCAGCCGAGCAACGCCCGGCCGACGACGCCGTTCGAGGTCCCCCCGAGCAGCGCGCTCTCGCGCCGCTGAGCGTCGACGCCCGAGCTCGACCCTGAGACCCTCCTGGCTCTCGACGAGGCCGAGGCCGTAGCCGACCCGGTAGTCACGGCCGAACCCAAGCACCGCGGCAAGCGGCCGCGGCGCCCCGAGCGGCACGGAGACGGAGCCGGGGGGAGCGAGAGTCGAGGGGAGAGGACGAACAGCCCCGAGACGAGAAACCCGGTCAGGCCGCGGCCCGGCGGGCCACGGCCAAGCAAGGAGCCCGCCATGCGCACGATGCTGCTGATCACGCTGATGCTCGCGATGCCCGCCGCGGCGACCGCGCAGGACGCCGGCGACGCCGACCAGGCCGACCAGCGCGCCAACGAGGGCGCCAGCGACTACGAGGCCGCCTGGACCGTCGACCCGGCCGCCGAGCTCGACGAGGAGACGCGCCGGCGCCGCGGCGAGGCGCTCGAGCGCGCCGCGCTCGAATTCGTGGGCGTCACCGAGCCGCCCAGCCGCACGGAGCTGCTCGACCTTGAGCAGACCCCGCCGCACCTTCGCCCGCAGTTGCGGCTCGGACATGTACTGCAGCACGAATTCGGTCTTCAGCGCCCGGCCGAGCTCGCGGTTGGCGGCGTAGAAGCGGTTCGAGGCCTGGAAGCGGTTGAGCCTCTGCAGGGCGGCGGACGCGGTGGCGTGCCCGGCGGGGAACGCCGCGTAGAACTGGCCGATACGGTCCCACTGCTCGGCGATGAGGCGGAAGTTTACCGCCCGACGGCCGCGCTGGAGGACCGGTTCGAGGACGCCGTGGTCGCGGGCCGGGTCGGCGCAGTAGATCCGCTGGCGGTGGAAACTGCGATGCGGCGGCGAGCGGGAACGTGAGACAGATGGGCCGGGAAGATACAGCGACTCGACCCGCGAGAACAAGAGGCAGGGCACGACCACCAGCGGGATGACGCGGAACATCTCGCCAATCCAGCCCGGTACGAACAGCAGTGGCATGAAGGCAACCACAGTCGTCAGTACGGCGAAGACCACCGGCGTTGCGATCTCCCGGCCCTCGATCGCGCCGCGCAAGCTTCCCCTTGCGGCTCCTGGTGGGCGTACACGTTCTCGTCGACGATGACGCCCAGGACCAGGATGAAGGCGAACACCGAGCGTCAGCAGCATGCCGCCGCTGCAGCCCCAGACCGTGATGCGGTCGGTGGCCCGGTAGCCGACCCACAGGTAGAGCCCGGTGAGCGACGAGAGGACCTCGCCGGCGGCGAAGCCGGCGTACTCGCCCAGGCCGCGGCTATGCGGGAGTGAGAGGCCCGCGACGAGCGGGCCGCGGGCGTAGTCGGCCCCAAACATCGTCGTCCGGACCTCGCCGCCGAAACCGAGCGGCCCCTCCCGGCCGGTGAAGCGCGACTGCGCTTGGCAACACTTGAAACTGGCCTCGAAGAAACGGCGGATGTAGATTGACGTCATCGATGATACGCATGGTTCCTGTGGGCGGTGTGGGGAACGCAGGCTCGCCTGGACGGCCAGCGCGTTTTCCGCGCCGGCGGCGGGGTGCAATGGCCGAACACAGGCGGGCGGCGAGCCTGAGTCTTACGACTGGCCGCAGCGAGGATCAGCCGGCCGGACCGGATCCGTTCACGGCGGGGTGAGGTGGGCCAGTAGTTTCCGGCTGCAGTGATGGAGATGGAAACATGGCCAGCGCACCGGACCGGGGCGCCGGACCCACGTCGCGTGTTGTGAATGGGCCATCGGGGTCAAGAAACCCCAGCGCCGGAGTGACGAGAAACCGCCACATGGGGAAACGGAAGACCCGACTCTCTCTATGGGAAGCCGGCAACACGCTGTGTCCCATATGTCTACTGGAGTTCTCCAAGGAGGACGTGATCGCTAAGAACGGGCGCGCCTCCATTGAGCACATACCGCCACTGAAGGCTGGCAAACCTTATATTCGAGTGCTTACTTGCAAGAACTGTAACAGCGAAGGCGGCAAATGGATCGACCATGCAATGGTAGAACTCATCAAGCAGGAGCATGCTGTAGCTCTACAGATCGGAACAGGCGTCTATGCCATGAGAGCTGGACTCAATCGACCGGCACAAACTAAACAATGCATCACGATGACACACCCAGCAGTTGCAGACCCCATCTACATGTGGCCTGCGCGGAATCAACAGGTGCCGCCGCTTCCTCGTCAGACGCTAAGACTCATCTCGTACCAACGGCGCAAGTCGGAGATCGGCTTACTGAAAGCAGCGTACTTGTCGGTGTTCTCTCTTCTTGGAGTGGAATTCGCGAAGGCCAACGCACTAATCGAGGTTCGCAGGCAAATAGCACAGCCAGATGCTGATATTCTTCGCAACTTCTGCCTCGTCGGCGAGGAAACTGGTCGCGGAATCTACATCGTATACACGAAAGGACGAACGTGTTGGGGCATTGCCATCGATGGATATTGGGTGTTCCTGCCGAGCGCCGATTCCGACGAATGGAGGCCCGCTCTCGACGATGTCCGCCGTTCCTCCGCCTTGAAGAAGTTCACGCATTCATTTGGCGCCGACAGACGGTTCCTGTTTCAGCCCCTCCACAAGGTGCCAGTGGAGAGCCTGACGGACGACGTACGGCGGGGATTGAGTCAGCTTGGGTCACTTGGATGGGAAATGCGTGCCACATCGGACAAACGCATTCTTGGCAACTTCGTTTCCGTTGGAAGAGATCAAGACTCACTTTGGTTTCTCGAATGCAGTAGGTAGTTGTTTGCATCTCGGAACCTGAGCGGGGTCGTCGCTACTGGCAGGACAAGGGGACGGCGGAGACGGCGACGCACAAGCGTGCTGCGCAGCGGGCGTTGTTCGGCGTTCGCGCGCGATGGCCACCCGCACCGCCGGGGGCAGCGCGTCGCCGGCGCCCTTGCCCAACACCTCGCGCACGACGGCCGGCGTGACCACGGCCGGTGTGCTCGCTCCAAGCGGCCGGCGCCGCACCACCTGCCGGCAGACGGCGGCCAGCTTCGCGGCGAGCTCGGCCACCCCCGCCTCGTCCGTGTGGGCGCGGATGAGCAGGCTGACCGCTTCGTCGTCGAAGCGGACGTGGCCCGCGCTCGCCGCCGTTCGTCACATCCCGGCGGCGACCGTCGACGGGGCGCCCTCGGCGGCGAAGACCGGCTTGCGGCGCGTATATTCACATTGATTTAATGTTCGCTTCAGCTATTGATGCGGATCCCGGCCGGGTCTCATGACCGATCAGATCGTCATCACCGAGAAATCCAGTCAGGCGAAGGATGTCCGCGCCGCCGTTGGGTCCCGTTACGGCGCCGTTCTCCCGGCCGAGGGCCATCTGTTGGATCTGTGCGAGCCGGAGGATGTGAACCCGGCCTGGAAGCGCTGGGCGGCGGTGCTGCTCAGGCCACAAGGGCTGTACGGCACCAAGCCGGCCCCGGGCGGCAACAAGGCGGCGAAGCTGAAGGCGATTCGAGAGGCGCTGCGCACTGCCAAGCGGGTCTGGCTCGCTACCGATTGCGACCGCGAGGGGCAGCTCATAGGCCAGGAGATTCTGGAGCACTGCGGCTATCGCGGCGAGGTCCTGCGGGTGCTGTTCACCGCGCAAGACGCTCAAACCATCCGCGAAGCATTCGGCCGCGCCCGACCCAACGGCGAGCATGCCCGCCTCTACGCCGCCGCGGTTGCGCGCCGGCAGGCCGACCAGATCTACAATCTGTCGCTGACCCGCACCGCAACCGTCACGGTCGGCCGGGGTGCGAGCGGCGTGCTCGGGGTGGGCCGGGTGAAGACACCGACGCTGGCGATCGCGTGCAAGCGTGAACTCGAGATCCGCGACTTTGTTCCGGGCTCGTATTTCGAGGTCGTGGCCGGCGCGCATGCACGGGCCGGGGCGTTCCGGATGCGGTACGCGCCGAAGGAGCGCATCCTCAAGCTAGCGGACGCCGAGGCGGTCGCGACCTCGGCGCGGGACTTCGAGGGACCGCTCGGCGTGCGGGTCGCGGACAAGGGGCAACGCCCGCCCCGGCTCCACGACCTGCCCTCGCTGCAGAAGCTGTGCAACGCCCGGTTCGGTTGGTCGGCTTCCAGGACCCTGGAAGTGGCGCAAGAACTCTATGACGGCGCGGACAAGAAGATCATCACCTATCCACGCGCCGAGGTGCGCTACCTGCCGGAGAGGGCGCTCGCGGACGTGCCGAAGATCGTCGCCGGGCTGCAAGCCGGGAAATCCTACGGTGCGATACCCGTGCCTTCGCGGCCGGTAATACGCAAGGGGCGGAACGGCAGCTTCCATGACAAGGGGCTCGAGGGGGAGAGCCACCACGCGGTCATTCCCAACGTGAACAGGATCGGCGATCTGGGTAAGATCTGGCGCCGTCTGTCCGGCGACGAGAAGAAGTTGTTCGACGCCGTCGCTCGGTCCTACCTCGCTTCGGTCATGCCGGATTACCGTTACCGTCAGACGATCGTGACGCTGGACGTCCGCGGATTCGAGTTCCGCGCGACCGGACGCCAGCCGATCGAACGTGGCTGGCGCGATGCCTTCCCGGAGTGGCGGCCCGCCGAGGAGAAGGGCGAAGCGGCGCAGGTGCTGCCGGTGCTGCGCGACCGGGAGGTCGCGCGGTTGCGCGATCCGAAGATCGAGGACAAGGAGACCCGGCCGCCGCCGCGCTACAAGGAGGGCACGCTGATCGAGGCGATGCAGAATGCGTGGCGCTTCGTCGAAGATGAGATCCTGCGGGACCGTCTCAAGGAGGCCAAGGGCATCGGCACGCCGGCGACCCGGGCGGAGATCATCGCCGGACTGAGGAAGCAAGGGTTGCTGAAAGCGGAGAGACAGAACATCGTGCCGACCGAGCGGGGGCTTGCGCTGTTCGGGGTTCTTGAACGCGCCGATCCGGCGTTGGTGGATCCGGGCGTGACGGCGGAGCTCGAATGCCTGCTCGACGATGTGGTACGTGGCAAACAGGAGATGATGGGCGCAATCGACGCGGTGTGCGATGCGGCCCAGCGCATCATTGAGCGGCTCGGGAACGGTTCCATTGCTGGGGAGACGGTTGCGCTGGGAGAAGCTTTCGGCGGAGGAAACGGCGGTGGGGACCGCCCGCCGACGGCAGCGATGAAGCGGTTTGCCGCTTCGATCGCCAAGCGCAAGGGCATCAAGCTGCCAGCGGGCTATACGAAATCGGGAGCGGTCTGCCGGGCGTTTCTGGATCTGCACGCACCGGCGCGGGCGGCCGGCGATTCGGACGAGGAATCCACGGGGGCAGCGGCGTCCAGGTCGCCGAGTGCGGCACAGGTATCGTTTGCCGAGGCGATCGCGCGAGAGAAGGGCGTTGGGTTACCCGACGAGACGAGGGCCTGTTCAGCCGCGATGTCGAAGTGGATCGATGCGAACAGGGAATCGAAAGCTGCAGTGGGCCGCAAGGCGCTGACGCGGAATGCGCGCGGCCCGGCAGCGACGGGAAGGACGTTACAGGCGAAAATGCCGCGGAAACGGAAATCGAGAAGCGCGGCAGAGGAAGGGGTGGAATCCGGCGGCGTCAGGATGGATTCGGAAACGGACACGCCGTTGCGGATTCCCTACGGGAACAAGAAGGTCGCGCTAGAACTCGGCGCCCGCTACGCAGCAAAAGGCTGGTATGCTCCGCCCGGCGTCGATCTTGCGGTCTTCCGTGAGCGTGGATGGCTGTAGTGCCGTTGCGTCGGGATCCCATCCCGAGATGACCACCTACCGTTCCATTACCCGGTAGGTAGAGAGTGTTCCCATCATGGGCGCCTCCAGCCGATGGGGCCGCGGGAATCGCAACGCGTTGTGATGGTCTGCAGGGCCATCCGGCCCGCCGTGGTCATCCGAAAGGTGTGCGGCGGCAACCGCACCCGCCACGGCGCCGACACCCAGCAGGTTCTCGCCAGCGTCGTGCGCACCGCCCGCCAACGCGGCCTCGATCTGCCTCCGCCGATCGCCGAGGACGCTGCGGTCGCAATCACTCGCTACCGACATCGTGGATCTTGCGAAGGTGCGCACTGACCGATGATCGGCGACCTGGAGACCTCGGCGATTACCTGGGGCGACACGCGCCTGCCGTACGCCATCCGCCGCAGTGCCCGGCGAAAGAAGACGGTGGCGGTGACGGTGGACCCGTCCGGCGACGTGCTGCTCGTGGCCCCGGAGGATTTCTCCACCAGCCGGCTCGACGCGGTTGTGCGCCGGAAGGCGGCCTGGATCGTGCGGCGCCTACGGCACGTGCAGTCGCACGACCCGTCATCGTCGCGGCGGGAGTTCGTCAGCGGCGAGACCGTCCTCTATCTCGGGCGGAACTACCGCCTGAAGGTGCATCCGAACGGGCCCGGAGAGGCGAAGCTGCGCGGCGGCTGGCTGCACGTGCCCGCACCGGCGCGAGCGGAGCAAACCGCTCACGTCCGGGCCGCCCTCGTGTCCTGGTTCCGCCGTCACGCGGCCGACCGGCTGCCGGAACGGGTGGAGGCGTGGCGGGCGAGGGCCGGCGTTGAGATGCCGCGGGTCGTCATGGCCGACCAACAGAAGCGGTGGGGGAGCTGCGACCGTGGCCGCACCATCCGGCTGAACTGGCGCATCATGCAGGCTCCGATGCGCCTGGTCGACTACGTCGTCGTCCACGAGCTGGTGCACCTGAGGCACCCCGGGCACGGCCGCGATTACTGGCGGGCCCTCGAACGGGTCATGCCCGACTACGAGCGGCGCCGCGAGGACCTACGGCAGCGAGGCGCCGGGCTGGCTTGGTAGTCAGGTTCTCGGCAGCCTTCGCCCGCCACCGGCAGCGCTCGCCTTCGACGGAGTAGTGCCCCTTCGGTAGGAGCCTGCAGCTTGGAGGTATCGCGGTGCAGCACCTCAACGGCGTGCCCGCCGGGATCAGCCCCGGAACGACACCGTGTACGGCTACGCCAACCATGTCGGCGGTCAGCTGCTTGTCGTGATGAGAGGCCCCGAGTCGTCGCTCTGCCGTGGCGAGGACGTCACGCTGACGATGTACAACACGGCGGCAGCGAGACGCCCGAGCCGGGCGGGACGCCAACGACAAGGGACCTGGATCTGGTGGAACGCCACTGCTGTCCCTGCAGTCGCAAGTGACAGGGCGCCCGCGCTGCTCGGTGACGGACGCGCACACAGGTAGGCGGGAACGCCGATGGTACAATCCACCGTGCCAACCCGTCGACGCTTCAATACCTTCCTCTTCGATCTGGACGGCACGCTCATCGATTCGACCTCGCTCATCATGGCGTCGTTCCGGCAGACGATGCGGACGCACCTCGGCACGGTGCCGGACGAAGCGGTCTGGCGGGCCGGATTCGGCACGCCGCTACGACCCCAACTGCGGAAGTTCGCGCGCGACGACCATCACGCGGCGCAGATGGTTGACACGTACCGCGCCTACACCAACGCGCATCACGACCGGCTGCTGAAGTCCTACGCCGGAATCGCCGAGGCTCTGGGAGATCTCCGCGAAGCGGGTATGCGCCTCGCGGTTGTGACCAGCAAGGCTCACGCGCTGGCCCGGCGCGGATTGCGGCGTTGCGAGCTGAATGAGTACTTCGGCGTGCTGGTCGGCGCCGACGACGTCTCGCAGCACAAGCCGCATCCAGCGCCGGTGCTGGCCGCTCTCGCCAGGCTGTCGGCCGATCCGATCGAGGCGGTCTTCATCGGGGACTCACCTCACGACATCGTGTCCGGGCGCGCCGCCGGTGTGCAGACGGCCGCGGCACAGTGGGGACCGTTCGTGCGCACGGCGCTGGCCCGCGAGTTGCCGGACTACTGGCTCTCCAGGCCGGCGTGCATCGCCGAGCTTCCTCGTTGACGAGATTCCTCCGACGTGTTCAAGCGGGAGCGTGAAACAGGTAGGGCTACAGATAGCTCACTGCGGCGGTCGCCTTACGCCCCAGTCGGCGCGTCGTCCGCGACCTCCGCGTCACCGCTGCTGGTAGTCTCCGCCTGCTTCTTGCGTTCCGCCCAATAGTTCTTCATCCGATCCGAGACCGCTTGCTTTGCCTCGGCTGACATCTCGCGGCGCTTACGCTTCGCGGGCTGCCTGGAAGGCGCGGACGGTCGCTGCTTCACACCAAGGGCGGCGATCGCCGCATCGATTCGAGCCACGCTGTCCAGCAATTCAGACCGGTGGTCATTCAACAGCGCGATGACGTCTTTCATTCGCAACTCCTCTTTCTCCCATTCGCCACGAGTGGTAGTGTAGTCGAAGAAGTCATCCTGGCGCTCTCGAAGGCGAACGGGCGTGGCTGGCCCAGGTCGGCGTTGCGGGCCAGCTGAGAAGCTGGCCCTCGTTCCACCGGAGCAATCGCGGCGCTTGCGGCGCCGCTCCGTTGTCGCGGACCTAGGAGGAGATGCAGAACAAGCTTGCATTCTCGGAGGCGTCCACACACGGCTCTATGCGCTGGCCCAGGCGCTCGTGAACGACTACGAACGGTTCGAGGCGCTCGTCGGCGGGGAAGAGGTGACGGGATGAGCGACGACGTGGCGCTGGTCGAGCGGGCGGCCGCCGAGCGGGGCGGGCCCCTGCTGCCGCGGCTCGTCGTCGACGCGGGGGCCGGCGGCGGTGGGGAAGTTTCTCGAGTTCTTCGCGCCGCGGATCGCGAACCGGCGGACGCGGGTGGCGTACGGGCGGGCGGTGGGGCAGTCCTCGTCTGGTGTGAGGCGCGGGGGCTGGCGCTCGAGGCTGTCTCGCCGCTGCACGTGGCGGCCTACATCCGAACGCACCCCGGGTCGGCGCCCACAGTCAAGCAGCACCTGGCCGCGATCCGCATGCTCGGCGACTGGCTCGTCGTCAGCCAGGTCCTGCCGGTGAACCCCGCGGCGGCGGTGCGCGGGCCGAAGCACATGGTGACGAAGGGCGCGACGCCGGTGCTCTCGCCGGCCGAGGCCCGCCGGCTCCTCGAGGCGATCGATACGGGCACGCTCGCGGGCCTTCGCGACCGGGCGCTGGTCTCGGTGATGCTCTACAGCTTCGCGCGAGTGAGCGCGGTTCTCGGCATGTGACGACAGGACTACTTCCGGCAGGAGAGCCGGGAGTGGCTCAGGCTGCACGAGACGGGTGGCAAGCGCCACGACGTCCCGGCCCACCATCGGGCGGGGGAGGCGCTCGACGACTACCTCGAGACGGGCCGGCTCGACGAGGCGAAGGCGGCGCTGTTCCAGAGCGTCGACCCCTCGGGTCGGCGGCTGACGGGCCGGGCGCTGTCGCGGCGTCTCGTCCTGGCGATGATCAAGCGGCGGGGCGGCGGCGGCGGATCTGCCGCCGTCCACCTGTTGCCACACGTTCCGGGCGACGGGGATCACCGGCCTACTTATGCGCGTGTCGCCGGGGTTGGCGCCCCGGCCTTCGTTGAGCGACGGGCGGGCACGCGGCCTGCACGGACCCGGCGTCCGGATGGATTGCCAGCGGCCGCGCCTCGTCTTCTCGGGGAGCAACGAACACGTCGACGCTTCGACCCGTCAGCCGCCGGATGGCGAACGCGGCGTCACGGGCCCGCTGGCGCACGACGGGGCCGCAGTCCGGCGGCATCCACAGGGCCAGGCCGTGAATCAGTCCCCGCGACCACCGGTAGCCGACGTCCGGCAGGGCGAGGTAGCGAGCGATCTCGTAGCCGTTCCCGCTGAACCCGTGCCCGTGCAGGAGCGCCGGGGGTTCACCGTGGATGCGCTGGTGCTGGCTGAGGACGGCCTCCTTGAACAGCGCTGTCACCGCCGAGAGACGCCGTCCCGAGACCGCCGAGCCGAGGCGCAGCCACGCCACCACCTACCCTCGGTCCACCGGCTCGGTCGACCCCGGCGAGCGGTACGGCTGGCCGTACTGGAGCGCCGGGAACTGCAGCCGGCTCACGGAGGCGCCGCGCGCGCACCACTCGTCGTACATCCGATCGAGCACCCTAGGCGGCCGGGCGCCGGGACGTCGATCACAGGTCGCCCCGCTCGTCGGGCGTGAAGATGTCGCCTGACGCGGCCGCCGGGGGCATCCGCGTCGCAACGCGCACGCGAATGGGCGAGTCGGAAGCACCGAGGTAGCCGACCCGCGCGGCGCGCCGCCGGAGCGCGTCGAGGATCTCCTGCGGCGTCGCCGCCGCGCTGGCCAGCGCCTGTGTCGAGGGCGGCCTGGGTCTTCGAAGGGGACGGCGCCGGGGGGGCGAGCGAGTGTGTTCGGCCCCTGAGCCGGGCGGTCTTCGGCTGTGGCGGGGGTGAAACGGGGGGCTGACGGAGTCGGGATGATGATCGGAACGCCGGGAGACCGACTGATGCTGAAGCCCGAGAAGGAAACTCTCGCGCAGGTGCTGGCCAAGCACGGGCACGTCATCGCCTGCCTGAGTTGTGGCACCTACGTGACCATGCCCGATGTCGACCCGGCCGCGATCGCGGCGGCCTACAACCGGCTTGAGCTGGCCAAGTTGGTCAAGGCCTACGCCACGAACACCGAGCCGCAGGCGCTCGCCATCACGTGCGTGACGTGCCGCCGCGAGCACGATATCGGCGAGACCCACTGCTAGCGTCGGGCTTGCCACGGCCGCCGGCCGGTAACACGGCCGGCGGCGACGTCGCCCTCGAGCTGGGGCGCCCCCTCAGCCGCGAGCGAATGGCCGCCCGACGTCCGGTGAGCGCCGGAGGCCGCGTGAAGACCGCCGTTCAGCTGCTGCTGCCCGAGATGGACGGGATCGCCGGCTTCTACGAGGCCCGCACCGACCTCGTCCTGTGCGTGCGGTGCGCCGGCAGGGCCACGCCGGCCGGCACCCCGATCCCCGAGCCGGACTGCGGCGACCTGCACTGCAGCCGCTGCCGGCAACCGCTGCGGCGCGTCAAGCGCCGCGACGAACCCGACGCGGCGGCGGGACTGTTCGCGTAGCGCAGCAGCGCCGGGCCGGCTGGCGAGGTGCTGAACGACCTACCGCGTCAGGCCGCGCTTGCGCCGGAGGTAGTCGACCGCCGCCTGCATCTCGCCGGCGTCCCATGTGTTCCAGTCGTCGCTGGCGGGCAGCCCCTCGACGCCGGTGCTCCGGCCCACGGCGACGATCTGGACCGCCAGACGCTCGGAACCATACTGCTCGCACAAGACCAGAAAGCGCCGCGTCAAGGCGGGCGACGGAAACTCGTTCACCGCGTGCGCCTCCTGCAAGCCGGCGTCCCCGGGCGGGTCCTTCCATTCACCTGGAATCGGAACCGCAGCCGGGCCCGGGTGAAGGCGGCTCCGAACACCGCGGGGCGCCGTCGAGCCGCACGGCCACGTCCTCGCCCGGCGTCCAACGGCGGACACCACCACGAAGTATGCGATGTTCAGCGTCCGGATCAAGGAAGTCGCGGACAGGGAACGGCGGGGTGCCCGCGCGCTGGCGGGCAGAGGTGGGTTCCGGCTACGAAACCAGGAGCCAGAGACGTCGCACGAACTGCTACCTGCGGCCCTCTCGCCGCCGCAGCGTCTCGATGCGCCGGCGCAGCTCCAGGAACTGGCTCGGCCTGGACGCCGTCAAGGCGAGCACCGTCACCCCGAACCGCTGCGTGGCCGTGGAACCGTCCGCGCCGCCGGCCGTCACCGTGATGGTCGCCGCGCCGTCGGCCACCGAGGTGACCGTGACCGTCGATCCCGACACCCTGACCGTGGCGACGCCCGGCGCGGACGACGACGCCTGGTAGGTCGACGCGTTCCGGAACGCGTCCCCGACGGGCACCGCGACGGCGACCGCGACGGTGCCGGCGTACAGCGTGCGGTTGGGCAGCGTTCCCGCCGCCGTCACCCGCGCGCCCTCCGCCGACCGCCACGTCTCGTACTGCGCCCGCACAACCTCCCCGGCGGGTTTGTTGCGGATGTCGAAATTGCGCCTGTCCTCCAGCCTCTCTCGCGCCCACAGCTCGTCGCTGCCTATCCAGTTGTCCCAGAAGAAGGCGCCGTGCACCACGCCGGGGCGGTTGTCCATCGTCTCGAACAGCGCCTGGAAGATGTTGGCCTGCGTCTCGCGCCCGTCCTCCACACCGTTGTTGTTGGAGTCGGCGTATTCCAACAGGTCTTCCTGACGCCGCGTATCGGCGGGATCGTGCGGCGCATCGACGAGATCGATCGCGCCGTACTCGGTGAACACGATCGGCCGGCCGGGATTGTCGGCGGCAAGCGGAACGAGGTAGTCCTGAAATACGCTTTCGTACTGCTGCCGAAGACGGTCGACGCCGGTGACCGTCGACGGCGGCGTCTCGGCCAGCGAGAACCACGCGCTGAGGCCGACGACGTCCAGGTCGAGGTCTTCCCACAGATGGTCCGAGCCTCCGGCATAGAAGTCGTCCGTGATGGCGAAGTAGTGCAGGTCGTAGGTCAACAGCCCGTGGTACACGGCACGCACCCGGTCGACCATCGCTCTGAGCTCGGGTCCGAAGTCGTTGACGAAATAGAAGCCCGTCGACCTCGTTCTGAACAGGCGGTCGGTCTCCGTTCCCAGCGAGTACATCCGCGCGCCCTCGTCCTGGGCGATCCCGGCGAAGTGAACCGCCTGCTCGGTATACGTCTCCCAGAACTCCCGGACGAAGCGGCCGTGGTCCGGGTGGCTTGGCCGCCACGGCCAGTACTCGGGCAGGATGGGCGGCGCATGCAAGGGATCGTGGAAGGGGACGCCGGTATCGGGCTCGCCGGGGTCGCCGAGTTGCCACCGGTGCACCGGCCGCTCCGCGACGGAGGCCTCGTGACCCTCGAATGACAGCGTCAGGTACACGTCGAAGTCGTGGTCCCGAAATTCACGAATCAGCCGCCTCAGCACCTCGTCCGTGAAGGTCGGCACGTTGCGGTCGAGTGAGTGCGCGCGCTCGACCGTGCTGTCCATGCTGTCGTCGTAGTGAAGCGCCACGGAGATGCCGACCCAGTTGACGTGCAGATCCTCGATGTGTTCGATGTAGTCGAGCGGAACGAGCGGCTCGGTCCCCGCCGGATCCCACTCGTTGATCGTGTATCGGTTGGCGCCCCAGTATCCGCCGATGTGAATCGCACGCAGCGGACCGTCCAGGGGAAGGGTTTGGGCATTGAGGTCGCCTGTCAATGCAAGACAGCACAACACCGTCGGAGCGAACAGCCGGTATCTCATGTGCTCCTTTCCCCATCAGGAGATGACGAAGTCGGAGGCGTCCAGCGTCGAGACGGGCACGTTGAGCACAAGCTGGCCGAAGTCCTCGAATCCGGAGCCGAGCAGGCTGAGCTCCAGCACGTTCCCCGTGCTGTTGCGCAGCAGGTCGCGCAGGTCGGCCGCGCTCACCTGGGCGTTGGAGAAAGCGAACGCAATCGTGTCCTCGCCCTTCGCGAAGTCCAAGATTCCGCCGCCGGAGAACTCGCTGCCGGCGTACTCGAAGGTGTCGTTACCCGGGCCGCCGACCATCTCCCCGCCATGGTTCAGCGCCAGGAGGTGATCGTCGCCGATGCCACCGTCCAGGTGATCCGGGCCATCGCCGCCGCCCCGCAGCGTGTCGTTGCCGGCGCCGCCCTGCAGGCCGTCGATGCTCCCGTTGTCCGCGGCGTCGAGATCGTCGTTGCCCGCCGACCCGATGACACCCTCGACGCCGATCAGGATGTCCCCCGCGGCGTGCCCGCCGCTGCCCGGCACCAGGATGCTGTTGGCCAGCGAAACGGTGACGCCTTCGCCCGCCGGGCCGACCGGGGAATCGCTGTAGGAGACGACATCGATGCCGTCGCCACCATTGAGGTAGTCCGCGCCGGCGCCACCGTCGAGCCCGTCGTCGCCCGGTCCGCCGAGCAGCACGTCGTTGCCCTCGCCCCCGAACAGGAAATCGTCGTCCCGGTCGCCGAACAGCACGTCGACGCCGAGGTCGCCGAAGATGCTATCGCTGCCGCGGCCGCCCCGCACGACGTCGTCCCCGGTGCCGCCGTGGATCTCGTCGTCATCGCGGTCGCCGTAGAGCGAGTCCGGGCCGTTGGCGCCGCGGATGGTGTCGTTCCCGCTGCCGCCCCGCAGTTGATCCTGCCCGTCGTTCCCGCTTATCTCGTCCGCCTCCGGCGTCCCGAAGTACTGGTCGTTACCCGGTGTTCCGTCGAATACGGCCATCGTCCGTCCTTACGTCGATACCTCGATTGCTCAGGAGCCGGTCCACCTGCTTGACACCATGTTTGGTCAACGTGCCCATGGCTTGCGCCAGGCCGCGCCCCACCGCATGGATTGCCAGCGACGCACTCGTCAGCACGCCCAGGGTGGCGTTGGCCAGTGACAGCACCCGCTTGGCATGCAGGTCGCCCTCGTACAAGGTGTTGATGAAGTTCAGGAGGTCATGTCTCCGAAGCGATCGTCTGGATGATGTCTGCCGGGTTCCCTGTGGATACATAGGAACCATATTTCTAATTCAGGTGCACTATATCTGCAAACGTCAGAATGCCAGATGTTGTTTCGATAGGACTGGAATCTTATTCGGTTCACATGGCAAAATGAGGGGATCTCTGAGGGCAGGAAAACCGGTCTGCTGCGTGGTCGTCATTATCTTCTCCTGACGCTTATGCGGACGCCCCGGCGTGATGGACAAAGCCAAACTCGTCACATTTATACACGTCGGCAACCGGTCGGTTCGAAACCGGCCGCGCGCGCCTTTGGGTAATGAGGGAGTCTCCGTCTCTGCGCAGGTTAACGGAAGGGGTCTTATTGGACATCGGCGGTGTCCGGCAGTTCCCGCACGAGTCGGAAGCCCACATATGATCTAGTAGCGGCTTCGTCAGAGTACGAAAAGTCTACAGTCCCATAAAAGGTGAACTCTGCCTGCATATAATACGCGCCCCCCATTCTGGCGGGCCGCTCACAGCCGTCGACATCCTCCAGCGAGCCGTCGCGTGCCAGGCGGATGTAGTCGCCAATGACTCGGCCGCAACCTAGTACGAGTTCTGCAACGTTGCCGATCATGTCGTGCACGCCGACGCCGTTCGGCGCAAAGCGCCCGACCGCCGCCGTGTAGCGCACGCCGTCGGTGCAATTGCGGTCGTCGTGATCGATCTCGTCGAGATTGGCGCGGCCGCAGTACTCTCCATAGACGCGGTCAACGTGGAGCATCGCGGCGTTGGCACCAGCCCGAGCAGCGTACTGCCATTCTGCCGGGCTCGGAAGTCGGTACGTCTGACCTGTCTGGTCAGACAGCCATGCCGTGTACGCCATCGCGTCGTGATGGCTCACGCAAACCACTGGGTGGTCGTCTGTCTGCTCGAATCGTGGTGGCCGCCCCATCATGAAACCGGGGGCTCGTGGACGCTTCCATGCGTCTCTCTCGCCACATTGGCGGTGGGTCTCGGCAGCGGTGCGATAGCGGCTGTTGTCGACGAATCGCTCGAACTCGCCGCGCGTCACCTCGAATTTCGAGATCGAGAACGGTCGGTCGAAGGCAACCCACTCGAGGTGGTCGCCGCGGTTCTGGCGCGTGATGTATTGAAAGCGCCCGGCGGCGACGGTCACCATCTCCGGCGCCAGGCCGCCCGAACGAAACGGGTCTCGCGGGAGCGGGACAGCGGCCGCCTCTCTCTGGCGTTGCGCGAGTTCGTCATTCTCCCGCTGGCGTGCTTCGATTCGACGCCGTTCTGCCTCGGCTCGTTGGCGGGCAGCCTCTGCCCGGCGCCGTTCTGCATCCGCTCGTCGGACTGCCTCTTCCGCGGATTCCAGCAGCTCGAGCGCCTCGCGATAGAATTCGCCTTCCCGGCCCGCCGCCAGCAGGTAGTCGTTCAACGAGGCGACCGCGGTCTCCGGGAGACCCGCGGCCAAGGCCACCTGCGCGTACTTGAAGGGGAACTCGGCCGGGAGTGCAACGAGGTGCTCGCGCTGCAGCTCGAGCACCTCGTTCATCACCTCGTGCGCCGCGCGATGGTCGTCCCGGGCCAGCAGCCGGTCGACGCGGACCAGGCGTCGATCAATCAGAATCTCCGGGGGAAGTTCACCAGGGCGCGACGCCCGGGCGGGAGCGCCTGACGACTCGACAGCAAGTGGCGCGGCAGCGTCTGGTGTCACTGACGACTGGGCATCGATGGCCGCGGTCGAGAGTCCAGCATCCAGAGCTGCTGCCGGCGCGGAGACCGGCGCCGGACCATGAGGTTCCGGCGAAGCGGTCACCGGGCGCGGAACAGCCGCCAGCAGCGCCGCGACCTGGTCGCCGTCGAGATACCCAGTCTGGGGCTCGTCTCGTGCCCCCTGCCACGCCCGGATGGCTGCCCGCGTGCGCGGGCCGAACAGCCCGTCCGGGGCCCCCGCCGCAGCACCGTCACGTACAGCCTGAACCGGTGGATGGGGAAGTGCCCCCGGTGCCGAGATCCGGTGGTTCCGCCAACGCCTGACGGCCGAGAATACGCCAACGCGCGATCTGCCCACGGTGCCGCTCGCGCATTCGCCTCGAGAATCAACGCCTACGGCCAAGGCCGGTGACCGCTCCAACGCGGGAGCCGACTTGCCAAGACTGTCTCGCATACGCACTGAGATGATCGACCCGACGGCCACCGGCACAGTCAAACGATCGTCCGCGGACCTACGACACCCCCGCGGGCGGAAGGCTTTTTCGGCCCACCCAACCGCCCCTGTTGACGACACCACCAGGGAAAGCTCGAACAACGGGCGCAGAACACATCCGGCCGCGTCCGTCGCGATCGTGCGCAGGACGTACGGGTCCGAGTAGCACTACCCGAAGGGCACCACGGGGAGGCGGCTGAAGGGCTCCTAGCCCGGATTATTCTTGAGGTTATCGAATCGGTCCCAGGTCGGGCCTGATCGTCGCGCGAAGGACGTTTCGGACGCGGTGTGTGGTCGGTGGCAGCGTGGGTGAAGCGGTCGTGGCGGGGTGACGGCGCGCACGAGGCACAACGCGCCGACAGCTTCGGCGACGGGGCGCTGGCGTGCAATACGGGGGTTGAGGTTGGCGGCGTGACGGCGCGCTATCCGGCGCGCGCCCCGAGAGCGAGGGCGAGGCGCCGCCAGACGTCACGGTATGGGGTCGCTCGCGGCAGGTGCAGGACGAGCCGGCGGACGGAGCGGACGACGTGGACGCTGACCTTGAGCAACCGGTCGCGCAGCCAAGTCACCTGGGTGCGGGCGCAGGCGGTGCGGGCGGCCCTCAGCCGCAGTTCCTGCATGAGCACGTAGGCGGCGGCCGTCAGCAGGACCCGCAGCTGGTTTGCCCAGAACCTGGTGCAGCTCGTGCGGTCGATCTGCAAGCCGTCGAGCAGTTCCTTGATGCGGTTCTCGATGTCGCCGCGCCCGCAGTAGACCTTCTCGTAGATGAAGCGCGGCGTCTGGCGCAGATTGGTCACGACGAAGCGCGGGTTGTCGCGCGGCTGCCGGCCGGTGAGTTGCACGACTTCAGCCTTGATCACCACGCGGCGCTCACGAGCCCACGTGCCCGCGCGATAGCGGGTGTCGAGGTAGAAGTGCGCCGTCTTCTCACGCAGCATGCTCTCGGTGCGGGCCGCCACCATGACGGGCTCGGCAGCGCGCAACAACACAGCGTTCTTGGCCATCGCCACGACGTAGTCGAGCCGCGGCTCGGCATCGAGGAAGTCGAAGACCTCCGGGGAGGCGAAGCCGCCGTCGAGCCGGACGAGAAAGCGCGCCTCGGGAAACGCTGACCGCAGCAGCGCAAGCAGGCGACACAACACGCCCAGCGTTCCGTCGGTCGCCTGCGCCGTGCCGGGCCGCAGCACGGCCGCGCACAGATACTGCTCCGCCTCACGGTCGAAGCTCACGAAGGCCAGCAACGGCAGGTAGCACCAGCTGTCGTAGTAGCTGTTGAAGAAGGTCAGCTGCTGCGCGCCATGCGTCGGGTCGTCGGTCGGGTCGAGGTCGATCGTGATGCGTCGCGCCCGCCCGCACAGCCGGCGACGATGCCGCTCGATGACCGACGCCGCCAACTCGCGTCCGAGCCGATAGAGCGCGACGCGGCCCGCACCGTTCTCGAACCGCGAGACCGTCGGCTGCGACGCCAGCCGACCGCCCGCCAGCGGGTCGCGCCCGAGCAGCAGCTTGTGGATCGGGTCGTCAGCGAGCCGGTCCGAATCGTTGCCGTCGGGATGGCCGCAGGCGATCCCGAATACCCGCTGGCCCACCAGGTCCTCAAGCGTGTGCCGGACTTTCTCCGGTGCCCGGCGGTCAATCAGACACCGGCCGAATGCCTTGACCAACCCGTAGACGCGCTCGGCGGCCTTGAGCAGCACGGCGCCGCCATCCGAGCTCGACTGCTCGCGGTCGAACATCGCGACCAGAGGCTTGTCGAACAGATCGGGGAACAGAACAGACTGTGCTATCGTGGGGTCCGTCACGCAAGAGCCTCCGTCGTGCCGAAAACGTCTGTCGCCAACAGCGTTTTAGCACACGGAGGCTCTTGTGTCTCTACCTGGGACGGACCCCTCACGAATTTTCCGGGCTAGTGCACGCCGGGCTCCGCGGACTAGGCAACCGTCTCCACCCTGAGGGTGACCGGATCCACGACCAGCGGGTCGAGGCGCATCCGGAGGGCAGCGCCCTCGACGACCTCGGCGCCCGGCGCAGACGGACCAGCGCCCCCGCTGCCACCAGCCACAGCCCCTCCCCACCACACGAGAGTTCACAACCCCGGGAGCCGCCGTTCCACTTCATACGGAATCGATATTCCATTTAGTCCCAAATACGCATCAAACCGTCCGGTGGGGGTCACTGCACCGTCTCTCCGTCCTCTCCGCCTTCTCCGTCCTCCCGATCTGCTTCGTCGGCAAGCGCCTCCACGATACCCACGTACTGCACCAGCGTGGCGCGCACTACCGAGTGAACCGCATTCCGGAAGGTCGCCGACGGCGCCCACGTTCGTACCGCCGCCGGATCGTCCTCGTCCGGCATCTCCGCGAGCGCCGCCGCCGCCAACCCTTCCGCGGGTGTGGCGACCCCTTGCCGCACACGCTCCGTGATTAGCGCGCGCGCTGCGCCCATCACCGTACCGAACCCAGATTCGCCCAAGTCGTCAGGGTCCAACATCCCGCTCCCCCATGTTCATCTTCGCGTCCATCGAAACCAGCCGCAAGCGCAGTGCGCCTTGGCATCGCTCTCTCTTCCGCCCGCCATCGCCGCATCGCTCCGCGCCCCACCGCAAGCCTACAGGCCAGACATCCCCCTGCCGCCCGGAATCCTCCGTCACCCGCGGCTGTTCAGCGTCAACTACTTTTGCCGGTTCGCGCCGACTATTTTTGCCGGTGACGTGAGACGTCATTGGCGGCCGGGACGCCCCCGTCCAGGCCGGGCCGCAAGGCCCATAACTGCAATCTGAGTGGCGGGACGGACGGTGTGTCACCCGACGGGCCGGAGCGGAGCGGAGGACGCGCACCAGCGCGTTGACACGCCGGCCGGCCCGCAGCTACGCCGTTCGAACGGGAGAGCACGACGGTCGAAGCGGCACCGGCTGGGCGTTCACGAGGTCGACCGGCGGCGAGCTCGGGGCAGCAGCGGGCCCGGGGCACGTCCCCGGGGAGCAGGTGCCGGCGGCGATTTTCGGCGGGACCGGTCCGTCCGGTAGCTCGGGACGTCGAACTCGATCACTACCGCGTGGTGGACCAAGCGGTCGATCGCCGCGGCCGTGGCCATCTGGTCGCGGAAGATGCGGTCCCACTGGCTGAACATCAGGTTGCTCGTCACCATCACCGAACGGCGCTCGTAGCGCTCGGCGAGCAGCGTGAACAGCACCTCGGCTTCGTCCGAGCTCTGCTGAACGTAGCCCAGATCGTCAAGCAAAATGACCTCGAAGAGGTCGAGCTTCCGGAGGGCGCGAGGCAGGTCGAGGTCGCGTTTCGCGCCGAGCAGCTCCTGCACCAAGGCGTAGGCCGGGGCGCACAGCACGCTGTGGCCGGCCTCGACCAGCGCGTGCCCGACGGCGCAGAGCGCGTGGCTCTTGCCCACGCCCGGCAGGCCAAACGCGAGCACGTTGGCCGCCGTCTCGAGGAACGCCCCGGTGGCCAGCGTCTCCAGCTGCTGCGCGACCGGCGCCGGGAACCTCCCGGTGTCGAGCGTCGCGAACGTCTTGCCCGGCGGCAACCGCGACGCGCGACGCAACCGCGTGATCCGGCGCTGGCGGCGCGCTTCGGCTTCCGCCTCGAACACCTCGACCAGCACCGGCATCGCCTCGGGGTGACCGGCCTGCGTCAGCCGCGGCACCATCTCCTCGGCCGCCGTCGTCAGCCCGAACTGCGTCAGCAGCGACGTCACCTGCGTGCTCGCCGCCGTCATCCGACCAGACCTCCGGTGATCAGCGCGTCGTACTGCGCGAGATCCGGGCGGGGAACGCGGACCACGGGAATGGTTGGAACCGGCGGACGAACCTGGGCCTGCACGCCCGCGTAGTCGCAGGGGTCGCCGGCGTCGAGACGGGCGCGAAGCGTCGCCTCCACCCGCCGCTCGCTGGTCGTGGCCGCCAGGTGCAACAGGCGCACGTACTCGACGTCGGCCCGCTCGCCGTGCGTCCGGCCGAGCACGTCATACGCCGCCCGGAACACGAGCGACGGGAACAGCTCCTCCCGGAAGCGATACCGCGCGAACGCGCCCGGTTTCCGGACCAGACTCCCGATGATGTGGCGGTAGTCGATGCGGTGCTCCGCCTCGCCCCGCAGACGCGGCATCGTGCACAGCACCCGCCCCCCGTAGAGGACCTCCACCGTCGACGGATGCTGGCGCGCCTCGACCGTGTGACCGATCAACCGCGACGGCACCGAATAGACCCGGCCGCCGACCCGGATCGTGCTCCACTTCCGCACCCGGCACTCGAACGTCGTGTGCTCCGGGACCCGACCCGACGGCAACGGACGCAGATACGGACGCTCCTCGGCCAGCCGGGCCGCCGCCGGTGCATTCCGCTCCTCGTCGACGGCCGCGCGCACGAAGCGCAGGTACGCCGCCTCGTCGACGAAGTCCCTCTCGCCCCGCAACAGCAACGCCTGCTCTATAGCCGTCGCCGTCCGGAAGTGCGCCTGCTCGGCCACCCCGTTCTCGTGCGGCTTCCCCGGCTGGATCCGCGACGAGCGCAGCCCGTAGTGGTCCAGCACCTGCCGGAACCGCACCGTCAACTGACGGCCGCCGCTGCGCCGCAGCTCGTGCGTCGCCGCCGACAGGTTGTCGTGACGAAGCACCGCCGGCACCGCCCCCAGCGTCCACAGCGCGCCCTGCAGCCCCGACACCAGCGCCTCGAACGTCTCGCTCAGCGCCAGCCCCACATACGTCCACCGGCTGTAGCTCAGCACCCACTCGAACAGCAGGTGCGGGAACGCCACGCCTCGAAGCGTCACCCCCAGGTCGCTCAAGTCGGTGAAGTCGAACGCCGCTTCCCGACCCGGGACCGGAACCTGCTCGAAGTACACCTCGCGGTCGGGACCGTACTGAATCCGCCACTCGCGGATCCGCCGCTGCAGGGTCCGCAGCTGCCCCGGCTGAAAACGGCCCGGATGTCGCCGGCACAGCGCCTTGAACAGCGTCAGCACCTGCAGCCGTCCGTCGGTGTCGGCCACCAGCTGCGGCACGACCTCCGACTGCCACACGTCGGCGAACGGGTCCTCCCGCGTGCGCCACCACCGCGACGCCTTCGCCGTCGACGGCAACGGCCCGCTCTGCCACTTGCGCGCCGCCCGCTCGCTCATCCCGGCCGCCGCCGCGGCCGCCGCCAGCGTCTTGCCTGCCATTCGCTTCTCGCGCAATCGCCGAACCTGAGCATCGGTGACCAACCCGTCCTCCGCGAGGAAACGGGCAGTGTCACACGCTCCGCGCGTGTCCCCGCGACGGGCCGATCAGCGCCTCGTCGACCGGCAAAAATAATTGTCGTTGATCAGCGGCTGCCCCCCAACCTTGCGGACCCACGCCAACCGGATCGCTACCCGTATCCGCATCACCACGCCGAGACCCACGGTCCTTGGATGCCCACGATGGCCACCTGTCACCGGCAGCAACATCCTGCCCCAACGTGCGCCCGTCCTCTCGTCGATCGCTCACGAGTCCCCCCGGCCGCTCCAAGCTCGGTGCCTATCACCCACCGTCAGAGTCCGGTACGCTGGAACAAGTTCCCCACAGACACCACTTGTGTCCCCCAGAAGCCAACCCCTCACGCGTCCCGCCGGAATCCCGGAGGTGGCGCCTTAACCTGCATTATTCATGAAGGTCCAGATTCGACCGCCAAAGGGCGTGGTCGGCGCAGGAATGAGTCTCGGACATCGTCGCCTGCAAGCGGAGCCGGGGTTGAGCAGCCGACCGGGGGAGCATGACGGACGCGAGGGTTGGGCAGCGACAGCCCCGCCGGCGGAGCGGCCCATGCCGCCCAGGAAGCAGGTGGGCGCGGCGCAACGGGTGGGCTATCCGGCGCGCGCGCCCAGCGCGAGTGCGATGTGCCGCCACGCCTCGAGGTGCGGCGTCGAGCGCGGCAGATGCAGAACCACCCGGCGGACCGAGCGGACGACGTGGACCCCCAGCTTCAGCAGCCGGTCGCGCAGCCACGTCACCTGGCTGCGGGCGCACGCAGTACGCGCCGCCCGCAATCGCAGTTCCTGCATGAGCACGTAGGCGGCGGCGGTCAGGAAGACGCGCAACTGGTTCGCCGAGAACAGACAGCAGCTCGTGCGGTCGATCTGCAGCCCATCGAGCAGTTCCTTGATCCGATTCTCGATGTCCCCGCGAGCACAGTAGACCTTCTCATAGATGAAGCGCCGCGTCTGCCGCAGATTCGTTACCACAAACCGCGGGTTGTCCCGCGGCTCGCGGTCTGCGAGGCGAACGACTTCGGCCTTGATCACGACCCGGCGCTCGTGGTCCCACGTGCGGGCAGCGTAGCGGGTGTCGGTATAGACGTGCGCGGTCTCGCCACCGACCTCGCTCTGCGCGCGGGCCACCTGCATGGCGGACTCCGCATGCCGCTGCAACACCGCGTTCTTTGCTATCGCCACGACGTAGTCGAGCCGGGGCTCCGCATCCAGAAAATCGAAGATCTCCGGGGTCGCAAAGCCCCCGTCGAGCCGAACGAGAAACCGCGCCCGCGGAAACGCCGCCCGTAACAGCGGAAGCAGCCGACACAGCAGCCCGAGGGTCCCGTCGGCGGCCACTGCCTTCCCGGGCCGCAGCACCGCCGCGCACAGATACTGCTCCGCCTCGCGGTCGAAGCTCAGAAACCCGAGCAGCGGCAGATAACACCAGCCGCCATAGTGCCCGTTGAAGAACGTGAGCTGCTGGGCCCCGTGCGTCAGGTCGTCGGTCGGGTCCAGATCGATGGTGATGCGCCGCGCCCGCCCCTGCAGGCGACGCCGATGACGCTCGATGACGCACGCCGCCAACTCGCGCCCCATCCGGTAGAGCACGGTGCGGCGCGCGCCGTTCTCGAATCGCGAGATCGTGGGTTGCGACGCCAAGGGCGCGCCGGACACCGGGTCCCGCCCGAGCAGCAGCTTGTGGATGGGGTCGTCGGCCAAGTGGTCGGCATCGTTGCCATCGGGATGACCGCACGCGATGCCGAAAACCCGCTGGCCGATCAGGTCCGCGAGCGTGTGCCGAATCTTCCCCGGTGCGCGTTTGTCGGCCAGACACCGGGCGAACGCCTTGACCAAGCCATACACGCGCTCGGCCGCCTTGAGCAGGACGCCGCCGCCGTCGGAACTGGCGTGTTCCTGGTTGAACCTGGCGACGAGGGGCTTGTCGAACAGATCCGGGAACAGAACAGTCTGTGGTATCGTCTGAGGCGTCACGCAGGGGTCTCCGTTGTGGCTAAAACGTTGTGAGCACTACGTTTGTACCACACGGAGGCTCCTGTGTCTCCCCCTCAACCGCACCTTCACGCATAATCCGGGTTAAACGGCGTGGGTGCCAAGCTCTCGCCCTCCCAGTGCCTAGCCCGGAAAATTCGTGAGGGGTCCGTCCCAGGTAGAGACACAAGAGCCTCCGTGTGCTAAAACGCTGTTGGCGACAGACGTTTTCGGCACGACGGAGGCTCTTGCGTGACGGACCCCACGATAGCACAGTCTGTTCTGTTCCCCGATCTGTTCGACAAGCCTCTGGTCGCGATGTTCGACCGCGAGCAGTCGAGCTCGGATGGCGGCGCCGTGCTGCTCAAGGCCGCCGAGCGCGTCTACGGGTTGGTCAAGGCATTCGGCCGGTGTCTGATTGACCGCCGGGCACCGGAGAAAGTCCGGCACACGCTTGAGGACCTGGTGGGCCAGCGGGTATTCGGGATCGCCTGCGGCCATCCCGACGGCAACGATTCGGACCGGCTCGCTGACGACCCGATCCACAAGCTGCTGCTCGGGCGCGACCCGCTGGCGGGCGGTCGGCTGGCGTCGCAGCCGACGGTCTCGCGGTTCGAGAACGGTGCGGGCCGCGTCGCGCTCTATCGGCTCGGACGCGAGTTGGCGGCGTCGGTCATCGAGCGGCATCGTCGCCGGCTGTGCGGGCGGGCGCGACGCATCACGATCGACCTCGACCCGACCGACGACCCGACGCATGGCGCGCAGCAGCTGACCTTCTTCAACAGCTACTACGACAGCTGGTGCTACCTGCCGTTGCTGGCCTTCGTGAGCTTCGACCGTGAGGCGGAGCAGTATCTGTGCGCGGCCGTGCTGCGGCCCGGCACGGCGCAGGCGACCGACGGAACGCTGGGCGTGTTGTGTCGCCTGCTTGCGCTGCTGCGGTCAGCGTTTCCCGAGGCGCGCTTTCTCGTCCGGCTCGACGGCGGCTTCGCCTCCCCGGAGGTCTTCGACTTCCTCGATGCCGAGCCGCGGCTCGACTACGTCGTGGCGATGGCCAAGAACGCTGTGTTGTTGCGCGCTGCCGAGCCCGTCATGGTGGCGGCCCGCACCGAGAGCATGCTGCGTGAGAAGACGGCGCACTTCTACCTCGACACCCGCTATCGCGCGGGCACGTGGGCTCGTGAGCGCCGCGTGGTGATCAAGGCTGAAGTCGTGCAACTCACCGGCCGGCAGCCGCGCGACAACCCGCGCTTCGTCGTGACCAATCTGCGCCAGACGCCGCGCTTCATCTACGAGAAGGTCTACTGCGGGCGCGGCGACATCGAGAACCGCATCAAGGAACTGCTCGACGGCTTGCAGATCGACCGCACGAGCTGCACCAGGTTCTGGGCAAACCAGCTGCGGGTCCTGCTGACGGCCGCCGCCTACGTGCTCATGCAGGAACTGCGGCTGAGGGCCGCCCGCACCGCCTGCGCCCGCACCCAGGTGACTTGGCTGCGCGACCGGTTGCTCAAGGTCAGCGTCCACGTCGTCCGCTCCGTCCGCCGGCTCGTCCTGCACCTGCCGCGAGCGACCCCATACCGTGACGTCTGGCGGCGCCTCGCCCTCGCTCTCGGGGCGCGCGCCGGATAGCGCGCCGTCACGCCGCCAACCTCAACCCCCGTATTGCACGCCAGCGCCCCGTCGCCGAAGCTGTCGGCGCGTTGTGCCTCGTGCGCGCCGTCACCCCGCCACGACCGCTTCACCCACGCTGCCACCGACCACACACCGCGTCCGAAACGTCCTTCGCGCGACGATCAGGCCCGACCTGGGACCGATTCGATAACCTCAAGAATAATCCGGGCTAGCCGCCTGCGCGACCGCTCTCGCCACACCCTCCCTCTGGGCTTCCAACAGTTCACTGACTGGCAACCGGACGTCCGCTGTCAACACCAACCCTCTTCCGCGCAGCCTCGCCAACTCGCGCCCATGGGTCCGCCGCGGAGTCCACAGAAACGACCCACCGTACCGTCCGTGATTAACTGACGCTACATTCACATAGTTCTCGTACGCTCGCACCCAGGTTAGTGAATCGAATAGCTCCACGTCTTTGTTGAACGCCACCATCAGCAGGTGTAGTAACTCGCCTCGTAGCGCCCTCCACGGAGCCGCGTCAATCAAATCCGCGCAGATCGCCACGCTGAAGTCCCCCCACCTGGGGTGCACGAATCTATACCAGCGTCGGCCCCGCAGCATGCGCCACCTCGTCTGTGACGCCCCCGTCGACAGCGCCCGCGCCAAACCGTCCTCCATGTGCGCCGCCACCGGCTTTTGAATGCGAAACCAGCGCACAGTCGGCGGACCACGGTCTTCGCCAACCGGCACAATCAACTCCGCCTCGTTCACGAAGAACCTTTGCGTCGCCGTGAATCCCCTCGGCGGAGGAAACGCAGGCCTCAACGCCCGCCAGTAAAGCCCCGCAACCGCGGCTTTGCCTTCACTCCGAACTAAATCCCGGAGGCTCCCCACCTCCTGCTGCGGGATTGCCAGTTCCGGAAGCACCACCACACCCGGACCCGAATCCCCAACGCCCTGCGTCGGCGCGAGAAAGGCGTTGCATACCTCCTCTATCATTTCGTTCGCCGTAGTCGTCGAAACCCGCGGAAACTGATCCACAACCTCCCGCCTACCCGGCCACGCCGCCACCTGCCCGACCCGCACCACCAGCTCAGTAGCAATGCCCGCACCGCCAACCCCCAATTCCGGCGGCAGCTCCGGCCCGCCCAAATCACCCGGTGGCCGAATCGTCCTCACAACTTCCCAATCTCGATTCACAGGCAAACCGACGTCAATGCGCTCGGGCCGGAAATCATCCGTCGAGATAACGTCGTGCGACCATCCGGCCAGCGACTCCACCAGCCGCGTTCCCGATTCGGTCACATCCGACTCAGGCGCCGCGCTCCAGCGCAGCGCCTCTTCAATCGCCTTCCATGCCCCAAGAGGCAGGTGTATCCGCGCCCGCCACGACCATCGATCTGCGAATGGCGTACCCCTGACACCGGTCCGCGCCAAACCGTCTAGAATCCGCTCATCACCATCCAGTGCCGTCAGCAGGAGAAGAACATCGCAGTACAGCACGTAGCTATCCACGTGCACTGCCCGCCCAATCGCGGAGGCAAACGGTAGATAAAACGCCTCATGTGGCAGCACTTCCCATGCCATCGACCTCTCGATCTGTAGCGAGTGCTCGGCATGTGTTGTTTCCTTTTCCGGAAAAAACTGACCGCGGCGGCCGGCCGCCAGGGCCCCTTCCGTACCATCGATTAACCAGTTCAGCGGCCCCTGACTTGGGATCCATCCCCCGGGTCTATCCGCCGCCCGGACGACCCCGAACAACGCAGCCCCTACACGGCTCGGCAGACCAATGGCCGGCATCTCCCACGGAGCCATCGGCCAGTCGTTCAGCGCGGTCCCCACCGGCGTGCCCCACAAGAGCCTGTGTAGCGTCACCACACCCGCCGGCCTCGGGTCGTGGCCCACGATCAGACGTCGCGCGCGCGCGTAGTCACGCAGCGCAAACGCATCCCGCCTAAGCGCCGGGTCTGTATCCTCGCCTATCGAAGGAAGCGCGCGACGTGCGAGCGCCGGCCCCACCGATCCGAAGCAGCCGAGGGCCAACCCCGCCGCCACCGCGCCCCGGGCATCACTTTCGGCCCGCGCTATGCGTGGCCGGCCCGACGTCGGGAACAACACACCGCCTAACTCTTGATTCCAATGACCCAGGTGCACGTTCGCCAGCGCCCAATAGTCCAGCCTCCTATTGCGCCTCGATCCCGTTCGCCGCAGCCTTCCGAATCTCGCCAGGATCCGCTTCGCCTTCGGCATACCCTCAAGTCGCGCGGTCGCCGGTACCATCAGTATCGCCTCCGGACCGGCAGTGCGTCGCCATGCATCCGCGAGGTCCGCTGTCGAGTGCATCGCCAAGATCGCTCCGACGAACTCATCGAGTTCCCATGGCCATGCTTCCATATCCGTGCCGCTCTGCGGCGGATACAGCACGTCCACCCATTGATCGATTCGGCCCAAAGATGTCGCTACCTGCGCGTGGCCCAGGTCAGCCACGGCTCTCGTAGTCCATAGAACAGGTGGAGGTACCCAGGCATCCCGCTCGTCGTGTGCCATTCGTGCGGCATGCCTTTCCAAATCGCGTATCGCTTGCGCCAGCGCGTGCCAGAACGCCGCCCTGAGAAACGACAGATAGAGTTCGCTCCAACGCTCAGTCCGCTCGTTGGCGTGGCCGTCATCAGCGTCCACCTCCGGCCACGCGTTCAGCCACGCCGCGGAGTCTGTATGGTCAGTTACGCATGCGATCCGACGGAGCTGATTGCCTAACAGCCCGTGGAAGAAGTCGCGGAACCGGCCTGGCCGCGGTGCGATCGAACCCGTACACTGAACGACCATGGCGATGGGCAAGAAACCAGCAGCGCGACAGGGGTCGCCGCTGTGGGTGACGACGGCGGATTTGCCGACGAATGCGGGGCATCCCTTCTTCGAGCGTCTGAACCGGGTCCTGGATGACGCTGGGTTTGACGCGTTCGTCGAGGGACTGTGCGCGGTGTTCTACGCGTCTCGGATGGGGCGGCCGAGTCTGCGTCCTGGGCGGTATTTCCGGATGCTGTTCATCGGGTATTTCGAGGGCCTGTCGTCGGAGCGTGGGATTGCATGGCGGGTGGCCGATTCTCTGAGCCTTCGGTCGTTCCTGGACCTGGATTTGACCGAGTCGGCACCGAACCACTCGACGCTGTCGCGGACGCGTCGGCTGATCGACGTGGAGACGCACGGAGCGGTCTTCACGTGGGTTCTCGAGCGGCTGTCCGAAGCGGGTCTGGTGCGTGGCAAGACGGTCGGCGTCGATGCGACGACGCTGGAAGCGAACGCGGCGATGCGGAGCATCGAGCGTCGGGACACGGGCGAATCGTACGAGGCGTTTCTGCAGCGTCTGGCGGAAGCCTCGGGGCTTGCGACGCCGACGCGCGCGGAGTTGGCGCGGTTCGACCGGTCCCGGAAGGACAAGAAGACATCGAACAAGGACTGGCAGTCTCCCCAGGATCCGGACGCGAAGATCACGAAGATGAAGGACGGCCGGACGCACCTGGCCCACAAGGCCGAGCATGGGGTCGACCTGGAGACGGGCGCCATTGTCTCGGTGACCGTGCAGGATGCGTCGGCGGGCGATTCGGCGACGCTTCCGGAGACACTGACGACGGCGGCCGAGCAGGTCGACGCGGTTCAGCCGGACGGTGCTGGCATCGAAGAGGTGGTCGCCGACAAGGGGTACCACAGCGACGAGACGCTGGTGGCGCTCGACGAGATTGGGGTTCGCAGCTACGTTTCGGAGCCCGAGCGGGGTCGTCGCCGCTGGCAGGACAAGAAGACGGGAGAGACACCGCCGGAGAAGCGGGCTGCGCAACGGGCATTGTATGGGAACCGCCGTCGTATTCGCGGCGCGCGGGGCCGTCGTCTACAACGGCGGCGTGGCGAGTTGGTGGAACGGCCTTTCGCGCACCAGTATGAAACCGGGGGGCTGCGTCGGGTGTGGGTGCGCGGTCATGAGAATGTCCGCAAGCGGGTGCTCATCCAGGCGGCCGGCTGCAACCTCGGACTGCTGTTGCGCAGCCTGACCGGCGTCGGCACGCCCCGGAGCCTGCAGGGGCGGGCTCTTTCGGCGATTTGCGGACTGATCGGGCGTCTGATCGACCTCTGGGGGCGTCTGACGGGCGCCTGGAGGCCCAAATGGAGCCCGACGACGTTCGTCGGCTCAATCGCTCATCGCCAAGCCGCCTGAACAGTTCGGCTCAGCGAACAGACTTCTTCCACGGGCTGCTAACCACTCTGACGCCTCTTCCGAACTGTGCTTCGGCTCGCCGAGCGCGCGCCGCGCAGCAGCACGAACTACGGCCCGCCAGATCGTGAATTTCCAGGGTGTTCGGTCCAATACGAAGCTGACTGTGTCGCGAATCCGCCGCAGCTCCCGCTGCTCTTCGCCCACCTCAGGGGACTTCGGCAGCCAGGCTCGAACAAGGCGGTTGACAGAAAACGTGCGACGCGTGTCGGGTCGCACTTGTTCGTCCGCGATGTCGAAGCGCGCCAGTTCGTGGAGCCGCGCCAAGTGGTCCCGTGCGCCATCGCCGAACCGCTGGCGCAGGGTGTCTGTCCCCATATCGCTCAGGCGTTCCACCAGGCCCGTGACGAACGGACCGACGTCTCCTCGTTGGATCGCCGTGCGCACCAACGAGTCGCGATGGGACATGAACTCCTTGCGGGTCAATCTTGCCAGCCACCAGTCCAATATCGGCTCAGGCGCGCGCTCGCTAGTAGGAGACGGCGGCAACGGCTGTCTGCATGTCTCGTCCGCGCACTCGGTCCAACCATTCTCCACAAGGTAGATGCGAATCACTTCCTGCACCGCGTCCGGCCTGATTTTCTTGAAGTTTATGCAGATATTGGAACCCCTATTGGGAGTCGCAAGCGAAGCCGGCTCGGCTCCCGACAATGCTCCGTGAACGTTTTCGACGAGAGACCAAAGGCCGTCCGGCGATCGGGACATCACATACATGTCGTCCGCGAACCTGACGATCGCTCCACGTTTGTCCTCTGTATTTCGTTCCAGGTAGTTCTGGATTATTCGGTCCGGTTCCAAGAAGACCACATTAAGCAATATCCCGGAGATAGCGAGGCCGGTAGGTATCCCATCGTGCGCGGATACCTGCGGGAGTGGGTGGCCCCGTGGCGGTCCCCAAGACTGGAGCGGGATTCCACCGGGATCCAGGGTGGTCTCACCCAGGGCTGTCGTCAGCCGGCGCCCAATGTCCGCTCGAACACCGGGGAGGGCAAGCGCTTCCAGTACCGTCTGCGGGCAGCCGTCAAACAGCGAATGAACGTTCGCGGGGCGCCGCAACGCCTGTTCCATCGCCATGGCCAGCCGATTGAGCCGTACGGACGGATACGCCAGTTCGACATCCAGGGCGGCCCAGAACGCGCGCGGCGTGTCGGGTGTGCCGCTCCACCACTCCTCGCGCGTCCACGGCGGTAGCTCTGACTCCTCGTAGTCCACGGGTAGTTGTACGCGGCCGGAATCATCTGTCGCTGGGAGCGTCGCGTCCGTCATGCGAGCGACGGTCCAATGCGCCACTCGCCGAAATAGTCCGTGGGAGCGAGCGTATGAAAGGAAGATTTTGTCCGTGAGCACCGGATATCGACGGTGCCGCCATCGTGGCGGTTCTGCCCGACGGTCCCAGGCGATTGGCCGGTACCAGCGATTCCCGAATGCGAAATTGGCAACCTGCACATCGAGAATCGGTCCCAGCGCGACCATGTGCGCCATGAACGCCACTTGGTCGCGTACGGTCGGCATCACGTAGTGCCTCAGCCGGGCGCCTTTTTTCGGGTAGGGTACCTGACGCCATTCCTCCGGCGACCAGTTCGCGGCCCGGAACTCCTCTGCGAGGTCGCGAAGCATCGCTTCAGGGTACAGCCGCCAGCGCGATAGTTCCGGCTGCGGTGCCAAGTCGCCCTTTCGGTACCAGGAATCCACCCGCATCCAGGCACCCTGCAGAATCACCGGATTGCCGAGCACATCCGCCGCCTGCCGTGAATCGTGTTCGGAGTTCATGTATCAGTCGACCTCTATCGCTCCGTCAGCACTGCCGGCGTGCGTCAACCAGCCGCCCGCCAGAGTGGGTCCGAACACCTCGAGATCGACAGCGGGAAGTGCGCCGAAGCGGCTCCGCGGCTCTAGGCAGATGGTACCCCATGGAGATGCGCAGCCCAATCGGCCAATAGCCAGCGGCGGCGCTCGAAGGGGTCGACCGCGCGTACGCAGCCTCGACCGCCTCGACCTTGTCCTTGACCCGAGGCGCGAGCGCGGCCTCGACGACCTCCCGCGGGTGGTTCGTCTCCTCGGACGGTCACTCCCGAACGCTCGACCGGAAGCCGTGGCGCACGGCCAGGATGCACCGCTCTTTGAGCAGCTTGGACAGAGTCAGGTCGGAGAGAGGTTTGGCGCGGGGGCTCGGGAACACGAGGTCGCTCCAGTTGCGCAACCTCCGTTCCGTCTCGAGGAGGCTCCCGGCCGGCGGCGACAGCGACACCCGGTGCTCGCGGTTCGCCTTCATGCGCTCGGTTTGGGACGGTCCAGACATCGGCCTCGAGATCGATCTTCTCCACCGCGCCAGTCGCACCTCGCCGGACCGCGCCGCCGTCAGCACCATCACCGACTCCGTCCGGCAGGCCGTCGAGCCCGACGATAGCCATTGTGCTGGCTGTCATCGCAGTCAGCGACACCCGTCCGGTTCGCCGGATCGCGGGCCGCCGGTGGTGCCATCAGCGCCGCGATCCGGTTTGTTGTCTTCGCAAGCCCAGGACGACCTCAACGGACGATTCGGCATCGGCACGGACGCATGGAACTTGTAGCCGATTGCCGTTCAGACTCGGATACGCTGCGAGCCTGCCTCGTCCGCGTCACTCCCTCATCATGTCGATGACGTCAATGCGGTCGGTAAAAATCTGAACTCCGCTCGAACTTCGTCCGGTCTTGAACACCTGCGTCCAAAACTCACGATTCTGCTTGGCTCCGAAGACCGTTCCACTAACAGCCCGTGGAAGAAGTCGCGGAACCGGCCTGGCCGCGGTGCGATCGAACCCGTACACTGAACGACCATGGCGATGGGCAAGAAACCAGCAGCGCGACAGGGGTCGCCGCTGTGGGTGACGACGGCGGATTTGCCGACGAATGCGGGGCATCCCTTCTTCGAGCGTCTGAACCGGGTCCTGGATGACGCTGGGTTTGACGCGTTCGTCGAGGGACTGTGCGCGGTGTTCTACGCGTCTCGGATGGGGCGGCCGAGTCTGCGTCCTGGGCGGTATTTCCGGATGCTGTTCATCGGGTATTTCGAGGGCCTGTCGTCGGAGCGTGGGATTGCATGGCGGGTGGCCGATTCTCTGAGCCTTCGGTCGTTCCTGGACCTGGATTTGACCGAGTCGGCACCGAACCACTCGACGCTGTCGCGGACGCGTCGGCTGATCGACGTGGAGACGCACGGAGCGGTCTTCACGTGGGTTCTCGAGCGGCTGTCCGAAGCGGGTCTGGTGCGTGGCAAGACGGTCGGCGTCGATGCGACGACGCTGGAAGCGAACGCGGCGATGCGGAGCATCGAGCGTCGGGACACGGGCGAATCGTACGAGGCGTTTCTGCAGCGTCTGGCGGAAGCCTCGGGGCTTGCGACGCCGACGCGCGCGGAGTTGGCGCGGTTCGACCGGTCCCGGAAGGACAAGAAGACATCGAACAAGGACTGGCAGTCTCCCCAGGATCCGGACGCGAAGATCACGAAGATGAAGGACGGCCGGACGCACCTGGCCCACAAGGCCGAGCATGGGGTCGACCTGGAGACGGGCGCCATTGTCTCGGTGACCGTGCAGGATGCGTCGGCGGGCGATTCGGCGACGCTTCCGGAGACACTGACGACGGCGGCCGAGCAGGTCGACGCGGTTCAGCCGGACGGTGCTGGCATCGAAGAGGTGGTCGCCGACAAGGGGTACCACAGCGACGAGACGCTGGTGGCGCTCGACGAGATTGGGGTTCGCAGCTACGTTTCGGAGCCCGAGCGGGGTCGTCGCCGCTGGCAGGACAAGAAGACGGGAGAGACACCGCCGGAGAAGCGGGCTGCGCAACGGGCATTGTATGGGAACCGCCGTCGTATTCGCGGCGCGCGGGGCCGTCGTCTACAACGGCGGCGTGGCGAGTTGGTGGAACGGCCTTTCGCGCACCAGTATGAAACCGGGGGGCTGCGTCGGGTGTGGGTGCGCGGTCATGAGAATGTCCGCAAGCGGGTGCTCATCCAGGCGGCCGGCTGCAACCTCGGACTGCTGTTGCGCAGCCTGACCGGCGTCGGCACGCCCCGGAGCCTGCAGGGGCGGGCTCTTTCGGCGATTTGCGGACTGATCGGGCGTCTGATCGACCTCTGGGGGCGTCTGACGGGCGCCTGGAGGCCCAAATGGAGCCCGACGACGTTCGTCGGCTCAATCGCTCATCGCCAAGCCGCCTGAACAGTTCGGCTCAGCGAACAGACTTCTTCCACGGGCTGCTAAGGTTCTTGTCGACCCATGCCGGTAAACCTGCGAGACGACGGACGAAAGTCTCGATACGTGCCCAGACGTTCTCCGGCAACCTGCGCTGCATCAACCGGTCCTTTTCGATGGGTTCCCCAGTGACGGCGAAGCAGTGTTCTATCACGAGCCGGATGTACTTCATGATGACCGCGAGAATCTCCTCGCGCGTGACACGCCACGCCCGAAGGTGCCCCTCAGCGATCTTCTCCCCCTTCTGGAGGCGAGCTTCCAAGCGCCGGCCTCCCAGGTCGGGATCCCACTGGTCCACGCAGAAAATGTCGGCGTACAGACTCATGAGCTGAACCAGTTGGTCTCGTTCGATTATCCGTGGATTATCGCCACGGTCCATGCCAAACGCGATTGGCGTGTCGAGGGCGTGCTTGTACAAGAACTCCGCGAAGAATGTGCGCTCAACAGCCGCGTACGCCAGTGGCCTGTCGCCCTTCTTGCCGGCCCACTCCACGTATTCCTTGAGTCGATTGTCGCTGTGATAGTTGACCGAATCCCGTACCCAATCAACGATGTACTTCTGCAACTCCCTGTGCTCGCCGCGAAAGAACGCCACGAGATCCTTCTCGCTGAAGGAGTAGTTGTCGCTTGCGAGGTCCTTGAGCTTCTGGTACTGCGTGACCCGTTCGGCGTACAGGGTGCTGCCGAGATGCCGCATGACCGCAGTGTCGAAGGCCACCTGCCTCAACTTGTCGCCGGCGTTCGTGTTGGCCTGGAGCAGGATCTTGAGATCTGGTTCGACGAACACGCGCACGGGAATGGTCCGGCTGCCAATGAGAATCTGTGCGGCCGCTTTGTGTTGGCCGTCGAACATCCTGATTTGTCCGGTCCCGTCTTCTTCCGGTGCCCACCATGCCAGACCGACATGCAGCTGAGGGCGCTGTCGTAGGAACTCCACGATCAGGGACCGAATGTTGCTGCCGATCGGGCGAGGGTTGATGCGGTCGTCGTGATGAATGTATTCCAGTGGCAGGACGGTGAAGAAGTACTCCATCTTGCTCAGGGAATCCCGGTACAAGGGAACGCTGTGAATCGTCTCGTCACCGACCTCGGACAGCGTGAATTCGACACGCCCATCGGACTTCCTGAGACGAATTGCCGCCGTGGCCCCACCGTGCTTCTGGAGCACGTGTCCCAGGTTGGCTCCGCGCTCACCTCGTTCGAGGGCCTGCCGCTGAAGGCGCTCGAACTCTGCCATGCGACGAGCCACTCGGAGATCGGAAGCGCCCTTGCTCCGGTTGCAGCTCGCGTGCGTTAGGGCGAGGTTGTCGTCTCGGTCCGGGCCTTGCTCCGCCAGCGGGACGATGTGGTCAACTTCGATTTGGCCATGGTGGAGTACAGGATCAACGGCGTCGTCGCAGATGAAGCACTTGCCGGATTGCCTGTCGAGAAGACGGGCCTCAAGCGCCTCTCTGTCACCGGGCGTCAGGCCCGCCAAGTACTGGGAATGAATAGTCATGCCAGCCACCGAGGAGCGGAGAGTCTACCACGTTGGCGGTCATCGTTGGCGAGACACGGTACGTGCCGGCAAGCGACAATGGGGTCGTGCGGACCGCGGTTGAGGTTCAGATCGGAATTTGCGAGGCGCGGCGTTTCAGCGTCCGGGCGGGGAGGCTGACGGCGCCCCACTGATCGGAACGCTGGTCTGGATCGGTCCAGAGGCGGTGTTCGACGTGCTATGCGGTCTCGCTCACAGTGTGGGGTACAGACTGGGGCACGGCACCAGCGATACCGTGGTAAAGGCTTGTATTACAGCAGGTTGCACGTGTAAGCGGGCGGAGCCGTCAGCACCAGGAACTCGAACGCCAGCTTGGCCGCAGCGGTGGCCCGCGATGCCCGCACCGTCGCCATGGCCGACGCGACCTCGGCATGAGGCAGGGCCCGCATGTGCCGGACGACATCTCGTCGGCGCCCCAGGGTCGCGGCGACCCGGTCACACGGGTTGTCGGCCCGGTACTCCATGGTCACCGCCCACTGCATAACGGCGCCGATCCGCTGGCGCACCCGGCGGGCGGTCTCGGGCTTGTCGTGCCAGATGGGGGCGAGCACGCGGAGCACGTCGGAACTGCTGACCTCCGACACTGCGTGTTCGCCGAACCGGGGGGAACACGAACCGCTCGAGGCTCGGGGGCCGGCCCTGGGCGACCAGCAGAGTATTCGTTTGCGGCGACCGGGGAGCCTGTTAACGGGTAAACACAGAGCCGGTCACGAACGCGGCCCATCGGTCCATCAGCCCGCGCCGCTGGTCGAACAGATCGCTGCGCGCGTAACTCCGCTCGACCGCCCCGCCCACCACGTGGGCAAGGGCCATCTCCGCCACGTCCCGGGTCGCGCCCGACCGCTCCGCCGCCCACGTGCGGAAACTCGACCGGAAGCCGTGAACGTCCGCATCCGTCCCCGTCGCTTTCCGTAGCGCGTTGATCAAGGTGTGGCCGTTGAGCGGCCGCCCGCCCACGCCAGGGAAGATCAGCGAGTCGACCGCGCCGCCAGAGTGCGCCTTCATGCCTTCCAGCACGCCTACAGCCGCATCCGACAACGGCACCCGATGTTCCGCCCCGGCCTTCATCCGCGACGCCGGTACGCGCCACTCCCGCGCCTCGAGGTCGACCTCGCCCCACGTCGCCCCGCGAGCCTCGCCGGACCGTACCGCCGTCAGCGCCGTGAAGCGAATCGCCGCCTTGACGGCCGGACCGGACCCGGACGCCTCGACCGCCGCCAGCGCCGCGGGAACGTCCGCGTACGGCAACGCCCGCCGATGCGCTCGGGTCTTCGGGGTCTTCGGCAACGCCGCGTCGATCACCTCGCCCGCAGCGTTCACGTCGACGTGCCCGAGAGCTTGCGCCGCCGCGAGCACGCCCCGGACCCAACCGCGCAAGAGCTTGCCCGTCGCGGGCTTGTCGCGGTAGACCGGCCCGAGCACCGAGAGCACGGCCGCCCGGTCGATCTGGTCGACGGGTCGACCCATCAGACGCGCCGCGTACCGCGCCAGGGTCCGCCGCCGCGTCTCTCGGGTCCGGCCGCGCCACTGCCCCCCCTGGTCGACCTTGGCGGACAAGTCCGCGAACGTCGGCACGGTCGACGCACGCCCGGACGGGTCGCCGCCCCGCTTCGCCGTCAGGCGGTTGTCGTGCGCCCGCTCCCGAGCCTCGGACAGCGTGACGGCCGGGTACGTGCCGATGCTGATGTCGCGCCGCTTCCCCTGGACGTGGAGCCGTTGAACCCACCGCTTGTTGACCCGGCCCGTCCGGCCCTTGGCCACGACCAGGTACACCGTGTCGCCCGCCTGATACCGGCCCGGCTTCCGTAGCGTCTCGGCCCGCTTGGCTGTCGAGCGTATACACGATGCCGGTCTTGCCCGGAACGCCGGTCACCACCCGCCGCCGCTCGCCCGGCCGCAGGTTCGGGTTGACCCAGCTCACTGCCACCGGATCGGGGGCGACGGCGGTGTCGACGAGCAGGCGCTCGAACGGGTGGTCGAGGTCCCAATGGTCGTTCAGGTGCTGGTAGTACCACCTGATCTCGCCGGAATCGCCGTCGAGCGCGAGCGTCGAGTTGTGATACAGGTGCCGGTTGTCGGCGCCGCCGAGCAGGAACTTCGGCGCGGGAGACGTGACCGAGGTGCCGACGTAGATGAGATTCAGGTCGGGGTCGTAGCTGGGCGCCATCCACGATCCCACGTGCCCGCGCTCCTCGTACGGCACGTCGCCCCACGTCTCGTTGCCCGGCTCGCCCGGCGCCGGGATCAGCCGCGTGCGCCACACCTCCGCGCCGGTGCGCGGTCGTGGGCGGCGATGATGCAGGCTTCCGGTCCGGCCCACGGCCGGCAACTGCGGCCTGAGACGACCATGCCGGTCGCGATGATTGGCCCGGTCGAGTGCCGCGCCGGCAGTTCCTGCAGATTGAGAATCTCCGTCTCCCACACCAGACGTCCCGTCTGCGCGTCGAGCGCGTAGACGTAGCCGTCGTTGGCGGTGTCGATGATCAGGTTGCCGTAGATGGCCGCGCTGCGGTTCACCTGGACGAGTCCCCGAATGTTATCGCGGTTGATCTGGTCCAGCGGGCTGTAGCCCCAACCGTTCTGCGTCCGGCGCCACATGAGCCAGTCGCCGGGAGCCGGATTCTCGTGCATCTCGTTGGTCACCGGCACGAACTCGGTATTCGCCGCGCCTTAGTCGTTCGCGTCCTCCGGGATGGGCCGTACGTATTCCCACAGCAGGTCTCCCGTCAGCGCATCGATGGCCTGCGTGGCATGGCTCGGGTTCGGCACGTACAGCACGCCGCCGTACGCGATCGGCGTGGCCTGGTTGGTGCCCTCGCGCAGGGCGCGCGTCCACACCATGCGGAGCTGGTCGACGTTTGCGCGGCGGCGGGCTGCGGCGCAAGCGGCAGCAGCGCCAGGGCGAGCAGCAGGACGGAACGGGCAGCGGGCAACCGTAAATACATGTCGAATCCCCCCAAGGGCGTCGAGGGTATGCGAGAGATGCGTCCGCGGCGACGTGCGGGTCGCAGCGGTGCGGCGGTCGCCCCAGTCGCGGCAGCTGCGGACCGGCGGCAGCTCGGCACCGGTCAGGCCGCTCGGCTGCTCGCCGGCGACCACCGGCATGCGCAGCGTGCCGATGCCGTCGATGCTTGCCTCGACCACCTCGCCTGGCTTGAGGTAGCGGGCCTCCTCGCCGCGAGTGTCCGCCGCGCCCACCGCCGTGCCGTTGTTGATCACGTCGCCGGGACAGAGCGTCTTGGTGGACGAGGCGTACTCGATGATCTCCGAGAGCGAGTGGATCATGCCGCCGGCGCGCGCTTCCTGCGGCGTCCGGCCACCGGCGCTGAGCGTCTGGTGCAGGTTGGCCATCGGGTCGCCGTAGAACTCCTTGGGAGCGATCCACGACTCCTGGGGCGCGAACGTGCGTGGCCCTGGGCGACGAACCAGTCCCGCGGGAAGGGAGGTCGTCGACGTCGTCGGGCTCCACCTCAACCCACCCGACAACGCGCTGGTGCTCTCGGTCGAGGAGAAGGCGCAGATTCAGGCTCTCGACCGCACGCAGCCGGGCCTGCCGATCAAGCCGGGCCGTCACGACACGTTGACGCACGACTACAAGCGACACGGGACCAGAATCTGTACGCCGCCTTCAACGTGGCGACTGGCGAGGTGCTCGGCCGCCTCACCCAGCGCCATCGCGGCACGTAGTTCTGCCAGTTCCTCGCACAGATCGATCGGGTGACGCCGCCCGCCTTGGCGTTGCACCTGATCGTTGACAACAGCAACATGGCCGGTCTCACGCTCAACAGCCTGTGGTGAAAGTCGCGGAACCGGTCTGGCCCCGGCGCGATCGAACCCGTGCACTGAACGGCTATGGCGATGGGCACGAGACCGGCAGCGTGACCGGGGCGCCGCTGTGGGTGACGACGGCGGATTTGCCGACGAATGCCGGGCATCTCTTCTTCAGAGCATGGCTGCGGTGCTCGTCGAACGACTGCGGGCCGCGGGCGTCAAGATCGACGATCCGGAACGGTGGACGGTCGAAGCGGCCGCCGACGTCGGCGACGGCCCGGACGCCGGGCTTGGCCCGCTGACGCAGGAGGTCGACGCCTGGATAGGCGCGGTGCGCCGCCGGCCAGCCGGTCGCCCGCCGCCCATCACGCCGCCAAGGGCGGCGAGGCGGACTGCGCGGTGCTGATCGACTTCCGGGTGCCGAGGTCGGCGACCGCACCCGCCCAGTTCGCGCTCGACCGCGCCATCGCAGCCGTAAGCCGGCGGAGGTCGCGACGACGAGCAACCAGCTCTGGTACGTGGCGCTGACGCGCGCCCGCTACGCGGTGCTGATCGTGGTGTCCGACCCCGACGGCTGCGTCTCGCCGGTGACCCGGGCGATCATCGAGAGCGCGGACCTGCCGGTCACGACCGCCTCGAACCCGCTCGAGGCTTGGCTCGATCCGGTGCGGGTGGCGGTGCCGTGCCCGTGCGGCAGCCCCGGCGGTGCCGGCGGGGATGAGCGGCCGGACCCGGTATTTCGCGAGGTGCACGAACTGGAACGGTGGCGAGGGCTGCGACTACACGCAGCCCTCCTGCGGCGCTTGCGGTACCGGCATGCTGTTGGAGGCCCCCGGCGGGCTCTTCGAGTGCTCCGACTGTCGTGCCGGTCGAAGCAGCCGGGCTGCCGTTGCCGCCCCCCGAGACCTATGGTGGTGCGGCGTCAGAAGCGTTTCTGGGGCTGCTGGCAGTACGGCGAGGCCGACGCCTGTGGCCGCACGCGACCCATCGACTGAACCGGTCGGCATCGTCGACTGGTACCAGGACCGGGCCGTACGGCGGCGGACGGCGTACAGCTGGAGCGCGGCCGATGAGGAGATGGGTGACGGCCAGACCCGGTCGAAAGGGAGGCAACGCCCACCAAGGCTCAGCGGTGGCGCCGGGCGCGGGCGTTCACGATGTTGCCGCGCGGTGCTGGCTCTTGCGGGCCTGAGCGGGCCATTTGCCCACATAGTGCCGACACGGCCGCAATCGCCTATCCCGCTAAACCCCTGTAAGTGGTTGATTCTATTGGAGCCGGCGAGCGGACTCGAACCGCTGACCTGCTGATTACGAATCAGCTGCTCTACCAGCTGAGCTACGCCGGCTGGGGCTGGAACATCCCATCCTAGCACAGCCGCGCGGCCCTGGGAGCCCGTGGCAAAAGGCCCCGCTGCATTCGAGCGGCGATGCATCCCGTAAGGACTGCGCTGGACCATTCCTCAACGGGGTCGAATATGCCCAATATGCTCCCTCGTCGCGCCTTGTCAGCCGGGCGCCTCGCCGCTCTAGGTGCAACGCGGGGTTTCACCACGGACTCCTAGCGGCCCACGGCGCGCCGCTGCTCGGGCGTCGGGGGCTGGGCGCCGGCGCCGATGCTGACGAACATGCGCACGCCCTGGGCGTAGCGCTGCTCCAGATTCGTGATGCCGTTGATGCCGGCCGGCAGCCCGAACTCCTGCGCGGCGGCGATCACGCGGTCGAGGCCGGCGGCGAGCGCGGCCTGGTCGCCGGCGTAGGAGACCCGCATGTCGCCCGAGCCGGCCCACAGGATGGCGCCGATGCCGCGGTCGGCGAGCGCGCGGGCGATGTCGCGGACGTTCTCCACGCCGGTGCGGTTCTCGATGATGAAGATCGGGATGAGGCTGCCCTGCGGGTCGAGCCGCCAGATGTCGGCCCGCTGCTGGTACTCGCGCGTCGTCAGGCCCCAGTAGCGGGCGGCGATGGCCGGGCTCGAGCCGCGGATGCCGGGCGGCTCGGCGTCGGCGGCGCCGGGGGCTTGCGGGTAGCGCATGGCGCTGACGGCGCGCAGGGCCTGCTCGGCGGTCTCCGTGTGGGGGAAGACGAGGCCGTGGACGCCGGTGTCGAGCACGTTCTTCGTCACCCACTCGTTCATCTCGCGGGCGTTGACCGGCATCCGCACGAACACCGTCTTGGTCGCCGTGAGGCCGGCCTCGGCGATGGCGCGGCGGTCGAGCAGCCACTGCAGGTACTCGGTGAGGCGCGGGATGTCGAACGGGGTGTGCTCGAGGTCGTAGACCACGAAGTCGAAGCGCCGGTTGGCGGCGTGGCCGACGGCGGACTCGCGGTCGCTGCCGACGCCGAGGTAGTTGACGAACTGCCCGAAGATCGGCTTGTCCGCTGCGAGGAGCGGGAGGACGTTGTTCACCGGGGCGGGCGGCGCCTGCGCCGCAGCCGACGCGGCGCCGACCGGATCGCTGCCCGGCAGCAGCAACCCGGCGCCCGCGACGACCAGCGCGCCGGCCGCGAGCAGGGTTGCTCCGGGCACGGCGGCCGCGCGCCGCCGCGGGCTGGCGCCGCGCCCGGCGCTACGCATCCGCCGCCTCCTCGAACAGGGGCGCCCTGGCCTTGGCGTAGGTCGACTTGCGGACGAGCACGTCGCCCTCGAAGTACAGCAGGTCGAGGCCGCGCCAGGAGGTGGGCTGGCCCTTCATCTCGAGCGTGCAGCGCCAGCTCGCCATGACCTTGCCGGCGTCGGGGTCGACGAACAGGTCGTCGTCGATGAAGTGCATCGCGCCGTAGCGGCCGGTGAACTGCGGCAGCAGCGCGCCGCGGATGGCGGCCTTGCCGCGGTTGCGGGTGCCGTTGAACTCGTCGTAGACGCCGTCGTCGGCGAAGTAGGACATGACGGCGTCGAGGTCGTTGTCGTTGAAGGCGGTCACGAAGCGCCGGGCCAGGTCGGCCAGGCGCTGGCGGTCTGTCGACATCGTGTGTGCTCCTCCTCGCGGGCCGGCGATTTCCCCGCCGCCGCTCGCCGCCCGCGTCGAACCTGGGAGTCTGCGCCGCATGACGATGCAGACTCCGCAAGGTGCGCACAGCGCGCCTCGGCGGGAGCGGCGCGGGGCAAAGGGGTCCCCGCAAGCGGACGCCGGGGGTTCGGGGCGCAGCCCCGTCTCAATGAAGCGTAGCGCAAAGCGGGGCGCGGGTCGCCCGGTTGAACGTGGCCGGGCATGTCGATAGAATCGTCTGCTACCGTCCGGACGGAAATCGTCCGCAGGGAGCCGGCGGGCTCCCAGGCCCCCATGCCAGAGCCGACTCCGGCAGAGCAGCAGCAGCAGCAGATCGTCATTCGGGGCGCCCGCACGCACAACCTCAAGAACATCGACCTGACGCTGCCGCAGCGCAAGCTCATCATCGTCACCGGGGTCAGCGGGTCCGGCAAGTCGTCGCTGGCCTTCGACACGATCTACGCGGAGGGCCAGCGACGGTACGTGGAGTCGCTGTCGGCCTACGCGCGGCAGTTCCTCGACCGCATGGAGAAGCCGGACGTCGACGAGATCGACGGCATCTGCCCGGCCATCGCCATCCGCCAGAAGAACAGCCTGCGCAACCCGCGCTCGACGGTCGGCACGACGACGGAGATTCACGACTACCTGCGGCTCCTGTACGCCCGGGTGGGCCGCACGATCTGCCGCCAGTGCGGCAACGAGGTGCTGCGCGACAGCGCGGAGGTCGCGGCCCGCGCGCTCGCGGCGCTGCCGGACGGCACCCGCCTGCTGCTCGGCTACCAGCTTCCGGTGGTGGTCGGGCTCACCGGCGCCGTGCCGCCGGACGAGGAGGACGCGGCGGCCGACCTCGACGCGCCCGGGGATGCGGCCGCGGCCGCCAACGGCCACGGCGACTCGCCGGTGGCGGCGGCGCTCGACGCGCTGCGGCGGAAGGGGTTCCGCCGCGTGGTCGTGGACGGGCGGGCCGTCACGCTCGACGACCTCGAGCCCGGGGCGCTGGACGGCGCAACGGCGCTGCAGGTGGTGGTCGACCGCGTGAAGGTCGGCGCCGACGCGCTGAGCCGGCTGACGGACTCGGTGGAGACGGCCTACGCGGAGGGCGGCGGCGCGGCGTTCGCCATCGAGGCGGACGGTGGGGGCACCCATCGGTTCAGCGAGCTGTTCGAGTGCCGCGCGTGCGGCATCCCGTACGAGGTGCCGCAGCCGCGGCTCTTCTCGTTCAACAACCCGTTCGGCGCCTGCCAGACCTGCCACGGCTTCGGCAACGTCATCGAGCTGGACATGGATCTGGTCGTGCCGGATCCGTCGAAGTCGATCCAGCAGGATGCCATCGAGCCGTGGAGCAAGGCGCACTACCGGCCGCGGCTGGCCGACCTCAAGCGGGCGGCGCGGGCGAACGGCATCCGCACGAACGTGCCGTGGGCGGACCTGACGGAGACGGAACGGACGTTCGTCATCGACGGGGACGGAGGCCGCTACACCGGCATCCGGGGCTTCTTCCGCTGGCTGGAGAGCAAGAAGTACAAGGTCCACGTGCGCGTCTTCCTCAGCCGCTACCGCGGCTACCTGGTCTGCCCGGAGTGCCGCGGCACCCGGCTCCGGTCCGAGGCGCGCGCCGTGCGGGTGGGAGGGGACCCGATCGACGTGCTGTGCGGTTTCACGGTGGCCCGCGCGCGGCGCTTCTTCGACGAGCTGACGCTCACGGAGAAGGAGGCCGCCGTCGCCGAGCGCATCGTCCGGGAGATCCGCCGCCGGCTGTCGTTCCTCAGCGACGTGGGGCTCGACTACCTGACCCTCGACCGCCTGTCGTCGACGCTGTCGGGCGGCGAGGCGCAGCGGATCAACCTGGCCACCGCCCTCGGCTCGGCGCTGGTCGGCACGCTGTACGTGCTCGACGAGCCGTCCATCGGACTGCATCCGCGGGACAACGAGCGCCTGCTGCGCATTCTCCGGCAGCTCCGCGACCAGGGGAACACGGTGGTGGTCGTCGAGCACGACACGGAGATGATCCGGGCCGGCGACTACCTCGTCGATCTGGGGCTGGGCGCCGGCACGCGCGGCGGCGAGGTGGTGTACGCCGGCCCGTCGGCCGGCATCGCCGACGAGCCGACGTCGCTGACCGGCAAGTACCTGCGCGGCGAGCTGGCGATCCCGGTCCCGGCCGCGCGGCGCCGGCGGCTGCCGCAGGGGCACGCGCTCCGGCTGCGCGGCGCGGCCGAGCACAATCTCAAGGGCATCGACGTGGAGATTCCGTCGAACATGCTGACCTGCGTCACCGGCGTCAGCGGGTCGGGCAAGTCCACGCTGGTGCACGACGTGCTGTACGCCGCGATCAAGCGGGCGAAGGGCGAGTGGGACAAGCGGGTCGGCGCGCACGACGCGGTCGAGGGGCTCGAGCTGGTCAACAAGGCCGTGCTGGTCGATCAGGCGCCCATCGGCCGGACACCGCGCTCGAACCCGGTCACCTACCTCAAGGCGTTCGACCCCATCCGGGAGCTGTTCGCCTCGACGAAGGACGCCCGGGCGCAGGCGCTGACCGCGAGCCACTTCTCGTTCAACGTGCCGGGCGGCCGCTGCGACGCGTGCGAAGGCGAGGGCGAGGTACGCGTCGAGATGCAGTTCCTGGCCGACGTCTTCGTGCCGTGCGAGCACTGCGACGGCCGCCGCTTCAAGCCGCAGGTGCTCGACGTGCAGTACCGCGGCCGCAACATCGACGACGTGCTGCGGCTGACGGTGCGCGAGGCGCTGTCGTTCTTCAGCACGGCGCCGAAGGTGTGCCGGCGCCTGCAGGTGCTCGACGAGATCGGCCTCGGCTATCTGCGCCTGGGCCAGCCGGCGACGACGCTGTCGGGCGGCGAGGCCCAGCGCATCAAGATCGCGGCGCACCTCGTCGCGCGCGGCGGCGACCGCACGCTCTACATCCTCGACGAGCCGACGACCGGCCTGCACCTCGACGACATCGCGCGCCTGCTGGCGGCCTTCCGGAAGCTGCTCCAGGCGGGTCACACGCTGCTGGTCATCGAGCACAACCTCGATGTCATCAAGACGGCCGACTGGGTGATCGATCTGGGACCCGAGGGCGGCGACGACGGCGGACACGTGGTGGCGGCGGGCGCTCCCGAGCAGATCGCCGCGCACGAGGGCTCGCACACGGGCCGCTACCTGCGGCACGCCCTCGAGACCGGCCGGACCCACGCCTACGCCGAGCCGTGACCGTGGGCGCCGTCCTGCCGCGCGCGTTCTACGCCCGCCCCACGCTGGACGTCGCGCGCGACCTGATCGGCAAGCGGCTGGTGCACGTCACGCCGCGCGGTGCGGCGGCCGGCGTCATCGTCGAGGTGGAGGCCTACGTCGGCGAGGGCGATCCGGCCTGTCACGCGGCGGCCGGTCTCACGCGCCGCAACGCCCCGCTCTACGGCCCCCCGGGCCGTGCCTACGTGTACGTCAACTACGGCCTCCACCACCTGGTCAACGCCGTGACGGAGCCGGAAGGTGCGCCGGCCGCCGTGCTCATCCGGGCCCTGGAGCCCGTCGGCGGCGCGGCGCTGATGCGGCGCCGGCGGGCGCGCGACGCCGGCCGCCGCGCGACGCCGCTCACCGATCCGGACCTGTGCCGCGGTCCCGGGAACCTGACCAGCGCGCTCGGCATCACGCTTCGCCAGAACCGCTGCGATCTGTCCGGCAGCCGGCTGTTCGTCGAGGACTGCGGCCCGTTCGAAGGGGCGCTGGCCTGGAGCCCGCGCATCGGCATTGCCGTCGGCGCGAACCGCCCCTGGCGCTGCTACGCCGCGGCGAGCCCGTACGTGTCGGCCCGCGGCCGTGCCCGCGCGGCGGTCGCCGGGGACGGGGCGGAGGCTATTGCTGGCGCGCGAGGGAAACCTGGACCTCGAAGGTCAGGCGCTCGCCCGCGCGGATGACGTCGAGCGTGACCGTGGTGCCGATCTCCGCGTCCGACAGCAGGCGGGCGTAGTCGGCGCCGTCCTCGAGGGCGACCCCGTCGAACGCCACGATGACGTCGCCCGGCTCCAGGCCGGCCTGCGCGGCCGCCGACGCCTGGTGGATGCGCCAGACAACCACGCCGCGGGCGTCGGGAATGCCGAGCTCGCGTGCCAGCTGCGGCGTCAGGCGGCGGACGTCCACGTAGCCGAACGAGCCGCGGCGCACCTCGCCGTGCTCGATCAGCTCGTCCATCACGCGCCGGGCCAGGTTGCTGGGCACGGCGAACCCGACACCCTGGCTGCCGCCGCTGTCGCTGAAGATGGCGGTGTTGATGCCGACCAGCTCGCCGTGCGCGTTGACGAGCGCACCGCCGGAGTTGCCCGGGTTGATGGCGGCGTCGGTCTGGATGAAGTCCTCGTAGCGCGCTACCCCGAGGTTGTCGCGGCCGACCGCGCTGACGATGCCCAGCGTGACCGTCTGGTTCAGCTGAAACGGGTTGCCGACGGCCAGCACCCACTCGGCGATGCGCAGCGCCGACGAGTCGCCCCACGGCAGCGTCGGGAGGCCGTCGGCGTCGATGTGCAGCAGCGCGATGTCCGTGGACTCGTCGCGGCCGACGAGCGTGGCCTCGTGCTCCTCGTTGGTCGGCAGGGTGACGGTGATGCCGGCGCTCTGTCGCCCCACCACGTGCGCGTTCGTCACGATGTAGCCGTCCGGCCGCACGATGACGCCCGATCCGAGGCTGGGCCGCTCGCGGTAGCCGGAGAATCCGCCCGAATCGCCGAAGAAGTAGCGGAAGAACGGATCGTTCCCGAATATCGACCGTCGCCGCACGACCTGCCGCGACGAGATGTTGGCCACCGTCCGGATGCTCGACTCGGCCACGTCGGCGAAGCTGGGCAGGGCCGCCGCGCCCGGTTGCGCGGCCAGGGCGCGCGTTGGGAGCCGGGTGGCCGGCGCGGGGGCGCTCCCCGGCCTCGGCGCCCCGACCGGCTGCCTGACGACGACCGGCGCGGCCTGGCCCTCGTCCGCGGTGTCGAGGCGGCCGGTCAGGAGGCTGCCGGCGATCAGGCCGGCCAGAAAGAGAATTGATCCGAAGAGAATCGCACCGGCGCGCATCGAAGTGCTCCCTGCCTGCCGCTCACTCCCATTGTAGCGCCTCCGAGGCCGGGCTTCATTCGGACGGGGCTGCGCCCGGCGCCGCTCCCGCCGAGGCGCGCTGTGCGCAGCTTCCTTCAGACGGGGCTGCGCCCCGAACCCCCGGCGTCCGCTCGCGGGGACCCCATAGCCCCGCGCCGCTCCCGCCGAGGCGCGCTGTGCGCGCCTTGCGCGAGCTCGATTGCGGTACGATTAAGGATAGTGGCTTCGATCCAGGCAACTCGACTACGCAAGGGGATGCTGATCCGGCACGCCGGCAACCTGTGCCGCGTGCTCGACCTGCAGCATCTGACGCCCGGGAACAAGCGCGGATTCGTCCAGTGCCGGCTCCGCAATCTCCGCAGCGGTACCTTGACCGACCACAAGTTCCGTTCCGAGGACGACGTGGAGCGCGCCGCGCTCGACTCGCGGCGCATGCAGTTCCTGTACGCGGACGGCGACGGCTATCACTTCATGGACACCGAGAGCTTCGAGCAGGTGCAACTGACCGGCGAGACGCTCGGCGAGTCGGTCAGCTACCTGCTGCCCGAGGCGATCATCGTGGTGGAGCAGTTCGACGGCGATCCCGTCGGCATCCAGCTGCCGCTGACCGTCGACTTGCAGGTGACGGAGACGACCCCGGCCATCAAGGGCGCCACCGCCAGCGCCCAGCTCAAGCCCGCGCAGCTCGAGACCGGCCTCGTCGTGCAGGTGCCGCCGTTCATCGCCAACGGCGACCGGGTGCGGGTGAACACCGAGACCGGCGAGTACCAGTCGCGCGTCTGACGCGCGCGCCGCTGTCAGGAGAACAGGGCGCCGAGCAGCCCGACGAGCCCCGGCCCCTCGGCCGTCGGGTCGCCGAGCCACCCTGGCGGCGTCACCCACACGAACGCCAGGATGGCGAGCACCATCAGGTCGTACTGCCAGGTCGCGCGCTCGAACGTCCAGAACAGGGCGTGCCAGACGGCGATGGCGGGCAGCGCGAGCGCGCGCTTGAACGTCATGCGCACGCGGCGCGGGACATGGTCCTGGTCGGCCGTGCGGAGCTCGTGCCAGGTGTAGTAGATCCGGTCGACCACCGTCACGACCGACAGCACCAGGATCACCCACATCACGGCGCCCATGCGGTTCGTGAACGCGCCGATCATGAAGAGCACGATGCGCTCGGGGCGCTCCATGAAGCCGACCTTGCACTTCTCGATCAGCGACTCGGCGCGCGCGCGGGTGTAGCTGGTCATCACGGAGAACATGAGCGCCAGCGCCGTGATCAGCACGTAGTCCGTCCGGTCGCGGGCGGCGTAGAGGTAGATGAGGCCGATGAACAGGAGGATGTCCGAGAACCGGTCCATCACCGAGTCCCAGAATCCGCCGAAGCGCGACGAGAGCGCGGTGCGCTCGGCCACCTTGCCGTCGATGAAGTCGAAGATGTTCGCGACGACCATGACCAGGCCGGCGGTCCTGAAGTGGCCGGTTCCCAGCGCCCATCCCGCGCCGGCGTTGATGATGACGCCGGTCAGCGTCAGCAGGTTGGGGTGCACGCCCAGGCGGACGCACAGATCGATGATGGCGCGCAACGGGTACAGGCAGAGCGCGCCGATTGTGCCGGTGAAGGTCATCGTGGATGAGGATCGAGAGCCGACGGCCGGACGATATAATTTTCGGACTGGGATTGGCAACGCGCGCCGCCGGTGCGGATCCCGCGCAGGGCGGGCGGCCGCCTGCGTAGCTGCAGTGTAGGACATGCCGATTCGGGACCTCAAGGACCAGATCAGCCGCCTGCCCGAGCAGCCCGGCGTCTACCTGTACGCCAACCGCGCCGGCGACACGATCTACGTGGGGCGCGCCACCGCGCTGCGCGACCGCGTGCGAAGCTATCTTGGCGCCTACGGATCGAGCCCCAAGACCGACGCCCTGCTCGACGAGGTGGCGGGGCTCGAGGTCATCGTGACCGACTCGCTCGTCGAGGCGCTGGCGCTGGAGAACAACCTCATCAAGCAGCGCGCGCCGCGGTACAACATCCTGCTGCGTGACGACAAGAACTACCCCTACCTGCAGGTGACCACCAGCGAGCGCTTCCCGCGCGTGCTGGTCGCCCGGCGCGTGGCCCGCGACGGCAACTTCTACGCCGGCCCGTTCCTGCCGGCCACGTTCGCCCGCAAGACCATGGCGCTGACGCACCGGTTGTTCGGGATGCGCTCGTGCAACGAGGTCATCAACGGCAAGCGCGGCCGCGCCTGCCTCGAGTACGACATCAAGCGCTGCATCGCGCCGTGCGTGGAGGAGCTGTGCAGCGAGGCCGAGTACGCGACGGCCGTCGCGCACACGCAGATGTTCCTCGACGGCCGCAACGACGAGCTGCTCGCCGAGCTGCGGACCCAGATGCAGGCGGCCGCCGACGAGCTGCACTACGAGCAGGCGGCCCAGATCCGGGACGCGGTGCGCACGGTCGAGACCCTCAGGGACCGCCAGCAGAAGATGGCGACGGCGCGGCTGGGCGACCGCGACGCGTTCGGCGTCAGGGTCGGGCCGTCCGGGGCGGTGGTGCTGGTGTTCCAGATGCGCGGCGGGCGGGTCGTGGAGCGGGTCGAGCTGGTGACCGACGCCATCGACGCGCCGCACCGCTCCGAGCAGGATGTCGTGCGGGCGGCCCTGCAGCAGTTCTACGAGGTGCGCGATGTCCCGCCGGAAGTGCACCTGCCGGTGGCGCTCGACGACGAGGCGGCCCTGGCCGGCTGGCTGTCGGCGCGCGCGGGCCGGCGGGTGCGGCTGCACGTGCCGAAGCGCGGCGACAAGCGCGGGCTGCTGGAGCTGGCCGGCCGCAACGCCGGCCTGGGCTACGACTCGCGCTACGGCGAGCACGCCCGCGTGCACGGCGCGGCGCTCGACGAGCTGCGCGGCGTGCTGGGCCTGGCGGCCCTGCCGCGGCGCGTCGAGTGCTTCGACATCTCGACGATCCAGGGCGCCGAGAGCGTCGCCGCGATGGTGGTGTGCGAGGACGGCGTCATGCGCCGCAGCGAATACCGCAAGTACCGCATCCGCAACAGCAGGGCGGCGCATCCCGACGACTTCGCCGCCATGGAGGAGGTCGTGCTGCGGCGCTACCGGCGTCTGCTCGAGCAGGGCGGTCCGTTTCCCGATCTGGTGATCGTCGACGGCGGGAAGGGCCAGCTGTCCGCGGCGTACAAGGCGCTCGAGCGGCTCGGCCTCGGAAACCTGCTGGCCATCGGCATCGCCAAGCGCGAGGAGCTGCTCGTGACGCGCGACCGGCAGGAGCCCATCGCGCTCGACCGGCACAGCGGCGCGCTCAGGCTCGTGCAGCGCATCCGCGACGAGGCCCACCGGTTCGCCGTGACGTTCCATCGCCGCGCCCGCAGGATGCGCGATCTGCGCTCGGGCCTCGACGAGGTGCCGGGCATCGGACCGAAGCGCCGCAAGCTGCTGCTCGAGCACTTCGGCAGCGCGGCGAACGTCCGCCGCGCCAGCCGCGACGAGCTGCAGCGCGTCGTCGGCCGGCGGCTGGCGGGGGTGCTCGCCGAGCACTTCGGGTGACGAAGCGGGCACGCCGACTTGCCGAATTGCGCGGGCGGCCGTATCCTGCTTTAGCTTCTTTCTTCTCGTGGCATCCGAAACAAGGCAGCGGCGCGTCGTCTCCGGCATGCGGCCGACCGGCAAGCTGCACCTCGGGCACCTGGTCGGGGCGCTCGGGAACTGGGCCGAGCTGCAGTCCGGCTACGACTGCATGTACTTCGTCGCGGACTGGCACGCGCTGACCAGCGAGTACGCCAGGACGGACGAGCTGACCGGTCACGCGCTCGACAACGTCACGGACTGGATTGCCGCCGGCATCGACCCCGAGCGCAGCACGATCTTCGTGCAGTCGCTAGTGCCGGAGCATGCCGAGCTGTACCTGCTGCTGTCGATGGTGGTGCCCATCCCCTGGCTGGAGCGGGTGCCGACCTACAAGGAGCAGATCGAGCAGCTCTCCGACCGCGACCTGTCGACCCTCGGCTTTCTCGGCTACCCGCTGCTGCAGGGCGCGGACGTGCTCATGTACGGCGCCGAGTACGTGCCCGTGGGCGACGACCAGGTGCCGCACCTGGAGCTGACGCGCGAGGTGGTGCGGCGCTTTCAGGGCTTCTTCGGGGACCTCTTTCCCGAGCCCCAGCCGCTGCTGACGCGCGTGCCCCGCCTGCCCGGGATCGACAACCGCAAGATGAGCAAGAGCTACGGGAACACCATCGACCTGTCCGACGAGCCGAAGACGGTGCGCAAGAAGGTGATGCGCATGTACACCGACCCCAAGCGGGTCCGCGCGGACATCCCGGGCACGGTCGAGGGCAATCCCGTCTTCATCTACCACGAAGCCTTCAATCCCGACGTGGCGGAGGTGGACGAGCTCAAGCGCCGCTACCGCGCGGGCACGGTGGGCGACGTGGAGGTGAAGGACCGGCTGGCGCAGGCCATCAACGCCCGGCTCGATCCCGTGCGCGAGCGGCGGGCCGAGCTGCTGGCCCAGCGCGGGCGCGTGCGGGAGATCGTGCTCGACGGGTCGCGCCGGGCGAGCGTCATCGCGCGCGCGACGATGAAGCGCGTCCGGGATGCCGTGGGCCTGGTCTACGACTGATGCGGGGGGAGCAGCGATGAACGTGCCGCAGGGCTTCGAGTCGATCCTTCCGGACTACCCGGTCAAGCTCGACAACTTCGAGGGGCCGCTCGACCTGCTCCTGCACCTGATCAGGAAGCACGAGATCGACATCTACGACATTCCGATCGCGCTGGTCACCGAGCAGTATCTGGCCTACCTCGACCTGATGCAGGAGCTCGACCTCGACGTGGCGGGCGAGTTCCTGGTGATGGCGGCCACGCTGATTCACATCAAGTCGCGGATGCTCGTGCCGCGGATCGAGACGCAGGAGGAGGCCGAGGAGCTGGAGGATCCCCGCGACGCGCTGGTGCAGCGCCTGCTCGAGCATCAGCAGTTCAAGGCTGCCGCCGAGCTGCTGCACGAGCGGGAGACGGTGCGCAGCGCCCAGTGGACGCGTCCGGACGGGCGCGTCGCCGACCTCGCCGACGAGCCGATCGAGCGCGAGCTCGAGGTCGATCTGTTCAGCCTGCTGCAGGCCTTTCAGGCGGTGGTCACGCGGGCGCGCGAGCGCCCGAAGTTCGCGGTTCCGTCGGCCCTCATGTCGATCGAGACGCGCATCGGGCAATTGCTCGAGCGCCTGTCCGACACGCAGGCCTGCGGGTTCGAGGAGCTGTTTTCCGACGCCGAGACCCGGCCGGCGTTCATCACCACGTTTCTGGCGCTGCTCGAGATGATTCGCCTGAAGCTGGTCCGCGTGTTCCAGGGCGGGCCGTTCGGCCCCATACGCGTGTACGCCCGGGAGCGGCCCGACGACGCCCCGCAGCCCGGCGGAGTTCCAGGCGATGGCTGACGACTTGCGCGAGCTGCAGGCAATTGTCGAGGCGCTGATCTTCGCGTCGCCCGAGCCGCTGACCCTGAAGACGCTGGTGAAGCTGCTCGACGGCGAGGCGCCGGAGCACGTCGAGGAGGCGCTGGCGGCGGTCCGCAAGGACTGGGAGGAGCGCGCGGGGGGGCTGCGGCTGGTCGAGGTCGCGGGCGGCCATCAGATCGTCACGCGTCCCGAGCTGTCGGAATGGGTCAGGCGGCTCTTCCACGAGCATTCCACGCAGCGGCTGTCGGTCCAGGCGCTCGAGACGCTGGCCGTCGTGGCGTATCGGCAGCCGATCACCGGCCCGGAGATCGCCGAGATTCGCGGCGTCAACACGTCGGGCGTGCTCGGCACGCTGGTCGAGCGGCGGCTGATCAAGGTGACGGGGCGCAAGGCCGTGGTCGGCCGTCCCTTCCTCTACGCCACGACGCGCGAGTTCCTGGATCGCTTCGGCCTCAAGGACCTGTCGGATCTGCCCCGGGTCGAGGACATGGCCGAGGCGCTGGGCATGGACATCCCGGCCAGCCTCGGCGACACCGATCCGTTCAACGAGACGCTGCCGTTCGAATCCGGGCCGGAGGACGAGCCGGATCCGCCGAAGCAGCAGGTGCACTGAGAAGGCCGTGGTTGCCGCACCGTCCGCAGCGGGGCGCACGCCCGGCGTGCGGCTGCAGAAGATCCTGTCGACTGCCGGGATCGCCTCGCGCCGCGCCGCCGAGCGCTTGATGCAGGAGGGGCGCGTGACCGTCAACGGCCGCGTCGTCACCGAGCTCGGCACGCGCGCCGATCCGGTTCGCGACGCCGTGCGCGTGGACGGCCGCCGCGTCGGCCGCGCCCGGCGGCTGCGCTACATCCTGCTCAACAAGCCGCGCGGCGTCGTCACCACCCGCAACGACCCGCAGCGGCGCCGGACGGTGCTCGACCTGCTGCCGCGCGTGCGCGAGTACGTGTACCCGGTCGGCCGGCTCGACTACGACTCCGAGGGACTGCTGCTGTTGACGAACGACGGCGACCTGGCCGCCAGCCTGATGCATCCGCGCCACGGTCTCGAGCGCGTGTACGAGGCGCGGGTCGAGGGGGTTCCGAGCGCGGCGAGCCTGCGGCGCCTGCGCGTCGGCGTGACGCTCGACGGCCGGCGCACCGCGCCGGTGGAGGTGCGCCTGCTGGGCGGACACCGGCCGCGGAGCGAGGACCAGGCGCGTCTCGAGCTCACCCTGCGCGAGGGCCGCAACCGGCAGGTGCGGCGCATGCTCGCGGTCGTCGGCCACACGGTGCGCCGCCTGCGGCGCGTCCAGTTCGGCCCGATCCGGGACAGCCACCTGAAGGCCGGCTGCCACCGCGAGCTGTCGCGGCGGGAGCTCACGGCGCTGCGCGCCGCCGTTGCGCCGGCCGCCGCGCGTGCGCCGGCGGCGCGGGAGGCGGCGCCGTGACCGCCGTCGTCGCCATCGACGGCCCGTCGGGGGCAGGCAAGGGGACGGTCGCCCGCGCCGTGGCGGAGTCCCTGGACTGGCGCTACATCGACACGGGCGCGATGTACCGGGCCGTGGCATGGAAGGCGCAGCGCGAGGGCCGGTCGCTCGACGATGAGGAGGCCGTGGTGACCGTCGCGGATAGTGCCGTGCTGGACCTGGACGCCGGACGGGTCGCGATCGACGGCCACGACGTGACCGACGCGATCCGCACGCCCGCCATCGACGCCGCGGCGGCGCAGGTGGCCCGCATGCCCCGCGTCCGCGACCTGCTCGTCGCGCGGCAACGCGACTACGCGCTGGACGGTCCGATCGTGATGGAGGGGCGCGACATCGGCACCGTCGTCTTCCCGCACGCGACCGCCAAGATCTACCTGGACGCGTCGCCGGAGGAGCGCGCGTCGCGTCGCGCCCGCGACCCGGCGCACCATCCGTCGCGCGCCGCCGAGATCGGCGCCGTGGCTCACGCGCTGGAGCAGCGGGACCGGCTCGACAGTACGCGCCGGGTGTCGCCGCTCAAGCAGGCGGCCGACGCTGCCGTCATCGACACCACCGGCGTGCCGATCGAGACGGTCGTCCGCCGGGTCCTGGCGATCGTCCGCGAGCGGCTGCGAAGCGCCTGAGCCTGCCCGCGCGCGGGCGAGCCGGCGCGCGTTTCCGGGCCCCCGGCGGCGGTTGACCGTCTGCTGCTAAGCAGCGTATAGTCTGATGCTTATCTCGATTCAGAAGTAGGCGGTCGGGTGAGCCCGCCACGGGCGGAGGCCCGTGGCGTGTCGAGGAGCGAGGAGAATTCCGAGAGCATGACCAACCCACAAGATGTTGCGGACGCCGGCATGATCGACGTCGATACCGACGGCGAAGCGGTCGACTCGGCCGAGTACGCCCGCCTTCTGGAACTCTACAAGAGCAGCTTTCGGAACATCACCGAGGGTGAAGTCATCGAAGGGACTGTCCTCAAGGTCTCGGCCTCGGAGGTCATCGTCGACGTCGGCTACAAGTCGGAAGGCATCATCTCCATCGCGGAGTTCCTCGACGAGAACGGTGAGGTGACGGTTCAGCCGGGCGACGCGGTCGACGTCCTGCTCGAGCGGACCGAGGACCGCGAAGGCCACATCGTGCTCTCGCGCGAGAAGGCCGAGAAGATGAAGATCTGGGACGACGTGGAGAAGGCCTACACGGACCGCCGCGTCGTGATCGGCCGCGTCATCGAGCGGATCAAGGGCGGGGTCGCGGTGGACATCGGCGTCCGCGCGTTCCTGCCGGGGTCGCAGATCGACGTGCGGCCCGTCCGGAACCTCGATGCCCTGAAGGGGCAGGAGCTCCGGATGCGGGTCATCAAGGTCAACAAGAAGCGGGGCAACATCGTCCTCTCCCGCAAGGTCCTCATCGAGGAGGAGAACGCGGAGAAGAAGAAGGACACCCTGGCCAACATGGCCGAGGGCAACGTGATGCAGGGCGTGGTCAAGAACCTCACCGACTACGGCGCCTTCATCGACCTCGGCGGCATCGACGGCCTGCTCCACGTGACGGACATGTCGTGGGGGCGCGCGCAGCACCCGTCGGAGATCTTCAAGGTCAACGACGAGGTCGAGGTCATCGTGCTCAAGTACGACCCGGCCACCGAGCGCGTGTCGCTGGGCTACAAGCAGCTTCACGCCGACCCGTGGGCGTCGGTGACCGAGCGCTACCCGGTCGGCCAGCGCCTCTCGGGCAAGGTCGTCAGCCTGACCGACTACGGCGCGTTCGTCGAGCTCGAGCCGGGCGTGGAAGGCCTGATTCACGTCTCGGAGATGTCGTGGAGCAAGCGGGTCAAGCATCCGTCGAAGCTCCTGACCGTGGGCGATACCATCGAGTCGATGGTGCTGGGCGTCGATCCGGACGCGCGGCGGATCTCGCTGGGCCTCAAGCAGATCGAGGCCAACCCCTGGCACGAGCTCGCGCAGCGCTACCCGGTGGGATCGCGGATCAACGGCACCGTGCGCAACCTGACCGAGTTCGGCGCGTTCGTCGAGGTCGAGGACGGGATCGACGGCCTCATCCACATCTCGGACATGTCGTGGAGCAAGCGGCTGGCGCATCCGTCCGACGTGCTGAAGAAGGGCGACGAGGTGGAGGCGATGGTGCTCAACGTCGACCCGGACAGCCAGCGCCTGTCGCTCGGGCTCAAGCAGCTGGCCACCGACATCTGGGACGACTTCTTCGGGAACAATCGCGTGGGAGACGTCGTCGAAGGGAAGGTGGTGCGGGTGACCAACTTCGGCGCGTTCGTCGAGCTCGCCGAGGGTATCGAAGGGCTGATTCACGTCTCGGAGTTCGACGCCGAACACGGCGGGCAGGAGGAGATCAAGGTCGACGAGACGATCAAGATGCGGATCATCAAGCTGAGCCCGGACGAGCGCAAGATCGGGTTGAGCATCCGTGCCCTGAAGTCGGACGACTACGAGACGAACTGGCAGAGCTACGCCAACAGCGAGTCACCCGAGGTGACGTTGGGCGACCACTTCCGGCACAGCGGGAAGTCGTACGACTAGCCGCGAGGATCGGGCGCCGGGCGACGCTTGACGGGCTGGCGCGTCGGATGGGAGGAGTTCGTGGCCGGCGGGAGCATGACGAAGGCGGCGCTGGTGGAAGAAGTCGCTCGTGTCGCTGACCTCACGAAGAAGCACTCCGAGGTAATCGTCGAGACGGTATTCCGAAGCATCATCGACGCGCTCCGCCGCGGTGAGAAGATCGAGCTGCGGGGGTTCGGCAGCTTCCGCCTCCGACGCCGCGAGCCGCGCAAGGGCCGCAATCCCAAGACGGGCGACCGGGTCGACGTGCCGTCCAAGCGCGTGCCCTACTTCAAGCCCGGCAAGGAGCTCAAGGACCTCATCAACCGCGACATGGAGCCGGCCCGGTCCGTTGCCCCGCCGCCGGGGACGCCGCTGCACGATCGCGAGATGACGCCCTACTGACCCGGATCCCCCCGCCGTGGAGCGTCTCTGGGCCCCTTGGAGACTGGCGTACGTGACCAGCGCGAGCGCCGGCGACGGCGGGGCGTGCATCTTCTGCGGGGCACTCGACGCGAGTCCGCCGCCGGTGCTGATCCTGCACCGCGGCGCGCGCTGCTTCGTCATCCTCAACAAGTTTCCATACAACAACGGCCACCTGATGGTGGTGCCCAACCGGCACGTGGCGGCGCTCGGTGAGCTCGACCCGGCCGAGCTGGGCGAGCTGGCGTCGTTGACGCGCACGGCCGAGATGGCGCTGACGGAGGCGTACTCGCCGCACGGCCTCAACGTGGGGATCAACCTGGGCCGCGCCGCCGGCGCCGGCGCGCTGGGCCACCTGCACGTGCACCTGGTGCCCCGCTGGGAGGGGGACACCAACTTCATGACCGTGGTGGCCGACACCCGCGTGGTGCCGGAGGCGCCGGGCACGACCGCCGATCGCCTGCGCCCGATCCTCGAACGGCTCCTGGTGTCGTAGCGGCACCCGCCGTGGTTCGGTCCGTGGGGTCCCCGCAAGCGGACGCCGGGGGTTCGGGGCGCCGCCCCGTCTGAAGGAAGGCGCGCACGGCGCGCCTCGGCGGGAGCGGCGCGGGGCTATGGGGTCCCCGCAAGCGGACGCCGGGGGTTCGGGGCGCAGCCCCGTCTAATTGATAAGCAGCTGCTTCGCGATCGTCTGCAGCTGCATGTTGGACGTGCCCTCGTACACCTGCCCGATGACCGCGTCGCGATACAGCTTCTCGACCGGGTAGTCCTTCGTGTAGCCCACGCCCCCGAACAGCCGCACGGCCAGCGACGCGACACGCTCCGCGATCTGCGACGAGTACAGCTTGGCCATCGCGCCGGCGGTCGTGTAGCGGTGTCCGGCGTCGCGCAGCCGCGCCGCGTTGTAGACCGTGAGCCGCGCCGCCTCGAGCTCGGTGGCGGCCTGCGCGAGCTGGAACTGAACGCCCTGGAACTCGCCGATCGGCTGGCCGAACTGCTGCCGCTGCCGCACGAACGCGAGCGTGTGGTTCAGGGCGCCCTGCGCCAGACCGATCATCTGTCCGCCGATGGCGATGCGGCCTTCGTTCAGCGTCTCGATCGCCACGCGGTAGCCGCGGCCCAGCTCGCCGAGAATGTTGGCGCGCGGCACGCGGCAGTCGTCCAGCAGCAGCTCGCAGGTGCTGCTGGCGCGGATGCCGAGCTTGTCCTCCTTCTTGCCCACCTGGAAGCCGGGCATGCCGCGCTCGACCAGGAACGCGGTGATGCCCCGGTGGCCGGCCTCGGGCGCGGCGTTGGCGAAGACGATGAACACGTCGGCTTCCTTCGCGTTCGAGATCCACAGCTTGCGGCCGTTCAGAACGAACTCGTCGCCGTCCGCGACCGCACGGGTCGCCAGGGCGAACGCGTCGCTGCCCGAGTCGGCCTCCGACAGCGCGTAGGCGCCGACGGTGCCGCCGGCCAGCCGCGGCAGGAAGCGGGCCTTGACGTCGTCGCTGCCCCAGCGGAGCAGGGCGTTGATGACGAGCGTGTTCTGCACGTCGACGAGCAGCGCCACCGACGGATCGACCTTCGACAGCTCCTCCACCACGAGGACGGAGAGGAAGAAGTGACCGCCGGCGCCGCCCCACGTCTCGGGGATCTCGATTGCCATCACGCCGAGATCGAAGAGCTTGTCGATCAGCGTGCGGGGAATCTCCGCCTGCTCGTCCATCTGCCGCACGAGCGGCGCGACCTCCGTTTCCGCGAACTCGCGCACGCTGGCGCGCAGCAACTGCTCTTCGTCGGACAGCACGGTCAACGGGGAGGGACGATCGGCGACTTCCGGCATGTTGGTGACCTTGTTCGACGGCCGGCGTCCCGCGCCCTGCGCGCGGGACGCCATCAAGGCCGATGTTATCATCTCACCGTGGCGTTCCACTGACCGTGTCCTTCTCACGTGCGGGGTGCCCATGCATAGTCCCAGACTGCTCTCGCTACTGCTCGGCGCGTTGATCCTGGCGCTGGCGGCTGGTGTGCACACCCAGCAGCAGCCGGCCCCGGCCCCGGCGGCGCCGTCCGATGCCGAGGCGGCGGCCGACGAGGCGCAGGATCAGCCGCCCATCTTCCGTACGGGCATCAACTTCATCCGGGTCGACGTGATCGTCACGGACGGCGACGGGAACCACGTGCCGGACCTCGAGGCGGCCGACTTCCAGGTGTTCGAGGACGGCGAGCCGCAGACGATCGAGTCGTTCCAGCGGGTCGAGATCACCGGCGTGCCCGCGCCTGACGCCGAGCCGGCGCGGGACATCATCAACGCCTACGACGAGGAGCGCGAGGCACAGCGCACCGACACCCGCATCTTCGTCGTGTTCTTCGACGACTACCACGTTCGCTGGGAGAACGGCGTGCGGGCCGGGCGCGCGCTGGCCGACTTCCTGCGCACCAACCTGAATCCGACCGACATGGTCGGCATCATGCACCCCCTCACGCCGCTGTCCGAGGTGCGGGTGACCCGCAACCATGCCGCGGTCATCGAGGCGGCCGAGAACTTCTACGGACGCAAGTTCGACTACGACCCGGCGAACATGTTCGAGCAGCGCTACGCGCACTACCCGACGGAGATCGTCGAGCGGCTGCGGAACGAAGTGTCGCTGTCGGCGCTCGAGGGGCTGATGATCCGTCTGGGCTCGCTGCGCGAGGGGCGCAAGAACGTCCTGCTCATCAGCGAGGGCTACTCGAACTACGTGCCGCCCCAGCATCGCAGCGACAATGCCGAGATGTTCGGTGCGCCGCCGGTCGCGGTGGATCCGCGGATGCAGCATTACGAGGAGACCTTCCAGTTTTTCTCGGACCAGGGTCTGACGTTCGACCTGCGCGACGTGTACACGACCGCCAACCGGTTCAACACGACCATCTACGCGCTCGACCCGCGCGGGCTGGCGATCAGCGAGTACGACGTCAGCCAGCGGAGCGTGGACCGCCGGACCGACGACCGGATGTTGCGCTCGACCCGGGGCACGCTGTACGTCCTGGCGAACGAGACGGACGGACGCACCATCATGAACACCAACAACCTGCAGCCGGGCCTGCGGCAGATGGTGCGCGACTCGAGCGCCTACTACCTGTTGGGGTACAACTCGTCGCGGTCGCCGACCGACGGCAAGTACCACGAGATCGACGTGCGCGTCGAGCGCGACGGCGTCGACGTGCGGCACCGGCAGGGCTACTGGGCGCTGACCGAGCGCGATGTCGAGCGCGCGCTGACGACGACGGCCTACGAGCCGCCGAAGGCGGTCGACACCGCGCTGGCGTCGCTGGCGCAGCCGCGGCACGGCGGCCGCCCGGTACGCACCTGGATCGGTACGGCCAGGGGCGACAACGGGCGCACCCGGGTGACGTTCCTGTGGGAGCCGGCGGCAAGGGGGCGCAGGGGCGGGGAAGCCCCGGCGCGGGTGCTGCTCACCGCGCTCAGCGACGCCGGCGGGCCGTCGTATCGCGGGCGCGTTCCCGAGGGCGAGAGCCGGGCCGGGCGCGGCACGAACCGGCGCCGCGCGGCGAGCGACGCGCCGCCCGCCGAGACCCGCGTCGAGTTCGAGGCGGAGCCCGGCACGCTGCAGTTGAGCCTGGCGGTGGAGGACGAAACGGGCGAGGTGATCGACCGCGACCGGCAGGAGATCGAGATTCCGGACTTCACGGGCACGGACCTCGTCCTGAGCACGCCGTCGTTCCTGCGCGCACGGAACCACCAGGAGTGGCAGGCGCTCGTCGGCGACTGGGGAGCCGCCCCGACCGCATCGCGCGAGTTCCGCCGCACCGAGCGCATCCTCATCCGGTTCGAGGCGTACGCGCCGGGCACGGAGCGGCCCGACGTCAGGGCCCGCCTGCTCAACCGCGGCGGCGAGCTCATCCATCCGCTCGATGTGGAGCAGGCCGTCGAGGGGCGCCCGTACCAGGTCGACCTCAGGCCCATCCATCTGCCGCCGGGCGACTACGTGGTCGAGCTCGCGGCCTCGTCGCCGACCGGCGACGCGACCCAGCTCATTGCCTTCCGACTGCGGTCATGACGTCGCCGACGGCCACGGGGCAGTCCACCAGGCAGCTCTACACGGCGGCGGATGCCCCCGGCGCGACGCCGGAGACGCTGGGCGCCCCCGGCGGGTTTCCCTACACGCGCGGCATTCACGCGTCGGGCTATGGCGGCAAGCTGTGGACGATGCGCCAGTTCTCGGGGTTCGGCACCCCGGCGGAGACGAACCGGCGCTACCGCGAGCTGCTGGGCGCGGGCGGGACCGGCCTCAGCGTGGCGTTCGACCTGCCCACGCTCATGGGGCGGGATCCGGATCACCCGCTGTCGCTCGGCGAGGTGGGCAAGTGCGGCGTCAGCATCGCGTCGCTGGCCGATATGGAGGCGCTGTTCGACGGCATCGGCCTCGACGGCATCACCACGTCGATGACGATCAACTCGCCGGCGGCCATGATCTTCGCCATGTATCTCGTCGTGGCGGAGCGGCAGGGCGCATCGTGGGCCGGGCTCTCCGGCACGATTCAGAACGACATCCTGAAGGAGTACATCGCGCAGAAGGAGTACATCTACCCGCCGCGCCCCTCGATGCGGCTGGTGACCGACGTGTTCGCCTTCTGCGCGGCCGAGGTTCCGCGCTGGAACACCATCTCGGTGAGCGGCTACCACATTCGCGAAGCCGGCGCGACGGCGCTGCAGGAGCTGGCGTTCACGCTGCGCGACGGCATCGAGTACGTGCAGCACGGCGTCGACGCCGGCCTGCCCGTCGATCGGTTCGTGCCGCGGATCTCCTTCTTCTTCAATGCGCACAGCGACTTCTTCGAGGAGATCGCCAAGTACCGCGCCGCGCGGGCGCTGTGGGCGAGCGTCATGCGCGAGCGCTTCGGGGCCTGCGACGAGCGCTCGTGGAAGCTGCGGTTCCATGCCCAGACCGCCGGCGTGACGCTCACGGCGCAGCAGCCCTACAACAACGTCGTGCGGACGGCGCTGCAGGCGCTGGCCGCGGTGCTCGGCGGCGCCAACTCGCTGCACACGAACTCGCTGGACGAGGCGCTCGCGCTGCCGACGTCCGAGGCGGCGCTGCTGGCGCTGCGGACCCAGCAGGTCATCGCGCACGAGAGCGGGATCGTCGATATCGTCGACCCGCTCGGCGGGTCGTACTTTCTGGAGCGGTTGACGGAGGACCTCCAGGCCGGGGCGCGCGACTATTTCGCGGCCATCGACCGCTACGGCGGCATGGTCGAGGCCATCGAGGACGGTTTCCCGCAGCGCGAGGTGGCCGAGAGCGCGTACCGGCTCCAGCAGGCTGTCGAATCGGGCGCGCAGACCATCGTCGGGGTGAACCAGCACGTCGAGACCGGCGGCGCGGGGCCGCCGATCCTGCAGATCGAGGAGCGCGTCGAAGCGGAGCAGATCGCCGCTCTGGAGCAGCTTCGCGCGCGGCGCGACGCCGCCGCCGTGGCACGCGCCCTCGACGAGGTGCGCTACGCGGCCGCCGGGACCGCGAACCTCATGCCGCCGCTGCTGGCCGCCGTGCGCGCCTACGCAACGGTCGGCGAGATGTGCGACGCGCTGCGCGACGTGTGGGGCGAGTACGAGGAAACCCCGGCGGTCTAGGAAATGCGCAAGATACGAGTCGTCATCGCCAAGCCGGGACTGGACGGGCACGATCGGGGAGCCAAGGTGATCGCCCGCGCGCTGCGCGACGCGGGGATGGAGGTCATCTATACCGGCTTGCGGCAGACGTCCGAGCAGATCGTCGCCGCCGCGCTGCAGGAGGACGCCGACGTCATCGGCCTGTCGATCCTGTCCGGCGCCCACAACCACATCTGTCCCCGCCTGATGGAGCAGCTCGCGGCCAAGGGGCTCGACGACGTGCTCGTGGTCGTCGGGGGGATCATCCCGGATGCCGACGTGGCCCGGTTGAACGCGGTCGGCATCGAGGGCGTGTTCCAGCCGGGCACGCCGATGCAGGCCATCTCCGAATTCATCGAGAGCCACGTGCGGCGGGACGAGACCGGCGCCTGACCTGCCACGTATGTCCGAGCTGACGAAGGTCTTCGAGCACGCGAAGATCGACCCCAAGTGGTACGCGTACTGGGAGCGGGTGGGCGCCTTCCGCGCCGACCCGTCTTCCGGCCGGCCGCCGTTCAGCATGGTGCTGCCGCCGCCGAACGTCACGGGCTGGCTGCACATCGGACACGCGCTCAATCAGACCCTGCCCGACGTCGTGGCCCGCTGGAAGCGCATGCAGGGCTGCGACGTGCTGTGGCTGCCCGGGACCGATCACGCCGGGATCGCGACCCAGAACGTCGTCGAGAAGCAGCTCGCCGAGGAGGGGCGGACGCGCCACGAGCTGGGGCGCGAGGCGTTCGAGGCGCGCGTCTGGAAGTGGGTCGAGGAGAGTCACGGCACCATCACCAGCCAGATGCGCAAGCTGGGCTCGTCGGTCGACTGGTCCCGCGAGCGCTTCACGCTCGACGCGAGCCTGTCGCGGGCGGTCCGGCGCGTGTTCGTCTCGCTGCACGACGAGGGGCTCATCTACCGCGGCACCTACCTGGTGAGCTGGTGCCCGCGCTGCCGCACCGCGCTCTCCGACCTCGAGGTGGACCACCGCGACACGGCGGGCAAGCTCTACCAGCTGCGTTACCCGCTGCACGGCGGCGAGGGGGCGGTCGTCGTCGCGACCACGCGCCCCGAGACGATGCTGGGCGACACCGGCGTGGCCGTCCACCCGGACGACGACCGCTACCGCGAGCTGGTCGGCCGGCGGGTGGTGCTGCCCGTCATCGGGCGTGAGCTGCCCGTGATCGCCGACGCGTTCGTCGACCCCGCGTTCGGCACGGGCGCTGTCAAGGTCACCCCGGCGCACGATCCCAACGACTTCGAGATCGGCCAGCGCCACGGGCTGCCGCAGGTATCGGTGATCGACGAGGACGGGCGCATGACCGGTGAGGCGGGGCCTTATGCCGGCCGCGACCGCTTCGCCGCGCGCGCGGACCTCGTGGCCGAGCTGGACGCCGCCGGGCTGCTGGTCGGGGTCGCCGACCACGTGCACGCCGTGGGGCACTGCCAGCGGTGCGGAACGGTCGTCGAGCCGTTGCTGTCGACCCAGTGGTTCGTGCGGATCGAGCCGCTGGCCGAGCGCGCGCTCGAGGTCGTTCACCGGGGCCGCACGACGTTCGTGCCGGAGAACTGGACGAGAACGTACGAGGAGTGGATGACCAACATCCACGACTGGTGCATCTCGCGCCAGCTCTGGTGGGGACACCGGATTCCGGCCTGGTACTGCGACGCCTGCGACGCGGTGCTGGTCGCGGAGGAGGCGCCGGCCGCGTGCACGTGCGGGGGAGCCGTGCGGCAGGACAAGGACGTGCTGGACACGTGGTTCAGCTCGGGTCTGTGGCCGTTCAGCACGATGGGGTGGCCGGACGCGACGGACGACCTGGCGCGCTACTACCCGACCAGCCTGCTGATTACGGCGCACGACATCATCTTTTTCTGGGTGGCGCGGATGATGATGCTCGGCGTGAAGTTCGCCGGCAACGTGCCGTTCGAGACTGTCTACATCACGTCGCTCGTGCGGGACGCCCACGGCCAGAAGATGAGCAAGTCGAAGGGCAACGTGGTCGATCCGCTCGAGCTGATCGGGGAGATCGGCGCCGATGCCTTCCGGTTCACGCTGGCGGCCCTCGCGTCGCCGGGGATGGACATCTCGCTCTCGGAAGGGCGCCTGCGCGGATACCGCCAGTTCGTCAACAAGATCTGGAACGCCTCGCGGTTCGTGCTGATGAACCTCCCCCCGGCGCTGCAGACCCGGCCGGACGTGCCGCCCGCGGGCGATCTCGATCTCATTCACCGCTGGATCCTGCACCGCACCGGCGAGCTGAGCGGCGAGCTGCAGGCGGCCCTCGAGGGGTTCCGCTTCGACGTTGCCGCCGATCGCCTCTATCACTTCTTCTGGCACGAGTACGCCGACTGGTACATCGAGCTCGTCAAGCCGCGGCTGCAGGGCGACGCGGCCGAGCGCGACACGGCTGTGGCCGTGCTGCTCGAGGCCCACGACCGGATACTGCGCATGCTCCACCCGTTCATGCCGTTCGTCACCGAGGAGATCTGGCAGGCGCTGCCCCAGCGTCCCGGGGACGGACGCGCTCCGAACGGAACCGATTGCACCGTTTCCCTGGCGCAGTTTCCGGCGCCCGTCGCCGCCTGGCGCGACGAGCCCGCGGTGTCGGCCATGACGCTCCTGCAGGAGGTCGTCACGACGGTGCGGACGGTCCGATCCGAGTGGGGGGTGCCCCCGTCACGCCCGGTCACGGCGCTCGTGGAAGGCGCCCCGGCCGAGGTGCGCGAGCTGCTCGGAGCCCAGGGCGGCCACGTGCGCCACCTGGCCGGCCTGTCGTCGCTCGAGTTCGCCGACACGGTCGCGCGCAGCCCGGACACTGTCCGGCGGGTCGTGCGCGACTTTCAGCTGCACATCCCACTGGCCGGCATCGTGGATCGGAAGCAGGAGACGGACCGCGTGCGGCGCAGCCTGGCCAAGCTCAGCGGGCAGCGCAAGGGGCTCCAGGCACGGCTGGCGAAGCCGGCTTTCGTCGAGCGGGCCGATCCCGAGGTGGTGCGCGATGCGCGCGAGCAGGAGCAGGTCCTCGCCCAGCGGCAGGCCAAACTGGAGCAGATTCTCCAGGAGCTCGGTGGGTGAACCCCGGCCCGCTCGCGGCGCTCGACCCGTCCAGCTACCGGGACATCGTGCGCCGCGCGCTGGCCGAGGACGCCTGCCGGGACGACGTGACGACCGGGGCCACGGTCCCGGCCGGCGAGCGGGCAACCGGTGACCTGGTCGCCAAGGCCGACTGCGTGCTGGCGGGCGTCGACGTGGCCGTCGAGGCGTTCGTGCAGCTCGATCCCGGTGCCGCGGTGGAATGTCGGTGTCGGGACGGCGACCGCTGCGCGGCCGGCGAGCGGATCCTGCGCGTCACCGGCAGCGCGGCGGCGCTGCTGAGCGCGGAGCGGACGGCGCTGAACTTCCTGCAGCGCCTGTCGGGCACGGCGACGCTGACGCGGCGTTTCGTGGACGCGGCGGCCGGGCGGGCCGCCATCTTCGACACCCGCAAGACGACGCCGACGCTGCGTGCGCTGGAGAAGCACGCCGTCCGCGCCGGCGGCGGCGTGAGTCACCGCGCGGCACTCGACGACGGCATCCTGATCAAGGACAACCACATCCGGATGGCCGGGTCGGTGACCGAGGCGGTGCGGCGCGGCCGGGCCGCCGGGCGCGGCCTGCCGGTGGAGGTCGAGGCGCAGAGCCTGGGGGAGGTAGAGGAAGCCGTCGCCGCCGGGGCCGACATCATCCTGCTCGACAACCTGTCGCTGCCGGATGTCCGCGCGGCCGTGGGCCGGATAGCCGGCCGCGCCCGGGTCGAGGTGTCGGGCGGCGTCACGCTCGAGCGGGTCGCGGAGCTGGCGGCGACGGGCGTCGACCGCATCTCGGCGGGCGCTCTGACGCACTCGGCCCCGGCAGTCGACTGCAGCTTCGACCTCCGTCCGGCGGGCGCCGGCAGGGCCGCGTCACCCGCGCGTCCGACGGACGAATGACGGACCCGCTGCCCGTGGACATCGCCCGCGCGCTGCATGGCGCGGCCGGGCGAATCGGCGCCTGCGCGGGGCGGCTCAGCTACGTCGCCACGGTGTCCTCGACGAACGACGTGGCCCTGCGCCTGGCTGCGGCGGGCGCCGCCGACGGGACGACGGTCCTGGCCGGCGCGCAGACCGCCGGGCGCGGCCGGCAGGGCCGGCGCTGGTTCTCGCCGGCGAACGCCGGCCTGTACTTCTCGCAGGTCCTGCGGGGCGCCGGGCGGGCGCCGGTGACGCTGATGGCGGGCCTGGCCGTCGCGGAGGGCGTGCGCGCCGCGACCGGGTTGCCGGCGGAGATCGAATGGCCCAATGATGTAGTCGTACGGTCGCCGCGGTCGCACGGCGCGGCATCGGGTGCGCGCAAGCTGGCCGGCATCCTCGCGGAAGCATCGCGGCTCGACGGCGTGGCCGATGCGGTCGTGGTCGGGATCGGGATCAACGTCGAGCGGACCCGGTATCCCGCCGACATCGCCTGGCGGGCGAGCTCCGTGGCGGCGGAGGCGGGCGGTCCGGTCGAGCGTGCGGCGGTGCTGGTCGAAGTGCTGGCGGCGCTGGCGCGCTGGCGGCGGGTGCTGGCCGCGGGTGGCTCGCCGCGGGTGCTGGCCCGCTGGGAGGAGCTGGCCCCCGCGAGTCGCGGCGCCCGCGTTGCCTGGAGCGCCGCAAGCGGGCGGCGGAGCGGTGTGACGGCCGGCATAGATCGGGACGGCGCGCTGCTGGTGCGTAGCGGGGACGGTCTGGAGCGCGTCGTGGCCGGGGAGGTGCACTGGCTGGCCGCGCCCGGGCGTGCAGCCCCCACCGGGGGAAGCTGATGCTGCTGGCGGTCGACATCGGCAACACGAACATCGTCTTCGGCGTCTTCGCGGGCAAGCAGCTGGCGATGAGCTGGCGTCTGGCCACCTGGCCGGAGCGCACCGCGGACGAACTGTGGGTGGTCGTGCGGCAGCTGCTCGCCGAACGGAGCGTGCGGCTGGAGCAGATCGACGGTATCGTGCTGTCGTCGGTCGTGCCGACGCTCACGCAGCCCGTCACCGAGATGGTGGGACGCGGCCTCGGCCGCGAGGTGCTGCTCGTCGACGCGCGCAACGCGGGTCTGACGATTCGGTACGACAACCCGCAGGAGGTAGGCGCGGACCGACTGGTGAACGCGGTCGCGGCGTGCGCGCTGTACGGCGCGGGCGTCCAGCCGGTGATCGTCGTCGATTTCGGAACCGCGACCACGTTCGACGCCGTGTCGGTCAGCGGCGAGTACCTCGGCGGCCTGATCTGCCCGGGCGTCGAGATCTCGGCCGACGCGCTCTTCCAGCGGGCTGCCCGCCTGCCGCGGGTCGAGGTGTGCAGGCCGGCCGAGCTGATCGGGCGCACGACAGTGGCGTCCATGCAGGCAGGCCTGTTCTTCGGTTACGTCGCCATGGTCGAGGGGCTCGTGCAGCGGCTGCGCGGCGTGCTGGCAGGCGAGGGGAAGGCCGTCTGCATCGCGACCGGCGGGCTGGCGGGCGCGATCGCGGCGGAGACCCGCGCCATCGATCACGTCGACCTCGATCTCACCCTGACCGGCTTGCGGCTGGTGTGGGAGCGGAACGCCTGATGGAGCCGGGCGCCTACTGCCGCGACGTCGAGTCGTACCTCTGCCGTCGCAACGCCGGCCACCTCATCCGGATTGTGGGGCCGGCGTTCGACCTCGTCCGCAGCTGGGAGGCCCGCGAGATCCCCCTGAGCGTCGTCTTCCAGGCGATCGACCGGACGGTCGAGCGCCGCGAGGCGACCGGCGCCCGCCGCCGCCCCGTGCGCATCGAGTTCTGCGAGGCGGACGTGCAGGCGTTGTTCGACGACTGGCGGCGGGCGGTCGGCGTGGGCGGCGGCGGGCGGCAAGCCGACGAGCCGCCCGCCCGGCCCCGCCGGACGCTTGCCGCCCACCTCGAGCGCGCCATCCTGGCGCTGACGGCCGTGCAGGGCAGCGACCGGCATCCGTCCGCGCTCGGGGATCTGGCGGGAGAAGTCGTCGGCGAGCTCGACGGGCTGCGCGGGGCCGCGAAGGCCGCCCGCGGCGATGCGCGCCGGCGGCTGCTGGTCCGGCTGGCCGACATCGAGCGCGCGCTGATGACGGTCGCGCGCGACACGGCGGATGCGTCGCTGCGCGAGACGATCCGGCGGGAGACGGAACGGGACCTCGCCCCCTTCAGGGAGCGGATGCCGGCGGACGCTTTCCGGAAGTCGCTGCAGGCCGGCACGGACCGGCTGCTCCGCGAGCGCCTCGAGCTGCCGCGCATCGCGTTCGAGTAGGGCTGCCTGCCTACATGCGGGGCGGGACCTCGCACCCCATCAGGTCCAGGGCGCGCGTCAGCTGCCGCCGCAGGTAGACGACCACGGCCGCGCGCCACAGGCGCACGTCGCGGCGCTCTTCGCTGATCACCGGATACCGGTGATAGAAGGCGTTGAAGGTCTGCGCCAGGCCGAAGGCGTACTTGGCCAGCACCGACAGCTCCAGCGAGCGCACCGCCTGCTCGACGATCTCGTCGAGGCGTGCGGCGTCCAGCGCCAGCGCCCACAGGTCCGTTCCCTCCGGGTCGGCGAGCGCCGCCGGCGACAGCTCCGGCAGGGCCGCCGCCACGGCCTGCTCGTCCGTCCCGTCCCGGCCGCGCAGCTTCTCGAGGATGTTGGTCGCACGGACGGCCGCGTACTGCAGATACGGACCGCTCTCGCCCTCGAAGCTGAGGGCCTCCTCGATGTCGAACGCGATGACCTTGCCGCGCGAGTACTTGATCATGAAGTAGCGCACGGCCGCCGTGCCGATGATGGCGGCAATGCGATCGGTCTCGGCAGCCTCCAGCGCGCGGTTGCGGGCGCCCACCTCCGTGCGCGCGGCGGCGATGACGCGATCGAGGAGATCGTCGGCCTTCACCCCGAGCCCCTTGCGCCCCGACACCTCGACGAACGGCCGCCCCGCGCCGGCGTCCGTCGCGTAGCCGAGGGCGCGCGCGGTCGCATGCGACAGCGCGACCATCTCGTACGAGAAATGGACCGATCGTTCCGCTTCGCGCGTGTGGCCGACGGCCGCCAGCGCCTGCCTGAGCAGTTGCTGGAGATACGACTGGCGGGTGTCGATGACGTTGTAGACAGCGTCGGCGCGCCCGAAGGCGGGCGGCGGGTCGGCGCCGGGCTCCGCGCCGGAGGCGGTGGTCCACAGCTCGCGGCCGGAACGCTGCCGGCCGTAGCGGCGAATGGGGAAGTCCTTGCCCAGCACCCCGAACTTCCAGAACTGGTAGGCGATGTCCTTGCCGACGTAGGTGACCGTGCCGTCCGATCGCACGATGACCTTCGTGCGCGGACGCGCCTCTGCCGCGTCGGCGTCGGACGGCGTCTCCGGTGCGTCGTCCTCGGCGGCGCCGTCGATCGGCATCACCCAGCAGCCGGCTTGCTTGCCCTGCGTCTCCAGCGAGATGGCGCCGGCTGCCTTGAGGATGTCGAACGCGGTCTTCCAGAAGTCGAGGCGGAGGATGTCGCTCTCCCGGCTCAGGAGGTCGTAGTCGACGTTGAGCCGATCCATTGTCGCCAGGTGCAGCCCCACGATGCGCCCCGCGATGAAGCTGGCCATCTCGGCCGTATCGTTTCGGCCGTGCTCGAGGTCGCGCAACGCGCGCGCTCGCAAGTCGAGGCGGCTGGCGTCGCCTGCGTACCAGTCGGTCACCCGCGCATACAGATCCCAGCAGTAGTAGTCGAAGCGCGTGTCGTCGGCGAGGCGGCGGACATCGTCGAGCGTGCGGGTCTCGAGCTGCTGGAACCCGACGACCACGTCCGCCACCTGCACGCCGGTGTCGTCGATGTAGTTCTGGGTCTCGACCGGGTGGCCCTGATAGCGCAGCAGGCGGACGAGCGTATCGCCCAGCGCCGAGTTGCGAAGGTGGCCGATGTGGGCCGCCTTGTTGGGGTTGATGGCGGTGTGCTCGACGATGGTCCTGGTGGACCGCGCCGCCGCCCGTGCCGCGGCCTGCCCGGCCAGGGCGCGGCACAGCCAGGCCGGCCGGTCGAGATAGACGTTCACGTAGCCGCTCGGGGTCGCGTCCGCGCGGGCGACGCCGTCGAGCGAGCCGAGGCCGTCGACGATCTCGCGGGCGATGACTCTGGGCGCCTTGCGCAGCGTGCGCGCCAGCTCGAAGGCGACGGTGACGGCCAGATCGCCCAGCGTGCGGTTGGGCGGCGACTCCAGCACGATGGCCGGCAGCGCCTCGGCGTCGAGGCCGTAGAGCTCGGTCAGCACGTCGCGGAGGCGTGCGCGCAGCGTGTCGTGTAGCGCAAGCATCATGATCGTCGATGGGCGGCCGGAGCCGGTTCCTGCTCGGGGTTGGCTGGCGTAGCGATGTTGCCGAACGATGTTCCGCCCGGATCGTACAACACCCGCTCGCGCCGGCGCGGCGGGCGCGGTGCGCGTGCTACGTTGACAGCCCGCCGGCGCTTCGTTACCGTGGGATCGAGCACCGTCGCAGGCGGTGCCCCCGCACCCATGCCATCGCAAGCTGCTCGCCTTCGCGTTCGACGCGCCGCCGGCTGGCTCGTGGCATCGGCGCTGTGCTCGTTCGCCACCGCTGGCCAGGAACCCGCGCGGCCGGCCGACCGGCCGCAGGTGTTCGTGGCGGACATGGATGCATTGATCCACCCGGTGTCGGCCGAGTTCATAGACCAGACGATCGAGCAGGCCGACGCGGCGGACGCCAGCCTCGTCGTTTTCATGCTGCAGACGCCCGGCGGGCTCGTCGATGCGACCCGGGCCATCAACACGAGCATAATCGAGGCCGAGACGCCGGTCGTCGTCTTCGTGGCGCCGAGCGGGACCCGGGCGGCATCGGCCGGCTTTCTCATCACGATTGCCGCCGACGTGGCAGCCATGGCGCCGGGCACGCACATCGGCGCCGCCCATCCCGTCGCGGGCACCGGCCAGCCGATGGACGAGACGATGGCCGAGAAGGCGGCCTCGGACGTCGCCGCCTATGCCCGCTCGCTGGCCAGCCAGCGCAACCGGAACGTCGAGCTGGCCGAGAAGGCCGTGACCGAGAGCCAGTCCTTCACGGAGCAGGAGGCGCTGGCGGCCAGCCCGCCGCTGATCGACCTCGTGGCGGCCGACCTGGACGGGCTCCTCGAGCAGCTCGATGGCCGCGAGGTGACCCGCTGGAACGGCGACACGGTGGTGCTCCGCACGGCCGGCGCCGATGTGGAGCGCGTCGAGATGAACTGGCGCCAGCGGCTCCTCAGCGCGGTCGCGCATCCGCAGGTGGCGGTCATCCTGCTCAGCCTGGGCACGCTGGGGCTGACGATCGAGCTCTGGAATCCGGGCGGGATCGTCCCGGGCGTGGCGGGGGTGCTGTGCCTGCTGCTCGCGTTCTTCGCGTTTCAGATACTGCCGATCAACTACGTCGGGCTGCTGCTCATCGTGTTCGGGCTGGCGCTGCTCGTGGCGGAGGTGCTGACCGCAACCTACGGTCTGCTGGGCACCGGGGGCCTCATCAGCATGGTGCTGGGCGGCCTCATGCTGATCGATTCGCCGGCGCCCGAGATGCAGTTGGGGTGGCCGTTCGTCCTGTCGTCCATGGTGGCGCTGGGACTCATCGTCTCGCTGCTCGCCAGGCTGGGCGTCCGGTCGCAGTTGCGCCCGCCGGTGACGGGCCCCAGCGGCATGCTGGAGCAGCTCGGCAAGCCACCGAGCCGATAGCGGCCGGCGGCGCGGGCAGGGTGTCCACGCACGGCGAGCTGTGGGCGGCGACGGCCGCTGAAGATATCGAGACCGGCGCGCAGGTGCGCGTCGTCGCAGTCGACGGCATGCGGCTAACCGTCAAGCGGGCGCCGCTGCCGACGCCGCCCGGAGGAGCAGAGCAATGAACGTGAGCCCGGTGTTGATGTTCGGCCTGATCGTGGTCCTGTACCTGGCGAGCTCCATCAAGATCCTGAACGAGTACGAGCGCGGCGTCATCTTTCGTCTCGGCAAGCTGTATCCGCGGCCGAAGGGCCCGGGCGTCATTCTGGTCTTCGCCCCCATCGATCGGATGGTGCGGGTCAGCCTGCGGACGATCGTCATGGACGTCCCGCCGCAGGACGTCATCACGAAGGACAACGTGTCGGTCAAGGTCAACGCCGTCGTCTACTTCCGCGTGATGGAGCCGCAGCGAGCCATCGTGGAGGTCGAGAACTTCCACTACGCGACCTCGCAGCTCGCCCAGACGACGCTGCGCAGCGTGCTGGGGCAGGTCGAGCTCGACGGCCTTCTGTCGGAGCGCGAGTCGCTCAACAAGGAGCTGCAGCAGATTCTCGACACGCAGACGGACCCGTGGGGGGTCAAGGTGTCGGCGGTCGAGGTCAAGCACGTGGATCTGCCGCCCGACATGCAGAGGGCAATGGCGCGGCAGGCCGAAGCCGAGCGCGAGAAGCGTGCTAAGATCATCCACGCGGAAGGCGAGTACATGGCGTCGGCGAAGCTGGCGGAGGCGGCCGGCGTGATAGCGAAGGAACCGCTGGCGGTCACGCTCCGCTACCTGCAGACGGCCACGGAAGTGGCCGGCGAGAAGAATTCGACGCTTGTCTTCCCGTTGCCGATGGATCTGCTCTCCGCGCTGATGCCGGCGAAGCGGGACGCTTCATCCTGATCCGCACCGGGGCGGGAGACGACCAGCGAGGGCTTCATTGGCGTCGACAACGAGTTCACGCCCTACCAAGCAGCTCGTCTTCTTCGTCATGGCGGCATCCGTCACTGGTGCCGTGCTGTTCCTGAGCGGCGTGCGTGTCGGCCAGGGGGCGGTGCGGCGGCAGACCTGCGCGGGTGATCCGTCCACGGTCGCGGCCGCGACCGTGGACGTCACGGAGCCGCCGGAGGAGCCGCGTCCGGCGGTTCTCAGCCTCGTCAGCGGCGAGCCGTCGGCCGCCGCCAGCGCGGCGGACGATCTGACCTATCACGGGCGGCTCGAAGCGGATGACACGGTCGCCGAGGCGCTCCCCGATTTCGAGGAGCCGGACCCCGTCCCCGTCGTCGCGCCGCCGCCGCCCCCCGAGCCGGTGGCGCGTCCGGCCCCGCCGTCCGTCGGCTCCGCGTACACGGTGCAGGTGGCGGCCCTGCAGGCTCCCGACGCGGCCGAGCAGGTGGTCGGCCGGCTGATCGCCAGGGGGTTTCCCGCCTATGTCCGGGCCCCGGCGCCGGACGATGCCGTCCAGCTGTACCGCGTCCGCGTGGGCCGCTACACGGTCTACGGTCAGGCCGAGCAGATTCGGCTGCGGCTGGAGCGAGAAGAGCACTTCAAGCCCTGGATCACTCGCTAGCAGTCGTGGTGAAACCCCGCGTGGCGTCGAGAGCCGGTCGTGAGGACCCCGCGCACGGCCGGAGCAGGACGTGACGAGGGCGTTGCCCGGGCCCCTCGGGTGGGTGCTTGCGGCGACTTCGGGCGCGCTCCTCGCGCTCAGCTTCCCCCGCTCGGGCCATCCCGTATTCGCCTGGATTGCGCTCGTGCCGTTGCTGGTGCCGGCCGTGCTGGCGGGCTCGGCGCCGCGCGCCTTCGGCCACGGGCTGCTGGCCGGGGTCGTGTGCTTCGGCGGCGTCCTGTACTGGATCCCGCGCGTCATGACCGAGTACGGCGGGCTGGCGGACGCGGCGTCCTGGGTCGCCCACGTGCTGCTCGTGGCCTACCTGGCGCTGTTCCCGGCCCTGTTCGCGGCCGGCACGGCGCTGCTCTGCCGGCGCTTCGGGGCTGGCGCCGTGGCGTGCGCTCCGGCGCTGTGGGTCACGACCGAGCTGGGACGCATCCATCTGTTCACCGGCTTCCCGTGGGCGCTGCTCGGCTACAGCCAGACGACGGTGCTGCCGGTCGCCCAGCTCGCGAGCCTGGTCGGTGTGCTCGGGTTGTCGGTCCTGGTGGCGGCCGTCAACGCCTCCCTCGCGTACGCGGCCATCGCGCGCGACCGGCGCTGCGTGAAGCCGCTGGTCGGCATGGCGGCCGTCCTGCTCGCCGCGGTCGGGTTCGGCGGATGGCGCCTCGAAGCGAGCACGCTCCTCGGGCGGGGAGAGCCGCTGCGCGTGGCCGCCGTGCAGGGCAACGTGGCGCAGCGCGACAAGTGGAACCCGGCCCTGCGCGACCACATTCTGGATACGTACCTCGAACTGACGCGGGCGGCGGCGGCGGCCGGGGCGCGCCTGGTCGTGTGGCCCGAGGCGGCGACCCCGTTCGCCTTCGAGAGCGACCCGACGGGGACCGCCGCCATTCGGTCCGTTGCGCGCGAGACCGCGGCGCATCTGCTGCTCGGCACCACCCAGGCGGTGCGCGACGGCGGTCCGCGCTACTACAACGCCGCGGTCCTCGTGGACCCGGGGGGGCGCACGGCCGGTTTCTACCGCAAGCACCACCTGGTCCCGTTCGGCGAGTACGTCCCGCTGCGGCGCCTGCTCTTCTTCGTCTCGCCGCTCGTGGAGGCGGTCGGCGACTTCTCGGCGGGCCCCGGACCCCGGCCGCTCGTCATGGACGGCCGGCCGCTGGGCACGGCAATCTGCTACGAGATCATCTATCCTGGGCTGGTACGGGGGCTTGTGACGCGCGGCAGCCGGTTGCTGACGACCATCACCAACGATGCCTGGTACGGACGGTCGGCGGCGCCCTATCAGCACTTCCAGCAGGCCGCCATGCGCGCCATCGAGCAGGGCCGGTTTCTCGTGCGCGCGGCCAACACCGGCATCAGCGGTGTCGTCGACCCCTATGGGCGGATCGTGGCGCGCACGCCGCTGTTCGTGCAGCGAACCGTCGCTGCCGAGGTTCGGCTGCTCGACGAGCGCACCGTCTACAGCCGGACCGGCGACATTCTGGCGCATGCCTGCGCCTGCGTGACGGCGCTCGCACTCTGGGCCGGGACCCGACGGCGCCGCTGACCCCCGGGGGTTCGGGGCGCAGCCCCGTCTGATATTCGATTGCGGAGGAGACTGGTGGACATCGCATACGAGGAACACATTCGACGGTATCAGGACCTGGTCAAGCGGGCAGCCGATCTGCGGAGTTATCTTTGACGCAGCCAGCCCGGCCGAGGAGATAGCCCGCCTCGAGCAGCGCGCTGCGGCGCCGGACTTCTGGAACGACGCCGAGGACGCCCAGGGGGTGCTGCGCCGCCGCCGGCGCCTGCAGGAGGACCACGAGCTGTCGTGCTCGCTACAGCGACGCAGCGAGGATCTGGATGTGCTCATCGAGTGGGCGGATCAGGGCGAGAACGTCATCGACGACCTGATCCGCGGGCTCGACGATCTGGCCGCGGAGGTCGAGGCGGCCGAGATCAAGAAGATGCTCGGCGGCGAGCACGACGCGTGCGACGCCATCCTCTCCGTGCATCCCGGCGCCGGCGGGACCGAGTCGCAGGACTGGGCCGAGATGCTCCTGCGCGCCTACCTGCGGTGGGTCGAGCGCCGCGGGTTCAGCCGCGAGATCATCGACTATCAGCCCGGTGACGAGGCGGGGATCAAGGGCGCCACCATCACGGTCGCGGGCGACTACGCGTACGGGCTGCTGCTGGCCGAGGCGGGCGTGCACCGGCTGGTGCGCATATCGCCGTTCGATCAGGCGTCCCGCCGCCACACCTCGTTCGCGTCGGTATTCGTGTGGCCCGAGCTGCCCGACGATGTCGACGTGGAGGTGGAGGACAAGGACCTGCGCATCGACACCTACCGCTCCAGCGGGGCGGGCGGCCAGCACGTCAACGTGACGGATTCGGCGGTGCGCATCACGCACCTGCCGACCGGCATCGTCGTGTCGTGTCAGAACGAACGTTCCCAGCATCGCAACCGCGATGCGGCCATGAAGGTGCTCCGCGCCCGCCTGTTCGACCTCAGGCGCCGCGAGCAGCAGGAGCAGCTCGAGAAGATCGGCGGGGAGAAGAAGGACATCGCGTTCGGCAGCCAGATTCGGAGCTATGTCCTGCACCCCTACCAGATGGTGAAGGACCACCGTACGAAGGTCGAGGTCGGCAACGTCGAGCGCGTGCTCGACGGGGACATCGACGTCTTCATCAAGAGCTACCTGATGCGCAAGCCGGCGGACTCCTGATTCACCTCCGGCAGTCTGCGCCGCAGAAAGGCGGAGCAGACTGCCGGGGAGGCTTGGTTGGTCGGAAAGCGGAGCCGCAAGGCGACGATTTCCGGACTAGGATCGACCGAGGAGCATGACGGTCCGGGCGGGTTGCGTCGCCGTTCGATGCGGTGGCACCTGCGCCACGGACTGCCGGACGAGGACACCCATGGACAATCCGCATCGCCCCCGATCCTGCATCGCCTCCGTCGCCGCGCTGGCCTTGGTCGCAACGATCTCCTGGATCCCGACCACCGCCAGCGGCCAGACGGCATCGCCGCGCACGCCCTGGGGCGCGCCGGATCTGAACGGCATCTGGAGCCACGGCACCGCCACGCCTCTCGAGCGCCCCGACCAGCAGGTGGACCGGGAGCAGCTGACCGAGGCGGAGATCGCCGAGGTCAACGCCGCGCAGCGGTCGACCGAGGGCGTCGGGGCGCGCCGGGCGGTCTGGTGGGAGCGCAGCCTGTCGGACGGCCGCACCTCGATGATCGTCGATCCCCCGGACGGCCGCATCCCCTACTCCGCGGCAGGACTCGAGCGCGTCCGGGCCCGCCCGGGACAGACGAGTGAGGGCCCCGAGGGCCGGAGCCCGCAGGAGCGCTGCATCTCCTACGGCATCCCGCGTCTGGGCGGCCCCTACAGCCAGAACATCCACATCGCACAGACACCGGACCACGTTCTCCTCCTCTTCGAGATGGTCCACGAGTTCCGCATCATCCCCCTCGACGGCCGGCCGCACCTGCCGGGGCACGTGCGGCAGTGGCTCGGCGACTCGCGCGGTCACTTCGAGGGAGACACGCTGGTCGTCGAGACCACCAACTTCAGCCCGGCGCAGTGGTTCCGCGGGCTGTCGCAGGGCGGCATGCGACTGGTCGAGCGCTTCACCCGCGTCGACGAAGACACGGTGAGCTACGCGGTGACGTTCGAGGATCCGGACCTGTGGACGCAGCCCTGGACGGCCACCATCCTGATGCCGCCCACCGAGGGCGACATGTTCGAGTTCGCCTGCCACGAGGGGAACACCGGCATGACGGCCACGCTCGAAATCGCGCGTTTGGAGGAAGCCCAGGCGGACGGGGCGCGCTAGCGGCGAAACGCGGTGCCGGGGGCCGTCCCCGCGATGAACGCCTCTTCGATGGCGCCCGGGGTCGAGGGCCCGGCGAGCTCCCCGGTGCGCGCATCGACCGAGGCGAAGACGATGTTCGGCGGCGACAGGAAGCGCGCGTCCGTCTCGGGGTCCCGCCCGTCGATGTAGCCCTGCATGAAGTCGCGCCAGATCGGGAGCGCCACCCGGGCGCCCTCTTCGCCGCGACCGAGCGTGACCTTCTCGTCGTAGCCGACCCACACGCCCACCGTGATGTCCGGATCGAAGCCGACGAACCAGGCGTCGGTGTAGTCGTCCATCGTCCCGGTCTTGCCGCCCACCGGCCATTCGAGACGCCGCGCACCCCGGCCGGTCCCGCGCTGGACGACGCCCTCCATGAGCGACACCATGATGTAGGCGGTATCCGCCCGGATCGCGTCCCGGGGCACGGGGCCGCCTTCCTCGAGCAGATCGCCCTGGCGGTCGAGGATGCGCTCGATCAGGTAGGGGACCATGCGGATCCCGCCGTTCGGAAAGACGGAATAGGCGCTGGTGATCTCCTGCAGCGTCGTCTCCGCCGATCCCAGCGCGACCGAGAGGAACGGCGGTATCGGCGCGGTGATGCCCAGCCGCCGCGCGAAGTCCGCGACGACCTCGGGCCCGACGGCGTCCATGAACCGCACGGCCGGCACGTTGCGCGATTTCTCGAGCGCGTGCCGCAGCGTGATCGGACCCTCGTACTTGTGGTCGTAGTTGGTCGGTCGATAGAGCGGCTGTCCGGGGCCGACCTCGTAGCTCACTGGTTCATCGTCGACGAGCGACGTGGCCGTGTAGCCCTGGTCGATCGCCGCAGCGTAGAGGATGCCCTTGAACAGCGAGCCGAGCTGCCGGTAGGCCTGCGTCGCCCGGTTGAACTTGCTGCGATCGAAGCTGTAGCCTCCGACCATCGCGAGGATGCGGCCGGTGCGGTTCTCGAGCGCGATGAGCGCCGCCTCGACCTCGGGCTCCTGGTCCAGGGTGACCTCGGCCGTGCCGGCGTCGGGGTCGATGGCGGCGATGCGGACCGTCACGAGATCGCCCACCTCGAGGAGCGCCGCGGGCGAGCGGCGGATCCACTCGAAGCCGTCGCGGCCGATCGCCGCGTTGTAGTTGCCGAAGCGCACGCCGATGCGGCTGTCGCTCACGGCGGTGACGACGGCGGGCACGATGTCGTCGGCGGCCATCACGAGCTGCCACCTGCCGTGCCGGTAGTCCTGGAGCGTGCCGCCCTCGGCGAGGACGTTGCGGGCGACGGGCCGAAAGCCGTGGCGCTTGTCGAGCCGCCGCAGGCCGTCCGAGACGGCGCGGTTGGCGGCCGCCTGCAGCCGGCCGTCGAGCGTCGTGTGGACCACCAGCCCGTCCTCGTACAGCCGCTGCGCCCCGTACTCGGCCTCCAGGTGCTGGCGCACCTCCTCGATGAAGTAGGGCGCGATCGAATTGGTTCGCTCGACCCGTTGGGCCAGCTCGACCGGCCGCGCCTTGGCCGCGTCGGCCTCGGTCTGGGTGACGTAGCCCTCGTCGGCCATGCGCTGGAGCGCGTAGTTGCGCCGACTGCGGGCGCGCTCGACGTTCACCAGCGGGCTCAGCCGCGAGGGCGACGGCAGGATGCCGGCGATGAGCGCCGCTTCCTCGAGCGCGAGATCCCCGACGGACTTGCCGAAGTAGAGCTGGGAGGCGGCCTCGACGCCGTGTGCGGCGTGCTGCGCCGTCCCGAGCCAGATCTGGTTGCAGTAGAGCGTGAAGATCTCGCGCTTCGTGTAGCGCTTCTCGAGATGGAACGTGTAGTACGCCTCGCGGAGCTTCCGCTGCCAGGTCTTCTCGAGGCCGAGCCGCTCGCCGCCCAGCGTGATGTTGCGGGCCAGCTGCATCGTCAGGGTGCTGGCGCCGGCGCCCGTCAGGTTACCCGACAGGATGTTCTCGGCCAGCGTGACCGCGACGCGGGGAATGTTGATCCCGATGTGGCTGAAGAAGTCCCCGTCCTCGGCGGCGATGATCGCGTGGCGCAGCACCTCCGGGATGTCCTCGTACTCGAGGATGACCCGGCGCTCGGTCGTGAACTCGCCGACCAGCTCCCCGCCCCGCGCGTGAACGCGCGTGATCGTGCCGGGCGTATAGTCGTCCAGCTCGACGATGATCGGCAGGTCGGGGGAGTAGGCGAAGAGGGCCCCGCTGGCGGCGCCGAGCAACGCGGCCGCCGCGAAGATCCCGACGATGGACGCCCGACGCGTGGACCGCTTGGTCTTCGTCTTCTTCTTCTTCTTGGCCACAGGTTGTTTCCTGACAGGCTGTTCTCGAACGGATTGTACACGGTCGATTTCGAAGCCGTTGAGGCTTCCACGACATTCTTGTCGGCGAATCGGCCGCCGGCGTGCAGGGCGGGCGCCGGGTCTTCACCGCCGGGCGCCCGCGTCCATGAATTTACATTTGGCAACTCACATTTTATAATTCACTGCATGTTAGGTTGATGCTCGGCCGCGCACGTCGCGCGGCCGCCAGATTGGGCCCGGCAACCCCGCCGGGCCACGGGGACAGAATCGCATGAGCAAGATCATCGGCATCGATTTGGGCACGACGAATTCGGTCGTCGCCGTCATGGAAGGCAGCGAGCCGACCGTTGTCACCAACCCGGAGGGCAGCAGGCTGACGCCGTCGGTCGTGGCGTTCACCAAGGCCGACGAGCGGCTCGTCGGCCAGGTGGCCAAGCGCCAGGCCGTCACCAATCCCGAGAACACCGTCTTCTCCATCAAGCGGTTCATGGGACGGCGCTACGAGGAAGTCAGCGAGGAGATGAAGATGGTGCCGTACGTCGTCGGCAAGGCGACGAACGGCGCCGCCCGGATCGACGCGGTCGGCAAGCACTACTCGCCCCCGCAGGTCTCCGCGATGGTGCTGCAGAAGCTCAAGCAGGCGGCCGAGGAGTATCTCGGACAGAAGGTCGAGAAGGCGGTCATCACGGTGCCGGCCTACTTCAACGATGCGCAGCGGCAGGCGACGAAGGACGCCGGCCAGATCGCCGGCCTCGAGGTCATGCGCATCGTCAACGAGCCTACTGCCGCCGCGCTCGCCTACGGGCTCGACAAGAAGAAGGACGAGACCATCGCCGTCTTCGACTTCGGCGGCGGGACGTTCGACATCTCGATCCTCGAGGTCGGCGAGGGCGTGGTCGAGGTCAAGTCCACCAACGGCGACACGCACCTGGGCGGGGACAACCTCGACCAGCGGCTCATCGACTGGATAGTCGGCGAGTTCAAGGCCGGTGAAGGTATCGATCTGAGCAAGGACCGGATGGCGCTCCAGCGGCTGAAGGAAGCGGCCGAAAAGGCCAAGATGGAGCTGTCGACCGTCGTGGAGACCGAGATCAACCTGCCGTTCATCACGGCCGATCAGTCTGGCCCGAAGCACCTGCAGACGAAGCTGACGCGCGCGAAGTTCGAGCAGCTCGTCGACGATCTCCTCCAGCGGACGGTGTCCCCGGTGCGGCAGGCGCTGTCGGATGCCGGCATCGACCCCGGCGGGATCGACGAGGTGGTGCTCGTCGGCGGGTCGACGCGCGTGCCGAAGGTGCAGCAGATCGTCCAGGAGCTCTTCGGGCGCGAGCCGCACCGGGGCGTGAACCCCGACGAGGTCGTGGCGATCGGCGCCGCGGTGCAGGCGGGCGTGCTCTCGGGCGAGGTCAAGGACCTGCTGCTCCTCGACGTGACGCCGCTCTCGCTCGGCATCGAGACGCTGGGCAGCGTGATGACCACGCTCATCCCGCGCAACACGACCATCCCGACCAAGAAGAGCGAGGTGTTCTCGACGGCCGCCGACGGCCAGACCAGCGTCGAGGTGCACGTCCTGCAGGGCGAGCGGCCGATGGCGCGCGACAACCGGACCCTCGGCAAGTTCCACCTCGTGGGCATCCCGCCCGCTCCCCGCGGCGTGCCGCAGGTCGAGGTGACGTTCGACATCGACGCCAACGGCATCGTGAACGTGTCGGCCAAGGACCTCGGCACGGGCAAGGAGCAGAAGATCACCATCACCGCGTCGAGCGGCCTGAGCAAGGAAGACGTCGACCGCATGATGAAGGAGGCGGAGGCCAACGCCGAGCAGGACAAGCGCGCGAAGACCGAGGTCGAGGCGCGCAACCTCGCGGACCAGACGGTCTATGCCGCGGAGCAGCTGCTCAAGGAGTCGGGGGACAAGCTCGGCGACGACGACAAGCAGGCTGTTCAGGGCGCGATCGACGCGGTCAAGGAGGCGGTCAAGGGCGAGGACGTCGATGCCGTCACCAGCGCGCTCGAGCAACTGAACGCCGCGCAGCAGAAGGCGGCCCAGGAGCTGTACAAGAGCGCCCCGGGCGCGGGCGAGACGCCGCCCGGCGGGCCGGCGCCCGGTGACGCCGGGCCGGGCGCGGGGCCGCCGGGCGGCGTCTCCGACGGCGACGTCATCGATGCGGAGGTGGTCGAGGACGACAAGAAGTAGGCGATGGACTTCTACCTCATCCTGGGCGTCGAACGCGGCGCGTCGTCCATGGAGGTCGAGCGCGCCTTCACGCGCCTGGCGCGGCGGTACCACCCGGATCTCAATCCGGGAGACAGCGAGGCGGAGGCGTTCTACCGGCGCGCGACAGAGGCGTACGAGACGCTCCGCGACCCGGCGCGCCGGCGCGAGTACGACGCGGAGGGCGAGCCGCAGATGGTCGCTCCGGAGACCGCCGTCGAGTTCAGGGGCTTCGACTTCTCGACGCCGGTGGCGGGCGCATCGGCCACCTTCGGGGAGCTGTTCTCCGAGGTGCTGGAGCGGCCGGGCGCCGAGGCCGCGAGCGAGGAGGAGAAGGGCGGCGATCTCCACGGCGAGGTCACGCTCGGCTTCGAGGAGGCGCTGCGCGGCGCGGTGCGCCGGCTGGCCGTCACGCGGCTCGACGGCTGCGCCAACTGTGGCGGCAACGGTGTCCGGCGCGCGGCGGAGAGCCGCTGCGCGCACTGCCACGGACGGGGCGCCACGCAGTGGCGACGCGGCCACATGGTGTTTTCCAAGCCGTGCGGCGGTTGCGGCGGCTCCGGCCGGCAGCGCCACCGGGCCTGCGGGGCCTGTCGGGGCGCGGGCACGGCGGCGGTGACCGAAGAGATCGCCGTCCAGGTGCCGGCGGGCGTGGCGGACGGGGCCCGCATGCGCGTGGCCGGGAAGGGCAACGCCGGTCGCGGCGGGATGCCGGCGGGCGACCTCTACATCACCGCCAGGGTGGGCGGCCATCGCCTGTTCGGGCGGACCGGCAACGACCTGACGCTGACCGTGCCGGTGGGCGTGCACGAGGCGGCGCTGGGCGCCACGATCACGATTCCGACGCTCGACGGCGAGGCCCGGCTGCGGGTGCCCGCCGGCACGCAGTGCGGCGCGCAGCTCCGGCTGCGGGGGCTGGGCGTGCCGTCGCCCGCCGGGGGCGCACGCGGCAATCTGCTCGTCGAGATCCGGATTGTCGTGCCGCGGCTGGCGGACGAGCGGTCGAGGCAGCTGCTGCGGGAGTTCGGACGACTCAACGCGGCCGACGTCCGGCGCGATCTGTTCACCGGGTGACGACCATGCCTACCAGGGAAGCCGGAAAAGCGTTGTTCATGATCAGCACGGTCGCGCGGCGCTACAACATTCATCCCCAGACGCTGCGCCTCTACGAACGGGAAGGGCTGCTCAAGCCGTCCCGCACCGACGGCAACACGCGGCTGTACGCCCAGGAGGACCTCGAGCGGCTCGAGACGATCCTGACCCTCACCCGCGACCTGGGGGTCAACCTGGCCGGGGTCGAGATCATCCTGAACATGCGTCAGAAGATGGACCGCATGCAGCACGAGGTCAACGAGTTCATGGCCTACGTCAAGCGCGAGCTGGCGCGCGGGCTGGGCGACTGGGAGCAGCGGCTGGGCACGGCGCTGGTCAGGTCGCCGCCCTCGACGCGCGTCCGCGCCGCTCCCGCCGGCACGGACGAGCCGCCGCCCGCCGCCGATCGGGCGACCCGCTCCGGGCGCGGCCCGGCGGCCGACCGGGAGTCCGCACCGTAGCGCGGCGCGGACTCCCGGTCGACGCTGCGCGCGGTCCTGTCTGCCGCTGACGCCGACCCCGGGGTATCCTGATAGACGTCCCGGCGCGGTGGCCGCGAGCGCCCACCAGCGTCCGTCAACAGAAGCCCATGGAGTGCGCAGCCTGCAACGATACCGGTTGGCGCGCCGTCGAGGCCGACGGCGTCCGGCGCGTGGAGCGCTGCGACTGCTGGCGCCGCCAGACGGCGCACGCGCTGCTCGAGGAAGCCCGCGTCCCGCGCCGCTACGAGAAGTGCGACTTCTCGAGCTTCGTCACCTACGAGAACGAGCAGCTGCTGCGGGCGCTCGACAGGGCCCGCAGCTTCGCGGAGCAGTTTCCCGTCGTCGACAGGGGCCTGCTGCTGATCGGGCCGCCCGGCATCGGCAAGACCCACATTGCCGTGGCGACGCTGCGCGAGGTCGTGCTCACCAAGGCGATCCGCGGCCTGTACTACGACACGCGCACCCTGCTCAGCACGATTCGCAGCACGTTCAATCCGGTGACGCGCCGCTCGGAGGGCGACGTGCTGGGCCGCGTGATGGACGCCGAGCTGCTCGTGCTCGACGACCTCGGCGCCGAGCGGCCCACCGATTGGGTGGAGGAGACGATGAATCTCATCGTCAACACGCGCTACAACGACCGCCGGCCGACGATCTTCACTTCCAACTACGAGGACGTGCCGGACGCCGACGACCTCGATTCGCTGCTCGTGCGCGTCGGGTTTCGCATGCACTCGCGGCTGCGGGAGATGTGCGAGTTCCTCGAGTACGGCGGACCGGACTACCGCGAGTTCGAGTATCCCCCGACGGGCAAGGATCTCTTCCAGCGCTGGAAGGCGCAGCCGCGGCGGCGGCTCCCGCGCCGGGTCACGACGCGCGCCCGCGCGCAACTGAGGCACGACCGGCTCGACCTCGGCTGGTCCGGCGGCAAGGCCGGCAGCTAGGCTCCGTTGTGAAGCCCTGCGTCACACCGAGCGCGGCACAGGCCGGTGCCGGACGGTTGCCCGGCGGGGAGGGGGCGCTGGGGCTCTACCTCCACATCCCGTTCTGCGCGTCGATCTGCAACTACTGCAACTTCAACCGCGGCCTGCTCGATGCGGCGCTGAAGACCCGCTACGTCGACGCGCTGGCCACGGAGGTTCGCCGCGCGGGCGATGGCGCACGGGCCGACACGATCTACTTCGGCGGCGGCACGCCGTCGCTGCTGGAGCCCGAGGAGGTCGCGCGCCTGATCGCGGCCTGCCGCGCCGGGTTCGCGGTCGCGCCCGCCGCCGAGGTCACGCTCGAGACCAACCCGGAGACCGTCACCGCGCGGGCGCTGGGCGGTTGGGTCGCTGCCGGCGTGACGCGCATCAGCCTCGGGGTGCAATCGTTCCGCGACGCGGAGCTCGCGCGTCTGGGACGCCGGCATGCGGCGGCGCGGGCGATCGAGGCGATCCGCCTGTCGCAGGCGGCCGGCTGCGACGTGAGCGTCGATCTGATGCTCTGGCTGCCGCAGCAGACGCGCGACGACTGCGCCGCGTCGGTCGACGCCCTGCTCGCGCTGCGGCCCGAGCACGCATCGCTCTACCTGCTCGAGCTGTATCCGAACGCCCCGCTGCGCGACGAGATGGCGCGCGGCGGCTGGTCGCTGGCGCCCGACGACGACGCGGCGGCCATGTATCTCGACGCGCTCGCCCGCGCGGATGCGGCGGGGTACGAGCAGTACGAGATCGCGAACATCGCGCGTCCGGGCAAGCGCTGCCGGCACAACCTGAAGTACTGGCGCGACGGCGCCTGGCTCGGGTTCGGCTGCGGCGCGCACTCGACGCGGTCCGGGGCGCGGTGGAGAAACGTCTCGGAGACCGAGCGGTACGTCGACGCGGTCCGGAGCGGCGTCGCGACCGTCGCGGAGCGCCGGGAGCTAACGCGCGACGAGCAGCTCGGCGACGCTCTGTTCACGGGGCTGCGCCTGAGCGAGGGGCTCGACGTCGACGGGCTGGCGGAACGCTACGGCGTCGACGTCATGGAGCGCTACGGGTCGGAGCTGAGCCCGTTTCTCGAGGCCGGCCTGCTAGCGCAGGGCGCCGGCCGGCTGCGGCTGACCCGAGCCGGGATGCTGCTCGCGAACGAGGTGATGAGAATTTTTGTCTAGCCGGCCGCGTACGGTAGAGTAGCGGCTCGTTTTACCAGGAAGGAGGCTTCGCACATGCGCTGGTTCGAGACACTGAAGTCGGGACGCCGCCATGTCGTCATGGGGTGCGCGCTGGTCGGGATGTTGGCCGTTGGTGTGGGGCTCGGCATGGCGCTGACCGCGTCAAGGGCCGAGGCGCAGGCGGTGCGCGGGTTTACCGGTGACGGAGCCCTCATGTTTCACTTCGTGAAGCCCGCGCAGACGGCGCAGTTCGAGCGCGTCATGTCGCAGCTGGATTCCGCGCTGGACGTCAACCGCGGGAATCAGGCGCGCGGCTGGAAGGTCTTCCGGGCCGACACCGACATCACCGGTCAGGGGAACGTCATGTACGTGTGGGTGATCGACCCGGTCGTCGGCGGTGCCGACTACGCGGTTTCGACCATCCTGAACGAGGCGTTTCCCGAGCAGGTGCAGGAGCTGTACCAGGCCTACAATGGCTCGTACACCGACGCGCAGTTGAAGCAGCTGCGCCTCAACCTCGATCTGGTTCACAACTTCGGAGGCTGACCGGCAGCGGCGTCGTGTCTCCCGGCCGGCCGTTTCGCGATCCGGCGGGGCTCCCGCGTGTCGGGAGGTGGCGGATGAGCGGGGTGAGGATGGCGCACGGGTTCGGCTGGCGCCGCCTGCGGGCGGGGGGGGCGCTGGCCGTCGCGGCCGCTGCCGGCGCGGCGTTCGGCATGTCGCTGGCGCACCGCTCCGAGGCGGCCCAGCCGGCGAAGACGTTCGAGGCCCCGGCCGGACTGATTCTCAACTACGTCAGGGCCGATCGGGCCACCGCCTTCGAGTCGGTGGCCGGACGACTCGTCGGTGCGCTGGCCGGCAGCGAGAGCGCCGGGCACAGGGCGCAGGCGTCGGGCTGGAAGATGTACCGGGCGCTGGAGCCGGGACCCAACGGCAACGTGCTCTATGTCTGGCTCATCGACCCGGCGGTCGCCGGTGCGGACTACTCGGCGGCGGGCCTGCTGAACGAAACGTTCCCTACCGAAGTGCAGAGCCTCTACGAAACATTCAACGGCGCATTCGGGGTCGGCCAGGCGCTGATCAACATGGAGCCCGTGGACGGGTTCTGACTCAGAAGGCCAGGTTGGCGCCCACGTAGAAGCGGTGCACGTGGGTGTAGAGGGGGCTGCCCCGCAGCGTGAACACGCGATAGTCCAGACGCACGCCGATCGGTCCGGCCAGCGGCACCTTCAGGCCGCCGCCCGTGTTCGTGCCGAGGTTGGTCTTCTTGTGTTCCGCCAGCTGTTCCTGGTAGAGCCCGCCGCCGGCCGTGGCGTAGGCCTGCACGCCGGCGAAGCGGGGCGTCTGCGCCTGGATGTTGAACATGGCCGAGCGCAACGACGGCGCCCCGGCCGCGGGATCCTCGCCGGTGTCGGAGAACTCGAACTCGAACCCCACGAACAGCAGCGACACGCTCACCGCCACGCCCCGCGCCGGGCGGTTCGCCGGCGTGAGCGTGGAGCCGACGAAGGCGGTCAGATCGGCCGACGCGTCGCGGGCGACCAGCAGGATCAACAGCAGCGCGAGTGACACGGGCAGGGTTCGTCGCATGACCACCGCGGAACTGTACCCCGAAGCGGGGCCGCGTCCAAGGAGCCCGTGTGATAGAGTCGCGCACGTCATGAGCGCGGGGGCGACGGAGCCGTGGACCTGGCGGACCGGGTGCTAGCCGGTGAGCAGCGAGCTCTCGCGCGCGCCATCTCCCTGGTCGAGAACGATCCGGCCGCGGCGCCGGCGTTGATGGGGCGGCTGTTCGGGCAGACCGGACGGGCCCGCGTCATCGGCGTGACCGGTGCTCCGGGCGTGGGCAAGAGCACGCTGGTCGACAGTCTGGCCGCCGAGTACCGGCGCCTGGATCGCACCGTCGGCATCCTGGCGATCGATCCCAGCAGCCCGTTCAGCGGCGGCGCCATTCTCGGCGACCGGATTCGGATGCAGCGCCACACGCTCGACGACGGCGTGTACGTGCGGAGCATGGCGACCCACGGACACCTCGGCGGCGTCTCGCACGCCACGAGCGACGCGGCGCTCATTCTGGACGCTGCGGGGCGCGAGGTCGTGCTGATCGAGACCGTCGGCGTGGGGCAGGGGGAGGTCGACATCGCCAGGACCGCGGACGTGTCGATCGTGGTCACGATCCCCGATGCCGGCGACGACGTGCAGGCGATGAAGGCCGGCATCATGGAGATTGCCGACGTCTTCGTCGTCAACAAGGCCGACCGGCCGGGCGCCGACCGGACCGCGGCCGAGATCGAGGGGATGCTCGCGCTGCGGGAGTTCGGCGACGGCGCCTGGCGGCCGCCCGTCCTGAAGACCCGGGCCACCACCGGCGGCGGCGTTGCCGCCGTGATCGAGACCGTCCAGCGATTCGCGGCGAAGCACGGCGAATCGCGCGAGCGCCGGCACGCCCGCGCCCGGTTCCGGCTCAACGGGCTGCTGCAACGCGCGTTCATCGACCGGCTGGAGCAGCGGGAGGACACCCGGACGCTGCTCGCGGACGCCGTCGACAGCATCGCGGCCGGCGCGCTCGATCCGTACGCGGCGGCCGACGACATCATGGAGCGCGTGTCATGAAAGCGGTGCTCGACCATATCGGTATCGCGGTGGACAACGTCGAGGCGGCGCTCGCCTTCTATCGCGACGCCCTGGGGCTGGAGGTGGAGCTCAGCGAGGAGGTGGCGTCGCAGCACGTGCGCGCGCATTTCATCGGGGTCGGCGGCGCCGCGCTGGAGTTGCTCGAGGCCACGTCGGACACCTCGCCGATCGCGCGCTTCATCGCCCGCCGGGGCCCCGGGCTGCACCACGTCACCCTGCGCGTCGATGACCTGGCCGCGGCGCTCGCGCGGCTCAAGGCCCGGGGCGCGCGGCTCATCGACGAGGCGCCGCGGCCCGGCGCCGAAGGCGCGCTCGTGGCGTTCATCCACCCGGCGAGCGCGCACGGGGTGCTCGTCGAGCTGAAGCAGGCGGCGGACGATGCCTGAAGGACCGGTTCGCATCGGCGTCATCGGGGGCAGCGGCCTGTACGACATGGCGGCGCTCACCGCCCACGAGGAAGTGGCGGTGCCGACGCCGTTCGGCGACCCCTCGGCGCCGCTCGTGGTCGGATCGCTGGCCGGGCAGCGCGTGGCGTTTCTCGCCCGCCACGGTCCGGGCCACCGCATCCTGCCTTCGGAGCTGAACTTCCGCGCGAACATATTCGCCATGAAGACGCTGGGCGTCGAGTGGATCGTGTCGGCGAGCGCCGTCGGCAGCTTGCAGGAGCAGTACCGTCCCCTCGACATCGTGATCCCCGACCAGTTCCTCGACCGCACGCGCGGCCGGGTCGGCACGTTCTTCGGGCGCGGGCTCGTGGCCCACATCACGTTCGCGCACCCCGTCTGCCGCCGGCTGACCGGGATCGTCTCCGAGTCGGCGCGCACGACCGATGCGCGGGTCCACGACGGCGGCACCTACGTCTGCATGGAAGGGCCGCAGTTCTCGACCCTGGCCGAGTCCCGGCTGTATCGATCGTGGGGCATGGACATCATCGGGATGACCAACCTCCAGGAGGCGAAGCTCGCGCGCGAGGCCGAGATCTGCTACGCGACGCTCGCGCTCGTGACGGACTACGACTGCTGGCACCCGGACCACGATCAGGTCACGGTCGAGATGATCGTGCGGAATCTGGTTCGGAACGCGGATACCGCGCAGGCCGTCGTCCAGGCCGTCGTCGAGCGGCTGCCGGTCGACAGGACCTGCGAGTGCGCCACCGCGCTCGCCTCCGCCGTCATCACCCGCCCGGACGCCATCGCACCTGCGACGAGGCAGCAGCTGGCGCCGCTCGTGTCCAAGTATCTGGACTGAACGATGCAGCCCGTCCTCACCGTGGGCTCCGTCGCGTTCGATTCGCTCGAGACGCCGTTCGGCGCGGCGTCGCGCATCGTGGGCGGGGCGGCCACCTACTTCAGCCTGGCCGCTTCGTACTTCACCGGGGTGCGCCTGGTGGCGGTGGTCGGCGACGATTTCGGTCCCGAGCAATTGAAGGTCTTCGACGGCCGCCGCATCGACCTGGCAGGGTTGCAGCGCGTGCCGGGCGAGACGTTCCGGTGGAAGGGCGCGTACAGCGCCGATCTCGCCACGCGCCGCAGCATCTACACGCACCTGAACGTGTTCGAGGATTTTCGCCCGCGCATCCCCGACCCGTTTCGCGACAGCTCGTTCGTGTTCCTGGCCAACATCCACCCTGCGCTGCAGATGGAGGTGCTCGGGCAGGTGGCGGCGCCGCACTTCGTCGCGCTCGACACGATGAACTACTGGATCGAGTCGACGCCGGACGAGCTGCGGCGCGTGCTCGAGCGCGTGCACGTGCTCGTCATCAACGACGAGGAGGCGCGACAGCTGAGCGGGGAGCACAACCTCGTCCGGGCGGCGCGGGCCATCCGGTGTCTCGGGCCGCGGCGCGTGGTGATCAAGCGCGGCGAGCACGGCGTGCTGATGACGCGCGGGGACGGTTTCTTCGCCGCGCCGGCCATGCCGCTCGAGACGGTGCGCGACCCGACCGGCGCCGGCGACACGTTCGCGGGCGGGTTCGTCGGCTACCTGGCCGCGGCGTCGGGATTCTCGGACGAGGTGGTGGCGCAGGCGGTCATCGCGGGCAGCACGCTGGCGTCGTTCACCGTCGAGGACTTCGGCGTGGAGCGGCTGCTGCGGCTGGGCGACCGCGAGGTGCGGGAGCGGTTCGCGGCGTTCCGCCGGCTCACGCACTTCGAAGCGCTGTAGCATCATGTTCGGCAAGTGACCATGGCGCGGCCATACCCTGGACCACACGCCCCCGCCGCGGGCCCCGTGCTTGTCTGCGCGGCGGCCTGGGCGCTGCCCGGCGCCGGCCACCTGCTGCTCGGCCGCCGGCGCACGGGATTGATCCTGCTCGCCGCGCTGCCCCTGATGTTCGCCATCGGCCTGGGGCTGCACGGCCGGCTGTTCCCCTTCGACACGGGGCAGCCGCTGGTGACGCTGCAGGCCCTGGCCGAGCTGGGGGTCGGCGCGCCGTACCTGTGCGCACGCCTCCTGGGGTGGGCGGAAGGCCACGTGGTGGCCGCGACGTACGAGCACGGCAACACGTTCCTGGTCGTTGCCGGCCTGCTGAACGTCCTGGTCACGCTCGACGCCTACGACATCGCGCGGGGACGCAAGTGAGCCGGCGCTGCTGACATGGCCAGCCACTTCCTGCTGATGGTGCTGTTCGCGGGCTTCGTGTCGCTCGTGTTCGCGCTGCTGATGCGCGACGACCCGCGCGAGCAGGTCAGATTCGGCGCCCTGCTGTGGGCGGCGTTCGCCGGCATCGGCGTCCTGCTGGGCTGGCTGATGTATCCGCTCCCGCTCTGACGACGCGCCGCGCGCCCCCGGCGGCGTGCGGGGGCGTGCAGTATAGTGCTTTCGATATGGACAACGTCACCGTCGCCGACGCCCAGTCAACGGGCGTCGTTCTCGTCACCGTCACACGCCCGAAGGTCCTCAACGCGTTGAACGCGGCTACCATCGGCGAGCTGCTGGAGGCGTTCGAGCGTCTCCGGGACGATGCCGCGGTGCGCGCGATCATCCTGACCGGCGCGGGCGAGCGAGCCTTCGTGGCGGGCGCGGACATCGCCGAGCTAGCCCGGCTGGAACCCGCCGACGCGCGCGAGGTGGCGCGCCGCGGCCAGGCGCTCTGTGCGCTGATCGCCGGCTGCGGCAAGCCGGTCATCGCCGCCATCAACGGCTTTGCGCTCGGCGGCGGCTGCGAGCTCGCCATGGCCTGCACCCTGCGGGTGGCCGCCGACACGGCGCGCATCGGCCAGCCCGAGATCAACCTGGGGATCATTCCGGGATACGGCGGCACCCAGCGGCTGCCCCGCCTGATCGGGGCAGGGCCCGCGCTCGAGATCCTGCTCACCGGCGACCCCGTGGCGGCCGAGGAGGCACGGCGCCTCGGTCTGGTGAACCGGGTGGTGCCCGCCGCCGAGCTGCTGGACGAGGCCCGCGCACTGGCGGCCAAGCTGGCCGCCAAGGCGCCCGTGGCGGTGAGATACATCCTCGACGCCGTGCGGTGCGGAACGCAGATGTCGCTCGACGAGGGCTGCGAGCACGAGGCGGCGCTCTTCGGCGTGGTGGCCGCGACGGAGGACAAGCGCGAGGGAACCCGGGCGTTCCTCGACAAGCGTCGGCCGGAGTTCAAGGGGCGGTGAGGGACCTGCCGGCGGCTCCGGCGGGCGGTGCCGCGGACGCGAGCCGCCTGCGCGTGGCGCTGGTCGTGTCCGGCTATCACGAGGTCGTCACCGGACCGCTCCGGGACGGTGCGGCCGCGGCGCTGGCCCGGGTCGGGGTGGACGGCGATCGGGTCGTCGTGATCTCCGCGCCGGGGGCGTTCGAGATTCCGTTCGTCGCGCGCGAGGCGGCGGCGACCGGCGCGTTCGACGCGGTCGTCTGTCTCGGCTGCGTCATTCGCGGCGAGACGCCGCACTTCGACTACATCGCCTCGGCCGTGGCGCACGGCATCACGGCGGCATCGCAGGCCACGCGCGTGCCGATGACCTTCGGGGTGCTCACGACGAATTCCCGAGACGAGGCGCTGGCGCGGGCGGGTCCGGACGAGACCAACAAGGGGTGGGAGGCGGCGATGGCCGCCGTGCGGCTGGCAGCGGTCAGCGAGCGGCTGGGCCGGCTGCGCGGCACCGGGTCCGACGAGTGACTGCCGAACGGATCGGGCCGGAACGGCATCGGGGCCGCGAAGCGGCGCTGCAGCTGCTGTACCAGTGGGAGGTCGGCTGGGCCGGCTCGAACGGGTCCGAGGAGGCGGCCCGCGCCTTCTGGGCGTGCCATCCTGCCCCGCGGACACGGCGCGGCTTCGCCACCGCGCTGGTGGAGGGAACGACGACGCATCTCGACACCATCGACTCGCTCCTGGCATCCAACGCGCGCAACTGGCGGCTGGCGCGCATGGCCGTGGTCGATCGCCTGATCATGCGCATGGCGATCTACGAGCTCGTGTACACGGACACGCCGACCGCGGTCGTGATCGACGAGGCGCTCGAGCTGGCGAAGTCGTTCAGCGGCGGCGAGGCGGTGGCGTTCATCAACGGCGTGCTCGACGGGGTCTCGCAACAGATCGCGCGCGATCTGCCGGCCCGGTGACGACCGCATGAGCCACGAACGGGAAACGGATCAGCTTCGTCAGCGGCGCGAGAACCTGGACCAGTTGCGGGCGCTCGGCGTCGAGCCGTATCCGCATCGGTTCGCGGCGACCGACACGGTATCCGCCCTGGTCGAGTCGTACGGCGATGCCGACGCGCAGGCCCTCGAGGCGCGCCCGGTGCAGACGACGGCGGCGGGGCGGGTGCTGGCGGTCCGCAGCTTCGGCAAGGCCAACTTTCTCGTCATCTCGGACGGCCGGCAGCGCATCCAGGTGTACGTGCGCAAGGATTCGGTCTCCGAGCGCGACTTCCGCGTCCTCGCCCTGCTCGACCTCGGCGACCTCGTCGGCGCGGCCGGCCGCGTCTTTCGCACGCGGACGGACGAGCTCACGATCTGGGCCGAGCGGCTCGAGTTCCTCGCCAAGTGCTTCGTGCCCCTGCCGGAGAAATGGCACGGGCTCACCGATGTCGAGACCCGCTACCGGCAGCGCTACCTCGACTTGATCGTCAACCCGGACGCGCGCCGCGTGTTCGAGACGCGCGCCCGGACGCTGGCCGCCATCCGGCGGTTCCTCGACGCGCGCGGCTACCTCGAGGTCGAGACCCCGATGATGCAGCCGCTGGCGGGCGGCGCGCTCGCGAGGCCGTTTGCCACGCATCACAACGCGCTCGACCTGCCGCTCTACCTGCGCGTCGCGCCGGAGCTGTACCTCAAGCGGCTGGTCGTCGGCGGCATGGAGCGGGTCTACGAGATCAACCGCAACTTCCGGAACGAGGGCATATCGACCCGGCACAACCCCGAGTTCACGATGCTGGAGTTCTACGAGGCCTACAGCGACTATCGCGCGCTGATGACGCTGACCGAGGAGCTGCTCGGCGCGGTCGCGGACGAGGTGCTGCCGGGGCGGGAGTGCGACTACGGCGGCGCGACGATCTCCTGGAGCCCGCCCTTTGCCAGGCGGCCGCTGCGGGGCGCCGTCCGGGATGCGATCGCCGCCCGCCTCGGCCGCGAGGTGGCCGAGGGCGATCTGCGCGAGCGGGAGGCCGCGGCCGGGCTGGCCCGCGAGCTGGAGGTCGACGTCACGCCCGGCGCCGGCGCCGGGCGCATCACCTTCGAGCTGTTCGAGGCGCTGTGCGAGAAGACGCTCGTGCAGCCGACGTTCGTCCACGATTTTCCGACCGAGGTGTCGCCCCTGTCGAAGCAGCGGGCCGACGACCCGGAGACGGTGGAGCGCTTCGAGCTGTACATCGCGGGCATGGAGATCGCCAACGCCTTCAGCGAGCTCAACGATCCGCGAGAGCAGCGGCGGCGCTTCGAGGCGCAGCTCGCGGCGCGCGCCGGCGGCGACGACGAGGCGCACGCCCTCGACGAGGACTACATCCGGGCGCTCGAGCACGGCCTGCCGCCCACGGCCGGCGAGGGGATCGGGATCGACCGGCTGGTCATGCTGCTGACCGCGAGCCCGTCGATTCGCGACGTGATCCTGTTCCCGCTCATGCGGCCGACGAAAGCCGAGTAGCGATGACGGCGCCATTCGAGCTGTACGTGGCCGGGCGCTACCTGGTGGCGCGCCGCAAGCAGGCGTTCATTTCGCTGATCTCCCTGATCTCGACGCTGGGCGTGATGCTCGGCGTGATGGCGCTGGTGGTGGCGCTGGCGCTGATGACCGGCATGCAGCGGGAGCTCCGCGACCGCATCACTGGTTCGGAGGCCCACGTCTACGTGTGGAACGTGGCCGAGGGAGGGTTCGACGACTACCGGGCCGACGCGAGGCGGCTCGGGGCGCTGCCCCGCGTGCTGGCCGCGGCGCCGTCGGTGCTCGGCAAGGCGCTGGCCACGACCCGCAGCGGCGAGGCGTTCATCACGGTCAAGGGGATCGATCCCGCCCTCGAGCGGCACGTGACCGAGGTGGCTGACGCGGTCGAGCGCGGCAGCCTCTTCGATCTCGAGACCCTGGCGGACGACGACCCGGTCCTGGGCGGGGTGGTGCTCGGCGAGGGAGTCGCCGCGCAACTGGGCGCCTTCGTGGGCGACGAGGTGACGCTGCTCACCGAGCACGGCACGCTGTCGCCCCTCGGCATGATGCCGCGCCCGCGGCGCATGCGGGTGGTCGGGATCTTTCGTCTCGGCCTCTACACCTACGACAACGCGTACGGCTTCGTCACGCTGGACGTGGCGCAGCGGTTGCTGAACAAGGACCGCATCGAGCTGATGGAGCTGCGCATAGAGGACATCTACGAATCGCGCGCCGTCGCGGCGCAGGTGTCCGACGCGCTCGGGCCCGGATACGTCACCGAGGACTGGTCGCAGTTGAACCAGTCGCTCTTCTCGGCCCTGTGGCTCGAGAAGATGGCCATCTCGATCACCATCGGGCTCATTGTCATGGTCGCGGCCCTGAACATCGTGGCCTCGCTGGTGCTGCTCGTGATGGAGAAGGGCCGCGACATCGCCATCCTGAAGACGATGGGCGCCGCGCCGCGCAGCATCATGCGCATCTTCATGTTGCAGGGCAGCATCATCGGCGCGGTCGGGACCGCGGTCGGCGCGGGCGCGGGGTACGCCCTGGCGACGCTGCTGGATCGGTATCGGGTGATCCGTCTCGACGCCGAGGTCTACGATCTCTCGTACGTGCCCTTCACCGTCAACTCGTCCGACTTCGCGCTCGTGATCGTGTCGGCGCTGGCCATCTGCTTCGGCGCCACGATCTATCCCGCCCGCCAGGCGTCGCGCCTGGATCCGGCCGAGGCGCTGAGGTATCAGTGACGGCCGCCCCCCGCGGCTTCCTGGAAATCACCGGTCTCGCCAAGTCGTACACGGCGGCCGGCACGCGGCTCGAGGTGCTGCGGGAGCTCGAGCTGTCGGTCGCGGCCGGCGAGATGGTGGCGATCGTCGGGACCTCGGGCGTGGGCAAGAGCACCCTGATGCACGTCGTGGGCGGTCTCGACCGCGTCGACGGCGGGTGCGTGCGGGTGGGCGCGACCGATGTCACGGGACTGCCGGACACGGAGCTGGTGCGTTTTCGCAACCGCCACATCGGGTTCGTGTTTCAGTTTCACCACCTGCTGCCGGAGTTCAGCGCGCTCGAGAACGCCGAGATGCCGCTGCGCATCGCGCGCGTGCCGCCGGTCGAGGCCAGCGCGCGAGCGCGGTCCCTGCTGGAGCAGGTCGGTCTGGCGGACCGCCTGGCCCATCGTCCGGGCATGCTCTCGGGCGGCGAGCAGCAGCGCGTGGCGGTGGCCCGGGCGCTCGTCATGCAGCCGTCGCTGCTCCTGGCCGACGAGCCCACGGGCGATCTGGACGAGGAAACGGGGGCGCTGCTGCAGCGGCTCCTGCGCGACATGCATCGGCGCCACGCGCTGACGTCGCTGATCGCCACGCACAACCCGCGCCTGGCGAACGGCTGCGATCGGGTGTTGCGTCTCGAGGCAGGGCGCCTGCGGCCGGCCTGACCACGTGTCCGGCAAACACGCGGTGATTACTCTATAATGCGTTGCTCAGGAACTCGTGGTGAAATCCCGCGTCGCACCGGGACCGGCGAGGCGCCCGGCTGGCGGGGCGCGACGAGGGAGCAGGCGGAGCCTGCCGCACCTCGCCGTGCAACGGTCCGGTACCGGCCCCCTGCGGGCCGCTCCGGCCGGCGGCAGCGGCGCGTCCGCCACGGGCGGTCAGGCCGATCCGGGCGCTTCGCGGGCAGGCGTCGATGTTTGAGCGGTACACCGAGCGGGCGCGGCGCGTCCTGTTCTTCGCCCGCTACGAGGCGAGCCAGCTCGGGAGCATCTCCATCGAGACCGAGCACCTGCTGCTCGGGCTGATTCGCGAGGGGAAGGGGCTCACCAGCCGCCTCTTCGCGCGCTCCCACCTGTCGCTCGAGAACATACGCAAGGAGATCGAGGGCCGCACGGTCTTCCGCGAGAAGGTCTCGACCTCCGTGGAGATCCCCTTCAGCACGGAGACCAAGCGCGTGCTCCAGCACGCGGCGGAGGAGGCGGACCGGCTTCTCCACAACTACATCGGGACGGAGCATCTGCTGCTCGGCATCCTGCGCGAGGAGCGCTCCGTGGCTGCGTCCATCCTCTTCGAGAAGGGCATGCGGCTCACCGGCGTGCGCGAGGACATCGTCCAGCTGCTCAACGAGAAGACGAGTCTCACGCGCGTCAAGGAGACGCCGCTGCTGGCCGAGTTCAGTCGGGATCTGACCGAGGCCGCCATGAAGAACCGGCTCGATCCGCTCGTCGGCCGGCGGGTGGAGCTCGAGCGCGTGCAGCAGGTGCTCTGCCGCCGCACGAAGAACAACGCCGTGCTGATAGGGGAGCCCGGGGTCGGCAAGACCGCGATCGTGGAGGGACTCGCCCAGCGGATCGCCTGCGGCGACGTGCCGTACTTCCTCGGCGACAAGCGCATGCTGGCGCTCGACATCTCGCTGATCGTCGCCGGCACGAAGTACCGCGGTCAGTTCGAGGAGCGCCTCAAGGCGATCATGAAGGAGCTGACCGAGAACCCGAACATCATCGTGTTCATCGACGAGCTGCACACGCTGGTGGGAGCGGGCTCGGCGGAAGGCTCGCTCGACGCCGCGAACATCCTGAAGCCGGCCCTCTCGCGCGGCGAGATCCGGTGCATCGGCGCCACCACCCCCGCGGAGTACCGCAAGTACATCGAGAAGGACCGCTCGCTGGAGCGCCGCTTCCAGGCGGTACGGGTCGATCCGCCGAGCGAGGCCGAGGCGCTCGAGATCCTGCTGGGGGTCAAGGATCGCTACGAGACGTTCCATCACGTGACCTACTCGCGCGAGGCGGTCGAGGCCGCCGTCAGCCAGTCGAGCCGCTACATCAGCGACCGGTTCCTGCCGGACAAGGCCATCGATCTGGTCGATGAGGCCGGCGCCTGCGCCAAGCTTCGCGACGCCGGCTACAGCGAGGAGTTCAGCGAGATCAACAAGAACATCCGCGTGGCGGTCGAGCAGATGGAGAACGCCACGGCGCAGAAGGACTACGAGCGAGCGCAGTTCTTCCGCGAGCAGGAAGTGCTCGCCCGGGAGAATCTGCAGTTCGTGCGGGAGAAGTTCGACGTCCGATCGGGCGGGCGCCAGATCGAGGTCGGCAAGGCCGAGATCGACGAGGTGGTGTCGCAGTGGACGGGCGTGCCGATCACCTCCATCAACCAGGACGAAGGCGCGAAGCTGTTGCAGATGGAGGAGCACCTGCACCGGCGGGTCATCAGCCAGGAGGCGGCGATCTCCGCCCTGGCGCGCGCCATACGCCGCTCGCGCGCCGGGCTCAAGTCGCCGACCCGGCCGGTGGGCAGCTTCGTCTTCCTGGGGCCCACCGGGGTTGGCAAGACCGAGCTCGCCCGCGCGCTGGCGAACTTCCTCTTCGGCAGCGACACGGCCCTGATCCGGTTCGACATGTCGGAGTACATGGAGAAGCACTCCGTGTCGAAGCTGATCGGATCGCCGCCCGGGTACGTCGGACACGAGGAGGGCGGTCAGCTGACCGAGAAGGTCAAGCGCCATCCGTACTCGGTGGTGCTGCTGGACGAGATCGAGAAGGCGCACCCCGACCTCTTCAACATCCTGCTGCAGGTGTTCGAGGACGGGCACCTGACGGACGGTCTGGGCAACCGCGTCGACTTCAAGAACGCGATCATCATCATGACCTCCAACATCGGTGCACGCTACATCCAGAAGCAGACGGCGCTCGGGTTCCAGTCGCCGGACGCGGAGGACGTGCAGCGGAACGTGTCGGACATGGTGCTGGGGGAGGTCAAGCGGACGTTCAATCCCGAGTTCATCAACCGCGTCGACGAGATCATCGTCTTCGAAGCGCTCCGGGACGACGATCTGCGCAAGATCACGCAGATGCTCATCGCGCGGCTGAACGACAACCTCGTCGACCGCGCGCTGCAGATCTCGCTGACGCCCGAGGTGGTCGACTGGATCATCGAGCAGACCTGCCGCGACCGCTCCTACGGCGCACGGCCGCTGCGGCGCGCCATCCAGCGCTACGTGGAGGATCCGCTGTCCGAGGAGCTGATTCGGGGGCAGCTCGAGGCGGGCGACATCGAGGTGTATCTCGATGCCGGCGTGCTCGCCTATCGCTGCGTCGGGCAATCTCTCGACGGCCGGCGGCTAGCGTCCGGCGTCTAAGATTTCGTACACTGACTGAACGCACCCGAATGTCATCGCCCACGGTGCCCGGGTGGCGAGCAATGGCGACCCTGCTGAAAATCTCCTCGTGCGTCTGCCTGCTGGCGGCGGCTTCCGCGTGGCCCGCGGCGGCGGAGCCGCGGGGCGCAGGGCCGCGCGGGCCGGCCGCCGTCGAGGCGGCCGCCGCGCAGTTCCCGCAGTCGCCGCTGCCCCCGCCCGACTCGCCCGAGCTGCTCCGAACGGTAGAGCTGGCGTTCCCCACGCAGGGCAACGTCTCGAGCGTCGACGCCCAGACCTACCTCTACTACATGGAGATCCCGAACCACCGCAGCCTGCCGTCCCAGAACCGCTGGGTGCCGTACACGCCGGACACGGAACAGATCATCCGTGAGGATTTCCGCCGGCTGTGGGATACCGGCTTCCTCGACGACCTCTGGATCGAGGTCATCGACGAGCCGTGGCAGAACGGCGTCGTCGGCAAGCGGGTGATCTTCAACTTCGAAGAGCGGCAGCGCGTGAAGTTCGTCACGTTCGAGGGCTCGGAGGAGGTCGACCGGACCGACATCGACACGGCGATGCAGGAGAACGGCCTGGCGATCCGCGTCGACTCCTTCCTCGACCAGGGCATGATCAAGCGCGTGAAGGGGCTCGTGCAGTTCATGTTCGCGGACAAGGGGTACCAGTTCGCGGAGATCGATCACGAAGTCGTTCCGCTGCCGGGCGGCCCCAAGACGGTGCAGCTGACCTTCCACATGGAGGAGGGGCCGAAGGTCTTCGTCGACGACATCTCGTTCGTCGGCAACGAGGCGATGAGCGACCGCAAGCTGCGCGGTCAGATGAAGAACACCAAGGAGCGCTGGTTCCTGTCCTGGATCAACGGGCGCGGCACCTACAAGGAAGCCCAGTTCGAGGAGGACGCCGATCGGATCATCGCCTTCTACCGGGACGAGGGCTACATCGACGCCCAGGTCGGCCAGCCCGACCTCGAGTACCTCGAGGAATCCGTGGACGGCAAGAGCCGCGGGCTGCGCCTGCGCATTCCGGTCGAGGAAGGCGAGCGCTACCGGGTCGGGGAGGTCGGCTTCGACGGCAACGAGGTCATCAACGAGCTCGGGCTGTCGGAAATCTTCAAGGAGCTCGAGCCGGGCGAGTACTACAGCGAAGGGTATATCCGCGACGCGTTCGAGTCGGCGCGGGAGCTGTACGGCGCACTCGGCTACTACGAGATGACCCTCTTTCCCGACCTGCAGCCGCGCCCCGGCCCGAGCGTCGCGGGCGGCGAGGACGCAGGGAACGGGGGCAACGGCAACGGCAACGGCAACGGGGACGGGGACCATGCTTACGCGGAGCGGCCGACGCACATCGACGGCAGCCCCGTGGTCGACGTGACCATCCGGATCCAGGAAGGCGAGCAGTACTTCGTCAACCGGATCACGATCGTGGGCAATCAGACCACCCACGATTCGGTCATCCGGCGCGAGTTGCAGCTGGTCGAGCGCGGCGTGTTCAACACGGCCGGGCTCAGGCACAGCGTGCGGCGGCTGAACCAGCTGGGCTTCTTCGAGCCGCTCGACGAGGAGCAGTCGGTCAGCATCGACAAGCTCGAGGAGGCGGAGAACGAGGTCGATCTGACCATCAACCTCACCGAGACGAACCTGAACCAGCTGACGTTCGGGGCGGGCGTGTCGCAGTACGACGGGTTCTTCGGACAGGTCGGGTTCCAGACGAGCAACTTCCTCGGCCGGGGCGAGACGCTCGGCATCGGCGTCCAGGCCGGCTCGCGTGTGCGGGACATCAATCTCACGTTCACCGAGCCCTACCTGTTCGATCGCAACATGTCCGGCAGCGTCGGCCTGTTCTCCCGGAAGATCGAGTGGATCGGGGCCTACACGGAGGACAGTGTCGGCGGGACGGCGACCGTCGGCTTCCCGCTGGCGCTCTACACGCGGCTGTTCTTCAGCTACAGCTACGAGGAGACCAGCGTCCAGGACATCAATCCGTACTTCAACGTCAATCCCGACTTCCTGTCGTACAACCCGTTCTTCCAGGACGCGCTGCTGCTGGGCAGCGGGGGGCGCCGCTCGGTGAGCAAGGTCACCCCGATGATCAGCATGAACACCATCGACCACCCGATCTTCCCGCGCCGCGGAACGCGCTATCAGGCGGGCATCGACCTGGCGGGCCTGGGCGGCAACTCCAGGTTCTGGAAGCCGATCCTCGAGAGCATCTGGTACCTGCCGCATACCGAGCGGACGACGATCGGGTTCCGCATCCAGTATCAGCACCTGGCGGCTGCCGACCCCAACCAGATACCGATCTTCGAGCGCCTGTGGCTGGGCGGCGAGTACTCCGTGCGCGGCTACGACATACGCCGGATCGGCCCGACGCTGAGCGAGATCAACCCCGACGTTCCAGCCGACTCGTATCAGGGGCGGTCCCTGATGGGCGGCAACAAGAGCTTCCTGGTCAACGCCGAGTACCAGTTCAGCATCGCCGACCCCGTGCGCATCGTGGCGTTCTACGACGCGGGGCAGGTCCAGGACTTCGGGCAGGAGTTCTCGATGGACGGCTTCAAGACGTCCACCGGCATCGAGTTGCGCTTCTTCATTCCGATGCTCAACGTGCCGTTCCGGCTGATCTATGCCTGGAACCCGCAGCGCGACGGCGTCTACAATGATCGCCTTCAGCCGCAGGAGGAGACGGTCTTCCGCTTCGCCGTGGGCACGACCTTCTGAGCGTTGTCGCGACCGTCGGATACAACAGGGGTACACGACCGATGAGACTTGCAATTGCAGTAGTGGTGGCCGCGTGCGTGCTGGCCGCCGGCGTCTCGCGCGCCGAGGCGCAGGGCGGGCTGGGGTTCATCGACATCCAGCGTGTTGTCGCCGAGTCCGAGGCGGGCAAGACGGCCAACGCCCAGGTGCAGGAGCTGAGTGAGCTGAAGCTGGCCGAGATCGAAGCGAACAACGCCCAGCTGCAGGCGCGGGTCACGGCGGTCAACGAGCAGCTGCAGGAGCTGCAGGGCAAGGCGGAGCAGGGACAGTCCGTCATGAGCGCCGCGGCGAGACTCAACCTGCAGCGGGAGATCACCGCGAAGCGGGCCGAGGTGGAGCGCGCGCAGCAGGACGCCCAGACGGAAGCGCAACGCGTCGCGCAGGACGCCGACACCGAGGTGCAGGCGCTGCAGCAACAGCTGCAGATCGACTTCCAGCAGAAGCTGGGGCCGATCATCGATCAGGTCGCGACCGACAGGGGGCTGTCGTTCATCTTCAACGCGGCCGAAGGCGGCCTCGTCTGGGCCGACCAGGCGCTGGATCTGACGCAGGAGCTCATCGACCTGCTGAACGCGCAGACGGGTGCGCCGTAGGATGCCGCGCCGTGGAACGGCGCGGATTCCTGCCGGGTCGGTTGGCTGCCGGGCAAGGCCGCACGGCGCCGCCTGGCGGGCTGGCGCCTCGTGGCCGGCGCTACCGGGTGACGTCGCCGCCGGGCCTGCCGGCGGGGGCGCGATGGACGCGGGGATCCGCACCCGGTACACTGGTGGCCTCTGATCGGCGACAGCCCGAGCACTTCGTGCGACTCGACATCCCAGGCGTTCTCGGCAGCCTCTGCTACCGCTATCCCTCGCTGCTCGTCGACTCGGTCATCGAGCACGAACCCGGGCACCGGCTCGTTGCCGTGAAGAACGTCACGGTCAACGAGGAGTACTTTCAGGGCCACTTTCCCGGCATGCCGTTGATGCCGGGCGTGATGATGATCGAGGCGCTGCTGCAGGTGGCGTCCCTGTTGCTGCTGCATCGCGACGGCGATGCGGGCGGCGCCCGCGCCGTGCTGCGGGGTGTGAACAACGCCAAGTTCCGGCGGCAGGTGGTGCCGGGCGACCGGCTCCGGCTGGAGGTGGTGCTGCAACGCCGCCGCACGCGCCTCGCGCTCGTGCGGGGCGTGGCGACGGTGGGCGAGCACACCGTTGCCGAGGCCGGGCTGCTGATCGGGGTCGACGGTGGGTCGGCACGGGTGGACCCGACCGCGAGGGTGCATCCGGACGCCGTGCTCGGGGCCGACACCGTCGTCGGACCGCACGCCGTCATCGGCGCCAGCGTGCGCATCGGCACGGGGTGCCACGTGGGTGCGTCGGCGGTCATCGACGGCGATACCGAGATCGGCGACGCGTGCCGGATCTACCCGTTCGCGTCGATCGGCCTGATTCCGCAGGATCTCAAGTTCAGCGGCGAGCATACGCGGCTGCTGATCGGCAACCGCAACGTCTTCCGCGAGTGCGTGACCGTGCACCGCGGAACCCGCGGCGGGGGCGGCCTGACGGCGATCGGGGACGACAACGTCTTCATGGCATACGCCCACGTCGCTCACGACTGCCTCGTCGGCAACCGGATTCTCTTCGGCAACGGCGCTACCGCGGGCGGGCATGTCGTCGTCGAGGACGAGGCCACGATCAGCGCCTACTCGGGCGTCCACCAGTTTTGCCGCGTCGGCCGGCAGGCGTTCATCGGCGGCTATTCCGTCGTGACGAAGGACGCGTTGCCGTACGGCAAGACCGTCGGCAACCGTGCGCGCATCTACGGGCTCAACACCACGGGGCTCGTGCGGCGCGGATTCTCGCCCGCCACCATCGCCAAGCTCAAGCGTGCCTACCGCTATCTGCTGCAGTCGAAGCTGAACACCACCCGCGCCGTGCGCTGCATCGCGGAGGACGAGACCGTGGCCTGTCCCGAGGTGCGGTATCTCCTGGAGTTCATTCGGACCTCCAAGCGCGGAGTCAACCTGCGGCGTCCGCCCAGGCGGATGGAACCCGTCGGAGTCGACGAATAGCCTGATCGCCGGAACCTCCCGACGACCACACCTGCGATGCGTATCGGCCTGATCGCCGGCAACGGCCGGTTTCCGCTGCTGGCTCTCGATGCCGCCCGGGATCTGGGACACGAGGTCACGGTCATTGCGATCCGGGAGGAAGCCGAGCCGGCCATCTCGCAGGCCGTCGCTGACGGCCTGGCCACGGACTTGCATTGGATATCGCTGGGGCAGCTGGGCCGCTGCATCGCGCTGTTGAAGGACGCAGGCGTCTCGCGCGCGCTGATGGCCGGACAGGTCAAGCACACGAGGCTGTTCGCGGGAGTCGTTCCCGACCTGACGTTGCTCTCCGTGCTGCGGCGCCTCAAGGCGCGGAACACGGACGCCCTGATTTCGGCGGTGGCCGATGTGCTCGCCGAGCGCGGCATCGATCTGATCGACTCGACGAGCTTCCTGCGGCCGCTGCTGGCCCGGTCCGGCGCCCTGACGCGCAGGGAGCCGACCGCCGAGGAGTGGGCCGACCTGCAGTTCGGGTACGGCATGGCGGATGGCATCGCGGCCCTGGACATCGGCCAGACGATCGCGGTCAAGGACGGCGCCGTCGTGGCGGTCGAGGCGATGGAAGGCACCGACGAGGTGATCGATCGGGCGGCGCGTCTGGCCGGCCCGGGCATCCGCGTCGTGAAGGTGGCGAAGCCGAATCAGGACATGCGCTTCGACGTGCCCGTCATCGGCATGCGGACCATCGACGCGCTGCGCGCCGCGCGCGCGGCCGTGCTGTCGATCGATGCCGGCCGCACGCTCGTGCTCGACGGCGACGCGCTGTTCGACAGTGCGGACGAGATCGGGTTGGCCGTGGTCGGCCGGCCCGCGGCGGGGGAGCAGTGATGCCGGCCTCGAGGTTGAAGCTGGGCGTCGTGGGCGTCGGTCATCTCGGCCGGCATCATGCACGGATTCTCGCCGGCATGGAGGACGTGGAGCTCGTGGCGGTCGTCGATTCGAATGCAGCGCGGGCAAGGGAGGTGGCGGCCGCGACCGGCTCCCGGCCGGAGACGGCCCCGGCGGCGCTTCTCGCCGGCGTCGACGCGGTGACCGTCGCCGTGCCGACCGCCGCGCATCGGCGCGTGGCCCTGCCGTTCCTGGCGCGGGGCATCCCGGTGCTGGTCGAGAAGCCGATCGCCGCCTCCGTGGCCGACGCCGACGAGCTGATCGCCGCGGCAGCGGCGACCGGGACGACGCTGGCCGTCGGGCACACCGAGCGGTACAACCCCGCCGTCACGACCGCGCGGCCCCTCATCGACGCGCCGCGGTTCGTGGAGGTGCATCGCCTGGCGCAGTTCCCGGGCCGGAGTCTCGACATCGACGTCGTCTTCGATGTGATGATCCACGATCTCGACGTGCTGCTCGACCTCGTCCGGGCCGCGCCGGTTGCCATCGAGACGGTGGGCGTCCCCGTGCTCAGCGACCGCGTCGACATCGCGAACGCGCGCATCCGGTTCGCCAACGGGTGCATCGCCAACCTCACGGCCAGCCGCGTCAGCCGCGAGCGCGTGCGCAAGCTCCGGTTCTTCCAGCGGGACGCCCTGATCACGATCGATTGCGCGGCGCACCAGGTCGAGGTCTGGCGCCTCAGGCGGCAGCGGGGAGCGGAGCCGGCCATCGAGGGCGGCGAGGTTGCGGTGCCGGCGGGCGAGCCGCTCGAGCGCGAGCTGGCGGACTTCGTCGGCGCCGTTCGCACGGGCGGGCGGCCGGGCGTGGACGGCGCGGAGGGGCGGCGGGCGCTGGTGCTGGCGCAGCAGGTCGCCGACGCCCTGGAAGGGGAGTGGAGCAGTCAGACATGACGACCCTGCAGGAGATCGGCACCAGGATCGCGGACGGCGGATCGCTGCGGCCGGCGGACGTCGAGGTCCTGCTCCGGAGCAGCGACCTGCTCGGCCTCGGCGCGGTCGCCGACGAGGTCCGGCGGCGGCGCCACGCTGACCGGACGACGTTCGCCCGCGTGCAGGAGATCCCGATCGCCGCGGTCGGGCAGGCGGGCGTCGAGGTCGTGCGGGACGCGGGCGAGGTGCGCCTGACCGGCCGGCCGGCCGGGGGACGCGAGGCGCTCGACGTCGTCGCCCAGGTCGCGGAGGCGGCCGGCCGGATTCCGGTCACGGGCTTCGCGGTCGAGGTGCTGGCCGAGATCGCCGCGGGCGACGCCCACGCCCTGCGCGACCTGGCGTCCGAGCTGAAGGCCGCCGGGCTGGCGCTGGTGGCCGAGGCGCAAGCCGAGCGGCTGCCCGGTCCGGACTCGCTGGAAGCCGTGCGGCGCGGCGGTCTGCGGGTCGCCCGGCTGACGATCGGCGAGACGGACGAGGATGGCGGCCTGGCGCTGATCCGGCGGGTGGCGGACTGGGGAGAGGCGGCCGCCCACGCGCACGCCTTCGCGCCGCTGCCCAGAGTGCTGCGGGCCCAGCCGACGACCGGCTACCGCGACCTCAGGCAGGTTGCGCTGGCGCGCCTGCTGGCAGACAATATCGACTCGATTCAGGTCGATTGGAGCCTGTACGGGCCCAAGCTGGCCCAGGTCGCGCTGCTGTTCGGCGCGGACGACGTCGATTCGGTGCCGCCGGTCGACGGGCAGGACCGTGGACCGCGACGGACGCCGCTCGAGGAGATTACCAGGAACATTCGCGCCTCGGCGCTGATGCCGGTCGAGCGAGACGGTTGCTTCGAGGACTTGGAACGATGAGCGCAATCCGTGTCAGCGCCGTTGAGTATCTCAACGCCCGGCCGTTGGTCCATGGCCTGGATGCTCGGTCGGATCTGTTCAAGCTGCAGTTCGACGTGCCGGCGAAGTGCGCGGCGCTGCTGCACGAGGGTGCGGCGGACCTGGGCCTGATCCCGTCGATCGAGTACCTGCAGCGGCCCGAGTACCGGGTGGTGCCCCGCATCGCGGTGGCGTCGAGCGGCCCGGTGGCGTCGGTGGCGCTGCTCAGTCAGCGCCCCGCGACCGCCATTCGATCGGTTGCCGTGGACACGAGCTCGCGCACCGCCGTGGCGCTGCTGCGGATTCTGTGCGCGCAGTGGTTCGAGATCGAGCCGACGCTCGTGAAGATGCGTCCCGACCTCATGCCGATGCTGAAGCGCTGCGACGCCGCACTGATGATCGGCGACCCCGTGCTGTTCACGGACCACGAGACCGCCGGCCTCGAGAAGATCGATCTGGGCGAGGAGTGGGCAGCCATGACGAGCCTGCCTTTCGTCTGGGCGTTCTGGGTCGGACGCCGCGGGGTCGTCGGCGAGCCGCACCTGGAGGCCCTGCAGGCGGCCCGGGAGGGCGGGCTGGCGGCGCTGGACGACATCGCCAGACAGTTCGCGCCCCCCGGCGAAGATGACGAGAACGTGCAGATCGCGCGCGATTACCTGCACGAGAACGTGCAGTACACCCTGGACGATCGGGGTCTGGCCGGGCTGAAAAAGTTCTACGACACGGCCCGCGACCTCCGCGTGGTGCCGGCCACGGGCAAGGTGAACTTCTTTTGAGCGGGCGATCCTCGATGACGCGGCCCGACGTGGACGGGATTGCCGGGAAGGTGCTCCGCGGCGAGCGGCTGGCGCGGCAGGAGGCCGTCGCGCTCTACCGCCACGCGTCCACGCATCGGCTGGGCCGTCTCGCCGATGCGGTCCGGGCGCGCAGGCATCCCGACGGCGTCGTGACCTACATCGTCGACCGCAACGTGAACTATACGAACGTGTGCGTCGCGCGGTGCAACTTCTGTGCGTTCTACCGCGAGGTGGGCGCCGCGGACGGCTACGTCCTCGGCTTCGACGAGATCTTCGCCAAGATCGACGAGACCATCGCGCTCGGCGGCGTGCAGCTGCTCCTGCAGGGCGGCCACAACCCCGATCTGCCGCTCACGTGGTACGAGGACCTCTTCCGCGCCGTGAAGGCCCGGTATCCCGCCTTCAAGCTGCACGCGCTCTCGCCGCCCGAGGTCGTCCACCTCTCGCGCCTGTCCCAGCTGCCGGTGCGGGCGGTGCTCGAGCGGTTGATCGCGGCGGGGCTGGACAGCATACCCGGCGGCGGAGCCGAGATCCTGGTCGACCGCGTCCGGCGGCTGCTGAACTGCTACTCGAAGGCGACGACGGCGGAGTGGCTGGATGTCATGCGCGCGGCGCACGAGCTGGGCCTGCGCACTACCGCGACGATGATGTACGGCAGCGTGGAGCATCCGGAGGAGCGTGTGGACCACCTGTTGCGGCTGCGCGAGCTGCAGGACGAGACGGGCGGCTTCACCGCGTTCATCACCTGGAGCTACCAGCCGCCGAACACCTCGCTCGGCGGCGAGGAGGCAACGGGGGTCGACTATCTCCGCACGCTGGCGCTCGCGCGCGTCGTGCTGGACAACTTCGACAACCTGCAGGCGTCGTGGGTGACGCAAGGCGGCAAGGTCGGGCAACTGAGCCTCGCGTTCGGTGCGAACGACATGGGCAGCGTGATGATCGAGGAGAACGTCGTGCGCGCCGCCGGGGCCGCCTACTGCATGGACGAGGTCGAGATCGCGCGCAACGTGGAGGACGCCGGGTTCGTGCCCAAGCGCCGCAACATGCACTACGAGATCCTCGGCGACCCGTACTTCCGCCAGCAGGACGTGCCCCGCTTTCTGGAGCTCGACGTGGCGCGCGAGGCGGACGACCGGCGCGTGGCGCCGGAGCTCGAGCGCTACCCCGCCCGCAGCCGGGCCGGCAAGCTCCAGCGGGCAGCCGAGTGAGCCGTCGCCGCAAGGCGCGCCTCAGCGGTAGCGGCGCGGGGCGAAGGGGCCCCGCAAGCGGACGCCGGGGGCTCGTGGCGCAGCCCCGTCTGACGGAAGCCCTGTTGTCGTCGACATGACCCGTTATCGCGCCGCCTGGATTGTGCCGATCGCGGCGCCGCCGATCCGGAACGGGTGGGTCGATGTCGACGAGGACCTGATCGCCGGGGTCGGCCCCGCGGCCGGGGGCGCCCGCGGGTCCCGCCGCGGGGAGGTGGACCTGGGCGCGTGCATCGTCCTGCCCAGCCTCGTGAACGCCCATACCCATCTCGAGCTGTCGGTCTTCCGCGGGCAGCTGCAGGCGGCGGCGAGCATGCCCCGCTGGGCCCGCGACCTGATGACCCGGACGGCCGGCGTCCCGCTGGACGAGGCGGCCATCCGCGCGGCCGTGGCCGAGGTGCGCCGCGCCGGCACGGGGCTCGTCGGCGACATCGGCAACACGCCGGCCTCCGTTGCGCCGCTGCGCGACGCCGGCCTGCCGGGCGTGGTCTTCAGGGAGCTGCTGGGATTCGACCAGCAGGATCCGACGGCGCTCGTCGCGCGGGCCTGCGCGGAGATGGGGCGGATGGGGAACCCGCGGCTGCGGCTGGCCGCCCACGCGCCCTACTCGGTGTCGCCGGCGCTGTTTGCGGCGCTGCGGGCGGCGGCCGACCGCGAGGGCCTCTGGCCCCTGTCGGTGCACGCGGCCGAGTCGCGCGAGGAGCTCGAGTTCCTCCGGTCCGGCACCGGTGCCTGGCGCGAGATCCTGGAGGAGCGGGGCCGCTGGGACCCGCACTGGGTCTCGGGGACGGCGAGTCCGATAGAGTATCTCGACGGCCTGGGCTGGCTCGGTGCGCGCACGTTGCTGGTGCACGGCGTGCAGTTGACCGACGCCGAGCTCGCCTGCATCGCGCGGGCAGGCGCCACGCTCGTGACCTGTCCCCGGAGCAATCGTCACACGGGCGCGGGCACGCCGCCCGTCGCGCGCTTCTACGCCGCCGGCGTGCAGGTGGCGGTCGGCACGGACAGCCTGGCGAGCGTTGCGGATCTCAACCTGTTCAGCGAGCTGCATGCGATGCGGCGGCTCGCGCCGTCGGTCCCGGCCCGCGCCATTCTGCACAGCGCCACGCAGGCGGGGGCCGCGGCGCTCGGGTACGGCGACACCCTCGGCGTCATCGCTCCAGGCCGCCGCGCGTCGCTGATTGCGGTGGCCTGCGCAGCGCCGGTCGACGATGTGGAAGAATACCTGCTGAACGGCATCCGGGCGGAGCAGGTCGCCTGGGTGGCGCCGGCAGGGGATGCGTGAGTACCGGGAGCCTGCGCTGCGGCGCGGACGCCGGGCGGGTTGGCCGCCGGGCGGCGGCGCGGGGCAGGGGTTGGCGGGTCGGGAAAGGTCGGGAATGCTGGCGCGGGTGCGCACCTACGCGTCGTTGATTCGCTTCAGCCACACCGTGTTCGCGCTGCCGTTCGCGCTGACCGGCATGCTGCTGGCGGCCCGCACGTCACCGCTGACGGCGAGCCGCGTACTGTGGATCGTCCTGGCGATGGTGACGGCGCGCACCGCGGCCATGGGCTTCAACCGGCTCGTCGACGCGCGCCACGATGCGGTCAATCCGCGGACGGCGGGCCGCGAGCTGCCGCGCGGCATCGTGTCCAGCCGCGAGGTCCTGGCGCTGGTCGTGGTCTCGTCGCTGGCGTTCGTCGCCGTCACGTCCCGGCTGGGAACGCTCTGCTTCGCGCTGTCGCCGGTCGCGCTGGCCATCGTGTTCTGGTACTCGCTGGCCAAGCGGTTCACCAGCTACACGCAGCTGTATCTCGGGCTCGCGCTGGCGGTCGCTCCCGTCGGGGGCTGGCTGGCGGCCGGTGGCCGCGAAGGCTGGGCGCCGTGGCTGCTCGCGCTCGGCACCGCGCTGTGGGTCGCGGGATTCGACATTCTGTACGCCTGCGAGGACATCGAGCACGACCGGCGGCAGGGCCTGCGGTCGATTCCCACGCGCTTCGGCGTCGAGCGATCGCTCCGGATCTCCCGGGCGTTCCATGTCGCCGCCGTCGCAAGCCTCGCGGCGGTGGCCCTGGTCATGCCGCTGGGTCCGCTGTACGTCGCCGGCGTCGCCGGCGTCGCGGTGCTGCTCGTCTACGAGCAGTCGCTCGTGCGGGCCGACGACCTCTCGCGCGTCAAGCAGGCCTTCGATTTGAACGGCTACGTGGGATTGATGTATCTGGCCAGCACCGCGGCCGCGCTGTATGCCTGAGCGGTCGCGCGTCGTGTCCGTCGGCATCACCGGTGCGTCCGGCGCGATCTACGCCGTCCGCACGGTGTCGGCCCTGCTCGTCCGGGGTTGCCGCGTCGAGCTGGTCGCGTCCGATTTCGGCCGGCGCCTGCTGCGCGAGGAGCTCGGACCCGATGCTGCGCTGGAGCGGCTGGGCGACTACCTCGCGGCGCGCTACGGGGAGTCGGTCGGCCGCGGTACGCTGGCGGTTCACAGCAACCGGGACGCGGGCGCGACCATTGCCAGCGGCAGCTACGGCTGCGACGGCATGGTCATCGTTCCGTGCTCGATGAAGACGCTGGCGGGGGTTGCGCACGGGGCGTCGAGGAACCTGATCGAGCGCGCCGCGGACGTCATGCTGAAGGAGCGCCGGCGCCTCGTCGTCGTGCCGCGCGAGACGCCGATGAGCCTGCCGCAACTGAAGAATCTCGTCCTGTGCGCGGAGGCCGGCGCCATCGTGCTGCCGGCGATGCCGGCGTTCTACCAGCGGCCCGCCACGCTCGACGATCTCGCCGACTTCATGGCCGGCAAGATCCTGTCCGCGCTGGACTTCGAGCACGAGCTGTATCCGGCCTGGACCGGCTAGGAGTCTGCGCCGTAGAACGGCGTAGACTCCTAGCGAGGGTTGGTTGGGCGGCAACCGGAGCCGGAGGCGACGATTGCCGGGCTAGGAGTCTGCGCCGTAGAAGCGTGCAGACTCCGCAAGGCGCGCACGGCGCGCCTCGGCGGGAGCGGCGCGGGGCGAAGGGGTCCCCGCAAGTGGACGCCGGGGGTTCGGGGCGCAGCCCCGTCTGATTGAAGCCTGGGAGTCCGAGACGAGGGAGCATGTCGAACACGTTCGATCCCGGCGGAGAGCGGCCCGGCGCGGCGCGCGAACCGGATGTCGCGGCGGCGAACGCCGCCGACGCGCTGCCTCTCGACCGGACGCCCGGCGAGATCGCGGGCATGTTCGACGCGATCGCCCGGCGCTACGACCTGCTGAACCATCTGCTGAGCGCGGGGCGCGATCGCGCCTGGCGCGCCCGGGCAGTGGACGCGCTCGGGCTGCAGGGGGGCGAGCGCGTCCTCGATCTGTGCACCGGCACGGCGGATCTGGCGCTGGCCCTCGCCGCGCCGCGGCGCGGGGCCGGATGCGTCGTCGGAATCGATTTCTCGGCGGAGATGCTGCGTCTGGGCCAGGTCAAGACCGCCCGCTGCCGGCCGGGCCGCACGGTGCGACTGCTGCGGGCCGACGCCGAACGGATACCGTTGTGCGCCGCGTCGGTCGACGGCGCGACCATCGGGTTCGGCATCCGCAACGTGCGCGACCGGACCGGGGCGCTGGCGGAGGTCCGGCGCGTGCTGCGCCCCGGGGGCAGGCTGGCCATCCTCGAGTTCGGCGAGCCCGGGCCGGCGCCGGTGCGAGTCGCGTACCGCTGGTACTTCCGGTACGTGCTGCCGCTCATCGGGAGGTTCGGCTCCCGCCATCGGAGCGCCTACGCCTACCTGCCCGCGTCCGTTGGCGCGTTCCCCGCTCCGCCCGCCTTCTGCGAGCTGCTGGGGCAGGTCGGCTTCACGGACGTCCGGGTCGACCCGCTCACGTTCGGCATCGTCTACCTGTACAGCGCGCGCGCGGCGTGACCTCGGAACTCCGGTCGCGTTCCGTCGGGCGATTGCTATAATCAGGCTGGCTCCTGATGTACTTCAACTTCGAGGACCGGAGCTTCGAGACGCCGACCGTCGAGTCGGCAATGTCCTGGCGCGAGCAGGTCCTGCTCTCGCTGTTCTTCCATCTCGCCGCCGCCGCGCTGGTGCTGATCGTGCCCCGCCTGTCGTTCGTCCAGGAAATGGCCGAGCGCCGCGCGGAGCGCCTGCGCGAGACGACCGCGGCCGCGGAGCTCCAGGCGCAGCTGCAGCAACCGCAGCTGCAGGTGGACGACAGCCGGACGTTCGTCTTCATCCAGCCGCGCGTCGAAATCGATCCGCCGGAGGCGCCGCCGCCCGACGCGGTCCTGTCGGATCGGGATCGGGTCGCCCAGTCGCCCGTCAGGACGTTCGACCCCGAGAACAGGCTGCCGGTGGCGGAAGGCAACTCGCCGGAGTTCATCATCGCGCCCGAGGCTGACGAGGACGAAGGGTTCGATGCCGCCGACGTCGAGGGCATCGAGGAGGGTGCCGACGCGGCGGAGAGCGACGAGGGTGCCGACGAGCCCGCGGACCCCCGCCTCGCGGACGCCTCGGCGGGGCAGGACGAGGAGCTCGAGACCCCGGGCGAGGTCGTCGACGATCCCGGCTCCGTGCCCGAGCCCGAGGATGGCGACGCGCCGGCATTTGCCGATTCCCTGCTGGCGGAGGCGGGCGTCGGCCCGGGCGACCCGGACTCGGCGGACGAGCCGCGAATCGACCTGACTCCCGACGGTCTGTTCGGCCGTCAGGTCGAGAACCTGCGGCAGCGCGTCCGGCGCGAGACCTTTCGCAACTACAGCGGCGATACGGGCCGCTACGGCCCGGAGATTCAGTTCGATTCCAAGGGCGTGGAGTTCGGTCCCTGGCTGCGCAGGTTCGTGGCGCAGATTCGGCGCAACTGGTTCGTGCCGTACGCGATCTGGTCGATGCACGGGCACGTGGTGCTGACCTTCAACGTGCAGGAGAACGGCGCCCTGACCGACCTGACCATCTTCAAGCCGTCACCCGTGGACGCGTTCAACAACTCGGCGTACAACGCGCTGCGGTCGTCCAATCCGACGCAGCCGCTGCCGCCCGAGTATCCGGATGATCACGCCTTCTTCACGGTGATCTTCTACTTCAACGAGGTGCCGCCGGCGTGACGCTCCGTCCGACCCGCACGCAACGGCTGGGCTGGTTCGTGCTGCTGACCGCGGTGTCGGCGCTGGCGTGGCTGCGCGCCGGCGCCGGCTCCTGGTAGGGTCCGGCCGTTCGGGTCGGGAGCCGCCGGTTGCAGGTCGCGTGGGGAGGCGCGCAGGGCGGCCCCGGTTGCTGGCCATCGTCGGTCCGACGGCGGCGGGCAAGAGCGCGCTCGGCATCGCCCTGGCCGAGCGGCTCGGCGGGGAGATCGTCAGCTGCGACTCGACCGCCGTCTACCGCGGCTTCGACATCGGCACCGACAAGGTGCCGCGAGCGCTCCGCCGCGGCATTCCGCATCACCTGGTCGACGTCGTCGATCCCGACGACTCGTACACCGCGGCCCGCTACGCGCGCGACGCGGCGGCGGCCGTGCGAGGCATCACGGCGGCCGGCAAGCTGCCCATCGTCGTTGGCGGGTCGGGCCTGTACTACCGGGCGCTCACGCGCGGGCTGTTCGACGGGCCCGCCCGGGACGACGTGCTGCGGGGCCGGTTGACGCGGATCGCCGGACGGCGCGGCGTCGAGCAGCTGCACCGCATGCTCGCGCGGGTCGACGCCCCGTCGGCCGACCGTATCCATCCGCGGGACGAGAAGCGCCTGGTCCGTGCGCTGGAGGTCTACCGGCTGACGCGCCGCCCGCTGAGCGCGCACTTCCGCGAGACGCGGCCGCCCCTCGCAGAGTACGACGTGGCGGCGTTCGCCATCCGGCTGGAGGCCGCGGTCACTGCGGAACGGGTCGCCCGGCGTGTCGAGCGGCAGTTCGAGGCCGGTCTGCTGGCGGAGGTGCGGGGCCTGCTCGCGGCCGGCGTGGCGCCGTCCGCGCACCCGTTCAGCGGGCTGGTCTACCGCCAGGTGCTCGAACACCTGAACGAGCTGCGCGACGGGGCGGCCACGCGCGAGCTGATCGTCAAGGCCAACCGGCAGTACGCCCGCCGGCAGTTGATCTGGTTTCGCAAAGAGCCTAACCTAAATTGGATTGACCTTCCTGGTGAGGACGCCGACGCCGTGCAACGGGTGCTATGCCGAATGACGTAGGCGCGGCGTCAGCGCCGCGCGACATCCAGTCGGTGTTCCTCAACGGCGCCCGGCGCGAGCGCCTCGAGGTGACGATCCACCTGACGAACGGCACGCGACTGGACGGCCGCATCAAGAGCTTCGACCGTTTCGCCGTCGTCGTGGACCGCGGCGGGTCCGACGAGTTGATCTTCAAGCACGCCATCGCGTTGATCCGCCCCGCCAGGGCGGACAACCCGCCTCCTCCCGCGCCGTGACGGCGTGCAGGCTCCCGACGTGATACGCGCCGACCTCGAGGAGCGCGAGCGGCAGGCCCTCTCGGCTTGGGCCGCGAAGAGTGCGGACAGCCGTGGGCGGCTGCGCCCGGAGCCGCCCGATCCGATCCGTCCGGCATTCCAGCGCGACCGCGACCGGATCGTGCACTCGAAGGCCTTTCGGCGGCTCAAGCACAAGACCCAGGTGTTCCTGGCGCCGACGGGCGACCACTACCGCACACGGCTCACCCACACGCTCGAGGTTTCGCAGATCGCGCGCACCATCGCGAAGGTGCTGCGCCTCAACGAGGAGCTGACGGAGGCCATCGCGCTCGGCCATGACCTGGGGCATACCCCCTTCGGGCACGCCGGCGAACGCGTTCTTCGCGAGCTGCTTCCGGGCGGCTTCAACCATTACGAGCAGAGCCTGCGCGTCGTCGACATCCTGGAGCAGGACGGCCGGGGGCTCAATCTGACCTGGGAGGTGCGCGACGGCATCGCGAAGCACTCGAAGGGCAAGGACGGGTCGCCGGTCGGAGCCGATCCGGAGCGGCGCGCCGCGACGCTGGAGGGGCAGATTGCCCGGGTCGCGGACATCATCGCCTACGTCAACCACGATATCGACGACGCGGTCCGCGCGGGCGTCCTGCGCGCGGACGCATTGCCCTGCCGCCCCGTGTCGGTGCTCGGGAGCACCTCGTCCGAACGCATCGGGTGCATGGTGGCCGACGTCGTGAACCGGACGCTGGCCGTGAGCGAGCCGGAGATCCGCATGAGCGACGAGGTGCTGGGCGCGACGCTCGAGCTGCGGGCGTTCCTCCACAGGGCCGTGTACGAGAACGACGCCGCCACCGCGGAGCTCAAGAAGGCCGGGGGCATTCTCCGCGGGCTGTGGGCAAAGGTGCGGGAGCGCCCCGAGGCGTTTCTCGATCGCGGGACCGTGGAGCGCGACGGGGTCGACGTCGCGGCGCGCGACTTCCTGGCCGGCATGACCGACCGCTACGCGATACGGCTGTTCGAGGCGTTGTTCATCCCGCGCCCGTGGGGCCCGGTCGATGACTAGCCTGCATTATTCATGAAGGTCCAGATTCGACCGCCAAAGGGCGTGGTCGGCGCAGGAATGAGTCTCGGACATCGTCGCCTGCAAGCGGAGCCGGGGTTGAGCAGCCGACCGGGGGAGCATGACGGACGCGAGGGTTGGGCAGCGACAGCCCCGCCGGCGGAGCGGCCCATGCCGCCCAGGAAGCAGGTGGGCGCGGCGCAACGGGTGGGCTATCCGGCGCGCGCGCCCAGCGCGAGTGCGATGTGCCGCCACGCCTCGAGGTGCGGCGTCGAGCGCGGCAGATGCAGAACCACCCGGCGGACCGAGCGGACGACGTGGACCCCCAGCTTCAGCAGCCGGTCGCGCAGCCACGTCACCTGGCTGCGGGCGCACGCAGTACGCGCCGCCCGCAATCGCAGTTCCTGCATGAGCACGTAGGCGGCGGCGGTCAGGAAGACGCGCAACTGGTTCGCCGAGAACAGACAGCAGCTCGTGCGGTCGATCTGCAGCCCATCGAGCAGTTCCTTGATCCGATTCTCGATGTCCCCGCGAGCACAGTAGACCTTCTCATAGATGAAGCGCCGCGTCTGCCGCAGATTCGTTACCACAAACCGCGGGTTGTCCCGCGGCTCGCGGTCTGCGAGGCGAACGACTTCGGCCTTGATCACGACCCGGCGCTCGTGGTCCCACGTGCGGGCAGCGTAGCGGGTGTCGGTATAGACGTGCGCGGTCTCGCCACCGACCTCGCTCTGCGCGCGGGCCACCTGCATGGCGGACTCCGCATGCCGCTGCAACACCGCGTTCTTTGCTATCGCCACGACGTAGTCGAGCCGGGGCTCCGCATCCAGAAAATCGAAGATCTCCGGGGTCGCAAAGCCCCCGTCGAGCCGAACGAGAAACCGCGCCCGCGGAAACGCCGCCCGTAACAGCGGAAGCAGCCGACACAGCAGCCCGAGGGTCCCGTCGGCGGCCACTGCCTTCCCGGGCCGCAGCACCGCCGCGCACAGATACTGCTCCGCCTCGCGGTCGAAGCTCAGAAACCCGAGCAGCGGCAGATAACACCAGCCGCCATAGTGCCCGTTGAAGAACGTGAGCTGCTGGGCCCCGTGCGTCAGGTCGTCGGTCGGGTCCAGATCGATGGTGATGCGCCGCGCCCGCCCCTGCAGGCGACGCCGATGACGCTCGATGACGCACGCCGCCAACTCGCGCCCCATCCGGTAGAGCACGGTGCGGCGCGCGCCGTTCTCGAATCGCGAGATCGTGGGTTGCGACGCCAAGGGCGCGCCGGACACCGGGTCCCGCCCGAGCAGCAGCTTGTGGATGGGGTCGTCGGCCAAGTGGTCGGCATCGTTGCCATCGGGATGACCGCACGCGATGCCGAAAACCCGCTGGCCGATCAGGTCCGCGAGCGTGTGCCGAATCTTCCCCGGTGCGCGTTTGTCGGCCAGACACCGGGCGAACGCCTTGACCAAGCCATACACGCGCTCGGCCGCCTTGAGCAGGACGCCGCCGCCGTCGGAACTGGCGTGTTCCTGGTTGAACCTGGCGACGAGGGGCTTGTCGAACAGATCCGGGAACAGAACAGTCTGTGGTATCGTCTGAGGCGTCACGCAGGGGTCTCCGTTGTGGCTAAAACGTTGTGAGCACTACGTTTGTACCACACGGAGGCTCCTGTGTCTCCCCCTCAACCGCACCTTCACGCATAATCCGGGCTAGGAGTCTGCGCCGCATCACGATGCAGACGCCGGGCGTTCGGGGCGCAGCCGCGTCTGACTGAAGGACGCGTGCTATACTTTCCAGATCGATTGGACCAACGAGGCGAACACGTTGACGCTGCTGCTGGATTTGCGCGAGATGCGCGGGTCGGAGGAGCGGGTCGACCGCAGCTATCCGGCGGCGACGTTTGGCGCCGACCCGGGTGATGACTATTCGGTCGCGGACCGCGTATCGCTGGCCTTGCGGGTGCGCAAGGATGGCGACAAGTGCCGTGTGTCGGGGCGCGTGTGCACCACCCTGAACCTTTCCTGCAGCCGGTGCCTGGAGCAGTTCGGGATACCCTGCGACCTGACGGTGGATTTGCTCTACCTTCCCCACAGCACCAATCGCGGGGACGGCGAGGCCGAAATCGCGGAGGACGATCTGTCGACGGCTTTCTATCGCGACGGTCGGATCGACCTCATGCAGATGGTCCGCGAGCAGTTTCAGCTCGCGTTGCCGATGAAGCCGTTGTGCCGCGGCGACTGCCACGGGTTGTGCTCGGTCTGCGGGGCCAACCTGAACGAGCGGCGCTGCCGATGCGACACGCGGTGGCACGATCCGCGCCTGGCGGTGCTCGAAACCCTGTTGTCGGGGCGCCAGCGGGACTAGGACTCCGCGCGCCGGCGCGGGGCAGAGTCCCGGCAGGACCGGCAGGTCGGCAACCGGAGTGGCCGGCGACGGCTCCCGGGCCGGCGGGTCGCACCCGGCGCGCCGCCGGAGCCGGGCGTTGCCGCGCAAGTGGATTTCCAGAGGACGAGACGAGATGGCGAACCCCAAGCGACGTCATTCCAAGGCCCGTACCGCGAAGCGGCGGGCGCACCATGCACTTGCGCCGACGCAGCTGGGCGAGTGCCCCCAGTGCCACGAACCGACGCTCCCGCACCACATCTGCCAGCATTGCGGCTACTACCGCGGGCGCCAGGTCAAGGCGGTCGAGGACGAGTAGCGCCGCCCGGACGCCGGGCGGGTCCCCTGGCAGGATGCACATCGCCATAGATGCGGCGGGCGGGGACTTTGCGCCGCGCAACATCATCGACGGTGCGCTGGTGGCCGCGCGCCACGGCGGCTTCGGGCTGACCCTGGTCGGCAGCCGCCCTGTGATCGAGGCCGAGCTGGCGCGCCACGGCGATGCGGCGCGGGTCGATGTGCGGTTCGTCGATGCCGTCGACGTCGTGGGCGTGGCCGAGCCCCCTGCCGCGGCGATCCGCCGCAAGCCGAGGTCGTCGGTCCGGCAGGCGGCCGAGGTGGTGGCCAGGGGCGATGCCGCCGCCTTTTTCAGCGCGGGCAACACAGGTGCCGCCTTGCTGGCGGCCCATGCCGCGTTCGGCCTGCTGGCCGGCGTCGGGCGTCCGGCGCTCGCGACCACCATTCCCACCCGCCACGGCAGCGCGGTCCTGCTGGACGCCGGCGCCAACGTCGAGTGCCGACCCGGGCACCTAGTACAATTCGCCGCGATGGGGTGCGTGTACGCGCGCCTGTCGCTCGGCGTATCCAGGCCGAGGGTAGGGCTGCTCTCGATCGGGGAAGAGGCGACGAAGGGCAACGAGCTCACGCGGGACGCGCACCGCAGGCTGCGGGACAGCGGGCTCGGCTTCATCGGCAACATCGAGGCGCGCGACGTCTTCACGGGCCAGGCCGACGTGATCGTCTGCGACGGGTTCACCGGCAACGTCGCCCTCAAGGTCAGCGAGGGGCTCGTGGAGATGGTGGAGGCGCTGCTGCGGGACGAGTTGAACCGGACGTTCACGACGCGGTTCGGCTACCTGCTCTCCAGCCGGGCATTTCGCAGGTTTCGGCGGCGGGTCGACTACTCCGAGGTCGGCGGGGCGCCGTTGCTCGGTGTGGCCGGGCTGTGCGTCGTCGGCCATGGCCGCTCGTCCGTCAAGGCCGTGCGCAACGCCGTGGTACTGGCGTACCGCTTCGCCAACCAGGGCTTCGTCGAGCGCGTGGCGGGGGAGATCGCCGCGCTGTCCGGGGGGCGCGGCTCGGAAGAGTGAGAGGGTCGAGCGGTTGATTGCGTATGTTTTTCCCGGGCAGGGATCGCAGTACGTCGGTATGGGCAAGGCCCTGGCCGAGGCGTTCGCGGTCTGCCGGGAGACGTTCGACGAGGCCGACGAGGCGCTCGGGGAGCCGCTGAGCCGGCTGTGCTTCGACGGACCGTCGGCCGAGCTGACTCTCACGGCAAACACGCAGCCCGCCGTCCTGGCCGTGAGCGTCGCGATTCATCGGCTGCTCGCCTCGCGCGGGCTGCAGGCGGGGATGATGGCGGGGCACAGCCTGGGCGAGTACTCCGCCCATGTCGCGGCCGGCACGCTTTCCTTCGCGGACGCCCTGCGCACGGTGCGCCGCCGGGGACGCTACATGCAGGAGGCCGTGCCGGTGGGCGCCGGCGCCATGGCGGCCGTGCTCGGGCTCGACGCGGCGCGCGTGGCGCAAGCGTGCGAGGAAGCCGCCGGGGGCGAGGTGGTGAGCCCGGCCAACCTGAACGCGCCGGGGCAGGTGGTCATCGCCGGCGCGCACGACGCGGTGGCGAGAGCCGGCGCCCGCGCCCGCGAGCTGGGCGCCCGCCGAGTGCTGCCGCTGCCGGTGAGCGCGCCCTTCCACTGCGCCCTGATGAGGCCGGCGCAGGTGCGTCTCGAGCCGGAGCTGCGCGCCCTGGTCGTTTCGAATCCTGCGGTGCCGGTGATCGCCAACGTGGACGCCGAGCCGAAGCGCGACGCGGCGGCGGCCATCGACGCCCTGGTCGAGCAGGTGAGCGCACCCGTGCGGTGGGAGGCGGTCGTCAGGCGGCTGGCGTCCTGCGGTGCGCAGCGCTACGTCGAAGTCGGTCCGGGCGCGGTGCTGGCCGGGTTGATAAGAAAGATCGACCGGCGCGCCGCCGTCGTCGGCGTCGACACCCCCGATGGCGTCGCCGCGGTCGAGACCCTGGTGGCCGATGGCTGATCTGAGCGGCCGGGTTGCGTTCGTGACCGGCGCCTCGCGCGGTATCGGCAAGGCGATCGCCCTGAGGCTTGCCGCCGCGGGTGCGGCGGTGGCAGCCAGCGCGCGGGCCGATCACGCACGGCCGGTGGCTGACGAGATCGTCGCGGCCGGGGGTGCCGCGCAGGCGCTGAGCGTCGACGTGACCGACGCCGGCTCCCTGCGGGAGGCGGTGCGCGCGGCGCTCGATCGCTTCGAGCGCATCGACATCCTGGTCAACAACGCCGGGATCGTCCGCGACCAGTTGCTGATGCGGATGAAGCCCGAGGAATGGGACGCCGTCATCGCCACCAATCTGACCGCCGCGTTCACGTGCACGCAGGCGGTCCTGCGCCCCATGCTGAAGCAGCGCTGGGGACGCGTCATCAGCGTGGGCTCGGTGGTCGGCCAGTCCGGCAATCCCGGTCAGGCCAACTACGCCGCGTCCAAGGCCGGACTGACCGGGTTCAGCAAGGCCCTCGCGCGCGAGGTGGCGGCGCGCGGCATCACGGTCAACGTGGTCGCACCCGGCTTCATCGAGACGGACATGACGGCGCGGCTGGACGCCGCCGCCCGCAACACGCTGGCCGAGCAGATCCCGGCGGGCCGTCTCGGCCTGCCGGAGGACGTCGCCGCCGCGGTCTGCTTTCTCGCGTCCGACGATGCGTCGTATATTACTGGCCAGATTGTGGGTGTAAACGGTGGAATGTACATGTAGGAGGCTTGCGAATGGCCGTACCGGATAAAGTCAAGAGCATCATCGTGGAGCAGTTGGGCGTGGACGAGGAGGAAGTCACGCCGGACGCCTCGTTCGTGGACGATCTCGGCGCCGATTCCCTCGACACGGTGGAGTTGCTCATGTTGTTCGAGGAGGAGTTCGGACTCGAGATTCCGGACGAGGACGCCGAGAAGATCACGCGGGTCAAGGAAGCGATCGACTATATCGAGGCGCACGCCAAGAGCAAGAAGTAGGCTTCCCGAGACCACCAGCCGAAGGTGATGTCGCGCAGACGAGTCGTTGTCACCGGTGTCGGTCTCGTGTCGCCGCTGGGTGTCGGCACCCGGGCGACGTGGGACGGCCTGTGCGAGGGACGGAGCGGAATCGGGGCAATCACGCGCTTCGACGCGAGCGCCTTCGCCGCCCGCATCGCGGGTGAGGTGAAAGACTTCGATCCACTCGAATTCATCGGCAGGAAAGACGTCAAGAAGATGGACGTCTTCATCCAGTACGCCATCGCGGCGTCCGAGTTCGCGCTGCGCGATGCGGGATTGAAGACGGACCGGCCGCTCGGACCGCGGGCCGGCGTGTTCATTGCGTCGGGAATCGGCGGATTCACCACGATCGAGCGCGAGCATCGCGCGCTCCTCGCGGGCGGACCGCGCAAGATCTCGCCGTTCTTCATCCCGTCGGCGATCATCAACCTGGCCGCCGGTCAGGTCTCCATCCGGTTCGGGGCGCAGGGCCCCAACTCGGCGACCTGCACGGCCTGCTCCGCCTCGGCCCACGCCGTCGGCGACGCGGTCGAGATCGTGCGCCGCGGCACGGCCGACGTGATGATTGCGGGCGGGTCCGAGGCGGCCATCACGCCCATGGGCGTCGGCGGCTTCGCCGCCATGAAGGCGCTGTCGACGCGGAACGACGAACCGGCGCGGGCCAGCCGCCCGTTCGACCAGGAGCGTGACGGGTTCATCATCGGCGAAGGCGCCGGCGTGATCATCCTCGAGGAGCTGGACCACGCCCGCCGCCGCGGCGTGCCCATCTATGCCGAGATCGCGGGCTACGGCATGTCGGCCGATGCGTACCACGTGACCGCGCCGGCGGAGGATGCGAACGGGGCCGTGCGCGTCATGCAGGCGGCGCTCGACGATGCCGGTGTCGAGCCGGCGGCCGTCGACTACGTCAACGCGCACGGGACGTCGACGCGGTACAATGACAAGCTGGAAACGCTGGCGATCAAGAAGTGCTTCGGCAGTCACGCGCGCTCGCTGGCGATCTCGTCGACCAAGTCGATGACGGGCCACCTGCTGGGAGCCGCGGGGGGGCTGGAAGCCGGCATCGCGGCGCTGGTGGTCCGTGATCAGGTGCTCCCGCCGACCATCAATCTGGAGCATCCGGATCCGGATTGCGACCTCGACTACGTGCCGAATCGGAAGCGGAGCGCCGCCGTCACGCATGTCCTGTCCAACTCGTTCGGCTTCGGCGGCACGAACGCGAGCCTGCTCTTCAGGCGCTGCGAGGACTAGGCTTCTCCGGCGCGGGGCGAAGGGGCCCCCGCAAGCGGCCGCCGGGGGTTCGGGGCGCAGCCCCGTCTGAATGAAAACCATGCTGAAGATCGCCGTTTGCATCAAGCAGGTAGTCACCCGGGACTGGCCGCTCCGTGTCGACGATGCGGGCACGTGGGTGCGCGACGGGGACGCCAGCTTCGAGATGAACGAGCCGGATGCGTACGCCCTCGAGGAGGCGCTGCGGTTGAAGGAGCAGCACGGGGGTGAGGTGATCATCTGCGCGGCGGGCCCGGCCCGCGTGGGCCAGGTGATCCGCGAAGGCCTGGCGCGCGGCGCCGATCGCGCCATCCTCGTCGAGTCGGACGAGCTGGCAGTCGCCGAGGCGTACGCCGTGGCCGACGCGCTCGCCGATGCGCTGCGGCCCGAGGCCTGCGATCTGGTGCTGACCGGACTGCAGTCCGACGACCAGGGCTTCGGTCAGACCGGCGTCGTTCTCGCCGAGCGGCTGGGCGTGCCGCACGCGACGATCATCATGGAGGTGGCCGTGGCCGACGGGCAGCTGCGCGTGAAGCGCGAGCTCGAGGGCGGCTGGTTTCAGTGGGTGTCGATGCCGCTGCCGGCGCTCCTGACGATCCAGAGCGGCATCAATCAACTGCGCTACGCGACGCTCAGGGGCATCATGGCGGCGAAGAAGAAGGAGGTCCGCACGGTGACTCCCGGCCCGGGCGCGACGCCGCGGCAGCGAATCGCGCGCCTCTACGTCCCGCAGAAGGACAAGCGCACCCAGCTCATCGAGGGCTCGCCGGCGGAGGCGGCCGGCGAGCTGCTGCGCGTGTTGCGGGAGGACGCGCGCGTATTCTGAAATCTGGAGTCTGCGTCGCAGGGCGGCGGACGCCGGCGGTTCGGGGCGGCAGCCCCGTCTGATTGAGTGAAGAGGCGGACGATGAACCTGGTCATTGCGGAGCAGCGCAACGGTGTGCTCAACCCGGCGAGCTGGGAGGTGATTGCGGCGGCCCAGCAGCTTGGCGGCCCCGTGACCGTCGGCGTGGCCGGCGCCGCCGTCGGCGAGGTGGCCGGCGAGCTGTCGCACGCCGAGGTCGGCACGGTGCTCGTCGTCGAGGATGCCGGGCTCGAACCGTATACGCCGGACGGCTTCGTCCAGGCCTGGGCCCAGGTGGTCGAGGCGGAGAGTCCGGCGGCCGTGCTGCTGCCGCATACCTACCAGGCCCGCGATTTCGCGCCGCAGCTCGCGGCGCGGCTCGGCCGCGGGCTCATCGCCGACTGCATCGGCGCGAAGCCGCACGAAGGCGGGGCGGCCTTCGTCAGGCCCATGTTCCAGGGCAAGTTCGTGGCTGATGTCGTGCCCGAAGGGCCGGGGCCGCACTTCGCCAGCTTCCAGATCGGCGCCTACCGGGCGGATGCGGCGCGCCGCGGCGCGAGCCCGGCCCCGATGCGGGCGGCCGCGGTGACGGTCGACCCGGCCGCCATCCGCCAGCGGCCGGAGCCGCCGTTCCAGGAGTCGAAGCAGGCCATCGATCTAGGACAGGCGGAGCGGATCGTGGCGGTGGGGCGGGGCATCAAGGCCCAGGAGCACCTGCCGCTGGCGCAGGAGCTGGCGCGGGCGCTCGGCGCCGAGCTGGCCGCCTCGCGGCCCATCTGCGATGCGGGCTGGCTGCCGATGGATCGGCAGATCGGCAGCTCGGGACAGACCGTGGCGCCCCGGCTGTACCTGGCGCTCGGCATCTCCGGCGCCATCCAGCATCTGGTGGGGATGAAGGGCGCGCGCACCATCGTCGCCATCAACAAGGACGCGGACGCCCCCATCTTCGAAGTCGCCGATTACGGGATCGTCGGCGACCTCTTCGAGGTCGTGCCGGCGCTCATCTCGGCCCTGGGAGAGTGAGCTGGAACGCGACACGCTCGATGTCGACGTCCTGATCGTCGGCGGCGGCCCCGCGGGACTGTCGGCCGCCTACCGACTGGCCACGCTGCAGCGCGAACGGGGCGGCGACCCGCTCTCGGTCGCGGTGCTGGAGAAGGCGCGCGCGAGCGGGGCCCACATGCTGTCGGGAGCCGTGCTGGACCCCGCGGCCCTCGACGAGCTGGTTCCCGACTGGCAGGCGCGCAAGGCCCCGCTCGAGACCCCGGTGCGTGACGACCGCGTCTACTTCCTCACGCGCACCCGCGCGCTGCGGTTTCCCGTCACGCCGCCCCCCCTGCGCAACCACGGGCACTACGTCATCTCCCTGAATCGCTTCGTCAAGTGGCTGGCCGGGCTCGTGGAAGAGGCCGGCGTCGACGTCTTCACGGGCTTCTCGGGGTCGGAGGTGCTGCTCGAGGGCGACCGCGTGGTGGGCGTGCGCACCGGCGACCGGGGCGTCGACCGGCACGGCGCCCGCAAGGCGACGTTCGAGCCGGGCGTCGACATCCGCGCCGCGGTCACGGTCTTCGCGGACGGCGTGCGCGGCAATCTGACCAAGACGCTGATCCGCCGCTTCGACCTGGATGAGGGTCGGCTGCCGCAGGTTTACGCCCTCGGCATCAAGGAGCTGTGGGAGGTGCCGGCAGGCCGCCTGCAGCCGGGGTCGGTCATCCACACGCTGGGCCATCCGCTGCGCTTCGAGGAGTTCGGCGGCGGCTTCGTCTACGCGCTGCCCGACGGACGCGTCTCGGTCGGGTTCGTCGCCGGCCTGGACTACCGCGACCCGCTCTTCGATCCGCACGTCGCGTTCCAGCGCTTCAAGCGGCACCCGCTGGTGGCGGGCCTGCTTTCCGGCGGCCAGATGGTGCGCTACGGCGCCAAGGCCCTGCCCGAGGGCGGCTGGCACGCGGTCCCGCGCTGCCACCTGCCCGGCGGGCTGCTCGTCGGCGACGCGGCCGGTTTTCTCAACTCCATGCGGCTCAAGGGCATTCATCTCGCCATGCGCAGCGGGATGTGCGCGGCCGAGGCGGCTTTCGAGGCGGTGCGCGCGGGCGATCCGTCCGCTGCCCGGCTGGCGCGCTACGGCGAGCTGATCGAGCAGGGCAGTATCCGCGCCGAGCTGTACCCGGTACGCAACGTGCACCAGAGCTTCGGCCACGGATTGCTCGCGGGCCTCGCGTACTCTGCCTTCTCGCTCGTATCGGGCGGCTGGTGGCTGCGCGATCCGATGCCGGCCAGGCCCGGCCACGAGCGGCTCGCGCGCGTCTCGGCAGGCGCCGGGACGACCCCGCGCGATGCCGCTCGGGAGGTCCCGATCGACCGCACGCTGACGTTCGACAAGCTGACGAACGTGCACTTCTCGGGCACCCGCCACGACGAGGACCAGCCGTCGCACCTCCTGGTGCACGATACGGACCTGTGCCGCACGCGCTGCCTCGAGGAGTACCGGAACCCCTGCACGCGCTTCTGTCCTGCCAGCGTGTACGAGATCATCGATGCGACCGACGGATCCGGCGGCAAGCAACTGCAGGTCAATGCGTCGAACTGCGTCCACTGCAAGACGTGTGACATCATGGATCCCTATCAGATCATCGATTGGGTGCCGCCGGAAGGCGGCGGGGGGCCGCAGTACGAGGGGATGTGAAGCCGGGCAGCCTGTCACGGGTCGATCGTGCCCGGGCTGCGGCAATCGCCGCGGTGGCGTACCCGTTGATCGCCCTGCTGGGGAGAACCTGCCGCTGGCAGGTCGACGGCTACGAGCACTACGAGGCGCTGCGGTCGGCGAGACGGGAGCCGATATTCGCCTTCTGGCACGGTCGCATCCTGACCGCGACGTACTTCTGGCGGGGGCGCGGCATCGTCGTCATGACGAGCGAGAACTTCGACGGCGAGTGGATTGCCCGGATCATCCGCCGCTTCGGCTACGGTACGGCCAGGGGATCGACGTCCCGCGGGGGCGCCCGCGCGCTGGCCCAGTTGCGGCGCGACGTGCGAGGCGGCCGGCCGGCGGCGTTCACGGTGGACGGCCCGCGCGGCCCGCTGCGCTCCGTGCAGCCGGGGGCGGTGTGGCTGGCCAGCCTGACCGGGAGCCCCGTCCTGCCGTTTCACATGGAGGCGCAGCGCTACTGGTCGGCGCGGAGCTGGGACCGGACGCAGGTGCCGCGCCCCTTCAGCCGCGTCGCCGTGGCGATCGGCCGGCCCATCGACGTGCTGCCGCGGGCCAGCGAGGCGACGCTCGAAGCGAGCCGGGCGGGACTCGAGCAGGCCCTGCGGCGTCTCGCCGCGCGGACCCTGACCATGCTGGCGCCCGGCGGCGCTGGCTGACGGTCCGACCTGCGCTGGAAGGGGGGTCCCCGCCAACGGACGCCGGGGGTTCGGGACGCAGCCCCGTCTGATGGCAGCGCCGGCGCAGCCGGCGCAAGGCGCGCACGGCGCGCCTCGGCGGGAGTGGCGCGGGTCGCAGGGGTCCCCGCCAACGGACGCCGGGGGTTCGGGGCGCAGCCCCGCCTGATGGGCAGCGCCGGCGCAGCCGGCGCAAGGCGCGCACGGCGCGCCTCGGCGGGAGTGGCGCGGGTCGCAGGGGTCCCCGCCAACGAACGCCGGTGGTTCGGGGCGCAGCCCCGCCTGATGGGCAGCGCCGGCGCAGCCGGCGCAAGGCGCGCACGGCGCGCCTCGGCGGGAGTGGCGCGGGGCGCAGGGGTCCCCGCAAACGGACGCCGGGGGTTCGGGACGCGGCTCCGTCTGATGGGCAGCGCCGGCGCAGCCGGCGCAAGGCGCGCACGGCGCGCCTCGGCGGGAGTGGCGCGGGGCGCAGGGGTCCCCGCAAACGGACGCCGGGGGTTCGGGGCGCAGCCCCGTCTGAATAAAGATGCCGCAGCCTGATCGCGAGCGCGAAGCGCGCGACGTGCTGGTGCTGTCGTCGGAGCGCTTCGCCGCCCACGCGACGCCGACAGGCCACCCGGAACGGCCGCAGCGGGCCGCCGTGATGGCTGAGGTCGCGCAACGGTGGGCCGCCGACGGCGGCGCGCTGGCCGAGCCGCGGCCGGCGACGACCGACGCCCTGCTCGGGGTTCACGACGGACAGCACCTCGACACCGTCGGCGCCACCGCCGGCCGCCGCGTGCGGCTGGACCCCGACACCTACGCGTCGCCGGACTCGGAGGCCGTCGCGCGCCTGGCCGCGGGTGCGGCCATCGACGCGGCCGACCACGCCCTGGCCGGCGGCCGGGCGGTTGCGCTCGTGCGTCCGCCGGGGCATCACGCCGAGCGCGATCGCGCGATGGGCTTCTGCCTGTACAACAACGTCGCGGTGGCCGCCGCCCATGCGCTCGGCCGCGGGCTCGACAGGGTGGCCGTCGTCGACTACGACGTACATCACGGCAACGGCACGCAGTGGATGTTCTACGACGAACCCCGCGTGCTCTACCTGTCGCTCCATCAGTACCCGTTCTATCCGGGCACGGGAGCCGCCGGCGACACCGGCAGCGGGCGAGGCGCGGGACTGACCGTGAACGTACCGCTGGCGGCCGGCGCCGGCGACGCCGACTACGGCCTGCTCTTCGAGCGGGTCGTGGTTCCGGTCCTGGAGCGGTTCGATCCGGAGCTGCTGCTGCTCTCCGCGGGCTACGACGCCCACGATCGCGATCCGCTGGGCGGCATGCACGTGTCGACCGCCGGCTACGCCTGGATGACCGCGGCGCTGCGCACGGTTGCCGAGCGGTGCTGCGGCGGGCGCATGGCGCTGGTCACGGAGGGTGGCTACGACCTCGATGCGCTCGAGGCCTGCCTCGTCTCCACGCTGGCGGTCATGCAGGAGGACGGCCCGGCCGGACCGCGGCCGGTCGGCGGCTCGACGGAGCGGGCCGACGCCGCGCTGGACCTGGTCCTCCCCGCGCAGGCGCCGTTCTGGCGTGGGCTATAATCCGTGGGTCCTTCCGTGCGCGATTACGACCCCCAAGCTGTCGAGAGGAAGTGGCAGGAGCGGTGGCGGGCTACCCGTGCGTTCGAGGTAGCCGAGGATGCCGATCGCCCCAAGTTCTACTGCCTCGTGATGTTCGCCTACCCGTCCGGCCACGCGCACGTCGGTCACGTCCGCAACTACATGATCGGTGACGTGGTGGCCCGCAGCCGGCGGATGCAAGGCTACAACGTGCTGCATCCATTCGGCTGGGACGCGTTCGGCCTGCCGGCGGAGAACGCGGCCATCAAGCACGGCACCCATCCGGAACGCTGGACGCTCGACAACATCGCCCACATGAAGGGGCAGCTCCAGCGGCTCGGGATCAGCTATGCCTGGGAGCGCGAGTTCGCCACGTGCGAGCGCGACTACTACCGGTGGAATCAGTGGCTGTTCCTGCGGATGTTCGAGCGCGATCTCGCGTACCGCCAGCGGTCGACCGTCAACTGGTGCTCGTCCTGCGAGACGGTGCTGGCCAACGAGCAGGTGGTGGACGGCGCGTGCTGGCGCTGCGCGACCGAGGTGGGCACGCGCGATCTGAACCAGTGGTTCTTCCGGATCACCCACTACGGCGACGCCCTGCTGGAGGGCGCCGACCAGCTCGAGCAGTGGCCGGAGCAGGTGTTGACGATGCAGCGCAACTGGATCGGCCGCTCCACGGGAGCGCTGGTACGGTTTCCCGTCGTCGACGCGGCGCCCGATCGAGACGCCGAGGCCGACGTCATCGAGGTGTTCACCACGCGCATCGACACGATCTACGGCGCCACCGCGGTGCTGCTGGCCCCCGAGCACCCGCTGGCCGATCGGCTCGCGGCCGCGAGTGCCGAGCCGGCGGCGTTCCGCGCGCGGCTGGACCGTTTCCGCGGACTGGATCGCACGGCGCGGACCACGGGCCAGATCGAGAAGGAAGGCTTCGACACCGGGCGCCGCGCCCGCAATCCGTTCACGGGCGAGCCGGTTCCCATCTGGATCGCCAACTTCGTGCTGGCCGACTACGGCACCGGCGCGATCATGGCCGTCCCCGCGCACGATCAGCGGGACTTCGAGTTCGCCCGCAAGTACGACCTGCCCATCCGGGTGGTCGTCCAGCCGGCCGGCGAGCCGGCGCTGTCAGGCGCGGCGCTCGAGGCGGCGGCGGCCGCGTACGGCGTGCTGGTCGACTCGGGCCCCTACACCGGACTGCCGAGCGCGGAGGCGATCCGCGCGATGACGGAGGCGGCCGAGAAGGGCGGGACGGGCCGCGGGGCCGTCCAGTTCCGCTTGAAGGACTGGGGCATCTCCCGGCAGCGGTACTGGGGGACGCCGATCCCGATCATCTACTGCGACGCGTGCGGGACGCAGCCCGTGCCGGACGCCGATCTGCCGGTGGAGCTGCCGCGGGTGGAGCGGTTCAGCGGACGCGGCGATTCTCCGCTGGCCGAGGTGGACGAGTTCGTGAAGACGACCTGTCCCGCGTGCGGCGGTCCCGCCCGGCGCGAGACCGACACGATGGACACGTTCGTCGACTCGTCGTGGTACTACTACCGGTACTGCGACCCGCGCAACGAAGACCAGCCGTTCGAGCCGAGCAAGGTCGCCTACTGGGCGCCGGTCGACTTCTACAGCGGCGGGATCGAGCACGCGATCCTGCATCTCATCTACTCGCGGTTCTTCTGCCGGGTCCTCAAGGACATCGGCCTCGTCGAGCACGACGAGCCGTTCAAGCGGCTGCTCACGCAGGGCATGGTGCTGCGCAACGGCGCGGTCATGTCGAAGTCCAGGGGGAACGTCGTCGATCCGGACGACATGCTGGCCACGTACGGCGCCGACACGTTGCGGCTCTACGAGATGTTCGTCGCACCCCCCGAGCGGGAGATCGAGTGGACCGACGCGGGTCTGGAGGGCAGCTTCCGTTTTCTGGGCCGGGTCTGGCGGCTGGTCGTCGCCTTCTGCGACGCGGCGCTCGCCGCGCCCCCGCTCGACGCGCTGGAGCTCGAGGCCGCGGACCGCGCCCTGCGCCGGCGGACGCACGACACGATCCGGCGCGTCTCCAGCGACATCGATGTCCGCATCCACCTCAACACGGCGGTTTCGGCGCTGATGGAGCTGGTCAACGAGCTGTACGCCTTCTGCGCCCGGGAGCGGATTGCCGTCGACGGCGCGGCGGACGATGCCGGTCGAGCGCCCCGTCCCGGCGCCGTGGCCGTGGTCAGGGAGGCCGTCGAGGCGCTCGTGCTGATGCTCTCGCCGTTCGTGCCGCATCTGTCCGAGGAGCTGTGGGAGGCGCTGGGCCACACGGACGGCATCGTGGCCGCCGGCTGGCCGGCGTGCGATCCGGAGGCGGTCCGCGCGGAGGAGGTGGTGGTGCCTGTCCAGGTGAACGGCCGTCTGCGCGCCCGGCTCACCGTGGCGGCCGACACGCCGCAGGAGGTGCTCGAGACGCTGGCCCTCGAGCACCCGCACGTGGGCGCCCACACCGCCGGCAAACAGATCACGAGGGTGATCGTCGTGCCCCGCAAGCTCGTCAACGTCGTAGCCCGATGATCCGAACCTGCGCGGTGCTCGCGGTCGTGCTCGCGTGCCTGTGGTCCAGCGCGTGCGGGTACACGCTCGCCGGCCGGGGGGCGTTCCTGCCGGACTACATCGAGACGATCGGCATCCCGATGTTCGACAACGACACCTCGGCATTCGAGGTCGAGCAGATCGTCACGCAGCAGGTGCGGCAGGAGTTCATCGGCCGCGGCCGGTACCGGGTGATGCCGGACGCCACCGGCGTCGATGCCGTGCTCGAAGGGGCCATTCGCAACATCCGCATCGCGCCGGCCAGCTTCACGGACGATCAGCAGGCCTCCCGCTACGTGTTCACGCTGACGGCCCGGATCGCGTTCACGGACCTGACCACCAACGAGGTGCTCTGGCAGAACCCCAGCCTGCAGTTCAGCGACGAGTACGAGGTCGCCTCGGGCGGCGGCGACGTGCAGAGCGTCTCGGCCTTCTTCGGGCAGCGCTCGAACGCCGTCGAGCGCATCGCGCAGGACTTCGCGGAGACGGTCGTGAGCTCGATTCTGGAAGCCTTCTAGGGGGTCTCGGCCGATGGGCACCTCCACGCCGGACGCGGTGTGCAGCCGGATCGCAGCCGGGCAGTTCGACGGCGTCTATCTCGTGCTGGGTGACGACGAGCAGCAGAAGAGCGAGATCGCGGCCGCGTGCGAGGCGTCCGTGGACGAGGGGCTGCGCGCCTTCAACGTCGACCGCTTCCACGGCGGGGAGACGCCGCTGGGAGCGGTGCTCGACGCCGCGCGCACGCTGCCGATGATGGCGCCGCGTCGCATCGTCGTCGTGCGCCATGCCGAGCGGGCGCTGCAACCGAAGCGGGAGCATGCGGGGGGGATGCGCGACGCGGAGGCCCTCGACGCGTTCCTCGAGCAGCCGCCCGACCATGCCTCGCTCGTGCTGATCAGCGGCCCGCTCGACGAGCGCCGCGCCACGACCCGCCGGCTCCTCGCCCGCGCGACGGTGGTGCGCTGCGGTGGCCTCGAGTCGGTCGCCGACGCCCGGCGCTGGATCGGGGCGAAGGTGGCCGCCGCGGCCAGGCAGGTGGAGCCCGACGCCGTCCGGCTCCTCGCCGAGCGGATCGGCCCCGATGTGAACCGGTTGCGCGACGAGGTCGAGAGGCTGCTGCTGTACGTCGGCGACGCGCCGGCGATCACTGCCGCCGACGTCCGGAGCGTCGCCGGACCCGCGGCGGCGTATGACGACTGGGCCGTGACGCGGGCGATCGAGCGGGGGCAGGCGGCCGTCGCGCTGCGCGAGCTCGGTCTCGCGCTCGAGCAGGGCGCCGCACCCTACATGGTGCTGGGCCAGTTGGCCTGGGTTGCCAGGACCAGGCTGCCGGCGGCCCGGGTACCGCGGGGCATCGAGGCGATCTTCAGGACCGATGTCGCCTTGAAGCGGTCCGCCGGCGCACCGCGCCTGTTGCTCGAGCGCCTGGTGCTGCGGCTGTGCGAAGCGGCCGGGCGGAAGGCGGGACGGCCGTCAGGCCGCGGCGGAGGCGTTCGTCGCGCGCCGTGACAACCGGGACTTGTAGCGCGCCGCGGCGTTCGGGTGGATGATCCCCTTGCCGGCCAGCTTGTCGATCAGCGACACCGTACCGCGGAGCGTCTCGTCGATCGCGGCGTCGCGGCCGTCGATGGCGGCGCGCGCCGCCCTGATCGCCCGCCGCAGCCGGCTGCGAAACTCGCGGTTGTGCGCGCGCGTCTTCACGTTCCGACGATGCGCCTTGAGCGCAGACTTGTGGTTCGCCACTTGCTCGATATCCTTCCCCTGTTTCAGCCGCCCATTATAAGAGGTCCGGCGCGCTGCGTCTAACATGGGCGACGACCTCTCCCAAGGCCGTCTCGATCTCCTCTCGATGCGCTACCACGGCCTCCCATGCCGCCGGCGCTGCCGGCGGTCCGGGGCACCCTGCCGGCTGCCCGGAGTCGGTCCGGCCAGTCGCAGCAGCTCGCGCAGCTCGACCTCTTCCGGCGTCGGCGGCGGCGTGACGTCCTCGTAGAGCGCCCGCGCGTCCGACTTCGGCATATGCTGCGAGGCGACTGTCCTGACGACCAGCTCCCGTCGGCGGCCGCTCGCGGTCGTGACCTCGATGCGGTCGCCCGCGCCGATCTCGCGGTGCGGTTTCGCGCGCGTTCCGTTCACGCTGATCTTCCCGCCCAGGCAGGCCTGCCGGGCGGCCGAGCGCGTCTTGCAGACGCAGGCGACGTCGAGCCACACGTCGAGGCGGACCCGCGCGGCTGGGCCGGCGTCTGCCGTGGCCAGCTCGCGGGGCACGGCAATCTACCCGCTGGTGGCGGCCCGGCCCTGGGCGAGCATGCGGTCGACGAGGGCACGGCTCTCGGCAAGGAGCGCGGCCACCTGGTCCGGCTGTCGTCCGCCGGCTTGCGCGAAATCGGCTCGGCCGCCGCCCCGCCCGCCGATGGTCGGGGCCAGCGCCTTGACCATCTGTCCCGCGTGGACCCGATCGGTCAGATCGGGAGTGACCGCGACGATCAGCGCCACCTTGCCGTCGTTGTCCGCGGCCAGTACGACGACACCGCTGCCGAGACGGTCGCGGAGCGAGTCCGCGAGGGTGCGCAGCGCCTGCGGGTCGAGCCCCGGCACCTGGCGTGTCACCAGCTTCACGCCGGCGATCTCGATCGCCTCGTCCGATCGCGGTTCGCCCGCGCTGCCCATGGCCGCCTCGACCTTCAGCCGCTCGACGTCGCGCGCCAGGCGCCGGGCGTCCGCCTGCAACTTTCTGACGGTCGACGCGGCGTGCTCGGCGGTCGTGCCGAGCAGGTGCAGGAGGCCGTCGAGCGCGTCGCCCCGCTGCTGGAGAAGGCGCACGGCCGCGGCGCCGGTCACCGCCTCGATACGCCGGACGCCGGCCGCCACGCCGCCCTCGTGCGTGATGACGAACGGGCCGATGTCGCCGGTCGCCGGGCAATGGGTGCCGCCGCACAGCTCGACGGAAAAGTTCGGGGCGTCCGCGGACAGGCCCGGCACGGTGACGACGCGCACCCGGTCGCCGTACTTCTCGCCGAACAACGCCATGGCGCCGGCGGCAATGGCCTCCTCCGTCGACCGCTCCTCGGTCGCGACCGCCACGTTGCCGAAGACATGGCCGCTCACGAGGCGCTCGATCTCGCGCAGCTGGTCGGGCGTGACCGGCTCGTGGTGGGTGATGTCGAACCGCAGGCGATCGGGCGTAACGAGCGATCCGGCCTGCCGCACGTGCTCTCCGACGACGGCGCGCAGGGCGGCGTGCAGCAGGTGCGTCGCCGTGTGGTTGCGGCGGATGTCGTCGCGGCGCGCGGCGTCCACCGCGGCCGTGACCTCGTCGCCCGCGCGCAAGGCACCGTCGCGCACCGCGGCCGCGTGCATCCGCGGCCAGTCCGGCTGCAGGCGCACGACGTCGTCGACGGCGGCGTCGACGCCGTCCGCCAGCAGCCGGCCGGTGTCCGAGACCTGGCCGCCGGCCTCGAGGTAGAAGGGTGTCCGCTCGAGGACGACGTACCCCGCCTCGCCGGCCTCGAGCGCCTCGACCCCGGTGAGCGTCGTCCCCTCGCCGTCGCGCCGGAAGAGATGCGTGACGCCGCTGCGGGTCGACGTCTCCTCGTAGCCCGTGAACGCCTGCGGTCCGAAGTGCGGCTCGCCTGCCGCGGTCATCATGTACGGACCGGCGTCGACCGTGACGGCAGCTGCCTGTCCAGCGGCGAACGCGGCCCCGGCGCGGGCGCGGGCGCGCTGCGCTTCCAGCGCCTTCTCGAACCCCTCGCGGTCGACGCTCACGCCGCGCGATTGCGACAGGTCCTCGATGAAGTCGAGGGGCACGCCGAACGTGTCGTACAGTCGGAACGCGGTCTCGCCGTCGACGGTGCGCGACCCGGACTCCGCCGCGGCGAGCGCGGCCTCGAGGCGCGGCAGCCCGTCGCGCAGGACGCGCTCGAACTGCTCCTCCTCGCGGCGCACGACCGAGACGACGACGTCGCGGTTCGCCTCCAGCTCCGGGTACGCCGGCGCCATCTCCGCTATCACGACGCCGGTGAGATCGTGGAGGAACGGCTCGGTCAGGCCGAGCCGCTTGCCGTGGCGCATGGCCCGCCGCATGATCTTGCGGAGCACGTAGCCGCGCCACTCGTTCGAGGGAACAACGCCGTCGGCAATCAGGAACGTGACCGCGCGCAGATGGTCGGCGATGACGCGCAGCGAGACGTCGCCGGCGTCGTTCGACGCCCTCCCGGCGAGCGGGCCGTACTGCGTGCCGGCACGCTCGCCGATGGCCGACAGCAGCGGCGTGAAGAGGTCCGTGTCGTAGTTCGAGAGCTTGTCCTGGAGCACCGCCACGATGCGCTCGAGTCCCATGCCGGTGTCGATCGACGGGGCGGGCAGCGGCGCCAGCGAGCCGTCCGCGCGGCGCTCGAACTCCATGAAGACGTTGTTCCAGATCTCCACGTACCGATCGCAGTCGCAGTCGATGCCGCGGCACGTCGGGGCGGCGCAGGGCAGGTGGTCCCCGCGGTGGTAGTGGATCTCCGAGCAGCGGCCGCACGGTCCCGTGTCGCCCATCGCCCAGAAGTTCTCCGCGGCGCCCAGCTCCGCGATGCGGGATGCCGGCACGAGTTGTTGCCAGACCGCGTGGGCCTCGTCGTCGCGCGGGACGCCGTCCTCGCCCCTGAAAACCGTGGCGTAGAGACGCTCGGGCGGCAGCTCCCAGACCCCGGTCAGCAGTTCCCAGGCGAACGGGATGGCCTCGGCCTTGAAGTAGTCGCCGAACGAGAAGTTGCCGAGCATCTCGAAGAACGTGTGGTGGCGCAGGGAGGGGCCGACGTTCTCCAGGTCGTTGTGCTTGCCGCTGACGCGCATGCACTTCTGCGAGGAGGTGGCCCGCCGGTAGCCGCGCGTCTCCTGGCCCAGGAACAGCTGCTTGAACTGATTCATGCCGGCGTTCGTGAACAGCAGCGTCGGATCGTCGGCCGGCACGAGCGGCGAGCTGGGCACCGCCCGGTGCCCGCGCTGCTCGAAGAAGGTCAGGAAGCTCTGGCGGATCTCCCCGGAGGTCATTGTCCGTCTATTGTTTCACAGCGTCGTCAGTCGCCGCCCTCGTGCTCCGCGACCGCGGCGCGGCGCTCGAGGGCCGCCCTGGCGGCCGCTCCCTCGAAGCCCTGACGGATGAGATAGTGGTACAGGCGGCGCAGCGCCGCCGGGCTGTCGATCGGCCCGCGCAGGCGGCGGGCGAGGGCGCGCTCGATCAACGCGTCCGCGTCGATCTCGCGATAGGCGGCGTCGACGGCGCTGCGCGCCAGGCTGCGGTCGATGCCCCGCGCCTCCAGCTCCCGCACGGCGCGCAGGCGGCCGTGCATCCGGACGTGCGCCGAGCGGTGCGCCAGCGCCTGCGCCGTGCGCGCATCGTCGAGCGCGCCCGCCTGCCGCAGGCGGACGAGCGCGGCTTCGATAGCATCGGAGTCGCATCCCCTGCGCGCGAGGCGCTCCCGGACCTGCGCCGTGGACAGCTCCCGACGCGACAGCATCGCCAGTCCGGCCTGGTAGGGGTCGGGCATCGGCGGCGCGGAGGTCGGTCGGCGGGGAGCCTACGGGGTGCCCGCGGCCGCCTTGGCGGCGGCGGGCCGTTCGGCCTCGGGGTAGACGTACGTCAGCCAGCCGTGAGCGTCCGGCGCGCGGCCGTTGATGATGTCGAAGAAGCGCCGCTGGACGGTCTCGGTGACCGGCCCGCGCCGGCCGCTGCCGATGGTGATCTTGTCCACGGAGCGGATCGGGGTGATCTCGGCGGCGGTCCCGGTGAAGAACACCTCGTCGGCGATGTACAGCGCCTCGCGCGGCAGCAGGTCCTCCCGCACCGTGAACCCGAGGTCGCGCGCGATGGTGATGACGACGTCGCGCGTGATCCCGGCCAGCGTCGAGGCGCCCATGGGCGGCGTCGTGATCACGCCGTCGCGCACCAGGAAGAGGTTCTGGCCGCTGCCCTCGCTGAGGAAGCCCATCGGGTCGAGGGCGATCCCTTCGGCATAGCCGTGGATCACCGACTCCATCTTGATCAGCTGCGAGTTGGCGTAGTTGGCGGTGGCCTTCGAGAGCGAGGGAAAGCGGTTCGGCGCGCCGCGTCCCCACGAGCTGACCTGGACGTCGACGCCGTCCTCCAGGGCGTCCTCGCCGAGGTACGCGCCCCACTCCCACACGAGGATCGCGACGTCGACCGGGCACGAGAAGGGATTGACGCCGAGCGTGTTGTATCCGCGATACATGATCGGCCGGATGTAGCACGCCTGGTAGCGGTTGTGCCGAATCGTGTCGAGCACCGCCGTGTGGAGCGCCGCCGGACCGACGTCGCACTCCATCCTGTATATCTTGGCCGAGTCGTAGAGCCGTCGGATGTGGGCGTCGAGCCGGAAGCAGGCGGCACCCTTGGGCGTGTCGTAGCAGCGCGCCCCTTCGAACACGCCGCTGCCGTAGTGAACGACGTGCGAGCCAATGTGGATCTTGGCGTCGGCCCAGTCGACGAACGTGCCGTTCATCCAGATCCTGCCGGAACCGAAGCTCATCGTTGTTCTGCCAAAAGTGTTGTCTGGTGAATACCTTACGACGAGATCCAGTGTAGCATCACTGGATCTCCCCGCAAAACGGACAGCGGCCGGCTCGCGCGTGCAGCGGCTTGTGGCAGTGCCAGCAGAACGTCGCGCCTGTCTCGGGCGCCCGGCGCCGGCCGGGCCTTGCCGGCGCGCCGTCCTGGCCCGCCGCCGGAGCACGGCCTCCGGCACGCCGATCGCGGCGCGCGCGGACCGTCTCGAGGGCATCGAGGAGCTCCTCCGCGCTGCGGTACCGCTTCGACAGGTCCGGCGCCATCGCCTTCATGACGAGATCGTCGACCGAGGCGGGAATCGACGGGGCGTGGACGCGCGGCGGCCGCACCAGGTCGCCGCGCATCAAGCGTTCCAGGTTGCTCGGAGACGGCGTCTCGTAGGGCATCACGCCGGTGAGCATCTGATACATGGTGACCCCGAGCGAGTAGATGTCCGACGCGAAGACGGCCTTGCCCTCGAACTGCTCCGGCGCCATGTAGGCGGGGCTGCCGATGACCGTCGTGCCGCGGGCGGCGATCTCGAGGAAGCGCGACGTGCCGAAGTCGGCCACCTTGAGCACGCCCGCCTTGGACACCAGCATGTTCGGGGGCCGCAGGTCGCGGTGGATGACGCCCAGCCCATGGGCGTGCCGGACGGCCTCGCAAGCCTGCCTGGCGAAGTCGAGAGCCCGCCGCACGTCCATCGCCCCGCCGCCGATGAGATCCTCGAGCGTGTCGCCCTGCACGTACTCCATGACGATGAAGAAGACGTTCTCCTGCTTCTCGGCGGTGGTAATCGAGACGATGTTGGGATGGTCGAGCGTCGCCAGCAGGCGCGGCTCGCGCAGCAGCTCGGCGAAGTTGATGTTCTGGCGGTGGGGCACCTTGATCGCGACGTCCTTGTCGATCCAGGTGTCCCGGGCGAGGTACACGACGGCGAACCCGCCGCTGCCGAGGGGGGCGACAATCTTGTACTTGCCGAGTGTCTGACCTCGGTACAGCATGCGGAGTCGCGCCAGTATAGAGCAATGCGGCGACCGACCGGTGCGGCCCCGCCCGGGCTACAGATCGCCCCACACGTACTGCAGGATCGCCAGCGCGGCGGCGGGCGCGGCGTCGGCCCGGAGCGTGCGCGAGCCGAGCGTGAGCAGCCTGAAGCCGGCCGCGTCGGCCGCTTCCACCTCGGCGTCCGTCCAGCCTCCCTCGGGCCCGACCGCGATCGTGGCCAGGGCCGGGGGCGGCTGGTCGGCCACGGTGCGGATGCTGGCGTGCGGGGCCGCGACGGCCGGTTCGACCAGCATGATGCCCAGGCCGCGGGCCCCGCGCGCCACGAGCCGCGCGAACGGTATCGGCGGCCTGACCGCGGGCACGACGGCGCGCCGGCACTGCTTGGCGGACGCGACGGCGATGGCCTGCCAGCGCTCCACCGCCTTGTCGAGGCCCGGGGCCGCTGCGCCGGTGTGGCTGCGGGCGGTGGTGAGCGGCTGAATGACCCGCGCACCCAGCATCGTGGCGTCGCGCACCACCACGCCGGCGGCGCGGCCCTTGAGGACCGCCAGCGCCAGCTCCAGCTCCACCGCCGGCTCGCGCGCCGGCTCCACGGCCTCGAGCGTGCGAATCGCGACGCCCCCCCGGTCGACCGCCTGGACGCGGGCCACGAACTCGTGGCCGCGGCCGTCGAAAGCGTGCACGGTGGCGTCGAGGCGGAGCCGCAGCACGTGCTGCAGCTGGCGGGCCTCGCCGGGCGGCAGCCTCACCGTCTGGCCGATCCGCGACGCATCCGGCGCGTAGAAGCGGTGTGCCGCCATCAGCTTCCGGCGCGGTGCAAGGCTGCGCCGCCGACGGCCAGGGTGAGGGCCACCCATTCGTCCTCGGCGTGCCGCGCGACCAGCGTCCCGGAACGCCCGAGCGCGGCGCGAACCGCGGCCTCCTCCGGCGCGGTGATCCCGCCCGCCACGAGGCAGCCGTCGGCGGCGAGCCGCGCGAGCGCCGCGCCGTGCCGGGCCACCAGCGCCGCGTTGAGGTTGGCCAGGACGATCGAGGCGGGCTCCAGATCAGGCCGGCGGAAATCGTCGCAGCGCACCCGCACGCAGTGGGACACGGCGTTCAGCGCGACGTTGGCCAGCGCCGTCGCCACCGCGTCGCGATCGGTGTCGACCGCGACGACCGACGCCGCGCCGAGCCGGGCGGCGGCGATCGCCAGCACGCCGGACCCGGTCCCGAGATCCAGGGCGTCGCGGCTTGCCACGGGCAGCGCCTGCAGCGCGCGCAGGCACAGGCGGGTCGAGGCGTGATGGCCCGTGCCGAAGCCCATCGAGGGCCGAATGACGACCAGCGTGCCGTCGTCCGGCGTGTCGGGAACGTCCCATGGCGGGGCGACCACGATGTCGCCGATCCGGATGGCGGTCAGGCTCGCCTGGCTGCGGGCTGCCCAGTCGTCGTCGGGCACGTCGACGGCCGTTGCCGTCACCCCGGCCCCACCGAAGTGCCGCCGGAGCGCTCGCCGCGCGTCATCCCGGTCGGCGGGGGAGAAGAAGTGGATGCGACGCGTCACCGCGTCGGCCTGCTCGACGGCGAACGGGTGGAAATCGTCGAGCAGCGCGTCGAGGAGCGGGATCAGGTCCGGCCGCCGGGCGGGGGTCCGCACGTCGAGCGCCGGGCGCCCATCACCCAAACATGTCCCTCACGCGATCGAAGAACGGCCGCTCTTCCCCGTCCGCCCGCGGGCTCGGCTCGCCGGACTGCTGCGGCATCGTCAGGTGCAGCTGCTCGACCAGCTCCTGCTGCTGCGGCGAGAGCTTCGTCGGGACCTCGACCCTGACGTTGACGTAGAGGTCTCCGCGGCCGCGTCCCGAGACGTGCGGCATGCCCTTCCCGCGCAGACGGAAGCGGCTGTCCGGCTGGGTGCCCTGCGGGATCACGAGGGTGTCGTCGCCGTGCAGCGTCGGCACCGTGATCTTGCCGCCGAGCACCAGCGTGGGATACGTGACCGGCACCTCGCACCACAGATCGTCGTCCTCGCGGCGATAGAACGGGTGCTCCGCGACGTGCACGACGACGAACAGATCGCCGGGCGGCCCCCCGACCTGACCGTGCTCGCCCTCGCCGTGCAGGCGCAGGCGCTGGCCGGTAGCGATGCCGGCCGGGATCTTGACGGTCAGCGTGCGCTCGTGCTCGACCCGGCCCTGGCCGTGGCACGCCGGGCACGGATCCGTGATGACCCGGCCCTGGCCGCCGCACGTCCCGCAGGTACGGGCGACTGTCAGAAATCCCTGCTGGTAGCGCACCTGGCCTCGGCCGCGGCACTGGGGACAGATCTGGGGGTTGCCGCCGCTGGAGCCCGAGCCGTCGCACCGGGTGCACCCCTCGAGGCGCGGTATCCTGAGCACCGTGTCGGTGCCGCCGGCGGCGTCGGCGAACTCGATCTGCAGGTCGTAGCGGAGGTCGGCTCCGCGGGCAGGGCCGCCGGACCGGCGGCCCTGCCCGCCGCCGAATCCGAAGATGTCGCCCACGATATCGCGGAAGTCGGCGAAGATCGTGGGGTCGAAGCCCTGCGGCCCGCCCGCGCGGTCGACGCCGGCGTGACCGAACTGGTCGTAGCGGCTGCGCTTCGCGGCGTCCGCCAGCACCGCGTAGGCCTCGGCCGCTTCCTTGAAGCGTTCCTCGGCCTTGCCGTCCCCGGGGTTGCGGTCGGGGTGGTACTTGAGCGCCAGCTTGCGGTAGGCGCTCTTGACCTGCTGCTCGTCCGCGGAGCGCGGGACGCCCAGAATCTCGTAGTAGTCTCGCTTGCTCACGCCTTCGCCACCCTCACCATGGCCGGCCGCAGCAGGCGTTCCGCCATCATGTAGCCGCGCCGGAGCTCGGCGATGATCTGTCCGTCGGCGTGCTCGCCGCTCACTTCGTGCGCCACGGCCTGATGGAAGTGCGGGTCGAAGTCGCGGCCCGCCGTGTCGATCGGCACCACGCGCCGCCTGGCGAGCAGGTCGAGCAGCTGCTTGTGAATCAACTCCACCCCCGTGCGGTAGGCGGCCGCCGTGGCCGTGTCCATGTCGGTCCCGAGCGCCCGCTCGAGGTTGTCGAGAATGGGCAGGAGCTCGGTGATGAGGTCGGCGGCAGCCGCCTCGTCGGCTGCCGCGCGCTCGCGTTCGACCCGCTTGCGGTAGTTGTCGAGCTCGGCGGTCTTGCGCAGCAGCAGGTCGCGGTACTCGTCGCGCTCGCGAGCGATGTCGTCCTCCGCCACCGGCGGCGCCGGCTCGTCGGCGTCGGGCGGCGGCGGGGCAACCTCGGATGGCGCTGCTGCGGGTTCAGGCGTTTCCGGTCTGCTGTCGTCTGTCATTGGCGGGCGGCGGCGTCCCCTGCGGGAAGAGCACCCGGCTGACGGCACGGGACACGCTGTCGACGGCCGAGATCGCCCGCGAGTAACGCATCCGGCGCGGACCGATCACGCCGACGCTGCCGGTCCGCTGGCCGTCGGAGTAGGGCGACATCACCATGCTGAAGCCCCTCATCTCCGGCGAGACGTGTTCGGTCCCGATCACCACTGTCAGGCCCGAGCCGTCGAGGTACTCGTTCAGCAGCCGGACGAGCTGGTCTTTCTTCTCTATCATCGAGAGCAGGGCGCGCAGCATCGCGAACGGCGCGCGGGCCTCGTCTTCCGAATCCGAAACCTGCTCCACCAGGAAGCCGGCACCTTCCAGGAACAGGGTGTTCCGCGGCACCACGTCCTCGAGGGTCGAGCTGGCGAGACGCAACGCGCGCGACAGGAGCTGGTCGTAGAGCATGCGCTCCTGGCGCAGTTGCTCCGCCACGGTGGCGCGGACGTTCCACAGCCGCATGCCGGCGAACTCGCGGTTCAGATAGGTCGCACCCTGCCCCAGCTCGCTGGCCGGTATCCGCTCTCCCAGGTCGACCACCTTGTGCACCACCTCGTTCCCGTCCGCGCTCACGACGACGAGAATGCGCGAGCCGTCCAGGGGCACGAACTCGATGTGCCGGAAGGTGCCCTCCGATGTCGGCAGCAGCGCGAAGCCGAGCTGGTGCGAGGCGAGCGACAGCTCGTGCGATACGTTCGACAGCACGTCGCTCACGGTGCCCGCCTGCCGCAGCCGGGCTTCGACGTCCGGCCTGGGCTTCGGATCCGGCCGCGACTCGAGCAGCAGGTCGACGTAGGCGCGGTAGCCGCGGTCCGTGGGCACGCGGCCGGACGACGCGTGCGGCTGGTGCACGTAGCCGCGCGCCTCCAGGGTCGCGAGCACGTTGCGAACCGTCGCCGACGACCAGCCGCAGCCGCCGTGGCGCGTCAGCCAGAGCGAGGAGACCGGATCGCCCCGGTCGATGTACTGCCTGACCAGGCCCGAGAGAATGCTCCGTGACCGGGCGGACATCTCGTCGTCGTACGAAGTTTCGCGCGCTGGATGAGGGGCCATGGCACGGATGGAACTGCCGACATTATAGCAGTCCGACCCCGTTGCCAGCCCGGGCCGGGGGCGCCGTCACTCGCCGGCCAGAACCGTCTCGGGCCGGCGCCCGGGCGGGCTCCAGCGCAATGCCTCGACGTTGTCCGGACCGTTCGTTCCGGCCGCGAGCTTGCCGTACTTGACGGCGATCAGCTCGGCCAGAATGCTGACGGCGATCTCCTGCGGCGTGACCGCGCCGATGGCCAGTCCGACGGGCGCGTGCACATGCGCGAAGCGCTCGCGGGCGACGCCTTCCGCGTGCAACGCGTCGTAGAGCCGCGCGACCTTCGCCCGGCTCCCGATCAGGCCCAGGTAGCGCAGCTCGTGGGGCAGCAGCGCGCGCAGCGCGTCCAGGTCGTAGCGGTGGCCGCGGGTGAGGATGACGACGTAGGCGTTGGCCGTGAAGCTCGCCTTCGCGAGCCAATCCGGAATGGCGTCCACCGCAATCTCGACCGCGTCGGGGAAGCGCTCCTTGTTGGCGAACTTCTCCCTGTCGTCGAGCACGTGCACGTGGAACCCGACGTCGCCGCCGGCCCGCGCCAGGTGGTAGGCGACGTGCCCGCCCCCCACGAGGTACAGGTGCGGGGCCGCCTCGATGGGCTCGATGTAGACCTCCATCTGACCGCCGCAGATCAGCCCGGATTCTTCCGCTATGTCGTCGGACAGCTCGTAGTGCACGACCTCGGACTTGCGCGTCTGCAGGGCCTGGCGCGCCTTCCAGAAGGCGTCGTTCTCGTAGCATCCGCCGCCGATGGTGCCGACCGTCCTGCCGTCGGCGAACACGACCATCTTCGCCCCGACACGCTGGGGCGTGGAGCCCTCGGTGCGGATGATGGTCACGAGCGACGCGGGCTCGCCGCGTCGCAGCGCCTCGCCAACGGCGTGAAAGACCTCTTCGTTCATGGCAGCTCGCCGGAAGTCCTTTGGCTGGTTGATTATACCGTGAGCAGCCAGTGCTGGCCGACTCCGAGTGGCAGGTTGTCGAGCAAGTGGTCGACGACTTGCGGACCGAAGCGATTGAGGAAGTAGACGAAGGAGACCGCGCGTTCCTGGGGCGCCCCGTCCGGAAACGCCTGGGCGCGCGCCCGGTTGAACTGCCGGCGCAACGTCGTGTCCCGGCGCTTCGCCGCCTGGACGATCTTGCCGCGCAGGTTGCGCAGGTCGCGTTCCATGCGCTCCCGCGTGGTGCGCACGGCGCCGACCAGCGTCGGGTCGATGGCCGGCACCCCGTCCGCGATCCCTGCCAGCTCGGCGCCGATGCTGCGCTCGGCCGCGGCGACCGCCGCTTCGACCGTGGCGGGCAGCTGCGCGCTGACGAGCCGGTTCAACGCGCCGTCGTCCCTGGCCTGCAGGATGTCGAGGTCGACGTCGTAGCGCGTGAGGAACCGCACGGCCGCGCGGTCCAGTATCGTCGCGCTGAGGCGCGGATACACCAGGGGCATCGCTGTCTCGAACAGACGGTACACCTCCCGGAGCTGCCCGAGGTAGGCGAGCTCGTGCGGTCCGGTCACGTAGGCGATCGTGGGAAACAGGGTGTCCTGCACGATCGGCCGCAGCAGGACGTTGGGGCTGAACGTGGCCGGCTGGTCGCGAACCAGATCGTGCAGCGCGTCCGGCGCCAGCAGGGCGTCGCCCAGGGCAAAGGCGCCGTCCCGCAGGCGGATGGGCCGGCGCTCGCCGTCCAGGTGGAACAGCGCGACCGCGTCCTCGGCCGGCTGCACCTGTGCGTGGTAGCCGCGCGCCGACAGTTGCGCCCCGGCCGCGGCGGCCAGCCGCGAGGCCTCGCCGCGCAGCCGCAGCTCCCGGTCGAACACCGGCCGGGCAAGCGGCTTGGCCGCGGGATCGGACGCATCGAACACGACCAGGCCGCGGTCGCCGAGCACCCAGTCGAGCCAGCGGCTGAACCCCTCGACGAGACCGTTGCCGGGCGCGTACGACGCGGCGAGGTGCTCGAGCACCGCCGCGGAGAACTCCGTCGGCGGAAGCGCTGCCCGGAGCTGATCGAGCAGCGTGCCGATGGTTGCCGGCAGACGCACGGCCGAGCCCGGCCGACCCGCTTCGCCGTCGAGATCCAGGGCGATGCGGTGCAACTCGAGGTCGTCGTCGAGAACCTGGCAGGCGCGGACCTCGTCGAGGTCGTGGTCCTCGGCGTCCACCCAGAACACCGGCACCGCGGCCACCCCGTGCTCGGACTCGACCTGCCGCGCGAGGGCGATGGCGGTGAGCGCCTTGAACAGCGTGTAGAGCGGCCCGCCGAACAGCCCGGCCTGCTGTCCCGTCAGGATCGCGACCGTGCCCGTCGCCCCCAGGCGTCCCGCCGCGGCCAGCGCGGCCGGGGGCGCGCCGCGCGCCCGCAGCTGGTCGCTCAGGACGCCGGCGATACCCGTCGTACGGCCGCCTGCCGCCTGCCGGGCCGCGATGGCCTCGCGCCAGCTCCCGGGCGCCGCGGGGGGGCCGGGATAGAACTCCCCGAGGCGGTCGAACGCGTGGCAGTAGTCGCGCGTGAACGGCGTGGCCCACGACAACTGGCGAAGGTCGATGGCGGAGTTGAACGGCGTCGCCGGGGGAAGCGGCGGTTCGGCAGGCACTACGGCCGTACTCTTTCAGACGGGTTCGGGGCTGTCAAGACGCGGGCCGGGTTTGAGCGCCCGCGGTTCCGTGGTAGCATCGCAAGGCCTGTAGTCTATGGCGCGAGGCCCGCTGCGACTCGACCGGTAATGTATCCCGCACGCTCACGGACCGCCAGCCCGCCAATCGTCGCCTTGCGGCTCCGCTTGGCGTCCAACCAACCCTGCCGGAGTCCGGGCCGTTCCGCGGCGCAGACCCCTGGCCTGTAGGAGTTCCGCCGCTGACGACCGACGACGCGGATGCACGAAGCACCCCCGGTGCATTCGGCCCCTTCCGTGTGATGCACCAGATCGGGACCGGCGTGCTGGGGCCGGTGTTTCGCGCCTACAATCCGCCTCACGATCGCCCGTTCGCCGTCAAGGCGTTCCACATCGACATCACGCCCGAGCAGGCGGAGACGCTGACCGAGCGCTTCGGAGAGCTGGTTGCCGCGGGTTCGTTTCACCCGGGCGTGGTGCCCACGACCGCGGTCGGCATCGACGACGGCGTGCTGTATCTCGCGCAGGAGTACGTCGCCGGCGAGTCCCTTGATGCCGTCATGCGGGACTATGCGCCGTCCGCGCTGGAGAAGGCGCTGCCCCTGATCGACCGCCTCGCCGGTGCCGTGGACGCCGCGCATGCGCACGGCGTGCGGCACGGCGGGCTGCATCTTCGCGACATCGTCGTCACGCCCAGCGGCGGGCGCGTGACGGGCTTCGGTGTCGTCGAGGCGCTCGAGGGGGTCGGCGTCAGCGGCCCCATCCGCCGTCCCTATGCCGCGCCCGAAGCCGTCGCGCGGCGGCCCTGGGGGCCGGCTGCCGATCGGTTCGCGCTCGCCGCTGTCGCCTACGAGCTGCTGACGGGCAAGCGGGCGGCAGGCACGGGGGCGCAGGTCGCCGCGCGGCTCGCCGAGCTCGACGAGGTCGACGACGTCGAGTCGCTGCAGGCCGTGTTCGAGACGGCCCTGGCCGACGGTCCGGAAGGCCGCTACGCGAGCGCCGCGCGCTTCGCGGCGGATCTGCACGCCGCCGTGGGCGAGCCCTTCGACGAGGAGGCCCTCGAGCTGGCGCCGCCCCCGCCGTCCGGGAGGGAAGCGGCCCCGGGTCCCGCCGTCCCGGGCGATCCGCCCGGCGGCGAGGAAGCGGGCGGGGAGGCCGCCGCGCCGGCCGCGGAGATCCGCGTCGATCCGCTGCCCGACCCACCGCAGCCGGGCGCCGGGGCCGACGAGCGGGGGCTTGGGCCTGCCGATCGGATGCTCGGCGACGAGCCTGTCGAGGACCTCGCGGGCGCCGAGCGCGAGGCTGGGGCTTGGGCGCCCGCACCGGATGTGGAGCCCGATCCGCAACCAGAGCCGGAGCTGGCATTCGAGCCTGAGCCGCAACCAGAGCCGGAGCTGGCATTCGACCCCGAGCCGCGACCGGAGCCGGCGCTCGAATTCGAGCCGGAGCCCGAGCCGGGTTTGGCGCTCGAGTCCGATCCGCAACCGGGGCCGGAGCTGGAGCTCGAACCGGCGCCGCTGCCCGAGCCCGCGCCGGCAGCCCGGGTCCCGCCACCCGCCCTGCCCGCCGAGCCCGCGCTCGACCGGGAGATGGCGTTCGAACCCGATGCCGCGGAGCCGCCCGAAGAAGTCGCCGTGCCGGACCTGCTCGACCGCGTGGATGAACCCCGGGCGTTCGATGAGCGGGAATGGGCGGCAGCAGAACCGGAGCCGGCTGCCGCCGAGGATGTGCCGTACCGGCCCTGGTCCTCCGGATCGGTGCTGGCAATCGCCGTGGCGCTGTCCGTCGGCGCGGTCGCCGCGTACCTGGTCGGCCTGCAGCTGGCAGGCGACCAGGGGCTGGAGCGCGGTGGCGGCGCAGGCCGGGAGCCGGCCGCAAGCGGGCTCCCCGCCGGCCCGGCGCCCGAGCCGCCGCCGGTGGCGGCCTCCTCGCCGGCGACCGGCACGACCGCCGCGCCGCCGGTGGCGCCGCCGCCTGCACCCGAGCCGGTCTCCGCGCCACCGCCGCCAGTGCCGCCCCGCGCGGCCCTGTCGGCCGATCCGCCGCCGCCTGCCGAAGCGGTCCTGGAGCCTCCGCCCGAGGCCGTCGAGCCGCCGCCTGCCGTCCGGGTGGACGCGGCGCCCGTCGCGCCGCCGCCCACGGCCAGCGCCGGCTGGCTGCTCGTGCGCAGCGAGCCGCCCGGCGCGAGCGTGACCGTCAACGGCGTCGACCGGGGCCGCACGCCGCTGGCGCTCCGCGACATGCCGTTCGATACCTACCGCGTCGAGGTGAGCCGCGAGGGGTTCCGCTCCGAGGCGGCACAGCTCGCGCTGACCCCGGCCGCAACCGTCGCGTCGCTCCAGATCGAGCTGCAGCGGGGGGGCGCTCCGTCACCTGCTCCGCCACCCGCTTCGCCACCCGCTCCGCCGCCCGCTACCGTGGTGGGCGCCCTCCTGGTCGAGTCGCGCCCGGCGGGCGCCAGGGTCGTCGTCGACGGGCGCGAGGTCGGAACCACCCCGACGGTCCTCCCCGACGTGGCCGCCGGCATCCGCAGCGTGCGCATCGAGCTGGATGGCTATCAGCCGTGGGAGACTTCCGTCGACGTGCCGGCGTCGGACCAGGTGCGGGTCGGCGCTTCCCTGGATCACCTGCCCGAACGATGAACGCAATTCTGGCTCTCGAGAACGGGACCTGGTACCGCGGCACGGCCGCCGGGGCCTCCGGTTCCACACGCGGCGAAGTGGTGTTCAACACCAACATGACGGGGTATCAGGAGGTGTTGACCGACCCGTCGTACGCGGGCCAGATCGTGACGATGACCTGCCCGCAGATCGGGAACTACGGGGTGGCCGCGGCCGACACCGAGTCCGATCGCCCGCAGGTGGCAGGGTTCGTCATGCGCGAGGCATCACCCATCGCGAGCAACTGGCGCGCCGAAGCCACCCTGCAGAGCTACCTCGCCGAGCACGGCATCGTCGCGATCACCGGCGTCGACACGCGCGCGCTGACGCGGTTGCTGCGCACCGCCGGGGTCATGCGCGGCGTCATCGGCACCGGCGCGGTCGACCCGGAGGCGCTGGTCGCGGAGGCGCGCAACGCGCCCACGATCGAGGGCACCGATCTCGTCCGCCGCGTGACGTGCGCCGAGCCGGCCGAATGGGACCCGCCGCCCGACGAGTCGCCCGCCGAGTTCCGCCTCGCAGCGGCCCGCGGCGGCGGCCGCCCGTTCCGGATCGCCGCCTACGACCTGGGCATGAAGCGGAACATCCTGCGGCGCTTCGCGGCGTACGGCTGCCGTGTGACGGTGTTCCCGGCGCACACCCCGGCCGGGACGCTGCTGGCGTCCGACCCCGACGGGGTCTTCCTGAGCAACGGGCCGGGCGACCCCGCTCCGCTGGACTACGCGGTCGCCAACGCCCGCAAGCTGATCGACGCAGACGTGCCGGTATTCGGGATCTGCCTGGGCCACCAGGTGCTCGGCCTGGCGCTCGGCGCCCGCACCTACAAGCTGAAGTTCGGCCACCGGGGAGGCAACCACCCGGTCAAGAACCTGGCCACGAGCAAGGTCGAGATCACCTCGCAGAACCATGGCTTCGCGGTCGACAGCGAGTCGGTGCCCGGCGACGTGGAGGTGACCCACGTCAACCTCTACGACCGGACCATCGAAGGGTTGCGCCACAAGCGCCGGCCGGTCTTCTGCGTGCAGTACCACCCGGAGGCTTCGCCGGGACCGCACGACGCCGACTATCTCTTTTCGGAGTTCATGGAGGCCATGGAGCGCCGGAGCGCCCGCTAGCCCGTCATGCCGCGAACCGACATCAAGCGGGTGCTCGTCATCGGGTCCGGCCCGATCGTGATCGGGCAGGCCTGCGAATTCGACTACTCGGGCTCGCAGGCCTGCAAGGCGCTGCGGAGCGAGGGCCTCGAGGTCGTCCTGATCAACAGCAACCCCGCGACGATCATGACCGACCCCGAGGTGGCGGACAAGACCTACGTCGAGCCGCTGACCTGGGAGATGGCGCGCGCCGTCATCGAGCGCGAGCGCCCCGACGCGCTGCTGCCGACGGTGGGGGGGCAGACCGCGCTCAACCTGGCCGTCGAGCTCGCGGAGCGCGGCACGCTCGACGAGTTCGGCGTGCAGCTCATCGGGGCCTCGATCGAGGCGATCAAGGTCGCCGAGGATCGGTTGCAGTTTCGCCAGGCGATGACGTCGATCGGCATCGAGGTGCCGGCCAGCGAGTACGCGCGCTCGCTCGACGAGGCCTTGGCGTGCGGCGAGCGGTTCGGCTTTCCGGTGATCATTCGGCCCTCGTTCACGCTGGGCGGCGTCGGGGGCGGCATCGCCTACAACATCGAGGAGTTCCGCGAGCTGGCGGGTCGCGGCATCGAGCTGAGTCCGGTCCACGAGATTCTCGTCGAGGAGTCCGTGATCGGCTGGAAGGAGTTCGAGCTCGAGGTGATGCGCGACGTCGCCGACAACTTCGTGGTCGTCTGTTCGATCGAGAACATCGATCCGATGGGCGTCCATACCGGCGACAGCGTCACCGTCGCGCCGGCGCTCACGCTGACCGACAAGGAGTACCAGCGCATGCGGGACGCCGCGCGCCGCATCATCCAGCGCGTGGGCGTCGAGACCGGCGGGTCGAACATCCAGTTCGCCGTCAATCCGGAAGACGGCCGGATGCTCGCCATCGAGATGAACCCCCGCGTGTCGCGGTCGTCGGCGCTGGCGTCGAAGGCTACCGGCTTTCCGATTGCCAAGATCGCCGCGAAGCTGGCCCTCGGCTACCGTCTCGAGGAGATTCCCAACGACATCACGCGCCTGACGCCGGCCTCCTTCGAGCCGACGATCGACTACGTGGTCGTCAAGATCCCGCGCTGGGCGTTCGAGAAGTTCCCGCAGGCGGACCGCACCCTGACGACGCAGATGAAGTCGGTCGGCGAGGCCATGGCCATCGGCCGCACGTTCAAGGAGGCGTTCCTCAAGGGGATCCGTTCGCTCGAGCTGGGACGCGCCGGCCTCGTGTTCGGCCGCGGCGACTCCGCTGCCGAGGACGACGACGCGAGACGGCTGCAGCAGCAGCTGGTGTCGCCCACCGACCGGCGCATCTGGGCGGTGTTCGAGGCCCTCGAGCGCGGCTGGACGATCGAGCGGCTCCACACGGCGACCCGCATCGATCCCTGGTTCCTGACCCAGTTCGCGGAACTGGTGGAGCTGCGCCGGGCGGCCGGCGTGGTCGACTGGCGGGAGCTGTCCGCCGACCTGCTGCACGTGCTCAAGCGCAGCGGCGTGGGCGACGAGGAGCTGGGGCGCATGACCGGGGTCGATGCCCAGGCGGTTGCCGCGCGGCGCGCCGAGGCGGACCTGCGCGCCGTCTACAAGCGCATCGACACGTGCGCCGCCGAGTTCGAGTCGTTCACGCCGTACCTGTACGGCACGTACGAGAACGAGTGCGAGGCCGAGCCGAACGCGCGGCCGAAGGTCGTCATCCTGGGCAGCGGTCCCAACCGGATCGGGCAGGGCATCGAGTTCGACTACTGCTGTTGCCACGCCGCGTTCGCGTTGCGCGACGAGGGATTCGAGACCGTCATGGTCAACTGCAACCCGGAGACGGTCTCGACCGACTACGACACGGTCGACCGGCTGTACTTCGAGCCGCTGACGCTGGAGGACGTCGAGGCGATCATCGCCCGCGAGCGTTCCGGCGGCGGCAGCGTCGCGTGCATCGTGCAGTTCGGCGGGCAGACGCCGCTCAAGCTCGCGCTGGGGCTGCAGGCCGCCGGCGTCGACATCATCGGCACGTCGCCCGACTCGATCGATCTGGCGGAGGATCGCAAGCGTTTCGCCCGGCTGCTGTGGGAGCAGGGGATTCCCCAGGCGCGCAGCGGCATTGCCACCTCGCGCGCCGAGGCGCGCGAGGTGGCGGCGTCGATCGGGTATCCGCTGGTCGTGCGGCCGTCCTACGTGCTGGGCGGGCGTGCGATGGCCATCGTCTACGACGCGGCTGCCCTCGACCGCTACATGACCGAGGCGGTGGACGCTTCGCCGGAGCACCCGATTCTGGTCGACAAGTTCCTCGAGGACGCCTTCGAGCTGGATGTCGATGCGGTGGCCGACACCACCGGCGCGGTCGTCATCGGCGGCATCATGGAGCACATCGAGGAGGCCGGCATCCATTCGGGCGACAGCTCCTGCGTCGTGCCGCCGTATCTCGTGCCCGAACGGCATCTGGCCGTCATCCGCGACTACACGCGGCGGGTGGCGCGGGCGCTGAAGGTGGTCGGGCTGCTCAACATCCAGTTCGCCATCAAGGACGACACCGTCTACATCCTGGAGGTCAACCCGCGCGCCTCGCGGACCGTCCCGTACCTGTCGAAGGCCACCGGCGTGCCGCTCGCCAAGGTGGCGGCGCGCGTGATGGTCGGCAAGAGCCTGGCCGATCTCGATCTGGTCGGCGACCTCGATGTCGCCGGCGTCTTCGTCAAGACCCCCGTCTTCCCGTTCGTGCGCTTCCCCGGGGTCGATTCGATTCTGGGCCCGGAGATGAAGTCGACCGGCGAGGTGATGGGCGGCGCCTCGAGCTTCGGCGCTGCATTCGCCAAGGCCCAGCTCGCCGCCGGCCAACGCCTCCCCGACGCCGGTCGGGCCTTCATCAGCGTGAACGACGAGGACAAGCCGAACGTGATTCCGATCGCCCGCGGTCTGGCGGAGCTGGGATTCGAGCTGCTGGCCACGCGCGGCACGGCCGCCTATCTGCGCGCGCACGACCTCGACGCCGAGGTCGTCTTCAAGGTGAACGAGGGCCGACCGCACGTCGGCGACCGTGTCCTCAACCGGGAGGTCGATCTCGTCATCAACACCCCCCTCGGGCGCGAGTCGTTCTTCGACGACCTGGCCATGCGGCGGATAGCCATGATGCTCGGCGTGCCGTGCATCACGACGCTGACCGGCGCGTCCGCCACCGTGAGCGCCATCCGCGCCCTGCGCTCGGAAGCGCTGACCGTGCTGCCCCTGCAGGAGCACCACAAGCGCACGGCAGCCCCGAGCTAGGAGCTTCAATCAGACGGGGCTGGGCTTCAATCAGACGGGGCTTTGCCCCGAACCCCCCGGCGTTCGCTTGCGGGGGCCCCTTTGCCCCGCGCCGCTCCCGCCGAGGCGCGCTGTGCGGGCCTTGCGACGTCTGTCCGGGCGGAGGGTAGCGGATTCTGCGTGCCCGCCTGCGGCGGGGTGCCGTTCCCCGCGGGTCGGCGCGTGGCGTCGCAAGCGGCGGAAAGGTTGCATCGGCCAGGGGCATGCGCTGTCCGGCGCTGTTCCCGGCGCTTGCCTTCCTGTCCGGCGCCGCCGTCGGCGGGCGGTTGCCCGATCTCGCCGCCGGGCTCGCGCTGCCTGCCAGCGTGCTGGTCTGGCTGTGCGCGCTCGCGGCGCTGGCGCTGGATACGCGGCGTCCGTTTCTGCTCGCGGCCGCGTCCGGCTTCGCGCTGGCCGGACTGCTGCTCGGATCGCAGGCGGCGGCGGCTGCCGCCGCGCCCGGTCTCGGGCATTGGTACGCAGGCTGGCGCGAGGGACGCCGCCACGCCGAAGTCGTCGTCGTGCAGGCGCGCCTCGTGCGCGACGCGACGCCGACCGACTTCGGCGCCCGCCTGCTGGTCAGCGTGGAGCATGTCCGTGACGGCGGGCGCGACCGTCCGGTGTCCGGCGGCGCCCGCCTGACGGTCGGCGGCAGCCACGTCGACGAGCGCGTGGAGCAGTGGGTCGCGGGCCGGCGGATCCGCCTGCCGGTCGCGTTCCGCCGGGCGCCGCGCTTCCTGAACCCGGGCGTGGCCGACCAGGAGCAGGTCCTCAGGAGGCGCGGCATCGCGCTGCTGGGTTCGGTCAAGAGCGGTCTGCTCGTGGAGGTTGTCGAGGCCGGGCCGGCCTGGCAGGAGGCCGCCGCCGCGGCCCGTGCGTTCGTGCGCCGAGCCATCGGCACCGCGGTGGGCCAGCACGACCGGCGTTCCGCGGGCATCGTGACGGCAATCCTGATCGGCGAACGGGCCGGTCTCGACGCCGAGACCCGGCGCCGGCTGCAGGCGGGCGGTACGTTCCACGTCATCGCCATCTCGGGCGGCAACATCGCCATTCTGACCAGCCTGCTGCTCGCCGTGCTGCGTCTGGCCGGCGCACCCCCCCGGTTCGCCGCCGTCGGCGCCCTCGCGTGCCTGCTGGCGTACTGGCAGATCGTCGGCTCGGAGGCCTCCGTCGCCCGCGCGACCTTCGTGGCGTCGACGTTTCTCGCGGCGCGCGCCGCCGATCAGCGCACGTCGCCGCTCAACACGCTGGCGCTGTCGGCCGTGTGCCTGGTGGCGGCGTCGCCGCTGGCGCTGGCCGAGACGGGCTTCCTCCTCACGTTCGGGGCCACGCTCGGGATCCTCGTCGGCGTGCCGCGCATCCTCGACAGGGCGGGCAACCTGGGGCTGCCGCCCGCAGGATGGGCGCGGCGCGCACTGCTGGCGCCCGTGGGGCTGCTGGCCGCCACCGTCTGCGCGGAGCTCGCGCTGCTGCCGATCGCCGCGTCGGCGTTCTCGCGCGTGACCGCGGCCGGCCTCATCCTCAACTTCGTGGCGATCCCGCTGATGACGGTGACGCAGGTGGCCGGCCTGCTGGCCGTCGGGGCGGCCGGCGTGTCCACCGCGGCGGCTGCCGTACTCGGCCAGGCCGCGCATCTCGCGACGACCGGGATCGTCGAGTCGGCCCGCCTGGTGGACGTGCTCCCGCAGCTCGCGCGGCGGGTGCCGCCGCCGGGACCGCTGCTGACGATCGGCTACTACGGCGGCTGGGGGCTCGCGCTGGCGGCCGGCCGCTGGCCGCTGGCGCACGCGGCCGGCGCGGGCCTGGCCGCGGTGGCCGGGCTCGCGCTGGTCACCGGCGCGATGTCGGCCGGCGGCGGGCGCGCGTGTCCGGACGAGGCAGCGGTTCGCGCGCTGTTCATCGACGTCGATCAGGCCGACTCGACCCTCGTGCAGTTCCCGACCGGCGAGTCGCTGCTGGTGGATGCCGCGGGCGTGCCGTGGGGCACCTCCGCGGTGGGCGAGCGCGTCATCGCGCCGGTCCTGTGGCGCGCGGGCGTGCGCCGGCTCGACTACCTGGCCCTGACGCACGGGCACCCCGACCACGTGGGCGGCGCCGAGGCCGTGCTCCGCGACTTCCGGCCGCGGGAGGTCTGGGAAGGCGTGCCGGTGCCGGGGTCCGGGCGGCTGCGCCGACTCAAGGCGCTCGCGCTCGACCGCGGTGCGGTCTGGCGCACGCTGCAGGCCGGCGAGACGCTGCGAATCGGGGACGTGCAGGTCACCGTCTGGCACCCGCCGGCGCCGGAGTGGGAGCGTCAGCGGGTGCGCAACGACGACTCGCTCGTGCTCGAGATCCGGCATGGCGACGTCTCGTTCGTGCTGCCCGGCGACATCGGCGCCGAGGTCGAGTCGGGGCTTGCCAGGGTGATGCCGCCGGCCGCGCGGCGCGTCCTCAAGGCGCCCCACCACGGCAGCCGCACGTCGAGCTCGCCGGCGCTGCTCGCCGCGCTCGACCCGACGGTGGCCATCGTCAGCGCCGGTCGCGAGAACCGCTTCGGCCATCCCGCGCCGGCGGTCGTGCGGCGCTACGAGGAGGCCGGCGCCGTCATCCTTCAGACGGGGCGGGACGGGGCGATCGAGGTCTGCTCCGATGGGGAGGACATCCACGTCCGGGCGGCGGGCGGCCCGGCTGGCTGACAGGCGATGGTCATGGCTCCGCGCGCTTGACCGCGGTCCACGCCCGATCCATCTCGTCCGCGGAGACGTCCCGCAGCGCGCGGCCGCGGGCCTCGAAGCTCCGTTCGAGCGCGGCGAACCGGTCCGAGAACTTGCGGGTGGCGCGGCTCAGCGCCCCCTCGGGCTCGACGCCGAGGTGGCGCGCCAGGTTGGCGACCGCGAACAACAGGTCGCCGATCTCGTCCTCGATGGCGTCCGGCGCACCCTGCTCGACGGCCTCTTCCACCTCGCACAGCTCCTCCCTCACCTTGCGGAGCACGTCGTCCGGCCGCGTCCAGTCGAAGCCGACCGTGGCCGTCCGCTTGCCGATGCGATACGCGCGCAGCAGGGCCGGCAGCGTGGGCGGGACGCTGCCGAGCAGGCTCGGGGCCTGTCCGGAGGCCTCCCGCTCACCGGCCTTGATCTCCTCCCAGCGCCGCTTCACGTCGCCCGCGGTCAGCCCGTCGTCGCCCGCCCGCGCGCCCTTGCCGAATACGTGGGGATGCCGCCGGATCAGCTTCGCCGCGGCCGCGTCGAGCGCGTCGGCAATGGTGAACTGACCCTCCTCGGCGCACAGCTGCGCCAGGAAGATCGCCTCGAAGATCAGGTCGCCCAGCTCGTCGCACAACGCCGCGGCATCCGCCCGGTCGATGGCGTCGAGCACCTCGTAGGCTTCCTCGAGCACGAACGGACGGAGCGAGGCCAACGTCTGCTCCCGGTCCCACGGGCACCCGCCGGGAGCGCGCAGCGTGCGCATGATGGCGACCAGCCGCTCGAACTTCGCTCCGATGGGTTGGCCGGCTGGCTCGGGCATGGTGGCCGGTATGCTAGCATGCGGCTTGGCCGTGTCTTCCCCGGTGTCGTTCAACGCGCTCGTGGTGTCGCTCGCCACGACCGCAGCCGTGCACTTCGGCGACGTCGCCGATCGGCAATCAGGTGAGAACCCGCCGCCGAATCTCGATGCCGCCGGCCGCGCCATCGAGCTGCTCGCGCTGCTCAGGGACAAGACCCGCGGCAACCTGACCGCCGAAGAGGAGCAGTTCATCCGGCAGGTGCTCCACGAGCTGCAGCAGCGCTACCGCGACGCCCGGCAGGGCGCTGAATCCTGACACGTGCGCGTGACATTCCTGGGGACCGGGACATCGACCGGCGTTCCGGTCATCGGCTGCGACTGCGATACCTGCACGTCGGGCGACGCGCGCGACCGGCGCTGGCGTCCGTCGGTGCACCTGCGGCTCGACGACGGCTTGTCCGTGCTGGTCGACGCGTCCCCCGACCTGCGGGCCCAGGCGCTGCGGTTCCACATCGACCGGGTCGACATGATCCTGTTGACCCACAGCCACGCGGATCACGTTCTCGGTCTCGACGACGTGCGCATCTACAACTTCCGGCAGGGCGGGCCCATTCCGTGCTACGGCGACGGCCGCACCCTCGCGGACGTGCGCCGCATGTTCGCGTACGTCTTCGACCCGGCCACGCCGCGCGGCGGCGGCCTGCCGCAGCTCGCCCTGTGGGAGCTGTCGGGGCCGTTCTCCGCCGCCGGCCGCACGTTCGTGCCGATTCCGCTGCTCCACGGGACGCGCCCGGTGCTGGGCTACCGCGTCGGGACGTTCGCCTACCTGACCGACTGCAGCGAGATCCCGGCCGTCTCGTGGCCCCTGCTGCGCGGCCTCGACGTGCTGGTGCTCGACGCCCTGCGCCGCCGGCCGCATTCGACGCACTTCAACGTGGAGCGGGCGGTCGAGGCGGCGCGGCGCATCGGGGCGCGGCGCACCTACTTCACGCACATGGCGCACGACCTGCGGCACGCCGAGACGTGCGAGCGCCTGCCGGCGGGGATGTGCCTGGCTCACGACGGGCTGGTGCTCGATGCGGATGAGCGGACGAGCGCGGCCACGTGCCGCGCCGCCGCCGGCGTCGGGTCGATCGGGCTATGATCCTAGGAGCCGTGGCGAAAGGCCCTGCTGCATTCGAGCGGCCATGCATTCCGGCTGGCGGCGTTGCTCCTCGCTCGAATATGGTCAATATTCTCCCTCGTCGCGCCTTGCCATCCGGGCGCCTGGCCTCTCTCGGTGCAACGCGGGGTTTTACCACGGACTCCTAGGTCGATCGTGGACATCATTCACTATCCTGGCGACCCCTGCCCGTCGCAGTGGATGCAGCCCGTGCTGGCCCTCGGCAACTTCGACGGGCTGCACCGGGGGCACGCGAAGATCGTCGACCGGGTGCGGCGGCGCGCGCAGGAGCTGGCCTCGACGGCGGCGGTCCTGACCTTCGATCCGCATCCGCCGCGGGTCGTCCGGCCGGACCGCGCACCCGCGCTGCTGATGACGCTCGATCAGAAGCTCGACTGCCTCGCGCAGGCGGGGATGGACGGGGCGGCGGTCGTGCAGTTCACGGCCGAGCTGTCGCGCTGGGAGCCCGAGACGTTCGTGCGCAGCGTCCTGGTGGACTGGTTGCACGTGGCCGAGGTGTGGGTGGGAGACAACTTCCTGTTCGGCCACGACCGGAGCGGCAACTTCTCCCTGCTGCGATCGCTCGGCGCGCGCCTCGGGTTCCGCGTGGAGAAGGTCGCTCCCGTGCGCTACAAGGAGTTCGTGGTCAGCAGCACGCGGATCCGGCGTCTCGTCGACGAAGGCGACGTGGACGAAGCCGGGGTGCTGCTCGGCCATCACTACTTCATCGACGGCGAGGTGGTGCCGGGGGCCGGGCGCGGGCGCGGGCAGGGATTTCCCACGGCGAACCTCCGGACGAAGAACGAGATCCTGCCGCCGGACGGCGTGTACGCGGCAGCCGTCACGGTCGATGGCGTCATTCATCCGGCGGTGACCAACGTCGGGCTTCGGCCGACCTTCGAAATGAACGGAGAGCGTGTCGTCGAAGCGCACCTGTTCGACTACGATGACGATTTGTACGGCCGCCGGGTGCGCCTCGCGTTCGTCCGCCGCCTGCGGGGGGAGCGGGCCTTTCCCGATGCGCGCGCCCTGCAGCGCCAGATCGCCGTGGATTGCGAGGAGGCGCGGGTGCTCTTCGGGCGCATGTCGTTGTAGCGGTGGACCATGGCTAACGCGCAGCCGGCAACTGTCGGGCCGCTTCGACTCGAGTTGACGGTTCCCTGCGATCGGCGGTTTCGAGCCCTGCTGGAGATCATGTGCGAGCGGATGGCCAGCTACGTCGGCTACCCGCGGGTCGAAGCCAGGACGGTGGCCGAAGCGGTGGCGCAGGCCACGGCCGGTGCGTTCAGCGAGAGCCGCCCGCGGGAGCACGCGAGCCTGAGCCTGAGCTTTGCCACCAGCGAGCGGGAGATGGAGATCCGCGTCCGCTACCTTTGCAACGAGCCGGGCCCCCGGGCGGGGCAGCCCGGCGCCGAGTGCTGCAAGCTGACCAGGCCCCTGCCGGGCCGAACCGCCTAGCCAGAGACCGTGCTGCTCTACAACACGCTGACCCGCCGCCAGGATGCGTTCTCGCCCGCACGCGACGGCACCGTGCGCATGTACGCGTGCGGGCTGACCGTCTACGCGCGGGGCCACATCGGCAACTTCCGCACCTTCGTCGCGCTCGACGTGCTGCGGCGGACGTTGCGGCATGTCGCCGGATTCGACGTCCGGCAGGTGGTCAACTTCACCGACGTCGACGACAAGACCATCCGCGCCTCGCGGGAGGCCGGGGTCTCCCTGCGCGAGTACACGGACCGCTACATCGCTGCGTTTCGCGAGGACGCGGGCGCGCTCGGCATCGAGGCGGTCGAGGAGTACCCACGGGCGACCGACGAGGAGAATCTCCGCGCCATGGTCGACATGGTCCAGGCGCTCGAGGCGCGCGGGCATGCCTACCGGAGCGACGGTTCGGTCTACTTCGCGATTGCCTCGCTGCCCGAGTACGGCCGCCTGGCGCGTCTGGATCATGACGGGATCAAGCCCGGCGTCAGGATCGACGCCGATCAGTACGCCAAGCAGGACGCCCGCGACTTCGTGCTGTGGAAGGCGACCGAGCCCGGCGAGCCGACCTGGGACTTCGGCATAGGGCCGGGACGGCCGGGGTGGCACATCGAGTGCTCGGCCATGGCCTTGCGGCTGCTCGGCGAGCCGCCCATCGACATCCACGCCGGCGGGGTCGATCTGATCTTTCCGCACCACGAGAACGAGGTGGCCCAGTCGGAGGGGGCGTCGGGCAAGCAGTTCGCGCGCTTCTGGGTGCACGTCGAGCACCTCCTGATCGAGCAGGGCGGCAAGATGTCGAAGTCCGAGGGCAACGTGCTCACGGTGCGCGACATCCTGGACCGCGGGCATCGCGCGTCGGCGCTGCGGTACGTCCTGCTGTCGACGCACTACCGGAAGCAGCTGCGGTTCACGTGGGGCAGCCTCGCGCAGGCCGAGGAGGCGCTGACGCGGTTGATGGACTGCCTGGCGCGTCTCGACGCGGTCGCGGCGGACGGCTCGCACCCGGCGCTCGAGGCGCGGGCCGCGGCCGCGCGGGCGGCGTTCGCCGACATGCTGCGCACCGACCTCAACACGCCGGGCGCGCTGGGGGTGGTGTTCGAGCTCGTGCGCGACGTGAACGCCGCCATCGACGCCGGCGAGATCGGCACGGACGACGCGCGCCTGCTGCGCGAAGCGTTCGATTATTTCGATCGCGTGCTCGGCGTCATCAGCCTGCGGCGCGCCGAGGAGGCCGCGCCCCCGGTTCCCGTGGACGAGATCGAGCGGCTGATCGCCGAGCGGCAAGCCGCGCGCGGCCGCAGGGACTTCGCCGTCGCCGACCGGATCCGGGCGGACCTCGAGGCGCGCGGAGTCGCGCTGGAGGACGGCGCCGCGGGCACCCGCTGGAAGCGGGGGTAGGCCCGTCCCGGGCCTCGTTCTTGCATGTTCCTCCCGGGTGCCGACCCAGCACCAGTCGGAGCTCGGGATACGGGGCGAGGAGCTGGCCTGCCGCGAACTGCGCCGCCGGGGGTACTCAATCCTTGCCCGCCGCTACCGCACGCGCCACGGAGAAATCGACATCGTCGCGATGGATGACGACGTGCTGGTGTTCGTCGAGGTGAAGGCCCGCTCGGACCGGCGCTTCGGCGGTCCGCTGGCGGCGATCACGGGCCTGAAGCAGCGCAAGCTGACGCGCATGGCCCTCGACTATCTGGCCCGCAGCCTTCCCGGTAGAGCCCTGCATCTAGCCAGTGTTTATAGGGGTTTGTGCGGATAGTGCGATCTGCCATTCCCACGTGAAACCCCACACAGAAGAGACGGACCGGCAGCGGCGATTGACCAGATCACCGCCCCGGCCCCGTCCGGGCGTCACGCGCGGGGAGCGAGACAGGCCCCGATGCGTGATTTGGGCGACTACCCCTCGCCCGGCTTTTTCAGTTCGTCGAGGACCTTCCGCTTCGCGCCGATCTTGTACGACCGTGCCCGGATCTTGGCGACCGGCAGCCCAAGCCGTACGGCCAGCGCCCCGAATCGCCCGCCGTTCGTCGGCAGGAACCCCAGCACGTAATTCAGCCGCACGGCCTCCAGGATTAGATCATCCTCCGCAGCGGTCCAGACTCGCCCGCGTGGTGGTCGCGGTTTGATCTGCGCCCCGCGCTTGCGCAACGTCTCGACGCGCTTGGATACCGCCGTGTACGGGATCCCCAGCCGCTCGGCTAGACGCTTCGGCCCGCCGTTTTCCCCAGCCGCCGCGACCACGGCCGCGTCCTTCTCGGGTGTCCATCCGACGTGACGGTACCTGCGGCAGCGGTGCTCTTGCGCCCATCTGTCGGCTGCCGACTCCTCGACGACGGATCGCCGCTCGCCGCACCGCTCGCAGACAATCTCGACTGCCCCCGGCCTCGTGCAGATGCAGGACGTCGCTAGACAGCGGTCGCAGATGCTCACGCGTTGACCTCCTCGACGTCGAGGATGATCGACAGCGAACCGATCACGGTGACGTCGCCTTCGTCGCCCGTGCTGATCCTCACGCTTGCCGAGCCGGGCGAGATCAACCAGTCCATCCCCAGGCCATCGATCAGCCGCCGCAACTCGCCCGCGTCGGTCGCCAGCCGGATCGCTTGCCGGTCGGGTTCGTCGCCGCGCGGGCGAGACAGCCAGATGGAGCACCGGGCGAGCAAAGCTCGTTCGCCGCCGACGAACTGCACGCCATCATCAATCTGTGGAGGCTCCACATAGAACGCGGGCGCGTCGCCGCGCAGGTCCATCTCGAATGAGAAAGGGTCCCGCGACCGGTCGTACTTCACGCCGTCCGTGACGCTCTCATACGTCGCCACGATGCCCCGTATCGAACCCCAGATGCCCTCTATCGTCGTCGTCGTCATGACACCAGCTCCCGGACGTACCGCCTCCACGCTAGACGCTCCGGCGGCATGTGCTCCTCGATATGGCAGCCCCGGCACAGCGTCCGCAGGTTGTCGAGCCTGAACGCGTCGCCGCCCTTGTCGAGCGCCACGACGTGATGTACTTCCAGATCGGCAGGGTGCCCGCACTGGACACACCTCCACTGATCCCGGCCCAGCGCTGCACGTCGAGCCCGATCCCATGCCGCCCCCGGCAACCGCCGATGGTTCCCGCTCATGCGGCGACGTGCAGCCGTGGAGGGCGAGCAGGCTTTGCCCTCGACGCCAAGCCGGCCGCGAGCACACCGGCGACCACGACGTCATCGCGTGACCGTCCGCCCCGTGCTTTCACGACCCTGGTACCGCCTTGATCGTCCGTCCGGATCTTGGCGGCCGACAGGGCGAAGCGGACCATCGGCCTCGACTCCGGGGCGATGGTCAATGGACCGTCGAGCGCCGACCTCCGGAATGACGCGACGTCCGCCGACGCCTCTGACCATCTCGTTGCACGAAAAATCAACGGCCACCGGCCCTGCACCAGATCCGCGAGCAACGGACCGTGGAACCGGTCGCCCACCATGACGGCCGGGACGACACCGGCATCCGCCAGCCGGGCGAGAAGCACGGACGGCCGCGACACCTTGCGTCCCTTGTCGAGCACCAGCACGCCGGAGTCGACAAGCCCCTGATACAGACCTCGCGGGATCGCGTCGCGCCGCTCCATGGCCTCGACGCTCGGCACCCCCGGCGCCACGGCGTAGACTTCGGATCGACCGTTCGGCCAGAGACACCAGCACGCCGACCATGACCGCGACGCGCCCAGGTCGATCCCCACGACAGGACGGCCGCGCCTGTCGGGCACCGGGCGAGCCTCTACAGCCTTCCAATCGTCCACGGTGACCAATACCGAGTCGGTCGCCTCTTGCGGCCGGTTCAGGCGGTAGGTCAGAAACCGGCGCTTGGCGTCCGCGTCCGCCCGCGCCTTGTTGCGCTCGCTCCGCAGGGCGACCCCCAGATGGGGATTGACCCTCACCAGCGGGTTAGCCTGATCAACGACAATTATTTTTGCCGGTCGACGAGGCGCTGATCGGCCCGTCGCGGGGACACGCGCGGAGCGTGTGACACTGCCCGTTTCCTCGCGGAGGACGGGTTGGTCACCGATGCTCAGGTTCGGCGATTGCGCGAGAAGCGAATGGCAGGCAAGACGCTGGCGGCGGCCGCGGCGGCGGCCGGGATGAGCGAGCGGGCGGCGCGCAAGTGGCAGAGCGGGCCGTTGCCGTCGACGGCGAAGGCGTCGCGGTGGTGGCGCACGCGGGAGGACCCGTTCGCCGACGTGTGGCAGTCGGAGGTCGTGCCGCAGCTGGTGGCCGACACCGACGGACGGCTGCAGGTGCTGACGCTGTTCAAGGCGCTGTGCCGGCGACATCCGGGCCGTTTTCAGCCGGGGCAGCTGCGGACCCTGCAGCGGCGGATCCGCGAGTGGCGGATTCAGTACGGTCCCGACCGCGAGGTGTACTTCGAGCAGGTTCCGGTCCCGGGTCGGGAAGCGGCGTTCGACTTCACCGACTTGAGCGACCTGGGGGTGACGCTTCGAGGCGTGGCGTTCCCGCACCTGCTGTTCGAGTGGGTGCTGAGCTACAGCCGGTGGACGTATGTGGGGCTGGCGCTGAGCGAGACGTTCGAGGCGCTGGTGTCGGGGCTGCAGGGCGCGCTGTGGACGCTGGGGGCGGTGCCGGCGGTGCTTCGTCACGACAACCTGTCGGCGGCGACGCACGAGCTGCGGCGCAGCGGCGGCCGTCAGTTGACGGTGCGGTTCCGGCAGGTGCTGGACCACTACGGGCTGCGCTCGTCGCGGATCCAGCCGGGGAAGCCGCACGAGAACGGGGTGGCCGAGCAGGCGCACTTCCGGACGGCGACGGCTATAGAGCAGGCGTTGCTGTTGCGGGGCGAGAGGGACTTCGTCGACGAGGCGGCGTACCTGCGCTTCGTGCGCGCGGCCGTCGACGAGGAGCGGAATGCACCGGCGGCGGCCCGGCTGGCCGAGGAGCGTCCGTATCTGCGTCCGTTGCCGTCGGGTCGGGTCCCGGAGCACACGACGTTCGAGTGCCGGGTGCGGAAGTGGAGCACGATCCGGGTCGGCGGCCGGGTCTATTCGGTGCCGTCGCGGTTGATCGGTCACACGGTCGAGGCGCGCCAGCATCCGTCGACGGTGGAGGTCCTCTACGGGGGGCGGGTGCTGTGCACGATGCCGCGTCTGCGGGGCGAGGCGGAGCACCGCATCGACTACCGCCACATCATCGGGAGTCTGGTCCGGAAACCGGGCGCGTTCGCGCGGTATCGCTTCCGGGAGGAGCTGTTCCCGTCGCTCGTGTTCCGGGCGGCGTATGACGTGCTCGGCCGGACGCACGGCGAGCGGGCCGACGTCGAGTACGTGCGCCTGTTGCACCTGGCGGCCACGACCAGCGAGCGGCGGGTGGAGGCGACGCTTCGCGCCCGTCTCGACGCCGGCGACCCCTGCGACTACGCGGGCGTGCAGGCCCAGGTTCGTCCGCCGGTTCCAACCATTCCCGTGGTCCGCGTTCCCCGCCCGGATCTCGCGCAGTACGACGCGCTGATCACCGGAGGTCTGGTCGGATGACGGCGGCGAGCACGCAGGTGACGTCGCTGCTGACGCAGTTCGGGCTGACGACGGCGGCCGAGGAGATGGTGCCGCGGCTGACGCAGGCCGGTCACCCCGAGGCGATGCCGGTGCTGGTCGAGGTGTTCGAGGCGGAAGCCGAAGCGCGCCGCCAGCGCCGGATCACGCGGTTGCGTCGCGCGTCGCGGTTGCCGCCGGGCAAGACGTTCGCGACGCTCGACACCGGGAGGTTCCCGGCGCCGGTCGCGCAGCAGCTGGAGACGCTGGCCACCGGGGCGTTCCTCGAGACGGCGGCCAACGTGCTCGCGTTTGGCCTGCCGGGCGTGGGCAAGAGCCACGCGCTCTGCGCCGTCGGGCACGCGCTGGTCGAGGCCGGCCACAGCGTGCTGTGCGCCCCGGCCTACGCCTTGGTGCAGGAGCTGCTCGGCGCGAAACGCGACCTCGACCTGCCTCGCGCCCTCCGGAAGCTCGACCTCTTCGAGGTCATTTTGCTTGACGATCTGGGCTACGTTCAGCAGAGCTCGGACGAAGCCGAGGTGCTGTTCACGCTGCTCGCCGAGCGCTACGAGCGCCGTTCGGTGATGGTGACGAGCAACCTGATGTTCAGCCAGTGGGACCGCATCTTCCGCGACCAGATGGCCACGGCCGCGGCGATCGACCGCTTGGTCCACCACGCGGTAGTGATCGAGTTCGACGTCCCGAGCTACCGGACGGACCGGTCCCGCCGAAAATCGCCGCCGGCACCTGCTCCCCGGGGACGTGCCCCGGGCCCGCTGCTGCCCCGAGCTCGCCGCCGGTCGACCTCGTGAACGCCCAGCCGGTGCCGCTTCGACCGTCGTGCTCTCCCGTTCGAACGGCGTAGCTGCGGGCCGGCCGGCGTGTCAACGCGCTGGTGCGCGTCCTCCGCTCCGCTCCGGCCCGTCGGGTGACACACCGTCCGTCCCGCCACTCAGATTGCAGTTATGGGCCTTGCGGCCCGGCCTGGACGGGGGCGTCCCGGCCGCCAATGACGTCTCACGTCACCGGCAAAAATAGTCGGCGCGAACCGGCAAAAGTAGTTGACGCTGAACATTAGCCCTTGCGATGGCCTTCCAATCGTCCCAGCGGTCATCCTCGCGGCCCTGATGCGTCTGCACGTACTCGCCTTCACTGCCGCCGGAGTCGAGCAGCCGCTGCCACCACCCGTCAGGCGGTCCAGGAGCACGCGTGCCGATCAGGATCAGGGTCTGCTCGTTTTTCCCCGCCGACGTGGTGAGAGCGTCGTACATGTCCGATCCGCCTCTTTCTTGCCACGCCCCGGGCTCGTCGCCGACCAGCAACCGAGCGCCGACGATTCCCAACGCCTTACGCGGGTCCGACGATGCGACACGGACCCGCGTATGAGTCGGTACGTGAGTCGCCGCGACCCGCTGCCCGCTGTCCAGGTACCTGAACGTGTCGTCGTCGCACCGGCCCCGCAGGAACCGGAACACGGCCCGCGCCTGATCGAGACTCCCCGCGAGCAGCACCGATTCCGCGCCCTCGTCGAACAGCGGACCCTCCGGATCGAGACTCGCCGCGAGCAGCCAGCCCGACAGCGCCGACTTGCCCAGGCCACGCGGGCCGGATAGCGCAGCCAGCCGAGTACCAGGATGAAACGCACCCCGAATGAATCGGCGCTGGAAGGGTTCCAGCGGCTGGCGCTGCTCGATCCACTCGATCAAATCGGTCGACAACATCGGTCAAAACGGCCGGGGGCAGCCCGGCGGGGACAAAGGGGGGCGCGCTGGTTGCACGGAAAACCCCACCCCCCGGCCCGTGTCCCTCCGGCAAACGGGGCGACAGGGGTCCCCACGCATGCCTCTCAGTCCAACCCGCACAGCCGCCGCGCGTCCACGTCCGGCATCGTGGCCTCTTTCCCGACCAACGATCTCCAAGCCCGCGCACGTCCGGCAACGTCGCCAGCCTCAAGCCGTCTGAATGACAAGGTGACGTCGGCCTCTAGCTTCTCGCTCAGCTCAGCCTCGACAATGCGCCCCAGTGGCTCGACGCTGCCGTGAAGCCATCTCCTGTAGCTTTCCCTCTGGCTTGTGCCGTCGCCCTGCGACATGGCCAGCACTGGCGGCACCCCGAGCAGCCCGAGTACTGTGGTCTCGACGGCCGTTCGCAACTCGATCAGGGACTGTGGAGGATTCGCGCCGAGACGAACCGGATCCCAGTCGCGACGCGGGCTTGCTGCTCGCCCTTCACTCCATCCGGCGGATGTTGTCTCGACAAGGGCTGCCTTGCCGGCAAGCCCGCGTATGTCTCGTTTCAACTCCGCCAGCGGGTCATCGTCGCCGCCGTCGCCGCCGTCGACCGGGACAGGGATCAGATGGCCTCGTGGTCCGGCTGCTTCGTCCCCCAGGGCGCGTTCCAGGGCTGCCGCGAGTCGTCCTGTCTCGGCTGCCCATGACAGCGCGCTGCGGCCCGCCCAGGGCCTCGACGGGTCAGTGCTGTATCGGCAATGCACCACGCCAGCCGCCGGGACGGTTCGCGTTGACGTGCTCGACGGTCCAGCCACGCTCACGCGGTAGCGCCATGTCGAGGGGTCCGGCCCGCCCTCGACGTTCCATGACGCCACTTCCCGCAGCGCCAGCCGTCCGGCCCTGTCCACGTCGAGAAGGTGGCGACTCTCGCCCCTCCGGATCAGCCCGCGCGCGATGCTCGACAAGGTGATCGGAGTGACCGCGAGAGATATCCCCGTCGGCCCTCCGACCTCCGCCGATGCAAAACCGCGCGCGTATGCCCCGGCGGCAACCTCGACAGCGCCGAGCACCAGCGGCCGAAGCACCCCCAGCCCGACGGCCTGATCCTCCATCGCGCCGACGATCAACGATTCGTACGACGACCGATGCTCGATCCGGTCCGGCCCGCTCGACACGCCCAAGCCGATCACGATGCCGCCCTCCGGTGCTTCCATGGGGAGAGCAGCGCCGCCGCGCCGCTCGCCTTCAGTGGCGACAGGGACACCCCGCGCGGCGGCCGTTCCAGCATGCCGCCGTCGCCAGGTTTGCGTGTCAGACGAACGTGATAATCGAAGTAGCACAGCCGCAGGATCGCAGCATCGCAGACCGCGTCCGGGCACGTCGAGCCGAGCAGGTAGCGATCGACCAGGGCGACCGACCACGCCAGCAGTCCCGACAGATCGGCAGTCTCGCGGGCGGTCAGCTTGTCGCCCGCCTTGCCCAACACGTGCTGCGCCAGGTTGTCCGCGGTCACAGCCATAGACGACGCCCTCCCCGACGCTGCCGCACCTCCGCCCGCGCCTGTATGTACTCGGGGCGGTCAGTCAGTGCCGCCGCGTCGACGATCGCCCTCGTGATCTCCCTGATGCCGGCCGCCGTCCGGATCTCTCTCACGCTCCTGAACTCGATCGACAGATGGCGCTTGCCGCCTTGCTCGACGGCCGCGAAGATCTCCGGGGTCGCCGCCGTCTCGATCCGGATCTCCCCGTCAGGCTCGCGGGACGGCACTGCCCGCGCCAACTCGACGCCGCGGTGCTCGGCCAGGAGGGCGATCCCGTCACTCGGCCAGACGATCGAGCCGGGGGCGAACAACTCGGCCCGCCCTCCGGTTGCCGCCCTGCCTTCCTGCAAGATGGTGCCGTGGAGCTTCGGCCCTTCGGCTGCGGATCGACACTCGACGGGGATCGTCAGCACGTCCACGTTACGCCGCCAGTCGGAATGAATCCTGAGCGAAGGCAGCAGGCCTCAGGATGGCCACGCCGCCCATGAGCAGAAGCACGGTCAGCTTGGTCTCGCCCTTGCCCGCGTTTGTGAAGGGGTCGCGGATCAACTCGACGCCCTGCCAGACGGGAGCAACCGCGACGCGACCTCCGACGGCCGATCGCCGGACGATGGCAGTCTGGACGTTCGTCGACGGTTCCGGGATCCGCCTCGACGCTCTCCATCCGCCCGTCATGCCGGCGACGTACGCCTGCGCCGAAGTCTCGCCGTCCGTGCCCCTGAACGTGCTCGCGCTGTGGCGGTAGGTTTCCGCACCGACCAGCACGCGAAGATCCCGAAGCGTGTTTGCAAACAGCCCGTCTACGTGACCAGCCACGGCCGCGACGTACCGATCGAAGGTCTCCGCATCCGCAGCCGGGTCCGTCGCCGCGTCCAGCTGCGTATGCAGGCCGTTCAGGTTCGGCGCATTGTTGTCGCCCGCGATCACCTGCCGGTCAACCTGATCGGAGAGCACGTCGCCCAGGTTTTCGCGCAGGGCGGATTCCAACCCTTCCAACATGGCCTCATCCTCGCGCGTGATCCGGAACGAACCCGTGATCCTGCGCGGGGTCACGGTGTACGGAGAGATAACGCCGGCAGTCTCCGGGCCTTCCGCAGACTTCGCCCTCGCCCCGGCAGTGACGCTCTTCGTGATCACCGGATACGATGCCGTGCCAGCCGCGACGGTCGGCATCTCGACGCCCAGGTACGCCGCCGCGCTTCTGTCGAACACGGCCGGCATGATGGTCGCGACGTTCGTCGCCGTGTCTGTGCTCGGCGCTGCGGTCACGTCTCGATGCTCGACGCCCTGCCGGTGCTCGCCCTCGAACGCCTCCAGGGGGACGCCGCCAGGGCAGCCGAATGCTGCTGCAGTCTCGGCCTCGACGCCGGACGGGGGTACGCCCCGGACCGCAGCCCGCACCCATTCGCCGAGTCGAGCCCTCCCGAGAAGTGACAGCCGCTCGCGGTGCTCGGTGTCCGTGGTGGTCGTGGTCGTCTCGGGTTCGCCCTCCGCCGTGAGCGCTGCCCGCATGCGGACCTCGACGTCGCGGTACTCGGTGGTGAGTGCGTCGATCTCCTGACGCTGTGTGTCGTCTAGATCCTCGACGCCCGCGAGCGCGTTCAACTTCTCGCGAATCTCCGACGATCTGATCTGTAGCCTCTGCGCCTCTGTCATTGTCCATCTGCCTTTCGCAAATATGCGGCGACTGCTCGATCCGCCAATTCTTGGATTTGTCTCTCGGAAAAACCTATCCACGTTCGTTTCGGCATGTTGCCTATCCCCAGTTGATGCCGCCGGGCGAGATTCCGGACGGGCTGGCTTGGGCTGATCTCAAATCCGCGACGCCAGAATTTCCGCGCCCGCAGGGATCGCAACATCCGGCCCGACTCCCGTAGACGTGAAGGGCTGCCGTCAGACTTCGGAGGGAAGGGCGCCCCGTGCACGTTCCGGCCCGCCTTCGTCCTCTGCCTGATTTGCTTCGCCATGTCACGGCCGATCGCTCTCAGCTCTTGCGGCAGGTAGGGCGCAAGCGGGGAGCGCTCGCCAATGGTCGCCGTCATTCGGATGCGCACGGTTAATGAACCCCCTCACGCTGCACCCCCGCCAGGGCTTCCATGACCGCGACGATCCGACGTGCAGCGCTGGCCATCTCGCGGCCCGCCGCTCTTAGATCGTCTTGGTATGCCGGGCAAGCCTGTAGTAACGCGGCTGTGTTTCTCGACGCGTCTACCAGAGTGACCGCGAGACGTTCGGCGGCCTCGACGGCGGGCAGGACTTCCCGAGTTTCTTTGATCGGCATTTGCCCGGCAACCTTCGCGCACCACTGGCGCGGATTACAAAGGTCGCCGGCGCCGCTCGTTATGGGCGGCAAGGTCTAAGGTAGTGACGGGGTCCGGCGCTGCACCGGTCTAGCGAACCCACAGCCCGGCCCCGTCGAGCCGAGCAGGGAGACACCACCCGACTAGAGAAAGTGTCGCATACGGCGCCCGCAGGGCACAAGATTGTCCCAGCGGGCAAGCTACGGGGAGCATCCGTGCGGGGGTTTTGCTCCTGACACGGGGGGCAAACTCCCTGTGACGCCCGCCGTGCTACATGGTCCTGACACGGGGGCAAACTCCCGGCCCGCCGGAGGGGCTTTACTACACTGGGGTACTACTTGTCGCGCAGGCGTGATCTACCGTTGTAAGCGTAGTAACGTAGGAAACGATTTAGAATCAGCACTTTGCAGTCCTACGGTTTACTACGCTTACAACGCCAATTCCTACGCCGCCATCCATTCGGCGGGAGTCTGCCAGACGCGGTACTGTTCCGATCCCGCGTGCGGGGTCCATCCGCCATCCGCCCCCGGCACGTTGAATCGCGACGTCGGTCCCATGGCGTGCATGCCGAGATGCCGCGCCACTCGCCGCGACTCCGCCTCCAATTCGCCGGAATTGGCGGTCACGCCCGTCTGATTCCGTAGCAGTGCCCCGGCGCGCTCGATAAAGTGTTCCATCCGATACCGTCCGGGCGGTGCCGCGCGCATGATGGCCTCTAGCGCGTTCCACTCTGACGACACCTCGATCTCATCCTCGAATGGATGCCGACTGCACGCCCGATGCACCAGTGCGGCAAGATCGTTGTTCCGCTGCGTGAAGCGGGCAGAGTTCGGCACGTCCATCATCGCGACCCGCAGACGGTCGTACGTGCCGCGCCCGATCTTCAGACGCTCTTCGTTTTCCCACGTGGCGAAGTGGACCCCGCCCGGTCGCGACTCGCTGAACGTCACGCCGACGCCCGCGCACGTGGCCTCGAAGTCGTCCAGAGTGGTGCGTGTCTGCTGCTGCTGCTGGCGCTGCTGCTGGGGCTGCTGCTGCCGCTCTTGTCGTAGCTTCTCGATCTCGGCCTGCTGCTGGTCGATGATTTTCAGTGCCCGGCCCAACTCGGGATCGACGCGGTTAGCTGGCGGAGGGGCGGCGAGGCGTCCCCACGGCCATCTTCCCCCGTTGGGGTCACAGCCAGCATGGGGGTAGCGTAGGGCTGTGGGCTGCTCCCAAACTTCGTCCAGGATTAGATTCGCTTCCACCTTGCCGCCGGGCAAGGATCCTTCGTACTTATTCGCTAGAGTGTTGCGCGGGCCGAGTTGCGTATCGCCACGCGCCTTGTATTGCAGGGCTTCGGCGCGCAACTCCTGTTCGTGTGTAGTCCGCCCCGATACGCTGCGATTTTCCGCGCGCATTGCCGCCGCCGCCGTGTGTGTGGTAATATCCATCTGTTGTCACTCTCGTCTGTGGGACCGGCGGGCTAGCAAGATGGGGATCGAGACAGCCCGCCGGTTCCGGTTTCCTATTTCGCCAACTCCGCAACTGCCCGCTGCTCGGCAGCCCGCACCACCTCCGGCACGGAAACATACGTGAGCGTCCGCACTATTTGCCCGGCGTTCAAGCCGGTCGCCTCTTCCAGTTTCCGGAGTCGGTCACGTGTTGGCAGAGAGATTGCGATCGTGGTGCGTTCGTGCTTTCGTGGCATACACCGAGTATAATCCGGAGAATGTTCCCTAGCTAGTAGTCTCACAAAAGAGGACGACTTGAGATGGCGATATTCAACGGCGACAACGGCAACAACCTGTACATCGGCACGCCCGATGCGGACCAGATCCGCGGCTTCGGAGCCATCGATCTGCTACGTGGTGGGAGCGGCAACGACACTATCGAGGGCGGCGACGGCCCGGACTCCTTGTACGGCGACGAGGGCGACGACAGCATCCTCGGGGGCACAGGAGATGACCTGATCCGCGGCGGACGCGGTGATGACACTCTGGACGGTGGGGCTGGTAGGGACATGATCCGCGCCGACCTCGGCAACGACTGGATCGATGGCTCAGAAGGTGCAGACTATATCGATGGTGGCGACGGGTACGATGTGGTCGACTACAGCAACTCCCCGCGCAGTGATGGCTACCGCGACGGCGTGGACATCGACCTCAGCTTCGGATCTGCTCTCTACTTCGGTGAAGGTGGGCACGCCGAAGGCGACATCCTGGTCAATGTCGAGGGCGTAATCGGCACGCAGTACGCCGACAGGATCGATGTCGGAGATTTCTCCGGCAGGTCTTTCCTGGACGGACCTACCGCCCACAGGGTCTTCGGTGGCGGTGGGGACGACGAACTGTCGGGTTACGAGGTGGATTACCTGTTCGGTGGGAACGGTGACGATACTTTGATCATGCACAGCGGAGGGAGAGCGAATGGTGGTCCTGGATCCGACACATTCAGGTTCTTCGGCAGCGATGTCGACGCCACGATCGATGATTTCAATCCGGGCGAAGGCGACGTGATCGAACTGAGCAGCGTAGGCTTCCGGGGCGTGACCAAGTCGGACCTGCAGGCCATGCTGGACGGCAGCAGTGGTAACGTGCTCGACCTGGATCTACTCGGCGTCACGGGCAGCGACCACGGCGCCATCACGCTTGAAGGTATCCAAGTCTCTGACTTGGGTGTGGACGACTTCATCCTCGGGTAGTCGCTTGCTAGCATTGTCTATTATTGCCATAAAAGCCCCGCCGCGGTGGCGGGGCAGGGCGAGACTAGTAAGGGGTTTGCTTGTTAGGTAATGTAATCCGCCCACGCGGTCATCAGGGCGCGACGCTTGGCGTAGAGATCGGATCTCGCGTACGCCCGCTCGGTCTGATCGCCGACGGTATGTCCTAGACACAACTCCATGATTGCGTGATCCGCGTCTGTCTTTTCGCTCGCCCACGTCCTAAACGAAGCCCGCAAGCCGTGAATCGTGCCGCTCTCGCCCAGCCCCATATCTGTAACTGCGGTGCGCAGGGTGGATTCAGACAGCGGACGCCCAGGCCGTGCGGGCGATGGGAACAACCATCCTGCCGAGCGGCGGAACGGCCGCATGCGCTCGATCACGTGCAGCGCCGGGGCAGACAACGGCACGCGATGCTCGACACCGTTTTTTGCCCTGTCGGCCGGGATCCGCCACTCGCCGGCCTCGACGTCAACCTCTTCCCACTTCGCGAGTCGCGCTTCACTGGCCCGGCAGGCGACCAGCGCGATAAAACGCAGCGCGCTCTTGACGGCCTCCCCGGCCCCGCTCGATTCGATCACGGTCAACGATGCACCTACCGCGTCGTACGGCACCGCCCGATGGTGCCTCCGGACGGCCGGGGCCGCAGGTAACGCCGCGTCTACCACCTCGCCCGCAACATTCTGGGAGACGTGGCCGTGCGCCATCGCGTGGGCGAGCACGCCCCGGATGTACTGCCGCGCTTTTCGGCCCGCCTCGGGTTTCGCGCTCATCAGGGGGACGAGCACCCCGAGCACGTCATCGCGCCCAACCTGATCGACGGGCTTGCTACCGAACACGGGCATGACGTACGTCTCAAGCACCCGCGCCCACTTCTTCGCCGTGGTCTCAGCAGCCCGCCACCCCCCGCGGTTCGCCGCGATCGTGGCCTTCGCCGCCTCCTCGAACGTCGGTATCCTGGCCCGGCGCCTGTCGGCGCGCGGGTCGCCGCCGAGACGAGCGGTCTTCTGATTGGCGAACGCCTGTTCGCGGGCCTCCCGGAGCGTCACGAACCGGACGCTACCGAGCCCGAGATCCCGCCGCACGCCCTGAACAACGAGCCTCTGTGTCCACGACTTCGATCCTGTCGGGCCGATATGCAAGTAGAGCGTGCCGCCGTCCGCGTACCGCCCCGGCGCATTCAATGATTTGACCTTCGCGACTGTCAGCTTTCCCATGAAACCCCTCCAATCTGCTCCCTCATATGTTACCACGGGAGCGCAGAAAAACCCCCATTCATTCCCACGAAAAAGGGCGTGCTGCAAGAACCTGTGGCGGCCGGTTGAATCTGCGTAAGATACTTAAACAGATGGGGTTGTCTGTCAGGAAAGCGCCTGTCAACGCTGGCGAAATCCGCCGACTATCTGGCCCGCAGCCGGACCGCCGGGGTGCCCTGCCGCTTCGACGTCGTGGCGGTCGAGCTGGGGGAGAGGCGTCCGCGCGTCGAGGTCGTCACCGACGCCTTCGCCGCCGCCGGCCGCTGACGCCCCGTCTGACATGAAGCCGCGCCGGCTTGATGGGAGGGCGGTCGCATGGTAGCCTGTCAACTGGCGCGCAGCGCGCGTCGCGGCTTCGACGCGGGGCTGCAGAGCGAGCGGGAATAACTCAGTGGTAGAGTGCGACCTTGCCAAGGTCGAAGTCGCGGGTTCGAATCCCGTTTCCCGCTCCATTCTCTCTTCCCGCCGCCGACTTCCTTCCTTCGGCGCCGTCGCCAAGTGGTAAGGCAGAGGTCTGCAAAACCTCCATCCCCGGTTCAAATCCGGGCGGCGCCTCCAATTTCGCCGGCCGAGCGGCCGGTACGGCAGGGCCCGGCCGGCGAGCTGAAATCGGAGCCATCGGGCGTATACTGACGCAGTTCCAGGAGTTCCAGCCCGGGAAGGGGGACGCATGTCTGCCAGCAGGTGGCTCGTCGTCGTCGGCTTGTCGCTGCACTTTTCGGCACCTGCCGTTGCCCAGCCCGGCGACGACTTCGTCCCCGTCACGGACGCGATGCTGGAGAATCCGGCCCCGGGCGACTGGCTGAGTTGGCGCCGCACGACAAACGGCTGGGGCTACAGCCCTCTCGATCAGGTCGACCGCGACAACGTGGCCGACCTGCGCCTGGTCTGGTCCCGCGCCCTGTCCCAGGGCAGCCAGGAAGGCACGCCCCTGGTTTACGACGGCGTCATGTACATGCCGAACCCGCGCGACGTCATCCAGGCCATCGACGCCGTCACCGGCGATCTGCTGTGGGAGCATCGCCGCCCGCGGCCGGACGATCTCGAGCAGTACGTCAGGATCGGCACGACGACGAACCGCAACATCGCCATCTACGACCGGCTGATCATCAACACCAGCACCGACGACTACATCTTCGCGCTGGACGCCGCCACCGGACGCCAGGTCTGGGAAACCCGGATTCTAGACTACCGGGTGAACCCGGCCCATCAGACTTCCGGTCCGATCATCGCGGGCGGCAGGGTGGTCTCCGGACGCGGCTGCATGCCGGCCGGCGGCCCGGAGGCCTGCGTCATCACGGCGCACGATCCGCTGACCGGCCGCGAGCTGTGGCGCACCCGACTGATTCCGCGTCCCGGCGAGCCCGGCGACGAAACCTGGGGCGACGTGCCCTACGAGGAGCGGGGGCATGTCGGCTCCTGGATAGCGCCCGCCTACGATCCCGAGCTCGATCTCGTCTACGTCGGCACCTCGGTGACTTCGCCGGCACCCAAGTTCATGCTCGGCGGCGTGGAGAATACGCACCTCTACCACAACTCGACGCTCGCGCTGGACGCGGACACCGGCGAGATCGTCTGGCACTACCAGCACCTGAACGACCACTGGGATCTCGATCACCCCTTCGAGCGCCTGCTGGTCGACACGGCCGTGGCCCCGGATTCCGGCGCGGTGAGCTGGATCAACCCGCGGCTGCTTCCCGGCGAGCGGCGCAGGGTGGTCACCGGCATCCCGGGCAAGACGGGGGTGGTCTACACGCTCGACCGCGAGACCGGCGAGTTCCTGTGGGCCACGCCGACCATCACCCAGAACGTCATCAGCGGCATCGACGGCGCAACGGGCGCCGTGACGGAGAACTCGGAGCTCATCTTCACGAGCGTGGGCCAGCAGGTCCTCGCGTGCCCGACCTACCACGGCGGCAAGGACTGGGAGGCCGGCGCCTACAGCCCGCTGACCAACACCATGTACATGCCGTTGCGCAACACCTGCGGGCGGATGCTGGCGGCCAGCACCGGCGCCGAGGAGGAGCTGGCCGTCGAGCTGTACGCGCTCGTCGTCCGCCACGAGCTGGCGCCCGGCGAGGACCAGCTCGGCATGGTGCAGGCCATCTCGGCCGAGACCGGCGCGACGCGCTGGACCTACCGCCAGCGGTCCGCCACGATGTCGCTCGCGGCCACCGGCGGCGGCCTCGTCTTCGGCGGCGACGTCAACGGCCGCTTCCGCGCGCTCGACCACGAGACCGGCGAGGTGCTCTGGGAGATCAACGTCGGGTCGTCAATCAGCGGCTTCCCGATGACCTACGCGGTCGACGGCCGCCAGTACGTCGCAATCAGCACCGGGCCGTCCGGCAACGCGCAGGCGTTCTCCCTGCTGACTCCCGAGCAGCGCCCGAGCATCGGCAACAATCTGTTCGTGTTCGCGCTTCCGGAGTGAGCGCCTACGCGGCGTGGCGCGGAGCCAGGCGCTGGAGCCGCGCCGAGGGTACCTACCATCGCCGACCGGAGCCGTTCGCCGAAGACGGACGGCAATCTGCATGATCGCGTGCGGAGCCAGCCTCAAGGGCGTCAGCCCCGCTGAGCGGGGCTGAGCGTAGCGAGAACCCTTCACGGCGGGGAGCACCCGCTAACGCTAACGCTACCAGCCCGACGACGCCGCCGGTGAAACCGCGACTCACGAACAGGAGCGCTGCTTGATCCGAACCTGCCCGACCTGGCAGTGTATGGTGGTCTTGGCGTAGACGCGGACCATCGGCGTGGCGCCGAAGCCGTTGCCTGGACGCTGAACATGCAGACCAACCTCCTACACCCGCAGGAACTGTTCGCCAAACCGATTCGGTACGAAGTCCCGGACTTTCAGCGTCGTTACGTGTGGAAGCAGGACGAGCAGTGGGAGCCGCTGTGGGACGATGTGGCCGATCTCGTGGCTATTTCGGCGAACGTGAACACGGATCCCGGTGAACGTGAACGCAGATTCCGACGAAGGTGAACGCTCATCGGAGCGTAGCGACGTTCGTCGGTCAGTTGGCTTCCATCGGTGTCGTAGCGTCTCGTCGATATCCTACTCGTCCTGTTGTGAAGGTGCGCATCGAGGAGGATGCCTGTGGTTCCTGTGGGCGCCGCCTGCGGCGGCGTCCAAGGTGCTGTGGGAAACGCGCTTGCGGCGACGGCGCAGTTGCCGCCGAGCGCATCGCGCGCGTTTTCCATGGCACCGGCAGGATCCACAGGCTGTCGGGACCCGGCGGGAGCGTCGGGTGTCTCGCGGTCGTGATCGTCATGTCGTCTCCTTCCGGCGGTTGGCGGGTGCGTCGTGTGTCCGTCGCATCGAGCGGCCCTTGAGCTCGATGCGGTGAGCGTCGTGGAGCAGGCGGTCGCAGATGGCATCGGCCTGGTTGGGGTCGCCGATGACGGCGTGCCAGTCACCCGCGGGCAGCTGGCTGGCGATGAGCGTCGAGGCGCGTTCGGCGCGGTCCTCGATGACCTCGATGAGGTCGCGCCGCTCGGGGTCGCGCAGCGGCGCGAGCATCCAGTCGTCGATGGCGAGCAGGTCGAGCTTGGCGAGGCGGGCGAGCAGCCGGGTGTAGGAGCCGTCGCCACGGCCGACGGCCAGCTCGTGCAGCAGGCGCGGCATGCGGACGTAGCGCGCGGTGAAGCCGCGGCGGCACGCGCGTTCGACGAAGGCGCAGGCGAGGAAGCTCTTGCCGATGCCGCACGGTCCAGTGACGATCACGTTGTGGCGCTCGGTGATCCACGCGCAGGCGCCGAGCGTGAGGATCTGCTGGCGCTTGAGCCGGCGCGGGTGGGTGAAGTCGACGGCCTCGAGCGTCGCGGGGTAGCGCAGCTTGGCTGTGCGGAGGCGCCGTTCGAGCTTGCGCTGCTCGCGGGCCGTCCACTCGGTGTCGACGAGCAGGCCGAGCCGCTCCTCGAAGCTGAGCGCGACGGCCTCGTCCGTGTCGAGCTGCTTCTGGAAGGCGTCGGCCATCGCGCCGAGCTTCAGGGCGTTGAGCTTGTCGACGGTCTGTTCGGTCAGCATCGGTCTTCCTCTGAGGTTGCGGCCACGGCGTAGTAGTCGGCGCCGCGGATGCCATGCCGATATCGGCATGGCATCCGTAATGCCGACATCCTGGTTATGCCGAGTGGACTGCCGATCGCCGTGACGCCACGGACCTTCTGCCAAGCGATATCGGCATAATCGGGTTGCGATTGGCGGTTCGCTGATCATCACTCGTTTCTTTCACCTTGAGGGGAAGGGAACGAGCAATGGAACCGTACATCAACGATGTCGCCGCTCGGACGAACGCTGGAGACTGGCTCCAGCAATGCAGTAACGGATATCTGGAAAGCCTCGCGGTACAAGGCTACTCACCCGCAACGATCGACGTCTATCAGCCCGTGGAAGAAGTCGCGGAACCGGCCTGGCCGCGGTGCGATCGAACCCGTACACTGAACGACCATGGCGATGGGCAAGAAACCAGCAGCGCGACAGGGGTCGCCGCTGTGGGTGACGACGGCGGATTTGCCGACGAATGCGGGGCATCCCTTCTTCGAGCGTCTGAACCGGGTCCTGGATGACGCTGGGTTTGACGCGTTCGTCGAGGGACTGTGCGCGGTGTTCTACGCGTCTCGGATGGGGCGGCCGAGTCTGCGTCCTGGGCGGTATTTCCGGATGCTGTTCATCGGGTATTTCGAGGGCCTGTCGTCGGAGCGTGGGATTGCATGGCGGGTGGCCGATTCTCTGAGCCTTCGGTCGTTCCTGGACCTGGATTTGACCGAGTCGGCACCGAACCACTCGACGCTGTCGCGGACGCGTCGGCTGATCGACGTGGAGACGCACGGAGCGGTCTTCACGTGGGTTCTCGAGCGGCTGTCCGAAGCGGGTCTGGTGCGTGGCAAGACGGTCGGCGTCGATGCGACGACGCTGGAAGCGAACGCGGCGATGCGGAGCATCGAGCGTCGGGACACGGGCGAATCGTACGAGGCGTTTCTGCAGCGTCTGGCGGAAGCCTCGGGGCTTGCGACGCCGACGCGCGCGGAGTTGGCGCGGTTCGACCGGTCCCGGAAGGACAAGAAGACATCGAACAAGGACTGGCAGTCTCCCCAGGATCCGGACGCGAAGATCACGAAGATGAAGGACGGCCGGACGCACCTGGCCCACAAGGCCGAGCATGGGGTCGACCTGGAGACGGGCGCCATTGTCTCGGTGACCGTGCAGGATGCGTCGGCGGGCGATTCGGCGACGCTTCCGGAGACACTGACGACGGCGGCCGAGCAGGTCGACGCGGTTCAGCCGGACGGTGCTGGCATCGAAGAGGTGGTCGCCGACAAGGGGTACCACAGCGACGAGACGCTGGTGGCGCTCGACGAGATTGGGGTTCGCAGCTACGTTTCGGAGCCCGAGCGGGGTCGTCGCCGCTGGCAGGACAAGAAGACGGGAGAGACACCGCCGGAGAAGCGGGCTGCGCAACGGGCATTGTATGGGAACCGCCGTCGTATTCGCGGCGCGCGGGGCCGTCGTCTACAACGGCGGCGTGGCGAGTTGGTGGAACGGCCTTTCGCGCACCAGTATGAAACCGGGGGGCTGCGTCGGGTGTGGGTGCGCGGTCATGAGAATGTCCGCAAGCGGGTGCTCATCCAGGCGGCCGGCTGCAACCTCGGACTGCTGTTGCGCAGCCTGACCGGCGTCGGCACGCCCCGGAGCCTGCAGGGGCGGGCTCTTTCGGCGATTTGCGGACTGATCGGGCGTCTGATCGACCTCTGGGGGCGTCTGACGGGCGCCTGGAGGCCCAAATGGAGCCCGACGACGTTCGTCGGCTCAATCGCTCATCGCCAAGCCGCCTGAACAGTTCGGCTCAGCGAACAGACTTCTTCCACGGGCTGCTATGGTCGCGTTGTGCGGGCCCAGTGTTCGGAGCTCACGGCCCGAGGTCTTGAGATTGCGAGCCAGGAAGCGGCCGCAGCCGCCACCTTGGGTGAATTGGCACCAAAGGGTTCAGCTGCGAAGACGCGGGCAATGTGGAAAAGCGTCGCGAGACGATTCGTCAGATATGTCTGTGAGCTCGGGATTCTCGACCCGTCCGTACCTGAGGCTGCACCGGAATCGGACGACCTACGACATCTGCGCGTAGCGTACGAAGATTGGCTTCGCCACCAGCGCGGGCTGAGCGACAAAACAGTCAAGAATAACTTGCAGGTGCTCAACGCCTTCATGCGTTTCCGATTCACGGATGAGGCCATTCAACCCGACCGAATAACGCCGGCGGACCTGGTCGCCTTTCTCGTGCCAGAGCCCACTGATCGCTGGACCTGTCTGGACCGCACCAAGGCATCGAGGCTGCGCAATCTCCTGCGTTTTCTGCACTGGAGCGGCAAGGTTCCGGTGGCTCTTGTCGAGACGGTATCGCGCACTGCGCGCCGCCACCTGACAACTCCACGCGCGCATCTGGAACCGCCCGAGGTTGAGCGTGTGCTTGATGCTGTTCGAGGCGATTCAGCTCTTGCTCGCCGCAACTACGCGATCCTGCTGCTGACCGGTCGACTGGGACTTCGTGCGCAGGAAGTGGTCGCCATCCACCTTGAAGATATTCGCTGGCGCGCCGGCGAGATCCTGATTCGGGGCAAGGGCAATCGTCACGACCCCATGCCACTCCCGGTTGACGTCGGGGAAGCGCTCGTCGACTACATCCGCCACGGCAGAAAAGGAACCTGTCGTCACTTGTTCGTCACGGCCCGGGCGCCGTGGCGCCCGTTCAGGACCGGAGCCATTGTCGCCCGGGTGCTCGGCGATGCGTTGGCGACGGCCGGGCTCAGAGGTTCGCAGCATCGTCACAGCGTCCATCTGCTCCGTCACTCCTTGGCAACGACGATGCTGCGCCAGGGAGCGTCCTTCGACGAGATCGGCGATGTGCTGCGCCATCGGCGTCGTGCGACGACGCTCGTCTACGCCCGCTATGACTTGGATGCATTGCGCTCGATCGCACCGGCGTGGCCCGTGCCGCAAGGAGACCTGCCATGACCACCCTGAGCGATCGCCTCGTAGAGTATCTCGACCACCGTCGCCGCTTCGGCTACCGCCGCGTAGGGGCCACGGCTGCGGTATTACGTCGCTTTGCAGCCTTTGCCGACGACTTCGGTGCCGAGTCAATCACCACAGAGTTGTTCCTGGAATGGCGGAAACAGTTCGACGCGCCGAGTGATGTCACCTGGGGCTGCAACCTGAGTCACGTGCGCGGCTTCGCAAAATGGCTTCACTGCCTGGACCCACGTACTGAAGTCCCATCGGCCGACCTGATCCGACGCGGCAATCGACGCCCGCGCCCCTACATCTACACGGAAGACGAACTCGCTCGCATCGTCGAGCATGCGGCGCAACTGCCCTCACCACGCGGGCTGAACGCGTGGACCTTCTCGACCCTCTTCGGACTGATCGCGGTCACGGGGCTCCGGCTCGGAGAGGCACTTGGGCCCGATGAGGCCGATGTCAACCTCGACGAGGGGGTACTGACAATCACACGAACGAAGAATAGCGAGTTCCGGTTGCTCCCGATCGCGCTCTCGACCACAGAGCGCCTGGGCACCTACCGCGCGGTGCGCAACCGGATTCTTGGCAACGGGGCCCAACCATTCTTCCTCAACGAGCGGGGCCGGCGTCCAAGCTCCAACTATGTCGAAGCGGTCTTCGCTCGGGTTGGAATGGCAATCGGCGTTCGGAACGGATGTCCATCTGGCAAACGGGGTCGTGGTCCGCGCATTCATGACCTTCGTCACACAATGGCGGTCCGCACCATCATTGGTTGGTACCGTGCCGGACTCGATCCCAATCGGGAAATGATCAAGCTCACGACGTATCTCGGGCATAAGCACCCGTCTCACACCTACTGGTACATGGAGGCCGTGCCGGAACTGATGCGCCTTGCATGTGCGCGCGCGGAACGAGTGGCGGACACGGGGGGTGCGTCATGAACCGTAATCCGTTTGCCATCTGCCTTCAGCAGTTCTTCACGGACCACCTCACGATGGGTCTCCGGGCGAGCGCCCATACCATCGCGAGCTACCGGGACACCTTCCGCCTGCTGCTGAACTACGCGTCCGAGCAGCTTTGTCGCACGCCGACGGACCTGACGTTCGAGGACCTTGACGCAAACCTCGTTGGTCGCTTCCTGGGCTTCGTCGAGACGGTGCGCGGTAACAGTGTACGCAGCCGCAACACACGGCTGTCGGCCATCCGGTCGTTCTTCAAATACGTCGCGACGCATGAACCGCAGCTAGTTCATCACTGCCATCGTATTCTTTCCATTCCCGCCAAAAAGCATGAGAGGACGACGATCACCTACCTCAACGAGGCCGAGATGGCAGCACTGGTGGCGGCACCCGATTCCAGCACATGGTTCGGGCGGCGTGACAGGACCTTGCTGGTTGTCGCGTTGCAAACCGGTCTCAGAGTCTCCGAGCTGATTAACCTGTCCCGCGGTGACATCGTCCTCGGGACCGGGGCGCATGTCCGGTGCATGGGCAAAGGACGAAAGGAGCGAGCGACCCCGCTGCGCAAGGACAGCGTCGATGCACTACGCTCCTGGCTGACAGAGCGTCCCGGCAATGACGGTGATCCTCTGTTCATCAGCATCCGTGGCGGGCGTCTCAGCCGGGATGCGGTCGAACGAATCGTCCAGAAATACACCGCACTCGCGACCGAGATGTGCCCGTCACTCAAGGACAAGCGCGTCACACCGCATGTTCTCAGACATGCCGCCGCTATGACGTTGCTCCAATCGGGGGTCGATTGTGCGGTGATCGCACTGTGGCTCGGCCACGAGTCGATCGAAACCACGCAGATCTACCTCCATGCCGATCTCCAACTGAAGGAGAAAGCAATGGACCAGACGAAGCCAGTCGGGGTGCCCGCCGGCCGATATCAACCACCTGACGAGGTAATGACGTTCCTCGAAGAGCTGTGATTATGCCGATATCGCTTGGCAGAAGGTCCGTGGCGTCACGGCGATCGGCAGTCCACTCGGCATAACCAGGATGTCGGCATTACGGATGTTGGCGTGCACGGGTGTCGGGTTCGTCTCGGCCGGCGGCTCGAGGGGCAGCCGGTCCTGACCGGCGGCGAGGATGTTCTTGACGGTGTGGAAGCGAGGCGAGCCGAGCGCCAGGGCGCGGGCGCTGGCGGCGTCGAGCCGGGCGTTGCCGTGCCGCCGTCCCAGACGCATGATGCCCAGCACGGCCCGATAGCCCTGCTCGGGGTGCGGGCGGCTCTCAAGGATCCGGGTGACGAGCCGAGCCGTCGCCGGTCCGACCGTCTCGGCCCAGCGGATGAGCCGCGACGGGGTCCACTCGGCATGCGCGCGGTGGGCGCTGGGCATGTGCTCGGCCACGGTGGACGGCTGGCGGTCGTAGCGCCGCTGGTGCGAGGCCACGCGCTTGTCGCGATGGAAGATCTCGACCGTGTGCGTCGTGTAGCGGACCTCGACCTGCTCACGAACCAGCTGGTACGGCACGCTGTAGACGTGCCGCTCGAGCTCGACGTGGTAATCGATGTTCACGCGACAGAGCTTCCAGTGGGCCAGGACGTAGCGCGCGGCGGGCAGGGGCCGCAGCGCCGGGCGGTCGAGCTGCTCGTAGAGGGCGCGGCGGCTGACGCCGAGCTTCTTGAGCGGTCGGTCGTTGAGCTCGTCGAGCAGGACGCGGATCGTCCGGTTGAGCGCACCGAGCTCGAAGAAGGTCTGGTCGCGAAGCCGGGCCAGGATCCATCGCTGGGCCACGAGTACGCTGGTCTCGACGAGAGCCTTGTCGCGGGGCTTTCTCGGCCGCGCCGGGACGACGACGGCGCCGTAGTGTGCGGCCAGGTCCTCGTAGCTGCGGTTGACGTCGGGCTCGTAGCGGCAAGGGCGGGTAATCGCGCTCCTCAGCTGGTCGGGGACCCACAGCGTGGTGGCGCCCCCGAAGTACTCGACCATATGGATGTGGGCGTCGACCCAATCAGCCAGCTGCTGGGTCGCGGTCGCCTCGGCGTAGGTGAGGCTGCTGGCGCCGAGCACGGCGACGAACAGCTCGACAGGCCGCAGTTCACCCGTGCGCCGGTCGACCAACGTCGGCCGCTTGCCCGAGAAGTCGATGAAGGTCTTCTCGCCGGCGCGGTGCACCTGCCGCATCGACGGCCGCAGCCGCCGCGCCCACCGCCGGTAGATCTCGCAGAACTGCGTGTAGCGGTAGCCCGAGGGATGAACCTGTAGGTACTCCTCCCAGAGCAGCTGCAGCGTGACCCCGTTGCGCTTGAGCTCGCGGTGGATGTGCGCGCAGTCGGGTCGGGCTCGGTTGGGCGCCGGCGCCGGGCGGCGAAACAGCCGGGCCTCGAGCCCCGCGTCGTCGAGGTCGACCGGCAGCGGCCAGCCCAGCCCGCTTTGCGCCGTCCTCCGCAGATAGAGCGTGACCGTGCCCAGGCCGATCGCGCAGGCCCGGGCTATCGCCCGGTGCGACAACCCGCGCTCATGCTTGAGCCGGAGAACTTCTCGAAGCTTCCTCATCAGCAGCCTCCTTGCCGGCATCGCTTCCGCCCCTCCCGTCGAAAGGGCGACAGCATGCCGGGTCAGGCTACCGACGAGCGTTCACGATGACCGGAATGGCCGTTCAACATCCCGAAATCACCGTTCACGATGCCGGAATCCGTGTTCAACATCCCGGAATCGCTGTTCAACTTCCGCCGAAATCCGCGTTCACCTTCCTCCGGAATCGGTGTTCAAGATCAGCCGAAATACGCATCTCGCTCAGTCACTGATGGAGGGCGCGTCCGACGCGCACTTCATGGGTGCGGTGGTGCTTCAACCGGCACAGTTCGGTACGGGGGAGACCGAGCGTCGAATCGTCGTCGACGGTCAGCAGCGTCTGACCACGCTCCAACTGCTGATTGATGCGGTCCAGGAGGTCCTTGAAGCTCGGGGGCATTCCGGCTCAGCGATGCGCCTCTCGGCTCTTGTCGAGAATCCGGAGGCCTTCCAGGATGGCAACAAGGACAATGCGTTCAAGGTATGGCCCACGACGGTGGACAGGGCTGCGTTCCGGCACGCGATGCACAACGACCTGTCCGCAACAGAGTACTCAGCCTCTCGCATCGTTCAGGCGCACGACTACTTCAAGGAGCAAGTCGGTCAATGGCTTGATGGATTTGCCGATCCCGCGGAAGCACCCGTCAGGGCCGCTACGGCATTGGAAAAAGCGCTCCGGACGAAACTGGAACTCGTAGTCATCGATCTTGGCGGCTCCGACGATGCGCACATGATCTTCGAGACGCTGAACGCGCGGGGCACGCCGCTCCTTCAGTCGGACATGGTGAAGAACCGGGTCCTGCATGACGCGAGGATCGTGAGATCTGATGACGACGATGACCGATCGCGCGACGAGCAACAGTGGTGGCCGTTCGACGACGACTGGTGGAACAAGGAAGTCGGGAGGGGACTGCAGAGACGACCACGCATCGACGTGTTTCTCAACCACTGGCTCACGCTTCGGAACCGGTCCGAGACCAAGCCGTACAACGAGTTCCGGGTCTTCGGGGACTACGCGGACAAGCGGTCAGACGCGGACGCGCGGCCAAGAGAAGAAGTGGTACGCGAGATCGCGAAGGACATCGGCGAACTCGGACAGATTTATCGCGACGTTGAGGAGTCGAGGTGTACCGCACCCGGTTTCTTGGACACAAGTTTGGGCTACGCGGCTTGGCGTAGCTCGTACTCCTCGCGGGCCTCGAGTGGCGTGCGATAGGCGAGCTTCTCAAGGCGCCAGCACCGGTTGTAGCGCTCGACGAACTCGGCGACGGCGGCGCGCACGTCGGCGAGGTTTCGAAAGACCCGGCCGTAGACGACCTGCTCCTTGAGCGTGCGATTCCAGCGTTCGACGACGCCGTTGGTCTCCGGCTCTTCGAGCAGGCCGAAGCTGGGGCGGATGCCCCAGTAGCGGACCTGGTTGAGGAAGTGGTCCGACAGATACTGGCTGCCGTGATCCATCCGGAGCGCCAGCCCGCGGGCCGCGTCCGCCTCGACCGAGCCGCAGCATCGCCGGAGCCCTTGCGCGACCGGCTCGAGGGCCGCGAAACGGCTCCCCACCTTGCACACGTGCCAGCCCACGCACTCGGCGTTCCAGTGGTCGACGGCCGCGAAGGTCCAGACCCAGCCGTCGTCGACGGTCAACACCCGCGCGCCGTCGGTACCCCACATGACGTCGGGCGCCGAGGTGACAATCGTGCCGTCGTGCGGCTTCGGCTCACCCTGCCGCCCGCGGTGAGGCGAGAGCTGTTCAGCGTCAACTACTTTTGCCGGTTCGCGCCGACTATTTTTGCCGGTGACGTGAGACGTCATTGGCGGCCGGGACGCCCCCGTCCAGGCCGGGCCGCAAGGCCCATAACTGCAATCTGAGTGGCGGGACGGACGGTGTGTCACCCGACGGGCCGGAGCGGAGCGGAGGACGCGCACCAGCGCGTTGACACGCCGGCCGGCCCGCAGCTACGCCGTTCGAACGGGAGAGCACGACGGTCGAAGCGGCACCGGCTGGGCGTTCACGAGGTCGACCGGCGGCGAGCTCGGGGCAGCAGCGGGCCCGGGGCACGTCCCCGGGGAGCAGGTGCCGGCGGCGATTTTCGGCGGGACCGGTCCGTCCGGTAGCTCGGGACGTCGAACTCGATCACTACCGCGTGGTGGACCAAGCGGTCGATCGCCGCGGCCGTGGCCATCTGGTCGCGGAAGATGCGGTCCCACTGGCTGAACATCAGGTTGCTCGTCACCATCACCGAACGGCGCTCGTAGCGCTCGGCGAGCAGCGTGAACAGCACCTCGGCTTCGTCCGAGCTCTGCTGAACGTAGCCCAGATCGTCAAGCAAAATGACCTCGAAGAGGTCGAGCTTCCGGAGGGCGCGAGGCAGGTCGAGGTCGCGTTTCGCGCCGAGCAGCTCCTGCACCAAGGCGTAGGCCGGGGCGCACAGCACGCTGTGGCCGGCCTCGACCAGCGCGTGCCCGACGGCGCAGAGCGCGTGGCTCTTGCCCACGCCCGGCAGGCCAAACGCGAGCACGTTGGCCGCCGTCTCGAGGAACGCCCCGGTGGCCAGCGTCTCCAGCTGCTGCGCGACCGGCGCCGGGAACCTCCCGGTGTCGAGCGTCGCGAACGTCTTGCCCGGCGGCAACCGCGACGCGCGACGCAACCGCGTGATCCGGCGCTGGCGGCGCGCTTCGGCTTCCGCCTCGAACACCTCGACCAGCACCGGCATCGCCTCGGGGTGACCGGCCTGCGTCAGCCGCGGCACCATCTCCTCGGCCGCCGTCGTCAGCCCGAACTGCGTCAGCAGCGACGTCACCTGCGTGCTCGCCGCCGTCATCCGACCAGACCTCCGGTGATCAGCGCGTCGTACTGCGCGAGATCCGGGCGGGGAACGCGGACCACGGGAATGGTTGGAACCGGCGGACGAACCTGGGCCTGCACGCCCGCGTAGTCGCAGGGGTCGCCGGCGTCGAGACGGGCGCGAAGCGTCGCCTCCACCCGCCGCTCGCTGGTCGTGGCCGCCAGGTGCAACAGGCGCACGTACTCGACGTCGGCCCGCTCGCCGTGCGTCCGGCCGAGCACGTCATACGCCGCCCGGAACACGAGCGACGGGAACAGCTCCTCCCGGAAGCGATACCGCGCGAACGCGCCCGGTTTCCGGACCAGACTCCCGATGATGTGGCGGTAGTCGATGCGGTGCTCCGCCTCGCCCCGCAGACGCGGCATCGTGCACAGCACCCGCCCCCCGTAGAGGACCTCCACCGTCGACGGATGCTGGCGCGCCTCGACCGTGTGACCGATCAACCGCGACGGCACCGAATAGACCCGGCCGCCGACCCGGATCGTGCTCCACTTCCGCACCCGGCACTCGAACGTCGTGTGCTCCGGGACCCGACCCGACGGCAACGGACGCAGATACGGACGCTCCTCGGCCAGCCGGGCCGCCGCCGGTGCATTCCGCTCCTCGTCGACGGCCGCGCGCACGAAGCGCAGGTACGCCGCCTCGTCGACGAAGTCCCTCTCGCCCCGCAACAGCAACGCCTGCTCTATAGCCGTCGCCGTCCGGAAGTGCGCCTGCTCGGCCACCCCGTTCTCGTGCGGCTTCCCCGGCTGGATCCGCGACGAGCGCAGCCCGTAGTGGTCCAGCACCTGCCGGAACCGCACCGTCAACTGACGGCCGCCGCTGCGCCGCAGCTCGTGCGTCGCCGCCGACAGGTTGTCGTGACGAAGCACCGCCGGCACCGCCCCCAGCGTCCACAGCGCGCCCTGCAGCCCCGACACCAGCGCCTCGAACGTCTCGCTCAGCGCCAGCCCCACATACGTCCACCGGCTGTAGCTCAGCACCCACTCGAACAGCAGGTGCGGGAACGCCACGCCTCGAAGCGTCACCCCCAGGTCGCTCAAGTCGGTGAAGTCGAACGCCGCTTCCCGACCCGGGACCGGAACCTGCTCGAAGTACACCTCGCGGTCGGGACCGTACTGAATCCGCCACTCGCGGATCCGCCGCTGCAGGGTCCGCAGCTGCCCCGGCTGAAAACGGCCCGGATGTCGCCGGCACAGCGCCTTGAACAGCGTCAGCACCTGCAGCCGTCCGTCGGTGTCGGCCACCAGCTGCGGCACGACCTCCGACTGCCACACGTCGGCGAACGGGTCCTCCCGCGTGCGCCACCACCGCGACGCCTTCGCCGTCGACGGCAACGGCCCGCTCTGCCACTTGCGCGCCGCCCGCTCGCTCATCCCGGCCGCCGCCGCGGCCGCCGCCAGCGTCTTGCCTGCCATTCGCTTCTCGCGCAATCGCCGAACCTGAGCATCGGTGACCAACCCGTCCTCCGCGAGGAAACGGGCAGTGTCACACGCTCCGCGCGTGTCCCCGCGACGGGCCGATCAGCGCCTCGTCGACCGGCAAAAATAATTGTCGTTGATCAAGAGCAGGCCCTGCGCGCGCATCACGCGCAACACCCGTGTCCGCGAAACCCGCACCCCGTCGAGAATCCGCAGCCGCGCGTGGACCTTGCGATGGCCCTCGCCCTGGAACGGCGAGCGGGCCAAGTCGTTGCGAACGGCCGCCAGCAACTGCGCATCAGACAGCGCGGGCGTCGGCCCGCGGCGGCGTGGGCCATCAGCCCGCGCTGGGTGCTGCACGCGAGCCCGCCTGGCGTAGAGCGCCGAGCGCGACCGCTCCCACGTTCGACACACTCGCTCGAGACCGTAGCGTCGCCCCGTCGTCGCGGAGGTCGTTTGGCTCATCGTCGCGACCTCCGCGTCGCCAAAGGGAGGCGGCGCTCCGCTGCGCGGGCACGCGACCGCAACAGCTCGTTCTCCATCGACAGCTCCCCGATGTGCCGCTTGGCCGCATCCAGCTCCACGGCCAGCGGCTCACCGGCCTGCTCCTTCAGGCCCAGCTCGAGGCCGGCCAGCGCCCGCGCCTTCCACCTCTCCAGGCGATAGACCTCCACCCCGACTTCACGCGAGACCGCGTCGAGCGGCTCGCCGCGCAGCAGCCGCAACACCACGTCCCGTTTCCGGCTCGCGCTCCACCGTTGCCCCGGCGCCAAGGCCCCCGACCCCACCGCCGCCGCGTCGGCGCCGACTCCGGTCGCCCTCCGGGCTCCCTCCGTCGGCGCCGACCCAGCTCCCTTCACCCGTCTCGATCCAGCCATGCCCCCTACCTCCTGCGACATCGGATTCTCCCTTAATCCGTGTCCAAGAAAACTGGGGGCGCCCCATTGAGGAGTCGAGGCGAGAGAGCATCGCCTCGTTCTTGGAGAGACGCAACGCCATGAACGTTGGCGTGGTCACGCCCCTCGTGCTCTGGCTCCTGTCCTCCAACGTCCCGCAAGCGACGCTTGCGAACTGCGTACGAGCGGTTGAGAGCTTCCTCGTCCGCAGGGTGGTGTGCGGCTATAGCGCCCGGAGCTACGGCGGGCTGTTCGTGGGCTTGCTCGCGAAGCTGGCCGCATCCTCGGTTGAGACGGCAGACGGGATAGTCGTTTTGCACCTCGCCCAGCAGACCACCCAAGCAGGGCGATGGCCCGACGATCAGGAGCTCCGCGAGAGGTTCGTCACGGCGCCGCTCTACCGGATCCTCACGCAGCGACGACTCAGAATGGTGCTGACCGGGATCGAGGAGCGTTTACGTACGCCCAAGGCCGAGAGTCCGGAAGCTCCGAGGGACCTCCACATCGAGCACATCATGCCGCAGGCATGGTACGGGGAGCACTGGCGTCTGCCGGCGGGCGCTGAGCGCGTCGAAGCCACCGCGAACCGCAATCGTGCGGTCCACACGATAGGAAACCTGACGCTTGTCAACAAGCGACTGAACTCGTCGTTGTCGAACGGGCCGTGGACCGAGAAACGAAAGGCTTTGGCCGACCACAGCGTCATGTTCTTGAGCAAGCGTCTCGTACACGATGGACCGAAGATCTGGGATGAGCACGCGATCGAGGTCCGGGCGAAGTGGCTCCACGCCCGGGCTGTCGAGGTGTGGCCGCACGCGGATGGCTTCGACGCCGGATCACGGCCAAGTTGACGACAGCACCGTCCGGGCGCGCGAGGCCATGACGCGGCGAACGGACGCCGCCTCAGCGGGAACTGTCCGTGTCGTCGGCGCGATTTGGTTCTTGGACACGGCTTCGGAGTTGGATCGCTCGGGCCGATGTGGTCCGCAGACGCCTGAGATCGTCCAATAGATTCGCGTTCCAAGTGTGGGAATCGACGGGGGACCGAAGAAATCCTTGCCGTCAGGCGAACGGATTGACGATCGTCAGGCCGTCAACGCGCTGTCCGCTCTGAAGGTCTTCGGTCAGGAGCCTTTCACAACCGGCCGCGAGCGCCGACGCCACGATCAGCGCGTCGTAGAAGCTGAAGCCGTGCGCACGGGCGAGGGACACGGCGTGCGAGTGAATCTCGACATCGATGGGAAGCACTGGGCCGAGCGCCGTGCGGACATCGGCGAGGGCGTCGCCGATCACGTCCCATTCCAGGTGGAACTTGCGACGCAGAACGGCCGCGAACTCGTTGAGCACCTGCACGCTGATCACGCCGCCTGCGAGGATCACCTGCCGCGCCGTTTCACTCTTCGCTCCGGCGCCGTGCGCGTAGATGAGCACGTTCGTGTCGATGAAGGCAGTCACCGGGTGTTGGCTTCATCGCGGTCGAAGGCATAGCCCTCGGGCACGGACCATGCGCGGCCGCGCATGCGGTCGACAGCCTGCGCCCGGCGGTCGTTCCTTGCCAGCACGATGCGGTTCGGCACGGCGGCCACGACCTCCAATTCGTCGCCTGGCTTGAGGCCGAGGTCGTCCACCACCGCCCGTGGCAGCCGTACACCCAAACTGTTGCCCCACCGCGAAACCAGCATGGCGCCTCGTGGATATCTTCACTTGGCACGATATCATGCCAAGTGAGCGACGACCGTACATCACGGATGGCGGGTAACGCTCCGCTTCGGATCGGCGTGGGCGCAAGGTCACCCGTCGCCCACGGCGGCTGGCCGGAGACCCCATGTCGACGGACCCGGCGATCCGGCTGGCGGCGCGGCATGCCCGACCCGGCGGCAGGCAGAGCCGGGCTCAGAAGCCCGGCTTGACGGTGCCGGCCCGCCGGGCGGCCTCCAGCAGCGTCGGGTAGAACTGGACGAACGTGCGCTCGACGGCGGTGTGCTCGGTGTGGCACTCGATGCAGCGGGCGACGCGCTCGCCCGCCAGCGGCTCGGCAACGTCGCGCAGCGAGCCGGCGACGCCGAAGTCGTAGAACGCCCAGCCGTCGGCGAAGCGGTCGTCCTTGACCTCGGCCTCCAGCGCCACGAGGTCCGCCTGGAACTGGCCGGCGTCGTTGATGGCGCCCTCGCTGCTCGACTCGCGGATCTCGAGGACGAAGATCGTCTCGTCCGGCCAGCGGCCGTTGTCGAGGAAGGCGCGGTACGACGAGCGGTTCACGTAGACGTTCTGGAAGCGGCTCGGTCCGGAGCGCTCGCCCGGCGCGTCGTAGGTCATGTCGAGGCTGGAGCTGAGGAAGGTCCACTCGCGGTAGTCGTCCGGACGCACGAGATCGGTCGCGTTCGCGTACTGCGGCCCGTCGCCCGCGCTCTCCGCCTCCTGGGCCTCGCCGGCCAGCGACACCACGATGCCGGCTACCAGACCGGCGGCACAGATCAACATCAGGGCTGTTCGCTTCATTGGATGAGCTCCTTACGCGCTCATGATACCGTTCCCTGGTCGGTCTGGCTGCGCATCCGGCCCGGACCGGGGGGCCGGCTCGAAGGGGAGGCGACCCATGTTCCGCACGTTCAGCATGTTCAGATGGAGCGTCGCCGGGGGGCTGCTGCTCGCGCTCCCCGCGGCAGCCGTCGCGCAATCCGGGAGCACGAGCCCGCGCACGGCGTGGGGCCATCCCGACCTGCAGGGTGTCTGGGACTTTCGCACCATCACGCCGATGGAGCGCCCCGTCGAGCTGGCGGGGAAGGAGGTCCTGTCCGAGGAGGAGGCCGCGGCGTACGAGGCGGAGGTCAACCGCCGGCAGAACCGGGACCTGATCGACCCCGCCGAGGGCGGCGCCAGCTACCCGCCGGAGTCCGAGGGCGGCGTGGTGCCGTACAACGAGTTCTGGTACGACCGTGGCTCGGCGCTCGTCGCGGGCCGGCGCACATCGCTCGTCGTCGACCCGCCGGACGGCCGCATTCCGCCCCTCACGCCGGCCGCGGCGCGACGCCGGGCAGCGGGCGCGCAGGCCCGCGAGGGCGTGGGCAGGCACGAGCCGACGCCCGGCGGCTGGGTCGAGGACATCGGGCCGGGCCACCTGGCGGTGCGCTGCCTGGCCGGGCTGAACTCGGGCCCCCCGATGGAGCCCGGCGGCTACAACCAGAACGTGCAGGTGTTCCAGACCCCGGACCACGTGGTGCTGCTCAACGAGATGATCCACAAGGTGCGGGTGATCCCGCTCGACGGCCGGCCGCGCCTGCAGGCCGGGCTGCGCCAGTGGATGGGCGACTCCCGCGGGCGCTGGGACGGCGACACGCTGGTGGTCGAGACGACCAACTTCCTGCGCGAGACGAAGTTCCGGGACGGACTCTCGGACGCCAACCTGCACGTCATCGAGCGCTTCACCCGCGCGGCGCCCTCCACGCTGACGTACGAGGTCACCGTCACCGATCCGACCGTGTGGACCCGGCCGTGGACCTACCGCATCCCCATGCAGAGCAGCGATCAGCCGCTCTACGAGTACGCCTGTCACGAAGGGAACTACGGCCTCTACAACATCCTGGCCGGCGCCCGCGCCCGCGAGGACGCCGCGGCGGCCGAGGGACCCTAGAGATCACCAGCCGGCCGCCACCGGTTCGACTACTGCTGCTCCTGTGCGCGCGCGCCGCGGAGCATGTTCAGCAGCCCGTAGTTGCCCTCGTGGCACGCGTACTCGTACATGGGACCCGACGTCACGCCCCGTGACGCGTGATCGGTCGTCATCGGGACCTGCGCGGTCCAGGGCCGGGTGAACATCTCCGGGTCGGTCATCGTGAACTCGTAGTCGATGTTCTCCTCGTCGATGCGTGTGAACCGCTCGACGAGGTGCAGCGTCGGACGCGGCGCGCGCCAGGTCCACCGCCACAGGTAGTGGCCCAGGTCGGCGAAGCGAGCGCTCTCGACGACCAGCGTGTCGCCCTCCCAGCGGCCGACCCCGCCGCCCAGCCACTGGCCGACGGCCGGGGCGATGTCCGGGCGCCCGTCGAGCGGGACGATGCGGTACTCGTGGAACATCTCGTTGAGGATCGCCACCCAGCCCGGCGTCTGCAGGATGTGCGTGTTCATGTTGTAGCCCTGCAGCGGCACGAGCGGCAGGCCGTCGGTCAGGCAGCGCTCGCCCGTGTCGGCGTCCACCCACGAGTCGTACGGGCCGACGCCGTAGCGGGAAAGGTCGGACTCGAGGCGGGCCCGTCCCGCTTCCGACCAGGGGATGCGGCCATCCGGCGGATCGACCACGAGCGACGTGCGCCGGCTCTCCACGACCGTGGTCCCGGCGTCCATCCAGAACTGGTTGTAGGCGCCCACGACGCCCGGGGTGCGCCGGTCGTTCACCCGCCGGCTCTCGGCCGTCTGCGCCTCGAGCGCCGCGGCCTCCTCGGTGCTCAGCACGTCGGTTGCGCCGAGCGACTCGGGCCGCTCCAGCGGCGTGAGGGTGGCGTTGGTCCAGATGCCCTGCAGATCCGGATCGCCCCAGCTCGTGCGGGGCACGCTCCATGGCTCCGCGGTCGACGACGACTGGGCTGCCGCGGGCGCCGCCGCGAGCCACGCCAGGGCTGCCGCCGCCGCCGCCATGCGCTTCGTGCGTCTCGAGATCATCTTCACTTGCCACCCCCCGGATGCTGCCGACCGCCTGTCGGCGCGGTCATCGGCTCCGAGTATGTAGCGACGGGAACCGATTCACAAGTCGGAAACCGATATGAGTGTATTAGGCTCATAAAACCTTATTGCATTACTTGACATGCGTCTCCTGATCCGCGAGAATCGTTTCGAAGGAGGCAAACAGCAATGATGAATCTGACCCGTTGGAACCCGTTCGAGGAGCTCGACAGCCTGCATCGTGAGCTCGACCGCGCGTTCGGCCGCCGGGCCGGTGACGCGCAGGCGGGAGCGCACGGCGGTGCCTGGGTGCCGGCCACGGAGGTGGCCACGGCGGAGGACGGCTGGCGCGTGCGGGTGGCGCTGCCCGGCGTCGATCCCAAGGACGTCGAGGTCGACCTGCACGGCAACACGCTGACCGTCAAGGGCCAGCGCGCGGAGGGCCGCGGCGACAACGGCTGGTACGAGTCGGAGCTGAGCTACGGCCGCTTCGAGCGGACGTTCACGCTGCCGTCCAGCGTCGACGCGAACCGCGTCGAGGCGCACTTCACGCACGGCATGCTCGAGCTGACGCTGCCGCTCGCCGAGAGCTCCAAGCCGCGCCGCATCGAGATCGGCGGCCGGACCGCCGAGGCTGCGTAGGAGGCAGGGTGGAAGCGACCCGGGCGCGGGTGACGGGAGCCGCCGGGGCGGGGCTCGGAACCCGCCCCGGCGGCTCGCGGCTCAGCGCTCGCCGCGGGGGCCGGCGTCCCGCCCGGGTCCCCGCCCCCCCGGCGGCCGCCGCCGCATGCGGTCGAAGAGCTCCATCTGCTCGGGCGTCAGAATCTCCGACACGCCCGCTCGCAGGCGTTGCTGCTCCGCGGTGAACCGCTGTCGCATCTCACGGGCGACCCGCTCGAACTGCCGCTGCCGTGCGTCGAACAGCGCTTCGAGCTGCGCCCGTTGCTCGGGGCTGAATCCGGCGTCCTCCTGCGCCAGCCGGTTGAGCAGGCGTTCCGGGGAGAAGGCCCGCGGCCCCGGGGTCGGCGCGCGTTCCGCCCACGGCGCGCCCGGAACCGGTCTCCAGGCGGCGCGCGACCCGAGCCACAGGCCGCCGGCCAGCCCCATCGACAGGCCGCAGACGAAGACGAGGGCCACGAACAGTGCGACCCATACCCGGGTGCTCCTATCGCTCATGACGGATATCTCCCCCGTAGCCTCATTCGAACACGGCAGGGCGCCTGCCGCGAGCTACTGCGCCAGCAGCTCGTCCGGCGCGGTGCTCAGGAGCGTTTCGAGCAGCCGCTCTCCGTCCACGCCCTCCTGGCCCAGCAGCGCGAAGGCCGGCATCCCGCCGGCGTCCGCCTCCCCGGCGACCCAGGCCGCGGCCACCTCCGGCACGCCGGCCGGCAGGCTCGACGCGGCCGCGCCCCGCCCGATGATGAAGGCGACCACGAGCAGGCCGGCCGCCACCGGCGCCAGCCGGCACGTCCAGGCGCGCCAGGCGAGCAGCTCCGTCCAGTGGGGCGCGCTGTCGAGCTCGGCCAGCACCCGGGCGGCCAGGCCGGCCGGCGCCGGCGCCGCGGGACGCACCGCCAGGGCGCGCCGCACGGCGCGCTGCTCCTCCAGCAGGGCCCGGCAGTCGTCGCAGCGGTCCAGATGGGCGGCCAGCCGCGCCGCGTCGGCCGGCTCGAGCGCGTCCGGACGCTCGTCGGCCGCGCGAACCAGCAGCGGCCGCCATGTCTCGCAGCTCATGACGTCACCTCTCCGAGCGCCGGCCGTCCGATCGGCGCAGCGGTCGCGGCGTCGCGTTCCGGCGCGGCGGCCACGCTGCCGCCCGGCTCGCGGAGCTCGGCCAGCATCGGCCGCAACAGTCGCCGCGCGCGGAAGATGCGCGACATCACGGTGCCGATTGGAATGCCGATCGCCGCCGCGATCTCGCGGTACTCGAGCCCCTCCGCGTCGCGCAGCACGACGGCGGCCCGCAGCTCGCCCGGCAACGCCGCCAGCGCCCGGTCGAGCGCCTGACGGTACATCATGGCCTCCTCGATGCCCGCCGCCGCGGCGGCCGCCGGCCGCCCGGCATGATCGCCCGCCTCCACACGCGCCTCCCAGACAGCGGCCTGACGCGCCTGCCGGCCCAGGCGTGTCCGCGCCGCGTTTGCCGCGATGCGGTACAGCCAGTTCCTGAACGAGCTCTCGCCGCGAAAGCGGCGCAGGCCGCGGAATGCCCGGACGAACGTCTCCTGGGCCAGGTCCTCCGCATCGGCGCTGTTGGCGGTGAGCGCCAGGGCGAAGTTGAAGATGCGGGTCTGATGACGGCGGATGAGCGTGTCGATCGCCTCCGCGTCACCTGCCTGCGCCGCCGTCACCAGCACCTCGTCCGTGTCCACGCCGCCGCTCCACGTCCGCCTGCCGCCCGCGTTGCACCGGGCCCGGGAGCGCAGGCTTCTCCCGGGCCCGATCCGTCCCGGGACTAGCGGCCTCGCCGATCCCGGCGCTGCTGCCGGCGTCGGCCGTCGTTCTCGCCGGCGTTGGCCCGGATCTCCTCCAGCCGCGCGCGCTGCTCGTCGGTCAACAGCGCCTGTATCTCGGCTTGCAGGGCGGCGCGCCGAACCGCCGCGTCGGCGGCCAGCGGAGCCAGCTCGGCGGCGCGGGCCCGGATGGCGGTCTCGTCCGCGGCGCCCGACTGCACCTCGTCGCGCAGGGCGCGCCGCGCCGCGCCGAGCTGCTGCCGCAGGGCCTGCCCGCTCTCGCGGTGCTGCTGCACGGCGCCCCGGATCGCCCGCTGCTGCTCGTTGGTGAGATCCAGTTGCCGCAGGGCGCGGCCGATGCCCTCCGGCGCGCCGCGGCGCTGGGCCGCGGCGCCCACGGCCACGACCGCCGTTGCGGCCAGCGCCAGGGCCGCCGCTGCCGCCACCAGGTTGTTCCGTCGGATTCTACTGTGCATGGTCACCTCCCGTGTCCGACTGTAAAGACCGGCGGAAGGGAGGGATTATTCCCGAGACGGTACAATCGCATCGATGGAGCTCGGCGACATCGGGCTCGGCTTCGTGATGTTGACCATCGGTCTCGGGTCGATATCGCTCGCCGCGCTCTATTGGCAGGTCGGCGGCTTCACCCTGCTCTCGTTCGGCTTGTTCGCGTTGCTCTACGGCATCCAGGGCCTGCTCTCGTCACCTACCGTGGCGGCGCTCGTCGACCTCCCGTCCGCCGCGCTACTCCACGTCCTGTCGATGGCGTACTACTGGCTGCCGGTGCCCGGCCTGATCTTCCTCGAGCAGATCCTCGAATCCGGTACCTGGCCGCTGTTCCGCCGCCTGTGGCAGGGCTGGTGCGCCCTGGCGCTGGCGTGCATGGCGCATGATCTGGCGGCCGGCCCGGGAGCCTCGACCTTTGTTTATCAGAACTTCTTCGTCGTGGCCCTGGTGCTGGTGATTCTCGCCCGCTTCGCCTGGCGCGGGTTGCCGCGGACCGGCGGCCGCCGGGTCCTGGTGATCGGCTTCACCGTGTTCATGCTGGGGGCGCTGCACGACATCCTGACCGGCCTGGTGCTCGTGCCGTGGAACCTGCAGCTGGGCAACTCGGGGCTGAGCATCTTCATCCTGGCCCTGGGCTACGTGACGTCGCAACGGTTCTTTTCCGTCCAGCGCGAGCTCGCGACCATGGAGTACGAGCTGCAGACGGCCAGCAACATCCAGTCGGCGCTGCTGCCGCGCGGCACGCCGCCCGTGGCGGGACTCGACATCGCCGTGCGCTACGAGCCGATGCGGTCGATCGGCGGCGACATGTACGACTTCGTCGTCGACGGGTCGCAGCTGGGCGTGCTGGTGGCCGACGTGACCGGGCACGGCGTGCCCGCGGCGCTGATCGCCTCGATGGCCAAGGTCGCGTTCTCGTCGCAGGCCGCGGCGGCGGCGAGTCCGGGCCGATTGATTGCGGGGATGAACCGGGCGCTCTGCGGTCAGTTCCGGGGGCAGTTCGTCACGGCGACGTACATGCACATCGACCCGGCGGCGCATCGCGTGCGCTACACCAACGCCGGCCACCCGCCGCCGCTCCTGTGGCGGAAGGCGACGCGGGAGGCGGCCGAGCTTGCGGGCGGCGGCGTGCTGATGGGATTCGATGCCGACGAGGGGTACGCGACCGGCGAGGCGCGCATCGAGGACGGCGATCGCCTCGTCCTCTATACCGACGGCGTGCTCGAGGTGGCCGACGGGACGGGGGAGTTCTTCGGAGACGACGGGTTGAAGGCGTTCGTGGAGCGTCACGAGGCGCTGTCCGCGGAGGAGTTGGCCGGCGCCCTGCTCGCCCACCTGCGGGAGCGGACGAGCGGCCGTCGCGCCGGCCGCGGCTTCGACGACGACGTCACCCTGGCCGTCGTCGACGTGCGCGAACAGGCCCCGCGCGCGCTGCCGACAGCAACCGGCAGCGATTGACCCCGCGCGCCTTCTGGTCCATCCTTAGCGTCAGGAGAGGTGCCGAGATGACGATGCAGACATCGCGCGGGTCAGCGGGTTGGGCGGCGGGTCTGGCGTTGGCGGCGGGCGTGCTGGCGGCGGCGCTGCCGGCGCAGGCCGGCGAGGCCGACCGGCAGCCAACGTTCTCGAAGGACGTGGCGCCGATTCTGCAGCGTTCGTGCGAGACCTGCCACCGCACGGAGGGCGGCGCGCCGATGGCCCTGGCGACGTACGCGGACGTGCGGCCCTGGGCGCGGGCGATCAAGGACAAGACTTCGCGTCCCGACAACGATCCCGAACGCATGCCGCCCTGGTTCATCGAGAAGAACGTCGGCATCCAGCGCTTCAAGAACGACATCTCGCTCGGCAGCGACGAGATCGCCCTGATTGCCGAGTGGGTCGATGCCGGCGCGCCGCGGGGCAATCCGGCCGACATGCCGCCGCCGATCGATTGGCCGGACGGCGCCACGTGGACGGTGGGCGAGCCGGACCTGATCGTCTCCTCGCCCGTGATCAGCGTCCGGGCCGACGGCTCCGACTGGTGGGGCGCCCTCGGGCCGTTCCCGACCGGCCTGACCGAGGATCGGTACATCCGGTCGGTCGAGGTCAAGGAGGTCTGGCCGGCCGGTCTGCGCGAGGAGGTCCGGAAGCTGGACACACGGGCGGATCTGACATCGGCCGTGGTGCACCACGCGAGCGTCACCGATGTCTCCCCCGACCCCGACGCGCCGGCGGAGCGTCGCGACAACCTGGTCGTCTACGAGCTGGGCCAGAACGCGCTGGTCTACCCGGACGCCGTGGGACGGGTGCTGGAGGCCGGCTCGGGGCTGGTCCTCGACCTGCACACCCACTCCATCGGGGTGGAGGTGCCGGCGCGGCTCGACATCGGCTTCACGTTTCATCCGCGGGGGCACAAGCCCAAGTACGAGCAGCTCCGCTTCGGGTTCATCGGCAACCCCAAGGACGAGCTCGACATCCCGGCGGGTGAGGAAGTGCGGTTCGATCACTACTACACGCTGCCCGAGCCGGCCATCCTGTCGACCTTCGAGCCGCACATGCACGCCAGCGGCGTGCGCATGTGCGTCGAAGCGTTCTACGGCGGCACGACCGGCAGGCGCGAGACGATCAACTGCGCGGGATACAACCACAACTGGGTGAAGGTCTACGCGTACGAGGACGATGCGGCGCCGCTGCTGCCGAAAGGCACGCTGCTGCATCTCATGGGCTGGTACAACAACACCGAGGCGAACCCCCGGGTCGTCGACCCGCGCAACTGGAAGGGGTACGGCCGCCGCTCGATCGACGACATGTTCATCTTCCTGCCCAGGCTGGTCTTCCTCACCGAGGAGGAGTTCCAGACCGAGGTCGCCGCGCGCCGGGCGCTGGAGCCGCAGCCCGACGAGCGCGTGTGCACCGACCGCGGCCAGGACATCGTGTGCGAGCCCGCGGCGACCGCGGCCGGCAACCAGTGAGACGCGCCTCGCCCGTCTCGTAGCGACGCGGGGTTCACCACGGACTCCGAGCGGCACGGGACGACGGCGGGGCAGACAGCGCAGACAGCGATGAATGGCGCGGGACGGTGCGCGGCGGTGGCTGCACGGGGGGCGCGCGGCCGGCGGGGGGCGGCCGGGCTAGTGGCTGGCGGCCTCCTGCTCGCGGCGGCGTCCGGCGGCGCGGGCGCCCAGGTGCGGTACGACCGCGGCCAGAACGTGGCGCCGGTCTACGAGGGTTGGGAGGCGAATCCCGATGGCACCTTCAATCTGGTGTTCGGCTACCTGAACCGGAACTACCGGGAGCACCTGCACATCCCGGTCGGACCCGACAACTTCCTCGAGCCGGGCGGGATCGACCAGGGTCAGCCCTCGTACTTCTTCCCGCGCCGCCACCGTTTCCTGTTTCGCATCACCGTGCCGAGCGATTTCGCCGACAGCGAGATCGTCTGGACGTTGACGGCCCACGGCCGGACCGAGAAGGCCTATGCCACGCTGCTGCCGGACTACGCGATCGAGAACGACATGATCTCGTTCGACGGCAACGCCGTCAGCAACACCCCCCGCACGCCGGGCAACGAGCCGCCGACGCTGCGGATCGTGGGCGAGGCCCACAGGACCGTCGAGGTGGGCGAGACGCTGTCGCTGGCCGCGTACGCCGGCGACGACGGGCTGCCGCCGCCGCCCAGGGACCCGTCCCTCCTGAATTCCCGATCGGGCCTGAGCGTGACGTGGTTCGTTTACCGCGGGCCGGCGGAGACGGTGAGGTTCGATCCCGAACAGCGCGTCCATCCGTACTTCCTGCCGGGACCGGACCCGCCGCCGCCGGTGTCCCCGGACGGCCGGTTCGAGGTTCGCGTGCGGTTCAGCCGGGCCGGTGACTTCGTGCTGCGCGCGACGGCGCTCGACGGTGTGCTGTGGGCCAACCGGGACCTGCGAGTGACGGTCGATGAAGAGCGCTAGGAGTCTGCGCCGCAGAACCGTGCAGACTCCGCAAGGCGCGCACGGCGCGCCTCGGCGGGAGCGGCGTGGGGCGAAGGGGTCCCCGCAAGTGGACGCCGGGGGTTCGGGGCGCAGCCCCGTCTGATTGAGGCTAGGAAACTGCATTCCATGCGTCGGACACTGCTAGCGCTGGCGGCGGTTGCGGTCTTCGGCGGCGTCGTGTCCGTGTCGGCCCAGTTCCCCGGATGGCGGTTCGGCAACTGGGGCCAGGCGGACCTGCCCTACGACGGCGGCTTCACGTTCGTGCGGCTGCGCTGGACCGACGGCAGCTACGGCACGCGCGTGAGCGGCCGGGGCGAGATGTTCTGGGGCCACGAGTTTCCGCGCGCCGAGCAGAATCTGATGACCATGCTCGACGACTTCACGCTCGTCGACGCCCGTACCGACGGCAGCCTCATTCTCACGCTCGACGATCCCGACCTGTTCAAGTATCCCGTCGCCCTGATGCAGGAGCCGGGCTTCTGGGTGATGACGGACGAGCAGGCGCAGCACCTGCGCGCCTACCTGCTCAAGGGCGGGTTCCTCATCTTCAACGACTTCGAGGGGCGCCAGTGGGCGAACTTCGAGGCCCAGATGAACCGCGTGATACCCGGCGGCCAATGGATCCGGCTGGATCGGTCGCATCCCATCTTCGACCAGTTCTTCCGCATCCAGCGGCTGGACATTCCCAATCCGATGTATCACCACCTGCGCGGGCGCACGCCCGAGTACTTCGGCCTGTTCGAGGACAACGATCCCGACGGGCGCATGATGTCGATCGCCAACTACAACACGAACCTGGCCGAGTACTGGCAGATGGGCGGCATGGGCTACTTCCCGATCGAGCCGATGAGCGTCGGCTTCGAGCTGGGCGTCAACTACATGGTCTACGGACTGACTCACTGAGCGGGGAGCGCGCCATGGCGACCAATCGATTCTCGGCGGTGTTGCTTGCGGGCGCTTGTCTGCTCGCGTTCGGGCTCGGCGCGGCGGCGCAGGAGCCCGCCGGGGCCGGCGAGGCTGCGGTGCCCGAGATGCTGCGCGACTTCGTGCCGGTCACCGACGCGATGCTGCGCGACCCGCAGCCCGAGAACTGGATCACCTTTCGCAACGGCTACCCCCTCTGGGGCTACAGCGCGCTGAACCAGATCGACGCGGGGAACGTCGGCGAGCTGCGCCTGGTGTGGTCGCGGGCGATGCAGGAGGGCTACCAGGAGGTCGAGCCGCTCGTCTACAACGGCATCATGTTCCTGGCGAACGTCGAGGACATCGTGCAGGCGCTCGATGCGAAGACCGGCGACCTGCTGTGGGAGTACCGGCGCAACGTGCCGGACAACCCCTGGAACGTGACCGGCACGCGCGCCCGCTACCGCAACGTCTCGATCTACGACGACAAGATCTTCCTGGCCACCAACGACGCCTACCTCGTCGCCCTCGACGCGCAGACCGGGGAGCTGGTGTGGGAGACGCAGCGGGCCGACTACCGCGAGCAGGTCGCCCAGACGGCGGGACCCATCGTGGTGAAGGGCAAGGTCATCGGCGGCTCGCGCTGCAACCCGCAGAGCCCGCGTCCCGGCGGCTGCTTCATCACCGGTCACGACGCCGGCACGGGGGAGGAGCTGTGGCGCATCAACACCGCGGCCACGCCCGATCAGCCGGGCGGTGACACGTGGGGCGGCCTGCCGCTGTCGGCCCGCCGCCATGCGTCGGCCTGGATGGTCGGCAGCTACGACCCGGAGCTCGACCTCGTCTACTGGGGCACCGGGCCCCCGTCGCCGCTGCCCGAGAAGCTGCGCGGGGCGGGCAAGGCCGACCTGCTGTACACGAACTCCACGCTGGCGCTCGACCCGGACACGGGCGAGATGATGTGGTACTTCCAGCACCTCCCGCGTGACAACTGGGATCTCGACCACGTCTTCGAGCGCATGATCGTCGAGACCGAAGTGTCGCCGAACCCGGCCGAGGTGCCCTGGATCAATCCGGCCGTGCGCGCCGGCGAGACCCGCAAGGTCGTGACCGGCATCCCCGGCAAGACCGGCCTCATCTGGACGCTCGACGCCGAGACGGGCGAGTTCCTGTGGGCGCGCCCGACCATCTACCAGAACATCATGACCGGGCTCGAGCTCGACACCGGCCGCCCGATCATCGACGAATCGACCACGCCGCAGTCGGTCGAGAACTTCGTCCTGGCCTGCCCGACGCTGCTGGGCGGCAAGAACCAGCCGTCCGGCGCCTACAGCCCCGATACCGGCGCCCTGTACATGCCGCTCAACAACGCCTGCATGGACCTGGCCATGTCGGTCGAGGTCGCCGGCCCGAGCGACGGCTACGACATCCGCTACCAGTTCCGCAACGTGCCGGGCGCCGACCCGGCGACTGCGGACATCGGGCGGATCGAGGCCGTGTCGGCGTCGACCGGCGAGACGCTGTGGAGCTACCAGCAGCGCGCGCCGATCTACGGCTCGCTGCTCGCCACGGGCGGCAACCTGGTGTTCTCCGGCGACGTCGTCCGCCGCTTCCGGGCGTTCGACGCGCAGTCCGGCGAGGTGCTCTGGCAGACCATCCTGAACGGCCCCGTGAGCGCCCGCCCGATGACCTACAGCGTCGACGGGCGCCAGTACCTGGCCATCGGCGCCGGCGGCGTGACTCAGGGCACGCGGTTCCTCGACCTGACGCCGGAGCTCACCACGCCGAGCGGCAGCAACACGCTGTTCGTATTCGCGTTGCCTTGAACACGTCGCCAACCGCGCCTCGCTCGCCTCGCCTTCATCCGCAAGGCCGGGATGGTCCATACGCGCCCGGCCGTGTCCCTCGTCCATCAGTAGCCGCCGCCGCTCCAATCGCCTCGTGCTCGCTCCTCCGCGATGCGGTCTTCTCGTGGCGTCAGCGCCCCAGCGCGACGACGAGACGGGCGGAGAGCTTCGGCCGGGGGACGATGTAGTCGCCGCCCGCCAGGATTGGCAAGTCAGCCGCCAGACGGAGCGTGAATCGCCGCCAGACGTTCACGTCCACGCCCATCCCCGGCAGCATGACGAACCCGGCCGAGCGCTCTTCGTCGAACTCGGGGTACGGCACGTAGAGGCACGGGTGGACCAGCACGCCGTCAACGTAGCCTCCGCGCGCGGCGTTCTCTGTCTCGGTGTCGATCGACGCCGGCCACTCGTTGTCCCCCTCCTGAAACGGGCCGCGAAGCCGCCGGCCAGGACCTGGTAGTACGGCGCGACGCGCCCTTGACGGCCTCCTCCCCGGACGCCGCCCATCAGCATCCAGTAGCGACTCTGCAGCCTCTCGCGAAACACCTCGTCGAAGTCCTACGGGTGCTCCAGAACGTAGGCGTCCCGGTGCCACGCGCCCTCCACCACGAACGACTGCCGCCCAAGGTCGAAACCGCTCGACACGATCCACCCGGCGGTCACCGGCCGCTCCGGATCCTGCAAGCCGTACATCGTGCCGGCGGCGATCTCGAATCGATAGGGTCGGGTCTGGGCCTCGGCGGCCGACGCCGGCAGCACCAAGCACACCAGTCCGCCCACGAACACTGCGAAGCGCCGAACGTCATGCGGCATGACAAGCTCCTTGCGGGACGCGCACACCTGGCAGGCTCATCCGCGACCGCCGGCCGCCTCCTGCGAGGGAATGCGCAATCCGACGATACAACGGCTCGTCCGGGCGAGGTCGTCGCCGGCAGCGTGTTCGCCCAGCGCGCGATCTGGTTCAGGTTGTTGCCGATGCGGGTGACTTGGCGGGTGCGCTCGCGATCGACCTCGGCCGTCGTCGCGGTCCGGGTGCGGGTTCGCGCCATGGCCCGGCGCAGCAGGTCGGACAGCGGCACGCCGGCCGCCGCGGCCTTGGCCCGCCACGCGGCGACCTCGGCCGGCGACACCCGCAGGTGGAGCTACCCGGTGCGGCGGTCAGTGGACCGCCTTTCATCCTCGGCTGCGCGGGGGCCGATCCGAGCCGGCCCGGGGGACGGCTGGCGATGAAGTCGAGAGGGTAGGCAGTCCGAGGCGATGGTGGCGTCGTGGCGTCCGCCGACCCCGGGAGCCTCAAGTGACCTCGTGTTCGTCGATCCACTCGCGCAGGGCGGCGTCGATTCGCGTCTGCCAGCCTCGGCCACCCGCCTTGAAGTGATCGATCACGTCCCGGGAGAGCCGGATGGTGGTTGATACCTTCGGGTTGGCGCTCGGCGGTCGCCCCCGGCGCACGCTCGCCTGCGCGAACTTCTCCGGCCAGCCGTCGGCGGCCAGGTCCGGCGCCACGTCCGCATCAAAATCGTGGGCCGTAGAGCGTTCGTTCCCGTTCATTCGCCTTCCTCATGCTGATGATCCGATGTCCGCCACCGCGCGGCGTCCAGACGGGGACGACCATCGTCCCGTCGAGCACGCCGATGGTGATGAACCGCTCCTCGCCGTAGACCCGCAGGTCGTCCTCGACGGTCCGCGTGGCGCCCGCGAACACTTCCCCGGCCCGGGCCATGTCGAGTCCCCTGGCTGCAAGGGTGGCCGCGCGCTTCGCCGCGTCGAAGGCGATCGGCACGATTCATGTTACTACATTAAATCGATTGCCAGCGGGGTGGGCGGCAACCTGGGAGACCGCGGCGCCGCGCCCGTCAAGGCGCGCGGTAGCCGGGTCCGTAGAGCGCGCGGCCGGGGCGCGCCGCGGTATGCTCGCCTCCGTCGACCACGAGTTCGCCGTTGACCAGGACGTAGGCCACGCCCTCGGCGTACTGGTGCGGCTGCTCGAAGGTGGCGCGGTCGACGATGCGCGCGGCGTCGAAGACGGCGACGTCCGCGAAGAAGCCCTCGCGGAGCAGGCCGCGGTCCTGGAGGCCGAGCCGCTGCGCGGTGGCTCCGCTCATCTTGCGCACCGCCTCCTCGAGGGTCAGCACTCCGCGCTCCCGGACGTAGCGGCCGAGGACGCGGGCGAACGTGCCGTACTCGCGGGGGTGGGGCATGCTCGCACCGAAGACGGACACGCCGCCGTCCGAGCCGATTGCCGTCGCCGGGTGTTGCATGATCCGCTCCACGTCGGCCTCGTCCATCGCGTGGTAGATGGCGCGGGCGCCGCCACGCTCGACGATCTCCATGACGAGGTCAGCGGCGTTGGCGGCAGTTGCCTCCCGACCGCGGCCGGCGAGGATGTCCGCCAGGCTCTGCCCCTCGAGCGAGGGGTCCCAGGGGCAGAGACCGATGACGATGTTGGCAGGGTCGCCGCCGCCCCGGTCGTGTTCGATGCGGTAGACGATCTCCTCGCGGACGCGCCGCCGTGCCTCCGGGTCCCGCAGCCGCGCGATGAGCTCCCTCGCCCCCCGGCCTGCGCCCATTGGGGGACGACGGCGGTGATCGAGGTCTGGGACGCCGCGTACGGGTACTGGTCGATGGTGATGTCGATCCCGCTCGCCCGGGCGGCGTCGACCAGCCGCAGGCTCTCGACGCTCGCGCCCCACATGTCGCGGCCAATCACCTTGTGGTGGGTCATCTGCACCGGGATGCCGGCCTCCTCGCCGATGCGGATCGTCTCGCGCACGGAGTCGAGCAGTCGTAGCGCCTCGTCGCGCATGTGGGAGATGTAGATGCCGCCGTAGCGCGCCGCCACCGCGGCCAGCGCGACGACCTCATTGGTTCCGGTGAAGCTCCCCGGGACGTAGAACAGACCCGTCGAGAGGCCGAGGGCGCCTTCCTCCATCGCCTGCGCGACGAGCCTGCGCATCCGGTCGAGCTCGTCCGGCCTCGGCGCCCGATCGTCGCTGCCCATCACGCGGCGGCGGATGGTTCCCTGCCCGGTGAAGACCGCCCAGTTGGGGCTGATGCGCGTCTCGGCGATCCGGGCCAGATGTTCCCCAATCGGCCACGGCGACGCCCCGTCGTTGCCCTCGGTGAGCGTCGTCACCCCTTGCCGCAGGTAGTTGTCGGCGGTCGGCACGTCGAAGATGCCGCGCACCGCGTGCGTGTGCGGATCGATGAAGCCGGGCGTCACCACCAGACCCTCGGCATCGATGACGCGCTCGGCCGCCGCACCGGGAAGACGCCCGATGCGGGCGATGCGATCGCCCCGTACCGCCACATCGGCGCGCACCCACGGATTCCCTGTGCCGTCGACGACCTGGCCGCCGCGGATGATGAGATCGAACCGCGCGTCGTCCTGCACCGCCAGGAGCGGGACCAGGGCCGGCAAGACCAGCGTCAACGCCAGCGGCATCAGCGCCGCCCGCGGGAAGGGTCGCCTGCGAATCGTGGTCGGTCGCTGTCGCTCCATGTCGAGACTCCCCGTGGCGTGGCGGCGGCGCGATGCGGCATGCACCGACGTGCGATTCTACTCGGGCTAGAATGGCGCGACGGTCCCGGTGGCGACCGTTCGGGGCTCCGATGCCAGGGGAGGACGACCGATGAGACACTTCACGACCCTTGGGATTCTGGCCATGGCAGCCCTGGTGGTTGCGCTGGCACTCGCCGGCAGGACGCCGGCCGCCCAGACCACCAACGACCCGTTCCCTGCACCCATTCCTGCGACCGAAGGCGTCATCACGGCAGGCATCGAAGAGTTCGCGTCGCTCCCCGACGCCGACGGGGAGGCGGCGCGCATGATGCGGCTGGTAGACGAGCCGGGGACGGGCCGCCTGTTCGTGAACGACATGCACGGCATCGTCTACGCCGTGAGCCACGACGGCGCTACCGTCACGCAGTACCTCGACCTGCGGGAACCGCGCTGGGCGCTCGACATCGAGGCGTCGCGCCGGGAGCTCGGCTTCCAGAGCTTCGCCCTTCACCCGCAGTTCGGCGAGCCGGGCGCGCCCGGCTACGGCAAGCTCTACACCTACACCGACACGAGCAATACCGCCCCTCCCGCGGACTTCGTGCCGGGGGGCGGGGACGACACGCACGACACCATCCTCCTCGAGTGGACGGCCGCAGATGCCGCAGCCGCCGACTACGACGGGGGACAGCCGCGCGAGTTGCTGCGGGTGGAGCAGCCCTTCGGCAACCACAACGGCGGGGAGCTCGCCTTCAACCCCCGCGCGGCCCCCGGCGACCCCGACTTCGGCCTCCTCTATGTCGGCTCCGGCGACGGCGGGAGCGGCGGCGATCCGCTCGACGTCTCCCAGAATCTTGCGTCAATCCTCGGCAAGGTGCTGCGCATCGACCCGCTCGGCAACGACAGCGCCAACGGCCGCTACGGCATCCCGCCCGACAACCCGTTCGCCGGCGACGGCGACCCCGGCACGCTCGGGGAGATCTACGCCTACGGCGTCCGCAACCCGCAGCGCTTCGCCTGGGACATGCGCAACGGCAGCCTGTTCGTGGCTGACATCGGCCAGAACATCGTCGAGGAGCTGAGCCTGGTCACCCCGGGCGCCAACCTCGGATGGAACGACTGGGAAGGCAGCTTCCGCTTTCTCAGTCGCCGCGCCGTCAGCCTGGTCGACCCGCGCGGCGAGCCCGGCCTCATCTACCCGGTCGTCGAGTACGACCACCGCGACCCGTTGCTGCAGGGCCGCTCCGCCGCCACGGGCGTGGTCGTCTACCGTGACGCCGCCGTCCCGCAGCTGACCGACCTGCTCCTCTTCGGCGACAGCCCGAGCGGGGAGGTGTTCCACGTCTCCGCCGACGACCTGCCGGACGGCGGCCAGACGGCGATGCGCCGGGTGCTGTTCCGCCACGACGGTGAGACGAGGACGTTCCTGCAGGTGATACAGCGGAAGGTCGCCGCCCAGGGGCGGATGCCGGCCACTCGCGCCGACCTTCGCTTCGGAACCGGGCCCGAGGGGCAGCTGTTCCTGCTCAACAAGCGCGACGGGGTCATCCGGCGGCTCGTGCCGTGAGCGACCGGGCGGTGCGAGCCGCCCTTTCGGCAGGACTGCCACCGGCCGCACGCAGGAGTGGCGGGCCTCTCCCATGACCTGCCTGGCGGGTGGCCGGCAGTACGTGGCAATCGCGTCGAGGCCGGGCCGGACCGCATGGAACCCGTGCGCGGACCGAGCAGTCTAATGAGGCATGGCTTGGCGCATGGATGCACCCGTCACGTTCGCCAACGGCCTGGGCGAGGCGCTCGCTCCCTTCCTGCTGGGACTGCGCGCCCTGGGCTTCTTCGAGTGGTACGTCTACGTGCCCGTCATGACCGGCCTGTCGATCTGGCTGTTCCGCGGCCTCGCGAGGACGCTGGACGGCAACGGGACCTTCGCCGCCGACCGCCGGCGGCCGGTCTGGCTGGCGGCCTACTTCGGCCTCTGCTTCCTGCTGACCAACGGGCTGGCCGTCGGCTTCAAGACGCTGATCGTCGAGGAGCTCGACTACCCGACGCGGGTCTGGTTCGAGGCGTACGTCGGGCCGTTGCACTTCTACATCGTCGCCGTCGCCCTGGCGTACCTGGTCCTCGTCGCGCGCAACCGCGCGGCGGCGCTCGATCGCGGGCTGGGGCTGTTCGTGCAGATCGGTCTGCTCGCCGGGTACTCGGTCGGCGTCTTCCGCGTGCTGAACGAGCCGATCTCCGCAGCCAATCCCACCGCCGGCCTGAGCGGCTTCATCCTGTGCGCGTGGTTCGCCCTCTACAACTACGATCTGTACCGGCGGTTCATCGGGCCGGTTCCCCGGCTCGCCGCGCGCGGTTGACCCCCCGGGCGGATCGGGTATATACCGGAGCCGACCGCGAATCGCGGTCGGAGGCGCCCGCGCGCGTCCGGCCCGGCGGGGCGGACGCAAGGGGACGAGGAGGCAGTCAGCATGAGGCAGCGGATGGTCGGCTCGATCGCGGCGGCGGCGGTGCTGGCGGCGGGCGCGTGGACGACGGCTGCCGGCCAGGAGGCGCCGGCGACACCCTGGGGCGACCCCGACCTGCAGGGGGTCTGGGAGTACTGGACGTTCACGCCGCTCGAGAGGCCCGAGGAGCTGGCGGGCCGGGACGTGCTGACGGAAGAGGAGGCGGCGGCCATCGGTCAGCAGCTCAGCGACGAGGCGGTGGGACGCGACGACACGCGGCCCGCCGCGGGCCAGACCGGCGGCTACAACCAGTCGTTCTGGACCGAGCGCTCGCGCCCCACCGCGCTGACCCAGCCGTCGCTGCTGATCGATCCGCCCGACGGGCGGATTCCGTCCCTGACGCAGGGCGAGCAGCGGCGCGCGGCGGCGCACCGCGCGGCCGGCCGGCGGCCGGTCCGCTTGCGCGCGACGGGGATCGGGGCCGACGGTCCCGAGGACCGGGGCCTGGCCGAGCGCTGCATCGTCGGCTTCAGCACCGGCCCGCCGATGCTGCCCGGCGGCTACAACAACAACATCCAGGTATTCCAGGCGCCGGGCTACGTCGTGCTGCTCGCGGAGATGGTCCACGACGTCCGCGTGGTGCCGGTCGACGGGCGTCCGCATCTCCCGCCCGGCATCCGCCAGTGGCTGGGCGACTCGCGCGGCCGCTGGGAGGGCGACACCCTGGTCGTGGAGACGACCAACTTCACCGACAAGATCGCCAGCTTCAGCCCGATGGCGTTCGACCGCGAGCGGGGCGGGTTCGGATCGCTGGCGCTGGGCACGGGCGACTCGCTGCGGCTCGTCGAGCGCTTCACGCGGGTCGACGCGGACACGCTGCAGTACGAGTTCACGATCGACGATCCGGTGACGTTCACGCGGCCGCTGACCGCCCGCCTGCCGATGCAGCGCAGCGATCTGCCGCTGTACGAGTACGCCTGTCACGAGGGCAACTACGGCCTGTTCAACATCCTGCTGGGCGCCCGCGCCGAGGAGGCCGAGCAGGCTGCGGGCGCAAGCCGCTGACACCGGCGGGGGAGGGATACGACATGAGTCGACGAGCTCGTCAGGCGGCCGCCGCAACCGCGACGGTCCTGTGGCTGGGCCTGGCCGCGGCCGCGCCGGCGCCGGCCCAGAGCGACGCTCCGCGCACGCCGTGGGGCCATCCGGACCTGCAGGGCGTGTGGGATCACCGCACGATCACCCCGCTGGAGCGGCCGGCGGAGCTGGCCGACCGCGAGTTCCTCACCGCGGAGGAGGCCGCGAGCCTGGAGCAGGCGGCGGTCGACCGCGCCGAATTCCTGCTCAACCGGCCGCCCGAGACGGCGACGGCGGGCGGCAACGTGGACCGCCGCGCGGACGGGACGCCCGGGTTCTACAACGACTTCTGGCTCGACAACGGCACGCGTGCGGTGGGTACCCGGCGTACCTCGCTGCTGATCGATCCGCCGAACGGGCGGCTGCCGGCGCTGCTCGAGAGCGCGCAACGCCGGATCGAGCGGAACCAGGCCTATCGCCGCGAGCACCCGGCCGACTCGTGGCTCGACTTCGACGCCACCGACCGCTGCCTCGTGGGCGTGAACAACGGCCCGCCGATCCTGCCGGCCGCCTACAACCAGAACCTGCTAGTGGTGCAGAACGAGCACTGGGTGCTGCTGCTGGCCGAGATGATCCACACCGTGCGGGTGATCCCGCTCGACGGGCGGCCGCCGCTGCCGGACCACATCCGCCAGTGGGCGGGCGACGCGCGCGGCCGCTGGGAGGGCGAGACGCTGGTCGTGGAGACGTCGAACTTCGTTGCCGACCGGTGGTGGACGTCGGCCAACCCGATGGGCCGTCTGGCGACGACCGGCAGGCTGCGCCTGACGGAGCGCTTCACCCGTGTGGATGCGGACACGCTGGAGTACGAGGCCACGGTGGACGATCCCGACACGTGGAGCCGCCCGTGGACGGTATCGATTCCGATGCAGCGCAGCGACCAGCCGCTGTACGAGTACGCCTGCCACGAGGGCAACTACAGCATGCCCAACATGCTGGCGGGCGAGCGTGCGGCGGAGCGGGCGGCGGCCGGGGCCAGGTGAAGCCTGCCGGCGCCGGTGCGCGGGACGCCTACTTGATCAGGTAGCCGCCGTCGGGCTGCTCCTGGCGGTAGGCCGCGTGGCAGGCCGCGCAGGCGGCGTGGAGGTTGGTCAGGGCGATCTCGGCCCCTTCCACCGCCAGCGGGTTGGGCGACAGCGTCATGAGGTGAACGGCGACGCTGATCTCGGACACGGACTTGGACACGGCGCGGATGGCCTCGACGGCGTCCTCGACCTGATCGCCGTCGGGGCCCGCCCGCTCGCGCCAGTACTGCTGCACGAGCTCGATCGCGGGCCGGGCACGGATCACGTGCTCGTTCATCGTCCCGTGGTCGCGCGCGTCGAGCGCCTCGCCGAGGCCGCGCGCGGCGTCTTCGAGGGTGCGCATGGCGGCAGCGTACTCCGCCGACGGCTCCTCGCCCGCGGCGGCCGCCACCGTCAGTGCCGCGATCAGCCCGAGCGTCAGCCAGCAATTCCGAATGCGCATCGCTATAGTATTGCAGCGCCGAGGCCCGCTTGTCAGCCGCATCCGACTCCGATCTGCACAGTGATCTCCGCCGCGCGGTGGCCGACCTCTGCCGCCGCTATCCGGACAGCTACTGGCGCGATCTCGATCGCCGCGAGGCGTACCCCGACGAGTTCGTCAGGACCCTGACGGACGCCGGCTATCTCGGCGCGTTGATCCCGGAAGACTACGGCGGCGCCGGGCTCGGCGTGCAGGAGGCGTCGATCATCCTCGAGGAGGTCAACCGCTCCGGGGGCAACGCCGCCGCCTGCCATGCCCAGATGTACATCATGGGGACGCTGCTGCGGCACGGTTCGGAGGCGCAGAAGCGCGAGTACCTCCCGGGCATCGCCGGCGGCGAGCTGCGCCTGCAGGCGTTCGGCGTCACCGAGCCGACGAGCGGCACCGATACGACGCGGCTGCAGACGATGGCGGTGCGCCGCGGCGACCGCTACGTCGTCAACGGGCAGAAGGTCTGGATCTCGCGCGCGGAGCACTCCGACCTGATGCTGCTCCTCGCACGCACCACGCCGCTGGCAGAGGTGCGGCGCAAGACCGACGGGCTGTCGGTCTTCCTGGTCGACCTGCGCACGGCGGTCGGCAACGGTCTCACCATCCGGCGCGTGCGGACGATGATGAACCACGCCACCACGGAGCTCTTCTTCGACGACCTCGAGGTGCCGGCCGCGAACCGCATCGGCGAGGAGGGGCGGGGCTTCCGCTACCTGCTCGACGGCCTGAACGCCGAGCGCATCCTGATTGCGGCCGAGTGCGTCGGCGACGGCCGCTGGTTCATCGAGCGCGCGGTGCGCTACGCGAACGAGCGGGTCGTCTTCGACCGGCCGATCGGCAAGAACCAGGGCGTGCAGTTTCCGCTCGCGCGGGCGTACGTCAACGTCGAGAGCGCCGACCTGATGCGGATCAGGGCCGCCACCCTCTTCGACGCGGGCCAGCCCTGCGGCGCGGAGGCGAACATGGCGAAGCTGCTGGCCGCCGACGCGGCGTGGGAGGCGGCCAACGTCGCCGTGCAGACGCACGGCGGCTACGGGTTCGCCGAGGAGTACGACGTGGAACGCAAGTTTCGCGAGTGCCGGCTGTACCAGGTGGCGCCGATCTCGACGAACCTCATCCTGTCCTACATCGGCGAGCACGTGCTCGGCCTGCCGCGGTCGTTCTGATGGCGCCGCGGCCGCTGGACGGGGTCACCGTCGTGTCGCTGGAGCAGGCGGTGGCCGCGCCCTTCGCCACGCGGCAGCTCGCCGACCTCGGCGCCCGCGTGATCAAGGTGGAGCGGCCCGGCGTCGGCGACTTCGCGCGGGTCTACGACGGGGTCGTCCACGGACAGTCGAGCCACTTCGTGTGGCTGAACCGGTCGAAGGAGTCGCTGACGCTCGATCTGAAGCGGCCGGAGGCGGCCGGGGTGGTGAGCCGGCTGCTGGCGCGGGCGGACGTCTTCGTCCAGAACCTCGCCCCGGGCGCGGCGGAGCGCCTCGGGCTGGGCGCGGCGAGCCTGCGGGCTGCCCACCCGCGGCTGATCGTCTGCGGACTGTCGGGATACGGATCGAGCGGTCCGTACCGCGACCGGAAGGCGTACGACCTGCTCGTGCAGGCCGAGTCCGGCGTGATCTCGATCACCGGCACGCCGGAGGAGCAGGTCAAGCTGGCCATCCCGGTCGCCGACCTGGCCGCCGGGATGTACGCCTACAGCGGCATCCTCACGGCGCTCTTCGCCCGGGAGCGGCGCGGCGAGGGAGCCTCCGTCGAGGTGTCGATGCTCGAGGCGCTGGGCGAGTGGATGGGCTTTCCGCTCACCTACACGCTGTACGGCGGCGCGCCGCCGCCCCGCAGCGGCGCGCGCCACGCCACCATCGCCCCGTACGGGCCGTTCGCCGGCGCCGGGGGCGAGTTGGTCTTCCTCGGCATCCAGAACGAGCGCGAATGGGCGCGTTTCTGCGCGGAGGTGATCGAGCGGCCGGCGCTCGCGTCCGACCCGCGCTTCGACACGGGCGCGAAGCGGATTGCCAATCGCGAGGCGCTCGATCGCGAGATCGAGGCGGTGTTCGCGGGCCTGTCCGCCGCGGCGATCATCGAGCGCCTGGAGGCGGCCGGCATCGCCAATGCCCGCCTGAACACCGTCGAGCAGTTCGGGGCCCACCCGCAGCTTGCGGCGCGCGGCCGCTGGCGCGAGGTCGAGTCGAGCGCCGGACCCGTGCGGGCGCTGATTCCCCCGGCCACCATCGCCGGCGTCGAGCCGCGCATGGACCGCATCCCGGCGCTCGGCGCGCACACCGACGCGATCCTCGCGGAGCTGGGCTACGAGCCCGCCGCCGTCGCCGCCTGGCGCGCCGCCGGCATCATCTGACAAGGCGCGCACAGCGCTCCTCGGCGGTAGCGGCGCGGGGCGAAGGGGTCCCCGCAAGCGGACGCCGGGGGTTCGGGGCACAGCCCCGTCTGATTATGCGTGCGCCGTCAGCGTCGGGAAGGGCGCGGGCAGGTTCTCGAGCCGGGTCAGGATCATGTCGATCATCACCGGGGTCCGGTTGAAGTACCCGTCGCCCAGCGCGTCGGCAATCGCGCACAGCACGGCCCCGGCGCCCGCGCCGTGCGACGGCTCGCCGATGCCCCGCGCGCCCAGCGGGTTGAACGGATCCGGCTGGTTGGCAGCCGTCCACTGCAGCTCGCGCTCGTGGGGGACGTCGAGCAGCGTGGGCGGGCGGTTCGAGTAGAAGCGCTTGGACACCTGCAGCCCCCAGCGGCGGTCGTAGACCCACTTGCGCCCGAGCGCCTCGCTGAAGCCCTGGATGCCGCCGCCGTGAAGCTGCGCGGCGAGCGTGCGCGGATTGACGATCGTGCCGCAGTCGGTCGACACGCGGTAGTCCTTCAGCGAGATGGCGCCGGTCTCCAGGTCGACCTCGACCTCGGCGAAACCGATGCAGTACGACTGCACGCGACCGCCCGTGGCGTAGTTGTCCTTCGCGACGCCCAGCAGGCCGCTGCCGGCCAGGGCCGTCGCGGACGTGACGGTCATGGCGTTGATGTCGTCGGGCAGCTCGTGGCCGTCGTAGCCGCCGCCGAGCTCGACGGCCCGCCGCGCCGCGCGGGCGAAGCTCAGGCCCTGCGCGCGGTAGCCGGACCGGAACACGCGGGCGTCCGCGACCTCGTAGTCGTCGGGGGCGCCGCCCAGGTCGCGCGCGGCAATCTCCTGCAGCTTGCGCCGCGCGTCGTGCCCGGCCGCGTAGTTGGCGCGGGTATGCGCGTGCGTGGTCATCGTGCCGGCCTGGATCGCGCTCCACGGCAGGTGCTTCGCGGTGTTGCCCCAGACGACCTCGGCGTGCTCCCAGTCGGTCTGCAGCGCCTCCATGGCGGCCCGCGCCGTGTCGAACACCGACTCGGTGCCGAGGTTGCCGATGCCCTGGTGGATGTTGACCCTCCCGTCGGGGCGGATGACGAGCAGGCCGTCCATGCCGGAGGCGCCGGCCGCGAAGGCGCTCAGCGCCACGCCGATGCCGGTCACCTTCGTGCCCTGCCGCCGGCCGCTGCGGGCCCGCATGGCGGGCCAGTCGAAGGCCTCGGCGGCGGCGTCGGCGGCCTCGCGCACGAACGCGCTGGACACGTTGGGCCGCCGGCCCTGGCGCGGCTGACCGAAGGTGGCCTGTCCCGCCGGTGCGTTGATCCGGATCAGCTCCAGCGGATCGAGATTCAGCTGCGTGGCCGCCTTGTGCATCATCGGCGCCATCATCGACACGGCCTGCAGCCCGCCGGGCGCCCGCTGCGCCGAGCGCGGCGGCGTGTTCGTGTAGACGGAGACGCCGCGCATGCGCTGGTTGAGCGGCTGGTACATCAGCGACGCGTAGTCGGCCGCCTGCAGGTGGTCGCCCGAGCGGCCGTACGGGCCGGCGTCCTGCACCAGGAACATGTCGACCGCCGTCACCCGCCCGTCGCGGCGGAACCCGACCTTGATCCGCCCCTGTATCCCGGGCCGCGCGCGGCCGATGAAGTGCTCCTCCTGGCGGGTGATGCGCATCATCACCGGCTTGCCGGCCTTGCGCGACAGCAACGCCGGAATGGCCATCTGGATCGAGCCGAACGCCTTGCTGCCGAAGCCGCCGCCGCAGTACTCGGCGACGAGGACGAGATCCTCGGGCGCGATGCCGATCAGGCGCGCCGCCGGACCGTGCGTGCGGGCGGTGCTCTGGGTGGAGGCGTGCAGGTAGCACTTGCCGTGCTGCCAGTAGGCCATGGCGCTGCGCGTCTCGAGCGGCTGGTGCGACATGGACTGGTGGAACATCGTCTCGTCGAGCACGAGGTCCGCCTCCGCGAGCCCGGCCTCGACGTCGCCCACCTGCCACTCGTCGGTGGCGACGCCGCCCGCGGGGAACTCGCCCCGCTCGGCGGCGTCCCAGTCGGCGTCCTCCCACTTGACGGTCGTCACCTCCGTCCCGGACGTCGTGTTGCCGTCGAGGCGGGCGTCGGGCCCGCCCGGGCGCAGGCTGTCGAGCGGGTCGAGCACGAACGGCAGGGGCTCGAGGTCGAGCCGGATGCGCTCGACGGCGTCGGCGGCCGTCGTCTCGTCGACCGCGGCCACGGCCAGAATCGGCTCGCCCTCGTAGCGCGGCTCGTTGGTGAGCGCCGCCTCGTTGGGCGCGTCCACCGGCGGCAGGTCCGCGGCGGTGAGGATCGCCGCGACCCCGGGCAGGGCCTCGGCGGCGCTCGTGTCGATGCGCCGGACCCGGCCGTGCGGCATCGGGCTCACGAGCAGCTTCGCGAACAGCATGCCCTCGGCCCGGAAGTCTTCCGAGTACTTCGCGCGGCCGGTCACCTTGGCTACCAGATCCGCCGTCGAGTACGGCTTGCCGATCAGCTTGTAGTCAGCCATGTCAGCTCCCGCCCTGAGACTACCCGCGCATCGGTGCATTTGCAATACGCGGCGCGGCCCCGCCCCGCGTCCATGCTAGAGTCGGCGTGCCGGGCCACGGCTCGTACCCGGCCATCGGCCTCAGCGAGGAAACGGCATGCAGCGAGCGTTCGGCGCACTCGTGCTCGTCCCGGCCCTGGCCGCCGTGCAACCCGCGCCGGCGGCAGGGCAGGACGCGGCGCACGTCTTCCGGGGCGCCTACATCCTGCCGATTGCCGGCCCGCCGATCGAATCCGGCGCCCTGATCGTGCAGGGCGGCTCGATCGTCGCCGTCGGCGGGGCGGATCTGCCCGCGCCGCCGGGCGCGGTCGAGCACGACCTCACCGGGCGCGTGCTGATGCCCGGCGTGGTCGACAGCCACTCCCACGTGGGGTCCGTGTCGGGCGGGGACCGCTCCTCGCCGCTGCATCCCGACGTGCGCGCGCTGGACTCCATCGACGTCGCCTCCGACAGCTTCTGGCGCGCCCGCGCCGGCGGCATCACGACCGTCAACGTGATGCCCGGATCGGGCCATCTGATGTCGGGCCAGACGGTCTACCTCAAGCTCCGCGCCGGCGGCCGCACCGTCGAGGACTGGCTGCTGTGCGACGATCCGCTGACCGACGTGTGCGGCGGCATGAAGATGGCGAACGGCACGAACTCGCTGCGCGAACCTCCCTTTCCCGGCACGCGCGCGCGGTCGGCGGCCCTGGTGCGCGGCCTCTACCACGAGGCGCGCGCCCACGTGGAGCGGCAGGCCGGCCGGGCGGACGGCGACCCGCCCGCGGCCCGCGATCTGCGCATGGAGGCGCTGGCGGAGGTGCTCGCCGGCGAGCGGATCGTCCAGCACCACACGCATCGCCACAACGACATCGCCACGGTGCTGCGGCTGCGCGAGGAGTTCGGCTTCCGGGTCGTCATCCAGCACGGCACCGAGGCGTGGAAGCTGGCCGACGAGCTCGCCGCCGCCGGGGTGCCGGTGTCGATCACCTCCATCGACGCGCCGGGCGGCAAGGAGGAGACCCTCGACTGGACGCTCGAGGCCGGCGCAATCCTGGAGCGCGCGGGCGTCGACGTCGCGTTCAACACGGACGACTTCATCACCGACTCGCGGCTGCTGCTGCGGGCGGCGGCGCTTGCGGTGCGCAACGGCATGTCGCGCGCCGGGGCCCTGGAGGCGTTGACGCTGGCGCCCGCCCGGATGCTCGGGCTCGCCGACCGCATCGGCTCGCTCGAGGCCGGCAAGGACGCCGACTTCGTCGTCCTGTCGGGCGATCCGTTCAGCGTGTACGCGACGGTCGAGCAGACCTGGGTCGAGGGGCGGCTGATCTACGACCGGTCGAACCCGGAGCACCGGCGCTACGCGGTCGGCGGCCACGACGTGTACCGGACCACCGCTGCGGAGGAGCAGGCGCTGCGCCGCCTGCTGGCAGGCGAGCGGTGAGGACGGGCATGCGCGGGGTCCGACGGCGGCGGACGGCTGCATCGCGGCTGGTGCTGGCGGCGGCCCTGGCCGCCGGGCTGGCGGCGCCTGCCGCCGGCCAGGTGGCCGTGCGGGCGGGCGTGCTCCACACGGTCGCCGGCCCGCCGCTCGAGAACGCCGTCGTGGTCGCCGCCGCCGACGGCACCATTGCCTGGGTCGGCCCCGCAGCCGAGGCGTCCATTCCCGACGGCGCCGAGGTGCTGGAAGCCGCCGTCGCCACGCCCGGCCTGGTCGACGCGCGTTCAGTCGTGGGTCTGGCGGGCGCGCTGAACAGCAACGTCGGCCAGGTTCGCGACCAGGATCAGCTGGACAGGTCGGCGCCCATCCAGCCCGAGCTGCGCGCGGTCGACGCCTACGACGCCACCGAGACGCTCGTCGACTGGGTCCGCAACCATGGGGTCACGACGCTCCACACGGGCCACGGCCCGGGCGCCCTGATCAGCGGCCAGACGATGATCGTCAAGACCCGCGGGCGCACCGTGGAGGAAGCCGTCGTCGTGCCGGCGCGCATGCTGGCCGCCACGCTCGGCGGGGCCGTCGCGTCGAACTTCGGGTCGCCGGGCACGTCGGCCAAGGGCGTGGCCATGCTGCGCAGCGCGCTGGCCGGCGCGCAGGCGTACCGGGACGAGGTGCGCCAGGCGGAGGCGGGCGGGGCGGAGGCGGGCGCGCAGGCCGCCGCGGCGCCGCCTGCGCGCGACCTGGCCAGGGAGGCCCTGGGGCGGGCGCTCGCCGGCGAGCTGGCGCTGCTGGTCACCGCCAACACGGCGACCGAGATCGCGGCGGCGCTGCGGCTGCAGCGCGAGTTCGGCCTCGACCTGGTGCTGGACGGCGCCGCCGAGTCGTACCTGCTGCTGGACGAGATCCGTGCCGCCGGCGTGCCGGTGGTCCTGCATCCGCCCATGAGCCGCGTGCGCAACGGCTCGTTCGAGACCGCCGCTAGGCTGGCCGAGGCCGGCATCCCGTTCGCCATCCAGACCGGCTTCGAGGACTACGTGCCCAAGACGCGCGTGCTGCTCTGGGAGGCGGCCATCGCGGCCGCCAACGGCCTGGGCCCGGCGCGGGCGCTCGAAGCGGTGACGCTCGGCGCCGCCCGCATCCTCGGCATCGACGATCGCGTCGGCTCGATCGAGGTGGGCAAGGACGCCGACCTCGCCCTCTTCGACGGCGATCCGTTCGAGTACACCACGCACGTCTGCGGCGTGATCATCGAGTCCGAGGTGCTGTCCCGGGAGTGCCGCTGAGCGTCCGGCCGGAAGGCGGGCGCATCCGCCCCGGCGACGACTGCCCGGCCGGCGCGCGTCAGCGTGCGCCGAGGTACGCATTGGTGAGATAATGAGGTGTCGTTTTGCGAGCGGAGTACGTGACGACTGGAGGACGAGGGTGAGAATCGGTCCAACCGTTGCAGCGATTGCGGTCATCGCGGGGGGCGTGTTCGTCGCGGCCGGCGGGGCGGCGGCGCAGGACGACGCCGGGCAGGTCGTGTTCACTCGGGACGTGGCGCCCATCCTGCAGCGGTCGTGCCAGGTGTGCCACCGCGAGAACAACATGGCGCCGATGTCCCTGATGACCTACGCGGAGGCCCGTCCCTGGGCCCGGTCGATCCGGAACAAGGTGCTGGCCCGCGAGATGCCGCCGTGGCATATCGACAAGAAGGTCGGCATCCAGCGCTTCAAGGAGGATCGCTCGCTGAGCGACCAGGAGATCGCCACCATCGTGCGCTGGGTCGACGGCGGGGCGCCGCGCGGCAACCCGGCGGATCTGCCGCCGCCGGTGGCATTCCAGGACTTCGGTGCGTGGACCATCGAGCCCGACGTCATCGTGACGTCGCCGCCGCACAGGGTGCCGGCAGAATCCGGCGACTGGTGGGGCGACTACATCGTGCCGTCCGGCGTGACCGAGGATCGCTACCTCCAGGCCATCCAGACCCGGGCGGGCGACCTGCGCGTGGTGCACCACGCGCTGACCTACGCGGTCACGGACCCGAATCCGCAGGCCGACGACAGCTCCAACGACCTGTTCCTGAACGAGTACGCGGTGGGCAAGAACGCCGACCAGTATCCGGACGGGACGGGCAAGCTGTTCCCGGCCGACGCGCAGGTGCGCTTCAGCTTCCACTACCACTCGGTGGGCGAGGAGGTCGTGGACCGGACCGAGCTGGGCCTCAAGTTCTACCCGGCAGGCTACGAGCCGGACCACGTGCTCTGGTCGCGCCAGCTCGGGCTGGCCGGCGAGCTCGACATCCCGGCCGGCCAGGTGACCCGGCACGACGGCTACACCAGGATGTACCTGCCCGGCCGGCTGACCGGCTTCCAGCCGCACATGCACTTCCTCGGCACCCGGCAGTGCCTGGAGCTGATCTACCCCGACGCCACCACCGAGATGGTGAGCTGCGCCAACTTCGACTTCAACTGGCACATCGTCTACAACTACGCCGACGACGCGCAGCCGATCTACCCGGCCGGCACCACCATGCACGTGATCAGCTATCACGACAACACCGCCGCGAACCGCGGGAACCACGATCCCGGCAACTGGGCCGGGAGCGGCAATCGCACGATCGACGAGATGGCGTTCGGCTGGATCAACTGGTACGACCTCACCGAGGAGGAGTACCGGGCCGAGCTCGAGGCGCGCCGGCGCGCGAGCTCCGACAACTAGGAGGCCGTGGTGAGATCCCGCGTTGCACCGAGAGCGGTCGCCGCGGCGCTGATCGTGCTGTCCGGAGCGGCGGTGCGGCCGGCGGACGCGCAGGTGGATCGGCGCGACGTGCCCGTCGTCGCCCAGCCGCAGCAGCGGTTCGATGCGGGCCAGGACGTGCAGCCCATCTATGAAGGGTGGCAGCGGAACCCCGACGGCGGCTACACCCTGCACTTCGGCTACCTGAACCGCAACTACCGCGAGCAGCCGGGCATTCCGGTCGGGCCCGACAACTACTTCTCGCCGGGCGAACCCGATCGGGGGCAGCCGGCGTACTTCTATCCGCGCACGCACCGCTTCCAGTTCTCGGTGCCGGCGCCCGCCGACATGGGCACGGCGTTCGAGGACGGGCTGGTGTGGACGGTCCGCCACAACGGCAGCGAGCAGACCGCCACCGCCTGGTTGCAGCCGGAGTGGGAGATCGACGAGGACACGATCATCAAGAACACCGGTATCGGGTTCGGCCGCGGCAAGGACGAGTGGTACGCCAACCGTCCGCCGCGGCTGGCGGTCGAGGCGGCGAGCGCCACCGTCGCGGTGGGCGAGCCGCTGCGGCTGACGGCGGTCGTCGAGGACGACGAGCTGCCGAGCCGGCTGCCGCCGCAGCGGGCCGCGCAGGACACCGGGCAGTCGCGTGCGGGGGTGCCGGCGCTGGTCCCGCCGCCGGGCGCGCCCGCTGTGCCGGACAACATCAAGTGGTACCAGCGCCCGCGGCCGCCGCGCAACGGACTGTCGGTGCACTGGGTCGTCTATCGCGGCCCGGCCGGCGCCGTCATCGATCCGCCGGATTTCCAGCGCGCCGTCGCGGAGCGGGAGGCGGAGCCGACAGGGACTCAGTCGCGGCGCTACCCGTCGGTGGGGCCGCGCAGCGACGCGTCGACCGCGCTGGCGGGCGACGGCTGGACGTCAGCGACGTTCGCGGCGACCGCGACGTTCAGCGCGCCGGGGACCTACACGCTGCGCGCGTACGCCAGCGACGCCATGCGGCTGACGCCGGCCGATCTGAAGGTGACTGTTCGCTGACGTGGTCGGCGGACGGCTGTGATAACATCGCGGGCTTGCCGGGCGGGGGTCTGTCTCCGTCTGGACAGCGTTATTCTGCGAGGGGGATGCTCGATGACGAAACGGCGGAGTGCGATGCAGACATGGCCGGGTCTCTTCATGCTGGCGGGGGCGTTGACGCTGGTTGCGCCGCTGTCGGCCGCCGCCCAGGACGTGGCAGGCGGCGAGGTCACGTTCTCGAAGGACATCATGCCGATTCTGCAGCGCAGCTGCCAGAACTGCCACCGCCCGGACGGCGGCGCGCCGATGTCGCTCCTCACCTATGAAGAGGTGCGGCCCTGGGCGCGGAGCATCAAGTACCGCACCGGCCTCCGGCACCAGCCGGAAGCGATGCCCCCCTGGTACATCGAGAAGAACATCGGCATCCAGGAATTCAAGAACGACCCGTCGCTCGACGACGCGGAGATCGAGGCCATCGCGACCTGGGTCGACAACGGCGCTCCGCTGGGCAACCCGGCCGACATGCCGCCGCCGGTCGAGTTCCTGGGCATCGATCAGTGGGCAATCGGCGAGCCGGACCTGATCATCTCGTCGCCGACGGTCGAGGTCGGCGCGGCCGACCCGGACTGGTGGGGGCCCATCGGCGAGACGCCGACCGGGTTGCTCGAGGACCGCTACGTGGCCGCCGTCGAGCAGAAGGAGGTCAACGACCGCGAGCCGAGCACGAAGCGGGCCACGGTGGGCTCGAACTTCGCCATTCACCACATGATCTGGTCCGCGGTTCACGACGACCAGCCGAGTCCCGAGGAGCTGGCGCGGCTGCAGCAGGAGAATCCGGAGGAGTTCGCGCGCGTGGTCGCGGAGGCCTCGGGGCAGGGGTTCTGGCCGGTGCACGAGGTCGGCCGCAACGCCGACTACTTCGACCCGCGGGCGGGGCAACTGCTGCGGGCCGGCGCGCGCATCGCGTTCACGTCCGCCCATCTCCACTCCACCGGCTCGCACACCACGACCCGGCTGGACGTCGGCTTCAAGTTCCATCCGCGGGGCTACGAGCCGGATTACGCCAACCAGCCGCTGTTCGCCGGCACGCTCAACATCGACGTGCGCGGCAACCAGGCCAACCAGCGGGTCGAGGCGCTCCAGCCGTTGCCGCGGCACGCGAAGCTGTCGCTGTTCGAGCCGCACCTGCATGCGGCCGGCGTCCGGATGTGCCTGGATGCCTTCTATCCCAACGGGCTCAGCGAGACGTTGAGCTGCTCGGGCTACAACCACAGCTGGGTCAGGGCGTACACGTACGCCGACCACGCGGCCCCGTTGATCCCGAAGGGCACCATCCTGCGCATCAGCGGCTACTTCGACACCACGCCGGCCAACAGGAACGTCGCCGACGGCCGGAACTGGTCGGGGTTGGGGCACCGGTCGATCGACCAGATGATGATCAACCTCACCCAGGGCATGTACCTGACCGACGAGCAGTTCGCCCAGGAGATGGCCGAGCGCAGGCAGGTGCTGGATCTGGAGGGCGGCGAGTACGTCCTCGGATGCCCGCTCTGCGGCGACCTGCCCGAGCAGTCGGCGGGTCAGGACCAGCAGTAGGCGCCGGTGGTGCGAATGCGTGGTGATGGCATGGTGTCCGGATCGACGAGGCTGACGGCAGCGCTTGCGCTCGCGGCGGGGCTGGTCGTGCTGCTCGCCGGGTTGCCGGCGGTGCAGGCGCAGATCACGCCGCCCAGGGGGCAGAACGTCGCGCCCGCGTACGAAGGCTGGCGCGAGAACCCCGACGGGTCGTTCAGCCTGCTGTTCGGCTACTTCAACCGGAACTGGGACGAGCAGGTGCACGTGCCGGTCGGACCGGACAACCGCATCGAGCCGGGCGGCCCCGACCGGGGCCAGCCGACCTACTTCTATCCGCGGCGCAACCGCTTCACCTTCGAGGTGCGCGTGCCGCCCGACTTCGGTGACCAGGAGCTGGTCTGGACGCTGACGAGCAACGGCGAGACCGAGCGCGCCTACGGCTCGCTGCTGATCGACTACTTCGTCGATGACACCGTCATCATGAACAACAAGGGCGCCGGCGGCGGCGGCGGCGGGATGTTCGAGCTCGCCGGCAACCAGCCGCCCGAGCTCCACGTGGAGGGTCCGCCGACCCGCAACGTCGAGGTGGGCCAGCCGTTGCAGCTCGCCGCCTACGCGAGCGACGACGGGATTCCGACGCCGCGGGCGCTGCCCGCGATTCCGTTCCAGTTCCGGGTGACGCCCGACAGCGCATCGGGCCTGTGGGTGGCCTGGTTCGTCTATCGCGGCTCGGGCACGCAGGCCACGTTCGACCCGCCGCAGATCTCCGTGTGGGAGGACATGCGCGACGGTTCGAACTCGCCGTGGGCGTCCGGATGGGGTGCGCCCCCCGCGCCGCCCGGCGGCAGGTGGGAGGCCTCGGTGACGTTCGACGAGCCGGGAACCTACGTCCTGCGCGCGTGGGCGGACGACGGTGGGCTGATGTCCCACGAGGACATCACGGTGGTTGTCGCGGGCTAGCTGTCCGCACGAACGGCGGAACGCGGGAGCAGAAAGGGGAGCTTCATGGTGGCAAGGACAACAGCATGCGCCCTGGTCGCCGCGCTCGGGCTGGCGTTCATCGTGACGGCCGGTCCCGCCGTCACCGCACAGGTGGCGTCGTCGGCGGCGCGCGGACAGAGCATTGCCCCGGTCTTCGAGGGGTGGCAGCCGAATCCGGACGGCTCGTTCGACCTGGTGTTCGGGTACTTCAACCGCAACCGGGGGGAGCGGATCGACATCCCGGTTGGGCCCGACAACCGGTTCGAGTCGGGCAGTCCCGACCTGGGGCAGCCGACCCATTTCTATCCGCGCCGCAGCCGCTTCCTGTTCAAGGTTCAGGTGCCGCCGGACTTCGGCGACCAGGAGCTGGTCTGGACGCTGACGAGCAACGGCGAGACCGAGCGCGCGTACGGCTCGCTGCTCATCGACTACTTCCTCGACGACACGGTCGTCCAGAACAACAAGGGCGCCGGCGGCGGTGCGGGCGGCGAGTACGACATCTTCGGGAACATCGCGCCCACGCTGCGGATCGACGGCCCGCCGACGCGGGAGGTGGCGGTCGGCGAGCCGCTGCACCTGGCGGCGTATGCCACCGACGACGGGATTCCCCGTCCGCGGTCGCTGCTGCAGGTGCGCCGGGTGACGCCCGACAGCTCGTCGGGCCTGTGGTTCGCCTGGTTCGTCTACCGCGGCCCGGGCGAAGAGGTGGCGTTCGACCCCCTGCAGGCGTCGGTCTGGGAGGACACGCGGCCGGTCTCGGCAGGCGGGAACTCGAACTGGTCGTTCGGCTGGGAGGCGCCCCCGGCGCCGCCCGACAACAAGTGGGAGGCGACGGCAACGTTCGACGAGCCCGGCACGTACGTGTTGCGCGCCTGGGCGGATGACGGCGGCCTGATGGCATATGACGACATCACCGTCGTCGTTACGGGTGACGCGGCGCAGAACCAGCAGTAGTCCGGAGGCGCAACAAGAGACGCGGAGGGGAGATCTGGCTATGGCTCATATGACGACGCGGACGACTCGGCGGTGGGCGATCGGTACGGCGGCGGCGGCGTTGCTTCTTGCCGGCCTCGCGGCTCCCGTGGCGGCGCAGGAGGCCGAGGTCACGTGGTCGAAGGACATCGCGCCGATTCTGCAGCGGAGCTGCCAGCAGTGCCACCGCCCGGACGGCGGGGCCCCGATGTCGCTGATCACCTACGAGGACACGCGGCCCTGGGCGCGGAGCATCAGGCAGCGCACCGGCCTGCGGCACACGCAGGACGCGATGCCTCCCTGGTACATCGAGAAGGACATCGGCATCCAGGACTACAAGGGCGATACCTCGCTGAGCGACGCCGAGGTCGAGGCCATCGCGACGTGGGTCGACAACGGGGCGCCGCGCGGCAACCCGGCCGACGCGCCGCCGCTGCTCGAGTTCCCCGACGCGTCCGTCTGGACCATCGGCGAGCCCGATCTCATCGTCTCGTCGCCTTCTGTCGAGATCGGGGCCGCCGATCCCGACTGGTGGGGACCCATCGGGCAGGCGGCCATCGAGGGCCTGACCGAGGACCGCTACGTGGCGGCCATCGAGATGAAGGAGATCAACAACGTCGAGCCGTCGGGCGGGAGGGACACCGTCGGTTCGCGGTGGGGCATCCACCACCTGGTGTGGAACGTCATCGATCCCGAGGAGTACACGCCCGAGGAGCTGGCGGCGCTCAGGCAGTCGGACCCCGACGAGTACGCCGAGGTCGTGAGCTCGACCGCCAATGAACAGGGTTTCTGGCCGGTGCACGAAGTGGGGCGCAACGCCGACTACTTCGATCCGAAGGCCGGCCTGCTGCTGCGGGCGGGGTCGAACATCGTCTTCTCGTCGGCGCACCTGCACTCGACGGGGACGCACATGACGTCGCACCTCGACATCGGCTTCAAGTTCCATCCGCGTGACTACGAGCCGGAGTACCGCAACCGGCTGCTGGCCCACGGCACCGGCGAGCTCGACATCCGGGGCGGCCAGGCGAACCAGAAGATCGAGACGTTCCAGACGCTGTCGTACAACGCGAAGCTGACCATCTTCGAGCCGCATCTGCACGCCGCCGGCACGCGGATGTGCCTCGATGCGATCTACCCGACGACGGGCACGATGGAGACGCTGAGCTGCTCGGGCTACAACCACTCGTGGGTGCGTGCGTATCCGTACGCCGACCACGCGGCCCCGCTGCTGCCGAAGGGCACGATCCTGCGCATCTCGGGCTACTTCGACACGTCGCCCGGGAACAAGAACGTGGCCGACCCGCGCAACTGGGCGGGGATGGGCGACCGCTCGATCGACAACATGCTGATCAACCTCGCGCAGGGCGTGGCGCTGTCGGACGAGCAGTACGCCGCCGAGCTCGAGCAGCGCCGCCGCGACCTCGATCTGGCGCCCGGCGAGTACGTGGTCGGCTGCCCCGGCTGCGGCTACGGGCACGTTGCTGCCCAGGACAATCAGTAGGCGCGCGGAACCCTGCACGAGCAGAGGAGAACGCACATGAAACGACCGACGCGGAACGTCGGGCGGACGTTGAGCCTGGCGGCGGCATTGCTCGCCGTCGGGTTCGCCGGTCCGGTCGCGGCGCAGGAGGCCGAGGTCACCTGGTCGAAGGACATCGCGCCGATCCTGCAGCGGAGCTGCCAGCAGTGTCACCGTCCCGACGGCGGGGCGCCGATGTCGCTGCTGACCTACGAGGACACGCGGCCGTGGGCCCGGAGCATGAAGCAGCGCACGGGCCTGCGCGACAAGCAGGATGCGATGCCCCCGTGGTACATCGAGAAGGAAATCGGCATCCAGGACTACAAGGGCGACATCTCGCTGAGCGACGCGCAGGTCGAGGCGATCGCGACGTGGGCGGACAACGGCGCACCGCGCGGCAACCCGGCCGATGCGCCGCCGCCGCTCGAGTTCGCCGATGCGTCGGTCTGGACGATCGGGGAACCCGATCTGATCGTCTCGTCGCCGACGATCGAGGTGGGCGCTTCCGATCCGGACTGGTGGGGGCCGGTTGGCTTCACGCCGACCGGGCTGACGGAGGACCGCTACGTCGCCGCGGTCGAGCAGAAGGAGATCAACAATCGGGAGCCCGCGAGCGGGCGGGAGACGGTCGGCTCGCGGTGGGTGCTCCACCACATGATCTGGAACGCCGTTCATCCCGATCAGGTGTCCGTGGACGAGCTGAACGCACTCAAGGAGAGCGATCCGGAGCGGTACGAGGCTGCGCTCGCGGACTTCCTCGGCCAGGGCTTCTGGCCGGTGCATGAGGTGGGCCGCAACGCCGACTACTTCGACCCGAAGGCCGGTCCGCTGCTGCGGGCGGGCTCGAACATCGACTTCACGTCGGCGCACCTGCACTCCATCGGGACGCATACGACCTCGCGGCTCGACATCGGCTTCAAGTTCCACCCGCGGGGCTACGAGCCGGAGTACACCAACAAGGTGCTGCTGGCGGGGACGCGCTACCTCGATGTTCGCGGCGGCCAGGCGGATCAGAAGATCGAGACGTTCGAGGCGTTGCCCGAGCACACGAAGCTGACCGTGTTCGAGCCGCACCTCCACGCGGCGGGCGTGCGGATGTGCCTCGATGCCATCTACTCGACCGGCCTGATCGAGACGCTGAGCTGCTCCGGCTACAACCACTCGTGGGTGCGCGTCTACCCGTACGAGGATCACGCCGCGCCGCTGCTGCCCAAGGGGACCATCCTGCGGGTGACCGGCTACTTCGACACGTCGCCCGGCAACAGGAACGTGGCCGACGGCCGGAACTGGACCGGGCTGGGGCACCGCTCGATCGACCAGATGCTGACCAACATCGCGCAGGGCAACTATCTGACCGACGAGCAGTACGCCACCGAGATCGCCGACCGGCGGGACATGCTCAACCTGCAACCGGGCGAGTACGTCATCGGGTGCCCGGGCTGCACCGTGGGCGGGCTGGCCCAGAACCAGGACCAGTAGCCGGAAGGGTGGTCGGGTCATGCCTGCACGGCTGATCGCATGCACCGTCGCAATCGGGATCGGGCTGGCCGCGCTCGTCGCGGCCGGCCCGTCCGCCACCGCCCAGGTGGCGGCGCCCCGCGGGCAGAACATTGCCCCGGTCTACGAAGGGTGGGAGCGGAACCCGGACGGGTCGTTCAACCTGTTGTTCGGCTACTTCAACCGCAACTGGGAGCAGCGCTTCGACATCCCGGTCGGGCCGGACAACCGAATCGAGCCGGGCGGGCCCGACTACGGGCAGCCGACCCACTTCTATCCCCAGCGCAACCGGTTCCTGTTCAAGATCCGCGTCCCCGCCGACTTCGGGGAGCAGGAGCTGATCTGGACGCTGACCAGCGCCGGAGAGACCGAGCGCGCCTATGCCACGCTGCTGATCGACTACTTCATCGATGACGTGGTCATCATGAACAACAAGGGCGCCGGGGGCGCCGGCGGGGGCGGGTACGGCCTGATCGGCAACAAGCCGCCGGAGCTGCGGGTCGCCGGCGCGCCGCGGCGCACGGTGGCGGTCGGCCAGCCGCTGCAACTGACCGCGTTCGCCACCGACGACGGGATTCCGAGGCCGCGCTCGCTGCCCATCCTGCCGCCGTCACTGCAGACGACGACGCCCGACAGCGCGGCCGGGCTGTGGCTGTCCTGGTTCGTCTATCGCGGCCCGGGTCGCGACGTGACGTTCGATCCGCAGCAGATCGACGTCTGGGAGGACTTCCGGGACGGCGGCAACTCGTACTGGTCGCCGGGCTGGGGCGCCCCGCCGGCGCCGCCCCACAACCGCTGGGAGGCGACGGCGACGTTCGACACGCCGGGCACGTACGTGCTCCGCGCCTGGGCCGACGACGGCGGCCTGATGTCGTATGCCGACGTGACGGTCGAGGTCACCGGCGACGGCGCCGCACAGGATCAGTAAGAGCCCGTCGGAAACGAGCAGACTGGCGGCGGCCCCGATGTCGGGAGACGGCATCGGGGCCGCCGTTTTCTTTTCCGGCCTAATCCTGCAGCACGAGCTTCACCGGCATGAACAGCCCGCAGGTGAACAGGTTGCCCTGCGAGTCGACGTCGAAGAAGTGCTGTCCGGCGCTGTCGAACTCGCCGACGACCTCGAGGTCGCTGCGCCGCATGATGTAGATCTTGCCCGCCGCGTTGATGCCCGCGCCGTAGACGTACTGCTGATCGGGGTCGTGCGAGAACGCCACCGAGTTCACGGGGCCGGGCGTCGGCGCCTCCTCGATGAACGTGCCGTCCGGCTCGTAGACGTGAATCAGGTCGTGCGCCCGGTCCGCCACGTAGACCCGCCCGTCGGCGGCGATGTTGGCGCCGTGGGCGAAGCGGGGGAAGAAGCCGGTCGGCCCGGGGAACCCTGACCAGGCGGGCAGGGGGCCGGCTTCGAACGAGTCGTCCGGCGGCTCTCCGTAGCGGCCCCAGTGCCGCTTGTACTCCCCGGTGTCCATGTCGAAGACGGCCACGCGCTTGTTGAGATAGCCGTCCGCGACGTAGACCTCGTTCGTCCGCGGGTCGAAGTCGACGTTCGACGGGTTGCCGAGATAGCGGGTGTGGCCGCTGCCGCCGGTCTTGCCCAGCTCCCCGATCTGCAGGAGGAACTCGCCCTCCCGCGAGAACTTGAGCACGAGGTGGCCGCCGCCGCTGATCCAGACGTTGCCCCGGTGGTCGACGTTGAGCGCATGCTCGCGGACCGGGTGCGGGTATTCGTCCACGCGCGACAGCCGCTGGCTGTCCATGCGGTAGAACCACGGATAGCCCTGGTCGCGGCCGCCCCAGGCGCGCACGAGGTTGCCTGCGGGATCGAACTCGAGCACCGGCGGGGCCGGCACCTTGCCCTCGTCCTCGATCTCGTCGCGGTAGTTGTCGGGAGCGTGGAGCACCCACACGTGGTCCTCGGGGCCGACGGCCACGCCCCACACGATGCCGAGACGCCAGTTGTCGGGCAGCGGCTGCGGCCAGGACGGATCGCGCTCGAACGACGGCACCTGCGGGTCTGCGCCCTGGGCATCCGCGGCGCTCGCGCCGCCCAGCGCCAGCAGAGCCGTCAGTATCGCCAATGCCGTCCCTGAATGCCGTCTCGGTGTCATGGTCAACTCCCCGGCCGGATGTTATCGGATTTCGCGGGGAGGCGTGTACAATTGCCCAACCGTTGAACCCGCCTCGAATGGAGCAGGAGGGCATGATGCGCAGCAAGTCTCTGATTCTGACAGCGCTGGTCGGTGTGGTTGCGGCGGCGGCCGGCGGCTTGCACGTCGCCACGGCCCAGCAGGATTCGCAGCCGATGTCGTTCTTCATCACCAGCGCCGGCCTGGGTGACGGGGCCAACCTGGGCGGCCTCGAGGGGGCCGACGCCCACTGCCAGTCGCTGGCCGAAGCGGCCGGCCACGGCGATTCGACCTGGCGCGCGTATCTGAGCACGCAGGGCGAGAATGCCGTCAACGCCCGCGACCGCATCGGCAGCGGCCCGTGGTACGCGCACGGCGGCCGCCGGCGCATCGCGACGGATCTGGCCGTGCTGCACGGCGACACGCTGGAGCTGGCGCGGGTCGGCATCTCCTTCGGCAAGGGCATCGCGCTCACCGAGCAGGGGAACATGATTCCCGGCCTCGGCGACTCGCCCAACCAGCACGACATCCTGACCGGCACGCAGCCCGACGGGACCGCGTACACCGACGACGCGGACCACACCTGCAGCAACTGGACCAGCAACGCCGCGGACGGCTCGGCCCAGGTCGGACATCACGACAAGCAGGGCGGTCCCAACGGATCCTGGAACTCGGCGCACCCGAGCCGCGGCTGCGGCCAGGAGAACCTGGTGGCGACCGGCGGTGCGGGCATGTTCTACTGCTTCGCCGCCAATTGATCCGGTCTTCGATCCGATCTCGACCGGTGGCGAAACGGGAGGGTTGAACGATGATCTGGATCCTGCGTGCGAGGTGCGCCGCCGTGCTGCTCACGCTGCCGGCCGCGGCGCTGATGCTGGCGGCGGCCCCGGCCGCGGCGGCCGACGAGGTGACGTTCACGAAGGACGTGGCGCCGATTCTGCACCGCTCCTGCGTCAACTGCCACAAGCCGGGCTCGATTGCCCCGATGTCGCTCATCACCTACGACGACGTGCGACCCTGGGCACGCGCGGTCCGTGACAAGGTGTCGCGTCCGGACGACGATCCGGAGCGGATGCCCCCCTGGTTCATCGAGAAGAACGTCGGGATCCAGAAGTTCAAGGACGATCCGTCGCTGAGCCGGGCGGAGGTGGCCACCATCGCGGCGTGGGTGGACGGCGGGGCGCTGCGCGGCGACCCGGCGCTGATGCCCGCGTACGACCCGGCCGGCAGCGAGTGGTCGATCGGCACGCCGGACCTGATCGTCTCGTCGCCGTCGATGACGCTGCAGGCGGTGGCGCCGGACTACTACGGCCGCATCGGACCGGCTCCCACCGGGCTGACCGCCGACCGCTACGTCAAGGCGGTCGAGTTCCGCGAGGTCCGGCATCTCGAGGGCGAGACCGGCCGCGCGAAGGACGGCGATCTGAGCTACTTCGTCGTCCATCACGCGGTCGTCCTCACCACGGCGGGGTCGTCGGCCGAGGACGCCGCGAGCGCCGCCACGGGCGCGGAGGGCCGCCGCCGCGGTCTGTTCAACGTCGTCTGGGAGCTGGGTCAGAACTCGACCATCTACCCCGACACCCTCGGCGTCAGGCTGCCTGCCGGCTCGGGCCTGACCTTCGACCTGCATACGCATTCGATCGGCACCGAGGCGACGTTCTCCATCGACGTGGCGTTCAAGCTGCATCCGGAGGGCTACGAGCCCAAGTACACCAACGCCACCACGTTCGGCTCGCTCACCTACGACCTCGACATCCCCGGCAACAAGGAGACGGTCGTCGAGGCGATGTACCCCATGCAGCGGGCCGGGCTCGTGCTCAACTTTGAGCCGCACCTGCACTCGAGCGGGCGCCGGATGTGTGTCCACGCGCTCTATCCGAGCGGCTACCAGGAAACGCTCAACTGCGCGGGGTACAACCACAACTGGGTGAAGGTGTACCACTACCAGGACGACGTGGCCCCGCTGCTCCCCAGGGGGACGATCATCCGGGTCACCGCCTGGTACGACAACACCGCCGGCAATCCCCGCGTGGCCGACCCGCGCAACTGGAAGGGCTGGGGCAGCCGCTCCATCGACGACATGCTGTTCCTGCTGTCGCGGGTGATCTGGCTCACCGACGAGGAGTACGAGGCGGAGCTGGAGGCCCGCTCGCAGCAGGCCCGCGCCACGCAGAACGACAACTAGCCCGGCTTCATTCAGACGGGGCTGCGCCCCGAGCCCCCGGCGTCCGCTGCGGGGACCCCGCAGCCCCGTCACATTGAAGCCGGCCGGCGTCCGGCCACTACCGCCATCGAGCAGTGCCGCCACACGCAGTCGGCGTCGAAGCCGACCGCCCGCAGGGCCTCGAGCTCGGCCTCCAGCGGGAAGTAGGTGTCCTCGTCGGCCCACTCGGCGAAGTGCTCGAACGCCCGCGCGCGCTCGATCCCGCACGTCGCCATGTGCGCGGCCCACGCCTCGTAGGTCTCCGCTTGCGCGGCCGGCCCGGCCGGCATCACCGCATCGGCATTGACGAACAGTCCGCCCGGCCGCAGCGCGGCCAGGATGCGGCCATAGACCGCCCGCTTCGCGTCGATCGACGGGATGTGGTGGAGCGCGAGCGACGCCGCTGCGGCATCGCAGGGCGGCAGCTCGCCGAGGAACGACACTTGCCGGAAGCGGACCCGCTCGCCGAACCGCGCGAGGCGGATCCGGGCCTGCTCCAGCATCTCGGCATCGACGTCGATCAGCTCGACCGTGCCGGCGTCCCCGTGCAGCAGGAGGGCTTCGGAGAGGGCGCCGGTGCCGGCGCCGAGATCGAGGGCCACGTCCGGGCGGGCGGTGGCCAGGGTGCGGGCCGCCACCCCCAGCATCGCGTCGTAGCCGGGGATGAAGCGGCGGATGGTCTCGTCGTAGGCGTCGATCTCGACGCGCAAGTGGCGGCGTACGGAGTGGCTGGCCATCGGTCTCCGCGAGACGCGGGCCGGCTCAGTTCGTGGCGGCTCCGCGCCAGGTGTCGGCCACGAACCGGCGCTCCTTGATCCGCCAGCCCTCGGCCGTCTTCACCCAGTCGTCGGTGTACTTGCCGAACAGGGTGATCTCGATCGGGCCGTCCTCCGTCCGCCGCTCCACCTGCAGCATGTAGCCCATGCCGCGGGCGCCTTCGTCGGTCGGCATGAGGACCAGGCTGGCGTTGACGTGCCGGATGCCGGCCGCGTGGCGCGCGCGCACCCCTTCGTAGAACTCCCTGAGCGCGGCCCGTCCGACGACCGGCTCGCCGCCGGCCGAGAAGCGGCCGTCCTCGGTGTACATCCAGGAGGCGTCGAACTCGGAGCCGGGGTCCACGTCGTGCGGATACAGGTAGTAGATCTGCTGGATCTCGAGGTAGTCCGCGGGCGACAGCATGCCGGAAGCGCGCTGCTGCTGCGCGAGCATCCAGGTCGCGCCGCTCGCGGCCAGCATCAGCATCACGACAAGGAACGTCAACTTGGCGAGTCGCATGGTGTCCTCCTTCATTACGGCGCGGGGAAGTAGCCGATCTTCTCGCCGCGGTTCGTCCCCATCCAGATCTCGTCGCCGATCCGGATGGCCGTGGTGCAGGCCGCGAACCTCTCGATGACGGGGTGATCGATCACCCGGCCGACCTCCAGCGTCTGCGGGTCGATCCGCCCCACGTGGAACGTCTCTTCCGGCGTGTTGAAGCGGTCGGCCCCGGCGGCGAAGACGGCGCCGTCGGGCTGCATGCGCAGGTTGTCGGGCCGGAAGTGCAGGTCGACGGCCTCCCGCTCGACGGGGTCGCGGCCGCGCGACAGGCGGATGAAGCGCTGCTCCCCCCAGCCGGCGATGTAGAACCACTCCCCGTCGTCGGAGATCTCCAGGCCGTTGGGCCCGCCGGTCTCGCTGCCCGGCACCTCGGTCCAGCCGCCGTCCGTGTGCCATTCCCACACCGAGCCGGAGACGGCGCCGGTCTGGATGTCGTCGAGCGATTCCGTCAGGCCGGCGGTCCGGAAGCTGGTGGCCGCGAAGCCGCCGTCCGGCAGCGCGACGACCGAGTTGAGCGTGAGCGGCTCCGGGGCGACGGCGCAGCCCACCCACGTCAGCGCCGGCGGGCTCGCGTTCCCGTCGATCTCGAACACCTCGACGGACTCGCGGTGGCCGTGGTGCACCAGGTAGACGGTGTGGACCCCGTCCTCGCCCGGCTTCAGGTACAGGCCGTGGGCGCGGAACGCGGCGCCCTCGTCCGGGTCGATCGGTCCGGGGCAGGCAGGATACGTCTCGGCGTCGAGCCGTTCCCGCGGAGCGGCGGCGGGGTAGAGGACGGAGCTCGTCTTGTCCCGGACGTTGACCAGATGGATCATGCCGCCCTCCTGGTTGCCGGAGGCGATGACCCACTCCTCGCCCGGCAGGACGGCCAGGTCCTCGGGACTGATCAGGTCGCAGATGAACTGGATCTCCCCGACCGGGGCGCAGTCGGCAGCCGCCGCCGGCGCCGGATCGGCCGCGGGCTCGGCCGGCGGATCGGCTGCGCCGCAGCCCATCGCCGTCAGCAGGGCGGCGCCGATCGCTGCCCGGAACCATGTCGGTGCTCGCATGGGTCGTCCTTTCTTCGCAGTCGCCGGGCTGCCGCGGGCGGTTGACGGCCCACGGCAGCCTTCGTAAGATACCGATGACTATACGCTACGAAACGGGGGTCCGCATGAGCCGTCTGGCATGGTATCGGGTGTTCATCGCTGTCGGGTTCGTCGCCGCGCTCGGGCTCGCCTCGACAATCGCCTCGCAGCGGACGGCGGCCTCGATGGCCGACGCCGCGCAGGGATTTCTCGCGTCGCTGACATCCGAGCAGCGCGGGATGGCCGCGCTGCCGTTCGATTCCGACGATCGGGAGCGGTTCCACTACATCCCGACCGAGATGCATCCCCGGCAGGGCCTCAAGATCGAGGACATGGACGAGACGCAGCGGCAGGCGGCCCACGCCCTGCTCAAGGCGGCTCTCAGCGAGATCGGCTACTCGGTCGCGGTCGACGTCATGGAGCTCGAGGCCGTGCTCGCGGCGCTCGAGCAGAGCGGCCGGATCACCCGCAACCCGGAGTGGTACTTCTTCTCGGTGTTCGGCACGCCGGGGCCGACCGGCACCTGGGGCTGGCGCGTCGAGGGCCATCACCTGTCGCTCCACTTCACGGTCGTGGACGGCGACGCGGTGGCGAGCACGCCGTCGTTCTTCGGGAGCAACCCGGCCGAGGTGCGCGAAGGGCCGCGCAAGGGGCTGCGCGTGCTCGGGCTGGAGGAGGATACCGCGCGCGGGCTGCTGATGGCGCTCGACGACGACCAGCGAGCGGTCGCCATCATCGACGACGTGGCGCCGGAGGACATCGCCACCGAGGCGTTCGCCAGGGCGCACTCGCTGGGACCGGGCGGCATCAAGGCGTCCGAGATGACGTGGGACCAGCAGGCGCAGTTGCGGCGGCTCATCGCGACCTACACCTCGCTGATGGCCGACGACCTGGCGGCCCAGCGGATAGCGAGGCTGGAAGAGGCCGGCGTCGAGCACATCGCCTTCGCCTGGGCCGGCGACATGGAGCGCGGGGGACGGCACTACTACCGCGTGCAGGGGCCGACGTTCCTGATCGAGTACGACAACATCCAGAACGACGGCAACCACGTCCACTCGGTCTGGCGGGACTTCGAAGGCGACTTCGGCCGCGACATTCTCCGCGAGCACCTGCGCGCCAGCCGCCACTGACTCCGATTGGGCCCGAGAGTCTGCGCCGCAGAACGGCGCAGACTCTCAACCAACCTGTCCCGCGGCGTCCGCCCGGTCGTCGTGGGAGAGCGGGCCCTCGGGGAGGCGGCCGTCCACGTCGGTGAAGCCGTACTCGTCGGCCAGCGCGCGGGCAGTGACGGCGCGGCCGGTGAACCGCAGCGCGTCCGCGTCGGCGGCCAGCGCGGCAACCGCCCGCCCGCAGAACCGCGGCGTCTCCGCCCCGCTGATGTCGAATACCTGCTCCAGGTTCGGCACCTGCTGCAGCCGCTCCGTGAGGACCAGGCCCGGCCAGAGCGAGACGACCGCCACGCCATGGTCGCGAAGCTGATGCGCCGTGTCGGCGGTGGTCCGATCCAGGGCGCACTTGCCCACGCCGTAGGCCACGTGCCAGGCGAATCCCGTCGCACCGGATGAGCTGACGTTGACAATCAGGCCGCGCCGGCCGGCCGCCATCGGCTTGGCGGCGTGCCACGTGGCGGCGTAGGCCGAGCGCGTGCCGACGTCGATCATGTCGTCCCAGTTCGACAGCGGCGTCTCCCAGAAGGGCAGCCCGGAGGTCAGCTCGGCCGGGATGAGGAACGCGTTGTTGACCAGCACGTCGAGCCGCCCGCACTCGCCCGCCACGCGCTCGAAGAGCGCCGCCACCTGGGCGTCGTCGCGGTGGTCGCAGGCCACGCCGACGCAGCGCCCGCCCAGCGCCTCGACGTCCCGGACCGTTGCCTCCAGGCTGCCGGGCAGCGGCGCGTCGCCTTCCTTCAGCGTGCGCCCGGTGGCGTAGACCGTCGCTCCGGCCGCGCCCAGCTCCAGCGCGCAGCCCTTCCCGATGCCGCGGCTCGCGCCGGTAACGATTGCCGCGTAGCCGTCGAGCGCACCCATCCAGTCCTCCCGTGCAGGTCAGAACGTCGCGATCGGATTGATCGGCGACCCGGTGCCGCCCACCATGCGCAGGGGCGCGACCGTCAGCAGGAACTCCCACCGGTTGCGCGCGGCGGCGGCCTCCGCCACGTCGTCGAGGGCCACGTTGTCGAACAGGTGGACGCCGAGGTAGACGAGCGCGAAGCCGTGCACGGGCAGACCGGTCAGCTCGCCGCCGGGCGGAATGGCGTCCTGCGGGGCTTCGCCGGCCAGGATGGCGATGTCGCGCTCCCGCAGCCAGGGAATGACCGATGCATCGAGGCCGGCCGACCCCTCGCGGGCGTTCCACGGACCCATCGCGGCCCGCCGCGCCCAGCGTCCCGTGCGGATGAAGAGCGCATCGCCGGACGCGACCTTCATGCCCGCCTGCTGCTCCCACGCCTCGAGGTCGGCGGGGTAGATGCGGGTCCCCGGCTCCAGGTACGGCACGCCCTTCAGCCGCGGGATGTCCATCAGGATGCCGCGCGTGAAGATGCCGTGCTCGGCCACGTCGATCGCGTTCCGCGGATGGCCTGCCGTGAGCACCGCCTCGTCGTCGTCGACGTAGCCGTTGTACGACACGCCGTTGTCCGTGCCGTGGGCCAGCGAATCGATGTGGGTGTGGGCGAACCCGTGATAGCGCAGCGCAAACCAGTCGAGCGTGGGGCTGGCCATGTTCCGCTCGTAGGGGCCGGTACCGGGGATGCCGAGCTCCGTATCGGGATTGCTCTCGTAGTCCGCGCGGCGCGCGAGGGACACGGAGAAGCCCTCCTGCACCAGGGCCGCCGCCTGCCGGCGCTTGGCGCGCGTGATCAGGTTGAGCGCGCCGTGCTGGTCGTCGTCGCCCCAACGGCCCCAGTTGGACAGCGCCTGCTTCCAGGCTTCGATGTCGGCCGGGGTCACCGACTGGGGCTGCCCGCCGCCGCCCTGCGCGATCAGCACCACGGCCGCCAGGGACGCCATCAGCGTCGACACCAGCATCCGGCTCAGCACGATTCGCATGGTCTCCGGTCTCCTCTCGGGGTTGGCGACGACGCGCCGCGGGGCGCGCCGTTGCTCGGCGGATTGTAGGCCGATTGGATCGCCCGCACAACCGCCGTCGGCGGCCGCTTCGATCACGGCTGCAGCCGCTCGATGAACCAGGCGGCCGCGAACGCGCCGACCGCGTAGGGGGGCACGAGACGCATCCAGGCGGGCGTGGGCCAGGCGCGGCGCGTGACGATCCAGCTCGCCGCGAGCACGACGGCGATGAACAGGAGCTGGCCCAGCTCCACGCCGAGGTTGAAGAGCAGCAGCGAGAGGGCGATCTCGCCGCGCGGCAGGCCGATCTCCGCCAGCGCGCCGGCGAAGGCGAAGCCGTGCAGCAGGCCGAAGGCGAACGGCACCAGCCACGGCTTGCGGCTCGTGAGCCCCGCGCGCCCGCCGGCGGCCTGCACCAGCTCCACGGCCAGGAACACGATGCTCAGGGCCACGACCGCCTCGACCGCGGGTGCATGGACGCGGATCACCCCGAGCGTCGTCAGTGCCAGCGTCAGGCTGTGGGCCGCGGTGAACGCCGTGACCGCGGCGACCAGCCGCCGGCCGCCCCCGATGAGGATGAGCAGGAGCAGCACGAACGCCAGGTGATCGATGCCGGTGAGGATGTGCTCGACGCCGAGCTGCAGGTAGACGGGCGCCGCGACGGTCGTTCGCTCGAACGAGACGGTCAGCGACGGCTCGGCCGGCGTGAGGAAGCGCTCCAGCCGCCGGCCGTCCGCGAGCGTGACGCGGACCAGCACGTCGGTGATCGTTCGCTCGAGACCGTCGATCGCGATCACGGCTCCCTCGAGGTCCGCCCCCGCGCCGTCCGCCGGCCGCCAGACCCTGATGAGGTGGTTCAGGCCCAGCTGCTGCGCGGCCGGCGCGTCGTCGAGCCAACCGGTCGACAGGCGCGGGACGAGCCGCACGGCGCGGTCCACGATGACCGGCTGCTTCCAGAGGATCTCGACGCGGTGCGCGGCCGGCTCCGTCAGCTCGGTGATCTCGAGGTAGGCCGGACGCACCTCGTGCCCGGCGACGGCAGCCGGGCACGCCAGCAGCGCGGCCGCCGCCAGGGCCCGGCAGCGCGGACTCATTCCTCCAGATCCCGGCGGTGCACCACGTACCTGGCCTTGATCGCGGCCAGGGCCGCGTCGTTGACGGCCTGTCGCTGCTCGTCGACGTAGTCTGCCCGGATCCGATCGCGCACGTCGGCAAACGGCCGCTCGCGGGCCGGCTCGAGGGTGTCGACGAACACCAGATGCCAGCCGTAGCCCGATTGGAGCGGCCCGTGCCATCGATGGGGCGCCAGCGCGAAGAGGGTCCGCGACAGCTCGGAATCGCCGAATATCCGCGCCAGGCCGGCCGCGTCGATGGCCGCGTAGCGGTCGCGGCCCGGAAACGGATCGCCGGCGGGAAGCGACGGCGCGGCGGCATCGTTCGCCAGCGGCGCGAGCGCCGCGGCCGCTCTCGCCCGTGCGGCCGCCGGCCCGTCGTCGTCGGGCGAGAAGTACCGGTGCCGGAAGGTCGCGCGCGCCGGCTCGCGGTAGCGGTCGGCATGGCGGGCGCGAAACGCGCGCAGCGCGGCGTCGTCCGGCTCCGGCACGAGCGCGGTGTCCTCCTGCAGGAACTGCAGCTTCTGCACGACGCGCCGGCGGACGATCTCGTCGTCCCGGTCCAGTCCGAGCGCGACGCCCTCGCGGTAGAGGATCTCCTCCTCGATGTGGCGGTCGACCAGGTGGCCGAGCTCGGCGGCGGTCGGCGGGCGCCCGAACTGCCACTCGTAGCCGGTCGCGAGGCGGCGCACGTCAGCCGGCCCGATCGTGACGTGGTAGCGTTCCGGCGTCCCGCCGGACCAGCCCCTGGCCAGAAAGACGAGCAGGCCCAGCGCGAGGAATTGCAGGAAGGGCTCGCGCGCCAGCGTGCCGAGCCGCCGCCCGACGCGACGGCGTGGGGTGGCCGCGGGCGGTCGATCGACGGCGGGGCTCGGGGGCTGCATCGCGTGGCGCGCGACCGCGCGCGCGGCTCAGGCTATCAGCATCCCACCGTCGACGACCACCGTGCTGCCCGTCATGTAGGCCGCGGCGGGGCTGGCGAGGAAGAGGGCCAGCCGCGCGACGTCGTCGGGCTCGCCCATTCTGCCCAGCGGCAGGGCGGCCAGCATCTGCTGCAGCATGGCTTCCGCATCGACCCCCGGGGGCAGCGGCGGTGCCGATTGCGCGGTGCCCGGCGTCCGGATGCCCCCTGGCGCGATGGCGTTGACGCGGACGCCGCGCGCCCCCAGCTCCTTGGCCAGCGACTTCGTCAGCATGACGACGCCGCCCTTCGACGCGTCGTAGTGGACGAGGTTGCCGATCGGCTTGAACGCGTCGACCGACGCAATGTTGATGATGGCCCCGCCCCGGCCCGAGTCGGCCATCTCGCGAGCCGCCGCCTGGGCGGCGAAGAACAGTCCCTTGAGATTCAGGTCGAGGGTCTTGTCCCACACCTGCTCGGAGAGCTCCAGGGACGGGACCATGGGGTAGATGCCGGCGTTGTTGACCAGCAGGTCCACGCGGCCGTACGTCTCCTTCGCCGCCCGCACCGGCTCGACTGCGCCGGCCACCGTGGAGACGTCCGACACGCACTCGCTCGCCGTGCCGCCGCGCTGCCGGATGGCGTCGCGCACCGACCGCACCGTCTCGCCGTCGATATCGGCCAGGAGCAGCGTTGCGCCGGCCTCCGCGAAGCGGTTGGCAATCGCCAGGCCGATCCCCTGCGCCGCACCGGTGACGATGGCCACCTGCCCGCTCAGGTCGTACAGCTCCGCAATCGTGAGGTTTCGAGGGTCTTTCGCCGTTTCCGTCATGCCGCTGCTTCCGCTCCTTTCGGCGGGTCGCCCGGACGCCGTGCAGCACGGGGCCGGACGCGGCCGGCCGCGGGCAACGCGCCGCGGGTCGGCAGATCGTGGTTCGATCGCGGGCGCCCGCCGGAGGCAGGCGGTATCGTCAGGGGGCCACCTGCACGGTGACGTCCTCGTAGGCCTGGAGTCCGCCGTCGTGGGCGATGCAACGCAGCACGTACGTGCCCGGCGCGCTGAACGTGGCCCGCACCAGCCAGCGGTTGCCGGGCGGGACGGGGGGCGGCTCCCAGCCGGCCGACCAGGGCGAGCCGCCGCCGTCGCGGAAGTCCTCCCAGACCTTCGTCTGCGGCGGGTCGAAACTGACCGGGGCGGGACCGCGGTAGCGGATCCAGGACAGCCGCAGGCCCGTCGAGGCGAACAGCACGGTCCGGCTGCGGCCGACCCAGAAGTCCGGGATCGGCCGGCGTCCGGGCCGGCCGTCGTCCGTCGCGACGGCGCGCAGCGTGACCGGCTCGCCGACGGCGGCGGTCAGCTCGCGATCCGTCTCGACCTTCAACACGGGCGGCGTGTTGCCGATGGTGCTGGGGTGGAACCCGCCCGGCCCGCCGCCGCCGAAATTGGCCATCAGCACGGTGTCGTCGACGGCGTAGCCCTGCCGCAGGGTGCCGAACGCCTGCCAGGTCTCGCCGTTGACCGTCAGTGTCCAGGTCACCTCGCCGTCGCCGAAATCGGCCGGCACCGGGACGCGGAACACGAAGCGGTTGCGCCGCGGGAAGAAGTTGGTCGGCTGGCCGCGATCCGGGCCGCCCGGCTCGATGTGGTTGTCGGGACCGATCGGCACCAGCGGCTGCTCGGCCCAGTTGCGGTTCAGGTAGCCGAAGAGCAGATCGAACGACCCGTCCGGCTTCTCGACGTACCCTTCGTAGACGGGCGTGACGCTCTGGCCATGCTCCCGGCCGGGTTGCGCCCGGGCCAGGGGCGTCAGCAGCGTCGCGGCGGCGGCTGCCGCGGCGACGAAACCGATGCCGGCGCGTTGGTGGCGACGCATGACTGACGTGTCCGTCGCTACTGGTCGTTTGCGGGTCGGTCGCTGCCCGGCAGCTCGGCGAAGCCGCACAGCGGACAGCCGACCACGGTGTCCCCCTCGGCGAGGCCCAGCCGCTCGCGCCGCTTCGCCATCTCGGCCTCGAACTCCTCGTCGCTCAGGATGAACGCCGGCGCGAGCACGAGCAGCATGTTGTCGATCGCCCGGTGGCCGAAGCCGGTCCAGTTGCGCGGATCGACGATGTTCGGGTTGGCCGCCGTGCTGTCGAAGTAGCCGATGCCGTGCAGGATGGTGCCCTTCGGCAGCAGCGGCGCGGCGTCCTCCTCGTAGCGGTAGTAGCGCAGCCAGTTGTGGTCGTAGCCCGCGCAGTTGAGCGTCTCGACCCGTCCGGCCCAGATGGCCTCCATGCACATCCTGACGCCGGCCGCGTGCATGTGCGGCGCGAACATCGTCAGCTTCACGTTCTGCTGCAGCGTCTGGTAGAAGTGCCGCACCTGCCCGTCCCGGTTCGGCAGCACGTCGATCTCGGCGGTGCCGAAGCCGATGCGCCCGATCTCCTTCGTCGGCTGGTAGCCCCGCGGATGGAACTTGAAGGCGACCTCCAGGCGGGCGGTGGTGTCCTCGCCGTTCGAGTGCAGGTGGACGTTGTCCCACTGCAGCCGGGAGTTGCCCGGCACGAAGCGGCCGGCCTCCGGGTCGAAGGTGAAGCCGCGCGGATTGTTCCGCAGGTCGTGGATGGTCGGCCAGTCGCCGTTGTCGAGCTGGTTGCCGTCCTCGTCGATCAGCGAGAAGAACGCGTGGTGGTAGATGAACCGGCCGCCGATGGTCCGTGCGTTGTCGCCGACCTCCTTGACCTGCATGGTCTGCACGTAGCGGTCCTCGCTCAGCCCGGTCTCGACCGGCGGCAGCGCGCCCCACCAGTCGGGATCGTCCGCCGCACGCGACGCCGACGGTCCCACGACCACCAGGTCGGGGTCGCCCATCTCCCACGCCCCGGGACCCGCGAAGGCGAGCGGCGGCGGCAGATCGTCCGGGTTGCCGCGCGGGGCGCCGCTGTCCACCCAGGCGCCGATCGTGGCGATCTCCTCCTCGGTCAGGGACATGTCGTCCTTGATGGCCTGGATGCCGACGTCCTTCTCCAGGAACCAGGGCGGCATCACGCCCATGCGGTTGCGGAGCGCCGTGCGGTTCTTGATGCTCCGCGCCCACGGGCGCACCTCTTCGTAGGTCATCAGCGACATCGGTGCCAGCGAGTTGGGGCGATGGCAGCTCTGGCAGCTCTCCTGCAGGATCGGCGCGATGTCCTTCGTGAAGGTCACCGGCTCGTCGCTTGCAGCCTGACCGGCCGACAGGGGCGCGGGCGCGAGCGCGAGCAGCAGCGCCAGCACTGGAACGACACCGAGCAGTCCGTGGCAGGTGTGGGTCATGCGGCGGTCCTCCCTGGGAATACGCGTAGGATACCAGATGGTTCCGCGGACGCCGGGGGTTCGGGGCGCAGCTCCGTCCGACTGAAGCTGGCCGCCGGCGTCAGGGCGGCCCCCCGGGTTCGAGACCGAGGCTGAGGATGCCGACGGCCGCAATCCAGCTGCCGAGGACGCGGAATCCCATCCGCATCCACGGCGCCTGCAGGCGGCGGGCGCAGCCCACGCCGTAGGTCACCAGCAGGAAGCCGGCCAGGGCCAGGCCGGGCACGAAGCGGACGGCCGACAACTGGCTGCCCAGCTCCGCGCCGTTGGCCAGTCCCACGCTCGCGGCCGGCACGGCGGCGAGCGCGAGGACCGCGGCGGCCGGCAGCGCTGGCGCCGCGGCGACGAGGGCGCCGAGCACCACCATGGCGCCGATGTTCGCGTACTGCACGCCGGCCGGCGCCGGCATCACGAGACCGAGGAGCGCGCCGAGTCCCAGTGCCAGGGGCACCGCCGTCATCAGCCGGATGGCCGTGTCGCGATCCTGTTGGCCGGCCAGCAGGCTGACGGCAACGAGCGGCAGGGCCAGCTCGACGGCGGTCAGCGAGTGGAGCATGCCGGCGTAGAAGTCCCCGACGCCCGTCATGGGATGGGCCGCGGCCGGCGCCGGGCCGCGGAGCAGAAGGAGCGGAACGAGAGCGACGGTCGCGGCGCGGAAAGGCTGCGCGGTCACGGCAGCAGGCCGCCGAGCAGGTAGAGCCCGATGGCGCCGATGATCGCGCCGAGGCCGCGGAGCGCCAGCGCCCCGGCCCGCCAGCGGTCGAGCAGGCCGATGGCGATGCCGCCGGCATGCAGCACGCCCGTCACGAGCACGAAGCCGAGGCCGTAGGCGAGCGGCTCCGCGGCGGCCGGCAGCTCGGCGCCGTGGGCATGGCCGTGAAAGATGGCGAAGGCCCCCACGATGCCCGCCGCCACGGAGAGCAGCGGCCTGGCGGACAGGAGGATCATGAGTCCCAGCACGGCGGCGGACGCCGCCACGCCGATCTCCACCGCCGGCAACGGCACCGCCCGCACGCCGAGCACGCCCCCGAGCGCCATGACCAGGGGAAACGTGAGCGGCAGGAGCCAGACGGCCGGGGCGCCGAGCTGCGTGCCCCAGATGCCGACGGCTACCATCGCGAGCAGGTGGTCCAGCCCGGTCAGCGGGTGCAGCAGCCCGCTGAGCAGTCCGGCGCCGACGTCGCGATTCGTGTGCGCGAGCGCCGGCGCCGCGATTGCCAGCAGTGCGAGCGCGAGCAGGGCGGAGGTCCCGGTGTGGAGGCTCTGCCGCCGAACAGACGGGAAGTCGTGGGCCATCGGTGCCGGGGCCGTCCTCCACGAATCGCCGGGTCAGCCGAGCGTCAGCACGACGCCTACCAGGGAGCCGATCACCGAGACGAGCACGGTCGTCAGCGCGCCCATCACCCACAGGAACTGGCGGGACATCTTCTGGTCCAGCGCGGAGATCTGTCCATCGAGAGCAATGAACCGCCGGTCGACCGTCTCGAAGCGCCGGTCGATGGTTTCGAAGCGTGCGTCGATGGTGTCGAACCGCCGGTCGATGGCCTCGAAGCGCCGGTCGATGGCGTCGAAGCGCCGGTCGATGGCCTCGAAGCGTCGGTCGATAGCTTCGAAGCGCCCGTCGAGGCCGTCGATGCGGCGGTCGACCTTGCCGTCGAGCTGCACGACCAGCGCGCGCATGTCGTCGACGCCGCGGCTGTGCTCGTCCACCCTGCCCTCGAGAACGCGACCCGTTCGTCCAGCGTCTGCATGCCCGCACGTCAGGCACGAAGCGTGCCGACAGGACCCGGAGCGTCGTTCGCACGCTGATTATTGCCCACCGGGGTCTCGATTGCACTATTCTCCAGCCCGCAGCGCCAGCGGCGTCGCCGTGGTGCCGCTGTGGTAGGGTCCGCTGAGAGGATCGACACATGAGCGCCGACATCACTCCCTACCGCATCGACATCGACGAGGCCGAGCTCGACGACCTGCGCACGCGGCTGGCCAGGACCCGCTACCCGGAGGCGGAGACCGTCGACGACTGGAGCCAGGGCATCCCGCTGGCCTACGTCCGCGAGCTGTGCGACTACTGGCGCGACGGCTACGACTGGCGGGCCACCGAGTCGCGGCTGAACGCCATCCCGCAGTTCCGGACGGAGATCGACGGTCTCGGCATTCACTTCCTGCACGTGCGCTCGCCCGTGGAGGATGCCGCGCCGCTCGTGATCACCCACGGCTGGCCGGGCTCGATCGTCGAGTTCCTGAAGGTGATCGGGCCGTTGTCCGACCCCGCGAGCCACGGCGGCAGCGACGCCGACGCCTTTCACCTCGTGCTGCCCGCGATTCCCGGCTACGGCTTCTCCGACAAGCCGGCGGCGGCCGGCTGGGGCGTCGACCGCATCGCGCGGGCGTGGAGCGCGTTGATGGCGCGCCTCGGCTACGACCGCTACTTCGCGCAGGGCGGCGACTGGGGCGCGATGATCACGACCTCCATCGGCGTGCAGGACACCGCGCACTGCATGGGCCTGCATACCAACATGCCGGTCGTCTTCCCGCCGCGCGAGCTGCTGGCGGAGCCGACGGACCAGGAGCGCGACGCCCTGGCGGCACAGAAGTTCTACCAGGACTGGGACTCCGGCTATTCCAAGCAGCAGAGCACGCGGCCGCAGACGCTGGGCTACGGCCTGGTCGATTCGCCCGCGGGACAGGCGGCCTGGATCGTCGAGAAGTTCTACCAGTGGATGGACTGCCACGGCCATCCGGAGAACGTGCTCACCCGCGACGAGCTGCTCGACAACGTCATGTTCTACTGGCTGACCGGCGCGGGCGCGTCGTCGGCGCGGCTGTACTGGGAGAGCTTCCGGGGGGTCGACATGGCCGAGGTCACCGTGCCGTCCGGCGCCAGCATCTTCCCCAAGGAGATCTTCAAGGCGTCCCGGCGCTGGGTGGAGACGCGCTTCAAGGACCTGCGCTACTACAACGTGCTCGACCGCGGCGGCCACTTCGCGGCGTTCGAGCAGCCCGACACGTTCGTCGCCGAGCTGTGCGCCTGCTTCGCGACGATGCGCTGACGGTGCTCGACTACCGGACCGTGGCTCGCTCCTGCTGCCTGGCCCCGGCCAGCACGTTGTGGAGCCCGTAGTTGCCTTCGTGGCAGGCGTACTCGTAGATTGCCACACCGCGCTTCATGGGCAGCACGGCCGTGAACGGCCGCGTGAAAGTCACCGGGTCGGTCAGGGTGTACTCGTACTCCAGCGTGTTCTCATCCGCCAGCCGGAAGCGTTCGACCAGGTGCTTGTTCGCGCCGCTGCCCGCGGCAACGTAGCTCGCGGGATTGAAGCTGGCGGTCTTGTCCGTGAAGTTGGTGGACTCGACGACGAGCGTGTCGCCCTCCCAGTGTCCGCGCGAATCCCCGTTCCACTGTCGGATGCGGCTCGGCAGACCATCGCGTCCATCGAGGGGGATCACGCGGACGTCGTGCACCATCTCGTGGAGGATCACCACGTGGTCCGACGTCTGGAACAACTGGATGTTGTTGTTGTAGGCCGCGGGCAGGAGCGGCGGCCCGGTGTTGAACCCCAGCAGGCACCGCTCGGCAAGACCACGATCTTCGTAGCTGTCGGTGCCGATCCCGGCCGTGCGGGTCCGGTTCGGCCGCGTCCCGGGCAGGTCCTCGCCGAGCGAGAGCGCCTGCATCTCCAACCCGGGCTGAAGGGGAGGAAGCCGCCCGCTCGGCGGATCCACGATGAGCGAGGTGCGCAGATCGTCGACGACTGTCTTGCCCTGATCCACCCAGTAGTGGTTGTACCCACCGACGTTGCCTCCGACAGGGAGCAGCTGGGTGCGATCCGTCGTGGGGGCGTTGAGCGCCGCACTGTTGGCGGCTGCTTCGGCTTCGAGCGCAGCCGCCTCTTCGGCGCCCAGCACCGCCTTGCCGGCGAGGTCCTCCGGTCGTTCGAGCGGCGTCAGCGTCCGGAAATCCCAGACGCCCTGCAGATCCGGTCTCCCGTCCGGCAGACGCGGCGGTTCGAACGCACCCTGAGCGTAGGCGGAGGATCCCGCACCTCCAATCGCGGCCACCACCAAACCGACGACCAGGTGTCCCATTACAGCGCGGTGCATGTCGTCCTCCTTGCCGCGGACCCGAGAGCGAAACCGACGATTCGGATGAGCCGGCGGTCGCCTGGCCGCGTCATGCGGTGTTGCACGCGTGGATTATAGTTGCCGGGGAGTCGGGTTCCAACGAACGCTGGTCTCGAACGAAGAGGAGGACCGATGAGGAGAATCGATCGAGGCGCTGTCGTTTCGAGCGTCGTGCTGTGTTTCGGGCTGATGGCCAACGCCGCCGGCGCACAGGCCGCGACGGCGACGGGGCCCTCGCTGGCCGAGGCTCAACGGGCGCTGGCCGCGGCCGAGGAGGCGGCGAACGAGATGGGGGTCGGTCTCACCTGCGCGGTCGTGGACGCGCGGGGTGCGCTCGTGGCGTTGTTCCGGATGGACGGAGCGAGCTACTTCACGGCAGGCGTTGCCGCCGGCAAGGCACGGGCCTCGGCGGCGTTCGGTGCTCCATCGGGCACCCTGGACCGCCTCCGCGAGCTCGGTGTCGCCGACGTGGTCGACGGCGGCCCGATGCTGTTCGTGCAGGGCGCTGTTCCCATCACGCACGAGGGGCAGTCGGTGGGCGCCATTGGCTGCAGCGGCGCCTCGGCGCAACAGGACGAAGACGCGGCCAACGCCGGTATCGCGGCGATGCAGCAGCCGTAGGAGTCCGTAGTGAAACGCCGCGTCGCGCGCGGCATGGTGTTGCGATATCGAGCGCGATGAGTTGATCGCCAGGACGTCGAGCCACTCGCTCTCGGCATCGCCGAATGGCGGACCGAGCTGGCGCCCGCCGGAGAGACCACCGTCATCTTCCGTGACAACGAGTTCGCCGACGAGGTCGCGAAGACGAACCTCACGGCCATCCTGGAGCAGCATGGCCTCGGCAACGTGCGGAGCCTCTGATCAGGACGGGGCATGAGCGACGTCGAGACCCCGAGCGATGGCCCCGGGGGGGAGAGCCAGAACCTCGAATGGAAGTCGTCGTGGCGCGACGAGCACCTGAAGTGGATCTGCGGCTTCGCGAACGCGCAGGGCGGCCGGCTGGTGATTGGCAAGAACGATCGGGGCGAGGTCCTGGGGGTGAAGGACCCGTTGCGGTTGATGGAGGAGATCCCGAACAAGGCGCAGTCGCTGCTGGGAATCGTCGTGGACGTCAATCTCAAGTCGGAGGCTGGCGGGGAGTATCTGGAGATCAGGGTCGATCCCTATCCCAATCCGATCAGCTACCGGGGCGGACCCGGCAGAGGGCGCGACCATGGAACTCACGCAAGGCGCGTTCGGCTCGGGACGGCAGCCGGCGATGCGCCAGGGACTGCCGCTGTTCTGCCGAGCGGCGCCGTCGGGAGCCCGATGACCTACAGGGTCGAGGGCCGGCAGCATGTCGCCCTCACCGGCGGCGGCCCACGCCTGATTGCGCTGGCCCTGCCGGAGTGATCTCCCGCTAGACGCCCTCCGGCCTGGCATCGACCTGCTTGTCACTCCGGCAACGTCAGCAGGACTGCATCTATAAACCATTGAATCTGCATGGAGTTATCTGGATGCTGGTTGAACGCATCCCACGGTGCACCCCACAACGTCGGGAGGGTCCGCGCGTCGCTACTCACGCAGCCATGATACGCCGAGTCCCACGGACATGATGCCCCGTGGTCGAACCCGAGCCGCGCTTCTGGTAGTTGGGCACCAGCCGGCGGAGCCAGCCGCCGCAGTGACGGCATGCAGGGTGCGACGGTTGACCGCACCGGATGCAGGTCGGTGCTGAACTGTCCGCTGACACCGGCGACGGACATGTGCGCGAGGTGACCGAACATCTGTCGTGTCGTTCCCGCCAGAGCTATCGCCGTCGATGAACCCAGTTTCAACGACCCGCCCAGTCGCACTCCCGGATAGAGCGTCGGCCTCCGGAGCCGATCCGGTTTTGGCCAACAACCCCAATAGGCCCACATCTATTGGGGAAACCGCTAGTCCGACGAGGCCCCAAACGGTCAAAAAGCGGCTGGCAGAACCGGAAACGGCTGGCAGTACTCCGTGACAGGGCTGTACTCCGTACTCCGCTACATGCCGCGGCGGTCCCCGGCACCGGCCGACGCGCAGCACTGGCGCCCGCGGAAGCCGAGTTCAGAGCATCGGGCTCTCCCGAGCACGGACTCCGACCCACTGTCGTAGCCCACGCGAGCGCATCGATCCCGTACCCTACGGATCCCCCGCTATCGGCCTCCGTAGCCGCCAGCGTGTCGAGCATCTCGTCCGGCTCGGCTTCTACATCGACAACCTCGCCGCCTAGTGCCTCCCGAGCGTCCAGCCAGTGCAGTAACACGCCGCGTATCCGAACATCGTGGGACACGAACGTCTCCGGGCGTGCTCGCACACCGTCGCGCTGGAACAGAAAGCCGTCCGCCGCCGCTTCCGCGGACACGAGCTTTGTCGAGCCGGACCCGGACCGCTTCTTGTCCACGCCCTGGAAGTAGATGTACCCGCTCATCAGCACCACAGTTCCGGCATCGACCTGCTCCAGGCCCTCGCTCTCGACGCGGTGCCCCCGTGATCCACCGGTCCTGATGGGCAAGCCTGTCGCGACCCCCAGCAATACTGGTCGCCGTGGCTGTCCCCACGGAAGCCCAGTGGAGTGTCGAGCGGCCCTCCGGGAACGCAGTCGCGATGACTACCGGGATCGACCGGCAGATCCACGTCGGCGTGACCTCCCAAGGAAGCAACCAGGTGTCCCTGGCACTCTTCCGGCAGCTCCACCTTCACCAACGGAGAGGTTGAGGCGCGGTGGTATGTATCAACTGCGCGGCGGAACCCTGCCGCCGTCGAACTCCACCCGGCCGGCCGCACTTTGCCGCGCCGCGCGCGCGACCGGGGCGTAAGGTCCACCCCGCCTTCTCGTCCGCGGCGGCTGCGGCCCGGCCGACTCGCCTCAACCGCGCATCGCCCCAGTTTGTGGTACGATTCCCCCCGAGGCTGGCAGTTTTCGGCGGGCCCCGGCGGGCAGCGAGCGACCTCGGCCGATACGCGGACCTTGAGCGTGGACCGCGCGTGGCCGTTCCGTCGTCTCTGGCCAACGTGGTTCGGATGAACGTGGCGCATAACTTGCTCCCGGACCTCGGCCACCGCTTGCGACTCGTCGCTGACCACGACCGCATGTCCGCCAACGCGTACACGTTGCGACTCCTAGATCGGCACCTGTCGCCGCACGCACCCGCCTCGGATCTCGTATCGCTCGTCGCCGCCGGTTCTCGCATCGTTTTCTCAGGAATCTCGGTCTACGAGGCGGGACGGGAGCTATTGCGCGGTCGCCGCCTCCGCCGCCTCGACGCCCTTGCTGACTTGATCCACCACCTCCCCCTGACCACCGCAGTCCTGCGCCAACCGGCGGTCTCTTGGGCAGACGCACCTCAACGGGGACAACCGCCAGCGCACGATAGGGCCCTGGACGGCGACGTCATCCCCGCTGCACACGTCGCTACCTTGGACTCAGCCCACGGAATCGTCGCCACGACCACCGTCGGTCATCTTTCGCGCCACCTCCAGGCTGCGCTCTGGCGTGATACCCCCCAGAGCGGGTCCTCAGGGAGACGAGGACAATGATGAAAACCGCGAAGTTTGCAGTTTCGACTCTTCTCGCCGCTGGCTTGGCGCCGCTTCCGGCCTCGGCCGACGACGATTCGAAGGCAAGCCCCCACCCCGACGATTCCGTGATCGATCGGATAAAGAGTCTCGTGATGAACATCGGCGACTCCCACACCTACACCTTGGCGCAGCATCGGTCCCATTCCTCACACCGATCCCACAGGTCTCACGCCAGCCACCGGTCCGGTGGCATTCAACTCGTTCCCGGTCCCCTTGCAACAGCCGCTACCACCCGCAACGAAACCAGCACTCCGCCCAACTCGATTCTACCGAGCAGCCCCGCCGTCGCGAGAAAGCTCACAATACTACCTGGCAACTCTCAGAAGTTCCGTGACCTAGTCTTACGCACGCAGATCGCACTCCATTCCAAGGGGTACCAAGTAGGAGACGTCAACGGACAACTGCATGCCCGAACCGTGGCAGCGCTGTATCAGTACCAAGAAGACGCCGGTGAGGTTCCCTCCGGACGTCTGACCACTGCTTCGCTGTCTCTACTTGGAATCGTTGCACAATGACACGCCCTCTGATCCTCGCAAACGCCGTGGCAATCGCCCTAGTCGTCTCTTACGGTATTGTCGAGTACGGGGCACCAGTCGCCGCTTCCCATCTGTGGAGCGACACGTACAAGGAGCTCATGTTTAAGTGCGACCACGTGATGAGGGAGCACTACATCGCCAAGCGCGCGGTGGAACTGAGTCCAAGTGCCGTGACAGTGCGGAACCTGGAGGCCACAGAAGTCGCGCTGCTCGATTGTCACGAATATGACAAGCTCCGAAAGCGGATGCTGGTGTGGGGCATTAGCGAGGACTTCCTTGCTCTAATCGGTCTCGAAGCGCTGGAAGAAAAAAACGTCTTCGGTTAGCGGATTCCGGGCCGAAGCGTCAATATTTTGACTTGTACAATGTTTCGGATTATGGCATAACGGTGGCGTGACGGCCGCCGACCGGAAATCGCCCCCACCTCGGACTGCGGAGCTTCCCACCGACCTCGAACGGCTTCGCGGAGAGTTGGCGCGGCGGGAGCGCGACACCGAGGACCTGCGGCGCGAGACGGGGCGGTTGCAGCGTAAGAGCAACCGACTGCAACGGGAAAATGACCGCCTGAAGGAACAGGTGGAGCGCCTGAAACGGCAATTGGACGAGGCACGTCGGGCGGGTCGCCGCCAAGCCGCGCCGTTCGCCAAGGACCGGCCGCAAGGTCGCGGCAGGCGTCCCGGACGGCGAGCCGGTGCGGCGTATGGCCGCCACGGCTGCCGCCCGCGCCCGGCGCAGGTCGACGAAACCCACGCGGCGGCGATTCCGAGGGAATGTCCCGACTGCGGCGGCGCGGTCGCGGTGACCCGCGAGGCGTCGCAGTATCAGGAAGACCTGCCCGTGGTGCACCCGGTCGTGCGGCGCTTCGATGTCGAGGTCGGCCACTGCACGCGGTGTCAGCGGCGGGTGCAGGGCCGGCACGAGCTGCAGACCTCCGACGCGCTGGGGGCGGCGGGCGTGCAGCTCGGTCCCGCGGTCGTGTCGCTGGTGGTCGAGCTGCACACCGAGATGGGGGTGCCGCTGGCAAAGGTCGCGCACCTGCTGCGGACCACGTTCGGGCTGCAGGTGACGCCGGGCGGCCTCGCCCACGTGCTGCACCGGGCGGCCCGCGCCGCCGCGCCGGCCTACACGGAACTTTGCGAGCAAGTCCGCAACGCGCCCGTGGTCACGCCGGACGAGACGGGCTGGCGCGTCGGCGGCGAGCGCCACTGGCTGTGGACGTTCGTCACCCCGGAGACGACGGTCTACGCCATCTGCCCCGGCCGCGGGTTCGCCGACGCCGCCACGGTGTTGGGGACCGACTACGTCGGTGTGCTCGTGCGCGACGGATGGGCGCCGTATCGCTGCTACGACGGCCTGCACCAGACGTGTCTGAACCAGTATGCCGATGTCCGGATTATGCCGATATACGCTCTGATGTCGCCGTCCTGCACGGCGTCGACGGCGAGACGGTCGGCATAATCACCACGCGCTGACGGGCAGAGACTCTTCTCTCAACCGACGAGAGAGGAGGCCTCCATGGCGGATCCGTCACGCGTCCCCATCTCCGGCTCGCTTGAGCCGTTCGCAGCGGGCTATGCGACCGAGCTCGCGCGGCAAGGCTACACACCACGCTCGACAAGGACGCAGTTGTATCTGATGTCCCACGTCAGCCGTTGGCTGCACGCCAAAGATGTCGACGTCGCCGATTTCCCGCGGCGAACGCGGCAGTTTCTGGAAGCGCGGCAGGCCGCCGGCTACAAGCAGCATCTGACGGACAGGGCGTTACGCCCGTTGCTGGCGTACCTCCGGGCGTGTGGCGCGGTCCGGCCTGCGCCAGCGTCTACCCCGACGGGGCCCGTGGACGAGACCCTGGCACGCTATCGGCACTATCTCGCCGTCGAACGGGGGCTGGGCGAAGCTACCGCGCGTGGTTACGTCGATGCCGTCCGCCCCTTTGTGCGCCGCTGCGTCTCGGCCGACGGCCTCGCACTCGACATCGAGGAACTCGACGAGGCCGAGGTAACCGCGTTCATGGTGACGCGTTGCGCTGAGCAATCCAGACGAGCCGCGCAACTGACAGCAACCGCGCTGCGCTCGCTGCTGGCCTTCCTCCACGTCACGGGGGCGATCGCTCGTTCCCTGGTGAAGGCTGTCCCGTCGGTGCCCGGCCGACGATTGGCGGGGCTACCGTCCCGCCTCGAGCCCCACCACGTCCGGCGTCTGCTCACCGCTTGCGATCGCCGGACTCTCGGCGGGCGCCGCGACTTTGCGGTCATCACCACGCTGGCCCGTCTCGGCCTGCGCGCCGCCGAAGTAGCGGCGCTGCGTCTCGACGACCTGCAGTGGCGCGCCGGCGAGATCGTCGTGCACGGCAAGGGACAGCGGGTCGAGCGCATGCCCCTGCCGACAGATGTGGGTGACGCGATCGCGGCCTACCTACGCCAGCGTCCGGCCCGCGCCCAGGGACGCGCCGTCTTCGTCCGCCTGCTCGCTCCCCTGGGACCGCTGAGCCCGACCGGTGTGACGCAGATCGTGTCCGCCGCCGCGCAGCGGGCCGGCCTCGGGTGCATACACGCCCATCGGCTGCGCCATTTCGCGGCAACGCAACTGCTCAACGCGGGCGCTCCCCTGTTCGAGATTCAGCACTTCCTGCGCCACACCCGCCTGCAGACGACGGCGATCTACGCGAAGGTCGACTACCACGCCCTGCGTACGATCGCACGTCCGTGGCCGGGAGGTGCAGCATGACGTGCCTGCGCCAAGCCCTGGCCGACTATCTGGCGATGCGACGAGCGCTGGGCTACTGCTTGGCGCGCGGCGAGAAGCTCCTCGGACAGCTACTGACCTATCTCGAAGACCGTGGGGAAACCCGCCTGCGGACCGAGACCGCCCTTGCCTGGGCAACACTTCCCGCCGGAACGGATCCGAGCTGGTGGGCAAGCCGACTCACCGTGGTCCGCAGCTTCGCCACCTACCTGCACACGGTCGACCCCGCGACGGAGATACCGCCTGCCGACTTGCTACGGGCACGCGCCCGGCGCGCCACACCTTACCTCTACACGGATGAGGACGTGGTGGCCCTGCTGGCCGCCGCGTCGGGACTGCGCACCGCGCACCGAGTGGCGACGTACCGGACGTTGATCGGTCTGCTGGCCGTGACCGGGATGCGGGTCGGCGAGGCCGTCGCGCTCGACCGGCACGACTTCGACTCCCAGCAAGGCACACTCACCGTTCGACAGGGCAAGGGCGGGAAATCTCGCGCCCTGCCGCTGCACCCCACGGCCACGTCCGCGGTCCGCCAGTACCTCGACCGCCCGGACCGCCCGGTGGTCCGGAACACCGCCGCGCTGTTGGTCTCCACGGCCGGCACCCGGCTGCTGCTGTGCAACGTGCAGCAGACGTTTCGCACCCTGGTCCGCCGCGCCGGCCTCCTGCCCCACTCGGCCGCCTGTCGGCCACGGCTGCACGATCTGCGCCATCGGTTTGCGGTGCGTACGTTGCTTGACGCCTATCGACAGGGTCACGACCCGGAGGCGCGGCTCGCGCTGCTCGCCACCTATCTCGGGCATGGCGACCCCAAGTACACCTACTGGTATCTGTCGGCGGCGCCGGAACTGATGCGGTTGGCCACCGACCGCCTCGAACGCCATCTGGGAGGCTCGGCATGAACGCCCTCGCCCCCACGCTCCAGGCGTTCTTTGCGGACCGGCTGGTTCAGCAGCGCCACGCGAGCCCGCACACGATCGCCGCGTACCGAGATGCCTGGCGGCTACTGCTGCGCTTCGCGGCGACCCACACCGCCAAGACGCCCTCGCAACTCGAGCTTGACGATCTCGACGCGCCGCTCATCGGGCGGTTCCTGGCGCACCTCGAACACGACCGTGCGAACACCGTGCGCACCCGCAACGCGCGGCTGTCGGCCATTCATGCCTTGTTCCGCTATGCCGCGCTGGACCATCCCGAGCAGGCGGCCGTCATTGCCCGCGTGCTCGCGATACCGCCCAAGCGTGGCCCGCGTCAGCTCGTAACCTTCCTGTCCGACGGCGAAGTCGACGCCCTGCTCGCCGCACCCGACCGCGTCACCTGGACCGGTCGTCGTGATCACACTCTCCTCGCGCTCGCGATCCAGACCGGGCTGCGCAGCTCCGAGCTCACGGGCCTGCGTTGTGCGGACCTGCACCTCGCGCGGGATGCGCACGTCAACTGTCTGGGTAAGGGCCGCAAACAGCGGATTACGCCTCTCAGCAAGCCGGTGACCGCAGCCCTGCGAACCTGGCTCACTGAGTGCACCGGCGCACCAGACGCGCCCGTCTTTCCCACCCGGACGGGCCAACCGCTCAGCCGAGACGCGCTCGCGCAACGCGTCGCCACACACGTGGCTACGGCGGCAAACGCCTGTCCATCTCTCCACCAGAAGAACGTCACGCCGCACACGCTACGCCACACTGCCGCCATGCGACTGCTGCACGCCGGGGTCGATACCGCCGTCATCGCCCTGTGGCTCGGACACGAACACGTCGACACGACCGACGTCTACATCCATGCCGACCTGGCGCTGAAAGAACGCGCGCTCGCGAGGACCACCCCCGCACACGTCCGCGCCGGCCGTTATCGGCCACCCGATGCGCTCCTCGCCTTTCTCGAAGGCCTCTGATTATGCCGATGACCTTGACGCAGACGCCGCTTGCCGCAGCGGCGTCCGCGTCGATATCGGCATAATCCGGACATCGGCATACTGGTTCTTATTCCGATATCGGAATAAGAACCACCTGCTCCAACGCTGCAAGCAGCTCCGGGAGGACCATCCCGACAGTCCCTGGGCGGGCGACGTGGCGGCGGTCCTGCGGGCCGGCCTCGACCTGCGGGACCGCTGCAACGCGGGAGCGCTGAGCGAGCACGCGATGGCCACGGCCCGCGGCCGACTCACGGCCCGGCTCGGGCGCCTGGTCGACGCCCCGCCGCCGCTGGCCGACGCCGAGCGCTTCGCGGCGCATCTGGCCACCGAATTCCCGGCCGTGTTCCTGTTCTTGTGGGACCCTTCGCTCGACGCCACCAACTGGCGCGCCGAACAGGCCATCCGGCCCGCCGTGGTCATCCGCAAGGTGTGTGGCGGCAACCGCACCCGCCACGGCGCCGACACCCAGCAGGTCCTGGCCAGCGTCGTGCGCACCGCGCGCCAACGCGGCCTCGACCTGCCTCCGCTGTTCGCCGCGATGTTGCGCGCGGTCGAGCCCGTTGTCCCCGAGCTCCTCGGCCTTCCGCCGCCGCCCGCGTAGGCGGGCAACGTCCGAACACACGACCTCGACGTGCGACCGGTCCCCGCGGCCGCCCCGCCGCAGGGAGGGGGAGACCGCACCCCCTCGGTCGCCACCCGACTTCACGCAGAGAGAGCCACCGATGCTCCCGCGCGCCGGCTGGCGTTCAGTGTCCCGTCGCATCGCGACCGGGGAGGCAACCCGCGCGAACATACTGTCGCTTGCAGCAACCTCGTCGGGGCGCTGAAACCTCCTCACTCCAAGCCCACTTTCAGCCCATGTTTATTGGGAGATCACCCGCTAACCGAATACAAAAAAACTATGAGCTTCAGGACTTCGTCACGGTTCACGAGATTCGTTACTAGAGCGGGGTGCATCGTAGCTCTCTCCGTCGCCTGCCACGCGGTAGGCGTTTCCCCGTTCCAAGATATTCTCCGTGAAGCTGCACGGACCAACGGCCTCCTGCCCTCCAACGAGACGCATGTTCCTGTTGATTCCGACCTTGCTGCAGCAGGCAGGATGCTGTTCGAGTCGAAGTCGCTGAGCTTGAACGGCGATATCTCCTGCGAGAACTGCCATCTTGATGAATTCAGCTCAGCTGACGGCATTCCCAACGCCATCGCCATCGGCGGGGAAGGAAAGGGCGCCGACCGCGTCATGTCCGGTGGCGCCGTGATCCCGCGCAATACCTTGCCCTTGTGGGGTCGAGGAGGTGCAGGATTTTCGGTGTTCTTCTGGGACGGGAAGGTTGATTTCGCCGGCGACCGTCGAGTCAGCCAATTCGGTGATGCCTACCCGTCTGAAGATCCGTTGGTCACGGCCGTCCATTTGCCGGCGGCCGAGATCCGCGAGATGCTTGAGGAGGACGCGACCGTCCTTTCGAGCAAGACGGAGAGCATCGACGCGGCCCAGGCCGTGTACCGGGCGCTGGTTGAGCAGTTGAAGGATAGCGAGCCGGACGCCATTGCTACCATGGCCCGCGCCTTGGATGTTCCCATAACAGAAGTGTCGTTCTTGCACGTTGCCACCGCCGTCGCTAACTTCATCCGCGCCGAGTTTCGTATCCGGGAGACACGTTTTCATCGTTTTGTGTTCGACGAGGGCACCCTGAATGCTCAGGAGCTACGAGGTGCACGGCTCTTCTACGGAAAGGGAAAGTGTTCGAATTGCCATTCCGGCGCCTACTTCACGGATTTTGAGTTTCACGCAGTACCATTTCCCCAGATCGGCTTCGGAAAGAACGGTTTCGGCGTCGACTACGGTCGCTTCAACGTGACACACGATCCTGCCGATTTGTATACCTTCCGCACGCCCCCTTTGTTCAATGTAGAACAGACGGCGCCCTATGGGCACAGTGGATCGGTTACAACCCTGCAATCGGCCATCGTCTTCCACTTCGATCCTTTGCGTGCAATCAATCCTGCTCGCATGACCGCCCTTGACCGGCATGAGTACTTCAAGCGACTGGCAGCCTCGTCGCAGAGTGCACTCCTCAGTGGATACCTCGACGACGATGAAGTAGATTCATTAGTCGCGTTTCTCGGCACTCTAACCTTCTTGCCTCAACCCTGACCTGGACGGACCCACTCTTTGCGCGCAGGGCCCCTGTTCCCGCGGAGTCAACGCTCTCTGCGACTCGTCCGCTCTCGCTACAGTCCGTCGCATGCCGGTTGCTGGCGAGGCAGAGTCGCCCGGCCGTCCGAACACGGCCCGAATGACGCCGACGACTCTGTCGCGACGTGCCGTTGGTCTTCCGTTAGTTAGAAGGGTTGGTCCGACCTCCGCTATTGTCTGTGTCGGGGTCACTACCATACGTCGCCATATGCAAGATGTAGTCGCCACGCCACCACGCGCTCATACGTTCTCAGGCCCTGCAACCCTTCCTACGGCTTTAGAATCCTTGAACAAGGACTATGATATTGGCGTGATTTGAGACCACTCGAACTTCGGACCATACCACTCAAAGAAACCGCAACAAAGACTCTTCTCGCTACAATTGCCACACTCTGGCAAGTACTTTTTCTTCCAGTCAGAAATGCTGTCAGCGCAGTGACTTCGGTATCTTCTCGGAATCGTACACCGTGGAACATTGTAGAGGTGGCATCGAAGCCCCCTCAGAGTGGCTATTTCAAGAGCATTCGTGATGGGACGTGTGAAGGCCGAATGATCGAAGAACAGTCGATCCCAGTTCGCAAGCGCATAGCCCGTCGGCTCCATGCCCATGATAGCCCAGTCCGACACAAACGGAATGTGTTTCGCCACAAAGCTCGCGAGCCCAGGTAGATCAAGCACGTTGAGGGCCGTAATGACGGTTCGCAACTCGATTCGCGCCTTCGTACTTCCCAGGAGGAATAGGTTCTCAAGCACGCGTCCAAAAGCACCTGCCTTGTCAACAATCCGGTCATGTGTTCCTTCGTGTTGACTATACAGTGGAATGCCCCACACTATAGACGCACGTCTGTGCAATCCTTTGAGGCGTTCGTAATCATCTACAGCGAAATGCTGCCCATTCGTAAGGACATGATAACTGAGATCAGTCCGCCGGCCAGCAAGACGCTCGATCATCCCAAGCAACTCGTCCTTGTACAATGTAGGTTCACCGCCGGTAATCCCGACAAGCGTGCCGGGGTCGCTCAGTGCGATAGCCTGCTCGTACAGGGGCAATCGCCAAGCGTCCTCAGTGTCCCTCGGCGGTTGGCTGCACATCACGCACCGCTGATCGCACCTTTCCGTTAGGAGTAAGGAGTTGTGGTGACTTCCGCGTCGAAAGAGTCGTTCGACGACGTCACTTGCCGGAATGCACATCAGCACGTCGCCATCAATCGCTTCGCCAGCCGTAGTGTGGAGGACAAAATCCCCGTTCCTGGAGCGACAATCCCAAGTCCCAGCGAGGCCCGTCCGCGGCCACGCGACGGCGTGATGGTCCCCGAGGGTCCGAGTGTGCCCGGACGGCAACACCTCGAGCTTCGCAACAAAGGGATCCGTATTCGTCTCGAAGTCAGCCTTGAAGCGCAGAGGTATCATGGAACAGCTCGAATGTTGGGGGAGGGTCTTCCCGTCGGTAAAGCCACTTTAGGAAGACTGTAAGGTAGCGACGGTCTTGAGAAGCCACTTTCTCGAAAATAAGATCAAACAGACCCATTTGCCGTCGACAGAACCATGTGTCGTGTTTCGGGACATCAATGCGCCCGCTTCGAGAGATGTCGTCGACGATATCTATCCCGCAATAGGGCATATAGGCGCAGTGGCTGCAGTCCGGGTGGGACTGGTTAATCGCGTGCCAGTTCAGCACCTCTACCTTTTTGGCGTCGAACCCGTTCTTCATAGTGCCGACCGAGAGATCGGCAGAGCGGGTCCGCGAGAGCATACGCGCCTCGTCACTCGGGTACAGGGTGCCATCGAAGTCGATCACGCAATAGTCCGACGCAAACCGGCTTGGTGAGCGGAGGTCGACGTATCCGTGCTGCAGGCCGCCAAAAACCGATCGTACCAGCAGGGAAAGATAGAACTCCTCGAAGTAACCGTCGTCGTTGATGCTTACGATGTGTTCTAAAGCGCGCCGATAGAATCGGTTCCAGGCTGCGGCGTTCTGGCTCAAGGTCCGGAATGTCTTACGTGCAAATCCCATGTAATTCACAGGCCGAAGAAAGATGCTCTGGAAGCCGAGTGAGACGTAGAAGTCGATCAACACATCGGGCGCGCCCAGAAGCTGGTCAGTAATCGTTGGTAGTGCGGAAACCTTTTCAGGTCCGTACTTGCGAACTATGTAATCCAGATTCCTGAACACCGCATGCGACAGCTCGGCGGCCTGAGTGCGGTTCGACGTCATGACACCCGGTGGCCCATCGATGGACGTGCTTATGACAACATCGTCGCGGGCAAAGAGGGTCTCCACGTCGTTGGTAAGCCGGGTCAGGTTGGTACAAATGACAAACTCAGTCGTCCTAAAGCGACTCGAACAGATCTCGATGATGCGGTTTAGAAGATCGGCACGAAGAGTTGGCTCACCGCCCTGGAACTCTAGCTTGAGGTGATCAGTGTCGATTCTATTGACGAAGCGCTCAAAGTCAAGAACGCGATCTTCCGTCCAATCAACCCCTTTCGCATCCAGCGGCGCTCGCGAAACCTGGCAGTAGTTACATGCTAAATCGCACCGCAGGGTCGGGATGACAATCAGATAGGAAAGCTGGGGAGGGTGCCGGACATGGGTCTCGCGTATTCGACGCATCAAAGACGACAGGCGCCAACTTTCCCCGTCATCCTCAATGAGAACCGATAAGTCGCGAAGCGCCCGACGCTCGTCGCCGGAGAGCGTCCCCTCAAAGAACCGCTCCATGACATCCGGTGCGAAGAAATTGTAGTCACCCGCCTCGTTGGTAATAAGCATGCGATCGGATACCCGTCGGAATCGGAAAGGCGTAATGGTTGCCACTATATGGCCTCGTAGATTCTGCGACGGATATCGATTGTGTCTTCGTGGAGCTTTTCGCGGTAGAGTTGGAAGCTAGCCTCCTGTATAAGCGTGTGGTTAGAATGGGTGTCCGAGTCGTACTCTGCGCACAAGTTCCCGGTTCCCGGGTCAAGAAACCAATTGACTTCGGGGTAGAGGTACCGCAGGCGCACAAGAGCAGCGTCAGAGTAGGCGGTGAATCTCGTCGGAACGGGAACTGCGACTGACCGCTTCATGGAGGAAGACTAGCAGTAGCGGGGCAAGAGCGCAACAGGAGGTCGCGCCCTCATGCATCCCCTTATTTTGAGTCTCCTCAAATTCGTGTGGGTAGCGGTGGCTCCAGCTTGATGCCTCCGCAGCAGAGATACAGCATCGAGACGAGCGGACGGTGCGAGTGGAAGCCGTAGGCGCGCCGTGCGATCACCCGGAGCTTGTTGTTGATGCCCTCGACGGGGCCGTTGGTCATCCGGGTGTCGAGGTAGGCGAGGATCCCCGTCGCGTGCTTCCGGATGGTCCGCGCGAGCTTGACGAACGGCGCCAGCCGTGACCGCGCCGCCCAGTCCAGCCACTGCTCGAGCAGCTCCTCGGCCTCGTCGGGTTTGGCCTGCTCGAGGATGGTCGCCAGGTACTCCTTCAACTCGTAGGCGCGGTCGAGGGCGCGGTTCTCGCGGCGCAGGGTTGCCAACCGTTGCGCTTGGCTGGGCTTGAGGCGCGCCGGATGCTTCAGCAGCGCGTAGCGCGTCCCCTTGAGGGCTTTGGCCGCGGTCGCCCCCAAGCGGTGTTGCTCCGTCCGGCGGACGGCGTCGACCGCGTCGGCCGCCAGGCGTTCGACGTGGAACCGGTCGTAGACGACCCTGGCTTGCGGCACCCGTTCCCGCACCGCCTTGCCGTAGCTCGCCGCCAAGTCCGCCGTCACCAGCGTGATCCGGGCGCAACCGGCCGGTCCCAACAGGTCGAAGAACCTGCCCAGCGTGTCGGCGCTGCGCCCCTTCCCGGCCCAGACCACGCGCCGGCGGTCATGGTCGACCAGCACCGTCAGATAGTGGTGCCGCTTGCGATAGCTGAACTCGTCAATTAATGTTGAGCTCCACATTAGTCGATTAATGTTGAGCGATCAGTAATGTGGAGTCGCGGTGGAGAAGGGTGCTCCCGCCAAGCACGCGAGGGTCCCCGGACTCCACATTACCGATCGGCCCTCAGAGCGCCTCAAGCCATTCCAGCACGGAAGCGTCGGTGCGCCACGGGGCCGGCCCGGCCGCGGCGCGGGTGGGTCGAGCCTTCGCGAGCGCCTGCCGCTTCATGTCGAGGTCGACGGTGGCGTACCGGTGCGTGGTCGTGACACTGGCGTGGCCGAGCCACTGACTGATCGTGACGATGTCGACGCCGGCCCGGAGCAGGTGGACGGCAGTGCTGTGCCGCATGCTGTGGGGATGGAGGCGCTTGCCGCGCAGGTTCGGCAGCGTGGCTTGCGCACGGGCGCAGTACTTCTGCAGCAGGTAGCGGACGCCGAATCGGCTCAGCCGGGTTCCGCGGTGATTGCGGAAGCCCGGCTCCTCGGGCTGCAGCTCGCGTCCGCGTTCGGCCAGCAGGGCACGCAGCAGGTCGGCGGTCTGGGGCCATAGCGGGCAGACGCGTTCCTTCCGCCCCTTGCCGTGGAGGCGGATCTGTGCAGGTGCGTCCAGCCGCACGTCGGCGACGCCCAGGGCGACGATTTCCTGGACCCGCGCCCCGGTGTTGAACATGGTGGCGAGGAGCGCGTAGTCGCGGCGACCGTCGACGGTGTCGCGATCGACGGCGCCGAGGACAACCTCGATCTCTTCGTGCTCGAGGTACTCCACGGTGCGGCTGCCGGTCCGCTTGAACGGGACGGCGAGGACGCGTTGACAGTGCGCGAGCCGTGCGGGGTACTCCATGGCGCAGTACCGGAAGAACGCATGGATCGCGGCGAGGCGCACGTTGCGGGTGGCGACGCTGTTGTTCCGGTCGAGCTCCAGGTGCTGAAGGAACGCGAGGACCGGCTGGGGCCCGAGGTCGTCCAGGTCGAGCTTGATGACGGACCGTTGCGTCTGGGTCGCGACGAAGCGCAGCAGGAGCACGAGGCCGTCTCGATAGCTCCGGATGGTGTGGGGACTTGTCCCTCGCACCCGGGGCAGGTGGTCGGCGAAGAACGCCCGGAGGGCTCGTGCGAGGTCGTTCGGCGCGGCGGCGGTCATCGTACACCTCCGGGGGCCGTGGGTCCCGTGATGAGGTCGCCGCAGTGGTCGGCGAATCGCGCGCTGGCGGCGGCCGCGAGAGGCTCGACGAACTGGAGGTAGTAGGCGGTCGAGACGACCGAGACGTGCCCCATGTAGGCGGCCAGGAAGGGCAGCTTCGCCTGCACGTCGAGTCCCGCGCGGTACCACCGGAGGAGCGCGTTCACGGCGAATGCGTGACGGAAGTCATGCGTACGTGGGAGATGACCCGTCGCGGTCCGGATGCCGGCCCGCCGGAAGAGCGCTCGCATGGCTTGACTGAAGCTCCCGCCGCTGTAGCCGCCGGGGGACGGACAGCGATGCCAGAGGAGCGGACTCTCCGCCCCGGCTGGGAGTCGCCGCCGGTCGCGGGTCTCGATCAGGTGCTCGATCTCGCGGGCGGTATCCGCCGACAGCGGGACGAGGCGCGACTTGTGGAACTTGGACTCGCGGATCGCCAGCGTGCGCTGCGGCGGGTCGTAGTTTCCGACGGTCAGCCGCATCAGCTCTCCGCGTCGCAGCCCCGTGGTGGCCAGCACCACGATCGCGAGGCGCATGTTCTCGGGGCGGAGTGGCGACTTGGCGCTGCGGGTCAGCGTGCGCGCGACGGCCAGCAGGCGGACGATCTCGCTGTCGGCGAAGATGTGCGGCCGGATGGTTTGGTGGGCCGGCGGAAACAACCGCTCGTCGGGGACGAAGCAGTCGGGCTCACCGCGTCGCCGATACAGACACAGGTTTCGCACGATCCGCATGCGGGCTCGACGCGTGCCGGAGGCCAGATGCTGCAGGGTGAGACACCAAGCGGCGAACGTCTCGGCGATGAGATCGACGCCTCGGGCGGCGAGGAACCGATCCAGGTGCCCCAGCACCCATTCTTCCGCTGCATACTGGCGGCCCAGCGCTCGCTTGAGCGTCAGGTAGCTTCGGATGGAAGCGGACAAGCCGGAGCTGAACGTCGTCATGACGCCACCCCCAGCGCACTGCCGCCGACCACCGCCGGCAGAGGCAACGCGACGTCGCGGAGGTCGTCAACCGCCAGGCGCAGATACACACACGTGCTCTCCAGGGTGCGATGGCCCAGGAGGTCCCCGATCGTCTTGAGCGACAAACCCGACCGGAAGAGGTGTACCGCGTACGAGTGCCGCAAGCAGTGGACTCCCTGGAATGGAATGGCGAGGCCACTTTGCTTCGACCAGGCCTGGAAGGCCTCGGTGACGGCCGTCGGTTTGAGGACGCCGGCCGGGGTGCGGCAGCGGAGAAACAGCTCCCGATAGCTGCGCGGCGGCCCGCCTCGGAACGGGACGCGCTGCCGCCGGACGTTCAGGGCGTGGCGTCCGTGGCGGAGGTAGTCGAGCAGCGCGGTCCCGACCTCGTCGGTGAGTGGCAGCCAGAGCGAGCCGCGTGTCTTGCGCTGCGGGATGCGCAGTCGCCCCGCCCGCCACTCCACGTCGTCGAGCGTGAGCGTCACGACCTCGCATGCGCGCAGGCCGTAGGTCGCCATGAGGAGGAGGATGGCGTAGTCGCGACGCCCCATCGGGGTCGTGCGATCGATCGAGTCGAGGAGCGCCCGAACCGTGTCCCAGGGCAGCGCCCGCGGGAGCTGCTCGCCGCGATACACGCGGGGCGTGTCGATCTCGGCGTCGAGCCCGGTCGGAATCTCGCCGGCAGCGGCCAGGAACCGGAGGAAAGCTCGAAGGTGGCCTACCACATGCTGGAGGGACGCACGCGACTGCCGGGGGCCGACGGCGCAAAGGAAGGCGTCGAGGTCCCGGCGGTCGAGCGCGGCGAGCCGCGTCGGGTCGGTCTCGTAGCCGATGTGGACCAGGAACTCGCTCGCCGTGCGGTCATGGTAGGTGACGGTCGACGGCGCGAACCCCCGGACCTGCTGCAGATGGGTCCTGTAGACGGCGACTCGTTCCTCGATGCGGGTCAACGCGGGCGGCGGATACAGCGACAGCTCGGACTCGCAGTACCGCGTCAGCTGCCGCACCAGGACCGTCAAATCGGGGTCCTGCTGGGAATCCCTGGGCGCACAGGCCTGCAATCGCGCTCGCGTCAGGCTCGTCAGGGCTCGCACGCCGTGCTGCTGTAGACGGCCGGCGAGACGCCGGGCCGCACGGAAGTGCTCGCGCGCGCGCTCGGCTGAGTAGCCCTGCTTCAAGAGCCACCCGCCGTATCCGTCCAAGATCGGACCGATGATCGCCAACGACGTGTACCGCCGGTGCACCCTGGGATACAACTCGACCAACATCGGGACCTCCCGGGAAGGCGGTGCCGGGAATCGGCACGGTCCCGATGCTACGTACGTAATGTGGAGTCCTGGAGGGTTTACCGTCGCCTTCGCCGAGGCGCGCGGCGATCACTCCACATTACCGATCACTCAACATTAGTCAATGCCGATCCGCCGCAGCCCGGCCAGCCGCGTCGAATCCAGCCGCCGAGCCACCACCCGCTCGACGATGCCGCCCACCGCCGGCCACGAAATCCCCACCAGACGACTCACCGTCGTCCGGTCCGTCACCTGGGCCAGATAGGCCGCCAACTCCTCGAGCGGCGCCGTGAACGCGCTGCCGTGCACTGCCCACGACACCTGCTCGACCCGAACCCCGCAGCAACCACACGATACCCGCCACGGGGCATACCGCAGCCACACCGTCGTCCGACCCCACGGCACATGGCGCCACAGCCGAGCCGGTTGCCGGTCGTAGCGTGGCGCCCGGTGGCCGCACGCGCCGCACCGGGAGCGCCGCCACGACGGCCGCGCCGATACGCGGAACATCCCGTTGCTCCCGATACGCACCTGCTCGACGTACAACTGCGTGACACCGAGCAATCGCCGTAGTAGGGTGGTCACACGCATGGGGCTGTCCTCCTCCTCATTGGTTCTCCTTTGCCATGCCAATGAGAACAGGACGCCCCTGCGTTTTCAATGACTTCCATCGGCCCGCCGAGCGCTGGACCACCCGACGGGTTGCGGTCAGCGGCGGGCCGCGATTCACGGCCCGACCAGCCCAAGCCCAATCTCCCCTGCACGGCTGGGACGCCCCGTCCAGGCCGGGCCGCAAGGCCCATAACTGCACGCTGAGCGTAGGGACGGCCGGCGTGTCACCCGCCAGGGTCGCAGCGAAGCGCAGAACGCGCGTAGCGCGTTGACACGCCGGCCGTCCCGTAGCTACCCCACCTCTCGCGGAACCTGCCGACCACTCTCACCCCGGACCCACACCTGATTGAGGAGAGCCCTTATTTTGGCAGGCATCAGATCACGCCGAAGACCTCTCGATACACGCGCTGTTCCATGAGCATGCTTCCGAACGTCTCCATCAACGGACGAATACGATCCTCGGGCCAGTTGGGGAGATGGTGGTACAGCATGAGCCCCTGCCGAAACAACGAATGCGTCCGCCGCTTCACCGTGTTCGCCTTCAGCCAGCGGTCATAGCCGATGCGCTCGCCGGCCGCGCCCAGCAACGACAGCACGGCAATCGCCAACGCGCTGATCAGCAAGAGGCGGTCCCGCCGGTCGGGGCGCGAAACATGCATCGACGACAGCCCCATGCCGAAGCGCATGTCCTTGATGTCGCGAAAGCCCGCCTCAATTCCCCATCGCTTGCCGTAGTACCGAATCAGGACCCGCGTCGGGACTGTTGCATCGCTGGCCACCAGGCACCACGGTTCGTCCATCTTCGGGGCGTGTACGCACACGACCACGCCGACCGGCAACTCGTACGTGTCGGTCACCCGAGCACCCACCAGCCGCCGCGCACGCCCCCCGGCGCCGACCCACGCGGCGGCCGCTCGCCGCTCGCCTCGCGCATTCGTCACGTAGATGTCTCCGCGCAATCGAATCACGTATTCGAAGGCCAGCTCCGTCGTCAACGCGTAGAACAGCTTGCAATCCCCAAAGCCCCGGTCTGCCACGACGGTGACTTTCACACCGGCCGGCAGCACCTCCCGCAAGCGGCACAGCACCTCGTACTCGTAGCGCCGCTGATTACCCTTCAGCGTCGAGGACGCCACCGTCTTCCACAGCAGGGGCGTCGCGCGCCCATGGCCCGTCACCATCGACAGCACGATCGTGTCCTGCCCGTCGGCCGCGAAGCTCGTCCAATCCAGCGCGACGACCACTTCGGTGCGGGCGCCGACGATGAACGGCGTCCAGCATGCGAAAAAGGCCCAGACCTCGACGCCTCGATTGCTCAGGAGCCGATCCACCTGCTTGACGCCATGCTTGGTCAACGTGCCCATGGCCTGGGCCAGGCCGCGGCCCACTGCATGGATTGCCAACGAAGCGCTCGTCAGCACGCCCAGCGTGGCGTTGGCCAACGACAGCACCCGTTTGGCATGCAGGTCGCCCTCGTACAAGGTGGTGATGAAGTTCAGGATGTCGTGTTTCCGGAGCCGTTGCTTGGACGAGGCCGGCCGATCTTGTCGTATATGCACGCAGTCATATCTTAATTCAACGTGCACCACCCTTCAAACTCTATGACTGATGGAGGCGGGAGGATCTGCCCTATCAATTCATATGTGAAATGAGGGGATCTCTGAGGGTCGCGCCGGCAGATCCCCTGGTCGGGCGTTCGGGATCTCCGAGATGTACAGGTCGCGGTCGGGGAGGCGCGGCGGCGGGCGCGGGCCATTGGCCGATTTGCGGGATCGTAGCGCGTCGACCGCGCCGTCGGGGTCCTTTCGCTGGTTTGGTCGCTCCCGGTGAAACTGTTGCCTCCGGGGAAGGTGCGAATCGTCAACTCGGTCGACGACGAAGTTGGCCCGCCGGCAGCCGCTGCCGCCGATCACATTTGGCTCAAGCCGGCCATCGGTGCCCCCGGCATTCGCGGATCGGGGGGGTGGCGGGCCGTCGGCAGTTCCGCTGGTCGCTGGTACGTCTGCGCACTCCCGCTTCCGTCAGCCGGCTCGCCGGGACGGGGTGGAACAGGCGAAGGTCGGGCGGGGCGGGCGCCAGGTGGCCACCGCCGGCAGTGCTAATCTTGCACGCGCACGTACCGTCCGGCCCGATCGCGATCGTCACGTCGATCACGTCGTCACCGGAACTGTGGCCGTGACCACGATGAAGCTGTCCTCGTTCACGCGCAAAATCCCGGTGACGGCGCCACCATAGGTCGAGCAGAAGAACGGCACGACCGCCCGCAGAGCCTCGACAGCAGGCGTGGACCGCGGTCGTCTTGCCCAGCTTGGCCGGCAGGCCCTCGGCGTCGTTAGCGCGGCGGCATGATCGTCGGATGACGGATGGCCAGCGACGCCTCGGCGAGCACCCGAACCCCTGACGAGGCGGGGAGGTGCACTTCCTCGACGGCCGCGGGCCCAGCCCGCCGTGGACGGCAAGCGACCCGCGCCTCGCGGGATGGTTCTCGCAGGCCGCGCCTGCGCTCCTCGCGGAGGTTCGGTCTGGCTCGACACGCCGGCCACCCTCCGAACGCCCGTTGGACCGCAACCCGGCGGCGGTCACCCTGGCGACCTCTCAGCTTGAGGTCGACGTATCCGACGGCCCCTGTGCTATCGTGACCGCGACCGTGGAACCCACTACCGACGTGCAGATCGGCGCGCCACGACTTCCGCTCGGATCCTCCGGCTTCGAATCGCGCGCCGTATCCCCGTACGTGGAAATGGGCGCATACGAGGTTCTCTGGTCGGATCCCCAGGCGACGTTCAGGTCGCTGTCGAAGCGGTTCGCCGAGCATCCGGGCAGCGTCCCGTCGGATTTTGTGCCGCGAGAGGATGCGATCGCGAATGCGGCGTTCGTCAAGCAGCGGTTCGCCGCTGCCTCGATCTCCCGGTTCGGCGTCCGCGTTCACGGCGCCGGCGAGTACCCCGAGAAGCTGCGGGATGCGATCCATCCCGTCGAGCTTCTCTACTACCAGGGATGGTGGGACCTCGTGGCGTCCCGGTCGGTTGCGGTCGTGGGGACACGGAGACCGTCGCGAGACGGCCAGATCCGGACGCGGCGTCTGGTACGCGAACTCGTCAACGACGACTTCACCGTCGTCTCCGGACTGGCGGCCGGCATCGACGAAGCCGTTCACGAGACGGCCATCGAGTGCGACGGCCGGACAATAGCGGTAATCGGGACGCCGCTGTCGCACGTCTATCCGAAGGCGCATGCCGCCTTGCAGCGGCAGATCGCGGAGCGCTTCCTGCTCGTCAGCCCGGTGCCCGTGAAGCGGTACGAGTCGCAGGACTACCGTCGCAACCGGCTGTTCTTTCCAGAGCGCAACGTCGTGATGTCCGCCCTGACGGAGGCGACCATCATCGTCGAGGCGGGAGAAACGTCCGGCACCCTGATCCAGGCACGCGCGGCGCTCCAGCAGGGCCGCAAGCTTTTCATCCTCGACAGTTGCTTCCGCAATCCGCGCCTGACATGGCCGGGACGCCTTGCATCGAAGGGCGCCGTTCGGGTCGCGGAGTACGCTGACATCCGACGTGGCCTTTCCGGACCGCCTCACTGAAATCGACGAGCTGACCCGGCCGGATCATTCCTGGCTGACCGCCGACGACCGCTGCTACTTCCTGGGCGAGTACACAGCGCGCCAAGGCTACGCATACAGCCCGACGAACGACCTCATCCTGAACTTCAAGAAGCCGCCGGACCGCCAGGGCCGACCCGAGTGGCGGTACAAGGAGTTGGCGATTGAGCGCGCGGCGACAGCGTTCCGCCTCGCGCTCGGGGCGGCCCCGCCGGCGATGACGTTCGCGCCGGTCCCGCCGTCGAAGGCGCGCGACGATCCGCGCTACGACGACCGGGTCACCCGGATGCTGCAGGCCATCTGGCCCGGCCACACGGCGGATATCCGCGACCTCATCATTCAGCCGGAGAGCGCCGCCGCCGTCCACGAGAGTCCGGCACGACCCACTCCGCCGCAGATCGAGGCCGGGTACCGAATCGACGAGGCCCTGATTTTTCCGGAACCCGCGTTCATCGCGGTGGTCGACGATGTACTGACGACCGGCGCACACTTTCGGGCGGCAAGTTCCGCCTTGGCGGCCCGCTTCCCCGCCGTGCAGCTCGTCGGGCTCTTCATCGCTCGCCGCGTGCCGGACGCCGACCCGGCGGCGTGATCCGACGAGGCCCTGTCGGCGGCCTACTGCTCGCCGCTGTCGGGCTCCGACGCGGCCAGCGCGTCGAGCATCTCGTCTGGCTCAGCCTCCACATCGATGACGCCTCCGGTTCCCGGTTCCGGATCCTCCAGCCAGTGCAGCAACACGCCGAGAATCCGTACGTCGTAGGACACGAACGCCTCCGGCCGCGCTCGCACACCATCGCGCTGGAACAGAAAACCGTCCGCCGCGGCTTCCGCCGACACGAGCTTGTCGAGCCGCACCCGGAACCGCTCCTTGTCCTCACCCTGGAAGTAGATGTGCTTGCTGGTCAACACGACAGTCCCGATGTCGACCTGCTCCAGGTACTCGTTCTCCACGCGGTGTCCGCGTGATCCGCCGGTCCTGATGGTCACGCCCTTCGCTACCCGGAACGACGCACCTGACGACCGCCCGTGGTACGTCACTTCCTTCTTCGTCTTCATGTAGCCGCAGTCAGGCACGACCCACACGGCCTGCTCGGACTTCTGGAATCGCAGAGACGGAGGTGGTCGATGCTCGCATAACGCAAGTACCCCGTCCGGGCTGTTGGCCCCGGCGATTCGACGCACGACCGCCGACTCGCGCTCTTCCGCCTGCGCTCGTGCAGCCGCCTCGGCGGCAGCCTTTTCCGCAGCCCGCTTCCTCGCGCTTCGCACCGCCAGCACGATGACCACGACCACCGCCGCCAAAATGATGAACTCCATCGTAGGTCTCCAGATCACTCCCACCGGACTTGGACTTGCGAGCCGGCGACACGATCCTAGCGCAGGCGCCGCAGCCAACCCGGCTGGCCCGCCGCCTGGGCGGATACCCGATCCCTTCTGAATACCGTGTTCTCCAAAGGAGTCTCCGACCTGCGTCGCCGACGTGCCTCGTTCAGGAGCGCGACCCCCGCGCCATCGCCCCCAAGGACGGTCGGCTCGGTGAACCCCGACCGGATCGACGGTTCCACCTCTCCTCTCCTGACCGAGCACGACGCGGCGACCAGCCATCCCTTCGTCGACACAGCCGCGGCTCTCCAGTGTAGAATCGGCCCCCGATAGGAGAGAGACCCTTGATGCGCATACGAATCCTGATTTTGGCAGCAAGCCTGCTTGCCTTGACGTTGCCGGCGGAAGCACAGTGGAACGTCGAGCGCCGCTCGGGGAACGTCGTCGCGATGGCCGCCGGTCTCGGCGGGCGGATTCACGTCGGTGTGAGCTGTCAAGGGAGCGACCACGTCCTCGCCGTCACGCTGGCCGGCCGCGGGGCGTTCCAGACCGGAGACATCGAGGTGCAATGGGACGACGGCTCGACCGAGCAGTACGCCTTGCAGCACCAGAACGACACCCTGTCGGGGTCCTCGGCATCGCCGCGGGTGAGGACGCTCATCGACAAGCTCCGCCGACGCAACACTGCGCAGCTTCGGGTCACCAGTCGACAGAACGAGCGGGTCACCGACCGCATCAGTCTGGCCGGATCGTCCCGCTCGATCGGCGCGCTGCCCTGCAGCTCGTCGACGAGTGCGTCGTCGAGTCGGCCCTCAGGACGCACCGACCAGCAGATCCGGCAGCTTCTGATCAACCAATCGATCGCACGGTACTCCGGCAGTTGTCCTTGTCCGTACAACACCGACCGCGGCGGCAGGCGGTGCGGACGCCGAAGCGCCTATAGCAGACCCGGTGGCGCTTCGCCTCTTTGCTATCCGGGAGACGTGAGCGACGAAGCCGTGGCGGCGTACCGGGCAAGGACACCACGATAGCGTTGCCCAGCACGGTCCGCGCGGTCGGACCGGTACAAAAGCGGCCGAGCATCCGCGTTGCTCTGTCCCGTGTGATCTCGGTGAAAGACGCCATAGTCCACGCGTCTTCACCGCCGGCGCGTCGGCCTCTCACATTACCCGTTCGCAGGCCCGGCGGTCGGTTGTCGCGGTCCATGCGCCGCTGGTACGCCCAATCCTCAGCGGACACCGCTCGGGTGATCGTGGGTCATCGGCGCCATCAGCGCCGACGACGGCACCGGCCGGCCGTGCATCTTCCGGAAGAAGTGGGCCACGCCGGCTCCGGCCGAGATATAACCGAAAGTTGTGGATCGGGCGGCGTGAAACAGGTGGCGTATCCTTCCACGTGAACACGAAAACCACCCTGGCTGGCGGGCCGGGGGGAAGGAGACACCACCCAATGCTGAAGGTACTCGACCCAGCGCGCGAAGACAACGCCGGCACGACCGAGAGCGTCGCTCCGACCCTCGATGAGGTGGCCCGAGAGGGCGCGCGACGGATGCTGGCGACGGCGTTGGAGGAAGAGGTTGCGCACTACATCGAGGCGCATGCCGACGCGCACGACGCAGCCGGCCGGCGGCTGGTCGTGCGCAACGGCCGTGGGCGATCCCGCACGGTGACCTGCGGTGCAGGGACGATGCAGGTTTGTGCGCCGCGGGTGAACGACCAGCGGGTTGACGACGACGGCGCGCGGCAGCGGTTCACGAGCCGGATCCTGCCGCCGTACATGCGGCGGTCGCCGCAGGTGGCCGAGGTTCTGCCGCTGCTGTATCTGCGCGGCTTGTCGACGGGCGACTTCCGCGAGGCGTTGCCGGTGCTGCTCGGTGAGGACGCGGCGGGTCTGAGCGCGACGAACATCGCGCGGCTGACGGGCACTTGGGACACCGAGTATCAGGCGTTCCGGCGCCGGGACCTGTCGGGGTGCGACTTCGTCTACGTGTGGGTCGACGGGATCCACTTCAACATCCGCCTGGAAGACGACCGGCTTTGCACACTGGTGATGCTCGGGGTGCGGGCGGACGGGACGAAGGAGTTGATGGCGCTTGAGGACGGCTATCGGGAGAGCGCGGAGAGCTGGGCAAGCGTGCTGCGGGACCTGAGCCGGCGTGGTTTGCGCGCGCCGGTGATGGCGATTGGGGACGGCGCGCTCGGCTTCTGGGCCGCGGTCCGCGATGTCTGGCCGGAGACGACTCCCCAGCGCGACTGGTGCCACAAGATGGCCAACGTGCTCGACAAGCTCCCCAAACGCCTTCGGCCGCGAGCCAAGCGGGCGCTGCGCGAGGTCATGTATGCGGCGACCAGGAGCGACGCCGAGACGGCCATCGGCGCCTTCGTTGCCGAGTTCGAGGCGAAGTATCCGAAGGCGACTGCCTGCCTGGTGGGCGACCAGGACGCCCTGCTGGCTTTCTTCGCCTTTCCGGCCGATCACTGGCGGCACCTGCGGACGTCGAATCTGATCGAGTCGCCGTTCGCCACGGTCCGCCTGCGGCAGCGTGTGACGAAGGGGGCTGGCTCCCGCACCAAGGGGCTTCTGATGGCCTACAAGCTCTTGGACATGGCGCAGCGACGGTGGCGCCGCTTGAACGGGGCGCACCTGCTGCCCTTGGTGCGCGCCGGCGTGCCGTTCATCGATGGCGTGCTGGAGGAACGCTGCCAGACTGAGCAGGAGGTCCAGAAGGAGGCTGCCTGATCACGCCAGACTCCCGATCCACAACATTTGACAATATCTCGCTCCGGCCTGCAGCAGGGGCACGTAGACATTGAGGTACATCCGGTCGACGCACTCGAGCGTCAGCGTCGTGTGCCGCGACAGGACTTCGGCGACGGACCGTGCTACCTTCATGGCTCGGACTCCGGTCGATGGGCTCCTCACCGGCCAGTCTACGGCCATCATCGCCTCCGGCGACCATGAACGCGGCTTCGTGCCGCAGCTGGAGCAGCGGCCGGGGTCCGTTCAACTGTCAGCAAGTACCGAGGCCCGCATGTCTCGTCGGTCTGAGTTTTTCACCCGGCAGGGCCGGACCCGCGTATGGATGAAACCCGTGAGGTTCCCAGTAGGCGAAGCCTCGTTAGATCTAGCCCCGAGCTTCTCCCTCCAGATTGCGAAGGATCTCACTGATGGATGCAGCATAAAATGCCCCAGGAGCACGCATCAGACGAGCTTGATATCGTCCTCTTGCTAGATTCTCGCGCTTGAACCCCAATCTCATGCTTAGCGAGTGAAGGAACGTGTCTTCCATGTACAGCTCATGAGGCGCCAATTCCCCCGACTTGATCGCTTCGGAAACGGCCTGATCAATCGCCAACAGCTCGGCGAAGGGCACCCCAAGACTGTTGAGGCACACGTGATTTCCGGTATCAGACGTGTGAAGTCCTCTCTCCTCGTAGTACTCGTTGGTCCCCTGTGTGAAGACTGCGTACACCGACAGGCAAAGAACATCCCGGTAGATCTTCTGAAGCTGCTCGACCACTCGTACCAGTGTTTCAGGCGAGTAAGTGCTTGCGGCACCGGTCAAGTAGAACGCGAGAGACCACTCCGCTTTGATCACTAGGCTATCGGCGACGGACACAAACGATAGGCCGGAATGCTGAGCGGCCAGGAGGTCGATCTCTTCTCTGAGACGAAGTAGCTGCTGTTGCGACAGCGCGTTGCTTCGCAGGGCATCCTTGACGCCGATGGCGTCAACCAGAACGAACGTGGCATGCTCCCTATCGATTTGCTCACGCAGCCACTTTTTCTTGACGAAGACGATGTACTTGATGTCGTACGTATCGCTGCTGATGCACCTGACGAACGCTGTTCGTGGAAGGCGAATCGGAAACTCATGGAATCGTGTCGTCACGTTCGGAAACCACGAGAGCTCAGCCGAATCTGCCTCGATGAACCTCACGGCGGCTGGGGAGAAGTAGCCTGGAGGATCATAGCCACCCCCAGAGAAGCTCTTCAGTAGCGCCGCCTCCACTCCCGCCATGAACTCGTCTTCTACCAAGAACAGGTCCCGCTCTCTTGGAAGTTCATCGAATCCGTACTCCACAAAATCTGGATGCTCGAACATGAGGCGTTCTCGTCACAGACCTGACGCATGCCTGACTGACTACGGCAAGTTCTGACCGGTTGACCACGTAGTGCGGGGTTCCTCAGGAGGACGCAGTATCGAATTGGCTGCATACTTCCAGGAAGCGATCAGGACATCACGCGCCGCGCCTGATGTCGGCGTCGACAAACTAAGGTGCTTTCCGCGCTGGCCCACCTCGCTACGATCTCCTCGTGTAGGCTTCACCTTGCGCATCGAGCGGACCTTCCGGGAGCCGTTGCAACATGCGCGCATAGCGATTCGGACAGTCGAGTTCCTCGCTGACTCTCCGCTGCAGCATCACTTCGACAGCGTTGTCCTCGGCATCAGCGCGACACCCACGCGTGCCACCTCACCGTCGAAGATGGACCGTCTTGCTTCTGCGAGCTGGACAGTTGTCGGGCGTGACCGTTCCACGACGCCATATATTACCCACCACCGTGGTGCAGGTGCAAGCCGCAAGGCCCACGGCGGCGGCTCCAAGACGGGACAGCACGACAAGCCTGCCGTCAGTCACCGGCTGGGTCCCGTGTCTCGGTGCAGGTGGCCCGCCAACTCAGACAGCGTCGCAACGGACAGTGACGGCGAGAGGCCGCGGAGCGGATCGTACCGCGGGTTAGCAGCCCGTGGAAGAAGTCTGTTCGCTGAGCCGAACTGTTCAGGCGGCTTGGCGATGAGCGATTGAGCCGACGAACGTCGTCGGGCTCCATTTGGGCCTCCAGGCGCCCGTCAGACGCCCCCAGAGGTCGATCAGACGCCCGATCAGTCCGCAAATCGCCGAAAGAGCCCGCCCCTGCAGGCTCCGCGGCGTGCCGACGCCGGTCAGGCTGCGCAACAGCAGTCCGAGGTTGCAGCCGGCCGCCTGGATGAGCACCCGCTTGCGGACATTCTCATGACCGCGCACCCACACCCGACGCAGCCCCCCGGTTTCATACTGGTGCGCGAAAGGCCGTTCCACCAACTCGCCACGCCGCCGTTGTCGACGACGACCCCGCGCGCCGCGAACACGACGGCGGTTCCCATACAATGCCCGTTGCGCAGCCCGCTTCTCCGGCGGCGTCTCTCCCGTCTTCTTGTCCTGCCAGCGGCGACGACCCCGCTCGGGCTCCGAAACGTAGCTGCGAACCCCAATCTCGTCGAGCGCCACCAGCGTCTCGTCGCTGTGGTACCCCTTGTCGGCGACCACCTCTTCGACGCCAGCACCGTCCGGCTGAACCGCCTCGACCTGCTCGGCCGCCGTCGTCAGTGTCTCCGGAAGCGTCGCCGAATCGCCCGCCGACGCATCCTGTACGGTCACCGAGAGAATGGCGCCCGTCTCCAGGTCGACCCCATGCTCGGCCTTGTGGGCCAGGTGCGTCCGGCCGTCCTTCATCTTCGTGATCTTCGCGTCCGGATCCTGGGGAGACTGCCAGTCCTTGTTCGATGTCTTCTTGTCCTTCCGGGACCGGTCGAACCGCGCCAACTCCGCGCGCGTCGGCGTCGCAAGCCCCGAGGCTTCCGCCAGACGCTGCAGAAACGCCTCGTACGATTCGCCCGTGTCCCGACGCTCGATGCTCCGCATCGCGGCGTTCGCTTCCAGTGTCGTCGCATCGACGCCGACCGTCTTCCCACGCACCAGACCGGCTTCGGACAGCCGCTCGAGAACCCACGTGAAAACCGCTCCGTGCGTCTCCACGTCGATCAGCCGACGCGTCCGCGACAGCGTCGAGTGGTTCGGCGCCGCCTCGGTCACATCCAGGTCCAGAAACGACCGAAGGCTCAGAGAATCGGCCACCCGCCACGCAATCCCGCGCTCCGACGACAGGCCCTCGAAATACCCGATGAACAGCATCCGGAAATACCGCCCAGGACGCAGACTCGGCCGCCCCATCCGAGACGCGTAGAACACCGCGCACAGTCCCTCGACGAACGCGTCAAACCCAGCGTCATCCAGGACCCGGTTCAGACGCTCGAAGAAGGGATGCCCCGCATTCGTCGGCAAATCCGCCGTCGTCACCCACAGCGGCGACCCCTGTCGCGCTGCTGGTTTCTTGCCCATCGCCATGGTCGTTCAGTGTACGGGTTCGATCGCACCGCGGCCAGGCCGGTTCCGCGACTTTTGCCACGGGCTGTTAGGTCTTCGGCCTGAGGCCGGAGCCGAAGGCCGCAGGTTCGAATCCTGTCTGGCGCGCCAAACCCCCTTCCCCGCCAGTCCGAGAAAATCCGCATCTTCCCCATGAACACGGGGGCGCCCGCCGCTCGCGTGTCCGAGCCGTTCCGGGCCGGCTTCGCCCTATCCGACGCCACATGTGGTCGAGCACGTGGTAGAACGATTCGATACCAGGTGAGGCAGAAGAGGAAATTGCACCGTGGGCCGACTGACCGCGAAGATCGTTGAGGCACTCGAGCGGCCGGGGCGCTACGGCGACGGGGGGACGCTGTGCCTCGTCGTCGCGCTTGGTGGCAGCAAGAGCTGGGTGCAGCGGCTGACGATAGGCGGCAGGCGGCGCGATCTCGGCCTCGGCGGATTCCCGCTCGTGACGTTGGCCGAGGCGCGCGAGCAGGCGTTCGACGCGCCGGAGAGCGGGACGCAATGCTACTCGGCGGCCTTCATCCTCGACGCCGGGATCCGCTACTCGCGACGCGATGGTGCTGCGCGACACGGGGCTCGCCGCGCGACCGTGCACGGCACGATTCCTGGCCGATCAGCTGGATTCGTGTTGTCTTGAGAGTCGGCCGGGATTCCTTGCCCGTGGCCTCATCGCTCCCGGCGCCGCCACACGCAATCGCTTGTGGTGCGTCCTGAGCGCTTCCGCTTCCGGGCTTTCATCGGAGTCGAACGGCCAGAAGCAGGTTGTTCGGCCGCCCCAGCATGTCTCGGTCGAGCACCGTCGACCGGCAACACCGCACTAACCTTCTTCCTCGAAGATCAGAGCAGTCAGAGCAGTCGAGTTGATGCGATCCTGGAGGAAGTGGTCATGCCGAAGACGAGGTACGGTTACGTTCCGTTTAACCGCGGCGCCGACATCAAGACCGACGCAATCCGTTCCACGTTGGATGGTCGCTGCATGCGGGCCGGCCGCATTGTCGTCACGACGACTGGGGCCACGCCGCGCGAATCGATGAAGGAGGCTATCGACGGTCGGTATGTTCGTCAAGTGACCGTCGCTCAACTGCTCGACGCCGGGTTTACCGCACACCACCTGCGTGAGCTTCGCGAGATCCATAGCGCGACAGTTCGCCTCGAGAATGAGCTCAAGTTCGACGAGGCGTAGCCGCAGGGCGGCCTCGCGTCTCGAGCCGGGCAACCGTTCCATCACCGCAAGGCGCGCCGGCCGCGCCGAGAGCGAGCAACAGCGGCGCCTGACGCTGACGAAGGTGCTGCGCGGCACGGGGCTGGCCGACCCCGCGACCGTGCACGGTTTCCGCACCTCGTTCAGGACGTGGGCGAGCGAGCGGACGAGGGTGCCGCACGCGGTCTAAGCGCGCCGAGGGCGCATGGTGTCAATTGGGACGGGGGGTGAGGGCAAGCAGCGCGGGAGGAGTTCTGAGGGGGCGTGTGCCACTGACTGAACCCCTCGGGGCCGGCGCTCGAGTCCGGCACACGAGCAGCGCGTCGGTAGCCTCCGCGTCCACCCGGTCAACCGCTTCGACGATGATGACCGGATTGCTGACGCCGGTCTCGCACAGGCCCCGGACGATGCGCCCGGCCCCGTCCATCGACCCGCGGAACAGCCGCTCGAGATCTCCCCGCCCAGCGGCACGAGGACATGGGAGGGGCCGAGCGCGTCGGCGACGGCCACGGCCAGCCAACGACGTCTTGCCAGTGCCCGCCGCGCCTCGGCCACCCGCCGGCATTCGTCCAGCGATCATCGCAGCGAGCGCCTCAGCCGTCGCGGCCGGGAGCCGCTGGTGGCGCCGTCGGTAGTAGCAGTCGGGGTGGAACCGTGTAGCTCATCGTGGCGGGCCCGATGCCCATCGTGCCGCTCGTCACCAGGAACCCCGACTCGCTCGCCGCCGTCCACGCGCAGCCGGGCGCGGTCGTCACGGCGACCTGCTGCGCGCCGGCCGTCCACAGCACATCGCGACGGAGCGGCGTCACCATGAACGCGCACGGCACCTCGGCCGTCACCCGCGCGCTGCGCGCCGCCTCCCCGCCGTCGACCACCGCCGCTACCTGGCAAATGTAGGCGCTGCCGGACTGCACGCCGGCGTCGACGCAGCGCCGCGCCGCGGGCGGCCGGACAGGACCACAAAGGAAGAGATGACGAGAAGACGGTGAAGACGGGAGAGAGGAGGACGGACGAGAGACGGAAAGGTCGAGAGCCGCGGTCGGCGGCCGTTGGTGAAGCGGCACCGAGGCAGCCGGCTGTCGGTTCCGGTGCCTGCTGCGCGCAGGCGGCGAATGGACCGTGAGTCGGATCGGACCGGACGCCGTGAAACGCCTATCGTCCCCCACACGGACTTGGGCGGGCACTTGCGGCGCAGTCCCGCCGCCGTCGGTCGGGCGACGTACCCGACGACCGCACACCTGCCCGCGGCAGCGCGAACATCGCGGTCGACACGGCCCCGTATCTGAACGCCGGTCGTCGCCGCGACTCGAACACTCGTCCCACGCCTGATTGCCCGTTGCCTGCGGCTGCTGCCGCAGCGTCACGACGCGAACGATTCCCGAACCGCAGGCGGCGCCCGTCGCCCGGCGTTGCGATCCAAGACGAGACGTTGGGCGTTGGCGCCGCCCGGTGCAGGACGCGCGCGCCGCACGAGCGAATCACCACACGAACTGGAAATCGGTTCGCGCTTGACGACGACCGGGGCACATGAAGGAACAGACGACTGAACAAGGAGGCGAAGAAAGATGAGCGACGACAGATCACCCGTCACCGCTTGGGCCGCCGTGTTCCGGCAGCACGGGGCCGTGTTGCGATCCAGTCGTCGACCTCGGCGGCGACCCAGCGCACGGCGTGGGTGCTGACGCGGACCGGCTGGGGAAACAAACCCGCAGCTTTCAGTGCGTAGATCGTTGAGCGGGACAGTTTGGTTCTCCGCATGACCTCGCGGAGGTCCGACAGTTCCGGGGGGTTCACCGAGGGCGTGGTAGGTTCAGACATCTTCCGGTTTCCTCCGTGTTGGCTTGACGCCGATGGTTCACGCGAAGGGTAGCGAGCGGCGGCCAAACGCCGGGTGTGCTCAGCGGGCCACTCGCGGCGGAGCTACTGACAGCGTCGGGTGGGAGCGTGTGCGCCGGCGACTCGACGACCTTCCGCTGGCAGCCGTTCCTCCGCACGCGCCTCAGTCGTGGGCGGCGCCGTCGTGCGCCGGCGGTGAGCCTCGGTGAGAGCCGGCGACGCCTCACGTGAAAGGGGCCGCGTGCGCTGCGGACGTTCGGCATGCGGCCGGGAGGGCGCCAATCCCGGGAGGCCAGCGCGGCGGGGTATCGCGTCGCCGGGACGCAGGCTGACAAGACGGGCGTCTGCTGCCGGCCACGAACCGGACCGGCGCCATCGAGAGGGTTGAACGCCGAGCCGGAGTGCGAGTTCGTTAGGATGACGATGTGTCGGTTGCGCTTCGCCCGGCGCGACGTCGGAGACCACACCCAGCTGCTACCACCGGAGCGCTTCAGCCCGACCTGGCGGAGGAGGACTGCTACTACGACGCGTTCGAGGGCCGCCAGCCCCCGCGGCGCGGCCGGCGAAGCCCGGCGCTGACACCGTGATGGTCACCAAGTGCGCCGGGTGGGACAAGCTCCCGACGGGCGAGGACCTGTACGCCTTCCAGGCAGAGGAGCCCGCGGACCGCCAGATCCTGATGGTGCGCACGTTCTTCGACGAGGGCTACAAGCAAGTACTGATCCAGGCGTGGACGCAGCAAGCATTCAGCCATCGGACGCTGGTACGGGCCCTGCACCGGGCAGGCTGCACGACCGGCCACACAATCCACTCATCGCTTCTGATCCGGCTCAGATCAACCAGTGGGCAATGTAGCCCCAGGCGACCCAAGCATGCCGAGCACAGTCGAGAGGCTGACCCTGCCCTCCCCGGCCCAAACGCTGTGGCGCGGGGCGCAGCAGGTCGTACACGAGGAACTGCGCCAGTTCGGGACGCCACGCCTCGGTGGCGGAACGACGCTCGGCGGACGGTGGAAACACCGCGACAGCTCCGATATCGACCTTACGATCGAGCCCGAACCCGGTGGGAAACTGGTGCCCGTCTCATCCGCCATCATGACACCGGGCTCACGCTTTCTGTCCCGCCTCGAGGGCCTCGACATCGGCACGGTCAAGTGCGAGATCCTGACCGAAGCACAGTTCCATCTGACTTTCCACGATCCCGACGACGACAGCGAAATACGCTTCGGTCTCGACATAGCCCCGGTGGGCGCGACACGGTGCCACTGGCTGTCTTCGCCCGCCCCGGGGATCTCTACTCGCACCTGGAATGTCGAGTTCGGTCCGCGTGACCACAGAGCGAACGTACTACGAGGAGAACTCGGAAAGCGTGGAGTTGTGGTCGCCGGGGAACCCCGTGTTCAACGGTCCCGCCGGATTGACCGAAACGGAAGACGTCTCGATGGAGACGACGTTGAAGGACTTGTCGGACAAGTAGAAGACGGCCAACAACCACGCCGCACAATGGGAGCAGAAACTGCAGCCGAACGGCTGCACGCACTCTACGTTGAGGAGCTACGGCACTCGCTACTACCACCCGTAGACGCGACGGTAAACCGGCTGCAGATCGAGGCGCTGATCGGGCGGGCGCACACCGCCGAGGCGGCGACGTGCACCGAACCCGACACCGCGACCTGGATCTGGTCGGACCTACACCTGGGCCACGAGCACTCACGCAGCGCCTTCGGAAGACCGTTCCGGACGGCAGCCGCCGCCGACGAAGCGATGATGGACGCGTGGTACGAACAGGTAGCCGACGGCGAAACCATCATCTGCCTGGGCGACGTTACGGTCGACGGCGAGGCCCTGGCGCATCACCAAGAATGGTGGGGAAAGGCGCCGGGCACGAAGTGGCTCGTGCTCGGCAATCACGACGTCGACCCGGTGAACCAGATCCGCCCGTTCGAGATCGAGCGCACAGCGGTGACGCTGTACGCAGCAGGCGACCCGCCGCTGCTACTGACCCACGTGCCGCTGCTGCAGGTGCCGCACGGCGCGGTCAACGTCCACGGACACGTGCACGAGCAGGAATCGCCGACGCCGAACCGGCACGTCAACGTCAGCGTCGAGCAGCTGAACTACCGGCCGGCGAGACTGAACGAGATCCGGCGGCTGGCCCGTCGGCTGGTGGAAGGAAGGTCCATCCCGGGACACAGCACCCGGGCGCGGCTGGACGTCGTCGAACGCGTGATGCCGTGAGTGCCGCGAAGCGAAGCGACGTACGTTGCAGAAGCGCCCCAGTTTCGCCGAGGAAGGCGGAGCGAACAGAAGACCAACGCAACCCAGGTGTGGGACGAAACGTGGCACCGAGGCCGCCACGGGACGATAAGCTGCTCTGAGTAAATAACTTACGGTGCCCTGCGTAGAAGCGGTGAAGCCCCATGCGTGAGACGCAGTCGGAGATCCAGCGCGGGTCGATCCCCGCTACCGCGGGGCTTGTGGCTAAATTGCTGTTGCGGAAGGTTCTCCCCTTGTGTTCTGGGGGCGCGCCCACTTTGTATCCCACACGAGGGCTCTTTCGGGACCGTTGCGCGTCGCTGTCGCCAGGCCTCTATCGTTCGTGTCCCCTGCCTTTTCGTTCTCCTGAATCTCTGCTTGATCCCGTCTCCGGCCGTTCATGCGGCAGTGTCACTGTCAGCTCGATCACTCGTCGTCCTGCCCATCCGACGACGGCCCTTGCATCCCCGACGGCTGTCTTCCAGTCTTGCTCTGTTGCTGGTGTTCTCCGTCCTTCCATATCGCTGTAACCGCCTCGGCCTCCGTATTGGTTCAGTGCCGTTGCCTTTCGCACTTCTTGCGGCACTTCTTCGCCTTGTCGCGTTAGAGTGTGCAATAATCCTTCGATCTTATGCACGTTTGGGTATTGGCCTCCCCTCGCAAGGATCACGCCTTTTAGTGCCACTTCTGCCGCACGGTGTGCCGCTGTACATCGCGGCTCATATGCCGGGTTCTGCTCGTGCGCCTCACTTGCGACCCCCAGCCACTCTTGGGCTCGTGCTACCCAACGCAACCCTACCTGCGGGTCGTGCCTCTCTTCGTCGCTCATAGAGCGTCTGCCCTTCCCTTAGTGCGTTATTGATAACGGAACCGGCTATCCGTTCGTCCTTGGTAATGTCGTCTGGCGTTACTACAAAGATGTCCTTTGTTGGCATCTCCGGGTTCCAGGGCAGATTCTTGTAGACATGCGTAGTCGCTGTCGTCGTGCTGTAATTGCTCTTGACGATGAGAAAGTCCAGATCGCTATCCGCGTGCATCTCGTTGCGTGCTGCTGAGCCAAAGAGAATGATCCGTTCTGGATCTATACTCTGAACGATGCTCTGCACGCACTCTTTCACAAACTCGCGCACGTCTTGGTCCTGGTGGCCCCGTCGCGTCCGAACCCGTTTATCCATTTGGTTCGTCTCCGCGCCTTTGGCTTTTGCTCTTCTTGAGACCCTCACCCGTTTGGCTGGGTTCCCGTTATCCTGCTCGGTGCGACCGTAGCACATTCTTTCGAGGTTGCGCCTTCCGAGGGTCTGCTCGCGACGTCGCGGACAGCGCCTCGTGGAACTCCTCGCTGGAAGGTTTCCGGCGCCATCCGGAGCATGCGCCGGCGAGCGCGCGGCGCACGGCACCCCGACGTGCGGGCTGCGTCCACCGCTGGACTCGCCGCTCCAGCTGTGAACCACTCCGCCGGGAGCAGTTGCGGTTCGCGACCGGAACTTGGTTTCATCAGCCGTCTCCAGCGATTTCAACAACGGGCGCCGCCCGCTTCATCCCCGCGCGCGCGGGCTTCTCTAAAATCTGCTCCTCTGCCATTGGTGTCAGGCAGTTTTCACGTGCTCGCTGGCGTCGATCAGTTCGCTGTTGCCTTCGGTCTCGCTGCTGAGGGCCGGCGCAAAAACAACTTCCGTTTTTTCGTTACATGGGTTCGATGGTGTAGTTCCATTTGGGCATTGAGCTGTCGGGTGTGATGCGTAGCTCCCGCATTTGCGTGTCGGTGACCTTGATGCCGGTCCTGTAGGTCTTGCGCACGAGATGCGCGCGCACGCGCAGTCCGGTGGCGGTGCGTGTGGTGCGCAGGTATTTCAGAATGGTCTGGTAGCTGTCGAGCGGGCGGGCGGCCCAGTTCTTGGTGATCTCGCAGAACAGGCGGTGTTCGATGGGGTTCCACTTCGACGTGGCCGGCGGGTAGTGGGCCACGGTCACGCGCAGGCCGTGGCGGTTGCAGAGGCGGTGCTGCAGGTTGAATTTCCAGGCGCGCGCGGTGCAACTGTTGCTGCCGCCGCCGTCGGCCAGGATCTGCAGGGCGTCGGCGTCGGGATAGTGGTTGCGGCCCTCGGTGCGCCACCATTTCTCGATGCAGTCGACGGCGAACGCCGGGGTGTCGGCGGTCTGGCCGACGAAGACGGTGCCGGCGTTGGCCCGCGGGTCGTAGATGCCGTAGGGGATGGCGAGGCCCTCGGCATCGGAGCGGAAGTCGTGGTCGTTGACCGGTTCGGGACTGCGGTCCCACTTGGCGCCGGGATTGAGGAACGTGCCGACGAGTTCCTTCTTCTTGGTATCGACGCTGATGACCGGGACGTTGTTGGCGGCGCAACGCTCGCGCAGTTCGGTGATGTGTCGAAACTGGTCGTCGCGCCTCGGATGCGAGGCCCCGGCGAGCTTCTTGTGGTTGACGCGCAGCGAATAGCCCATCGCCTTGAGCAGTCGAGCGACCGTCTGCGGGCAGACGTCGATGCCGAGCGCGCACAGTTCATCGGCGAGCTTGGCGGTCGTACGGCGTGTCCACTTCAGGCCGCTGACCGGGTCGCCGGCCGTCTCGTGCTCCATCAAGGCTTGGATGGCGGCGATGACTTCCGGCGTTTTTTTTCCGTCGACCGCCGTCCGCCGCCGGCGCGCCGCACCCGGTCGACCTCGACGTCACGCTCGGCCAGTTGCCGCCGGCCCGCAGCGACCGTCGACGGGTCGATGCCGAGCAGTCGGGCGATGCGCCGGTCGCCGCCCCACCCGCACTTGAGCGCTTCGAGGCCGGCGAACAGGCGCCGCTGCCGCTCGTCGAGCAGGCTGGCGAACAACACGATGGCGGCGCGCAACTCGTCGGGCATCAGGTCGGCGTCGGGTAGGGGTTGTCCCAATCCGGGCGTGGCCAGCAGCAGGCGTCTGGCGCGCACTTGGTGCGTCTGGTGCGCACGGTCGGCCGCGCAGTAGAGGAACTGGCCGGCGAGCTTGTGCCGTGTCAGCCGCCCGTCATCGACGAGCTTGCGCAGCGCGTCCCGGGTGCCGACACCGAGCAGGTTGTCCAACTCTTCGGCGACGTGTCCGGCCTCGGCGTGATTGACGAACGTCTCGGCGGTTGCGATCAGGGTGCCGGCGCGGGAGAAGCGGACCCCGGCGAAGGACCACAGGCCGCGCTCGTCGAAGTGGGCGAGCTGGTCGAGGGTGTAGTAGCCGCCGCGATGCGAGTAGCTGGTGCGGGCGTCGATGTCCTTGAGCTTGCGGAACGCGGTGCGCCTGCTGGCGCGGGCGCCGAGCGCGGCCATGACCTCGGCCAGCGAGGCGATGGTCTGGTTGCGGAGCAGGGCGAGGATCGTGTCGGCGGAGAACTGGATTGGTCTCATTATGGCACCATTGCGGACTCCTATTCCCGCAATGATGCCATAACCAGAACGGGCTGCACCTCTCAGAATCCAGAAAATATCCGTCCTGGCAGGACTGGTCGCCGATCACGAGAGTTGCGACGCCGGTGTGCTCTACTGCGAGACTACAGGAGCTTCTAGGAAGTTATTTTTGCGTGGACCCTGAGCGTCCCAACCAGTTCCCACAGCGCTTCGTCGAGCCCGAGGCTCGGGCAGCGTCCTGGTTTCTGCGCTGTGCGCTGCCTCGTGGGACAGCTTGTTCGGGAACTCGGCTCCGTTGATTGACTCAGGCGGTTTGAATCGGTGTGTCTCCGCCGCAGCGAGGGGCTAGGAGCTTCCAGCGGGCCCTCGTCACCGCGTCGGGCCGTGGGTTGTTGGCCGCCCTTGTTCCCGCTCTGCCGTGCGCCTCGTCAGGTCCTGGCCGAGCTGCCCTGCCCACTTCGGCACTCGGGCTCCTCGCCCTGTCTCCCGGCCTTTGAGAATCCTCAATGCGGTGCGCGTCGATCTTCCGCTGTTGTCGATCAGCTCAATTCTGTCGAGCGAATCTACGGTTCCCTTAAGATTCTTCTGGGCGGCGACCCACCGGCGCCGGATTTCCGCGGTCGGCACGTTGTGCCCTGTGTTCGTCCGCACTCGTCCGGCGACCCGCTCGATGTTGATCTCCGGCCGCGCCGTTCCTACGAAGATCGCTTCCGTCTCATAGCCGGCGGCTTTGGCTCGCCGGACGATGTCCGGCCTCGACCGGCCGGAGTACGTGCTCTCGAACCCGAAGCTCGTCTTCGTTGTCAGGTGCGCCTCGATCCTGCGGTCGACCAGCTCTCGGGCGGCCTGTTGCTTCCTCGGGCTGTTCCAGTCGCCGAGCCCCTTGGCGACGCTGTCGGCGTTGTAGAAGTCTTCCGGCAACCGCTTGCGGTTCTTCTTCTTGTCGCACCAGGTGCTCTTTCCGGCCCCGTTTGCCCCGATTACGATCGTGAGCTTCGGCATGTCGTCCTCTGCTACGGGTGTGGCCAGTGTGGGAACGTGGCCTCGCCGGTCAGTGCCTCGGTTTCGCCGTCAGGCCAGCGCCGGACGGTCGTCCCGGTTTGGAGCTTCTTTGTGTCGATCACCCCGTTCGGCCATTCGGTGATGATCTGATCCGGGTCGTGCTCGTCCTGGTAGATGCAGGGTTTGCCCTGCTCGAAGCAGATCTGGCGGTTGTCCTCCGTCAGGTGGTCGAGGTTTTCGACCCTGTTCTGGTTCTCTGTTCCCGGACCGCGGCCGCCGTGCGGGCTGTTGCGTGTCGGCGGAAGCCCTGTGCTGCTGGCCCCCTCCGGCCTTGCCGCTGGACGTGGCACGGTTGGGTCGCCTCCAACGCGCATTCGTTTGGTCATCTCGACTTCTCCCGCTTCATCATCTGTGATTGCGGACATCGCTGTCACTGCGGTCAGTCGATCGCGGCGGCACGCGCTGGGCGGCGCCGGCAACCCGGCCCCAAGCTGCCGGCTATCCAGGCGGCCAGCTTGGCCCCTGTACGGTGCATCCCCGCCTGCGCGCGGTCTCTGGGTCGCCCGACTGATCGGGCCCCGTCCCTGTTCTCCATCAATTCTCGAGGATGTTCTTGATGGCGTCGAGACGTTCCCTCGCCATCCTGATGTATACCGGTTGGCCAGCGAGGGCTTCCTGAGCTCCCCTCAGCAATCCCCCGATTTGTGCTTCTCTGCTCGCCGCTCTTGTCAGTGCGGCATCCCTGCTGAGGACCACCTTGTTGTACTCGGCGTCTTCGATCATCCTCGGTTCCTCTTGATCTCGCCTTCCACTGCCCGGTGCCGCGTCTCCGGTACGTCGCTTCACGCGGCCCATTGGCACCTCCCCGCACGCGCGGGGGCACCGCCCGTGACGGCCGCCGGCAGGCCCCCGGGGTGCGGTCCATCCCCGCCCGCGCGGGGGCACCAGGCGGTGGATCGCCCGGGCGGCCTGATTCAGGGGTCCATCCCCGCGCACGCGGGGGCACCGTCTGCGCCCACCGGCTGCCGCCGAGCGCCAAAGGTCCATCCCCGCTCGGGCGGGGGCAAACCGCCCCGCGTGGGGCCCCGGCTCAGCCCCGCTCGCGCGGGGGCGCTATAGCCGGCATCGTCGGTGCCGGACCGGCCCGAAGGTCCATCCCCGCAGCAGCGGGGGCACTTGGTCGGCTGATCGCGCAGCGTGTACGCGTCAGGGCGATTCCCGCCTCCATGGGGGACCCTGTTTCTGACACCCAGCTTATGCGGGGCAGTCGGCCGGGACTTGGTCAGCCGGCCCATATCGGTTCAGCCCCGCTTGTGCGGGGACGCACCGCAGGTAGCAGATGGCCATGCCGCGCAGGTCCATCCCCGCCCAAGCGGACGAGCGGGGGCACCAGGACGCCTTCCATCACATGGAAATGGCGCTTCGGTTCAGCCCCGCTGGGCGGGGTCCGCCGCCTCCGTGCATCTTCGACGTACGTAACATCCGGCTCATTCCCGCTCGCGCGGCACCAATTTCGGCGTGGGGCTCTACCGAGGCCCCGGTCCATCCCCGCTCGCGCGGGGATGGACCCCGGCCGATCGATCATCGAGCTGCTGCGGCACGCCGCGGCGAGCAACGCAGCCTGAGACGGACTGCGAACCGAGCAAGTCGAGATCGACGCCGCCGACATCAAGCAGGCGGCGGCAATCCTGGTGATAAGGTAGGCAACGATGACGCAGCTGAGCGCAGGATGGCGCTGGATCCGCGAGAACGCCGCGGCGCTGCTGATAGTCGCCGGCGTCCTGGGAGGCGTATGGGTCACCGCGACCAGCGTCGCCACGGACGACGAGGTCGACAGAATAACGGCAACCCTGGCGACGAGGGCCGACGTCGCGAACCTCGTCACGAGAGACGATCTCGCCAGGAGCCTCGCCGGGAGCGTGGCGCCGCTGGCCACGAAGGCGGACCTGGCCACCGTGACCCGGAGCATCGAAGGTCTCGATGGAGCGGTGGCGGACCTGTTGACGGCCGTCGCCGCGATACAGACGACGGTCGCGGATCAGGGCAGGGCGATCGCAGCGCTTCGCGAGCGCGGGCTCGAGCTGCAGGCCGACGTCAGCCTCGTCAGCGAGACCGTGGCGCTGCAGGCCGACGCCGTGCGCCACGCGCTGACCGAACAGGTCGCCATGATGGCCGTCGTCGCCAGCACCGCCACCGCGCTCGGCCGCCTCGAGGAGACGGCCGAAACGCTGCGCGCCGGGATGGCGGTCCAGACGGGCGCGATCGGCCGTCTGACGGAAAGGGTCGACGAGTTCGATCGACGCCTCAGGGTCCGATAATGGGCGCTGTGTCAACCGGGCGGCGTCGACCGGTGGCATTGACGCGAAACGTCAAGCAGACCGTACGAGCGCGGATGGAGCGCGACCCGGGCTTTCGGCAGGCGCTGCTTGAGGAGGCCATCGAGCGTCTTCTGGCCGGCGAGGTGGACTTGGGCAAGGCAGTCCTGCGCGACTACGTCAACGCCACCCTCGCGGAGTGAGCGCCAGGGTCCGATAACAGCCGTTACGTCGACCCGCTCGAGCCCCCGCCGATCGGCCCGAAAACCCCCGGAAACACTGACCGGATCGACGCCCGCGGCGGCGCCGCCGGCGGCGTTATGGGCCCTGCGTATGCAGGATCCGGCGCGGAATCGGCCGATCCCGCATGGATATGCGGCCTCTCAGCCGCTCGCGGTCGGCCGCTGACGCAACATGAAACCGGTTGCATGTTGCCGGCCCGCCGGCCCGTCAGGCCGTCTCGACCGGCTCGCGCTCGGCCGCCTCGCGCATCACGCGGCGCAGGTCGAGGCGTCTCAAGGTCTCGGGGCTGGCGTGTGAGAGCGTCCTCAGGATGTCCGTCACGGGCAGGCCAACGCCGCGGGCGAGCGCGTTCAGCCGCGCGGCCGTGCCCTTGTCGATGTCGAGCTCCATCTGCCGATGGTATCGTGGCGTGGATTGCCCCCGCAGAAGCGGGGATGGACCCGTACAACCACCACCAGGGCGCGCGCGTGCGAGGTGCCCCCGCGCGAGCGGGGATGAACCCTCCCAACCGCTGCCCCGGCCACCGGGTGTGCCGAGCTCCCCCGCGCGCACGGTAGCCGCGGAGCACCGGCCGGACTGAGCGCGCGTTCTAGATCCGGATGCCCTTGCCCGGCCGCAGCATCTTGCTGGCGAGATCCGGCTCGAGGTCCATGATGCGCAGCGGTATCGAGCCCACGCGCACGGGACTACCGGGCGGCACAACGACGCACTCGCCGGTGGCGTGTCGGTCGCCGAGCCGGAGGGTGATCGGACCGGCCCAGGGCCGTGCGTCCCACCGTCGCTCCCACTCCTTGATGCCGAGCCGCCGGATCACGTCCTCTGGCACCCACAGTGGCGTGGCGGACCGGTCGCCCATGTCGATGTCGATTACCCCGATCGTCTCGACGGACCGGACCGCGGCCACGGCAGCGCGGCCGCGCCGAGCGGCGATTGCGGCGTCGTACGCGTTCTCGAGGACCAAGCTGACGCGGAGTTGACTCATCCGGGGCATCATCGCATGACGGATACTGTTGTGGTGGGAGGGGCATCGCCCACGACGGCGGCCTCGCGAGCTGCCCGGCGCGCGCGGGGATGGACCTTGCCCCCGCGTGGCCACGGCTTCCTCGAGGGCGGTGCCCCCGCGCGAGCGGGGATGGACCTGACATGGGGCGCCGCGGTGTAGGATCCGGCAGGGTGCCCCCGCCCGAGCGGGGATGGACCTTCGTGGCTGGAGGCGGCGGGCCTCGAGCGTCAGGTGCCCCCGCGCGAGCGGGGATGGACCAGGAAGCCATGAACGGAGCCGACCGACTGACTCTGATCAGTATCGGAGCGATCGTGACGATAGCGATCGTCAACGGCAACTGCACGTCAAACGAGCGATTCAGGGACCTGCAGGTACGGATGACATCGCTCGAAAACCGAGTCGAGACCGGGTTCAGCGCCGCGGCCAGCGAACGACGGGACGCAGCCAGCGAACGGCGTGAGGAACACGGCCAGATAATCAGGCGGGTCGAGCGGCTCGAGAACCTGCACCTGAAACCGGCGCCCGCGGCCCAGGCGATCTCTCCCATCGTCACGGTCACTGGAGCGACCGCAGGATGATGCCGGCCAGCGTCGCGGTGACGGCCGCGATCCCGAGCCCGGTACCGACCATCCACTTGATCAGGTCAACCTTCATCTCGGCCAGCTCGGCGCGTAGCTCGTCACGGGTCATGCGCGATTCTACCCGCGGGCAGGCCGATTCCGACGCCGCCGCGGCATGCACGATCCGGAGCGGATTCGGTCGATCCTGCATGGATATCCGGCCGTCAGGGCCTGTCGGCCCGCTCGGCCGCCTCCCGCATCACGCGGCGCAGGTCGAGGCGCCTCAGGTCCTCGGCGCTGGCGTGTGAGAGGCTGCGCACGATGTCGCTGACGGGCAGGTCGACCCCGCGGGCGAGGGCGTCGAGATCGCCCGGCGCGCCCCTTGAACCGCGGGCTGTGCCATCCGCCGGCGCTGCCCCGGGCTCCTGCCCCAGGAACCAGGGCTTACGATCCGTGTGTTCATGGAGAGACGGGGGTCCCCGGGCCGCAGGTTCCAGCGGGGCCGTCGAGAGAGGGAGGCGAGATGGCCGAGCGGCGGGAAGAGTTGTTGGTGACGGAGTTTCTCGGCGGTGGGCCGCTTGGCGAGCTGAAGTTCTGGTTCGGCGTATGGGGGCTCGGCGGCCGCGGGCGGCCGGCCCGATCGGAGGTCCTCGCGTGTCCCTCGGGGTCACTCCCCCGGTCGGTGGTCCGCCATGTCGGCATGGAGGTCGCGCTCTGCGACAGCGCAGCCGCCCCGACCGCCGCGTCGGTGGCCGCGGAAGCGGGTTTGGACGAGCCGACTGTCGAGCTCGCGCTCGAGATCCTGGCCGGCATCACCGGGACGCGGCTCCCACCCCCGGAGGTTCGGGGGCGCTAGTGGTGTGTCCGCGAAATGGCCTTACATCGCTGTCCGTGGCCGACAACACCGCGAAACCCGCCGATTGTCGGGCATCGATTGGGGGTCGTTGTGTCGCACGCCGGAAGCTGAAGTGTCAAATTTCCGGCCGTCAGGGCCTGTCGGCCCGCTCGGCCGCCTCCCGCATCACGCGGCGCAGGTCGAGGCGCCTCAGGTCCTCGGCGCTAGGAGCTTGCGCCGCAGGACGTTTGCGGCACGAAATGGGTCCTCATCCCACGCGCTGAGCTCCTCACGGGGCGGCTTCGCCGGTCGGCAAGGCGGGATGGATGTTCGGTGGTTGGCGAACAGAGAGCAAAATTCGGTCCTCGCGGGCCGTATGGCCCGCCAGAGACCGCGGTGCACGTCGATTTGCCGCCGTTGCGAGCCTCATTCCCCGTGTCCTACGCCGCCTTCAGCACGTGCAGGCGCTTGACGTTCAACGCCAGGCACACCAGGTCCCACTCGCAGCGCACCTTCGCCAGTCCGCGCAGGCTGAAGCGCCGGAAGCCCAGCGCGTGCTTGATCCAACCGTAGGGAGCCTCCGACAACCACTTGCGCTTCGCATACGCCTCCCGGCCCGCCGGCGTCGCCAGCTTCTCCACCATGCGACCCGTCGCCGGATGTTTCTCCAGATCGCGGGCGGCCGTCTGCTTGCCCTCCCGGCCCGGCGCCACATACCCGTCAACGCCCCGCTTTTCCAGGTCCTTCAGGTCCCGCTCGTTGCAGTACCCCGCATCGGCCAGCACCGTCTCCGGCTGCGCGTCGAACGTCTCCTGCACCGCGTCAAGCAACACCGGCAACTCACCCTGGTCACTCGCGTTCGCCGTCAAATCCGTCGCCACCACCAACTGGTGCTCCGCGTCCACCGCCGCCTGCGCGTTGTAGCACTGCTGGAACCCCTCACTGCTCGTCTTCATGATCGAGCTCTCAGGGTCCGTGAAGTTGCTCTGCGCCTTCTCGTCCGGCTCGCCATACGCCCGCTTGTACGGCGGTCCGCCCTTCGGGTTCCGGTCCTGACCCGGCTGCCGACCCCGCGCGTCGTCCGCCGCCTTGTGGAGCGCTGCGGCGGTCCGTTTCCAGATCCCTGAACCAAGGACGGCGAGCGGACGCATCCTGCTCCACGGCCCATCCCACCGCACTCGCCGTGACGCTGGTCAAGGCGATCAACTCCTCGACACTGCTTGCGCGGCGCGCCTTCTCCTGCGCCCGGCCGATGTAGAGGATGCCCTCGCCCCCGGTCCACGTACGCCGCCGGCCCGTTGCTGGCTCTTGTCGGCTGGGTTGCTCGGCATGCGTTACTTACTGGCGGCGTTTCGCGGGCCGTCGCTGTCTCGTGGCATGGCTACCGTCCACCAGCCCGGGGCCGCGTTCTGATCCACGCATCGATCTCGTCGGCCATCCAGCGCACGGCGTGCGTGCCGACACGCACGGGCCGGGGAAAGGCTCCGATTGCCATGAGTGCGTAGATCGTCGAGCGCGACAGCGCCGTTCGCCGCATGACCTCGCGCAGAGTTATCAGCACCGGGTGGCTCTGCCCGGGCATTGTTGGGTCAGGCATCTTCGAGGGTCTTCGGTTAGCGGATTCCGGGCCGAAGTGTCAATATTTTGACTTGTACAATCTTTCGGATTATGGCATAACGGTGGCGTGACGGCCGCCGACCGGAGATCGCCCCCACATCGGACTGCGGAGCTTCCCACCGACCTTGAACGGCTTCGCGGAGAGTTGGCGCGGCGGGAGCGCGACACCGAGAACCTGCGGCGCGAGACGGGGCGGTTGCAGCGTAAGAGCAACCGACTGCAACGGGAGAATGACCGCCTGAAGGAACAGGTGGAGCGCCTGAAACGGCAATTGGACGAGGCACGTCGGGCGGGTCGCCGCCAAGCCGCGCCGTTCGCCAAGGACCGGCCGCAAGGTCGCGGCAGGCGTCCCGGACGGCGAGCCGGTGCGGCGTATGGCCGCCACGGCTGCCGCCCGCGCCCGGCGCAGGTCGACGAAACCCACGCGGCGGCGATTCCGAGGGAATGTCCGGACTGCGGCGGCGCGGTCGCGGTGACCCGCGAGGCGTCGCAGTATCAGGAAGACCTGCCCGTGGTGCACCCGGTCGTGCGGCGCTTCGATGTCGAGGTCGGCCACTGCACGCGGTGTCAGCGGCGGGTGCAGGGCCGGCACGAGCTGCAGACCTCCGACGCGCTGGGGGCGGCGGGCGTGCAGCTCGGTCCCGCGGTCGTGTCGCTGGTGGTCGAGCTGCACACCGAGATGGGGGTGCCGCTGGCGAAGGTCGCGCACCTGCTGCGGACCACGTTCGGGCTGCAGGTGACGCCGGGCGGCCTCGCCCACGTGCTGCACCGGGCGGCCCGCGCCGCCGCGCCGGCCTACACGGAACTTTGCGAGCAAGTCCGCAACGCGCCCGTGGTCACGCCGGACGAGACGGGCTGGCGCGTCGGCGGCGAGCGCCACTGGCTGTGGACGTTCGTCACCCCGGAGACGACGGTCTACGCCATCTGCCCCGGCCGCGGGTTCGCCGACGCCGCCACGGTGTTGGGGACCGACTACGTCGGTGTGCTCGTACGCGACGGATGGGCGCCGTATCGCTGCTACGACGGCCTGCACCAGACGTGTCTGAACCAGTATGCCGATGTCCGGATTATGCCGATATCGACGCGGACGCCGCTGCGGCAAGCGGCGTCTGCGTCAAGGTCATCGGCATAATCAGAGGCCTTCGAGAAAGGCGAGGAGCGCATCGGGTGGCCGATAACGGCCGGCGCGGACGTGTGCGGGGGTGGTCCTCGCGAGCGCGCGTTCTTTCAGCGCCAGGTCGGCATGGATGTAGACGTCGGTCGTGTCGACGTGTTCGTGTCCGAGCCACAGGGCGATGACGGCGGTATCGACCCCGGCGTGCAGCAGTCGCATGGCGGCAGTGTGGCGTAGCGTGTGCGGCGTGACGTTCTTCTGGTGGAGAGATGGACAGGCGTTTGCCGCCGTAGCCACGTGTGTGGCGACGCGTTGCGCGAGCGCGTCTCGGCTGAGCGGTTGGCCCGTCCGGGTGGGAAAGACGGGCGCGTCTGGTGCGCCGGTGCACTCAGTGAGCCAGGTTCGCAGGGCTGCGGTCACCGGCTTGCTGAGAGGCGTAATCCGCTGTTTGCGGCCCTTACCCAGACAGTTGACGTGCGCATCCCGCGCGAGGTGCAGGTCCGCACAACGCAGGCCCGTGAGCTCGGAGCTGCGCAGCCCGGTCTGGATCGCGAGCGCGAGGAGAGTGTGATCACGACGACCGGTCCAGGTGACGCGGTCGGGTGCGGCGAGCAGGGCGTCGACTTCGCCGTCGGACAGGAAGGTTACGAGCTGACGCGGGCCACGCTTGGGCGGTATCGCGAGCACGCGGGCAATGACGGCCGCCTGCTCGGGATGGTCCAGCGCGGCATAGCGGAACAAGGCATGAATGGCCGACAGCCGCGCGTTGCGGGTGCGCACGGTGTTCGCACGGTCGTGTTCGAGGTGCGCCAGGAACCGCCCGATGAGCGGCGCGTCGAGATCGTCAAGCTCGAGTTGCGAGGGCGTCTTGGCGGTGTGGGTCGCCGCGAAGCGCAGCAGTAGCCGCCAGGCATCTCGGTACGCGGCGATCGTGTGCGGGCTCGCGTGGCGCTGCTGAACCAGCCGGTCCGCAAAGAACGCCTGGAGCGTGGGGGCGAGGGCGTTCATGCCGAGCCTCCCAGATGGCGTTCGAGGCGGTCGGTGGCCAACCGCATCAGTTCCGGCGCCGCCGACAGATACCAGTAGGTGTACTTGGGGTCGCCATGCCCGAGATAGGTGGCGAGCAGCGCGAGCCGCGCCTCCGGGTCGTGACCCTGTCGATAGGCGTCAAGCAACGTACGCACCGCAAACCGATGGCGCAGATCGTGCAGCCGTGGCCGACAGGCGGCCGAGTGGGGCAGGAGGCCGGCGCGGCGGACCAGGGTGCGAAACGTCTGCTGCACGTTGCACAGCAGCAGCCGGGTGCCGGCCGTGGAGACCAACAGCGCGGCGGTGTTCCGGACCACCGGGCGGTCCGGGCGGTCGAGGTACTGGCGGACCGCGGACGTGGCCGTGGGGTGCAGCGGCAGGGCGCGAGATTTCCCGCCCTTGCCCTGTCGAACGGTGAGTGTGCCTTGCTGGGAGTCGAAGTCGTGCCGGTCGAGCGCGACGGCCTCGCCGACCCGCATCCCGGTCACGGCCAGCAGACCGATCAACGTCCGGTACGTCGCCACTCGGTGCGCGGTGCGCAGTCCCGACGCGGCGGCCAGCAGGGCCACCACGTCCTCATCCGTGTAGAGGTAAGGTGTGGCGCGCCGGGCGCGTGCCCGTAGCAAGTCGGCAGGCGGTATCTCCGTCGCGGGGTCGACCGTGTGCAGGTAGGTGGCGAAGCTGCGGACCACGGTGAGTCGGCTTGCCCACCAGCTCGGATCCGTTCCGGCGGGAAGTGTTGCCCAGGCAAGGGCGGTCTCGGTCCGCAGGCGGGTTTCCCCACGGTCTTCGAGATAGGTCAGTAGCTGTCCGAGGAGCTTCTCGCCGCGCGCCAAGCAGTAGCCCAGCGCTCGTCGCATCGCCAGATAGTCGGCCAGGGCTTGGCGCAGGCACGTCATGCTGCACCTCCCGGCCACGGACGTGCGATCGTACGCAGGGCGTGGTAGTCGACCTTCGCGTAGATCGCCGTCGTCTGCAGGCGGGTGTGGCGCAGGAAGTGCTGAATCTCGAACAGGGGAGCGCCCGCGTTGAGCAGTTGCGTTGCCGCGAAATGGCGCAGCCGATGGGCGTGTATGCACCCGAGGCCGGCCCGCTGCGCGGCGGCGGACACGATCTGCGTCACACCGGTCGGGCTCAGCGGTCCCAGGGGAGCGAGCAGGCGGACGAAGACGGCGCGTCCCTGGGCGCGGGCCGGACGCTGGCGTAGGTAGGCCGCGATCGCGTCACCCACATCTGTCGGCAGGGGCATGCGCTCGACCCGCTGTCCCTTGCCGTGCACGACGATCTCGCCGGCGCGCCACTGCAGGTCGTCGAGACGCAGCGCCGCTACTTCGGCGGCGCGCAGGCCGAGACGGGCCAGCGTGGTGATGACCGCAAAGTCGCGGCGCCCGCCGAGAGTCCGGCGATCGCAAGCGGTGAGCAGACGCCGGACGTGGTGGGGCTCGAGGCGGGACGGTAGCCCCGCCAATCGTCGGCCGGGCACCGACGGGACAGCCTTCACCAGGGAACGAGCGATCGCCCCCGTGACGTGGAGGAAGGCCAGCAGCGAGCGCAGCGCGGTTGCTGTCAGTTGCGCGGCTCGTCTGGATTGCTCAGCGCAACGCGTCACCATGAACGCGGTTACCTCGGCCTCGTCGAGTTCCTCGATGTCGAGTGCGAGGCCGTCGGCCGAGACGCAGCGGCGCACAAAGGGGCGGACGGCATCGACGTAACCACGCGCGGTAGCTTCGCCCAGCCCCCGTTCGACGGCGAGATAGTGCCGATAGCGTGCCAGGGTCTCGTCCACGGGCCCCGTCGGGGTAGACGCTGGCGCAGGCCGGACCGCGCCACACGCCCGGAGGTACGCCAGCAACGGGCGTAACGCCCTGTCCGTCAGATGCTGCTTGTAGCCGGCGGCCTGCCGCGCTTCCAGAAACTGCCGCGTTCGCCGCGGGAAATCGGCGACGTCGACATCTTTGGCGTGCAGCCAACGGCTGACGTGGGACATCAGATACAACTGCGTCCTTGTCGAGCGTGGTGTGTAGCCTTGCCGCGCGAGCTCGGTCGCATAGCCCGCTGCGAACGGCTCAAGCGAGCCGGAGATGGGGACGCGTGACGGATCCGCCATGGAGGCCTCCTCTCTCGTCGGTTGAGAGAAGAGTCTCTGCCCGTCAGCGCGTGGTGATTATGCCGACCGTCTCGCCGTCGACGCCGTGCAGGACGGCGACATCAGAGCGTATATCGGCATAATCCGGACATCGGCATACTGGTTCTTATTCCGATATCGGAATAAGAACCACCTGCTCCAACGCTGCAAGCAGCTCCGGGAGGACCATCCCGACAGTCCCTGGGCGGGCGACGTGGCGGCGGTCCTGCGGGCCGGCCTCGACCTGCGGGACCGCTGCAACGCGGGAGCGCTGAGCGAGCACGCGATGGCCACGGCCCGCGGCCGACTCACGGCCCGGCTCGGGCGCCTGGTCGACGCCCCGCCGCCGCTGGCCGACGCCGAGCGCTTCGCGGCGCATCTGGCCACCGAATTCCCGGCCGTGTTCCTGTTCTTGTGGGACCCTTCGCTCGACGCCACCAACTGGCGCGCCGAACAGGCCATCCGGCCCGCCGTGGTCATCCGCAAGGTGTGTGGCGGCAACCGCACCCGCCACGGCGCCGACACCCAGCAGGTCCTGGCCAGCGTCGTGCGCACCGCGCGCCAACGCGGCCTCGACCTGCCTCCGCTGTTCGCCGCGATGTTGCGCGCGGTCGAGCCCGTTGTCCCCGAGCTCCTCGGCCTTCCGCCGCCGCCCGCGTAGGCGGGCAACGTCCGAACACACGACCTCGACGTGCGACCGGTCCCCGCGGCCGCCCCGCCGCAGGGAGGGGGAGACCGCACCCCCTCGGTCGCCACCCGACTTCACGCAGAGAGAGCCACCGATGCTCCCGCGCGCCGGCTGGCGTTCAGTGTCCCGTCGCATCGCGACCGGGGAGGCAACCCGCGCGAACATACTGTCGCTTGCAGCAACCTCGTCGAGGCGCTGAAACCTCCTCACTCCAAGCCCACTTTCAGCCCATGTTTATTGGGAGATCACCCGCTAACCGAATACCTTCGAGGCTCCTCCTGCTCGCCTTGGCATCGGTTGCTCGGCTAAAGGTAGCGGGCAGCGGCCAAAATCTCGGGGTTCCGCGCACGGCGGCGTCGGTGGCAGGGCATCGGCTGCTGCATGCCGGCGAGGGGAGAAGCGTCGTAGTCAACGTGCGGCGGGGACGGGGGACCGCGCGGCCACAAGCGTGCGACCAGCCGGACAACACGCAACCCGAGCTGCCTAACCGGCTGGTAGTTCAACTGCACCACGCTCACGTTGATGTGCCGGTTCCTGCTCGGCGACTCCTGCCCGTGCATGTGCCCGTGCAGGTTGATGCAGCCGGCGGCACCTGCAGCAGCGGCACGTGCGTCAGCAGCAGGGGCGGGTCGCCGGGCGCGAACAGCATAACCGCCGCCCGGCCCGCCGCGGCCGGCAGCACTTGGTTGACCCGGTCCACGTCGTGGTTGCCGATCACGAGCCACTTGGCCCCCGGCGTCTGCCTCCACCATGTCTGGTGTTCCAGGCGGATGCTGGAGTCCACGCCTACCTCGCCCAGACAGATGATCGTGTCGTCGACGTCGACCAGCTCGTACCAGGCGTCCCTCATCGCCTTGTCCATGTCGTCCGCCGTCCGGAACGGCCGGTCGAAGGCAGTCGGCGAGTCCTCGTCCTCGTGGCCGATCATTTCTGGACAGGTATCGACGGTGACGGCGCGCGGTCTTGAGGTTGGCGGTTTCGCCGCTGCTGGGTGATCTCGGCCTCCGCCGAGGTGGTCGCCGACAAGGACTACCACAGCAATGAGATGTTGGCGAGCGCAGAAATGTGCGGGTTTCTCGCCGACGGTCGACCACAAGATGTTGTGGTCGGTCGGCGCCGTCGAGGCCAACAGTGTTCGCGTGTGCTCACCGCCGTCAAGGCGCGTCGCTGCGCTCCGCCCCCGCTGCGCGGGGCTAACGGCCTTGACGGCGGCTCCGCGCACGCGCGTACAGACTGGCCCTCGTCCGACGGCGCCACAACATACACCCCTACATGGTGTGGTCGATGATCTGCTCGGATTGACGCGGTTCTCAGCGCTCGTTGACAATGAGACGATGGTGGCGCTGGCCGACCTGGGGTTGCGCAGCAGAAATGCACCCAAGTACGGGGGTGCCGGCCACGGGCACCTCGACGCGGCCTTCCGTGTAGTGGATCGGTTCGGCGCGCGCCTCGTAGTGCACGCGGGCCGATGAGTTGCGGTCTCGGTCACCCAATAGATCATGATGTTGGTGAGCAGCTCGTCCTTCGTGAAGCGCGCTTCCGGATCGCCGCCCGAGTCCGACCACGTCCGCTACTTCTCCGGCGCGCCGCGGCGATGAGCCGCCGTTCGGGTCGGTGGTCCCGGGCGGTGACACTGCGCGGCACACGTTGCTGTGGAAGCCGATCAGATGTTCCTGGTCGATCTGGCCCAGCTGGCGGAGGAGGTGCGCTCCCCCATCGCCGTCCTGTGCGCCGTAGCGCTCCGTAGCCCAGTCGCGCCATCAGCTCTGCAGCGATGCGGGCGGTGCGGCGCGTCCCGTAGCCCGGGCGCGGCGGCTTGCCCGAGAACCCGTATCACCAGCGAGGTACGCAGACCACTTGTCCATCAGCAGCCGCCGTCGCTCGAACAGGTCCGAGCGCGCATAGGGCGCCTCGACCTCGTTCTGGACCACGTGAGCCAGCGCCGCCTCGATGACCTCGCGCGGATGGTCAGACACGCTCGGCCGCCCAGTCTCGGAACGAGGATCGGAAGCCGGGTGGAGCAGCGGCGATCTCGTGGTGCCGGAGCATCTTGGGCATCGTCGACATGGCGCGGATCCGACGTGCGACTCCTTCGGCCCATTCACGCGCGATCGCCCCGACGGCGACATGGTGTCAGGAGCGGGTCAAGACCGAAACGCGTATCCACGCCGTGGCGCTCAAGAGAGCCGCCGGAGCGCGCCATCGTTCGTGACGTACGGCCATCCCTCCTCAAGAGCGGAGCCGGTTGCCACACGCGTCCGCGCCATCAGCACCAGCTCTCGCGCTGGCCGCGCATCACTCGCAGGCGTGCCGTCTCGGTCGAGATCTCTTCCCAGCGTCCAGTTGGCCCGTCGTCTGCTCGACATTCGTGGCACTCCAGCCGGTACTATCGACGGCGCCAGCGGCGGCGCCCGGCGCTGGACTTCGAGCCACCGGTCGAGGCGGCCGCGCAACGGGCTGCCCTCAAGGGGCAGGCCGTGGCCGCGAAGTAGTAGCAGTCGGAGTGGAACCGTGTAGCTCACCGTGGCAGGCCCGGTGCCCATCGTGCCGCTCGTCACCGCGAGGAACCCCGACTCGCTCGCCGCCGTCCACGCGCAGCCGGGCGCGGTCGTCACGGCGACCTGCTGCGCGCCGGCCGTCCACAGCACGTCGCGACGGAGCGGCGTCACCATGAACGCGCACGGCACCTCGGCCGTCACCCGCGCGCTGCGCGCCGCCTCCCCGCCGTCGACCACCGCCGCTACCTGGCAAATGTAGGCGCTGCCGGACTGCACGCCGGCGTCGACGCAGCGCCGCGCCGCGGGCGGCCGGACAGGACCACAAAGGAGGAATAACGAGAAGACGGTGAAACGGGAAAGAGGAGGACGGACGATGGACGGAAGGTCAAGAGCCCGCGGTCGGCGGTTGTTGGTGAAGCGCCACCGAGGCAGCCGGCTGTCCGTTCCGCTGCCCGCTGCGCGCCGGCAGCGAGTTGCACCGCGGTTGGACAGCACGTTGTTCGCGTGCCCGACAGGTGCCGATCGAAGCGAACCGGCGTCACTGAGGTACCGGCCGCCGGGCGGCCGGACAGGACCACGAAGGAAGAGATGACGAGAAGACGGTGAAGACGGGAGAGAGGAGGACGGACGATGGACGGAAAGGTCGAGAGCCGCGGTCGGCGGCCGTTGGTGAAGCGGCACCGAGGCAGCCGGCTATCGGTTCCGGTGCCTGCTGCGCGCAGGCGGCGAGTTGAGCCCCCTTGGGGCAGCATGTTCGTTCGCCCGCCCGGCGGGTGCCGATCGAACCGGACCGGCGTCACTGAGGTACCGGCCGCCGGACGGCCGGACAGGACCACAAGGAAGAGATGACGAGAAGACGGCGAAGACGGGAGAGAGGAGGACGGACGAGAGACGGAAAGGTCGAGAGCCGCGGTCGGCGGCGGTTGGTGAAGCGGCACCGAGGCAGCCGGCTATCGGTTCCGGTGCCTGCTGCGCGCAGGCGGCGATTGGACCGTGAGTCGGATCCGACCGGACGCCGTGAAACGCCTATCGTCCCCCACACGGACTCGGGCGGGCACTTGCGGCGCAGTACCGCCGCCGTCGGTCCGGCAACGTGCCCGACGACCGCACGCCTGCCCGCGGCAGCGCGAACATCGCGGCCGACGCGGCCCTGCATCTGAACGCCGGTCGTCGCCGCGACTCGAACACTCGTCCCACGCCTGATTGCCCGTTGCCTGCGGCTGCTGCCGCAGCGTCACGCCGCAAACGACCCCGAACCGCAGGCGGCGCCCGTCGCCCGGCGTTGACATCCAAGACGAGACGTTGGGCTGGGCGCCGCCCGGTGCAGGACGCGCGCGCCGCACGAGCGAATCACCACACGAACTGGAAATCGGTCGCGCTTGACGACGACTGGGGCACATGAAGGAACAGACGGATGGACAAGGAGGCGAAGACGGATGAGCGACGACAAGCAACGAGACCCAGCACGGAGGCCGCGCTCCCGGCCGGAGGAGCGCGGGGACCGGAGAGAGAGAGAGAGAGACGCTCGTGGCGTTGGACCAGACGCCCCGAGCCTCGCAGCGACAGCAGACCGGACAGTGCCGGACCGCCCGGCCAACGTCGGCCGACGCATCCGACGTCCGGGGACGTCACGCATGACCGACGACCCGTCATCGCATTCCGGGTTCAACTACCAGAACCCGGTCTACCAGGGCGCACGCGGCGCCGCCTTCTCCCGTTCGGACGGCGACTGCCAGCTGTGCGGACAGCAGCCCGCCGCTGAGGCACACCACTGGGCCGTGGATTACCCGCCGGCGCACAAGACGAGGGCCGCCGATCTGACGGCGCTGTGCGCCGACTGTCACTTCGTCGCCACCACGCTCCGCCGGTTCACGCGCGCCGGCGGCTCGCGGCACCAATTCCGCGCGGTTCTTTCGGAGGTAATAGCACGATGCGACTTGAGTTCACCCTTGCCGGCGTCACCCCCATCATCATGCACTGCGGAGCGACCGGACTCGACACGCGAAGCCCTCTCGGCCGCGAGATCACAGCGATCACGACCAAGCGAGGCGGCAACCGCACCGACGTCGACGACCAGCGGCTCTGGCAGCTCGAGTGTCAACGGTCCCTCTATCTCGACGCTGGCGGCAGACCCACACTACCGGAGGCAGCGCTTCGGAGAATGATCGAGAACAGCGCCCGCAAGACCAAGCAGGGCTCGCTGGTGCGCGAGGGGTTGATGATCGAGAGCGTGACGTTCGGCTACGACGTCGAGCGCTACGGCGAGACGGTCGAGAAGCTGGTCACGACCACGCAGTTCGTGGTCCCGGTCGTGGTGACCAAGCGCGTCCTTCGGTGCCGGGCGAAGTTCGACTGCCCGTGGTCGGTCGTCGGCGTCGCCGATGTCGACCCGGAACTGGTCGACAGGGCCCAGCTGACCGCGTGGTTGGCCACGGGCGGCCGCCGCGTCGGGCTCGGCGACTGGCGGCCGGAAAAGAGCGGCCACTACGGGAGGTTCAACGTCGAGCAGGTGCTCGAGCTGGCGGACGCAGCCTGAGGGCGTCCGCGTGTCTGAGAATGGCGCGGCGTGGCGTGGCATGGCGGGCCGGGGCCTGGCATGGCTTGGCGCGGCTTGGCGGGGCGAGGCAGGGAACGTTTCACGACATGTCGCCGCCAGCCGTCGGCAGTTCCGTCGCACCGCACCACGGGACCTACCCGTCTGAAGAGAACACACGACGGCGAACCACCTGACGGCGTACCGTGCGTGCTGCCACGACCTGTTCACCGAGCACATCTGGTTCATCTCCTTTGTCTCGAGCGGCCGGAGCACAGGCACCTCGATCGGGCGCGGCCGGGGCGCCGTGATCAGCGGCATGTCGAGGCCGCGCGTCGGCGAGGTGATCGCGATCCTGCTGCGCTGCTCGCGCGAGCGGTGCGTACGTCGTGACCGGCGTCATCGACAGGCGGCCGGGCTCGTGGCAGGTGCGCATACGCCCGCTGGGTCGCGACGACGAGGTACGGCCCATCTGCATCACCGACCTCGCCCGGCAGCTTGACCGGCGTCGCGACTGACGGCGAAGGCTGGGCGGCCGCTTTGTGGCGGCCGCCCTTCACGGTCGGTCGTGAGATCCACGACCGGGTCGGCGGCGGCGCCGGAGCGTCTCCAGGCCAATCGCTGAGGTTGCCCCGATCTCGTGGACAGGTTAACGCTTCCGGGTTCACGTCATGGTCTGTACATCGACATCGTTCCCTGTGGGCGGTGTGGAGCCCGCGCGCAGCGCGGGATCCAACGGACTTGTGGGCGCCCGCAGGGCGTCCACAGGCCGGGCGCCGTCCACAGGGCCTGGGTGGAGACGTTCGAACTCGAGCGGCGATCGATAGCCCAGCGCGGAATGACGCCGCCGCGTGTTATACCACCCTTCGATGAACTCGAACACGGCTACCCGCGCTGCGGCGTGCGTCGACAACCTCGTGCGGTCGAGCAGCTCGCACTCGAGCGTTGCGAAGAAGCTCTCGGCGACCGCATTATCGAAACAATCGCCCACCGAGCCCATCGACAGCGCCACGCCCCATTCGTGGCAGCGAGCGCCGAAGGCCAGCGACGTGTACTGGCAGCCCTGGTCGGAGTGATGCACGACCGCTTCGGGTCGGCGCTGCGCGATGGCCATCTCCAACGCGTCGATGACCAGCTCCGTGCGCAGGTGCGCGGCCATCGCCCAACCGACGGAACACCCGACACACTACCCATCTCGACGACCTTCCCGACTTCGCGACCATCACTCGTGAGGCGCATCCATTCCAAGGCCAACGTCTCGCTGTCTTGAGGCGGATGCAGCGGCAAGGTGGGCACCAGCTCCTGTTGCTGTTTCCAGATGGAGGCCGGCGGTTGGTGCCGGTCGCCTGGACCGACGCCGCATCAGACGGCGCGGACGACCGTGTCGCCCGCGCCGCACACGCTCTGGCCGGCATCGCCGACTTGTTGCGGATGCGGACGATTGTCGACGCTCTTCTCCATCGCCTTGAAGCGGAGGAGGAGCATGCAACTGAACCTCGGCTTTCTGAAGGACCTGCGCCCCTTGACGGACCCGCGCCTCGACCCGAACGTATGGGCGGTGCTGGAAGACGAGCAGCGCATCGCGGTGCTCGGCGTGCTGGAGAGACTCATCGTGCAAGCGGCGCGACCCGAACCGGAGAAGGAGGGCGAGGATGAGTGAGACGAAAGTCCAGCCCACCCACCTGCGCCGCGCCGCCGTCGTGTACGTGCGACAGTCCACTGTTGCCCAGGTCGAGCAGAATCGCGAATCGACGCGACGGCAATATGACTTGGCCGAACGGGCGCGCCAGTTCGGGTGGCGCGCCGATCAGATCACGGTGCTCGACGAGGACCTGGGGTTGTCCGGCGCGACCACGCAGGGGCGTGGCGGCTTCGCCCGCATGACCGCGCAGGTCGCCCTCGGACACGTCGGCATTCTCCTCGGCCTGGAGGTCTCGCGGCTGGCCCGCAACAACGCCGACTGGTACCGGCTGCTCGACCTGTGCGGCATCACCGACACTCTGATTGGCGATGCCGACGGGGTGTACGATCCGAACATCTTCAACGACAGGCTTATCCTCGGGCTGAAGGGGACAATGTCAGAGGCCGAACTGCATGTCCTGCATGCGCGCCTCGACGGTGGGATCCGCAACAAGGCGGCCCGCGGAGAGCTGCGTTGCGGTCTGCCGGTCGGGCTCGTCTGGGGCGAGCGCGACGGCGAGATCCGGCTGCATCCCGACGAAGCGGTCACCGGGGCTGTTCGCGCGATTTTCGAGCGGTTCGCCGAATTCGGGTCGGTGCGCCGCGTCTGGTTGTGGTTCGTCTCCGAGAAGCTCACCTTCCCGCTGCGCTTGAACCACGGCGACGCCATCCGCTGGGTTCCTCCGTCGTATCATGCGATTCATCAGGTACTCACCAATCCGGCCTATGCCGGCGCCTACACGTACGGCAAATCGCGGCAGGAACGCGTCGTCGACGAAAACGGTGTGGTGCGACAGCGTGTGCGTCGAGTACCGCGCTCGGAGTGGCCGGTGCTGATCCCCGACCACCACCCGGGCTATATCGACTGGCCGACCTACGAGGATAACCTCGCCCGCATCGGCAGCAACACGCGGCCGCGACCGCATGCGGCGGGGAGCGGCGCGGTCAGAGAAGGAAGCGCGCTGCTGCAAGGCATCGCCACGTGCGGCCACTGCGGGCGGCGGCTGTATGTCCACTACCAGGGACGAAACGCCTCGCCGGGCTATCACTGTTCGGGTCAGGACATCGTCCAGGCAAGCGGCGTGTACTGCCTGTACATCGGCGGCGTACAGATCGACCGGGCGGTGTCCGAGGCCGTGCTCGACGCGGCGCAGCCGGCCGGTCTCGAGGCCGCGTTGCGCGCCGCCAAACGGATCGAAGCCGATCACGACGGCGCGCTCGAACAGTGGCGTCTGGCCCTCGAACGGGCGCGCTATGAAGCCGAGCGCGCCGAACGCCGGTACCGTGCCGTCAAGCCCGAGAATCGCCTCGTCGCCCGCGGCCTCGAGACGGAATGGGAACAGCGCCTGAGCGAACTCGAACAAGCGCGGTCCGAACTCGAACGCCGCGAGCGGCGCCGACCGCGCGAACTGACGACCGACGAGCGCAAGGCCGTGCTCGCACTTGGCATGGACCTGCCGCGGGTCTGGGAGGCGCCCACCACCACGGCGCGGGACAAGAAGGAGTTGCTGCGCACATTGCTCGACGAAGTCATCGTCGCCGCGCCGCGCGGCGGGCAGACCGCCCACCTGACGCTGCGCTGGCGCGGGGGTATGCTGACCGAACTCGACATCGATCGCCCCCAGACGCGCCAGCCGCCGATCCGAACCGACGAGGACACCCTCGAACTTGTGCGCCGCCTGGCCCAGCACTATCCCGATGCCGTGATCGCCGGTATCCTGAGCCGCCAAGGCAAGAAGACTGCCTACGGCCACCCCTTCACCGCCATGCATGTCGGGAACCTGCGCCGCAACTGGAATCTCGGGCGCTTCGACCCGGCGACGCGCTCGACCGACGGTGAAGTGGTCAGCATCCAGGAAGCGGCCAAGCGCCTGGACATGGCGCCGTCTACGCTGCACCGCTGGATCAACGATGGATTCATCGCGGGCGAACAACTCACCCCCGGCGCGCCGTGGCGAATCCGCATCACCCCGGAGCTGCTCGCCCGCTTCGTCGAACAGACGCCGGCGGGATACGTGCCGATGCAGGACGCGACTCGACTCCTCGGCGTGTCGCGCCAGACGGTGTTGCAGCGTGTCAAGCGCGGCGAACTCGACGCCGTGCATGTCCACCACGGGAAGAGAAAAGGCCTGCGAATCAAGGTGATCGACGACCAAGCCACGCTGTTTGGACACTCCTCATAAGTCCGGGGGCAGTATGACGATGGATCCACGACCCGCCGGCTGAAGACGTCGAGGACGATGGCCAGGTAAAGGAAGCCCGCCAAGGTCGGCACGTAGGTGATGTCGGCTGCCCATAGGCGGTTCGGCTCGTCGGCCTCGAAGCGGCGCTCGACGCGGTCCGGCGCCGGCCGGGCCCGTACCGCCCGGCGCGTCGTGCGGGGGCCGCGGCGCCGGCTCACGCCGGCGATGCCCGCGGCGCGCATCACCCGCGCGACCCGCTTGCGGCCGACCGACACGCCGTCGTCGGCCAGGTCGGCGTGAATCCGCGGCGCGCCGTACGTGCCCCGGCTGCGAGCGTGAATCTCCCGCACGCGGGTGGTCAACTCGGCATCGGCCCGGGCGCGAGCCGAACGGGGGCGTCGACGCCACGCGTAGTACCCGCTCGGGGAGACACCGAGCACGCGGGCCATCGTGGCGACGCGGAACCGAGCCTGATTCGCACTCATGAACCGGTAGTCCTCCCGGGTCCGGTCTCCCGTGCGAACCAGGCAGTTGCTTTTGCCAATATCTCCCGTTCTTCGCGCAGCCGACGCACCTCACGGCGCAGCCGGCGAATCTCTTCACGCTCCTCGGTGTTCAGGCCGTCGGCGCGCTCTCCCGCGTCGCGGTCAGCCTGCGCAACCCAGTTCCGTATCGCCTCGGCCGACGGCTCGAACTCCCGAGCCAGTTCGCCCGGTGTGCGTCCGGACCGAACCAGCTCGACCATCTGCTGCCGGAATGCCACCGGGTACGGCGGTCTCGACTTCGGCATCGTGGACTCCTCCTCACCAACAGGTTAGGTGTCCACGAAATCGGGGCTATGCAGAGTTCCGGACTATGCGGAGTTCGCCCGGCGGCTTGCGTGAACGCGGGCGATTACATGGAGCGGTACTCCGCATAGTCAGAGGGCTTCCAGGAAGTCGAGGAGCCGATCGGTGGCTGTGAACCGGAGTGGCTGAGGTGCGGGATCGTCGACGCACCGGAGTGCGGCCTCCTTCATGGCGAGGTCGGCTTCGACGTACTGATGGGTGGTGGCCGTGTCCTCGTGGCCGAGCCAGAGAGCAATGACGGTGATGTCGACTCCCGACTGGAGCAGATGCATCGCGGTCGTGTGGCGTAGCGTGTGAGGCGAGATCCGTCGGGTCGCAAGTGAGGGCTGGCTTTGCGAGGCCCTTCGGCAGGCGACGTGCAGTTGATGCTCGACCCCGGAGCGCGACAGGGGCTTGCCGGCGCGATTGGGAAACACGGGAGCACCGGGGCTTCTATCGATTCGAGGGAGCCACGCCCGGAGCTGCGCTGCGGTGCTCTTCCAGAGCGGGACGACACGCTCCTTGCGTCCCTTGCCGTGCAGGAGCAGGGACGACGCGCGATCGAGAAGCACGTCGGCGACGAGGAGTCGGATCATCTCGGAGACGCGGGCGCCGGTGTTGTAGAGCACGGCGAAGAGGACGGCGTCGCGCTGTCCGCTCCAGGTGGTTCGGTCGGGAGCGTCGATGATCGCGGTGATCTCGTCGCGAGACAGGTAGCCGAGGACGGGCCGGTCGAAGCGCTTGACGGGAATCGCGAGAACGTGTTGCGCGATGGGCAGCAGGGTTGGCTCGCGCAGCGAGGCGTAGCGCATGAAGGACCGGATGGCGGTGAGACGGAGGTTGCGCGAGCGGGGGGAATTGCCGCGCTCGGTCTCGAGATGGTCGAGGAAGTCGAGGACCATGGGCGCATCGAGATCCGAGACGGTCAGTGCCGACGGGGTCCGTCCGATGCGCTGTGCGGCATACCCGAGGAACAACGTGAAGGTGTCGCGGTAGCTGGCGATCGTGTGGGCGCTGGCGCCGCGTTGGGCTACGAGGCGCCGATGAAAGAAGTCCTGCAGGAGTGCGGGAAACGCGCGCTCGACCGACGTCATGACGAGCGCTCCGACGCTCGGAGCGCAAAGCGTTCGAAGCGCTGCGCGGTGTTGACGAGCAACTCAGGGACAGCGGTGCAGTACCAGTAGGTGTCGGTGACCTTGGCGTGGCCGAGATAGGTCGACAGGGCCAGGATCTTGTGCTCGACATCGGCGCCGTCTTGGTACCAGCGCAGCAGCCGTCGCGTGACGAAGGTGTGTCTCAGGTCGTGAATGCGCGGAGCGCGCGTGCGCCCGTGTCCGGTCCAGCCCAGACGCTGCTTGAGCCGGCTGAAGGCCTTCTCTACGGCGTCGCGCGTGAGTCGAGGCGAATGCTCGGTGCGGAAGAAGTGCTCCGACCGGGATGCAGCACGACACGCGTCGCGGCGATCGGCGTAGCGGATCAGTGCTCGGGTCGTGGTCGGATGGAGCGGTACGAGTCGTGATTTCCGGAACTTCGTCTCGCGGATGCTCAGGATGCCGTTGACGAGGTCGACGTCGTCGGTCGTCAGGCGGCAGGCTTCGGAGAGGCGCAGGCCGGTCGAGACCAGCAGGGCGAAGTAGGCGACATAAGTAGCGGGTCGCAACCCCTGTCGGGGCAGCAAGCGACTCGCCTCCTGCAGGAGCGCAGCCACCTCGGACTCGGTGTAGATGTGTGGCGGTGGGCGGCGCGAGATGCGTCCGAGCAGGCCGACCGGTGGAACTTCGGTGGCCGGGTCGAAGAGCGCACGGTGTCGCGCGAGTTGTCGCACCACCGCCAGCCGGCGTACGGCCTGCTCCGGATTGCTCGATTGTGAGGCCTGCGCCCACTGGACCATCAACTCGATCGTCAGGGGGCCGCTGTGTCCGATCCGGTCTGCATGGCTGGCGAAGTCGCGCAGCAGCCATTCCGGCGTTTCGAGGCTGAAGCCGAGCCCGCGGCGTGCGATCAGGTAATCGTCGACCAGGCGGTGGAAGCTGGGAGGCGTCATCGGAGCACCTCCGGCCAGGGAAGCGCGACCTCACGTAGTCTCGGCAGATCGAGCTTGGCGTAGATCGTCGTGGTATCGAGGCTGCGATGACCGAGCACGTCAGCGACCTCTTTGAGGCTGGCTCCTTGCTGCACCATGCGGCTGGCCACGGTGTGCCGGAAGACGTAGGCGCCGGCGAGCGGCGCGTCGACCGCCGACCGCCGCAACGCGCGCGCCACGACACCGGAGACGGCAGTGCTTGAAATCGGCTTGCCGCAGCGAACTCCCAGGCGCTGCACGAACACCCGCCGCTCGACAGTGGCTGGACGCTCGCCGTTCAGATAGTCGACCAACGCCTGGCCCACGGCGCGAGGCAGCGGCAGCATGGCGCTACGACGGTTCTTCCGGATGCGCACCTCGTATGGTGCCGCCGCGCCAGTCGATGTCGTCCAGGCGCAGGTCGGCCACCTCGCCGGGCCGCAGCCCCAAGGTCGACAGGCACTGGACAATCGCATGGTCCCGTTGTCTGCACGGGGTCGGGGTATCGAACGATCCCAGCACCTGCTGGACCTGCTGCTCGGTCAGCGAACGAGGCAGCGTCGCAAGCCGCCAGTGAGCAACCGTCGGTAGGGCAGTCTCGAGCTCGTTGCCGCAGAAGCCCTCGAAACGCAGGAACCGGAAGAACGACCGCAGCGTCGACCGCACGGTCCGCATCGAGCCCGGAGAGAACCGTCCTCGTAGCGACGTGATGAACGTCACCACATCGGCCGGCGCAAGGCGAGCGGGGTCGACCGGGTCCGCGCCAAGGGCGGCCCGGACGAGCATCCGGACGAGGCGGGCGCGGCCACGCAAAGTCTGAGGACGCAGACCGCGCGTACGTCGTTGGTGCTGGGTGTACGCCTCGATCAGATCGTCGAGGGTCCACGAGCTGGGAACGGTCATGGAATGCTCCTTTCCGGCCCATCAGGCCGGAGAGAGCATCCCGACTATGCGGAGTCTCGGGAACCGAGCAACTGCCGCAAATCCTTGGTTCTACGGGTACTTGAGCACGCGGAACCCGGAGTTGCTCCGCATAGTCCCGAACTCTGCATAGCCCCGACTATGCGGAACTCCACATAGTCGGGGCAACTCCACGCATGCAGCAGGCGGCGGTGGGCGGCCGTCCCCGACGGAGGCCGTGCCCACCACGGAGCCGGAGAGCTGGATGCCGCCGCCGTTGACGAGAACAAGCACCAATGAACGTACCAGCGAGAGGAGAAGAAATGACGCTGACCGACTACGGCCTGATGGCAGCCTCCGTCGCCGCCATCCTGCTCGTCGCCGCCTACTGGTGGCGCCGCGCACCCGAGGCGGTGCGAATCTACGTGACGGAGCTGGGTTGGTACATGGGCAGTCTCTGGGCCGCCCAGTACGTATGGTCCGAGCTCACTAGCGGCCGCCCCTTCCGCGTGGCGACGATCGGGACGCTCGCGTTGGTGGCTATCTGGAGCGGTGTCCTCCTGCCGATCGTTATTCGCCGGTCGACGGCCCGCGAGGCCGCGGCGCAGCGGCGCGAGGATGAGCCCGGACCCTGAGGAACGGATACACGCGTTGGCGCCGCGTCCCCGGACCGCTGGGCATCAGCCGGCGGGCCGGGCTCGATGAGGCGTGAGACGCCGCCACCGGGGGCGGCGTCCGCGGTCGACGTCGACGGCCAGCATCGCCGCTCGCCGGGCGCATCACGCGTGACGAGAGGGCATCGAGACGAAGAGACAGTGCCATGGACGTCAAGGACTTCGCGCCGAGGTTCGGTGCTTCGCCGAGCACGAGGACTGAGAAGTCACCAGTCTCAGGAGGACTGCGATGTCGCGCGGCTGCTGTCGGAACTGGACCGGAGGCGGTGAGCATCGCGGCCGCCCACGAGGCGGCAAGGTCCGCAGAGATGACGACGGCGCGCGTCGGGCGGCCGGGGCCGGGGAGGCCAAGCGCAGCGTTCGCTGTATCGCCGTCGAACACGGGGGGATGGTCGACCCGCCGGGGCGAGTCGACCGCCGCATACATGAAGGAACGAACCGATGACTGACATTCGCTGGTTGTGCACTGTGGCGATCCTGCTGATCGTCATCGTCGCCGCGGCCGTGTGGCTCTCCGGCGCCGGACGTTGGCTGCTCGAGCAGATGCGTCCCTCCAAGGAGGCTGAGCCCCTGCCGCCGGCCGCTGGTTACCAAGGCGTCGAGGAATATCTCGCCGAGCGCGGCCGCGAGTTTCCCGCGCTGTATGAGACGCCCCCGCCAGCGCCCGTCGAGGGAACCGGGCGGCTCGACGACATCTACGACTCCTGGCACGCCGGAACGGGCGTCGGCACGGGCGTCGACGTGACGGCGGTTCGCATCGAGCGCCCCGCCAGACCGCACCTGGTCGCCTATCTCGATGTCCCCCTCAACCCGGAACTGCTCGCGTATCTGCGCAGCCTGTCGCGGGGCGATCGGGTCACCGTGTCCGGAATCGGCCACGGCGCCGGGCCATCCACCATCTACATCTACCCCGTTCACCGGCTCAATGGGCGCGAGCCATGACGCGTCGATCGGGCGGCCGCGCCGGCGGCATCGCGCCAACGCCCAGCTCGGGCCCCGCACCCTCCCCGGCGAGGGCAAGTACACGGTCGAGGCCTGGAAGAAGGCCAACGACGGTCGGGATCCCGATTTCGCCGCCATCCGCGCCGAGATGGCGGGCACCAAGATGTCGAAGATGATCTCGGCCCTCGAGAAGTCGGGCGTGACCGTCAGCCGCGACGTCGAGAGCCTCAGCGAGGCGCGCTTCTCGCTCGACAAGGCGGGCAAGGGCAAGCTGCAGCTCCCGCCGACGGCCGCGTACCGCAGCGTCGACCATCAGGCGTCGTCGACCTTCACGGCCATCGCCCACGCGAACGTCGCGACCGAGGCCCAGCGGGTCGCGGCGAAGGCGCCGGCCAACGAGCCCGACGCCAACGCCGAGCAGCGGGTCGCCGCCTATCAGCTGCCCCCGTCGAAGCAGGCCAAGTCGCCGGCCTACGCGGAGGCGGAGCTGGTCGCCACCTACGCCGCGCTGCACGAGACCACGTCGCTCGCGCTCGAGTACCAGCCGTCGCCGAGCGTCGCGAACGTCGAGATGCAGGAGCGCTGGGCCAAGAAGTTCGAGGAGCCCGGCGGTATGGCCGACGTCGGCCGGCAGGTCAGCCGGACGGTCAACCTCAACGAGGAGCTGGCGCCCAGCCGCCCGCCGGGCCGTTTCCGCACGACCGCGCAGCTCGGTGCTCCCGAGCAGGCCGGCCGCAGCGCCGGCGACGCGGCGGCCGGCGCGGCCGCGGGCCTGCGCCGCGACCTCAAGGCCGGCGGCAATCCCGACGTCGAGCAGCCCTCGCAGCGCCCCGGCGAGTCCGGCCCGGGCGAGCCGTCGGCGCGCGACCGCAAGCAGACCCAGACCCACTAGTGGTATGTCCCGGAAATACATTGACAGTTAGTGCGCTGGGTAGTATACCTGCGGGTATGAACCACCCCGCCGCCTCGCTGCTGCTCAGTGACGCCGATCGGGAAACGCTGACGAAATGGGCGTACAGCACATCCGCACCGTATCGCGTGGTAACCCGCGCCAAGGCCTTGCTGATGGCCGGTGACGGCGTCGCGAATAGTCGCATCGCGACCACACTCGGTATCAGCCGACCGACGGTATTGAACTGGCGCTCGCGGTTTCTCACCGACCGACTCGATTCGGTGGGTGAGGTGCGCCCGGGCCGCGGCCGCAAGCCCGAGATCACCGCCAACCAGGTGCAGGCCATCGTGCAGGCCACGTTGCACGAGACGCCGCCGGGCGCCACCCACTGGAGTTGCCGCTCGATGGCCAAGGCGGCCGGCGTGAGCCGCTCGACCATCCAGCGCATCTGGGACGCGCACGGCCTGCAGCCGCACCGCGTCACGACGTTCAAATTGTCGAAAGACCCGGCCTTCGTCGAGAAGCTGACCGATGTCGTGGGGTTGTACCTGAACCCGCCGGACAAGGCCGTGGTGCTGTGCGTGGACGAGAAGAGCCAGATTCAGGCCCTGGACCGAACGCAGCCGGGGCTGCCGATGAAGCCGGGCCGCAGCGGCACCATGACCCACGACTACAAGCGCCACGGCACGACGACGCTGTTCGCCGCATTGAACGTGCTGACCGGCAAGGTCATCGGCCAATGCCACGGCCGCCATCGGCACCAGGAATTCCTCAAGTTCCTGCGGCGCCTCGACCGCACGTTTCCGCCCGACCTCACCCTGCACGTCATCCTCGACAACTACGGGACCCACAAACACGAGGCGGTGCGCCAGTGGCTGGCCGCCCACCCGCGTTTCAAACTGCACTTCACGCCGACTGGCGCCTCGTGGCTGAACCTGGTCGAGAGCTGGTTCAGCAAGCTGACGCAGCAACGCCTCCGCCGCGGCATCTTCGGCAGCGTGCAGGAACTGGTCGCGGCCATCAAGGACTTCCTCAAGTACCACAACACAGACCCCAAGCCGTTCGTGTGGAGCACTACCGTTGACACCATCCTAAAGAAGGTCAGCAAGTGCAAAGTCATTCTAGGGACACACCACTAGGTTCGGGCTCTCGGTGTCTCATCCGCCCCCGGCGCCATGTGCGCCGGGGGCTTTCTCGTTTCGTGCCAAACTGGGGTAACACTAATACCGTCCACCTGCACGGTATTAGTGTTACCCCAGTTTGGCACGAAACACGGCCGGCCGTCGCCTGCCGGATGCTTGGCGGCAGAGGCTCCTTTTCCGCCCTCCCGGCCCGACGCCTCCCGGTTACACTCCGCGCGGTTTTCTATTCAGTCATGGCTCCTGCGATCAGTTCCCGGCGTTCGGCTTCAAGGCCGCCGGCGTTCGTCTCCCCGACCAGCGCGCAGCTTGTCGAGGCGGTCCTGGCCGGCGATGACGCCGTCGAGCGCCACCGGGCGGTCTTCAGGGCCGCTGACCCGACGCCTTCGATGCCTCGCCTGCTCATGCAGGCGATCGACCCTCTCCTGCTGCGTGCGGTCCTCGGACCGGAGCTTGCCGCTGACTGGGTGCCGCCCCTCGAGACCTATTACGAGCGGGCGCGCCGCGTCTCGCCGGCGACGTTCATCGACTTCGATCGCGCGTGGGACCTCGAGCGCCGCCGCTGGCAGCCCGTCGCCGCCGCCGACGCCGACGCGCGTCCTCTCGTTCCTCCCCCCGATTCGGTCGAGGCGCCCCGTCGCCGGGAGGGCCGCCCGCCCCCCGCTCCAGGTGCGGCGCCGTCGCGCGGCGGCCGCCGTTCCGGCTCCGCTCGCGGGCAGCCTGCTCTCCGTCCTCCCGACCCGGCTGTTCGCCGGCCGGTCGCCGCGGCAGCAGCGGCGCCCGTCGTCGAGGGCGACGTTCCGGTGCCGCTTCCTGCGGCCGATGCTTCGCCTGACGCCGGCTCCGTCGCCGTGTCCGCAGATCTCGATACCGCCCGCGGTCCCGAGGATCCGCTCCCGGCGTCGCGCTCTCCGTGACCACGACACCGGCAAGTCGGGTAGAGAGAGTTCTGAGGGCCGCGGCGGAGTCGGGCGCCGAGAGATGCGTGATCGACACGGCGCCACACGCAAGCGACGCGGCGCTGACCGCGGCGCGCTTCGCCGACCTGGTGCTGATCCCGTGTCACCCGGCGACAGCCGACCTGCACGCGATCCAGATGACGGTCGAGATCGCCCGACTGGCCCGGAAGCCGACCGTGGTCGTCATCAACGGAGCGCTCGTCAAGCACCCGGCAATCGAGCAGGCGCGACGCGCCATCACGACGTTCGGCGTGCAGACATGCCCGGTGGTGCTGCACCAGCGGGTGGACCACCAGCACGCGTTCACAGCGGGCAAGAGCGCCACGGAGCTGGCGCCGCAAGGCAAAGCAGCCGCCGAGGTCGAAGAACTGGAAAGGTGGATTCGCAGTGTCGAAGCGGAGCGACCCTGACGTCCTGAAGAGGTCACTGGAACAGGCGGGCGGTGGCCGGCGCCCGGCGCTCGGCATGCCCGCTCTTCAGATCCCCGAGGCAGGTCCGATCGAACGGCCGCCACGGCGCTCACGCGGCGAGGGGCCACGCGAGCCACGGCCGGACCGTGAAGGGCGCAAGGGCATCGTGATCTACGTGAGCACGCGGACACACACCGCGCTGCGAAAGCGGGCACTCAACCAGGGCGTCACTCTCAAGGACCTCTGCAAAGAGGCCGTCCTCGACATCCTCAGCCGAAAGAGCCGGTAGAAGACCACAGCCGCCAGTTGACGGCGGCGCGTGGCGCCGGGCCGCGGCGCAGACAGGACACGACGCCGCCACGCAGCGAGCGAGACGGCGCGGCCGGCCGGACGGACACCCGACAAGCAGCCACAGGAACGACACGCGCAGCGGCGCGCGCAAGACACAGCTGCCGGGAGCTGAGGCGCCCGACGGCGTTCCATCGACCCCACCCAGCCACACACCCAGCCACGACAATGCGGCGCAGGGCGCCTGCAGACGACCGATGCGGCGAAGAACAACCGTGCCGCAGAATGAGAGGCGGCCTGGAGAGCCGCCTCGCCAACCACAGACGAGGATCAGACGGCCCGCAGGGACCGCCGGCTGAGAGCGCCACGCCTCAGTCCGTGTCGGGCTCCGGATAGTCGAGGGGCGGCTCTGCCGAAGGGCCACCAGCGGCCGGGCGCCACACGTCAGCGACCAGGCCGCGGCCCCTGGGGCCACGACGCGTAGCCGGGACACGGCCGCCGCCACGGCCGGCCGAGCCGGGGGCCGCACGAAGACCGGCGCGCCGACGCTGACGCAGGTCCGCCACAACGGCCGGCAGGCCGACCGACACGGCGCGCCTGAGAAGCCACGACCGCGACACGCGGAGCTCGACCACGAGCTGGTCGAGATCGTGGCGCTGCGTCGGCGTGACGTACAGCTTCACGAGCGCCGAGTACGGCTCCCAGTGCGGGTCGCATACGGTCTCGCGCGGCACAACGTCTAGCCCTTCGGCGGACGAGCCTCGGGAACGCGCTCAGGGGGGCGGTCCGCAGGATCGCCCATCACGTTCGCGACGGCCTGATCGATCAGGGGCGAATCGGGACGCAGGCCCAGCTGAGGAGCGGCGGCCTTGGCCACCTGCGCCCGCAGCTCGCCCGCCTCAAGGTCCGGAGCGACCTCGAGGAACAAGCGCGCCTGGTGCTTGAGGTGCACGACGCGACGGGCCTGCTCGCTGGCCGGCGGGCGGCCCCGCCGGCGCGGGCGCCGGGGACCGGCCGCAGAGCCCTGCGGCAACGCAGCCGCGGGCGTCTCGAAGCCCCCGGCGGCCAGGGCCTTGGACGCGACATAGTTGCGGGCCTGGGGCAGGCAATTCTCGAGCGTCCAGCGGATGATCGCCGACCGGGAATCGGCGACGCTGTCGGCCAGCGCCTCGTACTGAGCGACGATCGAGTCGGGCACGAAGATGACGATACGCGTGAGCGCCATGTGAAAGCTGCCCCCTCACAGCCGCGGCCGGCTCAGCCGCGGTCCCCCAGAACCCTTCTTTCGTGGCGAAAAGGGTCTGAGGCCCCCGCCCAGCGGGGCGTGCGCAACGGAAAAAGCATAGCGGGGCGGCACACGTTGTCCTAGGACAACGTAATGCCAATGGTCATGACGACCCTCTGTACAAAAATCGGATCCGCGGCACGGTGCGTTTTGCGCGGACGAAGTACGATCTTTGGACCCTCCACGCGGGTGTTTCGTGTCCGGGCGAGGACGGACCGACTGCGCCCCGCCCGTAGGATCGCGTAAGTCGCGCACAGTCAGCGCGATGCAGCTTTATGGGTATTTCTTTGGAAATACCCCCCGATTATGGACCACAGGACAGACAGATAGGTGAGCGACCCCTCTGTACGGGGTCGCTCACCGAGATTTTTCCCTGCGGGAAGGCTGTCGTTTAATGGCTATGTGCCATTTCCTAGGTCATTTCGGAGTTCATTAGAGAAATTGCGTCCGATGACCCCGGTTTAATGGCACCAGACCCAGTCGCGGGGCCTGGTGGGGGTAGCCCCGTGGGTTAATTGCCCCGCGGGGGACAACGACGGCGCCGGGAAAGGGGTTCCCGCACCCGCGGTCACAAAGGGGGTTTGTGACAGCCGTGGGCTAAAACAGCCCGGACCGGGGCGGGGGTTCCGACGCCCGCGATCAGGAACCGGGGTTCAGACAGCCGTGGGCAACAACCGACATGGAGACCGCGGGAGAAGAAACCCACAGGGGGGGAACGACGCCGAGTGACCGGACGGAACAGAATCGACGGCCCCAAGATGGAGGCCGACGAGGAAAAGCACGGCTGAAGGACGCAGCCTGCAGCAGCCGCAGAAAAAGGAGCACTCGCCTGGCGACAGGGAACACGATGAATGCCGCTGAGGCAGCGGCCAGCTCTACGGCAGGGACACCACAGCGGGAGAGCGGCAGCGCGCGCGGCGGGAGAAACAGAGGGGCCGCCGGACGCCGGACGCCGGCGGCCGACAGCCCGGGGCCGGCGCATGCGCGGTAGCGGGCGCCTGCCAGCCGATCGGGCCGTGGCGGCCTGCCTCGTCGGCTACTTGCGGCCGGCTGACGGCCTGGCCACTGTCGACGGACCGACGGCCGGGCCGCAGGCGCTACGGCAGACGGCCGGGCAGCCGCCGCGACCCCCCGGCCGCAGAGCGGCCGGCCGCGGCGCCGGCGACGCTCATGACGCTCATAGGCCTCGCGTTGTCGCTCCGCCGACGGCGGGCGACGGTACCAGACCGACCGCGCCGCCGGCCGCATGGCCGCCCCGACGTCGGCCGGCAAACATCGGCCATGCGGCCTTCGCTGGTGACACGGGCCGCCACGGCAGGAGCGGCCCGAGCAGCGGCAGCTCACTGAGTGGCGCGGCCAGGCGCCACACCGCCGCCACAGTCCAGACAGGACACAAGGACGAAAGGGATGACGGACGCCGAGGACGGCCCGCAGCTGAAGGAGCCGCGGAATCTTGGCAGACACCGCGGACCGGCCGCGCAAGATCAGCGGCGCGGCGCCCAGGCGCCACGTGGCCGTGAGACTGGGGACCAGCTCGGCGGCTGGCCGACGGCGGGAGGGAGCCCGTGACCGGGTACCACACGCGGCTTGGCTGCCGTCGCGGCTTCGTCGGCTGGACACGGCGCGCGCCGACACGTGGCGCGCGGGTCGGGCCGGGTCAGCGCCGCACCGGGCGCGGGGCGGCGCCACAGCCGCGGCGTGGCGCCAGAGGTTCGCCGGTCACGGCGGCGAGCCGACCGGCCGCGGTGCCCCAGAGAGGGCGGACCTCGAGAAGCGGCCTGTCGGGGTCGTGGCATCGGACGGCCGCGGCGGCCAGGACGGCGATCGCGCGGCGCGGGACGACAACCTCGACGCGGCCGCCGCGAGCGACGCCGCCGGCGGGGCTCGCGGCCGGAAGCCAGCAGTAGCGGCCGCGGACACGGCCGCGACACAGCAGCTCGAGCGGCGCGGCCACAGAAGGGACCGCGACTCGCCACTGGTAGCCGTCGGGCGGGGCGGCATCAGGCGGCGGGGACCAGGCGGCGCGCCACGTGGCGGCTCCGCCGCCGGTGTCGAGAACGGGGTCGACGACCGACGCGGCAACGGGCCTGGGCGCCTCGAGGCGCTCGACCAGGGGCACGAGGAGCCACGCGGCGAACGCGAGGACCAGCCACAGCATCATCGGGCCGCCGCGAAGAAAGCGCAGCCAGGGCCAGCCGGGGGAGGGGCCGCCAGAAAGCAGCAGGGTGCTCATGGCGAAGCAGGCGCGGCCAAAGGCCACGTGGCCGCCGCCGCGGGGACCGCTGTCAGCCGACGCCAGCGGGCAAGCGCGCCACGCAACGCGCCACAGCCTGGCGCGGCCGGGACGCGGCCGGCCGGCGCGAGAAGGCGGGCGCCCGGGCATGAGGGCGGCCCGCACGGCGCCCACACGCCACGTGGCCGGCGGCGACCGCCGGATTGGTGCGCCACAGAGCCGTCAGCAGTCATCGACGAGAAAACGCGCCTGGGCATTTTGAGCTTCGTCGACACGGTTCCAGATCGAACGGTAGCCGTTCGAGATCAGCGCGCCCGAGCGGAACGCGACCGCCACGAAACGCTCGACGTCCTCGGGATCCTCGAGGAGCGGCGAGTGGAACCCCGACTCCGAGCCGCTGTGTCGTACGACCGGACCGAACCGGTCGATGGCGCCGGTGGCGCTGCGGACGGCCAGCTGCACCGGGCGGCCGTCCTCGGGGAACAGCCCGAACGAGGCGGCCACCGTGAGACGCTCATCGAACAAGCCGCAGACGACGTAGACGCCGATGAAGCCGCGGCCGCCACCCGGGGTGGGCGCGCGAAGCAGATAGCCGCGGCGATCGTCGCCGACGACGGGCTGCAGCTGCGTGACCTGGGGGGTCGGCTCCTGAACGGCAAGCAGCGCCACGGGCGCCGGAAGCGCAAGCGCGAGCAGCAGAGACACGGCCGCAAGCCGCATCGAACGGAACAGCCGGGGCCAAGCAGGGGCGGCGCGGCGCCGCACGGACAGAGGCGGCCGGGCGGGCGACAAGCGACGCGGCTCGGGCTGGAGCATCATCACTCGCGTGGGCGCTGGCCGGGACCAGCGCCGTCCCCAGAGCGCCGGCTGGCGGGGCGGCGATCGCCGCAACGAAGGGGAGTGGCAGACGACTCCCGAGGCCGCCGGCGCGGCACGCGCCGGGGGAGATGGCAGCGGCAATGCTGGCCATGCCAGCAGCCACTGAGCGCCTTGTAGCCCGGCAGGTGCTCATGCTCGGCGCCGTCCTTCGGGAGCATCTCGAAGCCTCGGTCGACGGTCAAAACCGGCCAATAGTGGACAGTTGAAAACCGAATGGAATGGACGCCCTTCGTTCTTGATGTCGGGCCGTGGGGTTGAAGAAGTGGACCCCCACGGGCCGACGGCATCAGAGTGCCAAGGGGGGAAGACGCAAGGTCTTCCCGGGCAACCGGAGGGTCCAGCATGCAGAGTAGCAGAACCGTCGTCGGCGTGGACATTGCGAAGCGGGTGTTCCAGGTGCACTGGGTCGAGACGGAGACAGGCGAGCTCATCGGGCTGCGCCTGACACGGGTGAAGTTTCTCGAGCACTTCGCCAATCGCGCGCCGTGCCTCATCGGCATGGAGGCCTGCGGCGGCGCGCAGCATTGGGCGCGCCGACTTCTGGCGTTGGGCCACGAGGTCCGCCTGCTACCGGCGAAGATGGTCCGGCCATTCGTGACGGGCAACAAGGATGACGCGCACGACGCGCGGGCGATCTGGACGGCGGTTCAGCAACCCGGGGTCAAGACGGTTGCCGTGAAGAGCGAGGAGCAGCAGGGGATCCTGGCCCTGCATCGCATGCGCCAGCAGTTGGTGAAGTTCCGTACCGCCCAGATTAACTGCCTGCGCGGTCTGCTGGCCGAACACGGCGAAGTGATGCCTCAGGGCCGAGCCGGAATGCGGCGGGATATAGCCTCCGCCCTCGAGCGCGTTTCGCAGCGGTTGCCGGGACTGGTCGTCGATACGCTGCGCGAGCAGTGGGTTCGGGTCACCGACCTCGACGGCGAGATCGACAGGATCGAGCGTCGTCTCACGGTCTGGCACCGCCAGACTCTGGCCAGCCGGCGGATCGCAGCGATCCCGGGTGTCGGAGTGCTGAGCGCGACCGCCGCGGTCGCTACGATGGGCGATCCGACAGCGTTCCGGTCCGGACGGGAATTCGCGGCCTGGCTCGGTCTCGTTCCTCGACACACCGGCACAGGTGGGCGAGTACGCATGCTCGGAATCTCGAAGCGTGGGGACACCTATCTTCGAACGCTGCTGATCCACGGCGCACGTTCCGCGCTCGTGCACGCGAAGCTGCCCTCAGCGTGGCAGCTCGGACTCGTCAGACGCCGCCCATCGAACGTCGTCGTCGTCGCACTGGCGAACAAGACGGCGCGTACGATCTGGGCGCTGCTGGCCCATGACCGGGCGTACGAACCGAACTTTCGCCCGTCAATCTGCCTGGCGCAAGGCAGGGAGTGAACACCGCCGGCGACTCTCGAGTCGATGACATTCGTCCGACCTGCGAAGTAAACCGACCAGCTCGTTGAAGGTTGCGTAAGCAACGACGAGGTGTGATGGCAAACAGGCCAAACCGCGATCCGTCAAGCCTGAGGAAATGGCTGGGCACCAAGCCCGCAAACCGAATGAGGCGCGGATCGGCTGATTCCATCGGGGCCACCAGGCACGAGACCTGGATTCATAGGCCGAACATAGAGCCGCAACCTGTTCGCTACGCTCGCCGAGTCGGAACCGGGTCTTCACGAATTCATGTGGGTAGGTGGTGATGCGGAGAGGTAGCCTCTGCTCCCGTCGAGTCAAGCCGCTTCGCGTCTCCTCCGCTTGCGCTTCGGCCTTTCAGGTGACTCGTCGCTCGCGCCGGCTCAGAGCTGGTTGTCGCCGGACGGATTCGTCCGGCCACCGAAAACACTGGCCGGATGACCAAGCCGACCCTGAGGGAGGCGCCGTAACGGGGGCGGCTACGCGACGCGGCTCCGTCCATCCCGGAGAGGTGGCGGAGCGTTCGGACGTCTACTCGGCCAACTCCGGGACCCACGCGAGAATCCGGAAGCGGCTCGGAACCTTGACAGCAGCACGGGCGTCCACATAGGCCATTTCCGATAGCGCCCCGAGACGTTGACGCCGGTCGGGAACAGACCGTTCCTGCCCGGCATGAGCAACGTCTTGGCTGAAGAGAAACGACAGCAGGTCCTGGCGCTGGGGCGCCTCGGCTGGTCGCTTCGTCGTATCGAACGGGCGACTGGGGTGCGGCGCGAGACGGCCAGCGGCTACCTCAAGGCCGCCGGGCTGGTGGTGCAGGGCCGCGGCCGTCCTCGCACCCGACCGTCAAATCCGGCCATTTCCGCGCAGGTGTCCACCGACTCGGCGGCGCCCGCGGCCGGGACCGGCACCGAAACGGCCACTGCCGTGGCCGGAGACCGTCCCACTCGTGCGCCGCGGGCGAGCGCGTGCGAGCCCTACCGCGAGCTGGTCGTCGACGCGCTCGGCCGCGGGCGCAACGCCATGGCCATCTGGCAGGACCTGGTCGACGACCACGGCTTCCCGGCGGGCTATGCGAGCGTGCGGCGCTTCGTCGCGACCGTCCGGCAGCAGCCCGCCGTCGAGGCTCGAGCGGTGATCGCCACCGCCCCGGGCGAAGAAGCACAGGTCGACTACGGGGAGGGACCGATGGTCCGTGACCCTGACACCGGCAAGTACCGGCGGACACGGCTCTTCGTCCTCACCCTGGGCTACTCGCGCAAGGCCGTCCGGCTGCTGGTTCACCGCTCCAGCGCCCAGGTCTGGGCCGAGCTGCACGAGCGGGCGTTTCGCCGGCTGGGCGGCACCGTACGCGTCGTCGTGCTCGACAATCTCAAGGAGGGCGTCCTCCACCCGGACATCTACGACCCGACGCTCAATCCGCTCTACCGCGACGTGCTCGCCCACTACGGTGTCGTCGCCCTGCCGTGCCGCGTCCGCGATCCCGATCGGAAAGGCAAGGTCGAAGCCAGCGTCGGCCACACCCAGAAGACGCCGCTGCGCGGCCTCCGCTTCGAGCACCTCGACGACGGCCAGGCATACCTGGACCGCTGGGACCGGCGCTGGGCCGACACCCGCATCCACGGCACGACCAAACGCCAGGTCGCCGCCATGTTCGCCGAGGAACGTCCGGCGCTCGGCCCGTTGCCGCTCGAGCCCTTCCGCTACTACGAGTACGGCCAACGCACCGTGCATCTCGACGGCTGCGTCGAGGTCGCCTCCGCCTACTACAGCGCGCCGCCGGGCTGGATCGGCCGCCGCGTCCACGTCCAGTGGAATGACCTGCACGTCCGCCTGCTCGACCCGAGCACCGGCCAGCTCCTCCGCGAGCACCTGCGCGCGCCCCGGGGCTGGCATCGCATCGCCGACGACGACCGGCCCGCCCGCACACCGCCGAAGACCCTCGCCCTGCTCGCGGCCGCCAAGCGGGCCGGCCCGGGGACCGCCACCATCTGCGACCACATCCACCGTCACGACGGGGCTGCCGGCGTCCGCCGCATCCTCGGCGTCCTCGCCCTCGCCAAGAAGCACGGCCCCGTCGTCGTCGAACAGGCCGCCGCCGCCGCGCTCGAACTCGGCATGCCCACCTACCGCTTCTTGAAGCGCTACCTCGACCGCCGGCCAGCGCCGCCCCTCTCGCTGCGCCAGGTCGACCCGCTCATCCGGCAACTGACCGTCTACCGCGATCTGATCGACCGCAGAACAGGAGACCCGTCATGAATCTCGTCGAACTCGACCAGGCCCTGCGCAAGCTCCGCCTCTCCGGGATCGCCGATGTCCTCGACACGCGCCTGCAGCAGGCCCAGGTCGAGCAGATGGCCCCGATCGACCTCGTCGCCGCCCTCGTCAACGACGAACTGCAGCGGCGCCAGGACCGGCTGCTCGCCCGGCGCCACAAACAGGCCCGATTCCGCGACCCGGACCGCGCGCTCGACAGCTTCGACTTCGCCTTCAACAAGAAGATCAACCGCGCCCTCGTCTTCGAGCTCGCCACCGCGCGTTTCATCGCCCAGCGCGAGGACGTCCTGCTGATCGGGCCGCCCGGTACGGGCAAGAGCCATCTTGCCCAGGCCATCGGCCGCGCCGCCATCGAGCAGGGCTACCGCGTCATCTACCGCGAGGCGCACGCCTTCCTCGAGGAGCTCGCCGAGGCCACGCTCGCCGACACCCGCAAGGCCTACCTGGTCGAGCTCACCCGCGTGCCCCTGCTCATCATCGACGACCTCGGCATGCGCAAGCTGCCCCACACTGCCGCCGAGGACCTGCTCGAGCTGGTCATGCGGCGCTACGAACGCGCCTCCACGATGCTCACCTCGAACCGGCCGGTCGACGACTGGGGGAAGCTGCTCGGAGACACCGCCGCCGTCACCGCGCTGCTCGACCGCCTGCTCCATCACGCGCACGTGCTCAAGTGCGGGCCGCGCAGCTGGCGCACCAAGGTCCAGGCAGCCGCGGGTGGGAGGTCGATCGATGCGCTCCGACACGGGTAGCTACGGAACGGCCGGCGTGTCAACGCGCTGCGCGCGTCCTCCGCGTGCGCTCCGGCCCTGCCGGGTGACACGCCGCCCGTCCCTCCGCTCAGAGAGCCGCTATGGGCCTGGCGGCCCCGGCTTCACCAGACTCAGATCCTTGCGCATACGCGAACCCATGAAGTAGAACTCACGTGCCGTCTCGGGATGCCGGAAATGGCCGGATTTGCGGTGTCCACAAATGGCCGGATTTGACCCGTCCACCGAGGCTCGAAGCCATCGATCGCGTCAACGTCGACCTCCGACTGATGGGAAGCACGGGGATAGTCATAGGGCTCAGGCTCGGTCTCGGATTCGAGAGGAGCGCTGGCCGCCACTGAGCCCGCGAGATAGGTGATCAGGCTGCGGCGCGGAGACGCGTCCGCCGCACGCTCGATGGTCAGGACCTCCCGAGTGGCAGGAATATCGGGGTCCACCGGAAGCCGGCAGCGCATCTGGACCACGGGAACCGGTGTGGCGAAGCGCTCGGCGAGGCATTCCTCGGCGAACCGATCGGCGTTGGCGTAATCCTGGACGCCGTTACGGGAGCCGACACGCTCATAGACCGTCTTAAAGAGCTCATCAGAAGCAATAGCGCGACTGGGAAGAACGAGGAGCTTCCCGAGCACAGCCTGGACGGGAACCCAATCGAGCGAGTCGTAGGGATAGTACTCCACGGGGTTAGGAACCCCCTGCGCGGCAGTCCGACCAGCCTCGGACCCAGCGGGCTCGTCGACAACAGGGTCGACCGACGGCTCGGCGGCCGACGACTCGGCGCCAAGCTGATCGGCCAGCGGAACGGCCGCGGACAAATCCTGCGGGGGAGCGGGGTCGGGCATAGGGCCCGGCCCGCCGCCGGCGTCGCCGGCGGGGGCCCGCCGCCGTCCTTTCCACGGAGCCTCGTCGGGGAGGCCCCGCCCAGCCTCACGGCCAGGGCAAAGGCGCACGGGCTTGAGGATGGACGGATCATCCGGGAGACGGAGCACGAAAACGCGGCTTATGCCGCTGGCAACGACCTCGGGCGGCGCGGGCACCGAGTAGACATAGCCGGCGGCGGCGAGCCATTCGAGCGCGGTGCGCAGCCAGCGCATCGAACGCTGCATATTCCAGCGCAAGTCGGTGAGCTTGACGGCCGCAACATCAGGACCGAGATCGCCGGTGCGGGCGTGCAGCGCAAGCCAGAGGTACACGAGGTGGAACGAGCCGAGGTGAGCCGGGAAAGACATCCGGGGGAGCTGGTCAACCGACTCGAGGCGCGGGCCGGGACAATCATCGACGCTAGGGCGATGCGGTGCGCCAGTGGCTGGCCGCCCACCCGCGTTTCAAACTGCACTTCACGCCGACTGGCGCCTCGTGGCTGAACCTGGTCGAGAGCTGGTTCAGCAAGCTGACGCAGCAACGCCTCCGCCGCGGCATCTTCGGCAGCGTGCAGGAACTGGTCGCGGCCATCAAGGACTTCCTCAAGTACCACAACACAGACCCCAAGCCGTTCGTGTGGAGCACTACCGTTGACACCATCCTAAAGAAGGTCAGCAAGTGCAAAGTCATTCTAGCGACACACCACTAGGCGCAATCGACCCGCCAGACGAGGGTCAGTCAGGACGTCGGCATCGTCACAAACTCCGCCCATCGGTCCATCAGGCCGCGGCGCTTCTCGAACAGGTCCGACCGGGCGTAGGACCTCTCCACGTCGCTTCCTACCTGATGCGCCAGGGCAGCTTCCGCAACCGCATGCGGCACGCTGGTCTGCTCGCTCGCCCAGTCGCGGAACGACGAGCGGAAGCCGTGCACCGTGCAACGGCCCCCGTAGATCGTCCGCACGACCTGCGCCAGCGTCGTCGCGTGCATCTGTTTGCTGGTGCGCGTCGGGGCCGGGAAGCACCAGCCGGCCGGACTGCGCAACCTCTTGGCACGTTCCAGCGTGTCCATCGCAGCAGGCGACAACGGCACTCTATGTTCGCAGCCGCCCTTCATGCGCTCTTCCGGTATGCGCCACTCTGCCGCTTGCAGGTCCATCTCGCTCCACGTGGCGCCTCGTGCCTCACCCGAACGAACGGCCGTCAGGATGATGAAGCGAAGACACAGCTTCAGCGTCTCGTTCGCCGTGCAAGCCGCGATGGCTTCCAGGGCTGCCCCCACCTCCGAGTAGGGCAGCGCCGGGTGGTGCCGCTTCGCCTTTCGAGCCGACGGCAGCGCCGCGCCGATGCCGTCGGCAACATTGAACTCCAGGTGCTCGCGGGCCACGCCCCATGCCAGCGCACCGCGGATCCACCCGTGCAGCTTCGATCCCGTCGCTCGCTTCTCCGCCATGACCGGGGCCAGGATGGCGATCACGTCGGCCCGACGGATCTGGTCGATGCGCCGGTCCATGATCGAGCCGCAGTAGCGTTCCAGAGCACGCCGCCGATTCTCCGCCCCCACGCCCTTCCACATGGCCCCGGCCTCGACCCGTTCGCACGCCGTGCGGAACGTCGGGGCCCTTGACTGCCGCACGACCGCCGTCGGGTCTCCGCCGCGGCGTGCCAACTGACGGTTGGCGAAAGCCGCCGCGCGCGCCTCAGCGAGTCCGACGTACGGGTAGCCGCCGAGACCAAGGTCGCGGCGCTTGCCGTTGACGGTCAACCGTTGCACCCAGTGGCGGCTCCGGCCGCTGGGCTCAACGACGAGGAAGAGCGTTCCGCCGTCGCCGTGGCGTCCCGGCCGCAGGGTCGGGATCTGCTTGGCTCTGAGTCGTCCTGCCATGGGTATCCGCTCCGTGTGGAGCCCCCACGAATATACCACGTTAGGAGCTGGAACGGGCGGACCAAGCGCGGAATGACTCGGAAGACAGATCGCAATTACTTCCGAAATAACGGGGGACAATCGGCCCTCTACGGACTACTACGGAACGCTATCATGCTCTGGCAGCGCGAACACGTAGATCGCGTTGCCGCTGTCGGGGGCGAAGATCTCGGGGCTGAGCGATGCCGAGACGATCCTGAACAGGCCGAGGCCGGTCGGGACCGCGACGTACTGCCTGCCTCCCGCCGCGTAGGTGATCGGGTAGCCGTGCCCGGCGCTGCCGAGGCGCCGTTCCCAGAGGATCTCGCCCGTCTCGACGTCGAACGCCCGGAAGTAGCGGTCGAGGTCGCCCACGAAGACCAGGCCGCCGGCCGTGGTCAACGCCGACGTCAGGAACAGGGCCCGCTGCTGGTAGCTCCAGCGCTCTTCGAACGTCCGCACGTCGAAGGCCGTGAGCCGGCCGATGTTCCCGTCCGACCCCGGCATGGGCCGCAGCTCGGCGACGCCCGCCTCGGTGCCGCTGCCCTCGACCATTTCCACCGGCCGGCCGGTCAGCGTCATGCAGGCCTGGACCAGGGGGAAGACGACCGCGGCGGTCTCGGGACTGAAGGCCGACGCCATCCAGTTGCGGCCGCCGAAGTAGCCGGGGCAGGCGGGCACGGGGTCGCCGATCTGGGCGTCCCGGATGTCCTGCCGGTAGGTGACCCGCCCGGTGTCGCGGTCGATGGCATCGAAGATGTCCTGGTAGACCATCTCCTTCACGTCGAGATACCGCCCGTCGTCGCGGCGCAGCTTCCAGAGCAGCCCGTCCTTGCCGGCCGTCAGCAGCAGCGGCTCGCCGTCGACGTCGATCAGCATCCGTTCATACACGCTGTCGAGGTCGAGCGTCTCGCCCGGCACATGCTGGAAGAACCACGCCACCTCGCCCGTCCGCGGGTCGAGCGCCAGCGTCGAGTTCGTGTAGAGCGCGTCGTGCGTCGTCGACATGCCGCGGCTGGCGGCCACCCACGGCTTCGCCTGCGCCGTCCCGATGTAGAACAGGTCCAGGCCCGCGTCGTAGGCACCCGGTATCCACATGTCCGCCCCGCCCCGCAGGTGCGGCGGGATGTCGCCCCAGGTGCTGTTGTTGGGATCGCCCGGCTGGGCGATGGTCGAGGTGCGCCAGAGCTCGGCGCCGGTGTCGGGATCGTGCCCGGTGATGAAGCAGCCGGCGTCGGTGAACCGCTCGCAGCCGTTGATGCCGCTGACCACGACGCCGTTGGCGATGACCGGCGCGGAGGTGTGCGTGAACCCCTCCGTGTAGTCGGCCTTGGTCGTCTGCCAGACCTGCTCGCCCGTGCGCATGTCGATGGCGACGATCGACGCATCGTAGGTCGTCAGAAAGACCTTGTCGCCGTACAGCGCCAGGCCGCGCGTCGCTCCGGTGCCCTTGAGCGCGTCGGGCGGATAGCCGTAGCGGTACTCCCAGATGAGGTCGCCGGTGGCGGCGTCGATGGCCTGGACGACGTTGCCGGGGTTCGCCAGGAACATCACCCCGTCGTGCACGAGCGGCGCCGTCTGGTTCTGACCCTCCCGCATCGCGAGCACCCAGGCCAGCTCGAGCTCGCCCACGTTCTCGCGGGTGATCTGGTCGAGCGGGCTGTAGCCCTGGTTGTCGCGCGTGCGGCGCCAGGCCAGCCAGTCGTCCGCGGGCGGCCGCCGCAGCAGCTCGTCGGTGACCGCCGTCAGCTCCCCGGCGCCGCTGTCCCGGAACCGCGTCGTGCCGGTCTGGGGCGCCGCCGGCCCGAAGCCCATCGCCGCCAGCACCGACGGATCGACCGTGCCGAGACCCCGAATCAGCTCGGCGATCTCGCGATAGGTCTCCGCGCCAAGCTGGCCCTCCCGGCCGGGCGGCATCTCGGCCTGGAGGTACTCGACCAGCTCGTCGTCGGAACGCGCCCCCCAGGCGCTGGTGAAGCTCGTCCCGGTCAGCGCCGGACCGTGGGCGCTCCCTTCCAGCCGCGCGCCGTGGCACTCCGCGCACGCCGCCTGGTAGGCCGCCGCACCGGGCACCTCCTGCGCGGCAGCCTGCGCCGCGACGCCAGCGGTCGCCATCAGGGCCACCGCGACAACAACCACCATCCTTCGGCCTTGCGTCGTCTTCTCGATCACCGCTACGCCTCCAAACGTCATCGGAATTCCAATCGTCCACCATATCACCGGCCCGCCGGACGGGTCACTACATGGCGCCAAGGGCCGCAATCCGACCGCGAATGATCCTCTATCCTCTTCATGAGAACTCGTGAAGGGCGGGAGCCCGCCGGAGGAGATCATGCGTTTTCGACCCATCGTTGCCGTCCTGTTGGCCCTGCCGCTGGCCGCCACCTCGGTCGCCGGCGTTGCCCGGGCGGAGAACTGGCCGGCCTGGCGCGGGCCGACCGGGGACGGCGTCAGCACCGAAACCGACCTGCCGGTGGACTGGGACACCGAGCGGAACATCGCCTGGAAGCTGCCGCTGCCCGGCCGGTCGGGCTCCACGCCCATCGTGTGGCGCGACCGCATCTTCCTGAACGTGGCGGTCGACGACGACAACCTCGAGCTCTGGTGTCTCGATCGCGACACGGGACAACCGATCTGGACGCGGCACCTCGGCGACGGCAACCGCCGGCTCCAGAAGCAGAACATGTCGTCGCCGTCCCCGGTCACGGACGGCGAGCGCGTCTGGGTGATGACCGGCACGGGCATCCTCGAGGCGTTCGACTTCGACGGCAACGAGCTCTGGCGGCGGGACATCCCGGCCTCGTACGGCCCGTTCGGGCTGAACTGGGGCTACGCCTCGTCGCCGCTGCTGCACGACGGGGCGCTCTTCGTGCAGGTGCTGCACGGCATGCGAACGGACGACCCGTCCTACGTGCTGCGGATCGACGCGCTCACGGGCGGGACCGTGTGGCGGGTCGAGCGGCCGACGCTGGCGGTGCGGGAGTCTCCCGACGCGTACTCGACGCCCGCGCTGCTGACGTACGACGGGACCACGGAGATCATCATCACGGGCGGCGACGCGGTGACCGGGCACGATCCGGAGACCGGGCAGGAGCTGTGGCGGGCCGACGGACTGAACCCCACGCGGCAGCGCGACTACCGCATCGTGGCCTCGCCGCTCGTGCGGGACGGGGTCATCTACGCGCCGACGCGGGTGCGGCCGCTGCTCGCGCTGCGGCCCGGCGGACGGGGCGACGTGCTCGACACGCACGTCATCTGGTCGACCGACGAAGGGCCCGACGTGCCGACGCCGGTCACCGACGGCGAGTACTTCCACGTCGTCAACGACCGCGGCATCGTCTACGTCACGGACGCGAAGACCGGCGCGCCGGTCTACGGCCCCGAGCGCATCAGCCGCGGGACCTACAGCGCGTCGCCGGTGCTCGCCGACGGCCGGATCTACGTGACCAGCGAGAGCGGCATGACCACCGTCCTGCGGGCCGGACCCGAGTTCGAGGTGCTGGCGGAGAACGACCTCGACGACTACGTGCTCAGCTCGCCCGCGGTGTCCGAGGGGCAGATCTTCATCCGCACCACCGGCCATCTCTACGCGATCGGGGAGCGTCGCGCAGAGGCCGCCGCGACGGCGCCGCTCGCGGCGGAAGGAGCCGCCGCCGCGGCGGAGCCGCCTGCCGCCCTTGACGATCGGCAGCGGAACCCCGCGAACGCGTCCGGCGGCGCACCGTCCGCGGCGGGGGAGGGGGCCGCGAGCGGACAGCTGCTCGCGGCCGGCGCCGCGCTCGTGCTGGCCGCGCTGGCGCTCGGGCGCTGGAGGCGGGGCGCGCGGCGGCGCCGGGAGTCCGGGCCGTAGAACGGCGCAGGTTCCTCGGCGGGTCGGTCGGGCGGCGGTCGGAGCCGCAGGCGACGATTTCCGGGCGGGTGGACGATTGGCAGGAGTCCGCGGCGGCGTCGGGCGATTGACTTGGCGCCGCCGACAAGCGAGTCTTGTACGCGTTCAGCGCCGATTTCGCGTGGACGCTCCGGCGTCGATTCGCTAATCCGGTTGTCGAGCGGGAGGTGATGACATGACAGGTCTCAGGACGGCGGGAGCGCGCGTGGCGGTGGTTGTCGGGCTGGTCGCTTTCTCCGCATCGGCGGCAGCGCAGGAGCCGCCGCGCACCGGGTGGGGCGATCCGGACCTGCAGGGTGTCTGGGACTTCCGGACCCTCACGCCGCTCGAGCGGCCGGAGGATCTGGGCGACAAGGCGTTCCTGACGGCCGAAGAGGCGACCGAGCGCGAGCAGGCCGAGTTCGAGAGGAACCGCGAGCTGTGGGAGCAGTCGCGCCGGGAGACAGTTGCCGGCGGCAACGTCGGCGGCTACAACAACTTCTGGATGGACCGCGGCACCACGGTCATCGAGACGCGGCGCACCTCGCTCGTCATCGATCCGCCGAACGGGCGGCTGCCGGCGCTGACGGACGAGGGCCAGGCGCGGGCGGAGATCCCCCTGGGCTCGTTCAACGTCGAGTATCCGGAAACCTACACCGACCTGAGCACCTACGACCGCTGCATCCAGGGGTTCAATGCGGGACCGCCCATCACGCCGGCCGCCTACAACCAGAACGTGCAGATCTTCCAGACGCCGGGGCACATGGTCATGCTGACCGAGATGGTGCATACCGTGCGGGTCATCCCGCTCGACGGCCAGCCGCACCTCGATGGGCGCTTGCAGCAGTGGTCCGGCGATTCGCGGGGGCGCTGGGAAGGCGACACGCTGGTGGTGGAGACGAGGAACTTCGCCGAGAAGCGGGCCTGGCGCGGGTCGAGCGACCGGATGACGCTGGTCGAGCGCTTCCGCCGGCTGGACGACGACACGCTCGAGTACGAGTACACCGTCACCGACCCCGGCACGTGGGCCGCGCCCTGGACGGTCAACCTGCCGATGGCGAAGAGCGACCTGCCGCTGTTCGAGTACGCGTGTCACGAGGGGAACTACTCGATGATCAACATCCTCGGCGGCGCGCGCGCCCTCGAGGGGCAGGCGGTCGGCAGGTAGGAGCGGGTTGGCGGGTCACGCCTCCGGCCGCGAGAGCCGGAGGCTGTCCCGATATCCCGCATGGAGCCCCGGCCCGCCCGGCCCGGTTCACCGCGACACCACCGGTCATCCGTCAACGCGCACCAGGAGCCCGTGGTGAAACCCCGCGTTGCACCGAGAGCGGCCAGGCGCCCGGCTGGCAAGGCGCGACGAGGGAGCATATTGGCCATATTCGACCGAGGAGCAACACCGACAGACGGGATGCATGGCCGCTCGAATGCAGCGGGGCCTTTTGCCACTGGCTCCTAACTGATCATGGAGATCCTCGGCATCGTCGTCTCGCTGCTGGGGCTGATGTACTTCGCCTATCGGGGGATCAATGTCCTGGTCCTGGCCCCCGTGATGGCGTTGCTCGCCTGCCTGTTCCACGCCGACGCCCCCCTGCTCGCGTCCTACACGCAGGTGTTCATGCCCGCGCTGGGCGGCTACCTCCTGCAGTACTTCCCGGTCTTCCTGCTCGGCTCCATCCTCGGCAAGCTCATGAGCGACAGCGGCGCCGCGGCCGTCATCGGGCGGTTCGTGGCGTTCAAGCTGGGCGCCGAGCGCGGCGTGCTGGCCGTCATCCTGGCCTGCGCGGTGCTCACCTACGGCGGCGTCTCGCTGTTCGTCGTGGCGTTCAGCGTCTATCCGATCGCGGTGGAGCTGTTCAGGGCGGGGCGGATTCCGAAGCGGCTCATCCCGGCTTCGATCGCGCTGGGCTCGTTCACCTTCACCATGTCGGGGCTGCCGGGCACGCCGGCGATCCAGAACGCCATTCCGATGCCGTTCTTCGGCACGACGGCGTTCGCCGCGCCGGGACTGGGAATGATCGGCGCCCTCGTGATGTTCGGCGCGGGCTATCTGTGGCTCGACGGCCGAGCCCGCCGGATGCAGCGCCGCGGTGAGGGCTACGGGGAGCCGGCGGACGACGACGCCGCGGCCGAGAGCCCCGGCGAGACCGGTCGGCCGCCCTCCGGGGCGGCCTTCGCCAAGGCCGTCACCCCGCTGGCCATGGTGCTCGTGATCAACCTGGTGCTGTCGAGGTGGGTGTTGCCCGAGATGGACCACGGCTACCTGGCGGAGGCGAGATTCGGGGCCACCACGCCGCAGGCGGTGCTTGGCCTGTGGTCGCTGATCGCCGCCATCTTCGGCGCGATCCTGCTCCATCTGCTGCTGTACCGAAACCAGCTCCGGCGCCCGGTGGCCTCGATCAACGAGGGCACGTTCGGCAGCATGCTGCCCATCTTCAACACCGCCTCGGAGGTGGGCTACGGCGCGACGATCGCCGCGCTGTCGTCGTTCGCCCGCATCCGCGACTCGCTGCTCGGCCTGGCCCCGTCGTACCCGTTGATCTCCGAGGCCCTCTCCATCAACGTCCTCGCGGGCATCACCGGCTCCGCGTCGGGCGGTCTGAGCATCGCGCTGGACGCGCTCGCCGAGAGCTACCTGCAACTGGCCGACCTGGCGGGGATCTCTCCCGAGCTCCTGCACCGCGTCGCCACCATGGCCAGCGGCGGCTTCGACACGCTGCCGCACAACGGCGCGGTCATCACGCTGCTGGCGATCTGCCGGCTGGATCATCGCCGGTCGTATCCCGACATCGCGGCGGTGGCGGTGGCGGGCCCGTTCGCCGCCACGTGCCTGGTCGTCCTGCTGGGGTCGCTGTTCGGCAGCTTCTAGGCTGTGGAGGGAGACTGGGTGTGTCGAAGCACGTCGCGATAGTCGGGTGCGGCCTCGTCGGCAGCGCGTGGGCGCTCGTCTTCGCCCGTGCCGGGTGGCGGGTCCGCCTCTACGATGAGGAGGCGGCGCAGCTCGCCGCCGCCGAGGACCGCATCGCGGCCAACGCCCGCGAGCTGGTGCGCCACGAGCTGCTGGAGGACGCGCCGTCGGTGCTGGCCCGGATCGAGAGCCGCCCCGCGCTGGAGGACGCCCTGGAGGATGTCTCCTACGTGCAGGAGAGCGTGTTCGAGAACGCCGAGGTCAAGCGCACGTTCTATCGCCGCCTGGACGCCGTCGTCGGCAGCGGCGCGGTCATCGGCAGCTCGTCGTCCGGCATCCCGGCTTCCGTGTTCACGGAGGGACTCGGGTGCGCGCCGCGGTGCCTCATCGCGCATCCCATCAATCCGCCCTACGTGATCCCCCTGGTGGAGATCTGCCCCACGCCCTGGACCGATCCCGCCGTCGTCGACCGGGTCGCGGCGTTGATGTCCGACGCCGGCATGACCCCCGTGCGCATCGCGCGCGAGATCGACGGGTTCATTGCGAACCGGCTGCAGGCGGCGCTGCTCTGGGAGGCGTTCCGGCTGCTCGAGGGAGGCTACGCCAGCGCCGAGGACATCGACCGGACCATCTCCGCGGGCCTCGGCCGGCGCTGGGCCTTCATCGGCCCCTTCGAGACCATCGACCTGAATGCCCCGCGGGGGCTCGCCGACTACGCGGCGCGCCTGGGCCCCGGGTTCTTCGAGTTCGTCAAGCAGGGCGAGCCGGCGGAGCCGTGGTCCGCGGACGTCGTCGCCAGAGCCCACGACGAGCGCCGGACGCGGGTGGCGGAGTCCGAGCTGCCGGCGCGTCAGGCCTGGCGCGACCGGCGGCTCATGGCCCTGGCCGCGCACCTGAAGCGGGCGCGCACGGAGATCGGTTCCTGACCGAGGGACAGAGGAGCTAGTGATGCCTTTGCGAACAGAAGCGCCGTCGAACCCGTGGACCCGGCAGTCCGGATCATGCCCGTACGTGGGGTCCCGCGCGTGGAGCGTGGGACTCGTCGCAGCGCTGCTCGTCGGCTGCGCGGCGCCGGACCCGCCGGAACCGGCCGCCTGGACCGTGACGGTCCTTGCCCAGGGTGGCCCCCTGCACGCGACGAACGGCATGTACTTCGGCCCGGACGGGCGCCTCTACGTCGTCAGCGCGTCGAGCGCGGAGGTGGCGGCGGTCGACCCGGAGAGCGGGGAGGTCCTGGAGCGCTGGGGGCCGGAGCAGGGGGTGCAGGGCCCCGACGATCTCATCTTCGGTCCGGACGGCTCGCTGTACTGGACCGAGTTCGCTTTCGGCGACGTCGCGAAGCGCACGCCGGACGGGACGACGACCGTGATCGCCTCGCCCGGCCCCGGCGTGAACCCGATCACGTTCTCGGACGACGGCCGGCTGTTCGTGTCCCAGTGCGCGCTCGGCGACCACCTCTTCGAGCTCGATCCGGAGGGCAGCGAGGAACCGCGCCTCATCACCGACCAGCTCGGTCCGGGCTGCGGCCTCAACGGCATGGACTGGGGCCCCGACGGTCGGCTGTACGGCCCGCGGCCGTCCGCCAGCGAGGTGGTGCGGGTCGATGTCGATCGCGGCACGTTCGAGACGGTCTCCTCGGAATTCGAGCGCCCGGTCGCGCTCAAGTTCGACTCGCAGCACCGGCTGCACGTGCTCGACAGCGGGACCGGCGAGCTGTTCCGGGTGGACATCGCGAGCGGGGAGAGGGAGCTGGTCGGCCGGACCGGGGCGGGCAGCGACAACCTCGCCTTCGACGCGGACGACCGGCTCTTCGTGTCGAGCTACACCCACAGCTTCATCGTGGAGGTGCTCGGCCCCGAGACGAACCGGACGGTCGTCGCGGGCGGCGTTAGCTTCCCGGGCGGTCTGGCCTGGCTGCCGGCGGCCGCCGGCGGCGGACGGCTCTTTCTCGCCGACAGGCGGGCGTTGCGGGAGCTCGATCCCGAGACGGGCGCGGAGGTTCACGTGGTGCCCGGCGTCGGCTCCGACGTGGGCGAGGCGCTGTCGGCGCACCCGCATGGCGAGCAGCTGCTCCTGTCGGGCGCCACCAGCGTCAGCATCTGGGATCCGGACGGCGATCGCCTGGTTGCCCGCTTCGAGGGCTTCGCGGAGGCGGTCGACGCCCTGCCGCTGGACGGCGACATCGTCGTGAGCGAGTACGAGACGGGCAGCGTCCTGCGTTTCGATCCGGCCGCGCCCGATGCCCGCACCGTGCTGGCGAGCGGTCTCGGGGCGCCCGCCGGCCTGGCGGCCCATGGCGGCGACCTGTACGTTGCGGACCGGAGCGGGACGCTGCTGCAGGTGCTCGACGACGGCGAGCGCCTCGACCCGCCGCGCGTGGTGGCTGAAGGTCTGGCCGCCCCCGAGGGCATCGCTGCCGGCGAGGATGGCGCGCTGTACGTCGTCGAGGAGGACGCGGGCCGCGTGACGCAGGTGGATCCCGAGACCGGCGCGGCAACGGCGGTGGCGGACGGCCTCACGCTCGCGAGCCTGGAGCAGAAGAGCATCGGCGGGTCGACGTCCGTAGGGTTCCTGTCCGGCGTCGCGGTTGGCGACGGAAGCCTGTTCGTGTCGAGCTACGCGGAGAACCGCGTGTACCGCATCGACCCGTAGATGGGCAGTCGGCTATGCAAGAATGGGCCTTGACGGTACGACGCGCCAGGAGTCTGCGCCGCAGAACGGTGCGGACTCCGCAAGGCGCGCACAGCGCGCCTCGGCGGGAGCGGCGCGGGGCGAAGGGGTCCCCGCAAGCGGACGCCGGGGGTTCGGGGCGCAGCCCCGTCTGAGTGAAGCTGCGGGAGGAGTGCCGTGACTATCGAGAAGACGGCGATATCGAGAAGGCGGTTCCTGAAGAAGGCAGGCGCGGGCGCCGGTGCGGCAGCCGCGGCCGCCCCCGCCGGCGCGGCCGTTCTAGCCGGCGAAGCCGCCGCCGCTCCCCCTGATGCGGACATCAGGCTGGCGCCCGAGTTCGAGCCGTCCCGCGCGGCGCCGCTGCCGGAGCGCACCTGGCCGATGACGGCCGCCAACGTGTTCGCCGAGTGCTGCAAGGCCGAGGGCCTCGCGGCCTTCATCCACTGTCCCGGCAACTACGCCGTCCAGAACGCGCTGGCCGAGGCCGGCATCCCGTCCTACGGGGGCCGGAACGACGGGCACATGGGGCATGCCTGCGACGCGTTCTACCGCGTCACCGGCGAGATCGCGGCCATCAACGCGCAGTGGGGCGGCTGCCTGGCGATGGGCATGTCGCCGTTCACGATTGCCCACGGCGCCTGCTCGCCCATCCTGATCCTGAGCGGGGCCGGGCGAGTCTCCGACGAGGATACGGGGAGGCGCAAGGGGATGGTGGCCGGCACGTGGCGCGACCAGTGGATGACCCACGGCGTGACGAAGTGGGGCAAGACCATCCTGACCGCCGACCGCGTCTGGGAGCACACCGCGGAAGCGTTCCGGCAGATGAAGACCGGCATTCCCGGCTCGACGCACCTGGTCTTCCCCGCCGACGTTCTCGGCGCCAGGTTCGAGTCGCCGCGGCAGTTGAGCTACTACCACGACAAGGCGAAGTACCGCACGGAAGCCAGCCCGCACCCCGAGCCAAGGGCGGTCACCGCGGCCATCGACCTGCTGCGGCAGGCCCGGCGGCCGATGATCGTGTGCGGCCAGGGCGTCTTCGCCAAGAAGGCCTGGGCCGAGCTGAAGGCCTTTGCGGAACGGACCCAGATTCCGGTCGCGGAGGCGGCCCCGCAGAAGGGGACCTTCGCCGACGATCACCCGCTGTCCGCGAGCGCCGCGCCGGACGCCTACGGCAGCGTGGACGTGGTGCTCGTCGTGGGCCACTACCGCATGCCGACCCTTGGCCAGTGGGCGTTTCCCTTCAACGCCAGGTACATCCGGATTCACCCCGAGCCCGAGGAGATCGGCCGCGACATCCCCATCGACGTCGGCATCGTGAGCTGCGAGAAGGCCGCGCTGCAGGCGCTCGGCGACGAGGCGCCGCGCATGAACCACGACAGCTGGATCGCCGAGGTGCGGGCCGCCGAGGAGAAGTACAACCAGCAGCGCGACGCGATCTACGCGCGGTGCCGGCCGTACTCCGAGTCTGGCGCGGTGCATCCCGCGGCCATCGCCCGCGCGGTGGGCGACTTCCAGCATCACGGCGACTTTCCGCAGGACGAGCTGACCATCGTCTCGGGCGGCTACGGGATCGCCCGCTACACGCGGCAGTACCTGCGGGCGTACCGGCCGGGGCAGATCCTGAACGGGCCGTACTGGGAGATCGTCGTCGGTCCCGACATCGCCTACACCCTGGGAGCCGGCGTCGCGATGGAGCTGGGGACCGGCCCGCAGGCGCCGTACCGCGGCAGCCCCCTCCTCACGATCACCGGCGATGCAGGCTTCGGCATCACGGGGATGGAGATGGAGACGCTGGCCAAGTACCGCATCCCGGCGATAGTCGTGGTCTACAACAACAACGCCTGGGGCACCTGGTCCTCCCAGCGCGGCCGCGCCGGGTCCGGCGACCGGCCGCGCAAGGAGCACCTGCACCTGTTCCAGGAGAACCTGCGCTACGACAAGGTCGCCGAGGCCCTGGGCTGCCACGGCGAGTACGTCACCGAGGCGGCCGAGGTGCTGCCGGCGCTGCGCCGGGCGTACGACGTCGCCGTCAACGATCGGCTGCCGACCGTCCTGAACGTCCAGGGCCGGAAGGAGTTCTGGGACGCGTCCGTGTACCCCCCGGGGATACTGGGGAAGGTCGAGCCGGGCGTCGGGGCCTACTCCTACTGATTGGGCCCCCGGCTGCGATGCGCAAGACGCCGGCGGCGGTCGTCCGGGACGGGCTGCAGGTCTACGCCGAGCGGGGCATCTTCCAGGACCTCCGCGAGACCCGCGCGAGGAACGGCAGGACCCGGTTCGAGTTCCGCCTCCTGGACGAGCCGGTGACGGTCGAGCTGGCGGAGCGCGACCACACCCTGATCATCCGCGACATGCTGCGGCAGGTGCCCGCCGGCCTGTACGCGGACCTGCAGGACTTTCTGGCGGGGCTCTTCGATCGCGAGCGGCCTCCGCACCGGCGCCTCGATCGGCGTTCGGCCGACGTGCAGTTCGTGAAGCGGGGTGGCCGCGTGTCGCTCGTCGTCGAGGTCAAGGGCGGCCGCTACCGGTACGCGGTGGAGAAGCTCGTCAGCCTGATCGGCTGGGTGCGGACGCACCTGCAGCAGTGGCATCCGGCGTACCTGTGGGAGGTAGCCGGCGAATCCGAGGGATAGCTGGGAGGCAACCCATGAAGACGCGCATCGCAATCGCAGGAGCAGCGATCACCTGCGCCGCGCTCGCCGCGCCGGCGGCCGTCGGCGCCCAGGAGAGCGGCGCGGCGCAACGCGTCGAGCCGTTCACCCACCTGACCGGGCCGCGGGTCGAGCTCGGCGAGCCCGCGCCCGGCGGGAGCGAGATGCGGCGGCTGTGCCCCAGCCGTCTCGACGTGTGCGAGAAGTACTGGGAGTACACGACCTACTTCGTCGACAAGTTCACCATTCCGTTCCGCGACAAGGAGATCCTCATCCTCCGCACCGCCTGGCTGTCGCGCGGCGACTACATCTGGGGGCGGCACTACGTCAGGGGCAAGGAGTCGGGGCTGACGGACGAGCAGATCCAGCGCATCACGGAGGGCCCCGGGGCGGCCGGCTGGGACGACTTCGACGCGACGCTGCTGCGGGCCGCGGACGAGCTGCACACGAGGCGGTTCGTCAGCGACGCCACCTGGGACGCGCTGTCGGCCCGCTATTCCGAGGATCAGGTCCGGGAGGTCGTGCTGATCGTCGGCGACTACACCCAGCTCGCCATGTTCCAGAACAGCCTCGGGGCGCAGCTCCCGGAGGGATACGAAGGGCTGCCGGACTGACCGGAAATCGTCGGTGGGCGAGTAGCGGGCGTTCGCGTCGGCGACGTAGCGACGGTGTGGCCTCGAACAGGGCGACCACGTCACCACCGACCAGTTCAGGGCCCGTGCGCCATCCGCTCCCGCAGCTGGCCGATTTCCCTGCCCTGGGCGTCGATCCGGTCGCGCAGATCCCGCATCTCGCCCCGCAGGGCGCGGAACGATGTCGCGATCGCCGCGAGGATCACCGAGCTCGGAAGCGGATGCCTGGACGGCACGTCACTGGTCGTCCGGATACGGCTTGATGATGCGCTGCTTGATCCGCCACCCGTCCGCGGTCTTGACGAAGACGTCCTCGTAGTGGCCTGCGGTCGCGACCGTGGGGGGCGAGACCGAGATGTCGAGCAGCATGTAGTACGTGCGTCCGGTCGCGCCCTCGGCGGTCGGCGTCAGCACGACGCCGTTCGTCCAGTGCCGCCGGCTGCTCGCGCCCCCGCCCGGAACGCGCGTGGAGCGCCGGTACTCCCGGAGCCGGGCGTGACCGACGAACGACTCGCCGTCGGGACGGGTCCAGGAGCCGTCGGGAGTCCACTGGGACACCCACAGATCGCTGTCGTTGAAGTCCGCGCCCTGGTTCAGGCTCGTCAGGATGTGCCGGATCTCGGCATGGTCGGCCGGCGTGAGATTCACGGCCGTCCCGCTGTTCTGTGCGTGGGCCTGGCCGCTGCCGACGACCATCATTCCGAGCAGCGCAGCCGCCGCGATCGTTCGTGTCCGCATGACGTCTCCTCCGACCTCCTCGTGTCCGGTTGTCATTACATCACAGTGGCTTCAATCAGACGGCGCGGCGCCGCGGGCCGTCAGTGCCGCGATACCGGCGCCGCCCGCACGGCGGCGGCGACGATGTCGATGAGCGCGTCGAGGTCGCCGGCGGCGTTGTAGAGGTGCGGCGCGACGCGGATGGCCCCGCCGCGCAGCGACACGGACACCTCCCGTGCCGCCAGGCTCCGTCCGAGCGGCTCGACGTCCACGCCCGGCGGCAGGCGCACGCCCAGCAGGTGTCCCGCGCGCCAGCGCTCGTCCTCGATGCGGCAGTCCAGCTCGCGGAGGCGGGCCGCCGCCGCGGCGGTGAGGGCGCGCGTGTGCGCCGCGACCGTCGCCGGCCCCCACTCGCGCACCTGCTCCAGGGCGGCTTCGAGCATCGGCAGCAGGATGAAGTTGGAGCGTTCGCCGACGTCGTAGCGGATGGCGCCCGGCCGATAGTCGTCGCGGTAGTTGACGAGCTCGTTGAAGCGGTCGCTGCCGGCGCGCGTGATCCAGTTCTCCTCGAGCGGCGTGCCGCCGTCGAAGGCGGGACCGTACCAGGCCACGCCAACCGAGTACGGTCCGGTCAGCCACTTGTAGCCGGCGCAGGCCAGGGCATCGGGCCGGACGCGGCCGACGTCGAACGGCAGAGCCCCGACCGACTGCGTCCCGTCGACGACGAAGCGGGCGCCCACGGCACGCGCCCGTTCGCCGACGGCGTCGAGGTCGAACCGCAGTCCGTCGGTCCAGTGCAGCTCCGGAACCACGACCACCGCCGTCCGCTCGTCGATGGCGTCGAGCAGGGCGGCGTTCCACGCCTCGGCGCGCGACCCGTCGGCCTCGGGCGCGGCGACCGTCCGCAGCGTGGCGCCCGCCTCGCGGCAGGCGCGCCGCCACGTGTAGGCGACGCTCGGAAACTGCTCCTCGACCACGACCACTGCCTGTCCGGCGTCGAGCGGCGTGTTGCGCGCAATCGTCGCCATCGCATAGGAGACGGACGGGATGATTGCCACGCGGCCCGGGTCGGGCGCGCCGATGATCTCCGAGAAGAGCCGGCGGACGCGCGCGGCCGGCTCGAAGAAGTCGGCGACGCCGAGCCGGGCGGGCCCCTCGACGCGTTCGATGGCCCGGCGTCCTGCGGCCGCGACGCGCTTCGAGGCCGGCGCCATGTACGCGCAGTTGAGGTAGTGCGATTCAGCCGGCAACGAGAAGAGCGGCCGGTATGCGTCTGCCTGAGGCTCCATGAATCCAGCTTAGCAGCCGGCGGCTCCCGGTTTGGACGCATGCACCATGCATGCGCGCAGCCGTCGTATCGCCGGCGAGGGCGTCGACGAGAGCGTGCGTCGAGCAGTAGCCCCGATGCGACCCGGCCGTGCTGTTGAACTCACGGCCGACGACTATGCCGATGCCCTCGAGCGTGTCGCGGACGGCGGCCTCGCGAGCGGCGCTGTCTACGATCCGAATATGACCACGCAGCGCTGCAGGAACCAGAACGACGCCAGCGAGCCGATCGTGTAGGCGGGGGCGGCCCGCATCCAGGGCCGGGGACGGATCTCGAGCGTCTGCAGCGAGGCGAGCAGCGCGAGCGCGGCGGCGATGAAGGCCAGCTGTCCCGCCTCGACGCCCAGGTTGAACGACAGCAGCGCCAGCGGGATGTCGGCAGGCGGGATGCCGATTTGCGACAGCGTGCCCGCGAACCCGAAGCCGTGCAGCAGGCCGAAGGCGAACGCCACCACCCAGGGCCGGCGGTAGGTGAGGCTCTCCCTGCCGCCGTCGTGCTGGGCGATCTCGACCGCGAGGAAGACGATGCTCAGCGCGACGAGCGCCTCGACCGGCGCGGGCGGCACGCGGACGAAGCCGAGCGTCGCCAGGCCGAGCGTGATGCTGTGCGCCACGGTGAAGGCCGTGATGGCCTCCAGCAGGCGGCGGAACCCGGCCACGATCCACAGCACCCCGAAGACGAACAGCAGGTGGTCGATGCCCGACAGGATGTGGTCGACGCCGAGCCGGAAGTAGCCCCAGCCGTCCACGCGCCGGTTCGACTGGCCGCCCACCACGAACGACGGCTGCTGCGGCCGGAGTATCCGCGTGACGCTGGTGCCGTCGGCGAAGGCGATGCGCACGAGCGCATCCATGATCGTGACGCGCAGCCCGTCGATTGCAATCGTCTGGCCGGCCAGACCGATCTCCCCGCAGGCGACGACCCCGTTCGTGACGACGGAACCCGGCAGCTCCACCTCGGTCGGGATGTCGGGGACCGTGCAGTGCGCCGGCAGGACGGGAAAGACGGCGGGGGGCGGCCCCTCGACGGCGGGCACCCGCCAGATGACCGCGAACGTGCCCGGGGCCAGCTCGTTGAGGCCGAGGTAGGCCGGCAGGCTGGTGTGCGCCTGCGCCGGCGCGGCCTGCAGCGCGAGCAGCAGGCCGATGCTCGCGACGAGGGGCTGCATGAATCGCCGCGGGCGGCGCATCAGGCCGTCACCCTCCCGTCGCGCCGCCCGCCAGCGCCTCGGCGTCCACGACGATCTCGAACCGCCGGCGCAGCCCCTCGTAGTAGGTGTCGGCAGCCGATCGGAGGCGCTCCTCGTTGAGGTCCAGGACGACCCGGCTGCGCACTTCGTCCAGGCCTGGCAGCCGGGAAGGTATCCGCTGCCGGATGCGGACGACGTGCATGCCGTAGCTGGAAGGCACCGGACCGTTCCATGCGCCCGCCGGCAGCTCGAACAGCCGGCCGGCGAAGCGCGGGCCGAACAGGTCCCGGATCTGGTCGCGCGACTGCGGCGGGTACTCGTACTGCAGCATGAACCGGTCGCCGAGCAGCGCCGCCTCGGCGGCCGCTACCGCGCCGGACGCCAGCCGGGCCAGGGCGCCGCGGGCCGCGGCCTCGGCGCCCGCGCCGCGGTTGCTGCCGCTGAAGTACACGTGCTGGAAGCCGACCTGCTCGGGCATGCGGTAGCGCTCCCCGTTGTCGTCGAAGTAGGCCCGCAGCTCGGCGTCCGACGGCTCGACGGTGGAGGCGACGCTCTGCGCCAGGAACTCGACCTTCTGCGCGAGCCGGCGGCGGACGATGGTGTCGCCCTGGTCCAGGCCCGAGGCGACCGCCTCGCGGTACAGCACCTCCTCGCGGATGAAGTTCTCGATCAGGCTGTCGAGCTCCGGCCGTGTCGGCGGCGCGCCCCGCTGCCGGGTCCACGTCTCGCGCAGCTGTCGGATGCGGTCCGCCGTCACCTCGATGCGGTTGCCGTTGCCGCCCACGCCGAACGACTGGTCGAACAGCGCGCTCAGGCCGAACAGCACGCCGCCCGCCAGCAGGAAGTGGACGAGCGGCTCACGCAGCAGTGGATGCATAAGGGCCGGACGCCTACGGCTCGGCGGGTGTGTACCAGATGGGCGAGCTCCACGCCCTTTCCTTTACCGTCGGCGGGTCGGACGGGGGCAGCGCCGTGCCGCGCGCCAGTGCCCGGTGCGTCGTCCAGCGGCAGGTCGGGTTCTCCAGCACCCGCACGTAGTAGAACGCCCGCAGCGCGGGATCGAAATCGGGGTCGGTCCAGGTGGTGCTCAGCTCGGCCGCGCCCAGGCCGGCGGAATGGCTGCAGTCGGACAGGTCCACCCGCGCTCCGTTGTCGGTGCAGCGGTGCGTCCGCGGGTCCGGCTGGAGGCCGTCGGCGCAGACGACGTCGTACACCTGCTCGCCGGTCTGGCCGTCGGCTTCGGCCCAGCCCTTCACGATCTGGACCTTCTGCAGGTTCGCGCTGTGAGGGTCCTTCGTGGCCCAGGCGACGAACCGGGGCCCGGCGCCGGCGTCGCCGCCGGGCGGGTCGGGCAGATCGCCGCCCATGGGCACGCCGCCGGCGTAGGCCGTCTCGACCATGTCGCGCCGCGTGTCGAGGTCGGCGGGGAAGTTCCAGCCGGCGAAGAAGCGCAGGTGGATGCGCGTGCCGCTGTTGCCGAACGTCTCGCGGCGGCGCAGCGCGTCGAAGATCGACTCGCGCGTGTTGGCTTCGGCCCACACGCCGACCAGGCCGCCGGGGTTGCTGATGTTCCCGCCGTCGGCCTTCTCGTCCCATCCGAGGGGCCGGCCTATGGCGTCGAGGCCGCCGCCGGTGCCGAACTTGACCGGCTTGTCCGTGAAGTCGTCCTCGTCCGCCGCGCCCGGCAGGCTCTGGTGGTCGTCCGGACTCGCGATGAACCCGAACTTGAACGGGTTGACGCCGAAGTCGGCCTCCAGCCGCAGGCCGGTCTTCAGCGCGTTGCGGACGAAGTCGGGCGCGTGCGCGCAGCCGCTGCGCTGACCCGGCTCGCAGACGGGGTAGTAGTTCTCGAAGTTGCACTCCTCGTCCGTGGTGCCCAGGCCGCGGTAGCACTCGGAGTTGCCCTTGATCTGGTGGATCTCCACGAGCGGCTCGGCCCAGGCGCGCAGCCGGAGCATCTCCGTCGTGTAGGGCGTCCAGCCGAACTCGTCGAACGCCAGCCCGCCGCTCAGGTTCGGGTTGTGCGGAATGGCGAGCACCTGGCAGTCGCCGGTGCAGGCCGCCTCGAGCCACGCCCACAGCCGCTCGGGACGGTTCTGCATCTCGACGGCCCCGCCGCCCCACGCCGGCACCGCGTCGCCGCGGAAGATGACGTTGCGGTGCAGGTGGCCGTAGCCGCGCGGCTGGGCCGTCCACTCGTAGGCCGGAAAGGTCGTGAACACGCCGGGCTCATTGAACGCGTCGGCGTTTCGCTGGATTTCGCCCCAGAGGTGTCTCGCCCGCTCGTAGCACTTGTTGGCCGCCGTCATCGTGGCCTCGCCCTGCCCGCAGATGTCCGCGGGACGCCGGCCCCGGCCCTCGAACGCCCCGGTGCCGAACCAGTCGTTGGCGCGGATCCGCTCGCACGTGGGCGTGTCGTAGGCGGCGTCGCCCGCGTCGTTGCAGAGGTGCACCTGGCCGAGCCAGGTGTCGTGGTCGGTGACCGCCATGAAGTCCAGGGGCACCCGCAGGCGGTGCACCGTGCCGTCCGTCTTGGTCACCTCCTCGCCGCGCCCGAAGCGGTAGGCCAGCGACGGGTCGTCGCGGTTGCCGCCCAGCACGTAGGCGTCCAGCGACCAGCTCGAGTGCACGTGGAAGTCGCCGAAGTAGGCGTTGCGCAGCGGGTTGCGCTCCGGCGCCCGGGCCGCGGGCGCCGGGGCCTCGACGGCCGGCGAGGCCTTCGCCGCGATCCGCCCGCCCGCCGCTGCCGCGCCCGGTTCGGGCGTCGGCCGCGAGTAGCCGAGAATCGCCGCGGACAACAGCAACGCGCCCGCCGCCAGTCCGGCACCTGCCCGTCGTCGCGCCCGTGCCCCGATTCCGTTCATGTCGTGCTCCTTCCCCGCGCGGCTCGCGCCCCCGCGTCACCCGCCGTGCGGCGTGTACCAGATCGGGGAGCTCCAGGCCCGTTCCTTGATCACGGGCGGCACGCCGTCCGGCAGCTCGCCGCCGCTCTCCAGCGCCCGCCACGTGGTCCAGCGGCAGGTCGGATTCTCGAGCACGCGGACGTAGTAGAACGCCCGCCGGGCCGGCTCGAACTCGGGGTCGGTCCACGTTGTGCTCAGCTCCGCCGCGCCGGCGCCCCCCGTCGGGCTGCAGTCGGCCAGGTTCACCTGCGCGCCGTTGTCCGCGCAGCGGTGCGTCCCGGCATCGGGCGGCCGGCCGCTGTCGCACGCCACGTCGTACACCTGCTCGGCGCTGCCGCCGTCCGGCTCGTCCCAGCCCTTGACGATCTGGAGCTTCTGCAGGTGGGCGCTGTTCGCGTCGCGCGTCGCCCAGACGACGAACCGCGGCGCGTCCGCCGCGCCGGGCGCCGCCGGCAGGTCGCCGCCCATGGGCACGCCGCTGCGGTAGCCCTCCTCGACCAGGTCCGGGCCCGTGTGCAGGTCGTCCGGCAGCTCCCACCCCCCGAAGAACCGCACGCGGATGCGCGGGCCGCTGGTGGCGAACGTCTCGCGCCGCCTGAGGGCGTCGAAGATCGCGTCGCGCGTGTTCTCTTCCGCCCAGACGGCCGCGAGACCGCCCGGATTGTTCAGCGGCGACCCGGGAGCGGTCGCGCCGATCTCGCCGAAGAAGTCGCCCTGCCAGGTCTCTTCCGCAGCCGACCCGGACATGCTCCGGTGGTCGTCGGTGCTGCCGACGAGGCCGTACTTGAACGGGTTGATGCCGTGCTCGGCTTCGACCTCCAGGCCGGTCCTGAGGGCATTGCGGACGAAGTTGGAGGCGACCGTGCAACTGGCCGTCGCCAGCTCCGGGCTGGACGGCATCGCGTCCGGATCGCAGGGCTCGAACACCTGCTCGAAGTTGCACTCCTCGTCCGAGGTGAGCAGCCCGGGCGCGCACTCCGAGTTGCCCTTGACCTGATGGATCTCGATCAGCGGCTCGCGCCGGGCCCGCCGCTCGAGGATCTCGGCCGTGAACGGCGTGCCGTCGGCGTTGTTCGGTGCCAGGACGACGCCCATGCCGTAGTTGGTGTTGTGCGGAATGGCGATGACGTCGCAGTCGCCGGTGCAGGACTCGTCCATCCATTCCCAGAGCCGCTCCGGCGAATGCCGCAGCGTGATGGACGCCCCGCCCCAGGGCGGAATGTCCGGTCCGCGGAAGAACACGTTGCGGTGCAGCCAGCCGCCGCTGGCGTGGTCCGAGCCGGTGAACTCGAACGCGGTGAACGTCGTGAACACGCCCGGCTCGTAGTAGGCGTCGGCCATCTGCCGCACCATGGGCCACTGGTGCGCGGCGCGCTGGTCGCAGCGGTTGTCCGGCCCCGGCTCCGTGCTGCCGCACAGCTCCAGGTCGCGCTGGTTGCGGTTCGCCGCGCCGTAGTGCCGCATGAACGCCGCGCCGCCGCCGGCGCGCACCTCCTCGCAGACCGGCAGGTCGTAGGTGGGCGCCGCGGGGTCCTGGCAGAGCTGCACCTCGCCGAAGAAGTTGTCGTGGTCGGTCACCGCCATGAAGTCGAGTGGCGTGCGCAGCCGCCCGCGCACGTTGCCGTCGGCATCGGTGATCGCATCGCCCCGGCCGTAGCGGTAGGCCACCGACGGGTCGTTCTGCATCGGATGGCCGAACGTCCAGGCGTCGAGCGACCAGCTCGTGTGGACGTGAAGGTCGCCGAAGTAGGCGTTGCGCAGCGGGCTGCGCGCCGGCGCCTGGCCCGCGGGCGCAGGCACCTCGCGGGCGCGCGCGAGTGCCGGCGAGGCCGGCCCGGTCGCCGCGGACAGTTCCGCCTCCGGCGCCGTGCCGCAAGCGGCGAGCAGCACGCCGGCCGCCGGCAGCAGGACGAGGCGGGAAGCTGGTCGGCTCATTGCGCCTCCGCGGGAACGTACCAGATGGCCGACGACCAGGCGCGCTCCTGAAGGGTCAGGGGGCGGTCGGAGGGGTGCGGCCAGCCGAACTTCAGGGCCACGAACAGCGACCAGCGGGGGGTGGGAATCTCGATCGCGCGCAGATAGTAGACGGCCGCCACGCCGGGGTCGAACGCCGGGTCCTCCCAGACGGCCGCCAGTTGCGTTGCGCCGATCGTGTTCGCGTAGGTCGCGTTCGCGAGGTCGACGGTGTTGCCGACGGCCGGCACGGCGCCGGTGGCCGGGTCGGCCACGCGCCCGTCCGACAGGGCGACGTCGTACACCTGGTCGCGATAGTCGTCGCCGTCGCGCCACACCTTGACGATCTGCACCCGGTCGAGGTTGGCGCCGTCGGGGTCCTTGAGGGCCCGCAGCACGAAGCGCGGCGCGCCGCCGGCCGCCGGCCGGGGCGGCAGGTCGCCGCCCATGGGGACGCCGCCGGCGTACGCCGTCCGGATCCAGTCCGCCTCCGCGGGCAGGCCGTCGGCGTAGTCCCAGCCGCCGAAGAAGCGGACGCTCAGCCGCGTGCCCGACGTGGCGTACGTCTCCTTGCGGCGCAGCGCGTCGTAGATTGCCTCGCGCGTGTTCGCCTCGGCCCACACGCCGGCCAGGCCGCCGGAGCCGGTCGCCGTCCCGCCGGCCGGAATGTCCGGCTCGCCCAGCCCGAACATGCTCTCGACGTGGGGGCGGGAGACGTCCACGCCAGCCGGGAACCCATTGACCGACTTCGAGCCGTAGACGACGTCCTCGCCCTCCTCGGTGAGCGCGCTGTGGTAGTCGCTCGCGCCGATCACGCCGACCTTGTACGGGTTGACGCCCGCACGTCCCTCGATGACCAGGCCCCGCCCGTAGGCGTCGCGGATGGTGCTGCCTTCAGGCTGGCTGCGGCGGCCGTCGAACGTCTGGTCGAACAGCTCGAAGCCGGCGAACTCGTCGTTGGGCGCCAGCGCGGGGTGCACCTCGGACTGGCCCTTCATCTGCGCGATCTCGCTGAGCGGCTCGTTGAGCAGCCGGCGGCGGGCGTACGCCTCGTCGATGGGCCGGCCGTCGCTGTCGGTCCAGTCGTACATGATGCCGTTGCTCATGTTGCCGTTGTGCGGGATGATCAGCCCCTCGACGCCGCGGCTGCGGTGCTCCTCGAGATAGGACCAGAGGTCTTCCGGACGCCGGGAATCGAGTGTGGAGAAGGGCAGCGGCGCCGTGTCGCCGCGGAAGATCACGTTGCGGTGGATGGGGCCGCCGCTGCCGTCGCTCCGGCTGCCGTCCGTCGTCCACTCGTAGCCGATGAAGGCGGTGAACCGCCCCGGCTCGTAGAAGGTGTTGGCGGCATCGATGAGGCGCTGCCACGCCGAGCGGCTCACGGGCGCGATGTCGAAGCCGGGCACGTCGCCCGCGGCCTGCGCCCGCCAGGCCCGGAAGCCGGCGCTGCCGCGGAACCCGCGCCCGGGATTGGCGTGCCACTCGCGGCCGACCGTGCTCGTCGCCAGCGCGGAATCCGGATCCTCCATCGCCATGCTCGAGCCGATGATCTGGCCGTGATCCGTCACCGCCATGAAGTCGAGCGGCCGGCGGCGGCGGATCGGCTCGCCCATGAACATGACCTCCTCGCCGCGCGCGAAGCGGTAGGCGTCCTCGGGGCCGAGCCGGGTGCCGAACAGGTAGTAGGCGTCCATCGACAGCATGGTGTGGACGTGCAGGTCGCCGAAGTACACGTCCCGCTCCGGATTCAGCGGCACGGCGGCGCCCGCAGGCGCCGCGCCGCCCTGGGCGGCGACGGGCGGCCCGGCGCAGCCGGCCGACAGCAGCAGGCACGCCGCCGCGGCGGCCGATAGCGGTGTTCTCATGGTGTCTCCCATTCTCGCTCAGAACGAGACGGTTGCGGTCATCGAGACCGTTCGCGGCGCGCCGAGCCACGCCGCGTTCTCGGTGATGGCGGACAGGTACGCCTTGTCGAGCAGGTTGTTGGCCACGATCGCGAACTCCGTCGACCGCAGCATGTCGCTCAACGCCCCGCCCGAGAAGCTGACGTAGGCGTCCACGAGCCAGTAGGCGTCGGCGTACCAGTCGGACCGCAGGCTGACGCGCCGCGACGACGTGTACTTGGCGCTCAGCCCCATGCCGAGGGGGCCGGTCCGATCGAGCGAGAGGACCCACAGCCGATCCGGCACGCCGGTGACGTCGGTCCCCGCCACGAGCCCCTGGCTCGCGTCGACGAGCGGGTCGCCGGTCCCGATGTACTGCGAGTCGTTGAGCGTGAAGGCGGTGTAGAACGACGTCCGTTGCGGCATCTGCACCGTCGCGGAGAGCTCGAAGCCGCTCGTGTCGATGCCGCCCGCGTTGAAGTAGGCGCCGCCGCCCGGGATGAGGTGGTTGGGACCGGTGGACGTCTGCGGGCCGAGGTAGAAGATCCGGTTCCGGAAGTCGATGGTGTACCACGTGGCGCCCAGCGCGACCCGATCCCCCGCGTACTGCAGGCCGACGTCGATGTTCGAGGCGGTCTCGGGCTCGAGCAGGTCCAGGCTCCGTCCCGGCACCTCGAGGAGCAGGGCGCTCAGCGCCTTGAAGTTCTCGGAATAGCCGGCGAACAGGTCGAGGCCTGCGACCGGCGTCTCGTAGGTGACGCCGCCGGAGACGAGCAGATTCGAGTCGGAATCGACCTCGAGATCCGGGTCGACGCCAAACAGGTCCTCGCGCGACAGGCCGACCAGGTACTGCTTGACGCCGCCGCTGAGCGCGAACGGGCCGGCGAAGATCGTCTCCTCCACGTACCACTTGAAGACGCGCTGCGGGAAGTTCCACTCGTACTGCTGCCAGTAGGGTTGCTCGTGCCAGTTGAAGTTGAGCGTCGGATCCAGCATCCGGTGCCAGTCGCGGCCCAGGTCGCGCCGCGAGTCCTCGTACCAGATGCCGGCGCGCAGGGTGCTGCCGGCGGCGCCGAGGGTCGTGAACCATTCCTCGTCGAGGGTCACGCCGAAGCGGTCCTTGCCGTAGTGGCTGTGACGGTACGACTGCACCGCGGTGGCGCCCGGGTGGCACGCCGGGTCGACCTCGGGCCCGCCGGCGCCGTAGTAGTTGAAGAGGTAGGACGAGGTGCATCCGGGCTCGGGTCCGACCGCGGCGCCGTTGCGGTCCACGAAGCGGATCAGCCCGAGCTGGCTGCCGCCCAGCACAGGGGGCAGCGCCATCAGCTCCGACTCCGGTCCGCCGCCGTCGTCGGTGACGTCGGCGATGAAGGGGGGCAGCCAGTCGCCGCGGCCCCGGTTCCGATGGAAATAGGTGCCCAGGCTCAGCGACGTGACCTCGCTGAACGACCACTCCGCCTTCAGGTAGGCGAACGTGTTGTTGCGCCGGGTCTGCCAGCCGGGCCGGTAGAACTGGTTCAGGTACGGCACGCCGGGCCAGTCGCCGGTCAGGCGGTCCCAGCGCGGGTTGGCCCGGAAGTCGCCGTCGCTGTAGAGCCGCTGGTACACGTCCTCGTGGATGCTGTCGAACGAGAAGTAGCTCGTCAGATCGAGACGCCCGTGCGACGAGACGAGCTTGGCGGCGACATGCTCCCGCTCGTTCCTGGCGGAGCCCTCCACCCAGTCGGTCGCCTCCTGGCGGACGGCGGCAATCCAGGCGCGGGTCTCGCGGCCGAACAACGGTCCGGTGTCGATCCGCATCGCGAACCGCTGGCCGTCGTTCTCGCCGAGGGTGGTCGACGCGGTGTAGGTCCGCTCGGCCGCCGGGTCGTCCGTCAGGTAGTCGAACGTGCCGCCCAGCGCCTCGACCGACCGCGAGGCAATGTCGGCCGTCCCCTGCGAGACCTCGACGCCGCCGAGGTTCATCGGGTCGATGAACCGGTTCGCCTTCGAGCCGCTCCAGTAGTCGGACGTGCCGTTCGGGAAGCCGTCGATGGTGGTGCCGATCTGCGCCTCGTTGATGGTCACCTGGAAGCCGCGCATGGCGACGTTGCTGGACCAGTCGTCGAAGCCGTACGCGTCGCCCTCCTGGACCGACACCCCGGGCAGGTTGTCGACCACCGACGTCACGGCGGTGATGTTCGACTGCTGCATCAGCATCGGCTCGGCCACGACGTTGCGTGCGAAGATTCGCGGCTCCTCGGCCACGACGGTGATCGATTCCATGCGCCGCTCGAGCGCCATGACGACCTCGAGCACCGCGGTCTCCCCGGGCTGGACCACGACGGGAAGCGCCTGCGCCTCGAAGCCGGGCAGCGCGACCGCCAGCGCGTAGTCGGCGGCCGGCAGCATCTCGAAGGCGAAGCGCCCGTCCGGCCCGGTCACCTGCAGCACCCCGGGCGCCGGCAGCGCGCCGCCGGTCAGCGTCACGGTGACGCCCGGCAGCGCGCCGCCCGCCGAGTCGGTGACGCTGCCCGCGATCGCCCCGGCGGGCTGGGCGGAGGAAGGCGCCACCGTCAGGAGCAGGAGCGCGGCGGCCATTGCGAACGCGACGTGGCGCTGCCGCCTCGTTGCATGCATGCGGGAAGGTTGGCACATGCCTTGGCAGGGTTCAAGCCGCGCGCCACCCGGACCCGGCGAGTTGCGACTAACATCGGGGTACCATGGCCTGCAGCCGGCAGAGCGCCGCCGCCGCCGGGCTCGTGCTCGCGGCCATCGTCATGGTCGGTCCGGCGGCGGCTGGCCAGGGTCCGCCCGCTGTCGAGTCGAGCGGCGGGCAGACGGCCGCCGCCGCCGCCGCCGACCCCGCCGGCCTGCCGATGCCGGTCGCGCCGGCCGTCATCGCCCGCGATGCGGCGGGCCGGGTGACCGTCCGCGCCGTGCGCATCGACGCACCCCTCGACATCGACGGTCGATTGGACGAGGCGGTCTACGCGCGCGTCCCGGCGATGTCGGATTTCATCCAGACCGATCCGGACGAGGGCGCGCCGGCCACCGAGAAGACCGAGGTCTGGCTGCTGTTCGACGACGACAACGTCTACGTCGTGGGCCGCTGCTGGGAGACGCAGCCCGACCGCCTGGTGGCCAACGAGATGCGCCGGGACAACCCGGCCATCGTGCGCAACGACAACCTGGCGTGGAGCTTCGACACCTTCCACGATCGCCGCAACGGCGTCATCTTCGAGGTCAATCCGATCGGCGGGCGGCTCGACGGCGAAATCACGAACGAGGAGCGCGCGAACATCGACTGGAATCCGGTCTGGGACGTGGCGGCGGGCCTGTTCGAGCAGGGCTACGTGGTCGAGGCGGCCATCCCGTTCAAGTCGCTCCGCTACCGGCCCGGGCGCGAGCAGACGTGGGGCTTCCAGGTGCGCCGCCGCAACCGCTGGAAGAACGAGATCTCCTACCTCGCGCCCATTCCCGCCGCGTGGGGCGAGCGCGGGCACTTCCGCTCCTCGCTGTCGGCGACCGTGGTGGGGCTCGAGGCGCCGCCCGGCTCCCGCAGCATCGAGATCAAGCCGTACGCCATCGCCGATCTGACGAGCGACGCGACGACGACGACGCCCATCTCGAACGCGCTGGGCGCCGATGCCGGCATCGACGTCAAGTACGGCATCACGCAGAACCTCACGGCCGACCTCACCGTCAACACCGACTTCGCCCAGGTCGAGGCCGACGAGCAGCAGATCAACCTGACGCGGTTCAGCCTGTTCTTTCCGGAGAAGCGGGAGTTCTTCCTGGAGAACCAGGGGCTGTTCACGTTCGGCGGCGCCGGCGCCGGACCGTTCGGGGCGGGCGATACGCCCGTGCTGTTCTACAGCCGCCGCATCGGACTGGACGCGGCGACGGGCCGGGAGATCCCCATCGACGCCGGCGGCCGCATGACGGGCCGGGTAGGCCCGTTCAGCGTCGGCTTGCTGAACATCCAGACCGACGACGCGCCGGAGGCCGCCGCGCGGGCGACCAACTTCTCGGTCGTGCGCCTCAAGCGCGACCTGCTGCGGCGCAGCAGCGTCGGCGCCATCTTCACCCGGCGGTCGGTGTCGTCGCGCGCCCCGGGGGCGAGCGCGACGTTCGGCGTCGACGGCACGTTCGCGTTCCACGACGCGCTCAGCATCAACACGTACTGGGCGCGGACCGATACACCGCATTCGCGCCCGATTGCCGTGCCCGCAGCGGGCGCTGCGCCCGACGACGTCAGCTACCGCGCGCAGCTCAACTACGCGGGCGACCGCTACGGCGTCGAGCTCGAGCACCTGGTCGTGGGCACCGACTTCAATCCGGAGGTGGGCTTCCTGCGCCGCGAGGACTTCGAGCGCAGCTACGGGCTGTTCCGCTTCAGCCCGCGCCCGCGGTCGCTGGCCGCCATCCGCAGGCTTGTCTGGGAGGGCCGCTTCGACTACATCACGGACCGCCGCGGCGTGCTCGAGACGCGCCAGGCGTTCGGCCAGTTCGGCATCGAGTTCGAGAACAGCGACCGGTTGACGTTCGACTACACGCGCAACTACGAGTACCTCGACCGGCCGTTCCGGATCGCGCGCGCCGTGGCGATCCCCGTCGGGGGCTACCGTTTCCAGGATCTGCTGGTGTCGTTCGAGCTGGGGCGGCAGCGCCGGTTCTCCGGCCTGGTCACGGCCCAGCACGGCGGCTTCTTCGGCGGCACGAAGACGTCGCTCGGGTTCGGCCTGGGAGGCGGGATCGCGGGCGGCCGGCTGGAGATCACCCGGCAGCTCTCGCTCGAGCCGGGGGTTTCGATCAACCGCATCACGCTGCCCCAGGGCCGCTTCACGACCAACCTCGTGACCACCCGCACGACCTACACGGTCACGCCGCTGATGTTCTTCAGCGCGCTCGTGCAGTACAACTCCGCCAACGCCGCGCTGGGCGCCAACCTGCGCTTCCGCTGGGAGTACCAGCCGGGGAGCGAGCTGTTCGTGGTCTACAACGAGCAGCGCGACACGCTCGTGCCGCGTTTTCCCGGACTCGAGAACCGGGCGCTGGTCGTGAAGATCAACCGTCTCTTCCGCTTCTGAGGCCGAGGATTCCGCCCGCCCGCCGGTGCGGGCCGCCGCCGGAGGTGCGCGCGCGGTTGCAGTACCATTCCCGGCAGTCTGCGTGTTCGACCAAGGAGGCACCAATGCGAGGGAGAAGGGGCATCATCGCGGGAGGCGCGCTCGTGCTAGCCGCCGGGATCGTCTGGGGAGCCGCCGCAGCGCGCGGTCAGGCGCCGGCGCTGACGACGCAGGACTACATCGACATCGAGCAGCTGTACATCGCGTACACGAACGCCATCGATTTCGGCGACGCGGACGGGCGCGACTACGCCGGCGTGTTCACGCCCGACGGCGTGTTCGCGCTGGTGATGCGGCTGGCGGACGGCGCCAGCGGTCCCGGACCGTGTCCGGCGGAGGGACCCTGGGAGATCGTCGATCGCGAGGTCATCCGCGGCAGCATTCCGGACCGGGACGGGTCGCGCGTCTGCATTACCGTGCTCGACGGGGCCGACCGCCTGGCGAGCATGGCGTCCGGGTTTCGTGAGGTCTTCGGCACGAGCCAGCGGCACGTCTACACCAACCTGCGCATCACGCCGACGCCGGACGGGGCCCGCGGCTTCGTCTACTTCAACCAGCTCGACGTGAGCACGCTGCCGCCCACCACGACCGTCACCGGCATCTACGAGGACACGCTCGTGAAGACGGCGGACGGCTGGCGGTTCAAGAAGCGCGTGCACACGCACGACGCGCCGTACGGGTAGAGCACGCCTTGTTGACATCCGGACGGCGCCGGCCCGACGATTGCCATCTGGCCGCTGCCACGCCGGCAGCGGGCGACACGATGCCGCCGCTTCGCATCCGGACCGCCGCCGCTCTTGCCGTGTCCGCCGCCATCGTGTGCTTCCCCTCGCACGCGGCGGCGCAGGGACTGCGGGGTTCCGAGCTGGACGGGCACCCGTCCGCGCCGGTGGCGCCCGAGGTGATCAACCGCGACGCGGCGGGGCGCGCCACGGTCCGCGCCGTGCGCATCACCGAGCCGCTGCGCATCGACGGCCGGCTCGACGAAACCATCTATGAGCGCGTGCTGCCGATGTCCGACTTCATCCAGACGGATCCCGACGAGGGCGCACCGGCCACCGAGAAGACCGAGGTCTGGCTCCTGTTCGACGACGAGAACGTCTACGTCGTCGGCCGCTGCTGGGAGACGGAGCCCGACCGCCTGGTGGCCAACGAGATGCGGCGCGACAACACCACCATCGTCCGCAACGACAACATGGCGTGGAGCTTCGACACGTTCCACGACCACCGCAACGGCGTGCTGTTCGAGGTCAACCCCATCGGCGGGCGGATCGACGGTCAGGTCACCAACGAGTCGCAGGTCAACATCGACTGGAACCCGATCTGGGACTTCGCGACCGGCTACTTCGACGGCGGCTACGTCATCGAGGCGGCCATCCCGTTCAAGTCGCTGCGCTACCGCCCCGGGCGCATCCAGACGTGGGGGTTCCAGGTCCGCCGCGTCAACCGGTCGAAGAACGAGGTGTCGTACCTGACGCCCGTTCCGCCCGCCTTCATCAACAACGGCCACTTCCGCTCGTCGCTGGCGGCCGCCGTCGTCGGCCTCGAGGCACCGCCCGCCTCGCGCCTCGTGGAGCTCAAGCCGTACGCCATCGGCGACCTGTCGAGCGACTTGCGGGGCGCCGAGCCGTTCACGAACAAGCTGGGCGGAGACGGCGGCATCGACATCAAGTACGGCATCACCCAGAACCTGACGGCCGACTTCACGGTCAACACCGACTTCGCCCAGGTGGAGGCGGACGAGCAGCAGATCAACCTGACGCGCTTCTCGCTGTACTTTCCCGAGAAGCGGGAGTTCTTCCTCGAGAACCAGGGGGTGTTCACCTTCGGCGGCGCGGACACGGGGCCGTTCACGAGCGGCGATACGCCGGTGCTGTTCTACAGCCGCCGGATCGGCCTCGACGCCGGGCGCGAGATACCGCTCGAGGCGGGCGCCCGGATGACCGGCCGCGCCGGCGCATTCAGCGTCGGCCTGCTCAATATCCGGACAGGCGACGCCAACGTTCCGGGCCGCGCGGCGCCCGTGCCGGCGACGAACTTCTCGGTCGTGCGCGTCAAGCGCGACCTGCTGGAGCGCAGCAGCATCGGCGCCATCGCCACGCGGCGCTCGGTCTCGACGCGCGGGCTCGGCTCTGCCGAGACGTACGGCGCCGACGCCACGTTCGCCTTCTACGACGCGCTGACCATGAACACCTACTGGGCGACCACCCGGGCTCCGGGCGGCGGCCCGGACGACGTCAGCTACCGGGCACACCTCGACTACGCCGGCGACCGCTACGGCGTGGAGCTCGAGCGGCTGGTGGTGGGGACCCATTTCAACCCCGAGGTCGGCTTCATGCGGCGCTTCGACTTCGGGCGCAACCACGGGGCGCTGCGTTTCAGCCCGCGCCCGCGCTCGATCGACCTGATCCGCCGCTTCGTCTGGGAGGCCCGCTTCGATTCCTTCCGCAGCCGGAGCGGCCGGGTCGACACGGAGCTGCTGCAGGGCAAGTTCGGCATCGAGCTGGAGAACAGCGACATCCTCATGGCGGACTACATCCGCAGCAACGAGTACGTCGACCGGGTCTTCGACGTGGCCGGAGTGGACGTCGGGGTGGGCGGCTACCGCTTCCAGGACATGACGGTCACGTACGAGCTGGGCCAGCAGCGCCGCTTCTCCGGCCTGGTCACGGCCCAGCACGGCGGCTTCTTCGGCGGCAAGAAGACGACCATCGGCTTCGGGCGCCGGACCGGGCTGTCGGGCGGCCGGCTGGCGGTCACGCCGCGCGTGTCGTTCGAGCCGGGCGTGTCGCTGAACTGGATCGAGCTCCCGGCCGGCAAGCTGACCACGACGCTCATCACGACCCGCACCACCTACACCCCCACGCCGTTCCTGTTCGTGAGCGCGCTCGTGCAGTACAACTCGGCCGCCAACGACGCGAGCGCCAACGTCCGCCTGCGCTGGGAGTACCAGCCGGGCAGCGAGCTGTTCATCGTCTACAACGAGCAGCGCGACACGCTCGTGCGCGGCCGCCGTTTCCCGGAGCTGTACAATCGGGCGCTCATCATCAAGTTCAACCGCCTGTTCCGCTTCTGAGCATCGATCAGACGGGGCTGCGCCCCGAACCCCCGGCGTCCGCTTGCGGGGGCCCTTCGCCCCGCGCCGCTCCCGCCGAGGCGCGCGGTGCGCGCCTTGCGCCGCGGTGGAGTACTGCGGCGGCGCTGAATCAGACGGGGCTGGGCTCCGGAGCTGCGGCGTCCGCTTGCGGGGACCCCTCGCCCCGTGCCGGTTCGGGAGTAGGGTAGAATTCAGGAGCTTCCCATGAGACCGCATCTGAACACCGTGCTTGCCGGCCTGCTGCTGGCCGGTCTGGCTGCGCCCGGCGGCGCGGCGGCCGGCGCGCCGCAGCCCGGTGCGGCCGCGTCGAGCTCCGGCACGCCGGCGGACGCGCTGCTCGCCCGCTACTGCGTCACCTGTCACAACGACCGGATCCGGACGGCCGGGCTGGCGCTCGACGGCCTCGATTCGTCGAACGTGAGCAGCCATCCCGACGTGTGGGAGAAGGTCGTGCGCAAGCTGCGCGGGGCGGTGATGCCGCCGGTCGGCCGGCCGCGCCCGGACGAGGCCGAGTACGACCGGGTCGTCGCGTGGCTGGAGGCGGAGCTGGACGGGGCGTGGGCGGCAGCGCCCGATCCCGGACGCACGGAGACGTTCCATCGCCTCAACCGCGCCGAGTACGGCAACGCCGTGCGCGACCTGCTGGCGCTCGATATCGACGTCGACGACTTCCTGCAGGCCGACGACGCCAGCTACGGCTTCGACAACATCGCCGGCGTGCTCAGGATGTCGCAGTCGCTCATGGAGCGCTATCTGGCGGCGGCGCGGACGATCAGCCGCATGGCGGTCGGCAGCCCGCCGCCGGCGGTCGACTCGGTCGTCTATCGCGTCGCGGACGACATGCAGCAGCAGCACCGCGTGGAGGATCTGCCGTTCGGCACGCGCGGCGGGCTGCTCGTGGAGCACTTCTTTCCGCAGAGCGCGCAGTACGACATTCGGGTCGAGGTGGGCAACGACCGGGGGCTGCGCGGCAGCCATCGGATGGAGGTCACCGTCGACGGCGAGCGGGTGCAGCTGTTCGAGGTGGGGCAACCCCCGCCCGAGTCGTCGTCCCGGCCGACCACGAACACCGCCGCCATCATGTACGTGACCGACGGCGTCTACGACGTCCGGGTGCCGGTTGCCGGCGGGCCGCACGACATCGGCGTGACGTTCCACAAGCAGCCCACGCCGCTGGTCGAGCAGGTGCGGGAGGTGTTCGAGAACCCGACGATCGCCAACAACGTGGGGGTGGGCGGCCGCATGCCGACGGTCACGACCGTCACCATCGCCGGGCCGTACTCGCCGACGGGCTCCGGGGAGACGCCGAGCCGGCAGCGCATCTTCACCTGTCGCCCGGCGACGGCGGCCGAGGAAGCTCCCTGCGCCCGCACGATCCTCGCCATGCTCGCGCGGCGGGCCTACCGCGGGTTCGTCGCCGACGGCGACGTGGACGTGCTGCTCGACTTCTACCACGACGGCCGCGCGCGCGGCGGGAGCTTCGACGAGGGCATCGAGCTGGCGCTCCGCAGGCTGCTGGTGAGCCCGGAGTTCCTGTACCGCATCGAGGCCGACCCGGCCGCCGCGTCCGCGGCGCCGGCCATCGGCTCGCCCGGCGTCTACCGCCTTCGTGACCTGGAGCTGGCGTCGCGCCTCTCGTTCTTCCTGTGGAGCAGCATCCCGGACGACGAGCTGCTCGACGCGGCGGAGCAGGGCCTGCTGGCCGATCCCGCGGAGCTCGAGCGGCAGGTGCGGCGCATGCTGGCCGATCCCCGCTCGACGGCGCTGACCGAGAACTTCGCCGGGCAGTGGCTGCAGCTGCGCAACCTGGAGACGGTGGTGCGGCCCGGCGATCCGTACTCGCGGACGTTCGACGAGTCGCTGCGGCAGGGTCTGCTGACGGAGACGAAGCTGTTCATCGACAGCATCCTGCGCGAGGACCGCGGCCTGCTGGAGATCCTGACCGCCGACTACACGTTCCTCAACGAGCGTGTGGCGCGGCACTACGGACGGACGGACGTGCAGGGCAGTCATTTCCGGCGCGTCGAGCTGCCCGCGTCGAGCCCGCGCCGCGGCCTGCTGGGCCACGGGAGCGTGCTGACGCTCACCTCGCACGCCATCCGGACCTCGCCGGTCAACCGCGGCAAGTGGGTTCTCGTCAACATCTTGGGGACGCCGCCGCCGGATCCCCCCGCCAACGTGCCGGCGCTGGACGACCGGAAGACGCAGGCCAAGGTGGCGACGCTGCGCGAGCGGATGTCCCGGCACCGGGCGAATCCGGCCTGCGCAAGCTGCCACAACATCATCGATCCGGCCGGGTTCGCCCTCGAGAACTTCGACGCGGTCGGCCGCTGGCGGCTGGTGGACGAGTCGTTCAACACCATCGACGCTTCGGGGGCGCTGCCCGACGGCACGCGGTTCGATGGCGTGGCCGAGCTGACGGCGGCGCTCATTCGCCGTCCGGAGCGCTTCGTGACGACGGTGACCGAGAAGCTGCTCACGTATGCGCTCGGGCGCGGCCTGGAGCACTACGACATGCCGGCCGTGCGGCGCATCGTGAACGCGGCGGCCGCGGACGACTACCGCTTCCAGACGATCGTCGGCGGCATCGTGAGCAGCTACCCGTTCCTGCACCGGCGCGCCGCGGGCGCCGCGGGTGCGACGACAACGGCGGCGTCGCGCTGACGCGCAAGATGAGGAGCTGGCAACCGTGATTGTTACGAGAAAGAGCCTGCCACGGCGGACGATGCTGCGCGGACTCGGGGCCACCATCGCGCTGCCGTTTCTCGACGCGATGGCCCCCGCGCTGACGGCCGTCTCGAAGACGGCGGCGTCGCCCACGCCGCGGATGGGGTTCTTCTACGTGCCCAACGGCATGTTCCTGCCGAGCTTCCATCCGCAGGGCGACGGCGGCGCGGACTTCGAGCTGACGCCGACCCTGAAGCCGCTCGAGGCGTTCCGCGACCAGATCGTGGTCGTCAGCGGGCTGAGCAACAGCGGCGTCGTCAGCACCAACGAAGGCGGCGGCGTCCACACGCGCGCGCACGGCGGCTGGCTGAGCGGCGTGCTGCCGAAGCGCACCGAGGGCGCCGACCTGCGCGCGGGCAAGACGCTCGACCAGTACGCGGCGGACAAGCTCGGGGCCGACACGTCGCTGCGTTCCCTGGAGCTGACGATCGATTCCAACTACCAGGTCGGGAACTGCGAGAACGGCTACAGCTGCGCCTACATCAATTCGAGCTCGTGGCTGACGGCGACCACGCCGCTGCCCCACGAGCGCGACCCGCGCGTGGTCTTCCGCCGCCTCTTCGGCGACGGCGGGAGCGTGGCGGCGCGCCTGACGCAGATGCAGACCGACCGCAGCATCCTCGACTCGGTGTCCGACAGCCTCACCCGCCTCGAGCGGCGCCTGGGCCTGCGCGACCGCACCACCGTGGACGAGTACCTGGACTCGGTGCGCGAGATCGAGCGGCGCATCCAGCGCGCCGAGGTGCACAACGCGACGACGCCGCTGCCGTCCCTCGAGCAGCCGACGGGCGTGCCCGACGACTACGAGGAGCACGTCGAGCTGATGCACGACCTGCTGGTGCTCGGCTTCCAGGCCGATGTCACCCGCGTGAGCTGCATGCAGATGGCCCGCGAGCTCAGCGGACGCTCGTACCCCAACATCGGCGTGCCCGAGGGGCACCACACGGTCTCCCACCACCAGCTCGACCAGCACAACATCGCGCAGTACACGAAGATCAACACGTACCACATGACCTTGTTCGCGCGGCTCCTGGACCGGATGCGGCGCACCCCGGACGGCGACGGGACGCTGCTGGACCACAGCATCCTGCTGTGGGGCGCCGGCATGGGCGACGGCGATCATCACACGCCGTACAACCTGCCCATCACGCTGGCCGGCGGCGGCTGCGGCACGCTCGGGGGCGGCCGGCACCTGAAGTACGCGCTGCACACCCCGTTCATGAACCTGGGGCTGAGCCTGCTCGAGAAGGTCGGCGTGCAGGTCGACCGCATATCCGACAGCACGGGTCCGTTGGCGGGTGTCTGAGCTCATCATGCCTGGCAGAACGAGGATGCCGCCGCTGGCGGCGCTGCTCGGCAGCGTCGTCGTCATCGCGTGTCTCGCGCCCGCTCCCGCCGCGGAGGCGGCGCCGCGCGGCGCCGCGCCGCTGATCGCGGCCGTCAAGGCGCGCGACATCGATGCGGTGCGGGTGCTGACGGCCGATCCGGCCGTCGACGTGGACGAGGCGGCGACCGACGGCGCCACCGCGCTGCACTGGGCCGTGCACCGCGACGACCCGCGGCTGGTCGGGCTGCTGATCGCGGCCGGCGCGGACGTGGCGGCCGCGAACCGCTACGGCGTGCAGCCGATTGCCCTGGCCGCCGAGAACGGGAACGCGGCCATCCTCGCTGCGCTGCTCGCGGCGGGCGCCGATGCGAACGCCGCCCTGCCGGGCGGCGAGACCGCGCTGATGACCGTGGCCCGGACCGGCCGGGCGGATGCCCTGCGCGCGTTGATTGCGCACGGGGCGGACGTCAACGCGCGCGATGCGACGCACGGGCAGACGCCGCTGATGTGGGCGGCCGCGCGCGGGCACGCGCGTGCCGTTCACGTGCTGGCCGAGGCGGGCGCCGAAGTCGACGCGCGCACCACCGGCGCGGCGCGGCCGCCGAGCCGGCGCTACATTTTCGCCGTGCCGTCGGTGACCGGGTTCACCCCGCTCATGTTCGCCGCCCGGGGCGGGCACCTCGAGGCCGTCGCCGCGCTGCTCGCTGCCGGCGCCGACGTGAACGCCGCGCTGTCGGACGGCCAGAGCGTCCTCGTCGTCACGGTCGCGAACGCGAACTGGGCGGTGGCCGACTACCTGCTCGACCGCGGGGCCGATCCGAACCTGGCCGGCGCGGGCTGGAACGCGCTGCACCAGACGGTGCGCACGCGGCGCATGAACGTCGGTTTCGGCAAGCCGGGGCCGATTCCGGCCGGCAGCGTGGACAGCATCGACGTCATCCGCAAGATACTGGCCCGCGGCGTCGACGTCGACGCGCGGATGACGCGCAACGGCATGCAGGACGGACAGCGCAACCGCCTCAACCGCCTCGGCGCCACGGCGTTCTTCCTGGCGGCGAAGGTGACGGACGTCGAGGCGATGCAGGTGCTCGTCGACGCCGGCGCCGATCCGCTGCTGCCGAGCGCGGAGAACACGACGCCGCTGATGGTGGCCGCCGGTCTGGACATCTGGAATCCGGGCGAGGACGGCGGATCGCTCCCGGGCCAGGAGGAAGAGGTGCTCGCGGCGGTCCGGATGTGCGTCGAGCTGGGCAACGACGTCAACGCCGTCAACGATCTCGGCGAGACGGCGCTGCACGGCGCCGCGTTCCGGGGCGCCAACATCGTGGTGGACTACCTCGTCGCGGAGGGAGCGAAGCTCGACGCCCGCGACCGCAACGGCTGGACGCCGTGGGCCATCGCCAACGGGTTCAGCTACTCGGACTTCTACAAGGCGCAGAAGCACACCGCCGAGCTGCTGGCGCGCTACCTGGAGGAGCAGGGCCTGCCCACCGGCGATCCGATTCCGGGGTCGGTCTGCTTCGACTGCCTGCAGACGAGGCTGGATCAGGCGCGGGCCGTGCGCGAGCGCGACGCACGCATGGAAGCCGAGTTCGCCGCCGAGGTGGCAGCATCCGACGAGCCGTGAAGCAACTGGCGGTTCTGCTCGGCATCGGCGTGCTGGCGGTCGCCGGCGGACAGGCCGGTGCCCGCCAGACGACCCGCGACGCGCCCATCCCGCACGCCTCGGGACAGAGCGTGACGCCGGCATACGAGGGCTGGTACCCCAACGCGGACGGGACGTTCAGCCTGTCGTTCGGATACTTCAACCGCAACTACGAGGAGCGCCCGGACATCCCGGTCGGCCCCGACAACCGGTTCGAGCCGGGACCCGCGGACCGCGGGCAGCCGACGCACTTCCTGCCGCGGCGTCAGACAGGCGTGTTCACGGTGGTGGTGCCGGCCGACTTCGGCGAGCGGGCGCTCACCTGGCGCCTCACGGCCAACGGCGAGACGTACGCCATCCCCGGACGCCTGCACCCCGCCTGGCAGATCGACGCACTGCGCGAGGTGACCAGCGGCAACACGCCGCCGGTGGTCAGGTTCGCCCCCGGCGGCGAGCCGGGACAGGGGCCCGGCGGCGTCCGGACACCGCTGGAGGCCCTGCCGGGCGTGCCCGTGGAGCTCGAGCTGTGGGCGGTCGATGACGGCATCCGCACGTTCCTGCGGTCGCACGTGCCGCCGACGCTCGGACTGGTCTGGAGCAAGTTCCGGGGGCCGGGCGCGGTGCGGTTTGCCGAGACCGAGCCGGCCGTCGGCGGCGGCGGACGGGCGCTGACGACAGCGACGTTCGAGGTGCCGGGCGACTACGTGCTGCGCGTGCTGGCGTGGGACGACTCGGGTCCGCAGGGGCCGACGATGGCGGTCGGCTTCCAGTGTTGCTGGACGAACGCATACGTGGACGTCCGCGTACAGTAGGGCAGTGGGCCCAGGGCGCACGGCCCCATCTGGTTGAGGAGGCGAGATGACTCAGCTCGGACGCGTCATGACGATCGGACTGGCCGCGGCGGCGCTCGGCGGCGGCACGGCGGCCGCGCAGCCGGAAGCGGTGACGTTCTCGAAGGACGTGGCGCCGATCCTGCAGCAGCGCTGCGAGGCCTGCCACCGCGAGGGGCAGATGGCGCCGATGTCGCTGGTCACGTACGAGGAGGTGCGGCCCTGGGCGCGGGCCATCCGGAGCAAGGTGGTCGCCCGCGAGATGCCGCCGTGGCACATCGACAAGACGGTCGGCATCCAGGCGTTCGCGAACGACATCTCGCTGAGCGACGAGCAGATCGCGACCATCGCCGCCTGGGTCGACGCGGGCGCTCCGCGCGGCAACCCGGCCGATCTGCCGCCGCCGGTCGCGTGGCCGGGCGACGACGTCTGGCGGCTCGCCGGCCAGATGGGCGGAGACCCGGACCTGGTCGTCATCTCCCCGCCCTGGACGCAGCCGGTTGAGGGGCAGGACCAGTGGTACCAGCCGCTCGTCGAGACCGGCCTGAGCGAGGACCGCTGGGTGCGCGGGGTCGAGGTCCGGCCGTCGATCCGGGGGCGGCAGATCGTGCACCATGCGCTGGCTCGGCTCGTGCAGCGGGAGGAGCCGGGCGACTTCTCGCCGGTCGTCGACTTCTCGGGGCGCGGCGCCTTCCTCACCGAGTTCGCCGTCGGCAAGAACGGCGACGTGTTCCGGGAGAACACCGGCAAGCTGCTGAAGGCGGGCGCCGGGATCAGCTACGACATCCACTACCACTCGGTCGGCGAGGAGATCACGGACCGCACCGAGGTCGGGCTGTGGTTCTATCCGCGCGGGTTCGTGCCGAAGTACCGCGTCTATGCCCAGGTGCTCGGGACGCGTCAGTCCATGGAGACGTTCGACCTGCCGCCGGGCCAGAAGACGGTCCACCACGCCTACGTCCCCCTGCCGCTTCCGGCGCGGCTCGAGAACTACCAGCCGCACATGCACGTGCGGGGCACGGCGATGTCGATGGAGGCGATCCTGCCCGACGGGCGGGTGCGGATGCTGAGTCACGTCGGCAACTTCGACTTCAACTGGCACGTCAACTACGTCTACGCGGAGGATGCGGCCCCGGTGCTGCCGGCAGGCACGGTGCTTCACCTGACCGCCTGGCACGACAACACCGCCTCGAACCCCGCGAATCCCGATCCGGCCCAGTGGGTCGGCTGGGGGCAGCGCAGCTACGACGACATGTACCACGCCCACGTCAACGTCACGTACCTCACGGACGAGGACTACGAGACGATCATCGACGACCGCGAGCGCGCGGCGCTGGCCGCGGGCGGCCAGTAGGTGGTCCGCCGGCGGGCCGCGGGGAGCCCGCAGGCCGAAAGGGAAGAATGATGCGAGAGGGACTGCTGTCCGCTGGAATCGCCGGCATCGCCGGCATCGCGCTGCTGACGGCCGCCGGGTGCGGCGGCGCGCCGATGGAGGAGCCGGCCGCGGGGCCTGTCCGGATGCCGGCGGAGCCCGAGCCGGCCGATCCGGAGGCGATCCGCCCGTTCACCATCGCCGTCCCCGACGAGGTCCTCGACGACCTGCACCTGCGGCTGGCCCAGGCCCGCCTGCCGGACGAGCTCGACGGCGCGGAATGGGACTACGGGACGCCGCTGGGCTACCTGACGGAGCTGATCACGTACTGGCGCGACGAGTACGACTGGCGCGCGCAGGAGGCGCGGTTGAACGAGTTCGACCAGTTCAAGACGCGCATCGACGGCATCGACGTGCACTTCATCCACCAGCGCTCGCCCGAGCCGGACGCGCTGCCGCTGCTCATCACGCACGGCTGGCCCGGCTCGGTGGTCGAGTTCCTGGACATCATCGGGCCGCTCACCGACCCGGCCGCGCACGGCGGCAGCGCGGAGGACGCCTTCCACGTCATCGCGCCCTCCATCCCGGGCTACGGCTTCTCGGGCCATCCGCGCGAGCGCGGCTTCGGTCCCGAGCAGGCCGCCGCCGTCAACGCGGCGCTCATGTCGCGGCTGGGCTACGAGCGCTACGGCCTGCAGGGCGGCGACTGGGGCGCCATCATCAGCCGCTGGCACGCGTTCTCGCACGCCGAGCCGGTGGTGGGGTTGCATCTCAACATGATGATTGCCGGCCCCCCGCCGGGCGTCGAGGATCCGGAAGCCGGCGTTCCCGAGGCGGAGCTGGAGCGGATGCGGGAGCGGACCGCCTTCTTCCAGGGGCCGGAGACCGGGTACAGTCACATCCAGGGGACCAAGCCGCAGACGCTCGGCTACGGGCTGAACGACTCGCCGACCGGCCAGGCGGCGTGGATCGTCGAGAAGTTCCGGACCTGGTGCGACTGCGACGGCCACCCGGAGACCATCTTCAGCCGGGACGCGCTGCTGACCAACATCATGGTCTACTGGCTGACCGAGTCCGCCACCTCGTCGGCCCGCATGTACTACGAGAGCGGCCTCGCCCGCGCCACCGGGGCCGGCCAGCCCGGCCGCGTCGAGGTGCCGAGCGCCGGCGCCATCTTCCCGCACGAGCTGTTCTACACGCCGCGCGCCTGGGCCGAGGCCCACTACAACCTGGTGCGCTGGACGGAGATGCCCCGCGGCGGCCACTTCGCGGCCATGGAGCAGCCCGAGCTGTTCGTGGACGACGTGCGGGCGTTCTACGCCGATCTGCGCTGAGGCGTGCGTCCCGGCCGCATCGGGAGGGGGGGACCATCAATGCCGACCACCAGACGACTGCTGTTGCCGGGGATCGTGGCGCTGCTCCCGTTCGCCGGGTGCGGCGGCGAGCCGGCGGAGGACGCGGGGAGCATGGCGCCGCCGGCGGCGACGTGGCTCGGCGAAGGGCCGCCGGCGGGCGATCCCGAGGCGATCCGGCCGTTCACCATCGACGTGCCCGACGCGGTGCTCGACGACCTCGACGCCCGCCTGGCCCGCACGCGCCTGCCCGACGAGATCGCCGGCGCCGACTGGGACTACGGGATGCCGCTGGGCTACCTCACCGAGCTGATCACCTACTGGCGCGACGAGTACGACTGGCGCGCGCAGGAAGCGCGCCTGAACCAGTTCGACCAGTTCAAGACGCAGATTGGCGACATCGACGTTCACTTCATCCACCAGCGCTCGCCCGAGCCCGATGCCCTGCCGCTGCTGATCACGCACGGTTGGCCCGGCTCGGTGGTCGAGTTCATGGAGATCGTCGGGCCGCTCACCGACCCGGCGGCGCACGGCGGCCGCGCGGAGGACGCGTTCCACGTGGTGGCGCCGTCCATCCCGGGCTACGGCTTCTCGGGGCATCCGCCGGGGCGGGGCTTCGGGCCGGAGCCGGCCGCGGATCTCAACGCGCAGCTCATGGCGCGCCTCGGCTACGGGCGCTACGGCCTGCAGGGCGGCGACTGGGGCTCGATCATCAGCCGCTGGCACGCGTTCAAGTACCCCGAGCAGGTCATGGGGCTGCATCTCAACGTCGCGAGCGCGCCGCCGCCGCCCGGCGTCGACGACCCGGAGGCGGGCGTGCCCGCGGCCGAGCTGGAGCGGATGCGCGCGCGGGCGGCGTTCTTCCGCGGTCCCGAGGACGGCTACGCGCATCTGCAGGGCACGAAGCCGCAGACGATCGGCTACGCGCTGACCGACTCGCCGGCCGGACAGGCGGCCTGGGTGGTCGAGAAGTTCCGGACCTGGTGCGACTGCGACGGCCACCCGGAGACGATCTTCAGCCGGGACGCCCTGCTCACCAACGTCATGCTGTACTGGGTGACGGGGAGCGGCACGTCGGCGGCCCGCATGTACTACGAGAGCGGCCGCTGGCGGCCGGGGATGCCGGACGAGCCGGGCCACATCGGCGTGCCGACGGGGCTGGCGGTCTTCCCGGAGGAGCTCTCGTACGCGCCGCGCGCCTGGTCGGAGGCGCGCTACAACCTCGTGCGCTGGACGGAGATGCCGCGCGGCGGGCACTTCGCGGCGATGGAGCAGCCGGAGCTGTTCATCGACGACGTGCGCGCGTTCTATGCGGAGCTGAGATGACCAGACCGACGAGGCCCGTGGCGACAATGATGACCATGGTGACAAGAATGAAGAGAAACCTCACGCTGCCGTCGCTGGCGCTGCTGCTCGCCGCCGGCTGCGGCGGCGCGCCGGCCGAGCCCGAGCCCGAAGCGGCGCCGGCAGTCGCCGAGGCCGAGGCGGCCACGCTGAAGCTGTACATCTTCGAGTGCGGCCGCCTGACGTTCGACGACGTGACGCGCTTCAGCATCGAGAACGACGAGACCGACGTCCGCGAGCTGATCGTGCCGTGCTACATCGTCGACCATCCCGACGGCCGCATGCTGTGGGACGGCGGCCTGCCCTCGGCCTACACCGACCCCGACGCCCGGCCCGACAACGCGGTGTTCGAGCGCTCGCTGGCCGACCAGCTGGCCGACCTCGACCTGGGCTTCGACCTGACCACGCTGGACTACGTGGCATTCTCCCACCTGCACTACGACCACATCGGCGTGGCCAACGAGGTGGAAGGGGCGACCTGGCTCGTCCAGCAGCCGGAGTACGACGCGATGTTCGTGGAGCCCGACACGGTGCCGTCGGCCCAGCCGGCGCTCTACGACAATCTCCAGAACGCCGAGACCGTCATTCTCGACGGCGACCACGACGTCTTCGGCGACGGCCGCGTGCGGATCCTGTCGGCGCCGGGCCACACGCCCGGACACCAGGTGCTGTTCCTCGATCTGGCCGAGACCGGTCCGCTGGTGCTGTCCGGGGACCTGTACCACTTCCGCGTCAGCCGCGAGCAGCGGCGCGTGCCCACCTTCAACTACGACGCGGAGACGACGCTCGCGTCGATGGAGAAGGTGGAGACGTTCGTCGCCGAGGCGGGGGCCACGTTCTGGATCGAGCACGACTACGAGCTGTTCCGGACGCTGAACATCGCCCCGGCCTATTACGAGTAGGCCGGCGGGCGCAGGGAGACGAGGCATGGGCAGCAAGCGGCCCGAGGCGGCCGTCGGCCGCCGGGCGTTCATCAGAAACGGCGCCGCGGGTGTAGGTGCGACGGCGCTGGCCGGTCTCGCGCCGCGCGCGGCCGGCGCGCAGGAGACGACGTGGCACCGCGAGGCCGACGTCGTCGTGGTGGGCTCGGGCGCCTCCGGCCTGCCGGCGGCCATCCGCGCCCGCGATCTCGGCGCGTCGGTCATCGTCGTCGAGGAGAACTTCGACGTCGGCGGCCACGGCATGATCAGCCAGGGCAGCGTGGCGCTGGGCGGCGGGACCGCCATGCAGCAGCGGCACGGCATCGAGGATTCCGCCGACCAGGTCTACCTGGAGAACACGCGGCCGGATCACGTCCACACGCGCTACAACGACCGCGAGGTGGTGCGCGCCTTCGCGGACCACAACGTCGAGGCGTTCGACTTCCTGGTCGAGAACGGCGTCCAGTTCGTCGACGCCCGGCCGCACCGCGTCCCTGCCGAGGGCGCGTTCACGTTCCGGCGGCAGACCGTGGTGCCGTGGTCGCAGGACCTCAGCGAGACCATCAACAACACGGCCGGCTCGGGCCTGATGCGCGCGCTGGAGCGCAGCGCGCGGGCCAAGGGCGTGGAGATTCTGCTACAGCACCGGATGACGCGCCTCGTGCGCGAGGAGCCGCTCGGCGGGCGCGTGCTCGGCATCGCCTGTACGAATCTCGACGGCGGCGGCGACGTCAACATCCGCGCGCGGCAGGCGGTCATCGCCTGCACCGGCGGCTCGAGCAGCAACCTGGCGGTCCGCACCATCTACAACCCGTTGCTGACCGAGGAGTACCAGGTGGGCTGCGAGCCGTACTCGCGGCAGTCCGGCGACGCCGAGCAGCAGGGGATGGCGATCGGCGGCTCGCTCGGCGCCACGAACAACATGCGGACCGAGTCGTACCTGGCGCTGGTCAAGCCGCTCTGGATCGGCTGCCGCTACGGCTACGACCGCTGGAAGCCGGGGAGCCCGGTCTTCGACAAGGCCGGCGCGTCCGGCATCGCGGTGTCCGACTACCAGGACGTCATCCTGGTCAACATGCTGGGCGAGCGGTTCTACGACGAGACCGTCGGCACGCACCTGTTCGCCATGGAGGGGGCCCACGATCCGGTCTTCGACTACCTGGCCGCGGCGCTGTCGAGCGCGGTGCTCGAGGTGGACGGGGTCCGGCACCGCGTCGGCGGGCCCATCTGGGCCATCTTTGATGCGGACGCGGCCGCCCGCGAGGAGTGGGAGCTGCGGCATCCCTTCGTCGACGTCGAGAACGGCTACTTCTTCCAGGCCGACACGCTCGAGGAGCTGGCGGGCCGGCTGACCGGGAACGCCTACCAGAAGCACCCCATGGCGGGCGCGGCGTTGCGCGCCACCGTGGCGCGCTACAACTCGTTCGTCGACCTGGGCGAGGACCGGGACTTCGGCAAGCCGGAGCCGCGCTACAAGATCCAGAAGCCGCCCTTCCACGCCGCGTGGGCGACGCCGATCCTGCACGACACGTATGCCGGCCTGCGGGTGAACGGGAAGTCCCAGGTGCTGGACGTCTTCGGCGCGGCGATCCCGGGCTTCTACTGCGCCGGCGAGTCGGCCGGCGGCTTCGCGCTGCACGGCCTCGGCCGGGCGATCGTGGGCGGCTACATCGCCGCGACGAACGCGGCGCGGGAGCCGACGGGAGCCTGACCGCGGCGGCCGGGAGCGACTGTTGGCGCCGGTCCATCGGATCGCGTTGTCCCTGTCGCAGCCGATCCCGCCGGAAGTGGCCGCGGGAGCCCGCCTCACCCTCGCGATTCACGCCGCCTGCCCCCACGGATGCGATCTCGGCGGCCTGCCGGTTCACGTGACGGCCGCCGGCACCCTCCTGGCCGCCGGCGACCTCGCGGCCGGCGACGGGGACGCCGGAGCAGCGGTCGAGCTGCAGGTGCTCGCCCCCCTGCAGGTGGGCGAGCACGCCTGGAGCGTCGGCTTCCCGCGACACGAGTCCGACGGCGCCGTGCACGAGGCGAACAGCCTGACGCTCCGCTTCCGAACGATTCCCCACGCCGGCAGCCTGGCCGTGTGGGACGTGCCGTCGCCCACGCCGGCCGGCAGCCCGGTGCACGTCAAGATAGGCGTGCGCTGCGCGGCGGGGTGCGCGCTGACCGGACGGCGTGTGGAGGTGCGCGACGAGGCGGGCGCCCGTGTCGGCGGCGGGACGCTCGGCGCGGCGCCGTGGACGGGAACCACCGGCTTGTACTGGACGTCGGTCGAGCTGCAGGCGCCGGCCGCCGAGGGCGTCCATTCCCGGACCGCGGTGCTGGTCGGTCCGGATGCCGGGCCGCCGCACGAGGCCGCCCCGGCCGCCTTTACCTTCCGGGCCGGCCAGATCCCGGCCCACCGCGCGACCGTGCGGGTGCTGGATGAACGGACGCGGGCGCCGATCGGGGCCGTCGAGGTGCGCGTCGGACGCTACCTGGCGTCGACCGACGAGCATGGCGTCGCTCAGGTCGCGCTGCCGCCCGGCACCTTCGAGGTCGGCATCCGCAAGAGCGGGTTCCGGGCGGAGCCTGTGCACATGACGGTCGACCGCGACATCGCCGTCGAGATCGAGGCGGCAACCTGCCCGACGCAGGCCGAATTGAACGAGCGGTTCTTCGAGGAGTACCCCTGGGGGTGACGCCGGGAGCGTGGCTGACGGTGCATGCGGCCCCTACGGAGCCGCGAGAGCCACGACCGCAGTCCGCAGCTCCATCAGGTGCGCCGCCCGGATGCCCGTTCCATTCGTCAGGGACGGGTCGGCATAGGCAGGCTGAGGGCGTCCCGAGGCGACGTACGCTTCGGCCAGTGCCACCCGCAGCTCCACCAGGTGCTCGCGCCTGACCGGCGTGACGCCTGGTATCAGCGTCGGGTCCGTCCACGAGAATGCCGGCAGCCCCGCGTCCGCCCGTAGCGCGTCGACCCGGGCCCGGAGCTCCACGAAGTGGATCGCCCGGACCGGCGTCACCCCCCGCTCGATCGGATGGTCCGTGAACACCGTCGGCGACGCCTGGTACACCGTCAGCCCCTGACCTGCCACGACCAGAGCGCCTGTCCGCGGACCGCCCGCGTTCGCCGCCACCGCGTAGGTCACCGTCCCCGAGCCGCGACCGGCGGCGCCCGCCGTCACCGTCAGGAGCGTCGACTCGCTTGCCGCCGTCCACGCGCAGCCGGGCGCCGTAGTCACCACGAGCTGCCCCGTGCCGGCCGTCCACAGCACGTCGCGATGCGACGGCGTCACCGCGTACGCGCACGGCACCGCGGCCGTCACCAGCGCGCTGCGCGCCGCCTCGCCGTCGTCGACCACCGCCGCCACCTGGTACGTGTAGGTCCTGCCGGGCTGGACGTCGGCATCGACGTAGCGCGCGCCGCGCACCCCCGCCGCCACCGTCTCGACCGTCGCGCCCGCCTCCCGCGTCACCGTGTACGTGGCCGGCACCGCCGGCGTCCATGCGCTCACGTCCGCCGCCGTCCACGTCAGCACCACCGCGGCCAGGTTCTCCGCCGCCAGGTTCTCCGCCGGCGCCGCCGTCAGCGCCGGGCCCGCCCGCAGCTGACGGCCAACCTCCAGCCAGCTCGCCCGCCCGTCGCCGTCCACATCGAGCGACAGCGCCGGGTACTGCGCGGCCGTCCCCAGGTGCCACGGGCCGTCGACAACCCCGTCGCCGTCCGCGTCCACGTTCCACCCCGCATAGACCCCGCTGTACGCCGTCGGACGCTGCAGCCCCGACGTCGTCAGCCCGCGGCCCGCCGCGCTCGACCCCATGCCCGACGTCTCCGTGTCCCAGTAGCTCGCCGTCACCGTCCCGGCCTCGCTCACCGACCCCACCAGGCCGCCCGCCTCGTCCCCATCCCGTACGCGACCCGTCGCGTAGCTCGCCGCCAGCCTCCCGCCGTGGTGCCCCGCCAGACCGCCCACCGACGCAGTTCCCGACACCCGGCCCGTCGCATACACCGCCGCGAGACCGCCGTCGTTGACCCCCGCCAGACCGCCCACCTGCCGCTCGCCCGACACCGCCACCGCCGCGTAGCTGCCGCCGATCTCCCCGGCGTTCGACCCCACCAGACCGCCTACCGACGCCGTCCCCGACACCCGGCCCGTCGCCCACACGGCCGTCACCCGGCCGCCGTTGACCCCTGCCAGAGCCCCCACCGTCTCCGTGCCGGTCACGTCCACCGCAATCAGCCCCACCCGGGCGACGACGCTCGACGACCCCGTCGCCCCGAACAGGCCCGCGCCTTCGCCCCCGGCAACGAACAGGCTGCGAATCACCCGCCCGTTGCCCTCGAACAGCGCCCCGAACGGCTCGGCCTGCGTCCCGATCGGCAACCACCCCGAGCCGTCGTCCCAGAACGCGTCGCCCGCGTCCGGGCCGCCGCTGCTGTTCGTGTCGAAGTCCAGGTCCGCCAACAGCTCGTAGCCCCGGCACCCCGCAGCGCCGCACGAGAGGCCACCGATCGCGCCCTCGAACGCCGCCGCGTGCGCCGCCTCCCCGGCCGCCGACGGCACCCCGTCGCCGTCGAGGTCGTGCCGCACGGCGTCGAGCTGCGCCAGCGTCCGCACCTCGATCAACCCGTCCGCGTCGGCGTCGTAGTCGACCACCACCGTCACCGTGAACGACTGCGTCGCGGACGGATTCTCCTCCTCCCCGTCGGTCGCCGTCACCCTGACCTCCGCCGTCCCGGCCCCCACCGGCGTTGCCGTCAGCACGCTGCCCTCGACCGCCACCGCCGCCACGGCCTCCGCCGACGACTCCGCCGCATACGCCAGCTCGTCGTTGTCCGGATCCTCGAACGCCGCCGCCAGGTCCACGGACACCGGGCTCGCTCCAAGCGTCAGCGCCTGGTCCGCCAGGGTACCCACCGGCTGCGCCGGCCGGTTGGGCGGACGACCGCCGCCGCCGCCGCCACCACCGCCGCCACCGCCGCCGATCGGCGGCGGACGGCTGTCCACGCCCACCCCGAGCCTCTGCGTCGCCGACTCGTTCGAGCCGCCCACGTCCGTCGCCGTCACCGTCACCGCCGCCGAACCCCGGGACAACGGCGTCACCACTACCGTCGAGCCCGATACGACCACTGCCGCCACCGTCGGCGCCGACGATGTCGCCGCGAACGTCAGCGGGTCATCCTCCGGGTCCTCGAACGCGCCCGACACCTCCACCGATGCCTCCGCGCCCCCCACCGCCAGCGACAGCCCCGGCAGCGTCCCCACCGCCACCGGCGCACGGTTCGGCACCGTCACCTCGAACGCCTGCTCCGCTTGCAGACCCCCCGGGTCCTCCGCCGTCACCGTCACCTCCACCGTCCCCGGCCAGATCGCCGACACGCGAACCGTCGAGCCTGTCGCCGACACCGCTGCCACCAACGTGTCCGACGATGTCGCGTCGAACGTCAGCGGGTCGTCGTCCGGGTCCTCGAACGCGCCCGACACCTGCACCGACCGCACCCCGCCGGCCCGCAACGTCAACGCCCCCAGCCGGCCCACCGCCACCGGCGCACGGTTCGCCACCGTCGCCTCGAACCGCTGCGTCACGCTCAGCCCGCCCGGGTCCTCCGCCGTCACCGTCACCGTCGCCGCGCCGCCGGAGACCGGCGTCACCGACACCTCCGAACCCGACACCGACACCGTCGCCACCGCTGCCGCCGACGACGTCGCCGCATACGTCAGCAGGTCGTCGTCCGGGTCCCGGAACGCACCCGATACGTCCACCGTCTCTGGGCCGGATTCCACCCGTAGCGACAGGGGCGAGAGCTGGCCCACCGCCACGGGGGCCTGGTTCGCCACCGTTACCGCAAACCCTTGCGTCGCCGAGGTGTTCGAGCCGTCCACGTCGGTCGCCGTCACCGTCACCGTCGCCGTGCCTCGCGACACGGGCGTCACCTCCACCACCGATCCCGACACGGACGCCGTCGCGACAGCCTCTTCCGACGACGAGGCCCCATACGTCAGAAGATCATCGTCCGGATCCTCGAAAGCCCCCGATACCGATATGGACGCCGCCCCCTCCGACACCCGCAACGACAGTGGACCCAGCGTCCCCACCGCCACGGGAGAACGGTTCGCCGCCACCGTTACCGCGAACCTTTGCGTCGCCGAGGTGTTCGAGCCGTCCACGTCGGTCGCCGTCACCGTCACCGTCGAGACACCCGCCGCCAACGGCGTCAACGTCACGACGGAACCCGACACGGACACCGTTACAACCGACGGCGACGACGAGGACGCGGCGTAGGTAAGCACGTCATCGTCCGGATCCCGGAATGCTCCCGACACGTCCAGTGACACCGGTCTGCCCGCCGCCGACAATGCTGGACCGGCCAGCGTTCCGACCGCTTCCGGCTTGCGGCTGCTTTCTCGCCCATCGATGGCGGTCGCCCCGGTATTTTCGGGATCGAGCCAATGCTGGAGACCCTGGGCTGCTGAACGCTCGCCGACCCACGACCGCGACAGCCGCCCGTACCAACTCGGACGGTCGGGGTTGTGACAGTCGGCAGCGCCGCCATGCAACTGGCCGACAACGCGCTTGTCCTGGTTGAACAGCGGTGCCCCGGACGAAGCCACTTCCGTCGCGCCCGAGTCCCAATTCGCAACCCTGATGTACGTGCCGGACTCGTCCACATCGGACTCCCAAAGGCCCGTGGTCGTCGTCGGGTCGTTCGCGATGCTTATGGCCTTTTCAAGGGCACGCGGATGATGGATGCTGAACGCGGAGGTCGCCTCCGCGGAACTGCGATCCCAGCCCGCGAGATACACCTTGTGAGCCGGGTTCGGTACGTCGTCCAACTCGATCAACACGAAGTCGGTCGCCGATGATCCGGCGCGGAAGTACGCGCCGGTCTGATACTGACCCTTCGACCCGCCCGACAACGCTCCGCACGCCCGGCTCTCGTAGTTCCAGTACACGACGACCGTGCTGGCATTCGCCGGCCCAACCTCGCAGTGCTCGGCCGTCAGGAAGTACGGTTTGCCGTCCATCGCGGTGTTGTTCAGCATGGCGCCGGAGCACTGGTAGATGCCGGAGATCAAGATAAGGCCGACACTGCGGACTTGATCGCGGTATGCATCGGCCTGCCCACAGACGACGTCGACGATGCAGTCACGGTGCCTCGTGACCAGATCTCCACCCTCGCCGCCGATCGACCCAAGCAAGTCTCGGAACCCCCGGTTGACGGATCCGAGCTCGAGCTGCAGGTCCGCAACGCGGCCGGCCGGAACGGAAACCTCGATGACCGCTTCGTCGCCGGTCAGCAGTGGGGTCCACAGTTCCCCGTGCTGCTCGTTGTCTGCCTCGGTGAACGGCCCGACAACCTCCGCCGAGTCCGGCGTGTAGACCAGCAGCCGCCCCCCGGGCGGCATGACGTAGCGCGTGAACCCGAGATTCAGCGAGACGGCGCCGGGCGACGCAACCCGCAGCCGCCATACGGCCTTCGCGCCGGACCCCGGCGTTTCCCAAGTCCCCCTGTCGGCCGGCGTCGCGGCCACGACGAACGGAGAGGCGAATCGCACCGGACCCGACCGCAGCTCCCGCTCTTCTCTCCAGCGCGCCGTGGGATCGACGCGTGGAACCTCGAGGACCTCGACGCTGCTCAACGGGCGCAATCCCCCCGGGAGTTGGGGGGAGGGTGCCAGCCGATTCTCCCGCTCCCCCCCTGACCGGCCGCCCGTGGTGCGCTGAGGCGGACGCACGGGACGCGGCGGAACGACCACGCGCCGTTCGGGCGCCTGCGAGTGGCATTCGGCGGGTACGCCACCGTTCAGACCGAGGCATTGCCATCCGAACCCCTCGCGACCATCGTCGGGCGCCGCCGGAACGCCCCGGACACAAACGCCCGCCTCAACGCCGCAACGCCCGTCAACGACAGGTGCCGGCCCCGGCGGAGCCACGTGGCAGGCGCAAGCCGCGGCGACCGCCGCCGCCGCCAGGAGGCGTGAGGCCGGCCTCCTCCCGGTGCTGTGGCGCACGCGCATCTGGCGAACGCGCGGCCCGCTTGCGCCGCCAACCAACTGCCGGTCCGTCTCCACTCTGTGCCGGGCAGGACGAGCTCTGGAGGGTGCGCCTCTTTTTCGTCGGCGGTCGAGGAGGCCCAGGAGGCCCAGGAGGGCTGCGAGCGACATGCGACGGCGGCGTGAGGAGGGCGATGGGGCGGCTCGCTGACCGGTGGTGCTATCCCGTCAGCGCAGCGCTGGGTGTGGTTCCGCTCGTACTCGCGCGCTTCGTGGAAGTCCCTGTACGTATTGAAGTCGCCGCTTGGCTTGCGGCGCCCTCAGCTTCAGCCTTCACCTGCATTCCCATGAGTAGAGGCGTGGGAATACCAAGAAACGAACAGGTGGAGTCGAAGAAAACCGAAGTCGCCCATGCGGAGGCGGCCCAGGGGCGTTTCCTGGGTAGCAGCAGGCGGCCCGGGCCTTGCCTGCGCCAGGAACCTGCTGCGCCAAGGCGAGCGGACAGGAGGATGTGTGCTGGAGGATCTGCCGCGCAGCGTTACGCGGAACCGCGGCGCGGGTGTACCAAATCCGCGCCACGACCCCTGGAGGACAAGGTGTCGGACGTGGCCGGCCGGGCTCTACGTCAGCTGCGGGATCCGGATCGCGGACGGACCGCCGGAGTACATCCAGGCGGCACAGTACGTGCCCTCAAGAGCACACCGTACAGGATTGGCGTGCGGTCTCCTTGATGTAGCCGGAGCGGCGCGCATGCCGGGGCACGACCGGCCGGCCGCCCCCCGGCATGCGCGAACGTGTCCTGAAGGCTACTGGTCCTGGGCCGGCAGCTCCTCGAAGCCGCACAGCGGGCAGCCCAGCACGCTCTCGCCGGCGGCCAGGTCGAGCCGCTCGCGGCGCGTGGCTATTTCCTCCGCGAACTGCTCGTCGGTCAGCGCCAGCGCGGGCGCGATCAGGATGGCCATGTTGTCGATCGAGCGGTGGCCGAGGCCGCCCCAGTTGCGCGGGTCGATGACGTTCTTGTTGCTGGGCGTGTTGTCGAAGGACGCCGTGACGTGGAGCAGCGTGCCCTTGGGCAGCAGGGGCGCCGCGTCGTCGCCGTACTTGTAGACCTTCACCCAGTTGTGATCGTAGCCGGCGCAGCTCAGCGTCTCGGTCCGGCCGCCCCAGATGGCCTCGAGGCACATGCGCACGCCGGCTGCGTGCATGTGCGGCTCGAAGGTGCTCAGCTTCGTGTGCTCCTGCAGCGTGGCGTAGAGGTGCACCTGCTGGTCGGCCTCCATGGCCCGCAGGTCGATCTCGCCGTTGCCGAACACGAGCGGCAGGACGCGGCGCTGCGGCTCGAATCCGCGCGGGTGGAACTTGAAGCCGATCCGGAGGTGGGCCGTCGTCTCCTCGCCGTTGGCGTGCATGTGGACGGAGTTGAAGAACACCTGGTCGCCGCGCTTCAGCAGGCGTCCGGCCATGGGATCGAAGTGGTCCGCGTTGCGGCCCACCTCGTGAACGGGCCAGCCGCCGAAATTGGACGGATTACCCTCGGCATCCACGGTGATCCAGATGGCGTGATGGAAGATGAAGCGGCCGCCGAGACCGCCGGTCACGTCGCTGACCTCCTTGATCTGCAGCGACTCGACGTAGCGGTCCTCGGTCAACCCCGTGGGCGCCGGCTCGAGGGCGCCCCACCAGTCGGGCGCCTCGGCGGCCATGGTGATCGACGGCGTGTCGACGATCAGATCCGGCTCGCCGATGTCCCACTGGTCGCCGGCCGGGAAGACGAGGGGCGGCGGCAGGTCGACCGGGTTGCCGCGCGGCGCGCCGCTGTCCGCCCAGGCGGCGAGCGTTCGGATCTCCGCCTCGCTGAGCGAGATGTCGTCCTTGTAGTCCTGGATGCCGACATCCTTCTCGATGAACCAGGGGGGCATGACGCCCATGCGGTTCCGCAGGCCGGTCCGCTGCTTGATGCTGCGCGCCCAGGGGCGCACCTCCTCGTAGGTGAGGAGCGACATCGGCGCGACCGAGTTCGGACGGTGGCAGCTCTGGCAGCTCCGCTGCAGGATCGGTGCGACGTCCTTCGCGAACGTCACGGCATCGCCGCCGCCCTGGCCGGCCGCCGGGGCCGCGCCCAGCAGCACGACCGCCGCGAGACCGGGTACTCCGAAGCGCCGCAATCTGCTCGCCGTGCGTGTCATGAGATGCGTCTCCTCTGTGGTTGCGTTCCAGGGTCACCGCGGCTCGGGCTGCTCCACGCGCACCTCGAGCTCGGCGATGTCGGTCAGGTGCCCGTCCGAGAGCGCCGCCCTCAGCAGGTATTCGCCCGGCGCGGAGAACGTGGCTGTCATCGGCACCGGCGCGTCGGTGCCCGGGGGGGCCGAATCGGCCTCGACCGCAACGCTGGCAGGGCCGCGCAGCACCGACCAGGTGAGCGTCAGGCGATCCTCGATCGCCACCTCGCTCGGCCGCACGCCCGTCCGCAGGACCGGCACGTTCACGGGCGCCCGCGGGTCCCCGGCCGACGGCTGCAGCGCCGGCGGCGTCTCCTGCCCGCGCGCCCGGCGGCGCGGGCCGCTGGCCCGCGGCATGCCGTCGTCGCTGACGCGGGCGCTGAGCGCCAGCGTGTCCGGCAGCGTCAACGTGGGCCGGTCGGCGGTCACCACCAGCAGGGGCGGCCGGTTGATGCGCTGCTCCGCGGTCGGCGCCCGGCCGCCGAGGACGGGATCGATCTCCCACACCGGGTCGAGCCAGGCGACGGCCTGCTGGCGCTGGCCGCGGACGGTCAGGCTCCACACCAGCTCGCGCTCGCCCCAGTCGGCGGGCACGGTCACGCTGAACACCTTGCGGTGGACACGCGGGTAGAAGAAGGTCGGCTGGCCCCGGTCGACACCGCCCGTCTCGAACCGGTTCGCCGGCCCGGTCGGCACGTGCAGCTCCTCGACGTAGTTGCGGTTGATGTACCCGAAGTGCAACTCGTACGTGCCGTCCGGGTTCCGCGACCAGCCGTCGAAGAACGGCGCGACGGCCTGTCCCGAGGTGAACGGGAAGTTGAACGGGTCGGCCTGCGCGGCCGCACCCGCGGGCAGGCCGAGGGCGACTGCCAGGCCCAGTCCCAGCGTCAGGCGGACAAGTGCCGGTGACTTCTGCATTCCCAGGTCATCCCTGGCGCGCGGGCCTCAGTTGGGCAATAATATAGTTGACTAATCCACTCGCCTGATCCACGATCCTTCTGCCACTCAGGATGCGCGTGGCCCGACGCCGGGCCGCTCGCTGAATACGACACCTGCGCCAGCAGGGAACAGGCGGGAGCCCGCACGACACACGTGCGTCCTGAGTGGCATCCGGCCCGGCGACCCACTTCCGGGTCGGGGCTGAGGGAGCCATTGATGCACCGAATCGCCGTCGTTGTACTCGTCGCCGTGCTGGCCGCGCCAGCGGTCGCCGTGGCGCAGGATCGCCTTCTCGAGTCGGCCGAGCGTCTAGCCGCGGGGGCCTTGCTGCAGATGGATCAGGAGCGTGAGCGGTCGGCTGGCCGGACCTGGGCCGGCGTGACGATGCTGGCCGCCGGCGGCATCATGGCCGCGTACTACGGCGCGTCGACGTGCGCCGAGAACAGGTTCGCCGGCGAGCTGTTGGACATCCGGTCGTGCGGCGAGGCGGCGACGCTGTTCAGCGTCGGTGCCGGCGTGGCCGTGGTCGGCGTCCTGTTCGCTACGATCTGGTCGGACGTGCTGGTCGCCAGGGATCTCGCTGTGCAGGTCAGTCCGGGCCGGTTTACGGTGGGTCGGACGTTCGGGTTCTGAGGTGTGGAGGACAGGTCCCCGGCGCGAAATTGCCGTCGCAGGGTCTCACAGGGGAAACAGGCAGGAAGGCAGTCATGGCAAGAATCGAAGGCGGCAACGGGAATGATCTGCGGATCGGCACGTCGGCGGCTGACCTGATCTTCGGCTTCGGCGGCATCGACCTGCTCCGTGGCGGTGATGGCGGTGACACCATCGAAGGCGGGGCGGGGCCGGATTCCCTCTACGGCGACCAGGGTAACGACACGATCATCGGCGGCGCCGGTGATGACTTGGTGCGTGGCGGTCGGGGAAATGACGTGATCCGCGGCGGGGACGACACCGATGTGCTGTTCGGAGACCGCGACAACGACATCATCTGGGGGGAGGAAGGCGACGACATTTTGCTCGGAGGCCCCGGCAACGACACGCTGGTGGGCGGCGACGGGCGGGACATCCTGAACGGCGGCCCGGGCAACGACACCGTCAGCTATGAGGACTCGCCGGGCGGGATTGAGGCCGAGCTGTACGATTCGTCGGTCACAGGAGGAAACGCTGACGGGGACATTCTCATCGACATCGAGAACATCATCGGATCGCCGCACGATGATTTCATGGTCGGATCCATTGTCGGTGGCGCGACCCTCAACGGAGGCGCGGGAGACGATACGCTCCTAGCCATCACGGCAGACACGCTCATCGGCGGGGCCGGCAGCGACAAGTTCGCGTTCTCAGAGAGCACGTCTGGGGCTACGGTCCGAGATTTCAAGAAGGGTGAGGACAAGATCCTCATCGTGCACACTGAGGATTGGGTCTACATCAGCCAGGACGACCTCGACCTGATGTTGCGGTTCAGCAACGACAACGTGCTGAGTCTCGAGCTGCTCGGGATCGGGTTCGAGGACGCTGGTGAGGTCACCCTGAACGTGCCCGTGTCCGAGCTCGACGCCTCGGACTTCATTGTGTAGCGGTCGCGCCGCCTGGTCGGACGTTCGGCTTCTGACGGGTCAGCGGTGGGCGGTCCGGGTGCCGCCCACCGCGGTTTCGGTCAATCGCCCTCACCCCATTTTATCAGATCACGACACATACGCTCCAGATCCATTCACGTGCCGTTCGGGAACGTCTGAGTCATCATCGGTGTCGTCTACGAGGCGGTATCGTCCCTTGGCCTCACGCACGAAGCGTTCAGATCGATCGAGGATGGTCCAGAGCGCGTTTGACGTCTGTGAACCGGTCAGAACGCCTGCTTCAACGAGAGCTTCTCTGGCATATGTGCTGATCAAGGCACCGTTGTTGCGTTCGGCAATTCGGACGACAGCGTCTTCGATCCGCATGCCACGGAGCTCGTCAATATCGATGTCGACGGACATCTGGCGGCGGCTCTTGGCCAGTTCAGGCTCAAAATGCTCGAGCGTCAACACCAGAGCATCTCGCCGGCGTTCAGTGTCTGACAGGGATAATCGTAGACGGTCAGCCTTGCGATTCAGCGATTTAATCTCGGACTGGATCGACACTTTCGTGATGTCTGGCATGCCGAGCCTCCCATCTGATGCGGTGTGGCTGCACCATCTGTTGACGCCCGGCACAGGATCGGTAAATTCGATCGTGCAGCACGGGTCGTCGGGTGGACCACGAGGGAATCGAACCCTCCAAGGATTGCTTTAGAGGCGCCCAAGGCGAATCTGCATGGCCCGTTACTGTGAGAGAGGGAGGCGCCGGCGGGATTTGCACCCGCATCTCCAGCGTAGCCGGCGTGGGCTCTGTCATTGAGCTACGGCGCCTTCGTGTTCAGGGTCGGGCGGGGTGTGCCGTCAACACAAACCCCGTCCGGCCCGCTCTCGTCACGATTATTGCACGGGTTGGAGCAGATGACGAAATCTTCGGAATCTCATGAGGGAGACGCTGCGGCTGAGCGGTTCACCAACTCGCTCAAGACGATCTTCGATCTGGGTCCGGATCGGTCTGCTGCGATCCGCGACGCTGCCCGCGCCCCTGTCGCTGCTACGCGGGCGAAGCCTTCGGGCCGCGCTGGAGCTTCCCGATCAGCTGGTCGTAGCCCAGACGCCGGCCAACCACCTGCCGAATCGCCCGCATGAAGCGGTCGCGGTCTGACCCGTGCCGCTCGTTGTAGCGATACGCCTGCTCGTCCAGATAGCGGAACAGGTGGAACGGCTCGACGCTCACGTAGGTGCCGCTCAACGCCCGCTTCAACAGCGCCCAAAAACCTTCCAACGTGTTCGTGTGGACCCGGCCGTCCACGTACTTCACGGCGTGGTCAACGGTCCCGTGAGCGTACTCGCGTTCCAGCCCGTCGTACGATTTCAGCGCGTCGGAGTAGAGCGCTGAGCCTGCGGCGACGTGCTTGCGGACCTCCTTCTGGAGGGTCTTCTTCTTTCGGTTGCCGACCACCATCGTCCGCACGGTGCCGCCGCGCTCGAGGATGCCGAGCACCGCCGTCTTGTCGGTCGGCCCGGTGCCCGTGATGCGGCGCTTCCGTTTCTCGATGTGCATGTTGCGGGCTTTGCCGCCGATGAACGTCTCGTCGACTTCCACATCGCCCATGAGCTTGTCGAACGAGCCGGTGTGCAGGGCAAGCCGGATGCGGTGCCCCATGAACCACGCCGACTTCTGCGTGACGCCGATTGCCCGGCCGATCTCGTAGCTGCTGACGCCGTTCTTGCAGTTGACGATCAGCCAGAGGGCCGGGAGCCACTTATCGAGGCCGAGCGGGGAGTCCTCGAAGATCGTTCCGGTCTTCAGCGTGAACTGGCGCCGAGGATGTCGCTTGCTGCACTGCCAGCGGCGTACGGCTGCCAGCCACGACACGCGCTCGGAACCGCAGGTCGGACAGCGCACTCCATCCGGCCAGCGCAGTGCCACCATGAAGTCCTTGCAGCTCTCGAAGTCGGAAAACATCCGGACGGCTTCGACCAGAGTTTTCGGTGAATTCATACCTTGATCTTACCGAAGTGGCACGGATTTGTTAAGTATATTGTTGCCCTCAGTTGGTCTTGAGCCGGGCGGTCTCGCGCTTCGCCAACTCGGCCTCGTACTCCTCGTCGGTCAGGTCGTACCAGCCGATCCACGCGAATCCCATCTCGTCGATCGTGCGCCCCCCGCTGCCGGTCCAGTTGCGGGGGTCGGGGTTGGCGCGGTGGCCCGCCGTGTTGTCGTGCCAGTTGATGACGTGGAGAATCGTGCCGGCCGGCACCAGCGGCGCCGCGTCGTCCGCATAGTTGTAGGCCAGGTGCCAGTTGTAGTCGAAGTGGGCGCAGTTGACGACCTCGGTGCGCACCGGCTGCGTCGGGTAGATCAGCTCCAGGCACTGGTACTTGCCGAGCATGTGCATGTGCGGCTGGAACATGGTGAGCCGCGCCGCCTTGCTGAAGCGCGTGTAGCCGTCCGAGCGCGTCACCTGCCCCGGCGGCAGGTCGACGAGGCCGGCGATGGTGCCTTGCGCACCGGCCAGCTGCTTCGTCCAGCGGACGTGCTCCGGCACCGCGTCCTCGGGGTGGAACACGATCCCGAGCTCCACCACCGTGTCGACGTCCTCGCCGACCGAGTGCAGGTGGTAGCTCAGTCGGGTGCGGCTGCCGGCCTGCAGCAGCACGCCCGAGTCCTGCGGATAGATCTCGGCCTGCTTGCCGGAGGCGTACTCGACCAGATGCCGTTCCGATTCGGCGCCCTCGGTCGTGTCGCCGGGGGCGATGGCGAAGGCGTTCGTGTGATGCACGACCAGCCGCGCCCGCTTGTCGGCCGGCTTGGTCTGGATGGCGCGGATGTAGCGATCTTGCTCGAGGTCGAAGTCGGCGTACAGGTAGCCGAACAGGTCCGGTCCCGCCGCCGGCACGAGGTAGCTGGGGTAGCGCACGATCAGGTCCGGCTCGCCGATCTGCCAGTCGTCGGCGTTGCCCCAGGTGGGCAGCGGCGGCATGTCGGCCAGGTTCCCGCGCGGCGCGCCCGCGTCCACCCAGTCCACGATGGTCGCGATCTCGGCGTCGGTCAGCGACGGATCGTTCTTGAAGTGCTGAATGCCGATGCGGCGGTCGAGGTGCCAGGGCGGCATCTCGCGCGACGCCACCCGGTTCCTGATGGACCGGGCCCAGGGGCGCACCTCCTCGTAGGTCGTCAGCGACATGGGCGCGACCTCGTCGGGGCGATGGCACCCGGAGCAGGAGCGGTGGATGATCGGCGCGACGTCGCGCGTGAAGGTGAGCTCGCGCTCGCCGGCCGTCTCCTGCCCGGCCGCCAGGAGCGGCGCCGCCGCCAGGATTGCCAGCACGCCGAGCCCGATGACCACGCCTTGCGGCTGCAGCATTCGCACGGCGGACCTCCCGGATAGGAACAACCCGTTCACAGTCTGTCGAATGTGCGTCGATTATCGCTCCCGGACCGGGAGATGGTCAATGCCGGCGGCGGCTTGCGCGCGGCGGGAACCGCTGGCAGAGTAGGGGCAGGCTGAACGAACTGCAACAGGACTGGAGCACGTGATGCGACCGACTACGGCGTTGATGTGTCTGGCGGTGGTGCTGGGCGGCGTTGTGGAGCTGCGCGCCGAAGACTGGCCCCAATGGCGCGGCGCCGAACGGCAGGGGGTCTGGACCGAGACCGGCATCGTCGAGACGTTCCCCGAGACCGGCCTGCAGGTGGACTGGCGGGTGCCGATTCACGAGGGCTACGCCGGACCGGCGGTGGCCGACGGCCGGGTGTTCGTCACCGACGCCCGCCACCTCGGGGTCTTCGACGTGGTCGAGCGCATCGTCTGCGTCGACGAGCTGAGCGGCGAGGTGCTCTGGACCTACGAGTGGGAGGCGAACTACACGGGGCTCTCGACCACCTGGGCGACCGGTCCGCGCGCGACGCCGACCGTGGACGGCGACCGCGTGTACGCCCTGGGCGCGACCGGGATGCTGCACGCGCTGAGCGTCGAGACCGGCGAGCTGCTGTGGTCGCGGAGCTACGTCGACGAGTACGACGCGGAGATACCGACCTGGGGTCTGGCCGGGGCGCCGCTGGTCGACGGCGACCGGCTCATCGCCCTGGTGGGCGGGCACCCCGACGCCAAGGTGGTGGCGTTCGACAAGCTGACCGGCGCCGAGGTGTGGCGGGCGCTCTCGTCCGACTCCGAGCCCGGCTACTCCGCGCCCATCATCATCGACGCCGGCGGCACGCGCCAGCTCATCATCTGGCATCCGGAGGCAGTGGCCGCCCTGGAGCCCGAGACCGGCGAGCTGTACTGGGAGCAGCCGGTCCGGGCGGGCGCGGGCATGAGCGTCGCGACGCCCGTGCACAGCGGCCGGCAGCTGTTCGTCTCGTCGTTCTACAACGGGTCGCTCATGCTGGGCCTCAGCGCCGACCGGCCCGACGCGAGCGTGTCCTGGCGGAGCAACAGCGAGAGCGAGATCCTGACCGAGGCGCTGCACGCCGTCGTCAACACCCCGGTCGTGCGCGACGGCTACGTCTACGGCATCTGCAGCTACGGCCAGCTGCGTGCGCTCGACGCCGCGACCGGCGAGCGTCTCTGGGAGACGCAGGCCGTGACCCGCGAGCGCGCCCGGTGGGCCTCGGGCTTCATCGTGCAGCACGGCGACCGCTTCTTCATCAACAACGACCGCGGCGAGCTGATCATCGCCCGCCTCAGCCCGGAGGGCTACGACGAGGTGAGCCGGACGGAGCTGATCGCGCCCACGACGCGGCCGGGCAACCGCCGCGAGCTGCGCCACGTGAACTGGTCGCATCCGGCGTACGCGAACCGGCACATCCACGCGCGCAGCGACACGGAGCTGATCCGGGCGTCGCTGGCCGCCGCCGACTACGAGTGACGGCCGCCGGAACGACAGGTTGCGACCCGGTCCGGATGGTGTATTCTGGCCTCGTCGCGTTCCGCGCTCCCAACCAGCGAAGGAGAGTGCCATGCAGATGGCCATTCCGGTCACGTCGGCGGACGGCGTTCGGCGGCTCGGATCGTCGTCTTCGCGCGCGATCGCGCCGGCCGTCCTGGCCGCAGTGCTGGCCGCGCCCGCGATCGCGGCAGGGCAGTCGGCAATCGAGGAAGTGACCTTCAACCGGGACGTGGCGCCGATCTTCCAGCGCGCGTGCCAGACGTGCCACCGGCCGGGCGCCATCGCGCCGATGTCGCTCATCACCTACCAGGATGCCCGGCCCTGGGCGCGGTCGATCCGCGACCGGGTCGTCACCCGCAGGATGCCGCCCTGGTTCATCGACAAGACGGTGGGCGTGCAGGCGTTCAAGGACGACCGCTCGCTGAGCGACGAGGAGATCGCCACGATCGCCGCCTGGGTGGATGCGGGGGCGCCGCGCGGCAACCCGGCCGACATGCCGCCGCCGCTGACGCTGCCGGCCACGCTCTCGCGCTGGACGATGGAGGACGAGATGGGCCGCGAGCCCGATCTCGTCGTGCCCATCCCGGAGCCGTTCCTGATGCCGGCCGACAGCCCCAACTGGTGGGTCGAGATGGTGACCGACCCCGAGGTGGACGAGGACCGCTGGATCAAGGCGTACGAGACGAAGCCCTCGGTCGAAGGCTACCAGGTGGTGCACCACGCCGTGACCTACCTGTTCCATCCGGAGGAGGTGGACGACTCGCCGGAGCTCCTCAGCGAGTATGCGCTGGGCAAGACGGGCGACATCCACCCGGACGGGACCGCCCGGCTGTTCGAGGCCGGCTCGCAGCTGCGCTGGAGCATGCACTACTCGGCCAACCCGAACGGCGAGGACACCTACGATCGGACCGCCATCGCGTTCTGGTTCTACCCGCGCGGCTACGAGCCGCAGCAGCAGGTGAAGTGGCGGTCCGTGGCCGGCTTGCACGACCTCGACTTCCCGCCCGGGGAGAACAACATCCGGCACGACGGCTACTACTTCCTCAAGTCCAACATCAAGCTGACGGTCTACCAGCCGCACCTGCACAACCTGGGCAAGCGGCAGTGCCTCGAGGCGGTCTACCAGGATGGCCGGGTGCAGCCGCTGAACTGCGCCGACTGGGACTTCGGCTGGCACATCGCCTACAACTACGCCGACAACGCCGCGCCGCTGCTGCCGAAGGGGACGATGCTCCACGTGACGAGCTGGCACGACAACTCGCAGGCCAACAAGTGGGCCTCCGACCCGCGCAACTGGGTGGGGTGGGGCAACCGCTCGACCGACGACATGGCGCTGGCCCACATGAACTGGTACGAGCTGACCGACGAGGAGTACGCGGCGGAGCTCGACAAGCGCCTCGCGGTCCGGACCACGAACAACGACAACTAGCCAGGCCACGGCAGGGAGGGGGCGACCATGGGTGCCCGCAGTCGGACGGTGTGGCGCGCGGCGGCCGCGGCGGCGCTGCTGTTCGGGATCGCCCTCGGCGCGGGCGGCCTCGGCGCGGCGCAGACCCTCCACCGCAGCGGCCAGTCGGTGCAGCCTGTTTACGAGGGCTGGAGCCCGAATCCTGACGGCACCTACACGATGTGGTTCGGCTACATGAACCGCAACTACGAGGAGGAGCCGCACATCGAGGTCGGTCCCGCCAACTACCTCGACCCCGGCCCGCAGGACCGGGGCCAGCCGACCTTCTTCTATCCGCGGCGCCAGTTCTTCGTGTTCGGCGTCGAGGTGCCGGCCGACTGGGACCAGGACCGGGATCTCGTCTGGACGGTGACCGCGCACGGCCAGACCCGCACCGCGATCGGCTCGCTGTGGGCCACCTGGGTGGTCGACGAGGGCGTGTGGCGGGCGAACCGCGGCTCCGACCTGCGTGGCCGGTACGCCGGCGAGGACCTGACCAACCAGCCGCCGGCGGCCAGCATCGTGGGCAGCACCTCGATCTCGGCGACGGTGGGCGAGCCGGTATCCGTCACGGTGGCCGTGGCCGACGACGGACAGCCCGGGCCGCGCGAGATCCCGCGCCGCCCGCGGCCGCCGGTCGACCCGCTGCCGAACGACCTCCCAATCATCGGCGGGCCGCGCGGCGGCGGCGGCGGCGGCGCGGTGGAGCAGAACCGGGTGAGTCCGCTCGACGCCTACGACACCGGTCTGGCAGTCACCTGGGTCGTGCACCGCGGCCCGGCCGATGTCGCCTTCGCCCCGCGGGTCACGCCGCTGCCGCGCGAGGGCGGCGAGGTGACGGCCACCGCGCGTTTCGCCGAGCCGGGGGAGTACGTCATCCGCGCCGCCGCCGACGACAGCAGCTACCTGACGCCCGCCGACATCACCGTCACCGTCGGCGCGGCGGAGTAGCCGCGACGGCCGTCCGCCCGCGAATGTGCTGTCCCGGCAGGCGCGCTGCCCTATAATCCGGGCCAGGATGTCCCGCATCTACGTCATCCACGAGAACGACGCGTGGGTCGAGCCGCTGCGCGCAGCGTTCGAGGAGCTGCGCCTGCCGTTCGAGGAGTGGTTCCTCGGCGCCGGCCGTCTCGACCTGGCCGAGCCGCCGCCCGAGGGGGTCTTCTACAACCGCATGAGCGCGTCGTCGCATACGCGCGGCCACCGCTACGCGCCGGAGCACACCGCGGCCGTGCTGGCCTGGCTGGAGCGGCACGGGCGGCGCGTGGCCAACAGCTCGCGCGCGCTGCAGCTCGAGGTCAGCAAGGTGGCCCAGTACGCGGCGCTGGAGGCGCACGGCATCCGCACGCCGCGGACGGTGGCCGCCGTCGGGCGCGACGCGATCGTGGAGGTGGGGCGGACGTTCGCCCCGCCCTTCATCACCAAGCACAACCGGGCCGGCAAGGGGCTGGGCGTGCGGCTGTTCCACGACGCCGCGGCGCTGGAGCGCTACGTCCGCAGCGCGGAGTTCGAGCAGTCGGTCGACGGCATCACGCTCATCCAGGAGTACATCGAGGCCGGCGAGCCGTACATCACGCGCGTGGAGTTCGTGGGCGGCGAGCTGCTGTACGCCGTGCAGGTCGACACCAGCCAGGGGTTCGAGCTGTGTCCCGCCGACGCGTGCCGCGTGGACGATGCCTTCTGTCCGGCCGGCGAGTCGCCGCCTTCGCTGTTCCGCATCGTCGACGGCTTCCGGCACGAGCTGGTGGATGCCTACGAGCGCTTCCTGGCGGAGAACGGCATCCACGTCGCGGGCGTCGAGTTCATCACGGACCGCGACGGCGCCGCCTACACCTACGACGTCAACACGAACACCAACTACAACAGCCAGGCCGAGGCGGATGCCGCGGCGGGGCTGCGCGGCATGCACGCCGTGGCCGCCTACCTCGGCCGCGAGCTCGAGCGGGTCGCGCAGGGGGCGCCCGACCACTCGCCGGGGCGCCCCGATTCGGCGCGGGCCGTCGAGGTCGAAGCGTGACGGCCGGCCGCGGGGGCAGCATGGGACAAACGGGCGAGGGCCGCTGACGATGAGATTCGCGATCCCTGTCGCCGCGGTCCTGGCCATTGCCGCCGGCCCGCTCGGCCATCGGGCCGGCCTGCTGCCGCTGAGCGCCGCGCTGCTGCTCCTGATGGCGGGCATCCTCGCGGCGGTCGTGTGGGTGGTGATCCGGGTGATCGCGGCGTTGCGCCGTCGCGGGGCGGGGTTCCGCGACCGCCGGGCCCTTGTGGCCGCCCTGCTGTCGGCGGGCGCGCTCGGCGTGCCGCTGGCCAACATCCTGCCGGCTCTCGGCGCGCCGCCGATCCACGACATCACGACGGATCCCGACGACCCGCCGCGGTTCGAGGCGGTGGTGCCGCTACGCGCCGGGGCGCCGAACCCGCTCGAGTACGGCGGCCCGCAGCTTGCCGCCACGCAACGGGCGGCCTACCCGGACGTGCTGCCGCTGGCCGTCGACGCCTCGCCGAGCGCGGTCCTCGAGGCGGCGCGGTCGGTCGCGGTGGAGCTGGGTTGGGAGATCGTGGCGGTGGATCCGGCGCGGGGCTTGCTCGAGGCGACCGCCACCACCTTCTGGTTCGGCTTCGAGGACGACGTCGCCGTGCGGGTGCGGCCCGCCGAGAGCGGCGGCGCGCTGGTGGACGTCCGTTCGGTTTCCCGCGTGGGGGTCGGCGATCTGGGCGCGAACGCCAACCGCATCCGGGCCTTCCTCGCGCGCCTGCAGGCCGCGCTGGCCCGCTGAGCGGGCCCCGGTCCGGCACCGGAGCGGATGCCGAACCGGGCTTGGAACGCTTCAGGTCAGTCGGGGTTGGCCTCGGCCTCGGCCTCGGCGACGCGGGCCCCGGCGAGCATGTTCGGCAGCGCGTAGTTGCCCTCGTGGCAGGCGTACTCGAACAGCGTGCCGTCGAAGCGGTTGAACGGGATCACGGCGGTCCACTCGCCGGTGAACACCGTGGGATCCTCCACCGTGAAGCGGTAGTCGATCACGTCCTCGCTGACGCGCGTGAAGCGCTCGACCAGCCGCAGGTTCTCGCCCGTGGCGAAGACGGTCGGGATGAAGAGGCCCCGCTCGTCGACCTTGTCCGTGAAGTTGGTGGTCTCGACCACCAGCGTGTTGCCCTCCCAGCGGCCGCGCGAGTCGCCCAGCCACTGCTGGACGCCGGCCGGGGCGTGCCCGCGCCCGTCGAGCGGAATGATGCGCGCGTCGTGGATCATCTCGACCACGAGCGCGACGTAATCCGGCGTCTGCAGGATGTGGTAGTTGTGGTTGTAGAAGCCCGGCATCATGGCGCCCGGCAGGCCGCGCGAGATGCAGCGATCGTAGGCGCTCAGCTCCAGGTAGTGGTCGGGCGCCACCGTCGAGCGCGCGCGCACTGCCATGAGCTCGTTGGCCCGCTCCTGGGCGCTCGGCGTCAGCGCCGGCAGCTTGCCGTCCGCGGGCTGCGTGATCAGCGACGTGCGGTTGCTGTCCACGCCGTACTCGAACCAGAACTCGTTGTAGAAGCCGGTGTCGCCCTCGCGCTCGGAGAAGAGCAGGTCCGAGCTGGCCTGCCGGCGCTGCGCCACCTCCTCGTCCGACAGGGTCTCGCGGTCGCCCACCTGGTCGGGGCGCTGCAGCGGCACGACGGTGTTGTTGTTCCAGACGCCCTGCAGGTCGGGGTCGCCCCACGGGGTGGTCGGGGCGGTGTAGGGCTCGGCGTTCTGCTGGCCGGCGACGCCCACGGTGGCCGCCGACACGATCACGGCAACCGCGGCGCATACGGCGAGCGGCATGGCATTCCTCATCGTCATCACCTCATCTCCTCCATTGTGGATCCTGTTAGCTTACACTCGAATTGGACGTGGGAGGCGGGGCGGCGGTTCCCGGCCGACGCGGGCGGCAGGCGGGCGAGGGAACCCATCGGGTCTCGCGCTCGTATACAATTGCAGGCTGTCCTGTGTCCGGCGGCGCGTGACGCGCCGCGGCATTATCTGAACCTGGAGAGGGGTCGTCCCGATGACAACAGACTGCAGCAGGGTTTCGAGAACGGTCGGCGCGTGCGCGTCGGCACTGGCGCTCGCGGCGGCGGTGCTCGCGGTGCCGGCATCGGCGGCGGCGCAGTCCGCCGGCGAGGTGACCTTCAGCAGGGACATCGTGCCGATCCTGCAGCGGAGCTGTCAGAGCTGCCACCGCCCGAGCTCGGTCGCGCCGATGTCGCTCATCACCTACGAAGAGGTGCGGCCCTGGGCGCGCAGCATCAAGCAGCGGACCGGGCTCAGGAACCGCATGGGCGTCATGCCGCCCTGGTTCATCGAGAAGGACGTCGGCATCCAGGCCTTCAAGGACGACATCTCGCTCAGCGAGGCCGAGATCGAGACGATCGCCGCGTGGGTGGACAGTGGCGCGCCCCGCGGGAACCCGGCCGACATGCCGCCCGCGCGCGTCTTCGCGGGCACGGACGAATGGGACATCGGCGAGCCCGATCTGGTCGTCGACTCGCCGTCGATCACGATGGCGGCCGAGGCTCCCGACTGGTGGGGCGCGCTCGCGCCCACGCCGACCGGGCTGGAGGAGGACCGCTACGTCTCGGCCGTGCAGTTCAAGGAGGTCAGCGACGTCCAGGGCGGCATTGGCGGAAAGTTCATCTTCCACCATGCCGTGCACGCGATGCTGGACGGCGAGGGGCGGCCCGCGCAGACCATCGGCGGCCCCCACGAGGTCGGCCGCAACGCCGAGGTCTTCGACGCGCTGGCCGGCCGGCTGCTGAAGGCGGGCTCGCAGCTCGTGTTCCCGTCCGTCCACATGCACGCGAACGGCGAGGACACGACCGCGCACCTGCGCGTCGGCTACAAGTTCCATCCGCGGGGCTACGAGCCGCAGCGGCGGCTCGGCGACCTCACGTTCGGCAACGGCGAGATCGACCTGCGCGGCATGACCGCCGGCCAGCAGGTGCACATGTACAAGACGCTCGACCAGCACATCAAGCTCACCACCTACGAGCCGCACATGCACGCGTCCGGCGTCAGGATGTGCATGGAGGCCATCTGGGGCGGCCGCACCGAGGTGCTCAACTGCTCGGGGTACGACCACAACTGGGTGAAGGTGTACCGCTACCAGGACGACTCGGCGCCGCTGCTGCCGAAGGGCACGCTGATCCACATCACCGCCCACTTCGACAACACGCCGACCAACCAGAACGTCGTCGACCCGCGCAACTGGGGCGGGCTCGGCCACCGCTCGATCGACAACATGGCGATCCTCATCGCGAGCCCCATCGTGCTGACGGACGAGCAGTTCGCCGAGGAGATGGCCACGCGCCGCGAGCGCCTGAACCTGTCCGAGGGCGAGTCGGTCATCGGCTGTCCGCTGTGCGGCTTCGAGAACCCGCAGCCCGGCCTGACGTGGCTGGGACAGAACCAGTAGCCGGGGAAGGGTGAGCTGACGATGCAGACGACACCTCGATCACGGCTGGTCAGGGTTTCCGCCGCGGTGCTCGTGCTCGGCGTCGCCGTCGTGCTGGCGGCGCCGCTGACGAACGGCGCGCAGGCCCCGGCGCGCGGCCAGAACATAGCTCCGGTCTACGAGGGCTTCTGGCGGCACGACGACGGTTCCATCGACCTCTGGTTCGGCTACTACAACCGCAACTGGGAGGAGCAGCTCGACGTGCCGGTCGGTCCGGACAACCACATGGATCCGGGCGGTCCCGACCTCGGCCAGCCGACGCACTTCTTCCCGCGGCGCAGCCAGTTCGTCTTCAAGGTGACGGTCCCTGCCGACTTCGGCGACGACGACGAGATCGTCTGGTCGCTGACGAGCAACGGCGTGACCGAGAACGCGTACGCCACGCTGCGCCCGGAGTACATGGTCGACGAGACGGTCATGATGGCCAACTTCGGCGCCGGGGGGCAGACCGGGTTCCACCCGGACATGATCGGCAACACCGCGCCCGAGGTCACACTCGAGACCCCGCCGACGATGTCGGTCAGCGCCGGCGAGCCGGTGATGCTCAGCGCGGTGGCCGACGACGACGGGAAGCCCGCGCCGCGCTCGATTCCGGTGGCGCTGATCGGCACGAGCCACTTCGTCCCCAACTCGGCGACCGGGCTGCGGCTGTCGTGGTTCCGCTACCGGGGTCCGGGCGAGGTCACGTTCGATCCGCCGCAGACCAAGGTCTGGCAGGACCACCGGGACGGCGGCAACTCGCCGTGGTCCACCGGCTGGGAGACGCCGCGCGTGCCTGACGACAACCGGTGGACGGTGCAGGCGACGTTCAGCGAGCCCGGCACCTACGTGCTGCGCGCCCTGGCCCACGACGGCGGCCTGATCGACTACGAGGACGTCACCATCGACGTGAACCGCTGACGCCGGCGGCCTGGCCGCAGGGCCGGGCCGCCCGGCGCGATCGCTCACAGCGGATCCTGGAGATGGCCGGCGCACCCGCGCCGGCCATCCGCTTGTACGCCGTCGGGTTGCCCATCCACGGTCTTCTTTCGTCCTTCCCGACCCGTCCGCCGTCCCGTGCGCCCGCTCGGTAGGACGGTGTGAGATACTCTCGAGCTACGCGGGTCCACGCGTTCGGCGTTGGACTGTCGAGACAAGGAGCTGCCTGGTGAACGACGCTCGGAACGCCTCGATGCAACGATGCGGCCTCGCGGGGCTGATGCCGGCAGTTGGAATCGCACTCGCCGCTCTCGTCGTTCTTCCCGGTCTGGCCCGGGCGCAGGCCATCGGCGGCACGGTGACGGATACCACGGGCGGCGTCCTGCCCGGCGTGGTCGTGGAAGCCCGGAGTCCGGCATTGATCGAGCAGGTGCGCACCGCAGTGACCGACGGCAGCGGGCAGTTCCGGATCGTCGCGCTCGAGATCGGCACCTACTCCGTGACCTTCACGCTGCCCGGCTTCAGCACGCTGGTGCGCGAAGGGGTGGAGCTGAGCACCGGTTTCACGGCGAACATCGATGCGCAAATGGCGGTCGGCGCGCTCGAGGAGACCGTGACGGTCACGGAAGCGAGTCCCCTTATCGACGTGCAGAGCATCGAGCAGAGCGAGCGCATCAGCGACGAGGTGTTCCAGGCGCTGCCCACGTCGCGGACGTACGATGCAATGGCGCTCCTCATCCCGGCGATGAACACCGCGGGCGGGCCGCAGACGTCCATCTCCTCGGACACGAGCGGCATGTCGGGCAACAGCAGCAACCGCATGTCCATCCACGGGTCGAACGAGGAGGACGCCGAGGTCCAGCTCGACGGGATGGACATCAACCGGGTGGCGTTCGACGGCGCGCCGGGGGGCATGCCGCACGATGCCGCCATCGCGGAGTACGTATACGACTATTCGGCCAACGCGGCCGAGGTCGAGACCGGAGGCGTCCGGCTGAACCTGATCCCGAAGGAGGGGAGCAACAGGTTCAGCGGCGGGTTCTACACCGACTTTTCGCATCCGGGCCTGCTGGCCAACAACGTCGACCAGAACCTCGTCGACCGCGGTCTCGTGGGAGGCAGGGACGGTGGACTGCGGCAGGACGAGTTGTGGGGCTTCGCACCGTCGCTCGGCGGCCCGATCGCCCGTGACCGTCTCTGGTTCTTCGCTGCCTACTCGTACAAGCGGGCCGGCATCCTGCCGCCGAACCTGTACGACAACAAGGACACCAGCGGCTTCACGTACGAACCGGATCTCGACAAGCCGACCGTCGACGGGCAGTCGCTCTACGAGTCGACGTTGCGGCTCACGTGGCAGGCAACGTCGAAGGACAAGGTGCAGGCGTTCTACAGCAACAACCACGTCCTGCAGATCCCGTCGCTGACCGGATCGCAGCTCGACCCCATCTTCATCGCGCCGGAAGGGGGTTCCGAGCTCCCGATCCGGCCCAACATCTACCAGGTGTCGTGGGTCCGACCGCACACCAACTCGGTGCTGTTCGAGTTCGGCGCCTCGCGGATGGTGAACAGCATCCCGCTGCGTCCGCTCGATCGGACGACACAGCTCGCCAACGGCACGGGCCGGGAGGGCTTGAACGCCCGGATTGACCTGCCCGGCCTGTTCGAGGTCACCGACCTGACGATGTCCCGCAACATGGCATTCTTCTTCCATGGCTCGGATGTCCACTTCTCGTCGACCAACACGGCGTTTCGCGGGTCGATGTCGTACGTCACCGGCTCGCACAACCTGAAGTTCGGCTTCCACTCGAACCAGAAGTGGCAGAACGAGTCGTACAACACGCAGAGTCGCCATGTCATCGACGAGTACGGCCTCGCCGATCTGCCCTGGACCAGCTACATCACGGTGTTCGGCAACCCGATCCAGGCCCGCTTCTCGGCCCGGCCGAACGAGACCAATCAGTTGACCAATCTCGGCCTCTACGCGCAGGAACAGTGGACGGTCGACCGGCTGACGGTGAACGCGGGCATCCGGTTCGACTGGTTCAAGGGGTTCTATCCCGACCAGGTCACCGAGCCGATGCGGTTCTCGCCGGGGTCGCGTTCGTTCCCCGGAATGACCGTGTCGAGCTGGAAGGATCTGCAGCCGCGGCTCGGGCTGGTGTACGACTTGAGGGGCGACGGGCGGACGGCGCTCAAGGCGTCGGCGTCGCGCTACGGCGATCGGAACGCCATCGCGTTGGCCGGTTTGGTCAATCCGGTGGCGAACAACATCGAGATGAGCCGGTTGTGGTTCGACGGCCTGGACAACGCGGTGTTCGTGGGAGCGCCCCCAGGCGCCTTCCCGTCCTGCATTCCGTCGGCGGCCGACCCGACGGGCAGCAGCTGCATTCCCGGTGACGGCCTGGTGCAGGGCGACCCGCTCAATCCGGCGCCGAACGGCGAGATCCTCAGTCCCAACACCACCGAGCTGGGGTTCGCCTCGCCCGCCATCGTCAACTTCTTCGACGAGGACTGGGCGTTCGGATGGGGTACGAAGGCGGCCAACTGGGAGTTCTCCGCCAGCGTCGAGCAGCAGCTCGGCGACGGCATCTCGGTTGACTTCGGCTACTTCCGGCGCGCGTACAGCAACTTCAGCGTCGTAGACAACCGGGCGGTCGGGACGGGGGACTGGGACTACTACACGGTGACGGTGCCCGACAACCCGCAGTTGCCGGATGACGTCCGGGGGTCGACGCTGACGCTGGTCGATCTCGACCCGGCGGCGGCCGCCGTGCCGGACAGCCTCACGACGAGCGCCGGCCATTTCGGCGGACGAGGCCGGACTTGGCAGGGCGTCGATCTCAACTTCAGCGTCAGGCTCGACCGGCTGCTGCTGCAGGCGGGCTACGCCACGGGCGGGGAGACGGAGGACGACTGCGCGGTATGGGCCGCACTGCCCGAGGCGCAGGTGGCCGAGGTGCCGTCGACGCGTGCCGGCGGTCCCACGCTGAGCCCGATGGAGCACTGCGCGAGGTCGACCGGCTGGCTCAATCAGGGGTCGCTGTACGGCTCGTATACCCTGCCCTACGACATCGAGATCGCCGGAACGTTCTTCACGCGGCCGGGGAGCCGGCGCCTTGCGCTCTATCAGGTTCCGGTCGCCACCGCGGCGGCGGCGCTCGGGCGCGCGCCTTCGGACACCACGCTGCGCGTCAACCTGCTCCCACCGGGGTCGGAGTACGGTGATCGGCTGAACCAGGTGGACTTCCGGATCGCCAAGGTGCTGACGTTCGGCGGCGCAGGCGGGAACCTGCGGGCCAGCCTCGACATCCACAACCTGCTCAACGCAAACGCCGTGTCGCGCGAGCGGTTCGGGATCGGGCAGGATTACCTGCTGCCGATCGGCTTGCAGCCGGGCCGCCTGGCCAAGTTCACCTTCCAGTACAACTTCTAAAGAGATTCCTCGCGTGGATGGTCCCTGATGCCGATGCCTGTTCTGCTGATCGTCGTCGCGGCCCTGCTGATCGCCCCGGCTGCGTCGGACGCGCGCGTGACGCGCGTCGAGGTCGAGCGCGTCGAGTCGCCCACCTTCGAGGGGCGTTCGTTCGGCGACGTCGGGCCGTACGAGAAGCTCGTCGGCCGCGTCCACGGCGAGGTCGATCCCGCGGCGCCGGAGAATGCGGTCATTGCCGACATCGATCGGGCGCCGCGCAACGCGCGCGGCATGGTCGAGTACGCGGCCGACCTGATCATCCTCAGGCCGGTGGACCGGTCGCGCGCCAACGGCCGGCTCTTCTTCGAGGTGAACAACCGCGGCCGGCTGCTGTCGCTGAACCGGCTCAACGAGGCGGCGGCCGTGGCGAACGATCCGACCGCGGCGGCCCATGCCGGCAACGGCTTCCTGATGCGGCAGGGCTACACGTTCGTGTCGGCCGGCTGGGACGCGACGGCATCGCCCGCCGACGGGCGGCTGAACATCACGCTGCCCGTGGCGGCGAACCCGGACGGCTCGCCCATCGTCGGCCCGGCGCTCGAGGAGCTGGTCATTGACAACGCCACGACGACGACCGCCCGCCTGTCGTACCCTGCGGCCACGCTGGACACGACGCAGGCCGGGCTGACCGTTCGCACCCGCTACGGCGACGAGCCCGAGCCGATCGATTCCGCGGCCTGGGAGTACGCCGACGCCCGCACCATCAGGCTGCTGCCCGCCGGCAGGGCGTTCCGGAAGGGCAGCCTCTACCACCTGGTCTATCCCGCCACCGAGCCGCTGGTGGCGGGACTCGGGTTCGCGGCGGTCCGCGACACGGCCGCGTTCCTCCGCCGCGCCGCGGTCGATACGGACGGGACGGCCAATCCGCTGGCCGGGCAGATTCGCTACGCCTATTCGTTCGCCATTTCGCAGCCGGCGCGGTTCATGCGCGACTTCGTCCACCTCGGCTTCAACCGGGACGAGGCGGGCCGGCGGGTCTTCGACGGGGTGCTGAACTGGATCGGCGGCGCGAGCGGCGGCTTCTTCAACTACCGCTTCGCCCAGCCGCACCGCACGCAGCGGCAGCACATCGCCCGCTGGTTCCCGGAGCGGCAGTTCCCGTTCGCCTACAACGTGCTGCACGATCCCGTGACGGGCCGCACCGACGGACGCTTGCGCCGCTGCCTCGACAGCGGCACGTGCCCCCGGATTCTGGAAGCGAACTCGTCGAACGAGTACTGGGTCAAGGCCTCGTCGCTGCTGCACACCGACACGCTGGGCAACGACATTCCCGAGCCGCGGGACGTGCGTCTCTACCTGTTCTCCAGCTTCCCGCACAGCGGCGGCAGCCGCCAGCAGGGGCGGGGCATCTGCCAGCAGCCGCGCAACACCGCCGCCGCCGAGCCGGTGCTGCGCGCCTTGCTGGTCGCCCTCGACGGGTGGGTGTCGGCGGGGAAGGAGCCGCCCGCGAGCCGCGTGCCGCGCCGCCGGGACGGGACGCTGGTGGCCGCGCTGCCGCGCGCGGAGCTGGGCTTCCCGGCGATTCCGGGCGTGCACTTCGACGGGTTGATGAGCACCGGGGACCTGCTCGATTTCGGCCCGTACGGGGGCGAGGGCATTCTCGGCACCCTGCCGCCCGAGGTCACGTCGCCCTATCCGGCGCTGGTGCCGCGGACCGACGCGGACGGGCACGACGTGGCCGGCATTCGCGTGCCGGCCGTCCAGGCGCCGCTCGCCACCCACACCGGCTGGGCGGTGCGGGCCGCGGAGTACGCCGGCAACGACCTGTGCGACGCTGCGGGACAGCGGCTCCCCTTGCCGCGCACGGAGGCCGAGCGGCTGGCGCAGGGCGACCCGCGCACGTCGGTAGCAGAGCGTTACGGCACCGCCGCCGCCTACGTCGCGGCGGTCGAGCGATCCGCGCGCAACCTGCACCGCGACGGACTGCTGCTCGCGGAGGACGTCGAGCGGATTGTCGCCGGGGCGGAAGCGCGCAGCCGCGCGTGGTAGTCAGGCGGCGCGCAGGCTGGCGTACAGCATCTGATCCTGCACCGTACCGTCCTTGATGGCGCTCCGCCGCAGGCGGCCTTCGAGCTGGTAGCCGGCCTTCTCGAGGACGCGGCAGGAGGCCCCGTTCGCGGCCAGGGGCAGGGCGTACAGGCGTTCCACCTCGTACGCGGCGAACGCGAAGCGCGTGAATCCGACGAGGGCGCGCGTCGCGATGCCCCGGCCCCAGCACGACTCGCCGAGCCAGTAGCCGATCTCCGCGGAGCAGCGTTCCACGTCGGCACGGAGCACGACGCCGATCGAGCCGACCGGCCGATCGTCGACGGTGATGGCGAACGCCGTCTCGGGTTCTCCGCCGCGCGCGAACGCGATGAACTGGCGCGCATCGTCGACCGAATACGGATGCGGGAACTGGTCGCGCAGTTGCAGCCACACCCTGCGATTGTTCGCGTGCCGGGCCAGCTCGCCGGCGTCCGCGTCGCGGAACGAGCGCACGGCGCACGAGTCCAGGTCGAGCAGCATCTCCGCTTGCGGCGCGGACGGCATGAGGATTCGATGGTACCAGACCGTACCGTGCGGGTCAGCGCCAACAGCCCCTACACCTGCTACGATTGCGGAATGCGCACGCTCACGCAGGGGGGAGCTGCGCAATGAATCGGCAGCCATCCTGCGCGAGATCCAGCCGGTCAGAGCATGATTGTGACCCGCAAGTAGGCGGGAATGAAGGCTATCGTCCAGGACGCATACGGCTCGGCCGACGTGCTGCAGCTCCGGGATATCGAGCGCCCGCGGGTTGGGGAGCGCGACGTGCTGGTGGCGGTTCACGCAGCCGGCCTCGATCCCGGGGTCTGGCATCTCATGACCGGGCGGCCGTACCTCGTGCGGCTGATGGGCTTCGGGCTGCGGCGGCCGAAGGACCGCGTGGCGGGGCAGGACGTCGCCGGACGGGTCGCCGCGGTCGGCCCGGGCGTCACCCGGCTGCGGCCCGGCGACGAGGTGTTCGGCACCTGCACCGGCGCCTTCGCCGAGTACGCCTGCGGGCCTGAGGACACGCTCGCGCCGAAGCCGGCCAACCTCACGTTCGAGCAGGCGGCGGTCGTGCCCACCTCCGCTGCCACGGCCCTGCAGGCCCTGCGCGACGTGGCACGCGTCGAGGCGGGGCGGACCGTGCTGGTGATCGGCGCCGGCGGCGGCGTCGGCACGTTCGCGGTGCAGATTGCCCGGGCGCTCGGCGCGGAGGTCACGGGCGTGTGCAGCACGGCGAAGACGGAGCTGGTGAGATCGCTCGGCGCCCGGCAGGCCATCGACTACACGCGCGAGGACTTCGCCGACGGCCGGCAGCGTTACGACGTCATTCTCGACACGGCGGGCAATCGTTCGCTCTCGCATCTCAGGCGCGCGCTCGCGCCGGCCGGCACGCTCGTCATCGTCGGGGGAGAGACCGGCGGACCCTGGCTCGGCGGCATCGATCGTCAGCTCCGGGCGTCGCTTCTGTCGCCGTTCGTGCGCCAGACGCTCGGCTCGCTGTTCTCGACGGTCGTCGCCGCGGATCTCGATCGCCTGCGCGAGCTGCTCGAGGCCGGCAAGGTCGTGCCGGCCATCGGCCGGACCTGCCCGCTGAGCGGGGTCGCGGACGCCATGCGCCAGCTCGAGGCCGGGCACGCGCGCGGCAAGATCGCCATCGCCGTCCGCCCTGCATCGTAGACTTCCACGGCCATCCCGTTTGGGTTACTCTCTGGCGGTAGCATGCCCTGGATTCTCCAGGTTGCAAGCGGCAGGCGAGTGCTCGCGGCGGCCGGGACGGCGCTCGCGGGCACGGGTCTGCTCTTCGGGACGGGCCCGTTTGCAGCCGTGCGCGCGCTGGCCCCCGGAGGCGTGCTCCCCGAGGAGCAGCTCGGCTACGGGACCGACGAGCTGCACGCGTTCCTGGGTGCCATCGGTCCCGACGGACGTGCCGCCTACGTCCTGTTTCAGCGCCTGGACATCCTGACGCCGCTGCTGCTCGGGGGCGCGGCGATGCTCCTGATCGCCTGGCTGCTCGCGCGCGGCGGCACGCGGGCGGGGCTCGGCGCGTGGCTGCCGTTCGTTCCCGTCCTGTTCCTGCTGACCGAGGTGGTGGAGGACTTCGTGCTGGGCCGGGCGGCCCGGCTGTATCCGGCGCAATCGTCCATCAGCGCGGCACTCCCTGTGCTGACCGGCGCCAAGTTCGCGGTCATGGCGCTGATGGCCGTCGTCATTGCCGGTTGCGCGTTGCGACTGGCCTGGAGAAAGGACTGACGATGTCTGCATCACGACGACGGTTCCTGAAGAGCGCGGTGGCGGTCGGCGGCGTGGCCCTGGGACAGCGGGCCGGCGCGTGGGCGGTGCCTGCCGGCGGCCTGTCGAGTTCGCGCCCCGCGGCGGCGGCTAGGCCCCCCGCCACGGCGGTGCAGGGCGGCCGGGCGCTGCCGACACAGGCCGAGGTGGAGGGGTGGTACAGGGATCAGCGCAACTGGGGCCGCTGGGGCGCCGACGACGAGGTGGGGGCGGTCAACCTGATCACCGCGGAGAAGCGCCTGGCCGCCGCGGCGCTCGTGCGCAACGGGCGCACCGTCTCGACCAGCCGGCTCTTCGAGCCGACGCAGCAGTTCGTCCGCAAGAACGACCGGGGCGGCGGCGCCGGCTCGTTCATCGACTACTACGGGTTCATCTATCACGGCCAGACCATCACCCACATCGACGCCCTGTGCCACGTGTGGGAGAACACGGACGGCGTTTGGCAGGGTCGCGATCCGGACGCTGCGGTGGACACGCACGGCGCGAAGTTCGGCGCCATCACGGCCTGGAGCAACGGCATCATCACGCGCGGCGTGCTGCTCGACGTGCCCCGTCATCGCGGCGAGCCGCACGTGACGGCGGACCGGCCGGTGCACGGCTGGGAGCTCGAGGAGGTCGCGGCGGCCCAGGGCGTCGAGGTGGGGCCGGGCGACGCGCTGCTCGTCCACAGCGGGCGGGAGGCGTTCCAGCGCGCCGGCGGCGCGATCGGCGGCGGCGCCCGCCCCGGCCTGCACGCCTCGTGCGCGAAGTTCATTCGCGACCGCGACGTCGCGCTGCTCGGGTGGGACATGATGGACGCCCGGCCCAACGACTACGGGCTCGCCTACCCGGTGCACGGCGTGCTGACCTTCTACGGCGTGGCGCTGCTGGACAACGCGCTGCTCGAGCCGCTCGCCGACGCCTGCGCCGAGGAGGGACGCCACGAGTTCATGTTCATGGCGCTGCCGCTCAACGTGAAGAACGGCACCGGCAGCCCGGCCAACCCGATCGCGATGTTCTAGCTGGCTTCGATCAGACGGGGCTGCGCCCCGCACCCCCGGCGTCCGCTTGCGGGGCCCCTTCGCCCTGCGCCGCTCCCGCCGAGGCGCGCTGTGCGCGCCTTCGGGGGCGGATCGTCGGCGTTGCAATTCGGGCGGGGGCTTGCCGCGGTTCTGCGGCGCAGACGGCTCGCGCACGTCAGAGCCAGAGTACAGGTGCCGGATACGTCGCAATCATCGCGTCGGGGGTCACAATCGTCATCCGGTGCAGGATGGCCTGCGAAACCAGGCCGCGGTCGAACGGATCCTTGTGGTGTGGGGGTAGCAGCACGTCGCGCGCCGCGTGCCGCTCGTCAAACGGCAAGGGCTCGATCCCAAGCCGCGCTCGCCGGCTGGTGACGAATCGGTCCGGCGTTTCCGACAGCGGCAACCGGCCGCTTCGATACTTGATCGCGATTTCCCACGCGGAGAGGGCACTGAGGTAGAGTTCGTTCGAGAGGTCGCCCCGTGTTGTCGCTGTCCAGTGCGGGAACGCTCAGCACCTGCAGTTCAGCGTTGGCCCGCATGCCATGTACGGCTGCCTCGATCTCTTCCTGATGAAGCTGGCGGTTGCCCCAATAATGCGGTTCCCCGGGCCAGCCATCGACCAGCTCGATCTCGCACGCGCCGGCGCTGGTCGTGCGCCTGACGGCTTCTGCGGCCATCAGCCGTGTGGATCCGCGGCGGTCGACCGGCTCGATCTGATACAGGCACTGCAGCGCGCAACCGGAACGATGCGGCCAGGACAGGAAGTCGGCCAGTTCAGGTGTCCAAGCAACGCGGATCAGCCGCGGCAGGGCGTCGAGCGCATTTGCCGGCTCCGTCGTCGGGTCATCGTCCAGGGTGATCGAATTGTCGCCCCACCCGGCGCGATACAGGGCAAGGTCGGTCAGCTTCCGATCCATCCCGCCCGGCTCCTACCGCGGGTTCGAGAGCTGCAACCGCTCGGCCGCCTTCGCGAGTGCGGTCCGGTCCACCGCCAGCGGCGACTGCAGGCGGGCCGTGACCTCGTTCAGGCTGCGAGGCGCCTCATCTCGGAACGACAGGTGCTTCTTCTGTGCGAAGAACGCTTCGAGCCGTGCCTCGCGCTGGCGCCGCAACTGCACGACCGGGTCGATCTCCAGTCGCCCACCCGTTTCGTCGGGCTCATCGGTCGCACCGCCCTCGAACGCCCGCTGGAGATCATCCGGGAGCGGCTCGAAGAAGCTGTCCGGGACCACGAGGCCGGGGTCTGTGCCGACGGGCCGTTTCTCCGTCCGCCGTTGCGCCAGCGGGCGGATCTCCGCCACCGGCACGTTGCGCCGACAGAGCACGATGGTTTCGCCTTGCGCGACGCGGTCGAGGTAGCTCGAGAGATGCGCCTTCGCGTCCGCAATGTTGACCTTCAACATGTCAGAAACATGGTCCACCATGAGACTATCATGGCTCCGGGCCGCCTCCGACCAGCCGGTTCTGCCGGCGAACAGATCGTTGGGCGGTTCCCGGCACCGTTGGGGTACGCTCTGCATATCGCAAGGAGGACACGATGAGCATGCCGGTGAATTCCGAGCAGCGCGGCGGTCCATCGCGGCGCCGCTTCATCCAGGGTACGGCGGCGGCGGCGGGCGGGGTTGCCGCCCACACGCTGGGGGCGGCAACGGGCGCGGCGGCGCAGGCGCCGGCCGCTTCGAGCCCGGGCGGCCGGTTCCGCGAGCTTCTGGCGCGGTCCGAGCCGAGCCGCTGCGTCAACTGCGGCGATGTCGCGTCGGCCCGGCTCGTCGAGATGCACGGGTTCGAGATCGCGATGACGGGCGGCAGCGCGCTGTCGCTGAGCAAGTTCGGGGTCGGCGACTACGGCATGATCACCATGGACGACCTGATCGAGTTCTGCACCCGCGCCGCCGACGCGATCGATCTGCCCATCATCGCGGACGCGGACGATGGCGGCGGGAATCCGCTCAACGTCTATCGCGCGGTTCAGCGCTACGAGCGTGCCGGTGCCGCGTGCATCATGATCGAGGATCTGTACGGCGCCAAGCACCTGCAGGGGCTCAGCGAGGGCAAGATCCTGGCCGCCGACGCCATGGTCGACAAGGTCCACGCGGCCGCCGACGCGCGGCGCGGCGACACGGTGCTGATGACCCGCTGCGACGTCGTTGCCGGCGGCGGCTCGCTCGACGAGGCGCTGGAGCGCATGACGCGCTACGCCCAGGCGGGCGGCGATCTGATCTTCATCCCCCAGATACCGCTCGATCAGTGCGCCCGGGCGGTGGAGATGGCGGGCCGGCCGATGCTCGCGTCCGTGCCCTCGGTCCAGGCGGCGCGCGACAACGGCGTGGGCGTCGCCTTCTTCGGCGGCATCAACCTGGTGGCCGCGGGAGCGGTCGATCGCGCCCTCGGCGAGCTGGCCCGCGACGGCCAGGTGGGGGCAACCGGCGACCTCGCGCTCGATCCGGATCGCCGCCGGGAGTTGATACGCAACGACGAGATGGTGGAGCGGGCGCAGCGCTACAACGCCCAGAGCGAGGACACGCAATGAGACCCGTATCGAGCATCGGTTGCGCCGCGGCCGCCCTGGCGCTGGCACTCGTCCTCGCCGTCCACGGTAGCGCGGTGGCCTCGCAGGCGCCGCCGCGCCCGTCGGACGGGACGTTCCAGGTCGATCCGCACTGGCCGCAGGACCTCCCGGGCGACTGGCTCCTGGGCAACGTGGTGGGCGTCGCCGTCGATTCCGGCGACGACGTGTGGATCATCCACCGCCCCAACAGCCAGCGCGGCGGCGAGAACACGCCCCCGGTCATCGCGTTCGACCAGGACGGCGCCGTGGTCCACAGCTGGGGCGACCCCGGCGGCGATTGCGATTGGGGGACGCAGACGCACGGCATCTACGTCGACCACGAGGACAACGTCTGGGTCGGCTTCGGGGGCGGCCTGCCCTACGACCTCTCCTCGCGGGCGACGACCGACAACGCGCTGGTCGTGAAGCTGACGCCGGCGGGCGACTGCCTGCTGCAGATCGGCGAGTTCGGGATGGGGACGGAGGGCAGCAACAGCACGAGGTTCCTCGGCCAGCCTACCGACATCTGGGTCGACGCCGGGGCGAACGAGGTGTTCGTCAGCGACGGCTACACGAACCGCCGCGTGATCGTCTTCGACGCGGCGACGGGCGACTACAAGCGGCACTGGGGCGCGTACGGCAAGCGGCCCGACGACGCGGTCGCCGGCGGCTTCAGCCGGGGCGATCCGTCGCCGCAGCAGTTCGACACGCCGCACTGCGTCGCCGGCGCCAGCGACGGCATGGTCTACGTCTGCGACCGCGGCAACCAGCGGATCCAGGTGTTCGACAGCGACGGGACGTTCGTCAGGGAGGCGCTCGTCGAGGCACCGTTGCGCGGCGGGCAGGTGGGCGGCTACCCGTGGGACATCGGGTTCTCGACCGACGCCGAGCAGAGCCTGCTGGTCGTGGCCGACGGGCGCACGCACCGCGTGCACACGCTCGACCGCGACACGCTCGAGGCCGTGGCGTCGTTCGGCCGCCGCGGCCGCTGGGCCGGCCAGTTCGAGTCGCCGCACAGCCTGGCGCTCGACTCGCAGGGCAACCTGTACGTGGGGGAGACGCTCGACGGCCGCCGCGTGCAGCGCTTCGTGCACGCCCGGTGAGGCCCCTGAGGTATTCTGGAAAAAAGGGAGGGAGGGCTACGCGAGCACCGAGCCGTCACGAAGGGAGAAACGATGGGCTTGGACACCTTGCGAGCGGCGGAGGCCCTTCAGAACGTCGGATTCGAGACACGGCAGGCGAAGGCCATCGTCTCCACCATGAACGACGCTCTCACCGAGCACGTGGCGATCAGGGCCGATATCGCGGAGTTGAAGTCGGCCACCCAGTCCGACATCGCCGAGTTGAGGTCGGCCACCCAGGCTGATATCGCGGAGTTGAAGACGGCCACCCAGTCCGACATCGCCGAGTTGAGGTCGGCCACCCAGGCTGATATCGCGGAGCTGAAGTCGGCCACCCAGTCGGATATCGCCGAATTGAGGTCGGCCACCCAAGCTGATATCGCGGAGTTGAAGACGGCCACCCAGTCCGATATCGCGGAATTGAAGGCCGGAAGCAAGGCTCACTTCGCGGAGCTGAGGGCCGAGATCGCCGAACTGAAGGCGGTCCTGACGTGGCGGATCGTGATCGCCCTGGGAGCCTTCGCCGCGCTCACGCGGATCATGCCGTGACCGCCGGCCGGCCGCTCCGGGTCAGCGCGCTTGCGGCTTCGCCTGTCCCGACTGTCCGGACTTCTCCCGCTTCTCCGGCGTCGCGGGCGGCGGCGGGGCCGGCCGCGAGTACTGGTCGATGATCTCCGGCCGCGGCCCGTCGGTCGGGATGCCGGCGCCGACCATGAGGGTCGCGATGGCTTCCATCGTCGGACGCGACGGCCGGGGCAGACCGCCGCGGTAGCCCTCGGCGATGAACAGCGGGGTCCGGCCGTTCACGTCCGGCTTGCTCCAGACGTGGATGTCCGCGCCGTTGTCCGCCAGCAGCTGCACGACGGTGGGGAAGCTGCCGAACGCCGCGCCGTGCATCGCCGTATCGCCGTTCCGGTCCACGGCGTCGATGTCCGCTCCCAGGTCGAGCAGGAGCTGAACCGCGTCGCGGGCCTCCGGCTCCGAGCCGGCTTCCTCCTCCGGCGCCCTCGTGCCGAGCCCGGCGGCCGCCATCAGCGGCGTGGAGCCGACGGCGTTCGGCAGCAGCGGGTCGGCGCCGAGCTCGAGGAGCACGCGCATCAGCGGGACGTCCGCGCGGTCTGCGGCCATGAGGAAGGCCGTGGCCCCCTCCATTTCCAGTTCCGACGCGGTATGGGGCGGGCGGACGCCGGCGGTCTCCAGGCGGCCGTTCACGTCCGCGCCGTGCGCCACGAGCTCCCGGACGAACTGCAGGCCCGTCAGGTTCCCGGACCCGATGGGCGGGGGATCGCCGCGGTCGCTGGCGTCCGGCTTGCGCACCCACGACATCGTGTGGAGCGGCGCGAAACCGGTGCGCTGATCGTTCGGATCGGCGCCGGCCTCGATCAGCCGCAGCGCGAGCTCGAAGTGACCGTTGCGGACGGCCAGCGCCAGCGGGCTCATGCCCTCGTCCACCGGCCGGTAGCTGGCGTTGTTGACCAGCTCGGCCGGCTTCTCCTGCGCCCGCTCGATGGCGGCGTTCACGTCGACGCCGGTGTCGAGCAGCCGCTGGACGACCTCGATGCGTCCCTCGCGGACGGCGAAGAGCAGCGGGTTGAAGCCGGACTCGAGCGACGCGTGCACGTCGGCCCCGGCCGCGACGAGGGCGTCGACGATGCCCGTGTGCCCCTCGGCCGCCGCCCACATCAGCGCGGTCTGCTCGCGACGCTCCCGCGCATCCGGGTCGGCGCCGCCGGCCAGCAGCGCCTTCACGGCCGACAGGTTGCCCGTGCGGGCCGCCGTCATCAGCACGGTTTCGCCGCCCAGCAGCACTGCGTTCGGATCGCTGCCCGCCTCGAGCAGGAACTGCACGAGCGCGGCATTGCCGTTCCCGGCGGCGAGCGACAGCGCCGGCACGCCGTAGCGGTTCACGGCGTCGACCTCGGCGCCGGACGCCACCAGCAGGCGGGCCGTTTCCAGGTCGTCGTGGTACGCCGCCCAGTGCAGGGCGGTCGTGCCGTCGACCTGGGCGGCGTTCGCGTCGGCGCCGCCGGCGAGCAGCGTGCGCACGAGCGCGGGCTGCCGCTGCTCGGCCGCGTCGGCCAGCGACGTGTCCTCCGCCGCGGCGGCCGTCGTGGCCGCCGCGAGCGCCAGGATGGAGAGTCCAGCGATTCGTCGCCAATCCATGGGTGGTCTCCCAGCTTCAATTAGACGGGGCTGCGCCCCGAACCCCCGGCGTCCGCTTGCGGGGACCAGCCCCGCGCCGCTCCTGCGGAGGCGCGCCTTGCGCGCCTTGCGGAGTCTGCACCGTCGCATGGTGCAGGCTCCTGGCCGAACCTGTCTACACAGGCACGGCGTCGACCAGGTTCTCGATCCGACCGGTGCTGTCGCCGAACGAGTCCAGCCCGACGCCGACGCGGTCGAGCAGCGTCAGGTGCAGGTTGGCGAGCGGCGTGCCCGAGTCGTAGCGGATGTGCCGCCCGCCCCGGAGGCCGCAGGCGGCGCCGCCGGCGACCAGGATCGGCAGGTTCTCGTGGTCGTGCAGGCTGGAGTTGCCCATCCCGCTGCCGTACAGGTAGACGGTGCTGTCGAGCAGCGACCCGTCGCCGTCGGGGGTGGCCTTCAGCTTCTCGAGGAACTCGGCGAACAGCGACACGTGGAACGTGTTGATCTTGGAGATCTTCAGCAGCTTCTCGGGGTCGTTCCCGTGGTGGCTGGTCGGATGATGCGGATCCGGCACGCCGATCTCGGGATACGTCCGGTTGCTGAGCTCGCGCGTGAGCTGGAAGCTGATGACCCGCGTGATGTCCGCCTGGAAGGCCAGGAGCTGCAGGTCGAACATGAGCTTCGCGTGGTCCGCGAACGCCGCCGGAACGCCCACGGGACGGTCGACGTCGGGCAGCGGGTTCTCGGCGGCGCCGGCCTCGGCCCGCCGGATCTGGCGCTCGACCTCGCGGATGCTGTCCAGATACTGGTCGACGCGGGCCCGATCGGTCGCACCCACCGCGCGCTTGAGGCGTGCGATGTCGGCGCTGAACGCGTCGAGCAGGCTGCCGCGGCTGTTGAGCGCGGCCTGCCGCTCGGCGGCCGTGCCGCCCTCGCCAAAGAGGCGCTCGAAGACGATGCGCGGATGCGCTTCGGCGGGCAGCGGCGTGGTCGGCGACGACCACGACAGGCAGTTCTGATAGACGCAGGCGTAGCCGTTGTTGCACACGCCGGCGAGGGGGCTCAGATCCATGGACAGCTGCAGCGACGGCAGCTGCGTGTCCTGTCCGATCCTGCGAGCCGCGATCTGGTCGACCGTCGTGCCCAGGTGGTAGTCGGAGCTCTCCGTGTGCTTGGCGTAGGCCGCGCTGAGGAACCCGGAGTTCGACGTGTCGTGGGTGCCCGGATAGGAGAGCTCCAGCTCGAGGTTGGTGACCACCGAGAGCTGCTCCTTGACCGGCTCGAGCGGGCTGAGGATCGGCGGCAACGCGCCGAGCCGGTCCGCGTCGGCCGGCGTCCAGCGCCCGTGGTCGCAGCCCATCGGGATGAAGACGAAGCCGAGCCGGGACACCGGCTTGGCCGGCGTCCTGGCCAGCGCCGTCGCCGCGGGAATCATCGCGTCCAGCAGGGGCAGCGCCAGGGTGGCCTGGACCCCCTTGAGGAACGTGCGCCGGGGGAGGGCCTTCTTCGTGATGATCATGACGATCTCCTCATCTGAAACGGGACGCTCTCGACGATTCCCAGGATGAGCGACGACAGGCGGTAGCCGTCCGCCTCCGCGGCGCGCAGAATCCGGCGGACGGCCGGCGCGTCGTAATACTCGACGCCGCGGCCGAGCGCGAACGTCAGCAGTTTCTCGGTGATGGTGCCGGCGAACAGGTCCGGCCGACTCATCAGGCCGGCCTCGAGACCGTCCACGCCGTCGAACTCGCCGACGAGCGGCAGCCGCCCCGACACGTCGATCGAGGCGGTGTCGCCCTCGTGGGCCCGCCAGCGGCCGAGCGCGTCGAAGTTCTCGAGCGCGAACCCGACCGGGTCGATCGTGCGGTGGCAGTTCGCACAGACGGGATTGCCGCGATGCGCGGCCAGGCGCTCCCGCATCGGGAGGTTGGCGGCGACGGCGTTTTCCTCCAGCGCCGGCACGTTCGGCAGCGGCGGCGGCGGCGGGGCGCCGAGGATGTTCGAGAGCACCCACACCCCACGAATCACGGGCGACGTCCGCGTCGCGTAGGACGTGACCGACAGGATGCTGCCATGCCGCAGCAGGCCGCCGCGCCGGCTGGCCGGGTCGAGCTCCACGCGCCGGAAGCGGGTGCCGTAGACGTTCGGGATGCCGTAGTGCTTCGCCAGCCGTTCGTTGAGAAACGTGTAGTCGGCGCTCAGCAGGTCGAGCACGCCGCCGCCCTCCCGCAACACGCTGTCGAAGAAGCGCTCCGTCTCCTCGCGGAACGCCTGCCGCAGGTTGTCGTCGAAGTCCGGGAAGAGGCGCGTGTTCGGGCTGAGCGAGACCAGATTCCGCAACTGCAGCCATTGCCCGGCGAAGTTGCGGGCGAGATTGTACGAGCGCGGGTCGGCCAGCATCCGCCGCGTCTGCCGCTCGAGCTCGTCGGGCCGGCTCAGCTCGCCGCGCTCCGCGGCCGCGAGCAGCTCGTCGTCCGGAATGCTGCTCCAGAGGAAGAACGAGAGGCGCGAGGCCAGCTCCAGGTCGCTGATGCGGTACGCGGCGCCGGCAGCCGCCCGCTCGGGGTCGAGCTCCACGCGGAACAGGAACTCCGGGTTGATCAGCACCGCGGCGAGCGCGCGTTCGATGCCGTCGTCGAAGCTGCCCGCGGCCCGCGCCTCGCGATAGAACGCCAGCGGCCCCTCGGTGTCGGCGGCGGAGACCGGCCGGCGGTAGGCGCGGCGCATCAGCGTCGCGAGAATCTCCTCCGCGCAGGCCTCCTCCCGGTGCGGCTCGTCCGGCCGGCAGACGAAGAGGCGTCGGCGGCTCGGCGTGTCGGCCGCGCCCTGGGGCGAATAGGGGCCGGTGATGGTCACCTGGTAGACCGCAGGCGTCTGCCGCGGGTGGCGCTGCTCGTTGAAATGCGACTGGAGCGGCTGGCGCTCGGTTTCGATCAGCGAGCCGCCGTCCCTGGCGAACGTGACGCCGAGCTCGTGCGGGCCGGCGGTGACCGGCACGCGCACCTGCAGGTTGCGGTCCAGCAGCGTGTCGTCGCCGCCGGGCGGCCGGGCCACCGTGAAGCTCGCCACCACCGCGCGGTCGAGCAGCAGCTCGAGCTCGTGCGGCCGCGGGTCGCGCAGGCCCCCGATATTCCCGCTGCGATTGCGCGCCAGGCGCACCTGGATGTCGTACTCGCCGTCCTGTGCGAACGTATGCGAGACCAGCACGCCGCCGCGGGTGCCGATCGGCAGGCCGGGGACGTGCGCCTCCTGCGTCGTGTCGGGCGGGACGCGAATGACGGCGCTGTCGGCCGCCACGCGCCGCGCGCCGACCGCGAGGCGGCTGATGTTGCGCGCCGCGGAGATGTAGCGGTCGAGCAGGGCCGGGGGCAGATCGCCCACGGTGACGTTGTCGAAGCCGTGGCCGCTCTCGTCCGGCGGCAGCAGCGCCGCGGCGTCGATGTCGAGCGCCAGCAGGTCGCGGACGGCGTTCTGGTACTCGGTCCGGTTGAGGCGCCGCAGCGTCTCCGTGCGGCCCGGATTCGGATGGGCGTCCGCGGCGGCGTCGAGCGACGTCTCCAGCCACGCGAGAACCGCCCGGCGGTCCGCATCGGGCGGCTGCGGCCTGTTCGACGGCGGCATCGTGCCCGTGCGCAGCTTCTGCACCACCTTCTCCCACACCGGGGCGTCCGCGGCGACGTGGGCGAGGTCGAGGGCTTCCAGGCTCAGGCCGGCGGTCTCGAGCCGCTGGCTGTGGCAGGTCAGGCAGTAGCGGTCCAGCAACCGGCGGCCGGCCGCCGCCGACGGGGTTGGCGCGGCAGCGACCGTCGCGGGCGACGCCTCGGCATGCGCCGCCGGCTGCTGCGCGGACGATGCGGCGGGCAGGCCGACGAGTACGGTCAGGGCCAAGCCCGCGCACACGACTCCAATCCTGAGGACGGACTCGTGCATCATCTGTTTCATCGGGCCATTGTAGGTTCCGGCCAGCCGGAATCCAAGACCGAAGTTGCCTATCCCGCGATCCGCTGCAGCGCTATAGTGGAGGCGGACATGTCCAGCTCCTACCACGACTTCGAGACGCCTATCGGCATCCTGCGCCTGGTGGGCGACGAGCGACATCTCCGACGCGTCGACCTGCCCAACGCGGCGGCTCGTGCACCCGCTGCGGCGTGGCGCGAGAAACGCCGCGCGCTGCCCGGGCCGCTGGACGCGGCGAAACGCCAGCTCGCGGAGTACTTCGACGGGCTCCGCCGCGACTTCGATCTGCCGCTCGCTCCGGACGGCACGACGTTCCAGCGTCGAGTATGGGACGAGCTCCGCCGCATCTCGTACGGCGAAACCGTCTCTTACGGCGAGCTGGCGCGCCGCATCGGCAAGCCGACGGCGTCACGGGCGGTGGGCGCGGCCAACGGCCGCAACCCGCTCGCCATCGTCGTGCCGTGCCACCGGGTGATCGGCGCCGACGGCACCCTCACCGGCTACGGCGGCGGTCTGCCGGTCAAGCAGGCGCTCCTCGCCCTCGAACGCCGGGCGGCCCCGGCGCCAGCGTCTGCCTAGACTCGCCAGCCTGTTCGGTTCGGGACGGCTCCGTCAGGCGGGCGGCGAACCGGCGGTGTGCGTCCGCGTCGATGCCCGCCTGCAGCTCCCGGAGGGCGGCGGCGAGGTCGCCGTTCAGCAGCGCGGGGACGGTCAGGCGCAGGCCGGGGAAGACGCGGCTGTGGACGACGCCGGCGTCGTCGGCGGGCAGGGGGCGGTAGTCGCCGTCCGTCAGCTCGAACCAGTCGATGCACTGTTCCTGGGTGCGCCAGACGACGTACTCTTGCACTCCGTTGCGGCGGTAGGCGCGCAGCTTGTCGTGCAGGTCGATCGACGCGCTGCTGGCGGCGACTTCGACGACCAGCTCCGGCGCGCCTTCGAGGTAGTCGGCGGCACTCACGCGGGATCGCCCGCCCGCCTCGGGCGCGAGGCAGAGCAGCGCGTCGGGCTGCGGTTCGTTGTCGAGATCGAGGCGGAGGGTGGCGTTGTCGTAGCCGTGGACGCCGGGCGTTGACGCGGCGTACACGAGCAGCACGGTCTGAATCATCGCGTGCGGTCCCGCATGGGCCACGCTCACCGGCGACGGCATGTACACGACCCCCTCGATCAGTTGCGCCTTCTTCAGGTCGGGCCGCAGGGCGTAGCGGCGCTCGAACTCGTAGCGCGTGAGCCGGTCGCCGTTCTCCAGCGTCGGCGCGCGGAGGGCAGGGGCCCGCGGAGGCAAGAGGGTGTCGGGCGCGCCGGACCGTGACGTGACGTCGATCTCAGCCATGCCGGGTGATGCCTCCAGCCCGCAACTCCTAGGGTTCATGATGCCACACCCGTCGTCGCCCGCGGCTGCCGCATCCTATGCCCCCTATAGCGGCAGGCGGAAGGCGATGTACTCGCCCGAGTAGGTGCGTCCGCTGATGGCGAGCACGATGTACTGCCGCCCGTCCGCCAGGTAGGTCATCGGCGAGCCCGACTGCGGGGCCGGCATGAAGACCGCGCCGACCTCCCGGCCCGTCGCCTTGTCATAGGCCCGGAGCATGGCGCCCCGCCCGGCCTCCGTCCGGTGGTAGCCGCACTCGCCCATCACGACCAGCGTCCGGGTGACGAGCGGGCCGATCAGGTGGATGCACCGCTCGCCGGTGCGCGGAATCTCCAGGTCCCGCAGCGCGGGGTGATTTCGAACGCGGTCGGGCGTGTCGCCGTGCGGCGTCTGCCACAGGATGTCGCCGCGGTCGAGGTCGATCGCGGACAGGCGCCCGTAGGGCGGCTTGACCAGCGGCAGCCCGCGCACGTTCAGGTCGCGCAGCCCGCCGTGGCCGACGCCGTACTTCGTCGTTCCCTTCACGTAGCGCATGTCCGAGACGTCCGGCCCGGGCGTCGGGATCAGCTCCCAGGAGTAGAACCCGGTCCGTGACGGGACGTACAGGATGTGGGTCTCGGGGTCGTAGCCGCCGCCGGGCCAGTTCGTGCCGCCGCTGCCGGCGCCCAGCCCGAGCGTGGCGATCGGACCGCCCTCGCGGCTGACAACCGGCGGCGTGAAGAGGGGCCCGAGCCGGTAGCGCGACACCAGCTCGACGGCCTCGGCGCGCAGCTCGGGCGTGAAGTCGATCAGGTCGTCGATGGATGCGCCCTGCCGGTCGTACGCCGGCGGCCGGGTGGGGAACGGCTGGGTCGGGGAGTACCACTCGCCCGGCACGTCGCCCTGCGGCACCGGCCGCTCCTCGATCGGCCAGACGGGCTCGCCGGTGACCCGGTCGAAGACGTACAGGAACGCCTGCTTGCCGGGCTGCGCAACCGCCTTGATCGCCCGCCCGTCGACGGTGATGTCGGCCAGGATCGGGGGGCTGGCCATGTCGAAGCCCCAGATCGGGTGGTGCACGAGCTGGAAGTGCCACAGCCGCTCGCCGGTGAGCAGGTCGACCGCCACCAGGCTCTCGCCGAAGAGGTTGTCGCCCGGCCGGTGGCCGCCGTAGTAGTCGCCCGACGGCGTCTCGACCGGCAGATAGACGATGCCGAGGTCCGCATCGGCCGAGATCTGTGTCCAGACGCCGTTGTTGCCGTTGGTCCCCCACGAGTCGTTCAGCCAGGTGTCGGCGCCGAACTCGCCGGGGCGCGGGACGGTGTTGAAGACCCACAGGCGCCGGCCGGTGCGGATGTCGAACGCCTGCACCAGGCCCTTGGTGTTGTTGTGCGTCCGCGGCGCCGGGGCGTCGGCGAACGTGCCGCCCACGACGACGACGTCGCGCGCCACGGTGGGCGTGGCGTGCAGGCCTATCTCCCCGCTGACGAGGTCGATGGGGCGGCCGTCGCCCACGACGGCCGCCGCCTTGAGGTCGACGATCCCGCCGTCGCCGAAGCCGGGGTCCCGCAGGCCGGTGGCGGCGTCGAGCGCCACGAGGCGGAACCCGAGCGTGACGTAGAGGATGCGGGCCTCCGTGCCGTTGGTCCAGTACGCCAGCCCGCGCCCCGACAGCAGGCGGGGCGCCTGCGCCGCCCGCTCGCCCTCGTGCTCGCTGTGCATCCACAGCAGCTCGCCGCTGGCGGCGTCCAGCGCCACGACCGCGCGCCGGGTGCCCGCGGTCGCGTAGAGCACCCCGCCGGCCATGATCGGCGTTCCCTCGAGCTTGAACTCCGGGGCCGGGCCGAGATTGTCGGTCTTGAAGCGCCAGGCGATCTCGAGCTCGCCGAAGTTCGACGCGTCGATCTGGTCCAGCGGCGAGTAGCGCGTGTGCCCGGCGTCGCCGCCGTAGCTGGGCCATTCGCCGGCCGTGGTGGTGAGCGGCCGCCACGCCTGGCCGGCCGCGTTCGCCGCCAGCAGACCGAAGCCGAGGGCGAGCACGATCGCGCGCGGGGTCACGGGGCGCTCCCCGCAGGTCGGTAGCCAGTCTTGCATGGCCCGTATCATAGCGCCGCGCCCGCCGCGTCCGCCGCCGGGCTCGAGGGCGACGCCGGGGCTGTATACTGCCGGCAGACCGGTGCGAACCCTCCCCGCGGGCGTGCTGCTCGTCGCCGGATGGCTGGTGTTCGGCGTTGCGTCCGCCGCTGCCGGCGGCGGTGCGCCGCAGCCCCCGGCAGGGCTGGTCACGCCCCCCGCACAGTTCGTCCCCGACGTCACCGAGTCCGAGGCCGCTCTGGAAGCGGTGCAACGGAGCCTCGACGACACCCTGGTCGCCGGCCTGCGGACGTTCGACTGGGCGACGGCGGCCGGCGGGCTGTCCGACGGGTTCCGCGGCCGCTTTCCGGCGCCGGACGCCGGGCGCGTCGTCGCGGACGGCCGCCTCGCCGTTCGCCGCTACGCGCCGGCTGCCTCGCAGCCGCTGGACCGCGAGGCGTTCCTGGCGGTGCTGCGCCGCCACACCGCCGGCTGGACCGCCGTCGAGCGCGCCTCGTGGCACGCCTTCGAGTTCCTGCTGGAGCCGGCGCGCGACCGGGCGTTCGTCAAGGCGCACCTGCAGCTCGGCGGACCGGATCCGGCCGGCGCGCGGTCGGTGCTCGACGCCACGGTGCACGCCGGCGTGAGCGAGGTGGCCCCCGGCCGCTGGCGTCTCGAGCGGCTCGACGTCGTCGAGGCGACGGTGGTCCGCAGCCCGCATCCGCCGTTCCGGGAGATCACCGATGCCACCGGGTTCCATTTCAACCGCTCGGAGGCCAACCGCGAGCTGCGGCAGGCGATCGTGGACACGCGCTCGAGCCTCGTCGATTCCGGGCTGGCCGTGGTCGACTGGAACGGCGACGGGTTCTGGGACCTGCTGGCGACCGAGTCGATGAACCAGGGGGTGCTGTTCCTCAACGACGGCCGGGGCGGCTTCGTGCGCGCGGCGCTGCCCTACGACGACCCGCGGCTGATTCCCTCGCAGGCCCTCTTCGTCGACCTCGACGGCGACGGTCTGGAGGAACTGGTCGGCAACCGGGTGCTCTACAGCGCGGGGCGCGGCTCGATCGGCCTGCACACGCGCCGCGACGGCCGCTGGCAGTTTCTCCCCGACGCGCTCGAGTTCGACAATCCGTCGGGCGCGCAGCGCGCGGATGCCCAGCCGCTGACCGCCGGCGACGTGAACGGCGACGGGCTGATCGACATCGTGGTGGCCGGCTACGAGACCGACCGGTCGCGCGATCCGGAACGCTTCAACCGGGTGGACGCGCGGGACGGCGCGGACACCCTGCTGTTCATCAACCGCGGCAATCTGCGGTTCACGGAGGAATCGGACGCGCGCGGCATATCCGGCACGCGCTACACCTACGCCGCGCACCTCTTCGACTTCGACGGCGACGGCGACCTCGACCTCTTCGAGGGCAACGACTACGGCGCCAACGAGCTGTGGGACAACCAGGGCGGCGCGTTCCGCGCGCTGACGGATCATCCGCTCGCCGGCGACGCCGCCAACACGATGGGCATTGCGGTCGCCGACTGGGACAACAGCGGCCGCTGGAGCCTGCACCTCTCGAACATGTACTCGCACGCCGGGCAGCGCGTAGTTCGTCTGGCGCAGGGTCTCGCCGGCGCCATGCGGGAGCGCCTGGGACGACTCGCCGCCGGCAACCAGCTCTTCGTCCAGGGGCCGGACGGCTGGGACGACCGGGCCGCGGCGCTGGGCGTGAGCGACGCGGGCTGGGCCTGGGCGTCGCTGTTCTACGACCTCGACAACGACGGCGACCAGGAGCTGTTCGTCACCAACGGGAACACGAGTCACCGCGACCCCGCGGCGCCCGACTACTGACCGTTCTTCTGGCGACAGGTTGTCGCCGACGCCGAAGCGATCGAACGGGCATCGCCGTTCGCGCCGGTGGCGGTCGGGGAGCGGCGTGCGTTCCGCGGCTCGTTCAGCGGCTACGAGCGCGACCGGCTCTTCTACAACGCGGGCGGGGCGCTGGTCGGGAGCGCGTACGTCTTCGGGCTCGACGGCGACCACGACGGCCGCGCCGCCGCGCCGGTGGACGTCGACGGCGACGGCGACCTCGATCTCGCGCTGCTGACCCTGCGCGGCCTGCGGCTGTTCGAGAACACGTCGGACGAGCACGCGCGGCCGGAGACCCGCCGCTACGCGCGCGTGCGGCTGGCGGCCACGCGCTCGGCAGCTCCCGCCCTGGGCGCCGTGGTGACGCTGGAGGCGGGCGGCGCCACCCGCCGCGACTACGTGCGGATCACCGAAGGTTTCCAGACGCAGGTGCCGCTCGATCTGCACTTCGGCCTGGGCGCCGCCGGGCGTGTCGAGCGCCTCACGGTCGCGTGGCCGTCGGGCGCCCGCGAGACGTGGAGCGACCTGCCCGCGGACCGGCTGCTGCGCGTGGTGGAGGGCCGCCCGGAGGTGGGGGTCGACGTGCTGCCGCGTTGGCCGGAGGGCACGCGGCCCAGGCCGGTCGGCCCGCCGTCGACCGCGGTGGACCTGCCGCGGCTGGGGGGCGGCGCCGGGCCGCTGACGTCCGGCGGACGGCCCGCGGTGGTCAACTTCTGGGCCCCCTGGTGCGCGCCGTGCAACGTGGAGCTGCCGCAGCTCGTGGCGCTGGCGGGACGCTACGGGGGCCGCGTCGACTTCGCCGGCGTCAGCGTGGAAGTGGACGATCTGGACTCGGTCCGCGGCATGGTCCGCGACCTGGGCGTGCCGTATCCGCAGTTCCTCGCCGACGCACCGGTGATGGAGCGCTTTTTCGGCGGCGCCGACGCGGCGGCGCTCCCCTCGACGTACGTGTTCGACGCCCGGGGCCGCCTGCGGCGCCAATTCCGGGGTCCGATCACCGAGGCCGACCTCGACGCGCTGCTGCAGTCGCTGCGCGACGAGGGCCTGTTCGAGGCGGACCTCGAGCTGGCGGCCCGGTCGGCGGCCCGGGCGGGCGACCTCGAGCAGGCCATCGCGCACTACCGCCGGCTCGCCGCGCGCCGGCCGGGGAGCGCGCAGCCGCTCTACCGCATCGGCGTGGCGGCGCTGGCGCTGGGCGACGTGGAGCAGGCCCGCGACGCGCTGGAGCAGGCGGTCAGCCGCGCGCCGGCCCACCCGCTGGCGCAGTTCCACCTCGGTCTGGCGCGGCTGCGCTCGGGGCAGCCGGGGCAGGGGTTCGCCAGCCTGCAGGCGTCGCTGGCGCTGGCCGGACGGGACCCGGCCGCGTTGACGAGCCTGGGCAGCGCGGCGGCGGCGGCGGGGCAGCTGTGGCTCGCGGTCGACGCGCTGTCGCTGGCGGTGGAGGCGGATCCCGCCTCGTCGTCCGCCTGGCTGGGCAAGGCGCGCGCGCACCGTGCCCGGCGGGAGCTCGACCGCGCGGCGGCCGCCTACCAGCAGGCGCTGGCGCTCGAGCCGGAGAACGCGGCGGCCCGGCGCGAGCTGAGCGGCCTGACTTCCGACCAGCGGTAGTCCGTCGCCCACGCATGGACGTGCCCGCCAGACGCAATCGCGGCAGTCGCAAGCGATCCACTCCGGCGCGCGCACCGCGCGCATCCGCCCGTCGTCTGCTGGAGCGGGCGTGGGAGCTTCTCCACGCCGGAAACGGGCGCGAGGCGCTCGACCTGATCCGGCAGGCGCGGGACCGGAACGACAGCCTGGCGGGGCTGCCGCTGGTGTCGTTCTGCGCTTCCATCCAGCGCGCCCGGCATCTCACGGCCAAAGGCATGGAGAAGGAAGCGGCCACCATGCGCGCCCGGGCCGACCACTATCGAGCGTCGATTCGCCTGCCGGCCTTGTCGGAGGACGATTGGGTGCAGTACGTCCGCTACCTGGACGGCGAGGACGCCCTGGCGACCTATGCGGGCCACCTGGCCGGTGGGGCGCCCATGCAGCGGGTGGAGCAGGTGCTGGCGGATCGACTGGTAGTCCAGCGGTGCTGGAAGGGGCTCGACGCCTTCGACGAGAGCCACCCGCTGCGCCGGGACGTCGCGGAGGTCGGCCCCGGTCTCGAGGCGATGGACGCCGGCGACTGGGCACGGGCCGCCAGCCTGCTGCGGGGCGTGCCCCGGCGCTCGCCGTTCGCGGCCTGGCGCCTGTTCTGCAAGGCCATGGTCTGTTTCGGCGCGGGCGATGACGACGGGCTGCGCCGTACCCTCGATCTGCTGCCGGCCGACTTCGCGCTGCCCCGTAAGGTGGCCGAATGCCGGCGCCTGATAGCGCGCGACGGCGGCGGCAACGGGCACGCGCGGTCGTCGCCGGAGCCGGGAAGCGAACGGGGGTCGCTGACGGCGCTGGCCGGCGAACTGAAACGGGCGCTCCGGAACGGAAACGTGCGTGCGGTTGGGACGGTGATCGAACGTCTGGCCGACGCCCTGTATCCGGAGGAGCCGGGTCGGGCGCGGATCGACCTGCTGCAGATCGTGGGGCTGGCAGCGGCGCGGGACCTGTTCCCCGTCGCCGCGTTCGAAGCGTTGGCGCGGCGTCTGTTGCCCGCCGAGCGGATGAGCGGCGTCCTGGCCCGCATCTTCCTCCAGGGCCAGCAGGTGTCGCCCGAGCTGTGGAACCCGATCCCGGCCACGGTTTTCTTCAATGCGCTGCCGGGGGAGTTTCCCCGGGCGGAAGATCAGGCGCTCGCTCGGGCGTGCGTCTTCGAGGCGCTCGCGCGCACGGGCCGCGCGGCCGTCCCTCCCGAACTGCTGCCCCCTGACAGGATGCGCGCGCTGGCCGGGCTGCTGGGCCGCCCCATCGAAGTCCCTGAACTGGTCTTCGTCGAGCTGATGACGGAGAGTCTCGAGGCCGATCCCGACAACCGCGAGGGCTACCTCTTTCTGCTCGATCTGCTGCGCGGACAGACCGCGGGCAAACGCAGGCTCCAGCGTGTCCTGCAGGACATGGCGCACCGGTTTCCCGACGATCCGACCCCGTGGCTGGAACTGGTCAGCCTGCAGCATTCGAGGAACGCGTACCGCCAGGCCGAGAGCGCGCTGGCGGAGGCCCGGCGGCGCGCTCCGCACGACGATCGGCTCCTGGATCTGCAGGCTGTCGGTTTCCTCAAGTCCGCCGATCAGAGCCGCAACAAGGGGCGGTTCGCGCTTGCCACCCGGGACTTGCAGCGCGCGGAAGACCTCGGGCGCGACGCGGTTGGGCTCGTCCTGCCGTCGAAATGGCTCCTGTTGGAGATCGTGTCCACCGGCACGGATGCGGCCGCGACGGTCACCCGTCGCCTGCAGGGACTGCCGCCTGGCGAGCAGCTTCGGACGCTGGTCCTGCTGCTGCGGGATCTGCACCGCAACAGCCACGTCAGGAACGTCCGACCGGACATGCTCGACGCCGTGTGGCGCCTGCTGGCCGACAGGGTCTCTCTCGCCGGCGAGTGTGCTCCGGACGAGATCGTCCGGCTGCTCGAGCCGCTGCCGGTCGAGCTGGGCATCCTCTACGACGACCGGCTGGTTGCCACGAGCCTCGCCGCCTGGTGGCCCATGCTTCTCGAGCGAGTGGACGGAGAACGCCTGCCGGCCGTCCTGGATATCCTGCTGGAGTGCGGCGGGTGGGCCCAGGTTCGTGCCGAGATCGAACGTCGGCTGCGGGGCGTCGGGAAGCCCCGGCGCGATCCGCTGCTGCTCTTCTATCTGGCGGTCGTGCGCTACGAGGCGGGCAGCGACCACGATTCCCGGCGTTTCCGGGGCGTCCTGAAGGGGGCGGACATCGCCACCCGCGAGCGGTTGCGGACGGCGGCCGCCAGGCTGGCCTGCCACACGCAGGGTCCACTGCGCCGCGCTCTGCTGACGTTCGATTTCGAACCGCTGGACGCGCCCGCCCCGGGACTGCCGCCGCTCGATGAGCTGTTGGCGTCGATCGAGGAGTACCTCGAGGCCGACGGCCCCCCGCTCGAGCGTGACGCGTTTCCGCAGTCGGCGCCACCGGATCCTGACGATCCGTCGCTGATCGAGCGGTTCCGGCTGGTGCTGACCGAGGGGCCGGCGGACGGGGGGCGCGACGCGCGGCAGGGGATGTTGTTCGATCGACGGCTATACGACGATCTGGACCGCCTGGACGAACTGATCGACGACAACCGGTTGCGCGATGAGCCGCGGTCCGTGCTGCAGGAGCTCGGCGGCAACCTGCGGGCCGAACCGGCGGCGCGGCGGGAGCTGGAACGGCTGGCGCGCGACTGCCGGACCGCCGGTCTCCGTGACAGACTGACGCGGGAGTTGCGGGCCCTGTTGTTTCCCCGCAAGGAGAAGAAACGGCGCCGCCGGTAATCTGCGCCGTGGACGGGAGCAGGATCATGCTTGCCCACTATCTGGTGCTGGGACTGCCGCCGTCGGCGACGGGAGAGGAGATCCGCCGGCGCTACCTCGAGTTGGTGCGCACGCACCGGCCTGGCCGGGATCCCCAACGCCTGCAGCAGATTAGCGCGGCGTACGAAGCGCTGAAGGACGACCGTGCGCGCGTGAAGACGGCCCTCTTCGGCATGGCCGCCTACGGCGATTTCGAGCTGGCGCTCGATGCGCTGGTGCAGGCTCGTCCGGTGCGCCGCGAGACGCCCGGCTTGCAGACCCTCCTGGCGGCGGAGGAGAAGCTGTATGAGTGAACCGGGCGGAGATTGGCGGCAGCGGGCGCTCGACGACTTCCGGCAGTGGCTCGACGCGGTGGCCGAGCAGCCCCCGGCGCATGAGGAAGCCGAGGCGGCCGACCATGACCTGCGCGATCTGTTCGCCGAGTTTGCCGCGCTGCGGCAGGAGATCCGCCTGCAGAACCGGGAACAGGCGCGGGCGGGCCGCGAGCTGGCGGCTGCGGCGGGGCGGCTGGACACGACCGCCCGCCAGGTGGAGCGCGCCGACGAGACGTTGGCGGCGTTCGAGCGGCGCATCGCCCGAACGGCGGAGGACCGTTGTCTGCTCGAGACCCTGGAGGTGCGTGATGCCCTGGTGCGAGGCCGGCGTGCCGCGGTCCGGTTGCGGGATCGACCGCGCCTGTTCGGACGCCCGCCGCGGGGCGTCGCGGGCGTCGTCGAAGGTTACGAGTTGGCTATCGGCCGTGTCGATCGGATGCTGTCGCGGTTGGACGTGCGACGCGTGGAGACCGTGGGGCGACGCTTCGACGGGCGCGTCATGCAGGCGGTGGAGGCGCGCCGCGTCGAACGGGTCGGCGACGGCCTGGTGGTCGAGGAGCTGCGGAGCGGGTTCGTGCGGCACGACGACGTGCTGCGTCCGGCCGACGTCGCGGTCAACCGACGTGACGAGAAAGGGTGATGCCGGTGGCAACCAGGGCGGCGGACGACGACACGGTCATCGGCATCGATCTGGGCACCACGAACTCGGAGGTGGCGATCCTCTCGGACCGGCAGCCCGAGATCGTGAAGGAGCGCGGCGAAGCCATCCTGCCGTCGTGCGTGGGGCTCGACGATGCCGGCGCCGTCATCGTCGGACGCCAGGTCCGCCAGCAGGCGGTGGCCGCTCCCGAACGGACCGTCCTTTCGGTCAAGCGCCTGATGGGCTCCGGGACGCGCGTGCGGATGGGGCAGGAAGCCTACGCCCCGCAGGAGATTTCGGCCTTCATTCTCAAGGCGCTCAAGGAGCGGGCGGACCGCGCGCTCGGCCGGGACGTGCGCAGGGCGGTCATCACCGTCCCGGCCTACTTCACCGACGCCCAGCGGCAGGCCACACGCGAGGCCGGCGAGACCGCCGGCCTGACGGTCGTCCGGATCATCAATGAACCGACTGCCGCCGCGCTCAGCTACGAGATCGGCGGCACGGGGCGCCGCACCCTGCTCGTCTACGATATGGGCGGCGGCACCTTCGACGTCTCGGTGGTGCGAGTGGAAGCGGGCGTGGTCGAGGTTCTGGCCACCGCCGGCGACAACCAGCTCGGCGGCGACGATTTCGACGCGCTCATCCTCGAGCGCCTCAACACGCACATCGAAACAGGGTTGGGGGTCGAGGATGCCCGCGAGGATCCCCTTCTGCAGGCGCGCCTGCGGCGGGCGGCTGAACAGGCCAAGATCGAACTGTCGGATCAGCCCTGCGTGCGCGTCGAGGAGGACCACGTCGCCCTGGTGGCCGGCGAGGCCAGACACCTCACCTGCGAGTTGAGCCGCGCCGATTTCGAACGCGACCTCGAGCCGTTTCTCGACCGCTCCCTGCAGGCGGTGACGACGGCGCTGCAGGATGCCGGCGTGCGTCCGAGCCAGCTCGACCGGGTGCTGCTCGTGGGCGGCTCGACCCGCATTCCGCGGATCGCCGCCGTCCTCACGGAGCGCCTGGGGCAGGAGCCGCACGGCGAGGTCGATCCGGATCTGTGCGTCGCGCTGGGGGCCGGCGTGCAGGCAGGGATCGAGATGGGACGGGACATGCAGTCCGTGCTGGTCGACATCACGCCCTACACCTTCGGCACCAGCGCCTCCGGCGAGCTGTACGGCAGGCCGTACGCCCATGAGTTCGTGCCCCTCATCCGGCGCAACAGCAAGCTGCCGGCCACCCGGACCGAAGTGTTCTTCACCATGTTCGAGGATCAGCCGCAGGTGGAAGTCAAGGTCTATCAGGGGGAGGATCCGGACGCCCTCAAGAACGTGGAAATCGGCACCTTCATGTTCACCGGCCTGAACCAGCAACCCGGCGCGCGCGACCAGGGCCTGCTCTGCACCTACAGCCTCGACCTCGACGGCCTGCTCCACGTCCACGCGCGGGAACGGGCCACCGGCCGGGAGATCCGCGGCGTCGTCGAGAACGCCATCGGGCGGTCCGGCGACGAGGCGCTCGGCGCCGCCAAGGAACGTGTCTCGGCACTCTGGGGCCTGGCGGGCGTGTCGGATGCAGAGCACGCTGCGGACGCGGCGGCCGGCGACGCTGGGGCCGGTGTCGCGGAACCGTCTGCGGCGGCGCCCGCCCTGCCCCCGGACGTGGCCCGGGCAGCCGGGGAAACCCTGGCGCGGGCCGAGCGGGCGCTCGAGGCCGCACCGGCCGCAGATCGGGAAGAGATGATCAACCTGATGGAGGATCTCCGGGACGCCCTCGAGGAGGCCCGCGCCGCGCGGGCAGCCGAGCTCAAGCGCGAGCTCGACGAGATCCTGTTCTACCTGGAATAGCTGCGTGGAACGCTGTCCGACCTGCGGGGCCCGGCATGCCGGCGGGCCGTCCTGCCACCGCTGCCGGACGGACCTCCGCCAGGTGCTGGAGGTCGAACGGTGCGCGGCCCGCCACCGGCGGCTGGCCCGCGCCGCGCTCGATCGCGGCAACCGCGGGGAGGCCCGCGCCCATGCCCGCCGCGCCTGCGCCCTCCACCGGGCTCGCGAATCCCTGGTTGCACTCGCGCTGGCCGCCCTGGCAGACCGCGACTTCCCGGCCGCGCTGCGACTGTGGCGGGAAATTCGGGCCGCTTCCGTTCGGCAGCGGCCCTCGTGACCGCGAGCGCGTTTCCCCGGTTCACGAACCTGTCCCGTTCCGCTCCATGAGCTCGGGCGGTCGGCCGCCGTCTTCCGCGACGTCGGCCGGGGTCGCGGCCGAGGGCGTGCGGGTGGAAAATCGCGCGCCGCGGGATTAGACTGCACGAATCGGGTTGACGGCGGGTCGGCAACCAGAGGAGACGGCACAATGACGACGATGAAACACCGGCGGGCATGGCGTCCGTTCCTGGCGGCGGCGTTCGCGGCGATCATCGCACTGCCGGCGACCGCCGCGGGGCAGCCCGCGGCCGACGAGGTCACCTTCAGCAGGGACATCGCCCCCATCCTCCAGCGGAGCTGCCAGAAGTGTCACCGGCCCGACTCGCTCGCGCCGATGTCGCTGATCGACTACGACGAGGTGCGCCCCTGGGCCCGGGCCATCCGGAACCGCACGGCGCTGCGCGACAAGCCGGGCGTGATGCCGCCGTGGTACATCGAGAAGGACGTCGGCATCCAGTCGTTCAAGGAGGATCCGTCGCTGAGCGACGCGGAGATCGCCCTGATTGCGAAGTGGGTCGACAACGGCGCCCCGGAGGGCGACCCGGCCGACCTGCCGCCGCCGGTGGCGTTCATCGACGTGAACGAGTGGGAGATCGGCCAGCCGGATCTGGTCGTGTCGTCGCCGAGCGTGGAGCTGCCCGGGGAATCGCCCGACTGGTGGGGCCACATCGGGGAGACGCCGACGGGATTGACCGAGGATCGCTACGTCGCGGCCCTCGAGTTCAAGGAAATCACCGAGTCGAGCGTCGGCGAGCGCCGCGCCACGGTCGGGGGACTGTTCATCGTCCATCACCTGGTCATGGACATCGTCGTGCCGGACGGTGAGGACGACGATTCGCCGACGTCCCGCTGGCCGGTGCACGAGGTCGGGCGCAACGCCGACTTCTTCGACCCCGCCGCCGGCAAGCTGATCGAGGCCGGGTCGACCATCCTCTTCGAGAACATCCACCTGCATGCGAACGGCGCCGACACCCGCGCCCGCGTGGACGTCGGCTTCAAGTTCCATCCGCGCGGCTACGAGCCGACGCGGCAGGTGCGGGGGATCTCGTTCGGCAACACCGTCGATCTGGACATCGAGCCGATGGATCCCGATCAGCGGATGGAGGCGTTCTTCACGCTGCCCGAGCACACGAAGCTCAGCGTCTACGAGCCCCACCTGCATGCCCCCGGCGTGCGCATGTGCCTCGACGCCATCCTCGGCACCTCGATCGAGACGCTCAACTGCGCCGGTTACGACCACAGCTGGGTCCGCGTCTACACGTACGAGGACGACGCCGCGCCGCTGCTGCCCAAGGGCACGATCCTGCGCCTGACGGGCTACTTCAACAACTCGCCGTCGAATCCGAACGTCGCCGATCCCCGCAACTGGTCGGGCGGCGGCAACCGCTCGGTCGACCAGATGTTCATCAACATCATGCGCGGCGTCTATCTGAGCGACGAGGAGTTCGCGGAGGAGATGGCGCAACGGCGCGAGGTGTTGAACCTGATGCCCGGCGAGACCGCCGTCGGCTGCCCGCTCTGCGGCGACGCCGCGGTTTCGGATCTGGCCGAGGGGCAGCAGCAGTGAGACGCGCCGCGATCGGCGTCGCCGTCGCCGTGCTGGCCGTCGGCGCGCTGCACCAGGCCGGTGCGGCGCAGCAGCACTACCGCCCGAGCGGACAGGAAGTGGTGCCCGCCTACGAAGGCTGGGAGCGGAATCCCGACGGATCGTTCAACCTGGTCTTCGGGACGATGAACCGGAACTGGGAGGAGGCGCACTACATCCCGATCGGTCCGGACAACCACATCGAGCCGGGCGGCCCCGACCGGGGCCAGCCGACGTACTTCCTGCCGCGGCGCAACCGGTTCATGTTCCGCATCGCCGTGCCGGCGGACTTCGGCGACCGGGAGATCGTCTGGACGCTCAAGAGCCCGAACGGCAAGACGTACCGGGCCTACGCCACCCTCAAGCCCGACTACTTCATCGACGACTTCGTCGTCCAGCGCAACAGCGGGCTGCGCACCCGCGACGTGGTGATTCCCAATACGCCGCCGGTGCTGGAGGTCGAGGGTGAACGTACCCGGACCGCGCGGGTGGGAGAGACCGTCGCTCTGACGGCCTTCGCCAGCGACGACGGCGTGCCCGAGCAGCGGCCGCTGCGGGCGCTGGACCCGTCGCGGGCGGGCAACAACACCGTGCCGGTCACCGCGACGGGCCTGCGGCTGTCCTGGTTCGTGTACCGGGGGCGGGGGGGCGCCGTGACCTTCGACCCGGTGCAGACCAAGGTGTGGGAGGACACCCGGCCCAACTCGAACTCGCCCTGGGGCTACGGTTGGGAGACGCCCCCCGCGCCCCCCGGCGGCAAGTGGGTGGCCATGGCCACGTTCGACGAGCCGGGGACGTTCGTGCTCCGCTGCCGAGCGCACGACGGGGGCCTAAAGGCCCACGAGGACATCACGTTCGTCGTGGAATGACCATCGATTGCGGGGGGCCCCTGCGCCCCGCGCCGCTTCCGCCGAGGCGCGCCTTGCGGAGTCTGCACCGTTTCTACGGCGCAGACTCCGAGTGCTGCGGCGGCGGCGCGCAGGTGAAGCTGGCGGCGTCGCGCGGATCGCCGCTGCCGTCGTAGACGGCGACCTGCGGGTACGGGCAGGCCGGGCGCGTCATCGTGACGCGGCCGGCCTCGCCGACTTTCGCCGCCAGCAGGCGCTCCGGCGCGCGTCCTTCTTCCACCCAGGCGCGGATCGCCTCGACCCAGTCGACACGGTCGGGACCGGGGCCGCCCGCGCAGTGGAGCACCCCCGGCAGCATGTAGAGGCGCGCGTAGTCCCGGGCAGCCGGGTCGCCCGCCGCCAGCCGCTCGTAGTAGTCGATGGTGCCGAGCGGCGCGAGGGCGAGGTCGGACCAGCCCGTCCAGTAGATGATCTTCCCGCCCGCGTCCCTGAACCGGCTCAGGTCGGTGTCCGTCGCGTCGAGGATCGCGGCCGTCTGCGCGACGTCGTCCTGCCAGGTCGAGAAGTCGTACTGCGTGTAGTCCCAGTCGGGATCGCCGAAGACGAAGTACTTGAAGAGCTCGGTCCCGAAGCCGTACTGCGCGTTGGGGATGCCAGCCGCCCGGCGTCGTTCCGAGCCGACGACCCACGAGTCCCAGCCCCCGGCCTCGTGCTCGCCGCCGTAGTTGAACCCGTGGTAGATCGGCTCGCCGTTGGAGAGCGGGCCGCCGTAGACGGTTTCGATCGCCGCGAGCTGCGCGGCGGTGACGCAGTCGTCCGCCGGCTCGTCGCCGGCGCAGCGCGGGAGGTCGGCCGGGTCGAAGCCGCACTGCCGGGGATCGGCCAGCATGCCGTCCGCGACCCCGTCGTCCGCGTCGCACGCGGCGAGGATGCTCGATCCGAGCAGCTCCAGCGTCGACGCCGTCAGCAGCGGGGCGTCGATGTCGCCGTCGGGGTAGATCGCCTGCTGGTTCTGCACGAACCCGGCCGTGATCCCGGTCCAGTGGTAGGCCGGCGCGGCCGCCACGATGCCGTCGAAGTCGTCCGGATAGCGCTGCGACTCCATCATCGCCTGGCCGCCGCCGCGCGAGCAGCCGACGAAGTAGGCGTAGTCGGCCGGCCGCGCGTAGTGGTGCGCGATGATCGACTTCGCGGTCTCGGCCGTCAGGTGCACGGCGCGGTGGCCGAAGTTCGCCTGCCGCTCGGGATTGTCGAGCGCCCAGCCGGCCTCGATGCCGTTGCCGGTGTGGCCGGTGTCGGTCCCCGCGGTCGCGTAGCCGCGCTGGAGCGGGCTCCCGCCGTGCGCGTAGAGCGAGCGGGCCTGGTTCTGCACGCTCCCGACGAAGCCGCCCCCGCCGCCCATCAGGAAGCGGCCGTTCCAGTCGTCGGGCAGCAGCAGCTCGAAGTTGATCTCGGTTTCGATGACTCCCGTCACCCGGCAGTGGGCCGGCAGGCCCTCCGCCTCCGGCAGGTGCTCGGCCGAGCCGATCCGCAGGTCGACGAGCTCGAGAGCCGTCAGCTCGCCGCACGGGTTCGCGGGAACCGCGGCGGGGGTCGCGCACGCGGCGGCGACGGTCAGACCGGCGGCGACTGCACCGTTCACGAGGCAACGCTGGCTGCAGGGCATGGCTGTTCTCCTCTCGCCGGATTCTACCGCGCCGCATTCCTCCATCACGGCCTGCCGGGGTCGAGCAACGGATTGACTGCCCGCACCCTGCCGTACATGCGGTCGTGCTGGAAGTCCTCCGACCACAACTCGGCCAACCCGAAGTGTTCGGCGCACGCCCACAGATGCGCATCGAACCACGACAGTCGGTACGCCGCCGCCCCGCGCAGCGCGAGACGCAGGACGGCTTCGTTCGGATAGATCATGGGAAACTGCGTCACAATCTGCTCCGCTTCGTACAGGGCGTCGGAGACGGACAGCAAGGGACCGCCCGCGCTCCGGGGGCGGGTCACGGCCGCCACGAACTCGATCACCACCTGATGCGGGACTCGTACGACGTCGTCGGCCAGCCCTCTGTACAATGCCGCCGTAGCCCGGCGCTGCTTGTTCGGGAAGCGCGGATCGAACCGGTAGACCAGGATGTTCGTGTCAACGAGCGCGGCCCCGGTCATACAGCTCCTCGCGCGACCATCCGCGGTCCCCGTCCGCCTGCGTCACCTGAGCATCCCGCTGGCGGCGGCACTGGCGGTCTGTCGCCTGGTGGAAGAGCCGGAGTCGCGTTTCGAGGTCGAGGACCTGACGGCGATTCCTCGAGGGCGTCACGTGCAGGCTGTCGCCGCCGATAGTCCAGTCGACATCGTCGCCGGGCCGAATGCCGAGCTGGCTGGCGAGCGCCTTCGGCACGGTGATCTGGAGCTTGCTTGTGACCTTGGCCATGTCCTTACCATAGCAAGGATCATGTCCTTGTTGCACTGACGGGCTTCGCTCGGTCGCATTCTCCGGCTACCTCGGTCATGGCTGAAGCGCCGGTTCATCTCCGCAGGTTCCTCGGCCGCGGCGACGTGCTGGCCGTCGCGTTCGGCGCGATGGTCGGCTGGAGCTGGGTGGTGCTGGCCGGGGAGATGATCGTGCGGGCCGGCGCCGTCGGCTCGATCCTGGCGTTCGGTGCGGGCGCCGTCATGGTCTGGCTGGTGGGGCTCACCTACGCGGAGCTGGCCGCCGCCCTGTCCCGCGCCGGGGGCGAGCTGAGCTTCACGTTCCTCGCGCTGGGGCCCATCGGCGCCTTCGTCTGCGGCTGGACGCTGGTGCTCGCCTACGCGGCGGTCTGCGCCTTCGAGGCGGTGGCCCTGCCCACCGTCGTCGGCTTTCTCCTGCCGCGGTTCTCGACCGGCGACCCGCTCTATACGGTGGCGGGCTGGGACGTGCGGCCGGGCTGGGTGGCCGCCGGCGTGGCCGGCGCGCTCGTCATCGGCGCCGTGAATTACCGCGGCATCCGGTTCGCGGCGTTCGCCCAGCGGCTCGCGGTCGGCGGTGTGCTCCTGATCGGCCTGGCGTTCTTCGTGCCCGGTACGGTGCGCGGCGACCTGGCGCACCTCGCGCCGGCCGTCACGGGCTGGGAGGGCGTGCTGCGGGTCCTCGTCATGACCCCGTTCCTCTACGTCGGCTTCGACGTCGTCCCGCAGCTCGCGGAGGAGATTGCCCTGCCGCTGCGTGCCGTCGGCCGGGTCATCCTGCTCTCGATCGCGATGGCCCTCGGCTGGTACTGCCTGGTGCAGTGGACGGTGGGCGTGTCGCTGCCGCCGGACACCCTGGCCGGGCGGGCCCTGCCCACCGCCGACGCCATGAGCGCGATCTACGGCAGCCCGTGGGGTGGGCGCGTGCTCGTCGTCGGCGGCGCCGTGGGCATCCTGACGAGCTGGAACGCGTTCTTCCTCGGTGCGTCGCGCCTGCTGTTCGCGATGGCCCGGGGCGGGATGCTGCCGGCCGTGTTCGCGCGCCTCCACCCGCGCTACGGCTCCCCGACCGCGGTCGTGGCGGTGCTGACCGCCATCACCGCCGTCGCCCCGTTCTTCGGGCGGCCGGCGCTGGTCTGGCTGGTCGACGCGGGGTCGCTGGCGACGGTCGCGGTCTATCTCCTGGTGGCGATCTCGTTCCTCGTCATCCGGCGCCGGCATCCGGGTCTGGCCCGTCCCTACCGCGTCCCGGCCCCGACAGTCGTCGGCTGGCTCGCGGTGGCCGCCACCGTGTTCTTCATCCTGTTGTACCTGCCGGGCAGCCCGTCGGCCCTGGCGTGGCCGGAGGAGTGGCTGATCGTGCTGCTCTGGACCGGGCTGGGCGCGGTGCTGGCCGTTAGCATGCGCCGGCGCGCGGCTGCCATCGGCTCCCGCCGGCAGGCACGGCTGATTCTCGGCGACCACGCGAGCCTGGCCGCCTCCGGAGCCGGCAGGCAGCACGGCTCGATTCCTGCACGGCGATCCCGCGGTTGACATGCTGTTACCATGCGAGCCTGAGATCCTGGTATGGAACCTGCTGCTTCCTCCCGTGAGCCGACCCCGCCGGTAACGGGCGACGAGTTGCCGCGCACACCGGGGCTCGACCCCTGCGAGCTCGTTGCCGGCCGCATCGTGCGCATGACGCCGACCAACCCCATCCACGGACGGATCGAGGTGAATGTGGCCGCCGCGCTCAAGCAGTTCGTGCGTACGCGGAATCCGGGCGTCGTCATGGCGGGCGAGGTTGGTATTTTCACCGGCCGGAATCCGGATACCGTGCGGGCGCCCGATGTCCTCTACCTGTCCCACGAACGGGACGCACGTCGGAGCCGGCCGCAGGGCTTCCTCGACGTCGCACCCGAGCTGGGCGTCGAGATCCTGTCCCCGACGGATCGGCCGGACCCGGTGCGGCGCAAGCTCGGCGAGTACTTCGCGGCCGGCGTCCGCCTGGCGTGGGTGATCGACCCCGCCGCACGCACGGTGCAGGTCCATCGCGACCGCGGCGCGGTACGGACGCTGGCGCCCGGTGCGGTGGTCACCGGCGAGGACGTGCTGCCGGGGTTCGAGCTGACGGTCGACGACGTCTTCGAGTAGCAGCGGCGACGCCTACCGGAGACCGTCGGCGGCGCTGGTGGCGCCGAGGCTGCGCAGCAGGCGGGCGGTGTCGGGGTGCAGCGGCCGGGACAGGGTGCCGACGTCGAGCGGCATCTGGCCGCGGGCGTCGGCGATGTCCAGGCGGGCGCCGCTGGCGGCCAGCAGCTCGATCACGGCGTTCTTGGCCAGGCGGGCTGCGCCGTGCATGGCCGTGCGGCCGCGCCGGTCGGACGCGTTGACGTCGACGTCCATCCCGAGCAGCAGGGTCACCAGCTCCAGCGACTGGCCGGCGGTGGCCTGCCGGGCCTCGTTCTGCACCATGCCGACCGCGGCCATGAGCGGTGTGGTGCCGCCGTCGGCCGGCATGCCCGGGTCGCCGCCGGCCGCCGCGAGCGCGCGCAGGATCTCGGGGTCGGGCACCCGTGCCGCGGCCGCCAGCCACAGCGGCGTCGCGCCGACGTAGGCGTCGTACGAGAGGAAGTCTCCCTTGTAGACGAGCGGCGGCCGGGTGAGGCGGGCGTTGGGGTCGGCCCCGTGCCTCAGCAGCGCCCGCACAAGGTCGGCCTTGCCGGACTCGACCGCGGCGTGCAGGGCCGTCCGCCCGACGCTGTCCGGCACGTTGGGGTCGGCGCCGCGGTCCAGGAGAAACAGGGCCAGCGCCTCGTGGGTGCTCGACTCGACGTCGAGGCGGTACTCCCAGCCGCTGGTGGCCACGAGGCTGGCGCTCGCCACCAGCAGCGGCGTCCGGCCGGAGGTCTGCGACTCCTCGACGTCGACGCGCGCGTCGACGGGCAGGTACGGCTCGGCCGCGTCCACGTCCGCGCCGCCGTCCAGCAGCGCCCGCGCCGTTTCGATGTCGCCGTTGCGGGCCGCGAGCAGCAGGGCGGTGGTGCCGTGCACGGATCGCGCGTGCACGTCCGCGCCGGCCCGGACCAGCAGTTGCACCACCTCGGCGTGGCCTTCCGACGCTGCCCACATCAGCGGGGTCTGGGCCCGGAAGTGGGTGGTGCCGCGCACGCGGCCGCCGGCCGCCAGCAGCAGCCGCACCAGGTCCGGATTCCCGGTGCGGGCGGCGGTCATCAGGACGGTCTCGCCGCCGGGGCGCGCCGCGTTCGGGTCCGCGCCGGCGCGCAGCAGGGCGTCCGCCAGCTCGGCGCCGGCGTTGAGGGCCGCCAGCGCCAGCGGCGTCACGCCGAGATCGTTCGCGGCGTTCGCGTCGGCGCCGGCCGCGATCAGCAGCCGGGCGGTGGCGACGTCGTTCCAGTGCGCGGCCCAGTGCAGGGCGGTCGCCCCGTCGGGCTGGGGGGCGTCGACGGCGGCCGATGCGGTCAGCAGCGCCTGCACGGCCCGCTGATCGCGCCGCTCGGCAGCGTCGGCGAGCGGCGCGTCCTCGGCGGCTCCCGCGGCGACGGGCAGGGCCGCCAGCGCCACGGCCAGCGCGATGGCCGGCGGCCGCCAGCGGGATCGTCGCGTGCCGCCACGGTGCGCCGCCCCGGCTGCCGTCGGTTGCTGCATGCGCGTCATCCTCCGCCGGCCGTCACACCGAGAGCATGTCCACCCGGCCGGTGCTGTCGCCCATGGCGTCGATCGGCACGCCCAGCTTGTCCAGCATCGCCAGGAACAGGTTGGTGTTCGGCGTGTCCTTCGCGGCCTGCACGTGGCGCCCGCCCGTGAGCCGCCCACCGGCGCCGCCCACCAGCATCGTCGGCAGGTCGTGGTGGTTGTGGCGGTTGCCGTCGCTGAGGCCGCTGCCGTAGAGCACCAGCGCCGAATCGAGCAGGGTGCCCTCGCCGTCCGGCGTCGACGCCAGGCGGTCGACGTAGTAGGCGAACATCTCGGTGAGATGGCGGTCGACCTTCTTCAGCTTCTCGATGAGCGCCGCGTCGCCGCCGTGGTGCGACAGTGCGTGGTGGGCGTCGGGCACCCCGATCTCCGGATAGGCGCGATTGCTCGTCTCGTGCCCGAGCATGAACGTGATGACGCGGGTCAGGTCGGCCTGCCAGGCGAGCACCTGCAGGTCGAACATGAGCTTCGCGTGCGCCTCGAAGCTGTCGGGCACGCCGGCGGGCTGGTCCATCAGCGGCAGCTCGCGCGCCGTCTGCCGCTCCGCCATCTGGATGCGACGCTCCACGTCGCGCACCGCGTCCAGGTACTCGTTCAGCTTCACCCGGTCGCGGGGACCGAGCTCGGCCTTCAGCCGCGCCACCTTGGCGGTCACCATGTCGAGCAGGGAGCGGTCGTGCCGGCGGGCGGCCAGCCACGCCGCGGGGTCGGTCGTCCCGCCGCTGCCGAACAGCCGCTCGAAGACGGCCCGCGGATCGCTCGCCATCGGCAGCGGGGTCGTCGGGCTGCTCCAGCACAGGGTGTTGGCGTAGACGCAGCTGTAGCCGGGGTCGCACGACCCGGCACGCTCCGCCGACTCGAGCGAGAGCTCGAGCGAGGCAAGCTGCGTCTCCTGCCCCAGCACGCGGGCCGCGATCTGGTCCATCGAGATGCCGGCGCGGATGTCGTGTCCTTCCGTCTTCTTCGGATGCACGCCGGTGAGGAAGGCCCCGGCCGCGCGCGCGTGGTCGCCGGCGCCTTCGCCGGGACGGGCGATGCCCTCCTCGGCGCACAGCCCGCTGACCATGAGCAGCCGGTCTCGGTGCGCGGCCAGCGGCCGCAGCGTCTCGGTGACGGCGAGGGCGCCGCTGCCGCCGGGCGGCGTCCAGTTCGGCATGAACATGCCGTTGGGGACGTACACGACCCCGAGGCGCCGGACGGGCTCGGCGGCGCCGGCGCGCAGGCCGAACGCGGGCACCATGCTGTCGAGCATCGGTAACGCCAGGGTCACGCCGAGGCCGCGGAGGAACGTGCGACGCGGGAGGTGCTTCCTGGTGACCATCATGGCTCTCGCGATCTCCTCATCTGAAACGGCGTGCTCTCGACGACGCCCAGGACCATCGACGTCCAGCGGTAGTCGTTGTCGGCCGCGCCGCGGGCGACGCCGCGGACGGCCGGCGCGTCGTAGTACTCGATCCCGCGCCCCAGCGCGTAGGTCAGGAGCTTCTCGGCCACGGTCTCGACGAAGCGCTCTTCCGCACCGAGCAGAACGTCGCGCAGCCCGTGCGGGCCGGCGAACCGGGAGCCGTCGGGCAACCTGCTCGCCACGTCGATCGGCGCCCCGTCCTCGGTCGTGCGCCAGGCCCCGATGCCGTCGTAGTTCTCCAGGGCAAAGCCCAGCGGGTCCATCAGGACGTGGCAGCTGGCGCACACGGGGCTGATGCGGTGGATCTCCATCCGCTCGCGCATCGAGAGCCGGCGGTCCTGCCGGGGATGATCGGCGTCGGGCAGTCCGGGCACCTCCGCGGGAGGCGGCGGGGGCGCCGAGCCGAGGAGACTCTCCAGCACCCAGAGGCCGCGCTTGGTCGGCGAGGTCCGGTTCGGGTACGAGGTGGCGGTCAGCACGCTCCCCTGGCCCAGCAGCCCGCCCCGGCGCCGTCCGGCGACGTTGACCCGCCGAAAATGGTTGCCGTAGACGTTCGCGACGCCGTAATGCCGCGCGAGCCGCTCGTTGAGAAACGTGTAGTCGGCCCGCAGCAGGTCGAGGACGCTGCGGTCCTCGCGCACCTGGCTCGCGACGAAGAGCGCCGTCTCCTGCTGCAGCGCCTCGCGCAGGTTCTCGTCGAAGTCCGGAAACGCGTCGGGGTCCGGGGCCGCCGTCCGCAGGTTGCGCAGCAGCAGCCACTGGCCGAAGAAGTTGTCGATGAAGGCGTCCGACCGCCGGTCGGCCAGCAGGCGGCCGATCTGGGCCGGCAGCACACCGGGCTCCCGCAGGCGGCCGGCGGCCGCCACGTCGAGCAGCTCGTCGTCCGGCAGGCTGCTCCACAGGAAGAACGACAGGCGCGAGGCCAGCTCCAGATCGCTGACCGGATAGGCCGTGCCGGGCGGCATCCCGTCCGGATCGCGCTCGATGCGGAACAGGAACTCGGGGTCGATCAGAAGGCCCCTCACCACGAGCTGTACGCCGCGCTCGAAGCCCCCCTCGCGCCGGCCTTCCTCGTACAGCGCCAGCAGCGGCGCGGTGTCCGCCTCGCCTACCGGGCGGCGGAACGCGCGGCGGGCCAGGGTCGACACGACCTCCGCTGCGCAGCCGGCCTCGTCGGCCGCCGTCGCGGGGTAGCAGGAAAAGACCCGCCGGCGGCTGGGGGTGTCCGCCGGGGTGGACCCGCCGTAGGGACCGCGGATCTCGATGCTGTCGAGGGCCATCGCCGCGTTCCGGTCGCGGGAATAGGCCAGGCTCGACACCGCCGGCCGCGGCTCGAGGACACCCTCGGCGACCGCCACCCGGTCGATGAACGCCGCGCTGACCAGACGCGTGCCCGCGCTCACGTCGAGACGCACCTCGAGCCCCTCGTCGGCCGTCTGCTCGTAGAGCGTCGGCCGGGACACCGCGTTCCACGGCGCCCGCACCCCCTCGCCGCCGACGGTGAAGCGGCCGATACGCGCGCGGTCGAGCCGCAGCTCGATGTCGTTCGGTGCCTGGAGTCCGCGGATGTGGTTGCCGTACGCGCGCTGCAGCCTGAGGCGGATGACGTACTCGCCGTCGAGCGGAAAGTGATGGCGGACCGCGAGGCCGCCGCGCGACCCGAAGGGCAGGTCCTCGCTCATGCGGCCTTCCTGCCAGAGCGTGTACGGCACCGTGTAGGTCTCGATCGCCGATCGGATCGCGGGGTCGCCGAGGGCCAGCCGGCTGATCTTCCCGGCCGCGGCCATGTAGCGATCGAGCAGCACCGGGGAGATCGCCAGCACGTCGGCGATGTTGTCGAACCCGTACCCGGACTCGTCCGGCGGCAGCAGCGCCCGCTCGTCGACGTCCAGCGCCAGCAGGTCGCGGATCGCGTTGCGGTACTCGGCGCGGTTCAGGCGATGGATCGGCGGCCGGCCGGGATTCGGATGGTCGGCGGCGGCGCGGTCGAGAGCCGCCTCCAGCGCGGCGGCCGCCGCGTCGTAGGCGCCGGCGTCGGGCCGCGGCCGTCCCGGCGGGGGCATCGCCCGCGCCCGCAGCTTGCGCACGACCTTCTCCCAGACCTCGACTTCTCCCGGAACCCGGCCCGCGTGCTCGGCGTCGATGGACTGCAGGGTCAGGCCGGCCTCGCGGCTGCGGTCGTTGTGGCACGCCACGCAGTACCGATCGAGCAGTGCCCGGGGAGCGGAAGCCGCGTGCTGCGCAGGCGGGACCTGCGCACGCAACTGGCCGGCGGCGCCGGCCGCAAGGGCGAGACCGAGAGCGAACCCGAACCACCCCAGCGAGCCTCTGGCCGTCATGAGCACCCAGCCTTCCTGCACGCGCCGGCGCGCGGCGCCGGCGCAATCGGGGCACGCTCGATGGACGCCGCCCGCCAATCGTCGCCTTGCGGCTCCGCTCGGCGCCCAGCCTGTCCTGCGGCAGTCCGCGCCGTTCATGGTAACCCAGATGCCAAAGCGGACGCCGGGGGTTCGGGGCGCAGCCCCGTCTGATGGAAGCGCCGGGATGTAGAATAGGTCAGCCGCCGAGCAGGCACGCATGAGGGGGAAACGATGAGGGCACGTCACATCTCGATAGGCTGCGGCGCGTGGATTCCGGTGCTGGTTGTCGCCCTGGCAGCGATTGCCGGGCTGCCGGCGGCCGTGTCCGCCCAGGGCACCGGGACGATCTCGGGCATCGTGACCGTCGACGACGGCGAGGTCCAGGCGTTCCGGGTCAAGGCGCGCGACACCGTGGGGCGGATCGCCTACACGGTCTACACGGTCGAGGGGCGCTACCGGATCTACAACCTGCCGTCGGGGACGTACGAGGTGCAGGTGATCGAGCCGGGGTTCGAGCCGCTGGTCAGGACGGTGCAGGTGGCGGCTTTCGAGACCGCGACGGCCAACCTGGCGTTGAGGTCGACCGGGCCGCTGGCCGCGCAGGGCGCCGGCGGCGCGGAGGCGCGGGCGAACTACGGCGGGCGGCAGGTCAACGCCGACGGCGCGGAGCTGGTGGACTTCGACGAGCTGTATCCCCCGCACCCGGCGCGGGACGTCATGCTGCGGTCGTGCTTCGGGTGCCACGGGCCCGCGGCCTTTCACAACCGGGGCGTGAAGAACGAGGCGGGGTGGCGGCGGGCCGTCAACCGCATGTTCGACGTGGACGGTCGGGTGGCCAACATGGCGCCGGGCGTGCCCCAGATCACCCATGAGACGGTGTCGGAAGAGGAGATGGAGCTGATCATCAGCTACCTGACCGACAACTTCGGGCCCGACTCGGTGCAGCGCGACCTGCTGCTCGACCCGCTGGTGCGCGACGAGACGCAGCTGGCCGAGGCCGTCTACGTGCAGTACGAGCTGAACCGCGGGCCCCGCAAGGAGGTGCGCGGCCGCCCGCCGACCTGGTCGATCCACAGCGTGTTCGCGAGCCAGGTCCAGCCGGGCGTGATCTGGGTGTCGGGCAACGGGTCGAACTCGATCATCCGGGTCGACACGCGGGTGCGCGACTTCGAGGCGCGGACGACGGAGTACTGGATCGACAACCCGGCGAACATCAACGTGACGCCGCACGGCATCATCGAGCTCGACGGCACCGTCTACTGGGTGGAGCTGACGGGCGACCACCTGGGCGAGCTGGATCCGGCGACCGGCGAGATCACACGGCACCGGATGCCGGTGAGCGGCGGCGGCCCGCACAGCTGCTGGGCCGACTCGCGGGGCTACATCTGGTACACCTACTTCGCCTCGGCGGGGAAGATCGGCCGGTTCGACACGCGGACCAAGGAGTTCGAGGAGTGGGAGCCGCTGTCGGGCTTCAGCGGCTACGGGATCGTGGTCGACCGGCAGGACCGGGTGTGGGCCGTGGGGCTGCACACGCCCGCGACGCTGATGTTCAACCAGGAGACCCAGGAGTGGACGGAGTACCCGATGGCGAACCCGGCGCGGCGCCCCGCCATCGACAGCAACGGCAAGATCTGGGCAGCCCACTACTACGGGAACGCCATCACGAAGATCGACCCGGTGACCGACGAGGTGACGGAGTACACGCTGCCGCTCAAGGACGGCAACCCGTACGACGTCTGGCCGGACGCGGACGACAACCTGTGGGTCGAGAACATGATCTACAACTCGCTGGTCAAGTTCGATCAGGCGACCAGCGAGTTCACCTACTTCCCGTTTCCCGAGCTGCAGGCGCACACGCCGAAGCTCGACACCGATCGGTCGGGCGTGCTGTGGTTCACGCTCGGCAACCCGTCCGGTCCGGGCATCGCCGCGCTCAAGCCGCACGGCAACGTCCGGGGCGGATTTCCGGTGGCGCAGTAGCCCTGCCGCGGGCGCCCGACGCGGCGCCTGACGGGTGCGGAAGAGCATGAGCAGGGTCGTCATCGGCGGCTGCGGGCTGGTGCTGGCCGGCGTCTGGGCGCTCGGTCTGCCGGCCCCCGTTTCGGCGGCGCCGCGCGCCCCCGTCGGGCAGGGGCGCGCGGCGGCCGAGTCGTCCGCGGCCGCCCCGCAGGCCCTGCTGAACCGGTACTGCCTCACCTGCCACAACGAGCGGCTGAACACCGGCGGGCTGGCGCTCGACCGCCTCGACCCGGCCGACGTGGGCGCGGCGCCCGCACGCTGGGAAGCGGTCGTCGAGAAGCTGCGCGCGGGCATGATGCCGCCCCCGGGGCGGCCCCGGCCCGCGCCGGCCGAGGCCGAGCGCCTCCGCCGCTGGCTGGAGGCGGCGCTCGACCGCGCGGCCGCCGCCAGCCCCGAGCCGGGCCGCGTGCCGACCCACCGCCTGAATCGCGCCGAGTACGCCAACGCCGTCCGCGATCTGCTCGCCCTCGAGGTGGACGGCGGCGCGCTCCTGCCGGCGGACGTCGCCGGCCACGGGTTCGACAACCTGGCCGGAACGCTCACGCTGTCGCCGTCGCTCATGGAGCGCTACCTGTCGGCGGCCCGCCGCATCAGCCGCCTGGCCGTCGGCGATCCCGGCATCGGGCCCGGCTTCACGTCGCGTGCCTACGCGGTGCCGATCGACATGACCCAGAACGAGCGCATGAGCGAGGATCTGCCGTTCGGGTCGCGGGCCGGCATCGCCGTCCGGCATCGTTTTCCGCTCGACGGCGACTACGACCTCAGGATCCGGCTCAAGCGCAGCGTCTACGAGTACATCGTCAACCTCGAGGAGGCGCACGATCTCGAGGTGCGTCTCGACGGCACGCGGGTGGCCCTCTACACGATTGGCGGCGAGGCGCCCGGCAGGCCCGCCCCGCTGACCTTCTCGGGCACGTTCATGGCGGCGGGCGGCGCCGGCTATCCCACGCAGGACTGGGACGACTACTACACCGGGGCCGACGCGGGTCTCGAGCTGCGCGTCCCGGTGAGGGCCGGCACGCGGCTGGTCGGCGTTGCCTTCATCGGCAAGTCGTGGGAGGAGGAGGGCGTCCTCCAGCCCTCGCTGCGCGAGTACGGCGCGACGGTGACCGAGCTCACCGACACGTCCCCGCGGCCCGAGGGACCGGGGATCGAGAGCGTGTCGATCGACGGGCCGTACAACGTGACCGGTGCCGGCGACACCGCCAGCCGCGAGCGCATCTTCACCTGCCGCCCGCCGGCCGGCGACGCGGCGGCGGAGGCCGGTTGCGCGCGGACGATCTTCTCGACGCTGACGCGGCGCGCCTACCGGCGGCCGGTGACGGCGGACGACCTCGCGCCGCTGATGCCGTTCTACGACGCCGCGCACGCGGCGGGCGGCTTCGAGGCCGGCATCCGGGCCGGGCTCGAACGCATCCTGATCGACCCCGAGTTCCTGTTCCGCATCGAGCGCGATCCCGAGGACGCGGCGTCCGGCGGCATCTATCGGCTCGGCGGCCTCGAGCTGGCCTCCCGCCTGTCGTTCTTCCTGTGGAGCAGCATTCCGGACGACGAGCTGCTGGCGCTGGCCGCGCGCGGCGCGCTCGACGATCCCGGCGTCCTCGAGCGCCAGGTGCGCCGGATGCTGGCCGACCGCCGCGCGCGGGCGCTCGTCGACAACTTCGCCGGTCAGTGGCTCGCCATCCGCAACGTGCAGGGGCTGGTGCCCGACCCCAATCTCTTCCCGCACTTCGACGAGAACCTCCGCGAGGCCTTCCGGCAGGAGACCGAGCTGTTCGTCGAGAGCCAGCTGCGCGAGGACCGCAGCGTCGTCGAGCTGTTGACGGCCGACTACACGTTCCTGAACGAGCGGCTGGCGCGGCACTACGGCATCCCCGGCGTGCACGGCAACCGCTACCGCCGGGTGCGCCTGACCGACGAGCGGCGCGGCGGGCTGCTGGGGCACGGCAGCGTCCTGTCGGTCACTTCCTACGGCAACCGCACGTCGCCGGTCCTGCGCGCCAAGTGGGTGCTCGAGAACCTGCTGGGTACGCCGCCGCCGCCGCCGCCCGCCGACGTGCCGGGTCTGCCCGACAGCGGCGAGCACGGCGAGCCGCAGACGGTCAGGGAGCGTCTGGCCCAGCACCGGCGCAACCCGGTCTGCGCGAGCTGCCATGCGCCGATGGACCCCCTCGGATTCGCGCTCGAGAACTTCGACGCGGTGGGGGGGTGGCGCACCCACGACGCGGGGCTGCCGGTCGACGCGTCCGGGGTCCTGACCGACGGCACGCGCTTCGACGGGCCAGCGGAGCTGCGCGCGGCGTTGGCCGCGCGCCGGGAGCAGTTCGTCGAGACGCTCACCGAAAAGCTGCTGACGTACGCGCTGGGCCGGGGGCTCGAGGCGTACGACCGTCCGGTGGTGCGGGCGATCGCCCGCGAGTCCGCCGCCGACGACTACCGCTGGTCGGCCATCGTTCTGGGCATCGTCCGCAGCACGCCGTTCCAGATGCGGAGGTCCGAGTCATGATTGTCACCCGCAAGGCTCTCCCGCGGCGCACGGTGCTGCGCGGCATCGGCGCGGCGGTGGCGCTGCCGCTCCTCGACGGCATGGTGCCGGCGCTCACGGCGCTGACGCGCACGGCCGCGCGGCCCATCCAGCGGTTCGGCGTGGTCTACATCCCGAACGGCGTGGTCATCGACAACTGGACGCCGGCGGCCGACGGGGCCGGCTTCGAGTTCACGCCGACGCTCAGGCCGCTGGAGCCGTTTCGCGAGCGGCTGCTCGTCGTGAGCGGCCTGACCCAGAACAAGAACGGGCTCGCCGCCAGGAGCGGCGCGGTGCACGGCCGCTGCGCGACCAAGTACCTGACGGGAGCCATTCCCCGGCCGTTCGGCCAGGAGGGCAACGATTTCCGCGCGGACGTCTCGGTCGACCAGCTCCTGGCGAACGAGCTCGGCCGCGAGACGCAGCTCGGCTCGCTCGAGCTGTCGCTGGAGTCGGGCGACAAGGGGGCCGGGACGTGCGACGGCGGCTACAGCTGCACCTACAGCCACACGTTGTCCTGGCGCGGCCCGACCACGCCGCTGCCGATGGAGCACAATCCGCGGGTCGTCTTCGAGCGCATGTTCGGCGACGGCGGCAGCACCGATCCCGCCGCCCGGGCGGCGCGCTTCGCGAGCGACCGCAGCCTGCTCGACTCGGTCACCCGCAAGGTCGCCGATCTGCGCCGCGGCCTCGGCCCCAGCGATGCCGGCAAGCTCACCGAGTACCTGGATGCCGTGCGCGACATAGAGCGCCGCATCCAGCTCGCCGAGCGGCAGGCGGGCCGCGAGCTGCCCGCGTTCGACCAGCCCGCCGGCGTGCCGCCCACGTTCGCCGATCACGCGCGCCTGATGTTCGACCTGCAGGTGCTCGCGTACCAGAGCGATCTGACGCGCGTCATCACCTTCATGGTCGGCCGCGAGTTCAGCAGCCGCACGTACCCGGAGATCGGGGCGCCGGGCGGGCACCATCCGCTGTCGCACGAGCACAGCCCCGAGAGCCAGCGGCAGCTCGCCGCCATCAACCTGCACCACGCCGAGCAGGTGGCCTACTACCTCGACCGGCTGCAAGCGACGCCCGACGGCGACGGCACGCTGCTGGATCACGTGCTGCTCTACTACGGCGCGGGCATGTGCGAGGGCGACCACCAGCCCTGGAACCTGCCCCTGGTGCTGGCGGGCGGCGGGGCCGGCCGGTTCGGGGGCGGACGGCACCTGCGCTATCCGGACGAGCCGCCGCTGGCGAACCTGCACCTGACCATCCTCGAGAAGTTCGGCATGCGCATGGACCGGATCCATGACAGCACGGGGCGCCTCGACCTGGCCGCGTAGCCACGGCTGGAAGCTGTCCGGCCGCTGCCGCGTCGGGCTGCTGGCGCTCGCGATGGCGGTCGCAGCGGCAGCCGCGGCGGGCGGCCAGGCCGGGTCCCCGCAGCGGCTGGTCGACGCCGTGAAGGCGCGCGACGCGGCGGCCGTGCGCGCGCTGCTGGCCGCCGGCGCCGACGTGAACGAGCCGCAGGCCGACGGCGCGACCGCGCTCCACTGGGCGGCCCACTGGGAGGACCTCGACACCGCCCGGCTGCTGCTCGCGGCGGGGGCCGAGGCCGGTGTCGCGAACGGGCTGGGGATGACCCCGCTGCTCATGGCCGGCGCCAACGGCCAGGCCGGGCTGGTGGAGGCGCTGCTGGCCGCCGGCGCCGATCCCGATGCTGCGCTCACGAGCGGCGAGACCCCGCTCATGGCGGCCTCGCGGGCCGGCAGCGCCGCGGCGGTCGAGAGCCTGCTGCGGCGCGGCGCCGACGCGAACGCCACGGAGCACACGCGCGGGCAGTCGGCGTTGATGTGGGCCGTCGCCAACGGCCACCCCGGCGTCGCGGCGGCGCTGATCGCGCACGGGGCCGACATCCGGGCCAGGTCCGAGGTCCGCTACCGCGTCTACAACATGGGCGGCAACCGGTCCGCCGGCTCGGCCTCGGCCGGGATTCCGTTGCGGCGGATCGCCATCGGCGGCAGCACGCCGCTGCTCTTCGCGGCCCGCTCGGGCGACGTCGAGTCGGCCCGGCTGCTGCTCGACGCCGGCGCCGATCTGCACGACCCCGCGGCCGACGGCAACGTCCCGCTGGTGATTGCCGCACACAGCGGGCACGGAACGCTCGCCGCGTTCCTGCTCGAGCGCGGCGCCGACCCCGACGCCGCGCCCCTGGGCTACACCGCGCTGCACGCCGCGGTGCTGCGCGGCAACCTGCGCGACCGCCGCGTGCGCAACCCCGATCCGGGGGCCGGCCTGACGCTGGTCGAGGAGCTGCTGGCGCACGGCGCCGATCCGAACGCGAGGCTCGCGCAGCCGACGCCGGTCAGGCGCTGGAGCCACGACTTCGCCCTGATGAACCGCTGGCTCGGGGCCACCCCGTACTGGCTGGCCGCCAAGTTCCTCGAAACCGACATGATGCGGGCGCTGGCGGCTGCCGGCGCCGACACCCGGCTGGCCAGCGACGACGGCACGACGCCGCTGATGGCGGCCGCCGGCCTGGGCTACAGCCGCGGCGGCGGCAGCGCGTTCATCAAGGACCGGCGCGACTTCTCGTCGTACAACCCGGTCGCGTCGGCCGAGCAGGGGTCGCGCATCCCGGCGGCCGAAGAGCGGCTTGCCCGCGACGCCGTCGCGCTGGCCATCGAGCTGGGCGGCGATCCGGCCGCGGCCAACGCGGGGGGCGACACGGCGCTGCATGCCGCCGCGTCCCACGGCATGAACAGCGTGATCGAGCTGCTGGTCGAGCACGGCGCCGACCCGCACGCCGCGAACGAGCGGGGCCGGACGCCGGTCGAGATGGCCGTCTACCGCGAGGGCATCGCCGGCGCCGCCCTGGTCCGGGAGAGCACGGTCGGCCTGCTCCGCGAGCTGGACCCGGACCGGCATCCGGCCGGGCCGCACGAGCATCCGGATGCGCAATCGATCGCGAACCCGGTGCAGGGCACGCCGGCATCGCTGGCCGCGGGCGCCGCCGCCTACGACCGCCTGTGCGCCACCTGCCACGGACCGACGGGGCGGGGCGACGGCCGGCTGGCCAGCGCCGCGGCCGCGTACGGCGCGCGGCCGTCGAACCTGGCCGACGGCGTCTGGCAGCACGGGTCGAGCGACGGCGAGATCTTCGCCGTGATCCGCGACGGCGTCGGCCCCGATTTCGCCATGGACGCCTTCGGCGGACCGCTCGCCGACGAGGAGATCTGGCACGTCGTCAACTACGTGAAGAGCCTGGGTCGGTAGTCATCGGGAGGAGGGCCGTGTCTGTGATCAGCTCGCGCCGCAGTATCGGCGTCGTCGGTTTCTTCGTGATCGGAGCCATGCTCGCCGGCGGCTCGCAGCAGGCCGCCGCGCAGGTCCGCCCGGACGCGCCGGGCAGCGCGCCGCTCGTGCGGCTAAACGAGCCGCGCATTGCGCCGCTGCCCGAGGCCGAGTGGACGGCGGAGCAGCGCGCGCTGGTGGAGCGCTACGCGGCGCAGGTGCGCATCGGCAACGCGTTCCGCACGATGCTGCGCGTCCCGGAGCTCGTCGAGGCGGTGATGCCGTTCGTCCTCTTCACCTCGATGGACTCGAGCCTGTCGGCGCGCCACCGGGGGCTGCTGATCCTGCGCACGGCGTGGCTCACGCAGTCGAGCTACTTGTGGGCGGACCACGTGCCGACGGCCCGCGCGGCCGGCCTCGTGCCCGACGAGGTGCGCCGCGTCGCGCTGGGCCCGGACGCGGCCGGGTGGGATCCGTTCGAGGCCGCGCTGGTCCGCCTGGCCGACGAGCAGTACGTCAACTCGTCGGTGCGCGACGCGACGTGGGACACGCTGGCCGGGCGCTACGACTTGTACGAGCTCTTCGACGCGGTGATGGCGGTCAACGAGACCACGCTGATCGCCATGCTCTACAACTCGTGGGGCGTGCAGCCGGACGACAACGCGCGGGCGCGCTTCCCGGCCGACGTGCCCTACCGGCTCGACGTGCCGGCGCCCGAGCCGCCGCTCGCCGCGCCGCGCGTGGCGCCGCTGGAGGGTGAAGGGATCCGCGTGCGCCGCACGTTCGCGCGCTACCCGGCGCTGCAGGCGGCCCGCAACGGGCAGTCGGGGTACGTCAACCGCATCTCGCCCCTGACGCCGTACTTCCGCGAGTTGCTGATCCTGCGCATCGGCTGGAACTGCCAGGCGGTCTACGAGTGGGCCAAGCACGTCGGCAGCGTCGGGCGCGCGCGCGACCACGGCCTCGAGCCGGAACGGATCGCGCTGGGGCCCGCCGCCGGCTGGGACGACTTCGAGGCGGCCCACATCCACGCCGCGGACGAGATCTACCGCGACGGGATCGTCGCGCAGGACACCTGGGACGCGCTGGCCGCGCGTTACGACACGCGCGAGATGATGAGCGTCGTCATGACCGTCGCCAACTACCGGCTCGTGTCGATGTCGCTCAATGCGCTCGGGGTCCAGCCGCAGGCGACCGACGAGCTGTTTCCCGACGTGGCCGTGCCCTGACGGTTCGCCCCGGGCTCCCATGCGCAAGCTCGAGCTGTTCATCGACGGCCGATTCGTCGAGAGCCGCGCCGGCGGCATCGACGTGACCGATCCAGCCACGCAGGAAGTGCTCTGCGAGGTGCCCTTCGCCACCCCCGACGAGGTGGACCGCGCGGTCCGGGGCGCAAGCGCGGCGTTTCGGACCTGGCGCGGCGTGCCGACGCCGGAGCGCGCCCGGCTGCTGTTCGCCTACCAGGACATCCTGAAGAAGAACCAGGACGACATCGCCCGCCTCCTGTGCCGGGATACCGGCAAGACCCGGGAGGATGCGCGCGGCGAGGTGTGGCGCGGCATCGAGGTGGTGGAGCACGCCTGCAGCATCGCCTCGCTGATGATGGGCGAGACCGTCGAGAACGTCGCCCGGGGCATCGACACCTACAGCCTGGTCCAGCCCCTGGGCGTCTGCGTCGGAATCACGCCGTTCAACTTCCCGGCCATGATTCCCCTGTGGATGTTCCCGCTGGCCGTCGCCTGCGGCAACACGTTCGTGCTGAAGCCCTCGGAGCAGGACCCGACCGTGCCCAACCGGCTGATGGAGCTGCTGGCCGAGGCGGGTGCGCCCGACGGGCTCGTGCAGGTGGTCCACGGCGGCCGGGAGCAGGTCGACGCCCTGCTGGCGCATCCGGACGTGCGCGCCGTCAGCTTCGTGGGCTCGGTGCCCGTCGCCCGCCAGATCTACGCGAAGGCCGCGGCGCACGGCAAGCGCGTGCAGGCCCTGGGCGGCGCCAAGAACCACCTGGTGATCCTGCCCGACGCCGACAGGGAGCAGGCCATCGCGAGCCTGGTCGGGGCGGCCTGCGGCGCCGCGGGCCAGCGCTGCATGGCGATCAGCGCCGCGGTGCTGGTCGGCGAGGCCGCCGGCTGGCTGGACGAGCTGCGGGACGCGATGGCCGCGGTGCGTCCAGGTGCCTGGGACGACCCGGGTGCAGCCTACGGACCTCAGATCACCCGCGCGGCGCGGGAGCGGATACTGGGCTGCGTCGAGCGCGGCAAGGCGGAGGGCGCGCGCTGCCTGCTCGACGGGACCGGCTGCGAGGTGGCCGGCTATCCCGACGGCAACTGGGTCGGCCCGACGCTGTTCGCCGGCGTCACGCCGGACATGTCCATCTACACCGACGAGATCTTCGGCCCCGTGCTGGTGGCCTCCGAGGTCGCGACCCTCGACGACGCCATCGAGCTGGTCAACGCCAATCCGTACGGCAACGGCGTGTCGCTGTTCACGTCGTCGGGCGGGGCCGCCCGACGCTTCCAGCGCGAGATCGAGGTGGGGCAGGTGGGCATCAACGTCCCGATCCCCGTGCCGCTGCCGTTCTTCTCCTTCACCGGCTGGAAGGACTCGTTCTTCGGCGACCAGCACGCCTACGGCAAGCAGGCCGTGCGCTTCTACACGGAGACCAAGACCGTGACCGCCCGCTGGTTCGACGCGGCGCCGGCCGACCGGCCCAACATGACCATCCGGCTGAGGTAGGAGGCGACTACCGTCGGGTAACCGGATTCCCGTCTCCCGACCCCGGCTACCGCCGGTCCATCGCCACGTAGTCGCGCTCGCCGGCGCCGAGGTAGATCTGGCGCGGGCGTGCGATCTTCTGCTCCTTGTCGGCGAGCATCTCCTGCCATTGCGCGATCCAGCCCGGGGTGCGGCCAATCGCGAACAGCACGGTGAACACCGACGGCTTGAAGCCCATCGCCTCGTAGATCAGCCCCGAGTAGAAGTCGACGTTCGGATACAGGCGGCGCGAGACGAAGTAGTCGTCCTGCAGCGCGATGCGCTCGAGCTCGATGGCGACGTCGAGCAGCGGGTTGCGCCCCGTTACCTCGAAGACACGGTGCGCCTGCTCCTTGATGACGGTCGCGCGCGGGTCGTACGACTTGTACACCCGGTGCCCGAAGCCCATCAGGCGGCCCTCGCCGGCCTTCACCTTGCGGATGAAGTCGGGCACGTTGTCGACCGAGCCGATGGCGGCGAGCATGCGCAGCACGGCTTCGTTGGCGCCGCCGTGCAGCGGGCCGTACAGCGCCGCCGCCGCGCCGGCCATGGCGGCGAAGGGGTCGGCCTGGGAGCTTCCGATGCCGCGCATCGCGCTCGTGCTGCAGTTCTGCTCGTGGTCCGCATGCAGGATGAACAGGATGTCGAGCGCGCGCTCGAGCACCGGGTCCGGGGCGTACCGGACGCCCGGCTGCCCGTGCAGCATGCCGAGGAAGCGCCCGGCGAAGCCGAGCGAGCCGTCCGGGTCGACGTACGGCTGGCCGTTGGCCCGCCGTACGGTGTACGCGGCGATGGCCGGCACCTTGGCGATCAGCCGCGCCACCTGTATGCGGCGGGTGTCGTCGTCGAAGATCTGCTTGGCTTCCGGATAGCAGGTCGACAGCGCACCGACGGTGCTGAGGAAGACGCCCATCGGATGCGCGTCGTTGTCGAACCCCTCCATCACCTTCCGGATGCTCTCGTGGAGCGCCGAGTGCTGGCCGAGCTCCGCCTCCCACGCCGCGAGCTCCCCGCTGCCGGGCAGCTCGCCGTTGAGCAGCAGGTACGCAGTTTCTGCGAAGGTGCTGTGCTCGGCGAGCTGCTCGATCGGGTAGCCGCGGTAGCGCAGGATGCCCTTGTCACCGTCGATGAAGGTCACCCGGCTGCGGCAGGAGGCGGTGTTCTGAAACGCCGGGTCGTACGACATCATCCCGAACTCGTCTGCGTCCACCTTGATCTGCCGCAGGTCGAGGGCGCGAATCGTGCCGTCGGTGATCGGGATCTCGTACTGCTTGCCGGTGCGGTTGTCGGTGATTGTCAGCGTGTCGGGCATGCTCTCTGCTTCCTCGGTCAAGACTCTCCGTCAGCCAGCTCGTCGTCGTGCGGCAGGGACGATTCCGGGCGGCCCGGGACGCGGTAGCGCCCGTCCATCCAGTTGCCCAGGTCCAGCAGCTTGCAACGCTCGCAGCAAAAGGGATGCCAAGCCGGATCCACCGGCCGGAGACGGCATTGGACGCATCTTGCGCCGCGTTCTCCCATGACAAGCCCCTGCTTCGCCCCCGGCGCGGCGCAGCTGTCGCTCCCCGGGCGGGCGGCTCCAGATACGCTCCCTCGGCGCCCCCTGCAGTGGCTGCGGGGTATCACCACGGGCTGCTAGATTGTATCAGTCGGCGGGGGGGCGGGCCTGGCCCCGGCGGCGTCCCCGGGCGCGCGGCGGGGGACCGCCTCCCGGCGCCGTCGACGCCGGCTCCCGGCCGCCGGCCGGGCGTGGCTGGTCACGACCTCGAAGCGGATGATGCGCCGCAGCGCGTCGGCGAGCGGAGCCGAGTTGCGCTGCGCCGCCCACACCTCGAGCTCGGTGTCGCCGTCGGGCTCGAGCCGCAGGAGGTAGTCCTGACTGCCGGGGACGACCTTGATCGACGCGACGCTGCGCTGGTGGCTGCGGTCGAGGCTCTCGGCCACCCGCAGGATGGCCGAGAGCATTCTGACCGTCCTGCGCCGGCCCGCCGGCAGGTGCCCGTACCCGTCGTGCGAGCGCTTCGGCTGCGCGCGCCGGTGATAGCGCGCGACCAGCGCCACGACCTCCACCTCCTCGGGCTCGAAGCCGCGCAGGTCGCCGTTCTTGATGAGGTAGTAGGAGTGCTTGTGATGCCGCCCGTGGCTGATGTGCACGCCGATGTCGTGCAGCAGCGCCGCGAACTCGAGCCACTCGCGCTCGCGGGCGCCCAGGCCGTGCGCCGCCTGCAGCTGGTCGAACAGCGCCAGGGCCAGGCGGGTCACCTGCTGCGAGTGCTCCTGCCAGTAGCTGCAGCGCTCGGCGAGCTCGACGACGCTGCGCCGCCTGACGTCCGGATACTCCTCGACCTTCGCGATCTGGGCCCGGTTCCGGCGGATGTAGTCGAGCGCCAGCCCCTCGCGCAACGCCAGGTCGCACAGCGTCAGCTCGCGCGTGCCCAGTCGCCTCAGGATCGTATCGAGCACGATCGACCCGGCCACGGCGAGGTCGGCCCGGCGCGGGTCGAAGCCCGGGATGCGCAGCCGCTCGGCCAGCGTGAGGCTGCCGAGCTCGCGCCGCAGCCGGCGGATCTGCTTCGCCGCGATGCGGCGATTGCGGAGATCGTCGGACCCGACGGCGCGCCCGCCGCCCACGGCCAGCGCGCCGAGGCTCAGGATGGTGCCGGAGGTGCCGATGACGCGGTCGAATCCGAGCGCGACGATGCGGTCGACCACCTCGGCAATCTCGGCGCCGATGTAGCGCGTCATCCGCCGCACGTCGACTTCGGCGATCGGGTCCGTGCGCACGAACTGCTCGGTCAGGCGAATCACCCCGATCTTCGCGCTGTGGGCGATCTGAATCTTTTCGGCGGTGCCGCGCGTCAGCTCGACGCTCCCGCCGCCGATGTCGATGACGACCGCGGAGCCGGCCCCGACGTCGACGCCGTAGACCGCGGCGCGGTGAATCAACAGCGCCTCCTGGGAGCCGGAGATCACGCGCACGCGGATACCGGTGCGCTGGTGGATCGCCGCCAGGAACTCGGGCCCGTTGTCCGCCTCGCGCACGGCGCTGGTCGCGGCGGCCACGATCTCGTCGACGTCGTGCGAGTCGGCCAGGCGCCTGAACTTCGACAGCGCCTGCAGGGCAGCGGTGGTCGTGGCCTCGGTGAGCGCGCGGCCGCCCAGTCCGCCCGAGCCGAGCCGGACCATCTCCTTCTCGCGGTCGACCACCTCGAACGAGCGGTCCGGCCGCACCTGGACCACGATCATGTGCAGCGAGTTGGTCCCGATGTCGATGGCGGCGATCCGCATGGGCGGGCGCTCGGACGGCCGAAGGCGGCGCGGAAACCGGCGCGCGGCGCCGGGCCGCGGCGGCTGACGGTATAATAACCAGTTCCGATCGACACTCATCCTAGCATGGCATTCCCGCATCCGCTGGCCGCCCCGCTCGAGCGTCAGTTGCGGGCGTTCGGCGGTCACTTGCCGGCCGCGGTCGACGGCGAGGTCGAGCCGGTGCACCAGTGCCGGGTGGCCACGCGCCGCTTGCGCGAGATCCTGCCGCTATGTGCGGCGGAGATGCCGCGCGCCACGGCGGCGCGTGCTCGGCGGCGCGTGCGCCGCGTCGGGCGGGCCCTCGGCCCGGTGCGCGAGATCGATGTCTCGCTGGCCGTCGCGGAGGAGCTGACGCAGCGGCACTTCGTCCAGGGAACAGTCGCGGAGCACCTGCGGCAGCACCTGCTCGACGAGCGCGAGGAGCGCCGGGAGCAGATGCTGGAGCGGCTCAGGTCCATCAACACCCGCAAGCTGGAGCGTGATCTGGCCGAGGTCGCGCGCGCGCTCGGCCTGCGCCAGCAGACCGATGCCTGGGCGCAAACCCTCGCGGCGCGCATGTCCCGCCGGGCCCGCAACCTGCGGGACGCCATCACGGCGGCCGGTTCGCTCTACATCGCCGACCGCGTGCACGCCGTGCGGATTGCCGCCAAGCAGCTGCGCTACGCGCTCGAGTTCGCCGGCGAGACCGGCGAGGCGCGCACCAAGGGCGCCGTGCGGCAGGTGAAGACGGTGCAGGAGACGCTGGGGCGCCTGAACGATCTGGACGTGCTGGCCGGCCTCATCCAGGATTTCGTCGTGCCGGGGGATCCGCAGCCGTGGCACGGCGAGCTCGAGGCGTTGCGGGTGCGCGTGGAAGGGGAGTGCCGCAAGCTGCACGGCCGCTACGTGGCGAAGCAGGCGGCCCTGCTCGAGACCTGCGACACGGCGGCGGCGGTTGCGCGCCGCATTCTGGCGGAGCGGGGCGGCGAAGGGTTGAGCGGCCGGCGCGCACGGTCGGCCGGGCAAACGCCGGGCGGGCGCGCGCTGAAGATGGCGCTGGCCGATCCCCCGTCGGCGGAGCGGGAGGCCTCGGGCAGCGGGCAGGCGTAGCCCCCGGTCCCGGGCGCGGCGCCGGCGCGCTGCCGCCGGCTACGCGCCGCCCCGCAGGAGCCAGCCGGCGGCGGCGCCGGCCGCGATGAGCCACGTCGTGTTCGGGCTCCACCGCACGAGCGCCACCGCCGCCGCCGCCGCGATGGCGGCGGTCGGCACGTCGACGACTACCGACGGCCCGAGCTGCCAGGTCACGGCCGCCATCAGGCCGAGCGAGGCCACCACCACGCCGTCGAGCAGCCCGCTCGCCACGCGCGACGCGCGCAGCCGCGCGATCAGCGGCTGGGTGGCCAGCACGAACACGAAGCCCGGTGCGAAGATGCCGATAGTGGCGAGCACGGCGCCGGGCCACCCCTGCAGCAGGTAGCCGATGAAGGTCGCCGTCGTGAAGACCGGTCCGGGGGTGACCTGCCCGACGGTGATGGCGTCGATGAGCTGCTGCTCCGTCAGCCAGGCCCAGCGTTCCGTCAGGTCGGCCCGCAGGAAGGCGACCAGCACGTAGCCGCTGCCGAACAGGATCGAGCCCACCTTCAGGAAGAACAGGGTCAGGCGCGTGAGCGTGACCGGGACGGCCGCGCCGGCGACCGCGGCGGCGGCGCTGGCCAGGGTCGTCGCGGCACCCAGCGTCGCGAGCAGGCCGGCGACGGCCGCTCCGCGCGCGAGATGCGCCCCCATGGCGACCAGGGCGCCGCCGCCCAGCAGCAACAGCTCGTTGACGCCGGCCAGCGAGAACAGCGCGACCGCGCCCCCCAGCAGGAGCTGCGGCGGGCCGGTGATGGCGGCGCGGCCCAGCTTCCAGACCGCCTGCACGATGACCGCGATGATGACCGGACCGATGCCGTACATCAGCCACGCCGCCTGGGGCGTGCTGCCGAAGCGGACGTAGGCGTAGGCGATCGCCCCGACCATCAGCGAGGCGGGCAGGATGAAGCAGACGCCGGCGGTGAGCAGTCCCCCCAGCCGGCCGCGCCGGAATCCCAGGTGGATCGCCATCTCGGTCGAGTTCGGCCCCGGAATCAGGTGCGTGGCGGCGAGCAGGTCGAGGAACTCGGCGTCGGTCAGCCACCGCCGCCGGTCGACGACCTCGCTGCGCATCATGGCGATGTGGGCCGCCGGTCCGCCGAACGCCGTGACGCCGAGCCGGAGGAAGAGAGTTGCGAGCTGAACGAGAGTCCGTGACGCGGTCACGCGCGCGATCATATCCGTTGCCGCAAGGCGCGCACGGCGCGGGGCGAAGGGGTCCCCGCAAGCGGACGCCGGGGGTTCGGGGCGTAGCCCCATCTGATTGAGCGCCGGCGCAGCCGGCGCAAGGCGCGCACAGCGCGCCTCGGCGGGAGCGGCGCGGGGCTGTGGGGTCCCCGCAAGCGGACGCCGGGGGTTCGGGGCGTAGCCCCATTCGATTGAGCGCCGGCGCAGCCGGCGCAAGGCGCGCACGGCGCGCCTCGGCGGGAGCGGCGCGGGGCTGTGGGGTCCCCGCAAGCGGACGCCGGGGGTTCGGGGCGTAGCCCCATTCGATTGAGCGCCGGCGCAGCCGGCGCAAGGCGCGCACGGCGCGCCTCGGCGGAAGCGGCGCGGGGCGAAGGGGTCCCCGCAAGCGGCCGCCGGGGGTTCGGGGCGTAGCCCCGTCTTGATGCTGCTAGCATCGTGGGGGCGGAACGGACAGCGTCGTGGACTCAACGCTGGGGTTCGTGGTTTCGGGTGCGGTATTCGGTCTCGCGGCCGGGTTCGCGCCGGGTCCGCTGCTGGCCCTGGTGCTGGCCCGGAGCGTCCGCTACGGCGCCCGCGAAGGCGTCAAGGTCGCACTCGCGCCGCTCCTCTCGGACCCGCCGATCGTCCTGCTGGCGGTGCTCGTGTTCGCACGGGTCCCCACGACGGATCCGATCCTCGGCGCCGTGGCGCTGGCGGGGGGTGCGTTTCTGGTCCACCTGGCGGTCGAGATGGTTCGCGCGCCGGCGGAGCCGGGTCTGGAGCGGCCGGGTCGCGCCGGCTCGCTGCTGCGGGGCGTGGCCGCCAACCTGCTGAATCCGCACCCGTACCTGTTCTGGCTGACGGTCGGCGCGCCCACCGTGGTCGGCGCCTGCGCCGCCGGCGGGGCGGCGGCGGCCGGATTCCTCGCGGCCATGTACGGTTGCCTGGTCGGGGCCAAGGTGCTCGTGGCGGTCGCCGGCGGGCAGGGCCGGGTGTGGCTGGCCGGCCGATCCTACGCGTTCACGCTGCGTCTGCTGGCCGCGGCCCTGGCCGCGATCGGCCTGCTGTCGGTGTGGGACGGCCTCCGCGTTCTGGGCGGCGCGGGGCCTGCGGCATAGAACGGCGCGCACTCTCCTGGCCGGGTTCGCGGGACGCGTCGTAGAATGGGCGGCATGACATCCAGGTTCCTGCCGCTCGGTATCGCGCTCGGCTGCAGCGTGCTGCTGGCCGCGCAGTCTCCGCCGCCCCTGCCGGAGGTCGATCGGTTCGGGCCCCAGGCGGGCGAGGTCGTCCCCGATTTCGCGCTGGTCGATCAGACCGGACGCACGCGGGACCTCGCGTCCGTCCTGGGTCCGAACGGGGCGCTGCTCGTCTTCGCCCGCTCGGCCGTCTGGTGACCGTACTGCAAGACGCAGCTCGTGGAGCTGCAAGAACGCTACGCCGATCTCACCGCGCAGGGCATTGGTGTGGCCGCCATCTTCTACGACCCGCCGGAGGCGATCCGCGAGTTCGCCGAGGCGCGCGGGATCGAGTTCCCGGTGCTGTCGGATCCCGGCTCGGCGGTGATTCGGCGCTACGGCATCCTGAACCGGGAAGTCGAGCCGGACGCGAAGGTGGGCGACTTCCGCCTGTTCGGCATCCCCTATCCCGGGACGTTCGTGCTCGACGGCGCGGGGCGGGTCGTGGAGCGCTTCTTCGAGCAGCGCTACCAGGAGCGGATCACGGCGGCGAGCATCGCGCTCCGGCTCGGCGACCCCCTGGAGGGGACGTCCGCCGCCGGGAACGGGATGGACAGCCGGCTGATCGCCGCGCGCGCCTACGCCAGCGACGCGGCGGTGGCGCCCGGCAACCGGTTTGCGCTCATGGTCGACATCGAGCCCAAGCCGGGCATGCACGTGTACGCGCCCGGCGATCACATCTACCGCGTCATCCGGCTGCGCGTGGACGAGCCCGACTTCCTGCGGGTGCACCCGCTCTCCTACCCGCCGTCGGAGCTGTATCACTACGAGCCGCTGGACGAGACCGTGCCGGTCTACCAGGAGCCGTTCCGCCTCGTTCAGGAGGTCACCGTGCCGATGAGCGAGGAGACGGCGGCGCTGTCCGCTGCGGGTGGCAAGCTGGTGGTGGAGGGCGCGCTCGAGTACCAGGTCTGCGACGACGAAGTGTGCTACATCCCCGCCTCGGCGCCGCTCCGCTGGGAGCTGGCGTGGCGGCCGCTGATCCGCGACTAGGGAGTCTGCGCCGCGGGGCGCAGCCCCGTCTGATTGAGAATGCCTGAGACGATCTACGTGCTCGACCGGATCACGGTGCGTCCGGGCCGCCTGCGCGACTACCAGGCCCGGCTGCGCGAGCAGTATCTCCCCGTGGCGCGGGCGCGCGGGATGACGCTGGTGGGGCAGTGGTTCACGCCACCGGTCGAGCTGGACGACGCGCCCAACGAGCTCGTGCTGCTGTGGTCCCTGCCCGGCCCGGCCGGCTTCTGGGCGATGCGCCGGCGGGCCGGGGATCCGGAGGTCACGGCCTGGTGGGCGGAGAGCGACGCGCTGACGCTGGGGCGCGAGCGCAAGTACATGCTGCCCGGCGAGGTGGTGGAATGAGGGTCGTCACGATGCTCCACGTGGAGGGCGACCTCGACGACGCGCGGGACGCTGCGATCCGGCGCGCCGTCGCCCGGGCGGCCGACGAGGTGGCCGGCGTGCGCCGCAGCCATCTCGGCCGGCACTATCCCGGCACGGTCGGGGGCGGCCAGTACACGTGGGACGTGCTGTTCGACGGCCGCGATCCGGGCGCGCTGCACCAGGCGCCCGGCCTGGATGCGCTGGCGGCGGGAGGCGCGTTGCGCCTGGACACGGTCGCCTTCGAGCCGCAGCACCTGGCCGTCCCCGAGCCCGGCATCCGCGACTGCGTCAAGCGCACGCTCTTCCTGCGCGTGCTGCCCGACGCGCCGCACGACGCCCTGGAGCGCTTCGAGCACGACATGCTCGGCATGCCCCGCTACATCGACGCGATCCGCAACTGGGCGTTCAGCCGCGCGGACCCGGAGCTGCATCCGACGCCCTGGACGCACGTCTGGGAGCAGGAGTACCGGGAGCTGAGCGGTCTCCAGGTCGACTACATGCTCAGCCCGTACCACTGGGGCCTGGTCGACGGCTGGTACGACCCGGAGAGCCCGCAGCGCATCGTCGACACCCACCTGGCCCACGTCTACTGCCCGGCCGCGGCGACGATCCTCGGCTGGTCTGCGTAGCCGGGCAGACGAGAACCGCTTTCCCCGCTACTGATCGAGCTCTTCCAGCGCGGCCAGGAACGTGCTCCAGGGCACCGGCTCGCCGTGCACCGGCGCCAGGGTCTCCACGTCGAGACTCATGCGCTCCACCTGCGTGTGCAGGGCCCGCATCGACGGCAGCTGCGCCGGCCGCGGCGGCTCGTGCGTGTCGAACAGGGCCGCCTGGAACGCGATGCGCTCGGCCGGCAGGTACGCCATCAGCATGCCGGCGACGTGCCGCAGCGGCTGCACGTAGTAGACGCGCAGGATGCGCGAGTTGTCGGTGATGACGTAGTTCTCCTGAACCGCCTCGTAGTTGTAGCCCTCGGCCAGCTCGGTGGGCGGCCACTTCGAGACGATGTCCGGCTTGATCGTGCGCGGCTCGTAGGTCAGCACGTCGTGGTTCAGGAAGTCCAGGTTCAGGAAGTGCGTGACGATGGTCGACCCGATGTGCAGATACGTGCGCAGCCCCCCGATGTGGTCGAAGTGCGGGTGCGACACGATCACCCAGCGGATCGGCTTGCCGGGGGCCAGCTCCGTGATCCGCTCGATCACCGCGAGGCTGCGCTCCTCGTCGCCAGGCGCCTCGAAGACCGTCACGAAGTCGCTGAACTCCACCATGTAGCTGCTGGCGGGGCCGCCGCCCAGCCGGTACACCCCGTCGGCGAGCTCGTCGACCGTGACCTCGACCGACCAGTCCGCTTCGGCCACCGACGCCGGCACGGGAACCGGGTCGCCGCACTCGTTGGGCCGGATGTCCGCGAACGTGCCGCCGTAGGCGTTGTGCCCGGTGCTCTGGCGGTAGAACTGCCAGTTGTCGTCCCAGCCCTGGTGCGAGTGCCAGTCGGTCGGCCACTTGACGTTGCCGATCGGGACCTGGTTCGTGGACTCGTGCTCGATGTTGAAGTCGCCCAGCGCCGGGATGTTCACCGTCGTCTTGATGCGCTGAATCTGGTTGCGGGAGTTGATCGTCGCGTCCACGCGGTACTTGCCGAACATCGTGATCGCCACCACGTGCATCTTCTCGGGCGCCACCACGTTGCCGTCGCGGCCCTTCTCGATCTGCTCCCAGCGCCAGAACGCCACCGGGTTCGCGCCGGGCAGGCGGGCGGCCTTGAGGAACCCGTGGGGGTTCAGCCACAGATCGAGCCGGTACACCTCGGCGACTTCGGGGTCCACCGCCACCGGCTCGCCGTCGCCGTCCATGTGCCACGAGTGGGCGCCGTTGGTGACGTGCGTCTGGCGCGTCCGGGTCTGCGTGGGCGTGCCGCTGCGCCAGCCGAGGCCGTACTTCCACGACGCGGGCGTGAGGCCGGGCTGACGGTCGAACGTCTCGACGCTGGTCTCGTTCTCCCAGTCGATGACGCGGGTGTAGTTGGCCAGCGCGTCGATGCGCGGCCAGTCGACGTTGTACGAGTTGTCGAAGGTCTGGCCCACGGCGCCGGCGAAGCCGTCACCCGAGAACGCGATGCACCGCAGGTCGGCCTCGCCGATCTCCTCGGCGACCGCCGCGAGCAGCGGCCCCGGATCGACGTAGCCCGGCGGAAAGTCCTGGGCCGCCAGCGGCCCCCCGATCAGCATCAGCAGAACGACGCCCACAAGACGCTTCTTCATTTGGCTCACCTCGAAACGCGGCCATCGTAGCACGCCGGATGCGGCTGAATCGCGCTGCTTCGCCAGAGTTCCTCGGACCTGCGCCGGGGGCGGCCGGCGCGGGTCAACCGGTGTGTCCTGCCGGTCTCTCCCGAGCAGCTCCACGTAGCGACGCACAGCATCCTCGTCCTCCTTGTCACTGCGCCGTCTCGCGTTCAACGTGCGCCGCCCTCGCAGTGCGCGTCGCCCGAAGCTGCGGGTCAGGGCTGCGGTCTACGGTCGTCTAGCGTGTCCGCTTGCTCACGCGCGGTCGTTGGTCGTCCGCGCCTCGCTGTCTCGGGCGCGGGGTCGCTTCGGAGCCGGTCTTCCCATTTTGGCCCGGTCCCTCATGGCCTGGCTAGGCGCCCGTGCATCCGCTATCATCCAGTCCACCCTCTGCAGATCGGATTGTCCGAACCTCGTGTGTCGGGTACATTGCCCATGCCGACTCAGCAGCAACTTGATCGCGTCGAGATTCGCCGCTTCCGGGGGTTATCGGACCTCCGGATCGGCGGCCTCGGCAGCTTCAATCTTCTCCTCGGCGCCAATGATGTCGGCAAGACGTCGGTCCTGGAGGCGCTCTTTCTGTTGACCGGCGTTGAAAACCTTGGCGTCCCGTTTCACATTCAGCGCTGGCGAGGCCTCCCTATCGCCGAGTTCGTACACCTCGAGGGGCTGTTTCATCGGCTCGATCCGGATCAGCCCATCGAGCTAGCGGCAGACTCTGGTAGCCCCGTCGTTCGGCGAACGCTCCAGATTTCTGCGCCGTACACGGAGCTGGAATTGGATCCCGACGCCTCGGCGTCGGGTGGCGGCGGGGATGGCCGCGCCCGCACTTCGGCCAGTGTCGGTCCGCCCGGCGGCCAGTCTTCTTCGCTGGCCTCCGCGCGTCGGCGACTTCTACGGTACGACGGCACGCTGCAGCCTCGCGACGGAGATACCGTGTCGTTTTCCGGCACGCTGCGTCTCCAGGCCGACGGGGTCAAGGTGAAACAGACGAGAGAACCCTCGGACGACCTGACCATTCCCGCCCGGTACATGTCGCCCTCAATCGCCTACGACGCCTCTGCCATCGGTGAACTGATCGTTCGCAAGGAAGTCGACCGGCTCCGTCGCTTTCTGAAGTTCGTCAATCCGCGCATCCGGGACATCGCTGTCAGTGGCGATCTCGCGTACTTGGACATTGGTCTTCCCCGGATGATCCCGTTGAATCTGTTCGGCAGCGGCATGGTCCGTGCTGCCAGCGTCCTCGCTCATTGCATCCTGGGGAACGAGCGCCTTCTCTTCCTCGATGAGCTGGAGAACGGCCTCCACCATGCGGCCCTCCGACCCTTGCTTGAGGCCCTCTTGGTCTTGATCGGCGAGCACGACATGCAGGCCTTCGTGACGACCCATAGCGTTGCGCTCCTCCAGGCGCTGCTGGACGTGCTCGGCACTGACCGGTTTGCTTCCCATCGTACCGTTACGAACTGCTACACGCTGCAGCGTGACCGCGAAGGGCATGTCCGCACATACCGCTACGAGTACGAGCAGTTCGAACACTGCGTGCGACACGGGATCGAGATCCGATGAGCTGGGCGTTGTTCGTAGAGGGCCACTACGACGAGGCGTTTGTCCGATGGCTGTTGGACTCTCTGGAGGTCGAAGACGTCCGACTCCACCGTATCGACGGCGGCATCACGAAGCTGCGCTCCGTTGCGAATGAGATTTTCAAGAGCCACGACGTGGGTCGGCACGTAGCGCTGCTCCTGGATGCCGACACCGATCCGGACAGCACGCGCGAGCAGTTGACGCGAGAAGTCGCTCGACTCGATCTGCCTATCGAGCGTTGGTTCTTGCTGCCCGACGACGCTGCGCCAGGCAATCTTGAGACGCTGCTGGAGCAGATGGCTCCGGCAGCGCATCGCGCCATCTACACCTGTTTTGACGAACACGAGGAGTGTCTCAGAACGGCGGGGTACAGCACTCCGGATCCCAAGGCGCGGGTCTACGCGTACTGTCATGCTATCGGCGCCGAGACCGGGCCGAACAAAGAATACGCCGATGCACAGCATTGGGACCCTGAGGTCCGCGACCTGGGGCCGCTACGCCGCTTCTTGCGCGGTCTTGCCGGCTGAGCACAGTCCCGTTGGCCGACTTTCAACGGTCCGCGCCCTGGCGTCTTTCTTGACGTTGCCTCTTTTCGCGGGTCTTCGTGTGTGGCCCAGGAGGCACCTGCGGGCTATTCGGCCGGTATCGCTTTCCGGGTTGCCTCGTACCGCCGGACCGTGGCCTTGATTCGGTCTGCGTGGCTGAAGATGTCACTGATCGACTCGATCGCGACCCGGTCTTCGACCTTCTGCTCGTTCAACAGGCCAATCTTTTTCTGCGTCTTGTTGAAGTACAGTCGACATATGGGCTGTCGGTTCGTGTTGTCCAGCAGGATTGCGCACAGGCTCTTGCCATCGCGGATGACCACCCTGTTGGGTGAGACCTCTTCGCTGAGAATCGCGGTCACGGCGTAGAAGGCCTGCCATTCCTCCTCGGTCGTGACGATGCCCGTCTCGGTTCCGCTGGATCCCGCGGTCTCTTCCGCGACCGTCTCGGTCGGCACCACAGGCTCCTCGTGGTCAGTGCTCGCCAGGGCGGACTTCAGCTTGTCGCTGATACGCTTCGCCACGAACTGGTGGAGCGCCTTCTTTGTAGCTCGCGTGAACTGCTCGATCACCGCCTTGGTCTTCACGCCTTCGTAGACCTGCGCCGCGAAGTGCCGGACGAACGCCTCGGACGGATCGGTCCACTCGGCGGTGAGCAGCCGCAGGACCTCGCGCGTGTACTTGAGATCCTTGGCCGTGCTCAGAATCTGGTCGAGGTTGAACGAGCTCTTAGTGAATCGCTTCAACTCGTCGACGTCGATTCCGTCGACGTCGAGCATGTTGATCTCAAGGAACGGCCGCGCGTCCATCTTGTTCTGCTCGTCGATGTCCGAGTAGAATCGGTAGATGACGCCGTCGGTGAGCACGCCGAACCGTGCCTTGGCTACGCTGAAGTACCGGTAGAGTTGCGAGGCGGGCTCCTTGCCCAAGTCGACCCCATAGTGCTTGCACTCGAACAGCATGATCGGGTCGGCGTTGCGGAAGATCGCGTAGTCGACCTTCTCGCCTTTCTTCGTCCCGACGTCGGCGACGAACTCCGGGACCACTTCGGCCGGATCGAACACGTTGTACCCCAGCACGTGGTTGATGAACGGCATCACGAGGGCGGTCTTGGTCGCCTCCTCGGTCTTGACGTTTTCGATCCGCTGCCGGATCCGGCTCGACATCTCGCGTAGCCGATCGGCCAAGTCCATGCCTTCGAGCGATTGAATCATCGGACAAGAGCTCCTTCCCGTTACCGAACCTGCGAATCGTAGACCACCGGCGTCCAGTGACGCCAGATCAGCCACTGCTGCGCGAACCGCTACATCCATGTGCCGGCGGTCGAGGCGAACGCTGCCGTCCATCAGGTTGCGCAACGCGGCGTAGGTGAATGCGGCCCCGAGGCGCAGGAGGCCCGCGGCCGCGGGCCCGGGCTTGCCTGCTGGCCGGATAGTGTGCCGAGTCAACCGCGGTTCGCTCGAGAAGGACGTGATCATCGTGCCGTCGAACCGCAGCCAGGCCTGGCACGTACACGCCGCGGCCGGTGCTGCGATACGGGAAACATCCGTGCCCGACACGACGACCGTTCCCCACTACCATCTGGAGCCGCACCGAGTACGAGCGCGCGGTCGAGGCCGGCGTCTTCGGCCCCGGCGCGCGGCTGGAGCTCATCGAAGGAGCGATCCTCGCCGCGGGACCGCAGGGCAGTCAGCACTTCACCGGCATCGAGCTCGTCGTCGACGCCCTGCTGCGCACGTTTGGTGTCGGCCACCCCGTGCGGGTGCAGGGTCCCCTCGCCGCCGGCGAAGACCCGGAACCCGAACCGGATGTCGCCGTCGTTGCGGGAGACGCACGGGACTTCCGCGACGGCCATCCGACTACCGCCCTGCTCGTCATCGAGGTGTCCGACGACTCACTCCGGCACGACCGCACCGTCAAGCAGCGCCTCTACGCGCGTTGCGGCATTCCGCCGCTCACGATTCCGTTCGACTCTCATGCCTTGGCGGCACGCGAACGGTGCACCTGGGGCCGGCCGCGCGGCTCAGCCGGCGATCCAGCGTGACCAGCGGACAAGCGAGCGATTCGGCGAGCGCCACGTACCAGGCATCGTAGCTGGTGAGGTTGCCGCGCAGTGCCCACACGCGTTCGGCGAAGGGCGCGAACGGATACAGCTCCACGTCGAGCTGCAGCAGGCTCCGCTGCGAGGCTGAAGCTTCAAGGCCGGAGACTTCGCCGGCGCGCTCCAGTCTGCGCAGGACGTTGGTGGCCTCCGCCAGGACCAGCTCCGGGCCGGCGAGGTGGCCCGCGGCGACCGCGGACTCGGCCCACTTGCCTTCGTGACCGGAATCGACCAGCGCCGCCACGAGCACGGAGGCGTCCGCGACGACCGTCACCGTCTGTCGGCGTCTCGCTCGCGGAGGATGCTGCTGGGCGGGACGCGGGTCTCGGCCGCCGCCTTGCGTTCGCGAACCGCTTCGAGCCACTCGTCTACCGAGGGGCGGGACGCAAGGCGCACCAATTCCGCGCGCAGAAACCCCTGCATCGACTGGTGCTGCCGCGCGGCGCGCACGGCAAGCCGGTCGCGAACCGCTTCGGGGACGTCGCGGATAGTGATCTGCACCGGCATGACCGCACTATACCATCGATGACAGCATAATGCAGTCACCGGCGTTGCGCCGCCTACAACTCGCGCACGCCGTGGCTGCGCACCAGGAAGTAGGCGGCTACCAGTACCAGCAGGCCGGCGTTGGCGGCGACGACCGTTTCGGTCGGGGCGTAGCGCGTCAGGGCGCCGCTGACCAGGCTGCCGAGCGGCAGGCCGCCCCGGAACGCCGTCAGGTAGATGCTCATCACGCGGCCGCGCAGCTCGTCGGGGACGGTGAGCTGCACGAGCGAGGCGGTGAGCGAGAAGACGATGAGCAGCGCGTTGCCGATCAGGAACAGCAGCACGTAGCTCCAGGGGCCGACGGGCAGCGAGGCGAACGTCGCGACGAGCAGGCCGAACGAGGCCAGCACCTGCAGCAGCGTCAGTCCCATGCGCTCGAACTTCCCCAGCCAGGCGACGACCAGCGCACCGGTGACGGCGCCGGTGCCCAGGGTGGTCATCATGCGGCTGAGCGTTTCGGGATCGCCGGCGAAGACCGGCAGGAAGGCCCGCAGTGGAAGGCCGAGCGACGTCGTGGTGACGGCCAGGACGGTGAGCGCCAGCAGCGCGCCGCCGCGTCCCACGTAGGTCAGGCCGCCCTTCAGGTCCTGGGCAACCGTCTGGTTGCGCTCCCGGTTGGCCGGCTGGGCCTGCATCAGCGCGAGCACGACGATCACCACGAGGAAGGACACGCTGTTGAGCCCGAAGCAGGCGGCCAGCCCCAGGCTGGTGAACACGAGCCCGCCGATGGCCGGGCCGATCGACTGCGCCAGGTTGAACTGGATGGAGTTGAGCGCCACGGCGTTCGGCAGCGTGTGGCGCGGGACGAGCGCGGGGATCAGCGACTGGAACGCGGGGCCGCCGAACGCCTGCGCCAGCCCGGTGACGAACGAGAGCGTCAGGATGTAGCCGAGGTGCGCCGCGTCGAACAGCACGAGCAGCGTCAGGACGAGGGCGCACGCCATCTGCAGCACCTGCGACGCCATCAGCAGGTGGCGGCGGTCGTAGCGGTCGGCGGTGACGCCCCCGATGAGCGTGAACAGGAGCAGCGGAACGGCCCCGACGAAGGCGTCGAGTCCGAGGTAGAAGGCCGAGCCGGTCAGGTCGAAGATGAGCCACTGCTGCGCGAACCGCTGCATCCAGGTGCCGGCGGCCGAGGTGAAGGCGGCCGTCCACAGGTTGCGGAACGCCGGGTAGGTGAAGGCGGCCCCGAGGCGCAGGAGGACGGCGGCCGCAGGCCCGGGCCGGCCTAGCGGTTCGGCCACGGGATGTACAGCCCTTCACCGATGAAGATGATGCTGGTCCAGAGTCCCTTCGACGCGCGGTAGAACACGAACGGGCCGAGCCCGGCCAGCGGGGTCCAGATCGCGATCTGCCGGGCGGTCGAGAGCGTTGTGAAGGTCTGCGTGAGCACGATGCCGACGGCGACCAGTCCGAGCGTCAGGGCTAGATTCACGTAGACGGCCCCGAGCCACTGGCCGGGCTCGCGCTCGAATCTCTCGTCGCAGAACGAACACTGATCGTGCATCCGGAACGTCGTGTCGAACAGCGGCCCGTAGCCGCAGCACGGGCAGCGCAGCCTCAATCCGCGCAGGAGACTGACGATGATCTCCCGTAGCATGGCCGCTGCTCCAGCCGTATCTTAGCAGCCCGCCGCGGAATGTCCTCCGGCCCAGGCTCGCACGCAACCGCCTGGAAGGTTGCCCCAAGGCGCGCCTCGGCGGGAGCGGCGCGGGGCTGAGGGGTCCCCGCAAGCGGACGCCGGGGGTTCGGGGCGCAGCCCCGTCTGATTGAGGTCAGGGCCGTGCGCCGGCCAGCGGCTCGTTGAGGAAGGCGATGAACGGCGCCAGGCGCTCGAACTGGCGCAGGAGCGAGCTGTAGAAGCGGGGGCCGGTCGCGAACTCCGCGGGATGCTGCCGGCCGACCAGGAACTGCTTCAGCTTCAGGTACTCCGCGGCCGGATGGTCCTTCGGGAAGGCCAGCGGGACGCGCTTGAGGCGCTCGCCGCTGATCTCGCCGAAGCCGCGGCGGAAGGCAGGCGACTCGACGATGCCCCGCAGACGCTCGAAGTTGGCCGCCACGTGCTCGCGCAGGCGGTAGAGCTGCCTCGGCTCGGGCGCGTAGATGCCGCCGCCGACCAGCGTGTGGTCCCGGGCCACGTGGAGGTACATGCCGGCCCCGCCGTGCTTCGTCAGCGCCCGATGGGGAAAGACGGCGGCCACGTGCGTCTTGAGCGGGCTCTTGTCGGCGGAGAAGCGCGTATCGCGGTAGACGCGGTACATCGACACCTTCGGCGCGGCGACGAGGTCCGGGGCAAACCGCGGCAGGTCCGCCGCGAGCTGATCGATGACGTCGATCATCGGCTGCCGCACGCAGCGTTCGTAGTCCGCCTTGCGGGCGCGGAACCATTCGCGATCGTTGTTCTCCGCGAGTGCGTGCAGGAACGCCAACGTGTCGTCGGTGAAGCGCGGCGCCGGCATGTGGCGATGTCCTCCGAGGCGCGTGCAGTATAGCAGCGGAGCAGGATTGGCAGGCCGTGCCGGGCGTCACTCCGCGGCAGCCGGCGGCGCGGCGACGAGGCGCACGCGCGGAGCCAGCGCCCAGTCGAAGCGGTCGAGCCCCGTGCGGCCCAGCGCCTCCACGGCCGTGAGAACACGGGCGGCCTGGACCAGCAGGTCGGCCACGTCGACCGACTGGCAGCAGGGCGCGAAGGGCCGCAGGTACATGGTTCCCCGGCAAAGCATGTAGACGGCGCCGTGGTGGTTGCGGTTGCGGACGTGGTGCATCGCCACGCCGATCTGGAGGATGCCCTGGTACAGGCGCCGGACCTCGCGCCGCTCCGCCCGCCACAATTCCTCGAGCGTCTCGTGCTGCTCGAACCAGGCGCCGCGGTTGAATTCGTCGATTCCCTGCCGCAGCAGCCGGGGCGGGCCCTCGCGGCACTCCGGACGCATCGCCTGGGATTATAGGCAGGCCAGCGGACGCCGCAAGGCGCGCACGGCGCGCCTCGGCGGGAGCGGCGCGGGGCGCAGGGGTCCCCGCAAGCGGACGCCGGGGGTTCGGGGCGTAGCCCCGTCTGAATGAAGCCAGGCCAGCTATAATCCGATCCGGCTGCCGGATGCGCCACCTCTTCTACCTGCACGGCTTCGCGTCGTCGCCGCGGTCCGGCAAGGCCCGCTACCTCGCAGGCCGACTGGCCGCGCGCGGCCTCACCCTGCACTGTCCCGACCTCAACGAGCCCGATTTCGCGCGGTTGACGACGACCCGGATGCTGCGGCAGGTCGCCGATCGGCTGCGGCGGCTGCCGGAGGCCCCGGTTGTCCTGATCGGCTCGAGCCTGGGCGCGTTCGTGGCCCTGCACCTCGCGGAGCGGGCCGCCGCGGAGGCGCCGGCGCATCCGGTCGAGAAGCTCGTGCTGCTGGCGCCCGCCTTCGACTTCGGCAGGGCGGGCATGCCGGCGCTCGGGGCGGCGGGGCTCGCGCGCTGGCGGCAGGACGGCTGGCTGGAGATGCTGCACCATGCGTACGGCGAGCCGCGCCGGGTGCACTACGCGCTGTACGACGATGCGGGCCGCTACGATTCGTTCGCGGTCCGCACGACCGTGCCCACGCTCGTCTGCCACGGGCGGCGCGACGAGGTGGTCGACCCGGCGATGGTCCAGCGGTTCGCGGCCGGCAGGCCGCACGTGCGGCTGGTGATGCTCGACGACGACCATCAGCTCGGCGGCAGCCTCGAGCGCCTGTGGACGGAGACCGCGGCCTTTCTCGGGCTGGACGGCCGCTCATGAGCTCCCCGTTCGTCTCCATCATCGTGCCGGTGCTGCACGACGGGCCGGAGCTCGCGCGCCTGCTCGACGCCCTGGCCGCCCAGCGCCTGGGCGGGAACGGGCGCGGCGACGCCCGCTGCGAGGTGATCGTCGTCAACGGCGACGGCGAGGATCCCGGCGTCGCGGCGCTGCGCCGGCGATCCACGGGCGTGCGCTGGGTCACCAGCGAGCCGGGCCGCGGGCGCCAGATGAACGCGGGGGCGCGGATCGCGCGGGGCGACTGGCTGCTCTTCCTCCATGCCGACACCTGTCCCGAGCCGGGCTGGCCGGCCGCGCTGGGACGCATCGCGCGCGATGCGGACGCCGTCGGCGGGGCGCTGCGGTTCACGTTGCGCTCCGCGGCGCGGCGGGCCCGGCTGCTGGAGCACGGCGTGGCGTGGCGGGTGCGCTGGCTGGGGCTGCCGTACGGCGATCAGGGGATCTTCGTGCGGCGCGACGTCTTCGAGCAGGTGGGCGGCTACCGCCCGCTGCCGCTCATGGAGGACGTCGATCTGGTCCGCCGCGTGGGGCGCCGGGGACGAATGGTCTATCCGCGCGCGCCGATCCGCGTGTCGCCCCGCCGCTGGGAGCGCGACGGCTGGGTGCGCCGGACCGCGGGCAACCTGCTGATCCTCGCGCTCTATGCCCTCGGCATTGCGCCGGAGCGGCTGGCACGCGTTTACTACGGAGGCTCCGGCCGGCGTCCGGGCCGGGACGCCAGCCGTCCGGGAGCCGGCGTATCGTGCCCTGGCTGATCCCGGCCTGCGGCGCGCTGCAGCTCCTGCTCCTGGTCGGCCTGTCCCGTTGCGACGCGCGCGAGGCGGCGCTGCCGCTGCTGTGGCTCATGGGCGGCGCCGCGGTCACGTACAGCGCAACGCTCGTCCTCCTCGCCCGGCGCCCGCACGGCTCGGCCGGGCAGCTCGCAGGCTGCCTCGTGCTCGCGGTCGTGTGGCGCGTGGTGCTCGCTGCCGGTCCGCCGCTGGCCTCCGACGACGTGTACCGCTACATCTGGGACGGGCGGGTCCAGCAGCACGGCTACAGTCCGTACGCCGCGGTACCCGACGATCCCGGGCTGGCGGACCTGCACACCGGGCTGACGCGCCGCATCGATCCCGCCAGCGCGGCCCTGCCCACGGTCTACCCGCCGGCCGCGCAATGGTTCTTCCGGGCGGTCACCACGGTGGACGAGTCGGTGATGGCGCTCGTGGCCGCCGTGGTGGTCTGCGACCTGCTGACCATGCTCGTCCTGTGGCGCTGGCTCGTCGCCATGCGCAGGAGTCCGTGGTGGGTGCTGGCCTACGCCTGGCACCCGCTGGTCGCGCTGGAAGGCGCGGGAGGCGGGCACGTCGACCTGGTCGGCACGCTGTTCGTGGTGACGGCGGCGTACGCGCTCCATGCGCGGCGCACGCTGATCGCCTCGACGGCGCTGGCCGTGGCGTTCTGCGTCAAGTTCCTGCCCCTGGTTCTCGCGCCGCTGCTGTGGCGCCGCGTGCGGCCGCGCGACGCGCTGGCCGCCGCCGGGACGATTCTGCTGCTGTATCTGCCGTTCACGGACGGCGCGTGGCTGCCGCCGCTCGGCTCGCTGACCGTCTACGCGGCGCAGTGGCGCTTCAACGGGCCGCTGTTCGCGTGGCTGGAGGCCGGGCTCGGCGTGGCCGGCGCCGTGGCCGTGACCATCGGGGCCGGCCTGGGCGTGGCCGTCCTGGCGCGGTTGCGCCTCGCACGGGACGCGCCGGAGGCCTGGGCGTGGCCGCTGGCCGCGACGCTCCTGTTCATGCCAACCGTCTACCCCTGGTATCTCGTCTGGCTGGTGCCGTTCTTCACGTCGCCGCGGACGTGGCCGCTCGTGCCGTGGAGCCTGGCCGTCGTCCTGACCTACATCGTGTGGGATGCGCGCGCGGCCGGCGCCGGCTGGGTGCTGCCCGCATGGGTGGAGCCGGTCGAGTTCGGGCTGCTGATCGGCGCGGGACTGCTGGTCTGGCTCGCCGTCCGCCGCCGGCCCCCCGGTGCCGGCGGCCGTTCAGGGGCGGTGGCGCCCGCTCAGGGCGCCCAGGCGCCCGCTCGGCAGAAACTGTGAGCGTTTGCGGCCGATCCCGACTATCCTGGCGGCCGTGAATGTCTGGCTGCGGGACGGTTGTCCCGCATGCCGCAAGGAGTCGAGATGCACAAGCCTGTGAAATATATCGAGAAGGGGCTGTCGTACGCAGCCGCCGGTGCCTGGGTGCTGTACGACGGGGTGAACAGGCTGTACCAGCGGCCGTCGTTCACGCCGTCCTGGTCGGACAAGCCGTTGCTCAAGTCGAACGAGAAGGTCAAGCCGCCCCTGGGATGGCCGCGCGAGACCGACTCGCTGTGCCCCAAGTGCGTGCGCGAGGCGCGGCAGGACATTCTCGACGGCAAGAAGGACTACAAGATCCTCCTGAACGAGAAGGTGGGGGAGATCAAGGCGCAGATCATCGAGCGGGACGGCGAGATCGTGATGGTCAAGGAGTGTCCGATCCACGGGCGCTTCGAGGACGTCATGGCGATCGACACCGAATTCTTCCGCCACCTCGAGGAGTCGTTCCCCGGCAGCGACATCCGGGCGCACAACGACGAGAAGCTGCACGACCACGGCAGCAGCACCATCAAGTACGGGCGCGGGTCGGTGCTGACGATCGACCTGACGAACCGCTGCAACATGATGTGCGACCCGTGCTTCATGGACGCGAACCAGGTCGGGTTCGTCCACGAGCTGTCGTGGGACGACATCAAGACGCTGCTCGACAACGCGATCTCCATCAAGCCGAAGCGGCAGATGTCGGTGCAGTTCTCGGGCGGCGAGCCGACGATGTCGCCGTATTTTCTCGACGCCGTCCGCTACGCGCGGAAGGTGGGCTACAACAGCGTGCAGGCGGCCACCAACGGCATCGAGTTCGCCAAGAGCCTCGATTTCGCGAAGGCCGCCGCCGACGCCGGGCTGCGCTACGCCTACCTGCAGTTCGACGGCATCGGCAACGCGGCGAACTCGCACCGCCTGGTCGGCAACCTGTTCGACGTGAAGCTGCAGGCGATCGAGCACCTGCACAAGGCGGGCGTGGACATCGTGCCAGTCATCACCATCCTCAACGGCATCAACAACGAGCAGGTCGGCCGCGTCGTGCAGTTCGCGCTCGACAACCCGAAGACCATCAGCTTCCTCTCGTTCCAGCCGGTCTCGTTCACCGGTCGCGACGAGGAGATCACCGACGAGCGGCGCAAGGCGCAACGCTACACGCTGTCGCACCTGGCCCATGACGTCAAGGATCAGACCGGCATCGGCGAGCCGGCCCGCGACTGGTTCCCGATCTCCTTCATGGGCACGTTCACCGACTGGGCCGACCTGGTGCACGGCCCGCAGACCGACTGGGGCCAGCTCAACTGCGGCTGCCACCCGAACTGCGGCGTCGGCATGGCCGTGATGATCGACAAGGAGACGAAGGAAGCGGTGCCCTTCACCGCCTTCGTCAACGGCGAGCGGCTGGCCAAGGACATTGCGCGCGTCAACGACGCCGCGGGCGGCCGGTTTCGCTCCGTGCTCGGGATGGCGCTGGCGCTGATGCGCAACTACGACCCGTTCCGGGCGCCGACGCACTTCCGGCTGAGCGACCTGCTGCAGAAGTTCGACAAGACCTTCGGCGCGACCGGCAGGGAGTACGGCAGGGTATCCGGCGACCGGACGTCGGAGGACATCTCGAAGCGCCGCGCCGACCGCTGGAACTTCCTGTTCGTGGCCGGAATGTGGTTCCAGGACCTGTTCAACTACGACTTCCGGCGCACGGAGCGCTGCATCATCCCGTATGCGACGCAGGAGGGGGAGATCTCGTTCTGCGCCTACAACACGGGCATCGGCTGGCGGAACATCATCGAGAAGATGCACATGACCGCCACGCTCACCAAGTGGTACGAGGAGCACGGGCGGCACGAGATCTTCGCCGGCGGCAAGCAGGTGGCGCTGGGCTCCACCGACCACAGCCTCGTCCTCGATCCGGCCGCGGTTGCCGCGGGCGCCCAGACCGATCTGGACGAGCAGGGGATTGCCAAGAACGCGCGGCAGGAGAAGCTGGCCGCGCGGGCGGCGGCGAAGGGTGACGGCAACGGCGCCGATACCGCCTATCACCGGCAGATGGAGCAGCTCTACCGCCAGCACGTGTTGAAGGAAGAGGCGCCTCCGGTAGTCCAGATCCAGGGCCTGAAGAAGGTCCGGCAGGACGAGCCGGTCGGCGTGAGCTAGCGCGATCGCCCCCCGGCTCTCGCCGGGGGGCGGCCACCCCCCTGTTTTGCCTGCCGCAGGTCCGAACCCATCTCCCGCCGTGCGTCGAGGCGCGGCGTGGCGCCTGCTCCTGGCGCTGGCCGTCCTCGCGCCCGCATGGACCGCGCTCGAGTCCGCCGCGCTCGGCGCGCCGCAGGACGCCCCCGCGCAGCAGCAGGCCGAGCCGCAGACGGACGCCCTGATCGAGGAGCTCGGCCACGCGCTGGGGATGACGCCGGCGGAGGTCGAGGCGCTGGGCCTGTCGCCTGCCGAGATGGAGGGCCTGCTCGCCGGGTTCACGGAGGAGACGGTGGTCGTCGGCACCCGCGCGCGGCCCCGCAGCGCGACCTCGTCGGCGGTCCCGGTGGACGTGCTGTCGGCCACGGATCTCATCAGGCAGGGGGCGGGCGACCTGAAGGAGCAGCTCCGCACGGTCGTTCCCTCGTTCAATACCAATACCCAGCCGATCCAGGGGGCCTCGACGGTGGTGCGCCCCGCCATGCTCCGCAACCTGGCGCCGGACCACACGCTGGTCCTCATCAACGGCAAGCGCCGCCACCGTTCTTCGGTCCTCGAGTGGCACGGCGGGAACGGCGTGGCCTACGGCTCGCAGGGTCCGGACATTTCCGTCATTCCGTCGATCGCCCTCCGCCAGGTGGAGGTGCTGCGGGACGGCGCGGCGGCGCAGTACGGCTCCGACGCGATCGCCGGCGTGATGAACTTCCAGCTCAAGGACGCCGCGTCGGGCGGCTCCGTCGAGCTCAACACCGGCATGTACGGGGCGGGCGACGGGGAAGGCTTCCAGGTGGCCGGCAACGTGGGCCTGCCGATCGGCGCGGCCGGGTTCGCCAACCTCAGCCTGGAGTACGGCAGCGCCAATCCGACGGACCGGACCGCACCGCGCAACGACGCCGTCGCGCTCATCGCGGCCGGCAACACGCACGTCCGCTCCGAGCATCCGCAACGCTGGGGCGACCCGGACATCGACGACGACCTGAAGGTGTTCGGCAACTTCGGCTACACGCTGCCCACCGGCGTTGAGCTCTACGCCCACACGAACTACGCCAGCAAGGCGGTGACCCAGAGCTTCTTCTTCCGGAACCCGAACACGCGGCTTGGCGTCTTCAGCATCGACAGCGGGCGCACGCTGCTCGTCGGCGACGCGCTGGCGGCGGCCGGCCGCGGCTCGGCCAGCTGCCCGACGGTGGCCGTGACCGACCACGTGCCCGACCCGGTCGCGCTGCAGCAGGTGTTCGACGACCCCAACTGCTTCTCGTTCCAGGAGGTCTTCCCGGGCGGCTTCACGCCCCAGATGGGTGGCACGGCGGCGGACGCGTCGCTCGTCGGCGGCGTCCGCGGTCTGACATCCGGCGGCTTCAACTGGGACCTGAGCGGCTCGCTCGGCATGCACTGGAGCGAGCTGTTCATCCACGACACCGTCAATGCGTCGCTCGGGCCCGCCTCGCCCACCTCGTTCGACGTCGGCACGAACCGCCAGCGGGAGCTCAACCTGCACTTCGACGTGTCGTACGCCGTCACCGACAGGGTCAACCTGGCCGCCGGCGCGGAATGGCGCGAGGAGCAGTTCCAGACCAGGCAGGGCGACCGCGAGGGGTGGCTGGTCGGTCCCTACGCGCGGCAGCTCTTCATGCCCGGCGCCAACGGCTTCTTCGCCTACGGACCGCGGCACGCGGGCACGTGGAGCCGCCAGAACGTGGCGGCCTACGGCGACCTCGAGGTGACCGACCCCGACGACGCGTGGACCGTGGGCGCGGCGGTCCGCGTCGAGAACTTCGAGGACTTCGGGACGACGGCGAACGGCAAGCTGTCCGGCCGCTTCCGCTTCGTGCGGGGCGGCGTGAGCACCGGGTTCCGCGCGCCGACGCCCGGCCAGCAGAACGGCTTCAACATCTCGAGCTGGTTCGACCCGACGGTCGGCGATCTGATCAACAACGCCGTCATTCCGTCGATCTCGGCGGCGGCGCAGCTGCGCGGCGGCCAGCCGCTGGCGCCGGAGGAATCGGTCAACTACACCGCCGGCGTGGTGTTCGACACCGGCCCGTTCACGCTAACGGCCGACTACTTTCGCATCGACGTGTCCGACCGCATCGGGATCACGAGCAACTTCTTCCTGAGCGATGCCGAGATCGCGGGCCTGGTAGCGGGGGGATTCGAGGCCGCGGAGGCCGTGCGGAACTTCCGGTTCTTCACGAACGCGTTCGCAACGAGGTCGCAGGGCATCGACGTCGTCTCGACCTACACGCCGCTCGCACTGCGCGGGAACACCGTCATCAGCGGCGTCTTCAACCACACCGACACCCGGGTGACCGACAACGCCAAGGGCCTGCTCGACGGCCGGCGGCTCGCGGAGTATGCGTACGCGCTGCCGCGGACCCGCTGGAACGTCGGCGTCACGCAGCGCCTCGGACCGCGGACGAGCCTGCTCGGCCGCGTCAGCTACTACAGCGGCTGGTACGATTACGACAGCGGGCACGGCGAGGTCTTCGCGCTCTCCGGTGGCCTGCCCCAGGGCTTCTTCGCCGGCCGGCCGATCGTCGACGTGGAGCTGAGCTTCGACCTCGGGCAGGGCACGACGCTGGCCGTCGGCGGGCAGAACGTCGCCAACACGTACTCGCAGGAGTCCGTGCTCGCGAACTGGGTCGGCGAGCGCTACAGCGAGTACACGCCGTGGGGCTACAGCGGCGCGTACTACTACGTGCGGATGGGCTACGGCTGGGGCGGGTGACGCGCAGCGATTCGGAAGGAGACGGAATATGAAGCGGCAAGTACTCATGGCAGCGGCCGTGCTGGCGGTGACGGTCGCGATCGCATGGAGCGGACCAGCGGCGGTCGAGGCGCAGTCGTTCGCGACGCCGCGCACGCCGTGGGGCGACCCCGATCTGCAGGGGCTGTGGACGAACACGACGACGACGCCGATGGAGCGGCCGGACGATCTGTCCGACCGGGAGACGCTATCGAGCGAAGAGCGCGCGGCGCGGGACGCGGAGGTGGCCGAGGCGGTCAGCTTCGACAACATCAGCCGCAGCAACGTCGGCGCCTACAACGAGTTCTGGGTCGAGCGGGGCGCCCTGATTGCCCAGACATCACTCGTCGTCGATCCGCCCGACGGGAAGCTGCCGCCGCTGACGGCCGAGGCGCGCCGCAGGTCCGAGCGGTTCATGGCGCGCTGGCTCGCGCCGCCTGCGTCGTGGGAGGACATGAACCTGTACGACCGCTGCATCACGCGCGGGCTGCCGGGTGCGATGATTCCGGGCTTCTACAACCACAACTACCTGATCCTGCAGACCCCCGACCACGTCGTGGTGCAGGTCGAGATGATCCACGACACACGCATCATTCCGCTGGCGGACCGCCGACAGGCGCAGTCGGGCATTCCGCAGTGGCTGGGGCAGGCGCAGGGGCGCTGGGAAGGCGACATCCTCGTGGTGGAGACCACCGGATTCGCCGCGAAGGGCGAGCAGCGGACCTCGCTCGGCGGCTTCTTCCTCACGTTCTCGGGAGGGCCGAGCTCGCGGCTCGTGGAGCGCTTCACGCGGCTTGCCGACGGCACGCTCGACTACCGTTTCACCATCACGGACCCGACCGTCGACACTCGCGAGTGGACGGCTGCCATCCCGATGCGGCCCTACGAGGAGACGCTCTTCGAGTACGCCTGCCACGAGGGCAACTACGCGATGCCGAACATCCTCGCCGGCGCGCGCGCCGACGAGGCGGCCACGGCCGGGCAGCAGCAACGGTAGCACCCCGGGTCGTTGTCGGCCGCGGCTGACCGACATTGGCTGGTACGAGCACCTGGCGCGGAACAAGGGTTACCTGACCGGATTCGGCGCCGCGGGCTGTTAAGCTTGTACCGTCGGTCGGTTTCCTCGCGGAGGCCTGAAGAAGCTCATGTCCCCTTGCCTGCGTCTGTCGGCGTGCGTCGTGGTCCTCGCGCTCGGGTGCGCGGGCGCCGCCGGTGCGCAGCCCTTCAGCGGCGTCGTCGTCTTCGGCGACAGCCTCAGTGATTCCGGCAATCTCGCCGTGGCGCTGGATCTGCCGGTCGGCCTCAGCCTGACCACGAACCCGGACCCGGTCGCGGCGGAGATCGTCGCGGACGCTCTCGGCCGGCCGGTGCTGGCGTCGCTGGCAGGCGGCACGAACTTCGCCTGGATAGGCGCGTGCGTCAACCCGGCGGGTCCCTGCCTGGGGTCGACGCCGAGCACCGCGGCCCAGATCGCGCAGCACCTGTCGACGACCGGCGGGCACGCCGCGCCGGGCGCGCTGTACAGCCTCTCGGGCGGCGCCAACGACGTCATCGCCGCCGTGGCGCGGGGGGCGGCCGGCGCGGCGACCGACGCGGCGGCCGCCGGGGCCGCGTACGTGCGGCAGGTCGGCCGCCTGCAGGACGCGGGCGCCGGCTACGTGGTGGTCTACAACCTGCCCGATCTGGGCGCCGTCCCGGCGTTCGCCGCGCTGCCCGCCGCTCCCGCGCTGTCGGCGGCCACCGGCCTGTTCAACGACGCGCTGGCGGCGGGTCTCGGGACGCTGGGCGGCGGCGTCATTCCGATTGACGTCTTCGGGCTGTTCAATGAGCTGCGGGCCGAGCCGGGGCGCTACGACCTGACCAACGTCACCGGCGCTGCCTGCGCGCCGCCTGCGGCCCTGCCCTGCGGGCCCGCCGGCGCCGGCCTGCCGGGCGCCTACGCGCCGGGCGCCAACGCGGGCTGGCTGTTTGCCGACGGCCTGCATCCGACCGGCGTCGGCCATGCGATGCTCGCCGAGGTCGTGCTGTCGACCCTGGCCGCGCCTGTGGCCGTCTCGCTGGCGGGCGAGGGGGGGGTGCGGCTGGCGGACAATCACGGCACGGCCGTGCACCGCGAGCTGCTGTCGGATCTGCAATTCGGTTCCACCGAGCGCGACCTGCGCGGGTACGTCACCGTGCAGTACGGGGAGCAGGGCTTCGCGCTCGACTCGGTCATCGAGGCCGCCCTCGCCCGGGTCGTGACGGTCACCCTGGGCGCCAACCACCGCGTCGGCGAGCGCCTGCTGTGGGGTGGAGCGCTGACCCTGGGCACCCACGGCAACGAGGCTGCGGCCGTGCAGCTGGACACGCGCGGGGCAGTCGGGTCGCTGCACGCCGCGTTGGGCTTCGGCGGCGGCTACGTGCACGGCGCCGTCAGCGGCGGCGTGACCGACGTGGCGATCGGCCGCGACATCAGGCTCGGCCAGCCGGCCGGCCTGCCGGGTTTCTTCGCCGCCTTCGCCGGCGTGGCGGGCGACGCGTCGGCCGGCGGCGTCACGCTCGGCCGGGCGGTCCGCACCGAAACCGGCTCGGTCAACGTGCGCCAACTGGGCACCGAGGCCGGCGCCGGCTGGATGTTCGGTGCGGCGGGCGGGCTGCGCCACGGTCCCTTCGCGGGCGCGTCGTGGCTGCAGCAGGACATCCCGGGCTACGAGGAGGCGCCCGGCACGTCGACCTCCATGCACTTCTCGGGCTTCGAGCGCGGGTCGCTGGTCGGCCGCGCGGGGTACCAGATCATGGCCGCGCCGGACGCCTACGGGGGCGACATCCGTCCGTTCGGCCGGGTCGCCTACAACGCGGAGGCCGAGGACGCCGGCATTCTCGTCACCGCCGGATCCAACCGCCTGCCGGGTCGCTTCACGATGCAGGGCTTCGTTCCGCCGGGCGAGTACTGGAGCGCGGACGTCGGCGTGCACGTGGCCATGGACGACCGCATCAACGTGGGCGTTGCCTACACCGGCTACTTCAGCGAGCGGCACGGCGCGCGCTACAGCTTCAGCGCGGGCGCCGGCATCGCCTTCTGAGCTTCATCATCAAGACGGGGCTTCGCCCCGAACCCCCGGCGTCCGCTTGCGGGGACCCCTTCGCCCCGCGCCGCTCCCGCCGAGGCGCGCGGTGCGCGCCTTCGCCGGCTGCGCCGGCGCTTCTATCAGGCGGGGCTTTGCCCCGAGCCGCCGGCGTCCGCTTGCGGGGACCCCTTCGCCCCGCGCCGCTACCGCCGAGGCGCGCGGTGCGCAGCTTTCTTCAGACGGGGCTTCGCCCCGCACCCCCGGCGTCCGCTTGCGGGGGCCCCTTCGCCCCGCGCCGCTCCCGCCGAGGCGCGCTGTGCGCGCCTTCGCCGGCTGCGCCGGCGCTTCGTTCAGACGGGGCGTCGCCGCGAACCTCCGGCGTCCGGCCTACCCGCCGCGGGTGTGCATCTCGAGGTGCGGCTCCCGCTGGAGCTGCTCGATGGGGATGAGCGGCTGGCGTTCGCCGGCCGTCAGCCGGCGCTCGGCGCCGCGGTCGTCGCGCCGGGTCCACACCGACTCGATCAGGCCGCGCAGCTCCGCGCCGGTGGCCCCGGCCCGCAGCGGTTCCCGCAGGTCGGTGCCCTGCAGCGCGTAGAGGCACAGGTACCAGAGTCCGTCGGCCGTCAGGCGGCTGCGGTCGCAGGCGCGGCAGAACGGCTCCGTCGTCGACGAGATGATGCCGAACGTCGTGCCGTCGTCGAGACGGAAGCGGTCGGCCGGGGCCGACGTCACCTCGTCGACGGGGGTCACGCCGCCGTAGTGCGCCGCGATCGCCTGCAGGATGGCGGCCCGCGAGAACACGTCGTCCGCGGACCAGCGCGTCGCCCCGCCCACGTCCATGTACTCGATGAACCGCACCTCGGCACCCAGTTGCCGCCCGTACTCCAGGATGTCGACCAGCTCGTCGTCGTTGACCCCGCGGATGACGACGGTGTCGACCTTGACGATGTCGAAGTGCGCTGTCGCCTCGGCCAGCCCGGCCCGCACGGCATCCAGCGCGTCGAACCGCGTCAGCTCCCGGAAGCGGTCCGGGCGCAGCGTGTCCAGGCTGACCGTGATCCGGTGCAGGCCCGCCGCGCGCAGCGCCTCGGCCCGCTCGGGCAGCAGCACGCCGTTGGTGGTGAGCGCGAGGTCCCGGATGGGCGCCCTGGCGGCGAGCAGCCGGACGAGGTCCGCCAGGTCGGTGCGCAGCAGCGGCTCGCCGCCCGTGATGCGCACCCGGTCGACGCCGGCGTCGGCGAAGACGTCGACCAGCGCGCCGATCTCCTCGAACGACAGGATGTCCTTCCGGGGCAGCCAGACGTACTCCGCCTCCGGCATGCAGTACTGGCAGCGCAGGTTGCAGCGGTCGGTCACCGAGATCCGCAGGCTGCGGAGCCGCCGCCCGAGCGTGTCGACAACCGGCATCGCCTTCCATTATGCACCCAGCGGGCCGCACCTGTGAGGCGAGCTGTGTGGGGCGACGGCAGCCACCGGCGCCGACCGCTATAATCTCAGGCCGAGACCCGTCTGATTGAAGCTCCATGATCCCGGCCATTCGAGGTACCCGTGACATCCTGCCGGGCGAGAGCGAGCGCTGGCAGCGGGCCGAGCAGGTGATCCGCGAGGTCTGCGCACGCTACGGCTATCGCGAGATCCGCACGCCTGTCATCGAGCGCGAGGAGCTCTTCGCCAAGGGCACGGGCGAGACCACCGACATCGTCCAGAAGGAGATGTACGCGTTCGAGGACAAGGGCGGCGAGCGCGTCACGCTGCGGCCGGAGGCGACGCCCAGCATGGTGCGGGCGTTCGTCGAGCATGCGCTCGAGCAGCAGCTCCCGACGGTGAAGCTGTTCGGTCTCGGGCCGATGTTCCGCTACGAGCGGCCGCAGAAGGGGCGCTACCGGCAGTTCCACCAGCTCGACGTGGAGGTCTTCGGCATCACCGCGGCGGCCCTCGACGCCGAGGTGATCGAGATGGCCGCGGCGCTGGTCGGCGCCCTGGGCATCGGGGACGCGGAGCTGGTGATCAACTCGGTCGGGTGCCAGGACTGCCGGCCGGGGTTCAATCAGACCCTGCTCGACGCGCTCGGCGAGGAGCTGCCCGCGCTGTGCGGCGACTGCCGCCGCCGCGCCGCCGCCAACCCGCTGCGCATATTCGACTGCAAGGTGCCGGGCTGCCAGCCGATCGTCGACGCGCTGCCGCATTCGACGGACCACCTGTGCGCCGCTTGCCGCGAGCACTTCGAGGCGACGACCTCGCACCTGGCGGCGCTCGGGCTCGACTACCGCGTATCGCACCGCCTGGTGCGCGGGCTCGACTACTACACGCGCACGACCTTCGAGGTGCTGAGCGGCCGGATCGGCGCGCAGAACGCGCTGCTCGGCGGCGGGCGTTACGACGGGCTCGTGCGGCAGCTCGGCGGCCCGGACCGGTCCGGCATCGGCTTCGCGGCCGGCCTGGAGCGGCTCGTGCTCGCCATGCCCGAGGGCGCCGAGGTCGGGTCGCCCGATGCGTTCGTCGTGGCGCTGGGCGACGCGGCGCGCCAGCCGGCGCACGTGCTGGCCCGCGACCTGCGCCATGCGGGCCTGGTCGCCCTCGTGGACTACGACGCGCGCTCGCTGCGCGCGCAGATGAAGCGGGCGGATCGCTCGGGGGCGCGGCGCGTCCTCATCCTGGGCGACGACGAGCTGGCGCGAGGCGAGGTGACGGTGAAGGACATGAGCTCCGGGGAGCAGGCGACCGTGGCCCGCTCGGACGTCGTGGAGCGGCTGGCCGGCGGGGAGCCGGCGTAAGGTGGTGATCAGGTGAGCGAGCGGTCGGAGGAGCTGGTGCGAACCCATACCTGCGGCGAGTTGCGCCCGCAGGACATCGGCGCCGACGTGGTCCTGGCCGGGTGGGTCCACAAGGTCCGGGACCTCGGCGGGTTGACCTTCGTCGATCTGCGCGACCGGTTCGGCGTGACCCAGGTCGTGGCGCGGGAGGGCGATCCGGTCCACGCCGCGGTGAAGCGCCTGCGGGCCGAGTTCGTGGTGGCCGTCGCGGGCCCGGTCGAGCGCCGCTCGGAGGACACGCTGAACCCGAAGATCGCCACGGGCGAGGTGGAGGTGGCCGTGCGCACGGTCACCGTGCTGAGCGAGGCGCGCACGCCGCCGTTCCAGATCGACGAGGAGACGCCGGTCTCCGAGGAGACGCGACTCCGCTACCGCTACCTGGACCTGCGCCGCGCGCGCATGCGCGCCAACCTCGGCCTGCGCCACCGCGTCACGATGGCGGTGCGGACCAGCCTCGACGCGGAGGGGTTCTGGGAGGTCGAGACGCCCCTGCTCACCAAGTCCACGCCCGAGGGCGCCCGCGACTATCTGGTGCCGAGCCGGCTGCACGCCGGCGAGTTCTACGCGCTGCCGCAGTCGCCGCAGATCTTCAAGCAGATCCTGATGATCGGCGGCGTGGACCGGTACTTCCAGATCGTCAAGTGCTTTCGCGACGAGGACCTCCGCGCCGACCGCCAGCCGGAGTTCACCCAGATCGACATCGAGATGGCCTTCGCGAACCAGGACCTGGTATTCGGCACGGTCGAGCGCCTCATGCAGGCGGTCTTCCGGCAGGTCGACAAGGAGGTGCCGGCGCCGTTTCCGCGGATGTCGTACGCCGAGGCGATGGAGCGCTACGGCAGCGACAAGCCCGATCTGCGCTTCGAGATGCCCGTGCAGGACGTCTCCGACGTCTTCCGCGAGGGTGCCTTCAAGGTGTTTCGAGACATCGTCGCCGACGGCGGATCGGTGCGCGCCCTGGTGGTTCCCGGCGCCGGCCGCCAGTCGCGCGCGCAGATCGACAACCTGGTCGACGAGGCGCTGGCGCTGGGCGCGAAGGGGCTCGTCTGGGTGCGGCAGTCCCCGGCGGGGGAGATCCAGAGCTCGATCCTCAAGGCCGCGGGGCCCGAGGCGCTGACGCGGGTCGTCGAGGCGGCGGCGGCGGGGCCCGACGATCTGACGCTCCTCGCGGCCGGCCAGGGTTACGACGCGTCGATCCTGCTCGGCCAGTTCCGCGTGCGGCTGGCCCGCCGGGCGGGGCTCATCGACGAGGAGCGGGCCGCGTTGAGCTGGGTCGTCGACTTTCCCCTCCTGGAGTGGAGCGAGACGGAGCAGCGTCTGGTGTCGATGCACCACCCGTTCACGTCGCCCCGGCCGGAGGACGTCGAGCGCCTCAAGGACGATCCGGCGTCCGCGCGGGCGCGGGCGTACGACCTGGTGCTCAACGGCAACGAGATTGGCGGCGGCAGCATCCGAATCCACGACGCGGCCCTGCAGGCCCGCATCTTCAGGCTCCTGAAGATCGAGGACGAGGAGGCCAGGGCCCGCTTCGGGTTCTTCCTCGACGCCCTGCAGTACGGCACGCCGCCCCACGGCGGCATCGCCCTCGGCCTCGACCGCATCGTGGCGCTGCTGGCGGGCGAGTCGTCGATTCGCGACGTCATGGCGTTTCCGAAGACTGCGGGCGCCGTCGACCTGATGGCCGGGTCGCCCTCCGCGGTCGACCGCCGCCAGCTCCGCGAGCTGCACCTCGATCGATAGTCCGGGCGATGCTGCGGCGGCGCTTGACCGTTGCCCGGCGCTCGTGTTTAGAATCGGCTTGTCCGACACGGAGACACGTTCATCGCAACACCTTCCTTCGCGAAGATCTCCATTCCCGACGAAGGGGTCGAGACCCTCTTCGGTTCCTACGACGAGAACCTCAGGAACCTCGAGAGTGTCTTCGACGTTCAGATCCGGACCGACGGGCAGCAACTGCTGGTCGAGGGGGCGCCGCCGGGCGTCGGCGCGGTCGAACGGGTCATCGGCCAGTTGTCGGCCCTGATGCGGGAAGGCTACGAGCTGGCGGCCGGCGACGTGCAGCGCGCCGCGCGGCTGACCGCGCAGGACGAGGCCGTCGACCTGCGCGACTACTTCGTGCGGGCGCCGCTGCGGCCCTCGGGCCACCGGCAGGTGCGGCCGAAGAGCGTGAACCAGCGGTGCTACCTGGACGCCATCGAGCGCTGCGACATCGTGCTGGGCGTGGGGCCGGCGGGCACGGGCAAGACCTACCTCGCGATGGCGGAGGCGGTCGCGTTCCTCACGTCCAAGCGGGTGACCCGCATCATTCTCGCCCGCCCGGCGGTGGAGGCGGGCGAGAAGCTCGGCTTCCTGCCCGGCGACCTGCAGGAGAAGGTCAATCCCTACCTGCGCCCGCTGTACGACGCGTTGTACGACATGCTCGATGCCGACCGGGTCGATCGGCTGCTCGAGCGGGGCGTCATCGAGATTGCGCCCATCGCCTTCATGCGGGGGCGGACGCTCAACGACGCGTTCGTCATTCTCGACGAGGCCCAGAACACCACGAGCGAGCAGATGAAGATGTTCCTGACCCGCCTGGGGTTCGGGTCGAAGGCGGTGATCACGGGCGATGTGACGCAGATCGACCTGCCGGCCGGCCGCGTGTCGGGCCTGGTCGAGGCGATTCGGGTCGTGCGCGCCGTCGACGGGGTGGCGACGGTGCGCTTCGACGAGCGCGACGTCGTCCGGCACCCTCTGGTTCAGGCGATCGTCAAGGCGTACGAGGACGCGACCACGGACGACCGGGGCGGTTCGCGGCTTCCGTGACAGCCAGGGCCCGCTTGCACGTTGCCGTCACCGACGGCCGCGGCCGGCCGCGGCCCGCCGGCGATCTGCCCGACTGGCTCGCGCGCGTCGCCCCGGCGGCCGCCGCCGGCGGCGAGATGGTCGTCGCGCTCGTCAGCGACACCAAGATGCGCTCGCTGAACCGCCGCTTTCGCGGCATCGGCCGCCGCACCGACGTGCTCTCGTTTCCGGCCGACCGGGAGCCGCGCCCGCCGGGGACCCCGCGCCGGTTTCTCGGCGACGTCGTCATTGCCACGGCCGTGGCCGCGAAGCAGGCCCGCGACGCGGGGCACGCGGTCGACGTGGAGCTGCGGAAGCTGGCGCTCCACGGGCTGCTGCACCTGCTGGGATACGACCACGTGCGAGACAACGGCCGGATGCAGCGTTTCGAGCGGCAGCTGTGGCGCCGGGGCGGCCTGCCCGAGGGCGCGCGGTGATTCCCTTGCTGTTGTTCCTGCTCGCCTGCGCGGCGCTGTACGTCGCGACGGTGCAGACGGCGTTCAGCGTCCTGATGCGGCTGCCCCTGCGCCTGAACGCCGAGCGGCACGGGCAGCCCGGCCTGCTCAGGCACTACCTGGAGGAGCCGGCCCGGCTGTTCGTGACCGCCGGCCTGCTCCAGGGCGTGACGGTGGCGCTGGTCACCGGGCTCGCGCTGCTGCTCGTCGAGCGGCGCGGCCCCGGGGTGTGGCTGGTGTGCGCGGGGCTCGTCGTGTTCCTGCTGGCCTGCGGGCACGTGCTGCCGCTGCTCATCGTGCGCCGGAGTCCCGAGCAGGTGCTGACGGTCCTGTTGCCGTCGTTCCACGTCGTGGCCCGGCTGCTGCACCCGGTGACGGGCGCGCTGGCCGACCGCCTGAGCGGGCCCCGCCGGGAGCGGCCGGACGCGCAGGGGGCCGCGGCCGACGGGCGGCCCGGCGCCAACGACGCGGAGGAGGGCGGGCTCGACTCCGAGATCGACGAGCAGGAGGAACGGCAGCTCCTGCAGTCGGTGGTCGAGTTCGGCGACACGGTCGTGCGCGAGGTGATGACCCCGCGCCCGGACATCGTCGCGGTGCCGGCGGGGGCGACCCTGGCCGAGCTGCGCGAGCTGTTCTTCGACCAGCAGTACTCCCGCCTGCCGGTCTATCAGGACGATCTCGACAACATCCTCGGCTTCGTCTTCGTCAAGGACCTGGTCGCGCTGACGGATGCAGGCGCCGACGAGCGGGTGGTCGAACGGCTGATGCGGCCGGCGAACATCGTGCCGGAGGCCAAGCGCGTGGCCGCCCTGCTCAAGGAGTTCCAGCGGCACCAGGTGCAGGTGGCGATCGTGCACGACGAGTACGGCGGCACCGCCGGGCTCGTCACCATCGAGGATCTGCTCGAGGAGATCGTCGGCGAGATCCGGGACGAGTACGACGTCGAAGCCGAGCCGATCGTCGACGAAGGCGGCGGCAGCTACGTCTTCTCCGGCACCGTCGGGGTCGACGACATGGCGGAGCGGCTCGACGTGGAGGTCGAGCGGCAGGGCTTCGAGACGGTCGGCGGCTACCTGCTGGCGCGGCTGGGACGCGTGCCGCGCGTGGGCGAGAACCTGGTGGTCGACCAGGTCGACGTCGAGATCCTGGACGGGGAGGAGCGCCGCATCCAGCGCGTCCGGATGCGGCGCCGGCCCGAGTCCGTGGGTGCCGCGGCACGCTGATGCGGGCCGGGTTCGCGTCGCTCATCGGTCGTCCCAACGCCGGCAAGTCGACGCTGCTGAACCTGTTCGTCGGGACCAAGCTGGCTATCGTCTCGGACAAGCCGCAGACGACGCGGAATCGCATCGTCGGCGTCAGGAACGTCTCCGGCGAGCGCCCCGGCCAGGTGGTGTTCGTCGACACCCCCGGGATTCATCGCCCCCTGCACCGCATGAACGCGCGGATGGTCGATCTCGCGCTCGACACCATCGGCGACGTCGACGTCCTCGTCCTCGTGCTCGACGCCGCGTCCGGGACCGGCGCCGGCGACCGCTACGTGCTGGGACTGGTGGAGCGGGCGAGGGTCCCGGTCGTGGCGGCGCTCAACAAGATCGACCTGATCGCCAAGCAGCGTCTGCTGCCGCTCATCGACTGGTACCGCCGGCAGCGGGAGTTCGCCGCGCTCGTGCCGGTATCGGCGAAGACGGGCGAAGGATGCGAGCGCCTCCTGTCCGCCGTTCACGATGCGCTGCCCGAGGGCGAGCCGCTGTACCCCGACGACTACCTGACCGATCAGCCCGAGCGCGTGCTCGTGGCCGAGGCCGTGCGCGAGAAGCTGCTGCGGCACACCCGCGCCGAGCTGCCCTTCTCGACGGCCGTCGTGGTCGATCGCTTCGAGGACGCGGGCGAGGACGGGATCATGCGGGTGTTCTGCTCAATCCTGGTCGAGCGCAGCTCGCAGAAGGCGATCGTCATCGGCCGGCAGGGGGCGCTGCTCAAGCGCATAGGCACCGAAGCGCGTGCGGACCTCGAGCGCTTCTTCTCGGCCCGGCTGTACCTCGATCTCCATGTGCGCGTGCGCGCCGGCTGGCGCGAGGACGAGCGCATCCTCGACGAGCTGGGCATGGCGCGGCGCCGCTGACGGTCCGGCCGCCGGACCGCACCCCTGTGGTACACTGAACGACTCTGGACCAGAAGTAGTGGGACAACAACCGAGCTTCTCGCGGACACTGGTGGAACTGCACGACCGCCCGGGTTATTCCCATGCCGCCCCAGCGGAGAATCGACGTCGTTCTCGACTCGGTCAAGCGCCTGCAGCGCATAGGCGCGACGGCGAACCTGGTCAATCTGCTCCAGAAACAGCATCCCGCCGACCTCGCTGAGGTCTTCGCCAGCCTGCCGGACCGCGGGCGCCGCTCCGTCTTCAACACGCTGCTCGGCCACAACAGCCGCCTGGCCATGGAGGCGCTCACCGAGCTGGACTCGGAGACGGCCGCCGTCATGCTGGTGGACTATCCGGCCGAGGAGCTGGCGCGGCTGTTCCAGGACCTGCCTTCCGACGACGCGGCCGCGCTGCTCGGCGAGCTGCCCGACGAGCTGTCGGACGCCGTGCTCGAGTCGATGCGGCAGAAGGAGTCGGGCGACGTCCAGCACCTGCTCGAGTACGCCGACCAGACCGCCGGCCGCATCATGAACCCGAACGTCTTCGCGCTGGCCGAGGACCTGACGGCCGGCGAGGCGATTGCCGCGCTGCAGCGGTCGCGCGAGGTCGAGATGGTCTTCTATCTCTATCTCGTCGACGAGCGTCGGCACCTCGTCGGGGTGGTCTCGCTGCGGCGCCTGCTGCTGGTGGCGCCCGAGACGCCGCTCGCGCGGATCGGCACCAGCGAGCTGGTCACGGCCCGGGTCGAGATGGACCAGGAGGAGGTCGCCGAGATGGTGGCCTCGTACAACCTGCTGGCGCTGCCGGTCGTCGACGAGCAGAACAAGCTGGTCGGGATCATCACGGTCGACGACGTCATCGACATCATCAAGGACGAGGCCACCGAGGACATCTACCGGATGGCGGGCATGTCGAGCGACGAGCACGTCTCGACCTCGGCCCGCGAAGCCTGGCGCAAGCGCCTCCCGTGGCTCGGCATCAACCTGCTGACCGCGATTCTGGCGGCGTTCGTCGTGCGCTACTACCAGTCCACCATCGATCAGGTCGTCGCGCTGGCGGCCTTCATGACGATCGTCGCCAGCATGGGCGGCAACGCCGCGACGCAGACCCTCACGGTGGTGGTGCGGGGGATCGCCCTCGGCGAGCTCACCTGGAGCAACTCCCGCAAGGTGTTGTGGAAGGAGGCGCTCGTCGGCCTGGGCAACGGCCTGCTGCTGGGCCTCGTCGGCGCCGGCGTGGCCTGGGCCGTGGTGGGCAACCCGTACTTCGGCGGCATCCTGGCGCTGGCCATGGTGGTGAACCTGCTCGTGGCCGCGGTTGCCGCCACCCTCATTCCGATAGCCCTGCGCGCGCTGAAGATAGACCCGGCGCTGGCCTCGGCCGTCTTCATCACGACGCTGACCGACATGTTCGGCTTCTTCGCCTTCCTGGGACTGGCGACGCTCTTCCTGCGGTATCTCACCCTGGCTGCCTGAGGCCATGCGCATCGCGACCTGGAACGTGAACGGCCTGCGGGCGCGCATGGGCCTGCTCGTGCACTGGCTGCAGCGCCGCGCGCCGGACGTGGTCGGCCTGCAGGAGGTGAAGGTGAGCGACGAGGAGTTCCCGCACGAGGACCTCGAGGCGCTCGGCTACCGCGCCGTGGTCCACGGCCAGAAGGGCTGGAACGGCGTGGCGGTGCTCAGCCGGGCGCCGGCGGAAGTCGACACGCGCGGGCTGCCCGGCCGCGAGGACGACGGCGCGCGCCTGCTGAGCGTCCGGGTCGCCGGCCTGCACTTCGCCACGGCGTACTGCCCCAACGGCAAGACGCTCGACCACCCCGACTTCCCCCTGAAGCTGGCCTGGTTCGATGCGTTGCGGGACTGCCTCGCGGATGTGGACCGGGATGCCGCGTTCGTCATCGGCGGCGATTTCAACATCGTGCCCGCGGCGCTGGACTGCTGGGAGGGCGAGGCCGCCGACGGCTCGATCTTCTGCACCGCCGAAGAGCGCGCCCGCTACCGTTCGCTCCTCGATCTGGGGCTCACGGACCTGTTTCGTCACCAGCACCCGGCGGAGCGTAAGTTCTCCTGGTGGGACTACCGCGGCGGCTGCTTCCACCGCGGCCTGGGGCTGCGCATCGACCTGCTCCTGGGCACCGCCGCCGTGGTCTCCCGGCTGCGCCACGTCGAGATCGATCGCGAGTACCGCAAGAAGCAGGACGGCCACACCGTGTCCGACCACGCGCCGGTGCTCGCGGACCTGGAGTGAGGTCGGCCTCGACGTTACCCCAGCGGGACGTGCGCGGACCGTCGCCGCAGGTCGTCGCCCTCGAGGACCGGGCTCGGGCCCTGCGCAGGCCACTGGATGCTCGCCCACTCCCGCCCCGTGTTTCACCTCGACCCTGGGGCCAGACGCTCGTCCATCAGATGTCCCATGGATTCAACTGGCCTGTTGGTGCTGGCCTCGGGGCCATGTACGCCGATGGGATCGGCGTTCCCCAGGACTACGTCTCAGCACACATGTGGCTCAACCTAGCGGCCTCTCGGGCAACTGGGATAATGGCGGCCATGCGCGCCGGGTGGGTCAAGATGCGCGACAGCGTGGCTGCTCGGATGACGCGCGAGGAGATCAGCCAAGCGCAGCGGCGTGCCCGGGAATGGGAATCCGCACAGCGTGATGGAAGGTAACTATCCCGTACACCCAGCGAGTCCAGCCACGAACCTTCCCGCGTGCTTGAACCCAGCAACTCCACTATCCACGGCCCACCTGGCGGCGGACCCTCCAGCTCGGATCGGAGCCGTCCAGTAACCTCCTCGCTCGCGCGGCTCGCGCAGCGTCTGGATCGGGCACCGCTTGAACCCGCGCCAACTCATCGATGTACAGGGGCGGAAGCCCATGTTCCATCGCACCCGCCACGACAAGATCCCGGTACCAATCGAACGGCACACAGGCGGCGTCCATATGCCCGTCACCGGCCACGTACGTCATAGCATCGGTAATGCCGCCGGCAACGAAGCGAAGCTGAACGGAACGCCGGGTGTAGCCGCCCGTGTGCACACCCTCTACCTTATCGAGTCTGACGACGTCGGCGTCCGTCAACTCGTACAAAACGCCGTACACCACGGCCGCCTCGTTGCCTGTCGCGACCAGCGTGCATTTGCCGGACCCGTCCGCTCCGACCTTGTGAAACTCTACAACACATCCGGAGATCATCGCGACGCCCTTGGCAACCGCTGCGGGCACGCGCAGCGGATCCGTCAATCGCCGGGTCAGCATGTTGGAACCGTACGCGAAGTATTTCACCGCTCTTGGTTAGACTCGACGACATTGAACGCTACGATGACCCTAACGAGGAAACCAGTCAACGTAACGAGATGCTGTCGCACAAGCAGCAATCCCAACGCAAGTGCGATCACTCCCACAACGGCACGCTCGTCAGGCGACCGGAACTCCACGCCAGTTTCATTGAGCAATGGGCAAGAAACCGGCAGCGCGACAGGGGTCGCCGCTGTGGGTGACGACGGCGGACTTGCCGACGAGCGCGGGGCATCCGCGGCGGCCTCGGCGAAGGTGGGCATGCCCTGTCCGAGTTCGTGTTTCCGGCCGCGGATGACGAGGCGCTGGATCCAGCTGCGGGTTCCGGTACGCTGGACGTAGAGGTAGAGTCCGCGGATGGAAGGAGCCTCCTACCGCTGCCGGAGCCGCGTGGCGACCTCCTTCGGCACGATGGTCTTGCCGATCGGCATCAGCGATATCCCGGCCAGCTTGAAGTGTTGAATGCCGAACGGGATGCCGATCACCGTCAGGCAGGTTCCGATACCAGTCACGACGTGGCCCAGCGCAAGCCACCAGCCTGCCAGCAGCAGCCAGACGATGTTGCCCACCATGCCGGCGTCTCCGGTTCCCACGTCGTCCCTTCCAGTCACCAGCTCCCGGGGCACGGCTTCGCGCCCGAATGGAAGCAGCGTGAATTCGGCGATGACGAAGCACGACCGTCCCCAGGGGATGCCGATCACGGTCAGGTACATGACTACCCCGGCGATGACCCAGCCGAGGGTCATCCAGATGCCGCCGAGCACTATCCAGAGGATGTTCCCTATGGTGCTCATCGGTTTCTGCTCCGGGTGCTCTGCCGGCGAGCACGACGCGTGCGCGCCGGTCAGCGACCGCTGCACGCCACCGCTATACTACCCGGTCCGCCGGACGACCCGCTGTCGTTTACGGCCCATATCCGCAACTGGCAACGGTCTCGGCACCTCGTCGCGGAGCATCACGCATGGCGGGCTGATCGAAAAGAATGGACGCCTGCCAACCAGCTCGAGCTGACGGAAGAGCGTCCGTGCGTAGAGATCTACCGCAACAATCCGCAGCAGACGCCGGAGGACGAGCTCCTGACCGACCTCCACGTGCCGACCCGGGGATGAGCGCGATCGGCCGGGCCGCCTCGCCCGATGGCGTGTCGCCGCCTCAGCCAACCGCGAGCGACGCGTTGCGGACGTCCGTGACGAGCATGTGGGCCGGCGTGTGGGTGATCGCGATGGGCGGGCGCGCCGCGCGCATCGCCACTTGAGGGGTCACGCCGCAAGCCCAGAAGACCGGCATCTCGCCGGCTGCGAGGATCGGGTCGTCGCCCTGCCACGCGCGCTCGATGTTCTCGATCCCGATGCGTTCCGGCATGCCGAGATGGACCGGCGCACCGTGCACGCGCGGGTAGCGGCTCGTGATCTGCACCGCCTTGATGGCGTCCGCCGGCGTGAAGGGCCGCATCGACACCACCATGCGGCTGCGAAACCGGCCGGCCGGCGCGCACTCGATGTCGGTCAGGTACATGGGGCAGACGCAGCTGTCGTTCCAGTGCCGGATGGCCAGGCCGGCGTCGACCAGGGCCTCCTCGAACGAGAAGGAGCAGCCGAGCGCGAACGCCACGAAGTCGTCCCGCCAGATATCCCCGATGCTCGCGACGTCGCCGTCGACCTCGCCGTTGCGGAAGACCCGATAGCTCGGCAAGTCGGTGCGCAGGTCGAGGTCTTCGGCGAGCTCCGGAAGGTGCGGCCTGCCCGGCTCGGACATCGCGAGCAGCGGACAAGGCTTGGGATTCTTCTGGCAGAAGCGGGCGAACTCGTCGGCGTAGGCCGCCGGCAGAATGGCGATGTTGGCCTGGACGCAGCCCTTGGCCAGCCCGCCCGTTTGGCCTCGATACCGACCGGCGCGGATTCGGCGTCTGACCTCGACCGGGTCCGAGGCATTCCACTCGAGGCCACGGCCATTCGTCACCTCGACGGCGCGACTTCCGGTCGCCTTCATGGGAAGCCTATTGCAGACAGCCAGCCAACTGCCGCGCCTCGCGCAGGTCCGGACCATTGGCGCCGTACACCCCGCGATAGCTTGCGGGCAGCACGTCGGCTACCAGGACGCCGACGGCGTCCATGAGGAGTTGCCGGTTGCCCTGGCTGGCTTTCAGCAGGTCGGCGCCGCGCAGGGGGCGGCCGACGGTGACGTTGGCGCGGACCGGATGCAGGCCGGGCTCGCCGATCGGGAACAGCTCCTCCGTGCCGGTGATGCCGACCGGCAGCGCCCAGGCGTCGCGGGCCTCCAGGTAGCGGGCGCCGGCGGCCAACATGCGCTGCAGCGTGCCCCGGCGGCTGCGGGTTCCTTCTCCGAACACCAGCAGGGCGTCCCCCTGGGCGAGTCGTTCGTGGGCCGCGGCAATGGACTGACGGGCGGCGCGGGCGACCTCTCTCGCATTCATCGTCGCTTCGCCCGTCGAGAGCACGTGGCTCTGCGGGGTGCGGACGGTGCCGAAGCACAGGCTGGAGAAGTGGCGTCTGCGGTTGGTGTACACCTTGGGGCCGGCGATGGCGGTCAGGCGGTCGGCCAGCTCGGCCGCGGCGGAGCGCTTGGCGAGGATCTCGACGAGATTGGCGTCCGCGTACGACAGGTGGTTCGAGAACAGGACGACGGGTTCGTCGCGGACGGCCTGCAAATTGGCCGTGCCCGACAGGGTGCAGTCGGGATGGAGCAGCTTGGCGGCGAGAACGTGGTGCATCCGTCTTGCGAGGGGGTCCGGCGGATAGTACCGCCAGGCGCTGTCGCCGTCCGAGAGACGCTCGAGCAGGCGCGATACGGCCGTGGGGCCGGCCGCCGCTATCTCGTTCTCGAGGGACAGGTGTATGTCCTCGATGGTGATGACGTCCTGACCCGCGAGAAACGTGGCGATGGTGGAAACGAGACAGCTCGCGCTCGGGTTGCGCGCGGTCGTGATGCGCTCCATGTCCAAGCCCGCCGACCGTCGCCTGACGGCTCCGCGTGACGCTCAATCCATCCTACAGGAGTCCGCGCCGTTCTACGGCGAGGACTCCTGGCGGCCGATGGCGATCAGCTCGTCCTCCGTCCGGATGTACCAGCGTCCGTCGACGAGCGCCGGCGAGGCCAGCGTGCGGGCACCGATGTCGTTGGTGTGCAGGAGCTCGAACTCCGGTCCGGCCCGCACGACGAAGGTGATGCCGTTGTCGTTGGTGAAGAACACCTTGCCGTCCACCGCCACGGGCGAGGCCGAGAATCCTTCGCGCATGGCGCGACCGAGGCGTTGCTGCCAGCGCACGGCGCCGGTGGCGGCGTCGAAGCAGGTGACGATGCTCGCCATGTCGTTGATGGTGTACAGGTAGCCACGGTACGCGATGGGCGAGGGAACGAACGGCGATCCCCGGGGCGTCGACCAGGCGATGTGGGTGCGGGTGACGTCGCCCTGTCCTCCGGGTCGGATCGCCAGCGTGGGACCCGCGCGGCCCGAGGTGCAGAAGACGAGGCCGGCCGCGACCACCGGGGTCGGGATGACCTCGAACCGGTTGCCGTCGCAGCTCCACAGCTCGCCGCCGCTGGCGGGGTCGTAGGCGCGGACCGTGTGCTGGCTGCTGACCACGATCTCGTCGTGATCGCCGACGCGGATGGCTACCGGCGTGCCCCAGCCGACGCTGGCCTCGCGTGCGGTGCGCCATATCGGGGCGCCGGTGGCCGTGTCGTACGCGGCGACGAATCCGCCGCCGCGCTGGTCCTGGTAGAGGATGACGCGGTCGCGGTAGAGCAGCGGCGATCCGGCCGGCCCGTGGTAGTTGGCGACCCGGCCGATTTCCGTGTGCCAGAGCAGGCGTCCCTCGAAGTCGAGGGCCACTAGGCCGCGCCCGCCCAGCGACGCGTACACGCGCTCGCCGTCGGTCACGGGCGTCGCCGACGCGGGGCCGTTCTTGCGGTGGACCGCCTCGGGCGGCCCCGGCGCCACCTCGGTTTCCCAGCGCAGCGCCCCGTCGCTGCGCCGGTACGCCAGCACGGAGAGGCGGCTGCCGCCGTCGCGTCCCGTGGTGAGGAAGATGTGATCGTCCCACACGATGGGCGAGGAGTTGCCGCTGCCCGGGACCGGCGCCCGCCAGACGACGTTGTCGGTGGCGCTCCAGCGGTCGGGGTAGCCGGGGTCGTCGACGAGGCCCTGCCCGGAGGGGCCGCGCCACCGCGGCCAGTAGTCGGCGCCTTCGCCCTCGACGGCGATCATGCGGACGGCGGTCGGCGGCGGCGTCTGGCCCCCGCTCGGCGACGCCGCCCACGGGACGGCGCACGCGAGCAGGACGGCAACGAGCGTCGGTCGGTGACTGTGCATCGGCTTCCTCCTGGCCCACCAGCGGCGGCGCGGGACGCTGACGATAGAATAGTGTCGGGCTCGGCTCCGGAACAATGCCGCTGTACACGGCCGACGCACTGATCCTGCGCACCTACAAGCTGGGCGAGGCGGATCGGATCGTCGTCTTTCTCACCAGCGATCGCGGCAAGCGCCGCGGCGTCGCCAGGGGCGCGCGACGCATGCGATCGCGCTTCTCGGGCGGGCTGGAGGCGTTCACGAGGGCGCGCGTCGCGTACTTCGAGCGGGAGCACCGCGACCTCGTGCGGCTCACGTACGTGGAGCCGGTCCTCTCGCCGCTGGCGAGCGGCAACGCCGAGGTGCTCGAGCACGCCGGCTACTTTGCCGAGCTGATCGACGAGTGGGCGCCCGAGGCCGACCCGAGCGAGCGCCTGTTCCGGCTCGGCGCCACGGTCATGGCCGCGCTGGCGTCGGGCGCGCCGGCCGGGCCCGTCGCGCGCTACTTCGAGTACTGGGTGCTGCGCCTGCAGGGCGTCTATCCGTCGCTCGCGGCCTGCCACCAATGCGGCGCCGCGTTGAGCGATCGGGGCGCGCAGGTGACCGCGCCGTACGGCGTGTGCGTCTGTCACGACTGCGGCCCGCCTGGCGCCGGCACCGACCTGTCGCCGGCCGCGCTTGCGTTCCTGGGCGCCGCGGCGAAGCTGCCGCCGGGGCAGCTCGGCGAGGTCGATCTGCCCCCGCGCGCCGCGCGCGAGCTGGCCGCGGTCCACCGGCTGCTGATCGCCGCCAATCTCCAGAAGGAGCTGCGGTCGGCGCGCGTGCTGCGGGAGCTGCACGCCGGCGGCATCTGAGCCGCGCCGCCGACGCCGGTACCGGCGACCGGCGCTCGAGGCGTCAGGGCGCGCCTGTATGCTCGAGCGACGGACGGACGTGGAGATCCGATGATGAAATCGCCAGGGTCAACGGTGCTCTTGCTGCTCGCCGGTGTCGGTCTGGTCGGGTTGCTGATCGGGCTGTTCGTCGCGGGAGCGAACGTATCGGCGCCGCCGGAGGAAGCGACGACGTCGGATGGCGCGGCGCCGGCCATGGAACGTGCGGCAGCCGGGCGGCGGGCAGGGACGCGGCCGTCTCCGGCGGCGGGAGAAGCTGCGCAGCGTCTGCGCGAGGCCGCCGAGTGTCTCGACGCCACGCGCGAGGACCTGCTCGCCGTGTTGGGCAGTCCCGGCCGGGAACAGTTGATCGTCAACGGGTTCGCCCAGGCCTGCGGGCTGCTGCACACCGCATACTCGGGACTGTCCCGGGAAGCCGGAGCGCTGCTGGGGCAGGTGGTTGCACGCATCGACCTGAGCGGTCTGGCGGGCGTCGACAACGAGCAGGAGCTGGACGCCGTGCTCGACGACATCCTCGCGGCGTATGACCGGGAGGCTGATCGCCTGACGGGCGAGCAGGAGTCTGCGCCGTAGAACGGCGCGGACTCCTGCAGGGTTGGTTGGGCGCCGAGCGGAGCCGTCAGGCGACGATTGGCGGGCCAGGGAAGGCCGCTGCGTCGGGGCTGCTAAAATGGGTGCCGACGCACCGATTCCATGCCCGCGCGCGTCAGGCCGCGGGACACCCCGGGGGCGTCGTTCGAGGTCATGACGCTCCAGGATCTCATCCTGTCGCTCTCTCGCTTCTGGTCGGAGAAGGGCTGCCTCATCCAGCAGCCCCTGGACGTCGAGGTCGGCGCAGGGACGATGCACCCCGAGACGTTCCTGCGCGTGCTCGGGCCCCGGCCCTGGAGCGTGGCCTACGTGCAGCCGTCGCGCCGGCCGGCCGACGGCCGCTTCGGCGAGAATCCCAACCGGCTGTTCAAGCACCATCAGTTCCAGGTGATCCTGAAGCCGTCCCCCGACGACGCCCAGCGCGTCTATCTGGACAGCCTCGAAGCCTGCGGCATCGATCCGACCCGCCACGACGTCCGGTTCGAGGAGGACAACTGGGAATCGCCGACGCTCGGCGCCTGGGGCATCGGCTGGCAGGTGCTGCTCGACGGGCTCGAGATCACGCAGTTCACCTATTTTCAGCAGGCCGGGGGGCTCGACCTGGCGCCGATCTCCGTCGAGCTGACCTACGGGCTGGAGCGGATTGCGATGCACCTGCAGGGGGTCGACAACGTCTACGACCTGGAGTGGTCGCCGGGCGTCTCCTACGGCGAGGTGCGGCATCGCGAGGAGGTGGAGCAGTCGAAGTACGCCTTCGGCGAGGTGGATCTGCCGGCCGGCGAGTACGCCCGCGCCCACCGCGACCTGTTCGACCGCTACTACGAGCTGGCCGAGCGGCTGCTGGCGTCGGGGTTGACCCTGCCGGCGCTGGACCATTGCCTCAAGTGCTCGCACACGTTCAACCTGCTCGATGCGAGCGGCAGCATCGGCGTGACGGAGCGCGCGGCCTACATCCTGCGCGTCCGAAAGCTGGCGGTCGCCATTGCCGCGGCCCATGTCGCCTGGGAGCGCGAGGCGTCCGGGCCGGCGGCCCCGGCGGAAGTCTAGGCATGGCCCACCGCGAGCTGCTGCTCGAAATCGGCTGCGAGGAGATGCCGGCGAGCTGGATCCCCGGTCTCGAGGCGCAGCTTGCCGAGAGGCTGGCCGCGCGTCTGGAGGCGGCGCGGGTGGTCTGCCGCACGCCCGTGCAGGCGTTCGTCGGCCCGCGGCGGCTGGTGGCGACGGTTGCCGAGGCAGCCGACCGGCAGGCGGACCTGGAGGAGACGGTGACGGGTCCGCCGGTGCGGGCGGCCTTCGACGCGGCGGGCGAGCCCACGCGCGCGGCGCTCGGGTTCGCCCGCAAGCAGGGCGTGGACGTCGCCGCGCTGGCGCGGATCGACACCGGCAAGGGCGAGTACCTGGCGTACCGGCGCCGGCAGCGCGGGGGGACGACGCGCTCGGTGCTCGGGCCGGTGCTGGCCGCCACGCTGCGCGATTTCGCCTTCCCGAAAGCGATGCGCTGGGACGCCGCGCTCGACGACGGGCGCGGCGAGTTCCTCTTCGGTCGGCCCATCCGCTGGCTGGTCTTCCTGTACGGCGGCCGGGTGGTGCCGTTCGTCATCGGCCGGACGGCCGGCGCGCGGGCGGCGGGCGTGGCGCCGGTCCGCGCGGGCAACGTCACCTACGGACACCGCTTCTTCGCTCGGGAGGGCGGCGCGGGGGAGCCGCTCGAGGTGGCATCGTTCGCCGACTACCGGCGGCGGCTGGAGCGCGCCTACGTGCTGATCGATCGCGCCGAGCGGCGGGCCCGGGTGACCCGCAAGCTCAAGGCCTGCGCCCGCAGGGCCGGCGGCTCGGTGGCGCCCATCGAGGCGCAGTCGGCGCTGGCCCGCGAGGTGCCCGATCTGGTCGAGCACCCGGCCGTGGTGACCGGCGGCTTCCCGGCGGAGTTCCTGGCGCTGCCGGACGAGGTGCTGTCGACCACGATGGTGCACCACCAGCACTATTTCCCGGTCGTCGACGGCGGCGGGCGGCTGCTGCCGCACTTCCTGGCGGTGACCAACACGCCGCGCGACAACGTCGCGCGCATCGCGCGCAACGCGGAGCGGGTGCTCGTGGCGCGGCTGCGCGATGCCCGCTTCTTCTGGGACGCCGATCGCGCGCGGCCGCTCGACGACCGCCTGGCCCGGCTCGACACGCTGCTGTTCCACAAGCGCCTGGGGAGCTACCGGGACAAGTCCGAGCGCATGGCGGCGCTGGCCGAGCGCATCGCCGGGGACGTGCTCGGCTGCCCCGCCGCCGCGGCCGATGCACGGCGCGCGGCCACGCTGGCGAAGGCGGACCTCGCGACCGACATGGTGGGCGAGTTCCCGGAGCTGCAGGGGGTGATGGGCGGCGTCTACGCGCGCGAGCAGGGCGAGCCCGAGGCAGTCTGGAAGGCTATCTACCACCACTACCTGCCGATCGGCGTCGGGGCGGACGACCCGCCCTCGCGCGACGCCCTGGGGGCGGCGGCGGCGACCTGGGCGGCAGTGTCCCTGGCGGACAAGGTGGATACCGTCGCCGGCCTGTTCGGCGCGGGGGAGAAGCCGACCGGGTCCCGCGACCCGCTGGGGATTCGCCGGCAGGCGCAGGGCATGCTGCGGATCCTGATCGACCTCCCGGAGCTGACGGGCCTGGAGGCCCGCGTGCCGATAGGGGCGCTGCGGGACCTTGCCGCGCCGGCCGATACGGCCGACGAGGCCCCGCGCGAGCGCGAAGCCGCGTTCCTCCTGGATCGACTTCGCTACCTGCTGGAGGTGCGCGGGTTCGACCGGCGCAACGTGCGCGCCGTGACCCATCAGCCCCTCGACACGCTCCGGCCGCTCGACGCGCGCCGCAAGCTGGAGGTCCTGCCCGAGTTCACGGACACCGCCGACTTCCGGACGCTCGCGACGCTCTTCAAACGGGTCAAGAACATCGCCAGGGAGCTGCCCCGCGACGCGGGGCGTCCCGCGGACGGCGGGGCGTTCGAAGCCGCCCTCACCGAGCCGGCCGAGCGCGCGCTGCTCGCCGAGCTGACCGCGCGCCGGTCGGTCATCGACCGGGCCGTGCGGAAGGGGGCCGGGTTCCGGGCGGCGTTCGCCGAGGCGGCGAGGATCGGGCCTGCCGTCGACCGCTTCTTCACCGAGGTGTTCGTCATGGCGGACGACCCGTCGCTGCGCCGGGCCCGCCTCCGCCTCATGCAGGAGGTCGAGCGGGTGATCCTGCAGCTCGCCGACGTGTCGGAGATCGTTTCTTCTTGACCCCCGCCGGGTTCGTCCCCATAATGATTCCGGGAGGCACTAGGTCAAGCCTCCATCCTTCGTAGACGGCTACTCCCAGAGCCAGTCTTCGGTCGGCGTTTGTTGGTCTCCGCCCACGCGCGGGGGCCCCTGTACTCGCGCGGGTGCGCGGGGACGCCGGCTACGTGCAGACGGCTTGTGTCACGCGATGCACGGCAGCCCCGCCGTTCATCCGCGGTGATGACGTAAGGAGTGAGTCATGCTGAATCAGACGGAACATCGAAGCAGGGCGACCGGACGCGCGCGCGCCGCCGCATGTGCGGTCGGTCTGCTCATCTGGGTGGCCGGCACGGCGACCCCCACATCGACCGCCTCGTCATCGCCAGAGGAGACCTACCGCTGGACTGGCGAGCTGGTGGCGCTCGACGAGGGCACCGACACGCTGACGGTCAAGGCCCGCGTCCTGTCGCCGGCCGTCCTGGAGCAGGGCAGCGGCCTGCACGCCGGCGATGCAATCGTCGTCACCTGGTCGGGCGCCGGGGATCGGGCGAGCGGAGTCTGGTCGCTGGCGCGCGCAGGCGCCGCGGCGGCAGCTGCCGGCGAGGAGCCGGCGTCGGCGGAAGCCGATGAGCGGTTCCCGCTGCGGGCGACCTTCGAGGCGCTCGATGCGGACAATCGCTATCTGACGTTCCGCGTGCCGCTGCCGGAGGCGAGCCGCAGCGCGGTGCGCGGGCTGACCCGCGGCGCGTGGGCGCGCATGACCTCGCCGCGTCGTCCCGAGGATGGGGCCGCCGCTCTGCTGGCGGTCGCTCCCTACGTTCCGTCGCTGGACCGGCGCGCACCCGTGGCGCAGGGCGCGACGTTCCGCTGGGACGGCGAGCTGCGGATGCTGGACGAGGCCGCCGGCGCGCTGACGGTGCGTGCGCAGATGGTTTCGACCGAGGCGCGCGCGGCCGCGGCCGGCCTGACGGCTGGCGAGCCCATCGTGATCACCTGGTCGGGTTACGGCGACGAGGCGAGCGGCATCCGCGCGGTGACGGCGGATGACGGTTCCGGCCTGTGGGGCAGCGACCGGTACGTGCTGCGCGCGACGTTCGAGGCGGTCGAGGCCGGCGGACGGCAGTTGGCTTTCCGGATTCCGCTGCCGGAGGCGAGCCGCGGCGCGGTGCGGTCGCTGACGCAGGGCGCCTGGGCGCGCATGACCTCGCCGCATCACCCGGCCGACGCGCAGCCGCCGCTGCTTGCGGTCAACGCTTATGTGCCGGCGCTCGAGGCGCCGCCCGCGCTGCTCGCCCAGGACGCGACGTATCGCTGGGGCGGCGAGCTGGTGGCGCTCGACGAGGCGTCGGACGCGCTGACGGTGCAGGCGCGGATGGTCTCGGCCGAGGCGCGCGCGGCGGCGGCCGGCCTGACGGCTGGCGACCCGATCGTGATCACCTGGTCGGGTTTCGGCGACGAGGCGAGCGGCATCCGCGCGGTGATGGCCGACAACGGGTCGGGCCTGTGGGGCAGCGACCGGTATCTGCTGCGCGCGACGTTCGAGGCGGCGGAGGCCGGCGGCCAGCGGTTGGCTTTCCGGGTTCCGCTGCCGGAGGCGAGCCGCAGCGCGGTGCGGTCGCTGACGCGGGGTGCGTGGGCGCTGATGACGTCGCCGCACCACCCGGCGGACGCGGGGTCGGCGCTGATGGCCGTCAACGCCTATGTGCCGTCGCGGCAGCCGTTGCCGGCGGCGCTGGCGCAGGACGCGACGTATCGCTGGGGCGGCGAGCTGGTGGCGCTCGACGAGGCGTCGGACGCGCTGACGGTGCGGGCGCAGATGGTGTCGGCCGAGGCGCGCTCGGCGGCGGCCGGCCTGACGGCTGGCGAGTCCATCGTGATCACCTGGTCGGGTTTCGGCGACGAGGCGAGCGGCATCCGCGCGGTGACGGCAGACGACGGTTCCGGTCTGTGGGGCAGCGACCGGTATCTGCTGCGCGCGACGTTCGAGGCGGTCGAGGCCGGCGGGCGGCAGTTGGCTTTCCGGGTTCCGCTGCCGGAGGCGAGCCGCAGCACGGCGCGGTCGCTGACGCGGGGAGCGTGGGCGCTGATGACGTCGCCGCACCATCCGGCCGACGCGGGGTCGGCGCTGGTGGCCGTCAACGCCTATGTGCCGTCGCGGCAACCGTTGCCGGCGGCGCTGGCGCAGGACGCGACGTATCGCTGGGGCGGCGAGCTGGTGGCGCTCGACGAGGCGTCGGACGCGCTGACGGTGCGGGCGCAGATGGTCTCGGCCGAGGCGCGCTCGGCGGCGGCCGGCCTGACGGCTGGCGAGTCCATCGTGATCACCTGGTCGGGCTTCGGCGACGAGGCGAGCGGCATCCGCGCGGTGACGGCAGACGACGGTTCCGGTCTGTGGGGCAGCGACCGGTATCTGCTGCGCGCGACGTTCGAGGCGGTCGAGGCCGGCGGGCGGCAGTTGGCTTTCCGGGTTCCGCTGCCGGAGGCGAGCCGCAGCACGGCGCGGTCGCTGACGCGGGGAGCGTGGGCGCTGATGACGTCGCCGCACCATCCGGCGGATGCGCAGCCGCCGCTGTTGGCGGTCAACGCCTACGGTCCGTCGCAGCCGCCGCTGCGGGTCGCCCTGGCACAGGATGCGACGTATCGCTGGGACGGCGAGCTGGTGGCGCTCGACGAGACCGCCGGCGCGCTGACGGTTCGCGCGCACATCGTGTCGACCGAGGCGGGCGAGGCGGCTTCCGGCCTGACGGCGGGTCAGCCCATCGTGATTACCTGGTCCGGCCATGAGCACGAGGCGAGCGGTATTCGCTCGGTGGCGGCAGACGACGGTTCCGGCCTGTGGGGCAGCGACCGGTATCTGCTGCGTGCGACGTTCGAGGCGGTGGCGGTCGATGACGGGCACCTGACGTTCCGGGTGTCGCTGTCCGATGACGATCGGGAAGCACTGCAGGGGTTGGCGGCGGGCGTCTCGGTGCGCGTGACGTCGCCGCATCATCCCGCGGACGCACGGCCGGCGCTGCTGGCTGTCGACGCCCGCGGGCCCGCGCCGCAGACGCCGGTCGCGGCGGCTGCGGCCGGCGAGAAGTCCTACGTCTGGCCCGGACAGCTCGTCTCCCTGCAGGATGCCGAGCGGGCCGTCACGGTCTCCGCGCCGGCCGAGCAGCACGTGTTCCGGTATGTCGGGCGGTTCGCCAAGGGCGACGGTGTGGTCCTGCTCTGGGCGCCCGGCGTGGGTGACGAGGTGACGGCCGTGCGCTACCTGCAGCACCGCGAGTCGGACGATCGCGGCCAGGTCGCCCTGGATCACGGTTATGTCCTGCCGGCGGAGTTCATCGCGGCCGACGCCGACAGCGGACGCATCACGTTCAAGGCCCAGGTGCCCGTGAGCACCGTCGACGCCCTGGCGGGGATTCAGCCGGGCCAGCTGGTCAAGGTCACGTCCCCGTTCGACCAGCGCGGTCTCGACGGGGCCGCGATTCTCGCCGTCGAGCGCGACGACGCGCACGACGCCCAGGCGCAGGAGTAGCACCCGGCTGGCCGCAAGGCTTCAGACACCCACGCCTCCGGACGACCGGGGGCGTGGGTGTTTTCACGTACGCCCGCCGCTATAGTGTTCCCGTCCCGTGATTGATACGCCGCCAGCGCTGGCCGCACTCGCCGAGCGCATTGCCGAAAACGCCAGGGTCGGGGTCGATACCGAGGCCGACAGCCTGCACTGCTACCACGAGAAGGTCTGCCTCGTGCAGGTCGGACTGCCCGGCGCCGACGAGCTCGTGGACCCGCTGGCCGGTCTCGATCTGTCGTCCATGCTGCGGGCGCTGGCCGGCACCGAGATGGTGATGCACGGTGCGGACTTCGATCTGCGCATGCTGCACCGCCTTGGTCTGGACGCCCCGGCCAGGGTGTTCGATACCGTCATCGCCGCCCGGCTCACCGGCGCCGCGCGGTACGGCTACGCCGCGCTGGTTGCCGAGCACTTCGGCGTGATGCTGCCCAAGGGCCTGCAGACGGCCAATTGGGCGCGCCGGCCGCTGGCCCCGCAGTTGACGCGCTACGCGCGCAACGACACGCACTTTCTGCTGCCGCTGGCCGAACGGCTCGAGCGCCGCCTGGCCGAGCTCGGCCGCCTGGACTGGCTCGAGCAGTCGTGCCGGCGCGCGGTGGCGGCGGCGCGCGTCGTGCGCGAGCGAGACCCGGATACCGAGTGGCGCGTGCGCGGCAGCCACGCGCTCGGAGCGCGCGCCGGCGCCGTGCTGCGCGCCCTGTGGCATTGGCGCGAGGACGAGGCGCGGGCCGTCGATCGGCCGCCGTTTCACATCCTGTCGAACCAGAACCTCGTCGACGCCGCGCGGCGCCTCGACGGGGGCGAGGCGGTATCGCCGCGGGGGCTGCGTCCCGCGCGAGAGCAGCGCTTCCAGCGCGCAGCGGCCGCGGCGTTGCAACTCGATCGGGCGGCGTGGCCCGGCCGTCCGGCTACCCGGCGCCGCGCGCGCCTCACGCCCGCCCAGGATCGGCAGGTGACCGCGCTGAAGCAGCGGCGGGACCGGACCGCCGCCGAGCTCGCCATCGAGCCGGACCTGATCGCATCGCGCGCCTCGCTCGAGCGGGTGGCCGCCGGCGGCGACGCGGCCCTCGACCCGCTGCTGCCGTGGCAGCGGGCGCTGCTCGGCGTCGACAACTGACGCGGCGCGCCGCGTCGGCCCGGCGCCCCCGCCCCGAATCGGGCCCGCCGCCCGCGGGCTGCTAGAATAGCGTGGCGTTCGTGCCGCACGCCGATCCGCCAGTCGATCCACCAAAAAGCATGTCCAAGAAGCCGCCGACCAGGAAGCCCGCAGCGAAGAAATCCGGCCGCAAGCCTGCCGGCAAGACGGCAACCGCCGCGCCCGGACACCACTACGTCTACTTCTTCGGCGGGGGTTCCGCCGAGGGCGACCGCACGATGCGCGATCTGCTCGGCGGCAAGGGCGCCAACCTCGCGGAGATGACCAACGCGGGGCTGCCGGTGCCGCCCGGATTCACGGTGTCGACCGAGGCCTGCACTGTCTATTACGAGCAGCGCCGCCGCGTGCCGGCGGCCATCGATCGGGAGATGGAGGCCCATCTCGGCAGGCTCGAGGAGCTGACCGGCGCGAAGCTCGGCGCCACGGACCAGCCGCTGCTGGTGTCGGTGAGATCGGGTGCCAGGTTCTCGATGCCCGGGATGATGGACACGATCCTGAACCTCGGCCTCAACGACCGTGCCGTGGAAGGTCTCAAGGCCCGCACGTCGAACGGCCGCTTCGCGTTCGACAGCTACCGGCGCTTCATCCAGATGTTCGGCAACGTCGTCCTCGAGATTCCGAAGGAGGCGTTCGAGGAGGAGTTCGACGGTCTCAAGGCGGCCCGCGGCGCCAGGCTCGACACGGACCTCGACGAGACGGAGCTGCGCGAGGTGGTGGTGCGCTTCAAGGAGGTCATCGAACGGGAGAGCGGGCGCGCGTTTCCGCAGGATGCGCTGCGGCAGCTGCGGATGTCGCGGGATGCGGTCTTCCGCTCGTGGCAGAACCCGCGGGCCAAGGAGTACCGCCGGATCTACGACATCCCGGACGCCATCGGCACGGCGGTCAACGTCCAGGCGATGGTGTTCGGCAACACCGGCGACCGTTCCGGCACCGGCGTGGGCTTCACGCGCAATCCGGCGACCGGCGCGAAGGAGTTCTACGGCGAGTTCCTGATCAACGCCCAGGGGGAGGACGTGGTGGCGGGTATCCGCACGCCGCAACCGATCCGCGAGCTCGAGCAGGTGATGCCGCGGGCCTACCGGGAGCTGCGGGACATCACGACCCGTCTCGAGCGGCACTACAAGGACGTGCAGGACTTCGAGTTCACCATCCAGGACGAGCAGCTCTACATGCTGCAGACGCGCAACGGCAAGCGCACCGGCCGCGCGGCGGTGGTGATTGCCACCGACCTGGTGGACGAGGGGCTGATCGAGCCGGAGGATGCGGTGCGGATGGTCGATCCGGACGCGTTGACGCAGCTCCTGGCGCCGGTCTTCGACCCGGACGACTGGGCGGCGCTGCCGGCCGTGACGCGCGGGCTGCCGGCGTCGCCGGGCGCGGCCTGCGGGGAGGTCGTCTTCACCGCCGACGAGGCGGTGCGCTGGGCTCGCCAGGGCCGTGACGTGCTGCTGGTGCGCAAGGAGACGGTGCCGGACGACATTCACGGCATGCACGTCGCCCAGGGCGTCCTGACGGCCACGGGCGGCATGACGTCGCACGCCGCCGTGGTCGGGCGGCAGATGGGCAAGCCCTCGGTGGTCGGCGCGGGGGAGCTGCACGTCTCCGAATCCGAGCGCGTGGTGACCGTCAACGGCCAGTCGTTCGAGCAGGGCGACTACGTCTCGTTCGACGGGCTGACGGGCGAGGTGAAGATCGGCCGCGTCGCCACCCGGCCCAGCGAGATCCTGCAGGTCCTCGCGGGTGAGCTGAGCCAGCGCCGCTCGGACATCCACCGCCGTTTCGCGAAGCTGCTCAGGTGGGCCGATCGGATCCGGCGCCTCGGCATCCGCGCCAACGCGGACCAGCCCGACCAGGCGGCCACCGCGTACGCCTTCGGCGCGCGGGGCATCGGTCTCTGCCGGACCGAGCACATGTTCTTCGGCGAGGAGCGCATCCCGATCGTCCAGCGCATGATCCTGGCCGAGACGGAGCCCGAGCGGCGCGCGGCGCTCGACGCGCTGCTGCCGCTGCAGCGCGAGGACTTCTACGGCGTGTTCAAGGCGATGCCCGGCCAGCCGGTCACGATCCGGCTGATCGATCCGCCGCTGCACGAGTTCCTGCCGAAGCGCGAAGAGCTGATGGTGGAGATTGCGCGCCTCGAGGAGCGCGGCGGCGGCGGGGCGGAGCTCGAGGGCAAGCGGACGCTGCTGCGGCGCGTCGAGCAGCTCCACGAGTTCAATCCCATGATGGGGCACCGCGGCGTGCGGCTGGCCATCAGCTACCCCGAGATCGCCGAGATGCAGGCGCGCGCCATCATCGAGGCGGCCTGCCGACTGGCGCAGGAGGGGATCAGGGTCGTGCCCGAGATCATGGTGCCGCTCGTGGGAGACGTCGGCGAGTTCCGCGACCAGAAGGAGCTGATCGACCGCATGGCGTCCGAGACGATGGGCGCGGCCGGCGTCAAGGTGAAATACCTGATCGGGACCATGATCGAGCTGCCGCGCGCCGTGCTCGTCGCCGGCGAGATCGCGTCGGCCGACGCCGATTTCTTCTCGTTCGGCACGAACGACCTGACGCAGCTGGCGTTCGGCTTCTCCCGCGACGACATCGGCAAGTTCCTCAAGGACTACCAGGACCGCGGCATCCTGACCCGGGACCCGTTCGAGTCGATCGACGCCGAGGGCGTCGGGGCGCTGGTGCGCATCGGCGTCGAGCGGGGGCGCGCGGCGCGGCCGAAGCTCAAGCTCGGCGTGTGCGGCGAGCATGGCGGCGACCCCGCCTCGATCGATTTCTTCGAGGACGTCGGGCTCGACTACGTCAGCGCCTCGCCGTTTCGCGTGCCCACCGCGCGTCTGGCGGCCGCGCAGGCCGCGCTCGCCCGCCGCTGACAGTTGCTGCATGGGCAGGATCAACCGGCTGCCCCCGGAGCTCGCCAACCAGATCGCGGCCGGTGAGGTCGTCGAGCGCCCCGCGTCGGCGGTCAAGGAGCTCGTCGAGAACAGCCTGGACGCCGGCGCAGCGCGGGTGGCGGTGGCCGTCGAGCTCGGCGGCAAGCGGCTGATCCGGGTCGAGGACGACGGCGAGGGGATGTCCCCCGGCGACGCCGAGCTCGCGGTCGAACGCCACGCGACGAGCAAGATCGGCAGCCTCGACGATCTCGCCGCCATCGGCACGCTCGGCTTCCGGGGCGAGGCGCTGCCCAGCATCGCGTCGGTTTCCCGCCTGCGGCTGCGCACCCGCGCGCGCGGGGCGTCGACGGGCGTCGAGGTGCGGGTGTCGGGGGGCGCCCTGGCGGGGGTCACGGAAGCCGGACTGCCCGAGGGGACGAGCGTCGAGGTCCGCGACCTGTTCTACAACGTCCCGGCGCGGCGCAAGTTCCTGAAGTCGGACGGCGCCGAGACGGGACACATCTCCCGCGCGCTGACGCAGCTCGCCCTGGCGCACTTCGCGGTCGGCTTCCGGCTGCAGAGCGGTCCCCGCACCGTCTTCCACTACCCGCCGGCGGCGGACCTGGCCGAGCGGTTCTTTCAGGTGTACGGCGACCGGCGGGATCTGGTCGACGTGCGGAAGGAGGCGGGGGGCATCCGCCTGTACGGCCGGGCCGCCGCCCTGGCCGGGGACGCGCCCACCCGGGGGCCGCAGCATCTGTTCGTCAACGGCCGTGCGGTGCGCGACCGGACCGTCCTGCACGCGGTGAACGAGGCCTACAGCCGCGCGACCATCAAGCCGCGCAGTCCCGAGGTGCACCTGTTCGTCGAGCTGCCGGCGGAGCGGGTCGACGTCAACGTCCATCCGACCAAGGCCGAGGTCCGCTTCCTCGAGCAGTCGCTGGTGCACGAAGTGGTCCGGCGCGCCATGGCGGACGCGCTCGGCCAGCAGGTCGTGCCCGAGGTGCCGCTTGCCGGCGGGGCGCCGCGCGGCGCCGAGCCGCTCGCGGCCGCCCTGCCGGGCGTGGTCGCCGGCATGGCGGCGGCCAGCCGCTGGGCGCCCGTGACCGACGTGTTCCGCCGGCCGGGTCCGGAGGGGGCGCCGCCGGCGGGGGTGCGCGAGTCGCCGCCGGGAGCCCCCGGCGAGCCGGCGCCCGCCTCCGGTGCAGAGCAGGCCCCGCTCATCCCCCTCGGGCAGTTCCGGGACACGTTCATCATCGCCGTCGACAACGACGGGGTGGTCATCGTGGACCAGCACGTCGCCCACGAACGCATCCTCCACGAGCAGGTCCTTGCGCGTCTGGCCGACGGGGTCCTGGAATCGCAGCGCCTGCTCGAGCCGCTGCTGATCGCCCTGCCCGCGGGTGCGCGCGAGGCGCTGCAGGCGCACGGCGGGCTGCTGGCCCGGCTCGGCTTCGAGATCCATCCATTCGGCGGCGACAGCGTGCAGGTGACGGCGGCCCCGGCCCTGCTGGGCCCGGGCGACTGCGAGGCGGCGGTCCGTGCGCTGGCCGAGGACCTCGACGGGCTGGACGACGGCGCGGCCGTGAGCGAGGCGCTCGCCCGCGTCGCCGCCAGCACGGCGTGCCACGCGGCCGTCAAGGCGAACGACCGGCTCACGCTGGAGAAGATGACCTGGCTCCTGCAGGAGCTGCGCCGAACCGCCTACTCGACGGTCTGTCCGCACGGCCGGCCGGTGCTGCTGCGGCTCACGCGCGAGGAGCTCGAGAAGCGCTTCGAGCGCAGCTGACGGTCGACGAATCCGGACGTGCGGACGCGGTGCCGTGTGTTACGTTGTGGGCGGCGGCGCGCCTCGCGTGCAGCCGCAAGGAGTCGAAGATGCCAACACAGGTTCAGCGTGTCGGGTCGGTGGTGGTGCTCGGCGGGCTGCTGGCGGCGGGCCCCGCGCCGGCGGCCGGACAGACCGACAACGGCGAGTGGCGGAGCTACGGCGGCGACATCGCGAACACGCGCTATTCGCCGCTCGACCAGATCACGGCCGAGAACTTCGACGAGCTGGAGGTTGCCTGGCGGCTGAAGACGGACAACTTCGGTCCGGCGCCGGAGTACAACTTCCAGGCGACGCCGCTGATGGTCGACGGAGTGGTGTATACGACGGCCGGGTTGCGGCGCGCGGCGATCGCGGCGGACGCGGCGACCGGCGAGCTGCTGTGGATGCACCGGATCGACGAGGGCGAGCGGGCGGAGAACGCGCCCCGGCGCCGGTCGGGCCGGGGGTTGGCGTACCGCGACGACGGCGGCGACGGTCAGATCTTCTACGTGACGCCGGGCTACCGGCTGGTCGGGCTGAACGCGAAGACGGGCGCGCGGCTGGCCGACTTCGGCGACGACGGCCTCGTGGACCTGATGCAGAACATGGATCAGGACATCGACCCGCTGGCGGGGGAGATCGGTCTGCACGCGACGCCGCTGGTGGCGGGCGACACGGTGGTGGTGGGCGCGGCGCACGTGCCGGGGAGCGCGCCGCGCTCGATGCGCAACACGAAGGGCTACGTGCGGGGCTTCGACGCGAACACGGGCGTTCGCAAGTGGATCTTCCACACGATTCCGGGTGCCGACGAGTACGGCAACGACTCGTGGCTGAACGACTCGTGGCGCTACACGGGCAACACGGGGGTGTGGGGCCAGATCAGCGCGGACCTGGAGCTGGGCATCGTGTATCTGCCGACGGAGATGCCGACGAACGACTATTACGGCGGCCATCGTCACGGGGACAACCTGTTCTCGGACAGCATCGTGGCGGTGGACATCGACACGGGCGACCGTCTGTGGCACCTGCAGGCGATCCACCACGACGTGTGGGACTGGGACTTTCCGTGCGCGCCGGTGCTGGTCGACGTGGAGATCGACGGTGTCGAGCGCAAGCTGCTGGCGCAGCCGAGCAAGCAGTCCTGGCTGTACGTGCTGGACCGGGTGACGGGCGAGCCGATCTGGCCGATCGAGGAGCGCGAGATGCCGCCGTCGGACGTGCCTGGCGAGCTGCTCTCGCGGACGCAGCCGTTCCCGACGCACCCGCCGGCGTACGACCGGCAGGGGGTGAGCATCGACGACCTGATCGACTTCACGCCGGAGCTGCGGGCCGAGGCGGTCGAGCTGGTGTCGAACTTCCGGATCGGGCCGATCTTCACGCCGCCAGTGGTGGCGGAGACCGACGGTCCCTACGGGACGCTGATGCTGCCGTCGGCCGGCGGCGGCGCCAACTGGCCGGGAGGCTCGGTCGATCCCGAGACCGGCATCTTCTACCAGTACTCGTTCACCCAGGTCACCTCGCTGGGGCTCGTCAACGACCCGGAGCGCTCGGACATGAACTACATCCGGGGCAACCCGCCCGGCGTGCCGGCGCCGCGGCGCGCGTTGAACATCCGCGGCCTGCCGCTGATCAAGCCGCCGTGGGGGCGCATCAGCGCGATCGATCTGGAGACGGGCGACATCCTGTGGCAGATCGCGCATGGCGAGACCCCGGACAACGTGCGCAACCACCCGGACCTCGAGGGGGTGGACATCCCGCGGACGGGCCGCATCGGGCGCGTCGGCACGCTGATCACGAAGACGCTGCTGATCGCGGCCGAGCCCGGGACGTTCACGACGCCGTCGGGGGCGGTGGGGGCGATGCTGCGCGCCTACGACAAGGCCACGGGCGAGGAGGTCGGGGCGGTCTACATGCCGGCCTCGGTGTCCGGCGGGCCGATGACCTACCTGCACGAGGGGCAGCAGTACATCGTCACGGCGATCAGCGGCGGCGGCTTCCCGGGCGAGCTCATCGCCTACCGGCTGCCCGGATAGGCCGCACGCCGTCAGGCGACGCCCGGCGGGTGAGGCGTCAGCGGCAGACCGCGCGTCAGGCCCCTGAAGAGCAGCGTCAGGGCCCGGTTGGAGCGCACGAGGATGCTGGTGACGGTGGTGACGGCCCGCACGCTGCGGCGCGAGATCCTGACGTCGCCGCCGCTCCTGAAAGCCGGCGTGGCGTGGATGCGCTGCAACGTCAGCACCGCCATCCCCAGCGGCCAGAGACAGAACCGGCGGATGCCGGTCTCGCCACTCGGGATGGCGAGGGCGAACCGCAGGGCGTACGTCAGATGGTGGTGCGCGAGCGCCACGAGCTGTGAGAACCCCTCGACGAAGCTTGGGCCGGCCTGGTCCGGGGACAGGGCGCGCAGCTCGAAGCCGGCGGCCTGGAAGACGTCGCGCGGCAGCCAGCACGCGCCGCGGCGCTGGTCCTCCCAGACATCCTTCAGGATGTTGACCATCTGCAGCCCCTGGCCGAAGGACACCGCCAGGGGCAACAGCTCCTCGCGCCGCCCGCCGATCTCCTCCGAGTAGTCGCAGAACAGATCGGTGAGCGTCTCGCCGACCACGCCCGCGACGAAGTAGCAGTACCGGTTCAGCTCGGGAACGTCCCGCAGCCCCGCGCTGCTCGCGTGCTGCTGGAACTCCGCCATGCCGCGCGACATGATCCGCACGCAGCGCTGGACCGCGCGGCGCTGGACGGCGCCGAGGCCCGCCGTGATGCGGACTATCCGGGCGGTGTTGGCCACCAGGTCCTGTTCGTGCCCGGTGCTCGACGGCGACAGCAGCGGGCCGAGCTCCCGGGAGAACCCGGCCGGGTCGCCGCGTCCGGCCACCACCTCGATGAAGCGCTCCGCGAAAGCCCGCTTCTGCGCCGGCGACAGCGCCGGTTCGTCCTCGATCGTGTCCGCGATGCGGCACAGCGCGTAGACGTTGCCGACCACGCCGCGCAGCGCGCCCGGCAACTGGGGAATGTTGAGGGCGAACGTACGGGAAACGCCGCGCAGGATCTCGGTCTGATAGGCGAGGTCGCGGTTGGTCGCTCCGCCCGGGCACGCGGTCATCGGTGCCATGCTAGCGAATCGGGCCGGGTGCGTCTCCGGATTTGCTATTCTTCGCGACACGGCGCGCCGGATGCGCGGGGCTGCGAGGTCGCGGGAGCCCTGCCGGCGTGGCCCGGCAACGAGGGAGTCGAAGATGCCAACACAGGTTCAGCGTGTCGGGTCGGTGGTGGTGCTCGGCGGGCTGCTGGCGGCGGGCCCCGCGCCGGCGGCCGGACAGACCGACAACGGCGAGTGGCGGAGCTACGGCGGCGACATCGCGAACACGCGCTATTCGCCGCTCGACCAGATCACGGCCGAGAACTTCGACGAGCTGGAGGTTGCCTGGCGGCTGAAGACGGACAACTTCGGTCCGGCGCCGGAGTACAACTTCCAGGCGACGCCGCTGATGGTCGATGGAGTGGTGTACACGACGGCCGGGTTGCGGCGCGCGGCGATCGCGGCCGACGCGGCGACCGGCGAGCTGCTGTGGATGCACCGGATCGACGAGGGCGAGCGGGCGGAGAACGCGCCCCGGCGCCGGTCGGGTCGGGGTCTGGCGTACCGCGACGACGGCGGCGACGGTCAGATTTTCTACGTGACGCCGGGCTACCGGCTGGTCGGGCTGAACGCGAAGACGGGCGCGCGGCTGGCCGACTTCGGCGACGACGGCCTCGTGGACCTGATGCAGAACATGGATCAGGACATCGACCCGCTGGCGGGGGAGATCGGCCTGCACGCGACGCCGCTGGTGGCGGGCGACACGGTGGTGGTGGGCGCGGCGCACGTGCCGGGGAGCGCGCCGCGCTCGATGCGCAACACGAAGGGCTACGTGCGGGGCTTCGACGCGAACACGGGCGTTCGCAAGTGGATCTTCCACACGATTCCGGGTGCCGACGAGTACGGCAACGACTCGTGGCTGAACGACTCGTGGCGCTACACGGGCAACACGGGGGTGTGGGGCCAGATCAGCGCGGACCTGGAGCTGGGCATCGTGTACCTGCCGACGGAGATGCCGACGAACGACTACTACGGCGGCCACCGTCACGGGGACAACCTGTTCTCGGACAGCATCGTGGCGGTGGACATCGACACGGGCGACCGTCTGTGGCACCTGCAGGCGATCCACCACGACGTGTGGGACTGGGACTTTCCGTGCGCGCCGGTGCTGGTCGACGCGGAGATCGACGGCGTCGAGCGCAAGCTGCTGGTCCAGCCGAGCAAGCAGGCCTGGCTGTACGTGCTGGACCGGGTGACGGGCGAGCCGATCTGGCCGATCGAGGAGCGCGAGATGCCGCCGTCGGACGTGCCTGGCGAGCTGCTCTCGCGGACGCAGCCGTTCCCGACGCACCCGCCGGCGTACGACCGGCAGGGGGTGAGCATCGACGACCTGATCGATTTCACGCCGGAGCTGCGGGCCGAGGCGGTCGAGCTGGTGTCGAACTTCCGGATCGGGCCGATCTTCACGCCGCCGGTGGTGGCTGAGACCGACGGTCCCTACGGGACGCTGATGCTGCCGTCGACCGGCGGCGGCGCCACCTGGCCGGGAGGCTCGGTCGATCCCGAGACCGGCATCTTCTACCAGTACTCGTATACCCAGGTGGTTTCGCTGGGCCTGGTGCACGATCCGGAACGCTCGGACATGGACTTCATCCGGGGCAATCCGCCCGGGGTTCCCGCGCCGCGCCGCGCGCTGAACATCCGCGGCCTGCCGCTGGTCAAGCCGCCGTGGGGGCGCATCAGCGCGATCGACCTCGCGACGGGCGACATCCTGTGGCAGATCGCGCACGGCGAGACCCCGGACAACGTGCGCAACCACCCGGATCTCGAGGGGGTGGACATCCCGCGGACGGGCCGTGCGGGAAGGGTCGGCACGCTCGTCACGAAGACGCTGCTGATCGCGGCCGAGACCGGGACGTTCACGACGCCGTCGGGGGCGGTGGGGGCGATGCTGCGCGCCTACGACAAGGCCACGGGCGAGGAGGTCGGGGCGGTCTACATGCCGACGTCGGTGTCCGGCGGCGCGCCCATGACCTACCTGCACGAGGGGCAGCAGTACATCGTCATGGCGATCGGCGGCGCCCGCTTCCCGGGCGAGCTCATCGCGTACCGGTTGCCCGGCTAGGGGCCAGGGGTCCGCGCCGTGGGACGGCGCAGGCTCCTGATGAGGGTTGATTGGGCGGCAATGGGATTTGACATGCAGAAGAAACTCGCGCTCGGATTGAGCCTGCTGGCGTTCGCGGCGGTCATCGCCGCAAACGCGGCCCAGGCGCAGCAGGTCGAATGGCGGAGCTACGGATCGGACGTGGCAGGCAGCAAGTACTCGCCGCTCGACCAGATCAACGAGGACACGATCGGCGATCTCGAGATCGTCTGGCGCCAGTCGGTGCTGCCGGATGCCGTCCGCGGCGACCGCGACATCACGGCCTCGGTGGCCGCGCAGAACACCCCGCTCATGGCCGACGGGCGGCTCTACATCAGCACCGGCCTCGGCACCGTGGCGGCGCTCGACGCGACGAGCGGCGAGGTGCTGTGGTTCGACGAGCCGCCGGACCGCGACGGCGAGCCGTTCCAGCGCGGGCGCCAGACGCGCGGCGTCGCCTACTGGGACGACCCGGAGAGCGACGAGGCGCGCGTGCTGGCCGTGGTGGGCGAGTACCTCGTCGCGGTCGATGCCCGCACGGGCGAGCGGGTGCCTGATTTCGGCGAGGGCGGCGAGGTCGACCTGCGCAAGGGCTACTACCGTGACGTCGACACGTTCCGTTGGGGGTCGCCCCCGATCGTCGTCAACGATATCGTCGTCATCGGCTCGTCGATCATGGACGTGGTCAGCCCGACGATGCCGGCCCTCAAGCAGGCGCCCCCGGGCGACGTGCGCGGCTTCGACGTCCGCACCGGCGAGCAGGTCTGGGCCTTCCGCACCATTCCCCAGGACGGGGAGTTCGGGAACGAGACCTGGCTGACGGCGCTCGACCAGGATCGCCCGTCGTGGGAGTACAGCGGCAACACGAACATGTGGGCGTGGGCCAGCGCGGACGAGGAGCTCGGCTACGTCTACCTGCCGCTGTCGACGCCGACCAACGATTATTACGGCGGCTACCGGCCCGGCGACAACCTGTTCGCCGAGAGCATCGTCTGCCTCGACGCACGGACCGGCGAGCGGGTCTGGCACTTCCAGGCCGTGCATCACGGGCTGTGGGACTACGACTTCCCGGCAGCGCCGAACGTCGTGGACATCCGGGTGGACGGCCGCGGCGAGCCGGTCAGGGCGCTGGCCGCCGTGAGCAAGCAGGCGTTCACCTACGTCTTCGACCGGGTCACCGGCGAGCCCATCTGGCCCATCGAGGAGCGCCCCGTGCCGCCCGGCAACGTGCCGGGCGAATGGTACGCGGCGACCCAGCCGTTTCCGACCAAGCCGCCGCCCTTCGACCAGCAGGGCACCAGCATCGACGACCTGATGGACTTCACGCCGGAGCTCAGGCAGGAGGCGCTGGAGGTCTTCGAGCAGTACGTGAGCGGCCCGCTCTTCACCGCCCCTTCGCTCGTCGACGAGTCGCCGGGCGGCACGCAGGGCACGCTGCAGATGCCGGGCGTCGTCGGCGGCGCCGACTGGGGCGGCGCGGCAGTGGATCCGGAGACCGGGATCCTGTACGTGCCGTCCGTGCACAGCGAGTCGGTCATCGGCATCACGCGGTCGGAGCACCCGCGCTCGGACATGAACCTGGTGCTCCATTCGATCACGCCGCTCGAGGGGCCGCAGGAGCTGCCGCTCTTCAAGCCGCCGTACGGGCGGCTGGTGGCCATCGATCTCAACCAGGGCGAGATCCTGTGGTCGAAAGCCAACGGCGACGGGCCGCGCGATCACCCGGCCCTGCGCGATCTGGACCTGCCGCCGCTCGGCCAGCCGGGCCGGGTCTCGCCGCTCGTCACGAAGTCGCTCGTCTTCCTCGGCGAAGGCGGCCGGACGGGCGTCGTCGTGCTGAATCCGATCTGGGGCGGGGCCGGCGGCAAGATGTTCCGCGCCTACGACAAGCTGACCGGCGAGGTGGTCTGGGAGAAGGAGCTTCCGGGCGGCACGACGGCCGCGCCGATGACCTACATGGTCGACGGCAGGCAGTACATCGTCGTCACCGTGGGCTGGGACGACCTGCCGAGCGAGTACGTCGCGCTGGCGCTGCCGTAGCCCGCGGCGGGAGCGGCGCGGGGCTGCCGGGTCGCCGCAAGCGGACGCCGGGGGTCCGGGGCGGTGCGCCGTCCGATTCAAGTCAACGGGCGGCCACTGGCTCGCGGTCCCGCGTCGTGGCTCCCAGCTCGCGGAGGAGCCGGGCCGTGCTGCCGGCCGCGTCGCCCGCCGCCAGCGCCAGGTCCAGCGGCGTCTCGCCGCGGTCGTTGCGGGCGTCCAGCTCGGCGCCCCGCTCGGCCAGCAGCGCGACGACCTCCTCGAGCCGGCGCGACACCGCCAGGTGCAGCGCCGTATCGTCGCGCGCGCCGCGCGCGTTGACGTCGACGCCGGCATCGAGCGCCGCGTCGACGGCGTCGACGGCGCGGCGCTGCTCGACCTCGGCTGCGGGGCGCGGGACACCGAAGCGCCGCCGCGTGCTGCTGCCGAGGATGGCGGCCATCGCCGCCGTCTCGCTGCCGAGCGAGGCGGACGCATCGGCGCCGTGCGCGGCCAGCAGCCGCATGATGGCCGGCTCGCCGAACGACGCCGCCGCCCAGAACGGGGTCGCGCCGATCATGCGGTGGGGGAGCCGCCAGTCGGCGCTCACCCGGCGTGCGGGCGTGCCGCGCTCCAGGACGGCGTCGGGGTCGGCGCCGAACGTCAGCAGCGTTCCAACCAGTTGCCGATCGGCGCGCAGCACCGCCGCGTGCAGGGCCGCGTACCCGGCGCCGTCCGCGTCCGGGTCGGCACCGGCTTCGAGCAGAAAGGTCGCGAGCGTCCGATGGTTGCCGTGGGCGGCGACCACCAGGGGCGTCGTGCCGCTCGCCGCCGCCTCGTCCACCGCGGCGCCGGCCGCGACGAGCAGGCGAGCAGACGCCACGTCGCCGTGCCGCGCCGCGAACAGCAGCGGCGTGTAGCCGCCCTGCAGCACCTCGAAGACGCCGCTGGGGTCCGCGTTGCCGGAGGAGCTGACGACCTGCGGGTAGGCGTGCGAGCGGTCGTCCACGCGGGCGCCGAACTCGAGCAGGGTGCGGACCACCTCCGGGTGCTGCTGAGCCGCCGCCCACATCAACGCCGTCTGGCCGTGCGCGTGCTCGGTCGCATGCGGGTCGGCGCCGCGAGCGAGCAGGGCGCGCACGGCGGCAGGGTTGCCCGTGCGCGAGGCGGTCATCAGCGGCGTCTCGCCCGACGGCAGCGCCCGGTCGGGGTCGGCGCCGGCGGCGAGCAGCATCTCGACCACGGCGGCGCTCGCGTTGCTCGCGGCGAGCCACAGCGGCGTGGCCCCGAGATCGTTGACGGCGTCGACCCCGGCGCCCGAGTCCAGCAGCAGCCGCACCGTCCCGGCGTCGTTCCAGTAGACGGCCCAGTGCAGGGCGGTGCTGCCGTCGCCCTGCGGGCGATCGACGTGGGCGCCGGCGCCCAGGAGGCCCGGCACGGCCGCCCAGTCCCGCCGCTTCACTGCCTCGGCGACGCTCGCGTCCGGGGTCTGGCCGCCGGCCGGGGCTCCCACGAGGCTCAGGGCGCATGCGACGATCGCGGCGAAACCGGCCGCAGCCGGGGCCCGACGCTTGCCTGCTTCCATGACCAGCCATGGTACCGTCTCGCGGCGGCGCTGACAACGGTTCGGTGGGCGCCGACCATTGACAACGGCGCGGCCATCAGGGACCATCAAGGGAGCCGGAGGAACAGGTTGCAAGAGGGATGAAGAGCCGTTTGCTCGCGCGCATCGTGCCCGGCCTGATCGCGTTTCTCGCGCTGCTCGGCGCGCCGCCCGCGGCAGCCGCCCAGACGGCGACGCCGCCGGACGCGGCGGCAGTCCGCGCGTTGCTCGACCGCTACTGCGTCACGTGCCACAACGAGCGGCTGCGGACGGCCGGGTTGGCGCTCGACGCGGCGGATCCCGCCGCGGTCGCCCACGATGCGCGCATCTGGGAACAGGTCATCCGCAAGCTGCGCATCGGCGCCATGCCGCCCCCCGGACGCCCGCGCCCCGAGGGCGCCGCGGCGCGGGAGGCGGTCGCGTATCTCGAGGCGGCGCTCGACCGCGTTGCGGCTGCCCGTCCGGGCGTGGGCCGCACCGAGACGTTTCACCGCCTGAACCGGGCCGAGTACCGCAACGCGGTCCGGGATCTGCTGCATGTCGACGTGGACGTCTCGGCGCTCCTGCCGGCCGACGACGCCGACGCGCACGGCTTCGACAACATGGCGGCGGTCCTGTCGGTCTCGCCGGCGCTCCTGGAGCGCTACCTGTCGGCGGCCCGGAAGGTCAGTCGTCTCGCGGTGGGGATGGCGCCGCCGGTGCCCAGCGTGGACACCCACCGCATTCCCCTGCTGTTGTACCAGGACGGGCGGCTCAGCGAGGATCTGCCGCTCGGGTCGCGCGGCGGCGTGGCGATACGCCACCGCTTCCCGGTGGACGGCGAGTACTCGATCCGGCTGCGGTTGCAGCGCACCTATACCGATTACGTCCGGGGTCTCGGCACCCCGCAGCAGCTCGACGTGCGCGTCGACGGCCGGTTGATCGAGCGGTTCACCGTCGGTGGCGACGCGCCGCCGCACGCCAGGGCGGCGCCGGCCAGCTTCGCCGGCAACACGCCGCTGTTCGGGCATCCGGACTGGGAGGCCTACGTGCTCGGTGCGGACGCCGACCTCGCGGTGACCTTCCGCGCGGCGGCCGGCGAGCGCGTGGTGGGCGTCTCGTTCCAGCGCAAGCTGTGGGAGCCGGAAGGCGTGCTGCAGCCTCGCCAGACCGGCTTTCCGCTCGCCATCAACGAGCGCTGGCAGGGCAACGCGGCGGTCGGCAGCGTCGAGATCGGCGGGCCGCATGTGGTGGAGGGCCCCGGCGACACCGCCAGCCGGCGCGCGATCTTCACGTGCCATCCGGCGGCGGGCGATGACGCGGCGGCCTGCGCCCGGACGATACTGTCGCGCCTGGCCCGGCGGGCTTATCGACGGCCGATCACCGAGTCCGACGTCGATCTGCTGTTCGCGTTCTACGCGCAGCGGCAGCGGACGGACGGCTTCGAGGCCGGCATCCAGTTCGCGTTGCAGCGCCTGCTCGGCGACCCCGAGTTCCTGTTCCGGATCGAGCGCGACCCCGCGGGCGCCGAGCCGGGCACCGCGTATCCGGTAGGCTCCCTCGCGCTGGCGTCGCGGCTGTCGTTCTTCCTGTGGAGCAGCATTCCGGACGAGGAGCTGCTCGAGGCCGCGATCCGGGGCGATCTCGCCGTGCCGGCGCGGCTCGACCGTCAGGTGCGCCGCATGCTGCGCGATCCGCGCGCGGCCGCGCTCGTCGACAACTTCGCCGGCCAGTGGCTGCTCCTGCGCAACATTCCGACGATCAATCCCGACCCGAACCTGTTCCCGACGTTCGACGAGAACCTCAGGGCGGCGTTCCGGCGCGAGACGGAGCTGTTCGTCGAGAGCATCATGCGCGAGGACCGCAGCCTGGTCGACCTGATCGACGCCGACTACACGTTCGTCGACGAACGGCTGGCGGCGCACTACGGCATCCCCGGCGTCTACGGCAGCCGGTTCCGCAAGGTGACGCTCGACGGCCGGCGGGGCGGGCTGCTCGGCCACGGGGGCCTGCTCACCGTCACGTCGTATCCGAATCGCACGTCGCCCGTGCTGCGCGGCAAGTGGGTGCTCGAGAACCTGCTGGGTGCGCCCCCGCCCCCGCCCCCGCCCGACGTTCCCTCGTTTCCCGAGCGCGGGGAGGGCGGCGAGCCGGCCACGGTGCGCGAGCTGCTGGAGATGCACCGGCGGAATCCGGCCTGCGCCGGGTGTCACGCGCCGATGGACCCGCTCGGGTTCGCGCTGGAAGAGTTCGACGCCATCGGCCGCTGGCGCACGACCGACGCGGCGGCGCCGGTCGACGCGTCCGGCGTCATGCCGACCGGCCACGCGTTCGACGGCCTGGCCGGACTGCGGCAGATGCTCGTGGAGGACCCGGAGCCGCTGGTCAGGACCGTCACGGAGAAGCTGCTGGCATACGCGCTCGGCCGCAGCATCGAGCACTACGACCACCCGACGATCCGCCGGATCGTGCGGGAGGCGGCCGCCGACGACTATCGGTGGTCGTCCATCGTTCTCGGCATCGTTCGGAGCGCACCGTTTCGAATGCGGAGCACAGCCTCATGATCATTACCAGGAAGGCGATACCCCGGCGCACGGTCCTGCGCGGTCTCGGCACTGCCCTCGCGCTGCCGCTGCTGGACGGGATGGTGCCGGCGCTCTCGGCGATCCGCAACACGCCCGCGCGCGGCATGCGGCGCTTCGGCGTGGTGTACGTGCCGAACGGCATGGCGATGGAGTACTGGACGCCGAAAGAGGTCGGGGCCGCGTTCGAGCTGTCGCCGATCCTGCGGCCGATGGAGCCGCACCGGGACCGGACGCTCGTGCTGACGGGTCTCGACCCCGGGCGCGGGGGCGGCGCGCATGCCGGCGCGTCGACGAAGTTCCTCACCGGCGTGCCGGGACGCATGACCGACGGTACCGGGATTCGCTCGGGAACGTCGATCGATCAGCTCCTGGGTCAGGAGCTCGGCAAGCACACGCAGCTCTCGTCGCTCGAGCTGGGTCTCGACAGCCGCGACTTCGCCGGCTCCTGCGACGCGGGCTACGCCTGCGCGTACACCAACACGATCTCCTGGCGCAACCCGACCACGCCGCTGCCCATGGAGAACGATCCGCGCGTGGTCTTCGAGCGGCTGTTCGGCGACAGCGGCAGCACCGACCCGGTCGTGCGCCGGACCCGCATCGCGGAGGATCGCAGCATCCTCGACTCGGTCACCGAGAAGGTCGACGACCTGCAGCGCGGGCTCGGCGCCGGGGATCGGCGCAAGATCGCCCAGTATCTCGACGCCGTCCGCGACGTCGAGCGCCGGATCCACCGCGCCGAGGAGCAGAGCGCCCGCGCCCTGCCGCTGGTGCAGCAGCCGGCCGGGGTCCCGGATGGCTTCGACGACTACATGCGGCTGATGTTCGAGCTGCAGCGGCTGGCCTGGCAGACCGATCTCACGCGCGTGGCGACCTTCATGATCGGGCGCGAGATCAGCGGTCGGACCTACAACGAGATCGGGATTCCGGACGCGCACCACCCGCTGTCGCATCATCTGGACGATCCGGCGAAGATCGCCACGATGTCGAAGATCAACACGTACCATGTGTCCCTCTTCGCCGAGTTCGTCGAGACGCTCCGCGCGACGCCGGACGGCGACGGCTCGCTGCTCGACCATTCGCTGCTGCTCTACGGCGCCGGCATGTCGAACTCCAACGCCCACGCGGCGAGCGACCTGCCGATCATGCTCGTCGGCGGCGCCGCGGGCGGGCTGGTCGGCGGCAGGCACCTGACGTACCGCAGGGACACGCCCATGGCCAACCTGCTGGTCGCCATCATGGAGACGCTCGACGTCCCGGTCGAGAAGGTCGGCCGCAGCACGGGGAAGCTGGACGCGCTGTCGCTGGCGTGAGCGCACGGCGCAGGTGCTCCCCGGCACCGCGGGTGCCCAGGAGCCTGCGCCGTAGAACGGCGTAGACTGCTAGCGAGGGTTGGTTGGGCGGCAACCGGAGCCGGAGGCGACGATTGCCGGGCTAGCGCGCGCGGCGCCTCACGATGAGCCAGCCGGCGAGGAAGGCCGCGATGCCGGCGCCGAACAGGCGCGGGCTCGGGCCGAGCGGGCCGGCGGTCGCGATGGAGACGAGCAGCAGCCACATGCCGATCAGCTGCAACCCGCGGCCCAGGTAGTAGAGGATGCCCGGCACGATCTACGTCTCCCGCGGGTCCGCCCGCTGCGCCTTCCGTTTCGCGCGTTTCAGGGCCTGCCACCTGTCGAGCCGGCGGGCGATCTCCTGCTCGAATCCGCGGCCCGTGGGCTGGTAGTAGCGGCGTCCCGCGAGCGCCGGCGGCAGGCAGCTCATGGCGGCGACGGCATCCGGGTCGTCGTGGGCGTAGGCATACCCCTTGCCGTAGCCGTGTTCCTGCATGAGCCGCGTCGGTGCATTGCGCAGGTGGAGCGGCACGGGCTCGGCCGCCTGCTCGTGGGCATCGGCGGCCGCCCGGCGGTAGGCTGCGTAGACGGCGTTGCTCTTCGGGGCGGTCGCCAGGTAGAGCACTGCCTGGGCCAGCGCGGTGTTGCCTTCCGGCATGCCGACGAAGTGGACCGCGTCCTTGGCGCCCACGGCAACGGCCAGCGCCGTCGGGTCGGCGTTGCCGATGTCCTCGGAGGCGAACCGAACGAGGCGCCGCGCGATGTACAACGGATCCTCGCCGGCCTCGACCATCCGCGCCAGCCAGTAGACGCCCGCGTCCGGATCGCTGTTGCGCAGCGACTTGTGGAGCGCCGAAATCAGGTTGTAGTGCTCCTCGCCCGCCTTGTCGTAGAGCAGCGCCCGTTTCTGGATGGCGCGCGCGAGCAGCGCCCGGTCGATGCGGCCGGCCCCGCCGGGCGCGCCGCGGCCGTCGGAGTCTGCGCCGGCCGCCGTCGCCGCTCCCGCACCCGGCTCGGGCCCCCCGGCGAGCGTGGCGGCCAGCTCGAGGAGATTGAGCGCCACCCGGGCGTCGCCGTTGGCGTGACGCGCGATGGCGTCGAGCGCGTCGTCGTCCGCCGCGAGCCCGGCCGCGCCGAGCCCGCGCTCCCGGTCGTGCAGCGCGCGGCGCAGGATGTCGGTCGTCTCGTCCGGCGTCAGCGGCCGCAGGACGAACACCTTCGACCGCGACAGCAGCGCGGCGTTCACCTCGAAGGACGGGTTTTCGGTCGTCGCGCCGACGAGCACGATGTCGCCGGCTTCGACGCGCGGCAGGAACGCATCCTGCTGCGCCTTGTTGAAGCGGTGGATCTCGTCGACGAACAGGATGGTGCGCCGCGCCGACACGCGCCGGGTGGCCTCGGCCTCGGCCATCACCGCCTTGATGTCCTTGATGCCCGAGAGCACCGCGCTGAACGCGACGAAATGCGCGCGCGTCACCGTCGCAACGAGACGGGCCACCGTCGTCTTGCCGGTGCCCGGGGGGCCCCACAGGATGATCGACTGCAGGGCGTCGCGCTCGATGGCGGCGCGCAGCGGCTGCCCGGGCGCCAGCAGCTCCTGCTGGCCCACGAGCTCGTCGAACGACCGCGGCCGCATCCGCTCGGCCAGCGGCGCCGGCGTCCCGCCGCCCGGCTCCTCGGCCGGTTCGAACAGGTGCCCGGGTCGCTGCGTCAAGGCTGTTCCTCCGCGCCGCCCGAGTCGGCCTGCGCCCCGCGCTGACGGCGGGCTTCGTACACGATCAGGGCCGCTGCCACGGCCGCGTTCAGCGACTCGACGCCCTGCCGCATGGGCACCGAGAGGTGGCCGTCGGCCCGCTCGGCCGTCCGGTCGGAGAGTCCCCCGCCCTCGCCGCCGACCAGCACCAGGCACGGACGGGTGAGATCGACGTCGTAGACCAGCGATCCGCCGCGCGGCACCGCGGCCAGCACCGCTGCCCCTTGCGCCCGCGCCGCGTCGACCGCCGCTCCGGCAGGCCCGACATCGACGACCGGCACGCGGAAGGTGCTGCCCATCGCCCCGCGCAGGGCCCTCCAGCCGAACGGATCGGCCGATCCGTCGGTGACGAGCACGCCGGCGGCGGAGCCGGCATCGGCCGCGCGTATGATGGCGCCGACGTTGCCCGGGTCCTGCACGCCGACTGCAGCGAGGACGATCCCGGCGCTGGCGAATGCGCGCTCCGCCCGAGCCGGGCGCTGGCGCGCCAGGGCGACGGCTCCGCCCGGCGACCGGACGGGGCTGACGGCCGCCAGCACCGCCGCCGACACCGCGTGGACCGCCACGCCCGCCGACTCGAGGCGCCGGGCGAGACGTGCGAGCCGTCCGTCGCCCTGCCGCAGCGCGTCGCTCCAGACGACCGCCTGCTCCAGCGGCCAGCCGGCCCGGTGCGCGTCATCGATGAGCCGCGCCCCGTCGAGCAGCAGGTGCCGCCGGTCCGCCCGGCGGGCGCGCGCGGCCGCCCGGAACGCGGCGACGACCGGGTTGCGGCGGCTGGTGATGGTTCTCACCGGGAGAGGACGGCAGCACGGCCGCCCGGCGGAGGCGGCAGCGACCGTTGCTGAGCATAGCAGATGTGCTAGTCTGGAGCGGCCGCCCATGAAATCGCAGTTTCTGAAGCGTTTCGAGGAAGAGATTCACGCGCTCGAGCGCGAGCTCAAGCGCGAGCTTCCCAAGGAGATCCAGCGCGCCCGGGAGCTCGGCGACCTCCGGGAGAACGCAGAGTATCACGCCGCGAAGGAGCGCCAGCGCCTGGTGGAGGCACGGCTGGCTCTGCTGCAGAAGCGCGCGTCCGAAATCTCGCTGATGAACCTGAGCAAGCTGCCTCACGATCGGGCCGGCTTCGGTTCGACCGTCCACCTGCGGGAGGCGGAGGGCAGCACGCTCGTGTACCAGTTGGTCATGGCCGAGGACGCCGATCCCGGTCGCGGGTGGATTTCCACCGCGTCCCCGATCGGGCGCGCCCTGATGGGCAAGGAAGTCGGCGACGAGGTCACCGTGCCCACTCCCAACGGGATCCGCGAATTCGAGGTCGTCAAGCTCACGACGATCCACGACGAGTAGGGACAGGTCGATTCCTGCCGCGACCCCTGAGCCGCCGCCCCGGTATTCTCCCGATCTGAGAACCGCCGTCGTGCTGACCGGCACCGGCACGGCCGGGGCATACCATGCCGGCGTGCTGCAGGCCGTGCAGGATGCCGGCGTCAAGGTGGACATCGTTGCCGGCCGCGGCATCGGCACGGCCGGGGCGATGTTCGCGGCGATCGACGGCGGCAGCTATCTGTGGGACAAGCGGGAGGGATGGGCGGCGCCCGCCGTGGCCCGCTTCTACGCCTGGCGCTGGACCCTGCGCGCGGCGGGTGCCGCCCTCGGGACGGCGCTCGGATCGCTGCTGCTGCCGCTGGCGGTGCTGGTCGGTGCGCTGGTGGCCTATCCGCTGGGGTTGCTCCTGCAGATGACCGGGCTGCGGGCGGGCGGGGCGGTCGCGTCGGCATACGCCAGGCTGGTGGAGGCCATCTTCCAGCCGCACGCGCTGCCGCTCTACCTGCCCAGATTCGTCACGCTTGTGCTGCTCGCGCTGCTGGTGACCCTGGCGGTGGGAGCAGCCGCCACGGCGCTGCGGGCGCGCCGCCGCCGCCGGGGCCGCGGTTCACGCTGGTGGCAGCTGCTGGGGGCGCCGCTCGACACCTCGCGGGCCGCCGACTGGCTCACGGGCCGACTCTGGCGGGTCATGCGCGGGGCCGCGCCGACGGCCAGGCCGGACGCGGCGAACCTGGGCCGGCACTACTCGCAGCTTCTCGCGGACAACGTGGGCCAGCCCGGGTTCCGGGAGCTGATCGTGCTCGTGCACGATATCGACGCCCGTCGCGACCTGGTGTCGGCTCTGCTTGCGGAGCCGTATCGCGGCGCCTTCTTCCGGCCGCGGGTGGACGAGGAGGAGGGGCAGCGGCGACTGGAAGCGATGGACCTGGCCGGCGCGGCCCGGCACCAGGCCGTCGATCTGTTGCGCGCGTCGCTCGGCATCCCGGTCGTGACCGATCCGCATCTGCTGGGGTTTCCCGCAGGAGGCGTCTGGCGCGGCGAGACGCACCGATTGTGCGACCGGCCGGAGTCCACGGTGCGCCTGCTGGAGGAGGTGGCGCACGCGGGCGCCGAGCAGGTCGTGCTGGTGACCGCGTGCGCCGAACCCCCCGGGCCGCACGCCCTGGCGGCGGCGCGGCGGGACGCGCGGAGCCGCGCCGGCGAGGAGTTGGCGGCGATGGAGAGCGCGTCGATCCGGGATGCGCTCGCGTTCCGCAGCGGTCTGTTCCAGGCGGTGTTCCAGATTCGGCCGACCCACAACCCGCTCGGCCCCTTCGACTTTCGGGGCAACTACGACGAGCGTTCCGACCGCTGGCACACCCTTGCCGAGATGGTCTCGCGCGGCTACGAGGACGGTTTCCGGCAGTTCGTCGATTCCGTGGTCGGGGCCAGCGGCGAGTGGATCGACGCGGTGCGTTCCGCGCCCGGCGCGAGGCGGGACCCGGGTCCCGGTTCAGCCGGCGAGGTCTGACGAGCGCCCGGCACGACGGCCCGCGCGCGACGTCGGGTGCTGCGTCGTGCGGCTGCGGAGTGCGGACTCCCGGCGCCGCTCGCTCGACAGGGCGTCCCGCAGGAACTGGGCGGCCAGGTCGCTCAGCAGGCGCGAGACGTGCTCGTCGTCCAGGCTGCCGAACTTCTTGCGAAACGCCGGCGCCGGCACGACGGCCTTGGCCATCGCCCGATGGCCGCCGGCATTCCCGATGTCGGCGAAGCAGCTCTTCACGAAGTCCCCGGCATTGCGCGAGTAGCCGAGGTTGCGCACCGACACGATGACGACGTCGTTGACGGCCCCCGAGATGATCGACCACTTGACGTCCTCGAGCTGCAGCAGGAAGTCCGCGGTGTAGGTGACGAGGTCCTCGCGCGGCGCCGAACCGATGTGTGCCGAGAAGACCTGGTCGCGCGTCTGGCCCTGCTGGATCGCCCGCGATACGAACGTGAGCCGCTCGAGCGTCAGCTCGGCCCCTTCCATCTTGCGCACCAGCGCCGCGTCGGCCAGCGGATACAGGTACGTGAACGCCGCGAGGTCGACGCGGTTCGTATGGCGGCTGAAGAATAGCGTGTCGGACTTGATCGCGTACAGCATCGCGGTCGCCGTCCGCTCCGAGATGTTGGCGCCGACTGCCCGCAGGTGCTCCGTGAGGATCGTGCACGTCGATCCGTAGTCGGCGCGGATGTCCCTGAACGCCGCGGTGTAGCCGGTCTGCTCCGGGTGGTGATCGACGACGAGGTCCGCGCGATCGAGCAGTCCCCCGAAGTAGTGCGGCTGCACGTCGACGGTGGCGATCAGGTCGTAGCGCGCCAGCGATTCGGCGGTCACCGGCTCGACCTTGATGTCGAGCAGGTTGGCCATGCGCAGGTTCTCGGGCCGGGTCACGCCCTGGAAGGCGCCGATGATGGCCGTCGTCTTGGTGCGGTGCAGCAGGTTGCGCAGGGCGAGCCCGCTGGCCATCGCGTCGGGATCGGGATCGTTGTGGAGCAGGATGAGCACCCGGTCCGCGCCGGAGAAGTAGCGCTGGTACTGCTGGACGCGCGCGCGCGTCAGCGAACGTCCCAGGGCGGTCACGAGCGATTCCTGCAGGAGCTGCCCGAGACTGAGCACCGTGACGTCGGGGAACGCTTCCCGCCACGCGTCGGCCCGGGGCGTGGTCCGGTCGCCGATGCGCAGGACGTACACCAGCGTGGTGCCCGCGTCGGCAACCGCTTCCAGGATGCGCCGCGGGCTCTGGCGGCCGTTGTCCTCGATGATCACGCAGGTGGCCGGCGTCACGTCGGCCTCGAGGTAGCTGGCCACCCGCCGCGGGTCGGCGACGCGCACCTGCATGCCTTCGTCCTGCAGGCGCCGCGCGGCGGCGCGGTCGTCGATCAGGAACTCAAGGTCGAGGTTCGAGGCAAGCGCTCGATGCAGAACCTTGACGACCAGCACATCCCGGCAGACGGCAACACACCGCATGAGGAGATCTTTCATTATACGCCGCAGCCGGGTGAGTTATCATGCTGTTCGTCATGACCGGCGCACATCTCGTCCTCGTGGGCGCCCTGCTCGCCGGCGCGGGCCTGGCGGCCCAGGAGCCGTTGTTCACCAGTCGGATCGACCTCGTGCACCTGGGCGTCTCCGTCCTGGACGGAGACGCCGTGCCGGTGACCGAGCTCGGACCCGACGACTTCGAGCTGTACGAGGATGGCCGCCTGCAGGAGATCGAGTACTTCTCGCGCGGCCTGGCGAGCGACGCGGAGATGCTGCCGACGCACCTGGGCGTGCTGTTCGACACGAGCGGCAGCATGGAGCGCGATGCGCGCTTCGCGAAGACCGCCGCCATCAAGTTCCTGAACGCCCTCACCTACGCCACGGACATGACCGTCGTGGACTTCGACACGGAGGTGCGGGTCGGCCGTTACAGCCAGGCCGACTTTCCCCGCCTGGTGGAGCGGATTCGAAGCAGCCGGACATCCGGGAACACGGCCCTCTACGATGCGCTGGGCGTCTATCTCGACGGGGCGTTCATGCAGGACGGCCGCAAGGTGCTGCTGCTCTACACCGATGGCGCCGACACGCGCAGCCGGACCACCATGTCCGACGCCCTCGATCTGGTGAAGGCCTCCGACGTCACCATCTACGCCATCGGCTTTCAGAAGCATCTGCCCAGCGGCGCCCGGCCCGTCCAGCGGATGCGATTGCGACAGCTGACCGACGTCACCGGGGGGCGCTCCTACTTTCCCGACGATGTCGAGGAGCTCGACGAGATCTACGAGCAGATCGCGGCGGAGCTCGACGCCCGCTACTCGCTCGGCTACGTATCGGGCAACACGCGGCTCGACGGGACCTGGCGCGAGGTCGAGGTCAGGCTGAAGAACTCCCGCTCGGAGCGCGGGCGCCTGCACGTGCGCAACCGCGAAGGCTACTACGCCCCGTACATCGAAGACGAGCCCCGCTAGGAGTCTGCGCCGCACAACGGTGCGGACTCCGCAAGGCGCGCCTCGGCGGGAGCGGCGCGGGGCCATGGGGTCCCCGCAAGCGGACGCCGGGGGCTCGGGGCGCGGCCCCGTCCGAAGGAAGGTACGGCCCTGGTATCGACCTACGACACCTTCTCGCTCGTCACGAACTTCGAGCTGCGCGGGGATCAGGAGCGCGCGCTCGCCGAGCTCGCCGAAGGGCTCGACCGGGGCGATGGCCGCCAGGTCCTGCTGGGCGTCACCGGGTCGGGCAAGACCTTCACGATGGCCAACGTCATCGCGCAGGCGCACCGCCCGAGCCTCGTGATGGTGCACAACAAGACGCTGGCGGCCCAGCTCTACCAGGAGTTCCGGCGCCTGTTCCCACACAACGCGGTCGAGTACTTCGTCAGCTACTACGACTACTACCAGCCCGAAGCCTACATGCCGGCAACCGACTCGTACATCGAGAAGGAAGCCACGATCAACGACGAGATAGACCGGATGCGCCTGTCGGCCACGCGCTCGCTGTTCGAGCGCCGGGACGTCATCATCGTGGCGAGCGTCTCCTGCATCTACGGGCTCGGCTCGCCGGAGGCGTACTACGGGATGCTCCTGCCCCTCGAGCGCGGCCAGCGCGTCGAGCGCGACTGGATCCTGCGCAAGCTGGTCGAGATCCAGTACGAGCGCAACGATCACGAGTTCGCGCGCGGGGTGTTTCGCGTGCGGGGCGACGTCATCGAGGTGTTTCCGTCCTACGACGAGCGGGCGCTGCGCATAGAGCTGTTCGGCGACGAGGTCGACGAGCTGGTGAGCTTCGACCCGGTCACGAGCCGGACAATCAAGCGGCACGACAAGATAGCCGTCTACCCGAAGTCCCACTTCGTCACCCCGCGCGATCGCACCCTGGACGCCGTGGAGCGCATCAAGGCGGAGCTCGCCGACTGGCGCGCGCGGCTCGAGCGCGAGGGGCGGCTGCTGGAGGCGCAGCGGCTGCACGAGCGCACGATGTTCGACCTCGAGATGATCCGCGAGATCGGCTACTGCCACGGCATCGAGAACTACTCGCGGCACATCTCCGGCCGGGAGGCCGGCGAGCCCCCCCCGACGCTGCTCGACTACCTGCCGTCCGACGCGCTCACGTTCATCGACGAGAGCCATCAGACGGTGCCGCAGATTCGCGCGATGTACCACGGGGACCGCTCCCGCAAGGAAGTGCTCATCGACCACGGGTTCAGGCTGCCGTCGGCCCTCGACAATCGGCCGTTGAGCTTCGAGGAATGGGAGTCGAGGGTGGGGCAGGTCGTGTTCGTGTCGGCCACGCCGGGACCGTACGAGCTGCACGTCAGTCACGGCGTGGTGGTCGAGCAGATCATCCGGCCGACCGGGCTGATCGACCCGCAGGTGGAGCAGCGTCCCGTCAAGGGGCAGATCGACGACCTGCTGCACGAGATTCGACAGCGCGCGGAGCGCGGCGAGCGGGTGCTGGTCACGACCCTGACGAAGCGGATGGCCGAGGACCTCACGCAGTTCTACCAGGAGCTGGGCGTGCGCGTGCGGTACCTGCACTCGGACATCGAAACGCTCGAGCGGGTGGAGATCCTGCGCGACCTGCGCCGCGGCACGTTCGACGTGCTCGTCGGCATCAATCTGCTCCGTGAAGGGCTGGACCTGCCGGAGGTATCCCTGGTCGCCATCCTCGACGCCGACAAGGAGGGCTTCCTGCGCTCGAGCGGATCGCTGATTCAGACCGCCGGCCGGGCGGCTCGCAACCTGAACGGACGGGTGATCATGTACGCGGACGCCACCACCGATTCGATGCGCGTCGCCCTGGAGGAAATGGAACGCCGCCGCGGGCTCCAGCAGGCCTACAACGAGACGCACGGGATCACGCCGGCTTCGATCGTGAAGGAGATGGACGACGTGTTGTCGAGCATCTACGAGCGGGACTACGCGGCGGTGCCGCAGGTCAAGGAGGCGGGCGAGACGTTTCGCACACGCGGCGAGCTGGACGCCCACGTCGCCCGGCTCGAGGCCGAGATGCGTGCCGCCGCCGCCAATCTCGAGTTCGAGCGGGCGGCGACGCTGCGCGACCGCGTCCGTGATCTGCGCCGGCGGGATCTGGGGCTCGCGCAGTGATTCGGCGGATAGTCAGGGCGACATGCAACCCGTGCAGCACGTCCGCCCGTTGACGGTTTCCTCCGCCGGTGATAAAGATGCCGGTGGCGAAAGGGGAGTGCCATGGTGAGCATGTTGAAGTCGGCCCGTTGGCGCGGGTTCGCGGCCGGTGGCCTTGCCGGCGCGGTCCTGCTCGTGGTGCTGCCCGCACACGCGGCAGCCCAGGAGTCGACGTCGGAACCGCTGGCGATGGAGCTCGCAGAGCTGATGAGCAGCGCGCAGCTCGATGCGGTGGCCGGTGCGGACCCGAGCGAGGAGAACCGCTTCGTTGCCGCGCTGGCCTTCCCCGGGCAGCTCCTGGTCGTCTCCGCCCGCTACGAGATCCCGGTGTACATCACTGACAGGCTGGCCGCCGGACAGTTCCGCGACATCTACATCGACCTGAACTCCCGCTCGATGGCCGGCACCAAGGTCCTCGTGACCGATTCGGGCGCGAACGGACTGCACCCCACGGGCGACACCGTCGACATGGTGGACGATGGATCGGGCATTTTCCGCCTCGACGGCGACTGGCGCGACAAGGACATGTCCCGGTCCGAGTACGAGGCGGCAGTCGCGGCCGAGGACGCCCGCTACGCGCAGATGCTGAGCGTGCTGATCGAGGCGGCGAGCGGCCGGTAGGCTGCGCCGTAGAACGGCGCGGACTACCGGCGGGCCAGGTTGGGCGACAAGCGGAGCCGCAGGCAGGGCGGGGTCCCGATCTGGTCAGGCCGCACGGTGTTGCGGTACACTGGCCGGACACCGACGTGGGCGCTTGGCTCAGTGGTAGAGCACCGCCTTCACACGGCGGGGGTCAGTGGTTCGAATCCACTAGCGCCCACCACGCGCGGTCCCTTCCACGGCGCGGCTCCGGCCGCGAATCGGTCCTCAAGGCGAATATCCCGGATGCTGCATGGTCGTGGACGTCCAGACTCGCGGCGGCCGCGCCGGCGTTGCCGGGCAGGGGAGGCAGGCATGACGAGACAGCTCATGATGCGGCGCGTGGTCGTGGTGGCCGGATCGGTCCTGATGCTCGGCGCACCGGCCGCGGCGGGCGGGGCGCAGGAGGCAGCGGGGAGCGGGGAATCCGGCGTGAGCTGCCGCATCGAGCAGGCGCCGATGCGGGACGGCATCCGGCTGGCGACCGAGGTCTACCTGCCCGCGGGCGAGGGACCGTTTCCCGTCATCCTCCAGCGCACGCCCTACAATCGGCGCGCGCCGAGTCCCGGCAGCAACTGCGACGCGGCCGTCGGCCGCTACTTCGCGGAGCGCGGCTACGCCACCCTCAACCAGGACTCGCGCGGGCGCTACCGCTCGGAGGGCGAGTTCGACGCCATGCGCCAGGAGGCCCGGGACGGTCATGACGCCGTCGAGTGGGCGGCCGCCCAACCGTGGTCCAACGGCAAGGTGGGCATGGTGGGCGGCTCGTACGTGGGGCTGACGCAGTGGCAGGCGGCCGTCGAGCAGCCGCCGCACCTGGTGGCCATCGCCCCGCACTACAGCTCGTCGGACTACCTGCAGGGCTGGACCTACCAGGGCGGCGCGTTCGACCTGTGGTTCGCCCAGAGCTGGACCTCGCAGGTGCTGGCGCCGGACACGCTGCAGCGGCGGCTGGAGGCGGCCGGCATGCCGGCGGCGGCCGTGCAGCGGGAGGTCGAGGCGTTCGTCGCCGCGGGCCGCGCGAAGCTGCTCGACGACTGGCTGTGGCAGTTGCCGCTGAAGGACTTCGCGGCCTTCCGGCGGGATGGCAACATCGCCGCCTACTACGACGAGTGGCTCGCGCGGCCGGGCTACGACGACTACTGGGCCGATCTGGACGTCGAGACGAAGTATCCCCGCGTCCGGGTGCCGGCGCTCGTCACCGGCGGTTGGTACGACGTCTTCCAGGAGGGCACGATCCGCAACTTCGTGGGTGTGCGCTCGGCGGGCGGGTCGGCGGCCGCGCGCAACGGTACGCAGCTGGTCATGCGCGCGCTCTGCCACGCCTGTCCGCCCGATACGACGGCGGGCGAGATCGACTTCGGCCCGGACAATGCGTTCGACCTCAACGCGGCGTGGGCGCGCTGGTTCGACTACTGGCTGAAGGGGATCGACAACGGCGTCGCGGACGATCCGGCGGTGCGGCTGTTCGTGATGGTGCCGCCCGACGAGGGAACGGCCGGCGGCGGCTTCTGGATCAGCGCGGACGAGTTCCCGCTGCCGGATGCCGTCGAGACGCGCTTCTACCTGCGCAGCGGCGGCAACGCCAACACGGCGGCCGGCGACGGTCTGCTCAGCGCCGACGGGCCCGGCGGAGCGGCCGACGAGTACGTCTACGATCCCGCCGATCCGGTGCCCACGGTCGGGGGCAACATGTGCTGCACCAACGACCTGCTGCCCTCCGGCGCGTTCGATCAGCGCGAGGTGGAGCAGCGGGACGACGTGCTGGTCTACACGACGCCGCCGCTCGACGAGGACCTGACGGTCATCGGCCCGGTGCGGGTGGAGCTATGGGCCGCGTCGTCGGCTCCGGACACCGACTTCACGGCCAAGCTCGTGGACGTGCATCCGGACGGCTACGCCCACAACGTGTCCGAGGGGATCATCCGGGCGCGGTACCGGAACTCCGATCACCGGGAGTCCTGGCTCACGCCGGGCGCCGTTCACGACTACACGATCGATCTGGGGTACACCGCGACGGTGTTCCGCCGCGGCCACAGCATCCGGCTCGAGGTCAGCTCATCCAACTTCCCGCACTTCGACCGCAACCCCAACACCGCAACGGCTTTCGGGGAGGGCGCCGAGCTCGAGCGGGCCACCCAGCGGGTGCATCACGACGCCATGCACCCGTCGCAGCTCGTCGTGCAGGTCGCCCCGGACGTGCGGGCGCCGTAGACCTGCGGTCGACGCGCTTCTAACGTCCCTCGTCTGCGGCCGCCCGCTCCTGCGCGCGCGAGCCGGCGAGCATGTTGTAGAGCCCGTAGTTGCCTTCGTGGCAGGCGTACTCGTACACCGGCCCCTCCGTGCGCGCCATCGGCAGCGACCCGCTCCACGGCTGCGTCCACGTCCCCGGATCGGTCACCGTGAACTCGTAGTCGAGCGTGTCGGGCCCGATGCGCGTGAAGCGCTCCACCACGTGCAGGTCCTCGCTGAGGTTGGGACCGAAGTTGCGGATGAACGCGTGGCGGTTGAAGTGCGTCGTCTCCACGACCAGGGTGTCGCCTTCCCAGCGGCCGCGCGAGTCGCCCGCGAACTGGCGGATGGCCGGATTGATGTTCGGCCGCCCGTCGATCGGGATGAAGCGCACGTCGTGGATGTGCTCCTGCAGGATGGCGACGAAGTCCGCGTTCTGCACGATCTGGTAGTGGTTGTTGTAGGCGGTCGGAAACGACGGGATGCCGCGGTACCACAGGCAGCGGTCGCCGCCGTCGAGCTGCTCCCACGTCTCGGTGGGCAGCCGGCCGCCGCGCACGTCGGCGATGTGCTGCCACTCCGGCGACGCCATCCACGCCTCGAGCTCGGCCGTCAGGGGCGGCAGGCGGCCGTCGGGCGGATCGGTGATGATCGACGTGCGGCGGGTCGGCAGCACGGTCGTCCCGCGCTCCATCCAGAAGTTGTTGTAGGCCCCGGGCGCACCGTCGACGCCCCGGTCGACGCTCTGGCCGGCGATCGTCCGCAGCGCGGGCCGGTTCAGGAGCGTCTCGTTCTTGGCGAGCTCCGCCTGCTCGATGCTGGCGGCTTCCTCCTCCGTCAGAAACTCCTGGTCGGCCTGCTCGACGGGGCGCTGGAACGGCGTCAGGGTCGAGTTGTTCCAGATGCCCTGCAGGTCCGGATCGCCCCACGGCGTGCGGAACGACTCGTCCGCCTGCTGGGCGGCAGCGAACGCCGGCGCCAGTGCCACAACGGCGATCACCGCGAATGCGACGGCCAGCCATCCCTTGCTCATCGGATCCTCCTCATCTTGACCCGCAAAAGTTCCTACACGTCGGTCGCGAGCGACAACGGCTCCAGGTCCACGCGGCCGGTGCTGTCGCCGAAGCTGTCCGCAGGCACGCCGGCCTTGTCGAGCAGGCCCAGGAGCAGATTGGCCATCGGCGTCAGCTCCGTGAACTTGATGTGCCGTCCGCTGCGCAGCCGGCCCGCGCCGCCGCCGAGCAGCAGCAGAGGCAGGTTCTTGTGGTCGTGCAGGTTGCCGTTGCACATGCCGCTGCCGTGCAGCACCATCGAGTGGTCGAGCAGGCTGCCGTCGCCGTCCGACGTCGCGGCGAGCCGCTCGGCGAAGTACGCCAGCAGCTGGCTGTAGTACGTGTTGATGCGGGCGATCGCCGCGATCTTCTCCGGCTTGTCCTGGTGGTGCGACGTGCCGTGGTGGCCTTCGTTGACGCCGATCCACGGGAAGGTGCGGGCGCTCTGCTCGCGGCCGAGCTGCATGCTGAAGACGCGCGTGATGTCCGCCTGCCAGGTCAGCACGAGCAGATCGAACATCAGCTTGACGTGCTCGTCGTACGACTCCGGAATGCCGACCGGCCGATCCGGCAGCGCCAGCGTGGACTCTCCGGCCTGCTCCTCGGCGCGCTGGATGCGCCGCTCGACCTCGCGCACGGCGTCGACATAGTTGCTGACGCGCGTCCGGTCGCCGGCGCCGAGGCTGCGCAGCAGGCGCGACATGTCGTCCGTCACCGAGTCGAGGATGCTGCGGTCCTTGCGCATCTCGGCGCGGCGCTGGTCGACGGTGCCGCCCTCGCCGAACAGGCGCTCGAACACGAGGCGCGGATTGTTCTCCATGGGCAGCGGCGTCGTCGGCGAGGACCACGACAGCGTGTTGACGTACACGCAGTTGTAGCCGTTGTCGCAGTTGCCGACCAGGAAGCTGTTCTCCAGGGTCAGCTCCAGCGACGGCAGCCGCGTGTCGCGGCAGAGGCGCTGCGCGGCAAGCTGGTCGACCGTCGTGGCCAGCAGGACGTCGGCGCCCTCGGTCATCTTCGGCCGGGCGGCGCTCAGCCAGCTGGCGTTCGAGCGCGTGTGCTCCGCGTTGCCGTCCGTGCCGTTGCCCTGCGCGTTGCGGTGCTCCATGTTGGTGAGGACGATCAGCTGGTCCTTCACCGCCGCGAGCGGCTGGAGAATGGGCGACAGCGTGAGCGGACCGGCTTCGCCGGGCGGCGTCCACTGGTTCTGCGAGCCGCTGGCCCACGACACCGACCCGTGCGGGAAGTAGATGAAGCCGAGGCGGCGCACGGGGTCGGCCGATGTCCTGGCCATGGCCGACAGGGCCGGCACCATCGAGTCGAGCAGCGGCAGCGCGACCGTCGCGCCGACGCCGCGCAGGAAGGTTCGCCGGGGGAGATGCTTTTTCGTGATGATCATGATTGCTGCGCTCGCCTCATCTGGAACGGCGTGCTCTTGACCACGCCGAGAATGAGCGACGAGAAGCGGTAGCCGTCAGCGGCCGCTTCTCGCTCGATCGCCCGGATCGCGGGCATGTCGTAGTGCTCGACCGCCCGTCCCAGCCCGTACGTCAGCAGCTTGGTCGCCAGCGTTCGCACGAACTGGTCCGATCTTTCCAGCAGGGTGTCGCGGAGCCCCGCGGCTCCCGCGAACCTCGTACCGTCCGGAAAGCTCCCCGTCACGTCGAGCGCCTCGAACCCCTCGGTGCGCTCCCGCCAGCGGCCGATCGCGTCGAAGTTCTCGAGCGACAGGCCGACGGGGTCCATTATCGCATGACACGAGGCGCAGACCGGGTTGCGGCGGTGCTGGACCATGCGCTCGCGCATCGACAGCACGGCGTCCGACCCCTCCTCGCTGAGCGGCGGCACGTTGGCCGGCGGCGGCGGCGGCGGGGTGCCGAGCAGGTTCTCGAGGATCCACTTGCCCCGCACCACGGGCGAGGTGCGCGTGGCGTACGACGTCACCGCGAGGATGCTGCCCTGGCCGAGCAGTCCGCCGCGCGGACTGCCGGCGGGCAGGGCGATGCGCCGGAAGTGGCTGCCGTAGACGTTGGGAATGCCGTAGTGCTTGGCGAGCCGCTCGTTGACGAAGGTGTAGTCCGCGTCCAGCAGGTCGAGCACGCTCCGGTCTTCCCGGATGATGCTGTCGAAGAACAGCTCCGTCTCCTGCCGGAGCGCCCTGCGCAGCGTCTCGTCGAAGTCGGGAAACACGATGAAGTCGGGCGAGACCGCCGGCAGGTTGCGCAGGTACAGCCACTGCGCAGCGAAATTCGTCACGAGCGAGGCCGCACGCGGATCCGCCAGCATGCGCCGCACCTGCCGCTCGAGCACGTCGGGCTGCCGCAGGCTGCCGTCGCCGGCCGCCGCGAGGAGCTCGTCGTCCGGCAGGCTGCTCCACAGGAAGAACGACATCCGCGACGCGAGCTCGAGGTCGGTGACGCGGTACGCCGCGTCGGCGGCCGCGCCGGCCGGATCGCGCTCGACGCGGAACAGGAACTCCGGACTGACGAGCAGCCGCCGCAGGGCCATCTCGATGCCGGCTTCGAAGCCGGCCGCGGCGCTCCCCTCGGCGTAGAAGCCGAGCAGGATATCGAGATCCGCGTGGGTCGCCGGCCGGCGATAGGCCCGGCGGGCCAGGGTCGCGAGGATGTCCTCGGCGCACGCGCGATCGTCCTGACCGCCGGCCGCCGGCCGGCAGGTGAAGATGCGGCGCCGGCTCGGTGTATCGCCGGGTCCCGTGGCGTCGAACGGGCCGGTGATCGTGATCGAGTAGACGGCCGGCTGCGTGCGCTGGTCACCACCGACGGTGATATGCACCTTGAGGAACGGCTGCCGGTGCCGCTCGACCACGGCGGAGCCCTGGCTGACGAACGCCGCGCCGACCGTGTGGGCGCCGGCCGTGACCGGCACGCGCACCGCGAGATTGGCGTCGGCGCTGCGGTCGGGCTGGTCGTACAGGTCCAGCGACGCGCGCGACGGGTCGCGCCGCGACGGCGGCTCGACGGTGAGGACCCGCACCGGCTCCCCGTCCAGGGTGATGACGACGTCGTGCGGTTCCCGCAGCCCGCCGACGCGGTTGCTGTTCCAGCTCTTCCCGAGCTCGACCCGGACCTCGTACTCGGCGTCCACCGGGAAGTTGTAGCGGAACGTGGTGCCGCCGCGCGTGCCGAACGGCAGACCCTCCACGTGACGGTCCTGATTCAGGTCGGACGGCACGATGAACGTGTCGGCGACCGCCGAGCGCACGGGCGCGCCGACGGCCAGCCGGCTGATCTTCTGCGCCGCGGTGAGATAGCGCTCCATGCGGCCCGGATCGAGACCGCCGAGACCCACGTTGTCGAAGCCGGCGCTCGAATCGTCGGCCGGCAGCAGGTCCGCGACGTCGATCTCGAGGTCGAGCAGGTCGCGGATCGCGTTGCGGTACTCGGTGGCGTTGAGGCGGCGCAGCGCGTCGCTGCGCCCCGGGTCGGGATCCGCCGCGGCGGCGCGGTCGAGGCCCGCTTCGAGGAACGACGCCAGGCGGTCGTACGTCGCCGGATCCGGCCGCGGCCGGCCGGGCGGCGGCATCATCCCGGCCCGCAGCTTCAGCACGACCTTCTCCCAGACCTCTGCGTGGGCGCGCGGCGTGCCGGCGTCGAGCGCCTCCAGCGTGAGCCCGGCCGTGCGCAGGCTGTCGTTGTGGCAGGTCACGCAGTAACGTTCCAGCAGCGCCGCGGCGTCCCCGGCGGAGTGGCCCTCCGGAGCCTGGGATCGGCCCGCCGCCAGCAGGTGACCGGAGGTCGCCGGACCCAGGGCCGCGAGACCGGCGGCAAGCGCAAACACACCTCTCAACATGGCCTAACTCTACCACTTCGGGGCGTGCGCCGTCCGTCCCGCGCGGCCGCAACTTCAGCATGCGCACCCCTGCCGCGGACTGCTAGGATCCAGGCATGAGAACAGGGAATGCGCGCTCCCGGTCGCGGGTCGTCCCGGTGCTGGCTGTCGCCTGCCTCTGCGTGTCCGTCGTCACGACGGCAGACGCCGCGGGTGGCGACAATCCGCTGGCCGAGGCCGTCAAGCGGGCGGACGCGAGCGCCGTCCGCGCGCTGCTGGACGGCGGCGCCGACGCGAACGTACCGGAAGCCGACGGCACCACCGCGCTGCACTGGGCCGTGCGTCACGACAACCTCGAGCTGGCGCGGCTGCTGCTCGACCACGGCGCGGTCGCCGGCGCCGTCAACGCGTTCCACATTCCGCCGCTGTGGCTGGCCACCGTCAACGGCAGCGCGGCGATGATCGAGCTGCTGCTCGACGCGGGCGCCGACCCGGGCACCGCCGTGGCCGCGGGCGAGACGGTGCTCATGATGGCCGCGCGCACGGGGCGGGTCGATGCCATGGAGGTGCTACTGGCGCGCGGCGCGGAGGTCGACGCGGTGCAGCGCGACGGCCAGACGGCGTTGATGTGGGCCGCGACGGAGGGGCATGCCGACGCGGTGCGCGCCCTCGTGGCCGCCGGCGCCGACGTCGGCGCGCGGACGCTCGTGCCGGAGAACCCGTTGCGGACGGGTCTCGAGGGGCCGGCGCCGCACGGCTTCACCGCCATGCTCTTCGCGGTGCGCGCGGGCCACGTCGGGGTCGTGCGAGCCCTGCTCGAGGCGGGCGCGGACGCCGACGACCGTCTGCCCGACGGCACGGGCACGGTCGTGCTGGCGGCCACCAACGCTCACTGGGAGCTCGGCGTCCTGCTGGTCGATGAAGGCGCGGACCCCGACGCCGCCGGGCAGGGGTGGACGGCGCTGCACGCCATGACCTGGGTGCGCCGGCCGAACTTCGGCTTCAACCCGCCCGGTCCCGTTGCCACCGGCGGGCTCGACAGCCTGAGCTTCGCGCGGGAGCTGGTCGCGCGCGGCGCCGACGTCAACGCCCGGATGACGGCCGAGCCGCGCAACGGCTACCGCAACGCGCTCAACCGGATCGGCGCCACGCCGCTCCTGATGGCCGCGCGCCTGGCGGACGCCCCGCTCATGCGCGTGTTCCTCGAGCTGGGCGCCGATCCCGCGATCACGACCGAGGACGGCGCGACGCTGCTGATGGTGGCCGCGGGGCTCGGCATCCACTCGCCGGGCGAGGATCCGGGGACCGAGGCGGAGGCGCTCGAGTGCCTCGAGATCGCCCTCGAGCTGGGCGGCGACGTGAATGCCGTTGCGCTGAACGGCGAGACGGCGCTGCACGGGGCCGCCTACCGGGGCGCGAACTCCATCGTGCAACGCCTCGTCGAGCGCGGAGCCAGCACGTTCCACGTGGAGAACGAGTCCGGCTGGACCCCGTTGCGGATCGCGCAGGGGGTCTTCCGCACCGCCACCTACAAGGAAGCGCCCCACACGGCGGCGCTGCTCGGCGAGCTGATGGCGCGGCAGCCCTGACGGGAGCTTCAATCAGACGGGGCTGCGCCCCGAACCCCCGGCGTTCGCTTGCGGGGACCCCACAGCCCCGCGCCGCTACCGCCGAGGCGCGCCGTGCGCGCCTTTGCGGAGTCTGCACCGTCTTGCCCTAGCGGCGGGTCTCGGGCAGGCGGTGCTCGCCGGGTCCGTCGTAGACGTGCCCGGTCGGGTCGATGAGCCGCATCGGCGCCTGGCGCCCCTGTTCCTCGATGGCGTGGGCGACGATGCCCGGCAGGCGCGAGATCATGAACAGGGCGCTGGCTGCCTCGGCGTCGAAGCCCAGGTCGCCGCAGATGGCCGCGATGGCCCCCTCCTCGTTGATGTGCGGCGGCGGGTCGGCCTCGTCCTGGTGCCGCTCGGCGAGCACACGCTCGACCGCACGAATCAGCTGCACGTGAGCGCTGTCGAGCTCGAGCTCCAGCGCCAGTTGCAGGAGGCGGGCCGCGCGGGGGTCCCGCGTGTGGAACCGATGCCCGAAGCCGGGCGGCGGCGCGCCATCCTCCAGCGCTTGGTTGACCAGCCGCCGGGCCGCGTCGTCGGGCGACACCCAGTCGCCGACGAGGGCCAGTCCGTTCGTCAGGAACCGCAGGCAGGCGTCGATGTTGCCCCCGCCGCCCAGCGACGATCCGAAGGCCAGGACGCCGGCGGCCGCCGCGGCGCGGATCGGAGCGCCGGTCGTGGCGACGTTGCGGGCGGCCAGCGTGGATGGCGGCGTCGCCCCGTGATCGATCGACGACACGAGGAGCGCGTCCATCAGCCGCCCGACGGCGGGTGACGGCAGCTCGCCGCTGAGCAGCAGGTAGACGGCTTCGGCGAACGACAGCCGCCCCATCAGGTCGTCGAGGCGGTAGCCCCGTACGAGGATGCGGTTCGGCTCGATGAGCGTGATTCCCGTGCGCCAATCCGTCGCCGCGACAGCCTCCTCCGGCTCGTCCCCTGTACGCGCGCCGGCCGCCCGCCGCGCGCCGGCCGTCCTGCCGTCGGCTTCCGCCGCGGCGCGCGGGACGCGCCTGGATGCGGGGCGTCGCTTCGGCATCGACAAGCCACTATACACGAGTGGGCGCGCGCGCCCGGCGGTCAGGGCGCCGCCGCGATGTACGGCAGATGCCGGTGGTTCTCCGCGTGGTCGAGGCCGTAGCCGACGACAAAAACATCGTCGATGGTGAACCCGACGAACTCGATCGGCACGTCGCGCCGCCGGCGGGAAGGCTTGTCCAGGAGGCAGGCGGTGCGCAGCCAGGCCGGACGCTGGGCCAGCAGGCGGCTACGGAGGGCGTGCAGCGTGTTGCCCGTGTCGACGATGTCCTCGACGATGAGCACGTGCCTGCCGCACAGGTCGCGGGGTTCCAGGCTCCAGAACGTGACGCCGGAGGATCGCTTCCCGTTGCCGTAGCTCGCGCAGCGCGCGAAATCGATGGTTACGGGGCGGGAGAACGCGCGCGCCAGATCGGCGAGAAAGATGAACCCGCCGGCGAGCACCCCGACCAGATGGATGGTAACCTCGGGAGGCGTGCTCGCTTCGATGTCGGCCGCCAGCTCCCCGACTCGGCGTTGGATTCGATCGGCCGGGATGAGCGGGACCAGGGGAGGAGCGTCCACCACCATGAGGCAGGCAGGGTACTACAAACACCGGGCGTTGCCGTACGGGACCCTGCGTGCCGCGCTGGCGGCCGTCCTGCTGGGCGCGCTGCTCCCGGTCGGCTCGCCGTCGCCGGCCGCGGCGCAGCCCGCCGCGGCCCCGGACATCGGCTTGTTCTTCGAGGCTGCGAATCCGGACGACGACGCTGCGGAGGAGACGCTCGAGCAGATTGCCGCCGCGTGGCGCGACGGCTACGCGTCGATCGTGCGCGACATGCTCAGGCTCCTGCGGCCGCCGGCGCCCCCCGAGCCGACCTTCGGCGCGCTGGATCCCACGCGCACCGAGCCGGCGTTCGAGCTGACGCTGCGCCGGGAGCACCCGTCGACCCGGGTATGGCGCCGGCTGATGCGGTTCGTCGAGGACCGGACGGGGCAGCGCTTCGGGGGCGAGGTGGACCGGCTCCAGCACTGGATCTGGGAGCAGCCGTACGATCCGCATCCCGACTACGCGCTGTTCAAGGGCGAATGGTACGGCGCGGTCGACACGCGCTTCCGCGACTTCTTTCCGCGCGGCGTGGCGGCGACCATCAGGCTGGACGAGATCGATTGGGGCGGGGTCGTGGTCAACGGCATCCCGCCGCTGGCGTATCCGCGGACGCTGCCGGCCTCCGGCGCCGACTACCTGGACGAGGACCACGTCGTCTTCGGCATCGCGGTCAACGGCGAGGCCCGCGCCTACCCCAAGCGCATCCTGGCCTGGCACGAGATGGCGCTCGACCGGGTGGGAGGCGTCGAGCTGACGATCGTCTACTGCACGCTGTGCGGCACCGTCATTCCGTACGAGAGCGTCGTCGACGGCCGGCACATCACCATCGGCACCAGCGGGTTCCTGTACCGTTCGAACAAGCTCATGTTCGACGACGAGACGAAGAGCCTGTGGAACACGTTCGAGGGAGTGCCCGTGGTCGGCCCGCTGGTCGGCAGCGGCCTGCGCCTGCGGCACCGGTCGGTCGTGACCACGACCTGGGAGGAATGGCGGCGCCTCCACCCGGAGACCACCGTCCTGTCCCTGGAAACGGGGCACCGGCGCGACTACTCGGAGGGCGCCGCCTACCGCGACTACTTCGGCACCGACCGGCTGATGTTCCAGGTGCCGCAAGTCGACGATCGGTTACGGAACAAGGACGAGGTGGTGGTGATGCTGCTCGCGGACGGCGCCGGCGCGCGCCAGCCGCTCGCCATCTCCGCCAGGTTCCTCCGCGACAACCGGGTCTACGAGACGGAGCATGCCGGCCGGCGGCTCGTGGTGATCACGAGCGAGCGGGGCGCCAACCGCGTCTACGCCGCCGGCGCCGACCGCTTCGCCCGGCCGCTCGACGACGGCCGCGTGGCCGACGCCGCGGGCGGGGTGTGGCGCGTGACGGAGGATGCCCTGGTGGCGGACGCCGCCCCGCCACGGCGCCTGCCGCGCGTCGCCGCCCAGCGGGCGTTCTGGTTCGGGTGGTACTCTCAGTTCCCGGAGACGCGTCTAGTTTATTGAATGAATACGGGGTATTTTGGGCCGGCCAGGGTCGGGAGATACCCGAATTTTTACCCGATTTGACAGTGAACGTCAGCGAACGTCCCCGGACGGCGGCGGACGGCGAATCACCCACGCAGATCGGTGGAAGCAAAGCTCAAGAAACTTGGACCGGATGCAGCGTGCCCCGTCTGCGGCTCGCGCTGGCGACGGTCATAGTCAGCTCGGCTCACGCGAAGGATGGCCACATGCGTGCTCTGATCGTCGCCGTCGTCGGCCTGCTCGTTGTTCTCGCCCAGGACACCACTACCTTTGCTCAGGACAACCAGAGCGACCAGGCCGCGCCAGAGTGGGTGATGCTCGCGGTCACCCATACTCGTGTTGACGGAGAGTGGGTGGCTGACGAGCGTCGCATGGTGGTTCGCCGCCGGACCATAGACACGGTGGAGGAAGATGGACCGGGCATCGCTGTCCGGCTGCGCGATGCAGGGCGGGAATCTCTGGTGCACGTTGACTCTAACATCGAGGTGATGTGCGCCGTCCTGCGCTGTGAGCATGTGCCCACACGCCTCCAACAATCCGCACGGGACGAGTTGCGGCGCCGGATCGAACGCGCCCCGGAACGGCTGACCGCCCCGGACGAGCAGCCCTGATCCTGCTACACTGGCGGTCTGGTGGGGAAATCGCCGGAGCGAAACTAAAGTGGCAGAGATAGACGGCCGGTTATCGGGTGAAGATAATCTGAAAGTCATCGAGTGGTTGAAGGAGAAGAATGTTAAGGACTGCCCTCGCTGCGGAACTAGCGACCATGTCGTAAATTCTCACCTAAGGGCCGGCGCAAAAACAACTTCCGTTTTTTCGTTACATGGGTTCGATGGTGTAGTTCCATTTGGGCATTGAGCTGTCGGGTGTGATGCGTAGCTCCCGCATTTGCGTGTCGGTGACCTTGATGCCGGTCCTGTAGGTCTTGCGCACGAGATGCGCGCGCACGCGCAGTCCGGTGGCGGTGCGTGTGGTGCGCAGGTATTTCAGAATGGTCTGGTAGCTGTCGAGCGGGCGGGCGGCCCAGTTCTTGGTGATCTCGCAGAACAGGCGGTGTTCGATGGGGTTCCACTTCGACGTGGCCGGCGGGTAGTGGGCCACGGTCACGCGCAGGCCGTGGCGGTTGCAGAGGCGGTGCTGCAGGTTGAATTTCCAGGCGCGCGCGGTGCAACTGTTGCTGCCGCCGCCGTCGGCCAGGATCTGCAGGGCGTCGGCGTCGGGATAGTGGTTGCGGCCCTCGGTGCGCCACCATTTCTCGATGCAGTCGACGGCGAACGCCGGGGTGTCGGCGGTCTGGCCGACGAAGACGGTGCCGGCGTTGGCCCGCGGGTCGTAGATGCCGTAGGGGATGGCGAGGCCCTCGGCATCGGAGCGGAAGTCGTGGTCGTTGACCGGTTCGGGACTGCGGTCCCACTTGGCGCCGGGATTGAGGAACGTGCCGACGAGTTCCTTCTTCTTGGTATCGACGCTGATGACCGGGACGTTGTTGGCGGCGCAACGCTCGCGCAGTTCGGTGATGTGTCGAAACTGGTCGTCGCGCCTCGGATGCGAGGCCCCGGCGAGCTTCTTGTGGTTGACGCGCAGCGAATAGCCCATCGCCTTGAGCAGTCGAGCGACCGTCTGCGGGCAGACGTCGATGCCGAGCGCGCACAGTTCATCGGCGAGCTTGGCGGTCGTACGGCGTGTCCACTTCAGGCCGCTGACCGGGTCGCCGGCCGTCTCGTGCTCCATCAAGGCTTGGATGGCGGCGATGACTTCCGGCGTTTTTTTTCCGTCGACCGCCGTCCGCCGCCGGCGCGCCGCACCCGGTCGACCTCGACGTCACGCTCGGCCAGTTGCCGCCGGCCCGCAGCGACCGTCGACGGGTCGATGCCGAGCAGTCGGGCGATGCGCCGGTCACCGCCCCACCCGCACTTGAGCGCTTCGAGGCCGGCGAACAGGCGCCGCTGCCGCTCGTCGAGCAGGCTGGCGAACAACACGATGGCGGCGCGCAACTCGTCGGGCATCAGGTCGGCGTCGGGTAGGGGTTGTCCCAATCCGGGCGTGGCCAGCAGCAGGCGTCTGGCGCGCACTTGGTGCGTCTGGTGCGCACGGTCGGCCGCGCAGTAGAGGAACTGGCCGGCGAGCTTGTGCCGTGTCAGCCGCCCGTCATCGACGAGCTTGCGCAGCGCGTCCCGGGTGCCGACACCGAGCAGGTTGTCCAACTCTTCGGCGACGTGTCCGGCCTCGGCGTGATTGACGAACGTCTCGGCGGTTGCGATCAGGGTGCCGGCGCGGGAGAAGCGGACCCCGGCGAAGGACCACAGGCCGCGCTCGTCGAAGTGGGCGAGCTGGTCGAGGGTGTAGTAGCCGCCGCGATGCGAGTAGCTGGTGCGGGCGTCGATGTCCTTGAGCTTGCGGAACGCGGTGCGCCTGCTGGCGCGGGCGCCGAGCGCGGCCATGACCTCGGCCAGCGAGGCGATGGTCTGGTTGCGGAGCAGGGCGAGGATCGTGTCGGCGGAGAACTGGATTGGTCTCATTATGGCACCATTGCGGACTCCTATTCCCGCAATGATGCCATAACCAGAACGGGCTGCACCTCTCAGAATCCAGAAAATATCCGTCCTGGCAGGACTGGTCGCCGATCACGAGAGTTGCGACGCCGGTGTGCTCTACTGCGAGACTACAGGAGCTTCTAGGAAGTTATTTTTGCGTGGACCCTAATGCAGATCGGGTCTTCGGGCGGGACTTATTTTCCCGCGATACTTGTTCATTGTACAAACTGCACATTCACGTCGATCTTTAGTGCGAACCTGCTTGGGATTAGCCAAGACACCAAAGTCGACGAGGGTGGCAATGGCTAGTGAGAACTCCGGTCACTTCAACCTTCAGCACGAAGAGAGAACTGTTAAGGTGTACACCGTGACGGAAGATGAAATTGATAGCATAGGCGCGCTAGATCTTATCGGCACTATAGCGTTGGGTTTCCTGACAACATTCGCTGGATCAGCCCTCACCTTCTGGTTGACTGCTGATTTTGAAAACACTTATGCACAAGGCATTCTTGCGGCGCTGAGCGCCGCAACGGCAGCCTGCGGTGTGCTATTCGCTTGGTCCCTCTTCTCCAGCCATGGCAGAAAGAAGCGGATCAAGCAAAGAAATACGTGACTAGGAAGTCTACCGCACCATCAACCATGGTCGCCCGTCGGGATCACACTGCGGCCTGCTGCTGTTCATCGCGCCGTCTCCGATACGCTACTGTCTTCTCGGCAGCTCGAGCCCGGCAGCGCTCGCACAGCCGGCGATCTGCGCGGTCCCGCTTGCCGCCGCAGTCGGCGCACAGCCCCGCGGCGATGTACCGCTGGCGCCGGGCGCGAACGTCCGCATACAGCCGCACGCGGTCCCGCGGATGTATCGCCCGGTGGCGCGCCGTCGCCGCCGCGTGCAGCCGCCGGCAGCTGCTGCAGTGCAGCCGGTCGGGCCGGTCCCGCTCGGCGCCGCAGCGCACGCACAGCCCGGCGGCGCGGTAGCGGTCCCGGGCGCGCGGCGTGCCGGACGGCAGCGGACGACGCCGCCGGTTGCGGACGCACCAGCGGCAGATCCAATCACCGCCGATGCGGGCCGCGGCCGTGCGCCCGCCGCACCGCTCGCACCAGATCATCGCGCGGCGGGGCGCGCCCATCGGCCGGCGCCGCGGTAGCGGTCCCTGCACGCAGGGCAGCGCGTCCGGCCCCCGCTGGTCGCCGCGCCGCAGTCGGTGCAACGGCCGGCGACCTTGCGGCGCGCCCGCAGCGCCGCGGCCCGCTTCGCTTGACCCTCCGCGCACCGCTTGCACGTACGCCGGCCGGCCCGCGGCGTGCCCCCGCAGCGCGTGCACTCGCCGGCCACGGCGCGGCGAAGGTAGCGCCGGGCATCGTCGCCCGGCGCGATGATGCGCCAGCCGATCCACTCGCTAGGCGCGTTCGGGGGGGCCGCACGGGCGCCGGTCAGCCGACGCCGGTAGACGATCTCGGCAAGCCTGACCGCTTCGATCTGGCGGGCTGTCCATCGCACGCCGGCCCCGTCAGTTGTCCCATCCGGCCAGCAGCAAGGCATCGTCGGTCGTGATGCCGGCCTTCGCCAGCGCCGCCACGGCGCGGGCGCGCGCCGCCAGGTCCGCCATGCCGGACGGACGCCCGTAGTCGAGACTGACGGGACGCTCGAATACCCGCGTCAACTCCTCGGCGATCAGGTTCGCCAGCGGCGAGATCGTGAGCGTCCACAGCCGGCGCGCCGCTTCGCGCTGCGCCGTCCCATCGTTGACGCCGACCGGCCCGAGCGGCGCCGGCACGCCGAAGCACGCCAGCACGGACGATTCAACCTGCTGCCGCAGCGTCACCAGCGCCATCGGCGGATCGGCGCCGAGTCGCTGCGGCTGCCAATCCTTGCGCGGCGCCGTCAGCTTGTCGCCGTAACCGCCCGCCGTCGTCTCAGGCAGCAGCGTCCGGCCCTTCGCCGTGCGGATCGCGTCGGCCAGTTCGTCCGACGGCAGCGCGTTCTGATCGCCCGGGTTCTTGTCGCTCGCGTTGTAGCCTTCGGGCAGCGCGATCAGGTTCGCCACGGGGCCGCCCGCTTCGTGCCCTAGCGCCGCTTCCAGATTCGCCGTGAGCGTCCCGGTCAGGCTGGCGTACTGCAGCGGCGACAGCCCGCGGGCCGGGCTGTGCGGTTCGGTCGCATAGCGCACGTGCACGACGGACGCGGCCGGCGCCGTCACGGTGCGTGTCGTGCGGGGGCCGGTAATCGTGAGTCTGTACCACCAGTCGCGCGGGTCAGGCCCGTCGCCCCAGACGTCGCGAGACGTGGCGCGCAGCAGCCGCAGCCGCCCGCCCGGCGCGACGTCGGCCAGGTACACCGCTTCGCCGCGGCGCGCCAGGTCGCGCCCGCACTCGGCCAGCCACGCCGGCCCGATGGGCACGCCGTCCGGCACGCCGGCAGTTGACAGCGCACGCGCCCACAGCCCCGCGGCGCACTCGACGGCGCCCGCGGCCCAGGTCTGCACGGTCGTGCCGCCGACGGCGGCCACCAGCGCGCGGATAGCCAGGTCGGTCGCGTCGGTTCGGATCTCCGGCTGCGGCCCGCCCGCGATGCCGAGTCCGATCATGCGGTCCGCCTTACCCAAGGCGCCAGCAGCGCCGCGGCGCCCGACTGGCGCACCGCCGACCGTGCGGCGGGCTGCAGGTCGATCGCTGCGCCGCCGGCCTTCACGCGGCCCACGGCGCGGCCGTACGCGTTCCTGTGCTGCACGTGCCCGGCCGTGCGGATCGTCGCTTCGTCCACGATGGCAGGGGGCGCCGTCCCGCCGCGAAGGTAGGCAGCTACCAGCTCGCCGGCAACGTCCAGCAGGCGGGCCGCTTCCACGATGCCGGGATCATCGGGCTTGGCGGCGTCGGCGACCGTGATCCCGAGCGCCGCGGCGAGACTGGCGGCAGTGACGGCCATCGGTCACAGCCAGATCCGGCGGCGCGGGGGCGGGGGCAGTCCGTCCCGTACTTCAACGGCCGTGCCGGGGTAGCTCGGGTTATCGGTCAGCGCGCCGCCCCTGAGCAGCGCATCGGCGATCACGCGGCGCCCGCCCGTGTAGGACTGGCGGACGGCGTGAAACTCGACCGACAGCCCGCTATAGACGGGCGGCGCCGAGCGCATGAGCGTCGCCAGGTCGCGCGCCGCCGTCGTGTCGGGCAGGGGGGCATCGATCCGGACCTCGGCGCCATCGTCCGACACGAACGGCACCGCCCGCAGCAGGGGCGGCTGCACGCTGCCCCGCGCCGGGCTGCTGGCGTGCTCCAGGTCGATCCGGATGCCGTTCGCCGGCCACTTGAGCGCGCCCGGCGCGAACGTCTCGCGGCCCCGCTGCCCGGGGGCGCCGTAGCGCATCAGAACGCCGGTCAGCCGGCCCGGCGAGCCTTCGCCGCCGTCGCGCAACTCGACGGCGCACCGCAGTAGCTTGCTCACTCCGTCTCCGTGACTACCAGCCGGGACGCGCCGGTGCTCCAGACCCATACTTTCTTACCGCTCGCCGGCGTGATCCCGATGCGCCCCGCGGCGCCGGGCTGTATCACGTGGAAGTAGCTTTGATCAGTCGGCGCGCTGGCGCCGCCCTCGACCATGCGCACGGCCGGACTGCCGATCACCGCTTCCACGACGTAAGACGTCCCGGCGGTCAGACTCAACGCCGCCACCAGATCGGCCGGCGTGGTCGTGACCGCGTGCGTAAGGGTCATTTACGCCAGCTTCAGCTTCGTACGAACGAACGCATCCGACCGAAGGATCGCGAAGTTGTGCAGCGCCACGGCGGTTACCGCGATCTGCCCTTCGGCGGCCTTCGTCACCTCGTCACGAATCAGCCGCAGCCCTTCCCACAGCGGGCACACGGCATTCATGCCGCCGTCGGGGGCGCCCATCTTGCCGATGATGCCCTGCTGTATGTCGCTCGCCGCGCCCGGGATGTTGGCGGACGCCATGAAGTCCCGCAGCAGGCGGCGCAGCCGCTCGGTCGCGCTGGTACTGTCGTTCGCTTGGATCAGGGCGGCGAGCTTCTGATACGTCGCCGTGCCGATCACCCAGGTGCACTCCGACTCGCTGCCGGCGTACTTCCCGTCAACGCCGCGGGCGGCCTGTTCGGCAGCGGCGGCGAACGTCACCACGGCACCCGGATCGGCGTAATCCGCGATGCCGCCGTTCGCGGCCGTCGCGAGAAAGCCACGGACGTCGGCGCTGCCCGCGCCGATCAGTTGCGCGTCCAGCGCATCGCCGACCGACAGCGCCAGATCCTCGCGCAGCGCCGATTCCAGCCCGGCCGTGATCATCGAGTCTTCGATCCGGAACACGGCGCGCGCCTGCAGCCGCTTCGGCTGCAGCGTCTTCGGCGTGACGGTCCCGGCTGCCGCCTCTTTCGCATCGTCGGCCGCCACGAACGCGGCAGACTGCCCGGCCGCGATCACGGGGTAGGACGCCACGCCGACGCCGACCGACGGCATCGCCACGCCGAGCCGGCGCACCGCCGAGCGGGCAAAGACTCGCTGCAGGATCGCCGCCTGATGGACGGGATTGCCGCTCGCCGGGGCCGGCGTGACCGCATCGGCGCGCAACTCGGCGGCGCCGTGGCCGTCGCGCGGGGGCACCAGCAGCGCATCCCACGGGATCACGTTGCCGGACGTCGCCAGCCCGCGATGCTCGGCAAGTTCCCGCTCGGCGCCGCTCAGTTGCTCGCCGTCGGCGAAGTGGCGCAGGTATCCGGTCAGACTCGCCCGGCCCTGCAGGTCGCGCAAGGCGCGCGTTTCGGCGCCGGCATCGTCGCCGCCCCCGCCGCGCAACTCGGCCGCCTTGCGCTGGTCATCTTCGGCGACGATGGCGGCGCGCCGCCGCAGCTCGACGTCGCCGTACTCGCCGGTCAGCTTGTCGCACTCGGTGCGGATCTCATCCGTGAGCGCATCGCCTTCCAGCCCGGCGATCTCGTTCAGGCGGGTTCGGATCTCCGATGCGCGGATCTCGAGTTTCTGTGAATCCAGCATGCCGTCAACTTATCACAAGATGCGCCGGGCTTATCTTCAGTCCGCCAGCAGCCGCGCCAACTCGGCGCGCCACGCCGAGCGGTCCGGCCCGGGGCCGCGGGCATGCGCCGCGTGGTGACACGGCCGGCACAGCGGGCGCAGGTTGTCGGGGCGGTTGTCGTCCCGGTCGCCGTTGCTGTGGTGCAGCTCGAGCCGGCCGGCCCGGCCGCATTCCTGACACCGCCAGCCGCAAGCGTCCAGCACGCGCCGCCGCAGCCGCGCGTACTCCCGTGTCTTGTGCTGCGGGCGCCAGCGGCCAGGCTCGACGGGGCGGGGCATCAGGCTACCGACACCTTCCCGGCCCGCTGGCGCCGCCGCAGCGCCGCCGCAGCGCCGAGTCCGACGGCAATCACCGCGGCCTGTAGCGAGTCGATCCGCGCACGCTGGCGCGACTGGCGGATCTTCCCGGCGTTCCCGTCGGCGTCCCGGACGATATGCGACTGACCGATCGCGGCGACCATCAACACGTTGCTTGGCGTGCGCAGCGTGCCCCCCTCTACGGCGCGCTGAAACGCGCGGATGTCGTTCGCCGCATCTTCGGCTGCCCGCGTCCCGGCGCCGCGCCAGACGGGGCGCCAGCCCAAGCCCTGATCCGACAGATGGTGCAGCAACTCGGGATGCCGCTCGCGGTCACAGCCGACGGCGCCGACAGCGGCGCCTGCCAGATGCGCCCGCAGCCGCGCGACGAACGGACCGACCGGCGTCAGGCGCCCCGCCAGCACCAGCAGCACGCCGTCACGGTGCGCACGTTCGTACAGCGTGCCGGCGGCATCGTGGCGCGCCCGTGCAGCCAGCCCCGGCGTATCCGGGCACGCGGTCAGGATCTCGAGCCGGCCCGTATCCGGCCAGTACATCGCGGCGCTGGTGAATGACTTCGTGGCGCCCAGGTCGATCCCGACGTGCACGCGCCCGGACCGCGGCGGCAGTTCGTCGGGCGCAGCCACGCATGCACGCCAGGATTCGACGCTGCAGATCAACTCACCGACGGGGGCACCGGGCAGGTTCAGATCGGCAGCACGGAACAGGGCTTGATCGCTCGGCGTGTCCAGCACGCGGGCCGCTTCGTCGCGCATGTACGACACCGCCTTGATCGTCCCGAGTCCGGGATTGCCGCGCCGCCAGTTGCCGGGATCGTCCAGCGCCAGATCGGGATCGCCGTCGTAGTGGTGAATCGCCAGACCGGGGGCGCCGCGGCGGTTCAGGATCTCCGGGACGAACGGCCCCGGCCCGTGAATCGTGAGCGCCACGAACCGCCCGCCCTTCGCCGAGACGGACGAACGCATGCCGCCGACCATCGGCCGGTGCCGCTCCTGTAGCAAGCCGAGTTCGTCGATCACGGCCAGGTCGTACCCCGCCGCGTGACCGCTGGCGTATCCGGCGCCTTCGATCTCGACGGTCGCGCCCGTGTCGGCGGCGATCATCCTGCCCGGCCACGGCGTGCGCCGGACGGTCAGCCCTTCCAACCGCGAAGCGTCCCGAATCTCTTCGATCTGCCGCAGCAACTCGCCGGCCTTCCCGCGGGACGCCGACAGCACGCCGCAGCGCCAGCCGGGGCGCCGCAGCGGGCCGGCCAGGTGCGCCAGCACCAGCACGGCGACCAGGGCAGACTTGGCGTTCTTCCTGGCGACGCACAGCAACGTCTCGCGGTGCGTCAGGACGTCGCCGACGATGGCCGTCTGCCACGGTTGCAGGTTGAACGGCCGGCCGGCGGCGGGATGCCCTGGCGGCACGCGCAGCCGAGACGATGCCCACTCCACGACGGCGCGCGCGTCGGCGCCGAGCGGGGGCCGGTCCGGCTGCTGCTGGCTGATGCGTTCGGCCCGGCGGCGCGCCCTGAATGCCCGGGACCGCGCCGCCGCGTCCGTGTGGATTCGCTTGCGCCCCATCGGTGCGCCCTACTTCGGCGGGCGTGGCGCCCCCGCCTTCCGCGTAAGCGTCCGATCGATGTGGCTCGGCCGATGCTCGGCAGGCAACGCGATCACCTTGCCAGGGCGCCGCGGCTGCGCCTTTCGACGCTTCTGAGCCTTGGCGATCTCTTCGCCGTTCCAGACCGTCACGTCATCCCACTTGACGTTTCGACTGAGTACCCACAACAGCCGCTTGAGCGTCATTCCGCAACCGTTCGCGAGAGCGGCGAGCCGGTCGCGCGTGTCCCGGTCGATTCTGATGGTCGTATCCGGCATGCTGAAAGCATACAGTGGGCATACAGTCTGCCGGCCCCGCCCCTTCCCCCCGACTTTCGCCCCGCGAAACGTTACGCGGACCGGTTTACGTGCCCTTGTGAATCAGACAACCCAATGAAAATGGGGGTTTTCGTTATGCCCTTCACGCGAGAACAGCCCAATCCCCACCCGGCAAGGCGAAAGTCGGCCCGCAGGGGTCCCCGCAGCCCGGGGGGCGGGGCCGGCCGGCTGCGGGCTGCGGCGGGCACGGGATCAGCCGCTCCGCTGGCAGGTTCGGCCAGGTTGGACGAACGCGGCCGGCCGCGGCCTTCCGGGCGTCCGACCGGCCGCGGCCCGTGGCGCGCCGCTCAGGCGCCTTCCTGCACGGTTTCCCAATCGTCAGGCTGCGCCGCTTCCCATTCGCCGCACCAGTCGGCATGGCCAGTCCACGAATGCCGCAACTCGGCATCGCCCCGGGGCGGCGCCACGTCGCACAGTGTCGACGGTCACCGAGATCTGCGTCATCCTGGACACGACGTCGACCCACAACATGTAGGGGCGTATGAGTGGGCATCGTCAGCAAGAGCCAGCCTGGACGAGCGTGCGCGGAGCCGGCGTCAGGGCCGTCAGCCCCGCGGAGCGGGGGCGGAGCGAAGCGACGCGCCTTGACGCCGGTGAGCACACGCGCACGCTGTTGGCTTGACGATGCCGGCGGTGACCACAACATCTTGCGGTCGACCGAAGTCCAGTTTCCTTCAGTATGACCAGCGTCGCGTTATGACAAGTGACCGTCAGGCGAACGCCGTTGCCCCTGACGTGGCGGGCATCGGCGCTACCGCGAGCTTGACATAGTACGCATGGTCTCTTCCGGCTCCCAGCGTCAGGGGGCCCAAGGAGGAGACCATGCTTGAAACGCTCTCCGTTCGCCCACGCATCTGCGCCCAGATCCGGTCCGGGCCGTTGGGTCGCTGGGTCGACGACTTCGTCGACGTACTCGTGACGCGTGGGTACGCGACGAGCACCGTGCGCCGGCACGTGCGAGCCGCCGCGATCTTCAGTGCCTGGCTGGATCAGCAGCGCGTTGCGGCGCCGGACGTTGACGAGACGCTGGTCACTCGGTTCGTGACGGGGCTGTCCCGTCGACCATCTCCGACGCGCCCGAACGGCGTGCTGTCGGATGTGGCATACGGCGTCCGTCTGCTGGCCGCGCATCTGTGGACTCGGGGGGTAGCGGCACGCCATGTTCCGGTCGCCGCGCCATGCGAGTCCGAGCAGTGGCTGCAGCGCTTCGACGATCACCTCGTGCAAGCGCATGGCCTGGTCGTCGGGACCCGGCGGATGTACCGGCGCTACGCCGCAACCTTTCTTGCCGAGTGCGCGGGGACGCCGACGCCCGACTGGTCCCGCCTCACCGTACCGACGATCGCGGCGTTCGTGCAGGCCCGGGCCAGCGGGCTTTGTCAGTCGTCCTGCCGCAGCCCGGCCACGGCCACCCGTGCGTTTCTTCGCTTCCTGGCCACCCACGGCGTGGTTCCGGCCGGCATCGCGGGGGCCGTGCCGACCATCCGCGAATGGAAGCACGCCAGACTGCCCCGCGCCCTCGCCGATGCCGAGGTGCTGCGGGTGCTGGCCGCGGTGGACGAGACGCGCCCCAACGGCCGTCGTGACCGCGCCATCCTGCTGCTGCTGAGCCGGCTCGGCCTCCGGGCAGCAGAGGCCGCTGCCCTCACGGTGAAGGACGTCGACTGGCACAACGGGATTGTCCGTGTGACCGGCAAAGGAGGAAAGGAGCGACGATTCCCGTTGCCAGCCGACGTCGGGGCGGACCTGGTTGCCACGTTGCGCTCCCGGCCCCCGGCGAGTCCGCCGGACGTGATCTTCGTCACCGCGCTGCCGCCGTATCGGCAGCTCAGCGGCTCGGGCGTCACGGCCATCGCCGAACGGGCGTTGCGTCGCGCCGGTGTCATCGTCCCGCGGCCCGGCGCCCACCTGTTCCGGCACGCCTTTGCGTCCCAGATGGTTCGCCGCGACGTGCCGATGAAGACCGTCGCGGACCTGCTTGGCCATGCCCGCCTGGAGACCACCACCATCTACGCCAAGCTGGACCGCGAGACACTGGCGACGATCGCCCTGCCGTGGCCCGGAGGTGCACGATGACCGGCGAGGCTTGGCGCCAGTACTTGCAGACCTACGTCGCGTTGCGCCGCGCCATCGGCTTCACCATGCAACGGGAAGTACGTCTCCTGCACGACTTCGTCGAGCATCTCGAACGGCGCGGCCACGACGCCCCGGTCGTGCCGGTCGCCGTCGAGTGGGCCTCGGCGAGCCCCGAAAGCCAGCACGCGCGGCGGTTGAGCATCGTGCGCGGGTTTCTCACGATGGTCCGCGCCGCCGAGCCCGACGTCAATGTCCCCGGTGCCGGGCTGGTCCGCACGTGCAAACGTCCCACCCCGCGCATCCTCGCGTCCGACGAGATCGTGGCTCTGATGGACGCCGCCCGCTCCCTCGGACCACCCAATGCGCTGCGTCCGCACACCGTCGCCACCATGGTCGGGCTGCTGGCGAGCTGTGGGCTCCGCGCCGGCGAGGCGATCCGCCTCGACATCGATGACGTCGATCTCGTCGGCGACCTTCCGTGCCTGCAGATTCGACGCACCAAGTTCCGGAAGTCGCGCCTCGTGCCGCTCCATCCTACGACCGCCGCCGCGCTGCGGGCCTACGCCGAACAACGCCGGGCTCTCGGCTACGACGGCCTGTGCAGCGCCTTCTTCGTCTCCGAACGCGGCGCCAGACTCCATTACCACGTCCTCGCCCGGACCTTCGTGCAGTTGGCTCGCGGACTCGGCCTGCGCGGGCCGGTCGGCACCCCGGGCGTCAGCCTGCACAAGCTGCGCCACAGCTTCGCCGTAGGCAGGCTCGCCGCCTGGGCGCAGCAAGGAGTCGTAGTCCGCGATCGGCTCCCCGCGCTCGCCGTCTACCTCGGCCACGTCAGCCCGCAAAACACCTACTGGTATCTGACGGCCACGCCGCCGGTGCTCGAACCGGCCGCCGCGCGGTTCGAGGCGTTCGTCGACGGGAAGGGGGCGCCATGACTGCCCGTGCCCCGCTGGGCCCATTGCTCCGTGCGTTCTTCGCCGACCATCTCCTGCAGCAGAAGGCCGTCAGCCCACAGACCATCCACGCCTACCGCGACGCCTTTCGCCTGCTGCTGACGTTCCTGCAGCAGCACTGTCAGCGCAAGCCCGAGGTGCTCACACTCGACGACCTCGATGCTCCCGTCATCCTCGCGTTCCTCGACCACCTCGAAGAAGACCGCGCCAACTGCATTGCATCGCGCAATGCGCGTCTGGGCGCCGTCCGCTCCTTCGTCCGGTTCGCAGCGCTACGTACGCCTGAGTGCGTCGACCTGGCGTCTCGCGTCCTGGCGATTCCCCGCAAACGCACGCCACGACGACAGGTCGCCTACCTGACACGTCCGGAAATGGACGCCATCCTGGCAGGCTGTGACCGTTCGACCCACGGCGGACGGCGGGACCACGCCCTCCTGCTGACGCTGTACAACACCGGGGCGCGGGTCTCCGAACTCATTGCCGTGCGGCGCTCCCACGTACGCTTCGGCCCCACCGCGGTCGTTCAGCTCTTCGGAAAGGGCCGCAAGGAGCGGGCAGTTCCCCTGTGGACCAGGACCAGACGCTGCCTGCGCCAGTGGTTCGACGAAGAGGGCGAAGCCGCGCCCGACTATGCGTTCCGCAACGCGCGCGGCGACCGCTTGACGCGACAGGGCGTCACCCATCTGCTCGACCAGGCCTGCCGGCGAGCTCGCGAGCGATGTCCGAGCTTGGCCGCCAAGCGCGTGTCGCCGCACGTCGTCCGCCACACCACTGCGATGCACCTGCTCCAGGCCGGCGTCGACATGGCCACCATCGCGCTGTGGCTCGGCCACGAGCGACTCGAGACCACCCATCAATACGTCGAGGCGGACCTGCAACTCAAGGAAGACGCCCTGCGAAAACTCGAGCCGCTCGGCCAAAAAACGCGCCGGTTCAAGGCCGACTCCTCGCTGCTGGCCTTCCTGGGGAGCCTCTGATTATGACAAGCAGACGGCGTGCTGGACCCCGACCGCCGCCGTCTCGCCCACGGTCACTTGTCATAACGCGACGCTGGACATACTGATCAGTATGTCCAGCTGGACATACTGATCAGTTCCTCGCGCTCGCCAACACACAGCACGCGATCGCCGACGTGCGCTATTACGTCGCCATGCCATAACAGCCCGTGGCAAAAGTCGCGGAACCGGCCTGGCCGCGGTGCGATCGAACCCGTACACTGAACGACCATGGCGATGGGCAAGAAACCAGCAGCGCGACAGGGGTCGCCGCTGTGGGTGACGACGGCGGATTTGCCGACGAATGCGGGGCATCCCTTCTTCGAGCGTCTGAACCGGGTCCTGGATGACGCTGGGTTTGACGCGTTCGTCGAGGGACTGTGCGCGGTGTTCTACGCGTCTCGGATGGGGCGGCCGAGTCTGCGTCCTGGGCGGTATTTCCGGATGCTGTTCATCGGGTATTTCGAGGGCCTGTCGTCGGAGCGCGGGATTGCGTGGCGGGTGGCCGATTCTCTGAGCCTTCGGTCGTTTCTGGACCTGGATGTGACCGAGGCGGCGCCGAACCACTCGACGCTGTCGCGGACGCGTCGGCTGATCGACGTGGAGACGCACGGAGCGGTTTTCACGTGGGTTCTCGAGCGGCTGTCCGAAGCCGGTCTGGTGCGTGGGAAGACGGTCGGCGTCGATGCGACGACACTGGAAGCGAACGCCGCGATGCGGAGCATCGAGCGTCGGGACACGGGCGAATCGTACGAGGCGTTTCTGCAGCGTCTGGCGGAAGCCTCGGGGCTTGCGACGCCGACGCGCGCGGAGTTGGCGCGGTTCGACCGGTCCCGGAAGGACAAGAAGACATCGAACAAGGACTGGCAGTCTCCCCAGGATCCGGACGCGAAGATCACGAAGATGAAGGACGGCCGGACGCACCTGGCCCACAAGGCCGAGCATGGGGTCGACCTGGAGACGGGCGCCATTCTCTCGGTGACCGTACAGGATGCGTCGGCGGGCGATTCGGCGACGCTTCCGGAGACACTGACGACGGCGGCCGAGCAGGTCGAGGCGGTTCAGCCGGACGGTGCTGGCGTCGAAGAGGTGGTCGCCGACAAGGGGTACCACAGCGACGAGACGCTGGTGGCGCTCGACGAGATTGGGGTTCGCAGCTACGTTTCGGAGCCCGAGCGGGGTCGTCGCCGCTGGCAGGACAAGAAGACGGGAGAGACGCCGCCGGAGAAGCGGGCTGCGCAACGGGCATTGTATGGGAACCGCCGTCGTGTTCGCGGCGCGCGGGGTCGTCGTCGACAACGGCGGCGTGGCGAGTTGGTGGAACGGCCTTTCGCGCACCAGTATGAAACCGGGGGGCTGCGTCGGGTGTGGGTGCGCGGTCATGAGAATGTCCGCAAGCGGGTGCTCATCCAGGCGGCCGGCTGCAACCTCGGACTGCTGTTGCGCAGCCTGACCGGCGTCGGCACGCCGCGGAGCCTGCAGGGGCGGGCTCTTTCGGCGATTTGCGGACTGATCGGGCGTCTGATCGACCTCTGGGGGCGTCTGACGGGCGCCTGGAGGCCCAAATGGAGCCCGACGACGTTCGTCGGCTCAATCGCTCATCGCCAAGCCGCCTGAACAGTTCGGCTCAGCGAACAGACTTCTTCCACGGGCTGATAAGGGCTTGCCGTCGGTCGCCGTCCCGCGCTGCGGCCGGGCCGGCAGCAGCATCAGCACTGCCGGCGCTTCGGGCGGGGGCGGCCTTCGCCGGCATGCCCCCGTATCGCCGTCGCTGTGCGGCGGCTGGCGATCGCCGTCCCACCATCGGCAGTTTCCGCAGCGGTTGCGGCGTATATCTCTACTCGGCATTGTCGTAGTCATCGTCGGATAATCCCATGCCGTCCAACTTGGCCATCCTGTCTTTCGCCGCCTTCACTAGATCCCGGTACTGTTCCACAAGGGGGCGGTGCTTGTTTGCAGCCCATAGCCGGCTATGCGCTGCGCATAGCAAGCCGATATGACCGGCTGCGCGAAGTCCGTCCCGCTCGCCGCAGATCGCGCAGCCGCCTTCGCGGCGGCTGTAGTGCCCGGCCGGGTCGCTCAGAATCGCTTCGATCTCGTCGTCTAGCTCGCGGTTCACGTCGCCGTCGTGGTCGTCGGTCGGCATCGCGTCCATCCTCTCGGTGGCAAGGGCAGGGGGGGGCGGTTCGGAATTTCCCGGGACGGTCGCCGCCCCCCCCGGCGTTTGATCTGGCGCCGCTGGCGGTTGCGGATCGTCGCCGTGCGTGGTCGTGCTCACCGCGTCCGGATCGGTCGGATTCCGGTCTGGCGAGACCGGCTTTTTTCCGGTCTCGGTTTCCGGTCTCGTTTCCGGTCTCCCTATAGGGTCAGACTCGAGTCTGGACTCCGGTCCGTTTCCGGTCCGGTCAAGGTCTATGGGGGTAGACCGGAGACCGGAAACGTTTCCGGTCTGGCTCTCAGGGGGGGGGTGTTTCGGGACCGGACCGGAAACCGCGAACCGCTTCGGATCGCTGCGCCGGCCGCTGCCGCTCACGGTCCATGCGCCGCAGTCCACAGCCGCCTTGATCCCGGCGTTCAGCTTGGACTTCGCGACTTGTGCGCGCGCGGCGATCTCGTCGCGCGTCAGACTCTCGCCGGGCTGCAGGTGCGGCAGCACACAGCGCGCCGCGTCCGGCACGACGATCTGGCGCCCGTCGCCATGTTCGATGATAGCTGGCATGGTCGCTTCGGCAACGGCCGGCGCGGCGACTGGATCGCCGTGAATGTCCACGCGCACGGCCGCGGCGACGTCGATGCCGCGCCGCCTCTTCGCGCCCCGCTCCAGGAGGGTCACGCCGTCCGCCGTCGTGCAGCGTACGACATAGTCCGCCGTTGCCACCTTGGCGCCGCTGTGTCGTGGCCGCTTCTTCGTCCCGCTTGCCTTGTCGGTTAGTCCGCTGCCCGCTTCGGCCCATGGTTCGTGGTCAGTCACGACAATGGCGGTCCCATGCTCCCGGGCTAGCTTCTCAAGCGGGCGGAGGATCAGATCCACTTCCCGCGCGCTATCCAGCTCGCCACTGCCTGTCTGGTGCGCCACGTATTGCAAGGTGTCAACTATCGCCATAACAGGCTGCAGCTCGGCGACGGCGCCGGGAAGGTCGCGCCAGGTCCGAAGGTGCACGCGCGCCAGGTCGCCGGCGGCAGCCGCCACGACGGCGCGCCACGTGTCGGGGTCCTCGGTGCACAGCACGACGGCGCCCGCGATGGTCGGCTGACTGAGCCAGGGCCGGCCCGTGGTGATCCGCGCGACAGCGTTCGCGATCACGGTGGACTTCCCGCCCCCGGCGGGTCCGTGCATCAAGCCGAGCCGGCCGACGTACGCCACGGACGCAGCCACGACCGGCGCGGCGGCGACGGCGGGCAGGTCGGCAAGCGTGCGTTCGGGTTCGTCGGTCGGCAGCGCCGCGGCCGGCTGGCGCCAGCCGTCGCCCGCTAACGTCGTACTGCCGATGGTCGCATTGGCGGTGCCGGGATATACCCACGAATGGCGCCGCCCGTCGGCGCCCTTCGCCTTGCTGGCGCCGTCTACCAGAACAGTCCGCAGCACGGACCGGTCAGCCGCGTCCAGCTCGAGCCAGCCGGGGCACGTGGCCAGGTTGCGCAGCGCCGCGGCGGCAAGGCGCGGGCCGCGCGCTTCGATGGCGGCGACGGCGTGATCGGCGACGTCCGCCGGCCAGTCGCTGCCACGCACCAGCGCCGACCAATACGCGACGTGGTCGGCGCGCGCCTCTTCGTCGCCGTCCGGGCCGCTGCTGGCGCCCTTGCCGGCCGGGCGCGGCTGACGTCGCCCCCCGTGCCCCGCCGCACGCTGCAGCACGGCCAGGTCGCGCGGATCGACGCCGGCCCGCTCAAGCCCGCGCATGGCGGCCTCGAATTGGCGCACCTTCAGCCGCTGGCCGTTCGCGGCCATCGTGCATGCCGCTTGAATCATCCACAGGTCGTTATCCGTGGCGCCCTCCGCTTTCGCTTCTTTCAGGATTTGCGCGACGGTGCGGCGGTTGGTATCCTCGTTGTCCATCATCGTTTTGTTCCCTTCGGGGGGCATCCTGGAACGCGCGGCGCCAGAGGCCAGGCGCCGCGCGTTCTGTCTGTACAGCCATCGGACCGGCCCGGACGGCCCCAACATCGTCCGGCCCGGCGTTCGTTCAACCTGGGCGAACCTGGCCAGCCGGGGCGGGGTGTCGCATGCCCCCGCGCGGGCCGCGTCCATCTGTCCCCCCTTCGCCCCGCGGCGCCTATGCCGCGGCGCCGTCCTCGCTGCCGGGGTCCTTCTCATCGTCCTTGATATGAAACAGCGGCCCGAGTACCGGATCGCCGGCTATCTCCGGATGGAACGTCAGAATCAGCTCGCTTGGCTTGCTCGCGTACTCGGGGTTCAGCTTCGCCATGGCGAGTACCCACTGCAGGTACACAGACTTGAGAACGATCTCCAGTTTCTTTACGTCGGGCGTTTCGTCGCGGTTGAATGAGAGAAACTCGTACCCCCTTGCGGTGGGCGCCAGGCTGGCTATGTAGTCGGCCATCTGATCCATGCCCTTGTCGATGTCGGGGTGGTCGCCGCGGGTGTACCCCTTGCCTGTGGTGATCGTGTCCATCAATCGCCCCCTTCGCCCCGCGGCACCTATGCCGCGGCGCCGTCCTCGCCGCCCTTGTCGCGCGCCTTCTCGCTGGCCAGGTCCGCGATCCAGCGGTCCACGTCGCATTCCCGCCAGCGCCGCGCCCGCCCGATGCGCAGCGGTTCGGGAAACTTCCCATCGCGCACCAGCGCCCAGAGCGCCGTACGGCCAAGCCCTAGCCGGCGCCCTACCTCGTCGTACGTTAGTAAACGTTCGTGTTGTTCTGTCATGTTTGGTAGCAAACCACAAGGCGAGCAAGTTAGACAATGCCCGCACGCGGGGTAAGGTAACAGGGCGCATGCGGGGTAATGCACGCACGCGGGGTAATGTAAAACAGGGCGGGCAGCAGGGCGCCCTGCTGAAACCGCTTGTAGTTACAGGCTGAAACGGGGAAGGCGGGAAGGCGCCAGGGGCACATGGGGGCGTTCCCATGTGCCCCTGTATTTTTTTCTACCGACTGCAGTACTCCGCCCACTTGGCCAGCAGGGCGCGGCGACGGTCGAACAGATCCGAACGCTGGTATGCCCGCTCGATAGTCGAGCCTACCGCGTGGGCAAGACAGGTTTCGGTTACGGCGCGGTCCTGTCCGGTCTCGGCCGCCCACGTACGGAAGCTGGACCGGAACCCGTGCAGGTCGTACTCGGCGTGCATCGCCGTCTTGCGGGCGTGCTGTGCGCTGATCGCCTTGCCGGCGATGCGCGTTGACGGGAACACGAACCGAGCATCGCGCCCACGCTGCCGCTCGAGGATGGCCAGCACCGGTGCCGTGAGCGGGATCCGAAAGTCCCGGCCGCTCTTGTGCCGGGCACCGGGAATCGTCCACACGGCGCCGTCAAGGTCGACCTCGGACCACTCGGCATCCAGCACGTCGGCGACGCGTGCGGCCGTGAGCGCCAGCGTCTGGATCGCGTCGCCGACCGGGCCGGCGGTCAGGCTGCGTAGCCACTCGCCGATCATCGCGTGCGGCATCGCACGGCGCCGGCCGTCGCTGGCACGCTTCGCGGTCGTCGGCAGTGCGGTATCGATTTCCGATCCGGCGGGACTCGCCGACAACCAGCCGAGCGACACGGCCAGGGCGCCGATCTCGCGCGTCAGCTTCCGGACCTTCAGCGCTGCCGAGCCTTCACGGCCGGCGATCAGGTCGATCACGTCTTCACGGGTCGTCGCGGTCACGTCGCGGGCGCCGAGCACTGGCTGCACGTGCTGGCGCCAGGTGGAATCCATGCCGCGCAGGGTGGAGGCACGCACGCTGCCGGTCTTCCGCTCGCGCAACCGGTCGAACGCTTCCTGCCACGTGCGGGCGCCGGCGCGCTTCTCGGCCCGGGAGCGGCTGCGCAGCAGATCGTCGGTGCCGTCGATGATGCCCGCGCGCAGCCGGATCGCCGCGTTACGGGCATCGGTCAGCGATACATCGATCACGCTGCCGAGCCCGCGGGCGATCTCTTTCGTCCCGTTCCAGCCCCGGTACACCCATGACCGAGCGCCGCTGGCGTGCACCAGCACGAACAGCCCCGGCGTTCCCGCTACGCGATGCCGGCCCCTGCCGATCGTCGCAACCTGCCGCGCCGCGATAGCCTTCATCGTCTCCGTCTCCCTTCGGGTCGCCGGCGCCTCGGCGCCTCTGTCGAGTCAATGGGAAATGTTACCCGAAAATTACCCAATGTTGTCAAGCGTTCGCGGGTGTTCGCGGATGTTCGCTGACGAAGAAAGCCCGCAAAAACAGGGGATTATGAACGTACGCGAACGTCGGTGAATTTCTGAGTCGAGTACGGGTGGTACTCGCAGTTTCCCGACACCGTCCTGATCAGGTAGGCCGGCGGGTCAGTGCGGCGCGATGTCGAGCTCGACGTAGCCGCCGGAGGGTGTCCACTGCACGCGCTTGGCGGCCAGCTCGGTACCTGGCGCCCGGAAGTACACCAGCACCTCGATGTAGCTGTCCGCGAGCGGGTGGACCAGGGCTCGCGCGATGCCCAGCGCCTCATCCAGCCGGTGGGTTTCGACCTCGACGATCAGGACGCCGAGCGCCGACAGGTAGTCGATGACCTGCCAGCCGAGCCCCCGCATCGACGGCCGGGGCCGGAAGCGGGCCGTGGGAGAGGTCAGGGCCTGGGGGGTCATCAGCACCCACGCGCCCGGCGGCGCCACGTCCGGCAGCGGCGCGGGGGAAGGCGGCGCGGCGATTCTGGCGAGGCCGGCGGCGGCCGCCGCCGCGGCGGCCGCGACGAGCACCCTCTTCACGCAGGAAGTCTAGCGTCAATCGGACGAGGCTGCGCCCCGGACCCCCGGCGTCCGCTTGCGGGGGCTTCGCCGCGGGCAGGTCGCAGCCTGCCGGCCTCGCTCCGGATCGGCTATCCTAGAGGGGGCGCACGCCGACTGTCGCGGCGCGCGCCGACCTCCACAAGGAGTGGTTGATCGTGACGAGATACTTGCTCTTCGGGGCGGCGGTGCTCATGGTCCTGGCCGCTGCCGGCGGCGCGTACGCGCAGCAGCTCGGCGCGGGAGACCCCGCGCCGGCGTTCGAGCTGCCGGGAACCGACGGGAACACGCACCGGCTGGCCGATTACCGGGGCAGGACGGTCGTTCTGGCCTGGTTCACGAAGGCGTTCACCGGCGGTTGAGCCGCCGAATGCAAATCGCTGCAGGATAGCAGCGACGATCTCAATCGGTTCGACATCGCCTACTTCATGGCCAGCGTCGACGATCTCGATACGAACACGGAGTTCGCCGCGTCGCTGGGCGCCGATTTCCCCCTGCTCAGCGACCCCGAGGGCGACGTGGCCCGGGCCTACGGCGTCGTGACGGGCCGGGGTTCACTGCCGTACCGCTGGACCTACATCATCGGTCCCGACGGGAACATCCTGCACGTGGACAGGGACGTCAACCCCTGGACGGCTGGAACCGATCTCGTCGCCCACCTGAACGAGCTGGGGGTGGCCAGGCGCTAGCTGACGGGGAGGGCGAGCCGGGCCATGCGGGCCGGCTCGCCCTACTCCGGCCGGGTAGGTTCTTGCGGTTTCTCTTCCACCTCTTCCTTGAAGCCCCGGATGGCCTGTCCGAGGCCCCGGCCAAGCCCTGAGAGGCGCTTGGCTCCGAAGATGAGGATGAGGATAAAGAAGATGATGACCAGCTCCGGCAAGCCGACCGGGCCTAGCAACGCCAACAGGGCAACTTTCATCGCGGCACCTTCCTCTCGGGGCAGCATATCACGCCCCGCCCCCGTCGTATCCGCCGTCGCGGCCCCGCCGCGCGCAGCCGCGCCGACAGGAATGCAGGCTTCGTGACCAACGAATCCAACGCCGCCGGCAAGACTGCGAGCGGCCAGGAGGCGGGCTTCGACGCGCGCCGGCGGCAGGTCGGGCTCGTGCTCGGCCCGCTGGTCTTCGTCCTGATGCTGGCGTTGCCGCTGGGCGGGCTGGAGCCGGAGGCGCACAGGCTGGCGGCCGTCATCGCCCTGGTCATCGTCTTCTGGGTGACCGAGGCACTGCCGCTCGCCGTCACGGCCCTGCTGGGGCCCACGCTCGCGGTCGTGCTGCAGGTGGCGCCGGTCGGCACCGCGTTCGCCCCGATGGCGAACCCGATCGTCTTCCTCTTCATCGGCAGCTTCATTCTGGCGCAGGCGCTGTTCGTGCACCGGGTCAACGAGCGCATCGCCTACAGCGTGCTGTCGTGGCGCATCATCGGCACCCGTCCGACCCGGATTCTGCTGGCGTACGGCGCGCTGGCGGCATTCCTGTCGGCCTGGATGAGCAACACCGCCACCGCCGCCATGCTGGTGCCCATCGGGTTGTCGCTCATCGCGTTCATGGAATCGGAGAGTCGCGTGCCGCGCGGCTACGGCACGGCGCTGATGCTGATGACGGCGTACGGCTGCTCGCGCGGCGGCATGGCCACGCCGGTGGGCACGCCTCCCAACCTGATCACGATCGCGATGCTCGACGACCTGCTGGGCGTGCGCATCACGTTCGTGGAATGGATGCTGCTGGCGCTGCCGGTGACGCTCGTGCTGGTGGTCGTCGCCTTCATCTACCTGAACTGGGTCGGTCGCACCGGCGTCAGCGAGATCCCCGGCGCCGACGCCATCATTGCGGAGCGCCGGCGCGCGCTGGGGCCCTGGAAGCCCGGCGAGCGCAACGCGGTCATCGCGTTCGGCGTCACCGTCTGCCTGTGGGTCGGTCCGGGCATTCTGGCCCTGGTCCTGGGCCGCGACCACGCTGTCGCGCAGATGGTGCTCGCGAGCGTGCCCGAGTCGGTGGCAGCCCTGATCGGCGCGGTGCTGCTGTTCCTGCTGCCCGTCAGCAAGGAGCAGCGGTCGACCCTGACCTGGAAGCAGGCGGCGCAGATCGACTGGGGCACCATCCTCCTGTTCGGCGGCGGCCTGTCGCTGGGTGCGCTGTCGGCGTCCAGCGGGCTGGCCCTGGCCGTGGGCTCGGGCATCACGAGCCTGCTGCCGACCGACGCGGTGGTGCCGCTCACCTTCGCCGCGGCGCTGTTCACCGTCGTGCTGTCGGAGGCCATGTCGAATACCGCCGCCACCAACATCGCCATCCCGATCGTCGTTTCGATCGCCCAGGCGGCCGGCGTCGATCCGGTGGTGCCCGCGGTGTCCGCCGGACTGGCCGCGTCGGTGGCCGTGGTGCTGCCGGTCTCGACCCCCCCCAATGCCATCGTGTACGCCTCGGGGCGGGTGCCGATTACCCAGATGATCAAGTACGGGCTGCTGATGGATGCCCTGGCGATCGTGCTCGTACCGGCGATGGTGCTCTGGCTGCTGTGAGGGCGTGGCGGGTGGTGGCGGCGCTGGTCGGGGAGGGGGCGCGGTGCAACCGTCGCGCTGGCCGGTGATCGGCTTCCTGCATCGGCGGCGCTTGCTGTTCCCGGCGCTGCTGACGACGTTGGCCGCAGCCGTGCTGGTGCAGGGTGCGCTGCAGCAGGACGCGCCGCCGCCGTCCCCGGAGCCCGTTCCCGAGCCGGTTGCCGGCGAGCCCGCGCGGCCGATCGCCCGGGCGCTGGACAAGACGCCGCTGACGTACTTCGCCGACTACTGGGCGCAGCTCGCCGAGCGCACCGGGCCCTGGTTGACGGTGGTGGGACCCGCGCGCACGCCCGCGCTCGTCGTGGGACCGCGGCTCGTGCTGACGACCATCGAGCCGGCCCTCGCGGTGCGCGCGGCGCGCGAACGCGCGGACCTGACGGGCGCTGTCGACGGCGAGTCCCTGCCGCCGGAGCCGGAGGGGTTCCGGCTGCGGGGCTGGGACGAGGACATCGGGCTGGCCGTGTTCGACGTGCTCGGCGACGACCGGACGCCGTTCACGCTCACCGATCCACACGCGCTTCCCTCCGGCTCGTATGTCGGCGTCGTGACCCTGTCGCCCGACGGCGAGCCGGTCGTCGCGCCCGGGCACCTCGTGGCCGCGACGTTGTACGCGGACGGGTTGGCGGGGGAGGGCGATCTCGCGCTCTCGGCAGACCTGCCCGAGACGCTCTCGATGGGGGCCGTGGTGGACCTGGACGGTGCCCTGCTGGGACTGGTCTACCGGACGCCGACCGGCCGCCGCGTGACCAGCTCGACGGAGTTGCTGCGGCTCATCGAGCGGCTGCAGGCCGAGACCGTCTGCCGCGGGATCGAGGTGACCAATCTCGAACCCGCGGTGCGCGAGGCGCTGGTGCTCGAAGAGGGCGTGCTGATCGAGTACGTTCATCACGACGCGTTCGCGCCGCAGCCGTCGCTCAGTGCCGGCGACATCCTGGTCGGCTGGGCGGGGCAGCGCGTGCAGTCCGCGGCGCAGTTTCGAGAGCTCTACGACGCCCAGACGCCGGGGGAGCTCGTGCCCTACCGCGTGCTCAGGAGACGCCGCCGGATCAGTGGCGGCACGATCATGCCGGGTCGCGATTGCTTGCCGGTAGAGCCCCCCGGCCTGCGGCTGGCCGGGCGCGGCCTCGCGCTCGAGTGGGTGCCGGGGTCGCCGGACGGAGCGGCCGGTGGGCCGGGCTGGCGGGTCGCGGTCGTGGCGGAGGGTCCGGCTGCCGCGGCCGGCGTCGCGGAGGGCGACTGGCTCGTCGCGATCGGCGGAATGGTCGTCGGAGCCGCGGACGACCGGGACGCGATCACGGCCGCCGCGGACCGTGCCGAGCCCATGCTGCTGGAGCTTCGGCGAGGCGATCGGGCCAGGCTGGTGGCCGTCGCGCCGCCGGCCGCTCCCGCCGGGAACGGGCCGGGGTAGCGGCCGCCGGAGGGCGCCGCACCACCCCCGGCGTACGCTCGAGGCTGTCCGGTTGGCAGTGGACGCGCGTCCGGCCGTGCAGGGGGCCGAGCGGACCCCGGCCCCCCGTTGAGGAGAGTGCTACGGCTGCTCCGACGTGATCATGATCGTGTTGAGCACGGTCTCGTCGGCCGGCAGCTCGGCGTCGCCCACCGGGAAGTCGTTCCTCTGCAGCATATAGCTGACGATGTCGGCGTACGCCTGCGGGCTGAGGCTTGCGGGCGCGCCCTGGGGCATGGTGGCGCGGATGGCGACGAACATGTCGCCGATGGACAGGTCGCTCCAGCGAAAATCGAAGGCGGCGCCGGTCAGGGCGGGAGCGATGCCGTCGCCCAGCAGATCGGCGAGGTGGCAGGTCGCGCACTCCCGTTCGTAGGCGCCCTCGCCCCGCGTGGCCTGCTCCGCCGTGTAGACGCCGTCCCAGACGTTCGGGTCCGCGGCCTCCGCCTCGGCTTCCGCGTCGGCCGCCGGCGGCTCGCCGTGGATGATGACCGCGTTGAGCGCGGCCTCGTCGGTCGGCAACTCGCTGTCGCCGGCCGGGAAGTCGTTCCTCTGCAGCAGATAGCTGACGATGTCGGAATAGGCCTGCGGGCTGAGGCTCGCGGGCGCGCCCTGGGGCATGGTGGCGCGGATGGCGACGAACATGTCGCCGACGGACAGGTCGCTCCAGCGGAAGTCGAAGGCGGCACCGACCAGGGCCGGCGCGATGCCGTCGCCGAGCAGGTCGGCGAGATGGCAGGTCGCGCACTCCCGCTCGTAGGCGCCCTCGCCCCGCGTGGCCTGCTCGGCGGTATAGGCGCCGTCCCAGACCGAGGTGGCGCCGTCCTGCGCCTGCGCCGCGACCGGCAGTACCAGCATCGCGACAGCGATGGACGCGGCGACCGCGCGGAGCCGGCGGGTGATGATTGGAGTTCGGAGAGTACGAGTCAGGATTCGTGTCGTCATGGCTTCCTCTGCGCACAATATACCATCTGCCCGGCGCTGCCTGCCCGGTCGGATTCCGCCGTGCGCCATGCTATCGTGAACCCGTCGTGAAACCCGCACCGCGGCTCCCGCCGCAGGTCCTTCCCGGCGCCGCGTGGCAACAATTCCTGCGTGCGGTTTCCGCGTTCACCCGCGTCCGCGCCGTCAAGTCCTACCGCCTGCCGGTGCCGGTCCCGCCCGGCGTGCCGCGGCTTCCGTGCCTGGATCACGAGGCCATGCTGCACGAGGACATCGCGCCCCACGTTTCCCTGTACCTGGAGGATGTGGACGGCGGCGGGCTGCACGAGGTGGCCTGGGTGCCGGCCCGCCGGCGAATCGAGGTGGACGTCGTCTCCACCTCCGACGAGCATGGTCCCGAATCGCACGCGCGCCTGCTCGGGCGGCTCGCGGACTGCTTCCCGGACCACGAGGTGCGGGTCAGCGGGCCGTCCTGGCTGCGCGGCGACCGGCGAGTGGCCCGTGCCTGCCGCGCGCAGATCTCGCTGCGCGACGTGCTGACGGGCCAGGACTTCGAGCAGTTGGCGGCGGCGCTGCGCCGGCTCGAAGCCATCGGGGCGCTGATGGAGAAGGAGTCGCGGGTCGCCTCGTGGAGCGTGCGCACGGTGACCGGACCGCTGCTGGCCCTGGTGGGATTCGTCTCCTACGGTGCGCTGGGGCTGCTGACGACCCTGGTGGGCGCCGACTGGGTGCAGGGACTGCGCTACGCCGTGGTCGGCGGCGCGGGAGGCGTCTTCCTGTATCTCGGTCTCAAGGCGGTCCACCTCACCGAGATGGCCAATCGGGTCTGGAAGCGGAGCGCGGAATACGGCCTGATCCTGGCGGAGCGCCGCCGCATCGCCGCCCGCCCGCCGGCGGCGGTCGAGATGCCTACAGCAGCAGCAGCACGAAGATGACCGTGTTGATCCCGTGCGAGGCGAAGCACAGCGGGCACGGGACGCGCATCACGAACAGCAGCGCGCAGGACAGGTAGACGGCGAGCGCCACCGTCGCCAGGCTGCCGGCCCGGTACAGGACGAGGAGCAGGGGCTGGTCCAGCAGGCCGAGTGACGCGCCCACGAGCAGGGCAGCGTAGAAGACCTGGCCGAGGACGGAGTTGGGCAAGCCGAAGACCCGCGCGCGGGGGGTAAAGACGATCGACGCGCAGGTCTGCTCGCCCATGCGGCAGAACGCCGGGATCCAGGCGGCGTCCGGGCGAATCCAGCGGTACGCCACGGCCGTGAAGTAGCTGGCGATCGCGAAGCCGACGGCCGCCAGCGCCGCCACGGCCGCGGTCATCCGGTCTCCGGCGCGGGCTCGCCGGCCGACCTGCGCGCCGGCGGACCTACCACAGATTCGGGAGCAGCCGCTCGCGGCCCGGCTCGAGCTGCAGGTCGAAGGCCTTGAGCGTGATGTTGACGAAGTTGTAGTAGCCGATGAGGCCGGTCAGGTCCATGACCCCCTGGTCCCCGAACAGCTCCCGCGCGTGGGCGAACGTCTCGGCGCTGACTCGCTCGTCGCTGACGGCCTCGCGGGTGAACTGGATGATCGTGCGCTCCACGTCGCCGAGCCCGGGGACGTCGACGGCCTCGTCGAGCGGGGTACGCTGCTTGACGATCTCGACGATCTCCGGCTCGAGGCCGGCGGCCAGCGCAGGGGGCTCGTGGGCCGACCACTCGTACTGGCTGCGCACCTCGCGGGCGGTGGCGAGAATCGTGAGCTCCGTGAGCCGCTGGTCCTTCTCCGTGCCGTACCGCAGGTAGGTGCTGGCGGGGAAGATGTGATCGATCATCTCCGGGCTGTACAGCCACATGGCGACCGGCCCCCACAGGCGATCGGCGTAGCGGCTGTCGGGGTGGCGGACCATGTCGTAGACGCGCTGCCCGTCGGCGTCCAGCGCATCCCGCTGTGGCAGCGGCAGGCGCGCCCAGGAATCGTCGTGAACGTCGGCCGGAATGTCATCAGCGGTGACCGTCCGCTGCTCGGGCGCAGCCTCCGCACTCGACGCCTCCGGCTCCACGGCCGTGCCGCCCGCGCAAGCGGCGGACAGCGCCGCGCTACCCAGTACCACGATGATATTGCGCCACATGAGATCCCCCCGTAGCTTCTTCAATCAGATGGGGCTGCGCCCCAAGCCCCCGGCGTCCGCTTGCGGGGGCCCCATTGCCCCGCGCCGCTGCCGCCGAGGCGCGCTGTGCACGCCTTGCGCCGGCTGCGCCGGCGCTGCATCAAGACGGGGCTGCGCCCCGAACCCCCGGCGTCCGCTTGCGGGGGCCCCATAGCCCCGCACCGCTCCCGCCGAGGCGCGCTGTGCGCGCCTTGCGCCGGCTGCGCCGGCGCTGCATCAAGACGGGGCTGCGCCCCGAACCCCCGGCGTCCGCTTGCGGGGCCCCTTCGCCCCGCGCCGCTGCCGCCGAGGCGCGCTGTGCACGCCTTGCGCCGGCTGCGCCGGCGCTGCATCAAGACGGGGCTGCGCCCCAAGCCCCCGGCGTCCGCTTGCGGGGGCCCCTTCGCCCCGCGCCGCTACCGCCTTACGGTCGAGCGTCCGCGATGGTGCATCATGCACCCCGGGGTGTCAAGGTCCACTCGGCGAGCACGCGGCGGCACGTGCAGAAGCGGCCGAGGCGGCACAGGGCGACGCGGTCGGCCAGCGCGTCGAGCGCGGCCGGGGCGTCCGGCGGGGCACCCACCCCCAGCGTGATGTGCGGGTCGAACCGGGCGTAGGCCGCCCGGTCCCGAAAGTGCGTCACCCAGTCGAGGTCGGCCGCGCGGGGCGGCTCGCCGTGCGACGCGAACGCCGACTCGCCGCCGGGGCCGGCGGCGAGGGGCAGCAGCGCATCCATCACCCCCGCGTGCAGGCGGGAGAGGGCGGTCGTCGGCTCGAGCCGCAGCGACGACGTGGTCCGCCCGCGGCTCAGGCCCGTCGACCGCAGGCGGAGCGGGGCGGCGCCGCGGACGACGCGCGCGATATGGCGGACGACATCGTCGAGGCGGTCGGCCGCCACGAACTGCTGCGCGAGGGTGACGTGCGGGAGATGGGTGTCGTCGAACCGGAAGCCGAGCGGCGGCGGGTCCAGCGCCGCGTTCAGGGCGGCGAGCTGCGGGCGGCACGCCGCGGGCGGCAGGAGCGCGACGTCCAGCGCCAGCAGGTCCGGCGCCTGCGGCATGGGACTCGGGATGTCGGCGGCGCGGGCGGTCACGGCCGCGCGCCGCGGTACGGCTCGAGGTGCCACTCGAGGAACGTCCAGATGCGGTTCCACGAGTCGCGCTGCGCCCTGCTGTCGACGCGCGCGTAGCCGCGCGCACGATCGACGCGGCGGTTGAAGGTGTGGCCGTTGCCGTACTCGTCCACCGGCGGGTCGTGGTAGATCCGCGTCTCGGCGAGATCGGGCTTGGCGTACTCGAGCGCGTGGATCAGTTGCTGGGCCTCCTCGAAGTTGACGTCCTGATCGTTGTCGGCCACGTGCACCAGGAGCGGCGTCCGCAGCTTGTCGACGTGGTACAGCGGCGAGCGCTCGACGTAGATGCTGCGCCTCTCGTGCACCGGGCCGCCGATGCGCGGCTGCGCCGTGAAGCGGCGGGCGTAGCGCGGCCCCTTGTAGGACAGGCGGAACACGAGGTTGGTCACCGGGACCAGGGCCGCCGCGGCCTTGAACGACGTCTGGTCGCGGAACACCGCGTGCAGGGCGATGAAGCCGCCGTGACTCCAGCCGATGACGCCGAGGCGGTCGGGATCGACGTGCGGCAGGTTGGCGGCCAGGTAGCCGGCCGCGGTCAGGCAGTCCTCCACCTCGTACCCGCCGTAGTCGATCGCCTCGTGATGGCGGCGGCCGTAGCCGGTGCTGCCCCGGTATTCCGGCGCGATCACGACGTAGCCGCGGTCCACGGCCTCCCTGATGAACGGGAAGTAGAGGGGCGCCAGGTCGCCGTGGATGCCGCCGTGAATCCAGACGAGCGCGGCGTGACCCCGGTCGCCGCGCGGCGCCAGCGGCTCGAACAGGTAGACCGGGATGTCGAGACCGTCGGCGAGGCTGGCGTACGACGTCTTGCGCATCGCGATGACGCCGTCGCTGAGCTCCCGGAAGGTCCGGTCCCGCCGGGCCTTGCGCAGGCGGTCGCGCTCGTAGCGGTCGAGCCGGGCCTGCGCCTCCACCACCGCGGTGACCGGCCCTGCCGCCCCCGGCGCCAGGTCGGCGACGCCGGCAGCGACGGCGATCCCCAGCGCCGCGGTCACGAACCATCGCCGGCGTCGCGCCGGCCGGGCGGTGGTGGTCATCAGCGCTCCTCTCGCGATTTCCCGCCGTTGCGATCCAGCAGTTGCCGCAGCGCACCGACGAGGCGGTCGTTCTGGGCGTCCGTGCCGACCGTGATGCGCAGCCGATCGGCCAGCAGCGGCTCGGCGAAGTAGCGTACCAGGATGCCGCGAGCCTTGAGCTGCTCGTAGACGCCGCTGGCGTCGCCCTGCGGCGGCCGCGCCAGCAGGAAGTTCGCCTCGCTGGGCCAGACGCGGCACCCCAGCGCCGTCAGCGCCCGCGACAGCTCGTCGCGCGAAGCGCGGACGCGCTCGACGTTGGCGCGCACGTGCTCCGTATCCCGAATCGCGGCGGCGCCCACCCGCGCGGAGACGGCATCGACGTTGTAGCTGTCCTTCACCTTGATCAGACCCGCCAGCAGGGGCGGCCGGGCGACGGCGAACCCGAGGCGCAGGCCGGCCAGCGAGTGGCTCTTCGACAGCGTCCGCAGCACGATGACGTTCTCGCAGCGCCGCGTCAGCTCCAGGGCGTCGCCCGCCGCGAAGGCCGCGTAGGCCTCGTCCACGACCAGCACCCCTGGCGTCCGCCCGGCCAGCGTCTCGAGATCCGCGTTCGGCATCCGGTTGCCCGAGGGGCTGTTCGGGCTCGCCACGATGGTGAGCGCCGCACCTGCTGCGGCCAGCCCGTCTACCGGCAGGCGATACGAATCGTCGAACGGGACCTCGACCGCCGGCGCCTCCTGGATGCGGGCCAGCGTGCGGTACAGCACGTAGGTCGGGACGGGAAAGGCCACCGGCCGGCCGGCGCCGGCCACCGACCGGAAGAGCATGGTCAGCAGGTCGTCGCTGCCGTTGCCGACCACGATCCAGTCCGGGTCCACGCCCAGGACCGCGGCGGCGCTGGCGCGGAACTCGTCGGCGAACGGCCGCGGGTACAGGCGCAAGGTGTCCGGCGGGACCGCCTGCAGCGCGGCCATCGCCCGCCCGCTCGGGGGATACGGATTCTCGTTCGTGTTGAGCTTGACGACCTGATCGCCCGCGGCCGGCTGCTCGCCCGGCTGGTACGCCGCGAGCGTGTCGATGGACGGCCGGAAGTACGACATGCGGCGTTCTCAACAGCCCGTGGCAAAAGGCCCCGCTGCATTCGACGGGCGATGTATCCCGTAAGGACTGCGCTGGACCATTTCTCCGCGGGGTCGAATATGCCCAATATGCTCCCTCGTCGCGCCTTGTCAGCCGGGCGCCTCGCCCGTCTCGGTGCGACGCGGGGTTTCACCACGGGCTGTCAGGCCTCCCGCATGTGAGCGTAGCGATAGTCCCGGGGCGGCGTGAAGCTCTCCTTCGTCGTGCGCGCGCTGGCCCAGCGCATCATGTTCAGGGCGCTGCCCGCCTTGTCGTTGGTGCCCGAGGCGCGGGCGCCGCCGAACGGCTGGCGGCCGACGACCGCGCCGGTCGGCTTGTCGTTGATGTAGAAGTTGCCGGCCGCGTTGCGCAGCCTGTCGCTGGCCACGTTGATCGCCTGGCGGTCGCGGGCGAAGACCGCGCCCGTCAGGCCGTAGGGCGATGTCGTGTCGCACAGCTCGAGCGCCTCTTCGTAGCGGTCGTCCGGATACACGTAGAGCGTGAGGACCGGGCCGAACAGCTCCGTCACCATCGTCCGGTAGCGCGGCTGGTGGGCCTGGATGAGCGTCGGCGCGATGAAGTACCCGGTTTCTTCGTTGCACCCGCCGCCGCAGATCACGTCGGCGTCCGGGCTGGCCTGGGCTTCCCCGATGGCGCCTGCGAGCTGGTCGTACGACGCCTTGTCGATGACGGCGCCCATGAAGTTGGTGAAGTCGGCGACGTCGCCGTAGGCGATCCCGCTCACTTCGTCGCAGAGGCGGTCGCGGAACCTGGCCCACAGGCTCTGCGGGATGTACGCGCGGCTGGCGGCGCTGCACTTCTGTCCCTGGTACTCGAACGCGCCGCGGATGAGGCCCGTGGCCAGCTCGTCGGGATCGGCCGAGGCGTGCGCGAACACGAAGTCCTTGCCTCCGGTCTCGCCCACGATGCGCGGGTAGCTGCGGTACGTCCGGATGTTGCGGCCCACCGTGGCCCACATGCCCTGGAACACCTCCGTGCTGCCCGTGAAGTGCACGCCGCCGAGGTCCGGATGGTTCATCGCCGGTTCGCCGATCGCGCCCCCGCTCCCGGGCACCATGTTGATCACGCCGTCCGGCAGGCCTGCCTCCGCGAGCACGCGCATCAGCCAGTACGCGGAGAACACCGCGGTGGAGGAGGGCTTCCACACTACCGTGTTGCCCATCATCGCCGGACTCGTCGGCAGGTTGCCCGCGATGGCGGTGAAGTTGAAAGGCGTCACGGCGAAGACGAACCCTTCCAGCGGCCGGTACTCCACGTAGTTCCAGGTGCCCGGCTGGCTGGTCGGCTGTTGCTCGAAGATCTGCCGCATGTAGGCCGGGTTGAAGCGCAGGAAGTCGATCAGTTCGCAGGCCGCGTCGATCTCGGCCTGCATCGCGGTCTTGCTCTGGTTGAGCATGGTCGCCGCGTTGATGATCGGGCGGTACCTGCCGGCGAGCAGGTCCGCTGCCTTGAGAAACACCGCGGCGCGGGCCTCCCAGGGCAGCGCCGCCCAGGCCGGCCGCGCGCGCGCGGCCGCGGCGATCGCCTGCTCCACCGTGCGGGCGTCGCCCTTGTGGTACTTGGCCACGGAGCGGGCATGGTCGTGCGGCAGGATGCAGCGGCCGCAGTCGCCGGTCGTCACGTCCTGTCCGCCGATGATCAGGGGAATCTCGGCGCAGTCGCCGGCAAGCCGATCGAGCTGGGTCTTGAGCGCATGCTTCTCTGGCGAGCCCGGCGCGTAGTCCAGGACCGGTTCGTTGCGCGGTTCGGGAACGGATACGGAGCTGTTCATCATTGCGCCGTAAGTATATGCGTTCGGGCCGGGGCCTGTTTGCCACGCGGGTTGCGGGTAACGTAAGGTGAATGGATGCCGGCCTGCGCCGGCGCCGCGACCCGGAGCCGAGGTAGCTCAGTCGGTAGAGCACATGACTGAAAATCATGGTGTCGCCAGTTCGATTCTGGCCCTCGGCACCACCGTTACGCCTCTGGATTTAAAGCACTTAACCGCAGTGGCGCCTGTTCGGTGATTTCAATATAGGGTCCAGATAGGGTCCACTTCCGCTGCGGACACACCTCCGGAAGATGGCGGCTCGTCCTTGCATCGGCCGCTGCTGACCTGATCGCCCAGCCCCCATCCGGCGACGGACCTGAGGGCGCTGTTCCGGTCGACCATCGCGCCGGACCCGACGCTCCGTAACCACGGACAGCGCGGCTTGGTGGTGAAGACGGACACCAGCGCGACCACCATCGTGACCCGGGCCGTCGCCCCGTCCTTCGGAACCAGCCGATCGTCCGAACTCACTGGAGCCAGTCAGGGCGCTTCTGCGCGGCGACGCGGGCCGGCCGCCTCGCCTGGAGGCAATCCGAGACCTGAACGGTCCAACCCGGCGATGGGCTCGATGAAGGCGATGGGTTCGATGAAGAGGATGAAGGGCGGGGCGGAGCATCGCGTGCCGTTGTCCGACGCTGCAGTCGACGTAGTGGAATGCGTCGTAGTGGAATGCGTCGTAGTGGAATGCGTCCGGTCGTTCCGCGATGGTCCGACTTGCTGTTTCCCTTCGCCCGCAGCCGGGCAAGCCGTTGGGCAACATGACCTGGACGAAGCTGCTCCGGGCGCTACGCATACCAAGCCGCAGGCTATCAGAGGGAACCGACAAACGCCTACGACGCCGAGAAACGCGTGGCGCTCGACAGCTGGGCACGGGACCTGCCAGCGATCGTGGGTCAGATGCCGGCTACGGGACGGTGACTCGGTCGGCTCGCCAGTCGGGGGTGAGAAACGGCGGCCGCTCCACCGAAGGCCGGCCGCGGTAGACGGCGAGCACGACACCTCTATCGACAACCTCCGCACGCATCCACTGCTCCGCGACCATTTTCTGGTGGCCGTTCTCGTCGGGCTGCTCCCAGCCGACCACCTCGTAGCACGTGGGTGGGAGCCGTACGAGCCACCTGACGGCTTCCTCGCCGTTCCGGTTGCGGAGCCATATCCGCTGACGCGTTTCGAACTTCGCGCAGGGGGAGATCAGGAGGTAGTCGCCGGACCAGATGCCGGCCGGGATCATCGCTTGGGTCAGGGCACACACGTAGAACGCCTGCGCGTCCGGCAAGCCGAGGGGAGCCGGCGCAGAGCCGGCGTCTCGCGCCGGGGATGCACGCTCCTCGCGGGAGTAGTGCTTCCATTCGCGAACGGGAAGCTGAAGGCTCGAGCTAAACCGGGTCAGCGGAACAGCCGGGGGTCCCGCGTCCTCCGACCTCTCTCCTTCAGGAGGCGCCTCGCCAGACCTGGTCGCCTCGCCGCGCACGCCGATGTGGAACTCGAGGTCGAGAGCCTGGCAGATCTCGGCTGCGCGCTCGAACGACGGAGACCGACCCCGGAGCACCGCCCGAATGGCTTCGCGACTGAGGCCGGCTGAACGCGCAGCACGGATCGCCGAGACGCCTCGGGCACGAAGGGCTTGCTCAATCAGCGCGCGAAACTCGTCCTCATGAAGCGTCATTGGCGTCGAGTATACGGACACACGGTCTCTCTGTCGAGCCACCCGACGTCGGAGCGCCACGAGCCCATAGTGACGCAGTTTTACTGGTGAAGTCGGCTGATAGAGGAGATTTTTCGCTTGACTGCATAGTATCGTATACAAGATGATGTAGCGGATACGATACTGATCGAGCCCGCACTGGGCTCAGCGGGGATCTGCTGCAGGCGGTGCCTTGCGTGTCGGTTGCGGCCTTGACTGGAGCTACGGCATGCCAGACGACGACGCCCTCGACGAGATCTGGTCCCGGCGGGAGGTCGCGCGGAAACTAGGCGTTAGCTTGACGACTCTCTGGAGGCTTGTGCGGCGTGGACAGTTCCCGCCCCCTGTTCGCATCTCGCCGGGTCGCGTGGGATGGCCCGCTCGCATCGTCAGGCGCTGGATCGACGCCCTCCTCAAGGCGGGCCGGCGTCGAGTGGACTGAGCGTCGCGTCTTGCAGCCGGCAGTCAGGCGGTGGAGGAACAGGCGATGTCCAGTTCGAGCCCGACGACGAGCCCGACGACGACAACCAAGCCCGCGACGCGGCAAGGCGACGCCGATGGTGCGTCCCACACTCAGGCTAGCGGCGTCGCCGCAGACGGCTCCGCCGTGGCCGGCACCTACAAACTCCGAGGGAACCGAAGGGCGATGGCCCATCCGCGGCGGATGTCTTTCAGCTGCTGAACGAGGGTGAGGTCGACCTCCTCGCCGAGGGCATAAAGAAAAAAGGTCTGCAGTCGGCCGTAACAATTCAGAAAACGGACACCGACGATTTTCTTGTCCTCGACGGGCGGAATCGTCTGCTCGCGTGCGAACGGGCAGGCGTCGAGCCGGATGTTCGCAATGTAGACCGGTCAGTGGACGCTGTGTGGCTGATCCTGTCCGCGAACCTTCACCGGCGCCACCAGAGCCCGTCGCAGCGGGCGATGTCAGCGGCTCGGCTGGCCAACATCGCGAGCAGCGGTAGACCGAAAAAAATTGCCTCGCTTGAGGCAATTTCGCAGTCGGCAGCGGCAGGGATGCTCGGTATCGGCCGCGCTACCGTGCATCGCGCCGCAGCGATCCTCGCTGACTCGATTTTTGTCCCGGCCGTTGACGCCGGAACCGTCTCCGTCAGCGACGCGTACGCCGTGAGGGACAAATCTGACGATGACAAGCGGCGAGCGGTCAGTGCCGTGTCCGAGGGCGAAGCACCTACGCTTCAGGCGGCTCTGCACCGAGAGGCCGCGGTCGACCCGGCCGGTTTAGCCGAGTCGGGCGGTACAGCAGCCCGCGGTTCGGGTACGTTAGACGGCTCCGAGCCTTCGATGGCGACGGAGCGGTCGGGGCGGGGGCCCGGCGTGCCGAAGAAACACCCGGGTTCGTCGCGGGGGGAGGCCGGGGGCGCAACGGTCTTGAATGACGACAGCCCGGACGCAGATGATGAAACTGGTACGGAACTCGACCTTGAACGCACCGTAGACGGCATCGCTGATGCCCTCGAGAGTCTGTTGTCGATCGCGGCGAAGTGTCGCACGGCTCGGCGGCCGCGGCACAGCAGGCGGCGCTGTCGGCGTGCAGCTCGCGCGGCGGCTCTGGATGCATTGTTCGGGTGTGGGGCTGCAACGGCCCGGTGGTCGAGGAAGGTCTGGGCCTCGACCGCGCGGCGCGACAGCAGATTCAGCGGGGGCTTCGTGCGGCGGGCTTGGACTCCGGCGGTGTGGACGGGATGTTCCGGCCTCGGACGCGTGCGGCGATCCGGGGCTGGCAGTCGTCTCGAGGAGCTCGGGCGACGGGGTATCTGGACACGACGTCGGTAGCGGCGTTGCGCTCGGCCGCGCCGGTTCCGGCGGTGGCGCCGCCACCGACTCCCGCGGCACAGCAGCCGCTGGCGAGCTCTGAGGTGGAGCTCGTCTTCTGGCAGTCGATCGCGAACAGCACGAACCCGGCGGAGTTCGAGGCGTATCTGGCGCAGTTCCCGAACGGGGTGTTCCGTGTCCTGGCCGAGGCCCGCTTATCGGCGCTGCGCGGGTCCGTGCCCGGCTCGGCGGCCACCCCGGGGGCGCCGCCCACCGGCGGCCGGGTGTCCGGCGCCCCCGGCGCGGACTCCCGCCGGTCGGCGGGCGGTGATTCGCGGCCGGTGCCGGCGTTCCGCGCTGGTCCAACGTGCGCCGGCCAGTCGGCGGGCACGGCCTGCTGGATGGCGCTTTCTGGCCGGGCCGGGTGCTACGTCTGGAATCACGGACTGGAACCAGGGGCGACCGTGACCTGGACGGGGGAGTGCGCCGGTGGCATGGCCCAAGGGACGGGAACGCTCACCTGGACGGTCGCAGAGGGAATCCAGACGGACACCGGGCGCCTGCAAGACGGCCAGTGGATCGGCCATTGGGTTATCCGCTACGCGAACGGGGATGTGGCGGAAGGTCCCTTTGTCGACGGCGAGCTGCACGGCGAGTGGGTAATCCGCCGCTCAGACGGGCGCGTCGACGTCTGGCGCTTCGAGAACGGCGAACGCGTCGACCGCTAGCTGCTGAGCGCGGGCGCTTTTTCTGCCGGCGGCGGCTCCCCACGCTCGTGCGGCGTTCCCCGGCCGCACCGCGGCCGACGCTATCCCACAACCCCCTTTATGACCCACGTACCCGCTACATGAGCCCGCCTTGCATTGTGAACGACCGTTCACTAACATGGCGCACAGAGTGGCCGCCAGAAATCCTCCCAACCTGAGCGCCCGCCGCGAGATAGCGGGGCAGAGAGGGTAGCCGGGTGCCCGCGAAGCCGCGCTGGCTGCTCGCCATCCCCGACGCCATCCGGCAGCTCGAGGCGCGCGACGAGAACCTGCTCACCCGGCGCGACATCGAACGCCTCTTCGGCGTCTCGAAGGTGCGCGCCGTGCAGCTGATGACAGCCTTCGGCGCCCACCGCACGGGGCACCTGCTGACGCTGCCGCGGGCCGAGCTGCTGCGGCAGCTCCGGCGGCACCGCAAGCGCGCCGCGTTCCGGCACGAAGAGACGCGGCGCGAGAAGGTCGTCGCCGAAATCCGCAAGGCCCGGCTCACCGGGATCCGCGTGGCCGTGCCCGTCGAGGCGCTCGAGGCGCGCCTGGCCGGGCTGCCCGCGGGCGTGACGGTCGAGGCGGACCGGATCGAGGTCAGCTTCGGCGGAGCGCAGGAGGCCGTCGGGCGGCTCTTCGCGCTCGCCCAGGCGCTCGTGAACGACTACGAGCGGTTCGAGGCGCTCGTCGGCGGGGAAGAGGCGGGAGGCGGCGGGGGAGGGGTGACGCGATGAGCGAAGAGGTGGCGCTGGTCGAGCGGATGACCGCTCCGCGCCCGGCGGCCGTCGAGGGGGGCGGGCCCCTGTTGCCGCGGCTCGTCGTCGACGCGGGGCCGGCGGCGGTGGGGAAGTTCCTCGAGTTCTTCGCGGCGCGGATCGCGAATCGGCGGACGCGGGCGGCGTACGGGCGGGCCGTGGGGCAGTTTCTGGCGTGGTGCGATGCGCGGGGGCTGCGGTTGGAGACGGTCTCGCCGCTGCACGTGGCGGCCTACATCCGGACGCATCCCGGGTCGGCGCCCACCGTCAAGCAGCACCTGGCCGCGATCCGCATGCTCGGCGACTGGCTCGTCGTCAGCCAGGTCCTGCCGGTGAACCCGGCCGCGGCCGTGCGGGGGCCGAAGCACGTGGTGACGAAGGGCGCGACGCCGGCGGTGTCGCCGGCCGAGGCCCGGCGGCTGCTCGAGGCGATCGACGCGGGCACGCTCGCGGGCCTGCGCGACCGGGCGCTCGTCTCGGTGATGCTCTACAGCTTCGCGCGGGTGAGCGCGGCGATCGGGATGCGGCGGGCGGACTACTTCCGGCAGGAGAGCCGGGGGTGGCTCCGGCTCCACGAGAAGGGCGGCAAGCGCCACGACGTCCCGGCGCACCATCGGGCGGCCGAGGCGCTCGACGACTACCTCGCGGCGGCCGGGCCGGGCGAGGCGAAGGCGCCGCTCTTCCAGAGCGTCGACCCGGCGGGGCGGAGGCTGACGGGCCGGGCGCTGTCGCGGCGTCTCGTCCTGGCGATGATCAAGCGGCGGGCGGCGGCCGCGGATCTGCCGGCGTCGACCTGCTGCCACACGTTCCGGGCGACGGGGATCACGGCGTATCTGTCGAACGGGGGGACGCTCGAGCACGCGCAGCGGATCGCGGGGCACGCGTCGCCGAAGACGACGAAGCTCTACGACCGGACGGCGGACACGATCACCGTCGACGAGATCGAGCGCATCGTGATCTAGCGGCCCCGCCTCGGTCGACGAGACCGCGGTAGCTCAGCGGTCTCGGGACGGTCGAGGTCCTCCGCAGTTCTGCGATGACTTGTCCGTGTTCGCCGCCCTTGAAGACGATCTCGAACACCTTCATGCTCACTCCCGCGCAGGCGCCGGGGCCACCGACATGCTCCGCTCCGCCCACCGCCGCACGAGCAGCTCTTCGAGCTGCGCAGCTGCCGCCGGGCCGATATTCCACCTGGCGTCATCGTGCCCGCGGCGAGCTTCTCCGGCAGCCGGCAACAAGCAGGCCCATGCACGTCGGTCGGGTCCCGCCGCGGGATCCCTGCGTCCAGAGGAGGGACGATCAGGCGCGCGCCTCGCGCCGTCGAGCTCGAGAGCCTGTATTGCGGCGAGTGCTGGAAGGACGGGGCTATTGCAGTCCACCAGGGCGTCCACCATCGTGAGCCGGTCCGCGGCGGCGGGGAACACGAGGGGGGAGGCGTCCGCCGCGGCTTGTGGCGGCTCGCTGCCCCCGACCCGTATCTGCCGTTCGTTCGAGACACCCCGCCTCTCAGCTGCCTCGGCCGGCGGCTGCGGCCCGCGGCCCACCCCGGCGGCTGCCTCGCGGTCACCCTGCCCGTCGCGCCGGAGCAGGACGTCTGGGGGAGCGCCCTGTCCGCCCGCCGCCGGTCGGCCTCGGGCGAGGACGGCACGCACGTAGGCACGCGTCTCCTCGTAGGGCGGAATGCCGTTGTAGCGGCGCACGGCGCCGGGCCCGGCGTTGTAGGCGGCGAGCGCGAGAACGGTCCCGAACTCGTCGGTGAGGCGCCGCAGGTAGGCGACGCCTGCGTCGACGTTCTGCCGGGGGTCGAAGGCGTCCGAGACGCCCAAGTCGCTCTGCGTGCCGGGCATCAACTGCATCAGGCCCTGGGCTCCGGCCCGCGATTGCGCGCTCGCGCGGTACCCTGACTCGACGGCGATGACGGCGTGAACCAGGTCGGGGTCAACGCCGTGACGCCGGGCGGCCGTGTCGACGAGGTCGGCGAACGGCAGCTCGGTGGCCTCGGCCGGGAAGGTGAGGAGGCAGGAACCGCCAGCGGCAAGGAGCAGGAACACGAGGAAGACACGCGGCAGCGACATGGCGAGCGCGGAACCATACCACGGTTGCTGTAGCCCCGCGGGTTCGTTCCTTGCTTTCGGTCCTGTGGGGGTGCTTCTTCGTGCAGGACTGCGCATTCCGGCGAAATCGATGCACGTCGTCGACCGCTCAGGCCCTAGGCTCGCGGGCGCAAGGGTGGCAAGAAGTTCGCCCTGTCGGAAGGCCCAGGCGCTCGTGAACGACTACGAACGGTTCGAGGCGCTCGTCGGCCGCGGGGGAGAGGTGACGCGATGAGCGAAGACGTGGCGCTGGTCGGGGGAGTCGGACACGCGCGGCTCGGGGTGTGCGCCACACCGAGCGTGTCGAGGACAACCTCGCGTGACTCGACGACTGCGGCCTGAGCTACCGCCTACTTGATGATGACGTCCGGCAGGCTGGAACCGGACAAGACCGATCCGCTGGCAGGGTGCTCAGGGCGGTGGCGCTGGAGGCAACATCCGGCCAGAGACCTCGGGTGCTCATGAAGCTGTGCAGGCCGGGCCGGGACACGCCCGTGAGCTAGGCGATGGCGGTCTTGGAGACGCCCAGCTCGAGGAAGCGCCGTCCACGAGAAGAGCCGGGAAAGCGGCACGACCCGCCACCGGCCAGCGGCGGCCCTCGACGCCTACGGCGGGGCTCGAGGAGCCGAAGGCGGGCGCTCTTCCAGAGCGTGGAGCCGGCGGCGCGCCGGCTCATGGGCCAGGCGCTCGAGCAGCAGGTGGCCCTGGCGATGTTCAGGCGGCGGCCTGCGGCCGCAGGCCGCCCGCCCTCGACGTGCTGCCACACGTTCCGGGCGACGGTGGGTCTCGCCGAGAATGCCTTGACGGAGACGGTCCCGGACTCAGCGGGCAAGCTCGTCGACCTTCGGGTGCTGTTCCTCTGCCACAACGAAGTTGACGGGATCGTTGCCGGCGGGGTTGGGACACCTGACCTGTCTCGAGCGGCTGATCTCCAGTCCACCCTCAGCCGGAACCGGTTGACCGGCGCGATACCGACGTCGTTGGGGAACCTGGTTCGCCGCCGGGTGCTCGCCGTCCACCGTCGACCCGAACAACCCAGTCTCGGGGGCGGTACCTGGGCGGCCTGGAGCGCCTGCGGGATTTCGACCGGCGGCTCATCGTCGGCCGCGCCGAGCTCGGCTACAGTTACCGGCAGCTTGCCTTCGTCGAGAGCCTGTCGAGTGCGGAAGCGGCGCGCAAGGCGCTGGGACGGGCGCTGAGAAGACTGACCGAAGTGATGTCGAGGCCGTAGCGGCGATTTCCGGGAGACCCGGATTACCTGGCTTCTCTCACCCCGCGCCCCCGTCGCGGAGGCCGCGTCCGAGGGTTGCTGTCCGGTTTCTTCTCTCTACACGTCCAACCCCAATAGAGACGAGAGTCTGCAGCGAAGACCGACGCTGCGGTGGAACGATGCGTGAGAACGATTCCGGGGACGTCGTCGTCGCCGCGGTGGACGCCGTCACGCTGAATCAGGACGTGCAATGGGACCGGTGCGCCCGACTCGCCACTCCGGCCGAGCGTCGCACCCTCGGCACGCTGCGGGCGCTGGCACGGCTCTTCACGGCCGGCGATGGAACCGGACCTGCGCCGTCGACCCCGCCGGCCGCGCCCGCCGCCCCTTTCACGGGCGGGACCGCCCGCCGCGCCATCCACCTCCTCATGGCTCTCGCCGCGGTCGCGGTGGCGGCGGCGTTGTTGCTGCTGCCTTGGCGATGGGAGGACTACCATCGGGCGAACGGCGACGTCGGCGGGGGCGCAGATGGAGGGCGCTGCGCGCAACGCGCCGAATTGGCTCTGCAGATAGTCCGGGATCAAGCCTTCCGAGACAGATCTTGCGCCTCATGGGCGATCTCCGGCTGGCAGGGTCTTGTCCTTGAGAGAACAGGGGGACCGCGATGCGCCATACGCATCTCGCCGTGATTCTGTTGCCGGCGCTGGTCGTCTCGGCAGCGGTTCTGATGCCGTCGACGGCGCCCGTGTTCGGGGTGACGATGGTCACCGCCGCGCAGGATGCGTCGGCGGTCGAGGCGGCGCTGGGCATCGACCGGCCCACGCGGCGGCTGATTCAGGAGGGGCTCGCTAACGAGGGCTTCGACCCGGGGGCACCGGACGGCCTGTTCGGCCCACGGACGCGGGCGGCCATCCGGGCGTGGCAGGCGGCACGAGACGAGCCCCAGACTGGGTATCTCGACGGCGACCAGGTCGCCGCGCTGCTGGCGGCGGCCGATCCGCGCCCGGTGACCGCTTCGCCGGCACCGCACGATCCGGCACCGGCCCCCGCGCCGGTTGCGGACATCCCAGTGCCTACCGAGGCTTCGGATGCTGGGCTCCAGCCTCCAGCTCCGGCATCCCGCCCCGGCGAACTTCCCCCTGAGATTCTGATTGACCGACGTCTGGTACGGGTCGACCGGCTCCTGGCCCGGGACGACCCTAGGGCGGCGCACGACGTGATGAACAAGATCGTCGCCCTGCAGCGCGAGCACGCACTCGCGTTGCCGCCCGAGTTCTCCTTCAAGTATGCGCAGGTGGCCTTCGCCGCCGGCCTTGCGGAGACCGCGGTCGGTTCTCTGAACGAGTATCTGCTCACGGTTGGCCGGGACGGCGAATTCTATCGCGAGGCGCTCGAGCTGCTCGACTCGGCAGAAGAGGCGGTGCGGCGCGCCGATGCCGAACGGCGGCAGGCTGAGGCGGCTCGCGAACGGGCCGTGGAAGAACGGCGGCGGGTGACGTCTCGCTCTGCTGCCCAGGACGATGGCGCGGAAGAAGCCGAGCGCATCACGCGCGCGGCTGGGGCGTTCGACGCGGTCATGGACGCCGACGACAGCGCCATCCCGAACGCCATCCTGGAGCGTGCCCAGGGCATTGCGATGTTTCCCGGAACCACGCGCGCCGGGTTCGGCTTCGGTGGCATGCGCGGCCGGGGCATCCTGAGCGCGCGCAGTGGTGACAGCTGGTCGGCCCCGGCCTTCCTCACCCTCACGGGCGGGAGCTTCGGGTTGCAGATCGGCGTCCAGCGCAGCGACATCGTCCTGGTCATCATGGTACCGGAGGGGCTCGACAACCTCGTCAGCAACCAATTCTCAATCGGCGTCGACGCCGGCGTGGCCGCCGGCCCGGTGGGCCGCAACGCCGCCGCGGCGACCGACCTCCAGTTGAGCGCCCAAATCCTCAGCTACTCGCGAGCGCGGGGCGTGTTTGCCGGTGTCACGATCAACGGCAGCACCATCCGCCAGGACGTGGACGCGAACGAGCGTTTCTACGGCTCGCGCCTCGAGACACGTCGGATTGTCTTCGAGGGCGCTGGCGGCACCCGCGAGCCCGTGGGGCTCTGGCGTCAGACACTGGCCCGCTACGCCAACTAAAGAGGGTGTAGGTAAGGAGTGGTCTCATGAGCAACCCTCGACGAGGGCCGGCGTCGGATTCTCGCCTGCGCTATGCCGTCGACGAAACGCCCTCGGAAGGGTTGACCCTCGGGCTCAGCCTGCAGGTCTGCCACCGTCATCCTGACCGGCATCATCCTCATTCCCATCATCGTCCTCAACGCCGCTGACTACCCCGAAGGGCTAGAGTGGGCGGTGTTCTCGGCCCTCGTGGTCAGCGGTCTCGCGACCATCCTGCAGGCCCGGCCGGTGGGACCGTTCGGGGCCGGCTATGCCCTCTACATGGGCACGTCGGGCGCGTTCATCGGCGTGTCGGCGGCGGCGGTGGCGGCGGGCGGCCTGTCGCTGCTGGCCATCCTCGTGGTCGTCTCGTCGCTGGTGCAGTTCCTGTTTTCCGCGCGGCTGTCGTTCTTCCGCCGGCTGATCACGCCGACGGTCGGCGGCACCGTGATCATGCTGATCGCCGTCAACTTGTTTCCCATCACGACGAACATGCTGGCAGAGGTCCCCGCCGGCGTCGACCCCGCGTCGCTGAGCCGACCGCTGGTCGCCTTCACGGCCTTCGTCGTGACCATCGTCCTGGTGTCGCTCTACGCGCGCGGCGCGGCCCGCCTGTGGGCTCCTCTCTTCGGCATCGTGGCGGGGACCCTCGTCGCCGCCCCGACCGGGATGCTGAACTGGACGCCGGTGCTCGACGCCGCCTGGTTCGGCCTGCCCCGGACCGGCTGGCCCGGGCTGGACCTGTCGTTCGACGCGCGGTTCCTGGGCCTGCTCATCCCGTTCATCATTGTCACCATCATCGGCGCCATCGAGACCTACGGCCACGCCATCGCGATACAACGGGTCTCGCACCGGACCGCGGCGCCGGTGGACTTCAAGGTCGTCCAGCGGGCGCTGAACGCGGACGGCGTGGGCAATCTGCTCTCCGGCCTCGCCGGCACGGTGCCCAACTCCACCTACTCGGCCAGCATCTCCATCGCCGACCTGACGGGCGTCGCGGCGCGGCGGGTGGCCCTCTGGGGTGGGATCATCATCGTCCTCACCGTCTGCATCTCGTTCTGGCTGGGCCTCGGCTTCCAGTTCGGCGTCATCTTCCCCGACCACCTGCCGCAGTGGTCCCGCGGCATCCTCGACAACGGCATGGCCGCCGGGGGCATCGTCGCCATGGTCCTGACCCTGCTGGTGTCGCTCAAGCAACGCGCCCAGCACGACGTGCTCGAGCCGAGCGTGCGGTCGCTTCCGACTTTGCACGCCGTCCTCGACCGAGCCGCGGAACGCGCCGGCTGGGACGAGGTAGCGGTCAACCGGCTGCAGCTCGCCGGCGAGGAGGCGTTCCTGTATCTGCTGGAGCGCCAGGAGGAGTCGAAGCCGCAACCCGTGCGCGTCGCGGTGCGGCCGGTCGACGACGTCCTCCAGATCGAGCTCGTCGCCGGTCCCGACGACGTCAACCTGGAGGACCGCCTCGGTAAGCTGGACGAGGATCACCAGATCGTCAGGGACGTCGGCCCGCGCATCCTCCGCCACGTGGCGAAGGAGGTGAAGCACGAGCAGTTCTACGACCTCGACGTGCTCACGGTGACCGTGGATACCCAGGCGCTCGTGTAGATAGCCTGGGGCCTGCGGGTGCTCGCCGGCTTCGGGCGTGGGCGAGCTTCCATCAGCCGCGTTGACGCAGCGGTTCCTGGCGTTGTGCGAACACCATGGTTCGCAACGCCTCGCCGTCAGGCTGTTCGCGGTTCGTCGAAGGTTGGTACAACACGCGCCGCCGCCATTCCCCGGTGCACCATTCTCGCCAGGGCCTCGAGCCGGGCGTGTTGCTGCAGACGGCGGTCTGCTGCTGAGCCCAGGCGGTGCCGGTGCCGAGAACCAGCAGGGTGGCCAAGCTGCCGACGCCGGCTGCTTGGCTGCTCCACGGCTGCGGCGTGAGAACGACCGCCTGAAGCGGAAGAAGAAGACCGACCACCTCGAGAAGCAACTGGCGACCGCACGCCGAGCCGGATTCCGGCAAGCGGCCCCCTTCGCCAAGGACCGACCCCAAGGGCGTGGCGGGCGTCCCGGCCGGCGGACCGGCGCGGCCTACGGGCGGCAGCCGTGCCGGCCGCGCCCGGCGCAGGTCGACGAGCACCACGCGGCGTCGGCACCGGCGGCGTGTCCCGGACTGCGGCGGCGCGGTCGAGGTGACGCGCGTGGCGTCGCAGTATCAGGAACGACGCCCTTAGCGTGCATCACAGCACGAATGGTGTCGGTACCCCTGTAGTGCGCCAACTGGCCCTGAACCGGCTCACGCCAGCGACAGTTCCGACGCACCGCCGCCGCGCGCGGTCGCCTTCGGACGGTGAGCGCAGCGGGCATGACGCGGGACCGCGGCGGGGTGCCCCCAGGGGAGCATCCACGAGCTGCCGAGTGGCGAGTCGGATTGCCCGCTGATCGTGCAGAGATGGTCGGCCCGCTCGCCGGCGCCACGGCCGTGCGCTTGGCCGACGCGCTCGACTACAAGCATGGCGGCCGCCGGCTGGTCGAGCTCGCCGGAGCGGGAGCTGCTGACCGTGGAAGAGGCGGCGAACCTCGAGGAAGCCCTTGAGTCCCTGGTGGGCTCCGGAATGTGAGACTCTGACCTCATGCGGATGAATCTCTCGCGCCTCAGGCTCCTGGTCGCCTGCGCGGTCGTTGCCGTGGCCACCGCTTCGTGCGGCGGGGACAGCAACCCCACCGCTCCGTCACCGCAGCCGCAGATTCCGAATGTTGCGGGAACCTATAGTGGACCGCTGACGATCACCGCCGCGGCCGAAGGGAACGCGTTGATGGTGAGTCTGAGCGGAACCATGCAAATAACCGTGGTGCAAGCCGGGGCACAGCTCACGATCACGGGCTCGATCTCGATCTTCGAAGAGACTAACGCACTCGAAGCGGTCACCGGCACCGTGAGCGAGACCGGCGTCGTCACGTTCCCGCCCGACTCCTTGGCCAATGCCGTGCCGCTTGACGACGACACCTGCGGCACCATCGCACCGGCTCCCACGATGCTGACTTTCTCGGGCGACACGGCTCGCTTTCTCCAAACCGCGAGTAGCGACCACTGCGGGAATATTGAGATCGTGGGAACGCTGACGCGGCAGTAGCGAGGCCGGCGTCGAGCGCCAGGGCTGGCCAGGACGAGACGCCGCGAGAGCGTCCGGCCGGTCTCAGCCCCGCCGGGTCGACGCTCTGGAACAGCGCCGCCTTCGCCTCGTCGAGCCGGCCCGTCTCGAGAGTAGTCGTCAAGCGCCTCCCCCGCCCGATGGTGGGCCGGGACGTCGTGCCGCCTCCCGCGCTTCTCGTGGAGCCGCAGCCACCGCCCCCCGCCGGCCAGGCAGACCCCGTCGGTCCCCCGGCGCACCGATGCCGGCCGCCGCGGCCGTAAACCGCAGCCCGATCATCTGCGCCGAGAGCGGCAGACCGGACAGGGGTGGTCGAAAGAAAAATTGCGATCTAGTCCTTGCCGAGAGTCCGGTGAAGGGCGGTGACACACGCGCGTGCACTCGGCGGGCGCGCCGACCGGGGCGCGGTGAGCAGCGACGCCACGAACGCGAGCACCGCCAATTGCGCCTTTGAGCCCGTTGGCGACCGGGCCGGCGCTGCGAGACGCTGACGCCGAATCCACTCCGTCACCTCTTCGGTCCCGCCCCCCGTGAAGGGGTGCTCACCAGACGCCATCTCGTAGAGGACCACGCACAGAGACCAGACGTCGTCGGCCTCCTCGGCCGACCGGCCGGACAGCACCTCGGGCGACAAGTAGCGCAGCGTGCCACCCACGACCGCTGCATCGTGCATCCGCCGAGCCAGACCGAAGTCCAGCAGCTTGGGCGACCCGGCCGCCGTGAACCCGATGTTGCTCGGCTTGACGTCCCCGTGCACATAGCCGGTCTCGTGGACCGCCGTCAGCGCCTCGGCAAGAGTCGTGGTGATGGCGACCGCCTCCAGCGCCGGAACCGGTCCGTCCCGAAGCCGGTCGGCCAGCGTGCCGCCGGGCAGGAACTCCATGACCAGGAACGGGCGGCCCCGCCACGACTCGACGCCGTAGATCTGGGCTACCGCCGGATGCGCCACCGTCGCCATGGCCCGCGCTTCCGGCTTGAATCGGAGCAGGCGCGGCACGGACATCCTGACCAGGGTCTTCACGGCGACGTCGCGGTCGAGTCCGATGTCGCGGGCCAGGTAGACTGAGCCCATCCCGCCGGCACCCAACCGCTGCGTCAAGCGCAGCTTGCCCGCGAGCAGCCGCGGAGCCTCCGTCGCGATATACGCCGACCCGCAGTCGCACGCGGGAGGCTCGTCGGCCCCCGACACGGATCCACACGCCGGGCACTCGAGTCCCGGCGGCACCCCCGACCCTTTCGCGTCCGGCCCGTGCAGCAGCCGCAGGCGCGCCACGGCCTGACCCGCGGCCGAAGCCAGCACTTCGAGGAACGGTACGTCGACAGTGCGCACGATCCGGTCGTCGAAACGGCGGCCGACCACGAGAATCCCGCCGACCGCCGCCCCCGGGCCCGGAACCGGCACGATCACGTCGGCGGCCGTCTCCACGACCCATGCCGCGTCTTCGGGCGGCAGCAACTCGAAGGCTGACTTCGCATCGCTCGGGTGAACGCGCAACGACCTGCCGACCGTCTCCAGCAGGTGCGCGATCGCGGACGTACGCGGTAGCCGTGAGATCGTGGTGTCCGGTGCCCTGAACGCGTCGGTCTCGTCACCTGCAACCACCAGCAGCATGGCGGGCGAGCCGCAGCCGCGCTTGACCGCTCGGGCCACCGTCCGGCCGATGGCCGTCAGCTGCTCCGCCTTCGCTAGGGTCGCAGCAGCGGCAGCCAAGACCTGCTGCTGGTCCGTCGTATCGGGGTTGACCCAGGCGTCCAGGTGGCGCAGCAGCCGCTCGCGGCCGACGACCACCAGCAACAGAATCCCGGCCGTGACGAACAGCGACTGCGCCAGCGGGTCTGCGATGACCGCGCCCACTGCCCGCTCGGGACGGCTCGCCAACAGCCAGCCCAGCGCCGCCAGCGCCGCCGCCGCCGCCGCTCCGAGCAAGCCGGGGCGCGTCAACACTCGCCGGTACCCGGCTCGGATGACCTCACGAGGGTGAGGCACGCGCACCGCCAGCACCGAGTACCAGAGCAGGACCATCCCGGGAAACCGCAGCGGTTGCAGCAGCAAGAGAACCGAACCCGATTGATAGTTCGACAGCCAGAACCCAGGCATGAGCACCTCGACGACGTCGTACGCCGTCGCCACTCCCACCCACACCAGGAACCCGGTGCTGAACACGGCGACGCGCCTCTTCTCCTCGGCCGACGCCGTGTGCGCGCGCAGCGCGATGACCACCACCGCTGCCAGCGACAGCACGTTCGGCGTGGCGATTGCCGCATCCAGAGCCGTGAGGTAGACCGCGTCGCTGATCGCGTCGCCGACAGCCCCTGCCCAGTACAGCGCCGCCACGCTGGCGCACATGGCGCAACCGATGGTCACGCTGACCGGTACCATGCGGCGCGCGAAGTCGTCGAGCCTCGTCCTGCGATGGACCCGCGGACACTCTCTGGCGAACGCCCACAGAAACGCCGGCGCGACCGCGTAGGCCTGGGGAAGCGCGTACAGGAACAGGAAGATCCTGGTCGGCGTGGACATCTCCCGGAACGAGGTCTCCAGCACGTCGGGCGGCGGCATCTGCCCCCAGAAAGCCGGGAGCATGTGCGGCAACGCCACCGTGGCCTTGAAAAGGAAGTAGCCCCCCAGCAGCCACGTCCGCCGGTCATGACGGCCCGCGAGCAGTAGCAGGCCGGCGCTCGCGCCATGTCCGACGAGGAGGATGGTCATGTAGACGGCGAGGTCGCCGTGCGCTCGATAGTAGTCGTCCCATCGCCAAGGCAGCAGCAGCAGCGTCAACGCCAACGCGCCGGCGGCGAGGGACATGAGAGCAGGAACGGCGCGGCGCGTGAAGCCACCCGCCTCCCCGCTCACGGGCATCGTCCGCGCGGCGTCGCTTCCCGTAAAGAGCCGGGCGAGCGAGCGCAGCGTGTCCAAAGCGCGGCACTCGGCCGGCGTGGCCAGCCTCGCGCACCGCTCCCACTGCACGTCCTGGTTCAACGTGACGGCGTCCACCGCGTCGCCGACGACATCCCGGGAATCGGCCTTGTGCATTCGAGATACTGATCAGCCTTCTCGATGTCCCCTCTCCAGGCGCCGGGCGTGCCGCACCCGTGCGGACAGTGCGCCCGATAGAGGGGGCTTTGTGGCACCTGACCGCCGCGCGGCGAACGACCACGCATGGACCCTGCTCGCCCGGGCGAGCAGGGTCCGCCCGACCCAGACGAAGTCTCCTCGCAGGCGATAGCCAATCTCTTATGAGAGTAATGACGTCCGAAGTCCGGAACCCGGACAGACGATGCAAGACAAGCTGCCCGATCGCCTCGCGCGCTGCGACCGGGGCTGACGCAGAGCAGCCGTCGTGCGCCTACGTGCGCGACATGATGTCGACCAGCCTTCTCAGTGCTCGCCCCACCGCCTTGCGCGCCGTGTCCGCACTCGACAGGCGTTCCATGAAGGCGAGCTGCCGGTAGCTGTATCCGCACTCCGCGCGACCGACGATCAGGCGGCGGTCACGGCCCTTCAAGCGCCCCAGCCCGTCCCGGTAGCGCCTCCAGGTCTCCTCGTCGATGAACTTCTGATGCTGCGGTGCGGCACCGTCGGAGAATCGAACCGGTGCGTCGGGCATGATCAGGTTCAGCCCGCGCGTGGCGTGGCGCAACCGGTCACGGATTCGGTTCTCGACGGCCTGCTGGAGGTACGCTCGCAAGGCACCGGCGTGTTGTGACTCGAACGACGAGAGCCTCGTGAACGTACGCTGCAGGGCGTCGTGGACCAAATCGCTCGTGTCGATCTCCCCGCCGCGCGCCCACCCCGGCAATCGGCCGCGCGCCCACCGACGGAGCCAGGGGCGGTACCGCTCGAAAAGGCGCTCGACCGCCGACCGACTGCCCTGCCGGGCCTGCGCGAAGAGGCGCCGCTCCGAGGTTGAACCTCGGAGATCACCTCCACCGACGGTTTCCTTCGGCAGCATGCGCACGGGTTCAGAAGCCAAGATGATGCCGCCGATCATGCCGAAACGCAGAGGGGCGGGCAAGGAGGGTCCAACCAACGGGCGTGGGTTACCCGACGCCAGGACACGCTGTCGGGTGGGAACAGACGGCCAACGGCGCCAACCTGGCACCCGCGCGGGCCCAGGGGCACCCTGCCGTCCCCCGGACGCCGCTGCTGACTAGGCCGTCGGGATGCACGCCGCGGACGTCACAATGGGGTTGCAGGTCTTCAAGCCGCATGGTTCGCCGTGGGTTCTGTCTCAGTTGCCGCCTGCGTCAAGACCAAGAGCGACCATCACACAGCCACGGATCGCTTCCGTAGGTACCGAGGAAGCCGGGTAATGCCGGCGGAGGGAAGGGACCTCAGGTGTAACCGATGGCGAGAGGGGAGCAGGCTCACGGGAGTGGCCGACGGCCTATCACCCCGAAGAAATGAGCAGGAAGTCCGGGACAGTCATCACATGCACAAGCGAAGGGGACGACCCTGAGCGGTCGCCGTCTCGCCCCGGTGGCGGTGCTTCGATCGCCAGTCCCGACGAGCCGGGCACTCACGACGGCTAAGGAGGGTGTCCGATTCTGCTTCAACAGACGTCAGTACAGCTATCAGAGGAATTATTTTGTGCGGTTGGCCCATTTAGCAGCCCGTGGCAAAAGTCGCGGAACCGGCCTGGCCGCGGTGCGATCGAACCCGTACACTGAACGACCATGGCGATGGGCAAGAAACCAGCAGCGCGACAGGGGTCGCCGCTGTGGGTGACGACGGCGGATTTGCCGACGAATGCGGGGCATCCCTTCTTCGAGCGTCTGAACCGGGTCCTGGATGACGCTGGGTTTGACGCGTTCGTCGAGGGACTGTGCGCGGTGTTCTACGCGTCTCGGATGGGGCGGCCGAGTCTGCGTCCTGGGCGGTATTTCCGGATGCTGTTCATCGGGTATTTCGAGGGCCTGTCGTCGGAGCGCGGGATTGCGTGGCGGGTGGCCGATTCTCTGAGCCTTCGGTCGTTTCTGGACCTGGATGTGACCGAGGCGGCGCCGAACCACTCGACGCTGTCGCGGACGCGTCGGCTGATCGACGTGGAGACGCACGGAGCGGTTTTCACGTGGGTTCTCGAGCGGCTGTCCGAAGCCGGTCTGGTGCGTGGGAAGACGGTCGGCGTCGATGCGACGACACTGGAAGCGAACGCCGCGATGCGGAGCATCGAGCGTCGGGACACGGGCGAATCGTACGAGGCGTTTCTGCAGCGTCTGGCGGAAGCCTCGGGGCTTGCGACGCCGACGCGCGCGGAGTTGGCGCGGTTCGACCGGTCCCGGAAGGACAAGAAGACATCGAACAAGGACTGGCAGTCTCCCCAGGATCCGGACGCGAAGATCACGAAGATGAAGGACGGCCGGACGCACCTGGCCCACAAGGCCGAGCATGGGGTCGACCTGGAGACGGGCGCCATTCTCTCGGTGACCGTACAGGATGCGTCGGCGGGCGATTCGGCGACGCTTCCGGAGACACTGACGACGGCGGCCGAGCAGGTCGAGGCGGTTCAGCCGGACGGTGCTGGCGTCGAAGAGGTGGTCGCCGACAAGGGGTACCACAGCGACGAGACGCTGGTGGCGCTCGACGAGATTGGGGTTCGCAGCTACGTTTCGGAGCCCGAGCGGGGTCGTCGCCGCTGGCAGGACAAGAAGACGGGAGAGACGCCGCCGGAGAAGCGGGCTGCGCAACGGGCATTGTATGGGAACCGCCGTCGTGTTCGCGGCGCGCGGGGTCGTCGTCGACAACGGCGGCGTGGCGAGTTGGTGGAACGGCCTTTCGCGCACCAGTATGAAACCGGGGGGCTGCGTCGGGTGTGGGTGCGCGGTCATGAGAATGTCCGCAAGCGGGTGCTCATCCAGGCGGCCGGCTGCAACCTCGGACTGCTGTTGCGCAGCCTGACCGGCGTCGGCACGCCGCGGAGCCTGCAGGGGCGGGCTCTTTCGGCGATTTGCGGACTGATCGGGCGTCTGATCGACCTCTGGGGGCGTCTGACGGGCGCCTGGAGGCCCAAATGGAGCCCGACGACGTTCGTCGGCTCAATCGCTCATCGCCAAGCCGCCTGAACAGTTCGGCTCAGCGAACAGACTTCTTCCACGGGCTGTTAGGAGGGGCACGGGGAGACGGAAGCAGCCGTGGGGCGACCGTCGTTGCGTTGCGGTTGTCCTGACATCTGGCTTCGCGGGCGGCACACCGCCTCATGCGCCAGCGTTGTAGGCGGCCGTGACCGCGGTTGCCCAGGATGTATCGGCTGCCGAGGCGGCCCTGGGGCTCGACGGGCCAACGCGGCGGCTGATTCAGCAAGGGCTGCGTGGGGGGCCGCCCCGTAGCATGTACGGGCCGGCTGTTGCGAGCCGGCGCTTGGCGCGGCTCACCTCGTGCTGGCCGCACTTCGTCGCGTGCAGGCGCGATGCGGATCGGGGGTGCTCGCAGATGGACAGGAAGGCGCGTTCGGCAGGCGTCCGCATGGCGATCGGAGCGCTCCTTGTCCTGGCCATGGCCTCCGCCGTGTCGGGCGTGCAGGCAGCGGAGCTGTCCGGGACGGTGACCGACGCGACGGGCCTCGCACTGCCCGGTGTCAACGTCGAGGCGCGGCCGGCGACGGGCGACGGCCCGGTTCGCACCGCGGTCACCGAGGGCAGCGGCGCATTCACGCTCACCGCGCTCGATCCGGGCGTCTACGACGTCACCTTTACCCTGGCGGGCTTCCAGAGCGTCGTGCGCACCGGCGTGCAGGTCCCGGCCGGGGCGGCGGCGATGCTCGACGTGGAGCTGGCGGTCGAGCTCGAGGAGCAGGTCGTCGTTGTCGGCAGCCGCGGCCAGCCGCGATCGGTGACCGAGTCGCCGGTCCCCATCGACGCCATCCCGTTCCAGGACGTCGTCCGCCAGGGGGCGACCACGCTCGACTACCAGCTGCGCACGCTCGTCCCCTCGTTCAACGTGGCGACGCATCCCATCAGCGATGCGGCCACGCTCGTGCGGCCGGCCAGCCTGCGCAACCTGGCCCACGACCATACGCTGGTGCTGGTGAACGGCAAGCGCCGCCACCGCTCGTCGGTCATCGCCTGGTTCGCCGGCGTAACGGATGGCGCGCAGGGGCCGGACATCTCCACCATTCCGTCGATCGCCCTGCGACAGGTGGAGGTGCTGCGCGACGGCGCGTCGGCGCAGTACGGCTCGGATGCCATCGCCGGCGTGATGAACTTCCTGCTCAAGAACGCGCGCGAGGGCGGCAGCCTCGAGTTCAACACCGGCACCTACCGCGCGGGCGACGGCGACGGGTACAACATCGCCGGCAACGTCGGCCTGCCGCTGGGCGAGACCGGCTTCGCGAACCTCAGCTTCGAGTACGGCAACGCCGACCCGACCAACCGCAGCGTGCAGCGCGCCGACGCGGCGACGCTGATTGCGGCGGGCAACACCCACGTGGCCGACCCGGCGCAGATCTGGGGCAACCCCCTGGTCGAGGACGAGGTGAAGCTGTTCGGCAACTTCGGCCACCAGCTCGCCAACCGGCTCGAGTTCTACGGCCACGCCAACTACGCCGAGAAGAAGGTGACCGAGGGGTTCTACTTCCGCAACCCCAACAACCGGGCCAACATCTACAGCCTCGACGAGGGCGCGACGTTGCTGGTCGGCGACCGCCTGTGGGCCCGGACGGGGATGGCCGGCGCCGGCAACTGCCCGACGGTGCCGATCGTCGGCAACGTGCCGGACCCGGGGGGCCTGGCGCGGGTGGCCGCCGACCCGAACTGCTTCACCTTCCGGGAGCTCGCCCCGGGCGGATTCACGCCGCAGTTCGGCGGGGAGGTCAGCGACGCGTCGGTGGTGGCCGGGCTGCGGCGCACGGTGGAGCGCGGCCTGACCTGGGACGCCAGCGCCAGCTACGGCATGCACGAGTCGGACTTCTTCTTCCTGAACACGGTCAACGCCTCGCTCGGCCTGGACACCCCGCGCGAATTCGATCCGGGGCTGTACCGGCAGGAGGAGGTGAATCTCAACTTCGATGTGTCGTATGCGGCGACCGAGCTGGTCAACATCGCGGCCGGCGCGGAGTGGCGCGACGAGCGCTTCACGATCGGCGCGGGCGGGCGGCCGTCGTGGGAGGTCGGACCGTACGCCGCCCAGGGATTCGTCTCCGGGTCGAACGGCTTTCCCGGCTTTCCAGACTACACGGCCGGCACCTGGAACCGCAGCAACGTCGCGCTCTACGGCGACCTCGAGCTGCGCGACCCGGGCGATCGCTGGACGCTCGGCGGCGCCGTGCGCTTCGAGCACTTCGACATCTTCGGGGCGACGACGAACGGCAAGCTGTCGGCCCGCTACGGGCTGAGCGACGCCGTGTCGATTCGCGGCGGCATCAGCACCGGCTTCCGCGCACCGACCCCCGGGCAGCAGAATACGCTCAACGTGCAGACGACCATCGATCCCGAGACGCTGCAGCTCGTCGACAGCGCCAACGTGCCGTCGACCTTCCGCGCCGCGCAGTTGCGCGGCGGCCAGCCGCTCGCGCCCGAGACGTCCGTCAACACGACCGCGGGACTGGTGGTCGACACGGGTCCGTTCACGTTCACCGCCGACTACTTCCGCGTCGAGCTCGACAACCGCTTGGCCCTGTCGCAGACCTTCACGCTCGAGGGCGACGAGCGCGCGCTGCTGCTGTCGGAGGGGATCACGTCGGCCGGCACGCTGAAGTTCTTCCGCTTCTTCATCAACGACTTCTCGAGCCGGACGCAGGGCGTGGACCTCGTCACGACCTACACGCCGCTCGCGCTGCGCGGCGACACGGTCTTCAGCTTCACGCTGAACTACACCCACACGGAGCTGACGGAAGAGTCGGACCTGCTCACGCCGGGCGACGTGCTCGGCCTCGAGCGCGGCGTGCCGCGGACCCGCTGGAACGTCGCCGTCAACCAGCAGGTGGGGCGGGTCGGCGTGCTGGGCCGCCTGCACTACTACGGCGCCTGGGTCGATCACTTCGACGCGCGGTTCGTGCGGGGCGCCGACGCGCGGATTCTCGACGGCCGCTACATCCTCGACCTCGAGGCGAGCATCCCGCTCGCCCGCGACGTGACGCTGTCGGTGGGCGGCCAGAACGTCTTCGACACCTTCTCGCAGCGGATGGATCTGTTTGCCGAGATCTTCGGTCTTCCCTACAGCCAGTTCACGCCGTGGGGCTTGAGTGGAGGCTACTACTACGCGCGCCTCAACTATGGCTGGGGAGGCTAGGAGCCTGCGCCGCGGAACGGCGCGGCGCGGCCGCCTGCCGCGGCGGGCGCTCGCACTGGGCCTGGCGGCGTGTGCCGCGTGGTATGCGCCGGCGCGCGCCGAGGCGCTGTCGCCGCAGCCGGCGCCGGGCCAGGCCCGGCAGGAGTCCGCCGACCCGCAGGCCGGCCAGGACCGGCCGGCCTGCGAGGCCGCGGCGGACGAGCCGGCGGAGCCCGCGCCGCCCCAGTTCGACGACGAAGTGGTGGTGGTCGGCAACCGCGCGTAGCCGCGGTACGAGAGCCAGCGGTACGGCTGCGATATTGCTCACCGGCATCTTGCTATCACATGAAAGGCTCCGCCCCTGATCTTGCGGCGATGATGGAGCGCCTGCCTGTACTGCGGCGGTACGAGCAGGTGGTGTGCACGCGCCTCCACCCGTGGGCGCGGCGGCTCCCAGCGAGGGGCGACACGTTGGATCGCATCGTGCTCTACTTTCAGGACAACGCCCATGACGCCTCGTCCATCGATCGGGCGTTCCTGAAACGACTGGTGCTGTTCGCAGATGAGGTGATGAATGGCAGGCCGCTTGAGGAGGCCGTGAAACTGGCGCTCGACGCGCACCCCGACCCGCTGTCTGTGGGCAGGAGGTGCCGGTGGAGCGCGGGCGGCTCATCGAGCGTTACGTGAGCACGGCTGGCGGTGCGCGCACGACGACGATCGAGTCGATCCGGGACCGGAGAAGTAGCCCCGCGGCCCCAGCGGGTGCAGACCCCTCGACCGGCAGTTGCGCATGCTCGACGAACGGCTGCTTCCCATCGATGAGCGGCCTCAGCGTGTTGACGCCCCACTTCGGGGTCCGGCCGCCCGCTCCGGGCGTCGGACGGGAGTCCTCATGAAAACGCCGTCGACGCCAGCGTCTCCCTCGATTAGGCGGCGCGGATCCATGGGGCGCATCACGTCCGTCCGTTGCCGCGGAAGACGGCCCTCAGAACCCACGAGGGCGACGGTTGAACCGCTGCTGTCCAGTTCAGCAGCCCACCACGCGCTTTACCTCTCCTCCGCCGGCGCCTTAAGGCGCCGGGCCTTCCTGGACACGCTATCGGGCGTGCGGACCCTGAAATGCACGGACCGGTCACCTCGGAACGGACCATCATCGCCGCGCCGCAGGGACGCTGGACTCACCCTCTGGCCACAGGCGCGTGGCTCCGCTCTCATCGGCCTGCTGGGGACAACGTGATGTCCGAGAGGGCCGCGCTCGACCGCCGGCGGCGATCAGGACGACAGATGGGGATGCTTGCGGGCGCGGCCCTCGCGGCCGTTGCCCTCGCGCCGGGTCCGGCCGGCGGGCAGGACTTCTTCCCGGGGCTGGACCTCGCCGCGCAGGTCGACGTGATCCACCTGACCGGCAACGTCCTCAGCCGCCCCGACGACGCCGTCTGCACCTTCGGCGCGCAGGTCCTCGTCGAAGAAGCCCGACGCGCGCTGCGCCGCAGCGGGATCAGCGTCGCCGGCCCGTCGCCCTCGGCAACCCCCCTCGAGGGCGTCGTGCTCGACGTCTCCGCGTTGGTCCTCCCGGTTCTCGGAACCGAGGCGTGCGCGGTCGCCACCCGCATCCAGCTCACCGTAGGCGGCGACGCCGTTGTGCTCGCCGCCGAATACGTCAACCTGCTGACGTGGACGGCGACGGGGCTGCTCCAGCGGGTGAGAAGCTCGGTGGGCCGGGATGTGGCAACCATCGCCCGGGCGTTGAGGCGGGCGCGGGACGATCTCGCGGAGGCTGGACGGGATTGACGCGGCAGCCAGGGGCCGCACCCAGCCGGGCGGTCCAGGCACTACATGGTGTTCTGCTCGCGCTGCGGCGCGCGGCGCGCGCTGCCGCTGCCGCTGCCGAGTGTCCGCGGTCACTTCTAGAAGATTGCCAACACGGCACGGCCGCTCGACAGCCGCCTCACGCCCTGCCCCGGCACAAGTCGACGATGAACCTGGCGAGAGCCTCGAGTGTCGCCAGCCGGCCCGCCTCGCCCGCACGCGCCCTGATCGCGAGGATCAGCGTGATCAGCAGTATCGTGTGCGCATGGTGGCCTCCTTGGTTGGCCGTGGCCCGCCGGGGCGGGGCCTGTCCGGGTTTCTCGTCTCGGGGCTTGTTCGTCCTCTCCCCTCGACCTTCGCTCGCTCCCCTCTCCCTGCCCGTGCCCCTCGTCGGCCGCGGCCGCGACCGTCGCCTCGCGGCCGACGTCGGCGCCGGCCTCGACGTCGACTTGGCGCTGGCCAGCAGGCAGCCCCAGGGCCACATGCGCATCGTCGCCGATGCGCGTTCCCGGGTTTTTCTCGCATAAAAAGCCCTTCCTCGGAAGAGCGGAATAGCCGCATAAAAGCCCTCCCTCCCGGTTCGGCGGGATCTCGAACGGCGTCGTCGGCCGGGCGTCGCTCGGCTGGTAGGGAGTGCCGCGAGCTCGCCGTAGAATGGGGCGGATGGCCGCCCTGGCTGCGCCCCGACGGCAGTCCCGGCTTCAGGCCGTGGACGAGCAGCAAATCGAACCCGTCCCCGAGGCCAGTGTTCCTGCACCGGAAGTGCCCGCCCGCTTGCGGCTCCAGGGAGGTATCTGATATGTCCGAGAGGATCGACACCGACACCCTTGCACGTCGACGCGATGCACGTGGTCAACCCGTCCGCGTCGCGGTGCGGCCGGTCGACGACGTCCTCCAGATCGAGCTCGTTGCCGGCCCCGACGACGTCAACCTGGAGGAGCGCTTCGGCAAGCTGGACGCGGGATCTCCAGATCGTCAGGGACATCAGCTCCGCACCTCCTCCGCCACGTGGCGAAGGAGGTGAAGCACAAGCAGTTCTACGACCTCGACGTGCTCACGGTGACGGTCGATACCCGGGCGCTCGTGTGATGGCGACACCACGACCGCGACCGGCCGTGTTCGGCATCTTCACGGGGCTGGCCGAGTTTGGGTGAGAGCTGCTGCGAAACGCACCGTGGCCGGGTCGTCGCGCCAGGGGCGCGTCGGATGAGCTGTTCGCTGAGCCGGTGTGCGATCACGATGCGGGTGATGCTCAACCTCCGTAGCGAGTCCTGCACCTTACGTTTGCGCGCGGTTGTCGAGCGAGTGCGCGCGCTATCAGCAGCCTGGCTTCTGTCCGAGAGAGAGTCCGGTTCCGCCCTCGGGCAGCACGGTGCGCAGCCCATCGGCATGGCGCGGATGTCGTCTTCGAGGGCGGCCGCGCGCCCGGCCGCCCAGGCTTCGTCCATCGTCAACGCATCGTGATCTGACGGGACGCGGGACGCGAACGCGTCCGGCCTGGGCGGCACGCCCGTAGGTCACGCTGAACACCGGCGTCGACCGTTTCGTTGAGAAGATGCTCCAGTGCGCGCCGAAGCTCGGGCGGAACCCGCTCGGCGATGCGGGCTTCGACCCGCCGTAAGGAGGCCGTGCAGCGGCTGTATACGCTGGCCAAAAGGCGCTGACCCTTCGGCGAGCAGCGCATCGAAACACTCCCTGCGCGGCGGCGACAGTCTGGTGCGCGCGGCCCCGCGGAGCCGGACGCCCGCGCCCCGCGGCGGGCGTGATTCCACAGCCGAAGCGAGAGTTCCACTGTTCGCATGTCCGGTTTCCCGTTCCCGGACGTTTATATTACATAGAACGTGGCGTCTCGCGGTCAGTTGGTCGCCGTGGGCCGGAGCACGAGGAACTCCCGATTGCCGGCCAAGTGACGATTGGAGCGGCGGGGCTCCGCTAACTCGGTGACGTTCGCCGAGCTCGGCCAAGACGACAGTCGCCTGGCACACCTTCGGCCCACCAACAGCGACGTCCTACGCGTCGACCGATGGACCGGAGAGCATCAACACGCGTTCATTGTGGACGACGGCCGCAGCGACGGACTCACCGCGCCGCTTCCGTTGCGATGACAGGCCGCCGACTACGAAAAGCATTCCGGCCCACACGTCGAAATTCTTGCAGTACAACCTGGCCGACGCCGACCCGACCGCGCCGCCCGCTGCGTCGCTTGAAACAGGGTGTTGACAGGTTTCGCAAGAAATGTCGCGAGTAAAGACTCTACTAAATGAAATCACTGAAAGAGCTCGGTTTCCGGTTTCCGCCACCCGAACGCAAGCGCCTCCACGACGCACCTCGTGCCGGAGCGCTCGCCCCCGGCGCCTGCCACGTTCCCCGACTGTTCCCGAAACCGTCCCCCGGCGGGCGCAGGCGCGCCATCCTCGGGGCCGCCCTGCTTGCGCTCGGCGCCGCCTGGCTCGCCCCCCCCGCCGCCGCGCAGACCACCGCGCCGCGGCGCACGGGGGTCACTTTCTACGACGGCAGAGGGCTGGTCATCGTCCTCAGTTTCGACCGCGGGCTCAACGTGCGGCGAGGGTCTAACCCGCTGAAGGACGTCTTCAGGGTCGATGTCGGGGGCGATGAGGTGACTATCGACGAGGTGACAGTCGGCGGAAAGAGTGTCCTCGTGACGCTTGAGGAACACACCCCGCAGGAGGAGTGGGTCGAGGTCAGCTACAATGACCGTTCGGGCGACTCCAGCTATTCCGTCCTCCGGGACTGGGCTAACGGCGCCTTCGTGCAAGGTTTCAGTTCCAGGGTCCGTGGCGGGAATCGCGATCTGGACTGGACCCCCGCGCCCCAGGGCTTCAAGGCACGGGGTATGGATAACCTTTCGCTCGACGCAGCGCGCGGCGGGAGCGAGAGGTTGACCGGAATCAAGCTTGACTGGGGTCACGGTCTCAAGGATGGCGAGGTCCTGAACCGCTACCTGCTCGAACGGTCTCCCAACGGGACAGACAACTGGGAAGAGGTGGAAAAGTCGGGCTGGAACCGAAATCCCTACGCGTTTCCGAACAGGACGCCGAGCTGGAGCAACTTTCAGGAGCGGAACGCATATGAGTGGCACCCGCGCCTTCTTCAGTCGCCGGACTACGGGCTCTGGCCGAACCAGTACTTCGACCGCCACGTCTGTTCGGGCCATCGCTATTGGTACCGTCTCTCGGCCTACCGCTACAACAAGCCGCAGGGACGCTACATCTACAGCGGGTACAGGAACATCAGGAACGTACGTGCGATAGGCAACAACCAAGCGCGACTTGTGGATGAGTGCGTGCCCGGCAGCGGCGGCGGCGGCGGCGGCGGGGTGAACGCGCCGCCCGAGCCGCTGACGGCCGCGCTCGACGGCACGGCCGAGCCCCACGACGGGGAGAACCGGTTCCACGTGCGCATCCGGTTCAGCGAGGGACTGCGCAACAGCTATCGCCAGTTGGATAGAGGCTTCGAGGTGACGAACGGCGCCGTCACCGGGGTCAAGCGCGTGGACGGACGAGACGACCTGTGGCGGGTCACCATCGAGCCGGCCGGAAACCAGGACGTCACCCTGACCCTCCCGGGCGGGCGCGCCTGCAGCGTGACGGGTACGCCCTGCACCAACGACGGGCGCGCGCTCTCGGAGACACTCACCGTCACCGTGCCGGGTCCCGAGGATGAGCCGCTCACGGCGGTATTCGCCTACGAGCCGGTCAACCACGAGGGCGAGGGCCGGCCGTTCGAGGTCACGGTCGCGTTCAGCGAAGCCATCGCGAACAGCTACCGCCACGTCGACGACGCGGCGACGGTCACAGGCGGGACGGCGACGAGCGCGAAGCGGGTCGACGGCCGCAGCGATCTGTGGCTCATCCGCGTGTCGCCCTCGGGCAACGGCTCGGTGACGGTGACGATCGCCGGCGGCGGAACATGCGGCCCGGACAGCCCGGCGGTGCTGTGCACCGAAGACGGGCGCGCGCTCTCGAACACGATCTCGACCACGGTGGGGTGGGGCATCTCGGTGGCGGACGCCGAGGCGACCGAAGGCACGGACGCGAACATGTCGTTCCGGGTGACGCTCGACCGGACGGCGCTTCAGACCATCACGGTGGACTACGCGACCAGCGACGGCACGGCGACGGCGGGCGCCGACTACACGGCGACCTCCGGAACGCTGACCTTCGCGCTCGGCCAGCGCTCGAAGACGGTGCGAGTGCCGATCCTGGACGACGGCCACGACGACGACGGGGAGACCTTCACACTGGTGCTGTCGAACCCGTCGGGGGGGCGCATCGCGGTCGCCACGGCGACCGGGACGATCAGGAACAGCGATCCGCTGCCGCGGGGATTGATGGCACGCTTCGGGCGGGCGACGGCCGAGCAGGTGATCACCCACATCGAGGAGCGGATGGCAGCGCCGCGGCAGCGGGGCTTCCAGGCGCGGTTCGCGGGGCGGGAGCTGCTGCCGGGCAGCGAGCGGGACTTCGCGCTCGGCTTCCTGACGCAGTTCGCGCAGCCGACGGGCGCGGGTTTGGCGGGCGCGGCCCCACTGGGCGGCGCCGCGATGGGTGGCTCGCAACCGATGGCGATGGGCCCGCGCGCGGCTGGCGCCGGCCTCGGCTTCCCCGGCGCAGGCATGCGCGGCATGAGCGGCGCGATGGGCATGACCGGCATGGGCACCGCGACGGGCGCGATGGGCATGCCGGGCCAGCATGCCCCGCTGGGTGGCACGACGACGCTGAACGGCTACGGGCCGGCGGACGGTATGCACGGCGGCAACCTGTTCTCCGACTCCGAGTTCGAGCTAAACCGCGAGAGTCGCGGCGGCATCCTGTCGTTGTGGAGCAGCAGCTCCCGGTCGTACTTCAGCGGCATCGAGGACGCGCTGTCGCTCGACGGCGACGTGCGCACGACGATGGTCGGGGCCGACTACTCGCGCGGCGCGCTGACGCTCGGCCTGTCGGTGGGCCGAACGGCTGGGTTGGGCGGCTACAGCGGCCCGGGCGGCGGGCGGATGAGCACGTCGATGACCGGGTTCTACCCGTGGGCGGGCTACCAGGTCAACGACCGGGTGTCGGTGTGGGGGGTGACCGGCTACGGCACGGGCGCGTTGAGCCTGACGCCGGACGGCGCGTCGGTGCTGGAGACGGGCGTGTCGATGGCGATGTCGGCGGTGGGGACGCGGGGCGAGCTGGTCGGCTCGCGTGCCACCGGCGGATTCGCGCTGGCGTTCAAGGCCGACGCGCTGTGGGTCGGCGCGGCCAGCGAGCTGCTCGACGGCCCGACCGGCCGGCTGAACGCCTCGGAGGCGGGGGTGACGCGGGTGCGCACGGCGCTGGAGGGCTCGCGGGGCTTCACGCTGGGCGGCGGCCGGCTGTCGCTGACGCCGAGCGTGGAGGTGGGGCTGCGCCGCGACGGCGGCGACGCCGAGACGGGCGCGGGCATGGACGTCGGCGGTGGGCTCGCCTTCACCGATACGGTCACGGGGCTGTCGCTGGACGTGCGGGTGCGGACGCTGGTGGTGCACCAGGCCGAAGGATTCGCAGAGCGCGGGATGTCGCTGTCGCTGGGGTGGGACCCGACGCCGTCGAGCCCGCTGGGCCTGACCGCGCGGGTCGCTCCGTCGTGGGGCGGGGAGGCGCGGGGCGGGGCCGAGGCGCTGTGGAGCAACCAGATGGCCTACGGGACGGGCTCGCACCAGATGTATGGGTCCGGCGAGCGTGTCGACGCGGAAGTGGGCTACGGGCTGCCGGTGGGTGCCCGCTTCGTGGGGACGCCGCGCCTCGGCCTGACGACCTCCCAGTACGGCCGGGACTACCGGGTCGGCTACGGCCTCCGGGTGCTGGAGCAGGGGAAGGTGAGTTTCGAGCTGGGCGTCGATGCGCAACGGCGCGAGAGCCCGACGGCGGGCGGGGCCAGCAACGGGCTGCTCGGCCGGGCCTCGCTCGGCTGGTAGAGAGGCGCAAAGGTGTGGGTGAACTTCCATCGGTCGCCTTGACACGGCGGTTTCTGGCCCTATGCCAGGAGTACGGCTCGGAGCGTTTGGCGGTCAGGGTGGTCGCCGTCGGCCGGAGCACCGGGGTACGGAGGCTGCCCGAGAGCGACGATTGGATTGCCTGGGACGCGGAGCAGATGAGGGCAGCAGTCGAGTACCTGGAGCACAAGCGCACCCGATAGTGCGCTGCGCCGCCAACCGGATCCACGAACTCTCCGCGGGTGGGCCTCGCTACGTCGGCAGGCGGTCTTCGTGACGCGCCGAAGGTCGGTCGAAGTGCGCAGCCGCGGTACGAGAGCCAGCGGTACGGCTGCCGGGATGCCTGCGCGGAGCAGCGAGAGCAGAAGGCCTGGAGACCTGGCCGGATTGGTCGGCCGGACGGGGGTACGAATCTCGAGCAGCGCCGGTCACGGAATGGACGGCGCGAGCATCGTCCACGGTGGCGCCCTCCCGGTGCATGGCAGCCGCCTCAAAGGAGATCGCTCGGCCGGAAAGATCGCCAGGCCGGACGTTGGATCGTAAGCGAGATGATCGCGCAGCGTTGTTCGAGATGAGCGAGAAGCTGATCTCGGTCACCGGGCAGGCATGCCGACGGGGGGCTGCTGGGCTCGTACGTGCCGGCGGGTTGGACGGGCGGTCTCAAACTTCGCGCCGTCGTGACCGCGACGAGCCACATCTCGCAGTAGGGCTACGCTGGACGCGGCCATGAACCACAGATATGCCCGCATCTGCATCCGAGACCAGCAGGGACGGCTTGAACGGCTCGAAGACGAACGCTTCGAGCGGAGGACGAAGTGCAAGCCCTCGTCGCCGAGCGTGCGGAACTGCTCGACGGCAAGTGCGGCCGGCGGATCCGCCCATGATGGCGGCGGTGCCGTGGGCGTAGCTTGGGATCGTGATTCGGCATCGTCGGACAAGTGCCGCTGAGAACGTGCGCGGAGCCCTCGTCAAGGCCTTCAGCCCTGCGGAGCCGGAGCGGAGCGGAGCGACGCGCCTTGACGGCGGCGATCACACGCGCACGCTGCTGACCCGACGATGCCAATGGCCTGTAGCGCGGTTCTCGGGTCGATGTCTGGGGTCAAGGTAACCAATGCCGGTAGTCGCCATCGGTCGTCGTCTTTGAGCAACTGCCAGGAGGACACAGGTGGCGAGAATCGATGGCGACGGAGGCAACAACCTGAAGATCGGCACGTCGGATCCGGACCGGATCCGCGGTTACGGCGGCGTCGATCTCCTTCGAGGCAGCGGCGGCAACGACACCATCGAAGGCGGTGACGGCCCGGACTCACTGTACGGCGACCAAGGAGACGACCGAATCGAAGGTGGGGCGGGCGACGATGTACTCCGCGGCGGGCGTGGCGACGACACCCTGGACGGGGGAGATGGCGAGGACACGATTCGCAGTGATAGGGACGACGACCTGATCCTCGGATCCGCTGGCGCCGACTACATCAATGGTGGGGACGGTTTCGACACGGTCGACTACAGCGATTCCCCGCGGCAAGGCGGGTTGCTGTATGACGGCGTGCAGTTAGCCGTTGGTTATCCGGCCCTGATCGTCCCAGGCATCGGCGGCCACGCCGAGGGCGACATCCTGGTCAGCGTCGAGGGCGTGATCGGGTCCCCGCACGACGACAGGATTGCGGTCGATGACGTCTGGTCCGGTTCAATCTTCGGCGATCCCATCGCCCACGAGGTCTACGGCGGGGACGGTGACGATGAGCTGTGGGGCTACCGGCGCGACTACCTGAACGGCGGCCCTGGCCACGACATCCTGGCCACTCAGGTAGGCGGGACCGCCTTCGGCGGCCCCGGCGCGGACACGTTCTGGTTCCTGGGTTCGGTCGACGGAGCCACGATCGAGGACTTCGACTCGGCGGAGGGCGACGTCATTTCGCTGCGCTCCTTCGCCACCTTGCCAGGCTTGGCCGGCTTCCAGCACGTGACCAGATCCGACGTGCAGGCCATGCTGGATGGCAGCCAAGGTAACGTCCTCGATCTCACCCTGCTCGGGGATGCCGATGGCTACGAACACGGGTCGATCACCCTCGGAGGTGGCGTCCGTGTCTCGGATCTGACCGCTGACGATTTCACCCTCGACGGTGACGCCGATCCGGAGGTGGAGCCCAGGCCGGCCGCCTACGACGCTACCTACGACGAGATCGCCTACCAGCTCACTGATGGGTACTGGGAACAAACGACGGAGGACGGATACTACGACGGGCCGCGCGCCTTCAACGTCGGCCCCGGCGGCACGCTGTCTGCCGACATCACCGCTCTCACAGCCGAGGGCCAGCAGCTCGCGCGCTGGGCGCTCGATGCCTGGAGCAACGTCACGGGCATCCAGTTCCGGTTCGTGACCGGCGATGCCGACATCACTTTCGATGACAATGAGCCCGGTGCCAAGGGCGGGCCAACCGAGGGCGTGGGCAGCGAGATCCGCAAGTCGCACGTCAACGTCTCCATCGACTGGCTCGAAGAACACGGCGCCACGATCGACAGCTATTCCTTCGGAGCCTACATCCACGAGATCGGCCATGCCCTCGGACTCGGCCATCCGGGTGACTACCCGAGAGACGGCCAAGATGTCGCCGACGTGACCTACGAGACGGACGCCAAGTTCCTGAACGACTCTTGGCAGACGTCGATCATGTCGTACTTCGACCAGACGGAGAACACCTACGTCAACGCGAGCTATGCCGGTCCCGTCACGCCGATGATCGCCGACATCATCGCGGTCGAGAACCTCTACGGCTTCGCCGTCATCAACCCCGGCGACACCGTGTACGGCTACGAGAGCAACGTGGACGGCTACCTCGGCCAGCTCTTCCGAGCGCTGAGCGGCGAGGCACCGGACGCCGACGTCTACGCCGACGGGCCGGTGGCGCTGACGATCTTCGACAGCGGTGGCCATGACCGGCTCGACCTGCGATGGGACGACGATGACCAGCGGGTGGATCTGAGTCCCGAGGGAATTTCGGACGTCTTCGGCCTGGCGGGAAACCTGAGCATCGCACGCGGTACGGTCATCGAGTCCTACATCGCTGGCACGGGTGACGATGTGGTCAGGGGTGGCGATGCCGACAACGTCCTGTGGGGCAACTACGGCAACGACACTCTCGCGGGCGGCGGCGGTGATGACTGGTTGCAGGGCGGCCCCGGAGCCGACCGCCTCGAAGGGGGTGAGGGCGCCGATGGCGCATTCTACAAATGGTCGGATGCAGGTGTCCGGGTGCATCTCGGCACTGGTGCGACGGCTGGCGGCGACGCCCAGGGCGATTCGTTCAGCGGCGTCGAGCACCTTCAAGGGTCGTCGCACCATGACACGCTCACGGGCGACGGCGACACCAACTGGCTATGGGGCGGCCCAGGCAACGACCACCTGGCGGGCCTTGGTGGAGATGACTATATCGTCGGGGGCGAGGGCGATGACGTGCTCCTGGGCGGACGCGGGGACGACACGTTCGCTTTCGGACCCGAGCCGAACGGCGAAGACGTCATCCGCGACTTCGGTGACGACCGCGGCGAGCAGGACGTGATCGAGCTGGAAGGCGACTTCTCGTTCGACTCTCTCGCATTGACGGCGCGCGGCAACGATGTCCTCGTCACCGGCAGCGACGCGGCTGGCAGCATCCACATCACCCTTGAAGACTACCTCGTCGACCACCAGCTAAGCGACCTGGGTAGGGACGACTTCCTGTTCTCGTAGCGCATCACGTCGACGAGGGTTGGCCCGCGACAACCGTGGGCGTCAGCAGTTCGGCGTGGGACAGGCGTCCAGCACTCAGAGACCGACAGCTCGGGCAGCGCGCGGTCGTGTTCCCCGCCCGCGCGGGGATGAACCGTAGACCTTCTGCGCTTCCTGTAGGGCACGCGCGTGTTCCCTGCCGGCCCGCCTTCTCGAACCAGTAGCAGACCAGGTCGGCTTCCGCCGGCACGCGGCCGTCGTACATCGCGAACATCCGCGACACGTACTCCTCGCCCAGGTGCGTGATCAGGAGCTTTCCGCCCAGGAACGGCGGGTTGCCGATCACGACGTCCGCCGCCGGCCACGCCGGTTCCGTGCTGTCGGCCGTCAGGATCGCATCGCGACACTCGATGGTGTCGAGCGGCTTCAGGACCGGGTCGCGCGCCTCCGCGAAGCCGTTGCGCCGCATCCACTGGATCTCGCCGATCCAGACCGATACGCGGGCGAGCTCGGCCGCGTACGGGTTGATCTCGATTCCCTTGACGTTGGCCGGGCTGACCTCCGGGAACGCGCGCTGGAAGCCGAGGTCCGCCTCCGCCTCGAGCTGCACCCGGTGCTCGAGGTCCTTGAGCGCCTGCAGCGCGAGGTAGAGGAAGTTGCCCGAGCCGCAGGCCGGGTCGAGCACCGTGAACCCGCGCAGCCGGTTGAGGAACGCCCGGTACCGTCGCTCGGCTTCCCTCCGACGTTTCGTGCGCGTGGCGGACGCCTTGGCGGCTTCCGCACGTTCGAGCTCCGCGGCGATCTCGGTCTTCTCGGTCGCCCACTCGGCGAGCAGCGGGTGGATCACCACCGGGTCGACCAGCAGCATGATCTTGTCCCGGTCGGTATAGTGCGCGCCGAGCTGGGCGCGCTTGTCGGGATCGAGGCCGCGCTCGAACAGCGTCCCGAGGATCGACGGGTCGACCTCCGACCAGTCCAGGTCAGATGCCGCCAGCACCGTCTCGATGTCGGACCTCTCCAGCGGCAGCGCGTCGGCGTCGTCGAACAGCCCGCCGTTGAACCAGGCCACCGTCTCGAAGCCGACCCGGCCGCCGAAGGCCATCACCCGGAACAGCTCGCCGGCGAGCTCGTTGAACTGCGCAGGAGCCGTCTGCGCATGGCGCAGCATCCGCGTGAACATGTGGTCCGGCAGCAGGCCGACGTCGTCGGCGAACATGCAGAAGACGAGCCGGTTGACGAAGTGTGCGACCGTCTGCGGGTCGTGGCCGCGCTCGCGCAGCGCCTGCGCCACCGCCGCGAACGATGCCGCCGCGCGCTCGGTGAGCGACTGCCGGGTCTCTCCCGGCCGCAGCCGAACAGGATCCGAGAACGCCCACTTGAGCCTGTCGCGGGTCGCGGCGTCGGCCAGGTCGTCGAGCTCGAACTCGTGCGTCTGGCTGACGCTGTTCGTCCAGTTGGTGCGGATCCGGAACCGCACCATGTCGGAGACGATCAGCAGCGGCGGGTTCTCGAGCGCCAGCGAGTACTGCCGGAGCTGCTCGAAGGCCGCGTCGAGGTCGGCGCGCTGGCCCTTGTATTCCCAGGCGAAGTGGTGGCGCTTCCAGACGTCCGCCCAGCCGTCGCCGCCCGTGTCCTTGCGCGCGCCGCGCTCGAAGCAGTAATTCTCGCCGGTCGGGTCGGCCTCGACCGGCGTCGGCTCGCCCAGCAGCCGGCACAGGTCGATGAAGTGCTCCTGAGAAGCCGAGCGCTCCTTCAGCTCGGAGGCCCGCCACTTGCTGATGAACTCGTGTGGCGTCACGCGGCGGCGCTCGCTCGGGGATGCCGGGACCAGATCCTGGCGAGGGTCATGCCACCGCTTGCTCCTGGCGGAGGCGCTCCTGCGCCAAGTCGTACAGCGCCTGCCAGCGCATCCACCATCGGCGGCGGGCGCATTTCTGCCGCACGGCGTGCACCTCTTGCGTGTCGCATAGTGAGAGTGTACGGTTGCAGAGAGGAACGACTATGGCTGCGAATCCACTTGCCCACGCTCGCGGTGCCCGAGCCGCCGCCCAAGCCAGCGTCGCCAGCCCCGGCCGTGTCAACGCCGTCATGAAGACCCAAAGCGCCGCGAGGGAAGAGGGCCCGCCGTTCAGGCCGAACGCCGTCACCATCGCGGCGATGATGGAAGCCCGCCAGCGTCGTGGACTGCCCCGATTCACCAGCATGCAAGCGCTCTTTGACGATCTGCATGCGGACGACTGAGCGCACCAATCAGTTCAAGCGCGACTACAAGCGTGAGGCCAAGGGCCAGCATCGAGCAACTCTCAAGGCGAGCGTGGAGCCTGTCGTCGAGGCCTTGGCCAACGACCAGCCGTTAGACCCTCGACACCGCGACCATCAGTTGAGCGGCGAGTGGGCCGATCATCGCGACTGCCACGTGAAACCCGACTTGGTGCTGATCTACCAGAAGCCAGACGCCGACACTCTGCTGCTGGTTCGTCTGGGTTCACATGCTGAACTCGAATTGACATGAGGCCGGGCAGGCCTGCCAGATGCGGCGGCTCGCGGCGGCGTCGTGCACCACGTAGGCGCGCGTCGTGCCGGTGAACGCGTGCGCGCCGTGATACGCTACCCCTCCCATGGCCCTGACCATCGAGATCCACTGCCCAGAGTGCGGGAAGGAAGTTCGTACCGGTGCCCAAGAGATAGAGGGCCGTGTGATTGTTCCGAACTGCCAATGCGACCACAACCGCCACAAGGATGACCTGGAGCTTGCGCTTGGGCATCTGGTGCTATACGAACGCCGTGGGGGCAGACTCTCGGTGAGGCTCGATCTCACCCCAGACGCCCCTGCTGACTAGACGTGATGCGGGGAGCCGGCACGAGGACCCGCCGCGTCCCATAACGCCCACTACGTCAACCCGGCCGCGCCCAGGCCGATCGGCCCGAAAACACCCGCAATCATTGACCGGATCGACGCCAGCCGCGGCGCCGGCGGCGGCGTTATGCCGCCGCAGGATGCACGATCCGGAGCGGAATCGGTCGATCCTGCATGGATATCCGGCCGTCAGGGCCTGTCGGCCCGCTCGGCCGCCTCCCGCATCACGCGGCGCAGGTCGAGGCGCCTCAGGTCCTCGGCGCTGGCGTGTGAGAGGCTGCGCACGATGTCGCTGACGGGCAGGTCGACCCCGCGGGCGAGGGCCTCGAGCCGTTCGTGCGTGCCCTCGTCGACGTCGATCCGGATCATCATGGCCGCGATTCTACGCCCCGCATCGAGGCGCGCGCGGTGCGCGTCGGTCGTCGACGGTGATCCGTCTGCCTGCCCGGATCGTACGCGCCGCGACGGGCGGGATCTCCCACAGCTCCTTCTGCAGCTGCAATCCGCGAGACCGGCCTCTCAGAGCGCATCCGATTTCGGAGGGTGCTACAGGTCGGCCGAGGGCGAGTTCTCGCGGCACAGGGCGAATGTGAGGGTCGATTTCCGCGAGCGGCGGCCTCTCGGGCCGATCCGGGCCGGATCCGGCCTTCCAGCCGGCTGACCAGGCCCACGTCAGCAACCTGCCGAACAACCGTGTCGTCCGGCTGTGCCGCGCCGGCCAGCCGGGGCCAAGCCAACAGAACCACCACAGGACCGACTCGAACGCGGTCGCCGCAGCGCGCATCCCGCAGTCGATTGCGTCGTTCTTGAGCCGCTCGTTGCCGTCGACATCGACACGGCTCGGCGCGCTTGGCCGTGGTACGCTGCCGGTCGGTGACGACCCGGGGCAAGCGATACAACGGCGGAGGTCATCGTGGCCGCATCCTTGCGGGAGCCGCTCGATCGAGCTGTTCGAACGCGACGACGAAGTTGGTGGGGTGCGCCGGGGACCACGATTACCCGCCCGGAGGAATGATGCCTGAACGTCGCTGGCGCGAGACGGGGCGCGGCCGCGGCGTGTTCGCGATCGAGCTCGACGACGGCGACGGGTTCCGCGCGGCCACCGCGGCCGAGGTGGACGCGGCGCTGCGGCAGCGGGAGCTGTTCGGGGCGGCGGACTACCCGCTGCATCGCGACGACGCGGCCGAACGCACGGGCGACGACGTCGACGTCGATTGACGGCCTGCTGCGCCTGGTGGCGTTCATGGACGCGGTGCGGTCGGGCGGGGTGTTCCCCCCTCGCCGTCCGCTCGGGCCCGCCCGTGCTGGGCGGCATCGTCTTCAAGGAAAGGGGCAACGACGCGATGAAGGCTCAGGGGTGGTCGTGGCTCGTTGTGTCCGTCTCGCTGTGGACCGCGGCGACCGCCGCCGCGCAATCGCCAGTGGGAGCGCTGGCGGTCGATGCGCGGCAGGGCGACCAGTACGGGTGGGCGGTCGACCACGAGACGGCGGCGACGGCGCGGGCGGCGGCGCTCAGCGAGTGCGGCGCGGGGTGCTCGGTGGTGCTGACGTTCAACCGCTGCGGGGCGTATGCGGCCGACCAGGACGCCGGCAGCACGGCGGTGGGCTGGGCCGAATCCTACGACTCGGCGGACGGCGCGCGGCAGGCGGCGCTGGCCGAGTGCGCATCGCGCGGCGGCGCGGGGTGCGTGGTTCGGGCCTGGGGCTGCAACGGTCAGGTCATCGAGGACGGGTTGAACCTCGACCGGGCCGAGCGGGGGCAGATTCAGCACGCGCTGCGGGCGGCAGGCTACGATCCGGGCGGCGCGGACGGGGTGTTCGGTCCGCGGACGCGGGCTGCGATCCGCTCCTGGCAGTCGGCGCGCGGCGCGCGGGCTACGGGATATCTGGACGCCCAGGCGGCCGCTGCGTTGCGGGCAGCCGGTGCGTCGAGCCCGGCGGCGGCGGCGCTGGGGTTGCCCGCGGCGAGCGGGGCTCAGCAGACGACGGCGTCACCGGCGGCCTCGGCGGAGCTCGAAGGTTTGTTCTGGCAGTCGATCATGAACAGCACGAACCCGGCCGACTTCGAGGCGTATCTCGAGCAGTTCCCGAACGGGACCTTCCGTCGGCTCGCGGAGAACCGGCTGGCGGTGCTGCGCGATCCGGGAAGCGGGCCGGCTGCCGATGTGTCGGCCGCCAGCGCCGAGGGAACGCCACCGGCTGATGCGCGGCGGCCCCCTCCGTCCCAGTCCATCGACTTCGGTGACGATACGAGCGAGTGGGCGCGCGACGACGAATGCGACGACCCTCGGTTCGACGGCGACGGCATGGCCTCCAGCACGGTTTTCCAGAATCGTGGCCGCGATGCTGCGGACTGCCGCCGGCTGTACGATGCGGGCGGCATCCGACTGTTCGGTGTCGACCTCGCTTCGGGCGATGTCGACTTCGGTGACGACGCAAGCGATTACGCCCAGGATGGCGAATGCGACGACCCTCGCTTCGAGGGCGACGGCATGGCTGCCATCCCGCTCGCCAGTGACCGTGGCCACGACGCCGCCGATTGCCGTCGGCTGTACGATGCGGGCCGTATCCATCTGTTCGGTGTCAGCCTCAGGGGCGTCCGCTGAAGCGCGCCCACAAGTCTGCCGTGAGGCGTGGCCGTGGCCGCGCGGGTCGTCATCGGCGGCTACGTGCTCGCCGAACGACGACCTTCCGCGAGGCACCTGGGCCAGCGTCATGAAGCAAGCCGGGCTGAGGGAGTGGCGGGCATGCGATACGCGATCGTCATCGAGAAATCGCTGAGCAACTACGCCGCCTACGTTCCCGACCTGCCCGGGTGCATTGCGACCGGTGCTTCCCGGGAGGAGGCGCTCCACGAGATCAGCGCGGCGATCCGCCTTCACATCGAGAGCTTGCGCGAACACCACGAGCCGAGGGTACCGACACCATTCGTGCGCTGATACACGCTAACGGCTCGGCCTGAGCCCTCTGGAAGTCATGAAGCTGTAGAGCGCGGTCCGGGACACGCCCGTGAGCTTGGCGATGGCGGTCTTCGAGACGCCCAGCTCGAGGAAGCGCCGGATCTCGTCCTCCTTGCCGTCGAGCCGTGAGACGCCCAGCGAGCCCTTCGGGCGCCCGAGCTTCCGGCCCGAGGACCTCGCCCGGGCGAGGCCCTCGCGGGTTCGCTCGGAGATCAGGTCGCGCTCGACCTCGGCGAACAGCGCGAACAGGGTGGTCATGACCTTGGTCTGGATGTCGCGCTTGCCCTCGACGCGGATGTTCTCCTTCAGGGCCACGAAGGCGATGCCCGCCTTGGCGAGGGCGTCGAGCACGGCGACGACCTGACCCAGCGACCGGCCGAGCCGGGAGAGTTCGCTGACGACCAGACGGTCGCCGCGCTGCAGGACGCTCGTCAGTTCGTCGAGCCGCCGGCGCTTCTCGGAGGCCTGTCCGGAGGCGGTCGCCTCGATGAAGTCGTCGATGTGGAGGTCGTGCTTCCGCGCGTACTCCAGGATGGCGAGGCGCTGTCGCCGCGTGCTCGATCCTCGGCTACGCCTTCGTCCCGCGCGCATCCGGGACTTGCCGTCGAAGCGATTCTACGTGTTCGAACGCGCGGGCGTCCCGAAGGCTCCTGCGCCCGCTGGTCGGCGGCAAGGTGAACATCGACCTGATCGACCGGAACTGGGCGGATCATCCTGCGCGTCGCGGCCACCATGGTTGCCGGGACCATGCGGCCCAGCCAGATCCTGCGCAAGCTCGCCGCGTACCCGCGCCAGAACGAACTGGCGGCTGCCCTGCGGGAGGTCGGCCGCGTCGAACGCTCCCTGTTCATGATCGACTGGACCCACGGACCCCGGGATGCGACGTCGGGTCCAGGATTGAACAAGGGCGAGGCGCACCACGCCCTCAAGCGCGCCATCAACTTTTTATCAACGCGGCGAGCTGCGGGACCGAACCGGCGAAGGGCAGCACTACCGGGTCGTCGGCCTCAACCTGCTGGCCGCGATCATCATCTACTGGAACACGTTGAAGCTCGGCGAGGCCGTCTTCGCCAGGCGCAAGGCCGGCCTCGCGAACCCGGCCGAGTTCCTGGCCCACATCTCGCCGCTCGGCTGGGAGCACAGTTGAGCGGCTTGGCAAGGCAAGGGAGACGTCAGCATGAACCGCGGGCACCCAGGAAGAGCACCGGAGGGCGGCGGCCTAGCCGAGGAAACGCAGGATCCCGAAGGTCAGCCCGCCGGTCGCGAGCACGGTGCCAACCATCCAGCGAATAAGCCTGGTCTCGAGGTTCGCAATCTCGGTGCGCACGCCGGCGATCTGCGTGGATAGCCGCGTGTCAAGGGTGCCGATCTCGGTGCGCACCTCGCCGATCTGCGCCGAGAGCCGCGTGTCGAGGGTGGCAATTTCCGTCCGGACCTCGGCAATCTCCGTTCGGACCTCGGCGAGACCGACCTTGAGCTGATCGGATGTGACGTGGTCGCCGTGCTCGGCGGCCAACCGGACCGCGTTCGTGATGGCGTCGGCCTGGGCCGGCGTGAGCTCGGCGTCGGTGAGCGAACGGGCGACGGCGTGGGTGTCGAGCATGCGCCCACTATTATCGCCGAAGAGCCTGACACCGAAGGGGCGGGCGACTGCGACGGCCGGTACCTCGCCGGGTGGCCCGCGGCGCTGGGATCGGCTGCGCCGGCGCGGCCGATGGCAGGGTGGCTTCGGAATGAGCGAGGCCCTGGTGCCCCGGCGATTCGCCTGGCCGGAGGGTGCGCGCCGCGGGCCGCATCACCGGGTTCCGGCGCGGTCGCCGCCTGCAGGCGGCGGATGTCGGGCCGATTCCGGAAGGCCTTGGTGTAGATCCAGGCAAGCAGCAATCGGAAGCCGTATGGCGGGGCGTGGAGGTGTTGATGGGTAGCCGTTGAACCGATAGCGCGGATACGGCCGTACGCCTGGCCGCGGCGCTCGACTGGGAGCATGGCGGCCGCCGCCTGGTCGACCTAGGGCTCGGCCGGACCGAGGGGGCTGTCCAGGCAGCGGGCGTCGCGGCGGCGCGCCGTCCAGCTCGAGGGCGACGTTGACCTCGCCGGCGGCGGTGTTAGGAGGGATCCGTGAACCGCATCCGTCCCTGGATCGCGATCGCCATGATCGCAGTGGCTGGACTCGGAGCCGGCGCGCTGCTGGTCACCATCTACGCCACGTTGCCGACGAAGACCGACCTCGCCAGGATGACTAAGCCGTTGGCGACGAAGGCTGAGCAGCGGGTACGCGTTGACCAACAGCTGCCCGATCTGGTCGGCGACGTGAGCGAGACGACTGCCGCCGTCAATCGGGTGAGCGAGGAGCTCTACCGGACGAACGCCGAACTGCTCCTCCTGATTGAGACCGTCGAGGCGACGAACATCGAACTGGTCCTCGTGATCGAGACCGTCGAGGCGACGAATGCCGAACTGCTGCGCGTGATCGAGACCCTCGAGAGGACGAACGGCCGTTTAGAGCAGGCCGTCGACACGGCGACCGCCAGACTGGTCGACCTGCAGCGCAAGCGCGGCCTGACACGGTAGCCGTTGGGCGACCTCGCCCGCCGAGGTACGCCGCCCTCTTCCATGAGCCGCCGCCGACGCTCGACAGGTCCGACCGTGCCGCCGTCCGCGTATCGTCGGTGGAGTTCGCCGGGCGGCCAAGGTGGCCGCCGTCGCGTGTCCGTGGCCGGGCCGGACACGTTGCTTCCGGCCGTGACGGCGCGGTCGTCCCGGCGGCCGACGGGCTCACCGTCTTGCCGTTGGTATCATTCCGCACAGATTGTCGCCGGGGGGGACGCCCGCGCCTGGAGCCCGATACTGCATCGTTCCGACGAGAGACCAACCCGTGACCGACGGCAACCTGACGAAGGGGGCGCTCGTCGAGGAGGTGGCCGACGCCGCCGGCCTCACGAAGAAGCGCGCCGAGGTCATCGTCGACACCCTGTTCGGCAGCATCACCGAGGCGCTGCACCAGGGGGAGAAGGTCGAACTCCGCGGCTTCGGCAGTTTCCGTCTCCGGCGCCGCGAGCCGCGCCGTGGCCGCAATCCCAGGACCGGCGAGCGGCTGGACGTGCCGTCGAGGCGCGTCGCCTACTTCACGGCCGGCAAGGAGCTGAAGGAGCTGATCAACCGAGAGCCGGCGCAGGCCGTACCGCCGGCGTCGTCCGATGCAGGTCGACGTTGAACGGCAGTCCCGCCGGCCGGGGCTGGCGGTGTTCGTCGGACGGCTCCGGCGAACGCGCGTGAATAGCCCATCAGTTGAGCGGCGAGTGGGCCGATCATCACGATTGTCACGTGAAACCCGACTTGGTGCTGATCTACCAGAAGCCAGACGCCGACACTTTGCTGCTCGTTCGTCTGGGTTCACATTGCTGAACTCGAATTGACATGAGGCCGGGCAGGCCTGCCAGATGCGGCGGCTCGCGGCGGCGTCGTGCACCACGCTTCAAGGCGGCGTGCGCGGCGCACGGCGTCTCGATGCACGCTCAAGGTAAGCGCGCGTCGTGCAGGTGAACGCGTGCTCGTGCCTGACCCTGATCCTCGCCTACATCGTCTACTGGCCCGCGGCCCAAAGCGGCGCTGCCGCGGGGCCGTCGCGAAGATGGCCGCCAGCACCGCGGCCGTGCACGCCGCGGCCTGGCCGCGGCCGCGGTCCGCGCTCCGCACGGCGTTGCGCCGCGAGCTCGAAGAGCTGCGTGCGCGACTTGGCAGCCGAGGGCCTCGGTCTCCTCGAGCCGCTCATGACGCCCGAGGAGATCTGCCGCGCGACCGAGCTGGCCTCGGCCTATCTCGGCCGGTGAGCGCGCGAGCGGGACCGCCGCAGTGCTGTGCCTCCAGGGCACCCTGCCCGGGCGTGGATGATCATCACGCTGTCGTGCGCAGCGTCTCCGGCCGGGCGCGGACGAACGAACGGCGACGGGCGGATGGCCGCACCGCGCAGCGCCGGGCCGGTACGGACCCGAGAAATCCGTCTCCTGGGTCGTCCTGGTGCGCTTTCCGCCCCGGATCCGTGCCAGCGCGGCCTGCCCCGACCTCTACGCGATTATCCGCTCACGACTAGTGGTGTGTCACTAGAACAATTTGACACTTCAGCTTCCGCGCGTGCGACACGACGACCCCCAATCGGTGCCCGACAATCGGCGGGTTTCGCGGTGTTGTCGGCCACGGACAGCGATGTAAGGCCATTTCGCGGACACACCACTAGCTCCCTATTTCGGCCCGCGTCGCCGCCGCCTTGCGCCCGGCTGCTCGACGTTTTCGGGTGCGCCATGCCTTGCGCGCCGCCGCGGAGCGAGCGCCGGCGGTCCGCCCGGCTCGGTCATGACCCAGGTGGCATCGTTGGCACAGCGCGGCGGGATTCAGCAGGCTGCACGCCATCGGGTCCCGGTCGTAGATGTGCGCCGTGGTCAGCACGACGCGGCTGCCCGTTGCCGGGTGCGGCTCACCGTCCTTTGCCCCGCACCACTCGCACCGGCCGCCCGCACGGACGAACCGGACGAACCGGGATCGCAGTTCCCAGTCTGGCGGGTAGTCGTCACGGCGTATTGGCATCTCCCGGACCTGCACCCGCCGGCGCGGCGGCCGACGTGGTGCTCGTCCCCATCCGCCTGATGTCCGCCAGCCGCCTCTCCCGCACCAGATGAACGCGGCCCATCGGGTTGTCAGCCCCGCGGCCGAGGGGTGCCGCGCGCCCCGCGGCTACATGCGCCGGAACAGGTGTGCGTAGGTCGCGCTCACGCGAAGCACCTCCGGACGGCTCTTCAATGCCAGACGATAGCGGACGCGCAGGTGGCGGCGCGCCTCGCTGATCGCCCCGACGTTGACGATCACGCCACGGTGGATGCGCCAGAACCGCTCGGGATCGAGCTGCGTCGCGAGCTTCGCTATCGGCGTGCGGATCAGATGTGTCGCCTCGCTCGTCACGGCTGCCGTGCACTTGCGCTCGGACCGGAAGAAGCAGACATCGTCGACGGCGACAATTTCGATCCGCTCCCCCTGCCCCACCCGCAACCAGTGCAGGTAGGCCGGTGCGTTCGCCAGGCGGCGAATGAGGGTTTCGAGAGTCTGCAGGTCGATCAGACTTCTGCCGCCGCCTGCCAGCCACCGCTTCAGGCGGCGTACGGTGTCCTGCAGGCGCGGCCAGAGCACCGGCTTGAGAAGATAGTCGATGGCCCCCTGCTCGAACGCCTCCACGGCATGATCCGGGCGCGGGTCCCGAACGCCCAGTTCGCCCGCCCGCCGCGGCGGGCGGGCGGCGTCGGCTGCTTCGCGCTCGCCGCGGTAGGCGGCGCGTCAGGGCCGCGGCGAGAGGGCGTGTCGTTCACGGCGGGATGTCGCGGCTGGGTGAGGCGCACCGGCCGGCGTCGTCGTTGTCGTCGCGGGTGGGTCGCCTCATACAGCGTCAGAGCCTCCCGGTGCGTAGTGCGGCGTCAACCCAAGTTGGGAGCACGCTCGTTCGTACTCCTTCCTCGCCTTCTCGTAGCCTGCGCTGGCCGCGATGAGTGCCCGCTCCGCCGCGAAGAATGCTTTCCGTGCCTTGATGACCCCGTCCAACTCCCCCGGTCCCTGTACCATCTCCTGCTCCCGCGGTTCTCTACTCCGGCATCGTATCACCGCCGCGGCGGGTCATCCGCTTGACGCTCTCCGCCCAGGCGATGCTCGCGAGGAACTCGTCAGCCGTCAGCCGTCTTTGTCCACACGAACGGTCGGGCGGTGGGTGACGTTGTGCTCGTCGAGAAAACTCCCGAATGGCTCGATGGACGGGGGCGGCGGGCCCGCTTCGTCGTCTCCGGGCCCGGCGGCGACGTGCGCGCGGAGGCGACCGTGCGGCTCGAGCTGGAGTAGCCCGCCTGCCGCCTGACGCTGCCGCGCGCCAACCGTCGTCGGCGGCCGCCATGCCTGCCTCCCACCGGCGCGCGCTAGGCTTCATGATCGTCGGCGCCCAGAAGTGCGGCACGACGGCGCTGGCCCACTTTCCTCGCGCAGCACCCCGACATCGCCATGGCGGCAAGCCGGCGATCCCGCCCATCTCGGGCAGCAGCAGCTGAACGGCGACTGGGGTCTTCACGCTGCCTCCGGCGCTCACTGGAACGTGCGATGGCGAGTCGTTGGACCGAGACCGAGGATACGGCCGTTCGCCTGGCCGCGGCGCTCGACTGGGAGGATGACGGCCGCCGCTTGGTCGAGCTCGCCGATCGGCTCGGCCGGACCGAGGCGACCGTTCGGCAGCGGGCATCGCGGCTGCGCGCCGTCCAGCTCGTGGGCGACTGTCGACGGCCCCGGCGCCCGTGCTACGCTGGCGGCTCGATGCGCACCGGCTTGCCGGGCGCCTCGGCCCGCCTCACGAGGGTGATCCTCATTCTGACGTGCCCTGGCGGTCGCGCGCGCGGTGTCGGAGCCTGATCGGCGAGCCTGAGCCGTCGGTGGATCGCGGCGCGCCGATGTTGCCGGCGCCGCATCCGCAACGGAGGATCTGAGCAGATGCCCGGCTTCGCGCGCACGTTCATCGTGACACCCCTCGGCGGCGCGGGATACGCCTTCGTGTTCGCGGGGCGGGCGCTCCGCGAGATCTTCCGGCCGCCCTTCGAGCTCAAGGAGACCGCGCGCCAGCTGTACGAGATCGGCTGGCGCTCGCTGCCCCTGATCGCGGTGTCCGGCTTCGCGGTCGGGATCGTGCTGTCGATGCAGACGCGCGCCTCGCTCGAGCGCTTCGGCGCCGAGGCGCTGATCCCGGCGGCGCTTGCGCTTGCGCTGGTGCGCGAGACCGGTCCGCTCGTGGTCGGGCTGCTGATGTCGGGGCGGGTCGGCGCCGGGATCGGCGCCGAGCTCGGGGCCATGAAGGTCACCGAGCAAATCGACGCGCTCGAGGCGGTGGCGGTCGACTCGTTCAAGTTCCTGGTCGTCACGCGGGTGGTCGCCTGCATGCTGGCGATGCCCATCCTGACGTCGGTCATGAACTTCACTGGCATCATCGGCGGCTGGGCCGCGGAGACGGCCGTCTCGGGCATGGGCTTCGGCACCTACTTCCGCTCGGCCTTCTCGGTCGTCCAGTTCGCCGACTACATTCCGAGCACCCTCAAGACGATGCTCTTCGGCTTCATCATCGCCATCACCGCCTCGTACCTCGGCATTCACACGCGGGGCGGGACGCAGGGCGTCGGCCAAGCGGCGACGCGCAGCGTGGTGGCGGCGTCGATCTTGCTCATCACGGCGAACGTCGTGCTGGTGCGGCTGATCTTCCTCATGTTCCCGGATAACGCCTGATGGCCGAGGACGACGGCGGCGCGGCGGCCAGCCGGTTCGACGAGGTGTCGCTGGCCATCCCGCGCGGCGAGGCGACGGGTCGTGCTGGGGCCGTAGCGACGGTGCCCGCCGTCCGGCCGCGACAATAGCCCCGCCAAGTTCCCGCTGGCAGCGCGCGGCGAGCCCAGCCGCGCGCGTCCGCCGGTTCGCGATCTGCGCGGCGGCGTGCTCACGGCGCCCAACGCCGTTGCCATCAGCCCTGGTTGCCGGCGCTGGAACCATCACTGCGCGTGGCCGCCTGGCCGACGCCCTGCGTCCCGCCCCGGATGACTTGCTCGTGTCTTGCTTGAGGTCGCTCTCGGCAACTTCCGGCCGCTCTATCAGGTCATCGCCTCGGAGGCTGCTGCCCATGCACGCCGGCGGAACTCGCGTCAGCGTCATCGCCCGGCACCACCGGGCGGGCGAGGCCCTCGACGACTACCTCGAGGCGGCCGGGCCGGGCGAGGCGAAGGCGCCGCTCTTCCAGAGCCTCGACCCCGCGTGGCGGAGGCTGACGGGCCGGCCGCTATCGCGGCGTCTCGTCCTGGCCATGATCAAGCGGCGGGCGGCGGCCGCGGATCTGCCGGCGTCGACCTGTTGCCACACGTTCCGGGCGACGGGGATCACGGCGTACTTGTCGAACGGTGGGACGCTCGAACACGCGCAGCGGATCGCGGGGCACCGCCTTCGCCGAAGACGACGAAGCTCTACGACCGGACGTCGGACACGATCACCGTCGACGAGATCGAACGCATCGTGATCTAGGGCTAGGAGTGGGTCCGTAGGCCGCGCCTTTGGATTCTTCTGTCGGTTTTCGCTCAACAACAAAGGCCGCTCAACGAAGGCCGGGCCGCGAACCCCGGCGACACTGCACGGCCGACCCGCGCGTCCGTCCCTCCTCCGTCGCTCAACGAAGGCCGGGGCGCGAACCCCGGCGACACACGCGGCACGAGTCGCCCACGCGGCCGCGATGGTCGCCGCGATCGTGTGGTCGCCGGCCCCGGTCTCGAGCAGCCGGCAGGCGATCGCGAAGTCCCGCCGGCTCCGGTCCGGATCGTCCCGGCGGCCGGCGATCTTCTCTCCGGCTGCGGCCAGCTCCGGGTTGTTTGCGGGAGGGGGCGAAATCCTACGCTAAGCCGGTGCCCGCCCGGCGTCGCGGTCCAAGCACTCCGGTTCAGGAGGCGAGGACCTTCTGGCCCTGCTCACGCAACTGGTCCTGCGGTCCGACGTACCTGTAGAGCGTCACCGGCCTGATGCCGAGTTCACGGCACGGTTCGGACACCGACGTGTCGCGGTGGGCCATCGCGGCCTGAGCCAGCCGCACCTGAGCTTTCGACAGCGCGAACTTCCTGCCACCCTTGCGTCCGCGAGCCCGCGCGGCCTCGAGGGCGACGTTGACCTCGCCGGCGGCGGTGTTCGTTAGGGGGGATCCATGAACCGCATCCGTCCCTGGATCGCGATCGCCATGACCGCAGTGGCCATGCTCGGAGCCGGCGCGCTGCTGGTCACCATCTACGCCACGTTGCCGACGAAGACCGACCTCGCCAGGATGACCAGGCCGTTGGCGACGAAGGCCGACGTCGCCCAGCTGGCGACGAGGGCTGAGCAGCGGGTACGCGTTGACCAACAGTTGCCCGATCTGGTCGGCGACGTGAGCGAGACGACTGCCGCCGTCAATCGGGTGAACGAGGAGCTCTACCGGACGAACGCCGAATTGCTCCTCCTGATCGAAACCGTCGAGGCAACGAACATCGAACTGGTCCTCGTGATCGAGACCGTCGAGGCGACGAACACCGAACTGCTGCGCGTGATCGAGACCCTCGAGAGGACGAACGGCCGTTTGGAGCAGGCCGTCGACACGGCGACCGCCAGACTGGTCGACCTGCAGCGCAAGCGCGGGCCTGACACGGTAGGCGTTGAGCAACCTCGCCCGCCGGGCCGGCGCTGCTGCGCTACGCGAACATCGGCCGTCCGGGGTGTCTGGCTCCCTGCCCGCCGAAAAAGTTACCGGGCCATGTCCTCGACGGCGACGGCGCGGGCGGCGAGCAGCAGGGGAACGCGGCTGCGGCGCTCGATCCACGCCCGTGCCTCGAGAGAGATCCAGCCCGTCACCTCCAGAATGCGCGTGTGGTCCTCGTCAAGCCGACGCGCAAAGATCGGCTCGTGATGGGCAATCCGATTGCGCAGCTTCCGCAACGGGTCCAACGCCTGATGCGCCGCCATGCGCGTCAGCTTCGCCCGGTGAGGAAACGCGCGGCGCAGCGCCGGCCGCCACAGCGTCCGCTCGTAGTCCGCCCGGTGGCCCGCTAGGTCGAGGCGGCGGCCGACGCGCAGCAACGCCACCCAGAAGCCGAACGTCAGGTCGGCCACCACCCGCGACGGCGTCGGCACCTGGCCGACGCGCGCGAGCTTGGTCCGCGCCTCGGCGATCCGCTCGAGCGTCCCGATGTCGAGTCCCGCCTCGGGATTGTCGTACCAGGCTTCCCCGTAGCACCGCGTGAGCTGCCCGTGCAGCGCGTGGCGCAGCGCGATCTCGAGCCCCTGCAACGGTTCGTAGAACGCGCCGCTCACCACGGTGTTCCACGCGTAGAGCTCCACGGCCCGCTCGCGGTCACCCGCCGCGGCCGCGACGTACCTGCTCATCCGCTCCGGCGAGAACGACGCCTCGAGGTCGCCGAGCAGGCCCGGCGGCCAGGAGGACCAGCTGCCGACGCCCTCGCCCGGCCGCGCCGCGCTCGCGCTGTACGCCCCGGGGCCGCCGCTGCCTTCGTGTAAGCGCGCGGGGTTCAGCGTCTCCCCGCCGGACCCGCCCGGCGTTCGTAACACGCGGCCCACTCGTCCAACCACCACTTCCCTCTCCCGCGCCATCCCTCGCTCCTTCCTCATGACGTGCCGGGGCCCGCCGGCCCCGGCATACGCCTTCGTCGCTCTGTCGTCCGTCTTTCCCCTCGTGTTGTCGTGGCGCTGAAGTGTTGGTGGTGGTTGCGGCTGCCGCGCGGGCGGCGGCAGGACCTCGCGGCGAACTGGCTCAGCCGGGCCTGGTGCTGCTGCGCTACGCGAACAGTCCCGCCGCCGCGGCGGGTTCGGCGCGGCGCTTGACGCGCCGCAGCGGTTGCCGGCAGTGGCTGCAGTGCAGGTCGCCGCAGTCCAGCTCGGGGATCGGGGTGCCGGCCGGCGTGGGCCTGCCGGCGCACCGCACGCACAGCACGCGGTCGGTGCGGGCCTCGTAGAAGCCGGCGGTCCCGTCCATCTCGGGCAGCAGCAGCTGAACGGCAGTCTTCACGCGGCCTCCGGCGCTCACGTGCCCGTGCGTGGCGAGCACCTGCGCGAGGGTTTCCTTCTCGCGTGTATTTCGAAACGAATCTGGTCGGTACCGTCGGTACCCTGCTCGGTGAGCGGTTGCCGAATTTCCCCTGGCCGCAGCCGCTCGGGACTCAAGGAACGTCTGGCTGTGGCGGTTCGTATACAAAAGTGGGAGCGTCGGCGCACCGCCGCCGCCTGTTAGGACGGTCGGTCGGTTGGGTAGGTCATGGCACAGAGGAGGAAACCATGCCGACACGACGACACGCGAGCGCGAGAACCATCGCCCGCAATGCCAACCCGCGGCTGCGGCGCTCTGCCGCGCCGCTTCGTCAGGATCCCTACGCCTCGATCCGACGGGCGGCAGACGCCGGGCGTTCGCAGGACCAGCGGTCCGTCTATCTGCAGTTCGTGCGACGCCTCTGGCTCATGGTCTCATAGCCGGAACCCACCTTGCCTCGATCCGGACAGTCGACGCGGCGTGGCGGTTTCCGGCCCGGCGCTCCTCCGCTAGGCAAACAGCCCCGGCGCCGCGTTGGGTTCGTCGCGGCGATTGAGCGCGACGACGCTTACGAAGCCTGGCGCTGCCGACTGCCGGCGGCGTGAGAAAGCCGTGGTCGACGGCTGGTCGACGGCTGCCGCTACGGCTCGTGGTGAGCAGCACCAGGCCGACGTCGGCGAGGACCTGCAGCGCGCCGGCGATCTGGCCCCCATGGACGGGCTGACGCCCGTCGCGGATGGGAGGGGCTGATGAGATACGTCGTGTTCGTCGCGCTGGCGACCGTTCTGCTCGCCGCTGGCTGGCTGCCAGGGAGCGGAAGTGCGATTTCTGCGCAGACGGCGGGCGACCCTGCTCGTGATTGTCACTTCACGCTGTTCGGCGATCGCTACATGAGCACGCGTACCATCGATCGGCCGGACGTGTTCTGAATCGACGAGTGCACAGGGGATACCTGGGTTCTCGACCGTTCGTCGTGGGAGTGGGCCAGGGTCCGATAACGGCCGATCGGTTAACCTGCCGGATCTCGTCATGAGGCTGTATGCCGGGCCTGACACAGGCAGGGCTACAGACAGCTCACTGCGGCAATTTGCCTACTACGCCCCGGTCGGCGCGTCGGCCGCGTTCTCCGCGTCACCGCTGCCGGTAGTCTCGGCCTGCTTCCTGCGTTCCGCCCAATAGTTCTTCATCCGGTCCGAGACCGCTTGCTTTGCCTCGGCTGACATCTCGCGGCGCTTACGCTTCGCAGGCGTTCTGGAAGACGCGGACGGGCGCGGCTTCACACCAAGGGCGGCGATCGCCGCATCGATTCGAGCGACACTGTCCAGCAACTCAGACCGGTGGTCATTCAGCAGCGCGATGACGTCTTTCATTCGCAGCTCCTTTCTATCCCATTCGCCACGAGTGGTAGTGTAGTCGAAGAAGTCATCCTGGCGCTCTCGAAGGCGAACGGCGTGGCTGGCCAAGGTCGGCGTTGCGGACCAGTTGAGAAGCTGGCCCTCGTTCCACCGGAGCAATCGCGGCGCTTGCGGCGCCGCTCCGTTGTCGCGGACCAAGGAGGAAACGCAGAAAAGGCTTGCATTCTCGGAGGCGTCCACAAACGGCTCTTCGCGCTGGCCCAGGCGCTCGTCGGCGGGGAAGAGGCGGCCGGCGGCGGGGGAGAGGTGACGGGATGAGCGACGGACGTGGCGCTGGTCGAGCGGGCGGACACCGGGCACCCGGCGGCCGCCGAGCGGGGCGGGCCCCTGCTGCCGCGGCTCGTCGACGACGCGGGGCCGGCGAGGCGGTCTCGCCGCTGCACGTGGCGGCCTACATCCGGACGGCACCCCGGACCAGTGCCCACGGTCAAGCAGCACTTGCCGCGATCCGCATGCTCGGCGACTGGCTCGTCGTCAGCCAGGTCCTCGCGGTGAAACCCCCGGCGGCCGTCCGCGGGCCGAAGCACGTGGTCACGAAGGGCGCAACGCCCGTGCTCTCACCGGCCGAGGCCCGCCGGCTCCTCAAGGCGATCGACACCGCCGCGCTCGCGGGCCTGCGCGACCGGGCGCTCGTCTCGGTGATGCTCTACAGCTTCGCGCGGGTGAGCGCGGCGATCGGGATGCGGCGGCAGGACTACTTCCGGCAGGAGAGCCGGGGGTGGCTCAGGCTGCACGAGAAGGGCGGCAAGCGTCACGACGTCCCGGCCCACCATCGGGCGGCCGCGGCCCTCGATGACTATCTCGCGGCGGCCCAGCTCGACGAGGCGAAGGCGCCGCTCTTCCAGAGCGTCGACCCGGCGGGGCGGAGGCTGACGGGCCGGGCGCTGTCGCGGCGTCTCGTCCTGGCGATGATCAAGCGGCGCGCGGCGGCCGCGGATCTGCCGGCGTCGACCTGCTGCCACACGTTCCGGGCGACCGGCATCACGGCGTACTTGTCGAACGGGGGGACGCTCGAGCACGCGCAGCGGATCGCCGGGCACGCGTCGCCGAAAACGACCAAGCTCTACGACCGGACGGCCGATGCGATCAGTGTCGACGAGATCGAGCGCATCGTGATCTAGCGGCCTGCGCCTCGGTCGACGAGACCGCGGTCGGCTCGGCGGTCTCGGGACGGTCGAGGCCTCCGCAGTTCTGCGATGACTTCTCCGTGTTCGCCGCCCTTGAAGACGATCTCGAACGCCTTCATGCTCACTCCCGCGCAGGCGCCGAGGCGACCGACATGCCCCGCTCCGCCCACCGCCGCACGAGCAGCTCTTCGAGCTGCGCAGCTGCCGCCGCGCCGATGTTCCAGCTGGCGTCATCGCGCCCGCTGCGAGCTTCTCCGGCGGCCGGCAACAAGCAGGCCCATGCACGTCGGTCGGGTCCCGCCGCGGGATCCCTGCGTCCAGAGGAGGGACGATCAGGCGCGCGCCTCGCGCCGCCGAACTCGAGAGCCTGTATTGCGGCGAGTGCTGGGAGGACGGGACTATTGCAGTCCATCCGGGCGTCCACCACCGTGAGCTGGTCCGCGCCGGCGGGGAGCGAGAGGGGGGAGGCGTCCGCCGCGGCTTGTGGCGGCCCGGCGGCCCCGACCTGTATCTGCCGTTCGTTCGAGACACCACGCTTCGCCGCTGCCTCGGCCGGCGGCTGCAGCCCGCGGTCCACCCCGGCGGCTGCCTCGTCGTCACCCTGCCCGTCGCGCCGGAGCAGGACGTCTGGGGCGGCGCCGTGTCCGCCCGCCGCCGGTCGGCCTCGGGCGAGGACGGCACGCACGTAGGCACGCGTCTCCTCGTAGGGCGGAATGCCGTTGTAGCGGCGCACGGCGCCGGGCCCGGCGTTGTAGGCGGCGAGCGCGAGAACGGTCCCGAACTCGTCGGTGAGGCGCCGCAGGTAGGCGACGCCTGCGTCGACGTTCTGCCGGGGGTCGAAGGCGTCCGAGACGCCCAAGTCGCGCTGCGTGCCGGGCATCAACTGCATCAGGCCCTGGGCTCCGGCCCGCGATTGCGCGCTCGCGCGGTACCCTGACTCGACGGCGATGACGGCGTGAACCAGGTCGGGGTCAACGCCGTGACGCCGGGCGGCCGTGTCGACGAGGTCGGCGAACGGCAGCTCGGTGGCCTCGGCCGGGAAGGTGAGGAGGCAGGAACCGGCGGCGGCAAGAAGCAGGAACACGAGGAAGACACGCGGCAGCGGCATGGCGAGCGCGGAACCATACCACGGTTGCTGTGGACCCGCGGGTTCGTCTCTTTGCTTTCGGTCGTGTGGGGGTTCTTCTTCGTGCAGGATTGCGCATTTCGGCGAAATCGATGCACGTCGTCGACCGCTACTTGGAAACTCACGGGTTCATCGATGCGCGGGGTCCGGCCCTGCCCGGGCTCGCGCGCTCATCGACCGCGACCAGCTCCCGCCGAGACAGCCCCCCTGGAAGAACCGGGCAATGTCGGCTCGCGAGAACCGAAACTCCTGCGCACCGACGAGGACCGCCCCATCGTCGAGAACGTGCGGGAGCCAGGTCGAGCCCCGGGTCGGTCCGGAACGCCATGGCGACGTGGAGATTACCCGGCGCCCGCTTGACCAGCAGGTCGACCAGTGCGACGGCGCGGCGCGGCAACCGGTCGACCTCGTCGAGCACCAGCAGGCACGGCGCTACGTGCTGCTGGATGGCCCGCGCCAGCATCCCCATCTGAGCACGCGGAGGTCGTCCTTCGGGCCCTCACTGACGATGAGGTCGTTGCCCGTCAGGCCGCAGGTCCTCGTCGAAGAGGGCCGAGACGCCCGACCAGTGGGCGTCGTCGAGCATCCCCGCGGGCTGAAAGGCGTCATGGACTACCAGCAGGCGTCCGCCGGGCGACGGGGATCACGGCGTATCTGTCGAACGGGGGGGACGCTCGAGCACGCGAGCAGATCGCCGGGCACGCGTCGCCGAAGACGACGAAGCTCTACGACCGGTCGGCGGACACGATCACCGTCGACGAGATCGAGCGCATCGTGATCTGAACGGGGGCGACGGCGTTCACGCGCTCGACCGGACAGCCATACGCCGTGATCCCCGTCGTCCGGAACGTGTGGCAGCAGGTCGACGGCGGCAGTCCCCGCGGTCGCCGCGCGCCGCTTGATCATGGCCAGGACGAGACGCCGCGACAGCGCCCGGCCCGTCAGCCTCCGCCCCGCCGGGTCGACGCTCTGAAAGAGCGCCGCCTTCGCCTCGTCGAGCTGGGCCGCCGCGAGATAGTCATCGAGGGCCGCGGCCGCCCGGTGGTGGGCACCTCGCCGACGACGAAGCTCTACGACCGGACGGCGGACGCAATTTCGCTCGACGAGATCGAACTCATCGTGATCTAGTAGTCGGCCGTATGTACGGACTCGAGCGCCGACCGGCCACCACGCCTCCGCGCCGTCGGCCGGGCGCGCGGCCTTGGTGGGCTGGCCGCCGCCGTGCCGGACAGAATGAGGAGAGACCGAGATGCTACGTTCTATTATCGTAATTGGTTTTATTCTGTCGACCGCACCCGGCGGGCTCGCTCAGCAGGAAATCCCGTGCGAAGGCGTCATTCGCCGTCGTCCTTGCCTATGCCAATATACTACCTCACGCACAGCCGACGGTGTAGTCCTTTCAGTTAAAGTAAAGCGTGAGGTAGTACCTTATCTTGATGAACCTAGTAGCAAAGGTAGAGACATGATGCTCTGCATGCTGTCAGAATGGCTCGGGACGGACGGAGGATACCGCCAAGGAGCACTTAAGGCTTACTATATACGTGTGCATCTTTCCACCGCATACAAGGACGTTCTAAGGCCTGCAGTTGTGGAATTTCACTAGTTAGCATTCCCGTCACACGCAAGGTAAGTAAGTGCGCTCGTTTCACTGTTCAGCAAGAGGTTTATCATGCCTACCCGCAAACAGATTCTAGAACGCCTGCGCTCGCTTGATCCGTCTGACGCGACAGCCTATGCCCTAGAGTTGCAGGACATCGCAAATGCTAAGTTGGTCCATGTCATTAAGGACTTTAATCGCGCAGCGACGCGTCAGTCCAACGTGATGATCGCATTGACCATTGTCATCGTTATCTTGACGATTGTACTCATTGCGCAGAATTGCAGGCTGATGATGTGACTCTCTCAGCAGGCGTCGGGGGACCGGTCTGAAAAACGTGCGCGGCGTCAGCCTCCGCCAGCGGGCCTGTACGGTCCGGGGTCCAATAACGCCCAATCGGTTAACTCCTGGACGCGGTTGGCGGGAGCGGCCGGCCCGCTCGGGTAGCCTCATCGGGCTGAGGACAGCGGTCGCGAGCGCCGAACAGCCCCCAGGTGGGCTCGGCGGAGGGCGAACGAACGTGGCCGGTTTACTGCGTCGTACCATTGGTAGGAATGCTCCATTGACGGGTTGGACCGTTGACGTGGTACGCTGCCAAGCATGTTCGACACGCTCGAGGTGGCCCGAGAGTTGACGGCTGGGGGCGTCAATCGCGACCAAGCTGAAGTCATCGCGAGTGCCATCGCCCGCGCTGCCGACCACGGCGACCACGTGACCCACGAAACGCTGGATGCGCGTCTGAGCTCCGCCTCGTCAAATGGGTGGTCGGGACCGGGATCGCCGTTGTCGCCGCTGTCATCGGCGCTCTGCGACTGATGCTTGGCTAGAGGGAACCGCGGCAGGCGGGGGACCGTGATCGCGGCCGCCACGTTGACCGTCGGGATCCTGCGCATCATCGGATAGGTGCTGGCCGATCTCCGGCTGGCAGGTTTGCGAGAAATCGGGGGACCGCGATGCGCCATGTGCGTCTCGCCGTGATTCTGTTGGCGGCGCTGGTTGTCTCGGCAGCGGTTCTGATGCCGTCGACGGCGCCAGTGTTCGGGGTGACGGTGGTTACCGCCGCGCAGGATGCGGCGGCTGTCGAGGCGGCGCTGGGCCTCGACCGGCCCACGCGGCGGCTGATTCAGCAGGGGCTGCGCAGCGAGGGCTTCGACCCGGGGACGCCGGACGGTCTGTTCGGGCCGCGCACGCGGGCAGCCATCCGGGCGTGGCAGGCGGCACGAAACGAGCCCCAGACTGGGTATCTCGACGGCGACCAGGTCGCCGCGCTGCGGGGGGCTACTGTTCCGCGCCCGGTGACCGCTTCGCCCGAATCCCGCGATCCGGCACTGGCCTCCGCGCCCTCCGCGCCGGCTGCTGATGCACCAGCGCCTGTCGCAGCTCCGGATGCTGGACTCTCGACCGCGGCGACGGATACCCAGTCGTCAGAGACTCCCGAGACCGCCGCGTCACTTGCTGTCGAGTCGTCAGGGGCTCCCGCCCTGGCGTCCCGCCCTGGTGAGCTTCCCCCGGAGATTCTGATTGACCGACGCCTGGTGCGGGTCGACCGACTGCTGGCCCGCGACGACCATCGGGCGGCGCACGAGGTGATGAACGAGGTCCTCGCGTTGCAGCGCGAGCATGAGGTCGCACTTCCGGCCGAGTTCCCCTTCAAGTACGCGCAGGTGGCCTTCGCGGCCGGTCTTCCGGAGACCGCGGTCGCCTCGTTGAACGACTACCTGCTGGCCGCTGGCCGGGAAGGCGAATTCTACCGGGACGCCCTCGAGCTGCTCGAATCCGCGGAAGAGGCGGTCCGGCGCGCCGATGCCGAACGGCGCCGGGCAGAGGCTGTTCGCCAACGAGCCGAGGCAGAACGGCGTCGGGTCGAAGAGCGGCAGCGGGAGAACGCCGATCTCGCCCGACGACAGGTCGAAGCGGCCACCGTGCCACTTCCCCGCGACCCCTTGCGTTCCGGTGGCCTCGCGCCGGAGATGGTGACCGTTGCGGCGGGGCGCTTTCAGTACTTCACATGGCAGGAGGGACAGTACTCACGCCGAGGGCACGTCGAGTGGGTGACCTTCGATCGACCGTTTGCGATCGGGAAATACGAAGTGACCCGCGCCGAGTTCGAGATCTTCGCCGACCGCGCGCGCTACCGCACCGAGGCCCGGCGTGACCCGGAGTACGGTTGCCGCGCCCCTAGACAAACTGGCGCGCGCCAAAGGAACTCCTCGTTCAGGTGGGACCGGCCCGGTTTCGATCAGACGGACCGGCACCCCGTGACCTGCGTCAGTATTGGCGACGCCATGGCGTATGCCCGCTGGCTCTCGCAGGAGACCGGACAGCGCTACCGTCTTCCCGGCGCTGCCGAGTGGCAGTACGCCGCGCGCGCCGGATCGGTTGAAGCCATGTACTACATCCCTCTCCCTCGCGACTTCGAAAACCGGGAGAACCCTGATATCTGCCGCTACGCCCATGTTGACGAGTACTCGGTTGATGGTTGCTCCGAGAGTGCTACCGACGGTCCCGACGGTTCCACCGTGGCAGTCGGGAGTTTGCGGCCGAGCGGCATCGGTCTTCACGACATGATCGGAAACGTCGACGAGGTCGTTCTTGCCTGTGGTCATCCCTCGCCGGATGCCGACGAAGACGACGTGCGGTGGTACCTCAGCTCGCGCTACCTTGCGCCGGACGGAGCGCCTGAAGATCCAGAGACCTGCGAGTACTATGTGGCGACGAAGGGCGGCGCCTGGTACCACAACGGTGTTCGTGGTGAGTTGACCACTTATCGGACGGGAGATCTTCTTCGGGTGACTCCGGGGGCGCGGCCCTATCCTAATGTCACTTTGTACTACCGGAACAGCCGGAACTTTACCGGCTTCCGGCTCGTGCGGGAGCTGCTGGATGCCGGCGGCGTCCAATAAGACGCCTTCCGTTAACTTTTGGTAGTTACTCCCCGGTAAGGAGTGATTGGTTGGTCCGGGACCGGATGCCGGTATAGGAGATGGTGGACGTAATCCCCGGCGGGCGAGCCATTCCTCCGAGATCGGGTGACGCAGCACCTGCGCTACCGCGACCGACACAAAGCCACGGTCCGGCACGGGCCTTCGGACCGGCTGTATAAAGCGCCGGCAAAGTCGCCACGGGCGGTCGCGCCCGCCGGTCCAGCCGGCTTCAGTGGCGCCATCTTTCTTCTTGACACCAGAACCCGCTACAGTGAAAAATGTGTGTGGCGCTCGGGACTCGGGGGTTGGGGGGTTCCCACCGAGCGCCGGAGGAGGAACGATTGATGCCGAATAAGCCGGACTCGGCTGCCGTCGCCGAAGCTGCTGTCGCATTCTCCAAACCCGGTCCACCCATCGACCTAGACGCACTCGATCTAAACGTAAATGCTGCTACAAAGGACGCATGGCTTGGCACCAAGGAGGCGTTCCTCAAAGCCGCGGTGTCGCAAGAGAGCGTCGTAGCATCGGCAACAACAGATTTGCCACCTGGCAGCGAATTGACGGCAGCAGGAACGGTTGTCGGGGTCGGTATCAGCTCGCTGATCGACGACGATGAGTTTGTTGGGGCGCCGGGAAGTGCATGTGTAGTACTCTACTCGTCTGAACCCATTGCGACTCGCACTGCAATTAACTATGTCGTTGCCGCCTATAACGTTGATGCTCTTGAAGCCGAGGAGGCACGCGTGCGCGTCGTGCACACTGGACCGATTGATCTCCTTGCCCATCGTTTTCGGATCCGGCCAGCGCCTGGGGGAGTCTCGATAGGTCACGGTGACGTCAGTGCAGGGACGCTTGGCTGTTTGTGCACCGGCCGCAACGAGCCCCGCGACCAACGGTTGCTGGTTCTTAGCAATAACCATGTGCTTGCGAATGTCAACGCAGGCCAAGCCGGTGACGCTGTGTATCAACCGGGGCCGTATGACGGCGGCCTGGCACCTTCCAACCAGATTGGCATCCTAGAGCGCTTCGTCACAATTGACCTCGATGCTCCTAATGGCGTCGACTGTGCGACTGCATGGGTAGACGAGGACGACGTGCGTCGAGAGCTAGTTTACTTGCGGCACGGACAGCAGCAGTACTTTTCTGCGTCATTGCCCCCAATCGAAGCGCGCGTGGGGATGAACGTTGGCAAGACGGGCCGCACCACGCAGTTAACCGCAGGACGCGTGACTGCGGTGGGCGTTACCATTAACGTCAATCTAGGAAACGGCCGGGCTGCGCGGTTCGATGATCAGATTGCAATTGAAGGGCTGCGAGGCGACTTCAGTAGCCCGGGCGATTCTGGCTCTCTCGTATGGACCTGGGACCAGAATCGGAATCCCGTTGGGTTGCTTTTCGCCGGAGGCGGCGGAGTGACATTTGCGAACCGGATCGATAACGTGTTGGATGCGTTGGACATCAACCTCGTGGTCTGACGCGCCAAGGAGACGGGCAATGCTAAAGCCTAGTGCGGCGAAAGTCGGCGGTGCTGCAGTAGCCTTCAAGAAGGTGGCGAAGCTCGAGGCAGAGTGTGACCAGCTAATGAAGATCGCCGGAGTATCAGGTGTAGGACCCGTAGACGAGCAGCATGTGTATGTGTATGTCACGAGCAACAGTGTGCGTCGTAGGCTACCGACTCATGTCGGGAAGCGAACGGTGATCGCCAAAGAGACCGGCGCGGTGCGGTTGCTATAGGCGCGCCGAGACGGGCGCCATGCGCCCTCCTCGGTTCATTTCCCTGGTATCCACTCTTTGCCATGTCGCAGCACACTGCATCCCGCTCGGAACGTATTGATCCGGCCGGAACGGTGGTCATACGAATCCCGTAGCCCTGGGAGTACGGCACAGCCGCCCGGCCACTTCGCTTGCCGTCCTTCTGTTGCGGTCGGCTCCCGACGCTCCCGACATCCTCGGCGCAGCCCCGGCTCTGCTCGATCCACCGGCGGATCCACCTGCCGACGTTGTGATCGGTCCAGCTCCTTCGGTCCAGTAAAGGCGATCTGACCGGGCCACGCTCATGCCCGGCGTCACCGGCAGCGCGCACTGTTCAGCGTCAACGATTTTTACCGGCACGCAGTCGCTGTCGTCGGGCGGGGAGCGGCGGGTTGCCGAACGCCTCGTCCCACACGAACGATACCGGGGCGGCGGACCGGCTGGCCAGGCGGACGACATCGCGCTGATCCGGCTGTCGTCGCCGCTGCCGGCGGCGCGATCTGAGACCGTGCAACTGCAGTCGCAGCAGCTCGAGGCGAACTTCGGGTTTCCGGGCGCGTGCTCGGTGGTCACCGGTTGGGGTAGCGTGGAGACGAGAGGGCTGAACCGCGGCGGCTCGGACGCGCGAGCCCTGCCGGATCGTCTGCGCGCGGTGGACCTGCCAATCATCGACAACGCGACGTGCGCCGAGAGTTACGGCGGCCGAATCACGGCCGGCCAGGTCTGCGCGGGGTACGAACAGGGGACGATGGATTCGTGCCAGGGCGACAGCGGGGGACCGCTGGTGGTGCGGGGTGGCCCGACGGGGTGGACGCAGATCGGGGTCGTCAGCTACGGCCGCGGCTGCGCCAGGCCAGGCGCCTATGGCGTCTACACGCGCGTGTCGCATTACATCGACTGGATCCTGCAGCAGACGTCGCGGTGACAGCCGCGAGCGGAGCCGCGGCTGCAGCACCTCGGATTCGGCAGTCGCCCATGGCGGCCCGCAGCTGCCGACCCAGTATCCAGAGTCGGCACCTGATGATTATGACGAAGACGACGATTGTCTAGAGTAAGGATTGTTTCCGAACCCGACTCAGGATGATGCGTCAGACCCACCCGGATGGTTCCCGAGGTTCCCCGTCTCCCAGGTGGCTGTTCAACCGCCGCCGCGCCGGGCGGCGCCGGCGTCCGATAACGGCCGATCCGTCAACCTGCCAGATCACGTCCGCGGACTCACCCCCGGGTCGGCGCCGACGGTCAAGCAGCACCTGGCCGCGATCCGCATGCTCGGCGACTGGCTCGTCGTCCGCCAGGTCCTCGCGGTGAACCCGGCCGCGGCCGTGCGGGGGCCGAAGCACGTGGTGACGAAGGGCGCGACGCCGCCGGTGTCCGGCCGAGGCCCGCCGGCTCCTCGAGGCGATCGACGCGGGCACGCTCGCGGGCCTGCGCGACCGGGCGCTCGTCTCGGTGATGCTCTACACGCTCACCGTGCTCGGCGTCCTCATCGGCATCGCCTCCCTCGTGGGCATGACGTCGATGGTGCGCGGCTTCGACGAATCGCTGCGCGACACCATCCGGACGATCGGCCCGGACACGATCTTCGTCACGCAGTTCTCGGGCCTGAGCATGTCCTCGGGCGACGACTTCTTCGAGCTGATGCAACGCCCGAGCCTGACGCCCGCCGACGCCCGCGCGATCGCCCGCAGCGCGCCGTCGATCGCCACCGTCACGCTGGTGCTGGGCGAGGGAGGCCCGCCGACCCAAGCGCAGCTGCAGTACCGCAACCGGCGCTCGAAGACGATCAACGTGCTGGGCTCGACCGAGAACTTCGCGGCCGTGTACCACATCGACGTGGCCACCGGCCGCTTCTTCACGGCGGCCGAGGTCAGCCACCGGCGGCAGGTCGCCGTCCTGGGACAGACGCCGTATCAGGCCCTGTTCCCCCACATGGATCCGGTCGGCAAGCTGGTGCGTCTCGGCAACAAGCGCTATCGGGTCGTCGGCGTCCTCGGTCCGCGCCCGTCGCCGGGCGGCCTGGGGGCAGCCAGGACGACTTCGTGGTCGTTCCGCACTCCGCGTACCAGAAGCAGTTCGGGCTGCGCGCGACACGGGCGAGGCGGGGCGAGCTGCGGAGCATCATGATCGCCGCCGTCCCGCGCTCCGAAGTCGACCGTGACGACGCGCTGCGCGACGTCGAGAGCGTCATGCGCATCCGCCACGGCCTGCGGCTGGACGAGCCGAACGACTTCGACCTGCTGACCCAGGAGGCGGCCCTGCGGCTGTGGGACCGGATCAGCGGCGCCACCTATCTGGCGCTGGTCGCGATCTCGTCCATCGCGCTGCTGGTGGGCGGCATCGGCGTCATGGCCATCATGACCATCTCGGTGACCGAGCGCACCCGCGAGATCGGGACGCGCAAGGCGCTGGGTGCCCGGCGGCGCGAGATCCTGTGGCAGTTCCTGCTCGAGGCCGTGGTCCTGACCGCGGCCGGGGGCGTGCTGGGCGTCCTGGCGGGGAGCGCCATCGGCCTCGGCGTGCACTACGTCACCGGCTTTCCAATCTCGCTGCCCTGGTGGTCGCACGCCATCGGCTTCGGCTTCTCGGCATCCGTGGGGATCCTGTTCGGGTTCTTTCCCGCCGTACGGGCCTCGGGACTCGACCCGATCGAGGCGCTCCGCCACGAGTAGCACTCTACCTATCTGCGCGTCTCGACCCCCCAGCAGGACGTTCGCAGCCAGCGCCTCGCCATCCTCGAGTACGCGCGAGCGCACGACCGCGGCCGTGCCACCCCTCGGGTCGTTTGCGGGAGGGGGCGAAATCCTACGCTAAGCGTTCCGCGGTGCCCGACGGTCGGCTCCCGGCCAGCGGTATTCCCCGGTCAGGTTGATGTGCTCCCAGCCGAGCGGCGAGATGTGCCAGAAGTTCGCCCGGGATCTCGAGCCCGGCCTGCCTCCTCGCGAAGACGGCGTCGCCGAGCTTCAACGTGTTCCAGTAGATGATGATCGCGGCCAGCAGGTTGAGGCCGGCGACCCGGTAGTGCTGCCCCTTCCCGGTTCGGTCTCGCAGTTGCCCGCGTTGGTGGAAGTTGATGGCGCGCTTGAGGGCATGGTGCGCCTCGCCCTTGTTCAAGCCCACCAGGGCACGCCGGCGCACGTCGGGGTCCGTGGTCCACTCGATCATGAACAGGGAGCGTTCGATGCGGCCGACTTCTCGCAGCGCCGCCGACCAGCGGGCGCAGGCGCTTCGGGCCGCCCGCCCGCTCGAACACGTAGAGGCGCTTCGAGGGCAGGTCCGGATGCGCGGGACGAAGGCGTAGCCGAGGATCGAGCACGCGGCGAAGACGTGGTCGGTGAAGCCGCCCGTGTCGGCGTACTGTTCGCGGACGTGCTTCCCGGTCTCGTTCAGCAGGAGCCCGTCGAGGATGTAGGGTGCTTCGTGGACGGTGGCCGGGATGGTCTGGGTGGCGAACGGGGAGAACCGGTCGGAGATGTGCGAGTACGCCTTCACGCCGGGTTCGGCCCCGTACCGGGCGTTGACCAAGTTGAGCGCTTCGCCCCGGCCGGCGGCCGGGAAGAACTGGCCGTCGCTGGAGGCGGTCCGCCCCGTGCCCCAGAAGGCGGCCATCGGTAGCGCGGCCTGGGCCTCGACGACGACGGCCAACGCTCGGTCGAACGCATCGCCTTCCACGTGCCAGCGGGCGATGCGCATCAACTCCCAGAACCCGTGCGTGGTCGTGGCCTCGGCCATCTTGCGCAGGCCGAGGTTGATGCCTTCGGCGAGCAGCACGTTGAGCAGACCGATGCGGTCGCGGCAGGGCGACCCGGTTCGCAGGTGCGTGAAGGCCTCGGTGAACCGGGTGGCGTCGTCCACCTCGAGGAGGATGTCGGTGATCCGCGTCTCGGGCATCCGCCGGTAGAGATCGGTGACCAGGTCAGCGGCCCCGTCCGGCACGGCGGCCTCCGTCCTGTCGACGCGGAGGATGCGGTCTTCGATGCTGGCGCCCGCGATCGCACCGTCCCGCGCCTTCGCGGCCAGCCGGCGCAGACCGTCGGCCAGGGCGAGCTGGCGCTCGGCGAGCCAGTCGCGCGGACGGGCCGGGACTGGCAGGCTGCGGTCGGCATCCGGGACGGCGGGAACCGGCAGCAGCGTCCTCCGGATATCGCCGTAGCGGCGCGACCGCGCCAGCCAGACGTCGCCGGCGCGGAAGGCGTCGCGCAGGTGGAACAGCACCGCCGTCTCCCAGAGGCGGGGATCGGCCTGGGCGCGTAGCCGCCGGCTCCACTTCGAGTTCGGCCGCAGGAAACCGGTCGGCCGTGCCGTGCCGTCGCTGCGCAGGACGTCGACGGCTTCCAGCAAGGGCTGGGCCACGGGCGACGCCTCGATGTCGAGCCTGCGCAGCATGCGCGGCCTGTAGCGCCGGAAGCGGCTGTAGCCTCCCAGGACGTGATCCAACGGGTCCGCCGCGGCCGTGTTCGCGAGCGCGGCCGCCCTGGAGACCAGGTCTCTGAGACCCTCCCATCCGGGTCGGTTCGCGATCACCGCGTCGAGCGCCTCGCCGGTCTCTCGCGCGCCGATCAACGCCGTCCCCCAGCTCGGCGAACGCCCGGAGCGCCTCGCGGACCGCGGCCGCTTCGTCCCCGAGCTGCGCTTCGGAGGTGCGCGCGGCTTCGCGATACGTTCTGCCGACGATCCGGTCGTGGGTCTCCACCACGGCGTCGGCGACGAACGACTCCCACTCGGCGGCGCAGACCGCGAGAATCGCGAGGCGGCGGTTGTCCGGAAGCTCGCGGAGCCCGTCGGCGAAGTAGCGCTCCCCCTGCCGGCGCAGCCGAGTGATGCGATGCGGAGGGATCTCGTGGAAGAGGCCTTCCGGAACCGCGAGGCGCCGGAGGTGCTCGAGGCGGTCCAGCAGCCGGTTGGCGTCGGCCGAATTGCTGCCCGGCTCGAACTGCCGGAGCCAGACGAACCGCGTCACGCCGGCGCCGACTGTCTCTTCGAGCAGATGCTCGAGGTCGCGCCGCAGCCCGGGCGGCACCCGCTCGGCGCGTCGACGAGCGCGTCGGCGCAGAGGCGCTCGATCGTCGTCGTGGCCGGCAGGATGGTCCGCGTGCGCCGGCAGGCTTCGACGAACCTCCGGACCAGGTCCTCGTTCGACTGCGCCTGCGGTGCTTCTTCGTGGAGCCCTTCGACGAGCTCACGCGCCGCGCCGCCCGAGAAGGACCGGAAGCCGTACCAGGCCTCGAAACAATCAACGCGGAAGCCGACCCGCCATCAGCCGACCTCCCCGCAAGGGTCCAGAGACGGCGGTTACTACTCTCTGGCCTCCGGTGTTATCGGGAGCCACCATACCGTTATCGATCCGCCAGAACCGTAGGACCGCACCCTCCAGTAGTTGCCTCGCGGCACAGGAGCAACCGAACCGTCGTAGCGTTGCGCTCTGGTTCGGAGTTCAAGCTGGTTCGGGTTCCCACACCGGTTTGGACGGCGCCGAGCGCCGCCCACAGGTTCCACGCGAATCATCGTTGTCGATCAACATACGCCGTTTCTTCGGGGGTCAGTTTTCGATGTCGCCAGGGGGTCAGTTTTGAGTGTCGCTTGACAAGGCGCGGCACCCGCGGCACTGCGGACGTACATGAGCGTCCGTCCAGAGCTGTCATCCGTTGTTTTCGAACCAGTCGCGGGGAGCGGCGCTGGGCGTCGGCGATCTGCTCGTGCGTCATGACCCGTGCCAGGGCGTCGCGCGCCTGTCCTGCTCGCCCTTCGGGGAGCGAGACTGTGAGTTCGCCACGCTGAACAACATGTGTGCTTCGACGTAGTCCTGCGGGACGCCGAGGCCGGGTCTGTAGGTGCGTTGGCGCGCCCGAAGTGGATCTGTGCACTCACGTCACCCTGTTCTGCAGCCGGTCCAAGCGGCCGCCGCGATGTAGTCCTGGCACAATGCCGCGACCGAGTGCGTAGGCACGTTCCAGGAGGAACTGTGCGCTGACGTGCGGGCCTGCGCCATCAACTTACTCTACCGGCAGCCGAACGCACTCTATGGCCGGCGCGTCGCCTTGAATCAGTGTTCGTCGATTGCTCGGCGCCCGGATGCTCTGAACTCGACCACGAACTCGGCTGCGTCGAAGCCGATCGCGTCCGCGATTTCGATGAATTCGGGGACGTCGAGCCGCCTTTCGCCGTTCTCGTACTTGGCGACAAAAGACTGAGGTCGTCCGAGCCGGGCGGCAAGGGTCATCTGTGTCAAGCCGGCGGCTAGACGCTCGCGCTTGAGCTGACGGCGGAAGGTTTGGCGACTTGACCGGGCCACCGGGGAGATGTACGCTAGGCAGCATGAATATCCCAAGATCGGATATTTCGCGTACCCGGGCCGCTCGCCAGCCGGGCCAACGGATCTGGCCGACGTCTTGGTCAGACACCAGCACCACGGGTTCGCCGGCTCCGTCCAGGGCGCAGACCGGGGCGATGCTGAACAGTGGCGAGCCCGTTCGTTGCTCAGCGATACACGTGGACCGCGCTGGACCGTCGGGCCACCATTGGCAGGTGAGCCCTACCGGGCGCGTGGGAGGATTGGGTGGTTGAGTTATGGATGGAGTCGAAGAGCACTGACTCGCCAGCTGCACTGATGCACGCACACGCGACCGCCTGCTCGTCGTGCGTGCGGGCGTTCGTCGCGGGTCGTCTGGAGCTACCGGTTAATGGCTTAGGAGATGACTATTTCGGTATTGACGACTTCACCAACGCCCATCGCGTGGCGATTAAGCCCGCCTTCGCATTCAGCTTTGACGTGTGCCCGGAGGACATCCTTGCATTTGCCAGGGAGCATAAGGCCGTATGCGATGGATGTTCATCACCCGAGATCGTGAACCACAAGGACCGCTTACTCTACGTTGCGAAGAACGCGGTCACCTTGGCGACCGTTGGAGAAGGACGCAACCGCGTGGGGATGTCACGTTGCATGACTGGACTGCCATGGTGGTTTGATTATTTCGTGATCTTTGTCTCGCTCATCGAGCTGCATCCGATCGTCGGCACGTTTGCCTCTGCCAGCGGGGTCCATGATCAGGTAGACGTACTACGCACTGCGGTGGGACGGCGGGCTTCGTGGGACGCGAAAGAAAATGGCTATGGATGGTAGAAGGCGCCACGCGCGCTGACCCAGGCGCTCGTCAGCGACTACGAACGGTTCGAGGCGCTCGTCGGCGGGGACGAAGCGGCCGGCGGCGGAGAGGTGACGCGATGAGCGAAGACGTGGCGCTGGGCGAGCGGGCGGGCGCCCTGCGCCCGGCGGCCGCCGAGCGGGGCGGGCCCCTGCTACCGCGGCTGATCGTCGACGCTGGGCCGGCGGCGGTGGGGAAATTTCTTGAGTTCTTCGCGGCGCGGATCGCCAACCGGCGGACGTGGGCGGCGTACGGGCGGGCGGTGGGGCAGTTCCTGGCGTGGCGCGAGGTCCGGGGGCTGGCGCGCGAGGCGGTCTCGCCGCTGCACGTGGCGGCCTACATCCGGACGCACCCCGGGTCGGCGCCCACCGTGAAGCAGCACTTGGCCGCGATCCGCATGCTCGGCGACTGGCTCGTCGTCAGCCAGGTCCTCCCGGTGAACCCGGCCGCGGCGGTCCGGGGGGCGAAGCACGTGGTCACGAAGGGCGCGACGCCGGCGGTGTCGCCGGCCGAGGCCCGCCGGCTCCTCGACGCGATAGACGCGGGCACGCTCGCGGGCCTGCGCGACCGGGCGCTCGTCTCGGTGATGCTCTACAGCTTCGCGCGGGTGAGCGCGGCGATCGGGATGCGGCGGCAGGACTACTTCCGGCAGGAGAGCCGGGGGTGGCTCAGGCTGCACGAGAAGGGCGGCAAGCGTCACGACGTCCCGGCCCACCATCGGGCGGCCGCGGCCCTCGACGACTATCTCGCGGCGGCCCAGCTCGACGAGGCGAAGGCGGCGCTCTTCGAGAGCGTCGACCCCGCGGGGCGGAGGCTGACGGGCCGGGCGCTGTCGCGGCGCCTCGTCCTGGCCATGATCAAGCGGCGCGCCGCAGCCGCGGATCTGCCGCCGTCGACCTGCTGCCACACGTTCCGGGCGACGGGGATCACGGCGTATCTGTCGAATGGTGGGACGCTCGAGCACGCGCAGCGGATCGCCGGACACGCGTCGCCGAAGACGACGAAGCTCTACGACCGGACGGCCGATGCGATCAGCGTCGACGAGATCGAACGCATCGTGATCTAGCGGCCTGCGCCTCGGTCGACGAGACCGCGGTCGCTCGGCGGTCTCGGGACGGTCGAGGCCTCCGCAGTTCTGCGATGACTTGTCCGTGTTCGCCGCCCTTGAAGACGCTCTCGAACACCTTCATGCTCACTCCCGCGCCGGCGCCGAGGCGACCGACATGCCCCGCTCCGCCCACCGCCGCACGAGCAGCTCTTCGAGCTGCGCAGCTGCCGCCGCGCCGATGTTCCAGCTGGCGTCATCGCGCCCGCTGCGAGCTTCTCCGGCGGCCGGCAACAAGCAGGCCCATGCACGTCGGTCGGGTCCCGCCGCGGGATCCCTGCGTCCAGAGGAGGGACGATCAGGCGCGCGCCTCGCGCCGCCGAACTCGAGAGCCTGTATTGCGGCGAGTGCTGGGAGGACGGGACTATTGCAGTCCATCCGGGCGTCCACCACCGTGAGCTGGTCCGCGCCGGCGGGGAGCGAGAGGGGGGAGGCGTCCGCAGCGGCTTGTGGCGGCCCGGCGGCCCCGGCCCGTATCTGCCGTTCGTTCGAGACACCCCGCCTCTCCGCCGCCTCGGCCGGCGGCTGCAGCCTGCGGCCCACCCCGGCGGTTGCCTCGTGGTCACCCTGCCCGTCGCGCCGGAGCAAAACGTCTGGGGGGGCGCCCTGTCCGCCCGCCGCCGGTCGGCCTCGGGCGAGGACGGCCCGCACATAGGCACGCGTCTCCTCGTAGGGCGGAATGCCGTTGTAGCGGCGCACGGCGCCGGGCCCGGCGTTGTAGGCGGCGAGCGCGAGAACGGTCCCGAACTCGTCGGTGAGGCGCCGCAGGTAGGCGACGCCTGCGTCGACATTCTGCTGGGGGTCGAAGGCGTCCGAGACGCCGAGGTCGCGCTGCGTGCCGGGCATCAACTGCATCAGGCCCTGGGCTCCGGCCCGCGATTGCGCGCTCGCGCGGTACCCCGACTCGACGGCGATGACGGCGTGAACCAGGTCGGGGTCAACGCCGTGACGCCGGGCGGCCGTGTCGACGAGGTCGGCGAACGGCAGCTCGGTGGCCTCGGCCGGGAAGGTGAGGAGGCAGGAACCGCCAGCGGCAAGAAGCAGGAACATAAGGAAGACACGCGGCAGCGGCATGGCGAGCGCGAAACCATACCACGGCCTCTGTGGGCTCGCCGGTTCGTTTCTTTGCTTTCCGTCGTGTGGGGGTGCTTCTTCGTGCAGGATTGGGCATTCCGGCGAAATCGATGCACGTCGTCGACCGCGGCGCTCGGCGGGGAAGAGGCGGCCGGCGGCGGGGGAGAGGTGACGCGATGAGCGAAGACGTGGCGCTGGACGAGCGGGCGGACACCCTGCGCCCGGCGACCGCCGAGCGGGGCGGGCCCCGAGCGGTGGGGAAGTTCCTCGAGTTCTTCGCGGCGCGAACCGGCGGACGCGGGCGGCCTACGGCCGGGCGGTGGGGCAGTTTTCTGGCCTGGTGCGAAGCGCGGGGGCTGGCGCTCGAGGCGGTCTCGCCGCTGCACGTGGCGGCCTACATCCGGACGAGCCGTGCGCGTGTGGTCTTGCATCGCGGGGTAGGATCGTGTGGAGGAGATGCTTGGGGATGCCAGCTGTGGGGGCGGGGACCTCGGAGTGCCGCACCGGCAATGCAAGAGCTGACATCGATGGAGACGCGCGTGACGTGCACACCCGAGATCGAGACGGCATGGATACTCGCGGGCCCGCGCGCTCGCAGGTCGCCGTCAGCGAGCGCCGTTGGCAACAGCTACTTTATGCAGGCACATCGTTTGAAACGCTAACCAACGACCTTTGGTATGTTTCCGGGTGGTGAGAGATGCCGGGCAAATGGACAGCCGTCAGGAAATGGGCAGCATCATTCAGCAACGTGTTGGCAGCAGCTTCTACTCCGGTTCTTGCTGGTGCTACACTGTACTTGGCGTGTAGTGCGAGAGATAGCGCAGATAGTGCAAGGGAAGCAGCCGAAGCGGCCACAAAGACAGTGGAGGTCGCTAGTGTAATAGTGGGTACTGTTAAGGATACCGCTGACGCGGCCAAGGCATCCGTTGACGTCACTCGAGAATGGTTTGAGTTAAGTCAGAGGCCTTTTGTAAACTTAAGTGGTTGGCGGATAATAAGAATCAACAATAGTATGGTTATCCGAGGCACGCTTAACGACATAGCTAACGTTCCAACACACATAGAAACAGTCTGTGTGTGGGCTGGTTTACAGCAAACCGTCGATAGTCAAAAGACGTATCATAAGATTGAGTTGGCGGAAAATGCAATAGCATTTATGGATCACCACCAATGGATCCAGTATCCACCACTTCAATGGCGGAACCTAGAAGACGGTCAGGCAGCCGGCTTTTTGAGTACCATGTATACAATTTCTCGTGAGGGCACACGTAGAAAGGAACATTGGCGGGTGGAGTCCGAGATCCATGCCGGAAAGCCGGCCGAATTCACCATTGGAACTATAGACATGTATCGTGTTGAAGAAACTATCTGCTAGTGGTTTGTCCCTGAAATGCATTGACAGTTAGTGCGCGGGGTAGTATACCTGCGGGTATGAACCACCCCGCCGCCTCGCTGCTGCTCAGTGACGCCGATCGGGAAACGCTGACGAAATGGGCGCACAGCACATCCGCGCCGTATCGCGTGGTAACCCGCGCCAAGGCCTTGCTGATGGCCGGTGACGGCGTCGCGAATAGTCGCATCGCGAACACACTCGGTATCAGCCGACCGACGGTATTGAACTGGCGCTCGCGGTTTCTCACCGACCGACTCGATTCGGTGGGTGAGGTGCGCCCGGGCCGCGGCCGCAAGCCCGAGATCACCGCCCACCAGGTGCAGGCCATCGTGCAGGGGGTGCGGCTCTTTTTCGTAGAGGGCCTTTCCGCCTATTCATAGACGATTTGCACTCGCGGCTGATCCCTCTCGGTGCGTCTGGCGCGGGGTCAGCGTCCCCACCCGCCTCGTTTCGGGCAGCCAGCCTGGCCTGATCATGGCGCCGAGGCGCTTCGGTCTGTTCCGCTGGCGCCTCTGGACATTGGCGCGGCGTTTTGCTACGGTGTCGTGGGATGGCAGAAGCCGGTGCGATGGCCGTGGCGACGACGAGGTTCTCGGGACGTGCCTTCAGCGTGCAAGAAGTGACGCTGATCGGCGAGGTCGTGCGGGACTGTTCGGGCTTGAGCCGGAGGGAGCTGGCGCGCACGGTGTGCGAGCTGTTGCGGTGGCGGCGCCCGAACGGGAGACTGAAGGCTCGGGAGTGCCGGGAGTTTCTCGAGCGGCTCGACGCCGATGGTGCGCTGGTGCTGCCGGACAAGCGGCAGGGCCGCGCGGTCGGTTCGGTCACCCGTGTTCCCCGGACGGTCGCGGGGGAGCCGGGGCGTCGGCTGCTGGGCAGCGTGGGCGATGTCGAGCCGCTGGTTGTCGAGTTGGTGCGCGAGCCCGCCCAGCGCCTGCTGTTCCGGGAGCTGGTGGGACGTTACCACTACCTCGGGCACACGGTCCCGTTCGGCGCACAGCTGCGCTATCTGGTGTTTGCGTCGCGGCCTCAGCGGGCGGTGGTCGGCTGCCTGCAGTTTTCGAGCCCGGCGTGGCGCATGGCGGCGCGGGACCGCTGGGTCGGCTGGGACGATCGGACTCGGGCGCGCAATCTCCAGCACGTGGTCAACAACAGCCGTTTTCTGTTGCTGCCGTGGGTCGCGGTGCGCAACCTCGCCAGCGCCGTTCTGTCGCGCGGTCTCTCGCAGTTGGCGGTGGACTGGCCGCGCCACTACCAGCTCGAGCCCTGGCTGGTGGAGACGCTGGTGGACTCCCGCCGCCACCACGGTGGTTGCTACCGCGCCGCCAACTGGGTCGCCTTGGGGGCCACGAGTGGTCGCGGTCGCATGGACCGGCACGGCCGCCGTGGAGGCGCGGCGCCCAAGACGGTCCTGGTTTATCCTGTGGTCCGAAATGCGCAGCGGCGGTTGCGGGAGCACTGAGCGATGCGAGCCGTCCCCGCGCGCGCCGCTCCGTCCGCCCCGGCACCGTATGCGGCGGCCGAGGCTGCCTTCGCCGCAGCCAAAGCCTACCTGTGTTCGCGCGAAGCCCGGCAGATGAGTGAGAGCGACATCGAGCGGGAGTTGCACCGGCGTGGCCAGGAGCTGATGCGCAAGCTCCTGCAAGGGCGTCTCGAGCAACGCAGCCCGGGGGAGGCCACCGGCCCGGTCGCAGGAGCCGACGGTGTTGAGCGCTCCGAGCGGCGCGTGCACCAACGCCGCCTTGAGACGACCTTCGGCAGCACGGTGGAAGTCGAGCGCTTGGGCTACGCGCGCGCGGGTCACGACAGCCTGCATCCGCTCGATGCCGCGTTGAACCTGCCGCCGGAGCGTTACTCGCTGGAGGTACGCCGACGGGTGGCCGAGGCTGCCGCCTCGCGGTCGTTCGACGAAGCGCTGTTCGATCTGTCTCGCAGTACCGGGGCTGAAGTGCCCAAGCGTCAGGCGGAACAGTTGGTGGCTCGCGCGGCCGAGGACTTCGACGCGTTCTACGAGGCGCGCCGGGCGGCCGAGGGCCAGTCGCCGAGGGGTCGGTCGTCGTGCTGACCTTCGACGGCAAGGGCGTGGTGCTGCATCGTGAGGACCTGCGCGAGGCGACGCGCAAGGCGGCCGAGCAGCGCCGGCGGCAACGCGAGCCGCTCTCGCGGTTCAAGCGTCTCAAGCCGGGCGAGAAGAAGCACTCGAAGCGCATGGCGACGGTGGCCGCCGTCTGGAGTTGCCCCGACTATGCGGAACTCCACATAGTCGGGGCTATGCAGAGTTCCGGACTATGCGGAGTTCGCCCGGCGGCTTGCGTGAACGCGGGCGATTACATGGAGCGGTACTCCGCATAGTCAGAGGGCTTCCAGGAAGTCGAGGAGCCGATCGGTGGCTGTGAACCGGAGTGGCTGAGGTGCGGGATCGTCGACGCACCGGAGTGCGGCCTCCTTCATGGCGAGGTCGGCTTCGACGTACTGATGGGTGGTGGCCGTGTCCTCGTGGCCGAGCCAGAGAGCAATGACGGTGATGTCGACTCCCGACTGGAGCAGATGCATCGCGGTCGTGTGGCGTAGCGTGTGAGGCGAGATCCGTCGGGTCGCAAGTGAGGGCTGGCTTTGCGAGGCCCTTCGGCAGGCGACGTGCAGTTGATGCTCGACCCCGGAGCGCGACAGGGGCTTGCCGGCGCGATTGGGAAACACGGGAGCACCGGGGCTTCTATCGATTCGAGGGAGCCACGCCCGGAGCTGCGCTGCGGTGCTCTTCCAGAGCGGGACGACACGCTCCTTGCGTCCCTTGCCGTGCAGGAGCAGGGACGACGCGCGATCGAGAAGCACGTCGGCGACGAGGAGTCGGATCATCTCGGAGACGCGGGCGCCGGTGTTGTAGAGCACGGCGAAGAGGACGGCGTCGCGCTGTCCGCTCCAGGTGGTTCGGTCGGGAGCGTCGATGATCGCGGTGATCTCGTCGCGAGACAGGTAGCCGAGGACGGGCCGGTCGAAGCGCTTGACGGGAATCGCGAGAACGTGTTGCGCGATGGGCAGCAGGGTTGGCTCGCGCAGCGAGGCGTAGCGCATGAAGGACCGGATGGCGGTGAGACGGAGGTTGCGCGAGCGGGGGGAATTGCCGCGCTCGGTCTCGAGATGGTCGAGGAAGTCGAGGACCATGGGCGCATCGAGATCCGAGACGGTCAGTGCCGACGGGGTCCGTCCGATGCGCTGTGCGGCATACCCGAGGAACAACGTGAAGGTGTCGCGGTAGCTGGCGATCGTGTGGGCGCTGGCGCCGCGTTGGGCTACGAGGCGCCGATGAAAGAAGTCCTGCAGGAGTGCGGGAAACGCGCGCTCGACCGACGTCATGACGAGCGCTCCGACGCTCGGAGCGCAAAGCGTTCGAAGCGCTGCGCGGTGTTGACGAGCAACTCAGGGACAGCGGTGCAGTACCAGTAGGTGTCGGTGACCTTGGCGTGGCCGAGATAGGTCGACAGGGCCAGGATCTTGTGCTCGACATCGGCGCCGTCTTGGTACCAGCGCAGCAGCCGTCGCGTGACGAAGGTGTGTCTCAGGTCGTGAATGCGCGGAGCGCGCGTGCGCCCGTGTCCGGTCCAGCCCAGACGCTGCTTGAGCCGGCTGAAGGCCTTCTCTACGGCGTCGCGCGTGAGTCGAGGCGAATGCTCGGTGCGGAAGAAGTGCTCCGACCGGGATGCAGCACGACACGCGTCGCGGCGATCGGCGTAGCGGATCAGTGCTCGGGTCGTGGTCGGATGGAGCGGTACGAGTCGTGATTTCCGGAACTTCGTCTCGCGGATGCTCAGGATGCCGTTGACGAGGTCGACGTCGTCGGTCGTCAGGCGGCAGGCTTCGGAGAGGCGCAGGCCGGTCGAGACCAGCAGGGCGAAGTAGGCGACATAAGTAGCGGGTCGCAACCCCTGTCGGGGCAGCAAGCGACTCGCCTCCTGCAGGAGCGCAGCCACCTCGGACTCGGTGTAGATGTGTGGCGGTGGGCGGCGCGAGATGCGTCCGAGCAGGCCGACCGGTGGAACTTCGGTGGCCGGGTCGAAGAGCGCACGGTGTCGCGCGAGTTGTCGCACCACCGCCAGCCGGCGTACGGCCTGCTCCGGATTGCTCGATTGTGAGGCCTGCGCCCACTGGACCATCAACTCGATCGTCAGGGGGCCGCTGTGTCCGATCCGGTCTGCATGGCTGGCGAAGTCGCGCAGCAGCCATTCCGGCGTTTCGAGGCTGAAGCCGAGCCCGCGGCGTGCGATCAGGTAATCGTCGACCAGGCGGTGGAAGCTGGGAGGCGTCATCGGAGCACCTCCGGCCAGGGAAGCGCGACCTCACGTAGTCTCGGCAGATCGAGCTTGGCGTAGATCGTCGTGGTATCGAGGCTGCGATGACCGAGCACGTCAGCGACCTCTTTGAGGCTGGCTCCTTGCTGCACCATGCGGCTGGCCACGGTGTGCCGGAAGACGTAGGCGCCGGCGAGCGGCGCGTCGACCGCCGACCGCCGCAACGCGCGCGCCACGACACCGGAGACGGCAGTGCTTGAAATCGGCTTGCCGCAGCGAACTCCCAGGCGCTGCACGAACACCCGCCGCTCGACAGTGGCTGGACGCTCGCCGTTCAGATAGTCGACCAACGCCTGGCCCACGGCGCGAGGCAGCGGCAGCATGGCGCTACGACGGTTCTTCCGGATGCGCACCTCGATGGTGCCGCCGCGCCAGTCGATGTCGTCCAGGCGCAGGTCGGCCACCTCGCCGGGCCGCAGCCCCAAGGTCGACAGGCACTGGACAATCGCATGGTCCCGTTGTCTGCACGGGGTCGGGGTATCGAACGATCCCAGCACCTGCTGGACCTGCTGCTCGGTCAGCGAACGAGGCAGCGTCGCAAGCCGCCAGTGAGCAACCGTCGGTAGGGCAGTCTCGAGCTCGTTGCCGCAGAAGCCCTCGAAACGCAGGAACCGGAAGAACGACCGCAGCGTCGACCGCACGGTCCGCATCGAGCCCGGAGAGAACCGTCCTCGTAGCGACGTGATGAACGTCACCACATCGGCCGGCGCAAGGCGAGCGGGGTCGACCGGGTCCGCGCCAAGGGCGGCCCGGACGAGCATCCGGACGAGGCGGGCGCGGCCACGCAAAGTCTGAGGACGCAGACCGCGCGTACGTCGTTGGTGCTGGGTGTACGCCTCGATCAGATCGTCGAGGGTCCACGAGCTGGGAACGGTCATGGAATGCTCCTTTCCGGCCCATCAGGCCGGAGAGAGCATCCCGACTATGCGGAGTCTCGGGAACCGAGCAACTGCCGCAAATCCTTGGTTCTACGGGTACTTGAGCACGCGGAACCCGGAGTTGCTCCGCATAGTCCCGAACTCTGCATAGCCCCGATTTCGTGGACACCTAACCTGTTGGTGAGGAGGAGTCCACGATGCCGAAGTCGAGACCGCCGTACCCGGCGGCATTCCGGCAGCAGATGGTCGAGCTGGTTCGGTCCGGACGCACACCGGGCGAACTGGCTCGGGAGTTCGAGCCGTCGGCCGAGGCGATACGGAACTGGGTTGCGCAGGCTGACCGCGACGCGGGAGAGCGCGCCGACGGCCTGAACACCGAGGAGCGTGAAGAGATTCGCCGGCTGCGCCGTGAGGTGCGTCGGCTGCGCGAAGAACGGGAGATATTGGCAAACATCGTCGGCGGGTGTACCCGTTCCTGTCGCGACAGAAACTCGGCTCGGGTTATGGTGCGGGGTCGCGCCGAGGGGAGCGACCGTTAGCTTATTGGAGGCTCGACCCCGTGGCAAACGTGGTCCAAGGACGCCTGCGGACTTGCAAGTGGTGACGCCCGGCTGCGATCCCGTGTAGGAAAGTTTTCGTTCCGCCGTCCTGCCCCTCGGCGCCACTTCATGAGGAGGTAGGTACTGATGGCACGACGCAGGAAGACCAAGGGACGGCACGCACGAGGCCGCTTCTCGACCATTCATCCCGATGCGGCTGGCATCGATGTGGGCTCACGCTTTCACGTTGATCAACGACAATTATTTTTGCCGGTCGACGAGGCGCTGATCGGCCCGTCGCGGGGACACGCGCGGAGCGTGTGACACTGCCCGTTTCCTCGCGGAGGACGGGTTGGTCACCGATGCTCAGGTTCGGCGATTGCGCGAGAAGCGAATGGCAGGCAAGACGCTGGCGGCGGCCGCGGCGGCGGCCGGGATGAGCGAGCGGGCGGCGCGCAAGTGGCAGAGCGGGCCGTTGCCGTCGACGGCGAAGGCGTCGCGGTGGTGGCGCACGCGGGAGGACCCGTTCGCCGACGTGTGGCAGTCGGAGGTCGTGCCGCAGCTGGTGGCCGACACCGACGGACGGCTGCAGGTGCTGACGCTGTTCAAGGCGCTGTGCCGGCGACATCCGGGCCGTTTTCAGCCGGGGCAGCTGCGGACCCTGCAGCGGCGGATCCGCGAGTGGCGGATTCAGTACGGTCCCGACCGCGAGGTGTACTTCGAGCAGGTTCCGGTCCCGGGTCGGGAAGCGGCGTTCGACTTCACCGACTTGAGCGACCTGGGGGTGACGCTTCGAGGCGTGGCGTTCCCGCACCTGCTGTTCGAGTGGGTGCTGAGCTACAGCCGGTGGACGTATGTGGGGCTGGCGCTGAGCGAGACGTTCGAGGCGCTGGTGTCGGGGCTGCAGGGCGCGCTGTGGACGCTGGGGGCGGTGCCGGCGGTGCTTCGTCACGACAACCTGTCGGCGGCGACGCACGAGCTGCGGCGCAGCGGCGGCCGTCAGTTGACGGTGCGGTTCCGGCAGGTGCTGGACCACTACGGGCTGCGCTCGTCGCGGATCCAGCCGGGGAAGCCGCACGAGAACGGGGTGGCCGAGCAGGCGCACTTCCGGACGGCGACGGCTATAGAGCAGGCGTTGCTGTTGCGGGGCGAGAGGGACTTCGTCGACGAGGCGGCGTACCTGCGCTTCGTGCGCGCGGCCGTCGACGAGGAGCGGAATGCACCGGCGGCGGCCCGGCTGGCCGAGGAGCGTCCGTATCTGCGTCCGTTGCCGTCGGGTCGGGTCCCGGAGCACACGACGTTCGAGTGCCGGGTGCGGAAGTGGAGCACGATCCGGGTCGGCGGCCGGGTCTATTCGGTGCCGTCGCGGTTGATCGGTCACACGGTCGAGGCGCGCCAGCATCCGTCGACGGTGGAGGTCCTCTACGGGGGGCGGGTGCTGTGCACGATGCCGCGTCTGCGGGGCGAGGCGGAGCACCGCATCGACTACCGCCACATCATCGGGAGTCTGGTCCGGAAACCGGGCGCGTTCGCGCGGTATCGCTTCCGGGAGGAGCTGTTCCCGTCGCTCGTGTTCCGGGCGGCGTATGACGTGCTCGGCCGGACGCACGGCGAGCGGGCCGACGTCGAGTACGTGCGCCTGTTGCACCTGGCGGCCACGACCAGCGAGCGGCGGGTGGAGGCGACGCTTCGCGCCCGTCTCGACGCCGGCGACCCCTGCGACTACGCGGGCGTGCAGGCCCAGGTTCGTCCGCCGGTTCCAACCATTCCCGTGGTCCGCGTTCCCCGCCCGGATCTCGCGCAGTACGACGCGCTGATCACCGGAGGTCTGGTCGGATGACGGCGGCGAGCACGCAGGTGACGTCGCTGCTGACGCAGTTCGGGCTGACGACGGCGGCCGAGGAGATGGTGCCGCGGCTGACGCAGGCCGGTCACCCCGAGGCGATGCCGGTGCTGGTCGAGGTGTTCGAGGCGGAAGCCGAAGCGCGCCGCCAGCGCCGGATCACGCGGTTGCGTCGCGCGTCGCGGTTGCCGCCGGGCAAGACGTTCGCGACGCTCGACACCGGGAGGTTCCCGGCGCCGGTCGCGCAGCAGCTGGAGACGCTGGCCACCGGGGCGTTCCTCGAGACGGCGGCCAACGTGCTCGCGTTTGGCCTGCCGGGCGTGGGCAAGAGCCACGCGCTCTGCGCCGTCGGGCACGCGCTGGTCGAGGCCGGCCACAGCGTGCTGTGCGCCCCGGCCTACGCCTTGGTGCAGGAGCTGCTCGGCGCGAAACGCGACCTCGACCTGCCTCGCGCCCTCCGGAAGCTCGACCTCTTCGAGGTCATTTTGCTTGACGATCTGGGCTACGTTCAGCAGAGCTCGGACGAAGCCGAGGTGCTGTTCACGCTGCTCGCCGAGCGCTACGAGCGCCGTTCGGTGATGGTGACGAGCAACCTGATGTTCAGCCAGTGGGACCGCATCTTCCGCGACCAGATGGCCACGGCCGCGGCGATCGACCGCTTGGTCCACCACGCGGTAGTGATCGAGTTCGACGTCCCGAGCTACCGGACGGACCGGTCCCGCCGAAAATCGCCGCCGGCACCTGCTCCCCGGGGACGTGCCCCGGGCCCGCTGCTGCCCCGAGCTCGCCGCCGGTCGACCTCGTGAACGCCCAGCCGGTGCCGCTTCGACCGTCGTGCTCTCCCGTTCGAACGGCGTAGCTGCGGGCCGGCCGGCGTGTCAACGCGCTGGTGCGCGTCCTCCGCTCCGCTCCGGCCCGTCGGGTGACACACCGTCCGTCCCGCCACTCAGATTGCAGTTATGGGCCTTGCGGCCCGGCCTGGACGGGGGCGTCCCGGCCGCCAATGACGTCTCACGTCACCGGCAAAAATAGTCGGCGCGAACCGGCAAAAGTAGTTGACGCTGAACACACGTGGTGGCCGTGGCGCCCGATCGCGACGTCGAGCCGGTGCGGACCTTTCAGAGCTTCACTCAGGATCTGCATCGACTGGCCGACTGGCTGAAGACCGTCGGCATCTCGACCGTGGCGATGGAGTCGACGGGCGTGTACTGGATCCCGGTGTTCGAGATCCTCGAGGCGCAGGGCTTCGAGGTGCTGTTGGTCAACGCCAGAGACGTGAAGCAGGTTCCAGGCCGGAAGACGGACGTCAACGACGCCCAGTGGCTCCAGCAGCTTCATCAGTTCGGTCTGCTGCGCGGGAGCTTCCGTCCGCATCAGGACGTGGTGATGCTACGCGCGTATCTGCGTCAGCGGGAGCGGCTGGTCGAGTATGCGGCCGCACACATTCAGCACATGCAGAAGGCCTTGATGGAGATGAACGTCCAGCTGCATCACGTCGTGACCAACATGGCGGGGGAGACGGGGATGCGCATCGTGCGCGCGATTGTCGCGGGGGACCGCGACCCGATGCAGTTGGCCCAGCACCGCGACCCCCGCTGCAAGGCGAGCGTCGAGACGATCAGGGAGGCGCTGGCCGGCAACTATCGGGAAGAGCACGTCTTCGCGCTCACCCAGGCGCTGGCGCTCTACGACAGATACCAAGAGTCCATCGGGCAGTGTGATCAGGCCATCGAGCGCGCGTTGAAGCACCTTTGCGCAACGAGCACGCCGCCGCCAGCCCCCTTGCCGGCCCCGCGCCACACCACGCGCGGACCCAACGCGCTGGCGTTCGACGTACGTCCGATGCTCTACACGCTGCTCGGCGTGGACCTGACTCAGATCCACGGCCTCGGACCGTACAACGCGCTGAAGCTGGTCAGCGAATGCGGCACTGACATGTCTCGGTGGCCGACCTGCAAGCACTTCACGTCGTGGTTGTCGTTGGCTCCGGGCAACAAGATCTCGGGCGGTCGGATCCTGAGCGCGAAGACGCGACGGTCTGCAAACCGGGCTGCGGCCCTGCTGCGGTTGGCCGCGACCACCCTGAGCCGGACCGACACGGCTCTGGGCGCGTTCTACCGCCGCTTGTCCGGTCGCGTGGGCAAGGCCAAGGCGGTGACCGCCACGGCCCGCAAAATCGCCGTCCTCTTCTACAACACGATGCGCTACGGCATGCAGTACGCCGACCCGGGCGCCTCGCACTATGAGCAGCGCTATCGACAACGAGCCGTAGCCAATCTCCGCCGTCGGGCGAGGGCGCTCGGATTCACGCTACAGGAGCGTCCGACGGGAGTTTCTTAGGAAAGCAACTGCCTGGTTCGCACGGGAGACCGGACCCGGGAGGACTACCGGTTCATGAGTGCGAATCAGGCTCGGTTCCGCGTCGCCACGATGGCCCGCGTGCTCGGTGTCTCCCCGAGCGGGTACTACGCGTGGCGTCGACGCCCCTGTTCGGCTCGCGCCCGGGCCGATGCCGAGTTGACCACCCGCGTGCGGGAGATTCACGCTCGCAGCCGGGGCACGTACGGCGCGCCGCGGATTCACGCCGACCTGGCCGACGACGGCGTGTCGGTCGGCCGCAAGCGGGTCGCGCGGGTGATGCGCGCCGCGGGCATCGCCGGCGTGAGCCGGCGCCGCGGCCCCCGCACGACGCGCCGGGCGGTACGGGCCCGGCCGGCGCCGGATCGCGTCGAGCGCCGCTTCGAAGCCGACGAGCCGAACCGCCTATGGGCAGCCGACATCACCTACGTGCCGACCTTGGCGGGCTTCCTTTACCTGGCCATCGTCCTCGACGTCTTCAGCCGGCGGGTCGTGGATCCATCGTCATACTGCCCCCGGACTTATGAGGAGTGTCCAAACAGCGTGGCTTGGTCGTCGATCACCTTGATTCGCAGGCCTTTTCTCTTCCCGTGGTGGACATGCACGGCGTCGAGTTCGCCGCGCTTGACACGCTGCAACACCGTCTGGCGCGACACGCCGAGGAGTCGAGTCGCGTCCTGCATCGGCACGTATCCCGCCGGCGTCTGTTCGACGAAGCGGGCGAGCAGCTCCGGGGTGATGCGGATTCGCCACGGCGCGCCGGGGGTGAGTTGTTCGCCCGCGATGAATCCATCGTTGATCCAGCGGTGCAGCGTAGACGGCGCCATGTCCAGGCGCTTGGCCGCTTCCTGGATGCTGACCACTTCACCGTCGGTCGAGCGCGTCGCCGGGTCGAAGCGCCCGAGATTCCAGTTGCGGCGCAGGTTCCCGACATGCATGGCGGTGAAGGGGTGGCCGTAGGCAGTCTTCTTGCCTTGGCGGCTCAGGATACCGGCGATCACGGCATCGGGATAGTGCTGGGCCAGGCGGCGCACAAGTTCGAGGGTGTCCTCGTCGGTTCGGATCGGCGGCTGGCGCGTCTGGGGGCGATCGATGTCGAGTTCGGTCAGCATACCCCCGCGCCAGCGCAGCGTCAGGTGGGCGGTCTGCCCGCCGCGCGGCGCGGCGACGATGACTTCGTCGAGCAATGTGCGCAGCAACTCCTTCTTGTCCCGCGCCGTGGTGGTGGGCGCCTCCCAGACCCGCGGCAGGTCCATGCCAAGTGCGAGCACGGCCTTGCGCTCGTCGGTCGTCAGTTCGCGCGGTCGGCGCCGCTCGCGGCGTTCGAGTTCGGACCGCGCTTGTTCGAGTTCGCTCAGGCGCTGTTCCCATTCCGTCTCGAGGCCGCGGGCGACGAGGCGATTCTCGGGCTCGACGGCACGGTACCGGCGTTCGGCGCGCTCGGCTTCATAGCGCGCCCGTTCGAGGGCCAGACGCCACTGTTCGAGCGCGCCGTCGTGATCGGCTTCGATCCGTTTGGCGGCGCGCAACGCGGCCTCGAGACCGGCCGGCTGCGCCGCGTCGAGCACGGCCTCGGACACCGCCCGGTCGATCTGTACGCCGCCGATGTACAGGCAGTACACGCCGCTTGCCTGGACGATGTCCTGACCCGAACAGTGATAGCCCGGCGAGGCGTTTCGTCCCTGGTAGTGGACATACAGCCGCCGCCCGCAGTGGCCGCACGTGGCGATGCCTTGCAGCAGCGCGCTTCCTTCTCTGACCGCGCCGCTCCCCGCCGCATGCGGTCGCGGCCGCGTGTTGCTGCCGATGCGGGCGAGGTTATCCTCGTAGGTCGGCCAGTCGATATAGCCCGGGTGGTGGTCGGGGATCAGCACCGGCCACTCCGAGCGCGGTACTCGACGCACACGCTGTCGCACCACACCGTTTTCGTCGACGACGCGTTCCTGCCGCGATTTGCCGTACGTGTAGGCGCCGGCATAGGCCGGATTGGTGAGTACCTGATGAATCGCATGATACGACGGAGGAACCCAGCGGATGGCGTCGCCGTGGTTCAAGCGCAGCGGGAAGGTGAGCTTCTCGGAGACGAACCACAACCAGACGCGGCGCACCGACCCGAATTCGGCGAACCGCTCGAAAATCGCGCGAACAGCCCCGGTGACCGCTTCGTCGGGATGCAGCCGGATCTCGCCGTCGCGCTCGCCCCAGACGAGCCCGACCGGCAGACCGCAACGCAGCTCTCCGCGGGCCGCCTTGTTGCGGATCCCACCGTCGAGGCGCGCATGCAGGACATGCAGTTCGGCCTCTGACATTGTCCCCTTCAGCCCGAGGATAAGCCTGTCGTTGAAGATGTTCGGATCGTACACCCCGTCGGCATCGCCAATCAGAGTGTCGGTGATGCCGCACAGGTCGAGCAGCCGGTACCAGTCGGCGTTGTTGCGGGCCAGCCGCGAGACCTCCAGGCCGAGGAGAATGCCGACGTGTCCGAGGGCGACCTGCGCGGTCATGCGGGCGAAGCCGCCACGCCCCTGCGTGGTCGCGCCGGACAACCCCAGGTCCTCGTCGAGCACCGTGATCTGATCGGCGCGCCACCCGAACTGGCGCGCCCGTTCGGCCAAGTCATATTGCCGTCGCGTCGATTCGCGATTCTGCTCGACCTGGGCAACAGTGGACTGTCGCACGTACACGACGGCGGCGCGGCGCAGGTGGGTGGGCTGGACTTTCGTCTCACTCATCCTCGCCCTCCTTCTCCGGTTCGGGTCGCGCCGCTTGCACGATGAGTCTCTCCAGCACGCCGAGCACCGCGATGCGCTGCTCGTCTTCCAGCACCGCCCATACGTTCGGGTCGAGGCGCGGGTCCGTCAAGGGGCGCAGGTCCTTCAGAAAGCCGAGGTTCAGTTGCATGCTCCTCCTCCGCTTCAAGGCGATGGAGAAGAGCGTCGACAATCGTCCGCATCCGCAACAAGTCGGCGATGCCGGCCAGAGCGTGTGCGGCGCGGGCGACACGGTCGTCCGCGCCGTCTGATGCGGCGTCGGTCCAGGCGACCGGCACCAACCGCCGGCCTCCATCTGGAAACAGCAACAGGAGCTGGTGCCCACCTTGCCGCTGCATCCGCCTCAAGACAGCGAGACGTTGGCCTTGGAATGGATGCGCCTCACGAGTGATGGTCGCGAAGTCGGGAAGGTCGTCGAGATGGGTAGTGTGTCGGGTGTTCCGTCGGTTGGGCGATGGCCGCGCACCTGCGCACGGAGCTGGTCATCGACGCGTTGGAGATGGCCATCGCGCAGCGCCGACCCGAAGCGGTCGTGCATCACTCCGACCAGGGCTGCCAGTACACGTCGCTGGCCTTCGGCGCTCGCTGCCACGAATGGGGCGTGGCGCTGTCGATGGGCTCGGTGGGCGATTGTTTCGATAATGCGGTCGCCGAGAGCTTCTTCGCAACGCTCGAGTGCGAGCTGCTCGACCGCACGAGGTTGTCGACTCACGCCGCAGCGCGGGTAGCCGTGTTCGAGTTCATCGAAGGGTGGTATAACACGCGGCGGCGTCATTCCGCGCTGGGCTATCGATCGCCGCTCGAGTTCGAACGTCTCCACCCAGGCCCTGTGGACGGCGCCCGGCCTGTGGACGCCCTGCGGGCGCCCACGAGTCCGTTGGATCCCGCGCTGCGCGCGGGCTCCACACCGCCCACAGGGAACGATGTCGATGTACAGACCATGACGTGAACCCGGAAGCGTTAACCTGTCCACGAGATCGGGGCTATGCAGAGTTCGGGACTATGCGGAGCAACTCCGGGTTCCGCGTGCTCAAGTACCCGTAGAACCAAGGATTTGCGGCAGTTGCTCGGTTCCCGAGACTCCGCATAGTCGGGATGCTCTCTCCGGCCTGATGGGCCGGAAAGGAGCATTCCATGACCGTTCCCAGCTCGTGGACCCTCGACGATCTGATCGAGGCGTACACCCAGCACCAACGACGTACGCGCGGTCTGCGTCCTCAGACTTTGCGTGGCCGCGCCCGCCTCGTCCGGATGCTCGTCCGGGCCGCCCTTGGCGCGGACCCGGTCGACCCCGCTCGCCTTGCGCCGGCCGATGTGGTGACGTTCATCACGTCGCTACGAGGACGGTTCTCTCCGGGCTCGATGCGGACCGTGCGGTCGACGCTGCGGTCGTTCTTCCGGTTCCTGCGTTTCGAGGGCTTCTGCGGCAACGAGCTCGAGACTGCCCTACCGACGGTTGCTCACTGGCGGCTTGCGACGCTGCCTCGTTCGCTGACCGAGCAGCAGGTCCAGCAGGTGCTGGGATCGTTCGATACCCCGACCCCGTGCAGACAACGGGACCATGCGATTGTCCAGTGCCTGTCGACCTTGGGGCTGCGGCCCGGCGAGGTGGCCGACCTGCGCCTGGACGACATCGACTGGCGCGGCGGCACCATCGAGGTGCGCATCCGGAAGAACCGTCGTAGCGCCATGCTGCCGCTGCCTCGCGCCGTGGGCCAGGCGTTGGTCGACTATCTGAACGGCGAGCGTCCAGCCACTGTCGAGCGGCGGGTGTTCGTGCAGCGCCTGGGAGTTCGCTGCGGCAAGCCGATTTCAAGCACTGCCGTCTCCGGTGTCGTGGCGCGCGCGTTGCGGCGGTCGGCGGTCGACGCGCCGCTCGCCGGCGCCTACGTCTTCCGGCACACCGTGGCCAGCCGCATGGTGCAGCAAGGAGCCAGCCTCAAAGAGGTCGCTGACGTGCTCGGTCATCGCAGCCTCGATACCACGACGATCTACGCCAAGCTCGATCTGCCGAGACTACGTGAGGTCGCGCTTCCCTGGCCGGAGGTGCTCCGATGACGCCTCCCAGCTTCCACCGCCTGGTCGACGATTACCTGATCGCACGCCGCGGGCTCGGCTTCAGCCTCGAAACGCCGGAATGGCTGCTGCGCGACTTCGCCAGCCATGCAGACCGGATCGGACACAGCGGCCCCCTGACGATCGAGTTGATGGTCCAGTGGGCGCAGGCCTCACAATCGAGCAATCCGGAGCAGGCCGTACGCCGGCTGGCGGTGGTGCGACAACTCGCGCGACACCGTGCGCTCTTCGACCCGGCCACCGAAGTTCCACCGGTCGGCCTGCTCGGACGCATCTCGCGCCGCCCACCGCCACACATCTACACCGAGTCCGAGGTGGCTGCGCTCCTGCAGGAGGCGAGTCGCTTGCTGCCCCGACAGGGGTTGCGACCCGCTACTTATGTCGCCTACTTCGCCCTGCTGGTCTCGACCGGCCTGCGCCTCTCCGAAGCCTGCCGCCTGACGACCGACGACGTCGACCTCGTCAACGGCATCCTGAGCATCCGCGAGACGAAGTTCCGGAAATCACGACTCGTACCGCTCCATCCGACCACGACCCGAGCACTGATCCGCTACGCCGATCGCCGCGACGCGTGTCGTGCTGCATCCCGGTCGGAGCACTTCTTCCGCACCGAGCATTCGCCTCGACTCACGCGCGACGCCGTAGAGAAGGCCTTCAGCCGGCTCAAGCAGCGTCTGGGCTGGACCGGACACGGGCGCACGCGCGCTCCGCGCATTCACGACCTGAGACACACCTTCGTCACGCGACGGCTGCTGCGCTGGTACCAAGACGGCGCCGATGTCGAGCACAAGATCCTGGCCCTGTCGACCTATCTCGGCCACGCCAAGGTCACCGACACCTACTGGTACTGCACCGCTGTCCCTGAGTTGCTCGTCAACACCGCGCAGCGCTTCGAACGCTTTGCGCTCCGAGCGTCGGAGCGCTCGTCATGACGTCGGTCGAGCGCGCGTTTCCCGCACTCCTGCAGGACTTCTTTCATCGGCGCCTCGTAGCCCAACGCGGCGCCAGCGCCCACACGATCGCCAGCTACCGCGACACCTTCACGTTGTTCCTCGGGTATGCCGCACAGCGCATCGGACGGACCCCGTCGGCACTGACCGTCTCGGATCTCGATGCGCCCATGGTCCTCGACTTCCTCGACCATCTCGAGACCGAGCGCGGCAATTCCCCCCGCTCGCGCAACCTCCGTCTCACCGCCATCCGGTCCTTCATGCGCTACGCCTCGCTGCGCGAGCCAACCCTGCTGCCCATCGCGCAACACGTTCTCGCGATTCCCGTCAAGCGCTTCGACCGGCCCGTCCTCGGCTACCTGTCTCGCGACGAGATCACCGCGATCATCGACGCTCCCGACCGAACCACCTGGAGCGGACAGCGCGACGCCGTCCTCTTCGCCGTGCTCTACAACACCGGCGCCCGCGTCTCCGAGATGATCCGACTCCTCGTCGCCGACGTGCTTCTCGATCGCGCGTCGTCCCTGCTCCTGCACGGCAAGGGACGCAAGGAGCGTGTCGTCCCGCTCTGGAAGAGCACCGCAGCGCAGCTCCGGGCGTGGCTCCCTCGAATCGATAGAAGCCCCGGTGCTCCCGTGTTTCCCAATCGCGCCGGCAAGCCCCTGTCGCGCTCCGGGGTCGAGCATCAACTGCACGTCGCCTGCCGAAGGGCCTCGCAAAGCCAGCCCTCACTTGCGACCCGACGGATCTCGCCTCACACGCTACGCCACACGACCGCGATGCATCTGCTCCAGTCGGGAGTCGACATCACCGTCATTGCTCTCTGGCTCGGCCACGAGGACACGGCCACCACCCATCAGTACGTCGAAGCCGACCTCGCCATGAAGGAGGCCGCACTCCGGTGCGTCGACGATCCCGCACCTCAGCCACTCCGGTTCACAGCCACCGATCGGCTCCTCGACTTCCTGGAAGCCCTCTGACTATGCGGAGTACCGCTCCATGTAATCGCCCGCGTTCACGCAAGCCGCCGGGCGAACTCCGCATAGTCCGGAACTCTGCATAGCCCCGACTATGTGGAGTTCCGCATAGTCGGGGCAACCTCAGTCTACGCGACCGCGCCGTTCGTGCGCACCCCGGAGGAGTTCCTGCAGAGCTTGATGCCACGGCCACCGGTGGCCAAGCCCCGGGGCGCCGTGCGGCCTCGCCCGGTGGCCAAGCGGGTCTGGGCGAGCCTCGAACGCGAGCCCTGGGAGGTGGTCGCCGAGGCGACGCTGGAAGCCGAGCGCCACGACCCCGAGCACGTCAAGCACTGGGTCGCGCTGGTCGACGGCGCCGAGACGCAACTCGACCTCGTCGAAGCGGGCGCCGCCGCCCACGACGTGGACGTCACGGTGATACTCGAAATCATCCACGTGGTCGAGTACGTCTGGCAGGCGGCGCACGTGTTCCATCGCGAGGGCAGCCCCGAGCTGGAGTGCTGGGTCTGGACGCGCGTGCGGAGCATTCTCCAGGGCAAGGCTCGCAAGGTGGCGGCGGCGATGCGGCGGGCCGCCACCGTCGCCGGCCTGTCGAGCGACACGCGCAAGCCGGTCGACACGTGTGCCGACTACCTGCTGAAATACGCGCCGTATCTGCACTACGACCGCTACCTCGCGGCGGGCTATCCCATTGCCACCGGCGTGATCGAAGGGGCGTGCCGCTACCTGGTCCGCGACCGGATGGAGTTGACCGGCGCCCGCTGGCGCCTGGTTGGCGCCGAGGCGGTCCTGAAGCTGAGGGCGCTACGAGCCAGCGGCGACTTCGACGCGTACTGGGATTTCCACGAAGCGCGCGAATACGAGCGGAACCACGCCCAGCGATACGCTGATGGGACCGCACCGCAGGTCAGCGAGCCGCCCCCGCCGCCCTCTCCACCCCGTCTTCGACGAGTCAAGTAGCTTTGCCGTGCCGCTCGCACAAGCTCCCTGGAGCCGTCGACGGAGAAGAGCCGCACCCTCGTGCAGGCCACGTTGCACGAGACGCCGCCGGGCGCCACCCACTGGAGTTGCCGCTCGATGGCCAAGGCGGCCGGCGTGAGCCGCTCAACCATCCAGCGCATCTGGGACGCGCACGGCCTGCAGCCGCACCGCGTCACGACGTTCAAATTGTCGAGAGACCCGGCCTTCGTCGAGAAGCTGACCGATGTCGTGGGGTTGTATGGACGGATTCGATCCTGATCACTTGATGTCTCCGCCGGCGCCCCGCCGCGGCCGAAGCTGCTGCGCGATCCAGGCGCGGCCGTCGGCTACTGCGCTGTCGGGGAGAACTGCTGGAGCGCCCCTTCGCGCACGTGTGCGAGACCGGACAAGAAGAAGAAGTCGAACGCCGAGTGGACCCATTCTTGACAAGTGACGGAGCCTGTGACATGCCTATGCTTCAGCAACAGATAGCGGACAAGTTCCTCGCGAAGCTCGCGGAATCCGGCACCCTCGATTCCGAACGGACCGAGCAGCTTAGAGTTCTGCTCGCAGGCAAAAAGAAGGTCAAGGCCGACGCCCTAGTGAAGCTGTTCTCGGCACCCGTCGGCGGAGACATCAAGTGATCAGGATCGAATCCGTCCATATTGAGGAAACGCGGGGAATTCGGAAACTCGACCTTGCCTTCGGCCAGAAGACCTTCGCCATCTCCGGTCCGAATGGGTCCGGCAAGAGCGGCGTTATTGACGCGATCGAATTCGGCCTCACGGGTCAGATCGGGCGACTCACCGGCAGGGGAACGCAGGGCCTGACGGTTTCCGAGCACGGACCGCACGTTGACAAAACCAAGTTTCCGGACGCTGCGTTCGTCAGACTGAAGGTGTTTCTCACAGGCATCGGCAAGACCGCCACCATCACCCGAAAAATCGCGACGCCCAATAAGCCCCAGATCGATCCGCCCGACGCCAGCGTCAAGGCAGTTCTCGCTGAAGTCGCCGACCACCCGGAGATCACGCTCTCCCGTCGGGAGATCCTTCGTTTCATCCTCGTCGAGCCGACGACACGGTCAGAGGAAATCCAGACAGTCCTGAAGCTCGAAGAGATCGGCCAGACGCGAGCCGTCCTAAACACGACGCAGAACAAGCTTCAGATCGCCTTCAAGACAGCGACCACACAGGCAGCATCGGCGCGCCGCGCGCTAATGCTGCATCTTCAGATCGCAACGTTCAAGGCTGGAGACCTGCTCGCCTCTGTTAATGCGCGGCGCACCCTGCTCGGGCTCCCGACAATAAGCGAACTGACCGCCGATGCGAAACTCGATGCTGGCCTGTCCGTCGCCACGAAGCCGTTCGACTTCAACAAGGAGTCCGCCCTTCGCGACCTCAGGGCTCTCGCCGATGCAGCCAAAGGATTTGCCGATCTCGGCCAGGCGGAAGCGGCTGCCATCACTGCGGATCTAGCTAGGCTGGACGAGGATCCCGCGCTGCTCGCCGCGCTCCAGCGTCGCTCCTTCATCGAGCGCGGGCTTGAACTCGTCGACGGCCCAGCATGCCCGCTGTGCGATAGCCCGTGGAAAAATGATGAGCAGCTTCGTGACCACCTGAAGGCCAAACTCGCACAATCCGAAGAGGCGCGCAAGCTCCAGGACTCGCTGCTGACGGGCGGCGCTGCCCTCGTGGCGAAGGCCGTCCGCGTGACCGGGCTCATCGCGCCCGTCCAGAAACTCCTGGAAAGCCAGAAGGACACGGCTTTCAGCCAGCTGCTGTCGGCATGGAAGACTGATCTCGATACGCTCCCGGAAATCCTTTCGACCGTCGATGGACTTCGGAAACAGAAGACGAGACTTGCAGCCGGCTGGCTCGCCGTCCCGAAGGTGTTCTCGAACGGCCTGAAGACCCTGACGGAGATTGTTGAAGCCCAGCCGGACCAGACCGCAACACTGGATGCCCAGACATTCCTGTCGACGGCGCAGGCCCGCCTCGGCGACTACCGTGAAGCGATGCGAAAGAAAAAGGCTGCGGAATTCTCCGTGACCGCTGCGAAGGAAGCCCACAAGATTTATTGCGACGTGCTGGAAGAGGAGCTCAACGCGCTTTACGACGAGGTGCAGAAGGACTTCAGCGCGTTTTACCGCGCGATCAACGGCGAGGACGAGGCCAACTTCACGGCGAAGCTGACCCCGACCAAGGGGAGTCTCGGCCTTGACGTCAATTTCTACGAGCGCGGGCTGTATCCGCCGGGCGCCTACCACAGCGAGGGGCACCAGGACGGAATGGGCGTCTGCCTCTACCTCGCGCTAATGAAGCGGTTGTTCGGCACGCAGTTCACCCTCGCGCTGCTGGACGACGTCGTCATGTCGGTTGACGCCGATCACCGTTACGAATTCTGCAAGCTACTCAAGACGCATTTCCCTGATACGCAATTCGTCATCACGACGCACGACCGTCTCTGGGCCGAACAGATGCGGTCCGCCGGCTTGGTCAGTGCGAAAACCTCAATCGCCTTTCATAGCTGGACGATCGATTCGGGTCCCTTTGTTGAATCCAACCTTGCCATTTGGGACGAGATCGCAGCCGCCCTCGACAAGGGCAAGGTCGAAGCCGCCGCCGCCGCGCTCAGGCACCATCTCGAATACGTCTGCCGGCATATGGCCGACCAGGTCGCCGCGACACCGCCGTTTCGCGCCGACGGCAATTACGAACTCGGCGAGCTGATGCCGGCAGTCTTGAGTCAGATGAAGGCCCTCTGTGGGAAAGCGGCGGACGCGGCGCAATCCTGGGGAAACGACACGGCCAAGGAAGACGCCGGCAAGCGAAAGGCTCTATTGTCAACGTCGAGCGGCGCGACCAACGTCGAGCGGTGGGCCATGAACAAGGCCGTTCACTACAATGCCTGGACCAATTTCGGGAAGAAGCCTCGGTGGACGGGTCAAATCCGGCCAATAGTGGACACCGCAAATCCGAATGGAATGGACGCCCTTCGTTCTTGATGTCGGGCCGTGGGGTTGAAGAAGTGGACCCCCACGGGCCGACGGCATCAGAGTGCCAAGGGGGGAAGACGCAAGGTCTTCCCGGGCAACCGGAGGGTCCAGCATGCAGAGTAGCAGAACCGTCGTCGGCGTGGACATTGCGAAGCGGGTGTTCCAGTTGCACTGGGTCGAGACGGAGACAGGCGAGCTCATCGGGCTGCGCCTGACACGGGCGAAGTTTCTCGAGCACTTCGCCAATCGCGCGCCGTGCCTCATCGGCATGGAGGCCTGCGGCGGCGCGCAGCATTGGGCGCGCCGACTACTGGCGTTGGGCCACGAGGTCCGCCTGCTACCGGCGAAGATGGTCCGGCCATTCGTGACGGGCAACAAGGATGACGCGCACGACGCGCGGGCGATCTGGACGGCGGTTCAGCAACCCGGGGTCAAGACGGTTGCCGTGAAGAGCGAGGAGCAGCAGGGGATCCTGGCCCTGCATCGCATGCGCCAGCAGTTGGTGAAGTTCCGTACCGCCCAGATTAACTGCCTGCGCGGTCTGCTGGCCGAACACGGCGAAGTGATGCCTCAGGGCCGAGCCGGAATGCGGCGGGATATAGCCTCCGCCCTCGAGCGCGTTTCGCAGCGGTTGCCGGGACTGGTCGTCGATACGCTGCGCGAGCAGTGGGTTCGGGTCACCGACCTCGACAGCGAGATCGACAGGATCGAGCGTCGTCTCACGGTCTGGCACCGCCAGACTCTGGCCAGCCGGCGGATCGCAGCGATCCCGGGTGTCGGAGTGCTGAGCGCGACCGCCGCGGTCGCTACGATGGGCGATCCGACAGCGTTCCGGTCCGGACGGGAATTCGCGGCCTGGCTCGGTCTCGTTCCTCGACACACCGGCACGGGTGGGCGAGTACGCATGCTCGGAATCTCGAAGCGTGGGGACACCTATCTTCGAACGCTGCTGATCCACGGCGCACGTTCCGCGCTCGTGCACGCGAAGCTGCCCTCAGCGTGGCAGCTCGGGCTCGTCAGACGCCGCCCATCGAACGTCGTCGTCGTCGCACTGGCGAACAAGACGGCGCGTACGATCTGGGCGCTGCTGGCCCATGACCGGGCGTACGAACCGAACTTTCGCCCGTCAATCTGCCTGGCGCAAGGCAGGGAGTGAACACCGCCGGCGACTCTCGAGTCGATGACATTCGTCCGACCTGCGAAGTAAACCGACCAGCTCGTTGAAGGTTGCGTAAGCAACGACGAGGTGTGATGGCAAACAGGCCAAACCGCGATCCGTCAAGCCTGAGGAAATGGCTGGGCACCAAGCCCGCAAACCGAATGAGGCGCGGATCGGCTGATTCCATCGGGGCCACCAGGCACGAGACCTGGATTCATAGGCCGAACATAGAGCCGCAACCTGTTCGCTACGCTCGCCGAGTCGGAACCGGGTCTTCACGAATTCATGTGGGTAGGTGGTGATGCGGAGAGGTAGCCTCTGCTCCCGTCGAGTCAAGCCGCTTCGCGTCTCCTCCGCTTGCGCTTCGGCCTTTCAGGTGACTCGTCGCTCGCGCCGGCTCAGAGCTGGTTGTCGCCGGACGGATTCGTCCGGCCACCGAAAACACTGGCCGGATGACCAAGCCGACCCTGGGGGAGGCGCCGTAACGGGGGCGGCTACGCGACGCGGCTCGGTCCATCCCGGAGAGGTGGCGGAGCGTTCGGACGTCTACTCGGCCAACTCCGGGACCCACGCGAGAATCCGGAAGCGGCTCGGAACCTTGACAGCAGCACGGGCGTCCACATAGGCCATTTCCGGCATCCCGAGACGGCACGTGAGTTCTACTTCATGGGTTCGCGTATGCGCAAGGATCTGAGTCTGGTGAAGCCGGGGCCGCCAGGCCCATAGCGGCTCTCTGAGCGGAGGGACGGGCGGCGTGTCACCCGGCAGGGCCGGAGCGCACGCGGAGGACGCGCGCAGCGCGTTGACACGCCGGCCGTTCCGTAGCTACCCGTGTCGGAGCGCATCGATCGACCTCCCACCCGCGGCTGCCTGGACCTTGGTGCGCCAGCTGCGCGGCCCGCACTTGAGCACGTGCGCGTGATGGAGCAGGCGGTCGAGCAGCGCGGTGACGGCGGCGGTGTCTCCGAGCAGCTTCCCCCAGTCGTCGACCGGCCGGTTCGAGGTGAGCATCGTGGAGGCGCGTTCGTAGCGCCGCATGACCAGCTCGAGCAGGTCCTCGGCGGCAGTGTGGGGCAGCTTGCGCATGCCGAGGTCGTCGATGATGAGCAGGGGCACGCGGGTGAGCTCGACCAGGTAGGCCTTGCGGGTGTCGGCGAGCGTGGCCTCGGCGAGCTCCTCGAGGAAGGCGTGCGCCTCGCGGTAGATGACGCGGTAGCCCTGCTCGATGGCGGCGCGGCCGATGGCCTGGGCAAGATGGCTCTTGCCCGTACCGGGCGGCCCGATCAGCAGGACGTCCTCGCGCTGGGCGATGAAACGCGCGGTGGCGAGCTCGAAGACGAGGGCGCGGTTGATCTTCTTGTTGAAGGCGAAGTCGAAGCTGTCGAGCGCGCGGTCCGGGTCGCGGAATCGGGCCTGTTTGTGGCGCCGGGCGAGCAGCCGGTCCTGGCGCCGCTGCAGTTCGTCGTTGACGAGGGCGGCGACGAGGTCGATCGGGGCCATCTGCTCGACCTGGGCCTGCTGCAGGCGCGTGTCGAGGACATCGGCGATCCCGGAGAGGCGGAGCTTGCGCAGGGCCTGGTCGAGTTCGACGAGATTCATGACGGGTCTCCTGTTCTGCGGTCGATCAGATCGCGGTAGACGGTCAGTTGCCGGATGAGCGGGTCGACCTGGCGCAGCGAGAGGGGCGGCGCTGGCCGGCGGTCGAGGTAGCGCTTCAAGAAGCGGTAGGTGGGCATGCCGAGTTCGAGCGCGGCGGCGGCGGCCTGTTCGACGACGACGGGGCCGTGCTTCTTGGCGAGGGCGAGGACGCCGAGGATGCGGCGGACGCCGGCAGCCCCGTCGTGACGGTGGATGTGGTCGCAGATGGTGGCGGTCCCCGGGCCGGCCCGCTTGGCGGCCGCGAGCAGGGCGAGGGTCTTCGGCGGTGTGCGGGCGGGCCGGTCGTCGTCGGCGATGCGATGCCAGCCCCGGGGCGCGCGCAGGTGCTCGCGGAGGAGCTGGCCGGTGCTCGGGTCGAGCAGGCGGACGTGCAGGTCATTCCACTGGACGTGGACGCGGCGGCCGATCCAGCCCGGCGGCGCGCTGTAGTAGGCGGAGGCGACCTCGACGCAGCCGTCGAGATGCACGGTGCGTTGGCCGTACTCGTAGTAGCGGAAGGGCTCGAGCGGCAACGGGCCGAGCGCCGGACGTTCCTCGGCGAACATGGCGGCGACCTGGCGTTTGGTCGTGCCGTGGATGCGGGTGTCGGCCCAGCGCCGGTCCCAGCGGTCCAGGTATGCCTGGCCGTCGTCGAGGTGCTCGAAGCGGAGGCCGCGCAGCGGCGTCTTCTGGGTGTGGCCGACGCTGGCTTCGACCTTGCCTTTCCGATCGGGATCGCGGACGCGGCACGGCAGGGCGACGACACCGTAGTGGGCGAGCACGTCGCGGTAGAGCGGATTGAGCGTCGGGTCGTAGATGTCCGGGTGGAGGACGCCCTCCTTGAGATTGTCGAGCACGACGACGCGTACGGTGCCGCCCAGCCGGCGAAACGCCCGCTCGTGCAGCTCGGCCCAGACCTGGGCGCTGGAGCGGTGAACCAGCAGCCGGACGGCCTTGCGCGAGTAGCCCAGGGTGAGGACGAAGAGCCGTGTCCGCCGGTACTTGCCGGTGTCAGGGTCACGGACCATCGGTCCCTCCCCGTAGTCGACCTGTGCTTCTTCGCCCGGGGCGGTGGCGATCACCGCTCGAGCCTCGACGGCGGGCTGCTGCCGGACGGTCGCGACGAAGCGCCGCACGCTCGCATAGCCCGCCGGGAAGCCGTGGTCGTCGACCAGGTCCTGCCAGATGGCCATGGCGTTGCGCCCGCGGCCGAGCGCGTCGACGACCAGCTCGCGGTAGGGCTCGCACGCGCTCGCCCGCGGCGCACGAGTGGGACGGTCTCCGGCCACGGCAGTGGCCGTTTCGGTGCCGGTCCCGGCCGCGGGCGCCGCCGAGTCGGTGGACACCTGCGCGGAAATGGCCGGATTTGACGGTCGGGTGCGAGGACGGCCGCGGCCCTGCACCACCAGCCCGGCGGCCTTGAGGTAGCCGCTGGCCGTCTCGCGCCGCACCCCAGTCGCCCGTTCGATACGACGAAGCGACCAGCCGAGGCGCCCCAGCGCCAGGACCTGCTGTCGTTTCTCTTCAGCCAAGACGTTGCTCATGCCGGGCAGGAACGGTCTGTTCCCGACCGGCGTCAACGTCTCGGGGCGCTATCGGAAATGGCCTATGTGGACGCCCGTGCTGCTGTCAAGGTTCCGAGCCGCTTCCGGATTCTCGCGTGGGTCCCGGAGTTGGCCGAGTAGACGTCCGAACGCTCCGCCACCTCTCCGGGATGGACGGAGCCGCGTCGCGTAGCCGCCCCCGTTACGGCGCCTCCCTCAGGGTCGGCTTGGTCATCCGGCCAGTGTTTTCGGTGGCCGGACGAATCCGTCCGGCGACAACCAGCTCTGAGCCGGCGCGAGCGACGAGTCACCTGAAAGGCCGAAGCGCAAGCGGAGGAGACGCGAAGCGGCTTGACTCGACGGGAGCAGAGGCTACCTCTCCGCATCACCACCTACCCACATGAATTCGTGAAGACCCGGTTCCGACTCGGCGAGCGTAGCGAACAGGTTGCGGCTCTATGTTCGGCCTATGAATCCAGGTCTCGTGCCTGGTGGCCCCGATGGAATCAGCCGATCCGCGCCTCATTCGGTTTGCGGGCTTGGTGCCCAGCCATTTCCTCAGGCTTGACGGATCGCGGTTTGGCCTGTTTGCCATCACACCTCGTCGTTGCTTACGCAACCTTCAACGAGCTGGTCGGTTTACTTCGCAGGTCGGACGAATGTCATCGACTCGAGAGTCGCCGGCGGTGTTCACTCCCTGCCTTGCGCCAGGCAGATTGACGGGCGAAAGTTCGGTTCGTACGCCCGGTCATGGGCCAGCAGCGCCCAGATCGTACGCGCCGTCTTGTTCGCCAGTGCGACGACGACGACGTTCGATGGGCGGCGTCTGACGAGTCCGAGCTGCCACGCTGAGGGCAGCTTCGCGTGCACGAGCGCGGAACGTGCGCCGTGGATCAGCAGCGTTCGAAGATAGGTGTCCCCACGCTTCGAGATTCCGAGCATGCGTACTCGCCCACCTGTGCCGGTGTGTCGAGGAACGAGACCGAGCCAGGCCGCGAATTCCCGTCCGGACCGGAACGCTGTCGGATCGCCCATCGTAGCGACCGCGGCGGTCGCGCTCAGCACTCCGACACCCGGGATCGCTGCGATCCGCCGGCTGGCCAGAGTCTGGCGGTGCCAGACCGTGAGACGACGCTCGATCCTGTCGATCTCGCCGTCGAGGTCGGTGACCCGAACCCACTGCTCGCGCAGCGTATCGACGACCAGTCCCGGCAACCGCTGCGAAACGCGCTCGAGGGCGGAGGCTATATCCCGCCGCATTCCGGCTCGGCCCTGAGGCATCACTTCGCCGTGTTCGGCCAGCAGACCGCGCAGGCAGTTAATCTGGGCGGTACGGAACTTCACCAACTGCTGGCGCATGCGATGCAGGGCCAGGATCCCCTGCTGCTCCTCGCTCTTCACGGCAACCGTCTTGACCCCGGGTTGCTGAACCGCCGTCCAGATCGCCCGCGCGTCGTGCGCGTCATCCTTGTTGCCCGTCACGAATGGCCGGACCATCTTCGCCGGTAGCAGGCGGACCTCGTGGCCCAACGCCAGAAGTCGGCGCGCCCAATGCTGCGCGCCGCCGCAGGCCTCCATGCCGATGAGGCACGGCGCGCGATTGGCGAAGTGCTCGAGAAACTTCACCCGTGTCAGGCGCAGCCCGATGAGCTCGCCTGTCTCCGTCTCGACCCAGTGCACCTGGAACACCCGCTTCGCAATGTCCACGCCGACGACGGTTCTGCTACTCTGCATGCTGGACCCTCCGGTTGCCCGGGAAGACCTTGCGTCTTCCCCCCTTGGCACTCTGATGCCGTCGGCCCGTGGGGGTCCACTTCTTCAACCCCACGGCCCGACATCAAGAACGAAGGGCGTCCATTCCATTCGGTTTTCAACTGTCCACTATTGGCCGGTTTTGACCGTCGACCGAGGAAGAAGGACTTCGAGCCCGTTGTGGCAGCGTTCAGGGAACTGCTCGGCTGCTTTTGTTGCGAGAAATGCGAAGGTTGGCTCTATGTCACGCAGCGGGGCACACCGGATTCACTGCGCTGCGCTTGCAATACGGTCAATCTCAATTTGAAGCCAAAGCCAAAGGAGACCTGAAATCAGCCCGCCTTGCTGCATCGGACGACCATCCGCGATCGGTTGCGGGCCATGTCCTAGTGTCCTGTCCCAATGGTTCGTGACATAAGTTCGGGTGCCTGTGTGAGGTTGAGGGTGCGCCGAGCGAACCGAGCGATGCTCGCCAGGATCTGGTCGGCGGTCTTGGTCCAGACGAAGGGGGCGCCGCGGGCGTTGTGGGCGGCGATGAACTCGTCAATGGCGGCTTCGAGGGCACGGACGCTGCGGTGCACGCCGCGTCGTAGTTGCTTCGTGGTCAGTTCGGCGAACCAGCGCTCAATGAGGTTGAGCCAGGAGGCGTAGGTCGGGGTGAAGTGGACGTGGAACCGCGGCCGCTTGGCGAACCAGGCCCAGATGAGCGGCGTCTTGTGGGTCGCGTAGTTGTCCATGATGATGTGCACGTCGAGGTCGACGGGCACGCTCTCGTCGACGTGGTCGAGGAACTTCGGAACTCGACGGCCCGGTGGCGGCGGTGCGTCTTGGCGATCACGGTTCCGGTCTTGAGGTCGAGCGCTGCAAACAGCGACGTGGTGCCATGCCGCCGATAGTCGTGCGTTCGCCGTTCGGCCTGGCCGGGCTGCATCGGCAGCAAGGGCGCCGTGCGGTCGAGGGCTTTGAATCTGGGACTTCTCGTCGACGCACAGCACCACGGCATGGTCGGGCAGCACGGCTTCGCCGAAGGCGACTATGGCGTGGCCGATTCGCCCGGCAGCACGCAGCCGAGCTTGATGCGGCGGTCTTCGATTCCGCGCTGCGCCGACCCGGCAGCCGGCGCCGACCCGAGATAGACGGCGCGGGCGACGCGCCGGCAGGCCGAGCTCTTGCCCAGGTTGGCGACCTCGCCGTCGATCCGCAGCGGCAGGGCCTGTTGGCCGTCGACGTCTTTCTCGATGACCGGCACCCAGTTCTCCGGCAGGTAGCGGGTCAGCTCGAACTGGACCCGCGGGTCGTCGATCGGCAGGTTCGCGGGCAGGATGAGCGGGTTGCGGTCGCCCTTCTCCCAGAGGCTGTGAATGACCGCCGCCATCAGCCGCAGCACGCCGCGGGTCCGTTGGAACGTCACCAGCGTCGACCAGTCCGAGTACAGGCGGTCGAAAATCTCCGGATGGATCGGGTACGCGGCCGTGATCCGCTGTTCGTAGTCGGCGTCGCGGCATTCCGGCGGGAACTCCTGGTGCTGACTGCGGTAACAGTCGGCGAACGCGCGCGCGACGACGTCGCGGTCCTTGAACCGCGCCGGGTCGGCGAACGGCTCGAACAGCCGACGGCGGACGATCTCGAAGTCTTCCTCGGCGCTGGCCGGCCGCCACGACGACTCGATGCGCCCGATGACGTTGCGCAGCCGGTCGAGCGCCTCGCGCCCGCGCTGGCCGCCGACCTCGACGTCGTCAGCGTGCGTGTGCGGCGAGTCGGTGCTGTCCGACGCCGGGAGACTGACGACCAGCAGGCAGTTGCCGGCGAGCTTGACGGATTCGGTGAGCGCCTGGGCGAAGGTGAATTGCGTCTCGAAGCTGCCGGCCGGCAGGTCACTCTGATCGTGGAGCTGACGCGCGTAGGCGACCCACTCGTCGATCAGGATCAGGCACGGCCCGTAGTCGATCAGAAGCTGCCGCAGGGCATCGCCCGGGCTGGTGGCGTGCTCGTCGTCCTTGGCGATGCGCGCGTAGGCCTCCGCGCCGCCGATCTGCCACGCCAGCTCGCCCCACAACGTGCGCACGACCGTGCCGTCGTCCTTGGTGACCGGGTTGCCCGGCGAGATGCGGTTGCCCACCAGAACCACGGGCCTGTTCATCTTCGGCAGCGCCGGCACGCCGGCGTCCCGCATCAGCGCGTCTACGCCAGCCAGCTCGCTCGGGGCAACGCCGGAGCAGAGGTGGTAGAGCGCGAGCATCGAGTGGGTCTTGCCGCCGCCGAAGTTGGTCTGCAGCTGCACGACCGGGTTGCCGCCGCCGCCCGTGAGCCGCTGCACCGCGCCGGTGAGCATGCCCTTGAGGCTCTCGGTCAGATACGTGCGCCGGAAGAACTCGGCCGGGTCGCGGTACTCGTCGGTCCCCTCGCCGAGGTGCGCCTGCCAGAGGTCGGCGGCGAACTCGGCCTGCTGGTAGCGCCCGCTGGCCACGTCCTGGTGCGGCGTCACCACCTCGCGCCACGGTTTCAGGGTCCCGGCTGCGCCCTCGATGGCGAGGCCGGCCTGCTTGCGCCGTGCCCCGCGCGCCTGCTCGTCGAAGCGCACGCGCAGCAACTCCATCTTGAGCTTCTCGACGTCGGCGGCCTGGGCTGCCGAGACGGCCGTCAGCAGGCGGTGCGCCGTATCGAGTGCCCGGTACGCGTCGTCGCCGGAGAACGCCTCCTGATGCGCCCAGCGGTTCCGATAGCCGCGCAGTTCGCCGACGAAGCCGCGCTCAGCCGGCCCGAGGATCAGGCGGAACACGTCGTTCCATGTCTCCCACATCAGCTTGAGCAGCGCCGCGACGTCCCATTCGGTCACCGGCCGGTTGCCGATCTGAGGGTCATCGACAAACCGCCGCAGCGTCGCGGCGTCGACCCGCTACGCCTTGATCGCGCTCTGCATCTCGCGGTCGACGAAGGGACCGAGTCCCGCCTTCAACAGCTCGAGCGCCTTGCCGACCCGTTCGTGATTGGTTGTCGCCATGTCGTCAGTGGGGAGTCTAGATCGGCGGCGGTTCCAACCTGCCGCCTGGCGCGTCCGAACCCGCCGCCCGTCTACCGCGGCTCCTCGGCGCTGGCCAGCAGCTCCTGCAGCGTGTAGTTGACGCTCGCCGCCTTGAAATCCGGTTCGCGCTGAAACGGCCGCCGGACGTAGTGGACCTCGTGTGTGTCGTCGTCGCGGAACTCGACGATCGCGAGGATGAAGTCGTCCGGCTTGTTCAGCGAGTAGAGGATCTCGTTACGCGTGACGGTGAGGGTCTTCGCATCGCTCCTGCGCCCCTTGACCTCGATGAACCGGAGCGCCCCGGTGGCCGGAACGCGGCTCTCGATGTCGTAGCCGAGCTTGTCGAGTTCGCGGTCGGTCGGCTCGAAGCCGAGGCGGCGCTCAATCGCCATCACGATGTCGCGCGCCCGCGCGGCCGAGGCCTGAGTGTCGACCGTTGTGGGCGGCGCGGGGCGCCCAGCCATCGCGTCGAGCAGGCCGCGCGGGACGACCAGCAGGCCGCCGAGCACGACCGGCGGCCGCGGCGAGATCTGCGCGTCCCGCTTCAGGTCCGCCAGCCGCTTCTGCAGCCGGGTCTGCATCGTGTCCGCCCGCCGACGCGCCTCGCCCGAGTTGAGGCGTGCGCCGGTCTTGCCGGCGTCCTCCTCGAGCTCGAGCTGCGCGGCGCGGTGGTCCCAGTACGAGATCTCCTTGGTGAGGCGGTCCTTCACGGCCGCTTCGGTCTTCTCGATCAGGGCGAGCCGGGCAGTACGGACTTCGGCCAGATGTTCCGGGACGACGTCGGCAACGGCATACGCCTGCGCCGCCTGCTCCAGGTCGCGGCTGATCCAGGCGCACTCGGGCCGTTCGAGGATCGCGTCGGCCGACGGGTCCTCGTCCTTCAGCGGCCGGTAGTCGAGATACGGCGCGTAGTGCAGGTGGCGCGTCACGCCGTCGTTGTCGAGCTCGACGTAGAGCACCCGCTTGGAGATGATGCGCCGATCGCCGTCCCGGGTGATGCTCCCGTCCTGCAGGGCGTGCTCGATGGAGAAGAGCACGCGGGGCGTCATGCCGGTGTCGCGCTCGTCGACGAGGACCGCGCCCCGCTTCAGCAGATCGCGGTGGCGTTCGAGCATCACGTCGATGACGGCGTCGAGCAGCGGATGGCCCGGGCAGACGAAGGCCGCCAGCGGCTGGCCAGGCGGTGCGACCAGCGGCTTCTCGAACGCGATCCGCTCGTACCGGGCAAGCACTGGCTCGCCGACCCCGATCGCGCGGTCGCGTCTCCGGACCGGAGCCGGGACGTGCGTCACCTCGTAACGGCGCGTCTCTCGTTGCCGCACCGCACCGCCGAGTTGCCGGAACGCCTCGTAGTTGACCATCAGGTGGGCGCGCTGCAGGTTGATGCCTTCGCCGGCGGCATCGGTCGCCAGCAGCACCTGCACCTGCGGGTCGTGCCGGAAGGCTTCCTGCACGGCCAGGCGCTCCTCGCGGCCCACGCTGCCGTGGCTGACGACGACCGATGTCTCGCGGCCGAGCAGGGTCGTGATGCGCTCCTGCAGGTAGCGCAACGTGTCCCGGTGCTCGGTGAAGAGCACGAGCTTCTGTTGCGGGGAGGGCGACGGACGTCGGATCTCGCCGTCTCCGGAGAACGCCGCCGATTCGCCGACGCGGTCCGGCCGGCCGGTGGCCGTGAAGAGCTCGCTGAACAGGCCGGCGAGCTCGCGCCACTTGGTGTCCTCGCCGCTGCGGCGCACGTCCAGGGCGAGAGTTTCGAGCGCCTTCAGGGTTTCGAGCTCCGTCTTCAGCTCCACGATGGAGCGGGCCGCGGTCGCCTGATCGAGGATTCGCGCCTCGGCGTCTTCGACCTCCTGTTCCGGCGCGTCGTCGAGGTCCGCGACGTCGTCGGCGTCGAGCTCCGGAGCCGTGAACGCAAGGGCGGGCGCCTGCTGGCCGCCGCGCTGGAGCACCTCGAGCTCGCGCAGGCGGCTCTCGAGCCGCTCGCGCCGCCGGCGCAACGACTGATAGATCGCCTCGGGCGACGAGGCGAGCCGCCGTTGGAGGAGCGTCAGCGCGAAGCCGACCGTGCCCGCCCGCTTGGCGTTGGCCAGCGCCTCAACGCGATTGAACTCCTCGCGCACGTAGTCGGTGACGGCTGTGTAGAGGCGGGCTTCCGCGTCGGAGAGCCGGTACGGCACGGTGTAGGCGATGCGCTCGGGGAAGAGCGGCTTGCCGTCGAACTTCAGCAGCCGCTCCTTGACCATGCGCCGCATCAGGTCCGAGACGTCGGCCACGTGGACGCCGTCGCGGAAGCGGCCCTCGAAGCGGTCGCCGTCGAGCAGGGCCAGGAAGAGCTGGAAGTCTTCTTCCTTGCCGTTGTGCGGCGTCGCCGTCATCAGCAGCAAGTGGCGGGTCAGGCCCGAGAGCAGCTGCCCCAGGCGGTACCGTTTCGTGTACTTGATCTCGCCGCCGAAGAACGTGGCCGACAGCTTGTGGGCCTCGTCGCACACGACCAGGTCCCAGCCCGCGTCCGGCGCGTGCAGCTTCTGCTGCACGTCCTCGTCGCGCGACAGCTTGTCCAGACGGGCGATGACCAGGTCGGTCTCGAGGAACCAGTTGCGGGTGCGGGCGGCTTCGAGCTTGTCGTTGGTCAGGATCTCGAAGGGAAGCTGGAACCGGCGGTAGAGCTCGTCCTGCCACTGCTCGGCGAGGCTGCCGGGGCAGACGATCAGGCACCGCTCCAGGTCGCCGCGGGCGACCAGCTCCTTGATCAGCAGCCCCGCCATGATGGTCTTGCCCGCGCCGGGGTCGTCGGCGAGCAGGAAGCGCAACGGCTGGCGCGGCAGCATCGCGTCGTAGACGCCGGTGATCTGGTGCGGCAGCGGGTCGACCACCGACGTGTGGATTGCCAGCAGCGGGTCGAACAGGTGCGCGAGGCGAATGCGCTGCGCTTCGGACACGAGCCGGAACAGCGCGCCGTCGCCGTCGAAGCTCCACGGCCGCCCCTGGGCGACGACCTCGAGCCGGGTCTCGTCATGGCGGTAGAGCAGTTCGTTGGCGACCGCGCCGGCCTGCGTCTTGTAGGTCAGCTCGACCGCCTCCGAGCCGAACCACTGCACGCTGACGACGGTCACCACGCCGTCGGGATGCACGCCCCGGACGGCGCAACGAGGTTGCAGATCTTCAAGCTTCATGACTCTGTTGCAAGCTGTTTTCCGCTGGCGGGGCTCCGACAGATCGCGCGGAGCATCCGCGTCAGAGATATAACCGAAAGTTGTGGATCGGGCGGCGTGAAACAGGTGGCGTATCCTTACCACGTGAACACGAAAACCACCCTGGCTGGCGGGCCGGGGGGAAGGAGACACCACCCAATGCTGAAGGTACTCGACCCAGCGCGCGAAGACAACGCCGGCACGACCGAGAGTGTCGCTCCGACCCTCGATGAGGTGGCCCGAGAGGGCGCGCGACGGATGCTGGCGACGGCGTTGGAGGAAGAGGTTGCGCACTACATCGAGGCGCATGCCGACGCGCGCGACGCAGCCGGCCGGCGGCTGGTCGTGCGCAACGGCCGTGGGCAATCCCGCACGGTGACCTGCGGTGCAGGGACGATGCAGGTTTGTGCGCCGCGGGTGAACGACCAGCGGGTTGACGACGACGGCGCGCGGCAGCGGTTCACGAGCCGGATCCTGCCGCCGTACATGCGGCGGTCGCCGCAGGTGGCCGAGGTTCTGCCGCTGCTGTATCTGCGCGGCTTGTCGACGGGCGACTTCCGCGAGGCGTTGCCGGTGCTGCTCGGTGAGGACGCGGCGGGTCTGAGCGCGACGAACATCGCGCGGCTGACGGGCACTTGGGACACCGAGTATCAGGCGTTCCGGCGCCGGGACCTGTCGGGGTGCGACTTCGTCTACGTGTGGGTCGACGGGATCCACTTCAACATCCGCCTGGAAGACGACCGGCTTTGCACACTGGTGATGCTCGGGGTGCGGGCGGACGGGACGAAGGAGTTGATGGCGCTTGAGGACGGCTATCGGGAGAGCGCGGAGAGCTGGGCAAGCGTGCTGCGGGACCTGAGCCGGCGTGGTTTGCGCGCGCCGGTGATGGCGATTGGGGACGGTGCGCTCGGCTTCTGGGCCGCGGTCCGCGATGTCTGGCCGGAGACGCCCCCCCAGCGCGACTGGTGCCACAAGATGGCCAACGTGCTCGACAAGCTCCCCAAACGCCTTCGGCCGCGAGCCAAGCGGGCGCTGCGCGAGGTCATGTATGCGGCGACCAGGAGCGACGCCGAGACGGCCATCGGCGCCTTCGTTGCCGAGTTCGAGGCGAAGTATCCGAAGGCGACTGCCTGGCTGGTGGGCGACCAGGACGCCCTGCTGGCTTTCTTCGCCTTTCCGGCCGAGCACTGGCGGCACCTGCGGACGTCGAATCTGATCGAGTCGCCGTTCGCCACGGTCCGCCTGCGGCAGCGTGTGACGAAGGGGGCTGGCTCCCGCACCAAGGGGCTTCTGATGGCCTACAAGCTCTTGGACATGGCGCAGCGACGGTGGCGCCGCTTGAACGGGGCGCACCTGCTGCCCTTGGTGCGCGCCGGCGTGCCGTTCATCGATGGCATGCTGGAGGAACGCTGCCAGACTGAGCAGGAGGTCCAGAAGGAGGCTGCCTGATCACGCCAGACTCCCGATCCACAACATTTGACAATATCTCTCCGCGTCACCTGATCATCGTAGAGCGGATCGCCGCGCGCCTTTGACGGTGCGGATGCCCGAGGCGCGGATCACGGACATTCTCCTCGAGGTGGACGACGCCACTTGGTTCACCGAGGCCTTCACGCACCTGCGAACCGGGGAGCCCTGCCGTGACCGCATCGGTCTGCTCAACGTGCTGCTCGGAAAGAGTTGGTCATCACGACGAGGCCGTAGCCCTTCACATTGTGCGCGATCAGGTTGCAGACGAAGCCCCAGTTGCTGCACCTTGGCGGGGATGGCTCGTGTACGACGCCGGAGGCTGCCCCCGTTCCTGGCGCAGTTCATTCGATTCGCTGGCGGATCTCTTGGACATGGACCGCCCTGACCGGCGTCTCTCCGGCCACCACCGGATTGTCGGTCCAGGATTGCTGCGCACCGGTGATACCCGCAATCAGTACGATCAGCGCGACGGTCGTCAACCGAGGAGCTATTCTCATGCCGCGCCAAGTCTAGATGACGCGGTCGACGGCCGCGCGCTCGTCCGCGCGTTCGGCGGACTCGATCCCGCGCTCTGTCGCCACGGCCGCAGGAGATCGGAAGGTGGTTGATCGACGAATTCGCACGACAGCTCACGACAGCGGTAACCTGGTACCGACGACCGGCTGAGCAAGACGACCGCGACGCGCAGTACAACCTTGGGGCCGCGTACTGTGCACGGCGTCCTGCAGGACTACATCGAAGCGCACATGTGGTTCAACTTGGCGGCAACGCAGGACAACGAGATCTCTGTTCGTACCTGCTACGACTTGGCCGAGGAGATGACCCGCGAGCATATCGCCGAGGCCCTGCGCCGCGCCCGCGAGTCGTTCGAGAACCACCGATGAGCGCTCAGACGGGGAGGAGGAGGATGGCGATCCGCGCCGATGTCACGCTCGAGAACGCCGCCGATCAAGCGCTCGTCCGCCGCGGCCACGGGACCGAGGCCGACATCCGCCGCACAACCGTGAGGGGCTTGGTCGACACCCGCGCCGCCATGCTGCGGCTGCCCCCCGAGGTGATCGAAGTCCTCGGGCTCAGGCGACTCAGCCGACCGAGCGGCACGCAGGCTGGACCGGTGACGGTCCGGATCGGTGACCGCAGCTCCATCACGGAGTGCAGCGTCGGCCGGGCCGGGTCCGAAGTCGTCGTCGGCCACGTCGTGCTCACGCTGCTCGACCTCGTCGCTAGCGACGGGCGCTTGGTGCCGCGGCATCCGGACGGGCCAGTCTGGGCGCTGCGAGGTGTAGAAGCTCGGCGATGGAACGCGCCGTGAAGCGGACGTACGAGGACTACCGCGCAACAGCGGACGAGGTCGGTGTCGAGGTTGGTGCGGTGCGGTGCGGACAGGGCCGGTGGCGCGGGCCAAGCCCCACTGTGGTAGAGGGTGTGGGCAAAGCGAAAAGCGAAACAGTGTAAACTACTCATGAAAATTGGGTTAAGTATCTGTTCCGATCCCCACCCCCGCTACGCGCCGACGATCGGATATCGGGAGCCCTCGGTCCAGGTAGAGGCCGTGAACGGAGCCACGCTGGCGCGTGAGTCGGTGCTCCGGGGACGGTCTCGGTCGTTCGAGCGCGCAGCAGAGATCCGCCAGGCCGTGGACTCTCGAGTTCTGCATCAGCCCTCGACGCGAGGCGAGCAAGTCATCTGGCGATGCGCCTGCTGAAGGGGAGATGTCCGAGGATACGGAACCCCGGCAGCTTCGCCGACTGGGTTCAGCTCGAGTCTTCAGGTGCACGTTCGCGCATGGATGGAAGCACTACTCGCCGGAGGAGCGCGTCTTCCCCGGCGCGAGGCGCCGGCTCGGCGCTGGCTTCCGTCGACTTGCCAGACGTGCAGGTGTTCTAGTTGTGCGCGCTGACCCAAGCGACAATCCCGGTAAACCCACGATCGCTCGCAGGTCCCGTGCCCAGCTGTCCAGCGCCGCACGCTTCTCGGCGTCGTAGGCGTGCCGGTCGTATACTGCCGTGACGCCACGTTCGGCGTGGTTGAGGACCTTCCCGATCACAAGACGTTGCACGCCCGCGCTTGCCATGCGGGAGGCCGCCGTCCGGCGAAGATCGTGTCCCCGAAAATCCGGCAGGCCGAGACGCGCGCTCGCCTCGCTCCGCTGCCTCTTGCCACGAGCCCCGGCCAGCACGTACACCGATGCGGACATCCCCTCGGATTGGCCGCGCAGGCCCGTCAGTATCTCGATCGTGAGATCGCTGAGCGGCACGCGGTGGGGCAGGCTGTTCTTGGTGTCCGACCCCGGAATCGTCCACCACCGCCCGTCGAGATCGATGTCTGCCCACCGCATGTTAAACACTTCACCGCCGCGCTGCGCGGTGACGAGCCGGAGTCGAAACGCCGCTGCGATCTCTGGGGGCTCGTCGTCGAGCCTCGTCCAGAAGAGCCGAATCTCGTCGTCTGTAAGGACGCGGTCTCGCTGTCTTTCCTTCCCCGGACGCTCGAGTTGGGCGCAGGGGTTGAACTCCACGACCTCGCGGGCGATGCCGAAGTTGAAGATCTTTCGGACGAGGGCGAGAACCCGATTCGCCATGATAGGCGCCGGCCGTTCCGCGATCGATTCGAGGAGCGAGCGGACGTCCCGACGGCAGATCTCCCGAGGACTCACCCCCTTCCAGAGAGGGAGGAGCTCGTTTTCGATGATCCGCCGGTCCTGCCGCCACGAGCGCTTCCGCGCCCGCGCGTGCTTGTCGAGATAGAGTTGAGCGAGGTCACCGAAGGTCCCCGCACCGCGGATGTCCTGCCGTACCTGCGCGGGGTCTTGGCCGCTCGCCACCTCGCCGAGCACTTGCTTGGCACGACGTCGCGCAGAAGCCAGGGTGAGCGCTGGATAGACGCCCAAGGACACGCGCCGGCGGCGCCCGGCGACGCGATACCGCACGAGAAACGTCTTTCGTCCCCCTGGCGAGACTCGAAGCCCGAACCCCATGGGTGCAACGCACCAATAGTCGGCTTGTCTCTCGCAAGGCATCAGCGAGCGTACAACGGCGTCGGTGAGTCTTCGGTTGCGCGTGGTGTGCCGCCTTGCTCAGGATCTGCAGCTTCGACTCAGTTTCCCGAAGGATACACCAGATAGGGTCCAAATAGGGTCCACCAACCATGCGATACGAAGAAACGCGTTGGAAGCCGTTGCGTTCGAAAACACCAATGAAATCGGCACGTACGGGGATCTGCGAGTCAGCATGAGTCTCGCTGAAACGCCGATGGTGGTGACTGAAAATCATGGTGTCGCCAGTTCGATTCTGGCCCTCGGCACCACCTACCCGTTTCTCTCCCTCTCACGGCGTCTCGGAATCCCGCCAAGCCACACTGCATAGGCACTTTACGGGCGTGACGCCCGCAATCGACGACATCCTCTCGCAGACCGGACGACCAGCCCGTAGCAGCCCGGGCGTCCCGTTCCCCCGGTGTCCTTGGTGCGGCTGTTCCCGGCCGCGAACACGAGGAGGAGTCGGTTCAACGGGGAAGCTCGGCGATGCAGGCGGGCGTGGAGAGCCAGTGGTCCGGCATGGCGCGGGCCAGCGCCTCACGGCTGAACGGCCCCCATGGCGCGGCGGCTGTCTGCACGCCGGCGGCGCGTCCGGCCTGGATGTCGTGGGGTGAGTCCCCGATGAAGACTGCATCCGTTAAGATAGTGAGTTGGGCAGGCCGCGATCAGCGCTGCCTGTGAAGTGGAGGAGGAAACAATGCTGACACGACGACAGGTGAACGGGAGAACCGTCGCCCGTAATGCCCACCCGCGGCTGCGGCACGCTGCCGCGCCGCTTCGCCGGGACCCCGACGCCTCGGTCCGCCGAGTGACCGACGCCGGGCGTTCAGAGGACCGTCGGTCCGTCTATCTGCAGTTCGTCAGGCGCCTCTGGCTCGTGCTGCCATAGGCCGGCACCCGCCTTGCCCGCCCTGCGCGCGGGCGCTGCTCCCTTCGGGATTCCCTCGATTCGGACGCTGAACAACGCGTGCTCGTGGACCGGCATCCTGGCCGCCGTGGGTGGCCTTGCGCGTACTGCGCCGGCCAGGATGCTCGATATGCTCGCGATCGCCCGCACGTTCACCGGCGCCGGCATGGACCGCTTCCACGGCTGGTGCCGGTGCCCGTCGTGACGCGGGCGGCGACGAGCGTGGTCGATGTGGGGTGTTGCCCGCCGGCCGCGGCCGGCGGGCCATCCGGAATGTTCGCCGCCGGCCGGACCCGCGGGCGGGTCCAGCCGGCGGGGGGCGCCATCAGAGGGAGGCCGAGCCCCACCCGTAGTTGACGCGCACGTAGTAGTAGCCGCCGTTGAAGCCGAACGGCCCGAACTGGCCGTAGCGGTTGCCCACGCCGGCCACGGCGCCCGGATTCTCGTCCGGGTAGGTGTTGAAGAGGTTCTGGGCGCCGATGTACAGCGTCACATCGTCGAACGGGAAGCCGACCTCCAGGTCGACCAACGGTTTGCCGGAGTAGAGCGGATACAGGTACGACATGGCGGTGCCCAGCTCCGAGCGCGCGTCCTCGCGATCCCAGTACGAGCCGTAGTAGTGCAGGCGCGCCATGAGGGTCCAATGGTTCTCGGTGTGGTTGACCCCGATGTTCCAGCGCGTCCGGGGCAGTCCCAACGTCAGCGACGTGACGCGGTCCGCGTCGAAATGCTCCTCGCTGAACTGGGTGACCGCGGTGTCGGTGAAGTTGTAGATGCCGCTGAACGTCGTGCGTCCGCCGATACCCAGCGGCGTCCAGGTCGAGACGACGTCGATGCCCTGTGTCCGCGTCGAGAAGTCGTTCACGAAGAAGCGGAACGCCGCCAGGTTGCCGGCCTCCGCAATGCCGTCGGCAAGCAGCGTGGTGACCTCGCCCGGCGTGAGGTTGTAGTTCCGCGTAATGGTGAGCCGGTCGTCCACGTTGATGCGGAAGTAGTCCGCCGTGAACGTGAACGTGCCGCTGTCGACCACCGTTCCGACGGAGTAGTTGATCGCCTGCTCCGGCTGCAGCGGCACGCCGCCGCGCAGCGCCGCGACCGGGGAGGTCGACGGGATCGTGCCGTTGTTGATCAGGTCGCCGATTGCATAATCGAACTCGGTCGTCACGTTCAGCACGTTCTGCTGACCGGGCGTCGGGGCGCGGAAACCGCTGCTGACGCCGGCGCGGACCGCGAACTCGTCCGTGAAGGCGTACCGACCGGACAGCTTGCTGTTCATCGTGGTGCCGAAGCTGTCGTAGAAGTCCTCGATGCGGACCGCGGCGCCCAGGCTCCAATCGTTCTCGACCCCGTGCACATCGACGTCGCCGTACACCGCGACGTTGGCGCGGTCCCAGATGCCGGCATTCTCGGGACGGGTGCCGTTGTAGCCGTTCGAGGCGGAGCTGAAGCCCTGCGGGCCGTACGGACCAATTGCCCATGACGCCGGATCGCCCGCCCCGAGCTGGTACTGCTCGTTCCGCCACTCGGCGCCGCCGGCGATGTTGATCATGTCGCTGGCTGCGTAGGACAGGTCGGCATTGAGGCTGGTTTCCGTCTGCTCCAGCAGGTTCGGTTCGAAGGTGGTCGGGCTCTGCGGACCGAGCGAGGCGTTGACCGTGTCGAAGATGAAAGTCTGGACGTGGTTCTGGCCCTGGTTGACGCTGACGTCCCAGTTGAGTCCGGTCATCGTGGTCCCGCGCACGCCGGCGACCACGGAATAGTCCCGGACGTCCCCGCCGAACTGCGGCGTGAAGCCGCCTGGAAAGCCGTCCGGCGCGCCCAGGAAGGACTCGTGGAAGGTGAAGCAGTTCGGATCGTCGCGGACTGCGCCGAAGGCGGCCGGATCCGGCGTCCCGTTGACGATGTTCACCGTCGGGCAGTTGGCCGATCCCATGCCGTTCGCCGCCAGCACGTCGCCCACCAGCAGCGTCTCGCCGCCGTCAACGGAGTACACGTTGCCGCGGTTGTTCGGGTTGCGGAAGTAGAACCCGCCGGTGACCTTCTTGCTGGCGTAGTTCGCGTGGCCGTAGAACTCGGCTGTCTCCCCGCCGGTGCCGAAGTTGGCGAACAGCTTCAGGTCGTCATCCACCAGCGGCGTGCCCCACACGCGCGACGTGTCGCGCACGTTCATGTTGCCGCCGGCGACCACTGCCTGCGTGCCGCCGTCCTGCACCGCGCGGTTGGTCGGCTGCGTGCCGCCGTACTCGAGGCTGAGGTTCACGAACCCTTCCGAGCCGAGCGGCAGGCCGGCGTTGCCGGCGAACGTGAAGCCCGGGGCGCGGCCGCCGATGCCGTTGCACGAGCGGCCCAGTGCGCCGCACGTCGACGGGTCGCCGTCGTTCTCGGTATAGAACTGTCCCGTGCGGAACTCCAGGCTGCCCCCGGAGCGCGCGTTCTTCAGCTCGAAGTTGATGACGCCGGCGATAGCGTCCGAGCCGTACTGCGCCGCTGCGCCGTCGCGCAGCACCTCGACCTGCCGCAGGGCAATCGAGGGAATGGCCGACAGGTCCGGTCCCTGCGCGCCGTCGGCGATGCCGTTGCCCAGCCAGGCGATGACGGCCGCGCGGTGGCGGCGCTTGCCGTTGATGAGGACCAGCGTGTGGTCCGGCGCCATGTTGCGCAGGTTGGCCGGCCGCACGATCGTGGCCGCGTCGCTGATCGGCTGGGTGTTGACGTTGAACGACGGGACCACGGTCCGCAACTGGTTGGTGAGATCGACGTCGCCCTGGCTGACGAAATCCTGGGCGCGGATGACATCGATCGGTACCGGGGAGGCCGTGATTGACCGGGGCTCGGCACGCGTGCCGACCACGGCCACCGTCTCCTGGAGCAGCACCTCCATCTCGACGTCCACCGTGATCATGGCATCGGCCGCGACCTCGACGCTCCGTACGACCGTGCCGAAGCCGGGCAGCGCGAAGCTCACCTCGTACAGCCCCGGGGCCATCATGCCGATGACGAACCGGCCGGTGCCGTCGGTGAAGGCGGTGCTGACGTCGCCGCTGGCCTGGTTGCGCGCATCGACCGTCACGCCCGGCAGCACGAGGCCCGTGGCGTCGATGACGGTGCCTTCGATGGCGGCGTCCTGGGCGCTGGCCGCGCCAGGCGCGAGCGCCAGCGCGGCCAGCAGGGCCAACGCCGTGGCAAAGGGGGTTGAAAGAGGGGTTCGCTCTGCCGTAATCGCCATCCTCATCCTCCTGAAGTAGCACAAATCCGCACCGAAGTAGTGTGCATCGGCGACGGAGCAGAACATCGCTAATTCTGCGTACTATACACGCCCAGTCGATCCGCTCGCACCGGGAGGCAGGTCCGGGCGCGCCCGGTACGGTATTGTGACGGATAATCGTCCGTCGGTCGAGAGTTCAAGGGAGACGTTGCGTTCGTGGTTGGCCGTTGACCGGGAGGCGCCGGCTGGGCGGCGGGCGACCGCCGACGACCGCCGACGACCCCGGGGAAGGAGACACGAAGCGATGGCGCGACGCTACTGGTTGATGAAGTGCGAGCCGGCTGCCTACACCATCGATGATCTCCGGCGCGACGGGCAGACGAGCTGGGAAGGGGTGCGCAACTACCAGGCGCGCAACTTCATGCGTGACGACATGCGGGTGGGCGACGGCGTGCTGTTCTACGCGTCGAACGCCAAGCCGTCCGGGGTGACGGGCATCGCGAAGATCTCGCGGACCGGCTATCCCGATCACTTCGCCTGGGAGCAGGGGCACCGCTACTTCGACGCCCGCAGCACGCCCGACAAGCCGCTCTGGTACATGGTGGACATCGAGTTCGTCGAGCGCTTTCCGGAGACCATCGCGCTCGCGACGCTGAAGGACACCCCGGGGCTCGCGGACATGATGGTCACGAGGAAGGGCAGCCGGCTGTCTGTCCAGCCGGTGACCAGGGCGGAGTTCGACGTCGCGCGGCGCCTCGGCAGGAAGCGGGGAGCGGCCACGCCGGCCGCGGAAGAGGCCGCGCAGGAGGAGGTCCCCGCAGGCACGGAGACTGCCGCGGACAAGGGGGCCTCGAAGCGTGGCCGACGCCCGGCCGGGGGCGTTCTGGCGGCGGCCGCGATCGCGGCCGGGGCGCTGGCGTTGTCGCTGCTGTCGGCCGGCCAGGTGTCAGGCCCCGGGGCGCCCGCGTCGACCCCGGTCGCGGAGACGAGCCCGCCGGGGGGCGGGAGCGCGGCGGCCGCGGTGGCTGCGGCTCCGACCGGTGCGGCGGGTGCCCTGGCAGCCGCGGACGGCGCCGCCGCTGCGACTGCCGAGGCCGCTGCGACTGTCGAGGCCGCTGCGGCGGCGGCGGCCGGCGCCGGGGACGCCGGGGCGTGGGCCGCGCCGCAAACACCGTGGGGCGACCCCGACCTGCAGGGGATCTGGAGCAGCGGCTACATCCTGACGCCGCTGGAACGGCCCGCCGCGTTCGAGGGGCGCGAGTTCGTGACCGACGAGGAGAGGGCCGAGCTCGAGGACGCGGCGTTCGCGCGCCTCGACCATTCGGTGGGCGGTCCCCGCCGCGGCGGCGGGCAGGGCACCGGCACCTACAACAGCGCGTTCACCGGGGCCGGCCGGGAGGTCATCAGCAGCGGCCGCACGTCGCAGATCGTCGACCCGCCGGACGGCAGGATCCCGTGGACCGACGAGGCGCGGCAGCGCGTGGCTGCCGAGGTGGTCGTCAACTCCTCCGAGCGCGGCCGGTTCCTCGCGGAGGACAACGAGCAGGGCGGCGACGGCCCGGAGGACCGGCCCAACGACCGCTGCCTCGGGGTCAGCATTCCGCTGCGCTTTGCCGCCGCCGGGTCCTCGGCGACGCTGCACCGGATCGTGCAGACGCCGGGACAGGTTTCCATCTACTACGAGCACGGGCACCAGGGCGGCGCGTACCGCCAGGTGCCGCTCGACGAGCGGCCGCACCTGCCCCCCGGCATCCGGCAGTTCCTGGGCGACGCGCGCGGCCGCTGGGAAGGCGACACGCTCGTCATCGAGACGACCAACTTCACGGACAAGACCAGCTACGAGGGCGCGCGCGACAACCTGCGCCTGGTGGAGCGCTTCACGCGGGTCGGACCCGACGACCTCCTGTACCGCGCCACCATCGAGGACCCGACGGTCTTCACGCAGCCGTGGACGATCGAGATCCCGCTCGGCAGGCTGGACGACCACGCCAACCAGATCTACGAGTCGGCCTGCCACGAAGGCAACTACGCCCTCACCAGCATCCTGATGGGCGCCCGCCTGCTGGACAGGCGGTAGCCCGGAATATCGCAGGAACTCCCGCTGGAGCAGATTCCACGAACGCAGCGCCTCGAGTTGCCGGAGCTCAGCGTTCTCTGGCCCCGGAGGCAGGAAAGAGGGGTGTCGAGCGCGCGGTCCCAACGGCTCGATATCGAACGGGCCTGGCGAGTTTCTCGATCGCGCCGTCGGCCACGAGTTGCTTCAGCCAGAGACGCGCCTGACCCTTCCCGACATCGAACGCTTCGGCGATATCGGCCTCCGTCCTGGGCTCGCCCAGGCACCGTAGTAGTAGCCTTCTCGCGCTGGCGAACAGCTCCTCCGCGGGTCTGACGCTACTCCCGGAACCCGCTCCGGCGGGGACGGGCAGCGTCGAGCGGGTGGTCCCAACGGCCTGAAATCGAACGGGCTTGGCGAGTTTCTCGATCGCGCCGTCGGCCACGAGCTGCTTGAGCCAGCTACGCGCCTGATTCTTTCCGACCTCGAACGCTTCGGCGACATCGGCCTCTGTCCTGGGCTCGTCCAGGTACCGCGGCAGCACCGCTCTCGCGCAGGCGAGGAGTTCCTCCGCCGGTCCGAAAGCGTCGCCAAGGCTGGGTTCGACCGCTGGGGCGGCCGTCGCGTCGCCCGGCCGGTCATCGTCGGCTTGATTCTCATCGCTCGGGGACTCGCGAACCAGGGCGCCAGGATCCGACGCGGGAGCAGCTTCGCGGCGCCCGTCCAGCAGCATATCGAGGGCCTCCGGATCATCAGTTTCCAACCATCGCCGCGCACCGCGCGCCAACAGCGCGTCGAGACCTCGACCGAGCTTCCCAGTGGCGCGGACGTAGACCGAAACAAATCGATGCCGGTCGAGTTGCTCGACCGCTCCCGCCCAGGTCCCGCCCTTCTCGAACTCCGCGTTGACGACCAACGCCGCGTCCGCCAGCGCATAAATGAGCTTGTTGCGCTGCATCGCGTGTCCGACGAGGAAGCCGGCGGCGGGGTCGTACGGGCAGATCAGAACCACGCGGCCGTCCATCAGCGCGTCGCGGTAATCTCGTCGCGTGGCGGCCCGCTCGAGACCGTCGGCCAGCACGCACGCTACCGTCCCGCCAGCATCCAGCGCACCGCGCATTGCCGCCTGGTCGATGCCGCGGGCGCCCCCCGAGACCAGCCTGCGCCGCGCCCCGGCGGCCAGCCGTCCGACGTCCTCGGTGTAGCCGATCAAGGCGTCGTCCACGTTCCTGGAGCCCACGACGGCTAGACCTCCCGAGTCCAGGTCCGCACGGCTGCCACAACCGTAGAGCACCGGCGGGGCCTGTTCTCGCAGGCGCCTCTTCAGCCGCCGCGGGTACTCGGCGTCTGCGCGGCTGGTGACCCAGAGCGCGCGCGTACGCCAGCGCTCCAGTGCCTGACTGAGGAGGAAGCCCCGGTCGAGCAGACGGTCGACGCGTTCCGCATCCAGGTCCAGCCGGCACTCCTCCAGCAACGTCCGCGCGCCGTCGCCCAGCAGGTCGGCGGGCTGGCGCCGCAACTCCCGGAGTCGTCGCGCGAGGCGGTTGTACTCGCCGGCGGCCAGAGGCTTGACGGAAGACCGCCCTTGTCGACCGATGAGCAACGGCGCGGTCAGCAGCAGAATCGCGCGCGTGTTCACGGAGGGGGCGTCGTTCATGACCGACCTCCCGTGTTCGCGAGGGCTAGCGGCCAAACCGGGCCGCATCCTCGCCGGCGCAGCTCCCACGCGGCGACAGTGAAGGTCCATCGGGAGTCCACGATGTCGTCGACCAGCAGCACGGGTCCAGTCAGGACGGCGCCTTCAACGATGGCCAGCGAACCGAGGACGTTGCGGGCCTGGCGGTCACTGTTCTCCATTGCCTTCTGTTCCGGTCGGGCACCCTTCTTCTGCAGCACGTCCCTGAACGGCAGGTCCAGCGCGGCGGCGAGACGGCGCGCGAAGTCGGGCACGAGACGCGGGTGCCGCAGCGACGGAATGGCGGCCACCCAGGTGGCCGACGGGTCCGGACGCCACTCACGGAACAACGCCGCGCACGCGCTGACCAAGTCGTCCGAGAACCGCCCGTCCTGCAGCTTGCCGCGATTGACTAGCCGTCCCCAGCCCGCGTCGTTCCAGACGCAGAGCACCCTTCCGGGCTGTGCCCGGTGTTCCGGGGCGATGCGTTTTCCCGGAGGCCACTGCCGTCGCGGTTCCACCGGCCGGCTCGAACGGCGCAGGAAGGCGACCGCCTCGGCCACGGTCTCCGGGCCGCATGTTGCGGGCAGCGGCGGCAGCGGTGGTGGCGAGATGCCCTGCGGGTCTCCATCGAGCGACCGGATCAGAAACGCCATGTGGCCGGAGGGCAGTTGCACGTACTCCTGCATGTCCGCCTGCTCCTCACGGCGTAGCGCCGTGAGTCGTTCCGCCCGATCCCAGAAGGCATCGCCCAGCGACGCCGCGGTCAACTGCCACGACGGGCCCTGCTTGACGATGGGTGCGGGCGATTCCAGCGACAGCAGTTGCAGGGTCTTCTGAATCCGGCCGGCGCTCACGTTGACCCGCGCTTCGAGCCGGCGTTGCGTCAGCCCGTCGCCGGCGTCTTCCAGCGCCGTCAGGACCTGCTCCACCTCGTCGCGCGTGGGAAACGCGCTTCGGATGAAGTAGTTCGTGATCTCGGTGTCCTCCCCGCCGCCGAGCAGCACGCCGCGGGCCGAGCGCCTGCTCCAGCGCCTGCCGGTTTCGGGCCAGTCTCGCCAGTGTAGGCCGCCACTTCGATGCCGCGGAACTTGAGCCAGGCCGCCACCAGCTCGGCGTCGCGCACTGTCAGCGTGTAGACGATAGCGTTCCCCGGCAGCGACGGCAGTGTCTCGGCCAGCATCGTATGATCGAGTCGGAACAGGAGGAGCGGATGAGCTTTCGACAATGGAACCTGAGGCAGGCGGTCGGCGTGCTTGCCGCGCTCTCGATGGTCGCCCCGGCGGCGGCCGGGGCCCAGGACTGGACGCTGCCGCGCACCGACTCCGGCCAGCCGGACCTGCAGGGGGTGTGGGACTTTGCCACCATCACGCCGCTGGAGCGCCCCGAGGAGTTCGCGGGCAGGGCGGTCATGACGGTGGAGGAGTCGGCGGCGTACGAGAGCGAGCGGTTCGAGCTCGTGGATCACGACACCGATGAAGGCGCGACGCTGGTCTGCGAGGGTACCGGCAACTACAACGAGTTCTGGTACGACCGCGGCTTCGGGGACGCCGTGGAGGACCGGCCGACGTCGCTGATCGTCGACCCGCCCGACGGGCGGATTCCGCCGCGCACGCCCCAGGCGGGTCCGGCGGCGCGGCGCGCCCGCGGCTACGACTCGTGGGACAGCCGGGGCATCGCCGAGCGCTGCATCGCGGGATTCAACACCGGCCCGCCGATGATGCCCAGCGCCTACAACAACTACTTCCAGATGGTTCAGACGGCGGACTACGTCGTGGTCTTCAACGAGATGATCCACGATGCGCGGATCGTGCCGCTCGACGGGCGCGCGCACCTGCCGCCGGGAGTGCCGCAGCGGCTGGGCAGTTCGCGCGGCCGCTGGGAGGGCGACACGCTGGTCATCGAGACGACGAACTTCCAGGGCGACACGGCCTTCACCGAGAACCACAGCGCCACGCCCGGCATGACCGTCACCGAGCGGTTCACGCGCCTCGGCGAGGACACGCTGCGCTACGAGTTCACGATCGAGGATCCGGAAACCTGGACGAGGCCATGGACGGCGGTCGTGCGCATGACGCGCTCGGACACGCCCATCTACGAGTACGCCTGCCACGAGGGCAACTACGGAATGACGAACATCCTCTCGGGCGCCCGCGCCCAGGAGGACGCGCCGTAGCCTGCCCGCCGCCGCCGCGCGGACGGCGGCGGCGGGCCTCCCGTTCAGTTCTGGTTCTGCGTGGCGGCCTGCGCGCCGCGCGCCTCGCGCTCCGCGCTGAGGCGTTCGTAGTCCGCTTCGGTGATGAAGATCACCTGCTGGTTGGCGTGGGCCATGTCGTCCACCGTGCGCTGCCCGTAGGCCACCCACTGCCGCGGGTCCGGGTTGTTGCGGTTGGCCGCCGTGTTGTCGTGCCAGGCGGTGATCTCCACCACGGTGCCCTTGGGCAGCAGCGGCGCGTAGTCCGGGTCGTAGACGTAGTTCAGATGCCACGTATTGTCGAACTGCGACGTGTAGTTGATCACCTCGCGGCGGCCGGTCGGGTAGATGGCCTCCATGAGGAACGCCTTGCCGCGGAAGTGCATGTGAGGCTGGAAGTTGTGGAAGATCCCGGGCGCCGGCATGACGTAGGTCCCCTTGGTCTCCGTCACCGAGTTGGGCGGGATCTCGAGCAGTTGGCCGGCTGTGATGCCGACGGCCACGAACTGCGCGTTGTACTTGGGCGGTGAGTCCTTCGGATAGAGCCACCAGGCGCTCTCCATCACGTCGGTCACCTCGTAGCCCACGGCGTGGTAGTGGACCTCGAACTCGACCTTGGCCCCCGCCTGCACGATCTTGCCGACGTTGTCCGGATAGACTTCGCCGTCCTTGCCCTGCGCCCACTCGGTGAAGAACTCGCGCACCTCCTGCAGGTCGTCGGAGTACTCCTGCTCCGTGGCCGCGCGGATGACGTCCTCCACGGTGCCCTCTCCGCTGCGCAGGGCGCGCTCGGCGGCCAGCAGCTCGGGGCTCTTCGGCTGGTAGAGGTACGTGGACGCGTGATGGGCTATCGGGCGGCCGGCCAGCGACGGCTTCGTCTCGGCCGCGCGCACCCAGACCGACTCGGGCAGATCGATCTCGACCACGGGCGTGAACCAGGCGTCCTGCGCCTCGGCCGGCATCGTCCAGGGCACGCCCCGAACGACGATGTCCGGCGGCCCCAGCTCCGCCTCGAGCCGGAAGCGGTCGTCGTCCGGCCAGGTTGCCGGCGGCGGCATGTCGCCCGGGTTGCCCCGCGGCGCGCCGGCGTCGACCCAGCGCACGACCAGGTCGATCTGCTCGTCGCTCAGCGAGATGTCGTTGACGAACTGCTGGATGCCCACCGTCTTGTCGAGGTGCCAGGGCGGCATCTCGCGCGCGACCACCCGGTTCCTGATCGCCCGCGCCCAGGGCCGTGTCTCGGCGTACGTCACCAGCGACATCGGCGCCATGCTGCCCTCGCGGTGGCAGGTCTGGCAGTGCTGTTGCAGGAGCGGCGCGATGTCCCGGGCGAACGTCACGGGCTCGGCGGCTGTCTGTGCCAGCGCCGCGGCCGGGGCCGCCGCCACGATGCCGGCAAGCACGAGGCCTGCCGCTGCCGACCGACCGTGTGATACGCACGACGCGCTGTGTTTCCTGGTCATTTCTACTCCCTGGCGGTCACGTGCACGTAGCCGTTCGTCCAGCAGCACTGGAACGGCGGCGCGCCGGGCGGGTTCGATCCGTCCGAGGCCCGCAGATGCAGCGTGTACTCCCCCGGTTCGCGGAAGGTCGCCGTCGTGGTGGCCCTGCCGTTCTCGACCGGCGGCTCGGCGTCGGCGATGGTCACCGGCCCCGCGCCCCGATACTTGATCCATGTCAAGGGCAGTCGCTGGTCGCCGAAGACCGAGCCCAGCCCGTCGTCGGTGACCCAGACGTCGAGCGCCAGGGGCTGTCCGACCACCGCGGCGCGGGTCGCGTGCGTCCCCGGCGGTCCGACGCCCGCCTCGCCGTCCTCGTCGAACCGCACCGACGGCGGCGTGTTGCCGGGGAACCGCCGCGAGCCTTCCCGGAACGGCTCGATGAGGTAGACGGGATCGAGGTTCACCGGGATCTCGAGGGTCTCGCCGCGGCTCGTGAGGGTCCAGGTCATCTCCGTCGCGCGGTCGGCCGGCACCCTCGCCGTGAAGACGCCGATCTGGCGGCGCGGCACGAAGTGCGTAGGCTGGCCCCGGTCGGCGGGACCGGGGGAGATGCGGTTGTCGGGACCGACGGGAATGTCCACCGCCTCCTGCCAGTTCCGGTTCATGTACCCGAACGACGCCTCGATCGCGCCGTCCCCGGTCTCGTACCAGCCCTCGTACACAGGGGCGACGCTCTGTCCGGTGTCGCGGGTGATGCTGCCGCCGGGAAGCTGCCCCTCCGGCGCCGCGCCTGCCGCCAGCACGGCTGCCGCGGCCAGGAGCGCCGCCGGGCGTATCGGTCGGGGCGCCGGTCTTCGCGATTGCATCGAACTCGCCTCCCCGCCCGGCGCGCCGCCGCCGGAGCGGCGCGGGCCGGTCACTACACTACCAGACGTCAAACCCGGCACCAAGCAGCGACTCAGGGCTGTCGTGCGGCCTGCGCCTCGACGCCGCGCGCCACCTCGAGGATGTGCCGGATGTCGTGGTTGCCCTCGTGGCAGGCGTACTCGTAGAGCGGTCCCTCGGTCGCCAGCATCGGAATCTCCACGCTCCAGGGGCGGGTCCACGTGGTCGGATCATCGACCGTGAACTCGTAGCGCAGCGTGCCGGCGTCGAGGCGCGTGAAGCGCTCGACCACCCGCAGGCCCGGTCCGCGGGCGTAGGCGCGCACGGGCGGGCGTGGGCCCGTGGCGCCCTGGAACAGGGTCTTGGCGCTGAAGTTCGTCGTCTCGACGACGAGCGTCCGGCCTTCCCAGCGCCCGCGCGAGTCGCCACGGAGCTGGCGGATGCCGGCCGGGATGTGCGGCTGCGGCCCGACCGGGATGATGCGCGCGCGGTTGGTGCCCAGCTCCTGCAGGAGCGCGACGTAGCCGGGCGCCTGGAAGATCTGCAGCAGGTCGTTGTACGGCGGCGGCATCATCGGCGGCCCCTCGACGACCCACAGCACGCAGCGCTCCTGCAGCGGGCGCTGCTCGTGGCTGTCGTACTCGCGCCCGCGCCGCGCGGCGGCGTGCTCGTCGGCGCGCCGCCGCGCGGCCGGCGTCAGGGGCGGAATTCTCCCGTCCGGCGGATCGACCACCAGCGAGGTGCGCCGGCTCGAGAGCCCCTTGGGCCGCCGCGTGCGCAGCCACATCGAGTTGTCGTAGTGGACGTTCTCGGGGGTCTGGCGCAACTGCTCGCGGATGGCGTCCGGGTCGCCGAGCTGCTCGCCGCTGCGGAGCGCGAGCGGATCGACCCCTGCGGCCGTGAGCAGGCGGCGCAGCTCGGCCGCCTCCTCCTCCGTGAACAGCTCACGCCCGGCGAGATGGGCGGGGCGCTGCAGCGGGGTGAAGGTCTGGCCGGTCCAGATGCCCTGCAGGTCGGGATCGCCCCACGGCGTGAGGCCTGCCGGCGGCGTCTGGCCGGCCGCCGCGGCCGACACGCCGACGGCGAGCAGCGTCCACAGTGCGGTGGCCACGCGACGATGACTCATGAGGTCACCTCAGGACGTCGCTGGCCGCCGCCTCGTCGATGTATCGCTGCACGTCCTGCTCGAGGAGCAGCCGCTCGCGGGCCAGCTCCCGCGCGGCCTCGGTCACGGCCGCGACGTAGCCGTCGTGCGTTCCGTAGCGTTCCTCGAGCGACGGCCGCGGGTCGCCGGACGCCTGGCGCGCGGCGCGGGTCTCGGGAAACGGCAGGAGCTGCCCCGACGCCTCGCAGCCGTCGCCCAGGCCGTAGCCCTCGGCGCGCAGCGCCCAGCCGGTGGTCGTCGCCACGGGCGCCGCGACGGGCGGCAGGCGGATGCCGGCGACCTCGTTGCCGTCCGCGTCCGTCCGCGACACGAACGCGGGATACGCCGGGCGCCCCTTGAACGCGGGGGGGTGGCGGTCGAGGATCCCGTCGTCGAACCGCGGCCCGAAATCGAGCAGGTAGCGCGTCGAGAAGACACCCGTGTAGGAGACGCCCGGAATGGCGGGGAAGCCGAGCTTCGCCCGCGGCACGTGGCCGGACACGGTCGCCGGCTGCGGAACCGAGAACACGGCCGTGCCGTCCGACACGCGAGGCACGCGGCTGGCGGGCGGCGCGACGTTCGCGGTCACCCACTCGTCGAGCGCGACCAGCAGGGCGCGCAGTGCGGGCGCCGAATCGGTCGGGTTCTGAAGCTGCTGGCAGCTTCCGCACCGGCCTGCGCGGCCGGTCCCGTGCTGCGTGCCGGCGACCAGGAAGAACCGCACGTGCTCCGGGTCGGCCAGGTCGTTGCCCGCGGTATCGGTGTGCAGCAGCGACGCGGCCTTGACCCAGTACTCGTTCGCCGAGTTGATCTCGAACACCCGCGGGCACGTGCCCGACGCGCGGCAGCGGGCGCCGCGCCCGCCGGTCCTGCCCGAGACGGGGTCGTGCAGCTCGGGATGCGCGAACGGGAAGACGGCCTCCGGGAAGAAGCGGTGCTGGCGGTTCCGCTCGGTCCTGGCCGTCTGGGCAAAGCGGTAGTTGATGTTCGCGCCGCTGCCGCCGCCTATCGCGTTCTCGATGCCGTCGATCACGCGCCGCCCCTGCTCGTCCTCGTTGAAGCCCAGCGTCAGGAAGTCGTTGAGGTAGCGGGCCGACTGCGAGTACGCCCACGAGAGCACGTGCTCCACGTTGCGGGCGAGCGGGTTGGGGCTGCCGGCGACGTCCGTCTCCGCGTGGCGCAGGAACGACACGAAGTCGCGCGTGGCGGCCAGGCCCAACCCCGCGATCGGGGGTTCCGAGGCGGGATACGTGAACTCGTAGATGTGGCTCTGCTCGAACGCCGTGCCCGGCGGCAGCAGCCGGAGGGTGCGCGCGTCGGCGTACTCCCAGCCGTCCGCATCCACCGGCGTGGGCGGATCGTCGAGCAGCCGCCTGACCGTCAGCGCGGCGCGGCCCTTGTCGAGCGTCGCCGCCGGGTACGTCAGCGTGTACCCGGTCGTGCGGTCGTTGTCGAAGTTGATGTACTCGTACGAGGGCCCCTCGATCGCGGCGCCGTCCGGCCGGCGCGCCACCGGGACCGTGATCGTGAGCCGGTCGTTGCCGGTTGCCGCGCCGACATCCCAGCCGTTCCAGGCCAGGATGTAGCCGCGCTCCATGAGAAAGCCGTCACCGGCGTCGCCGGCGGCCGTCGGGTCGTTGCCTCCGCCCGAGCCGAGGCGCCTGTGGTTGAGAATGCCGGACAGCTTGTTGCCCCGGTTGTTGACCTCGAGCAGCAGCTTGCGGCTGCCGCCGCCCGGGTCGACCGGCCGCAGGATGTAGATGTCCATCGAGTATTCGACCATGCCGCGGGCGTTGCGCGGAGCGAGCTCGATGTCGGTGATGACGGCGTTGCGCGGATCATCGGGATCGACCTCGCCGTGGGCCCTGCCGCGCAGCTTCTCGTAGGGCCCCACCGCGCCGAAGTGCCTGCCCTCGAACGCGGGCGACTCGACGTGCGTGATCTCGATGCGGGTGACCCGCGCGTCCGCGCCGACCGCGCCGAGCAGGACGCCGGCGGCGAGCATGCCGAGTCGCGGGATCCAACCGCCGCCTGCGACGCGCTGTGAACTGTTGGTCGTCATGTGTCGGCTCCAGCGACGGCACCCGCCGCGCGCGGGTGCGGGGAACGGGTTGCACGGCGCCGGCCGCACGCCGGCCGGGCCGCGGGGCGACCTATCGCAGCCCGGCGAAGAAGGCGCGCAGATCGTCCAGCCACAGTGCCGGCTGCTCGAGCGCGGGGAAGTGCCCGCCGCGCGGCATGTCGGTCCAGCGCACGACGTTGTAGCGCTCCTCGGCCACCCGCCGCGCGTCGGGGCCGGAGCGCGCCCGCCGGTCGTAGCGCTCCACGAAGGCCGCGCAGCCGGTCGGCATGGCGAGCCTGTCCCCGGGCCGGCCCGCGCCGTGCCGGCTCTCGTAGTAGATGCGCGAGGCGGACGTGATGCTGTTCGTCACCCAGTAGATCATGACGTTGGTCAGCAGCTCGTCCTTCGTGTAGACCGACTCGACGTCGCCGTCGTGATCGGTCCAGCCGTGGTACTTCTCGACGATCCAGGCGGCGAGCCCCGCCGGCGAATCGTTGAGCCCGTAGCCGAGGGTCTGCGTCCGGGTGCCCTGGATCTCCACGTAGCCGAACCCGTCCTGCTCCATCGTGCGGCCCAGCGGCACGGCGCTCCGCAGCACCCCCTCGCAGCCGACGATATGCACGCCGACGATATGCTCCGGGTCCTTGCGCGCCAGCCAGCCCGCCACGCCCGCGCCCCAGTCCGAGCCGTGCACGGCATAGCGCTCGTAGCCCAGGCGCGCCATGAGCTGCACCCAGAAGTCCGCCATCCGCCCGGTGTCGAACCCGCGCCCGCGCGGCTTGTCGGAGAAGCCGTAGCCGGGCATCGCCGGGATGACGACGTGGAACGCGTCGGACGCCGCGCCCCCGAACGGCACCGGGTCGGTGAGCGGGCCGATGACCTTGGCGTACTCGTCGATCGAGCTAGGCCAGCCGTTCAGCAGCAGCAAGGGGAGCGCGTCGGCGTTCCGCGACCGCTCGTGGATGAAGTGGATGTCGAGCCCGTCGAGCGTCGTCCTGAACTGGTCGAGCTCGTTGAGCCGCCGCTCCTGCGCCCGCCAGTCGAACTCGTCGCGCCAGTACTCGACGAGCTCCCGCAGGTAGGTCAGGGGGGTGCCGTAGTCCCAGTCGGCGTCCTCGATCTCGTCGGGAAAGCGGGTGGCCTCGAGACGCGCCCGCAGGTCGGCGAGGACGGCCTCGGGCACCTCGATGGTGAACGGCATCACGGCCGCGTCGTCCGCCTGCTGCGCGAGCGCCGGCGGCGCGAGGCTGCAGGCGGCCACGGCTGCCAGTGCGCAGAGAGCGAGGCGCGACGGTTGCATGCTGGGCATGCCCGATTATATCGACGCGCGGGCCGCGACCGGTCGGCGAATAGTGCGTTCGCCGCGCCGCAACGACGTCGGGCGGCGCGTATCAGGCGGCGGCGTCGAAGACCGCGCCGACGTCGGCCGTCAGGGGCAATGGCGCGACGAGGATTATCTCCGGCTCACGGATTGCACGAGCCGTCGCATCGAGCTGGCGGGGCGCAACCTGTTGCAGCAGGTGGCTCAACTGCTCCTGCGTGAGCGCGGACGTCGCATCGTGCGGCAGCGTGGATGCGGGCGCCGACGGCGATGTCCTGTGGGTCACGCTGGATCCTCGGATGCCAGCCGAGCGATAGGATCGTCAGGCTGCAAGTGTACCATCGGCCAGCGGCAGCGTTCGCACGCAGCCGGTCGACGTCCCGGATTGCCGTCTGCATGCCGGGTTGGGCCGGGCGGGGCTGGTATGATCGGGCCAGTGGGGACACACCGCGGAATCGTGGCAGCGGCGGTGCTGCTGGTTGCGGCCCGTGCGGCGCGCAGCGGACAGCCGTCCGCCGCCCAGCGGCCGGGCGCAGCAGGCTACATCGAGTTCACCGCGACCAGCGCCGAGCTGGAATAGCATCTCCCGCCCACCAGCGATGTTCATCGCGCGCGCCGCCGGGGTCTTCATCCTCGCTGTTCTCCTTGCCGCACCGGCCTGGGCGCAGATGAACGCCGGCGAGCTGAGCGGGGTGGTCCGGGACGGGTCCGGCGGTGTCCTGCCGGGCGCGACCGTGATTGCCACGCACGCGGACAGCGGCCTGACGTTCGAGCGGGTGAGCGACGCCGAGGGCCGCTTCTTCATCTCCTCCGTGCCGATCGGCGAGTGGGAGGTGGCGGTCTCGCTGCCGGGCTTCCGGCGTGCGGTCCGGACCGGCATCGTCCTCGACATCGGGCGCACGCTCGAGCTGCGCTACACGCTGGAGCTGGGACAGATCACCGAGGCCGTGACGGTCACCGCGCCCGCGCCGCTGCTGCAGGTCGCGACGGCCGAGATCAGCGACATCATCGAGACCCGGCAGGTCGAGCGCATCCCGCTCAACGGCCGTCAGTTCCTCCAGCTCGCGCAGCTCAGCCAGGCAGTCGTCATCCCCCCCTCGGGGACGCGGGGCGCGGCGCTGCAGCAGGCGGGACCGCTGCCCAACGTCGGCGGCCAGCGCGCCGGCCACAACATCTACCTGCTCGACGGCGTCAAGGTCACCGACGAGCTGTTCAACAACCTCGTGATCAATCCGTCGATCGATTCGATCAGCGAGGTCAAGATTCAGCAGTCGATGTACCCGCCGGAGTTCGGTGGCAAGGCGTCGGCCCTCATCAACGTCGCGACCAAGTCCGGGTACAACGTGTTCAGCGGCAGCGCGTTCACCTTCATGCGGGACGAGCGGTTCGATGCGCACAATTTCTTCGACGCGCCCGACGCGCCGGTGCCGCCGCTCGACCAGCACCAGTTCGGCGGCACGGTCGGGGGCCCGATCGTGCGCGACCACACGTTCTTCTTCGTCAGCTTCGAAGGCCAGCGCACGGCGCGATCGCTCACCCAGACGTTCTCGGTGCCGTCGGCCGCCGTGCGCGCGGGCGACTTCTCGGGCGGCGCGCCGCTGTGCGATCCGCTCAGCCGCGATCCGCTGACGGGCGGGTGCGGCAGCTTCTTTCCGGGCAACCGCATCCCGGCGGGCCGCATCGATCCGCTTGCCACGGCCTTCCTGGCCCGCACGCCCCTGCCGTCGCGCGCCGGCGAGGTGCAGAACCTCACGGCGGTGGAGACGCTCGACCGCGACATCGAGCAGTTCAGCGCCCGCGTCGATCACCGCTTCGGGACGAGCGACCAGATCTTCGTCCGGTTCAGCACGTTCGACGCCCTCGAGCTGCAGCCGTTCGGCACCAGCGTCCTGCAGGAATCGCTGGTGCCCGGCTTCGGGCGCACGCTGGGCACCACCACCCGCAATCTCGCGGTGAGCTACACGCGGACGTTCGGCTCGCGCATGCTCAACGAGCTGCGGTTCGGATGGATGCAGGTCGGCGGCGGGCAGCGCAGCCTCAACGCGGGCAACGACTTCGCGGCGCGCGCGGGCCTGCTGGGCGTCACGGGCGACCCGCGCGACGCGGGCTTCCCGCAGGTCTCCACGGGCGGCCTGTACAGCGTGATGGGCGATCCCACCACGTTCGTCCACCGCAACAACGAGCACTTCGAGCTCTACGAGAACCTGCTCATCGACCGCGGCAGCCATCGCATCAAGCTGGGCGGCTACCTGTTCCACCTGCGGTTCAGGCCGGAGAACCCGGACACCGCGCGCGGCGCGTTCTCCTATACGGGGCAGTTCAGCGGCAACGCGCTGGCCGACTTCCTGCTCGGCTACCCCGTGTCGGCGCGCTCGGGAATCGGCGGCCGCGGGGCGGAGGACGGGCGCACCACGTGGTTCCACACCTACGTGCAGGACGACTGGCGGGTGCGCGACAACCTCACGATCAACGCCGGGCTGCGCTACGAGATCAACGAGCACATGCGGGACGTCGGCAACCGCCTGTCGACGATCGACCTGTCGGTCCCGGGCGGCCGCTACGTCATCGCCAGCGACGCCGAGGGCAACATCGCGCCCGCGGCGCGGGCGATGCTGCCGTTGATCCCGATTCCGTGGGTCCCGTCGGCGGAGATCGGCTGGGACAACAGCCTCCTGCGCCCCAGCCGCAAGCGGTTCGCGCCGCGCCTGGGCTTCGCCTGGATGCCCGGCGACGACGCCGACGTCGTGGTCCGCGGCGGCTACGGGATCTTCCTGAACCAGTGGGCCTACAGCGTGCAGACCGCCTTCACGCGCAACCTGCCCTTCTTCTTTCTCAAGCAGGTCGACGTCCCGATCGAGCAGCACCTGCCGCTGCTCGAGACCCGCGACATCCTCGCCGCGAACTCGACGGGCACCATCGGCGGCTCGATCATGGACTACGACTACCAGGTGGAGTACACGCAGACGTGGAGCGGCGGCGTGCAGGCCGAGCTGCTGCCGGGCACCGCGTTCGACGTGTTCTACATGGGGTCGTACACCATCGGCGCGGACAACTCGACCATTCACAACGTGCCCGCGCCCGGCCCCGGACTGCTGGCGCCGCGCCGCCGCGTGCCCGAGCTGGCCGGCATCCGGGCCATCCGCTTCGATGGCAAGTCCATCTACCACGCGGTGACGTTCAAGGCGGTGCACCGGCTGCGCGACAGCCTGTCGTTCGACGTGGCCTACACGCTGTCGCGGTCGCGCGACGACGCGTCGAGCCCGGGGGCCACGGCCTACGAGGCCAACGTGCCGCAGGACGTGCGCAACATCTTTCCGGGCGAGAACGCGCTGTCGAGCTTCGACCGGCGGCACCAGTTCGTGGGCAGCGGGTCGTACGAGCTGCCGTTCTTCCGCGGCCGCGGCGGGTGGCTGGAGGGCGCGCTGGGCAACTGGCGCGTGACGGGCGTCGTGATGCTGCAGTCGGGCGCGCCGTTCACCGTCAACATCACCGAGGACCGGGCCAACATCGGGGCCGGGCCGGCGCAGCGGCCCGACCTGGTCGGCGACCCCAACCTGCCCGCCGGACAACGCTCGGCGGACCGCTGGTTCGACACCGGGGCCTTCGCGCTGCAGGCGCCGTTCACGTTCGGCAGCGCCGGCCGCAACGTCGTGTTCGCGCCCGGGCTGGCCAACGTCGACACGGCGTTGCAGAAGGTCTGGTATCTCCCGGGCGGCCAGCAGCTCGAGTTTCGCTGGGAGGTCTTCAACCTGCTCAACCGGGCCAATTTCGACGTGCCCAACCGGTTCTTCGGATCGCCGAATTTCGGCCGGATATTCGGCGCGGCCGCGGCCCGCGAGATGCAGTTCGGCCTGCGGCTGCGGTTCTAGGGAGTCCGCGAGTCTGCGCCCTGGAAGGGCGCAGACTCCTGGCGGTTAGGATCACGGCATGCACTACCATGCCGACGAGGGGGAGAAGAGGAACATGGCGCGTGCTGGTCTGCTGCTCGTACTGGTCGCGGCGCTCGCGGCTCCGGCGGCCCTGGCCGCGCAGGGGCGCACCGTCACGGCCGTGGCAACCGTCAGGCAGCTCTGTCAGGGCATGATCACGACGTCGTCCGATGCGCTGTTCAACGTGGGCCGGGAGGCGCCGGCCGACGACGGCGACTGGCTGGCGGTCCAGAACCACGCGATCATGCTGGCCGAGTCGGGCAACCTGCTGATGATCGGCTCCAGAGTGCGCGATACGGAAGACTGGATGACGATGTCGCAGGCGCTGGTCGACGCGGGAGTCGCCGCCCTCGAGGCGGTGGAGGCGCGCGACGTGGACGGGCTGCTGGCTGCGGGGGACCTCATCGTCACCGCCTGCGAGACGTGTCACGTGCCGTACCGCGACGGCGGGTTGTCGATGCCTGTCCGCTAGGCGTCTGCGCCGTGGAACGGTGCGAGCTCCCGAGGAAAACCGTGATGAAATCCCGCGTTGGACGGACGGCGGTGAGGCGGCCGGCGGCTTGGCTGCTGCCCGGGCTGATGCTGGGGTGGCTCGCCCTGGGCGCGGCGGAACTGCGGGCCCAGGAGCCCGACGCGCCGTTCGCCCCGGAGGTGGGCCGGCCGGGCAAGGACGTCGTCTGGGTCCCGTCGCCGGACCCGCTCGTGGACACGATGCTCGAGATTGCCGACGTCACCGACCGGGACGTCGTGATGGATCTCGGTTCCGGCGACGGGCGGACCGTCATCGCGGCGGCCCGGCTGGGCGCGCGGGCAATCGGTGTCGAGTACGACCCGCAACTGGTCGAGCTGTCGCGCGCGTACGCGGCGGCGGCCGGCGTACCGGAGCGGGCGACGTTCGTCACCGCCGACCTGTTCGAGACCGACCTGTCGCAGGCGACGGTCGTCACCATGTTCCTGCTGCCGGATCTGAACGCCCGGCTGCGTCCGCGGCTGCTCGATCTCGAGCCGGGCACGCGCGTCGTCTCCAATACCTGGGACCTGGAAGACTGGGAAGCGGACGAGACGGTCGTGCTCGACCCGTGCCCCGGCTTCTGCACGGCGCTGCTCTGGATCGTGCCGGCCCGCGTCGAGGGTACCTGGGCGCTGCCCGAGGGCGAGCTCGTTCTCGAGCAGCAGTTCCAGATGGTCACCGGGACGCTGCGCACGGACACCGGGACGGTCGCGATCGAGGAAGGCCGGCTGCGTGGCACGGAGCTCGCCTTCCGGGCCGGCGGCGCCAGCTACGCCGGGCAGATCCGCGGCGAGGTCATCACGGGCACCGCCGCTAGCGGCGGACGGACATCCGACTGGCGGGCAGAGCGGGTGCGCCGCTAGTCCGCCAATCGCGGCCTTGCCGCGCCGCTTGGCGCGCGGCCATCCCTTCCACGAGCCGGCGCCGTTTCACGCGCAGATTCCTCAGTAGACTGGAGGGGACGTATGAAGCTGCTTCTCGCGGTGATCATGCTGCTTGCGGGCACGATGCCAGCGGCCGCCCAATGGCTGGATCGTCCCTGGCCGGGCATCCCGCGCACGGCTGACGGGAAGCCGAACCTCGCCGCGCCGGCGCCGCGTGGGCCCGATGGTCGGCCGGATCTGACCGGCGTGTGGAGCGCGCCGGCTCCCGTCGCCCGTCCCGATCCCGCCTCCCTGCAGCCGTGGGTCGCCGACCTCGCCCGTCGGCGTCAGCAGGAGTACTACAAGCAGCGCCCGTTCTTCCGGTGTCTGCCGAGCGGGCCCGAGACCGAGCGGTCCGGCGGCTGGAAGCGCTTCCTCCAGACGCCGACCGCCGTCGCGATCCTGAACGATGACCTCACCTATCGCGTGATCCACATGGACGGCCGCGAGCTGGAAGCCGACCCTATGCCGAGCTGGATGGGCTATTCGGTGGGGCGCTGGGACGGCGACACGCTGGTCGTCGACAGTGCCGGGTTCAACGACAAGACGTGGGCGAGTCGCTACGGGGTCTCGCACACGGAGGCGCTGCGGATCACGGAGCGCTACCGGCGTCCCGACTTCGGCCGCCTGCAGGTGGAGGTCACCTTCACCGATCCCGGTGCGTTCGCGAAGCCGTGGGGCTTTATGGTGAACATGGTGCTGGCGGCCGATACGGACATGCTCGAGGCGGTCTGCGAACGGAGTAGCGATGACTGGGCGGGCCGCCTCTCGGACGCCGCCAATCGGGCAGTAGCCGTGCCGCCCGACGTGCTGGCTGGATACGTCGGCGTCTACACCGGGATATACCGGGGGATCGAGCGGACGTACGAGGTGTCGCTCTCCGGCGACCAATTGATCGCCACCATTGTCGGCGCCTACGACGCGGTGGGCCTCGGTGCCGCGGGCCTCGACGAGGGCGTGCCGCGGCCGCTGGTGCCGCAATCCCGGACGCTGTTCGAAGGCCTGGGACTCGGTTACCGGTTCATTGTCAACGACGAGGGCGTGGCCACGGACCTCATGGTGATTCACGTCTCCGGCGACTATGGATACTCGCGGCAGCGATGACGCCTGGCGCGCCACCGTTCAAGGCATGACGATTCCATCCATGGCGGAAACTGCCTGAACAGGCCGGCTCGGCCAACGGACGCCTGCTCGGCATCGAAGGTGACCGGGCAGGGCGGCTGTCATGAAACACGGGATCATCGGCTGGTTCGCCTGCAATCCGGTCGCAGCCAATCTCTTGATGGTCCTGATCATCGTGAGCGGCCTCCTGGCCGCTCGGACTACTTCCGGCATGTGGCGGCGACGGTCGGAGACGTCTGGATAGAAGGAATCCGCGATCGCACGCGCTGGACACGCCCCCGGGCCCGCGCGCATGTTCTCCAGGCTGCCCAGAGACTGCCGCTGCTTGCGAGGGTAGCGCACCATGACGCGGATATCATCCCGCCCGCGCTGAATCCGCTGGGCTTCCTCGGGCATGTCTTTCATCTGTTCAATACAACTACATTCACTGGTTCAGCCACATCCACGGTTCCGGCCACATCCAGCACCTCCACGTAGCACGGGTTGAATCTCGCCCCGCACTCCGTACCCTGTGCGCTCACGACCGGTTGCACCGTGCAGGCTCCCTGAAACGCCAGCATCGCAAGCGATACCGCGATTACGCCGAACACCACCCGGCTGTACCAGTCCGCCAGGAATCCGTCTTGTCTGGTTGTCATCACTCACTCCCCTTGCAGAAGGTTCTCCGACCTCTACGACGCGTCGCGCAGGATCTCGCCGGCCGCGTTGCGGCCGCAGGCGCCCATCACGCCGCCGCCCGGGTGGCTCGCGGCGCCGCACAGGTAGAGCCCCCTGACCGGCGTGCGGTGATCGGCCCAGCCGGGCACGGGACGCATGAAGAAGAGCTGGTTCAGGTTCATCGCGCCCTGCATGATGTTGCCGCCGGTGAGGCCGAAGGTGCGCTCGAGGTCGAGCGGGCTCAGCACCTGGCGGTGCTCGATGGCGCCGGGCACGTTGGGGGCGTACTCCGCCAGCCGCTCGATGCAGCGGTCGGCGAAGCCGTCCTTGACGTCGTCCCAATGGGCGCCGCCGGCCAGGGTGTAGGGGGCGTACTGCACGAACATCGAGAGGATGTGGCGGCCCGCCGGGGCGATGGTCGTGTCGACGCTGGTGGGCAGCGTGACCTCCAGCACGGGGTCCGCGCTCGGCCGGCCGGCCCGTGCGTCGGCGTATGCCCGCTCCAGGTAGTCCAGCGTCTCGCCGATGTGGATGGTGCCGCGATGCTGCGGCCCGATGCCTTCGGACGGGAGGCAGCGGAAGCGCGGCGGCTCCGAGAGGGCGAGGTTGATCTTGGCCGATGCCGACGAGTAGTCGATGCGCGCGACGGCCGCCAGGAAGTCGCCGGGCAGGTCGTCGGGGTCGAGGAGCCTGCGAAACGTCAGGTGCGCATCGACGCTCGAGGCCACCGCCCGGGCTTCCACCGTCGTGCCGTCCGCGAGGACGACGCCGCGGGCCGCGCCGCCGGACGTGGCGATTTGCCGCACCTCCGCCTCGCGGCGGATGTCGACGCCGAGACCCGTGCACACCGCCTCGAGCGCGTCGGCCAGTCCGCCCATGCCGCCCTGGACGTAGCCCCAGACGCCGCGCGCGCCGCCGGCGCGGCCCATCGCGTGGTGGAGCAGGACGTAGGCCGTGCCGGGCGCGGCGGGCGATGCGAACGCGCCGATGATGGCGTCGGTGGCCAGCGTCGTCCGCAGGACCTCGGTCTCGAACCAGCGTTCCAGGATCGGCCGGGCGGCCCCGGCCAGCAGCTCGAGCGCCGGCGGCAGGTCGGAGCCGAGCCGGCCGAGCTGCCGGTAGAGCCGCCACAGGCGGCCGGCGTCGCGCAGCCGTCCCCCCGCGCCGCGCCGCCGCCGAGTCCCCGGACCGGGGAACGGGTTCGGCGCCGCGGCGGAGACGAGCGGCTCCAGCACGCGCGCGACCCGGTCGAGCAGGGCGTTGTATCTCGGGAACGCCTCGGCGTCGCGGCGGCTGAACTTCTCGATCTCGCGCCGGTTGCCAGCGGCGTCCGGACCCAGCAGCAGGTAGCGTCCGTCGGCCAGGGGCGTGAACGACGAGGGGTTGCGCGGCAGGATGGTCAGCCCGTGCTCGCCGAGCCGCAGGTCGCGGACGATCTCCGGCAGCAGCAGGCTGATGACGTAGGCGCCGGTGGACACCTTGTACCCGGGCCACAGCGCCTCGCTGGCGGCGCAGCCGCCCAGCACCGCGCGGCGCTCGAGGACGCAGACCGACTTGCCGGCCCGCGCCAGGTACGCGGCGGCGATCAGGCCGTTGTGCCCGCCGCCGATGACGATGCAGTCGTAGCCGCGGCTGTCAGGCATGGCCGGTGGCGCCGCGAGGCGGCGGAGGCATTGTAAGCCGTCGCCGGCCCGACTTTGGGCCCGGCCCCGGAGTATGCGACACTCAAACGGACGAACCGCATCCGAGGCCAACAAATGACGCAGTTTTTCGCGAAGCATCCGCCGGCCACCGCGCCCGCGGCCACCGACCGTTCCCGCATCCTGCGCGGCCTGCTGGCGGCGCTCGTTCTGCTCGCGCCTGTCTCCGCGGCGGGGCAGGAGGTGGAGGTCATCGAGCACCAGCTCGACAACGGGATGACGCTCCTGCTCGTCCCGCGCCCGGGCGATCCGAACGTGGCCGCCGGCTGGGTCGCGAAGGTCGGGTCGGTCAACGAGCGGCCGGGCATCACCGGCGTGGCGCACCTCTTCGAGCACATGATGTTCAAGGGCACGCACACGATCGGCACGCGGGACATCGAGGAGGATCTGCGCATCATCGATGCCCTCGACGCGCTCAAGGCCGAGCTGCAGGTCGAGGAGGCGCGCCTGACCGAGCAGCATCGGCTGGGCGCGATCGACGACCCGCAGAGCCCCGACGTGCGCTCGCCGCGGCATCGGGAGCTGCTCGAGGAGTTCGATGCCCTCCTCGCCCGCCAGAGCGAGCTGCTGATCAAGGAGGACTTCAGCCGCCTCTACTCCGGGCAGGGGGCGTCGGCCATGAACGCCGGCACGAGCTACGACTTCACGATCTACTTCGTCAACGTGCCGGCGAACAAGCTGGAGCTGTGGTTCTGGCTGGAGTCGGACCGCCTGCTAAACCCGGTCTTCCGCGAGTTCTACGCCGAGCGCGACGTGGTGCACGAGGAGCGGCGGCTGCGGACCGACAGCACCCCGATCGGCAAGTTCCGGGAGCAGTTCGACGCCATGTTCTGGGGGTCGTCCCCCTACAGCTGGCCGGTCATCGGCTGGCCCTCCGACATCGCGGGGGTGACCCGCGAGGAGGCGCTGACGTTCTTCGACGTCTACTACGCCCCGAACAACCTCGCCGCGGCCCTGGTCGGCGACTTCGACCCCGACGAGGCCATCGCGCTCGCCGAGCGCTACCTCGGCCGGCTGGCGCGCGGCGCGCGCCCGGCCCTGGGGCCGCGGACCCGCGAGATGCCGCAGCTCGCCGAGAAGCGCATGGTGGCGTACGCCGAGACCAATCCGCAGGTGGTGATCCGCTACCACTCGGTGCCGGACGGCCACGTGGACGAGCCGGCGCTCGTCGTGCTCGGACAGTTGCTCAACGGGCGCACGGGGCGCCTCTACCGGGCGCTGGTCGAGGACCAGCAGGTGGCCACCGGCGCGTCGGGCGGCCAGGCCGGGTTCAAGTACGAGGGCATGTTCGAGCTGCGCGGCACGGCCCGGCAGGGCCGCACGCCGGAGGAGGTGGAGCAGGCGCTCTATGCCGAGCTGGAGCGGCTCAAGACCGAGCCGGTGGACGACCGCGAGCTGCAGAAGGTGAAGAACCAGAACGCCGCCAGCACCTTTCGCGACCTGCAGGGCAACTTCCAGCTGATGATGCAGCTGCTGATACGCGAGAGCTACCGGGGCTGGGACACCATCAATTCCGATCCTGCGCTGTACGACGCGGTGACGGCGGCCGACATCATGCGCGTCGCCAACGACTACTTTCCGCCCGAGACGCGCGCCGTGGCCGTCTACTACCGCGAGGGCGGCGAGCCGGCCGAGGACGATCGGTTCACGGACCTCGACGACCAGGAGCGGCAGCAGGTCGAGCAGATGGCCGGCATGATTCGTCAGGCGAGCCGGGAGCAGCTCGACCAGCTCCTGGCCGGCGCGGATCAGATGCGCGCCCAGGCCCCGCCCGAGAGCCAGGACATGGTCGAGGCCATCGTCGAGCTCGTGCGCGAGCGGCTCGCGGAGCTGGGAGGTGGGCTGTGAGGGCCGGCCCGTGGCTGCTCGCCCTGCTGGTGCTCGCGGCCCAGGTCCCGGCCGCAGCGCAGACCGCCATTCCGGCGCATCCCCGGGACCTGACGTTCGAGCCGCTAGACTTCGATCCGCCCCGCGCGGCGCAGCACCGCCACACGCTGTCCGGCGGCGGCACCGTCTTCGTCGTCGAGGACCACGCCCTGCCGCTGGTCGACGTGACCGTCTACGTGCGCACCGGCGCATACCTCGAGCCGCCGGGGCAGGCCGGGCTCGCGGCCCTGACAGGCAGCCAGATGCGCGCCGGGGGCACGGCGTCGCTGCCGGCCGCCGACTTCGACGAGGAGGTGGCGTTTCTCGCGGCGCAGATCGGCAGCTCCATCGGCGACACGACAGGGCAGGCCAGCCTCAATTGCCTGACCAAGGATCTCGACGCGGCACTCGACCTGCTGTTCGACATGCTGCGGCATCCGCGCTTCGATCAGGCCCGGCTGGATCTGGCGAAGAGCCAGGCGCTGCAGGCCATGGAGCGGCGCAACGACAGCACGCGCGGCATCGAGGGCCGCGAGTGGGGACGCCTGATGCGCGGCGAGGCCCATTTCTCGACGCGGCCGTCGACGCGCGCGTCGATCGAGTCGATCTCGCGCGACGACCTGCGGGCGTTCCACGCGCGCTACTTCCACCCGCGCAGCTTCATCTTCGCGGTATCCGGCGACGTGACGCCGGCCGACATCCTGTCGAAGCTGAACGCGCGCCTCGCCGGCTGGCCGACGGCCAACGAGACGGTGCCCGCCGTGCCCGCGCCGGCGGACGCTCCGCGCCGGGGCCTCTACGGCGTCGACAAGCCCGACGTCAACCAGGGGCGGGTCTCGATCGGGCACCTCGGAACCACGCGCGACAATCCGGATCGCTACCCGCTGCTCGTCATGAACGACATCCTGGGGGGCGGGGGATTCAGCTCGCGGCTGCTCACGCGCATCCGGTCGGACGAGGGGTTGGCCTACAGTGCCGCGTCGAGCTTCGGCATGGGCACCTACTACGACGGCGTATTTCGCGTCGCCTTCCAGTCGCGCAGCGAGACCGTGGCGCGCGCGGCCGCCATCGTGCTGGACGAGATCGAGAGAATCCGTTCCGAGCCGGTGACCGACGAGGAGCTCCAGAACTCGATCGCCTCCTTCGTCGAGACGTTCACGCGCAACTTCTCGAGCGCCGCGGCAACGGCCCGCCTCTTCGCCCGCGACGAGTACACGGGGCGCGACCCCGAGTACCTCACCCGCTACCGCGAGCGGATAAGCGCGGTGACCGCCGCCGACGTGCTGCGGGTGGCCCGCGAGTATCTGCATCCCGAGCGGCTGACGACGCTCGTCGTCGGCAACCTCGACGCGATAGCGGCGGGCGATCCGGACAACCCGGACTTCGCGCTCGAAGACTTCGGCGGCGCTCCCGTCACCCGCATCCCGCTGCCCGACCCCTTCACGATGGAGTATCCCGCCCCGTGATGCCGGCGGGGAGCTGCCAGGACTTGCCGGCGGGCGGTGCAACGGCGCGTGCGGGCGAGGGAGGACGTGAGTCGATGAGGCCGGGCGGCCGGGCGACTAGAGCACTGGCTGCTGCGGTGGCCGCGGCCGGGATGCTGCTGCCCGCCCTTGCGGGCGCCCAGTCGTTGCAGCCGGCCGGCTGGGACGAGCACATCAGGCTGACGGAGGCCGTCGATCGCAATCCGGACCCCGACATCGTGGAGGTCGACTTCACGGCCCGGGTCGCAACGGTGGAGCTGGAGCCGGGCCTCGAGGTCGAGGCCTGGACCTACAACGGCAGCATTCCGGGGCCGATGATTCGGGTCGAGGTGGGCGATCGGCTGATCGTCCACTTCACCAACGAGCTGCCCCGTCCCAGCACCATTCACTGGCACGGGCTCCGCGTACCGATCGACATGGACGGCGTGCCGGGGTACTCGCAGCCGGCGGTCGACCCCGGCGGCAGCTTCACGTACGACTTCGTCGTGCCGGATGCGGGCATCTACTGGTATCACCCGCACGTGATGTCGGCCGCGCAGGTCGGCTTCGGCCTGTACGGCGCGCTGCTGGTGGAGGACCCGGCCGAGACGGTCGGCATCGCCGACGATCTCGTCATCGTGCTCAGCGACATCGACCTGACGGTCGACGGCACGCTCGCCTCACCCGACACGGGCGGCTCGGTGGGCATGGTGTTCGGCCGCGAGGGCACGCATGTGCTCGTGAACGGTCGGCGCGTCCCGACGCTCGTGGCCCGCGCCGGCGCGCCGCAGCGCTGGCGGCTCGTGAACGCGGCCAAGAGCCGCTACTTCAAGCTGGATCTCGGCGAGGGGCACTTCTTCCGCAAGATCGGCGGCGACGGGGGGCTGATCGAGTACTCGGAGGATCAGGAATTCCTCGTGCTCGGCGCAGGTGAAAGGGCCGACGTCATCGTGCAGCCCACCGGCGAGCCGGGCAGCCGCCGCGTGCTGCGCTCGCTGCTGCACGACCGGGGCTACGGCAGCACCGAGTTCCGCGATCTGGAGGACCTGATCGCCATCGAGTTCGCCGACCTGCCGCCCCATGCCGGCGGCCCGCTGCCGCGGACCGGCCGCGCCATCGAACCGTACGAGGTCGACGGCGCGACCGAGATCAGCCTGGAGCTGACGATTGCGCAGGACCCGATCGACGACTCGTTCACGTACGGCATCAATCATGCGCCGTTCTGGAAGGCGAAGCCGATCGTCGCGCGGCTCGGCGAAACGCAGGTCTGGACCGTGACGAACTCCACGGCCTGGTCGCATCCGCTGCACCTGCACGGGTTCTTCTTCATGGTGCTCGACCAGGACGGGGCCCCGGTCCGGCCCCTGGAATGGAAGGACACGGTGGACATCCCCTTCGAGCAGACGGTGCGTCTGGCGGTGCGCTTCGACGAGCGCCCGGGCACCTGGATCTTCCACTGCCACATCCTCGACCACGCCGAGGGCGGGCTGCTGAGCGCGGTGCACCTCGATCTCCCGATCGAGGAGTTCCGCAACATGCTGCAGCACTAGGAGCCGGCGCCGGCTGCGTGCGATCGTGTGACCGGCTTGTAATAATGCGGTAATCTAGTCGTCACTTCATGGATCATCCGACTCGATCCGCAGGCGCCGAGCGGGAGCCGACGCCGCGGCCGATGCGACGCACGGCGCGGTTCCTCGTGCTGCTGGTGACGGTGCTCCTGGTCGGCAACGCAATCCTGGGCGACAGGGGCTACCTGTCGATGATTCGCGCCGCCGACGAGGTGGACGAGCTCTCGCAGTCGATCGCCGCCGTGCGGGCGCGGAACGACGCGCTGCGGGAGAACGCGCGGCAACTGCGCGAGGAGGCCTGGAGGATCGAGGAGCTCGCGCGCGGGGAGCTCGGCCTGATGCAGCCCGGCGAGAAGCTCTTCATCCTCACAGATCGCCCACCGTCCGCCGCTGCGGATGCCGGCGAGGTCGCGGCACCCGCACCCCCCACGCAGCCGTAGGCGCCCGCGCCGCGCTCAGGCCGGAGCGGCTTCGGGTTTCTGGACGAGGCCCAGGTCGGTGCGTACCCGGTGCTCGATCGCCGCGAAGAGCTCGGGCTTTTCCTTGAGGAGACGCTTGACGTTCTCGCGGCCCTGACCGAGACGCTCGTCGCCGTACGAGAACCACGTGCCGCTCTTCTCGACGATGCGTCGCTCGACCGCCAGGTCCAGGAGGTCTCCCTCGCGGGAGATGCCCTCGCCGTACATCACGTCGAACTCGGCTTCCCGGAACGGCGGCGCCAGCTTGTTCTTGACGACCTTCACCCGCGTGCGTCCGCCGATGATGCGGTCGGCATCCTTGATTGCCCCGATGCGGCGAATGTCGATGCGGACCGACGAGTAGAACTTCAGCGCCCGCCCGCCGGTCGTCGTTTCCGGATTGCCGAACATGACGCCGATCTTCTCGCGGAGCTGGTTGATGAAGATGAGGCACGTCTTCGACTTGGCGACGACGCCGGTGAGCTTCCGGAGCGCCTGCGACATGAGCCGGGCCTGCAGGCCGACCTGCGCGTCGCCCATCTCACCGTCGATCTCGGCGCGCGGCACCAGCGCGGCGACCGAGTCGACGACCACGACGTCGATGCCGCCGGAGCGGACCAGCACCTCGACGATCTCGAGGGCCTGCTCGCCGTGGTCGGGTTGGGAGACGAGGAGGTTGTCCAGGTCCACCCCGAGCCTGCGCGCGTAGGTCGGGTCGAGGGCGTGTTCGGCGTCGACGAACGCCGCGTTGCCATCGTCCTGCTGGGAGCGGGCGATCACCTGCAGCGCGAGCGTCGTCTTTCCGGAGGCTTCCGGTCCGTAGATCTCCACCACCCTGCCGCGGGGCACGCCGCCGATTCCCAGCGCATGGTCGATACTGATCGCGCCCGTGGAAATCGTCGCCACGGGCGTGACGCCGCCCTTCTGTCCGAGCCGCATGATCGACCCCTTGCCGAACTGCTTCTCGATCTGGCCGACGGCGATATCGATGGCCTTGCTGCGGTCCGGCTGCATGCGTTCCATGGGCTTGGACGACTCCGTTGGTCGATGGGCCCGCCGACGGGGCAGCGGGCGCGGCGGTGCGGCGTGCGAACCTGCACGGTTCTGCATCATGTCAAGCTCTGCATTCTAGAGTCGTACCAGGGCGCCTGTCAAGCGAAGATCGGCTGTTCAATAGGCGTATCGTCATTGTAGTCAGCAGGTTGCATCGTATCTGACTTTCGCCCCCAGGGGCGTCCGATGGCAGTTTCCGCCAACTCGTGGCTGCGAAACGTGCGCGATCGGGCTAGCAGTCCGTGGTGAAACCCCGCGTTGCACCGAGACGGGCGAGGCGCCCGGCTGACAAGGCGTGACGAGGGAGCATATTGGCCATATGCGACCGAGGAACAACGAAGTCAGGCGGGATGCATCGCCCGTCGAATGCAGCGGGGCCTTTTGCCACGGGCTGCTAGACTGGAGGCTCGGATGCAGACGAAGCGTATCGCGTGGCTCGTGCTCCTCGCGCTGTGGGTCCCCCTGGCCGCCCAGGACCGGGAGGCGCCGCCGGCGGAGGGGCTGAGCATCGAGATCGAGCCCGGCGAGCTGACACTGGCGGTGGGCGGCAGCGGGCGGCTCGCCGCGACCGTCCGGCGCGCGGACGGCACGGTTGTGCAAGACGCCACGGTCGTCTTCTACTCGCGCGCGCGGCGCAGCGTTTCCGTGACGCGGGGCGGCGACGTCGAGGCCCACCGTCCCGGGCAGTTCACCCTGGTGGCGCTGGTTCCGGCCACCCCCGGCGGCGCCGGTCGGCGGCCGAACCCGATCGCGAGGGCGGAGGTCACCGTGACCGTGCCGCACCCGCCCGTCGAACGCGTCCGATTCACCGCGCCGCCACCGAAGTTCTACGTCGGCACCCACCCGCGGCTGGCCGTCGAGGTGGTCGATACGAGCGGCGCGGTGCGCCGCGACGTGGCCGTCGAGTATGCGAGCGCGGATTCCGCGGTGGCGAGCATCGACCGCCACGGCTTCCTCTCGCTGTCGCGGCCGGGCATGGTCGAGCTGTCGGTGCGCGCCGAGGATGCCGCCGACACGCTGACGATCGAGGTGGAGGCGAGCCCGGTCACCCTGCTGACGCTGCAGGCCACCGCGGAGTCGGTTCGCACCGGCGACGTCGTCGTGTTCACCGCCGTCGCCAGGGATGCGCGCGGCCTGGCGGTGCGCGGCGTGCCGGTGCAGTACGCCGTGGCAGGGGAGACGTCCCCGACCATCATCGCCGCGGGCGCGCCCGCGCTGGTGACGAGCGAGGGCAGGTTCGTGGCCGAGCGCTCCGGCACGTACACCGTGGTCGCGACCTCCGGCGCGCACTCCGCCCGCCGGACGGTGGAGGTGCGCCGCCGCGACGTCCGCCGGGAGGTCGAGGTGGTCGGCCGCGGGCGCGTGCTCGACCGCCACACTTCCGACCTGTGGATCTGGGAAGCCGCCGACGGGCGCGACTACGCCATGACCGGGACGTGGGGCTCGGACGGGTCGACCTACATCTGGGACGTCACCGATCCGGCCGACATCCGCAAGGTGCGGGAGATCCAGGTCGACGCCCGCACGGTCAACGACGTGAAGGTGTCGGAGGGCGGGGACATCGCGGTCATCAGCCGCGAAGGGGCCTCCAACCGGCGCAACGGCATCGTCGTGCTCGGCGTCGGGAACCCGCGCGAGGGCGTGCCCGTGCTCGCCGAGTACACCGACATGCTGACGGGCGGGGTCCACAACCTCTTCATCGCCGAGGATCACGTCTTCGCGTTGAGCGCCGGCCGCCGCTACGACGTCATCAACATCGAGGATCCCGCCAGCCCGCGGCGGGTGGGGCGCTTCGAGCTCGATACGCCCAACCACAGCGTCCACGACGTGTGGGTGAGCGACGGCATCGCCTACTCGTCGAACTGGACCGATGGCGTGGTGGCGGTCGACGTGGGCGGCGGCGGCCGGGGCGGCACCCCCGCGCGTCCGGTGGAGCTGGGGCGGTACGCGTATCCCAACGGCTGGAATCATGCCGCGTTCCCGTACCGCAGCCCGTCGACGGGGAAGCTGTACGTGTTCGCCGGCGACGAGTCGTTCGCACCCCAGGGGCGCCTGCACAGCCAGCAGAATGCCGTCCCGACCCTGGCGGCAGGCTGGATCCACGTCATCGACTGGACCGACTGGGAGCGCCCGCGCGAGGTCGCCAGGTACCAGGTCCCCGAGGCCGGCTCGCACAACCTGTGGGTGGAGGACGACACGCTGTACGTGGCGTACTACAACGGCGGGCTGCGCGTCGTCGACGTCTCGGGCGAGCTGCTGGGCGACCTGTACCGCCAGGGCCGCGAGATAGCCCGCTTCCTGCCGTTCGACCCGGACGGGTTCATCGCCAACGCACCGTTCGTGTGGGGGCCGCAGCCGTTCAAGGGGCACGTGTTCTTCTCCGACTGGAATACGGGTCTGTGGGCGGTCCGGCTCCTGCCGCGGACGCGCCCCGGCCCCATCGTCGGAGAGCCGCAGTAGGTCATGCGCGCCGTGCCGTCGCGGCCGGCGGTGGCGGCGGCCCTGGCGCTGCTGCTGGCGGTCCCGGCCGGGTTCGCACGGGCCGCGCCGGATCCTCCGCGCCGCAGCTACTACGTCTACGCCTGCGCGGAATCCGAGGACGAGGTGGCTCTCGTGCGCTACGGCCCCGGCGGTCTGGAGGTCGTGAAGACGGTGAGCGTCGGGAGCTATCCAGCCGAAACGGAGGGGCCGCACGGCATCGGGATGGCCCCTGACGGGCGCCACTGGTACGTGTCGGTCGCGCACGGGCTCCCGTTCGGCAGCGTGCACAAGTACGAGACGGGGACCGACCGCTGGCTGGGCGACGTGACCGTGGGGATGTATCCGGCCACGCTCGACGTCGCGGCCTCGACCCGCCTGCTGTACGTCGCCAACTTCGATCTGCACGGCCCGCTCGAGCCGGGCACCATCTCGGTCGTCGAGACCGGGACGATGACCGAGGTCGCGCGCATCGCCAGCGGCATCCGCCCCCACGGCGGCCGGCTCGCCCGCGACGAGACCCGCTTCTATGCGGTGAACGTCATGGGTTTCGAGCTGGTGGAGACCGACGCGCTCGGCTTCGAGGTTTCGCGGCGCCTGGCGCTGGGCGCGGGCGTGCAGCCGTCGTGGGTCACGCGGCCGACCCGCGCCGGGCGCGTCTACGTGACGGGGAGCAACGTCGACCGGGTGTTCGAAGTGGATCTCGAGAGCTGGCGGGTCGTCCGCACGTTCGACAGCGGACCGGGCCCCTACAACGCGGTCGTGACGCCGGACGAGTCGACGCTCGTCGTCACCTACCGGCAGGGCGGCGCGGTCGGGTTCTGGGACCTCGACACCGGCAGCGAGCGCGCCCGCGTCGCCACGACCCGGGCGATACCCCACGGCGTCGTGACGACGCCCGACGGCGCCTACGCGTTCGTCACCCTGGAAGGGGTGGGCGGCGAGCCGGGCACCGTCGAGGTGTACGACGTCGCCGCCGCGGAGCGCCGCGGAGCGGTCGACATCGGCAAGCAGGCCAGCGGCATCGCGTTCTGGAAGATGGAGGACTAGAACCTCAATCGAGCCGCTCCACCGCCAGCGCGACGCCGTTGCCGCCGCCGAGGCACAGCGTGGCGACGCCGCGCCGCAGGCCGCGATTCCGGAGCGCGTAGAGCAGGGTCGTCAGGATCCGCGCGCCGCTTGCGCCGATCGGATGGCCGAGCGCAACCGCCCCGCCGTTGACGTTGACCCGGGCCGGGTCGGCGCCGAGCTCGCGTATCACGGCCAGCGCCTGGGCCGAGAACGCCTCGTTCAGCTCGATCAGATCGACGTCCTCCAGCTTCCAGCCGACCTTCTCCAGCAGCCTGGTCACCGCCTGGACCGGCGTCATGAGCAGCCAGCGGGGGGCCAGGCCGCTCACCGCCTGGCCCACGATGCGCGCCATCGGCGTGACACCGAGCGCCGCCGCCTTCGCGGCCGCCATCACGACGACGGCCGCCGCCCCGTCGTTGACCCCCGGGGCGTTGCCGGCGGTGACGGAGCCGTCCGGCTTGAAGGCCGGCCTGAGTCGGCCGAGCGCCTCGACCGACGTGTCGGGCCGCACCGCCTCGTCGTACTGCAGCCGGATCGGGTCGCCCTTGCGCTGCGGGATCTCCACGGGCAGGATCTCGTCCTTGAACCAGCACTCGCGAATGGCGGCGGCGGCCCGGTGGTGGCTTTTGGCCGCAAACGCGTCCTGGTCGGCGCGGCTCACGCCGTAGCGCTCGGCGACGGCTTCGCCCGCCAGCCCCATCGACCAGTTCTCGAGCGAGCACCACAGCCCGTCGTGCATCATCGCGTCGAGCACGGCCGCGTCGCCCATCCGCAACCCTTCGCGGGCCTTGGGGATGAGGTGCGGGCAGTTGCTCATCGACTCCATGCCGCCGGCCACGACCACGTCGGCGTCGCCGGTCGCGATGCCCTGAGCGGCGAGCATGACCGCCTTGAGACCCGAGCCGCAGACCTTGTTGATGGTGAGCGCGCCAACATGATCGGCCAGGCCGCCGCCGAGCGCCGCCTGCCGGGCCGGGGCCTGCCCGAGGCCGGCCGACACCACGTTGCCCATGATGCACTCGTCCACCTCGGCCGGATCGATCCCGGTCCGCGAGACCGCCTCGCGCACGACCCGCGCACCGAGCTCGGTCGCCGGCAGGCTCTTGAGCGCACCGAGGAACTTGCCGGTCGGCAGCCGCACGGCACCAGCGATGACTGCTTCACGCATCGTCAGCTCTCCTTCACGACAATCCGCTTGATCACGCCCGGTCCGAGCAGTTCGGCGAGCCGCCGCACGACGACGCGGGCAGACCGTGAAGTCTCGCGGCGCCAGTGGCTGCCGGCGGCGGTGACGCGCAACGTGCCGTTCGCGTCGAGGTTCACGGTGGTGGCTCTCGACATCGCGGCGCCGACGGCGGCGCTCCACGCGAAGCGCACCTTGGCGGCCGTCAGCGGCTGGCTGCGCAGCAGGGCGGCGACCGCCTGCGGCGCGACATCGCGGGCGGCAAGCATATGATGGTGCGAGTGTATCACCGCGACGACCCGCTCATTCTGGCCTCGGCGTCGCCGCGCCGCGCCGAGCTGCTGACGCGCGCCGGCTACCGCTTCGAGGTCGTGCCGCCCGACATCGACGAGCGGCTGCGGGTAGGCGAGACGCCCCGCGACTACGTTGCGCGGCTGGCGGCGGAGAAGGCCGCGGCGGTCGCACCGCGATATCCGGAGCGCGTCGTGCTCGCCGCCGACACCACGGTCGTCGTCGAATCGACGGTGCTGGGCAAGCCGCAGGGGCCGGACGACGCAGCCGGCATGCTGCGCCGCCTGTCGGGACGGGCCCACGACGTGTTGACCGGTGTCGCGGTCAGGTGCGGCAGCGCCTGCCTGGGCGCGGTGGAGACGACCGCCGTGCACCTCGCCGAGCTCGACGACGCGCTCATCGCGTGGTACGTCGCGACGGGGGAGCCGTCCGACAAGGCCGGCGGCTACGGCGTGCAGGGCATCGCGTCGCGTTTCGTGACGCGGGTCGAGGGCTCGTACTCGAACGTCGTCGGCCTGCCGCTGGCGCTGGTCGACCGGCTCCTGGCGCGGCTGGCCGGCCTGGACCGAGTCGCGCGTTGACTGGCCCGCGACGAGGGCGATATTCTTAGTAGTCGAATGCGGAGGGCTACTGCACCCATGCCAAGCAAGACGTTGAAAATCGGTCTCACGACGGCCATCCTGGCGGTTGCCTTTGCAGGGCTCATGTGGACCACGATGGCCGACGGCACCGCCTACTACCAGCATGTCGACGAGGTCATGGTCGATCCCGGCGTCTGGCACGGCAAGCGGCTGCAGGTGCACGGCTACGCCAAGGACATCCGTGTGCGGCCCAAGAGCATGGACTACCGGTTCGACATCCAGAACAACGGGTACGTCGTGCAGGCCGAATATACCGGCATCGTGCCGGACACCTTCCAGAACGACGCCGAGGTCGTGGTGACGGGCCGTCTCGACGGCGATACCTTCCACGTCGAGCCGGACGGCATCATGGCGAAGTGCCCGTCGAAGTACGAGCCGAAGCCCACGCTCGGCACGACGGCCGGCGGCGAGGTTGCGGCGCCCGGCACGCCCGGCGCCGACTGACGGGGTCACGGCGCTGGCGCCGCCAGCCCACCGGCGGACGTGAGCGGACGCGGGCTTGACCCGCGGCGGGGGTCTCCACCATGGCCACACTCGGTTCCTACACGTTGCTCGCCGCGTTCCTCGCCTGCGCCTACGCGATCGCCGCGTCGGTGGCCGGGGCGCGGCAGCGGTCGCCGCGCGTCATCCAGAGCGGCGTGGGCGCGTTCTATCTCGTGACCGCGCTGATGACGCTGGCCTCGTCCATCATCGTCCACGCGTTCGTCACGCAGAACTACAGCATCCGCTACGTCGACCGCTACTCCGACTCCGTCCAGCCGCTGTTCTACAAGCTGACGTCGTACTGGGGCGGGCTCGACGGGTCGATCATGTTCTGGGTGTTCCTGCTGTCGGTGTTCGGCGCGATCGCGGTCAACTCCAACCGCGAGCGGCAGCGCGAGCTCATCCCCTACGTCGTCGCGGTCATCGCCTCCGTGCAGCTGTTCTTCCTGTTCGTGATGATCGTCCACAAGGACCCGTTCGCGACCTATCTGACGGAGGCGCCGGCCGACGGCCGCGGACTCAATCCGCTGCTCCAGAATCCGTACATGGCCATCCACCCGCCGTCGCTCTACACCGGGTTCGTGGGGATGACCATTCCGTTCGCCTTCGGCATGGCGGCCCTGATCACCGGCTACCTGGACGACTCGTGGCTGCGCGCCGTGCGGCGCTGGACCATGCTCTCCTGGCTGTTCCTCTCGCTCGGGCTCACGCTGGGCATGATCTGGGCCTACGAGGAGCTCGGCTGGGGCGGGTTCTGGGGCTGGGATCCGGTCGAGAACGCGGGTGCGCTGCCCTGGTTCACGGCGACCGCGTTCCTGCACTCCGTGATGGTGCAGGAGCGCCGGAGCATGCTGCGCGTCTGGAACATGACGCTCGTCATCCTCACGTTCCTGCTGACGATCGTCGCCACGTTCTTGACGCGCAGCGGCATCGTGCAGTCGGTGCACGCCTTCGGCGAGGACCCGCAGCTGACGGTGCTGTTCACGATCTTCATGGGCGCCATCGTGACGTTCAGCTTCGGCTGGCTCATCTACCGGATGCCCCTGCTCCGGGCCCGCAACGAGCTCGAGTCGTGGATGTCGCGCGAGGCCGCGTTCCTGCTCAACAACTGGATTCTGCTGTTCTCGGCCTTCTTCATCCTCTTCGCCACGCTGTTTCCCACGCTCAGCGAGGCCGTGACGGGGCAGCGGATCACCGTGGGCCCGCCGTTCTTCAACACCTGGATGGTGCCGATCGGCCTGACGCTGCTGTTCCTCACCGGCGTCGGACCGTTGCTGGCCTGGCGCAGGTCGAGTCCGGCCAACCTCGCGTATCAGTTCGCGTGGCCGGTGGGTCTCGCGGTGGCGACCGGGGCGGGGCTGTACGCCGTCGGGTTTCGCGTGTGGTCGTCCGGCCTCTGCTTCGCGCTCTGCGCGTTCGTGCTGGGCACCATCGGCCAGGAGTTCGTGCGGGGCGCCCAGGTGCGGCGCGGAGCGACCGGGACCGACCTGCTGACGGCGATGGTCGGGCTGATGATGCGGTCGCGCCGGCGGTACGGCGGCTACGTCGTGCATGTCGGCATCGTGCTCATGTGCCTCGGGTTCGCGGGCGCGGGCTACAAGCTGGAGCGGCAGGTGCTGCTGAGCCCCGGCGAGTCGGTCGAGCTGGGACGGTTCGAGGTGCGCCACAACCGGCTGAGCGAGACGGACGACGGCCAGAAGCAGATGGTCACCGCGCATCTGAGCATCCTGAAGGACGGCGCCGCCGCCGGCGAGCTCTATCCCGCCCGCTGGTTCTACCGCAAGCACGAGACCGAGCCGACCACCGAGGTCGCGATGCGCCGGTCGATCTCCGAGGACCTGTACGTGACGCTCGCCACGTACGACGTCGGAGACCAGTCGGCCGCGTTCCAGGTGACCGTCAATCCGCTGGTCAACTGGATCTGGTTCGGCTTCGCGATCATGGCGCTCGGAACCGGGCTCGCGCTGCTGCCGGAGAGCAGCTTCGCGTTCGTGACGGCAAGGATTCCTGCTGGCGCCGCCACCACGTCCCTGCTGGTCCTGTCGCTGGTGCTCGGGGGGCTGGGCTCTGCCGCCCGGGCGCAGGTCGCCGTGCCGGGCGGCGCCGACCTGACGCCCGAGCAGCGAACGCTGGAGGGCGAGCTGCAGGAGGAGCTGGTCTGCGTGTGCGGGAGCTGCTCGCACCTGCAGCTGTCGGTCTGTACCTGTCCCACGTCCGACGTGATGCGCCGCCAGTTGAACGGGCAGGTGGCCGCCGGCAAGGATCGGGACGGCGTGTACCAGTACTTCATCGATACCTACGGCAGTCAGGAACCGCTCGGGTCGCCCATCGGCACGTTCAACCAGCTGGTCTGGCTCGTTCCCCTCGTCCTCGGCGGCACCTTCCTCGCGGGGGTCGGCGTCGTCGCCGTGCGGTGGTCGAGACGCAACGCCGGGACCCGCGCGGCGCCCGCTGCCGACCCCGTGGACGAGCAGTTCGAGGCCCGCCTGGACGATGAGCTCCGAAACCTCGACTGACGCCCGCACCTTCCGTCCCTGGCATCTCTTCGTGTTGGCCGGCCTGCTGGCTTCGACGGTCGGCGTGCTCGTGGTGCGGCCCGACGACCCGGTCGTGCTGGTGCTGCTGGTGGCGGCCATCGGCTCGGCGGCATGGGTCGGCTTCATGCTCTACCGCATGCTGTGGCCGCTGGCCGCGCCCGGGTTCTCGGACCGCACGGAGATCGTCGGCGGCCGCGCCCGGGCGGCCCTCGAGCGGGAGAAGACGCTCCTGCTGCGGGCGCTCAAGGAGCTCGAGTTCGACCAGGCCATGAGCAAGGTGTCGGCGGCAGATTTTCAGGAGATGAGCGGCCGCCTCCGGGCGCGCGCCATCACGCTGATGCGGCAGCTCGACGTGACCCTGCCCGGCTACCGCGAGGTGATCGAGCGGGAGTTGGCGCAGCGCCTCGGCAGCGACAGCGGCGGCCCGCCCCCGGCGCCGGCGGGCGCGGAGGGCGCCGCGTGCCCGGACTGCGCGACCACGAACGACCACGACGCGAGGTTCTGCAAGACGTGCGGGGCCGAGCTGGAGCAGCCGGCATGACGGCCAGGATCGGCGTCGGGGCCGCGATGGTCCTGCTCTGTCTGGCGGGCCTGGCGGGTGCGCAGCCCGACCCGCGCCAGATGTCGGGCATTCCCCTGCCCGACGCCGCGTTGCCGGACGGCACCATCTCCGTGCGGGTGATCCGGGGGCAGCTGGCCAACAACGTGTCCGACCACGCCGTGGAGCTTCGCCAGGGCGACATCGTCGAGACGGCGGTCACGGATGCCGAGGGGCGCGCCGTCTTCCTGACGCTGAACCCCGGTCAGCAGGTGCGCGCGGCGACGGAGCTCGACGGCGTGCGAATCGAGTCGCGGCCGTTCGCCGTTCCCGGGCGGGGCGGGGTGCGGCTGATGCTGGTCGGCGCGGACCCGGACGTGGTCGTCGAGCCGGCGCCGCCCGGCCTCGTGACCTTCGGCGGCGAGTCGTTCATTCAGGTGGAGCTCGTCGAGGAGAGCATCGAGGTCTACTACGTCTTCGACCTCGTGAACCCCGCCCAGGTGCCTGTCGAGCCGCCCGTGCCGATCGTGCTCGATCTGCCGGCCGGCGCGCAGGGCGTGACGGTGTTGCCGGGCTCGTCGCCGCGGACGGTCGCGGACGGTCCCCGGGTCGAGCTGACGGGACCGTTCGACCCGGGCGCGACGCCGCTGCGCGTTGCCTACATCCTGCCGTACTCGGGTGCCGGCTTCACTCTCTCCCAGGCGTTTCCTGTCGACTGGGACTCGGTCCTGCTGTCGGTGGAGCAGTCGGGCGACCTCGACTTCGTATCTTCCCAGGTGCCGCGGCGAGCGGAGGTCCCGTCGGAGACGCGGACGGGCACCAGTCACCTGCTCGGCGCCGGGCCGCGCATCGCCGCGGGCACGCCGTTCGCCATCGAGCTGACGGGGCTGCCTTACCGCAGCACGTTGCCGAGCACCGTCACGCTGGTTGTCGCGCTGGCGATTCTCGGCATCGGCTGCTGGGGGGCGGCCGGCTCCGGCGGCGGCCCCGCGCCGGCGGGGCAGCGCGAGCAGTTGCAGGCCAGGCGCGAGCGGCTGTTCGCCGATCTCGTGAAGGTCGAGCGTCAGCACCGCACCGGCAAGATCGGTCCGACGCGCTACGCGACGCGTCGCGGCGACCTGTTCGCGGCGCTCGAGAGGGTGTACCGCGCGCTCGACGAGGAGACCGAGCACCTGCCGCCCGGCGCGGCCCAGAGCGCGCCCGCCGCTGCGCCGGGCACCCGCTGATGCCGGCTGCTCGCGCGCCCGCGTTCGATTTCGACCGGCTGACGGTCTCGAACATCTCCCGCCACTACGGCCGCCGCCGCGCGCTCAAGGGGGTGTCCGTTGCGTTGCACGCGGGCGAGCTGATCGGTCTGCTCGGCCCGAACGGCGCCGGCAAGTCGACGCTGCTCGGCCTCCTGGCCACGCTGATTCAGCCGTCGGGCGGGGAGGTGCTGTACGGCGACCGGTCGGCGGCCGCCGCCGGTCAGGCGCTGCGCGCCAGGCTGGGTTTCCTGTCGCACGAGCTGCAGCTGTACGGGGAGCTGACGGCCCGCGAGAACCTCGAGTTCTTCGGGGGGCTGCACGGCCTGCACGACCGCACGGCGCGCGCCGCCGCGGCGCTCGAGCGGGCCGGCCTGGCCGGCCGCGCGGACGATCCGGTCCAGGGGTTCTCGCGCGGCATGCGCCAGCGGCTCGCGCTGGAGCGGACCCTGCTGCACGAGCCGCGGCTGGTGCTGCTCGACGAGCCGTTCACCGGGCTCGACGAGACGGCGGGCCGGGCCCTCGCCGAGCGACTGCGCGCCCTGGGGCGCGACCGGCGCATCGTGCTCCTCGCGACGCACGATCTCGAGGCCGTCGAGGGACTGCTCGACCGCGTGCTGTTGCTGCGCGCCGGCCGCGTGACCGAGCTGCCGGTTGGCGACGGCCCGCTCCGGGACATCTATCGCGCGGCGCTGGCCGTTGCCGATGCGCCGCGCACAGGCTGATGACGTGACGAGAGACTTCCTGCGGGTGGCCTGGCTCGTGACGCGCAAGGACCTGACGGTCGAATCGCGCAGCTGGGAGATGGTGTCGACGACGCTGTTCTTCGCCGTCTCGTGCGTGCTCGTCTTCTCGTTCGCCTTCGTGCGCGGGGGACGCGCCGTGGAGGGGGCGGCCGCGGGCATCCTGTGGATTGCCGTCGCGTTCTCGGGCACGCTCGCCCTCGGACCGACATTCGACCGCGAGCGGCACCACGACGCGCTGCGCGGGCTGCTGCTGGCGCCGGTGGAGCGGTCGGCGATCTTCGCGGGCAAGCTGCTGGGCGTGCTGCTGCTGATGACCGCCGTCGAGCTCGTGGTCGCGGTCCTGGTCGCCGTGCTGTTCCAGGCTCCGCTGATCGCCAACGGCTGGTGGATCGCGACCCTGCTGCTGCTCGGCAACCTCGGCTTCGCAGCCGTGGGCACGCTGTTCGCGGCGATGCTGGTGCGCACGCGGAGCCGGGGCGTCCTGCTGCCGATCCTGCTGTATCCGGTCACGCTGCCGGCGCTGATCGCGGGCGTCATGGGCACGACGGCGGTGTTGCAGGCCGAGCCGAATCTCGACCTGGCGCGGTTCTGGGCCGCGCTGCTGCTCTTCTTCGACGTGATCTTCACCACGCTGGCGTTATGGACATTCGAGCCGGTCATGACAGAATGAGACGCATGATGCCAGGCCACCGCGTCTTCGCGGGACTGTCGCTGGCGGGGCTCGTGATGTTCGCCGCGGCCCCGCTCTGGATCGCCCGCGCGCCCTACGAATCGACGATGGGCCTGATCCAGAAGATCTTCTACTTCCACGTGCCCGCCTGGATCGTGATGTTCCTGGCGGTTGCCATCTGCGGCGTGGCCAGCGCCGTGCACCTGTTCCGGCAGAAGCCGGCAGCCGATCGGCTCGCCGTCGCCGCGGCCGAGCTGGCCGTCGTGTTCGGCATCATCGGCCTGGCGACCGGGCCGCTCTGGGCACGCAAGGCCTGGGGCGTCTGGTGGCAGTGGGATGCGCGGCTGACGATGGCGCTGATCCTGGAGCTGATCTTCTGCGCGTATCTGCTGCTGCGGCGCTACGGGGGTCCCGGCTCGGACAAGCTCGCGGCCGGGCTCGCCCTGTTCGGGTTGGCGAACGTGCCGTTCGTCTACATCTCGGTGAACGTCTGGCGCACCATCCATCCCACGACCAGCGTGGTGCCGCAGCTCGCGACGTCTGCGCCCGGGATGTTCGGCCCGTTCGTCTGGTGCAGCGTGGCGTTTCTCGTGCTGTTCACCGCGCTCCTGGCGGCGCGGACCCGCCTCGAGGAGCAGCGGGCGGAGGTCGAGCGGCTCTATCTGACGCTCGAGGAGGGATGACCGGCGTGACGGACGTGCAGCGGACAGCGATTGTCATCACCCTCGCGACGGTGCTGCTGGTGCCGGCCGCCGCGGGATTCGCCTCGCACAGCGGCCAGCCGCAGCCGCCGCAGGAGGAGTTCGTCCCGATCGATCAGGTGCCGCCCGAGGATCAGCTGCCGGCGGCGCCGCTGCTCATCGCCGCCTACGCCATCGTCTGGGTGGTGGTCTTCGGCTATCTCTGGTCGATCTGGCGGCGGTTGTCGACCGTCGAACGGGAGCTGACGGATCTGTCCGGGCGTGCCGGCGGCGGCGAGCAGGGAACGTAGATGCTCGACGGCATGACGGCGGGGCACTTCATCTTCATCCCCTCCGTGCTCCTGGTCGGCATCGTCATCGGCTGGATCCTCGGGTCGCGCGCCGCCGCCGACGCCTACGGTGCCGAGTTGCGGCGGCGCGACGAGCGTGCAGCGCGGCAGAAGGCCGCGCGCTGACCGGCCTTTTGCGCGAGCAGGTCGATCGACATTACCGTAGGCGCCCCCTGCCAACGGCAGGCCCTTGCCGAAAAAAACGGCAGCGCTCAAGCTGCAGGCAGCGATCTTTCACCGCCGGGCCGGCGCGCCGGGCAACTGGTCGGATGCGTCCGCCGCGGTAACGATCGGGATGCCATCGACCTGGCCGAGGGACAACATGTGCTTCTTGTCGCCGGAGACGATCATGTCCGCGTGCCCGGCGATCGCCGTGCCGAGGATCAGGTTGTCGGTCGGGTCGGGGGAGTCGTTCACGTTCGGCAAGTCGGTGCTCACGACTTCGCCGACCGCTTCCAGGTTGCGGATCAGATCTTCCGCCTCTTCACGGCGGATATAGGGACCAAGGCGCTCACGACGCAGGACCGTCCTCAATTCGCTGAGCTGTGCCGTGGAGGTGACGAGCGTCAGGCGGTGCTCGCGCTTGATCGCTGCCAGCACGCGGCCGGGTGGCCCGGCCGGCGAGATCAACGCGCTCACCAGAACGTTGGTGTCAAGCACGATCCGCACGGGCTTCCGCAACCGCGTCGTCGGCGAGGGCTTGGGCCTCTGCGGCTGAGAGGTTCTTGTTGCGTTCCCAGATCGATTCGAGTGTTTCCCAGAAGATGGCCTGCCGGACCGCGCGGTCGACAAACCGAGACAGGTCCCCCTTCCTGCCGCCGGTTCTGGCCAAGTAGCTGCGAAGACTCCGGTCCGTTTCATCGGGGACGACCAGGCTCCATCGGATGCTCATTGTCAGCAACTATTCCGAGTAAAGATTGGTTTTGCAGACTAACATGTATATGTGTTTATGCGCGCATTGTATCAGCGCGCGACCGAGACTGCAACCTGTCGAACCTTCCCCCACGCCTCCATGCGGCACGCTCCCTTGATTCACTACCCGGCGAATCCGCAAGGCGAAGCCGTTCGCCGTACGGCGGCGGCATCCGAAGCCTCGAGCACCTTCGTCGCTATCGATTTCGAGACCGCTTCGGCGCGCCGGGACAGCGCCTGCGCGGTCGGCGTCGCCGCCGGCTGCGCCGGTCGCGTCGTGCATTCACAGACCTACCTGATCCGGCCGCCTTCCAGGCAGTTCACGTTCACCGGCCTTCATGGTCTGGGTTGGGAGGACGTACGCGACGCGCCGACCTTCGCGGAGTTGTGGCCGACCCTCCGTGCCTGGATTGCCGATGCGGCCTTCGTCGTCGCCCACAACGCGCCGTTCGACCGTAGCGTTCTTCACGCCTGCTGCGCCCGGTACCGGCTGCGCCCGCCGCCGATGCGGTTCGTCTGCACCGTGCAGCTCGCCCGCGCGCAGTGGGGAATCCGTCCGACGAAACTGCCCGACGTGTGCCGGCGGCTCGGCATCCCGCTGCGCCACCACGATGCTGGAGCGGACGCGGTGGCGTGCGCGAGCATCGTGCTCGCGGCCGAAGCCGATGGCTGGCGGCCTGCGAGGCGCCGAACGCGTCGGATTAGCACCCGTGCCATCGTACGCGTTGCGCGGCCCGCGGCGGGGTCGCGCCGCGCGAACCGGATGCACTGGGTGCTCGTCCAGCACCTGCTGCGCACGTGGTGGCGGCGATTGCGGCTTGGCATCTCAGCGGGACTGCGCCGGCAGTAACGCCACGGGCTGCTAGTACCCCAGCCAGTCGAGGATGCGCTCGGCGAGCTCTTCCACGGGGGCGCGGCCGGCGTCGAGGCGCAGGTGCGCGAACGAGTACGCGGCGCGGCGCGTGTCGAACAGGGCCCGCAGGGTCGTGCGGTCGGTCGCCAGCGGCCGGCGCCCGTCGGGCGGGAGCCGCTCGATCACCTGCTCGAACGGCACGTCGAGCCAGATCGAGGCGCCGTCCCGGTTGATGACGCTGCGGTTGTCGGCTTCCGCGAACGTGCCGCCGCCCGTGGCCACGATCGTGTGGCGCTCGGCGAGCAGGTCGCGCAGGACCGTCCGTTCCAGCGCCCGGAAGTACGGCTCGCCGCGGCGCGCGAAGATCTCGGCAATCGACCGGCGCTCGCGCGACGCTATCAGCTCGTCGATGTCCTCGCTCCGCCACCCCAGGCGGGACCCGAGCGCGCGCGCGACCGTCGACTTGCCGGCGCCCATGAAGCCGACCAGATAGATCTTGTCCGTTCTCACGCGTGGCGAGACTCCTCGCAAATCGATTCGAGCGTGGCGAAGAACTCGGGGTACGACACCTCCACCACCTCGTGGCCCGCGATCGTCGTCGGGCCGCCGGCGCCCAGCGCGGCGATCGCGAACGCCATCGCCATGCGGTGGTCGCCGGCCGCGTCGACCGTCCCGCCGGTCAGCCGGGCCGGGCGCACGCTGAAGCCGTCCGGCCGCTCGTCCACGGCGCCGCCCAGCGCGCGCAGACCCGCCGCCAGCACCGCGATGCGGTCGCTCTCCTTGGCCCGCAGCTCGGCGGCGCCGCTCACGTGCAGCGTGGCGCCGTGCGCCGCCAGCGCCGCCAGCGCGGGCAGCTCGTCGATCAACCCGGGCACCTGCTGCGCCTCGACGCGCATCGGCCGCAGCGTGCGGTGGCGCACCCGTACCGTGCCGAAGGGCTCGCCCGCGTCCGTGCCGGCGCGCTCGACCGCGACGTCGGCGCCCGCTGCCTCGAGCACGTCGAGAAACGCCGTGCGCGTGGGGTTGAGCCCGACGTCGACGATCTCGATGGCCGAGCCGGGCAGCGCCGCCGCGGCCGCCGCCCAGAACGCCGCCGACGACGGGTCGCCGGGCACCTGCACGACGGCCGGCTGCAGGCGCTGGCCGCCGGCGACCTCCACGCCGCCCGCCGTCCGGCCGATCCGGGCGCCGAAGGCGGGCAGCGCGCGTTCGGTGTGATCGCGAGTCCGGATGCGTTCCGTGATGCGCGTGGTGCCGGCTGCGTGCAGCCCCGCCAGCAGCGCGGCGCTCTTGACCTGCGCGCTGGCCACCGGCGTCTCGTAGGACACCCCGCGCAGCGGCGTGCCCCGGATGGTGAGCGGGGGGCGGCCGTCGGTCGTGCCGATGCGGGCTCCCATCCGCTCCAGGGGGTCGACGATGCGCTGCATCGGTCGCCGCCGCAGCGAGTCGTCCCCGGTGATGGCGCTGTCGAACGGCTGCCCGGCCAGGACGCCGGCGAGCAGCCGCATGGTGGTGCCCGAGTTGCCGGCGTCCAGGACCGCCGTGGGCGCCTGCAGGCCGCCCGGCCCGCGGCCGTGCACCGTCACGGTTGCGGCGCCGCCCGCGGCCGGCGTCCCGGTGCGGATGTCCACCCCGAGCGCCTGCAGGCAGCGCAACGTCGCGCCGCAGTCGGCGCCGGGCGCGTAGTTGCCGATGGTGGACGTGCCCTCCGCGAGCGCCGCCAGCAGCGCGTAGCGGTGGGAGATGGACTTGTCGCCGGGCACGCGCAGGCGGCCGTGAACGCGACGCACGGGGTGGATGGTGACGGTCCTGTGACCCGCGCGGCTCACGCGCGAACTATACATCAGGGCCGCGGTGCGCCGATCGGTCCGACCGCGGGCGGGTATGGTACGCTGATCCAATCGCCAGCATGCCCGATGCCCGCGGCGCGCTCCGCCTGGAATTCCCGAGTCGTCTCGACATGGTCGATTTCGTGCAGCTGCTCAGCGACCAGATCGGCCGCGCCATCGACCTCGACGCGGACGCGACGCATTGGGTGGGCGTGTCCGTGCGGGAGTCGGTCGTCAACGCGATTCGCCACGGCAACGCGGAGGACGAGACGAAGCGGGTCGTCGTCGAGTTCCGGCTCGAGCCCAGCGACGCGCCGGCGGAGCTGCGCGTCCGCGTGGTCGATCAGGGCGAGGGGTTCGACCCTGCGGAGGTGGCCGACTGCCTGGCGCCGGAGAACATCCTCAAGTCCAGCGGCCGCGGCATCTTCCTCATGCGCAGCTTCATGGACGCCTGCACCCTGCACCGCGCCCCCCAGGGCGGCACCGAGGTCAGGATGGTGAAGAAGCTCGGGTGATGCCGGTCGCCCCGGAGCTGCTCCAGACGGCGATCGAGATCGTCGTGCGCGCGGGCGAGATTCAGTTGGCCAGGGCCGGCCGGGGGGTGCGGATCGACAAGAAGGGGCCCATCGATCTCGTGACCGAGGTGGATGTCGAGATCGAGCGGATGTGCCGTGCCACGCTGGCCGATCGCTTTCCGACCCACGCAGTGCTGGCCGAGGAGCTGCCGAATCCGGAGGGCGGCGCCGCCGTCCCCGAGTACCGCTGGATCTTCGACCCCATCGACGGCACGGTGAACTACGCGCACGGCCTGCCGGTCTTCTGCGCGTCGCTGGCGCTGGAGGTGGCGGGGCGGGTGGAGGCGGGGGCAGTCTACGACCCGTCGCGCGAGGAGCTCTTCGTGGGCGAGCGGGGCGCCGGGGCGCGCCTGAACGGGGTGCCGCTGGCGGTGTCGCCCGCCAGCGGCCTGCTCGACGCCATGCTGTGCACCGGCTTTCCCTACGACGTGCACGAGACCGCCGACGAGGTGGTCGGGCTGTTCGCGGAGTTCGTGCGCCGGGCGCGGGCCGTCCGGCGGCTCGGCTCCGCCGCGCTCGACCTCTGCTACGTCGCGGCCGGCCGGCTGGACGGGTTCTGGGAGCAGCGGCTGCGCCCGTGGGACACGGCCGCCGGGGCGCTCATCGTGCAGGAGGCCGGCGGCCGGGTCACCGACCTGGACGGACAGCCCTTCACCCCGTTCGACGGCAACGTGCTGGCGTCCAACGGACCGTTGCACGGCCCGATGCTCGAGGTGGTGCGGCGCTTCGCGGCCGCCCGTTCACGAAACCGGACGGACTGACACCCCCCAGGGACACTTCCAGCTCCCGGCGCCCGCGTTTCACGGCGCGGACAGCGGTTGCTCCGGTTGGCATCGATTGTGCTGTTTCCCCTGACGGATGCCGAACGGCACGCCAGACGCACAGGGCGCCGGCGGGCCGCAGGCCGTTGGGTGGAGGACATCATGCGAACACGAAGCCTGCTCGTCACGGCGGCCGCGCTGGCGGCCGTGCTGCTGCCGCAGGGCGCGGCGCACGCGCAGCAGTCGCTCGCGCTCAACATCGGACACTTCAGTGTCCGCGGCGCCGATGCGCGCATCGGCGACGACGTCCTGCTCGAGAACCTCAACGTCTTCTCGTTCGAGCTGACCGAGCTGAACAGCGTCACGTTCGGCGGCGAATGGCTGATCGGCCTCGGCGATCACCTCGAAGCCGGGGTCGGGGTCGGGTACATGCGCGGCACCGCCCTGAGCACGTACACCGACTTCGTCAACGACGACGGCACGGAAATCCTCCAGGACTTCCACCTGGAGACGGTCCCGGTGACCGGCACGCTGCGGCTGTTCCCGTTCGGCGACACGGCGGTCCGGCCGTACATCGGCGCGGGGATCGGCGTGTTCCTCTGGCGCTACAGCGAGGTGGGGGAGTTCATCGACTTCTACGACTACAGCGTCTTTCGGGATCGGTTCGTCGCGGGCGGCGCCGACATCGGCGCCGTCGTCCTGGGCGGTGTGCGCGTGCCCCTCGGCTCGAGCCTCGCCGCCGGGGTGGAAGTGCAGTATCAACGCGCCACCGGCCGGGTCGGCGTCGATGAGGGATTCCTGGCCGAGCGGATCGATCTCGGCGGCCTCACGACCCGCTTCACCTTCCAGATCGAGTTCTGACCCGGCGGTCCCGGCCCGCCGCTTCGCTATAATGCGCCGACGAGATGTCCCGCATCGTCAATTGGGTGCAGACGTTCGCGCTGTCGATCGGCGGGCCGGGACTGTTCCTCGTCGCCTTCCTGGATTCCTCGTTCCTGTCCCTGCCGGAGATCAACGACCTGCTGGTCATCCTGCTGGTGATCCAGCACAAGGAGCGCATGGCGTACTACGCGCTGCTGGCCACGCTCGGGTCGCTCTCCGGATGTCTCGTCCTGTACTTCCTGGGCCGCAAGGGCGGCGAGGCGCTGGTCCGCCGCCGGTTCGGCGGTCCGCGCCTGGATCGCGCGATGGCGCTCTATCAGCGCTACGGCGTGCTGGCGGTCGCGATACCGGCGATCCTGCCCCCGCCGTCGCCGTTCAAGGTGTTCGTGCTGCTCGCCGGGGTGACCCGGCTGCCTGTCCTGCAGTTCGTCACGGCGCTCGCCCTCGCCCGCGGGCTGCGCTACTTCGGCGAAGCGTGGCTGGCGGTGCGCTACGGCGATCAGGCCATCGCGCTGCTGGAGGAAAACGGCCACACCGTGTCGCTGGTTGTGGCGGCGGTCGTGGTGGCCGCCGTGGTCGCCTACCTGTTCCTGAGCCGTCGCCGGCCGGCCGATTCGGGCGCGGCGTGATGAGCCGGCACGCGGCGGCCGCGCGGCCCGAGCTTTCCGTGGTCGTTCCCCTGTACAACGAAGCGCCCAACGTGGAGCGGCTGCATCAGGAGCTGACGGCGGCCCTCGCGGATCACGGCGCCTCCTACGAGCTGATCCTGGTCGACGACGGCAGCACCGACGGCACCTTCGCCGCGCTGACCGCCCTGCACGCCGGCGACGCGCACGTCTGCCTAGTCCGTCTCAGGCGCAACTTCGGTCAGACGGCCGCGTTCGCGGCCGGCTTCGACCAGGCCCGGGGGCGGATCATCGTCACGCTGGACGGCGATCTGCAGAACGATCCGCGGGACATTCCCCGGCTGCTCGCGAAGCTCGCCGACGGGACCGAGGACAACGACATCGTCTGCGGCTGGCGGCGCGACCGGCGGGACCCGTGGCTGACGCGGCGCGTGCCGTCGTACTTCGCCAACTGGCTGATCTCGGCGACCACGGGCGTGAAGCTGCACGACTACGGCTGCTCCCTGAAGGCGTTTCGCGCGGAGGTCGTCAAGCCGCTGCGCCTGTACGGCGAGCTGCACCGGTTCATTCCGGCCATCGCCAGCGAGCAGGGCGTGCGCATCGCGGAGATGGTGGTCAACCATCGCGAGCGGCGGTTCGGCTCGTCGAAGTACGGCCTCTCGCGCACGATCCGGGTGATCTTCGACCTGGTCACGGTGAAGTTCCTGCTGAGCTACTCGACGCGGCCGCTCCAGATGTTCGGGCCGCTGGGCCTGCTGCTGGGGGCCGGCGGCGTCGCAATCACCGGCTACCTGGGCTACGTCCGCCTGTTCGGCGGCCAGTCCATCGGCGGCCGGCCGCTGCTCGTGCTGGGCATGCTGATGATGTTCCTGGGGGTCCAGCTCGTGACGCTGGGGCTGCTGGCCGAGCTGCAGACGCGGACTTTCCACGAGTCGCAGGGGAAGCCGATCTACGCCGTCCGCGAGCTGCTCGAGAGCCGCCTCCCGAGTGACGGCGGACCGCCGGACCGCCTGCCCCTGTCGGGCTAGGAGTCTGCGCCGTAGAACGGCGTAGACTCCTGGTCTTAGGCCGAAGTTTCAGGGCCTGTTTCGGCCGAACTCATAGAATCGACAGGAGTTGTGGGATTTCCGGGGTGGCCTGAGGCGCGATATGTAGCCATGTATTGTGGTGTTCATGGTGGTGCAGTAATCTTTTTATGATGGGAGACGTATGCGATAATAGGTGGACATGTATATCGAGAGCGTGCCCAACCGCTCCTCGCCGCCCGCAGTCCTCCTCCGAGAGTCCTACCGCGACGGCCGCCGCGTCAAGAAGCGCACCCTCGCCAATCTCTCCAAGCTGCCCACCGCCGCCATCGATGTGCTCCGCCGCGTCCTTCGCGGTGAGCAGCTCGTCAATCCCGACGATGCCTTCACCTGCGTCCGCAGCCTGTCACACGGCCACGTCGCTGCCGTGCTCGGCACGCTCCAGCAACTCGGACTGCACACGCTGATCGCCCGGGGCACCAGCCGCCTCCGCGACCTCGTCCTCGCCCTCATCGTCGCCCGCGTCATCGACGCGCGGTCGAAACTGGCCACCGCCCGCGCGCTGACCGCCGAGAGCGCGGTATCCACCTTGGGCCAACTGCTCGGACTCGGCGACGTCGACCCGCATGAGCTGTATGAGGCGATGGACTGGCTGGTCGAGCGGCAAGCCGGCATCGAGCGGCGACTCGCCAAGCGGCACCTTCGAGAGCACACGCTGGTGCTCTACGACCTGACCTCCAGCTACGTGGAGGGCACCCACTGCCCGCTGGCCCAGCGCGGGCACAGCCGCGACGGCAAGAAGGGCACGTTGCAGGTCGTCTTCGGGCTGCTGTGCACGGCCGAGGGCTGCCCGGTGGCCGTCGAGGTCTTCGAGGGCTCGACGACCGACCCGCTGACGGTGGCCAGCCAGGTGGCGAAGATCCGCGACCGGTTCGGCTTGCAGCAGGTCGTGCTGGTGGGCGACCGGGGGATGCTGACGGCGGCGCGCATCCGCGAGAACCTGGCGGGCGTCGAGGGACTGCGCTGGATCACCACGCTGCGCGCACCGACCATCCGCAAGCTCGTCAACGCCGGCACGGTGACGCCGTCACTGTTCGACGAGCGGGACCTGGCCGAAGTCACCAGCGACGAGTTTCCCGGCGAGCGGCTCATCGTGTGCCGCAATCCGCTGCTGGCCGCCCAACGCCGGCGCAAGCGAGAGGAGCTGCTGGCGGCCACCGAGAAAGACCTCGAGCCCATCGTGGCTGCGACCCGGCGCAAGAACGAACCCCTGCGCGGCGCGGCCGACATCGGCCTGCGCGTCGGGAAGGTGATCAACCGCTACAAGATGGCCAAGCACTTCGTGACCGAGATCACCGACGAGCGCTTCACCTATCGCCGCAACGAGGAGAAGATCGCGGCCGAGCAGCAGCTCGACGGCATCTACATCGTCCGCTCCAACGTCGAGCCGGAGCGCTTCGACGCGGCGCAGACGGTCCGCGCCTACAAGGACCTGGCGAAAGTCGAGCGCGCGTTTCGCACCTTCAAGTCGGTCGACCTGAAGGTGCGGCCCCTCCACCACCGCCGAGCAGACCGGGTGCGGGCCCACGTCCTGCTGTGCATGCTGGCCTACTACGTCGAGTGGCACATGCGCCGGGCCCTCGCCCCGCTGCTCTTCGACGACCACGACCCGGCCGCGGCCGAGCAGCAACGCACGTCCGTCGTCGCCCCCGCCCGCCGCTCGCCCGCGGCGCTGGCCAAGGCAGGCCGCAAACGCACGGAAGACGACCTGCCGGTCCACAGCTTCCGCACCCTGCTCACCGACCTCGGCACGCTGGCGGCGAACACGATGCAGGTCGCTGGCGGCGACGCCACCTTCACGCTGCTGACACAGCCCACGCCGCTCCAGCGGCGCTGCTTCGAACTCCTGGGGGTGACGCCCCGAATGTAGCCAGAACAGACACTTCATGAAACCAGACAACTACCGTAAATACGGCGACTTACACGCGATCAGCGCCGAAACTTCCGCTTAGGCGGGCTACGCGCCCGACGGGGCGGCGGTTGCCTGCAGCACAGCCGCGATGACCGCCTGCTGGCGCGCCTCCGACAGGTGGGGATGGATGGGGAGCGACAGCACCTCGCGCGCCGCGCGCTCGGCGTGCTCGAAGGTCCCGGCGCCGTACCCGAGGTCCGCGTACCCCGCCTGCAGGTGCACCGGCAGGGGATAGTGGACGCCGGTCTCCACGCCCGCCCGCGTCAGTCCGTCCCGCAGCGCGTCGCGCGCCGCCGAGCGCACGGCGTACACGTGGTGCGCATGGTCCGCATACGGCATGACCGCCGGCGTGCGGACGGCCGCGCGGAGGGCGGCGTCGTAGCGCTGCGCGAGCGTTCGCCGGATTCGCGTCCACGCGTCGAGGCGGGCCAGCTTGACGCGCAGGATCGCCGCCTGGATGGCGTCGAGGCGGTAGTTGCCGGGACGCAGGACGCGGCCGCCATGCTCCACCGGCTCCCAGCTGCGGAGCCGCCGGGCCGCGCGGGCGCGTTCGGCGTCGTTCGTGACGATGATCCCGCCCTCGCCGGCGGCGCTCAGGTTCTTGCTCGGGTAGAAGCTGAAGCAGCTCATGTCGCCGAGCCCGCCGACGCGGCGGCCCTTGTAGCGGGCGCCGTGGGCCTGGGCGGCATCCTCGACGACGATCAGCCGGTGCCGGCGCGCCACGTCCAGGATCGGGTCCATGTCGGCGGGCTGCCCGTACAGGTGAACCGGCACGATGGCCCGGGTCCGCTCCGTCACCGCCCGCTCGACCGCCGCCGGGTCCATGGTGAGCGCCGGCTCGGCGACGTCCACGAAGCGCACGCGCGCCCCCGTGTGCCGGATGGCCGCCGCCGTCGCCACGAAGGTGAACGGCACCGTGAGCACGTCTTCGCCGGGGCCGATCCCGCAGGCCGTCAGCGCGACGATCAGGGCGCTCGTGCCGGAGCTCACGCCGACCGCGTGCCGCGCGTCGCAGTAGCCGGCGAACTCGTCCTCGAACGCCTCCACCTCCGGCCCCAGCGCGTAGCGGCCGCTGCGCAGCACGCGGACGGCGGCCGCTTCCACCTCGGCCCGCAGCTCCTCGTGCTGCGCCTGCAGATCGACCAGCGGGATCACGATGCGCGCTCCGGCACGGGTCGGATTCTACTGCCGCGGAGCAGCGTCCGGCACGACCGGAACCAGCGCCCACGCGTCGCCCGCGGTGAATTCGCGCGCGGCGAAACACCACACCACCAGGCGCTTCCGCTCCCAGAACGCGGCATCCTGCTGCACGCGCTCACGCAGCGCCACGCGCGCCGCGGTCGCCGCCGGGCCGCGCACGGCGACCAGGTCGACCGCGAGACCGAGCTCGAAGGCCAACTGATCGGCGAGGCCGGCGCCGGTGGCGTGCATGTCGGCGCCGGCCTGGAAGACCAGGTTGTGGCTGTCGCCGAGCAGCAGGATCGGACTGTCGCGGTCGGGCGCCGCCGCCGTGGCCGGCCGCGTTCCGGCGGCCGCGACTCCGCGCAGGCGGACCTCCTCGCGCGGCGCGTCCGGGCGATCGAGCGCCGCGTACAGGTCGCCGGTCAGGCGCGTCGAGTACCAGCGCGGCGTGAAGGCGGTCGTCGGCAGCTCCGCGTACCAGGGGCGCTCCCGGACGTCCGCGGCGATCGCCTGGCCGGCCAGCACGCAGCCGACGCCGGACCAATGGCTGTCCTGCCGGCAGTAGGGCGTGCCCTCGGGGTGGAAGCGGTTGGCGAGGAAGTCGTCCGTCAGATCGAGCACGTCGACGCCCTGCTCGCGCAGGAGCGCGTAGAACGCCGCGTGGGCGGGGTCCAGACGCGGCACGGGGATCGGCACTTCCACGCCGGCGTCGGCCTTGTCGGGGTAGATGATGCTCTTGGGCGGCACCGGCACCAGCAGCAGCTCCACGCCGCGGGCATCGAGCTGGCGCTTGAAGTCGACTATCGCCGGCAACGGATCGGCGTCCGCCGGGTCGCTGGCGGCCGCGGGCCGCTGCGCCTCATTCCCCCGGAGTCGCCCCGCAGCGACATGCCGCAGCTCGGGTTCGAGGAACAGCCAGTCGTCGAGCCCGCCGACCACGGGCGAATCGCGCCGGGTGGCCTCCCCGGCCCGCTCCGCGAGGCCGGCGTGAAACTGCTCGATCAGCTCGGGCGGGACTTCCGGGCCGCAGGCCAGCAGCAGGCCGGCCGTGGCGGCAGCGTGGACGGCCCGGCGCATCAGCGCCGCGCCTCGGCGGGCTGGTCATCGTGCATGCTCCAGGGGTACACGACCAGCGCGGGTACGTCCAGCGGGCGGGCTGGCTTCCATCAGACGGGGCTGCGCCCCGAACCCCCGGCGTCCGCTTGCGGGGGCCCCTTCGCCCCGCGCCGCTACCGCCGAGGCGCGCTGTGCGCGCCTTGCGGAGTCTGCGCAGTTATGCGGCGCAGACTCCTGGCGGCCCCGGCCCGGCTCGGGCCATGGCAGACCGCCGAGGCGGTCCGGGCCCCGGCTGCGCCGAAGGGTGTAGACTCGGTGGGCGATGGCTTATCGCAGCAAGCTGGAGGCGCGGCTGGCGCGCAAGGTGACGCGCGCGATCACGACCTTCGACCTGCTCGAGGACGGTGACCGCGTCATGGTCGGCCTGTCGGGCGGCAAGGACAGCTGGGCGCTGATGCAGTTGCTGGACGTGCTGCGCCGCCGGGCGCCGGTCGACTTCACGCTGGTCGCGGTCAACGTCGATTCCGGCTACGACGGCTATCGTCACGACGCGATCGCGCGGGCCTGCGACGAGCGCGGCTGGGAGTACCGCATCGAGCATACCGCCATCGGCGAGATCATGGACGATGTGCTCGCCGCCGACGCGACGCCCTGCTCGCTCTGCGCCCGGTTGCGGCGCGGCGTCCTGTACCGGCTCGCGGCCGACATGGGCGCCACGAAGATCGCCCTCGGGCACCACGCGGACGACTTCGTCGAGACGCTGCTGCTCAACCTGTTCTTCGCCGGCAGCCTGAAGGCCATGCCCGCGCGCCTGGTGTCGGACGACGGCCGCCACGTGGTCGTTCGTCCTCTCGTGTACGTGGCTGAGGACGAGGCGCGGGCGTACACGCGCGCCTGCGAGCTGCCGGTCATCGGTTGCTGCTGCCCGGTCTGCGGGGACCTGAGCCTGAAGCGCCAGCGCATCAAGCGCCTCCTGCTCGACCTCGACCGCGAGCACCCGGGGATCAAGAGCTCGATGCTCAAGGCGCTCGGGAACGTCGCGCCGCGGCATCTGCTCGATACCCGTCTCAATCCGGTCGCCGAGCTGCGCGCGCGGGTCGGCGACGACCTGGAGCTCGCTGCCTCGTAGTGACGAGGGAGCCGGCGGCAGCTGCGCCAGCCATACCCCATGCGAGTCGTGCTGCAGCGCGTGAGCTCGGCGTGCGTCAGCGCCGGTGACCGCCGGCTCGGAAGCATCCGGCGCGGCCTGCTTGCGCTCGTCGGCGTGCGGCGCGACGACGGCGCCTCCGACGTGGCGTACATCACGCGCAAGATCCCGCACCTGCGGGTGTTCGAGGACGAGGCGGGCAGGATGGCCCGCTCGCTGGCCGACATCGGCGGCGAGCTGCTCGTCGTGTCCCAGTTCACGCTGTACGGCGATTGCCGGAAGGGCCGGCGGCCGTCATTCGATCGGGCGGCGCCACCTGCCGCGGCGCGCGGGGTCTACGAGGACCTCGTCGCGGCCTTGCGCGAGACCGGTCTGACGGTGTGCACGGGTGAATTTCAGGCGATGATGCACGTCGAGCTGGTCAACGACGGTCCGGTGACGCTGCTTCTCGACAGCGACCACCTGCGGCGGGACGATGCCGACTGATCCGAGCGCCCGCGCGCTGGCGCTGGCCGTTCTGCTGCCGGTCCTGTGCGCCGCCCCCGCGGCCGCTCAGCAGCGCCCGCTGCTGACCGAGGATCCCGAGTCGATCGGCTCCGGGATGATCATGCTCGAGGGCGGGTTCGAGTACACCTGGGAGCAGCCGTACCCGGTCTCCGGGTTGCGCGGGCACCGGCTGCGCGCCCCCATCCTGGGCGTGAGCTTCGGCGTCAGCTCGATTGCGGAGGTGCAGATCGACGGCATCTCCTACCAGCGGCTGCGCGTTCTCGAGCGGGGCAGGGGACCGCTGTCCGCCCTGGTGAACGTCACCGGCGACGCCGCGCAGGACATGGAGGACCTCGTCGTCGGCACCAAGGTGCGGCTGATTCCGGAGACGGACGTCTCGCCGTCGTTCGCGCTGCGCTTCGCCACGCGCCTGCCGAACGCCGGCAACGAGAGCGGCCTCGGGGTCGACTCGATGGCCTTCTTCAACACGCTGCTGGTGGGCAAGAGCATCGGGCCGGCGCGCATTCTCGCCAATGTCGGCCTGGGCATCCTGTCCGACCCGCTGCGCGGCGACCGGCAGAACGACGTGGTCATGTACGGCGTGTCGGTGGCGCGTGCCCTGAACCCGTTCACCGAGGTGGTCGCGGAGGTCAACGGCCATGCCAATACGCGCCGCGGGACGCCCCCGCCCGGCACCGACACGTCGGGTCACCTGCGCGCGGGGGTGCGCTACCGGCTCGGCCCGCTGCGCATCGACGGCGCCGTGATCAGCGGGTTGACGAGCCGCGACGGCAAGTTCGGGGTCACCGCGGGCCTCACCTGGATCTTCCCGGGACTGCCGGTCCCGGTCAGCTGACGGCGCGGCGGATGCGCGTGCTTGCCATGCCTGTCGACTTCACCAAGGCGCACGCCTACGGCAACGATTTCCTGTTCATCGAGGAGCACCTGGCGGCTGGCGCGGAGGCCGCCGTCTGGGCGCGCGCCGTGTGCGACCGCCACCGCGGCATCGGCGCGGACGGCCTCATCCTCTACCGGCGGACCGCCGCCGGCGCGACGATGACGTTGCTCAACGCCGACGGCTCGGCGGCCGAGGTGTCCGGCAACGGCGTGCGCTGTCTGGCGGCCCTCGTCGCCGACGCGGAGGACGGCCGCGGCGGGGGTGCCGAGGCCGCGGAGATCACGATCGAGACCGCCGGCGGCGTCAAGAGGCTGACCCTGCTGGAGGCTGCCTCGCCGCGCTTCAGGTTCAGGGCGTGGATGGGGCGTTCGTCCGGGCTCGCCCGGCGGCAGATCGAGGTTGCGGGCGAGCAGGTCAGCGTGATCGTGCTGTCGGTCGGCAACCCGCAGTGCATCGTGCTGACCGATCGGCTCGATGCGGCGCGCTTCGCGCGGCTGGGGCCGGCGCTGGCGACGCACGAGGCGTTTCCAGAGGGCACGAACGTGGAGTTCGTCCGCATTGAGCGCCCGGATCGGCTGCGCATCCAGATCTGGGAGCGGGGCGTGGGTCCGACGAGCGCCTCCGGTACCGGCGCCTGCGCCTCGGCGGTGGCGGCGACCGTCTTCGGCGGGGCGGCGCCGGCCATGGACGTCGTCTCGCCCGGGGGCTCGCAGCGGGTCGAGCTGACCGCGGACGGCATCTACCTCACGGGCTGGGCCGAGCTCACCGGCCGGGGCGTCTGGCTGAGTCCGCCGGGCGCGTAGCCGTGCGTGGAACGGCGTCTCGCCCGGGGGCTTTCAGCTTTCGCGTACTCCGGCCTTGCCGGCGCCGCCGCCCGCCTTGCCGCACGGTTTCCGGGAGGCCCCGGACGCGGGCCGGTCCCGCACCGACGCGTGCACTCTGTAGTACGATCGCGTGGCGGCACACGGCTTGAAGGCGCGAGGCGCATGAGATCGCTCGCGCCGCACGACCGCCCTCGCGAGAAGCTCGACCGGCTCGGCTCGAGCGTCCTCGGCGACAACGAGCTCCTTGCCGTCATTCTCGGGCACGGCTATCACCGCGCAAGTGCCCTGGATATCGCCAACCGGGTGCTCGGGGCGGCGGGCGGGGTACACGGGTTGACGCGCTTGTCCGAGGGGCAGTTGCGGCGCGTCACCGGCGTCGGGCCGGCCAGGGCCGCACAGATTCTGGCTGCGGTGGAGCTCGGCCGGCGGACGCTGGCGCGCTCGCCGGCCGAGCGCACCCTGTTGCGCAGCCCGCGCGACGTCGCCGCGTATCTGCTGCCCCGCTACGGGGCCGGGCTGGTGGAGCAGTTCGGCTTGCTGATGCTGGATACCAAGCATCGGGTGCTGCGCGCCACGGTGCTTTCGATAGGCACGCTGGACGCCAGCCTGGTGCATCCGCGGGAAGTGTTCCGGGCGGCGGCCGCAGCCGGCGCCGCCGCGCTGGTGTTGTTTCACAACCACCCGTCGGGCGATCCGACGCCCAGCGTGGACGATGTCGCGCTGACCGAGCGCATGGTGCAGGCCGGCGCCCTCATGGGGATCGACGTGATCGACCACGTCGTGCTGGCCGACGTGCGCTACTTCAGCTTCAAGGAGAGCGGCCGGATCTGAATGGGGAAGATCCTCTACTTCGACTGCTTCTCGGGCGCTTCGGGCGACATGATCCTCGGTGCGCTGCTCGACGCCGGGCTGCCGCTCGAGCAGCTCCGCGCCGCCGTCGGGAGCCTGGCGCTCGACGGCGTGACGCTGGAGGCCGAGCGCGTGGACCGGTCCGGGATCGGGGCGACGAAGTTTCGCGTCCGTGGTGCGGAGCCCGACCGCGGGCAACCCGGCGCCGGCCCCCACCATCACGACGGGCAGCAGCACGGCCCGCACCATCACCACGAGCATGGCCACCGCGGGTTGAGCGAGATCTGCGCGCTGGTGGACGGCTCGGCCCTGTCCGGGTCCGCGAAGGCGCGGGCCAGGGGGCTCTTCCGGCGCCTCGCGGAGACGGAAGCCGACATCCACCAGCGGCCGGTGGAGGAGATCCACCTGCACGAGGTCGGGGCGGTCGACTCGATCATCGACATCGCCGGGGCCGTGTTCGGTCTGGAGTGGGTGGGGGCCGACCGCGTCGTCTCGTCGCCGCTCAACGTCGGATCGGGCACGGTGACCTGCGCCCACGGGGTGCTGCCCGTCCCGGCCCCGGCGACGGCGCGGCTGGTGACCGGCGTGCCGGTATACTCGTCCGGCGTCGAGGCCGAGCTGCTCACGCCGACCGGGGCGCTGCTCGTCACGGACTACGCGTCGCAGTACGGGCCGCTGCCGGCCCTGCGCGTGACGCAGGTAGGCTACGGCGCCGGCGATCGGGATCTGCCCGGCTCGCCGAACGTCGTGCGGGTCGTCATCGGCGACGACGGCGCCGGAGCGAGCCTGCAGCGCGTCGTCGTCATCGAGAGCCAGATCGACGACATGAACCCGCAGATCTTCGGCGTGCTCATGGACCGGCTCCACGCGGCGGGCGCCCTGGACGTGTTCTACTCGCCGATCCAGATGAAGAAGAACCGCCCCGGGACGCTGGTCTCGGTGGTCGCGCTGCCGGCGGACCGCGAGGCGCTGACCGCGCTGCTGTTCCGCGAGACGACCACCATCGGGGTGCGGTTCAGGGAGATGGATCGCGAGCGGCTCGATCGCGACCAGGTGACGGTGGAGACGCCGCTCGGCCCGGTCCGCTTCAAGCTGGCCGGCCGCGGCGGCGACGTGCTCAACGCGGCACCCGAGTTCGACGACTGCCTGCAGCTCGCCGAGCGGCACGACCTGTCCGTCAAGGCCGTGCAGGCGATCGCGACGAAGGCCTATCTGGATCGCTAGCATGCCCCGCTTCTACATCACCACCGCCATCGACTACGTGAACAGCCGGCCGCACCTGGGCACGGCGTACGAGAAGGTGACTGCCGACGTCATCGCCCGCTACAAGCGGCTCGCAGGCTTCGATACCCGCTTCCTGATGGGCAACGACGAGCACTCGCAGAACGTGTACCAGCGCGCCAGCGAGCAGGGGCTCGACCCGCTGGCCTTCTGCGACCGGATGGAGACGGCGTTCCGGGACGTCTGGCGGCAGCTCGACATCTCCTTCGACGACTTCATCCGGACCACGGAAGTGCGCCACCGGGCCGGCGTGACGGCGCTCGTCTCGCGCCTGATCGAGTCGGGCGACGTCTACGAGGGGTTCTACGAAGGGTGGTACTGCGTCTCGTGCGAGGCGTTCAAGCAGGAGAAGGACCTGGTCGACGGCGCCTGTCCCGTGCACCAGCGGCCGCCGGAGTGGATCCGCGAGAAGAACCACTTCTTCCGACTGTCGAAGTATCGCGAGCGCCTGCTCGAGCGCTACGCGGCGCAACCGGAAGCGCTCGAGCCGGAAATCCGCCGCAACGAGATCCTGCGCCTGCTCGAGGCCGGCCTCGAGGACATCTCCATGAGCCGGACCGGGCAGTCGTGGGGCATACCGGTCCCGTCCGATCCGGACAGCGTGGTCTACGTCTGGGTGGACGCGCTGATCAACTACGTCTCGGGCGTCGGCTACGGCACCGACGAGGCGCTGTTCGACACCTGGTGGCCGGCCGACCTGCACGTCATCGGCAAGGACATCACCCGCTTCCACTGCGTCGTCTGGCCCGCGATGCTGATGAGTGCCGGCATCGATCTGCCCCGGCAGGTATTCGGGCACGGCTGGGTCCACTGGCAGGGCCAGAAGATGAGCAAGTCGCTCGGCACGGCCGTGGACCCGCTGGAGGCGGCCGAGCGCCTGGGGCCGGATCCGCTGCGGCTGTACCTCACCAAGGAGATCGCGTTCGGCCAGGACGGCGATTTCACCTGGGGTCGCTTCGAGGAGCGCTACAACGTCGACCTCGCGAACAACTTCGGCAATCTCGTCTCGCGCATCGCGGCGATGGCCGACCGCTACCGGCAGGGACGTCTGGTGGCCCCGTCCGGGCCGCCGGGACCGCTGGCCGAGACGGCGGCGTCCGCGGTGGCGGACTATCGCCGCGCGATGGATCGCTTCGCGCTGCACCAGGGCGTGGCCGCGGCATTCCGCATCGTGGACGCTGCCAACGAGTACATCGCGACCGTCGAGCCGTGGGTGGTGGCGAGGGATGCGGCGCGCGCCGCGGAGCTCGATCGGCAGCTCTACGACGTGAGCGAGGCGGTGCGGCTGGCCGCCGTGCTGCTGGCGCCGGTGATGCCGCGGTCATGCGCGGAGGTGCTGGCGCGCGTCGGCGCCGCCTCCCCGGCGGACGCGCTGCGTCTCGACCGGGACGGCGTCTGGCAGGCCCCGCCCGGTGCAGAGCGGCGCCTGGTCAAGGGGCCGCCTCTCTGGCCGCGCCTCGACGCCGGGCAGGCGGCGTCCGGCGCCGCGCGGCCGGCACGGAAGGAGCAGGAAGTGCGGAAGGAGCAGGGAGCAATGAGCGCAGCAGATGCGGCGCCGCCGCAGGCCCCAGCGCCGGCGCCGGCGCCGGAACAGCAGGAGCAGGCGCAGGCGCCGGGACGGCCCCGGATCTCGATCGACCAGTTCGCGCAGATGGAGCTGCGCGTCGGCCGTGTCGCGGCCGCCGAGGCAGTACGGAAATCGAAAAAGCTGCTGCGCCTCGAGGTGGAGGACGGCGCGGGGGTGCGCCAGATCGTGGCCGGCCTCGCCAAGTCGCACCCGCCCGAGTCGCTGGTGGGCAAGAGCGTGGTGTTCATCGCGAACCTCGAGCCGGCGACGCTCGCGGGGCTCGAGTCGAACGGCATGGTGCTGGCCGCGTCCGGCGCGGACGGCACGCCCGTGCTGCTGACGGTGGACCTGCCGGACCAGGCGCCTCCCGGCTCGACGATCAGCTAGGAGGATGGTCGACTCGCACTGTCATCTGGCCGACGCCGCATTCGCGGACGACCTCGACGCCGTGGTCGACAGGGCTCGCGCGGCCGGCGTCGAGCGGGCGCTCTGCATCCTCGACGTGACCAGCGAGGACGAGGCGCAGCGCACGGCCCGGGTGGCCGGCACGTGGCCGGCCGTCCGTTTCGCGGCCGGCGTGCACCCGCATCAGGCGGCGCCCTTCGCGGACGAGGCCGAGGCGGCTGTCGGTGCGGTCCGCGCGGCGCTCGAGCGCGTCGCCGGCGTCTGCGCCATCGGCGAGATCGGCCTGGACTACCACTACGATTTCGCCCCGCGGCCGGCGCAGATGGAGGTGTTCCGGCGCCAGATCGCGCTGGCGCGCGAGGTCGGCAAGCCGATCGTCATCCATACTCGCGAGGCAGACGACGATACGTGCGCCGCCATCCGCGCGGAGGGGCGCGGCGACGTGCGCGGCGTCTTCCATTGCTTCACCGGCGATGCCGCGGCGGCGCGCCGGGCGCTCGACCTCGGCTTTCACGTCTCGTTCTCCGGCATTGCGACGTTCCGGCGCGCGGACGACATTCGGGCGGCGGCGGCGATCGTGCCGGCCGACCGGCTGCTGGTCGAGACCGACGCACCCTACCTTGCGCCGGTCCCCTTTCGCGGCCGCCGCAACGAGCCGGCCTGGGTGGCGCGCGTCGTCGAGGTGCTGGCCGGCGTGCGCGGGCAAACCGCCGCCAACGTCGCGGACGCCACGTCGGCAGCGTTCGCGGCGCTCTTCCACGACGCCGCCTGATGCGCGGTGCCGTGCAGGTCGCCCCGCCGCGTTGACACTCGTTCGGCGAGTGTGTTCTGATTCCCTCCGCCCCGTGCCCGCAAGAATCGACTCGCCCGTACTGGCTGACCTTGCGCAACTCTTCGAGCCGATTCGGGCCGAGCTCGAGGCGGTCGAGGACGCCTACACCACGCACATCCAGTCGGGTGCGGACCCCGCCGCCGGCGCCCACGAAGGCCCCGCGCACGCCGTCGACGAGCTGATTCCGGAGATGGCGCGGTACATCCAGGCGGGCGGCGGCAAGCGGGTGCGGCCGGCGTTGCTGCTGATGGCGGCGCGCATGTGCGGCCAGGCGGGCGAGCGGCCCGTCCTGTTCGCGTCCGCCATCGAGTTCATCCATACCGCCACGCTCGTCCACGACGACGTCATCGACGGCTCGGAGCTCCGGCGCGGACGCCTTGCCATGCACTCGCGCTGGGGCAACAACATGACGGTGCTGCTGGGCGACTACCTCTACATCCGGGCGATGGAGGTGGCGCTGACCTACGACGACGCCATCGCCATCGTGCGGCTCCTGTGCGACGCCACGCGGCGGATGATCGAGGGCGAGATCTACCAGCTGACGAAGGTGGGCGCCGCCGACATCACGGAGGACGAGTACTTCGAGATCATTCGGCGCAAGACCGCCTACCTGTTCAGCGGATCGGCCGAGATCGGCGGCCTGCTCGGCAAGGCCCGGGACGAGCAGCGGGTCGCGCTGCGGGAGTACGGCTTCAATCTCGGCGTCGCCTTCCAGCTCGTCGACGACCTCCTGGACTTCACCGCGGACCGCGCGGCGCTGGGCAAGCCGGTCGGCGGCGATCTGCGGGAGGGGAAGGTGACGCTGGCGGCAATCCATCTCCTGCGCCGGGAGGGCGGGCCGAGCCGCGCCCACGACATCGTGCGGTCCGTCGTGGAGACAGGGGAGATCGCAGCCGAGGAATGGAGCGAGCTCCTCGCGCTGCTCAGGGAGCGGCAGGCCATCCGCTACGCCCACGAGAAGGCGGTGGAGTACGCGGCGGCCGCCAAGCGGTGTCTCGACGCCTTCCCCGCGTCGCCGGAGCGCGCCGCGCTCGGCGCGCTGCCCGAGTTCGTGCTCGCGCGGGACCGTTGACAGCCAGCACGCCCGACGCTCGCAAGCGAGCCGCCTATCTGCGCGGCGAGATACGCCGCCACGAGCACCTCTACCACGTCCTCGATCGGCCGCAGATCACCGACCGCGAGTTCGATGCCCTGCTGGGCGAGCTGCAACGGATCGAGGCGGCGCATCCCGCGCTCGTCACGCCCGACTCGCCGACGCAGCGGGTCGGCGGCGCGCCGCGGGAGGGTGTCGACAGGGCGGCCCACTCGTCCGGGATGCTCAGCCTGGACAACGCCCTCGACGACGCCGGGCTGCTGGAGTTCGATCGCCGGGCGCGGGAGCTGGCCGAGGCGGCGGAGCTCGACTACGTCGGCGAGCTGAAGCTCGACGGTGTCTCGCTGGCGGTGCGTTTCGCGGGCGGCGGGTTGCACCTGGCATTGACGCGCGGAAACGGCCGCCGGGGTGAGGTCGTCACCCCGAACGCCCGCACGCTCAGGACGGTGCCCCTGTCGATTCCGCGGGCGGAGCTGCGCGCGGCGGGCGTGCCGGACGACTTCGAGGTGCGCGGCGAGGTGGTGATGCCCAGGCGCGAGTTCGCGCGCCTCAACGAACGCCAGCTGGCGGCGGGAGAGGAGCCGTTCGCCAATCCCCGCAACGCGGCCGCCGGCTCGCTGCGCATGCTGGACGCGTCGATCACGGCTGCCCGCCGGCTCGACTTCTACCCGTATCTGCTGCTGGCGGCCGGCACCCCCGTCTTCGACTCGCACTGGGAGTCGCTGAAGGCGCTCGACAAGCTCCGCTTCAAGGTGAATCCGCACCGCGAGCGGTTGCGCGGCGTCGGCGAGCTGCTCGCCTTCCGCGACAAGTGGCTCGGCAAGCGCGAAGAGCTGCCCTACGAGATCGACGGCCTCGTCTTCAAGGTCGACGCCGTGGCTCTGCAGCGGCGGTTGGGCGCGACCGCCAGGGCGCCGCGCTGGGCGATCGCCTGCAAGCCCCCCGCGCAGCAGGCGGAGACGGTCGTGCAGGACATCGAGGTGCAGGTCGGGCGGACCGGCGCCGTGACGCCCCGCGCCGTGCTGGAGCCCGTGCAGGTGGGCGGGGTCACGGTGTCGCACGCCACGCTGCACAACGAGCAGGAAATCGACCGGCTCGGGCTGCAGATCGGCGACCGGGTCGTGGTGATTCGCAGCGGCGACGTCATCCCCAAGGTCGTCCGCGTGGCGGAAGAAGGCGCCGGGCGCCGACCGTTCCGCATGCCGTCGAGCTGTCCGGTCTGCGCCGGCCCCGTGGTCCGCGAGGAGGACGAGGTGGTGGCCCGCTGCATCAACATCAGCTGCAGCGCCCGTCTGAAGGAGTCGGTCCTGCACTTCGCGCACCGCTCCGCGATGGACATCGACGGCCTGGGCTCGTGGCTGGTCGACAAGCTGATAGCGCCGGCCGGCTCCGGTCGGAAGGCGGCCGACGAGCCGCTGGTCCGGGATCTGGCGGACCTGTACGAGCTGCAGGCGGAGCAGCTCGCGCCGCTCGAGAAGGACGCCGAGCTGGGTGCGAAGAATGCCGACAAGCACGTCCGGGCCATCGCCGGCGCGCGGCAGGAGCTGACGCTGGCGCGCGTGGTGCACGCGCTCGGCATGCGGGGCGTGAGCCCGCGCAAGGCCGACCTGCTGGCGCGCGATTTCGGCAGCCTGGCGGCGCTCGCGGCCGCGGCCGAGGACGATATCGCCCGCGTCAAGGGCATCAGCCGCCGGGATGCCGTCGCGGTCCGGGACTTCCTCGAGGAGCCCGCGACCCGGCGGCTGGTCGATCTGCTGGTGGAGGCGCGCCTGCCCGATCGGGGGGAGGCCGGGAGCCCGGCCGGGGCGGATGCGGCAGCCCGCCGCGCGGAGAGCGCGGTCCAGCCGCCTACGGCACCCGACGAAGCGGCATTCCGCCTGGCCCTCCGGCGGTTCGTGCAGCACGGCGTGAAGGGGATGGGCGAGGTGCTGGCCGGGAAGCTGGTGGACGCAGGCCTGGTGCGGGAGCCGGCCGACCTCTATCGGTTGAGCGCCGCGCGACTGGCGCGGATTCCGATGCTGGTCAGGCTCGGGAAGAAGTCGGCGGGCAAGATCGTCGAGAGCGTCGACCGGTCGAAGCGTGCGCCGCTGGCGCGGCTGGTGTACGGGCTCGGCATCCGCCACGTCGGCGCGCGCACGGCCGAGCTGCTGGTGGAGCGCTTCCGGAGCCTCGCCGATCTGGAGGCGGCAACGGCCGAGCAGCTCGAGGAGGTGGACGAGGTCGGCCCGCGCATCGCCGCCTCCGTCCGCGCCTTCTTCGAGTCGGACCGGAACCAGGCGCTGCTCGCACGGTTGCGGCAGGCAGGCCTGCGGCTCGAGGAGGCCGCACCAGCCGGGTCGGGCGCGCCGGCCGGGCCCGACCTGGCCGGCAAGACGTTCGTGCTGACGGGCACGCTGCCGCACATGACCCGCAACGAGGCCAAGGCGCGCATCGAGGCGGCGGGGGGGCGCGTGACGGGGTCCGTCAGCGGGAAGACGGACTACGTCGTGGCCGGAGACAATCCCGGCTCGAAGCGGCGGAAGGCGGAGGAGCTGGGCGTTGCCGTGATCGGCGAGGACGACCTCGTCACGCTCGTCGAGGGGGCGGGACCGCGATGAAGCACCGGATTCTGGTGATCGACGACGAGGCGGCCGTCCGCGAGTCGCTCAAGATGATTCTCGAGTACGACGGCTACGACTGCCGGCTGGCGCCGAGCGGCTACGAGGGTATCGAGCGCGTCGAGCGCGGCAGCCCGGACCTCGTCTTCCTCGACGTCAAGATGCCCGGCATGGACGGGCTCGAGGTGCTGCGGCGCCTGCGGGAGCTGGACAGCCTGCTGCCCGTGGTCATGATCTCCGGCCACGCCACCGTGAGCACGGCGGTGGAGGCGACCAAGCTCGGCGCGTTCGATTTCCTCGAGAAGCCAATCTCCACCGAGCGCGTTCTGGTGACCATCCGCAATGCGCTGGATCAGCGGCGCCTGCGGGCCGAGAACCGCAACCTGCGGCGGGCGGCGGAGGTGCGGCACGAGATGGTCGGCGCCAGCCCGGCGCTGGCGGCGGTGACCGAGGCGATTCGCCGCGCCGCGCCGGTGCGGAGCGCGGTCCTCATCCAGGGCGAGAGCGGGGTCGGCAAGGAGCTCGTCGCGCGCGCGATCCACCGCAACAGCCCGCGGGCTCGCGAGCGGTTCGTGCAGGTCAACTGCGCGGCGATTCCGGACGACCTGATCGAGTCGGAGCTGTTCGGCCACGAGAAGGGATCGTTCACCGGCGCGACCGAGAAGCAGATCGGCAAGTTCGAGCAGGCCGACCGGGGCACGATCTTTCTCGACGAGGTCGGCGACATGAGTCTCAGGACCCAGGCGAAGGTGCTGCGGGTCCTGCAGGAAGGGGAGGTCGAGCGGCTGGGCTCGGCGCGCACGCGGAAGGTCGACGTGCGGGTGCTGGCGGCCACCAACAAGGATCTCGAGCGGGCGATCGAGGAAGGCGGGTTTCGGGAGGACCTGTTCTTCCGGCTCAGCGTCATTCCGATGCACGTGCCGCCGCTGCGCGAGCGGCGGGAGGACGTTCCGCGCCTCGTGGAGCACTTCGCGACGCTGTTCGCGCGCGAGAACAACTTCAGGCCGAAGGCGTTCACCGCCGGGGCTGTCGGGGCGCTCGAGCAGCAGCACTGGCGCGGCAACGTCCGCGAGCTCCGCAACTCCGTCGAGCGCCTGCTCGTCATGGTGCCGGGACACCAGATCGACGCTCCCGACGTGCGCACCGTGCTGCGCGTCGGCGAGCGCCCGGGCGGCGGGCGGTCGGCCGAGCCGGCCGCGCGCACGCTGCGCGAGTTCAAGGAGATCGGCGAGCGGGCCTTCCTCGTCCGCAGGCTGCGCGAGTTCGGCTGGAACATCTCGAAGACCGCCGAGGAGATTGACACCCCGCGCAGCAACCTCTACAAGAAGCTCGAGCAGTACAATATCCGCCAGGAGACGGACGCCTGAGCGTCTGTCGACGGATCTTTGACATTCCGCCGCAGCCGGCCGGACGACCGCTGCGCGCCCGCACCGCTGTGCGGGCGCGGGGAGGAAAGTCCGAACTCCGGAGGGCAGTGCGCCGGGCAACGCCCGGTCAGGGTGACCTGAAGGAAAGTGGCACAGAAAACATACCGCCCGCCGGGGCCCCGTCGGGACCCGGCAGGTAAGGGTGAAAAGGTGCGGTAAGAGCGCACCGCGCCCGCCGCGAGGCGGGTGGCAGGCTAAACCCCGCACGGAGCAAGACCAAATAGGGAGGCGTTCGAGGGCGGCCCGTCCGAAGCCTCCGGGTAGGTCGCTCGATCCCGCCAGCAATGACGGGGCTAGAGGAATGGTCGTCACCGGGGCGGCCGCGAGCATTCGCGGCGCGCCGGTACAGAATTCGGCTTACGGCCGCGCTGCGGCGGAATCCTGTGGGAGGGCAGCTTGCGACGCTCAATGCTCGTCGTCGGTTCCGTCGCGTTGGTTGCAATCGTCGTGACCCTGGTGCCGCGCGCGCAGCGGAACGCGGCCCGGCAGGCCGCCGAGCCGGCGTTGACGGTCGACGAGTACACGCCGCGCTCGACGCTGGTGGTGGACGGGCATCCGGTAGCCCGCGCGAAGTTCCCCGTGGTGGACGTGCACAGCCATCATCGACCGGGATTCTCCGCGGGGCGCTGGGCCGGGATCGTGGCGGAGATGGACGCCCTGAACCTGCAGGTGCTGGTCAACCTGAGCGGGGGGTGGGGGAGCTGGCTGCGGCGCGGCCTCGACACCATCGCCGGCAGCCCGCATCCCGACCGCATGGTCTTCTTCGCCAATCTCGACTTCCGCGGCGGCGTCGGCCCCGGCTTCGGGGCGCGCGCCGCCGCGCAGCTCGAGCAGGACGTGGCGGCCGGCGCGGTGGGCCTGAAGTTCTTCAAGGACTTCGGCATCAGCGTGCGCGACGAGCACGGCCGGCGCCTGCCGGTCGACCATCCGGAGCTGGACCCCGTCTTCGAGCTCTGCGCGCGGCTCGACATCCCGGTGCTGATTCACACCGGGGAGCCGCAGTCGTTCTACGAGCCGGTCGACCGCTTCAACGAGCGCTGGCTCGAGCTGACGCTGCTGCCGAACCGGCGCCTGCCGGCCGGCCGCTACCCGAGCTTCGAGGAGATGATGGCCGAGCGGGACCGCCTGTTCGCGCGGCATCCGCGGACCCGGTTCATCGCCGCGCACATGGGCTGGCACGCCAACGACCTCGGACGGCTGGCGCGGCTGCTCGACCGCTTTCCGAACGTGTACCCCGAGACGGGCGCCATCCTCTACGAGCTCGGACGGCAGCCCCGGACCGCCCGCGCCTTCTTCATCGCCTACCAGGACCGGATCCTGTTCGGCAAGGACCGCTTTCAGGCCGACGAGTTCCCGTACTACTGGCGCACCTTCGAGACGGCGGACGAGTACTTCGACTACTACCGCCGGTATCACGCCTTCTGGAAGCTCTACGGGATGGATCTGCCCGACGCGGTGCTGCGCAAGATCTACTACGCGAACGCGCTCGAGGTGGTGCCCGGCATCCCGCGCGACCGGTTTCCGCCGGTGTGACCGGCACGCACGCACGTTCCCGCTACGGGCCGGCCTGGCGCGGCGTCACGATCAGCGTCGTGCCCTCCGTCCCGGTCACCTCCACGGGGCAGCCCTTGCCGGCGCGGGCCCCGGGATGGTGGGGTCTGGCGCGCCACAGCTCGCCGCGCACGCGCACGTAGCCCACCGGATCGAGCGGCTCCACGGTCGTCCCCCGGGTCCCGATGAGATGCTCGATCCGGCGCCGGTAGTCGGCCTCGTAGGCGGATCGCAGCATCGGGTAGAGCGCGTAGTCCTTGATCGCCCACGCCACCGGCAGGCCGGCCGCGAGCCACAGCGGGACATCGAGCGCGTCGCGCAGCCACCAGCCCGCGAGCGCGGCCAGCAGCCAGCCCGGCACCTGGAACGCGGTGTACCGCCAGAAGGCCGAGTGTCGGGTCCGCACAGCAGTCGATCGTTCGCCGTCCAATGGAAGACTATAACCAGACAGGGCGGGGCGTTCCGCAGGCAGCCCGTCCGCCACGGGCTGTTGACAACCCGTGGCAAAAGGCCCCGCTGCATTCGACGGGCGATGCATCCCGTCTGACTTCGTTGTTCCTCGGTCGCATATGGCCAATATGCTCCCTCGTCATGCCTTGTCAGCCGGGCGCCTCGCCCGTCTCGGTGCGACGCGGGGTTTCACCACGGGCTGTTAAGGTAATGGCTGGCCGCGTGTGCGGCAGCGGAGGCAGAACGTCGTGAAGATCACGTTCAAGGGGTCGCCGGGCCCGTCGCTGGGGGTCGAGCTGGAGTTGCAGGTGCTCGATCCGGCGACGAAGAACCTGGTGTCGGGCGCGCCGCGCATTCTCGAGCGGTCGCGCCCCGAGGACCACGTCAAGCCGGAGCTGATCGAGTCGACCATCGAGCTGAACACCGACGTGTGTCCCGACGTGGCCGCCGTGCGCAGCGACCTGAACCGGCGGGTGAAGCGGCTGCTCGCGCTGTGCGACGAGCTGGGGTACGAAATCGCGTCCGCCGGCACCCATCCGTTCGCCGAGTGGTCGGAGCAGCGCGTCACGGCGAGCGACCGCTACACGATGCTGGTCGACCGCTGCCAGTGGCCGGCCCGGCGGCTGATGATCTTCGGACTGCACGTGCACGTCGGGGTGCAGAGCGGCGAGAAGGCGATTGCCGTGTTCAACGCCCTGAGCACCTATCTGCCGCACCTGCTGGCGCTGTCGGCCAGCTCCCCGTTCTTCAACGGCCTCGATACCGGGCTGACGTCGTGTCGGGTCAAGGTGTTCGAGAGCCTGCCGACCGCCGGCCTGCCGTATCGGCTGCTCAACTGGGGCGAGTTTCAGCGCCTGATGACGACGCTGGTGAACGCCCGGGCGATCGACTCGATCCGCGAGGTGTGGTGGGACGTGCGGCCGCATCCGGCATTCGGCACGGTCGAGGTGCGCATCTGCGACGGGCTGCCCACGCTGGACGACGTGGTCGCGATGACCGCGTTGATTCAGGCCCTCGTCGTGTGGCTGGGCGACCAGTACGACGAGGGGAGCTACCTGCCGCTGCAGCGCTACTGGATCGTGCGCGAAAACAAGTGGCGGGCGACCCGCTGGTCGGTCGACACCGACATCATCGTCGACGAGTCCGGACGGCTCGAGCGGCTGTCCGACTCGGTCGAGTCGCTGCTCGAGTCGCTGCGGCCGGTGGCCGAGCGGCTCGGATCGCTGACCGATCTCGAGCGCGTGGGAGCCATCGTGCGGGAGGGGCCGAGCTACCGGCGCCAGCGCCGGCTGTACGAGGAGACCGGCCGCTTCAACGCAGTGGTCGAGTCGCTGGTCCGCGAGTTTCGCGAATCGGTTCGGTAGCGCCGGCGGACGTCCGGGGCTGCCACGCCAGCCACCGTCCGGCGCGGCGCTCCAGCTCGATCGGGACGCCGAAGCAGCTCGAGACGCGTTCGGCCGTCAGCGTGTCCTCGATCGGCCCCGCGGCGTGCACGCCGCCGCGCCTCAGCAGCAGCGCGTGCGTGAACCCCCGCGGAATCTCCTCGACGTGGTGGGTCACCAGCACGGTGGCCGGCGCCCCGGGATCGGCCGCCGCGGCGCCCAGCAGCGCCACGAGCTGCTCGCGGCCGCCCAGATCGAGCCCCGCCGCCGGCTCGTCGAGCAGCCACAGCGCCGGGTCGTTCATCAGGGTGCGGGCCAGCAGGACGCGCTGGCGCTCGCCGGACGACAGCGTGCCGAAGCCGGCGTCGGCCAGCGCGCGGCACCCGAAGCGCTCGAGCAGCTCGCGCGCGCGGGCCCGGTCGGCTCCCGAGTACGTGTGCCACCACGGCGCCAGGGCGGCGTGCTTGCCGGTGACGACGACGTCCTCGACTCGCAGCGCCGGCCGCAGCATGTCGGCCAGCGCCGCGCTGGTGACGCCCAGCCGCCGCCGCAGCTCACGGACGTCGGTCCGGCCCAGCCGCTCGCCGAGGACGTCGATGGTGCCGCGCGAGGGATGGAGGTACAGGCTGGCGAGCCGGCAGAGCGTGGTCTTGCCCGATCCGTTCGGTCCCAGCACGGCCCAGCGCTCGCCGCGGCGTACGCGCCAGTCGACGCCGCGCAGAATCGCGCGCTCGCCGCGGATCAGGTCGACGCCCGACAGGGCCAGCACGATGTCGTCACGCATGGCGCTGCATTGTACAAACGACACACCCGGTCCCTTCAGGAGGGGCCACCGCCGCTATCGTCGCGGTGCCCCAAGCCGCGCACAGCGCGGCTCGGCGGGAGCGGCGCGGGGCCCCGTCTGAACTTAGCCCTTAGAATACCGGCGTGCGTCGCGCGCGCGACGGGTCGTCCGCATCGAGAATCCTAGTCCGGCTGCCGAACTGGGTCGGCGACATCCTGCTGGCGCTGCCGGCCCTGCAGGCTCTGCGCGCAGGCCGGCCGCACGCGCACCTGGTCGCCATGGCGCGCCCGCAGCACGTGGAGCTCGCGAGCCGCATCTTCGCCATCGACCGCGTCGTGCCGGCGCCGCCCGGCGCCGGCCGCCTGCCGGCCTGGTGGCGCGCCGTGCGCGCACTGCGCGCGGCCCGGCTGCAGGCCGCCGTGCTGCTGGCGCCGTCGTTCGAGGCCGCGCTCACCGCGCTCGCCGCGGGGATCCCCGTCCGGGTCGGTCACGACACCGACCACCGCTCGCTGCTGCTGACTCACGCGCTGGACGCGGCGCGCCGGCGGCACCGCGCGGACGGGTTCCTGGAGCTGGTCGGCGTGCTCGGCGCGGACCCCGCGTCGGGCGCGCTGCCGTTCCGCCTGCAGGCGGCCGAACGGCGGTACGTGGACCGCCTGTTCGAGCAGGCGGGGCTGACCGCTCGGGAGCGGCCGGTGCTGGTCAATCCGGCGGCCGCCAAGGCCCCTCGGGCCTGGTCGGCCGACCGTTTTCGACGGCTGGCCGACACGATCGCCGACCGCCACCCCGGGCTGCCGGTGCTGGTTCACAGCCGCCCGCCGTTCACGCAGGCCGCGGGCTGGCCGCGGAATCCGGCAATCCGGAGCGTGCGCGACGTCACGCTGATTCAACTGGGCGCCGTCATCGAGCGCTGCCGCCTGTACGTGGGCAACGACAGCGGTCCGATGCACTTCGCTGCCGCCCTCGGCGTCCCGACCGTCGGCATCTACGGTCCGTCGAGTCCGGCGCGCACGTCGCCGCGGGGCGCCGCCGGGGCCGCGCACCGCGCCGTCTCGGCGTTCCTGCCCTGCTCGCCCTGCCGCGAGCGCTTCTTCGACGAGTGTCCGGCCCCTCCCACGGCGGACGGTCGCCCGCCATGCCTCGACGCGGTCGCGGTCGAGGACGTGGCCGCCGAAGTCGACCGCATGCTGGCCAGGAGTCTGCGCCACACAACGGTGCAGACGCCGCAAGGCGCGCACGGCGCGCCTCTGCGGGAGCGGCGCGGGGCGCAGGGGTCCCCGCAAGCGGACGCCGGCGGCTCGGGGCGCAGCCCCGTCTAGATCCAGACTAGCGTTCCAGCCTCGCCCGCAGCTCCTCGACCTCGGCCTGCAGCCGCCTCAGCTCCTCCGCCAGCCGCGGCAGGCGGCCGACATGGGCCACCTGCGTCTTGATGTCCTTGAGGGGACGGGCCGGCGTTCCCCAGTAGATCTCGCCGCCCGGCACGCGCTTGCGGCTCACCACGCCTCCCTGCGAGCCGATGAGCGCGTGGTCGTCTATGCGGCAGTGGTCGCCGATGCCGACCTGTCCGCCAACCGTCGCGTAGCTGCCGATCCGCGAGCTGCCCGCGATGCCCGTCTGCGCCGCGATGACCGTGTGGGAGCCGATCCGCACGTTGTGCGCGACGTGGCACAGGTTGTCGAGCTTCGCGCCCGCCTCGACCGCGGTCTCGTCCAGCGCGCCCCGATCGACGCAGGTGTTGGCCCCGAGCTCGACGTCCGAGCCGATCTCCACGCGGCCGACCTGCGGAACCTTGACGTGCCGCGCCCCGTCGAACGCGAAGCCGAAACCGTCCGCGCCCAGCACGGCGCCGGCATGCACGACCACGCGGTCGCCGAGCGCCACGTCCGGATAGAGCACCGCGTGCGGGTAGACCGTGCAGTCGGCGCCGATGTAGCACCCCGCGCCGATGTAGCAGCCCGGGTACACGACGGTGCGGGCCCCCACGCGGGCGCCGCGTTCGATCAGCGTCCACGCCCCGACAGCCGCGTCGGCCGCCAGCGTCGCCTCGTCGTGGACGATCGCCGTGGGGTGCACGCCCTCGAACGGCGGCGTCGCCGGGACCAGCCACTGCGCCGCCCGCGCAAACGCCACGCGCGGATTGTCGACCACGATCACGGTGCGCTCCGGGTAGTCCCCGGCCGGAACCAGCACGCACGAGGCGCCGCAGGCGGGCACGCGGTCGAGATAGCCGGTCTCGGCGTACGCGAGCGCGCCGGCGCCGGCCTGCTCCAGACTGCCCACGCCGTGGATCTGCCGCTCGGCGTCGCCGCGCAGGGCGCCGCCCACGAAATCCGCGATCTCTCGAGTGGTTCTCATGCGATCTCCCGTGCGCATCATAGCGTCTGGGCAGGGTGCGTCCGGACCCGATCCACGCCGCGGCGGTTTGCGGGATAATCCAGGCGGCATGGTCGGGAGCCGGCGGCAAGCGCGATGGGTCTGTCGATAGTCATTCCCGTCTACAACGAGGCGACGACGCTCGAGGCGATCGTCGAGCGGGTGCTGGCCGCTCCGCTCGAGATGGACCGGGAGGTCATCGTCGTCGACGACGGCTCCACCGACGGCACCTCCGGCACGCTCGCGCGTCTGGAGCGCGGCGGGCGCGTGCGCGTGGTCCGCCACGCGCACAACCGCGGCAAGGGCGCGGCGTTGCGCAGCGGGTTCCGTCTGGCGAGCCAGGACCTCATCGTCGTGCAGGACGCGGATCTGGAGTACGACCCGCGCGACTACCGCCAGCTCCTGCAGCCGCTGCTCGACGGGCGGGCGGACGTCGTCTTCGGCTCCCGCTTCGCCGGCGGCGGCGCGCACCGCGCGCTGTACTTCTGGGGCTGGGTCGGCAACCGCCTGCTCACGCTGCTGAGCAACCTGCTCACGAACCTCAACCTGACGGACATGGAGACCTGCTACAAGGCTTTCCGCCGCGACGTGATTGCCCGGATTCGGATCGAGGAGGACCGCTTCGGGGTCGAGCCCGAGCTGACGGCCAAGTTCGCCAGGCTCCCCGGCATCCGCATCTACGAGGTCAGCATCTCGTACGCCGCGCGGACGTACGCGGAGGGCAAGAAGATCGGCTGGCGAGACGGCCTGCACGCCGTCTGGTGCATCCTGAAGTACAACCTGCGCCCGGACGCCGGGGGTTCGGGGCGCAGCCCCGTCTGACTCATGCCCGCAGGTCGTAGCAGAGCAGCCGGGGATTCGTCCCGTTGAAGACGTCGCGGGTGTTCTGCACGACGTAGAGCAGGCCGCGGCTCAGAACGGGAAGGGCCCACGACTCGCGCGCCGCCATGAGCCAGGCGCGCGAGATCAGCGTGTAGCCGACCGGGGTCAGGTCGAGCCACAGCAGGTGGCCGAGCTCCCCCAGGCACAGGAACTGACCGTCCGCCGCCAGCAGCGAGCCGCGGTAGGTGCTCATCACGGTCTGCTGCCTGCGGCCGTTCCGCTCGATCTCCTCGGGCCACTCCGGCACCGCGCGCCACGCCACCTCGCCGCTTGCGGCGTCGATGCAGACCAGCGAGGCGTCACCCGGGTTGCGTCCGTCGAAGGCGTAGAGGTACCCGTCGCGGTGAATCGCCGTGTTGAAATGGATGCCGACGTCGGCGGTCTGCCAGGCCACCCGGTGCGTGAAGTCCGGCAGTATCTCGACCAGCACGCTGCCGGTGCGGTAGCTCGAGCTGAGGAACACCTTGTTGTCGAACACGACCGGCGTGCAGGCGTTGGCCGATTCGAACGTCCGGCTCCTGAACGGGAACTCGAAGTCCAGCGCGCCGTTCGACGGGTCGATCGAGAGCAGCCCGCCGCTCGGCGGCGACGACTCGCCGCCGGCGAAGACGAGCACGCGGCGCCGGCCGTGGACGACCGCCGGCACCGGCGAGGCGTAGCTGGGGCCCCACTCGGTGCCCGCCCTCCACACCTCGTTGCCGGTCAGCTTGTCGAACGCCGCCACGCACGGGCCGCCCGGCGCGCCGACGTTGACCACGAGCAGCCCGCCCTCGACGAGCGGCGTCGAGGAGGTGCCGAAGAAATCCTGCCGCACGCGGTACTCGGCGCTGAGGTCGCGTGTCCAGACGACCGCTCCCGAGACGAGATCGAGACAGTGGATCGGACCCTCCGCGCCGACGGTATAGACGCGCCCGCCGTCGATGACCGGGCTCGAGCGCGGGCCGTTGTTATAGCCGTAGCGGTCCTGGAAGGCGGTGGCGTAGCGATGCTGCCAGAAGCAGCTCCCGGTCTCCGGGTGCAGGCACTCGACGACCTCGGCGTCGCCCAGCCGATGGACGAAGACCAGCCGGTCGCCGGCGATGGCCGGCGAGGCGTAGCCGGTCCCCTTGGGCAGCTCCCAGAGGAGCGGCGGCGGCAGCGTCCGGCTGAGATGCGTCTCCGTCGACACGGCGTTGTGCGACGGCCCCAGGAAGGAGGTCCAGTCGTGGGTGACGGCGTCCGCGGCCAGCGGCCCGGGCGCGCCGTGCACGCGGGTCTGGGCGGACGCGGCCCGCGCGGCCAGCGCCTGCGCGGCGAGCAGCTGCAGCATCGAGCGACGCGAGATTGCGGGCATCCCGGCGCCATCATAGCCGACAATCGCGCGGAGAATCGGAGCCCGGCTTGCCGCGCCTCCCGTTCTCCTGTACGGTCGCCGCGACGCCGCTGGTGCGCCCCGGCCCGAAGTGGTACAGGTCGATCCGGTCCGGGCCGCTGAACAGACTACGACGGCCGGTAGCCCGCACGTTGACGATGTTCAGAGCAATCGTGCGATTGACGGGCGCGGCGCCGGCGGGGCTGTGTGCGCTGCTCCTGGCAGCCGGCCACGGCCCGGCCGCGGCGCAGGTCACCACCACCGGGAGCATTCGCGCGTCGGTGGCGGATCAGGACGGCCTGCCGATCCCGGGCGCCACGGTGGTCGCCGCGGCCGATGACGCGGCGACCACGCGCGTGGCCGTCACCGGCCGCGAGGGGCTGGCGGAGTTGCCGGCCCTGAACCCTTCCGCCCGCTACGCGGTGACCGTCGAGCTGCAGGGGTTCCGGACGGTGCGCCGCGAAGGCGTGCTGGTCCGCGCGGGACAGACCGCGTCGCTGCGCATCACGCTGCCGATCGGCAACATCACCGAGACCGTCGTGGTGACGGGCGCGCCGCCGATCGTCGACGTGACCAGCGCGGTCGTCGCCGAGGACATCACGCTCGACCTGACCGAGGCGGTCCCCACCGGCCGCACCTACCAGAGCTACCTGCAGCTCGTGCCCGGCGTGCTTCCCGACGACCCCGAGGCGCCCGGCAATCCGGCTTCGAAGTCGGGCCTCAACTACAGCGACATCGGCGGCGCCACGAGCGTCTCGCGCGACAACTTCTACTACATCGACGGCATCAACGTGACCGACGGCGTGAGCGGCACGTTCGGGGCCAACCTGAACACCGAGATCATCCAGGAGCAGCAGGTGCTGACCGGCGGCATCCCGGCCGAGTACGTCGGGGCGCCCGGCCTCCTCTCGAGCGTCATCACCAGGTCGGGCACGAACCGGTTCAGCGGCTCGGTCAATTACTTCTTCCAGAACGACGGCCTCGTTGCCGAGGACAGGAACGCCGCGGACCAGAGCTTCTCCCGCTACGACGCCGCCGTCACCGGCGGGGGACCGATCGTGGCGAACCGGGCGTGGTTCTTCGGCAGCTACCGGCGGCTGGAGCGGGCCGACGCGGTGGTCGCGCTCGACGGCGTCGACGTGATCCGCACCGTCGAGAACGTCCAGGATCAGTTCTACGGCCGCGGCACGTGGGCGCCGGGCACGGCCGACACCCTGAGCTTCACGTTCCTGAACGACCCGACCGACATCAGCGGGCGCCGCGACCGCGACGTGACGAACGCCCGCGACCGGCGGCGGGTGCAGGGCGGCAACAACTACCACCTCAAGTACAACCGGCTGCTGGGCCGGATGCTGGTCGAGGCGTCCTACAGCAAGCACAACGGGGAAGTGTCCGACTTCGCGGTGGCGCCCGGTCCGCGCAACAGCATCGTGTTCCGCGAGACGGACGTGCGCACCCTCGCGGACGAGCAGCTCGGGGGCTTCGGGCTCGACGACGTGGACCGGCGCGACACCGAGGGGTACAAGGGCACCGCGGTCGTGCAGGTCGCCGACCACGCTTTTCACGGCGGGGTCGAGTTCCTGCGCAACAGCAACTTCCGCGACACCGTGTACGACGGCGGCCTGTACACCTCGCTGGCTGCGCCGCTGTCCGGGCTCACCGCCGGGGCGTTGGTCGCGGGCAGCTTCAGCAGCACGCGGTTCGACCCGACGAACAGCAGCGACTACGGCGGCTTCATCCGCGCCGTGGACCGGCTGCCGGACCGCGCGGCGTTCTACGCGTTGTACGACGGCGACGGCGACGGGACGATCACGCCGGACGAGCTCGCGGCGCGCCTCGTCTACGACAGCCCGGCGGGCAATCCGCACGGCGCCATCAACTACGAGCGGCTCGTGCAGACCGAGCTGGGCTCGCAGGACACCCGCTCCGACGGCCTGAGCTTCTTCGTGCAGGACACGTTCAGCGTCACCCGCAGCCTCTCGTTCAACCTCGGGGTCCGCACGGAGCGCTTCGCGCACGTCGCCACCGACGGTACCAACATCTTCACCTTCGACTGGACGTTCGCGCCGCGGCTGAGCGTATCGTACGACCCGACGGGCGACGGCCGGCAGCGCATCAGCGCCTTCTACGGCAAGTACTACGATCCGATCCGCAACAACCTGACCAACTTCGCCGGGACGCTCACCGGCTCCGTCCGCGAGGAGCAGGTCTACGCCAACGACCAGTGGGTGACCTACCGCGTGCGGGGCGGGCCGCAGCAGGCCGACGCGCTGTTCGCGCCGACCACGAGGACCCCCTGGACCGACGATCTCCAGTTGAGCTACGAAACGGATCTCGGCCAGGGCCGCAGCGTCCTCGTGCTGTACACGAAGCGGCGCACGCGCGACATCATCGAGGACTACGACATGGCGCTCTACGCCATGCGGCCGGACGGCTCGACGAGCTATCCGGGGCCCGTCGAGCACGAGGACTCGCTCTTCCTCGGCCTCGACTACTTCGGCTACGACGCCTTTCCGGAGTCGAACTTCGTCATCGCGACCCTCGCCGGCGGCGCGCGCGACTACCAGGGCGTCGAGCTGACCTTCCGGCAGCGGCTGCAGAGCAACTGGCAGGCGCTGGCCGCGTACACGTACGGTCACGCGACCGGCAACACCAACTCCGATTCGAACGCCGACTTCCAGGGCGACGCGATCTGGCTCGATCCGCGGGCCCCCCACCAGTGGGGCGACCAGCCCGGCTCGATCGCGCACCTGTTCAAGGTCAGCTCGTCGTACTTCTGGGACAACGGCTTCCAGATGGGCAGCAACTGGCGCTGGAACTCGGGCACGCTCGCCAGCCGGACGTTCCGGGCGTTCGGCCGCAACCTGCCGATCCGCGTCGAGCCGGACGAGGAGTTCGAGTTCGCCGGCATCACGCGGCGCTGGCTCTCGCCGGTCGCCGTCGGCGCGCTCGGCAATCCGTCCTACGGCATCGTCGACGTCCGGCTGCTGTACAACTACCGCGTCGCCGGCGCCCGGGTGGAGCTGTTCGCGGACATCTTCAACCTCTTCGACAACCAGGATGCAATCCGCAACCAGGACCTGCAGGCCGGCGAGGGGGGCATCGCCTTCGGCGACGGCATCCGGTTCACGCCGCCGCGGCGGGTGTTTCTCGGCGCCCGGCTGAATTTCTGACCCCTGCCCGGGGCGGGCCGCGGACGGGGGGCGGCACGTTGCGGGGCGCGCGGAATTGACAATTGCGGGCGCCAGAGCGTACGGTAGCATCGGCCCGGGTTCATGCGCGGTGCCGTGTCGCACCACGCTGGGGATGGAAGGGTGGTGACCATGTCGTGGCTGTTCAAGGCGGCGCGCGGGGCGGCGGTCGCGGTGGTGCTGGGGGTTGCGTCACCTGCCGTCAGCCATGCCCAGGAGGTGTCCGGCGCAGCCTCGCCGGGCGCATTCGTCGATCGGTACTGCATCGCGTGCCACGGTGACCGTCAGTTCGAGCGCGGCACGGTGCCGATCTCGCTGCAGGCGCTGGACACGGGGGAGGTCGGCGCCCACGCGGACCACTGGGAGCGGGTGCTCCGCAGGGTGCGCAGCGGCATGATGCCGCCGCCCGTGGCGCGGCAGCCGGACGACGCCGCACGCGCCGCCTGGGTCGACTGGCTGGAGACCGAGCTGGACCGGGCGGCGGAAGTCGTCCCGCCGCGCGGCCGCCCGATGACGGCGCATCGCCTCAACCGCCTCGAGTACCGGAACGCGGTGCGCGACCTGCTCGGGATCGACGTGGACGTCGAGGTGCTGCTCCCGCCGGACGACGCCGACGCCGAGGGCTTCGACAACAACGCGGAGGTGCTGTCGGTCTCGACGACGCTGATGGAGCGCTACCTGACGGCGGCGCGGCGCATCAGCCAGATCGCCGTCGGCGACCCGACCGCGACCCCCCGAACCTATACCTACCAGGTGCCCGACCTGGAGATGCAGGACGATCGCACGAGCGAGGATCTGCCGTTCGGGTCGCGGGGCGGCCTGGCGGTGCGACATCACTTCCCGCTCGACGGGGAGTACCTGTTCGAGGTCGACCTGCGCCGCAACTTCTACAACTACATCCGCGGCCTGGGGAACACGCCCCACCAGCTCGACGTGCGGCTGGACAAGGCGCTGGTCAAGACGTTCATGGTCGGCGGCGCGTTCGAGGGCGCGCGGTGCGCGACCAGCTTCTGCGGCTCCGGCAGCGGCGGGTTCCCGGAGTGGGGCAACTACTCGGTCACCGCGGACGAGGGTTTGCGGTTCCGGATGCCGGTGAGGGCCGGCATGCGGCTGGTGGGACTGGCGTTCCTGCGGCGGCCGGCCCTCGACGAAGGGGTGTTGCAGCCGCGACCGAGCCCGGCGACGTTCGGCTACAGCACCGATGACGAACAGGACGGGAATCCGGCGATCTCCGGCGTCACCATCCGCGGCCCGTTTGCCGGCGGTGCGCCGATCGCGACGCCCAGCCGGGAGCGGATCTTCGTCTGTCGGCCGGACCGGCCCGACCAGGAGGCAGCTTGCGCGGAGGAGATCCTGCGCGGCCTGGCGGAGCGCGCGTACCGGCGTCCCGTGACGTCCAGGGACGTGACGGCGCTGCTGAGCTTCTACGAGCTCGGGCGGCGCGAGGGCGGGTTCGAGGCCGGGATTCAGGCCTCGCTCGAGTTCCTGCTGACGGATCCCGAGTTCGTGTTCCGCGTCGAACGCCGGTCCGAAGACGTCGAGCCGGGGCTCGCCTATCGCGTGAGCGACCTCGAGCTCGCGTCGCGGCTCTCGTTCTTCCTCTGGGGCAGCATCCCCGACGACGAGCTGCTCGACGCGGCGGCGCAGGGCACGCTGGCGCAGCCGGCGGTGCTGGAGCAGCAGGTGCGGCGGATGCTGGCCGAGCCGCGCGCGCGCCGGATGCTGGCCGAGAGCTTCGCCGGCCAGTGGCTCGGGCTGCACAGGCTCCGCAACGCGTCGCCGGACAAGACCGCGTTCCCCGAGTTCGACGAGAACCTGCGCGTCGCCATGGGGCAGGAGACGCAGTTGTTCCTGGAGACGCAGTTGCGCGAGGATCGCCCGGTGGCCGAGTTGCTGACGGCCGACTACACGTTCGTGAACGAGCGCCTGGCCGAGCACTACGGGATAACCGGCGTGAACGGCAACCACTTCCGGCGCGTGGCGTTGCCCGACGACACGCGGGCAGGCATCCTGGGCCAGGCGAGCGTTCTGACGCTGACCTCCTACGCGAACCGCACCTCGCCGGTGACGCGCGGCAAGTGGGTGCTCGAGAGCCTGCTCGGGGCGCCGCCGGCCGAGCCGCCGGCCGACGTGCCGGACCTCAAGACCCGCGAGGAGGGCGAGCCGCCGACCTCGGTGCGCGCGCTCATGGAGGTCCATCGCAGAAACCCGGCCTGCGCCACGTGCCACCGCACGATGGATCCGCTGGGGTTCGCACTGGAGAACTTCGACGGGATCGGGCGCTGGCGCACCACGGAGGAGACGGGGGTCGAGGGCGAGATCGGGCCGGTCATCGATCCATCCGGCACGGCACCGGACGGCACCCCGTTCGAGGGCGCGAAGGGGCTCCGCGAGATCCTGGCGAGCCAGCGGGAATTCGTCGGCACGTTGACGGAAAGGCTGCTAACCTACGCCATCGGGCGCCGGTTGGAAGCGGCCGACATGCCGGCGGTACGGCGCATCCAGCGGGAAGCGGCCGAGGACGAGTCCCGCTGGTCGGCGATGATTCTGGCGATCGTGAACAGCGAACCGTTTCTGACGAGGAGGATGGGCTGATGATGGTGACCAAGACGGCGATCCCGCGTCGTACGATGCTGCGTGGCGTAGGAACGGCGCTGGCGCTGCCGCTCCTCGATGGCATGGTGCCGGCGCTGACGGCGCTGGCCAAGACGCCGGCCGCGCCGGCCAAGCGCCTGGGCGTCGTCATCGTGCCGAACGGCGCGCCGGTGGAATACTGGACGCCGAAGACGGCGGGCACCGCGTTCGAGTGGACGCCGAGCCTGAAGGCCCTGCAGCCGGTCCGCGAGCAGCTGCTGGTGATGACGAACCTCGACAGCGTCGGCGCGGAGCCGGGCCGCGGCACCACCCATTCCCAGGCGGCGTCGGCGTTCCTGACCGGCGCGCGTCCCAAGCGCACGACCGGCGCGGCGCTCGAGCTGGGCGTCTCGATGGACCAGGTCGCCGCCAACGCGGAGGGCCTGGGGCGCGCGACGCAGTTGCCCTCGCTGGAGCTCTCCCTGGAGGGCGACGACACCGTCTACGGCGTGGCCACCTGCGACGGCGGCTTCAGTTGCGCCTATCTCAACAACTCCTGGGCCAACCAGAGCACGCCGATGCCGCGCGAGACGAACCCGCGCCTCGTCTTCGAGCGGCTGTTCGGCGACGTCGACAGCACGAGCGCCGGCGCGCGCCTCGCGCGGGCCAGGCGGCAGCGCAGCATTCTGGACGCGGTGATGGGCAAGGTGTCCGATCTGAAGACCGATCTGGCCGCCTACGACCGCCGCAAGCTCGACGAGTATCTGCAGGCCGTCCGGGGCATCGAGCGGCGCCTCGAGATGGCGGAGCAGCAGGCGGACCGGGAGCTGCCGGACGTGGCGTCCCCGGCCGGGATTCCGCTGTCGTGGGAAGAGCACGCGAAGCTCATGTTCGACCTGATCGTGCTGGCCTACCAGACCGACATGACGCGCGTGATCTCGTTCATGGTGGGACGCGAGGAGAGCGGCGCGACATATCCGCAGATCGGTGTCACCGAGCCGCACCACCCGCTCAGCCACCACCGGAACAATCGGGAGAAGATCGAGAAGCTGGCGCGCATCAACGCGTATCACATGCAGCTTTTCAGCGAGTTCCTGGTCAAGATGCGGTCCACGCCGGACGGGGACGGCTCGCTGCTGGACCACAGCATGATCTTCTACGGGTCCGCCCTGCGGAACTCGAACAGGCACACCACGCAGGATCTGCCGATCCTGCTCGTCGGCGGCGCTTGCGGGGAGCTTCACGGCGGCCGTCACGTGGTCTGTCCCGAGGGCACGCCGCTGACCGACCTCCAGCACACGATGCTGCTGAAGCTGGGGGTCCCGGTGGAGAGCTTCGGCGGGACCAGCCAGGAGATTCGCGAGCTCTCGCTCGCCTAGGAGTCTGCGCCCCAGGATGGCGTAGGCTCCTGGTGAGGGTTGGTTGGGCGGCAAGCGATGCCGGAGGCGGCGATTGCCGGGCCAGCTCCCGGCGCTTCGCCTCGATGTTCACGGCGGTTGGGGGGGCGCCCGCCGCGCGGGTTGCCCCCCGGTCGTCCGACCCCGGCGTGCCTCATGCCGGGGTGTCCGAAGTCAGCAACCGAAGGAGGAAAGCGGATGCGGCTGGGCAGTAGGTCAACGGCTACGGTGGCGGCGGCATTGCTCTGTGCCGCCAGCATCTCGGCGTCGAACGCGGATCTCCGCCTCATCGAGGCAATCCAGGATCGCGATTACGAAACCGTGCGCATGTTGCTGGCGCACGAGGTCGACGTCAACGCCCGTGAAGGCGACGGGGCGACCGCGCTGCACTGGGCGGTCGTGCGGGACGACGTCGACGTGGTCGGGTCTCTGCTGCGCGCCGGCGCCGACGTCGACGCCGCCAACGACTACGGCGTGACGCCCCTGACGCTGGCCTGCACCAACCGGAACGCGGCGGCGGTCGAGCTGCTTCTCGGCGCCGGAGCGGACCCGAACGGCGCGACCGCGATGGGTGAGACGGCGCTCATGTCGTGCGCCCGCACCGGCAGCGCCGATGCGCTCGAGGCGCTCTTCGCGCACGGCGCGAGCAACGTGAACGCCCGGGAGGGGTCGCACGGACAGACGGCGCTGATGTGGGCGGCGGCCCAGGAGAACCCGGAGGCCGTGCGGGTGCTGCTGGCAAACGGCGCCGATGTCCACGCGCGTTCCGACACCCATCTGCTGCCGGTCAATCTCGGCGACGGGGATCCGTTCGAGCAGTACGTGATGCAGCCCCAGCGCGGCTCCACGCCGCTGCTCATGGCCGCGCGGAACGGGCGCATCGAGAACGCCGGACTCCTGCTCGACGCGGGCGCGGACGTGAACGAGCGGATGCCCACCGGCGAGTCCGCGCTGGTGCTCGCCGGCTTCAGCGATCAGGGCAAGTTCGCCGCGTACCTCCTGGAGCGCGGCGCGGACCCGAATTCGGCCGACGCGGGGTACACGGCGCTGCACACGGCCGTGTCACGGGGCGATGTGGAGCTGGTCAGGGCGCTCTGCGCCCACGGCGCGGATCCGAACAGCGTCCTCACGAAGGGGAGCCGGCTGCAGCGCAACCTGAACTTCTATTCCCTGTCCTCGAAGCTCGCCGGGGCGACGCCGTTCTGGCTGGCGGCCAAGTACGCCGAGGTGGAGATCATGCGCGTCCTGGCGGCCAACGGCGCCGACCCGCTGCTGGTGCCGAACAACGGCATGACGCCGCTGATGGTGGCGGCGGGCGCCGGCTGGACCATCCGCTCGAGCAACCGGCGCGACCAGGGCATCGGCATCGACGCGGCCCAGTTGCTGGTATCGGCCAGCGAGCGCTCGACGTGGGAGGCGACCCGTGTGGCGCTCGAGCTGGGCGGCGACGTGAATGCGACCGATCGGGCCGGGAACACGGCGCTGCACGCCGCGGTGACGCTCGCGTATCCGACCGTCGTCGAGCTCCTGGTCGAGCACGGCGCGAAGCTCGACATGGAGAACAAGGCGGGCGCCTCGGCGGAAGATCTGGCGTGCCGGGACGCGGCCGGCAAGCTGGTCCGCCGGCCCGGGGGACGCGGTCCCTGCCCAGGCGCCTAGAACTCCGCGAGGCGCGCACAGCGCGCCTCGGCGGGAGCGGCGCGGGGCGAAGGGGCCCCCGCAAGCGAACGCCGGGGGTTCGGGGCGCAGCCCCGTCTGAAGGAAGCCGGGAGCGGCGCGGGGCGAAGGGGGGCCGCCGGAACCGGCGGCCCCCGGTAGCTCTCCCGCCTCGAAGCTACTTCGACTGCTCGTCGGCGTACTCCACGAGTGCCCCCGCCATGATGTTGTACAGCCCGTAGTTGCCTTCGTGGCAGGCGTACTCGTAGAGCGGCTGGTCGTTCAACTGCATCGGAACCTCGTAGGTCCAGGTGCTGGACCAGACCGTGGGGTCGTTGATCGTGGCCCGGTACAGGAGCGTGCCCGGCGACACGCGCGTGAAGCGCTCCGTCAGGTGCAGATTCCCGCTGGCGTTGCCGCGCATGAAGCTCGTCTCGCGCAGGAAGTTCGTGGTCTCGACGACGAGCGTATCGCCGTCCCAGTAGCCCCGCGAGTCGCCGGTCCATTGCGGCAGGTCGATGCGCGGCCTGCCGTCCAGCGGCACGATGCGCGCGTTGTGGTTCATCTCGTTGAGCAGCACCACGTGGTCCTCGGTCTGGAACAGCTGCACGTTGTTGTTGTAGCCGCCCGGCGTCATCGGCGGTCCCGAGTTGAACCCGGTGATGCAGCGCAACTGCAGGCCGTTGGCGCCCAGGTCCTCCATCCAGCCGCCCGGGGTGGGCGCGTGCGGGTCCACGCCCCGGCGGGCCCGCGCCAGCTCGGCCACGCGCCGCGCCGCGGCGGCGGTCATGGCGGGCACCCGTCCCGTGGGCGGATCGACGACCAGCGACGTGCGCCGGGTGCCGACCGTGGTCGTGCCCCGGTCCAGCCAGAAGTTGTTGTAGGGGCCTGGCGCCCCCTCCTCGCCGCGATCCACGCTTCTGCCCGCAACCGTTCTCCGCGCGGCCCGGTTGAGCAGATCCGTGTTCCGCTCGACAGCGGCCTGCTCGAGCTCGGCCGCCTCTTCCGGCGTCAGGAAGGCCTTTTCGGCCAGCTCTTCGGGCCGCTCCATGGGCGTGATGGAGCGGAAGTCCCAGACGCCCTGCAGGTCGGGCGCGCCCCACGGCGTCCGGGGCGTCTCGGCGGCGGTCGCCGACTGGGCGGCCGCGAACACGGGTGCCAGCGTCACGATCGCGAGCACCGTCAACACCGCAGCGACACATCGATGGCTCATCTTTCCCTCCTGGGCGGAATAGTGGGGCAAACCGCTGCTCGCGTCAACCGGGACGCCGCGGCGTCCCGCGCGGGCGCCGTTGCCGACCCCGCGTCCGGCCGTGGTATGGTCCTCGACGCGGGACTCAAGAGCGGGAGGAGACCGATCCGATGGAGCCGAAGTTCGGCACGACACAGCTCGAAGCGCAGCCCATCGTGGGCATCCGGACGACCGTTGCGATGAACGAAATCGGGAAGGTCATGGGGCCGCTGTTCGGTGAAGTCCACGGGCACATCCGGCAGAACGGGCAGCAAGCCGCCGGGGCGCCGCTCGCCGTCTACCACTCCCGGCCGGGCGACACCGTCGACCTCGAATGCGCGATTCCCGTCGCGTCGCCCCTGGCCGGCGCAGGCCGCGTGCGGGCCGGCGAGCTGCCCGCCGGAAAGGCCGCGACCGTCACGCACGTCGGCCCCTACGACACGCTCCCGCAGACATGGGCAGCGCTCACGGCGTGGATGGAGTCCGAGGGTCTCGCCGCGGCCGGCGCGCCGTGGGAATCGTACGTGACCGACCCCGGCGCCGAGCCGGACCAGTCCAGCTGGCGCACCGACATCTTCTTCCCGGTGCGCTGAGCAGGTCGAGCGGCCCCCATCCGGCCGGCCGCACGCGGCGGCGTCGCAGGGTCCGAGGAGCTGTCCGATGATCAGACAACCCCGTCTCGTCGTCTTCGCACTCGCCGCGCTCTGCCTGGCGCTCGCCGCCGTCAGGGCCGGCGGACAGAATCAGGCCGACCGGTTCGCCGGCGTCGAGCTGACGATCGTGCCCGTGGCGGGCCAGGTTCACATGGTCCAGCGCCCGGGCGGCGGCGGCAACGTCGGCGTCTTCGCCGGACCGGACGGGGTGCTGCTCGTCGACTCGCTGTTCGCGCCGCTGGCCGAGCGGCTGGTCGCCGCGGTGCGGCAGGTGTCGGACGGCGCGATCCGCTTCCTGATCAACACGCATGTGCACCCCGACCACATCGGCGGCAACGAGCCGCTCGCCCGGCAGGACATCCTGATCTTCGCCCATGACAATCTCCGGGTGCGGGCGCTGGAGCGTCTGCGGACTCCGCGCCGGGGAGGCCGCTTCTCGCCGCAGCCGCCGGCCGGAGCGCGGCCGGTCGTGACCTACGACTCGGCGGTGGGGTTTCACTTCAACGGCGAGGACGTGCGCGCCTTTCTCGCGCCCGCGGCCCACACCGACGGCGACACCTTCGTCCACTTCCCGGACTCGGACGTGCTGCACCTGGGCGACGTATTCCGCACCACGAGCTACCCGATCGTCGACGTGTACAACGGCGGGACCGTGGCCGGCACGATCGCGGCGCTCGAGACGGCGGTCGCCATGGCCGGACCGCGCACCCGGGTCATTCCCGGCCACGGCCTCGAGGTGGTGGGCCGCGACGCCCTCGTCGAGTTTCTCGACATGATCGTCGACGTCCGCGACCGGGTACGGTCGCTGATCGCCGCGGGCCGCAGTCTCGACGAGGTGATGGCCGCGGCGCCGACGGCCGCCCACGACGCCAGGTGGGGGCAGGAGGCGACGTGGACCGCGAACGACTTCGTGCCGATCGTCTACCACGAGCTCGGCGGCGGGTCGCTCTTCGTCCGTTGACGGCCGCCCGGCGGGGGCTATCGTCCCGGCTGGGGAGTGTGGTACATTGGCGTGCAGGTATCTAGCCGAGAGACCGCGCCCGGCTGCCGGCAGGCTCGACCGGGCTGCACGGAGGTCACATGAAGAGGACATTGCTCGCTCTTTCCGTCGCGGCTGCGGTCGTGGCGACACCTGCGTTCCCCGCACCCGCGCTCGCGCAGGATGCGGCCGGCGCCGAGGTGACGTTCACCAGGGACATCGCGCCGATTCTGCAGCGGAGCTGCCAGAAGTGCCATCGGCCGGACTCGCTGGCGCCGATGTCGCTCATCGACTACGAAGAGGTGCGCCCCTGGGCCCGGGCCATGAAGCAGCGCACCGCGCTGCGCGACAAGCCGGGGGTCATGCCGCCGTGGTTCATCGAGCGGGAGATCGGCATTCAGAGCTTCAAGAACGATCCCTCGCTGAGCGAGGAAGAGATCGAGAAGATCGCGACGTGGGCGGACAACGGTGCGCCGCGCGGCGATCCCGCCGACATGCCGCCGCCGGTGGCGTTCATCGACGTCGACGAGTGGGAGATCGGCGAGCCCGATCTGGTCGTCTCGTCGCCGAGCGTGCACGTGCAGGGTGAGCAGCCCGACTGGTGGGGGGCGATCGGCGAGACGCAGACCTCGCTGCCGGAGGATCGCTACGTCGCCGCGATCGAGTACAAGGAAATCACCGAGTCGCGCGGGAGCGGCGGGCGCAACACGGTCGGCGGGCTGTTCGTGTTCCACCATGCGACCATGGGCGTCGTCGACCCGTCCGCCTCCGCGGAGGAGCAGGAATCCGCGCGGCTGGGCGGCTGGCCGGTCCACGAGGTCGGGCGCAACGCCGACTACTTCAATCCCGAGGCGGGCCGACTGATGCCGGCCGGGGCGACGGTGGTGTTCCCCAACAACCACCTGCACGCGAACGGCGCGGACACCACGGCCCACCTGAACGTCGGCTTCAAGTTCCACCCGCGAGGCTACGAGCCGTCGCTGAAGGAGGAAGGCATCTCCTGGGCGATCGTCGACATCGACCTCGAGGCGATGGACGCCGACCAGGAGCTCGAGAGCTACTTCGTCGTCCCCCGGCCGCTCAAGATGACCATCTTCGAGCCCCACCTGCACGCGCCCGGCGTGCGGATGTGCCTGGAGGCAATCTGGGGCCGGCAGCGGGAGATGCTCAACTGCGCGGGTTACGACCACGGCTGGGTCCGGGTCTACACCTACGAGGACGACGCGACGCCCCTCCTCCCCGAGGGGACCATCCTGCGCCTGGTCGGCTACTTCAACAACTCGCCGTCGAATCCCAACGTCCCGGATCCGAGAAACTGGTCCGGCGACGGGCAGCGCTCGGTCGACCAGATGTTCATCAACCTGGCCCGCGGCATCTACCTGACCGACGAGCAGTTCGAGCACGAGCTGGCCGCCCGCCGGGAGCAGCTCGGCCTCGAGCGCGGAGACCTGGTCGCCGGGTGCCCGCTCTGCGGCCTCTTCGACGACACGCCGGCCGCGGCCGGCAACAACAACGAGTAGGGGGTAGCGCATGACGAGCCTACTTGCTTGGCGCCGGGCTGCCGCGCGAGGCTGCCTGCTGCTCGCGGTTGCCGTCCTGGGCGCAGGGGTCGGGGAAGTCGGGGCCCAGCCGGTGCGACACGCGACCGGGCAGGAAGTGGTGCCCGCCTACGAGGGTTGGGAGCGGAATCCCGACGGGTCGTTCAATCTGGTGTTCGGCACCATGAACCGGAACTGGGACGAGGCCGTCGACATTCCGATCGGGGCGCAGAACAGCGTCGAGCCCGGTGGTCCGGATCGGGGTCAGCCGACCCACTTCCTGCCGCGGCGCAACCGGTTCCTCTTCCGGGTCCGCGTGCCGGCCGACTTCGGCGAGCAGGAGCTCATCTGGACCCTGACGAGCCCCAACGGCGAGACGAAGAAGGCGTACGCGTCGCTTCACCCGGACTACTTCATCGACGACGTCATCCTGCAGCGGAACAGCGGCGCGCCAACCGCCGACTGGCTCCTGACGAACGAGGCCCCCAGACTCGAGGTGCAGGGCGGGGGCACCAGGACGGTCGCCGTCGGGCAGCCGCTGACGCTGACGGCCGTGGCCACCGATGACGGCGTGCCGGAGTGGTTCCAGCTCCCGCCCCGGCCCACGCACGTGACCACGTTCGGGGCCAGGGGGCTGCGGGTCGCCTGGTTCGTGTACCGGGGTCCCGGCGAGACGGCGACGTTCGAGCCCGAGCAGTTCCAGGTGTGGGAAGACCGCCGCATAGGTGCGAACTCGCCGTGGGGGCCGGGCTGGGGCGCTCCGCCGCTGCCCCCGGACGACAAGTGGGAAGTCGAGGCGACGTTCAGCGAGCCCGGCACCTACGTGCTGCGGTGCCTGGCGCACGACGGCGGCCTCATGGTGTCGGAGGACATCACCGTCGTCGTCAGCGGCGACGCGCAGTAGGTCTCTGCGGGACGCACGCCGTCCCGGCAGGCACGATCTCCCGGCGCTGGCTCCCGGTGCTCGACCGGGCGCCGGCGCCGGGGGCGACCCCGCCAACGGTCTCCATCCGGGTCCGTCAGGATCCGGCGGCGGAACGGTCCAACCCGGTTCCGATGCAGCTGCGATCGACGAGGTCGCGCAAGGAGGTCGTGATGAGCCATCGCACCCTCGGGACGTTGCTGGTGCTGGTCGTGCCCCTGTCGCTCGCCGCGACGCCGGCCCTCGGACAGCCGCCGACAGCCGCGGGCGAGACCTGGTCCCCGCCGCGGACCCCGTGGGGCCATCCGGACCTGCAGGGGACGTGGTCGAACACCACCAGGACGCCTCTGGAGCGGCCCGCGGACCTCGAGGCGGAGTTCCTCACGGACGAGCAGTGGGCCGAGCGGAATCAGCGGCGGTCCACCCCGGACCGCGGCTCGGCGACGATGCCCACGGGGGCGTACAACAACTTCTGGCTCGAGCAGGGTGCGTTGTCCAGACGGACGTCGCTGATCGTGGACCCGCGCGAGGGCCGGCTGCCGCCGGTCACGCCCGCCGAGCAGGCGCGCGCGAGCGAACGCACCGATTCCTATGTGGAGGCCATCGACCGTCGCACCCCGATCGACTCATGGGAGGATCTGAACGTCTACGATCGCTGCATCACCCGCGGCATGCCCGGCCTGATGATGCCCGGGTACTACAATCACAACTACCAGATTCTGCAGACGCCCGACTACGTCGCGATCGTCGTGGAGATGATCCACGACGCGCGCATCATTCCTCTCGACGGGCGGTCCGACCTGCCGCCGACGCTGCGACAGTGGCTGGGCAGCTCCCGCGGGCGCTGGGAGGGCGACACGCTGGTGATCGAGACCACGACGTTCACGGACACGCTGCACGGGAGCGTCGTGAGAAACAACGGCACCGTCTTCGGAGGCCGCGACCATCACGTGGTCGAGCGTCTGACCCGCGTCGACGCCGACACGATCGACTACCAGGTGACGGTCACCAACCCCGCGGTGTGGACACGCCCCTGGACCGCGGCGATGCCCATGCGGGCCATCGGGGAGACGCTCTTCGAGTACGCCTGCCACGAGGGGAATCGCTCGGTTCCCAACATCCTCAGCGGCAATCGGGCCGAGGAGCGGGCCGCGGCCGCCGGCGCGCGCTAGCAGCGCATCCCGGCTGGCCCTCTCGGCCAGCTCCTCGCCGGTCAGGAACTCCGATCACCCAGCCCGGCCGGTCGCTCCAGCGGGGTGGAGGTCACCTCGTTCGTCCATATTCCCTGCAGGTGACGCGCGACGCCGTAGCGGATCGGGGGACCTCGTGACGATCGGAACCGCCCGTGACAGGCGCCGATGGTGCCGGCTGCTCGTGGCCGCCATGCTGGTGGCGGCGTCGTGGATCGGCGGCGTGCGCTCCCAGCCGGCCGCGGACCTGCTGCTGGTCGGCGGTCTGGTCCACGACGGATCGGGACGGCCGCCGGGCCGGCTGGACGTCGGCGTGGCGGGCGAGCGCATCAGCTTCGTCGGCGACGCGGCGGCGGCCGGCCTCGATGCGGCCGTCGTCGTGGACGTCGACGGGCTGCTGGTCACGCCGGGCTTCATCGACATGCACTCGGACGCCGAGCTGACGGAAGGCTACGGCCGGGACGCGCTGCCGTTCCTCCACCAGGGCATCACCACGGTGGCGATCGGGGTGGACGGCGCGGGCACGCCCGACGTCGCCGAGCTGTTCGCCGGGCTCGAGGGCCGCATCGGGGTGAACACGTTCGCCTACGCGGGTCACGGCGAGATCCGGCAGCGGGTGATCGGAGGCGCCGACCGCGCCCCGACGGCGGCCGAGCTGGACGAGATGCGCGCCCTGGTGCGCCAGGCCATGCGCGAAGGCGCGTTCGGTCTCTCGACCGGACTCTTCTACGTGCCGGGGTACTACGCGACCACCGCGGAGGTCATCGAGCTGACGCGCGTCGCCGCGGCGTTCGACGGCATCTACGACACGCACGATCGCGACCTCGGCGCCAGCTACCGGGGCGTCGGCTATCTGAGCTCGATACGCGAGGCGATCCGGATCGGCGAGGAGGCCGGGGCGCGCGTCATCTTCAGCCACTTCAACGCGCAGGGCGCGAGCAACTACGGGCGCGCGCCCGAAGGGGCCCGCCTGATCGAGGAGGCCCGCGCGCGGGGCGTGGAGGTGGCGGCGGCGCAGCACGTCTACACGGCCACCCAGTCGAGCCTGGCGGCCTACGCGATACCGCGCTGGGCCTCCAACGGGGGGCGCGCGGACCTGCTCGAGCGGTTCGGCGATCCCGAGACCGTCCGCCGGCTCGACGTCGAGACCCTGGAGATGCTGGCGATCCGCGGGGGCGCCGACAAGCTCCTGTTCGCCGACCCGCGGCCGGAGCTCAACGGCCGTACGCTGGCCGCGGTCGCGGCCGAGTGGGAGCTGCCGGTGCCCGCGGCGGTGCGGCGCATCATCACCGCCGGCAACGCCGCCGTGATGAACCTGGACCTCTACGACATCGAGAACACGCGCTACCTCGCGCGGCAGCCCTGGATGATGACCTGCACGGACGGCCGCACGCCGTCCCCCGCGCAGAACGTCACCCACCCGCGCGTGTTCGGCGCCTTCACGCGCAAGCTGCGCCAGTTCGTGCTCGACGAGCGGATCATCGCCATGCCGTTCGCCGTCCGCAGCATGACCGGTCTGGCGGCCGATTTCCTGCGCCTGGACGACCGCGGCTACCTGCGGGCCGGCGCCGTCGCCGACATCGCGGTGCTCGACGCCCGCCGCATCCTCGATCGCGCCACCTACGACCACCCGCGGCAGCACGCCGCGGGAACCGTGCACGTGCTCGTCAACGGCCGCTTCGCGATACGGGATGGCGAGGCGACCGGCGCGCTGGCCGGCCGGCCCGTTCGCCGGCCGACGCGGACGGGCGGGAGCGCCCCCGGCCGGTGACTTCACGGTCCGGCCGCACGGCGGTCCGGGACGCTTCGCTCGGCACGGGCCGTCAGGGCGCGCCGGCGCGCGCGGCGTCGAGGCCCGCGACCACCGCGTCGGTGATCGTGTCCACGCCCACCCCGTTGGTCACCTGGGCGAAGACGAACGGCCCCCCCTGGCGCATGCGTTGCGAGTCCCGCGCCATGACGTCGAGGTCGGCGCCGATCAGCGCGGCGAGGTCCGTCTTGTTGATGACCAGCAGATCGGATTGCGTGATGCCGGGCCCGCCCTTGCGGGGTATCTTGTCGCCGCCCGACACGTCGATGACGTAGATCGTGAAGTCGGCCAGCTCGCGGCTGAACTGCGCCGCCAGGTTGTCGCCGCCGCTCTCGACGAACAGCAGCTCGGGCCGTACCACCGTCATGAGCTGCATGAGCGCGTCCAGATTCTGGCTCACGTCGTCGCGCACCGCCGTGTGCGGGCAGCCGCCGGTCTCGACGGCCGTGATGCGATTCGTCTCGAGCGCCTCGTGGCGCACGAGGAACTCGCCGTCCTCCCGGGTGAAGATGTCGTTGGTCACGACGCCCAGGCTGTAGCGGTCCCGGAGCCGGCGGCACAGCGCGAGGAGCAGCGCCGTCTTCCCGCTGCCGACGGGCCCGCCGATGCCCACGGTGAACGCGCGGCGGCGGTAGTCGCGCGCGTGCGGCTGCTCCCGGTGCTCGAACAGGCCGGGCTCGGCCGGATCATCGTGCTCGTGCGGATGCTTGAGCTTGTCGTGCATCGCCGTTCCTCCTCGACAGACGAACCGAAAACCTACGATTGGAAGAGCCGTGAGTACAGTCGGTCGTGCGCGCCCTGCAGCAGATCGATGATCGGCGCCGTCTGGCAGATGGCCTCGGGAGGCAGCCCGCGGCACTTCTCGAGCGTTGCCTCCAGGCGCGTCGCCGCCTCGTGCTGCAGGCGCTGGGCCTGGTAGCTGCCCACGATGCCGAGACGAACCGCCGCCGACAGAACGCCGCGGGCGGCGCCGTGGAGCACCGCCCGCTGCGCGACCTCCTCCGCCAGCCCGATGGTGCGGAAGACGACGCCCGAGACGGGCGCCACGTGCGCTCGGCCAGCGCGGGCACGGGCATCGAGATCGGTCATCGCCGGCGACGGCCAGACCCGCTCGGCGGTGGCGGCCAGCGTGCGTCCCTGCACCCGGCTGGCGCGGTTGGCGACGCTGTTGACGAGAAACGCGTCGGTCAGCTCGTCGAGCTCCGCCAGCCGCTGCGGCGCCCGATGCGCCGCGCTCATGACGGGCAGCGCGCTCCATCCCGTTTGCTGAATCGACTCCGCCAGGAACCGGCGCAGCGCGGCTTCGTCGTCCACGTGGCCGGCCTGCCACGCCGCCTCGAGGCCCCACGAGTGGGCGAACACGCCGACCGGGAACGCCGAGTCGACGACCTGCCAAGCGAGCCAGTCTGACGATTCCGCCACGGACCGCTAGAAGAGGCAGTAGCGCTGCGCGAGCGGCAACACCTCGGCCGCCGCGGCCGTCAGCACCTCGCCGTCGGCGGTGACGACATAGGTCTCCGGGTCGACCTGAATGCGCGGCAGCGCGTCGTTGAGCTTCATGTCCCGCTTGCCGATCGTGCGGCACCCGCGCACGGCCGACAGTCCCTTCGTGAGCCCGTAGCCGGCCACCGTCCCCGCCTCGAGCGAGAGCTGCGAGACGAACGCCAGCGACGTCGCCCCCGCCGCCCGGCCGAACGCGCCGAACATCGGGCGCATCAGCTGCGGCTGCGGGGTGGGAATCGAGGCGTTGGCGTCGCCCATCTGCGCCCAGGCGATGAACCCGCCCTTGACGACGATCTCCGGCTTGACGCCGAAGAACGCGGGCTTCCAGAGCACGAGGTCGGCCAGCTTGCCCACCTCGACCGAACCCACCTCGTGCGCGATGCCGTGCGCGACCGCCGGGTTGACGGTGTACTTGGCGACGTAGCGGCGGATGCGGAGGTTGTCGTTGGCGCCCTGCTCGCCGTCCAGCCGGCCGCGCTCGGCCCGCATCTTGTCGGCCGTCTGCCACGTGCGGGTGACCACCTCGCCCACCCGTCCCATGGCCTGGCTGTCACTGGCCATGATGCTGATGGCCCCGAGGTCGTGCAGCACGTCCTCGGCCGCGATCGTCTGCCCCCGAATGCGGCTCTCCGCAAAGGCCACGTCCTCGGGCGTGTTCTTGTCGAGGTGGTGGCAGACCATGAGCATGTCGAGGTGCTCGTCCAGCGTGTTGACGGTGTAGGGCCGCGTCGGGTTGGTCGAGCTCGGCAGGACGTTGGGCTCGCCGCACACCCGGATGATGTCGGGGGCGTGGCCGCCGCCGGCGCCCTCGGTGTGGTAGGTGTGGATGGTGCGGCCCTTGAACGCCGCAATCGACGCGTCGACGAACCCCGACTCGTTCAGCGTGTCGGTGTGGATGGCGACCTGCACGTCGAAGCGCTCCGCCTCGCCCAGGCAGCAGTCGATCGTGGCGGGCGTCGAGCCCCAGTCCTCGTGCAGCTTCAGCCCGACGGCGCCGCTCCGGACCTGCTCCTCGATGCCCGCCGGCAGCGACGTGTTGCCCTTGCCGAGGAAGCCGAAGTTCATCGGCAGCGCGTCGTTCGCCTGCAGCATGAGACGGACGTGCTGGCTGCCCGGGGTGCACGTCGTCGCCTTGGTGCCGGTGGCCGGTCCCGTCCCGCCGCCGATGAACGTCGTCACGCCGCTCGCGAGCGCCTCGTGGATCTGCTGCGGCGAGATGAAGTGCACGTGGGCGTCGATGGCGCCGGCGGTCAGTATCAGGCCCTCGCCCGCGATGGCCTCCGTCGTCACGCCGACGACGAGGTCGTCGCCCACCCCGGCCATGACGTCCGGGTTGCCGGCCTTGCCGATGCCCGCGATGCGGCCGTTCTTGATGCCGACGTCCGCCTTGCGGATGCCGGTCCAGTCGACGATGAGGGCGTTGGTGATCACGCAGTCGAGGGCACGCTCGTCGGAGACGCCGGCCGCCTGTCCCATGCCGTCGCGCAGCACCTTCCCGCCGCCGAACTTGCACTCGTCGCCGTAGACGGTGGCGTCGTCCTCCACCTCCGCCACGAGGCCGGTGTCGCCGAGGCGCACGCGGTCGCCGCGCGTCGGCCCGTAGAGATCCGCGTAGTGCCGCCGGTCGATGCGGTGCGCCATGACTACTCCCAGCTCCCCAGCTCGCGCCCCGCGACGACCGGCCCGCTCGCCCACGCGTTCCCGCCGCGGACGACGCGCTCGCCGGCGATCGGCACGAGCCGCACCGTCCTGCTCTCGCCCGGCTCGAAGCGCACCGCCGTGCCCGCCGGGATGTCCAGGCGGTGGCCGTAGGCGGCCCGGCGGTCGAAGACCAGGGCGCGGTTGGTCTCGAAGAAGTGGTAGTGGCTGCCGACCTGAATCGGCCGGTCGCCGGAGTTCGCGACCGCCAGGGCGATGGGGGAGCGGTCCTCGTTCAGCGTGATCTGCCCCTCGGCCGTCAGCACCTCGCCCGGGGTGCCCGGGACCGCGGCCGCCGGTCGGCCCACGGTCGGCGCCGGCGCCCGCGCCTCGAGAAAGCTGCCGTAGAGCGCCAGGGCGCGGTCGCCGTGCTCCGCCACGATCGGATGGTGCACGGTCACCAGCTTCGTGCCGTCGGGGAACGTGCCCTCCACCTGCACCTCGTCGACCATGTCGGCGACGCCGTCGAGGACCTCGGCGGTCCCCAGGAGGCGGCGCCCGAGGTCCATCAGCTCGGCCACGGACCGGCCGTCGCGGATGAGCTCGAGCAGCTGCGTGGCGATGAGCGCGACCGCCTCCACGTAGTTGAGCCTGACGCCGCGGGCCAGGCGCTTCTGCGCAAGGAACCCCGCCTGGTGCAGGATCAGCTTGTCGACTTCGCGCGGTGTGAGGTGCATGTCCCTACCATTTCCGTGCCCAGGGGCTGTCGCCGAGCAGCCGGGGCACAAAGTCTAACCAGTCTCGCACGGCGCCGTCGACGGCCTCGAGCGTGCGCCCCGCGATGCGCACGACGCAGCCGCCGCCGTCGAGGGGCGCGCACGCCACGAGGCGGTCGCTGCCCCGTGCCACCGGCAGCGCGCGCACGCGCTCGTCGAGCCGGCGCGCCTCCGCCTCGAGCGCGCGTCCGATCACGACGGCCACGGCCAGGACGTCGTGACGGCCGAAGCGTTCCGCCAGCCGGCCGTCTTCCGCGCGCAGCGCCAGCGCGTCGTGGACGACCAGGCGGCCGTCGACGCGGATCGTGGTGCGGCTGACGTACTCCTCGAAGGCCCATCGTTCGCCGGACTCCCGCCGGCCCGAGGTGACGCAGTCGAGCAGGACCAGGCCGCCGCCGCCGGCGATGCTGACGCGCTGGGTCTGCCGGTAGCGGGAGCCGGCGAAGCAGATCGCCGCGTCGGGCGCGACGACGAGCAGTCCGCCCTCCCGCACGTCGGCGTCGAGCGCCGCGCGCGTGCCGCGCGGCGACCGGTAGACCTTGGTGGCGGACTGCGTCGAGAGGAAGGCGGCGGCACCGCTGCCGACCGACGCCCGGATGCTGATGTCGTCGCCGTCGACCAGCCCGCCGCCGTAGCTCGACGAGTAGATCCAGGCCGCATGGCCATGGTTCCGCGGCGTCAGCAGGCGCAGCGGGCTGGTGGCATAGGCCTGCCGCACGACGCTCCGCCCCCGGCTCCGCTCGACGGTGAACCGCCCGCTGCCGGGCCGCCTCGCATCGCGCGGGTCCGGCGGCCGTGCCGCCGGCGGCGCGGGGCGGGGATCGGCGCTAGACGGTGAGGTACTGGCGGATGTGCTCATCGCTCAGCTCGTCGATCGCACCGCCGGCGACCAGCCGCCCCTTGTCCAGGATGCGGAACTCGCTGGCCACGCGCCGGGCGAACGGCAGCTTCTGTTCCACGAGCAGCACGGTCACGCCAGCGTCCCGATTGAGCCTGAGGATGATATCGCCGATCTCGTGGACGATGTTCGGCTGGATGCCTTCCGTCGGCTCGTCGAGGACCAGCAGCCGCGGCTCGAGCACCAGGGCGCGCCCGATCGCGAGCTGCTGCTGCTGTCCGCCGGACAGGTCGCCCCCCCGGCGCTGGAGCATCCGCTTGAGCACCGGGAAGATCTCGAACACGCGCGGCGGAATCGCACGGCCGCCGTCGCGCCGCGCGGCCATCCCGATCTGCAGGTTCTCCTCCACGGTGAGCTGCGGAAAGATCTCGCGTCCCTGCGGGACGTAGCCGATGCCCAGCCGCGCCCGGTCCTCCGGCGGGCGCGCGAGCAACTCGACGTCGTCGAGCGTCGCCGTGCCGGACGTCACCGGCACGAGGCCCATCAGGCACTTGAGGAGCGTGGTCTTGCCCATGCCGTTGCGGCCCATCAGGCACAGGCGCGTCCCGGCCGCCACGTCCAGGTCGATGCCCCACAGCGTCTGGCTGCCGCCGTACGACTGGTTCAGGGCCTTGATTCGCAGGAGGCTCATGCGCCGAGATACACCTCGATGACGCGCGGGTCGGCCTGCACGTCATCCATGCTTCCCTCCGCCAGCACCCGGCCCTCGTGCAGGACGACCACCCGGTTCGCTATCGACCGCACGAACTCCATGTCGTGCTCCACGACGACCACGGAATGCTGGCCGGCCAGCGTGAGGAGCAGCTCGCCGGTGCGTTCGGTCTCCTGCGGCGTCATGCCGGCCACGGGCTCGTCCACGAGCAGCAGCTTCGGATCCTGCATCAGCAGCATGCCGATCTCGAGCCACTGCTTCTGCCCGTGGGCCAGCGTGCCGGCCCGGGACTCGCGCTCGGCCGTCAGTCCCGTCGTTTCGAGCACGGCGTCGATGCCCTCGCGGTCGCGGCGCGTGAGGCGGGCGAAGACGCTGCGCCAGAACGACTTCTCGCCGGCCAGCGCGAGCTCGAGGTTCTCGAAGACGGTGAGGAAGTCGAACACGGTCGGCTTCTGGAACTTGCGGCAGATCCCGAACTGGGCGATCGCCGGCTCGCTCAGCGCCAGCAGATTCGTCTCGTTGCCGTACCACACCGTTCCCTGCTGCGGGCGGGTCTTGCCGGTCACGACGTCCATCATCGTCGTCTTGCCGGCCCCGTTCGGGCCGATGACGCACAGCAGCTCGCCCGGGTCGACGTGCATGGTCAGATCGTCGAGCGCCTTGAACCCGTCGAAGGTCACCGTCACGTCGCGGATGTACAGCACGTTGCCGCTCAGCACCGACGGCTTGCGCCGCAGCGCGGCTTCCCGCTTTTCGCGCCAGGCCTCGCGCCTGCCCGCGGAGCCGCCGGGCGGGGCGCCGTTCACGCGCCGCGCCTCGCCGCGGGCAGGAGGCCGGCCAGCCCGCGCGGAAGGAAGAGCGTGGAGCAGACGAACACCGCGCCGAGGGCGTACAGCCACACCTCGGGCAGCGCGCTGGTGAAGTACGTCTTGGCGTAGTTGACGAGCACGGCCCCGACCGCGGCGCCGTACAGGGTGCCGCGGCCGCCGACCGCCACCCAGATCACCACCTCGATGGAGTTGATGGGCTCGAATTCGCCGGGGTTGATGATGCCGATCTGCGGCACGTAGAGCGCCCCGGCCACGCCGGCCAGCACCGCCGACAGCACGAACACCCAGAGCTTGTAGGCGTCCACCCGGTAGCCGAGAAAGCGGGTGCGGCTTTCGGCGTCGCGGATGGCCCGCAGGACCCGTCCGGCGCGCGAGGCGAGCACGACCCGGCACGTCCAGTAGCTCAGGCCGAGGACGACGGCGGTGACGGCCAGCAGCGTGGATCGGGTCGCGTCGCTCTGCAGGTCGAAGCCGAGCAGGTCCTTGAAGTCGGTGAAGCCGTTGTTGCCCCCGAAGCCCATGTCGTTGCGGAAGAAGGCGAGCATCAGGGCGTAGGTGAGCGCCTGCGTCATGATCGACAGGTAGACGCCGGTGACGCGGGAGCGGAACGCCAGCCAGCCGAACACGAAGGCGAGGGCGCCGGGCCCGAGCGCCACCATGACGACCGCGAACCAGAAGCGGTCGAATCCGTACCAGAACCACGGCAGCTCGGTCCAGTTCAGGAACACCATGAAATCGGGCAGCACCGGATGCCCGTATACGCCGCGGGTCCCGATCTGGCGCATGAGGTACATCCCCATGGCGTAGCCCCCGAGCGCGAAGAAGGCGGCGTGGCCCAGGCTCAGGATCCCGACGAAGCCCCAGATGAAGTCGACCGCGAGGGCCAGCAGCGCGTAGCAGAGGTACTTGCCGATCAGGCCGACGGCGTAGGTCGACAGGTGCAGCGGGGAGGATTCCGGCACCGCGAGGTTGAGAAGCGGCGCCGCGACGGCCACCACCGCCAGGCAGCTCAGGAAGGCCTTGCTGCCGCTGTCCGCAACGACCGCCGGCAGGCGCGGCAGGCGCGGCAGGCGCCTCATCCGCTCTCCGCGGCGCGCCCCACCTGCGGGAACAGCCCGCGCGGTCGACGCTGGATGAAGAGGATGAGGACGATCAGGACGAGGATCTTGCCGAGCACCGCGCCGGCGAACGGCTCGAGCAGCTTGTTGACGATGCCGAGCGACATCCCGCCGATGAGGGTGCCCCAGAGGTTGCCGACCCCGCCGAACACGACCACCATGAACGAGTCGACGATGTAGGACTGCCCCAGGTTGGGGCCGACGTTCGTCAACTGGGTCAGCGCCACGCCGGCCACGCCGGCGATGCCGGCCCCGAGCCCGAACGTCGCCGCGTCGACCCGGCCGGTCCGCACCCCCATGGCGCGGGCCATGGCACGGTTCTGCGATACGGCGCGGATGTCGAGCCCCAGGCGCGTGTGCTTCAGGACGCCGAGCACGAGCGTGAACACGATGATCGCGAACAGCACGATGTAGAGCCGGTTGTAGGTGAGCGAGAACGCCTCGTTGAACTGCAGGGCCCCGCTCATCCACGCCGGCGTGACGACCGCGCGGTTGTTGGCGGAGAAGACCGACCGCACGAGCTGCTGCAACACGAGGCTGACGCCGAAGGTCGCCAGCAGCGTCTCGAGCGGACGCCCGTAGAGGAACCGGATGACCGTCCTCTCGATGAGCACGCCGGCGGATCCCGAGACGACGAACGCCGCGGGCACCGCCACCAGCAGCGAGACGCCGATGAGGTCCGGCATCCACAGCTGCACGACGTAGGTCGTGTAGGCGCCGAGCATCATCAGCTCGCCGTGGGCCATGTTGATGACCCCCATCACGCCGAACGTGATGGCGAGGCCGATGGCCACCAGCACCAGCACGGAGCCCAGGCTCAGGCCGAAGGCGACGGTCTCGAGCACCGAGTACGCGTTGCGCGTCGAGTCGATCTGCCAGATCGCGTCGACCGCCGCGGCGCGCACGGCCTCGTCGGTCTCGGCGTAGCGGCCGTCGTCGTCCTGCGCGACGAGCGCCGCGAGCCGGTTGTGGACCACGGGGTGCAGGCGGCCGGAGAGCCGCTCCACGGCGGCCAGGCGCACCGCCGGGTCGGCGTCGTCGAGCGCCTCGATCGACAGGGCCGTCTCGATCTCGTAGGCCACGTCCGCATCGGTCTCCACGGGTGCCCGGCGGCGCAGCAGGTCGAAGGTGGCCGCGTCGAGGCTGCGCAGCAGCTCCCGGACGGAGTCGAGCCGCACGTCGGCGGCGGGGCTCGAGAGGCCGAAGCGTGCAATGGCGGTGCGCAGGAACCGCCGCAACCGGTTGTTGGTGATGATCCGGTCCAGCGCGTCGGGCGGGGCCGCCTCGACGGCGGCCAGCGAGGCGGGGTCGAGCAGCTGGAAGGCAGCGAGCCGCTCGTCGTTCGACTCGACGATGAAGACGGCGCCGTCGCGCTCGCGGAGGAACAGGCGGTCCTCGAGGAGCGCGACGAGCACGTCCCGGGCGCCGGGATGTCCGGTCGCGCTCAGGCGCTCGGACACCGCCTCCTTCTCGCGGAAGTTGGCGTCGGCGAGCGTGGCGACCAGCGCCCGGAACGCGTCGTCGTCGGTCTGCGCCGGGGCAGGCGCCGGCGCGGCGAGGAGGCAGCCGGCGAGCAGCAGGCATGCGCTCCACGGCCCGCCGGGCACCGCCGCCCCTACTCGTAGTTCTGTCCGGAGCACTCCTGCGTCTCGGTGTTGTAGTTGCCGCAGTTGAGCGACACCCAGTCCGCCTCGGTGTCCTCGCTGCCCGGCAGGTAGTCCGACCAGGCGTCGCCCGGCACCGTGTCGTCCGTCTGCCAGACGACGTCGAACTGCCCGTTCGCCTGCACCTCGCCGATGTACACCGGCTTGGTGATGTGGTGGTTCGGCAGCACGCGCGCGATCCCGCCGGTCAGGTTGGGCGTCTCCGTGCCCGGCAGGGCCTCGAGCACCGCATCGACGTCGGTCGTGCCCGCCTTCTCCACCGCCTTGGCCCACAGGTTGAAGCCGATGTAGTGCGCTTCCATCGGATCGTTCGTCGTCCGGTCCGCATTGCCGACGAACGCCTTCCACTGGCCGATGAAGTCGGCGTTGACGGGCGAATCCACGCTCTGGAAGTAGTTCCAGGCGGCGAGGTGGCCGACCAGGGGCGTGGTGTCGAGACCGGAGAGCTCTTCTTCACCCACGGAGAACGCGACCACGGGAATATCGTCCGCCGAGACCTCCTGATTGGCGAGCTCGAGGTAGAACGGGACGTTGGCGTCGCCATTGATCGTGGACACCACGGCCGTCGGCTTGCCGGCGGAGCCGAAGCGGCGGATCGCGGCCACGCGGGTCTGCCAGTCGGAATGCCCGAACGGCGTGTAGTTGATGGAGATGTCCTCATCGGCGACGCCCTTCTGCTTCAGGTACGCCTCGAGGATGCGGTTGGTCGTGCGCGGGTACACGTAGTCGGTGCCCTCGAGCACCCAGCGCTCGATGCCCACCTCGTTCATGAGGTAGTCGATGGCCGGAATCGCCTGCTGGTTGGGGGCCGCACCCGTATAGATGACGTTGCGCGACGACTCCTCGCCCTCGTACTGGACCGGGTAGAAGAGCAGGCCGTTGTTCTCCTCGAACACCGGGAGCACGGACTTTCTGGACACCGACGTCCAGCAGCCGAACACGACGTCGACCTGCTCGGACTCGAGCAGCTCGCGCGCGCGCTCGGCGAACAGCGGCCAGTCGGACGCCGGATCGACCACCACCGCCTCCAGGGGTCTGCCGAGCAGTCCGCCGGCGGCGTTCTGCTCGTCGACCATCATGAGGATGGTGTCCTTGAGGGTCGTCTCGCTGATGGCCATCGTCCCCGACAGCGAATGCAGGACGCCGACCTTGATGGGGTCGCCGCCGCCCGTCGCCGCCCCGGCGGATTCCGCGTCGCCGTCGGATCCGCCGCACGCGGCGAGGAGGGCGCCCATGCCGATGATGAGCGTTGCGTATCTCGGTTTCATTGATTTGGCTCCTGGGTTGACGAATCTACATCTGAATCTGCAGGGCGACGCCGATCTGGATGTCGTCCGTCTGGACCGCCGTGTAGGTGGTGTCCTTGACGAACAGCATCACGCGCGCGTCGAACTGCTTGATGAGGTAGTTGAGGTTGAATTCGCTGGTCTTCTGGTCGTAGTCCGGCGTGACGCCCTTGCGGAACCGTGCGTGGGCGTACTTGCCGAGCACCTCGAACTGACCGGGGCCGACCCGGTTCGGGAACAGGTACGCCGCCAGGAGGTAGCCGCCGTCGTTCGTCAGGTAGCGCGGGTCGTAGCCGCCGAGGCGGTCGTACCGCGCCCACTCGGCCTCGAACGACACGGCCCCGCCGTTGCCGACCTTGCGCTCCATGAGGAAGTCGCCCGAGTAGGCCGTCCCGTCGCCGCCCTGCTGCTGCCCGGCGACACCGATGGCAAGGATGTTCCTCTCGCCGTAGAACGTGCCGTTCAGGTAGTAGCCGGGCTCGGGGTCCCAGAAGTCCACCTGCACCCGCGCGGCGCCGAGCAGCGTGGAGTTGCCGTTCAGCGATGCGCCGTCGAAGGCGCCGACCGACACCTTGACCTTGTCGAACTGTCCCCAGTAGGCCGCACCGTCGGCGCGCCCCTGGAAGATGAAGGGGTAGCCGTCCTGGACCCCGTCGGCGAAAACGGCCCAGTGGTGCGAGTAGAACGGTCCGTACAGGTTGGCGCGGTCGCTCGGCGGCAGGAACCGTCCCATCCAGATGTTGAACTTGTCCGACATCTCGAACTGCGCGACCGCATCCAGGATCTGGAAGTCGGTGTTCTGGCTGCTGTTCGGCGCACCGAGCGACCCCCCGTAGTCGATGTCGGTGTTCACCATGAACTTGATGTTGTTCGTGACCGACCCGTTCAGGTACAAACGCAGGCTGTTGACCCGGAAGTGGTCCGTCGAATCCTCGTCTGCCGTGTCGCGGTGCAGGAAGCTGGTCTGCAGCCCGGCGCCGATCGAGATCGGCGGCAGGTCCGATTCCTCATCCTGGGCCTGGACGGGCCCCGCCGCTCCCATCGAGCCGGCGAACGCCGCGAGCAGGGCGGTTGCCAGCGGGTTCCGCCACCGCCTCGTGACGTCGTGGTCGTGCTGTCGGTGACTACGCAAAAAAATCTCCTCCTGACGCGTGCAGCCTCGCGCGGTGCCTCTCGACCGGCGGTGCCCCCGCGTGCAAAGCGGGGATGAAATGCAAGAGGCATGCCAATCCAGGAGACGACTTCGTGCAGGTGCCAAAACCGGGGGCTTGCGGCAGGTGCGACACTGGCGGCGATCGGGGCCGGGTCGAAAAGCAGTGCCCGGCGACGGTGCCGATCGACATTAATGTCAACTTGCTGTGCCCGCTGCAGACAATTGTGTAAGGAGGCGTTCCCGCGCGGACGAAAGGCATTGCGTGACACGGGAACGGCTGCGTGTAGCGTTATGCAGGAGCCGCCACAATTTCGTTGGCGGTAGATGCAGAAACGACATATGTGTCTGTTCTGGCCTTGGCCAGCAGCGTTTCTGCGGATTGGCCGGGAAACGCCCTGGCCCGGTCGCTGCCGGCGGCGACCGGGATTCTCATGGGCACGGACCACGGTGGCTCAGTGGCCGGGATGCCCGATGTGCAGATACCCAGCCGACGAGCAGACCGACCACCATGAGCGTGCCGGCGGCGCCGGCGAAGACGATCGGGTCCCGGGGCTGGATGCCGAACAACATCGACTCCGCCATCCGTGATGCCCACAGGCCGAATACCAGACCGACGACGACACCCGCGACCACGCGTCGCAGCACGCGCGCGACGACGAGTTCGACCAGCCGCCCCCGGGTGCTTCCGAGTGCGGCGCGCACGGCGAGCTCGGTACGGCGCTGTGCGACCTGGTACGCGGTCACCCCGCCCAATCCCAGAGCCGTAAGCATCAAACCCAGCAGGGCAGCGAAGGCTGCAAGACGGGCCGTGAGGCGCTCCCGCGCGAGCGCGGCGCTCACCAGGTCCCTGGCCGTGAGAAACGACACACGCACGTCGGGTTCGACGCTCGCCAGCGTGGCTGCCACGCTACGGCTCAGATGCTCCGGGGCAGCGTTCTCCGAACGCACGGCGATGAAGGCTGCCGCAACGAAGGTCGACTGCAGCGGCTCCTGTGCCATCGGCACATAGACGATGGGACGAAACGGCCCGCGAATGGACTCGTGCACGGTGTTGCCGACCACGCCGACGACCGCCTTGGGCGCGAAGGAGAACCTGCCGTCGGGAGTGAACTCGACAGTCATCGCCAGCGCTCGTCCCACCACGCTTTGACCGGGAAGGAACCGTTGCACGAACGCTTCGTTGACGACCATGACCGGTTGGGCTCCGGCCGCATCGCGTTCTTCGAAGGCGCGTCCCGCGCGCATCCGCACGCCGTACGCCTCGAACCACGCAGGGGTGATCGAGACCAGGTGCGTCAGGGTTTCAGGACCCGGCGGCGGCGCAACGCCGGACAACCTGAGGGGGAAGGCCTGATAGGCGTAGAGGATGGGCGCCTGGTCCGAGCCGGCGGCCGCGGCGACCCCGGGGACCGACGCGACGGCCCGCGCCAATCGATGCCGGACGTCGCTCTGGTCCGCCGGCGATGTCGCCGGCGTCCGCACGGTCGCCACGAGGAGACGGTCCTCGTCGAATCCCAGCGGCGCCTGCGCGAGCTGCTGAAACGTCCGTCCGAACAGACCGCCCGCGACCAGCAGCAGCAACGACACTGCCACCTGTGCTACCAGCATCACGCTGAACGCGCGCACGCGTCCGCCATCGCTGCCGCTGCGCCGATCTGCCTTCAAGGCGTCCATCGGGTCAACGGCCGTTGCCCGGAGCGCCGGCACCGAGCCCGACACGATGGCCGCGGCTGCGGCGACCACGGTGGTGTACGCCAATACCCGCCAGTCGATCGTGAGGTCGAGCACGATCGGCACCGTCGCGCTGCTCGGGAGCTGTGCAACCATCGCGCGTGCCGCCCAACCGGCGAACACAAGGCCGAGGGCGGCGCCGAGCAGGGACAGCAGAGCGCTCTCGATGAGCAGCGGCCGCACGAGCCGCCAGCGTGATGCACCCAGCGCGGCCTGCAGGCTCAGCGCATGGCGGCGCGCGGCGCCGCGCGCCAGCGAGATGTTGGCAATGTTGGTGCAGGCAACGAGCAGAACCAGGGAAACGACCACCAGCAGCGTCACGAGCGGGGACGCGTAGCGTCGGCGCAACTCCGACACGCCCGCGGCCGCGTTGTCGAGCAGGAACGGCTCGTTCAGGAATCCGGCGGCGGAGGGTCCCGGCGGAAGCGATCTCGATCGGATCCGCGGTTGCGCGGCTTGCAGGGCGAAGGTGGCCGCGTTCAGCGACTGCCCGGGCCGCAGTCTGAGCATGATTCGGAGCCACGCGGCATGGGCGTCCCGTGGCGTTGTGGGCCGAATGAGGTCATTGGTCCGGATGGGCAGGAGCAGGTCGAACGCCGACCCCACCCGCACGCCATGGAAGCCGGGGGGCGCAACGCCGACAACGGTGGTTGCCACACCCTCGACGGGGAGCGAGCCGCCTATCACGTCGGGCGCCCGGCCGAACCGACGTTGCCAGAGGCCATGGCTGATGATCGCGACCGGTCCCGCCGGGCCTCCCCCGGCCACGTCGTCGGCCGGCGTGAACGTGCGACCGAGGAATGGCCGCACGCCCAGCGTCTCGAAGAAGTCGCCGCTCACCCATTGGGCGTACGCGGGCTCTGCCTCCTCCCCGATCGTCAGCTCGGACTCGGCCCACGCCAGGGCGCCATCGACCAGGTGGTCCTGATGTCGAATCTCATCGAACGTCGCGTACGTGAACCGCACCTCCGCCGTGTTGCCCGCCGCCAGAGTGACCAGGCGATCGGCATCGGGGACCGGCAGGCTGCGGAGGAGCAGGCCGTTCACCAGCGAGAAGATCGCCGTGTTCGCACCAATGCCCAGCGCGAGGGAGAGAACGACGACGGTGGTGACGAGGGGCGCCGCTCGGAGCGCGCGGACGGCGAACCGCAGATCCTGCCAGGTCTCGTCGAGCCATCGCGTGCCGCGCGCATCGCGACAGATTTCCTTGATCTGCTCGACGCCCCCGAACTCGATGCGCGTGCGCCGGCGCGCCTCCTGCTCCGACATGCCAGTCCTGACGTAGTCGGTCACCTGCCGCTCGACGTGGTCGCGCAACTCGGCGTGGAGCTCGCACTCCATCCGGTCGTGATTCCGCACGCGCCTCCACCAGGTCATGGCGCGCTTTCGCCCGAGGTCTGGAGGATCAGACCCACGGCCTGCGTCAGGCGGGACCAGCTCTCGATCTGTGCCTTCAATCGCGTCCGGCCCTTCGGCGTCAGGCGGTAGAACTTGGCGCCGCGGCCCGTGTCGGATGGCTTCCACTCCGCGACGAGAAGCTTCCGGTTCTCGAGGCGGTGGAGCGCGGGATAGAGCGATCCCTGGGGCACCTGCAGCACTTCGCGCGAGATCTGACGGATCCGCTGCGCGATGCCGTAGCCGTGAACCGGGCCCCCCGCTGCAACTCGCAGCACCAGCAAGTCCAGCGTCCCCTGGGGCAGATCCGTCCGGGGTGCCTTGGGCACAGTGATACCTCGACCTTCTATGGGTACAGGATCACGTGTAGAAGATCAAGGTATCGGGTGCGGATTGAGCCGCGGACAACACGCTCCGCGTGGAGGAACACGGCGCACGAATGGTCTGCTTGCGGGACGCCCAGGTCTACTCGACACGCAGCGCGGACACCGGGTCGACGCGCGACGCACGCCACGCCGGTACGGACGCCGCGATCACGGCGACTGCGAGCAGGAGCAGGGAGGCGATGGAGAGGGTCGCGAAATCCGTCGGTGCAACGTCGAAGAGCAGTGCCGAGATCGATTGGGACAATCCGAGCGCCACGATTACCCCGAGGGCAACGCCGGCCAGGGCAAGGCGGATGGCGCCGCCGACCACCATGCCAAAGATTTCCCAGGTACGGGCTCCGAGGGCGCTGCGAAGCCCGATCTCCCGCGTCCGCCGACTCGTCGCCTCGCCGATCACGCCGTAGATGCCAACCGCGGCGAGCACCAATGCCATGAGGCCGAACAGGGAGAGCAGACCGCCGGTGAAGCGTCGAGTCGCCGTCGTATCGCGGAGCAGTTGATCGACCGTCGCCACGCTGTGGAACGCCTGCAGCGGGTCGACCGACCAGACGGCCCGCTGGACGGCTGAAATGACAGTGGCGGGGTCGCGTGCCGCCCGAACGAGGTAGGTCATCTCACCATGCGGGATCTGTGCGTGCGGCAGGAACAGCTCGGGCCGTGGCTGGCTGTCGAACCCTCGCGGTCGCACCGAGCCAACGACGCCGACGATCTCTGCCTGGAGGGCCTGTCCCCTGAACTGGACGGATACCCGCTCGTTCAGCGGACTGCGGCCTGCCCAGTGCTGTGTAGCGAGAACGTCGTTGATGACCGCAACCGGCGGTCGCCCGCCATCGTCACGGTCGTCGAACCACCGACCCTGCCGCAGCGGAATCCGCATCGTCTCCCGATAGGTCGGGGTTGCGATCGAAACGGCCGTTGACGATTGCTCTCCCGGAGGAGGCGCCGGCCGATTCAGAATGGTCAGCGCACTCTCCATGGTGAAGTCCGCCATCGCCAGCGGAAACGACGACGCGGCGCCCGCGGCTTCGATGCCGGGCAGGCCTCGAATCTCCCGGAGGGTCTGTCGAACGAAGTTCGCACGCGCGGCGCCGTCGTCGTGGCGGTCCCAGGCCACCACCTGCATGGCGATGGTGTTCTCCGGCGCAAACCCCAGATCCACGTCCACGAGACGCGCAAGGCTCCGAACGAGCAGACCGGCCCCGACGAGCAGCACGAGGGTGAACGCCACCTCCGCCGTCACCAGACCGCTCCGCAGCCGACGTTCGCTGAGGGTCGCGCCGCTGCGCTGTCCGTGGGCAATCGCTCGGGTCTGCTCCCGGATGCTCCTCACGGCCGGAGCGGCGCCGCATCCGAGCGCCGTAACGACGACGAGCAGCATGGCGAAGCCGAGGACGCGGGTGTCGATGGTCAGGTTCTGCAGGCGCGGCACGTCCGTGGGGCCGAACGCAATCACCAGATCGAGCGCGCCGGCAGCCAGCGCGAGGCCACCGCCAGCACCCAGGGCGGCGATCACCACGCTCTCGGTAAGCAACTGGCGCAGCAAGCGTGTCCGGCCGCCGCCCAGCGCCATTCTGATCGCGAATTCCGATCGCCGACGGCTGTTGTGCGCAACCATCAGACCAGCGGCGTTGACACAGGCGATGAACAGGACGAAGGCCACGGCGCCCGCGAGCAGGAACAGTGCAGGCCGCACAGCCGCGACCTGCCGGGCGTGCAGCGGGATGACGCGCGCGCCCACGTCCACGTTGGTCCTGGGATGATCGCGGGCGAGACGACCCGCGATGGCGGTCATTTCCGCTTGGGCCGTCGCGACCGTCACGCCGGGCCGCAGGCGTCCGACGACCTGCCACCACGAGCTGGCGCGAACATAGGACTCGTACTCGGCAAAGACCTTCGGGACGAACGCCTCCTGATCGACGACAATTATTTTTGCCGGTTGCCAAGGCGGTGATCGGTCGGTCGCGGTGGCGGCCGCGAGGCGTGTGACACTGCCCGTTTTCCTCGCGGAGGACGGGTTGGTCACCGATGCCCAGGTTCGGCGATTGCGCGAGAAGCGGATGGCAGGCAAGACGCTGGGGGCGGCGGCCGCGGCGGCGGGGATGAGCGAGCGGTCGGCGCGCAAGTGGCAGAGCGGGCCGTTGCCGTCGACGGCGAAGGCGCCGCGGTGGTGGCGCACGCGGGAGGACCCGTTCGCCGACGTGTGGCAGTCGGAGGTCGTGCCGCAGCTGGTGGCCGACACCGACGGCCGGCTGCAGGTGCTGACGCTGTTCAAGGCGCTGTGCCGCCGGTATCCGGGCCGCTTTCAACCGGGGCAGCTGCGGACCTTGCAGCGGCGGGTCCGCGAGTGGCGAGTGCAGTACGGTCCCGACCGCGAGGTGTACTTCGAGCAGGTTCCGGTCCCGGGTCGGGAAGCGGCGTTCGACTTCACCGACTTGAGCGACCTGGGGGTGACGCTTCGAGGTGTGGCGTTCCCGCACCTGCTGTTCGAGTGGGTGCTGAGCTACAGCCGGTGGACGTATGTGGAGCTGGCGCTGAGCGAGACGTTCGAGGCGCTGGTGTCGGGGCTGCAGGGCGCGCTGTGGACGCTGGGGGCGGTGCCGGCGGTGCTGCGTCACGACAACCTGTCGGCGGCGACGCACGAGCTGAGGCGCAGCGGCGGTCGTCAGTTGACGGTGCGGTTCCGGCAGGTGCTGGACCACTACGGGCTGCGCTCGTCGCGGATCCAGCCGGGGAAGCCGCACGAGAACGGGGTGGCCGAGCAGGCGCACTTCCGGACGGCGACGGCCATCGAGCAGGCGTTGCTGTTGCGGGGTGGCCGAGACTTCGTCGACGAGGCGGCGTACCTGCGCTTCGTGCGTGCGGTCGTCGACGAGGAGCGGAATGCGCCGGCGGCGGCCCGGCTGGCCGAGGAGCGTCCGTATCTGCGTCCGTTGCCGTCGGGTCGGGTCCCGGAGCACACGACGTTCGAGTGCCGGGTGCGGAAGTGGAGCACGATCCGGGTCGGCGGCCGGGTCTACTCGGTGCCGTCGCGGTTGATTGGTCACACGGTCGAAGCGCGCCAGCATCCGTCGACGGTGGAGGTCCTCTACGGCGGCCGGGTGCTGTGCACGATGCCGCGTCTGCGGGGCGAGGCGGAGCACCGGATCGACTACCGCCACATCATCGGGAGTCTGGTCCGGAAGCCGGGCGCGTTCGCGCGGTATCGCTTCCGGGAGGAGCTGTTCCCGTCGCTCGTGTTCCGGGCGGCGTATGACGCGCTCGGCCGGTCGCACGGCGAGCGGGCCGACGTCGAGTACGTGCGCCTGCTGCACCTGGCGGCCACGACCAGCGAGCGGCGGGTCGAGGCGACGCTGCGGGCCAAGCTCGACGCCGGCGCTCGCTGCGACTACGCGGGCGTGCAGGCTCTGGTTCGTCCGCCGGTTCCGACCGTCCCCGTGGTCCACGTTCCCCGCCCGGATCTCTCGCAGTACGACGCGCTGATCGCCGGAGGTCTCGTCGGATGACAGCGGCGAGCACGCAGGTGACGTCGCTGCTGACGCAGTTCGGGCTGACGACGGCGGCCGACGAGCTCGTGCCCCGACTGACGCAGGCCGGCCACCCCGAGGCGATGCCGGTGCTGGTCGAGGTGTTCGAGGCGGAAGCTGAAGCGCGCCGTCAGCGCCGGATCACGCGGTTGCGTCGCGCCTCGCGGTTGCCGCCGGGCAAGACGTTCGCGACGCTCGACACCGGCAGGTTCCCCGCTCCGGTCGCGCAGCAACTCGAGACGCTGGCCACCGGGGCGTTCCTCGAGATGGCCACCAACGTTCTTGCGTTCGGTCTGCCGGGGGTCGGCAAGAGCCATGCGCTGAGCGCGATCGGACACGCGCTGGTCGAGGCCGGCCACAGCGTGCTCTGCGCGCCGGCCTACGCCCTGGTGCAGGAGTTGCTCGGTGCGAAACGGGACCTCGACCTGCCCCGCGCCCTCCGGAAGCTGGACCTCTTCGAGGCGATTTTGCTCGACGACCTGGGCTACGTTCAGCAGAGCCCGGACGAAGCCGAAGTGTTGTTCACGCTTCTGGCCGAGCGCTACGAGCGCCGCTCGGTGATGGTGACGAGCAACCTGATGTTCAGCCAGTGGGACCGCATCTTCCGCGACCAGATGGCCACGGCCGCGGCGATCGACCGGCTCGTACACCACGCGGTGGTGATCGAGTTCGACGTCCCGAGCTACCGCACGGACCGGTCGCGCCGGAAATCGCCGCCGTCACCTGCTCCCCGGGGACGCGCCCCGGGGCCGCTGCTGCCCCGAGCCCGCCGACGGTCGACCTCGTGAACGGCCGGCCGGTGCCGCTTCGACCGTCGAGTGCTGCGCTCCGGACGGCGTAGCTGCGGGGCGGGCGGCGTGTCAACGCGCTGGCGCGCGCCCTCCGCTTCGCTACGGCCCTTCGGGTGACACACCGCCCGCCCCGCCACTCAGATTGCAGTTATGGGCCTTGCGGCCCAGCCTGGACGGGGCGTCCCGGCCGACCACGACCCTCGGTGGACACCGTGGACCGCGTTGACCTCGCCGACGAGTTGAGCCGGCAAGAATGGCTGTCGCGAACCGGCAAAAACAGTTGACGCTGAACACCTCCCGCTCGCGGGTTGCGAGACCGAGCCGGAAGCTCGGCGGGAGGACGCCGACCACGGTGTACGGCTGTCCGTCCAGTCTCAGGACTCGACCGACGAGATCCGGGTCGGCGCCGAACCGGCGCCTCCACAATCCGTCCGTCAGGACGACGACAGGTCGGTTGCCGCGCGCGAATTCTTCAGGAAGGAAGGTTCGTCCGTGGGCCGCAGTCACACCCAGCGCCTGGAAGAACCCCTCGGACACGAACGAGGCCAGGAAGACTTCCGGCTCGTCGCGGCCCGTGAAATCCAGGGACGTCGGCTCCATGGCCGCCAATTGCTCATAGCTCTGTGCCTGGTCCCGCCAATCGAGAAAGTTCGCCGGAGCCACGTCGGCGGGTTGGTTCCCGTTCTGCGGATCCGTCTGCCAAACCGTGACGATCCGTTCAGGCCCGGCGAACGACGGCGGTTGCAGCAGCACGGCGTCCACCACCGAGAAGACGGTGATCGCCGCGCCGATGCCTAGCCCATGTTTACCAACGGTAGATCCAAGCTATTTTAGAATCAATGACTTGCGCTGATGGAACGGCTCGAGTGGCACTACAAACGTGTGCCAAGCGGGCCGCGGTCGGTGGGTTCAGACGATCGTCTTGCGGACGCCGCCTGGGTGCGGGTCGACGCCGAGGGCGTCGTAGACGGCGCGCTGCTCGGGTTGGGGTTGCGTGGCGGTGCGCACGTGCAGGGTGCGGCCGTCGGGCCGTCGGAAGGTGGCGGTGACGCGTTGCTGACCGTCGACGAGGCGTCTGAGGGTGGTCCAACAGGCGTGGCTGCCGTGGTCGCGCAGTCGGGTTCGGATGAGCTGGACGAGCTGGTAGGCGATGACGGTGATGAACAGGTGGCCGTCGGCGCGTCGCTGCTTGCGATGGTAGATGGGTCTGAGGCCGAGTTCGGACTTGAGCGCACGGAAGACGGCTTCGACGTCGGTGAGCGTGGTGTAGGTGCGCCAGAGCGTGTCTTCGTCCCAGTCGGTCTCGCTGCTGCGCAGGCAGTAGACGCCGGGATGGGTGAGCATCGAGCCGTCCTGCGGGCGGCGGGTCCAGGTGACGGCGACGGCTTGGTTGCCGGTCTCGTCGGCGGTGACGTTGATCTGGTAGTGGGCGGCGACGCGGGTATGCCGGGCCTTGAGGCGCCCGATGCGCTGCCAGACCTGTTCGACGCGCTTGTGGGCGCGGGGCCGTGACAGCCCGTCGTTGAGCTTGGTCAGGGCGGCCTCGAAGCGGGTGGCGAAACGCTCGACGATGCCGCGTTCCTTCTCGGCCCGCTCCTCCGAGTAGCAGTAGAGCCGCACCTCGTCGGGGTCGGTGGCGACGACCTTGTGCAGTTGCACGGTCTGTTTCGATTGCGTCTGGATCGACACGGCGGCGTCGGCGTCGAACCGCCGGTGACGCTCGCGGCTGACGACCAGGTAGCGATAGTGGTTCTCGCGGAGCCAGCTGATGGCGGCCTCGGTAGCGATGCCGCGGTCGACGACGACGAGGGCGCCGGCCGGCGCGTCGAGCGCGTCGAGCATGCCGGCCAGGGTGCGGTGTTCGCGGACGTTGCCGGCGAAGACCTTCGAGCGGCGCACGAAGCCTGAGGCATCGAGCATCAGACCGAGGGTCAGCAAGGGACAATCGCTGCGCCTCTCTTTCGAGTGCCCGCGCTTGGCTTGCGGCTGCTCGCTCGCCTCGCCTTCGAAATACGTGTTGGTCAGGTCGTAGAGGGTGACGGTCGGCTGCAGGTCGAAGAGCCCGAGGGCGCGGTCAAACAGGTGCGCCTCGATCGCGTCGCGATGCTTCACCAACTGGTCCGAGGCGCGGTAGAGCTGCATGGCGCCGACAGTCTCGAAGTCGACGCCGAGCAACTCGCCGAGGCCGCTGCGCTGCTGCAGCCAGCGGTGCGTCTCGCGCTCGGAGGCCGGGTGGGCCATGCGCCCGACGATGACGCCGGCCGCCGCTGTGCGCAACGCGCCGTTGACACCCAGGCGGGCCAACAAGTCCGGCAGGCCGACCTGGTCGAGCGCCCACAGACCCAACTGCTCGACGCCGATGCTGCGGGGGCGGACCAGGCGCAACGAGTCGACGTCGACCCGCTGGATGTCTGCCGCTACGCCGGTCGGCCTGCTCGCCTCGGCGCCGCGGGCGAGCAACTGCGCGGCGATGCGCTGCGCTTCCTCCTCGACGGCGGGCGGGCAATCGGTCATCAGCGGTACCTGGCCGCCCAGCACGTCGGCGATGCGGGTGCACAGCAGCGGCCAGTCAGCCTGGGCAATGTCGAAGTGGCGCCCGAGGTTGAGCAGCGTGCGCTGACGCACGGTGTGGCCGAGGCGTTCGGTGTGGACCAGGCGGTGCGAGAAATAGGGCTTGCCGTCAGCGGTCCGGCGGGTCTGGGTGCGCCGAATGAACACGCTGCCACGATAGCGGGGTGCACTACCGCGAAGCAAGCGCACTGATACGATTATGGCACTACATCGCGTTCTGCCAAACCCTGATCATTTAGAATCAACAAGTTGCAGGCGCACGCGCCTCAAAATACCGCCCAAAAGGGCAAAATCGCCCGTCAACTTGGTAAACATGGGCTGGCGCCAGCGTCAGGGTGGTTGCGGTTGCAAGGCCCGGGTTACGCCGAAGCAGACGAAGACCGTAGCGGACATCCTGGCACACCTGTTCGAACGAAGCGCCGGGGCGCATCTCCCGCACGGACTCCTTGACCGACTCCACGCCTCCGAGAGCCGTCAGGGCCTGACGTCGTGCGTCGGCGGCCGGAACGCCGCGGGCGCGCAGGGCATCCACTTCCTGGGCAAGGTGAGACTGGAGTTCCTCATCGAGCTCCCGTTCGGTCCGTTCACGATCGACTGCGCGGTGCAGTCGCGCGCGCCACGCGTAGAACCAGCGCTCGAACGGCATCGCTCAGATCTCGGTCAGCCCGACGACGTGAGAGATCGCGGCCGAAAGACGTTCCCACTGTGCGGCTTCCCGCACCAGCTGCCGGCGCCCGGGCGGGGTGAGCGAGTAGTACTTCGCGCGCCGGTTGTTCTCGCTCGCCTTCCACTCCGACGTGATCCATCCGGCCTGCTCCAGCTTGTGCAGGGCCGGGTAGAGCGAGCCGTCGCTGACCTGCAGCACGTCGCGCGAGACCTGCTTCAGCCGTTGCCCGACGGCCCAGCCGTTCAGGGGCTGCAGGGCCAGGATCTTCAGAATCAGCAGGTCCAGCGTGCCCTGTACGAGGTCGGGCGGCTTGCTCATCGGTTCTCCTGTCGGTTACCGAGTGGACATGATACGACTGCTCCACTCGGTAAGGGTCCACGCAAAAATAACTTCCTAGAAGCTCCTGTAGTCTCGCAGTAGAGCACACCGGCGTCGCAACTCTCGTGATCGGCGACCAGTCCTGCCAGGACGGATATTTTCTGGATTCTGAGAGGTGCAGCCCGTTCTGGTTATGGCATCATTGCGGGAATAGGAGTCCGCAATGGTGCCATAATGAGACCAATCCAGTTCTCCGCCGACACGATCCTCGCCCTGCTCCGCAACCAGACCATCGCCTCGCTGGCCGAGGTCATGGCCGCGCTCGGCGCCCGCGCCAGCAGGCGCACCGCGTTCCGCAAGCTCAAGGACATCGACGCCCGCACCAGCTACTCGCATCGCGGCGGCTACTACACCCTCGACCAGCTCGCCCACTTCGACGAGCGCGGCCTGTGGTCCTTCGCCGGGGTCCGCTTCTCCCGCGCCGGCACCCTGATCGCAACCGCCGAGACGTTCGTCAATCACGCCGAGGCCGGACACGTCGCCGAAGAGTTGGACAACCTGCTCGGTGTCGGCACCCGGGACGCGCTGCGCAAGCTCGTCGATGACGGGCGGCTGACACGGCACAAGCTCGCCGGCCAGTTCCTCTACTGCGCGGCCGACCGTGCGCACCAGACGCACCAAGTGCGCGCCAGACGCCTGCTGCTGGCCACGCCCGGATTGGGACAACCCCTACCCGACGCCGACCTGATGCCCGACGAGTTGCGCGCCGCCATCGTGTTGTTCGCCAGCCTGCTCGACGAGCGGCAGCGGCGCCTGTTCGCCGGCCTCGAAGCGCTCAAGTGCGGGTGGGGCGGTGACCGGCGCATCGCCCGACTGCTCGGCATCGACCCGTCGACGGTCGCTGCGGGCCGGCGGCAACTGGCCGAGCGTGACGTCGAGGTCGACCGGGTGCGGCGCGCCGGCGGCGGACGGCGGTCGACGGAAAAAAAACGCCGGAAGTCATCGCCGCCATCCAAGCCTTGATGGAGCACGAGACGGCCGGCGACCCGGTCAGCGGCCTGAAGTGGACACGCCGTACGACCGCCAAGCTCGCCGATGAACTGTGCGCGCTCGGCATCGACGTCTGCCCGCAGACGGTCGCTCGACTGCTCAAGGCGATGGGCTATTCGCTGCGCGTCAACCACAAGAAGCTCGCCGGGGCCTCGCATCCGAGGCGCGACGACCAGTTTCGACACATCACCGAACTGCGCGAGCGTTGCGCCGCCAACAACGTCCCGGTCATCAGCGTCGATACCAAGAAGAAGGAACTCGTCGGCACGTTCCTCAATCCCGGCGCCAAGTGGGACCGCAGTCCCGAACCGGTCAACGACCACGACTTCCGCTCCGATGCCGAGGGCCTCGCCATCCCCTACGGCATCTACGACCCGCGGGCCAACGCCGGCACCGTCTTCGTCGGCCAGACCGCCGACACCCCGGCGTTCGCCGTCGACTGCATCGAGAAATGGTGGCGCACCGAGGGCCGCAACCACTATCCCGACGCCGACGCCCTGCAGATCCTGGCCGACGGCGGCGGCAGCAACAGTTGCACCGCGCGCGCCTGGAAATTCAACCTGCAGCACCGCCTCTGCAACCGCCACGGCCTGCGCGTGACCGTGGCCCACTACCCGCCGGCCACGTCGAAGTGGAACCCCATCGAACACCGCCTGTTCTGCGAGATCACCAAGAACTGGGCCGCCCGCCCGCTCGACAGCTACCAGACCATTCTGAAATACCTGCGCACCACACGCACCGCCACCGGACTGCGCGTGCGCGCGCATCTCGTGCGCAAGACCTACAGGACCGGCATCAAGGTCACCGACACGCAAATGCGGGAGCTACGCATCACACCCGACAGCTCAATGCCCAAATGGAACTACACCATCGAACCCATGTAACGAAAAAACGGAAGTTGTTTTTGCGCCGGCCCTAAGCAAGTGAAAGAGGGCAGCGTCCTGCGCGCCGGATGTTCCTCGCAGGCGCGCTCACTCCGAGCGCCGTGTCCTCACGGGGTCGATGCTCAAGACCCGCCGTGCGGGAATGCAGGAGGCGCCGAGCGGGGCTGGACGGCGGCCGTGCATCGTCGTAGTGATGCTCCGCGCCGTGACTACCTCGGCTTCGCGCTGGGCGTTGTGAAACAGCGAAGGTCAGAATGCAACCCCAGCCCGGGTGAGCGAGGCTCGAGCGTCATGCGAAGACCGTAGCGCGGGCGAAGGGTAATCCCGCCGTACGCTTCGACCCGGTGTCCGGGCGCAATGCGCAGGCGATAGGCACGGGCGATGGTGGCGAGCACCACGCACGCCTCCGTCATGGCAAAGCCCCTGCCGATACAGATGCGGGGACCGCCGCCGAAGGGCAAGTACGCGAAACGATGACGTGCCTTGACCCGATCGGGTGTGAACCGCTCGGGATCGAAGCGCAGCGGATCCTCCCACAGCCGCGGATTGCGGTGGGTGAGGTAGGGGCTGATCGTCACCACGCTGCCGGCACGAATGGCGTGCCCCCCGACCTCGTCGTCCGCGACCGCCACGCGATTGAAAGAGTGGCCCGGCGGAAACAGCCGCATCGCCTCCTGGATGACCATGCGGGTATAGGGCAGCGCTTCGACGTCAGCGAACGTCGTCTCTCCTTCGCCCAGCACACGGTCCACCTCGTCGTGCAGCGCGCGTTCGATGCCAGGATGTCGCGACAGCAGGTACAGCGTCCACGTCAGGGCCAGGGCCGTCGTCTCATGTCCGGCGGCGAAGAACGTGAGCACCTCGTCGCGGAGCTGCCTGTCCGTCATCCCCTCGCCGGTCTCGTCGTCGCGCGCGGCGAGGAGCAAATCCAACAGATCTTCAGGACCGTGCTGGGTGGTGCGCCGTGAAGCGATGATGCCGTAGACCATCCGGTCGAGCCGAGCCAGCGCCGAGCGGGTGCGATGCGAGCGCCATCGTGGGACCCATTTCGGGAAGCCGAGGATGTCGAGCGGATTCGGCGTGCCCAGGGACGCAAGGAGTGTCGTCATCGCCCGCCCCAGCTCATCTATCGAGTTGGCAATCTGGCTGGAGAACAGCGCCTCGGCGACGATCTCCATCGTGAGCGACATCATTTCGTGGGCGATGTCGAGGGGTTCTCCCTTCTCACACGGGGTGCGCCAGCGTTCGATTCGCTGCCGGGCGCGACGCACCATCACATGGGCTGCCTGCGCGAGGTGCTGGTGATGGAAGGCGGGGGCCATGATGCGGCGCTGGCGGCGCCAGAAGTCGCCCTCGCTGATCAGCAGGCTGTTGCCCAGAGCCCACTCAAGAATCTGGCGGGCGAGGTGCCCCTTGACATAGTTCTGGCGGTTGGTGACGAGGATGTGCTCGATGAAATCGGGTTCATTGAGGAAAACGAAGTTGTGAAAGAAAAGCCGTCCTTCGCTGAAGTCGGCGACGAAAAGGTCGCGGGTGTACACGGAGAGTTGGTTGTCGCGCACCAAGCGGAGGAACCGGATCAGCTTGGCTGGCTCAGCCAGCGGTTCGGGTACAACGCCTGGGTCGTAGGCGACTGCGGGGTGAACTGCCGTCATCGTCGCGCCAACTCGATGTGGACGGCCGGAGCCTCCAGGTGCAGCGTGTTGCGACAAGCCGAATGGAGTCCCCCATCGTACTTCAATCGGGAACAGATCACGTCAGGCAGCCGACCGGCGAACCGCAACGCGACGCGGTGCCGACCACGAGGGTTTTCAGTTGCCGCCGTCCGGTTGCTCAGGCTCGGCGCATCGAGGAGGGCGCAATCCGCCATCCGGCCTACGACATCGGCAAGTGGTACTGGCGGGAGATTGTCCAGACCGCCGTGGTCCCGGTCCGCAAACCGCTGCCCCGGTTCACGGCGGCCGAGCGGGGACCGCCTGCCGTGGGCGGCCGACAGCGAGGACGACGCCGTTGACCTGAATCGCCTGAGTCCGCGGCACGTCCGCGGGCAGGAGTGAGACCAGAGTCGGCACGCCGACGTAGGCGACCGCCAAGCCAACCGCTCCCCCGAACAGGGGACGTTCGTCGTCTTCCGGGCCCGGCTTGACAACGGCCGGCCGGGCCTCTACTTTCTTGTAGATTGCCGACAGGAGATGCCGTGAAATCGAAAGCCGACCTGCTGCAGGGCACGCTCGACATGCTGATTCTGAAGACGCTGGCTCTCGGGCCGCTCCATGGGTGGGGCATCTCGCAGCGCCTGCAGCAGATGTCGGACGAAGTGCTTCGAGTGAATCAGGGCTCGCTGTATCCGGCGCTCCACCGGTTGGAGCAGCAGGGCCTGCTGGACACCGAATGGGGAAGTTCGGACAACAACCGCCAGGCCAAGTTCTACTCGCTGACGGCGGCGGGCCGGCGGCGACTCGAGGCGGAGACCGATCACTGGGCGCGGATGTCGACCGCCATCGCGCGGGTGCTGGAAGCAACGTAGTGTCCGGGTAGTCCCTCATGGACATCGCACGACCCGACATCGCCCGCAAGAGGAAGTTCCGGCGGAGCATCTGCGCAATGCTGGCGGTGGTCGCGGTGTCGCTGACAACGGTGGCCGTTTCGCGCCTGCAGCCGGCGGCGCCGCGGGTCGACCGCGATGCGATCTATCTGGATACGGTGGGTCGCGGACCAATGGTCAGGCAGGTCCGCGGGGTCGGGACTCTCGTGCCCGAGCACATCCGCTGGATCCCGGCCACGACCGATGGGAACGTCGAGCGGATCGTGATCCAGCCGGGGGCCGTCATCAGCCCGGAAACCATCGTCGTCGAGCTGAACAACCCGGAGCTGGAGCAGGTGGCGCTCGAGGCGCAGCTCAATCTCGACGCGGCAAGAGCCCGCTACAGCAATCGCCGGGTCGAGGTGGAACGCAGCCTGCTGGAGCAACGCGCCGCGCTGGCCTCGACCGAAGCCCAGCTCATCGGCGCACGTCTGCAGGCGGAAGCGGACGAGCAGCTCGCCGAGCTGGGTCTCATCTCCTCGATTCAGCTGCAACAGTCGCAGGCGAAGGAAGACGAGTACGAAACGCGGTACGCCCTCGAACAGGAGCGGCTGGAGCTGGCAATCGCCACCGTCGACGCGCAGCTCGCGGTGGAGCAGGCGGAGGTCGACCGGCTGCGGACCCTGCGCGAGCTCCGATTCCAGCAGGTCGACGACCTGAGGGTGCGCGCCGGGATGCACGGCGTCCTGCAGCAGGTGCCGCTCGACGAGGGTCAACGCGTCACGGCCGGCACCAATCTGGCGCGCGTGGGCGACCCGACGGTCCTCAAGGCCGAGCTGCGGATCGCGGAAACGCAGGCCAAGGACATTCAGGTTGGCCAGAAGGCGTCGATCGACACGCGGAACGGAGTAATCCCGGGACACGTCACCCGCGTCGACCCCGCCGTGGAGAACGGAACGGTGCTGGTCGACGTGGCACTCGACGCTGAGCTGCCGCGGGGCGCGCGGCCCGACTTGACCGTGGACGGGACGATCGAGCTCGAGCGGCTGGAGGACGTCGTTTTCGTCGGCCGTCCGGTCTTCGGCCAGGAGAACAGCGTGGCGAGCCTGTTCAGGATCGAAGCCGACGGCAGCCATGCGACCCGCACGCGCGTCGGCCTGGGGCGCGCGTCCGTCAATACCATCGAGGTGCTGGAAGGATTGCAGCCCGGCGACCGGGTCGTCCTCTCGGACATGTCGACATGGGATCAGTTCGATCGGGTGCGCCTCGATTAGGCGCACTTGGGCGGCGAATGCTGGAACCTGACCGGAGCATGCGGAGATGAGCGAAGCAGCGGCACTGATTCACCTGGAGGGCGTGTCGAAGGTGTTCTACACGGACGATGTCGAGACGCACGCGCTCGACGGCGTCACGTTCGACGTCTCGCCGGGCGAGTACGTGGCGATCTCGGGCCCGTCAGGCTGCGGCAAGTCGACGCTGCTGTCGATTCTCGGCCTGCTCGACACGCCGACCGCCGGCGACTATACGCTGAACGGCCGCCCGGTAGGGCAGCTCAGTCATGCCGAGCGTGCCCGCACCCGCAACCGCGAGATCGGGTTCATCTTTCAGAGCTTCAACCTCATCGGCGACCTGACGGTCTACGAGAACGTCGAGCTGCCGCTCACCTATCGCGGGATGCGGTCGTCCGAACGTCACGAGCGGGTGACCGAGGCCCTGGAGAAGGTGGAGATGGCACACCGCGCGAAGCATCTGCCGAGCCAGCTCTCGGGCGGCCAGCAGCAACGCGTCGCCGTCGCGCGGGCCGTGGCCGGCCAGCCATCCATTCTGCTGGCGGACGAGCCGACAGGCAATCTCGACTCGAAGAACGGCGAAGCCGTGATGCAGCTGCTGCAGGCTCTGCACGACGAAGGGTCGACGATCTGCATGGTGACGCACGACCCGCGCTATGCAGGCCTCGCCAGGCGGGAGATCCACCTGTTCGACGGCAGGCTGGCGGCTCCCGCCTGAAGTCGATCGCGGAAGCGACGCGGCGTTCGCGACACGCTGCAAATGGCCAGGAGAATACCGGCGTGTCGAATGTGGGCCATCGTCATCGGTTTCTCCTTTCGATGGCAGCGCCGAATGCTCCTCGAAGCGCAGCCGCAGCCTCGTCCAGGGCCCTGTCCGTCCTGGGACTCAAGGCGGCGGGGGCGTACAGGAAGGCATGGGTCACGCCGTCATAGCGGGTGGCGCGCGCGCGCACCCCGGCAGCCGCCAACGCTCGGGCATACATCTCGCCTTCGTCCCGGAGCGGGTCGAACTGGGCCGTGATCACCAGGGCGGGCGGAAGGCCTGCCAGGTCGTCGGCCAGCAACGGCGAGGCGTACGGACGCCGGCGATCGGCCGGATTCGGCAGGTACGTGTCCCGCGTGAACTCGTGCGCCGCGCCGCCGATGATGTAGCCCTCGGCGAACGATGCGTGGGATTCCGTCTCCATCTCGGCGAAGTTGAGCACCGGGTAGATCAGGAGCTGAAAGACGATGGGAGGCCCGGCCAGGTCGCGGGCCTTCAGCGCCACGGCCGCGGCGAGGTTGCCGCCGGCGCTGTCGCCCCCGACAGCGACCCGCGTGGGATCGCCGCCAATGTCGGCCGCGTCGGAGTGCACCCATTCGAGTGCGGCGTAGCTGTCCACGAGCGCCGCCGGGTAGACGTGCTCGGGCGCCAGCCGATATCCGACCGACACGATGATGGCGCCGGAGCGGGCGGCCAGATCGCGGCAGATCGGGTCGTAGGTGTCCAGGTCGCCGAGCCGGAAGCCGCCCCCGTGGTAGAAGACGAGGATCGGTTGCGGGTCCGCACGGGAGGGCCAGTAGACCCTGACCGGCACCTCGCCGTCCGGGCCGGGAATCCGGCGGTCCTCGACCCGGGGCAACGGCTGCGGGTCACCCCGCCACCGCCGCATGACCTGTCGAATGGCGGCCCGCTCTTCCTCTACCGGTGTGGCGCCGGGCGGCGGCGATCCAGCCAGTCTGAGGCCGACCGCGAACAGGAGGTCGAGTCTGCCGTGGGGCGTGAAGGTCCAGCTGTAGACCACGCCGGCGCCAACGGCAGCGACGAGCAGCAGCACGACCCCCGCGAGGAGAACCGGGCGCTCGAGCCGCCGGCCAGTCACTGCTTCCTCTCCAGTACGGCGGCCGTCAGCGTGGCGGCTCTTCCGCGTCGTACCCCGCGAGCTTCACCACCTCCGCCGTGGCTGTCGTCACGAGATCGGCCGACGACAGCCCCGACGCGTTCGTGGCCCGATCCACCAGAAAGGTGCCGGCCCTGAACCCGATCCACCGCCGGCCGTCCGGATGTCGAAACAGCCACCGCTCCCGATCGGCTGATGGAGCCAGGGCCATCAGCTCGGTCACCCAGGCCGCGACGCCGTCGGGGTAGTCGCTGAAGGGATAGCGGGCGCCGGCGTAGTCACGCTCGAACGCGGCGGCCATGCCCTCGCTGACGACTTCGTCCATCAGGGCAATGCGCTCGACCTGCGCGTCCCGGACGAGGTGATGCAGCTCATGGAACAGCATCGGGCGCAAGTGGGTCTCGGCGGTGGCGGCTACGCCATCGCCTCGCTCGGGGTCCACGGTCCAGTAGAGTCTGTCCGGAACCGCGGCGGCAGCCGTCGCGAAGTTCGCCTCGCTCACGTTGTCGTCCGCATCGACCCGCAGCACGAGGCGATCGGGAACGGCGGGCAGAAGCTGTCGGACTTCCGCGACGGTGTCTGCGGCTATGCGCTCGATCGTGCGGCGTTCCGCCCCGGAAAACGCGTGCTCGACTTCTCTGTACTCGACCTCGACAAGGCCGTCGCTCGCACACCCCGAGCCGAGGCCGCATAGCAGCACGAGCACTGGACGTGCCGCCCTCGTGATTCGCTCTCGGTGCGCTCCCACCGCGCGTGTCAACGTCGCGCCTCGACCGCCCGGGAGAGTGCGGCCGCCCGCCACGGAAGGATCATGTCGCGCGCCGCTCTCACCGCGTTGGCGACGGTTTCGCTCGCCAGCGCCTCGGCGTCACTCATCCTACCACCGCCGTGTAGAGCGGCCCGATTGCGGGGGCGGCTGGTTTCCTGGCAGAAGTCTGCGCCGTGGAACGGTGCAGACTTCTAGTAGGATGGGCTGGGCGCCAGACGGAGCCGCAGGCGACGACTGGCGGGCCAGGGTTCGATCAGAGGGCGAGGTTCGTCGATGGGCTTGCGCGAGCGATTGTTCGGCCGGAAGAAGAGCGTCGACGACGGGCCGGATCCGCTGGCCGATCTCGTCCTCGAGAAGCTGAAGGTCGGCTACCTGGTCGACTACGACCTGCGGACGTGGCGGGTCACCGGCTACTCGCGCTACCGCTTCTCGGGCACGGGCGACATCGAGGAGTGGGAGCTGACCGCCGCCGGCGAGCAGCGCTACCTGGAGCGCGCCGGCGATGCGTGGTCGCTCTCGTACCGGATCGCCATCGGCGACATCGCCGGCGACGTCCGCCAGCACATCCTCGATCACGAGGATCCGCCGCAGACCATCATCTTCCAGGGCGCCGCGTACCGTCTCGACGCCTCCTACGCGGGCCACCTGCTGCCGGACGGCGACGGCGACGGCGACGGCGAGCCGGTCATCCGCTGGGAATTCATGGACGAATCCGACACCGGCTTCGTCGGCATCGAGCAGTGGGGCGAGACCGAGTTCACCGCCGCGGCCGGATCGGCCGTGGAGGGCTACCAGTTCACGCACATCCTCCCGGGGAGTCCGACATGAGCCGCTGCCGGCCCGCTCTGCCACGAAACCGCCGCCTCGCCCCGGTGATGCTGGCCATCGTGCTGCCCGTCGCCGCGGCGTGCGACACCGGGACCCCGCTCGAACGGCTCCAGGCGCAGCTCGAGCCCTTTCCGGAGTACTCCGTGGTGCTGCAGGACATGGACGAGGACCTGTTCGGGTACTCGCACCGGTACCGGGTCGTGGTCGGTCAGCCGCGGGCCGGGTCGGACGAGCTGGACTACCGCGAGGCGGTCCTCGACTGGCAGCGGGTCGACTCCGGGAGCTACGAGCGCCACCGGCCGTCGCTCGGGATGGTCGTCCTCTCGAAGGGCGCCGACGGCAACGTCGATCGGGACGCGCACCCGCCCGGCTACCAGCAGGTGGGCGACGAGCGGTACGGACAGTGGCGGCAGGACTCCGGCGGGAGGTCGTTCTGGGAGTTCTACGGCCAGTACGCGCTGCTGAGCCACATCATCGGCGGCTTCGGGCGCCCGATCTACCGGGACGACTGGAGCGGCTACCGGGACGCGCGCGGCCGCGGCCAGACGTATTACGGGCCCGGCACGACCGGCGGCGGGCGCACGTACGGCACGAACGGCTCCACCACCCGGCAGTCCAACCCCGACTTCTTCCGCCGCCAGCAGGCGCGGCAGGCGGCGCAGAGCCGGTCGTTCGGTCAACGGGTCAGCAGCCGCATGTCGGGCGGCATGCGCAGCTTCGGCAAGTAGCCGCAGGGGAGAACACGTCATGTCGGTGGACCAGATCCTGCCGGGCTTCATCTACCTGGCCGTCATCCTCGTGCTGGTCGTCGTCGGCAAGTGGGTCTACGACGCACTCCACCGGAGCTTCGCGCTGCGGACCGAGCTGATCGAGAACGACAACCTGGCCGCGGCGCTGGCCGTGGCGGGCTACTACCTGGGACTGGTGATCGTCCTGGTCGGCGTCGTCTCCGGCCCCGCCTCGTTCAGCCTGCTCGACGATGTGATCGGCCTCGCGATCTTCGGCCTGCTGGGGATCGTGCTGCTCAACCTGTCGGCCCTGATCAACGACAAGGTGGTGTTCTCGAAGTTCGCCATCGAGCGCGAGATCGTCGAGGACCGCAATGTCGGCGTCGGCGCCCTCGAAGGGGCCAACTACGTGGCCGTCGGCCTGATCACGGCGGGGGCGATGGCGGGCGAGGGCGGCCTGCTGTCCGGGCTGGTGTTCTGGATCGCCGGGCTGGCGGCGCTGATCGTCGCCGGGATGCTGTACGACCGCATCACCTCCTACGACCTGCACGACGAGATCGAGAAGGGCAACGTCGCGGTGGCGGCCGCGGTCGCCGGGGTGCTCATCGGCTTCGGCAACGTCATCCGCCTGGCCGGCGAGGGCGACTTCGTCTCCTGGAACGAGAGCCTGGCCGAGTTCGTCTACTACACCGTGGCCGGCCTGATCCTGCTGCCGTTCATCCGGCTGTTCGCCGACAAGGTGCTGCTGCCCGGCGCGCGGCTGAGCGACGAGCTGCTGCAGGAGCGGCCGAACCTGGGGGCAGGCGTGATCGAAGGCGTGTCCTACCTGGCGGCGTCGATGCTGATCGGGTTGACGTTGTAGCACCGGGTCGCAACCCGTGGATCGGCAGCCTGCCGGCGGACGATGAGCAGCTTCAGGGCGAGGGTGCAGCAGCCCGCGGCGGCGCTGCTCGCGTTCGTGCGGCGCGAGAACCTCTTCCGGCTCGGCGGCGTCATCGTCGTGCTGGTCCTGGCCGGGGCAGCCGGCCTCACCTGGTTCGAGGAGGACCGGCCCTTCCACGACGCGCTCTGGTGGTCCATCGTCACGCTGACGACGGTCGGCTTCGGAGACATCTCGCCGGTGTCGTTCGGCGGCCGGCTGATCGGCGTCGTGCTGATGTTCTTCGGCATCGGGGTGCTGGGCATGTTCACCGCCACCGTCGCCGGCGCGTTCGTCGAGCAGCGGCTGAGAAAGGATCGCGGCATGGGGGAGTACGACCTCGAGGGCCACATCGTCCTGTGCGGATGGAACGACCGGACGAAGGAGATCCTCAAGGACCTGCGCGCCGATCCGCGTTCCGCGGAGGCGGCCATCGCGCTGGTGGCCGACGTCGAGATGAAGCCGGCGGAGGACGACCGGCTCCATTTCGTGCGCGGCGCGGAGACGGAGGACGACCTGCGGCGGGCCGCGATCGAGCAGGCGTCGACCGTCGTTCTCGTCGGCGACCGGGCGCTGGACTACGGGGCACGGGACGCCAAGGCGGTGCTGGCGGTGCTGACCGTGAAGAGCCTCAACCCGAGGGTCTACACCATCGTCGAGCTCGCCGGCGAGGAGAACGTGCGGCACTGCGAGCAGGCCGGGGCCGACGAGATCATCGTGGGCGCGGACCTGTGCAGCCGGGTCATTTCCACCGCCACCCTGGACCACGGCATCTCGACCGTGCTCCGCGAGCTGCTGAGCGCGCAGGTGGGCCAGGATCTCATCACCGTTCCCGTGCGGGCCGGGCACGACGGCCGGGCGTTCTTCGACGTGTTCTCCGACCTGAAGCGCGAGGAGGACAAGATTGCGCTGGCGATCCAGCGCCACGGGACGGGCGATATCGTGACGAATCCCGACGCCGGCGCCCGCGTAGCGGCCGACGACCGCCTGGTCGTCGTCGCCGCGCGTGCACGGGCCGGCACGTGAGACACCCCGGGCGTCTGCCCCGCAGCACGGTGCAGACGCCAAGGCGCGCCTCGGCGGGAGCGGCGCGGGGCTATGGGGTCCCCGCAAGCGGACGCCGGGGGTCCGGGGCGCAGCCCCGTCCAAGGAAGGAGGCGTGACATTCGATGGCTGAGCATTTCGACAGGGTCAAGGGTTATCTGCTCGATCTCGGGTTGACGATCGCGGCGGAGGACGAAGCGGAGGAGCTCGTGGTGGTCGACGACGAGGACAACGGCATCAAGAAGCTGTTCGTCGACTGCGAGCCGCCCATCGTCATTGTCGAGCAATTGATCGGGGACGTGCCGGCGGCCCCGGGCGACCTCTTCGTGCGGCTGCTGCAGATGAACAACACGCTGGTGCACGGCGCGTTCGTCCTCGACGAGAACGCGGCGCGCATCTTCTACCGCGACACCCTGCAGCTCGCCAACCTCGACGTGAACGAGCTGGAAGGCTCCATCGACGCCCTCTCGCTGGCGATGGCGGAGTACGGTGCCGAGCTGCTCGGCTACCTGAAGCGATAACGACCGAAGGAGAACGACGAATGGCCAGTATCTTTCGCAGGATGTTCCGGGTCGCCGAGTCGAACGCGCACGCGGCGCTCGATCACCTGGAAGACCCCATCAAGATGACCGAGCAGGGCATCCGGGACCTCAAGAAGAACCTGCAGGCGGCGATGGTCAGCCTGGCGCAGGTCAAGTCGCTCGCCATCCGTCTGCAGCAGGAGGCCGGCGACCACAAGAAGCGCGCGGCGGACTACGAGCGCAAGGCGATGCTGCTGCTCAAGCGCGTCGAGGCGGGCGAGATGGAGGCGGGCGAGGCCGAGCGTCTGGCGACCGCGGCGCTCGAGAAGAAGGAGGAGGCGATACGAGAGGCGGCCCGCGTGGACGGCGACCACCAGACGCAGCAGCGCATGGCCGACCAGCTCCAGGCCAAGGTGGCGGACGTCAAGCGGCAGATCAACAAGTACCAGAACGAGCTCGTCACGCTGCGGGCTCGTGCGCGCACCGCGTCGTCGATGCGCAAGATCAACCAGCAGCTCGCGGGCGCCGACGCCAGCGGCACCATCGCCATGCTCGAGAAGATGAAGGCCAAGGTGCAGGAGGAGGAGTCGCTGGCCGAAGCGTACGACGATCTCGTCGACGTCGGCGGCACGATCGACAACGACATCGACAAGGCGCTCGCCGCTCCCTCGTCCAGCTCCGGCGCCGACGCGCTGGCGGAGCTCAGGAAGAAGATGGGCATGGCGAGCGCGTAGCCGCGGCCGCCGCCCGGCGGGGTCAGAGCGAGCTCGAGAACCCGTGGTCGAGCTCGCGCATGACCTCTTCGGCCGCCCGGACGCCGTGGTATTGCGCCTCCTCGAAGAGCGACATCCCGCTCATGTCGGAGTGGGCGAAGCGGACCGGGCCGTGGGCTGCCGCCGCCCGCCGGCGCGCGGTGCCCCACACGAAGCCGGGCACCGGACGGATCATGGCGTGGCCCCACAGCATGATGTCGGCGTGCGTCACGTTCGACTCGATGCCGGGATGGGCCCGCCCGAGATCGGCCAGAATCAGCGACACCCAGTCGCGCCATTCCTGCTCCAGCATCCAGGCGCGGGCCAGCGCCGGGTTCGGAACGGCGAGGGGCAGGTAGTAGGTCAGGACGCTGCGCCCGGTCGTCATCCGCAGGTCCTGGTGGGTCGCCACCACGTAGCCCAGCGACGGGCTGCCGTGGAGGACGTTGTCCCAGGCCGCACCCTCGGGCAGGCGGTCGACCGTGAGGTTCGCCACCATCCAGGGCGAGTAGGTGAACGCCTCGAGGCCGGCCGGCGCGTAGCCGTCGACGACGCGCGGCGCGGTGAAGCGCGGCAGCGCGTAGATGCAGCGGCGCGCCCGGAAGCGGATCGCGGTCTCGTCGCGGGTGTCCAGCGCGTCGACCTCGACGCCGCCGGTCGCGGCGGCGCCGGTCCCTGCGCCGCCGTCTGCCGCCGCCGCCGCTTCCCCGGCAGGCCGTACCCGGTAGACCAGCAGGCCGGTGCGGACGCGCCCGGCCGCGCGGTCCGCGAAGTGCCGCACGATGCGGCCGTTGCCCTCGGGCCACGTCAGGTACTGGACGTCCGGCGCCCGCGAGCAGAAGTAGTGCCACCCGGCCCAGGCCGAGGTCGTCTCCAGCGTGCACCCGTAGTCGTCGCGGCAGCAGTGGTCGACGTACCAGCGGAGCCGCGGCGAGGACCAGCCGGCGCGGTCGAAGTACTCGCGCATCGAGAGCCGGTCCAGCGCCACGATCTCCGGGTCGCTCGTGCTCGCGGCGACCGGCAGGGCGAACGCCCGCCGACCCCGGGCGTCCCGGTAGTCGCGGTACCGCCGCACGTGCGCCTCGAACGCGGCCAGCGCCGCCGCGCCGTCCGGCTCGTCCGGGTCGAGCACGTCCCGCGCCGACAGGCCGGCGCGCCAGCGGCCATCGATGAAGACCCGTTCCTGCGGGGCGTGGCAGAGGTGCCGCGGGTCGTAGACGGGCTCGCCGCCGGGCCCGCGGTCCCGGACCAGGCCCATCTCCTGCACGAGCTCGCGGACCGCGGTCGACTCGGCGGTCGGCGTCGGCAGGTAGTGGGCGCCCCAGGGATGGGCGGAAACGGCATTCTCGCCCGAGCGGGCGTTGCCCCCGGGCTCCGGCTCGAGCTCGAGGACCACGAAGTCGTGAAAGCCGCTGCGGGCGAGCTTCCACGCCGCCGACAGCCCGGCGATGCCGCCGCCCGCGATTACCACCGCCACGTCGCGAGCCTGCTGCGGCTCGGGGAAGGCGCCGTCGCGCAGCCGATGGCCAGTCCGGTGGGAGGCGCCCACGATGGACCCGCCGATGCGGCCGGCGTCGAGTGCGCGGCCGGCGTCGGACGGCGCTCCCGGCGCGCAACCCAGCGCCAGGGCGGCAGCCGCGCCGGGACCGATGCGCAGGAGATCCCGGCGCGACAGGGGGGCGCCGGCGCCGCGCGCGGGTGCCGGCGGCGGCTTCATCGACGGACGCCCCGCACGTACTGCTCCCACCCGGCGGCGTGGTACTGGACCAGAATCTGGTTGTTCAGGCGGTTCACCTCGACCGGCACCGGGGCCATGTCCGCCGGAAACTCGAACAGCGTCGCCGCGATCGCCGGCGTGAGGAACCGCAGCCCCGGCGGGAACCCTCCCGGCTCGGGCAGCGGCGCACGCGACGCCAGCACGAAGCCCCACTCGCCGAAGGTGGGCACCGGGGCATGATACGGCACGGCGTGCAGCCCGGCGGCGCGGACCGTTTCCACGATGCACCAGAACGCCTTCCGGGAGACCAGGGGCGAGGTGCTCTGGAGGGCCGCCGCGCCGCCCGGGTTCAGGCGCTCCCGCAGGCGCCGGTAGAAGGTGGTCGTGTAGAGCTTGCCGAGCGAGTAGTTGCGGGGGTCGGGGAAGTCGACCACGATGAAGTCGTAGCGGGTCGCAGTCGATTCGAGCCAGACGAAAGCGTCGGCGTTGACGACCTCGACCCGCGGCGAGTGCAGCGCGTTGCCGTTGAGCGCGGCGAACGCCTCGTGGTCGCGGAAGATGGCCGTCATCAGCGGATCGAGGTCGACCAGCGTGATCGCCTCGACGCCGTCGACCCTCAGGAGCTCGCGCACCGCCATCCCGTCGCCGCCGCCGAGCACCAGGACGCGCCGCGGCGTTGCGACCGAGGCCAGTCCGGGATGCACGAGCGCCTCGTGATAGCGGTACTCGTCCACGGACGAGAACTGCAGGTTGCCGTCGAGGAACAGCCGCACGCCGCCCTCTCCCTGCGTCAGCACGATGCGCTGATAGGGTGACAGGCGCGACAGGACGACCGGGTCGTCGTAGAGCCGCCGCTCCGACCAGTCCATGAGGTCGTCGGAGAGCACCGCTCCGAGCACGAGCACGCCGAGCACGGCGTAGGCCTGCGCCGTGAGCCGCGGCCGCCGGTGCTGCTCGCGGAAGACATGGCAGGTCCAGACCGCGACCAGCACGTTGAGCCCGCCGAATACGAACGACGACCGCATCAGTCCCACCTGCGGCACGAGCCACAGCGGAAACAGCAGCGACGCGGCCAGCGCCCCCAGGTAGTCGAGCGACAGCACCTTCGAGACCAGGTCGTGGAGCGGGAACTCGTCCTTGAGGATGCGGATCAGGAACGGGATCTCCAGACCGACCAGCACGCCGGTGGCGGTGACCCAGCCGTAGAGCACGACGCGGAACGCGGCGACCTCGCCGAATGCGAAGAAGAGCACCGGCGACGACAGGCCGCCGACGAGGCCCACGAGGATCTCGATCTCGATGAAGCGGACGATCAGGTCCCGCCGGAAGTAGCGCGACAGGTACGATCCCACCCCCATCGAGAACAGGTAGACGCCGATGACCGTCGAGAACTGCGTGACGCTGTCGCCCAGCAGGTAGCTGGCGATGGTGCCGGCCAGCAGCTCGTAGATCAGTCCGCAGGTGGCGATGGTGAAGACCGCGATGAGAAGGACGCCGGTCGGGGCGTCGGCGAGGCCGATCGACTCGGCGGGGCGCTCGTCCATGGGCTGCTTTGACTCCGGGCCGCCGGTCCGGTGATCCTTGACGCATGGCCGGCCGCCTGGTCCAGGATATCTCCGCGCTGCACAGCGTGGCGACGCTGCGCTACTTCCTGCTCGCCGGGCGCGCCCGGCTGGAACCGTTGCGCGTGCTCGATTCCCGGCGGGTAGCGTGGGGACGCGCCACGGTCACGTTTTGCGCGCTCGGCACGAGCCATGCCGTGCTGGTCGAGCGCGCGGGCGCCGCGCTGACGGAGCTGCTGACCTGCGCGTCCGGCGATCTCCAGGCGCGGGTCGTCCGCCAGCGGGCCGCCAGTGCGGACTGGTCCCTGTCCTGCACCATCGACGGGCTGCGGTGCGACTGCCGGCTCTCGCGCTTCGACCTCGACGGGCGGGAGCGCTTGCGCGGCGGGTTCCGGGAGGCGGACCGGCTGGTCTTCGGCTACGGCGCCGAAGGGGGAATCGACGAGCCGATGACCCACATCGCGTGGCGCACCGAGGAGCGGACGCTCGCGGTGGAGACCCTCCACACCTACCCCCACGAGGCCCGCGGCGTGAGGAGCGAGAGCGTCTTCCGGATCCTGTAGGACCGGGCGCAGACGCGACACGGCGCCCCTGCGCTTAGCGCCCGCCGGCACTCCCGTCGCGGAGCGCGAACACGTACAGCGCGTTGCCCGTCCGCGGGTGGCGCACGTCCGGCGCCAGCGCGCGCGGGGCCAGCCGCGGGCTGCCGCCGCCGAGACCCGTCGCCACGGCGACGTACTGCCTGCCGTCCACGGCGAACGAGATCGGGAAGCCCTGCACCGACGTGCCCAGCCGGGCCTGCCACAGCACCTCGCCCGTGCGCACGTCGAACGCCCGGAATCTGCGGTCGAGGTCGCCGACGAAGGCGAGCCCGCCGGCCGTCGACAGCACGCCGGTCAGGAACGGCGCCCGCTGCTCGACGCTCCAGACCTCTTCCAGGGTCTCGGCATCGAACGCTGCGAGCTTGCCGAGCCGGCCCTCCGTATCGGGCATCTCGAAGAAGGGGCGCGCGCTCATCCCCACGCCGCCCGAGCCCGGCTCGAAGGCGACCTCGCGCGCCGACAGCTCCATGCAGGTCTGCGAGAGCGGGAGGATGAGCAGCCCCGAGCCGGGGTGGTAGCTCATCGGATGCCAGTTCTTGCCGCCGGCGGTGCTGGGACAGGCCGGCACCAGTTGCTCGAACTCGGCGTCGATGATGTCCTGGCGGTACGTGACGGCGCCGGTCTCGGGGTCGATGTGGTCGAACACGTTCTGGAAGACGGTCTCCTTGTGGCCGAGGAACTCGCCGGTCTCCCGGTCCAGCTTCCAGAGAATGCCGTGCTTGCCCGCGCTGAAGACCACCCGGCGATCTTCCAGGTCGACCAGCACGCGCTCGAAGACCTCGTCGAGGTCCAGGCTCTCGCCGGGGACGTGCTGGAAGTGCCAGGCGAGGTCCCCGTCTCCCGGCCGCAGGGCGACGGTCGAGCTGGTGTAGAGCGCCGGATCGTGCACGGTCATGCCCCGGCTGATCGCGACCCACGGCTTCGCCTGCGCCACGCCGAAGTAGACCAGGTCGAGCGCGGGATCGTAACTGCCGGTGATCCAGGTCTCGCCGCCCCCGCGCAGGTAGTCCGGCAGGTTGGCCCAGGTGTTGCCGCCGGGCTCGTCGGAACGGGCCACCGTGTTGAACCGCCAGAGCTGCTCGCCGCTCGCGGCGTCGTAGCCGCTGATGAAGCAGCCCTCGCGGGTGAACTGGCCGCAGCCCCCGAGCCCCTGCACCACCTTGCCGCCGGCGATGACCGGCCCGCTGGTGTTGCGGAAGCCCTGGGCATCGTCGGCGATGCGGGTGGTCCAGACCTCCGCGCCGGTGCGCGCGTCGAGCGCAATCAGCCGCGCGTCGGCCGTGGCCAGGAAGAGCTTGTCCTGGTAGATGGCGAGATTGCGGCTCGAGCTGGCGAGCTGGCCCGCCTCGACGCTCACCTCGTGCTCCCAGATCAGGTCGCCGGTGCGCACGTCGAGCGCCTGCACCACCGGACCGAAGCTGGCGAAGTAGAGCACGCCGTCGTGCGCGATCGGCGAGGGCGCGTTGCGTCCGCCCTCGTTCATGGCCCACATCCACTGCAGCTCGAGCTCCCCGACGTTGTCCCGGGCAATCGCGGTGAGCGGGCTGTGGCTCCAGGCCTGGTAGTTGCGCCGCACCATCAGCCAGTCGCCCGGATCCGGGTCGCGCAGCAGCTCGTCGGTGACCGGCGTGAAGCTCTCCACCTCGCCCGCGGCGGTCACGCCGCCCGCCACGGCGGCCGCCGCCGTGCGGACGTCGGGTCTCCGCGCCCGGCCCTGGGCCTCCGCCGTTATCGCCGGCGCGGGTCCCGTCTCGCCCGTGGCCACGGCGCCGATCGCGACGGCCGTGGCCGCCGTCAGCGCCCGGTCCCCGGCCGGCGCGCCGTTCGCCTGCAGCAGGTAGGCGACGATGTCGAGGTAGGTCCGGTCCCCGAGGCGGCCCGGCCGGTCGGGGGGCATCGTGGTCCGGATGCGCTCGACGAGCTCCTGCGGGGTGCGGTCTCCCCAGAAGTTCAGGAAGTTGGGGCCGGCCAGCGGCGGCGCCTCGAAGTTGCCCCGCAGGTCGGTGCGATGACAGATGGCGCAGCTCCGCGTGTAGACGTCGCGGCCGCTGTCGGCCTGGCTCGCCGTATGGATGCCGTCCGGGGCAGGCTGCTGGGCCGCGAGGCTGATCGGGCCGGGGAAATCGCCGCAAACGGCCAGTGCGACCGTCGCCGCCGCCACGGCTGCCGGGCCTCGGAGGAAGTCTGTCGCTGAGATCATCTAGCCACTCCCTGTTGACCGGGTGTTGCCGTCCGCAACCGTTCCGCTACGAGTAGATCATGAACTCCAGCAGGTTGCCGTCCGGGTCGCGCACGTAGCGGCTCATGCCGCGCACCGTCCCGAGGGCGCGGCCGCCGTCCCGCAGGCCCGAGCCGATGATCTCCGCTCCCGCCCGATCCAGGACGGCCGTCAGCGAGTCCTCGGAGCCGGACCACACGAAGCAGAAATCGCCGCACGGCGGCGTCGCGGCGGGCGCTCGCAGCGACGTCGCGCTTGCCTGTTGCCACGACGACGGCCGGTGGAAGTTGATCTTCTGGTCGCCGAAATGGACCGAGACCCTGCCGGCGGTCTCCATCACGTGCAGGCCGAGGGCGCGATAGAACGCGATCATCGCCCCGGTGTTCTGCATCGGGACGGCGACGTGATCGAAGCTGGTGATCGCGCCCTCCTGTGCGAGCATGCCCGACCCGCGGGCAGGGGAGACGGAAGCCGCGCCGGCCGCGCCGGCAACGAGCTGCCTGAGGAACCCGCGGCGGCAATGGCGCTGACGGGTGGGCTGCACCATCGTGGCTTCTCCCATGAGCGAAGCAGCCCGTGGCCAAAGCCACGGGCTGCCGGAGGAACGGTCAGCGCGGTGCGACGGCCGCACCAGAATTCCCTCGCGATGATGGTGAACGGCGGCAGGTCTGTCAAGGCGCGGTGTGCCGCGGCGAGCGGGCATCCGCAGGACGCGCAGAGCCGCTGCGAGAGGCGTTCGGAGGTCAGCTTGAAGCGGCCGATCTCCCCCTGCAACTGTCCGTGCTACCGTCGCAGCCGGAATGCCAGTGCCTGGACCGCTCGACGACATCGACCGCTTCCCGAGGGTGAGGCTCGGCCACACGCCCACACCGCTCGACCCGGCGCCGCGCCTCGGCGCCGCCCTCGGCGTCGAGCTGTGGGTCAAGCGCGACGACTGCACGGGACTCGCGTTCGGGGGCAACAAGGTGCGCCAGCTCGAGTTCCACCTCGGGGAGGCGCAGGCGCGCGCCGCGGATACCGTGCTCATCACCGGAGCGGTGCAGTCGAACTTCACCCGCCTCGCGGCGGCCGGCGCCCGCAAGCTGGGGATGGACATCCACGTGCAACTGGAAGAGCGCGTCGCGCAGGCTGACGACCTCTACCGCCGTTCCGGCAACGTGCTGCTCGATCGCTTGCTTGGGGCGGCAGCACATGCCTTCCCGGTCGGAGACAACGAAGCGGCAGCGGACGCGGCGCTGGACGCACTCGCACGATCCCTGTCGGACGCCGGCCGCAAGCCGTACGTCATTCATCTGGGCCTCGAGCATCCCCCTGTCGGCGGGCTCGGTTACGTGCTGGCGGCAGGTGAGGTGCTCGAGCAGGCCGCGGCGAGCGGCGTGAGGTTCGACGCCGCGGTATGCGCCTCCGGCAGCGGCATCACCCATGCCGGACTGCTCGTCGGGCTGCGGGCGCTCGGCGACGGGATGCCGATCCACGGCATCTGCGTTCGCCGCGATGCGCGTCAGCAGCGCGCGCGCCTCGCAAGGCGCGCGGCGGAGCTGGCCCGACTGATCGGGTTCGCGGGCGCGGTCCAGGATGAGGACATCGATCTGTGCGACGACGTGCAGCCGCCCGGGTACGGCCTGCTCAACGACGCGGTCGGCGAGGCGATCTCGATGGCGGCGCGGCACGAGGGGCTGCTGCTCGACCCGGTCTACACCGGCAAGGCGATGGCCGGCCTGATTGCCCATGTGCGTGCGGGGCGCATCGTTGCGGGCAGCCGCGTGCTCTTCATTCACACCGGCGGGCTGCCCGCCATCTTCGCCTACGCGAACAAGCTCGAGCGGTGGCTCTCCGCGGCGCCGGAGGCGGCGCAGCCCAGGATGCTGTAGAGCTGATTGCGCCTTGCTCTCGATGCGGGGTCGGTTCAATTCGCCGCAGCGTCGGCTGCTTCCTCGGGGGGCGTGCCGTCCTCGATGGCTTCGATCACGAGGCTTCGCAGCTCCCGGATGTCCGCCTGCACATCGTCGATGCGCCGGTTCACGTCATCGAAGCGGGCGTTCGTCGAGCACGTCCCCACGCCGGCCGTTAGCGTGACCCGTCCAGTTGAGTCAGAACCTGCTCGGGCCGCCGGCGCAGCCCGGACTCCGGCCGAGCGCCATCGGGGCACCAGACGGTCGATCGTGCGGCGGGGTAGAGCGAGTTCTCGCCGACATGGAGCACGTCGTCCGAGACGGTCTCGAGATGCCGGGCGATCCCGTACCCATGTCGGGATCCCGACGCGAGAGTCTTGAGGATGAGCAGATCAAGCGTACCGGGCGGGCGACCGCCTGGGCCGGCGGCCCAACGGCGCCCTCGGTGGACGGGTGGTGAAGCGCTCGTCGGGGGGCAGTCGCTGGCCCGCCGCTACCCGCGGCTCGCCTCCGGCAACGACCGCCGGCGCAGGGAGGGCGAGCGCGACTCCTGCCGCCAAGAAACCGCCTGTACGGAGGAACAGCCAACGGCGGGCCGCCCATCTCCGCGTTGACGATCCGTCGGCCGATCGGGTTTCGTCCTGGCCAGAACTTTTGCGCTGCGCTCTGGCTGACCACTGCGACGCGCCGGTCACCCGTCGCGTTCTCTTCTGGAAAACCCCGTCCGCGAAGCACCGGAATGTCGACGCTATCGAAGAAGCGCGGGGTCCACGTAGTTGACGGCGACAATCGCCGCCTGGGGCTCCGGAGCGACGCCACCGTCCAGGGTGAACACGCTTCCCGAGCTTCCGCCGCGCGACTCGGGTGCGTCCGCCGCCTGCAGGATCGCCGCCGCCTCGTTGCCGCCGAACCGCGAGCTGAATCGCGGCCGCCGAAGGCAATCTCGCCGCCCTGGGTGGCGCTGAAGCGGTAGCCGCCCGCGCCGGCCTCCTTGAGCTCCTCCTCCATGGTGTCCGTCCGGTCCATCTCCACGAGGGAGTCGTTCTCGATCGCGAGGTCGAGCAGCGTCACGTCCGTGCGGTCGGTGTCGAGCCGCAGGTCTCCCCGCACGCCGTCCAGCACGACCTCCCGGGCGCGGTCGAGGTCGATGGCGATCGATCCCGCGAGGCCGCTCGCCTGGAACTCCCCCCGATCGAACGTCAGCGTCACCGTCCCGGCCAGAACGCCGGACCTGTTCGGGGCTGCCCGCCTCGCGGGAACGAGACGCAGCGGGATGGCGTAGTGGTCAGTATGACTCCAGCAACTCGCGCTCCACGACAGCCCGTGCGCGAACTCAGACTCCGGCCCGGCATCGTCATCGTGATGCTGTCGTGGTCGACCTGGATCGGAATTCCGCTGCTGGCGCCGGAGGCGGCACCGGTCGCGATAGTCGGCGCGCTTCTGGGTGGGCTGGGGGTCATGGTGTGGTGGGCGTTCTTCAGCGGGGCGGTGCCGCTAGAGCGCTGGGGAGCACCGCTGCTGCTGCTGGCGGTGTCGCTCGCCACCGTGCCGCTGCTCGACGTCTCGATCTCCAGTTCGATGATGGGGCTGATGTTCCCGGTGTACACCGCCCCGGTTCTGAGCCTGGTCTTCGTGGCGTGGGCGGTGGCCACCCGCCGGTTGGCCGACGGTCTGCGGCGGGTCTCGTTGGTGGCCGCGCTCGTGCTGGCCTCCGGTTTCTGGACCCTGTTGCGCACCGACGGGATGACCGGCGACTCGGGTCACGACCTGGCTTGGCGCTGGACGGAGACCGCCGAGGCACGACTGCTGGCCACGACGATCGATGAACGACTGTCGCCGCTGCCGACGGCGACGAAGGTCGCCGACGACGCGGACTGGCCGGGGTTCCGTGGCCGAAACCGTGACGGCATCGTACACGGCACTCGAATCGCGACCGACTGGGACACGTCGCCGCCGGTAGAGCTGTGGCGTCGGTCCGTCGGCCCGGGGGTCGGCTCCTTCTCGGTCCGAGGGCCGCAGATCTTCACCCAGGAGCAACGGGGCGAGCAGGAGACGGTCTCGAGCTATCTGCTGGCGACCGGCGAGCCGGTCTGGCGCCACGCCGACCCGGTGCGGTTCTGGGACTCGCACGCCGGCGCCGGACCCCGCGCCACCCCGACGGTGGCGGGCGACCGGCTGTACACGTTGGGCGGCACGGGGCTGCTGACAGCGCTGGACGCGCAGACCGGCCGGCGGTTGTGGGTACGCGACGTGGCCACCGAACACGACGTTGCCTCGTCTGGATGGGGCTTCGCCGGCTCGCCGCTGGTGGTCGACCAGGTTGTGATCGTCGCCGCCATCGGCACCCTGGCGGCCTACGATACCGAGACCGGCGCCCCACGGTGGGCCGCGCCGGACGGGGGCGACAGCTACAGCTCTCCACATTTCGTGACCCTCGATGACGTCCCGCAAGTACTGCTGCTCACCGCTGACGGCGTCACCAGCGTCGCGCCGGCCGACGGGGAGGTTCTATGGACCCACGGCTGGGCCGTCTCCAGCCGCGTCGTGCAGCCGGCGCTCACCGCCAGCGGGGACATCCTGGTCGGCGCGGCCGGCTTTTCGGGGCTGCGGAGCGTGTCGGCGACGCGCGCGACCGGCAAGCAGGGTGGTTGGACGACCGAAGTGCGGTGGACGACGACAGGCCTGAAGCCGTACTTCAACGATTTCGTGGCGCACGAGGGACACGCCTACGGCTTCGACGGCAGCATCCTGGCCAGCGTCGACCTCAAGACGGGTGAGCGTGCCTGGAAGCGGGGCCGCTACGGCCATGGGCAGCTCCTGCTGCTGGCCGATCAAGACCTGCTGCTCGTCCTGAGCGAGCAGGGAGACTTGGCGCTGGTCGACGCGACGCCCACGGGGTTCACCGAGCGGGCGCGGGCGCCGGCGATAGCGGGCAAGACCTGGAACCACCCGGTGCTGGTCGGCGACATCCTGTTGGTGCGCAACACCGAGGAGATGGCCGCGTTCCGGCTCTCCGGACGGTGAGCCACACCGCCGTCAGCCCGGTCGCCGGTCGCGCGGAGGTTCGAGAGTGCCGCGCACGGCCAGCACAAAGACGTGACGTGGTGGGGCACGGGCAGCGCTAGCCGGTATCTCGACCGCGCTCAAAGCCGCTCGTCGACAAGTCGGCGTCGGGTAGGGGGCCGGCGACCCGGTCAGTGGCCTGAAGTGGACACGCCATACGACCGCCAAGCTCGCCGATGCACTGTGCGCGCTCGGCATCGACGTCTGCCCGCAGACGGTCGCTCGACTGCTCAAGGCGATGGGCTATTCGCTGCGCGTCAACCACAAGAAGCTCGCCGGGGCCTCGCATCCGAGGCGCGACGACCAGTTTCGACACATCACCGAACCGCGCGAGCGTTGCGCTGCCAACAATGATCCAGACCGTGCCAGATGGCTCGAAGGGGCAGATCCAGATCAGTCTCCACACATCCTTCTGAATTGGTTGGCCGACCGCATGCCACGGTTGACTTCACGAGGAATGGCATCAACACGGGCGCTGCGCGCGCACGTTCATCGACGGCCTCAGCGCCGCACGCCCGGAACGTCCGCCACCGACATCAATAGTTGGGAAAGCTCCACTTGGCGGGACAGACGGTGCTTGTCGTAGATGTGCCGGAGGTGCCACTTGATCGTGGTCCGGCGCCGCCCGGTGGACAGGGCGATCTCGTCGATGGACTTGCCTTGCGCGTACAGCACCGCGACCAGACTCTCGGCCGGGGTGAGGCCGAGCAGTTTCCCCACCTGTGCCGGCTCGAAGTCCAGTCGCCATGCCGGGTCCATCACCAGCACGAGCGCGCCGATCCGGACCTGGGCCGACTCCGGCGTCTCATCCTTCGCCGGGTTGACGTGCAGCACCAGCCGCGGCAGCGAATCCCTCCGGCCCAGCCGCATCGAGCCGCCCTCTCCGGGACCGCCGATGGCTGGCAACGCCCGAGCGAGCAGCCTCTGCAGAGTCTTGTCCTCCTCCGGCAGCGAGGCGTGCAGGTGGCCGCCCCGGTCGCACAGCCCGTCCCCTGCGAGCAGCAGTGCGCGGGCGCGATCGTTGATCGCCGCGATCCGTCCGCGCCGGTCGAGCTGGATGACGCCCCACCTGACGTTGTCGAGCAGCGAGAAGGGCGACGCGCCGAGCGCCCGTGCATCCACCAACGCCTGCCTCACCCGCACGAACTGGCGAATAGGCGGCAACAGCCGCCCGATCGTCTCCACCCGCTCCGACGTCCATCCGTTCCTGTCGATGGGATCGGAGACGACGACGACGATGCTCATGCCGTCCGGCCCGTCGAGCCGCACGTTGAAGCCGTCGAGCGAGTCGATGTTGGGCAGCATCTCGTTGTAGACCAGCGAGGTCTTCCGTTCCTCCTCGCTGTACAGGGTGCGCACCGGGGTGATCCGGCTGTCGGGCAGCAGCAACAGGCGCCGCACGCGCTCGTCGCCGGGGTAGTAGACCGTGAAGTACTTCCGCTCGAGTTCCGTGTCGCGTTGTCCACGGAAGCAGAACTGCGCGAAAAACACGTCGACATCGTCCGGCCGCGTCCCGTCGCCGAAGACCAGGCCGTTGCCCTTCGCCCCGCAAAGCTCGTCGATGAGCCCCGAGACCACCGGCCAGCCGACATCGTCCAGCACGCACGCGTGCAGCGACGTCAGGACGCGTTCGAAGAGATCCTGGCTACTCATGAGAGGTCCTGCCCCCGCATGTTCCCCGGGCGCTCCGTGCCACCCGTCACCCTGGCCGGCGCGCCTTCTCCCGGTGCGACCGCAAACGGACCCGCACCGCGTCCGCCGCCGCTCATCCTAGTGGTGTGTCCGCGAAATGGCCTTACATCGCTGTCCGTGGCCGACAACACCGCGAAACCCGCCGATTGTCGGGCACCGATTGGGGGTCGTCGTGTCGCACGCGCGGAAGCTGAAGTGTCAAATTGTTCTAGTGACACACCACTAGGATGGCGATGGCCGTCCTGCAGCCCTCCTCCAGGAGGGGGTCCCCTGTCCGACGGGAGGGCGCGCCAGGTTACCCTTCCCGGGGCCATGCCGCCCGGGTGATTTTCCCACGCCACGGAGTCGACCGACCCGGACCGGACGGCGGGCGCGATCCTGAGACCGGGTCGCGAGCGATCCGACCTCTGGGGCCTCGAGGCGCGGACGATGGGTCGTGGCGCACAATCGTCTGCGCAGCCCCCTCCTCCGGGATGGCGACAAATGTCCTGTCTTCCCCTAGCATTCCCGGCTTAGGACGGTGACGGAAACGACGAATCCGGCGCTGGTGCCGGACGGTTGCGGTTGCTATGGAGCCGGCGAGTTGAGCGCTTGGAGTCGGGGCTCGCGGCTGTCTCACTCGCCGCATGGGCTTGAATGGTGTCCTGGCTGCGGAACCGCGCGGAGTCTTCGCACGTGAACGAACTACCCTCGGTCGCCTTGACGAAGCAGTTCCTGTCCCTGTGCGAGTACCACGGCTCGCAACATCTGGTGGTCAAGCTGGTCGCCGTGGGCCGCGGCACCGGTGTTCCGGGACTGCCTGAGAACGACGACTGGATGGCGTGGGACGCTGGCCAGATGCGGGCCGCGGTCGACTATCTGGAGCACCTGCGTAGTCCGGGGGATCTTGAACGCCGAATCCAGCCGAAGTTGAACGCTGGATCCACGGAAGTTGAACACCGGATCCGGGGAAGTTGAACGCCGATTCCGGTCATCGTGAACGCTCGTCGGTAGCCCTGATGGCCGCACGCTTTGCCCTTCCGAAGGGAGGGCGAGACGATGCCGGCAGCGAGGCTATCGATGAGGAAGATAGCGCAGCGGTTTCGTCCACTGGCCGGTTTTGACCTGTCCACCGAGGAACTGGTTGGAGGTTGCGAGAACCGGCACGCGCCGCGAGTCTAGATGTCCTGCTCGACATACGTCGCCCACTGGTCCATCAGCGGACGGCGCTTCTCTAGCAGATCGGACCTCGCGTAGGATGCCTCCGTCTGGTTCCTCACTACGTGAGCGAGCGCGGCTTCGATGACCGCGCGCGGGTGGTTCGTCCGCTCCGAGGCCCAGTCCCGGAACGACGAGCGGAACCCGTGCGGTACCGCGGCGACCCGTTGCTCCTTGAGCAGCTTCGACAGCGTCGTTATCACGTCCGCGGTCGTGATTTGGTCGACGCTCGTGCGGCCGATCTGAGGGTAGGCGTAAGCCCGCAGCGTCGACCGCCAGAGCGAAGCCGTCTTGCCCCCATCCTTCCATGCTTCGCGATGGAGCGCGATGACCTTGTCGACTGCCGCCTCGAACGTCGGCGTCCTGGCCTTGCGTCGTTCCGCCAACAGGTCTCGACCGTCAGCGACGGCGCGGCGGTTCGTGAAGGCCCGGTCGCGGGCCATCGCCAGCGAGACGACCGGCCAGCCGCCGAGGCCGAGATCGTGCCGGCGGCCTTCGATCGCGATCCGCTGGACCCAGTTCTTCGTGCCGCGAGGCGAGACGACGAGATGCAGCGTGCCGCCGATTACGGGCTGTACTGGAACATCCCAGGGCCGGACGGCACGGGCAGGTGGCGTCCCCAACGGGATTCGAACCCGTGTCTTAGCCTTGAAAGGGCTAGATCCTAGGCCTCTGGACGATGGGGACGACAGCCGTCAAGTATAGCGCAGCCGGGGGCGGGCTCCGTCAGCCGAGGCGCCGCTCGACCTCCGGCGCGTCGGCGGCAGCGGCGTCGATGCAGCGCAGCGCTTCGTCGAGCACGCCGTCGGCGGCGGCGGACCAGGCGCGGTTGAGCGCCCGCTCGAGACGGCTGAAGGCGTCCATCAGCTCCGCGAAACGGGCCAGCCCCAGAGCCGCGACGAGCGCGTTGCGGCCTTCGACGACCTGCAGCGACAGCTCCGTCTGGACGTGGCCTACGCGTGCGAGGATGGCTTGGGTTCTGGCGGCATCGTCCGGCATGCCGGGCAGCTCGCGCTGCAGGTCGCGGGCGGTGGCGGTGATGCGGGCCAGCACGGCCTGCGGAGTCTCCTGCACGGCCGTGCGGCGGCCGGCCGGTTGCCGGCCGCGCGGCTGCGCGGTTTCCCGCTTCACGAGCCTGCTGCCAGCGATCAGGCCGATCACGGCCAGACCGAACAGCCAGGCGTGCTGCCAGCGCCGGATGCTGAACTCCCGGACCCGCACGCGCTGGACGCCGGCGGCCCGCAGCCGCGCCTGCACGGGCGGGGTCAGCTCGGTGCCGGTGTCTACCAGGGGAATGCGCGCCCCGTCCGCCGCCACGGCGAAGCCGCCCGCCGCATCCTTTTCGGCGCCGGCCGGCGCGTTGAGGTGGGCGTAGCCGTCGCCGCTGGCCAGGACGGAATCGTCGGCCGTGAGCCGCGGGACGTACGCGGTGGTCGACGCCAGGGCGCCGAGCACGAGGCTGGCTGCGATCAGCAGGTTGCCGAGCGATTTCATCGGTCGGATCCTCAGCCGGTTGCCAGGACGATCATGCTGACGGTCATGGCGAGCAGCGACTCGCCGACGACCAGGCCGGCCGCGAAGGGGACGCCCCAATCCTCCGCCCAGACGCGGCCCTTCCAGCGCGCCACCAGCACGTTGACGACGCAGCCCACGCCGTAGGTGGCGATGGCCGCGAACGGGAGATACATGCTCAGGCCCACCAGCACGCCGAGGCCGCTGAAGGTGCCCAGCCCGAGGAGGGCGCCCAGGAGCGCGCCGAAGCCGTACAGGGCGTACGGCATCTCGCCGCCCTGCACGCCCGTGATGACGGCCTGCAGGGCCTGCGCCTGCGGCGCAGAGGTCGGGGTCTCGGGGCCGAACGGCACGCCGAAGCTGCGCCGGTTCGCCTCGGCGATGAGCAGCACGACCAGCATCGACACGATGGGCCCGATGCCCACGACGAGCAGCTCGAGCACCTGCTGGCGGCGCGGCTGCGCCCCCACGAGGTGGCCGGTGCGCAGATCCGACATCATGTCGGCCGCCAGCGTCATCGCGACGCACAGCGCCGCGCCGATCAGCACGGCGCCGACGACCGCCCCCGTGCCGCCGAGCAGCATGACGAGCACCACCGTCAGCAGCGCCATGCCGGAGATCGGCGACCAGTCGGTCATGCCGGTGCACTGGGCGATGATGATGCCGGCGAGCCACATCCAGGCGATGCCGACGAGCGCGATCGTCGCGGCCCGCAGCAGCGGCGGGAACGCGGCCAGCCACCCCGGCCGCGCGTTGTTGTCGGCGAGGTAGTCGTCCCTGCGCCCGGTATCGTAGGCGTCCCAGCCGCGGGCGGCGGTCTCGCTGGCGAAGCGGATGACGTACCCGCCGTGCGTGCGCGTGGCCGTCTGCAGCGCGTCGACCTCCGCGTTGAGCGCCTGCACGGCCGCGCGCCGCTCGCTCTCCGGCACGCCCGCCGCCAGGTCCGCGACGGAAACGCGGTCCACCCACTGGCCGGTGACGGGGCAGGTGCGGTTGAACGGCCGTTCGCCCACCACGTAGGCTGCGGCGAACAGGAGCACGCCGGCCAGGACCGCCGCCGTTCCCAGCACCCGCAGGCCGAGCTCGTCGCTGCCGCCTCGCGCGGCGCCCGCGGCCGCGACGCTCCTGAGCGCCTCGCGGATGGCCGGCAGCGAGGCGACGATGCCCATCAGCGCGCCGCCGAGCAGCAGTCCGATGCCCAGCGGCCGGTTGAAGGCGTTGAAAGCGTAGGCGGGGGCCTCGTGGGCCGCCACGGACTGCGGCATCCATCCCACGGAGTACGCGAAGGGCGTCAGCACGTGGTACGCGAGAATGCCGCCCGCCAGCACGAACAGGCCCGGCCGGCCGGTGATGTAGCCGGCGCCGAGGGCGAACGGGGCGATGCCGAAGATGAGCTCGAGCTGGGGCGGGAACCCGAGCAGGCCGCCCGCGTCGAGCGCGTCGGCCGTCAGCACGTCGATGCCGAGCGAGCCGTAGCTGGGGAGGCCGAGCTGCTCGGCGGCGACGAACCAGTACACGGCCGCGCCGGCGGCGACGCCGCCCAGCAGCACGAGCGCCTTCCGCGGCCCGGCGCCCGGCGACTTGAGGATGGCGGCGACGCCCATGCCGGTGGGGAAGCGCAGCCGGTCGATCTCGATCATCTGCTTGCGCAGCGGAATGATGAACGCCGTGCCGAGCACCGCGCCGCCGACGGCGGCCAGCGTGATCAGCCAGAAGTCGGCGCTGTCGGTCGCGAGCGGCAGGCCGAGCAGGAACAGGACGGGAACCGTGAAGATGATGCCGGCGTTGGAGGTGTTGACGGCCGACGCGCAGGTCTGGGCCATGTTGGTCTCGAGGATCGACCCGCGGCGCAGGACGCCGCGCAGAACCCCGAACCCGAGCACTGCCGCGATGGCGCTGCCGCCCATCGTGAAGCCGATCTTGAGGCCGGCATAGGTGATGGCCGCGTTCATGACCAGCCCGATGACGATGGCGAAGAGAATCGCGCTCGCCGTCGCCTCCCGGTACCGCGTCTGGAAGACGTCCCGCAGGAAGCTGCGCATGTCAGTGCTATTCTCGCCGAATCCGCCGCGAAGGGAGCACTTCATTGACATCAGCAGGGACACCACGGGGGCGAGTCGTCGGCGTGAGACACGTGTCGAGACGAGCCACGGCTCTTCTGGCGTGCGCGCTTGCGGCCGGTGCGGCTGCCTGGGGCGGCGCGGCGGCCCGGCCGCAGCCGGAGGCCGGCGCGCCGGCGGACGTCATCTTCGTCGGCGGCGCCATCGTCACGATGGATCCGGCCGGCCCGAGGGTCGAGGCCGTGGCGGTGCGGGGCGAGACGATAGTCGCCGCCGGCACGCGGGCCGAGGCGACGGCCCTGCGCGGGGAGGCGACGCGCGTGGTCGATCTCGGCGACGGCGCGCTGTTGCCGGGCTTCATCGACGCGCACGGCCACTTCCTGTCCGTGGGCCGCGGGCTCGATGCCCTGTCGCTGCACCCGCCGCCGGTCGGCGACGTCAACGACATCGAGGACATCGTCGCCAGGATCCGGGCCTGGATCGCCGAGCGGAACATCCCGCCGGGCGGGCTCGTGCAGGGCGTCGGCTACGACGACTCCCTGCTCGCCGAACGCCGCCATCCCACGCGCGACGATCTGGATCGGGCCTCGACCGCGCACCGCATCGTGCTGACCCACGTGTCGGGGCACCTCCGCGCCGCCAACTCGGCGGCCCTGGACGCCGCCGGCGTCACGGCCGGGACGCCCGATCCGCCCGGCGGCCACATTCGGCGCCGGGCCGGATCGCGGGAGCCCGACGGCGTCCTCGAGGAGCGCGCCGGCGGGCTCGTCGGCGGCGGGCTGCTGGCATCCGTGCCCGGCGACACGGACGCCACCGCCCGGCGGGCCATCGAGGTCTACCTGAGCTACGGCACGACCACGATCCAGGACGGGGCGACCGGACCCGAGACGGCGGCAGCGCTGCGCGCCGCCGCGCGCCGCCGGCCGTTCGACGCCGACGTCGCGGCGTTTCCGTGGTTCCGGACGCTCGAGGATGCCGAGCGGGTCGAGCACGAGGCGCGCTACAGCCGGGGATTCCGCGTGGCCGGCGTCAAGTTCTCGCTCGACGGGTCGCCGCAGGGGCGGACCGCGTGGGTCACCGAGCCGTACGACGAGGGGCCGCCCGGCGCACCGCCCGACTACCGCGCGTACGGCACGCTGGCGCCGGACCTCTACAAGGCGGGGGCGGCGCGCCTCATCCGGCGCGGGGTGCCCATCATCGTGCACGCGAACGGCGACGCGGCCATCGACCTCATGCTGGACGGCGTCGCCGAGGCGGTCGCGGGCGCGGACCCCGTGCCGGACCACCGCGCGGTGATCATCCACGCCCAGCTCATGCGCGCGGATCAGCTCGACCGCGCGGCCGAGCTGGGCGTCGTGCCGTCGTTCTTCTCGGCGCACGCCTTCTTCTGGGGCGACTGGCACCTGCGCAGCTTCGGTGCGGCGCGCGGCAGCAACATCAGCCCGGCCCGCTGGGCGACCGAGCGCGGCGTGCGCTTCACGATGCACAACGACGCGCCGATCGTGCCGCCCGACATCATGCGGCTGGTCTCCATCGCGGTGAACCGCACGACGCGCAGCGGCCGCGTGCTCGGACCGGAGCAGCGGCTGACGGTTCGCGAGGCGCTCCACGCGGTGACGCTCGGCGCGGCGTACCAGTACTTCGAGCAGGACACGAAGGGCTCGATCGCCGCCGGCAAGCAGGCCGATCTCGTCATCCTCGAACGCAGTCCCCTGACGGCGGATCCCGGCGAGCTCGAGCACATCCGCGTCCTGGAGACCTTTTCGCGCGGCCGGTCGGTGTTCAGGCGGCCTGTCGATTGACGCCGGCCGGCTCCTGCCCGGGCGCCGCTCCGGCGCGGGGGCGCCGGGGCGTCAGCCGCCGGGGGCGGCCGTGTCCTGCAGGAACGCGCGCCACGCCTCGGCGTAGGGCGCGCCCCCGACCAGGTACGTGTCATTGTGGCCGGCGCCCTCGACGACGTGGAAACGCGCGGGGCGGGCGGCCAGCTCCCGCAGGCGGCGGCTGTGGGCCAGCGGCACGACCCGGTCGCGGTCCCCGTGCAGGAAGAGGATCGGCACGGTTACGCGACCAATCTTCGACTCGTTGTCCATCTGCGTCCGGACGGCCGCGCGCGGCACGAACCAGTAGTGCACGCGGGCCATGGCCGGCACCGAGCGGAAGGCGGACTCGAGCACGAGGGCGGCGGCGGGGCGCCCGAGCGCGACCTCGATGGCCACCGCGCCGCCCAGCGACCGGCCGAAGAGGACGATGTCGCCCGCCGGCACGCCGCGCGCCGCGACGGCGTCGTGGATGGCCAGGCCGTCGCGGTAGAGGCCGGCCTCGTCGGGCGTCCCCTCGCTGTGCCCGTAGCCGCGGTAGTCGACCAGCACGACGGCGACGCCGAGCTGGTCGACGAACCAGCGCGCGTTGTGCAGCCGGTCGGCGATGTTGCCCGCGTTCCCGTGGTACCAGATCAGCACCCGGCGGCCGGGACCCGCGATCCACCAGCCGTGGAGCGCCACCCCGTCGTCCGTCCGGATCGACAGCTCCTCTGCGCGCAGCCCGAAGTCGGCCGGCCGGGCCACGAGGGCGCGCGCCGGAAAGAAGACGAGGCGGCGCTCCTGCAGCACGAGCCACCCGACGAGCAGCAGCCAGCACGCTGCGGCAAGCAGCACGAACCACATCGCCGTCCCGAGCATCGCCCTTGCCCTCACTCGCCGCCACGCGTGGGCGTTCATTCGCGGGACGGCGGGTCGGCGGACGTGGTCGCGACGATCACCGCCGGCACGACGAACATGTTCAGCGCGGTCGACGACAGCAGCCCGCAGACGATGACGAGGGCCAGCGGCGCCTGGATCTCGCTGCCCGGCGCGCCGAATCCGGCGGCCACCGGCAGCAGCGCCAGGCCCGTCGACAGCGCCGTCATCACGATGGGGGCCAGCCGGTCGAGCGAGCCCTGCACGACGGCCGCGTGGGCGTCGGCGCCGGTCACCGCCTGCACGCGCCGGATGCGGGACACGAGCATGATGCCGTTGCGGGTGGCGATGCCGAACAGTGCGATGAAGCCGATCAGCGTGGCGATCGACAGGATGCCGTCGCCCAGGAACACCCCGGCCACGCCGCCGATCAGCGCCAGCGGCAGATTGAGCATGATGATGGCGGCGTCGCGGGCCGACTCGAACGCGCTGACCAGAATCAGGAAGATGCCGCCGATGGCGACGAGCCCGAGCAGCAGGAGCCGGCGCTCGGCGCTGGCCTCGGCTTCGAATTGCCCGCCGTAGTCCACCCGGTAGCCCGAGGGCAGTGCCACGCCCCCCGCGACGCGTTCCCGGACGTCGGCCACCACGCTGCCGAGGTCCCGGCCCGCCACGTTCGCGGTGACGACGATGCGCCGCTCGGCGTTCTCGCGGCGGATGAAGTTGGGGCCGCGGTCCTCCGTGATGTCGGCCAGGCTGCCGAGCGGGACGCGCGGACCCGCGGGCATGTCGAGGCGCGTCTGCCACATGTCGTCCAGGTCGACCATGTCGTCCGGCCGGTAGCGCAGCACGAGCGGCACCATCATCCGGCCGTCGATTATCTCGCCCACCCGGCGCCCGCGCAGCACGGTCTCCAGCGTGGCGGCGGCCTGGCCCGCGGGCAGTCCGTGCCGCGCCAGCGCGGCCGGATCGAAGCCGACCTCCACCGTCGGAATGTCGGCCTGGTGCTCGAGCGCCAGGTCGACAAGTCCGGGGATGCCCTCGACCGCCGCGACGACGCGGCTGCCCAGGGTCCGCAGCGTGCCGAGGTCGTCGCCGAAGACCTTGACCGCGATGCTGGCCCGCTGCCCCGAGAGCATGTGGTCGATGCGATGGGAGATGGGTTGGCCGATGGTGATGTTGGTGCCCGGCACGAGCGACAGCCGCTCGCGGATCTGCTGCAGCACCACGTCGCGCGGTCGACCGCCGGGCGTGAGCCGGACGTCGATTTCCGCCGACTCGACGCCCTGCACGTGCTCGTCGAGCGCGGCCCGGCCCGTGCGGCGTGCTGTCGCCGCCACCTCCGGCACGTCGAGCAGCAGCCGCTCGATCGCGCCGCCGAGGGCGTTCGACTCGGCCAGGCTGGTGCCCGGCAGCGTCACGGCGCTGATGACGAGGGCGCCCTCGTTGAAGGTCGGCAGGAAGGCGCGGCCCATCCACGGCACGCTCGCCAACGTGGCCGCCAGCAGGAGCGCGGCCGCCCCGATCACCAGCCGCGGTCGCCGGAGCACGGCCGGCAGCACGCGCCCGTAGCCCCGCTTCAAGGTGGCGGCCAGCCAGGCCTCGCGCCCCGCGCGGATGGCCGGCGCGCCCGGCAGCAGGTAGAGGCAGAGCGCGGGCGTCACCGTCAGCGCGACGATCAGCGAGGCGGCCAGCGCGATCAGGTAGGCGAAGCCGAGCGGCCGGAGCAGTTGTCCCTCGACGCCCGGCAGGAAGAAGAGCGGCAGGAAGACCAGCATGACGACCAGCGTCGCGAAGGCGATCGACGCTCGAATCTCGCGGCTGCCGCGATAGACCACCTCCAGCACGGGCCGCCTCTCGGCAGCCGGCCGCATCGCGTTTTCCCGCAGCCGCCGCGCCACGTTCTCGACGTCGACGATCGCGTCGTCGACCAGCGCCCCCACGGCGATGGCCATGCCTCCCAGCGTCATGCTGTTGATCGACAGCCCCGCCAGCCGCAGCCCCACGACGGCGGCCAGGAGCGAGAGCGGGATGGCCAGCAAGGTGATGGCGCCGGCGCGCAGGTTGGCGAGGAAGAGCAGGGTGACCAGGACGACGAGCAGCGTGCCGTCGCGCAGCGCGGCCATCAGGTTGCCGAGCGCCAGCTCGATGAAGTCGGCCTGCCGGAACACGCGCGTGTCGAGCCGCATGCCGGCCGGGAGCTCGGCCTGAACCCGGTCGAGGACCTCATCCAGTGCCCGGGTCAGGGCCAGGGTATTGACGTCCGGTTGCCGGTGGATGCCGAGAATGACCGCCGGCCGGCCGTTGAACGAGCCGTCGCCGCGCTTGATCGACTCGCCCACGCGCAGGTCGGCGATGTCGCTGACGCGGATGGGGAGCGTGTCGCGCGTCGCAATCACCGTGCCGCCGAGCCCTTCGACGTCCCGGACGCGCCCGCCGCCCCGAATCAGGTACTCCTGGCCGCCCGCTTCGCGGAACCCGGCCGACGTGTTTCGGCTGGCACGCCGCAGCGCGCTCTCGACCGCGCTCAGCGGGAGGTCGTATCTGGCGAGCCGGGCCGGATCGACCAGGACCTCGAACTGCCGGCGCTCGCCGCCGATCACCGTCACGTGCGAGACCCCGGGGGTCACGAGCAGCCGCCGCCGCACGGTCAGCTCGGCCGCCATCCGCAGCTCCAGGGGCGTCCGGCGGGATGGGGCGGCCGCCGCCTCCGGACGCGGCGTCGATTCGAGCGCGACGAACATGATCTCGCCCATGATCGACGAGAGCGGCGCCAGCACCGGCGCCCCCACCTCGGCGGGCAGCGTCGCCGCCACCGTGGCGAGCTTCTCGGAGACGGTCTGCCGTGCGCGGTAGACGTCGGTGCCCCAGTCGAAGTCCACCCAGATGACCGCGATGCCCACGGCCGTCTCCGAGCGCACGCGGCGCACGCCCGCCGCGCCGCCGAGGACCGTCTCGATGGGGAAGGTGACGAGCGCCTCCATGTCCGCGGGCGCCATGCCGCGGCCCTCGACCAGCACCGTCACGGTCGGCGCCGTGAGGTCCGGGAGCACGTCGACGGGCATGCGCGCCGCGACGAACCCGCCCCAGACGAGGAAGGCGCCCGCCAGCCCCAGCACCAGCGGGCGGTTGCGCAGCGACGACCGGATGAGCGTGTCGAACAGCATGGTCGTTCGTCCGGAAGCGTGTTCAGTGCGTGTGTCCGTGCGCCGGAACCTGGGGCGAAAGTGCGGCCAGCCGAATGAGCGGCGCGCCGCGGACCACCACGCGCTCGCCCGGCGCGATGTCGCCGCTGATCTGCACCTGGCCCGACTCGCGGTTGCCGAGCCGGACCGGCCGGCGCTCGAAGCTCTCGCCGCCCGTCTGCACGAAGACGACGGGCTGGCCGGCGTCGTCGACGATGGCGCTCTCGGGCACGGTCACCGCGTCGATCGCCGCCGCGGCGAAGATGCGCAGCGAGACGGCCTGGCCGATCGCCAGGCGCCGGTCCGGATCGCTCAGCTCGTAGATGATCGGCACCGTGCGCGCCTGGGGCTCGAGCACGCGGCCGACGGCGACGAGCCGATCGAGCGCGAGCGGGACCTCGAAACCGGGTACGTCGAGCTCGGCGCCCGTGAGCTCGGCGACCCGCGCCAGGGCCGCCTCCGGCAGCGACCCGACGACGTGCACCCGATCGAGGGCGACGAGTCGGAACAGGCGCGTGCCCTCCTCGACGCTGGCGCCGGGCGTGGCATCGGATTCGGCCACGACGCCGCTGATCGGCGCACGGATGACGAAGCGGGTGTCGCGTCCGACCTCGCCCTCGCCGGTGCGGGTCGTGTCGAGCTGCGCCAGGTGGGCTTCGGCGGCCGAGACGCGCGCTTCCGCCGTCCGCTCCGCCACCTGCGTCTCATGCCGCCGGCGGCGCGGCACGGCCCCGGCGGCGACCAGGCGTTCCGCGCGTGCGCGCTCGGCCCGCACCAGCTCGAGGGCGTTGCGCGCCTCGGCCACGGCGAGCTGCAGCTCGGGCCGGTCCTCGCCGTGGCCGCTGTGCGGGATGATCTCCGCCAGCGTGTCGCCGCGCGCCACCTGCGAGCCGATCGGCCGCGGCGTCAGGTCGTCCGTCAGGCGTCCGACCACCGGCACGGTCACGTCGGCCCAGCCGCCGGTGCGCGGCTCGATCTCGGCGGCGATCACGAGGCTGTCGGCGATCTTCCGTCGCCCGGCGGACGCCGTCGCGAAGTCGAGCGTCCACTGCTGCTCCTTGAGGAACGGGATCGCCCCGTCGTCGTCGCCGCCGCCCGGGTCGGCGGGCGCCGCGCCCGGGGGCGACACCGTCACCGCGCCCAGATCGTGGCGGTCGGCCAGCCCGGGCGCATCCAGCAGCACCTCCAGCCGGTAGCTGCCGGCCCGCTCCGGCACGACGTCGATGCCGAAGATGCCGGGAGCTCCCGGCGCGTCGACGGTGAACTCCTGGACGTTGTCCGGGGGGCCGCTCAGGCGCACGGCGGCCCGCCCGGCGCGCACCGGCTCGAACGTCGCCAGGTCGGTGAAGTGAATCGCGAAGCGGCTGCTGCCGCCCTCGACGAGCGGCGGGTACTCCATGAACAGCTCGCTGCGCGCGGTCCAGCGCGTCTCGACCACCGCCGCTGCCTCGCCGTCCGCGACCGCAACGGCTTCCCGTGCGACCGGGCCGCCGCAGGCCGCCGCCATGGGCGGCAGCAACGCCGCGGCCGCGAGCCACCGATGTCCCCTGGTCATGGCGTCACCCGCCTTCCGACTGCGCGGTCCAGCTCGATGGCGGCCCGCCGCGTCGCGGCGTACAGGTCGAGCAGGCGCAGCCTCGCGCTGAGCATCACGCGATGCGCGTCCAGCCGTTCGAGAATCGTGTACTCGCCTTCCCCGTGAGCCGCCGCGGCGATGGCCGCCAGCGTGGTCGCCGGCTCCACCGATTCACGCCGGTAGCGCTCGGCCAGCGTGTGGTAGCCCGTGACCGCGGCATGCGCCACCCGCACCTCGCTCTCGATGCGGGTGCGGAGCACCTGCCGCTCCGCGTCGGTTCGCGCCCGGGCGGCCTCGGCCCGCGCCACCTGTGCCTGTCCGCGGTTGAAGAGCGGGACCCCCACGGTTGCGATGACGGTGTACCCCTGGTCGATAGCCGTCGGCTGGGTCACGCGCTTCAGCCCGGCGGCCACCACGGCATTGGGCAGGCGCAGCCGTTCGGCAGCCCGCCGCTCGATGGTCCATTGCGTCTCGCTGTGCTCGAGGGCGCGGTAGTCCGCGCGCCGCGACAGGGCCTGGTCGACGAGCGTGCCGACGTCCGCGACCGCGGGCCGCTGCGGCAGGCTGCCGGCGGCCGTCAGCCCGGCCGGCTCGGTTCCCGGTGCGAAGAACGCCGCCAGGCGGGCCTGGGCGGTCAGGCGGCCGATGGCGGCCGCGCCCAGGTCCGTCTCGATCTCGGCCACCTCGCGCTCGGCGCGCAGCCGGTCGTAGCGGGATCCCTCTCCCTCGGTCTCGCGCGCCTCGAGCACGTCGACCAGTCCACGCAGCTCGGTCAGGTCCGCCTCGAGCACGCGCATGCGCTCCTGCGCGAGCAGCAGCTCGGTGAACGCCAGCCGCAGCCGCGTCTCCAGCGCCAGCCGCGACTCGTCGGCGCGAGACTCCGCCGCCGCGGCGGCCTTGTCGGCCGCCCGGCCGAGCAGGCCGAGGCGTCCGCGCAGCGGCAGCTCCTGTTGCACGACCAGGAAGTCGTCGGCAATCAGACCGGCGTCCTCCCGGGTATAGCTCACGGTCGGGTTGGACAGCAGGCTGCGCTCGCGGGCGCCGGCTTCCGCCTCGCGCACGGTGAAGCGCAATGCCTGCACCTGGGGATGCTCGAGACGCATTCGCTCGAGCGCCTGCCGCTCGGTAAGCATCTGGCCGGAGGCCGCCGGCACGGTCAGGCCCCAGCAGCCGGCCGCGAGTACCGCATATCGCCATCGACGCATATTCTTCTTTCGCTCCTGATACCGTCCGCTTCGCCGAGGGACGGGCCCGCACGTCAGGGGGGACGTCCACGCGCGCACGCAACTGCGCGGGCGCAGCGCGGAGCCAAGTAGCGTCAGTGCGAGGCGGGTGGAGCGCGGGCAGAGCGGCGAGAGCGCGGCGGCGGGTCGGGATCGGCGCAGGCCGCGACCCGCACGGGGCGGCTTGCGGGTGCGGCGACGGTTCCGGGGCGCGGCGCAGCCGCCAGCGCGGGGGGCGGGTCGATGCGGGTGGAGGGAGCCTCCACGGCCGCGGCCAGCGCGACCGAGACGCGCTCGTCGGCGGCCGCGCCCGGCGTCTCGGGACCGCTGCGTTCGCCGGGATGCCAGTGGACGCCGTACCAGTGGCGGGGCGCGGCGCGCTCGGCGGCCGCCGCCGGGGCCGGCGCCGACGCGTCGTGGTCGTGTCCGTGCGGATGCACGTGCGCGAACGGCGCCGAGGTGCCGGACGAGAGCAGCGTCACGACGAGCAGCGAGTGCACGCAGCGTGACCGCATCACCTCATATCCTGGCGACGGACCGGGTTGCTGTCAACACACAAGATCGATCCGCATCGATCCGCGCCGCCGGCGGGCTGCAGCGCGGCACGGATTTGCCGCCGTGCAGCCGAACGATCTAGAGTCTGAGCGCTTCCGGCGGCACGGACCGCCGACACTGGCATTGCAGCCGATCAGGAGGAAACATGCAGAGCACGGCATCGGCCGTCTGGAAGGGCGGTCTCAAGGCGGGGAGCGGCGCCATCTCGAGCCGCAGCGGCGTGCTGTCGGAGACGCCGTACACGTTCAGCACGCGCTTCGAGGGCAGCGCCGGCACCAATCCGGAGGAGCTCATCGCCGCGGCCCATGCCGGCTGCTTCTCGATGGCGCTCTCGGCGCAGCTCGGCGAGGCCGGGCTCACGCCCGATCACGTCAGCACGACAGCCACCGTCACCCTGGAGAAGACGGACGGCGGCTTCGCGGTCACCAGGATTCACCTCGACGTGTCGGCCAGCATCCCCGGGGCCGACCGGTCAGCCTTCGACACCGCGGCGAACAATGCCAGGACCGGGTGCCCGATCTCGAAGCTGATGAATGCCGAGATCTCGATGAGCGCCAGTCTCGAGTCGTAGCGCCGCGGCAGGCAGTCCGGGAATCCGCGTCGTGCTCGTGCCACGGCGCGGATTCCTGCAGCTGGGAGTCTGCGCCGTAGAACGGCGTAGACTCCTAGTGAGGGTTGGTTGGGCGGCAACCGGAGCCGGAGGCGACGATTGCCGGGCTAGTCCAGCGGCGAGATCGTGCCGTACATCAACCCGCCGTACTCGCCGTGGTCCCACGTGCCGGCGTACCGCTCGTCGTAGAAGACGACGCGGGCCCCGAACTCCTCGCCCAGGCCGGGGATGGCGAAGTCGGTGATGCTGATCATCGGCGTGTCGCCCGCCCAGACGACGGGCAGCACCATGGGCAGCGTGGCGTCGACGCTGCCGTACTTCACGCGCGCGTTGAACCGCCAGCGATCGCCGTCGAGCTTGGTCACTTCCGTGATCTCGTATCGCTCGGGCAGGCCGTCGCGCCGCTCCTCGCCCTCCATCGTGAAGTGCCCGACGAGCACGACGTTGCGCATCCGCTCGGCAAAGTCGCGTTCGAGGTCGGTGAGCGAGGCCGGGTCGGCCGCCCTCCCGACGCCGATTGACGCCATGACGTAGCCGAGGCCGAAGACGACCAGCAGCGCAACACCCATCGCGAGGGTCATCAATGCCTTCATCGGTAGCGACCTCCTCAGTTCCTGGGATTATAGCGGCCCGGATGGCCGCGTGGCACCTGCCGCTCCCGTCCGGCCCGCCCGCCGCCCGCCGCACGGCGCCGCCCCGCCGACAGTGATACGATGAATCATCGGTCCCCGCAGCGAGAGACTCGCTTATGGACACCTACTACCACCCCCCAGATCTGGCGAAATTCGGCGACATGGGCAAGGAGGCGCCCGAGCTCTGGGAGAAGTTCTCGGCATGGTACGGCGCGGTGTTCGCCGAGGGTGCGCTGAGCGAGCGCGAGAAGGCGCTCATCGCGCTGGCGGTGGCGCACGCGGTGCAGTGCCCCTACTGCATCGACGCGTACACGACGGCCTCGCTGGAGAAGGGCGCGGGGCCGGACCAGATGACCGAGGCGGTGCACGTCGCGGCCGCCATCCGCGGCGGTGCGGCGCTCGTGCACGGCGTGCAGATGCGCAACCGGCTCGAGAAGCTCTCGATGTAGAACGATGTAGAGCCATGTCCCTGCCGACGCTGCTCAACACGCGCTCGCCGCTGGCTCCCGCCGGCACCCAGCGGGCGCACCTCGCGGCGCTGCCCCTGGCCCGGACGTTCGGCGAGGCGGCCGCCGCGGCGGGGCACGCGCCGCTCCGCCCGGCGGCGGCGGCGACACTGCAGATCAACGTCGGCAAGCGCTGCAATCAGGCCTGCCACCACTGTCATGTGGACGCCGGTCCGGACCGCCGCGAGGTGATGCCGGACGAGGTCGTCGAGGCCTGCCTCGCGCTGCTCGCGGAGACGGACATTCCGACGCTGGACATCACCGGGGGCGCTCCGGAGCTGCACCCGCGGTTTCGCGCCATGGTCGAGCGGGCGGCGGCGCTCGGCCGGCACGTGATGGACCGCTGCAACCTGACCATCCTGACGCTGCCGGCGTACGGCGATCTGCCCGAGTTCCTGGCGGCGCACGGCGTGGAGATCGTGGCGTCGCTGCCGTCCTACGGCGGCACGCTGACCGACCGGCAGCGCGGCGAGGGGGTCTTCGAGAAGTCGGTGGAGGCGTTGCGACGGCTCAACGGGCTGGGCTACGGGATGCCGGATTCAGGCCTCGAGCTCAACCTCGTGACGAACCCCGTCGGGGCGTTCCTGCCGGCCGGCCAGGCGGCGCTCGAGCGCGACTGGAAGCGGGAGCTGCAGCGGCGACATGGCATACGGTTCAATCGGCTCCTGACGATCACCAACATGCCGATCAGCCGCTATCTCGCCTGGCTCGAGCGGTCCGGCAACCTCGAGAGCTACATGGAGCGCCTGGTGCAGGCGTTCAATCCGGCCGCCGTCGACGGTCTGATGTGTCGCTACACGCTCAGCGTCGGCTGGGACGGCCGGCTCCACGACTGCGACTTCAACCAGATGCTCGACCTGGCGGTGGAACCGTCGGCGCCGCAGACGGTGATGGACCTGGCTCAGGGCCGGACCGCGCCCGGCGGTCCGCCGGCATCACCGGCGCTGGCGCTCGCCGCGCTGCAGACGCGGCGCATCGTGACCGGCCCGCACTGCTTCGGCTGCACGGCCGGGGCCGGCAGCTCGTGCGGCGGCGCGACGACCGCGGCGTAGGCCGCGGAGAGCGAAGAGACGAAGAACGAAGAGACGAAGAACGGAGGAGGAAGTCATGAAGAGAGGGATCGTGCTCGGTCTGCTGCTGGCGGTTGGCGGGTTGTCGCTCGGCGCCGCGACCAGGGGGCAGCAGGAAGAGATGGTCGTCGACGTCGAGCAGCTCCAGGACAACCTCTACGTCCTGCGGGGCGGCGGCGGCAACTCGGCGGCGTTCGTGACCAGCGACGGCGTGGTGCTGGTCGACACCAAGGTGCCCGGCTGGGGCCAGCCGCTGATCGACGCGATAGCAGAGCTGACGCCGAATCCCGTCACCACGATCATCAACACGCACACCCACTTCGATCACGTGAGCGGCAACGTCGAGTTCCCGGCCACGGTCCAGGTCGTGGCCCACGAGAACACCCAGCGGCTGATGCGCGAGTGGAACGACATCACGGGCCTGGGCTTCGCCGGCGAGGACGTGTTCGCCGCGAGCGACGGCGTGGGGATCGCCAACCTCACCTTCTCGGACCGGATGAGCCTGGGCAGCGGGGCGGACCGGGTGGACGTCCACTACTTCGGCCGCGGGCACACGGGCGGCGACGCGTGGGTCGTGTTCCCGGCGCTGCGGACCATGCACACCGGCGACATGTTCGCCGGCAAGTCGTTGCCGCTGCTCGATGCCGCCAACGGCGGCAGCGGCGTCGACTTTCCGGTCACGCTCGACAACGCCTACACGGCGCTGACCGGGATCGACACGATCATCACCGGGCACAGCGGGCAGATGACGCGCGACGATCTGCGCGAGTTCGCCAACTTCATGTACGAGTTCGTCGCCGCCGTGGACGCGGCGAAGGCGGCCGGGCAGACGCCCGACGAGTTCGCGGCCGCGTGGGAGGTGCCGTCGCACTTCGTCGGCTACGCCGCGCCGATGCCCGAGCGCCTGGCGGCCGCCGCGCAGGTGATCTACGACGAGCTGCCGTAGGCGGGCGCAGGGTTTGTCATGAGGATTCCCCCTCGCGCGCTCCTGACGTTGGCGCTGTGCCTGGGCGCGTTCGCCCTCGGCCGCGGCTCGCCGTCCTGGTGGCCGCCCGTTGAGGCGCCCGTCCAGGCCGAGGAGGGCGGGCGCGTGTTCGAGCTGCGTCTGTACACCGTCGAGGACGGCAAGGTCGAGCGGCTCAGCGAGGTGTTCCGCGACAACGTGACGCGGATGTTCGCGCGGCACGGCATGACCAACACGGCCTACCTGCTGCCGCGCGACGAGCCGCAGTGCGGGACGTTCCGCGTCGGCGCGACCATTCGCGAGCCCGCGTTCGACTACGGGCCGTGCCCGTGGTCGCGGGACACGCTCGTCTATCTCCTGGGGCACGCGAGCCCGGCGGCGGCCGAGCGGAACTGGGCCTCGTTCGTGGCGGATGAGGAGGGTCTGCGGAGCTTCCGGGAGGACTACGCGCAGGCCGGGGTCAAGGTGATGCGGATCGCGTCCGTGCTCCTCGACCCGGCAGAGTACTCGGCGCTGCGCTAGGAATCTGTCCGCCGGACCGTCCGGTCCGGCGGACAGACACCGCAAGGAGTCCGCGCCGCCTACCGCGCCGACCCTGTATGTGACGCGAAGTGCGAGACGGCGCCGTCCTCGTCGAACGCCAGCACGTCGTATGGCTGCGGGTTCGGACCCTCCATGCCGGGCGAGCCGATCGGCATGCCGGGCACCGCGATGCCGCGCACGTCGGGACGCTCGGCCAGCAGGCGCTTGATGTCGTCGGCCGGGACGTGGCCTTCGACGATGTACCCGTCGACGAGCGCCGTGTGACAGGACGCGAGGCCCCTCGGAATCCCGGCCTGACGCTTGACCGGCGTCAGGCTCGGAACGTCGGTGGCCCGGACTTCGAACCCGTTCTGCTCCAGGTGTGCGACCCACACCCCGCAGCAGCCTCAGGTGGGCGACTTGTAGACTTCGACGACCGGTCCGGCGCTGTCCTGGACGGCCAGCGTCGCGACGGCCGTCCCGGAGACGAGCAGCGCGAAGGCGGCGGCGAGCAGAGTCAATCGCATGTGCATGTCACCAACTATTGTTGATCAAACGCCCCCGACAGGGAAGCGCGCGTATACAATCCACGGCACGGGCATCGGAATCGGTTCGACCTTGCACGGAGCGCAACGGCGATGCTGACGAGACGAACCTTTCTGCTGGCGCCGCCGGCCGCTTCGCTGGCGCGCATGGTCAACGCGCAATCCGCGGAGTCCGGCAAGATGCTGCTGGCCATCCATCAGAACACGTCGCGCGCGGCCGGCTTCCGCGGCTCGCTCGAGGGCTGGGCGCGGGCGGGCATTCGCTACGTCGAGCTCAACGACGGCCTGCTCGACGAGTTCCTCGAGCGCGACACGCTGGCCGGCGCCCGGCGCCTGCTCGACGATCTGGGGCTGACGCCCGTGTGCGCCGCGGCCGCGCTGCAGGATATCTGGATTCCCGGACCCGCGCGCGCGGCCTCCCTCGATACCTGGCGGCGCCGCTGCGATCAGTTCGCGAGCCTGGGCCTGGAGAAGATCTACTCGCCGTCGATCACGTCGCGTCCCGTCACGCCGGACGACTTCGCGGCCACGCCCGACTGCATCCGCGAGGCGGGGGAGATCGCCCGCGAGTACGGCCTGACGGCGATGATCGAGTTCGTGCGCACGTCGACCCACCTGGCCACGCTGACCTCGGCGCTGCAGGTGATTCGCGCCGCGGCGCATCCCAACGTGCGGCCCATGCTCGACTTCTTCCACTTCTGGTCGGGATTGAGCAAGTTCGACGACCTCGAGCTGCTGGAGCCGGGCGAGCTGGCGCACGCGCACTTCCAGGACCTGCTCGACACGCCCCGCGAGCTGATCGACAACGAGGCGCGGCTGATTCCGGGCGACGGCATCGCCCCGGTCGTCCGCATCCTGCGCAAGCTGGCCGAGAAGCGGTACACGGGCGCGCTGTCGGTCGAGCTCTTCCGGGCCGACGTCGTGCAGGCCGACCCCTTCGAGATGGCCACCGAGATCCGTCGCAAGTGCGAGGCCGTCATGCGCGCGGCGGAGGTGCTGTAGTTCCGCGGTCAGGACCGCCAGGTCTGGCCGGCAGCCCCCAGCCGCGCCAGATGCAGTAGACGGCCGGGAACACCAGCAGGACGACCAGCGCGGTCGTCACCACGCCGCCCACCATGGGCGCCGCGATGCGCTTCATCACGTCGGCGCCGGTGCCGCTGCTCCACATGATCGGCAGCAGGCCGAGCGTGGTGGTGGCGCTCAGCATCACCACCGGCCGCAGGCGGCGGGCCGCGCCGCGGAAGACGGCCTGGCGCAGCTCGGCCAGGCTGCCCGGCCGTCCCCCCGCGCCGGCCGCGGCGCAGGCGCGGTCGAGGTACAGCAGCATCACCACGCCGGTCTCCGCGCTCAGGCCGGCCAGGGCGATGATGCCCACCCAGACGGCGATGCTGAGGTTGTACTGGAGCGCGTACAGGAGCCAGAACGTGCCGATCAGCGACAGCGGCACCGCCGACAGCACGATGAGGGTACGGGCCACCGAGCGGGTGCTGGCGTAGATGGTCACGAAGATCAGCAGCAGGGTGATCGGCACCACGAGCCGCAGGCGCTCCTGCGCGCGCACCATGTACTCGTACTGGCCGCTCCAGCCGAGGCTGTAGCCGGTGGGCACCGCCACCTGGGCGGCGACCGCGCGGCGGGCGCGCTCGACGTAGGTCCCGACGTCCACGTCCTCGATGTCCACGTAGACCCAGGCGTTCGGCCGCGCCTGCTCGCTCTTGATGGCCGGCGGGCCCTTGACGAACGACATGGTCGTGAGGTGGCCGAGGGGAATCTGCTGGCGCGTCGGGGTCTGGACGAGGATGTCGCGCAGCGCCGCGGGGTTGTCCCGCAGATCCCGGCTGTAGCGCAGGTTGACCGGGTAGCGCTCGAGTCCCTCCACCGTCGTCGTGATGTTGACGCCGCCGATGGCCGACTGGATGACGTCCTGCACGTCGCCGACCGTCAGTCCGTAGCGCGCGATCTCGTCCCGCCGGACCGAGAAGTTCAGGTAGTTCCCGCCCATCACCCGCTCGGAGTACACCGAGCGGGTGCCCGGGACCTGCCGGACCACCGCCTCGACGTCGCGGCCGACGTCCTGCAGCACGTTCAGGTCCGGCCCGGAGATCTTGATGCCCACGGGCGTCTTGATGCCGGTCGACAGCATGTCGATGCGCGCCTTGATCGGCATGGTCCAGGCGTTGGTGACGCCCGGGAAGCGGATGGCGCGGTTCATCTCGTCGGTCAGCCGGTCGGGGGTCATGCCCGGCCGCCAGGCGCTCTCCGGCTTGAGCTGGATCGTCGTCTCGAGCATGCTCAGCGGCGCCGGGTCGGTCGCCGTGTCGGCGCGGCCGACCTTCCCGAACACGTGCTCCACCTCGGGGAAGGTGCGCAGGATCCGGTCGGTCTGCTGCAGGATCTCGCGGGCCTTGGTGATGGACACCCCCGGCAGGGTCGTCGGCATGTAGAGCAGGTCGCCTTCCCACAGCGGCGGCATGAACTCGGAGCCCAGCCGCGAGAGCGGCACGGCGGTCGCGCCCAGCGCCCCCAGCGTCAGGACGACGACCGCCCAGCGCCACGCGAGCGCGCCGCGCAGCAGCGGCCGGTACAGGATCATGAGCAGCCGCGTGATCGGGTTGGCCGCCGCCGGCCGCATGCCGCCCCGCAGCCAGTAGCCGACCAGCACCGGCAGGAGCGTCACCGACAGCAGGGCGGCCGCGGCCATGGCGTAGGTCTTGGTGAACGCGAGCGGCTTGAACAGCCGCCCCTCCTGCGCCTCCAGCGTGAAGATCGGCGCGAACGAGATCGTGATGACGAGCAGCGCGAAGAACAGGGTGGGACCGACCTCGGTGGCGGCGCGCGTGATGATCCGCCAGTGGGGCAGGCGGCCGCGGTCGCGCTCCAGATGCCGGTGCGCGTTCTCGACCATCACGATGGCCGCGTCCACCATCGCGCCGATCGCGATCGCGATGCCGCCGAGCGACATGATGTTGGCGTTGATCCCCTGCAGGTACATCACGATGACGGCCAGCAGCACCGCCAGGGGCAGGGTCAGCACCGTGACGATCGCCGAGCGGACGTGCAGCAGGAAGACCGCGCAGACGAGCGCGACGATCGCCATCTCCTCGAGCAGCTTCTGCCGCAGCGTGTCGATCGAGCGCTCGATGAGCACCGTGCGGTCGTAGACCGGGACGATCTCGACGCCGGCCGGCAGGCCGGAGCGCAGTTCGGCGAGCCGGCGCTTGACCCGTCCGACCACTTCGTGGACGTTCGCGCCGTAGCGCACCACGACGATGCCCCCGACCACCTCGCCCTCGCCGTTCAGCTCGGCCAGCCCGCGCCGGATGTCCGGGCCCATCTGCACCGTGGCGACGTCCTGCACCGAGATGGGCGTGCCCGACTCGTCCACGCCCAGCGCCACGCGCCGCACGTCGTCGACGCTCTGGATGTAGCCTTCGCTGCGCACCATGTACTCGGACTCGGACATCTCCAGCACGCGCCCGCCGACATCGTTGTTGCTCCGCTGCACGGCGGTCCGGATGCGCGACAGCGGGATGTCGTACGCGCGCAGGCGGTTCGGGTCGACCGTGATCTGGTACTGCTTGACGAAGCCGCCGATGCTGGCGACCTCGGACACGCCCGGCACGGCGGTCAGCTCGTACTTGAGGAACCAGTCCTGCAGCGACCGCAGCTCGCCGAGGTCGACGTCGTCGGAGCGGAGCGCGTACTGGTAGGCCCAGCCCACCCCCGTCGCGTCCGGACCGAGGGTGGGCGTCACGCCCGCCGGCAGCCGGCCGCCGACGTAGTTGAGGTACTCGAGGACCCGGCTGCGGGCCCAGTAGAGGTCGGTGCCGTCCTCGAAGATGACGTAGACGAACGAGAAGCCGAAGAACGAGTAGCCGCGGACCACCGTGGCGGAGGGCACCGCCAGCATCTGCGTCGTGATGGGATAGGTCACCTGGTCCTCGACGACCTGCGGGGCCTGGCCGGGGTAGTCGGTGAAGACGATGACCTGCACGTCCGAGAGGTCCGGCAGCGCGTCGAGCGGCGTCGCCTGCAGCGCATAGAGCCCGCCGAGGGCGACGAGCACGCTGGCGAAGACGACGAGCAGGCGGTTGCCGATCGACCACTCGATCACGCGGGTGAGCATCGCTCGTCTCCCGGCGCGTCAGTGGCGGTGCCCGGCCGCCGCCGGCGGCCTGTCGGCGGGTTCGCCGGCCGGCGCGGGCGCCGGGTCCGGGGCGTGCCGCTGCGCGGCCGGCAGCGCCGGCGGCTCCATGCCCGGGGCGAGGGTGCGGATCGCCTGCGTCAGGTTGCTCTCGGAGTCGATGAGGAACTGCGCCGACACGACCACCGTGTCGCCCTCCGCGACCCCGTCGAGCACCTCCCAGGCCCCGTCGCCGCTCACGCCGAGCGTCACGGGCACCACCTCGAAGGTGCCCGGAGACCGCTCGAGGACCACGAGGTCGCGCATGCCGCTGCGGATGACGGCTTCCTCCGGCACGGCAAGCGCGTTGCGGGCGACCGGCACGTCGAAGGTGACGTTGGCGTACATGCCGGCGCGCAGCGTCAGGTCGGGGTTCTCGAGCTCGATCGACACGGTCATCGTCCGCGTGCGCTCGTTGAAGTGCGGGTACAGGTAGCGGACGAATCCCGTGTAGGGGCGTCCCGGCAGGTAGGGCAGCTCGACCTCGGCCCGCCGGCCCACGCGCATCGCCTCCACCTGGTGCTCGAAGATCTCCACGTTCACCCAGATGGTGGTCAGGTCGGCCATCTTGTAGAGGTTCATGCCGGCCTGCACGTACATGCCGTCGAGCGTCTGGTCCATCTTCTCGACCACGACCCCCGTGACCGGAGAGACGACCGACAGCGTGCGGCGCGGCGTTCGCTCCCGCTCCAGGGTCGCGATCTGGGCGGCGGTGATGTCCCAGAAGCCGAGCCGCGCGCGGGACGACTCGACGAGCGAGTGCGCCCGGGCGGCGATGGCGGGGTACGCCGACGTGTCGAGCCGGGCGGCGTAGTCGACGGCCTGCAGGTACTCCGTCTGGGTGGTCACCAGCTGCGGGCTGTAGATGTCGAACAGGACCTGGCCCTGCTCGACCGTCTCGCCGAGGTAGTTCACGGCGACGTTCTCGATCCAGCCGTCGTACTTGGTGTTGACCCAGGCGATCTGCCGGTCGTTGTGGGCCAGGGTGCCGACGGTGCGGATGGTCTGCGCGATGTCGCGCCGTGCGACCGGCTCGGCGCGGACCCCGATGCTCTGCGCGAACGCCGGATCGATGCGCACCGTGCCGGGCTGCCGTCGCTCCGCTTCGTCCGCGTAGACGGGGACGAGATCCATCCCCATCGGCGACTTGCCCGGTCGGTCGGACGTGAACGCCGGGTCCATGGGCGCGCGCCAGTACAGGATCCGGCGCTCGCCGCCGGGGGGCGTCGCGGCGGCCGGTCCCGCCGCCGCGGCGGCCGGCTCGCGCCGCAGGGCGTCGGCGAGCGCCGCGGGCCACCGCCAGCCGGCCGGGTTGGCCATCAGCACGGCCGCGACGCCGGTCCCGAGCAGGAAGCTCGCCAGGCTGAACGCGAGTGCCTTTCGCATGTTGCCCCCTCAGTGCTGCGCCACGCGCATGCCGACGGCCCGCTCGAGATCGCCGAGCGCGATCAGCGAGTCCGACACATGGCGCGCCCGCAGCAGGCGGATCTCGATCAGCATCCGCTCGCTGTCGAGCAGGTCGAGGACGGCGAGCTGACCCGTCTCGTAGGCGGCCTCCGTCGCGCGGAGCACCTCTTCCGCTTGCGGTATCAGCACCGTGTCCAGCAGCTCGATCTGCCGGGCGAGCGTCTCCAGACGTACGATCGCGTCCTGCACGCCGCGCTCCATCGCGTTGCGCGCCGCCGCGCGCTGGTGCCGGTGGGCGAGCAGCTCCGCGGCCGCCTGCTCGATCCCGGCGCGGTACTTGCCGCGCCAGATCGGCAGCGAGACCCCCAGCGACACGCTGACCGCATTTCTGCCGTTGTCCGGCGGCGGGAGCGCGACGCCCGCCGGATCGTCGCGGCGGCCGACGTTGAGCACGCCGACGCTGGCCGTGAAGCTGGGCCGGGCGCGCTTCCTGGCCAGCTCGATGGAGCGCTCGCTGCCGCGGATGAGGGCGGCGGCCGCCTGCAGCTCCTGGCGGTGGCGGTCGCCCAGCTCGTAGAGCCGCGCCCGGTCGAGGTCGACCGCCGGCCGCTCGAGCGGCCGGACGGTCGGTATCGGGTCTTCCGCGGGACGGTCGCGCAGCGCGTTGAGGTGTGCCGCGCGCGTCAGCCGCTGCCCGTCGAGCTGGTGCCGGCGATTGATGATCCGCGTGATCTCGGCCTGCAGCTTGATCACCGCCTGCTGCAGGCCCTGGCCGGTCGCGTAGCGCGTTCTGGCCAGCGTCTCGTAGTGCTCGAGCAGCAGCCGTTCCTCGTGGGCGAGGCCCAGCGCGGCATCGATGTACGCCAGCTCGTAGAACGCCCCCTTGACCTGGGCGACGATGTCGCGCCGTTGCGCCTGATGCAGGTGGTACTGCGCCGCCGCCTGCTGCAGCGCGACCCGGCCGCGCAGATCGAGCGTGCCGATCCACGGAAAGTCCTGGCTCAGCGTGACGGCGTTCGTCTGCGGGCCGAGGCGGGTCTCCAGGCTCCGCAGCGCCTGCGTGAAGCTGAGCACCGGATCGGGCAGCGCCGTCACCTGCGGAACGCGCTCCCGGGCGGCGCGGTAGCGGGCCCGGGATGCGAGCACCGCCGGCGTGCGCTCGAGCGCCTCGGCCACGTAGCCCCGCAGGTCGGGCGCGGCCGCGTAGAAGTCGAGCGGCGCATCGAGCGGCGGCTCGGGCGGCGGCGCCTGGGCGGCGGCGAGCGTCGAAACCAGGCTTGCCGCAGCCAGACCCGCCACCGATCGCCGGGCGAGTGATCTGTGCATGGAAACGTCCCCCTTGCTGCACGGAGTTCGAGGCGCCGGCCGCTGCTTCGGGCGCCGTGTTGCGCGGCGGCAACCGGGCGGTTGGGGCGCACGGATAGCGTGCGACCGGCGGCGTGACGAACGGGGGATCAGATCAGCAGCGAGGCGTGCTGCAGGAAGAGTGGCGGAGCGGCGGGCAGCGGCAGGGGCCGAGGTGCGGGACCGTGAGCGCGTCTCGCCGGCGCCGGCTCGGATCCGACGGCCGCCGGCAGGGCCGGGTCCGCATCGTGCACCCGATGCGCCGATGCCGGCGCCACGATCGTGGTGCAGCAGGTGAATGCCGCCTCGTCGTCGCCGTGCCCGCCACGGTCCTCGTCATGGCAACTCGCCGCGGCCGGTGCGGTCTGGGCCACGGCCATGACGGGGCAGACGAGCATGGCAGCCAGCAGCACATGGCCCACGCATGCCGTGAACCACCGCTGCGATGCCTGCTGCATGGTGCCATGTTGGCACATCGCATCGGGATTTGCACGACATGCGTGTGAAGCCGGGCAACGCGCGGCACGCCCACCGGCGCGGAAGGTCCCGGGCGGGCGGTCAGGCGCCGATGGGGTTCGCGATCACCTGCTCGGCCGTGATCTCCAGCGAGCGCAGGCGCGCGTCGTGGTCGAAGACGTGGCTGACGATCATGACTTCGTCGGCGCCGGTGCGCTCGACGAACGCCGCCACTCCGGCTCGAACCGTGTCGGGCGGCCCGACCACCGAGCACGACTGGGACTGATCGATGATCTGCCGCTCGGCCGGCGACAGGCGTTCCTCGAAGCCCGCCAGCGGCGGCGGCAGCTTGCCCGGCCGGCCCTGGCGCAGGCCGAGGATCGACTGCTGCGCGGACGTGCGCAGGAGCCGGGCTTCCGACTCGGTGTCGGCGGCGATGACGTTGAGGCCCACCATGACGTAGGGCTGCGCGCAGTGCGCCGACGGCTCGAAGCGCTCCCGGTAGATGGCGAGGGCCTCGGTCAGCATCGCGGGCGCGAAGTGCGACGCGAATGCGTAGGGCAGGCCGAGCATCGCCGCGAGCTGCGCGCCGAACAGGCTCGATCCGAGTATCCAGAGCGGCACGTCGACGCCCGCTCCCGGCACTGCCTGCACGCGCCGGGCCGCGTCCGGCGCGGAGAAGTAGTGCTGCAGCTCGATGACGTCGCGGGGGAACGCGTCGACGTCCCCGTCCAGGTTGCGGCGCAGGGCGCGGGTGGTGAGCGGGTCGGTGCCCGGCGCCCGTCCGAGCCCCAGGTCGATGCGTCCCGGGAAGAGCGTGGCCAGGGTGCCGAACTGCTCGGCAATCACCAGCGGCGCGTGATTCGGCAGCATGATGCCGCCGGCGCCGACGCGGATGGTCGACGTCGCGGCCGCCACGTGGCCGATGACCACAGCGGTGGCGGCGCTCGCGATGCCCGGCATGTTGTGGTGCTCGGCCAGCCAGAAACGCCGGTAGCCCCAGCGCTCGGCGTACCGCGCCGCGTCGGCCGTGTTGCGCAGCGCGAGCGCGGCGTCGCCGCCCTCGGAGATGGGGGAGAGGTCGAGCAGCGAGCACGCAGTCATGTCCGTGCTTCACCCGCGACAGGCTGCTGCCCGCGGCACGCGAGCGATCCGGCGGGTCGGCTGCGGCAAGGTGGCTGGATCGACTACGGCGCCAGCGGCGGCGTGGTCCGTGGCGGCTCGCGGCGCCGGGTGCCCTGCTCGTAGGCGTAGCCCAGCTGCAGCAGGGCGGCCTCGGTGAACGGCCGGCCCAGCAGCTCGAGGCCGACGGGCAGCCCGTCGGCGGTCAGCCCGGCCGGCACGGTGAGCGCGGGGAACCCGATGACCGGACTGAGGTAGCGGTTGTTGCCCACGCCGTACGCGTCCTCGGTGTCCGCGTTCGTGAGGGCATCGGGGGCGATCGGCGCCGGCTGGTGATCGAACGTCGCGTAGGCGAGCGCATCGAGATCGTGATCGGCCATCGCGGTCAGGACGGCGCGCCGCAGCGCCTCCCGGGCGTGCAGGATGGCGAGATACCCGGGGTCGGCGGTCGATTTCCCTACCACGTCGATCAGCCCGCTCGCGCGCCAGGGCGTGACGACACCCGACAGCAGGATGTCCCGCAGGGTCTCGACGGGAGCGTCGGGCAGGGATTCCAGGTACGCGTCCGTCGCCGCCTCGGTCTCGAAGTTGTTGCCGACGTAGGCCCCGTCCACCGCCTCGAGCCCCGCGACCGTCAGCGGATCGACGACCGTGGCGCCGAGCGCTGCCAGATCGGCGAGGGCCCGGTCCAGCACGGCGCGCACCTGCCGGTAGTCGTCCGACTCGGGATCGGTCTTCGGGTCCAGCGCTTCCCGGATGACCCCGATGCGCGCCCCGCGCAGCCCGCCGGCGTCGAGATCCGCGGCGTACGAGGCGGGCACGCGGCCGGCGGCGTACGCGGTGACAGGATCCTGCGGGTCGTAGCCGGCAATGACGTCGAGCACGAGCGCGGCGTCTCGGACGGTGCGCGTCATCGGCCCGAGCGTGTCGCTGGAGGGATTGGCCGGCATCATGCCGAAGCGGCTGACCAGCGGCACGGTGGGGCGCAGGCCGACGAGGGCGTGGACCGCGGACGGGCCGCGGATGGAGCCGCCCGTGTCCTCGCCGATGCCGATCAGCCCGAAGTTGGCCGCGATGCCGGCGCCCGTCCCGCCCGACGAGCCGCTGGGATTGCGCGTCGGGTCGTAGGCGTTGCGGATGACGCCGAAGGCCGACCCGACGTAGCGCGACGCGAACTCGCCCATGTTCGTCTTGGCCAGGATGACGGCGCCGGCCGCCTCCAGGCGGGCGACGATGGTCGCGTCGCGCCCGGACACGAAGCCGTCGAACAGGGCCGAGCCGTACGTGGTCGGCAGGTCGCGCGTCTCGACCTGATCCTTGAGCAGCACGGGGGCGCAGTGCAGCGGGCCGGCGGGGCCCGAGTCGGCGAAGGCCGCATCCAGCGCGTCGGCCGCATCCAGCGCGCCGGGGTTGACGTGCTGCACGGCGTTCAGCGCCGGACCGGCCTGGTCGTACGCCGCGATCCGGTCCAGGTAGCCCTGCACCAGCTCGCGGCAGGTCAGGCGGCCCGCGGCCAGCGCCGCGTGCACGTCGTCGATCGTCGCTTCGAGCAGTCCGAAGGGCTGCGCGCCGGCGACCCCGGGCGCCAGCAGGCAGAGCATGACCGCGGCCGCCGCCCGCAACGCCGACGGCAGGGCGGTCGCTCTCGCTCCGGGGCGTGTTGCGGCCGTCACGAGGATTCTGCCTCCGCAGCGGGCCCGGCGAGGAGCCGGGCCCGCTGCGAGATTCCTACTGGAGGGCCGCCGCCCGCTCCAGCGCCCGCTCGCCGCCCAGGATGTTGGCCATGCTGTAGTTCCCCTCGTGGCACGCGTACTCGTAGAGGAACGGCAGCTCGTCCGCCGGGAACGCGGTGAACGGGAACTCGCCCGAGAAGGGCCGCGTCCAGTGGGTCGGGTCGTCGATCGTGAACTCGTAGTTCAGCGTCGTGGCGTCGACCCGCGTGAACCGCTCGGTCACGGTGATCGTGTCTTCCGTCCGGCCGTTCGCCATGCGGAGCAGAATCGGGTCGCCCCCGGCGGCGCCGGCGTGCGCCTCGGTGCGCCGCAGGTTGGTCGTCTCCACGACGAGCGTGTCGCCTTCCCAGTGGCCGCGCGAGTCGCCGTGCCACTGGCGGATGCCGCTCGGCACGTGGTCGCGGCCGTCGAGCGGGATGATGCGCGTGTCGTGGATCATCTCGACGTAGATGGCGACGTAGCCGGGCGCCTGCGCGACGATGAAGTTGTTGTTGTAGGCGCTCGGCAGCATGGGCGGGCCCGCCGACCAGACCAGGCAGCGGTCGTTGAGCTCGAGGTCCTCCCACGACTCATAGGGGCCGGCGGCGGGGTGCGCCTCGTCGTGCGCCGCCTTGCGCCGGGCGGCCGCCGGCGTGCGCGCCGGGAGCCTGCCGTTCGACGGGTCGACGATCAGCGACGTGCGGCGCGTCGGCCGCGTGCCCCCGTCGAGCCAGAAGTTGTTGTAGGCGCCCACGTTGCCGCCGGCCACCGTCCGCCGCGGCGGCGCCAGCAGCAGCTCCTGGTTGCGGTCGAGCCGCGCCTGCTCCTGGGCCGAGACTTCCTCGTCGGTGAGGAACGCCTTGTCGCCCAGCGCCTCGGGACGCTCGAGCGGCGTGATGGTCTTGTTGGTGTAGGTCCCCTGCAGATCCGGGTCACCCCACGGCGTCCGCGGAGCGTCCTGGGCCGTCGCGACGGCCGGCAGCGACACGGCGAGCGCGACGGCGGCCAACAGAGCAATCAGACATGAGCGAGTCATCGGATACCTCCCGTTTCAGCCGCGGGTCGCGTGCGGCATCTTCCTATCCATCAAGCACTTCGATTATACGCCCTGCGCCGGGCAGGACGACGCCGAAAACCCGGCTTGCAGCGTGCTACGCTGGATGCAGGGGGTCGGCGGCGGCAGCCTTGGAGCTGTACCTCGTGACTACCGACACGAAGTGGATCATCGGGACCATCGTTCCGGCCGTCCTGGTGGTGGCCGGCCTGCTGTTCGCGCAGATCTCCGGCGTCGATTCCAGCCTGAACGCCCGGATCGACGACGTGAACGGCCGCCTGGAGCGGCTCGCAACGGATGTGCGCAGCATGGACGACCGCCTGCGCGCCGTCGAGGTCGCCTTCGGCAAGATCGACTAGCCCGACGCCGGTCAGCGGCCTGCGGTCGCCGATAGCAGTTCAGTGGGGCGGCGCAGTGATTCCCCCGAATGGGCTGAGGGGCTCATCCTCCGCGCGTCTGGTCGAGCTCGTCTTCGGGTTCCGGAGGCTGGCCACCCTCTCGTCCGAGCAGCCGTCGCGCCGCCTCCACGTCAGCCTGAGCCGCGCGCCCGGTGAAGAACTCGGCAGTGCGCATCGCCGAGAGCTTCTCGGCGACCGCCGTCGCCACGAACTGGTTGATGCTCGTGCCCTCGGCCTTGCTGATCGCGGCGACGGCGGCCTTCAACGACGTGGGCAACCGCAACGGATAGGTGCTCAGCTGTTTCTTCATGGCGACAGTTTTCTCAAGGCCTCCTGGGGCAATAGCAGCGCGATGCCGAACCGTCCGGGAACCTGCCCGAAGTCCTGCCGGTTGAAGGTCACCAGGGCGTCGGCCGCGCCGTTGATCGCGGCGTCGAGCACCATCTTGTCCGCCGGGTCGTGCAGCTGCGGACGCCACAGGAAGCGGGTCACCACGGGCTCGGCGACCGCGCACAGCGCCGTGACGGACGTTGGTGTCCAGCACCAAGCGCATCGTATTGGATATCACATATCGCAGCCAGCTGCTCTCGGACGCCTCGGACAAGGGGTTGTGGGACAGCACGCCGACGTAGCCGGCGTCGGCGTCTAGGGTCAGCCTGTAGTACTCGGAGATCCGCGCGAATCACTTCAGCGGGGCCTCGCTCGCGTTCCTGCCCCGCAGCACGAGGCGCCCGAGGAACCAGGCAGCATGGAGCGATCCTCGCCCGCGGCGGGTCGACACCAGGTTCGGCATCGGGAGCGGCTGGCCGTTCATCGCGCACGTGTGCGCGAGGTCGATGCGATCGTCATGTGTCGCAATCGAGCACGAGCGCCACGAACGACGTTCCCGTGCGCGGCCATTCGATCTCGTCGAACGCGGCTTCGGTGCGCCAGACCCTCTCGGCCGGCGGGCGCCAAGCCCGGAACTGCCCGTTGCCGAGGCGGGCCGCCGACGGGCCGCGGCGCGGGAGGTCCGGCCGGAGGGTTCGTGACCGGGCGCTGGACGCCGACCGAGGACACGGCAGTGCGCCGCGCCGACCTCTCGTTCCCTCGCTCACACAGTCTGACCACGGCTCAGGCACGGCCGACGACTTCACTATCCTGGTGACGCTGTTGAACACCACGCCCCCGGCCCCGTCCGCTGCAGGCCCCGGGTGACAACGGTGACGACGCTGCCGGCTCGGACGCTGCATGTGGGCGACGGCGCGGTCGCCGGTCCTCAGAACGAGCCATGCCTGCGTGCGGGTCGCGACGCTGTCGGCGAACGTCTGCGGCCACCGCTCGGTCGCTGCCGACTGAAGCGGCGGTCGCCGTCTTGACACCGAACTGTGCAGGTGGGATGCTGTCGCGAGACATGGAGTCCGTGAACGCCCTGGAACTTCGGCAGTCCCTCGGCAAGGTGCTCGACCAGCTCGAACGCGGCGGTGAGCCCATTCTCGTGTGCCGCCGTCGAACGCCCGCCGCGGCCCTCGTGAGCCTCAAGGACTACCGGGAACGGTTCGTCGACCGGGCAGCCGACGATCAGCGACGGGAGGTTGTCGCCCGGTTGCGGCGACTCAAGTTCAAGTCGCCGACGACCGGAACGACGCTCGACGTGCTGCGCAATTTGCGATCGTGATCGTCGTTGATGCTTCGGTTGCGATCAAGTGGTTCGTGACGGACGAGCCACTCGTCGAGGAAGCCGCGCGCGTACTCACCGAGATAGGGCGAGACCCGTCACCCTATGCCGTTCCGGATCTCTTCATGAACGAATTGCTCGCAGTGCTGTGCCGGCTGCCGGGCAGTCGCTCGTCGAGCGTACGGGAAGCCCTGTCGCTCGTCGAAGCGCTGGGCATGGCCCGCGTCGGAAACGGGCATGAACTGCTCGCGCTTGCAGCCGACTTCGCGGCGCGGTGGAAGTTGTCGGGTTACGACGCGGTGTACGTGGCCCTTGCCGCAATGTCCGACGGGGTGTGGCTCACAGCCGATGCCCGCGCTGCGCATCGGATCGGCAAGGCCGGCCTTGTGCGCGCGCTTGGATCGTGAGTCGCCCGGTGGAGCCCTGCTGTGCGATGAAGGACGTTGCGTGACATGGGGCGCCGGCTCGTTCGAACAGAGCCCGGGGCAGACCTGATTGCCGAACGATGGACAGCAACGTTCCGATGCGTAGCGCGCGGTGTCCTGGCACGGGTATCGTGATGGTGTCGCCAGTCGATCGCCCGGACCATCCGGCCCAGAAGATCGTCCGTGACGGGCATCACGGTTCGCCGGCGCGCGCTCAGCGCGCGGCGCCCGCGGCGACGACCGCATCGCGGGTGGCCGCGTTGCCGGCGGTGAGGCCGCCGTTCGCGCCGCCGAAGTTGAAGATGCGGTAGCCCTGCGCGAGGCGCCGGGCCGCGTTGCCCGGGTTGACGGTGCCGCCGCAGGCGAGGTCGCGGGTCCGGCACACGGCCAGGATCTGCTCGAAGGCCGCCTCCACGTCGGGATGCTCGGCGCTCTCGACGCCGTAGGCCGCGCTGAGGTCGCCGCCGGCGCCCAGATAGAAGCCGCCGACGCCGGGTACCTGGGCGATGGCGTCGGCGTGCTCCACGCCCACCCGCGTCTCGATCATCGGCCAGAAGAGCAGGTCGCCCTCCGGGTTGAGGGGCCACAGGTCGGCGCGCTGGCGGCACTCGGCGCGGGTGACGCCCCAGAAGCCGCAGACCACCGTGCCCCGGATGCCGGGCGGATGCGGGATGGACGACGTGCGGAGCTGCCGGGGCCGTATGGTCTCGATGATCTGCTCGGCCTGCTCCACGGTCTCGATGTTGTTGATCAGGATGCCCATCAGCCCGATGTCGAGGGCGTGCTTGACCATCCACTCCGTCTGCTCGCGGCCGTAGGGCGGGAAGCGGGCGAAGACCGCCGGGTGGGCCTGCAGGTTGCCGCGCGCCGCGATGCCGGCCTTGTCGGCGGCCGTCAGGAACGCGATGAACTGCTCCAGGGCGTCGAAGCGGAGCGGGTTGTGCTCCATGTCGACGTACACGTAGTCGATGTCCGGCACCTGGGCCAGCGAGCGCGCGTTCTGGAGGGAGAGATCGGCGGTGCTCACGCCGAAGACGTGGCGGTCCTGCGACAGCTTGTCGACCACCGGGTTCAGGTGCAGGTACGGCTCCTGGGCTGCCGGCGCCGCGAGGAGCGCGGCCGCGAGAAAGCTGGCTGCCAGGAGCGGCAGCATCGATCGATGAAGCGATGGACCCACGAGACACCTCCCCAGCCCGCAATTCGTCGCCTGCGGCGCCGAAGGCCGCGCAGCCGACCCGCCGGGGCCGGCCGGCGGGCGCGGGCATCGTCTACTGGTTGTCGTCTGCGAGACCGAGCTGCGCCCGGCGCTCGGCGACCATGCGCTCGTAGTCCTCGTCCTCGAGGTAGACGAGGATCACGTGGTTCTGCAGCATGTCGTCGATGCTGCGGTTGCCGGTGCCCACCCAGACCGTCGGATCGGGATTCAGCCGGTTGGCCGCCGTGTTGTCGTGGATGCCGATGGTGTGCAGCACCGTGCCCGCCGGCAGCAGCGGCGCCACGTCGTCCTCGTAGACGTAGGCCACGTGCCAGTTGAAGTCGAAGCGGTCGACCGCGCTCAGCGTCTCGGTCTCGCCGCTCGGATAGATCGCCTCCATCGTCATCGCCCTGCCGCGCATGTGCATGTGCGGCTGGTAGCTGATGAGCCGCGCCGCCCTGGGCAGCGTGTAGTAGCCGTCGTGGCGCGTGACGGAGTGCGGCGGGATGTCGAGCTCCCGGTACAGGCCGCCCGGGTCGGTGCCCACGTTGATCTCCACGGCCGCGTACTTCGGCACGACCCCGCGGGGGTAGAAGACCATGCCCACGCTCGTCCGATCCGTGACCTCCTCGCCGATGGCGAAGTAGTGCATGCTGAAGCGGACCTGCGACCCCGCCTCGATCAGGCGGCCGGTGTCGTCGGCGAAGATGTCGCCGTACTTGCCGGGGGCGTACTCGCTCAGGTACCCCATGTCCGTCTCCTCGTCCTGCACGAGCGACGTGACGGCGTGGTGCACGACGCGGCGGCCGGCGGGGGAGGGCTTGGTCTCGATCGCCTTGATGTAGCGGTCCTCGGCGAGGCCGCTCTCGACCGTGAAGTTGGGCCACCAGTCGGTGCCCTCGGCATACATGGTGTGCTCGGGCGACGTCACGATCCAGTCGGGCGTGCCGATCTCCCACGACTCCTCGTCGGGCCACTCGACCGGGGGCGGCAGGTCGGCCGGGTTGCCGCGCGGGGCGCCGCCGTCCACCCAGCGGACGATGGTGTCGATCTGCTCGTCGGTCAGCGACAGGTCGTTCTTGTAGCGCTGGATGCCGACCGTCGGGTCGAGGTGCCACGGCGGCATCTCGCGCAGCGCGACGCGGCTCCTGATCGACCGCGCCCACGGCCGCGACTGCTCGTAGGTCAGGAGCGACATGGGGGCCATGCTCTCCGGCCGGTGGCACACCTGGCACTTCGCCTGGAAGATCGGGGCCACGTCGCGCGCGAACGTCGGCGTCTCGGCCGCCGTCTCCGCGCCGCTGACGAGCAGCACCGACGCCGCCAGCGCGATCACCATCGGCGGAGCGACTGTCCGCCGCTCCCGGTCGCCGCTTCCGGTTCTGGCCATTGCACCCCTCCCTCCGGGGATCCCGCCGCCGCGCGGTCGAGCAAATCGGTTGTTCAGGGCGCGCGCACGGCGACCGCCAGCTCCGCCGTCGTCCAGCAACAATGGTATGTGCCGGCGCCTCCGTTCCCGGATCCGTCGTCCGCGACCACCTGCAGGATGTAGTCTCCCGGCGCGTCGAAGCTCGCGGTCGTCGTCGCCCTGCCGTCGGCGACGCCGCTGGCGGGCGGCGCGAACCGGACCGCGCCCGGCCCGCGATACTTGCGCCAGTACACCGCCAGGCCGCGCAGTTCCGGCGCTTTCAGGGGCGGTCCCGGGCCGCGCTGCACCCGGCGCGGACGGCGCTCCCGGATGCGCGGCAGGCCGTCGTCGGTGACCGCCACCGCCAGGTGCAGGGGCGCCCCCGCGACGGCGGTCCGGTCCGGGAGCGGCGCGACCGCGGGCGGTGTGTTGCCCGTCTCCCGGTTGCGGTCCACGTCCACCTGGTACTCGGGGCGCAGCGACCCCGGCACCTGGTTGGTCTCGCCGCGCAGCGCCAGCGTCCAGATCAGGGTCTGCGTGCCGAAGTCGGGCGGCACGATCACGCGAAAGACGTTCTTGGCCCGACGCGGCACGAAGTGGGTCGGCTGGCCGCGGTCCCGCGCTCCCGGCGAGAAGAAGTTCTGCGGTCCGACGGGCACGTCCACATGCTCCGCCCAGTTGCGGTTCATGTAGCCGAAGTAGAGGTTGAACGTGCCGTCGGAATTGGGGGCCCAGCCCTCGAACACCGGATGCACGCCGCGGCCGGACTGGAAGCGCTCGGCCATGAACAGGGGGCGGTCGAGCGTGCCCCGCTCCTGCGCCGGCGCGGTGGCCGCGGCGCCGGCCGCCAGAACGAGCGCTGCGAGAACGCCCGACGCAACGTGCACCACCTGCTTCACGCTCGGCTCCCGGGGCCCGCACACCCCTTGACACGCACGCGCCTTCAGGTGGAGCATACCAGAATAATCTGGGGGTAGACCGTGCTGACAGCAATGAGGCTCCGTCGCGTTCGACCGCTCGTCGGACCGTGTTTCCTGGCCCTCGCGGTGGCCGGCGCGCCGGCCGCACCGGCCGCGGCCGCCCAGGCCGGCGACGGCGTCCCGACGTTCGCCGGCGACGTCGCCGCCATCTTCCAGGCCAAGTGCCAGGCCTGCCATCGGCCCGGCATGATGGCGCCCATGCCGCTGCTCGACTACCAGGACGTCCGCCCCTGGGCGCGCTCGATCAAGCAGCGCGTGATGCTGCGGGAGATGCCGCCCTGGCACCTCGACAAGACCGTGGGGATCACGCGCTACAAGGACGACCGGTCGCTCACCGACGAGCAGATCGACACCATCGTCCGCTGGGTGGACGGCGGCGCCCCGCGCGGCAACCCGGCCGACCTGCCGCCCCCGCTGGAGTTCAACGACGACGAGTGGACCATCGGCGTGCCCGATCTGATCGTCACCTCGCCCGAGGCCGTGATGTACCCCGAAGGCTCCGACTGGTGGCCGAGCTACGTCGTCGACCTGGGCCTGACCGAGACGCGCTTCGCGCGGGCGGTGGAGACGCGGCCCTCGCAGGAGGGGCGGCAGTTCGTGCACCACGCCATCACGAGTCTCATCGACCCCGACGCGAAGGACACGCCGGCCCGGCTGGGCCAGGGCGAGCCCGTCATCGATCCCCTCGAGGGCGCCTACCTGAGCGAGTACGCGCCGGGCAAGTACGGCGACATCTTTCCGGAGAACACGGGGCGCGCGCTGAAGGCCGGGGTCAAGATCCGCTTCAGCATGCACTACTTCGCCACCGGCCGCGAGATGCGCGATCGGACCAGCGTCGGCTTCGTGCTGTACCCGCAGGGCGTCGAGCCGGAGTCGTACATCACCGATCTGTTCATCCACGAGAACGACACGATCGACATCCCGCCGGGGGAGATGACGCGCACCGACACGTACTACAGCCTGCCGGCGGCGGCGCGCATCATCAGCTACCAGCCGCACCTGCACCTGCGCGGCAAGGCGCAGTGCATGGAGGCCATCTACCGCGACGGGCGGGTCGAGATGCTGAGCTGCGTCGACCGCTTCGACTTCAACTGGCACGTTGCCTACCACTACGAGGACGACGTCATGCCGCTGCTGCCGGCGGGGACGATGCTGCACCTCATCTCCATCCACGACAACACGGTCACCAACCGCCGCAATCCCGACCCGACCGTCTGGGTCGGCTGGGGGCAGCGCAGCATCGACGACATGGCGGCCGCGCACATCGGCGTGCAGTACCTCGAGGACGAGGACTACGAGCGGATGGTGGCCGAGCGACGCGCGCAGCCGCGGGGACAGCTGACCGCGGGCGGCGAGTAGCCGCGGCCGGCCGGAGGCCTGATGCCGATGATGCGCTCGACGAAGCGCCCGGGTCGGCGCCGGATGCTGGCCGTCGCCGCTGTCGCGAGCGGCGCCCTGCTGCTGCTCGCCGCGTCGACGGTCGCCGGGCAGCCGCCGCAGGCCGGGCAGTCGGGCATCTACGAGCAGATGCGGCGGCTGCTCAATGTCCGCCACAACTCCGGCCAGAACGTGCACCCCGTCTTCGAGGGCTGGGAGCGGAATCCGGACGGCACCGCCAGCCTGTACTGGGGGTACATGAATCGGAACTGGGCGGAGGCGCTCGACATCCCCGTCGGTCCGGACAACCGCTTCGCGCCCGGCCCTGCGGATCAGGGGCAGCCGACGCACTTCCTGCCGCGGCGGGTGAAGCAGCTGTTCAAGATCGTGGTGCCCGGCGACTTCGAGGGCGAGTATGTCTGGACGCTGTCGATTCGTGGCCGGACCGCGAGCGTGCCCGGCTCGCTCAAGCCGGCCCAGATGATCGACGTCCACAAGAGCAGCAGCAACGAGAACACCGCGCCGCAACTGACGCTGGGGCCCGCTCTGACGCTGGCGTTTCCGGCGGCCGCCGCGCTGTCGGTCGGCGTCACCGACGACGGGCTGCCCGCGCCGCGGGCAGGCTCCGGTTCGAGCCTCGCCGTCCGCTGGTCGAAGTACCGCGGGCCGGGCGAGGTGACCTTCGACCCGCCGGAGTCTCCCGTCGAGGCCGGCCGGGCGGTCACGACCGCGACCGTCAGCGAGCCCGGCGACTACACGCTGGCCGTCCTGGCCGACGACGGGTCGTACTACGGAACGGCGCAGGGGCAGGGCGTGCCGGGGTTCGCCTGCTGCTGGACGTTCGGCTTCATCGAAGCCACCTACGAATGACCCCCGAGCTGCCGCCGCGCGCTCGATACGGGGTGGGCATCCTGCTGGTGCTGCTGGCGGCGATCCTGCCGCCGCCGGCGCCCGCGGCCGCCCGGGGGCAGGCTGCCGCGGCGCCGGAGGCCGGGGCCACGCTCCTGCGCGAGAACGACTTCGTGGCGATCTGGGACGTGACGCGCGCGCCGGATCCGGCAGCCCCCGCCGCCCCGCGTACGCTCGCGGCGGATCAGGTGTCGGTGACCCTGGCCGCGGGCGCGGTGCGGATCACGCGGCCCGACGGCGCCTGGACGGTCGAGCACGAGCCGTTCGGGTTCGTCCGCTTCGAGCCCGCCGGCACCGTCCGCGCGGTGGAGGCGGTGGAGGAGGCGAGCCGGGTGGTCGTCTTCCAGCTCAAGTCGGCGCCGCTGCCCCGGTGGCCGCGGGTCGCCGACGTGCCGGGCCAGTTCCCGCGGGCCGGCGCGCGGAGGCTGCTCGAGACCGACCGCATTCGCGTCTGGGATCAGACCTGGACGCCGGACGTGCGCATCGCCCTGCACATGCACTACGTGCCGACGGCCGCGGTCTTTCTCGAGGGCGGCCGGCTGCAGACGTTCGAGGCGGACGGCCGTCCGAATCCGCCGTTCGGTCGCAGCCGCGGCGATGTCCTCGCCCTCGCCGCCCCGCTGGCGGCGCCGCACGAGGAGGAGCAGGTCGAGGGCCGTCCCCGCGCCGTCTGGATCGAGTTCAAGCAGGAGTGATCTGCTGGAGGGCAGCATGAGGATGCGCTTGACGGTCGCCGTCCTGGTGGCGGTGTTGGCGGTTGCCTGGGGCCACGCACAGGAGGATGCGGGCCGCATCGAGCGGCACGATCCCGCCGTCGATGCCATTCTCGGTCCCGACGCGCGCCTCGAGCTGCTCGCCGGGCATCTCGGCATGACCGAGGGGCCGCTGTGGATCGACGATGCCGCGGGCGGGCATCTGCTGTTCAGCGACATCCCGGCCAACGCCATCTACAAGTGGACGCCCGACGGCGAGCTCTCCGTCTTCATGGAGGAGGCCGGCTATACGGGCGACGACATCCTGAACGCCGGCGCACAGTCGACCAGCGGGCGCCGCCACGTGCTCCTGATCGGCCCCAACGGGCTGACGCTCGATCCGCAGGCCCGCCTGCTGATCGCGGCCATGGCCGACCGGGCCGTGGTGCGCGTCGAGGCGGACGGCTCGCGCACGGTGCTGGCCGACCGTTTCGACGGCAAGCGGCTGAACGGGCCGAACGATCTGGTGGCGCGCGCGAGCGGCGCCATCTTCTTCACCGACATGACGGCCGGCATGCGCTACCGGGGCGACAGCCCCTCGCGCGAGCTGTTCCATACCGGCGTCTACCGCATCAAGGACGGCGAGCTCACGCTGGTGGAGGCCGACCCCGGCGGCGGCAGCCCGAACGGCATCGCCCTGTCGCCCGACGAGCGCACGCTCTACGTCGGCAGCGGTGGGAAGATCCTGGCGTACGACCTCGACGAGGACGACAACGCTTCCGGCGGCCGGGTCGTCATCGAGACCCCGTCCGACGGCATGAAGACCGACGAGCAGGGCAACCTGTACACGACCTCGCACGGCGGCGTCTGGATCATCTCGCCGGAGGGGAAGCACCTGGGCACCATCCATCTCCCCGACATCCTGGGGGTCCGCACGACCAACGTCGGCTTCGGGGATGCGGACCGGCGGAGTCTCTACATCACGGCCCGGACGCACCTGTACCGCATACGCGTCGAGATTCCCGGCGCCCGCCCCGGAGGGGCGTGACCATGGCCGACCCAAACGCTCCGCACGCCGACCGGCGGCAATTCCTGCGCATGCTGGCCGCCAGCCCCGCCCTGCCGTACGTCGCGCTCTCGCCGACGATTCTCCAGGCGCTCGGCCAGGAGCCGTACCGGGAGGGCGGCCCCGCCGCCAGCCTGATCGCGTCGCCGGAGGAGGCGCTGACGGTGTTCGACTTCGAGGCCGTCGCGAAGCAGAAGCTGCACTACGGGCACGTGGCGTTCCTCGGCGGCACCGAGGACGAGGGGACGTACCGCGCGAACCGGGAGGGATTCGCGCAGTATCAGCTGCGGGTCCGGCGCCTGGTCGACATCAGCCGCATCGACATGTCGGTGTCGCTGTTCGGCAGCAGCGCGCACGCCCCGATCATTCTCTGCCCGTGCGGCGCGCTGAGCGCCTTCCATACCGACGGCGAGGTCGAGGTGGCCCGGGCGGCGAACACGCGGGGCCACATCATGACGCTGTCGAACGCGGCCAGCCAGCCGATCGAGGACGTGGCGGCCGCCCGCGGCGGCCCGGTCTGGTTCCAGCTCTACCGCGATGCCGACTGGAGCAAGACGCTTGCGATGATCAAGCGCGCCGAGGCGGCCGGCTCGCCCGTGCTGGCCTGGACGATCGACAACCAGGGCGGCGGCAAGCGCATCGTGCATGCCCGCGCCCGGCGCCGCGACCGGGCGTTCTGCGGCCGGTGCCACACGCTGAACCCGGACGACCAGGGTCTCGAGCTGCCCGGCTTCCTGGGCTCGGTGATCAACCCCGACGGCAAGCCGATGACCACGACGCCGCCCCTCGGGCCGCCCAGGCTGGACGGCCGTGTGGTGACCTGGGACTACGTCAAGCGGCTGAAGGACGCCACCTCCATGAAGGTGGTGCTCAAGGGCATCGTGACGCGCGAGGACGCGGAGCTCGCGCTGGAGTACGGCGCCGACGGCATCTGGGTCTCCAACCACGGCGGCCGCATGGAGAACAGCCTGCTCTCGTCGGTCGAGTGCGTGCCCGAGGTGGCGGCGGGCGTGGCCGGACGCGTGCCGATCATCGTCGACGGCGGCTTCCGCCGCGGCACCGACGTCTTCAAGGCGCTGGCGCTCGGGGCGACGGCCGTGGGGGTGGGGCGCCCCTACATCTTCGGCCTGGCCGCGTTCGGGCAGCCGGGCGTGGAGACGGCGCTCGACATCCTGGACAGCGAGCTGCGGATGGTGATGCGGCAGGCCGGCACGCCGAGCCTGGCCCGGATCACGCCGTCCTACGTGCGCGATCGCCGCGCGCCGGCCTGGTAACTCGGCGGGAGGCTCATGGAACGCCTGGACGAACGGCGGGCGCGGCGCCGCGGGTTGCTGCTGCCGGGGCTGGTCGGCGTCGGGTTGCTGCTGACGGCCGGTCAGGCCGCAGGGCAGGCGCCGTCCCCCGCGGCCGCGGACGCGGCGGCGACGTACCGCGCGGTCCTCGACCGCTACTGCGTCACCTGCCACAACGACCGCCTGCGGACGGCCGGCCTCGAGCTCGACGGGGCGGACCTGTCGAACGTGAGCGGCCGGGCCGACCTGTGGGAGAAGGTCGTGCTCAAGCTGCGCGGACGCGACATGCCGCCGCACCCCCGCCCGCGGCCCGACGACGCGGTCTACGACGGTTTCGCCGCGTGGCTCGAGACGGCCCTGGACGAAGCAGCGGCCGCCCACCCGCGTCCCGGCCGGCCGGCACTCCACCGCGTGAACCGCACCGAGTACGCCAACGCGGTCCGCGACCTGCTGGCGCTCGACGTCGACGTCACGACGCTGCTGCCGCCGGACGACTCGACGCACGGCTTCGACAACATCGCCGACGCGCTGGGCGTCTCCCCCCTGCTGCTGGAGAGCTACGTGACGGCGGCGCGCAAGATCAGCCGCCTGGCAGTCGCCGATCCGGCCATGCCGCCGACCGCGGAGACGTACGTCGGCGCGCACGACGAGACCCAGGACACCCACCGGGACGGGATGCCGTTCGGCACGCGCGGCGGCCTGCGCGCCTCGCACCACTTCCCGGTCGACGGCGAGTACGAGATCCGGATTCGCCTCGAGCGCAGCCAGCGCGACGACGTGCGCGGCCTCCACGAGCCGCACGACCTGGAGCTGGCCGTCGACGGCCGGCGCGTGCGCCTGTTCGCGCTCGACGGCGGGCCGCACATGTACCGGCAGCTGGTCTACGACGGGGAGACGCCCGCGCTGACGGCCGACGACCACCTGGTCCTGCGCGCGCCGCTGACGGCCGGTCCGCACACGCTCACGGCGACGTTTCCGGTCAAGAGCTTCGGCGTGTCCGAGAGCCTCTCGAAGCCGCTGCTCAGGAGCTATCCCACCCCGAACTCGGTGGCCGGGCTGCCGGCGGTGAGCCGCATCATCGTGACCGGCCCGCTGGCCGCCGCCGGCCGCGGCGACACGCCGGCGCGACGGCGCATCTTCACCTGCCGGCCGGCCGCCGCCGCCGGTGAGCGGGCCTGTGCCGAGACGATCGTCGCGGCGCTGGCGCGGCGCGCCTACCGCGGCCTGGCGACGGCGGCCGACGTGCGGGAGCTGCTCGGCTTCTACGAAGACGGGCGGGCGCGCGGCGGGTTCGAGGCGGGCATCGAGACCGCGTTGTGGCGGCTGCTGGCCAGCCCGAAGTTCATCTTCCGCTTCGAGTTCGATCCGCCGCACGCCGCGCCGGGCGCGGCGTATCGCATCGGCGATCTGGAGCTCGCTTCGCGCCTGTCGTTCTTCCTGTGGAGCAGCATTCCCGACGAGCGGCTGCTGGCCGCGGCCGAGCGCGGCGACCTGCGCAGCCCGGGCGAGCTGGAGCGGCAGGTGCGCCGCATGCTGGCCGATCCGCGGGCGGCGGCGCTGGTGGACAACTTCGCGGGGCAGTGGCTCTATCTGCGCAACCTGGAGCACATCGTTCCCGAGCCGCGGCGGTTCCGCAACTTCGACAACAACCTGCGGCGCGCGTTCCGCCGCGAGACGGAGCTGCTCTTCGAGTCGATCGTCGCCGAGGACCGCAGCGTGCTGGAGCTGCTCGACGCCGACTACACGTTCGTCAACGAGCGGCTGGCGCGGCACTACGGCATTCCGGGCGTGCGGGGGAGCCATTTCCGGCGGGTCGCGGTGACCGACGAGCGCCGGCGCGGCCTGCTCGGCCACGGCAGCATCCTGACGGTGACGTCGTACGCCAACCGCACGTCGCCGGTACTGCGCGGCAAGTGGGTGCTCGAGAACCTGCTGGGCGCGCCGCCGCCCCCGCCGCCGGCCGACGTCCCGGAACTGTCCGAGGACAAGGGGGCCGGGCAGGATCTGACGATGCGCGAGCGGCTGGCCGCGCACCGGGCCAACCCCGTCTGCGCGAGCTGTCATGCGAAGATGGACCCGATTGGCTTCGGGCTGGAGAACTTCAATGCCGTCGGCGCCTGGCGGCAGTTCGAGGGCGCCGCGCCGATCGACGCCTCGGGCACGCTGCCGAGCGGGGCCGCGTTCGAAGGCCCCGCGGAGCTCAGGGCGGCGCTGCTGGCGCGGCCCGCGGCGTTCGTCCGGACGCTGACGGCCAGGCTGGCGACCTATGCGCTCGGCCGGGGCGTCGAGCACTACGACGCGCCCGCCATCCGGACCGTCGTGGCGGACGCGGCGGGCAGCGGCTACGCGTTCTCGTCGCTGGTGCTGGGCATCGTCGAGAGCGTGCCGTTCCAGATGCGCGAGGCGGCGGAAGAGTCGGAGCAAGGAGAGAATCGATGATCGTCACCGGCAAGTCGCTGCCGCGTCGCACGTTCCTGCGCGGCGTGGGCGCCGCGCTCGCGTTGCCCTTCCTCGACGCGATGGTGCCCGCGCTGTCGGCCGCGGCGCGCACGGCCGCGCCCGCGCGCCGGCTCGGGTTCGTCTACGTGCCGAACGGCGTCAACTGGATGCGGTGGACGCCCGAGCAGGCGGGCGCGGGGTTCGAGCTCTCGCCGTCGCTGCTGCCGATCGAGCGGTTCCGTGACCGCCTGGTGGTCGTCTCGGAGTTGCGCTCGCGGCCGGCCGAGGCGCTCGGCGACGGCAGCGGCGATCACGCCCGGGCGTCCGGGGCGTGGCTGACCGGCACGCATCCGAAGAAGACCGAGGGCGGCGACTACCGGGCCGGCAAGACGGTCGACCAGTTCGCGGCGGACGCGCTGGGCGCCGACACGCAGTTTCCGTCGCTGCAGCTCGCGATCGACGACGTCGGCATGCTCGGGGGCTGCGAGCCGGGCTACGCCTGCGCCTACCAGAACACGCTGTCGTGGCGCACGCCGACGACGCCGATGCCCATGCTGACCAATCCGCGAGTGGTCTTCGAGCGCCTGCTCGGCGGCGACGCCCGCACGCCGGAAGAGCGCCGGGCGCTCGCGCAGTCGCAGGCCAGCATCCTCGACTCCATCCTGCAGGAGACGCAGCGCCTCCGCCGGCGGCTGGGCGGGCAGGACCGCCTGCGGCTGGACGGCTACCTGGCCGGCATCCGCGAGCTCGAGGAGCGCATCGCGAAGCTCGAGGAGCAGGGCGATCTGGCGCTCTCGCCGGCCGACCTGCCGGCCGGGATACCGGACTCGTTCGAGGAGCACGTGAAGCTGATGTTCGACCTGCAGGTGCTCGCCTACCAGGCCGACCTAAGCCGCGTGACCACGTTCCTGATGTCGCGCGAGGCGACGCAGCGGACCTACGGCCAGCTCGGCATCGCCGACCCGCACCACGGCCTGTCGCATCACGCCTACGATCCGGTGAAGCTCGCGAAGCTCGCGCGGATCGACACCTACCACGTGACTTTGTTCGGGTACTACCTCGACCGGCTGAGCGCCGTCGAGGACGGCGACGGGTCGCTGCTCGACCACGCGCTGATCCTGTACGGCTCGTGCATGTGCGACGGCCAGGTCCACAGCCACTCCAAGCTGCCGACGCTGGTGGCGGGCAGCGGCGCGGGCCGCGTGCGCGGCGGCCGCCACATCGTCTGCGCGGAGGACACCCCGCTGACCAACCTGCAGCTCAGCCTGCTGGAGAAGGTGGACGTGCAGCTCGACCGGTTCGGCGACAGCAGCGGCCGGGTGGCGGAGCTGTAGCTCGGGCAGGGAAGTGGCCATGCGGACACGCAACCGGCAGAGGGTGCTGCTCGTCCCCGTCCTTGCCGCGCTGAGCCTGGCCGCGGGCGGCGGTGGCGACGCACCGGTGGCGCGCGCCGTCGAGGACCGCGATCACGCGCGCCTGCGGGCGCTGCTCGGCCAGGGGGCCGATGTCGAAGCGCCGGCGCCCGACGGCACGACCGCGCTGCACTGGGCGGCGCACTGGAGCGACACGGAGACGGCGCGCCTGCTCGTGGACGCCGGGGCCGACGTCGACGCGGCCAACCGCTACGGCGCCACGCCGTTGTGGCTGGCCGCCGAGCGGGCCGCGGTCGACGTGGTCGGCCTCCTCCTCGAGGCGGGCGCCGACCCCAACTTCCTCGCGCTCGGCGCCGGCGAGTCGCCGCTGATGGCGGCGGCCCGCGCCGGCGGCGCGGCGGCGGTCACGCTGCTCCTGGCGCACGGCGCCGACGTCGACGCGCGGGACGGCTGGCGCGGGCAGACGGCGCTGATGATGGCCGCCGGCAACCACGAGCCCCACGCCGACGTCGTGCGCGTTCTGCTGGCCCACCGCGCGGACGTGCACCTGCGCTCGCGGTCCTCCGCGGAGGCCCCGTACGCCGGCGGCGGGATGCGCGCCGTGGGGGGGATGACCGCGCTGCACTTCGCGGCCCGCCAGAACGATGCCCGGTCCGTGCGGATGCTGCTCGAGGCGGGTGCGCGGGTCGACGAGCGGGCGCCGGGCGGCATCACGCCGCTGCGCATGGCCATCGACCACGGCTACTACGATCTCGCCGACCTGCTGCTCGACGGCGGGGCCGACACGAACGGGGCCGACGACGCGGGGTTCACGGCGCTGCACACGGCGGTGCGGAAGCGGGCCGGCGGCAATCCGGAACGCGGGGACCGGCGTGCCGGCGCCGCCGGCGGCCGCTCGAGCGCGCTGCTGAGAGACCTGCTGGCGCGCGGCGCCGACCCGGACGCGCGGCTCCCGCTCCGGCGGCTGCCGCCCAACTTCAATCCCGACGGCTACCCGCAGGTGAACAACGTGCAGTACGCCGGCGCGACGCCGCTGTGGGTCGCGGCGCATCTCGCCGATCTGGAGGCGCTGCGCATCCTCGCGGCGGCCGGCGCCGATCCGCTCGTGGCGTCGATCGAGAACACCACGGCGCTGATGGTGGCGGCCGGCCTGGGCTATGCCACGCGCGGGCCGACCGCGCGGCTGGGCGGCCGCCGGGAGGACAGCGAGCAGGCGGTGCTGGCCGTCCTCGAGCAGCTCGTCGCGTGGGGCCACGACGTCAACGCGGTCAACGACAACGGCCAGACGGCGCTGCACGGCGCGGTGGCGGCCGCCGACCCGGCGGTCGTGCGGTTCCTCGCGGACAGCGGCGCCGGCCTCGACCAGCAGGACACCATCGGCCGCACGCCGCTGGTCATGGCGCAGGAGCACACGACCGACAAGTACCGCACGAGCCAGGCCCTGATTCCGGCCGACGTCGAGAAGACCTACGCGCTGCTGCTGGACCTGGAAGGCGGGGCCCGCGCCAGCAGCGGGTCCGGCGCGCAGGAGTCTGCGCCATGACACCGTGCAGACTCCGCAAGGCGCGCACGGCGCGCCTCGGCGGGAGCGGCGCGGGGCGCAGGGGTCCCCGCAAGCGGACGCCGGGGGTTCGGGGCGCCGCCCCGTCTGATTGAAGCAAGGAGAGTTGCCGATGCCGTCAAGCCGTCCCGCGCCGGGGGTTGCCGTCTGCGCCGCGGTCCTGGGCGTGCTGCTGCTCGCCGCCGCCCCCGCCGCGGCGCAGACGGGCCCGACCCGCCTCAACCGCATGATCGAGCGCCTGGCCGCGGGGGAGGTGGTGTTCGGCGCCAGCACGACCAACCTGTCGCTCGACAACGCGCAGGCGCTGGCGACCTCCGGCCTGGACTACGTCTACGTCGACTACGAGCACGGGCCGATGAACTTCGAGACGCTGCGGACCTTCCTGGTCGGCATGATCGACAAGGCCGCGGCGGTGAGCAAGGGCAGCCCGCAGCCGGCCGTGACGCCGCTGGCCCGCTTCGCCCCGTACGGCCGCGAGCAGGCCGAGTGGGCCGCGAAGCAGGGGCTGGACCTCGGCCTGATGGGCGTCATCTTCCCCAGCGTGGAGACCCGCCGGCACGTGCTGGACGCCGTGCGGCTCATGCGCTACCCGCAGCGCTCCGACTCGCCCTACCCGGAGCCTGCCGGCCGGCGCGGCGTGGGCGCGCGCGTGGCCCAGTGGTTCTGGGGCGTCCCGCCGGCCGAGTACGTCCGGCGCGCGGACGTGTGGCCGCTCAACCCCGACGGCGACCTGATCGTGGTGCTGCTGATCGAGTCGGCGGAGGCGGTGCGCAACATCGACGAGCTCCTGTCGGTGCCGGGCGTCGGCGGGGTCCTGATCGGACCCAGCGACCTGTCCAACTCGCTGGGGGTTGCGCGCGGCTCCGCGGAGACCGAGACCGCCATCCAGACGATCCTCGGCGCCTGCCTGGCCCACGACGTGCCGTGCGGCATCACGGCCGGCGCCGACCAGATGGCCCGCCGCATCGAGCAGGGCTTCCGGATTCTGGGCACGGGCGGCCTGCCGGGCGGTCTCACCGCCGGTGCGGCGGCCGCGCTGCAGGCAGGCCGCGAGGCCGTGGGTCAGGGCGCTGCGCGGTAGTGCGGCGCGGACACGGGAGGAGCGGTTGGCCGGCAACCGCAGCCGCGGGCCACGATTGGCGGCCCGGCTCGCCGAGCGTGCGAGGCGGTGGCGCGCCCTTCGCGTGCCGCTCGTTGTCGGCCTTGCCGCGCTGGCCGCCGGCGCCGGCCTCGCCGCCGTGCTCCCGGGCGCCGGCTTCGCCGCGGCCGGGGCCGCCCAGACTCCTGCGCCCGCGGCGCCCGAGTGGCCGGGCTGGGGCGGGCCGCGGCGCGACTTCACCAGCGACGCCGTGGGGCTCGCGAGCGCTTGGCCGGAGGCCGGGCCGACGCGGCTCTGGAGCCGCCCGCTGGGCGGCGGGCACTCCAGCATCCTCGTCGACGGCGGCCGCCTGTTCACCCAGTACCGCCCGCCGGCCGGCGGCGGGCCGGATTCCTGGCGCGAGGAGGAGATCGTCGTCGCGCTCGACGCGGCGACCGGCCGCACGCTCTGGGAGCACCGCTATCCGGCGCCGCTCGACGGTCTCGACGTCCCGCTCGGCGTCGGGCCGCACGCCACGCCGCTGATCGTCGGCGAGCGCCTGTTCGCCACGGGCACGAACAAGCAGCTCCTCGCGCTGGACAAGGCGACCGGCGAGGTGCTCTGGTCGCACGACCTCGTCCGGGACTTCGGCGCGCCGCCGCACTACCGCATCATGCCGCGCAAGCCCGGCTACAGCTGCAGCCTGCTGGCCTACGAGGACCTGATCATCGCCACGGCGGGCGGCCCCGGCCAGGCGGTCATGGCGTTCCACCAGGACGACGGGCGCGTCGCGTGGCGCAGCGGCGATTTCGCCATCGCCCCGGCCTCGCCCATCCTCATCACCGTCGAGGGACGCGAGCAGGTGGTCGTGTTCGCCAGCGACCGCGTCGTGGCGCTCGATCCGGCCGGCGGCGACCCGCTCTGGAGCCATCCGCATCCGCGGCGGCTGGACGCCAACATCAGCACCCCGGTATGGAGCGACGACAACCTGCTGTTCCTGTCGTCGGCGCACGACGGCGGCAGCCGCGTGCTGGCGGTGTCCGGGTCGGGCGCGCGCGAGCTGTGGTTCACCATGGCCATGCGCGTGTACTACGGCACGGCCATGCGGATCGGCGACCTCTACTACGGGAGCAGCGGCGACCTCGGGCCGGCGTTCCTGACCGCCATCGACGCGCACAGCGGCGAGGTGGCGTGGCGCGACCGCACCTTCGCGCGGAGCACGCTCCTCCACGCTGACGGCAAGCTGATCATCCTCGACGAGGACGGCACGCTCGGGCTGGCCACGGTCTCGCGCCGCGGGCTGCGGGTGCTGGCGCGGGCGCCGGTCCTCGCCACGACGGCCTGGACGGTGCCCACGCTCGCCGGCACGAAGCTGTACCTCCGCGACCGCGCGGACATCGTGGCGCTCGAGCTGGGCGCCCGGTGAGCCCGCGCGCCCGCTTCTCTCCTACGGCAGCGCGAGGGCGATGAGCTCGGCCGGCTGGCCGCGGGCCCCGATGGCCAGGGCGATGTACTGCTTGCCGTCGAGCATGTACGTCATCGGCACGCCGCTCTGGTTCTTGGGCAGCTCGGTTTCCCAGATGATGTCGCCCGTCTGCTTGTCGTAGGCGTAGAACATGGGGCCGCCCGCCCAGGTCGGCGTGGCCATCAGGCCCGAGCCCTCGCCCGCGAACAGCAGCGTCCTGGTCACCAGGATGCCGCTGCGCTCGGGCTTGCCGGTCCTCGGAATGTCGAGGCCGCTCAGCGCCGGGTGGTTCGCCACGCAGTCGGGCGTGGGACCGTTCGGTATGGTCCACAGCAGCTCGCCCTCGTTCAGATCGAGCGCGGTGATCCGCCCCCAGGGCGGCTTGATGAGCGGCAGCCCGAGCGGCCCGATCTCGCCGCATCCCTGCTGCTGGCGCACGGCGTCGCGGCCGCGCGGCCGGCCGCCCCCGCCCACGAGGTCCATCGACGTGCGGCCGGGATCGTTGACGAGCCCGGCGGTCGTCGGGTTCGTGATAGAGGCCACGTAGAGGATGCCGGTCTCGGCGTCGACCGCGCCGCCCTGCCAGTTCGCGCCGCCGGTCATGTGGGGCAGCATCAGCAGGCCCCGCAAGCCGTCCTGGCCGGCCAGGATCGGCGGCGTGTAGAGCGGTCCCTGCTTGTACTCCCCCCCGATGCGCCGGGCCTCGGCGGCGATCTCGGCCGTGAAGTCGAGCAGGTCGTCCTCGGATACCCCCTGGCGGTCGAAGGCGGGCGGCCGTGTCGGGAACGGCTGCGTGGCGGCCGACTGCTCGCCCGGCACGTCCGACTGCGGGACCGGCCGCTCCTCGATGGGCCACAGCGGCTCGCCGGTGGCGCGATCGAAGACGTACGTGAACGCCTGCTTCGTGATCTGGGCGACCGCCTTGACCACGCGGCCGTTCACGTCGAGATCGATCAGCGTCGGTGCGGTCGGTATGTCGTAGTCCCAGATCCCGTGGTGAATGAACTGGAAGTGCCAGACGCGCTCGCCGGTCCGGGCGTCGAGGCAGATGAGGCTCTCGGCGAACAGGTTGTCGCCCGGCCGGTGGCCGCCGTACAGGTCGTTGGTCGGCGTCTCGACCGGCACGTAGACGTAGCCGAGCTCTTCGTCTCCCGACATCGGCGCCCAGGCTCCGGTGTTGCCGGTGTAGGCCCAGGAGCCGTCCTCCCAGGTGTCGTTGCCGAACTCGCCGGGCTGCGGGATGGTGTGGAACACCCAAAGCTGCTCGCCGGTGCGCACGTCGAAGCCGCGGACGAAGCCGGCCGGGAACTCCCTGTCGGGCGCGACCGCCCGCAGGGCCGCACCGACGACGACGACGTCGTTGACGACGGTGGCCGGCGAGTTCAGGCCAATCTGGCCGTCCTCGATGGCGGGACGATCGAGGCCCTCGTAGAGGCCGTTGTAGAGATCGACGATGCCGTCCTCGCCGAACGTCGGCACCGGCTGGCCCGTCTCCCTGTCCAGCGCCACGAGGTGATAGCCCTGGGTGACGTGGATGATGCGGTCGTCGCCCTGCCCGTCGCTCCAGTGCGCGACGCCGCGGCCGGAGCTCGAGCGCAGCGGCGCCACCTCGCCGCGCCGGCCCTCGTCGTAGCGGAACATCCACAGCGTCTCGCCGGTGCCCGCGTCGATGGCCACGACGTTGCGCCGGCGGCCCGCCGTCGTGTAGAGCACACCGTCGATCATCAGCGGCGTCGCCTGGAAGTTGAAGTCCAGGCGGGGCCCGAAGTTGTCCGTCTTCCAGCGCCAGGCGATCTCGAGGTCCGCGACGTTGTCCCGGTTGATCTGGTCGAGCGGCGAGTACTTGGTGCTGCCCAGATCGCCTCCGTAGTACCGCCACTCGCCGTCCTGGGCGCCCTGCTGCGCCGCGGCGGGCAGCCCCGCGCCGAAGGCCATGGCGGCGGCGAGCGTCATGCTCACGACGAACCGACCGGTCTCTCTTGACATGTGCCTCTCCCGTTGCTCGTCAGGCCTGCGGTCCGCCGCGCGCGTGCGTGCCGGACCGCTCTCCAGCGTGGAGTCAGAAGGTTGCAATCGGATTGATCGGCGACCCGGTGCCGCCCCAGACGGCCAGCGGCGCGGCCGTCAGGAGGAACTCCCAGCGGCCCTGCCCGGCGGCCGCGTCGCCGAGCGCCTCCAGGTCGGCGTTGTCGAACAGGTGGATGCCGAGGTGCACCAGCGCGAAGTCGTGCGCGGCGCCCGGCAGCTCGGACGGCGCGACGCTCAGGGCGCCGTCGCTGCCGAGCAGCGCGACGTCGCGCTCCCGCAGCCACGGAATGACCGATGCGTGCAGGCCGGCGGCGGTCCCGACGCGGCCGATGATGAACGGTCCGAGCACCTCGCGGGCCGCCCAGCGGCCGGTGCGGATGAACACGGCGTCGCCGGCGCCGGCGCGCACGCCGGCTCGGGCTTCCCAGGCTTCCAGGTCCTCGACGTAGATCGGCGTCTCGGGATCGAGGTACGGGACGCCCTTGAGGCGCGGGATGTCCATCAGGATGCCCCGCGTGAACACGCCGTTCTTGAGATTGTGGATGGAGTTGCGCGCGTGCCCCCCGGCTTCCAGCACCTCGGCCTCGTCGGGCCGGTAGCCGTTGTACATGCGTCCCTCGGCGTCGTCCACGTGCGCCAGCGCGTCCAGGTGGGTGTGCGCCCAGCCGTGGTAGCGGACGGCGAACGTGTCCGAGCCCACCCCGTGCATGGTGTGCTCGAACGGCCGCGGGTTGTCGACCGCCTCCTCCTTCAGCACGTCGCGCGCCAGGGAGACGCTGACGCCAGCGCGCACGAGCCCCGCGGCCTCGCGGCGCTTCTCCGGCGTGATGAGGTTGATGGTCCCGATCTCGTCGTCGGCCCCCCACCGTCCCCAGTTGGACAGCTCCGTCTGCCAGCGCTCGAGATCGGCCGCGGTCGCCGCACGATTCGCCGCGCCCTCCTGCGCCGGCGCACCCGCCGCCACCACGACGAGCGCCGCCGCCGCGACTGCCGTCACTCTCAGCATGGCTGCCTCCCTCCGCGCCCGATCAGGGTACAGAGTTGCCGGCCGGGAAACCAGAGCAAGATTGCGGGCTGCATTCAGACGGGGCTGCGCCCCGAACCCCCGGCGTCCGCTTGCGGGGACCCCTACGCCCCGCGCCGCTCCCGCCGAGGCGCGCTGTGCGCGCCTTGCGGAGTCTGCAGCGTTGTGCGGCGCAGACTCCTACGCCAGGTGGCGAAGCACGGCTGCCTCGTCCCAGTCCATGCCGAGGCCGGGCCCGCGCGCCGTGACGCAGCCGTCCACGGGCCGCGGCGGATCGACCAGCACGGCGCCGGCCAGGTCCAGGAACTCCAGGTAGTGCGCCAGCGGGGTGACCGGCAGGACGTGGGCGCTGGTCTCGACGAACAGGTGGCTCGAGACCGGCACGGCGGCGGCCTCGGCCTGTCCCATTGCCCGCAGCCAGCCGGTCACGCCGCCCATCTTCATCACGTCCGGCATGCACAGGTCGCAGGCCCCGGCGGCGAGGGCGCGGGCCATGTCGTGGCCGAACCACCAGTTCTCGCCGGTCTGGATGGGCACCGCCGACCCCGCGCGGACGCGGGCGTGCCCGGCCAGGTCCTCGGCCGGGACCGGCTCCTCGACCCACTCGAGGTCGAAGCGGGCCAGCGCGCGGATGCGGCGCAGGGCCTCCGGTGCGGTCAGCGACTGGTTGTAGTCGACCATCAGCCGCACGTCGGGACCGATCACCTCGCGCACGCCGGCCACGTTCGCCAGGTCCCAGGCCAGATCGGCGACCCCGATCTTGATCTTGACGGCGCGGAAGCCCTGCTCGACGCTGCGTTCCAGAGCCGCCGCGTCCGTGGCCGGATCGACGATGCCGTAGCTGTCGTAGGCGGGGACGGGCGCGGCCCGGCCGCCGAGCAGCTCGACCACCGGGCGCCCGAGCGCGCGGCCCTGCAGGTCCCAGAGCGCCATGTCCAGGCCGGCCAGCGCCATGCCGAGCAGCCCCTGGCGGCCCAGCAGGCGGAAGCGGGCCGCCAGCGCGTCCGCGACGGCGGCCGGACCTGCCGGCTGCCCGCGCACGACGTCGGCGAGGTCGGCCAGCAGGGCGTGCAGGGCGCGCAGTGTGAGGGTCGTGTAGCCGAAGATGTAGGCGCGGCCCGCCGGGCCTTCCTCGGACTGGACGTCGATCAGCAGCAGCGGCGACACGGGGACGTCGCCGGAGGCCGTCCGGAGCGGCCGGGCCAGCGGCGCCGCCACGGCGCGCGCCGCCAGCGACCGGATGGTCAGCGCGGGGCTCGACATGCTCGACATGATGGTTCCTCCGGGACGGTGCCGGGCGCGACCCGCCGGACGAGGCGGCCGCCGTCTGCGGAAGTATCTTCTCCCTGACGGCTGGCTCGGTTCAATGTGGTCCGATATGACCAGAAGTGGTTTAATCAGGCCGTGCAGACCGTGAAAGTGTCGGAGCTCAAGGCTAGGAGCTTGCGCCGCAGGACGTTTGCGGCACGAAATGAGTCCTCATCCCACGCGCTGAGCTCCGTGTCGGGGCGGCTTCGCCGGTCGGCAAGGCGGGATGGATGTTCGGTGGTTGGCGAACAGAGAGCAAAATTCGGTCCTCGCGGGCCGTAGTATGGCCCGTCAGAGACCGCGGTGCAGGTCGATTTGCCGCCGTTGCGAGCCTCATTCCCCGTGTCCTACGCCGCCTTCAGCACGTGCAGGCGCTTGACGTTCAACGCCAGGCACACCAGGTCCCACTCGCAGCGCACCTTCGCCAGTCCGCGCAGGCTGAAGCGCCGGAAGCCCAGCGCGTGCTTGATCCAACCGTAGGGAGCCTCCGACAACCACTTGCGCTTCGCATACGCCTCCCGGCCCGCCGGCGTCGCCAGCTTCTCCACCATGCGACCCGTCGCCGGATGTTTCTCCAGATCGCGGGCGGCCGTCTGCTTGCCCTCCCGGCCCGGCGCCACATACCCGTCAACGCCCCGCTTTTCCAGGTCCTTCAGGTCCCGCTCGTTGCAGTACCCCGCATCGGCCAGCACCGTCTCCGGCTGCGCGTCGAACGTCTCCTGCACCGCGTCAAGCAACACCGGCAACTCACCCTGGTCACTCGCGTTCGCCGTCAGATCCGTCGCCACCACCAACTGGTGCTCCGCGTCCACCGCCGCCTGCGCGTTGTAGCACTGCTGGAACCCCTCACTGCTCGTCTTCATGATCGAGCTCTCAGGGTCCGTGAAGTTGCTCTGCGCCTTCTCGTCCGGCTCGCCATACGCCCGCTTGTACGGCGGTCCGCCCTTCGGGTTCCGGTCCTGACCCGGCTGCCGACCCCGCATGTCGTCCGCCGCCCGTTGCTTCGCTTCCAGGCGCGACTTCGCCGCGCGAATCGCGGCCAGACGCGCTTCCCGCCGGTGCAACTCCGCCGGCAGATCATCGCCCCGAATCTCCGCGCCCAAGCGTGCGTCCTCGGCCTCGTCAACCGCATCCGCCTGACGCAACAGCGCCTCGATCTCGCTTTCCAGCCGCTGTTCCTCTTCCTGCATCCGGTCGTAGCTCATCGCCTTGTGCTTGCTCGCGTTCGCACGCACCTTCGTCCCGTCGATAGACAGCTTCCCCAAGCGCGCCAGACCCAACTCCTGCGCCAGACGGACCACCTCCACGAACAGCGCCTGGAAATCCTCAAGGTGCCGACGCCGAAACTCGCACAGCGTCCGGTGTTGCGGAAAGTTCCCCGCCGCCAGCACCCGGAACGCCACGTCCTCTTCCAGTTTCCGGGCAACCCGGCGCGACGAGAACACCCCCGTCGCGTAGGCGTAGAGCAGAACCTTCACCATCATCCGGGGCTCATACGGCGCGTTGCGGCGCCCGTCTCCCTCATACGCCATGTAGAACGCCGTCAGGTCCAGACCGTCCACCAGGTCGCTGACGTGGTGTGCCAAGTGGCCCTCGGGCAGCCACTCCCGCACGTCGGGCGGAAACAGCAGCGACTGATCCGGCGCGTAGGGGCGGAACGTAGTCGACATCAAGTCCTTTCGTCGTCCGATCTCGCCTACGATTGTCGCATCTGGTTTTCTGCGGCGCAGACTCCTAGGTGAGCGGATACTTGGCTCAGGTTCGACGCGGTGCAACGCTGACCGTGTGCGACCGCCGCACGCCAATCGCAAGGCTCGTCTCGTTCGAGGGTGCCGGGGATGGCGGCGTCTGAACAAGGGGAGGGCGGCATGCGGAAACGGCACCGTGGATTCGTCGTGGCGCTGGCGGCGGCCGGGGTGGTGGCGCTGGCCGGCGGCCTGCAGGGGCAGCAGGCTACCGACGACCGCAGCGGCTATCCGGGGGACGAGTGGCCGCTGGTGGGCGGGAACTGGTCCAGCTCGCGCTACTCGACGCTCGCCGACATCACGCTCGACACGGTGGATCGGCTCGGCGGGGCCTGGGTGACGCCGCTGCCCGGCGGCGCGGCGTCGCGGGCGACGCCGGTCGTCCGGGACGGCGTCCTCTACCTGACGGGCGGGGCCAACGTCTTCGCCATCGACGCGCGCACCGGCGAGACGCGCTGGCGCTGGCAGCCGCCGCCCGACCGGCCGCTGAGGGTGCCGTCCTGGCAGGGCGTCGGCCTGGGGGCGGGCCTGGTCTTCGTGGGGCTCGGGAGCGCCGAGGTGGCCGCCCTGCGGCAGGAGACCGGCGAGCCGGCGTGGGTCACGCCCGTCGGCAGCGTTCCGCGGGGCGAGGGCGAGCGGGTGACCACGGCGCCGATGTACGCCCGCGGCCAGGTCTTCGTCGGGGTGTCGAACGGCGACAGCGGCGGGCAGGGGCGCGTGGTCGCGCTCGACGCGGCGACGGGCGCGGCGCAGTGGACGTTCTTCATCGTGCCGCGGCCCGGGGAGTTCGGCCACGATACCTGGCCGCAGGACAACGAGAGCTGGCGGCTCGGCGGCGGGGGCGTGTGGCTGGTCGGGACCGTCGATCCCCACCTGGGCCTCGTCTACTTCTCGACCGGCAACGCGGTGCCGATGTTCGGCGGCGAGCTCCGCGCGGGCGACAACCTGTTCACGGCCTCGGTGCTCGCGCTCGACATGGCGACGGGCGAGCGGCGCTGGCACTACCAGGTGGTCCGGCACGACGTGTGGGACGCCGACATCGCCACGCCGCTGCTGCTGTACGACGCGGAGGTGGACGGACAGCCGCGCAAGGCGCTGGCGGCGATGCGCGCCGACGGTTACCTGTTCCTGTTCGATCGGGCGACCGGCGAGCCGCTCGTCCCGCTCGAGGAGCGGCCGGTGCCGCAGGACGCGTTCCTGCACACGGCGCCCACGCAGCCGTATCCGGTCGGCGCCGAGAGCATCCTGCCCGACTGCTCGTTCTGGCGCGACAGGGTGGCGCCGCCGTTCGAGCTGAGCTGCAGCACCTTCACGCCGCCCACGGTGGACCGGCACGACCTGGTGGCGCCCGGCCTGCCGATTCCGCGCGTGCGGGTCACGCCGATGGCGTTCAGTCCGCAGACCGGGTACGTCTACGCGCAGGGCCGGGCGCAGGTGGGGCGCACGCGGCGCTTCGCGGATCCCTGGCTGGCGTTCCCCGAGGACGAGCACCTCAGCCTGCCGGAGGCGGTCGGCATCATCGCCGCCATCGACCCGGGGACCAGCCGCCTCGTCTGGAAGCAGGAGGTCCCCAGCCCGCTGCTCGGCACGAGCGGTCCGCTCGCGACCGCGGGCGGCCTGATGTTCCGGGGCTCGCCGGGCGGCCAGGTCGAAGCCTACGACGCGCGGACCGGGGCGCGGGTGTGGGCGTTCCAGACCACACCGGCCGGAGCCCGCGTGCGGCCGGGACCGGCGGCCGCCTACGCGCTCGACGGCCGGCAGTTCGTCGCCGTGCCGATGGGGCGCGAGCTGTGGGCGTTCACGCTCGACGGCGCCGTGGCCGCGCGCGGCGAGGTGCCGGCCGATCCCTGGGCCGACCTCGAGCCCTCGGGCCCGGCGCCGCGCGCGACCGCCGCGATAGAGACCGCGACGCTGCTGGTGAATCCCGCCTGGGCGGTGGGGGGCCGGCGGTACCAGATCGACGAGCACACGTTCAACCCGGTGCGGGCGCTGGCGACCGCGGGCGCGCGCGTGCAGTTCCGCAACAACGGCGACCTCCCGCACACGATCGAGGCGCAGGACGGGAGCTGGACCACCGGCCCGCTCGAGCCGGCGACGTGGGCGTTCGTCACGTTCGATCGCCCCGGCACGTTCCGCTACCACTGCACGGACCATCCCTGGGCGGTGGGCGAGATCACGGTGGAGCCGTGACGCGGCGGCGGCGCCGCGCGGGGCCGCCGCGGCGTCAATCCTCGTACACGGGACCGTGCACGGTGCGGTGCGAGAGATACTGCCAGTGGCCCTCGCGCTGGGCGTAGACGCGGACGTACCAGAAGCTGAAGGCGCGCTGGGCGGCTGCCGGCCCGCCGCTGCGCGCCCGCACGCGGCCCATCGTGATGGCCACGTCGCCGTGCACCTCGACCTGCTGCGAGTCGACCTCCCGCGCGCTGTAGCGTCCCGGCAGGGAAGCCAGCCATTCCGCCCGGTGGTCGACGCCGAGGATGGGGTCGCCGGTGGTCCAACCGTCGCCGTGCGTGTACGTGAAGTCGCTCGCGCAGACGCGCTCCAGGAAGGCGACGTCGGCGTGCAGCACGGCCGCCTCCATCTGCCGCTCGAGCGCAAGCACCTCGGCCCCGGGGTCGGCGGGGGAGTGCGCGCCGGCAGCTTCCTGCGCGGACACGCCCGCCGTGCCTGCCGCCAGCCCGGCCACGATACCGGCGATCAGCGCGACCGCCTGCGTTGCCGGCGCACGTTCCGGCCGCGCTGCCGCCGCGGCCCCGCTCCCGACTCGCCTTGCGTCTGTCATCACCCCTCCCGCCTCGCATCCGTCCGCTCGTCGAATCCCGATCGGCGGGCGGCGGACACCCGGGCATCATAGCCGACCCGCGCCCGCCTGCCGCCGGCGCGCAAGGGCGCGCTCGAGCAGCATCCGGCCCCGATGCGCGGCGGGTTCGGCTAACCTGACGCAGTCCGGGTTGCGCAGCGCGATCCGCATCAGCATCTTTCAGGGGAGGTTGACGATGAACCGCTGGCTTGCACTGTCGATTGCCGCGGGTCTGGCGGCCGGCGCCGTGACGCTGCCGGCCCAGGGCGGCGGCCGGGGGCACGGCGAGGAGGCCTACAACACGCGGCTCGTCGGAGCGCACGACCTGCAGGGGCGCTCGGCCTATCAGCCGTTGCCGGTGAGGCAGGGGGAGCGGCGCATCCTGTACGTCGGCCACCACGCCGGGGAGGCGCTCAATCCGCTGACGGGCGCCGTCGAGACCAACGGCACGTCCGTGGTGGACGTCACCGCGCCGGAGGCGCCCGTCTACCTCGCGCACATTCCGGCCACCGGCGGCGCCAGCGGCTCGCAGATGGTGCAGGTGTGCGGGGGCGATCAGCTCCCGCGCGGCCGGGCGGGACGCTTCTACCTGCTCCGGCCGAACGGCAACCGGAGCCAGGAGATCTGGGACGTCACCGATCCGGCCGAGCCCGCATTCGTGCGAACGGTGGCCGAGATGGGCCGCACGCCGTCCGGCGAGCAGCACACCCACAAGAACTGGTGGGAATGCGATACCGGCATCGCCCACCTGGTCGGCACCGTCGACGGCTGGCGCGCGCCGCGCATCCTGCAGGTGTTCGACCTCGCCGACCCTGCGGCGCCGCGGCACATCCGCGACTTCAGCCTGCCGGGGGTCCAGCCGGACGCGAGCGGTCCCATCCCGGGCGGCTCGGGGCTGCACGAGGCGGTCAGGCTCGGCAACCGGCTGTACCTGGCGTACGGCACGGTGGCCGACGGCGTCGTGCAGATCCTCGACCGGGACCGGCTGCTCGACGGTGACCCGGACGCGGCGGCGCCGCTGGCCGCGAGCCCCGCGGCCCTGGCGTACCCGCAGATCGGCCGGCTCGACCTGCCCGCGTTCTGGGGCGGGCACACCGCCATGCCGCTGCTCGGCGTGGAGATTGCCGACTACGCCGACAACCGCGACCACGCGACGCGCGACTTCCTCTTCGTGGTCTCCGAGTCGGCCGGCAACGCGTGCCAGGAGGCGCGCCACGTCACGTTCATGATCGACATCACGGACGAGGCCCATCCGCTGCCGGTCGCCACCTTCCAGGTGCCGGAGTCGAGCGGCGACTTCTGCAACCGGGGCGGCCGCTTCGGCCCCCATTCGCCGCAGTGGTCCATGGAGCCGCCGTTCTACGGCAGGCTGATGGCCGTGTCGTGGTTCAACGCCGGCGCGCGGGTGATCGACGTGCGCGACCCGTTCAATCTGGAGGAGGCAGCGTACTACATTCCGGCCACCACGGAACGGACGGCCGAGCGCTGCGCCACGATCGACGGCGTGGAGACCTGCCAGGTCGCCATCCAGACCAACAACCTCGAGGTCGACGACCGCGGGCTGCTCTACCTGGTGGACCGCGCCGACACCGGCCTGCACATCGTGGCGCTGACCGGTCCGGCCGCGGCCATCATCGAGGCGGGGGAGGACTGACGGCCCGGGTGCGGCCGGCCGGCCGGGACGCGCGCGCGCCGGCGGTCGGCACGCGCGCGCCGCACGGGCCTGTCACCGCCCGCCGGCGGCAGCCTGCTCCTCGGCGCGGGCGCCGCCCAGGATGTTGATCATGGCGTGGTTGCCCTCGTGGCAGGCGTACTCCCACATCTCGCCGGCCGCCACGCCGCGCGACGCCTGGTCGGTCGTCAGCGGCGCGGAGGCGGTCCAGGGCCGCGTGAACCACGCCGGATCCTCGACGGTGAAGCGGTAGTCGATCGCCGCCGGTCCCGTGCGCGTGAAGCGCTCGACCAGCCGCAGGCCGGGGCGGGCGGCGCGCCACGGCCTGCTCCAGTAGGCATCGGGCTTGTCCACGAAGTTGATCGTCTCGACCACCAGCGTGTCGCCCTCCCAGTGCCCGCGCGCCTCGCCGGTCCACTGCGCGATGCCGCTCCGCGGCCGGCCGTCGAGCGGGATGACCCGCAGTTCGTGGTACATCTCGTGCAGCATCGCCACCTGGCCCGGCGTCTGGAGGATGCGCAGGTTCATGTTGTAGGGCTGGATCGGCACCATGTTGGGCAGGCCGTCGGTGAGGCAGCGCTCGCCGGTGTCGAGATCGGTCCAGGAGTGGAAGGGGCCGACCCCGTAGCGCGCCCGCTCGCGGTCGCTCGCGAGCTGGGCCTCCGGCCGCCACGGAATGCGGCCCTCGGGCGGATCGACGATCAGCGACGTGCGCAGGTCGCTGAGGATCCGGGCGCCGGCATCCAGCCAGACCTGATTGTAGCCCCCGACCGTGCCGGGCGCGGACTTGCCGTCCGACGCCGCGCGCTGCGCGGCGGACTCCTGCTCGATCGCCGCGGCTTCCTCGGCGGTCAGCAGCGTGCGGTCGGACTGCCCCGCGGGCCGCTCGAGCGGCGTGAGGGTGGCCGACGTCCACAAGCCCTGCAGATCGGGATCGCCCCACGCCGTGCGCGGGACCGCTGTCGCGCCGGTCGCCGCGTCCTGTGCGCTCGCCGCCGCCGGCAGGACGAGCGCCGCCAGCATCGCTGCGGCGCAACCCATCGGGCCGAGCTTCTCGTGATTCATGTGGACCTCGTTTCCCGGGTGCGTCTTCATCCGTATGGTAGCGCGTTCGCGGCATCGACGCGGCGGGTCCCGCGCGGCCGATCGCAGGCGCGCAGTCCCGACGTGCTCGCAAGTGTCCTTTCTGTCGAGCGGGGGCGCGTTTCGTCGCGCCACAGCACACTTGGTCAGCCCGTCTTGTTCGGTTCTTCGCGTCCGGGAGATTCTAGCCACGACTGTCCTGCGAAGGAACCGGAACAGGAGAAGAGACCCGGGATGGACGATGGGCTGCCCTCGGTAGGGATCACGATACGGTTTCTCGCCTTGTGCAACCAGTACGGGTCGAAACGGGCGGCAGTCGACGCGGTCGCGGAGGCGCGGCGGTCGGGTACCTCGGGACTCCCCGAGACAGACGACTGGACGGCATGGAACGCCAGCGAAATGAGGGCGGCGGTCAAGTACCTGCAGAGCCAGCGACCTGGACCAGGGTCGGTGGGATCGGATTGACGCGACGGGCCGAGGCACCCGGCATGCGGACGGACTAGAATCAGGGTCTGTCACGAAGGAGTGAGAATCCATGTCGGAATCGCAACGTCGGATCGATCGGCGCACGCTTCTCGGGCTGATGGGCGCGGCCGGCGCGTCGGCCACTGCCGCTTCCGCCGCCGGCGGCCTGTTCGGCGCGGCCGGCGTGCGCGCAGTGGGCCGTGCGGCCGCCGCTGGCCAGGCGGTCATGCCGGCCGGCGTCGAGGCGTTCGAGGTGCGCGTCAGCGACGCCGAGCTCGAGGATCTCGGCCGCCGTCTCCAGTCGCCGCGCTGGCCGCCCGACTCGCCGGGCGATGCCTGGTCGTACGGCACGGATCGCGCGTACCTGGAGGAGCTGATCGCCTACTGGCGGGACGAGTACGACTGGCGCGCCCACGAGGCGGCGCTCAACGCGTTCAATCACTACACGACCACCATCGAGGGGCAGCGCATCCACTTCATTCGGCAGGAGGGCGCCGGCCCGGCGCCGATGGCCCTCGTGATGACGCACGGGTGGCCCGGCACCATCTGGGAGATGCTGCCGTCGGTGATGGCCCTGAGCGACCCGGCGTCGCACGGCGGCGACCCGGCCGACGCGTTCGACGTGATCGTGCCCTCCATCCCGGGCTTCGGCTTTTCCGGCCAGCCGGCCGAGGGCACGGACGTCGTGCGCACCGCCGAGCTGTGGGTGGCCCTGATGGACAAGCTGGGCTACGAGCGCTTCGGCGCCTACGGCAGCGATTGGGGCGCCGGGATCACGCGCGTGCTCGGCGCGAACTATCCCGATCGCCTGGTCGGCGTGCACACGCCCGGCGCGCCGGCCCGGATGGAGCGGGACCCGGAGAGCGACGCGGAGCGGGACTACGCCGCCCGCGCCGAGCTCTGGTCGGTCGACGAGACGGGATACCAGCGTATCCAGGGCACCAAGCCGCAGACGCTCGCGTTCGGCTTGACGGACTCGCCGGTCGGGCTCGCCGCGTGGCTCACCGAGAAGCTGCGCTCCTGGAGCGACTGCGACGGCGACGTGGAGTCGCGCTTCAGCAAGGACCAGATCCTGACGCTCGTGTCGATCTACTGGCACACCCGCACCATCGGCACCAGCGTCCGCTACTACCACGCGAACGGCCTCGGGAGCGCGCGCCCGCGCCGGACGGCGGGACCGGTGCGCGTGCCGCAGGGCTTCGCGCAATTCATCGGCATCCCGCTGCGCGGGCAGCCGCCGCGCTCGTACGTCGGCGAGCCGCCGGACAACGTGACCCACTGGACGGTCTACGACCGCGGGGGGCACTTTCCCGCGATCGAGGAGCCGGATCTGCTGGTGCCGGATCTGCGGACCTTCTTCCGGCCCCTGCGGCCCGCGTAGGCGTCGCGATCGGCGCAGGCTTCTCCCCGCTCCGCGAGCCGGCCGGCTGTCAGTAGTCGGCCGCCCGCAGCGAGGCGCGGATGATCTGGCGGTCGTTGCGGTGCACGATGTGCCCGTTGGCGTAGGCCGGGTGCGACCAGTTGATCAGGCGCGCCGCGATGCGGCCGTGCGGCGTGCGCGTCCCGGAGCTGCCCGTCGGCTCGATCAGCCGGGTCCGGCCCAGCTCGACGTAGCCCTCCGGCGTGAAGCGGGCCAGGATCAGGTCGCCCTCGTCGTTGTTGACGAAGTAGCGGTCCTCGTGGCTCACCAGGAACGCGGTGCTCCAGCGCGCCTGCGCGGTCATGTCGGGGCTCATCCACAGCCGCCGGCCGGTCCGCGCGTCCAGGCCGCGCAGCTCGCCGTAGCTGTCGACGCCGTAGACGTAGTCGCCGATGATGACCGGCGTGGTCACCATCGCGTGGATCGTGTCGGTCTCCCCGGGCAGCTCGCTGCGGGCCTGTCCCTGCCAGAGGTGCGTGGCCGCCGGCCGGTCCTGGCTGAGCCGCACCATCAGCGAGCCGTAGAAGAACTGCGACACCAGCAGGTAGTCGCCGCTGAGCACCGGGGTGGCGACCGTCACGCCCATCCCGACCTCCCACGGCTGCTCCCAGTACAGCTCGCCGGTCTCGGGATCGAGCGACGCCAGCGCCTGCGGATGCCAGATGATGAGTTGCCGGGCGCCGCCGGCCTCGTAGATGACCGGCTGGGCGTAGCCCATCTCGGAGGTGACCTCGATGGCGCGCCAGATCTCCTCGCCGGTGTGCTTGTCGAACGCCACGACCAGCGCGTCGGGCTCCCCGCCGACCACCGTGATGAGCCGCTCGCCGTCGACGAGCGGCGCGCTGACGATGCCCCAGGTCGGCACGCTCGTGCCGTACTCGGCGACGTAGTCCTTCTCCCACAGCACCCGGCCGGACGCGACGTCGAGGCAGAGGAGCCGGCCGGTGCCGCCGACGACGTAGACGCGGTCGCCGTCGACCGTCGGCGTGGCGCGCGGGCCGACGGCGTAGGCAACCGACAGCATCCGGTAGCTGGTCTGCCACTCGTGGGTCCAGAGCACCTCGCCGCTCTCCTCGTCGAGCGCCAGCGCGCGCTCGGTCCCGTCCAGCGTGCGCGAGTCGGGGTCCTCGGCCCAGTCGGTGATGAAGACGCGCCCGTCGGCCACGGCCGGCCCGGAGTACCCCGCGCGAAGCGGCGTGCGCCAGGCCACCTGCAACGTCTCGGGCAGCTCGTCGACGATGCCCGTCTCCTGCCAGACGGCCAGGCGCTCCGGGCCGCGCCACTGGGGCCAATCGTCCGCGGACACCACCGCAACCGCCGCCATCGCGAGCGCCATCGCACAACCCGCCGTCAGCATCTTGCGCATCGGGTTCCTCCGTCCATCGTCCGCGAGCCGCTGCCGCGCGGCCCGCTTGCAAGCGCAGTCTAAAGCACGCCGACAGGCGTGTCAGCAGCGGCTCACCGCAGCTCGTCCGGCCCGAACGCATCGGGCAGCAGCTCGGCGACGGTATGCCGCGCGTTCACCAGCAGGTCGCCGCCGCCGGCCTCGTGCAGCAACTGGCGGCAGCGGCCGCACGGCTTGCCGGGCTGCAGGTCGTCGAGATCCCGCCCGACCACGACGGCGACGGCCACGAGCCGGCCGCCCCCGCTCGCGTGCAGCGCGCACACGAGGGCGCATTCCGCGCACAGACCCAGCCCGTACGAGGCGTTCTCCACGTTGCAGCCCTCGACGACCCGCCCGTCGTCGACCAGCCCGGCGGCCCCGACGTGATAGCCGGAGTAGGGCGCGTAGGCATGGCGGGCCACGGCTCGGGCGCGGCGGAACAGGCGATCCCAGTCGGGCCGGACGGCTGTCATCGCGGTTGGCTCCTGCGCGCAGGCGAGCTCGAGCCTGGTGCGAGCGCGGCGCACGGCGGGGAGCCTCCCGCGGATTGTACCCGGCGGAGGGCGCGCCGCGCCGGGTGGAGAGAATCGCGCGCGATTCCGGTGATGCGCCTCCCCGGGGAGTACGGCATCATGGGATACGGCCGCTCGCAGGCAGGCAGGGGCCGTGAGCCGCGGGCGATGAACCCGGGGACTGGAAGGGAGCGAATGCCATGCTGAAGGCCCTGACGCCGGCGTGTGTGGGCATCGTCGTCGTGCTGCTGTGGCTGCCCGGGAGCGGCCCGGCCGGACCCGCGGAGGTCGGGCTGGCCGCCGCCGGCCAGGACGACGGGTTCGTGCCGATCACGGACGCGATGCTCCGCGATCCGGACCCGGCGGACTGGCTGATGGCGTACCGCACCTACGACTTCCAGGCCTTCAGCCCGCTCGATCGGATCACGCGCGAGAACGTCGGCCAGCTCCGGCTCGCCTGGATGCGCGCGATGGACGAGGGAGACCAGGAGATCCGGCCGCTGGTCTACGACGGCGTGATGTACATCGCCAACCCGGGCTCCGATCACCTGCAGGCCATCGACGCCACCACCGGCGACCTCGTCTGGGACTACACGCGCGCGCTGCCGGACGACCTTCGCGAGTACGCGCAGCTCGGCGGGCGCACGCGCCACCTGGCGCTGTACGGCAACCACGTCTACCATCTGACCGCGGACGCGCACATCATCGCGGTCGACGCCCGCACCGGCGAGCTGGCCTGGGAAATGCAGACGGCCGATTACCGGGAGGGCATCACCCACTCGTCCGGCGCCGTGATCGTCAACGGGATGGTGGTCAGCGGGCGGACCTGCAGCCCTGCCAGCCTCGACGCGCGCTGCTTCGTGGCCGCCCACGACACGGACTCCGGGACCGAGCGCTGGCGCACCTACACGGCGGCCGGGGCCGACGACCCGGGCGGCGAGACGTGGGGCGCGCTGCCCACTGCCCGCCGGGTCCACGTCTCCCCGTGGGGCATCCCCGGCAGTTACGACCCCGAGCTGAACCGCGTGTTCTGGGGCGTCGCGGTGCCCTTGCCCTACCCCCGGCTCGTCCGGCGCGGGACGTGGGACGTCGGCGACCGCTCCCCGTGCGAGCTGTACTCCAACTCGACCATCGCGATGAACGCCGACACCGGCGCCATCGACTGGTACTACCAGTACCTGCCGTGCGACGACTGGGATCAGGACTTCGTGCAGGAACGCACCCTGATCGACACGGTGGTCGACCCGGATCCGGAGGCGGTCCGCTGGATCAATCCGAAGCTGGCCGGCACGGCCGAGGAGCGCAAGGTGGTCGTGGTCATGGGCGAGCCGGGCGGCCTGTTCGTCAACGACCGCGAGACCGGCGAGTTCCTCTGGGCCGACCCGTTCCCGTTCGAGAGCACCGAGCGGTTCGTGATCTCGGACGTCGACGTGGAGACCGGCACCACCTACATCAACATGGACCTGGTGGCGCGCGAGGACGGCGACCAGTTCATCATCTGCGGCCACAACGTCAAGGGCTGGTGGTCGTGGTCGTACAGCCCGGTGACCGGGCTGCTCTACGTCCCGATCAACCGCTCCTGCCTGAACCAGACGACGAACTCCCGCACCATCTCGGGGGCCAGCCCGCGCTTCACGATTCCCGATCCGGACATCGGGCCGGACGGCGACCTGACCGAGGTGCGGGCGATCGACATCTCGACCGGCCGCGAGGTGTGGCGCTACAGCCAGCGGGCCCCCAACGCGGGCACGACGCTCGCCACCGCCGGGAACGTGGTCTTCTTCGGCGACTCCAACCGGCGCTTCCGGGCCTTCGACGCGGAGACCGGCGACGTGCTCTGGGAGACGATCCTGGGCAGCCAGATCAGCGGCTATCCGGTGACCTACGCGGTCGACGGCCGGCAATACCTGACGGTGCCGGTGGGCGGCGTCGGCAACCGGCTGCAGACGTACGCGCCGGAGATGGAGGCGCCCACCGGGAGCAACATGCTGGTGACGTTCGCGCTGCCGTAGCCGGGTCTCCGCTCACCGGACTACGGATCCACGTGTACCTCGGCGAGCGCGATCCCCCGCTCGCCGGCGACCGCGTACAGGAGGTAGGTGCGGCCGTCCTCCTCGAAGATCGCCGGGTCGCGCAACTGATTGACCAGGACGTTGACGGCGCCGCCGCGGGACGGCTCCACCGGCAGCTCGGCGCCTTCCCAGGGCCGCTCCGGGCGCAGCACCTCCGCCCGCTCCGTGGCCTTCCAGTCCCGCCAGTCGCCCGCGAGGTCGATGCTCGCCAGCCAGACCCGCTCGGGTGCGTCGCCGCGCTCGGTCCAGAACACGAACAGCCGGTCGCCGCGCTTCAGCAGGGCCGAATGCCGCATGTTCGGGTTGAACAGGCTCGGCCCTTCCTCGAAGCCGGTCAGACCGTCGCGCGAGCGGTACATCACGCCCGGCATGGCCAGCGCGTACCAGTAGCCGTCGTGCCGGAACGCCCGGAAGTACGCCCGGCCCAGGACTTCCGGGCGTCCCTCGAAGTGCAGCCCGTCCTTCGAGACCGCGGCACGGGTCACCTGCGGCCCGCGTTCCCGCCCGTGGACGTACATCACGATCTCCTGCCGCTCGTCGACGACGTGCACGTCGGGCGACGCGACATGGGCGTACGCCCCTGCCGGGTTCGGCGCGTCGACGCCGCACGGCGGGCAGGTGGCGGGGAAGTGCGACTGCTCGATCTGCAGCGTTCCCGGCTCGTGCATCGTCCACGGCCCGGCCAGATCGTCCGCGTAGGCGAGGCGGATGTAGAGGCCGCGGTGATCGGCGAAGTAGAGGTAGTAGCGGCCGAGAGGATGCTCCACCCAATCAGGCACCCGGATGAGCGACGGCCCGGCGATGTTGCTCCCCATCCGTCCGTCCATGTCCGGGGTGACGATGGGGCCGTCGAGCAGGCGCTCGATGCGGATGGACTGCGCGGCGGCCGGCGGCGACGGTTCCTGTCCTGCCGCGACCCCCGGTGAGATTATCGCCGCGACCGAGCCGAGCGCGGCCGCCTTCAGGAAGCCGCGCCGGCTGCGCGCGGTGTCGGTTCGTGTCTCCTCACCTGGCATCGGGTCCTCCTCCCGAGCACTCGCAGTCCTTCGTGTCGCGGCCCCGCCAGGCAGGCGACCGGCCAGCCGCCCCGAGCCGCCTACCGGGCGCGCGCGTCGAAGGTGGCCGGCATGAGCGAGCGGACCTGGATGCCCCAGTGGTCTCCCGCGCGGGTCACGATCCACAGCGCTGGGACGGTCCAGTAGCGGGTGCCGTCGGGGTGCCAACGGGTGAAGGTCAGCTCGAAGTGCACCTTGTTGCGCGTGACGATGCTCGCCTCCAGGGCGTCGATGGTGCTCATGTGCCAGTCTTCGTCGGCGCGCATCCGGTCGAAGTTCGGACGCGGGCCGTCGCCGGGCGACTCGGCCACCGCGAAGCCGCCGCCGGCGGTCATGAACAGGTGCGGGTGGTTGAGCGTCGCCACGGTGCCGTCGACGTCGCCGGCATTGAAGGCGGTGAAGAAGTCGAGCACCGCCCGACGGGCCGCCGCGACGATCTCCGCCCGCTCGTCGCCGCCCGGATCCTCGGGCTCGGCGGCCGGGGTCCGCAGCTGGATGGCCCAGCGGCCGTCCTGCCGGGTGAGGATGTAGAACACCCGCGAGGTGCGATAGGCGGCGCCGTCGGCGTCATGGCGACTGAAGCCGATCGACGCATGCACCTTGTCGGGCGAGGACTTGACCACCGCGAACGAGTCGAAGTCGAAGACGCTGCGACTCCACCCCTCGCGCGCCCGCATCTCGTCGAAGCCGGCCGAGAAGTCCTCCGGCCGGGCGTCGACGATCAGCGCCCCGCCGCCCGGCACCGTCGCGAAGGGAAAGTGCATTGCCCGGCGCAGGTTCGCGTCGTCGGCGGTATTCCACTGCGTGATGAACGCTTCCAGCGCCTGGCGCGCGGCCGTCTCCGCGGCCGCGTCCCGCGCCTCCGCATCCCGGGGCTGGGCGAGTCCGGGCGACGCCATGGCCAGGATCCCCATGGCCAGAACCGCGACAGTGTCAAGATGGTTGGACATCATGGATTTTGGTCTCGCCCGACCGTACCCACGCGAGTGGCAATCGTCAAGCCGCACGGTCGCGATCGAGCGGCTCGCCCCGACCTGGAGCCGCGTGCTGCACTGGATTGAGTGCGGGACGTTCTTGCGATGACCCGCGTGGACAAGCCCGCCCTGCTGAAGCGGCTGTTCGACCTGGGAGCGAGCTGCTCCGGCCAGATCCTCTCGTACACCAAGATGCTGGGACAGCTTCAGGACGCCGGCAACACCACGACGCTGGCGCGCTACATCGATCTGCTCCAGGACGCCGGGCTGCTCGCCGGGCTGCCGAAGTACGCCAGCCGGCCGCACCGACGGGTATCGAGCCCGAAGCTCTCGGTGCTCAACACGGCGCTCATGACGGCCGGTTCGGGGTACGCCTTCGAGGAGGCGCGGAGCGACCGCACGTTCTGGGGACGCATCGTCGAGAGCGCGGTCGGCGCGCACCTGCTCAACACGGCGACTGCCGATGTCCGCGTGTACTACTGGCGGGACGGGCAGCACGAGGTGGATTTCGCCTTGCGTCGCGGGCCGCGGCTGGTCGGCATCGAGGTGAAGAGCGGGCCGAGACGTGCGTTGCTGAGCGGCCTCGAGACGTTCGCGGAGCGCTTCGAGCCCCAACGGCTCCTGGTGGTGGGGGAGGGCGGCATTCCCCTCAACGAGTTCCTGGCAGCGCCTGCGGGCTACTGGTGCGACGACGGATGAGCTGCATCGTTGCGCGCACCTGCACCGAGGTTCCGCAGGATGGCGCCGAGCCGGTGCGGCGAGCGGTGTCCCGACCGCTCGCGGATTTCAGAACGGCCGGGGCCTACGTGCTGCTCGGCGACCCCGGTTCCGGGAAGAGCACTTCGTTGGAAGCTGAACGTGAGGTGCTCGGTCAGGAGGCGCGCCTGGTCACTGCGCGCGACTTCCTCGCTCTCGATCCGCATGCGCATCCCGAGTGGCGCGGAAAGACGCTCTTCATCGATGGACTCGACGAGGTCCGGGCCGGGGTTGCCGACGCGCGAACACCGTTCGATGTCCTGCGGAGCCGTCTGGATGCACTCGGGAAGCCGCGCTTCCGCCTGTCGTGCCGCGAGGCGGACTGGCTGGGGACGAACGACAGGGAGAACCTGACGAGGGTGTGCTCGGACGCCGGCCTCACCGTGCTGCGTCTGGATCCGCTCAGCGACGACAACATCGTGCAGATTCTGACCGCCCGTCCCGGCGTCGATGCTCGCTCGTTCGTTGCGAGCGCTCGGGAGAGGGGGGGCGCCGGATTCCTCGACAACCCTCAATGCCTGAACATGCTGGCCGACGTGGTCGCTGGCGGTGGAGGTTGGCCGGCAAGTCGCCTGGAACTCTTCGAGCGGGCCTGCCTGCTGATGGTCCAGGAGCACAATCCGGAGCACATCGCCGTCGGAGAACGGTCGTCGTCCGCGCCGAGGGTGCCGAACGATGACCTCCTGGATGCCGCCGGACGTCTGTGCGCCGTGTTGCTCATCTCGGGCTGCACTGGTTGCGCGGTCGGGCCGAGTCGCGAGGATGCCGACTATCCCGACTTGAACCGGTGTGCGGGGAAATACCGGGACGGGGCTCATCCAGCGGTTTCCACGAAACTGTTCAAGGCCGTAGTTGAGGAGCGCTTCGAGCCGATTCACCGTCACGTTGCGGAGTTCCTTGCGGGCAGGCATCTCTCGCGGGTCATCAAGGGCGAGGGACGACATGGCAGGCAGGTCCCCCCCGGCGTTCCGGCGCGGCGTGTCGTCGCCTTGATGACAGGTCACGACGGCGGCGTGGTTACCGAGCTGAGGGGGCTGTCGGCCTGGATCGCGGCGTTCACCCGTTCCGCTCGGAACGAGTTTGTCAGGCGCGATCCCGTCGGCGTCGGGCTATACGGCGACATCGGGAACTTCTCACCGCCGGAGAGACGCGACCTTCTCGCCTCCCTGGAGCGCGTGTCGTCGCGGCTCCATCTGACGTCCGCTGCGACCGCAGCTTTCGCAGCCCTGGTCACGGGCGCCATGCAGCCGGCCATCGAAGAGGTCCTGCGCCATGCCGGCAGGGGACCGGAACATCAGGCGTTCGTCGGGTTCGTGCTGGACGTCCTGTGTCTCGGCACGAGGCTGCCCGAGTTGGCAGGCACTCTGGCTGCGCTCGTTCGCGATGGAACGCGGTCGCCTCGCGTCAATGCGGCGGCCCTTCGCGCTTTCCTGCGCCACTGGCCGGACGGGGCCGAGAAGACGGACACCCTCAAGGTGCTACTCGCGGACGTTCATGCCGGCGGCGTTGGGGATCCCCGGGAAGAACTCAGGGGGCTCCTGCTGAACAGCTTGTACCCGCGCGAGGTGCCGCCGTCCGAGGTGTGGCGGTACCTCACTGCAACGGAAGACACCCGCATGATCGGCAGCAGCTGGCACTTCTGGTCGCAACAGATTCCCGACGAGTCAACCGACAAGGAGGTGATCGAGCTCCTGGATGGCCTGCGGCAGTGCTCTTCCCGGATGAGGTCCACGCTCGCGACTTGCTGGTACGCGAGACAGATTCCGATGCGTCTCGTGGCTCGTGCGCTGGACCTCCGCGGAGACAGGATTGACATCGGGCGCCTGTACGAGTGGCTGCACGCAGGCGCGGTTGCGGTTCCCGACGGAAGGTGGCGGCACGAGCACCACGAGGCCGCTCGTGCCGTGCGTCTCTGGCTCGAGAATCGCCCGGACGTGCAGAAAGCGGTGTTCCTGGAAGGGCTGCGTCGTTGTCCGAATTCCGCAGAGTTTTCGATGCGGGCATTCGACGTGCGCAACTGTCTGTACGGTGCTCGCCGCCCTCCCGATTTCGGTCGCTGGTGCCTCGGGCAGGCGGTCTCGCTGGCGGATGCGAGACTACGGGTCGCGGAGTACTTGCTGTGCGAGGCGTTCAGTGCCCTGAAGGGTGGATACGGGAACGAGAGCCTGTCACTCGATGTGATAGAGGCACACGTCCGGCAAGCCGAGAAATTGCGCCCAGTGTGGGATGTGATGACCCCTCCACCCGGTTGGTCGGAAGACAGGGAGGAACAGAGGAGATATGAGGAAGAGGAGCAGCAACACGAGGACGAGTGGCTGGCTCACGTTCGGTCGAGCGCGGCGGCACTGAACGAGAATCGGGCTGCGCCGATGCTGCTGCATCGGATGGCGCGGGCGTACTTCGGCGACTTCGTGGGCTTTTGCGCGGAAGACGGACCCCGGAACGTCGAAAGACTGTTGCGGGGTGATTCGGACCTCACCAGGGCGGCGCTTGCGGGGCTAAGGGTCCACGCAAAAATAACTTCCTAGAAGCTCCTGTAGTCTCGCAGTAGAGCACACCGGCGTCGCAACTCTCGTGATCGGCGACCAGTCCTGCCAGGACGGATATTTTCTGGATTCTGAGAGGTGCAGCCCGTTCTGGTTATGGCATCATTGCGGGAATAGGAGTCCGCAATGGTGCCATAATGAGACCAATCCAGTTCTCCGCCGACACGATCCTCGCCCTGCTCCGCAACCAGACCATCGCCTCGCTGGCCGAGGTCATGGCCGCGCTCGGCGCCCGCGCCAGCAGGCGCACCGCGTTCCGCAAGCTCAAGGACATCGACGCCCGCACCAGCTACTCGCATCGCGGCGGCTACTACACCCTCGACCAGCTCGCCCACTTCGACGAGCGCGGCCTGTGGTCCTTCGCCGGGGTCCGCTTCTCCCGCGCCGGCACCCTGATCGCAACCGCCGAGACGTTCGTCAATCACGCCGAGGCCGGACACGTCGCCGAAGAGTTGGACAACCTGCTCGGTGTCGGCACCCGGGACGCGCTGCGCAAGCTCGTCGATGACGGGCGGCTGACACGGCACAAGCTCGCCGGCCAGTTCCTCTACTGCGCGGCCGACCGTGCGCACCAGACGCACCAAGTGCGCGCCAGACGCCTGCTGCTGGCCACGCCCGGATTGGGACAACCCCTACCCGACGCCGACCTGATGCCCGACGAGTTGCGCGCCGCCATCGTGTTGTTCGCCAGCCTGCTCGACGAGCGGCAGCGGCGCCTGTTCGCCGGCCTCGAAGCGCTCAAGTGCGGGTGGGGCGGTGACCGGCGCATCGCCCGACTGCTCGGCATCGACCCGTCGACGGTCGCTGCGGGCCGGCGGCAACTGGCCGAGCGTGACGTCGAGGTCGACCGGGTGCGGCGCGCCGGCGGCGGACGGCGGTCGACGGAAAAAAAACGCCGGAAGTCATCGCCGCCATCCAAGCCTTGATGGAGCACGAGACGGCCGGCGACCCGGTCAGCGGCCTGAAGTGGACACGCCGTACGACCGCCAAGCTCGCCGATGAACTGTGCGCGCTCGGCATCGACGTCTGCCCGCAGACGGTCGCTCGACTGCTCAAGGCGATGGGCTATTCGCTGCGCGTCAACCACAAGAAGCTCGCCGGGGCCTCGCATCCGAGGCGCGACGACCAGTTTCGACACATCACCGAACTGCGCGAGCGTTGCGCCGCCAACAACGTCCCGGTCATCAGCGTCGATACCAAGAAGAAGGAACTCGTCGGCACGTTCCTCAATCCCGGCGCCAAGTGGGACCGCAGTCCCGAACCGGTCAACGACCACGACTTCCGCTCCGATGCCGAGGGCCTCGCCATCCCCTACGGCATCTACGACCCGCGGGCCAACGCCGGCACCGTCTTCGTCGGCCAGACCGCCGACACCCCGGCGTTCGCCGTCGACTGCATCGAGAAATGGTGGCGCACCGAGGGCCGCAACCACTATCCCGACGCCGACGCCCTGCAGATCCTGGCCGACGGCGGCGGCAGCAACAGTTGCACCGCGCGCGCCTGGAAATTCAACCTGCAGCACCGCCTCTGCAACCGCCACGGCCTGCGCGTGACCGTGGCCCACTACCCGCCGGCCACGTCGAAGTGGAACCCCATCGAACACCGCCTGTTCTGCGAGATCACCAAGAACTGGGCCGCCCGCCCGCTCGACAGCTACCAGACCATTCTGAAATACCTGCGCACCACACGCACCGCCACCGGACTGCGCGTGCGCGCGCATCTCGTGCGCAAGACCTACAGGACCGGCATCAAGGTCACCGACACGCAAATGCGGGAGCTACGCATCACACCCGACAGCTCAATGCCCAAATGGAACTACACCATCGAACCCATGTAACGAAAAAACGGAAGTTGTTTTTGCGCCGGCCCTAAGGGGCACGATAGAGAGGTCTGACGTTCCAGAGATCGAAGAGATTCTGGATCTTCGCAGACGGAATCGGTTTCACCACCTCACCTGGCCATTCCGGGCAGGGCTGGCGGAAATCGATCGGACAGCGCGGGAGGATGCGTCCGGGTGGCACGAGGGCCGGATCCGCAAGGCACTCGTCTTTCACTTCTGCTACCCCAACACCGACTATTCCCCCGAGTGGTATGGACGACTTCTCGAGAAGCGTCCCGAGCTTGTCGCCGACGCGTTGGCGACGGTTGCGGCGTCCGGATTCCGCGACGATGGTTCGGACTCGGCGGTGTTCTGGGCTCTTGCGCACGATCCACGGCACGCGCGGGTGGCGCGACTCGCCAGCCTCCGTCTTCTGGCAACTTTTCCAACCCGCTGCAACGCGAAGCAGGTCCGGTCCCTGGACTGCGTCCTCCGGGCCGCGCTTCAGCACGCCGACAAGGCACAGCTCCTGGAGATCGTGGACAGCAAGCTTGGCAGGCGGAGCATGAACGTCTCCCAAAGAGTTCGCTGGCTGGCCTGCGGCGCACTCATGGTGCCGGGGAGGTACGATTCTGGACTGCGAGACTATGTAGAGGGGCGGGAGCGAAGAGTTGAGCACTTGACTGATTTCATTGTGCCGGAGGAACCCACGCCGGATTGGTGCCCCCCCTTCGACAAGAGCAGACTGGTACTCTTCATCGGGCTCCTGGGGCCCTACGGCGATCCGGATAGTCTGTCCCAGGTGACGCCTGTCATGTGGGCGGCCCGGCGTGTCTCTGACATGATTGGCGAACTTGCCGCCTTGCCCGATGCCGACGTGACCAGAACATTGGAAGAGTTGGCCGGCGCGCGGGCCCTCTCTCGCTGGCGACCGGTGCTGCTTCGCGCGCGGGACGACCAGCGGATCGTCCGCCGGGACGCCGCCTACCGTCACCCCGACGTCGAGCAGGTGTGCCAGACGCTGAATGACGGACTCCCGGCGAATGCCGGCGACCTGGCGGCGCTCGTCACGGACCGGCTGGACGAGATCGCGGATCGGATCAGGAACGGCAACACCGACGACTGGCGCCAGTACTGGAACGAGGATTCACACGGCCGGCCCGCCAAACCGAAGACTGAGAATTCCTGCCGGGATGCATTGCTGTCGGATCTGCGGCCGCATCTGCCGGAAGGCGTCGACGCGGAGCCCGAAGGGCAGTATGCCGGCGACAGGCGGGCGGATATCCGGGTTGCATGCCGTGACTTCCAGGTCCCGGTGGAGGTCAAGAGGAACGGGCACCGGGACCTCTGGAGCGCGCTCGGCGACCAGTTGCTCGCTCGGTACGTCCGGGATCCAGGCGCCGATGGCCACGGGATCTACCTCGTGTTCTGGTTCGGGGAAACTGACGGACACCGCACGCCGCCGCCGCCGTCCGGGACCCGCCCGGGTGGTCCCGACGCACTGAAGAGGCGTCTGGAGACATCGCTGACCCAGGAGGAGGCGCGGAAGATATCGGTCTGTGTAGTCGACGTCAGCAAGTTGGCCGGCGGGGTGCGGTGAGCGGGCTGGTTCGAGCCGTTCCGCCGTCGCTCCAGCCGCATGCGTGGGGGCGCGCCTTCCACGTCCCGGGTCGCGGGCCGTGCTAACGTGGACAGTAGCGATGCCGAACCGCAGACTCCCGTGCCCGCCGCCCCGATCGAGGAGACCGAGACCGCATGAACACGCAACCTGAAGTCTGGCTCCGCGGCCCCGTGAACGGCTTCGAGCCGCTGCTCATGCCGGCTGTGCATGCGCTGTTGCAGGCGCGCGAGGACATCGAGAAGCTGGCCGCGTCCGTGCCGGCGGAGCATGTCTGGCAGCGGCCGGGCGGCGCGGCGTCCATCGGATTCCACGCGCGGCACCTGGGCGGCGCGCTCGATCGCCTGCTGACCTACGCGCGGGGCGAGACGCTGTCCGACGCCCAGCGGGCCGCCGCACGCTCCGAGGGCGAGCCGGGCCAGCCTCCGCAGTCGCTGGGTGAGGCCGCGACGGGCACGTACGCGTCGATCGAGCGGGCGCTGGACCAGTTGCGGTCCACGTCGGCCGAAGACCTGCTCGCGCCCAGGAAGGTGGGCCGCGCCGGCCTGCCGAGCACGACGCTGGGGCTGATCTTCCACGCCGCCGAGCACTGCACGCGGCATGCGGGGCAGGCGATCTCGACGGCAAGGATCCTGGCCGGCTCCAACGAGTCGTAGCCTCCGGCTTCGACGCCGGAATCGCGGCCGCCCGGCGCGGCGCTCCGGCGGCATTGTGCCGGCGCTCAGTCGCCGCCGAGCTTGTCCCGGATCCGATCCTCCTGCGCGGCCGTCTCCGGCGTCATGGCGTCGCCGAAGTCGGGCGCCTCGAGCACCGGCCGAATCTCGATCTCGCTCGGGCCGGGCATCGGGTTGGGGCAGCGCTTCACCCATGCCACGGCCTCGGCCATGTCGCCGACCTGCCACAGCCAGAAGCCGGCGACCAGCTCGCGCGTCGCGGCGAACGGTCCGTCGACGACGGTCCGCCGCGGTCCGTCGAACGCCACCCGCTTGCCGTTGGCGGATGGCTGGAGCCCCTCGCCGGCCACGAGGATCCCCGCGTTGACCAGCTCCTCGTTGAACCGGCCCATCGCCTCGATCAGCTCCGTGGACGGCATGGCGCCCGCTTCGCTGTCCATCGTTGCCTTGACCAGCACCATCACGCGCATCGGGAGGCCTCCTGACGTTGCAAGAGGAGAAAGTATATTGGTGGAACTCGCGCTTGATCGGGCGGATCCGCCGTGGTACCGTCCGCGGCCATGCGAAACGGACTGACTCGGCGGAGCCTGTTGCGGAGTGCGGTCGCGGCCGGCGGCGTCCTGGGGACGGGGGCCGCACCATCGTTTGCCGCCGCCGGGGAGACGCAGCCGCGCGCTGCATCGCCGGCGGGCTCACCCGTGTCGATCAGCCGGCAGTTCGCCCGCTGGGCCGCCGGCCTGCGCTACGAGGACCTGCCCCCGGAGGTCGTGGATCGCGCCAAGGGACTGACGCTGCATGCGCTCGCGTCCGCGCTGCTCGGCTCGCAGTCGCCCGCGGCGCGGCAGGCCATCCGGATCGTCATCGAGGAGGAGGCCGGCGCGGCCAACGGCGCCGCGCTCCTGGTGGACGGCACGCGGGTCGCGCGGGCCGGCGCCGCCTTCGCCAACGCCGAGATGGTGTGGGCCGGCGGGAAGCTGGACACGTTCCGCATGCTGCTGCATCCCGGCGCGTGCATCGTCCCGTGCGCGCTCGCCGCGGCGGAGACCGGGCAGGCCTCCGGCCGGGAGTTCATCACGGGCCTGGCGGCCGGCTACGAGGTCGCCGAGCGGATGGCTGCCGACTTCATCCCGACCGTGATGGCGCGCGGCTTCCACGCCGGCCCCGTCTTCGGCATCTTCGGCGCCGCCGTGGCGGCGGCGAGGATCATGCGCCTCGACGAGGATCAGTTGACGCACGCCATCGGCCTGTGCGTGAACCTGGCGGGAGGCAACCTCGAGAGCCGCGGCCTGCGCGAGAGCGCCGCGGCGCGCAACGCCTTCCTGGCTGTCGCGCTGGCGAAGCAGGGGCGCACGGCGGGGGAGCGCGCCCTCGAGGGCGACGCCGGGTTCTACCACGCCTACGCGGGCAACAACCGCGGCGAGCTGACGTACAGCTTCGTCGGCGACACCCGGACCAGCCTGGCCGCGCTCACGGCCGGCCTGGGCGAGACGTGGCTCCTGCTCGAGACGCTGTACCGCATCTATTCGACGGCCGGCTACAACATCGCGCACGTCGACGCCACGGCGCAGCTCTGCGCCGAGCACGACATCCGCTACGAGGACGTCGAGCGCGTCGAGGCCGTCGTGAACTGGCTGGAGACGCAGTACCCGAGCCCGGCCTTTCCGACGCGCCGGGAGGACACGGCGACGCCCGCGCCGGGCAGGACCAAGTACTACACCGCGTACGGCGTCGTCGGACGGGGCCTCCCGCTGCTGCCGGGCACGCCGGACCCGCCCGCGGTGCTCGAGCTCATGCAGCGGGTGACGATCATCCCGTCGCACGAGATGACGCTCTTCGGTCCCCGCATCACCATCTTCACGAAGGACGGGCGGAGCTACACGAAGCAGGCCACCGGCCGCGAGTTCATCTGGGACTTCGACGAGGAAGCGCGGCGCATTCGCGGCGTCGTCCCGGGCATTCCCATCCCGGCGGCCCGCTTCGGGGAGCTCGTCGAGGCCTGCCGCGACCTCGACCGGGCGCGCCTGGCCCACCGCCTCGCCGAGCTGACGGTCTCCTAGGCCAGGATGCCCTGCACCACGTTGCCCGCGACGTCCGTCAGGCGGAAGTCGCGGCCCTGGTAGCGGTAGGTTAGCCGCGTGTGGTCGATGCCCGCGCAGTGCAGGATGGTCGCCTGCAGGTCGTGGACGCTCACCGGGTCGCGCACGATGCTGGCGCTGAAGTCGTCGGTTTCGCCGTACGTGATGCCGGGCTTGATGCCCCCGCCGGCCATCCAGACGGTGTAGCAGCGGGGGTTGTGGTCGCGCCCGTAGCTGGGAGCCGTGTCCCGCGTGTCGTTGGCGGTGGTGAACTGGCCGTACACCGTGCGGCCGAACTCGCCGCCCCACACCACCAGCGTCTCGTCCAGCAGGCCGCGCTGCTTGAGGTCCTGCACCAGCGCGGCCGACCCCTGATCGACCTCCCGGCACTGCCGCGGCAGCTGGACCGGCAGGTGGTTGTGGTGGTCCCAGCCGGTGTGCGACAGCATGATGTAGCGGACGCCGCGCTCGACCAGCCGGCGGGCCAGCAGGCAGTTGGCCGTGAAGGTGCCGCGCTCGCGGGCCTCGGGCCCGTACAGCTCGAACGTGCTGTCCGGCTCGCTGGACAGGTCGGTCAGCTCGGGCACGGAGAGCTGCATGCGCGCCGCCATCTCGTACTGCTCGATCCGGGCGGCGATCTCCGGGTCGCCGGTCTCCTGCCGCCGGATCTCGTTGAGAGCCGCCAGATCGTCGAGGAAGCGGCGCCGGTCCGCGGCGTCGAAGCCCTCCGGGTTGGACAGGTAGAGCACCGGGTCGGGGCCGCTGCCGAACTTGACGCCGCCGTAGCGCGGGGGCAGGAAGCCACTGCCCCAGTAGCGTGACAGGAACGGCCCGCCGCCGGTGCTCGAACCGGTCGTGGGCATCGCCACGTAGGCGGGCAGGTTCTGGTTCTCGCTGCCGAGCGCGTACGACACCCACGCGCCGATCGTGGGCCGGCCCGACAGCTGGAACCCCGTGAACAGGTACGTCTGGGCGGGGTCGTGGTTGAGCTGGTTGCTCCACAGCGACTTGACGAAGCACAGGTCGTCGGCCGCCCGCGCGGTGTGGGGCAGCAGCTCGCTGAGCCACGCGCCGGACTGGCCGTGCTGCGCGAACTCGAAGACCGTCGGGATGATGGGCAGGGTGTTCTGCGACGCCGTCATCGTGGTGAGTTGGAGTCCCTCGCGCACGGAATCCGGCAGCTCGTCGCCCGCCATGCCCTGCAGGTGGGGCTTGTAGTCGAACAGATCCAGGTGCGACGGCGCACCGGACATGCACAGGTAGATGACGCGCTTCGCCCGCGGCGCGAAGTGCGGCAGGTCCGGCAGGCCGCCGATCGCCTCCGAGCCGGCCGGCGCCGCCCCGAGGTCCGCGCGCAGCAGCGTCGCCAGCGCGGCGAAGCCGATGCCCGTCCCGCTCGCGCGGAAGAACGAGCGCCGGGACATGATCCGTGCGTAGTCGTGTCTGGGATCCGCCATGCCGTCCGCCCTTCTAGTGCTTCGTGATGACCTCGTCGAGGTTGAGGATCAGGCTCGCCACGGCCGCGTGGGCGGCCAGCGCGGCCACGTCGAGACGCTCGTCGCGCGGGTGCTCGCCGTGGCTCACGAGACTGGTCGCCGCCTCGCGGTCGCGCCGGTACCGCTCGTCGAAGTTCTCGAGGCTGTTCAGGAGCACCCCGAGCTCGGCCTCGGAAGGCTCCCTGGCCGTTGCCAGGCGGAAGGCGAAGGCCAGCCGCTCCGCGCGCGTCGCGCCCCCTTCCGTCAGCATTCGCTCGGCCAGCACCCGAGCGGCCTCGAGGGCCGCCACGTCGTTCATCAGGTTGAGCGCCTGCAGCGGCGTGTTGGTGGGGTTCGTGCTGACCGACGGGTTGTCCCTGTCGGCGACGTCGAACAGCGACATGGACGGCGGGGGAACCGTGCGCCGCACGTACGTGTAGAGGCTGCGCCGATAGAGGTCCTCCCCGCGACCCTGCTCGTACCTGGCGAGGCTGCCCGCCCACAGGCCGGCCGGCTGGTACGGCTTCACCGACGGCCCGCCGATCGTGTCCACCAGCAGCCCCGAGACGGCCAGGAGCTGGTCGCGCAGCATCTCGGCCGGCAGGCGGTAGCGCGGGCCGCGCGCCAGCAGCCGGTTGTCGGGGTCGGCCGCCTGCAGCGCCGGCGTCACGGCGGACGACTGGCGGTAGGTGGCGCTGGTGACCATGAGCCGGTGCATCGCCTGCATGTCCCAGCCGGTGCGCACGAACTCCGTGGCGAGCCAGTCCAGCAGCGCGGGATGGGAGGGCAGGTCGCCCTGCGAGCCGAAGTTGTCCGCGCTCTTCACCAGGCCGGTCCCGAAGTTCATTTCCCAGAAGCGGTTGACCGCCACGCGCGCCGTCAGCGGATGCGACGGGTCGACCAGCCACATGGCCAGCCCCAGGCGGTTGTCCGGCGCGCCGGCCGGCGGCGGCGGGAGCCACGCCGGGGTGCCGCGCTCCACCTTCCTGCCCGGCCGATCGTAGTTGCCGCGCAGCAGCAGGTGCGCGTCGCGCGGCTGCGGCAGCTCCTGCATCACCATGACCGTCGGCACCGTGTTCAGGAAGTCGGCCTTCTGCCGCCGCGCGGCCCTCAGCTCCGCCAGGACCGTGTCGACCGTCACGTCCGGCTTGGGGTAGCGGGGCGGCGAGACGCTGGGCCGCCGGCGCCGGCGCTCCTCGATGCGGGCCGCGTCGATCCGCGCGTCCGCCTGGTGCACGAGGAAGTACGAGTCGATCTTGTAGGCCTGCGACGGGGACCGCCGCGCGGGCGGAATGGCCGCGATCTCGGCCAGGGAAGCCGGCTCCGCCAGCGCCGCGACCTGCTCCGGCGCCAGCGCGCGCTCGTACACGCGGACGTCCCAGAGCGACCCGCGGAAGCGGTCCGGTCCGCCGCCCGCGCCGACGCGCAGGGGATGCTCCGTCGGATCCTGCGGTCCCAGCCCGTTGAACAGGACGTTCAGCTCCTGAGGCTCGCCGTCCACGTAGATGGCGACGCCCTGGATCTGCCGGGAGCCGTCGTAGGTCGCCGCCACGTGGCGGCGGGCGCCCGGCGCGAGGGCCGCGACCGTCTCGACGTGGCCGGAGTCGTTGTCCATCCACAGCCCGGTGTTGCCGCCCACCAGGTTGAGCTGCAGCCTGCCGTCCACGAGCAGCAGGCTGAAGCCCTGCCCGCGGGGCGTGTCGAGGAGCGTGCGCGTGACGATCGGCCCGGTGAGCGCCTCCGGCTCGATCCAGGCTGCCAGCGTCATCGCCTGACCGCCGCCGTGGACGCCGGCGAAGGCGTTGGGGTCGGGGTCCTGCAGGTAGGCGTCGAGCGTCTTCGGGCCGCGCCGGCCGGCGGAGCCGCCGTCGACGAAGCGCCGGCCGTCGAAGCGCCGCTCGCGCGGGGACGACAGCGGGAAGTGGGCCGTCAGGCCGTCCTCCTGCACGCCGACGACGGGCTCGGAGTCGCCGATCGACCGCTCCCACAGGCGCTGCGCCTTCTCGATCTGCGGCCGGAACTCGGCGAGCCGGGCCTCGGCGGCCGCGATGCGCGCCTCGATGGCATCCAGCTCCGCCTGCTGCGCCGGCGTCGGCGCGTGGACGAGCGGCGGCGTGTTGCCGGTCTTCTGCCCGATGCCCGACTCGGCAATGCTGTTGAAGTACGCGAAGAGCCGGTAGAACTCCGCCTGCGAGATGGGATCGAACTTGTGATCGTGGCAGCGCGCGCAGCCCACCGTCAGGCCCAGCCACACGGTGCCGGTCGTGGACACGCGGTCGACCACGCTCTCGACGAAGAACTCCTCCTCGATGATGCCCATCTCGGAGTTCATGCGGTGGTTGCGGTTGAACCCGGTGGCAATCTTCTGGTCCAGCGTCGCGTTCGGCAGCAGATCGCCCGCGAGCTGCTCGATCGTGAACCGATCGAAGGTGAGGTTGCGGTTGAAGGCGTCGATGACCCAGTCGCGCCAGCTTGACATGTCGCGCCGCTGGTCCGCGAAGTAGCCGGACGAGTCGGCGAAGCGCGCCGCCGCCAGCCAGGACGCGGCCATCCGCTCGCCGTAGCGGGGCGAGGCCAGCAGGCGATCGACGGCCCGCTCGTAGGCGTCCGGGGACTCGTCGGCCGCGAACGCGGCCACCTCCGCGGGGGTGGGCGGCAGGCCGGTCAGGTCGAGCGTCACCCGCCGCAGCAGCGTGGGCCGGTCGGCCTCGGGCGACGGCCGCAGGCCTTCGCGCTCCAGGCGCGCCAGGATGAACGCGTCGATCGGGTTCCGCGGCCAGGCCGCGTCGCGCACCGCGGGCGGCTCCGGCCGCACCGGCGCGATGAAGGCCCAGTGCGGCTCGTACTGCGCGCCCTGCTCGATCCAGCGCGCGATGAGCGCCACCTCGCGCGGCGCGAGCGGCTCCTCGCCGTACGGCATGCGCCGACCGGGATCGGTGGCCGTGATGCGCCGCATCACGGCGCTCCGGCCGGGGTCGCCCGGTGCGATCACCCTCGGCGTGTCGTCCGCCGGCGCGGCGCGGACGGCATCCTTCAGGACCGCCTCCGCGTCGTCCAGGCGCAGGCCGGCGCGCCGCGTGCCGGAATCGGGGCCGTGGCACCGATAGCACTTGTCCGACAGGATCGGGCGGATGTCGCGGTTGAACCGGACGGTCTCCGGCAGGGGCTCGGAGGGTGAATCCTGCGCCAGGAGGCTCCAGGTCGAGCACGCGAGGACCAGCGCGACCGCGCCCAGCCAGCCAATCTGCCTCATGTTACCCCCCTTGCACCGCACATTAGAGGACCACGTGCCGGCAGTCAACGCGGCGCGGCCGCCGCCGGCCGCGCCGCGTTCCAGCGTGCGTGGCTCACAGGCGGAAGAGCCGGTTCACCTTCACCATCAATCCGCGGCTGCGCAGCCCATAGGAGCGGTCCGGGCGGAACGGGTCGGCGAAGCGCTCGTCGGTGTAGACCACGAACAGCTCGCTGCCGGGGGTGTACTCCCACCGCAGCCTGAGGTTGTTGCCGACGGTGTTGGTGCTCGAGTTGTACTGCACCAGGCCGCTGAAGAACATGCGCGGCGTGAACGTGTAGGTCACGCGCGAGACGGCCAGGTCCGCCCGGAACGTGCCGTGCGGCGTGTCGATCCAGTTGACGGAGATCGTCGGCTCGACCGACAGCTGCGGCGTCACCTCCAGCCGGCCGCGGCTGAAGGTCACCGAGCGGATGCTGCCGTTGAAGTACTCGCCGAGGCGCACCTTCAACTCGCCGCTGAACCGGCGCTGGGTGCCGGGCTCGTAGAGCAGCTCCACGTCGCGGAAGCCGTAGCCGCCGACCGGCAGCGTCACGTCGGGTCCGGCCTCGAACGGCTCGACGAGCAGCTCGTAGTTGTTGGCCGCCGACACGCCCAGCCGGTCGCTGCTTTCGAACTCGGTCAGGAACGCCACTTGCGTCTGGCGCGTCTCCACGTAACCCGTGTCCGCGGTCAGGATGTAGTCGAAGCTCCCTTCCAGCCGGAACTGCCGGATCGTCTCCAGCGAGCTCGGCCGGGGGCTGAACCGCGCCGTGGCGTACGAGCGCCGGAAGTTGTCGCGGCGGAGAAAGCCCACTTCCGGCACGAAGTTCTCCTCGACGACCAGGTGCTCCGCCTGCAGCCCGTAGCGGTCCGCGGTGTAGACGAACTGGCCCTGGTAGCTCAGGTCGTCGCCGTCGAGACCGGGTGTCCGGGTCCTTGCGACGTAGCCCAGGATGTTCACGTTGTCGTAGAACGAGAACGTGGCGTCCGCGCCGTACGCCTGATTGGAGCCGTCGCCGTTGATCGACACCGAGCGGTTGGTGAGCAGCGCCCCGATGCTGCTGCGGCGCAGGATGTCGCGCCTGAGCCGCAAGACCGTGAAGTTCGTCGGCACGGCGCCGGAGGTCTGTTCGTCACCGGTCTGGATGTTGAGCGCCCCGACGTCGAAGTCGCCCACCTTGCCCGTGACGCGGCCGCCGCCGACGATCGGCACGACCGCGCCGCCCTCGAGGCCGATTCGCCGCGAGTAGAACAGCGTCGGGGCGTTGCCGGGACCCTGGGCGCGGCGATCGCCCCCGCCTATCTGCCGCAAGCCCGTCGCCTGCAGGTTGTTGTCGGCCGCGCCGCGGGCGAAGTTGAAGATGCCCTGGGCTTCGAGGAAGAACTCGCGCTTCTCGGGAAAGAACAGGCTGAAGCGCGTCAGGTTGACCTGCTGCTCGTCGACCTCGACCTGGGCGAAGTCCGTGTTGTACGTCAGATCCGCGGTCAGGTTCTGCGTCAGGCCGTACTTGACGTCGAGCCCGCCCGAGCCCTCGCCCGCGTTCCGCCGCGGCGGCGTGGCCGCGAGGTCCGTGGTCAGGCCGCCGATGCCGTACGGCTTGATCTCGAGCCGGCTGACGCCGGCCGGCACCTCCAGGCCGACCAGCGTGGCCGCCTGCGAGACGCGGAAGATGCCGGCGAGCCCTGCGGAGATTGGCAGCGGCGTCAGGAAGACCACCTCGTTCTTGCGGCGGATGGTGCGCCGCAGCTGCACGCCCCAGACCTGGTCGGCCCCGGGCCGATAGCGCAACGATTTGAACGGGATCTCCATCTCCACCGTCCAGCCGCCGTCGAAGCGTCCCGTGTCGACGTCCCACACCGGGTTCCAGTCGCTGTTCGGATTCCCTTCGTTGCTGATCTCGAAATCGCCCAGCGCGCCCAGGGGGTTGGTGTAGAAGCCGAGGCCGTTGCGCCGGTCGTGGAACGTGTCGAGGACCACCCAGAACCCGTCGTTGTCGCGGAGCTGGGTCGTGTCGCGGCGCATCTCGTTGGCCACCCAGTCGGTCGGCGGCGCCGAGTCCCACACGCGCGCGCTGATGTAGATGTTCTCCGTGTCGAACGCGATCCAGGCCTCCGTCCGCTCGGTGGCCGGGGCGCCCTCGTCGGGCATCAGCTGGATGAAGTTGCCGATCGCCCGAATGCAGTCGTACAGGGGCTCGTCGAGCAGCCCGTCGAGCTGCAGGCCCGCCGCCAGCCTGACGGCGCGGACGGTGACGCGGCCCTGCTCGTCACGCACGACCACTTCCGGCGGACGGGGCCATGGCGGATCGCCGACTTGCGGCCCCGTGCCGCCGTGGCCCGCATCCGCCGCGTCGGGGCTCCCGGGCAGTTCCCGCGGGTCGGGCGTGCCGGGCGCCGGGTCCGCCGCGGCAGGTGCCGTCTGGCCCGGGATCGGGTTGCCCGCCGGCTCGCAGCGGGCGATCGCGCTTGCCGGCTCGCCGGCAAGCGCGATCGCCGCGATGCCCGGCAAGACGCGGCCGCACCACGGCCGCCACCTGCGAGTCGGCGGCGAAACCGTGCGTCGGCCCGAAACGAGCGACGCGTCCGGCCGACACGGGGTGACGAGCCTGGAAACGGATGTCGGGAGGGAACGATGACGCATGGGCTATTGAACATCATTCCGGGCGTCAGGCGGCGCCGGGATCGGTTGCGCCGGGCACGTTGATCCGACGTGTCGGTTCGATCCATGCTAGGGGTCGGCACTGGAGAACGGAATCCAAGGAGGAGACATGCGCAGCAAGATGATGGTGGCTTTGGCGGCGGCGGCCCTCCTCGCGGCGCCGGCGGTTGCCGGTGCCCAGGGCGTGCAGGCCGATGGCTGGGAGCACCGGCTCGACTTCGGCGGGGACGTCAGCGACGTGCTCAGCTTCGACACGATGGGCAACGGCGTCCACGTGACCACGGAAGGCGCCGGATTCGCCATCTTCTGGCAGCCGGACAGCATGGCCGAGGGCGACTTCACGATCAGCGCCAGCTTCACGCAGATGGAGCCGTCGGGCCACCCCAACGCCTACGGTCTCTTCCTGGGCGGCGCCGATCTGGCGGACGACGGCCAGCAGTACACCTACTTCATGCTGCGCCAGGGCGGCGAGTTCCTCATCAGGAAGCGGATGGGCGAGGACCTGCCGATCCTCGTCGAGTGGACCGCCCACGACGCCGTCAACGATCTCAATGACGACGGCTCGTCGAACAACACGCTCTCGGTGGAGGCAGCCGGGGACACGGTGCGCTTCCTGGTGAACGGCACCGAGGTGGCGACGCAGCCGCGCTCGGCCGTCGACACCGACGGCATCACCGGCCTGCGGGTCACGCACCTCCTCAACATGCACATCGACGATCTCATGCTCAGCCCCGGCATGTAGGGGCAATGGCTCGGGAGGCCGGGTGCGGCCCTGCAGCCCGCCGGCCTCCCGCTCCGACCCGACTACCTGCAGCCGCCCGGTCATCGCCAGCCCCCCGATGGACCGCAACGACCTTTCCCCGTTACGAATACCCGGAGGATCACCATGACATCCGCACGCTTGCCCAGACGCTTTTCCCTGGGTTTCGCCGTCCTCACCATGTGCCTGTTCATCGCCATCAGCAACGCGCAGCAGGGACGCCGGGGTGTGGGCCCCGACACGCTGCCCGACGAGCCGCAGATCTCGGGTTTCGGCGACCAGCGCTTCCGCGTCGTCCCGATCAAGGGGCTCTTCCGCCCGTCGGCCCTGGACTTCCTGCCGAACGGTGACATCCTGGTCGCCGAGCGCTCCGGCGGCCTGCGCGTCATCCGCGACGGCGTGCTCGACCCGCAGCCGATCGAGGGCATGCCGGAGGTGCACGCGGGCTACGGCGGCCGCTGGGGCCTGTGGGACGTGGCGGTGCATCCGCAATTCGCCGAGAACCAGCTCGTCTACTTCACGTACCTGAAGCCGGACGCCGACGACGACGTGCCGCCGGACGCGACCGGGGCCGAGGGGCTGTCGGGCACGCAGGTGCTGGGGCGCGGCCGCTACGACGGCGGCAACACCCTGACCGACGTCGAGGACATCTTCGTGTCGGATGCGCAGGCCAGCGGCTTCAGCGTCGCGAGGCTGGTCTTCGCCCCCGACGGCAAGATCTTCATGTCGATCGGCATGCCCCTGCGCGACGAGGCGCACGGCGGCGGCAACCGCGTCGGCACCGCCGAGCAGGCGCAGGATCCCGCCAGCCACGCGGGCAAGATCCTGCGCCTCAACGACGACGGGACCGCGCCGTCGGACAACCCCTTCGTGGACGAGCCGGGCTATCGGCCGGAAATCTACGCCATGGGGTTCCGCGATCCGCTGGGGATGCTCATTCACCCCGAGACCGGCGAGCTGTGGGAGGTCGAGCACGGTCCGCAGGGCGGGGACGAGGTGAACATCGTCAGGCCGGGCGGCAACTACGGCTGGCCGGTCGTTTCGTACGGGCGTGCCTACACGGGCGAGGAGACGGCAGGCACGGGCGGGACGGGACCGGAGCTGGCCGACCCCTGCGCCCCGGGCATGGAGCAGCCGCTCCTCTATTGGTACCCCGTCGTGTCGCCCGGCGGCATGGCCATCTACACCGGCGACCGCTTCCCGTTCTGGAGGGGGAGCCTCTTCGTCGGCGGGATGTCCACCACGCAGCTCCACCGCGTCATCTTCAACAACCGCGGGCTGCCCATCCGCCACCAGGAGCTGATGGTCGAGCTCAACCAGCGCATCCGCGACGTGAAGCAGGGACCGGACGGCCTGCTGTACGTGACGACCGACCACGAGGCCGGGGCCGTGCTGCGGATCGAGCCGGTCGGGTAGCTCGGGTCTCGGGAGGTGGACTGGCCGCTGCCGTCGCGCGAGGCCTGCAGGTTGGCAGCTCGCGCGGCGGCAGGACGGTCGGCCGCGTCGGACGTGCGCAACGGGGAGGGCTGCCAATGACCGCGATGGACGGACCGGCTCGGAGTCTCTCGGCGGAGTCGATCGCCCGCGCCGCGGGGGCGGCGCTCCTCGTGCTGCTGGGCTGCGCCGCGGCCGGCGCCCAGACGCGCGTCCTGACACCCGTCACGGACGCGATGCTCCAGGACCCCGACCCGGCGGACTGGCTCAACTGGCGGCGCACGCTCGACGGCTGGGGCTACAGCCCGCTGGACCAGATCGACCGGGAGAACGTCGATCAGCTCCAGCTCGTCTGGGGCTGGCAGACCGGCCCCGGGCTCAATCAGGCCGCGCCGCTCGTGCACGACGGGGTGATGTTCATTCCGAGTCCCCGCAGCGTCGTGCAGGCGGTGGACGCCGTCACCGGGGATCGCATCTGGGAGTACGCCCGGCAACTGGGGGCCGCGAGCGAGTATCTCGATTCGGTCGGGGGCGGCATGCGCACCCGGTCGGTCGCCATCTACGGGGACAAGATCTTCGTCAACACGTCCGACGCCCACATCGTGGCCCTCGACGCGGCCACCGGCGAGGTCGTCTGGGACCACACCGTCGCCGACTACCGGCTGGGCTACCGCTACACCAGCGGGCCGATCGTCGTGAACGGGAACGTCGTCTCCGGCATGACCGGCTGCCAGAACTACAAGAACGACGTCTGCTTCATCTCCGCCCACGATCCGGAGACCGGCGAGCAGGTGTGGCGCACGTCGACCATCGCGCGCCCCGGCGAGCCGGGCGGCGACACCTGGGGCGACCTGCCGCTGACCTTCCGCGCCGGCGCCGACTCGTGGATTCCCGGCAGCTACGATCCGGAGACGAACCTGACCTTCTGGTCGACGTCGCAGGCGAAGCCGTGGGCCCGCATCTCGCGCAAGACCGACGGCGACGCCCTGTACACGAACAGCGTGCTGGCGCTCGACCCCGCGACCGGCGCGCTCGAGTGGTACTTCCAGTTCGTGCCGGGGGAGACGCACGACCTCGACGACGTCTTCGAGAGCGTGCTCATCGACCACCGCGGGCGCAGGTCGCTGTTCAAGATGGGCAAGCACGGCATCCTGTGGGAGCTCGACCGGGCGACCGGCGCGTTCACGGCGGCCCATGACCTCGGCTACCAGAACGTCCTGGACGTCGACCCGCAGACCGGCGCGGTGACCTACCGGCCGGAGATGATCCCGGTGGCCGGCGTCGAGCTCGACTTCTGTCCCGACTTCGGCGGCATCCGCAACTGGCGCGCGAGCGCCTACCACCCGGGGACGCAGTTGCTCTACATCCCCATCCACCCCACCTGCGTGCGGGGCATGTTCACCGAGCTCGAGCAGGTGGAGGGCAACAACTACTACGCCGACCGCGGCTGGTTCTCGCGGGGGAGCCGGGTGCACCCGGACAGCGGCGAGCACGCCGGCCATCTCATCGCGATGGACATCGACACCGGCGAGATCGTCTGGCGGCATTCGACGGCGACGCGCCCGGGCGCGGCGGCCCTGACCACCGCGGGCGGCCTGGTCGTGAGCGCCGACACGAGCCGCAACCTGTTCATCCACGACGTCGAGACCGGCGAGGTGCTGTTTACGACGCGCCTGCCCGGCTCGGTGCAGGGCTTCCCGATCACCTACGCCGTCGGCGGCCGGCAGTACCTGGCCGCGCCGGTCGGCGGCGGCCGGTCCAACGCGATGTACGTTTTCGCTCTGCCCGAACGTGCGCTGGCGAGGTGAGGGGCAGGTCCGGAAAAGGCAAAGGAGAGGCACATGCGTGAAGAAATGACCAGCAGGTTGTGGGCAGTCGGGATCGTCGTCACGCTCGGTGCGCTCTCCGGCGCCCGGTACGGGCCGGCCGCGGCGGAGGCGCAGGGCGGCGGCGTGCCGCAGTTCGAGGTCGACCCGTCGTGGCCGAGCATCCCCAACGACTGGGTCCTCGGGCAGGTGTCGTCGGTGACCGTCGGTCCGGATGACCGGATCTGGGTGCTGCACCGGCCCCGCACGGTGGAGGAGGACCAGGGGACCGCGGCGCCGCCGGTGCTGGCGTTCGAGCCGGACGGGACGTTCGTGCGCGCCTGGGGCGGTTCGGCCGAGGGCTACGACTGGCCGGCCAACGAGCACGGCATCCACGTCGACCCCGACGGCAACGTCTGGGTCGGCGGCAACAGCGCGCGGCCGGAATCGGACGACATGCTGCTGAAGTTCACGCCGGCGGGCGACGTGCTGCTGCAGATCGGCGGGCGCGCCCGGAGCAGCGGCAACGACGACACGGTCAACCCGATGCGGCCGGCAGAGTCGTTCGTGCGTGCGGCCACCAACGAGGTGTTCGTCGCCGACGGCTACGGCAACCGCCGCGTCATCGTCTTCGACGCGGACACCGGCGATTACAAGCGCATGTGGGGCGCCTTCGGCAACACGCCGATGGCCCCGTCCGAGGGCGGCGACGAGCCGGCCGGCCCCGAGGGGCCGCCGCAGTTCGGCATCGTGCACGGCATCGAGGTCTCGAGCGACGGGCTGGTCTACGTGGCCGACCGCGGCAACAGCCGGGTGCAGGTGTTCGACGCCGACGGCACCTACCGCACGCAGGGCTTCGTCAACCGCGGCGACGAGAGCTCGTCGACGGTGGCCGGCCTCGCGTTCTCGCCCGACGCGGAGCAGCAGTTCATGTACTCGGCGGACCAGGGCAACTCGCACATCCACGTCATCGACCGGGCCACGCTGGAGGTGCTCGACACGTTCGGCGACAACGGCGCGGCGCCCGGCGAGTTCCAGGCGCTGCACCACCTGGCCACCGACAGCGACGGCAACCTCTACACGGCGGAAGCCCAGCGCGGCCGCCGCGTGCAGAAGTTCACGCTGACCGGCACGGCGCCCCGCTGAGCGCGGGGCGCCGGCCGCCGTCCGAACGCCCTCGCCGGCGTCACGGATAGACGTAGGCGCCTTGCAGGCCGAGCGGCAGGCCGAGCAGCCAGTAGGACACCAGGAACAGCGTCCAGGTCACGAGCAGCACGGCCGAGTACGGCAGCATCAGCGACAGCACGGTGCCGATGCCGGTCGACTTCACGTAGCGCTGGCTGAACACCACGACCAGGGGAAAGTAGGGCATCAGCGGGGTCACGATGTTGGTCACGCTGTCGCCTACGCGATAGGCGGCCTGCGTCAGCTCGGGGGCGATCCCCAGCTCCATCAGCATCGGCACGAAGATGGCGGAGAGCAGCGCCCACTTGGCCGAGGCCGAGCCGACGAAGATGTTGACCACCGCCGTCAGCAGCACGATGCCGACGATCGTGACCTGTGGAAACAGGTTCAGATCGCGCAGGAAGTTCGCTCCCTTGAGCGCGATGAGCAGGCCGATGTTCGAGCTGTTGAAGGCGGCGATGAACTGGGCCGCGAAGAAGACCATGACCAGGTAGTACGCCATGGTGCTCATCGCGTCCGTCATGCCCGCGACGATGTCGCGGTGGCCCTTCACCGTGCCGGCGACGTAGCCGTGCACCACGCCCGGAATGATGAACAGGACGAAGATGAGCGGCACCAGCATGCCCATCAGCGGCGCCCCGATGTTGGTCAGCGATCCGTCGGCGGCGCGCAGGGGCGAATCGGCGGGCAGCGCGGACAGCAGCAGCAGGAGGAGCCCCGCCGCCAGCGCCGCCGCGCCGGCCAGGAAGCCGCGCCGGTCGTCGTCGGTCGCCGGCTCCATCTTCGGCATGGCGTCCGGATCGCCGTCGATGGCGGTCGCGCGCAGCCGCGGCTCGATCACGCGGTCCGTCAGGTACCAGCCGACCGCGATCACGAGCAGCGACGACGCCGCGGTGAACGCTAGGTTCGAGAGCGGGTTGACCAGCCGCTCGGGGTCGAGGATCTGCGCCGCCGACTGCGTGAAGCCCTGCAGCAGCGGGTCGATCCCCGACGGGATGAAGTTGGCCGAGAAGCCCCCGGACACGCCGGCGAAGGCCGCCGAGATGCCCGCCAGCGGGTGCCGGCCGGCCGCGTAGAAGATGACCCCGCCGAGCGGAATCACCAGCACGTAGCCCGCGTCGGCCGCCGTATGGCTGACGATGGCCGCCAGCAGCAGCATGGGCGTCAGCAGGCTGCGCGCCGTCACGCCCAGGAGCAGCTTGAGGCCGGTGCCGATGAAGCCGGTCTTCTCCGCCACACCGACGCCGAGCAGCGCCACCAGCACGACGCCCAGGGGCGGGAACCCGGTGAATGTCGGCACCAGGTTGACCATGAACTCGGTCAGCGCCGTGCCGGTCAACTGGTTCGCGATGCGCAGCGGGTCGCCCGTCCGCGGGTGCGTCTCCGTGAACGCGATCGGCGCCAGCAGCGCCGAGGCGACCCACGTCAGCAGCAGCAGGAGCAGGAACAGAATCGCGGGGTCGGGCAGCCGGTTGCCCACGGTTTCGACGCTGCTCAGAAACCGGTCCATCGCGCCGCCGCGCCCTGCGTTGTCGGGACGTTCGTCCCGGTCAGCCTTTGTCGTGGCCATGCGATTCGACCTCCGTGTGCACCGGCTCGATCGTCCTCCGATGAAGGCGGCGCATGATGTCTTGCAGTTTTGTGGCCGATTAACCTAATTCGCAGCCGGGATCGTACAAACTCGTTCCGCCGCGGGCCAACCGAGCCGACGGCGGCGCCGAAACGTCGCGCGTTGCCGGCGGATCCGAAGTCAATAGTCTCGCGGGGTCCATGCTATTCTTCGGTTGCCTGGAAGTGTAACGCCTCGCACCGCTGCGCACGGTGCCAGTGCCCGCGAGGTAGCGAAACGGCGAGCCATGCGCCTGGACCGACTCGAGCCGACGCGAACGGATCCGTCCGTAACTTCGTCCCAGGAGTTGCTGGATCGGGCGCGCGAAGGCGATGCCGGCGCCCTGAATCGGCTGTTCGAACGCTATTTCCCCCGTCTCAACCGCTGGGCGCACCGGCGCGTTCCGACCTGGGCCCGCGACGCGGCCGACACCGCGGACCTCGTCCAGGAGACCATGTTCCACACGTTGCGGCGGCTCCATGCCTTCAAGCCGCAACGCGATGGCGCACTGCTGGGGTACCTCCGGCGTTCGCTTCTGAACCGCATCCGCGACCAGTTCCGGCGGGCCTCGCGCCGGCCCCCGGTCGACCCGCTCGTGGACGGGCTCGACGAGCACGTCCCGAACGACGAGGAATCGCCGCTCGACGTCGTGATCGGCCACGATGACCGGCGACGCTACGAAGCGGCGCTGAAGCGCTTGCGACCGATCGATCGCCGGGCGATCGTCGCGAGCATCGAGCTCGGCTACAACTACGAGCAGCTCGCGCTCGTGCTGAACAAGCCCTCGGGCCCGGCCGCCCGCCTTGCTGTCCGACGCGCGCTGCTCCGCCTCGGCGACGAGATGCGTCGTGCATGAGCCAGCGCGCCCTCCTCGAATCCGTCGCTGACGCCGTCGCGGCCGGCGAGGCCGTGGACTGGCGCGACGTCGAGCAGGCGGCAGCCGACACCGGCGACGCCGACCTGCTCTCCCAACTCAGGATAGTTTCGGCCATCGGGGCAGCCCGCCCCGCCCCCGAGTCACGCGGTTCGGCGTTCTCGGCGATGTGGAACCGCGTGGTGGAGACCGGCGTGGCCGTCGTGCTTGCCATCGCTATCGTGCAGGTCGCGCTGGCGATGCTGGGCGCTCCCGCAGCGCGCGTGCCCGGGGCTTCGCCCTACATCGTCAACGTCGTCATCTTCGGCGTGGGAGGCGTGGTCTTGTTGGCTGGGGGAGGACGTGATCGTCGACTCCCGTTGTTGGGCGGCCTGTTTCTGACGATCTGCTCTGCTTTCGCGGCGACATTGATGCCGTTATTGGAAGGCGGCCGCGGGACCGTGGCTGCTGTCCTCCATCCTCTTCTACCGGAGGTGTTTCTCCCGCTGATGTTGTGGCGTTTCGTCCGCGAGTTTCCCCTCGAGATCCAACGACCGGGCACGCGTCGGGTCGCCAACTTCTGTGTGAGCGTTTCCTTCGGTGTCGGCGTGGCGCTGTTCGGAATCAACGTCATTGGCCGGGTTGGCGATTCGACGATGTCGGCCTGGTTCATGGCGCTCGTCGAGCTGCTCGACCGCGATCATCCAGAACGAGTCTACTGGCCGCTGCTGTTTGCTGCGGGGGCTCCCGCCATCCCGTTTCTTCTGTGGAAGACGCGGCTCGAGGCGCGTCACGATCGGCGCCGGGTGATGCTCTTCGTCGGAGGGCTGGCGGCCGGACTGACCCCGTTCGTGTTCGCTGTGCTCGCCACGCCATTCGTGCCGGCGCTTCGGGAGCCGTCGGTGCAGCAGGGTGTCGGCGTCGTCCTCTACGTCGCACTCGCGACGATTGTGCCGGTGACCGCCTACTCTGTCGCGGTTGGTCGCGTGATGGACTTTCAGTTTCTCGTCCGGACCGCGCTGCAGTACGCGCTCGCGCGGTACGCGGTATGGGGTATCAGCCTCGGACCGCTCGCCTACGTGGGGTTCGACGTCTACACAAACCAACAACTGACGATCACCGAGTATCTGGCACACTTCCGACCAGACGGAGTGCTTGCACTCTCGGCGGTGGGCTTGGTTGTCTTAGCCTCTCGAGAACGCCTGCTGCGTGCCATCGACCGGTGGTTTCTTCTCGAACCCTCCGATCAGTCGGTGACGCTCGCCCGGCTAGAGCAGCGATGCCGGACGGCGGACAGCCTCCGCGGCGTGACGACGGCGCTCGTGAAGGAATTGAGCCGCGCGCTGCACACCACGTCGCTTGCTGTTCTCCTCCTGAACGACGACGCAAGCGAGTTGGTCCCGGTCGAAGGTACGGCAGACCCACTGCGGCGCGATTCGACGTTGATCGAGATTGTTCGATCGACTAGGGGCGACGTCCGGCTCGATTCTCATGCGCTGGGTGCGATATCGCGCCTCCTCCCGCGGGCGGATCGAGAGTGGTTGGACGAAGCCGACGTCCACCTCTTGTTGCCTCTCGTCGGGTCGTCCGGGGTGCTTCTGGGGATGGTGACGATAGGCAAGGCCCGAACTGGTCTCCCGTACTCGGCTGCCCAACTCGCGCTGGCGATCGCGGCCGTTGGCCAAGCCACCATGCAGATCGAGAATCGCCGCCTTCGCGGCCGTCAGGCCAACGGACCCCTTCCCGAGCGTCACGTGGGGTCGCAGGGGATCGATTGGCAGGACGAACCTGCGGTGTACTGTCCGGCGTGCTCGCTCGTGTGGAGCCCCGAGACCAGTCAATGCTCATGCGGGACCGCTACGATCGTCGCCGCGCTCCCGTTGCTTGTCCACGGCAAGTTCCGTCTTGAGCGTTTGGTCGGCGCGGGAGGCATGGGGGTCGTCTACCTGGCAGTAGACATGGTGCTCGACCGTCGCGTGGCGATCAAGACACTTCCCTCACTCAGGTCCGAGTCGTCTGAACGCCTTTGCCGCGAAGCGCGCACGATGGCGGCGATCCTTCATCCGAATCTGGCGCTCATCTACGGCACCGAGCTGTGGCGGAACACCCCCATGCTAGTCGTCGAGTATCTCGACGGGGGCACGCTGCGTGACTCGATTCGCCGAGGCCCGGTGTCGTTCGTGGAGGCGATCGAGCTCGGGATAGTCCTCGCGGATGTCCTTGATCGTGTCCACACATCGGGGGTTCTGCACCGCGACGTGAAGCCGAGCAACATCGGCTACACGAGCGACGGCCGACCGAAGTTGCTCGACTTCGGGTTGGCCCTGCTGCATCGGACCGGCAATTCCCTGGCCACGGCGGCGCCGATGTCGGCCGGTGCGACCGAAGCGCTGTTCCGATCGCCCGACCCTGAGGCGACCGTGACCGTTGCGGACCGCCTGGTCGGCACGCCGCTGTATCTCGCGCCGGAGGCGCTCGCCGGCGTACGGCCTCAGCCCTCGTTCGATCTGTGGGGGCTGGCGCTGGTGCTCTACGAGGCCGTCGCCGGGCGCCACCCGTTCGCCGGCGCCGACGTAAGGACCGTCCTGGCCAACGCGGAGCGTGGCGACGTCCCGGACATCCGCAATCACCGGCCAACCTGCCCCACCGGCCTCGCGACACTCCTGCGCGACGCGTTGTCACCGACCTTGGAGCAGAGGCCCGGGAGTGCGGCCGCAATCCGACGCGACCTGCACCGGCTCCGGGCCTTCTGCCCGGAACACGCTCACTGATCCCGCCCGGGGTGTACCGAATCAGTGCCGTCGGCGTTCTCCTTTGCGTAGGGGAGATCGCGCTGGAGGAGACGCCTATGGCTCAGGCTGCAGACCTCGACTATATCCTCGCTGACTGCTTCCTGGCCGCTGGCCAGGCCGTTGGACCCAAAAAAACCGTGGATCTTGACGCCGTCGTCTGGTGGCATCGGCGATATTGGCGTGCCTTCCAGCATGCCATGACGACCCAAGGGACTTCATGGTCCACCGACCGCGACCGGGTAACCGCCGTCGGTCGGTATCTCGGCCAACGCGCGGTCGGCTACGCTGGGGTGCAAGCGAACATCGACCAATTGGCCGCGGCCCGCGCGTCGGCGGAAGTCGAGCACGGCTGCCGAATGACCGCAACCCGTGAGGCCTTTTTGCCAGCCGACCACGCGACATCCTCGGTGGCAACAGCCTTGTAGCCACAGTCTTGGACCAATCGATACCAAGCCAATCACCCTGAGGAGGTCAAGGATGAGCGAGATGAGTGAGAAGCTACATTCCGCAGAAGATCCCGTTCCGTCTCCGCGACCCGTCACTTTTGGCTTCGTTGGAACAAGGGACGAGACCGAAGGTCAGTCACTTGAGGAGGCTGTCGGATATGTGTTGGCCGACTGCTCGTTTGCCGTCGGCCAAATGATCGGGATGCGGATGACCGTCGACTATGACGCCATAGTTTGGTGGCACGATCACTTCCGAGTCAAGTTCTTGGAAGCGATGCGTCACCACGGACAGCGGTGGCTGCAGGACCGGGAGAACGTGACCGGCGTCGGGTGGATGCTGGGGGAGCGCGCCGTGCGACACGCTGCAGGCGGTAATTCAATTAACGTTGAGGCCGCCCGCCGTGCCGCCGCCGACGTTGAGCGGTATTGTCGACTCCACTCGAAGCGCGCGCCGCGAGCCAATGGGTGCGATAGCGCGGCAAGCCCCCGACTGGCCGGATACTGGTGCACCGGTTTGTGAGGACAGCAAGTCACGGCGAACAGTTCATGAGACACGCCGGAGCCCATTTGAGGCGGTCAATGAGGCGCTCGTCGATGTCCGCGGACACGCCTTCGTCGAAGCGGTCGACGACGTTGCGGAGCTCGACCGCCCGGTGGCGGCGGTGCGTCTCGGCGATGATGGTGCCGGTGACGACAGGACAAACTTTCGAGACAAGACAGCGCCACGTAAGCCGGAGAATGAGTGCTTTCCGCTTGGAAAAGATGAGGCGCAGCGAGATAGTCCCTGAGAACGACGGGTGAGGGTGCCGAACCGGTGGTGGCGTCGGATGGACCTGAACGCCCGGTGGTCAACCACTCGTTGATTAAGGCGATTTGTGAGCGAGAGAACACTGGACACGGTCGTCGCGGAGCGCGGCTTCGCGTGGATACCAACGGCCCCAGCCGTAAACCTCTCGGCTGGAGCCAAATGGCGAGGTCGCTTGTCGGCTGAAGAGGAGACTCCAAGTGGGTGTTGCAATGCGGCGTAGGTCTACTCTCTTGACCGTTAGTGTTCTCGTCTTGGTTTTGCTGGCCGGAACGGGGGATGCACAGATTTTGCAATCGCAGCTACGACCACCGGAAGTCTTAAGAGCGTGCGGCGACGCAACGAGTCTCGTGACGTTCAATTTGCTCGCCCAATCCGTGGCACCTGTGCTGTGGTTTTCTCCAGATGAGCCTCTCATTACTAGCGCTAACAGAGAGATCAACGAGGTTGGTATTCCCAGAGAACTGCCATTCGGTGCAAATGCAATGAGATCGGAGGCAAATCCGAGAAGTCGTGTCTATTATCGGATCAGCCGCCTACGTGTATTGGATAACGCCACGTCGCAGGACAAGCACTCGTTCGAGGCGCTTCCAGGCATGGGCAAACGGGTTGTTCCTTTTGAAAAAGCAAGCTATCTGCATGTTCGCTACCTATTATATTATCCTGAAGACATCGGTTTCGGGCAGCACGCTCACGATATAGAGGTCGTTGAGGTAGAGCTGGCTATTGTGTCGGAAGTCACGGAAAAGGGTCAATGCTACTCGGTCCGGGTGGCGCGTATTGCGGGGGCGGCTCATGGTAGTGATTGGTACACAAACGTGCTTGATGTCGGAAGTGACGTCGATGACCTCGTTCTTCCACCGCATATCTTGGTCGAGGAAGGAAAGCACGCAAGTGCCCCGGATCGCAATGCGGACGGGTGGTTTACTCCGGGTTATGACGCAACATTGAATGCAAATGATGCCTGGGGAGTGAGAGACACGCTTCGGGAACGGCGAATAGGCGGCCGACTGTATAGTCCGGCACAGGCCAAAGACAGATGTTCAAATCCTCAAATTAGCATATCAAGACAGCATCGTCAGCTCAGAGATCCCCTCATTTCACATATGAATTGATAGGGCAGATCCTCCCGCCTCCATCAGTCATAGAGTTTGAAGGGTGGTGCACGTTGAATTAAAATATGACTGCGTGCATATACGACAAGATCGGCCGGCCTCGTCCAAGCAACGGCTCCGGAAACACGACATCCTGAACTTCATCACCACCTTGTACGAGGGCGACCTGCATGCCAAACGGGTGCTGTCGTTGGCCAACGCCACGCTGGGCGTGCTGACGAGCGCTTCGTTGGCAATCCATGCAGTGGGCCGCGGCCTGGCCCAGGCCATGGGCACGTTGACCAAGCATGGCGTCAAGCAGGTGGATCGGCTCCTGAGCAATCGAGGCGTCGAGGTCTGGACCTATTTCGCATACTGGACGCCGTTCATCGTCGGCGCCCGCACCGAAGTGGTCGTCGCACTGGATTGGACGAGCTTCGCGGCCGACGGGCAGGACACGATCGTGCTGTCGATGGTGACGGGCCATGGGCGCGCGACGCCCCTGCTGTGGAAGACGGTGGCGTCCTCGACGCTGAAGGGTAATCAGCGGCGCTACGAGTACGAGGTGCTGTGCCGCTTGCGGGAGGTGCTGCCGGCCGGTGTGAAAGTCACCGTCGTGGCAGACCGGGGCTTTGGGGATTGCAAGCTGTTCTACGCGTTGACGACGGAGCTGGCCTTCGAATACGTGATTCGATTGCGCGGAGACATCTACGTGACGAATGCGCGAGGCGAGCGGCGAGCGGCCGCCGCGTGGGTCGGCGCCGGGGGGCGTGCGCGGCGGCTCGTGGGTGCTCGGGTGACCGACACGTACGAGTTGCCGGTCGGCGTGGTCGTGTGCGTACACGCCCCGAAGATGGACGAACCGTGGTGCCTGGTGGCCAGCGAGGCAACAGTCCCGACGCGGGTCCTGATTCGGTACTACGGCAAGCGGTGGGGAATTGAGGCGGGCTTTCGCGACATCAAGGACATGCGCTTCGGCATGGGGCTGTCGTCGATGCATGTTTCGCGCCCCGACCGGCGGGACCGCCTCTTGCTGATCAGCGCGTTGGCGATTGCCGTGCTGTCGTTGCTGGGCGCGGCCGGCGAGCGCATCGGCTATGACCGCTGGCTGAAGGCGAACACGGTGAAGCGGCGGACGCATTCGTTGTTTCGGCAGGGGCTCATGCTGTACCACCATCTCCCCAACTGGCCCGAGGATCGCATTCGTCCGTTGATGGAGACGTTCGGAAGCATGCTCATGGAACAGCGCGTGTATCGAGAGGTCTTCGGCGTGATCTGATGCCTGCCAAAATAAGGGGATGCATGAGATCGTCAGGGGTTCTTTGGGGTGGCGGAGAAAAGCCGACAGAGTCGCGAAAATCCCACGCTGACGCACTGCTTTTTCGATCAGGCGTCGGCGCGTTTCAACACCTATGCGCTTGTAGAGGCTGGTACAGGCGAGTCGGTGGACTATTGCCGAAATGAGCGGGTGGTCAGAAAAGGAAATGCGCGTGAACTACGGGTGCTACTAGATAAGTGGCGCTTTTGTGCGCGCACCGTCGTGAGCGGCCAGAAGAACGCGCTGTCGTGGCTTGCAGACAATGTCTTGGCCGGTCCGGAGGGGCCTGGGGAAGTAACGAGACGCGATCGATTGACAATTGCGTACAGATGGGAAGGTGGTAACGGAGTCAAGTCAGGGCGGATGTTCAGCGTGGTACCCGGTTTCGGGGTTCGAGCCAGGAATATCGGGGGTGGCTGGATAGTTCCCCGACTCTCGTATGAGAGTTCAACGCAGTGGGCGGTGGACGCACTGTATACGCCGTCGGGATCAAGAATTGTTGACTGGTATGCCGCGATCGGCTATGAGCGGTTGTGTGATCGAGTAGGTGAGGGTTGTATTGTTGAGGAAATTGGCCTCAAGGTGCGGTTCCCATCGGGAATCTTGGGTGTTGTGAATAGTCTCGTTGGGGTACGTCTTGGCTATCGGGGCAATTTGCATGGCCGAGTAGCCAACGGTCGATTCGTTCTTGAACTAGGTCTCGGTGGATGGTAGGTAGACGCGATTAGTGAGCGAATGCTGCGAGCATTGTGGAGAGCGGCGGGACGAGGTTATGGGTGATCGGAATTGTGTAGTTTGAATTGCGGCTGCGCAGCATGCGGGCGTGGGGTAACGTCAACCGCACGTAGAGCGACGGGGAAGGGAGGAGTAAGAATGGGAGAAGCATGAGGAGTTGGGGGTCACTGTCATCGAACGTGAGAATACCTGGTAGCGGCAAGCTGAGCACTCGGAAGCGGCGGCGTCCTGGCGATGATCGACGGGGCGAGACACCGCCGTCTCGTCGACGTGGCCAGGAGGACACGGAGGTGATCAGGATGAGCCAATGGGCCGAGATCCGCCACCGGTGTCTGGTGGAGGGGGTAGCGAAGAAGGAGAGTGCGCGACGGCTGCGGTTGGACATCAAGACCGGACGCCGGGCCGTGGGCCGGGCGACACCGCCGGGTCGGTTGTCGTCGCCGCGGGCGAGCGGCTTGGCCCGTGGCGGGAGCAGATCAAGCAGTGGCCGCGCGAGGACCGGAGGTTGACCGCGAAGCGGGTGCGCCGGTTGCTGTTGCCGTTGGCTGGTGCGGTTTCGTCGCGTACGGTGCGCCGCTCCGTTGCAAAAACACCGGAGTCTCAAATGAGTGTGGTGCTGTGGCGGGACGCGGGAATGCGTGGCGTTGGCGCCAATGGAGGCGCGACATTGTGGGCGCATTGGGTTGTGGCACTTGTAGTGCTACTCGCGGTTGGTTCGCAGAGTGGCGCCGCAGATGGTCGTGATGCTGGTGACCCAAATGGAGAAAAGGAGGCGGCAGAAGAGTCGGTGAATAGAGAGTTTCTTGGTATTCGATTTGGAGTCGGCTTTGGTATGACGACGAAACTTGGATCGACCGAACGAATTGATGAGGCGGAGGTTATAGATGGCGTGGTTCGTGTCAGAAAGACAGTGAATCACCGGCCGCGCATTTTGCTGGAGACCCATTACTTTTGGCGTCTGCACGCAGAGGCATCGACCGTTAATGCCCGCGGAGGGGCGGTGACCATACAGGAAGCGGACATTGGTCTGGGGCCGTTCGTGGCGATCCAGGGCAGTGGCGAAGAGTTGCTGGAGGCGTTTGGCGTTGGCGTGATGTTGGGTTTTAAGAGGGACGCGGAGTCTAGCTTTAATATCGGGGGCGGTATTCTGCTGGACCCGAACGTCAGAGTGCTTGGGGATGGTATCCGACCGAACGAACCGCTGCCCGGGGGAGAGTCCGAGATCCGTTTCAAAGAGGAGGCCGGGTGGGGGTTCTTGACACTTGTGTCGTTCTCATTCTGATGAACGCTGATGTATCGGGGCCAGCTCGGTCGGGGGTTGCCGTTACGAGGTCGGCGGCGAGTTGATTGTATCGACGGGTGAAATGTGTCTCGTTTTTCGAGATTCGATCCGGAAGCAGCTGTCCGCAGCCTGGGAACTTGCGCCGCGAGGACTTCGTCGGGGTGGCGGGGCGTGGCGGCGGGGAGCGGTATTGGCAGTTTACTGAGTCCACGGGCCCTCGGAGCTGCATGCGTGCAGACCAGTGCAAACGCAGTTGGACTTGCGACCGGGGGCACTCGCCAAGGCAGCGGTTTGGCGGCGTACGCGCTCATCGAGGGAAACCTGAACCCTTCCGGCGCGCCGTTCGACGCGCTTGGTCCTCAGCAGGGGGCGTCGGCCGTGGTGGCCTGACCATCGTAGGGCGCGCCGGTCCCCGACGACCCCACGAAGAAGCGGCGGCCGTCCCTGAACGTGACGTTGCGGGCGTTCGCCATCGCGGCGGAGAGGTCCTTGGCCTGGTAGCCGTCCACGACGAGCTCGGTGCCGGCGGGGAGGCAGTCGCGGCGGAGGCCGCGGCGGGCGAGCACGTTGGGAGTGCCGCCTTCGACCATCCAGACGCGGGACGAGCCGTCGTCCTGTTGGACCTCGAGGTGGATCCAGGTGTGGGGATTGACCCACTCGACGCGGACGACCTTGCCTTCGAGGCGGATCGGGGCGTTGGCATCGAACTCGGCGGTGAAGGCGTGATGCGCCTCGGCGGGCACCACGAGTTGGGGCGCCGCGAACCACGCCAGCGTTGCGACTCCCGCCGTCAGGGCCCCGACCATCAGCTTCCTCGTCATCGTGATTCTCCTCGGTGATTCTCGTCGCGCTTTCCGCGGCTCTGCGGCGGCTACGGCTGCTCCTGCTCGGCGCCCACGGGCGTCTTGCGCAGGTGGCCGTACATCAGCTCCTCGACGAACTCGATGCACTTGAACTGGCCCAACCGGGCGTTGGGATCGATCTGCTTGTAGAGCGGCAGGCGGATTGTCCACGGGCGGGAGAACGTGTTGGGGTCCTCCAGCGTGGCCTCGTACCAGATGTGGTACGGGGTGACGAGCGTGTAGCGCTCGGTCACCTTCAGCGCGGCGCTGTGGTGGTTGCCTGCGCGGTCGAGCCAGGTCATCCCGTTGAACGCGTCCACCTCGACGACGAAGGTGTCGTCTTCCCAGCGGCCGACCGACTGGCCCATCCAGGCGTCGAGGACGGACGGGCCGGGATCTTCCAGGTAGATGTCCCGGACCGCGTTGGCGAACTCGTAGGCGATGAGGAAGTGGCCCTCGCTCTGGAAGATCTGGAACGGCATCGGCTGCAGGACCGCCCGCGGCACGCCGGGCAGGAAGCACTTGATGGCCGGATCGCGCTCCAGGTAGTGCTCGCGGTTCTCGTCGCGCAGGGCCCTCGCGTCCGGCAGGTACGGAATCTCGCCGCCCTCGACGGCGCCCCATCCGGGCGGCACGGCGCCCAGGGCGCCCAGCGCGACGACCCCCTCGGCCGGCACCGGGATGATGGGCCCGGGCCGGAACTGCAGGGCGGCCCGCGGCAGGTGGGCCTCGATGTCCCAGTGATGGTTCCCGAGGGCCTGCCAGATGCCGTTCATGTCCGGCCGGCCCGTGGGCGTCCTGGGTATCTCCCCCCGGGGAACGTCCGGGGGAGGTTCCGTCTGCGCTGCGAGATCGGCGGAGTAGCCGGCGCCCAGGACCGTCCCGAGCGCCATCACGCCGACTGCTTTTGCGAACCGCGACACCATTCTGCTCATCATTAGTACCTCGCGAGCCACCTCGCGTGGAGGCTGCGCAGGCCTGCGTCCGTCTAGCCGACGCGGGCCGTTAAGGCTCCTGCCCGTCCGTCTCGGCGGTCTGGCGCTCCTGGTAGCGGGCGCCCCGCAGGATGTTGAACATCCCGTAGTTGGCCTCGTGGCAGGCGTACTCGTACATCTGCTCGTGCAGGCGCCACATGGGGATCTCGCCGCCCCACGGCTCGGTGTAGATGACCGGGTCGTCGACGGTGAAGTCGTAGAGCAGCGTGTCCTCGTCGACGCGCGTGAACCGCTCGATGACCTTCATTTCCTCGGAGACCATGTTGCCGGTCCGTCGGTCGAGCTCGTTCGCGAACACGCTCTGCTGCACGTCGTGCTGCAGGGGATGGAGGTTCGTCGTCTCGACCACGAGCGTATCGTCCTCCCAGCGGCCCCAGGAGTCGCCGTGCCACGGACGGATGTGGTCGGCCAGCCGCGGGCCGTCGCCCAGGCGGATGATGCGGGCGCTGCGGAACTGCTCCATCATGATGGCGATGTAGTCGGCGTTCTGGACGATGTAGTAGTTGTTGTTGTAGCCGGCGTCGAACATCGGCGGGCCGGTGCGCGGGCCGAGCGGCACGAGGCAGCGCTCGGGCAGCGGCAGCAGCTCGGGGTGATCGAACTCGCCGAACTGCTTGCCGTACGCGGCCTGCTCGGCGCGGCGGCGCTTGCCCTCTTCGGTGAGCTCGGGCAGCCGCCCGTTCGCCGGGCGCGTGATGAACGACGTGCGCGGCTCGCCGTTCACGATGACGATGCGGTCGCCCGAGTCCACGTAGAAGCGGTCGTAGCCGCCCGGATTGTTCGATGCGTCCGGCGCGGGACGGTCCGGATCGAGCGGCTCGAAGCTGGCCGCGAGACGGCCCAGCGCGCCCTGCTCGAGCTGCGCGGCCTGCTCCATGGTGAGAGTCTGCCCCTGGCCTTCGGGCCGCACGAGGGGCGTCAGGAACGAGTTGCTCCAGCGGCCCTGAATGTCGGGGTGTCCGTATTCCGTCCGCGGCGCCGTCCATTCCTGCGCTTCCGACACCTGCGCGGCGGCGAGCGACAGCACCAGGACGCCGACCGCACATCCGAGCGTGCGAATGGAGATCTTGCGGGGCACGTTCATCACTCCTCCTTCGCCCTTCCGGGCCAACGAACGTCTGCCGTTGCCGGTCGCGACTGCATGGCGCCTGCCCGCGGTGGGCACGCGCCGTTCAAGTCCGTTCCACCGCCGACGGCGTCTCGCCGCCAACGGCCCAGTATAGCCCCTCCGGCGCGCCGTCGGTCGGCCGCTCAGTCGACGATCGCCTGATACGCGAGGTTGCGCGAGATGCCTTGCACGTCGCGGACCGCCGCGCCGCGGTGCTGGATCATGCCGACGAACGTCAGGTCCGTCGCGGGATCGATCCAGAACCAGGTGCCGGCGGCGCCGCCCCAGTAGTAGGAGCCCTCCGCGTACGGCTCGCCCGCCGCCGCGGGATCGTGGACGGTGGCGAAGTCGAGGCCGAATCCCTGCCCGGTCCGCATCGTGGCCAGCGCCTCGGGGGACAGGTGGTTGGTGTGCATCATCTCGACGGTGCGCGGCGCCAGCAGGCGCACGCCGTCGAGCTCGCCGCCGTTGAGCATCATCTGCGTGAAGCGCAGGTAGTCGTCGGCGGTTCCCCACAGGCCGCCGCCCCCGGACGGACCGGCCGGCATCGCGGTGTGCGTCGGACCCATGTCGAACCGCTCGAGCGCGCCGTCGTCGCCCTCGCCGTAGATGAGCGCGAGGCGGTCCAGCTTGTCCTCCGGCACGTAGAAGGCCGTGTCGACCATGCCCAGCGGGTCGAAGATCCGGTCCTGGAGGAAGTCGGCGAACGGCTGTCCGGAGAGCTGCTCCACCAGGTAGCCCTGCACGTCGACGGCGATGCTGTAGTACCAGCGGGTGCCCGGCTGGGCAACGAGCGGCAGGTTAGACAGCTTGTCGATCATCGTCTTCAGCGGCACGTTTGCGTTCAGCACGCGCTGCTCGCGGTAGAGCCGGTCGACGGGGTTGGCGGTGCCGAGGCCGTAGGCGAGGCCGCCGGAGTGGGACATCAGCTCGGCCATCGTCATCGGACGCTCGGCGGCGACCAGCCGGGGCTCGCCGCTGTCGCGGTAGCCGGCGTGGACCTCGAGGTCGGCGAAGCCCGGTATGTAGCGCGACACCGGGTCGTTCAGCCGCCAGCGGCCCTCCTCGTAGAGCATCATCATGGCGACGCCGGTGATCGGCTTGGTCATCGAGTAGATGCGGAAGATGGAGTCGCGCCGCATCGGCGCGCCGCTCTCGATGTCCTGGACGCCCGCCGCGAGCGCGTGGACGATCTTCCCGCCGCGCGCCATCAGCGTCACGACCCCGGCAAGCCGCCCGTCGTCGACCATCCGCTGCATGCCGTCCGCCAGCCTTTCGAGGCGCTTGGCGGACACCCCGACCGCGCCGGGATCGACCGTCTCCAGGTCGCGCGCGGCGGTCCGTTCGGCCGCCGCCGGCGCGACGGAGGCGCTGCCGGCCAGAAGGATGCCCGCCGCCGCGAACGCGGCGAAGAGCCACACGAGCCGCCGCTGGGTCAATGTCGTCCGCATCTGCTCACCTCGCTGCTTCCGGAAACCTGTCTTCGACTCACCGCTGCCGGTCCAGCCAGGCGCGCAGGCGCGCGGCTTCCTCGGCTGCCGACGGGTCGCGCTCCGCCTGGTAGAGCCGGCTGCGAACCACGAAACGGTCCATGTCGTCGGGCGGCGTGTCCCGCGCGACGATCTCCCGCACCTTGCGCAGGAAGAAGTCGCCCCAGTGCGGCCGGCGGCCGTCGAGATCGGTAAAGCCGTACTCCCTGGCCAGCGCCCAGCTCGAGTACAGTCCGCCGCTCTTCTGCGAGACATGCGGGTCGGCGGCCAGCGCCGCCACGGCCCGGCCGACGAAGCAGGGCGTCTCGGACTCGGCGAAGTACGGGTCCTTCTCGACGGCGTCCCGCCAGTTTGCCTCGCTGACGCCCAGGCTGTCGAGCACGGCCTCGGACCGCAGGAACCCCGGCGTGAGCGCGAGGGCGGTCACGCGGTGGGCGTGCAGGTCCGCCGCCATCGCGTAGGCGAGGCGGATGACGGCGCTCTTCGCGAGGTCGTAGAAGAGATTGCCGCGGTACCCGAGCGTGTCGCCGTCGGTCACCTCGACGATGAGCCCGGCATTGCGCTCGACCATCAGCGGCGCGCCGTGCCGGCTGGTGACGATGTGGGTGTGGACGGCGCGTTCGAGCAGCTCCCGGCCCCGGGTGGTCGACAGCGTCCAGAAGGGCAGTCCCCACTCGGTGAGCGCATCCCCGCCCCAGATGTCGTTGACCAGGACGTCGAGCCGGTCCTGCTCGCTGCGGACGCGGGCGAAGAGCTGCTCGACCTCGGACTCGACGCTGTGGTCGGTGCGGACCGCAATGCCGCGGCCGCCCTCCGCGGTGACCATCTCCGCGGTCTCCTCGATCGTTTCGGGTCGGCCGGCGGTGGCGCCGCGGCCCCGCACGCTGCGGCCGGTGCAGTACACGGTGGCGCCCGCCGCACCCAGCATGCGGGCGATGCCGCGGCCGGCCCCGCGCGTCGCGCCGGAGACGACGGCCACCCGGCCGCGAAGGGGCTGGTTAGGCATGGCCCGGGATGCGGTAGGGGACTCTAGCAGATCCGGGAGACGGCCGTGCTACGCTGGCTGGCGCGTCCGACGCGGCGGTCCGCGGGTTGGCGGCCGCCGGCGTCGACCCGCAGGCAGGGGAGAGGAGCCAATGAACAGAGCACTCCGGGCCGGGTCGGATTCTCCTGGTTCTCGCACGCCGTTCCGCGCTCGTCGCCGCGCTCTGCCTGGTGCTCCCCCTGGGCTCCGCCCACGGCCAGCCGGCGCCGGAGCTCGACTACGACGCGGTGGCGCCGCTGCGGCTGCCGCCCGACCTCTATCTCGGCGAGGTCGCCGGCGTCGCCGTGGACTCGCGGGGCCACATCTTCGTCTACAGCCGGACGGGGGCCGAAGCCACGATCATCGGTCCCCGGGCGGCCTCGCTCTACGAGTTCGCGCCCGACGGCGCCTTCGTGCGCGAGATCGGGGGCAACCTCTACATGAAGGCGTGGGCGCACGCGGTCCGCGTGGACGCCGGCGACAACATCTGGCTCGTCGACAACGGCTCGAGCATGGCCGTCAAGCTCAGCCCGGCCGGCCGCGTGCTGCAGGTCTTCGGGCGCCGCCCGGAATCGACCCATTCGCGGTACCCGCGCTGCACGGGGCCGAACTGTCCGCCGCATTCGCTGCGGCCGCCCTACTACGCGACGCCCGACGCGCTGCCGCCGCCGGCGCGCGACGGCCTCTTCGACGAGGTCACCGACGTGGCGTTCGATCCCGAGGGCAACGTCTATTTCAGCGACGGCTACAACAACGCCCGGGTGGCCAAGTACGACGCCGACGGCAACTGGGTCGGCTCGTGGGGCGAGCGGGGCAGCGGCCCGGGGGAGTTCCGCCTGCCGCACGGCATCGCCGCCGACGACCAGGGGCGCATCTACGTGGCCGACCGGTCCAACAACCGCATCCAGGTGTTCGAGTCGGACGGCGCCTTCGTGCGGCAGATCACGCTGGCCGACCTGCGCGCGCAGGCGCCGGTGCCGCCGGACTACGCGCCGCGGACGCCCAACTTCGGCCGGCTGCCCGACGGCAGCTACAACTCGTTGTGGCCGAACTCGATCTGCATCACGCCGGGCCCCGATCCGGTCATCTTCACCCAGGACATGTTCCCCGGCCGGATCTACAAGATGGCGCTCGACGGCAGCGTGCTCGGCTACCTCGGCCGGGACGGCCAGGCCGTCGGCGAGTTCGGCTGGATCCACGGCCTGGCCTGCCCGTCGCAGAACGAGCTGTACGTCGCCGAGCTGCTGACCTGGCGCGTCCAGAAGGTCACCATCCGCGACTGACGGGGGACGGGCCGAGGCGAGCGAGGTCGTCGCGGCCCGTCGTCGATCAGCGGGCGCGGGCGTGCCGGCGGAAGAAGGCGACGATCCGCTCGCTGGTCTCGCGCGGGTAGACGTGGGCGCCGCCGTGGATCCAGGTCAGGACCGGCGCGGCCGTACCGGCGCCGTACACCGTGCACCCGGCTCCGCAGTCGGTCGCCGCCTCGGCGCCGTTCACCTCCCGGGCGACCGCGACGGCGGCTTCCTGATCCGCGAAGCTGACCACGCGGTCGCGCTGCCCGGCCACGTGGAAGACGGGCCTGGCCTGCGCGGGCCGCACCGAGGCGCGCAGGCGCGCCGCCACCGGGGCGTACGCGGCGAACACGTCGGGACGCTCGGCCCAGAGGAGGTAGGCGAACATCCCGCCGTTCGAGTAGCCCGTCGCGTAGATGCGGTCGTCGTCGATGCGGTGCGTCTCGCGCAGCGAGCGCAGCGCCGCGTCGACGAGCTGCAGGTCGCGGTCGCGCCCGTCGCGCTCCACCTGCCAGCCGGGCAGCCCGCGGCGGCGCGGGAGTCCCTGGAAGTACACGACGACGGCGTCGGGCCACGCCCCGTGGATGTTCGTGTACTGGAAGTTCTGCATGTTGTCGCCGAACCCGTGGAACGCCAGGACCAGCGGCGCCGCTGCCTCTCCCGGCGACGACGGCGGGTAGACGATGGCTTCGCGCGTCTCGCCGTCGACCTCCCACTGCACGACCTGAGCGGCCGCGCCGCCGGCGCCGAGGAGTACCAACAGGCAGGCCACGGCCGCGTGCGTCAGGCGCATTCTCATCTTCGACCTCCACGTTCGCCGAGAGACATCGGTAGCGTTCCGATCCTGGCGCACCGCACCCGTCAGGGCAGGGCGAACACGAACAAGTTGTTACCCGTCCCCGGCTGCAGCTCGGTCGTCAGGCGCAGGTTGTCGCGCGTGCTCAGCGACGAGCCGGTGCTGATGGCGACGTACTGCGTGCCGTCCACCGCGTAGGTGACGGGGAAGCCGGTCACCTGCGAGCCGAGGTTGACCTCCCAGAGGACCTCGCCGGTCTCGTGGTCGAGGGCGCGGAAGCGGCCGTTGCTGTCGCCGCCGAAGACGAGTCCGCCGGCGGTGGCGACGAGCGACGTGGTGCCGGCGCGCTGCTCGTGGAGCCAGGTCGTCTCGCCGGTGGAGGCGTCGATGGCCCGGACGGTGCCGACCTGATCGGTGCCGGGGGCGTTCACGATGCGCTGCGAGAGGTTGTAGAGGCTGCCGTCGGCGATGGCCAGCATCCGGGCGCAGGCGTTGCGCAGCGGGAAGTACATCATGTTGGTGAGCGGGCTGTAGGCGCCCGCTTCCCAGTCCTTGCCGCCCGTGACGAACGACGGGCAGATGAGCATCTCGTTGTTCTCGCGCGTGAAGATCAGCTCCGGGTTCTCGGTGACGGCCCCCGTCGCGCCGTCGATGTGGGTGATGACGTTCTGCGCCGTCGTCGGCGTTGCCCACAGGAACTCGCCGGTGGCGCGGTCGAGCGTGTAGACCACGCCGGTCTTGCCCGGGATGCCGGTCACCACGCGGTACTCCTCGCCTGGCCGCAGCCGCGGGTTGATCCAGGAGACGTGCGCCGGGTCGGGCGTCATCACGGCGTCGACCAGCAGCCGCTCGTACGGGTGGTCCAGGTCCCAGTGGTCGTTGAGGTGCTGGTAGAACCACTCGATCTCGCCGGTGTCGGCGTTCAGGGCGAGCGTGGAGTTGTGGTAGAGGTGCGTGTTGTCGACCCCGCCGATCATGAACTTCGGCGCCGGCGACGTGACCGACGTGCCGATGTAGACCAGATTCAGCTCCGGGTCGTAGCTCGGGACCATCCACGCGCCCACGTGCCGGCGTTCCTCGAACGGCACGCCGCCCCAGGTCTCGTCGCCGAACTCGCCCGGGGCGGGGATGAGGCGGCGGCGCCACAGCTCTGCGCCCGTCGCGGCGTCGTGCGCGACGACGACGCAGGCGTGCGGACCGCCCCGCGGCGAGCAGCTCCGCCCCGAGATCACCTTGCCGTCGGCGACGATCGGGCCGGATGTCTGGTTGGCCGGGTTGACGGTGTAGTCGAGCACCATCGTCTCCCACGCCACCTCGCCGGTCCGCGCGTCGATGGCAATCACCCAGTCGTCCGACGTGCTGTCGAAGAGATAGTTGCCGTGGATGGCGATGTTGCGGTTGGTGTCGATGATGCTGCCGATCATGTACTCGGCGAGGTCGTCGGGCCGCTCGCGGCGATGCTGCCAGATGAGGTCGCCGCTCACCGCGTCTATCGCCTGGATGAGGTCGCGCGGGTTCGGCATGTAGAGCACGCCGTCGTAGACGAGCGGCGTGCCCTGCTGCAGGCCGGGGCCGAGCGGGCGCGTCCAGACCAGCCGCAGGCCGGCGACGTTGCCGCGGTCGATCTGGTCGAGGGGGCTGAAGCCCCAGCTGTCCAGGGTGCGGCGCCACATCAGCCAGTCCCCGGGATCGGGGTCCTGGAGCATGGCGTCGGTGACCGGGACGAACTCGCGGTCGCCCGGCTGCGCCTGCAGCGGTGCGACGAGGAACGTGGCCGCCGCGGCGACGGCGAGCAGGAACGACGCCGGCGTCGAGACATGGTGCTGGAACTGCATGGGAGCAGCTTAGACAATTTGCGGGTTGGTGACGAGAGCGTCGACGTGCCGGCCCCGAACTCTGGACATGATGTGGACCTATAATGTGTCCATGAAGATTGCCAACGTCGCCGAGTTCAAGAACCACCTCAGCGAGTACCTGGCGGCGGTGGCGAACGGCGAGCAGGTGGAGGTGCGCAAGCGGAACATGCCAGTGGCCCGCGTCGTGCCGATCCGGCAGCCCGGCCGCAATCGAACCGTTCTGGGTTGCGGCAAGGGGAGCGTCGTCGTCAAGGCGGATCTGGCCGCGCCGATGATGCCGGACACCGACTGGGAGATGCTTGGAGACGAACCGTCGTGACGGTGGTGCTCGACACGTGCGCGATTGTCTGGGCCGTCAGCGCACCCGAGCAGCTCTCGCCGCGGGCCGTGTCCCTTCTCGAGGCGGACGATACGGAGGTGTGCGTGTCGCCCATCAGTTGCGCCGAGATCGCCTGCGCGGTCGAGCGCGGGCGCATGGTCATCGACCGGCACTGGCGTCTCTGGTTCCGCCACTACGTCGAGCTCAACGGCTGGACCGTCCTCCCCGTCGATCTCGAGTCGATCGAAGAGGCGTATGCGCTGCCCGGGTCGTTCCATCGCGATCCGGCGGACCGGATCATCGTCGCGGAGGCCCGCCGGCGGTCGGCGCCGGTCGTCACCGCCGACGCCAGGATCCTCGGCTATCCGCACGTCAAGTCCATCTGGCGGGCATGACCCTGAACATCCCCATCCCATGAGCTCAACCGGACTGCAGTCCCCGTCAAACGGTCGATTCGTCGCCTGGGCGCGCCGGACGGCCGGCGCCGCGTGGTTCCGCCACGGTGTGACCACCGCCATCATCGTCAATGCGGTCGTCATCGGACTCGACACGTCGGTCGTGCTGGCCGCGCGCTTCGGCGGCGCCTTCGAGCTGGCCAGTCAGGCGTTTCTCGCCGTCTTCGTCGTCGAGGCGCTGATCAAGATGGCGGCGGTGTGGCCCCGGCTGCGGGACTACTTCGGGGACGGCTGGAACCTGTTCGACTTCACGGTCATCGCCGTGAGCCTGCTCCCGGCCACGGGAGAGCTGGCGACCCTCGCCCGGCTTGCCCGGGTGTTCCGGGTGCTGCGGCTCGTGTCGGCACTGCCGGAGCTGCGGCTCATCGTCGCCACGCTGATCCGCTCGGTGCCGGGGATGTTCAACGTGCTGGCGTTGATGTCGATCATCTTCTACGTCTACGGGGTGGCCGGCTACCACCTGTTCCGCGACGTCGACCCCACGCACTGGCGCACGCTCGGCATCTCGCTGCTGTCGCTGTTCCGCATCGTCACCCTGGAGGACTGGACCGACATCATGTACGCCGCGCTCGATCACTACTGGTGGGCGTGGGCCTACTTCGTGAGCTTCGTGGTGGTGGGGACGTTCGTGATCATCAACCTGTTCATCGCGGTGGTGATCAACAGCCTGGACGAGGCGAAGCAGGATCGGTTGCAGGAGCTCGCCGCGCCCCCGACCCGAGCGGAGCTGCTGGCGGAGCTGTCGCGGACGCGGGATGCCCTGGCGCGGCTCCAGGAGCGGCTGGAAGGCGGGCGCGGCTGAAGCCGTGCCCGCCTTCCGCGTTCCGTCAGTCGTTGGTGGTCATGTCCGTCGGCCAGCGCTCGTCGATGGGCTTGGACGGATCGGCCGTGATCTTGAGGTCGGCGCACTGATGATAGGAGTAGCCGCCGTGCCGGTTGTACACGTGATCGGCCATGAACTGGATGACCTGCAGCGTGCACTTCTCGCAGTTGATGTTCGGGATGGAGATGTCGGCCTCCCACGGATCCATCGGGGTCTCGGGCCGGAACGAAGCGCGCTGGTCCCCTTCGGGGTAGTGCGGGAACAGGCCGTCGGCGATGACCGGGGCCTGCGGCGGGCTCTGAATCACGCCCCAGACCGAATAGAGGCCTCGCTCCGTGTACTTCTCGACGGCGGTCGGATCCGCCGGCAGCTCGCGGCGCGAGTTCACCGAGAGCGCGACGCGGTAGTGGCCGGAGTGGAAGATCGTCTCCTGGATCTTCAGGTGCAGCTTGGAGCCGCCGGTGACCTCGGTGACGACGCCGGTCAGAATGTCGGCGTTGTCGCCGTCGGGGTTGCCGCCGCACGGCCCGACCTTCTGCGGGTCGCCGAGGTCGTTCATCTCGATCCAGGACGTCGGCTCCAGCAGCTTGAAGTGCGCGTCCGTACCGACCGGCAGCATCACGAGTGCGACGGCCAGGGCCAACAGGACAGGTAGATGACGCTTCATGTTGTCGTTCCTCCTCGATGAATCCGGCGAGCCGGATGGCGGCCTCCGCAAGGCGCCACGCTCTGGACGGCACACCAATGTGCCCCGTATTGTAGCGCCAGTCGGTTCGACGAAGGAGACGCGAAATGGCACTCGCGACAACCGCGCACGCGCTGCTCGCGCTCACCACGGCCGGCCTGCCGGGATAGCCGAAATGGGTAACCGCGCTCGTTGCGACGTCCTCGAAGCGACCGGGCCGGCAGGTGCGGCAGGCACCGTGGTTCTGGCGATTCTGCTCGTTGCCCTGTCGTCCGGCGTGGCGGCCCAGGCGCCGCCTGCGGCCGAGCGGCTGGTTCCGCAGCCGGGCGAGCGGGTGGCCGTGCTGCCGTTCGTCAACATCTCCGGGTTGCCGGCCGACGACTGGATTGGCGCCGGTTTCGCCGAGACGGTGGCGGTCGACCTGGAGCGGGTCGCCAACCTGGCGGCGGTCGACGGCGGCGACGCGCGCGGCCTGCTGCCCCGCGAGGTGGGACGCCGTCTGGGCACGCCGTGGGTCGTCTCGGGCGCCTACCAGCGGGTCGGCGAGCGGGTGCGGATCACCGCGCGGCTGGTGCACGTGGAGACCGGCACGGTGTCGCGGACGGCGAACGTAACGGGCCGGCTCCGCGAGCTGTTCACGCTCCAGGACCGGATCGCCGCCGTGCTGGCCGAGGATGGCCCGGCTGCGGTCGCCGACCAGGCCGCCGCCCCGCCGCAGCCCGGACCGCCGCCCGGGGTGGTCCTGCCAGGACGCGAGCGGCCGCCGGCAGCCCGCGCCGCACCGGGGGCCGCAGGCTTCGCGCCGGCCGTCGCCGCCGGCGTGATCGACGGGCCGCCGCCGCCGGTTCCCCCCGAGGTCCTCAACCGGGGCGCGGACGGCCGGGCGACGCTGCTCGCGCACCGTCTCGCCGCCGAGCTGGACCTGGACGGCTCGCTCCGCGAGGCGGTCTACGACGAGATACGCCCGGCCGGCGGATTCTTCCAGCAGTTTCCCATCGAGGGCGCGCCGGCCACGGAGCGGACCGAGGTCTGGGTCTTCTACGACGACGATAACGTCTACGTGGGGGTGCGCTGCTGGGATTCCGCGCCCGAGGACCAGTGGATCGCCGACGAGATGCAGCGCGACTCGTTTCAGCTCATCCAGAACGATCGCATCGTCGTGGCGTTCGACACGTTCTACGACCGGCGCAACGCCATGGCGTTCATGGTGAACCCGATCGGGGGCTTTTTCGACTTCGAGATCAGCGACGAGAGCAGTCCCAACTCCGACTGGAATCCGGTCTGGGACGTGCGCACCGGCCGCTTCGAGGGCGGCTGGTCGGCCGAGATGCAGATTCCCTTCAAGTCGCTGCGCTTCCAGCAGGGGCGGTCGCAGCTCTGGGGCATCCAGTTCGAGCGCCAGGTGCGGCGCAAGAACGAGGTCTCGCACCTGACGCCGGTGCCGATCGCGGTGGGCCCGGGCATCATGCGCCTGTCGGCCGCCGCCACGCTGGTCGGACTGGAGGTGGCGTCGGAGAACCGGCGGCTGGAGGTCAAGCCGTACGCCATCGGATCGTCGGCCACGGACCTGACGGCCAGCCCGCCGTTCACGAATCGCGGCGCGGGCGACGCGGGGGTCGACGCCAAGTGGGGGGTGACCCAGAACCTGACGGCCGACTTCACCTACAACACCGACTTCGCGCAGGTCGAGGTGGACGAGCAGCAGGTGAACCTGACGCGCTTCAGCCTGTTCTTTCCCGAGAAGCGCGAGTTCTTCCTCGAGGCGCGGGGCATCTTCGACTTCGGGGCCGGGCCCAACGTGCTCGGGACCGGCTTCGGCGCCAACAACGGCGGCCGCCTGCAGGGTCCGCCCGGCACGCGCGCGGGCAACGAGGCGCCGCTGGTCTTCTTCAGCCGGCGCATCGGCTTGCAGGAGGGGCGCTCGGTGCCCATCGTCGGCGGCGGCCGGCTGACCGGCAAGGTCGGCAACCTCAGCATCGGCGCGTTGAACATGCAGACCGACGACGCGCCCGACGCCAACGCCCTGGCCACGAACTTCACGGTGGTGCGCGTGAAGCAGGACATCCTGCGCCGCAGCCGCATCGGCGCCATCTTCACGCGCCGCTCGGTGTCGCTGGACCGCAACGGCGAGAACGACGTCTACGGCGCCGACGCCTCGTTCTCGTTCCACGACAACGTGACGTTCAACGGCTACTACGCCCGCACGCGCACGCAGGGCCGCGTGGGCGACGACACGAGCTACCAGGGGCAGTTCACGTACGACGCCGACCTGTTCGGCCTGCAGGTGGACCACCTGCTGGTCGGCAAGAACTTCAACCCGGAGATAGGGTTTCTGCGGCGCCTGGACTTCCGGCGTTCGTTCGTGGCCGCGCACTACCGGCCCCGGCCTCGCGGGATCGAAGCCATCCGGCAGTTCACGTTCGGCGGCAGCCTCGACTACATCGAGAACGGCCGCCGCGACCTCGAGACCCGCGGGGCTGGGGCGAAGTTCGTCACCGAGTTCGAGAACAGCGACCGCATCACCCTCGACTTCCTGCGCAGCTACGAGCTGCTCGTCGAGCCGTTCCAGATCGCCAGCGACGTGGCGATTCCGATCGGGGGGTACGGTTTCCAGGACGTGTACTTGTCGTACTACATGGGCCAGCAGCGGCGGGTCTCGGGCACCGCGTTCGTGCAGCGCGGGACGTTCTTCGGCGGCGACATCAACGCGTTCGGCTACCGCCAGGGGCGCATCGGGCTGACGCCGCAGATGTCGCTCGAGCCGACGGTCCAGATCAACCGCATCAACCTGCCGCAGGGGGCGTTCACCGCAACGGTGGCGACGACCCGCGCGACCTACACGTTCACGCCGCGGATGTTCCTGTCGGCGCTCGTGCAGTACAACTCGGCCGTCGACCAGATGGGGACGAACGTGCGGTTCCGCTGGGAGTACAGTCCGGGCAGCGAGCTGTTCGTGGTCTACAACGACCAGCGCGACACGACCCTGCGCCCCGGCCGGCTGCCGATGCTCGAGAACCGCGCCTTCATCGTCAAGTTCACGCGGCTCCTGCGCTTCTGACACGCCCGCCCGGATGCCCAGCGGGACCGCCAAGTCCTACTTGCTCGATCCGGCCGCCTGCCGCTCGGCCGCGCGGGCCCCCGCCAGGATGTTCTCCAGCCCGTAGTTCCCCTCGTGGCACGCGTACTCGAATATCTCTCCCCCGAGCGGCACCATCGGAATCTCGGCGGTCCACGGGCTCGCGTACGTCGCGGGATCGGTGACCGTGAAGCTGTAGTCGATGCGGTCGGCCCCGACCCGCGTGAACCGCTCGACCACGCGCGCCTGCTCGCTGCCCGCGTGCACCAGGTAGCGTACCCGCTGATCGCCCCGCGGGGTCATGTTGGTCGTCTCGACCACCAGCGTGTCGCCTTCCCAGCGGGCCCGCGAATCGCCCATCCACTGCCCGATCTGCGGCGTCAGGTGGGCGCGTCCGTCCAGCGGGATGATCCGCGCATCGTGAATCATCTCCACCAGGATCACGACGTGGTCGGGCGTCTGCAGGATCTGGTAGTTGTGGTTGTAGAAGCCCGGGATCATGGCGCCGGGCATCCCGCGCGTGATGCACCGGTCGTAGAGGTTCAGGTCCTCCCACGTGTCGAACTCGGTGCCGTCGCGCATGGCCGCGAACGCCGCGTCGCTCTCACGCACGCGATCCGTCCTCGCCGGGTACCTTCCGTCGGGCGGGTCGACGATGAGCGACGTCTGACTGTTCCGTACGCCGCGGTCGAGCCAGAAGCTGTTGTAGCCGCCGGTCTGGCCGGGGGGCGGGGGGAGGTCCCGGGCGGCTTCGGCCTGCGCGTCGATCTCCGCGCGCTCCTCGTCGGTGAGCACCGCGCGCTCCTCGAACTCGCTCGGACGCTCGAGCGGCGTCGTGGTCCGGTTCGTCCAGACCCCCTGCAGGTCCGGGTCGCCCCACGGGGTGCGCTCGGGCGTCTGGCCGGTCGCCAGCGCCGGAAGCAGGACGATGCCCGCCAGAATCGCGATGACGTACCTCATGCTGCACCTCCTCATGTCACGGATGCTACGGCATGGTATCCCGATTTGCGGAAGCGTGAGCACGACTTCGCAATGGATTGGGCACGGTCACGCCCGTCGCGAATCGCTCCGACGGTCGCCCGAGTATCATCCGCAGGGCCACGCCGCCGGCGTCGTGCTGCGCCGGCTCCGGTCACCGTTCAGACAAGGCTCCCCATGGCCGAACCGAACGTCCCGCCGGCAGAGCTCCTGAGCCTCGCGTACGGCCTGCTGCTGTTTTTCACGGGAGCGGGGCTGGTGGTGTACGCCGGGACCTCGAACGACGGTCCGGAACGGAGGATCAGCTCCTGCCCCCGAAGACGAGCCACCCCACTGCTTGCGCGTGATCCGCTGGCGGCGTCAGCCCTGGTCACCCCGCCGCGCCGCTCCACCCGCCGGAGTCCCGGTGTACAAATGGTCAAGACCGCCATGGCCGCGCAGACGCACAACGCCGGCGCCCCGGAAACAGTCCTGCGGGAGATCAACCGGCGGATCCACGACCAGCTCGACAGCTATCTCGTGACGGCCGTCTATGCCGTGGTCGACACCGCAAGCGGGGACGTCACGGTCGCAGTTGCGCGGACAGGGTCCCCAGCTGGTGCTGGTCGGCCCGCGTCCGCTGGATGATGGACACGCCCAGGTTCGCCATGACCGCGATGATGCCGATGGGACGGGCCTGGAAGCTCCATTCGAGCACGCCGGCGCCGACCAGCACTGCCAAGAGCTCGTCGACCGAGCGCTGCTCCGACCGCTTGCCGGTATCATCACCGGAGAGGAGGGTGGCGTGGCGAGCAAGCAGACGCTGGCCGTACGCGGCCATCGCGACCGGTTGAAACGAGGCGCGTGGGTCCGTTGCGAGGTCAAGGTGCGCCGCGGCGATGTCGAGCGCGAGGCGATCGATGTCTGACACGGACCAGCCGCCTCTGCGCTCCATGTCGGCGCTCGACTGCATCACCATAGAAGGATTCAGGAGCATCAAGCGCATCGAGCGCTTGCCTCTGGGGCCAATCAACGTCCTGATCGGGCCGAACGGAGCCGGGAAGTCGAACTTCATCGGCGCATTCTCCTTTCTCGCCGAGATCCGGGCCGCACGGCTTGCGGAGTACGTCGTCCGGTCCGGAGGCGCGGACCGGATTCTGCACTTCGGGGCCAAGGCTACGCCCAGGCTGAGGATTCATGTATCGTTCGGCGGCGAAGTCAACCGCTATGGAATCACGCTCACGGCGACGGATACCGACGGACTGCTTCCCGTGAGCGAAGAGTGCGTCGAGTACCGGGACGGGCATTCCCTGACCGTAAGGTCGGCCGGGGGTTACGGTCCTGAAGCGTGGATCAGTCAGAGCAATATGCACGGCCTCGACGATGAATTGGTAGATCGCCTTCGCGAGCATCTCGACGACTGGCGCATTTACCACTTTCATGACACAGGCGCCACGTCGCCTCTCAAGAAGACAGCGGAAGTAAACGACAATCGCTTCCTGCGTCGCGATGGCGCCAACCTGGCGGCCTTCCTGTACTACCTGTCCCGCAAGCACACCGATTCCTACAATCTGATCCGGCGGACCGTACAGCTCGTTGCGCCTTTCTTCGACGATTTCCGTCTGGAGCCGTTGGCGCTCAACGAAGAGACGATTCGTCTCGAATGGAAACACCAGGTGTCGGACGCTTACTTCGCGGCGTCGTCCCTTTCCGACGGTTCGCTTCGATTCATTGCTCTGGCGACCGTACTGCTTCAGCCGGTGTCCTTGCGGCCGTCCGTAATCCTCCTGGACGAGCCCGAGCTCGGCCTGCACCCCGCCGCGATTACGATCCTCGCAGCACTGGTCAAGCAGGTTTCGGTCGAGACGCAGGTCGTGCTGGCGACCCAGTCGCCGCTACTGCTGGACCATTTCCAACCGGAGGACGTCCTGGTGGCAGAACGCGTGGCTGGGGAGACGCGGTTCACCCGGCTCGACGGCGCCGCACTGAAGACGTGGCTGGAGGACTACAGCCTCGGTCAGCTATGGGAGAAGAACCATTTCGGCGGACGGCCAATGCGTGAGACTGGAGAGGACGGGCCTGCGCGGTGAGCCGGTTGCTGCTGCACGTCGAGGGCCAGACCGAGGAGACGTTCGTCAACGATGTGCTCGCACCGTATCTCTGTGATCGGGGCTATGACTCGGTTCGGGCTCGGCTCGTGGGCAATGCGCGCCAGCGCGACCGGCGCGGCGGAAGCCGTAGCTGGAACGCAGTGCGCCGCGACATTACCAACCACCTCAGGGAAGACACGGGGTCGTTCGCCACGACGATGGTGGATTACTACGGGCTGCCGCGGAGCGGGGAGAGAGCATGGCCCGGACGATCTCGCTCGTCGACCCTCCCGTTTGACGAGAAGGCGAACGCCGTGGAGGCGGAGCTTCTGGCGGACATCGGCCACGAGATGGGAGGCGGGTTCGATCCGAGTCGATTCGTGCCGTACGTCATGATGCACGAATTCGAGGCGCTGCTCTTCAGCGACTGTGTGCAATTCGGGAGGGGAATCGGGCGCCCGGACCTTGCAGTGAGCTTCCAGGGTATTCGAGACCAATTCGCGAGTCCGGAGGAGATCGACGATTCGCCGGAGACGGCGCCCTCCAAGCGTGTGGCATCGCTTGTGGCTGGCTACCAGAAACCGCTATTGGGCATCCGCGCCGCGCTGGAGATCGGCCTCGATGCAATGCGCCGCGAGTGCCCGCACTTCGCGACGTGGTTGTCTCGTTTGGAAGCGCTGACGGCGGAGTGATGCAGTTCCGCATCGCCGACACCATGTCAATGCCGAGGTGCAGCTGCAGGCGATGGCGATCGGGACGCCGCGAGGCTTGTCGGACCGCGAGGGTCGAGCTCTCCCGCGCGACGCAGTTCTCGCCGCTTGCCCTCGACCGCGCCTGGGAATACTTCTGCCAGCGCGCCGGCGTCCCTCCGATTTGGAGCCCTACGCGGAAGCCGGCCGATGCGCCCGGAGGAAGGACCGTATCTGGCGCACCGCCAGTGGAATCCGTTCCGTGGGCTGCTTCCACGGGAACATGCTCACCTCGGACCGCGGCGCGAGCATCGCGGCCTCCATGGCCACTTCGTACGGGTGCGCCGGGACATCGTCCGGCAGGATGAGGATCGGCGTCTGCAGCTCGCGCACGAAGTCTCGTGTCACGGTGAAGACGAAATCCGCGTTGGTGCGGTACATCGTGGTCAGGAACCTGTCGACCATGTCCATGGTGACGTCGGGCCGCCGCTCGACCAGCTCCGGCCCCCAACCCCGCATGTTGTTGTCGTAGAACAGCGTGGGATGCTCCGCACTCCACCCGCTGGGCTGCGCCAGGACTGCGGCGACGACACGATCGGGGGCCCGCCGCAGCAGGTTCCAGATGAAGGGGCCGCCGATGCAGAAGCCGAGCACCATGAACTTGTCGATGCCCAGGTGGTCCATCACGCCGAGATGGTCGTCGGTATGCGAGTCCCACGGCCGATCGATCTCGAGCGGACCGGAAGATTCGCCGCGGTTGGCGTTGCGCAGATCCGCCGCAATGCAGCGGTGCTCGCCCCTGAACTCCTCCAGCGGGTTGAACGGATGCGTGGCCAGACCGGCAATCGCCGAGTTCAGTCCCCCGCCGGGGATGACGAGCAGCGGGAAGCCGGAGCCGACCTCCTCGTAGCGGATGCGAACGGGACCCCGCTCGTAGAAGGACATGGCCGCGCCGTCCTGGCCGGTCTGTCCCGCCAGCCCCCGCGTGGCGGCCAGGACCGTCGCCGCCGCGCCCGTCTTGAGTATCGTGCGTCTGGTCGGATCCACCATCGTCTCACTCCTGCTTCAAGAGGTCCGCGGAAAGCCACGCCGGCGTGCCTTCCTCGTACTGGTTGTCGGTCAGGGGCCGCTGGTCGGAGCCGTCGGCGTTCATGATGAACAGCTCGGCGTACGGCTGCGGCTGGTTGAGGACGAGCGGCGACTCGTCCCTGTAGCCGAAACGGGAACTGCTGAAGAGGATGAAGTTGCCGTCGGGCGACCACAGGGAATGGGCGTCGTTCCCTTCCGCATCGGTCAGGCGCGTCAGGTCCGTGCCGTCCGGCCGGATGGTGTAGATGTCGAACTCGTCGTAGGGAAAGCGCTCGTCGGGAGCGTAGCGCGTGAACATGATGACGTCGCCCCGGGGCGACCAGAACGGCAGGGTGTCGTATTCGGTGGTCAGGATGCGGGACTTGCCGGTGGCGACGTCCACGATGCGCAGCCCCTCCCCGCGCTCGCTGCCGGTCCAGTAGCGATACACGATCTCCGTCCCGTCGGGCGACCAGCTCGGGAACCCGGCGTTGCCCGGCTCCGAGGTGACCGCACGCACCTCGGAGCCGTCCGCCTTCATGATCATGATCTGGGCGGGCTCGCGGCTGCGACCGAGAAAGAAGGCGCCCGCGCCGAACGTCAGCCACCGCCCGTCCGGCGACCATTCCAGGCCCATCACGGTCACGTCGTCCTGGTACACCCGCCGCGGGTCGGTCCCGTCGACATCCCACAGGACCAGCGCCATCCGGTCGGCGCTCGGCGTGCGCTCGCTCACGACGAGGGTGCGCCCGTCGGGCGACACGGCCGGCCAGCCGCTCGCGTGCACGAGCTCGAAGCCGGGCTGCGCCACGGTGCCCAGCAGCCGCCGGCCGGGGGTGTTGGAGTAGTGGTGCATCGTCTCCAGCTGGCCGGCGTGATAGACGACGCGTTCGCCGTCCCGTGACCACGAGGGATTGGCGCGGTCCTCGGGCGCGCTCTCCTCGCCGCTCGTGAACGCGAGGGTCCCGCTGCTCCTGGTCTTGATCAGGTAGGCGATGCGATCGGGGCCGAGGAACTGCGGCGACACCTTGAGCCCGGGACCCGCGGCGTGGACGGTGCGCTTGCCGGTGGCCACGTCGACCGAGACGATGCTCGACGAGCCGCCGCCGAAGTGCGCGCTCACGGTGTCCCGCACGGGCATCTCGTAGAACACGATCGCGCTGCCGTCCGCCGACCATTGCGGCGATCCCGCCATCATCTCCGGGGCCGGCGCGAGCTGGCGCAGGCCCGTGCCGTCGGCGTCGATCACGTACACGCCGGCCGCCTGCACATGCTCCCACTTGCCGGCGGGACCGGGATAGCCCTGGTGGGGAAAACCGGTGCCGCGGTCGGAGCTGAACGCGATCGCGCGTCCGTCAGGAGACCAGCTCGGGCGGAAGTCGCCGCCCGGCGCATTCGTGAGGTTGCGGATCTCGCGGCTTGCGAGGTCCATGAGGTAGATGTCGGTGGCGCCGCCGCGGGACGAGACGAAGGCCAGCGAGCGATTGTCAGGCGACAGCGCCGCCTGGTCGTCGAAGGCCGGCGAATCGGTCAGGCGCTCCAGGTCGCGGCCGTCTTGCCGTACCCGGTAGATGTCGGCCGACCCGCTCCGGTCCGAGGTGAACACCACCCACTCGCCGTCGTGGGAGAACGACGCGTTGTAGTCGATCTCCATGCCGGGTACGAGCTTGCGCGGGTTGCTCCCGTCCGCGTCGGCGATCATCAGCTCGGACCGTAGCGGCATGTACTGGTCGACGTAGATGCGGTCGAGAACCTGGGCCTCCAGCGCCGCACCGGACGTCAGGACAACCATGACGAACACCATCGAGGTCGGTACAGCTCTCATCGTCGTGCTCCTGCGTTCGTCTCAACGAACCCGCGGCGGTTACCGCGACTGATAGGTCCGGCTGTAGCCGGTGCGGCCGTTGGTCATCGACCAGTTGCGGCCGTCGGGCGCCACGGTCGCCTTGATCCAGTGCCCCTCGCAGTCGTCCTCCTCCGCCAGGTTGGCGATCAGCGCCTCCTCCGTGTTGTGGGCGGCATCGTCGGTCAGCGTGCGGTGCGACTGCCAGACGTCGCCGACCTCCGCCGTGCCCTGGGCAACGGCCAGCGAGTCCGGTGTCCCCCCCTTGCGGGGACCGTTGTTGACGACCGCCACCGTGGGCTGGAGCACCCCGGCGAGCTCGGGACGGATGGCCCCGTAGCCCCCGTGGTGGGGGACCTGCCACAGGTCGACGACCCCCAGACGGTTCTCGGGGCACGCCAGCGCGTGCTCGCGATCCGGGGTCAGGTCGCCGAGGTTGAGGAACTCGAACGCCCCGAGCGACACCAGGTAGCCCAGACTGTGGCCGTTCTCGCCCAGGTCGGGCTCGGGGGGCGCGACGCCCGCGCAGAGGGAGTTCGGCATCTGCGGCTCCGGGGTGTCGACGAGCTCCCGGTGCGACGCCACGAACGTCAGCTCGAGGCCCTCGAGCGGCAGCCTGTCGCCGGGAGCGACCGAGCGGCGCCGGTCGGCGGCGACGCCGATGTACTCGTCCCACAGCGCCTGGCCGCGCGCGCTGCCCAGCTCGACGCTGTCGCCGTGGTCGACGAACTGGCCGATGGGGACCCGCTCGGCGAGCGCCGGCAGGCCGCCGGTGTGGTCGCGGTGGAAGTGCGAGAACAGCAGGTAGTCGATGCGGTCGATACCCGCGTCGTTCATGGCAGCCTGGATGCGCAGCGCGTCGCGGGCGTCGGCCCGCGGCCAGCCGGTGTCCATCAGCACCGACTCGCGGGCGGGCGTGACCACGAGGGTCGCCGCGCCGCCCTCGACGTCGATCCAGTAGATGTCGAGGTTGGCCGGTTCCTGCGCGAGCCCGGTCAGGGGCAGGGCGACCAGCATCGCGACGGCGAGAACGGCGATACGGCCGCCGGCCGGCCGGGCGGGAAGCGGGGTCGGGTGCTGCATCATGGCGCCTCTCCGGCGCGCCGGAGCCGCGGCGAAGGGGCTCCCGGCACGCAAATGCGGTGGATGCCGGCGCCGGCACGGACGGGGACGCGGGCATCCGCCGCGTGTCGCACGGTTCTGGTTCGTTGCAGCCTATTGTAAGGTGAGCGGAGGGGAGCAGCGTGAGCGACCAGCAGCGCGCCACGAGCGCGGTTGTGGATTTCGTCGGCCGGACCCGCTGGCAGGATTTTCCGCCGGAGGCCGTCCGGATCGCGAAGCGATGCGTCATCGACGGACTCGGCGTCATGCTGGCCGGATCGACGCAGGACGCCGGCCGCATCCTGCGCGGCTACGTTCACGCAGTTGGCGCGAAGCCGGAGTCGACCGCGTTCGGCCCCGAGCCGTTCAGGAGCAGTGCGTCCTCGGCGGCGCTGCTCAACGGGACGAGCGGCCATGCGCTGGACTGGGACGACACGCAACTGGCGACCAGCGCCGACCGCATCTTCGGATTGCTGACCCACCCGACCGTGCCGCCGATGGTCGCAGCGCTGGCCGTCGGCGAGCGGCAGCATGCGTCCGGCACGGCGTTCCTCGAGGCGTTTCTCACGGGCTTCGAGGTGGAGTGCAAGATCGCCGAGGCCATCAGCCCCGGCCACTACATGCAGGGCTTCCACTCGTCCGGCACCGTCGGCACGTTCGGTGCGGCTGTCGCCGCGGCCAGGCTGCTTGGTCTCGACGGCGATCGCATCGCGCACGCGCTCGCCATCGCCGCGAGCTCGGCCTCCGGCATACGCGTGAACTTCGGGACGATGACCAAGCCGCTGCACGTGGGCCGGGCGTCGCAGAACGGGGTGGTCGCGGCCGAGCTTGCCGCGAGAGGCTTCACGGGAGGCCGGGAGGCTCTCGATCCGCCGTGGGGCTTTTTCCAGGCCTTCAGTCACGGTGAGGGCTTCGATGCCGACCGCATCGTCGGCAAGCTCGGCAACCCGCACACGATCGTGTGGCCCGGGGTGTCGATCAAGCCGTACCCGTGCGGCGTGCTCGGGCATCCGACGATGGATGCCATGCGACGACTGGTGATCGCGCACGACGTGCAGCCGGAGAGCATCGTGGGGATTCGCGTGCGCGCCGGGTCCAACATCCTCAATCCGCTGCGGTACCCCATCGCGACCAACGAGCTCGAGGCGAAGTTCTGTCCGGCGTTCATGGTGGGCGCCATCGCGCTCCGGCGCAAGGCGGGCATTCACGAATTCACCGACGAGTTCGTCCGGAGTGCGCCCATGCAGGCGATGATGCGGAAGGTGGAGCGCGTGCTCGACCCGGAGATTGAAGCGCAGGGCTGGGAGAAGATCCGCAGCACCGTCGAGGTGGATCTCGACGGCGGCCGCACGCTCGTCGAGGAGGCGGACGAACGCTACCGGGGCGGGCCGGACCTGCCGTTCACCCGGGCGGAGCTCCACGAGAAGTTCAGCGACTGCGCGTCGCTCGTGCTGCCGCCGTCGGCGATCGAGGAGACCGTCGGCATGGTCGAGGCGCTGGAGGACCTGTCCGACGTGAGCCGGCTCTCCGGCGTCCTGAGCGCAGCCACGGCGGATGTGGCGCAATGACGCTCGCGTGGATCTCGGTCGGGGCGCTCGTCCTGGCCGTCGCGCTGAGCGTCCTCACGACGATCAACGTCGGCATCCTGTCGCTGGCCATGGCCTGGGTGGTGGGCGTGTACCTGGGCGGCATGTCGGTCAATACCGTCCTGTCGGGCTTTCCCGTGCCGCTGCTGGTCACGCTCGTCGGCGTGACGTTGCTGTTCAGCATGGCCGACACCAACGGCACGCTGTCCAGATTGACCGGTCGGGCGGTCCGGCTCTGCCGCGGGAACGCGGGGCTGTTGCCCATCATGTTCTTCGCGGTGGGAGTGGTCGTGTCCACGATCGGGGCCGGCGGCACGCCTGCCAGCGCCCTGCTGGCGGCGCCCGCCATGGCCGTGGCGGGGAGGGTGGGCATACCGGCGCTGCTGATGGCGATCATGGCCGGCAATGGCGCGTTGGCGGGCACGCTGTCGCCGTTTGCGCCTGGCGGCATCGTCGCCAACGACGTGATGTCGCGCATTGGCCTCGACGGCCTCGAGTGGCAGACCTACGGATACAACGTGCTGGCGCACCTGCTCGTGGGCATGGGCGGCTTCGTGCTGCTTGGCGGCCTGAAGCTGTTTCGCCGACACGCGGGAGACGCCGGGTCCGCGGATCCGGATGTCGAGCCCTTCGAGCGCAGGCACTGGCTGACCCTCGCCGGCATTTCGGCGCTGATCGTCGCAGTCGTCGGCTTCGATGCGCACGTGGGATTGACGGCGGTCTTCATCGCCGCGTTGCTCACCCTGCTCGGGAGCGTCGACGAGCGGAAGGCCATTCAGCGCATGCCCTGGGGCGTCATCCTGATGGTCACCGGGGTGACGGTGCTGATCTCGATAATGCAGCGGACCCAGGGCATGGACCTGTTCACGAGCGGGCTGGCCGGCATTTCCACCCCGGAGACGGTCGTGCCGATGATGGCGTTCGGGACAGGCCTGATATCGGTGTACAGCAGCACGTCCGGCGTGGTGATGCCGGCGTTCCTGCCCATGGTGCCGGACCTCGCGCAGCAGATCGGCGCCGTCGAACGCGTGCACCTCGCGTGGTCGATCACCGTGGGTGGCGGGCTCGTCGATCTTTCGGCGCTTTCCACCGTGGGCGCCCTGTTCCTGGCGGCGGCGCCCGCGGGCACCAACACGCGCGCGCTGTTCAACGCGCTCCTCGCATGGGGGCTCTCGATGTCCGTGGTCGGCGCAGCGCTGTGCTGGATTCTGTTCGGGTAGCGGCTGCACCCGCGGGAAACCGTGCACGCGGGTCAGGGCATGAAGCGGCCGCCGCTGACGTGCAGTGTCTGGCCGGTGACGTAAGGCTCGCCGGGGTCGGCCAGCGCGAGCACGGCTCGCGCGACCGCTGCGGGACTGCCGGCGGCATGGCCGGCGTCGTCGAGATGGGGAGGCCGCCGGCCGTCGGGCCGGACGCCGGTGTCGATCGCGCCCGGGACGACGCAGTTGGCCCGGACCCGGCCCCGGCCCTCCTCGGCCAGCGCGCGCGTCAGGCCGATCAGGCCCGCCTTGGCCGTGATCACATGGACGCGGCCCCGCTTCGGCCGGTGGGCGCTGAGACCGCCGATGTTGACGATGGCGCCGTTCCGGTCCTGCGGCAAACGGCGGAACAGCTCCCGCGACGTCAGGAACGCGCCGGTCAGCGTCACGTCGAGGACCGCTGTCCAGGCGGCGCGCGTCGTCGTCTCCAGGGGCTGCTCGGGGCGGATCGCGGCATTGTTGACCAGGATGGACACCGGTCCCAGCCGGGCGCCGATCTCGTCGAAGCCGCCCAGGACGGCGGACTCGTCGTCGACGCGCACCAGCATGCCGCAGCGATCGTCCGCGCCACCGTCGATTGCGCCCAACGCCTCCGCCAGCGCCGCCGAGTCCGACGCGCCCCAGATGCAGACCCGGGCGCCGGCGGCGCGGAGGGTCCGCGCGATCGCCAGGCCGATGTTGCGGCTGCCGCCGGTCACCAGGGCGACTTCCGCACCGAGATCGGGGGATTGGCTCATGCCTGCTGCCGCGCCCCGATGTTACCAGGGCCGGCAGAGGGAGGGGCGCGGACTGGCATGGGGCGAGAAATCGAAAGCCGCGTCGTTCTCGAGGGTGAGGAGCGGGACGTCGTCCCGCGTCATGCCCGCTGCGCTCACCGTCCGCGGTTCGCCGGGGACCGCGGCCGGCGTCTCGAGCGCCGCTCGCAGGTGGCCGGCGTCCCCGGCGGGCGCCTGGGCGCGCGTCTCCGCGGATCCGGCGACCAGCAGCGCCAGCCCCGTCGCCGCGCCGGCGACCGCAACCCGGCGCACGCGTCGCCGGGCAGCGTCGCTCCTGGTCCGCCTCACTCCGTCGATAGCGCCGCCACGCCGCCCTCGAGCGCGTGCAGGGCGCGGACCTCGCCGTCGGTCAGCGGGCGGTCGAACAGCGACAGCTCGTCGAACAGCCCCGTGTAGTTCACGCCGAGCCGAATCGCGCCGCGGTCGACGTTCCACGTGAACGGCTCGTCGACGTCGTCCGCGTCGCCGGGGACGCGTTCGCCGTCCAGGTACAGGCTGGCGGCGCCACCGGGCCGGCCGAGCCCCTCATACGTGATCGCCACGTGGGTCCAGCGGTCGCCGGCGAACGGCCAGTCGTCGACCACCGTCAGCCGGTCGTCGAACGCCGGGTTGTCGTTGGGCCCGAGGCCGTTCGGATTCCACACCTCCACGTCACCGAAGACGCCCAGGCGGAACCGCCGGGGATTCTCCGCCGTGAAGTCGACCCAGACGGCGGCGTCGTTGTAGGCGGCGTCGGTGATCTGGATCGGGTCGCAGAAGCCGGGAGCGAGGTCGGTAGCAGGATCGAGGCGGAGCCAGAACGACACGGTCCCGCTCCAGCTCTCCGGCGAGTAGCCGATGTTCCCGTCCGCCCGGTAGAAGATGGCGTGCTGGTTGCGCTCCGCAAAGCGCAGCGCGTGACCGAAGCGCCCCGCATCCTCGACCACGGACACGGCCGGGTTGCCGAGTCCCGGCTCGGCCTGATCCTGCTCCTCGTACGACGGCGCCGTGTAGAGCCGCGGGTCGCCCGCTGCCCGGTCGGCGTCGACGCCGTTGTCGAACGAGGCGTGGAACGTGAGCGAGCTGGCCAGCGCGCCGGCAATGTCGGCCGGCGCGCTGGCCCTCTGGCTGGAGAGGAGGCCGCCCGAGACCGCGCCGGCGCTCACGCTCAGGCACAGCGCCAGGCCCGCCGCCCCGCGAATCGCCGCTGTCGGTCTGCGCATGATTCCCTCGCTAGAACGTCGCGATCGGGTTGAGCGGCGACCCCATGCCCTTCTCGATGCGCAGCGGCGCGGCCACGAAGAGGAACTCGTAGCGGCCGAGCTCGCGGGCGGTAGCCGCCAGGTCGTCGAAGTCGAGGTTGTCGAAGATGCCGACGCCGAGCGCCACCAGCGCCAGCCGGTGGATCGGCAGCCGCACGTCGTCGGAGTACTCGTGCGGGAACGCGTCGTTCCACATGTCGTGGCCGATGAACGACACGCCCCGTTCCTTCAGGAAGTACGCCACGTCGGAGTGATAGCCGGCCACCCCCTCCTCGGAGGGATTCCACGGGCCGAGCGCCGCGCGCCGCTGCCAGCGCCCGGTGTGAAGCAGGATGACGTCGCCCGGCTCCACGCGCACGCCCTGGATGCGCTCCAGCTCCTCGAGGTCCGCGGCGCGGATCGCCGTGCCCGGCTCCACCCAGCCCCGGCCGGAATCCTTGCCCGGCAGCAGCGTTGCGTCGAAGAGGATGCCGCGCGTGAAGATGCCCTCGCGCAGCTCGTGGATGCTCCCCTGCGGGCAGCCGTCCGCCTCCGTCACCTGCTCGGCCGTCACCCCGTTGTAGCCCTTGCCCTCGAACATCACGTGGCAGGCGACGGAATCGAGGTGGCTGTGGATGACGCCGTGGTAGGTGCCCGTGTACTGGTAGCGGTCGGAGGCGCCGGTCTCGCTGACGTTGACGACCTGCCGGTCGAGGTACCACTGGCCCTCGAGCTCCGGCGCCTGGATGATGTCGTGGGCCAGCGACACGCTGCGGCCCTCGGTCACGAGCGCCGCGGCCGCCTTGCGCTTGGCCGGCGTGATCAGGTTGGCGGCCCCCAGCCCGTCGTCCGCGCCCCAGCGGCCCCAGTTGGAGAGCTCTTCCAACGCGTGCAGGAACTCCGCCTCGGTGGTCATCGCGGGACGTGACTGCGCGTCGACGGTGGCGACTGCGCCGATCAGCAGGAGCGCGAGGACCAGAACGCCGCGGCGTCGCCGTGTGCTTGCGAGCATGGCATGTGCCTCCTTCGCCGGATCGTGCCGGCTCGGGCAGTGTACTCCGTCATGCGGATGTTCCTGGCGCGAAACCGCATGCCGGAAGGGGCTTCGACCGGAGCTGCACGCCGTCACCTGCCGCCGCCGAGCGCCTCATCCGCGCCGAGGTAGGGCGGTGGCCGGCGCTGGTATACTTCAAGCCTTCACGAAAGTCTGGAGGTGCGCCATGTTGCGAGTGCTCGTGCTCCTCGCGTCGGTGTTGGGTCTTCTCAGCGGGCACCCTCTTGGTGCCCAGACCTGCGATCCCGCCGGAGACGTGAAGTTCGTCTGCGGCACGACCAATCCGGAAGATCTCTACCTGGTTCCGGACGCCCCCTGGGTAATCGCATCGGGACGATACTCCGCGACGGAGGGCCCACTCTACGCGGTGAGCCTTCGTGATCACCGCGCCCAGGAGATATTTCCCGCGGGAGCGTTGCCGCCAGAGCACGACCGCGATACCTATCGTGCGTGCCCCGGTCCGAACAACGTGTTCCAGCCGCACGGACTGACCCTGCGGGAGGGCGGCGGCGATGTGCATACACTCTACGTGGTTGGTCATGGCGCGCGCGAGGCCATCGAGGTCTTTGCGCTGGACGTCGGCGGCACCGTGCCCACGATGAAGTGGATCGGATGCATCCCGGCACCGGAGGGCACCAGCCGCATCAACTCCATTACCGCGCTGCCGGACGGCTATCTCGGCGCGACGAACTTCGATCGCGAAGGTGGGGAGCTCTGGGAGTGGCATCCCACGACGGGCTGGGTCGAAGTGCCCGGTAGCCGGATGCCCGGTCCCAACGGTCTCGTGTCCTCGGATGACGGGCAGTGGTTCTACATCGGGGGCTGGAGCGATCGGGCGCTGGTGCGGCTGTCACGCGGCCAGAGTCCGGTGAGCGTCGACCGGATTGCGGTTGGTTTCAACGTCGACAACGTGCGCTGGGGAGCCGCTGGCAAGGTCATTGTCGCCGGCCACCTGACCCAGTGTGAAGACGTTGATCCCTGCGAGCCGTCGGCCGCTCGCGTGGCCGAGGTCGATCCGACGACGTTTGAAGTCCGGCAGCTCGTGGACTACAAGGGAAACGAGTTCTTCAAGCTCGGCACCGTGGCCATCGAGGCGAACGACGAGATCTGGATTGGCGGGATCAGGGGCAGCTACGGGATCGCCCGATTTCCACGCTAGCCGGAAACGTCATCTGTAGCAGGTACGACTTGATCCGACAGGGACCCTGGTCGGGACCGTCTGTCCGATGTCTCCCCAGCGCGACGAGCTCGAGCCGAAAGGAGCACGTCATGACAACACGTCGACTCGCAGCGGCGGGAGCAGCCGCAACAATCATGGCCGCCGTGGGCCTGTTGGGGCCGAGCCAGGTTGGTCTGTCGGGCCAGACCGCCGGCGGCCAGGCCGATGCATCAATCAGGACACCGTGGGGCGAGCCCGATCTGCAGGGCGTCTGGACCGACCCCTATGCGACAAACCTGCAGCGCCCCTCCGGCCTGGGGGAGCGAGAGTTCTATACCGAGGAAGAAGTCGCCGAGCTGGATCGTCGACGTATCGAGAGTGACGTTCGCCCTCGCGCCGAGAAGGGGAGCATCGCGGACGTCGCAGGCGCCTATGACGGGGTGTATGTCTCGGTGCGGCCGACGGGGCGTCGCACGTCGCTCATCGTCGATCCGCCGGACGGGAGACTCCCCCCGCTGACGCCGGAGGTTCAGCAGCGGCTCGCGGCGCTGCGCGAGTATGCGCTGGCGCTGAAGCAGAACACGGTGACGTGTCAGAACAGGGAAGGGGACTGCGCTGACGGAACCTACGGGCCACCGTCACCGAGGCGCGAGGAGATGCCCCCGTCGTATTCGACGATCAACTTGAATCGCGCCAACGGTCCCGAAGACCGGAGTCCGGGCGAGCGGTGCATGGGGGCCCAGCTTCCGGTGTTCAACGGGTACTGGCGGATCGTGCAATCGCCTGGCGTCGTCTCGATTTACTATGACGTCGGCCAGGGCCAGGGCTTCCACCGCATCATCCCGGTGACCGATCGTCCGCATCTCCCTTCGCATGTCCGCGAACCCTTCGGGGACTCGCGCGGCCGGTGGGAGGGCGAAACCCTGGTTGTCGATGTCACCAACTTCGAGCCGTATCTCGATTTTCAGAATTCCCGCGAGAACCTGCATCTCGTCGAGCGTTTGACCGCCCTGGACGCCAACACCCTCGAGTACTCGGTCACGATCGAGGACCCGACGACGTGGACACGTCCCTGGACCACGAAGCAGACACTGGAGCGGCAGGACGGTCGACTGAATCGGATCTACTACGAACCGCGGTGTCACGAAGGCAACTTCGGCATGGTCGGGCTCCTGCAGGGCAATCGCGCGGTGGAGCGGGCTTTTGCCGAGGGCCGGGGTCCGCATCCGGCCTCGTTCGACATCTCCTCGAACTCCAACTCCCTGGGTACGGGCATCAATGATCCGAGGGACGACTGACATGCGAAACACACTGATGCGAGGACCGATGGCAGTGGCGACGGGGGTGGCAGTGGCCACCGTCGTTGCGTTGTCGGTGGCGCGACCAGCGAGCCAGGGTACGCGGGTCGATCGTATCGATGGTCGGCCGAATCTGAACGGGATCTGGCAAGCCAACAACGAAGCAAACTGGGACCTCCAGGCCCACGAGGCCCGCGCTGGCGCGGTGATGCAGCCGGGCGTGTATCCGTACGACTTCGCCCGGGTGCCGGCGGCCCCGTCGCTCCCGTTCGGCGCGGCCGGCGGAGTGCCCGGATCGCTCGGTGTAGTGCAGGGCGACGGGGAGATTCCGTACACGCCGGAAGCCCTGGCACGGAAGCAGGACAACGCGGCGCACTGGCTGGACCGCGACCCGGAACTGAAATGTCAGCTGCCCGGCGTGCCGCGGGCCATGTACATGCCCTACCCCTACCAGATCGTGCAGAGCACCGACAAGATTCATATCTTTTTCGCATTCTCAAATGCGGCGCGTGTGATTCATCTGGACGACGTGGCCCCGACGCCCATCCCGCAGTCGATGGGACATTCGGTCGGTCGGTGGGAGGGCGACACGCTGGTCGTCGAAGTCGGGGACTTCAACGGCCAGACCTGGTTCGATCGCGCCGGCAACTTCCACAGCGACGCGTTGCGGCTGGTCGAACGCTTCACGCTGATCGACCGGCACGCCATCCAGTATGAAGTCACAATCGAGGACCCGAACGTCTTCACAGGGCCCTGGACAATCTCGATGCCGCTGTATCGTCGTCGCGAACCCAACATGCAGCTTCTTCACTACCGCTGCACGCCGTTCGTGGAGGAGTACCTGTTTGGCCATCTGCGCAGCGAGCCGCTGGTCACCCGTTGGGAGGGCGAGACGATGATCGTGGAAATCAGGCGGAGGGAAGAGATCTCTCCGGAGGTGAGCTACGAGCGGATCGGTGGACGCTAACAGTCCGTTGGAGAAGTCCGGTCGCTGAGCCACCCTGTCTTCAGCAGACCGAACAACCGGTCCCGGAAGGGCGGCCGAACCAGCCGAGCTGTGGATTCTTCCGCTCGCAGAGCTGCTTGAGTGCCGTGCGTTCGTACTCGGACAGTGACCGAGCCGTACGCAACTCCTCGGAACACTCATCGCGTGACCGCCTCGGAGCGGTGGACCGAGGGAGCACGAGATTCGAGCCTGGCGTCCACGTCCAGCGTAGTCCGACAGAACGCGGGTTGAGGGAGTCCAATCGGGCGCTGGTGGCCCGGGCCCTGCGGCGCCTGAGTCTCGTGGCGGACCTGCGCCCGCGGTGCCCCCCCTGCCACCCCGCCGAAAACGGCGATCGTCGACGACTGTGGCCGATGCCCGACCGACCCCGCATGCTACAGTATGCAGGTAAGTCAGAACTATCACGCCATGACCAGGGAAGAACGTCTCCGGAGGACCGTAGAACGGGGCAAGTACGCTCTGTTGCATCGACATCTCTGCGCGCGCGGGGGACAGGAATGGCGGGTCTCGTTCACGGACCTCGAGGACTTGCTCGGGTTCACGTTGCCGGAATCGGCGCGGGTGCATCGACCGTGGTGGTCCAATCAGCGGAACGGGGGCCACGGCCACGCATTGGCTTGGCAGGTGGCCGGCTGGAAGACGCGCGCGGTGGATCTCGAGAAGGAAACGCTGGTGTTCGAGCGTGACAGCCCCGTGGATGATCCGGTCCAATCGCCCGCGCCAGAGGCTCGGGCGCGCAGCGGTGCCGTCGATCTCGACGAGGCGTTTCCGCCGTACGACCCCGGTCCGTGGCCGGTCGGCCTGTCGCTACGGCGCGAGGACCTCTACGACGACCGAGGCCGTTGAGCGTTGGATGTTCATCGATACCAACGTCCTGGTCCGCGCCCGCTTTACCGTTGCGCCCGAGCACAGTCTCGCGCGCGCCCGGCTGCGCGACGCCATCACCGGCGGCGAGCGAACGCGGATAAGCCGACAGGTCGTGCGCGAGTATCTGGCCGTCGTGACGCGGCCGCAGACCTGGTCAGCGCCTCTGGCCATGTCGGAGGCGCTCCGGGACGTGGGCTGGTTCTTGTCCACATTCGATGTCCTGGAAGACGGCCCGGACGTTACCCGCATGCTGATAGCGTTGTGTCGTGAGGTTCCGGTTGCCGGACGTCAAGTCCACGATACGAATATCGTGGCGACCATGCTTGCGTACGGTGAACGGCGCCTGCTCACGTTCGACCAAGACGACTTTCACCGGTATCAAGATCGCATCGAGCCTGTCGATCCGACAGTGAACGCGTGAACTGGGAACCGGGAACGCCCCGGACGGTACCCTGGAAATCGCCGACACTCGCCGACCCTCCTTGTGTACGCGTGAGGGGCGGACGCTGGTAGCATCGGAACCCGGTAACGTGGCGGCGTCGCCCGAGCGAGAGGTGGTGGACGCAAGACGGCAGTCGGAGCGGAACCACGAGAAGCGCGGAGAGATGACTAGCGAGGCGAGCGCCGACCTGCGCTCTCGGCCAGCGGACCGACTTCGGGAAGCTCCGCCGGCGGCTGGGCGACGCGGCAGGAAGGACGCGCGAGCGGGCACAGCCCCGCGAGCGCCGCACGACGGGTGACGAGGGGTACCCAGCGCAGGAGAAAGCCGATGGCCACGACCGAGCACGCCGTCAAGCTGACGTACGAGGACTACTGCCGGGCACCCGACGACAAGCGCTACGAACTGCTGAACGGCGAGTTGATGATGGTTCCCGCACCGAACATGAAGTACCAGGAGATACTGGGCAGGCTGCACGTCGAACTGCACCGGTTCGTCCAGGAACACGAACTCGGAAAGGTGTACGTCGCGCCTGTCGACGTCGTTCTGTCGGACACCGACGTCGTGCAGCCCGACGTGCTGTTCATCTCGCGAGCGCGCGCCGACAGGATCACCGACGCGAACGTGCAGGGAGCACCCGACCTCGTGATCGAAATCCTCTCACCGTCGACCGCCAACCGGGACCTCGAGGACAAGCACGAGCTGTACGGCAGACACGGGGTGCTCGAGTAACTGGATCATCGATCCGGTAGCCGAGACGGTCACCGTCCACCGGCAACGGGACGGGAAGCTCGAACGCAGCGGCCGGTTCGTCCGGGGCGAGAGCCTGGCAACGGCCGTGCTCGACGGACTGGCGCTCGAGCTCAACGACATCCTGGCGAGGTGAGCAGTCGGCAGCCAGCCGGCCGCCACTCGGCCGCATCCTTGCCTGATTCATCGAACCGATTGAGTTCCGGCGACGCGAGGGTCAGGTTGTGCAAGTCGCTGGTACGCGATGAGCAGGAGCACTGCCAGGGAGAACACAACGGATACGGATGACTGTTTCATTGCGTGCTGGGCTACTGCCCGTTGCCGAGGGGTCCGATGTGCTGGTTCTGGTCCGCGAACTCGAGGTGGATCGAGACGCGAGGTGCGTTGCCGACGTTCGCCGTCGTGTGCCCTTGGCCTGTCAGATCGTCGATGTATTCGACCGACCCTGCGGGCAAATCGACTTTGCCTTCCGCCACCCCGAGCTGTCCGCCACCCGTCAGATTGATGATGTATCGGCGCCCTGGAGCCACATGGTAGTCGCTGAAGCTCCCCGGCGGTGACACACGCACCCGCATGCCGGTGACCTCCTCCATCACCGACTCCGCGTTCAGCGGGATGTTTTCGACATGCGACCGTCCATCGGTGCCTGTATAGATTCGCTGCATCAGGAACGGAGCGTCTGACGCCTGAGCCTCCACCTCACCGTGACCGCCCTTGACCGCCCACCCAAGACCGAACCCGACCACAAAGGCTCCGGCCACGAACAACCTCGTCATGGACTTCATCTGGACTTCCTCCCGCTGACGACCGAGTCACAGCACGGCGAATCCGCGTGCCGACGCATCCTCGTCACGCTCGCGTATCGCGAATAATCGAACTGTAGATGCCAACAGCAAGCCTGTCAATAAACGTACCCCGATGGGCCTGGTGGGGCCGCAGTGACGTCGGCCGTGAGTCAAGTATTCCGGCGCGGGGCTGTTCGCACGGTACAACGGGGCCCCGTGCCGGGGGCGGGCATGTAGGCGGTCGCCGTGGGGCGCCCCCAGTTTTCTTGGACACGGATTAAGGGAGAATCCGATGTCGCAGGAGGTAGGGGGCATGGCTGGATCGAGACGGGTGAAGGGAGCTGGGTCGGCGCCGACGGAGGGAGCCCGGAGGGCGACCGGAGTCGGCGCCGACGCGGCGGCGGTGGGGTCGGGGGCCTTGGCGCCGGGGCAACGGTGGAGCGCGAGCCGGAAACGGGACGTGGTGTTGCGGCTGCTGCGCGGCGAGCCGCTCGACGCGGTCTCGCGTGAAGTCGGGGTGGAGGTCTATCGCCTGGAGAGGTGGAAGGCGCGGGCGCTGGCCGGCCTCGAGCTGGGCCTGAAGGAGCAGGCCGGTGAGCCGCTGGCCGTGGAGCTGGATGCGGCCAAGCGGCACATCGGGGAGCTGTCGATGGAGAACGAGCTGTTGCGGTCGCGTGCCCGCGCAGCGGAGCGCCGCCTCCCTTTGGCGACGCGGAGGTCGCGACGATGAGCCAAACGACCTCCGCGACGACGGGGCGACGCTACGGTCTCGAGCGAGTGTGTCGAACGTGGGAGCGGTCGCGCTCGGCGCTCTACGCCAGGCGGGCTCGCGTGCAGCACCCAGCGCGGGCTGATGGCCCACGCCGCCGCGGGCCGACGCCCGCGCTGTCTGATGCGCAGTTGCTGGCGGCCGTTCGCAACGACTTGGCCCGCTCGCCGTTCCAGGGCGAGGGCCATCGCAAGGTCCACGCGCGGCTGCGGATTCTCGACGGGGTGCGGGTTTCGCGGACACGGGTGTTGCGCGTGATGCGCGCGCAGGGCCTGCTCTCGCCTCACCGCGGGCGGCAGGGTGAGCCGAAGCCGCACGACGGCACGATTGTCACCTCGGCGCCCGACGTCATGTGGGGTACCGACGGCGCGCGGGTGTTGACCGTCGACGACGGCTGGGTCTGGACCTTCGCGGCCGTCGACCACTGGAACGCCGAGTGCGTGGGCTGGCACGTGTGCAAGGTGGGGAGCCGTTTCGCGGCCCTCGAGCCGGTCGCGCAAGGGCTCCGGCGATGCTGCGGCTCGGTCGAGGCGGACGCGGCCCGCGGGCTGGCGCTCCGGATGGATCACGGCAGCCAGTATCTGTCGGACCACTTCCTCAACCAGGTCCGCTACTGGGGCATCCGCCCCAGCTTCGGCCTGCTCGAAGAGCCGGAGACCAACGGCGTCGTCGAACGCTGGAATCGCACGCTCAAGGAGCAGGTCGTCTACGGCCGGGTCTTTCGAAACCTCGCCGACGTGCGCGCCGCCGTCGCCGAGTTCGTCGAGCGCTACAACCGGTGCTGGCGCCTTGAGAAGCTCGCCTATCGCACGCCACTCGAGGCCCGCGAGGAGTACGAGCTACGCCAAGCCGCGTAGCCCAAACTTGTGTCCAAGAAACCGGGTGCGGTACAGTAGGCGGTCGCCGTGAATAACGGGTTGCTATTCGACTCATCGGAGTTCACGACGGAACTGGCGAAGCGAGAGTGGCGATGAAGGATGTCATAGCACTGCTCCAGACGGAACGAGCCGAGTTGCTGGACCGTGTCGCTAAAGTCGATGCGGCGATTGCCGCGCTTGGCGGAAAGCCTGGGCGCTCAAGGATGTCGGCACAGCCCACGAAGCCCGCGCGCAAGCGGCGCAGCATGTCGGACGAGGCGAAGAGGGCGACATCGGAGCGGATGAAGAATCGCCTTCCCGTCCGTCGGTTACCGGACCGGCGACATCATCGCGATCAAGCGCACCCCGGACGCGGCCGAGGGCGATGTCGTGATGGTCCGGATCGGCGCGGAGATCACGCTGAAGTGCTTTCACCGGCCGGCCGAGGACCGGGTCGAGCTGAGGCCGTGCAGCAGCAACCCCGAGCACCGGCCGATCGTGATCGATCAGGGGACCGAGGACTGCGAATTCCGTCCTCGATACAGCTGCATGGCGGGGCTCCGGCGGGCTACGTGCACTTGTCCGGTGCGAGCCGCTGTCCGGAGGACGCGACGGGAGGGTTCTGCGACTCGCCGGTTGCCGCCATGCGGTAGCCGACGCGGCGCTCGTTGAACAGGTAGGCGGGGCGGGCCGCGTTGTCGCCGAGCTTGCGGCGGAGGTTCCTGACGAAATTGCGCACCAGATTCGCGTCGGCGTTCTCGTTCTTGCCCCAGACCCGGCGCAGCAGCGTCTCGAAGGTCACGACGCGTCCCGCGGCGAGCGAGAGCACACGCAGCAAGTCGTACTCGGTGGCGGTGAGCTCGACCGGGACGCCGCGCGCCGTCACCCGGCGCCGCTCGTAGTCGATGGCCAGGTCGCCGACGGTGAACGACTCGGGCGCCCTGCGGCGCCGGAGCGCCGCCCGGACCCGGGCGACAAGTTCGGTCGGTGAGAAGGGCTTGACGATGTAGTCGGCCGCGCCCGACTCGAGCGCCTTGGCGATGGTCTCGTCGCGGCCGTAGGCGGAGATGAAGATGACCGGCAGGTCGGCAAGCTCGGGGACCTGCCGCATCAGCTCGATGCCGTCGACGTCGGGCAGCATCAGGTCGAGCAGCACCAGTCGCGGCGTCTCGGTCCGGATGATCTGCGGCAGGTCCTGCGGCGTGCCCGTGACCAGCGGGGCGTAGCCGGCCGCGGAGAGCGCGTCGCGGACGAAGCGCAGCATCCGCGGGTCGTCGTCCACGACGAGGATGCGCGGCGGCTCGCCGGGTTCGGGGGCCGCCGGCGGGACGGCGGCGTGGCCGGCCGCCGCGGCGCCGGTTTCCCCGGCCACCGGCACCGTGAACGTGACCGTCGTGCCGCGGCCGGCGCCGGGGCTCTCGGCCCGGATGCGGCCGCCGTGCGCCTCGACGAGCCCCTTCGAGATGGCGAGCCCGAGGCCGTGGCCCGCCGTCGCGCCCTGCCTGGCGCCGGCGTGCTTGCTGAACAGGTGCGGCAACCGCTCGGGCGCCACGCCGCTCCCCTCGTCGGAGACCGAGATGGCGACGTGCGCGTCCTCGCGCACAGCCGCCACCCGGATCGGCGTCGGCTCGGGCGCGTGCCGCGCTGCATTCGACAACAGGTTGTTGAGCACCTGCACGATGCGCCGGCGGTCGGCCACCACGGGGGGCAGCCCCGCCGGCAGGTCGACGAGGACTGGTAGCGGCAAGAGGAAAAGGACTCCCCACCATTTGGCAAGGCCGTTGAGGGGGCATCCGTCGCGCACGGTTGCCCCGCGGCCGTCAACCCGCTACGCGGGTCCTCCACTTCGTTCCGGCCCTACGGGTGACTGCCGCGACTGACCGTGCGGATTGCTCTTGAGGGCCAGCCAGAAGGCTGGCCCTCGTTTAAGGCTGGCAAGCGGCGCAAGGTGGCCGCTCCGTTGTCGCGGAGAACCGATCCAGCAGACCGGGAGGACTGGACGAGAGCAACCCCCACCACCGCAGACCAAGCCGGAACGCCGAGACCGAAGGGCTCAAGGCTCGGCTCACGTAGTTGCGCTTCGGACACGGTGCGGGTCGAAGCGGGCGCGGTCGCGTAGCATCGCACAGGCGACGCTGAGCAGGCGGTCCGCCACCGAGCGCAGCGCGCGTGCGTGGCCGTGACCGCGAGCCCGGAGCGACTGGTACTTGTCGTGGCTGGCCGGGTCGCGGTGGGCGGCGACGCGGGCCCAGTGATAGGCGGCATCGCGCAGCCGGTTGTGGGCTGCCAGCCTCCGCGTCACGATCATGCTCTTCCCGGAACGGCGGGTGACAGGAGCCACCCCGCAGAGGCAGCGAAGGGCACCGAAGTCCCGCCGTCTTACCGCATCGCCACCCTCGGCAAGCAGCGCGGCCAGCACCTTGGTGCCGATGCCCGGCAGCGACAGCAGGATGGCCGCATCCCGGGGCTCCTGCGACGAGGGCTCGTCCTCCGTCGACGCGCTCGGGTCGTCCGCTGGGGCAGCGCCGGTGAGCTGATCCACCAACCGGCCGAGCTCACGGTGCGCGTGGTCGAGCTGGCGGTTAACCAGGGCCAGGCGTTCGGCGACGAGCCGCACGTGTGCAACGGCGGCCTCGGCCGCGCCCGGGGCGAGCTTGACGGCTGGCGCTCGCAGCCGATCACGTAGGGTGGAGGCGCTGATCCGACGGATGCGGTGCTGCTTCAACACTCTGGTGAGCGTCACCTCGCGAACGCGTCGAGCCGCGCGCGGTGTCGGCAGACGTCGCCAGAGGTCGAGGACCCACGGCGCCGCGACATCGTCGTCAACCGCGTCGAGGAACTGCGGGTAGTAGCGCCAGAGCTGCTGCCGCATGCGATTCGCCAGGCGAACGCGTTCCCGCGTCAAGTCCTCGTCGAGACGGGACCACTCCCGCAACTCGATGATCGCCGGGTCGGTCGGCTCCAGCTGTCGCAGACAGTGCGGGTCGGTGCGCAGCGCCGAGGCGAGCACCCGGGCGTCGCGCCGGTCGTCCTTCGCGCCCGCTGGCGACATGCGGTCCCGGAAACGGTCGAGCTGCTTCGGGTTGATCGAGTGGACGACGAAACCCCGCTCCATCAGACTCTCGACCACGGGACCGCTCGGCGTTTCGACCGCAACGCCGACTTCACTCTCGTCAGCGGCCCCGAATGACAGCAGCCAGTCGGCCATCTGCGACAGCCCCGCGCCGCCGTGCTCAAACTCCCGTTCCCCGAGCACCTTCCCGGCGGCGTCGAGCACGCACGCCTGATGCTTCTGCGATCCCCAGTCGATACCCACGAACCAAGTCAGCTTCAAGTTGAACCTCCGGTCTGCCGAATCGAACGGGCGCGCCCCGATGCCTGCCGTTCCCTGTACTGGCGCTCTACGGCGCAAACTCCCCACGGGGCATCCATCGGTGGCTGGACCGCCGGGGCACAAGTCCTTTTCAGGTGCTCGAAGCACTGGGACCCCTCGGTACTCCCGGTGGCCTGCCCGACGCCGCGAGACCCTCCCGCGGCGTCATCGGGAAAGGTACAGGGACCCCCTGAGCACTCGGAAACAGCGGTTTCCTGGTGATGATCGACGGGACGAGACAGGGTCGTCTCGTCGACATGACCGGGAGGACGCGGAGGTGATCAGGATGAGCCAGTGGGCCGAGATCCGCCATCTGCATGTGGTGGAGGGGGTACCGAAGAAGGAGATTGCGCGGCGGCTGCAGTTGGATGTCAAGACCGTGCGCCGGGCCGTAGGCCGGCCGACGCCGCCGGTGCGGGTCTCTTCGCTGCGGGCTCGCAGCCTGGACCCATGGCGGGAACAGATCCAGCAGTGGCTGCGCGAAGATCGGAAGCTGACTGCGAAGCGGGTGCGGCGGTTGCTGCTGCCGTTGGCCGGCGCGGTTTCGCCGCGGACGGTGCGCCGCTACGTGGCGGCGCTGAAGCGGACGGTGACGTCGAAGGAGGCGTTCGTGCACCGTAGCGCGCTTCCCGGCTCGACGATGGAGGTCGATTTCGGCGAAGCCTGGGTCGACATCGCCGGCGTGCCGTGCAAGGTGAAGTACCTGGTGGCCACGCTGCCGTACTCGAATGCGTATTTCGCCAAGGCGTACCCGGTCGAGCGGCTCGAGTCGCTGCTCGACGGCATCGAATCGGCCTTCCATTATTTCGGGGGTCCTGTGGATCGCGCCGTGCTCGACAACACGTCGCTGGCGGTCAAGGACGTGTTGGCCGGCCGCGACCGGGTCGAGACCGACGCGTTCGAGGCGTTCCGGGGCGCGTATCCGTTCCGGGCCGAGTTCTGCGCGCCGGCCAAGGGCTGGGAGAAGGGTTCGGTGGAGACGGGCGTGAAATACGTCCGGAATCTGGTGTTCCGGCCGCGGCTGGCGGTGGAGAGCTGGGCGGCGCTCAACGCGGCGATTCTCCGCGAGTTGGCGGCGGACCTGCCGACGCGCCACCTCGATGACGGGCGCTCGGTCGAGGACGCGTTGACGCTCGAGCGGCAGCATCTGCGGGCGCTGCCCGCGCACCTGCCCGCCACCTGCCGCGTGGTTGCGCGGGTGGCCGACAAGTTCGGACACGTGCGGGTGGACCACGTCACCTACTCGGTGCCAATCCGCCACGCCTACCGGCCGGTGTGGGTGAAGCTGTACCACGACCGGGTGGCGGTCGCGGTCGGCGCCGAGGTGGTGGCGCAGCACGTCCGGGCGTTCTCGAGAGGCACGAAGGTCCTCGACGCGTTTCACGTGCTGCCGCTGCTCGAGCGCAAACACCGGGCCGTGGCCGAGGCGACGGCGCTCATCGACTGGCGTCTGGCGCCCGTCTGGCAGCAGGTGCGGGCCGAGCTGGCCCGGCACACGCGCAAGCCCGACCAGGAGTGGGTCCGGATGCTGCGGCTGATGGAGACGCACCCGGCCGCGGCCGTCGAGCGCGCGGTGACGGCCGCGCTCGAGCGTCATTCGCCGCGTCTCGAGACGGTGCGGCTCATCCTCCGGCAGCAGCAGAGCGGCCCGCCGCCGGTCTGCCCACCGGTCACGGGCGTGCGTCCGGAGCTGGCTGAGATCGCCGTGCCCGCCCCGACGCTCTCGGCGTATGACGCGCTGGTGGAGGGCCGTTGCTGATGTACCGCACCCGGTTTCTTGGACACAAGTTTGGGCTACGCGGCTTGGCGTAGCTCGTACTCCTCGCGGGCCTCGAGTGGCGTGCGATAGGCGAGCTTCTCAAGGCGCCAGCACCGGTTGTAGCGCTCGACGAACTCGGCGACGGCGGCGCGCACGTCGGCGAGGTTTCGAAAGACCCGGCCGTAGACGACCTGCTCCTTGAGCGTGCGATTCCAGCGTTCGACGACGCCGTTGGTCTCCGGCTCTTCGAGCAGGCCGAAGCTGGGGCGGATGCCCCAGTAGCGGACCTGGTTGAGGAAGTGGTCCGACAGATACTGGCTGCCGTGATCCATCCGGAGCGCCAGCCCGCGGGCCGCGTCCGCCTCGACCGAGCCGCAGCATCGCCGGAGCCCTTGCGCGACCGGCTCGAGGGCCGCGAAACGGCTCCCCACCTTGCACACGTGCCAGCCCACGCACTCGGCGTTCCAGTGGTCGACGGCCGCGAAGGTCCAGACCCAGCCGTCGTCGACGGTCAACACCCGCGCGCCGTCGGTACCCCACATGACGTCGGGCGCCGAGGTGACAATCGTGCCGTCGTGCGGCTTCGGCTCACCCTGCCGCCCGCGGTGAGGCGAGAGCAGGCCCTGCGCGCGCATCACGCGCAACACCCGTGTCCGCGAAACCCGCACCCCGTCGAGAATCCGCAGCCGCGCGTGGACCTTGCGATGGCCCTCGCCCTGGAACGGCGAGCGGGCCAAGTCGTTGCGAACGGCCGCCAGCAACTGCGCATCAGACAGCGCGGGCGTCGGCCCGCGGCGGCGTGGGCCATCAGCCCGCGCTGGGTGCTGCACGCGAGCCCGCCTGGCGTAGAGCGCCGAGCGCGACCGCTCCCACGTTCGACACACTCGCTCGAGACCGTAGCGTCGCCCCGTCGTCGCGGAGGTCGTTTGGCTCATCGTCGCGACCTCCGCGTCGCCAAAGGGAGGCGGCGCTCCGCTGCGCGGGCACGCGACCGCAACAGCTCGTTCTCCATCGACAGCTCCCCGATGTGCCGCTTGGCCGCATCCAGCTCCACGGCCAGCGGCTCACCGGCCTGCTCCTTCAGGCCCAGCTCGAGGCCGGCCAGCGCCCGCGCCTTCCACCTCTCCAGGCGATAGACCTCCACCCCGACTTCACGCGAGACCGCGTCGAGCGGCTCGCCGCGCAGCAGCCGCAACACCACGTCCCGTTTCCGGCTCGCGCTCCACCGTTGCCCCGGCGCCAAGGCCCCCGACCCCACCGCCGCCGCGTCGGCGCCGACTCCGGTCGCCCTCCGGGCTCCCTCCGTCGGCGCCGACCCAGCTCCCTTCACCCGTCTCGATCCAGCCATGCCCCCTACCTCCTGCGACATCGGATTCTCCCTTAATCCGTGTCCAAGAAAACTGGGGGCGCCCCAAGGGCCGTTGCTGATGGCGACGACGACCATCGAGCCCCCGCACCTGGCGGCGGACCTCAAGACGCTGTGCCTGTCGACGATCGCGACCCAGTGGCGGCCGCTGGCCGAGCAGGCCGCCCGCCAGCGCCAGGCGCCGGCCGACTACCTGGCCCAGTTGGTGCACCTGGAGGTGACTGGCCGCCGGGAGCGGCGCATCCAACGCCGCATCCAGGACGCCCGCTTCCCGATGCTCAAGACGCTCGACGCCTTCGCGTTCGACGCCCAGCCCGGCCTCGACCGCGATGCGGTCCTGCAGGTCTTCGACTGCCGCTTCGTCGCCGAGGCCGCCAACGTCGTGTTCGTCGGCGGCGTCGGCACGGGAAAGACGCATCTGTCGATCGCGTTGGGGATGGCCTGCTGCCAGCACGACTACCGCGTGCGGTTCGTGACCGCCGCCGAGCTGGTCACGCTGCTCGTCGAGGCGCAGCAGCAGGGCCGGCTGCAACGCAAGCTCGACCAGCTCGCCCGCTACAACGTGGTCATCGTCGATGAGCTCGGATACGTGCCGCTCGACAAGGCCGGGGCCGACTTGCTGTTCGGCTTCATCAGCCAGCGCTACGAGCGCCGCAGCCTCGTGGTGACGACGAATCTGCCGTTCGCGCGTTGGTCCGAGGTCTTCCTCGACCCGACGGCCGCCGCCGCGGTCATCGACCGGGTCGTCCACCACGCCACCGTGCTGGCGACCGCCGGTGACAGCTACAGGCTCAAGGCCGCCACACGCAATCAGGCATCCCAGGCGCCAGAGGAGGTGACACGGCAATAGCGCTCATCGCGCCGTGGCCTCCCGTCGCTACGCTCCGTCCGGCCACGGCGCGATGACCACGACAACTCAACAACGGGGGGTCCCTGTACCTTTCCCGATGACGCCGCGGGAGGGTCTCGCGGCGTCGGGCAGGCCACCGGGAGTACCGAGGGGTCCCAGTGCTTCGAGCACCTGAAAAGGACTTGTGCCCCGGCGGTCCAGCCACCGATGGATGCCCCGTGGGGAGTTTGCGCCGTAGAGCGCCAGTACAGGGAACGGCAGGCATCGGGGCGCGCCCGTTCGATTCGGCAGACCGGAGGTTCAACTTGAAGCTGACTTGGTTCGTGGGTATCGACTGGGGATCGCAGAAGCATCAGGCGTGCGTGCTCGACGCCGCCGGGAAGGTGCTCGGGGAACGGGAGTTTGAGCACGGCGGCGCGGGGCTGTCGCAGATGGCCGACTGGCTGCTGTCATTCGGGGCCGCTGACGAGAGTGAAGTCGGCGTTGCGGTCGAAACGCCGAGCGGTCCCGTGGTCGAGAGTCTGATGGAGCGGGGTTTCGTCGTCCACTCGATCAACCCGAAGCAGCTCGACCGTTTCCGGGACCGCATGTCGCCAGCGGGCGCGAAGGACGACCGGCGCGACGCCCGGGTGCTCGCCTCGGCGCTGCGCACCGACCCGCACTGTCTGCGACAGCTGGAGCCGACCGACCCGGCGATCATCGAGTTGCGGGAGTGGTCCCGTCTCGACGAGGACTTGACGCGGGAACGCGTTCGCCTGGCGAATCGCATGCGGCAGCAGCTCTGGCGCTACTACCCGCAGTTCCTCGACGCGGTTGACGACGATGTCGCGGCGCCGTGGGTCCTCGACCTCTGGCGACGTCTGCCGACACCGCGCGCGGCTCGACGCGTTCGCGAGGTGACGCTCACCAGAGTGTTGAAGCAGCACCGCATCCGTCGGATCAGCGCCTCCACCCTACGTGATCGGCTGCGAGCGCCAGCCGTCAAGCTCGCCCCGGGCGCGGCCGAGGCCGCCGTTGCACACGTGCGGCTCGTCGCCGAACGCCTGGCCCTGGTTAACCGCCAGCTCGACCACGCGCACCGTGAGCTCGGCCGGTTGGTGGATCAGCTCACCGGCGCTGCCCCAGCGGACGACCCGAGCGCGTCGACGGAGGACGAGCCCTCGTCGCAGGAGCCCCGGGATGCGGCCATCCTGCTGTCGCTGCCGGGCATCGGCACCAAGGTGCTGGCCGCGCTGCTTGCCGAGGGTGGCGATGCGGTAAGACGGCGGGACTTCGGTGCCCTTCGCTGCCTCTGCGGGGTGGCTCCTGTCACCCGCCGTTCCGGGAAGAGCATGATCGTGACGCGGAGGCTGGCAGCCCACAACCGGCTGCGCGATGCCGCCTATCACTGGGCCCGCGTCGCCGCCCACCGCGACCCGGCCAGCCACGACAAGTACCAGTCGCTCCGGGCTCGCGGTCACGGCCACGCACGCGCGCTGCGCTCGGTGGCGGACCGCCTGCTCAGCGTCGCCTGTGCGATGCTACGCGACCGCGCCCGCTTCGACCCGCACCGTGTCCGAAGCGCAACTACGTGAGCCGAGCCTTGAGCCCTTCGGTCTCGGCGTTCCGGCTTGGTCTGCGGTGGTGGGGGTTGCTCTCGTCCAGTCCTCCCGGTCTGCTGGATCGGTTCTCCGCGACAACGGAGCGGCCACCTTGCGCCGCTTGCCAGCCTTAAACGAGGGCCAGCCTTCTGGCTGGCCCTCAAGAGCAATCCGCACGGTCAGTCGCGGCAGTCACCCGTAGGGCCGGAACGAAGTGGAGGACCCGCGTAGCGGGTTGACGGCCGCGGGGCAACCGTGCGCGACGGATGCCCCCTCAACGGCCTTGCCAAATGGTGGGGAGTCCTTTTCATCTTGCCATTTCCAACGAGGACGGCGTGCCGGCCGCCGCCGCTCAGGAAGGTGCTGCGCGCCCGCTCCACCAGGGCGGCCACCTCCGAGGGCTCGGGGGTGACCGAGAGCGTGCCCGCGTCGATGCGCCCCGCATCGAGCAGGTCGCGGATGAGGCCGCGCATGTGGCCGGCCTGCTCGGCGATGATGCGGTGGAACTCGCGCATCTCGGCCCGGTCAAGCTCGGCCTCCTCCTCGAGCAGCGCGTCCGCCGAGCCCTTGATCGAGATCAGCGGGGCGCGCAGCTCGTGGCTCACCAGGCCCAGGAACTCGGTCCGCATCCGCTCGATCTCGTCGAGCGGCGCGAGGTCCTGCATCGTCACCACCACCGATTCGACCGTGCCGCCGGCTGAACGGATCGGGGTCGAGTTGATCAGGGTCCTGACGCTGCGCCCGTCGGGGACCGACAGCACGACCTCCTCGGCGCGCACCGTCTCGCCGTCGCCGAACTGCTCCGCCAGCGGGAACTCGCTCAACGAGACCTCGCGGCCGTCGGCGCGCCGGCAGACCATCACCTCCAGGACCTGCTCGGGCGGGCGGCCGGGCATCCGCAGGCCCTCTCCCATGCGCCTCGCCTCGCGGTTGAACCTCGTCGGCTGCCCAGTCTGCGCGTCGAAGACCACGACCCCGACGGGCGAGGTCTCGACCAGCGCTTCGAGATCGGCCCGGGCGCGCTGTTCGTTGCGGTGCGTGCGGGCGTTGGCGATCGCGGCCGCGGCCTGCGACGCGAACAGCATCACCACCTCTTCGTCGTCGTCGGTGAACTGCTCGCCGCCCTCCTTCTCGGCGAGGAAGAAGTGGCCGACGTCGGCGCCGGGGTGGCGCATCGGCGCACCTTGAAAGCTCCGGGAGAAGGTGCGGGTGGGCGCCATGCCGAGGGAGCTCATGTAGTCCGAGAGGTCGGCGAACCGCAACGGCCCCGGCAGCTCGCGCAGGTGCTGGAACAGGCGGCCGCCGTCGGGCCAGGCGTCGAGCTCCTGCTGTTCCTCGGGCGTGAAGCCCGAGAAGACGAAGTCCTGGGGTGCGCCCGCCTCGTCGACCGTGGCGATGACGCCGCAGCGGGCGGCGGTGAGCCCGCGGGCGCTCTCGAGCACCTCGGCGAGCACGGTGTCGAGGTCGAGCGTGGCGCTGATGCGCAGGATGGCCGCGTTCAGGGTGGAGGTGCGCTCGCGCAGCGCCTCAATCTCCCGCCGCGCATCGTCGGATTGGGTCAAGGTTCCTCCTTCGCCGGATCGGCGCGATCACGGTCCGCCCGGGGGGCCGAAACGAAGCGTTCCGGGTCCCGGGCCGCTGCCGCGGCACCAGTACAGCCGGTGCTGATGAAACAAATACGATACAGGCAACGATAAACACGTATATATGATACGCTATTGTTACAATTTGGCAGGGTTTTTCTGCGCTGGTGTCGTGCACCGGTGGCTGCCTACCGCCACGCTCGCCCTGCGGGCACGGAGGACCTTGGCACTCTCGTCCTCCTTGCGGCGTTCTTCACGCCGGCGTGTTCTGGAACTCCGACCGAACCGACCGAGAGACGAATGGCCCGGAGGGCACGACCGGCGAGGCAGGCGAGAGCGGCACGCGGTACGACCCCTGGAAGACTACCTGGAGCTGGGGTCAGGTGGGAGCTAGTCGGGACGGAAGCATCAGAGAGGCCGCGACGGCCGCTGCTCACCTTGAGGAAGCGGGACGTCGAGGCCGTGCAACGGGCGCCCGGTGGCGCCGACTCGGCGGATACGAACGTGGAACGGAATAAGGCATTAGTGGCATGAGTCTTGCTCGGCGCTTAGTTGATTCTCTGACGGTCCGGCCGGTGAGCGTGGGACCGATGAGGGCGGTGCCGGCGGTGCGACGGCGGGCGGCGCCAGCAACGGGCTCCTGGGCCGGGCCACGCTCGGCTGGTGACACCGCCTCGGTGACGGGCAGACAGTCACGCCTTCACACGATGAGATGACACACCAGAAGCTGCAGGTTCCGCCGTGCCCGCGACGAGCCAGCGGACACGGATGGTCGCTCGCGCCGGAGCGCTCGACGAGAGAGTACGAAGCGGACGCATGCCAGGCGTGCGGCCTCGTGCGGATGACGTCGTATCGAACCGGACAGGTCGTGCGCTACGAGCGAGCCGACAGCAGCTTCCAACAGCACGGCGCGGCAGAGACGCGAGGGCAAGCAGACTGGGCAGTGAACGGCTCTCGATCAGGCGTCAACGAATTGCCGTCGGTTGCCCTCACCACGACGTTCCTGGCGCTGTGCCAGCAGCACGGTTCCGAGCAGCTTGCAGTCAGCATCGTTGCCGCGGAACAAAGCACGGGACTGCCGGGGATGCCGCAGAGCAACGACTGGACGGCGTGGAACGCCGACGAGATGCGAGCAGCAGTCGAGCACCTGCGGCGCAAGCTGGGCGCGTGACGCGGGAAGTGCTGCGCTCGGCGCCCGGGTGCAGGATCATCGAGGACGCGTTGCGCGGAGGCCGGGTTCTCTACGACATAGCCGATGCCGCGCCGCTGGACCCCAAGTGAAGACGTCGCGGTTCGCTTGGCCGATGCGCTCGACTACGAGCACGGCGGCGGCCGCCTGCGCGAGCTCGCCGAGCGGCTCGGGCGCAGCGAGGCGGCGGTGCGCCAGCGCGCCTCCAGGCTGCGGGCGGCCCGCCTCGACGGGGACGCTGACACCGCCGACGCACGACCGTGATCGCCTCGACGTGGAACCGCGGCAACGGCCAGCCGGACCACCGGCGCGTCGACCAGGCGCCTGACCGGATGCTCGAGCACCTGCCGTCCGGTCGAGGTCATCATTGTTCGTTCGGCTCCGCGGCCCAGGGCGAGCTGTACGAGACCAGCGACATCGATCTGCTCGTCGTGCTGGCCGACGGCGATCCCGCCGACCCGCTGCGCACCAGCTTCGACATCTGCGAGGCCATCGGCGAATTCACGGTACGCGACATCGAGCGCGATCATCGCTACTTCCTGCCGCTCGCCTGCCAGCACAGCGCGCACTCCGGCCGGAGCCAGCCGCCGCTGTAGTTCTTGCCCGTGCCGTCGCGGCTGCCGTTGCGCAACTCGCCCGGTTGCCCGCACTTGATGCAGACCTGCTCGCTGACGCGGGCGATCAGCCGCCCGAACCCCTGCCAGAACGCCGTCCGCTGGTCCGTGTAGATCGTCAGCGTCCCCAATTTCTCCTTGATCTGGCGGACCGTCGCCGCCCTCCCGTCGCCGCTTGGCACAAGTTCGCCGTACGCGGCGCGGATCAGGTGGTTCCAGCCGACACCGTCGATCCCGCTCGGAGCCAGGCCGGTCGACCCGCCGCCGACGAGCCTTCGCGGCCACCGCTCGCTCGCTTCCCCCGGCTCGCCGCCCGCGTTCATGAGCGCCAGCAGGTCCTCGTCGCCGATCGCGTTCTCGAGCTTGTCGCCGCCGGCGCCACGGTGCGGGCGGCGCCAGTGCCGGGGCAGAACCTGCTGTCCGGCCGTGCGGCAGCCCTCGCAGCGCGTGCTCAGCGAGCTGTCGATGTGCCGGACCGGGTCGCCCGGCCCGCCGCACTGCGCGCAGATCTCGCGGCTCAGCGCGGTCGCGGCTGCCGTCACGCCGTCGATCGCCTCGCGCTCGAACGCCGTCGGCGGCATCGTCAGCGTCAACCACGTCGTGGTGTCCGCGGTCAGCTCGACCGGACGGCCCTCGAGCTCGCCGGCGACGACCTCCGCCGTTCGGATGAGCGCGTGCCAACCGGCACACCTGGCGTCTGTTGCCTTCGGCATCGTCAAGAGGAGGACGGACGAGGGACGGAAGGGCCAAAAGCCCGCGGTCGGCGGTCGTTGATGAAGCGCCACCGAGGCAACCGGCTGTCCGTTCCGCCGCCCGCTGCGCGCAGGCAGCGAGTTGAGCCGCGGTTGGACAGCACGTTGTTCGCCCGCCGGACAGGTGCCGATCGAAGCGAACCGGCGTCACTGAGGTACCGGCCGCCGGACGGCCGGACAGGGCCACAAAGGAAGAGATGACGAGAAGACGGTGAAGACGGGAGAGAGGAGGATGGACGAGAGACGGAAAGGTCAAGAGCCTCGGTGTGTTCAGCGTCAACTACTTTTGCCGGTTCGCGCCGACTATTTTTGCCGGTGACGTGAGACGTCATTGGCGGCCGGGACGCCCCCGTCCAGGCCGGGCCGCAAGGCCCATAACTGCAATCTGAGTGGCGGGACGGACGGTGTGTCACCCGACGGGCCGGAGCGGAGCGGAGGACGCGCACCAGCGCGTTGACACGCCGGCCGGCCCGCAGCTACGCCGTTCGAACGGGAGAGCACGACGGTCGAAGCGGCACCGGCTGGGCGTTCACGAGGTCGACCGGCGGCGAGCTCGGGGCAGCAGCGGGCCCGGGGCACGTCCCCGGGGAGCAGGTGCCGGCGGCGATTTTCGGCGGGACCGGTCCGTCCGGTAGCTCGGGACGTCGAACTCGATCACTACCGCGTGGTGGACCAAGCGGTCGATCGCCGCGGCCGTGGCCATCTGGTCGCGGAAGATGCGGTCCCACTGGCTGAACATCAGGTTGCTCGTCACCATCACCGAACGGCGCTCGTAGCGCTCGGCGAGCAGCGTGAACAGCACCTCGGCTTCGTCCGAGCTCTGCTGAACGTAGCCCAGATCGTCAAGCAAAATGACCTCGAAGAGGTCGAGCTTCCGGAGGGCGCGAGGCAGGTCGAGGTCGCGTTTCGCGCCGAGCAGCTCCTGCACCAAGGCGTAGGCCGGGGCGCACAGCACGCTGTGGCCGGCCTCGACCAGCGCGTGCCCGACGGCGCAGAGCGCGTGGCTCTTGCCCACGCCCGGCAGGCCAAACGCGAGCACGTTGGCCGCCGTCTCGAGGAACGCCCCGGTGGCCAGCGTCTCCAGCTGCTGCGCGACCGGCGCCGGGAACCTCCCGGTGTCGAGCGTCGCGAACGTCTTGCCCGGCGGCAACCGCGACGCGCGACGCAACCGCGTGATCCGGCGCTGGCGGCGCGCTTCGGCTTCCGCCTCGAACACCTCGACCAGCACCGGCATCGCCTCGGGGTGACCGGCCTGCGTCAGCCGCGGCACCATCTCCTCGGCCGCCGTCGTCAGCCCGAACTGCGTCAGCAGCGACGTCACCTGCGTGCTCGCCGCCGTCATCCGACCAGACCTCCGGTGATCAGCGCGTCGTACTGCGCGAGATCCGGGCGGGGAACGCGGACCACGGGAATGGTTGGAACCGGCGGACGAACCTGGGCCTGCACGCCCGCGTAGTCGCAGGGGTCGCCGGCGTCGAGACGGGCGCGAAGCGTCGCCTCCACCCGCCGCTCGCTGGTCGTGGCCGCCAGGTGCAACAGGCGCACGTACTCGACGTCGGCCCGCTCGCCGTGCGTCCGGCCGAGCACGTCATACGCCGCCCGGAACACGAGCGACGGGAACAGCTCCTCCCGGAAGCGATACCGCGCGAACGCGCCCGGTTTCCGGACCAGACTCCCGATGATGTGGCGGTAGTCGATGCGGTGCTCCGCCTCGCCCCGCAGACGCGGCATCGTGCACAGCACCCGCCCCCCGTAGAGGACCTCCACCGTCGACGGATGCTGGCGCGCCTCGACCGTGTGACCGATCAACCGCGACGGCACCGAATAGACCCGGCCGCCGACCCGGATCGTGCTCCACTTCCGCACCCGGCACTCGAACGTCGTGTGCTCCGGGACCCGACCCGACGGCAACGGACGCAGATACGGACGCTCCTCGGCCAGCCGGGCCGCCGCCGGTGCATTCCGCTCCTCGTCGACGGCCGCGCGCACGAAGCGCAGGTACGCCGCCTCGTCGACGAAGTCCCTCTCGCCCCGCAACAGCAACGCCTGCTCTATAGCCGTCGCCGTCCGGAAGTGCGCCTGCTCGGCCACCCCGTTCTCGTGCGGCTTCCCCGGCTGGATCCGCGACGAGCGCAGCCCGTAGTGGTCCAGCACCTGCCGGAACCGCACCGTCAACTGACGGCCGCCGCTGCGCCGCAGCTCGTGCGTCGCCGCCGACAGGTTGTCGTGACGAAGCACCGCCGGCACCGCCCCCAGCGTCCACAGCGCGCCCTGCAGCCCCGACACCAGCGCCTCGAACGTCTCGCTCAGCGCCAGCCCCACATACGTCCACCGGCTGTAGCTCAGCACCCACTCGAACAGCAGGTGCGGGAACGCCACGCCTCGAAGCGTCACCCCCAGGTCGCTCAAGTCGGTGAAGTCGAACGCCGCTTCCCGACCCGGGACCGGAACCTGCTCGAAGTACACCTCGCGGTCGGGACCGTACTGAATCCGCCACTCGCGGATCCGCCGCTGCAGGGTCCGCAGCTGCCCCGGCTGAAAACGGCCCGGATGTCGCCGGCACAGCGCCTTGAACAGCGTCAGCACCTGCAGCCGTCCGTCGGTGTCGGCCACCAGCTGCGGCACGACCTCCGACTGCCACACGTCGGCGAACGGGTCCTCCCGCGTGCGCCACCACCGCGACGCCTTCGCCGTCGACGGCAACGGCCCGCTCTGCCACTTGCGCGCCGCCCGCTCGCTCATCCCGGCCGCCGCCGCGGCCGCCGCCAGCGTCTTGCCTGCCATTCGCTTCTCGCGCAATCGCCGAACCTGAGCATCGGTGACCAACCCGTCCTCCGCGAGGAAACGGGCAGTGTCACACGCTCCGCGCGTGTCCCCGCGACGGGCCGATCAGCGCCTCGTCGACCGGCAAAAATAATTGTCGTTGATCATCGGTGGTCATGGGACCGGCAGGGATCGTCGCGCAGGCGCCGATCGTCGCCGCCAGCAGCGCCCTGCCTCCGGTCGTGGCTCCCGTGATGCTCTTCATGACCGTCTCTTCAATGATCACCGGAGCGCGGCTCGACCGGGTACAACAGGCTCTGGGCTCACGCTCCGAGAACTTGCGGCCGCCCATTCCGAGGCCGTTCGTTTCCCTCCATTACCAGAACCGTCGTCCCACCGATGGGGGGCGCGTCGACGCGGTCGGTGGGAGGGAAGACGGCGAATGCCGGCCAACGGTGGACCCTATTCGGACCCTAGCAAGGCACGACCTCGCCGCGGTTCGTCTCGACGCTGACCCCGACACCACCGGTCCGCACTCCCAGCGGGAGCTTCGAACAACCGCCGGAGAACACAAGAGCGCCCGCGGCTTTCCGAACCGCCGATGGCGAAGACCGTGACTAGCTCGGCGGGTTGCCACGCCTTCCGGGCGGCCACCGACGATGCCCTGGGGATGGATCTCGAAGTCGACGAGCGAGAGGCACCGGTAGGGATGTTTTCACTGGACTTGTTGGCCCGTGACGGTAGCGGACGTCCGGTGATCATCGAGAACCAATTGGGCACGACGGACCATACTCATCTCGGCCAGATCCTCACCTATGCGGCCGGTCACAACGCCAGCGTCATCGTCTGGATTGCAGTGGTCGATGATCTGTTCAAATTGACGCGCTTCTCAGCGCTCGTTGACATCTGTCGCAGCCGATTCTCGACGGGGATGAGGTCGCGGCGCTGACCGCCGAGCTGTCCCGGCTCGTCGCCGGCGGGACGCTCCGCGACGCCGCGGAGACGATCACGGAACCGTCAAGCGACTCGGTGCGGTCGATCTTCCGCATCCACGCGCTCAGCCGCTGTTCGCGCGCCAGGCGCGCGAACAGCGGCTGCTCGACGTGGCGCGTCAGATTCTCGGGAGCGAGGTCTACCTGCACCAGTCGCGGGTGAACCTGAAGCCGGGATTCGTCGGCAAGGAGTTCTACTGGCATTCGGACTTCGAGACCTGGCATGTCGAGGACGGGATGCCGGCCATGCGCGCGCTCAGCGTTTCGGTTGCGCTGACCGACAACCTCGCCTTCAACGGTCCGCTCATGCTCATTCCCGGGTCGCACGAGACCTATGTGGCCTGCGTGGGGGAGACGCCGCGCGACCACTACCGGCAGTCCCTCCGCAGGCAGGAGTACGGCGTGCCCGATCCGGCCAGCCTCGACCGCCTCGTGCAGGCCGGCGGCATCGCTGCGACCCACGTCGTTATCCGGCGGGGCGCCGAGCGGAGCCGGCAGGCGACGATTGGCGGGCTAGTGCTGGTCGGGTTCGGCCTGCTTCCGGAGCACCACCGGCTGACCGTGGGGGGTGCGGCGGTAGGCATCCGCCCACGCCTCCTTGCGGTCGCGGAGGGCGGGCGAATCCGTGAGGCCCTTCGCGGTGACCAGGCGCTCGAGGGCGGCCACCCAGTGGTGGTAGTAGCGGGTGCCGTCGTCGGGCTCCCCCCGCTCGTCGGCAGCCCGCAACTCGTCGGCCAGCGCTCGGGCCCACTCCTTCCAGGTGAAGTGGCCCTGCGCGGAGAGCCGTACCGCGAGCGCGAAGGCCTGCGCCTGCCACGGTGCAGCGAAGACCGGCCCCTCCTCGTCGCGCGGCGGGGGCGGGAGGGACTGCAGCCGGGCGGCATCAATGGCCCTGCCCGGCTCCGGACCGGAATCAGGCGGCCTCAACGTACTCCTCCCACATCTCCACGTAGACCGAGTCGCGCGCGGAGGCGCGCTCGCCCCATAGCTCACGCGCCACGAAGCGGACCGTGTAGACGTGCTGGGGCGTCTCGCCGGGGCGCTGGCCCTGCTCGTCGGTGTCCTGCAGCGCGTAGACGCCGTTGTCCCGGATCACCGTGCCCCGCCGGCCCCGCGTGTAGCGCGGCAGGCGGGTGTGCCCGCGGGGATGGAGATTGCGCACCCGGACCTCGTCCCCCGGCGAGAAGCCTGCGGCGACCTCGATGTCGAGCCGACCGGCCCCGAGCGATGCGGCAGCGGGCGCCGGCAGCAGCTCCGGCCGCGGCCGGGACCGGTCGGCGTAGCCGGTGGCGAGCTCGTCCTCGGTGACCAGCCCGCTGCCGAGCAGCCGGTTGACGTGCACGGTGAACCAGCGCTCGTAGTACGACATCCGCAGGTAATCGGCCGGCGGGAGGCTCTCGAGCGCGAAGCGGAAGCTGCCCCAGTTGCGTCCCCGGCCCCAGCGGGCGAGGGCACGGGTGAGGCCGTACACGCGCCCCTCCCACGGCTCGTGGAAGACCGGCTCGTTCGCCTCGGGCGTGACCGGGCCCATGCCGTCCATCCCGCCCATGTCGTGGATGCCGTTCATGCGTCGCCTCCATCGCCGGCGGCCTCGGTGGCCGGCCCCGCGACCCTGGCCACGCCGATCATCGAGTCGCGCGTCACGAGCTCCGCCAGTTCGGCCTCGCCGAGCGCGTCGGTGCCGGCCGGCCTCTCCGGCAGCACGAGGTAGCGCACTTCCGCGGTGCTGTCCCAGATGCGGACCTCGACGTCTCCCTCGAGCTCGACCCCGAACTCGCGCAGCACGGCGCGCGGCTCGATCACCGCCCGCGAGCGGTAGGCGGCCGACTTGTACCAGACCGGCGGCAGGCCCAGCGTGGGCCAGGGGTAGCAGGAGCAGAGCGTGCAGACGACGAGGTTGTGGACGTCGGGGGTGTTCTCAACCACCACCATGTGCTCGCCCTGCGCGCCGGCGAAACCGAACTCGGCGATTGCCGCCGTCCCGTCCTCGAGGAGTCGCGCCCTGTAGTCCGGGTCGCTCCACGCGCGCGCGACGACCTGCGCACCGTTGCGCGGACCGATCCGGTTCTCGTAGGTGTCGACCACCGCGTCAAGCTGCGCCGGGTCGATCATCTCCTTCTCGATGAGGATCGACTCGAGTGCCCGCACCCGCAGGGCGATGTCGTCGGGCACCACCTGGTGGTCGTGATCGTGCTCGTGGTCGTGCTGTTGCATCGAACGCCCCGCGGCGCCGGCCGCACCGCCCGCCATTCCGGCTCCGGCCCCGGCGGCTCCGGCGGCAGCTTCCCTGAGGAACGTCCGCCGGCCGACACCCTCCGACTCGGAATGCCCCATAATCGGTCCCTCCCGGCGCTGCCCGGTTCGGGCACAGGTGCCGTCCGGGGGTCACGCCGTGTGCCAGCGCCGCGCTCGGCTGCTGGTCGTCAGCGGCCACTCGACCGCAGCTCGTCCGGGGCGCCGGTGCCCGGAGACCCGAGAAACAGGATGCGCCCGTCGGGCAACGTGACGTCCCGGCCGTTCGCGCGACGCGTGCCGTCCTTGGCCCGATACCCGTCGACGACGATCTCGGTGCCCGGGAGCAGGGAAGCCCTCGTGAACCCCCGCCGGAAGAGCACGTTCGGGGTTCCCGCCTCGATCGCCCACGGCTCGACCGTGCCGTCCGGGTGCTCCACGTCGATGTAGATCCAGACGTGGGGATTCGTCCACGCCATCCTGGTGACGGTCGCCTTGTCGAATCGGACCGGCTGGTTAGCGTCGAACTCGGCCGAGAACGCATGATGGGCCCGGGCCGGCGGGCCGACGAGGCTCCCGAGGAGCAGGGCGAGGGCGCCGGTCGCGGCGCGGAGGCGGCGCGTTGGTCCGTGCATGGAGGTCTCTCCTGTGTTCACCGCGGGTCCGGCGGGTTACCCGAGAGGTGACGCTCGTACACCCGCTCGTCGCCGATCTCGAAGCGGCGCGTGATATCCACCCGCAGGGTGTCCCCCTCCCACGTCGTGACCAGCGGCTCCTTGCGCAGGTGCCCGTAGAGGGTCTCCTCGACCATCTCGACGCAGCGGAAGTCCAGGAGCTGCGCGCGCTGCTCCAGCCGTCGATACAGCGGCATGCGGATCGTCCAGGGACGTGTGAACACCTGCTCGTCTTCGATGGTGGCTTCGTACTGGATAGCGTCCGGCGTGAGATAGCTGAACCGCTCCACCACGTGGAGGGCGTCGCTATGGAAGTTGCCCGACCGGTCGAACCAGGTGTAGGGCGTGAAGCTCGTCGACTCGACCACGAGGGTTTCGCCCTCCCAGTGCGCCAGCGAGTGGCCCATCCAGGCCTCGTTGGGATAGGGCTCGACCTCGTCGAGGTGGATGATGCGCTGGGCGTTGGCGAACTCGAAGATCATCATGACCTTGTTCGTGCCCTGGAAGATCTGGAACGGGTAGGGGAGGTACATGGCGCGCGGCACGCCCGGCAGGTAGCAGAAGATTTCCGGGTCGCGATCCAGCCAGTGCTCGGCGTTCTCCCGCTTCCGCTCCGCCGCCCACGGTCGATACGGGATCTCGTCGCCCACGACCACGCCGAGGCCGCCGGGCGCCCAGCCGATCGAGCCGAGAGCGAGCACCGGGGCAGCAGGCACGGGGATGTCGGGGTAGACGCCGGGCTGGCCCACCATGGGGCGCGCGACGTGCGTCTGCAGGTCCCAGTTCGCGGTGTTGTTCGCCTGCCAGATCCCGCTGAAATCCGGCTGGCCGTCCACCGTCCGCGGCAGCCCTGGTGGGGCCGGCGTCTGAGCGGTGGTGTGCGTGGTGGTCAGCGTGAGCGCGGCGAGCCCGATGGCCGTGACCAGACCGCCCAGCACGTATGTCGAACGAGCGCGCATCATCTTGTCTCCCGCGCGGATCGCAGCGCGTTCCCCGCTCGGCCTCAGCGAGGCTCGGCGGGCGTCTCCTCGACGAGGCCCGGCCGCCGCCCCCGCAGCGGATCGTCGCGATCGTCGGTCCCGTCGGCCGCGCGCAGGGCGAGGCCGGTCGTGGCCGGGTCCGGACCGCGTCCCTCGGCGAACGCCCGCTCGGCGGCGCGGGTGTTCGCGAGAATGCCGGTCAGGCCGAAGTTCCCCTCGTGACAGGTGGATTCGAAGATCAGGTTGAGTCGGTCGTCCTGTCGCTCGAGCTCCACGAGGACCGTCCAGGGCTGCGTGAACGTCGTGGGGTCGTCGATGGTGACCTCGTAGCGCAACGTCTGGTCGTCCACCCTGGTGAACCGCTCGATCAGATGCAGATCCTCGCGGGCCCCCCGGTAGTTCGTCTTGCGGGTGAAGTGACGGGTGTCCACCACGAGCGTGGCGCCCTCCCAGCGGCCCCGGGCATCGCCGTACCACAGACGCACGCGGGCGGGGAGATGCACGCTCCCATCGACGGGGATGATCCGGTTGCCGCCGCCGCCCTGGCCGGCCTCGTGGTAGATGGCGACGTAGCCCGGAGACTGGACGATCCGCGAGTAGCCGCCGAGCGCCGGCAGCCGGTTGCCCAGGCAGCGCTCGGCGAGGCCGCGGTCCTCGGGCCCATCGGCGCGGTTCATCCGCTCGGTGCCGTAGTCGCCCGCCAGCTCCTCGAACGAAGTACGGCCCCGGCGGTCGGCCTCCGCGCGCCCGCGCCCCGCCGGGGTCAACGGCGGCACCCGTCCGTCGGGCGGATCCACGATGAGCGACGTGCGACGTCCGGTCCGCTTCACCGATTGGTAGACGGCGTTGTAGGCGCCGGCGACGTCCAGCGGCGTGCCCGCCTCCGACCGGGTGTCGAAGCGGCGCAGCGCCGCCCGTTCCGCATCCAGGGCCGTGCGTTGCTCGTCGGTGAAGCGCTCCTGGTCGGCGAACTGCGCCGGCCGCTCGAGCGGCGTCGCCGTCGGGTCGGTCCAGATGCCTTGCAGGTCCGGCTCGCCCCACGGCGTCCGCGGCGCGGCGTCCCGCTCGTCCGCCGGCGCTTGCGCGGAGCCGAGCCCCTGACAGAGGGCGGTGACGCACAGCGCGACGGCCGCCCCCCACCGCACGCTCACCCGCTCTCGGTCTCTCATGTCACCTCCTGCGGTCCCGTCGCCCCGGGCATCCTGGCATCCCGGCCTCCATCCCCCCGGATCCTCACCGGTCGATCCGATCCAGCGCCTCCAGGATGTCCGCGTTCTCCGCCCGGATCCGGGCATCGGTGTTCAGGAACTTCCAGGTCACCCGGCCGGCCCGGTCGATGACGAACCGGAAGTCGGGCGCCATCATGCCCACCTGCACGCGATCGAGCTCGGCAGGCGGCAGCCCGGCGCCGTCGAGCGGTCCGAGCGGTGGCAGCGCCTGCGCTAGTGGTGTGTCCGCGAAATGGCCTTACATCGCTGTCCGTGGCCGACAACACCGCGAAACCCGCCGATTGTCGGGCACCGATTGGGGGTCGTCGTGTCGCACGCGCGGAAGCTGAAGTGTCAAATTGTTCTAGTGACACACCACTAGCAGGGCCAGCAGCAACGCGGTGGGCATCAGGTTCCCCTCCCTCTACCGCCGAACGTCGACCGACGCGACGAGGCGTCGCCCCGAACGCCTGGCGGTTCTCTCTCCGCGACGAACGCGTCGGTCGCCTCCGCGTCAGGCCGGCAACGGAGGCATCCGCGGCCCGGGGGTGAAGAATGTCATCTCGGTGATCGCCTTCACGCTGCGGTTGCCGTAGCGAAACGGGATGATCAGTCGCAAGGGCGCGCCGTGGCGAGGCGGGATGGGCTCGTCGTTCATCATCCACGCCAGCAGCACCTGCGGGTGCCGCAGCGTCGACAGCGGCTCGTCGGCGTAGAACTGGTCCGAGGCCAGGAAGCGGCAGTAGTGCACCTCGGGAATCAGCCCGAGCATATCGGCGAAGTCGCTGAACCGCACCCCGGTCCACTTCACGATGCCGCGAGGATTCGGCGCGCCGCACTGGAGGAGAAACGTGCGGGAGACGGTCGGCAGCGGCTCGAGGTCGGAGAACCGCAGCGTGCCGGCGAGCCTGGCCATGCCGCGGGTGTCCACCCGGATCCTCATCTGTCGGTAATCGAACTCGATCTCGGGGGTCTGGCGTCCTGGGGTGCGCCACATCAGCGGGTCGGTAATCGCCCCGGCCGCGCTCTCGGGGTGCTCAGGCGCGGACCCGTCGGCATTGAGGGGCAGCGGCGCCGGGAACCCCTCGCGCAGAGGCCGTTCGACGAGCGTGTCGGGCCAGTCGTCCTGCCCGGCCTGCGCCGCCTGCGCGGTCCGCGGCTCGAAGAAGCCCAGGGAGTAGCCGGCGAGGGTGGCACCGGAGAGGGAGAGTGCCTTGCGTCGCGAGATCGTCATGACAGCACCTCGATGGTTGAACCGCGGCAGTGCGAACCCGAGTTGGATGACTACAGTCTACAGCCTGTGCCAAGCTCCCGGCTGACGTCGGGGCTGCGTCACCGCCTGCTGGATGAAGCGGTCGAGCACCTCGTCCCGGGGCGAGTCCGGGCCGTTGCCCCCGCCGATGGTGTCGTTGCCGCTGCCGCCGCGGAGCTGATCCTGCCCATCGTGCCCAGTTATCTCGTCCGCATCGGGCGTCCGAAGTACGGGTCGTTCCCTGGCGTTCCGTTGAATGCTGCCATCTTCGGTCCCTTCTCGTCCGGCTGCCGTCAACGGCGGCAGCCGTCGGCGGTAGGGTGCCATCGGCCCGGCACCCATCTTCTCCCGACGGTTTGCGGCGGCGACCGCCGACGTCATCGTGATATCGTCGGCGGATTCGAGTGCCTATGTGATGACCATCCCGGGATTTGAGCGGTGCGGTCCGTTTCGAGCCGCAAGCTGGTTTGGGGGCGGTGGGTCACCTGAAAGGCCGAAACGGCGTGGAGGAGCCGCGCCAGGCTGTTGGCTGGCGATCGGGCTGTCCCTGCTCTCTCCTCCGCTTGGTCAAGGGCAGCCGATCGACCAACCGATGCGGGCACTGCACATCTCCGGCAATTGGGGCACCAACATCGAGACCGTCGCGTGGTGGGAGCCGGAGCGTGCCGGGCCTCTCGTTCCGGACGACTTCGTCCGGCACCTGCAGAACCTGCATGTCAACTGGATCGGCATCTCAGTGGCGCTGCACTACGACGACAGCATGGACAGCACCGTCGAGCGCGCCTACGAGCCGTGGCGCAACGTCCCGACCTTCAAGGACGATGTGCTGCGACAGCTCATCCGCGAGTTTCGGGCGTTGGATATGGACGTGTACGTGACCCTCTCGTTCGAGAGCCACGAGGCCTACAGCCACCCCGAACGGCCCGCGGAACGGTGGGCGCTCGGGGACCATGGAGACGCCGACACCGGAGTTCCGCTAGGAGCTTGCGCCGCAGGACGTTTGCGGCACGAAATGAGTCCTCATCCCACGCGCTGAGCTCCGTGTCGGGGCGGCTTCGCCGGTCGGCAAGGCGGGATGGATGTTCGGTGGTTGGCGAACAGAGAGCAAAATTCGGTCCTCGCGGGCCGTAGTATGGCCCGTCAGAGACCGCGGTGCAGGTCGATTTGCCGCCGTTGCGAGCCTCATTCCCCGTGTCCTACGCCGCCTTCAGCACGTGCAGGCGCTTGACGTTCAACGCCAGGCACACCAGGTCCCACTCGCAGCGCACCTTCGCCAGTCCGCGCAGGCTGAAGCGCCGGAAGCCCAGCGCGTGCTTGATCCAACCGTAGGGAGCCTCCGACAACCACTTGCGCTTCGCATACGCCTCCCGGCCCGCCGGCGTCGCCAGCTTCTCCACCATGCGACCCGTCGCCGGATGTTTCTCCAGATCGCGGGCGGCCGTCTGCTTGCCCTCCCGGCCCGGCGCCACATACCCGTCAACGCCCCGCTTTTCCAGGTCCTTCAGGTCCCGCTCGTTGCAGTACCCCGCATCGGCCAGCACCGTCTCCGGCTGCGCGTCGAACGTCTCCTGCACCGCGTCAAGCAACACCGGCAACTCACCCTGGTCACTCGCGTTCGCCGTCAAATCCGTCGCCACCACCAACTGGTGCTCCGCGTCCACCGCCGCCTGCGCGTTGTAGCACTGCTGGAACCCCTCACTGCTCGTCTTCATGATCGAGCTCTCAGGGTCCGTGAAGTTGCTCTGCGCCTTCTCGTCCGGCTCGCCATACGCCCGCTTGTACGGCGGTCCGCCCTTCGGGTTCCGGTCCTGACCCGGCTGCCGACCCCGCATGTCGTCCGCCGCCCGTTGCTTCGCTTCCAGGCGCGACTTCGCCGCGCGAATCGCGGCCAGACGCGCTTCCCGCCGGTGCAACTCCGCCGGCAGATCATCGCCCCGAATCTCCGCGCCCAAGCGTGCGTCCTCGGCCTCGTCAACCGCATCCGCCTGACGCAACAGCGCCTCGATCTCGCTTTCCAGCCGCTGTTCCTCTTCCTGCATCCGGTCGTAGCTCATCGCCTTGTGCTTGCTCGCGTTCGCACGCACCTTCGTCCCGTCGATAGACAGCTTCCCCAAGCGCGCCAGACCCAACTCCTGCGCCAGACGGACCACCTCCACGAACAGCGCCTGGAAATCCTCAAGGTGCCGACGCCGAAACTCGCACAGCGTCCGGTGTTGCGGAAAGTTCCCCGCCGCCAGCACCCGGAACGCCACGTCCTCTTCCAGTTTCCGGGCAACCCGGCGCGACGAGAACACCCCCGTCGCGTAGGCGTAGAGCAGAACCTTCACCATCATCCGGGGCTCATACGGCGCGTTGCGGCGCCCGTCTCCCTCATACGCCATGTAGAACGCCGTCAGGTCCAGACCGTCCACCAGGTCGCTGACGTGGTGTGCCAAGTGGCCCTCGGGCAGCCACTCCCGCACGTCGGGCGGAAACAGCAGCGACTGATCCGGCGCGTAGGGGCGGAACGTAGTCGACATCAAGTCCTTTCGTCGTCCGATCTCGCCTACGATTGTCGCATCTGGTTTTCTGCGGCGCAGACTCCTAGCCCGGATTATTCTTGAGGTTATCGAATCGGTCCCAGGCCGGGCCTGATCGTCGCGCGAAGGACGTTTCGGACGCGGTGTGTGGTCGGTGGCAGCGTGGGTGAAGCGGTCGTGGCGGGGTGACGGCGCGCACGAGGCACAACGCGCCGACAGCTTCGGCGACGGGGCGCTGGCGTGGTGTTGGAAGCCATCGGAGAGGGCCAAAGCCGGATACAAGCGGGTTCGAAGCCCGCCCTGCCCGCGCACCCCCTTTCAATGAGTGCCGACCAGCGGATTATCCGAAGTGGGAACACCGACGAGGCACTTCGCCTCCAGGCGCTGAGAATACTGCGTCTAGACCCGTCCAGTCCGGGCCGCCTCGTCTCCCGCGAGAACAGCCGACTCGAGTACAAGGAGACCTTCAACTGGGGCAGCAGAGCCAAGTACGCAAGGACGATGGCCGCCTTCGCCAACCACGATGGCGGCTTTATCGTATTCGGCGTAAGGGATTCTCCTCGTGATCTCCTCGGCGTGGACGTGAAGCGCTTCGACGATCTTGATCCCGCCCGCGCTACCGAGTATCTCAACTCAGCGCTGGCCCCCGAGATCGAGTGGGAGGCGTTCCGGGTCGAGGTTGCAGGCCTCCAGCTTGGGGTCGTCGCTGTGAAGCCCGCTATCTCCAGGCCGGTCGTCTGCACCAAGACTGATGGGAGTGCGCTGCGCGAGGCCGACATCTATTACCGATACCGGGGCCGCTCGGAACGGATACGATATCCCGAGCTGCAGCGTCTGCTGTCGGAACTCCGCGAACACGAGAGGGACGCCTGGTTGAGGCATCTGTCAAGGGTTGCCCACATTGGCGTCGAGAACGTCGGCCTACTCGACCTCGTCGACGGCGAGCTCTCAGGATCGGGCGGACGCCTCCTGATCAGCGAAGCGCTTCTCAAGCAGGTACAGTTCATTCGAGAAGGACGCTTCACGCAGCGACACGACGCTGGCGTGACCACGCTTCGCCTCGTCGGGGAGGTGGAACCGGTCGCCCCGGGAGCGATCCGCCCCGTCAAGACCATCGCACAACCAGTCGTGATCGGGGAGAGGGAGCTCTTGCGCAAGTTTCTGCGTCAGGAGAAACCGCAGGCACCGACGGAGTACATCAAACAAGCATGCAGGGAGAACTCGCCGTACATGCCCATATATCACTTTGCACGAGCGGCGGGACTGACGTCGGAAGCCCTCCGCGCCGTCGTGGTTCGCGAGTCGGGACGACGCAGCAAAGATCTCCTCGGGCGCGTCGATGGGGCGATGGTCGCACCTGTCGGATCGATGGTCGCGGATACCCAACCCGCCACAGACCGACGACGCATCTTGGATGACCTGCGACGGGGTGACCCGGACAGCCTTCGTAGCGCCAAGCGAGTCAGGTTGTTCGAGGCCGTAACGCACTTCGAACCCCCAAGACCTCCAACCGAACTACTGGGACTCCTCGCAGGCCTTATAGAGGATCCCGCGCTAAGACCTTTTGAACGCACGCTGGGCCGGAAGGCGGTCGCGCATCTCGACGAGGTGCTCAACCGGGCCGCCTGCATACAACGAAATGCTCAGGATCCGGCACCAATGAGCGCCACGCCGTCAACGCCGCGTTGACATACTCAACGCGCGGATCCACCTTTTTCGCACAACATCCAGGCCCCGGTTTCGCGCGCCTCTAGTGTGCGCGCAGTCGGGTCGGGCTCGGTTGGGCACCGGCGCCGGGCGGCGAAACAGCCGGGCCTCGAGCCCCGCGTCGTCGAGGTCGGCCGGCAGCGGCCAGCCCAGCCCGCTTTGCGCCGTCCTCCGCAGATAGAGCGTGACCGTGCCCAGGCCGATCGCGCAGGCCCGGGCTATCGCCCGGTGCGACAACCCGCGCTCATGCTTGAGCTGGAGAACTTCTCGAAGCTTCCTCATCAGCAGCCTCCTTGCCGGCATCTCATTCCGCCCCTCCCGTCGAAAGGGCGACAGCATGCCGGGTCAGGCTACCGACGAGCGTTCACGATGATCGGAATGACCGTTCAACATCCCGAAATCACCGTTCACGATGCCGGAATCCGTGTTCAACATCCCGGAATCGCTGTTCAACTTCCGCCGAAATCCGCGTTCACCTTCCTCCGGAAACGGTGTTCAAGATCAGCCGAAATACGCAGCGTGACACGCGCACAGTCGCCGGTAGGTGTCGCCCGTAGTCGTGAAGCACACCCGGCCCGCCGCAGCGATCGCGATGGCCTGCGTCTGATGTTCGTACCCTCGACCTGGTCCCGGATGTCCTGAGCGTGGATCGTCGTGAACGACGTCGCGAAGCGCTTGTACTCGTCGACGACGCTGTCGCGGAGGGAAAAGACATCCAATACTGGCGGGTTGGTTACCCTTGTGCCGTCCGAACTCGGTCTCGGTGAGGTACTCCGCGTCATCGCTGGCTTCGCCTTCCCTGACTGGTGAGCCGGCTGCGGCGTTCACGTTGTGCGCGCCGGCTCGCGGGAGGATAACGCCAATCGGATCGGCAAAGTCCGTGGATATCGTCACGGTGATCCGGGCGTTGACCAACGCCGAGTAGCGTTTTCAGGACCGTCGGTGAACAGGAAGTGGTCAGGAACCGGATGCGCTCGATGATTTCCGGCTGCGGAGCCATGGGGCGGCCCCACCGTGGGCGGTCCGTCCAGCCGTGGAGACCTTCGGCGAGACAACGGCGGTGCCGCAGATTCACCGTCCGAGCGACTGATTTGCGGCATCTTGGTGGTCTCTACGGCCCGAGGGCCGGCATCGAGGATGGGTGTCCGTCGCGTCTGCCTCCTGATCCGGGGACTCACGGAGGAAACAATCACGGGCTCGTTGCGAACGTGTGTTGGCGGCAACTGTAAATTTCCCATTCGTGGCAACCGAAAACTGCACACCTTGGTGGTTGGCGGGCTCGGCCCCGCGTTCCACCCTGTTGACGTCGTCAACAGGGAGGGAGCGGGGCTCGGATGCACGGATGGGAGACGAGGATGTTGCTGAAACACTACCTGGCCCGGGGCGTCTCGAAGGCCGAGTTGTCGAGGCGCTTCGGGGTGAGTCGCCGGACGATCCACGAGTGGGTCGTGACGGGGCAGTTGGACCGGGACCTGTCGTCGGGTGCCTCGCGCTACTCGCCGCGGCCGCCGGTGCCCCACAAGCTGGATTCCTACGCGGGGATCATCGATTCGCGCCTCGAGGAGTTCCCCGGGCTGTCGGCGCAGCGGCTGTTTGACGAGGTCCGGGCGGCGGGCTACCCCGGTGGCTACAGCCGTGTGCGGGACTACGTCCGGGCGGTTCGTCCCCGGGAGGTGCCCGAGCCGGTGGTGCGATTCGAGACGCCGGCCGGTCGCCACTATGTTGACTCCCGCGTTATGTTGAGCGAAGCCGATCAGGAGCGTGTGTTGGCGGACCGCGGACACCTCGCACTTCCCATAATTCCTACAAGGACTCGAGCCATTCGAGTAGGTCCTTGGAGAGCCGGCGAGGCTTGGGCCCGACCCGGATTGGGGTGCCGACACGGTCCAAGGCGTCTCGTTTCATCGTGAGGTCGCTCTGGACGTACACCTCCGTGGACTTCACGTCGGCATGGCCCAGGAAGTCCTTGATGGTGACGAGCGGGATGTCCGACTGGAGGAGATGCATCTGTACCGCACCCGGTTTCTTGGACACAAGTTTGGGCTACGCGGCTTGGCGTAGCTCGTACTCCTCGCGGGCCTCGAGTGGCGTGCGATAGGCGAGCTTCTCAAGGCGCCAGCACCGGTTGTAGCGCTCGACGAACTCGGCGACGGCGGCGCGCACGTCGGCGAGGTTTCGAAAGACCCGGCCGTAGACGACCTGCTCCTTGAGCGTGCGATTCCAGCGTTCGACGACGCCGTTGGTCTCGGGCTCTTCGAGCAGGCCGAAGCTGGGGCGGATGCCCCAGTAGCGGACCTGGTTGAGGAAGTGGTCCGACAGATACTGGCTGCCGTGATCCATCCGGAGCGCCAGCCCACGGGCCGCGTCCGCCTCGACCGAGCCGCAGCATCGCCGGAGCCCTTGCGCGACCGGCTCGAGGGCCGCGAAACGGCTCCCCACCTTGCACACGTGCCAGCCCACGCACTCGGCGTTCCAGTGGTCGACGGCCGCGAAGGTCCAGACCCAGCCGTCGTCGACGGTCAACACCCGCGCGCCGTCGGTACCCCACATGACGTCGGGCGCCGAGGTGACAATCGTGCCGTCGTGCGGCTTCGGCTCACCCTGCCGCCCGCGGTGAGGTGAGAGCAGGCCCTGCGCGCGCATCACGCGCAACACCCGTGTCCGCGAAACCCGCACCCCGTCGAGAATCCGCAGCCGCGCGTGGACCTTGCGATGGCCCTCGCCCTGGAACGGCGAGCGGGCCAAGTCGTTGCGAACGGCCGCCAGCAACTGCGCATCAGACAGCGCGGGCGTCGGCCTGCGGCGGCGTGGGCCATCAGCCCGCGCTGGATGCTGCACGCGAGCCCGCCTGGCGTAGAGCGCCGAGCGCGACCGCTCCCACGTTCGACACACTCGCTCGAGACCGTAGCGTCGCCCCGTCGTCGCGGAGGTTGTTTGGCTCATCGTCGCGACCTCCGCGTCGCCAAAGGGAGGCGATGCTCCGCTGCGCGGGCACGCGACCGCAACAGCTCGTTCTCCATCGACAGCTCCCCGATGTGCCGCTTGGCCGCATCCAGCTCCGCGGCCAGCGGCTCACCGGCCTGCTCCTTGAGACCCAGCTCGAGGCCGGCCAGCGCCCGCGCCTTCCACCTCTCCAGGCGATAGACCTCCACCCCGACTTCACGCGAGACCGCGTCGAGCGGCTCGCCGCGCAGCAGCCGCAACACCACGTCCCGTTTCCGGCTCGCGCTCCACCGTTGCCCCGGCGCCAAGGCCGCCGACCCCACCGCCGCCGCGTCGGCGCCGACTCCGGTCGCCCTCCGGGCTCCCTCCGTCGGCGCCGACCCAGCTCCCTTCACCCGTCTCGATCCAGCCATGCCCCCTACCTCCTGCGACATCGGATTCTCCCTTAATCCGTGTCCAAGAAAACTGGGGGCGCCCCAGGAGGAGATGCATCGCCTTGGTGTGGCGGAACGTGTGAGGACTGACGCGGGTCCGGGCGAGACTCGGGAGCGAAGCCTGGGCGCGCTGCACGTACTTGTCCAGGAGGTACCGCGCGCCGTGACGCGTGAGGCGTTGCCCGTTCCGGTTCTGGATCAGCGGTGCGGTGTCCTCTTCGCGGCGTCCGGCCGTGGCGAGGAAGCGTCGCACCATGCGAGCGGTTTGCGGCAGCAGGGGCGTGAGCCGTTCGCGCCGGCCCTTGCCGAAGAGCCGGACGAATGGGGGTGGTGCGAATCGGACGTCGCACGGAGCCAGGTCCAGGAGCTCCTGGATGCGCGCCCCGGTGTCGTAGAGGAGGGCCACCAGCAGGTAGTCGCGTTCGCCGACCTGCGTCGAGCGGTCGATCTGTGCGAGCACGTGCGTCAGCTCGGTGTCGCTGAGGTAGCCGAGCACGGGGCGCGGCGCCTTCTTCACGGGGATGGCGAGCACGCGTTGACAGAGCAGCGCGAGGGCGGGCTCGGTATCGAGCACGTAGCGGAAGAAGCTGTGGATGGCGGCCAGCCGGGCGTTGCGCGTGCGAATGGTGTTGGTCGAGTGGTTTCGAGGTCCTCCAGGAAGGCGAGGATCCGCTCGGGCGTGAGGTCCTCGACGTGCAGTGCGGCGGCCGTACGATGCATCGACGCGGCCAGGAAGCGCAACAGGAGCTTGAGGGTGTCGCGATACGCGGCGATGGTGTGCGGGCTGGCGTTCCGCTCGGCCGGGAGATGGCGCGTGAAGAACGTCGTGACGAAGGGCGCGAGGTCGTGGGTAGTCACCGAGACCCCCCGTCGGAAAGAAGGTGGCCGAAGCGCATCGCGTAGCGGTGCGTGAGGTCGGCGGCGACGTCTTCGGTCAACTGGAGGTAGCGCTGGGAGCTGGCGATGCCGACGTGCCCGAGGTAGGTGGCCAGCGCCGGCAGGAGGTTCCCGAGTGCAGCCTGCTGGCGATACCACAGAGTGAGGCGGAGGACGGCGAACGAGTGCCGGAGGTCGTGCAGTCGCAATGATCGCCCGCCCTGCCGGTGGGGAATCTCCGCGGCGGCCAGGACCACGTGGAAGGCGTCACGCAGGGCCGAGAGGGAGTACGGCTGGCCGGACGGGGCCGGGAAGAACGGCTCGCCCGGTGTCCGCGCGCCGAGCTCGTCCGCGAGGGTGTGGCGACAGCGTGCGAGTCGGGCCGCGACGTCGGCGGCCAGGGGCACGAGCCGCGATTTGCCGAACTTGGTGTCGCGAATGCGGAGCACCGCGGTCTCCAGGTCGACGTCCGCCTGGGTGAGGCGCAGGGCTTCGCCGGCCCGCAGCCCCGTGAGGTACAGCAGGACCAGCAGTGTCTGGAGGACGAGCTCGCGCCGCGGGGAGCTGCGGCGCCGGTCCAGGGTGTCGCAGGCATCGAGGAATCGGCGGCCTTCCTCGAGGGAGAGGACACGCGGCACGCGGGTGCTGCGTTGGATGCCGAGGAATCGTGCCGCGGGCACGAAGGTCCGCGGGTCGTCGAGCGCGAGGAAGCGACACACCTCCCGGATGAGCGTCAGCCGATGCGCCCGCGTGGTCTCCGACTCGGTCCCGCGTCGGGCCACGAACGCGCGCACGACGTCGCTGGTGATCACAGGGTCGGTCGGCGAGAGGGTCTCGCGGAGGAAACGGTCGAGTACGCCGAGCCCTTGGGCCTCGGCACGGTAGCGATAGCCCGCGGCCCGTTTGCCCTTGAGAAACCGCTGCAGCGCGTCGGCCAGCGGGCACGACCACGTCGAGTGCGGCGCGCCCGTTGCCGCCGTCATGGGCGCACCTCCGCCTCGCTGATCGCGACGCGTCTCAGAGCCGTCAGATCGACGGAGGCGTACTCCATGGTGGTGTCGGTGGACGCATGCCCGAGGACGTCTCCGATGCGCTTGAGCGGACTGCCGCTGGCGAGCATCCGACTCGCCAACGTGTGGCGCAGCAGGTAGAGCCCGCGGCGTCCCTCCCGCTGATCGAGCCCGACGCGCTGCAGGGCCTGCCGCATGATCGTGGCCAGGTTATTGGCGGCCACGAACGGCTCGAAGGGCGCCTTGTGCCGGACGAACACATACCGCGACGACGTCGCCGGCCGGGCGGTGCGGAGGTAAGCGATCAGGGCGTCTGCTACGTCGGGGAGCAGCGGCAGGGTGAGGACGCGGCCGGTCTTGGCCTGGGTGATCGACAGTACGTGCTCCCGCCAGTCCACGGCGTCGAGGCGGAACTGCCGGAGGTCGCACGGGCGCAGGCCGTAGCGGGCCGCGAGCAGCAAGACGGCGTAGTCACGACGACCGATCGGCGACGTGCGATCGACCCCGTCGAGAAGGCGGGTCAACTCGCCCTCGGTCAGGGCATCCCGCAGGCCGCGCTGCCTGAATTGACGGGGCGGCGGCACGGCCGCACTGAGGTCGCGAGGAAGCGCTCCCTCCATCGCGGCCCACCGGAAGAAGCTGCGCAGTGTCGTCACGTAGGTCAGGCGCGTGGCGACGGCCTGTGCCCGCAACCGGATCAGGAAGTCCTGGATGTGACGGGGCGTGATGTCGGCGAGCTGGGTCACGCCGTCCTGCTCGAGGTCCGCCGCGAAGCGCGTGAGCTGCCACACCCGTTTGCCGACGGTCCGTGGGGCCAGCCCACGATGGGCGCGCAGGAACGTGGCGTGCTCGGCCACCGCCGACCTCGACCACGGCGGTGCCGGTTGCGGCACCTGCCCAATACGCCGTCGACAGCATCCGTGCTCGTCGGCGTCCAGGAAAATCCGAACGGCCGCCCAGACGAAGCGCGTTCGACTGGCGCTGAGCCCGATGACTCGGTCCGTCACGTACTCGGCTACCTCCGGGGCGTCGAGGGCAAGCGGGAGCCGGAGCTCCTGCGCCTGGAGGTAGTGCGTCACCCGCAGCCGCTCTCGCAGATGCTGCGCCGTGACCTCAGGGTGGTACCGCTGCTCGACGAGACGCTGGCCGATTCGATCGATGCGGTCCTTGTACGGCGAGGTGCGATAGCTCGCCAACCGGTCCGCGGGGAAAAAGCTGCTGAGCACAGGGTCCTCCTTCTCAGGGGCGGGTATCGCCCTCAAGAGGAGGAATTATGGAAAGCAGACCAAGCTGCGTAGTCCGGGGGATCTTGAACGCCGAATCCAGCCGAAGTTGAACGCTGGATCCACGGAAGTTGAACACCGGATCCGCGATCTTGAACACCGGATCCGGGGAAGTTGAACGCGGAATCCGGCGAAGTTGAACGCCGATTCCGGTCATCGTGAACGCTCGTCGGTAGCCCTGATGGCCGCACGCTTTGCCCTTCCGAAGGGAGGGCGAGACGATGCCGGCAGCGAGGCTATCGATGAGGAAGATACGCGAGGTTCTCCGCCTCAAGCACGAGCGGGGGTTGTCACACCGGGCGATAGCCCAGGCCTGCGCGATCGGCGTGGGCACGGTCACCCTGTATCTGCAACGGACGGCTCGGCACGGCTTGGGCTGGCCGTTGCCGGTCGAGCTCGACGATGCCTCGCTCGAGGCCCGGCTGTACCCCCGCGCCACGGCGCTGGGCAACCGGGTTGGGCCTGACTGCGCGCATATCCACCGCGAGCTCAAGCGCGATGGCGTCACCCTGCAGCTGCTCTGGGAAGAGTACGCCCGGGTGCACCCGGACGGCTACGGGCGCACCCGGTTCTGCGAGATCTACCGGCAGTGGGCGCGGCGGCTGCGGCCGTCGATGCGGCAGGTGCATCGCGCCGGCGAGAAGACCTTCGTCGACTTCTCCGGCAAGCGGCCGACGCTGGTCGACCGCCGCACGGGTGAGTTGCGGCGCGTGGAGCTGTTCGTCGCCGTGCTCGGCGCCAGCAGCTTCACCTACGCCGAGGCGGTCGCGACCCAGCAATTGGCGGACTGGGTGGGCGTTCACACCCGGATGGTCGAGTACTTCGGGGGCGCGACCGCCCTGTGGGTTCCCGATCAACTCAAGAGCGCCATCACCCGCCCCTGCCGCTACGAGCCCGACGTCAACCGCAGCTACGAGGACCTGGCCGCTCACTACGGCGCCGTCGTCGTCCCGGCGCGGCCGAGAAAGCCCCGCGACAAGGCTGCAGTTGAAGCGGGTGTGCTCCTGGCACAACGGTGGATCCTGGCCCGGCTCCGCGACCAGACCTTCTTCGAGCTCGGCGCGCTCAACCGGGCGATCCGCGTCCTGCTCGACGAACTCAACGACCGGCCGCTCAAGAAGCTCGGCGTCAGCCGCCGCGCCCTCTACGAGCAGCTCGACCGTCCGGCGCTACGCCCCCTGCCGGCCACCCGCTACGTGCTGGCCCGCTGGAAGCTCTGCCGCGTCAACATGGACTATCACGTCCTCGTCGAGCGCCACGCCTACAGCGTGCCGTTCCAGTTGCTCCGCGAAGCGGTCGAGGTCCGCTACACCACAACGACCGTCGAGGTCTTCTTCAAGGGCCGGCGCGTGACGTCGCACCCGCGACGCTACGACGGACAGCCGTCCACCGTGGCCGAGCACATGCCGAGCGCCCATCGCGCGCATGCCGAGTGGACGCCGTCGCGCCTGATTCGCTGGGCCGCGAAGGTCGGCCCCGCGACCGCGCGGCTCGTCACCCGCATCCTCGAGAGCCGCCCCCACCCCGAGCAGGGATACCGCGCCGTGCTCGGGGTCATGCGTCTGGGCCGACAGCACGGCAACGTCCGGCTCGAGGCCGCGTGCGCCCGCGCGCTGGCCCTGGGCTCGTGCCGCTACCACACCGTCAAGAACATCCTCGCCAGCGGCCAGGACCAGTTGCCCCTCGAGCCGCCGGCCGAGACCAACCCGACACCCGCGCACACTAACATCCGTAATGCCGACATCCTGGTTATGCCGAGTGGACTGCCGATCGCCGTGACGCCACGGACCTTCTGCCAAGCGATATCGGCATAATCACAGCTCTTCGAGGAACGTCATTACCTCGTCAGGTGGTTGATATCGGCCGGCGGGCACCCCGACTGGCTTCGTCTGGTCCATTGCTTTCTCCTTCAGTTGGAGATCGGCATGGAGGTAGATCTGCGTGGTTTCGATCGACTCGTGGCCGAGCCACAGTGCGATCACCGCACAATCGACCCCCGATTGGAGCAACGTCATAGCGGCGGCATGTCTGAGAACATGCGGTGTGACGCGCTTGTCCTTGAGTGACGGGCACATCTCGGTCGCGAGTGCGGTGTATTTCTGGACGATTCGTTCGACCGCATCCCGGCTGAGACGCCCGCCACGGATGCTGATGAACAGAGGATCACCGTCATTGCCGGGACGCTCTGTCAGCCAGGAGCGTAGTGCATCGACGCTGTCCTTGCGCAGCGGGGTCGCTCGCTCCTTTCGTCCTTTGCCCATGCACCGGACATGCGCCCCGGTCCCGAGGACGATGTCACCGCGGGACAGGTTAATCAGCTCGGAGACTCTGAGACCGGTTTGCAACGCGACAACCAGCAAGGTCCTGTCACGCCGCCCGAACCATGTGCTGGAATCGGGTGCCGCCACCAGTGCTGCCATCTCGGCCTCGTTGAGGTAGGTGATCGTCGTCCTCTCATGCTTTTTGGCGGGAATGGAAAGAATACGATGGCAGTGATGAACTAGCTGCGGTTCATGCGTCGCGACGTATTTGAAGAACGACCGGATGGCCGACAGCCGTGTGTTGCGGCTGCGTACACTGTTACCGCGCACCGTCTCGACGAAGCCCAGGAAGCGACCAACGAGGTTTGCGTCAAGGTCCTCGAACGTCAGGTCCGTCGGCGTGCGACAAAGCTGCTCGGACGCGTAGTTCAGCAGCAGGCGGAAGGTGTCCCGGTAGCTCGCGATGGTATGGGCGCTCGCCCGGAGACCCATCGTGAGGTGGTCCGTGAAGAACTGCTGAAGGCAGATGGCAAACGGATTACGGTTCATGACGCACCCCCCGTGTCCGCCACTCGTTCCGCGCGCGCACATGCAAGGCGCATCAGTTCCGGCACGGCCTCCATGTACCAGTAGGTGTGAGACGGGTGCTTATGCCCGAGATACGTCGTGAGCTTGATCATTTCCCGATTGGGATCGAGTCCGGCACGGTACCAACCAATGATGGTGCGGACCGCCATTGTGTGACGAAGGTCATGAATGCGCGGACCACGACCCCGTTTGCCAGATGGACATCCGTTCCGAACGCCGATTGCCATTCCAACCCGAGCGAAGACCGCTTCGACATAGTTGGAGCTTGGACGCCGGCCCCGCTCGTTGAGGAAGAATGGTTGGGCCCCGTTGCCAAGAATCCGGTTGCGCACCGCGCGGTAGGTGCCCAGGCGCTCTGTGGTCGAGAGCGCGATCGGGAGCAACCGGAACTCGCTATTCTTCGTTCGTGTGATTGTCAGTACCCCCTCGTCGAGGTTGACATCGGCCTCATCGAGCCCAAGTGCCTCTCCGAGCCGGAGCCCCGTGACCGCGATCAGTCCGAAGAGGGTCGAGAAGGTCCACGCGTTCAGCCCGCGTGGTGAGGGCAGTTGCGCCGCATGCTCGACGATGCGAGCGAGTTCGTCTTCCGTGTAGATGTAGGGGCGCGGGCGTCGATTGCCGCGTCGGATCAGGTCGGCCGATGGGACTTCAGTACGTGGGTCCAGGCAGTGAAGCCATTTTGCGAAGCCGCGCACGTGACTCAGGTTGCAGCCCCAGGTGACATCACTCGGCGCGTCGAACTGTTTCCGCCATTCCAGGAACAACTCTGTGGTGATTGACTCGGCACCGAAGTCGTCGGCAAAGGCTGCAAAGCGACGTAATACCGCAGCCGTGGCCCCTACGCGGCGGTAGCCGAAGCGGCGACGGTGGTCGAGATACTCTACGAGGCGATCGCTCAGGGTGGTCATGGCAGGTCTCCTTGCGGCACGGGCCACGCCGGTGCGATCGAGCGCAATGCATCCAAGTCATAGCGGGCGTAGACGAGCGTCGTCGCACGACGCCGATGGCGCAGCACATCGCCGATCTCGTCGAAGGACGCTCCCTGGCGCAGCATCGTCGTTGCCAAGGAGTGACGGAGCAGATGGACGCTGTGACGATGCTGCGAACCTCTGAGCCCGGCCGTCGCCAACGCATCGCCGAGCACCCGGGCGACAATGGCTCCGGTCCTGAACGGGCGCCACGGCGCCCGGGCCGTGACGAACAAGTGACGACAGGTTCCTTTTCTGCCGTGGCGGATGTAGTCGACGAGCGCTTCCCCGACGTCAACCGGGAGTGGCATGGGGTCGTGACGATTGCCCTTGCCCCGAATCAGGATCTCGCCGGCGCGCCAGCGAATATCTTCAAGGTGGATGGCGACCACTTCCTGCGCACGAAGTCCCAGTCGACCGGTCAGCAGCAGGATCGCGTAGTTGCGGCGAGCAAGAGCTGAATCGCCTCGAACAGCATCAAGCACACGCTCAACCTCGGGCGGTTCCAGATGCGCGCGTGGAGTTGTCAGGTGGCGGCGCGCAGTGCGCGATACCGTCTCGACAAGAGCCACCGGAACCTTGCCGCTCCAGTGCAGAAAACGCAGGAGATTGCGCAGCCTCGATGCCTTGGTGCGGTCCAGACAGGTCCAGCGATCAGTGGGCTCTGGCACGAGAAAGGCGACCAGGTCCGCCGGCGTTATTCGGTCGGGTTGAATGGCCTCATCCGTGAATCGGAAACGCATGAAGGCGTTGAGCACCTGCAAGTTATTCTTGACTGTTTTGTCGCTCAGCCCGCGCTGGTGGCGAAGCCAATCTTCGTACGCTACGCGCAGATGTCGTAGGTCGTCCGATTCCGGTGCAGCCTCAGGTACGGACGGGTCGAGAATCCCGAGCTCACAGACATATCTGACGAATCGTCTCGCGACGCTTTTCCACATTGCCCGCGTCTTCGCAGCTGAACCCTTTGGTGCCAATTCACCCAAGGTGGCGGCTGCGGCCGCTTCCTGGCTCGCAATCTCAAGACCTCGGGCCGTGAGCTCCGAACACTGGGCCCGCACAACGCGACCATAGACGTCGATCGTTGCGGGTGAGTAGCCTTGTACCGCGAGGCTTTCCAGATATCCGTTACTGCATTGCTGGAGCCAGTCTCCAGCGTTCGTCCGAGCGGCGACATCGTTGATGTACGGTTCCATTGCTCGTTCCCTTCCCCTCAAGGTGAAAGAAACGAGTGATGATCAGCGAACCGCCAATCGCAACCCGATTATGCCGATATCGCTTGGCAGAAGGTCCGTGGCGTCACGGCGATCGGCAGTCCACTCGGCATAACCAGGATGTCGGCATTACGGATGCCATGCCGATATCGGCATGGCATCCGCGGGGGCGCGTACTACGCCGCGGCCACCAGAGAGGAGGACTGATGCTGATCGAACAGACCCTCGACAAGCTCAACGTCATGAAGCTCGCCGCGATGGCCGACGCCTGGCGCCAGCAGATCCAGACCGACGAGGCCGCCGCGCTCAGTTTCGACGAGCGGCTCGGCCTGCTCGTCGACGCCGAGTGGACGGCCCGTGAGCAGCGCAAGCTCGAGCGGCGTCTCCGGACGGCCAAGCTGCGCTACCCGGCCACGCTCGAGGCCGTCGACTTCACCCACCCGCGCCAGCTCAACCGGCAGCAGGTCCTCACGCTCGGCACCTGCGCGTGGATCGCCGAGCGCCACAACCTGATCCTGGTCGGCCCAACCGGCATCGGAAAGAGCTTCCTCTCGTGCGCCTGGGTCGAACGGGCGTGCCGCCGCGGCTTCACCGCGCGCTACGTCCGGATGCCGCGCCTGCTGCACGAGCTCGCCGTCGGCCGCGGCGACGGCTCCTACACCCGGCTGCTCGCTCGCTTGGCCAAGCTCGACCTGCTCGCCATCGACGACTGGATGCTCGCGCCGCTGCGCGACACCGAGCGGCGAGACCTGACCGAGGTCATCGAGGACCGCGCCGAACGCGCCTCGACGCTCATCGCCAGCCAGCTGCCCGTCACCGACTGGCACGCCGTCATCGGCGACCCAAATCAGGCCGACGCGATCTGCGACCGCCTCCTCCACGACGCCCATCGTATCGAGCTCAAGGGCCGCTCGATGCGACGCACACACGACGCCCCGAAGACACCGTCGACATGAGCAGTATCCATCGAACCGGCAGCCCGATCGACCAGCCCGTCGGTCCCGACCGGCCTGTGGATCGCGACGCGGCATGGAAAACGCGCGAGATGCGTCCGGCACAACGCCAACGTCGCCTGCGCGCGTTTCCCACACCGCTTGGACGCCGCAAGCGGCGCCCACACGCTCCACAGGCACTCTCGTCGATACCCTCGAACAACAGGTCACGAGTAGAATCTCGACGATCCGTTGCGACCCCGATGGGAGGAACCTGAGCCGACACCCGTCGCTACGCTCCGACGAGCGTTCACCTTCGATGGAATCCGCGTTCAACTTCAGCGGATTCGGTGTTCAACATCACCGACATACGCACCAAGCGACAACAGCAGCGCGGACGTCGTCGACGAGGCGGATCTACGGGGGACTCAACATAACGCGGGAGTCAACATAGTCTTCGCCCGGGGCGGTGGCGATCACCGCTCGAGCCTCGACGGCGGGCTGCTGCCGGACGGTCGCGACGAAGCGCCGCACGCTCGCATAGCCCGCCGGGAAGCCGTGGTCGTCGACCAGGTCCTGCCAGATGGCCATGGCGTTGCGCCCGCGGCCGAGCGCGTCGACGACCAGCTCGCGGTAGGGCTCGCACGCGCTCGCCCGCGGCGCACGAGTGGGACGGTCTCCGGCCACGGCAGTGGCCGTTTCGGTGCCGGTCCCGGCCGCGGGCGCCGCCGAGTCGGTGGACACCTGCGCGGAAATGGCCTATGTGGACGCCCGTGCTGCTGTCAAGGTTCCGAGCCGCTTCCGGATTCTCGCGTGGGTCCCGGAGTTGGCCGAGTAGACGTCCGAACGCTCCGCCACCTCTCCGGGATGGACCGAGCCGCGTCGCGTAGCCGCCCCCGTTACGGCGCCTCCCCCAGGGTCGGCTTGGTCATCCGGCCAGTGTTTTCGGTGGCCGGACGAATCCGTCCGGCGACAACCAGCTCTGAGCCGGCGCGAGCGACGAGTCACCTGAAAGGCCGAAGCGCAAGCGGAGGAGACGCGAAGCGGCTTGACTCGACGGGAGCAGAGGCTACCTCTCCGCATCACCACCTACCCACATGAATTCGTGAAGACCCGGTTCCGACTCGGCGAGCGTAGCGAACAGGTTGCGGCTCTATGTTCGGCCTATGAATCCAGGTCTCGTGCCTGGTGGCCCCGATGGAATCAGCCGATCCGCGCCTCATTCGGTTTGCGGGCTTGGTGCCCAGCCATTTCCTCAGGCTTGACGGATCGCGGTTTGGCCTGTTTGCCATCACACCTCGTCGTTGCTTACGCAACCTTCAACGAGCTGGTCGGTTTACTTCGCAGGTCGGACGAATGTCATCGACTCGAGAGTCGCCGGCGGTGTTCACTCCCTGCCTTGCGCCAGGCAGATTGACGGGCGAAAGTTCGGTTCGTACGCCCGGTCATGGGCCAGCAGCGCCCAGATCGTACGCGCCGTCTTGTTCGCCAGTGCGACGACGACGACGTTCGATGGGCGGCGTCTGACGAGCCCGAGCTGCCACGCTGAGGGCAGCTTCGCGTGCACGAGCGCGGAACGTGCGCCGTGGATCAGCAGCGTTCGAAGATAGGTGTCCCCACGCTTCGAGATTCCGAGCATGCGTACTCGCCCACCCGTGCCGGTGTGTCGAGGAACGAGACCGAGCCAGGCCGCGAATTCCCGTCCGGACCGGAACGCTGTCGGATCGCCCATCGTAGCGACCGCGGCGGTCGCGCTCAGCACTCCGACACCCGGGATCGCTGCGATCCGCCGGCTGGCCAGAGTCTGGCGGTGCCAGACCGTGAGACGACGCTCGATCCTGTCGATCTCGCTGTCGAGGTCGGTGACCCGAACCCACTGCTCGCGCAGCGTATCGACGACCAGTCCCGGCAACCGCTGCGAAACGCGCTCGAGGGCGGAGGCTATATCCCGCCGCATTCCGGCTCGGCCCTGAGGCATCACTTCGCCGTGTTCGGCCAGCAGACCGCGCAGGCAGTTAATCTGGGCGGTACGGAACTTCACCAACTGCTGGCGCATGCGATGCAGGGCCAGGATCCCCTGCTGCTCCTCGCTCTTCACGGCAACCGTCTTGACCCCGGGTTGCTGAACCGCCGTCCAGATCGCCCGCGCGTCGTGCGCGTCATCCTTGTTGCCCGTCACGAATGGCCGGACCATCTTCGCCGGTAGCAGGCGGACCTCGTGGCCCAACGCCAGTAGTCGGCGCGCCCAATGCTGCGCGCCGCCGCAGGCCTCCATGCCGATGAGGCACGGCGCGCGATTGGCGAAGTGCTCGAGAAACTTCGCCCGTGTCAGGCGCAGCCCGATGAGCTCGCCTGTCTCCGTCTCGACCCAGTGCAACTGGAACACCCGCTTCGCAATGTCCACGCCGACGACGGTTCTGCTACTCTGCATGCTGGACCCTCCGGTTGCCCGGGAAGACCTTGCGTCTTCCCCCCTTGGCACTCTGATGCCGTCGGCCCGTGGGGGTCCACTTCTTCAACCCCACGGCCCGACATCAAGAACGAAGGGCGTCCATTCCATTCGGTTTTCACAGGATTCAGTACTATCGCTGCATCGGGTCCGACCGGTGGCGGCACTTGGCGGGTCCGCGGTGCGATGCGCGTCCGGTCCGGCAGGACCTGCTGGACGAGGTGGTATGGACCGAAGTGCTGCGGTTGCTCGAGGAGCCGGCCCTGATCCAACAGGAACTGGATCGCCGGCTGGCCGCCGCCCAGGCTGCCGACCCCAAGCGGACTCGGACGCAGGCCGTGGAGCGGGACCTTGCACGCGTGGGCAAGACCATCGAGCGGTTGCTCACCGCCTACCAGGAGGACTTGCTGTCGCTCGACCAACTACGCGAGCGGATGCCGTTGCTGCGTCAACGCGAGCAGACGCTGCGACAGGAGCTGAACGCGCTGGTGGAACAGACTCGCGACCGCGCCGCGCATCTGCGTCTCGCCGAAACGCTCTCGGCGTTTCTGACCCGCTTGCGGGCGTCGGCCGAGACGCTCGACATCGTGGAGCGGCAACGGATCGTGCGGCTCCTCGTCAAGGAGGTCCTCGTCAGCGACGACGCGCTCGTGATTCGCCACTGTATTCCCGTTCCCTCGGGACCGCCGCCAACGAGTTCCGGACCCAATGGCCGAGTCGGCGACCTCGCCGACCCCCCAAGTTACCTTTTGCGTTCACGGGGTAACTACTCCACGAACGCAAAAGGTAACTTCCAGTTCGACCGAGTGATCGGCGGCTGGCGAGAGCGGCCGGTACTTGATGTGCGTCTCAAGAAGTAATATGTTTATGCCGCATGGCGCGGGCCACCAAGGCCGAGAAGGCGCGGTTGCTCAACGCCGCGTACCGTCTGCTTGGACAGCGGATGGAACGCGCCGAGGCGGCCCGGCATCTCGGCCGCGAGTTCGCGTTGTCGCGCCGGCAGGCCTACCGCTATCTGCAGGAAGCGGCCGGCCTGAGCAACCCGGTACCGGCGGTCGAGCCGACCGTCGCGGTCACCTTCAAATTGCCAGTCAGCACCGTACGCGCAATCCGCGCATACGCCCGACGCAGCGGACTCTCCCTCGGCCAGGTCGTCACCCGGGCAGTGACGGCGCTCGTGGACACCGTCCATCAACGACGTGGGTGAACGACAACCCCGGAACACTCTCCGGCAGGTGCATCTCGACTACACGTTCGATCGACTTCTCGTCGGCAAGCTCGCCCACGCCTACGCGTTGCTGGTGCCGGCCCGCACGCGTCCGGTTGACACCCACGGAATGGAGCGTCCACATGCAGATGGCGGCGATTTACACGCGCGTGTCCTCGGAGCGGCAACGCGAAGCGCACACGATCGCGAGTCAGACGGCGGCACTGGTCGAGTGGGCGACGACTCTCGATCTCGAGGTGCCGCGGGACTGGATCTTCGAAGACGACGGGTATAGCGGAGCGACTCTCGAACGGCCGGGATTGGAACGGGTCCGTGACCTGGCCGCCGCCGGCGACATCGAGGTCGTGCTCGTTCACAGTCCGGATCGGCTGAGCCGCAAGTACGCCTACCAAGTGCTGTTGATCGAAGAACTCGGACGTCACGGGGTCGAGACGCGTTTCCTCAATGCTCCGTCGAGCGCCACCGCCGAGGATCAACTGCTGGTGCAGTTTCAGGGCATGATCGCCGAATACGAGCGCGCGCAGATCCTCGAACGGTCACGTCGGGGGAAGCGGCACCGTGCCCGAGCGGGCGAGATCAGCGTCATGGGCGGCGCCCCGTATGGCTATCGTTATCTTCGGAAGCGAGACGATGCACCGGCTTCGTACGTGGTCGTTGAGGCCGAAGCGCGCGTCGTGCGCGACATCTACGAGCACTACACCGTCACGGGCTGGAGCATCGAGGGGATCTGCCGGTGGCTCAACGAGCAAGGCGTGGCTACGCGGAAGGCCGGGGCCCGCTGGGGATCCTCGACGGTGAGGCAGTTGCTGCGCAACCCGGCCTATCGCGGCACGGCCTGCTTCGGGAAGACGCGGATAGTCCGGGGAGTGGCCCGCCAGAAGCGCGTAACGCGGACGCTGCGGATGGGCGGCGCCGTTGCGCGTCGCGACAGTGCGCCCCGCGAACGGCCGCGCGAGGAATGGATCGAGATTCCGGTACCGGCGATCGTCGACGAGCCGACCTTCGCCCGGGCGCAGGAGCTGCTGCACGAGAACAAGGTGCACGCCCGCCGCCGCACGATCGAGCCGAGCCTGGTGCAGGGACTGGTGAGTTGCCGCAAGTGCGGCTACTCGTTCTCGCGCATCTCGACGCGGTCGACCGCGCGCAGGATTCAGTACTATCGCTGCATCGGGTCCGACCGGTGGCGGCACTTGGCGGGTCCGCGGTGCGATGCGCGTCCGGTTCGGCAGGACCTGCTGGACGAGGTGGTATGGACCGAAGTGCTGCGGTTGCTCGAGGAGCCGGCCCTGATCCAACAGGAACTGGATCGCCGGCTGGCCGCCGCCCAGGCTGCCGACCCCAAGCGGACTCGGACTCAGGCCGTGGAGCGGGACCTTGCACGCGTGGACAAGACCATCGAGCGGTTGCTCACCGCCTACCAGGAGGACTTGGGTCGCTCGACCAACTACGCGAGCGGATGCCGTTGCTGCGTCAACGCGAGCAGACGCTGCGACAGGAGTTGAACGCGCTGGTGGAACAGACTCGCGACCGCGCCGCGCATCTGCGTCTCGCCGAAACGCTCTCGGCGTTTCTGACGCGCTTGCGGGCGTCGGCCGAGACGCTCGATATCGTGGAGCGGCAACGGATCGTGCGGCTCCTTGTCAAGGATGTCCTCGTCAGCGACGACACGCTCGTGATTCGCCACTGTATTCCCGTTCCCTCGGGACCGCCGCCAACGGGTTCCGGACCCAATGGCCGAGTCGGCGACCTCGCCGACCCCCCAAGTTACCTTTTGCGTTCAGGGGGTAGTCGAGCTCAGCCGGCGTCATTGGCCGAACGCTTCCGGCCGCCCCGCTGCTGGGTCACCGAGCGCCGGGCGTGCAGCCGCAGGAAGTGGTCGAACGTCGCGTAGGACAGCGTCCGGACGATCTCGGCCGTTGGTCGGTGTACCATCCTGGCCTGCGCCTCGAGTCGCGCGGCCGTGCCGGCGTCGATGGTGATGCGCGAGGTCTTCATGGCCAGGGATCCTACCGCGGGCGCGTGGCCGTACGGCCACCACTCGAGGCGGGCCCAGACCATCTCGAGGGCCGCCCGTTTCGTGCTTCGCCGCCCAGACCCTTCCGGCCGGTCCGCCGCCTGATGACCCACCAGCGCGAAGCCGCTCCGCGCGTCGCGCAGGCCGCCGTTGCCGAGCGGGTCGAGCAGTCCGCCGTAGATCTTCTCGTCGGTCACGTGGTACGGCGCGACGCGACGCGGCTCGGCTCGACGCCGAACGACGCGCCGTGCCAGTCGCCTCCCATTCGCCAGGCGTAGGCGATGTTGAGCGCCGCGAACCCCGCGATGTGCTGCCGCGCGGTGGCTGGGACCATCTCGACCGGCACGCCAGGCTGCGCTGCGGGCACGTCACCAAGCCCACGGATGCGGCTGCTGTTCACGCCACGCTTCATCGTCGTCGAACGTGTCGACGCTGACGGGCGTCGACCGGAGCTGTTCGGCGTCAGCGCGGCCGCGGAGCCTCGTCGGCGGCGGGTCGACCGGCCTGGCGCCGAGGCGGCCCTAGCAGCCCGGGTGAAACGGGCCGGTAGTGTCGTGCCGACGCAGTCCTCACCCGGTGGTTTGCACGATTTTCAGCCGCTCCCTGGTACGGTGCCCGGGGACCGTTCCCTGCAGCAGCCGAAGGGCCAGCCGCCTGATGTCGCACAGCCTAACCGGCCGGTAGTTCAACTGCTCCACGCTCACGTTGATGTGCCGGTTCCTGCTCGGCGACTCCTGCCCGTGCAGGTGCCCGTGCAGGTTGATGCAGCCGGCCGGCACCTGCACCAGCGGCACGTGCGTCAGCAGCAGGGGCGGCTCGCCGGGCGCGAACAGTGTGACCGCGGTCCGGTCCACCGCGACCGGCAGCACCTGGTTGACCCGGTCCACGTCGTGGTTGCCGATCACGAGCCACTTGGCCCCCGGCGCCTCCCTCCACCATGTCTGGTGTTCCAGGCGGATGCTGGAATCCACGCCTACATCGCCCAGACAGATGATCGTGTCGTCGACGTCGACCAGTTCGTACCAGGCGTCCCTCATCGCCTGGTCCATCTCGTCCGCCGTCCGGAACGGCCGGTCGAAGGCAGTCAGCGAGTCCTCGTGGCCGAGGTGCAAGTCCGACCAGATCCAGGTCGCTGCATCCGGCTCTTCGTACACGCCCGGCCCGCCTTCGCGCGCGTGCCGGATCATGGCTCGTGTCTGCCGCGCGTTCACCATTGGATGAACGGGCGGCCTCAGCGACCGTCGCAACTCGTCCGCGTACAGCGTGTGCAGCCGCTCGGCTGCAGACTCGGATACGGCCATATGTGTTTCTCCCCAGCTGGCTGCTGCCGTCGCCGGCCCCGGCCGCGTTCTTCTCGAAGCCGCGGTCGCGAGCTCCGAGCGCGATCGTTGCGCTCTCGGCAAGTCCGACGCCTGGGTCGACACCGCGCTGCTCTGGCTCCTGCTACGGCTACGGGTACGTTCCGGCGCGCCGCGGCCGCCTTGACCTGGCGCCTGAGGCACCTGGCGACGTTGCCCGCCGCCCCCGGCACCGCGCTCGCCCGTCGTCTTCTTCGCTGCTCTGCGGCGGGCCCTGATCTCCTGGTCTTCCTGTCGGTCTCGCCGTCCGGTCCGTCTCCCACCCAGCATGTGCTCTCGGTTGTCGGCTCCGCGTGGCATTTGTCAGTCGCCGCCCACGCCGGCGACGTCCGTCATCGATTCCCCGGCGCTTACGCGAGGTCATGCGGAAAACGAAACTGTCGCGCTCGCTCGACGATCTACCCACTGAAGGCCGCCGGGAAGCTTCCCCACCGCATCCGCGTGAGCAGCCACGCCGTGCGGTGGATCGCCGCCGAGGTCGACGCCGGGATCGCAAACAGACCCCGTGCCTGAACTGAGCGGCCCAATCCACGTGACCGTCATCGACCCTGATCATCAGGAAATCGTCCGCCCGCGCCGGAGCCGAACCGCCGCCGCCGGGTCGCAGTCGGCGCCGGCGGGAACCGCGACGGCCGCCGTCCTGGATTGATGTACTGATAGAACAACCGGGGAAGTCCCTTCCGCTTGCCCATTCCGCCTCAGCCCTGGCCGTCGGACCTGCGACCGGCGGGTCGCCCCATCAAGCGGTTCACGGCGCCGACCCTGCTCCTGACGCCGGCCCCGTAGCGCGCGGCCGTGGCGGGATCCTTCCACCCGCAGGCGAGTTGCACCTCGAGGGCGCTCGCCCCGCGCGCGCTCAGCTCCATGGCGAGCCCGGCGCGACCGCTCTGCAGGGTCCGGCGGCCGTCGAGGCCGGCCGCCGCGCAGGCGGCGGCGAACCGTCGGTTGATCTGGGTGACGCCGAGCCCGATCACCAACTCGGCTGGCGCGGGCGAGAGCGCGGCGTGCAGCTGGCGGACCGCCGCGGCGCAGCCGCCGGCCAGGTACCGGACGCCGGCCCCTTCGCCCAGCGGGTTCACTTTCGGGCGGCGCAGCGTGACGACCACTTCGTCGCCGCCGGAAAGGTCCACGCCCCCCCAACAGAGCGCCGCCACCTCGCTGCAGCGCAAGGCGCCGTGGAACACGAGCGCCGTGATCGTCCCGTCGATCAAGCCGCGGCGCCGGGCGGTCTCCTCACTCTCGACCCGGCTGCCGACACGTCGCGGGCGGCAGCAGGTGGCCAGCACCCTGTCGCATTCTTCGGCGGTGAGGGCGCGCGCCTGGCCGCGGCCACCCGGCGCCGCAGCCCGCCGGCGGGTGGCCGCGAGCGCCTGCTGGGTCAACGGGCCGTCGGGCGACAGCTCGCCCGCGCCGCGCGCGGCCCGGCGAACGGCCGAGACCACGAGCGCGGCGGTGGCCGGCGCGCGGCCAGCCTTGTCCAGGGTCCTCAGATACGCCGCCAGGTTGCGGTCGTCGAGCGGGCGGCCGCCGAGCCAGGCGCCGAGCCGGTGAAGCAGGCCGCCGTAGGCGGCGCGCGTATGCGGGGAGGAGGCCTGCCCGATCAGCCTGGCTACGGCCGCCGCGCCGGCGCCGAGCGCGGCGTCGAGACGGGTCGGCGAGTACTTAGAAGAACTATTATCCACTTGACGGCAAACTATGATAGCGTGGAATCGATGACCAGGTGATCACCCGATGAAGGGTGTCGAGCCGCCGCTAGCACGGCGGCTCGACGCGCCCAGCACTCGTGATAGGAGCACGAAATGCCAGACGCTACGCAATCGTATCCCCGGCGGTACAACCACCGCCACCCCATTCCGCAACGTGCACGCGACGAGTGCCTGGAGCGCTCGGACCACCTCTGTCAAGGCTGCGGGGTGAGAGCCGCCGTCGAGGCGCATCACTACTGCTACCCGCCCGAGAAGGAGACGACAGCGAACCATTTGACGGGGTTCTGTGAGCACTGCCACGACCTGGTCACGTGGTTCGTCTGGTTCCTGTCCCGCGGCGGCTCGCCCACGCTCCTGGTCGAGCTGCTGCCCGCTTTCCTGGCGAGGCTGCTCGAATGCCCCGGTCGAGACGACAACCGACGCATCGGCCGGGCGCGCCGGGTCGGCAGCGGCTGGGGCGCCGTGGTCAGCGGCATGGCCAGGCCGCGCGTCGGCGAGGTGATCGCGATCCTGCTGCGCTGCTCGCGCGAGTGGCGCGCCTACGTCGTGACCGGCGTCATCGACGGCCGACCGGGCTCGTGGCAGGTGCGCACACGCCCGCTGGGTCGCGACGACGAGGTGCGGCCGATCTGCATCGCCGACCTCGCCCGGCAGCCTGACCGTCGCGTCTGACTGCGAAGGCCAAGCGGCCGTTCCGTGGCCGCCGCCCTTCACGGTCGGTCGTCAGATCCACGACCGCGTCGGCGCCGCCGGAACGTCTTCAGGCCATCGCATGCTGCAGGCGGCGGTGGGCGCTGTCCCCGACGGAAGCCGTGCACACCGCGAACACCGGGTGCGGTGGAGGAGAAGAATGACGTTGACCGACTATGGCCTGATGACGGCTTCCGCCGCCGCGATCCTGCTCGTCGCCGCCTACTGGTGGCGCCGCGCTCCCGAGGCGGTGCGAATCTACGTGACGGAGCTGGGTTGCTTGATCGGCAGTCTCTGGGCCGCCCAGTACGTATGGTCCGAGCTCACTAGCGGCCGCCCCTTCTCTGTGGTGCTGATCGGGGCGTTGGCGCTGGGGGCTATCTGGAGCGGTGTCTTCCTGCCGATCTTCATTTGCCGATCGACGGCCCGCGGGGAGGCCGCGGCAGAGCGCGGCGAGGATGAGCCCGGGCACTGAAGAAGGATGCACGCGCTGGCACCGCGCCTCCGGACCGCCGGGCATCAGCCGTTAGCCCGAGCCCGATGAGCCGTGCGATTCCGCCAGGAGGACGATGGATGACAAACGAAGTGGACGGTGCGGTCCGGAACGGTGTCGGCAGCGGCCGAACGACGACTCTTGGAAAGGAGGATCCGATGGATGGAGAGGGATGGCTCAGAGTGCTGGTGGTGATCTCCGTCTTGATCGTTACCGTGATCATCGCCACCACCGTGCTGCACGACACGGTGGACCGAAACGCCAACGAGCTGCGGTGGGAGATCCGGGACTTGCGGCGCGAGATCAGCACGCTGCAGCGCGAGGGCGAGTACCGCGCCAGGGCGCACGACCGCGACGTCGAGCGGCTCCTGCGGGAGGTGCAGAGGTCCAGGTGAGACGGCAGACCGCGCGGTCGGGGCCGGCGCCGGTGAGATCGACCGGGGGGAACGATCACCGGCGTCGGCTGTGCTATCCGCGGGACGGAGCCGGGCGTCGACATCGGCATCACCAGCAAGGCGCTCAAGAAGAGGCGAAAGTCCGACGCGGCGGCCCGCGCGCCCTCGGCAACGGGGCGGCGCTTCAATCTCGTGCCGGCTGTCAACGGCTACGTGCGGTGCCTGTCGGCGAACTACGCCAATTGGCGCAAGACGAATCCGCTGCCGAAACGCGGCGGCCCGCGCGCCGATCTGCTGGAGATCGCCCGGCAACTGCCCGCGGAAGGTCCAAGCGGATGAATGCGACGACCGCTGCGCTCGGCGTCGCGGCGTTGGCCGTCTGGCTGATGGCGACCTCCATGTTGCTCCACGTGGCCCCGGTCACCGATGCACCGGATACGGGTGAGCGACGCCGCGTGACCGTGTCGAGCCGGTTCGGACGGACGGCGGCGCCGTAAACAAGGACTTCACAGGATGCGCGTGAAGCTGCTTCGGGAGGAGGATGGCGCCAGCTTGCTGCTCGTCTATCCCTCGACGCTCAGCGAGTACGGCGAGGAGCTCGAAGCGCTCCGGTGTCCGGCCGCGACGGCCGGCAGCAGCGGCCCGACCCCGGGCGAGGCGGGACGCAGGCCCGCGCACGCGGCCTGCGTGGTCACCACCGCCGCGCAGCGCGAGCGGTGGGACCTCCCCGACCTGGCGGCCTCCGGCCGAGCGCCGATGGTGGATGGTGGACGAGGCCGAGGCGTTCGGACTGCTCCGTGACGGCGCCAACCGGGCCGCGGACGCGGGTCAACCGCTCGCCGGGGCTGCCGCCGAGGCGGACGGCGAGCCGCGGTGGGGACGCTGGAGGACCACTCGCTAGCGTTCGGGGCGAGCCCGGTGTCCGTGGACGTGGCGCTGGCGTTCCGGGGTCCGGACGACGACGCGGTGACGTACGCGGCGAGCTTGTCGGCGGAGGACGTGGCGGCGGTGGCCTTGCGGGCAGCAGTGGTGACGGTGACGCCGGTGGGGGCGGGAACGGCGGTGGTCACGGTGATAGCGTCCGACGGGGAGGAGGAGAACGCGCCGGCGACGCAGTCGTTCACGGTGACGGTGGTGGTCGACTACGACGCCGACGCGGACGGCCTGATCGAGGTGCGGACGCTCAACTCCGGGATGGACCGCGGCATCCAGCTCCTGCGCGAGGGGACCCCCGTGTTCGACCCCGACCACCTGCCCGAGGTGGCCGCCGGAACCCCGATCCTCGCCGACGAGAGCAAGGCGATCCTCCGAGTGCCCGACGAGCTGTCCCGCCAGATCCATCCGCAGGCGGACTTCTCCGTGGTCGTACGGGGTGACAGCATGTCGTCGGTCGGCTACCGGACGGGCGAAACCCGGCAACGACGAGGGCGCACGAGCGACGGGCGAGATCCAGGAGCGGCGTCCGGACGAGAAAGCGCGCCTCGGGAAACGCTGACCGCAGTCGTATATGCACGCAGTCATATCTTAATTCAACGTGCACCACCCTTCAAACTCTATGACTGATGGAGGCGGGAGGATCTGCCCTATCAATTCATATGTGAAATGAGGGGATCTCTGAGAGTCCGAACATGGCTTGATGCTCCTTTCGAGGCGGATGTGCCGGCGGTTGCCGGCGGTTGCGTTACCTGGGAAGCAGCGCCCGGAGCCGGTCGCTGCGTGTCTTGACGTTGCCTACAGGATCGCCAGCAGATCCTCGTCGGCCAGCGCGCCGGCGCGCGAGGCTGCGGCGCCAGCGCCGCCGTGCGGCCCGCGACCGGGGCCTGCTCGAGCCGGGGCGCTCGACCTGCTCGTTGGCGAGCCACTCGGCCACGCCAGACGCCGCGGCGTGGTCGCGATGTTCGTCGACCGCGCGGCGCAGCGCTGCCTGCGGGCTTCGCCTCGCCGCGGCCCGCAGCCGCGCCACCGCGAGCTCGCCGCTTGCCGCGTCGTGGTCGATCCACTCGTCGTAGATCACGTTCCCGGCGGGGGTCACGCGGTCGCACGTGGGTGATAGAATCGCCGCAGGCTGGCGGGTGGGGCCGGGTTGCAAGTGTCCGAGTGGATCGCTGAGCTCATCCTGACCGAGCGCAATTGGATGCCGGCGGCGATGGCAATCGCGTTCATCGCCGTGGCGGCACGGCTGCGCACCGATCGGCACACCGCTTCAAACAGGCTCAGGACACTGCGTGCGCTCACCCTCTTCTACGGCGTGATGATCGGCATCATGGCATCGGGGCACCTGATCGCGGTGAGCCTCAAGGCCGCGCAGGGCACGCTGCAGGGTTCCCCCTGGTTTCTGTACAGCCTCGGGTTGTCCCTGGCTGTCCCGGCGTGGTGGCTGGCCGCCGAGGCGCTTCGCGGCGGGCTCGAGGATCCACGCGACTTGCGCCGGACGGTGGGACTTAACGGCTGGCTGAGCGTCGCGCTCATGGCCATCGGCCCGCACAACTGGCCGATAGCTGCGCCGGCCATCTTGAACATCGCCTATCGATTCCAGACGCAACGCGCCGTCGGCATGGCTATCGTGATCGCGGCCGGCGTCGGCTATGCGGCGCTCTTTGCCGGTGCCTTGGCGTTCATGGCGATCGGCCAGACCTTCGCGGAGCTGCAGGGCATGGCCCTTGGTTGATTCTCCCGGAAACGACCGACGCAGCGGCGCAGGCGGGGCGTGTGATCCACCGACCACCAGGTCCTCACTCCACATCGACACCGCTTCGACGGCCGGGAGCGTCACATGCCGGATCACCCCTCACCCCCGCTCCGTTCGTCCGACGCCTCGACGCCATCGCACCCCGCGGCGAGATCACCACCCCGGCTGCGGCGCTCCGCTGGCATGGGTCCGATCTGCACGGCGGATCGGGTGAGATCTGGCCAGTGGTGCCCGCCGCGCACTCGTTGAATGCGTGCCGGCTGGTGCGGTCTCAGCGTTTGCGACCGAGGAGTTCGAAATAGCGGTCGCGACTCAGGCCGGCACTCCGGATAAGATTCTCGATGATGAAAGTAGGAACCGACCGGTAAGTTGGGATGATCGAGGGTCGCTTCACACCGGGCTTGGTGTAGGCCAGATGATCTCCATGCTGGGGGCTGAACACAAAGCCCTCTTCTTCCAAGACGGCGACGAGGTCCCTGTAGTACAGAGGACGAAGGCGGGGCATCTAGGCCGGCAGGTTGACGCTCATCTGGTCGAGAGATACGTGCTCGGGCGCCATCCATCTCTCCTCGTGGCGGTAGCCCGCCTCCTCTAGAATCTCCGTTAAGGTTCCGCGCTCTTTGGACGTTTCCAAGAACAGGCGGACCGCGTCCTGGATGTTGCGCCGGGCACTGGGCGCGCTACGAGTACGAGGTGCTGTGCCGCTTGCGGGAGGTGCTGCCGGCCGGTGTGAAAGTCACCGTCGTGGCAGACCGGGGCTTTGGGGATTGCAAGCTGTTCTACGCGTTGACAAAGGAGCTGGCCTTCGAATACGTGATTCGATTGCGCGGAGACATCTACGTGACGAATGCGCGAGGCGAGCGGCGAGCGGCCGCCGCGTGGGTCGGCGCCGGGGGGCGTGCGCGGCGGCTGGTGGGTGCTCGGGTGACCGACACGTACGAGCTGCCGGTCGGCGTGGTCGTGTGCGTACACGCCCCGAAGATGGACGAACCGTGGTGCCTGGTGGCCAGCGAAGCAACAGTCCCGACGCGGGTCCTGATTCGGTACTACGGCAAGCGGTGGGGCATTGAGGCGGGCTTTCGCGACATCAAGGACATGCGCTTCGGCATGGGGCTGTCGTCGATGCATGTTTCGCGCCCCGACCGGCGGGACCGCCTCTTGCTGATCAGCGCGTTGGCGATTGCCGTGCTGTCGTTGCTGGGCGCGGCCGGCGAGCGCATCGGCTATGACCGCTGGCTGAAGGCGAACACGGTGAAGCGGCGGACGCATTCGTTGTTTCGGCAGGGGCTGATGCTGTACCACCATCTCCCCAACTGGCCCGAGGATCGCATTCGTCCGTTGATGGAGACGTTCGGAAGCATGCTCATGGAACAGCGCGTGTATCGAGAGGTCTTCGGCGTGATCTGATGCCTGCCAAAATAAGGGGATGCATGAGCTCGCGGCCGCCTGCTCGATGGTGAGCCAGGTATCGTCGTTGCGATGGTTGGGGAGATGGTAATAGTGCCGAGTGTTCTGCACGCTGTGCACGCGCCACGTCTGGCCACCTCCGGTCCGGTAGCCGAGTCGGTTCAAGGTGGCGGCGATCGCGGCGTCGCGGCACACCTTGGATAACTCTCGAATCAGATCGATCGCGGTTCGCTCCGTTCTCACGCGTCGGTGACCACGACGGTTACACGGCACGCGCAGCTGCGTATGCACGCCGCCCTGCCAGTGCAGATGGAGAACGTGTTCGCGGTGGGTCTCATCAGTATCGATGACGATCTCGTGAAGCACCGTGCGCAGGATCCGTTTCTTCAGGTCGGGCGAGGCGTGAGGATGGTGCCACAGCGCCGGGAGGTCGTTGCCGAGCTGTAGGACGTGCTGCCGGTGCTCGGGGGTCAAGACCGTCTGCGTGTCGGCGAGCGCGGCGAGGTCCGCTTCGAGCTGGCCGACGTGGATGAGCGCATCGTTCCACCGGGCTTCGAGCTCGCCGGCGACCAGACGGTTGTCCGGGTCGACAGTGTGGTACTGGCGCTCGGCACGCTGCGCCTGATAGCGCGCCTTCTCCAGGGCCAGCTCCAGGGCCCGGCGTTGCTCGGTGTGCGTGTGGGCCAACTGGTCGACCGCAGCCAGCGAGGCCTCGATGCCCACCGGCTGGATCGCCTCGAGCACCTGGTCCGTCACGGCCTGTTCGATGGTCACGCCTCCGAGCGACAGACAGGTCGTCGGACCCTGTCCGGTGCGACTCCCGGCACAGGCATAGCGCGGCACCCGGCCGCCCCGGCCGCTGTAGGCGACGAACAACTTGCGCCCGCATCGTCCACAGCGCAACAGGCCGGCCAGCAGCGCAGGGCCTCGTTTGGCGGCGCCCGGCGTCGTGACTCCCCGTCTGGCCACGTTCGCCTCCAGGATACGTTGATTCGCGAGATACTCGTCCCACGAAATGTACCCCGCATGGTTGTCGCGGAGCAGGATGGTCCACTCCTCCGGAGGCTTCCGCCGGCGGGTCGAGGCCGTCCTGGCGCGCTGGTCCTCGACCACGGTCTTGGCGGCCGTCTTGCCATACGCCAGCGCACCCGCGTAGATCGGATTCTTGACGACCTGATAGAGACGATGCCCGGTCGGCAGTTGCCAGATGATGTCGCTGCTGCCCGTGCCCGGCCTCACGTGCGGCAGCGGGATGCGCTGGTCGTGATACCACAACGTCGTCTGCCGGACGGAGCCGAACTCCCGAAACTTGCGGAACACACTCGCGATGGCCTCCTGAACTTGGCGGTCGGCAATCTTCTCGACCAAGTCGTCCTCGGTCCGCACGAAGCCGACCGGGAGCTCCCATAACGCATGACCGCGCTGAATCTTCTGCTCGAAGGCTTCGCGCGCACGCTGTCTGAGGAGGCCGAGCTCGAATTCCGCCATTAATGTTGAGCCCACAGTAATGGAGAGTTGGAGCGCTCCGGCCCTGCGAACACGGCCCGCACGGCCGGAATCACTCTCCATTTCTATACGTTCTCCTCTCCGCCATTCGGTCATGAGAGGAGAACAGCAATGGAGTTGCCTCACGCGAGCAGTCCACGTTCGGGAACGAGCCCGGACTCCTTCTATGGATGTCTTGCGCCATTCATCGAGCACCTGAAGCAAGCAGGTTTGACGGGAGGCCGGATCCGCTGCCTTCGCGCGTCGGCGCGTCACTTCCTGGTCTGGCTCGGCCAGGAGGACATCGACATCGGCGTGATCGATGACGCCGTGCTGCGACGTTTTCGCCGTCACGATTGCCGGTGCCCGAGAATGGAACGCGAGCGTCGCAAGATGCTCGCCGGGCGCTCCCGGCAGTTCGTCTCCGGAGCGCTCCGGCTCGTTCGGTTCTTCGAGCAGAGCGGACGTCTCCAGCATCCGGGCGAGCTCGACGAAGGCTTGCGCCTGCTCGAGCAGTTCCTGGCCGAGTGCGCGGGGCACGGATATGCGCCCGATTCGCTCATGGGCTATCGCAGTGCCTGCCGGCACGTCCTGGTGTGGCTTCACCAGTCGCGCATCCCGATGCGGGGGATGGATGCCGACGTGCTGGAGCGCTTCGTCGCCCATGACTGTGTCTGTCCGGGACCGTTCGAGAGCCCGCGCAAGCGCCTCGGGGGTGGGCGATACGTCTATCCCGTCGAGCGCTTCTCCAGATTCCTTGCCGTCCGGGGAGTGCTGCCCGGTGTCGTATCGACGCCCAGGAACGAGGTCGTCGATGCGGATCTGGAAGCGTTCGGCGAGTGGCTTCGACGCCATCGCGGCGCCTGCGAAGCGACGATTGTCCATCACCTCAGGCGGGTCGCGGAGATGCGCACGGAGCTCGGCGCCGACCCGGGGCAGTACAACGCCGCATCGGTCAGGGAGGTGCTGTTGCGCCGGTTCGCAACCGCCTCCCGGTCTTACGCGCGGGCGCTGGCCACATCGATGCGCATGTATCTGCGCTTCCTCGCCGCGCGCGGAGAGTGCCCTCCGACGCTGGTCGGCGCGGTTCCCACCGCCCCCGGCTGGCGGCTGTGCGAGCTGCCCCGATATGTTCCCGCCGTCGATATCGAGCGCGTGATCGCCTCGTGCAACGTCACCACGCCGGTGGGCCTGCGCGACCGGGCCATTCTGCTGCTCCTTGCCCGGCTGGCTCTGCGTGCGGGCGACGTCGTGCATCTTCGCCTCGCCGACCTGGACTGGGAGAACGCACGGGTACGGGTGTGCGGCAAGTCCAGGCGTGAGACCGGATTGCCACTTCCGCAGGACGCCGGCGATGCCGTGCTGGACTACATCGAGCACGCGCGTCCACGCATCGGCGACGACAGGGTCTTTCTCACGGTCAGGGCGCCGTATCGGCCCTTCACTTCGAGCAACGCGATCACCGACATCGTCATCCAGGCCCTGAAGCGCGCCGGCATGCACGACGTCAAGCCCAAAGGCGCTTACCTGTTCCGCCATTCCGCGGCGACGAACCTGTTGCGAGCCGGCGCGTCGCTCGACGTCATCGGCGCGCTGCTCCGGCATCGCTCACCCGACACCACCGTCATCTACGCGAAGACCGACCGGCCCATGCTCCTGGAGGTGGCGCAGCCCTGGATCGGAGATGCGCGATGAAGCTGCAAGCTCACGTCGACCGTTACGTCGCCCTGAAACGCCATCTCGGCTACAAGTTCGTCAACAACAAGCGGATATTGCGCTCGTGGGCCGCCTGGGCCATGACCCGCGGTGACGACCTCATCGTGGCCGACACGATGCTCGGCTGGGCCCGCGACGCATCGTCGTCGGCCGCCGCAGGCAAGCGGCTGAGCGTCGGCCGGCGGTTCGCCGTGTGGCTCCAGGCCGAGGACCCCCGCCACGAGGTTCCGCCCAAGCATGTGCTTGGACCGACCACGCTGCGCAGGCCCGCCCCATACCTGTTGACCGACGCCGAGATCGGCACGCTGATGGCGGCCGCGCTGTCGCTTCCGCCGAAGGGCTCGATCACGCCCCATACCTGGCACTGCATCATCGGATTGATGGCCACCACCGGACTGCGGCGCTGCGAGGCCTGCGCATTGCGCCTGACCGACATCACCGCCGACGGATTGGTCGTGCGGGAGACGAAGTTCCAGAAGTCGAGGCTCGTTCCGCTTCATCGCAGCACCGTCGATGCCCTCGACCGCTACCTCGCCATCAGACGACGGTGCGGCGCGGCGAGCGAGCACCTGTTCGTCCTCTCGACCGGCCGAGCGATCAATCCCGACATCGTGACCGGCATGTTCGTCAAGCTCGCACGCCAAGTCGGGCTTCGTGGCGGCCCCGGCGAGCCGGGGCCGAGGCTGCACGACCTGCGGCATCGATTTGCCGTGCGGTCGCTCGAACACACCGTCGCCGCCGACCGCGACAGCGCGAACCGGCACATGCTGGCGCTGGCGACCTATCTCGGTCACAACAGCGTCTCCTCCACCTACTGGTACCTCGAGGCCACGCCCGTTCTGCTTCGCCATATCGCCCGCAAAGCGGAGCAGGCCCACGCGGGGAGGACTTCGCGATGACCGAGCTCGCCTCTCACCTCGGCGTGTTCCTGCGCGAGCACCTGCCTCGCGACCGAAACGCCAGCCAGCATACGGTGCACAGCTACGCCGACAGCTTCCAGCTCCTGGTCTGCTTCGCCGCCGAGCGCCTCGGCGTGCGCCCGTGCCGCATCGAGGTCGAGCAGCTCACCGCACCGCTCATCCTCGACTTCCTCGACAGCCTGGAGCGGGAACGCAACAACACGATCGGCACGCGCAACGTACGCCTCGCGGCGTTCAAGTCATTCTTCCGCTACCTCGAGTTCCGCGCACCGGCCTGTCTCGACCTTGCGCGCCGGGTCCACGCGATTCCCACGAAGCGCGCCGATGAAGCAATGGTCGAATCGCTGAACCGGGACGAGGTGCGGGTTCTGCTCGATGCGCCCGACCCGACGACCGCCGCCGGCCTGCGGGACCGGGCAATGCTGCACCTGACCTACGCGGCGGGCCTCAGGGTCTCGGAGCTGATCGGGCTGTTGTGCACCGACCTCGCACGCCCGCACCTCGATACCGTGCGCGTGAGCGGAAAAGGGCGGCGCGAGCGCGTCCTGCCCCTGTGGAAGGAGACCCGTGCGGCTCTCCGGGACTGGCTCCGCGTCCGGCCTGACACCGGCCAGGACCACCTCTTCCTCAACGCGCGGGGCAAGGCCATGACTCGGCATGGCTTCGCCCACCGTCTGGAGCTGCATGCGACGACCGCCCGGCAGCGGATGCCGTCGATGACCGGCAAACGCGTCTTCCCGCATCTTCTCAGGCACAGCTGTGCCGCCCATACCCTGGAGGCGACGGGCGACATCCGCAAGGTGTCGCTGTGGCTCGGCCACGCAAGCATCCAGAGTACGGAGATCTACCTGCGCAGCGACCCGATCGGGAAGCTCGACGTACTCGCAGCAAGGCTCCCGCCAGCGATCAGAAAGGGCTCGTTCAAGCAGGCGCCCGACCGGCTGCTCGCGATCCTGAACGACGCCCGCGCCCAATAGAAATGGAGAGTGATTCCGGCCGTGCGGGCCGTGTTCGCAGGGCCGGAGCGCTCCAACTCTCCATTACTGTGGGCTCAACATTAATGTCAGAGGCCGAACTGCATGTCCTGCATGCGCGCCTCGACGGTGGGATCCGCAACAAGGCGGCCCGCGGAGAGCTGCGTTGCGGTCTGCCGGTCGGGCTCGTCTGGGGCGAGCGCGACGGCGAGATCCGGCTGCATCCCGACGAAGCGGTCACCGGGGCTGTTCGCGCGATTTTCGAGCGGTTCGCCGAATTCGGGTCGGTGCGCCGCGTCTGGTTGTGGTTCGTCTCCGAGAAGCTCACCTTCCCGCTGCGCTTGAACCACGGCGACGCCATCCGCTGGGTTCCTCCGTCGTATCATGCGATTCATCAGGTACTCACCAATCCGGCCTATGCCGGCGCCTACACGTACGGCAAATCGCGGCAGGAACGCGTCGTCGACGAAAACGGTGTGGTGCGACAGCGTGTGCGTCGAGTACCGCGCTCGGAGTGGCCGGTGCTGATCCCCGACCACCACCCGGGCTATATCGACTGGCCGACCTACGAGGATAACCTCGCCCGCATCGGCAGCAACACGCGGCCGCGACCGCATGCGGCGGGGAGCGGCGCGGTCAGAGAAGGAAGCGCGCTGCTGCAAGGCATCGCCACGTGCGGCCACTGCGGGCGGCGGCTGTATGTCCACTACCAGGGACGAAACGCCTCGCCGGGCTATCACTGTTCGGGTCAGGACATCGTCCAGGCAAGCGGCGTGTACTGCCTGTACATCGGCGGCGTACAGATCGACCGGGCGGTGTCCGAGGCCGTGCTCGACGCGGCGCAGCCGGCCGGTCTCGAGGCCGCGTTGCGCGCCGCCAAACGGATCGAAGCCGATCACGACGGCGCGCTCGAACAGTGGCGTCTGGCCCTCGAACGGGCGCGCTATGAAGCCGAGCGCGCCGAACGCCGGTACCGTGCCGTCAAGCCCGAGAATCGCCTCGTCGCCCGCGGCCTCGAGACGGAATGGGAACAGCGCCTGAGCGAACTCGAACAAGCGCGGTCCGAACTCGAACGCCGCGAGCGGCGCCGACCGCGCGAACTGACGACCGACGAGCGCAAGGCCGTGCTCGCACTTGGCATGGACCTGCCGCGGGTCTGGGAGGCGCCCACCACCACGGCGCGGGACAAGAAGGAGTTGCTGCGCACATTGCTCGACGAAGTCATCGTCGCCGCGCCGCGCGGCGGGCAGACCGCCCACCTGACGCTGCGCTGGCGCGGGGGTATGCTGACCGAACTCGACATCGATCGCCCCCAGACGCGCCAGCCGCCGATCCGAACCGACGAGGACACCCTCGAACTTGTGCGCCGCCTGGCCCAGCACTATCCCGATGCCGTGATCGCCGGTATCCTGAGCCGCCAAGGCAAGAAGACTGCCTACGGCCACCCCTTCACCGCCATGCATGTCGGGAACCTGCGCCGCAACTGGAATCTCGGGCGCTTCGACCCGGCGACGCGCTCGACCGACGGTGAAGTGGTCAGCATCCAGGAAGCGGCCAAGCGCCTGGACATGGCGCCGTCTACGCTGCACCGCTGGATCAACGATGGATTCATCGCGGGCGAACAACTCACCCCCGGCGCGCCGTGGCGAATCCGCATCACCCCGGAGCTGCTCGCCCGCTTCGTCGAACAGACGCCGGCGGGATACGTGCCGATGCAGGACGCGACTCGACTCCTCGGCGTGTCGCGCCAGACGGTGTTGCAGCGTGTCAAGCGCGGCGAACTCGACGCCGTGCATGTCCACCACGGGAAGAGAAAAGGCCTGCGAATCAAGGTGATCGACGACCAAGCCACGCTGTTTGGACACTCCTCATAAGTCCGGGGGCAGTATGACGATGGATCCACGACCCGCCGGCTGAAGACGTCGAGGACGATGGCCAGGTAAAGGAAGCCCGCCAAGGTCGGCACGTAGGTGATGTCGGCTGCCCATAGGCGGTTCGGCTCGTCGGCCTCGAAGCGGCGCTCGACGCGGTCCGGCGCCGGCCGGGCCCGTACCGCCCGGCGCGTCGTGCGGGGGCCGCGGCGCCGGCTCACGCCGGCGATGCCCGCGGCGCGCATCACCCGCGCGACCCGCTTGCGGCCGACCGACACGCCGTCGTCGGCCAGGTGATCGACGACAATTATTCTTGCCGGTTGCCAAGGCGGTGATCGGTCGGTCGCGGTGGCGGCCGCGAGGCGTGTGACACTGCCCGTTTTCCTCGCGGAGGACGGGTTGGTCACCGATGCCCAGGTTCGGCGATTGCGCGAGAAGCGGATGGCAGGCAAGACGCTGGGGGCGGCGGCCGCGGCGGCGGGGATGAGCGAGCGGTCGGCGCGCAAGTGGCAGAGCGGGCCGTTGCCGTCGACGGCGAAGGCGCCGCGGTGGTGGCGCACGCGGGAGGACCCGTTCGCCGACGTGTGGCAGTCGGAGGTCGTGCCGCAGCTGGTGGCCGACACCGACGGCCGGCTGCAGGTGCTGACGCTGTTCAAGGCGCTGTGCCGCCGGTATCCGGGCCGCTTTCAACCGGGGCAGCTGCGGACCTTGCAGCGGCGGGTCCGCGAGTGGCGAGTGCAGTACGGTCCCGACCGCGAGGTGTACTTCGAGCAGGTTCCGGTCCCGGGTCGGGAAGCGGCGTTCGACTTCACCGACTTGAGCGACCTGGGGGTGACGCTTCGAGGTGTGGCGTTCCCGCACCTGCTGTTCGAGTGGGTGCTGAGCTACAGCCGGTGGACGTATGTGGAGCTGGCGCTGAGCGAGACGTTCGAGGCGCTGGTGTCGGGGCTGCAGGGCGCGCTGTGGACGCTGGGGGCGGTGCCGGCGGTGCTGCGTCACGACAACCTGTCGGCGGCGACGCACGAGCTGAGGCGCAGCGGCGGTCGTCAGTTGACGGTGCGGTTCCGGCAGGTGCTGGACCACTACGGGCTGCGCTCGTCGCGGATCCAGCCGGGGAAGCCGCACGAGAACGGGGTGGCCGAGCAGGCGCACTTCCGGACGGCGACGGCCATCGAGCAGGCGTTGCTGTTGCGGGGTGGCCGAGACTTCGTCGACGAGGCGGCGTACCTGCGCTTCGTGCGTGCGGTCGTCGACGAGGAGCGGAATGCGCCGGCGGCGGCCCGGCTGGCCGAGGAGCGTCCGTATCTGCGTCCGTTGCCGTCGGGTCGGGTCCCGGAGCACACGACGTTCGAGTGCCGGGTGCGGAAGTGGAGCACGATCCGGGTCGGCGGCCGGGTCTACTCGGTGCCGTCGCGGTTGATTGGTCACACGGTCGAGGCGCGCCAGCATCCGTCGACGGTGGAGGTCCTCTACGGCGGCCGGGTGCTGTGCACGATGCCGCGTCTGCGGGGCGAGGCGGAGCACCGGATCGACTACCGCCACATCATCGGGAGTCTGGTCCGGAAGCCGGGCGCGTTCGCGCGGTATCGCTTCCGGGAGGAGCTGTTCCCGTCGCTCGTGTTCCGGGCGGCGTATGACGCGCTCGGCCGGTCGCACGGCGAGCGGGCCGACGTCGAGTACGTGCGCCTGCTGCACCTGGCGGCCACGACCAGCGAGCGGCGGGTCGAGGCGACGCTGCGGGCCAAGCTCGACGCCGGCGCTCGCTGCGACTACGCGGGCGTGCAGGCCCTGGTTCGTCCGCCGGTTCCGACCGTCCCCGTGGTCCACATTCCCCGCCCGGATCTCTCGCAGTACGACGCGCTGATCGCCGGAGGTCTCGTCGGATGACAGCGGCGAGCACGCAGGTGACGTCGCTGCTGACGCAGTTCGGGCTGACGACGGCGGCCGACGAGCTCGTGCCCCGACTGACGCAGGCCGGCCACCCCGAGGCGATGCCGGTGCTGGTCGAGGTGTTCGAGGCGGAAGCTGAAGCGCGCCGTCAGCGCCGGATCACGCGGTTGCGTCGCGCCTCGCGGTTGCCGCCGGGCAAGACGTTCGCGACGCTCGACACCGGCAGGTTCCCCGCTCCGGTCGCGCAGCAACTCGAGACGCTGGCCACCGGGGCGTTCCTCGAGATGGCCACCAACGTTCTTGCGTTCGGTCTGCCGGGGGTCGGCAAGAGCCATGCGCTGAGCGCGATCGGACACGCGCTGGTCGAGGCCGGCCACAGCGTGCTCTGCGCGCCGGCCTACGCCCTGGTGCAGGAGTTGCTCGGTGCGAAACGGGACCTCGACCTGCCCCGCGCCCTCCGGAAGCTGGACCTCTTCGAGGCGATTTTGCTCGACGACCTGGGCTACGTTCAGCAGAGCCCGGACGAAGCCGAAGTGTTGTTCACGCTTCTGGCCGAGCGCTACGAGCGCCGCTCGGTGATGGTGACGAGCAACCTGATGTTCAGCCAGTGGGACCGCATCTTCCGCGACCAGATGGCCACGGCCGCGGCGATCGACCGGCTCGTACACCACGCGGTGGTGATCGAGTTCGACGTCCCGAGCTACCGCACGGACCGGTCGCGCCGGAAATCGCCGCCGTCACCTGCTCCCCGGGGACGCGCCCCGGGGCCGCTGCTGCCCCGAGCCCGCCGACGGTCGACCTCGTGAACGGCCGGCCGGTGCCGCTTCGACCGTCGAGTGCTGCGCTCCGGACGGCGTAGCTGCGGGGCGGGCGGCGTGTCAACGCGCTGGCGCGCGCCCTCCGCTTCGCTACGGCCCTTCGGGTGACACACCGCCCGCCCCGCCACTCGGATTGCAGTTATGGGCCTTGCGGCCCAGCCTGGACGGGGCGTCCCGGCCGACCACGACCCTCGGTGGACACCGTGGACCGCGTTGACCTCGCCGACGAGTTGAGCCGGCAAGAATGGCTGTCGCGAACCGGCAAAAATAGTTGACGCTGAACACCAGGTCGGCGTGAATCCGCGGCGCGCCGTACGTGCCCCGGCTGCGAGCGTGAATCTCCCGCACGCGGGTGGTCAACTCGGCATCGGCCCGGGCGCGAGCCGAACGGGGGCGTCGACGCCACGCGTAGTACCCGCTCGGGGAGACACCGAGCACGCGGGCCATCGTGGCGACGCGGAACCGAGCCTGATTCGCACTCATGAACCGGTAGTCCTCCCGGGTCCGGTCTCCCGTGCGAACCAGGCAGTTGCTTTTGCCAATATCTCCCGTTCTTCGCGCAGCCGACGCACCTCACGGCGCAGCCGGCGAATCTCTTCACGCTCCTCGGTGTTCAGGCCATCGGCGCGCTCTCCCGCGTCGCGGTCAGCCTGCGCAACCCAGTTCCGTATCGCCTCGGCCGACGGCTCGAACTCCCGAGCCAGTTCGCCCGGTGTGCGTCCGGACCGAACCAGCTCGACCATCTGCTGCCGGAATGCCACCGGGTACGGCGGTCTCGACTTCGGCATCGTGGACTCCTCCTCACCAACAGGTTAGGTGTCCACGAAATCGGGGCTATGCAGAGTTCCGGACTATGCGGAGTTCGCCCGGCGGCTTGCGTGAACGCGGGCGATTACATGGAGCGGTACTCCGCATAGTCAGAGGGCTTCCAGGAAGTCGAGGAGCCGATCGGTGGCTGTGAACCGGAGTGGCTGAGGTGCGGGATCGTCGACGCACCGGAGTGCGGCCTCCTTCATGGCGAGGTCGGCTTCGACGTACTGATGGGTGGTGGCCGTGTCCTCGTGGCCGAGCCAGAGAGCAATGACGGTGATGTCGACTCCCGACTGGAGCAGATGCATCGCGGTCGTGTGGCGTAGCGTGTGAGGCGAGATCCGTCGGGTCGCAAGTGAGGGCTGGCTTTGCGAGGCCCTTCGGCAGGCGACGTGCAGTTGATGCTCGACCCCGGAGCGCGACAGGGGCTTGCCGGCGCGATTGGGAAACACGGGAGCACCGGGGCTTCTATCGATTCGAGGGAGCCACGCCCGGAGCTGCGCTGCGGTGCTCTTCCAGAGCGGGACGACACGCTCCTTGCGTCCCTTGCCGTGCAGGAGCAGGGACGACGCGCGATCGAGAAGCACGTCGGCGACGAGGAGTCGGATCATCTCGGAGACGCGGGCGCCGGTGTTGTAGAGCACGGCGAAGAGGACGGCGTCGCGCTGTCCGCTCCAGGTGGTTCGGTCGGGAGCGTCGATGATCGCGGTGATCTCGTCGCGAGACAGGTAGCCGAGGACGGGCCGGTCGAAGCGCTTGACGGGAATCGCGAGAACGTGTTGCGCGATGGGCAGCAGGGTTGGCTCGCGCAGCGAGGCGTAGCGCATGAAGGACCGGATGGCGGTGAGACGGAGGTTGCGCGAGCGGGGGGAATTGCCGCGCTCGGTCTCGAGATGGTCGAGGAAGTCGAGGACCATGGGCGCATCGAGATCCGAGACGGTCAGTGCCGACGGGGTCCGTCCGATGCGCTGTGCGGCATACCCGAGGAACAACGTGAAGGTGTCGCGGTAGCTGGCGATCGTGTGGGCGCTGGCGCCGCGTTGGGCTACGAGGCGCCGATGAAAGAAGTCCTGCAGGAGTGCGGGAAACGCGCGCTCGACCGACGTCATGACGAGCGCTCCGACGCTCGGAGCGCAAAGCGTTCGAAGCGCTGCGCGGTGTTGACGAGCAACTCAGGGACAGCGGTGCAGTACCAGTAGGTGTCGGTGACCTTGGCGTGGCCGAGATAGGTCGACAGGGCCAGGATCTTGTGCTCGACATCGGCGCCGTCTTGGTACCAGCGCAGCAGCCGTCGCGTGACGAAGGTGTGTCTCAGGTCGTGAATGCGCGGAGCGCGCGTGCGCCCGTGTCCGGTCCAGCCCAGACGCTGCTTGAGCCGGCTGAAGGCCTTCTCTACGGCGTCGCGCGTGAGTCGAGGCGAATGCTCGGTGCGGAAGAAGTGCTCCGACCGGGATGCAGCACGACACGCGTCGCGGCGATCGGCGTAGCGGATCAGTGCTCGGGTCGTGGTCGGATGGAGCGGTACGAGTCGTGATTTCCGGAACTTCGTCTCGCGGATGCTCAGGATGCCGTTGACGAGGTCGACGTCGTCGGTCGTCAGGCGGCAGGCTTCGGAGAGGCGCAGGCCGGTCGAGACCAGCAGGGCGAAGTAGGCGACATAAGTAGCGGGTCGCAACCCCTGTCGGGGCAGCAAGCGACTCGCCTCCTGCAGGAGCGCAGCCACCTCGGACTCGGTGTAGATGTGTGGCGGTGGGCGGCGCGAGATGCGTCCGAGCAGGCCGACCGGTGGAACTTCGGTGGCCGGGTCGAAGAGCGCACGGTGTCGCGCGAGTTGTCGCACCACCGCCAGCCGGCGTACGGCCTGCTCCGGATTGCTCGATTGTGAGGCCTGCGCCCACTGGACCATCAACTCGATCGTCAGGGGGCCGCTGTGTCCGATCCGGTCTGCATGGCTGGCGAAGTCGCGCAGCAGCCATTCCGGCGTTTCGAGGCTGAAGCCGAGCCCGCGGCGTGCGATCAGGTAATCGTCGACCAGGCGGTGGAAGCTGGGAGGCGTCATCGGAGCACCTCCGGCCAGGGAAGCGCGACCTCACGTAGTCTCGGCAGATCGAGCTTGGCGTAGATCGTCGTGGTATCGAGGCTGCGATGACCGAGCACGTCAGCGACCTCTTTGAGGCTGGCTCCTTGCTGCACCATGCGGCTGGCCACGGTGTGCCGGAAGACGTAGGCGCCGGCGAGCGGCGCGTCGACCGCCGACCGCCGCAACGCGCGCGCCACGACACCGGAGACGGCAGTGCTTGAAATCGGCTTGCCGCAGCGAACTCCCAGGCGCTGCACGAACACCCGCCGCTCGACAGTGGCTGGACGCTCGCCGTTCAGATAGTCGACCAACGCCTGGCCCACGGCGCGAGGCAGCGGCAGCATGGCGCTACGACGGTTCTTCCGGATGCGCACCTCGATGGTGCCGCCGCGCCAGTCGATGTCGTCCAGGCGCAGGTCGGCCACCTCGCCGGGCCGCAGCCCCAAGGTCGACAGGCACTGGACAATCGCATGGTCCCGTTGTCTGCACGGGGTCGGGGTATCGAACGATCCCAGCACCTGCTGGACCTGCTGCTCGGTCAGCGAACGAGGCAGCGTCGCAAGCCGCCAGTGAGCAACCGTCGGTAGGGCAGTCTCGAGCTCGTTGCCGCAGAAGCCCTCGAAACGCAGGAACCGGAAGAACGACCGCAGCGTCGACCGCACGGTCCGCATCGAGCCCGGAGAGAACCGTCCTCGTAGCGACGTGATGAACGTCACCACATCGGCCGGCGCAAGGCGAGCGGGGTCGACCGGGTCCGCGCCAAGGGCGGCCCGGACGAGCATCCGGACGAGGCGGGCGCGGCCACGCAAAGTCTGAGGACGCAGACCGCGCGTACGTCGTTGGTGCTGGGTGTACGCCTCGATCAGATCGTCGAGGGTCCACGAGCTGGGAACGGTCATGGAATGCTCCTTTCCGGCCCATCAGGCCGGAGAGAGCATCCCGACTATGCGGAGTCTCGGGAACCGAGCAACTGCCGCAAATCCTTGGTTCTACGGGTACTTGAGCACGCGGAACCCGGAGTTGCTCCGCATAGTCCCGAACTCTGCATAGCCCCGACTATGCGGAACTCCACATAGTCGGGGCAACTCCAGCCCTTCACGTGCTGCCGTTGCTCGAGCGGAAGCACCGGGCCGTGGCCGAGGCGACGGCGCTTCTCGACTGGCGGCTGGCCCCGGTGTGGCAGCAGGCGCGGGCCGAGCTCGCCAAGCACACGCGCAAGCCTGACCAGGAATGGGTCCGGATGCTGCGGCTGATGGAGACGCACCCGACCGCGGCCGTCGAGCGCGCGGTGAGGGCCGCCCTCGAGCGTCATTCCCCGCGCCTGGCGACGGTGCGGCTCATCCTCCGGCAGCAGGAGGCCGGCCCGCCGCCGGTGTGCCCGCCGGTCACAGAGATGCGTCCGGAGCTGGCGCGGATCGCGGTGCCCGTCCCGACGCTGTCGGCGTATGACGCGCTGGTGGAGGGCGCTCGCTGATGGCCGCCGCGATTGCCGAGCCTCCGCACTTGGCCGCCGACCTGAAGGCGCTGCGTTTGTCGACGGTCGCGGCGCAGTGGCAGCCCCTGGCCGAGCAGGCGGTGCGCCAGCGTCAGGCGCCGGCCGACTACCTGGCGCAGCTGGTGCACCTGGAGGTGACCGCACGCCGGGAGCGCCGTATCCAGCGCCGCATTCAGGACGCCCGCTTCCCGATGCTGAAGACGCTGGACGCCTTCTCGTTCGAGGCGCAGCCGGACCTCGACCGCGACGCCGTCCTGCAGGTCTTCGACTGCCGCTTCGTTGCCGAGGCCGCCAACGTCGTGTTCGTCGGCGGGGTCGGCACGGGGAAGACGCATCTGTCCATCGCCTTGGGGATGACCTGCTGCCAGCACGACCACCGGGTGCGGTTCGTGACCGCGGCTGAGCTGGTCACCATGCTCGTCGAGGCGCAGCAGCAAGGCCGGCTGACCCGGAAGCTCGCCCAGCTCGCCCGCTACGACGTGGTGCACGTCGACGAGCTGGGCTACGTCCCGCTCGACAAGACCGGCGCCGACCTGCTGTTCGGGTTCATCAGCCAGCGCTACGAACGCCGGAGCCTGGTGGTGACGACGAATCTGCCGTTCGCGCGCTGGTCCGAGGTCTTCCTCGACCCGACGGCGGCCGCCGCGGTCATCGACCGGGTCGTGCACCACGCGACCGTACTGCAGACCACGGGCGGCAGCTTCAGGTTGGCGGCCGCGAAGCAGAACCAGGCGCCGGCATCCGCGAAGAAGGGAGGGCGTCGATGATGCTGACCCGGGCTGTCGGGCTCATCAGCATGACCGTGTGCTCGCCGGCGTCAAGGCGCGTCGCTTCGCTCCGCCCCCGCTTCGCGGGGCTGACGGCCTTGACGCCGGCTGCGCGCACGGTCCCAGGCGAGCCCGCACGACAGCCCGGGAACGCTCAGACAGCGAGGGCCCAGAATCTGATGTGTTGACCGAGACCTGGGTGGTCCCTGTACCTTTCCCGATGACGCCGCGGGAGGGTCTCGCGGCGTCGGGCAGGCCACCGGGAGTACCGAGGGGTCCCAGTGCTTCGAGCACCTGAAAAGGACTTGTGCCCCGGCGGTCCAGCCACCGATGGATGCCCCGTGGGGAGTTTGCGCCGTAGAGCGCCAGTACAGGGAACGGCAGGCATCGGGGCGCGCCCGTTCGATTCGGCAGACCGGAGGTTCAACTTGAAGCTGACTTGGTTCGTGGGTATCGACTGGGGATCGCAGAAGCATCAGGCGTGCGTGCTCGACGCCGCCGGGAAGGTGCTCGGGGAACGGGAGTTTGAGCACGGCGGCGCGGGGCTGTCGCAGATGGCCGACTGGCTGCTGTCATTCGGGGCCGCTGACGAGAGTGAAGTCGGCGTTGCGGTCGAAACGCCGAGCGGTCCCGTGGTCGAGAGTCTGATGGAGCGGGGTTTCGTCGTCCACTCGATCAACCCGAAGCAGCTCGACCGTTTCCGGGACCGCATGTCGCCAGCGGGCGCGAAGGACGACCGGCGCGACGCCCGGGTGCTCGCCTCGGCGCTGCGCACCGACCCGCACTGTCTGCGACAGCTGGAGCCGACCGACCCGGCGATCATCGAGTTGCGGGAGTGGTCCCGTCTCGACGAGGACTTGACGCGGGAACGCGTTCGCCTGGCGAATCGCATGCGGCAGCAGCTCTGGCGCTACTACCCGCAGTTCCTCGACGCGGTTGACGACGATGTCGCGGCGCCGTGGGTCCTCGACCTCTGGCGACGTCTGCCGACACCGCGCGCGGCTCGACGCGTTCGCGAGGTGACGCTCACCAGAGTGTTGAAGCAGCACCGCATCCGTCGGATCAGCGCCTCCACCCTACGTGATCGGCTGCGAGCGCCAGCCGTCAAGCTCGCCCCGGGCGCGGCCGAGGCCGCCGTTGCACACGTGCGGCTCGTCGCCGAACGCCTGGCCCTGGTTAACCGCCAGCTCGACCACGCGCACCGTGAGCTCGGCCGGTTGGTGGATCAGCTCACCGGCGCTGCCCCAGCGGACGACCCGAGCGCGTCGACGGAGGACGAGCCCTCGTCGCAGGAGCCCCGGGATGCGGCCATCCTGCTGTCGCTGCCGGGCATCGGCACCAAGGTGCTGGCCGCGCTGCTTGCCGAGGGTGGCGATGCGGTAAGACGGCGGGACTTCGGTGCCCTTCGCTGCCTCTGCGGGGTGGCTCCTGTCACCCGCCGTTCCGGGAAGAGCATGATCGTGACGCGGAGGCTGGCAGCCCACAACCGGCTGCGCGATGCCGCCTATCACTGGGCCCGCGTCGCCGCCCACCGCGACCCGGCCAGCCACGACAAGTACCAGTCGCTCCGGGCTCGCGGTCACGGCCACGCACGCGCGCTGCGCTCGGTGGCGGACCGCCTGCTCAGCGTCGCCTGTGCGATGCTACGCGACCGCGCCCGCTTCGACCCGCACCGTGTCCGAAGCGCAACTACGTGAGCCGAGCCTTGAGCCCTTCGGTCTCGGCGTTCCGGCTTGGTCTGCGGTGGTGGGGGTTGCTCTCGTCCAGTCCTCCCGGTCTGCTGGATCGGTTCTCCGCGACAACGGAGCGGCCACCTTGCGCCGCTTGCCAGCCTTAAACGAGGGCCAGCCTTCTGGCTGGCCCTCAAGAGCAATCCGCACGGTCAGTCGCGGCAGTCACCCGTAGGGCCGGAACGAAGTGGAGGACCCGCGCAGCGGGTTGACGGCCGCGGGGCAACCGTGCGCGACGGATGCCCCCTCAACGGCCTTGCCAAATGGTGGGGAGTCCTTTTTCAGTTGCCATTTCCACGTCTGGTGGCAGCTGACGACGTTGATCGGCACGCCGCGGCGACCGAGGACGTCTTGTTCGCGCTGGAGTCCGGTGGGGCGCCCACGCCCACACGCGTCATGCCGGGTCGGACGTTTCCGTTTCAACCCCTGCCGCGAGCGGATGAGGGTCGGGCACCAGCCCGCCGGTGTACTCCTTGGCTCTACCAGTCGGCGGGCCTCGACTGCCCTCCGGTTCGTCGGCCGCGCCTGCTCGGAGTCGTCCACCGGCGTACACCAGTTCGAGCGGACCACATCCGGGAGACGTGCGGTCACACGCCTGCCGTCCTGTCGGCACGGAGCGCGGATCTGGCACTGCCTGATGAAAACCGAGCCGCAGGTCGGCGGCGGCCCGGTCGAACGGCAAGCGGGTTGTCGAGGATCAGGATCGAGTTGCACGAGCGCGCGAACGAGTCGGGGCACGATGCTGCGCTTCTACGAGCAACGTAACCGGGCAGCCTTCCCGGAGCGGTCCGTCGTCGAGGCTTGGCGACACCTTCGACTCGCGCCCCAGACTCGCGTGAGGAGTTTCGCTCGGCGGCAGTGCGCAGCCTAGTACGCAGCAACCACACTTCAGAGTGGAGCATTGTTGCGGCTTCGGCGTCGACTCGGGGTGGACGAGTCGGACGAACCGGATCAGCGAGAGAACTCGACGATGCCGGCCGGTCTCGAGAGCCAGTGGTCCGGCCGCGCGCGCGCCAGCACGTCCCGGGTGAACGGTCCCCACAGCGCGGCGGCGGTCTGCACGCCTGCGGCGCGCCCGGCCTCGATGTCGTGTGGCGAGTCCCCGACAAAGACCGCCTCGCCAGGATCGGCCGACAGTCTCGCGAGGGCGGCCAGCACCGGCGCGGGATGCGGCTTGTGCTTCGAGACGTCGTCGGCGCCGACCAGCACGACAAAGTACTCGTTCAGTGCGCAACGCCGCAATCCGCGCCGGGCCAGGGCGTGGGTCTTGCTGGTGACAACGCCAAGACGCACACCTGCGTCGCGGAGGGCTTCCAAGGTCTCGGCGATGCCGGTGTAGGACTTCAGCAGGCGGTCGTGATGGGCGTTGGTATAGGCGCGATAGGTGTCGATCATCTGCGCCGCCTGATGGTCGTCGCGCGCGAACTTCCGCAATTGGGGTCGCAGCGGCGTGCCGAATCCGGCACGCCAAGCCGCCTCGTCCGGCACCGTGCCGACGTGCGTCCGCATCGTGTGCCGGAACGATTCCATGATGAGCAGAGTCGAATCAATGAGCGTGCCGTCGAGGTCGAAGAGGGAGGTGGCGAAGCGTCGGCCGGCGGGCACGGCGGATTGTACCATCCAGCGTTCGCACCTCACTGATCGCGATTCCGGCGCCGACGGTCACCTTCACGCCACGCGCCGCCAACCGTTGGTGCCACTGTTTCGTCATCACGAAGAAGTTGAGGCCGCGGGTCAACGGCGAGCATGCGTTGACGGATGCTGTGGGAACATGGGGAAGTTGATCGGCGGGCGGTCGCGCCTCCAGACGGGGAATCGCTGGTCGGTACTCTCGTCCTGTAGTCCCGTTTCTGTCAAACGCTCATTCCCGATCAGGCCCACAGGTTGCCGGCCGTACTTCGGCAGAGCATTTCGAAGGGCACGACGTCCAACGGGACAGCTGGCAGATCGCTGAGTAGTGGCTCCGCGTCGCCGGGGACGCGGAGCGCAAACGCGACGGCCTCGCGAGGTGGCCTGTCCCTGCCGGACGGCCTGCCGAAGTCCCGGTCTTTCGGATTGGGAACCCAGCGAAGAGGGAGTCTCGCCGAGCGGGTGGGGCAGTCGAGTGCGCGGGGAATGAAGAAGCGACGTTGGGTGCGAGGTGAGGCCCAAGATGGCCGGTTCGTCGGGTTGACCACTGCGAGCCGTGGGTCGTAAATCGATCGGGACGCTCGCCGTTCTCAGCGGCAGCATCTGCCAGAGGGGCCGTGTCAATTTGTTGGCGCACGAGAACGACACGTCCAAACGGAGAGACGCGCGAGTTGCCACGTGGGCGACGACAAGCGAAAAGCGTCGCCGCAGGGACCCCGCCTCTCGTTTGGTGGCCGCGTCGGTTTGAGAATGAGCGCGGCAAGCCTCGACCGCACCTGTTCGTTGAAAGTGGATTGTCAGCGCTGGGACAGAGTGGTGCCCCTTTCGTAATTCCGACCGCCGTGACCCCGCGTGAGAAATTGCGCGGTGGGGCAGACGGGTCAATCCATGCCATGCGAACGACTTGCCACGTTCGCGAGAATGTCCATCGATGCAGCGTGGGAGTAAACGTCGTTGGTGGCGAAGACATGTGTGAGGTGACCACTCGTGAATGTTACGCTCGCGAACTGAGGGAAGGACGAGGCCATCACGGATTTTGGCGAAACCGCGAATGGCCGAACTTGAATTGATTCTGGTCCATTCTGCTTGCAGCGTCGCTTCGCACCACCGCCATAAGGACATAGAGTTGGCACTGCGTCATGTTCACACCAAGGCACAATGGTGCGGAACCGGGCATTGCCCGGCACGTCGGGACGCCGTCAGAATGTTCAACGTGGGGTTGAGCATCTGCAAGCGGCCGACGCAGAGATCGCGGTTGTTGTTGAAGTCGGACGGGAACGCGCGCGCTCATTTCTTCATGTGTTTCATCGGCGGTCCGCCGGCGCAATATGCAAGAGCGCAAGGTAGTGCCGGTGGAAGGCGAACAAGCAGTTTGTCAGATTTGTAGAATCTTCCTCGAGAGGCACATGAGCGCACAAGCGATGCTGCGTTCAAGATTAGCACACGGCTTAACAATCGCCTACAGACCGTGTTATAGTAGGTCCGCAGCAGGCGGACTGTTCTCGAGGGCTTGACCTTTTAGGACCCTAAGCCCATTCAACCGCCCTCAAGGCGGGGGAATGGCGCACCTATACATTGCAAGCAATGTGGGTGCGCAAGGCGGCTGGCAGTGGCCATCCACCACCTCAATATCGCCATCATATCACGCGGAGACGGCTCGTCCGTCACCGCGGCAGCCGCATATCGGGCGGGTCAGCGCATTGTGGACGCGCGGACCGGCGAGGTGCACGACTATCGCCGCCGGTGCGGCGTGTCTTGCACGGAGATTCTGACGCCGCCGGGTGCGGCGCCGTGGACCCGTGATCGCGCGGCCTTGTGGAACCTGGTTGAACGGGCGGAGCGCCGACGTGACGCGCAACTGGCGCGCGAGGTGATCCTGGCGTTGCCGCGGGAACTGAGTCCGGCGATGAATCGGAGTCTCGCCCGGGAGTACTTTCGGCGACACTTCGTTAGTCGCGGGATGCTTGTCGATCTCGCGCTTCACGATCTTGATGGGCTAAATCCGCACGCGCACGGATTGGTCAGCCTCCGGGAACTGGCGGGCGACGGTTTTGCCGCGCGAAAGAACAGGGACTGGAACGACCGGGAGCTGGTCCGAGAATGGCGTGAGGGCGCGACGACTTTGATCAACGAATACTTGGCACGCGCTGGCGTCGCGCCAGAGAACCGGATTGACCACAGGACGCTGGACGTGCAGCGGGCAGAAGCCTTGGCCGGGGGCGAATACGAGCGGGCGCTGGCGCTCTGCCGGCTGCCGACGAAACACCTCGGAAAGGTGGCGACCGCGGTCCTGGCGCGTGGGGGGATTTCGACTCGAGCGAACTATCTGCAGGAGGAGGCCGAAGCCCGCGCCGCGGACGTCGTGGAAATGCGTCGGGAAGTGGAGCTTGAGCAGAAGCGGTCGGATCGCGTTGCGGCGCTACGGGCGCAGCCGACCGGATTCGGTCTGTTCGAGCGCAAGCTGGCCGAACTCGCGCCGGGATGTCGGGATGTGGACGAGGCGGATACCGCGTTCGTCGATGAGGCGCTGAAGCACGCCGAAGCAGAGTTGGGGCGGATCGAATCGGAGGATCGGGCGGCGGACGCGCGGCGGCTCGCGGAGGAGCGACGGCGGCGGAAGGTACGCCTTGAGTCGATCAAGCAGGCGCCGGAGGGGCAGAGACTGTACACCGAGAGACTGGACGAACTCGCACCTGGATGGCGGGAGACGCAGAATGCGCCAGCGGCGCGGATCGACGAGGCGCTGACGTACGCCGAGGCCGAAGTGCAGCGGCGTGCCGCCGCTCGGCGGCGTGACGAAGAAGCGCGGCGGCGCGCTGAAGAGGATCGACGACGCAGGGAAGCGGAACGGGCGCGGGCCGGGCGGGTCGCGGCGATCGAGAAGACATCCGAGGGGTGGCAGCTGTACACGGAGAGACTGGACGAACTCGCACCTGGATGGCGGGAGACGCAGAATGCGCCAGCGGCGCGGATCGATGAGGCGCTGACGTATGCCGAGGCCGAAGTGCAGCGGCGTGCGGACGCTCGGCGGCGTGACGAAGAAGCGCGGCGGCGCGCTGAAGAGGATCGACGACGCAGGGAAGCGGAACGGGCGCGGGCCGGGCGGGTCGCGGCGATCGAGAAGACGACCGAGGGGTGGAAGCTGTACACGGAGAAGCTGGCGGCGCTCGCGCCGGGTTGGCGGGAGACGCAGAAGGCGCCTGCGGCGCGAATCGACGAGGCGTTGACGTATGCGGAAGCCGAGCTGGAGCGGCGTGCCGCCGCTCGGCGGCGTGAGGAGGAAGCGCGGCGTGCTGAAGAGGATCGGCGACGCAAGGAAGCGGAGCGGGCGCTTGCGCGGCGGATCGAGTCGATCAGGGAGACGACCGAGGGGTGGAAGCTGTACACGGAGAAGCTGGCGGCGCTCGCGCCGGGTTGGCGGGAGACGCAGAAGGCGCCTGCGGCGCGAATCGACGAGGCGTTGACGTATGCGGAGGCCGAGCTGGAGCGGCGTGCCGCCGCTCGGCGGCGTGAGGAGGAAGCGCGGCGGCGTGCTGAAGAGGATCGGCGACGCAAGGAAGCGGAGTGGGCGCTTGCGCGGCGGATCGAGTTGATCAAGGAGACGTCCGAGGGGTGGAAGCTGTACACGGAGAAGCTGGCGGCGCTCGCGCCGGGTTGGCGGGAGACGCAGAAGGCGCCTGCGGCGCGAATCGACGAGGCGCTGACGTATGCCGAGGCCGAACTGAAGCGACGTACGAGGGCAGAGGAGGAACGTGAGCGGAAGGCCGCCAAGCGGCGCGCAGATCGAATCGACAGACTATTCAAAGAGCCGGGGGGGGATGAGCGTTTCCTGTCCGCGATCGCGAGTCGGAACCCGCACTGGCGAAAGGACGGAACTGGTCCGGCGGGTATCGACCATGCGCTCGAAGTCGCTGATCGGCGTCGCGGCCGTGCGGAGTCGACGCTCCAGCAACACGAGCTTGTTCTCGATGGGGAGCGAACCTTCGCGAACGCCGGCAGCATCGAATGGGAGAAGGCGTGCGATGCCTTCGATGGAGAGACGGATGCCGACGAACGAGCGTGCGCAGTAACACGTCTCCTCTCGGATCGCGCCCGCGTGCGCGAGATCGTTGCCGGATCATCCGGAGCCCAGACGTCTCCGAGTCTCGTCAAGAGGCTGGTGACGTGGCTTCGACGGCAGGTCGCACGGCTACTTCACGTGTTCCACTTGGTGCGTCATGCGGCGGATGAAGTCGAGGCGGGCGTGTCGAAGACGCAACCGCTGCCGCACTCGCGGCCCGACTATTGGGTTCCGGCTGTCGAGGAGGCGCTGGAGCCGCCGCCCGGCGCGGATGCGTTCAGGAAGGACGTGTACGGCGAGGTTCGCGACCGCTACGACCGCCGCGTGGTGGCGGAGGACCTCGACGCCCGGTTCGGCCGTTCGGATCGGGAGGCGTCGGAGGAGCGTTACCTGAAGCCGTTGGTCGACGGCACGTATGAACGGCAGAGGCGTTCGTGGTTGCGGTCGAGTTCGTCGCCGCCTCCGACGCTTGAGTCGGCGCGCGCGGTGGTCGTCGATGCTCATCGGTCGCGTGTCGCGGAGTTTTTCGAGATCGCGTGCTGCCGGGCGACGGGGCGGACCGAGGACGCCGAGCGGCTGGAGCGGCGGCGTGAGCAGATTGGGCTTGCCGCGGATGAGGTCGAGGCGGACGTGCCGAAGACCCGGCCGCTGCCGCACTCGCGGTCTGACTATCAGGTGCCGGCTGTCGCGGACCAGGCGCTGGAGCCGCCGCCCGGCGCGGATGGGTTCACGAAGGCGGTGTACGGCGAGGTTCGCGACCGGTACGACCGCCGCGCGGTGGCCGAGGACGTCGACGCTCGCTTCGAGAGTTCGGATCGGGAGGCGTCCGAGCAGCGTTACCTGAAGCCGTTGGTCGACGGCACGTATGAACGGCAGCGGCGCTCGTGGTCGCCGTCGACCAGTTCGCCGCCTCCGACGCTTGAGTCGGCGCGCGCGGTGGTCGTCGAGGTTCATCGGTCGCGTGTCGCGGAGTTGTTCGAGATCGCGTGCTACCGGGCAACGGGGCGGACCGAGGCCGCCGAGCGGCTCGAGCGGCGGCGCGAGCAGATCGAGGGTGCGGCGGAGGCGGTCGAGGCGGGCGTGCCGACGGCTCAGCCGGATCCGCACTTGCGGCCGGGCCATTGGGTTCCAACGGTCGCGGACGAGGCGGTGGAGCCGCCGTCCGATGCGGATGCGTTCGTGACGGCAGTGTATGCCGAGGTTCGTGACCGGTACGACCGCCACGCGGTGGCCGAGGACCTCGCCTCCCGGTTCGACGGTGCGGACCGGGAGGCGTCGGAGCAGCGTTATCTGGCCCCGCTGGTGGACGGCACGTTGGAGCGGCAGAGGCGCTCGTGGTTGCGGTCGCGTTCGTCGCCGCCTCCGACGCTTGAGTCGGCGCGCGCGGTGGTCGCCGAGGCCCATCGGTCGCGTGTCGCGGAGTTGTTCGAGATCGCGTGCTACCGGGCGACGGGGCGGACCGAGGCCGCCGAGCGGCTCGAGCGGCGGCGCGAGCAGATCGAGGGTGCGGCGGAGGCGGTCGAGGCGGGCGTGCCGACGGCTCAGCCGGATCCGCACTTGCGGCCGGGCCATTGGGTTCCAACGGTCGCGGACGAGGCGGTGGAGCCGCCGTCCGATGCGGATGCGTTCGTGACGGCAGTGTATGCCGAGGTTCGCGACCGGTACGACCGCCGCGCGGTGGCCGAGGACGTCGACGCTCGCTTCGAGAGTTCGGATCGGGAGGCGTCCGAGCAGCGTTACCTGAAGCCGTTGGTCGACGGCACGTATGAACGGCAGCGGCGCTCGTGGTCGCCGTCGACCAGTTCGCCGCCTCCGACGCTTGAGTCGGCGCGCGCGGTGGTCGCCGAGGCCCATCGGTCGCGTGTCGCGGAGTTGTTCGAGATCGCGTGCTACCGGGCAACGGGGCGGACCGAGGCCGCCGAGCGGCTCGAGCGGCGGCGCGAGCAGATCGAGGGTGCGGCGGACGCGGTCGAGGCGGGCGTGCCGACGGCTCAGCCGGATCCGCACTTGCGGCCGGGCCATTGGGTTCCAACGGTCGCGGACGAGGCGGTGGAGCCGCCGTCCGATGCGGATGCGTTCGTGACGGCAGTGTATGCCGAGGTTCGCGACCGGTACGACCGCCACGCGGTGGCCGAGGACCTCGCCTCCCGGTTCGACGGTGCGGACCGGGAGGCGTCGGAGCAGCGTTATCTGGCCCCGCTGGTGGACGGCACGTTGGAGCGGCAGAGGCGCTCGTGGTTGCGGTCGCGTTCGTCGCCGGCTCCGACGCTTGAGTCGGCGCGCGCGGTGGTCGCCGAGGCCCATCGGTCGCGTGTCGCGGAGTTGTTCGAGATCGCGTGCTACCGGGCGACGGGGCGGACCGAGGCCGCCGAGCGGCTCGAGCGGCGGCGCGAGCAGATCGAGGGTGCGGCGGACGCGGTCGAGGCGGGCGTGCCGACGGCTCAGCCGGATCCGCACTTGCGGCCGGGCCATTGGGTTCCAACGGTCGCGGATGAGGCGGTGGAGCCGCCGTCCGATGCGGATGCGTTCGTGACGGCAGTGTATGCCGAGGTTCGCGACCGGTACGACCGCCGCGCGGTGGCCGAGGACGTCGACGCTCGCTTCGAGAGTTCGGATCGGGAGGCGTCCGAGCAGCGTTACCTGAAGCCGTTGGTCGACGGCACGTATGAACGGCAGCGGCGCTCGTGGTCGCCGTCGACCAGTTCGCCGCCTCCGACGCTTGAGTCGGCGCGCGCGGTGGTCGCCGAGGCCCATCGGTCGCGTGTCGCGGAGTTGTTCGAGATCGCGTGCTACCGGGCGACGGGGCGGACCGAGGACGCCGAGCGGCTGGAGCGGCGGCGTGAGCAGATTGGCCTTGCCGCGGATGAGGTCGAGGCGGGCGTGTCGAAGGCCCGGCCGCTGCCGCACTCGCGGTCTGACTATCAGGTGCCGGCTGTCGCGGACGAGGCGCTGGAGCCGCCGCCCGGCGCGGATGGGTTCACGAAGGCGGTGTATGCCGAGGTTCGCGACCGCTACGACCGCCGCGCGGTGGCCGAGGACGTCGACGCTCGCTTCGACCGTTCGGATCGGGAGGCGTCGGAGGAACGCCATGTCGACGCCATCGTCGCGGAGACGCTGGAATGTCAGCGGCATGGCCGGGTTGCGGCCGAGCGGGAGTCCCCTCCCAAGAGCAGGGCGGCCGTTCGGGAGCGCATTCTGGGGGAGTACCGGTTGGACGTGCAGGATATCTTCCTAGCCGCCTGCCGAGAAGGCCGTCGGGGCGGCGCGCCCATCGAATGCCGCCCGGATCGGACGTCGGAACGGCCGTCGGTTGCTGAAAGCAAACCACCGCGCGAGACGGTCCACGCAGTCAGCGGGACCGGGGTCGATGTGAGCGCTGGCAACCAGGAAGGTGGTAGCCGCTCGCCACGCTCCGAGCCAAGCGAGTGCAGGCCTCAGCGGGAGCCAACGGAGCAGGCATCCCCGTCGAGCGTGCCGGCTCAGCCGGCGATGGCGGCCACGGCGCCGGCATCAACAGGAACCAGCGTGGACCAGATAGAGGAGCGGGATGACGAACGCGACGGCAGCCGGGAGGCCGAAGGCGACTCGCTTCGACGAGTCCGGTCTGATCAGGCGTCTCCGTCGAGCGCACCCGCCACACGGGCAATGCCGGCCGCGGCACCGAAGGCACAGGGAGCCGCCGCGAACCGAGGGATGGAGGCGGATGAGCCAGACGACCCTGGCAGGGTTCACCCGGCACCCGTCAGGTCGGGTGCCGGGTCCCGATCGTCGCCGAAGCCTGCGAAGGATAAGCGAGGGATTTCCTTTGGACGGTAACGTTTGTCGCGGTGGGCGCACCGCTTGCGACGCGCACGCGAACAGTAAAGGGGGTATCTTCTGTTGGTCGGGCCTGAATCTGTCGGAGTTCTCGGTGCTGGGCGAGACGTCAGCGTTCCAGAGCGTTGCCGAGGAGATGATACCGAGAGCGCAACGGACCTCCCGCAGCCGCGTGCCCTGGCGATCACGTGCGTGACCTGCGCAAGCCTGATCCGCCGCCTCCGAACACCCCCGCCCACGCCTTGCAACACGGCGCGGCCACCGGCCGGGCCCGCATCGAGGGTGTCGCCGGGGTTTCACGCCCCGGCCTTCGTTGAGCGCATTCCGGGGAACGCTTCGCGGTGCGGGGCGAGCGCGTCGTGCCGCTCTCGCGGCAGATGATCGGATTGCGGTTCACGCCAGCGGGCCGGCGCCGAGCCGACGACGATCCAGTTCCAGCCAACCCAACGCCGCGGCGAATACCCGCCGCGCCTACGCCACGGCGCAGCGCAAGCTCGCCGCCTGGCTCAACAGCCGCCCGCTCAATGACGCGGGCCTCGCCGCCTACATCGACCATCTTCGGACGACCGGTCGCGCGAAGGCAACCGCCACGATGGCCGTCACCGCCGCCAGACGGGCCGGTCACCCCAGGCCCTCGACAACTTCCGTGGCACCGACGTCGACGGCGCCCGCCGCGAAGAGACCCGGGGGCTGACGGCCGACGAGTGCGACGCCATCCTCGCCACCTGCACGCGGCGGCGACGGAGCGGCCGCGGCCTCGAGCGGAAGGAGACGGCCGAGCGCCGCGGCCTGGTCGACGGCGCGATCGTCGGGCTGCTCTTCCACGGTGCGCTGCGCCGGAGCGAGGTGGCGGCCCTGCGCTGGGGCGACGTCGACCTGAGCGACGACGAGGACGTCGTCGTCACCCGCCGCCACTCGACGACGAACGCCGCAGGCGAACGGCCCGACGTCCGGCGCCAGCGAGTTGAATGGCGTGTGTCGAGGCCCCGCGGGCGGTGAGACGCCCCCGTCGCGGGTGGCGACGGTCGCGGCATACGCGGCCGCCGTCCGCCGTCTGCACGCCGCGACGCAACAGGCTGCTGCGGTGCGGCCGCGTGACGGCACCCTTTCATAGCGCCGCTGACAACAGCGCGAGCGACGTGGCGCGGGCCGTCCGGGCGCTCAGCGCGTCGCCGCGGCTAGGTCGTGAGCTTTGGCCACGGTCCCGTCCGCGACGGCAACGGCGCTGGGCGCGGCGTACACTGTGCGGTCGGGGGACTTCAGGTCGAACCAGACGCGCCCCAGCACGACATGGTCCGTCCCGCCCACAGCCGGGCTGTTCGCCGACCTTGTCGCTCTCGGGCGGGGCGCACACACTGGGCGGGAGCGAGGAGGAAGTTGGTTTGATCAAGGTGGTGAGCTGGAACGTCGATAAGCGCGAGAAGCCGTGGCACGAACTGGCGCGGATGGCCATTGCGGCCGCGAGGGTGATTCCGCACGACGAGGAGGAGGACACCTTCGTCGCGGTCTCCATGTACGCGCGCTGGTTGAAGCCTCATCCGTTGACCAAGAGCAGTTGGAGGGTCGGCTGTTCGGATGCCTCGGCACATCGGATCATTTCGGATCTGTCGGCGTTCATCGGCCACACCGACCCTACGAAGCATCGGATCCTGGCAGCCGGCGACTTGAACATGTTCTACGGAGCAACCCGCTCGAGATTGTCGCTGCCGGAACGGGAATGCACGGTGTGGAGCAGGATGAAGGCGCTCGGACTTGAGTTCTTGGGTCCGCAAGCCCCGCACGGTCGCCGCGCGGAAACTGCAGCAGACGACGTACCTCCGGACACGAAGAATGTACCGACGTACCACCGCCCAGGGAAAGGGCCGGAAACCGCGGTAAATCAATTGGACTACGCGTTCGCGTCGCGCGGGTTCCACGAGGAGGTGTCGGTGCGAGCCATGAACGACGTTGAAGAATGGGGACCGAGCGATCATTGCCGCCTGATGATCGAGGTGAAGACCAAGGGCCAGAGCTGAGATGTGCCTCCGTGTCATGGTCGCGGTGCCCGCGGCACGGCGGCACGCCCGGCCACCGAGGCGAAACGCTCACCGCTTCCGCAAGGGCGATATCTCGAAGCCACCAACCCGCCGGAGAAGACGTGGATCTGGAGCGACCTCCACCTCGCCGACCGCGGCCACCTCGAAGCCCTCCGGAGACCGTTCGCCGACATCGCGACGATGAAACAACCCTCCTGCTCGAGTGGCGGTGAGTGCACCGTGAGCCGCCGCGCCGTCTGGTCCGCGCCGCCGCCGGGGGAGCACCCAGCGACAGCGGGCACGTCGACAACAGCTGCGTCGCAGCGCGGTTCGGGCACCGGCCGGCGACAAACATCCATTGGCGAGCCAGGCTCATGCATCCTCAGTCAGCCGGCCGGGCGAGCCAGTCCTGTCCGACGGACACGACCCTCCCGGTGCGACATGACGACCCCGGTCGCAAAGACCCCGGATCTGAGGTTGCTGGCGGGCGCTGATACGGACTGGACCGAAGAAATTCAAAGTCTGGAAGCCAGGATCGGACCCTCCGCCCCGGACAACGGAGCCGAGTTCGAGCCCTCCAGAAGGCGGGATCATGCCCTGGAGAGGACCTCTGGAGCAGGTTTTCCAAACAGGCTTGGAGCGGGTTTCTGGAGAGTCACTCCGGCGCGATCAACACTGAAAACGCACCATCGATGAGGACTTGGCACATTCTCCCTCGAAGGCCGCATCACGGACCCGCAAGATGACGTGGCGGATCGGCCCGTTGTCAGCCGCCGCTCGACCGTTCCACGATTAACTTGGTCGCCGAGCGCCGCGACCGGGGCCTGACTGCGGTGTCCTCGCCCCCGGCCCGATCCCCACCCCCCATCATTAGCCCGACCCGACTCGGACCCTGCACCTGTCGGGACCGGGGCGTGCTCGAGGTATTCCGCATTGGAACATCGGCGACCGGCGCAGGATGAACGCCCACTTGGTCGCGTGTGGCGGCGCCGCGGACCGATGCCTCGGCGACATCGCCCCTCACCCGGACGCCTGCGGGCGCTGAAGGTCGTCACTCGTTGCGGATCCGCGGATCCGCCCCTCAGCCAGCGCTGCCAGCAACGTCGGGCGTCGACAGACAGACAAGCGAGGAAGGCAGACGCCGGCGCCCGCGCCGGATGACCATCATCGGCGGGTGTTCGCGAGCGCGAGGAAATGATCAGTATGTCCAGCTGGACATACGACGCGCTTCTCAGCGCTCGTTGACAGCGGGGCGCTGCTCGGCCTCGTCGAAGGCGGCTCGGCCGAGACCGACGCGATGCTCAAGACCATCCTCCCAAAGATCAACAAGCGGTTCGCGGCCGCCTGCGCCGCGGCGGGCCTCGAGGGCCGCAGGACTTCGCACGGCGGCCGCGTCGGGCTGGCCGTCGAGCTCACCTCCCGCGGGGCCTCGACGCACGCCGTTCAGCTCGCCGGCGGCTGGAAGACCCCCTCGATGGTCGTCCGCTATGCCGCGACCGTCGCCACCCGCGACGGCGGCGTCAGCCGATACCTGCGCTGACGAGGAGCCGTGCGGCTCGTGAACGGCCCGATCGCCCACGGCGGTAGCCGCGGCCGAGAAGAAGAGTACGGAACCACACGGGGGGAGGAGAGGGAGGCACGATCAAGGCACGACAAAGACCGGGGAGTCGCCTGCCGCGACCCAAAGCAGCGGATCGCCTCGGGTCTGAGCGAGACCGAGGTGGAAACGATCGTCACGGCGCTGTGCGTGGTCGCCGAGCCCGTCGAGACCCCGTTCCTGTGGCGTCCGCAGCTGCACGACCCGGCGGGGCCGTCGCCGCGGGAGGTGCAGGCCGCCGAGCGCCCCAGTGCGATGAATCGCAGCGGCAGCGCACGTCGACTGCTCGGCAGGCCGGCCCGACGGCGAGCGCAATCGCGGCCTGCCGAGCATCCTGGCACCGCGGTCCCCTCGCGGCCATAACCGGCCGCGGGGGGCGCGCGGTGAGCAGCATGTGGTAGGCGCCGATGTCGGCGATGATCCGCATCCGCTGCCCGAGCACCTTACCGTCCCGTGTGGCCGCCGGTTCGACGCAGTCGAACTCTACCCGTGAGCGCCGGAGGCCGCGTGAAGACCGCCGTTCAGCTGCTGCTGCCTGCCCGAGATGGACGGGATCGCCGGCTTCTACGAGGCCCGCACGCGCGGGGGGCGAGGTCACCCCGCGATGGTCGCCGGCATGCTCGGGGCGCCCCAGCCGCTCGGCGTCCAGGTGTCGATCCCTGCGACGTAGTCGACGGCGACCGCGCCCCGTTGCACACTTCGTCAACCGGCTCGTCTTCTGCATGTTCGCCGACGACGTCGGCCTGCTGCCGGACCACATGTTCACGCGGATGCTGCGCCATGCGCAGACGGCTCCTGCGCAGTTCAACGAGCTCGCCGGCGAGCTGTTCCGGGTGATGGCTTTCGGCGGGCGGGTCGGCTTCGAGACGGTGGCCTGGTTCAACGGCGGGTTGTTCGACGACGCCGATGCGCTGCCGCTGGAGAGGTCCGACGTCGAGACAGTGCTGGCGGCATCCGCTCTGGACTGGTCGGAGGTCGACCCGTCGATCCTCGGGACGCTGTTCGAGCGCGGCCTCGATCCCGACAAGCGCGCCCAGCTCGGCGCGCACTACACCGACCGGGACAAGATCATGCTGCTGGTCGACCCGGTGGTGATCCGCCCGCTGCTCGCCGAGTGGGCGGCCGAGAAGACCGAGATCGCCGCGGAGCTCGAACGTGCGGAAGCCGCCAAGGCGTCCGCCACGCGCACGAAACGTCGGAGGGAAGCCGAGCGGCGGTACCGGGCGTTCCTCAACCGGCTGCGCGGGTTCACGGTGCTCGACCCGGCCTGCGGCTCGGGCAACTTCCTATACCTCGCGCTGCAGGCGCTCAAGGACCTCGAGCACCGGGTGCAGCTCGAGGCGGAGGCGGACCTCGGCTTCCAGCGCGCGTTCCCGGAGGTCGGCCCGGCCAACGTCAAGGGCATCGAGATCAACCCCTACGCGGCAGAGCTCGCCCGCGTATCGGTCTGGATCGGCGAGATCCAGTGGATGCGGCGCAACGGCTTCGCGGAGGCGCGCGACCCGGTCCTGAAGCCGCTCGATAAGCCGTCGACGTCCTGCGCAGCGACGGGAAGGTGCGCCCGACCAGCTTCCTGCGGCCGAATTCGAAGTGGAGCCGGCGGATGCGCGCCCAGGTCAATCCCCGCCTCTGGGAGACGGCGGTGCTGTTCCACCTGCGCGAGGCCTTCCGCGCCGGCGACGTCTGGCTGGCGCGGTCGCGCCGCTACGGCGATATCCGGAGGACACTGCTGGCGATTCCCGCCGTCCCGGATGCCGACCGCAGCTGCCGGTCCCGGCCCGTCCGCGCGACTGGCTCGCCGAGCGCCAGTTCGTCCTGGCCGACGGTCTGCGCCGGCTGGCCGCCAAGGCGCGGGCCGGTGCGACCGAGGGTGGCAGCATCGAAGACCGCATCCTCCGCGTCGACAGGACGGAGGCCGCCGTGCCGGACCTGGTCACCGACCTCTACCGGCGGATGCCCGACGCGCGCATCACGGACATCCTGCTCGAGGTGGACGACGCCACCCGGTTCACCGAGGCTTTCACGCACCTGCGGACAGGGTCACCCTGCCGCGACCGCATCGGTCTGCTCAACGTGCTGCTCGCCGCGCGCGACACCGCGGGGCAAATGTTGTACGAAATCGGTGATCCGGGCGTTCAACATTCAATAGCGTGTTGGTAGCCCGGTAAATGGTCGCTGCCGGTCATGGCGGACGACGATGGGTGGGAGGAGGCTTGGGATGATAACTCTGAGACTGATTGGCCTGCTGTTGATGGTCGTTGTAGTGCCTCCCATGTCAGCTCAGGAACAATGGAATTTCGATGAACCACGGCCCGATCACCTCTTCGGGCCATCGTTTTGGGTCGTCAAGGACAACGCCCAACTGACTATCAGTTGCATGCGATTCACCCCCGACATCTTGCCACACCCAAGCGGCGTCGAGTCGGAGCCAGTCCTGCTGCCGCGGCGACTCGAAGTTGGCGTCTACTGGATCGCAGAGGAGTTGAATGCGCCTCCTCGAGGTCAGAGACCAACAATCGCCGGAACCACATACGATATACGCGTCCGGCCGTTCACTGACATTCTTTGGAGCATCGACGACGGTCGGGTGATGCTCGAAAACTGGAAGACATTCGCTGGACGCCGCCAGTATATTCAGAATAACTTCGCTGTCCGATTTCTGCTACAACTCCTGCCTCCCGCTGCACAGTTGACCGTTGCCGCTGAGTTTACGGATGGCGAGACGCGATCGGAAACATTCAGTCTCGCTGGCATTGATGAACTCTTGGCGCGAATGGCACCCGACTGCGTTGCGGTCCAGCCGCTACTGGCATGGATAGAGCCGGCGCTGTAAGGCAGGAGAACAAACCCACGGCCGATCGTTTTCGCGCTGTTAGTGGTGTGTCCGCGAAATGGCCTTACATCGCTGTCCGTGGCCGACAACACCGCGAAACCCGCCGATTGTCGGGCACCGATTGGGGGTCGTCGTGTCGCACGCGCGGAAGCTGAAGTGTCAAATTGTTCTAGTGACACACCACTAGTGGTGTGTCACTAGAACACGTCTTGCAGTTCGAAGGCCCGCGAGTGCCGGCAGTTTCTGGAGCGCCCCAGTTTCTGGAGCGGCTCGACGCGAATGGTGCGCTGGTGCTGCCGGGCAAGCGCCGCGGCCGCGCGCTCGGTTCGGTGACTCGCGTTCCCCGGACGACGGCGGGGGAGCCGGGGCGACCGCTGCTCGGCAGCGTTCGCGACGTCGAACCGCTGGCGGTCGAGCTGGTGCGCGAGCCCGCCCAGCGTCTGCTGTTCCGGGAGTTGGTGGGACGCTACCACTACCTCGGGCACACGGTCCCGTTCGGCGCACAGCTGCGCTATTCGGACTCGGGCGCTCAATCTCCAGCGCGTGGTCAACAACAGCCGCTTTCTGTTGGCTGCCGTGGGTCGCGGTGCGCAACCTCGCCAGCGCCGTGCTGGCGCGCGGCCTCGGGCAGTTGGCGGTGGACTGGCCGCGCCACTACCAGCTCGAGCCCTGGCTGGTCGAGACGCTGGTGGACCCTCGCCGCCACCACGGTGGTTGCTACCGCGCCGCCAACTGGGTCGCCTTGGGGGCCACGAGTGGTCGCGGTCGCATGGACCGGCACGGCCGCCGTGGAGGCGCGGCGCCCAAGACGGTCCTGGTTTATCCTGTGGTCCGAAATGCGCAGCGGCGGTTGCGGGGGCACTAAGCGATGCGAGCCGTCCCCGCGCGCGCCGCTCCGTCCGCCCCGGCACCGTATGCGGAGGCTGCCTTCGCCGCGGCCAAAGCCTCCCTGTGTTCGCGCGAAGCCCGGCAGATGAGTGAGAGCGACATCGAGCGGGAGCTGCACCGGCGTGGCCAGGAGCTGATGCGCAAGCTCCTGCAAGGGCATCTCGAGCAACGCAGCCCGGGGGAGGCCACCGGCCTGGTCGCAGGGGCCGACGGTGTTGAGCGCTCCGAGCGGCGCGTGCACCAACGCCGCCTCGAGACGACCTTCGGCACGGTGGAAGTCGAGCGCTTGGGCTACGCGCGCGCGGGTCACGACAGCCTGCATCCGCTCGATGCCGCGTTGAACCTGCCGCCGGAGCGTTACTCGCTGGAGGTACGCCGACGAGTGGCCGAGGCTGCCGCCTCGCGGTCGTTCGACGAAGCGCGGTTCGATCTGTCTCGCAGTACCGGGGCCGAAGTGCCCAAGCGTCAGGCGGAACAGTTGGTGGCTCGCGCGGCCGAGGACTTCGACGCGTTCTACGAGGCGCGCCGGGCGGCCGAGGGCCGGTCGCCCCCCGAGGGGTCGGTCGTCGTACTGACCTTCGACGGCAAGGGCGTGGTGCTGCATCGTGAGGATCCTGTGTGATCGACGACAATTATTCTTGCCGGTTGCCAAGGCGGTGATCGGTCGGTCGCGGTGGCGGCCGCGAGGCGTGTGACACTGCCCGTTTTCCTCGCGGAGGACGGGTTGGTCACCGATGCCCAGGTTCGGCGATTGCGCGAGAAGCGGATGGCAGGCAAGACGCTGGGGGCGGCGGCCGCGGCGGCGGGGATGAGCGAGCGGTCGGCGCGCAAGTGGCAGAGCGGGCCGTTGCCGTCGACGGCGAAGGCGCCGCGGTGGTGGCGCACGCGGGAGGACCCGTTCGCCGACGTGTGGCAGTCGGAGGTCGTGCCGCAGCTGGTGGCCGACACCGACGGCCGGCTGCAGGTGCTGACGCTGTTCAAGGCGCTGTGCCGCCGGTATCCGGGCCGCTTTCAACCGGGGCAGCTGCGGACCTTGCAGCGGCGGGTCCGCGAGTGGCGAGTGCAGTACGGTCCCGACCGCGAGGTGTACTTCGAGCAGGTTCCGGTCCCGGGTCGGGAAGCGGCGTTCGACTTCACCGACTTGAGCGACCTGGGGGTGACGCTTCGAGGTGTGGCGTTCCCGCACCTGCTGTTCGAGTGGGTGCTGAGCTACAGCCGGTGGACGTATGTGGAGCTGGCGCTGAGCGAGACGTTCGAGGCGCTGGTGTCGGGGCTGCAGGGCGCGCTGTGGACGCTGGGGGCGGTGCCGGCGGTGCTGCGTCACGACAACCTGTCGGCGGCGACGCACGAGCTGAGGCGCAGCGGCGGTCGTCAGTTGACGGTGCGGTTCCGGCAGGTGCTGGACCACTACGGGCTGCGCTCGTCGCGGATCCAGCCGGGGAAGCCGCACGAGAACGGGGTGGCCGAGCAGGCGCACTTCCGGACGGCGACGGCCATCGAGCAGGCGTTGCTGTTGCGGGGTGGCCGAGACTTCGTCGACGAGGCGGCGTACCTGCGCTTCGTGCGTGCGGTCGTCGACGAGGAGCGGAATGCGCCGGCGGCGGCCCGGCTGGCCGAGGAGCGTCCGTATCTGCGTCCGTTGCCGTCGGGTCGGGTCCCGGAGCACACGACGTTCGAGTGCCGGGTGCGGAAGTGGAGCACGATCCGGGTCGGCGGCCGGGTCTACTCGGTGCCGTCGCGGTTGATTGGTCACACGGTCGAGGCGCGCCAGCATCCGTCGACGGTGGAGGTCCTCTACGGCGGCCGGGTGCTGTGCACGATGCCGCGTCTGCGGGGCGAGGCGGAGCACCGGATCGACTACCGCCACATCATCGGGAGTCTGGTCCGGAAGCCGGGCGCGTTCGCGCGGTATCGCTTCCGGGAGGAGCTGTTCCCGTCGCTCGTGTTCCGGGCGGCGTATGACGCGCTCGGCCGGTCGCACGGCGAGCGGGCCGACGTCGAGTACGTGCGCCTGCTGCACCTGGCGGCCACGACCAGCGAGCGGCGGGTCGAGGCGACGCTGCGGGCCAAGCTCGACGCCGGCGCTCGCTGCGACTACGCGGGCGTGCAGGCCCTGGTTCGTCCGCCGGTTCCGACCGTCCCCGTGGTCCACATTCCCCGCCCGGATCTCTCGCAGTACGACGCGCTGATCGCCGGAGGTCTCGTCGGATGACAGCGGCGAGCACGCAGGTGACGTCGCTGCTGACGCAGTTCGGGCTGACGACGGCGGCCGACGAGCTCGTGCCCCGACTGACGCAGGCCGGCCACCCCGAGGCGATGCCGGTGCTGGTCGAGGTGTTCGAGGCGGAAGCTGAAGCGCGCCGTCAGCGCCGGATCACGCGGTTGCGTCGCGCCTCGCGGTTGCCGCCGGGCAAGACGTTCGCGACGCTCGACACCGGCAGGTTCCCCGCTCCGGTCGCGCAGCAACTCGAGACGCTGGCCACCGGGGCGTTCCTCGAGATGGCCACCAACGTTCTTGCGTTCGGTCTGCCGGGGGTCGGCAAGAGCCATGCGCTGAGCGCGATCGGACACGCGCTGGTCGAGGCCGGCCACAGCGTGCTCTGCGCGCCGGCCTACGCCCTGGTGCAGGAGTTGCTCGGTGCGAAACGGGACCTCGACCTGCCCCGCGCCCTCCGGAAGCTGGACCTCTTCGAGGCGATTTTGCTCGACGACCTGGGCTACGTTCAGCAGAGCCCGGACGAAGCCGAAGTGTTGTTCACGCTTCTGGCCGAGCGCTACGAGCGCCGCTCGGTGATGGTGACGAGCAACCTGATGTTCAGCCAGTGGGACCGCATCTTCCGCGACCAGATGGCCACGGCCGCGGCGATCGACCGGCTCGTACACCACGCGGTGGTGATCGAGTTCGACGTCCCGAGCTACCGCACGGACCGGTCGCGCCGGAAATCGCCGCCGTCACCTGCTCCCCGGGGACGCGCCCCGGGGCCGCTGCTGCCCCGAGCCCGCCGACGGTCGACCTCGTGAACGGCCGGCCGGTGCCGCTTCGACCGTCGAGTGCTGCGCTCCGGACGGCGTAGCTGCGGGGCGGGCGGCGTGTCAACGCGCTGGCGCGCGCCCTCCGCTTCGCTACGGCCCTTCGGGTGACACACCGCCCGCCCCGCCACTCGGATTGCAGTTATGGGCCTTGCGGCCCAGCCTGGACGGGGCGTCCCGGCCGACCACGACCCTCGGTGGACACCGTGGACCGCGTTGACCTCGCCGACGAGTTGAGCCGGCAAGAATGGCTGTCGCGAACCGGCAAAAATAGTTGACGCTGAACACCTGTGCGAGGCGACGCGCAAGGCAGCCGAGCAGCGCCGGCGGCAACGCGAGCCGCTCTCGCGGTTCAAGCGTCTCAAGCCGGGCGAGAAGAAGGGCTAGCCGCTGAGGCATCAGCCTTCGTGCTTTGACTTCGTTGTGTCACGGCGGCAGCACCGTGGAGTTGCCCCGACTATGTGGAGTTACCCCGTGAACGCAAAAGGTAACTTGGGGGGTCGGCGAGGTCGCCGACTCGGCCATTGGGTCCGGAACTCGTTGGCGGCGGTCCCGAGGGAACGGGAATACAGTGGCGAATCACGAGCGCGTCGTCGCTGACGAGGACCTCCTTGACGAGGAGCCGCACGATCCGTTGCCGCTCCACGATGTCGAGCGTTGGAGTTGCCCCGACTATGCGGAACTCCACATAGTCGGGGCTATGCAGAGTTCCGGACTATGCGGAGTTCGCCCGGCGGCTTGCGTGAACGCGGGCGATTACATGGAGCGGTACTCCGCATAGTCAGAGGGCTTCCAGGAAGTCGAGGAGCCGATCGGTGGCTGTGAACCGGAGTGGCTGAGGTGCGGGATCGTCGACGCACCGGAGTGCGGCCTCCTTCATGGCGAGGTCGGCTTCGACGTACTGATGGGTGGTGGCCGTGTCCTCGTGGCCGAGCCAGAGAGCAATGACGGTGATGTCGACTCCCGACTGGAGCAGATGCATCGCGGTCGTGTGGCGTAGCGTGTGAGGCGAGATCCGTCGGGTCGCAAGTGAGGGCTGGCTTTGCGAGGCCCTTCGGCAGGCGACGTGCAGTTGATGCTCGACCCCGGAGCGCGACAGGGGCTTGCCGGCGCGATTGGGAAACACGGGAGCACCGGGGCTTCTATCGATTCGAGGGAGCCACGCCCGGAGCTGCGCTGCGGTGCTCTTCCAGAGCGGGACGACACGCTCCTTGCGTCCCTTGCCGTGCAGGAGCAGGGACGACGCGCGATCGAGAAGCACGTCGGCGACGAGGAGTCGGATCATCTCGGAGACGCGGGCGCCGGTGTTGTAGAGCACGGCGAAGAGGACGGCGTCGCGCTGTCCGCTCCAGGTGGTTCGGTCGGGAGCGTCGATGATCGCGGTGATCTCGTCGCGAGACAGGTAGCCGAGGACGGGCCGGTCGAAGCGCTTGACGGGAATCGCGAGAACGTGTTGCGCGATGGGCAGCAGGGTTGGCTCGCGCAGCGAGGCGTAGCGCATGAAGGACCGGATGGCGGTGAGACGGAGGTTGCGCGAGCGGGGGGAATTGCCGCGCTCGGTCTCGAGATGGTCGAGGAAGTCGAGGACCATGGGCGCATCGAGATCCGAGACGGTCAGTGCCGACGGGGTCCGTCCGATGCGCTGTGCGGCATACCCGAGGAACAACGTGAAGGTGTCGCGGTAGCTGGCGATCGTGTGGGCGCTGGCGCCGCGTTGGGCTACGAGGCGCCGATGAAAGAAGTCCTGCAGGAGTGCGGGAAACGCGCGCTCGACCGACGTCATGACGAGCGCTCCGACGCTCGGAGCGCAAAGCGTTCGAAGCGCTGCGCGGTGTTGACGAGCAACTCAGGGACAGCGGTGCAGTACCAGTAGGTGTCGGTGACCTTGGCGTGGCCGAGATAGGTCGACAGGGCCAGGATCTTGTGCTCGACATCGGCGCCGTCTTGGTACCAGCGCAGCAGCCGTCGCGTGACGAAGGTGTGTCTCAGGTCGTGAATGCGCGGAGCGCGCGTGCGCCCGTGTCCGGTCCAGCCCAGACGCTGCTTGAGCCGGCTGAAGGCCTTCTCTACGGCGTCGCGCGTGAGTCGAGGCGAATGCTCGGTGCGGAAGAAGTGCTCCGACCGGGATGCAGCACGACACGCGTCGCGGCGATCGGCGTAGCGGATCAGTGCTCGGGTCGTGGTCGGATGGAGCGGTACGAGTCGTGATTTCCGGAACTTCGTCTCGCGGATGCTCAGGATGCCGTTGACGAGGTCGACGTCGTCGGTCGTCAGGCGGCAGGCTTCGGAGAGGCGCAGGCCGGTCGAGACCAGCAGGGCGAAGTAGGCGACATAAGTAGCGGGTCGCAACCCCTGTCGGGGCAGCAAGCGACTCGCCTCCTGCAGGAGCGCAGCCACCTCGGACTCGGTGTAGATGTGTGGCGGTGGGCGGCGCGAGATGCGTCCGAGCAGGCCGACCGGTGGAACTTCGGTGGCCGGGTCGAAGAGCGCACGGTGTCGCGCGAGTTGTCGCACCACCGCCAGCCGGCGTACGGCCTGCTCCGGATTGCTCGATTGTGAGGCCTGCGCCCACTGGACCATCAACTCGATCGTCAGGGGGCCGCTGTGTCCGATCCGGTCTGCATGGCTGGCGAAGTCGCGCAGCAGCCATTCCGGCGTTTCGAGGCTGAAGCCGAGCCCGCGGCGTGCGATCAGGTAATCGTCGACCAGGCGGTGGAAGCTGGGAGGCGTCATCGGAGCACCTCCGGCCAGGGAAGCGCGACCTCACGTAGTCTCGGCAGATCGAGCTTGGCGTAGATCGTCGTGGTATCGAGGCTGCGATGACCGAGCACGTCAGCGACCTCTTTGAGGCTGGCTCCTTGCTGCACCATGCGGCTGGCCACGGTGTGCCGGAAGACGTAGGCGCCGGCGAGCGGCGCGTCGACCGCCGACCGCCGCAACGCGCGCGCCACGACACCGGAGACGGCAGTGCTTGAAATCGGCTTGCCGCAGCGAACTCCCAGGCGCTGCACGAACACCCGCCGCTCGACAGTGGCTGGACGCTCGCCGTTCAGATAGTCGACCAACGCCTGGCCCACGGCGCGAGGCAGCGGCAGCATGGCGCTACGACGGTTCTTCCGGATGCGCACCTCGATGGTGCCGCCGCGCCAGTCGATGTCGTCCAGGCGCAGGTCGGCCACCTCGCCGGGCCGCAGCCCCAAGGTCGACAGGCACTGGACAATCGCATGGTCCCGTTGTCTGCACGGGGTCGGGGTATCGAACGATCCCAGCACCTGCTGGACCTGCTGCTCGGTCAGCGAACGAGGCAGCGTCGCAAGCCGCCAGTGAGCAACCGTCGGTAGGGCAGTCTCGAGCTCGTTGCCGCAGAAGCCCTCGAAACGCAGGAACCGGAAGAACGACCGCAGCGTCGACCGCACGGTCCGCATCGAGCCCGGAGAGAACCGTCCTCGTAGCGACGTGATGAACGTCACCACATCGGCCGGCGCAAGGCGAGCGGGGTCGACCGGGTCCGCGCCAAGGGCGGCCCGGACGAGCATCCGGACGAGGCGGGCGCGGCCACGCAAAGTCTGAGGACGCAGACCGCGCGTACGTCGTTGGTGCTGGGTGTACGCCTCGATCAGATCGTCGAGGGTCCACGAGCTGGGAACGGTCATGGAATGCTCCTTTCCGGCCCATCAGGCCGGAGAGAGCATCCCGACTATGCGGAGTCTCGGGAACCGAGCAACTGCCGCAAATCCTTGGTTCTACGGGTACTTGAGCACGCGGAACCCGGAGTTGCTCCGCATAGTCCCGAACTCTGCATAGCCCCGATTTCGTGGACACCTAACCTGTTGGTGAGGAGGAGTCCACGATGCCGAAGTCGAGACCGCCGTACCCGGCGGCATTCCGGCAGCAGATGGTCGAGCTGGTTCGGTCCGGACGCACACCGGGCGAACTGGCTCGGGAGTTCGAGCCGTCGGCCGAGGCGATACGGAACTGGGTTGCGCAGGCTGACCGCGACGCGGGAGAGCGCGCCGACGGCCTGAACACCGAGGAGCGTGAAGAGATTCGCCGGCTGCGCCGTGAGGTGCGTCGGCTGCGCGAAGAACGGGAGATATTGGCAAAAGCAACTGCCTGGTTCGCACGGGAGACCGGACCCGGGAGGACTACCGGTTCATGAGTGCGAATCAGGCTCGGTTCCGCGTCGCCACGATGGCCCGCGTGCTCGGTGTCTCCCCGAGCGGGTACTACGCGTGGCGTCGACGCCCCTGTTCGGCTCGCGCCCGGGCCGATGCCGAGTTGACCACCCGCGTGCGGGAGATTCACGCTCGCAGCCGGGGCACGTACGGCGCGCCGCGGATTCACGCCGACCTGGCCGACGACGGCGTGTCGGTCGGCCGCAAGCGGGTCGCGCGGGTGATGCGCGCCGCGGGCATCGCCGGCGTGAGCCGGCGCCGCGGCCCCCGCACGACGCGCCGGGCGGTACGGGCCCGGCCGGCGCCGGATCGCGTCGAGCGCCGCTTCGAAGCCGACGAGCCGAACCGCCTATGGGCAGCCGACATCACCTACGTGCCGACCTTGGCGGGCTTCCTTTACCTGGCCATCGTCCTCGACGTCTTCAGCCGGCGGGTCGTGGATCCATCGTCATACTGCCCCCGGACTTATGAGGAGTGTCCAAACAGCGTGGCTTGGTCGTCGATCACCTTGATTCGCAGGCCTTTTCTCTTCCCGTGGTGGACATGCACGGCGTCGAGTTCGCCGCGCTTGACACGCTGCAACACCGTCTGGCGCGACACGCCGAGGAGTCGAGTCGCGTCCTGCATCGGCACGTATCCCGCCGGCGTCTGTTCGACGAAGCGGGCGAGCAGCTCCGGGGTGATGCGGATTCGCCACGGCGCGCCGGGGGTGAGTTGTTCGCCCGCGATGAATCCATCGTTGATCCAGCGGTGCAGCGTAGACGGCGCCATGTCCAGGCGCTTGGCCGCTTCCTGGATGCTGACCACTTCACCGTCGGTCGAGCGCGTCGCCGGGTCGAAGCGCCCGAGATTCCAGTTGCGGCGCAGGTTCCCGACATGCATGGCGGTGAAGGGGTGGCCGTAGGCAGTCTTCTTGCCTTGGCGGCTCAGGATACCGGCGATCACGGCATCGGGATAGTGCTGGGCCAGGCGGCGCACAAGTTCGAGGGTGTCCTCGTCGGTTCGGATCGGCGGCTGGCGCGTCTGGGGGCGATCGATGTCGAGTTCGGTCAGCATACCCCCGCGCCAGCGCAGCGTCAGGTGGGCGGTCTGCCCGCCGCGCGGCGCGGCGACGATGACTTCGTCGAGCAATGTGCGCAGCAACTCCTTCTTGTCCCGCGCCGTGGTGGTGGGCGCCTCCCAGACCCGCGGCAGGTCCATGCCAAGTGCGAGCACGGCCTTGCGCTCGTCGGTCGTCAGTTCGCGCGGTCGGCGCCGCTCGCGGCGTTCGAGTTCGGACCGCGCTTGTTCGAGTTCGCTCAGGCGCTGTTCCCATTCCGTCTCGAGGCCGCGGGCGACGAGGCGATTCTCGGGCTCGACGGCATGGTACCGGCGTTCGGCGCGCTCGGCTTCATAGCGCGCCCGTTCGAGGGCCAGACGCCACTGTTCGAGCGCGCCGTCGTGATCGGCTTCGATCCGTTTGGCGGCGCGCAACGCGGCCTCGAGACCGGCCGGCTGCGCCGCGTCGAGCACGGCCTCGGACACCGCCCGGTCGATCTGTACGCCGCCGATGTACAGGCAGTACACGCCGCTTGCCTGGACGATGTCCTGACCCGAACAGTGATAGCCCGGCGAGGCGTTTCGTCCCTGGTAGTGGACATACAGCCGCCGCCCGCAGTGGCCGCACGTGGCGATGCCTTGCAGCAGCGCGCTTCCTTCTCTGACCGCGCCGCTCCCCGCCGCATGCGGTCGCGGCCGCGTGTTGCTGCCGATGCGGGCGAGGTTATCCTCGTAGGTCGGCCAGTCGATATAGCCCGGGTGGTGGTCGGGGATCAGCACCGGCCACTCCGAGCGCGGTACTCGACGCACACGCTGTCGCACCACACCGTTTTCGTCGACGACGCGTTCCTGCCGCGATTTGCCGTACGTGTAGGCGCCGGCATAGGCCGGATTGGTGAGTACCTGATGAATCGCATGATACGACGGAGGAACCCAGCGGATGGCGTCGCCGTGGTTCAAGCGCAGCGGGAAGGTGAGCTTCTCGGAGACGAACCACAACCAGACGCGGCGCACCGACCCGAATTCGGCGAACCGCTCGAAAATCGCGCGAACAGCCCCGGTGACCGCTTCGTCGGGATGCAGCCGGATCTCGCCGTCGCGCTCGCCCCAGACGAGCCCGACCGGCAGACCGCAACGCAGCTCTCCGCGGGCCGCCTTGTTGCGGATCCCACCGTCGAGGCGCGCATGCAGGACATGCAGTTCGGCCTCTGACATTGTCCCCTTCAGCCCGAGGATAAGCCTGTCGTTGAAGATGTTCGGATCGTACACCCCGTCGGCATCGCCAATCAGAGTGTCGGTGATGCCGCACAGGTCGAGCAGCCGGTACCAGTCGGCGTTGTTGCGGGCCAGCCGCGAGACCTCCAGGCCGAGGAGAATGCCGACGTGTCCGAGGGCGACCTGCGCGGTCATGCGGGCGAAGCCGCCACGCCCCTGCGTGGTCGCGCCGGACAACCCCAGGTCCTCGTCGAGCACCGTGATCTGATCGGCGCGCCACCCGAACTGGCGCGCCCGTTCGGCCAAGTCATATTGCCGTCGCGTCGATTCGCGATTCTGCTCGACCTGGGCAACAGTGGACTGTCGCACGTACACGACGGCGGCGCGGCGCAGGTGGGTGGGCTGGACTTTCGTCTCACTCATCCTCGCCCTCCTTCTCCGGTTCGGGTCGCGCCGCTTGCACGATGAGTCTCTCCAGCACGCCGAGCACCGCGACCTCGGTGGACGGGTCAAATCCGGCCATTTGTGGACACCGCAAATCCGGCCATTTCCGGCATCCCGAGACGGCACGTGAGTTCTACTTCATGGGTTCGCGTATGCGCAAGGATCTGAGTCTGGTGAAGCCGGGGCCGCCAGGCCCATAGCGGCTCTCTGAGCGGAGGGACGGGCGGCGTGTCACCCGGCAGGGCCGGAGCGCACGCGGAGGACGCGCGCAGCGCGTTGACACGCCGGCCGTTCCGTAGCTACCCGTGTCGGAGCGCATCGATCGACCTCCCACCCGCGGCTGCCTGGACCTTGGTGCGCCAGCTGCGCGGCCCGCACTTGAGCACGTGCGCGTGATGGAGCAGGCGGTCGAGCAGCGCGGTGACGGCGGCGGTGTCTCCGAGCAGCTTCCCCCAGTCGTCGACCGGCCGGTTCGAGGTGAGCATCGTGGAGGCGCGTTCGTAGCGCCGCATGACCAGCTCGAGCAGGTCCTCGGCGGCAGTGTGGGGCAGCTTGCGCATGCCGAGGTCGTCGATGATGAGCAGGGGCACGCGGGTGAGCTCGACCAGGTAGGCCTTGCGGGTGTCGGCGAGCGTGGCCTCGGCGAGCTCCTCGAGGAAGGCGTGCGCCTCGCGGTAGATGACGCGGTAGCCCTGCTCGATGGCGGCGCGGCCGATGGCCTGGGCAAGATGGCTCTTGCCCGTACCGGGCGGCCCGATCAGCAGGACGTCCTCGCGCTGGGCGATGAAACGCGCGGTGGCGAGCTCGAAGACGAGGGCGCGGTTGATCTTCTTGTTGAAGGCGAAGTCGAAGCTGTCGAGCGCGCGGTCCGGGTCGCGGAATCGGGCCTGTTTGTGGCGCCGGGCGAGCAGCCGGTCCTGGCGCCGCTGCAGTTCGTCGTTGACGAGGGCGGCGACGAGGTCGATCGGGGCCATCTGCTCGACCTGGGCCTGCTGCAGGCGCGTGTCGAGGACATCGGCGATCCCGGAGAGGCGGAGCTTGCGCAGGGCCTGGTCGAGTTCGACGAGATTCATGACGGGTCTCCTGTTCTGCGGTCGATCAGATCGCGGTAGACGGTCAGTTGCCGGATGAGCGGGTCGACCTGGCGCAGCGAGAGGGGCGGCGCTGGCCGGCGGTCGAGGTAGCGCTTCAAGAAGCGGTAGGTGGGCATGCCGAGTTCGAGCGCGGCGGCGGCGGCCTGTTCGACGACGACGGGGCCGTGCTTCTTGGCGAGGGCGAGGACGCCGAGGATGCGGCGGACGCCGGCAGCCCCGTCGTGACGGTGGATGTGGTCGCAGATGGTGGCGGTCCCCGGGCCGGCCCGCTTGGCGGCCGCGAGCAGGGCGAGGGTCTTCGGCGGTGTGCGGGCGGGCCGGTCGTCGTCGGCGATGCGATGCCAGCCCCGGGGCGCGCGCAGGTGCTCGCGGAGGAGCTGGCCGGTGCTCGGGTCGAGCAGGCGGACGTGCAGGTCATTCCACTGGACGTGGACGCGGCGGCCGATCCAGCCCGGCGGCGCGCTGTAGTAGGCGGAGGCGACCTCGACGCAGCCGTCGAGATGCACGGTGCGTTGGCCGTACTCGTAGTAGCGGAAGGGCTCGAGCGGCAACGGGCCGAGCGCCGGACGTTCCTCGGCGAACATGGCGGCGACCTGGCGTTTGGTCGTGCCGTGGATGCGGGTGTCGGCCCAGCGCCGGTCCCAGCGGTCCAGGTATGCCTGGCCGTCGTCGAGGTGCTCGAAGCGGAGGCCGCGCAGCGGCGTCTTCTGGGTGTGGCCGACGCTGGCTTCGACCTTGCCTTTCCGATCGGGATCGCGGACGCGGCACGGCAGGGCGACGACACCGTAGTGGGCGAGCACGTCGCGGTAGAGCGGATTGAGCGTCGGGTCGTAGATGTCCGGGTGGAGGACGCCCTCCTTGAGATTGTCGAGCACGACGACGCGTACGGTGCCGCCCAGCCGGCGAAACGCCCGCTCGTGCAGCTCGGCCCAGACCTGGGCGCTGGAGCGGTGAACCAGCAGCCGGACGGCCTTGCGCGAGTAGCCCAGGGTGAGGACGAAGAGCCGTGTCCGCCGGTACTTGCCGGTGTCAGGGTCACGGACCATCGGTCCCTCCCCGTAGTCGACCTGTGCTTCTTCGCCCGGGGCGGTGGCGATCACCGCTCGAGCCTCGACGGCGGGCTGCTGCCGGACGGTCGCGACGAAGCGCCGCACGCTCGCATAGCCCGCCGGGAAGCCGTGGTCGTCGACCAGGTCCTGCCAGATGGCCATGGCGTTGCGCCCGCGGCCGAGCGCGTCGACGACCAGCTCGCGGTAGGGCTCGCACGCGCTCGCCCGCGGCGCACGAGTGGGACGGTCTCCGGCCACGGCAGTGGCCGTTTCGGTGCCGGTCCCGGCCGCGGGCGCCGCCGAGTCGGTGGACACCTGCGCGGAAATGGCCGGATTTGACGGTCGGGTGCGAGGACGGCCGCGGCCCTGCACCACCAGCCCGGCGGCCTTGAGGTAGCCGCTGGCCGTCTCGCGCCGCACCCCAGTCGCCCGTTCGATACGACGAAGCGACCAGCCGAGGCGCCCCAGCGCCAGGACCTGCTGTCGTTTCTCTTCAGCCAAGACGTTGCTCATGCCGGGCAGGAACGGTCTGTTCCCGACCGGCGTCAACGTCTCGGGGCGCTATCGGAAATGGCCTATGTGGACGCCCGTGCTGCTGTCAAGGTTCCGAGCCGCTTCCGGATTCTCGCGTGGGTCCCGGAGTTGGCCGAGTAGACGTCCGAACGCTCCGCCACCTCTCCGGGATGGACGGAGCCGCGTCGCGTAGCCGCCCCCGTTACGGCGCCTCCCTCAGGGTCGGCTTGGTCATCCGGCCAGTGTTTTCGGTGGCCGGACGAATCCGTCCGGCGACAACCAGCTCTGAGCCGGCGCGAGCGACGAGTCACCTGAAAGGCCGAAGCGCAAGCGGAGGAGACGCGAAGCGGCTTGACTCGACGGGAGCAGAGGCTACCTCTCCGCATCACCACCTACCCACATGAATTCGTGAAGACCCGGTTCCGACTCGGCGAGCGTAGCGAACAGGTTGCGGCTCTATGTTCGGCCTATGAATCCAGGTCTCGTGCCTGGTGGCCCCGATGGAATCAGCCGATCCGCGCCTCATTCGGTTTGCGGGCTTGGTGCCCAGCCATTTCCTCAGGCTTGACGGATCGCGGTTTGGCCTGTTTGCCATCACACCTCGTCGTTGCTTACGCAACCTTCAACGAGCTGGTCGGTTTACTTCGCAGGTCGGACGAATGTCATCGACTCGAGAGTCGCCGGCGGTGTTCACTCCCTGCCTTGCGCCAGGCAGATTGACGGGCGAAAGTTCGGTTCGTACGCCCGGTCATGGGCCAGCAGCGCCCAGATCGTACGCGCCGTCTTGTTCGCCAGTGCGACGACGACGACGTTCGATGGGCGGCGTCTGACGAGTCCGAGCTGCCACGCTGAGGGCAGCTTCGCGTGCACGAGCGCGGAACGTGCGCCGTGGATCAGCAGCGTTCGAAGATAGGTGTCCCCACGCTTCGAGATTCCGAGCATGCGTACTCGCCCACCTGTGCCGGTGTGTCGAGGAACGAGACCGAGCCAGGCCGCGAATTCCCGTCCGGACCGGAACGCTGTCGGATCGCCCATCGTAGCGACCGCGGCGGTCGCGCTCAGCACTCCGACACCCGGGATCGCTGCGATCCGCCGGCTGGCCAGAGTCTGGCGGTGCCAGACCGTGAGACGACGCTCGATCCTGTCGATCTCGCCGTCGAGGTCGGTGACCCGAACCCACTGCTCGCGCAGCGTATCGACGACCAGTCCCGGCAACCGCTGCGAAACGCGCTCGAGGGCGGAGGCTATATCCCGCCGCATTCCGGCTCGGCCCTGAGGCATCACTTCGCCGTGTTCGGCCAGCAGACCGCGCAGGCAGTTAATCTGGGCGGTACGGAACTTCACCAACTGCTGGCGCATGCGATGCAGGGCCAGGATCCCCTGCTGCTCCTCGCTCTTCACGGCAACCGTCTTGACCCCGGGTTGCTGAACCGCCGTCCAGATCGCCCGCGCGTCGTGCGCGTCATCCTTGTTGCCCGTCACGAATGGCCGGACCATCTTCGCCGGTAGCAGGCGGACCTCGTGGCCCAACGCCAGAAGTCGGCGCGCCCAATGCTGCGCGCCGCCGCAGGCCTCCATGCCGATGAGGCACGGCGCGCGATTGGCGAAGTGCTCGAGAAACTTCACCCGTGTCAGGCGCAGCCCGATGAGCTCGCCTGTCTCCGTCTCGACCCAGTGCACCTGGAACACCCGCTTCGCAATGTCCACGCCGACGACGGTTCTGCTACTCTGCATGCTGGACCCTCCGGTTGCCCGGGAAGACCTTGCGTCTTCCCCCCTTGGCACTCTGATGCCGTCGGCCCGTGGGGGTCCACTTCTTCAACCCCACGGCCCGACATCAAGAACGAAGGGCGTCCATTCCATTCGGTTTTCAACTGTCCACTATTGGCCGGTTTTGACCGTCGACCGAGGGCGATGCGCTGCTCGTCTTCCAGCACCGCCCATACGTTCGGGTCGAGGCGCGGGTCCGTCAAGGGGCGCAGGTCCTTCAGAAAGCCGAGGTTCAGTTGCATGCTCCTCCTCCGCTTCAAGGCGATGGAGAAGAGCGTCGACAATCGTCCGCATCCGCAACAAGTCGGCGATGCCGGCCAGAGCGTGTGCGGCGCGGGCGACACGGTCGTCCGCGCCGTCTGATGCGGCGTCGGTCCAGGCGACCGGCACCAACCGCCGGCCTCCATCTGGAAACAGCAACAGGAGCTGGTGCCCACCTTGCCGCTGCATCCGCCTCAAGACAGCGAGACGTTGGCCTTGGAATGGATGCGCCTCACGAGTGATGGTCGCGAAGTCGGGAAGGTCGTCGAGATGGGTAGTGTGTCGGGTGTTCCGTCGGTTGGGCGATGGCCGCGCACCTGCGCACGGAGCTGGTCATCGACGCGTTGGAGATGGCCATCGCGCAGCGCCGACCCGAAGCGGTCGTGCATCACTCCGACCAGGGCTGCCAGTACACGTCGCTGGCCTTCGGCGCTCGCTGCCACGAATGGGGCGTGGCGCTGTCGATGGGCTCGGTGGGCGATTGTTTCGATAATGCGGTCGCCGAGAGCTTCTTCGCAACGCTCGAGTGCGAGCTGCTCGACCGCACGAGGTTGTCGACTCACGCCGCAGCGCGGGTAGCCGTGTTCGAGTTCATCGAAGGGTGGTATAACACGCGGCGGCGTCATTCCGCGCTGGGCTATCGATCGCCGCTTGAGTTCGAACGTCTCCACCCAGGCCCTGTGGACGGCGCCCGGCCTGTGGACGCCCTGCGGGCGCCCACAAGTCCGTTGGATCCCGCGCTGCGCGCGGGCTCCACACCGCCCACAGGGAACGATGTCGATGTACAGACCATGACGTGAACCCGGAAGCGTTAACCTGTCCACGAGATCGGGGCTATGCAGAGTTCCGGACTATGCGGAGTTCGCCCGGCGGCTTGCGTGAACGCGGGCGATTACATGGAGCGGTACTCCGCATAGTCAGAGGGCTTCCAGGAAGTCGAGGAGCCGATCGGTGGCTGTGAACCGGAGTGGCTGAGGTGCGGGATCGTCGACGCACCGGAGTGCGGCCTCCTTCATGGCGAGGTCGGCTTCGACGTACTGATGGGTGGTGGCCGTGTCCTCGTGGCCGAGCCAGAGAGCAATGACGGTGATGTCGACTCCCGACTGGAGCAGATGCATCGCGGTCGTGTGGCGTAGCGTGTGAGGCGAGATCCGTCGGGTCGCAAGTGAGGGCTGGCTTTGCGAGGCCCTTCGGCAGGCGACGTGCAGTTGATGCTCGACCCCGGAGCGCGACAGGGGCTTGCCGGCGCGATTGGGAAACACGGGAGCACCGGGGCTTCTATCGATTCGAGGGAGCCACGCCCGGAGCTGCGCTGCGGTGCTCTTCCAGAGCGGGACGACACGCTCCTTGCGTCCCTTGCCGTGCAGGAGCAGGGACGACGCGCGATCGAGAAGCACGTCGGCGACGAGGAGTCGGATCATCTCGGAGACGCGGGCGCCGGTGTTGTAGAGCACGGCGAAGAGGACGGCGTCGCGCTGTCCGCTCCAGGTGGTTCGGTCGGGAGCGTCGATGATCGCGGTGATCTCGTCGCGAGACAGGTAGCCGAGGACGGGCCGGTCGAAGCGCTTGACGGGAATCGCGAGAACGTGTTGCGCGATGGGCAGCAGGGTTGGCTCGCGCAGCGAGGCGTAGCGCATGAAGGACCGGATGGCGGTGAGACGGAGGTTGCGCGAGCGGGGGGAATTGCCGCGCTCGGTCTCGAGATGGTCGAGGAAGTCGAGGACCATGGGCGCATCGAGATCCGAGACGGTCAGTGCCGACGGGGTCCGTCCGATGCGCTGTGCGGCATACCCGAGGAACAACGTGAAGGTGTCGCGGTAGCTGGCGATCGTGTGGGCGCTGGCGCCGCGTTGGGCTACGAGGCGCCGATGAAAGAAGTCCTGCAGGAGTGCGGGAAACGCGCGCTCGACCGACGTCATGACGAGCGCTCCGACGCTCGGAGCGCAAAGCGTTCGAAGCGCTGCGCGGTGTTGACGAGCAACTCAGGGACAGCGGTGCAGTACCAGTAGGTGTCGGTGACCTTGGCGTGGCCGAGATAGGTCGACAGGGCCAGGATCTTGTGCTCGACATCGGCGCCGTCTTGGTACCAGCGCAGCAGCCGTCGCGTGACGAAGGTGTGTCTCAGGTCGTGAATGCGCGGAGCGCGCGTGCGCCCGTGTCCGGTCCAGCCCAGACGCTGCTTGAGCCGGCTGAAGGCCTTCTCTACGGCGTCGCGCGTGAGTCGAGGCGAATGCTCGGTGCGGAAGAAGTGCTCCGACCGGGATGCAGCACGACACGCGTCGCGGCGATCGGCGTAGCGGATCAGTGCTCGGGTCGTGGTCGGATGGAGCGGTACGAGTCGTGATTTCCGGAACTTCGTCTCGCGGATGCTCAGGATGCCGTTGACGAGGTCGACGTCGTCGGTCGTCAGGCGGCAGGCTTCGGAGAGGCGCAGGCCGGTCGAGACCAGCAGGGCGAAGTAGGCGACATAAGTAGCGGGTCGCAACCCCTGTCGGGGCAGCAAGCGACTCGCCTCCTGCAGGAGCGCAGCCACCTCGGACTCGGTGTAGATGTGTGGCGGTGGGCGGCGCGAGATGCGTCCGAGCAGGCCGACCGGTGGAACTTCGGTGGCCGGGTCGAAGAGCGCACGGTGTCGCGCGAGTTGTCGCACCACCGCCAGCCGGCGTACGGCCTGCTCCGGATTGCTCGATTGTGAGGCCTGCGCCCACTGGACCATCAACTCGATCGTCAGGGGGCCGCTGTGTCCGATCCGGTCTGCATGGCTGGCGAAGTCGCGCAGCAGCCATTCCGGCGTTTCGAGGCTGAAGCCGAGCCCGCGGCGTGCGATCAGGTAATCGTCGACCAGGCGGTGGAAGCTGGGAGGCGTCATCGGAGCACCTCCGGCCAGGGAAGCGCGACCTCACGTAGTCTCGGCAGATCGAGCTTGGCGTAGATCGTCGTGGTATCGAGGCTGCGATGACCGAGCACGTCAGCGACCTCTTTGAGGCTGGCTCCTTGCTGCACCATGCGGCTGGCCACGGTGTGCCGGAAGACGTAGGCGCCGGCGAGCGGCGCGTCGACCGCCGACCGCCGCAACGCGCGCGCCACGACACCGGAGACGGCAGTGCTTGAAATCGGCTTGCCGCAGCGAACTCCCAGGCGCTGCACGAACACCCGCCGCTCGACAGTGGCTGGACGCTCGCCGTTCAGATAGTCGACCAACGCCTGGCCCACGGCGCGAGGCAGCGGCAGCATGGCGCTACGACGGTTCTTCCGGATGCGCACCTCGATGGTGCCGCCGCGCCAGTCGATGTCGTCCAGGCGCAGGTCGGCCACCTCGCCGGGCCGCAGCCCCAAGGTCGACAGGCACTGGACAATCGCATGGTCCCGTTGTCTGCACGGGGTCGGGGTATCGAACGATCCCAGCACCTGCTGGACCTGCTGCTCGGTCAGCGAACGAGGCAGCGTCGCAAGCCGCCAGTGAGCAACCGTCGGTAGGGCAGTCTCGAGCTCGTTGCCGCAGAAGCCCTCGAAACGCAGGAACCGGAAGAACGACCGCAGCGTCGACCGCACGGTCCGCATCGAGCCCGGAGAGAACCGTCCTCGTAGCGACGTGATGAACGTCACCACATCGGCCGGCGCAAGGCGAGCGGGGTCGACCGGGTCCGCGCCAAGGGCGGCCCGGACGAGCATCCGGACGAGGCGGGCGCGGCCACGCAAAGTCTGAGGACGCAGACCGCGCGTACGTCGTTGGTGCTGGGTGTACGCCTCGATCAGATCGTCGAGGGTCCACGAGCTGGGAACGGTCATGGAATGCTCCTTTCCGGCCCATCAGGCCGGAGAGAGCATCCCGACTATGCGGAGTCTCGGGAACCGAGCAACTGCCGCAAATCCTTGGTTCTACGGGTACTTGAGCACGCGGAACCCGGAGTTGCTCCGCATAGTCCCGAACTCTGCATAGCCCCGACTATGCGGAACTCCACATAGTCGGGGCAACCTCACGTCTCGGCCGACGCCCGCAAGCGGGTCAGAAACGCCGAGAGCGTTTCGGCGAGACGCAGATGCGCGGCGCGGTCGCGAGTCTGTTCCACCAGCGCGTTCAGCTCCTGTCGCAGCGTCTGCTCGCGTTGACGCAGCAACGGCATCCGCTCGCGTAGTTGGTCGAGCGACAGCAAGTCCTCCTGGTAGGCGGTGAGCAACCGCTCAATGGTCTTGCCCACGCGTGCAAGGTCCCGCTCCACGGCCTGCGTCCGAGTCCGCTTGGGGTCGGCAGCCTGGGCGGCGGCCAGCCGGCGATCCAGTTCCTGTTGGATCAGGGCCGGCTCCTCGAGCAACCGCAGCACTTCGGTCCATACCACCTCGTCCAGCAGGTCCTGCCGGACCGGACGCGCATCGCACCGCGGACCCGCCAAGTGCCGCCACCGGTCGGACCCGATGCAGCGATAGTACTGAATCCTGCGCGCGGTCGACCGCGTCGAGATGCGCGAGAACGAGTAGCCGCACTTGCGGCAACTCACCAGTCCCTGCACCAGGCTCGGCTCGATCGTGCGGCGGCGGGCGTGCACCTTGTTCTCGTGCAGCAGCTCCTGCGCCCGCGCGAAGGTCGGCTCGTCGACGATCGCCGGTACCGGGATCTCGATCCACTCCTCGCGCGGCCGTTCGCGGGGCGCACTGTCGCGACGCGCAACGGCGCCGCCCATCCGCAGCGTCCGCGTTACGCGCTTCTGGCGGGCCACTCCCCGGACTATCCGAGTCTTCCCGAAGCAGGCCGTGCCGCGATAGGCGGGGTTGCGCAGCATCTGCCTCACCGTCGAGGGCCCCCAGCGGGCCCCGGCCTTCCGCGTGGCCACGCCCTGCTCGTTGAGCCACCGGCAGATTCCCTCGATGCTCCAGCCCGTGACGGTGTAGTGCTCGTAGATGTCGCGCACGACGCGCGCTTCGGCCTCGACGACGACGTACGAAGCCGGTGCATCGTCTCGCTTCCGAAGGTAACGATAGCCATACGGGGCGCCGCCCATGACACTGATCTCGCCCGCTCGCGCGCGGTGCCGCTTCCCCCGACGCGACCGCTCGAGGATCTGAGCGCGCTCGTATTCGGCGATCATGCCCTGAAACTGCACCAGCAGTTGGTCCTCGGCGGTGGCGCTCGACGGGGCATTGAGGAAACGGGTCTCGACCCCGTGACGTCCGAGTTCTTCGATCAACAGCACCTGGTACGCGTACTTTCGGCTCAGCCGATCCGGACTGTGAACGAGCACGACCTCGATGTCGCCGGCGGCCGCCAGGTCACGGACCCGTTCCAATCCCGGCCGTTCGAGCGTCGCTCCACTATACCCGTCGTCTTCGTAGATCCAGTCCCGCGGCACCTCGAGATCGAGCGTCGTCGCCCACTCGACCAGTGCCGCCGTCTGACTCGCGATCGTGTGCGCTTCGCGTTGCCGCTCCGAGGACACGCGCGTGTAAATCGCCGCCATCTGCATGTGGACGCTCCATTCCGTGGGTGGCAACCGGACGCGTGCGGGCCGGCACCAGCAACGCGTAGGCGTGGGCGAGCTTGCCGACGAGAAGTCGATCGAACGTGTAGTCGAGATGCACCTGCCGGAGAGTCTTCCGGGGTTGTCGTTCACCCACGTCGCTGACGGATACTGTCCAGCAACGCCGTCACCGCTTGGGTGACGACTTGCCCGAGGGAGAGCCCACTGCGTCGAGCGTACGCGCGGATTGCCCGTACCGTGCTGACAGGAAGCTTGAAGGTGATCGCGACGGTCGGCTCGACCGCCGGGACAGGGTCGCTCAGCCCGGCCGCTTCCTGGAGGTAGCGGTAGGCCTGCCGGCGCGACAACGCGAACTGGCGGCCGAGATGCCGGGCCGCCTTGGCGCGCTCCATCCGCTGTCCGAGCAGACGGTACGCGGCGTTGAGCAACCGCGCCTTCTCGGCCTTGGTGGCCCGCGCCATGAGGCATAAACATATTACCTCTTGAGACACAAATCAAGTACCGGCCGGTCTCGCCAGCCGCCGATCACGCGGTTGAACTGAAAGTTGCCTTTTGCGTTCGTGGAGTAGTTCCGCATAGTCGGGGCAACCTCAATAGCGGAAGCTGGCCGAGTGCCGGCGGGCGCTCTGCGCGCCGCCACCACCAGCGCCACAGCAGGACGCCCCGGTCACTGACTATCGGGATCGCTATGAGACGCTGACCGGCCGCTCGTTGCGCCAGTGTCCTCGCTGCCACGCAGGCAACATGCAACCGGCCGACCACCCCGCTGGCGCCTGGGCGTGTCCGGCCATTGTGGATTCATCGTGACTCGCGCCTCGACGTCCGCCAGGTGCGCCTCCGCTGCTCCCGGAGTCGCCGGGGTGGTCGACCCGCGTCTGCGATCCTCGCGGCGGGCTGCACGACCCCCTTCGCGGCCATCGCCGCTGGCCGCCGGCGGTCGCCAACCTCCTCGCACCGCCCCGGCAGATCCCTGCCCGTGCCGTCTGCCCACAATGCAACGCCCATAGAAGTCACCGGCGGGGCGGCGCTTTCGTCCAATCCATCTTTCGGTCACCGGCGCGGTGAACGCCTTGCCAGTGCCCGCCGGTCGCCGCCGCGCCGCCAACCGAAAGATGCTCTGCAGTATGACCAGCTGGACATACTGGCCGGAATTGGGTGTCCACCGAGGTCGAAGAAGCCCTGCTCCAGGCCGCCGGAGGGCTCGAAGACCGTCCCGCGTCCGCTGTCGTAGTCGCACCTCGCCGACCGTTGTCGCGCTGCCGAGGATCGCGCTCCAGGATCCCTGGAAGTACTCCGGGAAGATCCAGTCGAGCTGAAACGCCAAGCCAATCCAGAACGCGAGGCCGACCACGAGGCGCGCCGCCACGCCGTCAGCTCGACGATCGAGATCCCCGTGGCATACGTCGTGTTCGGCAGCGTGCCCGCCAGACCCGAAAGGAGGTTGCCGAGGCAGTCGGCCGACATTGCCCTGGATCGAACGGAAGTCGATGGCGCGCGGCCGGCGCCACGACACCCGCTGGATGGCGACGCCGTCGCCGAGCGTGTCCATCGCGCCACGAGGGTCACCAGCAAAAACGCCGGCAGCAGGATCCAGAACTCGGGTCCGAAGCCGAGATCGAGTCCGGGATAGGCAAAGGCGGCAAGCCGACCCAGCCCGCCTCGCCAACGCTCGCCGTGTCGTAGAGTCCAAAGACGAGCCCCCCGTTCGCGGTGCCCGCGACCACGCCCACGACCGGCCCCCACAGCTGCCACAGACCCGAACCGCGGAGCACGGTCACGACGATGACCAGCAGCGTCACGCTCACCGTGACCGGCGCCGCCGCCGGCGAGGCGCCCTCCGGCACATCGGCGAGCTTGGAGCTTGCGCCGCAGGACGTTTGCGGCACGAAATGAGTCCTCATCCCACGCGCTGAGCTCCGTGTCGGGGCGGCTTCGCCGGTCGGCAAGGCGGGATGGATGTTCGGTGGTTGGCGAACAGAGAGCAAAATTCGGTCCTCGCGGGCCGTAGTATGGCCCGTCAGAGACCGCGGTGCAGGTCGATTTGCCGCCGTTGCGAGCCTCATTCCCCGTGTCCTACGCCGCCTTCAGCACGTGCAGGCGCTTGACGTTCAACGCCAGGCACACCAGGTCCCACTCGCAGCGCACCTTCGCCAGTCCGCGCAGGCTGAAGCGCCGGAAGCCCAGCGCGTGCTTGATCCAACCGTAGGGAGCCTCCGACAACCACTTGCGCTTCGCATACGCCTCCCGGCCCGCCGGCGTCGCCAGCTTCTCCACCATGCGACCCGTCGCCGGATGTTTCTCCAGATCGCGGGCGGCCGTCTGCTTGCCCTCCCGGCCCGGCGCCACATACCCGTCAACGCCCCGCTTTTCCAGGTCCTTCAGGTCCCGCTCGTTGCAGTACCCCGCATCGGCCAGCACCGTCTCCGGCTGCGCGTCGAACGTCTCCTGCACCGCGTCAAGCAACACCGGCAACTCACCCTGGTCACTCGCGTTCGCCGTCAGATCCGTCGCCACCACCAACTGGTGCTCCGCGTCCACCGCCGCCTGCGCGTTGTAGCACTGCTGGAACCCCTCACTGCTCGTCTTCATGATCGAGCTCTCAGGGTCCGTGAAGTTGCTCTGCGCCTTCTCGTCCGGCTCGCCATACGCCCGCTTGTACGGCGGTCCGCCCTTCGGGTTCCGGTCCTGACCCGGCTGCCGACCCCGCATGTCGTCCGCCGCCCGTTGCTTCGCTTCCAGGCGCGACTTCGCCGCGCGAATCGCGGCCAGACGCGCTTCCCGCCGGTGCAACTCCGCCGGCAGATCATCGCCCCGAATCTCCGCGCCCAAGCGTGCGTCCTCGGCCTCGTCAACCGCATCCGCCTGACGCAACAGCGCCTCGATCTCGCTTTCCAGCCGCTGTTCCTCTTCCTGCATCCGGTCGTAGCTCATCGCCTTGTGCTTGCTCGCGTTCGCACGCACCTTCGTCCCGTCGATAGACAGCTTCCCCAAGCGCGCCAGACCCAACTCCTGCGCCAGACGGACCACCTCCACGAACAGCGCCTGGAAATCCTCAAGGTGCCGACGCCGAAACTCGCACAGCGTCCGGTGTTGCGGAAAGTTCCCCGCCGCCAGCACCCGGAACGCCACGTCCTCTTCCAGTTTCCGGGCAACCCGGCGCGACGAGAACACCCCCGTCGCGTAGGCGTAGAGCAGAACCTTCACCATCATCCGGGGCTCATACGGCGCGTTGCGGCGCCCGTCTCCCTCATACGCCATGTAGAACGCCGTCAGGTCCAGACCGTCCACCAGGTCGCTGACGTGGTGTGCCAAGTGGCCCTCGGGCAGCCACTCCCGCACGTCGGGCGGAAACAGCAGCGACTGATCCGGCGCGTAGGGGCGGAACGTAGTCGACATCAAGTCCTTTCGTCGTCCGATCTCGCCTACGATTGTCGCATCTGGTTTTCTGCGGCGCAGACTCCTAGCCAATGATGACCGGCGCGAGGGTCACCGCAGACGGCTAGAAAGGCGCTGCTGCTCCCCATCAGTATCACGTAGCCGGCGCTGGGGCGCCGATGCGCCCGACGCGCATCGCTTGGACCGCGGTCGTGGCGTGTGCTCGGCACCCTGAAAGTTGCTTTCTTCGGCTCCACTGTTCGCTTTTCGATCCTCTGACGCCTTTAAACCAATAGACGAGCTTGCGCGAACTCGCTTCGGGATGTCCGTGATCACTGCCGCTCGCGAAAGAGGAGGGCCCGGCCACACGCGGTATCGAGCCCCGTTGCCGTTTGGCGCAAGCACGAACTGGCCGGCTCGCGTTCGTCCGTGACAGTTGAGTGCGTCGAGCGAGAACGGAGAGGTTGGATTCTGACCCGGGGGGAAAACAGTATGAAGCCTGCGAGGTTGCTCGCCGGTGCGTTGCCGGCGTATGCGCTTGTCGCGCCGGTTTCGGCTTCGTCGGCGGTCGGGCGGCTGGCCCTTGATGTTGATTGCGTCGAGCGGGCCGGGATTCTGCGCGCGATCTCGCGCCGCCCGCTGGCGCGCTCCGTGCAGCGCACGGCCCTGGACACGGTGCCACCCGAGCTCGAACGGCTCGGCAAGGGCGCCGACAACGGAGACGCGACCGCGCAGACTGAGCTCACAGATACTTCGCCGGTCGAGGTGTGGTGCAGAACGACCGGGCCGCCGTGTCGTGGTACCGCGGCGCGGCCGAGCAGGAGGAGGCAGTCTGTTGAGGCGACGCTGGGCCTCGACCGGCCGCCGCGGCGGCTGATTCATCAGGCGCTCGCCGCCGAGGGCTTCGACCGGGGGGTGCCGGACGGCCTGTTCGGCCCGCGGACGCGGGCGGCCATCCGGGCCTGGCAGGCCGCGTGGGGGCGCGGCCGAGACGGGGTATCTCGACGGAACGCAAGCCGAGTTGCTGATGGGAACCGGTGCGCCGCCAACCGGGGCGGTGGCCGAGCCGCCGGACACCTCGGCCGGGACAGAGGTCGACCCGGTCCAGGTTGCTGGCCCACCGGACCCTCCGGACTCCGATGCCACGACGGCAGCTTCGCCCCGGTGCCGGACGAATCCACCGGCCCGGCTCTGGCGGCAGTTGTTCGTGAGGGATGGAACAGCAGGATATGCGTGTTCTTCAGGGACACGACAGTTGAGGAGGTGACCGCCTCCCTGGCGGCCGGTGCCGACGTGGCGGCGCGGAATGACTACGGCGACACATCGCTCTCCTTCCCAGTGTGGATGGCAATTGCGGCGCAGCTACCAAGGCCAAGTACGGGAACGTTCCAGATTCGTTTTGTGCACCGGAGGGACCGAAGATGGCGACCTATAACGGCACAGCCGACGATGACGTGATCCTGGGCGGCATGGACGACGACACCCTACTGGGTGGACCCGGGAATGACAACCTCAGCGGCATGGACGGCGATGACCGACTCGAGGGCGGGCCGGGCAACGACACGCTGGAGGGCGGGGCCGGGGCGGACGAGATCGACGGCGGCGAGGACGCAGGGCGCGGCGAATTCTTCGGCAGCTCCCGTAGCTTGATTTGGGGCGATACGGCCACGTATGTGGATTCCGATGCGGGCGTGACGATCAACTTGGCGACCGGCACCGCGGAGGGCGGGCACGCCGAAGGTGACACGCTCACGGGTATCGAGAGCGTCCGCGCGTCCGACCACGCAGACGTGCTCGTGGCGCGCAACGATGATCCGGCCACCGGGGATGGGGAAGGCAGCACGCTGTACGGGCAAGGGGGCGATGACTTGCTGACCGGTGGCGATGGGCAGGACTACCTCTGGGGCGGCAAGGGCGACGACACGCTCATGGGCGGAGCCTCCAACTCTGACTACCTGGAGGGTGGCGCTGGCGCGGACGTGCTCGACGGCGGCGAGGGGTTTGGTGACTATGCGAAGTATGAGCTGTCTGATGCCGGCGTGACGGTCAACCTAGCGACGGGCGAGGCGGAGGGTGGACACGCCGAGGGCGACACGCTCACAGGCATTGAGTCTGTTTGGGGATCCAGCCACGCCGACCGCCTCATCGGCGACAGTGGATTCAACTTCTTCGTTGGAGGTGCCGGCGCGGACACAATCGACGGCGGGGCGGGCTCCGACCTCATCTTATACGTGTCCTCACATGCCGGCGTGACAGTCAACATGGCGACGGGCATGGGGGACGGCGGGAACGCCGAGGGTGACCTGCTCACGGGCATCGAAAGGGTCTTTGGGTCCCGCCATGCCGACCACCTCATCGGCGGCGACGACGATGCCCGACTGTTCGGCTGGTTTGGCGACGACACCTTGGAGGGCGGTGCGGGGAACGACTGGTTTGAAGGCAATGCTGGCGCGGACGTGATAGACGGGGGTGGGGGCGATTGGAATTTCGCCGCGTACTGGAACTCCGATGCGGGGGTGACGATCAACCTGGCGGAGGGCGAGGCGGCAGGCGGCCACGCCGAGGGCGACACGCTCACGGGCATCATCGGCGTCGTTGGCTCAAACCATGCGGACCACCTGGTCGGCGACGCCGTGCACAACAACCTCCACGGCGGAGATGGCAACGACACCTTGGACGGCGGCGCGGGCGACGACCACCTGCAAGGCGACGCGGGCAACGACATGCTCGACGGCGGCGCGGGTAACGACTATCTGGTGGGCGGCGAGGGCGCAGACGTGCTCGACGGCGGCGCAGGTTACGACATCGCCGACTACGGTGCATCGGATGCAGGCGTCAGCGTCAACCTGACGAGCACCAGACAGGAGGGCGGACATGCTGGGGGCGACCGCCTGACCGGGATCGAGCAGCTCGGGGGATCTAGCCACGCCGACCGGCTCATCGGCAACGGTCGGGACAACGACCTCCAGGGTCGAGAGGGCGACGACACCCTGATCAGCGGCGCAGGGAACGACCAGCTGCATGGCGGCGCCGGCGCGGACAGGCTCGACGGCGGTGACGGTGGTGACGATTGGGCTCGGTACTGGGGCTCAGATGCCGGCGTGACAGTCAACTTGGCCACGGGTACGGGCCAGGGCGGGCACGCCGAAGGCGATACGCTCATCCGGATCGAGGGCGTCCAGGGGTCGGACCACGCCGACCACCTCACCGGCGACGACGGGGACAACGGCTTTGAGGGCGGTGCGGGCGCGGACTTGATCGACGGCGGGGAGGGGGACGATTTCGCCGGCTACTGGGGTTCCGATGCGGGCGTCACCGTCAACCTGGCGACGGGCACGAGGCAGGGCGGGCACGCCGAGGGCGACACGCTCATCGGGATTGAGAACATCGACGGGTCGGACCACGCTGACCACCTCACCGGCGACGACGGGAACAACTACCTCACCGGCAATGCGGGCGCGGACTTGATCGACGGCGGGGAGGGGGACGATTTCGCCGGCTACTGGGGTTCCGATGCGGGCGTCACCGTCAACCTGGTGACGGGCACGGGGCAGGGCGGGCACGCCGAGGGCGACACGCTCACCGGGATTGAGAACATCGACGGGTCGTACGGCCATGGCGACCACCTCATCGGCGACGACGGGGACAACGGGCTCAATGGCAACGGCGGCAACGACACCCTCGAGGGTGGCGACGGCGACGACTGGCTGAACGGCGAGGACGGTGAAGATCTGCTCACCGGCGGCGAGGGTGCCGACATGTTCGTCTTCGGGGACGGCGACACGGTCACGGACTTCGAGGACGGCAGCGACCTGATCAACATCCACGACATGGGTCACATCAACGCCGACAATTTCGAGACGAACGTCACGATCCGGCAGAGCGGCGACGACGTGGAAGTCCAGATCGGGGATGCCGTGCTGACGTTGACGGGAGTCAGCGCTTCCGACGTCACCCTGGACGACTTCGCCCTCGCGTAGCGGGTTCGTGGGTGTTTGCATGACCGTGGAAGGGCACCGGCGGGGCGTGCGACACCACGCTCCACCCGGGAGCGATTGGTGGCCAGCACGCCCAACGCGGCGCCCGCGTCTGGCAACTGCATGACCGAACGAGACGATGCGGGGGCCCTGACCGAGGTCGGCGAACGATACGAGCGTGGTCGCGGCGTGGGCCAAGACTGCGAAGTAGCTGTAGCGCTGTACCGCTGCGCCGCCAAGCAGGGCGACGCCGCCGCCCGGTACCACCTGGGCCTCATGTATGCGAGTGGTCGTGGCGTGCGACGTGACCGTGTGGAAGCTGCCCGGTGGCTCCGTTTTGCAGCTGAGCGGGGATATACCAAGGCACAGAGTGTCCCCGACCGCGGGGGGTGAGCTGGGCGAGGACCTCGAGTCGTGCGTTTCTTGTCTGCCTTCCGCTCGCTTCGCAGCGAGCATGGTCATCCAGTAACGCGGGGCGGGACGGATCAACACTTTTTAGTGTGTTTGTCCAGCCTGAGTCAATGTCGAGTAGCACAAGACGCTACGGATCCTTCTGGCGAGTAGCGAAGAGTTGTGGCCGGCTGGTGTCGCCGGTGTCAAGAGGACGCCCAATAGTGGGCTCCTTCGGGAAGCGCCGGCCGGCCACTTTAGTCGAGGTACCCAGAATGGCTGAGTGGATCATCGCGGGGTTGCTTGGAGCGATTCTGTTGATTCTGTATGTGGAACTCCGGGTTCTGATTCGCGAAATGGAGAAGCTGGACAGGAGGATGGAGCGGTGTATGGACCGGGTGGCGGAGGACGTTCGCGCGTTGCGTCGAATCGTTGAGGGTGAGGGGACTTGAAGGGAAGGGCCACCCCATTTGGCGGCCCCGACCGAGTCACGAAATCTACGGTCGCCTCAACACGGTGGTCCGCGCGGCCGCGTGGGCGCGCTCGGTCAACGTAGCCCGCAGGGAGTGGAGTTGCCCCGACTATGCGGAACTACCCCGTGAACGCAAAAGGTAACTTGGGGGGTCGGCGAGGTCGCCGACTCGGCCATTGGGTCCGGAACTCGTTGGCGGCGGTCCCGAGGGAACGGGAATACAGTGGCGAATCACGAGCGCGTCGTCGCTGACGAGGACCTCCTTGACGAGGAGCCGCACGATCCGTTGCCGCTCCACGATGTCGAGCGTCTCGGCCGACGCCCGCAAGCGGGTCAGAAACGCCGAGAGCGTTTCGGCGAGACGCAGATGCGCGGCGCGGTCGCGAGTCTGTTCCACCAGCGCGTTCAGCTCCTGTCGCAGCGTCTGCTCGCGTTGACGCAGCAACGGCATCCGCTCGCGTAGTTGGTCGAGCGACAGCAAGTCCTCCTGGTAGGCGGTGAGCAACCGCTCAATGGTCTTGCCCACGCGTGCAAGGTCCCGCTCCACGGCCTGCGTCCGAGTCCGCTTGGGGTCGGCAGCCTGGGCGGCGGCCAGCCGGCGATCCAGTTCCTGTTGGATCAGGGCCGGCTCCTCGAGCAACCGCAGCACTTCGGTCCATACCACCTCGTCCAGCAGGTCCTGCCGGACCGGACGCGCATCGCACCGCGGACCCGCCAAGTGCCGCCACCGGTCGGACCCGATGCAGCGATAGTACTGAATCCTGCGCGCGGTCGACCGCGTCGAGATGCGCGAGAACGAGTAGCCGCACTTGCGGCAACTCACCAGTCCCTGCACCAGGCTCGGCTCGATCGTGCGGCGGCGGGCGTGCACCTTGTTCTCGTGCAGCAGCTCCTGCGCCCGCGCGAAGGTCGGCTCGTCGACGATCGCCGGTACCGGGATCTCGATCCACTCCTCGCGCGGCCGTTCGCGGGGCGCACTGTCGCGACGCGCAACGGCGCCGCCCATCCGCAGCGTCCGCGTTACGCGCTTCTGGCGGGCCACTCCCCGGACTATCCGAGTCTTCCCGAAGCAGGCCGTGCCGCGATAGGCGGGGTTGCGCAGCATCTGCCTCACCGTCGAGGGCCCCCAGCGGGCCCCGGCCTTCCGCGTGGCCACGCCCTGCTCGTTGAGCCACCGGCAGATTCCCTCGATGCTCCAGCCCGTGACGGTGTAGTGCTCGTAGATGTCGCGCACGACGCGCGCTTCGGCCTCGACGACGACGTACGAAGCCGGTGCATCGTCTCGCTTCCGAAGGTAACGATAGCCATACGGGGCGCCGCCCATGACACTGATCTCGCCCGCTCGCGCGCGGTGCCGCTTCCCCCGACGCGACCGCTCGAGGATCTGAGCGCGCTCGTATTCGGCGATCATGCCCTGAAACTGCACCAGCAGTTGGTCCTCGGCGGTGGCGCTCGACGGGGCATTGAGGAAACGGGTCTCGACCCCGTGACGTCCGAGTTCTTCGATCAACAGCACCTGGTACGCGTACTTTCGGCTCAGCCGATCCGGACTGTGAACGAGCACGACCTCGATGTCGCCGGCGGCCGCCAGGTCACGGACCCGTTCCAATCCCGGCCGTTCGAGCGTCGCTCCACTATACCCGTCGTCTTCGTAGATCCAGTCCCGCGGCACCTCGAGATCGAGCGTCGTCGCCCACTCGACCAGTGCCGCCTGAGTCGCGATCGTGTGCGCTTCGCGTTGCCGCTCCGAGGACACGCGCGTGTAAATCGCCGCCATCTGCATGTGGACGCTCCATTCCGTGGGTGGCAACCGGACGCGTGCGGGCCGGCACCAGCAACGCGTAGGCGTGGGCGAGCTTGCCGACGAGAAGTCGATCGAACGTGTAGTCGAGATGCACCTGCCGGAGAGTCTTCCGGGGTTGTCGTTCACCCACGTCGCTGACGGATACTGTCCAGCAACGCCGTCACCGCTTGGGTGACGACTTGCCCGAGGGAGAGCCCACTGCGTCGAGCGTACGCGCGGATTGCCCGTACCGTGCTGACAGGAAGCTTGAAGGTGATCGCGACGGTCGGCTCGACCGCCGGGACAGGGTCGCTCAGCCCGGCCGCCGGGATCTCGAAGTCGACGCCGAGCAACTCGCCGAGGCCGCTGCGCTGCTGCAGCCAGCGGTGCGTCTCGCGCTCGGAGGCCGGGTGGGCTATGCGCCCGACGATGACGCCGGCCGCCGCTGTGCGCAGCGCGCCGTTGACACCCAGGCGGGCCAACAAGTCCGGCAGGCCGACCTGATCGAGCGCCTACAGACCCAACTGCTCGACGCCGATGCTGCGGGGGCGGACCAGGCGCAACGAGTCGACGTCGACCCGCTGGATGTCGGCCGCTGCGCCGGTCGGCCTGCTCGCCTCGGCGCCGCGGGCGAGCAACTGCGCGGCGATGCGCTGCGCTTCCTCTTCGACGGCGGGCGGGCAATCGGCCATCAGCGGCACCTGGCCGCCCAGCACGTCGGCGATGCGGGTGCACAGCAGCGGCCAGTCAGCCTGGGCAATGTCGAAGTGGCGCCCGAGGTTGAGCAGCGTGCGCTGACGCACGGTGTGACCGAGGCGTTCGGTGTGGACCAGGCGGTGCGAGAAATAGGGCTTGCCGTCAGCGGTCCGGCGGGTCTGGGTGCGCCGAATGAACACGCTGCCACGATAGCGGGGTGTGCTACCGCCGGGCAAGGTCACTAATACGATTATGGCACTACATTGCGTTCTGCCAAATCCCGATCATTTAGAATCAACAAGTTGCAGGCGCACACGCCTCAAAATACCGCCCAAAAGGGCAGAATCGCCCGTCAACCTGGTAAACATGGGCCAGCACCCGGAACGCCACGTCCTCTTCCAGCTTCTTCGCTACCCCCCGCGACGAACACACCCCCGTCGAGTACGCGTAGAGCAGCACCTTCACCATCATCCGAGGGTCATACGGCGCGTTGCGCCGACCGTCCCCCTCATACGGCGCGTAGAACGCCGTCAGATCCAGACCGTCCACCAGATCGCTGATGTGGTGCGCCAAATGACCGTCTGGCAGCCACTCCCGTACATCCGGCGGCAACAGCAGCGACTGGTCGGGTGCGTAGCGGCGAAGAGTCGTCGACATCAAGTCCTTCCTCTGGGACAGGCGCGTCAGTCGAGCACGCCGACGCTACCGCCGACCAGGAAGCGGCGGCCGAAGGGCGAGTGGTTCAAGGAACCGAACCAGGTCACGAGCCGGCCGCTCGCCAACCGCAGCCCGTATTCGCTTCGGGCATCCAGCACCCACTCGTCCGGATCCGCCTCGGGCAGGTAGCGGCGGTGGACCTGGTCCTGCCACAGCGCCCCGCCGCCGATGGCCGAGTCGCCCCAGCGCGGCGACACCGACAGCGACAGCCCCTCCTGGTCCTGGTTGCCCACGCTGAGCGTCACCCCCACGCCCCGCTCGCGGTAGCCCGCCGCCGAGTGCACCGCCAGCACCCGGCCCTGCGCATCGACGCGCACCCTGCCGGCTGCCGCCCGCAGCCCGCCGGCCACCTCGAGGCCGCCGCCCGGCTGGCCCGCCCCTCCGTCGCGACGCACGTGCGCCTCGCCGAACGGAGCCAGCGAGACCCCGCCCAGCCGGAGCGGCCGCGACACCTCGGCCCCCACCCGCACCTGGTTCACCGCCGCCGTCTGGTCGTCTATGGACTCCTCGCCCGCCGCGGTCCGCAACTGTGCCCACGCCCCGTCGGCCCGCACGCCGAACCGCCAGCCGCCGGCCGCCGCGCCCAGCCGCCGCCGCAGCTCGACGAGGCCCAGCCGCAATCCCAGTCCGCTCGCTCCCCGCCGGCCGCTCCGGCGCACGTTCTCCGCCGCGCCCCAGCCGCCGCCCGCCGTCGCCCACACCGACGTCGCCCCGTCCGCCCACTGCACGTAGGGATGCACGGCCGTCAGCGTCGTCGCCAGCGCGCCCTGCGACCCGCCCGCGCGCCAGTCGCCGCGGCCGCGGCTGCGCGCCACCGCCAGGCCGGCCAGCCAGCGCTCCGTCACCCAGGTGTCCACGCCCGCGTAGCCGGTCAGCAGCGAGCCGTCGTAGCCGGCGGCTGCCGACGGCTCGCCCTGGAACGCCTGGACGTCGCCCTGGCCCCACACCTGCCAGCGCCGCCCCGGCCCACGCCCTTCGTCGGCATCCTGCCCGCCGCCCAGCGACAGCAGGAACTCCGAGCCGCGCAGCGGGTCCGCGCCGCCGCCGAAGCCGCCGAGGCCGCCGAGGCCGCCGAAGCTCCCGAAGCCTCCAGGGCCGCCCGTGACGCCGGCGACCCCGCCCCGCCCGGCGGCGGCCACGCCGTGCAGTCCGGCAGCCGCTGGCATCTCGCCCGTTGCCGGACCTCGGGCCGCCGGCACGCCGGACCCTCCGCCGCCCGCGCCGAATCCCGGCCTGCCGGCCGGGCTGCCATAGGGGGTCGTCCAGGACGACAGCCAGCTCGCCAGCATCTGCTCACCCGCCGCCCGCGCCGCAGCCTGTCCCAACGGTATCCCGCGCCCCAGCAAGGTGAGACGGGACCCTTCCGCGCGGCCTGCCGTCACCCGCCGGCCCAGGGTCATCCGCGCGCTTGCCAGGTGCGAGCGGGCCATGCCTGCCAGCGTGTCCCGCACCACCCCGCGGACGAACCGATCGCTCACCCCTACCGCGAACGTCTGCGTCGCCGTCAGGCCGCCCTCGTCCTCGGCCGTCACCGTTACCGCCGCCGACCCGTAGTCCGCCGGCGCCAGCGTCAGCACCGCTCCGGTGACCGCCGCCGCCGCCACCGACGGGTCCGACGACGACGCGCGGTACGCTAGCGCGTCCCCGTCGATGTCCTCGAAGAACGGCGTCAGCTCCACCGTCGCCGCGTCGCCGCCCTCGTCGAGCACCTGGTCCGGGATCACGCCGACCGCCACCGGCGAGTCGTTCACCGCCCGCACGGTCACCTCGACCGCCGCCTCCGTCGTCGCGCCGTTTCCGTCCGCGACCACGTAGGTGAACCGGTCCACGCCGTGGTAGTTCACAGCGGGCGTGTAGCGCACCGCGCCACCCGTGACCGCGGTCGCCCCGTGCGCCGGCGCCGACAGCGATGCCACTCGCAGCTCATCCCCATCCGGGTCGGTGTCGTTCGCCAGCACGTCGACCGTGACCCCTTGGTCTTCGTCGGTGGCCGCCTCGTCGTCGTTCGCCTCCGGCGGCTCGTTCATGTCGGTGATGGTTACGAGGACGCCCACATCCGCCTCCACCCCGTACGGGTCGCGGACGCGCACCGTCAGCTCGTAGCGCTTCGCCTCCGATTCGAAGTCCTCGCCGGGACCGATGTACCGCAGCGCCCCGTCTCGCGCCCCGACCTCGAAGCGCGACCGGTCGCCGGACGCCAGCTCGTACGTCAGCTCGTCGCCGTCGAGGTCTGTGGCCGTCACCTCGCCGAGGGCGACCGGCCGCCGGCTGCCGTCGATGTTCTCGCCGAGCTCGAAGGCATACTCCGACGACTCGAACGCGGGCGGCTCGTTCATGTTGGTGATGGTTACGGCGACGCCCACTTCCGCCTCCGCCCCGTACGGGTCGCGGACGCGCACCGTCAACTCGTAGCGCTTCGCCTCCGATTCGAAGTCCTCGCCGGGACCGATGTACCGCAGCGCCCCGTCTCGCGCCCCGACCTCGAAGCGCGACCGGTCGCCGGACGCCAGCTCGTACGTCAGCTCGTCGCCGTCGAGGTCTGTGGCCGCCACCTCGCCGAGGGCGACCGGCCGCCGGCTGCCGTCGATGTTCTCGCCGAGCTCGAAGACATACTCCGACGACTCGAACTCGGGCGGCTCGTTCGCGACCTCGACGATCACCGTCGCCGACGCCGAGGCGCCGTGCTCGTCGGAGACCCGCACGCGGAACCTGACCCGGCCGGTCGCCTCCGGCGCCGTCCAGCGTGCCGTCGCGGCGTCCGTCTCCTCGCCGAAGACGCCCTCCGGTGCACTCCACGCGTACGTCAGGTCGTCGCCGTCCGGATCGGACGCCGTGGCGGTCAGTTGCACCTCGCCGCCCGGGGGCACCGTGCACGGGTCGCATGACACCGACACGCGGGGCCGCAGGTTCGGCGGGGGCTCGGGGGGCTCTGATGGCTCTGAGGGCTCGGGGGGCTCGGGGGGCCGCGGCACGTCAATGGTCGCGGGGGCTCCCGTTCCTTCCGCATTGCGCGCTCGAACCCTTACCGTGTAGGCGTCGCCCGCGCCCACCCCGGAGATCTCGAAGCTGGTCGTGGTGGTTGTGGCTTGCGTCCACGTGGAGCTGCCCTGCAGCCGGTACTCGTAGTCGTAGCCGGCTACCGCCGTGCCGGCGGCTCCGCTGCCCGACATGCGCGCGGTGTCGAACGGAACGACGACGCTGCTGTCGCTCCCGTCCAGGAAGCCGGCGGGGGGAGCCCAGTTGACGGAGAGGATCCCCGTGTCGCTGTCGAGGCTTCCCGTGAGCGAGCGCACCGGCGCCGGTGGACCCGCATCCTTCACCACGACCGTCAACTCCAGGCCGAACCGTCGCAGCCGGTCCTCTGGCCCTCTCCCGGAAGGTTGTTGAGACTGTGCCCGCTGCTGACGCGGACCTTGTAGAGGTTGTCGCCGCCGCTGTCGGTCGGGGTCTCGTAGTCGGGCGCGGCCGTGAGATTCAAGCGGCCGGTCCCGGAACTGGCGGATGTGGAGGTGGGTGTCACCGCAAAGAGGGTGCTGTCCTCGCCGGCGGAGGACGGCCATGCCGAGAACGTCACCGCGTCGCCGGCCACCAGGCACCTGTAGGTCATGACGGGATCGCCGGTCCCCCAGGTGCGCGTACCCGTGCCGTGGGCCGACCAGGCGAAGGCCAGGGCCGGGTCTACGGTTGCACCCTCGTAGATCTCGATCCGCGGAGTGCCCCAACGCAGGTCGCCGATGGACTGTGCGTCCGTGAACTGGGCCGACGCGTCGTACCTCACCCGGATAATGAACGCGGCCTGGCTTGTCGCGCCCTCGAAGATCCCCCCGTCCACCTGCACGTCGGCGCCGACCGCCCCGGAGGCGCCGTATACCGCGGCGAAAGCAGCGGGAGACACGGACTGCGGCGTGATCCGGATCTTCGTGTTGCCCTCGAGAAAAGTGGCGTCCAGCAGCAAATCCGTTATGGGCACGACGCTGCCGCCGACCAGCTCCCCCCTGAGCTCGTAGGTGGAGGAGGAGGAACCCGCGGAAAACGTGATCTCGTTCTTCGGAGTAGCGGGCTGGTGGCCGGCAGGGAAGAGCACGTAGCTCGGGGTCTGCGCGCGGCCAGGTGCGACGGACGTCGCAGCGAACGCGAGGGCCGCGATGACCACCGCCGGCCGGGGCAACGGGCGATGGCGAACGCCTCCGCCCCACGCCGGCCGCCGGCGGTCGCGTACCCGTTCCTCCACCCCTGCATGAACCATTGGATGCATCTCGTACATGACACGTCTCGCGCTCAGCGGCGCCGCCGTCCGCCGCCGCATACTCTGTCGGCGTCTCGCTGCTCTGCGGATCCTCGTCAGGTCTACTGGTGCGGCCTCACCAGGCCAACAACTCGCCGCACGCGGTGCTATTGGTTGACCGCCGCGTCGCCAAGGCGCCTACGACCTCCAAAGGATGTTCGTTTCCCGGTAAGACACCCTTCGGTTATTACTGGCGTCGCGAGGACGGAAACCGAACGCACGTCGGCAACTTTTTCTTCACGAGCCGGCTCTCCACTGCCCGATCCTGCGGTTGGGAGGTCGGGGTGGTCGTCGACGGCGCGTAATCTTTCGCCCGGCCGTTCGGTTTCCGGATCCCATCCGCCTATAGAAACAAGAGCTTTGCGTCGAGGGGTCTCGCCGTCGTCACCGCACCGCGGCGGCGGGTCTTGCTGGCCGACCGGAGCACCGAGATTGCGAATCTCGACGCGCGGCTCTGGACCCGGATCGCCGGCGTACGGACCGAGATTGCGAATCTGCACACCAGGCTCATCCGGTGGATGGTCGGGGCGGTGATCACGACCGCCACGTTGACCGTCGGGATCCTGCACCTCAATCGGGCAGGCGCGGGCGATCTCGGCTGGCAGGGGGGGAATGCGGCGACACTTGCTACGGGTGGAGCGACTGCTCGCCGCGGATGGTCACGCTGCGGATGATCACAAGGATGCGTCCAGATCGACGATTGTCAATTGCATCGACGACCTCGCTCGGCAACCGGGTACGGTTCGATGCCCTTGCCGTTCTGGTTCTTGGCCTGCTTGGGTTGACCGCCGGCAGTCCCGGGGCGCAGGGTCCCGTCTGGACGGATGATCCGCTGGTGCCGGGCGTGACAACGATCAAGACGGCGCACTTCACGGAGCTGCGGACTCGCATCAACGACCTGCTCGCTGGTTGCGGTAGTCCGGCCTTCGCGTTCACCGACGCCACGTTGAAAGCCGGTGAGACACCCGTCCGGGCCGTGCACGTCATCGAGCTGCGGGCGGCGTTGGGCCGCGCCTACGATGCCTGCGACGGCATCCGCCCGACCTGGTCCGACCCGTCGCCGGCACGGGGCTCAGCGATCCGGGCCCGCCACCTGACCGAGCTGCGCGATGTGATCGGCGCTCTCTCGGCTCGATCTCCATCGCTGGAGTCGTACTACGCATACATCCCCCTCAACGTCGTCGACCCGAGCTATCCGCTCCAAGGATCCCTTAACGCATCCGCGGATCTCGACGGCGACGGGAATGAAGACTTGATCATCTTGGGCAACGACTATCCCGACGGCGAATCGACAAGCTACAGCCCCCAGCCGGGACGCGTCCTCTTGGGTGACGGCGACGGCGGATTCACGGTGGCACCGAGTGAGCTGTATCCCGTTGACACGTTGAATACCGTCCACCCTCGAAACGTGCCCTTCGGCGACCTGAACGGGGATGGGCGACTGGACATGTTCGTCGCCGACCACGGTTGGGACGCCGATCCATGGCCGGGTGAACAGAATCGCTTGTATCTGTCGCGGCCGGGTGGCGGCTGGCGTGACGCCACCGACGAGCTGCCGCAGCTCAGCGACTTCTCTCATTCAGCGGCCATCGGCGACGTCCGCGGCCGTGGCGTGATTGACATCATCGTCGGTAACGGCTACCCCGGGCAGAACGGGATTCTGCCGTACGCGCTTCTGAACGATGGTCATGGGTCGTTCGAGCTCGAGCGAGCCATCCTGCCCGTCGGCCCCGGCGAGACGATGGACGCCAACAGCGCGCACGTCTTCCCGGGGACCGTACTGACGGACCTCGATAGCGACGGGCTGCCGGAGTTGATCGTGACAGCCGACGCCGGCCATCCTTATCCTCACCACAAGAACCACAACTCAACCATCTTCTGGAACCGCTCGGGAGCATTCAGCGAAACGTACAAGACAGTCCTGCCCAAGCCCGCGCCGCTCGTCGATTCCCACATCGACCTCCATGCTGCCAGCATCGACGTTGATGGCGACGGCGTGCAGGATCTGATCGTTGTGGGAACCCAAGGCGATCCCTTCTATGACGGCTGGTTCGTCCAGTTGTTGATGAACCGGGGCGACGGCACGTTCATCGACGAGACGTCCAGTCGACTGCGAGCAGCCGAGTGGTTCGGCGGCAGCGCCGGAGAGGAGACCGGTGCGCCGTGGGCGCGGTGGGTAGAGGTTCTGGACTTCAATGGCGACGGGGTGTCGGACTTCGCGGTGGCACCCGTTTCGGGCGGACAAGGGCGGCTGCCCCAGAATCATCCGCTCATTTGGTTGAATGATGGCAGCGGGCGGTTCGCGGCGCTCAAGGTGCAAGACTTCGTGCCGCCGGAAGACGAATGGCGGGTTGCCGGGTCGCAGCTCATGAAGACGCGCCACGGATACAGCTTCATTGACGCCGCGTCCTATGCGGGTAGCGGCGGTCTCATCGTCACGGGATTGCTGGCGACCCGGCCGTATCCCTAGCCCGCGCTTGGAACTCCAGGCGAAGGCCGGCCCGGAAGACCCGCGGATTCAGAATCGCGATGATCTGGTGGTAGCGAGGCCCCGAGATGGTCCGGAAGTTCAGCACCGCCGCGTCGCAACAGACTGTGCTCCGTCACGCAAGAGCCTCCGTCGTGCCGAGAACGTCTCTCGTCAAGGCCGAGCGGGCGGCGGCCTGGCGAGGGCGAACGGCCAACTTCTGGTGTCGGTGAATACATCGTGATCCTGTTTCTGGTGATGCCGGGCGGGTGGCGGAGGACGGCCCTGGCCCTCTTCACGATCGGGTGGGCGGTCGTGCTGGCGTGCCCGGCGGCGGCGCAGGAGTATCGGGTGTCGATCGAACGGAGCGGCGACGCCGAGCCGCGGTTCAGTGCGCCCGGCCGCCGCTCGTCGTACTGGTTCGGGGTCAGCGTGAGCCGGGCCGACGAGCTCGAGTGCCTGACGCTGAAGGCGAGCAACACGGGCGTGTCGAAGCCCCGGCCGTTCGTCGGCCGGGTCGAGTTGAACGTCCCGCCGTGCTCGCTGCCGCCCCGCCCCGGCGCCGAACGCGGCGGTCGCGATCCGGAGCGCGTCAGCCTGCCGGTGCGGGCGCGCGACTCGTTCTACTGGATCGCGCCGGAGTGCTCGGAGGGCGACCGCGCACGCCTGCAGTTCAACGTCATGGCCGAGTGGCGCGGGTCGGCCGGCGCACCCGTCAGGTGGGCGAACGCCGAGATCGACTTCTCGACGCTGCCGTCCTGCACGACGCCGCGCTCGTCCGGCGGCGGCGGTGGCAGCGGCAGCGCTGGAGGCGGCGGTGGTGGCAGCGCTGGAGGCGGCAGCGCCGGCCGCGGCGGTGGTGGCCGCACGGACGGGCGGCTGACTGCGTCTCCGGATCCTGTAACGGCGGGAGCCTCAGTCACGGTCACGGCGAGGCTGGGCGATGAGCACCGGGCGTGGGGACGTGTGTCGGGGGCAAACAGGCGGTCAGCCTGGTGGGGCCAGTCGTTCATTGCCACGCCAGGGATGCAGAACGAGCTGGCGGGACGCGGGGCGCGGCTGGATCTGTCGGAGCTCTGCCCGACGCACAGGCCCGGCCGCGCGCATGAGCTCCGTATCGATCCGCTGCTGAAGACCTGCACGTTCACCGTACCGGGTCATTCCTGCCGGAGCGGCACGCTGGGCAGGAAGTGCTGGCCCCTGCTCGTGGTGCTGTTCACCAGCGTCCCGTCGAGTGGCGGGCCGATCTTCTACAATCACCGGCTCTGCATCAGAGTCCGGCATCCGAGCGACAGCGGGATTGTCAGCCATGCCGACTGCTGACGAGTTCATGGAGAGCTGACAGGCAGACGGCGGTTGGAGCTCAGGCCGGGAGGTCTCCGCGGCGAACGCCGCGAAGCGCGTCGGCGAAGGCGTTCGCGGTTGCCGGGCGGGCCGACCGGCGAGCCGTCAGCATCATCGCCGCGAACGCGACCACGGCCGCCGACGGGCCGGAGCCCGCCGCCGCCGGGGCGCCGCGCTCGAGTCGCTGACGTCGAATGCGCTCCTTCACCTCGCCGACGTCGCCCCCCGCGAACGGATGCTCCCCTGAAGCCATCTCGTACAACATCACGCACAACGACCAGAGGTCGTCGGCTTCGGAGGCGGGGCGGCCGGACAGCACCTCGGGCGACAGGTAGCGCGCGGTGCCGCCCCCGCTGGTCGCGTCGTTCGCCTCGCGGGCCAGGCCGAAGTCGAGCAGCTTCGGCGACCCGTCGGCCGCGAACCCGACGTTGCTCGGCTTGACGTCCCCGTGCAGGTAGCCGGCCTCGTGCAAGGCCGCCAGGGCGTCGGCCAGCAGGACGACGATGTCGAGCGCGCGCGCCGCCTGCATCGGTCCGTGCCGAAGCCGGTCCGCGAGCGTGCCGCCTGACAGGAACTCGACGACGAGGAACGGACGGCCCCGCCACGACTCGATGCCGTGGATCTGCGCCACAGCCGGATGCGTGACCGTGGCCATGGCCCAGGCCTCCGGCTTCGAGCCCATCAGACGGAAGACGGACGCGCCGGTCAGCGTCTTGATGGCGACGTCCCGCTCGAGCCGGAGGTCGCGCGCCAGGTAGACCGCCCCCATTCCTCCCTTTCCCAGACACCGCGTCAGCCGGTACTTGCCCGCCAGCAGCTTCGGTCCTTCCGTCTCGACGTACGCGGTCCCGCAGTCGCACGCTGCCGGCTCACCGGCCTCCGACATGCATCCGCAGGCCGGGCACTCCACGGCCGGCGGCGCGTCCGCCGGCCGGGCTCCCTCCGTGCGCATCGCAAGCACGCGTTCGCCCGCCAGCCCGGCCACCGCCGCCAGCGCCTCCAGAAACGGAAGGTCCACCGGCCGCGCGAGCCGGCCGTCCAGGCGCCGGCCCGCCACCAGAACCCCCAACAGCTCAGCGCCGGGGCCCGGGATCGGCACCATGGCGTCGGCGTCCGACTCGACGACCCACCGCCTGTCGTCATGCAGCAGCAGGTCGAAGTACGACGCTTCGTCCTGTGGATGGACCCGCAGCGTGCCGCCGGCCGTCTCCAGCATGCTGACCATGGGGGACGCACTCGCCAGGGGCGCCATCTCGCCGTCCGGATCGGTGAAGTCGTCGGCTTCCGCCGCGGCAGCGGTCCGCAGCAGCAAGGTAACCGGGGTGCCGCAGCCTCGTTTCGCCGTCCGTTGCACGATTCGGCTGACCGCCGCGACACGCCCCACCTTGGCCAGTGCCGCCGTCGCATCCGCCAGGGCCTGTCGTTGGTCGGCGGTGTCGGGATAGAGCCACGCATCGAGGCGGACCAGCATTCGCCCGCGGGCCGCGGCGGCCAGCAGCAGGACCGCCGAAACCGCGCCCAGCAACTGCACCGCCGGGTCGGCGGCGACCGTGCCCAGCGTCTGCTCCCGGCGGTTGGCCAGCAGCCATGCCAGGACCGCCGCCGGCCCGGCGGCCCCAATGCCGAACAGCCACCCGTGCGTCAGCAGCCGGCCCACCGATGCCCGCACCACTTCGCGCACGTGCGGCACGCGGGCGGCGAGCACCGAGCACCAGAGCAGACCGATTCCCGGAAATCGCAACGCATGCAACGCCGCGATGGTGGGTGACCATTGGTAGTTGGACAGAGTGTCCCCCGCAGTGAACGCCTCGGCGACGTTGTGCGCCGCCTGCAACCCGATGTACATCAGGAACCCGACGCTGAACAGAACGACGCGCCGGGTCTCCTCGGCCGGCGCCGTGTGCGCGCGCAGCACGACCACCACGACCGCTCCGAGCGACAAGATGTTCAAGACGACGAAGATCCCGTCGAACACCACCCAGGAAACAGCGAGGGGTACGCGGCCTGCCCGGACGAGCACCAACCACGTCACGATCCCGACCCACGTGAGGCAGCCGACCAGCACGCTGATCGGCACCATCCGGCGCGCCAGGCCGTCGAGCCGGGTTCCGCGACGGACCCGTGGGCACTCTCGAGCGAACGCCCACAGGAACGCCGGCGCGAACAGGAACGGGTACACGTACGGGAAGGCGAAGTCGGGATAGCCGAACGGCTCGGCTGGAGGAGCCCCCCGGAGGATGCCGAGGAGCGCGAACGGATTGATCGTTGCGGCCGTCAGGAGGAAGTACACGCCCAGCAGCCACGTCCGGTGGTCGCGGCGCCCCGCGAACAGGAGCAGGCACGCGTTCGCCACGGGCGCGGCCGTCAGGAGCGTGAGGTACGAGGCGAGATCGCCGTACTCGCGCCGGAAGTCGTTCCAACCCCACAGGCCCAGCGCCACCAGGGCAGCCACCCAGAGCGCGGCGAAGGCGATCAGAGCTTGCACGGCGAGGCGGACGAAGACGCCGCCGGGCAGCCGGGAGCCCATCGCCGTCTCGCCCGCCGCCTCCTCTTCCTGCACGCGGAAGCTGGCAAGCACATCGGCGACGACGCGCAGGTTCTCGAGCGTCCGGTGACTGGCCGGTGTGGCCTCCCGCGCGCACCGGTCCCAATCCACGTCCTGGTTCAGCGTCAGCGCGTCCGCCACGTCGACGACCAGACGGTCGCGCTCCTCCTCACCCATCCGACATGCTTTCGCTCGGCCGTGTTCAGACACCGACAGCCGCACTGCGCGGGCCGTGTGCCTTCTAATTGAACCGGCGTTCGCGAAGCGGAAACCGAACAGGCGGGTCGTGCGTCAGCGATCCGCCATGACGTCGCCCAGCCGAATCAACGCCCGCCTTAGCGCCATGCGCGCCGCATCCGGACTCGGCATCCGTTCGGCGAGCGCGAGCTGCCGGTAGTTGTAGCCGAGCTCGACGCGGCCGGCGATCAGCCGTCGGTCCCGGGAGGTCAGACGCTGCAGGCCATCGACGTAGCGTCTCCAGGCATCGTCGTCGACGAGCCGCCGCAGTTGAGGCGCGCCGTCCTCGGACATCCGAACCCGTTGCTCCGGCGCAATGGCGTGACGGCGCCGCGTCGCCCGCCGCAGCTCGTCGCGGATGCGGTTCTCGGTAACCCGCCGCAGGTAGGCCCGCAGTGAGCTCGCGCGCTTCGACTCGAACCAGTCGAGACGCGCGAACGTGTAGCCCAGCACTTCCTGCACGACGTCGCTGGTGTCGAGAGAGCCCCGTGCCCGATGCGGCAGGCGGCCCCGTGTCCATCTACGGAGCCAGGATCCGTACCGCTTGAACAGCGCCTCGGCCGCCCCGCGGCTGCCCCGCCGGACCTGCTCCAGGAGGCGCGACTCGGACGAGGACGTGGAGGCCGGATCGCCGGGCGCCATCGACGACGGTTCGGGCTTCAACACCATGATTCCACGCGAGATCATGTGCGACGCCGCCCGAGCAGGCAAGGGGCCGGGCGGGGTTTGCCCGCGAGCGCCGACTGGACGGCCGTCCGAAGGAGCCCGTAGCGGTCCGCGCGCAGAACACTCTGGGGCAGCGTCGGGGCGTGCGAGCAGGGACGTGTGTCGCAACCGGGCTCCGATCGTCACTCGGATCCGCCCCCCGGTCCGGTACCGCCGCGAGGGCCCAGGTCGCGCTTGACCTCCCTCAAGTCCGAATCATACTGTTGACCACGACATGCGCAGTTACACGGCCGTCGTGGAACGTTGTCCGGATACGCGCCTCTACGTCGGTTACGTGCCGGGGTTTCCCGGAGCGCACAGCCAGGGCGAGACCCTCGAGGAGCTCAACGTGGAGCTCAACGAGAATCTCCGGGAGGTCATTGCGATGCTGCTCGATGATGGGGAACCAGTACTGGACGGCGAGTACGTAGGTACCCAGGTTATCGTCGTAGCCTGATCGCGTGCCGCCCATTCCAGTCCTCAAGCCTGTTGCGCAGCGCGAGAAACTGATCAGTATGTCCAGCTGGACATACTGATCAGTTTCTCGCGCTCGCCAACACCCGCTCGAGCATGCGCGATTCGCACGCAAGCGTCGCTCGTTGGGCGATCGCACACTGGGTCAGTTCGTCAGGACCAGGATCGCGGCTCGCAGCTGCTCCAAGTGATCCGCCTTGATCTCGGTCACGCCCACGATGATGGTGCCATCCATGTAAGCCGGCCGACGCCGCCCGACGGTGTCGTACACGTCGTCGAGGGCGTCACGCAATTCGGTCAGATGCACCCGCTTGACCGGCGTGGCGCCCACCGTCAGCACCGGGTCGGTCCACTGAGCCGTAGGCAGGTTCTCTGCCGCGCGCAGCGCATCTACCTGCGTCCGAAGCGCCAGGAAGTGGATCGCCCTGATCGCAGTGCCGGCTTGGACGTCGCCGGCCGGGCGTTCCACCGGCCGCACCCGCACGGTGAAGCGGTGCGTGATGCCCGCCGCCGTGACCGTGATGGTCGTGGAGCCCTCGGACAGGGGGGTGAGGATGACCCGTGAGCCGTCCACGGCGACCGTGACGTGCGGCGCTGACGAGGAAGCCTGAACCGGCCCAGTAAACGGCAGGCCGGCGGCAACCGCGCCGGAGCCGGTGACGTACAGGTCCACGGGCAGGCGCCATGCGGTCGTGCGAAGCCTGTCGTACCATTCCCCGACCGTGTGTTCTGACAGCTTCCCCTTGAAGGAGTAGGCGCGATAACGCGACAGCGCCTCCCACTGGCCTTCGTAGACTGTGATCCAGGTGTCCCAGAAGAAGGCGCCGTACATCAGGCCGGGGTGCGCGTTCATGACCTCGAACAGCGCTCGGTACATGTTGTCCTGAACCTCGGCGCCGTCCTCGAGCCCGTTCTCGTTGGTGTCGACGAACACGATGTGCTCGTTCTCCGGAAAGCGTGCCGGGTCTGCGGGGGCCTGCACGATGTCGGGCGCACCGTATTCGAGAAAGACCATCGGGCGGCCCGGGTTGCGTTCCGCCATGGGAATCAGGTGGTCGCGGAAGATTCGTTCGTACGCGCGCCGCAGGCTGTCGACGCTCGTTACGGTCGTGGGCAGCTCGTCTACCAGGGGGAACCACGCGCTGACGCCGATGACGTCCAGGTCGAGGTCGTCCCATAGGCGCCACGAGCCCGGCGCGAACCAGTCCCTCCAGTAGGCCTTGTACGACATGTCGTAGGTCAGCAGGCCGGTGTACACGGCACGAACGCGATCCACCATCGACCGGAGCTGCGGGCCGAAGTCGTTGACCCAGTAGTCGCCGCCCGAGCGTGTGCGGAAGAGCCGTTCGGTTTCGGTTCCGAGCGAGTACATCGCCGCGCCCTCTTCCTGTGCGATGCGGGCGAAGTGGATCGCCTGCTGCGCGTAGCTCTCCCAGAACTCGGCGACGAACCGCTCGTGGTCGGGGTGGTTCGGCCGCCATGGCCAGAAGTCGGGGTGAATCTGACGCGCGCAGGTGCAGTAGAGGTGGTCATCAGGGACGCCGGTGTCGGGATAGCCCGGGTCTCCGAGCTGAAATCGCGGCGCGGGGTGCTCGACGGCGTCGAGTTCATCCTCCGTCTCGAAGCTCTCGATGGCCAGGGTCATGTAGACGTTGAATCCGTGCGCCCTGAACTCGCGGATGACCTCCCGGATCGCGTCGTCGGAGAACGTGGGGACGCGTACGCCGGAGTACGTACGCTCCAGGCTGCTGTCCATGCTGTGCTCGACGTGCAGGGCGACCGAGAATCCAACCCAGTCCACATGCACGCTCCGGAGGTACTCGATGTAGCGCAGCGGAACCAACGGCTGCGTTCGATCCGTTTCCCAGAGAGCGACGGCATCGGCAGTGTGTGCCCAATTGCCGGAGAGATGGATGGCACGCAGCGGCCGGTCGAGTTGCTGGGCGTGCAGCCCTGCACCGACGCACCAGAACAACGCCAGCGCGGCCTGTAGTCGCAGCAGCGCCCGGCTCCATGGGCGCTTGGCGGAAGGGTATCCCACAGGTAGTAGCAGACTCGCCGCCGACAGGACACTCACGCTATGCACCTTCCCTTGCATCGCCTGAGATGGGTACCGTCCACTCACCGGTTGCCCGCTGTACTCGCACCGGTCAAGACGGGTGGTCTCTAGATCACGATGCGCTCGATCTCGACGAAGCCGATTGCATCGGCCGTCTGGTCGTAGCGCTTCGTCGTTCTCGACGAAGCGTGCCCGGTGATCCGCTGCGAGTGCTCGCCCGTCCCCCTGTTCGACAGATACGCCGTGGTCCTTGTCGCCCGACACGTGTGGCAGCACGTCGAGGGCGGCGATTCGGCGGCCGCCTCGCGCTGCTTGATCATGGTTAGCGCCAGACGCCGCGGCAGCGCCCGGCCTGTTACCCGTCGACCGCGAACGCGCGCACCGGTGTCGGCGCCGCGGCCAACGGCGCCGCGCGCACGAAGGCGCACAAGACGAGCCCCGGACCAGCAACGGTCTGCATGGTGCTGTTCCTTCTGTGACAGGAAACGCATGACAGTCACGTGCCGGGCTCTCGCCCTCGCAGCGCCTCGATCTGCCGCCGCAATTCCAGGAGGCGGGTCGGTCTGCGCGGCGTCGACGCCACCACCGTCACGTTGAACTGCTGCGTGGCCGAGAAGCCGTCCGGCCCGCTCGCCGTCACCGTGACGGTCGCCACGCCCTCGGCCACCGACGTTACCGTGACCGTGGAACCCGACACGCTGACCGAGGCCACTCCGGGCTGCGACGACGATGCCGCGTACGTGGCCGCGTTCCGAAACGCGCCGGCAACTGGAACCACCACGGCGGTCGCCACCGCGCCTACATACAATGTCCGCTCCGGCAGCCGTCCCACCGCCCTCGCTTGTGAGGTTTCCGTCGACCGCCATCTCTCGTACTGTGCGCGGACGACCTCCCCGGCCGGCTTGTCGCGGATGTCGTAGTTGCGCTCGGCCGTCCAATGCCGCTCCCAGTCCTCGTTGCTCGCGATCCAGTTGTCCCAGAAGAAGGCGCCAAGGACCACATCCGGGTATCGATCCATGGTCTCGAACAGCGCCTGGAAGATGTTCGCCTGGGTCTCGCGGCCGTCGTCGACGCCGTTGCCGTTCAGGTCGGAGAACACGAACTCGGCTGTCTCCGGAAAACCGGACGGCTCCGTGGGTCCTTCGACCGTGTCGATGGCTCCGTACTCAGTGAACACGATCGGCCGGCCGGGATTGTCGGCGGCAAGGGGAACGAGGTGGTCCTGGAATATGCGTTCGTACTCCTGCCGCAGATGGTCGACGCTCATGACCATGGAGGGCGGCGTCTCGGCCAGGTTGAACCACGCGCTGACGCCGACGACATCGAGGTCGAGATCGTCCCACAGCGAGTCCGACATGCCTGCGTAGAACTCATCGGTGATGGTGAAGTAGTGCATGTCGTAGGTCAACAGTCCGTGGTACTCCGAGCGCACGCTGTCGACCATGGTTCTGAGCTCCGGTCCGAAGTCGTTCGCGAAGTAGGAACTCGTCGGCCGCGTTCTGAAGAGGACGTCGGTTTCCGTTCCCAACGAGTACATCCCGACGCCTTCCTGCTGGGCGATCTTGGCGAAGTGGACAGCCTCCCGCGTATACGTTTCCCAGAATTCCCGGACGAAACGGTCGTGATCCGGGTGGCTGGGCCGCCACGGCCAGTGCTCGGGTCGGATTGGCGGTGCGTGCAGGGGATCGTGGAACGGCACGCCCGTATCGGGCTCGCCGGGGTCGCCGAGCTGCCACCGCTGCGCGGGCCGCTGCGCCGCGTAGGCCTCGTGGCTCTCGAAGGCCAGCGTTAGATATACCTCGAAGTCGTGCGCCCGGAATTCGCGAATCAGTTGCCTCAGCGCGGCGTCCGAGAAGGTCGGCACGTTGAGGCCAGGCGAGTACGCGCGCTCGACGGTGCTGTCCATGCTGTCTTCGTAGTGGAGCGCCACGGAGATGCCGACCCAGTTGACGTGCAGGTCCTCGAGATACTGGATGTAGTCGAGCGGAATGAGCGGCTCGGTCCCGTCCGGGTCCCAGGCGTTGACCGCCGCCCATCGGTTCGCGCCCCAGTTTCCGGCGATGTGAATGGCGCGCAGCGGCCCGTCCGCCGGAAGCGTCTGGGCGCACAGGCCGCCGGCCGATGCGAGGCAGGACAAAAGCACCGGAACGAGCAGCAGGTATCTCATTGCTCAGGGAATGACGAAGTCGGAGGCGCCCAGCGTGGCGACGGGCACGTTGAGCGTGATGTCCCCGAAATCCTCGAATCCGGCCCCGAGCAGGCTGAGGTCCAGGACGTTCCCCGTGCTGTTGCGCAGCAGGTTGGCCAGGTCGGCTGCGCTCAGGTCGGCGTGAGCGAAGGCGAGCTCGATCGTGTCTTCGCCCTTCGTGAAGTCCCGGATCTCACCCCCGGAGAACTCGCTGCCGGCACACACGAAAGCGTCGTCGCCCGGGCCGCCGACCAGCACGCCGCCGTGGGTCAGCACCAGGAGGCGGTCGTCGCCGATGCCGCCGTCCAGGTGATCGGGGGCGTCGCCGCCGCCGCGCAGCGTGTCGTTACCGGCGCCGCCCTCGAGTCCGTCGATGCTCCCGTTGCCGGCGGCGTCCAGATGGTCGCTGCCCGCCGACCCGATGACGCCCTCGATTCCGACCAGGATGTCCCCGGCCGCGTGCCCACCGCTGCCCGGCACGAGCAGGTCGGTGGCGAGCGACACGGTGACGCCCGCGCCGGCCGGGCCGACCGGGGAATCGCCGTAGGAGACGATATCGATGCCGTCGCCGCCATTGAGATAGTCCGCTCCGGTGCCGCCCTCGAGCCCGTCGTCGCCGGGCCCGCCCAGCAGGACATCGCTGCTCTCGCCCCCGAACAGGAAGTCGTCGTCGCGGTCGCCGAACAGCACGTCGACGCCGAGGTCGCCGAAGATGGTGTCGCTGCCGCGCCCGCCCCGCACGACGTCGTCGCCGTCTCCGCCGTGAATCTCGTCGTCGTCTAGATCGCCGTAGAGCGAGTCGGGGCCGTTACCCCCGCGGATGGTGTCCTTCCCGCTGCCGCCCCGCAGTTGATCCTGCCCGTCGCCGCCGCCTATCTCGTCAGCCTCCGGCGTCCCGAAGTACTGGTCGTTACCCGGTGTTCCGTCGAATACGGCCATGGTCTGTTCACTCTGTTCGGTTGGTCTCCCGCTGTCGGCGTTCGATCTTCCGGTTTTCGCCATTCAATCCTACAGGGCGTGCTTGCCCGGCCACGCTACCATCAACAGGTGCCCGTCGAGTTGCGAGCGAACGTTTCGCCACACACTGGCTGGGCCGCCATGCCGGCCTGGCGGTCTGCCGTCACAGCGGTCGCGTGTCGCGGGACGTCCACGGCGTCGGAGCGCGCAGGGCGATCTCCGACTGGACAACGCGGTCGCCCTCAAGCGGGCGGTGGTCGCCCAGGCCTACGCGATCCACGTCGAGAAGGGCACGGTGGCGGCCGACCGGCGCATCCTGGAAGGTGCCGGCGCCGTCTACGACTACATCGAGGGCGCCGGCGCCGAGCACCGCACGGTGCAGGTCAAGGTGCTCAACTCCGGCTCGCTGCTGGTCACGGTGGGCGACCTGCTGGAGTGGTGGGGCAGCGAGGGCTGGTCCGGGGCCGTTTCTGCTCGCCGCGGGGCTCGTCGCCGGCGGCGGGACCGCGTATCTGCGCCGCGTTCGGAGATAGACCGGGTCGATCCAGCTGCGCCTCGCTGCAACCGCCACCGCCGAGGATGACGACGCCGGCCCCGAGTTCACGGCGGCCGATGCGTCGAGCGGCACGACGCGGCGCTCAAGTTCGAGGCAGACGGCAACAGCGTCACGCTCAAGGACTCCGGGCATCCCGACAACACGTACCCCGACCCAACCGAGCCCTACTACTGGACGCTGGACAACTCTGAGGCGTGGCGGGTGTGGGAGAAGGGACTGGGCGGCGGCGACGTCACCCTCGCGATCAGCAGCGCAGAAGCCAATCTCTCCGGCATCGCCCGCGCGGCGGTCCGAACCCGCGGCAACTTGGTCGCCGGCCTCGAATTGCGAGCCTTCACGCCGCCGGCCGGCTTCGTCGTCGGCGCGGCCGCGGTGCTCGTGGCGAGCGGCTCGGCGGTTCTCTACGCCGACGAGGACCGCGGTGGCAGCGACGTCCCGCTCGCGGGCGAGCTCGGTCTCGGGGGCGGCGAGACGGTCATCAGCCGGATTCGTTGGGACGGCTCCCGCCTGCGGCTGAATGACAACGACAACCTTGAAGCGCTCACGCTCGATGACTACTTCCTCGCGCCTGGGCGGCGGGACCACGTCCAGACCCTCGCCGGCGGAGTGGCCAGCTTCCCCGCTGCGGACCACACCAGCGCGCGGGCTGCCGGCGGGGGCTTCGTCAACTTCAGCAACCTCCCGGCCGACGTGGTGGCCGTCCTCGACGGCATCAGCGTCGGGGACCGGTTCATCTTCGCGGTCGCTCACGAGGCGCCCGCTCAGCTCAGCTCGCGGGTGTCGCGCGCGCACCGATCAGGACGCGCGGCGGGCTTGAGGTCTCGCTGCAACTGCAACTGTCCGGCCTCGTCAGCGCGGCCGCCCGGACGCGCGGCGCGCTCGAGGCTTCGACGCGCCTCGCGGGCATTGCTCGCGCGAACGTTCGGGTTCGCGGCGGCCTCGGTGTCTCGAGGCGCATCGCTGCAGGTGTCGCACGTGCGGGCATCCGGACGCACGCAACGCTTGCAAGCAGGGCCCGGCTGGCCGGCGCGCCGCACGCAGCTATCCGGCTCCGGTCAGGCCCGCGGCTGCGGGTGGATCCCCGCGTGGTCTACACTGCGGGGGGCGACGTGCTGGATGAGCTCTCCTGGCGTCGCTACGGTCGCGCCGACACTGTCCCGATGGTGCTGGCCGTGAATCCGGGGTTGGCTGACGTTGCCCCGGTGCTGCTGGCGAACACCCCGATCGTGCTCCCAGACCTGCCGCCAGCGGCCCGGGGTCCGCCTGCCGGTCGGCTGTGGGATGTCGCGCCTGCGTGGATCGTGCTGCCAGAGAGTCTCGGCGCCTACGTGCGGCTCCGTGGGGCCCTCCGCATCGCCGTTCGAGTAGGCGGATGAACGACCCTGCGCCAGCGTCTCTCGCACAACATGCAGGGCCGGGTTTCGGGACCACCGAGTGTGCGACTATTCGAGCGAGCGGATAAAGCGCTGTGGTCGTCTTCCAGGCGGATGTTGAAGTGGATCCCGTCGACCCACACGTAGACGAAGTCGCACCCCGACAGGTCCCGGCGCCGGAACGCCTGATACTCGGTGTCCCAAGTGCCCGTCAGCCGCGCGATGTTCGTCGCGCTCAGACCCGCCGCGTCCTCACCGAGCAGCACCGGCAACGCCTCGCGGAAGTCGCCCGTCGACAAGCCGCGCAGATACAGCAGCGGCAGAACCTCGGCCACCTGCGGCGACCGCCGCATGTACGGCGGCAGGATCCGGCTCGTGAACCGCTGCCGCGCGCCGTCGTCGTCAACCCGCTGGTCGTTCACCCGCGGCGCACAAACCTGCATCGTCCCTGCACCGCAGGTCACCGTGCGGGATTGCCCACGGCCGTTGCGCACGACCAGCCGCCGGCCGGCTGCGTCGCGCGCGTCGGCATGCGCCTCGATGTAGTGCGCAACCTCTTCCTCCAACGCCGTCGCCAGCATCCGTCGCGCGCCCTCTCGGGCCACCTCATCGAGGGTCGGAGCGACACTCTCGGTCGTGCCGGCGTTGTCTTCGCGCGCTGGGTCGAGTACCTTCAGCATTGGGTGGTGTCTCCTTCCCCCCGGCCCGCCAGCCAGGGTGGTTTTCGTGTTCACGTGGAAGGATACGCCACCTGTTTCACGCCGCCCGATCCACAACTTTCGGTTATATCTCCGCTGTGGTCAGCGGATCCGCTGCGAGTTTCGCATGGTGAACAGATCCAGTACTCTCTTCCAGTACTCTCTTGCTCTTGCGACTGGCTCTTGCGACTGCGGTCTGGTGTCGACGTCGATGGCGCAGGCACGGGGAAACAAAACTGGCGATGTGTGCTCCGCAAACCGAACGCGATCCATTCCGCGTCTTGATGGGACTTCTTCGCGCCCACAAAGACGCCGATAAACTGTTGGTGGCTGCCGAAGCAGCGGGACTGCATTTCGCAGCCGACCCAGGCGAGGAGCAAGGCGGAACACACAAGACTCGAATCCGAGTGCTCGCGCCCCGGATCCTGGCCGCATACGATGATCTATCCGGTGACGAGCGACTGGTGGCGGGGCAGGCGGCCCTGCGGGCGCTTCGCGATGACGGCTTTGATATGGAGGCGGTGAGCCAGAGTTTCAACGCCGCCGGGTGGGAACTGCGGGATACCGGCTTCGTCGTCCGATCGCCCGAAACTCGGGAGTTGTTCTTTCCGAAGGGTTCGCAGTGGGACGCGTTCGTGGTGCTGAGAGACTTGATGGCACGGGCGGGGGAACGCATTATCGTGGTCGATCCCTACTGCGACGACACCGTATTCGAGATGCTCGCACAGCCGCGGGACGGACTCACGCTGGAGATCTTGTGCTCGAGGACCTCCGCCGGTCCGTTAGTCGGGGCCGCCCGACGCTTTCGTGAGCAGTACCCGGGCGTGACGGTGCGGGTGCGTGCAACGCGCGACTTCCATGATCGCTTCGTCGTGTTGGACGACGACACGTGCATACACGTCGGGGCGTCGATCAATCACGCTGGGAGAACGGCGTTCATGGTTAGCGTGGTTGAAGACCACGCCAATCGCGATGCACTTCTCCAGCAGATCCGCGCGAGCTGGCAGAATGCGACCGAGGCAACCTGACCGCGCTCTTCGCATAGCTTCCATGCCGACCTCGAGCTCGCCGGACGGCGGAAGATGGCCGGTCACCCGAGGAGCCGCTCGATGGCTGGCGCCGGGCGGGCAACCATCGCCGGGGGCGCACGCGACGTCGCCGCCAGCCGTTCCGGGCGCGCCACTCCCGGGCGCTGGCCACGCATGGACCAGGCCGCTTCACCGAGGAAGGATGCTGCCACCCCAAGCCCAACACCCCTTCCGAGTCCCATCTCAGACTGATCACGGATTGCCACCGACGCGGGGAATGCACCACACTGTAGGTTCCTTGATGACGCTCCTAGAACACGTGGTCGACAATTGGCGGGTGGTCCTGAAATACCCGCTCTTGGCCGTCGCCCTAGTCGTCCTCGGAGCGGTGCCCGCATGGTTCTCGAGGGGGGTTGTGGTATCGAACCTGGAGAGCGAGGTTGCCCTACTGAAGAGCCAGCTGGAAGCTGCTGGCCGGGCCCCCCAGGGTCCATTGCCGTCGTACTCCCTCGGTGGATCGGCCATCTTGTTCCGTAGCAGTCCGGAGTGGGCGACTCCGAGTACTGCCAGGAGGGTCGAACTCGACTGGGGCCGGCTGGAGGGCATTGACGTCAACGCTGTGTTGCAGATCCGTTCCAGAGGGGAGTCCAGCTGGGTCCAAGGTCGGATCCTGAACGTCACCGACGGCGCGGTTGTCGCAACCAGCGGGCGGCACAGTGGCGATCAGCTCCTGAGGCGCTTCACGCTACCGCGGGCTACCGGCGTCAAGACCTACGAAGTGCAGATACGGGGGCACAGAGCAGGGTTCTTCGCAGACCTTGAACTGCGGCCGCCCTCCGCCCCGTCAACACGCCGTTGACATAGTCAACGCTTGGATCAACTGTTTTCGCGCGCCTTTAGTCACGAGGAAAACGGGCAGTGTCACACGTCTCGCGGGTGCCCCCGCAACGGGCCGATCGCCGCCTCGGCGACCGGCAATAGTAGTTGTCGTTGATCAGTAGCGCACGAGATCGACCTGGACGACTGGTCTCGCGCGCGCACAGAGCTGCCCCCGATCGCGCAAACGGCTGCCGATCGCGATGGTGCGTACGTGGCGCGGAAGGTCCTCGAGGACGCGGTGGAAGTGAGTCGTACCGCACGCGGGCGCCTGGCGTAGCTCATAAGGGTTGCCGTCCGCCACGCGAGCTGGTTGGAGGGGTGCGAGAGCGGGACCGCGCCGGGAGTCTAGATGTCCCTCTCGACATACGCCGCCCACTGGTCCATCAGCGGACGGCGTTTCTCTAGCAGATCGGACCTCGCGTAGGATGCCTCCGTCTGGTTCCTCACTACGTGAGCGAGCGCGGCTTCGATGACCTCGCGCGGGTGGTTCGTTCGCTCCGACGCCCAGTCCCGGAACGACGAGCGGAACCCGTGCGGCACGGCTGCGACCCGTTGCTCCTTGAGCAGCTTCGACAGCGTCATGTCGGACAGCGGCTTGCCGCGCGCACTGGGGAAAACGAGGCCGGCACGATCGCCGAGCGACGTCGCGTCGTGCAGGATCTCGACGGTGCGGCGGCTCAGCGGCACGCGATGCTCGCGCTCGGCCTTCATCCGTTCGGCAGGCACGGTCCATACGGCGGAGGTAAGATTGATCTCGTTCCACGTCGCCAGCCGCACCTCGCCAGACCGTGCCGCCGTGAGGACCAGGAATTCGAACGCCAGCTTGGTCCCGAGCCACGCGCGGGAGCCGTGCACTACAGCGACCGCAGCCGCTACCTCGCCATGAGGCAGTGCCGGCATATGGCGGACGTGTTTCGAACGTTTGGGGAGAGCTGCCGTGATGGCCTCGCCGGCCGGATTGTCCTGGCGGTATCCTTGCGCGACGGCCCATTTCATGACCGTGCCGATTCGCCGTCGCACCTTGCGCGCGGTCTCGTGCTTGCATGTCCAGATCGGCACGAGGACAGCCATCACGTCCGCGGTCGTGATTTGGTCGACGCTCGTGCGGCCGATCTGCGGGTAGGCGTAAGCCCGGAGCGTCGACCGCCAGAGGGAAGCCGTCTTGCCCCCGTCCTTCCATGCTTCGCGATGGAGTGCGATGACCTTGTCGACCGCCGTCTCGAACGTCGGCGTCCTGGCCTTGCGTCGTTCCGTCAACAGGTCTCGACCGTCAGCGATGGCGCGGCGGTTCGTGAAGGCCCGGTCGCGGGCCATCGCCAGCGAGACGACCGGCCAGCCGCCGAGGCCGAGATCGTGCCGGCGGCCGTCGATCGTGATCCGCTGGACCCAGTTCTTCGTTCCGCGAGGAGAGACGACGAGATGCAGCGTGCCGCCGTCGCCGTACCGGCCCGGCATCGTCAACGCGCGCACCTTGCCGACGGTCAGTTTGCCCAAGCAGCCTCTCGTTCAGCCCTCATCGTAATCCCACCAATTATACCACTCCAAATGTGGGATTCACTGAAACCGTCTGCGAGCTCATGAAACACAGAATCCGCAGGACCGGTCAATGATTACGGGCCAGCGTGGAACGTCCTGGGTGGGGGCGGAACAGGCAGGTGGCGTCCCCAACGGGAGTCGAACCCGTCCCGCAGAAGAAGATCCCCGGGACTGCCTTCTTCCCGGGCGGTTGTGGCCTGTGGCGAGAGAGACCCGGCGCGGACTTGCTTCCCATGCCACTCGGGAAGGTCATGGTTCTCGGGCAGGACTTCAACAACAAGAAGGGGTACTCGAAAGCCCTCGAGGTGGGGCACGAGCTGGGTACCCCCACATGGCGGGGGTCGGGGCGGGGGCGGGGCCTGCTTGGGCTCCTGAGAGACGCCAACATCTCGCCGACGGACTGCTTCTTCACGAACGCGTACATGGGGTTGCGCTCCGCCGAGTCCAGCAACAATGGTCCGTTTCCGGGAAGGACGGACAAGGAATTCGTGGAACGATGCCAGTCGTTCCTGCAGAAGCAGATCGCTGTGCAGCAACCGAGACTCCTCCTGGTACTAGGGTTGGAGGTCGTGAGGTTCATCGCACCGCTCTCGCCTCAGTTGGACGTGTGGCTCGACGCGTCCAACTGGGGGAGCGTGGACGCCGCTGGCCCCGTGAAGCATCAGGTGCGCTTCGGTGACGGTACGGCGCGGATGATCGTCGTCACCCTGCTGCACCCCAGCTACCGGGAGCTGAACTTGAAGCTCCGCAGCTACCGCGGCCGGACAGGGGACGAGGCGGAGCTGACCATGCTGCGGGAGAGCGCGACGGCGCTGTTCTGAGGCTTCGGTGCCGACAGGCGTTCGGCCATGCGTTGCGTCAGCAACGTCCGGGCCTTATCGACAACGTGCTGCTGGCCGACCGCGACCGCGCGCGGGCGAGCTGATCGCCGCGCGCCGTACGGTCGAGGGCGGGCGAGCAGCCGTCGGCGGCGGCCCCCGCCGGGACCGCGTGCCGGCGTCGAGCTCGCCGACGAAGTTCCTCGCGATCGACGTCGCCCTGGTCGGCCGCCCAGCGGTCGGCCGCGGCGGATCGTGCTGCCGCAGCGGCATAACGCCGCCGGCGGCGGCGCCGCGGGCGGCGGTCCGGTCAATGATCCCAGTGGTTTTCTGGCCGATCGGCGGGAGGCCGAGCCGGTCTACGTAACGCCTGTTATCGGACGCCGGCCCGACCTCGGGCCGGCCCCGTTGGCGTACACCCCATACGATCAACGGATATATTTCTCGTCGGGCGTCCGCTGAACCACGGTCTTCAGCGCCCGGCCGAGCTCCCGCGACTCGGCAGTCGTTCACGAGCGCATGCGCCAACGCGTAGAGCTCCACGGCGTTCTTCGCCCCATCGAACCGCACCTCGATCCGATTCCGTTCGACGGTGACGCCCTCGGGCAGGCTCACCAGCTTCGCGCCGAGCGACTCGACGGGCAGCTTCACGCGGATCCCGGTCAACCGCGCCTTCCGGAGCTCGCCGACCAGGTGCTGCCGACGTTCCTCCTCGACACGGAACGCCGCAGGGGGACGCACGCCTCGCCCCTGCGCGCGCTGCGCGAGGCGGTGCTCGAACGCAACCGCGAAGGACGGACGGCATGATCGCTGACTGTCTACCACCGGCTCACCGCGGCCGTCAGCGACGTCGAATCAGCGGACCGTTCGCGCACGACAGCCGCACCGCCGCCCTCGCCGGCGGACGCCCTGCGGGGCAGCCCTGGAGTCCGCCCCCGAACTCCCGCTTACGCCTGCCGGAGCATTCCGCGCACCGGTCTGGACCCGACCCGCTCCCCTTGGGTCGTGCGAGCATGTCACCATGCAGATGAAGGCGCGGGTCGCGACGGCCTCGACAAGTCCCGCTCCCTCGCCGAGTCAACCGCGTCTGGGAGGCGCGCCGAACGGTTCCGTCACCCCCCAGGCCCTGGGAGTTGCCCGACACAACGTCCACGCTCTTTGAGTTAGGTTCCCAACCGTGATCTATTGCCCCTACAGCAATCGTGACCTCCCGGAGAATGCGACGAACCGCGAACATATCCTGCCGCTATCGCTCGGCGGTGTTGATGGTTTCGAGATACGTGTCGACACGGCGGTCAATTCGTATCTCGGTACAGCTCTCGACGCGCCGCTCGCCAGTGAACTCCTCTTCGCGTTGCGTCGAACGAAGTACAACGTTCGTGGACACAGTGGTAAGGAGCCTTTGGCGACGATCAGGAAGGCGCGCTATGGATCTAACAACCGACCGGCGCAGGTATCCTTCCATTCTAAGAGAGGATTGTGCGTTTGGGACGCGCGGGACCGCAAAGAGGTTACGGAGAGCGTCGGTGCTTTCTGCATCAACACCTCGCTAAATATCGATTTGCCCGTGCGCTTCACCGCAAAAGTCGCACTTGCCGCCGGATACTACGTCTACGGCAACCTATTCCGCGAGCATGTTGATCATCACCAACTGCGAGACGTGATGAACACCGATCCAGCCAAACTCGCTCTGCGCGCTTCCCGGGCCGTGCCCACACCTGAGCGCCTCACACTGCAAGTTGATAGCTACTTGCACACGCCTCCCTCTGATAACGACATAACTCTCCCAGCCCTTCGGGCATTCTGCTCGACAGTGAGAGGGTCGGTCGTCGTGCTTATGCCGGGTCCAGACTGTTTCGGGGTTGGGGTTGGAATCCTTGGACAATACCTTGGGACGATAATCGCGCCCGCCAAGACCGATTCATTTCCCAACGCTGGCGACTATGCATGGGGGCACGTCGTAGCCAGCGTTGACGGCAAGCTTCGGCGATGGTCTTGGGTGCACGCGCTCACACAGTGGACAGGGATTTTGTCGAGCGAAGAACCGTGACTACTCCGCGCCGGCGGCGCGCTCCGCGACGCGGCGCTCCTCCGCCCAAACGGATCACTGATTCCGGTCCAAGCCGATCGCCGATTCCGGTCCAGACCGATCACCCCCGGTGGGAGCCGAGCGGCGCGGGACGACCCGCCGGGTGCGCGCCTTGGGTCGGATAACGCAGACTGACTCGGCGGACGGGCGGCCTGCTGCGGGTTGTTTGCGGGAGGGGGCGCATTCCTACGTTTAGCTCGCGCGTCACGGTCCTGCGGCTTCAGGACGCAAGGACCTTCTGGCCCTGCTCGCGTAGCTCGCCCTGCGGGCCGACGTACCGGTAGAGCGTCACCGGCCTGATGCCGAGCTCCCGGCACAGCGCGGACACCGACGTGTCGCGGTGCGCCATCGCGGCCTGGGCGAGCCGCATCTGAGCTTTCGTCAGCGCGAACTTCCTCCCACCCCTGCGCCCGCGTGCCCGTGCGGCTTTGAGCCCGGCCACGGTTGCGTTCGCGGATCAGCTCCCGCTCGCTCGGGCCAGCCCATCACCCGCTGCCCCGCATCGATGCGCCGGCCCCACTCCGCGAGCCCGGGCGCGCTCCTCCTCCTCGGCCTCGCGCCGCAGGCGGGTCCAGGTAGCGCTCGTGCCGGCCGCCGCGACACCGCGAGCCGGCGACGCCCGCTCCGCCTCGTTCCACACTCGCATCACAGCCACTCCATCCTGACCGCCGTTCAGTCGCGTCCCGAACCCCCGCGGGAGCTCGACGTCGAGGGCGTCGAGGTCGACGTCGTAGACGCCTTCGAGGAGCTCGGCGGTCCGGGAGTCGGCCAAGGACTCGGGCAGCTGATCGCGCCAGGCTTCGTACTCGGCCTGCAGGGTCCGGAGCTCGGCCAGGGCCGCAGCCCATCGCCTCGGCCGCGGCGGCGTCCGGGGCGGTGGGACGCCGGCGTTGCGGCGCTCGCGCCAGCGAGGGTACCGACACCATTCGTGTTCTGGTGCACGCTAACGGCTCGGCCTGAGCCCTCTGGTGGTCATGAAGCTGTACAGGGCGGTCCGGGACACGCCCGTGAGCTTGGCGATGGCGGTCTTCGAGACGCCGAGCCGAGCTCGAGGAAGCGCCGGATCTCGTCCTCCTTGCCGTCGAGCCGTGAGACGCCCAGCGACCCCTTCGGGCGACCGAGCTTCCGGCCCGAGGGCCTCGCCCGGGCGAGGCCCTCGCGGGTGCGCTCGGAGATCCCGCGGTGTTCGGGTGCGACGACCTGGGGTGCGGGCTGACGGGCCTGGACGTGGCGCATGTTGGCCGTCGCTGGCTTGGTCATCGCGGCCGTCCCGGCTGATCGGCTGACACCCGAGCCCTCCACCGGGTTGTTTGCGGGAGGGGGCGAAATCCTACGCTAAGGATTTCGGGCTGCCTGTGGAGCCGGTGCGTGGCCAGCGGTATTCTCCGGTCAGGTTGATGTGCTCCCAGCCGAGCGGCGAGACGTGGGCCGGGAACTCGGGCGGGATCTCGAGGCCGGCCTTGCGCCCGGCGGAGACGGCCTCGCCGAGCTTCAACGTGTTCCAGTAGATGATGATCGCGGCCAGCAGGTTGAGGCCGGCGACCCGGTAGTGCTGCCCTTCGCCGGTTCGGTCCCGCAGCTCGCCGCGTTGATGGAAGTTGATGGCGCGCTTGAGGGCGTGGTGCGCCTCGCCCTTGTTCAATCCGACCTGGACCCGACGTCGCATCCCGGGGTCCGTGGTCCAGTCGATCATGAACAGGGAGCGTTCGACGCGGCCGACCTCCCGCAGGGCAGCCGCCAGCTCGTTCTGGCGCGGGTACGCGGCGAGCTTGCGCAGGATCTGGCTGGGCCGCAGCGTCCCGGCGGCCATGGTGGCCGCGACGCGCAGGATGTCCGCCCAGTTCCGGTCGATCAGGTCGACGTTCACCTTGCCGCCGACCAGCGGGCGCAGGAGCTTCGGGACGCCCGCGCGATCGAACACGTAGAGGCGCTTCGACGGCAGGTCCCGGATGCGCGGGACGAACGCGTAGCCGAGGATCGAGCACGCGGCGAAGACGTGGTCGGTGAATCCGCCCGTGTCGGCGTGCGGGGAAGAACTGGCCGTCGCTGGAGGCGGTCCGTCCCGTGCCCCAGGCGGCGGCCATCGGAAGCGCGGCCTGGGCCTCGACGATGATGGCCAGGGCTCGGTCGAACGCATCGCCTTCCACGTGCCAGCGGGCGATGCGCATCAACTCCCAGAAGCCGTGCGTGGTCGTGGCCTCACCATCCTGCCGGCCACGACCACGGTCGAGCGGCTCTGCGCCGATGCGCTCGTCGACGCCAAGGCCTTGCTGATGGCGGGGACGGCGCGCGCGGTCGGCGGCCCGCGCGAAACCAGCCAGATCTTCCTCTTGACGCACAACGGTCCGTCGTTTAAACGTAGTGCATGAGGACCATCGCTTCACGAACGCTGGCGGCGAGCCCCGGGCAAGTGTGGGCCGCGCTCGAAAAAGAGGGCGCCCTCGTGGTGACCAAGGATGGGGTGCCGCGAAGCATCATGGTGCCGACCAGCGACGCCACGCTGCTCGAAGACATTCAGGAGATCGTGTTCGCACGCGCCCGCAAGGCGGTTCGGGAAATCCGGAGGCACGCCGCGGAGACCGGAGCCGCCGACGTGACGCACGCCGACATCGAGCGGGAGATCAAGGCGGCGAGGCAGGCGCGCAAGCAGAGGGTCCGGCGTGGATGACCCTCCCGTCTGGGTCGTGGACACCAACGTACTGGTTTCCGGCCTGCTCTCGCCCTTCGGGCCACCCGGACGGCTCGTTGACGTGCTGCAGGCGGGAGGATTGAGGCTGGCCGTCGACGACCGGATCGAGGCGGAGTACCGCGAGGTTCTGGCCCGTCCCCGGTTTGGCATCGAGCGATTCCGGCAGGACGCCTTCCTGGCCATCCTCCAGTTTCAGGAACACGTCGCCGCTCTACCCTGGACGCACGGCCCGCCGCCGGACGAGGACGACGTCATGTTCCTGGAAGTCGCTCTTCAGACAGCCGCGCGCACCCTCGTCACCGGTAACGTCAGGCACTTCCCTCCTCGCTGCCGGGGTTCCGTGACCGTGTGGTCACCCCGCACGGCCTGGGAGCACTTCGTCGACCCGCAGCCCGAATAGACCGCGAGGCGGCCGTGGAGGTGATACTGCTCGCACAAGAGCGGAAAGCGCGGCGCAGGCATGTCCCTGATACTGAGCGTCGCTCGTACCCAGGAACCGTTCGTCAGCGCGTGGGCCAGCCCGCACCGCGCCGGACGCCGGAGCTGCCTCTCTGCCAGAATTGGCTGAGAGGCGTCCGTAGCTGCTGAACGCGCTGTTACGGACTGACGTAACCGTCCCATACCGATGCACCCCATTCATCGTCGTTACCACGCGGAGGAACTGGTCCGCCTTCGGCCCGCCAGCGCACGTCGGCGGCAAGTGGCGTCACAACGCCGCGGGCGAATCGACCCCAACCCGCACCAGGTCGATGCGGTCATGTTCGCGCTGCGCCGCATCCCGGAAGGCGGCTGCATCCTCGCTGACGAAGTCGGCCTGGGCAAGACTATCGAAGCCGGCCTCGTCGTCGCTCAACTGCTGGCGGAGGGGGCCACGCGGGTGCTCATCGTCGTGCCGCGCCCCCTGCTCGGACAGTGGCAGCACGAGCTCTACACGCTGTTCGGCATCGAGGCCGTCGAGGCGGCGGACGCTGCTATCGACGTCGGTGGCGCGGGCATCTTCCTCGCCGGGCGCGAGTACGTCGGAGCGAACACGGGGTTCGCACGCCTGAGCGGGTCGCCGCCCTTCGATCTGTGCCTGATCGACGAAGCCCATGAGGTCTTCGCCGGCATTCACCGCCGCTTCGACCGCGACGGCGTGTACGACGAGGACAGCCGGTTCGCGCGGACCGCGCATCGGATGCGCAAGGTCATCGGGGCATCGCCGGTCGTGCTGCTGACCGCGACGCCGATCCAGAACTCGCTCGCCGAGTTGTGGGGGCTCGTCCAGTACGTCGACCCGACGGGCACGCTGCTCGGGGCGAAGCCGGTGTTCGAGGACGTCTTCTGCGCCGGCGGCGACGGCCGCGGGGTCGCCGCGGAACAAGCCCGGGAACTCCGGCGCCGACTCGGGACCGTCATTCAGCGCACGCTCCGCCGTCAGGCCCAGGAGTTCCTCGACAAGCCGTTCGTCGGCCGCCGCGCCCAGCTCTTCGAGTACCGCATGAGCTCGGCCGAGCGCACCCTCTACGACGACGTCACCGACTACCTGTTGCGGCCGCAGCTCCATGCGTTCCAGGGCCGCTCGCGGCAGCTGTTGCTGCTCGGCTTCCACCGCCGCATGGCGTCCTCGACCGCGGCGCTGGCCGCCAGCCTCGATCGGGTTGCGAGCCGTCTGCGGGCGCGGCTGGCGGGCGACAGGGATCCGGAGGCAGCCACCGCGTTTACAGGGGACCTCGAAGACGATCCGCCGGATGTCGCGCCGGCGACCGACGACGCCGCTTCACCGGCCGAAACCGCGGGCGGGCCGGAGCTGGACAGCGCTGCCGCGCGGGAGGAGCTGTCGCTCGTGGAGGACTTCGCGCGGCGCGCGCGAGCCTTGCCCCACGACGGCAAGGCGGACAGCCTGGTCAAGGCGGTGCGGCTCGTCATGGCTCGGCCCGAAGACCGCCGCAAGGTCGTGATCTTCACCGAATCGCTCACCACGCAGGACTACCTGCGCAAGCTCCTGCTCGATCAGACGGCACTCGTGGACGCCGACATCACGCTCTTCCGCGGAGTCAACGACTCCTCCCGCGCACACGGGGCGTTGGGCGTCTGGCGGGAAGAGGTGGAGCCCGACATCGCTCCGCACCTGCGGCCGAGCGCCACCGTCGCCGTGCGCCTGGCCCTGGTGCACGAGTTCCGGACGCGGTCCGTGGTGCTGATCTCGTCGGAGGCGGGGGCGAAGGGCCTCAACCTGCAGTTCTGCGACACCGTCGTCAACTACGACCTGCCCTGGAACCCCCAGCGCATCGAGCAGCGCATCGGCCGCTGCCACCGCTACGGCCAGAAGCGGGACGTCACGGTGATCAACTTCCTCGCCAAGGACAACGAGGCGCAGCGCCTCACGTTCGAGATACTCAGCACCAAGCTCGACCTGTTCGGCAAGGTGCTCGATACCTCCGACGTGGTGTTGCAGACCCCGCGCTCCGATGCGTCGGAGGAACTCGTCTCGGCGCTGGGCCCGGACTTCGAGACCGAGGTGCGCCGTATCTGGGACCGGGCGCGGTCGGCGCAAGAGGTCGAAGACGAGCTGCGCCGGCTGCGCGACACCCTGGAGGAACGCCGGCAGGAACTCGAGCGCGTACGGGGGCGGACGATCGGGCTCATCGAGACGAGCCTCGACGAATCGGTCCGCGACGTCTTCCGCCGGATCCAATCCGACCTGCCGGCGACGCTGGCCGCACTCGATGGAGATCTCGAGCGCGTGCTGACGACCTGGCTCGATACGGCCGGCATCCCCTGGGGCGCGGCGGAACGCGACGGCCGCCGGGTGTTCCACATCGGCGCCTCGCCGCGCCTTCCGGCCAGCGCGGCCAGCGGCTTGACCGTGGCCCTCGGCCCGGCCCGCGACCTCGCCGACATCGAGTCGCTGCACCTCGCCCACCCGTTGATCGAGGCAGCGGTCGCCGAGGCGCGGCAGACCGGGGCGGGCCCCTTCCGCGTTCGGTTCCGTCTCGGCAGGGATGTTCCCGAGGTGCTGCGGCGTCGTCACGGCGACCGCGGCCGGCTGGCGCTGACGCGGACCGCCCACCGCGGCTTCGAGCGCGAAGACCGGCTGCGCGTGACGGCCGTCTTCGAAGACGAGGAAGTCCTGCGTCCGGCGGAGGCGGCGCTCGACCTCCTGCGACAGGGCTGCGAAGACGTCGGCTGCTTCGATCCGTCCCTAGCGGTGACGGCCGAACACCTGGACGAGGCGGTCGCCGAAGAGATGTTCCTCGACCAGAGTGCCGCTGCGGCCGCCGACCGGTCCGGCTTCGAAGGCGCCCTGGACCAGCTCGACCAGTTCCTCGCCGACAAGACGCTCGTGTTGCGCCGTGCCCGCGACGAGCGCGCCAAGCGCCTCGCCGCCGCCGAACGGCACCGGGATCAGGCGCTCGGCGCCGACAAGCGGGCGAAGGCCATGGCGCGCGTGGGCGCGCTCGAGGCCGAGATCGCGGACCTCGACGAGCGGCTCGCGCAACTGGCCGCCCGCGAGGACGACACCTATCGCCGCTGGCACGAAGACGCGCACCACCGCCGCTTCCAGCGCCCGGAGATCGAGCGGTTGCTCACGGCGGAGTTCGTGATCGAATGACCCGGCGCGGCACCGGCATGGAGAACGACGTGGCGCTGACGTTGCTGCACACCGCCGACTGGCACCTGGGCCGGCGCTTCCCCGCGTTCGGGCTCGACCAGGAGCTGCGCCTGACCCGGGCACGCCTCGAGGTCGTAGGCCGCATTCTGGATCTGGCCCACAGCCGCGCCGTCGACGCCGTCCTCTGCGCGGGCGACCTCTTCGATCAGCCGGCGCCGGACGCGCAGTGGTGGGAAGGCGTCCTCAAGGAGTTCCAGCGCCGCGACTGGCAGCGCCCGGTCGTGCTGCTGCCCGGCAATCACGACCCGCTCCAGCCGGGGTCCGTCTACTACCGAGAGCACCCGTTCCGATCCGGGCTGCCCGGCTACGTGCATGTCGTGGACCGGCCGGGATGGCAACTGCCGCTCGGCGAGGGCGCCGTGGTGTACGCGAGTCCGTGCACGTCCCATGCCGGTCAGACGCAACTGGCGGAAACGCTGCCGGCCCGCGGGCCAGACGATCAGCGCATCCGCATCGGGCTGGTGCACGGCCAGACCTTCGACATCGACGGCCACCAGACGAACTTCCCCGTCGCCCGGGGCAGCGCCGCGGCGCGCGGCCTCGACTACCTCGCCATCGGGGACACGCACGCCTTCCGTGAGGTCGAGCCGAACGCGCCCGCGCCCACGGTCTACCCTGGCGCGCCGGAGGCCACCAACTTCGGCGAGCGGGACACGGGGAACGTGGCCATCGCGTTCTTCCCGCTCGACCGCCGACGCCGCGCCATCGTGCGGCCCGAGGCCGTCGGCTCTTGGGCCTGGCGCGACGCGACCTGCCGGTCGATGCCGGAACTGCGTGCGCTCGCCTCCGAACCCAACCTGCGCAAGACCGTGCTGCGCCTGAGCCTCGACATGGCCGTGCCCATGGCCGAGTACGACGAGGCGGAGCGCATCGTGAGCGAGCTCAGCGGGTCCATGGCGGCGACGCCGCGGGCCGGCGTTCTCCTCGTGGACCGCGGCGCCCTGCGCCTTGCCGCCGCGAGTCCCGTCGAGTTCGGCACCGAACTGCCGCCCGTGCTGCTATCGGCAGCGCACCGCCTCCAGGACCGCGCCGAGAGCGAGCCGGAGCTTGTCGAGCGGGCCCTGCATCACTTGTACCGGATGGTTCGGCAGTCGGATTGACGGCAACGATGTGGATCAAGCGCCTTCAGGTGAACGATTGGGCGGGCATCGCCGCCGCGGCCATCGACCTCGAACCCGGCCTGAATGTTCTGCACGGCCCCAACGAGCTCGGCAAGTCGAGCCTGGTGAACGCGATCCGCGCCGCGTTGCTGCTGCAGTCGACGTCAGCCGCCGCCGCTCCCATGCGCGACTGGCACGCCGACGCGCCGCCGGGCGTGGCTCTCACCTTGGAACAGGAAGCGCAGCGCGTCTGGCGGGTGCGCAAGAGCTTCGGCAGCAGCGGCCACGCGTACCTCGAGCTCTCCCGCGACGGCAGCGAGTTCACGCAGGAAGGCAAGGGGCGCGAGGTGGACGGCACGCTGCGGCGCATTCTGCGCTGGGGCCTCAAGGGTCCCGGGCTGCCCGGCGGCAAGCACGGCATGGCCGAGTCGTTCATCACCACGGCCCTTCTCGGCGAGCAGAGCGACGTCGTGGCCATCCTGCGCACCAGCCTCGCCGGCGACGGCGACGATTCCGGCCGCGAACACCTCAGCGAGGCACTGCAGGCCCTGGCCGAGGACCCCCGCTTCAAGCGCGTCCTGGCGGCCGTGCAGGAGAAGGTGGACGAAGCGTTCACGGCGAGCGGGAGGAAGCGGACAGGCCAGGCCTCGCCGTGGGCCCAGATCCGCGGGCAACGTGTCGCGGCCGAGGCCAACGAGCGCGACGTGCGCCAGCAGCTGGAGGAGAGCGAGAGCGCCCGCCTGCGCACGAAGGGGCTGCACGAGCAGTTGCTCGCGGCGGAATCGGCGAGGCAGCGCGCGGACCGCGTTCTCGCAGCGCTTGAATCTGCTCTCGCCCGCCGCAAGGCGCGCGACGCGGCCGAGGCCGCCCTCGCTACCGCCGAGGCCGAGTGCAGCCGGGTTCAGGGGCTGTTCGACCGTCGCGACAAGAACAGCGCCGCCATTGCCGCCGGCGGCGAGCGGGTTTCCGAGCTCGAGAAAGCGCGTGCTGAAGCCGAGGCTGCAGCCGAGAGCCGGAAACTCCGGGTCGGGGCCGCTCGAGAACAGGTGCGCCGTCTTGAGACCGGCGCCGGCGAGCAGCAACGGCGGCTGCGCGAGGAGGAGGCGAAGAACCGGCGCCTGGAGCTGGAGCGCAGCCAACAGGGACACGAACAAAAGGTCGCGTGGGCGCAGGCACTGGCCAAGCGGGAAGAGGAGATCGCGGCGCTCGCAGCCGATGTCGACAAGCGGGAGACGGAGCTCAAGGAGCGAGAAGGACTCCTGCGCGATGCGGTGGCCGCCGCCGCCCGGGACCGCGACGAAATCGGAGCCCTCGAGGTGGAGCGCCAGTGCGCCCGCTACCTCGGGACGTTGAGCGCGGCACGGGCATCCACCGCGGCGCTCGACGCTGCCCGCGAGCACGCTCGGCAGGCGGCCGCGCTGGAACGCAAGGCCGCCGCGACGCGGGAAGAGGCCGCCGACCTCCACGCGCCGGCGGGTGCCGAGCTCGACCAGCTCCGGTCCCTGGAGACGGATTGGCGCATCGCGCGGGAGAAGCTCGCCGTTGGCCTCGCCGTGGAGGTCGCACTGGAGCGAGGCGGCACGGCCGAGGTCAGCATCGACGGCCAGTCGCGGCAGGTCCGGATCGATGCTGGCGAACCGACCGCGCTCGAGGCGAAGCGGGAGCTGCGGCTTGACCTCACCGGTATCGGCGTCGTTCATGTCCGCGGCGGCGGGCGCGACCTCCTGCGCGAAGCCGCAGCCGCCGAGGAACGCTGGAACGGCGCGGCGAAACCCATCCTCGCCCGCGCAGGTTGCGCGACGCTCCCCGAGTTGGAAGCCCTGCGGACGCGTGCCGATTGTCTCCTCGAGACCGTGTCAGGCCTCGAACGCCAGGCCGAGCAGGAACGGGCGCGCGCCGAGAACCTCGACGAGCTCGAACGCCGCGCCGTCGTCGCCAAGGCCGACGTGGAACAACGCCGGGCCGCCCTCGCGGAGTGTCTCAACCCCGGCGAGTCTGTGGAAGAGCACGTCAACGGCCTTGACGAACAGCCCCGCGACGAGACGTTCATCGAGCAGAGCATCGCCCGGCTCGAGGTCGAGGTGCGCGAACGCGAGGAGCTCCGCCAGCAGTTGGAGCACGCGGTAGCCGGTGAAGAGCGAGAAGTCGCGAGTCGCCGCCGGGACCTCGCCGACAAGCAGGCCGAGCAGCGCAAGGCGCAAGAGGCAGGTGACTGGCGCCAGGTCCTTGCCGGGGCGCGCGCCGAGGGTGACCGCCTGCGGCGGGAGATTGAAGCGGTCGATGCCGAGTTGGCGAAGATCAAGTTCGAAGCGACCACCGAAGTCGAGCAGGCCCGGCGGGCACTCGCCGAGCTCGACGGCGAAGAGCATCGGGCGCGGGAGACGCTGCGGGAGACGACCGAGCGCTGGACCGCCGCCCGAGACGAACTCGCCCGGCTCGAAGGTGAGGCGGCCGAGCTACGTACCACGACCCAACACGAGGACATCGACGCAGTCCGGGTTCTGCGCGATCGGCGTCGTGCCGACCTGGACGCGCTGCCGGCCCCAGCCGGCGAGGTCGATCCGGAGCGGCTGGCCGGCGCGAAGGACGCCGCGACCGCCGCTGCCGCCGACGTTCGGCAGTTGGAGATGCACCTCCGCGCCGCGGAGGGAGCGCTGGAGCAGGTCGGCGGGCAGTACATCCAGGAACGAGCCCAGCAGGCGCGGGAAGCCGTCATCGCCCTGGAGGAACGCGAACGCGAACTGGACCTGGATTACGGTGCCTGGCGGCTCCTGCAGGAAGCGCTCACCGAAGCGGAACAGGAAGAGGCCGTCCATCTCGGCAACGCTCTGGTGCAGCCCGTCAGCGAACGCGTGGCGGCGCTCACCGGCGGCCGGTACGGCCAGATCTCGATCGGTCCCCAGCTCGAAGCCGCCGGTATTCACACGGCCGGGGGCGAACGCAAGTTCGACGTCCTGTCCGTCGGCACGCAGGAGCAGATCGCCTTGCTGCTGCGCCTCTCGATCGCCGAAGCCCTCGAGGCCTTCATCGTCCTCGACGATCAGCTGACGCAGTCCGACCCGGAACGCATGACGTGGATGCGGGACCTGCTCGAAGCGGCGGCGTCCCGCATACAGGTGGTCGTGATGACGTGCCACCCGGAGCATTACGCGGTTGAGAATGGGTGCCGCCACGTTGTGGACCTGTCGAGCTGCGTGCGGCGACGCACGGTTGCCGCGACCCAACGGGTCGGTGGCTGAGCACGGGTCGGTCCGTCGGAGGGTCGTCAGGAAGCCTGACGCGGCGCCGCTGAAAAACACCCGGCTGAGGCTGCAGACGTGGGCCGAGGAGTACGAGCGCCGCCATGGCGGCGTGCGGATCGCGACCAGGACGAAGCGGCGCGAGGCGCGCGAGCAGCTGCGCGCGATGGTCAGCACCGAGCTGCGCGACTTCCAGCCGGCGGGAAAGACGGTCCGCGCCCGGTCGGCTGAACGGCGGGCTGCGCGGAAGGCGGCCACCGCCCGCGCGCGACAGGTGATCGGCATCGAGCCGGTGACGCCTCGGCCGCGGAAGAAGGACGACCGGACGATGGCCGAAAAAGCGTTGTGGGACGAGCTGTGCGGGTCGGCCGCCTACCGGCCGCCTCGAGCAAGGAGCAGCGCGCGATGCGGGCCGTGCTGGGGGCCGAGCAGAAGGCGGCGCGGGTGGCCGCGGCGGCCGTGGCGCCGCCGGCACCGCCGCCACCGGTGGACGAGCGGACCCCGGCGCCGCCGCCGGTCGTCGAGGAGCAAATCGAGCTGCCGCGGCCGCGGCCCGAGTACGCGGCCGCGGTCGGGCTCGCCGCGGGCGAGCTCGAGGGCTGGATCGAGCGCCAGCCCGAGCCCGGGCCACTGCCGTTCGGAGACAGCGTGCTCGCGAGGACCGCGAGGGACCTGCAGAGCGACCAGGAGACCGACGTCGACCAGGTCGCAGGCGGCGCGCTAGCCGAGGTCGTCCGGAACGACGAGGCGCGCCAGGCGCGCGAGGCCGCCCAGGCCGAGGCGCTCGCCCGCGACGGCGCGGCGTGGGAGCGCCGGCTCGCGGACCTGGTCGCGGCGGCGCGGACGATCGCGCGGCGCGTGCTGGGGCGGATCGAGCGCCCGCCAGCGCCCGGGCCGGTGCGGCCGGCGCCGGCCGGCCGCACCGCAGACAAGGACGTGGAGCCTGGCCGTGGCCCGGCCCGCTGACGGTCGCGTTCAACTGAGTACGAGTACTCAGTTGAACGAGCGACGGCCGACGACGGCGCCGCAGCCCGCTTTTGGCCGCGACGGCCGGCCGCCTCGCCCGACGGAGCGGGACTACGCCGTTGATCTGGTGCCGACGACGCGCCGCCGGCACATCACCGGCAGCACGGCCCTGAACATTCCAGCCAGCTACCGCCTCGGGGGCGACTGGCACGAGCACAGCGTTTTCGCACCGAGAGGAGAGACTGACCGAGCCAGACCTGACGACCGAGCAGACGCACGGCCGCCTCCTCGACCGCCTCGGTCGATGGGGCCTGCGAGACGCCCGGAGAGGGCTCGCCAAGCTCGGACACCCGGGCGCCGCGAGTCCGAACAAGGTTTGGGCTGCAACCCACGAGCGCGCAGTGGTCGAAGCGGGGTGGAAGCAGGTGATCAGATGGACCGAGTGCGGGCTCGACCACCCGCCGTTCGACCTGATGGAGCTCGAACGACTGCTGCCGCACCCGGACCAGTGGGTCCGCCTGCATTGGTGGGCGTGGAGGCTGCGTCGGGTGATGACGCGAGCGGAGCTGGAACTGTGGGACCGGTGGCGGAAGCAGTGGACACCATGCGTCTAAATCCGAGCCACGGCGCCCAGATTCGCCCTGTACAGCGAGATCTCCCCCGCGGCAGCCCTCAGCCCCCAGAGCCGGCGGCCGCCCAGCACGGCCGCTAGAAGGCTCCGTGGGAGCAACAGATGCCAAAGCCGAACATCGAGAACCTCGAGCGACACCTGCAGCAGATAGTGCGAAGCATTATCAAGACGGCAGACCCGGACCGGATCGTGCTGTTCGGATCAGGGGCGCGCGGCGACATGACGCCAGAGAGCGACCTTGATTTGCTGATAGTGAAGGCTGACTGCAGCACGACAACAACAGGCATGCGCATCCGTGAACGGCTGCCGTGGGACTCGTCAATGCCGGTCACGGACATCTTCGTGCTGCGACCGGAATACATCGAGCGATACAGAAACGAGCCTGACTCGGTCATCGGAAAAGCGCTACAAGAAGGACGGGTTCTGTACGAGCGAGCGCACGCACGCCCGGCTCGAGGCGCTCGCCCGCGGGATTGACCTGCCCGTCAGCGACGCCATGCGCACCCTATGAAGCCGGAATGACGGCCCGCTCGAGGGTCAGCAGCCGCTGGTCGACCTTGCCGAACGCGATCTCGATGCCGCGCAGCCGGTCGTCCAACTCTCGCACGTCGCTCCGCAGGTTGTCGACGTCGCCGTCGAGATCCTCGAATCGGCTGTCGAGCTCCTCGAATTGACTGTCCAGCACTCCGAACCCGCTGTTCATGTCGTTCCGGAGGTCGTCAATCCGGCTTCCGATCTGGTTGATCCCGACGGCTCCCAGGCTCACGAGGGTGGCCCCGAACATCCCCATGGCCCCGATGATTGCCCAGGTGTCCTTCGACATGCTTCTCAACCCACCCGCTGTGCCGTCGCCGAGATCGAGAGCCTCCTCGAGGCCGTACGTCATGCCGCGGCGCCTCGACCTGACCCGCGTGATGCGGGAGGCGGCCGAGCGGGCCGACAGGCCGCCGCCCAACTGAACGCTACCGTTCAGTCGCCGGCTCGCGGACCTGGTCGCGGCGGCGCGGACGATGGTCTAGTGGTGCAGACCTGGCGCGTTGACGTGCGCGTGGTGGCCCGCCTCCAGGCTCTCCATCTTGCCGGCCAGCTTGTCGAGCTTCCAGTTCACCACCAGCACGCCGATCGCGGCCACCAGCGAAGTCGCCAGCGTCAACAGCTCCACGAGGTTCACGTCCAGCATGGTGTTCTCATCCTACCCCCGGCGGGCCGAGAAGGAACCGCTCGACCGCCCGGAGAGGCCGGATATCCATGCAGGATCGGCCGATTCCGCTCCGGATCCTGCATGCCGGGGCGGCATAACCCCGCTGGCGGCGGCGCAGCGGGCGTCGATCCGGTCAGCAATTACAGGGGTTTTCAGGCCGATCGGCGGAGACCGGCGCCGGTTGACATAGCGTTATCGGACCCAAGGCCACCGGGGGGGGTGACCGGCTCAGTCGGCGGGGGAGGGGAGGATCACGCCCTCGAGCGTCTCGAGGCGCTGGTCAACCTTGCCGAAGGCCTCCTCGACGGTGTCCAGCCCTCCCAGGACCGCGGCCGGACCTCGTCTCTCGCCTCCGAGACCCGACCGACGGCTGCGGCGGTCGCCCCCTTCCCGCAAACGACCCGGTCAACGGCTTCCTCACTGCCGCTTGACTCTGGAGTCGACTCCAAGGTGCATAGTAGGGCCATGGACTCCGCAGCAGCCGCGCCTCGCCCCGGCGCGCGTCACCTGCGCATCGGGGAGCTGGCGGCGGCGACCGACCTCACGCCGGACACGTTGCGCTTCTACGAGCGCAAGGGTTGCTCGACGCCCCGCGGCGCAACGCCGGTGGGTTTCGGCTGTTCGGGCCTGAGGCCGTCGACCGTGTGCGCTTCGTGAAGCAGGCCCAGGCGCTGGGCCTGGCACTGGATGAGATCCGCCAGCTGGTCGAGGCCAACGGTACGAGGGGACTCACGCAGTGCCGGCAGGTGCAGCCACTGCTGCGGGCTCACCTGGCGGAGCTGGACGCCCGGCTGGCCGAGCTGCGCGGCCTTCGCCGGACGCTGAAGCGGGCGCTGGACGACTGCGAGCGACAGCTGGCGAGTCGGCCTGACGCCGAGTGCCCGGTGGTACACGCCCTCGAGCGGGGCACCCAGCGGCCGACGACAGAGGCGGAGGACACCGTGACCGTGGCGCTGTACTTTTTCGATGGCTGCCCGTCGTACCAACCCGCGCTCGACAATCTGAAGGCGGCGCTCCGGCTCGAGCAGTTGCCCGACGAGGTCGAGCTGGTGCAGGTCGCCGACGCCAGTGACGCCCAGCGCCAACGCTTCATCGGCTCGCCGACGATCCGGATCGACGGCGTGGACCTCGAAGGCCCCGACGTCGAGGCCAGAGGCTATGCGTTTGGCTGTCGGGTGTACACCGATGGCGGTGACACGGCTGGCTGGCCGTCGGTGCAACAGATTCGGCACGCGCTCCAGCGACCGCCCCGTCACTGACCGCGCCCTGGCGCCCAAGGAGGGCTCATGATTCGAAGACCCACCTCACGTGTTGCGCTGAGCCTCTTCAGCGCTGCAGTGCTCCTCATGGGCTGCGGCGGGCAGGCATCCGATTCGTCCACTCCGGACACGGAAGGCACCAGCACCGCCACGGTGGCGCTGACCATCGAAGGCATGACCTGAGGCGGGTGTGCCGTGGCCGTGCGCCACGCACTCCGGGAGGTCGACGGGGTGGTCGACGCCGTGGTGTCCTACGACGACAAGCGTGCCGAGGTCACCTTCCACTCGGACGTGGTCCAGCCTGGTGCGATGGTTGAGGCGATCGATGCCGCGGGATTCTCAGCGATCGTGATCGATGACGACCCCGCCAGCTCCTGACACCGGCGGTCAGGCACGCCTGCCGGCGGCCATCGGGCTGGTCGCCGCCGCCCTGGCGGCGAGCTGCTGTCTCCTCCCCCTCGCCCTCATTGCCACCGGGCTGGCTGGGGCCGGGCTGATGATGACGATGATGCAGTTCGAGTGGCTCACCCTCCCGCTGGGGGTCGGCGGGCTGGCGGGCGCCTACGTGCTCTACCTGCGGGAACGCCGGCGGTGTGACACGGCCGGGTGCCGGCTCGTGGGCGACCGCGGCACGCAGGTCCTGCTCGGGCTCGCCACGGTCGTCGTCGTGGTCGCGCTCGTGCTGAAGTTCTTCCCGTCCTGGTCGGCCAACCTCCTGCAGCGGCTTGACTTCGGTCTGGCCGGCGTGGGCGTCGTGCGCCGGTGTGGCGTTCAGTCGCGTCCGAACTCCCGCGGCAGGTCGACGTTGAGGGCCTCGGGGAGTTAACCGAACGACCGTTTATCGGACGCCCCCCGCCGGCTCCGCGGGGGCGGAACGGCCCCCTGTCCACCGCGGCCGCGGCGACCGAGGCAGGCTTTCCCCTCAACCAAGCAGGCGAAGCGCCGCGATGACGAGCCCGGCGATGCCGAGCATGCGCCAGGTCAAGCGGGTTTCCGTGGTGCTGATCTGGGTCGACAACCGCGTATCGAGGTTCGCGATCTCCGTGCGCACCTCCGCGATTTCGGTGCGCATCTCGGCACGCATCTCGGCCAGGCCGGCCTTGAACTGGTCGGACGTGACGTGCTCGCCCTGCTCGACGACCAGCCGGAGAGCGTCCGTGAGGGCGTCCGCCTGAGCGGGCGTGAAGTCGGCGGCGGTCAGCGACCGGGCGACGGCGTGCGTGTCGAGCATCAGGTCGGATTCTCCGGGAGGGGGGGGTAGTCGCGTCCGAACCCCCGCGGCAGCTCGACGTCGAGGGCCTCGAGGTCGACGTCGCACACGCCCTCGAGGAGCTCGGCGATTCTGGACTCGGCCAGGGACTCGGGCAGCTGGTCGCGCCAAGCCTCGTATTCGGCCTGCAGGGTGCGGAGCTGGTCGACGGCATCGGCCCACCGCTTCGGCCGCGGCCGGCGGTCCTTCGGCCGCACGACGGTGCGGACCGGCTCGCCAGCGGCGCGGCGCTCGCGGTATCGGCGCTGGCGCTCGGCGTTGGTCATGCCCACGGGACTATTGTACTCGGTTACGTAACGGCCTCCACCCCTGGGGGTGTCCTCGACGGCCGCGGTCGGCTGCGACGTCGTGACGTCCGGTTCGTGATGGACGTGGTTTTCGGGCCGATCGGCGGGAGGCCGGCGGGGTTGACATAGCGTCGGTTATCGGACGCCGTGGCCAGCGGTCCGCTGGCGTTCAGCGGAAGTGGGACACCAGGCCGTGCGCGATTTCATCCCACCATTCGCGCCGCCAGGTCTCCCAGACGGCGAAACCTTCCGGGTGCACCACCTTCCGCAGCCGCCAGGCCCACCACAGGAGGCGCAGCATCGGGCCGGGATACAGCGTGGGGAGGTCGTCGAAGTAGAACGCTGGGATCGGCTGCGCTCTCCGGTAGCCGAAGGGACCGTGCAGCTGTTCCCACGTCATTTCGATCACGGCCCGCTCATGGCTTGCGGCCCACACCTTCCGCGGATAGTTCGCGGCCGGGTGCCCCATCCTGGCCAGCGCGGGCCGTGCGTCGATCAGCCCGCTGCGCCCCAGCAGGTCGAGCGGGGGCCGTACTCCTCCTCGGTCGTGACGGCGGGCTGGATCGGGGATTGGCGGGCCTCTCTGAACCAGCCGTTTGAACGGCAGGAGAGGCACATCTTGCGCCTGCAGCGGAGCTCGAGCGCCCGCACTCCGGTGATGTGCATCCGCGGGCTCGTCGGGCCGACCTCGATCGGAATCGTCGGATTGTAGGTCATGGGCAAGGCAGCAACAGCGCCACAGGGGAACGGTACACGACGCGCTGCACGAGGTCATCGCTACCGCCCCGCCCGCGCGCCGTCGAGGACGGTGCCGTCGCGCGGCACTTCGGCGGGGGATGAGCACGACAGCACCGGCGGCGCCGCCGCGGGCGTCGGTCCGGTCAATGATTGCGGGTGTTTTCGGGCCGATCGGCCGGAGGCCGCCCGGTTGAACATAGCGGGCGTTATCGGACTCGGACGCTACTCGGCGCTCGTGGCCTCCAGCCGCTCAGCCTGGAATTGGAGCACAGCGCTGACGTGGTCGGCCCTGGCGCTTGGGTATTGCTCGATGAACTCCCGCACGTTCAGTCCGTCTGCCAGGTTGCCGAACAGCGTGGATACCGGCAGCCTGGTTCCTTCGAAGCACCATGCGCCGCTCATGATCTCGGGGTCGCGTTGCACGTGTGGGCACTCCCGCCAGTCGATCTGTCCGAGATCGTCGTCTGCCGGCTCCCCTTGGTTGCTGGTCATCGTGATCTCTCCGACGTTCCCGCCTTCGGGCAGACTGGCCACGTTGAGCCTCATAGCAGCGTGATCCCCTCGCGCTCGACCGTCTCGTGGAAGCCCGATTTCCATCTGAGACCCCTGGCCCACTCGGACTCGGTCCTCGTCAGCACGCATGGCGCCGCCTTCCAGCAGCCTGCCTCGTACACGAGCTCGTGGCCCATGTCCGCGATGCTCTCCTGTGCGTCTGCGGCCTCGTCCTTGACGATCACCATCACGTCGATGTCGCTCTCGGCTCGCCAGTCCCCGCGTGAGGGCCGGCGGCCGCGTCCTGCAGCCAAGCCTCGATGAGCCGCTCGGCTTGAGCGTGCATCGAGACGCCGTGCGCCGCGCACGCCGCCTTGAAGCGCAGCTGGAGCTTGGGATCGACGCTCACCCAGGCCGTCCGGGGCCGAGGCTTCGCCGGCGGCGGCGCGAGGACGAGGGCGGGCGAGCTCGAGCTGTGACTCATGACGAGCCCCTCCGGATGTCGGCCTTGAGGTCCCGGTGGATCCAGAGCAGGACGCCGACCACCGCCAGGGCCGCGCCGAGGACTTCGTAGTCCACACCCCCGAGTCTATCAGCCGTCCGGCGACTTGCTCGGCTCGCCAAAGGTGTCCAGCGGCGAAGCATGGGGGGAGTCTACTACTCGCCGGCGTCGGTGCCGGCAGGCGGCGTGTGTCGGGCGCGCTCGAGTGGCGGGACGTCACCAACGCGCGCGACGAAGACGGCCTGCTCATCGCGGTCCGCCGCGGCAAGACCAACCCCGCCGGCGAGACGGCCGACGGTACGCTACGTCAAGGGCGACGTCTCCAGGGTCCTGGCGCTCGGCAACATGCACGTCGCCATCTCGCCAGGGTCAACGCCAACGTCGGCAACTCCCGCGCTCAGCGTCCAGTCGCTGATGTCGGATCGGCCCGGCGCGCCTGCGTCTCGACGCGGCCCTGCACGTGCGCCCCGTCGGCTACAGCCACCCGCGGAGCCGAAACGACGCCATCGACCCGGCCGCTCTCGCCGATGCTCACCTTCTCGCCCGCCCGGATGTCGCCCTGCACCCGGCCGAGAACCACGACCGACCTCGCCGACACGTCCGCCTGGACCCGCCCGGCCCGGCCCACCGTCACAACATGCTGCCGCAGTTCGATCGTCCCGGCAACCTCGCCGTCAATGACCAGATCCTCGCCGCCGGTCACCTTGCGCTCGATGGCCATCCGCTCCCCGATCCGGGTGACGTTCCCGGCCATGCGTCGACCGTCGGTACCGTGTGTCTCGACCATCAAGCAACCTCGAATCGGGTCCCAGCGCGACGGGAACGCGTGCTCGAACCGGGCTGTATCGGGCGCGGCGCCGCCCTGGGCCGCGGCTGGCGGCTCAGATCCGCAATCCGCCCGGCTGCCGGGGCCTGACCGTGCCGGCCGCCTCGTCGGCGGCCAGGTCCATCACCGCCAGCACCGTGGAGCCGACCACCGGCTCGCTCTCCGGCGGTCCCACGACGCAGTCCATCGTCGTCCGCCGGTCGGCGATCCAGATGGTGACCGGCCCGGCGACGGTGCCTGGCCACGGGCCGGAAGGCCCCCTGCCGCTTTCCCAATCGGCCAGGCCGAGGGACCTGACCAGGTCCTGCGGCAGTGTCAGCAGAACAGCGCTGGTGTCGACGGTTGCGTGGACGGTCACGCGCCGGACGTCGGACTGCTCGAGCTTTCCGCGTTCGGCCAGCGCCCGGCCGGCCGCGTTCTCGACCTGCAGCTCAACGGGCATGTCAGGGCGTCATGACGGGGAGAGCTCGACAGTCAGGGTGAACTCCCCGTCACGCGGCAGATCAGGCGTCAGCGCCGTCCGGCCGCAGGCAGGGTCCATCCACCTCATTCTACGGCGACCTCGCGGCAGTCCCTACCAGCCGAGCGCCGCCCGTCCGACGACGCCGTTGGAGGTCCCGCCGAGCAGCGCGCTCTCGCGGCGGGTACGCGGCGAGCTTGCGCAGGAGCTGGCTCGGCCGCCGCATGGTCCCGGCGGCCATGGTGGCCCGCCACCCGCAGGATGTCCGCCCAGTTCCGGTCGATCAGGTGCACGTTCACCTTGCCACCGACCAGCGGGCGGAGGCGCTTCGGGACGCCCGCGCGCTCAAACACGTAGAGGCGCTGCGAGGGCAGGTCCCGGATGCGCGGGACGATCGCGTAGCCGAGGACCGAGCACGCGGCGAAGACGTGGTCGCACTCCGCTGATGTGCATCCGCGGGCTCGTCGGGTCGACCTCGATCGGAATCGTCGGATGGTAGGTCATCGGCAGGTCAGCGACAGCGCCACAGCGCCACACAGCCGCCGGACGTCGGACTGCGAGGTCGACGTCGAGGCCGGCGCCGACGTCGGCCGCGAGGCGACGGTCGCGGCCGCGGCCGACGAGGGGCACGGGCAGGGAGACGGGGAGCGAGCGAAGGTCGAGGGGAGAGGACGAACAAGCCCCGAGACGAGAAACCCGGACAGGCCGCGCCCCGGCGGGCCACGGCCAACCAAGGAGGCCACCATGCGCAGACGATGCTGCTGATCACGCTGATGCTCGCGATGCCCGCCGGGGCGGCCGTCGAGGACGCCGGCGACGTCGACCAGGTCGGGCAGGACGGCCGCCAGGGCGCGAGCGACTACGAGGCCGCGTGGACGGTCGAGCCGGCCGCCGAGATGGACGAGGAGACGCGCCGCCGCCGCTCGCGGAGGCGGAAACCGAACACCGTTGCGCTACCGCGCCCTCGAGCTGCGGCGCCCGCAGCTTGGAGACGCGCTGGCGAACGGCCGCCTCGCTGCGGCCGAGCTGGTCGGCCAGCTCGAGCCCGCGCCTGACCTGACCGCCACTCGGGCCGCGTCCGCCCGCGAGGTCCTGCCGCCGCCGCGCGGCGGCAGCCCCCACGACGACGAAAAGATTCAGGGCAGCAGGGCAAGACGAGGGGGGAAGACGGACGGGGACGGATGAAAAGCGCATGGACGCCGGCCGGGGGGCCGTCGCGGCGCGAAGGAGGAGTGAGAAATGGCGAAGAAGAAGGACACGGCGTTGGCGGTCGACGAGCTGGCTGCGATCGGGGCCGACATGCGGAAGGCGAGCGAGGTGGCGGCCAGGTTCGCCGCGTGCGGCGAACGCCTGGCCGAGGCCCGGCGTGGCGCGGCGCCCGAGCACGTCGAGGCGGTCGAGGCGCGGGAAGCGGCGGCGGCGGTCGACGAGCTCGGCCAGCTCGTCGAGGGTGCCCGGCAGCGCACCTTGCGGTTCGCCGCGCGCTGCGAACGCCTGGCGGCGGCCGGCCGGGTCGCGGCGGTCGATGAGGCGCGGTTTCAAGCCAGCCTCGCCTCGTTGAGGGTGGCGGCCAAGATATTCAACGCGCTGTGGGGGTCGGCCGCGTCGGGCCGGCGTCTCGCGGCGATCGAGGCGCGGGCGGGCGAGGCGGGCCGGCTGGCGACGCTCGAGGCGCTCGCCAGGTTCATCGACGAGGTGTGCGGGGGCAGGGCGTGAGGCGGCGGTCGGTCGGCCCGGCCGTCCGCCAGTATCCTGTCCGCGAACCTACGGGGACGCCGGCTGCCGGCGGCGGTGGGCGAGGTGGCTGCACGCCTACCGCGTCAGGCCGCGCTTGCGCCGGAGGTAGTCGACCGCCGCCTGCATCTCGTCAGCACTCCACGTGGTCCAGTCGTCGCCGGCGGGCAGCCCCTCGACGCCGGTGCTCCGGCCCACGGCGACGATCTGGACCGCCAGACGCTCCGAACCATACTGTTCGCACAACGCCAGAAAGCGCCGCGTCAAGGCGGGCGACGGGAACTCGTTCACCGCGTGCGCCTCCTGCAAGCCGGCGTCACCGGGCGGGTCCTTCCATTCACCTGGAATCGGAACCGCGGCCGGCCCGGGTGACCGCGGTTCCGAACACCGCGGGGCGCCGTCGAGCCGCACGGCCACGTCCTCGCCCGGCGTCCAACGGCGGACACCACCACCGAGTATGTGGTGTTCAGCGTCCGGATCAAGGGAGTCGCGGACAGGGAACGGAGCAGTGCCCGCGCGCCAGGCGGGCGAAGGTAGGTGCCGGCTACGAAACCAGGAGCCAGAGACGTCGCACGAACTGCAGGTAGACGGACCGACGGTCCTCGGAACGCCCGGCGTCGGTTGCCCGTCGGACAGAGACGGCGGGGGATTGGCGTAGCGGCGCGGCGGCGAGCCGCAGCCGCGGGTGGGCATTGCGGGCGACGGTCCTCCCGTGCGCGTGTCGTCGTGTCGGCATGTCGGTTTCCTCCTCTGGGTACGGACAGGGCGGATCGGAGCCTGCCCAACCAACCAGTGTAACAGGCTGCCGCGGTGCGGCCGCGTGACGGCACCCTTCCAACAGCGCCGCTGACGACAGCGCGAGTGCGGATCAGGGCCGGACTCCCGCGAATGCTGACCCAAATGGAGCCGGAAGGCAATGCGGCGGCGACCGCAAGACCCGCTACGCTGCCGACTGGACCGTGTCGACCCTGCGTCGATGCGAACTGCGGGGCGATAGCCGAGCCGAGCGCAGGAAGCGCCGAGGTGGCCGTGCCGACCTTCGTCATCAATGCCTAGCGGTCCTGTACGGGACGGGTAATCGACTGCCGGTGCCAGTGCATCAGCGGTGCAACTCCTCGCGGTCCGGTACCGCCATCCGCGCGGCGTTTGTCGGAGAGGGGCCACCCCCGGACCGGGCCAGCTTTGCGGTTGGCGAGCCAGCCCTCGGGCACGCCGGAGTGGGCGGAGGCCGGAGCCTCCGCCCACCGGTCCTACCAGTCGAACTGGCCGCCGACCTTGAACAGGCGGCCGTTCATGATCTGCGTGATGCGCGGGAAGTTCTCCGCGTAGTTGTCATCTACGAACGAGACGTAGTTGGCGTTGAAGACGTTGAAGATGTCGAACCAGGCGCGCACGCGGGCGCCCCCGAACTGCAGGATCTTCGTGAACCGCAGGTCGAGCTGACTGAGCCGCGGCTCGTGCTGCGTGGAGATGGTGTTGAACGTCTGCGAGGCGACGGCGGCGCTCGTGGTCGGGTACGACGTGAAGAATCCGGTGCCGGCGGGGAGGAGTTGCACGTTTTCCTCACCCACCGCCACCGGCCGCCCCAGCATGGCCTCGGCGCGCGACCGCTCTATCGGATCGGCCAGGGCATCGTACTCGGCCTCGTGCAGGATGCCGGCGATGTTCTGGTAGACGAACGACACCTCCGTGTCGAATGGCAACGGGTAGCTGCCGTTGAGCTTGAACTGGGTGGCCGCTCCCCACGGCTCCGAGACCTGGCAGTACCCCGGGCGGTTCTGGGTCGGGTTGTCGACGACGAAGCACTCGCTCCAGGTCTGCGAGCCGGTGGTCAGGCCGCCGGCCAGCGTGGCCCCGTTGGGTAGCCGGCCGTTGAAGTTGAAGTCGACCCCGTTGAAGTCCATCCACTTGTCGCCGAAATCCGAGGCCGGCACGGTCACGAGGTCTTCGCCGCGATCGAGCCCCGCCTGCGTGATCGTGTAGAGGCCGCAGAGCTCCTGCCCGCTGACGGCCCCGATCCCCGGATCCGTCGGCGCGGTGATGCAGTACTCGCCGTAGTCGGCCGGGGTGACGTTCAGATTGTCGATGACGGTGAAGCCGTCGAACTTCGTCCGGTAGTAGCCGACCTCGATGGACCAGCCTTCGGTCAGCTCGTGCTGGACGGCGAACGATGTCTGCCACTGGCCCTGCCGCGTGCCCCAGCCGCGCAGCACGTCGTCGCGGTAGCGGTTCACGATCACGGGCGTGCCGAAGTTGGGGTCGCGGATCGCCCCGCATTCGCCGTTCGCCTCGAAGTTGTCGAAGTCGCAGTCGGGGTTCAGGTCCCCGTTGCCGGGGGGCAGCCCCAGGAAGGAGAACAGGTTGTCGTTCCACGGGCGGGACGCCTGGACCGCGAACGACTCCATCGGGTTGACGTCCTGTGCGATGTTCGACCCGATGCCGAGCACGTAGCGCCCGAACGAGCCCTTGAGTGCCGTCCGGCCGTTCCCGAACAGGTCGTACGCGGCGCCCAGCCGTGGCGCGATGTCGTGGTAGTTCGGAGCGCCGTCGATCGGCGGGGTGGTGAACGACCTCGTGAACCGGCCTTCCGGGTGGGTCTGTTCCGGGATGTAGCCGTTGAGATGGTCCCAGCGCACGCCGAGGTTGAGCGTCAGCCGGTCAATGGTCCACTGGTCCTGCGCGAACACCGCGTACTCGTGCGCCCGCTGATCCGACAGGCGCGGCGTGGCGTACTGGTTGACCCCGAACGAGACGCCCGGCGAGACGAAGTCGTACGACAGGTCGTTGTGTATGTACACGTTGAGGTGCGCCTCGCGCAGCCAGAGCTGCGAGAAGCCGACCTTCAGGTTGTGCGACCCGGTGACGTACGAAATGGACGCCCGGCTCGTGAAGTTCGGGTGGGTCTCCTCCCCGTACAGGCACGGCGTCGCGTCGCAGGCCACCTGGGTGTTGTGGACGAAGAAGAACGGGCTGAACGTGCGCACCCCGACGTCGTCCGGCCGCACCGTGGGCTGCAGCTTGGGCGAGGCGCGGGTCTTCAGCATCGACGCGCCGGCCTGGAACAGCAGTCGGTTGGTGACCGGCATGGTCCAGGACGCCTGCGACAGGTTCACCGGATCGAAGGTGTAGAGCGCCGACGCGTCCTTGTCGACGAAGCCGTACTGCGACCAGAAGTTGCAGAAGCAGCTGCTCTGGTCGCTGCGCGAGAAGTTGAACTTGTGCCGGTCGCTCGCCTGCCACGTCAGCCGCAGGCTGTTGTCCCGCTGGTGGATGTCGAAATCCACCGGCTGGCCGTAGTCGGGCGTATAGATCGGGCTGTGCGGCGTCGTGTTGACGAAGCTGCTCGGCTGATACGACTGCGAGCCCCACCAGCGGTGCGCCGTATAGAACCAGAGCCTGTCGCGCACGATCGGGCCGCCCACGCCGATCCCGTAGTCCCAGATCTTGCGGATCCCGTTGACCTGGCGTTCGAGCATGCCGCGGCGCCCCAGCTCCTCGTTCCAGTTGAGGCTCTGCATGTTCTCGTTCGTGCCGCTCATGTTCACGTAGTAGCTGAACTGGTTGCCGCCCTCCTTCGGGATCGAGTTGACCCCGACGCCGCCGGTGCGCGCCTCGGCGTCCATGGCGGCAATCGTCATCACCGTTTCCTGGATGGCCGCCTGGTTCGGGAAGTACAGCCGCGAGGTGCCGGTCCCGGTGCCGATCCCGTTGGTGAAGTAGAAGCCGTCCCACTTGATGTCGCCGTCGGTGTCGTCGCTGCCGTGAATCTTGATGTGCCCCCAGGTGTCGCCAACGCTGCCGCCGACATCGTGTCCGCCGCCCAGGATCTCCGAGGTCGCGCCGGGGGTCAGCGCCGCGTAGCCCCAGTAGGTCTTCCCGGTCGGCAGCTCGTCGAACCGCTCGCGCGTGAAGGTGTCCTGGGTCGTCACGTTCTGGACGTCGATGATCGGACTCGCACCCGAGACGGTGACCGTCTCCTCGATCGATCCGACGGTCATCTGCGCGTCCACGTTCGCCGCGAAGCCCGAGCTCAGCTCGATGCCCTCACGCACGAAGATGGAGAAGCCGGGCAGGGTGAAGGTGACGGTGTAGGTCCCGGGCCGCAGGGCCTCGATGGCGTAGAGCCCCGCACCGTCGCTGACGCTCGTCCGCACGCCCTCGATGAGGGCGGGGCTCCTGGCCTCCACGGTCACGCCGGGAAGGACGCCGCCGGTCTCGTCTGTCACGGAACCGGCGATGCTGCCGGTCTGGGCCGCGGACGCGGCCGGGAGCAGGAAGGCAATTGCGAACGCCAGATACGCCGCGCGAACGCCTCTTCGTCTCATCTCGATCTCCCCTCTCAGGAAAAGAGCGCCGAGTGACGAGCGAGCCGCCGACTGCGTTTCTATTGCACGCCTGACTGGTTCGACGATTATGTCTCCGCGGATCGGGGTTTCACAAGGACTGTCTCGGCCCTTGCAGCCTGTGGCAAAAGTCGGGGTCGGAGAGGGTCGAGCAGACCGCCGAGCGGCACGCTGGGCTGAGCCGCTGCAGCCGCTCATCCGCCGCGACGGCGTGACGGACCGCCGCCGCTGGGAGAGCGCGTTGTTCCTCAAGGTGCGCGACGAGATCCAGACCGGCAACCTCGCCATCGACGGCGCGAAGAACTTCGGCCGGTTCGAGGCGTTCTTCCTGCCCACCGCGCAGTGGGAGCAGGTCCGCGAAGCGTTCTGGGCGCGAACCGGGTTCCCCGTCGATCCCACCGCGGCAGTCGAGCGATTGAAGGCGCGTCTGTCGGATGCGTTCAACCGGTTCCTGGAGGGTGTTGCTGACAACCGGCAGGTCGCGTTCGACGACGACGGGTGGCGGCTGAAGACGGACGCGGCCGAGCAGCCCGACCAGGCGCAATCGGACAGCCTCGCCGAGCTGCACCGCTGGCTGGACGCCCGCAGCCGCACGATCCGGCTCGCCGACCTGCTCATCGAGGTCGAGAACGACCTCGGGTTCAGCGGCCACTTCCAGCAGCCCGGCGAGAAGCGGGTCGACCCCGAGGAGGTGTGCGCGCTGCTCGCCGCGGTCCTCGCCCACGGCTGCAACCTCGGCCTCTACACCATGGAGAAGGTCGCGCCCGACATCGCCTACAGGCGGCTCAAGTACCTCAGTGATTGGCGTCTCGTCGAGGAGAACCAGCGCGCCGCGCTCGCCGCCATCGTCCATGGCATCTCCCGCCTCGACGCCGCCAGCCATTGGGGCGACGGCACGACGTCGGCCAGCGACGGGCAGCGCTTCGCCATGCCGCACAAGGTTCTGCAGCGGACCTACAGCACACGCTTCAACGCCGCGTCAAGGCGACCGACGGAAGCTCGTTCAACGGTTGCGCCTCCTGCAAGCTGGCGCCGCCGGGCGACCCCATCGCCTCGAATCGGAAGCGCGGGCGACTAGGTGAAGGTGGCTCCTATCACCGTCGCGCACCGTAATCCCGCGTTGCGCGGTGCGGCCGTCCGGCCGGCGCCGTTTGATCCGCGACGCTCGCCGCTTCGGAGGCGCCCGTCCGAGCCCGCTGCGGTCGCCGCCGGTCCGGTTCGAGCGGATCCGCCTTCAGAGGTCCTAGAAGCCGAGCCCGCCGCCCCCGAAGCCGATGCTCGCGCCGAGGCCGAAGACCGTCGATCGGGCGGTGTTCCGCCCGGCGATCACGCGTCCCGCGAAGAAGTTCAGGCTGAGCCTGTCGGTGACGTTGGCCAGCAGCCGCCCGCCCAGGATGTGCGCGTCCTCCTCCAGCTCGGGAAATCTGCTCGGCGAGAAGCCAGGGCCCCCGATGTCGATCCCGGACAGCGCGTTGACCAGCCGGTAGTCGATGCCGACCGTCACCGCGTCGCTGGCCGGGAAGTAGCCGGACAGGTTGTAGAAGACATCCGACGGGACGTCGACATCACCGCTCGTTCCGCCTACGGCCTGCTCGTTGATCTCCGTGCTGCCGCGTTGCCGGTAGCCGAACTCCGTCGAGAAGCCGAACCGGTTCCAGAACTTGCCGACGATGACCGACGCTTCCACCCCGTGGGCCCCGTCGCCCAGCGAGTTGATGTAGCCGGTCTCGTAGACGCCGGCGGCCACCACGCCGCCGCGCAGCGCGACGCTCGGCGCGTTGCTGACCAGCTCGTCGACCAGACGCCACGTGACGGCGACATTCGAGTCGCCGATGCCGTTGAAGCTCTCCGCCGGGGTCGGGCCACGAAGCTGCGGGCCCAGGCCGACTGCACGTCGAGCGCCAGCGCATCCGTGAAGGCGTAGTTGACGCCGAACCACAACGTGCTCTGTGCCAGGTGCGCCCCGGAGGCGCCGAGCGGGCCCTTGGTCTTCGTGTCGGCGCGGTAGAAGTCGACGGCGCGCTGGGAAACGAACGAAACGCTGACCGCGCCGGTCTCCGGCTCCGCGATCCAGGGCGTGTTCTGGGCGAAAGCCGATTGAATCGACAGCGAGGACAACAGGGCCGTGCAGGCGAGCACGGCTGCGAGCGAAGAGCGAGTGCGATACATGGGTCGTGCCTTTCCTGGCATGAGTCCGTTCAGGGAACGGCTCGTCGAGCTACAGCTTGTAGCGACGGGTGAGGAAGTAGTGCACCAGCTCCATCTTGAGGGCGCAGTCCTCGTCCTCCGCCGCCGTTGCGCCGCCGCAGAGCGCCCTGACGGCCCCGTCGTCGGCAGTGCCGGCCTCGCCGCCTTCGTACACCGCTTCGAGGCTGGCCGTCAGACTGCGGGCACGGTCGCGGTCGAGCTCGTTCTTCTGCAACGGACAGCCGTCGCACGCCAGCTCGTTGAACGGATCGCCTCGAGGAGGCCGGCGAGAGCACCGGCGTCGCGCCCCTTCGTGACGACGTGCTTTTCGGACCGCGGACGGCCGCCGCCGGGTTCACCGCGAGGACCTGGCTGACGACGAGCCAGTCGCCGAGCATGCGGATCACGCGCAGCAGTTCGGCGTTCGTCGCCTCGACCGTCTCGATCAGGAGGAGCGCCGGCCGCGGCTGCGAGGTGGGTGAGCGTCACCGTGGCCCTTTTCCCGGACACCGGGTAAGCTACCCGCGGGCCGTGGCTAACGATCTTCTCAATCAGCTCTACTACGGCGACAATCTGGACGTTCTCGGGCGGCACGTCGCCGACGAGTCGGTCGATCTCGTCTACCTCGATCCGCCGTTCAACTCGAACGCGAACTACAACGTGCTGTTCGCCGAACGCGACGGGACGCAGGCGGCGGCGCAGATCAAGGCGTTCGAGGACACGTGGCGATGGGACGAGGGGGCCGCCCGGGCATATGCGGACGTGGTGGAGGCTGGCGGGCGTGTGTCTCAGGCGATGCAAGCGTTCCGGACGTTCCTTGGCGAGAGCGACATGCTTGCATATCTCGCCATGATGGCTCCGAGGCTGGTGGAGCTACGGCGGGTGCTCAAGTCTACCGGGTCACTCTGGTTACATTGTGATCCAACAGCATCGCACTATCTTAAGATGCTCTTGGATTCTATTTTTGATCCACGGCGCTTGCTCAATGAAGTGACCTGGAAGCGGTCGAGCGCGCACAGTGACACGAAACAAGGCATGCGGCGATGCGGCAAGATTCGAGACATCCTGCTCGCCTACACGAAAAGTGACGAGTACACCTGGAACCCTCAGTACACGCCATACACGAATGAATATGTGCAAGCCGAGTATAACCCGGAAAATTCGTGAGGGGTCCGTCCCAGGTAGAGACACAAGAGCCTCCGTGTGCTAAAACGCTGTTGGCGACAGACGTTTTCGGCACGACGGAGGCTCTTGCGTGACGGACCCCACGATAGCACAGTCTGTACTGTTCCCCGATCTGTTCGACAAGCCTCTGGTCGCGATGTTCGACCGCGAGCAGTCGAGCTCGGATGGCGGTGCCGTGCTGCTCAAGGCCGCCGAGCGCGTCTACGGGTTGGTCAAGGCATTCGGCCGGTGTCTGATTGACCGCCGGGCACCGGAGAAGGTCCGGCACACGCTCGAGGACCTGGTGGGCCAGCGGGTATTCGGGATCGCCTGCGGCCATCCCGACGGCAACGATTCGGACCGGCTCGCTGACGACCCGATCCACAAGCTCCTGCTCGGGCGCGACCCGCTGGCGGGCGGTCGGCTGGCGTCGCAGCCGACGGTCTCGCGGTTCGAGAACGGTGCGGGCCGCGTCGCGCTCTATCGGCTCGGACGCGAGTTGGCGGCGTCGGTCATCGAGCGGCATCGTCGCCGGCTGCGCGGGCGGGCGCGACGCATCACGATCGACCTCGACCCGACCGACGACCCGACGCATGGCGCGCAGCAGCTGACCTTCTTCAACAGCTACTACGACAGCTGGTGCTACCTGCCGTTGCTGGCCTTCGTGAGCTTCGACCGTGAGGCGGAGCAGTATCTGTGCGCGGCCGTGCTGCGGCCCGGCACGGCGCAGGCGACCGACGGAACGCTGGGCGTGTTGTGTCGCCTACTTGCGCTGCTGCGGTCAGCGTTTCCCGAGGCGCGCTTTCTCGTCCGGCTCGACGGCGGCTTCGCCTCCCCGGAGGTCTTCGACTTCCTCGATGCCGAGCCGCGGCTCGACTACGTCGTGGCGATGGCCAAGAACGCTGTGTTGTTGCGCGCTGCCGAGCCCATCATGGTGGCGGCCCGCACCGAGAGCATGCTGCGTGAGAAGACGGCGCACTTCTACCTCGACACCCGCTATCGCGCGGGCACGTGGGCTCGTGAGCGCCGCGTGGTGATCAAGGCTGAAGTCGTGCAGCTCACCGGCCGGCAGCCGCGCGACAACCCGCGCTTCGTCGTGACCAATCTGCGCCAGACGCCGCGCTTCATCTACGAGAAGGTCTACTGCGGACGCGGCGACATCGAGAACCGCATCAAGGAACTGCTCGACGGCTTGCAGATCGACCGCACGAGCTGCACCAGGTTCTGGGCAAACCAGCTGCGGGTCCTGCTGACGGCCGCCGCCTACGTGCTCATGCAGGAACTGCGGCTCAGAGCCGCCCGCACCGCCTGCGCCCGCACCCAGGTGACTTGGCTGCGCGACCGGTTGCTCAAGGTCAGCGTCCACGTCGTCCGCTCCGTCCGCCGGTTCGTCCTGCACCTGCCGCGAGCGACCCCATACCGTGACGTCTGGCGGCACCTCGCCCTCGCTCTCGGGGCGCGCGCCGGATAGCGCGCCGTTGCGCCGCCAACCTCAACCCCCGTATTGCACGCCAGCGCCCCGTCGCCGAAGCTGTCGGCGCGTTGTGCCTCGTGCGCGCCGTCACCCCGCCACGACCGCTTCACCCACGCTGCCACCGACCACACACCGCGTCCGAAACGTCCTTCGCGCGACGATCAGGCCCGACCTGGGACCGATTCGATAACCTCAAGAATAATCCGGGATAAGCACATCGATGAACACGGGCGGCACTATAAAGAAACGGACGTGACTGCCGCCAAGCCTGGGGGCGACACGGAATACGAATGGCGCGTAAAACGGCCGCGCGGGGGAGCGCGTAACCGCTGGCAAGCCGATCTGAGTGACGAGTACAGGACGCCTGTCATGGGATGGGAGTATCTCGGCGTGCGTGTACCGCACCCGGTTTCTTGGACACAAGTTTGGGCTACGCGGCTTGGCGTAGCTCGTACTCCTCGCGGGCCTCGAGTGGCGTGCGATAGGCGAGCTTCTCAAGGCGCCAGCACCGGTTGTAGCGCTCGACGAACTCGGCGACGGCGGCGCGCACGTCGGCGAGGTTTCGAAAGACCCGGCCGTAGACGACCTGCTCCTTGAGCGTGCGATTCCAGCGTTCGACGACGCCGTTGGTCTCCGGCTCTTCGAGCAGGCCGAAGCTGGGGCGGATGCCCCAGTAGCGGACCTGGTTGAGGAAGTGGTCCGACAGATACTGGCTGCCGTGATCCATCCGGAGCGCCAGCCCGCGGGCCGCGTCCGCCTCGACCGAGCCGCAGCATCGCCGGAGCCCTTGCGCGACCGGCTCGAGGGCCGCGAAACGGCTCCCCACCTTGCACACGTGCCAGCCCACGCACTCGGCGTTCCAGTGGTCGACGGCCGCGAAGGTCCAGACCCAGCCGTCGTCGACGGTCAACACCCGCGCGCCGTCGGTACCCCACATGACGTCGGGCGCCGAGGTGACAATCGTGCCGTCGTGCGGCTTCGGCTCACCCTGCCGCCCGCGGTGAGGCGAGAGCAGGCCCTGCGCGCGCATCACGCGCAACACCCGTGTCCGCGAAACCCGCACCCCGTCGAGAATCCGCAGCCGCGCGTGGACCTTGCGATGGCCCTCGCCCTGGAACGGCGAGCGGGCCAAGTCGTTGCGAACGGCCGCCAGCAACTGCGCATCAGACAGCGCGGGCGTCGGCCCGCGGCGGCGTGGGCCATCAGCCCGCGCTGGGTGCTGCACGCGAGCCCGCCTGGCGTAGAGCGCCGAGCGCGACCGCTCCCACGTTCGACACACTCGCTCGAGACCGTAGCGTCGCCCCGTCGTCGCGGAGGTCGTTTGGCTCATCGTCGCGACCTCCGCGTCGCCAAAGGGAGGCGGCGCTCCGCTGCGCGGGCACGCGACCGCAACAGCTCGTTCTCCATCGACAGCTCCCCGATGTGCCGCTTGGCCGCATCCAGCTCCACGGCCAGCGGCTCACCGGCCTGCTCCTTCAGGCCCAGCTCGAGGCCGGCCAGCGCCCGCGCCTTCCACCTCTCCAGGCGATAGACCTCCACCCCGACTTCACGCGAGACCGCGTCGAGCGGCTCGCCGCGCAGCAGCCGCAACACCACGTCCCGTTTCCGGCTCGCGCTCCACCGTTGCCCCGGCGCCAAGGCCCCCGACCCCACCGCCGCCGCGTCGGCGCCGACTCCGGTCGCCCTCCGGGCTCCCTCCGTCGGCGCCGACCCAGCTCCCTTCACCCGTCTCGATCCAGCCATGCCCCCTACCTCCTGCGACATCGGATTCTCCCTTAATCCGTGTCCAAGAAAACTGGGGGCGCCCCATATCTCGGCGTGCGGCCATATACAGGACGCTATTGGGCGTACTCAAAACAGAACCTGATTTCGTTCTGGAATGAGGGCACGCTAATTCACCGAAGGACTGGAGCGCCGAGATTGATGCAGTTTGCTGATGAAATGCCGGGGATTGCACTTCAAGACTTGTGGGATGACATTCCACCCGCACTCGGAAATGAGGACTTGGGATATCCGACGCAGAAACCACTAGGTTTGCTTGAGCGAATTATTGCTGCCAGTAGCAACGGTGGCGATGTTGTGCTCGATCCGTTCTGTGGCTGCGGCACGACCATTACCGCAGCTCAGACACTCGGTCGGCAGTGGATCGGCATCGACGTGACGAACCTCGCGATCACACTGATCCGCCACAGACTGAAAGACACCTACGGCGACGACATCGAGCAGACATACCAAGTGATCGGAGAACCGGTCTCGGTCCCAGACGCCGAAGCGCTGGCCGCGGCCGACCCGTACCAGTTCCAGTGGTGGGCGCTCGGCTTGGTGGGTGCTCGACCGGCTGAAGGAAAGAAGGGTGCGGACCAAGGCATAGACGGGCGGATCTACTTCCACGATGGCGACACCGCGAAGACGAAGCAAATTGTCATCTCGGTCAAGGCCGGAAGGCTGCACGCCCCCTACGTCCGGGATCTGCGTGGCGTGGTCGAACGCGAGCAGGCCGCGCTGGGCGTCCTACTGACGCTCAACGCACCGACCAAGGCCATGCGAACCGAAGCGGCGTCCGCTGGCTTCTATACCTCACCGTGGGGCCAGCATCCCCGCGTCCAGATCCGGACCGTAGGAGAACTCCTGGCCGGAAAGAAGTTGGACGCGCCGCCGCCGCGCCAGACCAGCCTGACCTACAAGCGGGCACCAAAGGCTTTAGAAAAAGCGGGGGAGCAGGCAAAGATGTTCGGGGACGGTTAATCGACGTGCGGGTGGCGGGCCGGCGCGGGGCGCACAGCCCGTTGGCGGTCGACAATCGCGCGCTCGTCGGCGCGTTCGGCGGACTCGCGAGTTGAGCGCGGCTTGGTTTCGCCCGTTCTGGGTCTTGACCAAGGCATGGGCCTGAGCCGGTGTCAGCGTCCACCTCTCTCCCGGTGGGACATCATCGAGGGCGTCCTCATCGGGCGTAATGTGTGGCGGCTGCTAGGTCTGGCATCAGCCCGGTGGGACCAGTCTGTTCCGTACGTCGGAACGGAGCGCATTCCGGGCCGCGTCATCCTTCGCAAGTGCAGTCTCGTACTTTGTCTTCAGCGCGTCGATCCTGCCAGTCAGGTTGTGAATGTGGACAAGGCGCGACTCTAACTGAGCATGGTCGTTGAGTTTGGCATGGTTCTCGGCCTCGCTGGGAAGTTCGTCGTTCAGAGAATCGACTTGCTGCTGATCGGCAACGTAGCTCCCTTCCCAGACTGTCATTGTGCCGCTTCTGAGCATTCCCCGAGCACTGAGAACGGCCCGGCGAGAGAGGTTCGCGTCGCCCATCAGTCTAGGCAGCGCTTCGACACCGGAACGAGCATCGGCCACGGCTTTACGAAGCTCAAGGCGGAGGTCGAGCGCCTTCACTGCGTTCGCTCGACGATAGCCCTTGAAGCCGAGAATAGCTCCAGCGATCCCGCTGATCGCACCAATAGCCCCGGTGACCGCGCCAAAAACTGATAGCCAGGAGGCATCCGGCATCGCAATAAGTATACGCGCCGCAGCCAAGACCCCTTCGACGTATTCCATCCCACGGGTGGGCGGCAGGCTGGAGTGCCGGCTAGCGGCCCCTCTGGCGAACCGAAGCCCGCCGTCCGCTTCATCGGGCACGGCACGGCCGCGGGGCTCGAGGCGGAGACGGACGGCCGCCCGGCGGGCACTCGTCGACGGCGACGCAGGCCGAGGTTGATCCCCTCGGCGAGCAGCACGTTGAGCAGACCGATAACGGTCGCGGCAGGGCGACCCGGTCCGCAGGTGCGTGAAGGCCTCGGTGAATCGGGTGGCGTCGTCCACCTCGGAGGAGGGGTCGGGTAATCCGCGCGTCTGGCATCCGCCGGTAGAGGTCGGTGACCAGGTCCGCGGCCGGGACGGCGGCCTCCGTCCTGTCGACGCGGAGGATGCGGTCTTCGATGCTAGCGCCCGTGCTCGCACCGGCCCGCGCCTTGGCGGCCAGCCGGCGCAGACCGTCGGCCGAGGGCCAAGGCGAACTGGCGCTCGGCGACTTCCAGCATGACTGAGCCACGGGCGGACGTCTCGATGTCCAGCATCCGCAGGTAGCGTGCGACGGCGCCGCGCTCGGCGGTTGCGCCGGCGCTGTGTTTTCCAGTTGCCGGCGAGCATCACGTCCGTGGTCGACGCCCCGCGGCTGGTGAGCTCGGACGCGAGCCCGACCCGCCCGGAGTGGGCTGTGACCCGCCGGTCGACGCCGGCGGCCCTGGCGGCCGCCGTCAGCCGCAGCCCGATCATCTGCGGCGAGAGCGGCACGACGCGCTCGTCCGGCTCGGGGCTCGCGGCGGCGCGCAGCGTGCGGAGGGCGCGCGCCACGGGGCGTTATCGATCCGGACATTCAACGCCCGGATGTCTATCAGCCGCCGGCGACGTCGCCCTCGAGCCGCAGCGCCCGCAGCCGCGCAGCGCGCGAGCGGACGGCCGCCTCGGTCCGGCCGAACCGGTGGGCCAGCTCGAGCAGCCGGCGGCCGCCGTTGCCGGCGTCGAGGGCGTCGGCCAGACGCACGGCCGTGTCCTCGGTCCGCTACGTCAAGGACGACGTGACCCGGGCCGTCCGGACGCTGCGCGAACGGCGCGGCGACGTCGCCCCGACCGAGCGCGTCGTCGGGCTCTGCGGTTCGCGGCGGCCGCCCGGGCCGCCGGCGTCGAGCTCGAGCCGCAGCTCACCGCCCACCTTGGGCCGCGTCGGGCTGGCCAGCGAGCTGACCGCGGGCGCACTACTCGGCTGCGGGCGAGCGCCGAGCGCGGGGCCGTGGCGAGGTACCGCGCCCTACTGGAGGCGCCAGCAAACGCGCATGCCGGTCGACTGGTAGGGATAACTCGGCGCGATGTCGTGGCTTGAAACCCGCCAGACCATATCGGGCCAGCCGGGCGCCCGCGGGATGTCGGCCAATTCGCGGTCGGCGTCGAAGAAATACATCTCCAGGATGTTGCGGTCGGCGACGGTTTGGCTATCGGCTGGCAGAAACACGGTATTCACGCCGACACGGCCGTTGCCGAACGGGGCCGGCCGTGTCCGCCAGCCCGCTGGACAGACCCTCTCAAACCGAGCCTCTAGGCGGGCGTCGAGATCCGACCGCTGCCGGGCCGGGGCCAAGTGTTCCTGCCTGCGGTCGTGCCGCTCCAGGCGCTCCAGGCACGAACCAACCATCAAGGCAACCAAAAAACCGATACCTAGCACCAGCACTAGCGGAGACGGGACCGACCAATCGTCTAACCTGTGTGGCATACCCCTTGGAACCCTACGGCTACGCACTTGCCGGAGATGGCCTCCCGAACGAGTCCCTTCGCGATGTTGCCTCCGTTCACGCAGCACACCCATCTGTTCGCCCAAGGCGCCGAGACGGCGGCCCTCGAGAAGCCCCTGCAGGTGGGCGGCCCGTTCCCGCTGAACCGCTGCCGCGGCGGGTGGATCCGGCCGCCGTGCGATCGGTGTTGGCGAGCGCGGGCGCTGATCGCGCTTGCCTCTATCGCTCTGTACGTCGATACGGCGCCGCAGGTCCTCGCCTTGGCTGTCTATTCGGCGGCCTTGGGCACGCAGTTCCTCGCGCAGACTCCAGAAGGACGCGCCGATCCCAATGATCGCACGCTGGAGAGACCTTGGTGCAACCCCACCACGGGTGCCCGTCCATCAGTTTCGTGCTGCCGGGCGCGGTCAACAGATCGGCCGTTATCGGACGCTATGACCCGTACCGGCCTGCGAGCCGGGCGCCGAGGGCCTCGAGCGCCCGGTCGACGGTCGACAGCTCGAGCCCGGCCTCGGCGGCCAGCTCCGCGGCCGTCGGCGGCTCGCGGCCGCCTTCCCAGAGCGCCGCCTCGAGGGCAACGTGTCGCACCGCGAACCGCGGAACCGCCCCGGAGCCGACGGGGACCGGGTCCGGATCACCGTCCCGGCCGCGGCCGCCCAGGCCCAGATCCGCCACGACCCATCGCAGCTCGCCCCGCGGGATCTCCCCCAGGAAGGCCACCACGCGCTCCGGCAACCACGACTCAGCCGCCATCACGTCAGCCGCCATCACGACCCTGGCTCGATGAGCCGCACGGTTCCGCGAGGATGTCGGCCTGCCGCGGCGTGACAACAGGGCGAGGGACGTCGGCCGCGTCCTGCAGCTAGTGGTGTGTCACTAGAACAATTTGACACTTCAGCTTCCGCGCGTGCGACACGACGACCCCCAATCGGTGCCCGACAATCGGCGGGTTTCGCGGTGTTGTCGGCCACGGACAGCGATGTAAGGCCATTTCGCGGACACACCACTAGGCCTCGATCAGCAGCTCCAGCCTGGGCGTGCATCGACACGCCGTGCCGCGCGCACGCCCTCTTGAAGCGAAGCTGCAACTGGGGATCGACGCTGACCCAGGCCGTCCGGGGTCTGGGTTTCGCCGGCGTCGGCGCCAGGACCAGAGCGGGCGAGCTCGAGCTGTGACTCATGAGGCGCCCGGCCGGGGGCCGCGGGCGGCGAGCAGGATGCTGTCGAGCCGGACGTTGAGCGCCCGGATGTCGGCCTTCAGCCGAGAACCACGACCGACCTCGCCGACACCTCCGCCTGGACCCGCCCAGGGCCAGCCCACCGTCACAACATGCTGCCGCAGTTCGATCGTCCCGGCGACCTCGCCGTCAATGACCAGATCCTCGGGCGTCGTCCCGGAGCACGTCGTCCCGGCAGCCGCCAGGGCTCTGCGTCACTGGCCATTGAGGTCTTCCGCCGCTCTGTAGAAGGCGTCGGCAAGTGCGTTGAGGATGGTTTCCCTCATCGTTTCCTCGGCGACAGCACCGTCAGAGAATACGCTTGCGAACGCGGCTCCCAGGAGCATGGGCATCACCCCCGCGAACGCTTCGGTTCCAGACTCCTCGACGATCGCCACCGCCTCTTCTGACAGTCCACCCCGGTCCATGTCGCACAGCTCCTCGAAGGCCTCAGCCCCGTCGTCGGTTTCTACGTTGTCCATGCCCTGAACAAGCGCGTCCCGGTTGTTGGTGAGGCACTCCGACAGCGATTCGAAGAACGCCGCCGCTTCCTGTTCCGGCGTCAACGACCCGCACGCGGTCGAGATCATGCCGATGGCCAAGACGCCGACAACGCGGCTGATTGTCCACATCCACATGTATACCTCCTGGCTGGTAGGTTAAGTGATAACGAGACCGCACGTGCCCTTTAGCCCGGAAAATTCGTGAGGCGCCCAGCCTGAGTAGAGACACAAAAGCCTCCGTGTGCTAGAACGCTGTTGGCGACAGACGTTTTCGGCACGACGGAGGCTCTTGCGTGACGGATCCCACGATAGCACAGTCTGTTCTGTTCCCCGTGGGGCGCGGCGCCCCCCGAACCCGCGATTCAGCGTAGTCGGAACCGAGCACAGAGCGGCAGCGGGGCACCGCCAGAAGACAATGGGAGCAAGAACTGCAGCCGAACGGCTGCACGCACTCTACGTGGAGGAGCTGCGGCAGTCGCTACTACCACCCGTAGATCCAACGGTAAACCGGCGGCAGATAGACGCGCTGATCGGGCGGGCGGGCGCCGCCGAGGCGGCAGATTTCACCGAACCCGACGCGACGACCTGGATCTGGTCGGACCTGCACCTGGGCCACGAGCACTCACGCACCGTCTTCGGAAGACCATTCCCGACGGCTGCCGCCGCCGACACGGCGATGATGGAAGCCTGGTACGAACAGGTGGCCGAGGACGAGACCATCATCTGCCTGGGCGACATCACCGTCGACGGCGAGGCCCTGGCGCACCACCAGGAATGGTGGGGAAAGGCGCCGGGCGCGAAGTGGCTCGTGCTCGGCAATCACGACGTCGACCCGGTGAACCAGATCCACCCGTTCGAGATCGACCGCACAGCGGTGACGCTGTACGCGGCAGGCGACCCACCGCTGCTGCTGACCCATGTGCCGCTGCCGCAGGTGCCGCACGGCGCGGTCAACGTCCACGGACACGTGCACGAGCAGGAGTCGCCGACGCCGAACAGTCACGTCAACGTCAGCGTCGAGCAGCTGAACTACCGGCCGGTGAGGCTGAGCGAGATCCGGCGGCTGGCCCGTCGGCTGGTGCAAGGAAGGTCCATCCCGGGACACAGCACCCGGGCGCGGCTGGATGTCGTCGAACGCGTGATGCCGTGAGCGAGCAACAATCGAGCCGCGTCGGCAAGGACAGACCGGAACGGGGAGCCGGACCGCTCCTGGTCCGACTGAAAAGCGGAGGCGCCAGCGGGACTTGAACCCGCAACCCCCGCGACTGAGCACGGGGGTATGTCCGGGCCCATCAGGGATGCCATCCGCTCGGTGGTGGTAACCATGCAGGACTTGTTGCCGCTCGACGAGATCGAGCTGCTGCGGACCAAGTTCCCGGGCTTGGTGAGTCACGAGCTGCGCGAGCCGCTGGCCGCGATCAAGGGCTCGGCGGCGACGCTGCTGGAGGAAGCGGCGAAGCTGGACCCAGCCGAGATGCGCGAGTTCCACGGCATCATCGCCGAGCAGGCCAACCAGATGCCCGGCGTGATCGGCGACCTGCTGGACACGGGGCGCATCGAGTTGGGCACGCTGACGGTCGCGCCCGAGCCCTCCGAGGTGGCGGCCCTGGTGGAGCAGGCGCGAAGCACGTTCCTGAGCGGCGGCGGGCGCCACGCCGTCGTCGTCGACCTGCCCGCCGGGTTGCCCCCGGTGATGGCCGACCGGCGGCGCATCATGCAGGTGCTCAACAACCTCTTCGCCAACGCCGCACGGCACGCTCCGGCGTCGTCTCCGATCCGGGTGGCGGCGGTGCGCGAGGACGCGCATGTCGCGGTCTCGGTCTCCGACGAGGGGCCGGGAGTGGCGCCGGAGTGCCTTGCCGAATCTCTGTCCAAGTACGCCAGGGCCGGAGAGGGCGCCACGCCGGTGCTGTCGTCTCGCGCGCGTGTGAGAATGAAGAGATGAGAACCAGTACGAAGGCACGCAACAGCACGGCGGTACCGGCGGTCGAAGACAGCCGGCAGATGTGCTTCCAGCAGGGAAAGCCCTGCATCTACGCGTCGCCGGACGACCCCGGGGTCATCATCACCGAATGGCCCAACGGAACCGTTGACCACAAGGAACTGGCGACCAACACGAGGACTCGACGCTGGCCCGACGGAACCATCCAGACAGGACCCGCAGACGCGCAGTTGACGTTCCCCCACTGGCCGCGGGCACGAGCCTGAGCCGCACGGCAAGACGGCATATGGCAAGACTGACGATCGTGATCGGGGGCAACGGCGCCGGGAAGACGACCTGGTGCAAGCAGCACCGGAAGGAGTTGCCCGAGAAGTTCTACAACGCGGACTCGATAGCCGAAGGGCTCGGCGACTGGAACAGCCCGACGGCACAGGAGGAAGCCCGAAGGCTGGTCGACGAGCGCATCCGCGAACACCTGACGAAGCGCGAGGACTTCGGCTTCGAGAGCACGTACTCGGGGAAGTCGAGGCCGAGCATCATGGTCGAGGCAAAGAGGCTCGGCTACGAGACACGGGCCGTTCTGATAGCAACCGAGAGCCCGGCAATCAACCTCGAACGCGTCGCCGCACGCGTGGCCGCGAGGACGGGTCACGACGTACCGGACAGCGAGGTCCGCCGCCGGTGGACAGCGTCACAGGAGAACCTGGCGCGCACCGCGCCGACAATCGACATCGTGGACCTTGTAGACAACAGCGGTCCGAAAGCGCGGCTGATCGCACGCATCCGCACAGGGCGGACGACGCGCCTAGCGAAACCGACACCAATGTGGGCGCAGAAGATGACCGACCGGATCGCCGCATCGCAACGGGACTGACGCCCAGCGCAAGAGGCTGTAAGGGCAACCTCGGGCCAGGCGCGGGACCCAAGGCAGTCGGGTAGAGGGATGAGCTGCGCCGGCTGGCGCACGGTGTCGACCGCTGCCGAGTTCCACGAGGCGATCCACCGACCCTCGGGCACCGATCGCGAGACGGCCATCCTGCTGACCTGGTTCCACGAAGCGGACATGGCCGAGCAGCTCGACGCACGGCTCGAGGGGGCGTACAGCTGGCGCCAGCTCGTGCGGGAGCAGGACACCGGCGCAAGCCAAGTGTGGGACTAAATGTGGTACCGAACCCGGAACCCTGCTGTAAGCGGCGCGGGATCAACAACTTACGGCGCCCTGCGTAGAAGCGGGGATGAACCCGGGCGTTAGCCCGATTGACGACCGAGAGTACGACGACTAGCGTATGAGCGGCGTGACGAATCGAGAGCCGGCAAGAGCAGGCGGAACGACGTCGATCGGGAGACGAACCACGACCGAACCCGGCCAGCGGGAACGCCAGGCAGCCGAACAGTGGCAGCACCAATGGGAGCTGCTGCGCCGGCGCGATCGCGACGCCGTACCCGACACGCTCGGACCACCACTGGTCTTCAGCGACAGGACGGCAAGCGCCGGCGAGCGGCAGAGGTGCGGGCACACAGTCCCGGACCACGAAACGGGGCCGCACAGCCGAACCGTCACCAGCCGCCTGCGGATGAGTTGCGCCGGCTGGCGCACGGTGCCGACCGCGGCCGAGTTCCACGCGGCGATCCACCGACCCGCGGGCACCGATCGGGAGACGGCCATCCTGCTGACCTGGTTCCACGAAGCCGACATGGAAGAGCAACTCGACGCCCGGCTCGAGGGGGCCTACAGCTGGCGCCAGCTCGTGCGGGCGCTGCACCGGGTGGGACTGACCACGGGGCGAGGAGCCGAAAGGATCAATCGGTTCGCAGAACGATGACGACCATAGAGACCGAGGCAAAGACGGGAAGCACCCTGTCCGGGCACTCGACAGCGCAAAGATGATAGGAATTACGCTCATCCCGCGGCGCGACGTCGGAGACCACATCCAGCTCCTCCCACCGGAGCGCTTCAGTCCCGAGCTGGTCGATGCCGACCGCTACCACGACGCGTTCGAGGGCCGCCCAGCCCCCGCAGCGCGGGCGGCGAAGCCGGGCGCTGAACATCGTGATAGTGGCCAAGTGCGCCGGGTGGGACAAGCTCCCGTCCGGCGAGGACCTGTACGACGCCTTCCACTCGGAGACCCCTGGGAACCGCTTCGGTTCGGCTGCGTGCTTCGGCGGCGCGCCGCCGCCGGGGGGTGAGGCTGCCAGGTCGACGAGCGGCGGCGCCGAGGACGCCGTAAGGGTTGCCAACCCGACGACGAAGCATCCCCGATGACGATCCGAAAATGGGTCACCACGCCTCATCCGATGGCCTGGCCCGATTTCCCAACCGAATCGTCGCAAGTGGGTACCGAACTTGTTCGGGGATCCAGCTGGCGAATCTCAAGAGGAGCGACGACATGACGGACGAAGCACCGGACGGGAGCGGAACGAACCGCCGATGGGTGGAAGACGCGCTCGAGGAGCTGCTCGACGAGGAGGGCGGAGAGAGCGTCGACCAACAGGCGTTCAAGAACGCCAAGAAGGCGGCCCGGGATCTGGGAGCCGCGGTGAATGAAATCGAGGATCCCGGCAAGCGATCCAACCAGAACATAGCGGACCTCTGCGGGACCGCCTTCGAGTACGGAGCCCTGTTCGCTGGAGTGCAGCTGAACCACGACATGAGGAGAGAGCTGCTCAGACGGCGCGGACGCCCCGGCGATGAAAGATGCGCCAAGCGACTCGAAGCGTTCCACGTGCACCACGTGGAAACGCTGGCGGACGAGATCGAGGACCAAATGAAGGTCGACCGCCTCGGAAAGCTCGTCAGGGGAGCACTCGCCAACGCCAATGCGGCGGTACGCCTCACGCAAAAAATGTGGAAGTAACGGACCGGCGGGATCTGAATGGTGTTCAGGCGGCTGTCGCCGTCACGGCGACGGCCGCACTGGGCACATCGTGTCTGCCTTCAACAACGCTGCCCGAGCACCCAAGGCCACCAGCGCCACGATCATCCACACCCCCAGGCTCCGGATCTCCTTGGCCAGCTTGACGTCAGCGCACTGCACGCTGTCGTCGGCCGACGCCCCGCGCGCGGTCGGCTCGCTGGCCAGCCCGATGCGGCCCGAGAGGGCGGTCATGTCAGGCGTGGCTCGACGCCGGCGGCCCGAGCGTCCGCCGCGAAGACGTTCCGATACCGGGGCTGAAGATGGACGGGCCGGCCCTGAGCATCCAGCGCGGTGTCGTCCACCGGAACGCGCGGCACCTTGACAAGTGTGCTTCCACATGAATTCTGCCCGCGAAACACGGGAATCCTGGCCGTCAAAGACAAGAAACCGAGGTCAGCACGACCACTAGAACACAGGAATCCCGGCCGGTTCGGCGAGAACCACAAGAATTGCGGCCGACTCGCCGCTCACCCTCCGCGGCGACATAGTCGCGGTGCAGACCACAAAGGCATGCGGTAGCCGCGGGACGGCGACGGCGATGGCGGGGTCTGCGAGTAGACCTCGGTACGGGCAACGCGTCGAGGGCGCCAGATCCAGGATCGTCGGAGACCAGTAGAATCAGAGGCGAGCGTGCGCCCCGACGGGGGACTCCGGCGCGGGCAGGCCGACGGGGCTTCCCGAGTCCGCCGCAGCGACGGCCCCGCGGCATCGGCCCGCAAAGACAAACGCCACATGACCCGAAACGCCTACGAACCCGGCTAACGCTGCCCAGGAAGTGCGGGCAGCCGCCCGCGAAGCCAACGGTACGGGCGGACCCACGCAGTGCCGGCAGGTTCAGCCACTGCTGCGGGCTCACTTGGCGGAGCTCGATGCCAGGCTGGCCGATCTGCGCGGCCTTCGCTGGAAGCTGAAGCGGGCGCTGGACGACTACGAGCGACAGCTGGCAAGTCGGTCCGACGCCGAGTGCCCGGTCGTGCACGACGTCGCGCGGGACACACGGCGGCCGAACACCCGGCGCCGCGACACGTCGACCCGCGTGCCGCGAGGCGGCGGCCGAGTAGCCACGCAACGGCCGGTCCCGGGTGCCGCAATCGCCAGCGTAAGCAGCAGGCCTTGGGCCGTAAGGGTGCTCCGGGCGCGTTTCTTGCGGCTGCGATGGTCCTGTGGGGATCTGCGTGGGCGTCGGCTCGAGACCCGCCGGATCGTCTTCGAGAACGCCGGCGGCCAGGAGATCTTCGCGAACTTCGTCTCGGGGCTGTTGTTGCTGATGGAGCGGCCCGTGCGCGTCGGCGACACCATCACCGTCGGGGGCGTGACCGGAACGGTGACACGAATCCGGATTCGCGCGACGACGATCCAGGACTGGGACCTGAAGGAGCTGGTGGTCCCGAACAAGGACCTGGTGACCGGCCACCTTCTCAACTGGACGCTGTCGGACGCGGCGAACCGCGTGACGGTGTTCGTCGGGGTCGCCTACGGGTCCGACGTGGAAAAGGTGACGCGCGTGTTGCAGGAAATCGTCGCCGCCACTGCCCTGGTGTTGGAGGCGCCCGAGCCGAAGGTGACGTTCGAGGAGTTCGGCGACAGCGCCCTGAAGTTCTCCATCCGCGCCTACGTGCGCGAGGTGGAGGACCGGCTTCCGGCCATTCATGCCCTCCACACCGCGATCGCCAAGCGGTTCGGTGAGGAAGATATCGAGATCGCGTTTCCGCAGATGGACATCCACGTTCGTTCGACGGCGCCGCACCTTCGCAACGACCCGCCTCGGCCGCTCCGCCTGGCGAGCCCCTCCGGTTGAAGGCCGTAGCCGACTCCGTTCCGTGCTTTGTCGTGGGGGCGCGTGCTCGTTACCGCCGCATGCGTGCTGGCGGCAGCCGGCTACGGCGTGACGGCGACGGCGCAGCCGTCGGCCATGGAGGCGTACTATCGCTGGCTGGCGCCGCTGGCGGCGGACCAGCTGGCCGCCGACGCCACGCCCGTCCCGACGGGCCAGGGGGCCATCTTCGTCCCGTCGCTCAGCGACGGCGCTTCCGAGCCGGAGACGCTGGTCTTCCAGAACGAACGGCAGGTCGGCTTCGGACCGACCGGTCGCCGCATCGTCGTCCCGCCGGGACGCTACGGCGTGCGCGTCGGAAGTGGTCCGACCCGGTTCATGGTGACCGAGGAAGTCCCGACAGCCGGTGCTCCCGGCTCTGCTCCGCCAGGCGCTCAATGAGCTCGGAGTGTCCGGTGACGTGGAAGATGTAGCGCGGCACGTCGCGGCCGACGCGGCGTGACATGAAGGGCTCGCCCCAGAAGCTGAGCAGGCATTCGGTAGCGCCGCTCGCCTGCGTGTCCGCCAGGATGAACGAGAGGTCCTCCGAGAGGCTGGACCACACCGGCTCGGCAACCTTGCCGGCGCCGCCGCAGGCCGCCACCTTGGGCTGCACGTCGCGCTCCCACTTCGGGCGCTGCCGTTCGTCGAGCACGAAGGTGACGGCGGTGACGGACGGATTCTCGATGGCCGGCAGCAGCAGCGCGTCGAAGAGCGGTTGCCGCTCGAACATCGAAAGGCAGACGTTGAACCAGACCATGTCGCCCCTTGCGCCGCGGGAGAAGTCGGTGCTCGCCTGGCGCAGCTCGCGGGGACCGATGACGAGCACCTCGGGCGGCTTCGCGCTGCGGGCGAGTTGGCCCAACAGCAGCTCGCCGCGGTCCACGCCGGCCGCGATGCTCTGCTGCCCGTGCTCGGATCTGAGCAGCCGCAGGAACATCGCCGCGATGAGCACGAGCGTGATCATCGACAGCACCTCGGTCTCGATCACGTGGAGGAAGTGCAGCACGATGGCGGTGACAGCGGCCAGCACGCCGGCCACGGCGTCCCACTCGATCTTCAGCAGGCGGTGCATCAGGGCGGACCTCCCCGACCCGGCCCTCCGCCGCCGCCGGCGGGACCCAGCCCGATCGCCGCCAGAAGCCCGAGGTCGACGAACAGCAGCGGCGCGAAGGGCGGCGCGCCGTGCACGAAGTTCTCGAACAGGCTGGCCGACAACCCGTTGACGTCGGCGGCCACATGAAAGTAGAAGCCGATCAGCCCGACGACCGCCTGCAGCGCGAGCACACCGAAGCAGAGCCGAAGGAAGGCGGCGCGCCGGTCCACGAGCGCGACCGACAGGAAGCCTGCCGCCAGCGCGCTCGCGGCCACCGGCCACCATTCGCTGGCGTGAAAGAACCCGTTCTGCGCGTGGTCGCACAGCGCCAGCACGAAGACGCCCAGGAAACCGCCGAGGGCGAAGAACACCACCCACCCGTCCCACTCGCCGGTATCGCGCGGCACCATGCGGTTGACGAGCAGCAGGAAGCCGAGGCCGGCGTAGGCCAGCGGGGCAGCGAACGGGGCCGTGTACACGAGGCTGCGGAGGGTCCACTGGGAGAAGAACTGACTCTCCAGGTGGTAGACGACACCGGCGATGCCGAGCGCGACGGCGCCGAAGCCGACCACCAAGCCGACGCAGTGCGCGTAGCCGCTCAGGGTCGTGCGGCCGGCGCCCGGCAGCGCGGGGGCCAGCAGCAGCGTGGCGGCGATCGAGAAGACGAAGGGAATCCACTCCGCCCGGTGACGGAAGGCGTTGACGGAGTGAGCCAGGAAGACGTCCAGGACCAGGAAGGCGAAGTTCGCGAGTACGAAGGCCTCCAGCAGCGCGCTCCCGCCCCGGGCTTCCAGGAGTCGCCGCAGGGAATGGGGCCGCCGCGGACGACGCGGTTCCGGCTCAGCGATCCGCACGCGCGTTCCGCAGGCCGGCGGCCAGCTCCTCGAGCTCGGTGAGCTTGAGCAGCAGCTCGTAGTTGCCGTGCCACTGCACGAAGTCGGCCCCGCCCATGAACGCGCCGTGCTTCGCGGTGCGCCCGAAGTAGTGCCAGAAGTCGAAGTACAGGAACTCTATCGGCTCGTCGAAAGGCTCGGCCGTCAGCAGCCCGTCCGCGCGCAGTGCGGCCATCAGCGCCTGCCCTTCCCGGACCCGCTCGTTGGTCGCCGCCAGGACCGCCTCCGCCTCCTCGTAGAAGCGCGCGACGCTCGTCGAGGCGTGGCAGCGGAGGCACGTCTCCTGCATCCCCGTCTGCGCGCGGGCGTACCCCGGGCGTTGCTCGGAGACCGGCGCGAACAGCCAGTACGACAGCCGTTCGGTCGTGTCGTGGGTCACCTTCAGCCCGTCCAGCCCGCTCAGGTGGCATGTGGCGCACGTGGGCACCGACATGTCGGCCGTCGTCAGCCGCTTGGGCTCGGCGTTCAGGTCCAGCGAGTCGCGCTGCGCGGCGAACAGCGCGCCGTGCTTCGACTCGGTGTAGATCTCCACCTGCGCGTGGTCGGGCCCCATGTGGCACTGGCCGCAGGTCTGCGGCTCGCGGGCCAGCGCGATCGACGTCGAGTGCCGCGAGTGGCATTCGGTGCAGCTTCCGATGGAGCCGTCGCGGTTCGGCCGGCCGATGCGGTGGCAGCCGAGGCAGCCGGTCTCGGTCGCCGCCGCGCCCTCCAGGCTGGCCAGCGCGTTGGCGGGACGATCCACCGCGCCGGGATGGTACTGCTCTCCGAACGCGAGCTGCTCGGGCGACATCCCGCTTGTGCCGCTGACGGCGGCCCAGGCCGGCAGGGCGTGCCGGCTGCGCGCGAACTGCTCGTACTCCGTGCGGTGACAGCCCCGGCAGTTCAGGGACGTGACGTCCAGGGCGAGCCGGAAGTTGTAGTGGTCGTACGTTTCCTGCCCCTCGTACGGTTGGTGACAGTCCAGGCAGGTGACGTTGGCGCGGCTGTGCTCGCTGCGCTCGAACTGGTGGACGACGGCCGCGGTCTCCTCCCGGTGGCACTGCGCGCACCGCCCTGTCGCCCGCACCAGCTCCGGCGCCGGCTGTCGAACCTCGGATCCTGGGCGCGCCTGATTGATCAGCAACGCCGCCAGCAGCAGCGCGCCACTGATGGTGACGGCGACGAAGACGGACCTGAAGGGCATGGGATCGAGGTGGACCGGCGCATCCGGCCGCCACCTCCATCATAGCCCCGCGGACCACAGGTATCACGGCGCTCGACCAGCTCGAGCGCGGATATACCGACCATCGCGCGGACACGGCCCGCCGACGGAACCCTCGCCCCGCGCGCGTGGGGATGGACCAGCATCCGATCCAGCGCGTCTGCCTCTGCGCGGTCGATCGTCAGGTCGTACGCCAGCCTGACGTCGATCACGCGCTGCGCGAACCAGCACTCGTTCTGTGGCGGCTGTGCCACTCGGCCGCATCCTTGCCCGATTTATCGAACCGATTGAGTTCCGGCGACGCCAGGGTCAGGTTGTGCAAGTCGCTGGTACGCGATGATCAGGAGCACCGCCAGGGAGAACACAACGGACACGGATGACTGTTTCATTGCGTGCTGGGCTACTGCCCGTTGCCGAGGGGTCCGATGTGTTGGTTCTGGTCCGCGAACTCGAGGTGGATCGAGACGCGAGGTGCGTTGCCGACGTTCGCCGTCGTGTGCCCTTGGCCTGTCAGATCGTCGATGTATTCGACCGACCCTGCGGGCAAATCGACTTTGCCTTCCGCCACCCCGAGCTGTCCGCCACCCGTCAGATTGATGATGTATCGGCGCCCTGGAGCCACATGATAGTCGCTGAAGCTCCCCGGCGGTGACACACGCACCCGCATGCCGGTGACCTCCTCCATCACCGACTCCGCGTTCAGCGGGATGTTTTCGACATGCGACCGTCCATCGGTGCCTGTATAGATCCGCTGCATCAGGAACGGAGCGTCTGACGCCTGAGCCTCCACCTCACCGTGACCGCCCTTGACCGCCCACCCAAGACCGAACCCGACCACAAAGGCTCCGGCCACGAACAATCTCGTCCTCGTCATGGACTTCATCTGGACTTCCTCCCGCTGACAACCGAGTCACAGCACGGCGAATCCGCGTGCCGACGCATCCTCGTCACGCTCGCGTATCGCGAATAATCGAACTGTAGATGCCAGCAGCAAGCCTGTCAAAAAACGTGCCCCGATGGGCCTGGTGGGGCCGCAGCGACGTCGGCCGTGAGTCGAGTATTCCGGCGCGGGGCTGTTCCGCACGGTACAACGGGGCCCCGTGCCGTGGGCGGGCATGTAGGCGGTCGCCGTGAATAACGGTATGCTATTGCACTCATCGGAGTTCACGACGGAACTGGCGAAGCGAGAGTGGCGATGAAGGATGTCATAGCACTGCTCCAGACGGAACGAGCCGAGTTGCTGGACCGTGTCGCTAAAGTCGATGCGGCGATTGCCGCGCTTGGCGGAAAGCCGGGGCGCTCAAGGATGTCGGCACAGCCCACGAAGCCCGCGCGCAAGCGGCGCAGCATGTCGGACGAGGCGAAGAGGGCGACATCGGAGCGGATGAAGAAGTACTGGGCCGAGCGTCGGGAGCAGTCTGCGGTGGCCGAGGCCGGCAATGCTGGCGAGGCGGAGACCGAGGCGAGCGAGGCATAGATTGAGCGTCCGGTGGATGTCTCGTATCTGGCGAGGTGGACCAGCACCTGGTGCTGGATCATCGAGGACGCGTTGCGCGGAGGCCGGGTTCTCTACGACATAGCCGATGCCGCGCCGCTGGACCCCAAGTGAAGACGTCGCGGTTCGCTTGGCCGATGCGCTCGACTACGAGCACGGCGGCGGCCGCCTGCGCGAGCTCGCCGAGCGGTTCGGGCGCAGCGAGGCGGCGGTGCGCCAGCGCGCCTCCAGGCTGCGGGCGGCCCGCCTCGAAGGGGACGCTGATACCGCCGACGCACGACCGTGATCGCCTCGACGTGGAACCGCGGCAACGGCCAGCCGGACTACCGGCGCCTCGACCAGGCGCCTGACCGGATGCTCAAGCTCCTGTCGTCCGGTCGAGGTCATCATTGTTCGGCTCCGCGGCCCAGGGCGAGCTGATCAGCTCCCCGAACCCCTGCCAGAACGCCGTCCGCTGGTCGGTGTAGATCGTCAGCGTCCCGAATCTCTCCTTGATCTGGCGGACCGTCGCCGCGCTGCCGTCACCGGGTGGCACGAGCTCGCCGTACGCGGCGCGGATCAGGTGGTTCCAGCCGACGCCGCCGATCCCGCTCGGCGCCAGGCCGGTCGACCCGCCGCCGACGAGCCTTCGCGGCCACCGCTCGGTCGCTTCCCCCGGCTCCCCGCCCGCGTTCATGAGCGCCAGCAGGTCCTCGTCGCCGATCGCGTTCTCGAGCTTGTCGCCGCCAGCGCCACGGTGCGGGCGGCGCCAGTGCCGGGGCAGAACCTGCTGTCCGGCCGTGCGGCAGCCCTTGCAGCGCGTGCTCAGCCAGTGGTCGATATGCCGGACCGGGGCGCCCGGCCCGCCGCACAGCGCGCAGATCTCGCGGCTCAGCGCGGCGGCGGCCGCAAGCACGCCGGCGATCGCCTCGCGCTCGAACGCCGTCGGCGGCATCGTCAGCGTCAACCACCTCGTGGTGTCGGCCGTCAGCTCGACCGGGCGGCCCTCGAGCTCGCCGGCGACGACCTCCGCCGTTCGGATGAGCGCGTGCCAACCGGCACACCTGGCGTCTGTTGCCTTTGGCATCGTCAAGCTGTTGCTCGTGCGCTCGGTCTTCATCGTGGTCGTCGAGCCTCGGCCACCCGCCGGCAATCGTCCAACGATCATCGCAGCGAGCGCCTCAGCCGTCGCGGCCGGGAGCCGCTGGTGGCGCCGTCGGTAGTGGCAGTCGGGGTGGAACCGTGCAGCTCACCGTGGCAGGCCCGGTGCCCATTGTGCGCTCGTCACCGCGAGGAACCCCGACTCGCTCGCCGCCGTCCACGCGCAGCCGGGCGCGGTCGTCGCGGCGACCTGTTCCGCGCCGGCCGTCCACAGCACGTCGCGACAAAGCGGCGTCACCATGAACGCGCACGGCACCTCGGCCGTCACCCGCGCGCTGCACGCCGCCTCCCCGCCGTCGACGACCGCCGCTACCTGGCAAATGTAGGCGCTGCCGGACTGCACGCCGGCGTCGACGCAGCGCCGCGCCGCGGGCGGCCGGACAGGACCACAAAGGAGGAAATGACGAGAAGACAGTGAAACCAGAAGAGAGGAGGACGGACGAGGGACGGAAGGGTCAAGAGCCCGCGGTCGGCGGTCGTTGATGAAGCGCCACCGAGGCAGCCGGCTATCCGTTCCGCTGCCCGCTGCGCGCAGGCGGCGAGTTGAGCCGCGGTTGGACAGCACGTTGTTCGCCCGCCCGACAGGTGCCGATCGAAGCGAACCGGCGTCACTGAGGTACCGGCCGCGGGGCGGCCGGACAGGACGACAAAAGGAGGAGATGACGAGAAGACGGTGAAGAAGACAGGAGAGAGGAGGACGGACGAGGAACGGAAGGGTCAAGAGCCGCCGTGCGGCGGCCGTTGGTGAAGCGGCACGGAGGCAGCCGGCTATCGGTTCCGGTGCCTGCTGCGCGCAGGCGGCGAGTTGAGCCGCGGTTGGACAGCACGTTGTTCGCCCGCCCGACAGGTGCCGATCGAAGCGAATCGGCGTCACTGAGGTACCGGCCGCGGGGCGGCCGGACAGGACGACAAAGGAGGAGATGACGAGAAGACGGTGAAGACAGGAGAGAGGAGGACGGACGAGGAACGGAAGGGTCAAGAGCCGCCGTGCGGCGGCCGTTGGTGAAGCGGCACCGAGGCAGCCGGCTATCGGTTCCGGTGCCTGCTGCGCGCCGGCGGCGAGTTGAGCTCCCTTGGGCAGCATGTTCGTTCGCCCGCCCGGCGGGTGCGCCGGCGCCGGACTGCGTGCGCGGTCCATCTCGAACGGCGGGAGCCTTCCGGGCACGACCTGCCGTGACCGCTATCCGGACCCTGTCGGAGGCGCTCTTGTCGGCGACGGCGGACCAGGCTCGGGGTCGATGCCGCCGATGGAAGAACCGGCTGGCTGCGATGGACCGTGACCGCACACCTGCCCGCGGCAGCGCGAACAGCGCGGCCGACGCGGCCCTGCATCTGAACGCCGGTCGTCAGCGTCACGACGCAAACGGTTCGTGCTTGACGACGACCGGGGCACATGAAGGAACAGACGACTGAACAAGGAAGCGAAAGAAAGATGAGCGACGACAAACAACGAGACCCCCAGCCCGGAGGCCGCGCTCCCGGCCGGAGAAGCGCGGGGACCGGAGAGACAGACGCTCGTGGCGTTGGACCAGACGCCCCGAGCCTCGCAGCGACAGCAGACCGGACAGCGCCGTGATCAGCGGCATGTCGAGGCCGCGCGTCGGCGAGGTGATCGCGCTCCTGCTGCGCTGCTCGCGCGAGTGGCGCGTACGTCGTGACCGGTGTCATCGACAGCCGGCCGGGCTCGTGGCAGGTGCGCACACGCCCGCTGGATCGCGACGACGAGGTACGGCCCATCTGCATCACCGACCTCGCCAATCGCATGCAGCAGGCGGCGGTGGGCGGCCGTCCCCGACGGAGTCCGTGCCCACCACGGATCCGGAGAGCTGGACGCCGCCGCCGTTGACGAGAACAAGCACCAATGGACGTACCAGCGAGAGGAGAAGAAATGACGCTGACCGACTACGGCCTGATGGCAGCCTCCGTCGCCGCCATCCTGCTCGTCGCCGCCTACTGGTGGCGCCGCGCTCCCGAGGCGGTGCGAATCTACGTGACGGAGCTGGGTTGGTACATGGGCAGTCTCTGGGCCGCCATGTACGTATGGATCGCGTTCACCATCGACCGCCCCTTCCGTGTGGGGCTGATCGGGATGCTCGCGCTGGTGGCTATCTGGAGCGGTGTCCTCCTGCCGATCGTTATTCGCCGGTCGACGGCCCGCGAGGCCGCGGCGCAGCGGCGCAAGGATGAGCCCGGACCCTGAGGAACGGATGCACGCGTTGGGGCCGCGTCCCCGGACCGCCGGGCATCAGCCGGCGGGCCGGGCTCGATGAGGCGTGAGACGCCGCCACCGGGCGCGGCGTCCGCGGTCGACGTCGACGGCCAGCATCGCCGCTCGCCGGGCGCGTCACGCGTGACGAGAGGGCATCGAGACGAAGAGACAGTGCCATGGACGTCAAGGACTTCGCGCCGAGGTTCGGTGCTTCGCCGAGCACGAGGGTGAGAAGTCACCAGTCTCAGGAGGACTGCGATGTCGCGCGGCTGCTGTCGGCACTGGACCGGAGGCGGTGAGCATCGCGGCCGCCCACGAGGCGGCAAGGTCCGCAGAGATGACGACGGCGCGCGTCGGGCGGCCGGGGCCGGGGAGGCCAAGCGCAGCGTTCGCTGTATCGCCGTCGAACACGGGGTGATGGTCGACCCGCCGGGGCGAGTCGACCGCCGCATACAGGAAGGAACGAACCGATGACTGACATTCGCTGGTTGTGCACTGTGACGATTCTGCTGACCGTCATCGTCGCCGTTGCCGTGTGGCTCTCTGGCAGCGGACGTTGGCTGCTCGAGCAGATGCGTCCCGTCGAGGAGGCAGAGCTCACGCCGGTGTCCGATGGCTACCAAAGCGCGGAGGAGTATCTCGCCGAGCGCGGCCGCGAGTTTCCCGCGCTGTATGAGACGCCCCCGCCAGCGCCCGTCGAGGGAACCGGGCGGCTCGACGACATCTACGACTCCTGGCCCGCCGGAACGGGCGTCGGCACGGGCGTCGACGTGACGGCGGTTCGCATCGAGCGCCCCGCCAGACCGCACCTGGTCGCCTATCTCGATGTCCCCCTCAACCCGGAACTGCTCGCGTATCTGCTGCAGCCTGTCGCGGGGCGATCGGGTCACCGTGTCCGGAATCGGCCACGGCGCCGGGCCATCCACCATCTACATCTACCCGGTTCACCGGCTCAATGGGCGCGAGCCATGACGCGTCGATCGGGCGGCCGGGCCGGCAGCATCGCGCCAACGGGGCCCGGACGCGGCATTGTGCGCTGCGCGGCGACCACACCATGTCGGCCGACGAGACTGCCACGCTCGACGCGGAGGTTCCACCGCGCCAGGTGTGCGATGGCGCCGAGCCCGGCGGTCGGCGGAACGCCCACGGGAATCGATGGCGCCGACGGACCGCGACGGCGGCGCCATCTCGCGGCGAGCTGCACCAGGCAGCCGCGGCGGAGCGACGCCGGCGTAGGCCCGTCGGCCCAGCCACCGGTTGAGAGGCCACGGAAGAGGACCTTGCAGGGATGCGCGTGAAGCTGCTGCGGGGGAGGGACGCGGCCGGCGTGCTGCTCGTCTATCCCTCGACGCTCAGCGAGTACTGGGAAGCGGTCGAGGTCATCGACCGTCGAGCCGCAGCGGGCTCGGCGGGACCGACGCCCGCGGACGCCGCGTACGTCGTCACGACCTCGGCCCTTCGCCACCGGTGGGGCCTCCCCGACCTGGCGGCCACCGGTCCAGCGCCCATAGTGGACGAGGCGCAGGCGTTCGGACTGCTCGCCGGCGAGCCCGGCCCGGCCGCGGACCCGGACGAGCCGCTCGCCGACCCCGCGGAAACGGCCGGCGAGCCGCCGGACACGGAGACGGGCCCCGCGCCGCCCGAGACCGGGCGCCTGCTCGCCACGGCCCGCGCGCGCCTCGAGCAGATGCTCGGGTCGCTGGTGGGCGCGGGTCCCCCGCGCCGCGTCCGCGAGACGCTGCGAGATGAACTGCACCAGGCGGTCGCGGCCGGAGAGCGCGCGGTCGACCACGCCGCCGAGCGGGCGCGGACGGTCCTCTCGCTGCCGTGGCGCAGCCGCACGCCCGAGCGGTTCGACCCGGCGGATGTGGCGGCAGCGCTCGACCGCACGCACGGCGGCCTCGACCGCGTCAAGGCGCGCCTCGTCGACCTGCTGGCGGCGTGCCCGCAGACCCGCGGCCCGCTCACCGTGGAGGGTCCGCGCCCCGGCGGCGGGGAGACGGGCGCACCGGCGCTGGTCGTACGCCCGGCACCGCCCGGCACGGTGGCGGCCGTCCCCTGCCTGGCCGGACCCTCGGGCACCGGGAAGAGGTCGCTGGCCGTGGCGGTCGCCGACGCGCTCGGCCGTCCCCATGTCCTCGTGCCGCTGGGCGGGGAGGACCTCGAGCGGCTGCTCGGCGGGTCGACGGACGGCGCCGGGCGCCTCGTCGAGGGGCTTTGCGCAGCTGGCGTGAGCAATCCGGTCTTCATCCTCGAAGCGGTCGACCGGGTGGACGAGGAGGCCGCCGACGCGCTGCTCGACGTGCTGGACCCCGCGCGCCGGACCACGTTCCGGGACCGGTACGTCGATACGCCGTTCGACCTGAGCGGCGCCGTGTGGCTCGTGACGGCGACCGAACCCGACGCGATCGCCGAGCCGATGCGGCAGTGGCTGACGGTGATCGAGCTGCCGGGCTACAGCGAGGACGAGAAGCTGTCGATCGCCGAGCGCTACCTGCTGGCGCGGCCGTTCGACGGGCCCGGGCCGGCGGACTGGCTGTCGCCCGAGCTGGCGGCGGAGGCTCTCGAGCCGGCCCCGGCCGCGCCGCCGGACGGGCCGGCCGTGGTGCTCGACCGCCAGGTGGCCTCGGCGCGGGAGTTGGAGCGGTTGTCGGCGGGCGCGGCCGAGACGTGGCGCACGGCGGCGAGCACGGGCCACGTCCGCTTCGAGAGGGAAGCGATCCGCAAGCTGATCCGCGCACACACGGACGAAGCCGGGTTGACCGAGCTCGGCGCCAAGCTGGCGGCGGTGTGCCGGGAGGTCGTGCGGCGACGCCCGCCGGGGGCCGGCGGACCGGACGTGGTCACGCCGGCCGTCGTGCGGGACGTGCTGGGCGAGGGCGCCGGCGACCCGCTGCCGCCGGCGGTGCGGGCAGCCATCGCGCGTGAGCGCCGGCGCCTGTCGCTCAAGTCGGACGGCGACGCCGCGCCGACCAGCGGCTGGATCGAGTGGCTCGAGACGCTGCCGTGGACCCGGCGCGCCGAGGCGCCGATCGATCTGGCGCAGGCCCGCAGGGCGCTCGACGCCAACCACGCGGGGCTCGACGGCGCCAAGGCCTGCATCCTCGAGCACCTGGCCGTGCGGCGGCGGAACCCGCGCGGCGCGGGCGCGGTACTGTGCTTCGCCGGGCCGCCCGGGGTCGGCAAGACCTCGCTGGCCAAGTGCACGGCCGAGGCGCTCGGGCGCGGGTTCGCGAGGCTGGCCTGCGGCGGCCTGCGCGACGAGACCGACCTGCGGGGCCACAACAGAACGTGGCGGGACGCGCAGCCCGGCGCCATTCTGCGCGAGCTGCGGCGGGTCGGCTCGAACGACCCGGTCTTCGTGCTCGACGAGATCGACAAGCTCGGCCGGGCGCCCGCCGCGGTGCTGCTCGAGGTGCTCGACCCGGCGCAGAACGCCGGCTTCCGCGACGCGTTCGTCGAGCTGCCGTTCGACCTGTCCGAGGTGCTCTTCATCACGACGGCGAACGAGACGGCCCGGATCCCCCCGGCGCTGCGCGACCGGCTCGAGATCGTCGAGCTGCCCGGCTACAACGAGGCGGAGAAGGTCGCCATCGCCGAGACCCATCTCGTCGGCGCGCAGAACCGGGCCGCCGGACTGACGGCCGCGCCGGTCCGCTTCACGCGGGGCGCCTGCCGGCGGATCATCCGCGACTACACGAGCGAACGAGGGATCCGCCAGCTCACCCGCTGCCTGCGGACGATCTGCCGCAAGGTGGCGCTGGGACTCGAGACCGGCGACGCGGCCCTCGTACGCGACCGCATCGGGGCCCGGCTGGTCCGAGCGTATCTGGGCGAGCCGACCGGCCAGACGGACGGTCTCGACCGTCTCCGCGAACGGGTCGACGCACCGGGGCTGCCGCCCGTCGTCGGCGAGCGCGGGCGGCAGCTCCTCGCGCGGCTGTCGGCGTGGGCGCCGACCGATCCCGACCATGTGCGGGCGCGCGAGCAGCTCGAGTGTCTGGCGGACCTGCCCTGGACGGCTCGCACCGAGGCGCCGCTCGACCTCGCGCGCGCCAAGGCGATCCTCGACGGAGGTCACGGCGGACACGCCGCGGCGAAAGAGCACCTGCTCGACTACATGGCCGTGCGCCAGCTGCACCCGGACCTGCCGGCCCCGTTGCTCTGTCTCGTTGGCCCGTCCGGCGTCGGCAAGACGTCGCTGGCGGGCCTGCTCGCGGCCGCCCTCGGCCGCGCCTGCGCCCCGGTGGCCTGCAACGGGCTCACGGCTGCGGCGCTTTGCGGCGCCCGCTCCGGCCGGGCCGGGCGCATCGCCGAGCAGCTGCGGCGCGTCGGCGTCCGCAATCCGCTGTTCGTCCTTGACGAGATCGACCGCCTCGACGACGCGGGCGCCGCGGCGGCGCTCGTCGAGCTGCTCGACCCGGCGCCGGGCGCGACCTTCCGCGACCACTATCTCGACCTGCCGCTCGACGTGTCGGGGGCACTGTTCGTGGCGACCGCGACCGACCTCGGGTCGGCTCCGGCGGCGCTGCGGGAGCGGATGACGGTGATCGAGCTGTCCGGGTACACCGACCCCGAGAAGCGCATCATCCAGACCGGGCACCTCCTGCCCCTCGCGCTCGCGTTCCACCGGCTGACGGCCGACGACGTGCGCTTCACCGACGCGGCGGTCGACACGATCGTCCGCGGCTACGCGCGGAAGGCGGGCGTGTGGGGGCTGGCCGGCGCGCTCGGCGCGGTGTGCGGCAAGGTGGTGCGCCGCCGGGCGGAGGGGGACGAGGCGGCGGTCGAGGTCACCCCCGCGCTGGTCGCCGGCATGCTCGGGGTGCCCCAGCCGCTCGGCGCCCGGGTTGCCGGCCGCACCGGGCGCCCGGGCGTCGCGCTCGGGTTGTGCCGCACGGGGGCGGGGGGCGGCGCGGTCATGTTCATCGAAGCGAGCCGGATGCCCGGCTCCGGCGCGCTGACCCTGACCGGGCGCCAGGGAGAGGTCATGCGCGAATCGGCGCGGACGGCGCTCTCGTGGCTGCGGGCCAACGCCCGACGCTACGGCCTCGACCCGGCCTTCCATCGGGACACCGACATCCACCTGCACGTGCAGGCGGGCGACGTACCCAAAGAGGGGGCGTCGGCCGGGGTCACGATGGCGGCCGCGTTGGTGTCGGCGCTGACCGGGCGCCCGCTGCGAGGCGACATCGCCATGACCGGCGAGATCGGGCTCGGCGGACAGGTGCTGCCGGTCGGCGGCATCGAGGAGAAGGTGCTGGCCGCGCACCGCCGCGGGCTGGCCCGCGTCGTCCTCCCGCTCGGCAACCGCAAGCAGGTCGACGAGGACCTCGGCGACGACCTGCGGCGCGCGGTCGCCGTCGACTACGTCGCAGGGATCGACGAGCTGCTGGAGCTGACGCTCGGGCGCGTGCCGGCGCCGGATGCCATGGAGGCGCCGGCCACGCGGACTTCTCGACGCGATTGAGTTCCGGCGACGCCAGCGTCAGATTGACCAGGCCACCCTTGGCACGGCCCCGCGCGCCGTCCGCTCGGCGGCCGGCCCGACGTGCATGGCTACTGTCGTTCGAGCGCGCGACGAACTCGGCGGCACCGACCACGAGAACCATCCGGCTCTCCCGGGAGGTGATCGAGCACGCGGGGCCGGCTGACACGGATCGACGCTATCCGGAAGCGCGTGAGGAGATACCGCCAGAGATGCAGTGACGGCACCGTGGTCCGCATCGCTGTGGCTGTAAGCGATGCCGGCGAGCGGCGAGCCCGGCGCCGTGCGCTGGTTCTCGGCCGCGAGCTGCCGGGCGGCGTCGACGCCGAGCGTGTCGAAGACCACGACCCCGTCGTCGGTGCTCACGAACATCGCGTTGTGGAACATCCAGCGCAACTGGTAGACACCGTCCGCGATCCCCGTCGTCTCGTAGCGGTCCTGCGCGGTGGCGCCCATGCCGGTGGCGAGCGAGAGGGAGACCAGGCGGGCGACACGACCAAGAAGGACGACCGTCGCTACGCTTGGATCGCAATGGAGCAATCAATGAAGACGGCGCGACTGCCGCCGGCAGTGTCCGGGCAGACCCCGGCCAGAGAGATGGTGGCACTCGAGAAGCTGGTGACCGACGGCGGGACCCAGGTGCGTTCGGAGATCAGCGAGTTCATCGTCAGCGAGTACGTCGACGCCCTCGCCGAAGGCGCGCGGTTCCCACCGGTGGTCGTCTTCCGCAGCGACGGAGCGGACGTGCTCGCGGACGGGTTCCACCGGGCGCGGGCCTACCAGCAGGCCGGCCGAGACGAGATCGAGGCCGACGTATACGAGGGCGGGCCGGACCAGGCGCTGTGGTTCGCGCTCGGCGCCAACCGGGCGCACGGCCAACGGCTCAACGACGGCGACAAACGGCGCGCCATCGAGATGGCCTACAAGGCGTGGGCGGACATCAGCCAGGTACGGATCGCGGCTCACGTGGGCTGCGGCCAGCAGTACGTAGGAAGAGTACGGCAGCAACTTACGCCTAGGCGTAAGTTGCCAGACACGGTCGTCGGCCGCGACGGCCGCCGACGGCCCGCGACGCGGCCGGCGAAGAACCGCAAACCCCTGCGGACGCAAGACGACGCAGCGCCCGCGACCCGTAGCGAGCCATCCGAAAGCGGCAGCGAATTCCCGGAGACATCCAATGCGCAGGCGAGCGCCGGCAGCGAAAACAAGGGCGCGGACAGAGACCCGAAGCCCGCACAGCAAGCGGCAGTCGAGCCGTCAGGCGAGACGAGCAGCTCAGATCCGCGAAGACCAGAGGGAAACAGGTCAGGAACCGGGGTGACGGCCAAACAGTCGGCCCGGAACCGCTCGAACAGGATCGTGTCGGTGGTCGCCGACAACGCGAAGAATCTGACCGCGCAGGAGGACCTGATCGACTTCGGAGCGCTCGACCGCGAGCAACTGCCGCAGTGGATCGAGGACCTCGAGGAAGCACGCCGACTGCTGCTGCGCCTGATACGCCGGCTGCGCCAGGAGGTGTAGGTTGGAGTCCCGCCGCAAGCGACCTCGCATCGAAGATCCGCCTCGACACCTTGCGCGTGCCGCCGGCAGGCAAGGCGCAACGGCCCTTCCGGGAAGCGAAGGGCGATCGTCGCTACGGTGAGGCGGGACCAGTCGGGCGTCGGCGTCCCCGCGCACTCGGCAAGAAAGGCTGCGGCGTAGCGGCGGTACATCCGCCGGGTCTCGGCGACCAAGCCATGCGCTTGCACGAGGTGATCGTCGAAGCGCTGCAGCCACTGCTCGGCCTCGCATGGCGCGGCGACCCGGACAGGGCGTGCCGCTACCCCTTGAGTCCACCAGCTCCAGTGTTTGTCCTCGAGCGTTTGGTGGGTTCAGACATCTTCCGGCTTTCTCGGTGTTGGCTTGACGCCGATGGTTCGCGAGAAGCGCACCGAGCCGTCGCTGTCAAACCTCGGGTGCTCCGCGGGCCAGTCGCGGCGGAGCTATTGACAGCGCCGAGTGCGAACCTGCGCGTCGGCGGCTCGACGACCTCCCGCTGGCAGTCTGCTCCTCCGCACGCGCCTCGGCCGGGGGGGCGGCGCCGTCGTGCGCCGGCGGTGGGAGCCGGCGAAGCGGCGCGGTGAACGGGGCCGCGTGCGCCCCGGATGTTCGGCAGGCGGCCGGGAGGGCGGCGCCGGCGTTCGAGTTGGTCGGGATGACGATGTGTCGTTCGCGCGTCGCGAGTAAGGAAGGCGCGGCGATCCTGGAAGCCGAGGTGGCTGAGTAGCCGCCGGCGCGCTATCGGCCGTCAGGGCGCTTGGCGCGTAGAGGGTCTCCTCGACGCCTTCCGCCGTAGACGCGCCACCGGCCGCCGCCGTCGAGCCTCGCGTATCCTCGCGCGACACGGACCGCGTCGGCGAGCGACGGGGAAGACCGCCCAGCCCCACCGGAGTGCCTGGCCGGGCACGCGCCAGTCGACCGCGTAGGGCTCGTCCGTCATTCCTGAATTCTGTCCCGCCGGCTACGCAGCCCGATCGACACACCGCCGCACACGAACGCGACGAACGAGGCGCTGACGCTCAGCGGGGGACCACGAAGCGACCTGAGCGTCATCCGTGAGATCGGGCTCTCTGCGGGCACGGGCTCCCGGTCGGTGCTAGGCGGCCGGCGGCGGTGGCCGTGCCGAAGGGCGCTCGGGCTGGCGAGTAGGCCCGGGTCGAGGCCGGGCCTACTTCTTGCCAACCGTGTCGAAGGCGCAGTCTGCACGAGGACGAGTCCGACGCGGCAAACCGGCCGCGGGCGACCGCATCCAGCAGACGGCCGAGCGGCCCGCTGGGCCGTGTCAGTTCACCCCGCCGCAGCTGGCACAGGTAATCGAGACGGCCGCGGCCAACGGCGTGACGCGGACGGTGATCGACACACCGCCGCACACGAGCGACGCGGCACTGGCAGCAGGCCGCGCGGCGGACCTGATCATCGTCCCGTGTCAGCCAGCCACGGCCGACCTGCACAGCATCAAAACGACGATAGACATCGCACGGCTGGCACGCCGCCCGGTGGTCGTCGTGATCAACCGGGCGCTGGTCAAGCATCCCGCCAACGACGAAGCGCGACTTGCCATCCGGCAGTACGGGATCCACTCGTGTCCCGTGATCCTGCACCATCGGATCGACCACCAGCACGCGTACCGCGAAGGGCTCGCCGCCACGGAGCTCGCGCCGGAGAACGAGGCCACGGGCGAGGTCCGCGCACTCGAAAGGTGGATACGGAGTGTCCAAACGTAAGACGCGCGACATATTGGCCGCGCTCGACATCGCGGGCGCCACGCAGCCGCCCGCCACGGCGACGGCGGCGGGGCTCAGCCACGGATCCGACACGGCCGACGAAACGAAGAGCCACCGGCCGGGTCAACGGCGGCGTGGTCTGCGCGAGCAGCGAGTCGGCATCGTCGTCCACGTCGACAAGGACACCGACTACACCCTCAAGCGGCTCGCGCTCGAGAGCTGTGCCCATCGGCCGTGATGAAACTCATCACGACGTAAGACTGCTCGAAACACCGGCCGGGCTCGGAGAAGCCACGCGCCGCCACGGCGCGGCGTGACGAGGGCGCACCGAGCGCCGCGCGCGGGCCAGCGCAGCCGTCGACCCGCGCCGGGGCCGGCAACCAGGAGCGCCACGAGCAACGCCGTGGCGGGGGAACGCCCACCCCAACCCCACACCGCTCAACGCCGCAGCTGCGCAGCGGCGCACGCCACGGCGACAAGCTAAGGGCGCCACGAGCTCGCGCGGCGCCGGCGACACGGACGTCACTGCTCGTCCGGCTCGGGGTACTCGCGGGGCGGCTCGACGAGATCGCTCTCGAGCGGCTCGTGCCACACCGCCGCCACGTCGGAGGCGCCACGGGCGCCGCGGCGCACCGACGCCGCACGGCCCGCGGCCGACGACGAGCGGCCGCCCGGCCGCAGCCGGCCGCGGCGGCGGCTCCGAAGCTCCGCCACGACAAGAGAAGGCCGGCCTCTACGGCCTGGCGAACGAGCAGCGAACGGGAGACACGAAGCTCGGTCGCGAGTTGATCGAGATCGTGACGCTGCGACGGCGTCACGTACAGCTTGACGAGAGCCGAGTACGGCTCCCAGCGCGGATCGTACAGAGTCTTGCGCGGCACCATGCGAGGTTAACGAGGCGCCACAGGCGGCTGGGACGCGCCGCCACACGACGTGTCGGCGCAGACATCGCGCCACCGCCATGCCGCCGCCACCAGGACGCGGCGGACGGTTCTCGGCGATCGGCTCGGGAGGCCGCGTGTCGGGGTTGTCAATGACGGCGCGGACGGCCTGGTCGAAGAGCGGCGAGCTCTCGGCGAGGCCCAACAACGCGGCGTGGCCCCGCCACGAGCAGGCGACGCAGCGCATCCTCGTCCATCCCCGGCGCTTCCTCGAGGATGGCGCGAGCCTGAGCCTGCAGGTGCACGAGGCGGCGTGCGTTCTCCGTGCTCGGCGGACGGCCGCGCCGCCGGGGACGCGACACGCCGGCCGGTGTCGCGACGGCTGAAGAAGGCCGTGGCGCCACCGCCTCGGCCGCCACGGAGAGCACATGGTCGCGGACCTGGGGCAGCGAGTTCTCGAGCGCCCAGCGCATGAGCTCGGAACGCGACCCGGCGACGCTGTCCGCCAGGGCGTCGTACTGCGATACGACTCCGTCGGGCACGAAGATGACGAGCCTCTTGAGCGGCATCGCGGCGTCTCGACCCGCTCAGGCGAGCGGTCCACGCGCCCGGCGGGGCGCGAAATTCCGGAAACAGCCGGTGGTCATATGACACCGGAATTATGCCCGAATTAAGCCGCCCGACCGTAATTCGAGGGTAATTCGACGCCGTTTTGCGCGGACTTTGTACTTCGTTTGGGCCCTCCAGCGGGCCTAATCCCGGCCCGCAGCCGGCCCGTGGGGCCGGACAACGGAAATTGGGCGCGCAACCCACACGCGCTCAGCACCTTGCGAAGAAATTCGCGGCGGTTCCATTAAAACCCCGGAAATACCCACAAGTCAGATCAGATAGGTGAGCGACCCGCCTCGGCGGGGTCGCTCACCCCCATTTTTCCCTGCGGGAAGGCTCTGATGAAATGGCCATGTGCCATTTCCTAGGACCATATGACCACCGGTTTTTCCCGAACAGCCGGGTGCGGGCGTCTTTAATGGCACTTTCGAGGGCCGGGCCAGCAGGCGCCGGACCATCTGTGAATGGGTGGTGCGAGACCCCAAAGGGGGATCTGTGAATGGGTACGCCATAGTCCGAAGGGGGTGGCCGTGAATGGGTGGTGCAATCAGGACGGCGCCCACCAGAACCATCAGCGAATGGGTGATAACAGCACCGAGGAGCCGAGCGGCGGCCAACCGAATGGGTGGTAACAGCTGGCCGGCCGGCGGGTCCACCCAACCGAACGGGTGGTAACAGCTGGCGAAGCGCCGGATCCGCCCGACCGAACGGGCGGTAACAGCCCGGCGGACCAGCCGTGGCCGGGCCGCCACTGACGATCAGTGACCGGCCAGGCAATCAGGACGAATCATCTACGGACCGTTCGACAGCTGCCGGCGCAAGAGGGCGAGCCAACAGAGCCGCCATCGAAGCGACACGCCGGGCTGGCTCGGCAGCGCCACGGCCAACACGCAGGCCGGCCACAGCCGGCCGGAACGGATCGACGGAGTCGCCGCAGCCGCGCCGCCGAGCGCGGCCGGCAAGCACGGGAACGCGCCACGGAGGGCGACACGCGCCCGATCGCACGGACGCCACGGCAGCTGCGCGGTCAGCCCAGGTCGACGGGTAGGTTCGACAAGTACGGAGACAGGAGCGCGAGGCGAAGAACTCGCACCACGTGCGCGGCGGGCGTGGCCGCCGTCAGATCAGGCCGGTGTCGACGCGACACACGGCCCGCCACGTCGGCCGGAACGAAGCGGCCCTCGAGGAGACGGAGACCACAGGGGGGAGGGGAGCGGCGGCGGCGCGAGAGGCGGCGGCAGGCGGCCGGGCCGCCACAGCAGCGGGTGGCTCCGATGACACGGGCCATCAGACGGCGCTGCAGCCGCCGCGCCTACGACGCCGCGGGCCGGCCCGAGGGGCCGGCTGCAGTTGGCCACGGCGGCCGCGTCGCGGTCGCCGCTGGCGGCAGCAGCTCGCTGCAGCTCGAGGTCGCAGCGCGCAGGCGGAAAGCGCGCGCCGTTCGGGCGCCGCGCGGCGCGCTGCTCGCCGCCGCGTGGCGCCGAGCTGTTGCGGGCCAGGGGCGGGAGTTTGTTCGCCGCCTGTCGCCAGGCGCCGTCGCCACGGTGGCCACGTGGCGTGCGTGGCGCGCGGCGCGCGGCCAGCGGTTGCCGGCCGCGGGCGGCAGCCTGTTCGCCGCCGGTCGGGAGAGGGCGGCGCCACGCTGAAGCCGTGGCGGGGCGCAGGATACGACGCCACGCCGGGCGACGCCGGCGCGCTCGGCAAGAAGCGAAACCGTGGCGAGCCCCGTGGCGGGTCGCCACGGCTGGCGCGGCCGGCCGCTGGCCGGGTGGACACGCCGAACGAGCAGCGCGGTGAGCACGAGAGCGGCGCGCGTGGCGGCGCCGGAGCGGGCCGCGCCGACCGCAGCCACGCGCTGGCGTCAGCGCCACGCGACGCGCCATGCCTACCTGTGGCCGGAGCTGGGGAGCTGGGCCGGTGGCGGCCCGGTGTCGGCGCAAGCGGCGTCCGCTCGCTCGAGCGCGCGGCCGACTCAGGGCCGCCGACCGAAGTCTGTGGAGCAGCCCGGCCGCGCGGGCCGGACGAGTCCGCCGGCGTGTCGGCGCCACGCGCCCGGGGGAGCGTCGGTCGAAACCAGATCGACACGCGCGCGCAAGGCGCAGAAGGCGGCCGGCGTGAGCGCCGGGCCGGCGCGGCAGAGCTCGCGCCCGAGCGCGAACAAACGACGCCCGGCGTGGCCGTGGCGGTCAGCGGCGCTGCGCCACGGCAAGAGGACGTGCGCCGCAGCGGCAGCCGCGGCAAGCGCGAGGGCGAAGAGCAGACCCGACACGATGAGCGCGACCAGGGCGGCCACGACGAGCAGCCCGACGACGCCGACATGGAACTGGCGAAGACGCCGCTCGCAGGCGAAGTGGTGCAGCGACGCGACACGGATCTCCGTCAGGAGCTCGCGCGAGGCCGCCGTGACGAGGAGCGGCACCGCCGCCGGCCGCAGAGGCACCGGCTCAGCATAGCGAAGGGCGAGCAGACGAAGCGGCCGGCTGGCCGAGCCTGGCCGCCGCCACGCCCGACAAAGCGGAGGCGACACGGCGGCACGCGGACGCGGCGCTAGGTCGTGCTAGTCGCTCCACCGGTCGCCGAGCTTGTAGAGGTCGGCGTCGGCGACACCGTGGACGCGCTTTGCCGGGTCGTGCCGTTTCACGTGATGCCGCGGCCGCGGCCGGGGGCCGGGCAGCCCGCAGCGGCAGATGCCGGGAGGCGCGTGCAGGCAGCCGCCGAGCGCCACGTGCTCGGGAAAGTCCTCGTGAACCACGCCATCGAACAGCACGCAGAGCCCGCGCTTTTCCGCATAGCGGCGGACGTCGAGCAGTCTGGCCTGTCGGGTCTTGGGGGCCGCCATCAGGACCTTCGGCTGATAACGCAGGTCGTGATTGTCCTCGTTAGCGAGGCGGAACGCGTTCTCGAACGTCTTGACGAAGCGCAGCCTGCTGGCCGCGTCGACGGCGCGCTCGATGACGAACGGCGCGAGAGGGTCGATGTTCGGGTCGCCATCAAAGAAGTCCGGCTTGAGCGGCAGCCGCATGCGATAGCGCTGAGGATCGACCTCGACCGCGCCAAAACGCTCGGCCACCGCCCGGGTCACGACGCGGCGGAAGACGGTGTAGTTGCTGCGGGGAACCTTCTCGAGCGCCTTGAGGTTCGGCATCGCCATCCCCTTCTCGCGCCGGGCCGCGTGAACGAGGACGCGCATGTTCACCCCGCGCGGCGGGTTCCGCCGCAGGAGCTGGCGCGGCGCCGCGGGCGGCGGATCGTCTGGCTGCGACGGTGACGCCGTGCCCGACCAGTCCGCGTCCTCGCTCGGCGGCAACGAGGCATCGGCAGCCGGGTCGTACGTCTTGATGGGCATCGAGCCCGGCGGCGGAATGCGCAGGCAGACCACGCGCTCGGGCTTCGACGCGGCGCTCTGGGCCTTCGGGGGGTCGCCATCGGCACCATCGGGGCCGGGCGCCGGGATCAGATAGACGTAGCCGTAGTAGGACAGGTGATGAAGCGCCTTGTAGACCCAGCGCACCGACTTGTGGGCGCTCCGGGCGATCGCCGGCACCGACAGCGGGACGACGTCGTCGCGCCCCGGCGTACAGATGCCCACGAGGAAGAGATGCGAGAAGAACTGCGCCAACTGCTTCGACTTGGCCGGAAAGTCGAGGGGTTGGCCCTCGTCGAAGAGCTTCTCGAGAGTGACCGGCCGGCCCGGCAGCGCCGAGTAGCACGGGCGGTGAAAGGCCGCGGGCTTGCCGCGCAGCCGCGGCTGCGGGGGCGGGGCGGCGGCCGGCTCGGACGACGCGGCGACGGCTTGGTTCTCCATGGGCAACCTCAAACCAGGAGGCAGTGAATTGGTATGCACGGCAGCGGCGGCCGGCCGGCGAGGAGACACCCGCCGCCGACCGAGCGCCGGACCGAGCGCCTGACCGTGCATTGGTTGACACGGCCGACGCGGCGACAGCTCGACGCCGAAACGCGGCCGCGAGAAATGGGCACGACGGAAGGATAAGGAGGCCGACGCCGGGAACCCAAAGCCGGCGACTGCCGGCAGGCTTCGTCAAGACGACGCCGCCGCGCCGACCCAGGCGCGATAAACCGCGGCCGGGAACGATTCTGGGTCATCCGGCTCGGAAAACGACAGCGGCGAGGGGGCTGGAGGAAGGGCGCCGCGCCAAGCGCCGCCGGGCGCCACGGCATCGCCGACGACGGAAAAGACCACGGCCTGGGCCGGGGACGTCAGCGCGAACGCGATGCCGCGCACGCCGGCGCCGACGGCGGCGAGGCCGCGGCCGCCGCCGACACGCGAGGCGCAGCCCGGCGCCGAGCCGGCGCGCAGCGCGTGGCCGTCGCCCGAACCGAGGCGGTACGCCGAGCCGGGACCGGCACCCAGGCGCCAGGCGTCGCCGGCGCCGGATCCGCAGCGGCAGGCCGAGCCCGGGCCAGCGCCTTCGCGCGACGCGAAGCCGGCGCCATGACCGGAACGGACGGCACCGCCGGAGCCGGTCCCGCGGCGCACGGCCGCGCCAACGCCCGACGAGCTGTTGACGGCGTCGCCGGCGCAGCCGAGATGGAGGGCCGTGCCGCGGGCCGACCCGGCGACTATCGCGTTGCCGATGACTTTGGGCCGCACGACGGCGTCGCCGCTCCCGGCGCCGTCACGAAGAGCGTCGCCGCGGCCGCCGCCCGAGCGGACGGCGCTGCCGCGGCCGGCCCCCGAGCGGACCGCATTGCCGGTCCCGCGGCCCGAGCGGAGCGCATCGCCGACGCCGCGGCCGCGGCGAATGGCGTCGACATGCCCGGGGCCGACAACCAGGAGCGTCCCCGGCAAGTCGTCATCGAGAACGTAGGCGCTGCGCACGGGATCGAAACGCACGCGGCCCGCCGGATTGAGACGCACGGGGCGGAAGCCGGAGACGACGACGCGAACCACTGGCACCCTTGGATCGGGCGCCAGCTCGGCGACCGGCGGCCTCAGGTCCGCCAGCTGGCCCACCTCGGGCGGCGGCTCCGGCAGCGGCCGGGAGACCGCGAGCGCAGCCTCGGCGCACACGCCGTGCGGTTGCCAAGCGCTCGTCGGCGGCAACGGCCCGGCACAGACCTTGCCGGGCTGGTCGACCGACGAGCGGAACGCGCCACCTCGGCCGGGCCCGGAGCGGCGGGCCGAACCCGGGCCGCCGTCGCGGAAGGCGCCACCGACACCGGCGCCACGCCGCACGGCATCGCCGCGGCCGCGGGACTCGCAAACAGCGTCGCCGCTGCCTCCACCGCGGCGAAGCGCCGAGCCGAGCGGACCGAACTGAACGGCGTCGCCCGAGCCGCGGCCCGAGCGGGTCGCCGAGAAGGCCGCGGGGAGAAGCGCGAGCGCATCGCCGGCACCGCTGCCGGTGCGGTGGGCAGGACCGCCCGCTGCGACCGCATCGCCGGAACCGCCGCCCAGGCGGCGGGCTGCAGCTTCACCGAGGGCGTGGCCGGCGCCCGGCCCGGCGCGCAGCGCATCGCTGTAGGCGCCTAGGGCGTCGCCGTGACCCAGGCCCGTGCGACGCGCACAACCCGGTGCATCGGCGGCATGGACCGCCATGCCGTGGCCCCCGCCAGAGCGGACGGCGTCTCCGAGCCCGCTGCCCGACCGGCGGGCATCGCCGTGCCCGGCTCCGGAGCGGCGGGCGTCGCCGTCGCCCGGCCCGGTGCGGGTGGCGTCGCCCGATCCCGAACCGCGGCGAGCGGCGGCGCCAGTGCCGGCGCCGCCTCGACGGGCGTCCCCCGCGCCGCGGCCGACGCGAACCGCGTCGCCGTCAGCCGGGCCGCTGCGAAGCACGTGCGCCCGCCCGGGACCGCAGACCACCAGGTCGCCGGGACTGTCGGCGCGCCAGGCAACCGTGCGCGTCACCGCCGACCACGAGACGCCGGGCGGCAGCGGCCCGACAGGACCCTGTGGGCCGACTCGAACACGGCAGAGGGGACGAGGCGCGATGGGATCGGACACCGGCAACAGGGAGCGTAGCAGGCTGCGGCTGCCGCCCGCGCCGCCGTGGAGGCCATTCGCGCCCGTATCACCGACGATGCGATCGGCGTGGTCGTAGGAGCCGCGGACGTTTTCGATGCGAACCAGGGTGTCGCCGGCGGCATCGCCGGCGCTGCCGGAACCAGCGCCGAGGTCGACCGTCACGCCCGACGGCGACCACCAGTAGTCGGCGCGATCGACGCCTGAGCCGCCGTCGAGAGCGTCCGCGCCGACGCCGCCGTCGAGGTTGTCGCGGCCCGCGCCGCCGCGAAGAACATCGTCGCCCTCGCCTCCATAGAGGTTGTCGGCGCCAGAGCCGCCGACCAACGTGTCGTCGCCGGCGCGGCCGATAAGGATGCTCTGGGATCCAGCCGCGGTGAGGTGGTCGGGATGCTCTGACCCGGCAAGGTCCTCGATCGAGACGAGCTGGTCACCGTCGGCATGGCCGCCGGAGGCGCCGCCAGTCGGCGCTGAAGAGAGGTTCACGGTGACGCCCGCGTCCGACAGCTCGTAGGACGCGAGGTCGCGATCGTCGCCGCCGTCGAGCAGGTCGGCACCGTAGCCGCCCTCGAGATTGTCGGGGCCGGCGCCGCCCGAGAGCGAGTCGTCGCCGCGGCCGCCGTAGAGCACGTCGCGTCCGTCGCCGCCGACCACGGTGTCGTCGCCGCGCTGGCCCCAGAGGCGACTGCCCTCGGGCGGCCAGAAAACGGTGTCCGGGTCGTCGCCGCGAGCAGTCAGGTGATCAGCGTGATGGGAACCTCGCACGCTCTCGATGTCCTCGAGAACGTCGCCCTCGGCGTGTCCGCCAGCCGCGGCGCCTGTGGCCAGATCGACGGTCACGCCCGCGTTAGACGAGACGTACGACGCGACGTCGCCCCAACGAATGTCGCGAGAATAGCCGGGCTGACCCGGGTCGTAGCCGGGGTCGTCGCCGCCGTCGAGGGTGTCGGCGCCGGCGCCGCCCTCGAGGATGTCGTAGCCCGCAGCGCCGAAGAGATGCTCAGCTTCGAGGGCGCCGAAGAGGCCGTCGTCGTGAACGGACCCGACGATGTGCTCGATCGAGGCGAGCAGGTCGCCGAGCGCATCGCCGCCCACACCGAGCCGGCCGTCGAGGAACACCGAAACGCCTGCCGGGGATGCCGAGTAGTCCGCCGTGTCAACGCCCGGGCCGCCCACGATGAGGTCCGCACCGGAACCACCGACGAAGCGGTCGTCGCCGACGCCGCCGAACAGCCGGTCGTCGCCGGCGCCAGCCGACAGGGTGTCGTCGCCCTCAGTGCCGCGAAGAAGATCGTCGCCGGGAGTGCCGCTGACAAGCGCCATCACGCCTCCACAAGGGACGAGAAAGGAGCCCGCCCACCAGCCGGCGCAAACCGCCGGCCAAGAGCCAGGCCGGGACTGGGGACTGAGCGGAACAGCAGCCGCGCCCCCCGCGCAGCCCCGCAGATGCGGGGCGGGATTGCCGACCGCGCAGTTCTGCGAAGCAGCCCCGCCGCGGGCGGGGAATCGTCAGACCGTAGCCGCGACAGACCACGCAGCTTGCCGGTGCATCCCGGCGCCCGGAGGCGCGAGGGGGCCATGCTTGCAGCAGAGCCGGGCGGCCGGCAGGGCGCGAGGGGAAGCAGGGGCGACACGGCGGGCAAGTATGCCCGGCCATGGCCGGGCCGAAACACGAGACAGGACAGCGAACAGATGCGACAGGCGGACGACCACGAGAAGAGAAAGATGACAACCACCAACGCCGCGGGCGTGCTGCCCTCGCAAACGATCAAAGGGAGCATCGGAGTAGGCCTCATCAGCTCGCCGACGCCGATCCGCAGCGAGCAGATCCAGCCTGCGAGCCTGGATCTGCGGCTCGGCAGAAGGGCTCACTGGCTGCAGGCGAGCTTCCTGCCGGGACAGCGCGGCCTGGTCGACGAGAAGATCGGCGCCCTGACGATGGCTGAGGTCGACCTCAGCGAGCGCGCGGTCCTGCACCGCGGTTGCGTGTACCTGATCGAACTCGACGAACAGGTCGACCTGCCGGCCGGGGTGTGCGCACGCGCCAACCCGAAGAGCACGACGGGACGGCTCGACGTGTTCACGCGGCTGGTGACCGACCACAGCGGCGTCTTCGACTACGTCGCCCCCGGCTACCGCAAGCGCCTGTACGCGGAGGTCATGCCGCGGACCTTCAGCGTGATCGTCCGGGCGGGCCTGTGCCTGTCGCAGCTGCGGCTGATCGCCGACGAGCGTGAAGCGGCAGTCGGCGACACCGAGCTCAAGGCGCTCGACGAAGCCGAGCAGCTCGTCTTCGCGGACGGACGGGCCGAACCGGCGGCGATCGACCGGGGCGTATGGCTGTCGGTGGACCTCGATACCAACGGAAGCCGAGGGCCGGTGGCATACCGCGGGCGCGACAACGCACCGGTCGTCGACATGCTCGGCCGCCACGACCCGCGAGCCTACTGGGAGAGCATCGACGAGGTGCCCGGCGGGCGATTGATCCTCAACCCCGGGGACTTCTACATCCTCGCGTCACGCGAACGGGTGCGCGTGCCGGCGGACTACGCCGCAGAGATGGTCCCGATCGACCCGAGTGTCGGAGAGCTGCGGATCCACTACGCAGGGTTCTTCGACCCGGGCTTTGGCTACGGAGACGGAAGCCTTGAGGGCACGCGGGCCGTGCTCGAGGTGCGCGCGCACGAGACGCCGTTCGCGCTCGAACACGGCCAGGTCCTCGGACGCCTCGAGTACAGCCGCATGGCGGCCACGCCCGAGCGAATCTACGGCGCGGCGATCGGCTCGTCGTATCAGCGGCAGGGACTGACGCTCAGCCGCCAGTTCCGGCGCTAGCCGAGCATGAAAACGGCCGCGTCCTCACGGACCCGGTCCGTGGGCTAGGCAACGAAATCGTGGAGCCTCACCGGGTCGAGCAGCGCGAAGCGAAACGGATGATTCAGTACCGCCGCGATCCGATGTGGCTGGCTCCGGACATCGAGGCTGCGGTCGCAGAGCTCGACCGCGCATCTCCGGAATGGTGACGGCAGCCGACAGCGCCGCAGAACAGCGCGGCGGTGATGCGTGGATCGGCGTCAGAACGCCGAAGCACTAGCCGAACAGAAAGGCGGCCGCCGCGGCCGACGCCGAAGGCGGACCCAGCTCGGCGACAACAAGCAGCGAGAGAACATCGCGCTGGGCGGCATTGATCGCGATCCGCCGACGCGGCGGGTCATCGGGAGCGAGGTAGCCGCCGCGTCCCGCCCGAAGGTAGTCGTAGAGCACGAGCGAGCCGAGATGGGGGACGCCGTCCACGACATCGCACCAAACATGAAACATCTTCGTCGGCAGCATCTCGAGCAGGGCCGTGGCCATGTCGTTGGCCGTGATGTCGACCACCGACTGGGTCGCCAGGATCAGCGCCGCGTTCCGCTTCCGCCAGGTCTTCGCGGCCTCCATCAGGGATGTCAGCACCGCCGGGTCGGCCAGATAACGCCACGCCTCGTCGACCACCATCAGCTTGAGGCGGTCGATCTGCGAGTCATCGTCAATACTGAGCCGCAGCCTCTCGAAAAGATAGAAAAGGGCGGCCGAGCACCAGTCGGGGTGCTCCTGCGCGCCGGCAAGGTCGATGACCTGCCACTGGTCCTTGGCGACCTCGAAGGGCTCGGGCGGCCCGTCGAAGGTGGGCGCCCACGGACCGTCGCCGACCCACTTCGACAGCGGCGCCCACATGCGGTCGGCGAGCAGCCGCTGGAAGTGCCCGAGCGTACGCTCGGCGTAGGGCAGCTGGTAGAGGTCCTGGAGACGCTCGCGGATGTCGACGACGTCCTCGGGCGTCGGCGTGTAGTCGCCGAGGGTGAGCAGCTGGCTGATCCAGCTGGTGAGAAACTGCGTCGTCCGCTCGGACGGAGGCAGCGAGAACGGCGAGAGCTTCGGCTGCTTGCCGCCCTCCTCGAGATTCATCGACAGGTACTTGCCGTCGAGGAATTTGGTGAGCCAGCGGTAGGAACCGCCGAGATCGAGGATGACGACCCGCGGGTTGTACTGCAGCGCCTGCATGAGCAGGAAGTTGAGCATGAAGCTCTTGCCCGAACCGGTCGTGCCGAGCAGGAGGCTGTGGCCGACGTCGCGGCCGCCGAACAGGTCGAAGCCGTAGCTCGAGCGCCACGGCGTCTCGAACCAGGTCAGGGGCGGCGCATCGAGATGCTTGCACCGCGAGTAGCCGCCCGACGGCCCGAAGAGCGGCATCATCGACGCCGCCTGGCCGGAGCTGACGAGGAGGGGGCGGGGGAAATTCAAAGACGGCTGGCCGGGAAAGCGCTGGAACCAAACGGAAGGCTGCCCGTAGCGTTCCTTGACGGCCTTGCCATCGAGGTGCAGAAAGACGCGCTGGATCGACGCACCGATCTCGTCGAGCTGCGAGCGCGACTCAGCAGCCACCGACACCGATAAAGCGAACTCGCCGTAAGGAATGCCGTGGTGATCGAGCTCGAGCTGCGCGCGGTGGAGCTGCTCGACCGCCGCTGCGGACGAGGCGTCCTCGAGGGCGGCCTCGCTACCCTCGGTCTGCTGGACCGCCGACCACATAGACCAGCGGGCCGTGTTGAAATGCTTCTGGACCGAGCGGATGCGCGCGGCCGCCAGCTGGCGCTCAATCGGCCGCCACTCGAGCACGGCCGACAGGTCGTAAGGCAGGGCGTAGAGCTCGCCCAGCGCATTGGCCATCGACGCGCGCGGCGGCAGCGCGAGCGAATAGAGGCCGACCAGCGAGTCGCCGACCGTCATGTAGGAGCGCTCGAAAGCGACCGTCTCGCCGGCCAGACGCCACGCGAGGCCGTAGCTGAACGGCTCGCTCATCGGCTCCCACACGCCCTGACCCTGATTGACCAGCCGGAAGAGAACCTCGGCGAGATCGTTGCCCGATAGGGGAACGAGGGGCGTCTGATCGGAAACCAGCGAGGTGAGCGTGGAGGCGCGCGTGCGCGAGGACGCGAGCGCCTGGTCGATCGCGTCGCGAACGATCACCGTGAGGTGCTCGGTGCGCATGCGCGAGAGGAGCCAGTGGCGGACGTTCTCGATCCACCACTGCGCGCCGGTCTTGTCGTGGATCGTCTGTGTGAGACCGGGGTCGAAAGCGAGGCAGAGGACCGTCTCCATCTGCCGCACACGCGACGCGACGTAAGAGAGCCGCTTGCGCTGAGCGAGCGCCGCGATATCGGTCACGTCATCGAAATCAGCGGGAAGCGGTTGCTCGGGCCGCATGAAGAGCACGAAGACGCGGTCGGGGGACTCGACCGCGGCGAGCAGCCGCTGCCAAGCCACATTGACGCTGTCAAGGTGCTCGGGCGCGCGCCCGTCGACGCCGGCCGTGCGAACGCGGTAGAGGAGCAGGAACTGCCCGGTCTTGGTCAGAACGGCGTCCGGCGCGACGAAGCCCCAGTAAGGAATGCGGTCGATGAGAGACGCCTCGCCCGGCGTGAACATGGCCATCAGGAGGCCTCCTTGCTGCGCGCGCCTGAAGGCGCGCGCGCCTCGAGGAGCTCGACGATGACGCGCCGCAGCCGAAACAGAAGCGACTTGGAGGCCGCACGGCGCCGGGCCACGGAGGCGCTGCGCTCAAGATCGCGAACAACGCGGAGGTTCGGCGCGACATACGGGCCGAAGTCTGTCGGTGCGCGCGCCTCGTCGTACCAGGCCGCCGGGTAGCGAGAGGACATGCGGAGCACGGAGAAGAACTGCGGGTCGCGCTTGGTGAGCCAGCGGAAGAAGTAGTAGAGGCCCCCGGTGGCCAGCAGGCCGTAGAGAAAGAGGCCGAAACCCTGCCAGAACACGAGGAAGAAGATCATGAGGATGCCGAAGAGGCGCCGGTCGACGCCTCCAAGCTCGAGGGGTCGACACAGAACATGAAACCCCTCCCACTGCTGCTGCCCAACGGGCATACGCAAAGACATGAGCTAGGAGCTTGCGCCGCAGGACGTTTGCGGCACGAAATGAGTCCTCATCCCACGCGCTGAGCTCCGTGTCGGGGCGGCTTCGCCGGTCGGCAAGGCGGGATGGATGTTCGGTGGTTGGCGAACAGAGAGCAAAATTCGGTCCTCGCGGGCCGTAGTATGGCCCGTCAGAGACCGCGGTGCAGGTCGATTTGCCGCCGTTGCGAGCCTCATTCCCCGTGTCCTACGCCGCCTTCAGCACGTGCAGGCGCTTGACGTTCAACGCCAGGCACACCAGGTCCCACTCGCAGCGCACCTTCGCCAGTCCGCGCAGGCTGAAGCGCCGGAAGCCCAGCGCGTGCTTGATCCAACCGTAGGGAGCCTCCGACAACCACTTGCGCTTCGCATACGCCTCCCGGCCCGCCGGCGTCGCCAGCTTCTCCACCATGCGACCCGTCGCCGGATGTTTCTCCAGATCGCGGGCGGCCGTCTGCTTGCCCTCCCGGCCCGGCGCCACATACCCGTCAACGCCCCGCTTTTCCAGGTCCTTCAGGTCCCGCTCGTTGCAGTACCCCGCATCGGCCAGCACCGTCTCCGGCTGCGCGTCGAACGTCTCCTGCACCGCGTCAAGCAACACCGGCAACTCACCCTGGTCACTCGCGTTCGCCGTCAGATCCGTCGCCACCACCAACTGGTGCTCCGCGTCCACCGCCGCCTGCGCGTTGTAGCACTGCTGGAACCCCTCACTGCTCGTCTTCATGATCGAGCTCTCAGGGTCCGTGAAGTTGCTCTGCGCCTTCTCGTCCGGCTCGCCATACGCCCGCTTGTACGGCGGTCCGCCCTTCGGGTTCCGGTCCTGACCCGGCTGCCGACCCCGCATGTCGTCCGCCGCCCGTTGCTTCGCTTCCAGGCGCGACTTCGCCGCGCGAATCGCGGCCAGACGCGCTTCCCGCCGGTGCAACTCCGCCGGCAGATCATCGCCCCGAATCTCCGCGCCCAAGCGTGCGTCCTCGGCCTCGTCAACCGCATCCGCCTGACGCAACAGCGCCTCGATCTCGCTTTCCAGCCGCTGTTCCTCTTCCTGCATCCGGTCGTAGCTCATCGCCTTGTGCTTGCTCGCGTTCGCACGCACCTTCGTCCCGTCGATAGACAGCTTCCCCAAGCGCGCCAGACCCAACTCCTGCGCCAGACGGACCACCTCCACGAACAGCGCCTGGAAATCCTCAAGGTGCCGACGCCGAAACTCGCACAGCGTCCGGTGTTGCGGAAAGTTCCCCGCCGCCAGCACCCGGAACGCCACGTCCTCTTCCAGTTTCCGGGCAACCCGGCGCGACGAGAACACCCCCGTCGCGTAGGCGTAGAGCAGAACCTTCACCATCATCCGGGGCTCATACGGCGCGTTGCGGCGCCCGTCTCCCTCATACGCCATGTAGAACGCCGTCAGGTCCAGACCGTCCACCAGGTCGCTGACGTGGTGTGCCAAGTGGCCCTCGGGCAGCCACTCCCGCACGTCGGGCGGAAACAGCAGCGACTGATCCGGCGCGTAGGGGCGGAACGTAGTCGACATCAAGTCCTTTCGTCGTCCGATCTCGCCTACGATTGTCGCATCTGGTTTTCTGCGGCGCAGACTCCTAGAGTCCACAAGCAGAAAAAACCAGGAAGGAGAGTACCCGGCCATGGGCGGCCCCCGGACGCGCGGCGGCGGATGGGCGCCGCCGCGGGCGGGAAAACGGCCGCCAGCCGTCAGCAGACAAGACCGGTGCCGAGACCGAGCCATTCGAGGAAGGTCGGGGCGCCGAGCACCATGCCGGCACCGAAAATCAGGCCGGCAATCTGGCTCTTGCTGCCGTGTCGGCGAAGCCGACAAAGAGCGCCACGAAGAGCACGGCGGCGCCGGCGCTCGGAAGCCACGGCCGGACGCCGGGCAGGACGAACGCGACGCGTCGACGGAGCGGATCGAAGAGCGCGCCGAACGCGACGACGACACGGGCCAGCGCGAGGGGAAGACGGAACCAGCCGGGCGCCGCAAGCAGCGCGACGGCGACAACGAACGCGGACAACATGAAGATGAGCATCAGCAAGACCCCACTAGGAAAAGTGGCCGCACACGCCCGCACGGCTCTTCAGGATTGATAGTCTCCCGAGACCTCGCGCTGGAGAGCCTCGGACAGCTCGGCGTCACCGGCCCTGCCCTCGCGGGCACTGCGGTCCATGACCGAGAGACGGGAACCGACATCGCCCAACGAGAGCGAACGGGCGATCTGGTAGATGCCGAAGAACGAGACGGAGTAGACCATCAGCACCACGCTGGCGACGTGATAACCATAGCGACCCACGACCAGGCCCCAGTACCCCGAGAGGTAGTTGAGCTCGTAGGACAGCCCAAAGCCCAGCGGCACCAGCAGGACGATGGAAAACCCCAACGCCACCTGCCACGGAGCCATCAGCTAGCACCAGGCCGGAAGCGAATGCCGGCGCGCGGCCGCGGCGGACGCCGCCGACACCACGAGGTCCGCGAAGCTGCGGGCGAGACGCGGCGCGAGGGCCGCGGCCAGCGGCGCCGCCACCACCGTGAGCGCCAGGACGCGCACGGGACTGAACTGAATAGCCGAACAGAACATCGGGGCCAACAGCACGAGCAGCCAGTGGGCCGCGACGACGGCGCAGCCGAGACACGCGAGAGACTTCATCGTCCACCTCCCCATGAAAGCGGGAACTTGTCCCGATCGAGAGTGCCGATCCGCCGCTGGCGCTCCTGCCGGCGGAAGCCCGGCACCGAGTACAGACGGAAACCGGCCAGGCGCTTCGCACGCACCTGGGCGCGGGTGTACGAACCCGAGACGACCTCGATGCCGCGAACGACGACGCGCCCGCGCGCGTCCTCGACCTCGATGAGCGCGTCGGGCAGCGGCACGTCGCGCTCGAACACGGCGAGGCCAATGCGGCGGGCCTCGCGGCAGCGCGCGGCGCGGGCGGCGTCCGGCCCCGCGGCGACGCGCGCCGTCTCGCCGGCCGAGCTGAGCAGGGCGCGAAGCTCGGGCTCGAGCCGCACGCGGCGGATGCGGCCGCCCTCGGCGCGCAGCTTCTCGCTATCCTGCATGACCGCCTCGAAGACCCGGTGGTCGTGCGCGAGCTGGCGGACGTCGCCGAAACCGGACCAGAAGCGCTGGTCGTCGGCGGCGCGCTCGTCGTCCTCCTCGCGCCGGCGCCGCCGGCGGCGCTCGGCAATCAGGTCGCGGCCGGCCGGGGTGAGCGAGAACACCTGATAGCCGCGCCGGCCGCGCGGCACCAGCGAGCAGGCGAGGAGGCCGCGGCGCTCGAGGCCCGCGAGCGTGCGCGACGCGGCGAACGGATGCCCGTCGAAGGCGAACTCGACGAGCCCGCGCCGCGAGATGACGCGGTAGGTGCCGAGCAGCTCGAGCACGTCCTCCTCGCGCTCGCCGCGGCTGCGGCGCCGCGGGTCGCGGCGCTCGACGCGGCGGCCGCCGTGGGGGCGCCCGCGATAATCGCGAAGCTCGACGACGCGCTCCAGGGGAGTGGGGTCGGGGGGCGGCGGACCGCTCGGCGGACCGCCGGGGACCGTGACGCCCGGCGCGCGCGGGCGCACCCTGCCGCGGACGGGATCGCGGGGATCGCCGCGGCCGACAGGTCGCGAGGAACCGGAACGGGGATCGGACATCGCAAGGTCGACGCCTCGCCGGACGCGCGCGAGCGAGCGTCCCGGTGGCGCAGTAGCGAACGCTAGTAACGGGGGAGGGCCAGGCCCGAAACCGAGCGGGGCGGGAAGCGCTAATAACGCCTGCCAGCGCGGCCAGCGGCGGAAGGGTCAGCGCCGCCGCACGAGGCCGCGCTGCAGCGATGCCGCGCCGAAACGGAACGACTCCCAGTGGGGCTCGCCGTCGACCTCGGAGAGGCAGCCGTCGAAAACCGAGATCAGATCGAAATCCGGCCGGCGGGCCGCCTCGAGGACAGCGAGGCCGTAGCGGCCGGCATCGGGCGGGCGGGACGCCGCCGCCGCCTGGTCGGACTCGGCCGACTCGGCCGGGCCTGCCTCGAGGGGCTCGACGGGAAGCGGGTCCGGACCCGCGGCGAGCTCATCGTCGGGCTCGGGCTCGGGCAGATCCTCGCCGACGAGCGGCTCGGCCTGCTCGTCGGCCTCCGCCGACCCGGGCAGAGCCGCCGCCGCCGCGGCAGCCGGGCGGGACGGCAAGCCGCGCCGCGCGCGGCCCGACGCCGCGTGGGCGCCCGGAACGGCGGCCGCGCGGTCCGGACCTCGCTCGGGAGCGACCGAATCGGCGGGCGGGCCGGCCGGACGCGCGCCCGCCTCGGCGTCATCGACGAGAGGCTGCCAGCGCCGGCGCTGCAGATCCCAGGCGCGGTCGAAGTCGAGAAAGGTCGCCGGCGACTGGCGGCGGGCCTGCGCATAGTAGCGCTCGAGGAGCGGCACCCAGCCGGGGGCGAGATCGCGGCCGAGAATCGCCGTGAGCAAGAGCGGGTCGATCGCCTGCACGACGAGACGACGGACGCAGTCGGCGGGGCTGGCGACGCGAAAGCGGGCGCGCTGGCGCTCGACGGCGTCGTCGCCGGCAAGCACCGCGGCGACGAGGTCGTCGCTGGTCGGCGCGACGAACGCGGCGGACGAGATGAGCCCGGAACGGGCCGACGATGAAACGGCCATCCCAAGCAAGGTACCCGCAGCGAGGCGGCGGCCGGCAGGTCAAGCCGCCGCGGAGCGGGCAAAGCAGCCGCCATGGGAAGCCGCTGCGGTGCCGCAATTATAAGGTTGGCTTATCGATTTTGGGGTTTTTGCCCGGTCTACGTCATTTCTGCAAGGGATCTCACGCATACCTGCGGTGAGATCCCTTGCAGAAATGGAGAATGGCGCTTGTTTCGCCCCCCCTGGGCCAAGAAGGACAGCGTCGTTTTCGGATGTCAGTTTTGTCCGCAGGCGGTGGTTTTCGCCCGCGAAGATATGGCGAAGATACGTATGTTTCGACGAGTCGCCCAGGCATCAACGACGTGGGCGAGCACGCAGTTTGCAGCGGAGCTGGCTCTGCAGGCGAAGGTTGGACGTAAGTCGCAGCGAGCATCCGGACAAAACTGCACGTATCTCGCAGATAAGTCAGAGACCAAAAAAAAGGCCGGCCGCGGAAGCGGCCGGCCCATGAAGGTGAGCAGGGGCGGAGCTAGCGCGGGGGCGTCTCGTCGCCCTTCTTCTGCGTCTGTGCCGGCCCGCCAGCCGCCTCGCTGGCCGGCGACGGGCGCGACGGGGGCGGCGGAGCGGAATCGCCGCCGCCGGGAATGCCGCCGCCCGGCATGTCGTCGCCGCCGCCCTGGCGACGGAGCGCCGAGGCCGCGCGCGCGGCGACCTCCTGGTTGGACCGGCCGGCCTGCTCGCGGCCGCTGACGTCGTCGCGGGTCTGGTAGCGGCCCGGGACGCGCTTGGGCATCAGGTCCTGGTCGAGGTTGATCGTCCGCGTGATCTGGCGGTCGACCTCGGCGTAGCCGCCCGGCTCGGCCAGCTTGGCCGCCCAGCGCTCCTGCATCTTGTCGTCGTTGACCGACGGACCCGGGTTGTAGTCGAGTCCGAGTCCGGTGGTCTCGTGCAGGGCCGTGTAGCTGGCGACCAGCTCGGCCTCGGCGAACGCGGGCGACTTGGCCTGCTTCGACGGCGGCAGCTGATAGGCCGCGACGCGCTCCTCGGCCGCCGTGTTCGGGTGACCCTCGGGCGCCGCGGCGACGAGCCGCTGGGCCTCGCGCGCGAGGCTCGCGTGCGCGACCGCCTGGAAGAGCGACGACGCCTGGTGGTTGAGGTCGCGAAAGGCCGCGGCCTTCGGGATCTGCAGCGTGCCCTTGCCGTCGGCGCCGATCGAGAAGCGCGCCTCGTCGAGCTTCGCCACGTCGGTCTTGATCGTCACGCCGTGCTTCTCCGAGAGCGTGTTGATCATCGTGTCGAGCTTGCGCTGCGCCATCCCGCTGCGGATAGCGACGAAGTCGGGCTCACGCCCGTCGTTCTCCCTCTGCCAGCGCTCGACCTGCGAGCGGCCCTCGCCCGGCGGCGTGCGGTCGCGCAGGTGCGCGATGTTGACGTCGGTCACCGAGTAGACCAGGTAGGTCTCGTGGCGGCCCTGCTGCTGGCGCGTCTCGAAGACGTGCTGGCCGTCCTTGTCGAACACGTCGCTGCCCTTCGGCCGCATGACCTGGCCGCCGTCGGCGCCGCGCTCGGTGGAGCCCATCTCGTCCTTCGCGTGCTTGAGGGCGACAGCGTGTGGACGGTCCGAGATCTGCGTCAAAGTGAACGCGATCCGCCTTAGCCACCCTCCCCCGCTACCAAGGCCCGCCGGCTCCCACTGTCGGTCGGCCTCACGGTCCGAGCTGCGAGCCAACCGTTCAGGTCCGAGCCGCGGTAGGCGACGCGAGCGCCGAGCTTGATGAACGCCGGCCCGCGACCCTCGCTCCTCCAGTGCGCGAGCGTTGAAGGGCGGCCTAGCACCAGTAACGCCGGATCACTGGCGAGATATAGCTTGTGGTCTTCGAACACGTGCGTCCTCCGGTTTCGCTTCCGAAGGCAAGTATGCCCACCGCGTGCCATCGTCGGTCGCACAAGTCCCTCCCGCGGCCATCTGTGCCGCGATCGTCGCGCCGATTGCGCGACGTGCGTCCGCGACAGCGACAGCGACTGGCGAGCCGAGCGCCCACAACGTGGCACAACCGAGGTCGCGGGGCGGCACGACATGTGAATGGCGCCGGTTCCTGCCCCAGGCAGCCATTCTCCGCTCGCCTCGGCCTTCGCCGCCGTCTTCGACGCCGAACACGGTAAGGCGGAGCAGGCCTGGGTTGGCGCCGCGGCGGTCAGCCGGTTGGAAGTGATTGGTCGTTTCGGCAGAGATGGATCATGGGGGGGATTGAGGGAGGAAGAATCCGATGTCACCAGGAGGTGGGGGTATGGGTTCGAGGCGGGTGAAGGAGCTGAGTCGGATGCATGCGTCAATGCGGCCTCACTCGAAGGACTGTTGACTGATTGTTGACTGGCGCTTTGGTCCGATCCCTGTAGCCCTCTTTAAGTCATTGATTCTAAAGGTGGGCCGCGCTGGGATCGAACCAGCGACACCCTGATTAAAAGTCAGGTGCTCTACCACTGAGCTAGCGGCCCGTACGAGCTGTCGATCTTACCGCACGCGCCGCCGCGCATCCGGCTTGCGCCGCGGCTCCCGGCGGGGAGTACAATCGGCTGGACCCGTGCGCCGCCTCGCGCGGAGGCGTGGCGGTTGGAGAGAAGGAGAGGACACCCCATGGCTTCGAAGCACATCCGTCGTCTCGTCGCGGCGTTCGCCGTTCTGGTGCTCGCGCCCGGCTTCGCGCACGGGCAGCTGTCGGAATCCGCGGACTGGGCCATCAGCGTGGGCCGCGATTTCCGGTCGATCCCCGACGTGACGTACCTCACGGCGGGGCAGTGGGAAGGGAAGCTGGACATCTACGTGCCGCGCGACGACTCGGCGGGGCCGCACCCGACCTTCATCTACTTCCACGGCGGGGCGCACGTGTTCGGCAGCAAGGAGGCGAGCTTCCTCACGCTGCTGCCGTACCTGGAGATGGGCTGGGCGGTCGTGAACGTCGAGTACCGCCTGGCGCGCGCGGCGCATGCGCCGGCGGCGGTGGAGGACTGCCTGTGCGCGGTGCGCTGGGTCATCGAGCACGCGGACGACTACAACCTGGACGCCAGCCGGCTGGTGCTGACGGGCGCCTCGGCGGGTAGCCATCTGGCGCTGACGTCGGGCATGCTGCCGGCGTCGACGGGGCTCGACCGGCAGTGTCCGGGCGCGCCCATCGAGGTGGCGGCCGTGGTGAACTGGTACGGCATCACCGACGTGCTCGAGCGGCTCGAGGGGCCCCACGCAAGGCGGGGGACGGTGCAGTGGTTCGGGAGCAACCCGGACCGGCAGGAGCTGGCGCAGTTCATCTCGCCCATCCGCTACGTGCGCGAGGGGCTGCCGCCGATCATCACCATCCACGGCGACCAGGATCCCCGCATTCCGCATACCCAGGCCGTGCGCCTGCACGAGGGGCTGGACCAGGTCGGCGTGCCGAACCAGCTCGTGACCATCCCGGGCGGCGGGCACGGCGGGTTCCCGCCGGACGAGATGCGGCGCAGCCACGAGGCGATCCGCGCGTTTCTCGCGCAACATGTCCCCGGCAAGTCGATGATGAAGACGACAGTCGACTGAACCGTCGGATCGGGCGGGCGGGACCGGCCGCGGATTGGCTGGTCCCGCTCCGGTCCGCGGCGAGGCGCCAGCCGGCGGTCGGCGCCGTTCCGCGGCGCGGATCTCCTACCGGCCGGCGGGGCCGGCTGCCAGGTCGCGCTCGGCCTGCTCGCGAACGTAGTGGCGCAGCGCGGTGAGCTGCTGGTCGGTCAGCTCGGGATAGGCGGGCATGCCCTCGGCGTTGCGGCCGTCGCGGACGACGCGGGCGAACGCGGCCGCCGACAGTACGGTGCCCGAGGCGCGCAGGTCGGGCGCCATGCCGGACGACATGGCGCCGCGGCCGTGGCACGAGCTGCAGACGCCGCCGTACTCCCGCGCGCCCTGCTGGGCCAGGCCGGCATCCACCTCGAAGAAGGGCGCCTCGACCGGCACCGGGACGCGGGGCGGGGGAGAGGCGGGCAACTCCGCGCCGCCGTCCAGCGCGAAGGTGACCAGGCGCCGCGGGTGCACGCCGTACGACCAGCCGTGGGCGGCCTCGCTCGCGCCGCCGACGCCCGCCATGGCGCCGCCCCAGCCGACCAGCAGGGCCAGGTACTGCCGGCCGTCGACCGCGTAGGTTATCGGCGGCGCGGAGATGCCCGAGCCGACGTGGAAGCGCCACAGCTCGGCCCCGCTCTCCGCGTCGTAGGCGACGAGGTTGCCGTCGGCCCGGCCCTGGAACACCAGGCTGCCCGCCGTGGTGAGCGTCCCGGCGTTCCACATGCCGTCGAGCGGGACCTCCCACACCTGCTCCTGGCGCACCGGATCCCAGGCCTGCAGTGACCCGATCACGTCGTCCGGGCGCGACGAGCCGAGGCGGCGCGTGGCGACCCCCGTGTCCGACCTGCCCACCGGCGAGCGCCAGCCGTCGACGTCGACGCCCTCGTCCGTGAACCGGTACGCGAGATGGATGGTCGGAATGTACGCGAGGCCGGTCTCCGGGTTGTACGACATCGCGTGCCAGCTGTGGCCGCCGATCGGTCCGGGCGAGATCAGGGCGGGCGCGGTCTCGTAGCGCGCGCCGGACGTCTCGACGGGCCGGCCGGTGGCCGTGTCGACGGCGCTCGCCCAGGTGACCTCGGTGAACGGCTCGGCCGAGATCAGGCGCCCGTCGGAGCGGTCGATCACGTAGAAGAAGCCGTTCTTGGGCGCATGCATCAGCGCCTTCACCGGCCGGTCGTCGATCGTGAGATCGGCCAGCACGATGTCCATGTTCGAGTTGTAGTCCCAGGTCTCGCCCGGCGTGGTCTGGTAGTGCCAGCGGTACTCGCCGGTGTCGGGGTCGAGCGCGACGATGGAGCACAGGAACAGGTTGTCGCCGCCGCCCGGGCTGCGGATCTTCCGGTTCCACGGCGACCCGTTGCCGGTACCGATGTAGACGGCGTCGAACTCGGGGTCGTAGGTGAAGCCGTGCCAGGCGTTCCCGCCGCCGCCGTACTCCCACCATTCGCCCGTCCAGGTCTCGGCCGCCATGGCCATCGCCTCGTTCTCGAACCCGTCGGCGGGGTTGCCGGGCACGATGTGGAAGCGCCACGCCTGCTCGCCGGTCTCCGCGTCGTACGCCGTGACGTAGCCGCGGGCCGCGCCGTTCTCGGTGCCGCCGTTGCCGATGAGCACCTTGCCCTTGAAGACCTTGGGGGCGCCCGTAATGTAGAAGGCGGCGTCCGGCTCGATGGTCAGCGTGCTCCACAGCTCGCGACCAGTGGCGGCGTCAAGCGCGTTCAGGCGCCCGTCCCACGTGGCGACGTACACCTTGCCCTTCCAGAACGCGATGCCCCGGCTGTGGTCCCAGCCCACTCGCAGGCGGCGGTCGGCGTGCCCGGCCACGTCCGGGTCGTACTCCCAGAGCAGGGCGCCGGTCGCCGCGTCCACGGCGCGCACGACGTTCATGCTGCGGACGAAGTACATGACGCCGTCGACGACCAGCGGGGTCGAGACGAGGCCGCGGTCGCCCGGCAGATCGACGTGCCAGTCCACGGCGAGGCGGCCGATGGTGGCGGCGTCGATCTGTCTGAGCGGGCTGAAGCGCTGCTCGCTGTAGGTGCGGCCGAACGCGAGCCAGTCGTCTCCGGGGGACTCGGCCGCCAGCGCGGCGTCGTCAACGACCCGGGGGGGCGCCTGCTGGGCGAGCGGGAACGCGAGTGCCGCGCAGGCGAGTCCGGCAGCAAGGCCGGCCGTGCATCTCATGACAATGCTCCACCGCCCCGGCTGGGCGGGAGTCCGCGCCGTGGCACGGCGCGGACTCCCGAGAGGTCCGACTGGGCGGCACCCGGAGCTGCGGGGCGACCAGTTTCCGGCTAGTCGTGCACCGTGATGGGAACCGACGCCGCCATCTGGCCCCACTCGAACTTGAACATGTCGCTCGTCACCGAGATGGTCAACTGGTCGGAGGGCGGGTCCAGGTCCTCGATGTCCATCGGGATGTGCGCCACGTCGTGGCTCGCGTCGTACTGCGTGCCCCACTGGCCGGTCTGGCCGTTGACGATCAGGTGGAACTCGTCGTCCATGTGCGCGGCCCAGAGCGTGTACTCGCCGGCCAGGATGTGGGCGTCGCGGACCATCAGGTCCTTGTCGGTGACGAGGGTGGTCGCCTCGTCGGCGCCCAGCCGCCACACCATGTTGCCCATCGGCTCGACGCTCTCGCCGACGACGCGCTCCCGCAGGTACGGCCGGCCGTAGCTGATCGAGATGTTCGCGTCGTCGACCATCCACTCGACCTGGACGTGCGGGCTGCCGGCCTGGCCGGGATGCACCTCCATCGCCTTGCCGCCGCCGAGCATCTCGGGCGTCGAGCTGGCCGGCGCGGCGGCCGCCTCGGGCTCGGGTTCGGGCATGGCCTCGGCGGCCGGTTCCTCGGCGGTGTCGCCGCCGCACGCGACCGCGAAGGCGCACGCGCAGAGCAGTACTGAAAACAGGGAATGTTTGCGGATCATCGGAAAACTCCTGTGTGCGTTGCCAGTATCGTTGTGAAGTCCTGCACTTGCGAGCAATATAGCACGCTGGGGCTAGCGGGCTAGCGACCTTCGGCCGCGCGCGCTGCCGCGGCGCGTCCCTGGGCGATGCAGTCGGGCAGCCCCACGCCGTCGAACGCGGCGCCGATCAGCCGCAGTCCCGGCAGGCGGTCGAGCCGGGCCTCGATGGCGGCCAGGCGCGCCAGATGGCCTACTTCGTGCTGGGGGTTCAGCCGCGGCCAGCGGTAGACGCGGGCGACGGCGGGTGCGCCCCGCACGCCCAGCAGCTTGCCGAAGTCGCCGTGGACGCAGTCGATCAGGTCGGCATCCGCGCGCGCCAGCACGGCGCCGTCGCGGGCGCCGCCCAGGAAGCCCCGCAGCAGCACGTGGCCGGGCGGCGCGCGGTGCGGCCACTTCGAGGACACCCACGTGGCCGCCATCAGCGACACCCCGCGCTCGACGCGCGGGACGACGAATCCCGTGCCGCGGAGCGCATGGCCGACGTCCGGGCGGGCGTAGCCCAGCGCCACGGTGGCGGTCGACGTGTAGGGAATGCCGCCGCAGAGCGCCGCCAGGTCGGCGTCCAGGGGGCGCACGAGCCCGGCCGCGGCGTGCGCCGGCACGGCCAGGACGACCCGACGCGCGGAGACCGGCTCGCCGCTGGTCAGCTCGAGTCGGTACGGGCCCGCGCCGGTGACCCGCGCCACGCCGACGCCCGTCCGGACCGTGGCCGGGTCCAGCGTGCGGGCCAGGGCCGCCACCATCTCCCCGATGCCGCCCGGCAGCGACCGGAACAGGCCGTGCGCCGTCCGCCCGGCCCGCAGCGAGCCGAGACCCCGGATGATGCTGCCGTGCTGCGCTTCCGCCTCGATCAGCCGCGGGAACAGCGCGCGCACGGACAGGCGCTCGACGTCGCCGGCGTGGATGCCCGCCAGCAGGGGCTCGGCGATGTAGTCGACCACCTCGCGGCCGAAGCGGCGCCCGAAGAACGACGCGATCGACTCGTCGTCCCCGTCGCGTGCCGGCCGGCCGGGAACCAGGCGCTCCAGGGCCATGCGCAGCCGGCCGCGCGCCGAGAGCAGGCCGCTCGTCACCAGGGGCAGCAGCCGGGTGGGGATGCCCAGCACCGACGCGTCCGGCAGCGCGTGGAGCCGGCCGGCGCGCAGCACGAAGGCGGTGCGGGGCTCCCGGGTCGGGACGAGCCGCCCGGCCAGCCCCAGCTCGCTGCACAGCTCGATCGCGGCCGGCTTCTGCGCCAGCAGCGCGTCCGGGCCTCCGTCGATCGTGAAGCCGTCGATCTGCTCCGTGCGGATGACGCCGCCGAGGCGGGAAGAGCGCTCCAGCAGCACATGCGGCACGCGGCGCGCCTGCAGCTCGTAGGCCGCGGCCAGGCCGCTGATGCCGCCCCCGACGACGGCCACGTCGACGTCGGCGTCAGGCACTGCGGGCGTGGACGAACTGCGCGAGTGCCTGGACGTGCTCGACCGGCGTCTCCGGGAGGATGCCGTGTCCGAGGTTGAAGATGTGCCCGGGACGGCCCGCGGCCTGCCGGAGCACCCGATCGGCGCCGGCCAACAGGCGCTCGATCGGTCCCAGCAGCAACGTCGGGTCGAGGTTGCCCTGCACCGCCTTGTCCGCGCCGATCCGTTCCCACGCCTCGTCGAGCGGAATGCGCCAGTCCACCCCGACCACGTCGCCGCCGGCCTCGGCCATCGCCTCGAGCAGGGTGGCGGTGCCGGTCCCGAAGTGGATCACCGGCACGCCGGCCGCCTCGACGGCGCGCAGGATGCGCGTCGTGTGGGGCAGGGCGAACTCGCGGTAGTCGCGCTCGCACAGGGCGCCGACCCAGGAGTCGAACAGCTGGACGGCCTGCACGCCGGCCTCGACCTGAGCCAGCAGGTACTCGCCGACCACCGTGGCCAGGGTGTCGCACAACTGGTGCCAGACGGCCGGCTCGCCGTACATCAGCGCCTTCGTGCGGGTGTAGCTGCGCGACGCTCCGCCCTCGACCGCGTAGGAGGCGAGAGTGAACGGCGCCCCGGCAAAGCCGATGAGCGGCACGCGTCCGTCCAGCTCGTGCCGCACGAGGCCAATCGTGGCGAGCACGTGCGGCAGTGCTTCCCGCGGGTCGCTGCGCCGTAGCCGTCGCACGTCCTCGGCCGCGCGGACGGGGCGCTCGATGACCGGGCCCTCGTTCTTGACGAAATCGAACGGGATGCCCATCGGCTCGAGCGGCAGCAGGAGATCCGAGAAGAGAATGGCCGCGTCGACGTCGAGCCGCTCGACCGGTTGCAGCGTCACTTCGGCGGCGAGGTCCGGACGCCGGCAGATGTCGAGCAGCGTGTGGCGGGCCCTGATGGCCCGATACTCCGCCATGTAGCGGCCGGCCTGCCGCATGAACCAGACCGGCGTGACATCGACCGGTTCCCGGCGGCAGGCCCGCAGGAAGTTGTCATTCACGCTTGGTATGGTACTACTCTGTTCCGATGCCATACTTGCGGTTCTCGCGCAACAGGCGCGGCTACGAGCACACGTACCTCCTGCACACCTTCCGCGGCGAGGGGCAGTCCAAGCCACGCCTTCTGTACTGGTTCCGGACTCCGCCCGGCGTCAGGGTCGGTCGCCACGCGCTCGACGAGGAGGCCATCCGCGCCATCGAGGAGAACAACCCGAACCTCGCGTTCGACTGGGGCCGGATGCTCAAGGTGCAGCCGCCGCCCAAGCCGGACGCCGAGCACCGGGGGAAGGCGCCGCGGGCCGCGCGGCCGGGCCGCGGCGGCGGTTCGGGGCGGACCGCCCGTCCGCCGGCCGCGCCCGGCGCCGCACCGCGTCCGGCCCGCGAGCCGCAGGGCGCGCCGCCACCCGCCGGGCCCGAGCTGATGCCCGAGTTCGAGGCCGACGAGCCGGCGGCGGCGTGGCAACACCCGGTGGTGGCGCTGATGGGCGACGAGATGCTCGAGCGGTTGCGGGCGCGCTACGCGGAAATCAAGGTCCGGATTGCCGAGAAGCGAATCGACCCCGACGCGCGCGACGCCCTGCAGGCGCGGGCCGAGGCGCTCAACCCCGACAGCTGGGCCACCACGGAGGACGCCGTGCGCGGCATCGAGCGCTTCGAGGCGGAGGCCGAGGCCCTCAGGGGCAGCCTCGGGCGGCGCCGCCCGCGGCCGCGCCGCGCCGCCGGGGGCGACGACGATTTGCCGTCGTGACGCCGCCGGGGCTTTGCTATAATGCGTGTCATTATGCGTACTGCCAGACGCTCGTATTCACGCGCGGCGGGGTGGGTGTGCGCGGTGGTTGTGGTCGTCGCGCTGGGCGCCATCGCCGGCGCGCAGCCGCCGGGCCAGGAGCGGCTCGGCCCGGAGGACGTCGGCCGCATTCTCGCGGGCGGTCAGGCTCCCACCTTTCGCTCCGGCGTCACCCTCGTGACGACGGACGTCATCGCCCGGGACGAGAACGGTACATTCATACCTGACCTGACCAGGGACGAGATCACCGTCTTCGAGGACGGGCACCCACAGGAGATCGCCTCGCTGGTGCTGGTGCACGGCGGGCGCGTCTACAACCAGTTGCTGCCGCCGGCGCCGGTGCAGGAAGGCATCGTGCTGCCGCCGTCCAGGCCGGTCAACGACACGGCGGGCCGCATCTTCATCCTCTTCGTCGACGACCTCCATCTGAACACGAGCCTGACGCCCAAGATCCGGCAGGTGTTCGAGACCATCGCCGACACGCTCATCCACGAGGGCGACCTGTTCGGCATCGTTTCGAGCGGCCCCTCCGCCATCAACGTCCAGATGACCTACGACCGGGCGCTGCTGTACTCGGCGATGGGTCGGATCACGGGCGACGGGTTCTCCAACCAGGAGATGATCGAGCAGTTGTCGGGCGGACCGGGCGGGCCGGGCGAGCTGCGCTGGCGCGCGCACAAGGCCTTCAAGCTGGCGCGCGACATCGTCCGCAACCTCGAGGACGTGGAGAACCGCCGCAAGGTGTTCGTCTATCTGAGCAGCGGCTACGACTTCAACCCGTTCGAGTACGAGCGGTTCCGGCAGAGCCCGATCGGCCGCGCGATGGAAGGCATACAGGAGGCGGCCAACGCCAACGATTCCTTCTACCGGGGCATCACCGACCGCGACATCGACATGTTCAACGTGAACGAGCGGCAGGGGACCGTCTTCGCGGACAGCGACCTCGCGCTCGAGCTCAAGCAGCTCACGCTCGCGGCCAACCGCGCGAACGCCTCGTTCTACACCATCGATCCTCGCGGGCTGGTGGCGGGGCCGGACATCGGTTACGACGTGCCGCTGCGCGAGTGGCGCGACCACGTCTTCCAGACGCAGAACTCGTTGCGGCTGCTGTCGGAGCTGACCGGCGGCACAGCCGTCGTGAATCGCAACGATTTCGACGACGCGCTGGAGGAGATCGACGCGGAGACGAGCGACTACTACGTGCTCGGCTTCTACTCGAGCAATCCGGATCCCACGTTCCGCACGCGCCGCCTGCGGGTGGAGGTCAACCGCGACGGCGCAACCGTGCGGCACCGCACGCACTACTCGTTCCCGCGACAGCCGGAGCAGCCGGTCCTCACGAGCGCGGGAGGCTGAGCGTCGTTGCGGCATGCCTGACGTGCGGATGCGGGGGGCGCCGGGGGGAGGTCCGTGATCGGGCGGTTCATTACCGCGCACCGGACCGTCCGGCTCGCCGGTGTCGTCACCTTCGTCTTCTGCTTCGGAGCGGTCGGCCAGGCGCCGCACGCCGGGCCGGCCGCCGTAGCGGAGGCGTCGCCGCGCGCGCTGGATCCCGCCGTCGATCCGCCCCGGCTGCGTGACGTCACCGACCTGCGGCAGCCGCGCATCCGGGCGCGCGCCGCGATGGTCTACAACCCGACGACCCACGAGATCCTGTGGGAGTCGAACGGTTTCGAGCAGCGGTCCATCGCCAGCATCACGAAGGTGATGACGGCGCTCGTCTTCCTCGAGCGGCGGCCGAACCTCGATGACGACGTCGTGATCTCGCGGCGCGACGTCCGGCGCGCCTCCACGACGTATCTCCGCCGCGGTGAGGTGGTGTCGCTGTACCATCTCGTGCACTTGGCTCTCGTGGCGTCGGACAACGTCGCCGCGCGCGCGCTGGCACGCGTGTCGCCGTGGGGCACCGTCGGGTTCGTCGAGCAGATGAACGCGAAGGCGGCCGCCCTGGGCCTGAGCGCGACCGCGTTCACCGAGCCGTCCGGGCTCGACAGCGGCAACGTCTCGACGGCCTACGACCTGTCGCGGCTCATTGCGCACGCCACCCGCCGCCCCGTCATCTCCACCATGATGCGCAAGCAGGTGCACCGATTGCGCACCAGCCGGCGCCGGCTCACCGTGCGCAACACGAACCGGCTCCTGCGCGGCCGACTGCTCGTCCACGGCGGCAAGACCGGGTATATCGACGCCTCGGGCTACTGCCTGGCGACGGTCGTGAAGCTGCCCGATCAGGACCCGCTGTCGCTGGTGGTGCTCGGCGCCGGCTCGGGAGACCGGCGGTTCTCGGAGGTGCGGCGGCTCGCCACCTGGGTGTCTCGGAACGGCGCCGCGCTCGCGGCCTCGGGCGTTCGGCCGGCCGACTGAGTCCTGCGCATGCGCGACGTCCTCATCATCGGATCGGGGCCGGCGGGGTTGACCGCCGCCCTCTATGCCGCCCGCGCCAATCTGAAGCCGCTGCTGATCGAGGGGCTGGAGTCGGGCGGCCAACTGATGCTCACCACCGCGGTCGAGAACTATCCGGGGTTCCGCGACGGGGTCATGGGGCCCGACCTGATGGCGGAGATGCGCGCGCAGGCCGAGCGCTTCGGCACCGAGTTCATGCGCGGGGACATCGTGAGCGCCGACCTGACGCCCCCCGGCTTCGCCGTGGCGACCGCCGAGGATACGTACCGCGCCCGGACGCTCATCATCGCCACCGGCGCGTCGGCGCGACTGCTGGGGCTGCCCTCGGAACGCACGCTGATGGGCCACGGCGTGTCGACCTGCGCGACCTGCGACGGCTACTTCTTCCGCGACAAGCCGATTGCGGTCGTCGGGGGCGGCGACTCCGCGATGGAGGAGGCCACGTTCCTGACGAAGTTCGCCTCGCACGTGACGGTGGTGCATCGGCGCGACACGCTGCGGGCGTCGAAGATCATGCAGGACAAGGCGTTGGCGAATCCCAAGATCTCGTTCGAGTGGAACGCGGCCGTGCAGGAGGTCACCGACACGCAGAAGGGTGTCGTGACCGGGATCGTCCTGCGCGACGTGAACACGGGCGAGCGGAAGTCCCTGGCGGTCGAGGGCGTGTTCGTCGCCATCGGACATACGCCCAACACCCACCTGTTCAAGGGCCAGATCGAGCTCGACGCCGCCGGCTACATCGTGCCGCGGGGCGGGGCGCGGACGAGCGTTGCCGGCGTCTTCGCGGCCGGCGACGTGCAGGACCACGTCTATCGGCAGGCGATCACCGCCGCAGGGTCGGGTTGCATGGCGGCGATCGACGCCGAGCGCTACCTCGAGAGCCTGCCGGCCGCGTCCTGACCGCCGGGCCCCCGCGGCTGCCGCCGCCGCCCGTCACTTCTCGATCCAGCCTCCGCCGAGAACCGTCTCGCCGTCGTAGAAGACCACCGCCTGGCCGGGGGTGATCGCCGGCTGGGGAGCGTCGAACTCGACGTGCGCCGCGCCGTCCTCCAGGACGCTGACCCGCGCCGGGGCGGCCGGGTGCCGGTGCCGGATTTGCGTTGCCGCGCGCAGGGGACTCGACGGTGCGCGTCCGGCAATCCAGTTCACCGCGCCCGCGCGTAGCGTGCAGCGCTCGAGCGCCTGGCGCGGGCCGACCGTCACACGCCCCGACGCCGCGTCCAGCGCGGTCACGTACAGGGGTGCCGGACCGGAGATGCCGAGGCCCCGGCGCTGGCCGACCGTGAAGCGATGGATGCCAGCGTGCCGACCGAGCGTCCGGCCCGCGCCGTCCACGATGCGGCCCGGCCGCAGGGCATCGGGCGCGCGGCGCGCCACAAACGCCGCGTAGTCGCCGTCCGGGACGAAGCAGATCTCATGGCTGTCCGGCTTGTTAGCGACCGGCAGCGACCGGGCTTCGGCATAGGCGCGGACCTCCGGCTTGCGCCGTGCGCCCAGCGGGAACCGCGCGGAAGCGAGCTGGGCCTGCGTCAGGCCGAACAGGAAGTACGACTGGTCCTTGGCGGCGTCCACGCCGCGCTTGAGCTGATAGGTGCCGTCCGCCGATCGCTCCACCCGCGCGTAGTGTCCGGTCGCGACCGCCGGGGCGCCCAGGCCGTGCGCCCGCTCGAGCAGGGTCGTGAACTTCAGGTCGCTGTTGCAATGCACGCACGGGATCGGCGTGCGCGCGGCCGTGTAGTCGCGCACGAAGCGGGACACCACCTGCACGTCGAACTGCCGCTCGAAGTTGACGATGTAGTGCGGAATGCCCAGCCTGGCGGCGACGCGGCGAGCGTCGTGGAGGTCGTCGAGGGTGCAGCAGCTGCCGAACTGCTGCCCGCCCTCGCGCTGATCGTACAGCTGCATCGACAGGCCGATCACCTCGTGTCCCGCCTCGGCCAGGAGCGCCGCGGCCACCGACGAGTCGACACCGCCGGACATGGCGGCCACGATACGCATGGATTCACGCTCCGACGTGCTGGCCGGTGCGCGACAGCGCCCGCAGGCGCTCGACGACCCGCGGCATGATCTCGACCACGTGGTCGATCTGCTCGGCCGTGTTGCCGAGACCGAGGCTGAAGCGGATCGAGTTCTGGGTGCGATGGGGAGGGAAGCCCATGGCGCGCAGCACGTGCGACGGCTCCAGCGTGCCGGAGGAGCAGGCCGAGCCGGTGGAGACCGCGACTCCCTCGAGGTCGAGCGCGATCAGCAGCGACTCGGCCTCGACGCGGTCGAAGCTGATGTTCGTGGTGTTGGGCACGCGCCGGGACGGATCGCCGTTGACGACGGTGCCCGGCACGCCGGCCAGGATCCCGGCCTCGAGACGGTCCCGCAGGTCCGCGATGTCGCCTGGCCCGGCCTCCAGCTTCGCCCGAGCGATGCGCGCGGCGGTTCCCAGCCCCGCGATGGCCGCCACGTTCTCGGTGCCCGCCCGGCGCCGGCGCTCCTGCCCGCCGCCCGTCGTTGCCGCGACCAGGCGCCGGCCGCGCCGCACCCAGAGTGCGCCGACGCCCTGCGGACCGTTGATCTTGTGGGCCGACAGCGACAGGAGGTCGACGCCGAGACGATCCACGTCGACCGGGATCTTGCCGATCGACTGCACGGCATCCGTGTGGAACAGGGCGCCCCGCTCATGCGCGATGGCGGCCAGCTCCGCAATCGGCTGGATCGTGCCGATCTCGTTGTTGGCGTGCATGATCGATACGAGGGCGGTCTCGGACGTCAGCGCCGCCTCGAGCGCGGCCGGCGTCACGACGCCGCTGCTGTCGACCGGGAGCAGCGTCGTGGTCCAGCCCTGCCGGGCAAGCGCCTTCAGCGTGTTGAGAACCGCCTCGTGCTCGATGGCGCTCGCGACGAGCTGCCGCCGCGCCCCGGCTGCTTCGGCGACGCCGCGGAGCGCCAGGTTGTCCGCCTCGGTGCCGCCGCCCGTGAAGACGATCTCCTGCGGGCGGGCGCGGATGAGGTCGGCAACCGCGCCGCGCGCGACGTCGAGCCGCGACTTGGCGGTCTGTCCGAACGTGTGCACGCTCGACGCGTTGCCGCACTCGCCGCGCAGGACCGCGACGGTGGTCTCGAGCGCCGCCGGCTCGAGCGGGGTCGTCGCATTGTGGTCCAGATAGACGTGCATTGGAGCGATTTTACCACCCGGCAGCTCCCATGCCCGCGGCTAGACAGGATTGGGCGCCTGCCCGTATACTGCAAGCTCTGCGCCCAAAACTGGCGGGCGGCGTAGAATAGGAGTTCCGATGGCCGCGATGTGGAAGCGGGAGGAAGTCAGTGGCTCCTCCGAGTTGAAGATCGATCCGCAGCCGGGCGAAACGCCTTCGTCGAGCGGGGTTGGAGAACGGCGCGTGGAGAAGAACAGAGTTACATCATCCGGGCCTGCTATTGTGACTATTGGCAAGTCGATCGTCGTCAAGGGTGAGCTGAGCGGCAAGGAAGACCTGACAATCGAAGGTCGGGTCGAGGGGAAGGTGGACCTGGGCGAGCACGTGCTGACGATCGGCCCGAACGCCAAGCTCAAGGCGCAGGTGGCCGCAAAGTCCATCGTCGTGATTGGCGACGTCACCGGCAACATCGCCGCATCCGAGCGCATCAGCATTCGCGAGGAAGGCTCGGTCGAGGGCGATATCGCCGCACCGCGTGTGGCGATTGCCGAGGGCGCCACCTTTCGCGGCAGCATCGACATGCGCCGTGCGCAGCCCGGCAAGCAGGGCGGGGGGCAGAGACCGGGCGGCCCGGAGCCGTCCCCGCATGCGGCGGCCGGCGGGCCCAAGCAGTAGCCTCGTTCCCCGCCCCCGTCCGGTTCTCGAGACCGCACCAGCTCCTGGGGAGGACCAATGATCGGCGCCCTCATGTCCAGGTTGGGGCCGCGCCAGCGGCATTCCATCGGCGTGGTGCCCCGCACGCCAGTCAAGGTGCGGTCCGCGTGCCTGCTGTCGAACTTCGTCGATACGTTGCGCAAGCGGCCGGAGCCGGTCGTCGTCGAGCTCGGCCCGGCTACCGAAGGCAACGTCGCGTTTCTCGGCGAGAACGTGGCTTGCAGGATCCACGTTGAGGATCTGCTCGCGAAACTGTCGCAGACGCAGGACGACGCGGACGACGACGCGATGTTGCCGCCGCTCGAGTACGCGGACGAGAGCATCGACGGCATCCTGTGCTGGGACATATTCGACTATCTGAGTCCGAGCGTGGGTCAGGATCTGGCGGACGATCTCGCCCGCATTCTGCGACCGGGCGGCGCCGTGCTGCTGTACCACCGCACCGAGAGCCTGGCGGACACGCACCGGGTCAAGTACGAGATCGTCGACGAGACGCAACTTCGCTGGCGCGTCTGCAACGACGCCATGCCGCGCCCGTCGCGGGTGCTCCAGAGCCGCGAGGTCGCGAAGATGTTCCGTTCGCTGAATGTCACGGGCGCCATCCGGCTCAAGAGCCAGATGCGCGAAGTGATGTTCAGGAAGTCGTCCGTGGTGGCCAGAGCAGGTTGACGTGATCGAGTCTGCCGCCGGGCGCAGGGGTGGGGTGAATGGCGCGACCCGTCGTTGCCTTGTTGAGCGATTTTGGAACCCGGGATCACTACGTGGGCGCCATGAAGGGCGTCATTCTCGGCATCTGTCCCGATGCCACGCTGGTCGACATCTCGCACGACATCGCGGCCCATGACGTGCTGACCGCGGGCCTGGAGCTGGCCGCAACCTACCGCTATTTTCCTGCCGGCAGCGTGTTCCTCGTCGTCGTCGACCCGGGCGTCGGCTCGGAGCGCCGCGGCGTCGCGGCCGACACCGGCGACTACCGCTTCGTCGCACCCGACAACGGCGTGCTGACCGCGGTCTTCAACGAGACGCCGCCGAGGCGCGTCGTCGAGTTGACCGAGCGGCGCTACGCCAGGCCGACGGTGACCCGGACGTTCGAGGGCCGCGACCGCTTCGCGCCCGCCGCGGCCTGGGTCGCGAAGGGCGTGCAGCTCTCGGCGCTCGGCCGCCCGGTGACCGACTACCGCACGCTCGACCTGCCGGTGCCCGAGCTGGCGACCGACCGCATCGTGGGCAGCGTGCTGCGTGTCGATCGGTTCGGCAACCTCGTGTCGAACATCGACCGCAAGACCTTCGATCGGCTGGTGCAGCAGGGGGGCATCCAGATCGAGGTGGGCCCGCACGGCATCGACCGCCTGGTGGAGACCTACGCGGACATCGGCGAGGACGAGGTCTGCGCCCTGTTCGGAAGCACGGAGCATCTCGAGTTCGCGGCGAACTCGACGAGCGCCGTCGAGCGGCTGGGTGTCGAGCGGGGCGCCCCCGTCGTCGTCCGACAGGAGTAGGAGTATGCGCCACAGAACCGTGCGGCCGCCGGGGGTTCGGGGCGCTGCCCCGTCTGCATGAAGCGCCGGCGCAGCCGGCGCAAGGCGCGCACAGCGCGCCTCGGCGGGAGCGGCGCGGGGCGCAGGGGTCCCCGCAAGCGGACGCCGGGGGTCCGGGGCGAAGCCCCGTCTGAATGAAGCTGGGAAAGCGTTCCGGATGATCGACCTGGAGCTCACGGAAGAACAGCGGCTGCTGCAGCAATCCGTTCGGGAATGGGGCGCCCGCGAGATCGCCCCCCGCATCCACGACCTCGACCGCCAGCATCGGTTCGATGCGAGCATCCTGTCCGGGATGGCGTCGCTCGGCCTGCTCGGCATCAGCATTCCCGCCGAGTACGGCGGCGCCGGCATGGACTACGTCAGCCTCGGGCTGGCCTGCGAGGAGCTCGAGTACGTCGATACCTCGCTGCGCGTCATCATGTCGGTGCACGCGGGTCTCAACTCGCTGAGCCTGCTGACCTGGGGCAGCGAGGATCAACGCCGGCGGTACCTCGTGCCCCAGGCCCGCGGAGAGAAGGTCGGCGGCTACGGCCTGACCGAGCCCGGGGCGGGAAGCGACGTGCGGGCTATCCAGTCCGTTGCCGTGAAGCGGGACGGCTGCTGGGTGCTGACCGGGGAGAAGACCTGGATCTCGCTGGCCGACGTGGCGGATCACTTCCTCGTCTTCGCCTGGAGCGACCGCGAGAAGAAGCAGCGGCGCGACATCTCGGGCATCAGCGCGTTCATCGTCGAGCGGGGATACGCCGGCTTCTCCAGCGGCGCGCTCGAGGAGAAGTGGGGCATTCTGGCCGGCAACACCGGATACTTCAAGCTGGACGAGGTCGAGGTACCGGAGGCCAACCTGCTCGGCAGGGAAGGCGAGGGGTTCAAGATCGCGATGTTTGCGCTCGACCAGGGGCGCTACACGGTGGCGGCGGGGGCCACCGGCCTCATCCGCGCGTGCCGGGACGCCAGCGTGCGATACGCGACCGAGCGGCGGACCTTCGGCGTGCCGATCGGGCAGCACCAGCTGGTGAAGGAGATGCTCGCGCAGATGGAGTCCGACTACCAGGCGGCCCGTCTGCTGTGGCTGCGCAGCGGGTGGCTCAAGAACCAGGGGCGGCGCGACACGCGCGAGACCGGGCTCGCCAAGTGGTTCGCGACGGTCGCTTCCGAGCGTGCCGCAGGCGATGCCGTCCAGATCCACGGTGCGAACGGCTACTCCGACGAGTACCCGGTGGGGCGTTTCTACCGCAACTGCAAGGGCGCGGTCATCTACGAGGGCACCCGCGAGATTCACAAGCTGATGCAGGCCGACTACGTGCTGGGGTACCGCACGGACAGGGACGCGCGGTGCATGCTGCCGCCGTACCGCGAGGCCGAGCCGGCCCGGGCGGACGCCGGGGACGCGGGGCGCAGCAGCGTCCGAATGAAGCCAGGACTGTCAAGGGAGCGCGATGCGGGATGAAGATCTGTCACTGGCGTTTCTCGACGTCGTGGAGCAGGCGGCGATCGCCTGCGCCCACACGATGGGGCAGGGCGACCGCCACCGCTCCGACCGGGTCGCGGTCGAGGCGATGCGGGCGCGGCTCGACAAGGTGCCCATCGACGGCCGGGTGGTGATCGGCGAGGGAGAGCGCGACAAGGCGCCGATGCTCTTTATCGGCGAGCGCGTGGGGCGCGGCGCCGGGGGCGACGAGAAACTGCCGGAGATCGACATTGCGGTCGATCCCCTGGAGGGCACCAACCTGTGTGCCACGGGCGCGCCGCGCGCCATCGCGGTGCTGGCGGCGTCCGAGCGCGGCGGCCTGCTGCACGCGCCCGACGTCTACATGGACAAGCTCGTCGTCGGCGCCCAGTCGAAGCGGTCGGTCGACCTCGACGCGCCGGTTTCGCACAACCTGCAGCAGATTGCCAAGTGCCTCGATCGTGAGGTGTCGGACCTCGTGGTCGTGGTCCTCGAGCGGGAGCGGCACGCGGAGCTCATCAACCAGATCCGGGCCGCCGGCGCTCGCATTCGGCTCATCGACGACGGCGACCTCACGGCGGCCATCGGCGCGGCGGTGGTCGGCAGCGGTGTCCACGCGGTCATGGGCAGCGGCGGCGCGCCGGAGGGCGTGCTGGCGGCGGCGGCCATGCGCTGTCTGGGCGGCGAGATCTTCGGACGGTTGATCCTCGACACCCCCGAGACGGAAGCGCGCGCGCGATCGATGGGCATCGAGGACACCAGGAAGGTGTACACCTCGGCCGAGCTGGCCTCGGGCCAGCGAATCACCTTCGCCGCGACCGGAGTTACCGAGGGGGCCCTGATGAAGGGCGTGCGGTTCTTCGGTGAGGGGTGCCGGACGAGCTCGGTCGTCATGCAGACCGCTCCGCACCGCGTCCAGTTCATCGACACGATTCACGTGAAGGAGCAGGCGAACCGGCGAGGACTGCGGTTCTGAATCTGGACGGGGCTGCGCCCCGAACCCCCGGCGCCGCTTGCGGGGGCCCCAATGCCCCGCGCCGCTCCCGCCGAGCCGCGCCGTGCGCGGCTTGGGGCCACCGTGACGGGGCTCGGGTGGCCCCTCCTGTAATCGGGGGGCTGCGTCGGGCGGGTTGCGGTCGTTCTTGCGGCGCTTGCGGCGCCTGAGTGGCCGCTTCGTTTCGTCCTCGTGCGGGCCGCCCCGCTGCCGGGGCAGGGGCGCGCGCGGCCGACGCGGTTGCCGGGGCGCTTGGTCCCCGCCGCTGTCACCATGTCCGATCCTGCGCCGATCCGGATTCCGATCGACCCGCAGGCGCCGGCCCCGGAGGCCGTCGCCGAGGCGGTGCGCGTGCTGCGGGCCGGCGAGCTGGTGGCGTACCCCACGGACACGCTGTACGGGCTGGGCGCGGATCCGCGCCGCAGGGAGGCCGTCGAGCGGTTGTTTCGGGCCAAGGGCCGGGCCGCGGACAAGGCAGTGCCGCTCGTCGCCGGCGCCTTGCGGCAGGTCGAGCGGCACGTCGGCGTGCTGACGCCGCTGGCCCGCCGGCTCGGCGGGCGGTTCTGGCCCGGCCCGCTCACGCTGGTGATCGAGGCGGCGCCCACGCTGGACAGCCGGCTCCTGGCGCAGGGCGACAGCGTCGCGGTGCGCGTTCCCGACCTGCCGCTCGCACGCGCGCTGGCCGTGGCCCTGGACGCGCCGCTCACGGCGACCAGCGCCAACCGTTCCGGCGAGACGCCGCCGACGACCGCTGCGGCGACCGTGGCGGGGCTCGGGTCGACCGTCGCGCTGGTTCTCGACGGCGGTCCCACGACGGCGGCCCAGCCGTCCACGATCGTGGACGCGCGCGGCTCCTCACCCCTGCTGCTCAGGCCCGGCGTGGTGGCCTGGGACCGCGTGCTAGAATCGCTACGGTGACGCGCAGTCAGGCTGTCGAGCGGCACGCCCGCCCCCTGGAACGTGCCGCAGTAGCAGGGCTGGCATTCGGTACGCGCCGCCGTCACACCGTAGAAGCGTCCCTCGACGAGCTGACGGGCCTGGCGGTCACGGCCGGGGCCGAGGTCGTGCTGCGATCGGTTCAGGAGCGCCCGCGGCCGTCACCCGCGCTCTTCGTTGGCCGCGGCAAGGCGCGCACGCTGGCGGCGGCCTGCGACGAGGCCCGGGTCGAGGTCGTCGTCTTCGACGACGAGCTGACGCCGGTGCAGCTCCGGAATCTGGAGGAGACGCTCGGCCGGCGCGTGCTCGACCGCACGCAACTCATCCTGGACATCTTCGCCTCGCGCGCCCGCACCCGGGAAGGCAAGCTGCAGGTCGAGCTGGCCCAGCTCCAGTACTTGCTGCCGCGCCTGACGGGAATGGGCGCCGCCATGTCACGGCTCGGGGCCGGGATCGGCACGCGGGGGCCTGGCGAGACGAAGCTGGAGAGCGATCGGCGGCGGATTCGCCGGCGCATCACCCGCCTGAAGCGCGAGCTGGACACGGTCCGGCGGCACCGGGCCCGGTCGCGGGACCGGCGCCGCAAGGACGCGGTGCCGACCGCCGCCCTCGTGGGGTACACCAACGCGGGCAAGACGTCGCTGTTCAACCGGCTGACGCGCAGCGACGCGGCGGCGTCGAGCGCACTCTTCGCCACGCTCGATCCCCTCGTGCGGCCGGTGCGGCTGCCGGATCGGCGCACCGTGCTGCTCTCCGACACCGTCGGCTTCATCGACCGGCTGCCGCACACCCTGGTGGCGGCGTTCCGGGCCACGCTCGAAGCCGTTGCCGAGGCGGATCTGCTCCTGCACGTGGTCGATGCCGCTCACCCGGCACGTGCCGACCGGATTGCCGCCGTGCAGCGCGTGCTCGGCGAGGTCGGGGCCGCGGCGCTGCCCCAGGCGCTCGTGTTCAACAAGTGCGATCAGGTCGACGAGGCCGATCGGGCGCACCTGCGGCGGACCGAGGGCGATACGGTGTGCGTTTCCGCCCGCACCGGCTTCGGGGCGGACGATCTCGTGTCGCTGGTCACCCGCGCGGTCGAGATGCAGAACAGCCGGGTCACCCTCGACTTCGATCAGACGGCGCCCGGCGACCGGCAGCGTCTCGCCGAGCTCTACCGCCACGGCCGGGTCCTGCGGCAGGTCGCCGGCAACGGTCACGTGTCGGTCGAGGCCGAGGTGCCGCGGCGCCTCATTGCCCAGTGGCGTGCGCAGATGGTCGACCGGCGACCGGCGTCCGGCGAGGAGGCCGGCCGGCAGTGAAGCGGATTGTGCTCGCCCTCGTCCTGCTCGCGGTCGGCTGCGCGGCGCGGGTTCCGGTGGTGACGAGGCCCGCGTATCCCGACTACCTCTTCCCGACGGTGCCCGCCGCCTGGGTCGGCTCGGACGACGCGCGGCGCCACGAGGAGGCGTGGACCTTTCTGCAGGCCGGCGAGCTGACGGGTGCCGAGCGCCGGTACCTGGCGTTGCTGGCGTCGAGCCCGGCGTTCTATCCGGCGCAGACCGGTCTCGGTTGGCTGAGCCTCGCGCGCGGCGACGCACGGCAGGCCGCCGAGCATTTCGACCGCGCCGTCGCGGAGGCCGCGACCTACGTGCCGGCGTGGATCGGGCGCGGCGAGTCGATGCTCGCGCTCGATGACACCACCGAGGCGCTGCGGTCGTTCGAGGAGGCGCTGCTCGTCGACGCCGGCCTGACGCGGGTCGAGCGCGTCGTCGGCGAGTTGCGGTTCAGGCTCGTCAGCGAGCAGCTCGCGCAGGCCCGCGGCAGCGCCGAGGCCGGACGGTTCGACGAGGCGCGCGGGCTGTACGAGCGCGTGATCGCGGCCTCGCCCGACAGCGCGTTCCTGCGCGTCGAGCTCGGCCGGGTGGAGTTGGGCCGGGGCGATCCGGATCGCGCGCGCGAGCTGGCCCAGGAGGCGATGGCGCTGGATCCGTCGGACCCGGCGGCCTTCATCCTCGACGGCGAGCTGCACCTGGCGGCCGGCAACCTGGCCGCCGCCGGGGCGGCGTTCGGCCACGCCTATCGCCTGGACCCGACCGAGGACACCGCACGGCGACTCGAGCGCATACGCGACCGCCAGCAGCAGGTCGCGCTGCCGCCGGCGCTCGCCGCCATCGGCTCGCAGCCGGAGGTGACGCGCGGGGAGCTGGCGGCGTTGATCGGCGTGCGCTTCGGCGACCTGCTGCGGTCGGCGGCCCCGGGACGCACGGTGATCATCACCGACACGCGGGACCATTGGGGCCAGGCCTCGATTCTGGACGTGACGCGGGCCGGCGTGATGCAGGTCGACGCCGGGTATCGTTTCGAGCCGGCCCGCATCGTGCGCCGCGGGGAGCTGGCAGGCGTCGTCGACGCCCTGCTCGACCTGTTCGCCGCGAGCGACCCGCGAGCTGCGGCGAGTTGGGACGGCCCCCGGCAGGACTTCAGCGACATGCGTTCCGGTCACCTGAGCTACGCGCCGGCGGCGCGGGCGGTGGCGGCCGGCGTGCTCGACGTCCTCGACGGAGGGACCTTTCAGCCCACGCGGCCGGTGGCCGGCGGCGAAGCGTTGCGGGCGGTCGACCGGCTCGCCGCCCTGGCGCGGGACCTCCGCTAGCCGCCACCTGAGCCATGGCCATCCTTACGCTCGCCAACCAGGTCACGCTGGGACGGTTGCTGCTCGTGCCCGTGCTCGTCATCCTCGTGGTCTACGGGTACAACGGCTGGGCGCTGATCACCTTCGTCGTCGCGGGGGTCACCGACGGGCTCGACGGCCTCATCGCCCGCCGCGCCGGTCAGCGGACCAGCCTCGGGGCGCTGCTCGATCCGATGGCGGACAAGCTGCTCCTCGTCTCGACCTTCGTGGTGCTGACGATGCCGGGGCTGGCGCTGACCAACCGCCTGCCCATCTGGCTGACCGTACTGGTCATCAGCCGCGACATCATCATCGTGGTGACCGTGGCGGTCGTGAACCTGGCGGTGGACCGCTTCACGTTCCGGCCGTCGGTGCTGGGCAAGGTCGCGACCTTCGTCTACATCCTCACCGGGAGCATCCTGCTGCTGTTCAACTACCTCGAGCGGTCGTCCATCCTGGTCGACGCGGTCATCTGGAGCTCGCTTGCGGTGACGCTCGCCTCCGGCTTCCACTACATCGTGCACGCCGCGCACGCGGTCAATCGGCGATCGGCGCCGGCCGCCCGCGCAGCTTCGCACGGAAATACTCGATCGTAGCGGCGAGGCCCTCGTCCAGCGGCACTTGCGGCTCCCAGCCGAGCCGCTCGCGGGCGCGGCCGATGTCGGGCTGGCGCACCCGCGGATCGTCGACGGGCAGCGGCTTGTGCACGATGGCCGACCGCGATCCCGTCGCCCCGATGATGCGCCGGGCGAGCTCGACGACGGACAGCTCGATCGGGTTGCCGAGGTTGACGGGCGCGGTCGTCGGCGCGTGCATCAGCCGGATGACGCCGTCGACCAGGTCGCTGACGTAGCACAGGCTGCGGGTCTGCTCGCCGTCGCCGTACACGGTCACGTCCTGCCCGCCCAGCGCCTGGGTGATGAAGTTCGGGACGGCCCGGCCGTCGTCGATCCGCATGCGCGGACCGTAGGTGTTGAAGATCCGGGCGATCCGGGTGTCGAGACCGTGGTAGCGGTGGTAGGCCGTGGTCATGGCCTCGGCGAAACGCTTGGCCTCGTCGTAGACGCCCCGGGGCCCGATCGGGTTGACGTTGCCCCAGTACGTTTCGGACTGCGGGTGCGCCAGCGGGTCCCCGTACACCTCGGAGGTCGACGCCAGCACGAACGTGGCCCGCTTCGCCAGCGCCAGCCCGAGCGCGTTGTGCGTGCCCAGGGCGCCAACCTTGAGCGTCGGGATCGGGAAGTTCAGGTAGTCGGCCGGGCTGGCCGGACTCGCCCAGTGCAGGACGAAGTCGACCGGTCCGTCCAGGTGGATGTGGCTGGTGACGTCGTGCTCGACGAGGCGGAAGTCGCCCTCGGCCAGGTGGGCGACGTTCGCCGGGTCGCCGGTCAGCAGGTTGTCGATGCCGACCACCGCGCAGCCGCGTGCGATGAGCGCCTCGCTCAGGTGAGATCCGATGAAGCCGGCAGCGCCGGTGATGACGACGGTTCGCTTCACGGGGCGCGGGGGGCGGCCTGGATGCACCGTCCGGTAGCCGAGACAGTTTATGCCCTGGCGGCGCGCGTGTCCAAGGCATGTGTTATGGTCCGGGGCGTCCGGATACCGGGAGTGGAGCACATGGCGCAGGCACCGCGGACAGCAGGACGAATGCGGACGGCGGCGGGGTGGCTGGGGGTTCTTGCGGCCGGATTGCTCGGTACCGCGCCCGCGGCCGGGCAGCCGGCATCGGCCGATCTCGAGGATCGAGCGGTCGAATGGCTCCGGGAGTACATCCGGATCGACACCGTGAACCCGCCCGGCAACGAGATCGCCGGCGCCAGGTTCTTCGCCGCGATCCTCGACGCGGAGGGCATTCCGTACGAGATGGTCGAGTCGGCTCCGGGGCGGGGCAACCTCTGGGCGCGGCTCGACGGCGGCGACGCGCCCGCTCTCGTGCTCCTGCACCACATCGACGTCGTGCCGGCGGATCCCGACTACTGGACCGTGCCCCCGCTGTCCGGCGAGGTCCGCGACGGCGTGCTGTACGGCCGCGGGGCGATCGACACGAAGGGGCTCGGCATCGCCCACCTCGCGGCCTTCCTCGAGCTGCATCGGTCCGGGGCGCCGCTGGACCGCGACGTCATCTTCATGGCCACGGCCGACGAGGAGGCGGGCGGCTTCTTCGGCGTCGGCTGGCTCGTGGAGCAGCGGCCCGCGCTGTTCGCCGACGTGGGCTACGTGCTCAACGAGGGTGGGGTGAGCGCGGTCGTGGACGGTCAGGTGCAGGTGGCCGTCGAGGTGACGCAGAAGGTGCCGTACTGGCTGCGACTCACCGCGTACGGGGAGCCCGGCCACGGCTCGCGCCCGCGGGAGTCGACGGCGGTGACGCGGCTGGTGGCGGCGCTCGACCGGCTGCGGGCGCACGAGTTCGAGGCGCGGGTCGTGCCCGCGGTGGACGTCTACTTCCGGGGGCTGGCGCCGAGCATGCCGCCGGCGTGGCGCAGCCGCTACGCCGCCATGGATGCGGCGCTGCGGGAGCCCGGGGTGGACGAGGAGCTGCTGCGCGAGTTTCCGGGCCACTACGGCCTGACCCGCAACACCTGCAACATCACGCGGCTGGGCGCGAGCGACAAGATCAACGTGGTGCCGACCGAGGCCTGGGCGGAGCTCGACTGCCGCCTGCTGCCCGACCAGGATCCCACGGCGTTTCTCGCGGAGCTGGGTCGCATCCTGGGCCGCGACGTGGCCGTCGAGACGCAGATGGGCTTCACGCCGGCCGTCTCCTCGTCGGAGACCGGCCTGTTCCGCCTGCTCGAGGAGGTGACGCGGGCGCACTTCCCGGACGCGACCGTCGTGCCGTCCGTGACGACCGGCTTCACCGACAGCCACTTTCTCCGCGACCTGGGACTCATCGCCTACGGCTACAGCCCGTTCGCCATTCCCCTGGCGGATCGTGCCGGCGTGCACGGCAACGACGAGCGGCTCTCGATCGAGAGCCTCCGCCGGGGCGTGCGCGTGATGTCGGCCGTGGTCCGGGGCTGGGCCGCCGAGTAGCCCCGCCTCCGGCCGCAAGGCGCGCACGGCGCGCCTCGGCGGGAGCGGCGCGGGGCGAAGGGGTCCCCGCAAGCGGACGCCGGGGGTTCGGGGCGCAGCCCCGTCTGAAGCTAATACGCGTGCCGCTGAAACAGCACGCGCACGAGCGTCAGCCAGAGGATCTTGACGTCGAGCGACACCGACCAGTGCTCGATGTAGTACAGGTCGTACTCGATGCGCTTCTCGATCGAGGTGTTGCCCCGCCAGCCGTTGACCTGGGCCCATCCGGTGAGTCCGGACTTGACCTTGTGCCGCAGCATGTACTTGGGCACGCGGTCCCGGAACTGCTCGACGAAGAACGGGCGCTCCGGGCGCGGGCCGACCAGCGACATGTCGCCGCGCAGCACGTTCCAGAACTGCGGCAGCTCGTCCAGGCTGAAGCGGCGCAGAATCCGGCCGACCGGCGTACGCCGCGGGTCGTTCGCGTGCGCCCACACCGGCCCGGTCGCGCGCTCCGCGTCGTCGTGCATCGAGCGGAACTTGAGCACGAAGAACGGCCGCCGATCGAGTCCCATCCGCTCCTGCCGATAGAGCACCGGGCCCGGGGAGGTCCAGCGAATCAGCGCCGCGATGGCGGCGAACGGGACCAGCAGCACGACCAGGGCCGCGGCGGCGACCGCCACGTCGATGGCGCGCTTGACGAGGCTGTTGAGTCCCTGGAGCGGGACGTCGTTGATGTTGATGATCGGTACGCCGTCCAGGTCCTCGAGGCGGGCGCGCAGCGTGATGACGTGCAGCAGGTCGGGCGCGACCTTGACGTCGATGCATTCCCGGTCGGCCATCTCGATCAGGTCGATCATCCTGGCGTGCTCGTCGAGGGGCAGGGCGATGTACAGCTGATCGATCCGTTCCCGGCGGATGATCTCGGCGGCGTCGGCGATCTGGCCCAGCAGCGGCAGTCCGCGGTAGCCCGTCGTGTCGCCGCCCGCGCGGTCGTCGACGAGCCCGATGACCCGGTAGCCGAGCTCGCCGTGCTGGAGGAGCTTGTCGGCGACGTGCCGCGCCAGTTCGCCGGCGCCCGCGATCAGCACCCGCTTGAGGCCGAGACCGGCCCGGAAGCGCCGCTGCATGACGCGCCGCACGCTCTCGCGCGCGGCGTACGTCAGCCCGGCGCTCAGCAGCAGGTGCAGCATCCAGACGATGCGCGATACCTCGTAGGTGCCCGCGGCTTGATCCCCGGGGCTCGCGACGTAGACCTGGAAGTAGAGCGTGCCGAGCAGGCCCACGACGACGACGCCGACGTTGCCGACGAGCACGGTGAAGAAGTCGTCGACCCGCGTCCGGCTCCGCCGCAGCCGGTACGCGCCCTGGAGGTGGAATGCCAGCGGGACGAGCAGCCCGACGAACGGGACCAGGACGAGATACTGCGCGAACGGAGGCTGGCCCTTGGGCGCGTCGATGAGCCCCGCCTCGAAGCGGATGGCATAGGCCAGCCCGAAGGCTGCCATGCCGAGCAGCGCGTCCGAGACCGCGTGGAAGGCGGCCAGCCCGCGGGTCAGCCGCGCCGTCACGAGCCTCCGCCTCCGGGCGGGCTCAGCGCGGCCTCGATCCGCTCGCGCATCTCCTCGTAGAAGCGCTCGAGCGAGAAGCGCACCGCCTGTGCGCGGATGTGGGCCGGGTCGAACTCGAGGGCGGCGGCGCGCGCAATGCCGGCGGCGAACGCCTGGGGACCGGTTTCCTCCACCAGGACGCCGGTGCTGCCGTCCGACACGGTTTCCGCGGCGCCCCCCCGCGCCAGGCCCACGACCGGCCGCCCGCAGGCGAGAGCCTCGACCGGGGCGATGCCGAAGTCCTCCTCGCCGGGCAGCAGCATCGCGCGCGAACCCCGATAGAGCTCGCGGATGTCGGCGTCCGAGCAGGATCCAAGGAACTCGACGCGCGGGCCGGCGAGTCTCTGCAGCCGCTCGCGCTCCGGCCCGTCGCCGGCGATGCGGAGCGGCACGCCGGCCAGGCGGCAGGCTTCTATTGCCACGTCCACCTGTTTGTACGGCACGAGCGCGGACACGATCAAGAAGTAGGAGCCGGGAGGCGATCCGCTCGGGTGGTAGAAGGTCGTATCGACCGGGGGATACACGACCGACGCGGAACGGCCGTAGTGCTCTCGGATTCTCGCGGCGACGTGCCGCGAGATGGCGACGTACTGATCCACCCGCCCGGCCGTCGCCGCGTCCCAGCGGGCCAGACGGCCGAAGGCCAGCCGGTACAGCCGGTTGCGGAGCCAGCCGACGCGCCGCCGCCCGAAGTAGGCGTCGAACTGGTCCCAGGCGTAGCGCATCGGGGTGAAGCAGTAGCACAGGTGGTGGGTGCGTCCGGGCGCGACGACCGACTTCGCGACGCAGTGGCTGGTGCTGATGACGAGGTCGAAGTCGTCGAGGTCGAACTGCTCGATCGCAACCGGGAACAGGCTGACGTAGCGGCGGTAGTGGTGCCGCGCCCACGGCAGGAACTGCACGAACGAGCGCCGCGGCCGCATCGCGTCGAGGCGCGACGAGACCGAGCCCGGGACGTGCAGCAGCGTGAACACCTCGGCGCTCGGCAGGAGCCGCGTCAGCGCCTCGAGCACCTTCTCCCCGCCGCGCATCCCGGTCAGCCAGTCGTGGACGAGCGCGACGCGGGCGCCGCGCAGGTCGGCCGGCCGCACCGATCCCTCCTGCCACTCCGTGTCGAGGGGGAGGACGTCGTCCACCACGGGCTCCCGGTCAGCCGGCGGCCAGCTCCTGGTAGATCCGTCGAACCTGCCGCACCGATTCCGGCCACGAGAACGACCGCGCCCGCACCAGGCCGCGCGACCTCAGGTTGTCGCGCAGCGTGCGGTCGGTCAACACCTTGCGGATGCCGTCGGCTATCGCGCGGGGGTCGTAGGGGTTGACCAGGACCCCCGCGTCGCCGACCACCTCCGGGAGCGACGAGACGTTCGACACGACCACCGGGGTCCCGCTGGCCATGGCCTCGAGCGGGGGCAGGCCGAATCCTTCGTACAGCGAGGGGAAGACGAAGACATCGGCCAGCCGGTAGAGCGCGGCGAGCGTGGTCTCAGACTGGTAGCCGAGGAACCGCACGTGCTTGTGCAGGTTGTACCGATGCACCGCCCGCCGCAGCGTGGAGTAGCGCGAGACCTCGCTACCCGTGATGAGCAGCTTGAGGTCGTCGAGGCCCTCCTGCCGGAGCAGCACGAAGGCGCTGATGAGGCGCTCGAGATTCTTGTGCGGCTTCACGTTGCCGGCGTACATCAGGAACCGATCGTGCAACTGGTAGCGTTCGCGCACCCGCACGATCTCCTCCTCGGGGGGCTGCCGGTGGAAGCGCTCGTCGATGGCGTTGTGGATGACGGTGACCTTCGAGCTTGGCACGTCGAAGAAGCGCAGGATGTCGCTCTTCGAGGCTTCCGAGACGGTCAGGATGCGGCTGGCCCGGCGCACGGCGGTGGCGAACATCGCCCGCGCATAGGCGTACGACAGGCGGCTCGGCAGGTACTGCGGGAAGATCAGATGGATGCAGTCGTGAATCGTGACGACGGAGCGGCACGGCGTCAGTACCGGCAGCACGTAGTGCGGGGTATGGAACAGGTTGGGCGCCGCGCGCCCGAGGCGGATCGGGAGCGAGAACTGCTCGCGCAGCGAGTACTGGCCGGCGGCGTCCGGGACCACGCGAAAGTTGGCGCCGAGCTCACTGGCGAGATCGCGGTCGTCGGGCCGGCTGAGCAGGACGTACTCGGTGTCGTGGTCCAGCTGTGCCAGCTGGCGCAGCAGGTTGCGCACGTACGTGCCGACGCCGAAGTCGTGCAGCTTGCGTACGTCGATGGCGATTCGCACCCCGAATGACTATAGCAGCGCGGGTGGCAGGGCCCGCCGGGCGCGCAGGTAGAGGCGCAGCAGCGGCAGCCACGCCGGCTGGTGCTTGCGGTAGAAGGCTAGCTGGCTGCGGCGGTACGCGGTCCGCGTGCCGGCCGGCGCAGCGGCTCCCGAGCGGCCGCGGTGGTGGACCACCGTGACCTCGGGGACGAAACGCAGCCGGCGGCCCCGCCGGCGCAGCGCGAGGCAGAAGTCCACGTCCTCGAAATAGAGGAAGAAGCGCTCGTCCAGCAGGCCGGCGGCGCAGGCGTCCGCGCGGCGCACGAGCAGGCAGGCGCCGGTCAGCCAGTCCGCGTAGCGCGCGCAGGACGCCGCGCCCGCGATCCAGGCCGACAGCCCGGGCAGGCGGCGGGCCAGCAGGGCTCCCTGCAGCTTGCGCCACGCGTCGCTCCAGGGCGTGACGGAGGGGCCCCACGAGAGCTCGACGTTGCCGTCCGCGTCCGTCAGCCGGGGTCCGACCGCCGCCGCGCCGGCGTCTGCCCGCAGTTGCTCGACCAGCCGGTCCACGGCGCCGGGCGGCACGAGGGTGTCGCTGTTGAGCAGCAGCAGCAACTCGCTGTCGGTGGCCCGAATGGCGGCGTTGTTCGCCGCGGCGTACCCGAGGTTGCGGCCGGCGTCGATGATGCGCACCGCCGGCCAGGCAGCGCGGACGCGGGCGACGCTGCCGTCGCGCGAGCCGTTGTCGACCACCACGATCGTGTGGCTGCAGCGCGGGGGCGACGCATGGAGCGAGCGCAGGCAGGCGTCCAGGCAGCCCCACGTGTTGTAGCTGACGATGACGATGACCAGCTCGGGCACGGACTGCCTGGCGGGGGCGGGCACGCGGTTGCGGGGATGGTAGCACAGGGCGGCCGTGCTATCGTTGGGGGTTTCGTGGAGGGACGGGGGCGGTGAAGATCGCCGTGGTGGGTACCGGCTACGTCGGGCTGGTCGTTGGGGCATGCCTCGCGGAGAACGGCAACGAGGTGGTGTGCGTCGACAGCGACGAGGCGAAGATCCGGGCGCTCGACGAGGGCCGCATCCCGATCTACGAGCCCGGGCTCGCCGAGCTCGTCCTCCGCAACCGGCGCACGGGGCGGCTCGTCTTCAGCGGGCTGCTCGACCGCGCGGTCGAGGCGTCGGAGATCGTGTTCATCGCCGTCGGGACCCCGGCGGAGGAGGACGGCTCGGCCGACCTGAGCCGCGTGCTCGGCGTGGCCCGGGACATCGCGCGCGCCATGCGCGGCTACACGGTGATAGTGGTCAAGAGCACGGTGCCGCCCGGCACGGCCGCCCGCCTGCGCGAGGTCGTCGGCCGCGAGACCGCGCACCCGTTCGGCGTCGTCAGCAATCCGGAGTTTCTCAAGCAGGGTGCGGCCATCGAGGACTTCATGCGGCCCGACCGAGTCGTGATCGGCGCCGACGACCCGCGGGCGGCGGACATCATGGCGTCGCTGTATGCTCCGTTCACGCGGACCGGCGCGCCCGTTCTCGTGATGGATTGTGCGAGCGCCGAGCTGAGCAAGTACGCCGCGAACGCGATGCTGGCCACACGCGTGTCGCTCATGAACGAGATGGCCAACGTCTGCGAGCAGTTCGCGGGCGACATCGATCAGGTCCGCCGCGCGGTCGCGGCCGATCGCCGCATCGGGCCGGCGTTCCTCTTCGCCGGCGTGGGCTACGGCGGAAGCTGCTTTCCGAAGGATGTCCGGGCCCTCGCCACGCTCGCCGGCGACAGGGGCTGCCAGTGCCGGATCCTCGAGGCGGTGCAGGCGGTCAACGCCTCCCAGAAGCTGCGGCTGGTCGACAAGATGGCGGCGCACTTCACGTCGCTGGAGGGCAGGACAATCGCGCTGTGGGGGCTGGCGTTCAAGCCGAAGACCGACGACGTGCGCGAAGCCCCGTCGATCGCCATCGCCGAGGCCGTGCTGGAGCGGGGCGGGCGCGTCGTGGCCTATGATCCCCAGGCCGAGGGGACGGCCCGCCGCGTCCTGGGCGAGCGCGTCGCCTACGCGGCGACGGCCTACGACGCGCTCGAGGGCGCCGACGCCCTGGCCATCGTGACCGAGTGGAACGAGTTTCGGGAACCCGACTTCGAGCGCATGCGCGCCCTCATGCGCTCGCCGAACATCTTTGACGGTCGCAATCTGTTCACGGCGGAGCGGATGCGCGCCGCGGGCTTCACCTACGTCTCGATAGGGAGGTAATGGGCGCCGTCCTCGTGACCGGCGGGGCGGGGTACATCGGGAGCCACGCGGCCCACGCGCTGCGCGCCGCGGGCCGCGACGTGGTCGTCGTCGACAGCCTGCAGGCGGGGCATCGCGAGGCGGTGAGCGGCCTGCCGCTGGTGACGGCCGACATCGCGGACACGGCGACCGTCCGCGAGACGATCCGCCGCTACCGGGTGACCGCCGCGATGCACTTCGCCGCGCTGCTCTCGGTGGGCGACTCGGTCGCCGCGCCCGCCCGCTACTACGACAACAACGTCCGCCGCACGCTGGCCCTGCTCGATGCGCTCGTGAGCGAGTCGGTCGGGCTGCTGGTGTTCTCGTCGACCGCGGCCGTCTACGGCGAGCCGCTCCGGATTCCGATTGCCGAGGACCACGCCACACGGCCGATCAACCCGTACGGCGAGACGAAGCTGGCCATCGAGCGGGCCCTGCCGTACTACGAGCGGGCGTACGGCCTGCGCGCCGTGCGCCTGCGGTACTTCAACGCCGCCGGCGCCGACCCGCGCGGGCAGATCGGCGAGGATCACCGTCCCGAGGAACACCTGATCCCGCGCGCGCTGGCAGCGGCGGGCGGCGGGCCGCCGCTGGTCGTCTTCGGCGACGACTACGACACCGAGGACGGCACCTGCCGGCGGGACTACGTGCACGTCTCCGACCTGGCGGACGCGCACGTCCTCGCGCTCGCCGCGCTCGAGGCGGGTGGGCCGTCCGGCGTCTACAACCTCGGGAACGGGCGCGCCTTCTCGGTGCGCGACGTCGTCGCGGCGGTCGAGCGCATCGCGGGCAGCCGCGTGCGCCGGGAGCTGGGGCCCCGGCGCCCGGGCGACCCGGCCGTGCTGCTGGCCGCGAGCGGCCGAGCCCGGGCGGAGCTCGGCTGGGAGCCCGTCCACGAGGATCTCGACGTGATCGTGGAGACGGCCTGGCGCTGGCACCGCTCGCACCCGCGCGGGTACGCGCCGTGAGCCAGCTGCGCCGGCTGTATCGTTACGGCTACCCGCACCGCGGCCGCTTCTGGTGGGCGGCGATGGCCATGCTGGCCTACGCGGCAGCCTCCGGTGGTCTGCTGTACCTGTTCAAGCCGATCATCGACGACGTCCTGCCCGCCCGCACCGGGCTCGGCTGGGTCACGTCGGCCATCATCGGGCTCAGCGTCTGCAAGGGGCTCGCGGCGTACTTCTCCGCCTACCTGATGACCGACGTCGGGGAGCGGCTGGTGCGCGACCTGCGGAGCCGGCTGTTCGCCCACATCCTGGCCCAGTCGGCGGGATTCTTCGCCCGCACGACCACCGGCGCGCTGATGTCGCGGATCACGAACGACGTTGCCCGCATCCAGCACGCGGTGGCGCAGACGCTCGGCGATCTGCTGCGCGAGGCGGTGACGCTGCTCGTGTACGCCGGGCTCCTGCTGTATCTCGACACGGGACTCGCCCTGGTCTGCATGACGGGCGCGCCGCTCGTCATCTATCCGCTGGCGCGCCTGGGCCAGCGCGTGCGGCGCGCGACGCGGCGCGGCCAGGAGGAGCTCGAGCACCTGTCGCACATCACCGCGGAGGCGCTCGCGGGCCACCGCATCGTCAAGGCGTTCGCCGGCGAGCCCTATGAGCGGCAGCGGTTCGACGGGGCTGCCGGGCGGCTGTACCGGACGAACATGAAGGTCACGAGCTCGGTAGCGGCGCTCCCGCCGCTCATGGAGTGGCTCGGGGCCTTCGGCATCGTCGGCGTGCTGTGGTACGGCAGCCGGGAGATCGCAGCCGGCGAGCTGACCTCGGGTGATTTCGGGCTGTTCATCGGGGCCATGCTGTCGATGTACGGCCCGCTGCGGAAGCTCAGCCGCGTGAACGCCGGCATCCAGCAGGCGATTGCGGCGGCCGAGCGCGTGTTCGAGACGCTCGACACCCGCAGCGAGGCCGCCGATCGGCCGGGCGCCCGGCCGCTGGCGCCGCTGCGGCGGTCGATCGAGTTCCGGGACGTCAGCTTCAGCTACGGGGAGGGGTCGGTCGGGAACGTGCTGGACCAGGTCTCGTTCGAGGTGCAGGCCGGCCAGGTCGTGGCCCTCGTGGGCCTGAGCGGCGCCGGCAAGACGACGCTGGTGAACCTCGTGCCGCGCTTCTACGAGGTCGCCGGCGGGACGATCGCCATCGACGGCGTCGACATCCGCGACGTGACGCTCGGATCGCTCCGGTCGCAGATCGGCATCGTCACGCAGGACACCGTGCTCTTCGACGATACGATCGGCAACAACATCGCGTACGCGTCGCCCTCGGCGTCGCGCGAGAGGGTGGAGGCGGCTGCCCGCGCGGCCCATGCGCACGAGTTCGTCGCGACGTTGCCGGATGGCTACGACACGCTGATCGGCGACCGCGGGCAGCGGCTGTCCGGCGGACAGCGCCAGCGGGTGGCCATTGCCCGCGCGCTGCTCCGCAACTCGCCTATCCTGATCCTGGACGAAGCCACCTCGTCGCTCGACGCGGAGTCGGAGGGCCTCGTGCAGGACGCGCTGGCGCGGCTGATGCTGAACCGGACCGCCTTCGTGATTGCCCATCGCCTGTCGACCGTGCGGCGCGCCGACCGCATCGTCGTGCTCGACCGGGGGCGGGTGCGCGAGACGGGACGTCACGAGGAGTTGCTGGCCGCTCCGGACAGCCTGTACGCCAAGCTCTACTCGCTGCAGTTGCTGGGAGTCCGTAGTGAGACCTCGCACCGCACCGAAACGCGGTCGTGACGATGCCGCGCCGGGGTCCCCGCAAGCAAGCGCCGGGGGTTCGGGGCGCAGCCCCGTCTGAATGAAGCCTGAGGACGCACGATGATCAAGTCGATGACCGGTTTTGCCTCGCTGGCGCACGACGACGAGCAGGTCAGCCTGACCGTCACGGTGCGCAGCGTCAACCACCGCTATCTGGACGCGCACGTGCGCGTGCCCGCGGCCTTCGCCGAGCTCGAGCAGGACCTGCGCGGGCTCGTGCAGCAGCACGCGGCGCGCGGCCGGGTGGAGCTGACGTTGACCGTGCAGCTCAAGATCGACTCGCCTGTCGAGCTCGACCTGAACGAGCGGCTCGCGGAGGCGCTGGTTGCCGCCGGGGAGCAGGCGCGGTTGCGCGGCTGGGTCGAGTCGGGGCTGACCGCCGGCGAGCTGCTGCGGTTCCCTCAGGCGGTCACCGTCCGGGAGCTGCCGGCCGACCGGGAAGCGTGGCGGGCGATCTGCGGGCGCGTCTCCGAAACCGTCAACGAGGCGCTCGCCGACCTCGACCGCATGCGGCGCCGCGAGGGCGAGTTCCTGCGCACGGACCTGGCCGAGCGCGCGGCCGCGGTGGGGGCGCTCGTGGACCGCATCGTGGTGGACGCCGAGGCGGGCGCAGACGCGTTGCGGGAGCGGCTCGCGGCCCGGATCGACGACCTGGGCGGCTCTGTCCGGGCCGAGCCGGAGCTCGTGGCGCAGGAGGTCGTCAAGTGGGCCGCGAGGTCGGACATTCACGAGGAGGTGGCGCGGCTGCGGGGTCACCTCGAGCATCTGGCCGAGCTGGCCGAGGCGTCGGCGCCGTGCGGGCGGAAGCTCGATTTTCTCGTGCAGGAGATGAACCGCGAGATCAACACGATGGGGTCGAAGGCCGAGGGCCGCGAGACGGGCGCGCTCGTGGTGGCGGCGAAGGCGGAGATCGAGAAGCTGCGCGAGCAGATCCAGAACGTGGAGTAGGACATGCGGCGCGGTCTGCTGTTCATCGTCTCGGCACCGTCGGGGACCGGCAAGACGACGCTCGTGTCGCAGCTGGTGAAGACGGTGCCGGATCTCGTCGAGTCGAGGTCGTACACGTCGCGGCCGCCCCGGCCGGGCGAGGCGGACGGCGTCGACTATAATTTCGTGGACGACGAGCGGTTCACGGCGCTGGTCGACGCGGGCGGCTTCGTCGAGTGGGCGACGGTGTTCGGCTACCGCTACGGCACCGGCCGGGAGGACACCGAGCGCCAGCGCCGCGCGGGGCGCGACGTGGTGCTGGTCATCGACGTGCAGGGTGCCCGGCAGGTGCGCGAGAACTGCCCCGACGCCGTCGCGATCTTCGTTCTGCCGCCGTCGTATCCGGTGCTCGAGCAGCGTCTCAGACAGCGCAGCGGCGGCGACGTCGACGAGAGCCAGATCAGGCGGCGGCTCGCCACGGCGCGGCGCGAGGTGGCCGCGTCCGGTGCGTACGACTACCTCGTCGTGAACGACCATGTCGACCGTTGCGTGGCCCAGCTCCACGGCATCGTCCTGGCCGAGCGCGCCAGGACGCCGGTGGTCGACGACGCCGTCGCGCAGATAGTGGCGGCGTTTCGCGCCCTGGACGGGTAGGCGGGCATGGCATTGGTCGCACTGGGCATCACCGGCGGCATCGGCGCCTACAAGTCCGTGGAGGTGGCCCGCCGCCTGCAGCAGGCCGGCCACGAGGTGACCGCGGTCATGACGGAGTCGGCCTGCCGCTTCGTCGGGCCGCTGACCTTCGAGGCGATCACCCGGCGGCCGGTCGTCACCGACCAGTTCGCGCCGGGCGCCAACGCCGACATCGAGCACATCGCGCTGGCCTCCGGCGTCGAGCTGCTCGTGGTGGCGCCGGCGACGGCGAACGTGATCGGCAAGTTCGCCAACGGCATCGCCGACGACTTCCTGTCGTCGCTGTACCTGGCGACCCGCGCCCCGGTGCTCGTCGCGCCGGCCATGAACAGCAACATGCTGGCGCACGAGGCGGTCCAGCGGAATCTGGCGGCGCTGGCCGGGCGGGGCGTGCACCTGGTCGAGCCGGGCGACGGGTATCTGGCCTGCGGCTGGATCGGCAAGGGCCGCCTGGCCGAGCCAGCCGAGATCGTCGCGGCTGCCGAGGCGCTGCTGCGTCCGGCGGGTGGTCTGGCCGGGCGCTCGCTGCTCGTGACGGCCGGCCCGACGTACGAGGACCTGGACCCGGTGCGCTATCTCGGCAACCGCTCGACGGGGCGCATGGGCTTCGCGGTCGCCGCGGAGGCGCTGGCCCGGGGAGCGTGCGTGCGGCTCGTGGCGGGGCCGACCGAGCTGGCGCCGCCGGCGGGCGCCGCGTTGACCCGTGTCCGCAGCGCGCGCGAGATGCACGCCGCCGTCCTGGACCAGGTCGCCGGGGTCGACGCCGTGGTGATGGCGGCGGCCGTCGCGGACTACGCCCCCGCCGACGGGGCGCGTGCGGGCAAGATGCCCAAGGGCGCGGATCTGACGCTGAGCCTGAGCCGCACGCCCGACATCCTGGCCGAGCTCGGGGCCCGGCGGGCCGGGGCGTCGGTGCCGGTGCTGGTGGGCTTCGCCGCCGAGACGTCGGACGTCGTGGCGCGCGCGCAGGGGAAGCTGAAGGCGAAGCGGCTCGACCTCGTCGTCGCCAACGACGTGTCGCGCCCGGACCGCGGCTTCGCCGTGGAGAGGAACGCGGCGACGCTGGTCAGCGCCGCCGGCACCGAGGACGTGCCGCTGGGCCCCAAGCGGGCGTTGGCGGCGGCGCTGCTGGACCGTGTCGAGGCGCTGATCGCGGCGACGGCCGGCGCGCCCAGCGGGCAGGCGGGATGAAGCGCGCCGAGGAGCTGGCCGAGCACCTTGCCTATTTCTCGGAGTTGGGCGTGGCCGGCGTGAGCCGGGACCGCGCGTGGCGCGTGCGGCCGGCGGACGCGGACGCGGAGGCCGAAGCTGGAGCGCAGCCCGCGCCGGCTGCAGCCCCAGAGCCTGCGCCCGGGGGCAGCCCGGAGCCCGCGCCTCCCGCCCCGGCCGCACCCGCGGCGTCGGCCGGGCAGCCCCTCGAGATCTCGATGTTCGATCAGGTGGCCGTGCCCGCGGCGGCCACCCCTGCGGATCGTCTCCGCCTGATTCGCGAGGAGCTGGGCGAGTGCACGCGCTGCAAGCTCCACGCGGGCCGCAAGACACTGGTCTACGGTGTCGGCAGCGCCGATGCGGAGCTGATGTTCGTGGGCGAGGCGCCGGGCCGCGACGAGGACTTGCAGGGCATCCCGTTCGTCGGCCGGGCGGGTCAGCTGCTGACCCGGATCATCGAATCGATCGATCTCCGCCGCGAGGACGTGTACATCGCCAACGTCATCAAGTGCCGGCCGCCCGACAACCGGAATCCGACACCGGACGAGGTCCGCACGTGCGAGCCGTTCCTGTTCGCGCAGGTCGACGCGATTCGGCCGCGCGTCATCGTGGCGCTGGGCACGTTCGCGGCCCGCACCCTGCTGCGGACCGACGAGCCCATCTCCCGGCTGCGCGGCCGCGTCTTCGACTACCGCGGGGCGCAGCTCGTGCCCACCTTTCACCCGGCCTACCTGCTGCGGAGCCCTGACCGCAAGCGCGACGTGTGGGAGGACATGAAGAAGATTCGGGCGATGCTCCGAGCAGGGTAGGGGCATGCCCCGGCTCGTCTCGGTCGCGGTCCCCGTTCCCTTCCTGGCCGCCCTGACCTACCGCGTGCCGGCCGGGGCTGCCATCCCCGCGCCGGGCGTGCGCGTGCGCGTGCCGCTGGGCGGGCGGCAGGTCACCGGCTGCGTGCTCGGAGCGGCCCGCACGGTGGAGCCGGGGGACGTCAAGGACCTGCTCGACTGTCTCGATGCCGAGCCCTTCCTGCCGCAACCGGTGCTGGATCTGGCCGCCTGGGTCGCCGAGTACTACGGGTGCGGTCCGGGCGACGCGGTGGGGGCCGCCATGCCCCCGTTCGCCTGGACGCAGTCGGCGGGGGGCCCGCGGACCGCGCCGTTCAAGACCGAGCGCGCGGCCCGCCTCACGGACGAGGGACGCCGCACGTTCGCGGCAGGGGCGGCGTTGGGCGCGAAGCAACGCGCGGCGCTGGCGCTGCTCGCGGCGGCGCCCGGCGGCCTGACCACCGCGGAGCTGGCCGGCCGGGGCATCGCCGCCGCCACGCTGCGCCGGCTGGAGGCCCGGGACCTGATCGCGATCGAGCGGCGGCGGGTCGACCGCGATCCGGCGGCGGACAGCCGCTGGTCGGCGGGGCGCGGCGCCGCGGCGCCGGTCGTCCTCACGCGGGAGCAGGAGGCGGCGCTGGCGAGCCTGAGCGACTGGGCGGCCGCCGCCACGTTCCGCGTGGCGCTGCTGCACGGCGTGACCGGCAGCGGGAAGACCGCGGTCTACGTGGAGCTGGCCGCCCAGGTGCTGCGCCAGGGGCGGCGGGTGCTGGTGCTGGTGCCCGAGATCGCGCTGACGCCCGCCGTGACGGCTGCGTTCCGGGCGGCGGCCGGCAGCCGCGTCGCCGTCCAGCACAGCGGCCTGTCCGATGGCGAGCGCCACGACCAGTGGCACCGCATCCGGCGCGGCGAGGTCGACGTCGTGGTGGGGACCCGGTCGGCCGTCTTCGCCCCGCTCGACGACCTGGGCCTCATCGTGGTCGACGAGGAGCAGGACGGGTCGTACAAGCAGGAGGAGAGCCCGCGCTATCACGGCCGCGACGTCGCCATCATGCGCGGGCAGCAGACCGGGGCGCTCGTGGTGCTCGGGTCGGCCACCCCGTCGCTGGAGACCTACCACAACACGGCGCGCGGTCGCTTCGAGCGGCTCGTCCTGAGCCGGCGCGTGCTGGACCGCCCGCTGGCCGCCGTCACGATCGTCGACATGCGGCGGGAGGTCGCCGAGCAGGGGCCGGACATCGTCTTCAGCGCCGCGCTGCAGGACGCGCTGGCGGATCGCCTGGGCCGCGGCGAGCAGGCGCTCGTGCTGCTGAACCGGCGCGGGTACGCGGCCGCGATCCTCTGCCGCCAGTGCGGCCGCACGCTGGAGTGTCCGAACTGCAGCGTGTCGCTGACGCTGCATCGCGCCGCGGGCCGCGTGCGCTGTCACTACTGCGACTATTCGAGCACGCGGCCGGATGTCTGCCCGCACTGCGCCGGCCCGTTCCTCGAGCGCGTCGGGCTCGGGACCGAGCGGATCGAGACGGAGCTGGCCGACCTGTTTCCCCGGGCGCGCCGCGCGCGTCTCGATCGCGACACCGTGCGCCGGCGCGGGGCCGTCCAGGAAGTGCTGGGCCGCTTTGCGCGTCGCGAGATCGACGTGCTCGTGGGTACGCAGATGGTCGCGAAGGGACACGACTTTCCGGCCGTGACGCTGGTGGGGGTGATCTCGGCCGACGTGGGGCTCGGCCTGGCCGACTTCCGCGCGGCGGAGCGGACCTTCCAGCTGCTGACCCAGGTGGCCGGCCGTGCCGGTCGCGGCGAGCTGCCCGGCGAAGCCATCGTGCAGACGTTTCACCCGGAGCACTACAGCATCGAACACGCCTGCCGCCAGGAGTACGAGCCGTTCTTCCGGGCGGAGATGCGCTATCGGCGCGCGATGCGGTACCCGCCCGTCGTCGCCATGATCAACATCGTGGTCCGGGCAGGCACGTTCCCGGCGGCGCGGCGGGCCGCGGCCGGGCTGGCGGCCGAGCTGCGGGACGCCGGCGGCGGGTGCAGGGTGCTCGGTCCGGCCCCCGCCCCGCTCACCCGGCTGCGCGGCGAGCACCGTGTGCAGATCTTCCTGAAGGGGACCCGGCGCCGGGCGCTGCGCGAGGCGGTGCGCGCCGCGCTCGACCGCCATCCGACGCTGCGGCGGCGCGTCACCATCGACGTCGACCCGCTGACAGTGCTGTGAAGGCGGAAGGCGCCGCACCGTCAAAGTGACTTGATTGATCTCCGGATGAAGACCATACTGGTCATGATGAAGACCGCGTCGATTTCGGAGCTGAAGGCGAACCTGTCCCGCTATCTCCGCGAAGTACGCCGTGGCAACGAGGTCGAGGTGCTCGACCGGGGTACGCCCGTGGCCCGGCTGGTGCCTCCCGCGGCCGGCGACGATGGGGAGGTCCGTCAGCGGTTGATCGCTGCAGGGCTGCTCCGGCCGGGCCGGGGCGGCGCCGCGACGCTGCTCGATACGGAGCCGCTGGCGCTGCCGGTACGTCTCTCGGAGGCTCTGGCCGACGACCGGGCGGACAGGTCGTGAGGTACTGGGATGCCTCCGCGCTCGTTCCGCTGATCGTCGCGGAGCCCGACAGCCAACGCGTTCGCAGGTGGCTCTCGGAGGACGACCGGATCGTTACGTGGGTATGGACGCGGACCGAGATCACGAGTGCGATCGAGCGGCGCGTGCGCGACGGGGTGCTGTCGCGGCCGCAGCGCCGCAACGTGCTCTCGCGGTTCGACGCCCTGGCCGATAGCTGGGACGAGGTGGCCGACATGCTTGCGGTCCGGTCGCGGGCCAACGCCCTGCTCGCGCGGCATCCGCTGCACGCCGCCGATGCGGGGCAGCTCGGCGCGGCGCTCCTGGTGCAGGAGCAGCTGGCCCGGCCGCTGAGGTTCGTCTGCCTGGACTCGCGCCTGTCATTGGCGGCCGAGCAGGAAGGCCTGCGGCTGCCCTGAAGGCGCTCCGGCGCCGCACCTCGCCGTCACCGCGGAAGCCGTTGTCGGCTCGACGCCCCGGCCGCACGCCGTCAGCCGCGGAAGCACAGGCACCGGGCCCTCCCTTCTTACGGCAGCAGGCAACGCTCCCAGCCGGCGTTCGGATCGATGCCGCAGGGCTGCCGCGCGATCATGATGTGTGCGCGCGCGGGGTGCCCGGGCGCATGAGCCACGCGCGATCCGGGGTCGGCCCCCTCACGGTTCGCGCACCAGGTCGAGCACCTCGATCGGCGCGGGGGTGAAGCAGAGGACGAAAATGGCGGCCGTCGCCAGGGCGACCCACTGGCGGTTGCGGTCGAGCGGCACGTCCTCGTCGGGGGTTTGCGGATGGCGTGGGCCGAGGAAGACAATCATGGCGATGATGAGGGCGGCCCAGATCACCCAGCTCATCGAGAAGAAGGCGAGGCCGACGATGGCGGCGGCCGTGCCCAGGCTGACGGCCGTGGACCGCCGCCCGAGGGCGGCGTACGCGATGTGTCCGCCGTCGAGCTGTCCGACCGGGAACAGGTTGAGCGCGGTGATGAGCAACCCCAGCCAGGCGGCGAGGCCCATCGGGTGCAGGTTGATCGAATGACCGATCGGCGCCTCGCCCCACACCATCCACGCGGCGAACTGAAAGAGCAGGGGCTCGCCGAGCTCCATGCCGACGAAGTTCTCCGGCAGCGGCACGACGCGCGACAGCCGCAGCCCGAGGAAGAGCGCCGGCACGGCGACGACGAAGCCGGCGATCGGTCCCGCGGCGCCGATATCGAACAGCATGCGCTTGGTCGTGATCGGCTGGCGGATGCGGATGACCGCCCCGACCGTGCCGGTCAGGGGCAGCGGCGCCGGCAGGAAGTAGGGCAGCGAGGCGTCGATGCCGTAGTAGCGGCAGGCGAAGTAGTGGCCGAATTCGTGAGTGCCCAGAATGGCGAGGATGGTCAGGCTGTACCAGGCCCCGTAGGGGACCAGCGCGAGCGAGAGCTCCGGAATCTCGTTGAAGTCGCCCGCGAAGCCCGCGTAGTGGCCGATGCCCGCGGCCATCGTGGTCACCAGCGTGCCCAGAAAGAGCAGCAGGTGGAGCAGGGGGCGCCGACGGCGCGGCCGGGACGGTCCCGCGCCGGCCTCGGGCGGCTGCGCGGTCGTTTCCGGCGCCGGTGGAGCGGGCCAGTTGGCGGGCGGCGCGAGCGGCCGGTCGGGCGGATCGAAAGACAAATGGCGGGTCCCCGACGTCAGCCCCCGATAGCCTGGAGATCCTTGCCCGGCTTGAAGCGGATCGTGCGGCCGGGCGGAATGCGGACCTCCTTGCCGGTGCGCGGATTGCGGCCGATACCCCGCTTGCGCGGCTTCACCTGGAACACACCGAAGCCGCGGAGCTCGATCCGATTTCCCCGCTGCATCGACATCCGCATGGCATCGAACACCGCATCCACCGCGACCTCAGCCTTGACCTTGGTGATGTCGGCGGCCGTCGATACCTCGTTGACGATGTCGACCTTGATCATGGCAAGTGAGCTCCTGACGAAACCTAAGCATCATAGGTACTATAATTTACAGGTGTCAAGCAATGCGCCGTGACCGATCGGTCGTGCTCGTCGGACGTCCCAACGTCGGAAAATCGACGTTGTTCAACCGGGTTTGCGGTTCCCGGCGCGCCATCGTGACGCCGGTCGCCGGCACGACGCGCGACGTCATCACGGCGGAAGCCGAATGGCTCGGCACGCCGTTCGAGCTGGTCGACACCGGCGGGCTGTTCGGGGCCAGCACCGACCCGCTGCAGCAGCCGGTATCGCAACAGGGACTCCGGGCGCTCGACGCCGCCGACCTGGTCGTCCTGCTGGTCGACGGCCGCGACGGCCTCGTGCCCGCCGACCGGGAGGTCGCCGACCGCGCGCGGCGCGTGGGCGTGCCGGTGGTGCTGGCGGTCAACAAGGTGGACGACCGGCAGGCAGCCGCGCGCGTCGACGAGTTCCACGCCCTGGGCGTCACGCCGCTCTTGCCGATTGCCGCCGAGCACGGCCTGGGGGTGGGCGACCTGCTGGATGAAGCCGTGGGCCGGCTGCCGGGCGGGGAGCGTACGGACGCGGCCGCCGCGCCGCCCGACCGGCCCGACGAGATCGGGGTCGCGATCATCGGCCGTCCGAACGTGGGCAAGTCGTCGCTGGTGAACCTGCTGGCGCGCGCGGAGCGCGTGCTCGTCAGCGACACGGCCGGCACCACGCGCGACGCGATCGATACCGTCATCACGTGGCATGGCCAGCGGCTGCGGCTGGTCGACACGGCCGGCATCCGGCGCCCGGGCCGCGTGGCGAGCAGCGGGCAGGTCGAGCAGGTGAGCGTGACGGTCGCCCGGCGGGCCATCGTGCGGGCCGACGTCGCGGTGCTGGTGGTCGATGCGTCCGCCCCGGTCGCGCGGCAGGATGCGGTCATCGCCGGGGAGGCCGAGCGCGCCGGTTGCGGCATCGTCATCGCGGCCAACAAGTGGGACCTGGTCAAGCAGCGCGGGGACTTCGCCAAGCAGTTCGACGCGGAGCTGCGCGACGCCCTGAAGTTCGCCGAGTTCGCACCCATCATGCACGTCTCGGCCCTCACTGGCGCGCGCGCGCCGAAGCTGGTCGAGATGGTGCGGGAGGTCGCCCGGGCGCGGGCCGCGCACGTGTCGACGGCCGACCTCAACCGCGTGCTGGAGCGTGCCACGCGGCGCAACCCGCCGCGGAGCCCCGGCAAGCGCGAGGTGAAGATCTACTACGGCACGCAGATCGGGGCGGGCCCGCCGCGGTTTCTCGTCTTCACGAACACGACGTCGCGCCTGCACTTCTCCTACGAGCGCTACCTGAGGAACCGCCTGCGCGAGGCGTTCGGCTTCCTCGGTTCGCCCATTCGCCTGAAGGTGCGGGCCCGCCGCCCGCCGCGAAGCTGAAGCGGAGCAGGGCCGCGGTCCCGGGCGGGCGCATGGGCGATGCTATAATCGGCGGGCTTTTCACTGGGACAATGGCCGCTACGGAGATTCCGAAGCGCACGTCGTTCAGGCCCGCGGAGGTTTGTGCGATCGCCGGGGTGCCGGCGTATGTGCTGAGATCCTGGGAAGCCGAGTTCCCGAAGCTGTGCGGCACGAAGAACGCGAAGGGCGCCCACGTCTACGGGCGCCCCGAGGTCGAGCTCGTCGTGCAGATCAAGGAGCTCGTCTTCGGCGAGGGCTTGACCCTCGGTGCCGCGCGCAAGAAGCTGGAAGGGGGCTCGGACGAGGAGCTGCCCCGGCCGGAGCTGCCGCTCGAGGACATGCTGGGCGCCGATGTCCGGCAGAAGCTGGCGGCGGTGAGGCAGGGGTTGCAGGTGGTCCTGGAGATGCTCTCCACCGGCAACGGCGCGGGACTGGCCCCGGTCGCGGCCGTCGCGGCCGAGCCGGCGCCCCGGGGCAAGACAGCGGCCCCCGCCAAGAAGCCGCGCCGGAAGTCGGCTCGGAGCAAGGCGCAGGCGCCGAAGACGGCGGCGGCCAAGACGATGGCGAAACGCAAGCGTCGTACGGCGTAGTACGGACATCGGGATGTGGCGCAGTCTGGTAGCGCACCTGACTGGGGGTCAGGGGGTCGCTGGTTCAAATCCAGTCATCCCGACCAATTCTTTCGGAGTTTTCGGAGCGGCCGGGAGGTCATCAAATGAAGCCTGTGGTTCTCATCGTCCTCGCATTCGGCGCGCTGGCGCTCTCGTCGACCGTGCATGCGCAGACCGACGCGGAGCTCATCGAGCAGGCGCTCACCGCGGCACCGGCGCGCGCCCGTGCCGACGCCAGCGTCGTCCAGTGGGCCGCCGACCACACCTACACGACGATCAGGCAGGGCACGAACAAGATCGTCTGCTACAGCCGGGCGGATGAGCGCAACCGACCGCCGTTCGCGGTGCAGTGCACGAGTCTTGCGAACCTCGACAGGGTCGCGCAGAACCGGCGGTTCCGTGCGGAGAGCAGCGACGCCGCGGGGGAGCGGGCGCTGGTAGCCGCCGCCGCCGAGAACGGCACGCGTGTCGAGGCAGAGTATGGCTCGTGGTTCAGGTCGAGCAATGGTCCCGACCAGGCCAGTGCCGGGACCCATACGACGATCGCGATGCCGGGAGCGACCGCAGCGTCCACCGGCTTCCCCGACAACCGTGACCAGGGTGGCGCGTACATCATGGCGGCGGGCACGAGCGAGGCCCACCTGATGGTCCCGTAAGCAAGGGTTCCGGCGCCGGCGTCATACCGGTCAGTACCCCACCACCTGGCCGTCCTTGCGCGGGTCGGTGCCGCCGTGCAGCATGCCGGTTACCGGGTTGATCATGATCGCCTGGTAGCCGCCCATGCCGCCGCCGCCGGCGCGCACGACGTGGTGGCCGCGGCGCCGCAGCTCGGCGACGACGGCGTCCGAAATGCCCGGCTCGACGGCGAGCGTGCCGCCCGGCCGGTAGCTCGGGCTGTGGCGGATGCGCGCCGCGTCGCCCGCTTCCTGCAGGTTCATCCCGAAGTCGATGATGTTCGACAGCACCTGCCAGTGGCCCTGCGGCTGCATCGGCCCGCCCATGACGCCGAACGACATGAACGGCTTGCCGTCCCGCGTGACGAAGCCGGGCATGTTGGTGTGCAGCGAGCGCTTGTGCGGCGCGAGCGCGTTGAGGTGGCCCTCCTCGAGCGAGAATCCGGTGCCGCGGTTCTGCAGGGCGAAGCCGACGTCGCCGGGGACGACCTTGGAGCCGAAGCTGCCGAAGATGCTCTCGATCAGCGAGACGGCGTTGCGGTCCTTGTCGACCACGGTGAGGTAGACGGTCTCGCTCTGCTCGAACGGCCGGCCCGGCGTGACGGCGGTGGCCGCGCGCCCGGGGTCGATCAGCTTGCGCCGCGCCTCGGCGTACGGCTTCGAGATGAGCTGGCGCGTCGGCAACGGGTTGGCGTCGGCGTCGGCCACGTAGGTGTCGCGGTCGGCCCAGACCAGCTTCTTCGCCTCGGCGAACAGGTGCAGCGCATCGGCGCTGTTGTGGCCCAGCGCGGCGACGTCGTAGCCCTCCATCAGGTTGAGGATCATCAGCGCGAGGATGCCGGAGCTGTTGGGCGGGACCTCCCAGACGTCGTAGCCGCGGTAGCTCGTGGTGACCGGCTCGACCCAGACGGACGTGTGGTCCTCGAAGTCGGCCAGCGTGAAGTAGCCGCCGTTGCCCTCGCTGAACGCCACGATGCGGCGGGCGATGTCGCCGCGGTAGAACGCGTCCCGCCCGCCCGCCGCGACGGCTTCGTAGGTGGCCGCCAGCCGCGGGTTGCGGAACACGTCGCCGGGCAGGGGCGCCCGCCCGCCGGGCAGATAGGTGGCGGCCGAGTCGGGCCACTCGGCCAGCGCCGTCGCGGCGGCGTTCCACTGGCCGGCGATGATCTCGCTGACCGGGAAGCCGCTGCGGGCGTAGGCGATGGCCGGGGCCAGCACGTCGGCCAGCGGCAGCGTGCCGAAGCGGTCCAGGAGCTCCTGCCAGCCGTCGACCGCGCCGGGGACGGTCCAGGTGAGCGGGCCGTCGCCCGGCATCCGCTGGTAGCCCTGGCGGACGAGCGTTTCGCGGCTGATGGCGTGCGGCGCGCGGCCGGTCGCGTTCAGGGCGTACAGCCGCTCGGTCTCGGCATGCCAGACGAGGGCGAACAGATCGCCGCCGAAGCCGTTCATGTGCGGCTCCACCAGGCCCAGCACGGCGTTGACCGCGACGGCCGCGTCGACGGCGTTGCCGCCCGCCTTCAGGATGTCGAGACCGACCTGGGCGGCGAGCGGCTGGCTGGCCGCGACCATCCCGTGCGGCGCGATCACCTCGGACCGGCTGCCGTGCGGGCTGCGCGCCGGCCGGCTGTAGCCGTGGCCCTGGGCCTGCTGCTGCGCCTGGCCCGCGGGTCCGCCGCCGGCGAGCACCAGCCCCGCCACGAAGAGTCCGGCCGCCGCGCCGACCTGCCGATTCGCCAAGTGCCGGGATGCCAACCTCATCGACGCTCCTCCTCCCGGGACGCCTGCTACTCCCGCGCCCCCAATTGCCGCAACAGATCCGCGGTGCCGATGTCCGTGCCGGTGACGGGGTTCCTGGCCGGCACCCGGCCGCTGGCGCCGAGCGCCCGGTCGAGCGGCGTCCGGCCGCGCGCGTTGCGCACGTGCAGGTCGGCGGCCTTGCCCACCAGGTAGCGGACCACGCTGTTGAAGCCGTGGTGCGCGGCGAGGTGCAGGGCGGTATCGCCGTCATCGCTGGCGGCGTTGACGTCGGCGCCCAGCTCGACCGCCGCCCGCACGGCGTCGATGCCGCTGTTCATGAGCCCGCGCCGATCCGGGTCCTGGCTGAGCGCGAGCTCCATCTCGGCGGTGTCGATGGCCCGTCCGCGGCGGTCGTTTCCGGCCTGCACGAACCCCGGCGTGAGCATGCCCGCGGCCGCCATCAGCGGCGTGACGCCGCCGGCGAGACCGGCCAGCGGGTCGCCGCCGGCCGCGGCCAGCCGGCGCATGATGTCGGCCCGGGCGTACTTGGCGGCCAGGAAGAACGGCGTCGCGCCGGTCAACCGCATCTCCAGCGCGAAGAACTTGCCGTAACGGGCATGCGGGCTGCCGTTCTCGAGACGCGCGTCCGGATCGGCGCCGTGGGCCAGCAGGGCGCTGACGAGATCGGCGTCGCCGCGCAGCACGGCCGCGTGCAGGGCCGTGTAGCCGGCGCCGGCCGCGTTCGGGTCCGCGCCCTGCTCGAGCAGCCACGCGGCCAGCGTCCCGTGCCCGCTGTGGGCCGCCACGACGAGGGCGCTCGTGCCGGCCGGCGCCGTGTCGTTCACGTCCGCGCCCGCCGCGAGCAGCAGGCGAGCCGACGCGAGGTCTCCCTGGCGGGCGCCGAACAGCAGCGGCGTGAACCCCCCTTCGTCGATGACCGATACCCCCTCGGCGGCGCCGGTGCGCGGAGAGCTTGCAGTCGCGATGGGGCGCACGCGCGAGCGGACGCGGACGTCCGCCCCCGCCGCGATCAGCGCCCGCACGACCCCGGCATGGCGCTGCGACACGGCCCACATCAAGGCGGTCTGCCCCTCCTTCGTCTCCCGGGCGTTCACGTCGGCGCCGTGGTCCAGCAGTGCCTGCACCGCGCCGGCGCTCCCCGTGCGCGCGGCGGTCATCAGGGCCGTCTCGCCGCCGCGCAGGGCGGCGTTCGCGTCCGCGCCGGCCGCCAGCAGCCGCCGCACCAGCGCCGGGTTGCCGTTCTCGCACGCCAGGTAGAGGGGAGTGACCCCGAGCTCGTTCGCCGCATCCGGGCGCGCGCCGGCGCCGAGCAGGAGGTCCGCGGCGTCGAGATCGTCCAGGTAGGCCGCCCAGTGCAGCGCCGTCGCCCCGTCGGGCTGCCGCGAATCCACGTCGGCTCCCGCCTGCAGCAGGCCGCGCACCGCGTCCCGGTCGCCGCGCCGGACGGCTTCCGCGACCCGCAGGTCGGCGCGCTGCGCCCCGGCGGCGGTGGACAGCAGCAGGACGATGCCGACCGCGATGCGGCGCACGGCGCTGGCACGCATGCGAGCTTCCTGGCCGTGCCGGTCAGAGGCTCAGCGCCGCATCGAGGGCGCCGGTGCTGTTGCCGAAGCGTTCGAGGGGCAACCCGAGCGTGTCCATGAGCGTCAGGTGCAGGTTGGACATGGGGGTCGACTCCGGACACCGCACGTGGCGTCCTCCCGCGCGCCGGCCGCCCGCGCCGCCGACGAGCAGGACGGGCAGGTTCTCCGAGGAGTGCCGGTGCCCGTCGCTGAGCCCCCCGCCGTACAGCAGCGTCATCTGGTCGAGCAGCGAGCCGTCGCCGTCCGGGACGGCCTGCAGCCGGTCCAGGTAGTACGCCAGCAGGGTGGTGTGGTACGCGTTGATCCTGGCGAGCTTCGCGAGCTTGGCCGGATCGTAGCGGTGGTGCGACGTCGGGTGGTGCGCCTCGGGCACGCCGATCTCCGGATAGGTCCGGCTGCTGAACTCGCGGCTCACCATGAACGTGACGACCCGCGTCAGGTCGGTGCGGTACGCCAGCACCTGCAGGTCGAACATCAGCTTCGCGTGCTCCTCGAAGGTGGCCGGGATGCCGAGCGGCGGCGCCATCTCGGGCAGCGGCTGGTCCACCTGCGCCTCGGCGCGCTGGATGCGGCGCTCGACGTCGCGCACGGCGTCGAGATACTCGCCGAGCTTGCTGCGGTCGCCCACGCCGAGATCGCGGCGCAGCCGCGCGAGCTTGTCGGTCACGGCATCGAGCAGGCTGCGGTTCTGCTCGATGCGGGCGAGCCGGGCCGCGGGGTCGGTGCCGCCGGCGTCGCCGAGCAGCCGCTCGAAGACCGCGCGCGGGTTGGTCTCCATGGGCAGCGGCGTCGTCGCGCTGCGCCAGCTGATGGTGTTCGTGTAGGCGCACGTGTAGCCTGCGCCGCAGGTGCCGACGTCATCCCCGGATTCGAGCGCGAGCTCGAGCGACGCGAGCTGCGTGTGCCGGCCGAGCCTGCGGGCCACCTGCTGGTCCATGGAGACGCCGGCCACGAGGTCGGCCCCCTGCGTGCGCTTCGGGGGCACGCCCGTCAGGAAGCTGGTGGCGCCGGTTTCGTGGGCATAGTCGGGACCCTTGTTGCTGAGACCCGTCACCACGGTCAGGCGGTCGCGGAAGCGCGCGAGCGGACTGAGGATCGGGGTCAGCTCGAAGTCGGCGCCCGCCGTGGCCGGCGTCCACTGGTCCATCACGATCCCGTTCGGCACGTAGACAACCCCCAGCCGCCGGATCGGGTTGGCGGGGGTCCGGCCGAGCGCGGTCAGCGCCGGCACCATGCCGTCGAGCAGCGGCAGGGCCAGGCTCGTGCCGAGTCCACGCAGCACGGTCCGGCGGGAGAGGGCCTTGCGGGTGATGATCATGGTGCCGACCTGCGCATCTGAAACGGCATGCTGCTGGCGACCCCCAGCACGAGCGACGACCACGTGTAGTCGTACGGCGCGGACTCCCGGACGATCCGCCGCACGGCCGGCATGTCGTAGTGCTGCACGCCGCGCCCCAGGGCGTACGTGGCGAGCTTCTCGGCGACGGTCCGCACGAACTGCTCGCGGTCGCGCAGCAGCACCGCCTTGAGGCCCGCCAGCCCGCGAAACTCGGTCCCGTCCGGAAAGACGCCCGCGGCGTCGATGGCCGCGCCCGCCGCGCCGGTCGCGCGCCACTGGCCGATGGCATCGAAGTGCTCGAGCGCGAACCCGAGCGGGTCCATGCGGGCGTGGCAGCTCGCGCACGCGGGGTTCTCGCGGTGGCGCTCCAGCCGCTCGCGCACCGAGGCCGGGCGCCCGCCGGCGCCGCGATCCGGCAGGGCCGGCACGTCCGGCGGCGGGGGAGGGGGCGGTGCGCCGAGGATGTGCTCGAGCAGCCAGTTGCCCCGCAGCACGGGCGAGGTGCGCGTCGGATAGGACGTGACGGTGAGGATGCCGCCCTGTCCCAGCAGCCCGCCGCGGGTGCCGTCGTCGAAGGTCACCCGCCGGAACCGGCTGCCGTACACGTGCGGAATCCCGTAGTGCCGCGCGAGCCGCTCGTTGGCGAACGTGTAGTCGGCGCGCAGCAGGTCCAGCACGCTCCGGTCCTCCCGCAGCTGGCTGCCGACGAAGAGCCTGGTTTCCTGTTCGAACGCCTCGCGCAGGTTGTCGTCGAACTCGGGAAACAGGTCCGGCGCCGGCACGACGCTCCGCAGGCGGCGCAGGCCCAGCCACTGGGCGGCGAAGCCGTCCACGAGCGCCCGCGCGCGGCCGTCGGCGAGCATCCGCCGCACCTGCCGCTCGAGCACGGCGGGATCCCGCAGCGTGCCGGCGGCGGCCGCCGCCAGCAGCTCGTCGTCGGGAATGCTGCTCCAGAGGAAGAACGACAGGCGCGACGCGAGCTCGAGATCGCTGATCGGATGGGCCCCGGCGGGCGCGCCGAGCGGGTCCCGCTCGATGCGGAACAGGAACTCCGGGTCGACGAGGATGCCCTCGAGCCCGCGGCGGATGCCCGCCTCGAAGCCGCCCGCGCGCCGTCCGGCCGCGTAGAGCGCCAGCAGCGCGTCCACGTCGGGGCCCGTCAGGGGTCGCCGGTAGGCCCGCCGGGCGATTGTCGCGAGCACCTCGCGGGCGCAGGCTGCTTCTTCTGCGGCGCCCGCGGGCTCGCAGGCGAGTATCCGCCGGCGGCTCGGCGTCTCCCCGCGTCCGGTGGCGTCGAAGGGACCGGAGACGCTGACCTGCTCGACGGCCGCCTCGGGCGCTTCCGACGGCGAGCTCCAGCGCTCGGCAATCGCGAGCGTCTTCGCGGTCGCCCGCGGCTGCAGCACCCCGTCGCGCTCGGTTCGCTCCCGGATGAACGCGACGCTCAGCAGCCGCGGCCCCGCCGCCACCGGGACGCGCAGCGCCAGGGCGTCGTCGCCGTGCAGCGCGTGCTCCTCCCACTCGCGGTCGCCGAGCACCGTGCCCGTATACGTCTGCGGCGGCGGCGTCCCCCGCGGACCGCCGAGGGTGAACTCCGCCACCCGCCGCCCGTCGATGCGGACCTCGAGCTGCTGCCGCGTCTGCAGTCCGCGAACGTAGCCGTAGAGCTGCCGCCGCAGCCGGATCCTGATGTCGTACTCGGCGTCCAGCGGGAAGTGGTGCCGGATTGCGATGCCGCCGCGCGAGCCGAACGGCAGGTCCTCGCTCATGCGGTCGTCCTGGAACCGCAGCTTGGGGACGACGTAGGTCTCGGTCGTCGGGTCGGCGGCCGGATCGCCGAGGGCCAGGCGGGCGATCTTCCGCGCCGCGGACAGGTAGCGCTCGAGCCGCGCGGGCGACATCGACAGGATGTCGGCCATGTTGTCGAAGCCCAGGTCCGCGTCGTCGGGCGGCAGCAGCGCGCGCGCGTCGACCTCCAGATCGAGCAGGTCGCGAATCGCGTTGGCGTACTCGCCGCGGTTGAGGCGATGGGCGGCCGTGCGGCCGGGGTTCGGATTGTCGGCGGCGGCGCGGTCGAGGGCTGTCTCGAGCGCGGACGCCACGGCCTCGTACGCGGCCTTGTCGGGCCGTGGCCGGCCGGCCGGCGGCATCGCCCGGGCGCGCAGCTTGCGCACGACGTTCTCCCACGTCTCGGCGTGCTCGCCGACCTGCTCGACGCGCAGCGTGTCCAGCGCGAGGCCGGCGGTCCTGAGCCGGCCGTTGTGGCAGGTCACGCAGTAGCGATCGAGCACCGCCCGGACGCGGGGCGCCCCGGACCCGGCGGGGGCGGCCGCCAGCTCGGGCCGGGACGCGGCGGCTGGTGCGGGAGGGGCAACGGCGTCCGGATCCTGAGCCTCGGCGCCGCGCAGCGGATGGCCGCCGCCGACGGCCAGCGCGACCCCCAGCAGGGCTACGGCCAGGGTGCTCGGCCGCATCGTCCCCAGCCGGGACACGCGGCGATTCCAGTCTGTCCGCACGGTGCCCACATTCTACCTGCAAGGCCTCGCACGGCATGACATCGGCGGGCGATTGATGTACAAGAGTGGCCGCATGCAGCGACACGTGCTCAGCGCCGGATTCGCCCTCCTCCTCGCGGCGGCCCCGGCGGCGGCCCAGGACGAGCCGGTCTCGCTGACCGGCATCATCGACTTCCATGCGCACGCGGGACCCGACTCCCGGCCGCGCTCGCTAGACGACATCGAGGTGGCGCGCCTGTTCAGGGCGGAGGGCCTGCGGGGCATGGTGCTCAAGAACCACTTCACGATGACCGCCGATCGCGCGGCACTGGCGATGGCCCAGGTCGACGGCCTGGAGATCTTCGGCGGGGTGGTGCTGAACCGCTCGGTCGGGGGCATCAACCCCGAGGCCGTGCGCCAGATGGTGGCGTTCGAGGGCGGCCGCGGGAAGGTCGTCTGGCTGCCGACGTGGGATGCCGAGTTCAACGAGTACCGCATCCGCCCGGACGGCAGCGTCGCCGCGCCCGGTCCGTCCGACCCGTTCGTGCGCGTGCTGGAGGACGGGGCGCCGGTTGCGCCGCTGGTCGAGATCCTCGAGCTGATCGGCGCGCACGACCTCGTGCTGGCCACCGGACACCTGAGGCCGGACGAGGTGCTGCTCCTGTTGCCGGCGGCCAGGGCGCGGGGCGTGCGCCACATCCTGGTGACGCACCCGTTCGGCCAGCATGCCACCATCGACGACATGCGGCGGCTGGCCGCCGAGGGCGCGGTCATGGAGCTCGACTGGTTCGCCGTGCACCGGGGCAGCGACTCGGTCGAGGAGTACGTGGAGGCGATTCGGGAGGTCGGGGCCGAGCACTACCTGATCACCTCCGATCTCGGCCAGGCGGGCAATCCGACCCACACCGAGGGGCTGCGCGCCTTCATCCGCGCGCTGCGGGCCGCGGGCGTCTCCGAGCGCGAGGTGGATCTGATGGCCCGGCGCAATCCGGCCCGGCTGCTGGGGCTCGACTGAGCGGGTCGGGCGCCCGTGCGGGTGTATGCTACCCAGGTGCCGTTCCAGGAGGGGAAATCCATGTCCTTCAAGCGCTTGCTCCCCGTCTGTCTGATCGTCTGCCTGCCGCTCTCCGCCGGCGCGCAATCCTCGCAGGATGCGATCCCGCGCACCGCCTGGGGCGCGCCGGACCTCCAGGGCGTGTACGACTTCGGCACCGCGACGCCGTTCCAGCGTCCCGCCGAGCTCGCCGGCCGGGCCACGTTCACGGACGAGGAAGCGGCCGTCCAGGAGCAGATCAACGCGGCGCAGTTCGGCGAGGGCGTCAACACCGACAACCTGACGCCGCCCAACTACAACAACTTCTGGTTCGACAACGGCTCGGGCGTCCTGCCGACCCGGCAGACGTCGCTCATCGTGGATCCGCCCGACGGGCGGCTGCCCGCCTTCACGCCCGCGGAAGAGAGCAGGGCGGCCGCGGAGCTCGCCGCCGGCGGCCACCCGGTGCGCGTGCACTTCGGCGGCATCGGCGTCGACGGCCCGGAGGATCGGGGCCTCGCCGAGCGCTGCCTGCTCGGCTTCAACTCGGGTCCGCCGCTCATGCCGAGCGCCTACAACAACTACATGCAGGTGTTCCAGACGGCCAACCACGTCGTGATTCTCACGGAGATGGTGCACGAGGCCCGCATCGTCCCGCTCGACGGGCGCGCCCGTCTCTCGCGCAGCATCCCGCAGTGGCTCGGCGACGGGCGCGGCCGCTGGGACGGCGACACGCTGGTCATCGAGACGGAGAACTTCAGGCCCGATCGCGGCTTCAGCATGGCGGGGCGCTCGCCCGGACCCAGCGAGCGGCTGCTGCTCACCGAGCGGCTGACGCGCGTCGACGCGGACACGCTGCTCTACGAGTACACCTACGACGACGCGGAGGTGTACTCGAGCACGTTCTCGGCCTCGATCCCGCTGCGCCGCACGAACAACGCCGTCTTCGAGTACGCCTGCCACGAGGGCAACTACGGCCTGATGAACATTCTCGAGGGCGCACGCGCCGAGGAGGAGGCCGCCGCGGGACACTGAGAGGGCCTTGCCATGAGGCGTCACATCGCGGCGTCGAGCCTTGCCGCGGCCCTGCTCGTGTCCGTGGGCGCGGCCGCCCATCAGGAGCCGGCGCCCCTGCCGTCACCGTCCCGCACGCCGGATGGTCAGCCGGACATCCGGGGCGTATGGACCAACTTCGACAGCACGCCGCTCGAAGCGGTGAGCGCCGAGGCGTGGCGCGATCTCGACGCCCTGGCGCTGTGGTTTCCCGGCATCAACGCCCCGGACGGGCGCCTCACCGGACCGAATCCGGCGCCCGCCTGGAGCGGGGAGGTTGCCGCCGGACGGAGCGCGGTGCGGCGCTCGATGGTCGTCGATCCCCAGGACGGACGGCTGCCGATTCTCCCCGCGGCAGCCGCGGCGCGGGACGAGCGACTCGAGCGCCTGACCGACTCGTGGCTGTTTCACACCCCGTGGGAGCGTTGCATCACGCGCGGCGTGCCGGGCGCCATGTTTCCCACCTACAACGCCGGCCATCTCATCCTGCAGATCCCCGGCCACGTGGTGATTGTGTCCGAGATGATTCACGCGGCGCGCATCATTCCCCTGGACGATCGGCAGCCGCTCCCCGCGCGGATCCGCCAGTGGGAAGGGAGCTCGCGCGGGAGGTGGGAGGGCGCCACGCTCGTTGTCGAGATGGAAAACTACAACGACCGGGGCACGGTAGGCACGAACTTCTCGACGCTGCGCCTGCGCGGGATCCCGCAGAGCGAGGAGCTGCGCGTCGTGGAGCGCTTCACCCGCCTGGACCGGGACACGATCCGCTACGAGGTCACGGTCGCGGATCCGCACGCGTTCGCGCGCCCCTGGACGGCCTCGATGCCGCTGAACCGCTCTCCGGACTACGACCTCTTCGAATACGCGTGTCACGAGGGGAACTACGGCCTGCCGAACACGCTCCGCGGTGCGCGCACGCAGGAGGAAGGCGGAGCTCGCTAGAGCGCGATCCGCGCCAGAGCATCGAGCGCGCCGCCAAACCGGCTGAGTACTCGTTCGGCCCGCAACCTACGTCACCCACTCGCGTGCCTGCTTCCGCATGTCGTCACGCGTGACGCCCAGGATCTCCGCGGCCCGTCCGAGCGATAGACGCAGGGGCAGCTCGCCGCACGGGCCGGGATTTCGCGGATGGCGCTCGGGAAGATCTCCAGCGGCACGTCCAGCGCCGTCGCCAGAGAGCGCAGGGTGCCCGCGGGCGGAACCACCCCCCGCCGTCGGACTGGCAGCGGGCGAACCGGTCCGGAACATCAGCCGGCTGCTGGAAGCCAATGGTGTCAAGCTCCTGCTACTGGAGACCACGGGACTGGACTGTGGATCTGTCGCCGCCGGCGATGGACGGTCTTCGAGAGTAGCGGCGCACATCCGCAGCAGCCTGGACCGGTGCCGGTCGAGCTTCTTCGAGTCGCGGCACACTAGTGGTATGTCCCTGAAATGCCTTGACAGTTAGTGCGCCGGGTAGTATACCTGCGGGTATGAACCACCCCGCCGCCTCGCTGCTGCTCAGTGACGCCGATCGGGAAACGCTGACGAAATGGGCGCACAGCACATCCGCGCCGTATCGCGTGGTAACCCGCGCCAAGGCCTTGCTGATGGCCGGTGACGGCGTCGCGAATAGTCGCATCGCGACCACACTCGGTATCAGCCGACCGACGGTATTGAACTGGCGCTCGCGGTTTCTCACCGACCGACTCGATTCGGTGGGTGAGGTGCGCCCGGGCCGCGGCCGCAAGCCCGAGATCACCGCCCACCAGGTGCAGGCCATCGTGCAGGCCACGTTGCACGAGACGCCGCCGGGCGCCACCCACTGGAGTTGCCGCTCGATGGCCAAGGCGGCCGGCGTGAGCCGCTCGACCATCCAGCGCATCTGGGACGCGCACGGCCTGCAGCCGCACCGCGTCACGACGTTCAAATTGTCGAAAGACCCGGCCTTCGTCGAGAAGCTGACCGATGTCGTGGGGTTGTACCTGAACCCGCCGGACAAGGCCGTGGTGCTGTGCGTGGACGAGAAGAGCCAGATTCAGGCCCTGGACCGAACGCAGCCGGGGCTGCCGATGAAGCCGGGCCGCAGCGGCACCATGACCCACGACTACAAGCGCCACGGCACGACGACGCTGTTCGCCGCATTGAACGTGCTGACCGGCAAGGTCATCGGCCAATGCCACGGCCGCCATCGGCACCAGGAATTCCTCAAGTTCCTGCGGCGCCTCGACCGCACGTTTCCGCCCGACCTCACCCTGCACGTCATCCTCGACAACTACGGGACCCACAAACACGAGGCGGTGCGCCAGTGGCTGGCCGCCCACCCGCGTTTCAAACTGCACTTCACGCCGACTGGCGCCTCGTGGCTGAACCTGGTCGAGAGCTGGTTCAGCAAGCTGACGCAGCAACGCCTCCGCCGCGGCATCTTCGGCAGCGTGCAGGAACTGGTCGCGGCCATCAAGGACTTCCTCAAGTACCACAACACAGACCCCAAGCCGTTCGTGTGGAGCACTACCGTTGACACCATCCTAAAGAAGGTCAGCAAGTGCAAAGTCATTCTAGGGACACACCACTAGATCGTTTGGCTGCGCGCGGACGGACGATGAAGGGGGAGCGGCGCTCGGGTGGGATGTTGGCGTGGTGCCGCCGGCTGCCGCTCGCGGTGGCCGTCTGGCTGGCGCTCGCCACGCCGGCCCCCGGCCAGGTCAGGGCCGAGCTCATCGGCCGCGTGACGGATCCCCAGTCCCAGCCGGTTCCGGGGGCGGTCGCGACCCTGACGGAAGTGGCCACCGAGCTCGGCCAGATGGCCGTGACGGACGCCACGGGCACCTACGGCTTCGTGGGGCTGCAGCCGGGCGCCTATCGGCTCGTCGTCGAGCTCGCCGGCTTCCGGCGCATGGTGCGGGAGGGGCTCGAGCTGCACAGCGGCGAGCGGTTGCGCATCGACGTCGAGCTGGAGCTCGGCGGCCTGAGCGAATCGGTCGTCGTCACGCGCCGCGCGCCGCGGCTGCAGACGGAGTCGGCCACGCTGGGGCAGGTGGTCTCCCGGGCGCGTGTGGAGTCGCTGCCGCTGAACGGGCGCAACTTCATCGACCTCACGGTGCTGGCGCCCGGCGTGGCGCGTCCGCCGGCGTCGGCGTTTCCTCGCATCAACGGCGGGCGCCCGCGCACCAACGAGTACATCTTCGACGGCATCTCCGTGCTGCAGCCCGAGCCGGGACAGGTGCCGTTCCTGCCGATCGTCGAGGAGATCGCCGAGTTCCGCGTCGAGAGCAACAGCCCGCCGGCCGAGTTCGGGCGCTTCAATGGCGGCGTCGTGCACCTCACGACCCGTGCCGGGAGCAACCAGCTCAGCGGCACCAGCTTCGGCTTCTTCCGCCACGAGGCGCTGAACGCCCGCAACGCCTTCGCGCCGCAGGGGCCGGGCGAGCCGAACCCGCGCTTCCGGCGGCAGCAGTACGGCGGCGTGGTCGGCGGCCCGCTGCGGCGCAACCGCACGTTCTTCTTCCTGGCGTACCAGGGGCTGCGCCAGGAGGTGGCCCGCGTGCGCATCTCGACGGTGCCGACGGCGCTCCAGCGGCGGGGCGTGTTCACCGAGCCGGTCGCGGGCGGCGTGCCGGCCATCTACGATCCCGCGACGACCGTGGGCCTGGCCGGGGGCGGCTTCTCGCGCCAGCCCTTCGCGGACAACACGATTCCGGCCGCCCGCATCGATCCGACCGCGCTCGGCCTGCTCCAGCGCTACCCCCTGCCGAACCTGGGCGGCACGGCGAACAACTATCAGCGGATCGGGCTCGAGCACCAGTCGCAAGAGCAGTTCAGCCTGCGGCTCGACCATCGGTTCGCGCCCGGGACGCGCGGCTTCCTGCGCGGCGTGTCGGCGACCGACCGGGTGCTGCCGGTGACCCCGCTGCCCGACGGGAGCGGGAGCATCGTGCAAGGGGCGATCGGGGATACCCGCACGCGCGCGACGCACGTCGTCGGGACGCTGCAGACCGCCGTCGGGCCGGGCCTCAACGAGCTGCGGCTGGGCTATACGCGGCGGGCCGTGACCCGCTCGGCGGGACTGCTCGACCAGCCGCTCGGCATCCCGGGGCTGCCCTCCAGCGCGGCGTTCCAGACCGCGCTGCCGACGTTCGCCATCGCGGGCCTGCAGCAGCTCGGCCCGCCGGTCAGCGCCAACAGCGAGTCGCGGACGGACGTGGCGCAGGTCGTCAACGTGCTCTCGTGGCAGCGCGGCCAGCACTTCCTCAAGGTCGGCCTCGACTGGCGCTGGCAGCGGCTCGACATCGTGCAGCCGCCCTCGCCGACGGGCCTGTTCCGCTTCAGTCCGTTGTTCACCGACCTGCCGGGGCTGCCGGGCACCGGCTCGTCGCTCGCGAGCTTCCTGCTGGGCCAGGTGGAGACGTTCTCCATCGACGTCCAGCCGCGCGCGCTGCGGCCGCGCGCCATGAGCCAGGAGTACTTCGTCCAGGACGACTGGCAGGTCTCCGATCGGCTGACGCTCAATCTCGGCCTGCGCTACACGCTCAACTTTCCGTCGACGGAGGCCGACGATCAGGGCGCCGTCTTCGACCTCGAGGCCCGGCAGCTCCAGTACCTGCACCGGGACGGGTTCCCGCGCTCGGCGCGCCGGCTCCACAAGAACAACCTCGGTCCCCGGCTCGGGGCCGCCTGGCGGCTGGACCCGCGCTCGGTGGTGCGGGGGGGCTACGGGCTCGTCTGGATCGAGATGGCGGGTATCACGACACCCTTCATCAACCCGCAGTTCCCGTTCATCCAGACGGTCAGCCAGCAGTCGCTCGACGGCATCACGCCGGCCCTCGCCCTGGCCCACGGACCGGCTGTCGCACCCCTCGCGGCCACGCCGGACGCCGGGCTGGGGCAGGGCGTCTTCACCGTCAACCGCGACCGGGGGTCCGGCTACGCCGAGCAGTGGAACCTGGCCTGGCAGCGGGAGCTGCCCGCCAACCTGACGCTGGAGGTCGCCTACACGGGCTCGCGGATCACGCGCCTGGGTGTGCCGAACATCAATCTGAACCAGCTGCGCGTCGAGCAGCTCGCCCTCGGATCGGCTCTCCTCGAGCAGGTCCCGAACCCGTTCGCGGGCGAGATTCCCGCCTCGTCGTCGCTGGGCGGCCCCACGCTCTCGCGCGCGCAGCTGCTCAAGCCCTATCCCCGCTTCACGACCGTGAGCGCCTACCGCGACAACGACGGGCGCAGTCAGTACGACGGCGTCCAGCTGCGGCTGGACCGGCGCTTCACGAACGGCGCCGCCTTCTTCGTCAGCTACACGCGCTCGCGGCTGCTCGACGATGCCTCGTCCGTCTTCAGCGCCACGGTCGTCACCGGCCCGGAGGCCAGCTTCCCGGTTGCGGACAGCTTCAACCGGGCCCTCGAGTGGGACCTCTCGAAGGGCGACATCACGAACATCCTGAACGTCAGCGGCATGTGGCAGATCCCCTACGGCACCGGTCACGCGCGGGGCGGCCGCGGCTGGCGGGCGCTGCTGAACGACTGGGAGCTCTCGGGCGTCCTCACGTTGCAGAGCGGACTGCCGCTGCCGGTGATCCAGGCGATCAACTTCAACGGGTTCGCCGGCTTCGGGACGCAGCGCCCCAATCTCGTTGGCGACCCCGAGCTGCCGGCGGGCGAGCGCGGCGCGGCGCGCTGGTTCGACACCGACGCCTTCGAGATCGCCCCGCAGTTCACCCTGGGGAGCAGCTCGCGCAACCCGGTGCGCGGCCCGGGCTTCCGCACCCTGGATCTGGCGCTCGTGCGGCGTGTCCCCGTCGGCGCGACGACGCTCGAGTGGCGCCTCGAGATGTTCAACGCCCTCGACGCCACGAACCTGGGGCTTCCCAACGCGGTGCTCGGCACGCCGGGCTTCGGATCGATCACGTCCGCGCGCGATCCGCGGGTCGCGCAGGTCGGGCTCAAGATCCACTTTTGAGCGAACCTGCTCCCGGCCCCTGACTGATAATGGGGCGGCAAGGCGCCCGCGGGGCGCAGGTCTGATTTGGTTGAAGCCAGGAGGCTGCCATGAGAACACGCACGACCCGCGCGCGCTGCCGGCGCCCCACGCTGCTGTCCGCTGTCCTGCTCGCCGCGTTGTGGCTGCCCGCTACCGGCGGGCTCGGGCAGGAGGCGAACGAGATTCTCGTCCGCGGCGGCGAGGTCGTCACCGTGGACGGCCGGCGCCGGGCGGATGTCCGCGTGGTGGGCGGTACGATCGCGGAGATCGGGGCGGACCTGACGGCCCGCGGCGCGGACACCGAGGTGATCGACGCGGAGGGGTTGCTGGTGCTGCCCGGCGGCATCGATCCGCACGTCCACGTCGGCGGCGGCCGCGTCGACGACTACGAGACGGGCTCGGCCGCCGCGCTGGCCGGCGGCATCACGACGATCTCGGGTTTCAGTGCCGTCGAGGCGGGCGAGCCGCCGCTCGCGGCCATCGAGCGGGAGGCGGCTTTCGTCCGCGCGCAGTCGATTGCCGACGTCATCATCCACCCGATCATCTTCGACCCCGCGACCGCGACCGCCGACACCCTGGCGGCGCAGGCCGCGGCCGGCCAGACGAGCATCAAGATATTCATGAACCGGGAGCCGTTCGACCGGGATGTGGAGGGCTACATCGCGGCCATGGAGGCGGCGCGCGACGCCGGCCTGCTCGTGATGATGCACGCCGAGGACGGGGCGATCATCCGGACGACCGCCGAGCGGATGATGGCCGAGGGCCGGGGTTCGCTGCAGTACTTCGCCGACGCGCGTCCGGTGGCGGCGGAGGTTGCGGCGACCCAGCGCGCGGCGGCGCTGGCCGAGGTGACGCGGGCGCCCGTGTACCTCGTGCACCTGTCGTCGGAGCGGGCGCTGCAGGTGGCCGAGGACGCCGCCCGGCGCGGCCTGCCCGTGTACGTCGAGACGCGCCCCATCTACCTGCACCTGACCCGCGAGCGGTTCGCGGGGCCCACGCCCGGGCTCTACATCGGCCAGCCGGCCCTCAGGACGCAGCAGGACCAGAACGCCCTGTGGGCGGGGCTCGGCCGCGGGGCGGTGCACGTCGTCGCCACGGATCACGTGGCCTACCGGCGCGAGCAGAAGCTCGACCCCGCGCAGACGGTGGCCAACCATCGGCCGGGCATGAGCAACCTCCAGGTGATGCTGCCGATGCTCTTCTCGGAGGGCGTGGCGGCGGGGCGCCTGACGCTGGAGCAGTTCGTGGCGGTCTCGGCGACGAACGCCGCGAAGCTGTTCGGGCTGTATCCGCGCAAGGGCACGATCGCCGTCGGCGCGGACGCCGACCTGGCGCTGTGGGATCCGGCGGCCACGCGCCCCATTCGCGACGAGGACATGCTCTCGCGCAGCGGGTACTCGACCTACGCCGGCACCGAGGTGACCGGCTGGCCGACGCTGACGATGCGGCGCGGCGAGATCCTCTACCGCGACGGGGAGGTGTCGGGAACGCCCGGCAGCGGCGAGCTGCTGCGCCGCGAGCGCTGGCGCGCGCCGGCCCTGTGACGCGGTCAGTACTCGCGGAACATGCGCCGGATCTCCGCCGGGTCGCGGGTCCTGGTGAGCGCGAGCATCAGCAGGATGCGCGCCTTCTGCGGGTTGAGGGTGTCGGCGGCAATCATGTCCAGCCGCTCGTAGCGGCCGAGGGGGACCACGCGGCCGCTGCCCGTGCGGTTCGAGCGGACGAGCACCGGCCGCGAGTCGGGGGGCAGCGACAGCACCGGCTCGAGCGCCTCCAGCTCGACCGTCGACACGATGCCGGCCCCGGTGCCCGCGAGGACGATGCCGTCGACCCCGGCCTCGATGAGGGCGCCGATCAGCGCCGGGTTCGGCTCGACGTAGGAGTAGACGATGTCCACCGCCGGCAGCTCGGTTATCCCGGCCAGGTCGAACTCCGCGTCCACGGTATGCCGCTTCGTCGGCTCGCGATAGAAGGCCACCGCGTCGGCGTCGACGTAGCCCAGGAACCCGAGCGTCCGCGAGCTGAACGTCTCGACGCGATAGGTGCTCGTCTTGGTGACGTCCCGCGCCGCGTTGATCTCGTCGTTCATGACGACCAGCACGCCCTTGCCCCGCGCGGCGGGCGACGCGGCGGTGCGCACGGCGTTCAGGAGATTGAGCGGACCGTCCGCGCTGATGGCCGTGGCCGGGCGCTGCGCGCCCACGAGCACGACGGGCCGCTCGTGGCGGATCGTCAGGTTGAGGAAGTAGGCCGTCTCCTCGAGCGTGTTGGTGCCGTGCGTGACGACGACGCCCGCCACGTCGGGGTCGCCGGCGAAGATGGCGTCGATGCGCTTCGCGAGCCGCAGCCAGATGTCGAACGTGATGTTCGGGCTGCCGATGTTCGCGACCTGCTCGACCCGCACGTCGGCGTGGTCGGCGAGGGCCGGCAGCGCGGCGACGAGATCGTCGCCCGAGAGCGCGCCCACCCGGTAGTCCGTCAGGCTGGTCGCGGACGATCCCCCGCCGGAGATCGTGCCGCCGGTCGCCAGCACCCACACCACGGGAAGGTCCCGGTTCGCCGGGGCCTGCGCGTGGAGAGACGGGCACGCCAGGCAGCCCGCCAGGAGCAGGCCGGCCGGCCAGGCAGCGCCGCGGCCCGCACCGCGCCAGGGACGAAACAGAAATGGCTGCACTCCGTCGGGATTATGGCCGCCAGGGAAGTCATGTCAAGCCGGGCGGGACGCCAGGTGAGCCGATGGTTGACATCGGGCGCGCCGGATGTTGTATTGCGCAGGAGAGTGGGAGGGTGAGATGACCAGTCGGAGCTGCTCGACCGTGGGGGTGTGCGCCGCGCTGCTGGCGCTGGCGCTGGCGGCGGCGGCCGGCCAGGAGCGCCGGCTCTATTCCGGCGCGGAGACCGGCCTGGACGGGCTGCTGCCGCCCGCGGAGGGCTCGCTGCCGCGGACGTCCTGGGGCGATCCCGACTTGCGCGGGGTCTGGAACAACTCGACCGACACGCCGCTCGAGCGGCTCACCGCCGCCGAGCAGGAGCGCGGCCGGCGGGCGCGGGAGGCGGTCGTCGCGGCCACGCAGGGCACGGGCGCGGCGTGGATCGAGCGCTCCGGGACGATCCTCCGCGAGTCGCTGGTGGTCGACCCGCCCGACGGGCGGATTCCCGAGCTGCTGCCGGCCGCGAAGCAGCGGCTGATCGACCGCGAGAACGCCCGCGCCGGCCGCGGCGAGGCCGATTCGTGGCTCGACCGCAACAGTTGGGAGCGCTGCCTCTCGCGGACCATGCCGGTGGCCATGATCCCCAACGGCTACAACGCCAACTACCAGATCCTGCAGACGCCGGACCATGTGGTCATCCTGATCGAGATGATCCACGAGTCGCGCATCATCTCGCTGGACGGGCGCCCGCACGTCGCCGACGGCGTGCGGCAGTGGCTGGGCGACAGCCGGGGCCGCTGGGAGGGCGACACGCTGGTGGTCGAGACCGAGCGCTTCAACAACCGCCTGGACGGCGGCGACTACCAGCCGTCGCACGTCATCCAGACCGGGCACCGCGGGCCGGGCGGCACGCTGCGCCTGGTGGAGCGCTTCCGGATGCTCGACGCGAACTCCATCGACTACCAGCTCACCATCACGGATCCGGAGACGTACGCGCGGCCCTACACGTTGTCGATCCCGATGACCCGGCGCGACACGAACGAGGCGCTCAACCACCTGTTCGAGTACGCCTGCCACGAGGGCAATCACGGGATGATGAACCTGCTGAGCGCCGGCCGCGCCAACGAGCAGCAGGCGCTCGAGGCCGCGGCGCTGGTCTCGCGCCAGCGGCAGGAGGCCGGCCATCCCGGCGTGCGCGAGCCGGCGGTGCCGTTCATCGCGCAGGAGTAGACCGCGCGCGGCGTTGGACATGCGGGGCGGATTCGGCTACAAACGAGCCAATGCCCGTGGGAGGCGCGTAGTGCATGGCAATGTCCTGAACGGCCGCGCGGCGCTGGTGCTGGCGGCGGTGGGAGCGGCGGCCGCGGGCCTCGCGGCCGCCGCCGGCGACGAGCGTCTCGTCGAGGCCGTCAAGAACCGCGACGGTGCCGCGGCGCGCGCGCTGGTGAGCGAGCGCGTGGACGTCAACGAGCCGCAGGCCGACGGCGCCACGCCGCTGCACTGGGCGGTCCACTGGGACGACCTGGAGACCGCGGACGTGCTGCTGGCGGCCGGCGCGCGCGTCGACGCGGCGAACGACTACGGCGTGGTGCCGCTGGTCCTGGCGTCGACCAACGGCAGCCTGGCGATGGTCGAGCGGCTGCTCGGCGCCGGCGCCGATCCGAACGCCCCCGACGAGCACGGCGCGACGCCGCTCATGTTCGCGGCGCGCACGGGGCGGCTGGACGTGGTCGGCGCGCTGCTCGCGCGCGGCGCCGACGTCGACGCGCGCGACGCGGCCCACGGGCAGACGGCCCTGATGTGGGCGGCCTCGGCCGGACACGCGGACGTGCTGCGGCTGCTCCTGGACGCCGGCGCCGACGCGCAGGCCCGGTCGGCGGGCGGCTACAAGCCGCTGCTGTTCGCCGCGCGCGAGGACCGCGGGGCGTCGGTCGAGCTGCTGCTCGCGCACGGCGCCGACGTCGACGCGGTGGCCGGCGACGGGACGACGCCGCTGGTCGTGGCCGTCTTCATGGGCCACTGGCCGCTCGCGCACCGGCTGCTCGAGCACGGCGCCGACCCGGACGCCGACGGGGCCGGGTTCGCGCCGCTGCACTGGGCCGCGGGCGTCTGGGAGACCGCCCTCACCACGACGGAGGCCGGCGGCACGGCCGGCTGGGACCGCTACGCGAGCCGCGGGCCCGGCAAGCTGGAGCTCGTCGAGGCGCTGCTGGCGCACGGCGCGGACCCGAACGCCCGGTTGCGCCGGAACCCGCCCACGCACGGCTTCCTCGGCTTCCGGCGCATGGCCATGGCCGGCGCCACGCCCTTCATCGTGGCGGCGCGGGCGGCGGACGTGGACATCATGCGCACGCTCGTGGCAGCCGGCGCGGACCCGCTGCTGGCCACCGACGACGAGACGACGGCGCTGATCGCGGCCGCGGGCTACGCCTATGCGATCGGCGCCGACATCCACGCCGAGCGCCAGGCACTGGAGGCGGCGCGCCTGATCATCGAGGCCGGCGTGGACGTGAACGGCGCCAACACGGTGGGGGAGACGGCGCTCCACGCGGCGGCGTACACCGGCTGGGACCGCGTCGCGGCGCTGCTGCTCGACCACGGCGCCGCCGTCGACGCCGAGAACATCGTGGGCTGGACGCCGCTGGCGATCGCGTCGGGCTTCTTCGACACGACGACGATGACGAAGACGGTGCACGAGGGCATGATGGAGCTGCTCACGGCGCACGGGGCGCGGCCCACGATACCGTCCCACGAGCAGAAGCGGCTCCGTTACTGAGGGCGGGTGAATCCATGAGCGATTGCCGGTTCGACGCGACGGCCGTCGGCAAGCAGCGGCGGCGCGCCCGGCGGCCGGTCCTGGCCATGGCCGCCGTCCTCACGGGGCTCGCCGCGCTGGCCGGCGCGGCGGCCGGCCAGCCGGCAGCCGGCGTACCTGCGGAGCCGGCCGAACGCTACCGCGCCGTGCTCGAGCGCTACTGCGTCGCGTGCCACAACGAGCGCCTGCGGACGGCGAACCTGCGGCTCGACCACGCCGACCCCGGGCAGGTTGGGGAGGCCGCGGAGGTGTGGGAAAGGGTGCTCCAGAAGCTCCAGGCCCGCGAGATGCCGCCCGCCGGCCGCCCGCGCCCGGACGACGCCACGTACGACGCGTTCGCCGGCTGGCTGGCCGCGAGCCTCGACAGGGCGGCTGCCGCGCAACCGAATCCCGGCCGCTCCGCGCCGGTCCATCGCCTGAACCGCGCCGAGTACACGAACGCGGTCCGCGACCTGCTCGCCGTCGAGATCGACGGCCGCGCGCTGCTGCCGGCCGACGACGCGAGCTACGGATTCGACAACATCGGCGACGTCCTCACGATGTCGCAGCCGTTGCTGGAGCGCTATCTCTCCGCCGCCCAGCGGATCAGCCGTCTGGCGGTGGGCGATCGGGACGCGGGCGCGGGCGAGGCGATCTACGCCGCGTCGCGCAGCTTCCGCCAGGACGACCGGATGAACGAGGAGCTGCCGTTCGGCACGCGCGGCGGCATCACCCTGCGCCACAACTTTCCGGTCGACGCCGAGTACAGCATCCGCATCGAGCTGCAGCGGGCGATCATGTCGGGACGGTTCAAGGGCATCGGCGACCGGCGCGTCGACCCGGCCGACCGCCACCCGATCGACGTGCGCCTGGATGGGAGGCTCGTCGGGCGCTTCAGCGTGGGGCCGGCGGACATCGTGGGCGGGGTCGAGAGCACCGGCGGCCTGCAGGCGCTGCAGCAGCTCGGCACGGAGCTGCTCGTCCGCGTGCCGGTGCAGGCCGGACGGCACGCCGTCGCGGTGACCTTCCCGCGGCGCGCCGGCGCGAGCGAGGGTCTGCGGTTGCCGCTGCCGACCCGCAGCTTCAGCCACAACGACGACGCGGGCGGCCTGCCGGCCATCGCTTCGGTCACCGTCGGCGGGCCGTACGACGCCGCCGGCGTGGGACACTCGCCCAGCCGCCGGCGCATCTTCATCTGCCGGCCGGCCGGGGCTGCCGACGAGGCGGCCTGCGCCGAGCGCATCCTGTCCGCGCTGGCCAGGCGCGCCTACCGGCGCCCCGTCGGCGGGACGGACGTCGACCCGCTGCTGCGCGCCTACCGCGCCCGGCGGCTGGGCGGCGGCGACTTCGACGCGGGCGTCCAGGCCGGCCTGGCGGCCGTGCTCGTCAGCCCGCACTTCCTCTTCCGCGTCGAGCGCGATCCGTCCGGGCTGGCGTCCGGGACGCCCTATCGCCTGGACGACCTGGCCGTGGCCTCGCGCCTGTCGTTCTTCCTGTGGAGCAGCATTCCCGACGACGAGTTGCTCGGGCTGGCCGAGCGTGGCGAGTTGAGCGAGCCGGACATACTGGCCGGGCAGGTGCGGCGGATGCTGGCGGACGCACGCGCCGCGGCGCTGGTGGACAACTTCTTCGGGCAGTGGCTGTACCTGCGCAACCTCGGCCGCCTGCAGCCGGACGCCGAGCTGTACCCGGCCTTCGACGACGGCCTGCGCGACGCGTTCCGCCGGGAAACCGAGCTGTTCCTCGCCAGCCAGCTCCGCGAGGACCGCAGCGTGGTCGACCTGCTGCGGGCGCCGGACACGTTCCTGAACGAGCGGCTGGCCGCCTTCTACGGCGTGCCGAACGTCTACGGCAGCCACTTCCGGCGCGTGGCCCTGCCCGACGGCCGCCGCGCGGGTTTGCTGGGGCACGGCAGCATCCTCACGGCCACGTCGTACGCCAACCGCACGTCGCCCGTGCTGCGCGGCAAGTTCGTGCTCGAGGCGATCCTCGGCGCCCCGCCGCCGCCCCCGCCGCCGGACGTGCCGGCGCTCGAGGATGCCGGCGCCGCCGAGCAGCCGCGCTCGACGCGCGAGCGGCTGGAGCAGCACCGCCGGAATCCGGCCTGCGCGACCTGCCACGCGAAGATCGATCCGCTCGGCTTCGCGCTGGAGAACTTCGACCCGATCGGCGCCTGGCGGGAGACCGACAACGGGGTGGCGGTCGACGCGTCGGGGACCACCGCCGACGGCGCGTCGTTCGACGGGCCGCTGGAGTTCCGGCAGGCGCTGCTGGCGCGCGAGGACCTGTTCGTGGCGAACGTCGTCCGCAAGCTGCTGACCTACGCCCTGGGCCGCGGGCTCGAGCACTACGATCAGCCGGCGGTGCGGCGGATCATGCGGCAGGCCGGGGAGGACGACTACCGCTGGTCGGCGCTCATCGGCCGGATCGTCGCCAGCCCGCCGTTTCAGATGAGGAGCGCTCAATGATCATCACTCGACGCACGCTCTCGCGGCGCACGGTCCTGCGCGGGATGGGCGCCTCGCTGGCGCTGCCGCTGCTCGACGGCATGGTCCCCGCGTTCGCCTCGCCCGAGCCCGTGCGCCGCTTCGGCGCCGTGTACGTACCCAACGGCATGTCGCTGCCGCACTTCTTTCCGCAGACGAGCGGGCCTGGCTTCGAGCTGTCGTCGACGCTGCAGCCGCTGGCGCCGTTCCGCGACCGGCTCGTCGTCTTCAGCGGACTGGCCAACCTCGAGGCGCAGGCGCAGGGCTCGGAGGGGGTGGGGGACCATTCGCGCGGCGCGGGCACGTTCCTGAGCGCCTCGCACATCAGGAAGACCGAGGGGTCGGACATCCGGGCGGGGACCACGGCCGACCAGCTGGCCGCGCGGGTGCTCGGCCGCGAGACGCAGCTCGGCTCGCTGCAGCTCGCCATGGAGTCCAACGAGATCTCGGGCGCCTGCGACCCCGGCTACAGCTGCGCCTACATGAACACGATCTCGTGGGCAAGCCCCACCTCGCCGCTGCCGATGGAGCGTGACCCGCGGGCCGTCTTCGAGCGCATGTTCGGCGGCAGCGACTCGACCGACCGCGAGGCGCGCCTCGCCCGCATCGCGCAGGACCGCAGCATCCTCGACGTCGTGCACGACGAGGCGCGGCGGCTGACCAACACGCTCGGCGCGCACGACCGGCGGCGCGTCGACGAGTACCTGGACGCCGTGCGCGGCATCGAGCACCGCATCCAGCGGGCCGAGGAGCAGAGCGACCGGGAGCTGCCGCTGGTGGAGAAGCCGCGCGGCATCCCGCCCGCGTTCGCGGACCACGCGAAGCTGCTGTACGAGCTGCAGGCGCTCGCGTTCCAGGCCGATCTGACGCGGGTCTTCAGCTTCCTCTTCACGCGCGAGACGACCGTGCGGGCGTATCCCGAGGTGGGGGTCTTCGACGCCCACCACCAGATCAGCCACCTGATCAACGATCCCGAGGCGGTGGCCAACGTCGCGCGGGTGAACGCGTTCCACATGTCGCTCTTCGCATCGTTCCTCGAGCGGCTGCGCGCCACGCCGGACGGCGACGGGAACCTGCTCGACAACGTGCTGATCGTCTACGGGGCCGGCATCGGCAACGCCAACCTGCACTCGCACGACGACCTGCCCATCGCGCTGGTGGGCGGCGGCGGCGGCCGGGTGCGGGGCGACCGGCACGTGGTGCTGCCGAAGGACACGCCGCTCGCGAACCTGTACCTGACGCTGCTCGACAAGCTGGACGTGCCGGTGGACCGCTTCGGCGACAGCACCGGCCGGCTGCACGGCCTCGGGCCGGATACGCTGTCGGAGGTGTAGGCCGTCGGCGGCGGGCGGTTGTCAGAAGGGGATGACGTCGCCGAGCCGGTCCACGCCGCCGGCGTAGCTGGCGTCCTGGATCTGCACGGTGATGCCGTCCGGGTCCAGGAACGTGATCTCCGGCGTGTCCGCGGTGCCGGCCGCAGCCGCCGGGCGCTGCTCGGCGGCCGGCCGCAGCCGCAGGCGGCCCTCGACGCCGTGATCGGCGAGCGTCTCCAGGACCCGGTCCGGGTCGAATCCCGCGATGCTCAGGCAGAAGTGGTGCCCGCCGCCGGTTCCCGCGCGCAGGGCGACGAACTGCGGGCCCGCGCCGACCGTGAGGATCGGCACCGCGCCCCCGGCCTGGGACGTCCGGTGGGCGAATCCGAACACCCGCCGGTAGTACGCCAGCGAGCGCTGCACGTCGGAGACCGGGATCGAGACGTGGTTCAGCGCGTGCACCGCGAAGGCCGCGCGGCGCCGGGCCGGCGATTCGGGGATGCCGCACAGCTCGCCGAGGGCGCCGGCCCCGCCGCAGTAGCGGGCGTCCTGAATCTGGAGCAGCACGCCGTCGGGATCGTCGAAGACCAGCTCGGGCGTGTCCGCGGCGTCGACGACGACCGGCCGCTGGGCCGCCGCCGGCCGCAGGTCGTAGCGCCGGCCGTCGTAGGTCCAGGGGAAGATGCGCGCCTCGACCCCCAGCTCGGCCAGCTGCCGCATCACCCGCTCGGGGTCGAAGTTCTCCATGTGCACGCAGAAGTGGTGGCCCACGCCGCCCCGCGAGCCCGGCCGCCGCTGGCTCAGGGCCACGAACTGCGGCCCGGCGCCGATCGTCATGATCGGCAGGTTGCCGCCGGCCTGGCTCGTGAACACCGTCAGGTCGAACAGCCGCTGGTAGAACTCGAGCGAGCGCTCGATGTCGGCCACGCCGATGGAGACGTGGTTCAAGTCCAGAATCGCGAACGGCGACGCCTGCGCCCGCAGCCCGGTCCCGGCCAGCAGCGCGGCCGACGCCGCCATGAAGTCGCGCCTCGTCAGCTTCAAGATCATTGTCGCCGTCCCTTCCCGCGAATCCGAGCGCCGGTAGATCTCGAACGCCGCCCAGCGCTCGTCACCGGCCTGCACGATGGCATCCACTTCCAGGCCGGTGTTGTCCCGGTACTGGAGCACCTCGGCGTCGCGGGGTCGATGAGTCATGAATCCCAGGTTGCAGCGGCACGATTGTCGTGCGACCAGGGGCAAGAATGCAATGCCGTCAGGGGCGGGAATGCAACGAGTGCAGCGGCAGAAATGCAACGGTCGGATGTCTCCGGAAGGCTTCCAACGTCCCGGGTAGTATGCTCCCCAGGCGGGCGCGTCTGCCGGCCCGCACGGTCATGACCCCCTCGGCTCAGTCCCTCCCGGCCGCGCCCTGGCTCTCGGGCCGCCGTTGGGTGCCGGTGCTGCCGCTGGCTTTCGCGGCGATGCTGGCGGCGTTCGCGTTCCTCCCGGGGGCGTCCCGGAATCCCGCCCTCGTGCACTCGCTGACCACGGCTGCCGCTCTGCTGGCGGGCTGGCACGCGGGGCTGCTGCTGCGGGCGCGAGGCGGCGGCCGGCGCCTGCGGATGATCATCGTGCCGCGGGCGCAGCACTACCTCCAGGCGTGCGCCCAGCTCTCCGTGCTGCTGTACTGGGGCTGGCACTGGCGCCCCGTCTACGACCACCTGCCGCTCGTCGCGGCGCAGCTCCTGTTCGCCTACGCGTTCGACATGCTGCTGGCGTGGTCGCGCCGCGACACGTACACGCTTGGCTGGGGGCCGTTTCCCATCATCTTCGGGATCAATCTGTTCCTGTGGTTCGAGCCGGACCTGTTCCTGCTCCAGCTCCTCATGATCGCCGTCGGCCTGGCCGCCAAGGAGCTGATCCGCTGGGAGCGGGACGGCCGCCGCGTGCACGTCTTCAACCCGTCGTCGTTCCCGCTCGCGCTGTGCTCGCTGGTGTTGATCCTGACGGCCACGACGGACCGCACGCTGGGGCAGGAGATTGCGACCACGTTCGATATCCCGCCGGGGATCGGGTTGTGGATCTTTCTGGTCGCGCTGCCGGGACAGCTCCTGTTCGGTGTCGCGCCCATGACGCTGGCGGCCACGGTGACGCTGTTCGCGCTGGGCGCCGCGTACCGGGCCGTCACCGGCACCTACTTCTTCGTCGACTCGTACATCCCGGCCGCCGTCTTCCTGGGCATGAACCTGCTGTTCACGGACCCATCCACGTCGCCGCGCACCGAGCTCGGACGCCTGGCCTTCGGCGTGCTGTACGGCCTCAGCGTCGCTGTCCTGTACGCGACGTTCGGGGCGCTGGGGGCGCCGACGTTCTACGACAAGCTGCTGGCGGTGCCGCTGCTCAACCTGGCGGTCCAGGCGCTCGACCGCTGGGCGCGCTCCGGTGCCGTGCGGCGGCTCGACCCGGCAGCGCTCGGTCGCGCGCTGTCGCCGCGCCGGCGCCACCTCGCCTACATGGCGGTCTGGGCCGCGGCGTTCCTGCCGATCAACGCGCTGGAGGGCGTGGCAGACGTGCGCGAGGCCGGCGTGCCGCTGTGGCGGCAGGCCTGCGGCCGGGGGCGCCTGGAGGCCTGCCGCGCACTCGCGGCGGCCTATGCCCCGGCGTGCGTGGCGGGATCGCCGCGGGCATGCAACGAGCTCGGCATCCTGGCCGCGGAGGGTCTTGCTTCGACGCCGCTCCCGGCGCCGGCCGCCTTCGCCCGCGCGTGCAGTCTGGGCCTGCCGGAGGGTTGCGCCAATGCGGAACAGCTCGCGTCCGGCGGCCGCGATTGGCGCCGGCCGCCGGCTCCCCAACCGATCAGGTCGGATGAACGCGGCCCGAGTTCGTGACCTTATGGAAGCAACAGCCGCAACCATGGACGAAGCATTGCTCAGACAGCTCGACCACGCGGCGAGGACTGCCCGCAAGACGCTTGAGTACTTTTCGCGAACAGGCTATGGTGAGCGAGCGAATTGGAGGTTCTGGTGCTGACAGGATTGCTGCTGCTGGGGACCGTGGTGCTTGGAGGTACGGCGCTGACTGCCCAGGCAGCGTCGGAGCCCGTGTTCTACAAGGACGTGCTTCCGATTCTGCAGGCCAAGTGCCAGAACTGCCACCGGCCGGGCCAAATTGCGCCGATGTCTCTTCTGGACTATCCGAGCACGCGCCCCTGGGCGCGAGCGATAAGGAGTGCCGTCGTGTCGCGGACGATGCCGCCGTGGTTTGCGGACCCCGAACACGGCAAGTTCGAGAACGACATGTCGTTGAACCAAGGCGCGATCGACACCATCGTCCGGTGGGTCGATGCCGGGGCGCCGGCGGGGGACCCGAGTGAGGCGCCGCCTCCAGTGAATTGGCCCGAAGAGGGTTGGCACGTCGAGCCGGATCTTGTCGTTGACGGTCCGGAATTTCTTGTGCCTGCCGACGGAATCGTCGAGTGGACCTTTATCGCGACGCCCGGTGGCTTCGAGGAGGACACCTGGGTCACGTCGATCGAGATTCAGCCGAGTCGGCGGGAAGTGGTGCACCACATCTGCATGTCGCTCGTGCCGCCCTCGCCCAGGACACAATACTTCGTCCCGGTTTCGTTTGAAGGGCCACGGGACGAGGTCGGCGCCGAGTCGCCGAGGCAGCCGAGTCAGGTGCGGGCGATCGGTGATGTGGGGATGGGCTTCGAGGGCTGCTACGTGCCGGGAATCGGCGCGATGGACTTCCGGCCGTTCAAGGCGGGGAAGCTGATACCCGCGGGGACCGACCTCCTCTGGAACCTGCACTATGAACCAAGGGGCCAGGAGGTGTTGGACCGGCCGCGAGTCGGCTTCACGGTAACTACGGAGCCGCCGGCCCGCAGACATGTTACGTTGACGTTGAGCCCGCCGGATACCTCAACCCGGGGATTCGCCATCCCTCCCAACCACCCGAGTTGGACCGCGCCTCCGGCAGAGGCCATCTTTGCCGCAGATGCCCAACTGGTCTGGATGTGGCCGCACATGCACGTCCGGGGCAAGGCCATGACCATCGATCTCGCGTATCCGGATGGCCGGTCGCGGACAGTGCTGAGTGTGCCACGCTACGATTACAACTGGCAGCTCGGGTATGAAACCGAGCCGATTGCCATCCCCAAGGGCACACGGATCGTTGCGCAGTCGCATTTCGACAATTCGACGAACAACCGCGCCAACCCGGATCCGAACCAGACGGTGTATTACGGCACTCAGTCCTGGGAAGAGATGGCGGCGGGCGTCTTCGGGATCATCGTGGACAACATGGCGCTGGAGCAGGGCGAGGTCCTCAACGGCCATCTCGGCGAGACGGGGGGGTGACGTTTCGGTAACCGAGCCTACTCGCGGGCGATGCCCACGATCACGTAGCCGCCCGAGCGCTCGTCGCGGTCCAGCTCCAGCAGGCCCCTTGCCTGCGCCTCCTCGAGCAGGTCGTTGAACGAGCCGAACCCGTAGGCCGACTCGTTGAATCCGGGCCGCCGGCGCTTGAGGGTCTGCTTGATCATCGAGCCCCACAGCTTGGCCCGGTCGCCGCGCTCGGCGTAGATCTCCTCGGCGGTCTGCGCGACGAGGTCGAGCCCCTTCTGCGTCGGGTCGTCCGGCGTCGGCGCCGTCTTCTTCTCGTCCGGCTGGTTCTCGCCCTGGGCGGCTCCCTTGGACCGTCCCCGGCCCCGGGAACGGCGGCGGGCTGGCTGGCGCTCGGCGACGAGATCGTCGTAGAAGATGAACTCGTCGCAGTTGTTCACCAGCAGGTCGGACGTGGAGCTCTTCACGCCGACGCCGATCACCGACTTGGCGTTCTCGCGCAGCTTGCTGGCCAGCGGCGAGAAGTCGGAGTCGCCCGAGACGATGACGAAGGTGTCGATGTGCTCCTTCGTGTAGCAGAGGTCGAGGGCGTCGACCACGAGTCGGATGTCGGCCGAGTTCTTTCCCGACTGCCGCGCGTGGGGAATCTCGATCAGCTCGAACGCCGCCTCGTGCATCGTCGGCTTGTATTCCTTGTAGCGGCCCCAGTCGCAGTAGGCCTTCTTGGCGACGATGCTGCCCTTGAGCAGCAGTCGCTCGACGATGGGCTGGATGTCGATCTTCTTCAGCTTGGCGTCGCGGACGCCGAGCGCGATGTTCTCGAAGTCGCAGAACACCGCGAGATTGCTGTCGCCGTTCACGCGTTCTCCTTCTGTTCGGCGGTGGGGGGCTGTCGGCGGCCGCCCGCGACCCCGCCGGCGGCACCGCGCGGCGTTCGGGTCGGCCTACTGGCGGCCGGCCTCCCGCCGCGCCTCCGCGGTCGCCGCGCCCATGAAGATGCGGGCGCCCTGCTCGATGCGGCGGGCCACGTCGGCGGCGCCGTTCATCGCCACGGGCAGGCCGAACTCCTTGCCGGCGGCGAGGATCTCGTCGACCGCCTCGGCCAGCGCCTGCTGGTCCTGGTGGAGCGAGACGCCGAGGTCGCCGGTGCCGGCCCACAGTACGGCGCCGATGTTGCGCTCGGCAAGCGCCCGGGCGATGTCGCGCACGTTGGCCACGGCCAGGCGGTTCTCGATGATGAACCAGGGAATCAGGTTGCCGTTCGGGTCGAGCCGCCAGATGTCCGACTGCTCGCGGTAGTCGGGGACCGACAGGCCCCAGTAGCGCGCCGCGACGGCCGCGCCGGATCCGCGGATGCCGACGGGCTCGACGTCGGCCGTGCCCGGCGCCTGCGGGTAGCGCATGGCGCTCACCGCGGTCAGCGCCTGCTCGGCCGTCTCGATGTGGGGGAAGACCACGCCGTGGACGCCGGCGTCGAGCACGCTCTTGACCTGCCACGTGTTGTGCTCGAGCTCGCGCCCGTAGGCCGGCACGCGGGCGATGACGGTCTTCGACACGCTCATGTCGCCGGCTCTCGTGAGCGCGCCCGGGTCGAGCAGGAACTGCATGTACGTCCGCATGTCCTCGACGTCGAACGGGTTGTGCTCGAGGTCGTACATCACGACGTCGAAGGTCTCGTCGGTCGAGTGCGTCATCGCGTCGATGGGGGCGTTGCCGATGCCGCTGAAGTTGGCAAAGCTGCCGAAGACGATGGTGCCGGCGTCGAGCAGGCGGGCGAGCTGGCTCACGCGCGGCGCCTGCTCGGCGCTCTGGGCGGTGCCGGCCGGCGCCGCCAGCCACGCGGCGACCGGCGCCAGGATGAACAGGCACGAGACGAACGGCAGTCTGATTCGCATGGATGCTCGCTTTCCTCAGCGAGAGGGACGGGGCGATCGGCTGGGCGCTCGCGGCAACCGCATGCTCGCGCCGGCGCCAACCGGCTCATCGTATCCCGGCATCTGGCGGAATTCAACGCGGGCCGCGCGCGGCCGACGCGAGCGGTATCGCCGTGCCGGTGGAGGCACGCCCCTTGCCGTCGCTACCGCAAACCGGTGACTGGCCGGTTCGGAGGTAAGATGGGGCTCCCGACGACAAGAGGAGGTCAGCCCCATGCAGCTCGTCAGCGAAATGCGCGCTTGCGGCGGAGGATCGCACGGTGCGGCCACGGTGGCCGGGCTCGTCGCGACGGTGATCGTAGTCGTGTGGGCGTCGGGACCGACGCTCCGGGCCCAGGAGTCCGGGCGGAGCGCCGCCGCCGACTGGCCGACCTACAACCGCGACCTGGCCGGCACGCGCTACTCGCCGCTCGATCGGATCGACACCGGCAACGTCGGCGAGCTGCAGGAGGCGTGGTCGTACCGGTTCCATCCCGAGGACGGCTTCGTCGAGGGGCCGGAGCCGGCGGAGCTCTTCCAGCAGGTCACGCCGATCGTGGTCGACGGCGTCATGTACCTGGCGGCGGGGGACCGGGTCGTGGCGTTGCGGCCCGAGACGGGCGAGGAGATCTGGCGGCACGAGCTGAGCGAGGGGCTGGCGTCGTTCCGCGGCGTCGCCTACGGCCCGGCCACCGACGCGCACGGGCCGCGCATCTACTTCACCAGCCAGAGCAAGGTCATCGCCCTCGACGCCGACACCGGCCAGCGCGACCCCGCGTTCGGGAACCGGGGCGAGGTCCAGCTGCGCATTCCGTACACCGGGGTGCCGGTCGTCTACGAGGGGGCCCTGGTGCTCGGATCCAGCGCCTTCGGCCCCGGCCAGGAGCACATCGCGCCCCACCTGAATCAGCCCAGGGGCGGCGGCGAGCCGGAGTACGCCTATCCGCGGGCGATCGACACCGCTACCGGCGGACTGCTCTGGGAGTTTCCGACCCTGCCCACGGAGACTGACTTCGGGAGCCACACGTGGGGCAACGAGAGCTGGCGCAACCGCATCGGGAACAACGTGTGGGCCTTCACGCTCACCGTCGACGAGGAGCGCGGCCTGGTCTACATGCCGGTCAGCAGCCCCGGGTCGAACTACTACGGCGGCGACCGCCCGGGCGACAACCTCTTCGCGAACTCCACCATCGCCATCGACATCCGGACCGGCAACCTCGAGTGGTACTTCCAGAACATCCACCACGAGCTGTGGGACTACAACCTGCCGCCGGCGCCCGGCCTGCTCGAGATCGAGCGTGACGGCGAGCGGATCCCGGCGCTCGCGCAGGTGGGCAAGTCGGGTTTCATGTTCATCCTGAACCGCGAGACCGGCGAGCCGGTGCACGGGGTGGAGGAGCGGCCCGTGCCGGCCGGGGACGTGCCGGGCGAGCAGTACTCGCCGACGCAGCCCATTCCGCTCAGGCCGCCGCCGCTGGCGCGCGTCAGCTTCGGCGCCGACGACATCGTGACCGCCGACGACACCACCGCCGAGCACGCTGCGGCCTGCCGCGAGCTGTACGACACCATCGGCTACTACAACGAGGGGCCCTACACGCCCCTGCGGCTGCGGCAGGAGGGCACCGCGCCGTCGCTCGTGTTTCCGGGCAACAGCGGCGGCACCAACTGGAACGGCACCGCCTACGATCCCGAGCTCGGCTACATCTTCGTCAACTCCAAGGATCGGCCGCTCAACGGCTGGATGGACGAGAACCCGCTGTACGGCCCGGATACGGACGATCAGGTGGCCTACGCCCGCGTGCCGGGCCCGCCGTTCGAGGCGGCAATCTTCGACGAGGACGGCACGCGGCTCGGGGCGCTGCCCTGCTACAAGCCGCCCTGGGCGCGCCTGTACGCGGTCCACGCCGCCAGCGGCGAGATCGCGTGGGAGGTGCCCCTCGGCATCAACGCGCTGCTCCCCGAGGACAGGCAGCGCGTCGGCAGCCCGAGCGTCGGCGGGGGGATCGTCACCGCCGGCGGACTCGTGTTCATCGGCGCCACCACCGACCGCATGTTCCGCGCCTTTGACTCGCGCACGGGCGAGGAGCTCTGGGCCGCCGCGTTCGACTACAACGTCGAGGCCGTCCCCATCACGTACGCGGGCAGCGACGGCCGGCAGTACGTCGCGGTCAACGTCTCGGCGCCGGCGACGGCCCAGCCCCGGGGCAACGAGCGGCTGGTCGTGTTCGCGCTGCCAGAGTGACCAATGGGGCTTCCGGTTCGTGATCCGACCCGCCGGCCGAGCACGGTCTTCGCGAAAGTCTCACCAGCCCAGCGAGGCCTGACCGCGCAGCGCGTTGCTGGCCCCGCCCGCCATCGGGCTCTCGCTCCGGAGCGCGTCGACGCCCACGTCGACGTGCAGGCTGCCCGTCTCGAGCACCCCGAGGCTGTAGCCGACCCGGTAGTCCCGGCTGTGCTCCGACCTGGAGAAGCCGACCCGCGGGGTTCCCACGAAGCGGCCGCCCACCGGCAGTCCGTAGCCGACCTCGCCGTCAAGCCGGTAGCCCTGCGCGGCGCCGCCCAGCGCCATGCCCGTCATCGTCTCGCGGCGCCACAGCGCGTCGGCCCCGCTCTGCGCCTGGCCGCCCCAGGACGGCGCCACGCGCGCGGTGACGCCCAACGGCGTCGACGGCGTCGGGTTGTAGCTCAGGGAGAACGCCATGCCCCGCTCGGAGAACCCCTCGGCCTGATGCACCAGCAGCGTCCGCACGTGCACGTCCACCGCCAGCCCCGTCCCTGAATCCGACAGGCCGAGGCCCGCGCCCACGTCCATGCCGGCGCCGGTCTCGGCGTCCCCGCCGTCGTAGCGCAGCCCCACCTCGACGCTCGGCCTGAGCGACAGCCGGCCGGCCAGCGCGACGGGGCGCGACCCTTCCAGCCCCAGGCGCCGTTGCCAGACGCTCGCCTCGGTGGCAGCCAGGCCGGCGATGGCGCCCGTGGCGGTGCGCGTCAGGCGCGTATCGGTCTCCACTGCCAGCATGAGGCCGCCCAGTTGCGACAGCGTGAGCAATTCGCTGCGGGCCCCGGCCGCCACCATGCTCAACGACAGCTCGGCCGTCATGGCCTCTTCGTTCTCGGGCGTCAAGGTCAGCACGCCGGCGCCGTAGCCCGCCGCCGCCCAGACCGACACGCGGTCCGTCAGATCGTAGCCCACCCAGGGGAACAGGCCGGTCAGCTTCGAGTCGATGTCGCCGCTGTTGACCGCCCCGCTGTAGCCCCCGCTGCCGCGGCTCATGGCCAGGGCCAGCCCGCTGCGCCAGCGCCGGGACACCCAGTCGATCCCCACCATGCCGGTCGCCACCTCGCCGGCCAGCGACAGCCCGCCGTCGCGTCCGTCGAAGTGCGACACGGCGCCCCGCCCCCACACCGCCCCGAAGCCGCCGCCCCCTTCGTCCGCGTTGCCGACCGTCAGCGAGAACGCCGACGAGGTGAACAGGTCGCGGGCTGCCGACGCCTGCTGCGGCGCGCCGCTGCTCGTCTGCTCGTCGGTCAGACCGGCGAGGGCCTCGAGCTCCAGCTGGAACGCGGCGGGGCCGCCAGGTTGCCAGGTATTCGGTTAGCGGGTGATCTCCCAATAAACATGGGCTGAAAGTGGGCTTGGAGTGAGCTTGGAGTGAGGAGGTGTCAGCGCCTCGACGAGGTTGCTGCAAGCGACAGTATGTTCGCGCGGGTTGCCTCCCCGGTCGCGATGCGACGGGACACTGAACGCCAGCCGGCGCGCGGGAGCATCGGTGGCTCTCTCTCCGTGAAGTCGGGTGGCGACCGAGGGGGTGCGGTCTCCCCCTCCCTGCGGCGGGGCGGCCGCGGGGACCGGTCGCACGTCGAGGTCGTGTGTTCGGACGTTGCCCGCCTACGCGGGCGGCGGCGGAAGGCCGAGGAGCTCGGGGACAACGGGCTCGACCGCGCGCAACATCGCGGCGAACAGCGGAGGCAGGTCGAGGCCGCGTTGGCGCGCGGTGCGCACGACGCTGGCCAGGACCTGCTGGGTGTCGGCGCCGTGGCGGGTGCGGTTGCCGCCACACACCTTGCGGATGACCACGGCGGGCCGGATGGCCTGTTCGGCGCGCCAGTTGGTGGCGTCGAGCGAAGGGTCCCACAAGAACAGGAACACGGCCGGGAATTCGGTGGCCAGATGCGCCGCGAAGCGCTCGGCGTCGGCCAGCGGCGGCGGGGCGTCGACCAGGCGCCCGAGCCGGGCCGTGAGTCGGCCGCGGGCCGTGGCCATCGCGTGCTCGCTCAGCGCTCCCGCGTTGCAGCGGTCCCGCAGGTCGAGGCCGGCCCGCAGGACCGCCGCCACGTCGCCCGCCCAGGGACTGTCCGGATGGTCCTCCCGGAGCTGCTTGCAGCGTTGGAGCAGGTGGTTCTTATTCCGATATCGGAATAAGAACCAGTATGCCGATGTCCGGATTATGCCGATATCGACGCGGACGCCGCTGCGGCAAGCGGCGTCTGCGTCAAGGTCATCGGCATAATCAGAGGCCTTCGAGAAAGGCGAGGAGCGCATCGGGTGGCCGATAACGGCCGGCGCGGACGTGTGCGGGGGTGGTCCTCGCGAGCGCGCGTTCTTTCAGCGCCAGGTCGGCATGGATGTAGACGTCGGTCGTGTCGACGTGTTCGTGTCCGAGCCACAGGGCGATGACGGCGGTATCGACCCCGGCGTGCAGCAGTCGCATGGCGGCAGTGTGGCGTAGCGTGTGCGGCGTGACGTTCTTCTGGTGGAGAGATGGACAGGCGTTTGCCGCCGTAGCCACGTGTGTGGCGACGCGTTGCGCGAGCGCGTCTTGGGGCGCCCCCAGTTTTCTTGGACACGGATTAAGGGAGAATCCGATGTCGCAGGAGGTAGGGGGCATGGCTGGATCGAGACGGGTGAAGGGAGCTGGGTCGGCGCCGACGGAGGGAGCCCGGAGGGCGACCGGAGTCGGCGCCGACGCGGCGGCGGTGGGGTCGGGGGCCTTGGCGCCGGGGCAACGGTGGAGCGCGAGCCGGAAACGGGACGTGGTGTTGCGGCTGCTGCGCGGCGAGCCGCTCGACGCGGTCTCGCGTGAAGTCGGGGTGGAGGTCTATCGCCTGGAGAGGTGGAAGGCGCGGGCGCTGGCCGGCCTCGAGCTGGGCCTGAAGGAGCAGGCCGGTGAGCCGCTGGCCGTGGAGCTGGATGCGGCCAAGCGGCACATCGGGGAGCTGTCGATGGAGAACGAGCTGTTGCGGTCGCGTGCCCGCGCAGCGGAGCGCCGCCTCCCTTTGGCGACGCGGAGGTCGCGACGATGAGCCAAACGACCTCCGCGACGACGGGGCGACGCTACGGTCTCGAGCGAGTGTGTCGAACGTGGGAGCGGTCGCGCTCGGCGCTCTACGCCAGGCGGGCTCGCGTGCAGCACCCAGCGCGGGCTGATGGCCCACGCCGCCGCGGGCCGACGCCCGCGCTGTCTGATGCGCAGTTGCTGGCGGCCGTTCGCAACGACTTGGCCCGCTCGCCGTTCCAGGGCGAGGGCCATCGCAAGGTCCACGCGCGGCTGCGGATTCTCGACGGGGTGCGGGTTTCGCGGACACGGGTGTTGCGCGTGATGCGCGCGCAGGGCCTGCTCTCGCCTCACCGCGGGCGGCAGGGTGAGCCGAAGCCGCACGACGGCACGATTGTCACCTCGGCGCCCGACGTCATGTGGGGTACCGACGGCGCGCGGGTGTTGACCGTCGACGACGGCTGGGTCTGGACCTTCGCGGCCGTCGACCACTGGAACGCCGAGTGCGTGGGCTGGCACGTGTGCAAGGTGGGGAGCCGTTTCGCGGCCCTCGAGCCGGTCGCGCAAGGGCTCCGGCGATGCTGCGGCTCGGTCGAGGCGGACGCGGCCCGCGGGCTGGCGCTCCGGATGGATCACGGCAGCCAGTATCTGTCGGACCACTTCCTCAACCAGGTCCGCTACTGGGGCATCCGCCCCAGCTTCGGCCTGCTCGAAGAGCCGGAGACCAACGGCGTCGTCGAACGCTGGAATCGCACGCTCAAGGAGCAGGTCGTCTACGGCCGGGTCTTTCGAAACCTCGCCGACGTGCGCGCCGCCGTCGCCGAGTTCGTCGAGCGCTACAACCGGTGCTGGCGCCTTGAGAAGCTCGCCTATCGCACGCCACTCGAGGCCCGCGAGGAGTACGAGCTACGCCAAGCCGCGTAGCCCAAACTTGTGTCCAAGAAACCGGGTGCGGTACAGCGCGAGCGCGTCTCGGCTGAGCGGTTGGCCCGTCCGGGTGGGAAAGACGGGCGCGTCTGGTGCGCCGGTGCACTCAGTGAGCCAGGTTCGCAGGGCTGCGGTCACCGGCTTGCTGAGAGGCGTAATCCGCTGTTTGCGGCCCTTACCCAGACAGTTGACGTGCGCATCCCGCGCGAGGTGCAGGTCCGCACAACGCAGGCCCGTGAGCTCGGAGCTGCGCAGCCCGGTCTGGATCGCGAGCGCGAGGAGAGTGTGATCACGACGACCGGTCCAGGTGACGCGGTCGGGTGCGGCGAGCAGGGCGTCGACTTCGCCGTCGGACAGGAAGGTTACGAGCTGACGCGGGCCACGCTTGGGCGGTATCGCGAGCACGCGGGCAATGACGGCCGCCTGCTCGGGATGGTCCAGCGCGGCATAGCGGAACAAGGCATGAATGGCCGACAGCCGCGCGTTGCGGGTGCGCACGGTGTTCGCACGGTCGTGTTCGAGGTGCGCCAGGAACCGCCCGATGAGCGGCGCGTCGAGATCGTCAAGCTCGAGTTGCGAGGGCGTCTTGGCGGTGTGGGTCGCCGCGAAGCGCAGCAGTAGCCGCCAGGCATCTCGGTACGCGGCGATCGTGTGCGGGCTCGCGTGGCGCTGCTGAACCAGCCGGTCCGCAAAGAACGCCTGGAGCGTGGGGGCGAGGGCGTTCATGCCGAGCCTCCCAGATGGCGTTCGAGGCGGTCGGTGGCCAACCGCATCAGTTCCGGCGCCGCCGACAGATACCAGTAGGTGTACTTGGGGTCGCCATGCCCGAGATAGGTGGCGAGCAGCGCGAGCCGCGCCTCCGGGTCGTGACCCTGTCGATAGGCGTCAAGCAACGTACGCACCGCAAACCGATGGCGCAGATCGTGCAGCCGTGGCCGACAGGCGGCCGAGTGGGGCAGGAGGCCGGCGCGGCGGACCAGGGTGCGAAACGTCTGCTGCACGTTGCACAGCAGCAGCCGGGTGCCGGCCGTGGAGACCAACAGCGCGGCGGTGTTCCGGACCACCGGGCGGTCCGGGCGGTCGAGGTACTGGCGGACCGCGGACGTGGCCGTGGGGTGCAGCGGCAGGGCGCGAGATTTCCCGCCCTTGCCCTGTCGAACGGTGAGTGTGCCTTGCTGGGAGTCGAAGTCGTGCCGGTCGAGCGCGACGGCCTCGCCGACCCGCATCCCGGTCACGGCCAGCAGACCGATCAACGTCCGGTACGTCGCCACTCGGTGCGCGGTGCGCAGTCCCGACGCGGCGGCCAGCAGGGCCACCACGTCCTCATCCGTGTAGAGGTAAGGTGTGGCGCGCCGGGCGCGTGCCCGTAGCAAGTCGGCAGGCGGTATCTCCGTCGCGGGGTCGACCGTGTGCAGGTAGGTGGCGAAGCTGCGGACCACGGTGAGTCGGCTTGCCCACCAGCTCGGATCCGTTCCGGCGGGAAGTGTTGCCCAGGCAAGGGCGGTCTCGGTCCGCAGGCGGGTTTCCCCACGGTCTTCGAGATAGGTCAGTAGCTGTCCGAGGAGCTTCTCGCCGCGCGCCAAGCAGTAGCCCAGCGCTCGTCGCATCGCCAGATAGTCGGCCAGGGCTTGGCGCAGGCACGTCATGCTGCACCTCCCGGCCACGGACGTGCGATCGTACGCAGGGCGTGGTAGTCGACCTTCGCGTAGATCGCCGTCGTCTGCAGGCGGGTGTGGCGCAGGAAGTGCTGAATCTCGAACAGGGGAGCGCCCGCGTTGAGCAGTTGCGTTGCCGCGAAATGGCGCAGCCGATGGGCGTGTATGCACCCGAGGCCGGCCCGCTGCGCGGCGGCGGACACGATCTGCGTCACACCGGTCGGGCTCAGCGGTCCCAGGGGAGCGAGCAGGCGGACGAAGACGGCGCGTCCCTGGGCGCGGGCCGGACGCTGGCGTAGGTAGGCCGCGATCGCGTCACCCACATCTGTCGGCAGGGGCATGCGCTCGACCCGCTGTCCCTTGCCGTGCACGACGATCTCGCCGGCGCGCCACTGCAGGTCGTCGAGACGCAGCGCCGCTACTTCGGCGGCGCGCAGGCCGAGACGGGCCAGCGTGGTGATGACCGCAAAGTCGCGGCGCCCGCCGAGAGTCCGGCGATCGCAAGCGGTGAGCAGACGCCGGACGTGGTGGGGCTCGAGGCGGGACGGTAGCCCCGCCAATCGTCGGCCGGGCACCGACGGGACAGCCTTCACCAGGGAACGAGCGATCGCCCCCGTGACGTGGAGGAAGGCCAGCAGCGAGCGCAGCGCGGTTGCTGTCAGTTGCGCGGCTCGTCTGGATTGCTCAGCGCAACGCGTCACCATGAACGCGGTTACCTCGGCCTCGTCGAGTTCCTCGATGTCGAGTGCGAGGCCGTCGGCCGAGACGCAGCGGCGCACAAAGGGGCGGACGGCATCGACGTAACCACGCGCGGTAGCTTCGCCCAGCCCCCGTTCGACGGCGAGATAGTGCCGATAGCGTGCCAGGGTCTCGTCCACGGGCCCCGTCGGGGTAGACGCTGGCGCAGGCCGGACCGCGCCACACGCCCGGAGGTACGCCAGCAACGGGCGTAACGCCCTGTCCGTCAGATGCTGCTTGTAGCCGGCGGCCTGCCGCGCTTCCAGAAACTGCCGCGTTCGCCGCGGGAAATCGGCGACGTCGACATCTTTGGCGTGCAGCCAACGGCTGACGTGGGACATCAGATACAACTGCGTCCTTGTCGAGCGTGGTGTGTAGCCTTGCCGCGCGAGCTCGGTCGCATAGCCCGCTGCGAACGGCTCAAGCGAGCCGGAGATGGGGACGCGTGACGGATCCGCCATGGAGGCCTCCTCTCTCGTCGGTTGAGAGAAGAGTCTCTGCCCGTCAGCGCGTGGTGATTATGCCGACCGTCTCGCCGTCGACGCCGTGCAGGACGGCGACATCAGAGCGTATATCGGCATAATCCGGACATCGGCATACTGGTTCAGACACGTCTGGTGCAGGCCGTCGTAGCAGCGATACGGCGCCCATCCGTCGCGCACGAGCACACCGACGTAGTCGGTCCCCAACACCGTGGCGGCGTCGGCGAACCCGCGGCCGGGGCAGATGGCGTAGACCGTCGTCTCCGGGGTGACGAACGTCCACAGCCAGTGGCGCTCGCCGCCGACGCGCCAGCCCGTCTCGTCCGGCGTGACCACGGGCGCGTTGCGGACTTGCTCGCAAAGTTCCGTGTAGGCCGGCGCGGCGGCGCGGGCCGCCCGGTGCAGCACGTGGGCGAGGCCGCCCGGCGTCACCTGCAGCCCGAACGTGGTCCGCAGCAGGTGCGCGACCTTTGCCAGCGGCACCCCCATCTCGGTGTGCAGCTCGACCACCAGCGACACGACCGCGGGACCGAGCTGCACGCCCGCCGCCCCCAGCGCGTCGGAGGTCTGCAGCTCGTGCCGGCCCTGCACCCGCCGCTGACACCGCGTGCAGTGGCCGACCTCGACATCGAAGCGCCGCACGACCGGGTGCACCACGGGCAGGTCTTCCTGATACTGCGACGCCTCGCGGGTCACCGCGACCGCGCCGCCGCAGTCGGGACATTCCCTCGGAATCGCCGCCGCGTGGGTTTCGTCGACCTGCGCCGGGCGCGGGCGGCAGCCGTGGCGGCCATACGCCGCACCGGCTCGCCGTCCGGGACGCCTGCCGCGACCTTGCGGCCGGTCCTTGGCGAACGGCGCGGCTTGGCGGCGACCCGCCCGACGTGCCTCGTCCAATTGCCGTTTCAGGCGCTCCACCTGTTCCTTCAGGCGGTCATTCTCCCGTTGCAGTCGGTTGCTCTTACGCTGCAACCGCCCCGTCTCGCGCCGCAGGTTCTCGGTGTCGCGCTCCCGCCGCGCCAACTCTCCGCGAAGCCGTTCAAGGTCGGTGGGAAGCTCCGCAGTCCGATGTGGGGGCGATCTCCGGTCGGCGGCCGTCACGCCACCGTTATGCCATAATCCGAAAGATTGTACAAGTCAAAATATTGACACTTCGGCCCGGAATCCGCTAACCGAAGACGTTGCCAGTTGCCCCATTCTCGCGCTGCCTCTTCGCTGATGCCGCCGAGTTGATGGCCCGCCAGGGTGGCCTGGAAACCCGCCTGCGGCGCCACGCGCAGCCGCTCCTGCACGCCGTCGAGCACGTGCCCCGTCACCGTGCGTCCGAAACGCGCTACCCACGCCTTGACCCCCTCCGGGTCGGCAGCCGTGACCTTCACCGCGACGGTCTGGCTGGCCTCCGCGTCGTGGGGGTCGCGGGCCGTGACCGTCACCACCGCGGCGCCCGCCGCGACACCGGTGAGGGTGAACAGGTCGTCGACCACGCCGGCGGTCGCCACCTCGGGGTTGTCCGACATGGCCGCGAAGGTGAGCGGGTCGCCGTCGGGGTCATGGAAGTACGGCGTCAGGTCCAGCGGCTCGCTCGCCGCGCCCGCCAGCACGGTCTGCGGCGGAAGCGGCTCGGCCACCTCGGGCGCGGCGTTCGTGCGCACCGTCAACGCCAGGGGCTGGCTGGCCTCGGCGTCGTAGGGGTCGCGGGCCGTCACGACGACGACGGCCTCGCCCACTGCCACGCCGCGGAGGATCAGTTCGTTGCCGCCCTCGGCCACCTCGGCGACGGCAAGGCCGGCGTTGTCCGACACCGCCGCATAGGTGAGCGGGTCGCCGTCGGGGTCATGGAAGTACGGCGTCAGGTCCAGCGGCTCGCTCGCCGCGCCCGCCAGCACGGTCTGCGGCGGCAGCGGCTCGGCCACCTCGGGCGCGGCGTTCGTCCGCACCGTCACCGTCAGGGGCTGGTTGGCGTGCTCGCCGTCGGGGTCGCGGGCCGTCACGATGACAACGGCCTCGCCTGCCGCCACGGCGCGGAGGGTCAGTTGGATGCCGCCCTCCGCCACCTCGGCGACGAGCACGCCGGCGTCGTACGACACCGCCGCGAAAGTGAGCGGGTCGCCGTCGGGGTCACGGAAGTACGGCGTCAGGTCCAGCGGCTCGCTCGTCTCGCCGGCCAGCATGGTCCGCGGCGCAAGCCGCTGCGCCACCTCGGGCGCGGCTGTCGTCTGCACCGTCACCGTGATGGGCTGGCTGACCTCCGCGCCGTCGGGGTCGCGGGCCGTCACGACGACCACGGCCTCGCCTGCCGCCACGCCGCGGAGGATCAGCCAGTTGCTGCCCCGCGCCAGGTCGACGACGGCGACGCCGGCGTCATCCGACACCGCCGTGTAGGTGAGCGGGTCGCCGTCGGGGTCATCGAAGTACGGCGTCAGGTCCAGGGGCTCGCTCGTCGTGCCCGCCCGCACGGTCGGCGGCAGAAGCGGCTCGGCCGCCTCGGGCGCGGCGTTCGTCCCCGGCGGCGTGTCCCGCCCCCCGCCGCCGCCGGCGCCGCCGGCGCCGGCGTAGCCCAGGACGAAGCCGGAGAAATCCGAGGTCGTGCCGCAGACCATGCCGCCGTCGGTGGCGGTGGGCAGCGGCGTCCAGCCCGTGCCGGCGTAGCGCAGCACCAGCAGCGGCCGGCCGCCGGCCTCCCGGCGGAGCAGCGGGGAGGGCTCCAGGCACACCCGCACCCGGCCGGCGAGGGGCGGGTGCACCACGATGTCCAGGCCTTCCTGGCCCGTGCTGGTGAATGCGTACCGCGACGCGGTTTCGGGCGTGGTGCCCTGCAGGGAGCGCACGGTGAACGTGCGGCCGTCGATCTCCGTGGTCCCGGGCACGGTGATGCGCCAGTCGAGCCCGGCCGGGGGGGAGAGCTGGGTGACCGTGTACGTACTGCCGGTCGGGGTGGTCAACTGACCGCTGATCGCACGGCTTATCACCTCGTCGGCCGCGGTGCGGCTCGGGGTGGCCTGCGCTCGCGCCGAGGGTCCCTCGGTGCTGTCCTTGAGGCCACGCAGCTCGAAGGTGTAGGTCGTGCCGTTGGCGAGGCCGGTGAGCAGGTGCTCGGTCGTGGCCGCGCCGCTGCCGGTGACCGCCGTCCAGTCCGGGTTCCAGGTCGTGCCCCCGTCCGTGCTCTGCCGGTACTCGTAGGAGGTCACCGGATGGTTCGGGTTCCCCGGCGGCGACCAGGTGAGCCGCACCGTCTGGGAGCCCGGATGCGCCCTCAATCCCGCCGGTCGTTGCGGCGTGCCGGGAGGCACGGGCGTGGCCCGCAGGGTCCGGGTGGCCGCGCCCGGCCCGATGGCGTTCTCCGCCCGCACCGCGAAGGCGTAGGCGGTGTTGTTGACCAGACTTGTTACCGTGTACTGGGTTTCGTCGGCGCGACCGTCCGAGCCGCTGTCCGGAACGTCCGCCCAGGCGGGCGTGGCCGCGTCCGCGTTCGAGGTGTACTCGTAGCCGGTCACGGCGCTGCCGCCGTCGCTGGCCGGCGCCCTCCAGGTCAGGGTCGCCTGCTGGTCTCCCGGTGCCACGCTCAGGGTGGCCGGGGCCACGGGCACGCCGGGCGTGACGGTGACGGCGTCGGAGGCGGGGCCCGGGTCGTCCGCGGTGTCGCCATTGTGGTCGTTCACCGCGCGGATCTGGAACGTGTAGGCGGTGCCGTTGGTCAGGGTCCCGACCGTATGGCTGGTCGTGCCGGCGTCGCTGCCCATAATATCCGCCCAGGCCGCGGCGTCCTGCTTGATCTGGTACTTGGTGATACTGGCGTCGTAGGGGTCGTCCCAGGTGAGCTCCACCTCGGTATCGCCCGGCGCAGCCGACAGGCCCGTGGGCTTCCCCGGGGGGCCGCCGCGCGGCGTGGCGGTCACCGCCGCGGATGGGGGGCTCGTGCCCTTGTCGTTCTTCGCCTGGATGGCGAAGGTGTAGGCCCTCCCGTTGGTGAGGTTCGGGACGGTGTAGCGGGTGACGTGGCCTTGCAGGCTCGTTTCGCTGTCGGGAATGTCCCTCCAGGTTTCGCCGCCGTCTGCGGTGTAGCGATAGGACGAGATGTAGACGCCTTCCCTCAGGTTCCCCGGGTCGTCCCAGGTCAGGGTCACCCGGCCGTTTCCCGGTGCGGCCCGCAAGCTAGTCGGCTGCGCCGGCCGCGCCGTCACGAATACTGTTGTGGGTTCCGCCCACAACCCCGGGCCCTTGGCATTGACGGCTCGGAGCCGCGCCGGGGTGGTCGCTACGCCGGTGGTGGTCGCGTCGGTGCCGTCGATGTCGACCCATTTCCCCAGATCGGAACGCTGATACTTGGTGATGCTGGGGTCCTGCGGGTCGTCCCAGGTCGTGATCCAGTCGGAGTTTGCATGGTTCAGCGTCACGAGCCCGCTCGGGCGCGCCGGCGTCCCTGCGGCCTGCGGCGTGACCGCTTTGGCCCGGGCGGTCCATTGCCCGGCCCCGTTGGCGTTCACGGCGCGCAGCGCGAGTACGTACGCGCTCCCGTTGGACAGACCCGTGACGGTGTAGCTGGCGGCGTTGACCTCGCCGTAGGCGCTGTCGGGAATGTCCACGGCCCCAGTGCCATGACCCAACTCATACTGGTACTTGGTGATGCTGCTGTCCATCGGGTCGTCCCAGGTCAGCGTGATCTGCGCGTCGCCCGCCGTGACGGAAAATCCGGTGAGCGCCGCTTGCGGGGCGCCCACCACGACCTGGTGTCGACCACCTAGGAGTCTGCGCCGCAGAAAACCAGATGCGACAATCGTAGGCGAGATCGGACGACGAAAGGACTTGATGTCGACTACGTTCCGCCCCTACGCGCCGGATCAGTCGCTGCTGTTTCCGCCCGACGTGCGGGAGTGGCTGCCCGAGGGCCACTTGGCACACCACGTCAGCGACCTGGTGGACGGTCTGGACCTGACGGCGTTCTACATGGCGTATGAGGGAGACGGGCGCCGCAACGCGCCGTATGAGCCCCGGATGATGGTGAAGGTTCTGCTCTACGCCTACGCGACGGGGGTGTTCTCGTCGCGCCGGGTTGCCCGGAAACTGGAAGAGGACGTGGCGTTCCGGGTGCTGGCGGCGGGGAACTTTCCGCAACACCGGACGCTGTGCGAGTTTCGGCGTCGGCACCTTGAGGATTTCCAGGCGCTGTTCGTGGAGGTGGTCCGTCTGGCGCAGGAGTTGGGTCTGGCGCGCTTGGGGAAGCTGTCTATCGACGGGACGAAGGTGCGTGCGAACGCGAGCAAGCACAAGGCGATGAGCTACGACCGGATGCAGGAAGAGGAACAGCGGCTGGAAAGCGAGATCGAGGCGCTGTTGCGTCAGGCGGATGCGGTTGACGAGGCCGAGGACGCACGCTTGGGCGCGGAGATTCGGGGCGATGATCTGCCGGCGGAGTTGCACCGGCGGGAAGCGCGTCTGGCCGCGATTCGCGCGGCGAAGTCGCGCCTGGAAGCGAAGCAACGGGCGGCGGACGACATGCGGGGTCGGCAGCCGGGTCAGGACCGGAACCCGAAGGGCGGACCGCCGTACAAGCGGGCGTATGGCGAGCCGGACGAGAAGGCGCAGAGCAACTTCACGGACCCTGAGAGCTCGATCATGAAGACGAGCAGTGAGGGGTTCCAGCAGTGCTACAACGCGCAGGCGGCGGTGGACGCGGAGCACCAGTTGGTGGTGGCGACGGATCTGACGGCGAACGCGAGTGACCAGGGTGAGTTGCCGGTGTTGCTTGACGCGGTGCAGGAGACGTTCGACGCGCAGCCGGAGACGGTGCTGGCCGATGCGGGGTACTGCAACGAGCGGGACCTGAAGGACCTGGAAAAGCGGGGCGTTGACGGGTATGTGGCGCCGGGCCGGGAGGGCAAGCAGACGGCCGCCCGCGATCTGGAGAAACATCCGGCGACGGGTCGCATGGTGGAGAAGCTGGCGACGCCGGCGGGCCGGGAGGCGTATGCGAAGCGCAAGTGGTTGTCGGAGGCTCCCTACGGTTGGATCAAGCACGCGCTGGGCTTCCGGCGCTTCAGCCTGCGCGGACTGGCGAAGGTGCGCTGCGAGTGGGACCTGGTGTGCCTGGCGTTGAACGTCAAGCGCCTGCACGTGCTGAAGGCGGCGTAGGACACGGGGAATGAGGCTCGCAACGGCGGCAAATCGACCTGCACCGCGGTCTCTGACGGGCCATACTACGGCCCGCGAGGACCGAATTTTGCTCTCTGTTCGCCAACCACCGAACATCCATCCCGCCTTGCCGACCGGCGAAGCCGCCCCGACACGGAGCTCAGCGCGTGGGATGAGGACTCATTTCGTGCCGCAAACGTCCTGCGGCGCAAGCTCCTAGCCTGCATTATTCATGAAGGTCCAGATTCGACCGCCAAAGGGCGTGGTCGGCGCAGGAATGAGTCTCGGACATCGTCGCCTGCAAGCGGAGCCGGGGTTGAGCAGCCGACCGGGGGAGCATGACGGACGCGAGGGTTGGGCAGCGACAGCCCCGCCGGCGGAGCGGCCCATGCCGCCCAGGAAGCAGGTGGGCGCGGCGCAACGGGTGGGCTATCCGGCGCGCGCGCCCAGCGCGAGTGCGATGTGCCGCCACGCCTCGAGGTGCGGCGTCGAGCGCGGCAGATGCAGAACCACCCGGCGGACCGAGCGGACGACGTGGACCCCCAGCTTCAGCAGCCGGTCGCGCAGCCACGTCACCTGGCTGCGGGCGCACGCAGTACGCGCCGCCCGCAATCGCAGTTCCTGCATGAGCACGTAGGCGGCGGCGGTCAGGAAGACGCGCAACTGGTTCGCCGAGAACAGACAGCAGCTCGTGCGGTCGATCTGCAGCCCATCGAGCAGTTCCTTGATCCGATTCTCGATGTCCCCGCGAGCACAGTAGACCTTCTCATAGATGAAGCGCCGCGTCTGCCGCAGATTCGTTACCACAAACCGCGGGTTGTCCCGCGGCTCGCGGTCTGCGAGGCGAACGACTTCGGCCTTGATCACGACCCGGCGCTCGTGGTCCCACGTGCGGGCAGCGTAGCGGGTGTCGGTATAGACGTGCGCGGTCTCGCCACCGACCTCGCTCTGCGCGCGGGCCACCTGCATGGCGGACTCCGCATGCCGCTGCAACACCGCGTTCTTTGCTATCGCCACGACGTAGTCGAGCCGGGGCTCCGCATCCAGAAAATCGAAGATCTCCGGGGTCGCAAAGCCCCCGTCGAGCCGAACGAGAAACCGCGCCCGCGGAAACGCCGCCCGTAACAGCGGAAGCAGCCGACACAGCAGCCCGAGGGTCCCGTCGGCGGCCACTGCCTTCCCGGGCCGCAGCACCGCCGCGTACAGATACTGCTCCGCCTCGCGGTCGAAGCTCAGAAACCCGAGCAGCGGCAGATAACACCAGCCGCCATAGTGCCCGTTGAAGAACGTGAGCTGCTGGGCCCCGTGCGTCAGGTCGTCGGTCGGGTCCAGATCGATGGTGATGCGCCGCGCCCGCCCCTGCAGGCGACGCCGATGACGCTCGATGACGCACGCCGCCAACTCGCGCCCCATCCGGTAGAGCACGGTGCGGCGCGCGCCGTTCTCGAATCGCGAGATCGTGGGTTGCGACGCCAAGGGCGCGCCGGACACCGGGTCCCGCCCGAGCAGCAGCTTGTGGATGGGGTCGTCGGCCAAGTGGTCGGCATCGTTGCCATCGGGATGACCGCACGCGATGCCGAAAACCCGCTGGCCGATCAGGTCCGCGAGCGTGTGCCGAATCTTCCCCGGTGCGCGTTTGTCGGCCAGACACCGGGCGAACGCCTTGACCAAGCCATACACGCGCTCGGCCGCCTTGAGCAGGACGCCGCCGCCGTCGGAACTGGCGTGTTCCTGGTTGAACCTGGCGACGAGGGGCTTGTCGAACAGATCCGGGAACAGAACAGTCTGTGGTATCGTCTGAGGCGTCACGCAGGGGTCTCCGTTGTGGCTAAAACGTTGTGAGCACTACGTTTGTACCACACGGAGGCTCCTGTGTCTCCCCCTCAACCGCACCTTCACGCATAATCCGGGCTAGCTCTTCCCAACGGACGAGCGTCTTAATGCCTGCGCAAGCACCCGCAAATGCGCAGCCTATGATCATTGGCGAAACGGTCTCACCGCCGTTAAACTGCCCAGGCAACTCGTACCGGGTCGTCCCGATAGGGAGAATCACATTCGAACCCTGTCGGTTTTTGAAATCGAGCCACCAATAGCTCGAGTGGGCAAATCTGGAGCTCGTCGCATGCCCCCAGACCAGGGTGACCTTCTTGGTGCTCGAGTCATATTCCACCGAGACGTGGCCGAAATAAACGGGGATGCCGGTTGAAGCGGTCGTTTCGGCTTCCTCCTCGACCGCGGGCTCGGAGGCCGGGCCCGGTCCCGCGGCGTTGACCGCGCGGATGCGAAAGGTGTAGCCGGAGAGGAATTCGTCCTCAGGCAAGTGCGCCGAATCACGATCGCCACGTATGAGATGCGACCAGGTCCGGCCCTCGTCCGTGGTGTACTCGTACCGCAGGATGCTCGGGTCCGCGACCCGGTCCCATTCCAGTTCGCGTTGATCCCCGTCTGAATCCAACCGGGTCGTCAGGCCCGTGGGCTTGGCCGGCACGCCGGCCACCGGCGTGGCGGTCGCCTCGTTCGAGGTCGTCGTGCCGTCCAGGTTCACCGCCCGGATGCGGAAGGTATGCGGCGTGCCGTTGGTCAGGCCGCCCACCGGAATCTGCAGGGTGGCGCCGCTGGTATCCAGGTAAGGGTAATCCTCCTCGGTTCCGTCCCGTGCGGTCTGCCACGGCTGATAGACCCCGGTGCCGACCTTGTATTGATACTCCCATCTCGCAAGGCTGGCGTCGACAGGGTTGGGCCAGCTCAGGGTGACGCCGCCGTAGCGCGGCGTGGCCGTGAGCACGGGCGCGGCGGGCGGCACCCCCCGCGGCGTGGCCGTGACCCCGTCCGAGGGCGGGCCGGTCGTGACGTTCGTCCGCGCCCGGATGCGATAACCGTAGGTCGTGTCGTTGACCAATCCGGTCAACCGGTAACTCGTGGTGGTCTCGCTGCTGCCGCGCATCTCCGTCCAGCCCCCCCAGGCGGCGGAGCCGGCCTTCTGCTGGTACTCGTAAGACAGCGTGGTGGTACCGCCGGGAGCGGTCCAGGTGAGCGTGACCTCGGTATTGCCCGCGGTGGCCATCAGGCCCGTGGGCTTCGCCAGGCCATCGGCGTCTGGCGTCGCCATCGCCGCGGTGGCCGGGTCGCTGTTCCCGCAGCCCGTGGTCGCAGTGCAGCCGTTCACCGCGCGCACCTGGAAGGTGTACTCCGTGCCGTCGGTCAGGCTCCCGACGGTGTAGCTGGCGGCGTTGAGCCCGCCGAAGGCGCTGTTGGGGATGTCGGTCCACGTCCCGTAGTTGGCGCCGCCGTCCGTGGACTGCCGGACCTGGTGCTTGGTGATGTTCACGTCGTTCACGAGGTTCGTGTTGCTGCTGGTCACGTCAATCGCGTCCCAGGCGAGCGTGACCGCGCCCTTGCCCGCGGTGCCCTTGAGGTTGGCCGGCGTCGTGGGTTTGCCCGTCGGGTCGGGGCGCGGATTCACCAACTCAAACGTGAGCGTCTCATGTCCAATCTGAAACGAAGAGAAAGGCGGAGTCGCTTGCGTGCCGCTGGCATTGAGCGTAAAGCTGACCCTGATGGACTCCGGCAACTCATAGAGGGTGTCCGTTTCAGCCTTGATCGAAAACGTGATCGGAAAGGCGGCTTCAAAAGCGGCCAAATCATTAGTAAAGGAGGACGTCTCCCCATTGCCACTAGACCCAAGCGGGACGTAAAACCAGAGACGCTCTTCCCTTGACGTCGGGAATGTACTGGTTGGCGACGCCGCGCTGTAGCGGTGCCTGAGCGTCGTCCCGTTATGACTGACTTCGAATTCATCCGTGCGGTCCGCGAACGTGGTACCTGAGGAGGTAGTCCACGTGACATCGGACGAGTCCCGAAAGACGTGGAGGAACCCTGCGATTCTCGCCCCAGTGGTGGCCATGTCAGGGTGGGCGGCTTGGAGGTCGGTCACGAAGTCGTCCTGCAGATCGAACTGGAAGGTCGTTGAGGCCCCGCCTTCCTCAATCTGGATCTTGCCGCCTGTGACCGTGGCGCTACCGGTGTGCGCAATGGAATGAAGTGTCTGCCCCAACGCCGGCACCGCCCACAGGACGAGCACCGCGGCCAGCACGACGAGACCGAGCGGCCGAGCGAGTCGGCGCTCAGGGCGAGTCAAGGCAGCCGGTTCAGCCGCAAGCGCGGCGAGCGGCGACGTCTTGCCGACCGGGTTGTTGAACGCACGGCGCATCGACGTGTCCTCTCATAAGCACGTGTGCGCCGTATCGACTAGAATCCCGCTGTCGGACGGCGCACGTCTGTTCAGGCTCTTGCAGGTCTCGACGGTCGTTGCTCGTTCGATTGCCCTCCGGAGCGTTGCTGCGCTCCGGGGGGCTCCGTTGTCAAGTCAGTCCATGGAATCCGACCGCTTGGGGCGCGTCGGGCCGGCGAGCGTCCCGCCCGGGCAGCGCCTCGCGCTTGCGCGTATTCGCGTTCAACGCAGCCGCGCCCGGCTGCCAGCGGCCCGCGGACCCTCGGCGCTTCGGAACCGGGTGCGCCGTAGAACGGCGTTGACACCGTCACGGGTCCTGCGGGACGAGCCCGTCATGCGGCCGGAGCCGTCACGTTCCCGTTCGTCGCCGTGCGACGGGACGACGACACGCTGTGCGACAGGACGGCTATGCAGGCGGGCCGCGCGTGGGGTGGATGCCGGGCGCGATGCCCGGCTCGCGGTCAGGGCGGGTGGATGCAACGGCGTCGGCGACGAGCTCCAACTCGGACGGCGCGGGCGCGCCGTCGGCCTCGACTGCCGACAGGTGCCGGAAGTGACAGGCGTCGCAGTTGGCGTGACCGGCGGACTGCACGTCGGCGTCGTGCTCCTGGAGAGCGCCGCCCACCGCCGCGAGCGCTATCAGCAGCGCCACAGCGACTGCCACGGTCTGCTTTGACAGCACCATCAGTCCATTGGCCCGCATGATTCCTGAAGTTGTCGGATCGGTCATGGGCCAAGCCCGATCGTGAGGGTATGCCATCCGGCTGCATTTACGCATCTCCCGTTTTGGAGATAGCGAGACCGCCCTGACGGACGCAGATGAACTGGCGGATATGCGGCAACAGGGACTCGATCAGTTCGAGTTGAGCGGACTGCCAGCCGCCGCTGCCGGGGGGGTCGCCAATCGCCCAGACAATGGGCGGGCCGTCCGGCCTGTCGAGGCGCGTTATCAAGCCATTCTGGACCTCGCGGCGGCGCCAGCTCTCGTTGTACGCCGGCGAGGTCCTCAACTCCTCTTCGGTGTAAAGGTCGGGGACATGGACCACCTGGCCAGCGGGCCGCGCCATCAGGCGGGGCGGCCCTTCGTCGTGTGGGTAGTAGACGTCGAAATACTCGCGCGCCAGGTCCGGTCGAGACTCGCCGCGGTAGAGATACCGGGCGAAGTAGACGCGCGCGACGTCGCCAGACTCTTCGCCGACCACCGGTGCATTGCCCGCGGTGCCGCAGGCCTCGTCGATCAGAGCCGCCGTGGCGGGCCAGTGGGCATCATCGAGCGCGGCCTTGTGCAGCGACGCAAGGATGCGGTTGAGGGCATCGAGTGGGTCCATGACAACGTGCTTCCCGGCTGCCGGCTGCCGGCTGCCGGCTGCCGGCCGGCGCCGCCGGCAAGCGCCCCGGAAGATGCGGGACACTCTACACAAACCCAGCGCGGCGGCGCGATTCCCATCTGGTAGGTAGGGGGGCGCAGAAAAATGCAGACGGCAACCGATGGAGAACGAGGGATGCCGCGGAGGGGAGCTGTCGCCTCAGGGAGCTGCCGGGTCGGCTGCGCGGGCCGCCCGCTCCTCGGCACGAGCGCCTCCCAGCATGTTCGGCATGGCGTGGTTGCCCTCGTGGCACGCGTACTCGTAGATCGGCGCCGCGGATCGCCGCATCGGAAGCTGCACGGTGAACGGACGCGTGAACGTCGTGGGGTCGTCGACCGTGTACTCGAGGAGCAGCGTGTCCGCGTCTACGCGCCGGTAGCGCTCCGTCAGCGTGAGGTGCGTGCCCTCGCCGATGCTGGTGGAGAAGAGCGGGTCGAAGCTGCCGGTCTTGTCGGTGAAGTTCGTCGTCTCGACGACCAGCGTGTCGCCGTCCCAGTGCGCACGCGCGTCGCCGAACCACTGGCGGATATCCGGGGTCAGGTGCGGGCGCCCGTCCAGCGGGATGATCCGCGCGTCGTGGACCATCTCGACGAGGATGACCACGTAATCCTCGGTCTGGAACACCTGGATGTTGTTGTTGTAGGCGCTGGGCATCACGGGCGGGCCGCTGTTGAACCCGAGCAGGCAGCGCTCCGAGAGCCCCCGGTCCTCGGGGCCGTCGTTGCCGATCCCGCCCGCCCGGAACCTCACGGGCCGGCCGCTGCGCACGTCGCCGCCGTCCGGCCCCATGCCTTCCTGCGTCGCGATGCCCGGCTGCACCGGCGGCAGCTTCCCGTCGGGCGGATCCACGATCAGCGACGTGCGCCGGCTCTCGAGCACGTTCGTGCCCCAGTCGAGCCAGAAGTTGTTGTAGGCGCCCGTGTTGCCGCCCACCGGCAGCACGGGTCGATCGACGTCGCTCGGCTCGTTCAGCCGCTCGTCCTCGTCGAGCGCCTCCTGCTCGAGCTGGGCTGCCTCCTCGTCCGTCAGAAAGGCCTGTCCCGCCCGATCGTCGGGGCGTTCCAGCGGGATGATGGTGCGGAAGTCCCACACGCCCTGCAGGTCCGGGTCGCCCCATGGCGTCAGGGTTGTCGCCGGCTCCGCGGGCTGGCCGGCCGAGGGCGCCGGTCCCAGTGCGCCGACCGCGAATACGGTGAACACGACGGCGAGCAAACGTGGGTTCATGTCACAGCTCCCTTCCCCATGGCCGATGCTACTACAGGTAGAGGTGCAACTGAGCCAGGAACGCTTGCGTGTGCAGGTCGCCGAAGCGGCGGTGGTCGCGGTAGTAGGACAGGTTCACGTGCCAGTGGGTCCGGGGATAGAAGTCGCCGCGCCCCAGCCTCAGGGCGGCGTGGCGGAACTCCTCGCCGCCGCGGCATCAGCCCGCCCGGCGCCGTCGGTGTCGGACTCGTCGGCGAGTCGCCGCCGCACGCGCTACGGCAGGGCGAAGGCGACCAGCTCGCCGTCGCGGCCCCGCGCGCTCACCGCGACCACGATGTACTGCCTGCCGTCGTGCATGTACGTCATCGGCGCGCCGGATGTCCCCGCTTCGAGCTCCGTCTGCCACAGCACGCGCCCGGTGGCCTTGTCGTAGGCGCGGAACATCCTGCCGCCGGCGTGGGGCGGCAGCACCTGCATGGACCGCGAGCCGTCGCCCAGGAACAGCAGCGTGCCGGTCAGCAGCGGCGCGGCCCGGCCGGGGGCGCCCAGCCACGGCAGCGCCAGATCCTGGAGCGCCACGTGGTCGCGTGGTCCGGGACCGTTCGGCGTCATCCAGACGTGCTCGCCGCTGTTGAGGTCGATGGCGGTGATGCGGCCCCACGGCGGCTTGACCAGCGGGAGCCCGCGCGGGCCGTCGATGTACACGTTGGGCGAGCCCTGCAGGTAGCGGAAGGGCGACACGTCCGGGTCCGCCTCGCGCAGCCAGATCATCGTCGGGGCGGTGATCGACGGCACGTAGAGCATCTGCGTCTCGGGGTCGTACGCCGCGCCGTTCCAGTTGGCGCCGCCCACCCAGCTCGGCACCTGCAGCGTGCCCAGCGTGCCGCCCGGCGACTCGTCGCGCACCGAGGGCGGCGTGAAGATCGGCCCCCCGCGGTACTGCCGGTAGATCTCGAGCGCCTCGGCCCGCAGCTCCGGGGTGAAGTCGATCAGGTCGTCCGCGGTGATCCCTTGCAGGTCGAACGGGGCGGGCTTCGTCGGGAACGGCTGGGTGGGGGAGAGGCGCTCGCCGGGGACGTCCGACGGCGGCACCGGGCGCTCCTCGATAGGCCACACCGGCTCGCCGGTGACACGGTCGAAGACGTAGGTGAAGGCCTGCTTGCTCACCTGCACCACGGCCTTGATCGGCCGCCCGTCGACGGTGATGTCCGCCAGTATCGGCGTCGACCCGAGGTCGTAGTCCCAGACGCCGTGGTGAATCATCTGGAAGTGCCACACGCGGCGGCCGGTCTCGCACTCGAGGCAGAGCAGGCTCTCGGCGAACAGGTTGTCGCCCGGCCGGTGCCCGCCGTACCAGTTGTGGGTCGGCGTGGCGGTCGGCAGGTAGGCGTAGCCCAGCTCCTCGTCGGCCGCCCCGACGGTCCACGTGTTGCTCGCGCCGGTGTGCTCCCACGAGCCGTCCTCCCACGTCTCGTGGCCGAACTCGCCCGGACGCGGAATGGTGTTGAACGTCCACCGGAGCTGGCCGGTGACGGCGTCGAAGCCGCGGATGAGGCCGGGCGCCTGCTCCCGCCGGTCGAACTGATCGATGGTGAAGATGCCCACGATGAGCGTGTCGCGGCAGACGAGCGGAGCGGCCGTCCAGTTGTACCTCTCGAGGTGCGGGACGCCCTCCGTCAGGTCGACCATGCCGCCTGCGCCGAACTCGCGCAGCGGATCGCCCGTCTTCGCGTCGAGCGCCACGAGCTGCTCGCCGCTGATGATGAAGATCCGCTCGTCGTTGCGCTCCGGGTCGTGCCAGTAGCTCACGCCGCGCGTCGAGCCGCCGCGCGGCCGCCCGGCGCCGTCCTCGAGCGCCGCGTAGACCCAGGCGGTCTCCCCGGTGGCGGGATCGATGGCCGCCGCCTGTCCGAGGTTCGTGCCCATGAACAGGCGGTCGCCGATCATCAGCGGCGTGGCCTGCAGCGTCGGGTTGAACTGCAGCTCGGGGTCGCGGTCGGCCAGCTCGTGATCGACCGATCGCCAGCGCCACGCGATGCGCAGATCCTGCACGTTGTCGGGGCCGATCTGGTCGAGCGGCGAGTACTTCGAACCGCCCACGTCCCCCGCGTAGCTGCGCCACTCGCCGCCCGCCGCGCCCTGCTGCGCCGACACGGCTCCGCCGGCGAGGAGGACCACGCCGAGGACGCACGCGCCGACCGGCGACAACCAATCTGTCCGCATTCCGTTGTCTCCTTGTGAGTGGATCCGGGCCGCCGCGCGCGGTCTCACGACTCGGGCAGCGCGAAGGTGACGAGCACGTTGCTGCCCATCGGCGCCTCCATCTCGGCCGCGTAGTTCGTCAGCCGGAAGATGGACGAGCCGCCCACCGGCACCGTGAGATACTGCCGCCCGTTCGCGCGGTACGTCACTGGAAAGCCGGTTATCTGGCTGCCCAGAATCGTTTCCCAGAGCACGTCCCCGGTCTCGGCGTCGAAGGCGCGGTAGCGGCGGTTCAGGTCGCCGTGGAAGACGACGTTCCCGGCCGTCGCCAGGGTCGAGCCGGCGTTCGGCGCGCGCTGGCTGTAGCGCCACACCTCCCGGCCGGTGGAGATGTCGACTGCCCGCACCTCGGTCAGGTCGCCCTCTTCCTCGTAGCCGGGCTCCGGCTGCGTGAAGCGGGGGCTCGCGCCCGAGATCGACTGGTCGTTGGCCGTCTGGTTCAGGCAGGAGCGGTTGATCGGGATGTAGAGCATGCCGGTCTGCGGGCTGTACGACCAGGACCACCAGCCCTTGACGTTGTGGCCGCAGATGATGAACTGGTCGCCGATCTCGCGCGCCACCAGGTCCATGTTGATGAACACCTGGCCCGTGGCCGGGTCGATATCGCTGATGACGAAGCGCTCGGTGCTCTCGTAGGGCAGCGGCGTCGCCCACAGGAACTCGCCGGTGGCGCGGTCGATGACGAACAGGCCGCCGGGCTCGCCCATGGTCACCACGACCTTGCGCTGCTCGGCGGTGCCGGCGAGGCGGGGGTTGATCCACATCACCTCGTCGGGGTCGGGATTGACCACGGTGTCGACCAGCGTGCGCTCCTGGACGAAGTCCTGGTCCCAGTCGTCGCAGGGCAGGTGCTGGTAGTACCACTCCATCTGGCCCGAGTCGACGCCGACGGCCACGGTGGAGTTGGAGTACAGCTCGCACGGCGTGCTGTCGCCCACGTCCCAGGTGCCGCGCCGGACGATGCGGGGGTAGGGCAGGGGGACCGCGATGCCCCAGTAGACGAGGCCCAGCTCGGGATCGTAGCTGCCCGGCGTGCCCCACGGCGAGACGTGCACGCGGTCGCTGGTCGGCACGTTGCCCCACGTCTGCCCGCCCGGATCGTCGGCGCCGGCGGCGGTGTACACGCGCCACAGCTCGTTGCCGTCGTCCGCGTCGTGCGCCGAGATGAAGCAGCGCGCCGAGAGGCTGGCGGGGCTGCAGGTGCGGCCGGTGAGCACCTTGCCGTCGATGATCATCGCGCCGGACGAGTGGGTGATCCCGTCCCGGTAGTCGGCCAGCTCGCTCTCCCAGGCCTGCTCGCCGCTGCGCGCGTCGATGGCCACCAGGTGCGCGTCGGCCGTCAGGTGGTAGATGTGGTTGCCGTAGAGGGCGAGGTGCCGCGTGCGGTTGCCCAGCGTCGCGTACTCGCGCAGGTCCTCGGGCGCCTCGCGGCGGTAGTCCCACAGCAGATCGCCGGTCGCGGCGTCCAGCGCCTGGAGATGGTCGTCGTTGTTGGCGATGTACATCACGCCGTCGTACACCAGCGGCTGGACCTGCTGCGGCCCGTCGTCCATGGCCCGCATCCAGGCCAGCTGCAACTGGTCCACGTTGTCGCGGTTGATGTCGGCCAGCGGGCTGTAGCCCTGCAGGTCGTACGTCCGGTGCGCCATCAGCCAGTCTTCGGGGTCGGGGTCCAGCAGCATCGCGTCCGTGACCGGGACGAACGGCCGCACTTCGCGGGTGATCGTCTCGTTCTGCTGGGCGCTCAGGCCCGCCGCGAAGATCAGCACGGCGAGGCCGGACACCGCGCTCGCGAACGCCACGTATCGGTTCGGCATGATAGTCTCCTGGCGTTCAGCCTACCGGAACCCGAAGCCGGATCCAACGCCTCGTCGTCCGCGGCCGGCGCCGTCGAGACGATCCAACCTGGGCGAGGTGGGGTAGAATACGCACGGGTCAGGCTGCCCGCATTCTGGAGGGCCGGATGAGCGGAGGCTTGGAACGGATGCCGAGAGGTCGGCTCGGCCGGCGCGCTTTCGTCCTCGTCGCGTGTCTCGCCCTGCTGCCGGCCGGCGCGGCCGCGCAGGCGGTTTCGTCCGGCTCGGCCGGCGTCGAAGCGGCCGCTTCGGAGCGGGCCGTCATCGACCGCTACTGCGTCGCCTGCCACAGCGACCGCCTGCAGACGGGCGGCCTGTCGCTGGAGGGCGTGGATCTCGCCGACGTCGCCGCCCACGCCGAGGTGTGGGAGCAGGTCGTCCGGAAGCTGCGGGCGGGGGCGATGCCTCCCCGGCCGCGCCCCCGTCCCGACGCCGAGACCCACGCACGCCTGCTCACCTACCTCGAGACCGCCCTCGACGCGGCGGCAAGGGACAATCCCGACCCGGGCCGCACCGAGACCTTCCGGCGGTTGAACCGCACGGAGTACCAGAACGCCATCCGCGACCTGCTGGCCCTGGAGATCGACGTCACCGCGCTGCTGCCGCGCGACGACGCCGCCTTCGGGTTCGACAACGTGAACACCGGGGGGCTGTCGCCGACCCTGCTGGAGCGCTATCTGGCGGCCGCCCGCACCGTCAGCGAGCTGGCCGTGGGCAGCCGCGCCCCGGCCCCCGGGAGCCGGGTGGTCGTCGTGCCGGCCGACCGCACCCAGGAAGACCACGTGGACGGCCTGCCGTTCGGGACCCGTGGGGGGACCGTCGTCGACCACGTCTTCCCGTTCGACGGCGAGTACGAAGTACAGATCCGCCTGCAGCGCAACCGCAACGAGAACGTCGAGGGGCTGACCGAGTCGCACGAGGTCGAGCTGACCCTCGACGGCGAGCGCCTGGGCCTGTTCACCATGGCGCCGAGCACGAACACGGTGGTTCAGGCCAACGCGACCTACTACGCGGACGAGGGGATCGACAACCACCTGAACGTCCGCGTGTCGGTCACGGCGGGACCGCACCGGGTGGGCGCCGCGTTCATCAAGAAGAACTCGGCCCTGCTCGAGACGACCCGGCAGCCCTACGACGCCCACTTCAACATGGACCGCCACCCCCGGCAGCAGCCGGCGGTGCGCACCGTCTCGATTACGGGGCCCTTCAGCCCCACCGGCATCGGCGGGACGCCGAGTCGCGAGCGCATCTTCTCATGCCGTCCCGCCGACGCCGCGCCCGAGGAGGCCGAGGCGTGCGCCGCCGCGATCATCGCCTCGCTGGCCCGGCGCGCCTACCGGCGTCCCGTCACCTTCGCGGACATCGAGCAGCTCGCCGGGTTCTATCACGAGGGGTACGCCGAGGGCGGGTTCGAGGCCGGCGTCGAGACCGCCCTGCGGGCGCTCCTGGCGAGCCCCGAGTTCCTGTTCCGCATCGAGCGCGACCCGGCCGGGGTCGCGCCCGGCGCCGCGTACCGCGTCGACGACCTCGAGCTGGCGTCGCGCCTCTCGTTCTTCCTGTGGAGCAGCCTGCCCGACGACGAGCTGCTCGATGTCGCGGCGGCGGGCCGCCTGCGCGAGCCCGACGAGTTGCGGGCCCAGGTGCGGCGCATGCTCGCCGACCCGCGGGCCGGGACGCTGACCACGAACTTCGCGTCGCAGTGGCTGCACCTGCGTAATCTCGACGCCGTCACGCCCGATGCCCGCGCCTTCCCCGACTTCGACGACAACCTGCGCCAGGGGTTCCGCACCGAGACCGAGCTGCTGTTCGAAAGCGTCGTCGACGAGGACCGCAGCGTGACCGACCTGCTCACCGCGGACTACACGTTCCTCAACGAGCGGGTCGCGACGCACTACGGGGTGCCGGGCGTCTACGGCGACCACTTCCGGCGCGTCGCCCTGCCCGCGGGCAGCCCGCGGGCAGGCGTGCTCGGCCACGGGAGCATCCTGACCGTGACGTCCTACGCCACGCGGACCTCGCCGGTGCTGCGCGGCAAGTGGATTCTCGAGAATCTGCTGGGGACGCCCCCGCCGCCCCCGCCGCCCGACGTGCCGCCCCTCGATGAGAGCGCGTCGTCGACCGGCGTGACGTCGATGCGCGAGCGCATGGCGGCGCACCGGCAGAACCCCGCCTGCGCGGTCTGCCACCGCATCATGGACCCCGCGGGGTTGTCGATGGAGAACTTCGACGCCATCGGCCGCTGGCGCGACGCCGAGGGCGAGGGCGGGGCGGCCATCGACGCCTCCGGCAACCTGCCCGGCGGCGATTCCTTCGACGGCGTGGCCGGCCTGCGGCAGGCGGTGCTCGACCGCCCGGAGGTGTTCGTCGGCACGCTGACCGAGAAACTCTTGATCTATGCGTTGGGGCGCGGCATCGAGCCTGCCGACGGCCCCGCGGTCCGGGCGATAGTCGCCGCCGCGGCCGGCGACGACTACCGCTTCTCGTCGCTCATCCTCGGTATCGTTGAGAGCCCGCCGTTTCAGATGAGGAGATCGCAGTCATGATGATCACCAAGATGGCCCTGCCGCGGCGGACGTTCCTGCGTGGCGTGGGAGCGACGTTGGCGCTGCCGCTGCTGGACGCCATGGTGCCGGCGGCGTCCGCGCTGGCCAATACGGCGGCAGCAGCTTCGCGGCGGCTCGGCTACGTGTACATCCCGATGGGGATGAACCCGGTGCCGTGGACGCCGGCCGAGGTGGGCCGCCTGACCACGCTGTCGCCGTCGCTGTCGCCGCTGCTGCCGCACCTCGAGAACGTGACGGTCGTGACCAACCTGGAGATCAACGACGCGCACATCTCCGGCAACCACGCGTCGGCGAACTCGGCGTTCCTGACCTGCGTGCGGCCGAAGCGCACCGAGGGCAGCGACTACGTCAACGGCACCTCGGTCGACCAGATCGCGGCCCGCCGGGTCGGCCGCGACACGCCGCTGCCGTCGCTCGAGCTGGGCACCGACCTGATCGCCCAGGTCGGCAACTGCGACAACGGGTTCGCCTGCGCCTACATGAACAGCCTGTCGTGGGCGGCGCCGACCGCCCCGAACCCGACCGAGGCGGACCCCCGCATCGTCTTCGAGCGTCTGTTCGGCAGGGGCGGCACCCCCGAGCAGCGCAAGGCGCAGCTGCACCGCGACCGCAGCATCCTCGACTGGGTGCTCGACGACATGTCCCGCCTGCAGTCGGAGCTCGGCGCCGGCGACCGCAACCGGGTGGGCGAGTATCTGGACACCGTCCGCGAGGTCGAGCGGCGCATCCAGCGCGCCGAGGCGTCGGCGGCAGCCTCGCCGCTGAGCGACCTGTCCCGTCCCACGAGCGTCCCGGACGTCTGGGAAGAGCACGTCAAGCTGATGTTCGACCTGCAGGTGCTCGCGCTGCGCGCGGACCTGACGCGGGTCGTCACGTTCCAGATGGCGCGCGAGGCGAGCACCCGCACCTATCCGCAGATCGGGGTGGCCGAGCCGCACCACCCGACGTCGCACCACCTCGACAACCCCGAGAAGCTGGCCCAGCTCGCGAAGATCAACCAGTACCACGTGTCGCTCTTCGCCTACATGGTCGACCGGCTCGCGGCGACCGAGGACGGCGACGGCAGCCTGCTCGACCACACCACCTACATGCTCGGCAGCGGTCTCGGCAACCCCAACGTGCACGACCACCGCAACCTGCCGATCGTGGTGGCCAGCGGCGCGGGGTCGCGCATCGCCGGCGGGCGGCACGTCGAGTACGCCGAGCTGACGCCGATGGCGAACCTGCACCTGACGCTGCTCGACGACGTGGGGGTGCACCTGGACGACTTCGCCGACAGCACCGGCCGGGTGGGCGAGATCGTCGAGCCGTTGTCGCTGTAACGCGCGGCGGGAGGGATCGCGGGCTGTCGGCCGCACCGGGCCGGCAGCCCGCGCGTCGTTTTCGGCGACCGCGGGAGCCGCGGAGGTATTCCATGCACTGTTCGATTCGCCGTCCCTGGATTCGTCCGATTGCCGCGTGGCTGTTCGTTGCCGGCGTGGCCGTTGCCGGCGCGGCGGGCGCCGCCGCGGCCGAGGCGGTCGACGCCGGGCTGCTCGACGCCATCAGGGCGGGTGACGAGGCCGGCGTGCGGGCGGCGCTCGACCGCGGCGCCGACGTCACCGCGGCCGAGCCCGACGGCACCACGCCGCTCCACCGGGCCGTGCACGCCGACGACGCGGGCATCGTCGAGCTGCTGCTGGCGGCGGGCGCGGACGCGGCGGCGACCAACCGCTACGGGGTGGCGCCCGTCGCCCTCGCCTGCGTGAACGGCAACGCCGCCGTCGTCCGGCTGCTCCTCGACGCCGGGGTCGATCCGAACACGACGCTGGCCGAGGGCGAGACGGCGCTGATGACGGCGGCGCGAACCGGGGCGCTGGACGTGGTGGAGCTGCTGCTCGACCGCGGCGCCGACGTGAACGCGGCCGAGGCCTGGCGCGGGCAGACGGCGCTGATGTGGGCGGCGGCCAGGGGGCATGCCCACGTCATCCCGGCCATGCTGTCGCACGGCGCCGACGCCGGCGCCCGGTCCGAGCGTGGTTGGACCCCGCTGCTGTTCGCGGTTCGCGAAGGACGGATCGGCGTCGTCCAGACGCTGCTCGAGGCGGGCGTCGACGTCGAGGAGTCGCTGCCGGTCATCGAGGAGCGGCGCCGGGGCGGCACCAGCGCCGGGGCCGAGGCGACCGGCCTGAACGCCTTCCTCCTCGCCGCCGCCAACGCCCACTACGAGATCGCCGGCCTGCTGGTCGACCGCGGCGCCGACGTCAACGCGGACTCCCGCGGCTGGACCGCGCTGCACCAGGTTTCGTGGGTGCGCAAGGCGGGCATCGCCGGCAGCAACAACCCGGCGCCCAAGGGTTCCGGCGACATGACGAGCCTGGAGTTCGTGAAGAAGATCGCCGCGGCCGGCGCCGACTTGAACGCGCGGGTCACCACCCGTCCCCCCGCGGGCATCACGCGCCTGAACTTCATCGGCGGCACGCCGTTCCTGCTCGCTGCCCGCACCGCCGACGCGCCCCTGATGCGCCTGCTCGCCGAGCTCGGCGCCGACCCGCTGCTGCCGAACGAGGACGGCACCACCCCCATCATGGTCGCGGCCGGCGTCGGCACCTCGTCGCCGGGCGAGGACCCGGGCACCGAGCCCGAGGTCCTGGAGGCGGTCAAGGCGGCCCTGGAGCTCGGCGGAGACCTGAACGGGGTCGACGACAACGGCCAGACCGTCATGCACGGCGCCGCCTACAAGCACGTGCCGACGGTGGTGGCCTTCCTCGCCGAGGCCGGTGCCGACCCCGCGGTCTGGAACCGGCCGAACTCGCGCGAGTGGATCCCGCTCGACATCGTCGAGAGCGTGCCCCTCGGCCAGGGCATCCAGGACAACCCGGCCACCGCCGCCGCCATTCGCGCGGTGATGAAGCGGGCCGGCGTGCTGGCCCAATCGTGACGGGAGGTCCTCCTACTTCGAGCCGCCGGCGGCCGCGGCGGCCCGCCGCTCCTGCGCCCGCGCGCCGCTGAGGATGTTGCGCACCGCCTGCTGGCCCTCCTGGCAGGCGTACTCGAGCATGTGGTCGGGGGCGCCGGCGCTGGTCAGCGGCAGCGCCACGGTCCAGTCGCGGACGAACGTGCGCGGATCGTCGATCGTGACCTCGTACTCGATGGAGTAGGGGTCGACCCGCGTGAAGCGCTCGACCACCCGCAGGTCGGCGCTGTGGGCCACCTGCGAGGGCTCGCCGCGCACGGGATGCAGGGGCGTCCGATCCGTGAAGTTGCCCACCTCGACGACGAGCGTGTCGCCTTCCCAGCGGCCCCGCGAATCGCCCATCCACTGGCGGACGCCGCCGTCGAGCGCCGGCCGGCCGTCGATCGGGATGATCCGCGCGTCGTGGATCATCTCGTAGAGGATCGCGACATAGCCCGGGATCTGCAGGATCTGGTAGTTGTTGTTGTAGAAGGTGGGGAACATGGAGCCGGGGATGCTGCGCGTGATGCAGCGGTCCCAGGGGCTCAGGTCCTCCCACGAATCGAACGGCATCGCGAGCCGCTCGCGGTTCACGGTCCCGATGATGTGCCGCTCGCGCGCCTCGGCGGTCAGGGCCGGCACCTGGCCGTCGGGCGGATCCACGACCTGCGAGGTGCGGTTGGACACCCTGCCCAGGTGCTCGTACCAATGGTCGGGTCCGGCCGTCGAGCCCTCGTTCGACGACACCTCCGCGGCCTGCACCCGCGCGACGGCCTCCGCCTGCGCGGCCGCGAACTCCTCGTCGGTCAGGAACGCCCGCTCGCCGAACTCGGCCGGCCGCTCGAACGGCGTCGAGGTGGTATTCGACCAGATGCCCTGCAGGTCGGGGTCGCCCCAGGCGGTGCGGGGCGCGGCGTACGATTCGGCCGGGGCGTCCCGGCCCTGGCCGGCGGCGGGCCCGGGCGCGAGCACGAGCAGCGAGGCCGCGGCTGCGGCGAGTGTGAGAGCGGCGACGCGCGCACCGGTTGCGAGAGGCATCTGATCCTCCTTGGGGACGGAACGGGAAGCGGATCGATTATAGGCCGGGGCGGCGGTCCGCCGTCACGCTTCCCGCAGGAACTCCAGCAGCAGGCGGACGGTCTCCTCGGGCTGCTCCTGCTGCACCCAGTGGCCGGCGCCGTCGAGCAGGTGCGCGCCGCGAAAGTCGGTGCAGGCGCTCGCCTGCATCCGCTCGAAGGAGCCCGGGCGCTGGTAGACGCCCCAGTCGCTCGCGCCGCCGATGAACAGCGACGGGATGTCGATGGTGCGGCCCGCGAAGGTCAGCGGCTCGTCGGTGATGACGCCGGACCGGTACCACTGCAGGCCGCCCTGGAACCCGTTGCGCTCGTACTCCGTGCTGTAGACGCGCAGCTCGTCGTCCGGCAGCCAGCGGTTGGCCGCGATCTCGGTGGCCGTTGGCATCTCGCGGGCGACCGTCTCGGCCATCCCCAGGTCGAGGTCCATGATGTAGTAGGTCGGCATCTGCGCGACCTCGGCGGCCGTCCACGCGGCCAGCCGGCGGGGACGGTTCGCGGCCCAGTCGGCGCTCTTGTGGTGGTAGTAGGCGCGCAGGAACGCGTGGACGCCCTGCGGGGCGCGCCACATGTCGGGGTTCGCCTCGCGCGTCCGGTAGTAGCGCTGGTAGTGCTTGCGCGGGCGGGGCAGGCGCGCCAGCTCCTCGTAGATGTCGGGCTCGGACGCGGCGGCCTGCGGGCCGTCGTCGGCGGTGTCGAACGGGAACGACGGCGTGCCCCCGAACGGGGCGCTCATCAGGGCCACCGCGCGGAAGACGTCCGGCCGGGCCACGGCGCACCAGGCGGCGATGGGGGAGCCGAAGTCGTGGCCGATGACGGCGTCCACGGTGCGGTAGCCGAACGCCGACACGAGCGCGAGCGCGTCGCGCACGGCGTTCATGCGGCTGAAGAGCCGCAGGTCGCCGTCGTAGTCCGCGCTCCAGCCGGTGGTGCGGCCGTAGCCGCGCTGATCCGGCGCGATGACGTGATAGCCGGCCGCCGCCAGCGGTGCCATCACGTGCCGCCAGCTGTAGCCGAGCTCGGGGAAGCCGTGCAGCAGGAGCAGGGCCGGGCGGTCGCCGGTCTCGAAGCCGGCCTCGAGCACGTGCATCGTGAGCCCGTTGACGCCGTGGACGAAGCGCGAGCGGACCCCCGGGGGCAGCCAGTCCGGGTCGTAGGGGCCCACGGACGCGGCCTGCGCAACGGCCGCGGACGGGGCCGCCAACGCCTCCGCAGGCAGCTCGCGCATGACCGCCGCGGATCCGAGGACGGCGCCCACTCCCTGCATCATGCGGCGGCGGGTGACGGCGCCTCGATCGGTCGTCTCTGTCGTCTGCGTACGTGTGGTCATCGCTTCATCTCCGTGGTGCGGCGCCTCGGCCGCCGCGGACGCGCTGCCTCGGCTGCATGGGTCTGACCGTGTCCCATCTGTTATACATTCGGGCGCGCGTGGAATCCACGCCGCCGGAACATACTCGTATCCGCCATACCGGAGGATCGCAATGATCACTCGCTTCCTGTTGCTCGCTCTCGGTCTGCTGGTTGCGGCGCCGGCCGCCCTGGGCCAGGAGGCCCCCGTCACCATTCGCGCCGGCCGGCTGATCGATGGCGCGGGCGCCGTGCACGAGGGCGCCGTCATCACCGTGCAGGGGAGGCGGATCACGGACGTGAGCGCCGGCGGGGGCGGCGCCCGCGCCACCTACGACCTGTCGGCGCTGACGGTGCTGCCGGGCCTGATCGACACGCACGTGCACCTGACGGCGCACTTCGACGCCGACGGACGCACCCACGACGATCCGGAGGAGACGCCGGCCCGGACGATTCTCCATGCCGCGGAGAACGCCTACGCCACCCTGATGGCGGGCTTCACCACGGTGCAGAGCCTGGGCAGCCCCCTGGACCGCGACCTGCGCGACGCCATCGCCCGCGGGACGCTGCCCGGACCGCGGGTGCTGACCTCGCTGCGGCCCGTCACCGCCGGCACCGGCTCGCCCGACGACATCCGGGCCTTCGTGCGCGCGCTGGCGGCCGACGGGGCCGACGTGGTGAAGATCTTCGCCTCGGCGAGCATCCGCGAGGGCGGCGGCCTGGTGATGACCGGGGAGCAGCTGCGGGCCGTCTGCGGCGAGGCCGCGGCGCTGGGCCTGCGCACGGTGGTCCATGCCTACGGGACCGACGGCGTGACGGCCACGGTCGAGGCGGGCTGCGGCGGCATCGAGCACGGCAACCGCTACGACGATGCGACGATCGAGCTCATGGCCGAGCGCGGCACGTACCTCGACCCGCACGTCGGATCGCTGTGGGCCAACTACTTCGAGCACAAGCCGCGGTTCATCGGCCTGGGCAACTACACGGAGGAAGGCTTCGCGCTGATGGAGGAGGCGCGCGTCGTCGGCTACGACACCTTCCGCCGCACGCTGGCCCACGGCGGCGTGCGCGTGGTCTACGGGACCGACGCGGTGGCCGGCGCCCACGGGCGCAACGCCGAGGAGCTCGTCTACCGGGTCCGCGACGGCGGGCAGGACGCGCTGGACGCGATTGTCTCGGCCGCCTCGCTGGCCGCCGAGTCGCTCGGGCTCGCCGATCGAATCGGGACCGTGCGCCCGGGCTACGAAGCCGACCTCATCGCCGTCGCCGGCAATCCGCTGGAAGACATCGCGGCGGTGCGGGACGTCCGCTTCGTCATGAAGGGCGGCGTCGTCTTCAGGAACGTCGCGCGGTAGGCGTCCGCGCCGCGCGTCGCCCTCGCCAGCCGTCAGATCTGCTCCTTGACCTCGTAGTAGCGCTTGTACATCCCGCGGCGAAACAGGAAGCCGCCCAGCGGGCCGAGCCAGGCCAGCACGTGGTGCATGTAGCCGAGATCGGTCAGCTCGATCAGGTTGCCGTCGGGATCGCGGACGAAGAACAGCGTGTGGCCGCGGGGCGAGCGCTCCGGCGGGCAGACGCATTCCACGCCCCGGGCGACGAGGTAGTCGTACCACCGCTGCGTGTTGCGCACGTTGAAGCAGATGTGGGTCGGGCCGATTTGGTTCCAGCGCACCTCGATCGGCGGCTGGCTCGGCTCGAACCCGAATATCTCGATGACCGCGCCGCCCGGGACGCGGATCCACCCGATCTTGCACGACGGCGCCTCGGCGTCGACGCCGAAGAAGCCGCGCACCCGCTCGACGGGCGCGTCCGAGACGCCCACCAGGGGGCAGCCGAAGACCTCCCAGTAGAACTTCACGGCCGCGTTGAAGTCGGACACGGTGATGCCGGTGTGGCTGAACGATCGGACCTTCACGGGGCTCTCCTCAGGTCGGTTGCGACGATGTGATCGGCGACCCGCAGCGCCTGCGCCGCGATGGTCAGGCCGGGGTTGACGGCGGCCGACGACGGAAAGAAGGACGCGTCCACGACGAACAGGTTCTCGATGTCGTGGGCGCGGCACCAGGGATCGAGGACCGACTCGCGCGGGTCGGTGCCGAAGCAGAGCGTGCCGCACTGGTGCGTCGTGTTCTTCTGCTCGTGCGAGTGGCGCATCACGATCCAGAAGCCGAGGCGGCGCAGGATGCGCCGCATCTCGGCGACCAGCCGGCGGTGGGCGCCGCGGTTGTCGGGCCGGTAGTGCAGGCGGATGCGGCCGTCCGGCTCGACGGTGACGCGGTTGTCCCGCCGCGGGAGGTCCTCGGTCAGCGCCAGCCAGTCCATGCCGCGCGCGACCCAGGCGTCGTACGCCCACAGCGGTATCCAGGGCACGACGGTCTGCGCCATGACGCCGTGGGTGCGCCCCTGGGACTGGATCTGGCCCAGCGGATAGTCGGTATCCGGGCCGCGCAGGTAGAAATCGTTGATCGCCACCGTCTTCTGGAACACCGCGTGGTTGCGCCGCAACGGGTGGAAGCCCTGCATCATGGTGGCCAGGTGCGCCATGTAGCGCGCGCCCACCAGGCCGGAGGAGTTGGCCACGCCGCGGGGATGCTTGTCGCTCGCCGAGCGGAGCAGCAGCGCCGCCGAGTTGACCGCGCCGCACGCGACCGCCACCAGCGGCGCCCGCGCGCGGACGATCGTTCCGCCGCGCTCGATCTCCACCGCCGCGATCCGCCGCCCGGCGGCATCGGTGAGCAGCCGCCGGGCGCGGGCGTTGGTCCACAGCGTCACGTTGTCCCGCGCGAGCAGGGGACGGACGCAGCAGCTCTCCGCCTCGCTCTTGGCGTGGCGCTGGCAGGGGAACGAGTTGCACGTGTTGCAGAGGATGCAGCCGCCCGGCGTCCCCGGATCCAGCAGGCCGAGGGGCAGGGGCGAGGGATGCAGGCCCTGCGCCCGGAGCCGCTCGACCACCTCCGCGATCCCGTCGGCGTGCGGAATCGGCGGGTGGGGAAAGGGGCCGCGCGGCGGCTCGGTCGGGTCGGGGCCCCGCTCGCCGTGCACCTCGTACAGCCGCTCCGCGCGGTCGTAGTACGGCGCGAGGGTCTCGTAGTCGATCGGCCAGGGGGGGGAGATCCCGTCGGCGTGCTCGGTGGCCTCGAAGTCCGCCTTCCGCAGCCGGTACAGCACGCTGCCCCAGAACTTCGTGTTGCCGCCCACGCAGTAGTGCATGTACGGGCGGAACTCGCGGCCTGCGGCGTCCAGCCAGCGCTCCGTCGTGCGGTAGCGCAGCGCCTTCCAGACGGCGGCGGGATCCCAGTTCTGCGGCTCGCGGGGGACGAAGTCGCCCCGCTCCACGATCAGGATGTGCGCCCCGGTGGGCGCCAGCGCCCGCGCCAGCGTGCCGCCGCCGGCGCCGGAGCCGATGATGATCAGGTCGCAGGTGTAGTCGCCGGGCACGGTTCTAGCGGGCGGCGGGCGCGCAGATCTGTTCCATCAGGCGCTGGTCCGCCATGCCTGCCTCCAGGCTCATCTCCGGCGCGCGGCCCGTACGGATCGCCGCCGCGAAGTCGCGGTACATCGCGCGGTAGCCGCGGATGTCGCGCACCCCGGGCCACAGCAGGCGCGGCCGCCCGCGGCCGCGCACGAGCACGAAGGCGCCGTTGGACTCGAACGTGATGATGCCGCGGCGGCCGAAGAGCTTCGAGAGACGGAGCCCGCGCAGCAGCGAGGGCACCTCGCGCGAGTAGTACAGCGTGCCGACCGCGCCGTTGTCGTAGGTGAAGGCGGCCAGCATGCTCTTGGCGCGCGTATCCGGACCGCGGCGCGACGGCCGCGGCCGGTAGCCGCGCGCCGACGTGATGGCGGGGCCCAGGCTGTTGGCCAGGTGCAGCCAGTGGATGCCCTCCTCGAAGAATGCGTCGCCGCCGGCCAGCTGCTCGTCGTTGCGCCAGTCGTCGGCGGCCTTCAGCCGCCGCGCCAGCGTGTTGAACTGGGCGAAGACCATCTCGCCGATGGCCTCCTGCCGCAGCAGGCGCCGCAGGCACGCGGCCAGGGGCTTGTAGTGGTCGTTCTCGCCGACGAGCACGACGCGCCCCGCCCGGTCCCGGGCGGCGCACGCCTGCCGGTAGTCGTCCAGCGTGAGAAAGGCCGGCTTCTCGACCAGGACGTGCTTGCCGGCGTCGAGCGCCCGCAGCGTGAGGTCGAGGTGCCAGCGCGGCGGCACCGCGATGACGACCGCCTCGACGTCCCGGTCGGCGAGGGCCGCCTCGTAGCCGCCGTAGCTGCGAAACCCGCCGTACCGCCGGCGGTACGCCTCGGCCCGGTCCCGGTCGCGGCTGGCGTAGCCGGGCAGGAGGTCGCCGCGGCAGCGGCGCAGGTGGCGGCTGTGCACCCCCGTGATGAATCCGCATCCCAGATGGACGATCCGCACCGGCGTCGGCACGCGCCAATTATCTCCGACGCAGGACCGCGGCAGGGAGGGCGTGCGGCGCGAACGGAGGGCCGGAGCCGCACGGCAGCGGCGGGGAAACCGCCGGCGGGTGCACGTCGGATTCGCGAGACGCGTTTCACTTCTGCGCACGGCACGTCGCTGCCGGAAGTTTTCGGCACGGCCGTTGGCTGAAGCTGCGGGTCAAGTGGTGGATACGCGTGCGCCCCGCCCTGGTTGGGACGTCGGCGGCCGCCGTGTCGTCTGGTGTGCCGGCGAGGTCACGCGGCCGGGCCGACGGCGGGCGGCGCACCGCCCCGCGGCCTCCACAGCACGCCGACCGCCCAGTCCACGTCCAGCCGCTCGCCGCGCCACGCCGGCGTCGCGGTGTGCGGACCCGGGCGGATGCCCTCCCGGTCGAGTCGCGTCATCGCGGACGCCAGCGGCGGACCCGTGACGGCGGGCGGCGGCCGGGACGACCGCGCTGCCGGCCCGCGCCGGCTCGTCCGCCGTGCCGGCAGCCGCCGAGCCCGGTTTGTACGTTCCCGCGGGAACGTACAAACCGGGCTGCCTGCCTCCGGCGTCGCGGGCCGCGTCCGTCCCGCTTCCGTCGCCGGCAACCGTGTCCGAGGCGGATGCGTTCAGGCTGGTAGCGAGCGTGTCGGCGTCCACGTGCACGACCACCTGATAGCGGTCGCCGGCCGTGCCCTTGTCGAGCCCGCCGGCCAGCGCGCACTCGGCCACCGCTCCCAGCGCATCCGCCCGCCGCTGCGCCGGCGTCGGAGCCATGCCGTCGGCCACGTCATTTGCGGCCACCCCGGCCGCACCGTCCGACCCCGCCTCGCGCCGCTCGGCGTCGAGCGCCCGCCGCACGGCGGCGCCCACCTCGGGCGTCAGCCGGCCGCGCACCACCACCATCCCGTCTTCGTCCACCCAGGTCGCGAGCGACCGCGAGGCGTGCCGCTGCGCGTCTTCGGCTGCCTCGGCCGCGCGGTCGACCCGCCGCCAGGTGCGGACTATCTGCTCGACGTGCGCCGCGGTGCCGGCCAGCGCCACGTCGAGCAGCGCCTGCTCGGTCTCGGGCGTGGCCACGCGGGTGACGGCGCGCACCTTCGAGTAGGAGACGGCGCCGCGCCGCAACGCGTCGCGCAGAAGAGGCAGCTCGGCCAGGGCGCGGGCGACCCGCACGTGCTCGCGGGCGGCGCCGGGCGCCAGGCCGGTGCGCCAGCTCAGCCACTCGGCGCAGGAGGCGAAGCCGGTCCAGCCGTTGCGCGCGTCGAACTCGCGGATCAGGCCCAGCAGCTCGCCGGTGGCCGCGGCGATGCCGGCGGCCGAAGCACTCGGTCTCGACGGAGGCTGTCAAGCAGAAAATGCAGGCAGGACGAAAAAAGCCGCGCGGCCGGCGCGGTGCGCTTCGGCAGCCCGGACATGACAATCCGGCGCTTCGCGAGCACGCGAGACCGCTGGAAGAGCGATGCGCCCCGGCCGTCGTCCGGCGCCGGTCGCTTCCCGAGCCGACCTGGCACCTCGGACTTCCGCGCTTGCGCAACGGCAACAGGGTTTCCCGCACTGACGTGCACCCCCATCGGCCGACGCGTTGCCTCCGGTTGCCATCCGGGAGATACTAGGAATCTGCTCCGTAGACTCTTGTTCGTCACGCAGGGAGGATTCAGATGCACAGCCGATATCTCGCGGGGTTGGTGGCGGTGGTAGCCGTGGTCGCGCTGACGCCGGCGCAGGCGACCGCGCAGGCAGGGGAGTGGACGGCGCCGCAGACGCCGTTCGGCCATCCGGATCTGCAGGGGATCTGGACGAACAACAGCGCGACCCCGATGCAGCGCCCGGAGGTTCTGGCGGACCGGAGCGAGCTGACCGAGGAGGAGCTGGCGCAACTGCAGCAGACGGTTGCCGAGTTCCGCGACAACGAGCAGGCCGGCGACCTTCTCGGCGACCGGCTGTTCCAGCAGGCGCTCGGCAACGACACGTACAACGACTTCGACGTCATCACCGGCAACTACAACGCGTTCTGGCTGGTCGAGCGTGAGCTCGAGAACCGCACGTCGCTCATCGTCGATCCGCCGAACGGCCGCTTCCCGCCCCTGACCGCGGCGGCACAGGCGCGGGCCGCGGAGCGGCAGGCGTACCTGCGCGATCACCCCTCCGACGGGCCCGAGGACCGGACCCTGGGCGACCGCTGCCTGCACTTCGGCGCGCCGCGCCTGGGCGCCGGCTACAACAGCTACTTCCATATCCTGCAGACGCCCGATCACGTCACCATCCTGCAGGAGATGGGGCACGAGGCGCGCGTCATCCCGCTGGACGGCCGGCCGCACGTCGACGACGGCATTCGCCAGTGGAACGGCAATGCCCGCGGCCGCTGGGAAGGCGAGACGCTGGTCGTCGAGACGACGAACTTCTCGCCGCAGGCCCGCTACCAGCAGGCGAGCGAGCACCTGCGGATGGTCGAGCGGTTCACCCGGATCGCCCCCGACACCATTCAGCAAGAGGTGACGCTGGACGACCCGACCACCTGGACCCAGCCGTGGACGGTCATGATTCACCTGCGGCAGACAGAGGACCCGCTGTTCGAGTACGCCTGCCACGAGGGGAACTACGCGATGCCGGGCATCCTCGCCGGCGCGCGCGCGGAAGAGGCGGAAGCGGCGGGCTCCGAGTAGCCCGCCGCCGGCCGTCGGGGTCGGACGGCGCTGGCCGGGAAGGCGTCGCGCGCGGCTCCGATCGGCACGCGGCTCTCCTTGCCGCCCCACCGGCGCTCCAGGAATCCGCGCCGTCCTACGGCGCGGATTCCTGTGGGAGCGCGAGCGCGATCAGCTCCGGCGGGGCGCCGCCGACGGTCAGGGCGATGTGCTGCCTGCCGTCCACCATGTACGTCATCGGCGCGCCCAGCGCCCCGCTCGGCAGATCCACCGACGCGAGCTCTTCCCCCGTTGCCTTGTCGTAGGCGACGAAGCGCGGGCCGCCGTTGCTGCCGCCGACCGACAGCGCGAGCATCAGCAGCGTCTTCGTGACCAGCGGCCCGCTCCGGCCCCAGTCGCCGCCGAGCGGCGGCAGGTCCAGGTCGCGCAGCATCGGATGGTTGCGGATGCGGTCGCCGTTGCCGGTCGGGATCATCCACGCGTGATCGCCCGTGTTCATGTCGATGGCGGTCATGCGCGTGTACGGCGGCTTGAAGAGCGGCAGGCCCTGCGGCATCTGCGGCAGGTCGCGCCCGCCGTTGCCCGCCAGGATGATGTCTTCCGGGGCCCCGTGCGTGAACCGCAGGTTGCCGCCCTGGCCTTCCGGACTGTAGAAGCGGACCACTGTCGAGTGGTTCGTGGACGGCACGTAGAGGAGCCCGGTCTCGGGGTCGACGGCCGCACCCGACCAGCTGGCCGCGCCGGAGCCCGGCGGCCGGAACAGCGTGCCGCGCGTCACGCCCGGCACGGCGCGGTCCGGCGGCGTGAAGAGCGGCCCGAGCCGGAACCCTTCCACCGCCTCGACGGCCATGGCGCGCAGCTCGGGCGTGAAGTCGATCAGGTCGTCGATCGTCACGCCCTGGTACTCGAACGCCGCCGGCCGGGTGGGGAACGGCTGGGTGGGCGACGGCACCTCGCCCGGGATGTTGGTCTCGGTCGGCACGGGTCGCTCCTCGATCGGCCAGATCGGGTCGCCGGTGACCCGGTCGAACGCGTAGAGGAAGCCCTGCTTGCTGACCTGCGCGAGCGCCCTGATCGGGCGCCCGTCGACCACCACGTCGAGCAGATTCGGGGCGGCGGGGAAGTCGTAGTCCCACAGCCCGTGGTGCACGGCCTGGAAGTGCCACACCTTGCTCCCGGTCTCGACGTCCACGCCGACGATGCTCTCGGCGAACAGGTTGTCGCCCGGCCGGTGGCCGCCGTAGTAGTCGTTGGTGGGGGTGCCGGTCGGCAGGTAGACGTAGCCGAGCTCGTCGTCGCCGCTCAGCATCGACCACACGTTGGCGTTGCCGGAGTAGCGCCACGAGTCGTTCAGCCAGGTCTCGACGCCTTCCTCGCCTTCCTGGGGCACCGTGTGGAAGTCCCACCTGTGCTCCCCGGTGCGCACGTCCCACGCGCGGACCCAGCCCGGAACGGCTTCCTGCATGATCCGGCGGTCGGCGATGGACGAGCCGTGGATGACGACGTCGCGCACCACCACCGGCGGCGACTGGACGGAGTAGAGCATGGCGTTCAGATAGTCGCGCTCGCTGCGGTCCGCCCGCGGCAGGCCGACGGTGAGATCGACCCGGCCGCCGTCGCCGAAGCCGGCGCAGGGCAGGCCGGTCTTCGCCTCCGCGCAGATGAGATAGCCGTTGCCGGTGCCCCAGAAGATGCGCTGGTCCGTGCCGTCGGTCCAGTAGGCGACGCCCCGCTGCCGCCACGTGACGGTCATGGTCGTCGTGCCTTCCTCGTAGCTCTTCGGGTTGTGGACCCAGAGCGTCTCGCCGGTGCGGGCATCTATCGCGACCCCCTGCGACAGCGCGGTGTTGAGGTACAGGATGCCGTCGACCATCAGCGGCGTGGCCTGCATGGACGAGATGCGCGGCGTGTTGCCGCGGCGGTACAGGTCGGGATTCTGCGCCTCGAGGTACTCGACGATGTTCGGCAGGCTGGACCACCACTCCCCGCCGCCGTCCGTCGACGTGCTGACGTAGGCGTCGGCCGACTGCCAGCGCCAGGCGACCTCGAGGTCGCCGAAGTTGTCGCGGTCGATCTGCTCGAGCGGCGAGTACTTCGTGCTGCCCGCATCCGCGGCGTAGCTGTGCCACTCGCCGCCGGTGGCGCCCTGCTGGGCAGCGGCGGGAGCGCCCGCCGCGCCCAGCAGGGCCAGGCAGGTGAACGCGGTGACGATATTGGACCTGGATGTCATCGGAATCCCTCGCGAAGGTCGGTTGCGGCGTCGAAATCGACGCTCATTGTCACAGACTCGGCGCGGCGCCAGCAAGTGATGTCCAGGGCGGGGCGCAGCCCCGTCCGAATGAAGCTCAGGGCGCCGCGGCGTGCGGGGTGAATGCCCACAGCGGTCCCGGCAGCAGCGCGCCCCAGGCGTCGTCGTAGGGATGGACCTGCGTCACGCGGGCCGCGCCCCGGTACACGGGCCGTCCCTCGGCGGCCCAACGGAAGATGGACCCCTCCAGATTGACGGCGTTCGCGTGGCCCATGCGGCGCAGTTGCTCGACCAGCGCCGCGGAGCGGTAGCCGACCGAGCAGTAGGCGACGACGGTGGCGCCGGGCGCCGATGCGGCGAGTTGGCTCGCCGCACCGGCGTCGGATCCGACGAGGTGCGCGCCCCGGAGATGGCTCACCGCGAATTCCCCGGCGGGACGCGCATCGAGCAGCACGACGCCGGCCGGGTCGGACGCCAGCCGTTCGGCCAGCTCCCGGGTCGTCAGGCCCGGAACGTCCGGGAACTCCGCCGCGATCATGCGCTCGACGGTGCTCCAGTCGAGCGGGTCCGCCGCGCAGCCGCCGACTGCGAGCAGCAGGGTCAGGGCGATTGCCGCGCTGCGCGCCGGGGACGGCTGCTGCGTCCTCACGCCGGCTCCCCAACGGTCGCGCCCTCCGCCGAGGCCAGGCTGCCTCCGGCCTCGCGGACGACGCGCTCGTAGAAGCGGGCTCCTACCTTCAATGCCTGCTCGTCGACGTCGAAGCGCGGACTGTGGAGGGGGATGTACTCGCCGTCGGCACCGCGCGTGCCGATGCGCACGTAGCAGCCGGGAATCTCGTGCAGATAGTACGAGAAGTCCTCGGCGCCCATGCTCGGGTACTCCTGCTCGACGACCGCGTCGGTGCCGACGACCTGCTGCGCCGCGCGGCGCGCGATGGCAGTCTCGCGCTCGGGGTTGACGACGGGCGGCGACCATTCGCCCATCGTCACCGCGATCTCGGCGTTGTGCAGGTGCCCCAGCGCGTTCGAGATGCGGTGCAGGCCGTCGACGATCTGGCGGCGCGCCTCGGCGCGCGTCGTACGGATGGTGCCGTCGAGCACGGCGTCCTCGGCAATGATGTTCGGGGCGCTTCCGGCACGCACCGAGCCGATGGTGACGACCGACGGGAACGCCGGGTTGATCGTGCGGGACACCAGGGTCTGCACGGTGGTGATCAGGATGGCGGCGATGACGACCGCGTCGATGGCCTCGTGGGGCCGTGCGCCGTGCCCGCCCCGGCCGCGGACGCGTATCGTGAAGCGGTCGGCGCGCGCGGTAATCGTGCCGCGCGAGACCATGATCTCGCCCAGCTCGTAGTGATGCGTGACGTGGCCGGCGAAGATGGCCTGCGCGCCGGCGAGCAGGCCCGAGCGCATCATGACCAGCGAGCCGTTGCCGCGCTCCTCCGCCGGCTGGAACACGAACAGGGCGCTCGCGGCCGCCGGTGACGATCGCAGCAGCGCAGCGGCGCCCAGCACCATGGCCATGTGGGCGTCGTGACCGCAGGCGTGCATCCGGTCCGGCGCCTCCGAGGCGAACGGCAGCGCCGTCCGCTCGGCGCAGGGCAGCGCATCCATCTCGGCGCGCAGCGCGACGGTCGGGGCCCGCGGGTCGGTGCCGGCCAGGCGGCCGACCACGCCGCCGCCCGGCCCGCCGTACTCGTGCGGGATCTCGAGCCGGTCGAGCTCCGCCATGACGGCGCGCGCGGTTTCGACCTCCTCGAACGAGAGCTCCGGATGCCGGTGGAAGTGGCGGCGCAGATCGACCATGCGCCGGAAGGTGTCGTCGGGAAGCGCTGGAATCGTCACGCGTTCATTCTCTCCGATCGTCCGCGGGCACGGACAGGCGGCCGGCCGGCTACATGTCCAGCAGGCGGGGAAAATCGGCCAGCAGGGCCTGCTCGGCTTCGGCCTGCGTCGCGCCCAGCGCGATGACGTCGAGCTTGCCGTGCTCGGCCAGCGGCCCGACATTGTAGAAGATGTAGCGGCCCGTCCGGGTGCCGGCATCGAAGGCGTGACCGCCGACCCGCTCCAGCACCTGCGCGAAGGTGAGCCCCTGCAGCCGCTCGTTCACGAAGTCCTGCCCGCGGTAGCAGGGGCGGGGACCGGGCACGACCCGGTCGACGAGATGCATCGGCGTGCTGGTGCCGCCCCAGCGCCCGTTGCACTCGGTGAAGCGCACGGTGAACTCCGCCTGCGGGTTGCCGAGCACGAGGTGGTCGAACGAGCAGCGTCCGACATAGCCGAGGGCCTGCAGCGCGCCGGCGATTCGCCCGCTGGCGTCGGCCAGCACCCGATTGACGGGGGCGGGCAGCGTGGAGGGCCGGCTGCCCACGAACAACTGTCCGGCGCCTGCCAGGATCTGCTCGTAGATGCCGTCCAGGCGCGGCGCACCTCCGTCCGCGGCCGGGATCCACCACTGCGTCGAGGGCGAGGAGACCGCTGTCTCCCACGCGACCGCAAGCACCGGCTCGGGCGGCCGCCATTCCGTACGGGTGAGGAACGCGCGCACGACCGCCGCGGTCGCCGCCGGCGCCTGCGCCCGGATCTCCGCCGCGTCGAGCACGAGATTGCCGGTTCCCGAGGCACAGCGCGTCCGCTTCAGGCCGACGCGGGTGCAACGCCCGGCGAGATCGTGCAGCAGATCCGCGCAGCCCGGCACGGTGGTCGCCGCGCGGGTCTCGGGACTCCAGCCCGGGCCGAGCACGGTCTCGACCAGCTCGGCGAAGCGGGCCTTGTCGTTCGCGATCCAGGTCACCGGGGGCGGCGGCCCCAGCACCGCGACCGGCACGGCGGCGCCCGCCGCCACGCGGGCGGCGAGCGTCCACACGTCGTCGGTCGCCAGGTACGGATGTATGGTCAGGCCGCCTGCGTGGCGGGCGACGGCGACGAGCCGGTCGAGCGCCTCCCCCGCGCTGCAGGCGCGGGCCAGCGCCAGGGGCGCCTCTCCGCAGTCGGCGCCCAGCCAGGCAACGGGGCCAAGCCGCAGGCGCTGCCGGCAGTACGCCTCGTAGTCGGGGTCGGGGGGCGACTCGCTCGCATACAGGTCCCCCTCGCGGGCCCGTACCCGCGCCCGGTGCTCGTACTCCTCGACGCCGGCTATCTCGGTCAGAAACGGAATGCCGGACACGTCCTCCAGGTGCAGCACGCGCCGCTGCGCCGCCGCCGGGTGCCAGCGCCGGTCCCGGAAGGGCGCGAGCCGTTCGTCGAGGTTCAGGCGGTCCGCGAAGGCCCGGAGAGCGGTGGAAGCAGGCAACTACCCGCCCTTGAGGCGGTGGCGCCGGACGGCGATGGCGGCGTCGGTCAGGTGGGTGTCGGCGCTGCCGCTGAACACGGCCCCCTCGTCGATGGCCAGGCGCCGCGCGACGAGGTGCCCGACCACGTCGCCGTGCGGCAGAATCTTGAGGCACTCGATCGCCGTGAGGTTGCCCTTGGCCTTCCCGCGGATCGTGATGCTGCGCGCGAAGACGTCCGATTCCACCCGACCGTGCTCGCTCACCGCCACGCTGTGATCCGGCGCGGCGATCTTGCCCTCCACGCGGCCCTCGATGACGAGGTGCGCGGTGGCGTTCAATTCGCCCTTGATCGTCACGTCGCGGCCGATGGACGTGATGCCGCCCGGCGCATCCAGCTGCAACTGAAGCGACGGGTCGGCGGCCAGCAGGTCGCCCACCAGCGTTTCGTCGCTGCTCACGGGGACCCCCAGCGGCGCGTCGTGCGGCTCGGGAGGCGCGAAGTCCGCCGGCCGCTGCGACGGTGGCGCGACCGGGCCGGACGAATGCGCCGCGGCCCGCATCGTGGCGCTGAGCGGCCGGTGCTTGCCCTGGGACGAACCCCGGCGCGGCGGGGGGGCGCCCGCCCCCGCGGTGTCGCTGGACGCGGCCCGCGGGAAAGGACGCCCTCGATTGTCGTCCCGCCGGGTTGCTGATCTCCGCGTCACCGTGACGGACTGTGAATGGCGCCGCCGCCCCGCAGGGCGTTGCGCGGGATATTCGTGTGTTTCATGGCCGTGTGTTCCAGTCGCGCCGCGGCAAGCTCATGGCACTTCAAGCATACGCCACGTGCGCACGCCCGGCGCGCGTCGAGCCTAGAAAGAGTACTCCAGTCCGAGATAACCGCTGCGCCCGATCTCGGCTATCCGATGCAGGGCGAACGGATCGAGCGAGTTCAGGTGGTTGACGTAGAACTCGTCGGTCAGGTTGCGCACCCCGCCGCGCAGCGTCACGCCCGCGCGGAGCTCCAGGCCCATGGACAGGTCGACCGTCGTCCAGCCGGCGGTCGCCATCTCGAAGCGGGTCGCCGCCACCCGCTCCTGCGCGGCGGTGCTGGTGACCAGCAGCTCGAGCCAGCGCGTCCGGGCCGGGTTGTGGACCTCGAGGGCGTACTGCTGCTCGAACGGCGGGATGCCGAACAGGGGCTCGTTGAACAGCAGGTCCTCGGCCTGCACGAACGACCAGCCGCCGCGCAGGCTCAGCCAGGGCCCGGCCGCCGATTCGGCGCGCAGGTCGAAGCCCGCGAAGCGGGCCGCGTCGGACTGGACGTAGCGAAACACCTGGGCCGGGCTGAGCGGCAGGCGCTGCGTCAGGTTGGGGTCGTGCGCCACCGTGATGTAGTCGTTGATGGTCCGCCAGAACACGTCGCCCTCGAGCGTGGCCTGTCCGATGCGGAGCGTGGTGCCGGCGTTGAGCTCGATGCTCTTCTCCGGCACGAGCAGCGGGTTGCCGACGAACTCGGCCGCCGTCTGGAACTTCACGGCGGGGAACCGGTCGGCGTAGCGCTCCAGTGCCGACGGGCTGCGGACCGCGCGTCCCGCGCCCAGCGTGACCAGCCAGTTGTCGGTGACGCGCAGGCTGGCGTTGGCGGCGGCGCTGAAGTTCAGGTTGTTCTGCGCCAGGTGGTCGGCCGGCACCAGCATCGTCGGGCCGGCGCCGTGGTGGCTCGTGTCCTGGGCGCCGGCGTGTCCGGCTGCAGCGTGCCCGCCGCCGTGGCCCGTGCCGCCGCCGTGGCCCGCGTCGCCGCCGTGCGTCGGCGCCTGGAGATGGAACCGACCCTGCGCCTCGTGCAGCGCGTAGGCCGGCACGGCGTTGTCCGCGAAGAACGCGGTGACGCCCCCGACCTGCGCCTGCTCGCGGTCGATGCGAACCGTCCCGCCGAAGCTGCTGCGTCCCTGGTCGTAGACGACCTGGGCGTAGCCCCCGACGTTGGCCAGATCGGCCTCCGGCCAGACCGGGTGCCGGTTGTGGTGGATCTGACCCGAGTGACGGTCGGTAATCGTCTGTGTCGCGGACTGCCGCAAGCGGTAGGCGTCGAACCCCAGCTTGTAGCGCAGCGCGCCGGTCGCCAGCGCCGCGTGGAAGCGCCCGCCCACCGTATCCGCCGCCGCCGGCAGGTGGACGTCGATCGGAAACGGCGGCGTGCGGTGCGGATTCGGCAGCGCCGTGGGCTTGTTGTGGTTGTTCATCACGTGGCGCTTGTCGTTCACGTAGATCTGTCCCACGAGCTCGCTGACGAAACCTGTGGGCCGCACGTGCGAGACATCGAACGCGTGGGACTGCGTCTCGAACAGGGTGGCGTCGAGGATGCGTCCCGGGTAGTCGATGTCGTTCTGCTTCTGATAGCCGCCGGTGTACTCGAGCAGTGTGCGACTGCCCAGCCGGCCGCCCAGGCTCCAGCGCGTATCGAACGACTCGTAGTCGCCCTGGACGGTGTCGGCGTTGCCGTCGAGGTAGTCGCTGCCGATCCGGGTGTTGTGCTGGAAGGTGAACCGGATGCGGTCCGAGCTGCCGTGCAGGCTCGCCAGCGCGTCGCTGGCGTCGCCGTTCGAGCCGTAGTTGTAACCGGTGCGCCCGCCGATCTGGAAGTCGCCGCCCGAGAACGCCGGCTTGAACGTGTCGGCCCGGATGGCGCTGAGCGTGCCGGCGCCCCAGGTCAGGGCATACGGCCCACGGACGACGCGCAGCGACTGCAGTGCATGCGGACTGACGTGGCTGAGCCCGGAGTCCATGCGGGCCGGACCGGCGGCGAAGGTCCTGGTCCCGTCGACGAAGACGCCGATCTGCTCGGCGTACAGCCCGCGGACCGAGGGATCCAGGTTGATCGCGCCGCGCCGCAGCGCGGTCACTCCCGCGTGGTCGCGCAACGACTGCGCGAGATCCTGCGCCACGCGGCGCTCGATGGCGTCGGCGGCAATGGCGAGCTCCGTGGCCACCTCCGGCATCAGCGCGGACACGGTGACTTCCTGCGTGAACGCGCCGATCTCGAGCGCGATGGAGACCGCGGCGCCGTCCGCCGTCACGGCAATCGTTTCGCTGTGGGTCCCGAACCCCAGCAGCGCCGCGCTGAGCACGTAGTCGCCGGCGGCGACGTCCGACAACGTGAACCCGCCCGTGCGGCTCGTCGTCGCCGATGCGACGAAGCCGCCGTCGCGCGTGCCGAGCACGACCACCGCGCCGGGCAGGGCCAGACCCTGGGCGTCGGTCACCACACCGCTGACCGACGCGCCGTCCCGGGCCTGGGCGGCAGGTACGGGGACGGCGAGCATGAGAGCGAGTGCGGCCGCGAGCCGCACCCGGGTAGTACTGCTGTGCATTGGACAACACCTCCACTCGCTGCCGCACGCGTCGGCACGGGCACGGGCCCGCGAGGCTGAGGCGGATGGCACGCGAGAAACCTGGCCGGCGAGGACTGAACGAGATTCAGGTCAGGGCGGCGTCAGGCGCGCGGCGGCGGCGAGGGAGGCGTGCGGTGGAACGGGGCGACGGGTTGGCCGGTCTCGAGCGGCCGGCCGCTCACATCCGGCACCGGCGGTGCCGCGGACGACTCCGGCGTGAAGCCGGTCAGGCTCAGGAGCCCGATCAGGGCGCTGTCGAACGAGTCGCACGTCTGCATCCGGGGACCGTCGGGCGTGGCGGAGCGCGCGGGCTTCAGCGGGCAGAAATCGCCGTGGTCCTTGCCCTCGCAGCAGGGCCGCCCGCCGCCCTCGAGCACCGCCTGACAGCAGAAGGCGGCCGGCAGCAACGCCAGCGCGACGAGCTTCCAGGCGATCACCGCGGTCACCGTGGCCGTGCGGAGCGTGCGGGTGGAACCCATGGTGCGCTGACCCCATTATAGACCGGTCCGGATCAGGCATGACCCGGGGGCGCAGCGAGCTCCAGGCTGACGCGCTCCGCTGACCCTCGTGGCGCGCACCGTGCGCATGGTGAGGTGACCCGTCATGGATCGGCTGGCCGGAACGGTCGGGGTCGCGCACGGCTGCGATAGGATCTGTTGTCATGCCTTCCGTGTACGACGCGACCTATCGACGCGCGCAGGACGATCCGGAGGCCTTCTGGGCCGCGGCCGCGGAGCCGCTGTACTGGCACCGCCGCTGGGATTCCGTGCGGGACGACACCCGGCCGCCGTTTCACCGCTGGTTCGCCGGCGGCCAGCTCAACACCTGCTACAACTGCCTGGACCGCCACATCGACCGCGGTCGCGGCAAGCAGCTCGCCCTGATCTACGACAGCCCGGTCACCGGCACCGTCCGCCGCTTCACGTACCACGAGCTGCGCGACGAGGTGGCCCGTGTCGCGGGCGCGATCGCCGCCCAGGGGGTCGCGGCGGGCGATCGGGTGATCATCTACATGCCGATGGTGCCGGAGGCGGTGATCGGGATGCTGGCGTGCGCCCGGATCGGCGCGGTCCACTCCGTCGTCTTCGGCGGCTTCGCGCCCAGGGAGCTGGCGGCCCGCATCGACGACGCCAGACCGAAGCTCGTGCTGTCGGCGTCGTGCGGGATCGAGGTGAACCGCGTGGTGCCGTACAAGCCGCTGCTGGACGAGGCCATCGCGCTGTCGTCCCACAAGCCGGCGCGCACGATCGTCCTGCAGCGACCGCAGGCCGAGGCGACGCTCGTCGCCGGCCGTGACCTGGATTGGGACGAAACCTGTTCCGGCGCCCCGCCCGCCGAGTGCGTGCCCGTGGCGGCAACCGATCCGCTCTACATTCTCTACACCTCGGGCACCACCGGCGTTCCGAAGGGCGTGGTGCGCGACAACGGCGGTCATGCCGTGGCGCTGCACTGGAGCATGGAGAACGTGTACGGCGTCGGCGCCGGGGAGGTGTACTGGGCCGCCTCGGACATCGGCTGGGTGGTCGGCCACTCGTACATCGTCTACGGCCCGCTGCTGCGCGGTGCGACGACGATCCTCTACGAGGGCAAGCCGGTGGGAACCCCCGACCCGGGCGCCTTCTGGCGCGTGGTCGAGCAGCACGGGGTCAGCGTGCTGTTCACCGCGCCGACCGCCTTCCGCGCCATCAAGAAGGAGGATCCGGACGGATCGTTCATCCGCGAGCACGACCTGTCCGGTTTCCGGACGCTGTTCCTGGCCGGCGAGCGCTGCGATCCCGACACGCTGGTCTGGGCCCGCGACCGGCTGGGCGTGCCGGTGATCGACCACTGGTGGCAGACCGAGACGGGCTGGGCCATTGCCGCGAACTGCGTGGGGCTGGGCATGCTGCCGGTCAAGCCGGGGTCGCCGACCCGGGCCGTGCCGGGCTTCGACGTCCGGATACTCGGCGAGGACGGCCGGGAGATGCCGGACGGCGACATCGGCGCCGTCGTGCTCAGGCTGCCGCTGCCGCCCGGCTGCCTGCCGACGCTCTGGAACAACGACGCCGGCTATCAGGACTCGTACCTGTCGCGCTACCCGGGCCACTACCTGACGGGGGACGCCGGCTACAAGGACGAGGAAGGCTACCTCTACATCATGAGCCGCGTGGACGACATCATCAACGTGGCCGGCCATCGCCTGTCGACGGGCGCGATGGAGGAGGTGCTTGCCTTCCATCCCGATGTCGCCGAGTGCGCCGTCGTCGGGGTCGCCGACGCCATCAAGGGCGAGATCCCGGTCGGCTTCGTCGTGACGAAGGCGGGCGTCACCCGCGGGGCCGACGAGATCGTGCCGGAGCTGGTCGAGCGCGTGCGGGAATCGATCGGTCCGGTCGCCGCCTTCAAGACCGCCACCGTCGTGCCGCGCCTGCCGAAGACGCGCTCCGGGAAGATCCTGCGCGGCACGGTGAAGAAGATTGCCGACGGCCAGCCGTACACCATGCCGGCCACCATCGACGACCCGACGATCCTCGACGAGATCACGACCGCGCTGGCGAGCCTGGGCTATCCGAAGCGGACCTGAAGGCCGGGCGGAACACCGCACCCGGCCGCGCATCGCCGTCAACCACCTTGAAGGTCACGGAACCGCAGGCCATGGGAGAGGCCGCCGTACGGCGCGGCGGGGAACTACAGTCCATCACCAGCCCTCTCAGCATCTACCGTTGAGTGCCAGCGGCTCGCGGAGGGCGTCGTCGCCGGAGATGTCCGCGCGCCACCCGTAGGCGGCCGCAACGGCGGCAAGCGGCCGCCGGGGGCTTGGGGCGCAGCCCCATCAAGATATGGAGCGGGAGACGGGGGTCGAACCCGCGACCTTCAGCTTGGGAAGCTGACACTCTACCACTGAGTTACTCCCGCTAACCTTTTAAAATCAGTATTTTACAGAAACACCCTCGCTACTGCCAGCCGTTTCTGCCAGCCGAATCGCCCGCGAAACCGGCGCCGGCGCCCGGTCCGCACGCTCCAAACGCTCGATCGCTGCCGCGTGCTTCTGCAACTGCGGCGGGGCGTAGATCATCGTCGTCTCGGGATCGGTGTGCCCGTACAGATCCTGGATGTCCGCCACGTCCGATCCCGTCCGGCGAAGCCCCGTCGCGAACGAGTGGCGGATCTGGTACACGGTGAACGCCGGCCGCCCGGCCTTCCGAGCCGCCCGCTCCAGGCTGAAGGCGCCCCATCTGCGACGGCCGCATCCCTGTCCAGTGCATGAGCCGTAAGCGTACTACGGTCTTCGACCCAGGCGTCAACTGCGCCAGTACTTCCGCGATGTGCGAGCGCTCGAGCCAGCGGGGCTTCGGGGGCGGTTGTGCGAACCGGACGAGATCGATCGGATCGGCCGCCGCGCGGCGCCCGTAGAGAGCGGCCTGGGCCTGCACTCCGCGGCGAACTTCGTGATCGGGTCGGGCGGGACCATCAAGGCCCTCAGCGACGTGGTGGTGGTGCAGGACCCGGCGGCGCTCGACGAGATCGAAGGGATCTCCACCGTAAAAAGCCGAAGTTTATGCAACCGATATGAATTTACCTCGTGTGACATGCAGATATCATGGACAGGTCTCGTCCAATCGGCAAAACTGCTAGCTTTGTGGTGCCAGCCGCCCGCGGGAGCGCCAGCCCCGCCTGAGCTTCCCGCCCCGCCGTCCCGGGGGGCCACCCAGAATCAGTGGAACGAACGTGCGGTGACCAACGAGCGCGCGGACCGATGCCAGGCATGGATGGAATGTCGCAGTTGAGCCCCGGCGTCCCCGCGCGCACGTCGACCTGCTCGAGAACGTAGTGGAGACGACCGACGAGCGCTCGGCGCGGCCGGAGGGCGACCCCGCCGGAGGGGAGGGCAAGGTGACCGCGTCGGGCGGCGACGCCCGACGGCTGGCCGACCGCCCGCGGCCACTGAACACGCGCCTGCTGATCGTCGATGACCAGCAGGAAATCCACGAGGATTTCAGGGAGATGCTGGTGCCGCAACGCAGGCGGGCGGCGTCCGACGCCCTCGCGGCCACCTTCATGGGTCCGTCCGGCGGCCCGTCCGAGCTGTCCTTCCCGCCGTTGGACCTGCGTCACGCCACGACCGGTGAGGAAGGCTACGACATGGTCCGGCAGGGTCTCGAGCGCAACGAGCCCATCGCCGCCGCCTTCGTCGACGTGCGCATGCCGCCAGGCATCGATGGCATCGAGACGGTGCGCCGCATGCGGACCATCGACCGCGAGCTGGAAGTCGTCATCATGACCGCCTACTCGGACAAGCCGCTGTCCGAGATCATCGGCGACGTGAACCTGCTGCACAAGCTCCTGTACATCCGCAAGCCCTTCGCCCGAGAGGAGATTCAGCAGATCAGCCTGTCGCTGGTGATGAAATGGAACCTGGAGCGGGACCTGGCCGAGGGTCGCCGCCAGCTCACGAACAGTCACCGCCGCCTGGAGGCAGTGCTCGACGCCACCGGTGACGCCATCGCGATGTATGACCAGGCCGGACGCCTGACCTTCGCCAATCGCTGGTACGAGAGGTTGTTCGACGAAGCGCCCGACGAGCTGTGGAAGCTGCCGCTGAGCGCGGCGAACGGGAGGTTCCGGGAGCCGTCGCGCGAGCAGCGCGTGCCCAGGCTGCGCGACCTGGACGGCTCGACGACGAACCCGCGCGTGGTCGAGCCGTGCACGCGGCGTGCCGGCGCGAAGGAGCTGCCACTGTTCTACCGGCTCGCCCAGGCGGTGTCGGACAGCAACGGCGAGTCGCTGGGCGAGCTGGTCGTCTACCGCGACGTGTCACGCGAGATCGAGATCGAGCGGATGAAGGCGGAGGTCCACCGCCTGCGCTCCGCCCTCGAGACGACGTACGCCTTCAGCGGGATCATCGGGGCGAGTCCGGGGATGCGCGGGGTGGGCGAGCTGATGCAGCGGGCCGTCGACATCGACGTCAACGTGCTCGTGACGGGCGAGAGCGGCACCGGCAAGGAGCTCGTCGCGAAGGCGTTGCACTTCAACGGGCCGCGCAAGACTGGCCCGTTCGTCGCGGTCAATTGTGCCGCGGTGCCCGAGATGCTGATCGAGACCGAGATGTTCGGGCACGAGCGGGGTGCGTTCAGCGGGGCAACGACGCAGCGCGTGGGGTGCTTCGAGCAGGCCAACGGCGGGACGCTGCTGCTCGACGAGATCGGTGACATGCCCCTCGCGCTGCAGGCCAAGCTGCTGCGGGTGCTGCAGGAGCGCGAGATCCGCCGGGTCGGCGGCACGAAATCGATTCCGATCAACGTGCGGGTCGTCGCGTCGACGCACCGCGATCTGGAAGCCGCCATGCGCGAAGGCGGGTTTCGGGAGGATCTGTACTATCGGCTGGCGGTATTTCCCATCGAGGTTCCGCCGCTACGTGCGCGCCGGGAAGACATCCCGCTGCTGGCGGAGCACTTCCGGAAGAAGCACGCCGACCGGCTCGGCGTATCGGTTGCCGCGATCTCCCCCGCCGCGACCGCGTTGCTGGCGCGTCACGAATGGGCCGGCAACGTGCGCGAGCTGGAAAACGTCATTTGCCGCAGCCTGGTCCTGGAGACATCCGAACTGCTCCAGGCGGCGACGCTTCCGGCCGAGTTGGTGCCGGGCGGGGCGCCGGCCCACCCGGGGGCATCCGCCGCGTCCCCAATCCCGGAGACGCTCGCGGAGATGGAGCGGCGGGCGATAGTCGAAGCCATCGAGAAGTCGGGCCGCAACCTGACCCGCGCTGCACGCGTGCTGGGCATCGACCGAACGACGCTGCACCGGAAGCTGAAGAAGCACGGCCTCCGCAACCCTCCGGCCTGACGATTCACGCGCCCGGTCGAGGGGGATGCGGGGGCCTCATTGCCGGCGTGTCCGCGATCCGATCCACAGGTCCTGACCGTGGCGGGCCGCCGTGCCGACAGGATACTTCGCAGCTGGGGTATCCATTTGACCGGAGTATCCAGACGCCGATCTCCACGGGCGGTTCGCCGGCGGCCGCGCCAAGCTCGGCGGGCGCCCACGCACGAGTGGCGGTGTTGGCGGGACTCTCCGGGGCCGACGGCTGGTGATGTGGTGGCCACAGACCAAGCACGCGAAGCCCGCCGGCCACCGCAGCCACTCCAGGTAGTCCAGGTAGTCCAGGCAGTCCTGATCGCTCTGGAACCATGCCTGGAACTCGCCCGCGAGAGACCAGCTCCATGTTGGTTTCATAAGCAGCTTCTGGCGACGATGCCGCCGGAGCGCCCGAAACGACGCGGCGCGCCGTGATTCGCGCCGTGGCGAAGGGAGGAGCGGTGACGGATTCCCACGACGCGAGACGGGAGAACCAGGCGCTTCGCGAACGCATCTCCACCCTCAACGCGGCCATCCTGCGCATCAGCGCCACGCTCGACCTCGACACCGTGCTCGCCGAGGTGCTCGAGAGCGCCCGCGGGCTCACCGCCGCCCGCTGCGGCGTCATCGCCACGGTCGACGAGGCGGGCGCGCCCCAGGACTTCGTCTTCTCCGGCTTCACGCCCGCGGAAGAGCAGGAGCTCGCCGCCTGGCCCGACCGCGGGCGCCTGTTCCAGCACCTGCGCGAGCTGCCGGGGCCGTTGCGGCTCGCCGACCTCTCGGACTACGTGCGCTCGCTCGGCATGGCGCCCACGCGGACCTTCGCGCGGACGTGCCAGGGCGCGCCGATGCACCACCGCGGCGCGGACGTGGGCAACTTCTTCCTCGCCGGGAAGGAGGGCGGCGAGGAGTTCACCGACGAGGACGAGGAGGTGCTGATGCTGTTGGCCTCGCAGGCCGCGGCCGCGATCGCGAGCGCGCGCACGCACCGCAACGAACAGCGCGCGCGGGCCGACCTCGAGGCCCTGGTCGAGACCTCGCCGGTCGGGGTCGTGGTCCTCGACGCCGGGAGCGGGCGGCCGCTGTCGAGCAATCGCGAAGCCAAGCGGATCGTCGGAAGCCTGCGCATGCCGGGCCGCCCTCTCGAGCAACTCCTGGAGGTCCTCTCCTTCCGGCGCGCCGACGGCCGGGAGGTGTCCTTGAGCGAGTTCCCCATCAGGCAGCAACTCAGCAGCGGCGAGACGTTGCGCGCCGAGGAGGTGGAGCTCTCGGTCCCGGGCGGGCGCAGCGTCAGGACGCTGATCAACGCCACGCCGATCCGTGCCGAAGGCGACGCCATCCGCGCGGTGGTGGTAACCATGCAGGACCTGGCGCCGCTCGACGAGATCGAACGGATGCGGACCGAGTTCCTGGGTCTGGTGAGCCACGAGCTGCGCGCGCCGCTGACCTCCATCAAGGGCTCGGCGGACACCCTGCTGGAAGAGGCGGTTGAGCTCGACCGCGCCGAGATGCGCGAATTCTTTCGCATCATCGCCGAGCAGGTGAACCACATGCAGGGGCTGATCGGCGACCTGCTGGATGCGGGGCGCATTGACGCGGGCACGCTTTCGGTCGCGCCCGAGCCCTCGAACGTGGCGGCCCTGGCGGAGCAGGCGCGAAGCACCTTCCTGAGCGGCAGCGGCCGGCACGAAGTCCTCGTCGACCTGCCCTCGGGGCTGCCCCCCGTGAAGGCCGACCGCCGGCGCGTCGTGCAGGTGCTCAACAACCTCTTCGCGAGCGCCGCGCGGCACGCGCCGGAGTCGACCCCGATCCGGGTCGCGGCGGAGCTTGAGAACGAGCACGTGGCCATCTCGGTCTCCGACGAGGGCCGCGGGGTGGCGCCCGACCGGCTGCCGCATCTGTTTCGCAAGCACGGCGGCGGCCGGGCAGGCGCGACGGCGGGCCAAGGCCTCGGCCTCGGCCTCGCCATCTGCAAGGGGCTCGTCGAGGCGCACGGCGGCCGCATCCGGGCGGAGAGCGCCGGTCCCGGCCGCGGCACCACCGTCACCTTCACGCTGCCGGCGGCCGGGGAGGCCACCGCCGAGGGGCCCGGCAACGCCGCCCGCCCGCGACCGAGCTCCGAGTCGGGCGAGGCGTCGCGCGTTCTGGTCGTGGACGACGACCCGCGGACGCTGCGCTTCGTGCGCGACGCGCTCTCGAAGGCCGGCTACGCCCCGCTCGTGACCGGCGTGCCGAAGGACCTGCCGCAGATCATCCGGACCGAGAGGCCGCGGCTGGTGCTGCTCGATCTGATGCTGCCCGACGTCGACGGCATCGAGCTGATGCGGCAGGTCCCCGAGCTCGCCGACCTGCCGGTCATCTTCATCTCCGCCTACGGCCGCGACGAGACCGTCGCGAAGGCGCTCGAGTCGGGCGCGGCCGACTACATCGTCAAGCCCTTCTCGCCGACGGAGCTGGTGGCACGGGTCCGGGCGGCGCTCAGACGCCGCGAGGCCCCCGAGCCGCTCGTGCTCGGCGAGCTTGCCATCGACTACGAGCAGCGCCGAGTGACACGCGGCGGGGAGGTGGTCTACCTGACGGCCACCGAGTACGAGCTGCTGCGCGCGCTGTCGCTCGATGCAGGACGGGTCGTGACCTTCGACACGCTGCTGCGCCGCGTCTGGGCCAAGCGTGAGAACGCCGATGCGAACCTCGTGCGCATCTTCGTCCGCAACCTCCGCCGCAAGCTCGGCGACAGCGCAACCAGCCCCGCCTACATCTTCAACCACCGCGGCGTCGGCTACCGCATGGCGAAACCGCCGGACAGCTGAGGACACGTCTCCGGCACCCACTCGACGCAACGCATCCGGCTGCGAGCCCGCCGCCGAAGGCCTGCACGACGTTGCCGTCCGGATCGAGTGGAAATGGCAACCCGAGGTCTTCCTCGACCCGACGGCGGCCGCCGTGCGCGTCGACCAGCCCCTTGCAGATGATGAGGCCGAGGCGTGCCCGCCTCGATGCGCCCGGCATCGAGCAGGTCGCCGATGAGCCCGCGCATGTGGTTGGCCTGCTCGGCGATGATACGGTGGAACTCGAGCCGCTCGGCCGGGTCGAACGCGGCGGAGTCCTCCAGCAGGCGCCGCTCGCCGCGATCAAGGGCTCGGCCGTCACTGCATGGCGGGGGCTCCGGCGGGCTACGTGCACTTGTCCGGTGCGGGCCGCTGTCCGGAGGACGCGACGGGACGGTCCTGCGACTCGCCGGTTGCCGCCATGCGGTAGCCGACGCGGCGCTCGTTGAACAGGTAGGCGGGGCGGGCCGCGTTGTCGCCGAGCTTGCGGCGGAGGTTCCTGACGAAATTGCGCACCAGATTCGCGTCGGCGTTCTCGTTCTTGCCCCAGATCCGGCGCAGCAGCGTCTCGAAGGTCACGACGCGTCCCGCGGCGAGCGAGAGCACACGCAGCAAGTCGTACTCGGTGGCGGTGAGCTCGACCGGGACGCCGCGCGCCGTCACCCGGCGCCGCTCGTAGTCGATGGCGAGGTCGCCGACGGTGAACGACTCGGGCGCCTCGCGGCGCCGGAGCGCCGCCCGGACCCGGGCGACAAGTTCGGTCGGTGAGAAGGGCTTGACGATGTAGTCGGCCCCGCCCGACTCGAGCGCCTTGGCGATGGTCTCGTCGCGGCCGTAGGCGGAGATGAAGATGACCGGCAGGTCGGCAAGCTCGGGGACCTGCCGCATCAGCTCGATGCCGTCGACGTCGGGCAGCATCAGGTCGAGCAGCACCAGCCGCGGCGTCTCGGTCCGGATGATCTGCGGCAGGTCCTGCGGCGTGCCCGTGACCAGCGGGGCGTAGCCGGCCGCGGAGAGCGCGTCGCGGACGAAGCGCAGCATCCGCGGGTCGTCGTCGACCACGAGGATGCGCGGCGGCTCGCCGGGTTCGGGGGCCGCCGGCGGGACGGCGGCGTGGCCGGCCGCCGCGGCGCCGGTTTCCCCGGCCACCGGCACCGTGAACGTGACCGTCGTGCCGCGGCCGGCGCCGGGGCTCTCGGCCCGGATGCGGCCGCCGTGCGCCTCGACGAGCCCCTTCGAGATGGCGAGCCCGAGGCCGTGGCCCGCCGTCGCGCCCTGCCTGGCGCCGGCGTGCTTGCTGAACAGGTGCGGCAACCGCTCGGGCGCCACGCCGCTCCCCTCGTCGGAGACCGAGATGGCGACGTGCGCGTCCTCGCGCACAGCCGCCACCCGGATTGGCGTCGGCTCGGGCGCGTGCCTCGCGGCGTTCGACAACAGGTTGTTGAGCACCTGCACGATGCGGCGGCGGTCGGCCATCACGGGGGACAGCCCCGCCGGCAGGTCGACGAGGACGGCGTGCCGGCCGCCGCCGCTCAGGAAGGTGCTGCGCGCGCGCTCCACCAGGGCGGCCACCTCCGAGGGCTCGGGGGTGACCGAGAGCGTGCCCGCGTCGATGCGCCCCGCATCGAGCAGGTCGCGGATGAGGCCGCGCATGTGGCCGGCCTGCTCGGCGATGATGCGGTGGAACTCGCGCATCTCGGCCCGGTCGAGCTCGGCCTCCTCCTCGAGCAGCGCGTCCGCCGAGCCCTTGATCGAGATCAGCGGGGCGCGCAGCTCGTGGCTCACCAGGCCCAGGAACTCGGTCCGCATCCGCTCGATCTCGTCGAGCGGCGCGAGGTCCTGCATCGTCACCACCACCGATTCGACCGTGCCGCCGGCTGAACGGATCGGGGTCGAGTTGATCAGGGTCCTGACGCTGCGCCCGTCGGGGACCGACAGCACGACCTCCTCGGCGCGCACCGTCTCGCCGTCGCCGAACTGCTCCGCCAGCGGGAACTCGCTCAACGAGACCTCGCGGCCGTCGGCGCGCCGGCAGACCATCACCTCCAGGACCTGCTCGGGCGGGCGGCCGGGTATCCGCAGGCCCTCTCCCATGCGCCTCACCTCGCGGTTGAACCTCGTCGGCTGCCCAGTCTGCGCGTCGAAGACCACGACCCCGACGGGCGAGGTCTCGACCAGCGCTTCGAGATCGGCCCGGGCGCGCTGTTCGTTGCGGTGCGTGCGGGCGTTGGCGATCGCGGCCGCGGCCTGCGACGCGAACAGCATCAGGACCTCTTCGTCGTCGTCGGTGAACTGCTCGCCGCCCTCCTTCTCGGCGAGAAAGAAATTGCCGACGTCCACGCCGCGGTGGCGCATCGGCGCCCCCTGGCACGTCCGCGAGAAGGTCGGCGTGGGCGCCATGCCGAGCGAGCGCACGTAGTCCGCCAGATCCGCGAGCCGCAGCGGCCCCGGCAGCTCGCGCAGGTGCTGGAACAGGCGGCCGCCGTCGGGCCAGACGGCGAGCTCCTGCTGTTCCTCGGGCGTGAAGCCGGAGAAGACGAAGTCCTGGGGCGCGCCCGCCTCGTCGACCGTGGCGATGACGCCGCAGCGGGCGGCGGTGAGCCCGCGGGCGCTCTCGAGCACCTCGGCGAGCACGGTGTCGAGGTCGAGCGTGGCGCTGATGCGCAGGATGGCCGCGCTCAGGGTGGAGGTGCGCTCGCGCAGCGCCTCAATCTCCCGCCGCGCATCGTCGGATTGGGTCAAGGTTCCTCCTTCGCCGGATCGGCGCGATCACGGTCCGCCCGGGGGGCGGCACGGTGCGTTTCCAGTCCAGGTCGTCCGCTACGGTGCCAGCATAGCTGGAATTGATGAAGAAAACACGGTATATCCCCATATGGAACACGCATATATGACACGCAATCCGCTAGCCCATGTTTACCAACGGTAGATCCAAGGCATTTTAGAATCAACGACTTACGCTGATGGAACGGCTCGAGTGGCACTACAAACGTGTGCCAAGGGGGCCGCGGTCGGTGGGTTCAGACGATCGTCTTGCGGACGCCGCCTGGGTGCGGGTCGACGCCGAGGGCGTCGTAGACGGCGCGCTGCTCGGGTTCGGGTTGCGTGGCGGTGCGCACGTGCAGGGTACGGCCGTCGGGCCGTCGGAAGGTGGCGGTGACGCGCTGCTGGCCTTCGACGAGGCGTCTGAGGGTGGTCCAACAGGCGTGGCTGCCGTGGTCGCGCAGGCGGGTTCGGATGAGCTGGACGAGCTGGTAGGCGATGACGGTGATGAACAGGTGGCCGTCGGCGCGTCGCTGCTTGCGGTGGTAGATGGGTCTGAGGCCGAGTTCGGACTTGAGCGCACGGAAGACGGCTTCGACGTCGGTGAGCGTGGTGTAGGTGCGCCAGAGCGTGTCTTCGTCCCAGTCGGTCTCGCTGCTGCGCAGGCAGTAGACGCCGGGATGGGTGAGCATCGAGCCGTCCTGCGGGCGGCGGGTCCAGGTGACGGCGACGGCTTGGTTGCCGGTCTCGTCGGCGGTGACGTTGATCTGGTAGTGGGCGGCGACGCGGGTATGCCGGGCCTTGAGGCGCCCGATGCGCTGCCAGACCTGTTCGACGCGCTTGTGGGCGCGGGGCCGTGACAGCCCGTCGTTGAGCTTGGTCAGGGCGGCCTCGAAGCGGGTGGCGAAACGCTCGACGATGCCGCGTTCCTTCTCGGCCCGCTCCTCCGAGTAGCAGTAGAGCCGCACCTCGTCGGGGTCGGTGGCGACGACCTTGTGCAGCTGCACGGTCTGTTTCGATTGCGTCTGGATCGACACGGCGGCGTCGGCGTCGAACTGCCGGTGACGCTCGCGGCTGACGACCAGGTAGCGATAGTGGTTCTCGCGGAGCCAGCTGATGGCGGCCTCGGTAGCGATGCCGCGGTCGACGACGACGAGGGCGCCGGCCGGCGCGTCGAGCGCGTCGAGCATGCCGGCCAGGGTGCGGTGTTCGCGGACGTTGCCGGCGAAGACCTTCGAGCGGCGCACGAAGCCTGAGGCATCGAGCATCAGACCGAGGGTCAGCAAGGGGCAATCGCTGCGCCTCTCTTTCGAGTGCCCGCGCTTGGCCTGCGGCTGCTCGTTCGCCTCGCCTTCGAAATACGTGTTGGTCAGGTCGTAGAGGGTGACGGTCGGCTGCAGGTCGAAGAGCCCGAGGGCGCGGTCGAACAGGTGCGCCTCGATCGCGTCGCGATGCTTCACCAACTGGTCCGAGGCGCGGTAGAGCTGCATGGCGCCGACAGTCTCGAAGTCGACGCCGAGCAACTCGCCGAGGCCGCTGCGCTGCTGCAGCCAGCGATGCGTCTCGCGCTCGGAGGCCGGGTGGGCCATGCGCCCGACGATGACGCCGGCCGCCGCTGTGCGCAGCGCGCCGTTGACACCCAGGCGGGCCAACAAGTCCGGCAGGCCGACCTGGTCGAGCGCCCACAGACCCAACTGCTCGACGCCGATGCTGCGGGGGCGGACCAGGCGCAACGAGTCGACGTCGACCCGCTGGATGTCGGCCGTTGCGCCGGTCGGCCTGCTCGCCTCGGCGCCGCGGGCGAGCAACTGCGCGGCGATGCGCTGCGCTTCCTCCTCGACGGCGGGCGGGCAGTCGGCCATCAACGGTACCTGGCCGCCCAGCACGTCGGCGATGCGGGTGCACAGCAGCGGCCAGTCAGCCTGGGCAATGTCGAAGTGGCGCCCGAGGTTGAGCAGCGTGCGCTGACGCACGGTGTGACCGAGGCGTTCGGTGTGGACCAGGCGGTGCGAGAAATAGGGCTTGCCGTCAGCGGTCCGGCGGGTCTGGGTGCGCCGGATGAACATGCTGCCACGATAGCGGGGTGTGCTACCGCGGGGCAAGGCCATCTATACGATTATGGCACTACATCGCGTTCTGCCAAATCCCGATCACTTAGAATCAACAAGTTACAGGCGCGCACGCCTCGAAATACCGCCCAAAAGGGCAAAATCGCCCGTCAACTTGGTAAACATGGGCTAGCCCGGAAAATTCGTGAGGGGTCCGTCCCAGGTAGAGACACAAGAGCCTCCGTGTGCTAAAACGCTGTTGGCGACAGACGTTTTCGGCACGACGGAGGCTCTTGCGTGACGGACCCCACGATAGCACAGTCTGTTCTGTTCCCCGATCTGTTCGACAAGCCTCTGGTCGCGATGTTCGACCGCGAGCAGTCGAGCTCGGATGGCGGCGCCGTGCTGCTCAAGGCCGCCGAGCGCGTCTACGGGTTGGTCAAGGCATTCGGCCGGTGTCTGATTGACCGCCGGGCACCGGAGAAAGTCCGGCACACGCTTGAGGACCTGGTGGGCCAGCGGGTATTCGGGATCGCCTGCGGCCATCCCGACGGCAACGATTCGGACCGGCTCGCTGACGACCCGATCCACAAGCTGCTGCTCGGGCGCGACCCGCTGGCGGGCGGTCGGCTGGCGTCGCAGCCGACGGTCTCGCGGTTCGAGAACGGTGCGGGCCGCGTCGCGCTCTATCGGCTCGGACGCGAGTTGGCGGCGTCGGTCATCGAGCGGCATCGTCGCCGGCTGTGCGGGCGGGCGCGACGCATCACGATCGACCTCGACCCGACCGACGACCCGACGCATGGCGCGCAGCAGCTGACCTTCTTCAACAGCTACTACGACAGCTGGTGCTACCTGCCGTTGCTGGCCTTCGTGAGCTTCGACCGTGAGGCGGAGCAGTATCTGTGCGCGGCCGTGCTGCGGCCCGGCACGGCGCAGGCGACCGACGGAACGCTGGGCGTGTTGTGTCGCCTGCTTGCGCTGCTGCGGTCAGCGTTTCCCGAGGCGCGCTTTCTCGTCCGGCTCGACGGCGGCTTCGCCTCCCCGGAGGTCTTCGACTTCCTCGATGCCGAGCCGCGGCTCGACTACGTCGTGGCGATGGCCAAGAACGCTGTGTTGTTGCGCGCTGCCGAGCCCGTCATGGTGGCGGCCCGCACCGAGAGCATGCTGCGTGAGAAGACGGCGCACTTCTACCTCGACACCCGCTATCGCGCGGGCACGTGGGCTCGTGAGCGCCGCGTGGTGATCAAGGCTGAAGTCGTGCAACTCACCGGCCGGCAGCCGCGCGACAACCCGCGCTTCGTCGTGACCAATCTGCGCCAGACGCCGCGCTTCATCTACGAGAAGGTCTACTGCGGGCGCGGCGACATCGAGAACCGCATCAAGGAACTGCTCGACGGCTTGCAGATCGACCGCACGAGCTGCACCAGGTTCTGGGCAAACCAGCTGCGGGTCCTGCTGACGGCCGCCGCCTACGTGCTCATGCAGGAACTGCGGCTGAGGGCCGCCCGCACCGCCTGCGCCCGCACCCAGGTGACTTGGCTGCGCGACCGGTTGCTCAAGGTCAGCGTCCACGTCGTCCGCTCCGTCCGCCGGCTCGTCCTGCACCTGCCGCGAGCGACCCCATACCGTGACGTCTGGCGGCGCCTCGCCCTCGCTCTCGGGGCGCGCGCCGGATAGCGCGCCGTCACGCCGCCAACCTCAACCCCCGTATTGCACGCCAGCGCCCCGTCGCCGAAGCTGTCGGCGCGTTGTGCCTCGTGCGCGCCGTCACCCCGCCACGACCGCTTCACCCACGCTGCCACCGACCACACACCGCGTCCGAAACGTCCTTCGCGCGACGATCAGGCCCGACCTGGGACCGATTCGATAACCTCAAGAATAATCCGGGCTAGTATTTGACTGGCTTCTTGCAGTGCCGCGCAGGCGCGCGAGTTTCGCGGCGGAGTCGAGCTGGTGATGCGGTTCGAGCAGGGGGCCGAGAGGTTCTCCGGCACGGTGAGAAACACGACGAGCCAGACCGTCCGGGACGTGCGGGTCGAGATTCATCTCTCCAACGGGGTCGAGCTCGGGCCGACTCCGCGGGTCAACCCGGGCGGCGGCGAGACCGTCCGGTCGAGCGCGACGCGCGCGGCCAGACCTTCGATTGGTGGACCGTCCATGTGGAGCTGGGGTCAGGTGCGAGCTAGCAACGAAGAGAACTCTGGGACGGGGCGCGATGGCTGCCGGTGTGGTGCGGCCAAGCCGGAATGTGCGCCAGCCATGTCGATTCCAGGAGCGTTAAGGATACCAATTTTGAGAATCGTGACGGGTCAGGGCGCAGGCGGGCTTTTGCCAGCCAGCCAGCCTCAGATAGCCTACCGCCCGGCCCTCCCGAGGAAGTCCGCTTGACTGCGGGCTTCCGGCCCTCCCCGCCGGTTCCGTCTTGCGGGTCCCGCCCGGCACGCGCGGCGGCGTTGGTCGCGCCACTGGCTCTTCACCACTGGCACCAACAGCGACGGCTACAACCTGGCAAGCGTCGAAGTAGTCGCTATCGCTGCCCTGGGCTCCGACGTAAGGGCGAGGGTCCGCTCGGGGGCGCCATCGGCAGGGAATCCGATAATTGCCACGCTGACTCATCCATCGTCGTTAGCTGCCGGTACTCTTACGTTCTCAGCGCCAAGGGCGCAACCGTGAACGGCGGCAGGCTGGATGTGACCTACGACAGGGCGCTCGACACGTCGGTGGACACGAGCAAGCTGCCGCTCTACTTCACCGTGTCCGGCACGGAACTCGGCGGCGGGCACCGGAACGCCAACCAGCACCCCTCCACGGTAGCGTTCGCCGCCGGCGACACGGTCACGCTGGCCTGCACGCTCATCGACCGCACGGGCCGCTGAAGGACACCGACGACAAGATGGCGCCGGCGTTCTTCAGCCTGGCGGTGACCAACAGCACCGCAGGCACGGTCGGGCCCGCACCGTCGCGCGCGTCCGTGAGGGCGAGGGCGCTGCAGCTGGTCTTCGACGGGGACCTGGACGAGGCCACGATAACGGCCGCGACGGCCGCCGCGCCGGTGTTGCAGACGTCGGGAACGAACGCGCCGGCCGTGGACGGCGCGAGCCTGACGCTGACCTACGACCTGCCCCTCGATCCGGCCAAGGTGCCGGGTGCGGACAGGTACACGCTCCACTATCAGCTGGCCACCGGCGAGACCGACCGGGATGAATACCCCCGCGACACCGCCGCGGTCGCGGTGAGGAACAAGAAGATCGTGCGTGGCGACGCCACGCGTTGGCTTTGACGACGTCGCAGAGAACACACCGCAGAGCGAGGCGTAACGGATCGGCGTCCAGTGGGCACCGAGCGCACCGAGGATCCGGCGGAGGCAAGGAACGGGTGATGGCACAGGAGTCGTTGACGCCTGCGTGGCGCCCGCCGGACTGATCCGGCAGCAGAGTCCGCGCGTCCAGCAGATGACCCACCGGAAGCTGCAGGTTCCCCCCTGCCCGCGACGGGCCAGCGGGCACGCGTGGCGGCTGGCCGGGGAGCACTCGACGCGGGAGTGCGAGGCCGACGCGTGCCAGGCGTGCGGTCTGGTGCGGATGAGGTCGTGTCGGACCGGACAGGTCGTGGGCTACCAGAGAGCAGACGGCAGTCGAACAGGATCACGTCCAGACGGGCATGAGGACGAACTGGCGGCGCGCGAGCAACGGTCTACGGAGACCAACGAGTTGCCGTCGGTCGCCTTGACGACGACGTTCCTGGCCCTGTGCCAGCAGTACGGCTCCGAGCGGCTCGCAGTCAGTATCGTCGTCGCAGGACGCAGCACCGGGGTGCCCGGGTTGCCGCAGGGTAACGACTGGACGGCGTGGAACGCCGCCGAGATGCGAGCAGCGGTCGAACACCTGCAGCACAAGCTGGGGCGGTGACATCGGAGGCGCAGCACCCAGCGGCCCGCGCTGCCACGATGACCGCGGAGATCCGTTGCTGCTTGAGTTGCCGGAAACGGGAGGGTTCACGATGCGACGATTGATGGTGACGTTCGTTCTGCTTGCGGCGCTGGCGTGCGGCGGTTCTCCGACGGAGCCGAGCGGCGAACAGCACGGGCCGGAGGGCGGCGGCGGCGAAGCCGGCGAGTCCGGGACGCAGTACAGCCTGACGGATACCGCGGTCGAGACGCGCGGCGGCGTGCGGCTGACCATCAGCTACGACGCGACCGCCGAGACGTTCCGCGGCGAGGTGGTCAATACGACGTCGGCCACGGTCACGCAGGTGCGCGTCGAGATCCATCTGTCGAACGGCGTGGAACTGGGACCGACTCCGCGCGTGGACCTGGCGGCCGGACAGTCGATGCCCGTCGAATTGGACGCCAGCGGCCAGACGTTCACCTCCTGGAGTGTGCACGTCGAGCTGGGCAGCGGTTCGGCGTAAGACGCGCGCGACCCGCGGGCTCGGGACGGTCCCGGGGGTCGCCGTGACGACAGGATTGCTGGCCGCGTGGTCAGCGCAACGCGTTGGGCTCGTCGTGCCCTCGGTGCCGAAGGAGCCCCTCAACGTCCTCTCCCGGACAGTCGGTGATGTCGACCAGGCATCCGACACCGGGACCGACCAACCAACAGCACCGCGAACATCACCGACCTGTACCGCCATTGCGCGGCGCGCACCCGCTCAGGCGGGGATTATGGAAGTGAAGGCAGCCCGCCGAGCGGAGGCCCTCGGCGATGCCGCGGGCCTGACCGCCTGGCCAGCGTGCGTGTGTTCCCGTATCGGGTCAGCGACGCCGGTGCCGGGCACAGGGCGCGAGCGGGGCCGCCTGTCGGAGTCAGGGAAGCAGATCGTCGACGGCGATCTGTGCGTCGGGGCGAGCGAGTGGTGCGATCTTGTCCCCGGCTGCATGATTGGTGACGCTCCGGTAGCTGTCTCCAGCCGGGTTGCGGTAGACGTCGAGACAGTTCTCGGGGAGGGCGAGGATCCAGTACTCGGGAATACCGCACCGCGCGTACAGTTGCTGCTTGATCGTCCGGTCGTGCCGCAGTGATTCGTGCGACACCTCGACGACCAGCACCGCGGTCGTCGGATGGGCGTCCCGGTAATCGCGCATCGGGCCGCTCACGACGGCCACGTCCGGCTCGGGCTCCGAGTAGTCGTCTGTCGCCAGCGGGTGCTGTATCCGTACGTAGAACCCGGAACCGAATACCGCCCGCAGGCAGTCGGCCACGAGATCCATGCCGAGCGCATGGCGGCTTCCCTCTGGTGTCATGGCGTGCAGGTTGCCGTCGATGAGCTCCAGCTTGGCGTCCGGCTCGAACGCGCCGGCTTCCACGGCACGATCGTACTCGGCCCGGCTCAAGCGGTAGTGGCAGGTCGAGACGTCGGACGCTGTGGCTCTCATGACGGCGCCTCTATCGTAGCGCGGATTGGCGGGTGCTCAGCCCGCTGGCCACCGCAGCCACTCCAGCCGGATCGTGCGGTTGCGCGCGTCCATCCAGCGGTGCAGCTCGGCGAGGCGGTCCGATTGCGCCGGGTCGGGCTGCTCGGCCGGGTCCGTCTTGAGCCGCCATCCATCGTCGAGGCGTAACGCGTCGTTGACGGTGTAGCCCAGCGTCGTGTGACGAGGTGCCGCTGCTTGTGGCGCTCTCTGTCGAGAAGGTGCACCCCGTCAAGGACGTGCTGGTCGTTGCAAGTCGCCACAAGCGCTTCAAGATGCGACAGTGGCCGGCGCTCGGCCCGCAAGACGCTTTTCTGGAGTGACTTGCGGCGATTCAGGCGCGCTCTCGCGCGCCCGAACCGTCGCAGGTTGCAGCAGTCGCCGCCGCCGCGCGGATCCACGTTCTACGACGTAACCATCTGAATACAAGGCAGTTGCAGTACATCTGCCGGAATTGGCCCGCTTCTTGCGCTTAGGGAGGTCTGTTCCGTGACGCGCCGCCGGATAGGCGTCTCGCCGTGTGGTCGTTTGGAAGGAGCCCGACGTTGCCGCAGCTGACCGTTCTCGATCTGAGGATGAGCCCCGCCATCCCGTCAGACCCATCTGCAGACGATCGCACGAGGTCCCGCATGTCTGACGCGACCTCGCTGACGCCGGGTGGTTGTCCGCCGAGCGGCCGGAGGCCCCGCCGCAACCGACAGCCCGGTGCCTCGAGAGCCCGTGCGGCGGCGGCCGTTCTGGCCGTCGGTGCCGTCTCGTTCTGTTCCGTGGATTCGCACGCGCAGACCGACGCCGAGGCGGAGCCAACCCGTCCAACGGTGACCATCAGCGGTCCGACGGTACCCCAGAGAGGTGCGTTCAACGTACGTATCGCCTTCTCCGAGCCGGTCACGGGGTTCGAGCAGGGCGATGTAACGGTTGGCAACGGATTCGTGAGGGAGTTCTCCGGTTCGGGGGCCAGGTATACGGCCCAGATCAGGATCACGCCGGGGTTCTCGGGAACGGTGACGGTGGACGTGGCTGCGAACGTGGCGGAGGATGCAGCGGGCGAACCCAACGTGGCGGCGAGCCGGTTTTCAGTGGAGGGCGATCAGACTCGTCCGACTGTGACCATCAGTGGCCCGACGGGACTCCAGACTGGACCGTTTGACGTGACCTTCACCTTCTCGGAATCGGTGACGGGATTCGAGCAGGGGGACGTGACAGTGGGCAACGGGTCGGTAACGGCCTTTTCCGGTTCGGGGCGGAGCTACACGGCGACGATCGCGCCGGCGGACGCCGGTACCGTGACGGTTGACGTGGCCGCGCACATGGCAGCGGATGCAACGGGCAACCCCAACATGCCGGCGACCAGGCATGCCGTGCAGGCGGAGACGGCGGCGAACGCGGCGCCGGTGATCACGTCGCCGGGGTCGAAGACGTACGAGCAGGGCGAGACGATCGCGGCGTTCGGGGTCGCGGTGACGGATGCGGACGGAGACCCGGTGACGGTGACGCTGTCGGGCCTGCCGTCGGGTCTGTCGTACACGTCGGGTCAGGTGCAGGGCACGGTGTCCGCCAGCGCGGCGGCGCAGTCGTACACGGTGACGGTCCGTGCGGACGACGGTGTGAACTCGGCGGCGGAGTCGACGTTCACGATCACGGTGACGGTGACGGAGGAGGCCACGGTAGGCGACCCGCCGAACGCGGCGCCGGTGGTTACGTCGCCCGGCGACAAGACCTACGAGCAGGGGGAGGCCATCACCCCGTTCGGGGTCACGGTTTCGGATGCGGACGGAGACCTGGTGACGGTGACGGTGACCGGCCTGCCGTCGGGGTTGTCGTATGGGAACGGCCAGGTGCAGGGCACGGTGTCCGCCAGCGCGGCGGCGCAGTTGTACACGGTGACGGTCCGTGCGGACGACGGCGTGAACGCGGCGGTTGAGTCGACGTTCACGGTGACGGTGACGGTGACGGTGCCGGAGGAGGCCGCGGTAGGCGACCCGCCGAACGCGGCACCGGCGATCACGTCGCCAGGTGACAAGACGTACGAGCTGGGGGAGGCCATCACCCCGTTCGGGGTCACGGTTTCGGATGCGGACGGAGACCTGGTGACGGTGACGGTGACGGGCCTGCCGTCGGGGTTGTCGTATGGGAACGGCCAGGTGCAGGGCACGGTGGCCGACGACGCGGTGGCCGGGGACCACACCGTGACGATCCAGGCGGATGACGGAGGGGACGCGCCCGCGATCGAGACGTTCACGATCACGGTGAGGGCGGCCCGAGCCCGGCAGCGTCGAGACCAGACCCGTCCGACGGTTGTCATCAGCGGTCCGACCGGCGTCCAGAAGGGCGGGTTCACGGTGACCGTCACCTTCTCGGAGTCCGTGACCGGATTCGAGCAGGCCGAAGTGACGGTTGGCAATGGAACCGTGACCTCGTTTGCCGGTACCGGGAGCGTCGCCACGGTCATCATCACGCCGACGGCCAGCGGGACGGTGACGGTGGACGTGGCGGAGAACGTGGCCACCGATGGCGACGGTGACGGCAACACCGCGGCGACCCGCTATTCGGTGGAGGCCGACCTGGACGCACCCACGGTGACCATCAGTGGTCCGACGACCAGCCAGAGCGGTCCCTTCGACGTGACGATCACCTTCTCGGAAGCGGTGACCGGACTCGAGCAGGCCGACGTGACGGTAGGCAACGGGACCGTGACGGCGTTTTCCGGTTCGGGGTCGAGCTATACGGTCTCGATCGCGCCGACGGTCGCGGGGACGGTGACGGTGGATGTGGCTGCGGGCGTGGCCGTGGATGGCGCGGGCAACGGCAACACGGCGGCGAGCAGGTTTTCGGTGTCGGTGAGCGTCAGTCGACCGACAACGACGTTCGAGTCCGATGCCGACCCATTTAGGGAGGGACCGTTCCAGGTGCGCATCATATTCCAGGGGCCGGTCACCGGGTTCGAGGAGTCGGAAGTGACGGTGACCAACGCGCATACGGGCCCCTTGACCTTAATGCTCCACACTCGCAAGTACTCCGCTTACTACATCGCCATCACGCCGAAGGCCACCGGGACGGTGACGGTGGACGTGGCGGCGAACGTCGCCGTGGATGAGCATGGCAACGGCAACACGGCAGCGTCCCGGCTGTCGGTGCCGGTGAGCGTCACTCAACCGCAGCCGGTCATCACCGCTCCGACCAGTGTCCAGACCGGCCCCTTCGACGTGACCGTCACCTTCTCGGAGTCGGTGACCGGGTTCGAGAAGTCGGACATCGGGGTGGAGGGCGGCTCGGTAACGGCCTTCTCCGGTTCCGGAGCAACCTACACGGCCACCATCACGCCGACGGTGGTCACGGGGACTGTCAAGCTGCTCGTGAACCGGCACGCGGCCGTGGATGCGGATGGCAACAAGAGCACCGCCGCGGTGGGCGTCCAGGTGTCTGTCGACAGGACTGTGCCAGCCGCGCCGACGCTCACCCGCACCCCGTTCAACGTGCCGACAAAACCGGCTTTGGACGTGACGTGGAGCGCCGCGAGACTATCACCGGCTACGAGGCGCGGCACCGCAGGTCCGGCGGCGCTTGGACGAACTACGCCGGAGCCCTGGGCGCGAGCACCACCAGCTTCAATGTGCCTGACCTCGTGCCCGGCGCAGCCTACGAGGCCCAGGTGCGCGCGCTCAAGGGCGGGGTACCCGGCCCCTGGTCGAGAATCGGGTCCGGACGGGCCAACTCACCGCCACGCAAGGCGACTTATCCGCCGCAATACCCCACGTACACCGTCTCTTGGAAGGACATCTATGAAAAGGAGCTCCGGGGGCAATACGACGACGCGGATGGTGATTCGTTCACCTACTCGGTCGAATCGCTGGACCCCGGCTTCATCGAGGCCTGGATAAGTGGTGACTCGGTGTTCGTGAAAATCCTCAACCCTGGCAACGTGAAGATCCGCATCACGGCGTATGACTCGTACGGCGGGGTCGGTCCAACCCTTCTCCCCAACTACTTTGGCCTCGCCCGGATAACGCTAAGCGTCCCGGAGAACTCCCCCGCCGGGACGGCGGTGGGGGCGCCCGTGGTGGGGCTCCCCTACAACGGCGAGGCCTTGAGCTACTGGCTCGAGGACCCCGCCCCGGGCGACACCTTGATGTCGGACTTCGTCGTGGATGCCGCGTCCGGCCAGATCAAGGTCAAGCAGGGCGCCGCTCTGGACTACGAGACCAAGAGGTCCTACACCGGACAGATGATTTGGGGAATGATTCACGGTCGGAAGTCGTTTGCCCTGCTCACGGTCAACGTGACCGATGCGGATGACGACGACGCTTCGCCGGCCGTGACGATTGCCGACGCGTCGGCCGCCGAGGGTGACGAGATCACCTTCACGGTGAGGCTCGACAAGGCGGTGTCGAAGGGGCTCACGGTGACGCCGAGCTTCACCGACGGGACGGCGACGAAGGGCACGGACTACACCGAGAACACGGCCGACCTCACCTTCACCGGCACGGCGGGCGAGACCAAGACCTTCACCGTGGCGACCACCGAGGACGCCGACTCGGAGCCGGACGAAACGTTCACGGTCGGCTTGACCGTCTCGAAAACCACCGAGACGGTGACGGCGACGGATACGGCGACGGGCACGATCCTCGACGACGATACGGCGGAACTGACGATCGCGGACGCATCGTCCGCCGAAGGCGACTCGATGACGTTCACGGTGACGCTGGACAAGGCGGTGTCCGGCGGGCTGACCGTGACGCCGAGCTTCACCGACGGTACGGCCACGGAGGGCACGGACTACACCGAGAACACGGCCGCCATCACCTTCAATGGCACGGCGGGCGAGACGCAGACCTTCACCGTGGCGACGACCGAGGACACCGACGCAGAGCTCGACGAGACCTTCATCGTGAACCTGGTCGTCTCCGGAACGACGACGGCGGTGACCGCGACCGACACGGCGACCGGCACCATCACCAACGACGACGGCGCCGTGCCCGCCGTCACCATCGAGGACGCGTCGGCCGCCGAAGGCGACTCGATCACGTTCACCGTGACGCTCGACATGGCGGTGTCCGGGGGTCTGACGGTGACGCCGAGCTTCACCGACGAGACCGCGACGGAGGGCACCGACTACACCGAGAACACCGACGCGCTCACCTTCACCGGCACCGCTGGCGAGGAGCAGACCTTCTCGGTGGCGACGCACAAGGACGAAGACAACGAGGACGACGAGACGTTCACCGTGAGCCTGACCGTCTCGGGAACATCGGCGACGGTGGCGTCGGACACGGCGACCGGAACCGTCACCGACGACGACCAGATGGGTCGCAGCCCGGCGGTGGTGACGGTGGCCGACGCGTCGGCCGACGAAGGTGACGCGCTCACCTTCACCGTGACGCTCGACAAGGCGGTGTCCGGCGGGCTGAAGGTGACGCCGAGCTTCACCGACGGGACGGCGACGGAGGGCACGGACTACACCGAGAACACGGCCGCGCTCACCTTCGCCGGCACCGCGGGCGAGAAGCAGACCTTCACCGTGGCGACGACCGAGGACACCGAAGGGGAATCGGACGAGACGTTCACCGTCGGTCTGGCCGTCTCCGGACTCTCGGGGACGGAGACGGTGACGGCGACCGACACCGCGACGGGGACGATCGTCGACGACGAGACGCCGGCCCTGAGCATCGCGGACGCCTCGGCCAGTGAGGGCGACTCGCTGACCTTCACGGTGACGCTGGACAAGGCGGTGTCCGGCGGGCTGACGGTGACGCCGAGCTTCACCGACGGGACGGCGACGAAGGGCACGGACTACACTGAGAACACGGCCGCGCTCACCTTCACCGGGACGGCGGGCGAGACGCAGACCTTCACCGTGGCGACGACCGAGGACGCCGACGCAGAGCTCGACGAGACCTTCACCGTCGACCTGACCGTTTCCACGGCAAAGACGCCGGTAGCGGCGACCGACACCGCCACCGGCACCATCACCAACGACGACGGCGCCGTGCCCGCCGTCACCATCGAGGACGCGTCGGCCGCCGAGGGCGACCAGATCACGTTCACCGTGACGCTCGACAAGGCGGTGTCCGGCGGGCTGACAGTGACGCCTGCCTTCACCGACGGTACGGCCACCGAGGGCACCGACTACACCGAGAACACGGCCGCGCTCACCTTCACCGGGACGGCGGGCGAGACGCAGACCTTCACCGTGGCTACGACCGAGGACACCGACGCAGAGCTCGACGAGACCTTCACCGTCGCCCTGACCGTTTCCGGGACACAGGCACCGGTAGCGGCGACCGACACCGCCACCGGCACCATCACCAACGACGACGGCGCCGTGCCCGCCGTTACCATCGAGGACGCGTCGGCCGCCGAGGGCGACCAGATCACGTTCACCGTGACGCTCGACAAGGCGGTGTCCGGCGGGCTGACAGTGACGCCTGCCTTCACCGACGTGACCGCGACGGAGGGCACCGACTACACCGAGAACAAAACCGCTCTCACCTTCACGGGCACAGCGGGCGAGACGCAGACCTTTACCGTGGCGACGACCGAGGATTCCGACGCAGAGAACGACGAGACGTTTACCGTCAACCTGACCGTCTCGGGGACGCAGGCGACGGTGACGGCGACCGACACGGCCACGGGGACGATCACGAACGACGACGGTGCGCTGTCGACTGTGACGATTGACGACGCGTCGGCCAGCGAAGGCGACTCGCTGATGTTCACCGTGACGCTGGACAAGGCCGTGTCGGGGGGGCTGACGGTGACGCCGAGCTTCACCGACGGGACGGCGGCCGAAGGGACGGACTACACCGAGAACAAAACCGCTCTCAGCTTCACGGGCACAGCGGGCGAGACGCAGACCTTTACCGTGGCGACCATCGAGGATACCGACGCAGAGTTGGACGAGACGTTTACCGTCAGCCTGGCGGTATCGGGGACGCAGGTGCCGGTGACGGCGACCGACACGGCGACGGGCACGATCACGAACGACGATGGTGCGCTGTCGACTGTGACGATTGACGACGCGTCGGCCAGCGAAGGCGACTTGCTGGCGTTCATCGTGACGCTGGACAAGGCCGTGTCGGGGGGCCTGACGGTGACGCCGAGCTTCACCGACGGGACGGCGACCGAAGGGACGGACTACACCGAGAACACGGCGGCGCTCAGCTTCGCGGGCACGGCCGGCGAGACGCAGACGTTCACGGTGGCGACCATCGAGGACACCGACGCAGAGAACGACGAGACGTTTACCGTCAACCTGGCCGTCTCGGGGACGCAGGCGACGGTGACGGCGACGGACACGGCGACGGGGACGATCACGAACGACGACGGTGCGCTGGCGGCCGTGACGATTGGCGACGCGTCGGCCAGCGAAGGCGACTCGCTGACGTTCACCGTGACGCTGGACAAGGCCGTGTCGGGTGGCCTGACGGTGACGCCGAGCTTCACCGACGGGACGGCGGCCGAAGGGACGGACTACACCGAGAACAAGGCGGCGCTCGGCTTCACCGGCACGGCGGGCGAGACGCAGAGTTTCACGGTGGCGACCATCGAGGACGCCGACGCAGAGCCCGACGAGACGTTCACGGTCAGCCTGGCAGTGTCGGGGACGCAGGTGCCGGTGACGGTGACCGGCTCGGCCACGGGCACCATCACGAACGACGATGGTGCGCTGTCGACTGTGACGATTGACGACGCGTCGGCCAGCGAAGGCGACTCGATGACCTTCACGGTGACGCTGGCCAAGGCGGTGGCGGGTGGCCTGACGGTGACGCCGAGCTTCACCGACGGGACGGCGACCGAAGGGACGGACTACACCGAGAACACGGCGGCGCTCAGCTTCGCGGGCACGGCCGGCGAGACGCAGAGTTTCACGGTGGCGACCATCGAGGACGCCGACGCAGAGAACGACGAGACGTTCACCGTCAACCTGACCGTCTCGGGGACGCAGGCGCCGGTGACGGCGACCGACACGGCGACCGGGACGGTCACCGATGACGACGGTGACGGGAACGGCACCGCGGTGACCGTGGCCGACGCAACGGCCGGCGAAGGCGACTCGATGACCTTCACGGTGACTCTCGACAAGGCCGTGTCGGGGGGCCTGACGGTGACGCCGAGCTTCACCGACGGGACGGCGACCGAAGGGACGGACTACACCGAGAACACGGCGGCGCTCAGCTTCGCGGGCACGGCCGGCGAGACGCAGACGTTCACGGTGGCGACCATCGAGGACACCGACGCAGAGAACGACGAGACGTTTACCGTCAACCTGGCCGTCTCGGGGACGCAGGCGACGGTGACGGCGACGGACACGGCGACGGGGACGATCACGAACGACGACGGTGCGCTGGCGGCCGTGACGATTGGCGACGCGTCGGCCAGCGAAGGCGACTCGCTGACGTTCACCGTGACGCTGGACAAGGCGGTGGCGGGTGGCCTGACGGTGACGCCGAGCTTCACCGACGGGACGGCGACCGAAGGGACGGACTACACCGAGAACAAGGCGGCGCTCAGCTTCGCGGGCACGGCCGGCGAGACGCAGACGTTCACGGTGGCGACCATCGAGGATGCCGACGCAGAGCCCGACGAGACGTTCACGGTCAGCTTGGCGGTCTCGGGGACGCAGGCGACCGTGACGGCGACGGACACGGCGACGGGCACCATCACGAACGACGATGGTGCGCTGTCGACTGTGACGATTGACGACGCGTCGGCCAGCGAAGGCGACTCGATGACGTTCACCGTGACGCTGGCCAGGGCGGTGTCGGGGGGCCTGACGGTGACGCCGGGTTTCACCGACGGGACGGCGACCGAAGGGACGGACTATAGGGAGAACACGGCGGCGCTCATCTTCGCGGGCACGGCGGGCGAGACGCAGACGTTCACGGTGGCGACCATCGAGGACGCCGACGCTGAGAACGACGAGACGTTCACGGTGAGCTTGGCGGTCTCGGGGACGCAGGCGACGGTGACGGCGACGGACACGGGGACGGGGACGATCACCGATGACGACGGCGGCGATGACGGAAACAGCAACGACGACGGCAACGACGACGGTGGCGGGGGAAGCGACGACAGCATCTCGGTGACCGGAACTGTGGATGAGGTGACGGGCAGGACCGTGGGCGACGACCCGATCCCGGTCGTCCTGCGGGTCGAGCCGGCGCGCGTCGCCGAGATGGCCGGTCCGACGACGGTCACGGTGACCGCGGCGTTCGCAAGCGCCGCAACTCGGTCGGAGGCGACCGTCGTGAACGTGGCCGTTGGCGCCTTGGGAGACACGGCTCTACCTGGAACGGACTACGCCGGATCGCCGGCGGCGTTCGCGGTGACGATTCCGGCGGAGTCGGTGGAGGGCTCATCGACGTTCACGCTCGAGCCGATCGACGACACGCTCATGGAGACTGACGAGGCGCTGGCGGTGAACGGCGCCTCCGGATCTCGACGGGTGACGGGGACGGCGGTGACCCTGGAGGATGACGACGAGGGGCGCCTGGTCGTGCGGCTCGAGCCCGATGTGGTGCGCGAGAACGCGGGACCGACGCCGATGACGGTGGTCGCAGAGATCGTCGGCGCGACAGCGGCGGCGGCGATACCCGTGACGGTCAGAGTCGGCGCCAGCGACGACACGGCGCAGTTGACGGTCGACTACGAGCGGGTCGATGCCTTCACGGTGATGATACCGGCCGGGTCGTCGCAGCAGAGTTCGACGTTCACACTGTCTCCGGTCGAGGACGATCTGATTGAAGGCGACGAGACGCTCACGGTGACGGGCGAGGCAGCTCGACTGGACACCGCGTCGGACGAGGGCTTGATCCGCGACGCGGATCTTGCGCAAGCGCGGGCCGAAGGAGCTGGCCGGACGCTGTTCCTGCTGGCGCGCGCCATCGGGTCGGAGTCGGTGGCGGCGATCGAGGAGCGCTTCGCGGGCGGGGGCCCCGGCCGGCGGGCGCGGCTGGGGCGTGTGCCGACCCTCGGTCCGGGCACGGCGGGCGGTCGGATGGGTCCGGGTGCGGGAGGTTCGGTCGCCGGCATGGGAATGTCCGGGCAGGGCCTGGCTCCGCAGGGCCTGCCGGCTGCGGGCTCGGTGGGCCCGTTCGGCAGCCAGACGGCATTCGCCGGTGTGGGCGGCCGGCCTGCCCCGGGGACGGGTCTGGGAGCGCCGGTCCGGCAGCAGCCGTTCGACGAGCTGGCCTGGCTCGACGGGGCGGGCTTCGCCGCATCGCTGGGCCGCGGTCAGGACGCGGGGGAGACGGCGGCCGGCACGGCTGGCGACGACGCGGGATGGATGGTCTGGGGGCGTGCAGCGACCACGCGAACGACCCTGCAGGCAGCGCCGGGCGCGCAGGCTCGCGGCGACCTGTTCACGATGCACGCGGGTGTCGACACCCGCGTGGGGTCGCGCGTGCTGCTGGGCGCGGCGGTGTCGCACAGCCGCGGCAAGCTGGGCTACACGCTCGGGGGGCATGGCGGCCCTGCCGCGGTCGACGGCGACCTGACGAGCGTGCAACCCTATGGGCTGTGGGCGCCGCGTGCCGGTCTGGAGCTATGGGGCCTGGGCGGCGCGGGCCGGGGCACGCTGCGGGTGTCGGACTCGTTCGGGACGGTCGACACGGGGGTCGGGATGCGGCTGGTTGCGGGCGGCCTGCGGCAGGAGGTGGCGGCGTCGGCCGGCTTGGCCGTGAAGGCGGACGTGTTCCACGTGGCGTTGGCGTCGGACGCCCAGCTGGACCTGGCGGCGGCCGAGGCGACGGCTACCCGGTCGCGGATCCTGGTCGAATGGCAGTCCGACTGGTCGCCGTCGGAGTCGGTGCGGCTGCAGCCGCGGGTGGAGCTGGGCGGCCGGTGGGACGGCGGGAGCGATGTCAGCGGCCTGGGCACGGAGGTGGGCAGCGGCATCTCGCTGGTGCACGTGGGGCTGAACCTGGAGCTGGCCGCTGCGGGGCGCTACCTGATCGCGCATCAGGCGGCGGGCTTCGAGGAGTGGGGGGCGAGCGTGGCGCTGCGGGCGGGCCCGGGCGTGACGCGGTCCGGACCGTGGGTGTCGGTCGAGCCGGAATGGGGCGCGGCCGCCAGCCGGATGCAGGCCATGTGGGGGCCGCAGGCGGACCCGGGGCTCCATCCCGGCGCGGCGGCCGCGGGCGGCCACGGCGTGGAGCCGGGGCGACTGCGGCTGGCGGCCGGCTACAAGCTGCCGGACGCCGGCACCGACCTGATGCTGGAAGCGGCGCGCGAGACCCGCGGCGCGCAGGGCGGCGCGAGTCTCGGCGTCCAGCTCTCCGCCAACGTCAACTGGTAGGCGGCAGGAGGTGCGGCGGAGTGGGCGGGACCGCCCGGCGCGTGCGGACCCTTGATAATCTGGACTGGTAGCGGCGTCGGAGGCCCGCAGGCTGTCGGCGCGATGCGGAGCCTGCATCCGCCGGGTGCGGCCAGGTTCGAGGACGACTTCTCATGCAAGAGACTTCGAGAGAACACAAGGGGAATGGGGGATCGACGAAGCGCGGCGAACCCACCCCGGCCGCGGTATGGAATTCGGCGATCGTCGCGAGCCTCTTCGACCGCATGAGCGACGCGGTCATCGTGGCCGACGTCCGGGGCAAGTTCGTGGCCGTGAACGCGGCCGCACGGCGGATCAGCGCGACGTACGACCCGTCGAATCCCGAGGCGTGGTCCCGGCACTTCGATGTCTACCTCGCGGACGGGCAGACGCGGGCCGATCCCAAGGACCTGCCGCTCACGACCGCCCTCCGCGGGCAGACCGCCCCGGAGACGGTGATACGGCTGCGGCCCCGGAATCCGGAGGCGGGAACGGAAGACCTCTGGCTGGGCGTCAGCGGGTACCCGTTACGGGACGCTGACGGCCGGTGCCTGGGAGGCGCCGTCGTGCTGCGGGACGTCAAGCAGTCCTCGGAGCAGGCAACGAGGGCGAGGAGGGCCGAGGCCGAGCTGCACGAGCGCGTCCAGGTGCTCGATGCGATCATCCGCAGCATGGGTGACGGGGTGGTTGTTGCCGATGCGAACGCGACCTTCACGCTGTTCAATCCGAGTGCCGAGCGCATTCTCGGCATCGGGATGACCGACCGGCCGCTGGACGAGTGGACCGAGGTCTACGGCATCTTCTACCCGGACCGGTCGACCCCCGTGCCGACGGAGGAGCTGCCGCTCGTGCGCGCCGTGCGGGGCGGGACGGTCGAAGACCAGGAGGTCTTCATCCGCAATCCGGCCGTGCCGGAAGGCTCCTACATCAGCGTGAACGCCACTCCCGTGCGTAACGAGTCAGAAGAGGTCGTCGGCGGGGTAGCCGTCTTCCGCGACGTGTCGGAGCGCAAGATGGAGCAGGAGGCGCTGACGCAGGCCTTCGCCCACGGCCGCCTGGAGATCATCGATACGGTTCTGCACAACATCGGGAACGCGATCAACAGCGTCGCCACCGGCATGGACACGCTGGAGGAAAGCTACAAGGACAACGAGCTGGTGCGGCGGTTCAATGCGTTGGCGACCGCAATCAGCGCGCATGAGCACGACTGGACCGCCTGGCTGGAGCACGATGCGCAGGGCCGTCAACTGCGGCCGTTCCTGCTCTCGCTCATCGAGGATCTGAACAGCCAGCAGGAAGCTCTGCGGAAGACCGCCGCCCGCGTGCGGGGTCGCGTGCGCCACATCGTGGACATCATCCGCACCCAGGAGACCTTCACCGACGGCACGGTGGAACGCAAGCAGGTCGATCTGCAGCAGATCATGAACGACGCGGCGAGGGTGATCAAGGAGTCGCTGGGCCGCCGCGGCGTCGCGATCGAGGTCGACTGCGCGCGGGCGCCCGCCGAGATCCTGGTGCAGGAGAGCCGGTTTCAGCAGATGCTCATCAACCTGCTAAAGAACGCGATGGAGGCCACCGACGAGCGCGCGGCGCGGCTGGAGAACGACCCGGGGTGGCGGCCCGCCATTCGCGTCGTGGCCTATCGCGCCGAGCAGGAGAGCTGCCTTGTGATCGACGTCGTCGACAATGGGATCGGCATCGATCCGGCGCGCTTCCGCTCCGTGTTCAACGCCGGCTACACCACCAAGAAGAACGGGAGCGGCCTGGGCCTGCACTCCGCGGCGAACTTCGTGATCGGGTCGGGCGGGACCATCAAGGCCCTCAGCGACGGTATCGGGCACGGTACGACCATGCGCGTGACGTTGCGCCTCGCAGCGAAACGGGTGACGCCACCGGACGAGGGGCGAGAGTGACCGCGCTGCGAGCAACTGCCCGACAGATCGCCGACCAGTCAGCGCCGCTGAACACGCGCGTGCTGATCGTGGACGACCAGGACGAGATCCACGAGGACTTCAGGGAGATGCTGCTGCCTCAGCGCACGGCGGCGGCGTCCGACGATCTCGCGAGCGCTTTCCTGGATCGGCCGCCCCCCGCCTCCCGGCCCGCTCTGCCGCCGTACGATCTGCGGCATGCGCGGACCGGCGAGGAAGGCGTCGACGTCGTGCGGCGGGGCCGCGAGCGCGGCGAGCCGATCGCGGTCGCGTTCGTCGACGTTCGCATGCCGCCCGGCATCGACGGCGTCGAGGCGGTGCGCCGCATGCGGACCGTCGACCGCGATCTGGAAGTCGTCATCATGACGGCATACTCCGACAGACTGCTGTCGGCGATCATCGGCGACCCGGATCTGATGCACAAGCTCCTGTACGTCCGCAAGCCGGTCGCCCGCGAGGAGGTCCGGCAGATCAGCCTGTCGCTGTTGAAGAAGTGGAACCTGGAGCGAGACTGGTCCGAGGAGCGCCGGCGCCTCGAGGCGGTGCTCGACGCCGCGGGCGACGCCATCGCCATGTACGACCGGAGCGAACGCCTGGTCTTCGCCAACCGCAGGTACGAGCGTTGTTCGACACAACGCCCGATGAGCTGCGCAAGCTGTCTCTGAGCGCCGCGGAAGCGAAGTTCCAGGAGCGGTCGCGCGAACCTGCAGGTGGCGGGCACCGACGGGACGCACGGCTCGACCACGCAGGCGCGGTTGGTCGAGCCGCACACGCGGCCCGGCGGAGCACCGGGGCCGCCGTTGCTGCACCGGTTCACCCACGCCGAAAGTCCCCGGATTCCGGCCCTGATCCGCACTCGTTCGCTGATCCTCGCCATGGCTCGCGCTATCGTCAGCGGCGGTGCGGCCGCGTGACGATGCTCTCCCAAAGAGCGGGCGCAGGCCGGCGTGTTGCCGGCAGAGGACGTGGTATAGACTTGCCGAATACGACACCACCCAGCCAGATGAGGCGCCGTCTGCCGTTCTTGGGGGCCGTGTTCCTGCTGCCCGTCGTGCTGACGGCGCAGGAAACGGCGGTCCCGCAGGAGTTGACGTTCGGCGACGCGCTGCGCATCGCCGAGACTGCCAACCCCGCGTTCCGCGCCGCGCGCAACCTCGTGGACATGGCCGAGGCGGATGCTCGCGAGGCGGGGAGCCGTCCCAACCCGGTCGTGGCGATGGAGGGCGAGGGCTACTCGGCCTTCACGCCGCGTCACCGCTCCTTCTGGAACGATCAGGCGCTGACATTCCGCCTCACGCAGGAGATCGAGACGGCCGGGCGCCGCGGCCATCGCGTCCAGGCGGCCGGCGCCGGCATCGAGGTCGCCCGTTCCGAGGTCGCGGACGCGCGCCGGCAGCTGCAGCTCGGGATCGGACGGGCCTACTTCCGGCTCGCGCTCGCCCAGGCGGACCGGGCCACGGCGGCCGCCGCGCTCGACGAGCTCGAGCAGGTCATCGGGCTGAGCGAGGCGCGGTTCGCGGCCGGCGAGGTAGCCGGCATCGAGCTGCGCCGGCTGCAGGTCGAGCGTCTCAATTTCGTCGATCGGGTGTTCGCCATCGATCTGGCGGTCAGCGACGCGCGCGTGGCGCTGCTGGGCCTGCTCGGCGCGAGCGACCTGAGGCAACCGGTCGAGGCGGTCGACCCGCTGCCGGCGCCGCCGCTGCTGGACGCCGGGGGGCAGCCGATCGCCACAGCCGACGGCGTATCGGTCGAGCTGGGCCGGCTGCGGGTGCATGCTGCGGCCGGCCGGCCGGATCTCGCGGCGGCGCGGCGCGCACGCGAGCGCGCGGAGACGGAGATCGAGCTGCAGCGTGCGCTGCGCATGCCGAACGTCACCGCGGGCTGGGGCTACCGCCGGCGCTTCGGCACGCATGCCATGGATTTCGAGATCGGCATCCCGGTGCCGCTGTTCGGCGGCCTGAATCCGGGCGGGGTGCAGCGCGCGGACGCCGCACATCGACGCGCCGAGGCGCTCGAGAGCGCGGCGGTGGTCGCCGTCGACGTCGAGCTGCAGCAGGCCGTCAACGCGGTCGAGATCAATGCCCAGCGGGTCCGCTACATCGAGCAGGAGTACATTCGGAGCGTGGAGGAGACGCGCGACATCGTGCGCGCCTCGTACGAGTTCGGGGAGAGCGCATTGATCGACTTTCTGGATGCGCAGCGCGAGTTCCTGGCGACGCAGCAGGTGCACAACCGGGCCTTGTACGACCTGCGCGTCAGCCTGATCGAGCTGGCGGCCGCGGTGGGCGTCTCGCCGGCCGGACGGCGGTAGGCGTGTCGGGGGAGAGCGAGAAGACGATGCCCGGAGAAGGCCGCCGGCCGGTCGTGCGCGCGGGGCGTGCGGGACGCGTCCGGCTGGCGCTGGCCCTGGGGGCGGTCGCGCTCGGCGCCTGCGCGCCGGGGAACGGATGCGCCGCCGGCGAGGCGGGCGGGCAGGCCGGCGCGGCGCATGTCGACGAGGCGCGGCACGCCGGCGGCGAGGCGGGCGGCCCGCTGGAGATAACGCGGGACGCCCAGCAGAACGCCGGCATACGCTTCGTCGCCGCGGATCGCGCCGAGCGTGCCGTGCCGCTGCGGGTGACGGGCGTCGTCACGCCGGACACGTCGCGCGTGGTGCACCTGCGGCCGCTGGCCGAGGGGGTCATCGACAGGGTCGACGTCAAGCTCGGCGACCGCGTGCGCGCGGGCCAGACCCTCGTCGTGTACGACAACGTGGCGCTCGGCGACCACATCGGCGAGTACCTCGGCGCGGTGGCGGCGCGCCGCCAGGCGGAGGCCAATCTGGAGGTCCGGCGCCGCAGCTTCGAGCGGGCCGAGCAGTTGATCGGCCTGGAGGCCATCGCCCAGCAGACGCTCGATCTGCGCCGCTCGGAGTTCGAGCAGGCGCAGGCCACGCTGATGAGCGCCCAGGCGGAGGTGAGCCGGGTCGAGGAGCGGATTCACCGTTTCGGCCTCACGGACGACGACCTGCGCGAGGTGGCGCCCCCGGGCGGCGCCGACGCGCTGCGGGACGCGGCCGAGCGGCACCGCGAGGCGTCGCTCAACGTCCTGCGCGCGCCCTTCGACGGCGTGGTGACGGAGTACGGCGTCGCGATCGGAGACCTGGTCACCCCGGAGCGGGAGCTGCTGACGATCACGGACATCTCGACCGTGTGGGTGCTCGCCGACGTGTACGAGCCCGACCTCGGCCGCCTTCCGCCCGACGCCGAGGTGACCATTCAGGTCGATGCCTATCCGGACCGGCTGTTCGCCGGCCGCTTGACGTACATCTCGGACACCATCGAGACGAGCACCCGCGCGGCGCACGTGCGCTGCGTGGTCGCGAACCCGGACGACGCGCTCAAGCTGGGCATGTTCGCGAGGGTCACCATACCGACCAACGAGACGATCTCCGGGCTCGCGGTGCCGATCGATGCGATCCAGCGCATCGACGACCAGCCGGTCGTCTTCGTGCGGACCGGGGCGACGACCTTCGAGCGCCGCGACGTCGCTCTGGGCGTCACGGCAGGCGGTCAGGTAGAGGTCGTCGCCGGGCTCGCCCCCGGCGAGTCGATCGTGGCGGCCGGCAGCTTCTACCTGAAGACCGCGCTGCTTCACGAGCGCATCGGCCACGCGCACTAGCCGGCCGATGCACCGCCTCGTCGACTTTTCCCTGCGCAACCGGTTCCTCGTGCTGGCGTGCACGGTGCTGGCGGCCGGGTTGGGCGTCTACTCGATGCTGCGCCTGCCGATCGACGCCGTGCCCGACGTGACCCCGAACCAGGTGATGGTGCTCACGCAGGCGCCGGGCATCGCGCCGGCCGAGGTCGAGCAGTTCGTCACCGTGCCGGTCGAGACGGCGATGAGCGGCCTGCCGGGCATCACCGCGATCCGGTCCGTGTCCCGGTTCGGGCTCTCGTCGGTCTACGTCTACTTCGAGGAGTCGGTCGATCTGTACTTTGCGCGCCGCCTGGTGATGGAGCGGCTGCCTGCGGCGCGCGAGCTCGTCCCCGCGGGCTACGGCGCGCCGACCCTGGGACCGATCAGCACGGGGCTGGGCGAGATCTACCAGTTCGAGGTCCGCGGCGAGGACCATTCGGCCATGGACCTGCGCAGCCTGCTCGATTGGGAGATCGGGTTCAAGCTGCGGTCGGTGCCGGGTGTCGTCGAGGTGAACTCCTACGGCGGGGAGCTCAAGACATACGAGATCCAGCTCGATCCGAACCGCCTCGTCGCGTACAGCGTGTCGCTGGGCATGGTCGTCGACGCGCTGCGCGAGAACAACGCGAACACCGGCGGCGCCTACATCGAGCGGGCCCAGGAGCAGTACGTCGTGCGCGGGGAGGGTCTGGTCGCGACGCTGGAGGACATCGCCAACGTCGTCGTCACGGCCGCCGAGGACGGCACGCCCGTTACGGTGCGCAACCTCGGCCGCGTGGCCTTCGCGCCGATGGTGCGCCAGGGCGCCGTCACCCGCGACGGGCGCGGCGAGGTGGTGACCGGCGTGGTCATGATGCTGATGGGCGAGAACCCGCGCGTCGTCGCCCGGCGCGTCGACGAGGAGCTGGCGCGCATCGCCCGGACGCTGCCCCCCGGCGTCGAGATCGAGACCTACTACGACCGCAACGAGCTGGTGCAGCGCACGATCGCCACCGTGCAGCGCAACCTGGCGGAGGGCGGCCTGCTGGTCATCGCCGTGCTGCTCCTGTTTCTCGGCAACGTGCGCGGCGGGCTGATCGTCGCCTCCGCCATTCCGCTGTCGATGCTGTTCGCCTTCACCGGGATGGTGCAGGCGGGCATCTCCGGCAACCTGATGAGCCTGGGCGCGATCGACTTCGGCCTGATCGTCGACGGCTCGGTCGTCATGATCGAGAACATCGTGCGGCGCCTGCGCGGGGCGCCGGAGGGTCGCGCCCGCCACGCGGTGATCGCCGAGGCCGGCCGGGAGGTGGCGCGGCCGGTGTTCTTCGCGGTGATGATCATCACCATCGTCTACCTGCCGGTCCTCACCCTGCAGGGCGTCGAGGGGAAGATGTTCCGCCCCATGGCGCTGACCGTGATCTTCGCGCTGCTGGCGTCGCTGGTGCTGGCCCTGACGCTGATGCCGGTGCTGGCTTCCCTGGCGTTCCGGCGCGCCGCCGCGAGCGGCGAGCCGCGCCTCGTCTCGTGGCTGAAGCGCCGCTATCGCCCCCTGCTGGCCGGGGCGATGTCGCACCCGGGCGTGACCGGTCTCGCCGCGGCGTTGCTCTTCGCGGCGTCGCTGGGGCTGGTGCCCTTCATGGGCGCGGAGTTCCTGCCGCGGCTCAACGAGGGGGCCATCGCCGTCCAGGCGTGGCGCCTGCCGAGCGTGGCGCTGTCGGAGTCCGTCAAGAGCACGACCCTCATCGAGCAGGTGCTGCTGGAGTTCCCGGAGGTCCGGACCGTGGTGTCGCGCACCGGGCAGGCCGAGATCCCGACCGATCCGATGGGGGTCGAGACGAGCGACATCTACGCCATCCTGACCGACGAGCGCGACTGGCGGACCGCCGACACGCGCGAGGGCCTCATCGAGGCGATGAACCGCGCGCTCGAACGCCGCGTGCCCGGCAACATCTTCAGCTACTCGCAGCCGATCGAGCTGCGCGTCCAGGAGATGACCGCGGGCGTCCGCTCCGATCTCGCGATCACCGTCTACGGCCCCGAGCTCGACGAGCTGCGCCGGATCGGCGAGGCGATCCAGCGGGCGGCGGCCGGCGTGGCGGGCGCCGCCGACGTCAAGGCGGAGCAGACGGCCGGCCTGCCGTCGCTGCGCGTGCAGGTGGATCGCGGCGCGATCGCCCGCCACGGCATCAACGCCGCCGAGGTGCTGGCCGTGGTCGAGGCGCTGGGCGGCACCGTGGTCGGCGAGGTGCTGGAGGGCCAGGCGCGGTTCCCCCTGCAGGTGCGCTTCGGCGCCGAGACGCGCAGCGACCTCGACGGGGTGCGGAGCATCCGGGTGGCCACCTCCAGCGGCAAGGTGCTCCCGTTGTCGCAGCTCGCCACGATCCGGATCGAGGAAGGCCCGGCGCAGATCAGCCGCGAGCGGATCCAGCGGCGCCTCACGGTCGAGGCCAACGTGCGCGGCCGCGACCTCGGCCGCTTCGCGGCGGACGTGCAGGCGGCGGTGGCCGCGCGCGTCGATCTGCCGCCGGGCTATGCGCTGGAGTACGGCGGGCAGTTCGAGCACCTGGCCCGCGCCAGCCGCCGCCTGACGCTCGTCGTGCCGCTGGCGCTGTTCCTGATCTTCCTGCTGCTCTACACGGCCTTCGGCGCCGTGCGGCCGGCGCTGCTCATCTACTTCAACATCCCCGCCGCGGCCACCGGGGGCATCCTGGCGCTGTTCGTGCGCGGCATGCCGCTGAGCATCTCCGCGGGCATCGGCTTCATCGCGCTCTCGGGCGTGGCCGTGCTGAACGGCGTGGTGCTGCTGTCGCACATCCGCGACCTGGAGCAGCAGGGGTTGCCGGTGGAGGAGGCGGTGCGCCAGGGCGCCGAGCGCCGGATGCGGCCGGTGCTGATGACGGCGCTGGTGGCCAGCCTCGGGTTCGTGCCGATGGCGCTGGCGACCAGCCCCGGCGCGGAGGTGCAGCGGCCGCTGGCCACGGTCGTCATCGGCGGCCTGATGACCTCGACCCTGCTGACGCTGTTCGTGCTGCCGTCGCTGTACCGCCTGAGCGCCTATCTCGACTCGGTGCGCGATCTCGACCTGCTCGCGCTCCCCCGGCTGTACCGCTGGCGCTGGCCGCGCGGCCGGCCGTCCTGAACCCCCGCAAGGCGAAGGGCCCCCTACCTACCGCCGGCCCCGGATGAACGCCAGCACCTCGTCGCGCTTCTCCGCCATCAGCTCGGGCGTGTCGCCCTCCAGGTTGAGGCGCAGCAGCGGCTCGGTGTTCGACGGACGCACGTTGAAGTGCCAGGCCGGGTACTCGACCGAGACGCCGTCCATGCGGTAGACGTGCGCGTCGGGGTAGCGTGCGGCGAGCGCATCGAGCGTGGCGCGCACCGCGGCCATGTCGCCCATCCCGGTGTTGATCTCGCCCGAGATGAAGTACCGCTCCCGCAGCGGCGCGAGCAGCTCGCCGAGCGTCCGCCCCTTCACCGACATCAGCTCGAGGATCAGCAGGGCGGGAATGAAGCCGTTGTCGGCGAAGAAGTTGTCGCGGAAGTAGTAGTGCCCCGTCACCTCGCCGCCGAACGCCGCGTTCTCCTCGCGCATCCGCTTCTTGAAGAATGCGTGGCCGACGCGGTTCATGAGGGCGACGCCGCCCCCGGCGGCCACGACGTCCTTCACGGCGTGGCTGGCGCGCACGTCGTAGATGATCGACGCGCCCGTCTCCTTGCGGAGGAAGGCTTCCGCGAGCAGCGCCGTGATGAAGTCGCCGGCGATGAACTCGCCCTGACCGTCGACGAAGAAGCAGCGGTCGGCGTCGCCGTCCCAGGCCACGCCCGCGTCGGCCCCGTCCGCCGCGACCCGCTCGACCAGGTCGCGCCGGTTCTCCTCGAGCAGCGGGTTGGCCTGGTGGTTGGGGAAGGTCCCGTCGATCTCGAAGCAGAGGCGGCTGGTGCGGCAGGGCAGCCGGTCGAACAGCGGCGGCGCGACCAGGCCGCCCATCCCGCTGCCGGCGTCGAGGACCAGGTTGAACGGCCGGATCGCCGACGCGTCGACGAACGACAGGACGTGATCGACGTAGTCGTCGAGCAGGTGCGCCTCGGTCCGCCGCCCGCGGGCGCCGGCGGCGGGAATCCGGTCGTCGAGAATCATCGTCCGGATGTCGCTGATGCCGGCGTCGCCGCTCAGCGGCAGCGCCTGGGCGCGCACCAGCTTCATGCCGTTGTACTGCTTGGGGTTGTGCGAGGCGGTGATCTGCGCGCCGCCGTCGAACCGGTCGCGGGCGACCGCGTAGTAGAGCATGTCGGTGCCGAGCATGCCGTAGTCGACGACGTCGGCGCCCTGCGCGAGCGCGCCGTCGGTGAATGCGGCGGCGAGCGCCGGCGACGAGAGCCGCATGTCGCGCGACACCGCGATGCGGCGCGCGCCGAGATAGGCGACGAACGCGCGCCCGATGCGGCGGGCGAGGTCCTCGTCGAGCTGCTCCGGGTACAGGCCGCGGACGTCGTAGGCCTTGAAGACGCCTGGATCGATTGTGGTCATCACACCTGGCTGAAAGCGGTGACGACCGATTCGTCACCCAGTACGGTTCCCGGCCCGACCACGGCGTTCGCCTCGATGCGCACGCCGCGGCCGACGACGGCGTCGCGCACCGCGGCGGCGCTCTCGACCGTGCTGTCGGGCCAGAGGATGGCGCCGTCGACGACGGCGTCGCGGCCGACCGTGGCGCGCGCGCCGACGACGCTGTCGGCCAGAACGGCCGCGCCGCCGCGCACGCGCGCGCCGGCGCCGATGAAGCAGGGCGCCTCGAGCCGCGCGCCGGGGTCGACGGCGGCGGTCGGGTCCACTACCGGCGTCCCGGCGCGCCCGGCGAACGGGAGTGCCGGGCACCGGCCGCGCATGATGTCGCGGTGCGCCTGCACGTACTTCTCCGCCGTCCCGATGTCGATCCAGTAGCCCCGGTCGACGTGGGCGACGAACGTTTCTCCCCGTTCCACGAGCGACGGAAAGTAGCGCCGCTCGATCGAGTACTTCGTGCCGGCCGGAATGCGGTCGAAGGTGTCGGGCTCGAGCACGTAGATGCCCGCGTTGATCGTGTTGCAGGTGACGGCGTCGGGCGCCGGCTTCTCGCGGAAGGCGCGCACGTGGCCGGCGGCGTCCGTCTCGACGAGCCCGTAGGCCGCCGGGTCGTCGACCGGCGCGAGCACGATCGTGGCCCGCGCGCCGCGCGAGCGGTGCCGGTCGACGACGGCCCGCAGGTCGACGGCGGTGAGCACGTCGCCGTTGAGCACCACGACCGTGCCGTCGAGTCGCGGGGCACAGAACCGGATGGCGCCGCCGGTGCCCAGCGGCTGCGGCTCGACCGCGTAGCGGATGCGGGGCCCGGCCTGGCCGCCGTCCCCGATCACGCGCTCGATGGCGTCCGGTTGGTAGCTGAGGCTCAGGATAACCTCGTCGATCTCGGGCAGTTGCCGCAGCAGGTCGATCTGGTAGTGCAGCAGCGGCCGGTCGAAGATCGGCACGATTGCCTTCGGGGTGTGGAGGGTCAGCGGCCGCAGCCGCGTTCCGAATCCGCCGGCCAGCACGATGGCCTGCACGCGATCAGGGTACAATACGGCCGGCACGCGGCGCGGTCGGCCGCCCGGAGTGCGCGATGAACCTGCCCAACACCCTCACGCTGGCGCGCATCTTTCTCGTTCCGCTCCTCGTCGTCGTGCTGCTCACCCGCTTCGAGGGACAGCTCGTCCTCGGCGTGCCCAAGGAAGTGATCGGAGCCGCCATCTTCGGCCTCGCGGCCCTGACCGACTGGCTCGACGGCTTTCTGGCGCGCCGCCGGCGCCAGGTGACGGCGCTCGGCCAGCTCATGGACCCGCTCGCCGACAAGCTGCTGATCACGGCCGCGTTCATCTCGCTGGTGCAGATGGGGCTGGCGCCGGCCTGGATGGTGGCCGTCATTCTCGGCCGCGAGCTCGGCGTCACGGTGCTGCGCAGCCTGGTGCACTCGCGCGGCGTGGTCATTCCGGCTTCGCGGCTCGGCAAGGTGAAGATGGTGAGCCAGGTCGCCGCGATCCTGCTGCTCATGCTGAGCGAACGCGTCTGGCCGTTCCAGGTTCTCGGCCTGATCGCCCTGTGGGGGGTGCTGGCGGCGGCGCTGTGGTCGGCAGCCGACTACTACCGCCGTTACAGCCGGGTGCTCTCGAGCGCCAACGTGGCCAACTTCGAGGAGGCGCGCCGTCGCGCCGAGGAGTCGCGGCGCGCCGGCGTCGGCTGAGGCTGCGGCCTGACCCCCGCTGGCCGGGCGGCCTGAAACGCCTGCCGGCGGTCACTCCAGGGTGAAGGCGACCAGCTCCGCGATCCGCTCCTCGTCCAGAGCCGCGACGACGAGGTGCTGCCGCCCGCCCGCCAGGTAGGTGATCGGGAACCCGGTGGTGGGTCCGGCGAGCGGAATCTCGTGGACGACGTCGCCCGTGCGCTTGTCGTACGCGCGAAGCAGCGGCGCCCCCCGTTGTCCCTCGCCCGCGAAGAGCAGGGTGGACGTCACGAGCAGTCCGGAGCTCTGCGTGAGGGTGCCGGTCGGCGGGATGTCCACGCCCTGCAGGTCCGGATGGCGGCGGACGTACTCGGGTGTGTCCCCGTGCGGGACCTGCCACAGCATCTCTCCCGCGGTCAGGTCGATCGCCGTGATCCGGCCGTAGGGCGGCTTGAGGAGCGGCAGGTCGCGGACGGTCGGGACACCTCGGGAAAACGAGATGTGGTAGCGCACGCCGGTGCCTGCGGTGCCGTCCGTCAACCCGAACAGCGTCGGCCTCGTCTGCGACGGGACGAAGAGGAGACCGGCCTCGACGTCGACCGCGCCGCCCGGCCAGTTGACCCCGCCGCCCGCCCCGGGGGCCCCGAGGGTGCCGAGATTGACGCCCGGCTCGATCAGGGACGGCGGCGTGTAGAGGGGACCCAGCCGGATCTGCTCCACGGTCCGCAGCGCCTCGGCCCGCAGCTCCGGCGTGAAGTCGATCAGGTCGTCCTCGGTAGCGCCCTGCTGGTCGAACGCGGGCGGCTTCGTGGGAAAGGGCTGCGTCGGAGACGCCCGCTCGCCCGGCACGTCCGACGGCGGCACGGCCCGCTCCTCGATCGGCCACACGGGCTGGCCCGTCTCGCGGTTCAGGACGTACGCGAACCCCTGCTTCGAGAGCTGCACCAGCGCCTTGATCGGGGCGCCGTCGACCTCGATGTCCACGAGGATGGGGGCGGTGGGGATGTCGTAGTCCCAGAGCTCGTGGTGGGTGAGCTGGAAGTGCCACGCCCGCTCGCCGGTCTCCGCGTCGAGCGCCAGCACCGAGTTGCCGAACAGGTTGTCCCCGGGCCGATAGCCGCCGTAGTAGTCGTTCGTGGGCGTCTCGGTGGCGACGTAGAACAAGCCGAGCTCGGGGTCCGCGGTCACGGGGGCCCAATGCCCGACGTTGCCGGTGTACTTCCAGGAGGCGTCGAGAAGATCGGGACGCTCCCGCACCCAGTCGTGCGTGCCGGTCGGGACGTCCCAGAGGGCCGCGTCCGCCTCGAGCCAGGTCTCGACGCCGAACTCGCCCGCCCTGGGGACGGTGTGGAAGCGCCAGAGCATCCGGCCGCTGCGCGTGTCGTAGGCCACCACGTCGCCGGGCATGTTCATCGGCCAGACCTCGTTGGGAGAGGCCCGGGTGGGGATGCTGCCGGTGTGCATCGAGATCGATGCCACGAGCGTGTTCCCCAGAATGGACGGCGGCGACGTGTTGGCCACCCGGCCCGCCCGCTCCGCGGCCGGCCGCTCGTTCCAGCGCAGGTCGTCCATCATGTCGATCACGCCGGCCGCACCGAAGCCCTCCACGAGAGTCCCGGTGCGGGCGTCCAGGGCCGCCAGCTGGAAGCTCGGCGTCACCACGAAGATGCGCTCGTCGCCCGCCCCGTCCGTCCAGTAGGTGACGCCACGCCCGGCGCTCCGCGCGACGGGCTCGATGATGTCGCCCCAGCGGCGCTCGTTGTCGCCCGGGTGCCAGTTCCAGAGGGGCTCGCCGGTAGCGGCGTCGAGGGCGATCACGCTGCGCTGGTTGCCGATGGTCGTGTAGAGGACCCCGTTGACCACGATGGGGCTGATCTGCGTCCGGCCGGACGGCGGAGGCGTGCCCTGGTCTCGCGCGCTCCAGCGCCACGCGACCTCCAGGTCTCCGACGTTGCCGGCATGGATCTCGTCGAGCGGCGAATAGCGGGTGGCGCCCGCGTCCGCCCCGAACACGCCCCACTCCCCATCGGCAGCGCCGTGCTGGGCGCTCACGGCGACGGTCGCCAGACAGGCGACCGCCGCCTTCAGTCCCGTCCTCATCGCGGTCCTCATCGGTGCGGCAAGCAGCGCCGGCTCCCGTGTCGGGCAGCAGGGCCCTATGGATTCTCGGTCTGGTTCTCGGTACGGTTCTCGGCGTTGCTGGCGGCGGCTTCCCGCCGGGCGGCCCGTTGCCGGAGCTCCGCCATGCGCTCCGTGGCGTCCTCGATGAACTCCGACTCGGGGAACTCGTCGAGCAGCTTCTCGAACATCGGGAGCGCCTCCTCGATGCGCGCGGTGCGGCTGAGCGAGTCGGCGAGATGGTAGTAGACGGCGTCGCGCGCGGTGTATCCGGGATCCCCGTTGAGGATGGTCTCGAGCCGGTCGATCGCGCCCGGGTACCACTTCCTGTCGTGGTAGTACTTGCCGACGACGTAGTTGTTCTCCGACAGCCGGTCGTGGGCCTCGCGCAGCTTCTCGCGCACGTCGTTGATCAGCCGGCTGCCCGGGTAGCGCTGCAGGAACAGCTCGAACTCCGTGATGGCGTTGTGCGTCTCGGTCTGGTCGCGCTCGGGCCGGCGCATCTGGCTGTAGTAGACCATGGCCAGCTTGTACTGCGCGTAGTCCGCGCGGGGATGGGTAGGGTAGAGCGCCAGGAAGTCGCGGTACTCGGACAGCGCGGAGATGTACGACTCGATGGTCCCTTCGGCCTCCAGGGTGTCGCCGAGGGCCAGGCGCGTCTCGGCGCGCAACGCGCTCTGCGGATAGTTGTCGCGGATCTGCAGGAAGTACTCGCGCGCGGTGCGCCAGTCGCCTTCTTCCAGCGCCCGGTTGCCGCGGTCGAAGAGCAGGTTGTCGGCTCCGACCGTCGCCAGCGGGATCTCCACCGGCTCCTCGCCGCACGCCCCGGCGAGCAGAGCGCACCCCAGAACCGTCGCGAGCGACCGCCTCAGCCGGCGGCGCTGCCGTCCCGTCCCGTTGCTCCACATAGCCATTCGTACTCTGCCTCGATCCCGCGTTCCAGCGTAACAGATGGAGCATACCGCAGGTCCCGCCGGGCGCGGTCCGTGTCGGCGCACGTGTCCCGCATGTCGCCCTGCGGGGGCGCCGTCCGGCGGACGATCGGCTCGCGCCCGGTGCAACGGGCCATCAGCGCCAGCACGTCGTTCAGCGACACCCGCGCGCCGCCGCCTATGTTGTAGACGCCGCCGGGCGTGCCCCGCTGGCCGGCCGAGATCGTCGCGGCCACGGCGTCGTCGACGTACGTGAAGTCGCGGGTCTGGGCGCCGTCGCCGTACAGCGCGATGGGCGTGCCGGCCAGGACCGCGGCGAGAAAACGGTGGAAGGCCATGTCGGGGCGCTGGCGCGGGCCGTACACCGTGAAGTAGCGCAGCGACACGGCGGGCAGGCCGTAGCCGGCCCAGTACAGGTGGCACAGGTGCTCGGCGGCGAGCTTCGTGACGCCGTAGGGAGACACGGGCTGGGGACGCGCGTCCTCGCGCATGGGGAGCGCGCCGGCGTCGCCGTAGACCGACGAGCTCGAGGCGTAGACGATGCGCTCGAGCGGCGCGGACCGGCACGCCTCCAGCAGCACCTGCGTCGCCTCGACGTTGCAGGCCAGATAGGCGTCGAAGTCGCGCCCCCAGCTCCCGCGGACACCGGCCCGGGCCGCGAGATGGAAGACGTGGGTCGTGCCGGCCAGCAGCGCGGGCCAGTCCGCCGTCTGGATCGCTGTCTCCACGAATCGGAAGCGGCGCTGCGCACGCAGGGGGGCGAGGTTCGCCTCCTTGAGCTCGCGGGCGTAGTGGTCGGTGAAGCAGTCGACGCCGACGACCGTCGCCCCCTCCGCCAGCAGCCGTTCGGAGAGGTGCGATCCGATGAAGCCCGCGGCGCCGGTGACGAGCGCGTTCACGCCAGCGCTTCCCGCACGTCGGCAGGCAGGCGCCGCGGGCGCCCCCGGTCGTCGACCGCCGCGTGGACGGTGCGTCCGGTGGCGAGCAGCGCGCGATCGGCCTGCCGGACGATCTCGTACCGGAACTCGACCCGCACGGGCGAGAGCAGGGCCCCGGTGGTCGCGATCTCCAGGTCGTCGTCGTAGCGCGCCGAGTCCCGGAACTCGCAGTGCGCCTCGATGACCGGCAGCAGCACGCCGCGCGCCTCCAGCTCGCGGTAGGTGGCCCCGACGGCCCGCAGCAGATCGCAGCGGGCCACCTCGAACCAGACGAAGTAGTTGGCGTAGTACACGACGCCCATCGTGTCGGTTTCGGCGTACCGCACCCGCACGGTGGACGAGGAGGCTGGCACGGACCGACTAGGAAGCCGCGGGCTCGGTCGCGGGCTCGGCCGCGGCGCGCAGGCGGCGCGTGGCGGCCGCGGGATCGTCCGTGCCGAAGATGGCCGACGCCGCCACCAGGATGTCAGCGCCGGCACCGACGACCTGCGCGGCGTTGTCGGGCTGGATGCCGCCGTCGACCGCGATGGCGGCTCGGCTGCCGGCGCGCTCGAGGACGGCCCGCACCGCCCGGATCTTGGCCGGGCTGCGCGCAATGAAGCGCTGGCCCGCAAAGCCGGGGTTCACCGACATGACCAGGACGAAGTCGAGCAGCTCGGCCACCGGCGCCAGCGTCTCGGCCGGGGTCGAGGGGTTCAGCACCGCGCCCGCCTGCACGCCCAGCTCGCGGATGGCGGTCAGCGTCCGATCGAGATGGGGCGAGACCTCGACGTGCACGGAGATCAGCGAGGCGCCGGCCCGGGCGAAGGCCTCGATGTGGCGCTCCGGCTCCACGATCATCAGGTGGACGTCGAGCGGCAGGCGCGTGACGCGCGCGAGCGCCTGCACGATCGGTACCCCGATGGTCAGGTTGGGGACGAAGCGGCCGTCCATGACGTCCACGTGCAGCAGGTCGGCGCCGCCGGCCTCGACCGCTTCCACCGCGTCCTGCAGGCGCGCGAAGTCGGCGGACAGGATGGAGGGCGCGATGCGCAGCGTCACTGGCTGACCTCCAGCGAGATCGGCTCGCCGGGCGCGATCTGGAACCCCGCCTGAGGAGACTGGCGCAGCACGGTGCCGGGCGGCAGGCCGGGGTACGGGTGGTCGCCCACCACGGTCACGCGGAAGCCGCGCGTCCGCATCGTTTCCGCCGCCGCGTCGGCCGCCACGCCGATCAGATCGGGCATGACGTAGGTGCGGCCGCGCTCGCCGCGGTTGACGAGCAGCCGCACCGCCTGCCCGTGACCGCCCGGGGGCGGATCCTGCGCGACGACGGCGTCGGTGGGGTAGCGGCGGGAGCGAATCTCGGACAGCCCGCGCAGGGTGAACGCGGCTTCCTCGAGACGTCGGCGGGCCGCGCCTTCGGAGGCGCCGACCAGGGCCGGCACCGAGCCCGGCGTGCGCCCAGAGCTGAGCCAGACCTTCACGTTCCTGCCGCGCCGGGTCGCGATCGACGGGTCCGGATCCTGCTCGGCGATGCGACCCTCCGCGATCGCCGGATCCACCCGCCGCAGGGGCTCGATGCGCAGCGCGAGGCCGATGTCCGCCAGCGCCGTCCGGGCCTCGTCGGGTGTCAGGCTGCCGAGATCGGGAACGGGCACCTCGCGGGTCTGGAGCGCGAGCCGCAAGCCCCCGACGGCGGACAGCCCGAACGTCAATCCCAGGGCGCCCAGCACGAGCATGGCCTTCCCGAATCTCAGGGGCATCTCCAAACGATGCGCGCGCGCAGCATCGACGGTCAAGTGTACCGCAAGTCGCGCGGCGGCCCGCCCGCGCGGCGCAGGACAGCGGCGAAGAATGCCTCGAGGCCATCGCGATGCGGCAGCGTCCGCACGTACCCGGCGGCGTCGAGCAGCGGCGCCACGCGCGGCTCGGCGGGCGGCTCCACGGTGTAGCCGCCCGCCCGGCCCAGGAAGGCCTCGACAACCTGCTGGTTCTCCTCCGGCTCGCTCGAGCAGGTTGCGTAGACGAGTCGGCCGCCGGGCGCCACGACCGCGGCCGCCGCGTCGAGCAGCGCCGACTGCACGCCGGCCAGCGGCGCCAGGTCGTCCGGCGCGCAGCGCCAGCGGATGTCGGGGTCGCGCCGCAGCGTCCCGAGGCCCGAGCAGGGGGCGTCGACCAGCACCCAGTCGAAGACGGCGCCGAAGGGGAGCGGGACGCGTGCGTCGAGGCGTACGATCCGCGTGCTGCGGCAGCCGCAACGGGCCAGCGTGTCCGCCAGCAGCGACACCCGGGCGCGCCGCAGATCGCCGGCGACGAGCATGCCGCGGTCGGTCATGGCGCCGGCGATGGCCACCGTCTTGCCGCCGGGCGCCGCACAGGCGTCCAGCACGCGGTCCCCGGGCCGCGCGCGCACGAGCTCGCCGACCAGTTGCGACGCCTCGTCCTGGACGAGGAACAGGCCGCGCGCGGCCAGCGCCGTGGCCAGCGGGTTGCCGCGGGTCACGACCAGCGTCGCGGGCGACCAGCGCCCCGCAGCGACCTCGATCCCCTGGTCGGCGAGCTGCGCGGCGAGGTCCTCGGGCGAGGTCCGCAGCCGGTTGACGCGGAGGGCGATTGGCGCCGCCGTGTTGTTGAACGACGTCCAGCGTTCGGCCGCCTCGAAGCCGTGGCGGTCCAGCCAGCGCTCGACGAGCCAGCGCGGGTGGGACTGAGTGGTGCCGAGGTACGCCAGCGCCTGCTGCCGGTCGATGTCCCGTCCCGCCGCGCCCCCGGGGCGGGACGGCAGCGCCGTCGCCGCCGAGCGCGCGGCCAGCGCCCGCAGCACGGCGTTGACGTAGCCGGCGGCGCGCGGGCGGGCCACGGTGCGGGTCAGCGCGACCGCGTCGTCGACGACGGCGTGCGCGGGGACCCGTTGCAGGTGCCGGAGCTGGTACGTCGCCGCCCGCAGCAGGTCGAGCACGTCCGCATCCACCGCGTCGAGCCCGCGCGACGACACCTGCCGCAGCTCGTGGTCGAGTGCCGCCCGCCAGCGCAGCGTGCCGAGGGCAATCTCCGCGGAGAGCGCACGGTCGCGGGGATCGGCGAGCGAGCGGTGCGCCCGGGCCTGCGCGCGGCCGAGATCGCAACGGCCGGTGTGGACGTCGCGCAGCACGCGGTGCGCGGCGGCGCGCGCCGGGGCGATCATGCGGACGTCTTGAAGACCGTGCCCGGCGCCAGCGGGTGGCCCGCCAGGAATGCCCGCGCCGGCAGCGCGCGCCGGCCTTCGGGCTGGATCTCGAGGATTGCGAGGGCCGTGCCGGACCCGGCCGCGACGACGAGGCGGTCGCCGGCGGCCTCCAGCACCTGTCCCGGTAGCGGGGGGGCGCCGTCGCCGGCCGGCGCCTCGACCACGGCCGTGCGGTGAATCAGGTACCGCACGCCGGCGAGGTGGCTGAACGCGCGCGGCCAGGGGTGCAGCCCGCGGACCTGGTCGTGCACCTGCCGGGCCGGGCGATCCCAGTCGATGGCGCCGTCCGCGCGCGTCAGCCGCGGCGCGAACGTGGCGCGGGCATGGTCCTGCTCCTCCTCGCCGGCGCGTCCGGCCTCCAGATCGTCCACGGTCTGCAGCAGCGTCGCCGCGCCCAGCGCGGCCAGCGCGGGCTCGAGCGTCTCGGCGTCGTCGTCGGGGTCGATCGGCAGCGCCGCGCGGCGCAGCATGGGACCGGCGTCCATCTCGCGCACCAGCCGGATGATGGTGATGCCGGTCTCGGTCTCGCCGGCCATCACCGCGCGGTGGATCGGCGCCGCGCCCCGGTAGGCCGGCAGCAGCGACGCGTGCACGTTGATCATGCCGAGGCGCGGCAGCGCCAGCAGCTGGTCGGGCAGCATCCTGCCGTAGGCGGCGACCACGCCGAGGTCGGGAGCCAGCGCGCCCAGCGCCTCGACGAACGCGGGGTCCTTCATCCGCTCCGGCTGGAAGACCGGCAACCCGCGGGCGGCGGCGAGCCGCTTGACCGGCGACTCCGATACGCGCTGGCCGCGGCCCCGTGGCCGATCGGGCTGCGTCACGACCGCCGCGACGGCGTGCGGCGACGCCAGCAGCCGCTCCAGCGTCGGCACGGCGAACGCCGGGGTGCCGAGAAAGACGATCCTCACCACTTGCCGGTCCGCCTGAGCTTGTTGATCCGGCGCACGATGAGGTCGCGCCGGATGCCCCGCAGCCGGTCCAGGAAGAGGCTGCCGTCCAGATGATCGAGCTCGTGCTGGAACGCGCGCGCGGCGAGCCCCACGCCCTCGGCCTCGCAGGGATGGCCCGCGCGGTCGAGGCCGCGCACGACGGCGCGTTCAGGCCTGGGCACGGCCGCCTCGAACCCCGGCAGGCTCAGGCAGCCCTCCTCCTCGCGCTGCAGGCCCTCCCGGCTCGCCAGCTCCGGATTGATCATCACGACCAGGTCGTCCGGGTTGCGGCCCGCGGAGACGTCCGTGACGAAGATGCGCAGGTCCACGCCAATCTGGGGCGCCGCGAGGCCGATGCCCGAGGCGGCATACATCGTTGCGATCATGTCGTCGATGAGGGTCCCGATGTCCGCCGTGACCGCCTCGACGTCGCGCGCCGGGCGCTGCAGCACCGGATCGCCGTAGCGCACGATGGGTCGGATCACGGCAACGATTCCAGCCCGGCGACGCGTCTCCGGCCTATTCGACGACGAACCGCCCGCGGGCGACCCGGCCGGCGCCGCCGCGGCGCCGCGTTTCCGACGGCGTGTCGCCGACCGTGAACGCGAACGTGCCGGTACGGATCGGCGTGAAGCTGAACTGCACCGTGCCCGCCACGTCGAACTCGATGGCGCGGAAGGCCAGGCCCTGCAGATGGACCTCGATCTCGCTGATGGTCACCAGCCGCAGATGCGAGTTGCGCAGCAGCTCGTCCACGTCCAGACGCCACGTCTCCACGCCGTCGCTGGTCACGTTGAGCCGGTAGTACTCGCCGGTGACCAGCTCGAACTCGCTGACGGAGAGCAGCGGCCCGTCGGACCCCGTCGCGAGCTCGAGGTGGAGGTCGACGGGCGGCCCCGCCGTGAGGCTGCCGCCCACCTGCGCCGGCAGGGCGGCGGGCACGAGCGTCAGCGCCAGCGTCGTGAGCGTGAGCAGTCGAAGCATGCGCCAATGCTACTGTCCCGGCCCGGTTCCGGCAACGCCGCGCCGTGGGCTTCCTTCAGACGGGGCTGCGCCCCGAGCCCCCGGCGTCCGCTTGCGGGGACCCCTCGCCCCGCGCCGCTCCCGCCGAGGCGGGCTTCCTTCAGACGGGGCTGCGCCCCGAACCCCCGGCGTCCGCTTGCGGGGACCCCTTCGCCCCGCGCCGCTCCCGCCGAGGCGCGCCGGGCGCGCCTTGGGGAGTCGGCTCCGTTCTTACGGCGCAGACTCGCAGCCGGTATAATCCGGGTATTGCGACCGGGAGAACGGGGGGCGTCATGACCACACGACAGGGACACTCGCGGCGCTCGTTCGTGCAGCGGATGGGGGCGGCGGCCGGCGGGCTGGCGTTCGCGCCGGCGGCGGCGGAAGCGGCCGCGCAGGCTCCGGCGCTGCCCGTCGAGACGCCGCGCTCCATCCATCCGACCCTGAACCGGCGGACGCGCGGCTGGCTGCGCTTCCTGTGGGAGAAGGCGACGACCCCGGACGACTGGAGCGCGGACGGCGTGCCGCACATGTGGTGGGACCGCTACTCGAACCCGGTGGTCACCAGCTACCCGCGCTTCGACCTGCAGGGCTCCTCCTACGCCCTGCTGCTCATGGCCGACCAGACGCCGGCCTGGCGCGAGGTGTACACGGACATCGCCGACGGGCTCGCCAGCCGCTACCCGACGCACTGGGGCGCCGTGGACTGGCTGACCCAGATCGGCGAGGACCCGCGGCGCGAGAACTATCCGCCGCACGTGATGGCGGCGATTCCCGAGCATCTGCGCGGGCGCTACAACCGTATCGGCTGGACGGCGAACGGGATCGATCCGTGGGGCCTGGCCGCCGATCCGATCGGCTCGGAGGGGAACCTGTTCTTCCGCGGCTGGTTCAACCTGCTGCTGTCCATCTACAAGTACGTCTCGGGCGACGACAAGTACGAGCGGCCGTTCAAGGTGACCGGCTACCGCGACGAGGAGTTCGAGTGGGACCACCACCGCATCGCGGCCTTCCTCTCCGAGCAGTACCGCGAGCGGCCGGAGGGCCCGCAGTGCGAGAACACGAAGATCTGGTTCGTGTGCAACGGCGCCGCCGCCCTCGGGCTGCATCTCTACGACCGGGTGTACGGCCGTGACGCCCACCGCCCGGTCCGGGGCTGGCTCGAGTACGCCCGCGAGAACTACATGGGGGTCGGGAGCGACGGCAGGCTGGAGTGGGTGACCCGCTACTACGACCCGATCGTCAACCACAAGGTCAACAGCGGTCCCGGCGGGGGAGTCGGCACGGCGTTCCTGCTGCTGCCGCAGGATCGGGAGCTCGCGGAGTTCATGTACGAATCCGCGGCGAACGCGCTCGGCTGGAACGACCCGCGCGTCGAGATCGAAGCCTCCGCCAGCGGGCTGACGATGGCGCGCGAGCTGGGCGACCACACCGCCCTGGCACGGCTGCGCGCGGCGGCGGAGCGCGACTACGAGCCGCGCTTCTTCGGCGACCACGACGAGAAGTTCGGGTGGTGGTTCGGCCTGAACGAGGCCTATCCGCGGGGACAGCAGAGCGCCAGCATGATGGTGGCCGAGGTCGGCACGGGCGACGCCTGGTACCGCGCGTTCGACGCGCCCCACCTGGACAAGTTCGACGCGCCGACCGTCGAGGGGGTCGACTTCCCGTCGCTGGGCATCTACCAGGCGTGGAACGACACCGCGAGCGGCGCGCTGCACGTCGGCACGTACCCGGCGGCCGCCGACCGGCGCGGGCGGGAGACGAGCTGGCGGGTCACCAACCTGCCCGCCACCGACGACGTGTTCGTGCTGTGCGACGGTGAGCCGTTCACGCGGTTCGCGGTCGAGGGCGAGAACGCCATCCGCATCGACACGACGATCGATCTGCGGCAGTACCAGATTTTCACCGGCTACCGGGGCCCCGGCGCGCGCGGGCCCGACGCGGCGCGCCGGCCCGCCGCCGGCCGCCCGGCCGCTGCGCCCGGCCCGCTCGCCGCCCGCGGCCGCCCGGCGGATGTTCGCCAGGCGACGACCAGCCTCGCCGCGGTCGACGCGCCGGGCTGTTCCTGCTGCCTGGCGTAGAAGTCAGGAGTGAATCTGATGAACGCGAAGCGGAATGCGTGGGTGGGACCGCTCGCCGTCCTGGCGGTCACGGTTGCCTGCGGGGATCCCGGGCCGCCCGCCGCGGACGTCGGCGACGGGACCGTGACCGTCGACGGCGGCAGCATCGCCGGGGCGCCGGCCGGTGACGGCGGCGTGTGGAGGTATGCGGGCGTTCCCTACGCGGCGCCGCCGGTGGGGGCGCTGCGCTGGCAGGCGCCGCAGCCGGTGGAGCCCTGGGCCGATGTCCGCCGTGCCGACCAGCTCCCGGCGGGGTGTCCGCAGCCCACGTTGCCTGTGGCGCCCGGCGAGGAGCCGTTCTTCGGACCCGGCGCCACCCGGCTGGAGGAAGACTGCCTGTACCTGAACGTCTGGTCGGCCGCCGGACCGGACGAGCGTGTCCCGGTCATGGTCTGGATTCACGGGGGCGGGCTCTTCGTGGGCGACGGGTCGACGGCGGCGTACGACGGGGCGGCGCTGGCCCGGCGCGGCGTGGTCGTCGTGACGATCAACTACCGGCTCGGCGCACTGGGCTACCTGGCCCATCCACTCCTGCGCGAGGAGTCGGCGCACGGCGCGTCCGGCAACTACGGCCTCCTGGATCAGATCGAGGCGCTCCGCTGGGTGCAGCGGAACATCGCGGCATTCGGCGGCGATCCGGACCGCGTGACCATCTTCGGCGAATCCGCGGGCTCGTGGAGCGTCAACTACCTGATGGCGACACCGCTGGCGGCCGGCCTGTTCGCGGGCGCCATCGGCCAGAGCGGCGGCGCGTTCAGCCCCCTGGCCGGCCTGGCGGCGGAGGATGCTGCCGAAGCGGAGGGCACGCGCTTCGCCGAGGCGTTGCTCGGCGCCGAGGCGCCGGTGTCGCTCGACGCGCTGCGGGCGGCCCCGGTAGCCGACGTGCTGGCCGCGGGCGCTGGCGTACCCCGGCCGAACCTGGACGGCTGGGTGCTGCCCGCCAGCATCTACGACGTCTTCGCTGCCGGCCGGCAGCACGACGTGCCGGTCATCGTCGGCGCGAACGCCGACGAAGGGACGGCACTGAGCGGGCGCGCCCAGGACCAGGAAACGACGACCGTCGCGCAGTACCGGGACTGGGCCCGCGGCGAGTACGGCGATCTCGCCGATGCCTATCTGGCCGCGTACCCCGCCGACAGCGATGCGGACGTGGCTGCCGGACGGATCGCCGGCTACGGCGACGGCCGCTTCGTCTGGGAGATGCGCACCTGGGCGCGGATGATGGAAACGGTGTCGTCACCGGCCTTTCTCTACTTCTTCACCCGGGTGCCGCCCGCCGCCGACGCCGAGCGTTTCGGCGCGTACCACACCGCGGAGATCCCGTACGTCTTCAACAACCTCGGCGGCGGCGGCCGGTACTGGTTCGCGAACCGGGACTACGATGATGCGGACCGGCAACTGTCCGAGGTGATGGCCTCCTACTGGGTCAACTTCGCGGCGACCGGGAATCCGAACGGCGACGACGTGCCGGACTGGCCGGCCTACACGCAGGCCGACGAGTCGGCGCTCGAGTTCGGCGACATGGTGCAGGTGCGGCAGAAACTGCGGGCCGAGCGCCTGGACTTCTTCGAGCAGCACTACGCCACCCTCCGCGACGCATCCAACTAACCGCTAATCGGAGCTCAGCGCCAGCGCAATCAGCTCCGGGACGTCGCCGCCGATGGTCAGCGCGATGTACTGCCGGCCTTCGTGCAGGTAGGTCATCGGCGTCCCGATGGCGCCGGCCGGCAGATCGATCGACCCCACGATCGCGCCCGTCGCCTTGTCGCGCGCCACCAGCCGCGGGCCGCCGTCGGAGCCGCCCGCCGTCAGCGCGCTCACCAGCAGCGTCCTGGTCAGCAGCGGTCCGCCGTGGCCTTCGCCGCCGAGCGGCGGCAGGTCCAGGTGGCGCAGCCGCGGGTGGTTGCGGTAGCGGTTGCCGTCGCCGTTCGGCTGCATCCAGGCATGGTCGCCCGCGTTCAGGTCGATCGCCGTCATGCGCGAGTACGGCGGCTTGAGCAGCGGGAGCCCCTGCGGCATGAGCGGTTGCCTGCCGCTGTCGAAGTCCGCCTGCGTGTAGCGCAGGTTGCCGCCCTCCGCGGGGTCGGGCGTGTAGTACTTGATGACCGAGAAGCGGTTCTCGGACGGCACGTAGAGCAGGCCGGTCTCCGGGTCCGCCGCCGCACCGCTCCAGCTCGCGCCGCCGGCGATGTGCGGGCGCTGAATCGTGCCCTGCAGGCCGCCCTCCACGCTCAGCATCGGCGGCGTGAAGAGCGGGCCGAGCCGGAAGCTGTCGACCGCCTCGACCGCGAGCGCGCGTATCTCGGGCGTGAAGTCGACCAGGTCGTCGATGGTGATGCCCTGGTACTCGAACGGCGGCGGCTTGGTGGGGAAGGGCTGGGTCGGCGACAGCACCTCGCCCTCGAGGTCGGTGTCGGTCGCCACGGGACGCTCCTCGATCGGCCAGACCGGCTCGCCGGTCGCACGATCGAAGACGTACGTGAACCCCTGCTTGCTGACCTGCGCCAGGGCCTTGATCGGACGCCCGTCGACGGTGATGTCGATCAGCGTCGGCGCCGCCGGGAAGTCGTAGTCCCAGACGCCGTGGTGCACCGCCTGGAAGTGCCAGGCGCGCTGGCCGGTCTCGGCGTCGACGGCCACGATGCTCTCGGCGAAGAGGTTGTCGCCGAGCCGGTGGCCGCCGTAGTAGTCGCTGGTGGGGGTGCCGGTCGGCAGGTAGACGTAGCCCAGCTCGTCGTCCGCGCTGAGCGGCGGCCAGATGTTCGCGTTGCCCGAGTAGCGCCACGACTCGTTGAGCCACGTGTCGGCGCCGAAGTCGTCGGCCTGCGGCACGGTGCGGAACACCCAGCGGACGTCCCCGGTCCGCGCGTCGACGCCCTTGACCCAGCCCGGCGGCGCTTCCCGCTGGATCACGAAGTCCGAGATGATGGTCGGCGTCACGACCACGTCGCGGGTGATCACCGGCGGCGAGGCCACCCCCACCAGGTTGCGTCCCTGGTAGTTGGTCGCGCCGCGCACGGCGCGCGGCACGCCTTCCATCAGATCGACCCGGCCGTTGTCGCCGAAGTCGCGCACCGGCTCGCCCGTGCGGGCGTCCACCGCGACGAGGTACGCCTCCATCGTCCCCCAGAAGATGCGCGCGTCGTCGCCGTCCTCCCAGTAGGCCAGGCCGCGCGAGCGGTAGAAATGCGTCGGGCTCCCGCTCAGGTAGGCCTGCGGATCGTGAACCCAGAGGGTCTCGCCGGTGCCGGCGTCGATCGCGGCCGCCTGGTGGAGGGCCGTCGTCAGGTACAGCACGCCGTCGACCATCAGCGGCGTCGCCTGCAGGCCGTTGATCGAGACCCGCCGGCTCATCACGCCGGGCTGCAGCGTGGCGAGGTCGACTGCGCTGTCGACAGACTGCCAGCGCCAGGCGATGTGCAGGTCGTCGAAGTTGCCGGCGTCGATCTCGTCGAGCGGCGAGTACTTGGTGCTGCCGTTGTCGCCCGCGTAGCTGCGCCATTCCCCGTCGACCGCGCCGTACTGCGCCCCGACGGGCTGAGCCGTCGCGATGAGCGCGGCGGCGATGGCGGCCAAGGTTGCGTATCGAGCGTGCATGCCTTACCTCCCGTGTTCGCGACAGCCGCGTGACTCATCCTAGCAACGATTCGGGCGTTCCGGAATCCGGCAATGGACAAACCGCACGCTCACCGGGGCGGCCCGGCCGAGAAATCTCCCACCCGTGGGTCTATTGACCCCGGCCGCGGTGGGGCCGCAGGTGCCTCGAGCCGCCGCGGCCGTGCGGGCGGGATTCTTGCATGTCGCCGCTCGTGGCTCCGACCCGCCCGAGCGACCGCGCGGATGACGACGACGAGCGGGTGGTCCGCGCCCGGGGGCGTATCGCCAATGCCCTCGCCGTTGCCCGCGGCGGCCGCTACGCGTCGGCGGAGCGCATGCTGCGCGACGCGCTCGGTGTGCTCGAACGCCGGCAACGCTACGCGGGCGCGGCCCGCGCCGCGGCGACGCTGGGCGAGCTGTTGCGCGAGCGGGGAGAGAGCGAGCGGGCCGGGGCCGCGCTCGAGCAGGCGCGTCTGCTCTTCGATACGGCCGGGTCCGACCCCGCCGGCGACGCCCGCAACCCCCTCGCCGGGAGCGAGCACGAGGACTACCTGGAAGCCCGGGCGCTGCTGAGCAGGCGCCCTGCCGCGCCGCCGCCCCTGCCGGAGCCCTCCCGCCGGGCCGCGGTCGGGCTGGACCGGCTGGCCGGCGATCTGGCAACGCTGCTGCGGGCGAGCGTGCCAGCGGCTGGCGGGGACGCCCTCGAGCAGGTCTGCGCCGCGCTGCAGCAGCAGACGGAAGCCCGTGCCGTGGCGGTGTATCGGCTCGGTGAGAGCAGCGCCGTCCTGGCCGCAGCCGGCGATATCGAGCGTCACGTGCACGAGTCGGTCCGGGAAATCCTGGCCCGGGGCCGGGTCGCCCCGCTCGTGGTGTGCGGCCGCGAGTACCGAACCGCACTGCCCATCGAGGACGGGGACAGCGCACCCGGCGCACTCGTCATCCGCTGGACGCGCGCCCCGGAATCGATCGATCGGCTCATGGTCCTGGCGCGGGTGGCGGCCGTCGTCTGCGAGCCGGAGCTGCGCGATCGGCTGCGGTCGGCTGATGACGCCGGCGCGGCGGGCGGCCCGGATGCGCTGCTGGGACGGAGTCGGGAGATGGCGTCCCTGCGCGCGGCGATCGCGCGCGCCGCGGCGGCGCCCTATCCGGTGCTGATCGAGGGCGAGACGGGCGTGGGCAAGGAGCTGGTCGCCCGGGCGCTCCACCGGGGCGGCCCGCGGCACGCGCGCGCGTTCTGCGCGGTCAATTGCGCGGCCCTGACCGACGAGCTGTTCGAGGCGGAGCTGTTCGGACACAGCCGCGGCGCGTTCACGGGCGCCGTGACCGAGCGCGCCGGCCTGGTGGAGGCCGCGGACGGCGGCACGCTGTTCCTGGACGAGGTCGGCGAGCTGTCGGCGCGCGCCCAGGCCAAGCTGCTGCGGGTGATCCAGGACGGCGAGATCCGCCGCCTCGGAGAGAACGCGGTGCGGAAGGTCGACGTCCAGTTGATCGCGGCCACGAATCGCCGGCTGACCGCCGAGGCGGCTGCCGGCCGGTTTCGTCAGGACCTCCTGTTCCGCCTGGCCGTCGTCAGCCTGCAGGTGCCCGCGCTGCGCGACCGGGCCGGCGACGTGGAGCTGCTGGCGCGGCATTTCTGGGTGCGGGAGTTGAAACGCGCAGGCAAGCGGGCCACGCTGGGTGATGCAACCGTCGAGATCCTGGCCCGGTACCCGTGGCCGGGCAATGTGCGAGAGTTGCAGAACGTGGTGGCGCAGCTCGTCGTGGCGGCCCCGCGCCGCGGTCAGGTGGGCCCGGAGCTGCTGCCCGCCGTCGTTCGCGAGCGGCCCGCCGACGCCCGGCCCACGCTGGCCGAGGCGCGCGAGGCGTTCGAGCGCGGCTTCGTGCAGGCCGCGCTGCGCCGCAACGACGGGCGGCCCACGGGGGCGGCCCGCGAGCTGGGCATCTCCCGTCAGGGACTGGCCAAGCTGGTCAAGCGGCTCGGCATCGACGGGGAATTGTCGTGACGGTCAGTCGCGTCTACCGACCACCCTGCGACATACTTGCTGCCGACATTGCCGGGCCCGTGGCGAGACCCGCGAGGTCCCGTGTTCGGCTGGAACGTGCCAGACGGAGGCAGAGCGGGTACGACAAGACCCGCGCATGCAAGGACGCTCGGGGGATGGCGAAGCACGTTGTAGTCGGGACCGGCACGAAGCTGCCGGTTCGATTGCTGTTGGGGCTCTGCTCGGTCGTTGCGGGGGGCTGCGGGCCGCAGTCGACGGCGGACCTTCCGGCGGCGGGCGAGCGTGAGCCGCGGCCGATAGTCCTGGCGTCGCAGGGCAGCTTCGCCTTCGGCGGCACGGTCGTGACGGGCGCCGACGGCAATACGTTCCGCGGCGACCACGGCTACGCGCAGTTCCAGATCCCGGGCGACGCGCGGACGTATCCGCTCGTCATGTGGCACGGCGGCGGTCAGTTCGGCAAGACCTGGGAAACCACGCCGGACGGGCGGGACGGCTATCGGAACATCTTCTTGCGGCGCGGATTCGCGACATACATCATCGACCAGCCGCGCCGCGGCCGGGCGGGCCGCAGCACTGCCGGCGCCACGATTGGCGGCGGCGTGCCCGACGAGGCCAACCTGTTCACGATTTTCCGCCTCGGCATCTGGAAGCCGCCGGAGCCGCCCCGGTTCTTCCCGGGCGTGCAGTTTTCGCAGGACCCGGAGGCGCTCGATCAGTACTTCCGGCAGGTGACGCCCGACACCGGGACGCCCGGGGACGGGGCAGCCGGCCGCGGCGAGGGTGCCGCCGTGGCGACCACCGCGGTCGCAGCGCTCTTCGAAACGATCGGCCCCGCCGTGCTGCTCACCCATTCGGCCAGCGGCATCCTGGGCTGGCAGACCGCGCTCCGCAGCCGCAACGTGCGCGCGATCGTCTCCTACGAGCCAACGGTGTTCCTGACGCCGGAAGGGGAGAAGCCGCCGCCGGCCGGCTACGCGCCGGCCGTGCCGGTGTCGCCCGCCGAGTTCGACAGGCTCACCGGGATCCCCATTCAGATCGTGTTCGGCGACAACATTGCGGCCGAGCCAGCCGGGATCTTCGGCGTCGATCTCTGGGTGCGGTCCGTGCCGGCCGCGGAGGCGTTCGTGGAGGCCGTGAACGCGCGCGGCGGGAATGCGGAGCTACTGCACCTGCCAGCCGCGGGGCTGGCAGGGAACACCCACTTCCCCTTCTCGGACCTGAACAACCTCGCAGTGGCCGATCTGCTCTCCGAGTACCTGGCCCGGCACGGACTCGACGAGCGGGACGGGCCGGCGGAGCGGTGAAGCCGCTCGCGGGGGAGGAGCCGCCGCCACGCCGCGGCCGGCGACGTGGCGGCAAGGCGCCTACTGATCGCTGGCGGGCACCTGGTCGGCGGTGAACACGCGCTCCTGGAAGCGCCAGCCGGCGGGCGTCTTGACGAGCTTGTCGTCGTAGATGCCGGCGACCGTCAGCCCGGCGGGCTGGGTCCGCGTGTCGACGAGCAGCAGGTAGCAGCCGCCGTCCGCGCCCTCGGCCGTCGGCGTGACGATCAACTGGCTGTTCCAGTGGCGCGCGGCGCCGTCGAAGTTGGCGAAGAAGCCTTCCGCGAAGACCTTCAGGGCGGCGTGGCCGGCAGTCTCGCCGAAGACGCCGTCGGCCGTGAACGTGTTGGCCCAGCCTTCCGCGTCGCCGAGGTCGAGGGTCTGCGCGTACTTGGCGTAGAGCTGCTGGATCTCGAGGTAGTCCTGTGCGGTGAACGTGCCGCCGTCCCCCTGGGCGGCGCCGACCGACGCCACGGACAGAAGGCACAGGGACGCGATGGCGATTCTCAGGGTGCGCTGCATGATTCTCGTCTTCCTCTCTTCCTGTCTTCGCCGGCTGGCTGCCGACGATCCTGCGCATCTTACTGCGCGGTCGCCGGCCGTTCAACGGCCGGCGGCGAGGCCGTGCGCGGCGGGTGTACAATCGCGGCGTGCCGCGCGGGCGGCGCGCACGTGGCGTTGGGTGATCCGCTGATGCACAGAGAGCTCGCACAGGTAGTCGCCGGACTGGCGGCCGTCGCCATGGTGGCGACCGCGCAACCCGCGCCGGCGCAGGAGACGCGTGTGGACGCGCCGCGTCCGCACGCGCGGGGACAGAGCGTCACGCCCTCGTTCGAGGGCTGGCACGAGAACGGCGACGGCAGCTTCAGCCTGGTGTACGGCTACCTCAACCGCAACTACGAGGAGCACCTGGACGTGCCGATCGGCCCGGACAACCGCATGGAGCCCGGGCCGCCGGACCGCGGGCAGCCGACGCACTTCCTGCCCCGGCGCCAGACCGGCGTCTTTGCCGTGGTCGTGCCGGCCGATTTCGGGCAGCAGGAGCTGACCTGGTCGCTGACCGCGAACGGCGAGACGATTGCCATTCCCGGCCACCTGCGCCCCGAGTGGCGTATCGACGCGCTGAAGGAAGTCACGAACGGCAACACGCCGCCGGTGCTGCGGTTCGCACCGGACGGGGAGGCAGGGCAGGGCCCCGGAGGCGTGGCGGCGCGTGTCCGGACCTCGCTGTCCGAGCCGTTGGCGCTGACGGTCTGGACCAGCGACGACGGTATCCGGCGCGCGCGCGGCGGCATGCCGTGGGAGCGCGGGGTGGGGTGGAGCAAGTACCGTGGACCCGGACCGGTGGCCTTCGGCGATGCGCAACCGGCCCTCGACGCGGCGGGCAGCGCGACGACGACCGCGACGTTCGACGTGCCGGGCGAATACGTGCTGCGCGCCCTGGTCTGGGACGAGTCGGGCGGGCAGCGCGCGGTGATGGCCGGCGGCTTCTTCTGCTGCTGGACCAACGGATACGTCACCGTGGAGGTGAGATGAGAATGGTGATGAGCAAGAAGGCGCTCGGTTGGACAGTCGCGATCGGCCTCGCGGCCGGCCTCGTTCCGGTTTCGCCCGCGCCGGCGTTCGCCCAGGCGGCGCCGACGTTCAGCGCGGACGTCGCGCCGATCCTGCAGCAGCGGTGCCAGACTTGCCATCGCCGGGGTCAGATGGCGCCGATGTCGCTGGTGACTTACGAGGAGGTCCGCCCGTGGGCGCGGGCAATCCGCACGAAGGTGGCGGAGCGCTCGATGCCGCCGTGGCACATCGACAAGACGATCGGCGTGCAGGCGTTCGAGAACGACATCTCGCTGAGCGAGGCCGAGATCGACACGATCGTGGACTGGGTCGACGCCGGTGCGCCGCGCGGCAACGCGGCGGACATGCCGCCGCCGGTCGAGTGGCCCGGCGACGACATCTGGCGCCTCGAGGCGCGCTACGGCCGCCCGCCGGACCTGGTCGTGAGCTCGCCGCCGTGGACCCAGGGCGCCGAGGGGCAGGACCAGTGGTGGCAGCCGGTGGTCGACACCGGGCTCACGGAGGATCGCTGGGCGACCGGCATCGAGATTCGCCCGACCATCGAGGCGCGCCGCGTCACGCATCACTCCAACGTGTACCTGCTGCAGGAGGAGGAGCCCGGGGACCACGTCGCCGCCGTCGACGTCACGCCGCGGGGCAGCTACTTCAGCGAGTTCGCCATCGGCAAGATCGGCGACGTGTTCCGCGAGAACACCGGGAAGCTGATGAAGGCCGGGGCGCGGTTCACGTTCGACAACCACTACCACTCCGTCGGCGAGGAGGTGGTGGCGCAGACGGACGTGGGCGTCTGGTTCTATCCGCGCGACTTCGTGCCGAAGTACCGCGTCTACGGGCAGGCCATGGGCGCGCAGCAGTCGCAGCAGACGATGGACCTGCCGCCCGGCAAGGTCACGGTCCACCACGCCTACATCCCGCTGCCGGCTCCGGCGCGCCTCGAGAACTACCAGCCGCACATGCACATCCGCGGCAAGGCGATGTCGATGGAGGCGATCCTGCCCGACGGCCGGGTGGAGATGCTGAGCCACGTCGAGAACTTCGACTTCAACTGGCACGTCAACTACGTCTACACGGACGACTCGGCGCCGGTGCTGCCGGCAGGCACGGTCGTTCACATCACCGCCTGGCACGACAACACCGCAGCCAACCGCAACAATCCCGATCCGCGGCAGTGGGTGGGCTGGGGCCAGCGCAGCTACGACGACATGTACCACGCGCACGTGAACGTCACCTACCTGACCCAGGAGGACTACGAGCAGATCGTCGCCGAGCGGGAGGCGAAGCGCCGCACCAACGATTAGCAGTAGCGTGCAGCCTCGTACTTCGGCGGGACGGCTCCATCGCGCGGCGGCGTTCGCCGCCCTGCCGCGACGCCCCGGCGATGTTAAGATGCGTCCTGCAGCGGAAGTTGGAGGTGTGCATGGGAACGCGTTGGCTGACTGGCGGCGCGGCTGCGGCGGCGGTCCTGTGCCTGGCAGTCCCCTCGGCGGCTGCGCCGGCCGCCTCTTCCGCACGCGCGCTGCTGGACCAGTACTGCGTCCGCTGCCATAACGACCGGCTGCAGACCGCCGGCGTGGCGCTGGACGCCGTCGATGTCGCGCAGGTGGTCCACGACACGTCGCTCTGGGAGCGGGCCGTCCGCAAGCTGCGCGCCCGCGCAATGCCGCCGGCCGGGTCTCCGCGGCCCGACGAGGCCGCCTACGACGACCTGGTGTCGTACCTGGAGACCGAGCTGGACCGGCTGGCGCTGGCGGCGCCCGATCCCGGTCGCACCGACACCTTCCGGCGCCTCAACCGCACCGAGTACCAGAACGCCGTCCGCGACCTGCTGGCGCTCGACGTCGACGTGACGGCGCTGCTGCCGCCCGACGACGCCAGCTACGGCTTCGACAACGTCGGCGCCGTCAACCTCTCGCCGGCGCTGCTCGAGCGCTACCTGTCGGCTGCGGGCAAGGTCAGCCGGCTGGCGGTCGGCAGCGCCGCGCCCGCGCCGGGCAGCCGCGTGGTGGTGCTGCCCGCGGATCTGACCCAGGAAGGCCACTTCGACGGCCTGCCGTTCGGCACGCGCGGCGGCACGGTCGTGACGCACAACTTTCCCGCGGACGGCGAGTACGAGATCCAGGTGCGCCTGTCGCGCAACCGCAACGAGAACGTCGAGGGGCTGTACGACCCCCACGACCTCGAGCTCACCCTGGACGGCGAGCGGCTGCAGGTCTTCGAGATCCGCCCGAACCGCATGGTCGTGGCCGGGTACTACGCCGATGCCGACATCGACAAGCAGCTGCAGGTGCGGCTGGTCGTCGGCGCGGGCCCGCACCGGGTGGGCGCCGCGTTCCTGAAGAAGAGCTCGGCGCTGATCGAGACCGAGCGGCAGCCGTACGACGCCCATTTCAACATGGATCGGCATCCCCGCACGCAGCCGGCCGTGCGCTCGGTGGCGATTGCCGGGCCGTTCGCGGCGGCCGGGGCGGGCGACACGCCGAGCCGCCGGCGCATCTTCACATGCCGCCCCGCGACCGCGGCCGACGAGCCCGCGTGCGCCCGGACGATCATCGGCACGCTGGCGCGCCGCGCCTACCGCCGGCCCGTGAGCGACGAGGACCTGGCGGGGCCGCTGGCGTTCTACGCGCGGGGCCGTGCGCGGGGCGGGTTCGAGGACGGCATCGAGCTGGCCCTGCGGGCGCTGCTCGCCAGCACGGAGTTCCTGTTCCGCATCGAGCAGGATCCGGCAGGGCTGCCCCCGGGCACGCCGTACCGGCTGAGCGACATCGAGCTGGCCTCCCGGCTGTCGTTCTTCCTGTGGAGCAGCCTGCCCGACGACGAGCTGCTCGTCCTCGCCGAGCGCGGGGAGCTGGCCGACCCGGCGGCGCTCGACGCGCAGGTCGCCCGCATGCTCGCCGATCCGCGCGCCCACTCGCTGGCGACGAACTTCGCCGGCCAGTGGCTGTACCTGCGCAACCTGGACACGGCCAGGCCGAACCTGCGGCGGTACCCGGACTTCGATGACAACCTGCGCCGCGCGATGCGGCGCGAGACCGAGCTGCTGTTCGCCAGCATCGTCGGCGAGGACCGGGACGTGCTCGATCTGCTGCGGGCCGACTACACCTTCCTCAACGAGCGGCTCGCCCGGCACTACGACGTGCCGAACGTGTACGGCGACCACTTCCGGCGCGTGGGGCTGGGCGCCGACAGCCGGCGGGCCGGCCTGCTGGGGCACGGCAGCATCCTGACGGTCACCTCGTACGCAACGCGCACCTCGCCGGTGCTGCGCGGCAAATGGGTGCTGGAGAACCTCCTGGGCATGCCCCCGCCGCCCCCGCCGCCCGACGTGCCGCCGCTCGACGAAGGCGGAACGGGCGGGGCGGCGCTGTCCATGCGCGAGCGGATGGCGCAGCACCGCGGGAACCCCGCGTGCGCGGCCTGCCATCAGATGATGGATCCGGCCGGCCTCGCCATGGAGAACTTCGACGCGGTCGGTCGCTGGCGGGCGCGCGACGAGAGCTGGCGGGCGATCGACGCCTCCGGCAGCCTGCCGGGCGGCGGGGAGTTCGATGGGGTCGCCGGCCTGCGGCAGGCGCTGCTGGCGCGCCCGGACCTGTTCGTGCGGACCCTGACGGAGAAGCTGCTGACGTTCGCGCTGGGGCGCGGCGTGGATCACGCCGACGCGCCGGCCGTGCGGCAGATCCTGCGCGAGACCGCGCGGGACGACAATCGCTTCTCGTCGCTCGTGTCGGCGATCGTCAAGAGTACGCCGTTCCAGATGCGGAGGTCGTAATGATCGTAACGAAGATGGCGTTGCCGCGGCGGACGTTCCTGCGAGGGCTCGGTGCGACGTGCGCGCTGCCGCTGCTCGATGCCATGGTGCCGGCGCTGAGCGCGGCGCCGCGGCCGGCCCGCCGCCTGGGTTACGTCTTCATCCCGATGGGGATGAACCCGGCGCCGTGGATTCCCGAGACGGACGGACGCCTCACGGAGCTGTCGCCGTCGCTCGCGGCGCTCACGCCGCACCTCGACGACCTGACCGTGGTGACCAACCTGGAGCTGCGCAACGCCTACTCGGCCGGCAACCACGCGTCGTCGAACGCGGCCTTCCTGAGCTGCGTGCGCGGCAAGCGCACGGAAGGCAGCGACTACCAGCTCGGCACGACCGTCGATCAGATCGTCGCCAGGGCGGTGGGCCGCGAGACCGTGATCCCGTCGCTGGAGCTCGGCACCGACCTGATAGCGCAGGTGGGCAACTGCGACAATGGCTTCGCCTGCGTCTACATGAACTGCCTGTCGTGGTCGTCGCCGACGACGCCGCTGCCGCCGGAGGCCGATCCGCGCGCGGTGTTCGAGCGTCTGTTCGGCGACGGCGGCACGCCGCAGGAGCGGCAGGCCGAGCTGCGGGCCAACGCCAGCATCCTCGACTGGGTGCTCGACGACATGGCGCGCCTGCGGTCGCGCCTCGGGGCCGGCGACCGCGCCAGGGTCGGCGACTACCTGGAAACGGTGCGCGAGGTCGAGCGCCGCATCCAGCGCGCGGAGCAGCACGCCGCCGCGTCGCCGGCCACGGCGCTCGAGCGCCCGACCAGCGTCCCGGACTCGTGGGAGGAGCACGTCAAGCTGATGTTCGATCTGCAGGTGCTGGCGCTGCAGACCGATCTGACCCGGGTCATCACGTTCCAGCTGGCCCGCGAGGCGAGCACCCGGACCTATCCCCAGATCGGCGTGGCCGAGCCGCACCATCCGGTGTCGCACCACGTCAACGATCCCGAGAAGCTCACCAAGCTGGCCAAGATCAACGCCTATCACGCGTCGCTGTTCGCCTATCTGCTCGGACGGCTGCGCGCCACCGAGGACGGCGACGGGTCGCTGCTCGATCACACGACGTACCTGTACGGCAGCGGCATGGGCAACCCGAACGTGCACGATCACAGCAACCTGCCGATCGTCGTTGCGCGCGGCGGGGCCGGGGGCGCAAGGGGCGGCTGGCACCTCCGCTACGCCGAGCCGACGCCGCTGGCCAACCTGCATCTGGCGCTGCTCGACCACATGGGCGTCCACCTGGACAGCTTCGTGGACAGCACCGGCCGGGCCGGCGCGGTCCTCGAGCCCCTGACGTTGTAGCCGGCCGCGGAGGTCATTCATGGAGTGGAGGGTCTGCCCGACCGTCGCCGTGGTGCTGGCGCTGCTGGCCGGCGCCGCCCCGAGCGCCGCGCCCGATGCGCGGCTGGTCGACGCAGTCAGGCGCGCCGACGAGGCAGCCGTGCGGGCGCTGCTTGCGGAGCGGGTCGATCCCGACACGGCCGAGGCCGACGGCAGCACGCCGCTGCACTGGGCGGTGCACCATGACCAGCTCGGCATCGCAGAGCTGCTGATCCGCGCCGGCGCGCGGGCGACGGCCGCCAACCGCTACGGCGTGCAACCGCTGCCGCTGGCCTGCATCAACGGCAATGCCGCGATGGTCGAGCTGCTGCTCGACGCCGGCGCCGACCCGGACACGGTGCTGGCGGATGGCGAGACCGCACTGATGACGGCAGCCCGCACCGGTGTGGTCGAGGTCGTGAACCTGCTGCTGGCGCGCGGGGCCGACGTCAACGCGGCCGAGTCGTGGCGGGGGCAGACGGCGCTGATGTGGGCGGCGGCGGAAGGCAACGCGGAGGTCGTGGCGGCGCTGCTCGCGCACGGTGCGGACGTCGGCGCGGCTTCGCAGGGCGGCTTCACCCCGTTGCTGTTCGCGGCCCGCGAGGGGCGGATCGACGTGGCCGAGCTGCTGCTCGACGCCGGCGCCAGCCTGGACGATTCGCTGTCGATCAACTCCGACCGCACGGCCGGGGGCGTGGAGATGGCGCGCGCCTCCAGCGAGGGTCTCGACGCCTTCCTGCTGGCGGTGGGGAGCGCGCACTTCGAGCTGGCGGCGCGGCTGCTGGAGCGCGGGGCGGATCCCGACGCGGCCCCGCGCGGGTGGACCGCGCTGCACCAGTTGTCGTGGGTGCGGAAGACGGGAGACTCCGGCAGCAACGATCCGCCGCCCGCGGGCTCGGGCGGCATGGACAGCCTCGACCTCGTCCGGCTGCTGGCGGCCAAGGGGGCGGATCTCGACGCGCGCGTCACGCTGAAGCCGCCGGCCGGCATCACCGCGTTGAACATGGTGGGCGGCACCCCGTTCCTGCTCGCGGCCCGCACCGCGGACGCCGAGCTGATGAGCCTGCTGGCCGAGCTGGGCGCCGACCCGTTGCTGGCCAACGAGGACAACACCACGCCGCTGATGGTGGCCGCGGGCGTGGGCACCCAGTCCCCGGGCGAAGATCCCGGCACCGAGCCGGAGGTGCTCGAGGCCGTCAAGGTGGCGCTGGCGCTGGGCGGCGAGCTGGACGCCGTGGACGACAACGGCGAGACGGCCATGCACGGGGCCGCCTACAAGCATCTTCCCGGCGTCGTGACCTTCCTGGCCGACCAGGGCGCGCGGACCGAGGTCTGGAATCGGGAGAATGCCAGGGGCTGGACGCCGTGGCGGATCGTCGCCGGCGTCCAGCGCGGCGCCAACATCGTCAGCTCGCCCGAGACTGAAGCGGCCGTGAGTGCCGTGATGGCGCGCGCCGGCGTCGCGCCGCCCGACGACCTGCCCTGACGCCGGGCGGCGATTCCTCTCCTCCGTTCTGCCGGTTGGTGGTCTGGTCCGGGACGATGGCCCGGGACCGCCGGGCCGGTGGCGGGTGCGGCATGGGCTATAGTGCTGCATGCCGGCGCCGCGCATACTCCTGATCTTCGCGCATCCGGACGACGAGAGCTTCATCGCCGGGGGGTTGGTGCGCCGTCATGCCGACCGCGGTGGCGAGACGGTGCTCGTGACGGCGACGCACGGCGACGCCGGACGCGTCGGCGACCCGCCGGTCTGCCGCCGGGAGGAGTTGTCGGCGGTGCGTGAGGCCGAGTTGCGGCAGGCTGCCGGCATCCTCGGCATCGCGGACGTGCGCCTGCTCGATTATCGGGACAAGCACCTCGGCGAGGCGCCGGCCGCCGGTATCCGCGACGCCCTGGTCCGACGCATCCGCGAGCATCGGCCGCACGTGGTGATCAGCTTCGATCCCGCCGGCATGAACGGCCATGCCGACCATGTCGCGATCGCGCGCTTCGCGATCGACGCCGTCGCGGCGGCGGCCGATCCCCGCTGGGCCGACGCGGCAGGCGAGCCCTACCGCGTCCCGCGACTGCTCTGGAACGCGCCCGTTCCGCCGTGGGAGGTGACCCGGCCGCGCACCCTGGGCACGGAGCCGGGCGTCGACTTCGTGATCGACGTGGCGCCGCAGCGGGCCGCGAAGGCGGCCGCGCTGCGGGCGCATCGCACGCAGCACGTCCCGATCGAGCGCTGCTTCTTCAGCAAGCCGGACGTGGACCGGATCCTGGGGATCGAGGCATTCAGGCAGGCGTGGGGTCCGGCCCTGGCGCGGGTGCCCGCGGACGACGTGCTGGCCGGCATCGATCTGTCGGAGTGACGACATGCACTATCTCCATCCGGCCGTCGCCATCACGCCGGAGGTGGTCGCCACTACGGCCCTCGAGTCGACCGAAAGGAGAACGGCGATGACCCGCGCGCTGGTCGTGTTCACGGGTGCCGTGCTGACGCTCGCGCCGGGATGGACGGCGGCGCAGCCGGCCGACGATGCCGACGTGCCGCGCACGGCGTGGGGGCGGCCGGCCCTGGGCGGCGTCTGGGTCAACGGCGCCACGACGCCGCTCGAGCGTCCGGAACAGTTCGGCGACCGGGAGTTCCTCGCGGAAGGCGAGGAGGAAGAGCTGCGGCGGCTGACTGTTCCGGACCGGCTCGGACCGATCACGGACGAGGAGCGCGCGCTGGCCGTCGAGGGCGGGCCGGCCTGGCTCGAGCGCGGGACGCTCAGCGGGCGGACGTCGCTGGTCACCGGCCCGACCGGCAGGATCCCGCCGCTCACCGCGGCTGCGCGCGAGCGCCTTGCCTCCGGCCTCAACCAGTTCCTCACCGAGCGGGCGGATTCCCACGAGGACCGGGGCTACAGCGAGCGCTGCCTGCGCTTCGTCAGCGGCGGTCCGCCGATGATGGCGTTCGGCATCGCGAACGTCCACCAGATATTCCAGACCCCGGACCATGTCGCGTTCCTTCACGAGGAAGGCCACGTCATCCGGATCATCCACCTCAATGAACGACCGCGCATCGACCCCCGCATCAGGCTCTGGAGCGGCGACTCGCGGGGCCGCTGGGAGGGCGATACGCTGGTCGTCGAGACGACGAACTTCAACGGTGTCGACGGGTTTCGCGGCTCGGGCCCGGCATTGCACCTCACCGAGTGGCTGACGCGGGTGGACGACGCGACGCTCCTGTACCGGTTCACGGTCGAGGACCCGGAGACGTGGACGGAGCCGTGGTCGGTCGAGATGCCGCTGCGGGTGTCGGCGGGATTGCTGTACGAGCACGCGTGCCACGAAGGCAACTACAGCCTGGTGAACATACTGCGCGGGGCGCGGGTGCAGGAGCGCGCCGCGGAGGCGCATTGAAACGCGGACGTGGATCCTCGGCAATCGGAGCCGCAGGCGACGATTGCCGGGCTATCGACGAGGAGGAGTGCGATGACACGGGCGATTGCAGCGTTGGCGGGTGTTCTGCTGGTGCTCGCGCCAGCCGCGGCGGCGGCGCAGGCCGGCGGTGGGGAGACGTGGCGGACGGCATGGGGCGATCCCGACCTGCAGGGTACGTGGACGAACACCACCACGACGCCCATGGAGCGTCCGAGCGAGTACGAGGGGCGGACGGCGCTGACCGACGAGGAGCGCGCCGAGCTGGACGCCCGGGCCGCGAGCCGCCGGGACCGCGAGCCGCCGCCCGGCAGCACGGGCGCGTACAACAGCTTCTGGGTCGAGAGCGGGCTGCGGTCCACCCAGACGTCGCTCGTGGTCGATCCGCCCGACGGACAGCTCCCCGCACTGACCGACCGCGTGCGCGAGCGGGACGCCGCGGTGGCCGCGTCGCGCAACGCCGCACCCGACTCGTACACCGACCTGAACCTGTACGACCGGTGCATCACGCGCGGCCTGCCGGGCGCGATGATTCCCGGTTTCTACAACCACAACTACCAGATCTTCCAGACGCCCGACCACGTCGTGATCCTGGTCGAGATGATCCACGACGCGCGCATCATCCCGCTGGACGGCCGGTCGCATGTGCCCGAGGGCGTCGGCCAGTGGCTGGGCGACTCGCGCGCCCGCTGGGAAGGCGAGACGCTGGTGGTCGAGACCACCAACTTCAGCCCCCGGGCGGACGAGCGGGCTGTCAGCGGACCGCTGCACCTCGTGCTGGCGTCGGGCGCGCAGCTCCACCTCGTCGAGCGCTTCACGCGCGTGGACGCGGACACCATCGACTACCGGTTCACCGTCAACGACCCGCAGACGTACGCGCAGCCGTGGACGGCGTCCATCCCGATGAGCCGCATCGACGGGCCGCTGTTCGAGTACGCCTGCCACGAGGGCAACTACGGCCTGGAGAACATCCTGCGCGGCGCACGCAACCAGGAGCGCGCGGCCGCGGCCGGGTCGCGGTAGCGGCGCGGCGGCGGCCGCGCATCGGCAAGGACTGTGGGTCGGAACCGTTCGTCAGGAGGGAAGACGTGTCCATGCGTCGAATGCTGCTCGTGCTGCTCGTGCTGCTGTTGCCGGTCCCGGGAGTGGCCCAGCCGGCGGAGACCGCCGACACGCCGCGCACGCCGTGGGGCCGGCCGGCCCTCACCGGCGTGTGGACCAACTCGAGCCTGACGCCGCTGGAGCGTCCGGACGAGTACGGCGAGCGGGAGTTCCACACGGCGCCGGAGCTGGCCGAGCTGCAGCAGACCGCCGTCCAGCGGCGCATCGACGCCTTGCGCGGGCCGGAGGCCTTGCTGGCCGTCGAGTTCAGCGAGATCTGGATGGAGCCGGGCGCGCTGAGCGGCCGGACGTCGCTCATCACCGGGCCGACCGGGAAGATCCCGCCCTACACGCCCGAGGCCGAGGAGCGGCTGGCCGACGGCCTCCGGCAGCCGATGACCCAGCGGGCCGACTCCCACGACGATCGGGGCTACAGCGAGCGCTGCCTGCGCTTCGTCACCGGCGGTCCGCCGATGATGGCGTTCCCGTTCGCGCCCCTCGTCCAGATCGTCCAGACCCCGGACCACGTGGTGATCCAGACCGAGGAGAACCACGAGATCCGCATCGTGCACCTCGACGAGCGGCCCCACGTCGATCAGCGGATCCGGCTGTGGCGCGGCGACTCGCGGGGCCGCTGGGAAGGCGACACCCTCGTCATCGAGACCACCAACTTCAACGGCACGGGCGGGTTCCGGAACTCCGGCCCCGAGCTGCACCTCACCGAACGGCTGACGCGGGTGGACGCCGACACCATCCGCTACGAGTTCACGGCCGACGATCCGGGAACCTGGACGGAGCCGTGGTCCGCCGAGATGCCGCTGCGGGTCTCACCGGCGCCGATCTACGAGCACGCCTGCCACGAAGGCAACTACACCCTGCCGCTCGTCCTCAGCGGCGCCCGCGCCCAGGAGCGCAGGGCGGAGGAGGCGGCGAGGTAGTCGCGTCGCGGCGGAGGTGATGACGGTGGCGCGCGGAGGGTGCTCCAGACCCGGCTCACCCGCGTCAAGAACCGCGACCATCAACTGGCTGCGGCGACGAGAGCCGACCCTCGCGGTCGTTGCCGGGCGAGCCTCGCTCGTCGGCAAGAACTCGCCAGGCGAGGGACGCCGCCCCGCCCGCTGGCCCGCGCCGCGGACTGCGAGGGTGCAGTCCGCGGCGTGCCGTCGGCTCAGGCGATGCTCACCGTGCGCGGGAACTGCTGGTGGTTCTCGAGGCCCGTCTGCTTGAACTCCAGCTCCTCGGCGGTCGGCTGGACCCGGCCCTCGGCGTCGGTGGCGCGCGAGACGAGCGTGTGCTCGCCCGGGGTGGCGCCGTCCCAGTCGTAGCGGAACAGCTTCCAGGAGTAGGTGTCGGAGGCGGTGGCGGCATCCAGGGTGGCGGGCTGCCAGGCGCCGCCGTCCACGCTGACCTCGACGGACCGCAGCGGCGTGCCGTCGTGGAGCACGAAGCCGTGGACCGTGTGGCGGCCGCCCGAGCTCGTCACGCGCGCGATCACCGACTTGACGCGCAGGCGGGTGATCTCGGTCTCGTGGTAGCTCACCTCGCCGTCGATCTCCTCGGCCCACAGCGTGCGGTACCAGCGCGCCTGCCACTTGCCCAGGAAGCGGTCCTGCTGGGCCCGGATGTGGGTCAGCCACTTGACGTTGCTGACGCCGTACCAGCCGGGCACCACGAGGCGCAGGGGGAAGCCCTGGTCGAGGGTCAGCGGCTCGCCGTTGAGCGCGTAGGCCAGCAGCGGGTCGGGCGCCAGCGCGTCGGTGCGCGACATGCTGCGGGCGAACGGCTGGTCCACCGCGTGGGTCTGCCCGCGGAAGTCGACCATCTCTTCGCCATGGTCCGCGCCGACGAAGACCAGCTCGCGGGCGAGGTCGCGCAGGCCGACGTGCTCGAGCACCGTGCGCAGGCGGACGCCGGTCCAGCGGCCGTTGCTGGCCAGCCCCTGAATCACCCGGGGGCTGTTGCCGGAGCACTCGAAGCCGGCGACGGTCTCGTCGCTGCCCATGCCGCGCAGGTCGGCCAGCGACAGCTCGGCCGGCCGCTCGACCAGGCCGCTCACCTTCAGGCTGAATGTGTCCGCCGCAATCTCCGGCTTGTCGAAGTGCTGGATGGTGTAGAAGTCGTCCCGGGACGTGAGCGGCCCCGCGATCGTCCGGATGTCCAGGACCCGCCGCGTCGGTCCGAGCGCCGCCCGGCCATAGTCGTCGGGGACGTCGGTGAACGGCACGAGCACCTCGTCCTGGGCCAGCGCCGGCAGGGCCCATTCCGGCAGGCCGATCATGCCCAGCCCGGCGGCGGCGAGGCCGCCCTTCAGTAGCGTTCGACGGGTCGTCTGGTTCGCCATCGTCTCATTCCTTCCGCTCGGATCGGTCGCCGCGACGTTCACGCGGTGCAGATTACCACAGTCCGGCAGCCTGCCTCAGAACGCGTAGCGCACCGTTACCGAGAGTCCATGGCCGGCGAGATCGGCGGTCGTCCCGGCCAGTGCGATCTCCAGCGGTTCGCGGCTGCCGTCGCGCCACACGATGCGGCCGGCGCCGCGCCCGGTGTCGATGCCGCCCAGGTGCGTGTAGCGCCAGGCGACGTCGAGCGTCGCCCGCGGCCCCAGCGCGGTCGCGACGCCCGCTGCCGGCATCCAGGCCAGGCCGAGCCGCCTCGCGCCCGGAACCACGGTGGTCGTGCGCGGAAACGCCATGCGGGTCTCGCCGATCGCGATGCGCGACAGGCCGAGGCCGCCGCCGACGAACGGGCTGAAGGGACCGAGCCGGGGCAGGCCGAGCGCCGGCAGGTCCAGGTACGCGGCCAGCATGCCGGAGACCGCGGAGACCTCGGCCGTGACCGCCTGCCCGCCGGTGGTCTGGACGAAGTTTGCCTGTCCTTCGAACGCGACCCGAGGGCGCTGCGAGACGACGGCTTCGAGCCGCAGGGCCGCTCCCGCCGCGTAGCCGATTCCCAGCTCGTAGCCTGCCGTCGTGCCGAAGGCGCCGAGCGTGCTCAGCGGCATGCCGTCGAGCCCCGTGCCGCACCCGTAAAGGGCGGCCGGGGACGTGCTGGCACAGTCCCGGTCGGTGAAGCGCGCGCGGTCGGGCCGGTCGAGCAGGACGCCTGCGCGCAGATAGAAGTCGTCCGCCGCCCGGGCCGGCTGTGCGGACGCGGTCGCCGCGGTGGCCGCCAGGACGGCTGCCGCCGCCGCAGTCCCGAGGCGTGCCGCGCCGCCGCGCCTGCTGGTCAGGTTGCTGGAGATGACGAACCTCCCCGTTGCCGCGCGAGCGGATCGGGACGGGGCTATAATGCCCTGTCCGGCTCGATTCCGCACGGGGGGAGGATCTGATGACGGCAGCCAGACTCGCGTGCGCGGCGGTGACGGCCGGCCTGCTCTCGATGCCGGTCGGCGCGTCGGCCCAGCCGGGAGCCGGGCTGCCGGCGGCGATTCCCCTCTTCCCGCTGCAGGACGTCATGCTGTTTCCGGACATGTCGCGGCCCCTGCACATCTTCGAGCCGCGCTACCGCGACATGGTGACCGATGCGGTCCAGGGCGACGGACTGATCGGGATGGTCATGCTCCAACCCGGCCACGAGGCGGACTACGAGGGCAATCCACCGATCTTCGAGGTCGGCTGCGCGGGCGAGATCGTCCAGGCCGAGGAGCTCGATGACGGCCGCTGGCTCATTCTGCTGGAGGGGACGGTCCGCTTTCGCGTACTGAGCGAGGACCACAGCCGCTCGTACCGCATGGCCGACGTCGAGGCGCTCGCCGAGCGGAACGACGCGGACGACCGGCGGGTGCTGCGCGGCTATCGCGAGCAGCTCGCCGAGGTGTTCACCGCCATGGCGCCCAGCCGCGACGAGCCGCCCGAGGACGTGTCGGACGCGGATCTGGTCAACGCGCTCTCGCAGTTCCTGACGCTCGCTCCCGAGGACCGCCAGGCGCTGCTCGAGGCGGATGGGCCGCGCGCGCGCGCCGAGGCGCTGTTCGAGCTGGTCGGCGAGCCGGCCGGAGGCGGGCGGTGAACCCGGAGCGCCGCGCGGCGCGCGCCGCGCGCATGCCGCTGCTGCTTGCCGCGCTGGTGCTGGCGCCGCTCGTGGGGGGCGCCCAGGCCGTGGCGCCGGGACCGCAGCGAACAGCCTGGGGCGACCCCGATTTGCAGGGCGTCTGGGACTTCCGCACGATCACGCCCATGGAGCGGCCGGCGGAGCTGGCCGGCAGGGCGCTGCTGACGGCGGAGGAGGCCGCCAGCTTCGAGGCGCGCGAGAACCGCCGCCAGAACCGCGACCTGGTCGACCCGGCGCAGGGCGGGGCCATCTATCCGCCGGCCTCGGAAGGCGGGGTCGTGCCGTACAACGAGTTCTGGTACGACCGCGGCTCGTCGCTCGCGGAGGGCGGCCGGACCTCGCTCATCGTCGATCCGCCGGACGGACGGCTTCCGCCGTTGGTGCCGGGAACGTCGCAGCAGGGGCGCGCGGTGAGCGCCGACGTCGCCGGCGAACGTCCCGTCCGGTTCCGCAGCGGCGGCATCGGGGCGGACGGTCCGGAGGACCGGGCGCTCGGCGAGCGCTGCCTGCTCGGCTTCAACGCCGGGCCGCCGGTGATTCCCAGCGCCTACAACAACACGCTGCAGGTGTTGCAGACGCCGGACCACGTGGTGATTCTGAACGAGATGATCCACGACGCCCGCATCGTGCCGCTGGATGGCCGCGCGCATCTCCCGCCGTCGATCCGGCAATGGATGGGTGATTCCCGCGGGCGCTGGGAAGGCGACACGCTGGTGGTCGAGACCACCAATTTCGGCGACAAGACGTCGAGCTTCAATCCGACGATTCAGAGCGCCGTCGGCACGGGCGTCACGCTGCAGCTCGTGGAACGCTTCACGCGGACCGGCGCGGGCGCGCTGCGCTACGAGTTCACCGTGGACGATCCCCACACCTTCACGCGGCCGTTCACCGGCGTCATTCCCATGCGGACGGCCGACGGACCGCTCTTCGAGTACGCCTGCCACGAAGGCAACTACGGGATGTTCAATCTCCTCGCCGGCGCCCGCGCGCAGGAAGGACGGTGACGCGCCCGGCGCAGGGCGCGCACGCGCACGGATCGCCGACGGGGGAGAGGATGGATGCGATGAGGATGTCAACGATGCGCCGGGTGGCCGTGGCGCTTCCGCTGCTCGCGGCGCTCGGACTGCCCGGCGCGGGCAATCCGGGCCTCGCGGTCGTCAGCGGCCAGGCGGGAGCCGCCGCTGCCACCCCGTTCACCATCGACGTGCCGGACCCGGTGCTCGACGATCTGCAGCGGCGGCTGGTCCGCGCCCGCTTTCCGGACGAGCTCGACGGGGCGGGCTGGACGCACGGCACCGACCTGGCCTATCTGCGGCAGCTCGTCGAGTACTGGCGGGACGGATACGACTGGCGCGCGCAGGAGCGCACGCTGAACGAGTTCCCGCAGTTCACCATGGACGTCGACGGGCTGGACGTGCACTTCATCCATCGCCGCTCGCCGGAGCCGGATGCGCTGCCGATCGTGCTGATCCACGGCTGGCCGGGCACCTTCTTCGAGTTCTGGAAGACGGTCGATCGGCTCGCCGATCCGGTCGCCCACGGCGGGAATGCCGAGGACGCCTTCCACGTGGTGGTCCCGTCGCTGCCCGGCTACGGATTCTCGGAGCGCCCGCGCCGGATGGGGCACTCGCGGCAGCGGACGGCGCGCATGTTCATGGAGGTGATGGCACGGCTCGGCTACGAGCGCTACGCCGTCCAGGCGGGTGACGTGGGCGCCAGCGTCGCCCACAACATGGCTGTGTACGACGCGGACCACGTGGTGGGGTTGCACCTCAACAGCTGCGGCGGCTCGCCGCCCGACCCGGACAATCCGAACGCCGGCCTGACGGAGGCGGAGATCGAGCGGCTGCGCGAGCGCCGCGAGTACTTCAGTGACGAGGAGCGGGGCTATCAGCGCATCCAGGCGACCCGGCCGCAGACGCTCGGCTACGGGCTGAACGATTCGCCCGTGGGTCTGGCCGCCTGGATCGTCGAGAAGTACCGCACCTGGTGCGACTGCAGCGGCGATCCGGAGGCCATCTTCACCAGGGACGAGCTGCTGACCACGGTGATGATCTACTGGGCGACCGAGACCGCCACCTCCGCGGCCCGCTACTACTACGAGGGCCAGCATATTCCCGAGCCGCCGTACGTGCCGCCGACCGACAGGGTGGAGGTGCCGACCGGCTGCACCGTCTTCCCCGGCGAGCTCGGCTTCAGCCCGCGGAGCTGGGCGGAGACCCGCTACAACGTCCAGCGGTTCACGTACATGGAGCGCGGCGGGCATTTCGCGGCGCTGGAGCAGCCGGAGCTGTTCGCCGACGAGCTGCGGGCGTTCTACCGCGAGCTGCGCTAGCGACGGCCAGCGACGGCCCAGCGCAAGGACCCGGAGGCAACCGACGCTCCGCATCCGTCCCGCACGCCGCAGCCCGGACGGCCGGCGCCGGCATCCGGCCCGCTCGTGGTTGCCGCTGGCGCTGGCGCTGCCGTGGGCGGCCGCGCAGGCCGCCGCCGCGCAGCCTCCCGCCGGACCCGTCGATGCCGACTTGCCGGTCGTCATCCAGGGGCCGCCGCCGCCGGAGCCGCCGGCCGTGTTCACCCGCGACGCCGCCGGCCGCATGACCATCCGCGCCATCCGCCTCGCCGAGCCGCTAAACATCGACGGCACGCTGGACGAGCCCCTCTACCGGGACGTGCCCGGGATGACCGACTTCGTGCAGGTCGAGCCCATCGAGGGCGCTCCCGCCACGGAACAGACCGAGATCTGGCTGGCGTTCGACGGCGACAACGTCTACATCAGCGGCCGCTGCTGGGACTCGGCGCCGGAGTCGCGCTGGATCGCCAACGAGCTGCGCCGCGACAGCTTCAACATCGGCCAGAACGAGTACATCGACATCGTGCTCGACACCTTCTACGACCGCCGCAACGGCATCAACCTGACGGTCAATCCGCTCGGCGGCCGGATGGACGGGCAGATCACCGACGAGCGGGACTACAGCGCGGACTGGAATCCCATCTGGTCCGTGCGGGCGGGGCGGTTCCCCGGCGGGTGGACGTTCGAGTCGGCGATTCCGTTCAAGTCCCTGCGCTACCGTCCGGGGCGGACGCAGGTGTGGGGGTTCAGCCTCACCCGCAAGGTGCGCTGGAAGAACGAGCTGTCGTCGCTCGTGCCGCTGCCCATCTCGCGCGGCATCATGCTGATCTCGCAGGCCGCGACCGTGGTCGGCATCGAGGCGCCCGACGGCGGGGGGCGCGTGCTCGAGATCAAGCCGTACGCCATCGCGGACGTGACGACGAATCGTGCCGCGGTGCCGGCGCTCTCGAACGAGCTGCACGCCGAGGCCGGGCTCGACGTGAAGTACGCGCTGACGCAGAACCTGGTTGCGGACGCCACCGTCAACACCGACTTCGCCCAGGTGGAGGTCGACGAGCAGCAGGTCAACCTCACGCGCTTCGGCCTGTTCTATCCCGAGAAACGCGAGTTCTTTCTGGAGAACCAGGGCGTCTTCGCGTTCGGCGGAACGGCGAACAACCTGTACGGGGACGCCAGCGTCAACGTGCCCATCCTGTTCTACAGCCGCCGCATCGGCCTCGAAGAGCACGGCGCCGTCGCGGCCGAGGTGCCGATGGAGGCGGGCGGACGGCTGACCGGCCGGCTGGGCGCGTTCAGCGTCGGCGCCCTGCACATCCGGACCGGCGATCAGCCCAGGACCGACACGGTCGCCACCGACTTCTCGGTGATGCGCATCAAGCGCGACGTCCTGCGTCGCAGCAGCATCGGCGCGCTGGTGGCCCGGCGCTCCGTCTCGCGCCGGGGCGCGGGGGGCAACGACACGTACGGCCTGGACGGGACGTTCTCGTTCTACGACGACCTGAACATCAACACCTACTGGGCGCGCACCGCCACCGCGGGCATGCAGGACGAGCTCAGCTACCGGGCGCAGCTCGACTACGCCGGCGACCGCTACGGCGTGCAGCTCGAGCGGCTCGTGGTGGGGCGCGGGTTCAATCCGGAGATCGGGTTCCTGCGGCGGGACGACTTCGACGGGAGCTTCGCCGCGCTGCGCTTCAGCCCGCGTCCGGCGTCCATCGAGGCCATCCGCCAACTGACCTGGGAGGGCCGCGTCGACCACATCGCGGACCGCGCCGGCCTGCTCGAGACGCGCGAGCAGATCGCGCACTTCGGCGTCGAGTTCGAGAACAGCGACCTGTTCGACGTCTTCTACACCCGCAGCTACGAGTTCCTGAAGGAGCCGTTCCACATCGCGCCGGACGTCGTGCTGCCGGTGGACGGCTACGACTTCCAGCAGGTGGAGGTCTCGTTCGCTTTCGGCCAGCAGCGGCCTTTCGCCGGCTCGCTGGGCGTCCAGCGGGGCTCGTTCTACGGCGGGGACAAGACCACCGTCAATCTGGCGCAGGGACGGCTCGAGATCACGCCGCAGCTGTCGCTCGAGCCCAGCGTCTCGTTCAACTGGATCGATCTGCCCCAGGGGCGGTTCTCGACCGAGCTGGTGACGACCCGGACGACGTACACGCTGTCGCCGTTGATGTTCGTCAGCGCGCTCGTGCAATACAACTCCAGCAACGCGTCGCTCGGCGCGAACGTGCGCCTGCGCTGGGAGTATCAGCCGGGCAGCGAGCTGTTCGTCGTGTACAACGAGGCGCGGGACACGCTGCGGCCGGGGCGTCCCGAGCTGCGTGACCGCGCGCTCATCATCAAGATCAACCGGTTGTTCCGGCTGTGAATCTGCAGGGGAGGTCGAGATGCGACGCATGTTGGGATGTCTGGCGATAGCGCTCGCGGTGGCGGCAACGGTCGTCGCGGCACAGGAGGGCGAGCAGGGGGCCGATCCGTTCAACGGGACCTGGCGCCTGAACATCGAGAAGACGAAGGAGCTGTCCGGCGGCACGTCGCCGGTGCACGAGATCATCACGTTCCGGATCGGCGACGACGGGGTGCAGCACTATCAGGTCGAGATCCGGAGCAGCGAGGACGAGCCGCTGCGCAAGGGCTGGTACGACTCGGAGTACAACGAGGCGAAGTTCGTGCCGTACAACGGCACAGTCTATCCGGAAGGCGCCGGCATGGAGGTCATGACGGTCAAGGTCGACGAGCGGACGCACTACCGCATCGCCCGGACCCGTGAGGGCGAGGCGCGCTACGTCATGATGCGGCGGCTCGCCGAGGACGGGCAGTCGTACATCTCGGCCGGCTTGCGGACAGACGGCTCGCCGGGGCTGTACCGCTGGATGGAGCGGGTGGAATAGCGCTCCGGGGAGGAACCGTGCGAACACGACATTTCGTAGCGGCTGCGGCGCTGGTGGGCGTCGGTGCTGCGATCGGGTGGAGCTCGGCACCGGTGAACACCGCCGCGGCCGAGGGGACGCTCACGGCGCAGGACTACGCCGAGATCGAGCAGCTCTACTGGCGCTACAACCATGGCGGCGACTTCCGGGACAGCGAGCTGTGGCTGTCGGCGTTCACGGACGACGCGGTCTTCACCGTGGTGGGCCAGCGGACGCTCCGCGGCAGGGCGGAGCTCGAGGCGATGCGCGCGGAGCGGGACGCCGGCCACGGCGACCGGGGGCGGCGTCACTGGAACAACGGCTGGCGCATCGTGCCGACGCCGGACGGCGCCGCGGCCCGCGTCTACTGGCTCGTGGTGGACGTCGGCACCGGGACGCCGACCACCGACCGGTCCGGCTACTACGACGACCGGTACGTCAGGACCGCGGACGGCTGGCGCATCGAGGAACGGATCATCACCTTCGACAGCGCCGGGTAGCGCGCTGTGCGTACGCAACCAGGGAGAAGAGGGGGAATCGTGAAGACAAGACATCTGTTGGCCGCAGCGGCGCTGGTCGCAGTCGGCGTCGCAATCGGCTGGATCTCGGCACCGGTGAACACCGCCGCGGCCGAGGGGACGCTCACGGCGCAGGACTACGCCGAGATCGAGCAGCTCTACTGGCGCTACAACCACGGCGCCGACTTCCGGGACGGCGATCTGTTCGTGTCGGCATTCGCCGCTGACGCGGTGTTCGAGGTCGGCGGGCAGAAGATCACGGGCCGGGACGAGCTCACCGCCTACCGCGTCGAGCGGCACGCGGGGCAGAGCGGCGACACCGGGCGCCGCCACTGGAACAACAGTTGGCGGATCGTGCCGACCGCCGACGGCGCCGAGGCGCGCGTCTACTGGATCCTGGTGGACGTCAGCGGCGGGGCGCCGGATACGGTTGCGTCCGGCTACTACGACGACACGTACGTCAAGACTGCCGAGGGCTGGCGGTTCAAGACGCGGACCATCAGCGCCGACCGCGCCGGCTAGACTGGGCGTCCGCGCCGTAGAACGGCGTAGACGCCGCGCGGCGCGCCTCGGTGGGCGCTCGCGGGGCACCGGGTCCCCGCGAGCGCCCGCCGGGGGTTCGGGGCGCAGCCCCGTCTGATTGGAGCCGGCCGGGGCCGGCTCACCAGGCTGTCGACTTGGACTCCGTCGCCCAGCGCGTCTCGCTCCAACCCCGCATGGAGCCGCGGGTCTTGATCCGCCACCCGTCAGGGGTGCGCACGAACGTGTCGAAGTAGTGACCGTGCACGAGGATCGCGGGCGGCGACTGGGTGGTGTCGAGCACCAGCCAGTAGCCCCGGCCCTTGGCTCCCTCCGGTGTGCCCTTGACCAGGATATTGATGGTCACGTGGGTGATCCCCGTGCCCTCGGCGCCCGGCCGCTGTCGGAACCGTGCGCGCAGCCCCTCTCTGCCTTCCCAGACTTCGCCGCCGCCGGTCGTGAAGACGGCGTCGTCCGCCCAGGCCGAGAGGTACAGCTCCTCGTCCTGGAAATCGAGGCCCTGGGCGTAGCGGTAGTAGAGCCGCTCGATTTCCGCGATGTCCTGACCGGTCAGCTCGTCCGAGCCGCCCCGCCCCTGGGCGTACGCCCAGCCGACGGCCGCCACGACACCGACGAGCACGATTGCAACGAACAGACGCCAGTTCCGCATGACCATTCCTCCCGTGATGCCGGATGCTCGAGCCGGAGCCTCGCCGAACGCGGGCTCGCTGGAAGATGCGCGAGACACGGGCAGTATGCTTGCACGAAACGGGCGGCCGGGACCACTGCGCCGCGCCTCCGCCGCGGGCCGTCGTGCTATCGTTCTGCGCATGCTGGAGCCACGGCGCCGCGGGGTGCGGCTGCTCGCCTGCTGGAGCGCGCTGCTCGCGGCGCTGGTCGCCGCGCCGCGTCCGTGTCAGGGACAGGTCGAATCGCGGGCTTCCGGAGACTGGGTGGCGCCGCGCACGCCGGACGGTCAGCCGGATATCCAGGGCGTCTGGACGAATGCCACGATGACGCCGCTGGAGCGGCCGGGCGACCTCGCCGGCAAGGCGTTCTTCAGCGAGTCGGAAGCGGCGGCGCTGGAGCGCGCCGCGCGAGAGCAGCGGGAGCGTGCGTTCGCGCCGGGCGCGGTCCGTGTCGAGCGCCTGCCGCCGGGCAGCCGCTTTGCCGGCTACAACGCCGCCATCTGGTCCGGCACGCGCTCGATCGCGCCGACGCGCCGCACGTCCATGGTCGTCGACCCGCCGAGTGGCCGCGTGCTGCTGCGGCCGGAAGCGGAGGCCCGGCGCGACTACCTGCTGGCCCGCCGCACCGACAGCCACGAGCACATGAGCGTCTACACGCGCTGCATCACGCGGGGCGTGCCGGGGGCGCTGATCCCCAACTTCTACAACGCCGGCAACCTGATTCTCCAGACCCCGGGCTACGTCGTGATCCTGACGGAGATGATCGGCGAGGCGCGCATCATTCCCCTGGACGAGCGGCCGCCGCTCGCTGCCGCCATCGGCCTGTGGATGGGCGACTCGCGCGGGCGGTGGGAAGGGCAGACGCTGGTCGTCGAGACGACGAACTTCAGCGAGAAGGGCTGGATCACGCCCAACCAGAACGCCGGCCGGATGCATGGCGTGCCGGTCACGCGCGGCCTGCGGGTGACCGAGCGGTTCACGCGCGTGAGCGAGGACGTCCTCGACTGGCGCGCCACGGTCGAGGATGCGTCCGTGTACGCGGCGCCCTGGACCCTCGAGCTCCCGCTCACGCGCGACCCTTCCTACGATCTCTACGAGTACGCCTGCCACGAGGGCAACTACGCCGTGCCCAACATCCTGCGCGGCGCCCGGGTCCAGGAGCGGAAAGCCGCTGCGGCCAGAGAGTCCGGCCGCTAGGATCGCTAGGAGGGGCGGCGGCGCTGTTTCGCGACGCGGCGGCTACGCGGCGGGCCAGACGCCCAGCGCCCTGCGCAGGGCGATGAGCTGTCCCACGTGATAGCCGTTGTGATCGAGCAGGATCAGCGCCGCCCGCAGCGTGTGATGGCCCTCCTTCTCGGCCGCGGGCACCGCGGAGAACAGGTCCAGACCGGAATCCTCGACGAGACGCGCCATCTGCTCGGCGGCGTCCAGCGCGCCCCGGCAGCTCGCCGACCACGCCTCCGCGGAGGGCGGCTCGGGGGTCGCGGGCCAGTAGCCCGCGGGCCAATCCCGCGCCGCGTACTCCGGATCGCGGCAGTAGGCGACGAGGTCCTCCGCCGCCAGCCGGAGGTGCTCGACCTGCTGCCAGGCAGTATGCGGGTGCCCTGCCACCGTGCGACCCGCGAGCTCCGCGGGAAGACCGTCGAGCGCGGCGGCCAGCCCCGCCTGAGCGTGGCTCCGCCGCAACTGTTTCGCAACCGTCTCTCTCAACTGTGCAGTGCTCATGGTCGGGAGGATATCGCAGCGGCGAGCGGGTTGCCGATCGTCAGCTGCTCGATGGCGCAGCCGCGTCTGGCCAACCCGATCTCGGCATTGCCCATATAATCGGGCGGTCGAACGGCAACCCAACAAGGAGCGCGCCATGACCTCCCGGCACCTGCGTCGCACCCTCGTCATCGGCTGTCTGGCCGCGATCGTCTCCGGGGCTCCGCAGGCCGCGCGGGCGGAGGACCGCCAGCTCTTCATGCTCGTGACGGACCTCTCCGACCAGCCCATGCTGGACGTCCGCGCCGACGAGGTGGACGTGCAGATGGCGGGAGCCGAATGCAGCATCAAGAACATGCACCTCGACTCGGGGCCCATGAAGGTTGCGCTGCTGGTCGACAACAGCGACGCCGCGGCCCAGTCCCTCAACCCGCTGCGCGACGGACTGAGCGCGTTCCTGGACGCCCTGCCCCCGGAGCACGAGGTCGGCCTGTTCACCATTGCGGGCCAGGCCCGCCGCCGCGTCGATTTCACGACCGACCGCGACGAGCTGAAGGAGCGGGCAACGAGCCTCTTCGTCGACCGCAACACCGGCGTCGTCTACCTGGACGGTCTCGTCGAGACGTGGGAACGCCGCTTCGACGACGAGGACGCCTGGCCGGTCTTCGTCGTGCTGGTGTACGACGGCGCCGAGGGGAGCCGCAGCGTGCAGCAGGACGAGTTCAACGACTTCGTGATCGAGCTGCGGATGCGCGCCGCCACGGTCCACGCCGTGCTCGTCTCCACGCGCGGCGGCAACGTGCAGACCGAGGTTTCCACGTTCCTGACGCGGAACACCGGCGGAACCTACCGCGCGCTGGCGGCGCCGACGGCGCTGGCGAACGTCTTCGAGGAGCTCGGGACGCAGATGGGCGAGCATCATGGCGCGGTGCGGGACCGGTATCGCGTGGTGTACGAGTGTGAGCCGGACAACGCGTCCGGCTCGATCAGTGCCGGCGTGAGCAGGCCCAACGTGCTGGTTCGGCTGTATCCCGACCGCCGCCTGCAGTAGGCGGAGGCCGGAATTCGAACGGTTCAAGCGCCCGTTCCGGGCTGCGGCTCGCCATGGATCCCGCCATGCACACGGGGGCGCGCCCGCCCGGACGGCGAGAGCGCCGCCGGCTGCCGGCGACGGGAGGATGCCTCATGAGACAGTGGATTGCGATCGGCCTGCTCGCCGCGCTGGCTTCGGCCCGCGGTGGTGAGGCGGAGAGCCCGGGCGAGGCGCCGCAGGCGCCGGAAGCGGCCGTCGAAGGCTGCGAACCGGTCGGCGAGCTCCGGTTCATCTGCGACGTCATCGGCCCGGAGGACCTGGCCGTCGTGCCGGATTCCGACTGGGTGATCGCCTCGGGCAACCAGGCGGGCGGCCGGATTCAGCTCGTCAGCGTGAGCGGCAGGACGGCGCGCGTCCTGTTTCCCGGCGCGGCTGCCGGCGAGCGGCTCGACAGCCAGGCGTACCCGACCTGTCCGGGGCCGATCGACCCGACCGAAGGCGACGACTTCAGGGCCCACGGCCTGTACCTGAAGCCGGGTCCGGATGCCGTGCACGCGCTGTACGTCGTGCACCACGGGCTGCGGGAATCGATCGAGGTGTTCGAGCTCGACGCGGGCCCGGCGGAGCCCGTGCTGACCTGGATCGGCTGCGCCGTGGCGCCCGAGGGCGTCACCCTGAACGCGGTGGTGGCCCTGCCTGACGGCGGGTTCGCCGCGACGGCGCCGCGCATGACCGGCGAGGTGACGAGCGCCGTCTGGGAATGGCAGGCCGGCGGCGGTTGGCAGGTCGTGCCAGGCAGCGAGGACATCCGGCCCAACGGCCTGGAGATCTCCGGCGACGGCGCGTGGCTCTACGTCGCCGGCTGGCAGGACGAGCGCTTCATCCGCCTCTCGCGCGGGCGGACGCCGGTCGAGACGGACGCCGTCCAGCTCGGTTTCCGGCCGGACAATCTGCGCATGGCGCCGGACGGGCTGGTCTACGCGGCCGGACACACCGACTTCCGGACGCCGAGCGAGGCGTCGAACGTGGCCCGCATCGATCCCGAGACGCTCGAGTTCGAGCGGATCTTCCAGCAGCCCTACCTGGAAGGCTTCGCCGCGGCGACGACGGCCGTGCCGATCGGCGGGGACATCTGGCTGGGCACGAACCGGGGCGAGATGATCGCGTACTTCCCCGCGCCGTAGAGCGGAGCGAAGGGGCCCCCGCAAGCGGACGCCGGGGGTTCGGGGCAAGGCCTCGTCCGTTGCAGCGCCGGCGCAGCCGGCGCAAGGCGCGCACAGCGCGCCTCGGCGGGAGCGGCGCGGGGCGAAGGGGCCCCCGCAAGCGGACGCCGGGGGTTCGGGGCGCAGCCCCGTCTTGATGACGCCATGAAATACCGACTGATGGGCAACACGGGCGTGTACGTATCGGAGCTGTGCCTGGGGGCGATGACCTTCGGGGCGCGCTGGGAGGCGATCGGGGCGTTGGGGCAGGCGGAGGCCGACGCGCTGGTGCACCGGTCGCTCGACGCCGGGGTCAACTTCTTCGACACCGCCGATGTCTACTCGACCGGGGAATCGGAGCAGATCCTGGGACGCGCGCTGGCCGGCAGGCGGCACGAGGTGGTCGTGGCCACCAAGGTGCGCGGGCGGATGGGACCGGGTGCCAACGACGTCGGGCTCTCGCGGCTGCACATCATCCAGGCCGCCGAGGCCAGCCTCGAGCGGCTGGGCACGGACTACATCGACCTCTACCAGATCCATCGCAGCGATGCGCTGACCGACATCGAGGAGACGCTCAGCGCGCTCACGGACCTCGTCAGGGCGGGCAAGGTGCGCTACATCGGCTGCTCGAACCTGCCCGCCTGGGAGCTGATGAAGGCGCTCGGGATCTCCCGGCAGCGCGGGCTGGAGGCGTTCAAGACCAGCCAGTCGTACTATGCGCTGGTCGGCCGCGAGCTCGAGCGGGAGACCGTTCCGCTGCTGCGCGACCAGGGGCTCGGGCTGCTCGTGTGGAGCCCGCTGGCCGGCGGCTTCCTCACCGGCAAGTTCACGCGCTCGGGCGGAGCGACGGACGCCCGCCGCAGCACGTTCGACTTTCCGCCGATCGACAAGGAGCGGGCGTTCGACATCCTCGACGTCATGCAGCCGATCGCGGCGGCGCACGAGGCGTCGATCGCGCGCGTGGCGCTCGCCTGGCTGCTGCACAAGGACGTCGTGACCAGCGTCATCATCGGGGCCAGGCGCCGGGAGCAGCTCGAGGACAACCTCGCGGCGGTGGACCTCGAGCTGACGCCCGAGGAGCTGGCGCGGCTCGACGAGGCGAGCCGGCTGCCGATCGGCTACCCGCAGTGGATGACCGCGCTGGGCGACGATCGCGAGCCGGGCCAGTCGCGCGACCTCGAGGCGCGGCTCAAGAAGTAGGCAGGAGGAACCTCATGCAAGCGACCAGGCGAGCCGCACTCGGCTTCGGCATCCTGCTGGTGGGCGCGGCGCTGCTGCGGGCCGGCGCCGCGGAATCGGACCTGCCGGTCATGGATGGTGTCCCGACGGCCGCGCCGGAGGACGTCGGCATGTCTTCCGCGCGGCTGGCGCGTCTCGAGCGCGCGCTGCAGGCGTACGTCGACCGCAGCGAGGTGGCCGGCGCCGTCTCGCTGGTGGCGCGCAAGGGCAAGGTGGTGCACTTCTCGGCGCTCGGCGACCGGGTCGCGGGCGGCGGCGCGCCGATGACGCACGACGCCATCTTCCGCATCGCCTCGATGACGAAGCCGATCGCGTCGGTGGCGCTGATGATGCTGTACGAGGAGGGGCATTTCCAGCTTCGCGATCCGATTGCCCGCTGGCTGCCGGAGTTCGGCGCCATGCAGGTCGCCGAGCCGGCGTCCTATCAGGAGCTGGGCCGGGCGCGCTACCGGACCGTCGAGGCGGCGCAACCGATCACGGTCCAGCACCTGCTGATGGGGCGCCCCCAGTTTTCTTGGACACGGATTAAGGGAGAATCCGATGTCGCAGGAGGTAGGGGGCATGGCTGGATCGAGACGGGTGAAGGGAGCTGGGTCGGCGCCGACGGAGGGAGCCCGGAGGGCGACCGGAGTCGGCGCCGACGCGGCGGCGGTGGGGTCGGGGGCCTTGGCGCCGGGGCAACGGTGGAGCGCGAGCCGGAAACGGGACGTGGTGTTGCGGCTGCTGCGCGGCGAGCCGCTCGACGCGGTCTCGCGTGAAGTCGGGGTGGAGGTCTATCGCCTGGAGAGGTGGAAGGCGCGGGCGCTGGCCGGCCTCGAGCTGGGCCTGAAGGAGCAGGCCGGTGAGCCGCTGGCCGTGGAGCTGGATGCGGCCAAGCGGCACATCGGGGAGCTGTCGATGGAGAACGAGCTGTTGCGGTCGCGTGCCCGCGCAGCGGAGCGCCGCCTCCCTTTGGCGACGCGGAGGTCGCGACGATGAGCCAAACGACCTCCGCGACGACGGGGCGACGCTACGGTCTCGAGCGAGTGTGTCGAACGTGGGAGCGGTCGCGCTCGGCGCTCTACGCCAGGCGGGCTCGCGTGCAGCACCCAGCGCGGGCTGATGGCCCACGCCGCCGCGGGCCGACGCCCGCGCTGTCTGATGCGCAGTTGCTGGCGGCCGTTCGCAACGACTTGGCCCGCTCGCCGTTCCAGGGCGAGGGCCATCGCAAGGTCCACGCGCGGCTGCGGATTCTCGACGGGGTGCGGGTTTCGCGGACACGGGTGTTGCGCGTGATGCGCGCGCAGGGCCTGCTCTCGCCTCACCGCGGGCGGCAGGGTGAGCCGAAGCCGCACGACGGCACGATTGTCACCTCGGCGCCCGACGTCATGTGGGGTACCGACGGCGCGCGGGTGTTGACCGTCGACGACGGCTGGGTCTGGACCTTCGCGGCCGTCGACCACTGGAACGCCGAGTGCGTGGGCTGGCACGTGTGCAAGGTGGGGAGCCGTTTCGCGGCCCTCGAGCCGGTCGCGCAAGGGCTCCGGCGATGCTGCGGCTCGGTCGAGGCGGACGCGGCCCGCGGGCTGGCGCTCCGGATGGATCACGGCAGCCAGTATCTGTCGGACCACTTCCTCAACCAGGTCCGCTACTGGGGCATCCGCCCCAGCTTCGGCCTGCTCGAAGAGCCGGAGACCAACGGCGTCGTCGAACGCTGGAATCGCACGCTCAAGGAGCAGGTCGTCTACGGCCGGGTCTTTCGAAACCTCGCCGACGTGCGCGCCGCCGTCGCCGAGTTCGTCGAGCGCTACAACCGGTGCTGGCGCCTTGAGAAGCTCGCCTATCGCACGCCACTCGAGGCCCGCGAGGAGTACGAGCTACGCCAAGCCGCGTAGCCCAAACTTGTGTCCAAGAAACCGGGTGCGGTACACCAGCACCTGCTGACGCATACGGCCGGCCTGCCCAATACGTACCGCGGGATCACGAAGCCGGATTTCGACGCCGTCGCACCGCAGCGCGAGCCGGGGGATACCCTGGCCGCCTTCGCGGGCCGCCTCGCGCGGCTGCCGCTCAACTTCCACCCCGGCGAGCGGTGGGAGTACGGCCGGGCGACCGACCTGGTGGGGCGGCTGGTGGAGGTCATCTCGGGGCAGCGCTTCGACGAGTTCCTGCGCACGCGCCTCTTCGAGCCGCTCGAGATGACGGACACCCACTTCCACCTTCCGCGCGCGAAGCTCGACCGCTTCGCCGCGCTGTACCGGCCCGCCGGCGGGAGCGGTCTGGCGCTCACCGAGGCCCCGACCGCGGACAGCCGCTTCGTGCGGGAGCCGCACAGCTACTTCAGCGGGGCCGGCGGCCTGGTCTCGACCGCGCGCGACTACTTCCGCTTCAACCAGATGATGCTCAACGGCGGCGTGCTGGACGGCGCGCGCGTCCTGGGGCGCAAGACGGTCGAGCTGATGACCCTGAACCACACGGGCGATCACGACATCTGGCTCGTCGGCCCGGGCTACGGCTTCGGTTTGGGCTACGCCGTCGTGCGGGATCCCGGACAGGCGGCCATGCCGTACTCCCCGGGATCCCACTTCTGGTGGGGTGCGTTCAACACCACCTTCTGGATCGATCCGCGCGAGGAGCTGACCGGCATTCTCCTGACCCAGCTGCGGCCGTACACGCACCTGAACATCCGCCAGGACCTGGCGACGCTGACATACCAGGCGGTCGTCGACTGACCGCGCGGGATCGGCGGGCGGCGGCGCGCCGAGTTACGGTAGAATCGGGCTTTCCGGTTATCTCATCGAGGGGGCGGGCCATGAGTCATCGACACGTCGCGGGAGCCGTGCTGTTCACCGTCGCGATCGGCGCATGGGTGCTGGCGCCCGGCGCGGCGAGTCAGGAGGCCGCGGGGGCGGCCGACGATTACGTCGCGGGCCAGACGCCCTGGGGCGACCCCGATCTGCAGGGGATCTGGGGCGCGGGCTACATCTTCACGCCGCTCGAGCGGCCGGCAGATTTCGAAGGGCGGGAGTTCCTGACGGACGAGGAGACCGCAGCCCTGGTGCAGCGGCAGGCATCGACTTTCGGCATCGGCGCCGGCGCGGGGGCCGGGAACACGACCGGGCGGCCCGAGCGCGGGACGCTCGCCGACTTGCGGGGGGCGTACAACGACGTCTACACCGGCCGTGGCACCGAGGCGATCGCCACCGGGCGCACGTCGCTGGTCATCGACCCGCCCAACGGCCTGATTCCGTATCTGCCCGGCGCGCGCGCGAGGTGGCAGGCAGAGCGCCCGCGCGTGACGGACGAGACGGCCGACGGCCCGGAGCAGCGGGGGAGCGACCGCTGCATGGGCGCGTATCTGCCGCTGGCCTACGGGCAGGCCGCGACCGCGGGCGGGCACAAGCGGATCGTCCAGACGCCGGGCCACGTGGCCGTCTACTACGAGCACGGGCACCACGGCGGCGCCTACCGCGACATCACGCTCGACGGGCGGCCGCATCCGCCGGCGCACGTCCGGCAGTGGCTCGGACATGCCGTTGGCCGCTGGGAAGGGCAGACGCTCGTCGTCGAGACGAGGAACTTCACGGGCAGGACGCGGTATCAGGGCGCGACCGAGAACATGACGCTGACCGAGCGCTTCACGCCGACCGCAGCGGACATGATCATGTATCACGCCACCATCGAGGATCCGGCCGTGTTCAGCGCGCCGTGGACGATCGAGGTGCCGCTCAACCGGCTCGACAACGTCGAGAACCGGATCTACGAGGCCGCCTGCCACGAGGGCAACTACGCGATGGTCAGCATTCTGGCCGGGGCGCGCCTGAACGAACAGTAGCGTCCGGCTGTGCGCCGTCCGCGCGGGGCCGGGGACGGCCGGATACGAGGAGGGACAGATGACGTTTCGGCATACGGCGGCGGCCTGCGCGCTGGCCGCCCTGGGCGCGGTCGTGCTGATCGCGGGGGGAGTGGTTTCCGGCCAGGAGCAGGCCGCCGAGGCGGACGGCTTCACGGCGCCGCGCACGTCGTGGGGCGACCCCGAGCTGGCGGGGATCTGGAGCCCCGGCTACACGCTGACGCCGCTCGAGCGTCCGGACGAGTTCGAGGGCCGCGAGTTCCTCACCGACGAAGAAGTGGCGGCGCTGGAAGGGGAGCAGGACTCGTCGGCGGGCCGCAACTTCCGGCCCGAGTCCGGGACGGTGGAGGACGTCGAGGGCGCCTACAACGACGAGTTCACCGGGCGGGGCAAGGACGTCATCCGCACGCGGCGGACGTCGCTGATCGTCGATCCGCCGAACGGCAGGATCCCGCCGCGCACGCCGGAGGCGATCGAGCGGATCGGGCCGTACCAGCCGCGCCGGGCTGCCGGCGGCGGCGAGATCGAGACCGACGTCCGGATACCGTACCCGGTGGATCCGCAGAGCGGGCGCTACGCGGACAACCCGGAGGACCGCGCGCCGGATCGCTGCATGGGCATCACCATGCCGTTCGTGCGCGGGACGTCGGGAACCTACAGCCGCTTCGTGCAGTCGCCGGAGTCGTTGGCGATCTATCACGAGGACGGCCATCGGGGCGGCGGTTACCGGACCATCCACCTGGACGGCCGTCCGCATCTGCCGTCGCACATTCGCCAGTGGCTCGGCCACTCCATCGGCCACTGGGAAGGCGATACGCTGGTGGTCGACACGACCAACTTCAGCACCGGCACCAGCTTCTACGGCTCCAGCGAGAACCTGCATCTCGTCGAGCGGTTCACGCGCACGGGGGCCGATCTGGTGATGTACGAGGTTACCGTCGAGGATCCGACGGTGTGGCAATCCCCGTGGACCGTCGAGATTCCGCTGACCCTGGCGGACAACCAGGCCAACCAGATCTACGAGGCTGCCTGTCACGAGGGCAACTACGCGATGGTCAGCATCCTGGCCGGCGCGCGCAACCTCGAGGCGCAGGGCAGGTAGAATCCGGCGGCGCACGCCCGCGGCCGCGCGGGCGTGCGCCAGGGCTCTAGGGCAGGCCGAACGCGAGCACCGCGTTCACCGCGGCAATCGCGACGTACTGGGTGCCGTTCACCTGATAGGTGAGCGGGCTGGCGTGGACGGCGCGCTCGGTATCGTACGCGAACAGCCGCTCGCCCGTCTCCGCGTCGAAACCGTAGAAGTTGCCATTCCCGACGCCCTGGAAGACCACGTTGCCCGCGGTCACCAGGTTCCCGCCGTTCGTTGCCCCCTCGCTCTCGACGTGCCAGACCTGTTCGCCCGTGGCCGGATCGTAGGCGGCCAGCGTTGAGGTCGGGGTCATGCCGGTGCCGCCGAGCTCGGCGATGTTGCCGAAGTGGCCGATGTAGCCCGGGCCCGGCTCCAGGGTGTCGCCGACCACCTTCACCTTGATGGACCAGGCGTCGTTCTTGCCGGTCACGTACAGCAGGCCGGTGCGCCGGCTGAACGAGGGCGAGCCGTAGTTCGCGCCGCCCGTGTTGCCCGGTGACGTGATCACGAACTCGTTCACCTGGTACGGGTGAAAGATCTGCCGCGCGCGCGGCGCGAGCTCGGGGTCGGCAATGGTCGGATACGTGGCGCAGAACGGCTCCTGCGGGACGCCCCTGGCGTTGTAGGGCACCGGCTGGGTGGGCCACACCTCTTCGCCCGGCACGTCGGTGTTGCGCGGAACGGTCGTCTCGACAATCGGGTTGAGCGGCTCGCCGGTCGCGCGATCGAGGATGTAGACGTAGCACGTCTTGCCGAGCGAGGCGACCGCCTTGACCGGACGCCCGTCCACGGTGACGTCGAACAGGATCGGTCCCGAGGCCAGGTCCCAGTCCCAGATGTCATGGTGCAGGGTCTGGAAGTACCATGCCAGCTCGCCCGTCTCGATGTCGATGGCCAGCATGGAGTTGGTGAACAGGTTCATGCCGAGCCGCGACGAGCCGTCGTAGTTCGGCGAGGGATTGGCCGCGTTGATGTAGACCATCCCCAGCTCGGTATCGATGGCCGGCTGCACCCAGACGCCGCCCCCGTACCGCTTGTCGGAGCTCCAGGTGCCGTTGGCGATCTCCCAGCCCGAGTCCTGCGGTCCCTGGGGGACGGTGTTGAACACCCAGCGCATGGCGCCCGTCGACCCGTCGAGCGCGGCCAGCAGCCCGCCGGGCAGCAGTCCCTCCGAGAAGGGCAGGCCCACGAACAGGGTGCCGTCGGCGGACGTCGGCGGGTTGGTCATCGCGAAGCCCATGGCCGTCGTGTCGACCGTGGGCGGATAGGTGTCGGGATACTTGAACGTCAGCGCCTCGCGCGCCACCTGCAGGAGGCCGTCGCCGCCGAACGATTCGACCAGCTCGCCCGTGCGGGCGTCCACCGCGTACAGGATCTCCCGGCCGAACGCGTAGATCACGCCGTCGGCGTAGGCCGGTCCGCGTCCGCCGCCCGGAAACGCCGGGTCGCCCTCGAACGTCCACACCGTTTCGCCGGTCGTCGCGTTCAGCGCGGTCAACTTGGAGCCGTTGTTGAAGTACATCACGCCGTCGACGACGAGCGGTGTGGTCGAGCGCACGATCTCGCGCGGAGGCATCTCGTACACCCACTTGAGCTCGAGGCTGCCGACGTTCGACGTGTCGATCTGGTCGGGTTGCGCATAGCGCGTGTTGCGGACGTCGAGGTTGTGGAGCGGCCAGTCGACGGTCCCGGCCGGGTCGACCGCCGGCGGGGCGCTCTGGCGCACGGTGCGCGCCCCTTCCTGGGCCTGCGCCGGCAGCAGCAGGCCGGCCGCGAGAGCGGCCGCTCCGAGCCCGCCGGCCGCGAGCCGGCCAGCGATCCGTCCCGATTGCTTCATCTGTGTCGTCTCCTTCCGTCGCCGGTGAATGTCCATCTCCGAAGTATAGCCGTCGTTCCGGGCCGCACCGCCGGCGGGGCAGGGCGCGGCCGGGGCCGCACGGCAACCGCGTTGGCGCGTGCCGCCCGCCGGCAGCCGCCGACTGGGGTTCAGCTGGGGATCAGGATGAAGCGGAGTCGGCGAGGCCGGCCAGCCGCCGGACCAGCGCCACCGCCTGCCGGTGGTCGTAGCTGCGGCCGACCATCTGCTTCTCGGCCTCGAGCGAGCCCTCGGCGTGCACGGCCAGAACCTCCTGGTACGCGCCGAACTCCGATGCCACGAGGTTCTTGACGAACGTGAGCGCCTTCAGGCGGTCCCGGCCGCCGACACGGTGGCCGGCGTAGTACTTGTCGTAGTAGTGCGCCGTCTCCTCCGACTCGAGGTCCTCGGCGCCCGGGCCCGTCACGAGCGCGCCGCCGGCGATGTCCTGCACGTTGCGGACGGCATCGTGATACCCATGGGCGAAGTGGTACTTCGCCATGTTGACGTACAGCGGATCGGGCGCCGCAATGTCCAGCTCGCGGGGCTTGCCCATCATGGCCGCGTAGTGGGTGAGGCCGCGCAGCGTCTCGGCGTAGCTGATCAGCTGCACGAGCTTCTCCCGCACGTGTCCGGCGCGGGCGATGCCGTTCATTTCGGCCATGACCAGCGCCGAGCCCACGAGCGCGTCGACCAGCGGCAGCTTGTACGAGATGGCGGTGAAGCGGTGGTGCTCGACGAACGCGAGCGCCAGCGGTCCGGCGAACTCGTGCTCGCCCGCGAGGAACACCCGGTCCCACGGCACGAACATGTCGTCGAAGACCGTGGTGGTCTCCATCATCTTGTGCTGCGCGCTGATGGGGAGCTCCGCGGGCGAGCTCTGCGGCCCGTGCGAGTCGAACGCCGAGGCGAGCAGCACCAGCCCCGGCGTGTTCATCGGGACCGCGAAGCTGACCGCGTAGTCCCGATCCGCCTCGCCGAGGGCGCGCGTCGGGAGGACGATCAGCTCGTTGGCGTTCGTGCTGACGGAGGTGTGCGCCTTGGCGCCGCGGACCACGATGCCGTCGTCCCGGCGCTCCACGATACGCACGTACATGTCCGGATCGTCCTGCTCGGACGGCTTGCGGGAGCGGTCCCCCTTGACGTCGGTCTGGGCGACGGCCACGGCCAGGTCGTTGTCGCGGCAGTGCTCGTAGTAGTCCCGCACGCGCTGCCCGTACCGGGTGCCGTGCTGCTCGTCGACGGCCGACGACACGCGCAGCAGGCCGCACAGCGCGTCGGTGCCGATTTCCTTGATCAACACGACCAGCGTAGCCCCTTCGGCGGTCGCGAGCTCGATGAGCCGGCTGCGCTGGAGCAGATCGTCGGGCGTGCGCGGAATCTGGTAGTAGCGGGAGTATTCGCCCGCCTCGTCGCTGACGACGCAGAGGTCGCGGTGGGCCGGGTCATGCGCCAGGTCGTAGTCGATGGCGGCGTGGGTGGCCGCGACGCCGATGACCGGGTGCGTGGTGACGTCCGGCACGCGGCGGCCCCGGTAGTAGACCGTCCGTCCGTCGCGCAGGCTGTCGAGGTAGTCGCTCGCCGTTCGCAGTGCCATGATGGGTCTATCCGAACGTTCCCGGCGTGCCGTCGACGATGAGCTCGGCGCCCGTTGCCTGCCGCGCCTGGTCGAGCGTGACGCCGGCAGCCAGCTCGCGCAGCGCGAACCCGGCCGGGGTGATGTCGATGACCGCCATCTCGGTGACGACCATCGTCACCACCTCGACCCCGGTCAGCGGCAGCGAGCAGCGCTCGACGAGCTTGTGGCCGCCCTTCTTCGTCGCGTGCTCCATCGCCACGATGACACGTTTGGCGCCGCCCACGAGGTCCATGGCGCCGCCCATGCCCTTGACCATCTTGCCCGGGATCATCCAGTTCGCCAGATTGCCTTCCTGATCCACCTGCAGGGCGCCGAGCACGGTCAGGTCGAGGTGTCCCCCGCGGACCATGGCAAACGACTCGACGCTGCTGACGATGGACGAGCCGCTCAGCTCGGTCACCGTCTCCTTGCCGGCGTTGATCAGGTCGGGATCGACCTGATCGCGCGTCGGATACGGCCCGATGCCGAGCAGGCCGTTCTCGGAATGCAGCGTGATCTCGACGCCGGGAGGGATGTGGTTGCCGACGAGCGTCGGGATGCCGATCCCCAGGTTGACGTAGTCCCCGTCCTTCAGCTCGCGCGCCACGCGCTTGACGATGCGTTCCCGTGGGTCAGCCATCCTGGAGCACCAGCCTCTCGATCCGCTTCTCGTAGTGCGTTCCCCTGACCACGTGCTGAACGTAGATGCCGGGCGTCACGATGTGGTCGGGATCGATGTCCCCGGGCTCGACGATCTCCTCGATCTCCGCGATCGTCACCTTCGCCGCGGCCGCCATCATCGGGTTGAAGTTCTGCGCCGTGCGGTGATAGATGAGGTTTCCGAGGCGGTCGCCCTTCCACGCCTTCACGAAGGCGAAGTCGGCGTGCAGCGGCTGCTCGAGGACGTACCCGCGACCGTCGATCATGCGGGTCTCCTTCCCATCGGCGACCACCGTGCCGTAGCCGGTCGGCGTGAAGAAGCCGCCGATGCCCGCCCCGCCGGCCCGCAGGCGCTCGGCGAAGGTGCCCTGCGGGACCAGCTCCACCTCGATCTCGCCGGCCAGGAACTGACGCTCGAACTCCTTGTTCTCGCCCACGTAGGTGGCGATCATCTTCGTGACCTGCCGGGTTCGCAGCAGGACGCCGAGGCCGAAGTCGTCGACGCCGGCGTTGTTGCTGACCGCGGTCAGATTGCGTGTTCCCTGGGCATGGAGGGCGCTGATCAGGTTCTCGGGAATCCCGCACAACCCGAAGCCGCCCATCATGATCGTGGCACCGTCCGGAATCACCGCGACGGCGCTCGCCGCGTCCGGCAGCACCTTGTTCATGAGTGCGGATCATACCATCAGGCCGACCCCACCCGGGGACCTGCGGACCGCGGACCACGGACCACGGACTGCTATCATTCCGGGCATGTCAGCAATCGACGTCAGCAGCCTGTTTTCGCTGGAAGGCAAGGTCGCCCTCGTCACGGGCGGGTCACGCGGGATCGGCCGGATGATTGCGGAGGGGTACCTGCAGTCCGGGGCGACCGTCTACATCACGGCGCGCAAGCGGGAGGCATGCGACCGCACCGCGGCGGAGCTGAGCCACCTGGGCACCTGCGTGTCGCTGCCGGGGGACGTCTCGACCGAGGAGGGCCGCGCGGGGTTGCTCGAGGCATTGGCCGAGCGAGAGGACAGGCTGCACATCCTGGTCAACAACGCCGGTGCGAACTGGGGCGCACCCTACGGCGAGTTTCCGGAGAAGGGTTTCCGCAAGGTCATCGACCTGAACCTGACGGCGGTCTTCTTCCTGACCCGGGACCTGACGCCGATACTGGAGCGGGCTGCCCGCGCGGCGGACCCCGCGCGGGTCATCAACGTCGGGTCCATGGACGGCATTCACGTGCCGACCATCATTCCGACCGGCGTGTTCGCCTATGCGTCGAGCAAGGGCGGCGTGCACCACCTGAGCAAGTGTCTCGCGGTCGAGCTGGGGCCTCGCCACATCACCGTCAATGCGATCGCGCCGGGCTACTTCGAGAGCAGGATGACGGCGGAGGTGCTCGTGGAGCACGGGGATCGGATCAGGGGCGCCTGTCCCCTCGATCGGATAGGCAGGCCGGAAGAGATGGCCGGCATCGCGATCTACCTGGCATCGCGTGCCGGCGCCTATACGAACGGTGCCGTCATCCCGGTGGACGGCGGCACCTGCATCAATTGACGGTGACGGTCACGAAGTCGTACGTCGACTTGGCGCCGTCGTGCGCGCGGGCCTGCAGAACGTAGGTTCCGGGCAACGAGAACGCAGCCGATGTCTTCGCCGTCCCTCCCTCCACCATCGAGAACGGCGGATCGAAGACAACATCGGCGGGCCCGCGCCAGACGAGGTACGACACCGACAGACCCTGCGGCGGCGTCGGCTTGCTCTGCCGGCCGCGTGCGTTGACATTCAGGAAGGGCACGTTCTTCGGCGGTTCCGGAGAGCCCTCCGGAGGCACCAGAATCGGCGGAATCTCCTGCCCGACGGCGCGGTTGCGCTGAAGCTGGCGCCGGCCGCGCGGCGTCGGCAGGCCGTCGTCGGTGATGTTGGCGGTCAACTCGAGGCCGCTGTCGAGCGAGACTGCCGCCGGCAGATCGATGCCCGCGATGGTCGGCGCCACGTTCCGCTGGTTTTCCTCGCCCTGCGTCCGGCCGCCGAACTCGGGATCGATCTCCCACTCCGGCTGCAGCCAGCCGACGGCCTGCTCGGTCCTGCCCCGCACCGTGAGGGTCCAGATCAGCTCGCGGTCGCCGAAATCGGCGGGCACGGTCACGCTGAAGATCTGGCGGTTGTTGCGCGTGTAGAAGTAGGTCGGCTGGCCCTGATCGGGACCGCCCGGCTCGATGTTGTTGTCCGGTCCGATCGGGATGTGCAGCTTCTCGAGATAGTTCCGGTTCAGGTATCCCAGATGCATCTCGAAGCTGCCGTCGGGATTGCGGGACCAGCCCTGGAAGATCGGCTGGACGTTCTGCCCCTTGTTGTACTTGAGCATGTAGGGCAGGTGGTCCAGCTGGGCCGGCGCGGCCTGCGGCAGCAGCAGCAGGCCGGCGCCGATTCCGGCGATTGCCAGATACCTGAGTTGCATCCACTTCATGACACTTGCTTCCCGGCTCGCGCCTGCTATTGCTGGTTCTGGTTCGTCGCGGCGGCCGCTTCCTGGACAGCCCGACGCTCGGCCAGCTCCTGCTCGTACTCCTCGTCGGTCAGGTCGTACCAGCCGAGCCACGCAAAGGCCATCTCGTCGATGGTGCGCCCGCCGTTGCCCGTCCAGTTCCTGGGATCCGGATTGGCCCGGAACGACTCCGTATTGTCGTGCCAACTGATGACGTGCGCCACGGTTCCGGCCGGCACGATGGGCGCCACGTCGTCGGCGTAGTTGTAGACCATGTGCCAGTTGTAGTCCCAATTGGCGCAGCTGACCATCTCCGTCTCCGCCGGCGATCCGGTCGACGGGTAGATCAGCTCGAAGCACTGGTACGTGCCGAGCGCGTGCATGTGCGGCTGGAACGCGGTGATGCGCGCCGCCTTGTGGAAGTACGTGTAGCCGTCGGTGCGGACCACCTTGCCGGGCGGAATGTCCAGGTCGGTGACGTGCTGGCCCAACTGCTTCGACCAGCGGATGTGCTCGGGGACATGGCCCTTGGGGTGGAACACCATGCCGAGCTCGACCTTGGCGTCGATGTCCTCGCCGACGGAGTGGAGGTGGTAGTCCAGCCGCATGCGCCGCCACGACTCGAGGAGAAGACCCGAATTCTCCGGGTAGATCTCCGACTGCTTCCCGGAGGCGTACTCGACCAGGAACATGGCCGCCGGAATGTCGGTCTCGCCGGCTTCCCGCATCTCCTGCTCGCCGGGGTCGACCGCGAAGGAGAGCGCGTGGTGCACCACCCGGCGCGACGCGTTGTCGGGCACGCGGGTCTGGATGGCCTTGATGTAGCGGTCCTCGTCCAGATCGAGATCGGTATAGATGTTGCCGAACAGATCCGGCCCCTCCGCCGGCACCAGATAGGGCGGGAACTCGACGACCAGGTCGGGCTCGCCGATCTGCCACTCGGACGCGTCCGCGAACTCGACCGGCGGCGGCATGTCCTCGGGATTGCCCCGCGGCGCCCCGTTGTCCACCCACTCGGCCACCAGCGCGATCTCCGCGTCGCTCAACGAGGTGTCGTTCTTGAACTTCTGGATGCCGATGTTCTTGTCGATATGCCAGGGCGGCATCTCGCGATTGACGACGCGGGCCCTGATCGAGCGCGCCCAGGGTCTGACTTCCTGGTAGGTGACCAGCGACATCGGGGCCATCTCGCCCTGGCGGTGGCACACCTGGCAGGAGCGCTGCAGGATCGGCGCGATGTCCTTGGTGAACGTGACCTCGTCCGACGCCGGGTTCTGCGCCGACGCCAGCGCCGGTGCGGCGACCAGCGCCGCGAGCAACGCGACACGCGTCAAACCCTGAACATGCTGGGACATACGAACTCTCCTTTGCGTGGCGGGATGCACGGCTGCGCCCATGCTTCCTGAGCCCAGTACTTTACCATAGCTCGTTGCGGCTCGTCAGCGGGCGGGGACGGGTTCGCGTGTGGCGCGCGGCAGCCGGAGTTGCTACAGTAACGGCGGCGAACGGTTGGGAAATGACCGGATGGCTGACGAGTTGCAGGTGTCTATTCCGGGACGCTTGTCGGAGGTCGACGCCGTGGCGCGCCGGGTGGAGGAGTTCGGGGACGCGCTCGGTCTGCCGGGACCCAAGGTCTACGTCATCAACCTGGCGCTGGACGAGCTGATCACGAACGTGGTGTCGTACGGCTTCGGGGGCGTGTCCGAGCCGGAGATCCGGATCACGCTGCGAGTGGAGGGCGCCGCGCTCGTGCTGATCGTGGAGGACAACGGGCAGCCGTTCGACCCGACGCAGGAGGTGCCGACCGATACCACGTCGCCGTTGGCAGAGCGGCCGATTGGCGGCCTGGGCCTGCACCTGGTGAAGAGCTTCGCCAATCGTCTGTCATACGAGTTCGCGGACGGTCGGAACCGAGTGATCGTGGAGCATGACCTCGCATCGCCGTCGGCCTGAGGGTCCGACGGCGGATCCGGACGGACGGGGTGACGAACCATGGACATTGAAGTCGCAGAAGAGCGGGACGCCGACGCCCTGGTGTTGCTGCCGGTCGGGCGCCTGGACAGCGCGAACGCGCGCTCCTTCGAGGCAATCGTGATGGAACGGATCGGCGCCGGTGAGCAGCGCATGGTCGTCGATTTCAGCCGCCTCAACTTCATCAGCAGCTCGGGGATGCGCGTCCTGCTGCTGGCGGCCAAGCAGTTGCACGCCAGCAAGGGCACGCTGGTGCTGTGCTCGATGCAGGAACACATCCACGAGGTCTTCCGGATCAGCGGCTTCGACCAGATCATTCCGATCCGGGACTCGCGCGAGGCCGCGCTGGCCGGCAGCTGACGCACGACTGCTCCGTAGGGAGACCCCCTCGGGCTTGGCGTGCGCCCCCGGTCCGGCTCCTGCGTCGTCGCGCCTCGGCGGAAGCGGCGCGGGGCGAAGGGGCCCCCGCAAGCGAACGCCGGGGGTCCGGGGCGCAGCCCCGTCTGAATAACGATGCCGAAGGACGAACTGCGCATCTCGCTGTCGCCCCCGCGATTGTCGGCGCTGAGCAGCCTGTCGCAGATGGTCGAGCACTTCGGCGCGTCGCAGGGGCTGCCCGCGTCGAAGATCTACATGATCAATCTCGCGCTGGACGAGTTGGTCACCAATTCCGTGGGCTACGGCTTCGAGGGGGTCGCCGATCCCCGCATCGAGATCACGATGTGGGTCAGCGGCACGCTGCTGGTGCTGACGATCGTCGACAACGGGCGCGAGTTCGATCCGTTGGCGCGTGCGGATCCCGATGTGTCGTCGCCGCTCGAGGAGCGGCCTGTCGGCGGTCTGGGGCTGCACCTGGTCCGGACGTTCGCCGACCGCCTGACCTACCGGTTCGCCGACGGGCGGAACTGGTTGACGCTGGAGCACAACCATGCGCCGGGGAGGCAAGAGACGGAGCCGGCCGAGGAACGGGACATGCCGATGGATATCGAAGTTGCGGAAGAACGGAATGACGACGTGCTCGTGCTGCTGCCCGTTGGCCGGCTGGACAGCGGGAACGCGCGTTCGTTCGAGTCGGTCGTCATGCAGCGCATCAGCGGCGGCGAGCAGCGCCTGATAGTCGACTTCAGTCGTCTCGACTTCATCAGCAGCTCGGGCCTGCGAGTGCTCCTGATTGCCGCCAAGGCGTTGAAGGCCGACGCCGGGACGCTCGTGCTCTGCGGCATGAAGGCGCACATCGAGGAGGTCTTCCGCATCAGCGGCTTCGACCGCATCATTCCCATCAAGGAGTCGCGCGAGGCGGCCCTGGAAGCTGCCGTCTGACGCACGCCGCCATGCGCGGCGGCGTGCGTCAGCCTGGTTACGGCTGGTATTCCCGCAGCACGCGGGCCAGCTCCTCCTCTTCGGCGGCCCAGACCGCCTGGATCGTCCGCAGCCCCGCTTCGGCGGTGGGTTCCTGGCGGGCGAGCCGGCGGTTGTTCTCGAGCAGCAGCCCCCGCTCGGTCGCCTGGTCCAGGAATCTGAACAGCAGGTCGTAGTAGCCGTCTATGTTGACGAAGACGCAGGGCTTCTCGTGCAGCTCGAGCGGCTTCTGCGCCCAGGTGAGGGCCTCGAACATCTCCTCCAGCGTTCCGAAGCCGCCCGGCAGCGCCAGACATCCGTGACACAGCGACTGCATCTTGTATTTCCGCTCGTGCATGGTGTCGACGACGAAGAGGCGGCTCAGCCCCTCGTGGGCGAGCTCCTGATACGACAGCTGGCGGGGAACGACGCCTGTCGCGAACCCGCCGTTCGACAGCACGGCGTTGGCGAGCACGCCCATCAGGCCGACGCGTGCGCCGCCGTACACCAGGCCGACGCCGTCGGCCGCCATCAGGCGCCCCAGCGTCTCCGCTTCTTCCACGTAGCGTTTCTCGTAGCCGACATGCCCGCCCAGGTAGACGCAGATGTGCTTCATGTTGTCCGGTGCCTTCGCGGCGTCGCGCCGGGCGTGCGGATGCGATTCGCCGCCGGTCGCCATCGCGTCAGTCCTCTTCGTCCTGTTCCGGCATGAGCACGAACTCCGGATAGGCTTCGATGCCGAGCTCGGCGACGTCGCCGCCGAGCTCCTCCGCCCGTCGCGACACGCGTGCGCCGACCGTTTTTTCGAGGGCGAACCAGGTGAGCCACGAGCTGGCGAACACGAACGCCCCGATGGCGACGACGCCGAGCAGTTGCACGCCGATGTTGGCGCCGGCGGCGATGCTGGCCGCCACGGTGCCCCAGGCGCCGGCGAACAGGTGGGCCGGCACGGCGCCGACGACATCGTCCACCTTCACCCTCTCCAGCAGCTTGATGCCGGCCGTGCAGAGGATGCCGCCGGTAGCCCCGATGATGATGGCCCAGTAGTGGCTGACGAGGTCCGGCCCGGCGGTGATGGAGACCAGCCCCGCGATGGCGCCGTTGAGGCCGGCCAGCAGGTCGACCCGGCCGAGGAGCGGTCGCGAGACCGCGATCGCCGCGATGACGCCGGCCGCTCCCGCCAGGTTGGTGTTGACGAGCACGTGGCTCATCGCCACGACGTCGGCCGCGCTGGCGAGCGCGAGCTGGGAGCCGCCGTTGAATCCGAACCACCCGAACCAGAGGATGAAGACGCCCAGCGTCACGGCCGGCACGTTGGACGGCGGCGTCGTCAGCACGCCGCCGCTCCGCGGGAACTTGCCGCGTCGCGGGCCGACCACGAGCGCGCCCGCCAGCGCCGCCCAGCCGCCGGTCCCGTGGACGATGGTCGAGCCGGCGAAGTCCTGGAACCCGAGCGCGTCGAGCCAGCCGCCGCCCCACGTCCAGGCGCCGACGATCGGATAGATCACGGCGGTCAGCACGAGCGTGAAGGCGAAGAACGACCAGAGGTGGACACGCTCGGCGAGCGTGCCGGAAACGATGGAGGCGGCGGTGGCCACGAAGACCATCTGGAAGAACCAGTCGGACATGGTGGAGTAGTCGTTCGCGATGACCGCGGCGCGCGCCTCCGCGTCGCCCGCCAGCAGGGCGACCTCGTCGGGCGACGGGCCGCGAAGGAACGAGAACGATCCGACGAGCCCGCCGACGTCGACGTACATGAGGTTGTAGCCGACGAGGTAGTAGGCCAGCCCCGCGATGGCGTAGAGGCCGATGTTCTTGAGGCAGATGACCGAGGCGTTCTTCGTCCGCACCGAGCCGGCCTCGAGCATCGTGAAGCCGGCGCACATCCACATGACGAGGGCGCCCCACGCGAGAAACGAGAACGTGTTCAGGATGAACTGCAGCTCGTCGGCCGGAAGCTCACGCATCGTGTCGCTCCTCTCCTGGTGTCTCGTGGCTGCCCGCACGACATCGGCGACGGCTGCCGGTCCGCGCGGCGGTCATGGCATCAGCTCGGCAGGGCGCCGTCGACCTCGTACCGTACGTGGTCGATCATGACGAGATCGTGCAGCCCGAGGCACCGCGCCTGCATGCGGCGCAGGCGCTCCTCGCGGTCGTCGAGGCCGGCACCCGCAGGCCACGGCCGGCGGGCGGTCGCCACCAGCTCGGCCGCCAGCTCGCGGGCGGCGCCCGCCGGGTTGGGGCCCGGGGCGATGGCGCCCATCTCGACCGCCGCCGTCTCCAGCGAGCGGCAGAGCGAGCGCGACAACAGCGGATCGTCGACGAGCAGATCCAGCACCCGCTGCGGCCGCAGCTCGATGCCGAAGCAGCGCCGGTAGGCGTCGAAGGCGCCGCAGATGCGCAGCACGCCCGACCACTCGTCGTCGGCCGGATCGTCCCGCGTCCGGACCGCCTCCAGTTGTGCGAGCAGCAGCGCGATCGTCGACTGGGCCCGCTCGATGGCGCGGCCCAGTTGCAGGAAGCGCCAGCCGTCGTCGCGGTACATGGTGGCGTCCATGACGCCCAGGAAGGTGTCCACGTCCTGGGCGACCTGCGCGTAGAAGCTCTCGGGAGCGGCCTTCCAGATGTCCTGGATGCGCCGCTCCCGGAGGCGCAGCCAGGCCAGGTTCAGGCACGTCCACATCTCGCCGCTGATGCAGTGGCGCGTCTGGCGCGCGTTCTCCCGGGCGTGCGAGAAGCAGTTCCTGATCGAGCCCGGGTTCGTGCGCTCGAAAGTGAGATCGTCGGCCAGCGTGAACGAATCGGCGAGCGCGAAGTCGTCGTCGGTGCCCGCGAAGCCGACGGCCGGACTGGGCGGCTGCCTGCCCGCTGCAGCGTAGAGCCGGCGCCACCCCAGGTTGATCTCGCGGACCGGCCGGTCGACCAGCACCTCCACCTGCACGCGCAGCAGGCGGCAGATGTGCTCGGTCCGCTCGATGTAGCGTCCCAGCCAGTAGAGGCTCTCCGCGCTGCGCGTCAGCATGTCAGTCCTGCAGGACCCACACGTCCTTGCCGCCGCCGCCCTGGCTGGAGTTCACGACGATGCTGCCGCGCCGCAGCGCGACGCGGCAGAATGCGCCGGGCACGATGCGGGTCTCGCGGCCGGTGAGCACGAAGGGACGCAGGTCGACGTGCCGCGGCTCGGGCCGCCCATCGACGAGACAGGGTGCGCGCGAGAGCCGGAGCACCGGCTGCGAGATGAAACTGGCGGGATCCGCGCGCATCTCGCGGGCGTAGGCCTCGCGCTCTCCCGACGTGGCATGCGGCCCGACGAGCATGCCGTAGCCGCCGGATTCGCCGACGCGCTTCACGACGAGGTGCTCGAGATTGTCCAGCGTGTACTCGAGCTCCTCGGGACGCCGGCAGACGTGGGTCGGAACGCTCGCCAGGATGGGTTCCTCGTGCAGGTAGTAGCGGATCAGCTCCGGAACGTAGGGGTACACGCTCTTGTCGTCGGCGACGCCCGTTCCCGGCGCGTTCGCGAGCGACACGTTGCCGAGCCGGTACGCTGCCAGCAGCCCGGGCACCCCGAGCAGCGAGTCGGAACGGAACGCGAGCGGATCGAGGAAGTCGTCGTCCACGCGCCGATAGATCACGTCCACCTGCCGCAGCCCTTCGGTGGTGCGCATGTAGACGAACCCGTCGCGGGTCAGCAGGTCGCGGCCCTCCACCAGCTCCGCGCCGATCTCGCGGGCGAGGAACACGTGCTCGTAGAAGGCCGAGTTCCAGACGCCGGGGGTCAGCAGCGCGATGCACGGGTCCGGCCGGTCCGGCGGCGCGATTTCCCGGAGCGTCGCGAGCAGCAGATTCCCGTAGTGCTCCACCTCGCGCACCCGGCAGCGGCGGTACAGGCGCCGCATGCTCGACTTGACGGCCTTGCGGTTGGCGATCATGTAGGACACGCCGGAGGGCACCCGCAGATTGTCCTCGAGCACGAGGAAGCCGTCGTTCGTGCGTACGACGTCGGTGCCGCAGACGGCCACCCAGGTGCCGTGAGGCGGAGAGAAGCCGCGCATCTCCGTGCGGTACTGGGGACAGTCGTGGACCATCTCCTGCGGGACGACGCCGTCCGCGATGACGCGGCCGGCTCCGTAGACGTCGGCCAGGAAGAGATTCAAGGTGCGGACGCGCTGGGCGAGGCCCGCCTCGAGCTGCCGCCACTCGGCGTCCGGCAGGGTGCGCGGCAGGCAGTCGATGGGGATGATGCGCTCGTCCGCCTCGTCGTCGCCGTACACCGTGAAGGTGATCCCCTCGTTCAGGAACGAGCGGGTGACCCGCTCCTGAATCTCGCCGAGCTCCGCGTCCGAGAGTCTGTTGAGGGCCTCGTGAATGCCGACGCTATGGGCCCGCGGGACGCCATCGGCCTGGAACATCTCGTCGTAGATGGCTGGGTCGATCTCGTACTTGCTGAAGTCCATGCGGGCCTCGCCGGAAGCCGAAATCCATTGCGATTGTATACCCCGGCGGCGAGCTCGGGAACGCGGCGAGCGGGGAGGCCTCGCCGGCCGGGCGCCCGCTCGTCAACGGCGTGACGCTACCGGCGGCATCGCGGCCGGCATCCCGGCGCGGAGGCGCCGGTTCCCGCCCGGCAGGGGCGCAGGTCGGTGCTTTCCGCCGCCGGTGTTGATACGATGGCCGCGTGGAGCGCTCCATGCGATGCGCGCTGATCGCCTCGCTCGTGTCGACCGGCCTCGGCGCAGCTCTGGCCGCCCCCGCTGCCGAGGCCCAGTCGCCGGCCGGGTACCCGCCGGTGACGACCGAGCGCCTGGTGAGTCCCGGGCCGGCGGACTGGCTCATGTACCGCCGGACCTACGACGGCTGGGGCTACAGCCCGCTCGATCGGATCACCGCCGCCAATGTGGCGCGCCTGGTGCCGGTCTGGTCGCTGTCGACCGGCTTGCGGCCGGGCCACGAGTCGCCGCCGCTGGTGAACGGGCGCTTCATGTTCGTGACCACGCCGCGCAACAACGTGCTGGCGCTCGACGCGCGCACGGGCGAGCTCCTGTGGCGCTACGTGCGCCGGCTGCCCGCGGGGCTCACGCACGGCCACCCCACCAACCGCGGGGCTGCGCTGTACGAGGACAAGGTGTACCTGGCGACCGTCGATGCGCACGTCGTCGCGCTCGACGCGGCCACCGGCGAGGTGGTCTGGGAGCGGCCTGTCGAGGACTATCGCAGCGGGTACTACATGACGATGGCGCCGCTGGTGGTCGACGGCAAGGTCATGGTCGGGGTCTCGGGCGGCGAGCGGGGTATCCGCGGCTTCGTGGCGGCCCTCGATGCCCGCAGAGGGACCGAGGTGTGGAAGGCGTACTCCATTCCGACGCCCGATCAGCCGGGCGGCGACAGTTGGCCGGGCGATGCCTGGCGGACCGGCGGCGCGCCGGTGTGGCTCACCGGCACGTTCGACCCGGCGCTCAACCTGACCTACTGGGGCACGGGGAACCCGGGCCCCTGGATGGGCGACCAGCGTCCCGGCGACAACCTGTACACCAACTCGGTCATCGCGTTGGATGCCGATACGGGCGAGCTGCGCGGATACCATCAGTACCACTGGAACGGATCGTGGGACTGGGACGAGGTCGACGCCCCGCTGCTGGTCGACATCGAACGCGAGGGACGAACGATCGACGCCCTGGTGCACCCGGGCCGCAACGGCTATCTGTGGCTGCTCGGCCGCAGCGCGGACGGCATCTCCTTCATCGCGGCCGAGCCGTTCGTGCGCCAGAACGTGTTCACCCGCCTCGATCCGCGGACCGGCCGCCCCGAGTACGATCCGAATCGCCGGCCGGGCACCGGGGTGCGCGCGTCGTTCTGTCCATCGCTGTGGGGCGGCAAGAACTGGCCGCCCGCGGCCTACAACCCGCTGACGCGGTACCTGTACGTTCCCGCCAACGAGAATCTGTGCTCGTACATCGAGGGGCGCGAGGCGGAGTACGAGCCCGGCGAGCGGTTCATCGGCGCCTCGTCGCAGACCTTCGCGCACGAGGACGCCGATCACATCGGCGAGCTGCAGGCCTGGGATCTCGATACGGGCGAGAAGGCGTGGACCCGCGAGTTCGAATCGCCCAACTGGGGGCCCGTGCTGACCACCGCCGGCGGGCTGGTCTTCGCGGGCGGCACGAACGACCGCTACTTTCGCGCGTTCGATGCCCGCTCGGGCGAAATCCTGTGGCGGCAGCGCACCAGCTCCGGCATCATCGGGGTACCGGTGTCGTACATGATCGACGGCGTGCAGTACGTCGCGGTCCAGTCGGGGTGGGGAATCGACGCGCAGCGGATGCAGGGCGCGATCGATCGCAGCCTCGGACAGACCACGCACGTGCCGCAGGGGGGCGTACTGTGGGTGTTCGCGCTGCGTGACTGATCGGCGCGACGTCGGCGGCAAGCTGGCTTGGGATACGGAGGAGGTAACGATGAGAAGAGGTTTCTTCAGCGCGTTGTGCATTCTGACGCTGGCAGCCGTGCTTGGACTGCCCGCCGCGGGGCAGGCCCAGGAGCCGGCAGGAGGCTGGACCGCGCCCCGCACCGCCCATGGCCATCCCGATCTGCAGGGGGTGTGGGCCAACAACAGCGCCACGCCGCTGCAGCGGCCGGCGGCGCTGGCCGACCGCGAGTTCCTGACGGACGAGGAGCTGGCCAACCTGCAGGCGCGCGCCAACGAGCTGTTCGCGCTCGACGCCGACGACGCGGCCTTCGGCGACAGCGTGTTCACGGCGGCGCTGGCGGCGGCCGATGACTTCTCGTCGGCCGACACCCAGACGGGCAACTACAACCAGTTCTGGATGGTCGAGCGCGACTGGGACAACCGCACGTCGCTCATCGTCGATCCGCCGAACGGACGCCTGCCGCAGCGGACGCCGGAAGCCGAGGCGCGGATGGCGGCGTACAACGCGGGCCGGCAGCGCCACGCGCACTGGACCGACGACCGGAGTCTCGGCGAGCGCTGCATCACGTTCGGCGCGCCGCGCCTGGGCGCGGGCTACAACTCCTACTACCAGATCTTTCAGACGGCCGACCATGTAGTCCTGCTGATGGAGATGGCGCACGACGCCCGCATCATCCCGCTGGCGGACCGGCCGCCCCTCGATGACGACATCCGGCTCTGGCACGGCGACTCGCGGGGGCGCTGGGAAGGCGAGACGCTGGTCGTCGAGACGGGGAACTACTCCCCGAAGAGCTACTTCATGGGCGCCAAGGACAACCTGCGCATCGAGGAGCGCTTCACGCGCGTGGCGCCGGGCGTGCTGGAGTACGAGGTCCGGGTCGATGACTCGGAGACCTGGGCCGACCCCTGGACCGCGGTCATCCGGATGAACAAGAGCGACGACGCGCTCTACGAGTACGCCTGCCACGAAGGCAACATCGGGATGGAAGGGATCCTGTCCGGCGCGCGCGTGCTCGAGCGGGCGGAAGCGGAGGGCGGGCGCTAGCCCGAATTCGAGGCCGCGGCTCCGCTGCCCGAGGGGGTCGCGGCCCTGTTCTCTGAACGCGCAGCCACAGTCAGGAGTGCCCGGGACGAAGAGTTGCATTCCGGGCCGGAGACTATCGGGCAGCCGGCTCTGCCGGCAGCGTGAAGACGAACAGCGCGTTGGGCGCGCCCGGCGCGCGTCCGCCGCCTACCGGTATGGCCAGGTACTGCTTGCCGTTCACGGCGTACGTCATCGGATAGCCCTGGACCGGCGAGGGCAGGCGCGTGCGGTACAGCACCTGCCCCGTCTGCACGTCGTGCAGGAACAGGTATCGATCGCCGTCACCGCTGACCACGAGCCCGCCGCCGGTGGTCAGGGCCGCGCCCAGCGGTCGCGTGGCCGTGCGGTGCCGCCACAGGATCCGTCCCGTGTCGATGTCCATCGCCACCAGCTGGCCGGCGTGCTCGGGGCTCAGCGGGTGCGGGTTGCTGCCGGTGGTGCGCCAACCGGTCCAGGCCGGGTTGTAGTAGAAGTAGAGGTCGCCCTCCGGGTGCGCGTGCCGCTCGACCTCGGAGAAGACGCCCCGGGTGCAGCTGGGGGTGATGGGGATGTAGAGGGCCCTCGTCTGCGGATGGTAGGCCGTGGCCATCACGTTCCTGATGCCCCGGAAGTCCGGACAGAAAGCGAGCTCCACGCCCGCCTCCGGGATCATGCCCGGGAGATAGGACACGGCGCCTGTCTGCCGGTCGAGCGACACGAGCGTCTGGAAGCCGAGGTCGTGGGCGTCGACGAACTCGCCCGTCGCCGCGTCGAGCTCCCACAGGATGCCCAGCTTGCCCATCTTGAAGACCGAGCGACGTCCGCCGTTGTCGATCAGGACGCTCTCGAACACCTCGTCCAGGTCGTGCGATTCACCCGGGACGAACTGGTGGTACCAGCGCAGGCCGCCGTCCCCGGGCTCGATCGCCAGCACGCTGTTCGTGTACAGCGCATCGCCGTCGGTTCCTCGTGACACGCGCGCCCACGGCTTCGCCTGCGCGGTGGACCAGTACATCAGGCCCGTCGACGCATCGTAGCTGCCGGGGATCCAGGCGTCGCCGCCGGCCCGGAACAGGAGCGGCAGGTCGCCCCAGGTATCGCCGCCGGGCGCGCCGGGCTCCGCGATGGTCGACGTGCGCCACAGCTCGCGCCCGGTGTCGGGATCGTGGGCCGAGATGAAGCACACCTCGTTCTTGTAGCGCTCGCAGCCCGTCATGCCGGCGACGATTCTGCCCTCCGCCACGATGGCGCCGCTCGTGTAGCGGTAGCCGAGGCTGTGATCGGCCACCGCGTGCTCCCATGCGATCTCGCCCGTCCGCGCGTCGAGCGCGATCAGATGGGCGTCGGCCGTCGTCACGTAGAGGTTGCTGCCGTAGATGGCCAGCGAGCGCATCCGGTTGCGGAAGTTCTCGTCCGGCGTGTTCTCGAAGATGCGGCGGTACTCCCAGATGCGGTCCCCGGTCACGGCATCGACGGCCTGGACGTAGCCGTCGGGATTCGGCAGGTACATGACGCCGTTGTAGACCAGCGGCGTCGGCTGGCTGAGCCCCGGCCGCATCTGCCACGACCAGGCGAGCTGGAGCAGGTGCACGTTGTCCCGGTCGATCTGGTCGAGCGGGCTGTAGCCCCATCCATCGAGCGTGCGCCGCCAGTGCAGCCAGTCGGCCGGGTCGGGGCTGGCGAGGACGGCGTCGGTGACCGGCTCGAACGGCCGCGCCTGCGCCGCCGCAGCCGGCGTTTCCCGAGACTGTCCGTTCGCCGCCGTCGCGAGGCCGATGCCGATCGCCAGCACGCCGCATGCCACCAGATGCCGTGTCATCGTGGACCCTCCTGCGGACCGCTTCCCGCCGCGATTATCAGCCACGCGGACGCGGGGCGCAACCGGCCCGTGCGCCGTCTCGACCGGGTCGACTTCGTGATATAGTCGGCGGTCCGAGCCGGCCCTCGCCGGGCGTGCAGGCCGGGCGTCTGCGCCGCAGCATGGTGTGGACGCCGGCAGGCCCGGTTGGGCGCCGCATGGCGGCGATTGGCGGGCTGGACAGGGCGCCGGACGGCGGTCGTCATACGCGAGGAGGCAGTTGCGGATGTCGTTACGGAGCGTGTTCGAGTGGCTGGAAGCGATGCCGATGAGCACGGCATTGCGCGAGTCGATCTACGGCTATCCGATTCTGCTGACGTCGCATGTGGTGAGCATGTGCGTGATTGCGGGTCTGCTGGTGATGATGGACCTGCGCCTGACGGGGATGGGCAATCTGCACACCCCGGTGTCGCACATACAGAACCGCCTGTTCAAGTGGCAGATGGTGGGTCTGGCGATGTCGATCGTCAGCGGGGGCCTGCTGTTCTACGGGCAGCCGATGCGGTTTTACGGCAACTTCTGGTTCTGGATGAAGAACCTGCTGCTGCTGGCGGCGCTGGTCAACGCGATGTATTTCCACCAGACGGTCTACCGTTCGGTGGACAAGTGGGACAACGACCCCGTGCCGCCGGTGCCGGCGCGGGTGGCCGGCGCGCTGGGTCTGGTCTTGTGGGCGGCGGTCATCGTGACGGGTCGGATGATTGCCTACAGCGGTCTGGTTCCGCAGTGGTGGCTGGACCTGGAGTTGACGCCGTAAGAGGGCGAGGGCGCAATGGTCCTGGAATTTTTCGAGTGGATGGAAGGCAGCGCGCTGAGCCTGACGTTTCAGTCGGCGGTCTGGTACAGCCCGCTCATTCAGGTGATGCACCTGGTGGCGGTGGCGTTTTTCTCGGGCTCGCTGCTGGTGGTGGACCTGCGGCTGCTGGGCGTGGGTCTGACGGCGCAGCCGTTGCGTCAGGTGGCCGAGGACGCGCAGCCGTGGCTGGTGGGGGGGCTGGTGGCGCTGGCGATCACGGGCACGCCGACGATGGCGTCGACGTCGATCAAGCAGTACTACAGTCCGTTCTGGTGGTGGAAGATGGAGATGCTGCTCTTGGGCCTGATCTTCATCTTCACGGTGCGGCGCAAGGTCATCGCGGCCGACGAGGGCTCGTTAGGCCCGGTCTGGCCCAAGGTCGTCGCGCTGACCTCGATGGGCATCTTCCTCGGCGTCACCATCGGCGCCCGCCTCATCGGACTGTCCTAGGGGAGTGACACGCATGACCATGATGCGGAGCCTCGTCTGCAGCGGACTGGCGGCAGTGCTCGCCGCACCGGCCTTCGTCCCGGCCGCCGGGGCGCAGGACTGGACGCAGTGGCGCGGACCGAACCGGGACGGCGTCGCCGCGGCGTTCGACGTTCCCGCGCCGTGGCCCGACGGGTTGCGCCAACGCTGGACCGTCGAGGTCGGCTCGGGCTACGCCACGCCGCTGCTGATCGGCGAGCGGCTGTACCTGTACGTCCGGCAGGACGAGGACGAGGTGATGCTGGCGCTCGACCCGGCGACGGGGGAGACGATCTGGCGTTCGGCCTATCCGGCGCCGTACGAGATGAGTCCGGCCACCAATCCGCACGGCCCGGGGCCCAAGTCGACGCCGGCCTACGCGGCCGGCCGGCTGTTCACGCTCGGCATGAGCGGTATCGTGAGCGCGTTCGACGCGGACGACGGCGAGCTGCTGTGGCAGGTGCCGGGAGGTGCGGTCGAGCCGCTGTATCACACGGCGATGTCCCCGGTGGTCGAGGGCGATCTCGTGATCTTCCATGTCGGCGGACATGACGACGGTGCGCTGACCGCCTTCGATGCGGCGACCGGCGACGTCCGCTGGCGCTGGGACGGTGACGGGCCCTCCTACGGCTCGCCGCTGGTGCTCGACATCGAAGGCGTCCGCCAGGTCGTCACCTACACGCAGGACAACCTGGTCGGCGTGGCGGTGCAGACCGGCGAGCTGCTGTGGAGCCGGCCGTTCACGACGGCCTACACGACCAACTCGCAGACGCCGGTACGGCACGGGGACATGCTGATCCAGTCGGGCCAGGGCAACGGCGTCACCGCCTTCCGGGTGCTGCGCGAGGGCGACGCCTGGACGACCGACGACGTCTGGCACGCCCGCGAGGTGGCGCTGGACATGACGAACGGCGTCGTGGCGGACGGGGTGCTGTACGGGCTCTCGCACCTCAACAGCGGTCAGTACTTCGCCCTCGACCTGAACACCGGCGAGGTGCTGTGGACCGGCAATCCGCGCCAGGCGCAGAACGCGGCGATCCTGAGGTCGGGCCGGACGCTGCTGTCGCTGCAGGAGGATGCGGAGCTGCTCGTGCTCGACGCCAGCCGGACGGGCCTCGACGTGGTGCAGCGCTACGACGTCGCCGACACCGTGACGTGGACGCAGCCGACGCTGTCCGGCAACCGGCTGTTCGTCAAGGATGTCTCGACGCTGACCCTGTGGACGCTCGACTAGGAGCTCCCCGGAAGGATGGAAGAACCGTGGCACTGAGGATCAACGACGAAGCGCCCAACTTCAAGGCCGAGACGACCCAGGGGGCGATCGACCTCCACGAATGGATCGGCGACGGGTGGGCCATCCTGTTCTCGCATCCGAAGGACTTCACGCCGGTCTGCACGACGGAGCTCGGCTACATGGCCGGCCTCAAGCCCGAGTTCGACAAGCGCAACTGCAAGGTCCTGGGCATCAGCGTCGACGGCGTGAGCAATCACGAACGGTGGTCGCGGGACATCGAGACGTCGCAGGGGCACCGGGTCACGTATCCGCTGATCGGGGATCCGCAGCTCGAGATCGTCAAGCTGTACGACATGCTGCCAGCCGACGCCGGCGACACGAGCGAGGGCCGCACGCCGGCCGACAACGCGACGGCGCGGTCGGTCTTCCTCATCGGGCCCGACAAGAAGATCAAGGCGACGCTGACCTATCCCATGAGCACGGGCCGGAACTTCGACGAGGTGCTGCGCCTGCTCGATTCCTGCCAGCTGACGGCCAGCAAGAAGGTGGCGACTCCGGTCAACTGGCGGCAGGGTGACGACGTGATCATCCTGCCGGCGGTGTCGGACGACGAAGCCAGGCAGAAATACCCCGATGGGTGGCGCTCGCCGCTGCCGTACATCCGCATCGTCCCACAGCCCTGAGGGTCCGCACGGCGGCCTGCCCGGCGGCGGCGGCCCGCGGAGCCGGGCGCGCTCGCGTTGCCTGCGCGGGACCGTAGCCGTGTGTCTGCTGGCCGTCTGGGGCTGCGGGGACGCGGGCACCGGCGGGGACGCGGCGTCCCGGGTCACGCCCGACGGCGGGCTCCCGCTCGTCAGCGAGAACTGGCGCATCGCCGAGATGGCGACCGCCCACGACGCCTTCACGGTCGAGGTCGAGGTGGCGGACGGGGTGGATACGGCCGCCCTCGCGCGCGAGCTGATCCGGCCGCTGCAGGACCGCTACGCCGAAGTGCTGGTCTACTTTCACGCGCGGGATGCCGACGGCCACCTGCCGCGGCTGCGGGTGCAGTGGACGGCCGAGCACGGCTACGTCGAGACCCGCTACAGGTGAGCCGTGAGCTCGCGCCGCCGGGTGGCGCCGACGCCCGCGGGGGCGCCACCCGGCGCTACCCGAACAGCGCGTTGACGACGAACGTCGCGGCCAGGATGCCGGCAACGTCCGCCAGCAGGCAGGCCGGCACCGCGTGGCGCGTGTCCTTGACGCCCACCGCCCCGAAGTAGACGGCCAGCACGTAGAAGGTGGTCTCGGTGCTGCCCTGGTAGGTGCTGACCAGGTAGCCGACCAGCGAATCGGGACCGTACGTCGTCATCGCCTCCGAGGCCACCCCCATCGCGCCCGAGCCGGACAGCGGGCGGAGCATCGCCATCGGCAAGGCTTCGGCCGGGATGCCTATCAGGCCGGTCATCGGAGCGGCGAGGCCGATCAGCACGTCCAGCGCTCCGGATGCCCTGAACATCCCGACCAGCACGAGAATGGCGACGAGATACGGAATGATGCGGATGGCGACCTGGAATCCGTCCCGGGCCCCCTCGACGAGCGACTCGTACACGCGTACGCCGCGGATCCAGCCGTAGAGCACGAGCGCGGCGATGACGGCCGGCAGGAGCCACGACGAGGCCATGTCGCGCAGCACGTCGCCGGCCGGGACGCCCGGGTCGCGGCCGACCAGCGCGCTCATGGCCGCGACCAGGAGGGTTGCCCAGAAGAGCCAGCCCACCGCCCGCCGGCCTGCGGCGGGACGGCCGGGGGCGACGGCCGCCGCCGACGGGTCGGCCGCCGGTGCGCCGGGCGCGGCTGCCGCCGTGTCGGGAGCCGGCGCCGAGAGCGGCGGGGGGGCCGAGGCACGGTAGCGCGGCAGGTTGGCCAGCAGCAGGGCAGCGGTCACCCCGACCGCGGTCGCCGACGCCGTGGCGAACCAGGTGGGCAGCAGGATGCCGGCCGCGTCGGCCGAGCCCAGCGCCGCGCGGATGCCGATCATCCCGGTCGGCAGCAGGGCCAGCCCCGAGGTGTTGATCGCCAGGAACAGCACCATGTGGTTCGTGGCCACCCCGCGCCGGCTGTTGTGCTTGTCGAGCTCCTCGATCGCCTTGATGCCGAAGGGGGTGGCCGCATTGGCCAGTCCCATCATGTTGGCTGCGATGTTCAGCAGCATGGCGCTCATGGCCGGGCTGTCCGGCGGCAGTCCCGGGAAGAGCAGGCGCATGACCGGACTCACGAGCCGCGCCAGGCGGGCCATCAGTCCGGCGTCGGACGCGACGCGCATGAGGCCCAGGAAGAAGGCCATCACGCCCACCAGGCCGATCGCGAGGTCCACGGCGCCGCGCGCGGACGAGACGACCGCGTCGGTCAGGGCCCGCATCTCCCCGCTGAGCGCCGCGGCGAGAATCGAGGCGAGGGCGACGACGACGAAGATGCCGTTCAGCATGTGCCGCTGCTGCTCAATGGTAGCAGGCCGCCGGACGGCGCAACCGCGCTATGCTGTAGCGGAACTCACTTGATGGCGAGGAGATGCCGATGCTGAACGGAGCTGTGTCAGGACGGACGTTCCCGGTTGCCGCGGCCGCCGTCCTCGTGGTGGCGCTCAACGTGCCGGGTGCGGGGCAGGAGGTCGAGCAGCGGCGCGACTGCCTGGACTGCGAGGCGTCGGGCACGCTGCCCGCCGGGCCGCAGGTCTTCCATACGCAGGAGCAGAGCTTCCGGGTCGTGCCGATGACGGGCCTGGTGCGCCCGTGGGCCATGGCCTTCCTGCCGAACGGCGACCTGCTGATCACGGAGCACGACGGCCGGCTCCGCATCGTGCGCGACGGCGTGCTCGACCCCGAGCCCCTGGCCGGCATCCCGGAGGTGTTCACGCCCCGCCGCAAGGGGCTGATGGACGTCGCGCTGCATCCCCGCTTCCTCGACAACCAGTTCGTCTACTTCACCTACCACAAGGCGAGTCCGAAGCACCGGCTCGCTGCCACGACCGTGCTCGCCCGCGGCAAGTTCGAGGGGCGGGGCGCACTCGTGGAGGTGCGCGACCTGTTCGTGGCAGACGCCGACTACATGGGCGCGGCCCAGACCTCGCGCATCATCTTCGGCCCGGACGACAAGCTCTACATGGTGGTCGGCCAGCCGGCGCGCTACGAGGTCGGCTCGTCCGACTACGCGCAGGACCCGTCCAACCACGCCGGCAAGATGCTGCGCCTGAACGACGACGGGACGGTCCCCGACGACAACCCGTTCGTCGACACGCCGGGCTACCGGCCGGAGATCTACGCCCTCGGCATTCGCAATTCGAACGGCCTGGCATGGCACCCGGAGACCGGCGAGCTGTGGGAGACGGAGAACGGCCCGCAGGGCGGCGACGAGGTGAACATCATCCGCGCCGGCGCCAACTACGGCTGGCCGGTGGTCTCGTACGGCCGGGCGTACTCGGGCGACCTGACCGGCACGCATTCCGGGCCGCAGCGAACCGCCCGCCAGATGGAAGGCGTCCAAGACCCGGTCTTCTTCTGGAGCCCGTCGATCTCGCCGGCCGGACTGATGTTCTACACCGGCGACCGCTTCCCGAACTGGCAGGGCGACCTGTTCGTCGGCGCGCTGCGGGGCGCCGAGCTGCAACGCCTGATCTTCAACGACCGCGGCCTGCTGGTGCGCCAGCAGGCGCTGTTGCGCGAGCTCGGGCAGCGCATCCGGGAGGTCCGGCAGGGGCCGGACGGCCTGATCTACGTGCTGACCGACGAGCAGGACGGGGCACTGCTGCGCCTCGAGCCGGTGGAGCCGTAGCCCCCGCCAATCGTCGCCTGACGGCTCCGCTCGGCGCCCAACCAACCCTGCAGGAGTCCGCGCCGTTCCACGGCGCAGGCTCCTGGTCTATCTGGCCGCGGCCGTGGCCGTGTTGCCCAACGCGTCGGCGGCGCGGATGGCGAGCCGGTCGAGTTCATCGCGGTCGACGTTCAGCCGGAAGCGCTCGACCCGGGAGTCGGCGATCCCGTCGAGGGGGTACAGCACCTCCCAGCGCGCGGTGTCGAGCGAGTACTCGACCCGGCGCACCGGGGAGTGCCCGTCGCTGACGACGAACGAGACGGCGAACCCGCCGGCCTCCGGCCGCCCCGCAGCGACGTCGATGCGCGGCGGCGCGTTGTCCACCTCGAACGGCTTGCTCTCGACGACGCCCTCGAGGCCCGCGCCCGGCGCATTGGCATCCGCGTCGGAGGCGACGAGGCGGACGACGTAGGTGCCGTCGGGGGCGGACGTCGTATCCCAGGTATAGATCGAGCTCTCGATTCCGGTCCGCAACGCACGCCACGTCGTGTCCGCTTCGGTGCGGACCAGGAGATCGAAGCGCAGCGGATCGTTGTTCGGGTCGCGCGCCGCCCAGACGAATGTGCGCAGCCCCCGGCGGTGGACGCGGCGTCCCAGCGTTGTCTGCTGGGTGTCGCCCTGCGCAGCGCCCCCGCCGTTCCCGGAACCCGCCTCGGGAGGGTCGTCGAGACCCGCAATGGGCGGATCGCCGCTCGCGAACGGCCGCTGGAAGGCCACGCCCGGGTCGTGCACGGTCAGTGTCGTGATCTCCGGGCGCAGGTTCTGGGGCAGGTAGGCGGCCGTGACCGAGAGCAGCGTGGGGGTGTCGGCGCCGCCGCGCAGCTCGGCCTTCCATTGCAGGTAGCGCGCCCTGGGGCTGGTGATGGGGGTGCCGTCCGCGTCGCGATATGCCGCCGACCAGCGGCTCCAGGCGTCGTTGGGCGTGGACGTGTTGCCCGACCGGGTGAACAACCGCAGCGAGCTGTCGCCGGGCGTCAGCGCGTGCCAGCGCAGCGTCCCCCAGGTGGCGACCGTCCGGGCATCCCGCACGTCCGACACGTACTCGCCCTCGCCGGCCCGGCCGGGAAGCAGTCGATAGACCTTGCCCGGGTTGGCCGTGGCATAGTAGCTGGCGCCGCCGGCCGCGGCCGCGAAGCTGGTGACCTGGCGCGCGGGAGCCCGTGCGAGCAGCCGGACACGCGGCGGATCCTCGGCGACGTGGTAGATCCTGCCGTTCGGGCCGGTGCCGATCAGGAGGTCGCCGCGCGCGTCGATCGAGACGTCGTACGGCGTGTCCTGCGAGGACTCCCACACCGTGTCCCACGCGCCGTCGGCGCGAATGCGGTAGACGGCGCCCCGCCCCGGCGATGCCGTCCCGGCCGTCCGGGCCGGGCGGGCGGGTGCCGCCGAAGCCTGTCCGGCATCGGCGACCACGACCGCGGTGACCGTGGTAGACGTGGTCACGCGCGGGACCGCGGGGGCGCTCGAGGGCGGCGGGGCAGACGGGGCGCTGCGCGGCGCCGACTCGCCGACGGCGACGGCATAGAGCGTGCCGTCACCCGCGACGCGGAGTGCCCGAATCTCCGCGTAGGGCGAGTCGAGGACGACGAAGGCGCGCCCGTCGCCGCCGATCCGCAACACCTGTCCCGGCGTGCCGGTGCCGGCCAGCAGGTTGCCCTCGGCGTCTTGGGCCAGGGCGAGAACGTGCGACGCATCCGCCTCGTGGAACAGGCTTGCCTCGCCGTCCGGGGGCAGGCGGTAGATGCGGCCCTCGTCGCCGGTGGCCACGAAGCGGTTGCCTGCCGCGTCGGCCGCGATCGCCCAGATGTACCGCTCGTCGGGGTCGAAGATCTGCTCGGAGCCGCCGTTGCCGACCCGGAACAGCGCGCCGTCGGGAGAGGTGCCGACCAGCGCCTCGTCCGCGCCGTGGGCGTGGACGGCATGGATGTTCTGCTGCGCGGCCTCGAAGACCGTCGCGGCCCGGCCGTCCGGCGCCAGACGAAACACCCTGCCATCCCCGCCGCTGCCGATCCACAGCGCGCCGCCCGCCGGCGCGAGCGACCACAGGAACGGGGCGGTCGCCTCGTGGAGCAGCTCCGCGGCGGGGGCCAGCATCACCCGCCCGTCCGTATCGATCGACACCCCGTCGGCCTCGCCGGCGAGAAACTCCGCCTGCGTCGAGACGCGCCAGAAGACGGGCGACGAGGCGTGCAGCACGACGAACGGCAGGCAGGCCGCGGCCGCGACTGCGGCGCGGCGAAGGCCGGTGCGCCAGCGCGAGCGCGTCATCCTGCCTCGATGTCCACCGTGAGCGTCCGGGAGCCGGACACCGCGTGGTCGGTGCGGATCTCCCACTCGCCGAGCGTGGCCTGGGAAAGCGGCCGGAGTCCGCTGCCGCTCCGGTCGCCCTCGAGCACCGCCAGCACCGACTGCGGCAGCGCGGGCATCGGCGCACCCCGGACGACCGCGCCCGGCCGCGAGCTGAGCAGCTTGACGTAGAGGCGGTTGTTGCGCCGGGTGGCGTTGAGGGTGCGGATGATCTGCTCGACGGTGCCGGAAGTCCGCGCCGAGCGCGTCTCGCGGAGCTCGCGGGCGTTCAGCTGCAACGCATCCGACACCAGCAGCTGCATCCGCCCTGCCGCGTGGCGAGGAATGTCGACCGTGACGGTCTCGATCAGCTCGGCCCCGCCGTAGCCGCGCGCGAGGACATGGAGCCGCACGGCATCGCCCGGGCGGACGCGCGGCGCGTCGAGCCAGACGCGCTCGATGGTCGCCGTGCGCGGCGTCTCCGCCGACGTGATGTCGATGTCGATCCCGTCGACCTCGAGGGGTGCGATGCGGTTGTTCAGCAGCGTGGTCAACGGATTGGCAATCGCCCCCGCCGCGCCGAACAGGGCCGTGTCGCCGCTGTAGATGTCCTCGAACGCGACGTCCGTGTGGCCGCGGACGCGGGTCGTGCTGCTGAGCGCGTAGGTCGATGCCCCGCGCTCGCGGGTCCACGACAGCAACGTGCTGAGCACGCCGGTGTAGGTCAGCAACGGTGTGAAGAGCCGGTCCTCGACGACCTCGAACGCGAACTCGCGCGTCAGGCTGCGGGCCGGCTCGTGCAGCGTGACGCGGACGGGAACCATCGCGGGCCCCGGTCCCAGCGCGCCGAAGATGCCGGTCGAGCGGTCCTGATCCAGGGTCCCGACGACCTCCCCGATGGCGGCGATCTTCGACGACAGGGCGAGGCTCGGCAACAGCGTCGTCACGGTGGCGCGGGTCATCGGGAAGCGGATCGGCCCGAGGTTGTAGAACGGGTGCCCGAAGGCGTAGACGCGGCCGTCGTCGACCAGCGTCACCGTGCCGGTGCCCGCCAGCGTCAGGTCGCCCTGCACGAGCGTCGCCCCGATCGGATCGCCCGGCTGCAGGGGCGCGGCGGCCGGCGGGCGCGGGGTCTGGCCGGCGCCGACGGCGGTCACGAAGCCGCTGCCCCGGAACGCAGCGGTCCACAGCTCGCGGACGCGCGGATCGAATCCGTTGAGCACCACCGGTGTGGCGATGGGCTGCAGCATGGTGCCCAGCCGCCGGCCTGCCGCTGGCGGCAGGCCGAGCGCGCGCACGTGATCGGGTTGCCGGGCGAACGGCCGCGCGCCGTCGAACGCCGCGCCGATCACCGCCTGCACGTCGGCCGGCGTCGCCGGAAACGCCGGCGGCAACGTCGCCGGCCGCACGACCTCGCTGCGGTTGGCGTCCGACGCCGCCATCTCGCCGATCGGGGTGATGCCGGCGATCGGTTCTCTGGGGAAGGAGCCGAGCGCATAGGAGACCGCCCCGATCAGCCTGTCGTCGACGTAGACCGGGCTGCCGCTCATGCCCTGGATGACCCCCGTCTCGGCCAGCGGTCCACCGGACAGCCGGGCCACGATGACGTTGCGGCGCGGGCCCATGACGTTGCGCAGGACGCCGAGGACCTCGGCCCCGAATTCTTCCCGCCGGCTGCCCTCGAACACGGTGAGGCCGACTCCGCGCATGCCCGGCCGCACCTCCTCGAGAGGCATGCGCGCCGTCGTTGCCGGCAGTGCCGCGGTGCACAGGCCGGCTGCCAGGCACAGGACGGGGATGATGAGTCTCATGGGGCGGGGCGCCAGATCGGCCACGTAGTCGATGTGTATAGCGGACCGCAGGCGGCAGGTCAAGGACGTTCGGGGTGCCGGGCAAACCGCGCTATGCTGTAGCGGAACCTTCCCATGGTCAGGAGATGCCGATGCTGAACCGAGCGAACCGCAGCGGACCGCTGGCCGTTGCCGCCGCCGTCGCAGTGCTGCTGGGCGGGCCGGCCGCGGCCCAGGACTTCGAGCCGGCGATCGACGACGCGGAGCGGCAGACTGACTGTCAGGGCTGCGAGCCGTCGGTCGCCCTGTCCGACGAGCCGCGGGTCTTCCGCACGCAGGAACAGACCTTCCGGGTGGTGCCGACGACGGGCCTCGTGCGCCCGTGGGCGCTCACGTTCCTGCCGAACGGCGATCTGCTGGTCACGGAGCACGGCGGCCGCCTGCGCATCGTGCGCGACGGCGTGCTGGATCCCGAGCCGCTGGCCGGCATCCCGGAGGTGTTCACCAGGCGCCGCAAGGGATTGATGGACATCGCGCTGCACCCCCGCTTCGCGGAGAACCAGTTCGTCTACTTCACCTACCACCAGCAGAGCTCGGAGCACCGCATGGCGGGGACGCCGGTGCTCGCCCGCGGCAAGTTCGAGGGGCGGGGCGCGCTCGTGGAGGTGCGCGACCTGTTCGTGGCGGACGCTCCGTACATGGGAGGCGCCCAGACGGCTCGTATCGCGTTCGGGCCCGACGGCAAGGTGTACATGGTCATCGGCGTCCCCACCCGCAACCCGGTGGGCCAGGCCGAGAGCGCGCAGGACCCCGCCGACCACGCCGGCAAGGTGCTGCGGCTGAACGACGACGGGACCGTTCCCGAGGACAACCCGTTCGTCGACACGCCGGGCTACCGGCCGGAGATCTACGCCCTCGGCATCCGGAACGCGAACGGGTTCGCGTTCCACCCGGAGACCGGCGAGCTGTGGGAGACGGAGAACGGCCCGCAGGGCGGCGACGAGGTGAACATCATCCGCGCCGGCGCCAACTACGGCTGGCCGGTGGTCTCGTACGGCCGGGCGTACTCGGGCGACCTGACCGGCACGTACTCCGGGCCGCAACAGACCGCCCGGCAGGCGGAAGGCATCGACGACCCGATCTTCTTCTGGAACCCGTCGATCTCGCCGGCGGGCATGCTGTTCTATACGGGCGATCGCTTTCCGAACTGGCAGGGCGACCTCTTCGTCGGCGCGCTGCGCGGGCGGGAGGTGCAGCGCCTGATCTTCAACGACCGCGGCCTGCTGGTGCGCCAGCAGTCGCTGCTGCGCGAGCTCAGGCAGCGCATCCGCGAGGTCAGGCAGGGGCCGGACGGCCTGATCTATGTGCTGACCGACGAGGAGGACGGGGCGCTGCTGCGCCTCGAGCCGGTAGACGCGGAGGCCGCGCCGGCCGGCCGGCCGCGGAATTGACAGCCCGTTGGGCCGTCTGCTACGGTCTACGTTCACATGACCCGCAGTGGAACCCGGCGCGGCACCCCTTGCGGCTACGCCGCAGCCAGTCGCGGCTGGTGGTGGCGCTACGTGTTCAGCGCGCCCGCTGGAGGGGCTGACATGTAGGCCGGCAGGTCGACATTCAGGACGAAACGGATTTCGAGCCTCTTCAGCCGCAACGGTTGAAGGGGCTTTTTTTGTTGGAGCGACGAGCGAGTGCGAGCCAGGCTGTGCGCGACGGTAACGGGCCGGACGATGGCGGAGCTGCGGGCACGCCGCGACGCTGCGGACGGCGCGGATCTGGTCGAGCTGCGACTCGACCAGGTCTGCGAACCGGATGTCGCCGCCGCGCTCGCGGGCCGGCGCACGCCCGTGGTGGTGACCTGCCGGCCCGCCTGGGAGGGAGGCGGCTTCGGCGGCTCCGAAGAGGAGCGCCGCGGACTCCTCGAGCGGGCACTGGAGCTCGGCGCCGACTACGTCGATCTGGAATGGCGGGCCGGACTGGACGACCTGATCCGGGCCAGACGCGGGCGCAACATCGTGCTGTCGACGCATGACTTCGAGCGGATGCCCGGCGACCTCGTGGACCGCTACCGGGCCATGCGGGCCACCGGCGCCGAGGTCGTGAAGATCGCCGGCCGGGCCCGCAACCTGACCGAGACCCTGGCCCTGCCGGAGATCGGCGCCGGCGACCCGGGCCGGGTGCTCGTCGCCATGGGACCGGCCGGCACGGTGTCCCGCGTGCTGCCCGACCGCTTCGGATCGTCCTGGACCTACGCGGGCGACGGCGTCGCCCCGGGTCAGATCGGCCTGCGCCGCATGCTCGACGAGTTCCGGGTCCGCTCGGTCACCGACTCGACGCTGCTGTACGGTGTCCTCGGTGCGCCGGTAGGGCACTCGCTGTCGCCCGCGATGCACAACGCCGCCTTCGCCGCCGCCGGGCAGGATGCGGTCTACCTGCCCCTGGAAGCGGCCGGCGCGGACGACTTCTGGACGTTCGCGCAGGCGATGGAGCTGCGCGGCGCGAGCGTGACGGCGCCCTTCAAGGAGGCCGTTCTGCCGGGGCTGGCCGCGACGGACGCGCTGGTTGGCCGGGTCGGCGCGGCCAACACCCTGCGAGCCGGCGAGCACGGTTGGGAGGGCATCAACACGGACGTGCCCGGGTTCCTCGAGCCGCTGACAGGCCGCATGGGGCTGCAGGGCAGCCGCGCGACCGTGCTCGGCGCCGGCGGCGCCGCACGCGGCGTGGCGGTGGCGCTCGACAGCGCCGGGGCGCAGGTCACCGTGCGCGCACGCAATGCCGAGCGCGCCGCGGGCGTGGCGCGGCTGGTCGGCGGCATTGCCGGCGGGCTGCCGCCGCCGGCCGGCTCCTGGGACCTGCTCGTCAACACGACGCCGGTGGGCACCGCCCCGGGCGTCGGCGACAGCCCGCTGCCCGGGGGGGCGTTCGACGGCCGGCTGGTGTACGACCTGGTCTACAACCCGGCAACGACCCGCTTGCTGGCGGAGGCGTCGGCCGCCGGCTGCGGCATCCTCGGCGGGCTGCCGATGCTGGTGGCGCAGGCCGTCAGGCAGTTCGAATGGTGGACGGACACGGCCGTCCCGCGCGAGGTATTCGCCGCGGCAGCGCGGCGGCGGCTGGCCGCGGCGGGAGACTGATGGAAGCTGGAATCATGCACGACACGTCGTTCGACGAATTTCGGGAGCGCGCACGAGACGGCACGTTCGTGCCGATCTGCAAGGAAGTGATGGCCGACCTGCTGACGCCCGTCTCGGCGTTCCTCAAGGTCGCCGAGCACGCCGACAACGCCTTCCTGCTGGAGAGCGTCGAAGGGGGTGAGCGTCTGGCGCGCTATTCCTTCCTCGGCAAGGACCCCTTCATGGTGCTCCGGGCCCGCGACGGGCGCACGGTCATCGAGCGCGGCGCCGAGCGCGAGGAGCGTGCGGAACCGTTCATCGACACGCTGCGCGACGTGATGGGGCGCTGCCGGTCGCCGTGGGTGCCCGGGCTGCCCCGGTTCACCGGCGGGGCGGTCGGGTTTCTGGGCTACGAGGCGGCCGGCTGGTTCGAGCCGTCCCTCGGACGGGCCTGGGCGCAGCACGGCAAGACGGCCGGGGCGGGAGGCGAGCTGGCGGCCTTCATGCTGTTCGACACGATCCTCGCGTTCGATCACGTGAAGCACCGGATTCTGATCATCGCCAACGCCGCGATCGGCGACGGGGGCGATCTGCGGGGGCACTACGACTTCGCGCAGACCCGGATCGGGTTCCTCGAGCGCGAGCTGCGGCGCAGCATCTCCGAGCGCGACGACACGCCGGACGAACGCTTCGAGGTGCGGTCGAACACGACGCGCGAGGCGTTCGAGGAGAGCGTGCGGACCGCGAAGGAGCACATCCGCCGGGGGGACATCTTCCAGGTCGTGCTCTCGCAGCGCTTCGAGGCCGACGTGACGGTCGATCCGTTCACCGTGTATCGGACGCTGCGCTACGTGAACCCCTCGCCGTACATGTACTTCATCCGGATGGGTGCGCGCGTCCTCGTGGGATCGTCGCCGGAGATGCTCGTGCGCGCGGAGGGGACGCACGTCGAGACCCATCCGATAGCCGGCACGCGGCCGCGCGGGCCCAGCGAGGCCGAGGATGCGCGGTTGGCTGCGGAGCTGCAGCAGGACGAGAAGGAGCGGGCGGAGCACGTCATGCTGGTGGATCTGGGCCGCAACGACCTGGGGCGGGTCTGCAAGTTCGGGACGGTGACGGTGCCCACCTACATCACGCTCGAGCGCTATTCCCACGTCATGCACCTGGTCTCGCGGGTGGAAGGGGAGTTGACTGCCGACCAGGACCGCCTCGACGCCCTGGCCGCCTGCTTTCCGGCGGGAACGGTGTCCGGTGCGCCCAAGATTCGGGCCATGGAGATCATCGCGGAGCTCGAGTCGACCACGCGCGGCCCGTACGCCGGCGCCATCGGCTACCTCGACTTCGCCGGGCACCTGGACTGCTGCATCACCATTCGGACCATCCTCATCGAGGGCGGCAAGGCCTACGTCCAGGCCGGCGCCGGGATCGTCGCCGACTCGAGCCCCGCCGCCGAGTTCCAGGAGACCTGCGACAAGGCGTCGGCATTGCTGCGCGCGCTCGAGATGGCGCAGCGCGGCCGCGGGCCGACGAGCATGGGAGTGAGCTGAGCGTCATGGTGCTCGTGATCGACAACTACGACTCGTTCACCTACAACCTCGTGCAGTATCTGGGCGAGCTCGGCGCCGACCCGCTCGTGCGGCGCAACGACGCCGTGTCGTGCGGCGAGGTGGGCACGCTCGGGCCGCGGCAGATCGTCATCTCGCCCGGGCCGGGGCGGCCGGAGGACGCCGGTGTCACGGTGGAGCTGATCCGGGCGTACGCCGCCACCGTCCCGATACTGGGCGTGTGTCTCGGTCATCAGGCGATCGGCCAGGCGTTCGGAGCGTCCATCGTCCCGGCGCCCGCGCTGCGTCACGGCAAGCGGTCGACGGTCGAGCACGATGGACGCGGCGTCTTCACGGGCCTCGAGCAGCGCTTCTCCGCCGGCCGCTACCACTCGCTGGCCGTCGCCGAGCAGCCGTGGCCGGACGTGCTGGAGATTGCCGCGCGGGCGGCGGACGACGGGACGATCATGGGACTCAGGCACCGCGACTTTTCCGTCCATGGCGTGCAGTTCCACCCCGAGTCCGTGCTGACGTCCGAAGGACGGCAGGTACTGCGCAACTTCCTGGGGATCTAGATGTTTGCCGGCCTCATCGAGAAGCTGCGGCGGCGGCGCGATCTGACCGAGCCGGAAGCGGCGGCGGCCATGGCCGAGATCATGGGAGGGCGGGCGACGCCGGCACAGATCGCCGGCCTGCTCGTCGGTCTGTCGATGAAGGGCGAGCGGCCGGCCGAGATCGTCGGTCTCGCCAGGACGATGCGCGCCGAGTCGGTGGCGCTGTCACGCTCCTTCGCGAACGTGTTCGACACCTGCGGGACCGGCGGCGACGGCCTGGGCACGTTCAACGTGTCGTCGCTCGCCGCGCTGGTGCTGGCCGCCTGCGGCGTCCGCGTCGCCAAGCACGGCAACCGTTCGGTGTCGAGCCGCTGCGGCAGCGCCGACCTGTTCGCCGCGTTGGGCGTGGACGTATCCGCCGCGCCGGCGGTGGTCGAACGCTGCCTGGCCGACGTCGGCATCGCCTTCTTCTTCGCGCCCACGTTCCATCCGTCGATGCGGCATGCCGGCCCGACGCGGCGCGAGCTGGGCGTGCGCACGGCGTTCAATCTGCTGGGCCCGCTCACGAATCCGGCGGGCGCGACCAGGCAGCTGATCGGTGTGCCGAGCCCCGAGTACACGGACCTGATTGCCCATGCCCTCGTGCAGCTCGGATCCGAGCACGCGTGGGTGGTGCACGGTGCGGAAGGGCTCGACGAGATCTCCCTCGGCGGGCACACGAAGGTCTCGGAATGCCGCGACGGAGCAGTGCATACGTTCTACCTGCACCCCGCCGATTTCGGGCTGGCGCCCATGCCGCTCGAGCGCCTGCGCGTGACCGACATCACGGAGAGCGCGGCGCTGGCCCGCAGGGTGCTGGACGGCGAGCGCTGCGCCGCGCGGGACTTCGTGGTGGTGAACGCGGCCGCGGGGCTGTTGGTCGCGGGGCGCGCGGCGTCGCTCCGTGAAGGGACGCGGAGAGCGGCCGACGCGCTCGACGACGGATCGGTCGCAGCCAAGCTGCGCGAACTGGCCGACGCATCGACGGCGGGGGAGGCGTGAGCATGGTCGAGGGCGCCACCGGGCGGCGCCCGTCGACCCAACGTCCGGATCTGCTCGAGGCGATCGTGGCCGCCACGCGGCACGAGGTGCTGTTGCGCGAGAAGCAGGTGAGCACGGCAGCCCTGGAACGGGCGGCGGCTCGTCGTGCGCCGCAGGCCGACGCGTTTCGGGCGGCGCTGGCCGCGGGCGGCCGCTTCAACGTCATCGCCGAGTGCAAGCGGCGGTCGCCGTCGCGGGGTGTCCTGCGCCCGGACTACCGGCCGGAACGGATTGCACGCGAGTACGCGGCCGCCGGCGCGTCGGCCGTGTCCGTGCTGACGGAGCCGACGTTCTTCGACGGCAAGCTGAGCGATCTGGCGGCGGTCCGCGCGGCCGTCGAGCTGCCGTTGCTGCGCAAGGACTTCATCGTGTCGCGCTACCAGCTCGCCGAGGCGCGCACGGCGGGCGCCGATGCCGTGCTCCTGATCGTCGCCGCCCTCGACGAGGCCCGGTTGCGGCTGCTGCACCGCGCGGCAGCAGAATACGAGCTCGCCGTGCTCGTCGAGGTGCACGACGCAGCCGAGTTGGCCAGGGCGCTCGACGCCGGCGCAACGATCGTCGGCGTGAACAACCGCAATCTGCGGACCCTGGAGGTCGACGTCGGGGCGTCGCATGCGCTGATCGACAGGATCCCGGCGGGAACGGTCTCCGTCGCCGAGAGCGGGCTGCGCGGCAGCCTGGATCTGGTCGATCTGCGCAGGGCCGGGTACGACGCGTTCCTGATCGGCGAGTCGTTGATGACCCGCGAGAGTCCCGGCGAGGAGCTGGCGTCGCTGCTGCGCGGCGCGGTCGCGGCGGAGTGAGCATGCCGAAGGTCAAGGTCTGCGGCATCACGCGGCTACCGGATGCGCTCCTGGCCAGCGATCTGGGGGCGTCGGCAATCGGGTTCGTCTTCTGGGAGCGCAGCCCGCGGGCGATCGATCCGCAGTCGGCGGCGCGGATAGCGGCCCGGGTGCCGGCCGACGTGGCCCCGATCGGCGTGTTCGTCGACGCGTCGCCGGCGTGGGTCCGCGAGGTGGTGCAGCGCGTCGGCCTGGCGGCCGTCCAGCTGCACGGCGACGAGCAGGTGGAGCGCTGGGCCGACCTGCCGGCGCGGGTCGTCAAGGCGGTGGCCGTGCGCTCGACGGCCGATGTCCAGGCGGCGCTGCGGCTGCCGGCGCACGTAACCGTGCTGCTCGACGGGCACGACCCCGTGCGCCGCGGCGGCACCGGACGGACGCTGGACTGGACGCTCGCCGCTGCGGTGGCCCGCGAGCGGCGGACGTTTCTGGCCGGCGGGCTGCGGCCGGAAAACGTGGCGGCCGCGATCGAGGCGGTCGGCCCGTACGGGATAGACGCGTCGTCCGGACTCGAGGCGTCGCCGGGCGTCAAGTCGCCAGCCAGGCTGCGGGCCTTCTTCGGTGCAGTCCGGACCGCGGCGGTGACCGGAAGGATGGTGGACGAGACCGAATGAGTGATGCTGCTGACACCCCGCTTCCCGTGTTCGGGCAGAGGGATCCGGACGAGCGCGGCTACTTCGGGCCGTACGGTGGCCGCTTCGTTCCCGAGACGCTCGTCGAGCCCGTCGAGGCGCTCGAGCGCGCCTACCTCGCGGCCCGCGGCGATCCCGCGTTCGGCCGCGAGCTGTCGGTGCTGCTGAGCCGGTATGCCGGCCGCCCCACGCCGCTCTGGGAGGCCGCCCGACTGGCGGCCGATGCGGGCGGGGCGCGCCTCTTCCTCAAGCGCGAGGACCTCGCGCACACCGGCGCCCACAAGATCAACAACGCGCTCGGCCAGGCGTTGCTCGCCGTCCGCATGGGCAAGCAGCGCGTGGTTGCCGAGACGGGCGCCGGCCAGCACGGCGTGGCAACGGCGACCGCGTGTGCGCTGCTGGGACTCCGCTGCGAGATCTACATGGGCACGGAAGACATGCGCCGGCAGGCGCTCAATGTCGTGCGCATGAACCTGCTGGGCGCGATTGTGACCGGCGTCGAGGGGGGCAGCCGCACGCTCAAGGACGCCATCAACGAGGCGATGCGCGACTGGGTCACGAACGTCGGCGACACCTACTACCTTCTGGGATCGGTGCTCGGCCCGCATCCGTATCCGTTGATGGTCAGGGAGTTTCAGTCGGTGATCGGACAGGAGGCGCGCGCCCAGTTCGTGGCGCAGGCGGGCCGGGTTCCCGACGTCGTCGTCGCCTGTGTCGGCGGCGGCAGCAACGCGCTCGGCATATTCGACGGCTTCGTCGCCGACGAAGGGGTGCGGCTGGTCGGTGTGGAGGCCGGGGGAGACGGGCTGGTGCCCGGTCGTCACGCGGCGCGCTTCGCCACCGGCACCGCCGGCGTGCTGCAGGGCACCCGCAGCTACGTGCTCCAGGACGTTCACGGTAACATCGAGCCGACCCACTCGGTCTCCGCGGGACTGGACTACGCCGCGGTGGGTCCCGAGCATGCCTGGCTCCGGGACCTGGGCCGGGCGGAGTACACGCACGTTTCCGACGCCGAGGCGCTGGGCGCGTTCGAGCGTCTCGGCCGCCTCGAAGGGCTGCTTCCCGCGCTCGAGTCGGCCCATGCGGTGGCGTACGCGTGCCGCCTCGCGCCGGAGCTCGGCAAGGACCGCACGATCCTGATCAACCTGTCGGGGCGGGGCGACAAGGACGTGGAGACGATCAGCGGCCGCAAGGCCGGTCAGGAAGCGTAGATGTCGCGCATCGACGAGACGTTCGCACGGTTGCGGTCGGATGGCCGGACCGGTCTGGTCACGTTCGTGACGGCCGGGGATCCGGACACGGAGCGCTCGGCGCTCGTGCTCGAGACGCTGGACCGCGCGGGGGCGGATGTGCTGGAGGTCGGCATTCCGTTCTCCGATCCGCTGGCGGACGGACCGGCGATTCAACGCTCGTCGGAGCGGGCGCTCGCGGCCGGCGCGACGCTGACATCGAGCCTGGACCTGGTGGGCCGCGTCCGGCCCCGAATCGACGCCCCGGTGGTGGTCTTCAGCTACGCCAATCCGGTGCTGGCCATGGGGCTCGACCGTTTCGTTCGGCGCGCGGCGGACGCGGGCGTCGACGGGGTGCTGGTGCTGGACCTGCCGATCGAGGAGGCCGACGACCTGCGCGACGCGGCGGCGAGCGTGGCAATCGACCCCATCTTCCTGCTGAGTCCGACGACGACGGAGGCACGCATTCGCCGCGCGGCGACGATGGGCCGGGGCTTTCTGTACGGGATCTCGCGATTGGGCGTCACGGGCGAGCGAGATACGATTGCAACGGGCGCCCGCGAGCTGGTCGAGCGCATCCGGGCGGTCACCGCGCTGCCTGTCGCGCTCGGGTTCGGCATCTCGCGTCCCGAGCACGTGGCCCAGGTAGGCGCCTGGGCCGATGCCGCGGTCGTCGGCAGCGGCCTGGTCAACACGGTGGCGCGGGCCGCGCAGGACGGTGACCTGGCGGGCGAGGTGGACCGCTACGTACGCTGGTTGAAGGGCGGGAGCTCGGCAAGCTGATGACCGACAAGGCAACGGATCCGACAGACGGCCAGGAGCGCGCGCCGGCGGACACGGCCGGACGGATGCGGCAGTGTCGGGAGCGCATCGACCAGCTGGACGCCGAGATCGTCCGGTTGTTGAACGCGCGCGCGGAACATGCTCTGGCGCTCGGCCGGATCAAGGAAGCGGTCGGTCTGGACACCTATCAGCCGGAACGGGAACGCGTGGTGCTCGAGCACGCGCGGGCGGCGAACGAGGGGCCGCTCGATGCCGGCGCCATCACGCGCCTGTTCGAGCGCATCATCGACGAGAACCGCCGACTGGAGCGCCTGGCCGAGTGCAAGGACGCGCGCTCGCAGGAGTCCGCGCCGTAGAACGGTACAGACTCCACGATGGCGCGCAGGGGTCCCCGCAAGCGGACGCCGGGGGTTCGGGGCAAAGCCCGTCTGATGGAAGCGCCCGCGCAGCCGGCGCAAGGCGCGCACAGCGCGCCTCGGCGGGAGCGGCGCGGGGCGAAGGGGCCCCCGCAAGCGGACGCCGGGGGTTCGGGGCGCAGCCCCGTCTCAATGAAGCTATGGAGGTTGCAGGACCTATGGTTGTGGTAATGGAGGAGCGGGCGTCGGAGGATCAGATTCAGCACATCATCGCGACGCTCGTCGACAAGGGCTTCGACATTCACCGCTCGACCGGTGCGCTGCGGACGGTGCTCGGCGCCGTCGGCGGCAATCGATCGTTCGACGAGCGGTTGCTCGAGGTGATGGACGGCGTGCACGAGGTGCTGCGGATCACGGAGCCCTACAAGCTGGCGAGCCGAACGTTCAAGCCCGAGCCGACGGTCGTGTCCATCGGCGACGTCCGCGTCGGCGGCGACGAGGTGCTGGTCATCGCGGGTCCGTGCTCCGCGGAGTCCGAGGAGCAGGTGGAGGCCGCCGCGGCGGTGCTGGCCAAGGCAGGCGCGAAGATGCTGCGCGGCGGCGCGTTCAAGCCGCGGAGCTCGCCCTACAGCTTCCAGGGGCTCGGCGAGGCGGGACTCAAGCTGCTCCGCGCGGCGGCTGACCGGCACAGCCTCAAGCTGGTCTCCGAGGTGATGGACATCAGCCAGATCGAGCTCGTCGCCCGCTACGCCGACATGCTGCAGGTCGGCGCCCGCAACATGCAGAACTTCACGCTCCTGCGCGAGCTCGGCCGCAGCCGGACGCCGGTGCTGCTCAAGCGGGGCATCTCCGCGACGATCGAGGAATGGCTCCTGTCGGCCGAGTACCTGCTCTCCGGCGGCAATACCGACGTGGTGCTGTGCGAGCGGGGCATTCGGACGTTCGAGACGCACACCAGGAATACGCTGGACATCTCGGCGGTCCCGGTGATCCACAAGCTGAGCCATCTGCCGATCATCGTGGACCCGAGTCACGGCATCGGGCTGCGGGACAAGGTCGCGCCGATGGCCCGCGCGGCCGTCGCTGCGGGTGCGGACGGTCTGATCATCGAGGTCCACCCCGATCCGGACCGCGCCCTCAGCGACGGCGCGCAGTCGCTGTTTCCGACCCAGTTCGAGAACCTGATGGCCGAGCTCCGAATCATCGCGCCGGCCATCGGCCGCAGCATCTGCGTCGAGCCCGTGCCGCGACGCAGGTGGGGCACCTGATCGCCGGCATGGCAGATACGAGTCGCCGCCTGCCCGTCATCCAGCCGGGCGCGTCCGCGACGGAGCCCCCGATCTTCGAGAAGGTCGCGATCATCGGCTTGGGCCTCGTCGGCGGGTCGATTGCGCTGGCTGCCCGCGAGCGATGGCCGCGCGGCCTGGTGATCGGGGTCGACCGCAAGGACGTGCTCGAGCTGGCCATGGTCCGCCACGCCATCGACGTCGCGGCCGACGACCCGGTGGTGATCGCGGAGGCCGAGCTGATCATCCTGGCCGCGCCCGTGCGGCAGAACGTCGAGCTGCTGGCCGCTCTCGACGACCATGTCCCCGGACCCGCCCTCGTGACGGACGTCGGGAGCACGAAACGCGAGATAGTCGCCCGGGCGCAGGTGCTGCCGCCGCGTTTCACGTTCGTGGGGGGACACCCGCTCGGCGGGGCGCCGCGCGGCGGTCTCGGCAACGCGCGCCCGGACCTGTTCGTCGACCGCCCCTGGCTGTTCACGCCGACCAGCGATGCCCACGGCCCCGCACTGGAGCGCCTGCAACAGTTCGTGGCGGGGCTCGGCGCCCGGCCGCACGTGATGTCGCCGGCCGAGCACGACCGCCTGCTGGCGTTTCTGAGCCATCTTCCGCAGCTCACCGCCAGCGCCCTGATGCACGTGGTCGGGACTGCCGCGGGTGCGGAGGGCCTGGGGCTGACCGGGCGCGGGCTCGTCGATACGACTCGTCTGGCCTCGAGCCCGGTGAGCGTCTGGCGCGACATCTGCGCGAGCAACGCCGACGAGCTCGGCATCGCGCTCGACACCTTGATCGCCGAGCTGGGGCAGCTGCGCGAGCAGCTCGACACCGGCGACGCGCTCGAGCGGGTATTCGACTCGGCGGCGTCGTGGCGCGCGGTGCTGGCCGAGCGCGCCGGCACGCGCCGGGCCGGGTCCTGAGCCGGCGCGGCGGGGGGAAGACCCTTGCCTGGAGGCATCGCGAGGGCAACCCGCCTGACCATCCGGCGCGCGGCCCTGGACGTCATCCGCCGGCACGCCGACGACGACCTGCCGAACGAGTGTTGCGGGCTGCTGATCGGCCGCGCGGGGATGGTCGAACGTGCCGCCCCCGCACGCAACCTGCGGGCCTCCCCCGACCGCTACCTCGTCGACCCTGCCGACCATTGCGCGGCGATACGGTCGGCGCGTGCCGGCGGGTTCGAGGTCGTGGGCGTCTACCACTCGCACCCCACCGGCTCGCTGCGGCCGTCAGCCGTCGACCGGCGGGAGGCATCCTATCGGGAGTTCGCCTACTTGATCGTGTCCCCGCGCGCGCTCGCCGGCGGCGCCGCCGGCCTGGCGGCGTACCGCCTGGCCGGCGCCGGTTTCCAGGAAATCACCGTGGAGATCGTCGGCTAGGAGGGTTGGTTGGGCGGCAATCGGAGCCGCAGGCGACCAGGCGCCGTTTCAGTCGAAGCGACCGAAGCGGCCGCCGCGCAGTTCGACGACGGTGCGCGCCGACGCGACCGTGTCGCCGCGTCTCTTCAGGTTGATGCGCACTTCGTACCGTCCGCCGTAGTCGAAGCGCCGGCGCGTGGAGTAGCGGCGCCGAATCTGCGTGACGCCCGGCTCGTACGGCTCGCAGTCCGGGGTCGACTCGGACCGCGTATCGTCGTCCCAGTCCCACTCGACGGTCGCGCAGTAGAAGTCCTCGTAGTCGTCGGACCCGCCCCGCAACTGCGCCACGAACAGGATCTCGGCCGGCGCGAAGGCGACACGCGGCGAGGCGCGCAGCGACAGGTCGGGTCGCTCGTCTCCTCCCCGCTGCGCCAGGCCGACGAAGCCGGGGTGCGTCGCACTCGCCCACAGCAGCGCCGCGACGAGCAGCATGACCGACCGACGGAAGCTTCCTTTCACCACAGCCGCCTAGCGTACCGCAGTGCGTCCGTCGTGTGAAGCCGAAACGGGCCGGGCGCCCACTATAATGCAGGGATGTCCAGCACGCCGGATACACGCGCCACGCAGATGGAGCCCGCCGTTCGGGGAGTCGCCGCGCCGCCGCCGGAGGTGTCCTGCGATCTCCTGGTCGTGCCGGTCTTCGAGGACGACACGCTGACCGATCTCGCAGGCCTGGACGAGGCGGCCGGTGGGGAAGTCGGCCGCGCGCGCGCCTCGCGCGAGTTCAGGCCCAGGCCGAACGAGCTGTTCGTGACGCGGCTGGCCGGCGGGCGCTGGCAGGCGGCCAGGGTCGCGCTGGTCGGGCTCGGCGCCGCGGGTCCGGACAGCGAGGCCCGCCTGCGCACCGCGGCGGCCAGGACGCTGGGCGCGGCGCGCCAGCAGCGGGCGCAGGCGGTCGCGTTCCTTCTGCGCGGCGGCATGGAGCCGGAGCGGGCGGCGCGGGCCATCACCGAGGGTGTGCTGCTGGGCAGCTTCGAGGACCGGCGCTTCAAGACCGACGACGACGAGGATGCTGCCCCGCGCGTGCAGCGCTGCGACATCGTGTGTCCGGGCGCTGCCCTGGCGGCAGTGGAGCAGGCGGTAGAGGTCGGGCGAACGCTGGGGGAGGCGTCGAATCGCGCCCGGGAGCTGGCCAACGCGCCGGGCAACATGCTGACGCCCCGAGACTTCGCCGATCAGGCCCGCGCGTTGCTGGCGGACAGCGGTGTCGCCGTCGAGGTCCTGGACGAAACTGCCGTCGAGCGGCTGGGGATGGGGCTGCTGCTGGGCGTCGCCCGCGGCAGCACCGAGCCGCCGCGGCTGATCGTGATGCGCCACGAGCCGCCCGACGCCCCGGCCGCGCCGGTGCTCGGCCTCGTGGGCAAGGGGGTGACCTTCGACAGCGGCGGCATCTCGCTGAAGCCTGCCGACGGCATGGAATGGATGAGGAGCGACATGGCCGGCGGTGCCGCGGTCGTGTGCGCGATGCGGGCGATTGGCGCCCTCGGTCTCCGGACGCGGGTGATCGGCATCGTGCCGGCCACCGAGAACATGCCCGGCGGGCGGGCCACCAAGCCCGGGGACGTCCTGGCGGGCGCCAGCGGCACGACGGTGGAGGTCATCAATACCGATGCGGAGGGCCGTCTCATTCTCGGCGACGCGCTGTGGTACGCGCGCGAGCTCGGCGCGACCCATCTGGTCGACGTGGCGACGCTGACCGGCGCCTGCGTCGTCGCCCTGGGCAAGGCCGCGAGCGGCCTGTTCGGCCAGCCGCAGTCATGGGTGGGCGCCGTGCAGCGGGCCGCGGGACGAGCGGGGGAACGGGTCTGGCCGCTGCCGCTCTACGAGGAGTACAGGGAGCAGCTGCGCTCCGAAACGGCGGACCTGATGAACGTCGGCGGCCGCGAGGCGGGCGCCTGCACCGCGGCCGCGTTCCTGCGCGTGTTCGCCGGCGACACGCCCTGGGCGCACCTCGATATCGCCGGTACGGCCTGGGCCAGCGACTCGCGTCCCGGTCAGGCGAAGGGCGCGACCGGCGTCATGGCGCGCACGCTGGTCGAGCTGGCGAGAGCCAGCGAAAGCTGGTAGGCTCGAAACCTCCATTCTGCAGTCGTCGACATGCTGCTGCAACCCGCGACGCCGTTCGTCTACGAGGTGGTCGAGCCGACAACCGCGCAGACGACCGTGGTCGACGTGGTCGTGGGCGCCGTGGCCGTCGCCGGCGCCGTCGCCGGCTTCGCCCTGCTGTTCGGGTTGGCGCTTGGCGGCCTGATGATCGGGATGCGCCGGATGCGCGGAGAGAGCCGCGGTCGCGAGGGCGTACGCCTGGGTCTCGGCGGAAGCTAGGAGTCTGCGCCGTAGAACGGCGTAGACTCCTGGTGAGGGTTGGTTGGGCGGCAACCGGAGCCGGAGGCGACGAATGCCGGGCCAGGAGTCTGCGCCGCAGAACCGTGCAGACTCCGCAAGGCGCGCACGGCGCGCATCGGCGGGAGCGGCGTGGGGCGAAGGGGTCCCCGCAAGTGGACGCCGGGGGTTCGGGGCGCAGCCCCGTCTGATTGAAGCTAGGACTGCCTAGTCCTGCTGCGCCAGACGCGCCTCGGCGTGCAGGCGGTGCCGGTAGCGGAGGATGCCTTCGAACAGCGCGTCGGCGATGAGGTCGCGGTAGTCATCGCTCGACAGAAGCCTCGCCTCGTTGCTGTTGGTCAGGAACGACACCTCTGCCAGCACGCTGGGCATGCGTGCGCCGATGAGGACGATGAACGGCGCCTGCTTGACGCCGAGATCCGGCAGGTCCGGGTCCGCCTGCTGCAGCGTGGCCACCAGGGAGCCCTGGATGACGCCCGCGAAGTCACGGGACTCGTCCGCCTTGCTGTTGCTGGCGATCGTCTCCAGCAGGTCTCCCAGGTTGTTCATCGCGCCGCCCCCGCCCACGTTCTCGCGCGCCGCGATGCGCTCGGCGTTCGGATCGGGCGCGAAGTTCAGGAAGTAGGTCTCGACGCCCCGGGCGCGGCGGTTGTGGCTCGCGTTGGCGTGAATCGACAGAAACAGGTCGGCCTGCTCGCGATTCGCCATGGCCGTGCGCTCGGCGAGCGGAATGTACGTATCGTCGCGGCGGGTCAGCACCACCTCCACGCCCGGCTGAGTCAGCAGGCGCCGTTCGAGGCGGTGCGCGATGTCCAGCACGACCTCCGACTCGCGCAGCCCGTGCGAATGCGCCCCGGGATCGTGCCCGCCGTGGCCGGGATCGATCACGATGCGCGAGACCTGCAGCCCGAGCTGGCGTGCCACCGACAGCGCGCCCGTGTCGCCCGGCAACGGCGTCGACCACGCCGACTCGGAGTCCGCGGCGGCGGCCGCGGGCGCCACGCGCGCCACGGGCGTGGCGCCCGTGGCCGCAAGCCCGTCCTGCCGCAGCGCCTCGGCCACGACATGGAGCGGCGAGCGCGGGGCGTTCACCAGCGTGGCCGGCGACGACTGCAGGGGCGTGGCGGGTATGGCCGCCGGATGCAGCTCCGGGCGCTGGCAGTCGACGACGACGCGATAGGGCTCGTACACGGTGAAGATGCTGCAGGCGTCGGCGTCCACCGTGTCGATCACGACCCGCGTGGTGCGGCTCGGATGGCGGCCCAGCCTGATCCCGTGCACGATGCGGTGATCGTCGTCGAAGGTCAGGGCGGCGTCGCGCAGCCCGGCCAGCGCGTCGGTGTGGGAGAAGTCGAAGAACAGGCGCTCCGGATCCGCCAGCCGCTCCGAGCGAAACGGCACGTCGCGATCGAGCCGAATCAACACCCGCACCACGTCGTCCCAGACCTCGCGCTCGACGCCGGTCAGCCGCGCGAAGCGCGTGAGCGCCTCGAGCTGGCCGCGCCGCTCGGCCACACGCGCGGCGAACGGACTGCCGTGATGGAAGCGTGCGAGCCGGCGCAACAGCCGGATCCCGACTTCGAGGTCGACGTCCTCGCGGTATCGGTCATAGGCCTCGACCGCCAGGCCGGCCGCCTGCCAGAGGGCACGGTCCTCGTAATCGCTGGCCGGAAAGGTGCGCACGATCGATTCGTACGCCGCGATGAGCTCCCGCAACTCGCCCACCGCGGGCGTGGCGCCGGGTTGGCGCAGGTTTCGCTCGCGGGCGAGGGCATCCTGGTAGCGCTCGGCGGGCGAGCCGCCGGCTGCCTGCAGTGCCGGCATCAGGCACATGCCGGCGATGCCGGCAATCACGGTCAGGAGCATGTACGGTCTGGTCATAGGGCAGCCGCGGCGATCCCGGTGCCGCGTGAGATCTATCGACCGACGACGCCCCGAACCTTACCCGCCGCGGGAAATGGCTCGACCGCCGCGGCGCGGCGCAGTTGCGGGCAACGGCCGGAAACGGCGGCCCGTCAGCGGGGCTGCAGGTCGACTTCCTCGAAGTAGTCCTGCTTGACGAGCACCTCGCGCGTCTTGCCGGACACCGCCCCCGATACGATCCCGTCGGCTTCCATCATGTCGACCAGCCGGGCCGCCCGGCTGAAGCCGATGCGCAGGCGGCGCTGCAGGTAGGAGATCGATGCCTGTCCGCTCGATACGACGATGCGCGCGGCCTGATCGTACAGGTCGTCACGTTCGAAGTCGGGCGTGCCCGCCGGCTGCTCCTCTTCGGTGATGGTGTCGTCGTAGCCGGGCTTGCCCTGCTTGCGCAGGAAGCTGGCCAGCCGTGCGGTTTCCTGCTCGGAGATGTACGGACCGTGGAGCCGCACGGTGCGCGAGGACGACGGCGGCGCGTACAGCATGTCGCCCTTGCCGAGCAACTGCTCCGCGCCGTTCGCGTCGAGAATCGTTCGGGAGTCGACCTTCGACGATACCCGGAACGCGATCCGCGACGGAAAGTTCGCCTTGATCAGGCCGGTGATGACGTCGACCGATGGACGCTGCGTGCAGAGGATCAGGTGGATGCCGACGGCGCGCGCCATTTGCGCCAGCCGCGCGATCGACTCCTCGACCTCGTTGCCGGCCACCATCATGAGGTCGGCCAGCTCGTCGATGGCGACGACGATGAACGGGAGGGGCTTCAAGGCCTCCTCCTCGTCGTCCGACGCGGGCTTCTCTCCCGCCTCGCTCAGCCGTGCGGCGACGTTGCGGTTGTACTGCTCGATGTTGCGCACCCCCTCCGTGGCGAGCTGCTTGTAGCGGCTCTCCATCTCGCGCACCGCCCAGCGCAGCGAGTTGGCGGCGCGCTTCGGATCGACGACGACGGGGGTGAGCAGATGCGGTATCTCCTCGTACATCCCGAGCTCGAGGCGCTTGGGATCGATGAGAATGAGACGGACGTCTTCCGGGGTGGACCGGTACAGGATGCTGGTGAGGATCACGTTGAGGGCGACCGACTTGCCGGTGCCCGTGGAGCCCGCGATCAGCAGGTGCGGCATGCGGGCGAGATCCGTCACGACCGGTTCGCCGTTGATCGACTTGCCCAGGGCCAGCGTCAGCTTCGACGGCGAGCGCTGATAGACTTCCGACTCCAGCATCTCCCGGATAGAGATCTCGTCGCGGATCTGATTCGGGATCTGTATGCCGACGGTCGATTTCCCGGGGATTCGCTCGATCAGCACCGACTCGGCCTGCATCGCGAGGCTCAGATCGTCGGCGAGCCGGGTCACCTTGCTGTACTTGACGCCGGCATCGGGCTTGAACTCGAACGTCGTGACGACCGGACCGGGGTGGAAATGCGAGACCGTGCCGGCGACGGAGAACTCGCGGCACTTCTCCTCGAGAACGCCTGCGTTGTCCATCAGCACGCGCTCGTCGAACTTCTGGACGGCCCGCGGGGAGTCGAGCAGCGCCAGGGGCGGATGGACGAACGAACCGTTGCGCTGCTCCGCCGACGTCTTGAGCGGCAGATCCTCGAGAGGCAGCATGGGCGTCATGCCTGCCGGGTCTTCGGCCGTTTCCTCCTGGGGCGGGGCGGGCGGCGGCTCCGGCTCTTCCCGCGGGGGGACGCGGGCCGGCGGTTGGCTCTTGGCCAGCACCTCGGTGCGGGCGGACGATGCCCCGGCCTTCTGCAGGTGCTTGCGCACGACACCGCGCCGCTGCCGGTCGCGCCGGCGCTTCGTCCACCACTGCCGGACGGCGCCGCGTGCGCGTCGCAACCCCCGGCCGAGGGAACGGGCGGCCTGGATGAACAGTCGGCCGAAGGAGAACTGCGTCACCAGTATCAGGGCCAGCGACAACAGGGCCAGCAGCACGATGATCGAACCGGCGCGGTTCAGGTACGGGGCGAGCAGCCCGGCCAGGCTCTCGCCGACGTACCCGCCGGCCCGCACCGTCCTGCCCAGCACGTCGACCGAATCGAACGCGAGGCTCAGCAGCGTCGCGCTGCATCCGAACAGCAGGACCGACCCGACGAGCTTCGTGTACGCGGCGTCGATCTGCAGGCACCAGAAGTAGTACCAGCCCGCGATGACGAGCACCGCCGGGACGAGGTACGACGCCAGCCCGAAGATCTGATACGAGACTTCGGCCAGGAAGGCGCCGGCCAGGCCGGCCAGATTCATCGGCGGCAACTCGCCGCCGGCATTGAAGAACCAGACCGCATCGGTCGGGTCGTACGTCACCAGGGCGATGAGCCAGACCGATGCAATCGCGAAGAACACGACGCCGAGGAACTCGCTTATCAGATGTGGCAGCGCGGCTCGAGGCACATCAGGTCTCCAGTATCACGGGCAAGACGAGCGGGCGCCGGCCCGTCCGCTTGCGAAGGAAGCGTTGCAGCTCGACTCGGATCAGCTCCCGGACGAGGCTTTGATCGGTGCGTTCCTCGCTGCTCTTCGCGTCGAGGACGCCGCGGACGAGATCGGGCACCTCTTCGAGGGCGGCCTCGGTCCGCTCGTCGACGACGAAGCCGCGGGTGGTCACGGTCGGCTCCGCCTCGACCAGGCCGTCGCGCGCATTGATGGCCATGACCAGCACCACCACGCCGTCGCCGGCAAGATGACGCCGGTCACGCAGCACCTCGTCCCCCACCTCGCCTGTCCGCGTGCCGTCGATCAGCACGTGGCCGGCGGGCACGGCGTCGGCGATCCACCCGCCCTCGGCGTCGAAGCCGAGCCGGCCGCCGTTCTCCACCAGCAGCACGGCGGCACGGCCGTCCGTCACCTGCTCGGCGACCTCCGCATGACGGGCGAGGTAGCGGTACTCCCCGTGGATCGGCACGAAATAGCGCGGACTCACCAGCGAGAGCATCAGCTTGAGCTCCTCCTCGCCGGCGTGCCCCGAGACGTGCACCGCCTTCACGCTCGCGTCGATGCAGTCGGCGCCCCGCCGCGCGATGTGGTCCTGCAGACGCCCGATCGCGCGCTGGTTGCCGGGAATGGCGCGGGCGGAGAAGACCACGACGTCGCCGCGCCGCAGCTTCACGTGGCGGTGGGCGTCGACCGCGATGCGGGAGAGCGCCGCGAGGGGCTCGCCCTGCGAGCCGGTGGCGATGCACAGCACCTGCTCGGGTGCGTACTGCTCGACGTCGCGGTCTCGAATCTGCACGCCGGCCGGGATGTCCAGATACCCGAGCCGCTGCGCGGCAGCCGCGTTCTGCTGCACGCCGCGGCCGACGAAAGCCACCTTGCGGTCGAACCGGACCGCAAGCTCGACCAGAACCTGCAGCCGATGGATGCTCGAGGAGAACGGCGCAACGACGAGCTTCCCGCGCGTGCCGGCGAATATCTCCTCGAAGGCGACGATGACGTCGCGTTCGGATCCCGCGTACCCCTTGCGGGCGATGTTCGTGCTGTCGGCGAACAGCGCCAGCACGCCCTCTGCGCCGAGCTGAGCCAGGCGGTGGGTGTCGACGCGCTCGCCGTCGACGGGCGTCTGATCGATCTTGAAGTCGCCGGTATGCACGATCGTCCCGACCGGGGTGTGGACGGCGAGCGCGACGCAGTCCGGCATGCTGTGGGTGACCCGGATGAACTCGATTTCCAGGCTGCCGATGGCGACCCGCTCCCGCGGCGCCACCGCCATGAGCCGACCCGACGCGTCGATCGCGTGCGCTTCGAGTTTCGGCTCGAGCAGCGCAAGCGTCAACGGCGTGCCGTACACCGGGCCGTCGAGCAGGTGCCACACGTAGGGCACGGCGCCGATGTGGTCCTCGTGGCCGTGCGTCAGGACGAGGGCCGACAGGCGGCGTGCAGACTGCTCCAGAAAGGTGAGGTCGGGAACAATCAGATCCACGCCCGGGTGCTCGGGTCCCGGAAGCATGGCGCCCGCGTCGAGCAGCACCGTCGTGCTCGCGGAGGCGACCGCCATCATGTTCATGCCGAACTCGCCGACGCCGCCGAGCGGGACGACCTCGAGCAGCGGCTCTCGTTCCGTTCCGGTTGCCAAAGACACTCGTGCGTCGGATGCGCGCCGTATTGCCCCCGGACGGGCGTCCGGAGTCGTGCAGGTCGCTGGGATCGCCTGCGTGGGTAGGAAACGGGATTATATCATGGCAGTCAGCCGGTTGCGGTCAGAACCTCCGCCAGCTCAGCGAGTTCCGACAATGCGAGCTGTTCCGGGCGCCGCAGCGGGTCGATGCCGGCGCGGGCGAGCAGCTCGCTCGCCGGCACGGCGGTGCGCTGCGCCGCGAACGCTCGCAGGGCGTTGAGGGCGGTCTTGCGACGCCGGCTGAAGAGGGCGCGCACCAGCGCGTCGAACAGGGTGCGGTCGCGCAGGCGCACCGGCGCGGGCCGCAAGCGCAGGTGAACGAGGGCCGAGCGCACGCGCGGCATCGGTCGGAACGCGCCGGGCGGCAGCGTCATCAGACGCGCCGGTGCGGCGTGCAGCCGGGTCGCAATGCCCAGCGGTCCCCACTCGCGGGAACCCGGGGCGGCCGTGACGCGGTCGGCCACCTCGCGCTGGAGCATCAGCGTCGCATCGCTCAGGCCGGCGCCGTGCGCGCCGCAACGGAGCAGCTTCAACAGGATTCTCGACGACACGTTGTAGGGCAGGTTTCCGACCGCACGCGCCGGCCGCGCGAGCGCGAGACTGTCGACGTCGAGGTTCAGAAAGTTCGCCCGGACGACGGTCACCGCGGCCGGCGCGCGCGCGGCCAGATCGTCGGCGAGCACCCGATCGATCTCGACCGCGGTGACGGTGGCACCGCGCTCGGCCAGGGCCAGCGTGAGAACGCCGAGACCGGCGCCGACCTCGAGAAACGCCTCACCGGGCGCCGGACGAATTGCCGCGACCAGCTTCTCGACCCACGCCGGCTCGAGGAAGTGCTGCCCGAGACGGCGCTTCGGGCGCGGTTTCATCCTCGCGACCCGCGCCCGGGGCGGCGCGGCGTCCGGGCATCCGGGCGGGTCGGCGCTGCCCTGAAGTGGCAAAGCTCCGCCGCGGCGCAGCGATCGCAGAGCGGGCGCGGCTTGCAGATGCGCCGGCCGTGCAGGATCAGCGTGTCGGAGGCGCTGGTCCAGCGCGCCGGCGGCAGCACGCTGCCCAACTGCTCCTCGACGCGCACGGGATCGTCGCCGCGGGCGATGCCCAGGCGATTCGCGACCCGCAGGACATGCCGGTCGACCGGCAGGCCCGGCACGCCCAGCGCGTGTCCCAGCACCACGTTGGCGGTCTTGCGGCCCACACCCGGCAGCTCGACCAGCGCGTCGATGCTGGCGGGGATCCGGCCGCCGTGCCGCCCGGCGACGGCGCGGGCCATGCCCGCCAGCGAGCGCGACTTGGAGCGGAAGAAGCCGGTCGAGCGGATCTGCGGCTCCAGCTCCTCCGGTTCGGCTGCCGCGAGCGCAGCCACGTCCGGGTAGCGCGCGAACAGCGCCGGGGTCACCTGGTTCACGCGCTCGTCCGTGCACTGCGCCGAGAGCATGGTGGCCACCAGCAGCTCGTAGGCATTCCGGTACCGCAACTCGGTGGTGGCTCCCGGGTGCTGGCTCGAGAGCAGGTCCAGAATCCCGGTCACGTCCGCGGCGGGTCGTGGGGATCCTGCGCGGCGCTCGCGTGCAGACAAGGCCAGCGTGCCGGAACCAGGAACTAGTGAATGGGCTCCGGCGGAGGACCGATCTTGAGCGTGCCCTCGCCGAACGACCGCATGTGCTCCTGCAGAGCAGTGATCAGATTGGGGACGAACTGGATTGGCACGACGATGCGGGCCCGCACCGGCGCGTGCAGCACCCGCTGGGTCTCGGCTCCGCGGACTTCCTTCTCGGACGGCGGCAGCACCTCGCAGAACGTCAGCGTGAAGTCGAACGGCGTGTGCGAGATGGCGCAGAAATTGGCATACGTTCTGGGCGTGTCGCTCGATTCGTCCGGCACGATCGTGAAGTTGATCTGTTTTCGCTCGCTCATTGGCTCTCCTTGGTCGGGAACTCCCTCAGTAGCGCCGCAGGACACCCACCACCACGCCCTGAATCCGCACCTGGTCGGCGTCGACGAGCAGCGGCTCGAGCGCGGGGTTGGCGGGCTGCAGGCGGATCCGCCTGCCGGCGAGGTAGAACTTCTTGAGGGTGACCTCGGTTCCGTTCAGCAGCGCGATCACCATCTCGCCATTGGCGGCGGTCTTGCGGTCCTCCACGATGACGATGTCGCCGTCGCGTATCTGCTCGTCGATCATGGAGTTGCCTCGCACGCGCAGCGCGTAGGCGTCGCGCTGCCCGACCAGGTCCTCCGGCACCCCGACCGTCTCCGAGCTGACGACCGCCTCGATGGGAACGCCGGCCGCCACGGTGCCGAGCAGGGGCAGGTCGAGCGCACGCGCGCCGACGCGGGTGGGGACCAGCTCGACGGACCGGCTGCGATTCCAGGCCCGTCGAATGAAGCCCTTTTCCTGCAGGTTGGTCAGGTGCTTGTGCACGGTCGCCAGCGACGACAGACCGAACCGTCGCCCGATCTCCTCGAGACTCGGGGCATAGCCGTGCTGCTCGATGAACTCGTTCAGGAAATCGAGAATCTCCCGCTGGCGCCGGGTAAGCGGTTGTCCGTGCGGACGCACGCCGCAACTATATGCAAACAAAAGGCGAAGATCAAGATCGAGGCGCCGATGGTAGCATCGGCCAGTGAAGCTTCCGGTGCGCTTGGGCCCGGCCGGCGACAAGCCGTTCGACGCGGTCGGACTCGGCCTGAACACAACCGATCTCCTGGCGGTCGTCGCCGGTCATCCGGCGCCGGGCTCCAAGGTTCCCATCGTCGACCTCGCGTCGCGCCCGGGCGGACAGGCCGCGTCGGCCATGACGGCCGTGGGCCGGCTCGGGTGGGCGGCGCGCTACATCGGCCGTTTCGGGGACGACGAGCATGGCAGGGCGGGACGGGCCAGCCTGGCGGAGGACGGCGTCGACGTCTCGGCCTGCGAGACCGCGCGCGGGGCGACGAACGCGCTCTCCGTGGTTGTCGTCGATCAGCGCTCGGGCCAGCGTACCGTCCTCTGGTCGAGACACCCGGCACTGGCGCTCGATGCGGCGGATCTGCCCGTGGCGGCGGTGCAATCGGGCCGTGTGCTGCTGGTCGATTGCCACGAAACGGCCGCCGCGACGGCGGCCGCACGGCACGCGCGGGCAGGGGGTGCGGCCACCGTCGTGGACGTCGAACACGTCCGGCCGGGCGTCGAGGCGCTGCTGACCGAGATCGACGTGATCATCACGGCGCAGGAGTTTCCGACGGCGCTGACGGGACAGGGCGACCTGGGACGGGCGCTGCAGACCCTGCACTCGAGCTTCGGGGCAGGCGTGGTCTGCACGACGCTCGGGGCAGAGGGCAGCCTCGCGCTGGTGGGCGGCACCGAGATCCGGACCCCGGGGTTCGCCGTGGACGTGGTGGACACGACCGGGGCCGGCGACGTGTTCCGCGGCGGCTTCATCGCGGGCTGGTTGCTCGCCGGCGCCCGGGCCGAGGTGGAGGACGTGCTCCGCTACGCCAACGCGGTGGCCGGGCTGAAGTGCCGCGCGCTCGGAGCCCGCACCGGGATCCCGACGCGCGCGGAGGTCGAGGCGCTGCTGCGTGGAGAGGACCGCTAGCATGCGGCCGGCAGTGGTGCTGTTGCTCGCCGCAAGTCTGCTGCCCGCCGCGGCGCAGCAGGACGGCCCGCCGACGGCCGAGGACGGGCGGCGCCTGGCCGCCAGGCTCGCGCGCATCGTCGACCGCAGCAGCCGTGATGCGGGCGGGCGCCAGACGGTCGTGCTGCCCGAGCGCGAAATCAACGCCTATCTGCGCTTCCAGGCAGCGTCGCAGTTGCCGCCGGGCGTCACCGAGCCGCACATCACTCTGGCGCCCGGCGGCCGCGTGGCGGCACGGGCCAGGATCGATCTGGACGCGGTGGCCGCGGGGCGCGAGCGCAGCCTCCTCGACCCGCTCGGCTACCTGCGGGGCAACCTGCCGGTGGCGGCGACCGGGACTCTCGAGGCCCGCGGCGGCATCGGCAGAATTCGGGTCGAGTCGGTGACGGTCGCCGATCTGCCGGTGCCCGCGATCGTGGTCGACCTGCTGGTCCGCTTCCACTCGCGCAACGAGATCTTCCCGCTCGGATTCGACCTGGCCGAGCCCTTCGAGCTGCCCTTCCGCATTCGCGAGATCGACGTCGCTGCCGGCGAGGCGGTCGTTGTGCAGTGACCGACGAGCTGCGGCTCCCGCTCCAGTACGTCAAGGGCGTCGGCCCGCGTCGGGCGTCCGACTTCGCGAACGCGGGACTCCACGTGCTCGAGGATCTCCTGCTGTGCCTCCCCCTGCGCTACGAGGACCGTGATCGGATGCGGCCGATCGCGCAGCTCGGCGCCGGTGATCTGACGGCCGTCGTCGGCGAGGTCCTGGCCTGCAACGTGCGCCCGACCCGGCGGCGGGGGTTCCGTGTCCTCGAAGTCGTGGTCGCCGACGCTTCCGGCCGGATCCGCGCGGTGTACTTCAACCAGCCGTTCCTGGCCGAGGCCCTCGCGGCGGGGAGCCGCGTCGCGTTGTTCGGCAAGGTGGAGCGCCGTCGCGTGGGCGGCGGCCTGCAGCTGACGAACCCGGCCTACGAGCTGCTGGCGGCCGACCCCGACGACGACGCGCGGATTCATACCGGCCGGATCGTGCCGGTCTACGAGAAGGCCGGCGCCGTCACGTCGAAGGCGATGCGGCGGATCGTGCACGCGGGACTTGAGCTGCTGCCGCCCGCGGTCGCGGATCCGCTGCCGCCGGAAGTCGGCCGCGAGCACGGTCTGCTCGACCGGCGCAGCGCGCTGATCCAGGCGCACTTTCCCGCGCAGGGAACCTCGCCCGAGGACCTCGAACGGTGCCGCACGCCCGCTCAGAGGCGCTTGATCTTCGAAGAGTTCTTCCTCTTTCAGCTCGGACTGGCGTTGCGGCGGCGGGCAACCGCCACCCTACGCAAGCCGCGCACCATCCGCGTCGACGAGCGGATTCGGCGCGCGGCCCTCGACGTGCTGCCGTTCCGGCTCACCGGCGACCAACGGCAGGCGCTGAAGGAGATCGTGGACGACCTGACGGGCGACCGGCCGATGAATCGCCTGCTCCAGGGGGACGTCGGCTCGGGCAAGACCATCGTGGCCCTGCTCGCGGCGCTCGTCGCGATGGAGAACGGCCTGCAGGTGGCGGTCATGTCGCCGACGGAGCTGCTCGCCGAGCAGCACCACCTCAACATCGCGCGCATCCTGGAGCCCGCCCGCTTCCACGTCGCGCTGCTCACCGGCGCTCTCCCGGCGCGCGCCCGCCGCGAGGCCTGGGACAGCCTGGCCGCCGGACGCGCGCAACTGGCGGTCGGCACCCACGCGCTGATGCAGGACGCGGTGCGCTTCAAGGAGCTCGGTCTGGTGATCATCGACGAGCAGCACCGCTTCGGCGTGATCCAGCGCGCGGCCCTGCGCCGCAAGGGACTGCAGCCGGACGTGCTCGTGATGACGGCGACGCCGATTCCCCGCACCCTGGCGCTCACGGCGTACGGCGACCTCGACGTGTCGGTCATTCGCGAGCTGCCCCCGGGCCGCCAGCCGGTCGCGACGCGTCTGGCGCCGGAAGGCAAGCGCCGGGAGGTGTACGAGTTCGTGGGCCGCCAGCTGCGCGCCGGCCGTCAGGGCTACGTCGTGTGCCCGCTCGTCGAGGAGTCCGAGAAGGTCGACCTGAAGGCGGCGACCGAGATGGCACGCCACCTCGCGGCGGAGGTCTTTCCGGAGTTGAGGGTGGGGCTGGTGCACGGCCGCATGAAGCCGGACGAGCGCGACGCCATCATGACGGCGTTCGGCGCCGGGGAGACCGATCTGCTCGTAGCCACGACGGTGATCGAGGTCGGCATCGACGTGGCCAACGCGACGGTCATGCTGGTCGAGCATGCCGAGCGGTTCGGGCTGGCGCAACTGCACCAGTTGCGGGGACGCGTGGGGCGCGGACCCCACCGCGCCTGCTGCATCCTGCTGCACCAGGGCCGGCTGTCGGACGTGGCCGGGGCCCGCCTCGACGCCGTGGCCGCGACCACCGACGGCTTCGAGATCGCCGAGCGCGACCTGGAGATTCGAGGCCCCGGCGACTTCTTCGGCACGCGGCAGTCCGGCCTGCCGACGCTGAGGGTGGGCGACCTGCTGCGCGACCACGCGACCATGGACGAGGCGCGGCGGGCCGCTCACGCCTGGCTCGCGCTGGATCCGCCGCAGTCGACCCTCGACGCGATGGTTGCCGGTTGGGCGGAGCGCTTCGGGCTGGTGGGAGTCGGCTGACGTGCGCATCATCGCCGGCTCCCTCAAGGGGCGCCGCCTCCGCCCGCCGCGCTGGCCCGGCCTCAGGCCGACGTCCGACCGCCTGCGGGAGACGCTGTTCAACGTGCTCGGCGACCACGTCCCGGACGCCGACGTCATGGACGCCTGCGCCGGCACCGGCGCGCTGGGATTCGAGGCGCTCAGCCGCGGGGCACGGGCGGCGGCATTCGTGGAAAAGGACCGGCGGGCTGCGGCCCTGATCGCCGAGCACGCCGCCCGCTTCGGCGTCGCCGAGCGCTGCCTGATCGTCCAGGGTCCGCTCCCGGACGTCGCCGACGACGGCCGACTGGCCGCCGCCTACGACGTGATCCTGCTCGACCCGCCCTATGACAACCCCGACATTGGTGCGATACTGTCTGCAGTGGGACGGCGGCTGGCCGGTGGGGGAGTGCTGGTGCTCGAGCGCGCGCGGCGGGCGGTGCGGCAGCCGGCCGCGGGTCTCGCGTGGGGCCGCGAGATCGTCTCCGGCGACAGCGTGCTGGACTTCTACAGGCGGCTGCCGGGAGGCAACCGGGGCTGATCCGGCGAGTCAGCAGAATGCAGGGCGATCATTCTCCGCGTCTGGCCGTGTACCCCGGGTCGTTCGACCCACTGACCAACGGTCACGTCGACATCATTCAGCGGGGCGCGCGGCTGTTCGACCGGATCGTGATCGCGCTGCTGGTCAATCCCGACAAGTCGGCCCTCTTCCCGCTCGCGGAACGCGCCGAGATGGCCCGCGAGGTCTTCGCGAGCCAACCCAATGTCGAGGTCGACACGTTCGACGGACTGCTCGTCGACTATGCCCGCTCCCGCCGCGCGAACGTCATCGTCCGCGGCCTGCGGGCGATCTCGGACTTCGAGTACGAGATGCAGATGGCGCTCATGAATCGGCGCCTGGGCGCCGAGCTCGAGACGGTCTTCATGATGCCGGCCGAGCCGTACACCTATGTCAGCTCCCGGCTGGTGAAGGAGGTGTTCGCCCTCGGCGGCTCCGTGGCGGGGATCGTGCCCGAGCTGGTCGAGGCCCGGCTCGCGGCCAGGCACGGCCTCGGGACGGTGAGCATGTGACCCGGTCGACCGGCATGCTCTCCCCACGCGCGACCCGCGTGCCCGCGTCGGCAACGCAGCAGGTGACGCTCGAGGTGACCCGGCTGCGGCGGCAGGGCATCGACGTCATCGACCTCGGCGCCGGCGAGCCCGACTTTCCGACGCCCGCCCACATCAAGGCGGCCGGCGTCTCGGCCATCACGGACGACTTCACCCGCTACACGCCGAACGCGGGCGTGCAGGAGCTCCGCGAGGCAATCTGCGAGCGGTACCGCGCGGACTACGGCGTCACGTTCGAGCCCCGCGACGTCATCGTGACGGCGGGCGGCAAGCAGGCGCTCTTCAACGCGGCGATGGCGCTCTGCGGCGCCGGCGACCAGGTGATCACCCACGCGCCGGGGTGGCCGAGCCTCCCGGCCCAGATCCAGTTGGCGGACGCCGAGGTCGTGACGGTGCGCACCCATCCGGAAGACGGCTTCCGGCTGCACGCGGCCGCGGTCGTCGAGGCCTTCACGCCCCGTACGCGGGCCGTCGTCGTCAACTCGCCGGGGAATCCGACCGGGGCGCTCGTGACCGAGCACGATCTGGCCGAGATTGCCGACGCGGCGAGCCGCCACGGGGCCTGGCTCGTGCTCGATCTGTGCTACGAACGGCTCATCCACGACGATGTCGCCCACAACCTGCCGCGCGTGCTGCGGGAGCGTCTCCCCGAGCGGTCGGTGCTCGTGGGCAGCCTGTCGAAGAGCTACGCCATGACCGGCTGGCGCTGCGGGTGGGCCATCGGGCCGGCGGAGCTGATTGCCGCCTGCAACGTCGTGCAGAGCCACGCCACGTCGAACGTGTCGTCGATTACCCAGCGTGCGGCGATCGAGGCGCTCGCCGGACCGCAGGACTGCGTGGCCGCCATGGGCGCCGCCTATCGGGAGCGCCGCGACCAGGTGCTGGCCCGGCTCGCCCCGGAGCGCCGCATCCGCTGCGTGCGCCCCGGCGGTGCGTTCTATCTCTTTCCGGACATCTCGGCGCTGCTGTCGCCCGACGGCCTGCGGACGTCCGCGGACTTTGCGCAGGCGCTGCTGCGGGAGGCGCACGTGGCCGTGACGCCGGGCGAGGCGTTCGACGCGCCGGGCTTCCTGCGCCTGTCGTATGCCGCGTCGCCGGCCCGCCTGGAGGCGGGCACCGCGCGCATGCTGGCATTCGCCGGCGCCCTGCACGGCCCGGGGCCGGCGCCGCGCACCTGACCGCGTTCATGCTGCTTCCCGGCGTCATCGGGGCGCTCGAGCGGATCGTCGGCCCCGACCACGTCCGACAGGACGACGAGGGTTGCCGCGAGTACGGCGTGGACGCGCTCCGGAAGGGGCGTCCGGCCGACGCGGTGGTCTTTCCGGCGTCGGCCGCGGACGTGTCGGCGCTCGCCCGGCTCTGCAACCGGGAGCGGATACCGCTGACGCCGCGCGGCGCCGGCACCGGGTACACGGGCGGCGCGGTGCCGTCGGCGGGGGGCGTGGTGCTGGCCATGGAGCGGCTGGACCGCATCCTGGAGATCGACGAGGGGAGCCTGCTGGCGGTCGTCGAACCGCACGTCGTCACGGGGCGCCTGCAGCAGGCGGTCGAGGATGTCGGCCTCTTCTATCCGCCCGATCCCGCCAGCCTGCAGCGCTCGGTGATCGGCGGGAACGTGGCCGAGTGCGCCGGCGGTCCCCGGGCGTTCAAGTACGGCACGACGAAGCGCTACGTGCTGGGGCTGGAGGCCGTGCTCCCGACCGGCGAGATCATCGAGACCGGCGGCCGATCCGTCAAGAACGTCGTCGGCTACGACCTGACGCAGCTGCTGGTGGGATCCGAAGGAACGCTGGCGATCATCACGAAGGTCATCCTCCGGCTCATCCCGAAACCGCCGGCGCGGGCGACGCTCCGCGCCGCGTTCCGGAGCGTGGAGGACGCGGTGGGCGCGGTGGGACGCCTCGTGGCCGAGCGGGTCGTGCCGGCCGCGCTCGAGCTGATCGACGGCGACTGCCTCGAGGCGCTGGCCGCGGCGGCGGGCCGGCGCCTGGCGGATCCGGGCACCGGCGCGATGCTGCTGATCGAGGTGGACGGGATGCCGGAAGCGGTCGCCGCCGAAGCCGGCCGCGTCAGGATCGCCTGCGAGTCGCAGGGCGCCGTCGGCGTCCTGCAGGCCGGCAACGCGGCGGAGCGGGCCGAGCTCTGGCGGCTGCGCCGCGAGCTGTCGTTCGCCTTGCGGGCGCAGGCGCCGCTCAAGATCAACCACGACGTCGTGGTGCCCAAGGCGAGGATTCCGGAGCTGTTCGCGGCCGTCGACGCGCTGCAGCGCGCGCTCGAGCTCCGCATGCCCAGCTTCGGGCACGTCGGCGACGGCAACATCCACGTCAACATCCTGCTGGATCCCCGGGATGGGGCCGCGCTGGCGCGGGCGCGCGAGGCCGAGCGCCGACTGTTCGAGGAGGTAGTGCGGCTGGAGGGCTCCATCAGCGGCGAGCACGGCATCGGGTTCTCCAAGGCGGCCTATCTGCGGCTCGAGCTGTCCGACGACGTCATCGCCCTGATGCGGCGGCTGAAGGCGGCTTTCGATCCGCACGGCATTCTCAATCCAGGCAAGATCTTCCCGCCCGCCGACTGACGACTCTCAGAGCCCGGGCCGGAACGGATCCGCCGCAGCCTGCCCGCGGAAGCCCGCATCCCAGCGTCCCGGTATCGCCGTGCCGCACGCGGGACAGGCGCCGTCGGGCGTGAGCCTGTAGGCATGGATGCGGTAGCCGCGCCGCTCGACGACCCGCTCCCCGCAGGCAGGGCAGTGCGAGTGCTCGAGATCGCCTACCTGCCCGGGCCGATTGCCGGCGTACACGAACCGCAGGCCGCTGGCACGCCCGATCGCGGCCGCTCGCAGCAGCATGTCGGCCGAGGTGTCGCGGCGATCGGTCATCTTGTAGTCCGCGTGGAACGCCGTCACGTGCCAGGGCAGATCCGGCGAGACGCCGGCCAGGAACCCGGTGAGCCGCTCGAGCTCGTCGTCGGCGTCGTTGAAGCCGGGAATCAGCAGCGTCACGACCTCGATCCAGGTGTCCAGCGCGCGGAGTCTCCGGATGGTATCGAGTATCGGCTGCAGGCGTCCGCCGAGCTGGCGGTAGCGCGCGTCGTCGAAGCTCTTCAGGTCCACCTTGTAGAGATCGACCCAGGGCCGCAGGTAGTCGAGCGCGCGGGGGGTGGCGTTGCCGTTGGAGACGAACGCCGTGGCGAGCCCCGCGCGGCGCGCCTCCCTGAAGACCGCGACGGCCCATTCCGCGGTGATCAGCGGTTCGTTGTACGTGCTGACGACCACGCGCGCGCCCAGCCGGGCGGCATCCTCGACGAGCTCACCCGGCGACACCGGGCGCGGATCGGCTACGGCGGCCGGGTCGCGCAGCGCCTGTGACGTCACCCAGTTCTGGCAGTACGCGCAGTGCAGATCGCAGCCCAGCATCCCGAAGCTGTACGCCAGGCCACCGGGGTAGGCGTGATAGAACGGCTTCTTCTCGATGGGGTCGCACTGCACCCCGCCCACGTAGCCCCAGGGCACCCGCAAGCGTCCGCCGCGGTTGAAGCGCACCTGGCAGACGCCGGGCGCACCATCCGGGATGGGGCATTCGTGACCGCAGGCGTGGCAGCGGATCCGGCTCCCGTCCAGCGGCTCCCACAGATCGCCTTCGCGCGTGCGTGCCGCCAGTGCCTGGGCGAGCGTTGCCATGATCAGAGCCGGCGCGCGCCGGCTACGGCGCGAATCCCTGACGATTCGCCACCAGCACGACCTGCTGCAGGTGATCGGGCCGCGGGTCGAGCAGGGTGCGCAGATTCAGCCCTCCGGTGTCCAGGTACCTGACCTGTCCCAGCCGTTCGAGCGGCACTCCCTCCGCTTCCAGTCGGTCCGCGTCCTCGACCCGCAGCACGCACAGGACACGTTCCGGGGCCCGCAGGAAGTGCGAGGCCGCCGGCAGGACGGGCAGCTCCACGAAGGCACTGCGAGTATAGAACACGAGGTTCCTGGTGAAGACCGCGTAGCGGCCGTACCGTTCGTCCCCGGCGCGGTTGGCCGCAATCAGCGCCGCCATCCGCTCGACCGGCGCCGGGCCGGGCGAGGCGAGCACGACGCAGTGGGTGACCAGGGTCGCGACCACCGCGGCAGCGGTCAGCGCGGCGGGTGTCCAGCGGTGCCGGACGACCGTGAGGCAGACGCCGATGCCGGCGGCGCAGAACGCGCCGGCGGCAGCCGTCGTCCACGCCGCGTCCCAGTCGACGAGCAGCGGCCGGGCGCGATAGGCCAGGATCCCCAGCAGCACCAGCACGGCGCCGGCCAGGGTGGTGCAGAGGGTGAGCAGATGGTCGCCCGATGATGACCGGCGGCCGATCCGTTCGCGCAGCGTGGCGGCAAGCAGGACGGCCAGCGGGCTGACCATGGGCAGGATGTAGCGCGGCTGCTTGCCGACCGCCAGCGTGTAGAAGAGCAGGGGAACCAGGGCCCACCAGACCAGCCGCACGGTCGCGGGGTCGATGCGGCGTGTGTTGGCGAAGCGGCCCAGGGCCGGCAGCCACAGCAGCATGTACGGCGACCACGGCAGCATGCCGCCGACCGCGATGGGCAGGTAGTACCACCAGGGTCGGGGCTCGTTGAAGCGCGCCGTGGCGAACCGGTCGAGATTCTCGGTGAGGAAGAACCGGTCGAGGTAGTCGGCGCCGTGCACGACGGTCATCCCGGCGAACCAGGGTACGGCCACCGCCAGGAACGCGAGCGCGGCCGGCACGAGCGCGGCGCGCCGGAAGTGCCAGCGCGAGCGGCCCGCGAGGAGCTCGCAGCCGGCGAGCGGCAGGACCACCAGGACCGGCAGCGCCAGGCCCACCGGCCCCTTCGCGAGCACGGCTCCCGCGGCAGCGAGCGCCGCGGCGACGAGCCAGCGCCGCCGGCCGTCCGCGCCGGGGGCGCCGCGGCGGCGCGGAGCATCCAGCCCGGCCAGCAGCGCGCACCACGTTGCCAGCGTGACGAGGAACGCGAGCGTCAGATCCGGAAGGGCCTGCCGCGCCATCGCAACGTGGCCGAAGCTCGTGGCGGCAATCAGGCCGGCGAGCAGCCCCGTCGCGTCGTCGAACCAGCGGCGGGCGGCGAAGAAGGCGAGCAGGGCCAGGCCCAGCCCGGCCAGCGCCGAGGGCAGGCGCGCGGCCGCCTCGCCGACGCCGACCAGGCGGTAGGCGCCGGCGGCGAGCCAATAGTAGAGGACAGGCTTCTCGAAGCGGTGCTCGTAGTTGAAGTGCGGCGTCAGCCAGTCGCCGCTCTCGACCATCTCGCGGGCGCTCTCGGCATAGAAGCCCTCGTCGGAATCGGTGATCGCGGGTTGCCCGAGACCGGCAAGGAAGGTGAGTGCGCAAACCCCGATGATCAGGAGCACGTGACGCGGCACCGCAACCGTCATTCTATGCGACGGGGTATACTCGAAACGTGAAGACGGTGGCGGTGGTCGGTGCGTCGCGGGACCGCCGGAAGTTCGGCAACAAGGCGGTGCGGGGATTCCTGCATGCCGGCTACACGGTGATTCCGATCAACCCGCACGACCAGGAAATCGAGGGGCTGCCGTCCTATCCCTCCGTGCTCGACGTCCCGGTCGACATCGACATGGCGACCCTCTATGTGCCGCCGGAGGTTGGCGAGCGGATCGTCGACGAGGTGGCCCGCAAGAAGATTCCGACGCTGTGGCTCAACCCGGGCAGCGACGGGCCCGGGGTCGTGCGGCGCGCGCGCGAAGTCGGGCTGGAACCGACCGTGGGATGCAGCCTGATCGCGCACGGAGAGTCGCCGGCCCGGTACTGACCCGGGCGTGTTGACATGGCCGGGGGCCGATCCTATACTCCCTTTTTTCTGTAGGATCCCAACCGGCTGTCGCGTCCCAACTCATTGCAAGTCACGCTGGCTGCGCACCTGCACGTCGTGTCTGGCTGAACGGCAGGCTGGCGCAGAGTCGCTAACCAGTCTCCCCATCTGACCCAATGCCAAACAATCAGAAGCGTTCATTGCGATCATCCACCGCGGGAACTGGAGCCGTGGAGCCCCCCTCCACGGCCGAAGCGGTCAAGCCCGCGGGCGCCAGACGCCCGAGCGATGCGCCCCGGCGCGCCGCCGAGACGCTGAACATCGGCGAGCTCAAGGACATGAGCATCGCCAAGCTGACGCAGATAGCCAAGGATCTGAACGTCACCGGCGCCACCGGCATGAGGAAGCAGGAGCTGATCTTTCAGATCCTGAAGGCGCAGACCGAGCAGAGCGGCTTCATCTTCTCGGAGGGCGTGCTCGAGGTGCTCCCGGACGGATTCGGCTTCCTCAGGGCGCCCGACTACAACTATCTGCCCGGGCCGGACGACATCTATGTATCGCCGTCGCAAATCCGCAAGTTCGATCTCCAGACCGGCGACACGGTGTCGGGGCAGATCCGGCCGCCGAAGGAAGGCGAGCGGTACTTCGCGCTCATCAAGGTCGAGGCGGTCAACTTCGAGCCGCCCGAGCAGGCGCGCGACAAGATCTTCTTCGAGAACCTGACGCCGCTGTATCCGCAGGAGCGGCTGCAGCTCGAGTCGGAGGGGACGAACCTGTCGGCGCGCGTCATGGATCTGATGACGCCGATCGGCAAGGGCCAGCGCGGGCTCATCGTGGCCGCCCCGCGAACCGGCAAGACGATGCTGCTGCAGAACATCGCGAAGTCCATCGTCAAGAGTCACTCCGAGGTGTACCTCATCGTGCTCCTGATCGACGAGCGCCCCGAGGAAGTGACGGACATGCAGCGCTCGGTCGACGGCGAGGTGGTGTCGTCGACCTTCGACGAGCCGGCCCAGCGGCACGTGCAGGTGGCCGAGATGGTCATCGAGAAGGCCAAGCGCCTGGTCGAGCACCGCAAGGACGTCGTCATCCTGCTCGATTCCGTCACGCGGCTGGCACGGGCCTACAACACCGTCATCCCGCCCTCGGGCAAGGTGCTGTCGGGCGGGCTCGACTCGAACGCGCTCCAGAAGCCGAAGCGGTTCTTCGGCGCTGCGCGGAACATCGAGGAGGGCGGCTCGCTCACGATCATGGCGACGGCCCTGGTCGACACCGGGTCGCGCATGGACGACGTGATCTTCGAGGAGTTCAAGGGCACCGGCAACATGGAGATCCACCTCGAGCGCAAGCTCGTCGACAAGCGGGTGTTCCCGGCCATCGACATCCAGAAGAGCGGGACGCGGAAGGAAGAGCTGCTGCTCGACGGTGACGACCTCAACCGTGTCTGGGTCCTGCGCAAGGTGCTCAACCCGCTGTCGCCCGTCGAGGCGATGGAGCTGCTGCTGGACAAGATGGGCAAGACCAAGTCGAACGCCGACTTCCTGGCGTCGATGCAGAAGATGGGGTAGGGGAGAATCGACCTTGGCAAAGATCACCGTGCGGCAAAACGGTCCACTGCTCGTCGAGGGCGACGACGTCACGCTGGCCGGCCCGGACGGCGCCGAGCTGCCGCTCGAGCGCCGGCCCTTCGCGCTGTGCCGTTGCGGCGCGTCGGAGAACAAGCCGTTCTGCGACGGCTCGCACAACCGGATCGGCTTCGACGGCTCCTCCTAGGAGCACCTGGCCCGGCAATCGTCGCCTCCGGCTCCGGTTGCCGCCCAACCAACCCGCGCCGGGAGTCTACGCCGTTCTACGGCGCAGACTCCCAGGCGCTGACCGCCTCCCGCCTGGCGAACGCGAGCGCGCCGTTCTCGATGTCGGCGACCACCTGGTCTCCCTCGTCGATGTCGCCCTCCAGCATGCGCAGGGCCAGCGGATCGAGCACGAGCCGCTGAATCGCCCGCTTCAGTGGCCGGGCGCCGAACCTCGCGTCGAATCCTTCGTCGGCGAGCAGCCTCTTCGCGGCGTCGCTCAACTCGAGCGTCACCTTGCGATCCGCCAGCCGCCGGGACAGTCGCCGCAGCTGAATGTCCACGATGGCCAGCAGATGCGCCCGCCCCAGGGCGTGGAAGCAGATGATCTCGTCGACGCGGTTCAGGAATTCCGGTCGAAAGTGCGTACGGAGGGCATCGTCGACCAGCCGGCGCACGCCGGCGTCGATCTCGCCGCCCGCCGCCGCCGGATTGCTCTCGGCAAGGTGCTGGCCACCCAGGTTCGACGTCATGATCGCGACGACGTTCCTGAAATCGACCGTGCGCCCCTTGCTGTCGGTCAGCCGGCCGTCGTCGAGCAGCTGCAGCATCACGTTGAGCACCTCCGGGTGCGCCTTCTCGATCTCGTCGAACAGCACGACCGCGTAGGGCCGCCGCCGGACCGCCTCGGTCAGTTGCCCGGCCTCCTCGTGGCCCACGTATCCGGGCGGCGCGCCGATCAGCCGCGAGACCGCGTGCTTCTCCTGGTACTCGGACATGTCGATGCGAATCATCGCGTCCTCGGCGTCGAACAGCAGCGCGGCGAGGGCGCGCGCCAACTCCGTCTTGCCGACGCCGGTCGGACCCAGGAAGATGAAGCTGCCGAGGGGACGGTTCGGATCCTGCAGGCCGGCACGCGCCCGGCGGATGGCGTTCGCCACCGCGGCAACCGCATCGTCCTGACCGACCACCCGCTCGCGGAGGCTGTCCTCCAGGCGCAGCAGCTTCCGGATCTCGCCCTCGACCAGCCTGCTCACCGGGATGTGCGTCCACTTGCTGACGACCTCGGCGACGTCTTCCTCGGCGACCTCCTCCTTCAGCATGCGGGTCTGCGGCGGCGCGTCGTGCAGCCCGCTGTCCGCGCGGCGCAATTGCCGCTCCAGGTCGGGCAGGCGTCCGTACTGCAGCTCCGACGCCTCGGCGTAGTCGCCGGCCTGCTGCGCGCGCTCGATCCGGTGGCGCACCGCTTCGAGCTCTTCCTTGAGCGTCCGCGACGACTGGATGGCCGCCTTCTCCTGCTCCCACTGCGTCTGGAGCCGGGTGCGCGCCTCCTTGCGGTCCGCGAGCTCCTTGTCGAGCCGCGCCAGTCGCTCGCGCGAGGCCGCGTCCGTCTCCTTCCGCAGCGCTTCGCGCTCGATCTCCAGCTGCATGATGCGGCGCTGCGCTTCGTCCAGCTCCGCCGGCAGCGAGTCGATCTCGGTGCGCAGCTTCGAGGCGGCCTCGTCGATCAGATCGATGGCCTTGTCCGGCAGGAAGCGGTCGCTGATGTAGCGCTGGGACAGCACGGCCGCGGCCACCAGGGCCGCATCCTTGATCCGCACGCCGTGGTGAATCTCGTAGCGCTCCCGCAGCCCGCGCAGCACGCTGATGGTGTCCTCGACCGTGGGCTCCGCGACGAGCACCGGCTGAAAACGGCGCTCGAGCGCCGCATCCTTCTCGATGTGCCTGCGGTACTCGTCGAGGGTCGTGGCGCCCAGCGTGTGCAGCTCGCCGCGCGCCAGCATCGGCTTCAGCATGTTGGACGCGTCGATCGAGCCCTCCGCAGCGCCGGCTCCCACCACCGTGTGCAGCTCGTCGATGAACAGCACGATGCCGCCGGCCGCGTCGGTGACCTCCCTGAGCACCGCCTTGAGCCGCTCCTCGAACTCGCCGCGGTACTTGGCGCCGGCAACCAGGGCGCCCATGTCGAGGGCGACGATCCGCTTCCGCTTCAGGCCCTCGGGCACGTCCTGCCGCACGATCCGCTGCGCCAGCCCCTCCACGATGGCCGTCTTGCCGACGCCGGGCTCGCCGATCAGCACCGGGTTGTTCTTCGTACGCCGCGAGAGCACCTGCACGAGGCGGCGGATTTCCTCGTCCCGGCCGATCACCGGGTCGAGCTTGCCCTGACGGGCGAGCTCGGTGAGGTCGCGTCCGTAGCGCTCCAGCGCCTCGTACTTGCCCTCCGGGTGCGGGTCGGTGACCCGTTGCGATCCGCGCACCGACGTGAGCGCTTCGTAGATCCGGTCGACGGCTGCGCCGTGCGCGTGCAGGATCCCGGCGGCGGGCGCCTGCCCGCCCTCGGCAGCCAGGGCGATCAGCAGGTGCTCCGTGCTGACGTACTCGTCCTGGAGGCGCCGCGCCTCGCTCATGGCCTGGCCGAGCACCTGGCGGAAGCGCGCGGACTGACCGGATGACGCGCCGCCCCTCGCCACGGGCAGCTTCGCGACCTCGGCGCGGCCCGCCGCGGCAACCGCCGCCGGATCGACCTCCAGCCGGCGCAGGAGTCCGGGCACGATGCCGTCCGGCTGTTCCGTCAACGCGATGAGCAGGTGCTCCGGCTCGAGCTCCGGATGTCCCGCCTGCTCGGCGAGCTGCTGTGCCGACAGCAGGGCCTCGCGGGCTTTCTCCGTCGCCTGGTTCATGGTCACGCAACCGTCCTCTTCACCTGTCGGTCCGTCTGTTTCCCGAGGTCCGCGAGGGCCTCGTAGTGGGCTCGCTCCGCGGCGCTCAGCTGCCTCGGGATGGCCACGCGCGCCGTGGCGAGCAGATCGCCGGCGCCGGCGCGCTGGCCGGCGCCGGGCATCCCCCTGCCCCTGAGCCGGAACACCTGACCCGGCTGGGTGGCCGCCGGAATCCTGAGGCGCACCGTCTGCCCGTCGAGCGTCACCACCTCGACGCTGCCCCCGAGCACCGCGGTGGCGACCGGGAGGCTGACGTCGACGTGCAGGTCGCGGTCGCGCAGGTTGAAGCGCGGATGCCTCGCGACACGCACGCGCAGCAGCAGGTCGCCCGCGGACGCACCGGCTGTTCCGGGCTGCCCCTTGCCGGCCACCCGGATGATCGTCCCGTCCGTGGCGCCGGCCGGGATGCGCACGTCGACCGGCCGTCGCCCGCCGCCGCCGCGGACCAGGAGCCGCTGGGTCGACCCGCGGAATGCCTCGTCGAGGCTCAGCTCGAGCACGTGCTCGATGTCCGCGCCCCGACCGGTGGGACGCGCGGAGCGCCCGCCCGCAGCGGATCCGCCGAAGAAGGTCTCGAAGAAATCGGAGAAGGGATGCGCGCCGCCGAAGCCGAACGGCGCCCCCGCGAAGCCCCCCGTGCCGGCCGCCCGCGCCTGGTCGTGGTGGCGCCAGTTCGCCCCCAGCTCGTCGTACCGGCGGCGCTTGGCGGGATCGCCGAGCACCTCGTGCGCCTCGTTGACTTCCTTGAAGCGCCGCTCGGCCGCACCGTCGCCGGTGTTGACGTCCGGGTGGTACCGGCGCGCCAGCCTGCGGTACGCCTTCTTGATGTCCGCCGGCGTCGCGTCGCGGGCGACGCCCAGCACCTCGTAGTAGTCCTTGAACTCCATGATCGCTAGAGCCCCAGCAGCCGGGTCAGGCGATCGAACTCCTGCCGCAGCGCGCGCCGGCTGTCCCGCGACCCGCGCTCCTCGTCGACCAGCGGCCGCATGCGCTCCACGACGTCGGCCACCGACAGGAGCCGCTGAACGCCGGCCAGGTTGATCCCCAGCTCGTCGACGAGCCGCTTGATGACGCGCAGCCGCTCGATCTGCTCGCTCGAGTAGAGGCGCATGCTGCCGATGGTCCGCGTCGGCTGCACGAGGCCCAGCCGCTCGTACTTGCGGAGGGTCTGCGGGTGCATGCCGAGCTCCCGCGCCGCCATGCTGATGAAGATCACCTCACGGGTCATGCGTGTTCACCGAATTGCGTCGATTCAAGTATAGTCATTGATACAGATCATAGCAAGGTTGTGCACCACGCCTGATACACTGGGACAACCTCTTCGGCCGCGAGCATGGTGAAACCCGAGCTGTTCTCGTCGCGCTGGGCGGTGATTGCCGCCGGGCTGGGCATGGCCGTGGGGACCGGCAACCTCTGGCGGTTTCCCCGCATCGCGGCGCAGAACGGCGGCGGCGCCTTCCTCATTCCGTGGCTGCTGTTCCTCGTCCTGTGGTCGCTCCCGCTGCTGATTGCCGAGTTCGGTCTCGGGCGCGGTGCGCGGCGCGGACCGATCGGCGCCTTCGCCACCTTTCTCGGGCGGCGCCGCGCCTGGATGGGCGGGTTCGTGGTCGTGACGACGACCATGATCATGTTCTACTACTCGGTCGTCACGGGCTGGACGCTGAAGTACGTCTTCGCCAGCCTCACGGGCGAGCTGGCGGCGGACGCCGGCGGGTACTGGGACGCGTACAGCCGCTCCGTCTGGCAGCCGATCCTGTTCCATGTCGCCGCGCTGGCGATCGGCGCCGGGATCGTCGCGCGCGGCATCGCGGGCGGCATAGAGCGTGCGAACCGGGTGCTGATTCCCACCCTGTTCGTGCTGCTCCTGGTCGCGGTCGCACGCTCCGTCACGCTCGACGGGGCCGCGCGCGGACTGGCGTTCCTGTTCCAGCCCGATCTGTCGGCGCTGCTCGACTACCGGACATGGCTCGAAGCCCTGACGCAGTCGGCGTGGTCCACGGGCGCCGGCTGGGGGCTGCTGCTCACGTATGCGATCTACGTCCGGCGGGAAGAGAACGTGGTCCGCAGCGCCACGGCCATCGGCGTCGGCAACAACGTGGCGTCGCTGCTGGCCGGCATGGCGATCCTGCCTGCGGCCTTCGCCATCCTGTCGACCAGCGAGGCCCTGGAGGCGATGGCGGCCGGCAACACGGGGCTGACGTTCATCTGGATCCCCCAGCTCTTCGAGCTCGTGCCGGCGGGCCGCTTCTTCCTCCCGATATTCTTCCTGGCGCTGTTCTGCGCGGCGCTGTCGTCCCTGATTGCCATGCTCGAGCTGGCGACCCGGGCGTTGATGGACGGGGGGCTGTCGCGCCGGGCGGCGGTCCGGGTCGTGGCCGGCGCCGGGATCGTCTGCGGCATGCCGTCGGCGGTGAGCATGGCCGTGTTCGAGAATCAGGACTGGGTGTGGGGCCTCGCCCTGATGATCAGCGGGCTGTTCATGTCGCTGGCCGTCACCGGCTACGGACAGACCCGCTTTCGGACGGAGCTGGTCGATCTCGGCCCCGCGGCCGGCCGCCTGGGACGGATGTACGAGTGGGTGCTGAAGTACCTCGTGCCGGCCGAGTTCGCGGCCATGTTCGGGTGGTGGATCTACCAGGCCGTCGCCGTCTACGACACGGCCGAGTGGTGGAACCCGCTGCGCATGTACAGCCTGGGCACCTGCCTGCTGCAGTGGGGCGTCGCGCTGCTCCTGCTGCGCGTCTTCAATCGTCGTCTGGCCGCCGCCGGCGCCCGCTGACCGGGCGGCGCCGCGCCCCTGTGCTACCCTTGATTCGTCGTTCGGTGCGGTGTGCGCATTACGCGCGCCAGACGCTCCGGCGGCCAAGGTCTGAAAGGAGCAGAACGTGTACCCAGAGTTCTTCATCGCGCCGATGCGCGACGAGTTGACGCGTCTCGGCGCCGTCGAATGGCGCACTGCCGCCGAGGTGGACAAGGGGCTGCGCGACACCCCCGGCACGGTCATGGTCGTGGTGAATTCCGTTTGCGGCTGCGCAGCGGGCAAGGCCCGTCCCGGCGTGGCCCTGGCGTTGCAGCATGCCGTGAAGCCGAGCCTGGTCGCCACGGTGTTCGCGGGAGCCGACGTCGAGGCAACCGATACGGCGCGCGGCTACTTCACCGGGTACCCGCCCTCGTCGCCGTCGGTGGCGCTGCTGCAGAACGGCAAGCTCGTCTACATAATGGAGCGACACCAGATCGAGAACCAGGAAGCCAACAGCATCGCCCGCGAGCTGACGGCCGCATTCGACAAGCACTGCGCCGAGGCGGTGGCCGGCTAGCTTCATTCAGATGGGGCTGCGCCCCAAGCCCCCGGCGTCCGCTTGCGGGGGCCCCTTCGCCCCGCGCCGCTCCCGCCGAGGCGCGCCGTGCGCGCCTTCAGGCGGGCGCCAGCGGCGGCCGCGGCCGGGCTTCATTCAGATGGGGCTGCGCCCCAAGCCCCCGGCGTCCGCTTGCGGGGAGTCCTTCGCCCCGCGCCGCTCCCGCCGAGGCGCGCCGTGCGCGCCTTGCGCCGGCTGCGCCGGCGCTTCATTCAGACGGGGCTGCGCTTCAAGCCCCCGGCGTCCGCTTGCGGGAAGCATCCTCAGCGGGCGGGCGGCGGCGGCTCCGTCCGCGGGGGCGGCGCGGACGGCACGAGCGGCAGGGGCCGGCCCGCGGCGTAGCGGCGCCAGGCCGTGCGCACGATGTCGGCGAGCATGTCGAGAAAGAGCGGGTGGTCGTTGACAGCCGCCGCGCGCCGCATGTCGAGTCCGATGGCCCTGCACACGTCGCCGGCCTCAGTGTCGAGGTCGTACAGCACCTCGACGTGATCGGCCACGAATCCCAGCGGGCACAGCACGACCGCCGCCAGACCCCGCGCGCGCTCGGCCTTCAGGTAGTCGCAGACATCGGGTTCGAGCCACGGGTCTGCGGGCCGGCCGCTGCGACTCTGATAGACGAGCGCCCAGTCGGGTCGCGCGAGCTCAGCGGCTATCAGGCTTGCCGATTCCTCCAGTTCCGCCTCGTAGCGGGATTCGTCCGCCATCGGCCGGGGGATGCTGTGCGCGGTGAAGACGAGCCGCGCCCGGCCCCGTTGCGCCGGCGCAAGCTGCGCCAGGGCACGCTCGATATGGCGAGCGTTGGCTCCCACGAAACCCGGGTGGTCGTGCCAGCCGGCGGGGTAAGTGAGCTCGATGTCGCAGCCGTGGGCTGCGCGCAGCTCGCGCCTCGCGGTGGCGACATTCTGCTTGTACTGACCGCAGCTCGAGTAGGTGTGGTGGGCGGCCAGCGGCACCGCGAGCGCCCGCCGCACGCCGTCCCGCGCCATCTCGGCCAGCGTGTCCTCCAGGAACGGGTGCCAGTTGCGCATGCCCACGTACACGGGGACCGTCGGCCCGCCCCCCGCCAGCCGCTCGCGGAGGCCGGCGGCCTGACGCAGCGTGATGGCCGTCAGCGGCGAGACGCCGTCGAAACGTTCGTAGTGTCCGACGACCGCCTCGAAGCGCGCGTCGGGTATGCGTCGTCCGCGCAGCACGTTGCGCAAGAACGGCCGGATGTCCGAGCGTCCCCGGGGACCGCCGAAGCTGATGAGCAGAACCGCGTCGAACGGATGCACCATAACGGCAGCGCCAATGATATAGCGCGGGCCGGCCCGGGCGCCGTGGCCGGTACCACCGCCAACGGGATAGACTGAGCGGAGTCTCGCCACCCACCGTGGACTCCGCAAGGCGCGCACAGCGCGCCTCGGCGGCAGCGGCGCGGGGCGAAGGGGCCCCGCAAGCGGACGCCGGGGGTCCGGGGCGCAGCCCCGTCTGATGGAAGCTGCGCACAGCGCGCCTCGGCGGCAGCGGCGCGGGGCGAAGGGGCCCCCGCAAGCGGACGCCGGGGGTCCGGGGCGAAGCCCCGTCCAATGAATGATTCAAGCCGGGTGCCCAGGATCCTCGTAACCAACGACGACGGCGTGCAGTCGGCCGGCATCGCGGCGCTGGCGGAGTCGCTGGCCCCGCTCGGCGACGTCTACGTCGTCGCCCCGGAGGCCGAGTCCAGTGCGGTTGGGCATGCGCTGACGCTCAGGCGCCCCTTGCGTCTCAGGCAGATCGCGGAGCGCTGGTTCAGCGTGGACGGGACGCCGACCGACTGCGTCAACATCGCGGCCAGCCGGATCCTGCACGGGATTCCGGAGCTGGTGGTGTCCGGGATCAACATCGGATGGAATCTGGGCGACGACGTGACCTACTCCGGCACGGTCGCCGGCGCGCTGGAGGGCACGCTGCTCGGGGCGCCCAGCCTGGCGGTGTCGCAGAAGCGGGTGCGGGGAGAGCCGGATTTCACGCAGGCTGCCGCGACGGCGGCGCAACTGGCCGCGGCCGTTCTCGACGCGGGCCTGCCGCCGCGGACGTTTCTCAACGTCAACATGCCGCGGGGCCGGGCACGCGGGATCAAGAGCACCTGGCAGGCGCGCCGGAATCACAAGACCGCCGTGACCGAGGCCTTCGATCCCCGGCAGCAGCCGTACTACTGGATAGACGTTGCGCAGCTCGACTGGGAGTCCGACCTGCGCTCGGACTATCAGGCCGTGCGCGAAGGCTGGATTTCGGTAACGCCGCTGCAACCCGACTGGACGGCGCACGATGCCCTCGAGGCGGTCGCTGCGCTGCTTTCCGACGCGACCGCCGAAGCCGGCTGACCCGGGCGGCCAGACTGCGCTACAATAGACAGTCGTGTCGGGGCGTGGCTCAGCCTGGTAGAGCACTCGGTTCGGGACCGAGGGGTCGGAGGTTCAAATCCTCTCGCCCCGACCACCTTTCCATTGCACGTCGACGGCGCTCGCCGGTGTCCTCCCGCAGGAGGACGCCGGCCGCCTCACCGCCGCTGCCCGTCTTGCGGCCGCCGACGTCTCAACACCCGCAGCGCAGGCTCCCGCGACGGCCGTCCCATGGCGAGTCGCCGGACTGTTGGACCTGTTGAACCAGCTGTCCGACTAGTTGCATCAAGCCTACGACGCGCTCTACCTGGAGTTGGCGCTGCGAGAGCAGCGGCCACTGACCACGCTCGACCGCCGGCTCGCCCGTGCGGCGCGTGTGTCCGGCGTGGACGTCCTGCCCGCCACGGCATGACCTCGGAGTCGCTACCACGAACCGGCAGGTCGTGGGCATTCGTTGGTCGGTCGACCGAATTGGCGTGCAGCCCCGCCGATGGCGTACTATGGCGTCCGCACGATGATCCTGGTGAACCGGCACACCCGGACCGGGCACGATCCCTTCCAGGCAACGCTGCGCATCCGGCCGGCCTCCCGAGTCGATCTGATCGACGTGCGCGGGCGGCTGCGCGAGGAGTTCGGGCCCGAGTTCACGCGCTATCCCAAGGCGTTCTACATCTCGGATCACACGACGGCCGGCTATCTCGACCAGCGACTGGCCGCCGTGCTGGACCACGACAGCACCAACATCCAGGACTATCTGCAGGTCTTCAACAAGCTCTTTCCGCCCGGCGCCGACTACGTCCACGACAAGCTCCATCTGAGGACCGAGCTCTCCGAGCAGCAACGCGCCGTCGAGCCCCGCAACGCCGACTCGCACTTGGCCTTCATGGGGAGCGGGCTGCACAACGCCACGTCATACGAGCTGCGCGGAAACGAGCCGGTCTGGTTCGTGGAGCTGGACGGCGTCCACGTGGGCGGCACCCGGCAGCGGCGGACGACGGTCATCGCGTACAACCGCGAGAAGGACGTCGTCAGCGTGGAGGTCGAGGTCGACGCGTCGCCGCACCCGGTCGACGCGCAGAACTTGCGCGACCCGCGCCTCGGCTTCATCGGCCGCCTGGAGGAGCTGGCGCGGCAGCACCAGGTGTCGTTCGGCCGCTTCGATGTGTCGCTGCCTCCGGACGAGCGCAGCGCGGGGCTGACGGTGAACGAGTACGAGACCCTGCTCATGACCCACGACCTGCGGGAGGTGCTGAGGGACCCGTTCCGCTTCATGGCGCGGATCGGCAAGGAGGCCAGGGCGGCGCTCCAGTCGCCGCGGGCCATACCGGCCAGGGCGCTCGGCTACGCCCAGTACGACGCGATGCAGCTCTTCAACACGCTCATGGATCACGTGGGCGTCCGCCAGTCGCTGGTGGAACGGTTGATGAACCGGGCGCTGGCCCTCCCGGTATCGCACTTCCTGCGGATGAAGCGGGCAATCAGCCTGCCGGTGATGGACCGGCAGGGCAACGGACTCGGGAAGATCGGCTGGGGGACCTACCAGAGCCCGATCCTGGTTCAATGGAAGGGCGCCCCGGGGGCGACCCGGGCACTGCACGTCAGGCTCGTGCGGTTCGTCTAGGACGGCCGACAGGGATCAGCCCGACTTCTCTTTCGAGGGCGTTTTCCCGAATGCCTTCAGCACCTCGCGCGTCATGTCCCAGCGATCGAAGCCCTGGCGCCCGTAGTCGAGCCCCCGCCGCACGATGACGAGGTCGTGCGACGGGACGATGACGACGTACTGGCCCCGGTTGCCAGACGTCGCGTAGGCGTCGCCCGGCACGTCGGTCCGGCCGTCGGGGACGAGCCAGAACTGCCCGCCGTAGAAGCCGCCCCGTCCGCGGGTCGCCGGTGCCGGCGTCCGCACGAAATCGATCCACTCCCGGGAGATGAGCCGCTCGCCGTTCCAGACGCCGCCCTGCAGGTACAGCAGGCCGAAGCGCGCGAGATCGCGCGCGTTGGTGTAGACCTGGCTGCTCAGCACGAAGTCGCCGAAGCGGTCCGTGCTCACGAGCGTGTTGCGCATCCCGATGCGATCCAGCAACCGCCGCCGCGGGAACTCCTGGTAAGCCTTGCCGCCGCCGAGCGCACGCTTCATGGCGTAGACGCCGAGCAGCGTGTCGTAGTTCTCGTAGTCCCAGTTGGTCCCCGGCTCGCGGATGACGGCCCGGCTGCGCGCGCCGGCGACCGAGCTCGCACCCGCCCAGTACGACAGTCCCGAGCCGATCGCGTACTCGCGGCCGGCGTTGTCGATCGGCTCGAGACCGCTCGACATGTTCAGGACGTGGCGCAGCGTGATCGCCGCGCGGGGGTCATGCCCGGCGGCCGCCGCCTCGGGCAGGAAGTCGTATCCAAGGGGCTCGTCCAGCCCCAGCTTGCCGTCGTCGACGAGCATGCCGATCAGCGTCGACGCGATGCTCTTGGCCGTCGACCAGGTGCGCGTCCGCGTCGTCATGTCGACGCCGGGCGCGTAACGCTCGTGGATGATCGCCCCGCGGTGGACGACGAGCAGGCTCAGCGTGACCTGCTCCGGCGACTCGCGATCGAACGACCAGTCGGATGCCGCCTGCAGCGCGGCCGGGTCGATGTGGGACGGCAGCGCCCCCGGCGCGACGAGATCGCCGTCCGGCCAGGGAATCGCCGCCGGATCCCCCGGCGGCGGAGCGAGCGTCTGGGCCGGCAGCGCATCGATGTCGGCCAGGGTCTGCTCGGGCTCGAGAATCACGCAGCCGATGCCGTCGCGGAACGCGGCCCGCATCTGCGGCACGCCGTGTCCGGTGCCTATCGTCACGGCCTGCCGCTCGGGATCGATCACGTAGTCGCCGCCGGCCGGCGTCCCGACCGGATCGGACAGGAAGGCCAGCTCCTGGGCGTAGATCTGCTCGAGCGTGCGCTGCGAGGTGAACAGGCCGTTGCACATGAAGACGGCCTGCTGGCCGTAGCGCACCATCTGCCGCTGGTGCTGCCAGTAGTCGTACGTCTCCCGTGGCTGGGCGGCGCCGGTCGCACCGAGCAGCACCGCGCCGGCGAGCGCGGTGGCCAACGTCTTCTTCTGCATGGGGCCATCCTCCAGGCTTTCATCAGACGGGGCTGCGCGCCGCGCCGCTACCGCCGAGGCGCGCCGTGCGCGCCTCGCGGAGCCTGCACGGTTCCACGGCGCAGACTCCTGTGCGGGGCCATCAGCCGCGATCCGCGTTGAACTCGCGGGCCTCGGCGATCGCCGGATGATCGGGCTTCCCGCGCCACTGGCCGATGAGCGTCGCGTATCGCGCCCGCGCCGTCTCCGCGTCGCCGCCGGCGGCCGCGGCGCGCGCGGCGCCCAGCAGCGAGCGCGTGCGGCCCGGCATGCGCAGCAACGACTGCTCGAACTTCTCGGCCGCCGCCGCCGGACGTCCCAGTTCCAGAAGCAGCTCGCCGTACAGCTCGTACGGCGGCTTGACCGGGCTCGCGGCGCCGTTGGGCGGCCGCATGGTCTCGACGACCGCGATGGCCGCGTCCATCAGCGCCACCGCCTCTTCGCCGTGTCCGTCGGCCAGGGCCACCAGCGCCGCCGCCTGCTTGTGCATGATCTGCTCCGGCTTGCCGCCGTCCGCCGCGCGGGTCTCGAGCGCGGCAGCCGCGCGACGGGCCGTGTCGACATCGCCCAGGCGGAACGCGCCGAGCCCGGTCGCCAGCAGCTCGTGCGCCGACCCGTCGTCGGCGAAGGGCCCGGTCTTCCATTCCTCGGTCTCGACCACGTAGCGGGCCCGCAGCAGCCCCAGCGAGTCGACGGCCCGCTGCGCGCCGTCGCTCTCGTCGATGACCATCTCGAGGCGATCGATCCAGGCGCGCGCCCGCTCGTAGTCGCCGCGCTGCAGATCGCCGTACTGGCCCCAGTCGAGCGGGTGAACGGTATCGCCGACGCTGTCTCCGGGGTTCCAGAGTGCGCGGGCCGCGTCGTACGCCGTCTGGTTGTGCTGCGAGACGAGGTCCCACATGCCGTGCTGGATGAAGATGTGCGTCGGCATGTGCCGGGCGTGCGCCACGGCCGGCGCGATCTCCGCGTAACGCATCGCCGAGGGCAGCGCGAGCGGCGCGTGGATCGGATCGTCGAAGGCGTGAATCGCGTAGTGCGGCGCGCCCGGGTGGCTCGGGTTGTCGCCGAAGACGTCGAGTGCAATGGCCCCCGCGCGCATCTCGAGGCGTCCCGACTGATCGCGGAGCGCGCGCGATCCGCTGAGCAGCGACAGGGCGTAGAACGTGGCCACCTCGTCGTCGTCGGGGAACTGCCGGTAGAGCCGCTCCATGGCCTGCATGTAGGCGACCCGGCGCTCGTCGTAACCGCCCTCGCCCCACAGCGCCTCGACGGCCTGCAGGAAGCCCTTCTCGCGCGGCGTCGGCGCCTTCGCGAGCCGCTCGGCGGGCGTGGCGCCCAGGCGCGCCAGCGCGGCCCGGGGGTTGTCGTCGTCGGGCGCGGTCGAGAACAGCGGGTGGTTGTAGCACAGCGTCTCGCCCCAGTAGGCGAGGGCGAAGTCCGGCTCGAGCTCCTGGGCCGCGCGGAACTGCTCGATGGCCTGCAGCCACCCGAAGCTGTGCAGGATGGCGACGCCGCGCAGGAAGTGTTGCTGGGCCTCGGCCGAGCGCGCGGAGGTCGGAAAGTCGAGCGAGCCGACGCTGTCGAACTGCGCGGCGGGCGCGGGGCCCCGGAGCACAACGATGGCGGCAAGCAGGATGCCGGTGCCGAGCCGAGCTGCAGAAGTCATTTCGTATCTCCTCGGATGACGGCGCCGGCGACTCGTCCGGCCCCCGAGGAGCGTACCACAGTCCGCGGCGGGACGGGCCGGGCGTCGTGCGCCCGTACACGCGAGGAATGCAATGACTTACGCGACCGGCCCGCGAAACGAGTCGGCTATAATCGCGGACCGGTTCGATGGACGTTCCGATCGCCAGGCGCTATCTCGTGCGAGGCCTCGTGCAGGGCGTGGGGTTCAGGTTCTTCACGGAGGCGGCGGCCAGCCGGGAAGGCCTCCGCGGCTACGTCCGCAACCTCGCCGACGGGCAGGTCGAGGCGCTGGTCGAGGGATGCGCCGAGGCCGTCGCCCGCTTCGAGCGCCTCATTCACCAGGGGCCGCCGCTGGCGCGGGTCGACCGGGTGACGGCCGAAGGACTGCAGCCGACCGGCCAGTTCCCGGGATTCGCGATCCGGAGATGAACGGCCGGCAGGGGAGTGCGATGGAACCGTTGCGACGGTTGATCAGGGAGGTGCCCGACTTTCCGAAGCCGGGGATTCTCTTCAAGGACATCACGACGCTGCTGCGCGACGCCGGCGGCTTTCGGGCCGCGGTCGACGCCGTTACCGACCCCTATCACGACCCGCAGCCGGACATCGTCGTCGGCATCGAGAGCCGGGGCTTCATCCTGGGCGCGGCCGTCGCCGACCGTCTCGGCGTCGGGTTCGTGCCGGTCCGCAAGCCGGGCAAGCTGCCCTGGCGGACGACGCAGGTCACGTACGATCTCGAGTACGGCAGCGACACGCTCGAGATCCACGAGGACGCCCTCGCGGCGGGCCAGCGCGCCCTGATTGTCGACGATCTGCTGGCGACCGGCGGGACGGCGCAAGCCACCGTCGCCCTGGTCAAGCGCTGCGGCGCCCAGGTGGCGGGCCTCTCGTTCCTGGTCGAGCTGACGGCGCTCGACGGCCGCGGCCGTCTGGCGGGCGAGCGAGTCGTTGCCGCGTTGCAGTACTGACGGCGGGGTGGCGGGGACGTGACCGGGGCCGGGCTCTTGGCTGTCGTCGTCCTGCTGGGAGCAGGTGTGGGGGTTGCGCTGCTGCTGCCCGAGATGCGGCGGCGGCGGCGGGAGCAGGTGCTGCTGCAGCTGCTCGCCACGTTCGGGCCGGCAGTGGCGGTCAGCTACACCGACCCGGAGCGTTTCGTGGCCTGGTCCGAGGTGGCGCGGACGGCCCGCACGCTGTTCCCCGAGGCCTTTGCGCGGCTCGACGCGGCCAGCGGCGAGCGGTTTCCCTTCTCCCGGCAGGCGGTGGAGGCAGCCCACGCACGGTGGACCGCCGACTGGCTCGCCTGGGAGCGGCAGCACGACCTCGAGTACAAGGAGCGCACGGCGGCGGACGAGTCCGCGCTGGTGGAAGCCGACAAGGACGCGGCCGAAGCGCTGCGGGCCCGCCTGGCCGCCGTCAATCAGGAGAAGCTCCAGACGTACCAGGACCGCTACGCGCGCTACGTGCGCGTCGGCAAGGCGATCGCCGCCCTCGAGGACGGAACCGATGCGAACTAGGCACAAGCCGCGCACGGCGCGGCTCGGCGGGAGCGGCGCGGGGCGCAGGGGTCCCCGCAAGCGGACGCCGGGGGCTCGGGGCGCAGCCCCGTCCGATTGAAGCTCATGGATGCGGATCTGAGGGAAGCGGTCGACTTCCACACGGCAATCGCTGCCGAAGGGAGCAAGGCGCTCGTCGGGTACGAGCGCGAGAAGGCGCTCGCCAACATGGTGCTGATGGCCGAGATCCCGACGACGTACGACCGCGATCAGCGGCGCCAGGTCAATGCCGGCAACCTGCTGCTGCGCGGCGTTCCGGGCGTGGGGAAGACGTTCTTCGGCGTCATCCTGGCCGCCATCAGCGGCGCCAAGTTCGCCCGCCTGCAGGGGCGCGCGGACCTGCAGCCGACCGAGGTCGTCGGCTTCGAGATGGTGAACCCGGTCACCGGCGCCCTCACGACCGAGTTCGGCCCACTCGCGTCGGCCGAGGTCATTCTGCTCGACGAGATCAACCGGATTCCGCTCAAGTCGCAGAGCGCGTTCCTCGAGGGCCTCCAGGATCGGGCGGTCACCGTCGGCAAGCGGACCTACCAGCTGCCGGCGTTCAGCTTTGCCATCGCCACGATGAACCCGGTCGAGCTGGGGCAGGGGACGTTCCCGCTGTCGGAGGCTGCCACCGACCGCTTCGCGATCATGGTGACCATCGGCTACCTGCCGCCGGACGAGGAGCGGAAGCTGGTCGACTTCGACTTCAAGCAGGTCCGGCTCGACGGCCTGATCCGGAAGGAACGGATCATCGAGCTGCGGTCCGCCATCACGGAGCGCGTCTTCCTCCACGACGCCCTGGGCCGCTACATCCAGCGGCTGGTGGCCGCGTCCCGGCCGTACGACGCCGACACCGAGTGGTTCACCCGATCGCCGTCGGAGCTGGTCGAGCGGTTCGTGGACCTGGGCGCATCGCCGCGCGCGACCATCTGCTGGGGACGGCTGGTCAAGGTGTGGGCGCTCCTCGCGGGCGGCCGGGCGGAGGTGCTTCCCGAGGACGTGCAGCAGCTCGCCCGCTACATCCTCGGCCACCGCGTCTGGCTCGCGCCGCACGCGGCCAACCACGGGGTCCGCGCGGAGACCGTCATCGACGACATCGTCGAGAGCGTGCCGATTCCATGACGACGCGCGTCGAGGAGCGGCTGGTCAGCTGGGAGGAGATACGGGACATCGAGCTGGTCGTGCTGCGCCGGATGCGCGAGTACGCGCTGGGCGCCCACCCGAGCGTGTTCCATGGCTCCGGCTTCGATCTGGTCGGGCTCCGCGACTGGCAGCCCGGCGACCGGCCGTCGGCGGTCGACTGGCCGCAGTCGAGCCTCACCAACTTCAGCCCGCTGATCACCCGGGAGTTCGAGCAGGAGAGCACCGCGCCGGTCATCATCGTCGCCGACACGTCCCGTTCGACGCGATGCGGCGTCAACGGCACGCCGATTGCCAAGGTGATTGCCCGCACGGTGGCCACCCTGGGGCTGGCCGCCGCGTTCTGCCAGGATCTGGTCGGGCTGGTGGCGATGGACGGTCGCTCGCGGCGGCTGGCCGCGCGGCCGCGGACGGGCCGGAATCACGCCACGCACTGCGTGGACCTCTATCAGGACAGCCTGTCGGACGTGGGCGGCGACGGTTCCCGCGAAGGGGACGGGGACCTGGCCGGACTCCTGCGCAAGCGCTCGCTCATGCCGGTGGTGTCGGACTTCCTGGTCGATCCGCCGACGCCGCTGATCGAGGAGTTCGCGGCGCTCAACGCCCTGCACGACGTCTTCTTCGTGATGGTCGACAGCGCCTTCGCGTTCGGGCTGCCGCCGGTGTCGACCGGCTGGGTCGAGGGCTACGACGCGGAGTCGGGACGGTCGCGCCTGCTCTCCGCGCGCGAGCTCGCGCTGCTGGGCGATCAGGTTCGCGACTGGCAGGATCGAGCGGCGGCCGCTGCGCGCCGGAGCGGTCTCGACGTCGTCCGTGTGCAATCCGGCCGGGAACACGCGGCGCTCGCCGAGTTTCTCGACAGCCGGCGGAAACGCAAGCGATGAACGGCACCTTGCGGCACCTCGTGGCGCTGGCGGTCCTGGGGACGGTCGGCCACCTCGGCGGCGGGCCGGCGGCGGCCGGCGCGCAACCCGGGGCTGCCGGGGAGCCGACCGACGCGCTCCGCTGCTGGCGGCGCGTCGACCCGGGCTCGGTGCGCGTCGGCGAGCACTTCACGATGACCCTCACCTGCCGCGTCGTGGAAACGGACCGCGCCCGCGCCGTGCCGGATCTGGCGGGGCTGGAGCCCGAGACGCTCGACGCTCCTCCGTTCGACGTCGTGGGCGGGGAGCGCTTCGCCGACGTCCGCGCGGGGTCCGAGCGCCTGTTCCAGTACCACTACACGCTGCGCATCATCGGGGAGGACCACTTCGGCGCCGATGTCGAGATACCTCCCCTCGAGCTCAACTACCGCATCGAGCGGCAGCTGGAGGACGGTGCGCTGCTGCCCGGACGTGAGCTGACGTATCTCGTGCCGGCCGAGTCCATCCGCGTGGTGTCGCTCGTGCCGGACGATCGGGGCGACATCCGCGGCCTTCCGCCGGGCACGCTGGGCGCGGCCGAGGCGCGCCGGTTTCGCGCCCGGCTGGCGATGCTGGTTGCCGCGGGACTGGGCATCGCGGCGCTCGGGCTGCTCGCGCAGGGCGTCCGGCGCGCGCGGCGGGCGCGGCGCGGCGCCGTCGCGCAGGCGGCGCGTCCGGCGCCGGCCTCGGCGGTCGCCTGGGCGGTGACCGGGGAGCTGACGGCGCTGCGGGAGCTGAGCCTCAGCGCCGGCTGGACGCACGAATCGATACAGCGGGCGCTCACGGCCCTGCGGCTCGCGGCCGCGCTCGCGCTGGGGCGGCCGGTGGCCGAGCGGGCGGGCGACGCGGCCGCCGGGCCGCTGGCGGGCGAGCTGCGGATCCGAGGCCGCCTGCTCGGGGGCAGGCCCATCGTCGTTTCCTCCGCCGCGACGCCGGCGCTGCTGGCGAGCGAGGCCGCCCGCGCCGGCGCGGGGCGCGGGGCCGCGTTGTGCCCCGAGGACGATCTGGACCGGCTGCGGAGCGCCCTGGCAGCGTTCAGCGCGGCCCGCTACGCGCGCGACGGGGATCCGGACGGCGACCTGCTGGCGAGCGAGCTCGACAGCGGACTCGCGGCTGCGCGGCCGCTTCGCATCCGCACCCTGGCGCCGGTCCGTCGCGTCGAGCGGGCCGCGGCCGACGTCCTCGACTGGTGGCGAGCATGGACCGGCTGACGGCGCTATGGGGGCAGATCGGCGCGACGCTGGGCGAGCTCGAGCGGCTGGCGCCGGGGGACATCGGGTTCGTGCGGCTGCGGGAGGCGCTGCTCGTCGCGGCCCTGCTCGGAATTCTCGCGCTGGGCGCGCTGGTGGCGCGCGCCGTCAGGGCCGACCGTCCGGGGCGTCGCGCGATCATGCTGCCCGCGCTCGTGCCCGCGGCGGGGCGTCCCGGCCGCGGCGCCGTGCGCCATGGCGCGTTCCTGCTGTTCCTCGCCGGGCTGCCGTTCTTCGCCGCCGCCCTCGCGGCGCCGCAGGCGACCCTGGTGCAGGAAGAGACCTCGTACCCGGGGCACCGGATCACGATCCTGATCGATGCGTCGCTGAGCATGAACTCGGCGTTCTCGACCCGCCAGCTCCGGGCCGGCAACACGTTCCTGGCGAACGTGGCGGCCGCCGAGTACTTCGTCCGCCGGCGCATGGACGGCCCCTACCACGACCTGGTCGCCCTGATCGAGTTCGGCAGCCGCGCGTACATCGTCACGCCGTTCACCAACGACTACGAGAACATCCTGCTGAGCATCGGGCTGATCGGCACGCCCGAGGAGTACCGCCGCTTTCCCGACCACGGCACCCTGATCATGGAAGCCATCAACCGGGGCGTGCAGCTGTACCGCACCTTCGACTTCCTGCAGGCGACCGGGAACCTCATCGTCATCTTCAGCGACGGGCAGGACACGCACGCGGTCCACGAGGATCGGTCCCTGGACGACATCCTCGGCGAGGCGTCCGACAACGAGATCCCCGTGTACTTCATTCGCACCAGCTACGACCAGCAGCTCGGCGACATCCTGCCGGACGTGGTGTGGAAGGAAGCCGTCGAGCGGACGGGCGGCCGGTTCTTCCCGGCAGCCAACGAGGAGATGATCATCGAGGCGGTCCACGAGATCGATCGGCTGGCGGCCGGGCGCATCCAGGTGACCCGCTACGTGACCCGCGACCCGCGGTTCGCGCCGTTCGCGCTGATCGCGGCCGCGCTGTGGACGGCAGCGCTCGCCCTGACGTTGGGCATCAGGACATTCAGGAGATTTCCGTGAGCTCGATGATCGACCTTCGATGCGTGCCGGCCGCGCTGGCGGCGGGCCTGCTGGCGGCTGCCTGCGCGGCCTGGGCCTTCGTGGAGCGCGATCTGGCCGAGGCCCAGCACCAGTTGGCGGCAGCGAACCTGGATGCGGCCGAGCGCGGGTACGCGCGGGTAGGCGACTACCTGCGGCGCGTCGGCCGGATACCGTGGGTGCTGCCGGGGGTGCAGGCGGAAATCGCCGCACGGCGCGCCGCGATCCGCTATTGGCAGGGGGACCACGCCTCGCTGTTGCAGCAACGGGCCGGCGAGCCGTTCGTCGATTCGCGCCCCGGCGTCGACGTGCGGCTGGCCGTGGCCAACGCGACCTACCGGACGGGCCAGCGGCCGGGCGCGTCGCGCGAAGAGGTGCTCGACAGTCTCGACCGCGCGATCGGGCTGTATGCCGCACTGCTGCAGGACGACGGGAACCGCCCGGACATCGCGTTCAACTACGAGCTGCTGCTGCGCCGCCGCAAGGTGCTGGCCGGCGGCGGCCAGCCGCTCCCGGCCGGACCCGAGAGCCCGCTCGGCCGGGAAGGCGGGCAGCCGCTCGATGACGACACCGGGCTCGACGACATCCAGATCTACGTGCCGCTGAACCAGGACGAGCGGGATCGGATCGACGATCCGACGATGGGCGGCGATCCCCCGCTGCAGCGCCGGGGATGATCGACTTTCTCCAGCCGTTGTATCTGTGGCTGCTCGCGCTGCCCGCCGGGCTGCTGGCCGCCTGGTGCTGGCAGATGGCCCGCCGGCGGCGGGACGCGCGGCAGCTCCTGAACGGCCGCGTGCTGCCGGTGCGCGAACGCTACGCGGCCGCGGGCGGGCTCTCGTTCTGGCTCTGCCTGATCCTCGCGGTCGCGTGCCTCATCGCGGCGCTGGCGCGCCCGCAGGCCCGCGTCAGCCGCGTGCGCCAGGCGGGCGTCGACTTCATCGTCCTGCAGGACGGATCGACGTCGATGCGCGTGGCGGACGTGCGGCCCAACCGCTGGCGGCGCTCGACGGCCTGGCTGCGCACGTTCGCCGAGACGCTGAGCTGGACGGACCAGCGCGTCGCCCTGGCGCTGTTCGCCTACCGCCCGGCGCCGCAGGTGCGTCTGACGAGCGACCCGAATGCCTTCTTCTTCTTCCTCGACCATCTGGGCGACGAGCCGCCGTTCCGCCTGGAGGACGACACCAGCTGGGACACGAACATAGAGGAGGGCATCTTCTGGGGCGTCAAGATGGTCGACGTCGACGAGGAGCTGTACGGCCGCCGGCAGAACGCCAGGGCCTTCGTCGTCGTCTCGGACGGACAGGCCTGGAGCGGCGAGGTCGGCAAGGCGCTGGAGCTGGCCCGCAGCCGCGGCATCCGCGTCTACGTCGTCGGGGTCGGCACGACGGCCGGCGGCGTCATCCCCGATCTGCCGCCGCGGCGGTACGAGCCCCCGCCCCCGCCGGTGCACGCGGCGCTGGACCGGCAATCGCTGCAGGACATAGCCCGGGCCGGCGGCGGGCGGTACTACGAGCTGGGCCTGCAGTCGGACCAGTTGACCGCGTTGCGCATTCTCGCCGACGCGCAGCAGTTCGCGCAGCGCACGGGGCGGGCGGAAACCGTCGAGGAGCTGTACTGGCCCCTGCTGGCCGCCGCGGCCGGCTGGCTCGGCCTGGGGGTGTTGTTCATCAAGGAGCGCACGCAGCTCTGGTGGCAGCTCGCCGCCGGGCTCGGACTGTTCGCGGCGCTCTGGACCCTCGGCTAGGGCGCTGGGTAGCGCTATCATTGTCCGCAACCGAAGCCGCACCGGCCGACGCTGTTGGCGGCGTCACCGCAACCGAGCAGGAGGAACCTGATGCGACAGCAGCTATCGTCTCGATTCCGGGTGCGACTTCATCGCCGTCGACGCGCCGCGTGCCTGGCCATCGTGACGGCCGCCGGGCTGGCGATCACCGCCGGCGCCCACGAGGTGCAGCAGGGGACGCCGGCGCCGATCACCGACATGCAGGAAGTGGCGGAGAACCTGTACATGCTCGCCAATGCCGACCCCGCCGACGGCGACGCCTGGACCGGCGGCAACATCGGCGTCTGGGTCACGGAGACCGGCGTGGTGCTCGTCGACACGAAGCTGCCCGGTTACGGGCAGGCGATCCTGGAACAGGTTCGCAGCGTTACCGACAAGCCGATCACCACCATCATCAACACCCATACCCACTTCGACCATAGCGGCAGCAACACCGAGTTTGCCGAGGCCGTCACGATCGTGGCGCACGAGGGCACGGCCGCGCAGATGGCGCGCGACGACTGCCAGCCCGTCACCAACTGCGAGGCCTTCCAGGGCGAGAACGCCAGGTTCCTGCCCGACCTGACCTACAGCGAGCGCATGTCGCTGTTCGGCGGCCGCGATCAGGTCGACCTCTATCACTTCGGCCGCGGCCACACGAACGGCGACACGCTCATCGTGTTCCCGGCGGTGCGGGTCATGCACAGCGGCGACCTGTTCCCCTGGCGGCGGCTGCCGTTCGTGGACGCGGACAGCAGCGGCGGCAGCGCGGTCGACTACGGCGAGACCCTCAACAAGGCGGTCGCCGGGATCCCGGACGTCGACCGGATCATCACCGGCCACATCAACAACCCGGTGGCCTGGGCCGAATTCGAGGCGTTCGCCGGCTTCTACAACCACCTCGCCGGCGTGGCGCGGGCGGGCATGGAAGCGGGGCAGAGCGTCGAAGACGCCGCCGCCGGCTACGCGGTGCCCGACGAGTACGGCGAGTTCAGCGCCGAGCCGGACACGGTGCGATCCATCATGCAGCTCATCTACGACGGCCGGTAGGGGTCGACGCCGTCGCACGGTGCGGAGTCCCGGCGGGTCGGCAGGGGGGCGACCGGCGCCGCACGGCGACGATTGGCGGGCCAGGAGTCGGGCCGGCCCGGGGAGCGAGACAAATGGTGCCTGTCGTCAGCCGGCGTTCGACGCGGCCGTTGTCGGGGGGCGCGGCGTTGCTCGCCTTCGCGTTTCTCTCGGGCGCTGCCGGTGCCGCCCAGCCCATGTTTACCAAGTTGACGGGCGATTTTGCCCTTTTGGGCGGTATTTTGAGGCGTGTGCGCCTGCAACTTGTTGATTCTAAATGATCAGGGTTTGGCAGAACGCGATGTAGTGCCATAATCGTATCAGTGCGCTTGCTTCGCGGTAGTGCACCCCGCTATCGTGGCAGCGTGTTCATTCGGCGCACCCAGACCCGCCGGACCGCTGACGGCAAGCCCTATTTCTCGCACCGCCTGGTCCACACCGAACGCCTCGGCCACACCGTGCGTCAGCGCACGCTGCTCAACCTCGGGCGCCACTTCGACATTGCCCAGGCTGACTGGCCGCTGCTGTGCACCCGCATCGCCGACGTGCTGGGCGGCCAGGTACCGCTGATGGCCGATTGCCCGCCCGCCGTCGAGGAGGAAGCGCAGCGCATCGCCGCGCAGTTGCTCGCCCGCGGCGCCGAGGCGAGCAGGCCGACCGGCGTAGCGGCAGACATCCAGCGGGTCGACGTCGACTCGTTGCGCCTGGTCCGCCCCCGCAGCATCGGCGTCGAGCAGTTGGGTCTGTGGGCGCTCGACCAGGTCGGCCTGCCGGACTTGTTGGCCCGCCTGGGTGTCAACGGCGCGTTGCGCACAGCGGCGGCCGGCGTCATCGTCGGGCGCATGGCCCACCCGGCCTCCGAGCGCGAGACGCACCGCTGGCTGCAGCAGCGCAGCGGCCTCGGCGAGTTGCTCGGCGTCGACTTCGAGACTGTCGGCGCCATGCAGCTCTACCGCGCCTCGGACCAGTTGGTGAAGCATCGCGACGCGATCGAGGCGCACCTGTTTGACCGCGCCCTCGGGCTCTTCGACCTGCAGCCGACCGTCACCCTCTACGACCTGACCAACACGTATTTCGAAGGCGAGGCGAGCGAGCAGCCGCAAGCCAAGCGCGGGCACTCGAAAGAGAGGCGCAGCGATTGTCCCTTGCTGACCCTCGGTCTGATGCTCGATGCCTCAGGCTTCGTGCGCCGCTCGAAGGTCTTCGCCGGCAACGTCCGCGAACACCGCACCCTGGCCGGCATGCTCGACGCGCTCGACGCGCCGGCCGGCGCCCTCGTCGTCGTCGACCGCGGCATCGCTACCGAGGCCGCCATCAGCTGGCTCCGCGAGAACCACTATCGCTACCTGGTCGTCAGCCGCGAGCGTCACCGGCAGTTCGACGCCGACGCCGCCGTGTCGATCCAGACGCAATCGAAACAGACCGTGCAGCTGCACAAGGTCGTCGCCACCGACCCCGACGAGGTGCGGCTCTACTGCTACTCGGAGGAGCGGGCCGAGAAGGAACGCGGCATCGTCGAGCGTTTCGCCACCCGCTTCGAGGCCGCCCTGACCAAGCTCAACGACGGGCTGTCACGGCCCCGCGCCCACAAGCGCGTCGAACAGGTCTGGCAGCGCATCGGGCGCCTCAAGGCCCGGCATACCCGCGTCGCCGCCCACTACCAGATCAACGTCACCGCCGACGAGACCGGCAACCAAGCCGTCGCCGTCACCTGGACCCGCCGCCCGCAGGACGGCTCGATGCTCACCCATCCCGGCGTCTACTGCCTGCGCAGCAGCGAGACCGACTGGGACGAAGACACGCTCTGGCGCACCTACACCACGCTCACCGACGTCGAAGCCGTCTTCCGTGCGCTCAAGTCCGAACTCGGCCTCAGACCCATCTACCACCGCAAGCAGCGACGCGCCGACGGCCACCTGTTCATCACCGTCATCGCCTACCAGCTCGTCCAGCTCATCCGAACCCGCCTGCGCGACCACGGCAGCCACGCCTGTTGGACCACCCTCAGACGCCTCGTCGACGGTCAGCAACGCGTCACCGCCACCTTCCGACGGCCCGACGGCCGCACCCTGCACGTGCGCACCGCCACGCAACCCCAACCCGAGCAGCGCGCCGTCTACGACGCCCTCGGCGTCGACCCGCACCCAGGCGGCGTCCGCAAGACGATCGTCTGAACCCACCGACCGCGGCCCGCTTGGCACACGTTTGTAGTGCCACTCGAGCCGTTCCATCAGCGCAAGTCGTTGATTCTAAAATAGCTTGGATCTACCGTTGGTAAACATGGGCCAGGACGAGATCCTCGTCCTGGGCGGCACCGGGCGGCACTGCGGGGAGGACCCGCACTGCGTCAACCGGCTGCACCCTGCAATCCCGATGGCCGCCCGGGCGCAGCCGGGCCAGACCATCGTCTTCCGGGCGCGCAACGCGAGCGACCTCGACCTCGATCCGGAGAGCACCTACGACGACCCGCGCGCCGGCGACCCGCAGATCGGCACCGTTCACCCGCTGACCGGGCCGGTCCACATCGAGGGGGCCGAGCCCGGCGACGTGCTGGCGGTCACGCTGCTCGACATCGCACCCGGACCGTTCGGCTACACGTCGGTCAGCCCGATCGGGTTCGTCTCCGACCACGTCAGCGGATCGTTCCGCGCGCTGTGGCGTCTCGACCGGACGGCGGCCACGAGCGACGATCTGCCCGGCGTGCGCGTCCCGAACGCGAGCTTCCCGGGCATCGTCACCGTGCTGCCGGGCCCGGACGAGCTCGCGGCCATGCTGTCGCGCGAGGCGGAGCTGCGCGCGGTCGGCGGCGCCGGCTTCGCGCCCTACCCGCTGCATGCGTCCCCCGCGGCGGTCTGCGGTCCGGGCGGCTCGCACCCCGCCGAGTGCCTCCGCACGCTCCCGCCCCGCGAGCACGGCGGCAACCTCGACATCCGCTACCTGCAGGTCGGGGTGACCTTGTACCTCCCGTGCTACGTCGAAGGCTGCGGCCTTGCCGTCGGCGACCCGCACTTCGCGCAGGGCGACGGCGAGGTGTCCGGCACCGCCATCGAGATGGACGCCGACTTCACGTTGACCACGCGGCTCATCCGGGACGGGCCCGCGCTGCGCCGCGGCCCGCACTTCGAAGGGCCGGTGCGCGTGCTCGACATCCCGTCGCGGCGCTTCTACGCGACGACCGGCTTTCCGCTCAAGGCGGCGGGGGAGGTGCCCCCCGACATGCGCTATCTCGGCGCCTCGGAGCGGATCGGCGCCCTGCGGAACCTCTCGAAGGACGTCTCGCTGGCCGCGCGCAACGCCCTGCTCGAGATGATCGATTACATGACGGAGACCTACGGCCTGACGCGCGAGCAGGCCTACGTCGTCGCCAGCGTCGCCGTGGACCTGCGGATCGGGCAGCTCGTCGATGCCCCCAACGTCGGCGTGACGGCCCTGCTGCCGCTGGACATCTTCACCGGCCGTTGAGGCGCCCGGCCGTCGCGCCGCGCACCGGCGCGGTGTGCCGGCCGGACAACACCGTTACAATGATTCCGAGCCGGTGCCGGGCAACCCGCCGGCCGCCCCCGCCACGCGCGTGTAGCTCAGCTGGATAGAGCGACGGCCTCCTAAGCCGTAGGCCGCAGGTTCGAATCCTGCCACGCGCGCCAACCCCTCCTTCCCGGCCCTCATCCCCGGTCCGTTTCCCACTTCCGCGGGGGCACTCGTGCCGTCGTACACCGAGCGAAGAGTCGTTCACGTCGGTGTTCGCCCACGTGAAATCAGCGATTCGGCATCTCGCAACCCTGTGGGAGCAGCGGCGTTCCACCTAGCAGACGCTCCCGCGGTCTTGAGGCGGACGTCTGGGGACGACGGGCATCGCGTGGTTGCATGCGATTTTCGGCGCTGCCGGCCTTGCCCAGAGCCGACGATCCTGCGAACCGCCAGCCGGCTACCCCCAAGTGAAGGCCTCAGAGCCGATCCGGTGCTGCGGCGTCGTGCGCTCGCACGTGAATTTCTGCACGTTCATCCGGCTCTATGCACACGTACGGGGCGACCGTTTGGTTGCTCGTGCCGGATCAGTCTTTGGTCAGGACTGTGACTGTCATCTTTCCGTCAGCAAACCGGTCAATCAATCGTGAGAGGTCAGTCAGGGCGTCTCGTTTGCCGTCGTGGACTCCGGCCATGTGCTCCGTGTATCCCTTGGGCAGCTTTTTGATCAGTTCAGCGAGAAACTCACTGAAATCCCTGCCGTCGTCAGTTCTGACCGAAAGAGACGCCAGCAGAGTTGCGAGCACTGTCGTAAGGATGCCAATCTTTGCGTCCAGGTACACCAATTCACGTGCCAATTTTTCCTTCGTCATGTAGATCACCTGTTCAATTCCGATCGGGCGTGCAACAGGCGCTCCACCAGCTTGTCCGAATCGTTGATCCGAACGATTGGTGTCATGCTGTTGAGGCTGTTGTCGATTCTATCGTTCGCCTTGTCGATTCGATGGCCGAGGTCGCGATGCTCTCGTGAGTTGCGGATCTCCATCCAACCGAGCAGCCCACCGATAAGTCCGATCACGACAAGCGCAGTGGAGACGAGCCAGCCGACGAGCGCGGCGTGTTCTGGGTCACTCAGCACTTCGAGCATAGTGACCAATCGTACCCCACTTCGGGATCAATCATCCGTCATCTTCTTCCGCACGGCGCTAGCTCGCGGACGCGGGCCTCGCGCCCTCAGCTCAAGCATGACGCCTGCCTCGAGGACATCGACTCCGACATCGCCGCGGCCTCAACCGGCAGCTCGTCCTCTCGCTCGCCGACGGGCTCTGGGTGTCAACGACACGTATGACTTCGCGGTCGGCCGCCGGCTGAGGAACTTCGATGATCTGAAGAAGACCGGCCTCGCCGCCTACCGACGCCTGCTCGGCGTCCAACGCCTCAGCCACGACTGCACCCTCGGAGCCGATGTGCTCGACGAGCTCCACCGTCCGGCGTGCATCGACGGCCAACGCGCCTCGGTGCTCCGCTTCGGCGACCGGCGGGTCCAGAGCCTCTTCGCGGCCCCGCTGCGGTTCGACCTGCTGCCGCAGGGCTTCCGCAACCGGGACCTGCACGAGGCGTTGGCGCCACTATGCGGGCTCTCGCCCGACGACTACGGCGCGGGCCGCATGACCTACGACCTGGGCCGGCTCCGGCTGCGGCGGATTGCCCGCACCCAGCGTTATCGGCTCACCGCCGAGGGGCTGTGCGTCGCCCCCGCCTACGACCGTACGGCAGGCGCGGGTTCCTAGGACCCCTCCTGTCGGCGACCCTCGACGGGAAATCGACCACGCGCCTGCGTGAAGCCGCGGCCCTCTACAATCGCGAGGTCAACCGCGCCTGGCACGGACAGGCCCTCACCGCGTAAACCGTCGACCACCTAGAAATGAAGCTACCGAATGCCCTGACCCAGAACTTGACTCAACTGTAAAGATCACGCCTGTTCAAGGAATCTAGTGAGATCTGAGTGTTGAATATTTCATGGTCGTCGAGTGTCCATTCAAGCAGACCTCGGCTTTTCGGTGCCCACCTACAGACGTCACGCTCCATTTGCTCGCGGCGGAAAACTCTCTGTGTCAGCCTCCCAACAAATCCCGTAGCCAATGCCAAGACTTAATACAAAGAGCACCTGGTACCATCACGGCGAGGCCGTATATCATGCATATGACTGACGCCACCCAAACTGTGTCGACCAACAAGACGACGGCACTAATGACCCACAATCCAAGCGCCGAGCCGACGACTGCCGCGTATGGTTGCGACACTCCCATGAATACGTTGTGTGGCACTCGTAATTGTGTTTTCACGCCCTTATGAACAATGTCCATCCAGAGAGTGGGCTGCTGTTCGGTGCGTGCGGCGTTGAGATAGGCGAGACGTAAGACCTGACCACGATTCATCGTTGGTAGCAAGTATTCGCGCTGACTGTAGTAAAGACTCGTCTGTTCCTGTGTGGGTTGCGCTTCCGGTTCAACAGCCAGTCTGTTCGAGAATTCACTGGTCCACGTCGGAGCACGAGTAGTGCCAACGAGTTCAGATCGTTCGCTCAATAGGTTTGTATCGTCGGTGAATACCTTCACCACGACATTCTCGTAGTCCTTCTGGCTCTCGTTGTTTAGTTCGATGATCGACAGATAGAGGTTGCGGATGAGGCTATTGTTCCATGTTACTCGTACGCTTCCGAACACCGCATCGTCGGTAGACATACCAACCTTATTGTGCCGCACAACATACGTGAACAGTCCTCGCTTGTTCACGATCATCTGTATGAGAAACATTAAGAACGCACCGAGACCAGTCGAAACCAGAGCGATGACCAAGCGACTGTCCAGTAGTGCCAAATCCATCGAGTCTCCTCTTTCCGGAACACAACCTACGGTGTCTAATCGCCCGATCTCGAACCGCTAGCCCTTGAAGCCGTTCTCTCCTGCAAAGACTGAGGTATTCCGTCAAGCAGCGCACAGCCGGACCATCAACAACGCCCACCGGATTAACCGGCCCGTCCACGGCGATCTCCGCTCGGTGCCACTCATAGGTCATGCCGCAGACAGCTTCTTGACACTGAGCGTGTTCCGCGCTTGCTCGGCATGCCACAGGTCGTACTGCACCTGCTGGTTCATCCAGCTCTCGGCGGTCGTGCCAAACGCCAGCGACAGCCGTACGGCCATCTCGGGACTAATGCCGGCGCGGGCATTGAGGATGCGCGAGAGCGTCTTCCGACTCACGCCGAGCGCCGCGGCGGCCTGCGTCACCGTCAGTCCCAGCGGCTTCACGCACAGGTCTCGGAGTACTTCGCCTGGGTGGGGCGGGTTATGCATCTTCATGGCTCGATCCTCAGTGGTAGTCTTCGTAATCGACGTGCTCGGCTTCATTGTCGGCAAAACCGAATGTGACCCGCCAGTTCCCGCTGACTTTCACGGCCCAGATTCCTTTCCGAGTGCCCTGTAACTCGTGCAAGTCCAAGCCTGGAAGGCTCAGGTCGCGCGGGTCGGCGGCGGCGTTCAATCGGCCTAGAATCAGCCGCAGTCGGTCGGCGTGTTTCGCCTGGATCCCGCGTCTGTTTCCGGTGACGAAGAAGCGTTCAAGCCCCTTGTGCCGAAAGCTCTTGATCGCCACGACAGCCAGTGTAACCCCTACGGTTACAGTCCGCAACCCGGCTCACAACACATTGAAGTCGCTGCGTGGGCTTGTCGTCCCACAGGCGTCGTTGTCCACCTTCCCGGACAACCAGGGCACGAAGCGCGGGCCGTCTCGCGCGGTGACCCGGCCGGCTACGGCGGAGGCGGGTGGAGCCCTCCGCGGGCCAAGGATGGCCTCTCACCGTCGCCGTCGGCCATCGGCGTTCGTCAACGGGGAGGTGGCGCCATGACCGTGTCGACAGTACCACCGACGCGACGCTGAGCGATCTGGTCCTGAACGACGGGACGAACGACCTGACGCTGACGCCGACGTTCCGATCACCGGCGACTCGGCGGAGGACGTTGGCGAGAAGCTGACGCTAACGCTGAGCAACGCGACCGGCGCGAGCCTGGCACGGCGGGTCGACGGTGTTCACGTTCCGGCCGCGCTTCAGCGAGGACGCGGACGTGAGCGACCGGGTGCTGCGCGACCGGGCGTTCTCAGTCTCGGGCGGTGCCGTGCGGAAGGCGGGCCGGGTGGACGGCCGCGACGACCTGCGGGAGATCCACGTCGAGCCGACCGGGCACGGCGACATCTCCATCTCCCTGCCGGCGACGACGGACTGCGGCGAGTCGGACGCGATCTGCACGGCCGACGGCCGGCCGCTTGACGACCCCCGCTATCCGACACGGTGGCCGGTCCGGTGGGCATCTCAGCGGTCGACGCACGCCGTGACGGTGGTGCCGTCGTCCTGCGTCACGGTGTAGGTGACCCCGGCGGCGATGTGCCGATTGACTTCGATCCGCTGCTGCAACGCTTCGACTTGCTCGGTCTGCCGCTGCGGCTCCTGCGCGTACTGCGCAGACAACACGCGGCGGCTGCTGAGGCCAATTGGGGACGTTCCATCGGCGGAGTTCAAGGCGCAATACTATGCTCAGGCCGCGGTCGCCCGATTCAACGAATCCAGTCTCCGAAGGGCACGCCCGACCCCGACAAGAAGTCGAAGGAGATCGAGATCAAGGTCGCGCACCGCCTCCGCAAGCACCTGCACGAACCCCGGTTCCGCGCCCTCGGTGAGCGGCTGGAAGAGTTGCGGCGGAAGCACGAGCAGGGGCGGCAGCGCCGAGGCGCTTCACCAGGGGGCGAAGGTCGATCTGCGCGGCTTCGGCAGTTTCCGTCGCCGGCACCGCGCCGCACAGGGGCCGCGAGAATGGTCCTCGCCACCCGTTGACCGGCCTGGCCGCACTCCTCCCACGCGCGTGCTGACAGGATGAGGGGCATGAGTCCCGAGACGGTGTGGATCATCAGCACGTTGCGGTCGTTCCGTGGTGCGGACGTGGGACCATCGCAACCAGCCATTTCATAAATAGCTAAATATACTGCACTTGCAGGGTTTATCAGAATCCTGCACGCGCGCCGACACGCCTGCTGCTGTGAGTCCGCGGCAACGTCCAGCTACAATAGGCATGGCTCCCGGAAAGCCTGTTCACAGGAGGAGGCTCGTGAAGATCCGAACATGCACGCTCGTGTGGCTCACGGCGGCGCTCGTCGCGACCGCGGCCGGCATGCCGGCCGTCGCTATCGCTCAGGGACAACAGGCCGACGGCGACCCGCGGGAGGCGCCGCGGACGCCATGGGGCGACCCTGATCTTCAGGGCATTTGGGAGTACTGGACATTCACGCCGCTCGAGCGGCCCGCCGATCTCGAGGGCCGGGACGTGCTGACCGACGAGGAAGCTGCCGCGGTCGGCGAGCAGGGGCGGCAGGCGGCCCTGGCGCGGGATCGCGACGGCCCGGCGCCCGGCAATCCGGGCGGCTACGGCCAGGAGGTCTGGACCGACCGCGCCCGGGCGACGGCCCTGACCCAGGCGTCGTTGATCGTCGATCCGCCGGCCGGCAGGATACCCGCGTTGACGGCGTCCGAGGAGCGCCGCGTGGCCCGGCACAGTGCGGCGGGGGGGCGTCCCGTGCGGACGCGCGCGGGCGGCATCGGCACCGACGGCCCGGAGGACCGCGGGCTGGCCGAGCGCTGCATCGTGGGGTTCAGCACCGGACCTCCCATGCTGCCGGCCGGCTACAACAACAACGTGCAGGTGCTGCAGGCGCCCGGCTACGTGGTGCTCGTCGCGGAGATGATCCACGACGTGCGCGTGGTGCCGCTCGACGGGCGGCCGCACCTGCCGCCGCACATGCGGCAGTGGCTCGGCGACTCGCGCGGCCACTGGGACGGCGACACGCTGGTGGTGGAGACGACCAACTTCACCGACAAGATCGCGAGCTTCAGCACGACCAGCGTCTCGTGGGGCACGGGCGGCAACCTGCACCTGACCGAACGCTTCACGCGCGTCGACGACGGCACGCTGCAGTACGAGTTCACCGTCGAGAACCCGACGATCTTCACGCAGCCGTTCACGGCGCGCTTTCCCATGAATCGCAGCGATCTGCCGCTCTACGAGTACGCGTGCCACGAGGGCAACTACGGGCTGTGGAACATCCTGACGGGCGCGCGCGCGGAAGATCGGAACATGACAGCAGGGAAGTAGCGGGACGTGCGCAGAGAAGAACGGCACCACCTGAAGGAAAACCCGCTGGCCACGAGGCTGGCGCAGTTCCAGTATGTCCTGGAGCGCCACACCCGGACGATCGCCGCGGCGGTCGTCCTGGTGCTGGCCGCGGCGCTGGGCGCGGGCGGCTACTTCTGGTGGCAGCAACAGCAGAGCGGCCGGGCCGGGTCGCTGCTGGCCGACGCCCTGCTCGTGCTGGACAGCGACGTCTCCGCCCCGGCTCCGGACGCGGAAAACGCCGCGGCCGGCGGCACCGGCGGCGCCTTCGCCTCCGAGGCGGCGAAGCTGGAGGCGGCGGTCGAGCGGCTGCTGGCCGTCGCCGACGCCTATCCCAGCCTGCGGCCGGGCATCACGGCGCGCTACGAGGCCGCCGTGGCGCTGGTCGGGCTGGGGCGGCCGGAAGAGGCCGCGGGACACTACCAGCGGGTCATCGATACGGCGGCCGACCACCTCCACGGAACGATGGCCCGCCTGGGGCTGGCCGAGACGCACGTGCTCCGCGGCGACTACGACGGCGCCGTCGAGCTGCTGCGGCGGGAGACCGAGGCGGCGGAGTCCGACGTCCCCGTCGATGCCGTCCTGATGCGTCTGGGGCGGGCCCATGAGCTGGCCGGCCAGGATGCCGATGCGCTGGCCGCCTTCACGCGGGTGGTCGAGGAGTTTCCGTTTTCCGTGTACTCGTCCGAGGCCCGGCGGAAGGCCGACGCGCTCGGCGGGTAGCACGCTCCTGGCAGATGGGCGCTGCGGCGTCTGGCGTGGGGTCCGGGCCCGTCCCGGAGTGCTTCTCGGTCGGGCTGGTCCAGATGCGCTGCGGCGGCGACCCGGAACGGAATCGCGCCGCGGCCTTCGACGGCATTCGCGCCGCGGCCGGGCGCGGAGCTGAGGTCGTCTGCCTGCAGGAGCTCTTCGCGTCGCCCTACTTCTGCCAGTCGGAGGACGCGCGCTGCTTCGACCTTGCGGAAGGCATACCGGGCCGCTCCACGGAGCTGTGCGCCGCGCTGGCGCGTGAGCTCGGCGTCGCGATCGTGGTGCCGGTCTTCGAGCGGCGGGCGGCCGGGCTCTACCACAACACGGCGGCGGTCATCGACGCGACGGGCGAGCTGCTCGGCCTGTACCGCAAGCTGCACGTCCCCGACGATCCCCAGTACTTCGAGAAGTTCTACTTCGCCCCCGGCGATCTGGGCTACCGCGTGTTCGACACGCGCGCCGCACGGATCGGCGTGCTGATCTGCTGGGACCAGTGGTATCCGGAAGCTGCCCGGTTGACAGCCTTGCAGGGCGCCGAGATCATCTTCTATCCGAGCGCCATCGGTTGGCTGCCGGCGGAGCGGTCCGACCCGGGACCGGCCCAGCACGACGCCTGGCGCACGGTGCAACGGAGCCACGCGATCGCCAACGGCGTCTACGTCGCGGCGGTCAACCGCGTCGGGTACGAGGGCGCCCCCGCGGCGGGGATCGACTTCTGGGGACGGTCGTTCGTATGCGACCCCGCCGGCCGGGTAGTGGCGGAGGCCGGCGCGGAGAGCGAGGTGCTGGTGGCCGAATGCAGCCGCACGTTGCTGGAAGAGCAGCGGCGCGGCTGGCCGTTCCTGCGCGACCGGCGGATTGACACCTATGCGCCCATCAGCCGCCGCTTCCTGGACGCTGCGGCCGAGCGCACGCGACCGGATCGGGGATGAAGCCCTCTGACGCGCCGCGGCCGCCCTTGCAACCGCGCCGCGGCTCGCCTGCGGCGGCGGGGTTTCGCATGCCTGCCGAATGGGAGCGCCATCGCGCCACCTGGCTCGTCTGGCCCCACAACCGCGAAGACTGGGACGTGAAGATGCCGGCGGCGGACTGGTGCTACGTCGAGATCGTGCGCCAGCTGCTCGACGGCGAGGCCGTCGCGATCCTGTTTCAGGATCGCGCCGTCGAGCGCCGGGCCTGCTCCCGGCTCCAGCAGGCGGGTGTCGACCCCGACCGGGTCGACCGCTACCGGATTGCGACGAACCGATCCTGGATTCGCGACTCCGGTCCGCTGTTTCTCGTGCGGGAGGTGCGCGCGCGGCGCAGTCAGATCGCGGTCTCCGACTGGCGCTTCAACGCGTGGGCCCGCTACCGCGCCTGGCAACGCGACAATCTCGTGCCCCGCCGGATCGCCCGGCGGCTCGATCTGGAGCGCTTCGACGTGACGCATACGGCCGGGTCCGTCACGCGCCCCGTGGTGCTCGAGGGCGGCAGCATCGACGTCGACGGGCGCGGGTTGCTGCTGACGACCGAGGAATGCCTGCTCGGAGCAGTGCAGGCGCGCAATCCGCATCTCGGCCGGGAGGACATCGAGCAGGTCCTCTGCGACTACCTGAACGTGCGCCGCGTGCTGTGGCTCGGCCAGGGCATCGTCGGGGACGATACGCACGGGCACATCGACGGGGCAGCGAGGTTCGTCGCGGAAGGCGTGGTCGTCGCGGCGACGGAGCCGGATCCGGCCGACGAGAATCACCGGCGCCTGGCAGACAACCTGGCCCGGCTCGAACGGATGACGAGCCTCGACGGCAGCCCGCTGCGCGTCGTCGAGATTCCGATGCCCGACCCCGTCTACTTCGACGGCGAGCGGCTGCCCGCCAGCTACATGAACTTCTACATCGGCAACCGGCGCGTGCTGGTGCCGACGTTCAACGACCCCCGTGACCGGATTGCCCTCGACAGGCTGGCGCCGCTGTTTCCGGGACGGGAGGTCGTCGGCGTGCACGCGCTGGATCTCGTCCTGGGCCTCGGCACGTTGCACTGCGTGACGCAGCAGGAGCCGGCCGGTCCGGAGCAGGGACGGCTGGCGCCGGGCGGCGCGCCGCGATCGTGACCGCCGCTTCGGTGTGGAAATGCCCGGGCCGCGCGGGTAGACTGATGCAGGTTCGGGTTTCCCAGGAGGCAAGATGACGATGATGCGGAACCGGCGCTGGACGCCGCTGGCAGGGTTCGCGGTTCTCACCGTGGCCGTTGCTGCTGTTGCATTCCCGACGACGGCCGCCGCGCAGACCGCGGCCGAGGACGAGGTGACGTTCAGCCGGGACATCGCCCCGATCCTGCAGCGGAGCTGCCAGAAGTGCCACCGTCCGGACGCGCTGGCGCCGATGTCGCTCATCACCTACAACGAAGTCCGCCCCTGGGCCAGGGCCATCAGGAACCGCACCGGCCTGCGCGACAAGCCGGGCGTCATGCCGCCCTGGTTCATCGAGAAGGACATCGGCATCCAGGCGTTCAAGGACGATCCCTCGCTGTCCGACGAGGAGATCCGCCTGATCGCGACGTGGGTCGACAGCGGCGCCCCGGAGGGCGATCCGGGCGACCTGCCGCCGCCGGCCGAGTTCCTGGGCGCGAACGAGTGGGCGATCGGCGAGCCCGATCTGATCGTCAGCTCCCCGACCGTGGAAGTGCCGGGCGAGTCGCCCGACTGGTGGGGCGCCATCGGGGACGCGGCGACCGGCCTGACGGAGGACCGCTACGTCGCCGCGCTCGAGTACAAGGAAGTCACCGAGTCGCGCGAGGGCCCGCGCCGCAACACGGTCGGCGGACTGTTCGTGGTGCACCACGCGGTGGTGGACGTTCTCGCGCCCGACGCCGAGGCCGAGGACGGTCCGCGCCTGGGCGGCTGGCCGGTGCACGAGGTGGGTCGGAACGCGGACGTCTTCGATCCCGAGGCCGGCAAGCTGATGAAGGCCGGCTCGACGCTCAGCTTCCACAACGTGCACCTGCACTCGAACGGTGCGCACACGCTGGCGCATCTGGACGTCGGCTTCAAGTTCCATCCGCGAGGCTACACGCCCACGCTGCAGACGCGCAGCATGGCGTTCGGCAACGGCGTCGACCTCGACATCGAGCCGATGGACCCCGACCAGCAGATGGAGGCGTACTTCACGCTGCCCGACAACGCGAAGATCAGCATCTTCGAGCCGCACATGCACGCGCCCGGCGTGCGCATGTGCCTCGACGTCATCGTGGGCATCACGGTTCAGACGCTCAACTGCGCAGGGTACGATCACAGTTGGGTGCGGGTGTACAACTACGCCGACGACGCCGCGCCGCTGCTGCCGAAGGGCACCATCCTGCGCCTCACCGGCTACTTCAACAACTCGCCCTCGAATCCGAACGTGTCGGATCCGCGCAACTGGTCCGGGGGCGGGAACCGCTCGGTCGACCAGATGTTCATCAACCTGATGCGGGGCGTCTACCTGACCGACGAGCGGTTCGAGGAAGAGATGTCCAAGCGCCGCGCCGCGCTCGGGCTGGCGCCCGGCGAGACCGTCATCGGCTGTCCCCTGTGCGGCAACGTCGCGGGGCTGACGGATCAGGCCGCGGGGCAGCAGCAGTGAGACCTGCAATCATCGTTGTCGCCGCGGCGCTGGCAGTCGGCGCGTTCGCAGCGGACAGCGCCGGCCAGCGCTACCGCGCCGCCGGGCAGGAAGTCGTGCCGGCGTACGAGGGCTGGGAACGGAACAGCGACGGGTCGTTCGACCTGGTCTTCGGGACCATGAACCGGAACTGGGAGGAGGAGCTCCACGTTCCGATCGGCCCCGACAACCACATCGAGCCGGAAGGACCGGACCGGGGGCAGCCCACGTACTTCCTGCCGCGGCGCAACCGGTTCCTCTTCCGGGTGCGCGTCCCGGCAGACTTCGGCGACAACGAAGTGGTATGGACCGTCACGAGTCCGAACGGCAAGACCTACCGCGCGTACGGCACGCTGAACCCGGACTACTTCATCGACGACTACGTCGTGCAGCGCAACAACGGGCTCACCACCGCGGACAACCTGCCCACGAACCAGGCCCCCATGCTCGACGTGGAGGGCGCCGACACGCGTACCGTGCGCGTGGCCGAGCCGGTCACCCTGACGGCCTTCGCCGGCGACGACGGGCTGCCGAAGGCGCGGCCCATGCGGCCGTACGACGCCTCGCGGCCGGGCAGCATCGTGCCGAGCACCGCCACCGGCCTGCGGCTCTCCTGGTTCGTGTACCGGGGCCCCGGCAACGTCGCCTTCGAGCCACCGCAGATCAAGGTCTGGGAGGATACGCGGCCCAACTCGAACTCGCCCTGGGGCCCCGGCTGGGAGACGCCGCCGGCGCCGGCCGACGGCAAGTGGGTGGTGCAGACGACCTTCAACGAACCGGGAACGTTCGTATTGCGGTGCATGGCCCACGACGGCGGGTTGACGACGCACGAGGACATCACGTTCATCGTCGAGTGAGCTTCATTCGGACGGGGCTACGCCCCGAACCCCCGGCGTCGGCTCGCGGGGACCCCTTCGCCCCGCGCCGCTCCTAGCCGCCGTCCGTGCTTGCGGGGGTGGCGTAGCGGCCGACGGGGAGCGTCGCTCCGTCGACGACCAGCGCCGGGCGATCGAGCCCGAAGGACGCCCGCCGGCGGGTGCCGAGCAGGTCGCGCGCGCTGGCCGCGAGTGCCGTGGCCAGCAGCGGCAGCGCCAGCGTCGCGTCGGCGTGGACGGTGACGTAGTCCGCGTCGGCCGCCACCTTGCCCCAGCTTTGCGCCTCGCCGAGCGTCGATCCGGACGCACCCCCGAACTGCGGCACATCCGTCACGATTTGCAATGCGTAGCGGTGGCCGGCGCACTCGGCGCCGAAGAATCCGGCCTGCACGCTGGCCTGGTTGATGAAATTCTTGGGCGTGCCGCCGCCAAGGACAATCGACGCCGTGCTCGGGCGGCGGATGACGAGGTTGGCCGACTCGGCGATGTCGCCGATAACGTCGACGCCGCCCCGATCCGGCGCGCGCTGGCGCGCCTGCGAAAGCCCCATGCCGATGGACGAGTCGGCGATGGCCGGGCAGAACACGGGTACCTTGGCGCGATAGGCGGCCGTCAGAATCCCGTCGCCGCCCGTCTCCCGCCACAGGTGCCCACCCAGCAGGTGCAGCAGCTCCCGGCTCGTGTAGGGGCGGGGCTCGAGCGCGGCGGCGAAGTCCGCGATCCAGTTGTCGTTGTCGATGAACTCGTCCTCGTCGACCAGGGTGTCGTACACGCGGTCGATGTGCGCCGCCTGCAGCGCCCGGTCGTCGGCCTGCGGCGATCCGAGATAGTGCCGCCGGCCGCGCGTCTCGTGGAGATCGTGGTAGAGATTGGCGCCTGTCGAGACCACGCAGTCGACGTAGCGCTCGGTGATCAGGTGCGCGAGAACGAGCCGCAGACCGCCGGCGCTGAGCGCCCCCGCCACTCCCAGAAAAATCAGCACGTCGTCGGCCAGCAGCTTGCGCCAGACGCGATGGGCGGCGGCCAGGTTTCGCCCCTGGAACGAGATGCGTTCCATCCGCCGCAGGATCTCTTCCGCCGGGAGACCCGGCTCGACGCGGAACGGCTCGACCGGCGTCTGCAAGTGCCTGGATTTCTTCGACATCCTCGGCGACCTGTCAGTCCGGCGCCTCGAGCTCGCCCTTGAGCTCCGCGAGCAGCGTGAGCGCGGCCAGCGGCGTCAGCTCGTCGAGATTGGCGGCGCGCAGGCGCTCCGCAATCCGCGCGAGGCCGGGGGGCGGCGAGTGGAACAGGCCGAGCTGCAGCTCCTGCGCGGCCGTCTGACCGCTGAAGGAAGGCCGCCCGCCGCGAGACAGCTCGTCGCTCTCCAGCCCGACCAGGATCTCCCGCGCCCGCTGCACGGTCTCGGCCGGCAGGCCGGCCAGCCGCGCGACCTGGATGCCGTAGCTCCGGTCGGAGCGGCCCGGCTCCACACGGCGAAGAAAGATGATGTCGTCCTGCCACTCCCGGGCGACGACATGGTAGTTGGCGATGCCGGGAACGGCGTCCGCCAGATCGGTCAGCTCGTGGTAGTGGGTGGCGAAGAGCGTCTTCGGGCGCGCGCGCGCGTTCGTCGACAGGTGCTCGGCAACGGCCCAGGCCAGGCTCAGGCCGTCGAAGGTCGCCGTACCGCGGCCAATCTCATCGAGCAGCACGAGGCTGCGCGACGTGGCCGTGTGGAGGATCTTCGCGGTCTCCTGCATCTCGAGCATGAAGGTCGACTGCCCGCGCGTGATGTTGTCACCGGCGCCGACGCGCGCGAAGACGCGGTCGATGAGCGGCACCTTCGCGCTCTTGGCGGGCACGAACGAGCCGATGTGGGCGAGCAGGGCGATCAGCGCCGCCTGCCGCAGGAAGGTGGACTTCCCGCCCATGTTCGGGCCGGTGACGATGATCAGCTGCTGGGCGCCGTCGTCGAGGCGTAGGTCGTTGGGGACGAAGGCGTCCGGACAGTGGCGCTCGACGACGGGGTGGCGTCCCTCGACGATGTCGAGCTCGGCGCCGGCATGGACCTGCGGCTTCGTGTAGTTGAGCACGACCGCCGACTCCGCCAGCGCGGAGACGACGTCCAGGCGGGCAATGGCCCGCGCCGATTCCTGGATTCTGGTCGCCTCGGCGGCAACCTGCTGCCGCAGCGTCTCGAACAGCTCCTGCTCCCTGTCGAGCTGGCGCTCGTCCGCGCCGAGGGCCTTCTCTTCGTACTCCTTGAGCGCGGGGGTGACGTACCGCTCGCCGGTGGAGACCGTCTGCTTCCGGTAGTAGTCGTCGGGCACCGCGTGCAGGTTCGACTTGGAGACCTCGATGTAGTAGCCGAACACGCGGTTGAAGCGGACCTTGAGCGACGCGATGCCGGTGCGCTCGCGTTCCGCGTTCTCGAGGGCGGCGATATGCTGCTTCGCGTCGCGGCTGATGGAGCGCAGCTCGTCGAGCCCGGGATCGACGCCGTCCCGGATGCAGCCCCCGTCGTGGGCCGCGACCGGCGGCTCGTCCACGAGCGTCGCCTCGATGGCGTCGCGCACGTCGGCCACGTCGTCGAGCTGCGCCACCAGGCTGCGCGTCAGTGGCGCGCGGCAATCGCCCAGCAGCGCGCGGACTCGCGGAATCACCGCAACGGACTGCCGCAGGGCGACCAGATCCCGGGGTCCCGCGGTGCGCAGCGCGACGCGGGCGACCAGCCGTTCGAGATCGTGCACCGCCTTGAGCGTGTCGCGCAGCTTCGACCGCTCGGTGCTGCCGAAGGCCATCTCCTCGACAGCGTCGAGCCGGTTCTCGATGGGCTCGAGCGCGTGGGCCGGCCGCTGCAGCCATGCGCGCAACAGCCGCCCGCCCATCGGCGTCGCCGTGCGGTCGATCTCGCCCAGCAGCGAACCGGCGCGGGCGCCGTCGGTCGACTCGAGGATCTCGAGGTGGCGGCAGGTGGTCGCGTCCACCAGCACGTGGTCCGCGCGCGAGCGGAAGACGATGCGCCGGACATGGACCAGATCTACCTTCTGGGTGTCCTGGAGATACTGCACCAGGGCGCCGGCAGCGCGCGCGGCCGCTGGGTGCTCGGCCAGATCGGAGCCTTCGAGGCTGGTCTGCAACTGGTCGCGCAGCGTCTGCCGGGCGTGGTCGAATCCGAAGGTCCACGGCTCGAGCGTCGTGACGGGCAACTGCTGCGCATCGAGCTCCGGCAGGATCTCGGACAGCTTCGAATCGCGGGCCATGACGAGCTCCCGCGGCCGGAGCACCGACAGCTCGTCGGCGAGCGCCTGGCGACCTCCCTCGCCGGCATACTCCGCGGCGCTGAACTCACCCGTGGAGAGGTCGATCAGCGCGGCGCCGTAGACGGCGTCCACGGACTCGCGTGTCCGGCCGGGGGGCGAGTCCGCCCCCGGCACGAGCGCCATCAGGAAGGCCGGCTCCTTTGCTTCCAGGTGGCCGGCGTCGGTCAGCGTGCCGGGGGAGACGATGCGCACCACCTCCCGGCGCAGCGGCTGCTTCGATTTCCGGGCCGCGGCGGCCGCTTCCACCTGCTCGCAGATCGCGACGCGGAACCCGCGCTCGACCAGACGCGCCACGTAGCCGTCCGCGGCGTGGTAGGGCACGCCGCACATCGGAATCGGGCTCCCGCCGCTGTCCCGGGAACGCGAGGTCAGCGTCAGCTCGAGCACGCGCGCGGCCGTCAGCGCGTCCTCGTAGAACATCTCGTAGAAGTCGCCCATCCGGAAGAAGACGAGCGCTTCCGGGTGCTGGCGCTTGACGTCCAGGTACTGCCGCATCGCCGGCGTGACAGGCGAGGCGCGCTTCGCCTCGGGGGGGGAGGACATCGGAATATGGGCGGCGAGTATAACAGCCCGCGGCGACGGGCCGGCCTGTCGCGAGGTTTCCGCTATCCTTCTGGGCGATGCGGATTCTGGCGCTGGATACGTCCACGCCGACCGGCAGCGTCGCGCTCGCCGCAGGCGGCGAGGTGACGGAGTGCCGGATCGGAGACGCCGATCGCACGCACGGCGAGCGCCTCCCCGGCGACGTCACGGCGCTGCTCGCCGCCCACGACCTGGCCCCGACCGACATCGATCTGTATGCCGTGTGCTCGGGACCCGGGTCGTTTACGGGCTTGCGCGTCGGGCTCGCCACCATCCAGGCTCTGGCGCTGGTCAATCGGCGGCCGGTGGTGGCCGTGCCCACGCTGGAGGCCCTGGCCTGCGCCGCTGTGTGGGCGCCTGCCGGCCCCGAGCGCGCGGAGCTGGTCGGGACCTGGATGAACGCCCATCGCGGCGAGGTCTTCGCGGCCCTCTACGAGGTTCCGCAGACCGGTGCGGACGGCGTGGGCGGCGTGGGCGGCGGCGCGCTGGCGGAAGTCGCCGGGCCGGTCGCCGCGCCCCCGGACGTGGTGCTGCGGGACTGGCGCGAGCGGCTGGCCGGCGACGGCCGCCGGGTAGCCGTGATCGGCGACGCGGTGGCGCCGGCCGAGAGCCGGCTCCGGCAGGCGCTGAACTGCGGCGGCCGGCTGACGCCGCGGGTTCCGCCGCTGGCGCCGATTGCGGCCCGAATCGCCGCGGCGGCCGGCGGACGCAACGCCAGGGCGCCGCATGCGGTCCGTCCCGTCTACGTCCGCCGTCCCGACGCGGTGCTGGCCCGCGAGCGGCGGCAGGGGCAGGGCGGGTAGAGTGCCCAGGCGCCGCACGAGTCGAGCCGACATGCCGTGCAATCCGGCTCCGTCACATGCTTCGGGGAGGGAGACCATGAGAGCGCTCGTATGGTCGTGTCTCGTTGTCGGCGTGGCACGCTGCGCTTGGTGCGATCTCGGAGCATGAGGTCCTTGCCGGCGCGGGCGCTTGAAACCCCGCCGGCCCTGTGATACGGTCGCCGTGGCTGAACGGTCCGTGCTGAAGGTCGACTATCGTCACGGGCTGTCACGCGTGGTGGCTATCCTGCCTGGCGCATGTTCCCGACGCATCCCGGTACCAAGGAGGTGGAATGACAGGCTTGCAGCAACTGCGGGAGAATCTCCTGCAGACGGATGAAGAGTTCCGTCGACTTGCAACACAGCATCGCGATCTCGAGACACGACTCGGCGAGCTCTCAAGCCAGCTGTACCGGACGGGACAGGAGGAGTTGGAGAAGGCCACCCTCAAGAAGCGCAAGCTGCAGCTCAAGGATCGGATGGAGGAGATCCTGCGCCAACGCCGGGATCCGCCGGGCGTGACGGCGCTGCCGCCCCCCGTGCGCGGTTGACCACTCGCACCCCGCTCGCCGCCGCGGCCCGACCTCGGGCGGAATGCCCGCCATGACGCACACGGACGCCGAGACAGCATGAAAATCGACCGGGCCGGCATCCCGTTCATCGCTGGAGCGCTGCTGTGCGGCGCCGCCTGCATGGCGTTCGGGTTCGTCGCGGCGGCGACCGCCGCGGCGGCGGCCGCCGGTTTCTTCGGCTTCTTCTTCCGCGACCCGCAGCGGCGCGTGCCCGCAGCCCCGGGCCTCGTCGTGTCGCCGGCCGACGGCAGGGTCGTCTTCGCCGGGGCGGCCGAGGCCGGTGTGGCGCCGAGCGGCGCGTGGCGGCAGGTGAGCGTGTTCCTCTCGCCCCTCGACGTCCACGTGAACCGCATACCGGTCGGCGGCACGGTCACCCGCGTGGACCGCTCCGCCGGCCGCTTCCTGCCCGCCTACCGCCGCGAGGCGGCGGCCGAGAACGAGCGGTGCGAGATCTGGATCGAGCACGGCGCCCGGACGGTGGTATGCCGCCAGGTGGTCGGCGTGCTGGCGCGGCGCATCGTTTGCCGGCTGTCCGCCGGCGCGTCCGTGGCTACCGGTCAGCGTTTCGGTATCATGAAGTTCGGATCGCGGATGGACGTGTTCGTCCCGGACGGTGTCCGTCTGCGCGTGCGGACGGGCGATGTCGTGCGGGGCGGCGAGACCGTCCTGGCGGTTCTCGAGGAAGCCACGCCAGCAGAGTAGCAGCGAGGTCGCGCGTGCCCAGAGTGCTGTCCGTCTTCAGCCCGCCCAGACCGGAACGCCGCTTCCAGCGCGGTGTGTACCTGCTGCCGAGCATGTTGACGGTCGGGAACATGTTCTGCGGCTGGGCCTGCATCGTCTACGCGATGCGCGGCGACTACGTGACGGCCGCGCCGTTCGTGGCGTTCGCCATGATCCTCGACACCCTCGACGGCCGGGTGGCGCGCATGACCGGCGCCACGAGCGAGTTCGGCGTCGAGTTCGATTCGCTGGCCGACGTGATCTCGTTCGGCGTGGCGCCGGCGGTCCTGGTGTTCACCTGGGGTCTCGAGGCGCTCGGCCGCCTCGGCTGGGCCGTGGGCTTCCTGTTCATCACGGCCGCGGCCATGCGGCTGGCACGCTTCAACATCCAGGGCAAGGGCGGCGACCGGCGCTACTTCATCGGGATGCCGAGCCCGGCCGCGGCCAGCGTGCTGGCGGCCACCGTGTTCGCCTATCCGAGCGGTCTCGAGGGGGTTCGCGAGGCCGTGCTCGCCCTGCCGGTCGTGCTGGTGCCGGCCGCGCTGATGGTGAGCCGCATCAGGTATCGCAGCTTCAACGCGCTGACGCCGGGGCGGCGGCACTCGTATCTCACGCTGCTCGTGATAGCGGGCATCATCGCCGCGATCGCGATCCACCCGCAGATCGTGCTCCTTCTGATGGCCTACACGTACCTCGCGTCGGGATTGATTGGCGTGGTCATCTCCCGAGCGCGCGTGCGGCCGCCCGCCGGCGACACCGAGGCGTTGCCGCTGCCCTCGGTGCAGGACCGCTCAGCCTCCTGACCGCGCCGCGAGCGGCAGCGTCATCGTAACGGTGGTGCCGTGCTCCTTGCGGCTCTCGACGCGGATCGTGCCGCCGCTCAACTCGACGTTGCGCTTGGCGATGGCCATGCCGAGCCCGGTCCCAGATACCTTGGTGGAGAAGTAGGGCTCGAAGATGCGCCGCAGCGTGGCCGGATCGACGCCGGCCCCCGTATCGGTGACGGCCAGCTGGACGGCCGCCGCGGACGCGGCGGCGCGAACCTCGAGCGAGCCCCGGCCCGGCATGGCGTGCAGCGCGTTGTCGATGACGTTCGTCAGCGCCCGTCCGACCAGCGTCCGGTCCACGAGCACCGCCGGGCATGCCGGCGCAATGTCGACGGTGACCGCGATGCGTTCCTCGACGCCGACCAGGTACGGCGTCAGCACGCCGTGCACCAGCGCGGCGAGGTCCGTCGGCTCGCGGTTCACGGCGGGTGACGAGGCATAGCTCGAGAACTCCGAGGAGATCCGTCGCAGAATGCGCACCTGGGCCAGAATCGAGTCGACGCAGCTCTGAAGCACCGGGCTCAGCGGCTCGCCGCGGTCCCGGTGCACGCGCAGCAGATGCTCGGCCGAGAGCTGGACGGGGGTGAGCGGGTTCTTGATCTCGTGCGCCACCTGCCGGGCCATTTCGGCCCACGCCTCGAGCCGGTGCG